>NZ_AP026738.1 GCF_002157685.2 Comamonas thiooxydans
ATGACAGAGGAACCAACCAATGATGCAGGCCAGGCCCTGTGGCAGGTCTGCGTTGAGCAACTGGGTCAGGAGCTGCCAGAGCAGCAATTCAACACCTGGATCAAGCCGCTGACGGCACTCGTTGCAGAAGATTTTTCCAAGGTCACTGTCTATGTGGCCAACCGCTTCAAGCTGGACTGGATCCGTGCCCAGTATGCGGGCCGCATCTCGGCCATGCTGGAGTCTCTCTACGGCCAGCCCGTCACTCTTGAGTTAGCACTTGCTCAGCGTGAAAGCGTTGTACGCACTTATGTGCGACCTCCGTCGTCGACACAACAGACTGCGCCTCAGACGCACAATGTCGCCGTGCCCACCGTCACCAGCGAAGAGGCCAGCGCTCCGGTTTTCCGCACCCGATTGAACCCGGCCCTCACCTTCGAGACGCTGGTCGAAGGTACGGCCAACCGCATGGCGCGCTCGGCTGCCATGCATGTGGCAGGCTCGCCCGGTCATCTCTACAACCCGCTGTTCATCTACGGCGGTGTCGGTCTCGGTAAGACCCACCTGGTCCACGCTGTGGGTAACCAGCTGCTCAAGGACAAGCCCGACGCCAAGATTCTCTACATCCACGCCGAGCAGTTCGTCTCGGATGTGGTCAAGGCCTACCAGCGCCGCACCTTCGACGAGTTCAAGGAACGCTACCACTCGCTCGACCTGCTGCTGATCGACGATGTGCAGTTTTTCGCCAACAAGGACCGTACGCAGGAAGAGTTCTTCAATGCCTTCGAGGCCCTGCTGGCCAAGAAGAGCCATATCGTGATGACGTCCGACACCTACCCCAAGGGTCTGGCCAATATTCACGAGCGCCTGGTCTCGCGTTTCGACTCGGGCCTGACGGTGGCCATCGAGCCGCCTGAGCTGGAAATGCGCGTGGCGATTCTGATCAACAAGGCCCGCGCCGAGAACGCCGACATGCCCGAGGAAGTCGCCTTCTTCGTGGCCAAGAACGTGCGCTCCAACGTGCGTGAGCTCGAAGGCGCGCTGCGCAAGATCCTGGCCTATTCGCGCTTCAATCAGAAGGAAGTGTCGATCCAGCTGGCCCGCGAGGCCCTGCGTGATCTGCTCAGTATTCAGAACCGCCAGATTTCTGTGGAAAACATCCAGAAGACGGTCGCTGACTACTACAAGATCAAGGTGGCCGACATGTACAGCAAGAAGCGCCCGGCCAGCATTGCCCGACCGCGCCAGATTGCCATGTATCTGGCCAAGGAGCTGACGCAGAAAAGCCTGCCCGAGATCGGCGAGCTGTTCGGCGGCCGCGACCACACCACGGTGCTGCACGCCGTACGCAAGATTGCGGGCGAGCGCCAGACCAACACCGAGTTGAACCAGCAGCTGCATGTGCTGGAACAAACGCTCAAGGGTTAAGAGCGTGTTCACGATCTCCTCGCGCCGACGTAGAGGTCCTGACCACGCTCTAAAAAACTCCCCCATGAATGTCACTCACACAGGGCAAAATGGGGAATTCACGCGGCATGAGGGAGCGTCCGCCCTGCCCTGCGGACGCCGCCGCGTCAAAACAAATGCGCACTTAAATCACTGAGGTTGACATGATCGTCCTGAAAGCCACACAAGACAAAGTTCTCGCGGTCCTGCAATCGGTGGCCGGCATTGTCGAGCGCCGCCACACGCTGCCCATTCTGGCCAATGTGCTGATCAAGAAGACCGGCAATGCACTGCAGCTGACAACCAGCGATCTGGAAATCCAGATCCGCACAACGGCCGAGCTGGGCGGCGACGCCGGTGACTTCACCACCACCATCGGTGCCCGCAAGCTGATCGACATCCTGAAGACCATGCCCGGCGACCAGACCGTGAGCCTGGAGACGCAGCAGTCCAAGATGATTCTGAAAGGCGGCAAGAGCCGCTTCACGCTGCAGACCCTGCCCGCCGAAGACTTCCCGCTGGTGCAGGAATCGGCCGCCTTCGGCCCCGCTTTCAGCGTGCCGCAAAAAGTGCTCAAGGACCTGCTGGGCCAGGTCTCCTTTGCCATGGCCGTGCAGGACATCCGCTACTACCTGAACGGCATTCTGTTCGTCGCCGAAGGCAACACCCTGAGCCTGGTGGCCACCGACGGCCACCGCCTGGCCTGGGCCAGCGCCACGCTGGACGTGGAAGTGCCCATCAAGCAGGAAGTGATTCTGCCGCGCAAGACCGTTCTGGAGCTGCAGCGCCTGCTGTCGGACGCCAGCGGCGAGAACCAGCCCGTCATCGAGATGCAGTTTGCCAACAACCAGGCCAAGTTCACCTTTGGCGGCATGGAGTTCGTGACCAAGCTGGTCGAGGGCAAGTTCCCCGACTACAACCGCGTCATCCCGCGCAACCACACCAACAGCGTGACCCTGGGCCGCGCACCGCTGCTGGCATCGCTGCAGCGCACGGCCATCATGACCAGCGACAAGTTCAAGGGCGTGCGCCTGTCGGTCGAGCCCGGCACGCTGCGCGTGGCGTCCAACAACGCCGAGCAGGAAGAGGCCATGGACGAGCTCGATATCGACTACGGTGGTGACACCATCGAGATCGGCTTCAACGTGACCTACCTGATCGACGTGCTCACCAATATGAGCCAGGACATGGTCAAGATCGATCTGCAGGACGGCAACAGCTCGGCGCTGGTCACCATCCCCGAGAACGAAAGCTTCAAGTACGTCGTGATGCCCATGCGCATCTGAGCGGACCGAACGCAGCCAGCCATTTCATTGCCTGAAATAACAGGAGCAGCTACCGCTCATCCTGTAATGATTTCAGGCAAGTATTCATTTGAAAGTTATGCAGGTCAGGCGCCAACAGCTCCTGGCCTTGTAGCAGCAAGGTAATTTCATGACCGAAGAGAACAAGCCAGACACCCAGACCGCCGCGGATGCAGGCGGCTATGGCGAAGGCGCAATCCAGATCCTGGAAGGCCTGGAAGCGGTGCGCAAGCGCCCGGGCATGTACATCGGTGACACCTCGGACGGCACCGGTCTGCACCACCTGGTCTTCGAGGTCGTGGACAACTCCATCGACGAAGCGCTGGCCGGCTACTGCGACGACATTCTGGTCACCATCCACGCCGACGGCTCGCTGTCCGTGATCGACAACGGCCGCGGTATTCCCACGCGCGTGAAGATGGACGACAAGCACGAGCCCAAGCGCTCGGCCGCCGAAATCGCCCTGACCGAGCTGCACGCCGGCGGCAAGTTCAACCAGAACAGCTACAAGGTCTCGGGCGGTCTGCACGGCGTGGGCGTGTCCTGCGTGAACGCGCTGTCCATCTGGCTCAAGCTCACCGTCAGCCGCGACGGCGTGCGCCATGAAATCGACTTTTCGCGCGGCTTTGTGCAAAACCGCCTGATCGAAGTCGTGGACGGCACCGAAGTCTCGCCCATGCGCGTGGTCGGTGCCAGCGACAAGCGCGGCACCAAGGTGCACTTTCTGCCCGACCAGGAGATCTTCAAGGAGAACTTCGAGTTCCGCTACGAAATCCTGGCCAAGCGCCTGCGCGAGCTGTCCTTCCTGAACAACGGCGTGCGCATCCGCCTGAAGGACGAACGCGACGGCAAGGAAGACGACTTCTCGGGCGCCGGCGGCGTCAAGGGCTTTGTGGAATTCATCAACGGCACCAAGAAGGTCCTGCACCCCACCACCTTCTACGCCGAAGGCACACGCCCGGCAGAGACCTATGGTGGCATTCCCGGCACCGAAATCGGCGTCGAAGTCGCCATGCAGTGGAACGACAGCTATGCCGAGCAAGTCCTCTGTTTCACCAACAACATTCCCCAGCGTGACGGCGGCACCCACCTGACCGGCCTGCGCGCAGCCATGACCCGAGTCATCGGCAAGTACATCGCCGACAACGAACTTGCCAAGAAGGCCAAGGTCGAAGTCACCGGCGACGACATGCGCGAAGGCCTGTGCTGCGTGCTCAGCGTGAAGGTGCCCGAGCCCAAGTTCTCCAGCCAGACCAAGGACAAGCTGGTCAGCTCGGAAGTGCGAGCGCCCGTGGAAGACATTGTCGGCAAGCTGCTCGCCGAGTTCCTCGAAGAAAAGCCCAACGACGCCAAGATTCTCTGCAACAAGATTGTGGAAGCCGCCCGCGCCCGTGAAGCAGCCCGCAAGGCCCGCGAAATGACACGCCGCAAGGGCGTGCTGGATGGCATGGGCCTGCCCGGCAAGCTGGCCGACTGCCAGGAAAAAGATCCTGCGCTGTGCGAAATCTACATCGTCGAGGGTGACTCCGCCGGCGGCTCCGCCAAGCAGGGTCGCGACCGCAAGTTCCAGGCCATCCTGCCGCTGCGCGGCAAGATCCTGAACGTGGAAAAGGCCCGCTACGAAAAGCTGCTGTCCAGCCAGGAAATCATCACCCTGATCACCGCCCTGGGCACCGGCATCGGCAAGGTCAGCGAAGACTCGGGCAAGAGCAGCAGCGACGACTACAACCCCGACAAGCTGCGCTACCACCGCATCATCATCATGACCGATGCGGACGTGGACGGCGCCCACATCCGTACCCTGCTGCTGACCTTCTTCTACCGCCAGATGCCCGACCTGGTCGAGCGCGGCCATATCTACATCGCCCAGCCGCCGCTGTACAAGGTCAAGAACGGCAAGGAAGAGCTCTACCTCAAGGACGGCCCGGCCCTCAACAAATACCTGCTCAAGATCGCGCTGAACCATGCCAGCGTGAACACCGGCGGCGACACTCCGCGCACCGTCGAGGGCGAAGAGCTGGCCAAACTGGCCGACATGCACCTGGCCGCCGAAACCGTCATCGAGCGCCTGTCCAACTTCATGGATGCCGAAGCCCTGCGCGCCATTGCCGACGGCGTGCAGATCAAGCTCGACACCATCGAGGAAGCCCAGGAATGCGCCCCGATTCTCGAAGCCAAGCTGCGCGAGCTGACCACCACCGGCGTGCCCGCCGATGTGACGGCCGAGATCGACCCCAACAGCGAGCACCCCATCCTGCGCATCAGCCGCCATCACCACGGCAATATCAAGAGCTCCATCCTGACCCAGGAGTTCGTGCGCAGCCATGACTATGCGGCCCTGTCCGACGAAGCGCAGAACTTCGTCGGCCTGCTGAGCGAAGGCGCCAAGGTCACGCGCGGCGAAGGCGAGAAGGCCAAGACCGAAAAGGTCGGCGACTTCCGTCAGGCCATGGCCTGGCTGATCTCCGAAGCCGAGCGCACCACGGGCCGCCAGCGCTACAAGGGTCTGGGTGAAATGAACCCCGAGCAGCTCTGGGAAACCACCATGGACCCCAATGTCCGCAGCCTGCTGCAGGTCAAGATCGGCGACGCCATCGAGGCTGACCGCGTCTTCACCATGCTCATGGGCGACGAGGTCGAACCGCGCCGCAACTTCATCGAAGACAACGCGCTGCGTGCGGGGAATATCGACGTTTGATCCCCCTGTAGGTGGATGAAAAAACAAAGAGAAGGCCAGCGGAAGCTGGCCTTTTTTATTTCAGCTTCTGCACCGAAGCCCTGGCCTTCACGCGCTCGAAATGGGCTGCCACGCGCGGGAACTCGGCAATGTCCACGCCGTCGCCCTTGAGCCAGCCGGCCACGGTGTAGAGATAGCCGTCGGCCACGGTGAACTGCTCGCCCATCACCCAGGTCTTGTCACCCAGATAGTGCTGCTCGATCACGGCAAAGCAATCGCGCATGTTCTGCGGCACCTTGGCGCGCATGGCGGCCTGGGCGGCCTCGTCGTCGGCCCAGCGCGAGGCGCGTGGACGGTGGGCGTGGGCGATGTGCGCGGTAGAGGCCAGATAGGCATTGAATTCCTGCATCTGCGCCAGCGCAAAGGGATCCTCCAGCGGCGCCAGCCTTGCCTGCGGATGGGTCTGCGCCACATACAGCAGCAGCGCCGGAGTCTCGGTCAGCACACCGCGTTCCGTGGCCAGCGCGGGCACCCTGCCCTTGGGATTGATGCTCAGGTATTCGGGGCTGCGCTGCTCGTTGTCGGCAAAGCTCAGCGTCTTCAGCGTGAACTGGGCATCGGCCTCATAAAGCGCAATCAATACGGCCTGCGCGCAGGTGCCAGCTGCGTAGTAAAGCGTGGTTTGGCTTGCCAAAATCGTTCTCCCGTGGATGGTGATATGCCTGTGCAGTGTAGGCTGCTGCGCAGCCGGCTCAATCCCATGAACCGGGTCTGTTCATAGCAATGGCGCAAGGCAGACATCGACATCTCATGGCAGCATCGCGCTTCTCCCAGAAGTGCCCCACCCGAAATGAAATCCTCCATCCGCATTGTTGACGTCGACCGCCTGGAAACCTGGAGCAAGTACAAGGCCGGCATGTGTGACAGCTGCGCGGCCAATTGCTGCACCATGCCGCTGGAGGTGCGCCTGCCGGATCTGGTGCGCCTGGAGCTGGTGGACCCGTTCGAGGTCGAGAACATCGAGCCCAAGCTGATCGCCAAGCGGCTGCTGAAGATGCGCCTGATCGACCACTTCAACCCCAAGCACGAGATCTTCACCATGGCCCGCCGTGCGGGTGGCGACTGCAATTTTCTGGACAAGAACACGCGCCGCTGCACGGTCTATGAAAAGCGCCCGGAGACCTGCAGATTGCATCCCAAGAAGGGGCCCAAACCGGGGTTCTGCGCCTACGGCAACAAGGCGCTTTCGCAGATCTGAAAGCGTCGCAGCAGCGCTTCAGACATCGGCCACGGCAGGCAGCCAGATGCGCGCCACCATGCCCGGATTGGCGTTGTGAAAACTGAGCTTGCCGCCATGCAGCTGGACAATGGCCAGCACGCTGGCCAGGCCCAGTCCGTAGCCTGGGCGATCCGATTCTGCGCGGTAGAAACGGGTGGTCATTTTCTCCAGGGTCTGAGGATCTGCGCCCGGTCCCTGGTCCTGCACGGTGATCTCCACCCCCCATGCCCCATCGCTGCCCTGCTCCTGCGCCGGGGCCGCACGCAGCAGCACGTCAGCGCCATGAATATCGTTGGATGATGCTCCGTATTTGATAGCATTATCAACAAGATTGGAGACGGCGCTGGCCAACAGATCACCATCGCCCAGGGCCTGCACACCTTGCTGCACATCCAGCCTGAGAATGCCGCCGGCGTCTTCCACCAGCGGCTCGTAGAAGTCCACCACATCGACCAGCAAGGCCTGCAGATCAACCGGCGCAAAACTCTTGCGGCTGGCTCCGCTTTCCACTTCGGCAATCTGCAAAAGCTTCTCGAACACCACACCGAGTTCAGCGACTTCTTCGGCCACCAGCGCCAGCGTGGCGGACTGCATTTCGGGACTGGCCTGCTGCGCGTTGCGCAGGCGCAGCAGGATGCGCGTCAGCGGCGTTCTGAGGTTGTGCGCAATGCTGTTGGAGACATGGCGTATGCCTTCCATCAACTGCTCGAGCCGATCGAGCATGGCATTGATATCGCGGTTGAGCAGCGTGAATTCATCGCCGCGCTGATCGACCGGAATGCGCTGTCGCAAATCGCCAGCCGCAACGCGCGACATGGTGTTGCGAATGGCGGCCGCGCGCTCATCCACCACACGCCTGAAGACCATGGCACCTATCAGGGCCATGATGCAGGCCGCAACGGCCGCCAGCAAGCTGGCCTGACCGAACAGCTCTTCCATGTCGCGCTGCAGCTGCATGTCGCTGCCTACGGCCAGCAGATTGCCATTGGGCATTTCGACCACGGCAACCCGGCCCACCATCAGCCGCCCGTTGCGCTTCACGGTCAGCTCGCGCACGCCCATGATGCTGAGCTTGCGCGGAGGATAGACCTCGGCATTGCTGACAATGGTCTCGCCTTGCGGGTTCATGAGAATGAGGATTTCCGTGTCGGTATTCACACCGTCACGAATGGTCTGCAGTATCTCGCTTTCCAGCGCTCCAGGGCCGTATTTGGCCGAGTGCTCGGTCAGTCTGCGCACATGGTTCTCGGCCTGCTTGTCGAGCCTCACCCGCACCACGCCGACGGTCTGGACATAGAAGACGGCCAGCACAATGGCCATGGTCAGAACCAGGAGGCCGCCATAGCTGAGTGCCAGCCTGAAGGCCAGTGAACTCCAGGGTCTGGAGCGCATCATCAGACCACCTCGGGCAGGTCTTGCGGCTGGTCCGAAAGGCTGTAGCCCACACCGCGCACGGTATGGATGAGAGGCGTGGCAAAGCCTTTGTCCACCTTGCTGCGCAGGCGGCTGATGTGCACGTCGATCACATTGGTCTGCGGATCGAAGCGGTAATCCCAGACCGACTCCAGCAGCATGGTGCGCGTGACGATCTGGTGCGCATGCTGCATGAGAAACGCCAGCAGGCGGAACTCGCGCGGCTGCAGTGACAGCGGCTGGCCGGCGCGCTCGGCGTTGCGCGAAATCAGGTTGACGCGCAGATCGGCTACCTGCATCTCGCGCGTGGGAGCCGGGATCTGGGCGCGGCGCACCAGGGCTTCGAGCCTTGCCGAAAGCTCGGAAAATGCAAAGGGCTTGGTCAGATAGTCATCGCAGCCGGCCTTGAGTCCGCGCACTCTCTCGTCCGTGGCAGACAAGGCACTGAGTACCAGCACCGGCGTCTGTTTGCCCATGGAACGCAGTGTCTGCAGAATCTGCAGCCCGTCAAAGCCATTGGGCAACATACGGTCGAGGATGATGACATCCCAGTTCTCGCCAACGGCCTGTGCAATGCCTTGCACGCCGTCACCGCAGACGCTGACATGCGCGCCTTGCTGGCGCAACCCTTCAGCGATGTAACGCGCGTTGAGCGCATCGTCTTCGATGATGAGGTAGCGGTACATGCTGAGTCTGTCTCTGGCCGTTGGTGGACAGACACTATAAGCCGTTGCCTCCACCTTCGCAGCCGGAGACGCAGCGGCATCAGGAGGTGGTACAGGGGTTTGTGCCATCTCCCTCGCCTCGCTCAAGGCTGCACCTGTGGCAGATCGCCGCTGGCCTGACGCACTTCCCACTCGGCATCCAGCATGTCCTTGACCAGCTCCAGGTGCTCCAGCCTGTGCTCGGTAATCGAGCCCAGTGCATCGATCAGCTCCAGGATCGTGCCCTTGCCCAGCTTGTAGGCGTCTTGTGCCATCTGGTGCAGCGGCGCGATCTGCGCCAGCCCTTCCTTCTCGTAGTCGCGCACGGCCGTTCGGCGCAGCGACAGCTGCTGCAGGGCACGCTGCAATTCGGACTGAGCGGCAAGCACGACCGCATCACGGCGCAGCTCGGCCTGATCGGCCTCGACCTTGGCGCGCTCGATAGGGCCCTGGCGACGGTCGAAAAGCGGGATCTCCACGCTCACGCCCACTTGGTTGAAACTGCCATCCACGCTGTTACGGATACGGGAGAGACCAAAGGATGGCGTGGGCAATGCTTCACGCTGCTCCAGCTTGATTTTCTGGCGCGACCTGTCGAGCTCGGCCTGCGCGGCACGCAGACTTGGCAACTGGGTCTGCGCCTGGTTCCACAGCTGCTCGTAGCTGGCTGCCTTGCGAATGTCAGTGGCCTGCAGGCTGCCTTCCACACGCACCTGCCATTGCGGCAAGGCCGCAATGATGGCCACGCGTGATGCTGCATCCCGCAAGGCTGCCTGAGCCTTGCTGACCTGCATGCTCATCTGGGCCTGTTGCAGGTTAAGGCGCGCGCCGTCATAACGGCTGCGCGTGCCTGCTTCAATCTGGCCCCTGACGATGTTGCCGGCCTTCTCCAGCTCATCACGGGCAGCCAACCACACCTGATAGCGCTGCTGTGCCACCAGCAGCTCGTTGAAGGCATGGGCTGCATCGCTCATGGTGACGGCGACTGCGACATCTGCATTGGCCGCAGCGGCCTTCTCGCCCAGCCTGGCGTTCTCGATGCGCATGCCACGCTGGCCGAAGATGGGGATGGCCTGCTCCACGCCCCATTCCTTTTCTCCGCGCTTGCTGGAGTAGTGCATGGCGGGATTGGGTATGGTGGCAGCCGTTTTGCTGTCTGCCTTTGCCAGATCCAGCTGCATGCGATCTGCAGCCAGATTGGGCTGGTTCTGCACGACGATGCGCAGATATTCCTGCAGGGTCACAGGCTGTGCAGGGGCCGCCATACGGCCCGCTGCAGCATTGCTCTGTGCGGCTGCATCCATAGTCTCGGCAGCATGGCCTGTGCCGCTGAAAGCGCCGCAGCACAGTGCAGCGGCCATGGCCAGAGAGTGCCACTTATTCATCTTGAGCGCTTTCATCACGTTCTTCCTGCGTCAACATGTTCTTGGGGCCCAGCAAGGCATACAGCACGGGCAGCAGCACCAGCGCCACCAGTGGCAGCACCACCATGCCGCCGACGATGACCGAGGCAAAGGGGCGCTGGGTTTCGCTACCCACGCCGGTAGACAGAGCCATGGGCAGCAGGCCCAGCAGCGCCAGCAAAGCCACCAGAATGATGGAGCGCATGCGCTCGGCTGCACCTTCGATCAGCGCCTGCATCAAGGGCATGCCCTGACGGCGCAAATCCTCGACCGCAGAGACCACCAGCAAGCCCGCCAGGGCCACCTGACCCAGCAAGGCGATAAAGCCGATGGCCGCGCTGATGGACAGCTCGATGTGTGCCAGATGCAAGGCTGCGATGCCACCCACCATCGCAAACGGCGCGCACAGCAGGATGATGCCGGCGCTGCGGGCCTGGCCCAGCGCACCGAACAACAGGGCATAGACGATGACCAGAGACAGCGGCACCACCACCTTCAGACGTGCAGCCGCACGCTGCTGGTTCTCCCACTCGCCGCCCCAGACAGCCTGGTAGCCTTCGGGCAGCTTCACGTTCTGCTTGAAGGTGGCCAGCGTGTCCTTCACCACCGAGCCGATATCGCGTCCTTCCACGTTGAACTTGAGCGCCATATAGCGCGCATTGCCTTCGCGGAAGATGGAGGAGTTGCCGATCTTCATGCTGACCGTACCTACCGATCCCAGGGGGACCGAGCCACCATCGGGCAGCGGTATGGCGATGTTGCGAATGCGCTCCTCGTCCATGCGGTCCACATAGGGCAGGCGCACGCGCACCGGCACGGGGAATTCACCTTCCCACAGAGTGGTGGCCACATTGCCCGCCAGGGCCACTTCCAGCGTCTTTTGCGCGTCTTCCATGGCGATGCCCTGGCGTGCCAACGCCTGGCGATCGAACTGCACATGCACCTGGGGTGCCGGAGCATCGCGGTACAGATCCAGGTCAACCACGCCATCGATGTCCTTCACCAGCGACTTGGTCTGCTGAAGAATGCCGCGCAGCGTGGGAATATCGGGGCCGAACAGCTTGAGCACGACCTGACCGCGCGCCCCCGATGTGGACTCTTCCACGCTGTCGCGAATAGGCTGCGCGAAGTTGAAGGCCACGCCGGGAATCTCGCCCAGCGTCGCACGCATTTCCTCGATCAGCGCGGGCTTGGTCAGGCCCTTGCGCCATTCGCCATGGGGCTTGAGGCGCACCAGTACCTTGGCCAGATTCAGCGTCTCGTTGTCGGTGCCCGATTCGGGGCGTCCCTGCTCCGTGGTAACGGTAATCACCTCGGGGAAGACCTTGAGGCGCAGACGCACATCGCGCAGCACTTCCTGGCCTTTTTCCAGCGAGATGGAAGCAGGCATCTGCACCAGCACATAGGCATCGCCCTCATCCAGCTCGGGCAGGAACTCAGTGCCCAGCCATTTGGCTGAAACCCCGGCCACCACCAGCACGCTCACGAACACGGCAATCACGGCCGTGCGGCGCTTGGCTGCGCCCAGCACCTTGGCGATCCAGTGCTGGTAGCCATGGTGCGCGCGGTCGAAGATCTTGGGTTCTTCCACCATCACATGCTTGGGCTTGAGCATCAGGGCGCACAGCGCAGGCACCAGTCCCATGGCAAACACCAGCGCACCCAGAAGGGCAAAGCTGTAGGTCATGGCCAGCGGGCGGAAGATGCGGCCTTCAATGCTCTGCAGCGAGAACACGGGAATCAGCGCCGCAATCACGATGGCCATGGCAAACAGCGTGGGCTTGGCCACGGCAACGGCCGAATCCACAATGATGTGGCGCATGTCGTTCGCCGTCTGCGGCTTGCGCTGGCGTGCGTTGCGGATGATGTTCTCGGCCAGCACCACGGCACCGTCCACCATGATGCCGAAGTCGATGGCTCCCATGGAGATCAGATTGGCGGGCATGCCCAGCCAGTGCAGGCCGATGAAGGCCACCAGCAGCGACAGCGGAATCACGGTAGCCACGATCAGCGAGCCACGCAGGCTGCGCAGGAACAGCCACAGCACGGCCACGATCAGCGTGGCCCCGAACAGCAGGTTGTGCTGCACGGTCTTGAGCGTATGGCCAACCAGATCGGAGCGGTCATAGTTGGTGACCATGTGCATGCCTTCAGGCAGGCCGCCGCTGTTGAGCTCATCGACCTTGGCATGAATGTCATCGAGCACGATGGAAGGGTTGGCGCCGCGCTTGAGCAGCACAATGCCCTGCACCACATCGTTCTGGTCGTCCATGCCCACCGAGCCCTGACGCGGCGTATGCGACTGCGCGACACGCGCCACGTCACCAATGGTCACGGGAGCCTTGCCACGCATGGCAACGACCACATCCTGAATCTCCTGCGGATTGCGCAACAGGCCGATACCGCGAATGATGAAGGACTGCTCTCCGCGGCGCATCAGGCCACCGCCAACGTTGCGGTTGGACTTGGACAGCGCATCGCTCACATCGTCCAGCGACAGGCCCAGGCTGTAGAGTTTCTCGGGGTCCACTTCAACGTGGAACTCCTTGACGAAGCCGCCAATGCTCACCACGTCAGCCACGCCCTGCACCTGCTTGAGCACGCGCACCACATGCCATTCCTGCTCGGTGCGCAGCTGCGCCAGGGTGTGCCTGTCGCTTTGCAGGCGATAGTAGAAAATCTTGCCCAGCGGGGTGTAGTCGGGCGCCATTTCAGGCGTCACGCCGTTGGGCAGATCCGCCTGCGGCAGACGCTGCGAAACCTCGGCGCGCGCGGTGAAACTTTTCGCGTCGTCGTTGAAGACCAGGTTGATCATGGAGAGGCCGAAATAGCTCTCCGAGCGCAGCGATATCAGACCCGGCGTGCCGTTGAGCTCACGCTCCAGCGGCTGGGTGATCTGGCGCTCCACTTCTTCGGGAGCCAGGCCCGGCGCCTGGGTGATCACGCCGACCTGCACATTGGTCACGTCAGGATAGGCTTCGATGGCTGTCTGCAGATAGGCGTAGACGCCATAGATGGCAATCGCCAGCGTGGCGCACAGCGCCAGCAGTCGGCGATGGACGACAAATGCAATAAATGAACGCAGCATGGTTCAGACTCCTGCCGGGACTACAGCAGCTGACTGGCCGCGCCGTCGAGCAGCAGACCACCACGCACCACGATCTTCTCACCGACCTTGAGGCCGCTGATCACCGGCACCATGCCTCGCGATGGACGCCCCAGCGTCACCACGCGTGCCTCGAACTGGTTGTTCTCATGCTGCACATAGACCACGCTGCGGCTCTCATCCTTGATGAGCACGGCAGTGACGGGAATCAGCATCTCCTGCAGATTCGACAACTGCACGCCCACCTTGGCCTGCATGCCGGGACGCAGCACCGGGTTCTGTTCGCTCAACTCCACCACCACGGCAGCGCGGCGCGACTCCTTGTCCAGCGTAGCCCCCAGATGACGGACCGTGCCCTTGATCGGCTTGGGCAGCTGCGGTACCTCGACCTGTACGGAACTGCCCAGACGAATGCCTGGCAGATCGGACTCGAACACCTCTGCGACCACATTCATGGCCTGGGGATCGCCAATCATGAACAGCGCCGCTCCCGGCTCAGCAGCAGTACCCACCACTGCCTTGCGCTCGGCCACGATGCCGGCACGCGGTGCGCGCAGCTCGATCCGATCGCCGCCACCGGATCCCAGCAGCGCTGCCGTGCCCTGTGCACGGCCAAGCTCCTGCGAGGTTTCACGCAGCTTGGCCTGCGCGGCACGCAGATCGACTTCCACGCCCACGCCCTTGTCCACCATGGTCTGCTGGCGCTGGGCTTCCACCACAGCCACGTCGTGTGCGGTCTTGGCCGCAGCCACGTCATAGCGGGTGCGCAGTGCATCGGGGCTGACCAGCGTCGCCAGCAAATCGCCGGCCTTGACCATATCGCCCACATGCGCGTTGACGGCCACGACACGCGCCGATAACGGCACTGCAACCGAAGCCACACGATCCTCGACAAACGCCACATGCGCAGGAGCCCAGGCCATCTGCACCCCTTGCGGATCGGCCACGGGCGCGATCTCCAGCATCTTCACGGATTCTGGCTTGACCTGAATAAAGCCTTTGGGCAGCTGCGCAACCGGCTTCTTCGCTTCCTCGGTGGCCTTGGAGGCATCACAGCCACCCAACAGACCTGCCACGGCAATGGCCGCAGCCACCATCGGCAGTCTTGCCCATGTCCAGTTTGGTAAATGTGCCGCTCCCGGCAGTCCCACAAGGCTTTTGTTCATCGTTCACCCTTTTCCATGACTGGCAAGTGACGAGCTGGTCCACGGCTTCACTTGCAGTGATGCCACCATGCTAGGAACAGCCCCGAACTGCGTGGATGACACACGCATTACGGTTTGGTAAGACCGGGCACGGACTGGAACGGGGCCAAGCAGGCCAGGCCCCGCTGATGGCCTGACACCAGGAAATCAGCCTTCAGACAGGCTGCATTGCCCGTTTTTCAGGCAACTCACGCATATCCTCTGCCATTTGCTCAAAAAATAGGCATTTCTCATGTATTTTTTCATACATGAGTACAAAAAGCATCATCATTTCATGCTCAAAGGCAGAAGCATGCCTTGTCTCTGAATTTCAGGGAAAACACAATCAAACCTTTGATAGTCCATGGATATCTACTATCAAAAGGTGAGCTTTGAAGTTATCCACGCGGTGGATAGATTTCGCCCTCTTCTTCCTTAGCCTCCAGATTTCAACAGAAACAGGCGCTCTTGCATACAAAGCAGCGAGACGAGCACTGCCGGTGGGTAATCTTGTGCCTGAAGCCGCCCCAGCGGGCTTTCGCCAAACTTGTGGATAAATTTGCTTTTTCACCACTAGCAAGAGCGAAGAAAGCCATGAACAACCTTACCCACAGCACTTGAAAACCATGCCATTTCTGCAAAATTGCAGAAAATCCAAAATCTAGAAAAATCTTTTTATTCATAAAAATTTAACAACCATATCCACAGGGATTGATACATGGTTGTCTCCAGGATATGTACAGGCAGACTTTCGACTCCTTCTGTGGATAAGTTTCTTGGTAACTACGCCTGACTCAATCCACAACTACAATGAACAAGTCACATACAAGTGGTGGAAAAGTTTCGTTAAAACTGCTCATCGGATACAACCGTAGAACATACGAACTCCCCTGTTTTGTATGCCGTATCACATAAGAAATTCAATCTTATTTGATACATATCTCTGTACGAATACTTATAAAACGCCAAAGCACAGCGTCTTTGCGTCTCAAAAAACGCTGAAATGCATGAAAAAAAGTGGGCTGAAGAGGCCCTGAATTCCTTTGATGCCGTGGTCGGGGCCATGCCGGGATTTCGCAGTCGTGATGGACAGCGAAAAATGGCGGCCCAGATCGCGCAAACGCTGAGCCAGGCCCAGCTCGGAAAAGTCGATGAAGGCGAGCCGGAACCGCGTCGCGCCATCGCTGTCGTGCAGGCTGGAACCGGGGTCGGAAAATCGCTGGCCTACAGCATTCCGGCCATTCGCATGGCGCTGTCGCGCGGCACGCGCGTGCTGATCTCCACAGCCACGGTGGCGCTGCAGGAACAGCTGGTGAACAAGGATTTGCCGGCCCTGGCGCAAAAGCTGGACCAGCCTTTCAAATTCGCCCTGGCCAAGGGGCGTGGCCGCTTTGTCTGCAAACTCAAGCTGGAACGTCTGGCGAGCACGGGAGAAGCGCAGGACGAGATGGACGATCTGTTTGGCGATGAGCAGGGCCAGGCCAAGTTCAGCCGTCCTCAGCATGAACTGCAGGCCCGCATGCAGTTCTACAAATCCATGGCCGATGCGCTGGCCACGGAGGCCTGGAACGGCGACCGCGATTCACTGGAGACCCCGCCTGAGGCCGAGGCCTGGAGCCCCGTGGCTGCCGAATCCTCTTCATGCACCGGAAAGCACTGCCCGGCTTTCGGCAACTGCGTCTATTACGAACGCCGCAAAGACCTGGTGGCGGCGCAAGTCATTGTCGCCAACCATGATTTACTGCTTTCCTCGCTGGGCTCCAAGCTGCTGCCCGAGCTGGACAATTGCCTGCTGGTGCTCGACGAGGCCCACCACCTGCCTTCCACGGCTCTGGACCAGTTTGCCGGCGAGATGGATCTGAGCCGCCTGGGCTGGATCGACAAGCTGGCCAGCCGTGCGCTGCGCGTGAACCAGGTCGCCGAAGTCGAGGAACTGGCCGACGTGCCCAAGCATGCGGGTCAGCTGCGCCAGCAGATGCAGGAGCTGGCGCGACTGGTCATGGAGCACTACGGAGAGACTCTCAAATCGCAGAAAGACAGCTATGGGCCAGCCAGGGTACGGGCACCCCGCGGAATGCTGCCAGAGGCCCTTCTGGAGCCTCTGGGACAGATTGCGCACCATGCCGACGGCTTTCTGGATGCGCTGCGTGCCGTCTCCAAGGCTCTGCGTGCCGAAATCAAGGAACAACCCGAGGAAGCACAGCGCCTGTCCACCGTCTATGCGCAGGTAGGCGCCCTGGCACCCAGGCTGGAAGCCATTTTCAACACCACGCAATTGCTGCTGCAGAACAACGATAGCGATGGCGACGGCAAGATGGTGCCCCATGCCAAGTGGTTCACGCTGGAGATGGATGGCGAGTTCATCGTGGTCAAGGCCCATGCCAGTCCCATACAGCCCGGCTCCACCCTGCGCCAGCACCTGTGGTCGCAGGTGCGCGGTGCGGTGCTGACATCCGCCACGCTGACCAGTTGCGGCCATTTCGACTTCTTTTTGCGTGAGGCGGGGCTGGCCAATGACGCCTCTGTCACCACGCTGGAAGTGCCAAGTCCCTTCGACTATGCGCGCCAGGGCACGCTGGTGGCCCGTGAAACGGCCTCAGACCCGCGCGAAGCCGCCCGCTTTACCGAGGAGATGGTCGAGGCCCTGCTGAACGATCTGAGCCGCATAGAGGCCGGCGCACTGGTCCTGTTCACATCCCGCGAGCAGATGCGCCAGGCCGTGGACGCGCTTTCCACCAGCATGCGCAACCAGGTGCTGGTGCAGACCGCCCTGCCCCGCCAGACTCTGCTGGCACGCCATCGTGAGGCCGTGGCGATGGGCGAGCCCTCCATCATCTTCGGCATGCAGTCCTTTGGCGAAGGACTGGACCTGCCCGGAGCGCTCTGCGAGTCCCTGTTCATCACCAAGCTGCCCTTTGCTCCTCCCGACGATCCCGTTGGCGAAGCCAGAGCCGAATGGCTGCGCAGCAGCGGCCGCAACCCCTTCAACGAGTTGGTGGTGCCGGCCACGGCCATTCGCCTGGCCCAGTGGGTAGGCCGCGCCATCCGCACCGAGGAAGACCAGGCCCATGTGTACTGCTACGACCGCCGCCTGACGGGCACCAGCTACGGCCAATTGCTCATCAAGGGCCTGCCGCCCTTCACGCTGCAACGGCGCCCTGTTTCAATGCCTTGAAGTCCTGAGCGAAGCGCGCCTTTCACACTGCTGATTCAAGGCCGTTTCGCAGCTCTTTTGCGCCATTCCAGAGGCGGGTTTTCAGCGTTCCAGACCTTCGCCGCATGGCTCTTTTCTGCATTGCTGCAGCGCCCTTCCTGCGCACTTTCACTCAGTCCTGGCGCACTCCGCGCATTTGTAATTTTTCTAACAGTTGCCGGGCACTGCGAGCGGCATCCTTCTTGCCGGCTTGGCAAGCCACAAAGTCTTGCCCGAAACGGTGCAGCCAGGCAGGTGTGCTGCAGATCCCATGGTTGTTGAGCAACTCCGGATTTCAGACCTGTCGGTGTTGGCGGGTGCCGCACTCTCCCAGCGCTTGCCACATCTGGTCCGGGCTTGCTCCACGGACAAGCGAAAAGTTCTTTTAAAACAATGATTTATAGATCATTGAATTTTTTTGAATGAGTAGAGCGCAATCATGGCTGATATCGATTGCACGCACTCCCGGCCAGTTTCCCCCAGCTGTTCATAACATTCTGTGGATAACAGTCGCGTCAAAGACTCTTCAATGGGAATTTATCCCCACCTCCTGTCATCGAGGAGGCGCATCTTACGCCAATTTTTCGAGATCTGGCGCGTCAATTTTTCCAAAGCCCTTTTTTTCTGGACTTCCCTCTGAATCAAAGGGATTGGAGCGCCTGATCAGCTGCGATTTTGCATGGCCCCGGCTCTTGCCTATGACTTTGCCTTCAGTTGTTCTTTAGAAGTTTTATAAAAATATAGTCGTAGTAGTAAGACTTGGCATCTGCTGTTGATAACTTTAAAAACTCAAGGCAAATCAAGCATCTTGCGTAATGACAAACATGGAGACAAATGACGGTTGCTGCTGTCCTCGATCCATGAACAACTTGGCCTTTTTCCATGTTTCTGTGGAAAACATGAAAGTTGATATCTGCTTATCCACAGAAATCCATTTTCCTGTTGATTGGCAGTAAATGCTATTTATTCGTTGATATATAAGCGTTGTTAGCTATTATTTTTATAGTGAACAACTGATGAAGACATGCTTGAGCACATTGGATGTCAAGGGTGTGATGTAGCAAGAACTGCTTGAAGCCGATCTGATCCGCCTCTTTTTTTATTCAGACCATCTCCGATTGCTGTGTACACTTCGGCCAAAGTTGTTATTTCTAGTCTTATCTTTTTACTTAGTAGTAATAGTAAGTAGTTCACTTAATTGTTGATAAGTAATTAATTTAATTTAAAATCAACAACTTATGATTTCTAAAAGCCTGTGCCCTTGCATGGGCTGCCGATGTCCTTGATTTGGGAACAACTTTCCAGAAGCCAGCCTGGCTGTGGAAAACAGAAAATTTCCTCGGCTTTTATCACCATGTTTATTCACAGGCCGTGCAACTGCTGCAAAGCATGAAAAAAGCCGCCCGTTGGGCGGCCTGGTCGACCCGGATAGCGCTGGCCCGGGAATTCAGAAGTGGCGTGCGTATCGCAGCTGAAGAAAGTTCTCTCCCGGATTGGGGCGCTTGATGCCTGCATTGGACTGGTGCTCGAAGCGCAGGCTGATCTCGTTTTTCAGTTGCTCGCCAAACAGGTAGCCGATGCCTATATGGCTGGCAAAGTTGTAGCGGGTCGAAAATTCCTTGTGATCGGTGATGAAGCGGTGGTTGATGGCATAGCTCACGCCCAGGCCGGCTTGCAGGAACCAGGGAGACTGGCCTTGAGAGGGGCGCCAGCGTAATGTGGGTTGTGCACCCAGAACCCAGGTTGCACGATTGCCGCCCTGATAGTCGGCCGACCAACGGCTGACAGAGAGATCCCAGTAACCCGTCATCCGTCCCGAGCCAAGGGCGTAGCTCCAGTTCCAGGGGAGGATGACGCCGCCTGTCCAGCTGTCGGTGCTGTGCTCCGCCGAGCCGTATTGCAGATAGAGGGCAGTCGTCGATGTTTGAACAGGCTGTGCATGAAGCATGGGGCTTGCCAGGCTGATCAGCATCGGGATTACGAGATTCGTTGCCAATTGCGGTTTTTTCATGTCAATTGCCATCTAAATGTTTTGAATCTGGTCGCGACATCGATGCCTGTGTCATGCTTGGATTTCGCTCCCTCTGTGGATATGAATCTAGAAGCTTGTGAATAAATGTTCTGTCGGCAAGCGCTTGCGTTGGTAGTCAGCCAATTGATATCGATATGAAAAAAAGCCCCCAGTCATTACGACCGGGGGCTTTTATGGAGAAGGCGATTGAACTCGGCTTACTTTGCCGCAGGGGCTGGAGCTGCGGGACGCTCCTGGCCGGGTTTGCCGCCATGGTGGCCGTGATGGCGCTCACCGCGCTGGTGATGCATGTGCAGGGTGGCTGCATCGAAGGTCTTTTTCTGCTCGGCATTGAGCTGGGCGTAGAAGGCCTTGGTCGCTTCGGCACGGCGGTCCATCTCGGCCATGCGCTTGCCGCGCATTTCACGCATCTTGTCGATGCGCTCTGGCGTTGTCAGTTTGGCAAAGGCTTCGCGGTCGCCGGGGGCAGGGCGTTCACCGGGCTTCATGGCCTGGGTGTAGGTGGTCCAGGCAGCTTGCTGCGCAGGCGTCAGTTTCAGATCGGCCTTGAGTTTTTCCATGCGCTGCTTCATATGCTCCATGCGGTCGCCGCGCTTGTCACCACGCTGGTGCTGGTGCGGCTCGGGCGCTTTCTGGGCTGCGGCAGGTTGCTCGGCAGCAGCGGTGGTCTGGGCAAAGCTGGGCAGGCTCAGCGAGGCGAGCAGGGCGGTTGCCACAGCGGCACTGGTCAATGTCTGGCGAAAGCGGGTCATGTCTGTTTCCTTTTCGGTTGAAGTGGAAGAAGTGGCCGCCTGGTCTTGCTCCTGAATGGGCATTCGGTAGCGGATGACTGAAGTGTGGACCCCCCATGTTTCTGAGACGTGAGGTTTTGCAGCCGCTCTGTAAAGATTTGATAAGTTTGAATAGCTCCGACTGCGCAACAATGGATGCATGGGCTGCGTTGGCGGCCGGTTTTTTTTTCCGCGAGATCCAGCTGCAGGAGCTGGCGACGATTGAAGGTTTAGCAAAGGTTTTTGATGTTCAAGAACATGATTGTTTATCGCATTGCCGAGAGCTGGCAGAGCGATCTGCAGCAGCTCGAAGATGCGCTGCAAAAGACGGTGTTTGAGGAGTGCGGCGCGACCCAGGAGCGCTCCATGGGCTGGGTGCCGCCGCGCGGCGAGCCGCATGGCCCGCTGGCGGAAAGCGTGGCCGGCCAGTGGGTGATGCGCTTCATGAGCGAGTCCAAGATGCTGCCGGCCAGCGTGCTCAACCGCAAGGTCAACGAGAAGGCCGAGCACATCGAAAAGACCGAGGGCCGCAAGCCCGGCAAGAAGGAAAAGAAAGAGCTCAAGGACGAGGCCAAGCTGGACCTGCTGCCCATGGCCTTTACCAAGCAGGGAGCCATGTGGGTCTGGATCGATCCGCAGGCGCGCACGCTGGTGCTCGATACCAGTGCACAAGGTCGTGCCGACGAGATCGTGACGCTGTTGGTCGAAGGCCTGCCGGGTTTTGCATTGGCGTTGCTGGATACGCAGACCAGTCCGCAGGCCGCCATGGCGCACTGGTTGATGACGCAGGAGCCGCCAGAAGGTTTTTCCATAGACCGCGAGTGCGAGCTCAAGGCCGCCGATGAGTCCAAGGCCGTGGTGCGCTATGCGCGCCACCCGCTCGATATCGACGAGGTGCGCCAGCATATCGAGCATGGCAAGTTGCCCACCAAGCTGGCCATGACCTGGGATGACCGCGTGAGCTTTGTGCTGAGCGAAGGTCTGCAGATCAAGAAGATCGCGTTGCTCGATGCGGTGATGGATGGCAACAGCCAGGACGATGGCGGTTTCGATACCGATGTGGCAATTGCCACGGGCGAGCTCTCGCGTCTGATTCCCGATCTGATCGAGGCTCTGGGTGGGGAAGGGCGTACAGGCCTGGGTGACGGCCTGCCTGCATCGCTGTCGTCGGCGCCGGCCGCAGAAACCCTGCCCGTGCGTCTGGCACAGGGGCGCAGCCAGGGAACGGTCACCGGACCGGCCACGGCTCCAGCCGATACGGCCCCGGAAGAGGCGCCGTTCTGACGCTATGGATGATGTAGCTGCTTGCGCTTTTCAATCATGGATATCAGTATTTATTGATGCTGAAATCAAGTGCTAGCAAGCGCTAGAAGCTATCAAAAAAGGCCTGCCAGAGTGATCTGGCAGGCCTTTTTCATGGACGTTTCAGGTGCTCTGAAACGCGGGAATCAGACGCGCTCGAAAATCGCGGCAATACCCTGACCGCCGCCGATGCACATGGTCACCAGCGCGTAGCGGCCGCCAGTGCGCTGCAGCTCGTAGAGCGCCTTGGTGGTGATGATGGCGCCGGTGGCACCCACGGGATGGCCCAGGGAGATGCCGGAGCCGTTGGGGTTGACCTTGGCAGGGTCCAGAGCGAGCTCCTGAATCACGGCGCAGGCCTGGGCGGCGAAGGCTTCGTTGGCTTCGATCACGTCCATCTGCTCGATCTTCAGACCGGTGCGTGCCAGCACCTTCTGCGTGGCGGGGACCGGGCCGATGCCCATGTATGCGGGCTCGACGCCGGCGTGGGCGTAGCCGACCAGGCGGGCAATGGGTTTGGCGCCGGAAGACTTCAGTGCCTGCTCGCTCATCATCAGCACGGCAGCCGCGCCATCGTTGATGCCGGAGGCGTTGCCGGCAGTGACCGTGCCGCCTTCCTTCTTGAACGCGGGCTTCATGCCGGCCAGGGTGTCCAGTGTGGTGGCGGCGCGCACATGTTCGTCGGTGTCGAACAGCACCACGCCCTTGCGGCTGGCAATTTCCACGGGAACGATCTGTTCCTTGAAGCGGCCGGCCTCGATGGCGGCAGCAGCGCGCTGTTGGCTGATGACCGCCAGTTCGTCCTGCATCACGCGGCTGATCTTGTAGCGCTCGGCCACGTTTTCAGCAGTGATGCCCATATGCATTTTTTGCCAGGGATCGTGCAGGATGCCCAGCATGTAGTCGATGCTCTTGGCATCGCCCATGCGTGCGCCCCAGCGTGCGGACATGTCGAAGTAGGGGCCGCGGCTCATGGATTCGGAGCCGGCGCCGATCGCCACTTCGCAGTCGCCCAGCGCAATGGATTGCGCTGCCGAGACGATGGCCTGCAGGCCAGAACCGCACAGGCGGTTGACGTTGTAGGCCGGGGTTTCGATGGAACAGCCGGCGTCCACGGCCGCCACGCGGGACAGGTAGGCGTCGCGCGTGTCGGTGGGGATGACGTTGCCCATCACCACATGGCCCACGGTGTCGGCAGCGATGCCGGCACGCGCAATGGCGGCCTTGACCACGGTGGTGGCCAGCTGGGCGTTGGGAACGTCCTTGAGGCTGCCGCCAAATGTGCCGATGGCCGTGCGCGCGGCGCTGACAACGAAGATGTCTCTGGTGCTCATGGTTTGTCTCCTGCATCGCGTCGGCAATGCTTGTGCTTGAGTGATTTGAAAAGATGAATGAGAGCAACCGCATTCATCGCACAGAGTATTCTGCAGTATTTGCTGCAGTGCAACATGTCTCGTTGTTGACGCGGCCCTGTGTGGGCGGCGATGGTTTCACGTGAAACCCATGAGCAGCCTCAGGCCGCAGCCCTGCGCCGGCTTCTCGGAGTGGGAGCCCTGGGTTCGTGATGGGCCGGTGTCAGGTCGGTGTCCGCGCTGGCCAGGTCGTCGAGGATGGGGCAGTCCGGCCTGTCATCGCCATGGCAGCAATGCACCAGGGTCTGCAGCGTGCGCTGCATGGACTGCATGGCGGCGATGCGCTCGGTCAGCGTGGCGATGTGCTTTTGCGCGATGGCCTTGACCTGACTGCTGGCGCGGCCCTGGTCCTGCCACAGGCCGAGCAGGGTGGCGATCTCGTCCATGGAAAAGCCGAGATCGCGCCCGCGGCGGATGAAGCGCAGCGCATGCACATCGGCTTCGGTGTACTGGCGATAGCCGCTGTCGGTTCGGTGCACGGGTGGCAGCAGGCCCAGTGACTCGTAGTGACGCACCATGCGCGCAGAAACCCCGGCGCGGCGTGCGGCCTCGCCGATGACGACAGGCCAGTTCTGAGCGATTTTTTGTGTCGATAGGTGGTTGGGCATGGACGATCCTGAAAAAACGCGCCAGCAGCCTTCTGATGGCTTGCATGAGGTGCTGGCGCGGTGGGAGAGGTAGCGCTCAGGCGACCTTGTAGCCCTCTTCGGCAATGGCGGCTGCCACGGCCTCGCGGCTGGCGCCGGTTTCGACTTCCACTCGGTTGGCGGTGCGGTCGATCTTGATCTGCGCCTGGGCATCGACGCCCTGGATGGCGTTGGTGACGGCGCGTTCGCAGTGGCCGCAGGTCATGCCTTGAACTTCAAAAACTTGTTGCATGGATGGCTCCTTCAGAAAGTGAGTCGACCGGACTGGCGGACTCCATGTCTTGAATGGTTAACCCTAACATCATGGCAAGGTCAAGCCTTTGACAAGACATGAAGCCGGCAGGGTTGATAAGTCGCAAAGACTGCCGATAAGAACTTGTCATATTGCAGATCGCCATGGCTTGGACATCGCAGTCACGGGTTTTTCTCGGCGTCGGTGACAATCTGAAACAATTTGCAAGTTCTGGCCCGACAATGCCAGTCGTTCAAAGTGGAGAGGGATTCATGAGTCTGTTGGAAATGATGCGGGGCTTCACCATTCGCACGCGCATGCTGGGCGCCATTGGTGTGGTGATGGTATTGCTGAGTCTGCTGGGGGGCGCCGGGATGTTGGGCATGTTCCGCATTCAGGACATGAGTCAGGAGTTTCTGAGCAACGCCTTTGTCAAATCGGGCCATATGGCGCAGTTGCGCACGGAGCTGGGCGGCATTCGTTCCAGTGAGAAGGACATGGTCATCCAGTACGAAAAGCCTGAAGAGGTGCGCAAGGCCTATCAGCAATGGGTCATGTTCATCGACAAATCCAAGGTGACATTGGGCAAGTTTGTGACCGACCAGAACGCGCAGGACGCACAGCTGACCAAGAGCATCATTGGGCACATCGACGCTTATCGAAAGCTCTTCGAGCCTGTTGCACGCCAGCTTGAAGCCGGTGGCTATGACTCTGCCACCACGGCCAACCGCATGAGCGGCAAGGCTCTGGCCGAAGTCATGGAGGCCGACAAGCTGCTGGCGCAGCTGGACAACCTGCTGCGTGAGCAGGCCAATGAATTGGCCGCAGCCGAGCGCGACGTGGCCGACCAAACGCGCTGGATGTTTGTGGCGGCCGTGATTCTGGCGCTGGTGGTGGTGATTCCGCTGACTTTGCTGAACATGCTGTCCATCTGCCGTCCGCTTGAAGTGGCCCGTCAGATGGCACTGACGATTGCCGGCGGCGATCTGTCGCACAGGGCCGAGGTCAGCGGCAAGGATGAACTGACGGATCTGCAGCGTGCGCTGGACCAGATGCAGCAATCGCTGAGCACCACGGTGGCCCAGGTGCGCGATGCCAGCGGCAATATCGCCACGGCCAGCCAGGAAATTGCCACGGGCAATCAGGATCTGTCGGCCCGAACCGAACAGACTGCCAGCAATCTGCAGGAAACCGTCGCGTCGCTGGCTCAGCTGACGGCCACGGTGCAGCAGACCGCATCGTCTTCGCAACTGGCCAACCAGCTGGCGGCCTCGGCCTCTTCGACGGCCGTGCAGGGCGGCGAGATCGTCGGCCAGGCCGTCAACAGCATGCAGGAGATTTCGGCCTCCAGCCGCAAGATCGGCGACATCATCGGCCTGATTGATTCCATTGCTTTCCAGACCAATATCCTGGCGCTGAATGCCGCTGTGGAAGCGGCCCGTGCCGGCGAGCAGGGTCGTGGTTTTGCCGTGGTGGCGGCCGAGGTGCGCAGCCTTGCCCAGCGTTCGGCACAGGCCGCCAACGAGATCAAATCGTTGATCAACACCAGCGTGCAGACCGTGGACGTGGGCGCGCGTCAGGTGGAGAGTGCAGGCAAGGCCATGCAGGAGACCGTGGACAGCGCACAGCGTGTGGGCGACATCATTGGCGAGATTACGGCGGCGTCCAGCGAGCAGTCGCTGGGCATCAGCCAGGTCAATCAGGCCGTGGGTGATATCGACCGCATGACCCAGCAGAATGCGGCACTGGTGGAAGAGTCTGCCGCCGCCGCAGAATCGCTGCGCGAGCAGGCGGCGCGACTGGCACAGCTGGTCAGCCAGTTCAAGCTGGCGGGCGGCGCGATACATGCAGTCATGCGCAGCCCCAGAGGCGCAGCCCATCCCGGCATGGCACCGGCGGTGCCTGCATCCGCTCAGACTGCTTTGCCTGGTCAGAAGGCGCAATTGCTGGAACATGCCTGAGCCCTGAGCGGCTCATCCCTGAGCGGCTCGTTCCATGAAAAAAGCCCGGTTGCAGTGATGCACCGGGCTTTTGCTTTTTATTCAATAGGCTCCAGCCAAATCAGAGAAAGGGCCGGAGGCTTGATGGATTGAAGTTACTGGCAGGCAACCGCTGGGTAGTCGGTATAACCATCGGCACCCCCCCCGTAGAAGCGCTCGCTGTTCCAGGCATTGAGCGGCAGATCGTCGCGTAGGCGGTGCACCAGATCGGGGTTGGAGATATAGGCCTTGCCGAAGGCCACGACATCGGCATAGCCGCTTTCCACGGCGCGCGTGGCCAGTTGGCGGTCATAGCCGTTGTTGACCATCCAGGCTCCCTTGCCGTCTGCAGAGCGATAGGCCTGCTTGAGTGCCTGGTAGTCGAAGGGACGATCCGCCAGCTCGCGCGGGCCGCCAGTTGCGCCTTCGATCACATGGATATAGGACAGGCCCAGCGGGGCGAGCTGGCGCACCAGATATTCGAACAGCACCTGCGGGTTTTCGTCCACGATGTCATTGGCTGGCGTGACCGGAGAGATGCGGATGCCGACCTTTCCGGCACCGATGGCATCGGCCACGGAGCGTACGCATTCCAGCACCAGACGGGCGCGGTTCTCGATGCTGCCGCCGTAGTCGTCGCTGCGCTGGTTGGTGCCGGTCTTGAGGAATTGATCGAGCAGATAGCCGTTGGCTGCATGCAGCTCCACGCCATCGAAGCCCGCCGACTGTACGGCTTCGCGCGCGGCGGTGGCGAAACTGTGAACAATGCCTGGCAGCTCCTGCTGCCTGAGTGCGCGCGGTGCCGAGGTGGCGACAAACTGGCCTTGCCCGGTCTGCTTGTCGATCACATAGGTCTTGGAGCGGGCCGTCAGCGCGGAGGGCGCGACCGGGGGCTGGCTGTCTGGCTGCAGCACGTTGTGGGAGATGCGACCCACATGCCAGAGCTGGGTGACGATGCGGCCACCCTTGGCATGCACGGCATCGGTGACTTTTTTCCAGGCCCGCAGTTGCTCTTCGTCATACAGACCGGGCACATCGGCATAGCCCTGTCCCTGGTGGCTGATGGCCGTGCCTTCGCTGATCAGCAGACCGGCAGAGGCGCGCTGGACGTAGTAGGTTTGCATCAGCGGCGTGGGTATCGCGTCGGGGGCGCGGTTGCGCGTCAGCGGTGCCATGGCAATGCGGTTGGGCAGACGCAGGCTGCCTGCTTCAATCGGTTCGAACAATGAGGTCATGCAGAACTCCAGATGAAAAAAGCTCGGTGGGTACCGAGCTTTTGAGTGTGCATGGGTGTCGAAAAACTTACTTGAGCAAGCCCTCTGCCTTCATGGCAGCCTGCACTGCGGGACGCGCCAGAATGCGTTCGCGATAAGCCTGAAGGTGCTGGAGTTCAGAGATATCCAGGCCCACAAATTGGGCCCAGCCTGTGACCGTGAAAAAGTAGGCATCGGCCACAGTGAACTGATCGCCCATCAGATAGGACTTGTTGGCGAGCTGCTCGTTGACCCAGCTCAGGCGCTTGAACAGATTGCCGAGCAGCACGGGCTTGAAGTCTTCGGGCGTTGCGGGGCTGAACAAGGGGCTGAAGCCCTTGTGCACCTCGGTGCTGATGAAGTTCAGCCATTCCTGAAGGTGGTAGCGGGCCACGGTGCCGTTGGCCGGTGCCAGGTTCTTTTCGGGGGCCAGATCGGCGAGGTACTGAACAATGGCCGGACCTTCGTGCAAGGTGTCGCCGTTGTCCAGTACCAGAAAGGGCACATAACCCAGGGGATTGATGCCGTAGTAATCCGTTCCGTCCTGGAGCTTGTGGCTCTTGGTGCTGACCATCACGGTTTCATGCGGCAGGCCTGCTTCATGCAGCACGATGTGCGGAGACATGGAGCAAGCGCCGGGGCTGTAGTAAAGCTTCATGGTGAGTGGCTCTCTATGCAATGAAAAGACAAGCGCCCATGCTAAACCGGTTGCACTTCATATGCATGCGCAGCCGGCAGAAGTCCGGATCGGAGAGGAGATTGCTCAGCCCAGGCGCCCTGCGGCCCACAGCACCTGCTGCACAAGAGCCTCCATGCCTTGCTGGTTCTGTGTACGCAGCAGATGACCCTGGGCATCGAAAGCCTCTGCCGCATGGCTCACGGCATGGCTGCGCGGTGCTACCCAGCATTCCAGATTCAATAGCAGCGCAGCTAGGTGAGACTGGGCCCTCAGGCCGCCAAGACCGCCAGGTGAGGCACTGGCCATGCCGACGACCTTGTTGCGAAAGGGCAGAACGCCATCGGACCACTGTGCATCGCCCTTGACCGGGCTGGAGGCCCAGTCGATCGCGTTCTTGAGCAGGGCAGGGTAGCTGCCGTTGTATTCGGGGCTGCAGACAATCCAGGCAGCATGGCTATGCATGGCCTGCTTGAGACGAATGACGTCGGCAGGCGTTCCCCGAGCTTCGAGGTCGGCGTTGTAGAGCGGAATGTCGTAGTCCGACAATTCCAGCAGGCTGGGCTGTGCGCCTTGTTGTTCCGCGATGGAGGCTGCGACCTTGGCCAGCTTGCGGTTGTACGAATCCTGGCGGGTACTGCCCGCGAAAATGAGTATTTGCATGCAGTGATTGCAGCACAGAGCGATTGCATTTTTCATGCATAGACGGGACTATCAGGGCAAACATCTAGGCTGGGCTTCAGGTCGCCATGTTTCACGTGAAACCCCCCTGGCAAGGCATTGTTGGGCCAATGGTGGGAAAATTGCAGGTTCCCCGCAGGGCTGGACATGGCGCGAGAACATGTCCGCCTGCCGTGAGAGCCGAGGCATGGTTGCTTCGTGCAGGGGCAAGGGCCGGGCTTGGCCCGGAGCAGGAATATGTTGTACCCACAGGAATTTGATGTGATCGTGGTCGGTGGCGGCCATGCCGGCACCGAGGCTGCGTTGGCCGCTGCGCGCATGGGCAGCAAGACATTGCTGCTGACCCACAATATCGAAACCCTGGGGCAGATGAGCTGCAACCCCAGCATCGGCGGTATCGGCAAGGGCCATCTGGTCAAGGAGGTCGATGCTCTGGGCGGCGCCATGGCCCTGGCTACGGACAAGGGCGGCATCCAGTTCCGCATCCTGAACAGCTCCAAGGGCCCGGCCGTACGCGCTACGCGCGCCCAGGCCGACCGCATTCTGTACAAGGCCGCGATTCGCGAGATGCTGGAAAACCAGCCCAATCTCTGGCTCTTCCAGCAGGCCGTGGATGATCTGATGGTGGAGGGTGACCGCGTGGTCGGTGCCGTCACCCAGGTGGGTCTCAAGTTCCGCAGCCGCACCGTGGTGCTGACGGCGGGCACCTTCCTCGATGGCAAGATCCATGTGGGCCTGAACAACTATGCCGCAGGCCGTGCTGGCGATCCTCCGGCCGTGAGCCTGTCGGCGCGCCTGAAGGAACTCAAGCTGCCACAGGGGCGCCTGAAGACCGGAACGCCACCGCGCATCGACGGCCGCAGCATCGATTTCAGCCAGTGCGAGGAACAGCCCGGCGACGGCATGCCTGGCGGTGTCAACGAGGGCGAAGTGCCCGTGTTCAGCTTCATGGGCAACCGTGCCATGCATCCCCGGCAGATGCCTTGCTGGATCACGCACACCAATGCGCGCACGCACGAGATCATCCGCAGCGGCTTTGACCGCAGTCCCATGTTCACCGGCAAGATCGAGGGTGTGGGTCCGCGTTACTGCCCCAGCGTGGAAGACAAGATCAACCGTTTCGCGGACAAGGAAAGCCATCAGATCTTTCTGGAGCCCGAAGGCCTGACCACGCACGAGTTCTACCCCAACGGGATCTCCACCAGCCTGCCGTTCGACATCCAGTACGAACTGGTGCGCAGCATGAAGGGGCTGGAGAACGCCCATATCCTGCGTCCCGGCTATGCCATCGAGTACGACTATTTCGATCCCCGCTCGCTCAAGAGCAGTTTCGAGACCAAGCAGATTCAAGGTCTGTTCTTTGCGGGCCAGATCAATGGTACGACCGGCTATGAAGAGGCGGCCGCCCAGGGCCTGTTCGCCGGCTTGAACGCAGCGCTGCAGTGCCGTGGCGAAGGCCCCTGGATGCCGCGTCGTGACGAGGCCTATCTGGGCGTGCTGGTCGACGATCTGATCACCAAGGGCGTGACCGAGCCCTATCGCATGTTCACCAGCCGCGCCGAGTTCCGCCTGCAACTGCGTGAAGACAATGCCGACATGCGTCTGACCGAAGCGGGCCGCCAGATGGGGCTGGTCGACGATGCGCGCTGGGACTCCTTCAGTCGCAAGCGCGATGCTGTTTCACGTGAAACAGAGCGCCTCAAGTCCACCTGGGTGAACCCGCGTGTCGTGACTGCGGAAGAGTCCGAGCGCGTGCTGGGCAAGGCCATGGAGCGCGAATACAACCTGTTCGACCTGCTGCGTCGCCCTGGTGTGGACTACGACAAGCTCATGGGCATGAACCAGGGCCGGTATGCCTCTGCCGATGTGCAGCCTGAGGCGCTGGGCGAACTCAGCGCTCCAGTGATCGAGCAGGTGGAGATCGCCGCGAAGTACTCTGGCTATATCGACCGCCAGAAGGATGAGGTAGAACGTGCCGCGCATTTCGAGCGTCTGCGTCTGCCGCTGGACTTCGACTATATGCAGGTGGCGGCGCTTTCCTTCGAGGTGCGCCAGAAGCTGCAAAAGCACAGGCCCGAAACCCTGGGTCAGGCCTCGCGTATTTCGGGAGTGACGCCTGCCGCCATCTCGCTGCTCATGGTGCATCTGAAAAAAGGCGGCTTCAAGGGCTTTGCCAATCAGAACGAAGAGGCTTCCGCATGAGCCAGGTTTTGCGTACCCAACTGGAGCAGGGCGTTCAGGCACTGAAGCTGGAACTGGCACCGGCGCAGATCGATCTGCTGATGTCCTTCATGGATCTGCTGCAGAAATGGAACAAGGTCTACAACCTGACGTCGGTGCGTGATCCCCAGGAGATGCTGACACATCACCTGCTCGACAGCCTGGCCGCCGTGCCCGCCTTGCTGCGGCATGTGAACCGCCTGCCGGTGGAAGAAGGCAAGCGCCTGCCTCTGCTGGACGTGGGCTCCGGCGGTGGTCTGCCCGGTGTGGTGTTTGCCATCTGCTGCCCGCAGATCGATGTGAACTGCGTGGATACCGTGGGCAAGAAGGCCGCTTTCATCCAGCAGGTGGCTGCCTCCCTGCGCCTGCCCAATCTGCGCGGCATTCATGATCGGGTGGAAAATCTCAAGACCCGCTATCCGGTCATCAGCTGCCGCGCCTTTGCGTCCTTGGTGGACTTCACCACCTGGTCGCGCAAGGCGCTGGCCGAGGACGGCATCTGGTTTGCCATGAAGGGCAAGCACCCTGATGAGGAAATTGCTGCGCTGCCTGCCGATGTGAAAGTGTTTCACGTGGAACCATTGCAGGTTCCCGGCCTGGATGCCGAGCGCTGCGTCATCTGGTTGAAAATCGAGTAACCCCCTGAGCGGCTTTGCCGCTTCCCCCTGGAAAGGGGACGACGCCTTCGCCGCAGGGCGGCGGGGCCGCCCAGGCCTTTGCTTGGCGTCCTCGACCTGGGCCGGCACATATCGAAGTCGCTGGCCACGGCGAAAACCGTTTTTTTACACACCGTATCGGACAACATCTGCGCAATGCAGATGCGCCGGTCACGGCCCTCGCATAAACTTGCTGTTTTCCATCGCGCAGGGTTTGAATGTTTGGCATCTCTGATTACGGCGCTTTTGCAGCCGCCGTTACCGTCTTCTTGCTGATCCCTGGACCGGGCAATCTGGCCTTGATTACCTCCACGGGCAAGGGCGGATGGAGAGCCGGTGTCGCCTGCTGCCTGGGTGTGATGGCCGCCGACCAGGTGCTGATGTGGCTGGCTGTTGCCGGTGTGGCCGCGGTGCTGGCCGCCTATCCAGCGGCCTTCCATGCCGTGCAATGGGTGGGGGCGGCCTATCTGGCCTGGCTGGGCTACAAGCTGCTCACGGCCAAGCCCGGCGATGCGCCGGCCATTGAAATCCAGCCGCGCCAGTATTTCCGTCAGGGTGCTTTGATCACCCTGATGAACCCCAAGGCCATCGTGTTCTACATGGCCTTCTTTCCCATGTTCGTGGACCCGGCCAATCACCAGGGCGCCATCACCTTTGGCGTGATGGCCGCCACGGTGGCGGCAATTACCTTTATCTACAGCGTCATCGTGGTGACGCTGACCACGGTGCTGGCAGAGCGTTTGCGTGCCAATCCGGCCGTGGTGAAGTGGCTGGAAAAAACAGCCGGTGTGTTTCTGATCGGTTTTGGCCTCAAGCTGGCCACCAACTAAAAGAGAAGTTCAATGGCCAAAATTTTCTGCGTTGCCAATCAAAAGGGTGGAGTGGGCAAGACCACGACCACGGTCAATCTTGCCGCCGGTCTGGCCAAGGTCGGCCAGCGTGTGTTGCTGATCGACCTGGACCCGCAGGGCAATGCCACCATGGGCTCCGGCGTGGACAAGCGCGCGCTGGAGCTGACGGTCTACGACGTGCTGCTGGAAAACGCCAGCGTCAAGGAAGTGGCTCAGAAGTCCGAGCAGGTCGGCTACGACGTGCTGGGTGCCAACCGTGAGCTGTCGGGTGCCGAGATCGAGCTGGTCTCGCTGGAGCGCCGCAACGAGCGCCTCAAGACTGCTCTGCAGGCCGTGGCCGCCGACTATGACTTTGTGCTGATCGACTGCCCGCCTTCGCTGTCCATGCTGACCCTGAACGGTCTGTGCTCGGCGCATGGCGTGATCGTGCCCATGCAGTGCGAGTACTTTGCGCTGGAAGGTCTGACCGACCTGGTCAACACCATCAAACAGGTGCATGCGAACATGAACCCTGACCTGCAGATCATCGGTCTGCTGCGCGTGATGTTCGATCCGCGCACCACGCTGCAGCAGCAGGTCAGCGACCAGCTCAAGGAACATTTCGGCGACAAGGTGTTCGATACCGTGATTCCGCGCAATGTACGCCTGGCCGAAGCCCCCAGCTACGGTTTGCCCGGTGTGGTGTTCGATGCCTCGGCCAAGGGCAGCAAGGCCTTTGTCGAGTTTGCCGAAGAGATGGTGCGACGCATCAAGAAAATGTGAGTGTTTCACGTGAAACAGCTCCCCGTCACCCATCCAGCCATCGCCAACGACCATGACCTCTGAAGCACTGAACCCTCAGCATGTCTGGCTGCTTCCCGGCTGGCAGAACTCCGACCCCGGCCATTGGCAGAGCCTGTGGCAGGACCGGTACGGCTACCAGCGGCTGGAGCAGCATAGCTGGCAGCATCCGCTGCGCGGTGACTGGAGCATTCGCCTGCAGGAAACCGTGCTCGACGCTCCCGCCCCCGTGACGCTGGTGGCGCACAGCCTGGGCTGTATTCTGGTGGCATGGTGGGCGGCGCATTCTCAGGTCGCGAAAACCAAGGTACGCGGCGCTCTGCTGGTTGCCCCTGGCGATACGGAGCAGGAAAGCCTGCGCGGCGCTTTGCCGGGCTGGTCGCCTGTGCTGCTGCAAAAGCTGCCCTTCCCGTCGATACTGGTAGGCAGCGAGAACGACCCCAACTGCTCTGTGGCACGCGCACAGACCATGGCTGAGGGCTGGGGCAGCCGGTTTGTGAATGCGGGTGCCGCAGGCCATATCAACACGGCCAGCGGACTGGGACTGTGGGACGCAGGGCATGAGCTGCTGCTCTCCCTTTAAAGAAAGAATTCAGCAATGGTGACTAAGAAACCCAAGGGCCTGGGACGAGGTCTGGAAGCCCTGCTGGGCCCCAAGGTCAGTGAAACAGAGCAGGCCGCTGCGAGCGGGTCTCAGGCCAATCTGCCGAGCAGCCTGGCGCTCAATGTGATGGTGGCCGGCCAGTACCAGCCGCGCACTCGCATGGACGAAGGTGCCTTGTATGAGCTGGCCGAGAGCATCAAGGCCCAGGGCATCATGCAGCCGATTCTGGTGCGTCAGCTCTCCAGGGGCGACAACGCCGGCAAGTACGAAATCATTGCTGGCGAGCGACGCTTCCGTGCCGCGCATATCGCGGGTCTGTCCGAGGTGCCGGTGCTGGTGCGCGAGGTGCCCGACGAGGCGGCGGCGGCCATGGCACTGATCGAGAACATTCAGCGCGAGGACCTGAATCCGCTGGAAGAGGCGCAGGGTCTGGCCCGTCTGGTCAAGGAATTCGGCCTGACCCACGAGCAGACCGCGCAGGCCGTGGGCCGCTCGCGCAGCGCTGCCACCAATCTGTTGCGCCTGCTGAATCTGGCCGAGCCCGTGCAGACCATGCTGATGGCCGGCGATATCGACATGGGCCATGCGCGGGCACTGCTGACGCTGGACCGTGCCACCCAGATCACGGCAGGCAACCAGATCGCGGCCAAGAAGATGTCGGTGCGCGAGGCCGAGTCGCTGGTCAAGAAGATCGGTGCCGAGTTCAATCTGACGCGCCAGAAGGCCAAGAAAGATGGCAAGTCGCGTGACGTGAAGCGCATCGAGGAAGAGCTGTCCGACCTGCTCACGGCCGATGTCGAGGTGCGCATCAAGAAGACCGTGCGCCGCCATGGCAAGCAGCAGGAAATGGGCGAGATCGCCATCCAGTTCGGCTCGCTGGAGGAGCTCAACGGCCTCATCGAAAAGCTGCGCGGCGAAGTCTGATTCTTGCGCCCAAGCAAGCGAAAAGAGCATCCACGGGATGCTCTTTTTTTTGCACGCGCGCAGCAGCTCAGCTGCGGTAACCGGGGTCGATTCGGTCGAGCTTGCGCAGCAGGGCGGGCCAGGCAAACCGGCCGCCCATTCCGCCGGTCTGCACCTTCATGGCATGGGCGATGCCTTGCAGGATCTGCGGGTCGACCTCGGTGAGTTCGGTGCCGCCGGACTGGGCCGCGATCTGGATCTGACAGGCGGACTCGAAGACGTACATGGACAGAAAGGCATCGGCAATCGTGGCGCCGCAGGTCAGCAGGCCGTGGTTGCGCAACATGAGGAAGTTGGCCTCGCCCATGTCGGCCAGCAGACGCGGTTTCTCGTCCTCGCGAAAGGCCACGCCTTCATAGACGTGATAGGCCAGCGACCCCAGGACAAAGGTGCTCTGCTGGCTGATGGGCAGCAGCCCTTGCTTCTGGGCCGCCACGGCCACGCCGGCACGCGTGTGGGTATGGATCACGCATTGCGCATCGGCGCGTGCCTCATGCACGGCGCTGTGGATGACGAAGCCTGCCGGGTTCACGGGGAAGGGCGAGTCCATGAGCTTGTTGCAGCCCAGATCCACCTTGATCAGCGAGGAGGCCGTGATCTCGTCAAACATCAGCCCATAGGGGTTGATCAGAAAGTGGTGCCCGGCGCCCGGCAGCCGCGCGCTGATGTGGGTGAAGACCAGATCGCTCCAGCCGTACAGCGCCACCAGCCGGTAGCAGGCGGCCAGGTCCACGCGCAGCTGCCATTCCTCGGGGCTGACCAGATGCCGGACGCTGGGGATGTTCAAGGGCTCTTGGCTCACGGGCGACTCTCCTTCATCGTTGATCCGATGAATGTAGACACTCGTGCGCCTGCGGTCTGTTGGCTAGGCGACAGAACCGTGGAAACGCAGGCGAGGCCGGTTCGGATCAGGAGCGGCGGACATGCTCGTCGCAGATGTTGGTCCGAATCCGGGACATAAAAAAACAGGAGCTTACAGCGCAAGCTCCTGTTGATTTTCAGATCGCTTTTTTATGGAAACCGAAGCAGATCAGGCGCAAGAAGCTATCAAAAGCGCTTACTTGATCTGGCCGCGCGACAGGTCCTGGATCATGCGGGCAGCCAGATACAGGCGCGGTGCAATGGTGTTGATGTGCACGTATTCGGCATCGTTGGAGTGTGCGCCATAGCCGGACAGGCCGAAGCCCTCGATCACGCCGCCCTTGGCCTTGAGGGCCGCGAAAGCCGCATCCGTGCCGCCGCCCGTGGCCTTGTCCATGACCTTCATGGGCAGCTTCAGATCCTGCTCATAAATGCCCTGGGCATGGGCGGCCAGCTTGCGTGCCATGGCATTGGCCTCCAGCGGCGGGCGGCGCACTTCGAACTTCAGCTCCACCTTGCTGGCGGGGAGCAGCTTGTTGCCGATCTTGTCCTGCATGGCTTTTTCCAGCGCCGCGAAGTCGGCCACGCGCAGTGCGCGGGCATCGGCCTGGGCGGTGGCTTCGGCGGGAATCACATTGCGGTTGGTGCCGGCCTTGGACACCGTCCAGTTGAGCTTGAGGCCGTCCTGGGGCTGGGACAGGTCCTTCATCTGCAGCAGCTGATGGGAGAGCTCGTACAGCGCATTCACGCCGTCTTCGGGCTTGGCGCCCGCATGCGACGCCTTGCCCGTGACCTTGAGGTAGGCGGCGCCGATGCCGCTGGTGGCCAGGCGCAGGCTGCCGTCGGTGCCGCCGCCTTCAAAGCTGAACACGGCGTCCTGCTCGGCCCCCAGGCGGGTGATGGTGCTGCGTGCGCCGGGCGAGCTGATTTCCTCGTCGCCGTTGATCAGCACGGTCAGCGTGCCGTAGTCCTCGATGCCCAGCTTCTTGAGCAGGGGCACGATATGCATGATCAGGGCCACGCCCTGCTTGTCGTCGGCAATGCCCAGGCCATAGGCCTTGTCGCCGTCGATGCGGAAGGGCTGGTCCTTGAGCATGCCGGGCAGATAGACGGTGTCCATGTGCGCGATCAGCATGATGCGGCTGCTGCCCTTGCCCTTGAATTCGGCATGCACCATGGGGCCGACCTTCTCGGGTGTGTCATCGAGGCGGTAGATGTCGTTGGGCTCGATCACCTCGACCTTGCCACCCTGCGAGCGCAGCTTGCCGGCAATGTATTCGGCAATCTTCTTCACGCCCGCCACATCCTTGCTGCCGGACTCGATATGCACCAGATCGCGCAGCGTGTCCAGATAGGGCTGCTGCTCCTTTTTCGCATGCTCCAGCCATTCGGCCTGAGGGGCAGCCTGGGCAGAGCCGAAGGCCAGCACCAGGGCCAGAGGCAGGGCGCGCAGCAAAGGGGCAGAGGGCGTGTTCCAACGCATAGAAATTCTCCTTAGGGGCGGGGCCGCTCCCGGATAGGGCCACGGCAGAAAAGGCGGCGTGATGCACCGCTCAGGGAATTCAGCTTAGCAGCCGTGTTTGCAGCATCCGGGCTGCTGGCCTAGGGATAAATACCAGGGTAACTTGATCTTTCGTGCCGAAAAAAAGCCCTGCAGCTTGCGCGGGCAGGGCTGGGTGGGTTGCGCCGGTTGCTCAGGCAGCGGCCAGATGGGATTTGGCCTTTTTGCTCACGCCGTCACCGACGATGACGGCCGAGACCACAGACAGTACAAGCGCAATCGCCGAGCCATAGAACACTGCGTTGGTCATCTGGTGGTCCAGCATGTAGCCGAAGACCGGCGCCGCCAGGCAGAAGCCCAGATCCAGGCCCGAATACACCGTGCCGTAGACGCGGCCCGTTGCGCCGGGGGGCGCTGCGCGCTTGATCAGCATGTCGCGTGAGGGGCCGGCCAGGCCCGTGCCCAGACCGGCGACTGAGGCCACGACCACCGCCACCATGCCGGGCAGCCAGCCCGTTCCGACGACAAACAGCAACAGGCCCGAGCCCAGCATGCAGATGGAGATCACCTTTTCCAACCGCTGCACGCGGCCGACCAGAAAGCCGCCCACGACCATGCCGGCAGCGCCGCACAGCATATAGCCGGTGACGATCAGCGCCGTCACGGAAAGCGGCAGGCCGTACATGGATTGCAGGGCCGGGCTGGCAAAGCTCTGGATGGCACTGAGCGCGCAGGTGCTCCAGAAGAAGAAGGAAAAGCACAGCCACACCGATGGCAGCTTCATGAAGGCCATGGGGTGTTCCTGAGGTGCGGCAATGGTTCCGGCGGCCGGCTTGGCGGCAGCTCCGGCGGATTCGGCGCGATCATCGAGCGCGTCGCGGTTGAAGACCATGATGGCCAGCACCACGGCTGCGCAGAGGGCTCCGCCCAGGCAGGCCAGGCGCCAGGAGCCCGTGGCCGTGGTGATGCCCGCCATGAATAGCGGCGCCAGCGCCCAGCCTAGATTGCCGGACAGGCCATGCACCGAGAACGCATGGCCTATGCGCTGCTGCGACACGCGCTTGTTGAGGATGGTGAAGTCCACGGGGTGGAAGGGCGCATTGCCCAGGCCCGCAAAAAAGGAGGCAGCAAGCAGCATGCTGTAGCCTTGGGCCGTGCTGGCAATCAGGCCCGCCACCACAAAGCTGCCGAGGGCGGCAAACAGAATCGGGCGTGCGCCAAAGCGGTCCACCGCAAAGCCGGCCAGTGCCTGGCCGGTGCCGGAAACAATGAAGAACAGCGAGACCATGACGCTGAGCTCGGCATAGCTGTAGCCGAAGTCCTTGATCAGCCAGGGAAACAACGGCGGCAGCAGCAGATGGAAGAAATGCGACGAGCCATGGGCCAGACCGATGAGGCTGATGGTGCGCGCGTCACTGCGCAGTGTCTCTGGCGCCTGGTTTTGAGGTGTTGTGGAGGCAGGGCGGTTCATATGTCGCATCTTAGGCAGACTGCTCGCGTCTTGTATGCGATAGTCTGCCAATTGCTATCGCAAGCCAGCCAAACCATCATGTCCAGTCTCCACGACCCCGAGCCCCTGCGTGCAGGCAAGGCCACCGCCTATGTGGAGACGCTGACACCCCATCTCTACATACCCACGGCACAGCGTCCGGTGCGTGCCAAATGTCGCTGGCTGGAGGCCGACACCCAGGTCAAGCCGCACCGTCATCCCTGGGGGCAACTGGCCATCTCCACCACGGGCACCATACGCCTGACGGTAGCGCAGGGCACCTATATCGTGCCGCCCTCGCGCGTGCTGTGGGTGCCGCCGGGCATGGAGCATGCCGTGACCATGGTGGAAAGCGCCGATCTGCGCACCTTGTACTTCTTTCAGACCCAGGGGCGTTGCGGCCCCGATGTGGCCCCCGGCGAAGAGGCGGCCTGGCGCCAGTGCCGGGTGCTCAATGCCTCGGATCTGCTGCGCGCCGTGGTGCGCGAGCTGCCCACGCTGCCCGATGACAGCCAGCAGCTGTGCGAGCAGGACAGGGCACGCGAGCACCATCTGAGCCAGCTGCTGCTCGACGAGCTGCGCCGTGCCAGTGCCGTGCAGCTGGGCGTGAGCCTGCCCCAGGACAAGCGCTTGCGCCAGCTCTGCGAGGCCGTGCTGGCCGATCCCACGCGCAACGAGACGCTGGAGGACTGGGCGCGCGATACCGGGGCCAGTCCGCGCACGGTGGCGCGACTGTTTCGCCAGCAGCTGGAATGCAGCTTTACCCAGTGGCGCCAGCAGGTGGTGCTGGCCCATGCCGTCAGCTTGGCAGCGCGCAACTGGCCGATTCAGCGCATTGCGGCCGAGCTGGACTACAGTCCCAGCGCCTTCAGCGCCATGGTGCGCCGCACGGTGGGTATGCCTCCGGCACAATTTTTCGGCATGCATGCTCAAAATGTATAGCTTCTAGCGCTTTGTGCAAAAGGGTTTGAGGCGGTTTTCGTTATTTTGAAGGGCGGAGCCTCAAACAATATTTGCAGCGGCATGGAATGAAAGCTGCAAACCTGTGCTCTTTAGCACCATGATCTTCTCCGCCGAGTCGCGCTACAACCAGTGGGTGCGCGAGCACTACCGCTTTTTGCTGCGCAGCGCCTGGGCGCTGACGGGCTCTCGTGCCACGGCCGAGGATGTGGTGCAGGATTGCTTCACCAGCGCCTGGCGCTTTCGCCACCAACTGCGCGACCAGAGCATGGCCAGGGCCTGGCTGTTCCAGATCATGCGCCGCCATGCCTTCAGGCACTTCGATCCTGTGCAATCGCAGACCGAGTCTCTGGATGAAGCCTGCGAGCAGGGAGTGAATCATCACGATGCACTCGATGCGCAGCTGGACGTGGTCAAGGCGCTGAGCCGCATTGCCCCCATCCATCGTGAAGTGCTGGTGCTTTACTACTTTGACGACATGCCCACGGCCCAGATGGCCGAGGCGCTGGATATTGCACCGGGCACTGTGCTCTCTCGCCTGGCGCGGGCCCGTGAAGCGCTCAAGACGGCACTGCAGGAGCCGGCGCGCCATCCCGCTGGGGCCGCCACTGAATCTTCCGCAGCTGCCAGCGTGATACCGCTGAGAAAGCGCGCACCATGAAACACCAAGACCGCCCCGAAGACACCGATTTCGACCTGCGCGCCCGTGCCGAGCTGGCGCTGGCTTTCGATCCCGGCGAGCCGCCGGCCCATTTGCTGCGCCACACGCCCTGGTATGCCCGTCGTGGCCTGCAGGTGCTGTGTGCAGCAGCGATCGTCAGCAGCGTCGCTGCAGGCAGCGTGCTGAGCCTGCGCCCGCCGCAGATGGTGCGCTCGGCCATCGAGCATGAGTACTACGAACGCACGCTGCGCGGTCAGTTCATCCCGGAGGCCGAGATTGCCAAGCATATGGACTGGCCTGTCGACCAGAAGCTGCCTGGCTATACCCAGCTCATGCGGCCCTGCGACATCGATGGCAGTCGCGCCTATCACCTGACCACTTTCTTTGAAAAAGGCGGCATCGTCACCGTGCTGGCCTTCGAGCAGCCCCAGCGGATGGCCGACGGCCAGGGCTGGTGGGCCAACAGCTACTGGAAGGTGGTGCGTTCGAGGGAAGGCCGCCCGCTGGTGCTGATCGCACAGAAGAAACAGGCTCTGGCCGTGGCATCGCGCGCTCTGGGGGCCCCTGAGAAAGTCGATGGCTGAACCGGATTTTTCGCTCTGATCATTCACAAAAATTACCGAGGAGACCCCATGCAACAACCCACCTCTCTGCCACGTCGCCGCCTGCTCGCCGGTAGCGCCAGCGCGCTGGCTGCAGCCGGTCTGGCCAGCTTCCAGAGCCAGGCCATGGCACAGGCCGCTGCACCAGCAGCCAAGCCTCTACCCGGCTATGCCGGCTTCAAGAATGCCGATGCCGTCATCGTGCACAGCTCTACCACCATCGAGACCAAGCGCAGCGCGTTTGGCTCCAGCGTGGTCACGCCCACCAACCAGCTCTATGTGCGCAACAACCTGCCCACGCCTGCCGAGGCCATCGTGGCCGATCGCGATGCATGGGCGGTGCAGATTGATGGCGTGAAGAAGCCCGCCAAGCTGACCGTTGGCGAGCTCAAGAAGCTGGGCCTGGAAACTGTGACCATGGTGCTGCAATGCTCGGGCAATGGCCGCGCCTTCTTCCCCACCAAGCCCAGCGGCACGCAATGGACCGTAGGCGCTGCAGGCTGCGTGGTCTGGAGCGGCGTGCCAGTGCGTGAGGTGGTCAAGGCCCTGGGCGGCGTGGCCGACGGCATGGCCTACATGACGGGAACGGGTGGAGAGGTGCTGCCCGCAGGACTGGACCCCAAGAGCGTGCTGGTGGAGCGTTCCGTGCCTTTGTCGGCCATGGAGGACGCGCTGCTGGCCTGGGAAATGAACGGCGAGCCAGTGCCTCTGGCCCATGGCGGCCCGCTGCGCCTGATCGTTCCCGGTTACACCGGCGTGAACAACATCAAGTACATCAAGCAGCTGGCCTTTACCGTCAAGGAAAGCGAGGCGCACATCATGTCCCACGGCTACCGCATCTCCCCCCCCGGCAGCAAGGGCGACCCCAGCCAGCCTTCGGTGCAGGAAATGAGCGTCAAGTCCTGGATCAACAGCCCCATCCCCGAAAACGGCAACCAAGCCCCCGGCCTGGTGCAGATTCAGGGCGTGGCCTTTGGCGGCATGAACGCCGTCAAGGGGGTGGAGGTCTCCATCGACGGCGGCAAGACCTGGAAGCAGGCCCGTCTGGTGGGCCCCGATATGGGCCGGTACGCCTGGCGTCAGTTCGTGCTGCCAGCGCAGCTGCCCAAGGGCACCTACCAACTGGCCAGTCGCGCAACCGACGTCAAGGGCAATGTGCAGCCCGAGACGCGCGGTGAAAACCAGAGCGGCTACAACAATACCAGCTGGGCCGATCACGCCGTCACTGTCACCGTGGCCTGAGCGCCGCACTCGCTACCCATGCCGGGCGCCGAAGAAGGGGCGCCGGGCCATGGGCATCAAACCCCGATGCATCGCATTTCCCTAAGAACAATGATGAAGACAAAACCCACCCTCGCCGCCCTGTTGCTGACCGTCCTGGCGGGCACTGCCGCCCATGCCGATCAGGCCGCCCAGATGGCGCGCGGCAAAGAGCTGTTCACCACGGCTGCCGTCCCTGCCTGCGCGGTGTGCCATACCCTCAAGGACGCCGGCACCGAAGGTGCCATAGGCCCGGTGCTGGACGAGTTGCAGCCCGATGCGGCCCGCGTGGCGCGTGCCCTGAAGGACGGCATCGGCTCCATGCCCTCCTTCAAGGCCACAATGAGCGAAGCCGATATCGCTGCCGTTGCTCTCTACGTGAGCAAGGCCAGCGGCGCAGCCAAATAAAACGCCTCAGCTGCGTTCTGCGCCATCCAGCGGCATGGCGTAGATCCATACCTTGTGGCGGCTATTGCCTTGCAGACATGCCGTCGCTTCCACGCCGGGCAGTTGGAAATCCAGGCTCACCAGCCAGCTGCCGGGCTGCATCTCGGTGGCAGCCTTGACAGCAGCGCGGCCCATGCTTTCGGGCCGCTGGAACAGATAGACCAACTGGTAGCCGCTCCAGTCGGTCAGCCAGATATCGCCACGCCGCACGCGTGCCCAGGGGCAGCGCAGGGCGCTGGCAATCGCCAGTGGCCAGCTCCATTCCAGACCATTGAGGCGGGCCTGCGGCAGCGCGCTGCGCAGCGCGCGCAAGCCATCGCCCATGCCGCAGCCGGCGTCCAGCACCAGCGCCTGCCCCGGCAACTGCACGACCTCTGCCAGTCCTTTGAGCGCATTTGACGGCGTTGGAAAGACCGGGGCATCACGCCAGGCATTGAGCGGGTAGATCAGCAGCAGCAAGGCCAGAGGCAGCAGCCAGCCCCAGGCGGGCAACTGGCTGGCGCTGAGCACCAGAAACGACAGCGGAAACCCGGCCGCAATGATGAGCCTGCGCCACCAGTTGGGCCCGTAGAGACTGGCCGCCGTGCTGAAGCCACCGGCGACCAGCAGGGCCAGCCACCAGGGCAGCAGGCGCGCCAGACCCGCAAAAATCACCCAGGCCAGCAGCCAGACGAGCAATGCAGGCAGAGGCCAGGTCGAGGCAAGCCATTTTTTTGTCATGAGTTTTGAAATGTATCCGTCAATCACAGGCTCCACGACACTGCAGTGCAGACAAGGCCTTGTCGGGGTTTTGCATTTTGTGCGGGATACCCCTCTTTGGTGGGGTATGCGTGTTGTCAACTCGTCGTAAAAATTACTGATTTTTGCTTATGTATACTTTTCGGCTTTCAGCGGCTGAGAATTCAGAGGAGACATCCATGCGCCTGCTCGCCCCCACCTTTTCATTGGCGGCTCTTGCATTGACAGCATGCGCGGTACAGACACCGCAGGAGCAGTTGGCACCTGCTTCGCCCACCGTGCGCCTGTGCGAAGGCAATAACTGTTCCGAGCTGCCGCGCAATGTCGCGACTTTCCGTGGCGAGCCCGTCAATCCCGAGGCGGAGCGCCGCCTGGCGGCACTGGTGCAAAAAGCCGAAGCCGATCCTCGCGCAGCCTATGACCTGGGGCTGCGCTATCTGCGCGGCGATGGCGTGGAGCGCAACAGCTATCAGGCCATCGAATGGATGCGCAAGGCCGGTGATGCCGGTAACGGTCAGGCCCAGTTTGCATTGGGCCGTCTATATCTGCTGGGCTTTGAAGAAATGGGTCCGGACCCCGCCGAAGCCGAGGCCTGGCTGTCGCGTGCTGCCGCCAAGGGTTTCAAGGAAGCCAAGCGCCTGCTGCCCCAGGCGCAAGCCGCCAAACAGAATGCTCATGCACGCTATCAGGCCATCGAGGACGAGCGCAAGTCCTGGAATGGCTGGTATGTGGGCGCGCCCTACTACATGGTGTGGGGCTCGTCGGGTTGGTATTACCGCTGAGGCGCTGTGAGCGCTGCAGCATTTTTATTTTTTTGAAAGCATCACTATGTCCAAGAAGACAACGCTGCGTCTGGCAGCCATCGCATCGGCCCTGGCACTGGGCGGCTGCGTGACCCCCGGCGGCGGCACCATTTCCACAGGTACGGCTCCCACGGCTGCCACTGGCGCAGCGGGCGGCGCAACCAGCGTGAATGCGAACTCTACGCTCGAGCGTTGCGATGCCCCTCTGGGTACGCTGGCTGTGGACGACGGTCGCGGCAAGGAGTGGTATGCCAGCTTTGGCGCCGCCACCAAGATCACGACCATCGAGCCCCTGATCCGTCTGGCCGTGCAGCAGTCCAACTGCTTCGTGATCACCTCCATCGGCAACAACCGCACCGAAAGCAAGATGTCGGCGATCACCGACAAGCAGCGAAATTCCGGTGAATTCCGCGCCGGCTCCAAGCAGCAAAAGGGCCAGCGCGTGGCAGCCGATTACTACATGGAGCCTTCCATCATCATCGACAACGATGCAACCGGTCAGCTGGCAGCGGGCGTGGGCGGTCTGTTCGGCAATGTGGGTACGCTGATCGGCGGTGCCATGCAGAGTAAGGCTTCGGTGGTGACGCTGAGCATGTTCGACATCCGTTCTGGCGTGCAGATCTCCATCTCCGAAGGCAACTCCACAGCCACCAACTTCGGCGCAGCCATGGGCGCGTTCGGCGGTGGCGTGGGTGGTGGTCTGGGCGGCTTCTCGCGCTCTCCCGAAGGCAAGGCCACGGTGGCCGCCTTCATGGATGCCTACAACAATATGGTGATCTCGCTGCGCAACTACAAGGCACAGGAAGTCAAGGGCGGCCTGGGTCGTGGCGGTCAGCTCAAGGTCGGCAAGTAAAGCACCGATCCGAGAACAGAAAAGGGCCTGCAACTGCAGGCCCTTTTTCATGGTTTGTGCGTCTTCAGCCAGCGCGAGCAAGGCTCACTGCAGCTGGAAGATCTTGCCCGGGTTCAGGATGTTCTTGGGGTCCAGAGCCTGCTTGATGGCGCGCATCATCTGCACCGCACCGGCTCCCGCCTCTTCGAGCAAAAAGCCCTGCTTGTGGATGCCGATGCCGTGCTCGCCCGTGCAGGTACCGCCCAGCGCAATCGCGCGCGCCACCAGCGTGTGGTTGAGTTGCTCGGCCTGCTGGCGCTGGGTGTCGTTGTCGGGATCGATCAGATAGCCGAAGTGGAAGTTGCCGTCGCCCACATGGCCGACCAGGAAGTAGGGGATGCCACTGGCATCGGCTTCGGTCACGCACTCCAGCAGCGCATCGGCCAGGCGGCTGATGGGCACACAGGCATCGGTGGTGATGCAGCGGCATCCGGGCACGCTGGAGACGGCCGCGAAATAGGCGTTGTGGCGCGCGGTGAACAGGCGCGTACGGTCTTCGGGGCGTTCGGCCCATTCAAAGGCATTGCCGCCGAATTCATGGGCAATGTCCTGAACCATCTCGGCCTGCTCCTTCACGCCGGTGGGGGAGCCGTGGAACTCCATCAGCAGCATGGGCTCTTCCCGCAGGGACAGCTTGCTGTAGGCATTGACCATGCGCACTGAATTCACATCGACCAGCTCCACGCGGGCGATGGGAATGCCCATCTGGATGGTCTGGATCACCGCGTGCACGGCGTTCTCGATGCTGGAAAAAGAGCAGATGGCTGCACTCACCGCTTCGGGCAGCGGGTAGATGCGCAGCGTGATCTCGGTGAAGATGCCCAGCGTGCCTTCGCTGCCCACCAGCAGGCGGGTCAGGTCGTAGCCGGCGGCGCTCTTCTTGGCACGGTTGCCGGTGCGCACCACTTCGCCGCTGGCCGTCACTACCTCCAGGGCCAGCACGTTCTCGCGCATGGTGCCGTAGCGCACGGCATTGGTGCCGCTGGCGCGGGTCGAGGTCATGCCGCCGATCGAAGCGTCGGCACCGGGGTCGATGGGAAAGAAGAAGCCGGTGTCCTTGATGGCCTCGTTCAACGCCTTGCGCGTGATGCCGGGTTGCACGGTGATGGTCAGGTCTTCGGTATTGACCGAGAGCACCCGGTTCATGCGGCTGACGTCGATGGTGATGCCACCCTGCACGGCCAGCAGATGGCCTTCCAGCGACGAACCTGCGCCATAGGCAATCACGGGCACGCCGTACTGGTCGCAGAGCCTGACGGCGTCCTGCACGTCCTGGGTGGACTCGGCAAACACCACGGCAGCCGGAGGGGGCGCGGAAATCGCGCCTTCGTCGCGGCCATGCTGCTCGCGCACGGCCAATGCCGTGGAGCACTGACCGCCGAAACGTGTTTGCAGAGCCTGCAGAAATTCTTCGGGGATGGGGCGCTGCACGAAATCGGGCTGCAGCGAGGTATGGGAAACAGGTGCGTTCATCGGGGTCTCCAGAGGAGAAAAAGAATATCACCTGGCCCGATCAGGGCGTGTACGTATTGGGTACTAGGCCATGCCGCTCAAGGTCGCAATCGATACGCATGGCGCATGCCCGTTGGAGCTGGCAGAGATCGCGGTTTCGCCGTGGCGCAGCCGTCTGCCGCGGGCACATAGATAAGTTCCGCCCTAGCTAATGAGAAATCAGTGTTTAGGGTTTGCTCCTAGTGTGCCTATATTGGCAAGCCTCATGGCGTGCGCTGCAGAGCTCGCTTCAAACCAAAAGCAGTTCGGAGGGCAAAGCCATGCGCGATACGGGTCGCAGATCATTCATACAGGGGCTGGCCGGGGTGTCGGCGGCAGGCATGCTGGGCGCTGCATGGCATGTGCGTGCGGCGCAGACGCAGGCCTGGCCGGCACGACCCATCAAACTGGTCGTGACCTTTCCGCCCGGCGGATCCAGCGATATCGTGGCGCGGGTGCTGGCTCCCGCGCTGGCCGAGAAGCTGGGCCAGAGTGTGGTCATAGACAACAAGCCAGGCGCGGGCTCGTCGATTGGCGCGCAGATCGTGGCGCACAGCGCCAACGACGGCTACACGCTGCTGGTATCCAATTCGGCGGCGCTGTCGATTGCGCCATCGCTGCTGCAAAGTCCTGGCTACGACCCCTTGCGCAGCTTCGAACACCTGGCCTATATCGGTGCCGTGCCCACGGTGTTTGCAGTGCATCCCTCGGTGCCCGCCAACAGCCTGAGCGAGCTGGTGAGCTGGATCAAGGAGCAGCCTGCTCCCGTGGCCTTTGGCAGCGGTGGCGCTGCCTCGGTGGGGCATCTGGTGGGCGAGCAGTTTGCGCAGACGCTCAAGCTGTCCATGGAGCATGTGCCTTATCGCGGTGCCGGTCCCATGCGTGCGGATCTGCTCAGCGGCCATATCAAGCTGGCCATCGATGCGCTGCCGCAGAACATCGCGCTGCACAAGCAGGGCCGGCTCAAGCTGCTGGCGCTGACATCGTCACGCCGCGTGGCGCAGGCACCGACGGTGCCCAGCGTGGCCGAACTGGGACTGGCACAGCTGGTTTCCGAGAATTTCGTCGGCATCTCGGCACCCGCCGGCCTGCCCAGGGCGCTGGCCGAAAGAATCGCCAGCGCGGTGCGGCAGATCAGCGCGCGCCCCGAGTTTGCACAGACGCTCGAAGCCCAGGGATTCGTGACCCGGGACATGGAATCCAAAGCCTTCACCCAGCTGATTGCAGACCAGCATCTGGCCTGGGGCGATATCGCGAAAAAGACCGGCGCAAAACTTTAAGCAATCAGGACAACGATGAGCAACGAAAACCTGCATTCACCCCGCAAGCCACGCTATGCCGTGGTGCTGTTTGGCCCCGAAGGGCAGGGCAGTTTCAATGAGTCGGGACTGCGCGGAGCCCACAAGGCCAGAGAGGCCGGCCATGAGGTCGATGTGCTCTGGGTGGCCGGCCAGTCGGCGCAGCAGCGCGCCGCCGAAATGTCCGCATTGTGCGGCGGTCGCTATGCGCTGATTCTTGCGCATGGCGGTCAGGGTGACGGTCCGGTGCAGATCCTGGCCGAGCGCTGGCCCCAGCAGGCCTTCGCGGTCACGCAAGGCAGCTGGGCGGCTCCCAATGTGGCGCGTTACGAGGTGCTGCAGGAGCAGTCGGCATTCCTCGCCGGCGTGCTGGCCAGCCAGTGGAGCAAGACGGGCAAGGTGGGGCATTTCTCGGGCGAGAAAGTACCGCCAGGTCTGCGTGGCCGCGCGGCCTATGCGGACGGTCTCAGGCGCGCCGGCTTCGAGGGGCAGCTGGTCACCCAGTTCTGTGGTCACCAGCATCGTCCGGGCTGGGCCCGCACCTGTGTCTCGGCGATGGTCGAGCAGACGGATCTGGACATTGTGTTTGCCATGCTCGATGGCGGTCGCCCCGGCGTCACGCAGGCCTGCCGGGCGCATGGCGTGGCGCAGATCGGCAATGTGCTGAACTGGGTGGAGCGCGACCCCGAAGTGTTTGTGGCCTCGGCAATCTGCGATTCCGGCGAGGCCTTGTTTCGCGCCGTCGAGGACCATGCCCGGGGCCTGCTGCCGCTGGGCGGCTATCGTGCCTTCGGCCTCGAGGAGCCTAGCCTGGTGCGGCTGGAAATGGGGGCCGGCGTGAGTGCTGCGCAGCGCAGCCTGGTCGATGACTGGGCGCAGCGTCTGCTGCGCCGCGAGTTCGAGATTCACCTGGACTATGCCGGGGCCGAGTTCGCCTTGCCGCAGGAGGAACTCAGCGCTGTGGCGTGATCAGGAAAGCGCCGCGGCAAGGCCTCAGTACTGCTGAGCGCCCTTGTCGAATTCGGCGCGTGACAGCTGGCCGTTGCGGTCGCTGTCGATCTCTTCGAAGCGCTGGGAGATGACAGGCAACTGGCGTGCCTCCTGTGCACTGAGCTGACCGTCGCGATTGGCGTCGGCACGCTCGAAGGCCGCTTGCACGCTGTTCTTGGCGGTTGGGGCCTGCTGCACACCGGTGGCCGCGCCCGATTGCACGATGCGCGCAGGCTCCTTGTTGTTGCCGGCGTTGCTGCCGCCGGTTTGCGCAAAAGCCATGCCCCCGCCGAGGGTGAGTGCGGAGAACAGCACCACGCTGACGACTTCGAATGACGAGACCTTGCAATTGAGCAGATTCTTCTTGTTCATGAATGGCATTCCTTCTCTATGCGATAACAGGAGTGCATTGCACCTTGTGAGGCGGCAAAGGGCCAGCACTTTTGCCTGCTGTTGCCTCAGACTACATTTGCCTGCGGGCTGTAACGCACAATGGCGGCAGTATCTGAGGGCCGCGCCGGCCCTGAAAACTCGCAGTTTTGACAAGGGATGACCCATGGGCAACCGCCTCACGCAAATCGCCACCCGCACCGGAGATGACGGAACCACCGGCCTCGGAGACAACACCCGCGTTTCCAAGAACAGCGGTCGCCCGCATGCCATGGGCGATGTGGATGAACTGAACTCGCATATCGGCCTGCTGCTGTGCGAGCCGATGCCCCAGGATGTGCGCGACCTGTTGATCGACATCCAGCATCAGCTGTTCAACCTGGGTGGCGAGCTGTCCATGCCGGGCTATGAGCTGCTCAAGGACGATGCACTGCTGCAGCTCGACAACGCGCTGGCCCACTACAACGCGCAGTTGCCGCGCCTGCAGGAGTTCATCCTGCCGGCCGGCACGCGCGCTGCCGCGCAGGCCCATGTATGCCGCACCGTGGCGCGCCGTGCCGAGCGCCAGGTGGTGGCGCTGGAGCAGGCCGAGGCCATGCGAGCCGCGCCGCGCCAGTATCTGAACCGCCTGTCCGATCTGCTGTTCGTGCTGGCCCGCGTGCTCAACCGCCTCGACGGCGGCGACGATGTGTACTGGAAGAGCGAACGCCTGGCGCGCGCGCAGTCCGAGTGAGGCGGTGGCAGGAGGCCGGGCATGCGTCTGCGACATATCGAAGTCTTCAATGCCGTGATGCAGACCGGCAGCGTCAGCGCGGCCGCGCGCCTCATCAACGTCACCCAGCCCGCAGTCAGCCGCACGCTGCAGCATGCCGAGCTGCAGATGGGCTTTGCGCTGTTCCAGCGCGCGCGGGGGCGGCTGACGCCGACCAATGAGGCACTGGCCCTGTTTCCGCATATCGAGAAGCTGTTCGAGCAGCTCGACGAGGTGCAGCGCCTGGCCGCCAATCTGCGTCATGGCCAGTCTGCCGACCGGCTCAATGTGCTGACGGTATTCGCGCTCAGTCGCGAGGTGCTGCCGCGAGCCGTGGCGGGCTTCAGGCGTCGCCATCCGCAGGTCCAGGTGCACGTGCAGGCGTTGCACACGCCGCAGGTGGTATCGGCCCTGTTGCTGCAGGAGGCCGATGTGGGCTTTGTGATCAGCTCCGTGGGCCAGCCCGCGCTGGAGCACGAACTGCTGGCCGAGGTTGACATGTTCTGTGTGCTGCCCAAGGGACTGCTGCCGCCTTCGCGCGTGCGCGCCGAAGGCATGGAACTCAAGGATCTGGCCGATCTGCCCGTGGTCGCGCTCGATGCGCGCGACCCGCTGGGCATGCGCCTGGGCCAGGCCTGCCGCGAGCATGGCGTGGGGCTGTCGCCCGTGGTGACGGTGCAGACCTACCATGCGGCGCTGTCCATGGCCGAATACGGGCTGGGCGCGGCCATCATGGACGGCTGCACGGCCCTGGCGGCCGACCGGCGCCGCGTGCATGTGGTGCCGCTGCTGCCGCGCATCACCGTGGGCGTGAACGCGCTGAGCCTGCCCCAGCGCCCGGGATCGGTGCTGGCGCGCGCCATGACCCAGGAAATGCGCAAGGCCCTGCAGGAGCTTCTGAGCGCCTCCTGAGCAGCCCGGGTTCAGGCCGCGCGCATCTGCGCAGCCAGCCGCTGGGCCGAGCCGAAGGCCAGCGTCAGGCCCAGCGCGCCATGGCCTGTCTGCAGCCACAGATTGCGCGGGCCGCCGCGCTGGCGACCGGTGATGGGCAGGCCTGTGGGCGTGGCCGGGCGCATGCCGCTCCAGGGATGCAGCGAGCCCTGCAGCGGCAGCTGGGCAAAGACCTGCTGCGTGGAGCGGCGCAGGCTGTCGATGCGGGCCGGATCGATGCGTGTGTCGCGGCCGATGATCTCCACCATGCCGGCCACGCGCAGGCGCTCGCCCAGGCGTGCGAACACCACCTTGCGCGCGGTGTCGGTCACGCTCACGCGCGGCGCGGCGTGGGTGTGGGTGTGGTCGTACCCTATGTCCACGGTGATGCTGTAGCCCTTGAGCGGATAGACGGGAATGCGCAGGCCCAGCTGACGCGCGTGGGCCGGGCTTTCCCAGCCGCTGGCCAGCACGTAGTGCTCGGCCTGCAGCAGGCCTGCGGCGGTGCGCAGGCCGGTGACGGCGTCGCCCTGGCGCTCGAAGCCCTGCACTTCGGTGTTGTAGCGCAACTCGGCGCCGCGCACGGCCAGCAGCGCCGCCAGTTGCTCGCACAGCTGGCGGCAGTCGGCGGCGCTTTCGCTGGGGGTGTGAACGGCGCCCGCCATGCGGCCCGCGTAGCCGGCCAGCGCGGGCTCCAGGCGCACGGCGGTGGCCGCATCCACCACCTGCTGACTGGCGCCGCCAAGGCGCGATTGCAGGGCCACCTGCCGGGCCGCGGCATCCAGGCCCTGCTGCGTGTGGTAGAGCACCAGCTTGCCCGGCGTGTGCAGTGCGCAGCTCAGGGATTCCTGCGCCTGCAGACGCTCGAAAGCCTCCCGGCTTTCGGCGGCCAGCCTCAGCAGCGCCTGCGTGCCGGCCATGGAAGCGCGTGCATTGCAGGCGCCCAGAAAGCGCAGTCCCCAGGCCCATTGGGCGGGGTCGGCGCGCAGGCGCAGGGCCAGCGGCGAGTCCTTATCCAGTAGCAGCTGCGGCAGCATCTTCCAGATGCCGGGATCGGCCAGCGGCTGCACGTAGGAATAGCTGAGCTGCGCGCCGTTGCCGCCGCTGGCGCCCGCTGCCGGGCCGGGCCCGCGCTCCAGGACCGTGACGCGGCAGCCCGCGCGCTGCAGCGCATAGGCAGTGGCCAGGCCGACGATGCCGGCGCCCACGATGCAGACATGCATAGATCGTTTCTCCATGCGCCGCACTGTAGGCCCGTACGGGGCCTGGCAGCCATGGCATTTGGCATGCAGGGTATGCGCCCAGGTTATGGTCTGTCCGCGCGATGCGTGCGGCGGGTTGGTCCTTCGTCGCGGTGTTTACCCGGAGCATGGCCGTGCCTGTGCTGCCACCCATAAACCAGGGGCATGGATCCGCCCGATATTGTCATCCCCGGGAGTCGGGCGTGCTTTCTACACTGGCGGCACATCCACCACCGAAGAGGAGACATCGCATGCAACTTCACTCCACCGTGCTTTGCGCAGTACTGGGCCTGGGTTTTCTGGGCGCCGCCCATGCCGATACCCTGGCCAAGGTGCGCGACAGCGGGCGCATCACGCTGGCCTACCGCGAGTCCTCCGTGCCCTTCAGCTACCTGGACAACGGCAAGCCCATCGGCATGACCGTGGAGCTTTCGCAGGCGGTGGCCGAAGCCGTGAAAAAGCAGTTGAACCTACCCGCGCTGGAGGTGCGCTGGCAGGCCGTGACTTCGCAAAATCGCATGCCGCTGCTGGCCAACGGCACCATAGATCTGGAGTGCGGATCGACCACCAACAACACGGTGCGGGCCAAGGAGGTGGGTTTTGCCGTCAATCACTTCTACACCGGCACGCGGCTGCTGGTGAAGAAGAGCTCGGGCATCCAGAGCTATGCCGACCTCAAGGGCAAGACCGCGGCCATCACCACCGGCACCACCAATCTGCAGGTGCTGCGCAAGGCCAATGCCGAGCAGGGCTGGGGCATGAACATCGTCATGGCCAAAGACCATGCCGACGGCTTTCTGCTGGTCGAGAACGACCGCGCCGCGGCCTTCGGCATGGACGACATCCTGCTCTACGGCCTGATCGCCAACGCCAAGAATCCCAAGGATTTCCACGTCGTGGCCGATGCGCTGCAGGTCGAGCCCTATGCCTGCATGCTGCGCAAGGACGACCCGCAGTTCAAGCAGCTGGTGGATGGCGTGATCGGCGACATGATGAAGTCGGGCGCCTTCGCCAGGCTCTACGACAAATGGTTCATGCAGCCCATTCCGCCCAAGAACGCGGCCCTGGGTCTGCCCATGAGCGAGCAGCTGCAGCGCAACGTGCAGGAGCGCGGCGACAAGCCGGCGTTCTGAGATGCGGGCAGTGGGCATTCTCGGCGGCATGGGGCCTGCTGCGGGCGCGGATTTCGTGCGCCTGTTCGTGCAGGCCTGCACCCGGCACCTGCAGGACCAGGGCCTGCCCGTGCACGACCAGGCCTATCCCGAGCACTGGCTGGTTCAACTGCCCATGCCCGATCGCACACAGGCGCTGCGCCGCGATCCGCAGTCCCCTGCGGGCCCGGCTGCGCATCTGCTGCAGGGCGCGGGCCGGCTCGCGGCCCTGGGCGTGCGCAGCATGGCCCTGGCCTGCAACACGGCCCATGCCTGGCATGGGCAGATACAGGCACTTTTCCCGCAGCTGCGCGTGCTGCACATCGCGCAGCAGACGGCGCTGTACCTGAAGGCAGGCGGTGCGCGTCAGGCCCTGGTGCTGGCCACGGACGGCACCTATGACAGCGGCCTCTACGACGCGGCGCTGGCCGATTGCGGCATTGCCGCGTTGCGGCCCGGACCGGCGGGCCGGGCCCGGCTCATGCAAGGCATCTACGAGGGCGTGAAACAGGGCGATATGCCGCTGGCCGTGCAATGCTTCGGCGAGGCGCTGGCACCACTGCTGCAGCGCCACGGCGCCGTGCCCGTGATCATGGGCTGCACCGAAATCCCGCTGGCACTGCCGCAGGCGCCGCAGGCCCGCGGCGCCGAGCTGGTGGACCCGGCCTGGATACTGGCCTGCGCGCTGGCGCAGGACGCCTACGCGCATTAGCAGCGAGGGAGGGCCAGAGCCCTGTAAAAAGATGAGCTGCAATCGCCTGCAGTACAACGGATAGGTATCGAATAACGGCCAGATCCGTTGATGGGTGTGCGGTGCCAGCTCATCTTTTGAAGGTGGTTTGCCGGTATCCGCTACGGCTTCCGGGCGCTCTGCATCTCCGTGTCCATGGCGGCCTTGTAGATGCTTTGCCGGGGCCTCTGCATCAGGCGGCGCAGCATGGGTTCGAACTCGCTCAGGGGCAGGGTCTCCCCCCGGGGATCGAAGGCCGGGTTGTCATAGAGTTCGCAGAACTCGGCCGTGCGCTGGTAGTGCGGATGTTCCCGGAACTGCTCGCGCATGTCCCTGTCCAGGCCGATGTGATGGAAGAAGTAATGGCCCTGGAAGATGCCGTGATGCTGGACCATCCAGTGGTTGGCCTCGCTCACAAAGGGCTGAAGAATCGCGGCGGCAATATCGGGGTGGTTGAACGAGCCCAGGGTATCGCCAATGTCGTGCAGCAGCGCGCACACCACATACTCCTCGTCGCGGCCGTCGCGCAGCGCGCGCGTGGCGGTTTGCAGGGAGTGCGTATAGCGGTCCACCGGAAAGCCGCCATAGTCGCCCTCCAGCAGCTTCAGATGGGCCATCACCCTATCGGGCAGGCCGCTGGTGAAGTGTGCAAATTCGCCGCCGATCAACTGCCAGTTTTCACGCGTGCTGTCTTGCATGCGCAGAAAGTTCGCCCGTGCATTCATGCCATGTCTTTCGTGGGTTATGGTCGTTGCACTGTAGGTCGCTGGCAGGGGCTGCGCTGTCAAGGGCATGACATGCGGCCGCCGCCTTGATGCGCGAATCCTGTTTTCCGTCCACAGGATTCGCGAGGGCTTGAGGCCTCAATAGGTTTCCAGGTGCAGACGTCCTTCGCGCTTGAGTCTTGCTCCCAGTTCCTCCCAGCCCAGGCCTGCCTGCTGGGCCACGTCACGCAGGGCCAGAACGACGCCGTCCTCCATGCTTTTGAGACCGCAGACATAGATGTGCGTGTTGTCGTCGCGCAGCAACTCCATGAGATCGGCCGAGCGCTCGCGCATGGCGTCCTGAACATAGCGCCTGGGCTGGCCGGCCACGCGCGAGAAGGCGAAGTTGATGTCGATGAAGTCCTTGGGCAGGTTTTGCAGGGGGCCGAAATAAGGCAGCTCCTGAGGCGTGCGCGCACCGAAGAACAGCAGCAGTTTCCCGCTGTCGAACTTGCCGCTCTTGCGCAGGCGGCGGCGCCATTCCGTCATGGCGCGCATGGGCGCGCTGCCCGTGCCGGTGCAGATCATCACGATGTGCGAGCGCGGGTGGTTGGGCATGAGAAAGCTGCTGCCGAACGGGCCTATGACCTGCACCTTGTCACCCACCTGCAGATCGCAGAGATAGTTGCTGGCCACGCCGCGCACGGGCTGGCCCTGGTGATCCTCGACCACGCGTTTCACGGTCAATGCCAGATTGTTGTAGCCGGGGCGTTCGCCGTTGCGGGCGCTGGCAATCGAGTACTGGCGCGCCACATGGGGCTTGCCGCCGGCATCCACACCGGGCGGAACAATGCCCAGCGACTGGCCTTCGAGCACCGGGAAAGGCATGGCGCCGAAGTCCAGCACGATGTGGTGGGTCTCGTTGTCGAAGCCGGCTTCCGTACAGTTCAGATTGCCCACCACCGTGGCCGTTACCGGAGCCTTGGGACCATGCAGATTGGTATAGGCATGGGCGGCAGACCAGGGCGGCGTGGTGGCGCCATAGCTGGCTGCGCGAAAGACTTCCGCAGCGCCGCTTTCGGCCAGACCGGCAGCGGCCGCAATCACTGCCTGGGCCTGGCTCAGATCCTGCACATCGCCGGCATTCTCGGCCTTCTGCGCGGCGGCCAGTGCATCGGCAGAAAGCTCTTCGGGCAGGCTCTCCCAGCCCAGCTGCTCGGCCACGCTGTAGGGCTTGCTTGCCGACACCAGCCGCCAGTTGTCGATGGAGCCGGTGGGGCAGGGCGAGATGCAGTCCATGCAGCCGTTGCACTTGTCCGCCATGACCACATAGTTGTTGTCGTCATGCGTGATGGCGTCCACGGGGCAGGTCGCCTCGCAGGTGTTGCAGCGAATGCAGATCTCCGGGTCGATCAGATGCTGCTTCAGGATGCCGTTTTCAATCAGCGTGATGGTGCTCATTTTGTTCTCCAAACCGGGGCAACCCCACTCAGTGACATCGAGCAAGGGCCGCTCCGCCGCGAGGATGTCGTCCCCCTTGGGGGAGGCGGCTCGGCCGCTCAGGGGGATCAGAATTTCACATACTCGAAGTCCACGGGCTGGCGATTGATACCCATGACCGGCGGGGCGATCCAGCCGGCAAACTTGCCGGGCTCCAGACATGGCTTCATCAGCGATGCGACAAAGTTGCGGTCGTCGTCGCCGGCCAGCCACTCGCTCTTTCTGGCCAGCCATTCCTGCTCGCTCACGGGACGGCCGTCGGGGCTGATGCGCACGCCCGCCAGCGCTCCGATCTGCCGGTTGAAGGCCTTGTGCGGCACCGTCAGGCGAAAGTCGATGCCGGCCTTCTCCATCACCTTGTTCCAGCGGCCCACACCGGCATTGCTGTCCTTGATGTAGTCGTCGCGCAGCACCTCGTTCAAGGCGTTGAGCATGGGCACTTCCTTCTCCTGCAACTTGCCGTCCACCACCTCCAGCACCTTGTAGTTCTGGTCGTGCAGCTTGTGGTCGTCCTCGCGCTTGCCCTCTTCGTAACGGCCCTTGAGGCCCGAGCTGTAGAAGGTGGCGGCATTGCTCGACTGGTCGGCGCCGAACAGGTCGATGGTCACGCTGTAGTGGAAGTTCAGATAGCGCTGGATTGTGGGCAGGTCGATGACGCCCGCGTTGCGCAGCTTGCTCACATCGTCGGTCTTGAGCTCGTTCATGACCTGGCAGGTGCGGGCCAGAACGCGCGAGACGCCGGACTCGCCGACAAACATGTGATGCGCCTCTTCGGTCAGCATGAATTTGGTGGTGCGCGCCAGCGGGTCGAACGCGGATTCGGCCAGCGCTGCGAGCTGGAATTTTCCGTCTCTGTCGGTGAAGTAGGTGAACATGAAGAACGCCAGCCAGTCCGGCGTTTTTTCATTGAAGGCGCCCAGAATGCGCGGGTTGTTTTCATCGCCGCTCTGGCGCTCCAGCAGGGCCTCGGCTTCCTCGCGTCCGTCACGTCCGAAATGCTTGTGCAGCAGGTAGACCATGGCCCAGAGATGGCGGCCTTCTTCCACATTGACCTGGAACAGATTGCGCAGGTCGTACATGGACGGCGCGGTCAGGCCCAGGTGGCGCTGCTGCTCCACCGATGCAGGCTCGGTATCGCCTTGCGTGACGATGATGCGGCGCAGGTTCGCGCGGTGCTCGCCGGGCACGTCCTGCCAGGCTTTCTCGCCCTTGTGATCGCCAAAGTGAATGCTGCGTTCCTGATCCGCCGGGTTCAGAAAAATGCCCCAGCGATAGTCACGCATCTTGACGTAGCCGAACTGCGCCCAGCCCTGCGGATCCACGCTCACCGCGGTGCGCAGATAGACATCGTAGTTGGTCGATCCTTCGGGGCCCACATCGTCCCACCAGCGGATGAAGCTGGGCTGCCAGCTCTCCAGCGCACGCTGCAGCGTGCGGTCACCGCTGAGGTCCACGTTGTTGGGAATCTTCTGGCTGTAGTCGATGCTGCTCATGGGAAGTCTCCTGTGATGTTTTGCCGATTCATGAAACCGCGTACTCGATGCGAAACTGGCGCGGCGTAGCCGCTCAGGGGGAGTTTCCTCATACCCTGTTGAAATCGAAGCCGGCTTTCTGTCCGGTGCCGTAGAGCTTCAGCGCGCCTTTTTCGCCCACCGCGTTGGGGCGGTTGAAGATCCAGTTCTGCCAGGCGGACAGACGCCCGAAGATGCGCGTGACCATGTTTTCCTGGCTGGCGAAACGCAGATTGGCTTCGAGGCCCGTGAGCGCATCGGGCGACATCGCGGCGCGCTCTTCCATGGCGATGCGGATCTCGTCTTCCCAGTCGATATCGTCAAGCGCGGCGGTGACCAGTCCGAGCTGCTGGGCCGCATCGCCGTTGAGCGGCTTGCCCACCGCTGCGCGCGCGGCTTCCAGGGGCCCGGACTCCTCGTAGAAGCGGCGCTGCAGACGGCTTTGATCGTTGACCAGCGGCAGCAGGCCGAAGTTGAAGGCATCGAGCTCGATGACGGGTTCGCGCTCGGGTTCGTCGGGCAGCACCAGCATGTAGGCTCGGTCGGCGCAGAAGACCAGCTCGGCCAGCATGCCGGCAAAGCAGGAGCCGGGCTCGATCAAGGCGAACAGCGAGCGCGACGACACATCGAGGCGTGCAAAGGTACGGCGCAGCAGGCCTGTGGTTTGCTGCACCAGCCAGTGATCGCGGTGCGCCATCAGAGACTGGCCTGCCGCCAGCACGGCGCGCGCATCGCCCTCGGTCTTGAGAATCCAGGTGCCCACATCGAGCTCGTTGGTGCGCAGATGCAGGATGGCGTCGTCGAGCTCGCGGCCCATGGCCAGCGGCCACCAGGCGGCGCCTGCGCTTTCTATGGCTTCAAGGCTGACGGGCTGTTCGCCGCTGGGGGCCTTGACCGTGATGGTGGCGCTGCGCTTGCTGCGATCGATCTGCACGCTGACGTGGCGATAGTGCAGGCCGTCCGGGCTTTGCTCGCGCTGCAGCCTGGCGAGCTGTATGCCCTGGGCGGAAGCCGGGCGCGGGCTGCTTTCGCCCAGGGCCGTGGCACGTTGCTGCACCACCTCGGCAAACTGCGCGGGCTTGGCGATCGCATCCACCAGTCGCCAGTCCACGGCGCGCTGGCCTCGCACGCCTTCCACGCTGGTGCAAAAGATGTCGGCCAGGTCGTGGCGCACATGGCGCTTGTCGGTGACGCGCGTCAGCCCGCCCGTGCCGGGCAGCACGCCCAGCAGCGGAACCTCGGGCAGCGATACCGAGGAGGAGCGGTCGTCGATCAGCACGATGTCATCGCAGGCCAGAGCCAGCTCGTAGCCGCCACCCGCGCAGGCACCGTTGACGGCGGCAACGAACTTGAGTCCGTCGTGCCGGGAGCTGTCCTCCATGCCGTTACGGGTCTCGTTGGTGAACTTGCAGAAGTTCACCTTCCAGGCGTGGGACGAGACTCCGAGCATGAAGATATTCGCGCCAGAGCAGAAGATGCGTTCCTTGCCGCTGGTGACGATGACGGAGCGCACCTGCGGGTGCTCGAAGCGGATGCGGTTGAGCGCATCGTGCAGTTCCACATCCACGCCCAGGTCATAGCTGTTGAGCTTGAGCTTGTAGCCGGGGCGTATGCCGCCGTCCTCGGCAATGTCCAGCTTGAGCCGGGCGATATTGCCATCCACTTCAAACGACCAGTGCCGATACTGGCTGGGGTCGGTGCGGTAATCGACGACGGTTTGCTGCTGCATGCTCGGCTCCTGCTGAGATGAAAAATAGTGCAGTTATTGACTGGGTGTAGGCACAATTATGCAGGCGACTTAAAAAAATGCACGCTATTTCAAGCACTATGTTGCATGTTTTGCGTTAACTAAGGGAAATCCTTAGCTGTTCGTCCATCGCAGCGCGGCGCTGAAATTCAGGTATTTTTGCGAGCAATCCCTTTCATATGAAAGGCTTGAAGCTATCAATTGAAGAGCAACAGGGGTGGAGGCCGCTGATCGGCAAACCCAGCACTGGCGCGGGGTGATGAGCTGCTTGCAAAATGGCTTCACCATGCTGACCTTTGCAGATATCCAAGCCGCCGCTGCGCGCCTGAATGGCGCCGTCCTTCAAACCCCTTTCGTGGAATCACGCACGCTTTCGCAGATCACGGGGGCGCAGGTCTATCTCAAGTTCGAGAACCTGCAGTTCACTGCATCCTTCAAGGAGCGTGGCGCGCTGAACAAGCTGCTCATGCTCAGCGATGCCGAGCGCGCACGCGGCGTGGTCGCCATGAGTGCGGGCAATCACGCCCAGGGCGTGGCCTATCACGCACAACGTCTGGGCTTGCGTGCCGTCATCGTCATGCCGCGTTTCACCCCAGGTGTGAAGGTGGAGCGCACGCGCGGCTTCGGCGCCGAGGTGGTGCTGCATGGCGACACCCTGGCCGAGGCCCGCGCCCATGCCTACCAGCTGGCGCAGGAGCAGCAGCTGACCTTTGTCCATCCCTATGACGACGAAGCGATTGCCGCCGGCCAGGGCACGCTGGCACTGGAAATCCTGCAGGCCCAGAGCGATCTGGATGTGCTGGTCATTGCCATTGGCGGCGGCGGCCTGATCGCGGGCATTGCCACGGCGGCCAAGGCCATCAAGCCGGAGATCGAAGTCGTGGGGGTTCAGACCCAGCGCTTTCCCTCCATGCTCAACGCCTTGCGCCATACCGATCTGCCCATGGGCACGTCGACGATTGCCGAGGGCATTGCGGTGACCCAGCCAGGGCTCATCACCCAGGAAGTGGTGCAGCGTTGCGTGGACGATCTGCTGCTGGTGGACGAGGGCGATATCGAGCAGGCCGTGCTCATGCTGCTGGAGATCGAGAAGACACTGGTCGAAGGTGCGGGGGCGGCAGGCCTGGCGGCGCTGCTGCGCTATCCGGCGCAGTTCAAGGGCAAGAAGGTGGGCCTGGTGCTGTCGGGCGGCAACATCGACCCCATGCTGCTGGCCGCCATCATCGAGCGCGGCATGGTGCGCTCCGGCCGTCTGGCACGCGTGCGTGTCAGCGCGCGCGACGTACCAGGCGTGCTGGCCCAGATCACGGCCACGGTGGCCGGTGCCGGCGCGAATATCGAGGAAGTCCATCACCAGCGTGCCTTCACCATGCTGGCTGCGCAGAATGTGGAGATCGAATTCGTGCTGCAGACACGCGGCCACGCCCATGTGAGCGAGGTGCTGGAGCAACTGCGCCGCGCAGGCATGGAGGCGGCCCTGGTGTGAGGCTTGAGCCGCAGGCCTTGCTCAGGCCTGCAGGGGCGTGATCTTCTTGATCAGCGGAGTTACCAGGTCCATGGGCAAGGGGAACACCACCGTGGTGTTCCTGTCCGCGCCGATCACGGTCAGCGTCTCCAGGTAGCGCAGCAAGATGGCCTGAGGCTCCTGCGCCAGAACCTTCGCTGCCTGAGACAGTTTTTCCGAAGCCTGCAACTCGCCTTCGGCGTGGATCACCTTGGCGCGGCGTTCGCGCTCGGCCTCGGCCTGACGTGCGATCGCCCGGATCATGGATTCAGTCAGATCGACCTGCTTGATCTCCACGTTCGAGACCTTGATGCCCCAGGTGTCGGTTTGCGCATCCAGCGCCTGCTGGATATCCAGGTTCAGCGATTCGCGCTCTGCCAGCATTTCGTCGAGCTGATGCTTGCCAAGTACGGAGCGCAGCATGGTTTGCGCGAGCTGACTGGTGGCCTCCAGATAATTGACCACCTGGATCACTGCCTTTTCCGCATCCACCACGCGCAGATAGATCACGGCGTTGACCTTGACCGAGACGTTGTCGCGCGAGATCACATCCTGCGCCGGGACCTCCAGGACCACGGTGCGCAGATCGACCCGTACCACCTGCTGGATGGCGGGAATGATGAAGATCAGTCCCGGCCCCTTGACCTTCCAGAAGCGCCCCAGCGTGAAGACCACGCCGCGCTCATACTCGCGAAAAATCCGGATCGACGCCGTCCCCAGGCCAATCACCAGCATCAGCAGGATCAGCCAGAACAGGAAAGAAGCGCTAACCATAGAAGCCATCCTTTCAGCGAGGGACTTCGGCGCTGCGATCTGACGCTGGACGGTGCACATCGATTTCGCAATCGGCGCCGGGTCGTCCGCAAGCCCAGCATATGCTGTTGCACTCCGAGTGTGAACTTGTCCGCGCATGGTCGACATCGAAGAAGTGCTGTTCGCCATTGGCAGCGCACGAGACGCGGATCTGAGCGCCAGGAACGGCTATGGCTTTCCCTGAGCCATGTCGCCAGGGCTGTGCCTAGAATGGCTGCAGAGCTTGCTTGTTTCACCGCCTGCTTTCAGGAGGAGCATTGATCACATGTCAGATGATTCCGCAGTGAACCACGAGGCACAGGATGCGGCCGAAGCCGTTGTGCCCTATATTCCCATCATCATTCCCGCCGCTGGCGCCGTGATGATGTTCCTGCTGGCCTTTATTGCCGTGAACATGGCCTAGGCATTCCAACCTTCCCGAGCCCAACCCCGCGACGCGGGGTTTTTTTACGTCTGTGCAGGTTATGAATGAATGCAATGTGCATACATTGATGCGCAAAATGCATAGATATTGCCAGTGATTTGCTGACAAATTCAAGGCCCCTACCTAAAATCGATCTCCCGCTGCTATTCAAAACAAGGTTGTTTTGACTATTTCAGACGGATTTCAGGCGCCAACAAGCGCTAGGGAAAGCAAGCGAGACACCTTCAAAAGCCTTTTTTCAAAGACGCAGCCAAGGATGCTTCTTTGAAAAACTGGTTTTTTAATTGAAGGACTTCCCCCATGAACGCCGCTGTGCAAAGCCTGAACATCCAGGCTCCCGATTACGTCAAGAACCCCAAGCTCATTGCCTGGGTCGCCGAAATGGCCGCGCTGTGCAAGCCTGCCCAGATCCACTGGTGCGACGGCTCGCAAGCCGAATATGACGCGCTGTGCCAGCAACTGGTGGATGCCGGCACCTTCAAGCCCCTGGCCAAGCGCCCCGGCTCCTTCCTGGCCTGGACCGATCCTTCGGACGTGGCCCGCGTGGAAGACCGCACCTATATCTGCTCCGCCAAGAAGGAAGACGCAGGCCCCACCAACAACTGGATGGAACCTGCGGAAATGCGTGCCACGCTGAACCCGCTGTTCGACGGCTGCATGGCTGGCCGCACCATGTACGTGGTGCCCTTCTCCATGGGCCCGCTGGGTTCGCCCATCGCCCACGTGGGCATCGAGCTGTCCGACAGCCCCTATGTAGCCGTCAACATGAAGATCATGACCCGCATGGGCAAGGCCGTGTATGACGTGATCGGCACCAGCGGCGAGTTCGTGCCCTGCGTGCACACCATCGGCGCACCTCTGGCCGCAGGCCAGAAGGACGAGACCACCTGGCCTTGCAGCAAGACCAAGTACATCGTTCACTATCCTGAAACCCGCGAAATCTGGTCTTACGGCTCGGGCTACGGCGGCAACGCGCTGCTGGGCAAGAAGTGCTTTGCGCTGCGTATCGCCTCCACCATGGGCCGCGACCAGGGCTGGCTGGCCGAGCACATGCTGATCCTGGGCGTCACCAACCCCGAAGGCAAGAAGTACCACGTGGCTGCCGCCTTCCCCTCGGCCTGCGGCAAGACCAATTTCTCCATGCTGGTGCCGCCCAAGGCCTTCGACGGCTGGAAGGTCACGACCATCGGCGACGACATCGCCTGGATCAAGCCCCAGGCCGACGGCTCGCTGCGCGCCATCAACCCCGAAGCCGGTTACTTCGGCGTGGCTCCCGGCACCAATATGCTGACCAACCCGAACTGCATGTTGAGCCTGGACAAGAACGTGATCTTCACCAACGTGGCCCTGACCGATGACGGCGACGTGTGGTGGGAAGGCATGGAAAAGGACCAGGGCAAGCTGCCCGATCACCTGATCGACTGGCAAGGCAAGGACTGGACGCCCCAGATCGCCAAGGAAACCGGCGCCAAGGCCGCCCACCCCAATGCCCGCTTCACCGTGGCTGCCACCAACAACCCCGCGCTGGACGAAGCCTGGGACGATCCCGCCGGCGTGAAGATCGATGCCATGATCTTCGGCGGCCGCCGCTCCACCACCGTGCCTCTGGTGACCGAAGCCCGCGACTGGACCGAAGGCGTGTACATGGCTGCGACCATGGGCTCCGAGACCACCGCCGCCGCCTTTGGCGCACAAGGCGTGGTGCGCCGCGACCCCTTCGCCATGCTGCCTTTTGCCGGCTACAACATGAGCGACTATTTCCAGCACTGGCTGGACCTGGGCGCCAAGATCGAAGGCCAGGGCGCAACCCAGCCCAAGATCTTCACCACCAACTGGTTCCGCAAGAATGCCGAAGGCAAGTTCGTCTGGCCCGGCTACGGTGAGAACATGCGCGTTCTGAAGTGGATGATCGACCGCCTGGAAGGCCAGGTCCAAGGTCAGGAAACCGCCTTCGGTATTGCTCCCCAGTACGCTGAAATCAACTGGAGCGGCCTGGACTTCGATGCCGCCCAGTTCGACAGCGTGACCAATATCGACAAGGCGGCTTGGGCCGAGGAAATGAAGCTGCACGGCGAGCATTTCGACAAGCTGGCCTACAACCTGCCCAAGGCCATGCTGGATACCAAGGCCAAGCTCGAAGAGCGCCTGTCCGCCTAAGCCTTTGATGGAATAAAAAAGCCCTGCAGGCCTTTGGCCGCAGGGCTTTTTGTTTTTGAACCTTTGTGTTGATAGCTGTTGGCGCTTGCCGGACAAGGGGTTGGCGCCGATTTCATGAGGCGCTGAGCGGGCATGAAAAAAGCCGCGGCCTTGTGGGCAGCGGCTTTTCGGGGGAACGGTCGGGCGCTCAGCGGCTCTGGCGATCCATGGCACGGGCCAGATCGGCCATCAGGCGGGCATCTTGCAGCGCGGCGTTCCAGACGCGTTCATCGGCAGCAGCTTGCTGGCGGCTCTTGACCCAGGCGCGGTAGCCGGTGCGCACCAGATTGATGGCACGGCGTGCGGGAGTGGAGAAGAGGGCAATGCTGGCAAAAGCCATGGCCCACAGAACCATCCAGGCAGCCATCATATGACCGTCGCTCCAGGTTTCCGTAGCCTGGAAGACGCCGGCGGCCAGGGCGGCCAGGACCACAGCCAGCACCATCCAGTACGACCTGGACTGGGATTGCGCCTCGTGCTCGGCGGCAATGGCGGCCATGCGTTCATCGCTGGCTTGATAGATACGCACCACACCAGGGTGCTCGACACAGTAGGAGTTGTAGATAAAGTTGCTCATGGCAGTTAACCCTTTGACCCACGCTTTTGGCGAATTGCCCGGGGAATAGGTGTAACTATAGGGATTACCCTAGGTGTGTTCAAATTTATATTTTGAATCTGTAGCATTCACGGCAGTGATGTATTGGGTGATGCCATGTCTTTGAACTTTCGTTCTCTGGATCTCAATCTGCTGCGCGTCTTCGACGAGGTCATGTCCGAGCGCAGTCTCACGCGTGCGGCGCACAAGCTCAGCATCACCCAGCCGGCGGTCAGCAATGCCATGCGCCGGCTGCGCGAGGTCCTGGGTGACGAGCTGCTGGTGCGCCAGGGACAGGGCGTGGAGCCCACGCCGCGTGCCCAGGCCCTGTGGCCGGTGATACGCGAGGCCTTGCAGCATCTGGAGGGCGCACTCGCACCCGATGAGTTCGATCCCGAGACGGCCGCCACCACGTTCGTGATCGCCATGGCCGATGCCACGGCCGCCACGCTGATTCCGCCGCTGTACCCGATTCTGGCGCGCGAGGCTCCGGGCCTGGGCATACGCCTGCTGCCGCTGACCACGCGCGATCCAAGGCCCTTGCTCGATGATGGCGAGGCCGATATGGCCGTGGGCTATTTCCCTGCAGTACTGGCCGATCTGACGGCGCGTGCCCAGGCTGGCGGTCTGGTGGCGTTTGACAGCCGTCGTCTGTATGAGGGCGAGTACCTGTGCGTGATGCGCAAAGGCCATCCGCTGGCGCATGTTCCGCTGACGCTGGACAACTACTGCGCGGCCCGCCATATGCTGGTCAGCTTCTCGGGCCGCTCCTTCGGCTTCATCGACGAGGCCCTGGCCTCGCTGGGGCGCTCGCGCGAAGTGGTGCTCACCGTCAACCAGTTCTTCACCGCTGCGCGCGTGGTGCTCAACTCCGATCTGCTGACCATCTTGCCGCGCCATTTTGTGCCCGTGACCGGCATGAGCGACCAGTTGGAGCTGCGCGATCTGCCCTTCGATGTCACGCCCGTGCATGTGGATGCACTGTGGCGTCGGCGCGGCCCGCACCCGCAGGCCTATGACTGGCTGCTGAAAACGCTGACGCGCTCGGCCGAGATCACCTTTGCCAACGGTTCGGCCCAGGTCACTCACCATGGTTGACTAAACTAGCCACATGAAGATCCAGCTGCTGTCCGACCTGCACCTCGAAGTCCACCCCCAATTCGTGGCCCAGCCTGCCGCTGGCGCCGATGTACTGGTGCTGGCCGGCGACATCGGCTCCTACCAGAGCTGCACCCAGGTCGACGGTGAGAACTTCGGGCTGGAGCGTTTCTCGCCGCTGCCGCAATACGCCAACTGGCCCACGCCCGTGCTGTTCGTGCCCGGCAATCACGAATACGACATGCAGGACTTCGATGAGGCACGACTGCGCCTGCAGCGTGTGTGCGACAGGCTGGGCCTGATCTGGCTCGATCGTGAAACCGTGGTCATGGACGGGGTGCGCTTCATAGGCACCACGCTGTGGAGCGACTTCGACGCCATGGCCATGCATGAAGGCGTGAGCGATGCCACGCGCTTGCACAGGCTGCGCGAGAAGGCCTTTCGCGCCGCCAATTTCTATCTGCAAAAGACCGGCGGCAGTCGCCAGGGCGAGCCGTTTCTGGCCGCGCCCATGCGCGAGGAAAGCCTGCTCTGCCAGGACTGGTTGCGCGCCGCGCTGCAGCAGCCGTTTGACGGGCCCACGGTGGCCGTGACGCACTTTGCGCCCAGCCTGCGCAGTGCCGATCCGCGCTACGGCCTGGTACCCGGCACGGCCGGTTTCTGCAATGTGATGGACGACTTTCTGCCCCATGCCCAGCTCTGGCTGCACGGCCATCTGCATTGCGCCAGCGACTACATCGCGTGCGGCCAGCGCGAGGACGGCAGCGAATGGCAATGCCGTGTGGTGGCCAATCCCCTGGGCTATGCCCGCAAGGGAGAGCAGGATGACTTTCTGCCGGCATCGACAATTGACTTGAGCCAAGTCAAGATGCTGACTGTCCCCAGCCCTTAGGCTTGAGACATCAACAAGGAGAAATTGGTATGAAGATCTTGCTCGCCGTGGACGGCAGTGCCTACACCCAGAAAATGCTGGCCTATCTGACCTCGCATCAGGAGATGCTGGGCACGGGCCACGAGTACACCATCATCACCGTGCAGCCGCTGCTGCCCCCGCGCGCACGCGCTGCGCTGGGCAAGGAAGTGGTGGAGCAGTACTACGACGAAGAATCCGCCAAGATCCTGCAGCCCGTGCTGGAGTTCCTGAAGGGGCGTGGCGTCGAGGCGCAAAGCATCTCCAAGGTCGGCCCCATTGCCGACACCATCATCCATGCCGCCCAGGACGGGAAGTTCGACCTGATCGCCATGGGCACGCATGGCCACGGCGCGCTGGGCCGTCTGGTCATGGGCTCGGTCAGCTCGCAGGTGCTGGCGGGCTGCACCATCCCCGTGCTGCTGATTCGCTGATTTTCATAGCTGCTTGTGCTTGATTTACATGCATATCAGGCTCAAATCAGCTTCAAATCAAGGTTAGATGAGCGTCCACAGCTACAAAAACCAAGTACCTCCGTTTGACATCAAGCTCTCAAGGCCGCGCTGCAAAGCACGGCCTTTTTTCTTGTCTGCATCAAACAGCTTGCAGCACTTGCCGGGCCTTGCCAAGCAAGGCCTGGCTGACACGGGCCAGCACGCGTGACTCCAGATTCCAGCAATGCCAGAACAATGCGATGGACAGCACATGGCCTGTTGCCACGTCGATCAGCTCACCGGCATCCAGCGCAGGCTGCACCAGCAACTGCGGCAGCACGCCCACGCCCCAGCCGGCACGCACGGCACGCACCTGCGCCTCGCAGCTGGGCAGCAGAATCTGATGCTGCAGCGACACATTGCGCAGACCCAGGCAACGCGCCACAAATTCGGCCTGCATATCGTCCTTGCGATTGAAGGACAGATAGGGCAGCTGGTTGAAGTTCTTGCGCGTCAGCCCCTGCGGCAGTCTTTGCTGCGCAAATTCGCTAGAGGCGACGGCCACATAGCGCATGGCGCCCAGGGGCTGTACGGTGCAGCCGCGCAGGGCCTGACTCAGCGTGGTGACGCAGCCCATCACCTGGCCCGAACGCAGCAGCTCCTGCGTGAAGTCCTGATCGTCGACCACCACCTCCAGCGGCAGGCCGCTCTTTACCAGCTCGTCGAGGGCCGTCATGGCCCAGGTGGCAATGCTGTCGGCATTGATGGCGATGGAGACGATTTCTCCGGCCAGACTCTGCCCGGTCTGCGGTGCCAGCTCCTGCAACTCATGAGCGAGATCGGCGCGCAGCAGGCGCAGCTGCTTGGCATGCTTGAGCAGCAGCCGCCCGGCGCTGGTGGGCTTGACAGGACGCGTGCGCTCCACCAGTACCGAGCCCACCTGGGCTTCCAGTGCACGCAGGCGCTGGGACACGGCCGACTGGGTGATGTGCAGCTTTTGCGCCGCGCGCTCGAAGCCGCCTTCCTCCACGATGGCGGCCAGGCATTCCAGCGCAACAGGGTCCCAGGAACTCATGGCAACTTCATTAGCATTTCTGATGAAACTGCTGAAAATTTAATGCTGCTTTTGTTTGCCCGCAAGAGTGCAGACACTGGTCGCATGAACATCATCGTCCTGGGCGCCGGCATCATCGGCATCAGCACCGCCTGGCATCTGCGCGAGCGCGGTCATCAAGTCACCGTGGTGGACCGCCAGAACGGTCCGGCCCTGGAGACCAGCTATGCCAATGGCGGCCAGATCTCGGTCAGCTACTGCGAGCCCTGGGCCAATCGCCAGGCACCCTGGAAGGCGCTCAAATGGATGTTCGACAAAGAGGCTCCGCTGCTGTTCAGGCCCCAGGCCGACAGCGCGCAATGGCGCTGGTGCCTGCAGTTCCTGGCCCAGTGCAATGACCAGGCGTTCGCGCGCAATGTGCAGCAGATCGTGGCGTTGGGCGCCTACAGCCATCTGGCGCTCAAGGACATGGTCCAGAAGACCGGTATCGAGTTCGAACGGCTGGAGCGCGGCATTGCCCACTTCTACAGCAGCCCGCAGGCGTTTGCCGAGGCCGCCGAAGGTGTGGAGCTGATGCGTCAATACGGCGTGCAGCGCCGGCTGGTCAGCCGCGACGAGCTGCTGGCCATCGAGCCCGCATTCACGCCCTATGCGGCGCAGATTGCGGGCGGTACCTTCACCGCCACCGACGAGTCCGGCGATGCGCGTCTGTTCACCGAAAAGCTGGCCGATCTCTGTGCCCAGGTCGGTGTGCAGTTCCTCTACGGCCACGACATCCTGAACCTGCAGCCGGCGCGCCGGGGCAAGCCTGCCCAGGTGCAGATTCGCGACGGTAGCGATGGCGCCCCACACATGCTGAGCGCGGATGCCGTGGTGGTCGCCTGCGGCTCCTACACGCCGCTGCTGCTCAGGCCTCTGGGCGTGCATGTGCCTATCTATCCGGGCAAGGGCTATAGCGCCACCTTGCCGCTGCTGCGGCCCGAAAAAGCCCCCATGGTCTCCACCATCGACGACAGCCGCAAGGTCGCCATGAGCCGTTTGGGCAACCGCCTGCGCGTGGCCGGCACCATAGAGCTGGGCGGCTTCGATCTGAGTCTGGACACGCCCACGGCCAGGGCACGCTGCGAGATGCTGGTCAGGCGCGTGGAGGAGCTGATGCCCGGCGTCTGCGACACGCGCCTGCCCGAGCAGGGCGGCGATCCGCAGTTCTGGTGCGGTCTGCGGCCCGCCACGCCCAGCAATATTCCCTGCATCGGTGCAACCCAGGCTGCAGGCATCTGGGTCAATGCCGGGCATGGCACCCTGGGCTGGACGCATGGTGCAGGCTCGGGCAAGGCCATGGCGGCCCTGATGAGCGGCGAGCGCCCGGCGCTGGATTTCCGGTTCTGGGATGAGCCGGCCCCCGAGGTCGCACGCGGCGCGCGGATTGCGTCGGCCTGAGACAGGGCATAGGACTGCAGGACGAGTACGGGCTGGCTGACTCTTTTGCCCGGATTGACGGTATCGCTGCGTGGGGCTCTTACATACAATCACGCCAGCAACTCGTCCATGCCATGATCCAGCACGACATCACTCCTGCCCTTGAAACCTCACGTTCCTTTGCGCGCTCATTGCCCATGGCTTTGCTCAAGGCCCGCGAGGCGGTCATGGTGCGCTTTCGCCCCTCGCTGCGTGCGCACGGCCTGACCGAGCAGCAATGGCGCGTGCTGCGCATCATGTGGGTGGCAGACAAGCGCCTGCGTCCCATGGAGCTGTCGCAGCTGACCTTCATCAGCATGCCCAGCCTCTCGCGCCTGCTCAAGACGCTGGAAGGCCGTTTGCTCATCAAGCGCGGCCGCCATGTGGCTGATCTGCGGGGCTCCGAGTTCGCCCTCACGCCTGCCGGTCAGGAGATGGTGGCCCAGATCGTGCCGCACTTCGAGACCATCTACACCGAGATCGAGGAGCAACTGGGCAGCGCCGAGAGCGAGCAGCTGTTCCGCATACTCGAGCATGTGGTGCAGCGCCTGGGTCTGCCCGGCGAAGACGAGCTGGGCCAGGACTGAGGCACCGGCCACGGCACAATGCAGTCATGAGTGCTGCGATTGCCGTCATCGACTTCGAAACCACGGGCATGACGCCCGCCCAGGGCGCCAGGGCCACCGAGGTGGCCATCGTGCTGCTGGAGCAGGGCCGCGTGGTGGACCGTTTCCAGAGCCTGATGCAGACCGGGGCCTGGGTTTCGCCCTTTATCACCGAACTCACCGGCATCACCAATGCCATGCTGCGCACGGCGCCGCCCGCCGCCGAGGTGATGCGCGATGCGGCCCGCTTTGTGGGCGCTGCGCCCATGGTGGCCCACAACGCATCGTTCGACAGCAAGTTCTGGCAGGCCGAGCTGGCGCTGGCAGGCGAAGCCGCCCCCCAGCTGTTTGCCTGCACCGTGCTGCTCTCACGCCGCATCTACCCGCAGGCGCCCAGCCACAGCCTGGGCAATCTGGCGCGCTATCTGCATCTGCCTTCCACGGGCCGCGCCCACCGGGCGCTGGCGGATGCCGAGATGGCGGCGGCCCTGCTGGCCCGCATGCAGCAGGACCTGTGCGAGCGCCATGCCCTGCCCTGGCCCGAGCACGAGTTGCTGATGCAGCTGCAACGCTGCAGCAAAGCCAAGGTCGGCGGCTGGCTGGCGCAGCAGGCCGGTCAGGGGCTGCTGGCAGCTCAGACCCCGGATTGATGAAGGTTTAGGCCTGCAGGCCTTTGTGTTACTGCGCAACAAGCTATCAAAATTGATGATTCTGGCCTTAAGCCCTTACGGATTGTGACCGGCAAGGTTCAAGTTGATAATTGATCAAGTCCTGCAGATGCTCTTTGGATCTGCTGATCTTGAACCGTGGCGCACCGTTGTGGTCGCTGACCTGAGCTCTGAATTTCGTGAACTCCGCCTTGCCTACCTCCGTCTTGCGTTCGGCCTTGCCTTTCTCGCAGCGCGAATTTCGCGATGCGCTGGGGCAATTTGCCACCGGCGTGACCATCATCACGGCGCGCAGTGCAGAGGGCCATGCGGTGGGCTCCACGGTCAGCTCCTTCAATGCACTGTCGCTGGCGCCCTCGCTGGTGCTCTGGAGCCTGGGTCTGAAGGCCAATTCCCTGCCTGTGTTCCGCCACAGCACCCACTACGCGATCCATGTGCTGGCGGCTTCGCAAAAGCCGCTGGCCGAGCTGTTTGCACGCAAGGGCGCGGACCGTTTCAGCCATACGCAGCACCATGACTCCGAGCATGGCGTGCCGCTGCTCGAGGGCTGCAGCGCGGTCTTCGAGTGCCGCAATCTGCGCCAGCATGAGGAAGGCGACCATCTGCTCTTCATCGGCGAGGTGGAACGCTGCGAGCACCATGCCGACCGCGCGCCGCTGCTCTACCACTCGGGCCACATGCACGCCCACGGCTTCGTCAGGTAGTGCCGGCTGCCGACTGGGAACCCTACCTAGTCGGCTTGAACGATACCGATCTCCAAGGCCCGCCCTAGATTGCCCCCAGGCCTGCTGCGTCAGGCCCGAGGACAGTGGTTGCAACGCTTTGGAGACACATCATGATCGATTGCGAAGACAGGCCGGCCCATACCCAGCTCAAGGTGGCCGCGGCAAGCAGGACGGGTATCGAGCTCAGGCGCATTTCTCCCGCCATAGGCGTGGAGGTCTCGGGCATAGACCTGCGCCAGCCCATGAGCGAGGAGCAGGCGCGCGAGCTGCGCCAGGCGCTGGTGGCGCACAAGGTGCTGGTGTTTCGCGAGCAGAACATCACGCCTGCCCAGCATGTGGCGTTTGCGCGCCGCTTCGGCGAGCTGGAGCTGCATCCGGTATTTCCCCATCACCCCGACCATGCCGAACTGGTGCTGCTGGGCGGCAACAGCAAGATCCCAGGCACCGAGAACGTCTATCACACCGATGTCTCCTGGCGCGAGACGCCTTCCATGGCCTCGGTGCTGCGCTGCGTGGAATGCCCCGAGGTCGGCGGCGACACGGTCTGGATCAATATGGAGCAGGCCTACGAGCAGCTGCCCGAGATGCGCAAGCAGCAGATCGCCGGCCTGCATGCCGTGCATGACATCCTGCCCTCGTTCGGTGCGCGCATGACGCCCGCACAGCAGGCTCAGGCGCGTGGCAAATACCCGCCCGTAGTGCACCCGGTGGTGCGCACCCACCCCGAAAGCGGCAAGAAGATTCTCTACGTCAACGAGACCTTCGTCACGCACTTTGCCAACTTCAGCTCGAACTTCGACAGCTTCCGCTCGGCCAACGAAATTCATGCCCAGCAGCAGGATCTGATGAACTATCTGCTGCGCCAGCCCGCGATTCTGGAATACCAGATGCGTCTGCGCTGGGAGCCCAACACCATCGCCATGTGGGACAACCGCTCCACCCAGCATTACGCGATTCAGGACTATTTCCCGGCCGTGCGCCGCATGCACCGCGCCACGGTCGTGGGCGACAAACCGTTCTGAGCCGCCCACCAATCAAACTGGGTCGTGCAGGTGGTTTAACGTTGCGTTAAACCACCTGCGGCAGTCTTGTCTTGTAGAGTTCAAAGCGGCAAGCATCTGCTTTGAACCTCCCAAACAGCGAGACAGAACATGCAGCAACAAGACTTTGATTACGACTTTCTGGTCATAGGCGGTGGCTCGGGCGGCGTGCGCGCCAGCCGTGTGGCTGCCGGCCTGGGGGCCCGTGTGGCGGTGGTGGAAGCTGCCCAATTGGGCGGTACCTGCGTCAACGTGGGCTGCATCCCCAAGAAGCTGCTCAGCCATGCCGCGCACTTCAGCCAGCTGGCCGAGGAGGCCCGGGGCTTTGGCTGGCAGCTGGAGCAGCCGCGCTTCGACTGGCCCACGCTGATTGCCAACAAGGACCGCGAAATCGAGCGCCTGAACGGCGTCTACGGCCGCATGCTGGCCGGTGCAGGCATTACCCTTATCCACGGTCGTGCGGCGCTCTCGGGGCCGCATAGCGTGCGGGTGAACGACCAGACCATCCATGCCCGCCATATCCTGATTGCAACGGGCGGAACGCCCAGCCTGCCCGATATTCCTGGCGTGGAGCATGCCATCAGCTCTGACGAGGCCTTCCATCTGCCGCATCTACCCAGGCGGGTGGTGGTCGTGGGCGGAGGCTATATCGCCGTGGAGTTCGCCTCCATCTTCAATGGCCTGGGCGCCGAGACGACCCTGCTGCACCGCCGCCAGCAACTGCTGCGCGGCTTTGATGCAGACCTGGGTCTGCATCTGGGCCAGGAGATGGCTCAGCTGGGTGTGAACTTTCGCTGGGGCGAAGAAATCCAGGCCATCAGCAAGCAGGCGGACGGCCTGCATCTGCAGCTCAAGAGCGGCGAGCAATTGGTCGTGGATTGCGTGATGTACGCCACGGGTCGCGTGCCCCTGATCGAAGGCCTGGGACTGGAGGCTGCGGGTGTCAAGGTCAACGACAAGGGGGCCATCGAGGTGGATCAGCATTTCTGCAGCAACGTACCCTCCATCCATGCTGTGGGTGATGTGGTCGATCGCATGGCTCTGACACCCGTGGCGCTGGCCGAGGGGACGGTGCTCGCCCATCATCTGTTCGGCCAGGGCGGCAAGAGCGCTCCCGACTATGAGCTGGTGCCGACGGCGGTGTTTTCCCATCCGCAGGTGGGCACCGTGGGCCTGTCGGAGGAGGTGGCGCGAGAGCGCTTCGGCGCGGTGCAGGTCTTCCAGTCCGGCTTCAGGCCGCTGACCAACCGCATGGGGGCCGAGCCCGAGAATGTCTTCCTCAAGCTCATCGTCTCCAAGGCCGACCAGCGCGTGCGCGGCGTGCATATGGTGGGCGAGGGCGCGGGCGAGCTGATGCAGGGCTTTGCCGTGGCGCTGCAATGCGGCGCGACCAAGCAGCAGTTCGATGCGACCATAGGCATACACCCGACCGTGGCCGAGGAGCTGGTGACCATGCGGGAGCCGGTGCGCGAATGAGAAACGACCCCCCGCGCTTTTGCAGGGAGCAGGGCCGCGCGGCGACACCGCAATGAAAAATGGGCCTTTCAGGCCCATTTTCTTGTCCATCAAGCGCTATGCGCTGAGGATAGATGAGTTGGTATCAGCCGCGCGCGGCGTCCGGCAGCTCGATCTTGACTTCCAGAACCTCAAGGTTTTCCTGGCGCTCCAGCTGTACCTTGATGTCATTGGGGTTGATGTCCACATACTTGGAAATCACGGCCATCAGCTCTTTTTGCAGGGCAGGCAGATAGTCGGGCTTTCCGCTTTCGCCGCCCACGCGCTCGCGCGCGAGAATGATCTGCAGTCGCTCCTTGGCGACCGAGGCGGACTTCTTCTTCTCTCCGAGCAGAAACGACAACATGGACATCAGGCTTACCTCCCGCCAAACATGCGCTTGAAGAAACCGGGTTTGACGGCTTCGGTAAAGCGCATGGGTTTTTCTTCGCCCAGGAATCGGGCCACCACGTCCTGATAGGCCTCTGCCACATCCGTGCCTTGCATGTGCACGGCGGGAATGCCCTGGTTGGAGGCCTGGAGCACGGTTTCGGATTCGGGGATCACGCCGATCAGCTCGATGCGCAGAATGTCCTGGATGTCCTCCAGCGACAGCATCTGGCCGTCTTCCACGCGATTGGGGTTGTAGCGCGTGATCAGCAGATGTTCCTTGATGCGCTCGCCCTTGGCCGCACGCTCCGTCTTGGAGCTGAGCATGCCCAGAATACGGTCCGAGTCACGCACCGACGAGACTTCGGGGTTGGTCACCACCAGGGCCTCTTCGGCATAGTGCATGGCCATCAGTGCACCGCTTTCAATGCCGGCGGGCGAGTCGCAGATGATGAACTCGAAGTCCATGGCGGACAGATCGTCCAGCACCTTCTTCACGCCTTCCTGCGTGAGGGCTTCCTTGTCTCGGGTCTGCGAAGCGGCCAGCACGAACAGGTTTTCGCACTGCTTGTCCTTGATCAGGGCCTGGTTCAGATTGGCTTCGCCCTGGATGACATTGATGAGGTCATAGACCACGCGGCGTTCGCAGCCCATGATCAGATCGAGATTGCGCAGACCCACATCGAAGTCAATCACTGCGGTCTTGTGGCCGCGCAGTGCGAGGCCGGATGCGAAGCTGGCGCTGGTGGTGGTCTTGCCGACACCGCCTTTGCCAGAGGTCACGACGACGATTTTGGCCATGTTTGCACGATTCCTTTAAGACAAATGGGGCAGGTTGATAGGGTGTCCGGTGTGTCTCTCATACCGGCTCGATAACGATTCTTTCTCCCTCCAGGCGCACCTTGGCGGCTTTGCCGGCGACGTCCTTGGGGAGATCGGTTTCAATTGTGCGGTAGATACCTGCGATGGAAAGCAGTTGCGCCTCCATGCAAGTGCTAAAAATTCTTGCGCTGGTATTGCCGCTGGCCCCGGCCACGGCGCGGCCGCGCAGCGGCGCATAGACATGGACGTTGCCGTCGGCAATCACCTCGGCACCATAGCTGACCATGTCCAGAACCACAATGTCGGTGCCTTTGGCGTAGACGCGCTGGCCCGAGCGCAGCGGCCGGTCCACGATGACGGCATCGGCCAGCGGAGCAGGCACCTCGACCTCCACTTCGCGAATGATTTCGTGGATTTCCGGCTCGGCGCGGCGCGTCGGCATGGCATCGGGGGCTGCGCTCAGACCAAGGGCCTTGGCTGCTTCCATCTGGGCCTCGCTGCCGCTGCGCACGGCAACGGGCACTGTGCGGTGGTTGCGCAGGGCCTCGATCAGGGCCGGGAAGTCGATTTCTTCCTCTGCTTCGCGCACCTGGCTGAGGTCGATCAGCACGGGGTCGTTGTCGAAGAAGTCCGGGTCGTCGGCAAGACGGCGGGCCAGATCCTGGGCCAGCGCCTGCATGTCGGTGCTGCGAAGTACCACGGAAAGCACCGGCAGTTGTGCGCTCTTGAGGTCAAAGCTGGGGCGCTCGGCGCCGGTCGATTCAACAGACATGGATGGGATCAGCGCACATCAGGTGCTCTATGAGGACGACAAAGTGTACCTGCCTACCGGCAAAAGATATGGTCACCGAGTGTTTGCACTGCAACACTTGATGCACCTCAGAGGCCTCTGTTTGTGTCGGTCTGGATGAAAATACAGTCATGTCTCCAGAGCTTTTGATCCAGGGCGCCTGTGCCAGCATCACCTTGCGCCGACCCGAAGTTGCCAACAAACTGCTGCCCGAAGACCTGCTCGTGCTGCGCCGTCAGATCGATGAGGTCAACGCCAGCCCTGTGGTGCTGGTGCTGACGCTGCAGGCGGTGGGCAAGCATTTCTGTAGCGGCTACGACATTGGCGAGATTGCCAACAGCCAGAACGAGGGCAGCTCCTTCGGCGAAATGGTGGATGCCGTGGAAAACTGCCGCCCCGTGACCATTGCCGCCATTCAGGGCGGGGTGTTTGGCGGGGCTACCGATATGGCGCTGGCCTGCGATTTCCGCGTCGGCGGTGCCAACAGTCAGATGTTCATGCCCGCCGCGCGGCTGGGTCTGCATTTCTATGGCTCGGGCCTGGAGCGCTATGTGACCCGGCTGGGCCTGGATACGGCCAAGCGCCTGTTTCTGACCTGCGAAAAGCTGCAGGCCCAGGCCATGAAGGACTGCGGCTTTCTGACCGATCTGGTGGACGGCACCGATATCTGCGAGCGCGTGGCGCAGCTGCAGACCACGCTGTCAGGCATGGCGCCGCTGGCCTTGCTGGGCATGAAGAAACACCTCAACGCCATTGCCCGTGGCGTGCATGACAGGGCCAGTATCGATGCCGCCGTGCAGGCCACCATCGAGTCAGCCGATCTGAAGGAGGGCGGTGCGGCCTGGCGCGAAAAAAGAGCCGCCCGCTTTCAGGGACACTGAGCCCCAAGAAAAGGCGGTGTCCCTTTGCAAGGCGGCGGAGCCACCCAGGCCCTTGCCTCGCGCCTGCCGCGTCAGGACACCGTGCCTGCTTCGGCCCTGGCCAGGTATTCCCTGGCAAAGCCCTCGTACCAGTCCAGGCAGCCTGGGTTGGCCATGGCGTCCTTGTTGACCACCTTGGCCAGCGGCTGGCCCAGCAGCAGCTTCTTGATGGGCAGCTCCTGCTTTTTGCCGCTGAGCGTGCGCGGTATCTCGGCCACGGCGAAGATATCGTCGGGCACAAAGCGGGGCGACAGCGCCGAGCGGATAGCCTTGTTGATGCGCTCGCGCAGGGCCGTATCCAGCTCCGCGCCCGGACGCAGGGCCACAAACAGCGGCATATAGCTGTCCTTGCCCAGATATTCGAGATCCACCACCATGCTGTCCAGCACCTCGGGCAGGGCCTCGACGGCGCTGTAGATCTCGCTGGTGCCCATGCGCAGGCCATGGCGGTTGATGGTGGCGTCGCTGCGGCCGTAGATGATGCAGCCGCCCTCGCCGAGCAGCCTGATCCAGTCGCCATGACGCCAGACCGGTCCCATCTCTTGCGGGCCGTCACCGCCACCGGGTTGGCGGCCATGACCGGCGGGATACATGTCGAAATAGCTGGAAAGGTATCTTTTCCCGTCCGTGTCTCCCCACAGGAACAGCGGCATGGATGGAATGGGCTGGGTGCAGACCAGCTCGCCGACCTCGTCCATCACGGGCTGGCCCTGCTCGTTCCAGGCCTCGACGGCAGCGCCCAGCTGACGGCATTGCATGACGCCGGGCACCAGCGGTAGATCGCGGTTGCCGCCGATGAAGGCCCCCGCGAAGTCGGTGCCGCCCGACAGGTTGTTCCACCAGATGTCGCCCCCAAGCTCTCCCAAGGGGGCCTTTTCGGCCTGGGACGGCCCTGCGCCGTTCGTCTGCCGGATCTTGCGGAACTGCTCCGTGCCCCACTGCTGCACCTCGGCAGACAGCGGCGAGCCCGTGCTGCCCAGCCCGCGTATGCGTGACAGGTCGCCGCAGCTGGACAGCTCAAGGCCGGCTTTCATGCAGTTGGCATAGAAGGCCGCGCCCGAGCCAAAGCTGGTCACGCCGGTCTCGGCCGCAAAGCGCCACAGCGTGCCCCAGTCGGGCTTGTCCTTGCTGCCGCCGGGGCTGCCGTCGAAGATCACGCAGCTCGTGCCGCCCAGCAGGCCCGAGACCTGGGCATTCCACATCACCCAGCCCGTGGAGCTGTACCAGTGGTAGCGTTCGCCCCAGCTATTGGGCTCGTAGCTGCAGCCGATGTCGTTGTGCAGGGCCTTGAGCTGCAAGGCCACCAGCACCATGCCGCCATGGCCGTGGACTATGGGCTTGGGCAGGCCCGTGGTGCCGCTGGAGTAGACGATCCACAGTGGGTGATCGAAGGGCAGCCACTCTGGTGTGAAGGCTGCCGTTTCTGCATCATTTCGCGAAGTAACGCTGATGTAGTCTGCGGTGTCAGCTATCTTTATCGAAGTATTCAGATTGGGCACCAGCACCACGTGTTGCACGCTGGGCAGGCCTTGGCGCAGCTCCTGCAGGACCTCGCGGCGGTCTATGTCCTTGCCTGCGTAATGCACGCCGTCCACGGCGATCAGCGCCTTGGGCGCTATCTGCTTGAAGCGGTCGAGCACGGCATGGGTGCCCATATCGGGCGCGCAGATGCTCCAGATGGCGCCCAGGCTGGCGCAGGCCAGAAAGGCGACGATGGCCTCGGGAATATTGGGCAGATAGGCCGCGACGCGGTCGCCCTTGGCGACGCCCTGGGCACGCAGATGCAGGGCCAGGGCCGCCACCTGGCCCTGCAGCTCGGGCCAGCTCAGCTCGCGCTGTAGGCCCCGCTCGTTGCGGCTGATGACGGCCGGCATGCCGGCGGCATGGGCCGGCTGGACATGGCGCAGCACCTGCTGCACATAGTTCACCTGCGCGCCCGGGAACCACTGTGCGCCGGGCATGGTGTTCTTGGCCAGCACCGCGCTGTGCGGCGTGGGCGACTGCAGGTCGAAGTAATCCCAGATGCTTTGCCAGAAGGCATCGAGATCGCTGGTCGACCAGCGCCACAGCGCGTCGTAGTCGGCGAAGCTCAGGCCACGCGTTTCACGCAGCCAGTTCTGGTACAGCCGGATCTGGGGAATGTAGGGGGCGGGGTGTTGGGGGGCGGAGGACATGGCCTCAGCCTAGCGCTGCAGTCCGTGCGCGTCATTGGTGGTGGCCCCGTCAGATGTCACCTGTGCAGCACGGATGCGCGGTCAAACCGATAATCGGGGCCTGTCTACACCGTCAACGGCGCATGCCGGCGACCCGCACCCCATGTCCGCTTTGCCCACCCGCGTGCTGGCCGTCATTCCGCCGATGACGCAGCTCAACACTCCCTACCCCTCCACGGCCTATCTGACCGGCTTTCTGCGTTCGCGCGGCATCACCGCCATGCAGGAAGACCTGGCACTGGCCCTGGTGCTGCAGCTGCTCTCGCCCGATGGCCTGCGCGCCGTGGCTGAGCGTATCCGGAGCCTGCCGGTCGGCAAGCACACGCCTGCCGTCCAGTCCTTTGTCGCGCAGCAGGAGCGCTATCTGGCCACGATTGCGCCCACGATTGCGTTTTTGCAGGGGCGAGACTCCACGCTGGCCCACCGCATCGTGGGGCGCCACTTTCTGCCCGAAGGCCCGCGCTTTGCCACGCTCGAAGTGTATGAGGACGAGGAAGGCGGCGATCCGCTGGGCTGGGCTTTTGGCGCTTTAGGCCTGCAAGACAAGGCCAAGCATCTGGCCACGCTGTACCTCAACGATCTGGCCGATGTGCTGCGCGATGCCGTGGACGAGCGCTTCGAGTTCGTGCGCTATGCCGAGTCGCTGGCCGGCAGCCAGCCCAGCTTCGATCCGCTGGCCAATGCCCTCGCGGCAGAGCCCAATCTGGTCGACGAGGTGCTGGAGCGCCTGACGCTGGAGGCCGTGGAGCGCCACCAGCCCACGGTGGTGCTGCTGTCCGTACCTTTTCCCGGTGCGGTGTATGCGGCGTTTCGCATTGCCCAGACCATCAAAAAGCACCATCCCCAGATTGCCCTCGTGCTGGGCGGCGGCTTCGTCAACACCGAGCTGCGCGAGCTGGCTGAGCCGCGCGTCTTCGACTACTTCGACTTCGTGACGCTGGATGCGGGCGAACGCCCGCTGCTAGCGCTGCTCGAGCACCTGCGCGGCGAGCGCGGCAAATCGCGCCTGGTGCGCACTTTTGTGCGCGGCAGTGATGACGAAGGTGGCAAGGTCCAGTACATCAACATGATGGAATCCGACATCGCGTTTGCCGAGGTCGGCACGCCCACCTGGGACGGCCTGCCGCTGGACCGATACCTGTCGCTGCTGGACATGCTCAACCCCATGCACCGTCTGTGGAGCGACGGGCGCTGGAACAAGCTCACCGTGGCCCATGGCTGCTACTGGAAGAAGTGCAGCTTTTGCGATGTGAGCCTGGACTATATCGGCCGCTACGAGGGCGCCAGCGCTGCCGTGCTGGCCGACCGCATCGAGGCCATCGTCGCCGAGACCGGCCAGACCGGCTTTCACTTTGTCGATGAAGCCGCGCCGCCCAAGGCGCTCAAGGCGCTGTCGCAGGAGCTGATTGCGCGCAACGCCGGCATCTCCTGGTGGGGCAATGTGCGCTTTGAGAAGACCTTCACGCCCGAGCTGGCCGATCTGATGGCCGACAGCGGCTGCATCGCCATCTCCGGAGGTCTGGAAGTGGCGTCCGACCGGCTGCTGGCGCTGATGAAAAAAGGCGTGACCGTGGACCAGGTGGCACGCGTGACCAAGGCGTTCTCGGAGGCCGGCATCCTGGTCCATGCCTATCTGATGTACGGCTTTCCCACGCAGACCGTGCAGGACACGGTGGACGCGCTCGAGTATGTGCGCCAGCTGTTCCTCAACGGCTGCATTCAAAGCGGCTTCTTTCACCGCTTCAGCTGCACCGTGCACTCGCCCGTGGGGCTCAACCCCGAGGAATACGGCATCGAGCTGCCGCCGCTGCCCGAGGGCAACTTTGCCAAGAACGACCGTCCCTTCATCGATCCCACGGGCGTCGATCACGACGCACTGGGCGCGGCGCTCAAGAAGGCCATCTACAACTTCATGCACGGCATAGCGCTGGAGGAGGATGTGCGCATGTGGTTCCCGTTCAAGGTGCCCAAGCCCACGGTCAAGCGCGATCGCATTGCGCGCGCGCTGCAGCAGAAGCAATGAATTTGATAGCTTCTTGCGCTTGCTGATCAATAACTTCATGTCTATTTATCAATGAAATCATTGACGGGTTGGCGCTGGAAGCTATGTATTTGATAGTTTGACATTCAGTCGCCGTTTTCCCGCGTGTGCAAGAGACCACAGTCCCTGGTTTACCAGTGCTTGCACGACCCCAGCGGGCAAGCACTGCTTGCCATAATCTGCTCCGTTTTTGATATCTCCAAGGAGCGATGGGATGGGAATGTTTCAATGGACGGAGCGATCGTCCGATGTCTTGCAGGGCGGTGGCGTCATCGGCCCCGATGAGCGACTGCCCTGGACGCAGACCGGTTTGATGGGTATCCAGCACGTGATCGCCATGTTTGGCTCCACCGTGCTGGCCCCTATCCTCATGGGGTTCGATCCCAATCTGGCGGTGTTGATGAGCGGCATCGGCACGCTGATCTTCTTTCTCATCACCGGCGGCAAGGTGCCCAGCTATCTGGGCTCTTCCTTTGCCTTCATCGGCGTGGTCAACATCGCCACCGGCTACGTGGCCAGCCAGGGACCTGCCAACGCCAATATCGGCGTGGCGCTGGGCGGCATCATTGCCTGCGGCTTTGTCTACATGCTGGTCGGCCTGCTGGTGCAGATGGTGGGAACGGCCTGGATCGAACGCTTCATGCCGCCCGTGGTGACGGGCGCCGTGGTGGCCATCATCGGCCTGAACCTGGCCTCGATTCCCATCAAGAACATGGCGTCCAACAACTTCGAATCCTGGATGCAGGCGCTGACCTTTGTATCTGTGGCGCTGGTGGCCGTGTTCACGCGCGGCATGCTGCAGCGCCTGCTGATTCTGATCGGCCTGATCATTGCCAGTGTGCTCTATGCCGTCTTCACCAACGGCCTGGGCTGGGGCAAGCCCGTGGATCTGAGCGGCGTGCTCAATGCCGCCTGGTTCGGCATTCCCAGCTTTCATGCGCCGGTGTTCACCAGCAATGCCATGCTGCTGATCGTGCCTGTGGTCATCATCCTGGTGGCCGAGAACCTGGGCCATATCAAGGCCGTGACGGCCATGACGGGCAAGAACCTGGACCAGTACATGGGCCGTGCCTTCATCGGTGACGGCGTGGCCACCATGGTCTCCGGCGCAGCCGGCGGCACGGGCGTGACCACCTATGCCGAAAACATCGGCGTGATGGCGGCGACCCGCATCTACTCCACGGCCGTGTTCTTTGTGGCGGCCCTGCTGGCCGTGCTGCTGGGCTTCTCGCCCAAGTTCGGTGCGCTGATCCAGGCCATTCCCCTGCCCGTGATGGGCGGTGTCTCCATCGTGGTGTTCGGCCTGATCGCCATTGCCGGCGCCAAGATCTGGGTGGACAACAAGGTGGACTTCTCCGACACCAAGAATCTGATTGTGGCTGCCATCACCCTGATCCTGGGCACCGGAGAATTCACGCTGAGGTTTGGCGAATTCGCGCTGGGCGGCATCGGCTGCGCCACCTTTGGCGCCATCATCCTGTATGCACTGCTGACCATGGGCGAGCGCAAATCTGAAACCAAGGTACAGGCCAAGTGAGTGCCAACATGTAATCGGGGGAACATTCCCCTGACAGCAGCGCGGGGCCTTTGCCGAGAATCCCGGTATTAATGTTCCGCGCTGGTAACATTTCTCTCTGGAGATATGCCGCCCTACCCGGGCGGTTTTTTTTAGAGGTGCCAGCCTGAGCGCCGAGCATGAGCCGCAAGAATGCCAGCGCGTTGGCGCCGGTCAGGCTCGCGTGCCGGGCCGGGACCTCTGAGTTTGGAGCATGCAATGTCCATCGCAGATCGCGTACGTTACCCAGAATTCCTCTCGCGCGTCATGACGGCCGAAGAGGCCGCCGCCCTGATTCCCAACGGTGTCAATGTCGGCATGAGCGGCTTTACCGGAGCCGGTTATCCCAAGGCATTGCCACAGGCTATAGCGGCCCGTGCCAAGGCCGAGCATGCCCAGGGCAAGCCCTACAAGATCAATGTCTGGACCGGTGCGTCCACCGCCGCCGAATGCGACGGCGTGATGGCCGAAGCCCATGCACTGGGTCAGCGCCTGCCCTTCAACACCGATCCCATCGCGCGCAAGGCAGTGAACTCGGGTGAGATCGACTTCATCGACATGCACCTGTCCCATGTGGCGCAGCATGCCTGGTTCGGCTTTCTGGGCCATATGAACATCGCCGTGATCGAGGTGCTGGGCGTGACCGCCGACGGCCTGCTGATCCCGTCGACTGCCGTGGGCAACAACAAGACCTGGCTGGAGATCGCCGACAAGGTGATTCTGGAAGTCAACACCAAGCCGCCCGCCCGGATGGAGGGCATGCACGACATCTACTACGGCACGGCCATCCCGCCGCGCCGCATGCCCATCAACATGACGCATGCCGATGACCGCATCGGCGATGCCTACCTGAAGGTGGACCCGGCCAAGGTCGTGGCCGTGGTCGAGACCCACAAGGGCGACCGCGACAACGTGTTTGCCACACCGGACGAGAACTCCCAGAAAATAGCCGGCTACATCATCGACTTCCTGGCCCACGAGATGAAGATGGGCCGCCTGCCCAAGGAAATGCTGCCCATCCAGTCGGGCGTGGGCAACGTGGCCAACGCCGTGCTGGCAGGCTTGCTGACCGGCCCGTTCGAGAACCTGCTGGGCTTTACCGAAGTGCTGCAGGACGGCATGCTGGATCTGCTGCGCGCGGGCAAGATGAGCAAGGCCTCGGCCACCTCCATCTCGCTGTCTGCTGCGGCCTACAAGGACTTCGAGGACAACATCGACTTCTACCGCGAGCGCATCATCCTGCGCCCGCAGGAAATCTCGAACCACCCCGAGCTGGTGCGCCGCCTGGGCATCATCGCCATGAACTCGATGATCGAGGCCGACATCTACGGCAACATCAATTCGACCCATGTCATGGGCACAGGCATGATGAACGGCATCGGCGGCTCGGGCGACTTTGCTCGCAACGGCTATCTGTCCTTCTTCGTCACGCCTTCGGTGGCCAAGGACGGCAAGATCAGCTGCATCGTGCCCATGTGCTCGCATGTGGACCACACCGAGCATGACACCCAGATCATCGTCACCGAGCAAGGCCTGGCGGATCTGCGCGGCCTGTCGCCCAAGCAGCGTGCGCAAGTCATCATCGACAAGTGTGTCCATCCGGACTATCGCGCCCAGTTGCAGGATTATTTCGATCGCTCGCGCCAGCAGGGTGCGCAGCACACGCCGCATATCCTGACCGAGGCACTGTCCTGGCACCAGCGCTTCATGGACAAGGGCGATATGCGTAGCTGAGCTACCCCCTGAGCCGCTGCGCCTGGGAGGCTCCGCGGCTTCCCCCAAGGGGGACGACACCCTCGCTGCGGGGCGGCGGGGCCGCCTAGGCCCTTGCTTGGTGTCTCTGACTCGGGGTGTGGGTGCACTGTCCGCTGTGCCACATGGCTTGAGGCATTGACTGGGAGCTGCTGCCTAGTCCGCTTGGTGCTGGCGTCTGCTGCTCCAAGTCCTTAGCATCGAAGGACGCTCTGCAAGGAGCGTCCTTTTTTCATGCACCACAAGGACTGGTATGGCGATCTGGACCCGAGAGCTCGATCTGAAAGCGCTGAACGCAGGCAGCGCAAACACTGCAATTTCCCATCTGGGCATTGAGTTCACCGAATACGGCGACGACTATGTGCGCGCCCGCATCCATGTGGATGAACGCACCTGCCAGCCCTACGGCATTCTGCACGGCGGTGTCAGCGTGGTGCTGGCCGAGACGCTGGGGTCGATGGCCGCGGCCTGCAGCATTCCCGAAGGCTACCGCTGCGTGGGCCTGGGCGTGACTGCCAATCATGTGCGCGCAGGCCGCAAGGGCAGCTGGATCACCGCCACGGCGCGGCCCACGCACCTGGGGCGTACCACGCATGTCTGGGCGGTGGAGCTGCGCGATGAAGAGGGCAAGCTGACCTGCAACTGCAGCCTGACGATGGCGATCCTGCCGCCAGAGGCAGCCAAGAATGCGCGGCTGGATGCGGCTTCGTTGGGCGGGGTGCAGTAGGTTTTGGTTTGCGAGACCGCTTTGTTTTGAGGGCAGAGGCCGGGACTCGCCCCGGCAGGCGAGTTACCTTTCTTGCTCGCACAAGAAACGTAACCCAAAGAATGCGACCCGGGTGTCTGCGTCCCTGCGCTTCGCTCCGGGCAAACCTGTGTCACGCAATCCAGACCGCGGTGCGGCAAAACTCGCTGTGTGCTGGCGCACTCCGCTCAAACACGTTGCCGCAAGTCAGAGCACGAAGCATTGGCACTCTTCGGTGCCAATGCCCGCAGCCTGAACTGCGTGCCGCAGGCGCAGCCAGACGGGTGAAAGCGGGATCGGACGGCCTGCGAGAGCTATGACGAAATTGGCTTCTAGCGCTTATGCAGATTGCGGTAACAGCTATCGGTTTGATAAAGAAGCTCTGGTATTGTCCCTTTTGACCACGCATGCGACGGCTGCCTCTTGGGGCTGGCAGTTGCACCGCAGAGTGCAACTGCATCGTCATCACTTTTACGGCAACGTGTCTGAGTGAAGCGCTGCAAGCGCGCAGCGAGTTTTGCCGTACAGTCACAAGAGGTTGACAGCGCAGGTTGCCCGTAGGCGAAGCCGGAGGGTCGTGGGCAGCAGGGGCAGGCTCTTTGCCTACTTTCTGGCAACAGAAAGTAGGTCGGCCGGCGGGCCGAGACCCGCCCTCTGCCGCAAGTCAAAAAACATAACGTGGCCATGGAAGAACGGTTTAAAAACCTTTCCCCGCTCAAACTCCCAGCAACGCCGACAACTTCTCAGGCTGCTGCAACAGATCCGCAGACTCCGCCTGCAAGGCCAGCCGGCCTTTTTCCATCACCACGGCCTTGTCGGTATGCGCCAGCACCTTCTTGTAGTCGCGGTCCACGATCAGCGTGGAGATGCCGGTCTCGCGAATCTGGGCGATCACGCGCCAGATTTCGGCCACCACCAGCGGAGCCAGGCCCTCGGTGGCTTCATCCAGGATCATGAGGCGCGGATTGGTCATCAGCGCGCGGCCGATGGAGACCATCTGCTGCTCGCCGCCCGAGAGCTGATCGCCGCCGTTGGACAGTCGCTCCTTGAGGCGTGGAAAGGTTTCCAGCACACGCTCGTAGGTCCAGCCCCGGCTGCCGTCCAGGCCGGCTCTGGCGCTCATCAGGAGGTTTTCCTTGACGGAGAGATTGGGGAATACGCCGCGACCTTCGGGGACATAGCCAATGCCAAGACGTGCCATTCGTTCGGGGGCGGAATTCGTCACCTCCTTGCCGTCGGCAAACACCCGGCCCGAACGTGCCGTCACATAGCCCATCAGCGTGCGGATCAGCGTGGTCTTGCCCATGCCGTTGCGGCCCAGCAGGCCCACGGCCTGGCCCTGGGGCAGATCCAGCGAGATGCCGTGCAGGATATGGCTGTCTCCGTAAAAGCTGTGCACCTCTTGCAGGCTGAACATGGCATGGTTCGAAGGCCCGGAAAGTGGGCGCGTGCCTGTGCCAGATGCACCGGGCAAGGGCCGTCCCGCAGCGAAGGTGTCGTCTCCCCCTCGCGAAGCGAGAGGGGGGGAAGCGGCAGCGCCGCTCAGGGGGGGCCGTATGTCAAGCATGCTCTTCCTCTCCCAGGTAGGCGGTGCGCACGACCGGGTCGTTGCGAATCTGATCGGGCGTTCCCGTGGCCACCACGCTGCCATTGACCATGACGGTGATGCGATCGGCAATGCGGAAAACGGCATCCATATCGTGCTCCACCAGCAGCACGGCATGCGCGGACTTGAGCTCCTGCAGCAGCTCCAGCATGCGTTCTGTCTCCTCGGCGCCCATGCCTGCCAGCGGCTCGTCCAGCAGCAGCACGCGCGGCGCCGTGGCAAGGCACATGGCGACTTCCAGCTGACGCTTGGCGCCATGACTGAGGCTGCCGGCGATGCGCCCGGCATGCTGGGCAAGGCCGGCGCGCTGCAGCGCAGATTGCGCCCGCTGCATGCTGGCCGCGCAATGCTGGGCCGACTCCCAGATGCGCCAGGGCCTGGGCAGCGCCTGGGCCTGGGCCGTGAGCCGGCAGTTCTCCTGCACCGTGAACTCCGGGAAGATGGTGGTGCGCTGGTAGCTGCGGCCGATGCCGGCCTTGGCGCGCTGCGGCTGCGGCATCTGCGTGACGTCCCGGCCTTCAAGCGCAATACTGCCGCTGCTGGCCGCTATCTCACCCGAGAGCATATTGATCAGCGTGGACTTGCCTGCGCCGTTGGTGCCGATGACGGCATGGACCTCGCCCTGATGCAGATCCAGGTCCACATTGTTCACGGCCACCAGCCCGCCAAAGCGCCGCGTCAGGCCGCGCACCGACATCTTGAGAGCCTTGCCTGTATCAACCACGGTCTGCTCCTTGCTCGATGGCTGCTGGCGACTTATCCGTCTGCGCCGCTGCCTTCTTCTGCCATTTGTCGTTGATGCCGACCAGGCCCTTGGGCAGCAGCGCGACCAGCGCGATGATGGCGATGCCCAGTGTCAGCTGCCAGTGGTCCGCGGCATTGCCAACGATGGCATGCGTGCTCAGCAGCTCCTTGAGCAGCACAAAGGTGATGGTGCCTAGCACCGCACCGCGCAGCGAGCCCACGCCACCCAGAATCAGCATCAGCAGGACCTCGCCGGAGTGGTGCCAGGCCAGCAGCTCGGGGTTGACCACGGCATCGCGTGCGGCCAGCAGAAAGCCTGCCAGTCCCGCTAGCGCACCGGCAATCACAAAGCCGGCGAGCTTGTAGCCGTAGGTGGCAAAGCCGGCAGCGCGCATGCGCTGCTCGTTGACGCGAATGCCGGCCAGCGCATGGCCGAAGCGCGAGTGGCGCAGCATGGCGATGAAGGCATAGACCAGCACCAGCGCGGCCAGTACCACGAAGTACTGCGTGCTGCTGCTTTCCATGTCCAGTGCACCTATGGCCGGGCGCTGCATCAGGTAGATGCCGTCGCTGCCGCCGAAATAGCCCACGTCGTGCACGACAAAGAAAGCCAGTTGCGCGAACGCCAGCGTGACCATGATGAAGTACACGCCCTTGGTGCGCAGACTCAGGGCGCCCACCACCAGCGCATACAGGCCCGAGACGCCGACTGCGGCGCCGAGCATGACGAGAAAGTTGCTGCCGTCCTGGCCGGCGGCCTTCACCGCCGCATAGGCACCCAGACCGAAGTAGGCCGCATGGCCCAGGCTGACCAGCCCCGCGCCTCCCACCAGGATATGCAGGCTGAGAGCAAAGATGGACAGGATCATGATCTTGACGACCAGATCGGACAGATAGGCCGACCAGAAGGGCTGGGCGGCCGCCAGCAGCACTGCGGCGGCCAGCGGCAGCACCACCCCTACCCAGACGCTTTGGGCGCGAATGGGGCGGCTCTGGTTGGTGACGGCCGGCGCTTCCGCATAGGCCTGATTGGATTGCGGCAGCGGCGTATAGGAGGTGTCGCTCATATCAGTGATCCTTGACACTGCTTGCAAAACTGGCGTGTGCCAAGCAGGAGGCACCGGGCAAGGGCTGTCCCGCAGCGAAGGTGTTGTTCTCCTCCCGTGTGGCAAGAGAAGGAAGGGCGCAAAGCTTCATCATCTTTTGCCCATCAGGCCTTCCGGGCGCCATACGAGGATCACGGCCATCAGCAGATAGATGCTCATGCCGCTGAGTTCCTGGAAGAACACCTTGCCGAAGGTATCCACAAAGCCCACCAGCAGCGAGGCAATCAGCGCTCCGGTAATAGATCCAATGCCGCCAATGACCACCACCACAAAGCAGATGATGAGAACGCTGGAGCCCATGTTCGGATAGACCGAACTCATGGGCGCGGCGATCATGCCGGCCAGGGCCGCCAGGGCCACGCCCACGGCGAACACGATGCGGTACAGGCGCTTGATGTTGATGCCCAGGCCGCGCACCATGTCGCGGTTGCTGGCACCGGCGCGAATCATCATGCCCAGGCGCGTGCGGTTGACGGTGTAGTACATCAGCAGTGCCACCAGCAGGCAGGCGGCGGCGGCAAACACGTTGTACCAGGGGTATTGCATCATGCCCATGAGAGGGAAGCTGCCGGCCAGCCAGGCCGGCTTTTCCACGCCATGCACATCGTTGCCCACGAGGATGGCGCGCAGGCCTTCAAACACCAGAATCAGGCCATAGGTCATCAGCACCTGCTGCAGGTGATCGCGTTCGTAGAGAAAGCTGAAGAATGCCCATTCGAGAAAATAGCCCAGCACCACGGCCAGCACCACGCCGACCAGCAGCATGGCGATGAAATGCTGGCCCAGATAAGGTGCCAGCGAGAACGCCACGTAGGCTCCGATCATGTAGAAGCTGCCATGGGCGAGGTTGATCACCCCCATGATGCCGAAGATCAGCGTCAGGCCGGAGGCCAGCAGAAACAGCAGCAGTCCGTACTGAATCGAGTTCAGGCACTGCACCAGAAAAGTGGCGAGATCCACGGCAATCCTTGTTGAAGCGGGAGGGGCAGGACAGCGGGATCCACTGCCCGGCGAATCGTGGATTCGCGTTGGAGACGAGGCGCTCTGCCGGGGCCGGCACCGAAGGTGCGGCAAGCGCAGAGCAGCGACGTATCCAGGGCGGCAGGGCCCGCGTCTATTACATGCGGCAGCCGCGGGCAGGGTCCGCCAGCGCCTTCACCGCCACGCTGATCTTCTTGTTTTCCTTGCCGTCGACCTTGCGCAGATAGATGTCCTGCACGGGGTTGTGCGCCTTGCTCAAGGTGAAGTCGCCGCGCGGGCTGGCAATCGTGGCTTTTTCGATGGCGGTGCGGAAGACATCCTTCTTGCCGATGTCGCCGCCAGCTGCCTTCAGACCCACGGCCAGCATCTGCGCTGCGTCATAGCCTTGCACGGCATAGACATCGGGCTGCAGCTTGTAGTTCTTGGCGTAGTTGGTGCGGAAGGCCTGATCGCGCGCCGTGCCCAGTTCGTCGGCATAGTGCAGCGTGGTCAGCATGCCCTGGGCGGCTTCGCCCTGGGCGTCCAGCGTGCCGTCGGTCAGAAAGCCCGGTCCGTAGAGCGGAATGGTTTTGGACAGGCCCGAGGCGTGATAGTCCTTGACGAATTTCACGGCACCTGCGCCCGCAAAAAAGGAGAACACTGCATCGGGCTTGGCCGCTGCGATCTCGGTCAGCAGAGCCTGGAATTCGACGTTGGGAAACGGCAGCGTCAGCTGCTTAGTGACCTTGCCGCCGCTTTTCTCGAAGCCTTCCTTCATGCCATTCACTGCTTCCTCACCCGCCGCGTATTTCCAGGTGATGGTCATGGCGGTCTTCTTGCCCTCCTTGGCGGCAACCAAACCCATGGGATAGGCGGTCTGCCAGTTGGAGAAGGAGCTGCGGAAGATATTGGGAGCACACATGGGGCCGGTGACTGCATCGGCTCCCGCATTGGGAACGATGAGCACGGTGCCGCTTTCCTTGGCGGCCTTGGCCATGGCCATGGCCACGCCGGAGTGCACGGTGCCGATGATCACATCGACCTTGTCGCGCTTGATGAGGCGGTTGACGTTGTCCGTTGCCTTGGCGGGATCTGACTCATCGTCGACCTTGAAGTATTCGATCTCGCGCCCGCCCAGCTTGCCGCCTTGCTCGGCTACCTGCATGCGAAAGCCGTTCTCGATCGCCACGCCCAGGGCTGCATAAGTGCCACTGAAAGGCAGCATGAAGCCGACCTTGATCTTCTCCTGCGCCATGGCGCTGCTGCCGCTTGCGGCGGCAGCCAGTGCGATTGCGCTCCATATTGCCCGTTGCTTGCTCATGCTTGTCTCCTGCTGGTTGATGGACGAATGCCGGCTTACTCTCAGATCAACGGTTATGACTGGCTGTGGTGCTGGGGTTCGCACTGATGCACGAGCGCACTCTAACAACTTTAGGTTTAAAGCAATACCAGCGATTGCCCTAGTTTCTGACTACTGTTTTGATAGCTTCTTGCAACCTTGCGATAAGCAATTAGCGTGGCTTGGATTCCAGCTCACGCAAACGAAAGCGTTGGATCTTTCCAGTCGCGGTCTTGGGTAGCTCATCGACAAATTCAATGAAGCGCGGGTATTTGTAGGCGGCCAGCCGGTTCTTCACAAAGGCCTTGAGTTCGGCCTCGCTGGCGCTCTGTCCGGGCTTGCACACCACATAGGATTTGGTCTTGGTCAGGCCCTGTTCGTCGGTCACGCCGATCACGGCCGCCTCCAGTACGGCAGGGTGCTGCTGCAGCGTGGATTCGACCTCGAAGGGCGAGACATAGATGCCGCTGACCTTGAGCATGTCGTCGCTGCGGCCTGCATAGGTGTAGTAGCCGTCGGCATCGCGCACATATTTGTCGCCGCTCTTGAGCCAGGCGCCCTGGAAGGTGTCGCGCGTCTTGTCGCGGTTGGCCCAGTACATCAGGGCCGCGCTCGGGCCCTTGATGTAGAGGTCGCCAATCTCGCCATCGGCCACGGGCTGGCCGTCCTCGCCACGCAACTCCACCACATAGCCTGGTACAGGTTTTCCCGTGCTGCCGTAGCGTATGTCGTCCGGGCGGTTGGAGATGAAGATGTGCAGCATTTCGGTGGATCCGATGCCGTCCACGATATCGGCGCCGAAGTGGGTCTTGAAGCGCTGGGCAATCTCGGCCGGCAGGGCTTCACCGGCCGAGGAGCACATGCGCAGGCTGACCTGCTCGCGTGCCGGCAGGGCGGTGTGAGCCAGCATGCCTGCAAAGCCCGTCGGCGCGCCGAAGAACACCGTGGGCTGGTGTTCGGTCCAGCGCCTGAAGGTGGCTTCCGGCGTGGGGCGCTCGGCCATCAGCACCACGCTGGCGCCCACGCTCAGGGGGAATGTCAGGGCGTTGCCAAGACCGTAGGCGAAGTAAAGCTTGGCGGCGGAAAAGCAGACATCGCTTTCACTCAGGCCCAGCACCGGCTTGCCATACAGCTCGGCCGTCCAGTAGGGGTTGGCGTGGGTATGCACTGCGCCCTTGGGTTTGCCGGTAGAGCCCGAGGAATACAGCCAGAAGCCGGGGTCGTCGCCCATGGTTCTGGCGGCATGGGCCAGCGGCGCTTGTTGCTGCAGCCAGGGCTGCAGCGGCTCGAAGGCCGGCGGCAGGTCTTGCGGTGCTTCATCGGGCCTGGCGACCCAGATATGGTTGACCTCGTGCTGCGCCTGCTCCAGGGCCTGCTGCACCACGGCAACCAGCGCGCCATTGGTGAAAATCGCCTGCGCACGGCAATGCTCGAGCATATAGGCGTAGTCGGCAGCAGTGAGCAAGGTATTCACCGCCACTGGCACCACGCCTGCGTACATGGCTCCGAGAAAGGAGATCACCCACTCGCGCATATCGTGCATGACCAGCAGCACGCGCTCCTCGCGATGGATGCCGGCAGCGAGCAGGCCGTGGGCCAGGCGGCGCGCCTGCTCCTGCAACTGGGCATAGCTGAGCGTGCCCTGGTCATCGGTGTAGGCGTTTTTGTCACCGCGCCCCTGGTTGAGATCAAACAGATGCTGGGCAAAGTTGAAGGCTTGGCTGAAGTCGGTCATGGCTCATGCTCCCGTCGTTTCGGCCAGTGCCTGCAGAACCTGCGGTGCAGCTTGTATGGCGCTTTTGCGATGATAGAAATCCAGTGCCCGCAGGCCGCCGAGTTCGGCGCCGCCACCGGCGCGGCCCGGACCTCCATGCTGGGACTGGGGCATGACATTGCCGTGGCCCGTATGCAGCCTGGCGACAGCGGGCGTGACCACATGCACGCGGCCGTGGCTGGCGGCGAGCTCGGTGGCGGCAGCGGCCAGGGCCTGGTCGTCATCACCGTAGACCGAGCAGACCAGCGAGCCCTGGCCGCGATGTGCAAGTGCCAGGCCATGGGCCAGGTCACGGTAGGGCAGAAGAGTGGCCACGGGGCCAAAGACTTCCATGTCATGCACGAGTGCACAGCCATCGGGGTCTTGAGTGCCCAGCAACACGGGCTGGGCGCAGGCAGCAGTCGCCGGGTCGGCATCGATCAGCGCATTGCGCCGGCCGTCATGCAGGGCCGTCGTGTGTTCCAGCAAGCGGCCCAGGCCCTGCTGCACGCTGTCGTACTGCTCTCGGCTGATCAGAGATCCCATGCGCACGGCGTCATTGCGCGGGTTGCCCACGGCGATCTTCGCCAGCTGCGCACCGACGGCCTGGGCCACATCGTCGTACAGAGCTTGCGGTACCAGCACGCGGCGTATGGCCGTGCATTTCTGGCCGGATTTGACCGTCATTTCGCGCACCACTTCACGTGCCAGCAAGGCGGCGGCTTCGCTGTCCGGGCCATGGCCGGGCAGCAGCAGCGCGCAGTTCACGCTGTCGGCCTCGATATTGCTGCGCACCGAATGTCGGGTGATGGCGTCGTGAGAGCGGATGGTCGCTGCCGTGTCCGCAGACCCCGTGAACGAGACGACATCCATGGGCTGCAGCTGATCCAGCAATCCGGCGGCACTGCCGCAGACGATGGACAGCGCGCCCGGCGGCAATATGCCGGCATCGATCACATCCTTGACCATGCGCTGGGTCAGCCAGGCGGTGGCCGTGGCCGGCTTGACGACGACGGGCACGCCCGAGAGCAGGGCCGGTGCCGCTTTTTCCCACAGCCCCCAGGCCGGGAAGTTGAAGGCGTTGATGAACAGCGCCACGCCGCGCGTCGGGACCTGGATATGCCGCGACAGAAAAACGCCGTCCTTGGCCAGCGCCACGGCTTCGCCGTCGCTCAGATGCCTCGCATCGCCGAGCGCTGCACCCCATCTGGCGTATTGGTTCAGGGTGTAGATGCCGCCGTCCACATCGACGGCGGTGTCGTTTCTGACAGTGCCGCTGTTGGCGGTGGATATCTCGTAATACGCGTCACGCCGGCTTTGCAGCACGGCTGCAATATCGGCCAGCAGCCTGGCGCGCTCCGCATAGCTCAGCGCGCGCAGCGCCTTGCCGCCGGTATCGCGTGCAAAGGCAAAGGCGGCGCCCAGATCGAGCCCTGTGGCATCGACACGCACCAGCTCGGCTCCCAGTACCGGGTCGCGTAACAAACTGCCCGGGCCGCTGCCGGTTTGCCAGCGGCCAGCAACATGGTTGGCCAGTAACTCAGTCATGGGGGTCTCCTGAAGTGCTGTTCTGATCAGCATCAAATCTTCGGCGAAACATGCAATATTGTGCGTGCAAACAAAAGATAAATACGAGACAATGCAGTGTCAAGCAATATATTGCATGATTCGCGTTAACCCCGACTGTTTATCATTCACGGCCTCTGAGGAGCTTTATGGATCAGTTAGACATGGCATCCGCGTCGGTTGCGGAAGGGGATGAAGCGGGCAAAAGCCCGCTGCTGCAGGCCTTGGGCGAGAGGGTGCGCAATCTGCGTGCGCGCCGCGGTCTCACGCGCCGCGGGCTGGCTTCGGCGGCCGTGGTGTCCGAGCGCCATCTGGCCAATCTCGAATACGGCACGGGCAATGTCTCCATCCTGGTGCTGCAGCAGATTGCAAATGCACTTCAGTGCAGCATGGCCGAGCTGCTGGGCGATGTGACGACGGCCAGTGCCGAATGGCTGTTGCTGCGCGAGCTGTTGGAAGGCCGCAGCGAGGCCGACCTGAAGCGCGTGCGACTGGCCGCCGGAGAGATTCTTGGAACGGCGCCCATGGGCGATCCGCACCGGGCTTCGCGCATTGCCCTGATAGGCCTGCGTGGCGCGGGCAAGTCCACGCTGGGGCGCATGCTGGCGGAGCAGCTGAATGTGCCGTTTCTGGAACTGAACCAGGAAATCGAGCGCGTCGCGGGTTGCAGCGTGCGCGAGATCTATGACCTCTATGGCGCAGGAGCCTATCGCCGCTACGAGCGCCGTGCACTCGAAGAGGCCGTGCAGATCTACAGCGACGTGGTGATAGCCACCCCGGGCGGCATCGTGTCAGACCCCGCAACCTTCAACGAACTGCTCAGCCATTGCACCACGGTCTGGTTGCAGGCCCAGCCCGATGAGCATATGAGCCGTGTCGTGGCCCAGGGCGACACGCGGCCCATGGCGGCCAACCCCGAGGCCATGGATGATTTGCGCCGGATTCTGGACGGCCGATCGGCCTTTTATTCCAAGGCCGACCATGTGCTGGACACCAGCGGCAAGAGCCTGGCGCAAAGCTTCAGGCAGCTGAAGACACTGGTCGCTGCCTGAGCGGATTCAGACGGGCAGGGCGCGCTCCACAATGGCCGCCATGTCCAGCCCCGCAGGGTCGAACGCTCCGGCCACCATGGCCCCGCCTTGTGCGCCCAGGCGGGTGTGTATGAAGCCATCGGCCACGGGGGCGGGCGCGTGCCGGTGCAGCAGGCAGGCCTGGGCCAGCAGGCACAAGTCCTGCACCAGTCGGCGGGCCTGCGGCTCCAGCGCTTCGGGGGAAGCAGACAGGCGTTTGGCCAGCGATTGCGCCATGGACGTCAACAGGGGCTGGCCGGCAGCCATATCGCCGAGATCCTGCAACAGCAGGCGCGTGGCCTCGGGCTCTCGGCCCATGGCGCGCAGCACGTCCAGGCACATCACATTGCCCGAACCTTCCCAGATGGAGTTGACCGGCGCTTCGCGGAACAGGCGCGCGACGATGCTGTCCTGTACATAGCCGTTGCCGCCAAAGATCTCCATGGCTTCGCCCGTGATCTCCACCGAGCGCTTGCAGACCCAGAACTTGGCGGCCGGAGTCATGATGCGCTTCCAGGCGCGAGCCAGCAGATCGCCTTCGGCCTCCAGCTCATAGGCCTGAGCCAGATGCATGGCGAGCTGCATGGAGGCTTCGCTTTCGAGGGCCAGGTCCGCGAGCACGGTGGCCATCAGCGGTTGATCCGCGAGATGTTTGCCGAAGGCCGAGCGCTGGCGCGCATAGGCAATCGACTGCACGGTTGCGCTGCGCAAAATGGCCGCGCTGCCCAGCACGCAGTTCAGCCGCGTGTAGCTGGCCATTTCGATGATGGTGGGAATGCCTCGGCCTTCCTCGCCCATGAGAATGCCCCAGGCGTCCTGCAGTTCCACTTCCGAGCTGGAGTTGCTGCGGTTGCCGACCTTGTCCTTGAGGCGCTGCACACGCACGGGGTTCTTGCTTCCATCAGGGCGCCAGCGCGGCACGAAAAAACAGGCATGACCGCCGAGCTCACCGCTTGCCGTGGCCATGCGAGCCACCACCAGATGGGCGTCGCACATGGGGGCCGAGAAAAACCATTTATGGCCGCGCAGCAGATACTCGCTGCCGCGGCCGCCCTCATGCACGGGGCGTGCCACCGTGGTGTTGGCGCGCACGTCCGAGCCGCCTTGTTTCTCCGTCATGCCCATGCCTATCCAGATGGATTTTTTTTGGCTCAAGGGCAGATCGCGTGCGTCGTACTCGCGGCTGAACAACTGGGCCTGCAACTGGCTCCAGAGCCGGGGCTCTTTTTGCAGCACGGGGATGGCAGCCGTGGTCATGGTGGCTGGGCATAGCGTGCCTTGCTCCACCTGGCCGTGCAGGTAAAAGCCGGCGGCCCAGGCGCTCCAGCGACCGCTGCTCTGGCTCTCAAAGGGCAAGGAGATCAGGCCCTGTTTGCGATACAGCTCCATGAGGCGATGCCAGCTGGGGTGGAATTCCACGGCATCGAGCACACGTCCGCGTGCGTCAAAACGCTGCAGCTCGGGTGTGTGGCGGTTGGCGAGTTCGGCATGCTCCCAGGTGTGCTTCTGGCCAAGCTGTTGCGCAAAGCGGCTCAGGGCCGGAACAAAGCCCTGGGCCTGCTGGCGTTGCAGCACTTCCTGCAAGGCCGTGTCGGCCTGCAGCAGATCGAAGTCGGTCAGCTCATCGAACTGGTTGAAGACGTCATGGGTGTCCAGGGCCTGCATGCGAAAACTCCTGTAGCTGTGCGCTTGTCACAGGCCAATATAGAGCGCCGCATGGCCGAAGCAAAGCGGGTTTTCAGCCGCTGTATCGCACAGGCTTATCGCCTGCGGGCCTGTTCATACAAGCCCATGACGCGCGGCACATTGCCCTCCAGCTGACGGATGCGATCGGGGCCTGTCGGGTGCGTGGAGAGAAAGCCTATGCCGCCTTCGCCCGTGGCCTGGCCCATCTTGCGCCACAGGCTCACGGCGGCCTGCGGGTTGAAGCCGGCGCGGGCAGCGAGCTCCAGTCCGACCAGATCGGCATCGCTTTCGTCATTGCGGCTGAACTTGAGGCTGAGCAATTGCCCGCCCAGGCGTGCCGCGGCATTGCCGATATCGCCCAGACCCAGCAATTGCGCGCCCAGCGATATGCCTATGCTGGTGGCCTGGTTCTTGGCCAACTGCTCGCGCGAATGCTCGCGCAGGGCATGGGCCATCTCATGGCCCATGATCATGGCGATCTCGTCGTCCGTCAGCTTGAGCTGGTCGATGATGCCTGTGTAGAAGGCGATCTTGCCGCCGGGCATGCAGAATGCGTTGATCTGCTTGCTGCCTATGAGATTGACCTCCCAGCGCCATTGGCCGGCGCGCGGGTTCCATTGCGCGGCATAGGGAATGAGGCGCTGGGCAATGCCGCGCAGGCGTTGCAGCTGCGGGTTGCCAGCGTCTGCCAGCGCACCCTGAGCCTTGGCTTTTTGCAGCAGCTCCTGGTACTGCTGGGTCGCAGAGTTTTCCAGCGTTTCGGCCGGTACCAGCTGGCGCATCACCGAGGCCTTGCCTACCTCCACCTGAGCCTGCGCTGGCGCGTGCATCAGTGCAGCGCAGACCAGTGCGGGCAGCAGGCAGTTGCGGGTGGTGGGCAGGCGCAGGGATGAGATGAGGGCGTGCATGAGCGCCAAGTCTATGCGAGCTGCAGTCTCGCCTCGGATCAGACGGTTTCTGCAGTCTTGCGCTCTGCCTGCACCACCAGCCACAGGCCGCCGATCACGCCGAGCAGACCCAGCACGGACCACCAGGCGGGGCGCTCGCCGACCACCAGCAAAGACAGTGCAAAAGCGGTGATCGGCTCGGCCTTGCTCAGTGCCACGCCAGTCGCGGCAGACATGCCGCGCAGGCCCACGGAGAACAGCAGATAGGCAAGCCCCGTGGCGACCATGCCCAGATAGATCACCACGGCCCAGCCGCCGGCGTTGATCTGCAGCGGCCCGCCCAGCCAGGCCGAAACGGGCAGCGACAGCAGGGCTGCGCAGGCAAACACCCAGGCATTGACCGTGGCCACACGCGCCTGAAGCACCAGCGCCTGGTTGACCAGCGCATAGGCGGCATAGGACAGGCCGGCCAGCAGGCACAGGGCCATGCCCGCCCATGGTAGATGCTGTCTGTCGGTGGCAGCCAGCGCCATGACAATGCCTCCGCCCACGCCGGTGCAGGTGCCAAGCCACCATTGGGCGCTAGGCATGCGCTTTTGCACCACGGCCTGCATCAGGCCGGCCCAGATGGGGCCGCTGCCTATGGCCAGCGCCGTACCCAGGGCCACGCCGCTGGCCTTGACGCCGGCAAAGAAGCTGAGGTTGTAGATGGCCATGCAGAGGCCGCAGAACACGATACGCGCCCAGCGCATGGGTTGGCGCGCATGGCCTCGGTCCAGCAGCAGCGCCAGCGCGCCAAAGAACAGCGCGGCCATGACCATGCGCAGGCCGCCCACCCAGTAGGGCGAGAGCTGTGCAGGCGCGAAATGCTGCGCCGTGCCCGTGGTGCCCCAGAGCATGGCGGCGGCCAGCACCAGGCCGACAGGGCCCAAGGCGCTGCGGGGCGAGGGAGAAGAGATAGCGGAAGTGACAGACATGAGTGAGCCATCATGCGCGGGCCAGGGCCGCTCATCTGTCGAGAAACGCTTGAAGTGCGAGGGGCGGCTCAGCGGCGCTCGCGCAGCTGGCGCGATGTCAGGCCGCGCTCGCGCCGCAGTGCATAGGCCAGGGCGCTGGCCGATGCGTAGCCGCAGCGCAGTGCGGTCGCTTCGAGTGCCGCTCCTTGCTTGAGCTGCAGCACGGCAGCATCCAGACGCAGGCCGCGCAGCCAGTCCTGCGGGGTGCGGTCCGTCAACTCCACAAAACGGGCGTGGAACTGGGCCACGCTCAGATGCACCAGGTCCGCCAGCCGGGCCGTGGGCCAGCTTTCATGCAAAGCAGCCTGCACTTGGCGCTGCAGCCACAGCAGATCCATGCCGCGACGTTGCAGCAAGGTGGGAGCCTGCAGCACCAGAGCCATCTGCGCGGCGGCTGACAGACTTGACTGGGGGAAGCGCAACGCCGGGGGCACGGCAAACCGGCGCAGCTTGTCCAGCCCCTGGATCATGGGCGCGTCGATCACCAGCACCTGGGTTTGCGGTGCGGCCAGATAGCCGTGGCCGGTACCTGCGGGTATGACCATGCCGCAGGCGCTGTCCACAAAGCTGGGTCTGCCACCCACCTCCAGCTCCATGCGGCCCTGCAGCGCAAACAGAATCTGGGCATGGTCATGGGCATGGGCCTGATGCTCGCCGCTGTAGCTGCGCACCGAGGTCTGTGCCTGGTCAAGCACAGGGCGCGGGGATGCGGTGTCACGGCTCATGGGGCAATCCTGCTTACAGAAAGAGACGGCGGTCACGGTAATGGTAGCGCCCTGCGACTGGCGCGGGCAACCGATAATGCCCTCTGCCTCAGAGAACCAGACCATGACCGAGTCGTCCCAAACAAGCACCAGCCCCACTTCCGCAGATGTCGTCATCAAGCCCAAGCGCAGCTGGAGCCAGGCCTTCAAGGTCTATGCCCAGCCCACCAGCCTGCGCATGCTGGCCCTGGGTTTCTCGGCCGGCCTGCCGCTGCTGCTGGTGCTGGGCACCTTGAGCTTCTGGCTGCGTGAGGCCGATATCGACCGCACGACGATAGGATTCCTGAGCTGGGTGGGCCTGGCCTATGCCTTCAAATGGGTGTGGTCTCCGCTGGTGGATCGTCTGCCCTTGCCGGCACTGACGCGGATGCTGGGGCGTCGCCGCAGCTGGCTGTTGTTTTCGCAGCTGTTGATCGTGGCGGGCCTGCTCGGCATGTCGTTCATGGACCCCAAGCAATCCCTGCAGCCGCTGGTGTTGTGCGCGGTGCTGGTGGCTTTCGGCTCGGCCACGCAGGATATCGCGCTGGATGCCTATCGCATCGAGTCCGCCAAGGTCGACGATCAGGCGGCTCTGGCTGCCACGTACCAGACCGGCTATCGCCTGGCCATGATCTGGGCTGGCGCCGGCGTGTTGTGGGTAGCGGCCCAGGTCCAAGGTGATGTGCAGGGCTATATGGTGCAGGCCTGGCATGTGGCCTACACGGCAATGGCGGCGAGCATGCTGGTGGGCATGATCACAGTGCTGCTCTCGCCCGAGCCTGAAGCTCGTCCCATGGCACCGGCACGCAATGCGGCCGAGTGGATCCAGGGCGCGTTGATTGCTCCGTTTGCCGACTTCATCGGCCGCTACCGCTGGCAGGCGTTGCTGCTGCTGGCGCTGATCGGTCTGTATCGCGTGAGCGACGTGGTGATGGGCATCATGGCCAATCCGTTCTATGTGGACATGGGCTACACCAAGGAAGAGGTTGCCGCCGTGACCAAGGTGTTCGGCGTCATCATGACGCTGCTGGGTGGCTTTGTGGGCGGCACCATGGCAGTGCGCTGGGGCGTGATGCGCGTGCTGATGCTGGGCGCCGTGCTGTCGGCCTGCACCAATATTCTGTTTGCCTGGCTGGCCACGCGCGGCCACGATGTCTCGGCACTGGTCTGGGTGGTCAGCGCCGACAATCTCGCCGGGGGAATCGCCTCGGCGGCCTTCATCGCCTATCTCTCGGGCCTGACCAATGTGCAGTACTCGGCCACGCAATATGCGCTGTTCAGTTCGATGATGCTGCTGGCCCCCAAGTGGCTGGCGGGCTTCTCGGGAGCGTTTGTCGATGCTTATGGTTACGAGGCGTTTTTCCACACCACGGCACTGATGGGCTTCCCCGTGCTGCTGCTGATTTTCCTGGCTTCCAGAGTGAAAATTGGTTCTGACGCTTGATGGGTAAGCGCTGACAGCTATTGTTTTTGAGCGATTCGGCGTTTACCCAACTTTACGCACCAGACAAGAGCAGGTCACCTGCGTGCTGCAGCATGACGTCTTGAAGAAATACCGAGGCGCGAGCATGACTACACTGCCCCCTATGAGCACGCACCAACTTCTGATGATTGAGGACGACGTTCGCCTGGCGCAAATGGTGAGCGATTACCTGGGCAATAACGGCCTGGAAGTGACCCATATGGCTGACGGCAAAAGCGGCCTGGAACAGCTGCAGCCCAGCGATGGTGGCTCGGTCGAGTTGCCCGACCTGGTGATCCTTGACCTGATGCTGCCCGACATGGACGGCCTTGAAGTCTGCCGCCGCATACGTTCCATGCCTGGTGCCCCTGCACAGGTCCCGGTGCTGATGCTGACCGCCAAGGGCGATCCCATGGACCGCATCATCGGCCTGGAGCTGGGCGCAGACGACTATCTGCCCAAGCCTTTCGAGCCGCGCGAGTTGCTGGCCCGCATTCGTGCCATCCTGCGCCGCAAAGGCGGCGAGAGCCAGGCGGCGCCCGCGAATGCCGTCATGCGCTTCGGCAGCCTGGAAATCGATCGTGATGCCCGTACCGTGTCGGTGGGCGAGCAGCAGGCCGATCTCACTTCCTACCAGTTCGATCTGCTGGTGGCGCTGGCCGAGCGCGCCGGTCGCGTGCTGACGCGCGACCAGATCATGGAAGCCGTGCGCGGGCGCGAATTGGAGGCCTTCGATCGGTCCATCGACGTGCACATGGGCCGCATCCGTGCCGCGATCGAGGCCGACCCCAAGGCTCCCAAGCGCATTCTCACGGTGCGCGGTGTGGGTTATGTTTTTGCCAAGCAACAAGACTGATGAAGCTGCTGCATGCTTTCTCTCAGCGCCTGTATCTGCGCATCTGGCTGGCGGTGGTAGTCGGCGTGGCCGTGCTCACGCTGTGCGTGGCATGGGCCTGGAATATTGCCGAAGAGCAGCGCGCTCAGAACAGCACCACGCCTCCCTCGCGCGAGATGGTGCTCAAAGGCCCCGAGGGCGAGGTTCTGGTGGAAGGGCGTGGCAACCGCATCTCCGGCTCGCCCGTAGATGGTGTGCGTTTTGAAATTGCCGCCAGGGACGGGCAGGTCTATGAGCTGTGGATGGCACCACGCGAGTGGCGTGAGGGCCGCCCTCCGCCGCGTGATGGTGCCGTGGCCTTCTGGCTGCGGCCACCGTTCGGCTTTCTGTGGATGCTGGGCCTGGTCGGTGTGGCAGTGGTTGTGGGCGTGTTCCCCATCATCCGCCGCCTGCTCAAGCGTCTGGAAAACCTGCAGCGCGGCGTCAAGCGCTTCGGCGAGGGCGATCTGTCGGTGCGAGTACCCGAGCACGGCCATGATGAGGTGGCAGATCTGGCGCACCAGTTCAATGCCGCTGCCGCGCGCATCGAGACCTTGATGACGTCTCACAAATCTCTGCTGGCCAATGCCTCGCATGAGCTGCGCTCGCCGCTGACGCGCATCCGCATGGGCCTGGAGTTCATGGGGAACGATCCGGCCAGTGCCCGTGCCAAGGCCGAGATCCAGCGCAATATCGGCGAACTGGACCAACTGGTCGACGAGATCCTGCTGGCCAGCCGCCTGGACTCCAGCGAGGTCGATGTGGGCACGGTGGAGTCGGTCGATCTGATCGGTCTGGCGGCCGAGGAATGCGCGCGCATCGACGCCGATCTGGAGATGCAGACCGAGGGTCCGCTGGAGGTGCAGGGGATCGCGAAACTGCTGCGCCGCGCCGTGCGCAATCTGCTGGAGAATGCGCGCCGCTACAGCGAGGGCGAGATCACGCTGTCCCTGTCGAGGCAGGACGGCATGGCCTTGATCCGTGTCGAGGACCACGGCCCCGGCGTTCCCCAGGCGCAGCGTGAGCGTATCTTCGAGAAGTTCTATCGCCTACCTGGCGCCAGCGAGAGGTCTGGCGGTGTGGGCCTGGGCCTGTCGCTGGTGCGCTCGATTGCCGAGCGGCACGGTGGCACGGTGCACTGCGAGGCACGCAAGGACGGCCGTAGCGGCGCGAGCTTTGTGATCTGTCTGCCGCTGGTCTGATCCGGCGCCCTCAAAAAAGCCCCGCAGGTTTCGGCCTGCGGGGCTTTTTGTTTCAGCGCGGAGGCTGGGCGGGGCGGCCTATGGAGACATAGCCCAGGCCATGGCTGGCAGGCAGGGCAGGCTCGTAGAGGTTGCGGCCGTCAAAAATCATTCTGTCGTTCAGCGTTGCGGCCAGCAGGTCGAAGTCCGGCGCACGGAAGATCTGCCATTCGGTCACGATGGCCAGGCTGTCTGCATCCTGCACGGCAGCAAGGGGGCTATCCACCAGCTGCAGGTCGGCACGCTCGCCGTAGATGCGACGGGCTTCCTTCATGGCAACGGGGTCGTAGGCTTTCACCTTGGCACCGGCGGCCCAGAGCGACTCCAGCAGATTGCGGCTGGGCGCTTCGCGCATATCATCGGTATTGGGCTTGAAGGCCAGGCCCCAGACGGCGATGGTCTTGCCCTCAAGCTGGCCGCTGTAGAAGGCGCTGATGCGCTCGAACAGCACATTGCGCTGGGCATGGTTGCGGTCCTCTACGGCATTGAGCAGCAGGGGCTCGAACTCGACCTCCCTGGCGGTGTGGATCAGCGCCTTCACGTCCTTGGGAAAGCAGCTGCCGCCATAGCCCACGCCCGGGTAGATGAAGTGATAGCCGATGCGCGGATCGCTGCCGATGCCGCGGCGCACGGCCTCCACATTGGCACCCAGCTTTTCCGCCAGGTTGGCAATCTCGTTCATGAAGCTGATCTTGGTCGCCAGCATGGCATTGGCCGCATATTTGGTCAGCTCGGCGCTTCGGACATCCATCGTCACGATCTTGTCGCGATTGCGGTTGAAGGGGGCGTAGAGCTCGCGCAGCTTGGCTTCGGAAGCCGGGTTGCCGGTGCCGATGATGATGCGGTCCGGGCGCTGGCAGTCGCCCACGGCCGCGCCTTCCTTGAGAAACTCGGGGTTCGACACCACATCGAACGGGTATTGCACATTGCGCTGTGCAAGGCCTTCGGCGATCACGGCCGAGACCTTGTCCGCCGTGCCCACGGGCACCGTCGATTTGTTGATGACGATGCGCGGGCCGTCCATGTGCTTGGCAATGGTGCGGGCAACAGCCAGCACATATTGCAGGTCGGCGCTGCCGTCTTCATCGGGTGGTGTGCCCACGGCCAGAAAGATCAACTCGCTGTGTGCCACGCCTTCGGCGGCATTGGTGGTGAACTGCAAGCGGCCCAGTTGCTGGTTGCTGGTGACGAGTGCATCGAGGCCAGGTTCATGGATGGGAATCTGTCCGGCCTTGAGTGCCGCGACTTTCTTCTCATCCACATCCACGCAAAGCACCTGGTGGCCCACATCGGCCAGCACGGCGCCTTGCACAAGACCGACATAGCCGGTACCAAAGACAGTAACTTTCATACGCGATAAAAAGAGCGATACCAATCCACAAAATGCTGCACGCCCGTGACCACGGGCATGGCTGGCGAGAAGCCGACCCAGGCCTGCAGGGCGCGTGTGTCGGCCGAGGTGCTGTGCATGTCCCCGGGCTGTATGGGCAGCATTTGCTTGCGAGCGGTCATTTGCAGGGCGCCTTCCAGTGCCGCGATGTAGTCCATCAGCACGGTGGGTGCGTTGTTGCCGATATTGAAGATGCGATAGGGCGCGGTGCTGGTGCCAGGGTTGGGGTTCTGGCTGTCATGGCTGGCGTCGGGCGTGGCGGGCTTGTCCAGCACGCGCATGATGCCTTCGACGATATCGTCGATATAGGTGAAGTCGCGCACCAGCTTGCCTTCGCCATAAACATCGATGCTCTCGCCCGCGAGTATGGCCTTGGTGAACTTGAACAAGGCCATGTCGGGGCGGCCCCAGGGGCCGTACACCGTGAAGAAGCGCAGGCCTGTGGTGGGTATCCCGTACAGGTGCGCATAGCTATGGGCCATCAGCTCATTGGCCTTCTTGGTGGCTGCGTAGTAGCTGATGGGGTGGTCCACCGCGTCGCTTTCTGCAAACGGCATCTTGGTGTTGCCGCCATAGACGCTGGAACTGCTGGCATAGACCAGATGCTCGACCTGGTGCTTGCGGCATCCTTGCAAGATATTGCCAAAGCCCAGCAGATTCGAGTCGGTGTAGTCGTCAGGCTGATCGATGGAGTAGCGCACACCGGCTTGTGCGGCCAGGTGCAGAACTTTGCTCGGGGCTACCTCGGCAAACAGGTCGGACATGCCTTGCCGGTCCGCCACATCGAGCTCCACAAAGCGGAAGTGGGCGTGTGGGCGCAACTCGGCGAGGCGGGCATGCTTGAGCGCCACGTCGTAGTAGTTGTTGAGGTTGTCGATGCCAACCACGGGCACGCCTTGCTCAAGCAGTCGCTTGGCGCAATGCATGCCGATAAAGCCGGCACAGCCGGTGATCAGAACGGGATTCATGGGGCAATCCAGAGGTATTGGTATTGCGCAGATGTTGCGCTGGCAGGCATTTTCTCGAAAGGGATGCTCAGTGTCTGCACCGCGGTTTTTGTCTGAGTGGTGAAGACGCCGTCCCACCAGTCCGCGACGGGCTTGTCGGCGCGTGTAATCAACAGCAGGCCGCCAGCGGTATCGGCTTTGGCCTGAGACAGGCACTGCCTCAGCTGTGCGCCATCGGAGCAGCCCAGGGCGTAGGTTTGCGGGAACTGCGAATGCAGCATGGCTGCCATCATATGGTCCGAGCCAACGATGACGCCCTTGCCGTCATAACCGGCCTTGCGTAGTTCCTGGGCCAGCGTCTTGACCGGATGGTTGAGTTCGTCGGGATCGTTCTTGCGGCCACCCTGCCAGGGACGCAGCGTGGCCATGATCAGAAAGATCAGGGCAAAGACGATGACGAAGACGGTGAACATGCGGCCCACGCCCTGCTCCAGCAGTGCCGGGCGCCAGACATACAGGGTCAAGGGCGCAACAGCCGTCAGAGGCAGCATCCAGCGCTGTTTGAAGTCCGTGACATCTGCCGCCAGCACCATGCCCAGCAGGCAGATGGCAATGATGAGCAGGTAGTTGCGCAGCAAAGGCCTGGCCCACTCCTGGCCCGGCAAAGACGCTTTGGTTCCGGGTTTCCAGAGTCTGGAGCGGTAGCTGATCAGAGCGGCAATCAGCCACAGGCCCAAGGTCGAAAGCAGGGCCTTGAGCAGATTGCCCAGACCTTTCAGATGCGAGGCCTCGGTGGAGATGGACATCTTCTGTACGGTTTCGGTGGTTGCCATGCCCCAGTGCGAAGCCAGCCAGAAGCCATGAGGCGCAAACACCAGCAAGCCCACCAGCGGAGCCAGCCACCAGCCCCTGGCGAAGATGGCCGAGCGGACCTGTGCCACCGTCATGGAGGCCACGAACAAGGCGCCAATGAGCATGGCATAGCTGTATTTGGACAGCATGCCCAGACCGCAGAAGAGGCCGATCAAAACAAAATTGATGGCTTGCGGCCTTTGCACCTGGCGCAGCACGGCCCACCATAGCCCCATGGTCATGGCCGTCACCATCACCGTATGAGTCTGGTCGCGCAGCGAGTCCCAGCCGAAGGGAGGCATCAGCAGCAGACCTGCGGCAACCCACCAGGCACCTTTCTGATTGAGCACCTGCCGGCCAGCCAGCCATGCCAGGCAATAGGCCAGGGCAATCAGCAGATGTTTGAGCAATGCAAGAGCCAGCACAGAAGGGCCGAGAAGCTGACAGACCGCCCATTGCATCCAGGTATACAGAGGCGGCTGCGGGCCATAACCCAGCTGCAATTGCTGGGCCCAGAGAATCTGTTCGGACTCATCCCATTTCATGCCTGCTGAAATGCTGATACGGGAAACGATATGGGCACAAACTAAAAGAGCCAGCCATATCCATGGCTTGGCATAAAGGGTCTGCTGCCAGTCTGGGCGAATAGAAGTCGAGGAGTTTGATGCCATAGGATTTGGCGGGTGCACATATTTTGATAGTGTGCACTTACGATTGCGCTTGGCTTTGCAGGCCAAACAATGGGCCTGGCGCAAATGGCACCTAGGGTATTCAGTTAGTATAGGTGACTGTTATCCAAAATCATTGAGCATGACGTCCGTGCACGATTCCAATCCCGAAGTCTCCATCGTTGTTCCTGTTTATAACGAGTTCGATAATCTGCCCGATCTGGTGGCCCGTATTGACGAGGCCATGCGCACCCAGTCACTGAGCTACGAACTGATTGCGGTGGACGATGGGTCGACGGATGGCAGTGCCAGACGTCTGCGTGAGCTGGCCGAACAGCATCCCTGGGTGCGCGCCGTCTGCCTGGTGCGCAATTACGGTCAGTCCAGTGCCCTGCAGGCCGGTTTTGACCGGGTGCGCGGCCGGTATGTGGTGACCCTGGATGCAGATCTGCAAAATGAGCCCGGTGATATTCCGCTGTTGCTGGAACGTCTGGAAAACGATCCCGATGTGGACATGATCTCGGGCTGGCGCAAGAATCGCCAGGACAAGGCCCTGTCGCGCCGCCTGCCCTCGGTGCTGGCCAACCGCCTGATTTCCAAATTCACCAATGTGCAGCTGCATGACTATGGCTGTGCATTGAAGGCCTATCGCCGCGAAATCATTGACCGCATTCGCCTGTATGGCGAGATGCACCGCTTCATCCCCTCGCTGGCGCGTGATGCCGGTGCGCGTATCACGGAGATTCCGGTGCGTCACCATGCACGCACGCGCGGTGTCTCCAAATACGGCATAGATCGCACCTTCCGGGTGATTCTGGATCTGATCTTCATTGTCTTTTTCATGCGCTTTCGCCAGCGTCCGCTGCATGCCTTCGGCGGCATGGGACTGTGGATGGCAACGCCTGGCGTGCTGATCCTGCTGTGGCTGCTGGCGCAGAAGATCATGGGCGAATCGATTGGTGGCCGTCCCCTGCTGATGGCGGGAGTCATGCTGGTGCTCATGGGCATGCAGTTCATCGCAGCGGGCCTGATCGGCGAGCTGCTGACGCGTATCTATTACGAGTCGGGCAGCGGCCTTCAGTACCACGCCAAGGATTACAGCGCAGCCAAGCACAAGCCCGAAGAAAAAACAGCGAAAACCGAGACCCCGGTCCTGTGAGCAAGGCGCGGAAGGCGGTTGTCCGGGCCCTGATGGGCATCGCCTTGCTGGCAGCCGTTGTCTATCTCGCCAACCCTGTGCAACTGTGGGGTCGGCTGCAGCAGGCCAGCCCCTGGTGGTTGCTAGGGGGCTTCGGGATTTCCATTGCCTCGAACGCTGTGTCGGCATGGCGCTGGCGTGCCATGGCGCGGTGGCTGGGAGCCGAGATGTCGGTGACCTCTGGCATACGCTGGTACTTTCAGGCCATTGGCCTGAATGTGTTGCTGCCTGGCGCTGTTGTGGGCGGAGATGTCTATCGTGCGATTGCGCTGCAGAAGACCGGGCAGGCCAAGGCGGCAAGCAATCTTTCAGTGATTCTGGATCGCGTCAGCGGTCTGTGGATGCTGTGTGCGATCGGTGGCCTGGGGGCGGTGGCCTGTGCTTCCACACTGGCTCCCTGGCTGCACATGAACACCACGGTTTTCATCGCGCTGCTGCTTGTCGGCATCATGCTGTGGTTGCTGCTGCCTTGGGTTGCCCTGCAGGGCTTGCGCAGCAACTGGTTCAAGTTGCCTGGTGCATGGCTGGAGCCTGTGCGCATGGCGGCAAGCAGCCCGAACCTCCTGCGGCAACTGTGGGTGCAAGCCGCATCCTCGGCATTGGTGCAATTGCTGTCCGCTGCTGCGCTGGCATGTGGGGCCATGGCTCTGGGCCTGCATTTGCCGCTGGCCATATGGGCCTTTGTCATCGCCCCCGTGTTTCTGATGGCGGCACTGCCTGTCAGTGTGGGCGGCTGGGGCACCCGTGAAGCCGCTGCAGTGGCAGCCCTGGCGCCCTTCGGAGTACCTGCGGTGCTAGCGGTTGGGGTTGGGCTCTTGTATGGTGTCTTTGCCCTGGGCCAGGGAGCTCTGGGAGCTCTGGCCCTGGGTTTGCCTGGCAGGTCTCAGGACTGAGTTTGGGTGACTGCAGACGGGGTTTCCATTCTGCAAATACCGCCCCAGAGCACGGCGAGGCTGAAAATATAGAACATGTTTCCGCTGTTGTGCGCGAAGAACACCTGGGTCCAGCCAAAGCCGAAGTAGGCCAGCGGCAGCAGTGTGGCGGCCGCGCGCAGAGCCAGCAGCTTGGAGCGCTGCGCCGCATCGGCGTGCGCCAGACGGCGCTGCGTGGGCCAGAAAATGGCTGCAGGCACGGCGTAGAACGCCAGCAGCAGGATCAGACCTGGCAGCCCGCGCTTGACCCACATGTCCAGGATCTCATTGTGCGCATGCCCATATTCCATGACCGAAGGGTGGGCCAGGCCTTGATCGACCATTTGCTGCTTGGCTGCAGAATAGCCGGTCAATCCCCAGCCGCTGAAGGGGCGCTGCTCGATCAGATGTATGGCAAGCCGCCATTGCTCCAGACGCTGGCCGACAGAGGTCACTGCATATTTCTGCGGGTCTTGCAGATACTGTGAGACTTCCCGAGCAGCTTCACTGCTTCGTTGTTCCAGCTTCTGGTAGGCCGGCACTGCCACGATCAGCCCGAGCAGCAGCATGGCTGCCGCCGTCATGCTGGCCAGACGCTTGTAGCCATTGAGCCATGCCATCAGCCAGATGGCCGCAATCAGCAGCGGGATCACGACCCAGGAGCCGCGGGAGTCGGAAAGAAAGGACGCATAAATACCGCATGCACCCATTAGTCCCAGAGCTATTGTTTGAGACTTGCTCCAGCGGCCCAGCAAAGCCAGGGACAAGGTGGCAAAACCCATATACATGGCGATGCCACCATACTGGATGGCATTGGTGAAGCCGGAGACACGTAGCATCTTGAGCACGCCGGCTTGATACGCAGCAATCGCCAGAGCACCCACACTCCCCAGAGCCAGGCCCCAGACAATGGCCGTGAGCCGGATACCTGTTTTGCTCAGATACCAGAGGCTGAGAGCGGCCAGCGCGTATTTCGCGCCATAGCCCCAGCCCGCCGCCGAGAACCAGTGGTCGAAGGACAGGCTCCAGAGCAGGCCCAGCACCAGCATCAGCCCCACCAGCACGAAAGTTTCGCGTCGAGCGGGGCCTCTGGGGCGGGCTGCGATACAACCGGCGAGAGTCAAAAGAGCCAGGGCCGTGGATCCGTAAGAGTAGCCCGAGGGGACGCAAAGACTCAGCGCAAAGAATGCAAAGCAGGCGGCATCCAGGGCATGAGCAAGAGCAGCAGCCCGCTTGCCGGCTTTAGGTGTGACTTGTGTAGGCACATTCATAGTTGTCAATCAGGTTCTCCTGCGAGGCAGTTGGCTTCAACCTACACTGCAGGTCTTGTATTCGGTGCAGAAGTGTATGTCGTCATTACCCATTGTCTTTATCAATCTGTCCAAGGATGCAAAGCGCCACGAGCGGATGACAGCCCAGCTCTCGCAAATGGGGTTGACAGCGTCGCGCTTGCCTGCAGTGTGGTGGGCGGATCTGTCCGAGGCTGAGCAAAAACGTTACTTTTGTGCGCCGCAAAGCCATGGCCGCTACTTCAAACCTCTGAGCAACGGAGAGAAGGGCTGTTACGCCAGCCATCTGAGGTCATGGCAGCAACTCATGGATAGCGACGCTCCTGCCATGGTGGTCTTCGAAGATGATGTGCGGCTTCTGCCGGATTTGCCCCAGGCACTGGCCGCGATTGAAGCACTGCCCGTCGATGGCAGCTGGGACATGATCAAGCTCTACGGGCGCGAGCCGGAAAAGATCGCGGATCAAGGCCCGTTGGTTGAGGGATCTTTGCAACTGATCTCCTATAAAAGGGTGCCCAGCTTTGCCGCAGGCTATGTCATCAGTCGGTCCGGTGCCCGCAAGATGCTGGAGGCACGTATTCCCTTCGATAGACCAGTCGATGTGGATATTCGCTTCTGGTTTGAGAACGACCTGCGTGTGTACGGGGTTTACCCCTCGGTCATTGCTCTGGATGACACCAGCGAGATCAGCAGCATCTGGGCCCAAAAAGAAGCACCGGCGAGTCGTTTGCAAAAAATGCGCAAATTCAAGATGAAGCTGGCTTTGAGCTGGGGGAACTTTCGGGCTTCAAAACCTCTTGTAACGGCAGTTCTCAAGCGCTGACCGGCAGCAGTCTTTGATAGTGGCACCACATCTGCTCTCGTCCGTAGTGGCTTAGTGCGTGGACACGCGCCGCTGCGCCCAGGCTCTGGGCCAGCGCTGGATTCTGGAGCAGTCTTTGCAATGCGTCGGCCATGGAGTCGGGGTCTGACTCCCGCACCCGCAGGCCGTTCACCTCGGGGGTGACGACTTCCCGGGCTCCGATGACATCGGAAACCACACAGGCACAGCCTGCGGCCATGCCTTCCACCAGAGCCAGAGGCATGCCTTCCCAGTGCGTAGCCAGAACAAAGATCTGAGTTCTGGACAGTCGCTGGGGCAGGTCCGAGACATTGCCCAGGAAGCGGACCTGCTGCTCAAGTCCCAGCTCAGCCACCAGTCGCTCGGCTCTGGCTCTGAGCGAACTCTTGCCTGCCCCGGCCAGATAGAGTGTGGGCGTCAGGCCGCGTTGCCTGAGCGCGGCCAGAGCCCTGATCAGCGTGTCGTGATCTTTCTGGCGCGCAAAGCGCGACGCCATGTAAATGGCCGGCTCGCGTTCCTGCCAGAGCTGGGGCATGGAGTCTTTAGCAAAGCGTGTCAGATCGATGCCGTTGCAGATGGCAATGCATTTTTCGGCCGGGAAACCTCGTTCGACCAGACTGGTTCTGACGCCTTCAGAGACGCCGATATGGGCCTGGGTGAACGGCTCCAGTGCCAGGGCCTGGCGCAGACGACGCGGCGTGTAGCGCTCACGCGAGTTGTGCTCCACATGAAAGATATGCGCCACACCTTCGGCAGCAGCAGCGCGCCTGCCCCAGATATGGTCGCTGAAACCATGGGCGAACATCGCATCGGGCTTGAAGTCTCGAATGACTTTGCGCAACTCCCAGACGGTGAGTGCATGCAGCCAGTTGGACACCACCTTGACCTGAAGGCCTTGCTGGCGCAGGGCATCGATCTTGCGCTCATCCGTGCTGGGCTTGCGGCGCAGCACCAGCAGAACTTCATATCCTGGCGTGTGTAGTGCGGCCAGACTCAGGTCTACCGCGACCTGGGTGGCGCCGGAAAATCCTCCGGTCACGAAGTGCAGGATTCGGGCCGGCGTTGTAGCGTCAGGTTTTGGCTCAGGGAAAGAGTGTGAGTTCATTGTTCTGGTGGACAATCTGCACAGATCATTTGCGTCTATTGTTTCTTTTTGTTTTTCGCACCATGACCCGGATTCCTGCCCAATTATTCAAAAGTGCATTGAAGCTGGTTCAGCCCCGGACGCTGAAATCCTCAGCAAGCTATTGCGACGCAATACCGGTCATTGTCGAAGGCGAGATAGCTGCTTCCGCACCGCAACTAGCGGCGTCGCCGGGCGCTGCGATTCCCAAGAAATTGTGGACCTACTGGAACCATGCTCAGCCCGACTCGTTTGTGCGCGAATGCATCCAGAGCTGGCGTTTGCAGTGTCCGGATTATGAAGTATGCCTTGTGCATCCTGGCAACCTGGCCCAGTACGTGGCACAAGAAGCTTTGCCTGCCCGGTTCCATGAGCTGCATCCCACCAAACAATCTGACTGGCTGCGCCTGTACCTGGTGGCCCTGCATGGAGGCTTCTGGCTGGATGCCAGCACCCTGCTGACGCGCTCATTGGGCTGGATGCAGGCAGCCGTCGACTCCAGGACTGAGTTTGTGGGTTTCTATCTCGAGAAATTCACCACCCTGGTGCAGAGGCCTGTGATCGAAAGCTGGGCATTTGGCGCTTTGGCGGGCTCCGATTTCATCGTCGCCTGGCAGCGGGAATTTCACCAAGCCTTGATTGTCGAGGGAACCGAGGCCTATCTGCAGCGGCTTCAGGCACAGCCCGATTGGGTCGGTATCCGGCAGAACATTGGCGATCCCCATTACCTGCTGATCCATGTCACTGCACAGCAGGTTCTGCGCCAAGGACAGTATTCACGCATGGCATTGTTCAAGGCCGAGGACTCGGCCTATTACTATCACCGTGCCTTGCGCTGGAAATGGTATTTGCTGTATCCCCAGCTGTGTCGGGTTCAGGGGCCGAAGATCAGCGCTCCCATCGTCAAGCTCAGAGGCGGAGAGAGGCGGCATTTCACGGAAATGTTCAAGGCCCACGGCGGGGCAGTGCCAGGCAGCACCTGGCATCGGGCTCTCAATCCCGAGGCATAAAAAAAGAGGCTCCTATCGGGAGCCTCTTTCATGAGCGGTGGCTGCTTCAATGCCCGCCAGCAAACACCTCACCGGCCTTGAGGCGGTAGGTCGTGCCGCAATAAGGGCATTTGGCGTCGCCGGTCTTGGCCACGTCCAGATAGACCTTGGGGTGGCTGTTCCACAGCTTCATGTCGGCCTTGGGGCTGGGGCAGAACACGCCACCTTGTGCGTTGAGGTCTTTGGCGGCCAGTTCGACGACGGCATTCGTGGTCATTTCTCGTGTCTTTCGTGTTTTCAATAATGAAGCATGGCCGGAAATACTGGCGCAATTGAGGTCAGAAGCACCAAGCAAGGGCCGTCCCGCAGCGACGGTGCTGTCCCCAGAGGGGGAGGCGGCAAAGCCGCCCGGGGGTGATTTATACCAAGGTCAGCCAGTGTGTGTACTTGGGATTGCGGCCGTTGACGATGTCAAAGTAGGCCGCCTGGATTTTCTCGGTGATCGGGCCGCGGCGGCCTTCGCCGATCTGCACGCGGTCCACTTCGCGGATGGGCGTGACTTCTGCGGCGGTACCGGTGAAGAACAGCTCGTCCGAAATGTAAAGCTCATCGCGGGTGATGCGCTTTTGCACCACTTCCAGGCCGAGGTCCTTGCAGATGTGCAGCACGGTGTTGCGCGTGATGCCGTTGAGTGCGCCGGCGGACAGGTCGGGGGTGTAGATCACGCCATCCTTGATCACAAAGATGTTCTCGCCCGATCCTTCGGAGACAAAGCCCGATGCATCCAGCAGGATGGCCTCGTCGTAGCCGTCGTCCAGAGCCTCGGTATTGGCCAGGATGGAGTTGGTGTAGTTGCTCACCGCCTTCGCCTGGCTCATGGTGATGTTCACATGGTGGCGCGTGTAGCTGGAAATCTTGGTACGGATGCCGCGCTGCATGCCTTCCTCGCCCAGATAGGCGCCCCAGGCCCAGGCAGCCACCATCAGGTGGATGGTATTGCCCTTGGGCGAGACACCCAGCTTGCGGTCGCCGATCCAGGTCAGCGGGCGCAGATAGCAGGATTTGAGGCCGTTGGCCTTGACCACCTCGACCTGGGCCTGATTGACCAGCTCCTGGCTGAACGGGATCTGCATGCGCAGGATCTTGGCGCTGTTGAACAGGCGCTTGGTGTGCTCTTCGAGGCGGAAGATGGCCGTGCCCTGCGCGGTTTCATAGGCGCGCACGCCTTCAAAGGCGCCGCAGCCATAGTGCAGCGTATGGGTCAGCACGTGGATCTTGGCATCGCGCCACTCCACCAACTGGCCATCCATCCAGATCTTGCCGTCGCGGTCGGACATCGAGGGAACAACAGGGCTCATAAAACCATCCTCTATGGGTTGTGTGTTCGGCGGGCGCTGCAGCCGGGTCGGCGGCAGCGCTTGTCTCCTGAAGCTGCCATTTTAGGGGGAGGTCGGGGCCGATGTCCGGTCTGTTGTTTGCACATCAGCCGCTGCCGTGTCTTCCTTTTGCTCGGGACGCTGCAGCTCCCACTTCATGAGACGGCCAGCGACGAACTCGCAGGTCACATGGGACTGCGAGCCGTCGGTCCAGCGGTAGATCTCGGGGCTCTGGCCTTCTTCGGACAGGCGCTGGCCCAGGGAGCGGGTCATGGCCACCACATGGACCAGCGGGACCTTGGGCTTGAGCTTGGCATTGAGCATCACGGCACTGCCCACATAGCCGATAGGCCGGTCCGACGCCTTCTTCATGATGGTCATCAGGCGCGTGAAGTGCAGCAGTCCCCACATGAGGATGCCGCCTGCCACGGCCGCCACGCCCGGCCAGCCCGCAGAGTTGTAGGCTGCAATCGTCAGCACGATCAAGCCCAGGGGAACCAAAATATTGCGCAAATTCATGGGCTTATTGTCTTACGAGGGTGTGGGTTTGAGGTTGCGGACAGTGCGTATGTCCGCACAGGCCGCTGTGACCAAGGGGTTTTCAAAAACAGTAGCTGAATACGTATTTCAATCAACGATTTCAGATCATTTATTGGCTGATATCGATAACTAATAGGCGCAAGCAGCTATCAAAATACATCAACCAATGCCGCGCACGATGTTGATGGCTTCATCAACGCGCTCCACGGCATGGATGGTCAGGCCGGCGATGGGCTTCTTGGGGGCATTGGCCTTGGGAACCACGGCGATAGTGAATCCCAACTTTGCTGCTTCCTTGAGACGCTCCTGACCGCGAGGGGCGGGACGCACCTCGCCGGCCAGACCGACCTCGCCAAACGCGATAAAACCCTTGGGCAGCGACTTGCCGCGCAAACTGGAAGTGATCGCCAACATCACCGCCAGGTCAGCTGCAGGCTCATTGATGCGCACGCCGCCCACGGCATTGACGAAGACATCCTGGTCGGCGCAGGCCACGCCCGCATGGCGGTTGAGCACGGCCAGAAGCATGGCCAGCCGGTCGCGGTCCAAGCCGACGGAGAGGCGGCGCGCGGCCGGGCCGCCCTGGTCCACCAGGGCCTGGATTTCCACCAGCATGGGGCGCGTGCCTTCGAGTGTCACCAGCACGCAGCTGCCGGGCACGGGCTCGCTGTGCTGGCTCAGAAAGATGGCGCTGGGGTTGGTCACGCCCTTGAGGCCTTTTTCCGTCATCGCGAAGACGCCGATCTCGTTGACGGCACCGAAGCGGTTCTTGATGGCGCGCACCAGGCGGAAGTTGCTGTGCGTGTCGCCTTCGAAGTAGAGCACTGTGTCCACCATGTGCTCGAGCACGCGCGGGCCGGCCAGCGCGCCGTCCTTGGTCACATGGCCCACCAGAATGATGGTGATGCCCGTGGTCTTGGCCGCGCGCGTCAGATGGGCCGCGCATTCGCGCACCTGGGCCACGGAGCCAGGGGCCGAGGAGAGCTGGTCCGAATACACGGTCTGGATCGAGTCGATCACCACCACGGCGGGCTGGGTGGCCTCCACGGTGGCCAGGATTTTCTCAAGCTGGATCTCGGCCAGCACATTGACCTGGCTGTTGTCCAGCCCGAGCCGGCGCGAGCGCAGCGCCACCTGGGCGCCGCTTTCCTCGCCCGTTACATAGAGCGTGGGCAGGCCGATGCGGTGCAATGCATCCATGGCCTGCAAAAGAAGTGTGGACTTACCTATTCCGGGGTCGCCGCCGATCAGCACCACGCCGCCTTCGACCACGCCGCCGCCCAGCACGCGGTCCAGCTCCTCGATGCCGCTGGGGGTGCGCGCCACATCCTGGGCCTCGATGGCCGACAGCGGGGTGACGGGCTGAGCATTGGCCAGACCTGCATAGCCCTGAGGCTGGCTCAGGCGATTCTTGCCGCCCGAGGCGGAGTCGGCCACGGTCTCGACCAGGGTGTTCCAGGCGCCGCAGCCCGGGCATTTGCCCAGCCAGCGCGGACTGGTGCCGCCACAGGCGTTGCAGGTGAAAGTGGTTTTCTCTTTGGCCATGGGCGGCAACTATACCGACTGGCCCAGGCGGCAATTGCTGCCGTCAATGCGGAGAGGGTGACAAATTTCAGAGCCAGTAACCATAAAAAGCGCGCGTTTATATAACTGCTCCGCATGACAGGCCGATTTAGGCTACAATTGCGCCTATCGACACAGCAGCAGCTGTTGAGAAACAAATTACCGCGCGATGGAGCAGTCTGGTAGCTCGTTGGGCTCATAACCCAAAGGTCGGAGGTTCAAATCCTTCTCGCGCAACCAAACAAAAAGCCTTCTGGAAACAGAAGGCTTTTTTCGTTTGGGCCTCAAACCCGCTTGCCCTCTCCAAGAGACGGCAAGCTAGGGCTGGACCGATGGCGAAGCCGGTATCCCCCTTCCGGTTGATGCCAGAGAGGGGGAAGCGGCAAAGCCGCTCAGAGGCAGATCATGGATACAGGCCGCGCGCCTCGCGGGCATGGAGAATGCGCTTGCAGGCCACGATGAAGGTGGCGGTGCGCAGTGTCACCTTGTGCTCCTGGGCCACGGCCCAGACGCCGGCAAAGGCTTCCTGCATGATGCGCACCAGACGGGCGTTGATTTCGTCTTCGGTCCAGAAGAAGCTGGAGAAATCCTGCACCCACTCGAAGTAGCTCACGGTCACGCCGCCGGCATTCGCAATCACGTCGGGCAGAACCAGCACGCCTTTTTCGCTGAGGATGTCGTCGGCCTCAGGAGTGGTGGGGCCGTTGGCACCTTCGATCACCAGCTTGGCCTTGATCTGGCCGGCATTTTCCTCGGTGATCTGGCCTTCCAGTGCCGCCGGGATCAGGATGTCGCAATCCACGCCCCAGAAGGCGGCTGCATCCATGGCCTCGCCACCGGCAAAGCCACCCACACCGCCGGTATTGCCCACATGCTCCAGCAATGCCGTCACATCCAGGCCATTGGCGTTCTGAATGGTGCCCGTATGGTCCTGCACGGCCACGACCTTGGCGCCGGCATCGGCAAACAGCTTGCCTGCAGTGCCGCCCACATTGCCGAAGCCCTGCACGGCCACGCGTGCGCCATGCACATTCAGGCCGGTGAGCTTGGCGGCTTCCACGCCCACGGTGAACACGCCGCGGCCCGTGGCCTCGACGCGACCCAGCGAACCGCCCAGGTCCACGGGCTTGCCCGTGACCACGCCGGTGGCCGTGGCGCCCGTGTTCATGGAGTAGGTGTCCATCATCCAGGCCATGACCTGGCCGTTGGTGTTCACGTCAGGTGCCGGAATGTCCTTGGTGGGGCCGATCAGCAGACCGATTTCGCTGGTATAGCGGCGTGTCAGGCGCTCCAGCTCAGCCTTGGACAGCTTTCGCGGGTCGACACGGATGCCGCCCTTGGCGCCACCGTAGGGCACGTTCACGGCTGCATTCTTGATGCTCATCCAGGCCGACAGTGCCATCACTTCGGACAGCGTCACATCCTGGTGGAAGCGCACACCGCCCTTGCCGGGACCGCGGCTCAGATTGTGCTGCACGCGATAGCCCTCGAAGTGAGCGATACGGCCGTCGTCCATCTCGATGGGGACATCGACGACCAGGATGCGCTTGGGGCGCTTGAGCGTTTCCACCCAGCGGGCCAGCGAGCCCAGGTAGGGGGTGACACGGTCGACCTGTTGCAGATAAATGCCCCAGGGACCGAGATGATCGGGGTTGAGGTAGGAGGGCAGAGCATGCGCTGTGGACAGCGCTGAAGAGTCTTTGGCTTGCATGATGTAGGCCTGGTTGACTGAGTGGAGCAAGGTCGTTGTAAGCCCTTGCTGTCCGGGATTCACAGTGTGCGCGCGCCGAATTTTCCTGTCCAAGGCTTCTTGCTTGCGATGCTATGCATTTTGTGCATAACCATCTGAAAGCCGCTCTGGATGTGGGCCAAGCACTGAGCTGCTGACATGGAGACCGGAAATTTGCAATCATTGCCGTCATGTCTGAAAACAATGATTGCAAAAGCGGCTGGTGCGGCCCGGCACCGTTCGCCAATACCCCGCCCATCGGTCTGGCTCCCGAGTTGCAGACGCAGGACGAGGTGCTGCCCGACTGGGAGACGTTGTGGCCCGATTTGCCCGAGGACAGCTATGCCACGGCCGATGCGCTGTGGTGGTCGCGCAAATTGGGCACGGCTCAGGCCCAGGGCGCCGACGTGGCTGCGCTGATGCGCGATGCCGCCGATGCCCGTGCCGTGCAAAGCGCGCTGGCGCGCACCTGGAACTGGTGGCCCGCCGATCGCGCGCCGCGCTACTGGAAGTCCGGTGGCCCGGGCCGCAACGCCGAGTTGCTGCATGTGCCGTTGCCCGAGGACGGCATTCGCCAGGGCGTGAATCCGGTGCCCGCGCCCGACACCGTCTTCAATCTGCGCTGTGCCGAGGCCGAGATCGCCCTGCGCATAGGCCGGGAGGTGAGCGCCGAGCAGGCCGCAGCCCTCGATTACGACAGCGCGCTGGCGCTGGTGGATGCCGCCTGCGTGGCCGTGGAATGGGTGGATGTGCGCTGGCGCGACGGTCTCAAGGCCCCGGCCCTGGCCTTGCTGGCCGACGGCCAATGCCATGGCGGACTGGCGCTGGGCGAGTGGCAGAGCGCTTCCGCCATCGCCGGCCGCGACTGGGCGCGGCAACTGTGCACGGTGATCGTGAACGGCGGCCCGCCGCAGCGCTTTACCGGAACGCACAGCTTGGGTGATCCGGCCTGGCTGCTCGTGGACTGGCTGCAGCATGTGGCGCGCGAATACGGCAGTGTGCCTGCCGGCACCGTGGTGACGACAGGAACCTGGTGCGGCTGCATGCCGCTTCAGGCCGGCGATCGCTTCGAGATGGAATTCGACGGCCTGGGCGCACTGGGCTGGCAGTTCTGATCCATCCTGAGGTCTCAAGAACAGGAGCTGCTGGCGCTTGTTGATGAATGATTTCAGATGCCTTTGAATCTGAAATTCTTTGCTTGCATGCGTTAGAAGCTCTGTTTTTAAGAGCGAAACGCGAACGCTGATGGCTGCGGGCGCTGGCCGCGTCAGCGGACCTTGATGTGATCGAGCGCTGGTGCGCCGGGCGGATATTGCAGCTCCAGATTGCCCAGCACCTCGCGCAGCACCGTGGCCACCATCAGATTGCGGTGGGTCTTGGAGTCGGCGGGCACGATCGTCCAGGGCGCCCAGGGCGTGTGCGTGGCGCCCAGTAGCTGGCCGTAGGCCTGCTGGTAGTCGTCCCACTGGGCGCGCACCTTGAGGTCGTTCTCGTCGAACTTCCAGTGCTTGCTGGGGTCGTCCAGCCGCTGCTGCAGCCGCTCGCGCTGTTCGTCCTTGCTGATGTGCAGCATGAACTTGACGACCACCGTGCCGGTCTCGCTGAGCATGCGCTCGAAGTCATTGATCTGCGCATAGCGCTGGTTCTGCTGCTCGGGCGTGAGCCAGCCGTTGACCACGGGCACCAGCACGTCCTCGTACTGGCTGCGGTTGAAGAGCACGATCTCGCCCGCACCCGGCATCTGCTGGTGGATGCGCCACAGATAGTCATGTGCTTTCTCGGTCTCGGTGGGCGCCTTCCAGCCCACGGTGCGCACGCCCAGCGGCGACATGCGACCGAAGACCGCGCGCAGCGTGCCGTCCTTGCCGGCGGCATCCATGCCCTGCAGTATGACCAGCAGCTTGAAGCGCCGGTCGGCATAGAAGATGTTCTGCAGCTCGTCCAGCGCCTCGGCCAGCTGGTTCACGCTCTCCTTGTCATATTGCTTGCCCTCGTCCGAGGAGAAGGGCTTGGCGGCCGGGTCGAACTTCTGCAGATCCACTGCGGGCCGAGGGTGCCCGGTGGTCAAACGACTGTCCCGTGGCTGGCCCGGTTGCCATGGCTGCCATAGCTTGCGCAGCGCCTTGTCCTTGGTCTCGAAAGGATAGACCTGGGCAGCGGCGGGCGCTTTGGCCGCAGGCGCAGCGGTCCGGGTCACGGTTTTGGCGGCAGGCTTTTTGCGCGGCACAGGCCGGGAGGGCGATGGCTTGGCCGCCTCGGAGGCCTGTACCGATTCGCTGGTCGGAAACGGCAGGTGTTTGCGTGCCGGCTTGCGGTCCGGTTCGGTGGTCGCAGCAGACGATGTGGCGGGGGCGGCTTTGGCGGGCTGACGGGGCATGTAGTGAAACTCCTGTGCAGTGCAAATTGATTCGCTATGGAATGACTAGCGGCTGGCGCTTGTACATTCTGCTCCTTAAGCTTTTTGGGCTTCAAGGCTAAATGTTGGAGGCCGCTTCATGGAAGCTCAGCGCTCGCGCAGCAGTTGCACAAAGAGCCGTGCTGCCAGACCTTGCGGGCGCTCCTTGGACCAGACCCAGTCCACGCACAAGGTCGTGCCGTTGCTCAGATTGAGCACGGGAATTTCCATCAGCGCGCCGCTGCCGATATGCGATTCCACCAGGCCTTTGGGCAGCCAGCCCCAGGCCAGACCTGCACCTATCAGCGAAAGCGCTGCCTGGTGGCTGTCCGTGCGCCAGAGTTGGCGCGCAAACACAAAGCGCGGGTCGGTCTGCTGCGGATCGCGGCTGGCCACCAGCACCTGGCGCGTGGCGGCCAGCTGCTCCACCGTGAGCTGTGGCCGTGTGGTGCGGCCCTGCTCATGCTCGGCCAGCGCCTGCTGCCAGGGCTCGAACTGCGGCGACATCACGGCCACCAGCGTCTCGCGGCCCATTTCCTGGAAGCCCTCGCGCCCGTCCATGGCGGGCCGCTCGAAGACCAGGGCCAGATGGGCGCGGCCCGCATGCAAAAGCTCCAGCGCATCGACCTGGGGCGCTGCGAGTACCTCGATGGGCAGGGCCGGAAATTCGTGCACCAGCTGATTCAGCGGCTCGCTCCAGTGCGTGGCCAGCAGCTCGGGGGCGATGGCCAGCGTCAGCCGCTCTTCCAGCCCTGCGTGCAGGGTCTGGGCCTGCCAGTTCAGCAACTGCAACTGCTCGGCCAGCAGGCGTGCCTGCGGCTCGAGCGCGCGGGCGGCAGCGCTGGGCACGGGCTCGCGTCCGCTGCGGTCGAACAGCTGCAGGTCCAGCTCGGCCTCCAGCTGGGCAATGGCCATGCTCACGGCCGAGGGCACACGCCCCAGCTTGCGTGCAGCCGCCGAGAAGGAGCCGGCATCGAGCACGGCGAGAAACAGCGGAACCTGGTCGGCGCTAAAGGGCATGGTGTCGATCTGTCAGAAAAATTGAAAGGAACTGACTTTTATCTTCAATTTCCAGAACATACACTGCGACCCATGTCTCAACAAGCCTCAGCGACGGCATCCGCTTCTTCCTCTGCCGCGTCTCTCAAAAATACCGCCGCTTTTGCGGCCCCCGCCAAGGCCAGTGGCCTTCAAGGTCCCAAGCGCCGCATCCTCTATGTGGGTCTGTACGAAACCATTGCCATCATCGTCTCCAGCCTGATCTTCATGGCCATCGGCCAGAAGGCCAGCGATTCCGGCGTCATGGCCGTGGCCGCCTCGGTGATCGCGATCTGCTGGAATCTGAGCTTCAACTACCTGTTCGAAAGATGGGAAGCGCGCCAGAGCGTCAAGGGCCGTTCCCTGATGCGCCGCGTGGTGCATGCCATCGGTTTCGAAGGCGGCATCGCCGCCATGCTGATTCCGCTGATGGCATGGTGGTTCGGCATCTCGCTGTGGGAAGCCGCCGTCATGGAAGCCGGCCTGCTGGTGTTCTTCATGGTCTACACCTTTGCCTTCAACTGGGCGTTCGACCGCATCTTCGGTCTGCCGGCTTCGGCTCAGGCAGTGGCGGCCTGATCCCGGCCTGAGCTGCCTTTGGCGCTTGCCCGGCAAGCGTGGGCAGCCATGAAAAAAGCGTGTTCCTGTCTGGCAGGAACACGCTTTTTTTTTTGGGGACTGATGTGGCGGTCAGCGAAGAATGCTGAGCATGGCCTGCAGCACAAAGGCGTTGATGATGTCGATGAAGAAGGCTCCGACCAGGGGCACGATCAGAAAGGCCTTGTGTGAAGGGCCGTACTGGTTGGTGATGGCCTGCATATTGGCCACGGCCGTGGGCGTGGCGCCCATGCCGAAGCCGCAGTGGCCGGCGGCCAGCACGGCGGCGTCGTAGTTGCGGCCCATGATGCGGAAGGTCACGAAGGCCGCATACAGCGTCATGACGATGGCTTGCGCGGCCAGAATGACCATCAGCGGGCCGGCCAGGTCGGTCAGCTCCCAGAGCTTGAGCGACAGCAGCGCGATGGCCAGATACATGGACAACGAGGCATTGCCGAAGACGTCGATGGCGCGGTCAAAGACCTTGAAGCCGAACATATAGTCCAGCACGTTGCGGATGATCACGCCGCCGCCCAGCGCCCAGACAAAGGTAGGCAGCTGGATGACCGTTCCCATGGTCAGGCCGGTCATGAATTCGGCAAAGGCTAGGCAGCCCGCGAAGAGGGCCAGCGTCTCCACCGCCGCATCGGCCGTGATCAGGCGCGGAGCCTTGTTGGGCGACTCGAAGTTGGCGACCTCGCTGCCTTCGCTCACGGTGGGCGCATCGGCGCGCAGCTGCTCGGACTCGGTCAGCGGCTGGGCCAGCTGATGGCGCGTGATCAGCCGCTTGGCCAGCGGGCCGCCCACCAGGCCGCCGATGATCAGGCCGAAAGTGGCGCAGGCAATGCCCAGGGTGGTGGCTCCCGTGAGACCGTATTGGTTTTCCAGCACCGAGCCCCAGGCTCCGGCCGTACCGTGACCGCCCACCAGCGTGATGGAGCCCGCGACCAGGCCGATCAGCGGATCCAGTCCCAGAACAGTGGCCAAGCTTACGCCCACGATGTTCTGCATGATGATGAAGACGGCAATCACGCCCAGGAAGAGGAACAGCGCCGAGCCGCCCTCACGCAGCTTGGCGAAGTTCGCGCTCAGGCCGATGGACGAGAAGAACACCAGCATGAACGCCGACTGCAGGCCGCCCTCGAAGCTCAGCGCCAGTCCCGTGGTCTGATGCAGCATGAAAATGATGGCCGCCACGACCAGGCCGCCGGAGACGGGCTCGGGAATATTGAAGTCGCGCAGAAAGCGGATATGTCTTGTCATGAGCTTGCCAAGCATGAGCACAAGCACGGCCATGATGAGGGTGTAGTACGCGCCGAAGGTCACGTTCATGAAGATCTCCTGGGTGTTCCATGCGATGGCCGAACGGCCTGCCCGGTCATGGCTGGCAATCGGCTGTGCACGGCTGAGCACATGGACCAGACATTTGCTGTCGATGGTGCCAAAGACTCAAAGATAGGGGCTGTAGGTGCTTGTCCACTCATGGCAGGCGGACCCGTTGGTGCCGGGCAGCCTGAGAGCAGGAAAGCGGTGTGCGCCATTCCTTGCGGATGCGCACCATGCCACGAATATGCTTGAAATGAGATGGCTGCATTCGTGTTTTGCGAAATTACCTTTTGCCGTGCTCCTGTTTTTGGGATGCGGAAAGTCGAATCTGCTATAGCCATCCGCAAGCCGCGCGCCTCGGCCGCCAATGGGGCAAAGCGCCTTGAACCCCCGATTGCCCGCCCTCGCCGTAGAATGACGGGCTTCACCCCGAGGAGCGCTGCAGCCGGTCATCCCAGAGATGTTTGACCCGTCAGGCTCGGGGTGGCAGATCCGTTTGGCGATCTGCCCGTACCCACAACGGCGCTCACCTGTTTTCGATTCTGTTTCTGGTTTTCACACAGGTGAGCTGATGTCCGCTGCTACCCCTTCCACCGCCATTCCTCCCATGCGCCTGTCGGGCCTGGAGCCCGTCTTCATCGGCGATGAGACGCTGTTCGTCAACGTGGGCGAGCGTACCAACGTCACCGGCTCCAAGGCCTTTGCGCGCCTGATCCTCAACGAGCAGTACGAAGAAGCGCTGGCCGTGGCGCGCCAGCAGGTGGAAAACGGTGCCCAGGTGATCGATGTGAACATGGACGAGGCCATGCTGGACAGCAAGGCCGCCATGGTGCGCTTTCTGAACCTGATTGCCTCCGAGCCCGATATCGCCAAGGTGCCGGTGATGGTGGACAGCTCCAAGTGGGATGTGATCGAGGCCGGCCTGCGCTGCCTGCAGGGCAAGGGCATCGTCAACTCGATCTCCATGAAGGAGGGCGTCGAGGAGTTCAAGAAGCACGCCAAGCTGGTCAAGCGCTATGGCGCTGCCGCCGTGGTGATGGCGTTTGACGAAAAAGGCCAGGCCGACACCTTTGCACGCAAGATCGAGATCTGCGAACGCGCCTACCGCATTCTGGTCGACGAAGTGGGCTTCCCGCCCGAGGACATCATCTTCGACCCCAACATCTTTGCCGTGGCCACCGGCATCGAAGAGCACAACAACTACGGCGTCGATTTCATCGAGGCCGTGCGCTGGATCAAGCAGAACCTGCCCGGTGCCAAGGTCTCGGGCGGCGTCTCCAACGTGAGCTTCTCCTTCCGCGGCAACGACCCCGTGCGCGAGGCCATCCACACCGTGTTCCTCTATCACGCGATCGGGGCGGGCATGGACATGGGCATTGTCAATGCCGGCATGGTCGGTGTGTACGACGACCTGGAGCCACAGCTGCGCGAACGCGTGGAGGATGTGGTGCTCAACCGTCGCCCCGATGCGGCCGAGCGTCTGCTGGAGATCGCCGACAGCGCCAAGGGCGCGGCCAAGGACGACAGCAAGAAGCTAGAGTGGCGCGGCACGCCCGAGGCACCGAAGACTGTGGGCGAGCGTCTGTCGCACGCCTTGGTGCACGGCATCACCGACTTCATCACCGAAGACACCGAAGAGGCCTACCAGCAGATCGTGGTGCAGGGCGGCGGCCGCCCGCTGCACGTGATCGAAGGCCCGCTCATGGACGGCATGAATATCGTCGGCGACCTGTTCGGTGCCGGCAAGATGTTCCTGCCCCAGGTGGTCAAGTCCGCGCGCGTGATGAAGCAGGCCGTGGCCCATCTGGTGCCCTATATCGAGGAAGAGAAGCGCCAGCAGGAAGCGGCGGGCCTGGACGTCACCAGCAAGGGCAAGATCGTCATCGCCACCGTCAAGGGCGATGTGCACGACATCGGCAAGAACATCGTCACCGTGGTCCTGCAGTGCAACAACTTCGAAGTCATCAATATGGGCGTGATGGTGCCCTGCCACGAGATCCTGGCCAGGGCCAAGGCCGAGGGCGCGGACATCATCGGCCTGTCGGGCCTGATCACTCCCAGCCTTGAAGAGATGCAGTATGTGGCCGGTGAGATGGACAAGGACGACTACTTCCGCATCAAGAAGATTCCGCTGCTGATCGGCGGTGCGACCTGCTCGCGCGTGCATACGGCCGTGAAGATTGCGCCCAAGTACGACGGCCCCGTGGTCTATGTGCCCGACGCCTCGCGCTCGGTCAGTGTGGCGCAGAGCCTGCTGGGCGAAGGCAAGCAGGCCTATCTGGACGAGCTGAGCGCCGACTACGACAAGGTGCGCACCCAGCATGCCAACAAGAAGAAGACGCCGCTGTGGACGCTGGAGCAGGCCCGCGCCAATGCTGCCGTGGTGAACCATGCCCCCGTGGTGCCGCGCACCCTGGGCCGCCGCGTGTTCAAGAACTTCGATCTGGCCGAAATTGCCCAGTACATCGACTGGGGGCCGTTCTTCCAGACCTGGGATCTGGCGGGGCCGTACCCTGCCATCCTCGACGATGAGGTCGTGGGCGTGGAGGCGCGCAAGGTGCTGGCCGATGCCAAGCTCATGCTGCAGAAGATCATCGACGGCCGCTGGCTGCAGGCCAATGGCGTGATGGGCCTGTTCCCCGCCAACCGCGTGGGCGACGACATCCTGTTCTATACCGATGAGTCGCGCAGCCAGGTACTGACCACCTGGTACGGCATGCGTCAGCAGACCGAGAAGCAGGCCGTGGCCGGCCCGGATGGCCGGCCCGTGATGCGCCCCAGCCGCTGCCTGGCCGACTTTGTGGCCGCCAAGGAGTCGGGCATTGCCGACTATGCCGGTCTGTTTGCCGTGACCGCCGGCATCGGTGCCGAAAAGAAGGACAAGGAATTCGAGGCGGCGCTGGACGACTACAGCGGCATCATGTTCAAGGCCCTGGCCGACCGCCTGGCCGAAGCCTTTGCCGAGTGCCTGCACCAGCGCGTGCGCAAGGATCTGTGGGGCTATGCCGAAGACGAGAACCTGAGCAACGAGGAACTCATCAAGGAAGCCTACCAGGGCATCCGTCCTGCGCCCGGCTACCCTGCCTGTCCCGATCACACGGCCAAGATCGACCTGTTCAAGGCGCTGCAGGCCGATGAAATCGGCATGACGCTGACCGAGAGCCTGGCCATGAACCCGGCATCCAGCGTGAGCGGCTTCTACATCGGCAACCCCGAGGCCAGCTACTTCAACGTGGGCCAGATCGGCGAGGACCAGCTCGCCGACATGGCTCAGCGACGTGCTATGGATGTCGAGGAGCTGCGTCGCTATCTGGCGCCGAATCTGGGCTGAACCAGCTTCGAGATCGCACTTCGCAAATGAAAAAAGCCAGGGTCGACCCTGGCTTTTTTGCTTGTTGCGCGGTGCTCAGAGGCGCTGCTTGAGCACGGGAGCGAGCGTGGCACGCAGGCGGTCGCCAGGTACTTCGGTCTCAGTCGCACGGATTTCCAGCGAGCGCTCCACCATGCCTATATGTTCCAGCAGCAGCGCCTTGGCACCATCGGTGTCGCCGCGTTCCAGGGCGGCCACGATGCGCTCGTGCTCGGCGCAGGACTGGCTGGCGCTGTGCGTGGACTGATAGAGCGTGGCGGCCAGGGTGGTGCGCGCTGTCAGATCGCGCAGCGTGTCGGCCAGCAACCGGTGACCCATCTGCTCGGCCAGGCAGACATGGAAATCCGCTAGCAGGAAGGCGCGCGTGGCACTGTCCGCCCCGGCAATGGCTTTCTGCTCCTGGGCGATATGGCGGCGCAGCCTGGTGATGACGCGCTGCAGCGGCTTGCCGGCCTCCTGCAATATGCCGGTCTCGATGATCCGCCGGGCAGAGAATGCATCCATGGCCTCGGCAGCCGAGGGCTGGACCACGTACCAGCCCCTGCGGGCCTGGACCTGGACAAAGCCGCGGGCCTGCAGTTGCATCAGCGCTTCTCGCACCACGGTGCGGCTGACGTCGAAGTTGTTGGCCAGCTCCTGCTCTCCCAGTCGTTCGCCGGGGGCCAGTTTCTGGGCCAGGATGGCTTCGACGACGCGTTCCGCGATGTGTTGTGGAGAGGCAGGAGTCATTGCTGGCTTTAATGGCTGGACTGAGGGATGGGGACTACGACAGGCGGCACGATAGCAGATGCATGGTCTTCTTCTTCGGTCAGTGGCTCGGCCTTGCCGTCAAGTACCGCATGGGCACGTTCGCGGTCGATGTCGCCTTCCCAGGCTGCAATCGCCACAGTGGCCACGCAGTTGCCGATCAGATTGCCCAGAGCGCGTGCAATGCCCATGAACCAGTCCACCGACAGCACCAGCACCAGGCCGATCGCAGGGATGGCGGGGATGGCATGCAGGGTGGCGGCCAGCACCACGATGGCCGAGCCCGGTACGCCGTGCGCGCCCTTGGAGGTCACCAGCGCGATGGCCAGAATGGTCAGCAGGTCGGACATGCTGATCGGGGTGTTGGTGGCCTGGGCGATGAAGACCGCTGCCAGTGTGATGTAGATGGAGAATGCGTCCAGGTTGAAGGAGTAGCCGGTGGGAATCACCAGGCCCACGGTGGAGTCGCGCACACCCATGTTGCGCAGCTTGGCCATGATCTGGGGCAGCACGCTGTCGGAGGAGGTGGTCGCGAAGACGATGGTCAGTTCCTCGCGCAGATAGCGCAGCAGCTTGATCAGGCTGAAGCCCGACAGACGCATCACCAGGCCCAGCACCACGAACACGAAGAGCAGCACCGAGACGTAGAACAGCGCCACCAGCATGCCCAGCTGCTTGAGCGAGCCTATGCCGTACTGGCCCACGGTGAAGGAGATGGCGCCCAGCACGCCCAGAGGTGCCAGCTTGATGATGATGCCCATGACCTTGAACAGGGCCATGGACAAGGTGTCCACCAGTTCGGAAACAGGCTTGCCGCGCTCGCCCAGCATGGTCAGCGCGCAGCCGAACAGCACGGCGAACAGCAGCACCTGCAGGACGTCGCCCTTGGCGAAGGCTTCCACCACGGTGGTGGGAATGAGCTTCATCAGGAAGTCCACCGTGCCGCCGCTGGTCAGCTTGTCGGCATTGCTGGCATAGGCTGCCATGGCCGAGGCGTCGAGCTTGCTGGTGTCCACGTTCATGCCAACGCCGGGTTCGAAGACAAAGGCCAGCACCAGACCCAGGCCCAGGGCGATGGTGGTCAGCACCTCGAAATAGATCAGGGCCTTGACGCCCACGCGGCCTACGCGCTTGAGGTCGCCTGCACCGGCAATGCCGTGCACGACAACGCAGAACACCAGTATGGGGATGATCATCTTGATGAGCTTGATGAAGCCATCGCCCAGGGGTTTGAGTTTCACGGCCCATTCAGGGGCCAGTAGTCCGGCGAGCACACCCAGTATGAGTGCGATCACCACCTGTCCGAACAGTGATCTGACAAAGCGGCGCATAGTCGTCTTTCGCAAGTTGTGGAATCTTGTATGCAAGTTGTCTGCAACTTGCATACAAGAATGTAGGCAAGCGAAAGGCGTGCCAGCAGAGGGTATTCCTGCAGATTTGTGTAAATTAGGGGAGGATCAGCCCTGACTTTCACGTATGAAATGAAGCGGCGTTCCGCCTTGGTGCGACAGGAGGCGCCAGTGTGCACGCGCGTGGTGCGCGGGCGTTCGGCATGCCCAAAGCCAGGGCATGGCGCTTACAGCAGCGGGCTCAGGGCGCCCAGCAGGTTGTCCCAGATGCGCTTCCACCAGGGTGCCGAATGCACCTGTGCCAGCGTCACCACATCGGATTCGTGCAGATAGCTCTGTTGCCGATGCCGGATGGCCTCGGTGATAGCTTCGTCGTGCAGCAATACATTGTTTTCGAAGTTCAGGTCAAAGCTGCGCAGATCCAGATTCGTGGAGCCGATCAGGCTGACCGATCCGTCCAGACACAGGGTCTTGGCATGCAGCAGGCCGGGGCGGAATTCGTGGATATGGACGCCGGCGCTCAGCAGCCGCCAGTAATGGCTGCGGCTGACGGCACCGACGATCCATGAGTCATTGCGGGCGGGCAGGATCAGCGTGACCTGCACCTGGCGCAGCGCGGCGGCGCACAAGGCATCGAGCACCGTGCTGTCGGGCACGAAGTAGGGGGTGGAGATCACGACCTCGCGCTGAGCACAGGCCAGTAGGCTGGCAACCAACTGGGGTGTTGAGCGTGCTCTTTCCGTCGGCCCTTCGGCAATCGCAACGGCATGGAAGCCGTCGGCGGCAGCGCCGGCCTCGGCCTCGATAGCCGGTGGTGCAAGGCTCGCATCGGACTGCGCCCAGTCGCTGGCAAAAGCCTGCTGCATCTGCATGACCACGGGGCCCTGCAGGCGCAGCATGATGTCCACCCAGGGGGCATAGCGTGCCTTGATGTGAAAGCCCTCGTCGGCGCAGTTCTGGCTGCCGCAATAGTTGATCCTGCCGTCTATGAGCGTGATCTTGCGGTGGTTGCGCAGGTCGATGCGGCTGGTCAGCATGACCTTGAACAGATTGCTGATGGGCAGGGCAACCGCCAGGTGCACGCCGGCCTGCCGCATCTGCTGCCACAGTGGCGAGCGCGTCAGGGCACGCGATCCCAGTCCGTCGACCATGGCCCGGCAGGTTACGCCGCGCTGCGCGGCACGCATCAGGGCATGGGCCACATCGGTGCCGGTCCCGTCGTCCAGCCAGATGTAGTACAGCACGTTGATCTCGTGGCGTGCGGCATCCATGTCGGCCAGCATCTGCGCACGGGCATGTGCGCCATCGCGCATCAGCTCGGCCTTATGGCCGGGCAGCGGTACAAAGCCGTTGATGGACGAGGCATAGCGGAAGGCCGGCAGCCATTGATCGGGAATGGCGGGCCGTGCCTGCGGCATGGAGCCGGGTGCGGGCGCAAGGGCGCTGCCCTGGGTCTGGCAGAACTCGCGCACATTGAGTCTTCTGCGGCCTGGTACACGGCCCAGGGCTACTTCCCCAAACAGGTAGTACAGCAGGCAGCTCACATAGGGCAGCAGCACGATGACCATGAGCCAGGCCAGCCGCACATCGGGCCGCATGTCTCTGCGCAGCAGGATGCGCAGGCCGAAGCCGGCAATCAGCAATACATGAAGAGTCAGCAGCAGCCAGGTCATGAATCAGTGCGGCAACGATGGATCTTGTCGAGCATAACGGGCTCTGCTCCAAGCACAAGCTGCAAGCCGTGATTCATAGGCAGCGAGCTTGAACTCATTGATGAGAAGGCGCGGCCTGCTATCAGTAGTGCAGCGACAGAAGACCGGCATGGCTCTGGCATGGAACCTGCTTCCTTTTTTTGTCAAAGCAAACAAGCAGGGGGGAGTGCATGGAAATGGTGCCATTGACTGCCATCGACAAGGCAGATACCGGGTGGGTCATGGTTGCGTCGGCGCTGGTCCTGCTGATGACCTTGCCGGGCATCGCCCTGTTCTATGCGGGGCTGGTGCGGCGCAAGAATGTGGTCAACACCATGGTGGCCGTGTTCGCGGTGGCCTGTGTGGTGACCCTGACCTGGTTCGGTCTGGGCTACTCGCTCGCATTCACCGCCGATTCCCCCTGGCTCGGCAATCTGGGGCGCGCCTGGTTTGCATCCTTGCACCTTGATGGCCGGCGCAGCGTGATCTCGGTCAGCCACCTGGCGCCGCATCTGCCCGAAGCGGCCTATGCCCTGTTCCAGGCCGCATTCGCCATCATCACCACCTCGCTGATCGTGGGGGCCGTGGTAGAGCGCATGAGCTTTGCGGCTCTGCTGGTGTTTGCCGCGCTGTGGAGCGTGGTGGTCTATGCGCCCGTGGCCCACTGGGTGTGGGAGAGCGGGGGCTGGCTGAACCAGCTGGGCGCACTGGACTTTGCCGGCGGTGCCGTGGTGCATGTGAATGCGGGCGTGGCGGCACTGGTCTGTGCCTTCATGATGGGGCGCAGGCGCGGTTACGGAACCGAGCCATTCGAGCCGCACAGCCTGGGCTGGACGGCCATGGGCACGGCCTTGCTGCTGTTCGGCTGGTTCGGCTTCAACGCCGGATCGGCCCTGTCCGCCGATGGGCGCGCAGCGCTGGCCTTTGTGGTCACGCTCGTGGCGGCTGCGGCCGCCGGTCTGGCATGGATGGTGGTGGAGTGGCTGGTGCGCGGCGCTCCGACCTTGCTGGGCCTGCTCTCGGGCATGGTGGGCGGACTGGTGGCTATCACACCGGCCGCGGGCTTTGTGCAGGTGGGCAGTGCGGTGTGGATAGGCCTGATTGCGGGCGCCGTCTGTTTCTGGGGCGCAACCTGGCTCAAGCGCCGGCTGGGAGCCGACGACTCGCTCGATGTGTTCGGCGTGCATGGCGTGGGCGGCATTGCCGGCTCCATCCTCACGGCGGTGTTTGCCGATCCCCTGATCGCGGGCACGAGTGCCACGGTGCTGAATCAGCTGATTGCGGTGGCGGCGGTGGCTGTCTACAGCGGCGCTGCCACGGCCGGGGTGCTGGTGCTGATCCGTCTGCTGATGCCGTTGCGGGTGGATGCCGTGCAGGAAATGGAAGGCCTGGATATCAGCCTGCATCTGGAGCGTCAGCACTAGTGATCCATCAAAGACAGGAGCGGTGTATGGAGGACAGCGAGCGAGTGGCGGTGGCCGCACATCTGCATGTGGTGTTGCGCCGCAAGACGGGCCGGGTGACCGATACCGAATGGATGGCCTGCAATCAGGCCTATGCACAGGCCATGGCGGCTTTTGCGCTGGAGCATGCACGAGAGCAACAGGATGAGGAGCTGGCGCGCCTGGCCCGGCGTCTGCAGGACAGCTGGAGCGGCGACATGCCCCGGCATGCAGCGCCTGCCGAGACCGCTCAGAGCGATGGCTCCGTCACCGCCAAGGCCGCCGAGATACTGCGCACCTCGGCACGCTATATCGGCGGGCTGCGCTGAGGCACAAGCCGGATCCGAGGCCGGGACGGCCTGGCGCCACGGATCACAATGCCTGTGACCCGTGACGGTCCGCTGCAGCACGCCGGCGCAGGCTGTGTCGGCAACAAGCCTGGCCTATTGCTTTTTCAGCTCGGCAATATAGGCATCGCGGGCCTTCACGCCATCGGCCGTGAAGTCGGTGAACACGCCGTCAATGCCCAGGCGGTAGTAAGCCAGGTATTCCTGCAGCGGGTAGCCCTTGAAGATGCCCGCGAGCCGGCTGGCCTCGCTGCGGAAGGTGAAGCTGTGCACCACCAGACCGGCCTTGTGCGCATTGGCGATCAGGCCGGTGTCCTTGAGCGTGTTGACGTCCTTGAGGCCCGCTCCGTCCTTGTAGGGAGCGACGGAATGGGCCAGCACCTGGGGCTTCCAGGGGCCGATGCCGTCGGCATAGGTCTTGATCTCGGCCAGGCCTGCCGGCGTCTGCATGACCGCGAAGGTGCGCGCATCGCCTGCCAGCGTCCAGCTATAGGGGCGGCCGCTGATGAAGGTCCATTCGTCGGCGGTGATATAGCCTACGGAGCCGTCCCTGAAGTTGTAGTCGTTGCCATCGATCAGCTGCACCCCCTTGGCCCGCATGCCCACCTTGCGCAGATACTTCAGGCTGTCGGGGTCGAAGCTCTGGATGTAGATGGGCGCTTCCTTGCGGTTGAGATTGTTCCTGTCCAGCAGCGCCATCACGGCGTCTTCGAAGGGGTGCTCACCCGTTCCGCAGCTGTTGGCAATGGCTTGCTGGTTGTTCCAGTAAGGGTTCTTGGTCTCGGCGTAGACGGCAATCGTGCGGCCTGCCGCCTTGCCCTTGGCGAGTGCGATATCGATCACATCCTGTGCGCTGATCAGTGGCAGCTTGCCATTCCATTCGCTGGGGCGATCGGCGCGGTTGTCCAGCGTGGTGCCGCCAAACAGCGTGCGCAGCTCATGCAGGCTGAAGTCCGAGATGGACCAGTCGCCGGTGTGGTCCTCGCCGTCGACCACCAGAGCCTGCAGCACCGACTTCTGATTGTTTGGGTCGATGCGGTCGCTCAGGTATTGCGCGGGGCCGTTGGCGGCAATGGCCGGGTACTTGACGTTGACCAGCACGCCGGGCGTGTTGCGCTTGCGGCCCGCCACATAGGCATTGATCTTGGCGACCTCGGTGACATTGGTGCTGTCGCTGAGCCAGGCGTTGTGGCGTGCCACCAGCTGGCAGTCGCGGCTCAGGTGCATGTCCAGCTCGATCATGTCGGCACCGGCATCGATGGCTTTCTCATACGCCATCTGTGTCTGCTCGGGGTACAGCCCCGAATAGCCGCGGTGGGCGATGACCTGGGGCTGCTTGCCGTCCAGCGTCAGAAACTGCGGCGCAGGCGCAGGCGCAGGCGCAGGTGTCGGGCCGTCTCCGCCACCACAGGCGCTCAGGGCAAGGGCGGCAAGCAAGGTCAGAGCAAAGACGGGGTGGCGGGTATGGGACATGGGTTCGGGCATGGATGGAGATCGCCTCATGCTTGCGGTTGTTGATGACGGCTGTGTGACCGTGCCCTCAGAGCGTGTTCATGCTCCGAAGCACAAGGCTGCCGGGGCGGCAGCCCTGTGCGGGATGCGGCAGTTACAGTCCCAGCTTCCTGGCGACGTAATCGGCATCCTTGTCGCCGCGACCCGAGAGGTTGACCAGAATATGCTGGTCCTTGCCGAGCTTGGGCGCTTCGCGCATGGCCCAGGCCACGGCGTGCGCACTTTCCAGAGCCGGGATGATGCCCTCCACACGCGACAGCGTCATGAAGGCATCCAGGCATTCCTTGTCGTCCACGGACTGGTAGTCCACGCGGCCTATATCCTTGAGATAGCTGTGCTGCGGGCCCACGCCGGGGTAGTCCAGGCCCGAGGCAATGCTGTGCACGGCGGCCGGTGTGCCGTCGGCGTTCTCCAGCACATAGCACTTCATGCCGTGAATCTCGCCGGGCTTGCCAGCCGACAGCGTGGCGGCATGGCGGCCGGGCTTGTCCACGCCCTCACCGGCAGGTTCCACGCCCACCAGATGCACGGACTCGTCACCCAGGAAGGCCGTGAAGATGCCCATGGCATTGCTGCCCCCGCCCACGCAGGCCGCCACATGGTCGGGCAGCTTGCCATGCCGGGTATGGAACTGTTCGCGAGCCTCACGACCGACGATGGACTGGAAGTCCCGCACCATCATGGGAAAGGGGTGGGGGCCGACCACCGAGCCAATCGCGTAGATGGTGTTGACGGGGTCTTGCAGATAGACCTCGAAGGCGCTGTCCACGGCCTCCTTCAGCGTGGCCGCGCCGCGCGTGACGGGCACCAGATTGCAGCCCAGGATGCGCATCTTGGTGACGTTGGGGTGCTCCTTCTCGATATCCACCTGGCCCATGTGAATCTCGCAGGGAATGCCCACCAGTGCACAGGCCGTGGCCAGGGCCACGCCATGCTGGCCGGCGCCGGTCTCGGCAATGACTTTTTTCTTGCCCATGAACTTGGCCAGCAGCGCCTCGCCCAGGCAGTGGTTGATCTTGTGCGCCCCCGTGTGATTCAGATCCTCGCGCTTGAGATGGATCTGCGCGCCGCCCAATTGATCGGACAGGCGCCTGGCGTGAAAGATGGGGCTGGGCCGGCCCACATAGTCGGCAAACAGCGCGGCCAGCTCGTCCTGGAAGTCCTGGCGTTTGACGATCTCCTCGTAGGCAGCGGCAATCTCGTCCATGCATTGCTTGAGCTCGGGCGGCACGAGCTGGCCGCCGTAGGGGCCGAAGAAGCCTTGCGCATCGGGCATGGCCTGGGGGTTCTGGGTCATGGCTTGTCTCCTTGGTGTGTGGTTCTGCGAAGCTGCATTCATAGCACACGGCGGGCTCAAGGCGCTTGCAGGCAAGTCCGGATGGAATCAGCACAGAAATGAACGCAGCCCCCAAGATGAAAGCGCTGACAGCTATTGTTTTGATATTTGCAACGCCCCTTCTTGCTCTGAAACACAATAGCAACATGAAAGCCAGCTCAGTCCGCGATATTGTCTTTGCCCACGCTCTGGAAACCGCCGCTCCGCACGAGGCGCTGCCCACGGCCGAGCGTTGCACTGCCATCACGCAGGAGTGCCTGCACGCCCAGGGCAAGACCAGGGGCGGCGGTCGTGCAGCGTTCGAGAGCTTTCTGCAGGAGCGGGCACAACGCGTGATCGCCGCAGCGCAGCTGCCTGCCGACATACGCGCCGTGGTCTGGCAGCGCGCCGGTATTTCACGCTGGTTGGTGCTGGCCGTGATGGCTGCGGCATTTGTGCTGGGCTTTGCGGGTCATGCGATCACGGACCCGCATCGTGTGGATCTGCTCTCCGCTTCCCTGATCGGCATCGTGCTGTGGAACCTGCTGGTCTATGTGCTGTTGCTGCTGTCCTGGCTGCGCAGTCTTGTTCGGCGCAGGCAAACAGTGATTGCACCGCTGGAGCCTGAGCCAGGTCAGGGCGCTGCGGCACAGCGGACCGTGGCAGCCCCCGGTGGCTGGCTGCAAAAACTGCAGACGAAAAGGTGGAGTGTTTCGCGCGGCACGGGGCTGCGCAAGATGGCGCTGAACTTCGAGCGCAACTGGTGGCAGGTCAACCAGAGACCGCGCCATGCGCAATGGCTTGTGTGCCTGCATCTGGGTGCGGCAATGCTGGCACTGGGTGCGCTGACATCGCTATGGCTCACCGGTCTCACCAAGGCTTATCAAGTGGGGTGGGAGAGCACTTTCCTCTCGCCGTCTGCCGTGCAGACCTGTCTGAACATGCTGTTTGCGCCGGTGCAGCATCTGCTGGGCCTGGCACCGTGGAGTCTGGCGCAGATCCAGGCACTGCAGGGCTGGTCGGCCGGTGATGCTGCAGATGCGGGGCCGCGCTGGGTGCAGCTCTACAGCTGGTTGCTAGGGTTGATGGTGGTGGCACCGCGTCTGCTGCTGGCGCTGTGGCAAGGTGCCAGGGTCTGGTGGTTGAGCCAGCATCTGGCATTGCCGCTGCAGCAGCCCTATTTCCAGAAGCTGCAGCGTGACTGGGCGGGGCGTGCAACGGCGCTGCTGGTGCAGCCCTACAGCCTGGACATCACGCCCGAGCGCGAAGCCGCCCTGCGCAGCCATGTGGCGCAGAGCTACGGCGCCGGGGCGCAGCTTGCGTTGCTGCCCGTGCTGGCCTATGGATCGCCCTTGCCGGACGCTTCGGCTGTTGACGCACAGCAGGTGCTGCTGCTCAATCTGGCTGCCACGCCCGAGGCGGAAATTCATGGAGTCCTGCTGGCGCAGGTATTGAACCGCTGGGGCGCGCATACCGATGTGTGGCTATGGGCGGCGGACTTTCGTGTGCGCAACAGCGGTGCCCCGGCGCGAGTGCAGGAGCGCGAACAGCTGTGGCGGGAATTTGTGCGTGGCGCGGGCCTGAACGCGACCCTGGTGCCCGGCGCAGGAGTGTGATGATGAGTGAGAGCAAGGAGCTGGTTCCGATTGACAGCAGCATTCAGTGGTGTCTGCTGTCGCACACCAATATCGGCAAGACCACGCTGACCCGTACGCTGATGGCCGATGATGTCGGCGAGATTGACGATGCCGCACATGTGACCACTCAGTCGCAGCGCTATCTGCTTCAGAAGACGCCGCAGGGCGATGAGCTGTGGCTTTGGGATACGCCGGGCTTCGGCGACTCGGTGCGGCTTTATGAACGCCTGCGGCAGCAGGGCAATCCGCTGGGCTGGTTTCTCAGCAATGTCTGGGATCGCTGGCGCGACAGGTCTTTCTATCTGAGTCAGCGTGCATTGCTTGCTGCGCGCGATCATGCGGATGTGATGCTCTACCTCGTCAACGCGGCCGAAGACCCGGCAGATGCTGGCTACTGGAGCGCCGAGATGAACATTCTGGCCTGGATGAACAAGCCGGTCATCGTGCTTCTCAACCAGATTGGCAGCGACACCACGGCAGAGCAGACACAGGAAGATTTGCGGCGCTGGCAGCAGGCGACGCAGAGCTTTCAAAGCGTGGTGCGCGATGTGCTGGTGCTGGATGCCTTCACGCGCAGCTGGTGGCATGAGCGCAAGATGATGCAAAGCATTGCGCCTTTGTTGCCTCAGTCCAAACAGTCTGCCTATCAGCGCCTGCTGGAGCAGCGAGCTTTGCAGCAGCAGCAGCGCGAGCAGGCGAGCCTGGGGGTCATGGCAGATCAGCTGATAGCTGCGGCAGGTCTGCATGAAAAGCTCGATCCCGAGCAAGGCAAACTGCTGGCGCGTGCCTGGCAAAGCCTGAGCCAGCTCACCGCCAAATTGGGTAAATCGGCAGAGGGTGAAGAGCGGCTCGGAGCCCAGGCCAAGGCCGCCGTTCAGCGGCTGATGCAGGCTTTGCGTCAGGCCGATGTGCAGGCTACCCAGCGCTTGCTCGAGATTCATGGACTCGACGGTCAGGCGGCCAGTCAGATACAGGAGCAATTGCGCAGCCAGCTTCAGATCACCACGCCGGTCGATGCGCAGGCAGCCAGCTTGTGGGGGGCGTTGACTGCCGGCGCAGCCACAGGGCTGGGGGCCGATCTGATGGCAGGAGGTTTGACGCTGGGTGCCGGTGCCCTGGTGGGGGCGCTGCTGGGGGCCCTCACCTTTGGGGGCGCGGCTTGGGGAGCGAACAAGATGTTCGACCAGGAGCAGCAGAGCTTTCAACTCTCGACCGACTATCTGAACGCCGCAGCTAGCCAGGTATTGCTCAAGTACCTGCTGATCTCGCATTTCGGCCGTGGTCGCGGTCGCTACACCAGCCCTGCGGCGCCCAGTCAATGGAGTGAGCTGACCCAGGGCACGGTGCAGACGCATGCCGCGCAATGGGCCGCACTCTGGGCGCAGCTGCGCGAAGCACATGCCACAGGAGCTGCTACCGATGCGCAGAGAGTCTCCATGATGGAGCTGCTCTCGCAAAGCCTGCAGCAGATCATGGCCGACCTCTATCCGGGGCTGAACGCAGAGTCCGGTGTCAGAGACGGGGAAAGCGCACGGTGAAAAGCGCGCCGCCACGCTCGGATATGCCCGTGCTGACGGTGCCGCCCTGCGAAGTCACCAGAGCCTTGACGATGGACAGACCCAGGCCCGAGCCTTCCCGGCGGCGCTTGCCTGGGGCCTGGACAAAGCGCTGGAAGGGGTGGGCCTGAACTTCGTCGGCAAGGCCGGGCCCCGCATCGCCCACTTCCAGGATCACCCATGACTGGTTCTGGTGGTCGGAGCTCGTATGCACCCGGATGCTCAGCCAATGGCCGCTGCTGGCATGGCGCAGCACGTTGCTGATGAGGTTGGTGGTGATCTGGCGCAAGCGATCGGTGTCGGCCTTGATGTCGGTGCTGCCATCGCCGTCCTGCATGGGCAGATCCAGTGACAGGGCCATGTCCAGCTTTTGCAGCTGCGGGTGCAAGTCCTCGACGACGTCACCGACCAGTGCGGCGAGGTCTATGCGTTCCTTGCGCAGAGACAGCTGTCCGGCGTCGGCCATGGACAGGGTGTGCAGATCGCCGACCAGCCGTCCCAGATGCTCGACCTGGGCCAGCAGCGTCTTCATCTCGGCCTGGCTGGAGTCGATGACGCCGTCGCAGATCGCATGCAGTCTTGCCTGCAGCACCGTCAATGGGGTGCGCAGCTCGTGGGAGATGGAGGCGGCGGTGGCCAGGCGTTCCGCCTCCAGCGTTTCCAGCGAATCAACCATGCCGTTGAAGGCATCGATCATCTCGGCCATCTCGCCATGGGCATTGCCCTTGACGGCTCTGGAGGCCAGGTCGCCACGCTCCACGCGCGCAGCCACTTCCACCATCGAGGCCAGCGGACTGGTGATGCGGCGGGAGATCCAGAAACCCACGGCCATGCCGAAAGGCAGGCTGACGGCCAGACCGATGACCAGCGACCATTTCTCGCCGAACAGGCGATCGCCCTCCCAGTACTCGGAGTAGATCTGCAAGGCTCTGGGGCTGTCCTCCAGATCCTGGGACTTCAGCGCTTCCAGCTCGGTCTTGACGGGGCTTGGCAGATGGCGATAGAACTCGCGGTACTGCAGCTCGGAAAACGCCAGCACGCCAATCGCCAGCGAGGCAATGGCCAGCAGCACGGCCGCCGTGATCCACAGACCAAAGCGGACCCAGATGCGGTTCAGTCCCAGGGCCATAGACGATAGCCAATACCGCGCACGGTCTCGATCAGCCCATCCTGGCCGGCCAGCTGCAGCTTGCGGCGCAGTTTGGAGAGATGGGAGTCGATCACCCGCTCCAGCGCATCGCTTTCCGGCAGGCAGTTCTCAATCAGGTAGGCACGTGAAAAGCAGCGGCGTGGCTGGGCCGCCAGGCAGGCCAGCAGACGGAATTCCGTGAGCGTCAGCGCCAGAGGCACGGCCTGGCCCGCATCGTCATAGACGGCTGCACTATGGGCTTCCACGTCGATCTCTATGGGGCCGACGCGTATAGGCGCGGCCACCGGCGCAGGCTTGGCCTGGGTGCGGCGCAGCACGGCACGCACCCGGGCCACCACCTCGGGAGGGTTGAAAGGCTTGACCACATAGTCGTCCGCCCCCAGGCGCAGTGCCAGCAGCTTGTCCACATCGTCTGCCAGGGCCGTCACCATGATGACGGGGACATCGCTGTCATTGCGAATCATGCGCAGCACATCCACTCCATCGACCTTGGGCAGATGAATGTCTAGCAGCACCAGGTCCGGGCGCAGCTGCCGAAAGCTCTGCAGGGCTTCCTCGCCGTCCTGCGCCATGCGGATGCGCAGGCCGTCGCGCTCCAGATAGGCGCTGAGAACGCCGGCAATTCCGGGTTCGTCTTCGACTACAAGCACCATGGGCGTGGAAGCAGGTTGAGTAAAAGTAGTCATGGTTTTGTGTGCAGCAAAGTCATGCATCTGCTGGACTCCCTGAAACTTGTTATCTGCACATTATGTGCGTTGCCGCTGCAATAGCCGAATGGAGGCGGCTCTCCATAATTCCTACATAAACCCTGCAATCTGGCGAAAGCTTGCTGCCGTCCAATGGCGAGGATGGAAAGCTGTTTCCGCTTTCTGCAGGTTCCCGGGTGACACCTATAGCTTGAGCCAACTGCGCTGTGATATTTCCCTCTCACGTCTCGCGTCTTCGCATGGGCAGTCTGTGCCTGTGTGCCTTGTCGTTGCTGGCAGGCTGTGCTGCGCCCGAGGCAGTCAAGCTGGACCGGACCACACCACCTCAATGGCAGCAGCAGGAGTCGGCTCAAAAGTCGGACCCCGCGGAGCTGGCTCAATGGTGGCGTGCCTGGAATGACCCTGCTCTCAATGCGCTGGTGGACGAGGCGCTGTCCCAGAACCTTGATGTAGCCCAATCCGTGCTGCGCCTGCGTCAGCAGCGCTTGCTGGCAGGTACGGCCGATGCGGCTTTCCGCCCCATAGTCAATACCGGAGCGCGGACCCTGCAGGATATTGCGGCAGTTGATACCTACTTTCATGCCAGCATTGATGTGAGCTGGGATCTGGGCCTGTTTGGCGATTCCGCCGCGGCACGCCGTGCAGGCGCAGCCGGCGTGCTGGACGCGCAAGCCCAGCTGCATGCGGCGCGGGTGGCCCTGGTGGCCGATGTGGTGCACCGCTATCTCGATATCCGGCTGGCCCAGGTGCAGCGTGGTTTCGCCGAAAAGCAGTTGCAGCAGGCACAGCGACAGCTGCAGCTCTTGCAGGTTCGGCATGAGCAGAGACTGACAGATGCCCAGACTCTGGAGCAGCAACAGTTGCAGCTGCGCACCGCAGAGTCTCAGCTGTCCACACTGAACGAAGCCCAGGCACGTGCTGCCCATGCGCTGGCAGCCCTGCTGGGGCGCGAGCGCGCCGAGCCGCAATGGCTGCAGCCCGGTGCCGCTGCCGCGCTGCCCGCAGTGCAGGCGCTTACCGTGCTGCCGGCAGACCTGCTGCGCAACCGCCCCGATATTCAAAGTGCCGAGGCTGCTGTGGAACAGGCCGCAGCCGAGGTCGGCGTGTCGCGCGCGGCGCTCTATCCGCGGCTGACCCTGACAGGGTCCCTGCTGTATGCCTACAACCTGACGCGCAATCACCGCACGACCTCGGACTCCATCCCCATGGTCGGTCCGCAGATCGATATTCCGCTCTTTGACTGGGGGCGCCGCCGTGCCGTGGCGGACGGCAAGGAGCTGGCGCTGCAGGCCAGCATCAAGGCATACCGCCAGGCCGTGCTCAACGGTATGGCCGAGGCGGAATCGGCGCTGGCGGCGGTTGCCGCCCAGCAGCAAAGACAGCAGCAGCTGCAGTCCCAGCAGCAGATTCATGCCGGGCTCGAGAAGGCTCAGGCAGTGCGCCAGCAGCTGGGCCTGTCCAGCGAGCTTGCGGGCATCGATAGCACCCGTGCCAGCCTGCAAAACCAGAGCGAGCTGGCAACCGCCAGGGCTGCCGAGGCACTGGCCTATGTGGCGCTCTACAAGGCCGTGGGCGCTGCGCCCATCGATGCCGCAGTCTCCGAGGTCCAGCCATGATTGCCCTGGCGCGCAAGACGCTGATCCATGAGTGGAGACGCTTTGTCCCCTCGGTGTTCGCCGTGGGCTTTTCAGGCGTTCTGCTGGCCATGCAGGCTGCCTTGGTGCTGGGCATCTTCGGCTCTGCCGCGATCTACGTGACGGCTTCTTCGGCCGACCTCTGGGTGGGCTATCCGGGTACGCAAAGCGTGAATTTCGGGCGCAATATCGGCAGCGATGTGGAGATGCGTCTGCGCATGGACCCCGATGTGGCGGCCGTGGAATCCTATGTCTGGGTCGATGGCGACTGGCGCGCGCGTGCCGGTGCCCAGGGTGCGACCGGAGGCGGAGTCTCGGTCTATCTTTCGGGCGTCAGCACTGCGGACAACTCCATGATGTTCACCAAGGTGCTCACCTCCTGGCAGCGACAGCTGCTGCGCGAGCCCGGTGCCGTGATTGTGGACAGGGCGGACCTGGGGACTCTGGGCGCGCAGGAAGGCAGCACGGCCTGGATCAACAACCATGCGGTCAAGATCGTGGCTGCCGTAGACGGCTTGCGCGGTCTGGGCGGTGTCAACGTGATCGCCTCGCTCAGCACGGCCCGCGAAATTGCAGAAACCAGTGCCGAGCGTGGCAGCACCTATTTCGTGGCGCGCCTGAAGCAAGCGGCCAAGGCCGGCGAGGCCCAGGCGAGATTGAGCCAGCCCAGCAGCAGCTTCGGTCCGTACGAGGTCTGGACGGCGGATGCTTTTGCGCGCCGCTCGCAGCGTTACTGGATGCTCGATACCGGAGCCGGTGCCGGCGTGCTCTTCATGGCCGTCATCGTCTGCCTGGTGGGCGCCATCGTGACCAGCCAGTCGCTCAAGGCGGTGGTGGCGGGGTCCGCCCGCGAGTATGCGGTGCTCAATGCTCTGGGCGTGAGCCGAGCGGCACTGGGTCGTGTGGTGGTCGAGCAGGCCTGCTGGATTGGCGGCCTGGGCTTTGTGCTGGCGGCACTGGCCAGCGCGGTGCTGCTCAGCATTGCATCCACCTATCGCGTCCCTGTGGCCCTCAACTTGTCAGCGGTACTCGCTTGCGGCTTTCTGGTGGCCGTGCTGTCGCTGCTGTCGGGTCTGGGCGCCATGCGCAGCCTGCTGCGCGCCGATCCGGCAACCCTGTTGCGTTAAGGCCTGAAACATGCAAGCCGGGACCATGGAACGCATCAAAAATTCTGCTGCAGTCAAGGATGCAGCGCCCAGCCTTGAGGCCGTGCGTCTCGACAAATCCTTTGTGTCGGGCATCGTGCAGGTGCATGTGTTGCAAGGGCTGTCCGTCAGCCTCTATGCGGGGGAGTTGAGTCTGATCTCTGGCCCTTCGGGCTGCGGAAAAAGCACGCTGCTGTCGCTGATGTCGGGTCTGCAAAAGCCCGATGCCGGTCACGCGATCGCACTGGGCGAGGATCTGGCCAAGCTCGGCACGGCGGCGCTGGAGAAATTTCGTCTGCGCCATACGGGTTTTGTCTTCCAGGGCTTCAATCTGTTTCCGGCCTTGACGGCACTGGAGCAGGTGCAACTGCCGCTGGGCTATATGGGGCTCAGAAGCGCCGAGACATTGCGCCGTGCCAAGGAGGCGCTCGATGAAGTGGGGCTCTCCCACCGCAGTCATATGCGCCCGGCCCAGCTGTCGGGCGGCGAGAAGCAGCGTGTTGCCATCGCACGTGCCATGGCCAAGCAGCCGCGTCTGCTGTTTGCCGACGAGCCCACCAGTGCGCTGGATGCCGAGAGCGGCCAGCGCGTCATTGACTTGCTGCACCGTGCAGCGCGCACGCACGGCACAACGGTGCTCTGCGTCAGCCATGACCCGCGTCTGGTGCGCCACGCCGATCGTGTGCTGGGCATGGAAGACGGCGCCATTCGCAGCGACTGGCGCCAGAACAGCCCCATCAAGGAATCAACATGAACCCAAGCCCATTTCGTCTCAGCATTGTGTCGGGCGCGCCGTTGCTGGTGGCGGCCGTGCTGATGCTGGGCGGGTGCTCTCCGTCTCAGAACGCGGCCTCCGTGGTCACCCCGGCTGCAGCCCAGGTCAAGCCTCAAAGCCAGGTGGCGGTTGCGCGGGGCAAGATCGACGTCGAGGGCGGTCTGCTCGATCTCTCGTCGGCCGCATCGGGCGTGGTGCAGCAGTTGCTGGTCAAGGAAGGCCAGAGCGTACAGAAAGGCCAGCCGGTGCTGCGTCTCGCGGACGATGCGGCGCGCGCCGATCTGGCGGTGGCGGAGTCCGAGCTGCAGCTGGCACAGACCAAGCTCAAGACACGCCAGGATCGCCTGCCCGCGCTCAAGGCCACGCTGACGCGCTGGCAGGCCGCTGCCAAGCAGGGTGCGGCGGATCTGCAGAGCGTGGATGAAGCCGTGCAGGCACTGCGCGACGCACAGTCCGAAGTGGATATTGCGGCTGCGGAAGTCACGGTCGCCAAGCGCAAGGCCGAACAGCTGCGGGCCTTGCTGCAGCGCCACGAGCTGCGTGCGCCCGAGGCCGCCGTCGTGGTGCGCCTGCTGGCCCAGGGCGGCAGCATGCTGCAAAGCGGCAGCCCGGTGGCGGTACTGCTGCCCAAGCGGCCCCTGATCGTGCGGGCCGAAGTCAACGAAAGCTATGTGACGGCGATTCGCGAAGGCATGAAGGCCCAGGTGGCCGTTGACGCAGACGGCAGCGCTGCCCGTCAGGAGTTTCCCGCCGCCACCGTGCTGCGCATCAGTCCCGTCTACGGCACGGCCCGGCTGCAGGACGACGCGCAGCGCGGCCCGGTAAGAGTTGTGGAATGCGTGCTGGCATTTGACCAGCCGCCCGCCAATGTCAAGGTCGGTCAGAACGTGAGGGTCAGTTTCCATGAATAAGCGCATTCAGATTTTCCCGTCGCCTGCAGCTACAGCTTCGACCGGCTGGATGGTGCAAAGCGATTTCGACGGCACCATCAGCCTGCTGGACGTGACCGATACCCTGCTCAACCGCTTTGGCAAGCCTGGCTGGCAGGAGCTGGAAGATGCCTGGGAGCGTGGCGAGATCGGCTCGCGAGAATGCATGAAGGGGCAGGTGGCCCTGCTGGACATGAGCGAGGCCGAGCTGCAGAACCATCTGGACGGCATAGAGATCGACGAGCACTTTGCCGGCTTCGTGGCCGAGGCCAGGCTGCATGGCATCAAGGTGCAGGTCGTCAGCGACGGCATCGACTATGCGATTCGCCATGTGCTCGCACGCCATGGCCTCGGGGATCTGGAAGTCATCGCCAATCATCTGGTGCAGACGGGCGAGCGCAGCTGGCGGCTGGATTCGCCCTGGGCCAGCAATCGCTGCACACGGGCCAGCGGCAACTGCAAGTGCGAACGCCTGGCCGAGCAGCAGGCCGTGCACGGGCGGGTGCTCTATATCGGCGACAGCACCTCGGATTTCTGCGTTTCCGGCAAGGCGGATTTCGTGCTGGCCAAGTACAAGCTCATCGACTATTGCGAGAGCCAGGGGATTGCCCATGCGCGCTTCGAGCATTTTGCGCAGGCCACCCAGCTGCTGGAGCAGGTCCTGCTCGGCATGGAGCAGACTGCATGAATGCCGCCGATGGATTGGGGCTGCTGCAGCAGCCGGATTTGCAGCAGCTGTGCGTGACGCCGCATGAGTTCGTCATGCCCGGCGAAGGCCGCAATGCCCGCACGGGCGTGCTGTTGATTCATGGCCTGACCGGCACGCCCGCCGAGATGCGCCTGCTCGCCAAAGGTCTGAACAAGCAGGGCTTCACGGTCTACGGGGTGCAGCTGGCAGGACATTGCGGCAGCATGGAAGACCTGGTGGCCGCCCGCTGGACCGACTGGCTGGCAAGTGTGGAGTCGGGTCTGCAGCGCTTTTCGCTGCACGTGGACCATGTGGTGGTCGGCGGTCTGTCCATGGGGGCGCTGCTGTCGCTGGCCGTGGCCGAACGCCATCCCGACAAGGTGGCCGGCGTCTGTGCGCTGTCCACCACCTTCCGCTATGACGGCTGGAGCATTCCGGCCTATACCAAGCTGGCGTTCCTGCTGCCGCTGTTCCGTCTGCTGGGCATCGGCCGCAACAGCGTCTTCATGGAGGCGCCGCCCTACGGCATCAAGGACGAGGCCTTGCGCGCGCGCGTGGTCGAGCAGATGAACAGCGGCGACAGCTCTGCCGCGGGCCTGCCCGGCAATCCCTGGTGGAGCGTCATCGAGCTGCGCGCCCTGTCCGCGAATGTGCAGACCCGGCTGGCGCAGCTGCGCTCGCCCTGCCTGGTCATTCATGCCCGGGAAGACGATATTTCCTCGGTCAGCAATGCCCACGATATCCAGCGCGGCGCGGTCAACGCCCATGTCGACCTGGTGCTGCTGGACAATTGCTATCACATGATCACCATCGACCGCGAGCGCCGCACCGTGATTGCCAAGCTCAACGAATTCATCGCGCGCATTGCCAGCTCGGCGGCGCCTGCCAGGGGTGCGAATGGGTAGTGATCTCTCGCCCCTGGTGGTGACGCTGTGGATACTCAATGTGCTGGTGGACAGCGGTGGACAGCTGGCTTTCAAGGCCGCGGCCAGCGAGCCGGGGCATCGCAATGGCACGGAGCGCTGGCGCTTCATGCTGGCCAGGCCCTGGCTGTGGGTGGGCATTGCCTGCTATGTGGCGGAGTTTCTGGTCTGGCTGGCGTTCCTGTCGCTGGTGCCGCTGTCGGACGGGGTGCTGCTGGGCTCGATCAACATCGTTGCCATCATGATTCTGGGCCGGGTGCTGTTCCGTGAAAAGCTCGCGCCCATGCGCGTGGCCGGCATCGTGCTGGTGTCCATAGGCGTGGCCATCGTTGGATTGCACTGAGGGCCGTCGGTTATGAAGCGTTTTTACATTGTCGGCTTTCTGGTACTCATGGCCTTTGACACACTGGCGCAGCTCAGCTTCAAACAGGCCGGTGATTCCGCCTTGCCGCTGGAGTTCTCGACCGGCTGGCTGCTGCGCGTGTTCAGCCAGCCCTGGATCTACGGTGCCTTCGTGGGCTACATCGGGGCCTTTTTCACCTGGATGAGCCTGCTCAAGCACGCTCCCATCGGCCCGGCATTCGCCGCCTCGCATCTGGAGATCATCTCGGTGCTGGCGATCTCGTACTGGCTGTTCAACGAGCCCATCGGCTGGCCGCAGATCATTGGCTGTCTGTTCATCGTGGCCGGCATCATGTGCCTGGCCTTGAGCGAGAAGCCAGAGGCCGAGCAGGCCGCCTGAGATGCGCCAGCCCACCGTGCCGCCAACGGCCGGACTGCCACTGCAGCTCGGCGATCTCTGGCCCTCGGGGGCGGGCAGCCTGGCAGGACAGCTGGCCGCATGGCTGGGCGTGGAGGCGGTGCAGCTCGAATGTTCGGGTACCTCGGCCCTGATGGTGGCTCTGCGCAGCCTGCAGGCTCTCAGTCAGGGGCGCAGCGAGGTCGTTGCACCGGCTTATACCTGTCCGCTGGTGGCGCTGGCGATTGCGCAGTGCGGGCTGCAGCTGCGCCTGTGCGATCTGCGCGCCGATGCGCTGGACATGGACCCTGTCTGTCTGAAGCGCCTGTGCAGCGACCGCACGCTGGCCGTGCTGCCCACGCATCTGTGCGGGCGTGTGGCAGATGTGGATGCTGCCTTGCAATGCGCGCGCGCCGTGGGCGCCTATGTGATCGAGGATGCCGCCCAGGCGCTGGGAGCGCGCAGCGACGGAGTTTCGGTGGGCCTCAAGGGCGATATCGGCTTTTTCAGCCTGGCCGTCGGCAAGGGACTGAGCACTTTTGAAGGCGGCGTGCTGATGGCGCGCGAGCCTTCCATGCGTGCTGCGCTGCGCGCCGCAGGCGCCGCCACGCGCTTGAGCCCATGGTGGGAGCTGCGCCGCAGCATCGAGCTGTTGGGCTACGCCATGCTCTACCGTCCCAGCGGCCTGCGCATGGCCTATGGCAGGCCGCTGGAGAAATCGCTGTCCCGCGGCGACTGGGTAGAGGCCGCAGGCGATGACTTCGACGATCTCATTCCCCAGCACAGTCTGGGGCACTGGCGCCAGAGCGTGGGCGCCAAGGCATTGCGGCGGCTGGCTGCATTTCAGCAACAGACATCCACGCAGGCCGGCCTGCGCATCGCGCAGCTGCAGGCCTGCGGGCTGGAGGTCGTGCAGGATGCCGTGCCCGGGGCGCAGGGCGTGTGGCCGGTGATACTGCTGCGCATGCCCAGCCAGAAGGCCAGGGATGCCGTGCTGCGCGCACACTGGGGCGGTGGCTGGGGTCTGTCCCTGCCCTTTGTCCATGTGCTGCCCGACTATGGCCGCTACGACCATGTGCTGGGTGCTGCGCGGGGCGACACGGTCGGCCAGGCGCGCGACTGGGCGCAGCGCCTGCTGGCCATCAGCAATAGCCCGTGGCTGGATGACGAGCGCTTTGCGGATTTGCTGGACACGCTGGCTGCACGCTGATACGCCTACGCCTGCAATCTGTCTGCAATAACGATATAGAAATCCATTCGTTCTGTTTTCGCCGGCTCGTTTCTGCACTGAACTTGAACGGACTGCATGGCCTATTGCCCCGCAGATCAAGGCACAAGGAGTGGCGAAAATGGGAGTAGGAAAACGCTCGAGGCAAGCGCTGTCAAGCGCGGCGGGGGCCTGCCAGCACGATGTGGATGTTCTGGTTATCGGTGCTGGGCCAGCAGGGGCATGGGCTGCCATCAGCGCAGCCAGTCAGGGAGCAAACGTGCTTCTGGTCGACAAGGGATATTGCGGAACATCGGGCGCAACTGCACCTTCGGGCTGCGGAGTTTGGCATGTCGACAATACCGGGGATTTGCGTGAGAAAGCCAAAGCCAGCCGTTACACCATGGGAGGCATGCTGGCCGAGCAGGCATGGATGGATCGGGTGCTGGAGCAGACCTGGAACAACATCGAGCTGCTGACTGAATGGGGCTACCCGTTCCCTGTCGATGTGGAAGGCAAGCTGCGGCGCAACTCCCTGCAAGGCCCTGAATATATGCGTTTGATGCGCAAGCAGGTCAAGGCTGCCGGTGTACGTATTCTTGACCATAGCCCGGCGCTGGAATTGCTCGTGGATGATGCTGGCACGGTATGCGGCGCAACAGGTGTGCGCAGGCAAGCCGAAGATACCTGGGTTGTGCGTGCAAGTGCAACCATCATTGCCACCGGCGGCTGCGCTTTCCTTAGCCGCGCGCTGGGCTGCAATGTGCTGACCGGTGATGGATACCTGATGGCAGCCGAGGTGGGGGCTCAGCTCTCGGGCATGGAATTCTCCAATGCCTATGGGCTGGGGCCGGCGTTTTCTTCGGTCACCAAGTCACTGTTCTACAACTGGGCCCGTTTTTACTATGCAGACGGCTCGCTGATCGAGGGTGCAGGGTCTTCGCGCGGGCGCAGCATCATTGCGCAGACCTTGCAAACACAGCCTGTTTTTGCGCGCTTGGACAAAGCCGATGCGAGCATTCAGGCATGGATGCGCACGGCACAGCCCAACTTCTTTGTCTCGTTTGATCGCAAAGGCATCAACCCTTTTCATGAAATGTTCCCGGTCAGCTTGCGGCTGGAAGGAACGGTGCGTGGCACTGGCGGTCTGAATGTGGTGGATGCCGACTGTGCAACCTCCGTGGCGGGGCTGTACGCTGCAGGCGATGCAGCAACGCGCGAGCTGATCTGTGGTGGCTTCACCGGGGGCGGCAGTCATAACGCAGCCTGGGCGCTCTCTTCGGGATTCTGGGCTGGTGCTGGCGCTGCGCGCTTTGCCTTGCATAACCCGATGAAAACACGGCAGCTTTACCGCGCTGGCAGTCCAGGTCTTGAGGAGCAGGGGCAAGCTCGGCTGGACAGCAGTCAGCTGATTCAAGCGGTACAGGCCGAAGTCTTCCCGTATGAGCGCAACTGGAATCGACAATCCGATGAGTTGCAGCAGTCTCTGCAGAACCTTGATGCCTTGTGGCTGCGCCTGCGTACTGGTGTGCAGTTCCAGTCCATCGAAGAGCGACTGCGCCTGAGGGAGGCAACTGCCATGCTGGCTACCTCGCGATGGATGTACCGGAGTGCCTTGCAGCGTACCGAAACCCGAGGCATGCATCGCCGCCGCGATCATCAAGAATTGGACCCTGGCCAGAGACATCGATTGATCTCTGGCGGCCTTGATGAAGTCTGGGTGAGTCGTCAGCGGGTCAAAGAAGTGCAGTCTTCCGAAGGAGTGCTCGCATGATCGAAATCATCAGTTCAGAGCGTTGCACCGGCTGCAATATCTGCGTCCATGCCTGTCCTACCAATGTGTTCGACATGGTCAAAGGGCAGGCTCCACGAATTGCTCGACAAAGCGATTGCCAGACTTGCTTTATGTGCGAGCTGTATTGCCCTGAGGACGCTCTGTATGTCGCACCGGTGGCAGATGCTGCTGCCCATGTTGATGAGCTTTCGCCTGCCACGCAAGCTTTGCTGGGCAGCTATCGCGCCTCCGTTGGTTGGGGCAAAGGTCGCCAATCTACCGCGGCACTGGATGCCAGCTACGAGCTGCTGGCGCGTGCGCATTAGAAATTTTGTCATCCATGTCAGAACATGAAATCCGTTTGTCGGAAGCAGGATCTTGTGCCGCTTTCAATCGTCGTCAATGGCTGCTTGGCGCTTTGGCGGCAGGCATTCCCATGCTGGGTGAAGCGCAGTCTCAAAGCGCGGAGCAGACCTTGCGTATCGGCTATATCGGTCCTGGAAAGAAGCCTGCCTATGCCACGGGCTGGGCGCTGCAGCAGGGCATCTTGCAGCGAGAACTGAGCACGTTGGGCTTCTCCCAGGTCGTGACCCGAGTGTTTCCCAATGGACCGGACTTGAATGAAGCATTCATTGCCAACCATCTGGACATTGGCATCTATGGCGACACACCCGCAGTGGTCGCTCATGCGCAAGGCTTTCAAGGTAAGTTGCTGGGTTTTGATTGCGTGGGCATGAACACCTGGCTGCTGACGCCCAAGGCTGGCATCAAGACGGTGGAGGAGCTCAAGGGCAAAGTCGTTGGCGTGGCTCTGGGCTCATACATGCACCGCTTTGTGCTGGGTCTGCTCAGGCAGCACGGTTTGAGCGGCAGGGTCAAGGTGGTGCATATGCTGCCGCGCGATGGTGCACCGGCGTTGGAGCGTGGGGATGTGGCTGCGTTTGCAGCACCGATCAATATGGGGCCGTTGCTGGCGCAGCAAGGCTTTCCGGTTCTGGCAGAGGCTGTGCAATATCCGACGCTGCTGGGCACATCGGTCATTGTGATTTCTCCCAAACTGCTTGCGAGGTTGCCGCAATTTCCTGTTGCATGGGGCCGTGCACGCAGCATTGCCTTGGGGGAGATTCGTAGCGACAGCGCAGCGTATCTGGCGTTTCATGCCGAGGCCAGCGGTTTCCCGGTGCCTGCGGTCAAAGCCTCTGTGGCATTGAGCAATCTGCCCGGTCAGGCCTATCCGGAGCAAGGCTTGCATTTGATCTCCGAGGCCAAACGCTTCCTGCTCAATGAAAAGCTGGTGCGCAAGGATTTTTCCGTTGAGAGCTGGAAGATTTCCGGGTTTTCATGAGCTTTTCCTCTGACAAGATCATTTGAATCAAGCGATATTTGCTCTTGCTTCAATGGGATCTGTCATAGCGGAAACTCTGCATTTCTGTCCGGATTCCCTGGCTTTCAGTGCTGTCTCATGCTCGGCGATATAGCTGCGCGTGAGCGGCACGGCATCCTGCCTGCGCGCCAGCTGAACCTGGAAGATGGCGATGTCCTGATAGCGGAACGCGGTTTCCGACATGGACAGATAGAACTCCCACATGCGGCAGAAGCGCTCGTCATACAGTGCTGCGGCTTCGGCACGGCGTGCCATGAAACGTTCGCGCCACAGGCGCAGGGTCTGGGCATAGTGCAGGCGCAGCACCTCGATATCGCAGATCACCAGCCCCGCGCGCTCTATGGCCGGCGTGAACTCCGACATCGACGGAATATGGCCGCCAGGAAAGATGTAGCGCTCTATCCAGGGATTGTTGAAGTCGGGCACATCGCTGTTGCCTATGAAGTGCAGCAGCATCACGCCGTCCTCGCTGAGCAGCTCATGGCATTTGCGGAAGAAGGCGTCGTGGAATTTCGTGCCCACATGCTCGAACATGCCGACAGAGACGATGCGCTCGAACGGCCCCTGTGTATCGCGGTAGTCTTCCAGCCGGTACTCCAGCCGTTCGCCATGGAGGGACTGCGAGGCCCTGGACTGCGCGCCGGCCAGTTGCTCTGTGGACAGCGTGATGCCGGTGACATGACCGGCACCGGCCACCTCGGCCAGATAGCGCGAGAGACCGCCCCAGCCGCAGCCGATGTCGAGCACGCGCTGGCCCGGCTCGATCAGCAGCTTGGCAGCGATATGGCGCTTCTTGGCCAGCTGGGCCGTTTCCAGGTCTTCGTTGCCCTGCTCGAAATAGGCGCAGGAGTACTGGCGCTCGCTGTCGAGAAACAGCTGATAGAGCCGGTCGTCCAGATCGTAGTGATGTGCCACGTTGGCACGCGATCTGCCGCGCAGATTGTTCTGCAGCAAGGGCCGTAGCTTCATGCGCCAGGCATCGAGCATGCGTACCGTGGCGCTGACGGGCACCTGCTTGGCGCCGCGCAGCACCAGCTCCAGAACGTCGTAGACCGTGCCCTGCTCGACCAGCAGGCGCTGCTGCATGAACAGCTCGCCAAAGTTGAGGTCGGGGTCGCGCAGCAGCGCCAGGACGGCGCGTCTGTCGGCAAAGCGCAGGCGCGCCTGGGGCTGGCCGCCGTCGCCGAAGATCAGCGCCTTGCCTGAAGGGGTGATGACTTCGAGCCGTCCCGTTTTGACCAGAGGTGCAAATACCTGTTGCAGCAATTTTTCGGTCAGCCGGTCCAGCATGTCAGCTCCTTGAAGCGAAGTGTTGAAAAGTGGTCGGTGGAATCGCTCTAATTCGTGCTGCTGAGCGCTATGTGCTGTATCAGCCGCTGGTTCAATGCATGCTGCCCGGCCTGCCAGCCGGCCAGCGTAGCGGCGTCAATCTGTGTGTCCTGGCCGTCGCCCGCGCTCATCAGTCGTTTCCACCAGGTGCCATAGTGCCATGACGACACGTCACCCGTGATATCACTGCCCGTGATCTGCCCGCGCAGCGCATTGATCAGCTGCACGGCCTGCTCTTCCAGCATCCGGCCCTGGTCCCAGTTGGTGCGCACGACTTCGGCGGCGAATACATCCTTGTCTATGCTCAGATACGTGTCCTGCGGCCAGTCATGCAGATGGTTGGACAGCGCCTGTACCAGCTCCGAGATATCGGCAAAGCTGCGAAACGCCTTGCCCGCGCCCAGGCGCCGGGCCCAGCCGGTGTCCACGCCGCAGCTCCAGTAGGTGAGCTTGCCGGCGCGCAGCGGCCGCAGATAGTTTTCCCAGGCGTGGCCCGAGCCTATGTCCTGGGAGGTGATGCCTGCCACATGAACCTGCGACACGGCCGGGTGCATGGCCACGCGCCTCACCCAGGAGCCGCAGTGCACGCCCCAGGGAAAGCGCATATTGTCGGGGTGGTTGTCCAGCACCACCACGCGCAGCGGATGCTTGGCGCTGAAGCCCTTCTGGGCGATGCAGCGCTCGATCAGCGGCCAGCTCAGATGGTGAAAGTCGCCGCTGCCCATGAGCACGGTGCCGTGCAGTGCGGGCAGCTGTTCATGCACCGCCTGGCTGAAGCGCCTGAAGCTGCGCAGGCCGCAGCCAAAGCGCACCAGCTCCTGCCACTGGGCAAGCGCAAGCCGCTTTTCCTGGACCAGCGGGCCTACCGACCCATCGACATCGAGCACCACAGGTGTTTGTTGCATCATGGCTTGTAGCCCCACTGGCTATCGCTTTCAAACAGGCCGGAGAAGCGTCGCCCCAACGCGCGCAGCACGGGGTTGCGCACGAAGACCAGATGCTGCGTCATGGTGAAGCTGGCGCCGAGCTGGGCCTTGACTTCTGGATCGGTCCAGCCCGCCACATAGTGGGACAGACCCCGCTCCAGTGCGTACTCGAGGTTGACCATCCAGCTCACGAAATAGAGATTCGCCTCGCGCGCTGCCGGGTAGGACAGGCCTATGTATTTGTCGATCAGCCTGCCGTCATGCTCGAAGCAAAGATTCCAGCCCAGCAGAGCATCGCTTTGCCGATCCCGGTATTCGAACACGATGCCGCCGTTGTCCGCATCGCGCAGCAGGCCGGCCAGGAAGGCGCGAGAGAGCTTGTCGAAATGGATCTCGCTTTGCGCATACACCGCTTCGAACAAGGCGTAGTAGGCGTCGATGTGGCTCTCGTCGGCAAAGGCGGCGCCGGTCGGCATGCGGCGGATGTCAAGCCCGGCGCGGCTCTTGAGTTTGCGCCTGAGGCTGCTGCGGCGGTTCTTGGACAGTCCGGCCAGATACTCATCGGCACTGGCAAAGTCCAGTGGCACATAGGCCAGTGCCTGGCCCTCGAGTGCCACAAAGCCTTGCTCGGCCAGTGCCTGCGACAAGGCCTTGGCAAAGTCATTGTCGCTGGCGCTCAACAGGGGCGATGCCTGCGGCAGATCCTTGACGATGGTGAGCATGGTCCGGCCCGCAACGGCACGCAGCTGCCGCGCCAGGGTGGCGGCCTCCACGCCCTGGGGCAGGGGCGCATACTCGCTGACCGTGCTGCCGATGAAGTCCGTCTTCAGCCTGAGTCTGGCGCTCAGCCAGCGCCCGCCCGGCAACGACAAAAGACGCGCCTTGAGCGCGTCATCTGCGGTGGTCAGCAAATCGAAGGGGGCGGTGAATGCTGGCGCCGGCCATTCCTTCAGCAAGGCAAAGCCTTCTGGAGGATGGTTGGTGAACTGCTGCAGCAAGCCACTGGGTTCGAGCCGGTTGCGGAAATTTTCCGTCGCCATTTCGCCTTTTTGTAGTCGGTTTTGATGGTGCCTGAGTGTGTCTGCAGCGCAGAAAACTGGCACAACCCAGGCAAGAGACAGCGAGCAAGACCTGGGCGGCCCCCGCCGCCGCACAGCGAGGCTGTCGTCCCCTTCCCGAAGAGAGAGGGGGAAGCGGCGGGGCCGCCTAGGCAAAGCCGCTCAGGGGGTTACGCCTTTTTAGCCTTGGTCAGCAGCTGATCCAGCAGCACCATGGCTTCGTCGATCTCGCTGCGCGAAATCATCAGCGAAGGCGCGAAGGTGATCACGTTCTTGTAGTAGCCGCCCACGTCCAGCACCAGGCCGCGCTTCTGGCCCTGGTATTCCAGGCCGCCTTCGAGGCCGATGTCCACCATCTTGTCCAGCAGCGCCTTGTTGGGCGTGAAGCCGTCTTCGGTGCAGATTTCGGCACGCAGCGCCAGGCCCAGACCATCCACATCGCCGATTTCCTTGTGGCGCTTCTGCAGCTCCTTGAGGCCTTCGAGGAAGTAGGCACCCGATTCGCGCACCTGACGACCGAAGTCCATCTCGTGGGTCATCTTCATGACTTCCAGGCCCAGGGCCGTGCCCAGCGGGTTGGAGGCAAAGGTGGAGTGGGTGGATCCGGGCGGGAACACCGTGGGGTTGATCAGCTCTTCGCGAGCCCACAGGCCGGACAGCGCATTCAGACCATTGGTCAGGGCCTTGGCAAACACCAGCACATCGGGCTGGATGCCGAAGTTTTCCACCGACCACAGCTTGCCGGTACGCCAGAAGCCCATCTGGATTTCATCGACCACCAGCAGTACGCCGTGGTCGTCCAGTACCTTCTTCAGGCCGGTAAAGAAGTTGGCAGGCGGGATCACGTAACCACCGGTGCCCTGAATGGGCTCGATGTAGAAGGCTGCGTATTCGCACTGGTTGGTCTTGGGGTCCCAGACCGCGTGGTATTCGTTTTCGAACTTGCGGCGGAAGTCGGCCACGATGGATTCCGCGTACTCCTCTGCCGTCATGCCCTTGGGGCGGCGGAAGGGGTAGGGGAAGGGAATGAACTGTGCCCGGTCGCTGAAGTGGCCGAAACGGCGGCGATAGCGGTAGCTGGAGGTGATGGACGATGCACCCAGCGTACGGCCGTGGTAGCCGCCTTCGAACGCAAACATCAGGCTCTTGCCGCCGCTGGCGTTGCGCACGACCTTCAGCGAGTCCTCGATGGCTTGCGCGCCGCCCACGTTGAAGTGCACGCGGCCGTCGTGGCCCCATTTGCCCTTGGCGTCTTCGGCGATGAACTTGGCCAGTTCGATCTTGGTGGGGTGCAGATACTGGCTGGCCACCTGGGGCAGCTCCTGCAGCTGCTCGATCATCTTGGCTTCAAGACGCTTGTTCTTGTAGCCGAAGTTGACGGCCGAATACCACATCTGCAGATCGAGGTAGGACGTGCCGGCATCGTCGTACATATAGCTGCCTTCGCAGCCCGTGAAGATCTTCGGAGGATTGACGTAGTGGACGGTGTCGCCAAACGAGCAGTATTTGGCTTCGTCAGCCAGCAATTGGGCAGTATTGATCACAGCAGAAAGCGCTCCGCAAAAATGGATTCGGTCAACGGTATGCGGCAGCAGTGTGCGTTTGCAATATTTCCGGGCTGTCGAGCATTTGTGTGGGAATTGTGGAGAGCTCCCTATTGGCCGGTTTCCTGCGGCCTCAAGGATTTGAAACCGGCGTGGCAGCCCTCCCGCTGTGGTTCCTGCTGGCCCAAGGCTCGGGGCGGAGCCGCCACGGGCTGGCCAGGCGGCACCGGGGCCGCTGCTGCGGGCCGATCAGCCCAGGGCCACCACGCGCAGCACCTCGGCTCCATAGGCGTCGAGCTTCTTGGTGCCCATGCCGCTGACGCCCTGCAGCTCCTGCAGGCTCTGGGGATTGAGCTCGGCAATCGATGCCAGCGTGGAATCGTGGAAGATCACGTAGGCCGGCAGGTTGTGGGACTTGGCCACTTCGGCGCGCCAGGCCTTGAGGTTGATGAAGCGAACCTGTGCATCGGGGCCCAGATTGACCGCAGCCGCATTGGCCGCAGACTTCTTGCTCTGCTTCTTGCTGCGTGAAGCGGCCACGGCTTCGCGCAGCTGCACCTGTATCTCGCCCTTGAGCACGGCACGCGAGCCGGTGGCCAGACACAAGGTGTCAAACACATGGCCGCTGTTCTCGCTCACCACCTTGTGCAGGCCCAGGGCCCCCGTGGCCAGCAACTGGCGCATCACGGCGCGCAGCTGCGGCTCCGAATACTCCTTGCCGATGCCGAAGGTGGACACCTTGTCATGCCCGTACTGCGTGACCTTGTCCGTCTCCTTGCCGCGCAGCACGTCCATGATGTGACCCGCACCATAGGTCAGGCCGCTGGCTTCGTACACGCGGAAGATGGTGGACAGCAGCTTGCGTGCCGCATCCGTGCCATCCCATAGCGCCGGCGGCTCCAGGCAGTTGTCGCAGTTGCCGCAATGGGTGCGGGCAACGGCCTGCAATGGCTTGCCATCCAGGCTCGGCTCCTGTCCATACTGCTCGCCAAAATAGGCCAGCAGGCGAACACGGCGGCAGTCGGTGGCCTCGGCCAGACCGAGCAGGGCATCGAGCTTGCCGCGCATCACCTGCTTGAACTGTTCCTCGGCCGGGCTTTCATCGATCATGCGGCGCTGGTTGACCACGTCGCTGAGACCGTAGGCCATCCAGGCATCGGCGGGCAGGCCGTCGCGGCCCGCACGGCCGGTTTCCTGGTAGTAGCCCTCGATGTTCTTGGGCATGTCCACATGGGCCACAAAGCGCACATCGGGCTTGTTGATGCCCATGCCGAAGGCAATCGTCGCCACCATGACCACGCCGTCCTCGCGCAGGAAGCGGTCCTGGTGGTTCTGGCGCATGTCCTGGGGCAGGCCGGCGTGATAGGGCAGGGCATTGATGCCGTTCTGCACCAGGGTCTGGGCCAGTTCCTCGACACGCTTGCGTGACTGGCAATAGACCACGCCGGCCTCGCCCTCGTGCTCGCGCTCGATAAAGCGCAGCAGCTGGTTGCTGACGTCCTTTTTCTCGGCGATCTTGTAGCGGATGTTCGGGCGGTCGAAACTGCTGATGAAATGCTGGGCTTCTTCCAGCTGCAGGCGCTCGATGATGTCGGCGCGCGTCAGCGCATCGGCAGTGGCCGTCAGCGCGATGCGCGGCACATCGGCATAGCGCTGGTGCAGCACGCTCAGTGCGCGGTATTCGGGGCGGAAGTCGTGTCCCCACTGGCTCACGCAATGCGCTTCGTCGATGGCGAACAGCGACAGCTTTCCCTGGGCATGCAGATCGTCGAGCAGGCCCAGAAAACGTGGTGTGTTCAGCCGCTCGGGAGCGGCGTAGAGCAGGGTGATGTCGCCGCTTTGCAGGCGCAGCTCCACCTCCTGCGTCTCGTCGTAGCTCAGGGTGGAGTTCAGATAGGCAGCGCTGATGCCGGCCTCATGCAGCGCACCGACCTGGTCGTGCATGAGCGCGATCAGCGGCGAGACCACGATGGTCACGCCATGGCCGAGCTGTTGGCGCGCAATGGCCGGAACCTGGTAGCACAGCGATTTGCCGCCGCCCGTGGGCATGAGCACCAGCGCATCGCCGCCGTTGATGACATGCGAGACGATGGCCTGCTGGGGGCCACGGAATTGCTCGTAGCCAAAAACGGCTTGCAGAATGGATTGCGCGGAAGACACCGGGTACTCTTGAATCAATAGCTGGTAGCGCTTGCTGTAAATGGGTTTGAGGCTGATTTGACCTCAGATGCAAGCAACAGAACTGGCCCTATTGTGCGCCGCGACCCGGCACGCTGCCCGGGCCGGGTTATGCGCAATCAGCCAGCCTGCCCTATGGTGGAGGGCGAAAAATGCGCATCCAGCTCGTAGAGATCGGCGGGATAGGTCAGGCGCACAAAGGTGATGGGCAACTGCCCGGTCCAGGTGCGGCGGTCGATCACCAGGCAGGGAAAGCCGGGCTTGATCTCCAGCAGGCCGGCGGTTTCCTCGCTGGCCGCCTCGGCGCGAATGCGGTGTTCGGCCGAGCTCCAGGGCACATGGTTGACCATCCAGGAGCTGGGGCTGTGCTCGGTGAACGGCTCATGCTCGGCGTCCGGAACGGATTCGAGATTGATCAGACGGTCTTCGATGCAGAACGGACGCGATCCCGCCATGTGCAGACACAGCACATGGACGATGGAGGCTGGTCGGGCCATGCGCATGGCCTCCATGTCCTCGCGCGTGCTGCGCCTCTGCGTGCGTCCGAGCAGCCTGCTCGAATACTCCTGCCCCATGCCCAGCACCACCTGACGCAGATCGGGAATCTCCAGCACGGCAGAGCTGGTCTGTGGGCGCGTCACAAAGCTTCCCGCCTTGCGCTTGCGCACCAGCAGACCGGCTTCTGCCAGCTTGTTGAGCACCTTGCTCACCGTCATGCGCGAGCATTGGTAATGGACGGTCAGTTCCATCTCCGACGGAATGCGATAGCCGGGTGGCCAGCGGCCACTGAGAATGTTCTGTTCAATCTCGGTGAGAATTTTCCCGTGCAGCGACATCGAAGAGTGTTTGTCCATGGAGTGGATTACACCAGCAAATCCGGCCGGGTGCCGCTGCGCCTTCTAAGCGTTCAATACGGAGCGCGCGATGATGGTGCGCTGAATCTCGGAAGAGCCTTCGTAGATGCGCAGGATGCGGGCGTCGCGCACATAGCGCTCCAGGGGCATTTCACGGGTATAGCCGTAGCCGCCATGGATCTGCAGCGCCTCGTCGGTCACGAAGCCCACCATTTCCGAGGCGAACAGCTTGGCCATGGCCGACTGTTGGGTGAAGGGCTGGCCCTGCTGGCGCAGTGCAAGGGCCTGCATGGTCAGCGCCCAGGCGGCTTCCAGGCGCAGCTTCATGTCGGCGATCTTGAACTGTATGCCCTGCTTGTTGGCTATCGGTTCGCCGCCCACCAGACGCTGGTTGGCCCAGTCGGCCGCTGCCTTGAGCGCGGCCTCGGCGATGCCCAGAGAGGTCGCAGCCACGTCCAGGCGGCTGTTGTCCAGTACCTTCATGGCGGTCTTGAAGCCACTGCCCTCGGCTCCGAGGCGGTTGGCTGCAGGAACGCGCACGCTGTCCAGCGAGACTTCAAAGGCATGGCCGCCGCGAATGCCCATGAGCTTCTCGGGTGAGGACACCTGGATGCCGGGCAGATCGCGCGGAACGATGAAGGCGCTGACCCCGCGTGCCGCAGCCTCCGCATCGGTCTTGGCGAACACCACCATGAAGCGGGCCTCCGCCGCATTCGAGATGAAGTGCTTGACGCCCGTGATCAGATAGTCGTCGCCGTCGCGCACGGCCCGGGTACGCATGTCTGCAGGGTGGGAGCCGCCGCGCGGCTCGGTCAGCGCAAAGGCCGCCAGCCATTCCCCGCTGGCGCAGCGCGGCAGCCATTGCTCGCGCTGCGTCTCGTCGCCGGCTATGAGAACGGCATCCGTGCCCAGGTAGTGAGCACCGATCATGGACGAGGTCGCGGCACAGGCGCGCGAGATGGCGACCAGCGACATCAGCATGGCGGTGGGGGTGACGCCCGGTCCGCCAAAGCGTTCCGGCAGATTCATGCCCATCACGCCCAGCGCGGACAGGCCGGGCACATGGCGTGTGGCAGAAAAAGCCTCCTCGTCCATGGCCTGGGCCACGGGCGCCAGGGTTTCCTCGGCAAAGCGTGCAACGGCATCGGCAACGGCCTGATCTTCTTCGGTCGCGCCCAGACGAATCAATGACATGGCGGTCTCTCCTTGTGTTCTGTCAATCAAAATCAACCCAAGGCGCCTGCTTCGCGCAAGGCGGCAATGGCGTCCGTGCTGCGGCCCAGCCAGCTTTGCAGCAGCAGCTCCGTGTGCTCGCCCAGGGCCGGTGCGCGTTGCGCACGATTGGGCAGAGCGCCGTTGAAATGCACGGGCTGTGTCGGCAGTTGCAGGCCCGGAAGGCGCTCGTCCTCGACCTCGCAGAGCAGGCCACGTGAGCGGATCTGCTCGGAGTTCAGGGCCTGCTCTATGTTCCAGATGGGGGCTGCGGGAACGCCAGCGGCTTCGAGCCGCGCCATCACATCGGCCACATCGTGCTGCGTGCTCCAGCCCTCCAGCGCGGCGCGCAATGCAGGCTCGTTGGCCGAGCGGGTTTCATCGCTGGCAAAACGCGGATCGCTGGCCAGCTCGGGCTGCTCCATCGCGGCCGCAGTGGCATCGAACAGCTTCTTGTTGAGCACGGCCAGGGCGTAGTGGCCGTCCCGAGCCCTGTAGACGCCAAACGGCGCCGAGAGCGGATGCCGGTTGCCCACACGCCGTGCAGGCAGGCCGGTGAACAGATAGCGCGACATCGATGTCGCCAGAAAGCTCAGCGTGGTGTCGAACATGGCGACATCGACATGCTGGCCGTCTCCGGTTCTCTGCGCCTGCAACAGGGCCGCCAGTGTCGCCCAGGAGGCAAACAGGCCGGCAACCACATCGCTGACCGCTTCACCGACCAGGGTGGGCGCGCCTTGAGGCTCGCCGGTGGCTTCCATCAGGCCGCTCATGGCCTGAACAATGATGTCGTAGGCCGGACGATGGGCCAGCGGGCCGGTCTGGCCGAAGCCGGAGACGCTGACATACACCAGCCGGGGATTGAGGGCGCGCAGCGTTTCGGGGCCGATGCCCAGGCGCTCGGCCACGCCTGGCCTGAAGTTCTCGACCACCACATCGACCTGCCGGGCCAGCTCATGCACCACGGTGACCGCATCCGCATGCTTGAGGTCCAGCACCAGGCTTTGCTTGTTGCGATTCATGACCGTGAACAAGGCGCTTTGCCCATTCTTCATCGGGCCGATGGCGCGGTAGTCGTCGCCCTGGGGCGGCTCCACCTTCACGACTTCCGCGCCCAGATCGGCCAGCAAGGCCGTGGACATGGGGCCCGCCAGAACCCGGGTGAAGTCCAGGATGCGGATGCCGTCCAGCGGACGGGAGGCAAATTTTTCGGTGGATGCAAGCATGGGAGTCCTGCTGTTGATCTGAAGCGATGCCTGCATGCTGCCCAAAACATGAATCAATGGAAAATATTCATTTCCCATTCACTGGATTCAAAAAATTGATTCAGATAAATCTGCGCCAGCTCGAATATTTTGTCGCCGCCGCACGCCACGGCAGCACGGCCAAGGCGGCGCTGGCCATCAATGTTTCACAGCCCTCCATCTCCAAGGCGATTGCCGACCTCGAAGCCCAATGGGGCGAGAAGCTGTTTGTGCGCAAACACGCTGTCGGGCTGGATCTGACCGCGGCGGGGCTGGCCAGAAGCCGCGAGGCCCTGAGCCTGCTCGAAGCCGCGCAGCGGCTTCAGGAGCCGCGCAAGCAGGCGCTTGCCGGCACGCTGAGGCTGGGCTTTCTGAGCACTTTTGGCGCGCTGTGGATTCCGCAGCTGCTCACCCAGATGCAAAAGCGCCATCCGTCCATAGACATCGAACTGGTCGAGGGAGACATCGCCTCGCTGACGCGACAACTGGAGCGCGGGGAGATTCATGCTGCCCTGCAATATGACCTGGGCCTGGCCCGGCCCCTGCTGGACATGCACGCGGTTGCCGCGCTGCCGCCCTATGCCTTGCTGCCCGCCAGACATGCGCTGGCCGCAGCCTCCAGCGTGAGTCTGTCGGAGCTGGCCCAGTCGCCGTTGCTGCTGATCAATCTGCCCCAGAGCCGCGAGTACTTTCTCTCGCTGTTCCGCGAGGCGGGGGTGGTTCCCACGGTGAACTATGAACTGGCTTCGATAGAGCTGGTGCGTTCCATGGTCGCCAACGGCCATGGCGTCAGCGTGCTGACCACGCGCCCGGTGGTCGACAGAACCCATGACGGCAAGCGACTGGTCTGCAAACGAATCAAGGGCCGCGTCGCCAAGCAGGCCGTGGTGCTGTCGGTGCCCAGGAGCAATGCCTCGGCGCTGATTGCACCGTTTCTGACCGTGGCCCAGAGCGTGATTGCACCCGACTAGCGCAACTCGGGTGCTGTTTTGGTGCGTGTCCCAGGAGTCGGTGGAGGCGGCTCCTGGGCGAGCGAGTTGGCACATAGCTTGCTCTTGTCGATGGTTGACTCATGTCTATACAGCTGGGAAATACGTCATCTATGGCGCTCGGGTAAGCCTGTATATACCTGTTCAATCAGCAACCGCAAACTTCGCTGCCTGCACTGTCGTGCAAGGCTTGAAGTCCACATCAACAACCGAACTGCTCTGGCATAGACCGAGGAGAGTCCCATGAAATCGACACGTCGCGTTCCAATCTGGCAATTGGCATTCGCCGCAACCGTTCTAGTGTCTGCTGCACAACATGCAGCGGCTCAGGAGACCAAGATCGTCCTGGGCATGTCGGGATGGACTGGCTTCGCGCCACTGACGCTCGCGGACAAGGCAGGGATCTTCAAGAAGAACGGCCTCAATGTCGAAATCAAGATGATTCCCCAGAAGGATCGTCATCTGGCGCTGGCCTCGGGTGCCGTGCAATGTGCCGCCACCACCGTGGAGACGCATGTCGCCTGGAACACCAATGGTGTGCCCATCGTGCAGATCTTTCAGATGGACAAGTCCTATGGCGCAGACGGTATTGCCGTGCGCAACGACGTCAAGAATTTTGCCGATCTGAAAGGCAAGACCGTCGCCGTCAGTGCGCCGGGTACGGCTCCTTACTTCGGCCTGGCCTGGATGCTGAACAAGAACGGCATGACCATGAAAGACATCAAGACCGTATCGCTGGAGCCGCAGCCTGCGGCACAGGCTTTTGTCTCCGGGCAGAACGATGCAGCCATGACCTATGAGCCATACCTGTCCACCGTCCGCGCCAACCCCAGCGCCGGCAAGATTCTGGCCACCACCATCGACTACCCGATGGTGATGGACACCGTGGGCTGCGATCCCAAGTGGCTCAAGGCCAATGCACCGGCGGCCAAGGCCTTGACCCAGTCCTACTTCGATGCGATCGCCATGATCAACGCCGACAAGGAAAAGAGCTACGAGATCATGGGCGCGGCCGTGAAGCAAAGCGGTGAACAGTTCGGCAAGTCGGCGGCCTTCCTGAAATGGTCGGACAAGGAAGCCAATCAGAAATTCTTTGCCAGCGACCTGCTGCCTTTCATGAAGGAGTCTGCCGCCATCCTCAAGGAGGCTGGCGTGATTCGCAGCATTCCTGAGAACTACGGCGTCATGTACGACGTAAGCTTCATCAAGTAAGCGCAAAGAGGTTGCACATGGAAGCGGTATCACCTTCTATCAAGTCAGCATCGCCCGCATCGGTTCAGGTGGCATCGCCTTCCGGACGTCCGGCTCGCCGGCGCTATATGGCCCCTCTGGAGCCTGTCAGCCCCAAGGCCAAGTGGCTGCTCGGCACGGGCTTCTTCGCGCTGTTTGTGCTGGTCTGGTCCGCCGTGACCTTTGGCGGCCTGGTGTCGCCGACCTTTCTTGCCAGCCCTCTGACGATGCTGCGCGAAGGCATTCTGCTGTTCACGGAGTTCGACTTTCACCATGACATCGGCATGACCGTATGGCGTGTCATGGGGGGATTCATACTGGCCAGCGTCGTGGCCGTTCCGCTGGGCATTGCCATGGGAGCCTGGAAGCCTGTGGAGGCGTTCTTCGAGCCCTTTGTCTCGTTCTGCCGCTACCTGCCCGCATCGGCCTTCATTCCGCTGCTGATTCTCTGGGCCGGCGTGGGCGAAGCCCAGAAACTGCTGGTCATCTTCATCGGCTCGGTGTTCCAGATCACCCTCATGGTGGCCGTGACCGTGGGCGGTGCGCGCAAGGATCTGGTGGAGGCCGCCTACACCCTGGGCGCCAGCAATACCGGCATCGTCAAGCGGGTGCTGATTCCCGGTGCCGCTCCGGGAATCGCGGAAACCCTGCGCCTGGTTCTGGGCTGGGCCTGGACCTATGTGATCGTTGCCGAGCTGATCGGCTCGTCCTCGGGCATCGGACACATGATCACCGACAGCCAGGCGCTGCTCAATACCGGACAGATCATCTTCGGCATCATCATCATCGGGCTCATCGGTCTGGTGTCGGATTTCATCTTCAAAACCGTCAACCGTCGCATGTTCGAATGGAGTTCCCTGTGATGAATCAGTTGTCCATTCAAGGCGTTTCGCGCACCTTCACCAGCCACAAAGGTGTCAGCACCCAGGCGCTGCTGCCGGTGGATTTCGAGGTCCGGGAGAACGATTTCGTGACCATTCTCGGGCCCTCCGGCTGCGGCAAATCGACGATGCTGCGCATTGTTGCGGGTCTGGATTTTCCGACGACGGGGCAGGTGCTGCTGGATGGGAAGCTGGTGCAGGAGCCCGGCGCTGACCGTGGCATGGTGTTTCAAAGCTACACCTTGTTCCCCTGGCTGACCGTGGCGCAGAACATCCGCTTCGGACTGCGCGAGAAAGGCGTGAGCGAAGCCATCCAGAAGGAGCGCAGCGACTACTTCATTGCCAAGGTGGGTCTGCGCGGGTTCGAGAATCACTACCCCAAGCAGCTGTCGGGCGGCATGCAGCAACGCACGGCGATCGCGCGTGCGCTGGCCAACGACCCCAAGATCCTGCTCATGGACGAGCCCTTCGGGGCGCTGGACAACCAGACCCGGGTTCTGATGCAGGAATTGCTGCTGGGCATCTGGGAGGCCGAGCGCAAGACGGTGATGTTCGTGACCCACGATATCGACGAAGCCATCTTCATGGCCAATCGCGTGGCCGTGTTCAGCGCGCGTCCGGGCCGCATCAAGGCAGACATCCCGGTCCATCTACCGCACCCGCGGCATTACACCGTCAAGACCTCGCCAGAGTTCATGGAGCTCAAGGCCCGGTTGACGGAAGAGATTCGCGCCGAGTCACTGGCTGCGGCAGCTCACTGAGGCCTGCATCATGAATGTCCGAGACCCTGCGCCGCGCAAGACAGCTCCTGCAGCCCAGATGCCGCTCGCGCTGTACCAGCAGGTCAAGGACCATGTGCTGCGCAAGATCAGCGACGGTTCGCTGGCCGCAGGTGCGCGCGTACCTTCAGAGCAGGAGCTGGTCAACGAGTTCGGCGTGGCGCGCATGACGGTGAACCGTGCCCTGCGCGAGCTGGCCGAGCAGGGCGTGATCGTGCGTGTGGCGGGTGTCGGCTCCTTCGTGGCCGAGGAAAAGCCGCAATCGACCCTGCTGCGCATCGCCAATATCGGTGAAGAGATCACCCAGCGCGGGCATGACCATCGCTTCGAGCTGCTCGATATGCGCCGCGAGTCCGCCTCGCCCGAAGTCGCTGCGGCGCTGGACCTGGCGGTCGGCGCCTCGGTCTTTCATCTGCACGGCGTGCACTTCGAAAACGAACTGCCGGTCCAGATCGAAGACCGCTATGTGAACCCCCGCCTGGTCCCCGACTTCATGGACCAGGATTTCTCTGCCGTGCAACCCTCGGTCTATCTGGTGCGCAATGTGCAGTACGACCAGATCGAACATGTGGTCGATGCGATCTTGCCGACGGCCGAGCAGGCCCGGCTGCTGCAGATGGCTACCGACCAGCCTTGCCTGATGCTCACGCGCCGTACCTGGCTGCGCGGCGTCCCGATCACCTGGGTGCATTGCGTGCATCCAGGCATGCGCTACCGACTCGGTAGCCGTTTCCGAACCGATTCAGTGCACGGCGGCTGATACCGGCCTGGCCCTTGAATCCCTCAGTACGTTTTTGTTTCTCTTGACTGTATAGACAGGTATAGCCATGAACACTACCACCACCCAAGAGCTCTCGAACTCCGAACTGGAACTGCATCCCGGCGAGCTCACGCTGGCTCAGCTGCGCCGCATTCAGGACGGCGGCGTGCAGCTCAGCATGGCGCAGGCCGCCTATGGCGCCATGCGCAAGGCCGAGGCGCATGTGCAGCACATCGTCGATGAAGACCAGGTGGTCTATGGCATCAACACCGGTTTCGGCAAACTGGCTTCGACCAAGATCGCGCATGAGCGTCTGGCCGAGCTGCAGCGCAATCTGGTGCTTTCGCACAGCGTCGGCACGGGCGAGCCGTTGCCGGACCATGTGGTGCGTCTGGTTCTGGCCACCAAGGCCGTGAGTCTGGCCCGCGGGCATTCGGGAGCCCGCACGGCGCTGGTGGACGCGTTGCTGGCGCTGGCCAACGCCGATGTCCTGCCCGTGATTCCCTCCAAAGGTTCGGTGGGCGCTTCGGGCGATCTGGCGCCGCTGTCGCACCTGGCCTGCGTGCTGATCGGCGAGGGGCAGGCCAAGGTGGGCGGCAAGCTCGTCTCCGGCCGTGAAGCCATGAAACATATCGGCCTGGAGCCCTTTGTGCTGGGCCCCAAGGAAGGGCTGGCACTGCTCAATGGAACCCAGGTCTCCACCTCGCTGGCGCTGGCGGGTCTGTTCCAGGCCGAAAGCGTGCTGGCCGCAGGCCTGGTCGCCGGTTGCCTGACGCTGGAAGCCATACAGGGCTCCATCAAGCCCTTCGATGCGCGCATTCACGAGGCCAGAGGCCAGCAGGGCCAGATTGCCGTGGCCGCCGCCGTGCGTGCCCTGCTGGACGGCAGCGCCATCGATCCCTCGCACCCCAATTGCGGACGCGTGCAGGATCCCTATTCCATCCGCTGCGTGCCGCAGGTCATGGGTGCCTGCCTGGACAACCTCAGCCATGCTGCGCGCGTGCTGGTCATAGAAGCCAATGCAGCCTCGGACAATCCGCTGGTGTTCGACAACGGCGACGTGATTTCGGGCGGCAACTTCCATGCCGAACCCGTGGCTTTCGCCGCCGACATCCTGGCGCTGGCGATCGCTGAAATCGGCGCCATCTCGGAGCGTCGAATGGCCTTGCTGCTGGATACCGGGCTGTCGCGTCTGCCGGCCTTTCTGATCGAGGACAGCGGCGTCAACTCGGGCTTCATGATTGCCCAGGTCACGGCGGCCGCCCTGGCGGCCGAAAACCAGTGCCTGGCGCACCCGAGCAGCGTGACCAGCCTGCCGACATCGGCCAACCAGGAAGACCATGTCTCCATGGCCACCTATGGCGCGCGTCGCCTGGCCGACATGGCCAGGAACACGGCAGTGATCGTGGGCGTGGAGGCCATGGCCGCAGTCCAGGGGATGGACTTCGACCGCCGACTCAAGAGCTCGCCGCTGATCGAGGAGCAGTACATGCTGATCCGCAGTCAGGTGCCCTATCTGGACAAGGACCGCTACCTGGCGCCCGATATCGAAATCATGCGTCTGTGGGCGCTGGAAACCGCCTGGCCCGAGGTGTTGCAGAGCATTCTGCCGAGCGGCGCGGCCTGAGCCAGCGCCATGTCGTCACGCCGCAAGCATCGGGCAGTAGCGGTTCTCGCTGCGGCGGGGCGGCATTCCGGCAGCGCTTGCCGGGGCGGCAGGTCAGAAGCTGCCCGCGAACTGGTAGCGCGAAGCCGGGTGCCAGAGGGCCGAAACCGAGGCCACCTGGCCCTGGGAGCGGGTTCTGCGGCGCAGCACCAGGCAGGGCTCGGAGGCTTCCATGCGCAGCAGATCCGCGACCTCGGCCGTGGGCATGCTCGCTTCGATGGAGAAACTCACGCCCTGCAGCGGAGCCACGCGCACCAGATAGGCATTGGGCGTCTGGCTTGCAAAGTCCTGGCTCAGATAGTCGGGAGCCACGGCCGGGTTCACATAGCGGTCTTCGACCTGGATGGGGACATCGTTTTCGAAGTGCACGACCACGGAGTGAAACAGATGGGTGGCGGTGCCCAGCTCGAACTGGCGCAGCAGGGCGGTGTCGACCTTGCAGCGCTCGAGCCGCTGCAGCTCCCCCCGATGGCGGTGGCCGCGAGCCGCAATTTCGTCGGCAATATTGCGCAGCTCGACCAGGGTGGCCTGGTACTTCTGCTGGGCCACGAACGTGCCCGAGCCCTGGACACGCGTCAGTGTCTTTTCGTCGCTGAGCTCGCGCAAGGCACGGTTGACGGTCATGCGCGCCACATTGAACTGCTTGACCAGCGCGGCCTCGCTGGGAATGGCCTGGCCTTCCTGCCATACGCCACTGTGGATCTGCTGCAGCACATGGTCTTTGATGCGCTGGAACGCAGGTACGGCGGCGGTGGTATCGGTTCGCGACATAGGGTTTGTTTGGATTAGAAAAGCTGTCTAGATGATTGACGTTGTCAGGAGTAAATCACAAAATTCGTCTAGACAACTTATCGAGAATTAATGAAAGTTGTTCGGACATATAAGAGACATCCAGAGGGATTGACGGAGCAATTTCATGAGTATTGATACAGCAACGCTGGGTTCCTCTGGCGCCATCGAGAGCAGAACCATCGACATGGTTCCGGAGAGCGAGCGCCACGGCACGCCCTCCAGCCAGTTCACCCTCTGGTTCGGTGCCAACATGCAGATCACGGCGGTGGTGGACGGCGCCCTGGCCGTGGTGTTCGGTGCCGAAGCCATGACCGCCATCCTCGGTCTTTTGATCGGCAACATTCTCGGCGGCATCGTCATGGCGCTGCATTCGGCCCAGGGGCCGCGCCTGGGGCTGCCCCAGATGATCTCCAGCCGCGTGCAGTTCGGCGTCAAGGGCGCAGCCCTGCCGCTGGTACTGGTGATCCTGATGTATGTGGGCTTCGCCGCCACGGGCACCGTGCTCTCGGGCCAGGCCATCAATCTGATGTTCGGCTTTCACAGCCCTGCGGCCGGCATCATCATCTTCGGCGCGCTCACGGCCCTGGTCGCGGTGGTGGGCTACAGGCTCATCCATGTGGTGGGGCGCATTTCCACCGTGGTCGGCATTCTGGGCTTTGGCTATCTGGCCTGGCAGCTGTGCCACCAGTTCGATGTGGCCTCGGCGTTCGGCCAGAAGCCTTTCACCTGGGCCAGCTTTCTGACCGCCATGGCCCTGTCGGCAGGCTGGCAGATGACGTTTGCCCCCTATGTGGCTGATTATTCGCGCTATCTGCCCACCAGGACCTCGACCGCAGCCACCTTCTGGACCACGTTCGGCGGCAGCGTCATCAGCTCGCAGCTGGCCATGAGCTTCGGCGTGCTGGTGGCCGCCCTGGGCGCCAACTTCATCAAGAACCAGGTCGGCTTCATGGGCCAGCTGGCCGGCCCGCTGGCGGTGGTGATCTACCTGGTCATCGTCACCGGCAAGCTCACCGTGAACTGCCTCAATGCCTATGGCGGCTTCATGACCGTGCTGACAACGGTCAGCGCCTTCAACCGGAAAACGCAGTTCACCGCGACATCGCGTCTGCTCTACATCCTGGGCTTTGTGCTGGTGACGGTGCTGGTGGCCCTGCTGGCCAGCTCCAATTTCCTGGCCACTTTCAAGAATTTCGTGCTGTTGCTGCTCACCGTCTTCGTTCCCTGGAGCGCCGTCAATCTGGTGGACTACTACCTGGTCTCCAAGGAAAAAGTGGACATCCCGGCGCTCTACGACAGCCAGGGCCGCTATGGCGCCTACAACTGGACGGCCCTGTGCTGCTATGTGATGGGCGTTGTGGTGCAGATTCCCTTCATCAACCAGGCCATGTATGTGGGCCCGCTGGCCAAGGCCATGAACGGCGCCGACATCTCGTGGATCGTGAGCCTGATCGTCACCTCGCTCGTCTACTACCCGCTGGCCAGGAGAAGCATGAATGTGCCCGGCCAGATGATTTACCCCAGCCCGGCTCCTGCCGCGACCACAGGCGCAGACAGGAACTTTTCTGGTGCCACTTACGCCGTGCAAGCCGGCTGAATCCTCCCACCTATTTTTGAAGGATACGACCATGAACGCCAACGACGCCATCATCAGCGCGGCCAAGCAAGACCCTCGCTACGACGCCAGCCGAGAAATCCGCGCTCCCCGCGGCAGCGAGCTGCACTGCAAGAACTGGCTCGCCGAAGCGGCCTATCGCATGATCCAGAACAACCTGGACCCGGATGTGGCCGAGAACCCCAAGGCGCTCGTCGTCTACGGCGGCATCGGTCGCGCGGCCCGCAACTGGGAGTGCTATGACGAAATCCTGGCGCAGCTCAAGAAGCTCGAGGCCGACGAATCGCTGCTGATCCAGTCGGGCAAGCCCGTGGGCGTGTTCAAGACCCACCCCGATGCGCCGCGCGTGCTGCTGGCCAATTCCAACCTGGTGCCCAAGTGGGCCAACTGGGAGAAGTTCAACGAGCTCGATCAGAAGGGCCTGTTCATGTACGGCCAGATGACGGCCGGCAGCTGGATCTACATCGGTGCCCAGGGCATCGTGCAGGGCACTTTCGAGACCTTTGTCGAGGCCGGTCGCCAGCACTACAACAACGACCTGACCGGCAAGTGGATTCTCACCGCCGGCCTGGGCGGCATGGGTGGCGCGCAGCCGCTGGCCGGCGTGCTGGCCGGCGCCTGCGTGCTGGCCATCGAATGCAAGCAGTCCAGCATCGACTTCCGCCTGCGCACCCGCTATGTGGACAAGCAGGCCAAGGACATCGACGATGCGCTGGCCCTGATCAAGCACCACACCGAAAAGGGCGAGGCCGTCTCCATCGCCCTGCTGGGCAATGCGGCCGAAGTCCTGCCAGAGCTGGTCAAGCGCGCCAAGGCCGGCGGCATCCGTCCCGATATCGTGACCGACCAGACCTCCGCCCACGACCTGATCAACGGCTACCTGCCGGTGGGCTGGACCGTGGAGCAATGGAACGCCGCTGCGGCCGACCCCGGCCAGCACCCCACGCTCAAGAAGGCCGCCGCCAAGGGCTGCGCCCAGCATGTGCAGGCCATGCTGGACTTCCAGGCCATGGGCATTCCCACGGTGGACTATGGCAACAACATCCGCCAGGTGGCCCTGGACGAAGGCGTGAAGAACGCCTTCGACTTCCCCGGCTTTGTGCCCGCCTACATCCGCCCGCTGTTCTGCGAAGGCAAGGGCCCGTTCCGCTGGGTGGCGCTGTCCGGCGACCCCGAGGACATCTACAAGACCGACGCCAAGATCAAGGAGCTGTTCCCCGAGAACAAGCACACCCACCGCTGGCTGGACATGGCCAAGGAGCGCATCGCCTTCCAGGGCCTGCCGTCGCGCATCTGCTGGCTGGGTCTGGGCGAGCGCCACAAGGCGGCTCTGGCCTTCAATGAAATGGTCAAGAACGGCGAACTCAAGGCACCCATCGTGATCGGCCGCGACCACCTGGACTGCGGCTCGGTGGCCAGCCCCAACCGCGAGACCGAAGCCATGAAGGACGGCACCGACGCCGTCTCCGACTGGCCGTTGCTCAACGCCCTGCTCAACACTGCGGGCGGCGCGACCTGGGTCAGCCTGCACCACGGCGGCGGCGTGGGCATGGGTTACTCGCAACATGCCGGCGTTGTGATCGTGGCCGACGGTACGGACGAGGCTGCGGCCCGCCTGAACCGCGTGCTCTGGAACGATCCCGCCACCGGCGTGATGCGCCATGCCGATGCCGGCTACGAGATTGCCGTGGAAGCGTCCAAGCGCCATGGTCTCAACTTGCCGATGATTAAGTAACGTCGTCCCCCCTGAGCGGCTGCGCCGCTTCCCCCCCAGGGGGACGACGCCCTTTGCTGCGGGACGGCCCTTGCTGGGCGTCCCGCACCTGGGGCGTGCTTGTTTTTTGAGCTTCTGCCTCACTCACAACAGTCTTCGATGCAACGCTTTGACCTGAACCAGATTGCGCCCAGCCCGTGGAAGAACGGGGGCGGCAGCACGCGCGAGATTGCCTGCTGGCCGCAGGGCGCGGGCATGGACAGCTTTGGCTGGCGCGTGAGCGTGGCCACGATTGCCCAGGCCGGCCCGTTTTCGGCATTTCCGGGCGTAGACCGCCAGATCATGCTGCTCGATGGCGACGGGGTGCGGCTGCATAGCGCCCAGGGCCAGGTCGAACACGCGTTGACCGAACGCTGGCAGCCGTTCGCCTTTTCGGGCGATATGGCGCTGGATTGCGATCTGCAGGGCGGGCCGTCCAGCGACTTCAATGTCATGACCCGGCGCGGACAATGGTCCGCACGGCTGGAGCTGCTCGCCGGCCAGGTCGAGGCAGGGCTGAGCGCCGCAGGACTTTGCATGGTGCTGCAGGGCCGCTGGAGAGCTGCCGACGGCCGGCTGCTGGAGACCGGACAGGGCCTGTGGTGGAGCAGCGCCCGGCCCGAGCCGCTGGTGGCGCAGAGCGAGGATGCCAGGCTGATCCTGGTCAGCCTGACAGCGCACGCCTGAAACAGGAGCGGCTTGCACCTTTGTACCGGACATTTCAATGAGAATTGATCTGTAAAGTTAAAAGGGGCAAGCGCTGGTAGCTATGAAATCAGGAGTTTCATGGCCTGGATTGTCGTCATCGAACACGAGGAGCATCGCCATGGCGCAAGCTAATCCCCATCCCGCAGTCTCCGCCGATGGCTGCTGGCACAACCTGCGTCTGGCGCCGGAGCTGTATGTCTCCGAGGTGGCAGATATTCCCGAGGGCACGCTGGCCTGCATCGTGGTGCAGCAAGGCCGAATGGTCTGGGTGGGCCCGCAGGACGCCATGCCTGCCCAATACCAGGCGCTGCCCAGGCACGATGGAGCAGGGCGCCTGGCCACGCCGGGCCTGATCGACTGCCACACCCATCTGGTCTATGGCGGCGAGCGCGCCAACGAGTTCGCCATGCGCCTGGCCGGGGCGAGCTACGAGGAAGTGGCCCGGGCCGGCGGCGGCATCGTCTCCAGCGTCAGGGCCACGCGCGAAGCGTCGGAGGACGAACTGGTGGCGCTGGCGCTGCCGCGTCTTGAACAGCTGCTGGCCGAAGGCGTGACGGCCATAGAGATCAAGTCGGGCTACGGACTGGCCCTGGAGCACGAGCGCAAGCAGCTGCGTGCCGCACGGCGTCTGGGCGAGCTGTGTGCCGTGACCGTGCGCACCACCTTTTTAGGGGCTCATGCGCTGCCGCCCGAGTATGCGGGCCGCAGCCAGGAATACACCGATCTGGTCTGCCAGGTCATGCTGCCGGCGCTGGCCGCCGAAGGCCTGATCGATGCCGTCGATGTGTTCTGTGAACGCATCGCCTTCTCGCTGGCCGAGACCGAGCAGGTCTTCGAGGCGGCCAAGGCATTGGGCCTGCCCGTCAAGCTGCATGCCGAGCAGCTGTCGAATATGGAGGGAGCAGCCCTCGCGGCCCGCTATGGCGCGCTGTCCTGCGACCACATCGAGCACCTGTCCGAACACGGCATCACCGAGATGAAGAAGGCCGGTACCGTGGCCGTGCTGCTGCCCGGGGCCTTCTATACGCTGCGCGACACCAAAGTGCCGCCCATCGAAGGTTTAAGAGCTGCCAAGGTCCCGATGGCCGTTTCTACCGATCACAATCCGGGTACCTCCCCGTGCTTGAGCTTGCTGCTCATGGCCAATATGGCTTGCACGCTGTTCCGTCTGACGGTTCCCGAGGCTCTGGCCGGCATCACCCGGCACGCCGCGCAGGCTCTGGGCCTGCAGGACGAGCAAGGCCTGATTGCCGTGGGCCGTCCCGCCAATTTCGTGCTCTGGCCCGTGCAGCGGGCTGCAGAGCTGGCCTACTGGTTCGGCAGCAAGCCTGACTGTACGGTGGTGCGCCAGGGCCGGATTGCGCAGCAAGCCAAAGCCTGAAAGCGGGGTGCGCGAAAGGTTGCTGATGTCTCACGAACAATTTCTCAATGAACTGATTTCCACCCTGGGCGCCGATGTGGCGCTGCGCGGCACGGACACGCCGCAGCGTAGCCGCACCGACTGGAGCGGCACGCCGCCCCGGCAGCCGCTGGCGCTGGTGCGCCCACGCACCACGGAGGAAGTCAGCACCGTCATGCGTCTGTGCAGCGCCCACAGGATTGCGGTGGTTCCGCAGGGTGGGCTGACCGGGCTGGCCGGTGCAGCGGTCCCTACGGAGGGCGCCGTCGCGCTGTCGCTGGACCGCATGAACCGCATCGAGGACATCGATGCCCAGACCGGACTGATGCAGGTGCAGGCCGGCGTCACCCTGCAAGCCGTGCAGGAGGCTGCCGTCGATGTCGGCATGGTGTTCGGCGTGGATCTCGGCGCTCGTGGCAGCTGCCAGATCGGCGGCAATGTCTCCACCAACGCGGGCGGCAACGGCGTGCTGCAGCACGGCATGATGCGCGAGCAGGTGCTGGGCCTAGAGGTGGTGCTGGCCGACGGCACGGTGCTGCCCATGCTGCGTCCCATGATCAAGAACAACACGGGTTACGACCTCAAGCAGTTCTTCATCGGTGCCGAAGGCACGCTGGGCATCATCACGCGCGTGCTGCTGCGCCTGCGTCCTGCGCCGCAGGCCACGGCTACGACGCTGGTGGCCATGCCCGATTTCGACTCGGCGCTGGCCGTGCTCAAGCGCATGCAATCGCACTTCGGCAACAGCGTCGCGGCCTATGAGCTGATGTGGGACAGCTTTGTGCAGGCCTCCATGGCCTGGCTCAAGCTCGCTGCGCCTTTTGAACAGCGCTACCCCTTGCTGGCCCTGATCAATGTGGACGGCAAGGACGAGGCGCAGTTGCAAGGCGATGTGCAGCAGGTGCTCGAGCAAGCCATGGAAGCCGGTGAGGTGCTCGATGCCATCGTGGCCCAGTCGGTCGCCCAGGTGCAGCAGCTGTGGAAGCTGCGCGAGGCACCGGCCGAGCTCAACAACAATATGCATCCCGCGATCAATTTCGACGTAAGCCTGCCCCAGGCCGACATCGGCCGCTTTGCCGAAGCCTGCATGCAGGCCTTTGCCGCTCGCTGGCCCGCGCACCAGGCTCTGTACTTCGGCCATGTGGGCGACGGCAATCTCCATGTCTCGGTGGATGGCAAGACCGTCAACGGCGAATGCGAGCAGGTGGAGGAGCTTCTCTACCGCATCGTGGGCGAGATGCAGGGCAGCGTCTCCGCGGAGCACGGCATCGGCCTGCACAAGAAGCCTTATCTGAGCAACAGCCGCACCCCCGCGGAGCTGGCGGCGATGCGGGCCATCAAGCTGGCCCTCGATCCACTGGGCCTGATGAATCCCGGAAAGGTGTTCGATCTATGACGAATTCTCTGGTGGCCTCGCTGGCCCGTGCCCAGGTTCGCCCGCTGCCCGCATACAACGCCGGCCTGTCCAATGAAGCGGTGCGGGCACGCTATGGCGTGACCGATATTGCGCGACTGGCCAGCAATGAAAATCCCTTCGGTGCCAGTGCCTCGGTGCGCCGCGCGATTGCCGAGGTGGCCGACGATGTGGGTAACTATCCCGATGCCAACTGCACGGCCTTGCGCGAAGCCATTGCCGGGCGCACGGGGCTGCCCGCCGGGCGTCTGGTGTTCGGCGACGGTTCGGAAGACCTGATCAAGATTCTCTGCGAGGTATTTCTCGCTCCCGGCGATCTGGTGGTGACCCAGCGTCCCGTGTTCGGCCTGCACGAAATCTATCCGAAGATGATGGGCGCGGAGGTCGAGCTCCTCGAACTGAACGAGGCGCTGGGCTTCGATCTGGGCGCCTGGTGCGCTGCCGTGGCCAAGGCCCCCAAGATCGCCTTCCTGCCCAACCCGTCCAACCCCGTGGGCTGCATGATAGATGCGGCGCAGTTTGCGCAGGTGCTGGAGGCCACGCCCGCCAACACCGTGCTGGTGGTGGATGAGGCCTATTACGAATACGCGCTGCACGACGATGACTACCCCGATGTGCTGGCCATGCTGGAGGCGCGGGTCGGACCCTGGATCGTGCTGCGCACCTTCTCCAAGGCCTGGGGCCTGGCCGGTCTGCGCGTGGGCTACGGCATGGCCGACAGCGCCGAGCTGGTGGGCCTGATGGACAAGGTGCGCTCGCCCTTCAATGTGAACATGGCGGCCCAGCGCGCGGCGCTGGCCGCCTGGAACGATCCCGCGCACATGCGCAGCGGTGTGGCGACCACGGTGGCGCTGCGCGAAGATCTGCGCCGACAGCTGCTGGCGCTGGCAGGGCCGGGCCGGCCGCTGCAAGGCCTGCGCATTGCGCCCTCGGTAGCCAACTTCCTGTTTCTCGACCTCGGACGTCCCAATGGCCCGGTGACCGAAGCGCTACTCAGGCAGGGCGTGATCGTCAAGCCCTGGAAGGAGCCCGGCTTCGAGCATTTCCTGCGCGTGTCCATAGGCACCGAAGGCGACAACGCGCGTTTTGTGCAGGCCTTGCTGGCCGCGCTCGAGGTCTGAGCCATGAAGCTGTTCCGGGGCTGGACGATTGTGGCGGCGGCCCATGGCCTGCTCGCCCTGGCTTTTGGTGCAGCTTATTCCTTTGGCGCTTTTTTCAAGAGCATCCAGACGCAGTTCGATGCGGGTCGTTTCTCGGTGGGCTCGCTGTTTGCCGTGACGGCTTTGCTGTATTACTGCGTTGGGGCCATTGCCGGTCCCCTGGCCGACCGCATAGGCCTGCGTCGCGTGACCGGTGCGGGGGTCCTGCTGCTGGCCACAGGCTTTGCGCTGGCCAGTCAGACTCGCTCGCTGGCGCAGCTGTTCGTGGTTTTCGGCCTGTTCGTGGGCGGTGGTGTGGGCCTGATCTACGTACCGGCCCTGGTCGCCGTGCAGCGCTGGTTCATACGGCTGCGCAGCCGTGCCTCCGGCCTGGCCTCGGCCGGCACCGGAGTCGGCACCTTCGTCGCGCCGCTGTTTGCGGGCTGGCTGCTGGAGCAGCAGAGCTGGCAGGTCGCCATGCAGTGGTTTGCGCTGGCCATCCTGCTGCTGGGACTGCCGGCAGCGCTGTCCATGGTCGGGCAGCCCTCGCAGCTGGGCCTGAGCTGCGACGGCGATCCTCACCCTGCCCAGGCCGCAGCCCAGGCACAGGGCATGGAGCTGTCCCAGGCCGTGCGCAGCGGCAGCTTCGGCTGGTTTTTCCTGGCCATTTTCCTGGCCTCGGTGAGCCTGTTTGCGGCCCTGGTGCATATCGCTCCCATGGCCCAGGGCCTGGATATCGATGCCGTTTCAAGCCAGTGGCTGATTGCGCTGATAGGCGCTGGCAATGTGCTGGGCCGTCCGCTGCTGGGCGGTCTCGGCGACAGACTGGGAGCTCTGCGTCTGCTCATGGGGCTGAGCATTTTCCTGGCCCTGTTGCACCTGCTGTGGTGGCAGGCCCAGGGCTGGGCTGTGCTGGCCGCTTTTTCCCTGCTGTTCGGCGCGGCGCACGGCGGCTGCATTGCCCTGTTTCCTGTCCTGGCAGCCCAGTGGTTCGGCACCTTGCGGCTGGGGGCCATTTTGGGCATTCTTTACATCAGCGTGGGGCTGGCGGCAGTCGTTGGCGCCAGCGCGTCCGGCTGGGTGTTCGACCAGACTGGCGGCTACACCCAAGCCATCCAGGTCAGCGCCGCGCTGGCCTTGCTGGCCGTGGCTGCGCTGGCGCTTGCGGCCCGTGGCCAGCGTTTGGTTTCATCTCCTTCAGGCATTTCGAAATGATCATGCACTCTTCCTCCTCCAGCGGCACACTATTTGCCGAAGACGCCTTACTGCCCACGGGATGGGCGCGCAATGTCCTGCTGAGCTGGGATGAGAGCGGGCGTCTGGCCGAGGTGCTCACCGATGTGGATCCGCAGAGCGGCGAGGCCGGCGAGGTCGATACTGCCATCCGCGCCGCTGGCCCGGTGATCCCAGGCATGCCCAATCTGCACTCGCATGCCTTCCAGCGTGCGTTCGGCGGGCTGACCGAGTTCCGTGGTCAGGCGCAGGACAGCTTCTGGAGCTGGCGCAAGCTGATGTACGGCTTTGCCAATCGCATGACGCCCGAGGCGCTGGAGGCGATTGCGACCTGGCTGTACCTGGAAATGCTGGAGGCGGGCTACACCTCGGTGTGCGAGTTTCACTATGTGCACCATGATGTGGGTGGCAAGCCCTATGCCAACGATGCCAGCCTGTCCCTGGCGCTGCTGCGTGCGGCGCAGAAGACGGGCATCGGCATGACCTTGCTGCCCGTGCTCTATCAGACCAGCGGCTTCGGGGGGCTGCCGCCTCGCGAGGATCAGGCCCGCTTCATTCGCAGCACGGACAACATGCTCTCCCTGCTGCAGCAACTGGAGCCCGTGACCAGGGCGCAGCAGGCAGCTCTGGGCCTGGCTCCGCACTCGCTGCGCGCCGTGCCTCCGGACAGCCTGAAAGCCGCGCTCGCAGGCCTGCACGCCATGCTGCCCAAGGCGCCGGTGCACATCCATATCGCCGAACAGACCCAGGAGGTGGACGACTGCCTGGCCTGGAGTGGTCAGCGCCCCGTGCAATGGCTGCTCGAGCATGCGCCCGTCGATGCGCGCTGGTGCCTGGTTCATGCCACGCATATGACGCCCGAGGAATATGCGGGCGCGGCTCGCAGCGCTGCCGTGGCCGGCATCTGTCCCACCACCGAAGCCAATCTCGGCGACGGCATTTTCGACATGCCGCTGTGGCTCAGGCATGGCGGTCGCTGGGGTGTTGGCTCGGACAGCCATGCTTCGGTGAATGCCGCCGAAGAGCTGTTGATGCTCGAATACAGCCAGCGTCTGAACCTGCGCCAGCGCAATGTGCTCGGCGGCGGTGCCCAGCCCCAGGTGGCGACTTCCATGACCTTGCAGGCGGTGGCCGGCGGTGCCCAGGCTTCGGGCCGTGCCATTGCCGGTCTGGCTGTGGGCCAGCAGGCCGACTTCGTGGTGCTCGATGCCCGGCATGTGGCCCTCAACGGCCTGCCTGCCGGCAGCGGCCATGCAGCCCATGTGTTTGCAAGCCATCGCACTTCGGCCATTGCCGATGTCTGGGTTCGCGGCCAGCAGCGTGTGCAGACAGGCCGCCATGCGCTGCACGAGGTCGCGCAACAGGGTTTTGTCCTGGCCCGCAAGGCATTGCTGCAAGGCGCCTGAGGGCGGCTGCATTCAGATTTTTGACAGAAGAGAGACGCTCCATGAGCCAAGCCATCGCCCCCTTTGTCTTTCACCAGGGTACGGCACCGCTGCTGATTTCCATGCCGCATACCGGCACCCATGTACCGGCCGATATTGCGGCCAGGCTCACGCCCGAAGGGCGCGAAGTCCACGACACCGACTGGCATATGCCGCAGCTCTACGACTTCGCCAAGGCACTGGGCGCATCCATTCTGGTCGCCACGCATTCGCGCTATGTCATCGATCTGAACCGTCCGCCCGATGGTGCCAGCCTCTATCCGGGCCAGAGCGTGACCGGGCTGTGCCCGGTTGACGGCTTCGACAGCAAGCCCCTGTATGCGAGCAAGGCGTTCGAGCCCGACGAGGCGGAAGTCGCGCGCCGCCGCGAACTCTACTGGCAGCCCTATCACGCGCAGTTGCGTGCCGAGCTCGATCGCATCAAGAGCCAGCATGGCGTGGCCATGCTGTGGGATGCGCACAGCATCCGCTCGGTGCTGCCGCGCTTTTTCGAGGGCAAGCTACCCGACCTGAACCTGGGCACCGCCGACGGCAAGAGCTGCGCGCCGGCGCTGGCCCAGCAGCTGCTGGATATTGCACAGCAGGCACCGGGCCACACCAGTGTGCTCAACGGCAGGTTCAAGGGCGGCTTCATCACGCGCAACTATGGTCAGCCGGAGCTGGGCTTCCATGCCGTGCAGCTGGAGATGACACAGTCCAGCTATATGCAGGAGCAGATGCCGTTCGACTACCTGCCCGAAGTGGCGGCCCGCATCCAGCCCACCATGCAGCGCCTGCTGCAGGCCGTGCTGGCTTTCGCCCGCAGCTGAGTCAGGCCTCGCCGCCGCTGCGCTAGTGGCCTTCGGCCCCCGCCGGTAGCGCATCGCCCATCCAGCGACGCGGTCCCGGGCCGCAGCGCTGGCACTGGTCCTCGGGGTTGTACATGCTGCACACCTTGAGCGACAGGCAGCCGCAGCCTATGCACTGGTTGAGGCTGTCGCGCAGGCGCTGCAGCTCGTCGATGCGCTCGTCCAGCCGCTGCTGCCAGATGCGCGACATCTTCTGCCAGTCGCCGCCCGTGGGTACATGCCGCGTCGGCAGCTGCGCCAGCTGTGCGGCGATCTCCTCCAGCGTGAAACCCACGCGCTGCGCAAACACGATGTAGGCGATGCGCCGCAGGCCCGAGCGGTGGTAGCGTCGCCTTCCGCCGCTGCTGCGCACCGATTCGATCAGACCCAGCGACTCGTAGAAGCGCAGTGCCGATGCGTTGACACCGCTGCGCTGCGCAAAGTCGCTGATGCTCATCAGCGGATCATCCTCAATTTTCATGGTGTCTTTCCTTGGTGCTTGACTTCAAGTTAACTTGAACTTGAAGAATGTGAGCCATTGTGATCGATAGCGTGGGAGCTGGGCAAGCCCGCTGAGGCAGTCCACGAAGGCCAGTTGGCCGGACTGCGAAATTCTTTGGCTGAAAGCTGCAATGACGCCGCTGCTGCTCACTCATAAAGTAATGAGTCTCATTTTTATTGATGAATATGCACAGGAGGTTCCCATGTACATCGACAGCAGCAGCTATCCCTTGGTCCGCATGGGCTACGAGCGTGACAAGGCCCAGCCTATGGACCGCTTGCTGGCGGATTTTTCGGCGCTGCTCGACCGCGGCCAGGTCTTTGTCTTCTACAGCGACGGCGACATGTCCCAGGAGGAGCGCTCGCCCGAGGAGCGCAAGCAGGTGGTGCTCTGGATGAAAGGCCGCCGCAGCGAGCTCAAAAGCCTGGTTCGTGCCCTGGTTCATGCCGAGCCCGATGAGCAAAAGCGAGAGCAGGCCCAGGCCTTGGCGCAGATGTTCGGCAAGGCCTGGGGTTATCCGATGCTGCTGGTGGCCTCCACACAAGAGGCGCGCGAGCGAGCGCTGGAGCTTCTTGAGAGCGATTGAAATGGAATGAGGGAAAAGCGATGAATGCCGTGGATGAAGCCTTGCTGCAGGAGCGGCCTGGAATGTGGGACCCCGATCAGGTGGACCGTCCGGTGATCGTGCTGCCCATGCAGTCGGGCCCGGGGGACTGGGGCATGGATTTCCATGCCCATCGCAAGAGCCAGCTCATGGTCACGAATGTGGGGTTGATCACGCTGGAGACCGACGCTGGCGTCTGCGTGGTGCCACCGCGCAGCGCTGCCTGGATCGAAGGCGGAACGCCGCATCGCGTCAGCTGCAGCGGCGCGGCCAGCGGCTACATCGTATTCGTGGCAGCGGGGGCGGCGCATCCCATGACCGGCCCCTGTCATGCACTGGCGGTATCGCCATTTCTGAGTGCGCTACTGGAGCGCGTACAGGCCTTGCCGCAGCGCTACCGTCTTGATGACGGCGACGGCCGGTTGATGCAGGTGCTGATCGACGAAATACAGGCGGCACAGCCCGAGGGGCTGCACCTGCCGATGCCGCGCGACCGGCGTCTGCGCCGCATGGCCAGCGCCCTGTGCGCCGAGCCGCAGCTGCAGGCTAGGCTGGCCGATTGGGCGCAGCGCATAGGCATGAGCGAGCGCAGCATGACCCGACTGTTTCTAGCTGAGACAGGTCTTACCGTCAACCAGTGGCGCCGTCAGCTTCATGTGCTTACCGCGCTGCAGCAGCTCTCGGAAGGGCAGCGCATACAGACAGTGGCAGATGCCCTCGGCTACGAAAGTGCGCCAGCCTTCGTGACCATGTTCCGCAAGGCGGTGGGTAGCTCGCCGCGGCGCTTTCTGGCGCAGCGCAGAGCACCGCTGCAGCCTGCGTGGCCCGGGCCGTCGCCTGTGTCCGGGTCCGCGGTCTGAAGGCCGGCAGGCCCCGCTTCCAACCTGTTTCCCACGACGTCTCTTGCGCGCCATGCGCCGCGCAGGGACGGGTGTGCCCGCAAAGCGCCGCAGCACGCCGTGCACGGCCGTTTCCTGAAGGAGAGAGTCTCATGTTTGTCTTCCAACCACCGCAGCTGCGGCTTACCATGTTTGCCAGCGTCGTTGCGGCGCTGGCCCTGCTTTCCGGCTGCGGCCGCCCCGGCGCGGGCGACGCCCATGCCAGCAACGGCCCGCCGCCAGCGCCTGAGGTGCAGGTGGCCGAGGTCGCCTTGCAGGGCATACGCCCCTGGGACGAGTTCAACGGCCGCATCGAGGCCGTGGAATCGGTGCAGCTGCGCTCGCGCGTGTCGGGCTATATCGAGCGCATCGCCTTCGTCGAGGGTCAGGAGGTGAAGAAAGGCCAGCTGCTGTTCGTGATTGACCAGCGGCCCTATCGCGCGGCCCTGGCCAGCGCCCAGGCCCAGCTTGAACGCGCGCGTGCCGCAGCCGGGCTGGCGCAGACGCAGGACCAGCGTGCGCGCCAGCTGGTGGCCGAGAATGCGGTCTCGCGCGAGGAGGCCGACACGCGGGCCGCAACGCTGGCCCAGGCCGCGGCCCAGGTGCGCGCGGCCGAGGCCGAGCTGGCCACCGCCCGGCTGCAGCTCGACTTCACCGAGGTGCGTGCGCCCATCACGGGCCGTGCCAGCCGGGCTCTGCTCACCGTGGGCAATATGGCCCAGGCCGACCAGAGCGTGCTGACCACCCTGGTCTCGCAGGACCCGGTGTATGCGTATTTCGATGCCGACGAACACAGCTTCCTGCGCTACCAGAAGGCCGGCCTGACCGGCCAGGGGCGCGCCGTGCGCGTGGCCCTGGTCGGCGACAGCGGTTTTCCCCATGCGGGCACGCTGGATTTCAGCGACAACCAGCTCCAGCCGGGCACGGGCACCATGCGTTTGCGCGCGCGCCTGGCCAACCCCGACCGGATGCTGACGCCAGGCCTGTTCGCACGCGTGCAGATGCAAAGCGGCCCGGACCGACAGGGAGCCGAGTCCCAGGCGCTGCTGATCGACGACAAGGCCGTGCTCACCGACCAGGACCGCAAGTACGTCTATGTGGTGGGTGAAGGCAATCTGGCCGAGCGTCGCGACCTCACGCTGGGTCGCATGGTCGATGGCCGGCGCCTGGTGGAAAAAGGTCTGACCGCAGGTGACCGGCTGGTGGTGGGCGGCGTGCAGCGCATTTACTACCCCGGCATGCCCGTCAATCCCAGGCCGGTAGCGGCAGCGGCCGCACAGCCCGCGCCCGCCGCTGCGCAGTAAGGAGGGAGTGCCATGGACTTCTCCAAATTCTTCATAGACCGGCCCATCTTCGCGGTCGTGCTCTCCATCATCATGTTCGCCGTCGGCCTGGTGGCCATTCCGCAGCTGCCGGTGGGCGAATATCCCGAGGTCGTGCCGCCCAGCGTGGTGGTGCGCGCCACCTATCCGGGGGCCAATCCCAAGGAGGTCGCAGAGTCGGTGGCCGTGCCGCTGGAGGAAGCCATCAACGGGGTTGAAGGCCTGATGTACATGAAGTCGGTCGCGGCTTCGGACGGCAGCCTGCAGGTGGTTGCCACCTTCCGCCCCGAAATCGACCCCGACACCGCCGCCGTGCGCGTGCAGAACCGCGTCAGCCAGGCCCAGAGCCGCCTGCCCGAGGAGGTGCGGCAGTTCGGCGTGACCACGCAGAAGCAGGCGTCCACGCCGCTGATGTATGTGGGCCTGGTCTCCAAGGATGGCCAGCATGATGCGCTGTACCTGCGCAACCATGTCACGCTCAAGATCAAGGATGTGCTGGCGCGCATTCCCGGGGTGGGCGACGTCGGAATCTACGGCGCGGGCGACTATGCGATGCGCGTCTGGCTGGACCCGAGCAAGGTGGCGGCACGCCAGCTCACGGCCGGTGAGGTGATCGCCGCCATCCGCGAGCAGAACATCCAGGTCTCTGCCGGCCAGCTGGGCGCCGAGCCCAGTGCGCAGAAGTCCGACAAGCTGCTGTCCATCAATGTGCGCGGGCGGCTGAAGACGGCCGAGGAGTTCGGTGACATCGTGCTCAAGAGCGGCGAAGGCGGCCAGGTCGTGCGTCTGGCCGACGTGGCGCGCATCGAGCTGGGCGCCAGCGACTACACGCTGCGCTCGTGGAGCGACACCAAGAACATGGCGGCCGTGGGCATCTTCCTGTCGCCAGGCGCGAATGCGCTGGGCGTGGCCGAGCAGGTCTACGCGGCCATGGACCGGCTCTCCAAGGATCTGCCCGAGGGCGTGGCCTTCGAATCCGTCTGGGACCCCACGGTCTTTGTGCGCGACTCGATCAAGGCGGTGCAGAGCACGCTGATCGAGGCCGTGATCCTGGTGGTGCTGGTGGTCATCGTCTTTCTGCAGACCTGGCGCGCCTCCATCATTCCGCTGCTGGCCGTGCCCGTGTCCATCATCGGCACTTTCGCGGGTCTGTACCTGCTGGGCTATTCCATCAACACGCTGACGCTGTTCGGCCTGGTGCTGGCCATCGGCATCGTGGTGGACGACGCCATCGTCGTGGTCGAGAACGTGGAGCGCTACATCGAGCAGGGCCACAGCCCGCAGGAGGCGGCCCATCTGGCCATGAAGGAGGTCTCCGGGCCCATCATCGCCATCGCCCTGGTGCTGTGCGCGGTCTTCGTGCCCATGGCCTTTCTCAGCGGCGTCACGGGCCAGTTCTATCAGCAATTCGCGGTGACCATCGCCATCTCCACGGTGATCTCGGCCATCAACTCGCTGACCCTGTCGCCGGCACTGGCGGCCAGGCTGCTGCAGCCGCACGGCGCACCGCGCGATGCGCTGGCGCGTGTCATCGACAAGGGCCTGGGCTGGCTCTTCCGGCCCTTCAACCGCTTCTTCGATCGCAGCGCCCACGGCTACCAGAACTCGGTGGGGCATTCGCTGCGCCGCCGGGGCCTGGTGTTTGCGGTCTATGCGGCGCTGCTGGCCGGCACCGCCGTGCTGTTCCAGGCCGTGCCTGGCGGCTTCATCCCCATGCAGGACAAGCTCTACCTGTTTGCCGGCGCCAAGCTGCCCGAAGGCGCGTCGCTGAACCGCACCGACGCGGTCACGCGCCAGATGGTGGAGACGGCCAAAAGCGTGGATGGCGTGGACATGGTCGCCGCCTTCGCGGGCTTCAATGCGCTGCAGTCCACGACCACGCCCAATCTGACGAGCTCCTACATCATGCTCAAGCCCTTCGGCGAGCGCACGCGCAGCGCCGAGGCCATCAATGCCGAGCTGGGTGCCAAGTTCGCGCATATCGAGGGCGGCTTTGCCTATGCACTGATGCCGCCGCCCATCCAGGGCCTGGGCAACGGCTCGGGCTACTCGCTGTTCCTGCAGGACCGCGCGGGCCTGGGCTACGCGGCGCTGCAGCAGGCGCTGCAGGCCTTCCAGGCCGAGATCGCCAAAACACCGGGCATGACCTACCCGGTCAGCAGCTACCAGTCCAACATCCCGCAGCTGGAAGTGAAGGTGGACCGCACCAAGGCCAAGGCCCAGGGCGTGGCACTGACCGACCTGTTCCAGACGCTGCAGGCCTATCTGGGCTCGGTCTACGTCAACGACTTCAACGCTTTCGGCCGCGTCTGGCGTGTGATGCTCCAGGCCGATGCGGACCACCGCCAGGCCGTGGAGGATATCGGCCGGCTGCGCACGCGCAATGCGCGCGGCGAGATGGTGCCCATAGGCTCCATGGTCACCGTGGTGCCCAGCTTCGGCCCCGACCCGGTGCTGCGCTACAACGGCTTTCCCGCGGCCGACCTGATCGGCGACTCCGACCCGCGCGTGCTGTCCTCGGGCGAGGTGCTGGCCAAGCTCCAGGAGATCGCGCAGCGCACGCTGCCGCGCGGCATCGAGCTGGCCTGGACCGACCTGAGCTACCAGCAGGTGGAGCAGAGCAACGCCGCGGCCGTGGTCTTCGCCATCGCCGTGATGCTGGTCTTCCTGGTGCTGGCCGCGCTCTACGAAAGCTGGACGCTGCCGCTGGCCGTGATCCTCATCGTGCCCGTGTGCATTTGCGCGGCGCTGTTCGGTGTCTGGCTGGCGGGGGGCGACAACAATGTCTTCGTGCAGGTGGGCCTGGTGGTGCTGATGGGGCTGGCCTGCAAGAACGCCATCCTGATCGTGGAGTTCGCACGCGAGCTGGAGCTGCGCGGCGTGGGCATCGTCGATGCCGCGCTGCAGGCCTGCCGCCTGCGGCTGCGCCCCATCGTCATGACCTCGATCGCCTTCATCGCGGGCGCCGTGCCCTTGCTGATCGGCAGCGGCGCCGGCAGCGAGGTACGCGCGGCCACGGGCGTGACGGTGTTCTCGGGCATGCTGGGCGTAACCCTGTTCGGCCTCTTCCTCACGCCGGTGTTCTACGTCACGCTGCGCCGCCTGTCGGGCCGGTCGCTGGCGACCCGCACGCCAGCCCATCCTGCTTCACCTGTTTCACCTGCATCCCTGGAGGGCAGCCATGTCTGAGATCTGCAAACCCTTGCGCCGGCATGCTCTGGCATATGCCATGGCGAGCCTTGCGACCCTGCTTGCAGGCTGCGCCGTCGGTCCCGATTTCCGCGCGCCCGAGTTGCCCGCGGCCGGCGCGCAGTTCGCGCGGGCCGAGCCGTTTGCAGTCCCGCAGCAGGCATCCCCCGAGACCGGGTCCGATGTCGCGTTCTGGCGCCAGTTCCAGGATGTGCAACTCACGCAGCTGGTCGAGCAGGCCCTGCGGGCCAATCAGGATCTGCGCGGTGCACTGGCGCGGCTGGATGCGGCCCAGGCCCTGCTACTCGAAAGCCGTCTTGATCAACTCCCCACGCTCACCCTGTCGGGCCAGGCGCTGCAGCAAAGACTCAGCGAAAACCAGGCCATGGGCGGGCCGCGCAGCCAGCGCAGCTACAGCGCCGGCATCAACGCGAGCTGGGAGCTGGACCTGTTCGGTCGCGTGCGCCGCAGCATCGAGGCCGGCAGCGCCGACCTGCGCGCCAGTGCCGCCGATCTGGCTGCGCTGCAGGTCGCCATTGCGGCTCAGGTCGCGACCAGCTACGCCGACCTGCGTGGCTGGCAACAGCGCCTGCAGCTGGCCGAGGCCAATGCTGCCAATCAGCAGGACACGCTGCGCCTGGTACAGCTGCGGCTGGCGCATGGCAGCGGCACCGACTTCGACCTGGCGCGCGCCCAGGCGCAGCTGGAGACTACGCGCTCGCGTATTCCGGCACTGCAGGCCCGGATCGCCGTGGCCCAGCACCGGCTGGCCGTGCTCACCGGCCAGGTGCCCGAGGCTCTGATCGCGGCGCTGGATGCGCCGACCGCGTTGCCGCAGTTGCCAGAGACCATCGCTCCCGGAACGCCCGCCGAGCTGTTGCGCCGTCGCCCCGATGTGGCCGCCGCCGAGGCGCGTCTGCATGCGGCCACGGCACGGGTGGGCGTGGCCACGGCCGAGCTGTTCCCGCGCCTGTCGCTGGGCGGTCTGCTGGGAAGCTCCGCTCTCAGCACGGGCGCGCTGTTCGAGGCCGGCAGCGCCAGCCGCAGCGTGTTCCTGGGCGTGGACTGGTCTTTCCTCGACGTGGGCCGCGTGCGTGCACGCATCGCTGCCAGCGAGGCCGGCGCCCAGGTCGCGCTGGCCCAGTACCAGCAAAGCGTGCTGCTGGCGCTGGAGGACACCGAGAACGCCCTGGTGGGCCTGGCGCGCACCCGCACCGAGGACGCCCATCTGGCCCAGGCCGCCGAGCAGCGCGCACGGGCCGAGCATCTCGCGCAGCGCCGCTACCGCCTGGGCAGCGTGGGCCTGTACGAGGTGCTGGACGCGCAGCGCGACCTCTATGCGGCCCAGGACGCAGCGGCCGACAGCCGCGTGCGCGGCCTGCGTGCCGCCGTGGCGCTGTATCAGGCGCTGGCTGGCGGCTGGGAGGGACAGCCACCGGCCAGGCCTATGATGGCGTTGCAATGACGCTTTCGCTGTTTCCTGACGAACCCCTGCCCGCCGAAATCATTGATGACGGTGCCGTGCTGCTGCGCGGCTTTGCGGCAGCCGAGGAGCAGCGCTGGGTGGCCGAAGTGACGGCCTTGCAGACACGGGCCGCATTTCGCACCATGCAGGTGCCCGGCGGCAAGTTCATGTCGGTGGCGATCAGCAACGCCGGCGGCTGGGGCTGGATTTCGGATCTGCAGGGCTATCGCTACAGCGCCGTCGATCCGCAGACCGGCAAGCCCTGGCCCGCCATTCCGGCTTTTCTGGGCGAGCAGGCCGCCAGGGCTGCGGCGCTGGCCGGCTATCCGGGTTTTGCACCCGATGCCTGCCTGATCAACCGCTATCAGCCGGGCGCGCGCATGGGCTTGCACCGCGACCAGGACGAGCATGACTTTGCTGCGCCCATCGTCTCGGTCTCGCTGGGCCTGGCTTGCAGCTTTCTCTGGGGCGGGCTGACGCGCCAGAATCCCACCCGGCGCCTTGCGCTCACCCATGGCGATGTGCTGGTCTGGGGCGGGCCTTCGCGTCTGGTGTTTCATGGTGTCGCCCCGCTCAAGCCGGGCCAGCACCCGCTGCTTGGCAATGAGCGCTGGAATCTGACGTTCCGCATGGCCAAGGCTCGCTACCCGGCAGGCCAGCCATCGGAATAGGCGCTGGCGGCAGGGCAATGCCCGGCTGCCCGGCAAAGCCTGCCAGCTTTCCTACAATGGCGGTCTATGAGCCAGTCGCACCCCACCCCCGCCTACACCCGAGCCCAGGAGCTGCCCGCAACGCTTGCCAAGCGCCTCGTCATTCTTGACGGCGCGATGGGCACCATGATTCAGCGTTTCAAGCTGGGCGAGGCTCAGTATCGCGGCGAGGGCTATGCCGGTGCCGATGCTGCGGGCGAGCGCTTCAAGGACTTTGCCCATGACGTCAAGGGCAACAACGAGCTGCTGTCGCTGACCCGTCCCGACGTGATTCGCGACATCCATGAGAAATACCTGGCTGCCGGCGCCGATCTGATCGAGACCAATACCTTTGGTGCGACCACGATTGCGCAGGAGGACTACCACATGGCCGATCTGGCCTATGAGATGAACCTCAAGAGCGCCCAGCTGGCGCGTGCGGCCTGCGACAAGTACAGCACGCCCGATCACAAGCGCTATGTGGCCGGCGCCCTGGGCCCCACGCCCAAGACAGCCTCCATCAGCCCCGATGTGAACGACCCTGCCGCGCGCAACATCACCTTCGAGCAGCTGCGCCAGGCCTATCTGGAGCAGACGCTGGCGCTGATCGAAGGCGGTGCCGACGTGATCCTGGTCGAGACCATCTTCGACACCCTCAACGCCAAGGCCGCGCTGTTTGCCGTGGACGAAGCCTTCGAGCAGACCGGCGAGCGCCTGCCCATCATGATCAGCGGCACGGTGACCGATGCCTCGGGTCGCATTCTGAGCGGACAGACCGTGACGGCCTTCTGGCACAGCGTGCGCCATAGCAACCCGCTGTCCGTGGGTCTGAACTGCGCCCTGGGCGCCACGCTGATGCGTCCCTATGTGCAGGAGCTGGCCAAGGCGGCTCCCGACACCTTCATCAGCTGCTACCCCAATGCCGGCCTGCCCAACCCCATGAGCGACACCGGCTTTGACGAAACGCCCGAGATCACCAGCCGTCTGGTACACGAGTTCGCGGCCGAAGGCCTGGTCAATATCGTGGGCGGCTGCTGCGGCACCACGCCCGACCATATCGGTGCCATTGCCAAGGCCGTGCAGGCCACGACCACGCGCAAGCTGTTCTACCCGGCCGAAGCCTGATTCCGCCCGGAATGGTTCGCCCCTGGCGCGATCCGGGCATCCCTGATGCTTGAGCCACAAGCGCTGACAGCTCTTTTTTCGATGCTTGTCCGCAGGGCACGGGCACAATGGCCTGATTCCGGCTTTGCTGCCCCAGCACCGACGATCGCATGACTGCACCACTGCAACCCGTTGCTCCCGTACTGCCCGTGTCCGTGCCCACGGGTCAGGCGGCTGTGCAGGTCGGCAATGTGGTGGCGGCCGCTGTCTCAGGTCTTCCCGCAGCGCAGCAACCGCCTGTCGCTCAAACTGCGCCCCCGGCGACCAGCGTCGTGCAGTGGTCGCCGCAAACCTTGCAGAACCTCAAGCTCCAGGCCTTTGAGCATCTGATTGCGCAGCTGGCACTGCAGGTGCAGGCCCAGCCCGGTGCACCTGCGGCAAGCTGGCCTAGCCAGGGCCTGCCAGCGGCCGTGCAGCAGTTTGTGCAAAGCCTGCTCGCGCAGGTTCAGGTCAGCCTGCAGGGACAGGCCCAGCCCTTGCAGCTGCTGGCCGGCCAGCAAGGATCGGTTGCGCTGATGCAGGCCTTGGCGCAGGCCGCGGCGTCTGGGGCGCAGCCGCCCAGCTCGGCCTTGCAGACGGCGACGGCCCTGTCGCCCACGGCGGCCGTGGCGCTGGAGCAGGCACAGCAGGGCATGGCTGCAACCGCTGCTGGTGGCGTTGCCGCACCGCGTCTGCCCCAGCTGCAGAACTGGCTGGTGCAGCAAGGCACGCTGGTAACGCCGCAAGGCGAGCGCAGCTTTTCCCTGACATTGCAGGTCCCCGCCGCCTGGGCGCAGGCTGTGGGCGCGGCAAGCATCCCGACAGCCCAGGGAACGGTGACGGCCCTGCGCCTGCCCATGGCGGATCCGGGTGTCTTGAGCAGCGGCCCTCTGGCCCTGGTGGTGCAGCCGCAGTCGTCGGCTGCAACTACCACACTTGCCACCAGCGCATTGCTGTGGCTGGAGCTGCAGCCCGTCACGGCGAGCGCCGCTCAGACGACGCCGGCGCAGATGGCCGGTTTGCCCCTGGCCCTGCCCGCACCGGCGCTGGCGCAGGAAGTGCAGCAACTGCTGCAGAACAAGGCCGATCCCTGGCTGATGATGGCGGCGGCCCAGGCTGCCAATGCCCTGCCTGTGCCGCGCCGCAATAGCGAGCACCGTTCGCATTTGTGCATGACCGAAGGCTGTCAGTACCAGGGCCTGGCCCCCTGCGCCCAGCCGTTCTGCAGCGAGATGAACCGCATCTGGGCTGCATCCGGCGTAGCGCGCAGCGGCTGAACCAAGCTGACGCTGGGCTGGACTCTGCCAAGTCCCCACTTTCATAATGCGTTTCGTTGCCTGCTTTTTGAGCAGGCTTCTCGGGTCGGAATTGGCAGCCCCGCTGCCAGCCATGTTCCGGCTGTCTTCAGTGCATCAGGCAGTGCCTGACTGCCTGTCATCGCCTCATCTCACAGGTCTTCGACCTTCTCTGTCTTCTGCTGTGCCAAGGGCTGGCTGCGGGGGCAGTGACTTCACAATTCAAGGAGAACCACCGGCATGCGCTTGCGTACTGGCATTGCTTGTTCCACATGTTTCACTCTTTTGTCTGCCGCGCTGCCTGCGGCGGCCCAGTCGTCCAGCGTCAGCATTGGCGGTCTGATCGACGGCGGCATCTATCGCGGCTTTGATGGCACGGCCCAGGCCGGCACGATCCAGCGCAGCAATCTGGCCATTGCAGGCTGGGAAGACCTGGGCGGAGGCCTCAAGGCCACCTTCCGTCTGAGCGCACGTTTCGATATCGATACCGGGCGTCTGGAGGATCAGGGCAGCAAGCCGTTCTGGCATGACGAGTCCACGGTGGGCTTGCAGGGCGGCTTTGGCCACCTGCGCCTGGGGCGCGCCCTGTCGGCCATGTGGTCGCAGGACTGGAAGTTCGACCCCTGGGCCAATTTCAACCGCATTTCCTCGCCGGCCTGGTATCAGTGGCACTACCTCACGCCTACCGATCGCTACAGCAACAACGGCACAGCCGAGTATGGGCGCATGGCCAATGGCATCTTCTATGACTCGCCCACGGCGGCCGGCTTCACCCTGCATCTGAGCACCTCGCCGGAGCGCACCGAGGTGCCGCTGACCTTGCGCCGTGAGGGGCGTGGCTATTCGGCCTCTCTCAACTACGACTCTGACAGCCTGAGCGGTATGCTGGCCTTCGAGCGCAACGGCAGCGGTGACAAAGACACTTTCGTGGCTGGCAAATACCGCTTTGGCGCAGCCTCCGTGATGGCCGCCTGGGACTATTCGCGCGTGGCCCAGACGGCACTCTCGGCCAAGGCCCTGACGCTGGGTGCCACCTACCAGATGGGGCAGACCACCCTGAAGGCCGGCTATGGCCGCCAGCGCATGCAGGAGCAGACCAATCATTTCTACTCCCTGGGCGCCGACTATGCGCTGTCCAAGCGCACCACGCTCTATGCCAGCCTGGGGCGCAAGAGCTACGAGTACGGTGCGGACTCGGGGACTTCGTTCGGCGTGGGCATGGCGCACGCTTTCTGAACCCCAGCCTCCCGCCCTCCAGCCGCAGCCTTGCTGCGGCTTTTTTGCGCCCGGTGCGAATGTCCAACAAGAGTTGAGGGAATTAAATCCGCCAGTTTGGGGTGTTTGTCCGCCTTTGCACGGGTGGCAGAGCACCGTTTTTGACCCTTATTCAGGCCTTGTCCGGGTAAAAATCGCCAAAAACCGTGTTTTTTGCCGATATCTACGCTCTTTCTCGTTGAAATCCAAGGTCTGAATCTGGGGCATTGCGCTGAATTGAGCGCACAAGGGCGGCAGTTGACGGAAGTTATGGTGGGCTGTTTCGAATGCGCGCTGAAAATCCGTCAAATGCATTGAAATTGCGCTCAAAAATAGCGCTTCTTGCTGCAACTGTTTGGAGGCGAACTATTTGCATGTGGGCTCTGTAAATCCTTGATTTTTTTGCCCAAAATGCGCGGCATTCCCCCGATTGAGGAGAGACCGCGATGTCCTATTCCGTGCCCGAGCAAGACAACCCAGTGCGCGCCGCCGACGCACAGCAAGCCGCCTGCGGCAGCCAGACCATGCACTGGCATGCGCCGGCCAAGCCCGTCGCGGCCGCTCAAGCCCAGCGCTGGCCTGTGGAGGCAGTGCAGTCCTTGCTGGACCTGCCTTTTCTTGACTTGTTGCACCGTGCCCAGAGCGTGCATCGCGAGAACTGGCCTGCGGGCGAGATCGAACTGGCGACCCTGCTGTCCGTCAAGACCGGCGGCTGCCCCGAGAACTGCGGCTACTGCCCGCAGTCAGCCGAGTTCGATACGGGCGTGAAGGCCGAGAAGCTGATGAGCGTGGAGGAAGTCACCCGCGCCGCCAAGGCGGCCCAGGATGCCGGAGCCACCCGCTTTTGCATGGGGGCTGCCTGGCGCGCGCCCAAGGACCGCGATATCGAGAAGATGAACGAGCTGATCGGTGCCGTGAAGGGGCTGGGCATGCAGACCTGTGCCACGCTGGGCATGTTGCAGCCGCACCAGGCGGCATCGCTGCGCGATGCGGGTCTCGACTACTACAACCACAACCTCGACACCGCGCCCGAGTACTACAAGGATGTGGTCAGCACGCGCCAGTACCAGGATAGGCTGGACACGCTGGCGGCCGTGCGCGATGCAGGCATCAGCGTGTGCTGCGGCGGCATCATCGGCATGGGCGAGACCGAGGTCCACCGTGCCGGCCTGATTGCCCAGCTCGCGAACATGGAGCCCTATCCCGAGTCCGTACCCATCAACAGCCTGGTGCCCGTGCCCGGCACGCCGCTGGCCGACAGCGAGCCGGTGGATCCGCTGGACTTCGTTCGTGTGATCGCCGTGGCGCGGATCACCATGCCCAAGGCCCGCGTGCGCCTGTCGGCGGGCCGCCAGCAACTGGGCGAGGCCGTGCAGACCCTGTGCTTCATGGCGGGAGCCAATTCCATCTTCTACGGCGACAAGCTGCTGGTGACCGGCAATCCCGATGTGGAGGCCGATATCACCTTGATGCGCAAGCTGGGCCTCAAGGGCCTGGGGGCATCGGCCGCGAGCTGATCCCTGATTCTTCCCCGGCCATCGCACCGGGGCTTTCTCATTGCAAATTGCATGGCCCTGCCTCCGGTGCAGGCCAGGCCGCGCTGCGCCTGCGTTTTGACAAGGCGGGTGATTCGCCTCAGGAGTTTTTGATGGAACACAGTCTTGCCAGCCGCAGCGTGCGCCATGTCTGGCACCCTTGTACCCAGATGAAGCGGCACGAAGCCGCGCCGCCGATTGCCATCGACCACGCCGCCGGGCCCTGGCTGGTGGACACCGAGGGTCGCCGTTATCTCGACGGCATCAGTTCCTGGTGGGTCAATCTGTTCGGTCACTCGCATCCGCATATCCGGGCGGCGCTGACCGAGCAGTTGCAGAAGCTCGATCATGTGATGCTGGCCGGCTTCACCCATGCCCCCGTGGTCGAGCTGTCCGAGCGCCTGGCCGGCCTGACCGGCCTGGGCCATGCGTTCTACGGCAGCGACGGCGCTTCGGCCACCGAGATCGCGCTGAAGATGAGTGCCCATTACTGGCGCAACCAGGGGCATTCTGCCAAGCACCGCTTCGTGGGCCTGGCCGGCGGCTACCACGGCGAGACCGTAGGCGCGCTGTCGGTCACCGATATTGCGCTGTTTCGCGATGCCTATGGCCCTCTGGTGCGTCTGTCGGCCACGGTGCCCAGCCCCGATGCCCGTCAGGCCCGGCCTGGCGAAACCGCTGCCGATGTGGCGCGCCGCGCAGCACAGGGCCTGGAGTCCTGGTTGCAAGCCCATCACCAGGAGACTGCTGCCCTGATTCTGGAGCCGCTGGTGCAGTGCGCCGCCGGCATGGCCATGCACGATGTCGAATATCTGCGTCTGGCACGGGCGCTGTGCGACCGTTATTCGGTGCATCTGGTGGTGGACGAGATCGCCGTGGGCTTTGGCCGTACCGGCAGTCTGTTTGCCCACCAGCAGGCCGGCATCAGGCCGGACTTCATCTGTCTGTCCAAGGGTTTGACCGGCGGCACTCTGCCCTTGTCTGCCGTGCTGACGACTGATGAGGTCTATGCCGCTTTTTACGACGACGATGCCGCCCGCGGCTTTCTGCACTCGCATTCCTATACCGGAAACCCGCTGGCCTGCCGCGCTGCCGTGGCCACGCTGGAGCTGTTCGAGCAGCTGGACCAGCTGGCCGCCAATCGGCAGCTGGCCCTGAAAATCAGTGCTGCATTCGCCGGGCTGAATGTTCACCCCCGCGTCAGCAACGCGCGCCAGCAGGGAATGATCTGGGCCTGGGACATCGATACCGCCTTGCCGGACTTTGCACAGCGCTACCACCAGGCGGCGCTGGATCTCGGTCTGCTGCTGCGCCCCATTGGGCGCACGCTGTACTGCATGCCGCCCTATGTGCTCGACGATGCCGACATCGCCCACCTGGGTCAGGCCGCGCTGGCCGCGCTGAACACCACTTTGCAGCAGGAAGCGCAGCTTTGCGCGCAGAAGGGAAAAGCATGATCGGCTGTTTCGTCACGGGCACCGATACCGGTGTGGGCAAGACCCTGGCCAGCTGTGCGCTGCTGCATGCACTGGCAGGCCATCATCCGCGCGTGGTGGGCATGAAGGCCGTAGCTGCCGGGGCCGATCCCGACGGGCAGGGCGGCTGGGTCAACGAGGACACGGTGGCCTTGCGCGCGGCCTCCACGCTGGCCGTTCGGCCAGCGCTGGACAATCCTGTGCTGCTGCCCGACCCCATGTCGCCGCACATCGCTGCCCGGCGCGCGGGCGTGGAGGTGACGCTGGCGCCGATTCTCGACGCCTACCGGCAATTGGCCGCCCAGGCTGATGCCGTGGTGGTCGAGGGGGCGGGTGGCTGGCGCGTGCCGCTGTCCGAGAGTCTGTGCATTGCCGATCTGGCCGTGGCGCTGCAGCTGCCGGTGGTGCTGGTGGTCGGAGTCAAGCTCGGCTGTCTGAACCACGCGGTGCTGACCGCAGAGGCGATTCGCACCGCCGGCTTGCCGCTGGCAGGCTGGGTGGCCAGCCGTGTGGAGCCGCAGATGCTGGTGCCCGAGGAAAACATGGACTGGCTGCGCAACCAGCTGGGAAGGCTTGGCGCGCCGCTGCTGGCCGATATTCCGTGGCAGGCCACTCCCGATCCTCGCCTGACCAGTTTCTCTTTGCCCAAGGAATGGCAATGACGGCATCTTCCAATTTCTGGCTGCAGGATATTCCACGGCAGCTGGCAGCACTCGACGCGGCCGCGCTGCGCCGTACCCGTCGTACCGTGGCGCCCCTGCAAGGCGCGCGCATCCTGGTCGACGGGCAGCCCATGCTGCAGTTCTGCAGCAACGACTATCTGGGGCTGGCACAGCACCCAGCCCTGGTCGAGGCTGCCTGCGCCGGCGCGCGGGATTTCGGTGTGGGCGCGGGCGGCTCTCCAATGGTCAACGGCCATAGTGCGGCCAATGCCGCGCTGGAGGAGGAGCTGGCCCGCTTTGTGCAATTGCCCCGTGCGCTTTACTTCTATGCCGGGTTTGCTACCAACGCCAGCATCATTCCGGCGCTGGTGGGGGCGGGCGACGCCATTTTCTCTGACGCTCTGAACCACGCCAGCCTGATCGACGGCTGTCGCCTGTCGCGTGCCCAGATCCACCGTTTCGAACATGGCGACCTGGCCGCATTGGAGCGACTGCTGGCGGCTTGCACTGCGCAGCGCAAGCTGGTGGTGAGCGATGCCGTCTTCAGCATGGACGGCAATGTGGCAGATATTGCGGGGCTGCTGGCCCTGTGCGAGCGCTACGACGCGCTGCTGCTGCTGGACGATGCCCACGGTTTTGGCGTACTCGGCCCGCAAGGCCGTGGCAGCCTGGCGGCTGCGGGGCTGACAGGGGCCAAGGCCTCGCCGCGTGTGCTTTACATGGCCACGCTGAGCAAGGCGGCCGGCGTGTCGGGGGCCTTTGTTGCTGGACATGCGTTGCTGATCGAATGGCTGCTGCAAAAAACGCGCAGCTACACCTTTGCGACTGCTGCCCCTGCGATGTTGGCGCGCGCATTGCAAACCAGTCTGCAGCTGATTGAGGAGCAGAACGCCTTGCGCGAGCAGCTGCAGGCCCGTATTGCACAGCTGCGTGCGGGGCTGCAGCCTTTGTTGCAGGGCAAGGGCTGGCGGCTTTTGCCATCGGACACGGCCGTGCAGGCACTGGTGGTGGGCGGAAATGACGCTGCGCTGAGCCTTATGGAGGGGCTGCGCCGCCATGGCCTGTGGGTGCCGGCGATCCGTCCTCCCACCGTGCCCGTGGGCACGGCTCGGCTGCGTATCGCCTTGTCGGCGCTGCATACCGAGGCCGATGTGAAGCAACTGCTGGCAGCGTTGCAGGAGCTTGCCGGCTGAGGCCTGGCGGGTGGCTGTTTTGCGCTGCCGCGTCGGTCGCTGTCAGTGGCATAGCGCCTGCAGCACCTGCGCCAGCTTTCTGGCAGCGACCTCCAGTTCATGCGGTGTGTGAGCGGCAAATCCCATGAGGAAGCCCGCCTTGCGCTGGCTCGATGCATGCAACTGCGTCAGCCCGAGCAGGTCGATGCCTGCTCTGCGAGCGCAATCCACCGCGGCGCTCTCGGAAATGTCGCGAATCAAGGTACACGGCATCTGCATGCCGCCCGCAGGCACCCGCGGCTCCAGAAAATCCTCCAGGTGCTCGCACACCAGCCGCGCCAGCACGTCACGCCGCTCGGCATAGACGGCGCGCATGGTACGCACATGCGCTCCCAGGTGCCCGCCTTCGATGAACCGTGCCAGCGTCAATTGCGCAATGGGTGCGCTGTGTCCATCCAGCAAGGTCCGCGCCACCGTCATGGGGGCAACCAGCGAAGCCGGCAGCACCATATAGCCTATGCGTAGCCCAGGGAACATCGACTTGGTGAATGTGCCGACATAGATCGTGCGCTCGTGCTGATCCAGCCCTTGCACGCAGGCCGTGGGCTTGCCGGCGTAGTGAAATTCGCTGTCGTAGTCATCTTCGATGATCCACGCCTGCTCCTGCTGCGCCCAGGCTATGGCGGCCAGCCGGCGATCCAGAGCCAGCGTGGTGCCCGTCGGGAATTGGTGGGATGGCGTCAGGAACACCGCCTTGGCGCACGGCATGGTCTGCAATAGATCCACCTGCATGCCATCGGCATCCAGCGGCACGGGCACACATTCCAGCCCCGCCGCATCGAAGGCTTTGCGTGCGCCGTGATACACCGGGTCTTCGATGAAGATGCGATCACCGGCATCGAGCAGTACGTTGGCGCACAGGGTCAGAGCCTGTTGCGAACTGGTCAGCACCAGCACGCGTTCAGGTGTGGCGCGCGCGCCGCGCTCCAGGTTCACATAGGCGGCAATGGCCTGGCGCAAAGCCTTGGTGCCCTGTGGCGGACTGTGCAGCAGAGCCTGGGTGCCGTGCTCCTTGAGCACCTGCCGCTGCAACCGCTCCCAGGTCTGAAGCGGGAAGTTGCGTGTCTCAGGCACACCGGGCGCAAAAGCGCGTGGCGCGAGGAAATCACGCAGGCCACCGCCCGCGAACATGGCTGCGCCGCGTTGGCTCAAACGCAGGGCGGGAGCGCGCGCCAAAGGACTTTGCATCAGGCCGCGCCCCGGAAGGCGCTGCACCTGCTCGGACACAAAGCTGCCGCTGCCCGTGCGTCGTTCGATAAAGCCTTCGGCATGCAACTGGCCATAGGCGGCCTCCACCGTATCGCGCGAGACACCCAACGATTGGGCCAGGGCTCGCGATGCCGGCAGGCGCCGGCCCACGTCCAGCGCGCCATCGAGGATCAGGTGCCGTATGGCCCGCTGGATGCGGGCATGCAGCGGCAAGGCGCCATGAGCGGGGTCGCCGATCCAGGCTTTGACAGATTCGAGTTGGGCGTGCTTGAACAAATGGTCTGTATTCCTGCAAAAAAGTGGCTGGCAGTATCAGGCCATTTTGATTCTATAAATCTGCTACCCCATGGGGTCAGTCACTTTTCCGGGAGCCCTTGCAAGACCATGTCAACCACCCACTCGCCTTCCTCTCTTCGCTGGAACGATCTCACACATCCCGTCGTGGCAGGCCTGATCTCGGTCATCGTCAACTACGGCGGTACCTTCATCCTTGTGTTCCAGGCCGCCAAGGTGGCGGGCCTCGGCCCGGAGCTGACGGCCTCCTGGGTATGGTCGATTTCGATTGGCGTAGGGGTGACAGGTCTGCTGCTGAGCTGGGTGACGCGCGAGCCCGTCATCACGGCTTGGTCCACGCCTGCAGCGGCCTTTCTTGTGACTGCCCTGGCGAGCACGCCCTACGCCGAAGCAGTGGGGGCCTACCTGGTCTCGGCGCTGGCTTTCGTGGTGCTGGGGCTGTCGGGATATTTCGAACGCGTCATCCGGCTGATCCCTGCCGGCATTGCAGCCGGACTGCTCGCGGGCATCCTGCTGCAATTCGGCATCAAGGCGTTTGGTGGCATGAGCGTCGATCCCATGCTGGCAGGCCTGCTGATCGCGACCTATGTGGTGCTCAAACGGATTTCGGCACGCTATGCCGTCGTCGGCATCCTGGTGCTGGGGCTGGCCTTTTTGCTGTCGCAGAATCGGGTCGACCTGTCAGGGCTGAAGTTGCAGCTTGCCGCCCCGGTGTTCACCAGGCCGGAGTTCTCGCCCAATGCCCTGCTCAGCGTCGCGCTGCCGCTGTTTCTCATCACGCTGACCGGCCAGTACATGCCCGGCATGCTGGTGCTGCGCAACGATGGCTTCAAGACCAGCGCCAATCCCATCGTCACGATCACGGGTCTGGGCTCGCTGTTGATGGCTCCGTTTGGTTCGCACGCGTTCAACATCGCCGCGATCACGGCCGCCATCGCCACGGGCCGGGAGGCGCACGAAGATCCTTCCCGGCGCTGGATTGCCGGCGTTGCTGCTGGCGTGTGCTACATCCTGGTCGGCGTGTTCGGAGTGACGCTGGCAGCGGTCTTCATGGCCTTTCCCGCCACCTTCATCACCACGCTGGCGGGCCTCGCCCTGCTGGGAACCATCGGCGCCAGCCTGGCCACGGCCCTGGCGGATGCCAAGGTGCGCGAGGCCGCGCTGATCACCTTCCTGGCCGCCGCCGCCAACATCACGCTGCTGGGCATTGGCGGCGCCTTCTGGGGCCTGGTCATAGGGCTGCTCGCCTATGCGGTCCTCAACGGCCGGATGCCGTGGAGTGCACAGCCGGGCGCGATAGCCGCCATGAAACAAGGATGAGGTGATGCCCATGACTTCAGAAACCCCGACCCGTCACGATCAACATGGCCTGTACCCCGAGGCCGGCACGGTAGAGGACTTCCGCCGCAACCTCGCCACCGTTCAGGAGCGCATTGCAGCTGCCTGCCAGCGCGTGGGGCGTGATCCAGCCAGCGTGCGCTTGCTGCCCGTCAGCAAGACCAAGCCGCAAGCCAGCCTGCGTCTGGCCTATGCAGCGGGCTGCCGCCTGTTGGGCGAGAACAAGGTACAGGAAGCGTTTGGAAAATGGGAGTCCATGCAGGACCTGGCCGACCTGCGCTGGTCGGTCATCGGCCACCTGCAGACCAACAAGGCCAGGCTGGTGGCTCGCTTTGCCAGCGAGTTCCAGGCACTGGACAGCCTGCGTGTGGCCGAGGCGCTGGACAGGCGCCTGCAGGCTGAAGGGCGGTCGCTGGACGTGTTCGTTCAGGTCAATACCTCGGGTGAGGCCAGCAAATATGGCTTGAGTCCTGAGGATGTGCCGGGTTTCATCCGGCAGCTGCCGGTGTTTTCCGCGTTGCGCGTGCGTGGTCTGATGACTCTGGCCCTGTTTTCCGCCGAGACCGAACGGGTGCGCCGGTGCTTCATCCTCCTGCGCGAGCTGCGTGATCAGTTGCGGCAAGGCGTACCTGCGGGCATCGAGCTGGATGCTCTGTCGATGGGGATGTCCGGGGATTTCGAGATTGCCATCGAGGAGGGCGCTACCGTGGTGCGCGTGGGACAGGCCATCTTCGGCGCGCGTCCGTTACCCGATAGCTATTACTGGCCAACGCGCTCTGATCCGCAGACGCCGGAATCCGTTACCGATTGACATGGCATCGGCGCAATCGCAGGTGGCTTGTGCCCGCGCGGTGCGTTGCGGCCGTAGCAAGCCGGCCAATCTGCCGCCAAGTCCTGCGGGCGCTGTGCCATGCCAGGCAAACGTAATGCGCGCTTTTTGCCGCTGAAACCGGGTATTGGCGCGCTGCAGAGTTCTCTTGAGCTGATTGATGCCCGTCAGTTTTCTTTTACATCCCACCGGAGCATTGCATGCTGCAAACCGATTCCCATCTGATGAGGGCATACGCCCGCCAGCCTGTTTCTTTTGTGCGCGGTCGCGGTGCCCGCCTCTGGGACGAGCAGGGGGTGGAATACCTGGACGCCATCGCCGGCGTGGCTGTCACCAGCCTGGGTCATGCCCACCCGGAGATCGCCGCCGTCATGGCCGAGCAAGCCGCGACGCTGCTGCACACCTCCAACGTGTTCCGTATCGACTGGCAAGAGCAGCTTGGCGAGCGCTTATGCGTGCTCGCCGGCATGGAAAAGGTGTTCTTCTGCAATTCGGGTGCCGAGGCCAATGAGACGGCTCTCAAGCTCGCCCGCTTGCACGGGCATCGCAAGCAGGTGGCTCAGCCGCAAATTCTTGTGATGGAGAACGCTTTTCATGGCCGCACGCTGGCGACGCTCGCCGCCACGGGCAACGCGGCCAAGCAACAGGGCTTCGAGCCGCAGATGCCCGGCTTTGTGCGCGTGCCCTATGACGACATTGATGCGGTGCGCCGAGCGGCTCAGGAAGTACCCGGTATCGTCGCCGTGCTGGTCGAGCCCGTGCAGGGCGAAGGCGGCATCCGTGTCGCCAGTCCCGGCTACCTGCGCGCCCTGCGCGAGCTCTGCGACAGCCAGGGCTGGCTGCTGATGCTCGACGAGATACAGACCGGCCTGGGCCGCACAGGGGCCTGGTTCGCGCACCGGCACGCCGGTATCGCGCCCGATGTGATGACCCTCGCCAAAGCATTGGGCAACGGTGTTCCCATTGGCGCCTGTCTGGCGCGTGGCACCGCTGCGAACCTGTTCTCTGCCGGCCAGCACGGCTCCACCTTCGGTGGCAATCCGCTGGCATGCCGCGTTGCCTGCGCCGTGCTCGACATCATGGAAAGAGACGGTATTGCGCAGCGGGCAGCCCTGCTTGGCGAGCGCCTGCTGGCCGGGCTGCGGCTGGCTCTGGGAGGACACCCGGGTGTGCAGGCCATCCGAGGTCTGGGGCTGATGGCTGGGATCGAGTTGAACCGGAACTGCCAGGAGCTGGTCGGCCGCGCGCTGGTCGAACAGCGATTGCTGATTACCGTGACCCGTGAACGCACGATCCGGCTGTTGCCTCCGCTGATCTGCGACGAGGCACAGATTGACGACATCGTTGCCAGAGTCGCCAGCCTGTGCCTGGACAGTGCACCAAGTCGCCACGCTGTTTAGCTGCCGGTGCTTGAGCGCTGTGGCCGAAGTCGTCGCAGGTTCGGCGCCGCATTTCGGACTCTGATGCGCTGTCCTGCCTGCCTGGATCGCGTCGGGAGCAGGCCGGTCTACCTGCCCGCACCCTCCACCTGCTTGGGCACGCGGGGAGCCACGGCACACATCAGCTCGTAGCCCAGTGTGCCGGCAGCAGCGGCTACCTCGTCGATGGGCAGCACGGCGCCATTGCTGGCGCGACCCCAGAGCGTGACCTCGCTGCCCAGTCTGGCCTTGGGAACGGGGGTCAGATCCACGGCCATCATGTCCATGCTGACGCGGCCCAGCGTGCGGGTGCGCACACCGTCGACCAGCACGGGCGTACCCGTGGGGCAGACGCGCGGGTAGCCGTCCGCATAGCCGCAGGCCACCACGCCCAGGCGCAGCGGTCCGTCGCACTGAAAGCGCGAGCCGTAGCCCACGGTGTCGCCGGCATGCAGCTCCTGTGTGCCGATGATTTTTGACGACAGCGTCATGGTTGGCTCAAGACCCCAATGAGCCGCATCATGGGTGGGAAAGTCTGGCGAGCTGCCGTAGAGCACGATGCCGGGGCGCACCCAGTCGCAGCGCACATTGTTTTCATCACCGTGCAGCAAGGTGGCTGCGCTGTTGCTGACGCTGCGCTCGCCGGGCAGGTCCAGCGTGGTTTCGTGAAAGACCCTGAGCTGGTGATCCATGCCATGGTCCACATCGGCATCGCTGAAGTGGGTCATGAACGAGATCTCGTCGACCTGGGGCAACGCGTTCAGTCGCGCATAAGCCGCACGAAAACGCTCGGGTGTAAAGCCCAGCCGGTTCATGCCGCTGTTCATCTTGAGGAAAACTCGGTGGCCGACCTGGGTCTTGTGGGCGGCCAGCCAGTCGATCTGCTCGTCGCAGTGCACGGCATGCCAGATACCGAGGCGCGAGCAGATTTCCAGGTCGCGCAGCTCGAACACGCCTTCGAGCAGCAGGATGGGGCCGCGCCAGCCCAGATTGCGCACGCGCTGGGCCTCATCGAGGTCCAGCATGGCAAAACCGTCCGTCGCTCGCAACCCTTCAAACACGTTCTCGATACCGTGGCCATAAGCGTTGGCTTTGATCACGGACCACAATTTGGCATCAGGGACGGCTTGCCGTACCCGCTCCAGATTGTGGCGAACGGCTTCGGGATGGATGGTGGCAGTAATGGGACGAGGCATGGTTTTTCTCAATCAGACCAGTGGGATTCTGGCACTGTCAGCCGGAGCCTGCGTGATATAACCGCCAGTCACTTGCCATGGGGTCTAATATTTCCTTGGCATCGGTCCGTCCGGTGCCAGTTACAGCTAATTCATGAAGCGCGGTTTCTACACCATCATGTCAGCGCAGTTTTTCAGCTCGCTGGCAGACAACGCCTTGTTTGTGACCGCTGTAGAGCTGTTGCGTGCCAATGGTGCCCCCGAGTGGCAACGTGCTGCCCTGGTGCCCATGTTCGCCCTGTTCTATGTGGTCCTGGCCCCCTTTGTCGGAGCCTTTGCGGACGCCTTGCCCAAGGGCAAGGTCATGTTCATCAGCAATGCCATCAAGGTGATCGGTTGTCTGATGATGCTCTTCGGCCACCATCCCTTGATCGCCTACGCCGTCATCGGGCTGGGCGCGGCCGCCTATTCGCCGGCCAAGTACGGCATCCTGACCGAGCTGCTGCCGGCCTCCCAACTGGTCAAGGCCAATGGCTGGATTGAGGGGCTGACCATCACCTCCATCATTCTGGGCGTGCTGGTGGGCGGCCAGCTGGTGGGGCCGACCATTTCCCAGCATCTGCTGGGCTTTGACTTCCCGTATTTCAATACCGGCGTGGACACCCCTGCCGAGGCCGCGATTGCCCTGCTGATCCTGATCTACGTCATTGCGGCCTGGTTCAATCTGCACATTCCGCTGACGGGCGTGGCCATGCGCCCGCTGCGCGAAGACCCGAACAAGAGCCTGCTTGCCAATCTGCTGGGCCTGCTGCCTGACTTCTGGCAGTGCAGCAAGCGCCTGTGGGCCGACAAGCTGGGCCAGATTTCTCTGTCCACCACCACGCTGTTCTGGGGGGCGTCGGGCAATTTGCGCTATATCGTGCTGGCCTGGGGGGCCGCTGCCCTGGGTTACAGCACCACCCAGGCCTCGGCTCTGGTGGGGGTGGTGGCAATAGGTACGGCCGTCGGTGCGGTGCTGGCATCCATGCGCATGCGCCTGGACAACGCCACGCGTGTGATCCCCCTGGGCGTGCTCATGGGCCTGCTCGTGGTCTGCATGATCTTCATCGACAATCTCTGGGTGGCCGTGCCCTTCCTCATTCTGCTGGGCGGTCTGGGCGGTTTTCTGGTCGTGCCCATGAATGCGCTGCTGCAGCATCGCGGCCACAATCTCATGGGCGCGGGTCGCTCGATTGCGGTGCAGAACTTCAACGAGCAACTGGCCATTCTGGCCATGGGTGGTTTCTACAGCCTGTCCACCAAAATGGGATTGACTGCCTTCGGTGCGATCACGGTCTTCGGTCTGCTGGTTGCCGCTAGCATGGTGCTGATCGGCATTTGGCACTGGAATAATTGCAGAAGGCACCCGGCAGAGGTTGAGAAACTGCTGGAAGTCGCCCGCCGCGACTGCCATTGAAGCTCTGCAGCTGGCGCCGACAAGCTGCATTCACTACACGATCAATAGCTTCTAACGCTTGCAGAGCAAACGTTAGAAGCCTTTTTTATGCATAGTCCACTGCCTGTATTTGCGCTGTTGCTCAATGCCCTGATCTGGGGTTTGTCATGGTGGCCGTTTCGTCTCATGCATGAGGCCGGGCTGCATCCGCTGTGGGCCACGGCAGCGATGTATGCACTGGTGCTGGCCGGTCTGCTGGCGCTGCGTCCCGCCAGCCTCAGGCAGGCCTGGCAATACCCGGTGCTCCTGCTGCTGGCTGCCAGCTCGGGCCTGAACAACGTTGCCTTCAACTGGGCCGTGACCGTGGGCGACGTGGTGCGCGTCATCCTGCTGTTCTATCTCATGCCGGCCTGGGCGGTGCTGCTGGCCTGGAAGCTGCTGGGCGAAAAGCCCACTCCCATGGCGCTGCTGCGCCTGTTGCTGGCCTTTGGCGGTGTGGTGCTGGTGTTGCTGCCCGCCGATGCCTCCCTCTCCGGGCTGTTTGCCGGTCTCACCGTGGCAGATGCGCTGGCCGTGTTCGGCGGCTTCATGTTTGCGCTGACCAATGTGTTGCTGCGCCGCTTTCAAGGCATTCCGGCCCAGGCCCGCATGCTGGCCATGTTTGCCGGCTGCATGAGCATGGGCCTGCTGACTGCCTTGACCGCCAGCAGCCTGGGCGTGGTGCCAGGCTTTCCGGCCTTCGACAGCAACTGGGCCCTGGTGGCACTGGGCCTGGCCGTGCTGCTCATGCTGGGCAACTGGGCCCTGCAATTCGGTGCCGCCCATCTGCCTTCGGGCGTGACCTCGGTGGTCATGCTCAGCGAAGTGGTGTTTGCCAGCGTCTCCTCGGTGCTGATCGCCCATGAGGCGCTTTCGGCGCGCACGCTGGCCGGCGGCGCCCTCATCATGGGCGCGGCATTGCTGGCGTCTCTGGGCCGAAGAAGGCAGGCCTGAACAGGCGCCAATCAAGTCCAGAGAGTCCGAACCAGCCGCGCCGCAGCAAGGGCATCGCCCCCTTCCAGGAGGGAGGCGCACAGCGCCTCAGGGGGTCATCCCAATTTTCCCGCCAGGATCAGGTATCCGGGTACCCAGCCCGTGAGTACGCCTTGGGCAATGCACAGCCAGCCCGTGGGGCGCTCAATGCTTTTCCTCAGGGCCAGCAGTGCAAAGAACAAGGCCCAGAGCACGGCCCAGGCGGCCCAGTTGACGCCCATCCACCAGTCCAGCCCCGAGCTGGCGCTGGTCAGCGTATCCAGGGCCACGGGAATGGCGGTGATCGCCACGAACAGGCTGAACCAGCCCAGACCGCGGCCGTCGGCACCGCTGAAGCGATTGAAAGCCACCCAGAGATAGGTGAAGGCGAACAGCAGGGTCAATGCGCCGCTCTTGACCGATGCCGCGTCGGCCGCCGGGCCGAAGATGCTGGCCAGGCCAATACATAGAGACACCACACCGGTGAAGATATTGATGACCCAGATTTCCTTGTCGGCAATCTTGCCCAGCATCCACAGGCCGTTGAGAAACAACACCGCACCCACATAAAACAGCGACAAACCCAACCACATACACACTCCTTGGCTGCAGGCCGGTGCAGCGCGGCGAGGATTGTGGGGCCGTGCGGGGCGGGGCGGAACCCTGGGCGAACGCAAAAGAGTCTTGCGCCATGGGTCGGGAATGGGCTCAGAAACCCTCGTCCCGACCGCCGCGCAGGCGGCGGTACAGCGTGCCGCGCGAGATGCCCAGGGCACGCGCGGCCTGGGAGACATTGCCGCCATGCAGGTCCAGCGTCTCCCTGATCAGCTGCACGCTGTGCTCGCGCAACGTCGCCAGGGGTTGTGCCTCGACGACGGGCGCTGCTTCGGGGGCTGCAGGGCTGGCCTGGTCTTCCGCGCTGCTGATGTCTAGGTGCGAGCCAAGGCCGTGCGAGGCTTGCAGGTGCGCCTGCATCCAGACGCCCAGGCCGCTGGCCAGGCGCAGCGGCGCGGGGCCGGGCTGGCTGCTCAGTTGCAGCAAGTGCGACAGATCATGGCCCAGCAGCTCCTGCGCGCTGCACGCTGCATGTACGGGCTGGCCGATGAGCTGGGCGGCGGTGCCGTTCATCCAGGCAACGCTGCCATCGGCAGCCACCCCCATCAGCGCCTGTAGCGGGGTGTGCAGCAGTGCTGGCGTTACCTGAAAGCGCAGTACCAGATGCTCGTGCGACTGCGCCTGCAGCAAGGTGTTTTCGATGGTCGTGGCGTACATGCCGACCACGGGGCTGGCGTCGAAGCTGAAATGCTGCTCCTCCACCATCAGATTGAGCACCCCGGCCAGGCGACCGTGCACATCGCGTATGGGGGCTGCTGCGCAGCGGAAGGCGTGCAGTTCGTCGAAATAATGCTCGCCGTTGGTGACGGTGCAGGCCTGGCCGGTGGCGGCAACGATGCCCGGTGCGTTCGTGCCCATGGCCTGCTCGGACATATTCAGGCCGACCCGCTCGTCACGGGGCCGCATGGATGCGGGGGAGACATGGAGCACGATGCCCTTGTCGTCGGTCAGCATCACGCGCGTGCCGGTGCCCGCTAACGCCTGCTCCAGGGTCGGCAGCTCGTGCTGCAATGCCTGCAGCAGTCCGCGGCAGCGCTCCTGCGTGGCATGCAGCCGGCTGGGGCTGACCGGAGCCAGAGCCAGCCGCCGTCCATTGCAGTGCTGGCGCTGGCTGCGCAGCCAGGACTGGATGACCGCCTCGCTGACCAGGCCCGAGGGGCGTATGCCGGCCTCGAAGAACTGGCGGCGAGCCTGCAAGGCCCGCTCTGCCCCGGTGCTCGAGAAGCACTGCTGTAGCGCGTCCATCGCGCGTGGCTCATCAACGTTCATGTCATGTCCAGGCTGTCCGCAGGAGCGGTCAATGTGTTCCGCAATGGAACAGTTCGAGCCTGGGGAAATCCCGATCATGAAGAAAAACAGGCGATACACCATGCTTTGCGGCATAGAAATCACAACAGGAGACCTCGATGGAACGGCTGATCGACAACTCTCATGGACGGCCCGGTCGCATGGCCTGGATGCTGGCCGCCTGCCTGGGCAGCGCAGCGGCTTTCGCGCAAGCCGATCCTGCAGCGCAGGCTGCGGCCGCCGTGCAGCGCGTCGATGGCGCTTTCATCCGCGCCAATGCAGCCAAGACGCCTGACTGGCCCACCACCGGCGTGGACTATGCCGAGACCCGCTACAGCCGCCTCGATCAGATCAATGCCGCCAACGTCAAGGACCTGGGCCTGGCATGGTCGTACAACCTTGAATCCACGCGTGGCGTGGAGGCCACGCCTGTCGTCGTGGACGGCATCATGTACGTCAGCGCCTCGTGGAGCGTCGTGCACGCCATCGACACCCGTACCGGCCAGAGGATCTGGACCTATGACCCGCAGATCGACCGCAGCACCGGCTTCAAGGGGTGCTGCGACGTCGTCAACCGCGGCGTGGCGCTGTGGAAGGGCAAGGTCTATGTGGGTGCGTGGGACGGCCGCCTGATCGCGCTGGACGCGGCCACCGGCAAGGAGGTCTGGCACAAGAATACCTTCGAGGGGCAAAAGGGCTCGCTGACCATTACTGGCGCGCCGCGCGTGTTCAAGGGCAAGGTCATCATCGGCAACGGCGGCGCCGAATATGGCGTGCGCGGCTACATCACGGCCTATGACGCCGAGACCGGCGAGCAGAAATGGCGCTGGTTCAGCGTGCCCGGCGATCCGTCCAAACCCTTCGAGGACGAGTCCATGAAGCGCGCCGCCAAGACCTGGGACCCCAGCGGAAAATGGTGGGAAGCCGGTGGCGGCGGCACCATGTGGGACAGCATGACCTTCGATGCAGAGCTCAACACCATGTATGTGGGCACGGGCAACGGCTCGCCCTGGTCGCACAAGGTGCGCAGCCCCAAGGGCGGCGACAACCTGTATCTGGCCTCCATCGTGGCCCTGGACCCCGACACCGGCAAATACAAGTGGCACTACCAGGAAACACCGGGTGACAACTGGGACTACACCTCCACCCAGCCCATGATCCTGGCCGACATCAAGATCGCCGGCAAGCCGCGCAAGGTCATATTGCATGCGCCCAAGAACGGTTTCTTCTTCGTGCTCGATCGCACCAACGGCAAGTTCATTTCGGCCAAGAACTTCGTGCCCGTGAACTGGGCCAGCGGCTACGACAAGAACGGCAAGCCCATGAACATTGCCGCGGCACGCGACGGCAGCAAGCCCCATGACGCGGTTCCCGGCCCTTATGGCGCGCACAACTGGCACCCCATGTCTTTCAACCCCCAGACGGGTCTGGTGTATCTGCCTGCGCAGAACGTGCCCGTCAATCTGATGGACGACAAGAAGTGGGAGTTCAACCAGGCCGGACCGGGCAAGCCCCAGTCGGGCACCGGCTGGAACACGGCCAAGTTCTTCAATGCCGAGCCGCCCAAGAGCAAGCCCTTTGGCCGCCTGCTAGCCTGGGACCCCGTTGCGCAAAAGGCCGCCTGGAGCGTGGAGCATGTCTCGCCCTGGAACGGCGGTACGCTGACCACAGCGGGCAATGTGGTGTTCCAGGGCACGGCGGACGGCCGCCTCGTGGCCTATAACGCGACCAGCGGCGAAAAGCTGTGGGAAACGCCCACGGGCACTGGCGTGGTGGCCGCGCCCAGCACCTATATGGTGGACGGCAAGCAGTATGTCTCGGTGGCTGTGGGCTGGGGCGGTGTCTACGGCCTGGCTGCGCGCGCCACCGAGCGCCAGGGGCCGGGCACGGTCTATACCTTCGTCGTGGGCGGCAAGGCCAAGATGCCGGAATTCGTGGCCCAGCGCGCGGGCCAGCTGCTGCAGGGCGTGAAGTACGACTCTGCCAAGGTCGAGGCCGGCACCATGCTGTACGTGGCCAACTGCGTTTTCTGCCACGGCGTGCCGGGCGTGGACCGCGGCGGCAACATTCCCAATCTGGGCTATATGGATGCAAGCTATATCGAGAACCTGCCCAGCTTCGTCTTCAAGGGCCCGGCCATGGCGCGCGGCATGCCGGATTTCACGGGCAAGCTGTCGGGCGATGACGTGGAGTCCATCAAGGCCTTCATCCAGGGCACGGCGGACGCCATCCGGCCCAAGCCCTGAAGCCTGCACTTCGCCACGCCGGGCCGCCGGTGCGTCCGAGCCACGCACCGGCGGCCCCAGATCGCAAACCTCTTCTTTTGACTCGATACCAAGGAAATAGCCTCATGCAAGATCATCTGCAGTTCTATATCGACGGCCAATGGGTGAATCCGGTCAGCCCGCGCAGCTTGGAGGTCATCAATCCCTCCAACGAGCAAGCCATCGCCCGCATCAGCATGGGCTCGGCCGCCGACGTGGACAAGGCCGTGGCCGCCGCGCGTCGCGCCTTCGAGAGCTACTCGCGCACCAGCCGCGAAGAGCGCCTGGCCCTGCTGGCCAAGGTGCTGGAGGTCTACCAGCGCCGCTACGGCGACTTTGTGCAGACCATCTCGCAGGAGATGGGGGCGCCGCTGTGGCTGTCCAAGGCGGCACAGGCGGCGATGGGCGTGGCCCATCTGGGCTCCACCATCGAAGTCCTCAAGAACTTCGCCTTCGAACATGTGCAGGGCAGCACGGCCGTCGTGCATGAGCCCGTGGGCGTGGTCGGCATGATCACGCCCTGGAACTGGCCCATCAACCAGATCATGTGCAAGGTCGCCCCGGCCCTGGCCGCTGGCTGCACCATGGTGCTCAAGCCCTCGGAGGTTGCTCCGCTCAATGCCCTGCTCGTGGCCGAGGTACTGCACGAGGCGGGCGTGCCGCCCGGCGTCTTCAACCTCGTCAACGGCGACGGCCCGGGCGTGGGCGAGGCCATGTCCTCCCACCCCGGCATAGACATGATGACCTTCACCGGCTCCACGCGCGCGGGCATTGCCGTGGCCAAGGCCGCGGCCGACAGCGTCAAGCGTGTGGCCCAGGAACTGGGCGGCAAGTCCGCCAACATCGTGCTGGATGACGCCAACCTGCAAAAGGCCGTGACCCAGGGCGTGCAGGCGGTGCTGATGAACTCGGGCCAGAGCTGCAATGCGCCCACGCGCATGTTCGTGCCGCGCGCCCTGCATGGGCAGGCCGTGGAGATCGCCCATAGCGTCGCCGCAGCAGCGACCGTGGCCGATGCGCTGGCCGAGGGCATGCACATGGGCCCTGTGGTCAGCGAGGCGCAATGGGGCAAGATCCAGGCCCTGATCCGCAAGGGCATTGAAGAGGGCGCGACCCTGGTGGCAGGCGGTACAGGCCGCCCCGAGGGGCTGGCCCGGGGCTACTTTGTCAAACCCACGGTGTTTGCCGACGTGAGCAATGACATGACCATCGCGCGCGAGGAAATCTTCGGTCCCGTGCTGGTGATGATTCCCTACGATGACGAGGAAGACGCCATCCGCATGGCCAACGACACGGTGTACGGCCTCTCGGGCTATGTGCAATCGGGCAGCCTGGAGCGTGCGCGCCGCGTGGCCGCGCGCCTGCGCACAGGCATGGTCCACCTCAACGGTGCGGGGCCTGACTTCAATGCGCCGTTCGGCGGCTACAAGCAGTCAGGCAATGGCCGTGAATGGGGCGAGCACGGTTTCCGCGATTTCCTGGAAACCAAGGCCGTCATGGGCTACGGCGAGGCCTGATCTGTTCAAAATCAATAGCTGCCAACGCCCGTATGATGGGCATTGGTGGCTATTTTTATTGAATATTCTGCTGGCGGCGACGCGCGCGTTCCAGCTGCTGGGCGACCTGGCGAGGATTCATGCCGTACATCTCGGCGAACTCCTGCTCCGAAGTCTGGCCGCTGAGCTGGAAGGAGCGCAGCAGCGCCTCGTCCTTGGCGGTGCGGGCATCGGCCTCGGCCAGCGCATCGGCCACCAGGGCATTGGTCTTTTCGTCACGGCCCTGCACGCGCTCGGCATATTCCTCGCGCGTGAGACCGGAGGCTTCGTAGCCGACGACGATGCGGTTGCGCAGCTTGGGCGTCAGGTCTTCCTGCGTGCGCTGCTGGCGGCGGCGGAAGACTTCGATCAGCGCGTGGTGCACATGCTCGGGCAGTGTGGCTTCCACGGGCTGGCCGCTCAGGTCATGGCGCTGCTGGCCGCTGGCCATGGCGGCCAGATAGCGACCGGAGCGGGTGTGCTGCTGCAGAGCGCTCTTGAGCGCGTCCTTGTCCAGCTCCGGGTGGGCGGCCAGCAGGTCTTCAAAAATGCCGCGCTTGAAGGGCAGCAATTGCTCGCCGAACAGGGCCGGGTGCCACTGCGCCAGCTGCTCCAGCAAGGGGTGTTGCGGGCGTGCGGCCTGCGGGGCGGCTTTGGCTGCAGGAGCGGGGTTCTGGCGGCCACGGCCGCCACGGCGCGAGCGTGAGCCGGGCTGCGAGTCCTGCACGCTGTGCTGCGATGCCGCTTGCGAGGCTTTCTGCTCTTGTGATTCAGACACGATTTCAGTCATGGCAAAGCCCGTGGGCCTGGGAAAACAAAACCCCCAATCATGCCAGCATTGCAAACTGCAGTGGCATGCGGGGGTGTCAGCCGGTGGCCAGCGCCTGATCCAGCAGCTCCACCCAGTGCATGACCGGGACCTCGGTGCCGTTTTGCAGATGGACGATGCAGCCCATATTGGCCGAGAGAATCGCTGCGGGTTTTTCGGGGGCGAACGGCTCGTCCAGCGCGGCGATCTTGCGGTCACGCAACTGGTGCGAGATTTCGGGCTGCAGCACCGAGTAGGTACCTGCAGAGCCGCAGCACAGATGGGATTCGGTGCGCGCTACGCGCAGATCGAACCCTAGCTCGCGCAGGCCCGCTTCCACGCCGCCGCGCAGTTTCTGCCCATGCTGCAGCGTGCAGGGCGGGTGATAGGCCACGGGAGCCCGTGGCGCCGTGATGCGGTTCCTGAGCTTGTCCACCAGCTCGGGCAGCATGTCGGGCAGCAGTTCGCTGAGGTCGCGCGTCAGGGCGCTGATGCGCGCGGCCTTGTCGGCGTATTGCGGCTCCAGCCGCAGCAGATGACCGTATTCCTTGACGGTGACGCCACATCCCGAGGCGTTCATCACGATCGCCTCGACCTCGCCGCGCTCGACAAGCGGCCACCAGGCGTCAATATTGGCGCGCATCTGGGCCTTGCCGCCGTCCTGATCGTTGAGGTGGAACTTCACCGCGCCGCAGCAACCGGCCTTGTCGGCAATCACGGTCTGCACGCCCACGGCATCCAGCACGCGGGCTGTGGCGTAGTTGATGCGGGGCATCATGGCTGGTTGCACGCAGCCTGCCAGCAGCAGCACCTTGCGCGCATGCTCGCGCACGGGCCAGGCCCCGGCATCCTGGGCAGCCGGAATTTTTTCGCCCAGGGACTCCGGCAGCAGGCCTTTCACGGCGCGGCCCAGCTTCAGCGCGGGGGCGAACAGCGGGGAATTCATGCCCTCCTTGAGCAGCCAGCGCTGCAGCCTCTCGCCCGTGGGGCGTTCGACTTGTTCATCGACGATCTTGCGGCCGATATCGACCAGATGGCCGTACTGCACGCCGCTGGGGCAGGTGGATTCGCAGTTGCGGCAGGTCAGGCAGCGGTCCAGGTGCAGTTGCGTGGCCCGCGTGGGTGTTTGTCCTTCCAGCACCTGCTTGATCAGATAGATGCGGCCGCGCGGGCCGTCCAGCTCATCGCCCAGCGTCTGGTAGGTGGGGCAGGTGGCGGTGCAAAAACCGCAATGCACGCATTTGCGCAAGATGGCTTCGGCTTCCTGGCCTTCTGGCGTGGCACGGTATTCGGGCGCGAGATTGGTTTGCATGGGGTGCTGTCCTTGTTCTTACCAATGCGCCGAGAGACGGCCCACATTGAGAATGCCGGCGGGGTCGAATGCCTGCTTGAGCCGGGCATGCAGCTGTGCCGATGTGCGGCCTGCCGGGCTGGCCTGTGCATGAACATCAAGATCGCTGTTGGCGCTTGTCTGATTGGCGCCTTCAGCTCTGAAAAGAGAAGCGGACCCGCCGGCTGCCTGCGCGAGTTGCTGCAAGGCTGCGGCGGCCGAACGCGGGGCCTGCACCCAGCGCTGGGCGCCATGCCAGTCGATGAACGGGCCTGCTGCACCTTGCGGCAATGGCAGCGGCGCCGTGGTCGCGGGAACGGACAGACGCCACAGACAATGATCGGCAGCGCGCTGCTGGAACCAGGGCAGGCTCAGATCGCGGCTGGCGCTCCAGTCGGCGGCAACGGCATCGTTGTCCAGCCGCTCGCCGCCTAGGCGCAGCGTGGCTGCCTGAACGGCGGCGCGGGCGCCGCGCAGTCGCAGATACAGCGTGCCCTTGCCGTCTTCTTCCAGCCAGTTGCTGGCATTGAGCGGCAGAGGCTGGCCGCCCCAGTGATTGAGCCAGTCCAGCGCCTGCTCCTGGCTGCAGCCCTCAAAGCGCAGCGTGGCTTCGGCCGGAGCCACGGGCAGGACCTTGAGGCTGACCTCGGTGATCAGGCCCAGCGTGCCCCAACTGCCCGCCATCAGGCGCGAGACGTCATAGCCGGCCACATTCTTCATGACCTGGCCGCCGTAGCGCAGCAGCTCGCCCTGGCCGTTGATCATCTCCAGGCCCAGCACGAAATCGCGCACTGCGCCCACGCTGGCACGCGACGGGCCGGACAGGCCTGCGGCGACCATGCCGCCCACGGTGCTGGCGGCGCCGAAGTGCGGCGGCTCGAAAGCCAGGCACTGGCCCTGGCTGGCCAGCGTCGCCTCCAGCTCGGCCAGCGGCGTGCCGGCGCGAACGGTCACCACCAGCTCGCTGGGCTCGTAGCTGGCGATACCGCTGAGCGCGCGCGTGGACAGCGGCTCGCCCTGCAGACGCAGGCCGTAGAAGTCCTTGCTGCCACCGCCGCAGATGCGCAGCGGGGTCTTGTCACTGGCAGCGGCGCGAATGCGCTCGCCGAGCTGATTGATTTGGCTGGTGGCTGAATCCATGGCCTGCATGGTAGCCGGGGCGCCCCCTGGGCAGGAAGGCCTGGTCTTTGATTTTTTTGAAAAGCAGGCGTGAATAAAAAAGCCCCGCAGCTTGCACTGCGGGGCAACGTAATGAAACTGAACTTGCGAAGAGCCTGCCGCTTAGCGGGTGTAGGCCACCTCACCATGGGAAGTGATGTCCAGACCCTGGCGTTCGGACTCTTCCGAGACACGCAGACCCACGGTCAGATCGGCAATCTTGTAGGCCACGAAGGAGACCACGCCGGACCAGACGATGGTCACCAGCACGCTCTCGACCTGCACCCACAGCTGATGCGCCATGTTGTAGCCCTCGGGCTCGATACCGCCCAGGCCCTTGGCGCAGAACACGCCGGTCAGGATGGCACCCAGGATACCGCCGACGCCGTGGACGCCGAACACGTCGCAGACGTCGTCAACCTTGAGCAGGCGCTTGAGACCGGAGACGCCCCAGAAGCACAGGGGGCCTGCGATGATGCCCATGACGATGGAGCCCATGGGGCCGACGAAACCGGCGGCGGGCGTGATGGTCACCAGACCGGCCACGGCACCCGAGGCAGCGCCCAGCATGGAGGCCTTGCCACGCAGCAGCGCTTCGGCCACGATCCAGGAGATGGCAGCAGCGCCGGTCGCGAGGATGGTGTTGATGAAGGCCAGGCCGGCAGCGCCGTTGGCGGCACCGGCAGAGCCGGCGTTGAAGCCGAACCAGCCCACCCACAGCAGCGAAGCGCCCACCATGGTCAGCGTCAGGCTGTGAGGAGGCAGGGCTTCCTTGCCGAAGCCGATGCGCTTGCCCAGCATGTAGGCACCCACCAGACCGGCCACGGCGGCGTTGATGTGCACCACGGTGCCGCCCGCGAAGTCCAGCGCGCCATCGGCACCCAGCAGACCGCCACCCCACACCATGTGGGCCATGGGGATGTAGCTGAAGGTGAACCACAGCACGGAGAACACGATCACGGCCGCGAACTTGATGCGCTCGGCGAACGCTCCCACGATCAGCGCCACGGTGATGGCGGCGAAGGTGGACTGGAAGGCCACGAACACATATTCGGGGATGGTCTTGAGCATGGACGACAGCGTGTCAGGCGTGATGCCCATGAGGAACAGCTTGTCGAATCCCGCGAAGAACTTGCCCTCGCCGCCAAAGGCCAGCGAGTAGCCGTAGATGGCCCACAGCACGGTGATCAGCGAAAAGATCACGAAGACCTGGGCCAGCACGGACAGCATGTTCTTGCTGCGCACCAGGCCGCCGTAGAACAGTGCCAGCCCGGGGATGACCATCAGGATCACCAGCATGGTCGAGGTCAGCATCCAGGCGGTGTCACCGGCGCTCAGGGTGGGAACGGCCTCGGCCGCTGCTTCGGCCACAGGCGCTGCTGCGGCGGCAGCCGTTGCAGCTTCCTGGGCAAAGCCGGTGACGCCGGCAGCCAGCAGGCCCAGTCCCAGGCCTGCGCTCAATAGTTTCTTGATCATGGCAATCTTTCTCAAAACGGTTCCAGAGAGACTGGGCCTTTACAGGGCTGCGTCGCCGGTTTCTCCTGTACGGATACGGATCGACTGCTCCAGCGCCTGCACAAAAATCTTGCCGTCGCCGATCTTGCCGGTACGGGCTGCGCCCTCGATGGCGTCGATGGCGGCATCGACCAGGTCGTCGGCAATCGCGGCCTCGATCTTCAGCTTGGGCAGAAAGTCCACCACGTACTCGGCACCGCGGTACAGCTCGGTGTGACCCTTCTGACGGCCAAAGCCCTTGACTTCGGTCACGGTGATGCCTTGAACACCGATTTGGGAAAGAGCTTCACGCACTTCGTCGAGCTTGAAGGGTTTGATGATGGCAATCACCATTTTCATGACGTGCTCCTGAAAAATTAGAAAGTCTTGGAGAGCGTCAGGATCAGACGCGCCTTGTTCACATCGCCGAAGTAGGCCTTCTTGTTGGCGCCGGTCACCGCTGCAGCAGCAGAGAAGCCGTCGCCCAGGTCATAGGCACCACCCACGCTGTAGTCCACATAGTTGGGAACGCCCAGGTCCTTGATGTCGCTGGAGAAATGGGTGTAACCAACTGATGCTTTCAGTGTCACCTTGGGCATCACTTCCTGGCTGTAGGAGAACTGCAGATAACCGGTATTGCGACCCTTGAGGCCCGATCCCGCCTTGGCGCCGGCCCAGCCGAAGTAGTCCTTGGACACCGTGTGCGAGTACTTGGCCGTGAACGGGCCGTAGGTACCGGAGCCGTAGATCTCGGTGGTGTTGCCGTTGGCATTGCCCGAGTACACATAGGTCAGCATGCCCACGTCCCAGTCCACATCGGCGGCCTTGAACTTGTAGCCGCCGTAGAAGTCGGTTTCCAGCGAGTTGCCGGGCAGCCAGTCCACGGAGGAGTTCCAGTTGCCGACGTAGAAGCCACTGTCGCCGAACGTGTAGTCAAAACCACCTTGCAGCGCGGGCTTGACGGCCCTGGTGCGGCTGGCGTCCTGGTCCTGACCGCGGAACTTGTAGTTGGTGGTCAGGGCAACGTTGGCGGAGAGCTGGGCATGGGCCCACATGGGGGCGACAACGGCGCAGGCCAGGGCGGCAGTCTTGGCGAAAGTCTTGAAACGGCTTGCAGCGGGACTAGGCATTCAGGGTTCCTCCGGTTTGAAAATTTCGTGGCAAAAATCTCGGATGAACTGTCAAAGCACAGACCGTGCCAGTCTCTTTTAGCGCGATGGCCCCGCCTGTTTCCCATGCCCTGAAAGCAGGGGCCGGGCCAGAGGCGCCCGGTACAAAAAGCTACGAATTTTCACAATCACTGTGCGCAACTTTCGCCACCCCGACCATGGTCCGCATGTATTGCACCAATGCGGTGCGTTTTTGGCATGCACCGCCATGGCTCTGCTTTTTCCGGGCTTTTTGCACCAATCAGGGGACTGAGGGAGTGAGTACGTGCTCCCTGCTTGGGCGCCGGCAAAGAAAAAGCCCATCGACTGGGCGATGGGCTTGGGGTCGGCTGCAATTCAGAAGCTGGCCTGGGGCAGGTCTGCCTTGGTGAATACCAGCGAAACCTTGGCTTCCTGCGGAATCGGCGGCAAGTCCTGATTCCACAGCTCCCAGGCACTGCGCAGCTCGGCCAGCTTCCGGGGCTCACGGTCACGCAGATTGGCGCGCTCGCGTGGGTCGTTGCCGATGTGGAACAGGTACTCGATGCCCTCGATCTGCAGATATTTCCAGTCGCCGCGTATCAAGGCCTTTTGCTCGCGGTGCTTCATGCGCCAGGCCAGGTCGCGCCCGGGCATCCAGCTTTGATCCTGCATCAGGGGCAGCAGGCTGATGCCGTCCAGCGGATAGTCGGCATGCGCGACTACGCCCGCTGCAGCCAGGAAGGTGGCCGACCAGTCCATGGTCAGGCTGGGCGTGTCGCAGACGGCACCGGCCGTCATGCGCGCCGGCCAGCGTGCCAGCAAAGGCACGCGGATGCCGCCTTCGAGCAGGTCCATCTTCTGGCCCACGAAAGGCCAGGTATTGGAGAAGCGCTCGCCGCCGTTGTCGCTGGTGAAGACGATGAGCGTGTTCTCGCTCATGCCTTTTTCCTCCAGCGCATCCAGCAGCCAGCCTATGCCTTCGTCCATGTGATGGATCATGCGCTGATAGGTGTCTATGGAGCCGCCGTCGATATGCTTGCCCATGCCTTGCAGGCGTTCGGACTCGGCGCGGTCCTCGCGCGTCAGCCAGGGCCAGTGCGGCGCGCTGTAGTGCAGCGAGAGGTAGAAGGGCTGCTCGGCCGTCTGGCGCTTGACGAAGTCCACGGCGCGGCGGCTCAGCAGATCGGTCAGGTAGCCGTCTTCGGTGTGCGGCTCCTCGTTGTGCCAGAAGTCGGGACGCCCGCGCGGGTCGCAGTGGGCGAAGTAGTCGGCGCCGCCGGCATGAAAGCCGTAGAACTCCTCGTAGCCCGACAGGCGCGGGCCGAAATGCGGGGGGTAGCCCAGATGCCATTTGCCGACCAGGGCCGTGGCGTAGCCTGCATCGCGCAGCAGCGAGGCCACCGTGGGGTGATCGGGCGGCAGGCCCAGCACCTTGTCGCCATGCACGCTGGCGATGGGCTCTTCGGCTGCACCGCGCAGGCGATACTGCCAGCGGCCCGTGGCCAGCGCAAAGCGCGTGGGCGAGCACACCGAGGAGTTGGAGTAACCGCGCGTGAAGCGCAGGCCCTGGGCCGCCATGGCGTCCAGGCGCGGCGAGACGTCGGTGGCGTTGTTGTGCGCATCGCGCGCACCGGTGCAGCCCAGGTCGGCATAGCCGAGGTCATCGGCCAGGATGAAGATCAGATTGGGGCGGGAGTCGGTCATGGGAGAACGGGGAACATTCAAAAACAGGAGCTTCTATCGCTTGTTATGAAAAGATTTTGAATAGATTTGATGCTGAAAATGTCTGATGGCAAGCGATAAATGCTCCTCAAATATCAGGGCTTGAAGCCCGAGCGCTGCACCACGGGAGCCCATTGCGCGCGGTAGGCCTTGAGCATTTTTTCCGTGTCCTGCGCGCTGCTGACCACGGGCACCAGGTTGGAGGCGGCGAACTTGTGCTGCGTGTCGGCTTCCTTCATCACCTCCTGCACCAGCTGCGACAGGCGCTGCACCGTGGCCGGCGCCATGCTCTGCGGGGCGAACAAGGTGTTCCAGCCCGTGCCGATCAGGTTCACGCCCAGCTCCTTGAGCGTGGGAATGCCGGGCGCCATGGTGCTGCGGCGCTCGCCCGAGGTGGCCAGCACGCGCAGCTTGCCTGCTTCGTGCTGGGCAATCTGCGTGTCGAAAGTGTCCACGGCGATGGGGATCTGCCCGCCCATCAGATCGGTGAGCAGCGGGCCCGAGCCCTTGTAGCCCACGACCTCGACCGGCACCTTGGCGGCCTCGCCCAGCATCAGCGCGAAAAAGTGCGGCAGGCTGCCCGTGGCCGGCACGCCGAAATTGGCCTGCTGCGGATTGGCCTTGAGCCAGGCCAGCAGGTGCGGCAGCTCCTTCACGGGCACGGCGCTGGCCACGGCCAGACCGAACTCGTAGCGGTTGACCTCGCTGATGGGGCGGAAGTCCTTTTCCGGCTCGTAGCCGGAGTCCGGGAACACCAGCGGCGCCACCACCATCACGGCAGGATTGGCCAGCAGCACGGCGGGCTGGGAGGCGGGTGCGTTCTTCACGTACTGGGCCGACAGGCGGCCGCCCGCGCCGGGTTTGTTTTCCACGATCACCGGGCTGCCCAGCCGGGCCTGCAGCCGGTCGGCCACGATGCGCGCCACGCGGTCGGTGGCGCCACCGGGCGGATAGCCGACCACCATACGCAGCGGTGTCTTGTTGGGAAACAGGGCATGGGCCTCCTGGGCCTGCAGCGCGCCGCTGCCCAGCAATCCTGCGCTCAGGCCTAGCCCCGCCGCGAGCTTGCCGAAGATTCTTCTTTGCATCGTCATGTCTCTCCTGGTCTGTGACCCGAGCCGAGGGCTCACGCCATTTCTGATTGAAAAGCGGGCAGTGTAGGTGCGTGCCGGCACCGGCCTGAACCGCTCGGATGGCCGGCGTCCGGGCCTGCGGACTCAATCGGGTTTCAGATTGATCTTGCGAGCCAGCGCTTCCCATTTGTCGGAGATCTCGCGCACCCTGGCCTGGGCCTGCTCGGGACTGCTGCCCACCATCTCGATATCCACGGCCTTCACCCGTTCCTGCTGCTGCGGCGAGCGTATGGCGGCATCCATGGCTGCGAGAAAGCGCTTCTGGATCTCGGCAGGAACGCCCTTGGGAGCCGCCAGCAGCAGCCAGTAGGTGCCGTCGAAGTCGGGGTAGCCCGACTCGGCAATCGTGGGCAATGTCGGCAGCAGGGGCGAGCGCGTGCGCCCCGTGGTGGCCAGTGCGGTGACCCGGCCGCTCTGGATCTGGGGCAGCACCGTGGGGGCGGCCAGGAAGCCGCAGTCCACCTGACCGCCCATCAGATCCTGCATGGCCGGTGCCGGCCCCTTGTAGGGCACATGCACCATCTTCACGCCGGTGCCCGACAGCAGGGACTCCATGACCAGATGGCCGGGCGAGCCCGCGCCGCCGGTGGCATAGGTCAGCTCGCGCGCCTTGGCGGCTTCCAGCATGTCCTTGACGGACTTGAAGCCGAGGCCGGGGTTGCAGATCAGGGTCTGGGAGAACCTGGCGGCGGCGTTGAGCACCACGATGGCGTCGCTGGAGTAACCGATGTTCTTGTAGATATGCTTGTTGACGGTGAGCACCGGGTCCATGGCCCACAGCCAGGTGTAGCCGTCGGCTGGAGCTCGGGCGACCTCGGCCGCCCCGATATTGCCGTTGGCCCCGGCCCGGTTTTCCACGATCACGGCCTGGCCTAGCGCCTTTTGCACGGCCGCCGCCAGCGGACGCACGGCGATGTCGGAAGGGCCTGCGGGCGGTGTGGGAACGATGATGCGTATGGGCTTGGCGGGCCAGCTGTCGGCCGCATGAGCTGCCGTGAGCAGCGCGGCGGTCGCCAGCCCGGCCAGAGCGCTGCGGGCGATACGGGTGCAAGGCATGGTGTCTCCTGTCGTTTTCTTTGGAGCCACTGTAAGCAGTGACTCGATAATGGATCTAATCCATCATTCCTAGAGAAAACCCACAAAGACCCATGACCAAGGCGCAGTGCCACCCCTGGCGGCAACCGTCCGAGCTGGACGATCTGTTCCTCTACCATCTGGCCCGTCTGATGAGCTCGGCCGGAACCATGGTGGTGCGCCTGTGCGAGGGCGGCTTCGGCATCACCCGGCGCGAGTGGCGCATGATAGGACTGCTGGCCACCAAGGGCGCCATGCAGCCGTCCGGGCTCGCAGAGCTGGCACAGCTCGATCGCACGCGCACCTCGCGCACCATCTCCGCGTTGATTGCCAAGGGGCTGCTGCACAAGCAGGGTATGGCCGGCGACGGGCGCCAGGCCATGGTGCAGCTGACGGCCGCCGGGCTGGCGCTGCACGCCCAGCTGTTTCCGCAGATACAGGCGATCAATCAGGAGCTGCTCGGCGACGTCAGCGATGCCGAGCTTGAGGTGTTGTCGCAGGTCTTCGAGCGTGTGCGCACCAGGGCGGCGCTCATGCAGGAGCAGGGCAGCTTTCCCAAGGCCGAGCGCCGTCGTGGCCGGGCCGCGGGCAAACAGCCGGCCCGTGACGACGCCGCCAGCTGACGGCCTGTGCACATCCCTATTGCCTGTTTGAGCCGCTGGCGCATACGCTAGGCCCTACAGTCCGGCTTGAAGGGGAGGGGCGTGATGGGTCTGGCTCTGGTTCAAAGTCGTGCCTTGCTGGGCCTGCAGGCACCGGCCGTCACGGTGGAGGTTCATCTGGCCAACGGCCTGCCTTCGTTCACCCTGGTGGGCCTGGCGGATGTGGAGGTCAAGGAGGCGCGAGAGCGCGTGCGCGCGGCCATCGTCAATGCGGGGCTGGAGTTCCCGAACAACCAGCGCATCACTGTCAACCTGGCTCCGGCGGATCTGCCCAAGGACTCAGGTCGCTTTGACCTGCCGATAGCGCTGGGTATTCTGGCGGCCAGCGGGCAGATCGATGCACAGCGGCTCGCCGATTATGAGTTTGCAGGAGAGCTGTCCCTGACAGGTGCCCTGCGCCCGGTACGCGGGGCCCTGGCGACGGCACTGGCCCTGCAGCGTCAGCAACAGCGCGTGCGGCTGGTGCTGCCGCCGGACAGTGCGCAGGAGGCCGCCTTTGTGCCGGCTATCGAAGTCTTCGGCGCTGCGCATCTGCTGGATGTGGTCAGGCAGTTCATCGCCCATGACGCCACCCTGTCGGAGCAGGGCGATGGCGTGGAGGGCTGGCAGCGGGTGCACTCCAGACCTGCTGAAGCCTCTTTGCAGTCGCTGGATCTGCGCGAGGTGCGCGGTCAGATGCAGGCCAAGCGTGCTCTTGAAATTGCAGCTGCCGGCGCACATGGCGTGCTGATGATCGGCCCTCCGGGTTCGGGGAAATCCATGCTGGCCCAGCGCTTTGCGGGCTTGCTGCCTGGCATGACCGATGAGGAAGCGCTCGAAGCCGCAGCCATTGCCAGCCTCAGCGGTCGTTTCACGCCGCAGTTGTGGCGTCAGCGGCCGTTTGCCGCTCCCCATCACACGGCCAGCTCCATCGCGCTGGTCGGCGGCGGCTCTCCGCCCCGGCCTGGCGAAATCTCCTATGCCCATTGCGGGGCGCTGTTTCTCGACGAGTTGCCCGAGTTCGCGCGCAGCGCCCTGGAGGCCCTGCGCGAGCCGCTGGAGACCGGGCGCATCACCATCGTGCGGGCCGTGCAGAGGGCGGAGTTTCCGGCCCGTTTCCAGCTGGTGGCAGCCATGAACCCCTGTCCCTGCGGCTACTGGGGCTCGCGCGTGAGGGCCTGCCGCTGCTCGCCTGATCAGGTGGCACGTTATCAGGCTCGTATCAGCGGACCCTTGCTGGACCGTATCGATCTGCATGTTGAGGTGGCGGCACTGTCGCCCGAGGAGCTGCTGGCAGCGCCCGAAGGGGAGAGCAGCGCTGCCGTGCAGCAACGTGTGAGTGCCGCCAGAGACAAGGCCTTGCAACGCCAGGGCCTGCCCAATCATCAGTTGCAGGGGGTGCAGCTCGACACGCATCTGCAGCTGGAGCCCGAGGCGCTGACCTTCGCGCACAAGGCTGCAGCGCGCCTTGGCTGGTCGGCGCGCGGCACGCACCGGGCCTTGAAGGTGGCGCGAACCATTGCCGATCTGGCGGACTCGGATGCCATCACGCAAGCCCATCTGGCCGAGGCATTGCAATACCGCCGCGCGCTGATGCAGCCGTGATGTCCTGCCGCCCTCAGGCGGCAAGAGCCAGCGCCACGGGCTGTGCCTGTGTGGCATGTGGATGGACACCCAGTACCTGCGCAAATGCATGCAGTGCCGGCGACCAGCCTTGTACGGCAGCAGTCACAAAACAGGTGTCGACAAAGGCCAGCTCCTGTCCGCTCTTGCCTGGCAGAGTCATCCAGTGCACACCAAAGCGCTGCTGCTGGGCTTCGACCAGCGAGCGCGACAGCAGCGCATAGCCCATACCGGCCGCCACGCAGCCGAGGATGGTGTCCAGCATGCCCAGCTCCATGATGCGTACCGCCGTCACACCCATAGAGGCCATCAGCAGCTCGATCCGCTGGCGGTAACTGCAGCCCTGGCGAAAGGCCAGAAACACGGAGCTGCTGAACTCTGCGGCGGTGGGGAAACGCGTCAGCGGCTGTCCGCTGACCAGCACCAGCTCTTCACGAAATACCGGCCAGGATTGCAGCTCGTTTTGTGGGGCTGCACCGTTGATGAAGGCACAGTCGATGCGACCGGCAGCCAGCTCCATCAGCAATGCGGCGCTGGGCTGGGCGTCCAGCTCCAGGTCGATACCCGGATGCTGCCTGCGCAACTCGGCCAGCAGTGGCGGCAGACGCAGTGCGGCCGTGGTTTCCATCGAGCCTATGCGCAAGGCGCCTTTGACCTGGCCGGCTGCAAATTGCGGGGTTTGCAGCATGGCCAGCACCTGGTCATGCGACTGCAGCATCTGCCGCGCAGACTCCAGCAGCGTACGCCCGGCCGGAGTGGGAAAGACCGGGTTGGCCCGCATCAGCAGCTGAACGCCTGCTTCGTCCTCGAGCTTTTTGATATGGGCCGTGACATTGGATTGCACGGTGTGCAGCCGCTGGGCAGCGGCGCCAAAGCTGCCGCTTTCGCAGACGGCTTCGAACATGCGCAGGGATTTGAGTTGCATAGACGGCTCCAATATCTTGAATTGAGATGCAAGTCATCATTTTGAATCATTGGACATGATCGAGTCGCAGCGTTTAGGCTTGATGCCAATTTCCCTCCGGAACCCGAGCTGTGATCGAACGCAAAGAACTTCCCCTGCTGTTGACCGGCTTCATGGCCACCCTGAGCGGCGTCGGCCTGGCTCGTTTCGCCTATACCGCGCTGATGCCGCAGATGGTGCATGCGGGCTGGTTCAGCGGCGAGCAGGTGGCTTATCTGGGCGCAGCCAATCTGCTGGGCTATCTGATCGGCGCCCTGATCGCAGCGCCGCTGGCCGAGCGCATGGGTGCGCTGCGCGTGCTGGTGATCTGCTGGGTGGCCGTGATGCTCAGCTTTGCGGGCTGCAGCCTGCCCCAGCCCATGGCCCTGTTCTTTGTCTGGCGGCTGATCTCGGGCATTGCCGGGGCCGCGTTGATGGTGCTGGGCCCGTCGGTGGCCATGGCTGCAGCCGCGCCGCAGCGCCGTGCCACGCTGGGTCCGCTGATGTTCTGCGGCATTGGCGTGGGTGCCTTGCTGGCCGCCACCCTGGTGCCCATGTTTGCGCGCAGCAGCCTGAGCGCCGTCTGGTGGGCGCTGACGGCGCTGTCTGCGCTGGCGCTTTACAGCGGCTGGCATGCTGCGCGCCGGATCCAGCTGCATGCGCCGGTGGCGGTCCAGCCCACGGCGACGGCCGCAACCTCCGGCGCAACCCCGTGGAGCCTGGCGGTGGTTCTGGTGCTGGTCGCCTATGCCTGCGACGCCTTCGGCTTTGTGCCGCACACCGTGTTCTGGGTGGACTACCTGGATCGCGAGCTGCAACTGGGCGGCGCCTATGCATCGACGCAATGGGCATTCTTCGGGCTTGGAGCGATGGTCGGGCCGCTGTGTGCGGCCTACTGTGCCACGCGCTGGGGCTGGTGGGGTACGACCACGGGCGCCTATGCTGTCAAGGCCGTGGCCATCGGCCTGCCGCTGGCCTGGGCCGGTTTCGGCGGTCATGCGCTGTCGGGCTTTCTGGTGGGGGCGCTGTCGCCAGGCATGGCGGCCATCACCTCGGGCTATCTGATGCAGCTGATCGGCCCCGGCCAGCACAAGAAAATGTGGGGCTATGCCACGGCGGCGTTTGCGCTGTTGCAGGCCAGCTCCGGCTATCTGATGGCATTCGTCTACGCCAGCAGCGGCAGCTATCGCCAGCTGTTCGTGCTGGGCTGCGCGGCGCTGGGCCTGGGGGCGCTGCTGGTGGCTTCAAGCCGCCTGGCCCGCACTGCGCAATGATCAGGATCGAGATGTGACAACCGGGAGACGCACGATGAGCAAACTACCTTTGTGGATGACAGGCCTGGGCCTGCAGCATCCCATCATTCAGGCCCCGATGGCCGGGACCTCGACCCCGCAGCTGGCAGCTGCCGTGAGCAATGCATCGGCCCTGGGCTCGGTCGGCATAGGCGCCTATGGCCTTGAGCAGGCACGTCAGCACATCGAGCAGACGCGTGCGCTGACCGACCGTCCTTTCAACGTCAACCTCTTCTGTCATCGTGCACCGGCAGCAGATGCAGAGCGCGAAGCACAGTGGCTGCGCTATCTGGCGCCGGAGTTCGAGCGCTACGGCGCGTCCGCGCCGCCGGGCCTGCGCTGCATCTACGAGTCCGCGCAGGGCAATGCGCGATTGCAGGCCATGGTGCTGGAGCTGCGTCCCGCCGTGGTGAGCTTTCATTTCGGCCTGCCGGAGCAGAGCTTTGTCGATGCCTTGCGCGCCGCCGGCATCACCATGCTGGCCTGCGCCACCAGTCTCGATGAGGCGCGCCAGATCGAGCAGGCCGGGGTGGATGTGATCGTGGCCCAGGGCATGGAGGCGGGCGGTCATCGCGGCGCCTTCGTGCCAGAGCAGGACACTCTGATGGGGACTTTGGCGCTGGTGCGGCTGCTGGCGCGCGAGTCCCGCCTGCCCGTGGTCGCCGCAGGCGGCATCATGGACGGTGCCGGCATTGCTGCCGCTTTGCAGTTGGGAGCCTGTGCCGCGCAGATGGGTACGGCCTTCATCCTCTGCCCCGAGTCCGCAGCCAGCCCGGCCTACCGCGCCGAGCTGCAAAGCGATAGCGCGCAGCACACGGCCATCACCGCGGCCATTTCCGGGCGTCCTGCGCGCGGCATGTTCAACCGTCTGCACCAGCTGGGACGAGACTATGCGGGAGCACTGCCCGCCTATCCCATGGTGTATGACGCGGGCAAGGCGCTGCACCAGGCAGCCAGCGCGCAAGGCAGCAGCGACTATGCCGCGCACTGGGCCGGTCAGGGCGCACCGCTGGCTCGCGCCATGCCCGCAGCCGAACTCGTGCGCACGCTGGCGCAGGAGCTGGAGCAGGCGGAGCACGCCTGACCGGGCTTGAGCGGATATGCGGTGCGCCTGGAGCAAGCATCTGATTTGATAGCTGTCATCGCTTGTAATGCTTCAAATATGGATTGTTTGCGCCAAGATTTGAATACTGACTTGCGATGACTGCTATGGTTTCAGCTGTTGCAGCGAATGACCGATGCATCCTTTGACGCGAACAGACGTCGCACCGCATCGGCGCGCCGCGTTAGCACCGCGCGCTGGTTGACGTAGCCCTTGTCGGTGATCTCTCCGGCCTCCGCATCCGGCGGATCGGCCAGGACCAGCGCGCAGCCGGGGCTTTGCGAGCTGCCCGCGCCTGCGTTGCGCTGCTCATGCATCACGCGGCGCAGCGCCTGTGCCAGGGCTTCGGGGGCGGCAGCGCCCGCAGGCGTGGCAAATACCAGCAGGCCCAGCTCGTCACGGTCGTGGCCTGCGATGACGATGTCCTGCACCCATGGCGCCAGGCGCGACACCAGTTCCACGCGCAGCGTTCCCACCGAGACCCAGGTGCCGCTGGAGAGCTTGAAATCCTCGGCCACGCGGCCGTTGAAGATGACGCCGCGCTCGGGCCGCAGCTCGTCCACGACGAAGCCGGCGTCGCCTATGCGGTAATAGCCTTCCTCGTCGAAGGCCGCAGCCGTTTCGCGCGGTGCGTCGCGGTAGCCGGGGAACACCGACACGCCCTTGACACGCATTTCCTGCTTGCTGCCGTTGGGCACGAACTTGAGCTCCAGCCCGGGCAGCGGCGCACCTATGCAGCCTGCGCCGTCGAGTTGCCAGTGGGCCGAGGTGATCGCGGGCGAGGTCTCGGTGCAACCCCAGGACGTGGTCAGCCACAGGGGGCGGCCCGGGCGCACGCGCTGGGCCACCGCCTCCAGCCGCTTCCAGGTCGAGGGGGCCAGAGCCGCAGCCGCGTAGAAGGCCAGGCGAAGGCGCGAGAGCATGTCCGCCGCCAGCGTGTCGTCGGCCTCCATCAGCGGCAGCACCATGTCGAAGCCGCGCGGCACGTTGAACCACAGCGTGGGCCGAACTTCACGCAGATTGCGCACCGTCTTCTCGATCAGACCCGGTGCGGGCCGGCCCTCGTCGATGTAAAGCGTGCCGCCGTGTGCCATTACCAGATGCAGGTTGTGGTTGCCGCCGAAGGTGTGGCTCCAGGGCAGCCAGTCCACGAGCACGGGCTTTTCCTGCTCCAGGAAGCGCCAGGTCTGCGCCATTTGCTGCTGGTTGGCGCACAGCATGCGGTGGGTGTTGATGACGACCTTGGGCGTTCCTGTGGAGCCCGAGGTCAGCAGGTATTTGGCATGCGTGTCGGGCGCGATGCCCTCATAGGCGGTGCGCACGGCGGCCGTCTCGGGTCTGGCCATGAGCGCCTGGAAATCCAGCCCGCCGGGCCAGTGCTGTGCATGCGCGCTGAAGACGCAGGGCACGCGGGTTTCGCAGGCCGCCAGCGCCGGTCCGTACACGCGCGCGTCCGATGCGTAGATCAGCGCAGGCTGCAGTGCCTGAAGCATCTGGCGCAGCCGTCCGAAGTCGCGCGCCGTGCGCGAGTAGGCACTGGACAGCGAGCAGGCTGCCCGGCCCACGTGCATGGCGGCCAGCATCAGCACCGCGTGATCTATGGCGTTGTCCGACAATATGACCACCGGGCCGGACTGCAGATCCAGGTCCAGCAACCCCTGGGCTGAGCGCCCCACGGCCTCGCGCAGCTCGCTCCAGTTCAGCTGGCGCCAGCCACTGCCGTCGGGCGTGCGCTCGGCCAGGGCCGGCGCCTCGGGGGTCTCGCGCGCCCAGCGTTCCAGCCACTCGCCCACGCAACGTGCATAGGGCTTGAGCGCCACGGGTGATCGCAGCACGAAGCTGCCGTCGTCGGAATCGATGCGCAGGCTGCACGGCGGGGCGACCTGCTGCGGGTCGGACAGGAAGTCTATGGCTTGCATGCATGCTCCTCCATGTGGGCTCAGAACAGCGAGCCCTGGGCCTTGGCCCGTATCAGGTCGGTCAGCAGTTCGTCGCGCGTGCGCTCCAGCTCCTCCTCGCGACGCATGCCGCGCGCCTCGGCCACGCCCTGCACCACACTGTCCTTGAGCGCCGCTGTCATGGCCGGATTGCCAAGATCGCGCCACCAGCTTTCGATGGGGCCGCCCAGGTGCTCCAGCAGATGCTGCATGCCGCCCTGTCCGCCAGACAGATGCAGGTTCATGAATGGCCCCATCAGCGCCCAGCGCAGGCCGGGGCCGTGGGCGATGGCCGTGTCAATGTCGCTGACGCTGGCTACCCCCTGGTCAACGAGGTGAAAGGCCTCGCGCCACAGCGCGGCCTGCAGGCGGTTGGCGATGTGGCCAGCGATCTCGCGCCGCACATGAATGGGGCGCTTGCCCAGCGCTGCGTAGAAGTCCATGGCACGCTGGATGCTGTCTGGCGAGGTGGCATCGCCACCACCCACTTCCACCAGCGGGATCAGGTGCGGCGGATTGAAGGGATGACCCAGAACCACGCGCTGCGGCGTCTTGCAGCGTACCTGCATACCGCTGACCGGCAGACCCGAGCTGCTGCTGGCCAGCAGTACCTGCGGCGGCGTGGCCGCGTCCATGCGCGCATAGAGGTCAGCCTTGAAGTCGGCGCGCTCGGGGCCGCTTTCCTGCACGAAGTCGCAGCCGTCCAGCGCACGCTCAAGTTCGGCGTCGAAGCGCAGGCGTTCGGGCGATGCTCCATCCGCCAGCCCCATGCGTTGCATGGTCGGCCAGTGGCGCTGCACCGCTTCGCGCAGGCGCTGCTCGGCGCCGGGTGCGGGATCGGTGGCCGTCACATCCAGGCCGCGCGCCAGGAAGAACGCAGCCCAGCTGGCACCGATCACGCCGGTGCCGACCACGGCCACGTGCCGTATCGCGGGTGCGGCCGCGCTCATGATGTCTTCCATTGCGCGCAGCGTGTCTCGGCGCGTGTGGTCCAGGCGGCTTCGCCACGGATGGTTTCGACCACCTTGTAGTAGTCCCAGGGCTCTCTGGATTCGGCTGGCGTCTTCACCTGCATCAGATGCATGTCATGCACCATCAGGCCGTCGGCGCGCAGCCAGCCGTCCTTGACGAACATGTCGTTGAAACGGGTCTTCCTGAGCTGTTCCATCACCTTGGTGCCATCGTCCGTGCCCGCGGCCTGCACGGCCTTGAGGTACTGCAGCGTGGCGGAGTAGTCGCCCGCATGGAAGGAGGTGGGCATGCGCTTGTGCTTGTCGAAGAAGCGCCGCGCCCATGCGCTGGCCTCGGGGCTCTGGTTCCAGTACCAGCTGTCGGTGAGATACATGCCCTGTGCCGTCTTCAGGCCCAGGGCGTGCACGTCTTGAATGGTGATGATCATGCCCGCCAGCTTCATCTTCTGCGCCAGTCCGAATTCCGCCGCCGATTTGATGGCGTTGACCGTGTCGCCGCCCGCGTTGGCCAGGGCCAGTACATCGGGTTTGGCCGCCAGAGCCTGCAGCATGAAGGACGAGAAGTCGCTGGCGCCCAGCGGGTGCTTGACCGCCCCGGCCACGTTGCCGCCGCCGGCTTCGAGCACCTTGGCAGCATCGGCCTGAAGCGCATTGCCGAAGGCATAGTCGGCCGTCACGAAGAACCAGCGCTTGCCGCCGCTCTTGAGCACGGCGCTGGCCGTTCCGCGAGCCATGGCCACTGTGTCGTAGGCATACATGACCGTGTAGGGCGAGCACTGCTCGTTGGTGAGGCTGGAAGCACCCGAGCCGACCACGAAATAGGGCTTGCGCTTATCGCGCGCCACGCCCGCCATGGCAATGGCCGCGCCCGAGTTCACGCCGCCGATCAGCATGTCGAAGCGTTCCACGTCGAACCATTGGCGCGCCTTGGCGGCGGCGATGTCGGCCTTGTTCTGGTGGTCTGCCGCCACCAGCTCGATCTTCTTGCCGTTGATGGCGCCGCCCATGTCGGCGATGGCCATGCGTATGGCCTCTGCGCCAGCCGGTCCGTCGTAGTCGCGGTACACGCCCGACATGTCGCTGATGAAGCCTATGCGTATCACATCGTCCGAAATCTGAGCTGCTGCCGTGGCCGCGCCGGCCAGCGTCACGGCGCCGGCCAGGGCCTTGCATGCGAAGTTCATGATGCTGTCTCCTCGTTGTTTTGCGAACTGAGCTGCGCCGTGCGCGGCTCAGGCCGCCTGTGCCATGGCGGCGGGCGCGAACGCGGGCAGCGGCGAGCCGCCGCGTTGCAGTCCCATGATCTGACGTGCTTCCTCGGGCGTGGCGGGCTCCATGTCGAGCTCGCGGATCAGCCGCACGATGCGCTCGGTCAGCTGAACATTGGTGGCCAGCTCGCCCTGGCGGTAGTAGAGGTTGTCCTCCAGACCCACACGCGCATGGCCGCCCAGCAGCAGCGCAGCCACATTGGCCTCCAGCTGCGAGGGCCCGATGCCGCTGACGCAGAAGATGCTGTTGGCGGGCAGAACGTCCACCATCTGCTGCAGGTAGCGCGGCGAGAACGGCATGGCGTTCTGGAAGTTGCGGTGGACATTCATCACCAGGTTGATGAAGTGCGGGGCTGCATCGTGGTCTTCCTCGATCAGCGTCGTCACGTCCTGCAGGATATGGGTGTGGGCGAAGACTTCCCATTCTGGCTTGATGCCGCGCGCCTTCATGCCTACGGCCAGCTCGCGGCCCCGCGACAGCGGCGTGTCCATGAGGATCTCGCGCCCGCCGAAGCTCAGGTTCAGAGTGGTCGCATCCAGCGTGCACATCTCGGCGCCTGCATCCATGCCCTTGATGCGTTCCTCCCAGGCGATTTCCCAGCGCCCGCCCTGCAGCTCGCGCACCATGTCGCCGTGCACGCCGCCGCCCGTGGAGTTGTTGATCACGATGTCGCAGCCCGCAGCGCGGATGCGGGTGTTGATGTCGCGGTAGATGTCGGCATTGCAGGTGGCACCGTCGTCGGGCCGGCGCGCATGGATGGCCGCCACGCTGGCGCCCGCATTGCAGCAGCGCACCACGTCTTCAGCGATCTCGTCCGGCTGGGTGGGGAGATGGGGGTTCTGCGATTTGTGGGCCATGCCTCCAGTGGGGGCAATGGTCACGATCACCTTGCGCTTGCTCATGGCGTCTCCTGATGCGTGGGGTTGGGTCGTCAGCTATTATTTTTTTCACCCCCGCATGAATCAGTCGTTGCGATGACATTTGACCTCGGGGTAAGTACGCAAGGAGCTTCACCATCGCCCGCCATCACCGCTCAACGACCGCGGCCCGTCCCACCCTCGATGAACTGCTGTCCGGCTCTGCCTGGTTTCCCGCGCTCGACCTTGCCGTGCGCGAACGCGTGCGTGCCGAGATGCGCGAGGTGGACCTGCCCGCGGGCACTGCGCTGTGCCGTATGGGAGATGAGCCCCGACACTGGTATGGCGCCATCGAAGGGCTGCTCAAATGGTCGGTGAGCAGCGCCGACGGTCGCTCGGTTACGCTGGGAGGTCTCTCGGTGGGCAGCTGGTTCGGCGAGGGAACGGTGCTGCGCGGAGTGGCGCGCACGGCGGACGTGATCGCGCTGCGCGACAGCCGCGTGGCCTTGATGCCTGCCGAGGTCTTCGAGTGGTTGCGCGGCAGCGAGCGCAGCTTCGAAGCCTTTTTGCTGCGTCAGATCAACGAGCGAATGCACTGGTTCCTGGGCAACTTCGCGGCCCACCATTTGCTCGATACCGACAGCCAGGTGGCGCGCGCGCTGGTGGGCCTGTTCCACTCATGGCTGCATCCGGGAAGCGACCCGCGCCTTCGGGTGTCCCAGGAGGAGATCGCCAACCTCTCGGGCCTGTCGCGCCAGCGCTGCAACGCAGCGCTGCGGCGCCTGGCGGCGGCCGGCCAGATAGAGATCGAATACGGCGGCATCACCGTCATCGACCTGCCGCGGCTGCGCACGCGTGTGCACGCTGCGGCGTCGTTCTAGCGGCCAGATTCGCGCAGCCTCACATGCTCTCGCTGTGCTCATGGTAGGCAGCGATGGCGTCCATCAGTTCCTGCAGCTGGACCGATACCTGCTGTTCCTCGCGCACCAGCATATAGCGGGGGCGCACTGCCCAGGCGTCGGTCAGCGGCACGCGGCAGACGCGCGGCAGGCCGCGGTAGCGCTGGGCCACGGTCTCGGGCACCACGGCCACGCCCACGCCTGCCGCGACCATGCGGCACATCGAGTCGAAGCTGGAAAGCTGTATGCGCAGCTTCAGCGTGGTGCCCAGTTGCTGGCTCAGCCGATCCAGAAAAGTCTGCAGAGTGCTGCCACGGTGCATGCCCACAAAGCGCTCGTGCAGCACATCGGCAAAGGCCACGCTGCTCATGTCCGCCCAGCGCGCGGTGTCGGGGGTCACCAGCACCAGCCGGTCAGTGCTGAAATGCAGCACGCGCAGGCCGTACGTGTCCACCTCGCCGGCCACGATGCCCAGGTCGGCGCGGCCGTCGCGGATGTCGGTGGCAATGCCGGCATTGGGGCGCTCCTGCAGGTCCACGCTGATGTGTGGGTGCTGGGTGAGGTAGGCCGCAAGTATGTCGGGCATGAACTCCGTCACGGCCGTGGTGTTGGCGAATACGCGCACATGGCCGCGCAGGCCCGCGCCGTACTCCTGCAGGTCGGCTTGCAATTGCTGCGAATGCTGCAGCATGGCGCGCGCATGGTGCAAAAAGGCCTCGCCGGGTGCCGACAGTTTTACCCCTCTAGCCTCTCGTATCAGCAAAGGCATGCCGGCCTGTTCCTCCAGTGCCCTGACACGTGCGCTGGTGGCTGCAAGCGATAGATGAGACTGTTCGGAAGCCCTTGTCAGGCTTCCTGTCTGTGCTATCAAAACAAAGAGTCTTAAATCCTTGAGATCGAATTGCATAGCGGTTCATGGTTTATACCAATCAAGTCAAGGCTTCGGAAAAACAAAAGGCTTGATTCCAATATCAGAGATTGTGCACAGAGCAGGTGCCAGCGAGCATAGGGCTATCAACCCCAAAAGAGGAGACAGTTGCCGTGCCAGTCCGATCCGCCCCGCCCTCCACTCCATCGGTGTCGCGCCGCAGCCTCTGTGCCGGCGCCCTGCTGACCCTGGGCCTGCCGACCTGGGCACAGGCCTCCTATCCCGCCCGCCCCATCGTGCTGGTGGTGCCCCAGGCAGCGGGCGGAACCAATGACATCGTGGGCCGCATCGTGGCACAGAAATTGGGCGAGAAGCTGTCCGTGGGCACGGTGGTCGAGAACCGCCCCGGTGCGGGCGGCAACATCGGTACCCAGGCCGTGGCCAAGGCCGCCAGGGACGGCCATACATTGCTGATGACCATCAGCAGCAGCCAGGCCATCAATCCCGCGCTCTACAAGTCGCCGGGCTTCGATCCCGTGGGCGACTTCACGCCGGTGAGCATGATCGGCGCCGTGCCCAATGTGCTGCTGGCCCATCCATCCTTTCCCGCACGGACCGTTCCCGAAATGCTGGCCCTGGCCAGGTCCAAGCCCGGCGAGTTGCAATATGCATCGGCAGGCAACGGTACGCTCAACCACCTGCTGGGCGAGATGCTTAACCAGATGGCCGGCGTGCAACTGCAGCATGTCCCCTACAAAGGCGTGGCGCCCGCACTTAACGATGTGCTGGGCGGGCAACTGCCGCTGCTGTTCGGCAGCCTGCCGTCCACGCTGCAGTACATCAAGTCGGGCAAATTGCGGGCACTGGCCGTCAGCAGCGCAGCACGTTCGCCCGTGCTGCCCGACGTGCCATCGCTGGGTGAGTTCGTGCCCGGCTACAACGGCACGCTGTGGATTGCCCTGTTCGCGCCGCGCGGCCTGCCGCCTGCGGTGATGAGCCGGCTGCGCGAAGGCATGCAGCAGGCCATGGCGGACAAGGACATGCGCGCCCAGTTGCAGGCCCAGGGCGTGGAGCTTGCGGGCACGCCAGAGCGTCAAGTCACACCCGACGAGCTGGCTGCCGTCCTCAAGCAGGACATCTCCAAATGGGCGCAGATCGTGAAGACCTCCGGCGCCACGGTGAACTGAATCCCTTCCAGCACTTCCGTCCATGAACCCGAACACTGTCCAGATCGACGCAGCCGCCCTGACCAAGCTCCAGTCTTGGCAGGAGCGCAGCGAGACCATGTCCGACATCATCACCGCCGCTCCGCTGCGTGCCCTCTCGGCCACGCTGGATCGTGATGACCCGGTGCCTGAAGATGGCTCAGCCGTGCCTGCGCTGTGGCACTGGCTGTACTTTCTGCCGCATGCGCGCCAGAGCGAGATTGGTCCCGACGGGCATGCGAGGCGCGGTGGCTTTCTTCCGCCAGTGCCGCTGCCGCGCCGCATGTGGGCCGGCGGACGGCTGCGCTGGGAAGCGGGCAATCCGCTGCGCGTGGGGCAGCAGGTGCAGCGCGTCTCCACCATCCGCAGCGTGAAGCACAAGACCGGACGCTCGGGCGAGCTGCTGTTCGTGCTGGTCGAACACCGTTTCTCGAACCAGGACGGTTTGGCGCTGGTCGAGGAGCATGACATCGTCTACCGCGCCGCTGCCCAAGCGGGCGATCCCGCGTCCACGCCGCAGAAGCCACCGCTGGACGGCCAGCAAACCTGGTCCCGCACCATCGTTCCCGACGACGTGCTGCTGTTCCGTTACTCGGCGCTGACCTTCAACGGCCACCGCATCCACTACGACCGTCAGTACGTGACCCAGGTCGAGGGCTACCCAGGCCTGATCGTGCATGGTCCGCTGATTGCCACGCTGCTGCTCGATCTGCTGCGCCGCCAGCTGCGGGGCGCCAGGGTGGTCGCGTTCGAATTCAGGGCCTTGAGGCCGACCTTCGACCTGCACCCTTTCAGCGTGCACGGCAAGCCGCGCGAGGACGGCAGGACCATCGACCTGTGGGCACAGGACCACGAAGGGCTTCTGACCATGCAGGCCACGGCCACCGTGGCTTGAAGACTGAAACCCATAGCTGATAGCGCTTGCTGGACAAGCGTTTGTCGTCAGAAGGCTTGAAATGATCGAACACACGAGCTCCAACAACCACCACGAAATCCGCGATGCCATCCGCGCGCTGTGCGCCGAGTTTCCCGACGAGTATTTCCGCAAGATCGACGAACAGCGCGCCTATCCCGAGGCCTTCGTCAACGCGCTGACCCAGGCCGGCTGGCTGGCCGCGCTGATCCCGCAGGAGTACGGAGGCTCGGGCCTGGGCCTGACCGAGGCCAGCGTCATCATGGAGGAGATCAACCGCTGCGGCGGCAACTCGGGCGCCTGCCATGGCCAGATGTACAACATGGGCACGCTGCTGCGCCATGGCTCCACGGCGCAGAAGGAGAAGTACCTGCCGCGCATCGCCTCGGGCGAATGGCGGCTGCAGTCCATGGGCGTGACCGAGCCGACCACGGGCACGGACACCACCAAGATCAAGACCAGCGCCGTGAAGAAGGACGGGCGCTACGTGGTCAATGGCCAGAAGGTCTGGATCAGTCGCATCCAGCACAGCGACTTCATGATCCTGCTGGCGCGCACCACGCCGCTGGCCGAGGTGAAGAAAAAGAGCGAGGGCATGTCCATCTTCATGGTCGATCTGCGCGAGGCCGAGAAGAAGGGCATGACCGTGCGCCCCATTCTCAATATGGTCAACCACGAGACCAACGAGCTGTTCTTCGAGGATCTGGAGATCCCCGAGGAGAACCTGATCGGCGAGGAAGGCAAGGGCTTCAAGTACATCCTCGATGGCCTGAACGCCGAGCGCACGCTGATTGCGGCCGAGTGCATAGGCGACGGTTACTGGTTCCTGGACCGTGTGACCAACTACGTGCGCGACCGCCAGGTGTTCGGCCGCCCCATCGGCCAGAACCAGGGCGTGCAGTTCCCGATTGCCGATGCCTTCATCGAGGTCGAGGCCGCCAATCTCATGCGCTGGAAGGCCTGTGAACTGTTCGATGCGAACCAGGCCATGGGCGCTCAAGCCAACATGGCCAAGTACCTGGCGGCCAAGGCCAGCTGGGAGGCCGCCAATGCCTGCATCCAGTTCCACGGCGGCTTCGGCTTTGCCTGCGAGTACGACGTGGAGCGCAAGTTCCGCGAGACCCGCCTCTATCAGGTGGCGCCGATCTCCACCAACCTGATCTATTCCTATGTGGCCGAGCACATCCTCGGGCTGCCCCGTTCCTTCTGAAATGAAGTACCCCCTGAGTCGCTACACGCCTTCCCGTTGCACGGCGCCCCCCAAGGGGGACGACACCCTCGGCGCGGGGCGGCGCGGCCGGCTCAGGCCCTTCCTCGGTGTCCCTGGTCTTTGGCCGCGCCAGTTGCACAGGCTAGCGCTGAAGCGCAATGGATTTTCAAGATGAAAAAACAAAATCTTCGTCCACTGGACGGCATCACCGTCGTTTCGCTGGAACATGCGGTGGCAGCACCGTTTTGCACGCGCCAGCTCGCCGACCTGGGCGCGCGCGTGATCAAGGTGGAGCGTCCGGGAAATGGCGATTTCGCGCGCGGCTACGACCAGCGCGTCAACGGCCAATCCTCGCACTTCACCTGGATCAACCGCAGCAAGCAAAGCCTGGCGCTCGATCTCAAGCGGCCCGACGCACTCGAGGCGCTGATGCAACTGCTCGAAGGCGCTGACGTGCTGGTGCAGAACCTGGCACCCGGCGCTGCCGCGCGCATGGGGCTGTCCTGGGAGGTGCTGAAGGCCCACAACCCCAAGCTCATCGTCTGCGACATCAGCGGCTACGGTGCCGACGGCCCCTACCGCGACAAGAAGGCCTATGACCTGCTGATCCAGAGCGAGGCGGGGTTTCTCTCGGTCACGGGCACGCCCGAGGCGCCGTCCAAGGCCGGCATCTCGGTGGCCGACATCGCGGCTGGGATGTACGCCTACACCAATATTCTTTCGGCCCTGCTGCTGCGAGGCCGCACGGGCGAGGGCAGCCATATCGACGTCTCCATGCTGGAGGCGCTGGGCGAGTGGATGGGTTACCCCATGTACTACGCCTTCGACGGCGCGCCGCCACCGCCGCGCACCGGCGCGTCGCACGCCAGCATCTACCCCTACGGACCCTTCGAGGCCGGTGACGGGGGCACGGTGATGCTGGGCCTGCAGAACGAACGCGAGTGGAAGATCTTCTGCGAGCAGGTGCTGCTGCAGCCCGCGCTGGCCGTTGATGCGCGCTTCGACAGCAATGCGCAGCGCAACGCCCACCGCGAGGAGCTGCGCGCGCTGATCCTGGGTGTGTTCAACGCGCTGGATGCGGCCCAGGTCGTGCAGCGCCTGGATGCGGCCGGCATTGCCAATGCGCGCGTCAACGACATGGCGGGCCTGTGGAACCACCCCCAACTGGCCGCACGCCAGCGCTGGCGCAGCGTGGCCACGCCGGTCGGGCCGGTACAGGCGCTGCTACCGCCGGGCGCCAACAGCGCCTTTGACTACCGCATGGAGGCTGTGCCCTCCGTGGGCGAGCACAGCGAGGCCATTCTGGCCCATCTGGGCTGGTCGGCCGAGCGCATCCGCGCTCTGTACGCCGAAGAAGCGACCCTGTGAAAGCTGTGCGCAGCGTATGCGCGGGAGTGATTCCATGAAGAACGAGACCCAAGTGAGCATCCATCCGCTGGCCCGTTTCGCTGCCACACTGCGCTGGGACGACGTCCCCGCCGCCGTGCAGCGCCGCACCGAAGACCTCTGGGTGGACTGGTTCGGCTCCGTGCTCGCAGGCCAGGGCGCGCGCCCCGTGCAGAGCATCGCGCGCTTTGCGCTGTCCCAGGGACCGGCGCAAGGGCCTTGCGAGATCCTGGGCAGTGCCGCCACCACCTCGCCCATGATGGCGGCCCTGGCCAATGCCGCGGCCTCGCATGTGGCCGAGCAGGACGATGTGCACAACGGCTCGGTCTTCCACCCGGCCGCCGTGGTCTTCCCGCCCGCGCTGGCCGTGGCCCAGAGCATCGGTGCCAGCGGCGCCCAACTCATGGCCGCCTGCGTGGCCGGCTACGAGGTCGGCATCCGCGTGGGCGAGTTCCTGGGCCGCAGCCACTACCGCATCTTCCACACCACGGCCACGGCCGGCACGCTGGCTGCTGCGGCCGCCGTGGGCCGCCTGCTGGGCCTCACGCCCGCGCAGATGCAGCATGCTTTCGGCTCGGCCGGCACGCAGTCGGCGGGGCTGTGGGAATTCCTGCGCACGGGCGCCGACAGCAAGCAACTGCACACGGCCCATGCAGCCGCCGCAGGCCTGATGTCGGCGTACCTGGCCAAAGACGGTTTCACGGGCGCGCAGGACATCTTCACCGGGCCGCAGGGCCTGGCGGCCGGCATGTCCACGGACGCCGATCCCACGCGCCTCACGGACGGCATAGGCTCCCGCTGGGCCACGGCCGAGACCTCGTTCAAGTGGCATGCCTCCTGCCGCCACACGCACCCGGCCGCCGACGCGCTGCTGCAGGTCATGCAGGACCACGGCCTGACTCCCGCCGACCTGGCCCAGGTCACCTGCCATGTGCATCAGGGCGCCATCGACGTGCTGGGCCCGGTGGTCAGGCCGAGCACTGTGCACCAGAGCAAGTTCTCCATGGGCACGGTGCTGGCGCTGGCGGCGCGTCACGGCCACGCGGGGCTGACGGAGTTTGACCGCGACTATCTGGCACAGGAAACCGTGGAGCTGCGCGACAAGGTGAGCATGGAGCTTGATGCCGAGGTCGACGCGGCCTATCCCCGGCGCTGGATCGGCAAGGTCAGCGTGCAGACCACGGATGGCCGTTTGCTCATGGGCCGTGTCGACGAACCCAAGGGCGACCCCGGCAACACGCTGTCGCGCGAGGAAATTACGGCCAAGGCGCTGCGGCTGATCGCCTATGGCGGAGCCCTGCAGGACGCTGCTGCGCAGGCTACCGTGGGGCGGCTGTGGCAGGTCGCGCAATGGCCGCGCGTGCAGCGCCTGCTGGACTGAGGCTGAGTTTTTCGCTTCCCGCCGGCCCCGGCCGGCGAATCCATGGGAAAGGCGCCGTCACAGAGCGCCTCCCGCTTTCACCCAAGTGCACAGGAGACAAACCATGCAAAGCACAAACCCTTTCCGCCGCCGCCTCGTTTACGCGGCGGCCGCCGCCTGCGCGCTGGCGGCATGCGCCGGCGCCCAAGCCAGGTCCTGGCCGGAGAAGCCGGTTGTCCTCGTCGTGCCCTACAGCGCGGGCGGCCCCACCGACGTGGTGGCGCGCCTGCTGGCCGTGCCCATGGGCCAGGTGCTGGGCCAGAGCGTGCTGGTCGAGAACACCGTGGGTGCGGGCGGCACCATCGCACCGGCCCGCGTGGCCAAGGCCAAGGCCGACGGCTACACCATCCTCATCCACCACATGGGCATGGCCACGGCGCCTGCGCTGTACAAGAAGCTGCCCTATGACCCGCTCAAGGACTTCGAGTACATCGGCCAGGTGCTGGACGTGCCCATGACCCTGCTGTCGCGCAAGGACTTCCCGGCCAACAACTTCGCCGAGCTGATGGACTACGTGAAGAAGAACCAGGACAAGGTCTCGCTGGCCAATGCAGGTATTGGCGCTGTCTCCCAGCTGTGCGGCATGCTGTTCATGCACCAGGCGGGCGTCAAGCTCACCACCGTGCCCTACAAGGGCGCAGGCCCGGCCATGAACGACCTCATGGGCGGCCAGGTGGACCTGCTGTGCGACCAGACCACGCAGACCGTGCCCGTGATCAAGGACGGCCAGCGCGCCAAGGTCTTCGGCGTGACCACGCCCAAGCGCCTGTCCTCGCTGCCCGACATCCCCACGCTGGACGAGCAGGGCCTCAAGGGCTTCGACGTCAAGGTCTGGCATGGCATGTACGCGCCCAAGGGCACGCCCAAGGAAGTGGTCATGGCCATCAACAAGGCGCTGAACGTGGCCATCAAGGACGAGAACGTCAAAAAGCGCATCGCCGAACTCAGCTCCGACCTGGTCACGCCCGACAAGGCCACGCCGGAAGGCCTGCGCACCCACCTGCAGGCCGAGGTCGCGCGCTGGGACAAGGTCATCAAGGCCGCAGGCGTCTCGGCCGAATAAACCGCTCTCCCAAGGACATCCGCATGCACGATCTGGCGCGACAGGCCACTTCCTTTCTCTTCGTCCCCGCCACGCGGCCCGAGCGCCTGGGCAAGGCCCTGGACAGCGGCGCCGACATGGTCATCGCCGACTGGGAGGACGCCGTGTCCCCGGCCGACAAGGACGGCGCCCGCCAGGCGCTGGCCCAGGCCGTGGAAGCGCTGGAAGGCGCGGAACGCGCACGCTTGCTGGTGCGCATCAACGCCGAAGGCACACCCTGGCATGCCGAGGACCTGCGCGTGCTGGCGCAGCTGGTGGAGCAGGGCGTGGCCGGCGCCATGGTTGCCAAGGCCGAGCGTGCCCAGACCCTGCATGCGGTGGCCCGGGCTGCGGGGGCGCAAGCGGCCTTGCTGCCCCTGATCGAGAGCGTGGCCGGCCTGGACGCGGCCGATGCCCTGGCTGCCGCGCCCCAGGTGGTGCGACTGGCTTTCGGCCACCTGGACTTTCAGGTCGATGCGGGCATGGCCTGCGGCGAGGACGAAGAGGAGCTGCTGCCCATGCGCATGGCCCTGGTCCTGGCCTCGCGCCGCTCCGGCATTGGCGCGGCCGTGGACGGCGTGACCGTGGATACGCGCAACCCCGAACGATTGGCATTGGACGCGGCACGCGCCAGGCGCATGGGCTTTGGCGGCAAGCTGTGCATTCACCCGGCCCAGGTGCAGCCTCTGCACGCCGTCTTCGACCCCGACCCCGCCACCGTGGCCCACGCGCAGCGCCTGCGCCAGGCGCTGGCTGAGGCGGGCGGCGGCGTCTGCGTGCTGGACGGCCGCATGGTCGATGCGCCCGTGCTCCACATGGCACAGCAGACGTTGGCTCGTCACGCCTGGGCACAGCAGCGCATGCATCGCAAGACATAGTCTTATCAGACGTTGCCGGGTGCCGCGGTTTGCGCCAGATTCATGCTGCTTCAAGACACAAAGGAAAGAGCATGAACCAGGCTTTGGTATGCGTGGTGACGGGGGCCAGCCGTGGCGTGGGCCGTGGCGTGGCGCTGGCGCTGGGCGCGGCGGGGGCCACCGTCTATGTCACCGGGCGCAGCGTGAAGGAGGGCGACTCGCCCTTGCCCGGCACGGTGGGAAGGACGGCTGCCGATGTGACGGCTGCCGGCGGCAACGGCATTGCCGTGGCCTGTGACCATGGAGACGATGTTCAGGTGGCAGCGCTGTTCGAGCGCGTGCGTCGCGAGCATGGCCGGCTCGACATTCTGGTCAATTGTGCGATTGCGATTCCCGATCCGCTGACCGTGCCCGGCCCGTTCTGGCAAAAGCCGCTGGAGATGACCGGACTGCTCGATGTGGGACTGCGCTCCACCTACGTGGCCAGCCATTTCGCGGCCGGCCTGCTGATCGCTGCGCGCGGCCTGGTGGTCAATATCTCGTCGGCAGGCAGTCGCTGCTATATGCATGGGCCGGCCTATGGAGCGGGCAAGGCCGGCACGGACAAGATGAGCTTCGACATGGCCCACGATTTCAAGCCTGCTGGCGTGAGTGTGGTTTCGCTCTGGCCCGGACTGGTCAGGACCGAACGTTCCGAACGCGTCTGCGCGGCCGAACCCGACAAGTACGGCGATAGCTTCGACAGCGCCGAAACGCCGCAATTCATAGGCCGGGTGGTACTGGCCTTGCATGGCGATGCCGACTGCCTGGAAAAGCGCTCTGGCGGCGTGTTCTATACGGCCGAACTGGCCAGCCAGTATGGCGTTCAGGACATCGATGGCGCGCAGCCTGCGTCGCCGCGCGCCTATTTCGGCGCGCCACCGGAGTTCAGCCCGGTGGTGGTCGAATAAGCCGGTGCGCGTGACAGCACGCAAGAGCAGGGCCGCCGTGGCGACTACACTGCGGCCTTCCTTGTTTTTGCTGTACCCGGTCCGTGTCTGCTTCTGTCTCCCTTTCCCGCCGCTGCTGTCTGCATTTCTCCTTTTCGCTGCCCCTGGCCCTGGGCTTGTCGGCTTGTGCCACGACCACTCCTGAACAAAGCCAGGACGAGCTGATCCAGCGCTTTTACGCGCTGATGGCGGCCGGTGATTTCGACACCTGCATTGCCCTGATCTCGGCACGCAATATTTCCAGCGGGCAACTGGCGAGTTTTGAGCAAAAGCTGCGCCGCATGTTGACAGGCGCTAAGGGAATGATCGACTCCAAGGGCGGCCTGGCCAAGGTGGAAGTGGTGGAAAGAAAAGTTTCCGAGGAGGAGCAGGTCATCAAGCTCAGGGTGCTGGTCAGCTATCGCAATGGCAGCACCCGCCGCGAGCGCATCAATCTGGTCCAGGAAGAAGGCGTCTGGAAAGTGCTGCTGTGATGCTTGCGCGGCTGACAATGGCCGCTGTGATCGCTGTGTGGGCCTGCTGTGATGGCCTGGCTTTTGCAATGCCGCCATTGCCGCCGCAGGCTGCTCCTGGCGATCTGATCTTTCGCCGGGGGACGGAAAACGTCAGCCACCTGGTGCAAGCCGTGGACCGTGGTGACTTCAGCCATGTGGGCATGCTGGTGGGACGGCCCGGTCAGTGGCAGGTGTTGCATGCCACACCGTCCGAGCGCCCGGGTCAGGCGGATGCCGTGGTGCTGGATTCGCTGGATTTTTTTCTGGACGCTCGGCGCGCCCAGGCCTATCGCCTGTATCAGGTCGCTTCCGACCCCGACACACGTGAGCGGGCCGTGGCCTGGGCCATGGCGCAGCAGGGCAAGCCGTTTCAGCTACAGGGAGACGCGGAGGCTCTGTATTGCACCACGCTGGTCTGGCAGGCCTGGCAGCAAGGCGGTATGGATCTCGGGGTGGTGTTCACCAAGGTGGAGCTGCCGGTGCTCGGCGGGCGCTACCTGCTGCCCGGCCAGCTGCTGCACTCATCCCGCCTGCGCCCGCTGACGCCCTTGCTGTCCTTGCACTAGGCCCGGACTCTACACGCCCAGATATTGCTGGCGCACGGCCTTGTCGCCAGCCAGCTCGACCATGCTGGCTGTGTGCACGATCTGGCCTTTTTCCAGCACATAGGCACGGTCGGCCACGACCTCGGCAAATGGCAGGTTCTGCTCGCTGAGCAAGATGCCTATGCCCTGCGCCTTGAGTTCGAGAATCGTGCGTGCCATCTGCTCGACGATCAGCGGAGCAACCCCCTCGGAGGGCTCGTCCAGCAGCACCAGACAGGGCTGGCCCATCAGCGTGCGGGCCACGCTCAGCATCTGCTGCTCGCCACCGCTCATGCGCCCGCCCAGGCGGTCAGGCATCTCGCCCAGGTTGGGGAAAAGCGTAAACAGTTTTTCGGGCGTCCAGTGCGGAACGGCCTGGCCATCGGGCCAGCGGCGAGGCTTTTGCTTGCCGACCTCGAGGTTCTCCAGCACCGTCAGTTCGGTGAAGATGCGGCGATCCTCCGGTACATAGCCCAGGCCGCGCTGCGCGATCTGGTGCGAGGCCTTTTTTTCCATCGCCTCACCCATGAAGCGAATGCTGCCCTCCCGGCGCGGAACCAGGGCGGCAATGCTTTTGAGCGTGGTGGACTTGCCCGCGCCATTGCGCCCCATCAGCGCCACGACCTCGCCGCGTCCCACGGCCAGCGATACCTGATGCAGGATATGGGCCGCGCCATACCAGGCGTTGAGGCTCTGTACTTCAAGCAATTTCGGGCTCTGTCCCTTATCCATCAAGCGCTGGTTGCTATGCATTTGATTCATTGCTGTTTTTCAAGAACGAGGCCGGTACCGAGGTAGGCCTGCTGCACGCGCGCGTCGTCGCGGATGGCTTGCGGCCTGCCTTCGGCCAGCAGCTGGCCGCGCACCAGCACGGCCACACGGTCGGCCTGACCGAAGACCACGTCCATGCTGTGCTCGGTAAACAGCACGCCCATGCGGCGCTGCTGCGCCAGCTGGCGCGTCAGCTGCATCAGCGCGACACGCTCGCCCGGGGCCATGCCGGCAGTGGGCTCGTCCATGAGCAGCAGCAGCGGATCATGGGCCAGCGCCATGGCCAGCTCCACTCGTTTCACATCGCCATAGGCCAGGGCGCTGCAGGGGCGATCGGCCTGAGCTGCCATGCCCACCTGCTCCAGCAGGGCCAGGGCGTCGGAACGCCGGTGGCTGGCGGCACGCGGCCACCAGCTGAAGATCCTGCGATCGGCCGACAGCAGAGTCATCTGCACGTTTTCCACCACGCTGAGCGAGGCAAAAGTCTGTGCAATCTGGAAGGTGCGTCCCACGCCCTTGCGCCAGATGGCGCGCGGCGGCAGGCCGGTGATGCTCTGGCCATTGAGCAGCACCTGGCCGCTGTCGGGCAGCAACTGGCCGCCGACCATATTGAAGGTGGTGCTCTTGCCGGCGCCGTTGGGGCCGATCAGGGCCAGCAGCTCGCCTGCCTGCAGATCGAATGAGACCTGCTGCACGGCCTTCACGCCGCCAAAGGCCTTGCTGACGTTCTGTACCTGCAGCAGCTTCATGTCCTTGTTCCTGCTTTGTCCTTGGCGCTCACGCGCGACCACAGCAGCTGCGCATAGCCTGCAATGCCCTGCGGAGCCAGCAGCACCAGAATCAGCATGGTCGCCCCCATCAGCGCGCGCCAGTATTCGGTGTTGCGTGCCACGGTGTCGTGCAGCCAGGTAAAGGCTGCCGCGCCCACCACGGGGCCGGCCAGTGTCTGCACGCCGCCCAGCAGCACCATCACCAGCGCATCCACCGATTTGGTGACCGACATGGCGTCGGGGGCAACACCGCCCTTGCTGAAGGCAAACAGGGCTCCGGCCAGGCCGGCAAACAGCCCGGCGATCACGAATGCCATCCACTGCACGCGGCGCACGTCGATGCCGATCGCATCGGCCCGCAGCGCCGAGTCGCGCGATGCGCGCAGCGCATAGCCCAGAGGAGAAAACAGCAGGCGACGCAGCAGATAGATGCCCAGTGCGCAGATGCCCAGAGCCAGCCAGTAGAACGCCGGGCCCTGCGATGCCCATTCAGGGGGCCAGACGCCGGTCAGGCCATTGCTGCCGCCGGTGAAGTCATCCCACTGAAAGACGATGGCCCAGCTGATCTGCGCAAACGCCAGCGTCAGCATGGTCAGATAGACGCCCGACAGCCGCACGCAGAACCAGCCATAGAGCAGGGCGCCGGCAGCCGCGACCAGAGGACCGAGCAGCAGTGCGGCTTCCATGGGAAGATCCAGCGCGCGCACCAGCAGGGCCGCACCGTAGGCACCGAGGCCGAAGTAGGCCGCGTGGCCGAAGGAGTGCATGCCGCCAGGTCCGAGTATGAAGTGCAGGCTGCTCGCAAACAGGGCCGCGACAAAGATATCGGCCAGCAGCACGGTGGCATAGCTGCCGCCTTCGGCGGCGCCTGCCGCGAGCGGCAGCAGCACCAGCGCGCCGAGCAGGCCCAGCCATGCGGCCGTTGCGCCGCGCCCCGAGCGGCGCAATGGCTGCTCGGGCTCGCCAGCGTTGCGTGCCAGTGCCTGGGGCTTGCCCAGAAGGCCCCAGGGCCGCCAGATCAGCACCACGGCCATGACCAGGAACTCCACCACCAGGGTGAGCTTGGAGAACGACAGCTCGAAGCCCGCGATCTCCTGCACGCCCAGCCAGATGCAGACGGCCTTGAGCTCCGCCACCAGCAATGCGGCCATGAAGGCGCCCGGTATGCTGCCCATGCCGCCGACCACGACCACCACAAATGCGGCGCCAATGGTGAGCATGTCCATCTCTAGGCTGGCGGGCTCGCGCGGCAGCTGCAGCGCGCCGCCCAGGCCTGCCAGCAGCGTACCCAATGCGAAGACGGCGGTGAACAGCCAGGCCTGGTTGACGCCCAGGGCGCCCACCATTTCGCGGTCCTGCGTGGCGGCACGCACCAGGGTGCCAAAGCGGGTTCTGGTCAGTAAAAGCGTCAGGCCCAGGAGGACGCAAGGGCCGACAGCTATCAAGAACAGATCGTAAGTGGGGAACTGGCGGCCCAGAATCTCCACCGAGCCTTCAAGCCCTGCGGCACGCGGGCCGAACAGTTCCTCGGGGCCCCACAGCCATAGCGCCGCATCCTTGATGACCAGTACCAGCGCAAACGTGGCCAGGAGCTGGAATAGCTCGGGCGCCTTGTAGATGCGGCGCAGAAGCAGTGTCTCGGTCAGTGCCCCCAGTGCGCCGCAGGCCAGCGGAGCCAGCAGCAGCGCGGGCCAGAAACCGATATGGGGCGAAAGCCGGTCCACGCTGCTGTAGGCGATGAAGGCGCCCAGCATGTAGAACGAGCCATGGGCGAAGTTGATGGTGCGGGTGACACCGAAGATCAGCGACAGCCCGACCGAAACCAGAAACAGCGACGATGCGCTGGCCAGTCCGTTGAGCAACTGGGCCAGCAGGCCGGATGCACTCATGCTGCGTAGCTCCTGAAGCTCGACATAGTGTTTTCGGAGATGAAAAAGCCACCTGCTGCAGTGCAGGTGGCCTGGCATTTTCGCCGAAGCGGAATCAGTTCGCAGTCGCGGGGCGCAGCTTCTTCACTTCCTCGTCCGTGGGCTGGTAGTTCTTGCCGTCGGCATAGTGGTAGTTGACCAGCACGCCGCGTCCCAGCTTCTCGTCATAGGCGGTCTTGCCGATATAGGCGCCCATGGTGGACTGGTTGTCCTGTGCCCGGTAGGTGATGGGGCCGAAAGGCGTGGAGACTTCCAGGCCCTTGAAGGCCGCAATCAGCTTTTCGGTGTCGGGGTCACCCTTGGTCTTGCGCAGGCCTGCGGCAATCGACTGTATGGCGTTGTAGCCCACGATGGTGCCCAGGCGCGGGTAGTCCTTGAACCTGGCCTGATAGGCCTTGAGGAAGGCAGCATGCTCGGGGGTGTTGATGGAATACCAGGGGTAGCCGGTCACGGTCCATCCGATAGGCGCTTCCTTCTTGAGCGGATCCAGGTATTCGGGCTCTGCCGTCAGCAGGCCCACGACTTCACGGCCCTTGAACAGGCCGCGTGTATTGCCTTCGCGCACGAACTTGCCCAGGTCGGTGGCGAACAGCACGTTGAAGATGGCATCGGGCTTGGCGTCAGCAAGCGCCTGCACGACGGAGCCGGCGTCGATCTTGCCCAGCGCAGGTGCCTGCTCGACCACAAACTCGATATCGGGCTGCCTGGCCTTCATCAGCGTCTTGAAGGTGGCAACAGCGGACTGGCCGTATTCGTAGTTGGGGTAGACGATGGCCCAGCGCTTCTTCTTGAGCTTGAGTGCTTCCTCCACCAGCATGGCGGTCTGCATATAGGTGGAGCCGCGCAGACGGTAGGTGTAGTGATTGCCGTCGGCCCAGACGATTTTGTCGGTCAGCGGCTCGGAGGCGAGGAAAAAGCGCTTTTTCTGCTTGGCGTAATCGGTCAGTGCCAGGCCCACATGCGAGAGAAAACTGCCCGTGAGCACATCGATCTTTTCGCGCGTGTAGAGCTCTTCGGCGGCACGCACAGCATCGCCCGGCGTGGCGTTGTCGTCGCGCACGATGAGCTGCAGCTTCTTGCCGGCAATGCCGCCTGCGGCATTGACCTGCTCCACCGCCAGCTCCATGCCCTTCTTGTAGGGCTCCAGAAACGCGGGTTGAGCCTTGTAGCTGTTGATTTCGCCAATCTTGATCACGCCCTGTGCCCAGGCGGGCAGGGCGGCCAGTGTCAGCAGGGGCAGGGACCAGCGCAGCTGCATTGTCATTCTCCTCGATGCTCGGTGGACGACCACGGTCCGGGACACAAGGTCGCTGCCACCAATAATGCTCAGTTTGAGTATTTATATAGACAAATAAAGCGCTTGTTCAAAGCGCGTGAAGGCTGATCCTAGAACAGCGTTTTCCCTGAGTCAAGAAGGGCCAGCCAGTTTTTCGGCGATCGGGTGGTATCGGAGCGCTTCATTCTGCTTATCACTATTCGATCTCAAGACATTGATGGGTGATTCACCCGTTTCTATGCAATTGCCGGACAATATAGGTCTTGTCCCGCTTGGCAACCGGCAGCCAACGCGCTAGCAGCCCTGACCTGCAGTGCCCCGCCACCGCCCAGCATTTGCCGCGCAGGTTTTCTGCTTAGAGTTTTTATTTCAGACGAATCATGAGTGCTTTTCTTGAAGAACGCGTGCTGTCCGTCCACCACTGGACCGACCGTCTTTTCTCCTTCACCACCACCCGCGACACATCGCTGCGCTTTTCCAACGGCCATTTCACCATGATCGGCCTGAAGGTGGATGGCAAGAACCTGCTGCGCGCCTACTCCATCGCCAGCCCCAACTACGAAGAGCATCTGGAGTTCCTGTCCATCAAGGTACCCGAAGGCCCTTTGACCTCCAAGCTGCAGAACATCCAGGTGGGTGACACCATCATCGTGGGCAAGAAGCCCACAGGCACGCTGCTGATCGACTATCTGCTGCCCGGCAAGAATCTGTATCTGATCGGCACGGGCACCGGCCTGGCTCCCTGGCTGGCCGTGGCGCGAGACCCCGAGACCTATGAGCGTTTCGACAACGTGGTCGTGGTGCATGGCGTGCGTCAGGTGCAGGAGCTGGCCTATCAGGAGCTGTTCGAGAAGGAATTGCCCGAGCATGAATTCCTCGGCGATATCGTCAAGGGCAAGCTGCACTACTACCCCACGGTGACACGCGAGCCCTTCCGCAACCAGGGCCGTATCTCGGCCCAGATCAACAACGGCACCTTCCCGCAAAACCTGGGTCTGCCCGATCTGAATCCCGAGACCGATCGCGTCATGCTCTGCGGAAGCCCTGCCATGCTGTCCGAGCTCAAGGAACTGCTGGAAAAGCGCGGCTTCAAGGAAGGCAACACCACCACGCCCGGCGACTTCGTCATTGAGCGCGCCTTCGTCGAGAAGTAAAGCTCACGACACCCTGCGGAGGGGAGGCTGCCGATAATCGGCCCATGCCACCCAAGCCTCTCCCTTCGGCTTCGCCAAGCGACGATGGCCGCAGCTTCATCGTCGCGCTGGCACGCGGGCTGGACGTGCTGTCCTGCTTTCGCTCTGGCGAGAAGCTGCTTGGTAACCAGGACATCGCCAGGCGCTGCGGACTGCCCAGGTCCACGGTCTCGCGCCTCACGCACACGCTGACCACGCTGGGCTACCTCATCCATGTGCCCGAAGAGGGCAAATACCGCCTGGGCACAGCCACGCTGGCCCTGGGCAGCGCCATGCTCTCGCGCCTGGACGTGCGCCAGATCGCACGCCCGCTGATGCAAAAGCTGGCCGCCACCACCGATGCCGAGGTGGCCCTGGCCGCACGCGACCGGCACAACATGGTCTACATCGAGCACTGCCCCAGCGCGCGCTTCATGCACCGCGACCTGGACATGGGCTCGCGCATCCCCCTGGCCACCACGGCCGTGGGCCGAGCCTGGCTGGCCGCCAGCCCCGCATCCGAGCGCCAGCGCGCGCTGGACTATCTGCAATCGCACGCCCCGGAGCAATGGGCCGCGGCCCAGGCCCAGCTGCCGCTGTGGCCCGAGGCCGGCAACCAGCCCCAGCCCTGGCTGTCGTGCTCGTTCGGCGACTGGCAGCCCGAGGTCAACGCCATTGCCCTGGCCTTCTCGCCGGGGCGCGGCCTGCCGCTGATGGCCGTCAGCCTGGGCGGGCCTTCGCGCTTCGTCACGGCCGATGCGCTGCGCCAGGACGGCGTGCCTGCGCTGCAGCGCATGGTGCGGCGGCTGCAGCAGGACATAGACCGCGTCTGACGGCAGACCGGACCTGGCCGGCTGTCCCCAGGCGCCCGCGCAGTAGCCAAGACGACAGCGCGCGCCGCCCCGGCACCCTAGCATGGAGGGCGTTGCTCAACCATCAGGAAACCAAGACAGGAGACACCCAGCCTGAGCGTGAAAGCACTGTTCGACCTCACCGGCAAGACCACCCTCATTACCGGAGGCTCGCGCGGCCTGGGCCTGCAGATGGCCGAGGTGCAGGGCGAGGTGGGTGCCAGGCTCGCCATCACGGCACGCAAGTCCGACGAGCTGGCCGAGGCCAGCGCCCATCTGCAGGGCCTGGGCTACCAGGTCGAGACCTTCACCAACGATCTGCAGAAATTCGATACCATCCTCGCCCTGGTCGATGAGGTGCTGGCGAGCTGCGGCGACATCGACACTCTCGTCAACAACGCCGGCGCCACCTGGGGCGCCAAGGCCGAGGAATACCCGGGCGAGGCTTGGAACAAGATCGTGAACCTCAACGTCTCCGTGCCCTTCTTCCTCACGCGCGAGGTCGGATCCCCAAGGGCCGGGGCAACATGATCATCACGGCCTCGGTCGCAGCCTTCAAGGGCACGCCGCCGGGCATGAACACCGTGGCCTACAACACCTCCAAGGCCGCAGCCGTGCACCTGGCGCGCACCCTGGCCTCGTCGGAATGGGTGCACTACAGCATCCGCGCCAATTCCATCTACCAGGGCTTTTTCCGCAGCAAGCTGGCCAACGGCCCGATCGACAAGCTAGGCGGCCAGCTCATTGCCCGCGCGCCGCTGCACCGCATCGGCGGCGAGGACGACCTCAAGGGCGCCGTGGTCTGCCTGGTGTCTGATGCCTCGCGGCACATGACGAGGCAGGCGTTGGTTTGGGACGGGGGCGCCAGCCCTCTTTGAGGGCAACTCCAAGACAAAGCGCACCCTTGGGTGCGCTTTGTCTTTTGAGAAATGCGCGGTGCTCTACCTGCTCCCCACCGTCATTACCGCCTCGATCTTGCCGTCGCGCACAGCCGCGCCGCGCTCAGTGGTCAACGTGCCGCCGCGGTCATCCACGCCCTTGACGCCGCCGGGGTTCACGTCGGGGCGCAGGGATTTGTAGGCTTCGTCGAGCTTGGCGTGGATGGCCTTGGTGTCCGAGGCCGAGCCGGCCAGCTGCATGGCCTTGACGGTGGCGTGCACGGCCGTGTAGTTCCACTGGGCCTCGGAGCCCGGGATGCGGCCCGGGTAGACCTTGCCGAAGCGTTCCACGAAGGCCTTGTTCTCGGGCTTGGTGTCCTCGGAGACCGGCATGACGCCGATGGCGCCTTCCAGCGGCGCATAGCCGCCGACCACGCGCGCCATTTCGTCGAGCTTGGCCTGGTCCATGACCACGAAGCCGCCCTTGAAGCCCAGCTCGCGCGCCTGCTTGACGACCAGGGCCGTGGGCTCGGAGGCGCCGCCCACGAAGAGCACGTCGGGCTTGTCGGCCAGGGCCTTGCTCACGCCGCTGTAGAAGTCGGTGGCGCGGTTGTAGCTCATGGCGTTCTCTGCCACCACGGTGCCGCCCAGCTTTTCCCAGCCGGGCTTGAAGGCCGCGACCCAGGCCTTGGCGTAGTCATGGTCGGCGCCGACCAGGGCCACCTTCTTGCCGAAGCGGCCCATGACGTACTTGGAGAACGGGTCGATGTACGAAGTGAACTCGGGCGGGATGCGCAGGGTCAGCTTGTTGCCCCGGTTGGTGATCTGGGGCACCGAGCTGTAGGCCAGCACGATGAAGTTGCTGCGCTCGTTGGTGGTCTGCAGCGCGAAGATGCCGCCCGAGTGCGGCACAAGGATGGCCGCCGTCTTGTGCTGCTGCACCAGGCGCTGGGCGTTGATGGCGGTCTCGGACGGGTTGTACTTGTCGTCCAGCGGAACGATCTCGATCTTCACCTTCTTGCCGCCGATCTCGGGTGCGGCGGCATTGATCTCGGACACGGCCATCTGCATGCCGTCGAGCACGTTTTTGCCGTACTGCGCAGCGCCCCCCGACAGCGGGCCCGAGTAGCCGATCTTGACCACCTCCTGCGCCAGCGCGGGGCCGGCAGCGGCCACGGCGGCGCAGGCCAGGGCCAGCGCGCCCACCCTGCGGCGGGTGAAAGGTGCGAATGCTGTCATGTCTGTCTCCTTGGATCGTTGGTGGTGGTGGCTTGGGTAGAGGCAAGAAGCGGCGTCATGCGCCGATGTACGCCTTGCGGATGGAGTCATCGGCCAGCAATTCGGCCGGCCTGCCTTCGCGCACGATGCGGCCGCTTTCCATCACATAGGCGCGGTGCGCGATCTTCAGCGCCGCATAGGCGTTCTGCTCGGCCAGCAACACGGTGGTGCCGGCCGCGTTGATCCGCTGTATGGCCTCGAACATCTGCTTGATGACCAGGGGCGCCAGGCCCAGCGAGGGCTCGTCCAGCAGCAGCACCTGGGGCCGGCCCATCATGGCGCGGCCGATGGCCACCATCTGCTGCTGGCCGCCCGACAGCGAGCCGGCCGGATCGTGCTGCTTCTCGCGCAGGATGGGAAACAGTTCCATCACCTCCAGCAGCGTCTTCTGGCTGGGACTGGGGTCGCGGCGGTGCACGTAGGCGCCCAGCTGCAGGTTGCGCAGCACCGACATCTGGGGAAACAGCTTGCGGCCCTCGGGGCACTGCACCACGCCGGACTGCACGATGGCCGATGGCTTGCTGCCGGCCAGTTCCTTGCCATTCCAGACGATGGAGCCGCCTGCGGCCCTGTGGATGCCGCTGGCCGTGAGGAACAGCGAACTCTTGCCCGCGCCGTTGGCGCCCAGCAGCACCACCAGCTCGCCGCGGTCGGCATGCAGGCTGACCCCGTCCAGCGCCAGGAAGCTGCCGTAGCGCAGCGACACGTTCTCAAACTTCAGCATGCTCGCTCCCCAGGTAGGCATCGATGACGGCGGGGTTGCGGCGTATCTCCTCGGGCGTGCCCTCGGCGATCTTCTCGCCGTAGCTGAGCACCAGGATCTTGTCGGCCAGGCTCATGATCATGCCCATCTTGTGCTCGATCAGCGCCACGGTGATGCCATGGCGCACCAGCTTGCGGATCAGCTCGGCCAGGCCCTCGGTCTCCTCGGGGTTGACGCCGCCGGCAGGCTCGTCGAGCAGCATCAGCTTCGGGTCGGTGGCCAGGGCCAGCGCGAAGGCCACGCGCTTGCGCTCCTCCTGCGTGATGTCGCCCGCGATGCTGCCGGCCACATGCGACAGGCCCACGAAGTCCAGCGCGTCGCGCGCCTTTTCGCGGCACACGCGCTCTTCCTCGCGCAGGCGGCTGGAGCCGCGCAGCACGTCCCACAGGCCTGAGCGCGTGCGCAGCCGGTGGCCCACGATGAGGTTGTCCAGCACCGTGGCGCGGTCGAACAGCGCTGTGGTCTGGAAGGTGCGCGCCACGCCCAGTTTCGCCACCTGGTCGGTGCGCAGCGAGGTCACGTCCTGGCCGTTGAAGGTGATGGTGCCGGACGTGGGCCTGTGCACGCAGCTGATCAGGTTGAAGAACGTGGTCTTGCCTGCGCCGTTGGGGCCGATGATGGCGTTGATACGACCCTCCTCGATCACGGTGCTGACATCATTCACTGCGGCCAGTCCACCGAATGTTTTGGTCAGATGGTCAATCTTGAGCATGCGGCTTGCCCTCCTTGGCTTTGCGTCGCGCGCGCCATGCGGTGAAGCTGCCCACCACGCCGTAGGGCATGAAGATCACCAGCATCACGAGAATCGGACCGAAGACGATGAAGCGGTATTCCTGCAGGAACTGCAGGTACTGCGTGATCCAGGGCATGCCGATGGCGCCCAGCAGCGGCCCCAGCACCGTGCCCATGCCGCCCACCATGGCGAAGATCATCATGTCGAAGGTGTGGTGCACGCCGGCCATGTCGGGGCCGATGAAGCGCACGAAGCCTGCGTACAGGCCGCCGGCCACGCCCGCGTAGACCACGCTGAGCATGAAGGCCAGCACCTTGTTGCGCATGAGGTTGATGCCCAGCGCCTCGGCCAGCTCGTCGCTGTTGCGGATGGCGACGAAGGTGCGGCCCAGCAGCGACTTGACGATGCGCCGCATCACCCAGACCGAGGCCACCAGAAAGGCCAGCACCAGGTAGTACAGCGCCAGCGGCGACTCGAAGCTCAGTGCGCCGACGGACTCGGGCGCGGGGATGCCCATGATGCCCACCGTGCCGTGGGTCAGGCCCTCCCACTTTTCGATCACCAGGAACATGATGTAGCCCACGCACAGCGTGAAGATCGAGAAGTAGTGCCCCTTCAGGCGCAGCGAGACGATGCCGATCAGGTAGCCCAGCACCGCGCACACCACGCCCGACATCACCAGCCCGCCCCAGAACGGCCAGCCATGGTCCACCGTGAGGATGCCCACGGTATAGGCACCCGCGGCCATGAAGCCTGCGTGCGCGAGGTTGAGCTGGCCCGTGTAGCCCGTGATCAGGTTCAAGCCCAGCGTGGCAATGGCGAAGATATAGGCCGTGCTCATCACCGTGAGGTGGTAGTCGTTGCCCGCCAGCCAGGGAAAGGCGATGCCGGCGGCCAGCAGCAGGCCCCAGGCAACGCGGGAGTCGATGAATCCGTTCATTCAATGACTCCTCTTGGCGAACAGGCCCTGCGGGCGCAGCGACAGGATCACCACCAGCAGCACGAAGGCGATGATGTCCTTGTAGTCGGTGGAGATGTAGTAGGCGCCGAAGCTCTCGGCAAAGCCGATGATCAGCCCGCCCAGCACGGCGCCCGGGATGCTGCCCATGCCGCCCAGGATGATGATCACGAAGGCCTTGGTGATGACCAGGTGGCCCATGGCCGGATAGACCAGGTTGATGGGCGCATACAGCGTGGCCGCCACGGCCGCGAGCACGCCCGAGATGGCAAAGGTCAGCATGGATACGCGGTTGGCGTCGATGCCCACCATGGATGCGCCCTCGCGGTTCTGCGCCATGGCGATGATGGTCGCGCCCGTGATGGTGCGCGTCAGGAACAGGTGCAGGGCCACCATCAGCGCAAAGGCCGCGCCGATGATCAGCAGGCGCTGCGCGGGCGCCGTGATGCCGCCCATCTCCACGATGGAGGTGTAGGGCGTGGGCATGCGCTGGAAGTCCGCGCCCCACAGCGCCTGGGCACCCGCTTCCAGGAACAGCAGCAGCCCGATGGAGGCGATCTTGGGATGCAGGGGCGAGGCCTTGCGCAGCGGGTGGAAGATCAGCCGCTCACTGGCGATGCCCAGCACGGCCACGGCAACGGCCGCCACCAGCATGGCGGCCCAGTAGCCCCAGCTCCAGGCCACCATGGCCTGGAAGGCCACGAAGGCGCCGATCATGTAGAAGCCGCCGTGCGCGAAATTGGGCACGTGCAGGATGCCGTAGACCAGGGTCAGGCCCAGGGCCACCAGGCCATAGATGCCGCCCAGCGTCAGTCCATTGAGCACTTGCTGCAGGAAGACGTCCATCACTGCCTCCTGCCTGCCGCTGCCGGCGGCCGCCACCGGGCCGGGGTCTGTTCACGCATTGCCTTGCCTCCTTGTTTGCTGTGAGCCAGCTTAGGAGGCGGGCCGGCGCGTGATCAACCGGAAGATTCCGCACAGCGGAATTCCCATGGCAAACCCCAAGATCTGAGGTGGCCTGGCTGTAACCTGGATGACAGGGCCCTGGATGGGCAGCGCCGACCGGCCGGTGCCCACGCGTAGGCATGAAACAGTGTGTTGGCGGGTTGCGCAGGGAGTGGGGCGGGCGATCCGTATGCATGGCGCGCGCCTTCGCTCGCATTGCCGCGCAGTCGGCGCATGCGTAGCAGGCTGGATATGCGGTTGCCGCCTGGTTCTCAGTCCTGGCTGCTCTCCGGCCCGAGCCCAGGTGCGCCTTCGTGGAAAAGTAATTCCGGCTTGTCCCTGACAAAAGGCCTGCATCCGCAGGCCTTTTGCATTTCCGCTGAGGAAAAGATGGCGGAGAGTCTATGTATGGCAGCCTGTTGTGCTTGATCTAGATGTTCTCCCCTGCGTTCTCGGGCAGGCTCTGCACATCCATGGGTATGGCGCTGGACGGCTTGCGCGAGACAAACGGGATGCCCAGTTGGACCTTGGATTTGCTGCAGGCCTTGGCTGTGGCGGCCGAGAACAGCAGGATGGCCGAGGTGAAATAAAACCACATCAGCACGACCACCAGCGAGCCGGCTGCGCCATAGGCCGATACCACGGCGGCGGTGGACAGATACCAGGCCAGGGCCTGTTTGCCGATGGTGAACAGGGCTGCTCCCGTCAGTGAGCCCAGCAGCAGGTATCTGGTGACGGGTTTGATGCCGGTGCCCATGCGCATCAGACCCCAGAACAGCAGCACCGCAATGCCAAAGGACAGGCCCTCGTTGATCAGCCCCATCAGCGGGCCCAGCGGCACAAGCTGCAGCTCGTCATTGGCCCATTTGGTGATCATCTGGATGGCGGTCGAAAGCACCATGGACACCAGCAGCAAAAAACCCAGGCCCACGACATAGCTCAACCCCCACAGACGTGAGATGGCCATGCTCCACCAGGGCTTGTTTTCCTGCGGGCGAGACTCTTCGCCCATGGACCAGAGCTTGTCCAGCGAAGCCTGCAGCTCCACAAATACACCGGTGGCGCCCGAGAGCATCATCGCCAGACCGAGTACGGACGCGAGCGAGCCCTGATTGGCATTCTGGGCGCTGGCCAGTGCGCTCTTGACGACCTGTGCCGCGCGCTCCCCGACCACGCTCTGTATCTGGCTGATCAAGGTGCTTTCCACATAGCTGCGATCCAGCCACCAGCCCAGCAGACCCACGACGGCCAGCAACAGCGGCGCCAGGCTCAGCATGCCGTAGAACGACATGGCGGCACTCATGCGCAGACCGTCGGCCTGCAGCCAGAGTTGTACGGAGTCGATCAGCGGTTGCAGGGGGTGGGCGAGGCGTCGCAGCTTGTGCTGCCAGCCGTAGGTATCAAAAGCCATGTGTCGAATTCTGGTTGCTGAACCATGGTGGTTTTGTCAGCCTATGTCTGCTGGCTGTGAGTGCAGGCAAATATTTTGTAATTTCCGCCAGCATTCTGGCAACTCTGCCATGGTGGTCGATTTCAGCGGTTTCAAGTTTTCATCCTTTATCCGTTGAGCGATGAATGCTCACTTTTTTGAGTTATGAATTCAATTTCATCGGCTTCTTTCAAGAAAGCGCATCGGGGTTTTCTCTAGTCAACTACGCTTGGCGACTCTCTGTGTGTCGTAGTTCAATCCGGGTTTGCACCAGTCAAAGTGCAACTCTTTAACTACAAAAAGCCATCCCGCTTCACGAAAGCTGGCGAGACGAGACACATTTCATGAAGACTTCCTTCACCACCGCTTCTCCTGCAGATCGTGTGCTTTGCCCTGTCTTGCGCGAACGCATCATGACGGCGGACCAGGCCGCCGGCCTGATTCAATCCGGCATGACACTGGGTATGAGCGGCTTCACTCCCGCAGGCGCACCCAAGGCCGTGCCTCAGGCATTGGCACGCAGGATCGAAGCGCAGAACGCCAATGGCGGCAACTTCCGCATCAGTCTGTGGACGGGAGCTTCGACCTCACCCGAACTCGATGGCGCACTGGCCAAGGTGCATGGCATCGAACGCCGTCTGCCCTATCAGTCGGACCCCACGGTGCGCAAAGAGATCAACGAGGGCCGCATGCAGTATGTGGACATCCACCTCTCACATGTGGCGCAGCATGTGTGGTTCGGCTTCCTCGGTCATCTTGACGTGGCGGTGATCGAGGTTGCGGGAATCTTGCCAGACGGTCGCCTGATTCCATCGACCTCGGTGGGCAACAACAAGACCTGGCTGGAGCAGGCCGACAAGATCATTCTCGAAGTCAACAGCGCCCAGCCTGCCGAGCTCGAGGGCATGCATGACATCTACTACGGCGCGGCCGTGCCGCCCAGACGCAAGCCCATCCCCATGGCGCATCCGTTCGACCGCATTGGCGAGCCCTATCTGCATTGCGATCTGAGCAAGGTGATTGCCGTGGTACCAACGGCCCAGCGCGACAGGCTGGCGGCGTTCACGGCACCCGATGAAGGCTCCATGCGCATTGCCGAGAACATCATCGACTTTTTGCAGCACGAGGTGAAAGTGGGCCGCCTGCCGCACGAGCTGCTGCCGCTGCAGTCGGGCGTTGGCAATATCGCCAACGCCGTGCTGGCGGGGCTGAACAATGGCCCGTTCGACCACCTGAACGCCTATACCGAGGTTCTGCAGGACGGCATGCTCGACATGCTGGAGTCGGGCAAGCTCGACACTGCATCGACCACTTCGCTGGCGTTGAGTCCGGCGGCCATGGAGCGCTTTCTGGCCAATATCGACTACTACCGCCAGCGCATCATGCTGCGCCCGCAGGAGATATCGAACCACCCGGAGCTGATCCGCCGCATGGGTTTGATTTCGATGAACGCGCTGATCGAGGCCGATATGTACGGCAACGTCAACAGCACGCATGTCATGGGCTCGTCCATCATGAACGGCATTGGCGGCAGCGGCGACTTTGCGCGCAACGCCTATCTGTCCATCTTCATGACGCCATCCACGGCCAAGGACGGCAAGATCAGCTGCATCGTGCCCATGGTCTCCCATGTCGATCACACCGAGCACGACGTGCAGGTCATCGTGACCGAGCAGGGCCTGGCCGATCTGCGCGGCCTGGCTCCGGTGCAGCGCGCACGTCTGATCATCGAAAAATGCGTGCACCCCGACTACAAGGTGGCGATGAGCGAGTATCTGGAGCGCGCGCTGCGCGACGCACCGGGCAAGCACACGCCACATTTGCTCGACCAGGCTTATGACTGGCATCAGCGCTATCTGAAGACGGGCTCCATGCAGGCCTGAGGGAGCATGCGCAAACCAGAAACGCTGCCATATGGCAGCGTTTCTGGTGATTCTGTCTGCAACCCGGATGGCGGCTTCGCAAAGTGCTCTGGATTTTGCAATCTGTTCCGGCGCGCGGTACGGATTCAGGTCACCGGGGCCGGGTTGAACAGCACCAGCGCGTTGTGCAACTGCCAATGCTCGGCCCAGGTCTTTTTGCGGCCGCTGGCGACATCGAGCATCAGCCTGAACATTTCCCAGCCTATGTCTTCGATCGTGGCCTCGCCGTCGGCAATGCGTCCGGCGTTGATATCCATCAGATCGTGCCAGCGTCGCGCCAGGTCGCTGCGCGTGGCCACCTTGATCACCGGCACCTGTGCCAGACCGTAAGGCGTGCCCCGGCCCGTGGTGAACACATGCAGGTTCATTCCCGCCGCCAATTGCAGCGTGCCGCAGATGAAGTCGCTGGCCGGCGTGGCCGCATAGACCAGTCCGCTGCTGATGCCGCGGTCGGCCAGCCGCTGGCCCGGCGACAGCACGCCCGTGATGGGGGCCGTGCCGCTCTTGATGATGGAGCCCATGGCCTTCTCGACGATGTTGGACAGGCCGCCCTTCTTGTTGCCGGGCGTGGTGTTGGCGCTGCGGTCCACGCGGCCCTTGTCCAGGTAGGCGTCGTACCAGGCCATCTCCTCGATCATGGCCTGGGCCACCTCGGGGCTGGATGCGCGCGAGGTGAGCTGGTCTATGCCGTCGCGCACCTCGGTCACCTCGCTGAACATCACGGTGGCGCCCGCGCCCACCAGCAGGTCGGTGCAAAAGCCCACGGCAGGGTTGGCAGTGACGCCGCTGAAGGCGTCGCTGCCCCCGCATTGCACGCCCACCACCAGGGCGCTGGCGGGCACGGTCTCGCGGCGACGGGCGTCGAGGCGGCGCAGATGCTGCTCGGCCTGGCGCATGATGGAGTCGATCATGGACATAAAGCCCACATGGGCCTCGTCCTGCAGGCAGACCACGTCCAGCGCAGGCTCTCGCTCATCGACGATGGGAAACGATCCCGGCGGCAGCAGCCGCTCGGGCTGCAGCTTCTCGCAGCCCAGGCTGACCACCATCACCTCGCCGCCGAAGTTCGGGTTGTGGCTGATATTGCGCAGCGTGCGCTGCGGGATCTCGGCTCCCACGGCATCGATGGCCACGCCGCAGCCATAGCTGTGCTCCAGGCCCACCACGTCGTCAACATGGGGGTATCGGGGCAGCAGCTCGGACTTGATGCGGCGCACGGCAAAGTCGAGCACCCCAGCCACGCACTGCACCGTGGTGGTGATGGCCAGGATGTTGCGCGTGCCCACGCTGCCGTCGGCATTGCGGTAGCCCTCGAAGGTATAGCCTGCCAGCGGCTCCAGCACGGGCGGCTTGACGGTGGCGATGGGCAGGCCTTCCAGCGAGCGTGCCTCGGGCATCTGCAGCAAGCGCTCGTGCACCCAGCTGCCGGCGGCAATGGGCTTGAGCGCATAGCCGATGATCACGTTGTAGCGGCGTACCTCACCGCCTTCGGGAATGTCCATCAGCGCCACCTTGTGCGCCTGCGGAACCTTGTCAAGCAGCGTGAGGCCGGACGGCAGCACGGTGCCCGCAGGCAGGCCGCCGTCGTTGGCAACAATGGCCACGTTGTCGGCCGGATGCATGGTGATTGAAAGTGGAGCGGGGGTACTCATGGCAATGTCTCAATTTTCTAGGGGCCTGTCGCCATCGGAGTGCAGCCCTCGCAACCGTCACGTCCCAACTCAGGAACGCCGAGCAAAAGCCGCCTCGCGGCGGGGGCGCCCAGCCGAAGGCGTCGTCCCCCTCCGCGAAGCGAGAAGGGGCGCCGTGCAACGGGGAAGGCGCAAAGCGCCTCAGGGGGTCATTCCGCTTTAATTCCAGCAGACTTGATCACCTTGGCCCACTTGCTCACTTCGGCCTTCTGGTAGTCGGCCAGCTCAACGGTCGTCATGTTGGATGGCAGCATGCCGAAGTTCTTGAGGCGGGCCTGGACTTCGGGCGTGGCCACGATCTTCAGGATTTCGGCATGCAGGCGGTCCACGATGGGCTTGGGCGTGCCCGCAGGGGCGAAGACGGCCTGCCAGGAGCCCATGTCGAAACCCTTCTCGCCGGCTTCGGCAATCGTGGGTACATCGGGCAGCGATTCCAGGCGCTTGGAGCTGCTCACGGCGATGGGGCGCAGCTTGCCGGACTGGATGTGCGGGCCGACGACCAGGGCGGTGTCGAACATCATGTCCACCTGTCCGCCCATGACATCCTGCACGGCGGGACCGCTGCCCTTGTAGGGAACATGGGTGAACTTCACGCCGGTCTGGTAGGCCAGCAGTTCCAGCGCCATGTGGTTGGAGGTGCCGTTGCCCGGAGAGGCCGAGGTCAGGCCGCCCGACGAGGCCTTGGCCTTGCTGCCGGCCAGCACGTCAGCCAGTGTCTTGTAGGGGCTGGAGGCAGGCACTACCAGCACCAGAGGGCCGGAGCCGAGCATGGCGACGGGCGTGAAGGATTTGACGGGGTCGTAGTCCAGCTTGGAGTACAGGCTGACATTGATGGCGTGCGAGCTGATGGTGCCGCCCAGAATGGTGTAACCGTCAGCCGGGGCGCGTGCCGCCAGGGCCGAACCCACGCTGCCGCCGGCGCCGCCCTTGTTCTCGATCACCACGGGCGTGCCCAGAGCCTTGCTCAGCGGCTGCGCAATCACGCGCGCCAGGGTGTCGGTATTGCCGCCGGGGGGGAAGGGCACCAGATAGGTGATGGGCTTGCCCGTGGGCCAGTTGCCCTGCGCGGCGGCGGGCATGGCGACCAGGGCCGTGCCCAGCAGCAGGGCGCTGGCGAGGGAATGTTGGATGAGTGTGCGGCGTTGCATGGTGCTTGTCTCCGGGAAGGGTTTGTCGTTGGAATGGTGTGGAAGCAGGTTCAGAAGCGCGGCTGGTGGCCGGTGAACGCGGGGTCGTACTTGCGCATCTGCCCCAGGTCGTCGCGGTTGCGGATGCCGCAATGCAGATAGTTGTCGTGCAGGCGGGCCAGGGCCTCGCGGTCCAGGGTCACGCCAAGGCCCGGCGTGGTGGGCACGCGCAGGCTGCCCTGCTCGAACTGCAGGCGACCGCCTTCGACGACTTCCTCGTCCTGCCATGGATAGTGGGTGTCGCAGGCATAGGTCAGCAGGGGCACGCTGGCGCACAGATGTGTCATGGCCACCAGGCTCACGCCCAGGTGGGAGTTGCTGTGCATGGACAGGCCCAGGTCGAAGGTGCGGCACAGCGTGGACAGGCGCTGTGTGGCGCGCAGGCCGCCCCAGTAATGGTGGTCGCTGAGCACGATCTTCACGGGGCAGCCCATGTCGGCATTGCGGCGGAACTCGGCAAAGTCCGTCACCACCATATTCGTGGCCAGGGGCACGTCGCACTCGCGTGCCACGGCGGCCATGCCGTCCAGGCCCGGGGCTGGGTCCTCGTAATACTCAAGCACGCCGCGCAACTGCTGCACGATCTTCAGGCTGGTCTCCACGCTCCAGTTGCCATTCGGGTCAATGCGCAGTGGTGTGCCCGGGAAGGCCTCGGCCAGCGCCAGTATGCCGGCGGCCTCCTGCTCGGGCGCCAGCGTGCCGGCCTTGAGCTTGATGCTCTGGAAGCCGTACTGGTCGATCATGCGCCGGGCCTGGGCCACGAGCTGGGCCGGCGCCAGGGCTTCGCCCCAGGCGTCGGGTGCATAGGGCTGGCCCACATGCTCGGCGTATTTGTAGAACAGATAGGCCGAGTAGGGCACGCGGTCGCGTGCGGGTCCGCCCAGCAGGTCGACGATGGGGGCCTGGGTCATCTGGCCCTGCAAGTCCAGCATGGCGACCTCGAAGGCGCTGACCACCTTGGCCACGGTCTTGGAGACATGGGTGCCAGGAGCCAGCGAGACCTGCTGACCCAGAAATTCCGAGGCCGTGAGCCTGGGCGGAGTGACCAGGGCGGCGACACGGGCCTCCATTTCATTGAGCGCCCAGGGCGAGAGCCCGACCAGGGCCGGTGCGGCCTTGGCCAGCGCATCCAGCATGGGCTGGTCGCCATAGCTCTCGTTGATGCCGACCAGGCCGGAAGCGGTCTCGATCTCGATGATGGATCGCAGCGCCCAGGGTTCATGAATGCCGGCGGCGTTGAGCAGCGGCGGATCACGGAAGGCAATCGGCGTGATGCGGATGTGGCGGATCTGGTGAGAAGTGCTCATCTTGAGATGACTGATGCGGCGCAGGAACTGCGGGCCGAAGTTGAAATAGGGAGTCTTTGTGGTATGTTGTCGTACAACTGAAAGCCATTATCATCAGGCTCATGAGTACTCAGACATCGGAATTACCCCAATCAACCCCGTCTTTGCCGCTGACGGAGGGGTACGCGCTGCGCAGCAAAACCAGCAAGGGCAGCCGCAGTCTGGCGAATCTGTTGTCCGAGGAGTTCGAGCACAAGATCCGCCAGGGCCTGCTGCATGAGGGGGACAAGCTGCCCACCGAGTCCGAACTTGTGCGCAGCTATGACGTCAGCCGCACCGTGGTGCGCGAGGCGCTGTCCAAATTGCAGGCCGCAGGGCTGGTCGAGACCCGCCATGGCATAGGCACGTTTGTGCTGCCCGCGCGTCAGAGCGCAAGCCCCATGCTCAGCGCGCGCGAGCTCAGCGAGTCTGTCGATGTGCTGGCCGTGCTGGAGCTGCGCATCAGTCTGGAGACCGAGGCGGCCGGTCTGGCTGCCCAGCGCCGCAGCGAAGCCCATCTGCAGGTCATGAGCGAGGCTCTGCAGGAGTTCGAACATCATTTCGCCCTGGGGCACGACACCGTCGAGCATGATCTGGCCTTTCACCTGAGCATCGCGCAGGCCACAGGCAACCGGTACTTTCAGGACATCCTGCAGCATTTCGGAACTCTGCTGATTCCGCGCAATCGCATCGCCTCCATGCATACGCCGGCACGCGATCCCGACTATCTGCGTCGTGTGAACCGCGAGCATGAGGAGATCTATGCCGCCATCGTGCGCCAGGATGCCGATTCGGCCCGTGCCGCCATGCGCATCCATCTGACCAACTCGCGGGAGCGTTTGCGCCTGGCACAGCGTCTGAGCCTGAGCGCAGAGTCCTGAGTCCGCGGTCCCAGGCGCCTGGGCAGGCGCTTGATGGAAAAGGCAGTCCGCAGCAAAGCGCGGCGGACTGCCCGCGACATGCTGCGGCCGCTGTGCCCCCGCTGCATCAAACATATGAAGGTGCTTTAAAAATAATAGCTTGAAACGCTCTTCAGCATTGAGTTTGAGGCGTATCTCATGGATGAAGGTGGCGCGAGCTGAGGCCTGGTAAACAGCGGTGATCCGTGCTTACCCTTAGAAAAAAGTCTTGGTGTTCAAAAAAACCTAGTTGTATGATGACTGACCACAACAAGGAGACATTTCACCATGGTCCGACGCTCGCACTTTCTGCGCTCTCTGCTGGCCCTGGCAGCCGGCGGTTTGCTGTCGTCCACATTGCTGGCTGCCGATGCCTGGCCCAGCAAGCCCATCCGCCTGGTTGTTCCCTATCCGCCCGGCGGCAGCTCCGACATCATTGCGCGCTCCATCGGGCAACTGATCTCCCAGGAGCTCAAGCAGACCGTGGTGATCGACAACAAGCCCGGCGCCAATGGCAATCTGGGCGCTGAATTCGTAGCCCGCGCACCGGCCGACGGCTATACCTGGCTGCTCTGCGATCTCGGCGCACTGGCCATCTCTCCCTCGATCTATACCAAGCTCAGCTTCGACCCTTCCAAGGCGCTGCGCGGTGCGGCCATGCTGGCTTATTCGCCCCATATGCTGGTGGTGCATCCCTCCGTCCAGGCCAGCAATCTCAAGGAGCTGGTGGAGCTGTCCAAAAAGCAGGACCTGAACTTTGCCGTCACCGCATCGGGCAGTGCCCCCCATCTGGCTGGCGTGGAACTGGCCCGCATCACCGGCGCCAAATGGGTCTATGTGCCCTACAAGGGCGGTGTGCAGTCGGTGCAGGACACGGTGGCAGGTCAGACCCAGGTGCTGATGAACGGCATGCTGGCCACCTATCCGCATGTGCAAAGCGGCAAGCTCAAGCTGCTGGGCATTTCCAAGAACACCCGCATGCCGCTGATTGCCGATGTGCCGACGCTGGCGGAGCAGGGCGCACAGGGTTTTGCTTCGGGCACCTGGCAGGGCGTGGTGCTGCCCGCCAAGACGCCTGAAGCGGTGGTGCAGCGTGTGAACCAGGTGTTGCTCGCAGCCATCCGCTCCACCGAGGTCCGTTCCCGACTGACCGGCCAGGGTGCCGAGGTCGTCACGATGACGCCCGCCGAAACCGACAAGTTCTTCAACGCCGAGCGTGCGCGCTGGCGCACTGTGGTGCAAGCCGCCCAACTGCAGTTGGACTGAGCTGCCAGATCTTTTTTGCTCTCCTCTTTTCAAGGATTACCATGACACCCCAAGACCTCAAAGACGTGATGAGTTCCGGCCTGCTGTCCTTCCCCGTGACGGACTTCGACGCCCAGGGCAACTTCAATGCCAAGGGCTATGCGGCCCGCCTCGAATGGCTGGCACCCTACGGCGCCAGCGCGCTGTTCGCGGCAGGCGGCACGGGCGAATACTTCTCGCTGTACGGCGAGGAATATGGCCAGATCATCAAGACCGCAGTGGACACCTGCCGCGGCAAGGTGCCCATCATCGCCGGCGCCGGGGGCCCCACCCGCACCGCGATTGCCCATGCTCAAGAGGCCGAACGACTGGGCGCCCACGGCATTCTGCTGATGCCTCATTACCTGACCGAAGCCGGCCAGGAAGGCCTGATCGCCCATGTGGAGCAGGTCTGCAAGAGCGTGAAGTTCGGCGTCATCGTCTACAACCGCGACCGTTCGCGTTTCACGCCCGAATCCCTGGCCATCCTGGCCGAGCGCTGCCCCAACCTGGTGGGCTTCAAGGACGGCCTGGGCAATATCGAGACCATGTCCTCCATCTTCATGAAGATGGGTGATCGCTTCGCCTATCTGGGCGGACTGCCCACGGCCGAGGTCTATGCGGCCGCCTACAAGGCTCTGGGTACGCCCGTGTATTCCTCTGCCGTCTTCAACTTCATCCCCAGGACGGCGATGCAGTTCTATGAGGCCGTGCGCACCGACGACCAGGCCACGCAGCACAAGCTGCTCAAGGAATTCTTCATGCCCTATCTGAAGATCCGCAACCGCGTCGAAGGCTATGGCGTGAGCATCATCAAGGCCGGCGCCAAGCTGGTCGGCCACGATGCCGGTCCCGTGCGTGCGCCCCTGACAGACCTCAAGCCCGCCGAGATGGAGGAGCTCAAGGTCCTGATCGACAAGCTCGGCCCGCAATAAGACCCGATGCAGGGGCCAGGCGAAGGACCGGGCCCCGCGTCTTCAGGATACAAGGCATGAAAAAAATACTGATCACGCTGGGCGCCACCCTGGCCCTGGCTGCCCAGGCGGCCGGCAGCTTTCCCGACAAACCCGTCAACATCATCGTGCCCTTCCCGGCCGGCGGCTCCACCGACACCGTGGCGCGTGCCCTGGCCCTGAGCATGGGCGAGCAACTGGGCAAGCCCTTTGTCGTGGAAAACCGTCCTGGAGCCACGGGCACCATCGGAGCGGGAGCGGTCAAGCGTGCGGCGGCCGATGGCTACACCCTGCTGGTGGCTTCGCTGGGTCCTTTCGTGGTGACCCCTCATATGGTCAGGAACGTGCCCTATGACGCTGGCAAGGATTTCGACTACATCACTGTTCCCGTGCAGGCGCCCAATGTGCTCGTCGCCAGCCCGACGCAAAAGGCCCGCAGCGTGAGCGAGGTGATTGCCGCGCTCAAGGCCAATCCCGGCAAGATCAGTTTTGCAAGCTCCGGCAATGGTTCCTCGGACCATCTGTCGGCCGAGCTGTTCTGGCAGCAGACGGGCACAGAAGCCGTGCATGTGCCCTACAAGGGCGGAGCACCGGCGATCACCGATCTGCTGGGCGGACAGGTGGATTTTTCCTTCCAGAACGTCAATGCCGTGCTGCCCCATCTGCGTAGCGGCAAGCTGCGGGCCATTGCCGTGACCGGTAGCCAGCGTTCGCCCGTGCTGCCCGATGTTCCGACACTGGCCGAGTCCGGTGTCAAGGGCGCGGAGGTCTACTCCTGGCAGGGCATGGCCGCTCCCAAGGGCTTGCCGGCGGATGTCAGGGCCAAACTGGCCAAGGCCGCCATTGTCGCCGTGCAGCAGCCCGACATCCGCAAGCGCTTTGTGGAGCAGGGGCTGGAAATCGTGGGCAACACACCTGAAGAATTCACGCGCTTCCAGGCCCAGGAGAACGAGCGTTGGAAAACCCTGATCCAAACGCGAAAGATCACCGCAGATTGAAATGAGGCCCCCCTGAGTCGCTTCGCGCCTTCCCCCTCTCTCGCTTCGCGGGAGGGGGACGACACCCTCGGTGCGGGGCGGCCCTTCCTCGGTGTCCCTTATCTCTGGCCGCGCCAGTTTCGAACGGATTTTTCTACATCTAGCACAGCGGATAACTGAGATAAAACTGTGGGCTGGCCTCTGGTCATCTCCGCAGGCCTGCCACAGCGCAGGCCCTTTTCACCGGGGCTTACAGCCCCCGCAAGTTCAAAGGATCCCAAGGCATGGCGACTTCCCGCCCCCGCGTTCTCCAGTACGGCAAGATGCCGCTGCCCCAACTCGACACCGAGCTGGCCCAGGCCTATGAAGTGACGCTGCTGTCCGAGCAGCCCGACCGCGAGCGTTTCCTCGCCGAGCACGGCGCGCAGTTTGAATACCTGGTCACCTCGGCCGCCATGGGCCTGCCCGCGGGCGTGGTCGATGCGCTGCCGAACCTGCGCTTCGTGAGCAGCTTTGGCGTGGGCTTCGACGCGCTGGACCGCGACTCCCTTCAACGCCGTGGCGCCCGTGTGGGCTACACGCCCGGCGTGCTCGACGACTGCGTGGCCGACCTGGCCTTTGCCCTGCTGCTGGATGCCACGCGCGGCCTCAGCGAATCCGACCGTTTTGTGCGCCGCGGCGACTGGAATAAGAGCCGTTTCGGCATCCGCACCCGCGCCAGCGGCAAGCGCCTGGGCATCTTCGGCATGGGCCGCATCGGCAGCGCCGTGGCGCGCCGCGCCGCAGGCTTCGACATGGACGTGGCCTATCACAACCGTCGCCCCGTCGAAGGCTCGCCGCACCAGTACCTGCCCTCGCTGCTGGAGCTGGCACGCTGGGCCGACATCCTGGTCGTCACCGCCGCCGGCGGCGAAGGCACGCGCCACCTGGTGAATACCGAGGTGCTGGCCGCCCTGGGCCCGCAAGGTTTTCTGGTCAATGTGGCGCGTGGCAGCGTGGTCGACGAAGCCGCCCTGGCCGATGCCCTGGAGAACAAGCGCATCGCGGGTGCCGGCCTTGACGTGTTCGAGGACGAGCCCCGCCCCTTGCCGGCCCTGCTGGCCCTGGACAACGTGGTGCTGGCCCCCCACATCGCCAGCGGCACCCACGAAACCCGCCGCGCCATGGCCGACCTGGTGCTGCACAACCTGCAGCAGTTCATCGCCACGGGGCATCCCGTGGCCGAAGTTCCTTGGTCTGCCGCGCAGTGATCGCCCTGTGATCCCCTTTTTCCTCCGCGTCTGTTGAAGAGCCTTCCTATGTCCACTACCCCGACCATCACTGCCATTGAAGTCATTCCCGTCGCCGGCCGCGACGGCATGCTCATGAACCTCAGCGGCGCCCACGCCCCCTACTTCACGCGCAACATTGTGCTGGTGCACGACAGCGCGGGCCGTACCGGTGTGGGCGAGGTACCGGGCGGGGAAGGCATTCGCCAGGCCCTGGAGGACGGCAGGCAGGTGCTGATCGGCCGCTCCATCGGCCAGCACCTGCAGCTGCTGCAAGAGCTGCAGAAGTCCCTGGAAGGCCGCGACACCGGCGGCCGCGGCCTGCAGACCTTTGACCTGCGCATCGGCGTGCACGCCGTGACCGCCATCGAATCCGCCCTGCTGGACCTGATGGGCCAGCACCTGGGCGTGCCCGTGGCCGCCCTGCTGGGCGAAGGCCAGCAGCGCGACCGCGTGGAAATGCTGGGCTACCTGTTCTTCGTGGGCCCCAGCGACAAGACCGGCATGGACTACGTCAAGCCCGGCGAGGACAAGCTGGGCACGGACGACTGGACCCAGGTGCGCCATATGACGGCCATGACGCCCGAGACCATCGTGCGCCAGGCCGAAGCCGCCTACGCCCGCTACGGCTTCAACGACTTCAAGCTCAAGGGCGGCGTGCTGGCCGGTGAGCAGGAGGTCGAGGCCGTGACCGCACTGGCCCAACGCTTCCCCGAGGCCCGCGTCACCCTGGACCCCAACGGCGGCTGGCTGCTCAAGGACGCCATCCGTCTGATGCGCGACATGCGCGGCGTGCTGGCCTATGCCGAAGACCCTTGCGGCGCCGAGAACGGCTTCTCGGGCCGCGAGGTTATGGCCGAATTCCGCCGCGCCACCGGCCTGCCCACGGCCACCAATATGGTCGCCACCGACTGGCGCCAGATGGTGCACGCCCTGTCGCTGCAGTCCGTGGACATCCCCCTGGCCGACCCGCATTTCTGGACCATGGCCGGCTCGGTGCGCGTGGGCCAGACCTGCCGCGACTGGGGCCTGACCTGGGGCTCGCACTCCAACAACCACTTCGACATCTCGCTGGCCATGTTCACCCATGTGGCCGCCGCGGTGCCCGGCAAGGTCACGGCCATCGACACGCACTGGATCTGGCAGGACGGCCAGTACCTCACGCAGAACCCGCTGCAGATCAAGGGCGGTTTTGTGAAAGTGCCCAAGACCCCCGGCCTGGGCGTGACCGTGGACCGCGAAGCCCTCAAGCGCGCCAACGCCCTGTATCTGGAACACGGCCTGGGCGCGCGTGACGACGCTATCGCCATGCAGCACCTGATCCCCGGCTGGAAGTTCGACAACAAGCGCCCCTGCATGGTTCGTTAAGCACCCCCTGAGCGGCTGGCGCCGCTTCCCCCTCTCTCGCTGCGCGGGAGGGGGACGACACCTTCGCTGCGGGACGGCCCTTGCTCGGTGTCCCTGGCCTGGGCCACGCCAGTGGCAAGCGTCATGCCCTGACCGCCACGCCGCTGCGTTTCTCACACTGCCACCGACCCTCTTTTTCTTACGGAGAACTCCATGTCCCGCTACGACAATCTCATCAATGGTCAATGGACGGCCGCCACCACCTACAGCCCCAACACCAACCCCAGCGACCTGTCCGATGTGATCGGCGAGTACGCCCAGGGCGGCGCGTCCGATGTGCAGGCCGCCGTGGCCGCCGCTGCGGCCGCTTTCCCGGCCTGGTCGACCTCGGGCATCCAGGCGCGTTCCGACGCCCTGGACAAGATAGGCACGGAGATCCTGGCGCGCAAGGCGGAGCTGGGCGAGCTGCTGGCCCGCGAGGAAGGCAAGACCCTGCCCGAAGCCATTGGCGAAGTCGGCCGTGCCGGCCAGATCTTCAAGTTCTTTGCAGGCGAATGTCTGCGCCTCACGGGCGAGACCGTGCCTTCGGTGCGCCCAGGCATTGGCGTGGAAATCACGCGCGAGCCCATCGGCGTGGTCGGCCTGATCACGCCCTGGAACTTCCCCATCGCCATCCCGGCCTGGAAGATCGCCCCGGCCCTGGCTTTCGGCAACTGCGTGGTCTTGAAGCCCGCCGACCTGGTGCCCGGCAGTGCCTGGGCCCTGGCCGACATCATCCATCGCTCGGGCATCCCCACCGGCGTGTTCAATCTGGTCATGGGCCGCGGCCGTGTGATCGGCGAGGCCCTGGTGAATCACGCCGATGTGGCCGCCATCAGCTTCACGGGTTCGGTGGGCGTGGGTCGCGGCATTGCCGAAGCCTGCGTGAAGAGCGGCAAGAAGGTGCAGCTGGAAATGGGCGGCAAGAACCCCCAGATCGTGCTGGACGATGCCGACCTGAACCAGGCCGTGGAACTGTCGGCCCAAAGCGGCTTCTACTCCACGGGCCAGCGCTGCACGGCATCGAGCCGCCTGATCGTGACCGACAAGATCTACCCGGCCTTCATCGAGGCCCTGCAGGCGCGCATGGCCAACATCAAGGTCGGCGATGCGCGTGCCGCCGGCACCGACATGGGCCCCGTGGTCAGCCAGGCCCAGCTGGAGCAAGACCTTAGCTATGTAGAGATCGCCAAGGCCGAAGGCGCGCGCCTGGCCGCTGGCGGTGCCCGCGTGGCCTGCCACACGGGCAGCGGCAAGCAAGGCTTCTACATGGCGCCCACGTTGTTCGTGGACACCGAAGCCGGCATGCGCATCAACCGCGAGGAAGTCTTCGGCCCCGTGGCCAGCGTGATCCGCGTCAAGGACTACGACGAAGCCCTGGCCGTGTCCAACGACACGCCGTTCGGCCTGTCGGCCGGCATTGCCACCACCAGCCTCAAGTACGCCACCCACTTCAAGCGCCACAGCCAGGCCGGCATGGTCATGGTCAACCTGCCCACGGCGGGCGTGGACTACCACGTGCCGTTTGGCGGTCGCAAGGGCAGCAGCTACGGCCCGCGCGAGCAGGGCCGCTATGCCCAGGAGTTCTACACCACGGTGAAGACGGCCTATACGCTGGCCTGATGCTTGGGGCTGTTCGAGCCTGCGGCAGGGCTTGAGCAGTCCACGTTTCAGAAGAAGAGCGAGCCCACGCCGGTCGCGTCGGCCCTGCGAAAGCTGCTAGGCTTCGGCTCAGGTTTTCGCTCTTCTCTTCCATGGATTCGCTCACCCCTTTGCGCGCCTTTCGGCGCATTGTTGAACTGGGCAGCATTGCCAGGGCAGCCGACGCACTCGATCTTTCCTCGGCGGCTCTCAGCAAGCAGTTGCGCGCGCTGGAGGCACAGCTGGGAGCGGTGCTGATCCAGCGCACCACACGCCGCATGAGTCTGACCGATACCGGCCGGGCCTATTACGCCGAATGCTGTCGGCTGCTGGATGGCTTTGACATGCTGGAGCAATCGGTGCGGGCGCAGTCTCAGCAGGTGACCGGGCGGCTGCGCGTGAACGCGCCGCTGTCGTTTGCGCTGAGCACGCTGGCGCCGCTGCTGGCGCACTTCATGCAGCGCCATCCGCAATTGCAGCTCGATCTGTCCATGGAAGACCGGCTGGTGGACGCCGTGGGCCAGGGATTCGATGTCTCCATACGCCTGAGCGCCGAACTGGCGGATTCATCGCTGATTGCGCGGCGCCTGGCCTCGCTGTCGCAAATGCTGTGCGCTTCGCCGGCCTATTTGCAGCAACACGGCCGCCCGACCAGCGTGGCCGCGCTGCGTGGCCATGCGCTGCTGAACTACAGCCTGGCACAGGCTGACGACGGCCTGCAAGTTCCGAGCGAAGCACGAGCCAGCGTCAACAACAGCCTGATGTTGCGAGAGCTGCTGGTGGCTGGCATGGGCATTGGTGCACTGCCGTCTTTTCTGGCCCGGCCAGCCATCGCCAAGGGCCAGCTGGAGGCGTTAGACCTGCAAGACTGGGCCGAGCAGCCGCGCCATGTCTACGTGGTCTACCCCACGCAACGCCACCTGCAGCCCAAGGTGCGCGCCTTTGTGGACTTTCTGGCCGAGGCCCTGCCTGTGGCCATGAGTGGGGATTCTTGACGCTGGATTAAGAGTTTCTCAAGCGCAGGCCTCTTACTCCTGCGAGGCCTGCGCCCTACGCTTGCTGTCCATCAGCCATGAAGGACACAAGCATGACGCAATGCCATGATTTTTCCTGCGCTCTGCCCGCGCAGGCCGCACCCCATCCAGCCTCTGACCCGGTCCTGTCCGCGGCAGCGCAGGCAGCTCCCACCATCGATTTCTTCCACGACGTGGTTTGCGGCTGGTGCTATGTGATGTCGCCGCGCCTGCGCCAGGTGGCTGGCGAGCTGGGCCTGCGCGTACGTCAGCGCAGCTTTGTGCTGCAAGCCTCTCGTGCCGAGATGGTGGCAAGGTTTGGCTCCATGGTGCAGGCCAAGCAGACCATTCTCGGGCACTGGGAGGCCTGCGCACGGCATGACGACACACAGCGCATCGACATCGAAGGCATGCGCCGCGAAGCCTTTGAGTACCCCAGCGGCCTGGCCGGCGCACTGGCCTGCCAGGCCGCCCAGATCCTGGAGGGCGACGAGGCCCACTGGAATCTGTTCGATGCCATACAGCACGCCCATATGAGTGCCCATCGCAACATAGGCGACGCCGAGGTGCTGCTGGACATCGCCACGCACACCGGCTTCGAGCGCAATGCTTTTGCACGCTGCATGGAAAGTGCCGAGGCCTTGAACATGGTTCACCAGGACCTCGCACTGGCTCAGCACCTGGGCCTGCGCAGCATTCCCACCTTGATCGCCCAGGGCCTGCCACCGCTGCAGACCCAGCCCCTGAACATGCTGCGTGAACGGCTGCGCGCCCTGGTGGGCTAAGCCATTTCCTCTCACTTTTTCACTCGCGCCGAAAGGCGCACCGCCTCCTAGGAAACACTCATGAACTTCTCTTTCCGCGCCCGTGTCCGGCGCTTGCCCACCCTGTTGCTCGCGATGGCAGCAGTGTTCTCCGGCCTGGCTCATGCCCACGGTGGCCACACGCTCCCGGCCGGCGCCCGCCAGGACGTGGGCACCAGCCCCTGGGGGCCGGCCGACGAGATCGGCCGCCTGAACCTGATCACGCCCGCCTCGCGCGCTGCCATCCTGCAGCGCATCACGGGCGGCCAGGTCTATGACCTGGCCACCGAGTACTACGTGGGAATGCCCAGCTGGCAGGACGCAGGCGATCCGCACTACCAGTTCTGGATGACGCACACGCCGCGCGGCACCGTGGTGGACGACCCCATGAACGTAGGCAAGGACATGAACGCCACGCGCAGCTACACGGGCACGGCGTTCTCCATGTACAGCCACACGGGCACGCACATCGACGCGCTCAACCACTTCGGCATACGCGGCAGGATCTGGAACGGCTTCAGCGCCGACCAGCACCTGGGCGACCGGGGCTGGCAGCGCACGGGCATAGAGAAATTCCCGCCGCTGGTGGCGCGCGGCGTGCTGATTGATGTGGCGGCCGCCAAGGGCGTCGACATGCTTCCCGACCAGTACCGGATCACGCGCCAGGACCTCAAGGACGCGCTGGCACGCCAGAACGTGACGCTGCAGGAGGGCGATGTCGTGCTGATTCGCACGGGTCGCATGAAGCTCTACGACCAACCCCAGGCCTATATGGCCAAACCCCCGGGGCTGGGCCTGGATGCCGCGCGCTTTCTGGCAGAGGATGCCGGCGCCATGATTGTCGGCGCCGACAACCTGAGCCTGGAGACTTTCCCCTCAGAAGTGGACGATGACTATGTGCCGTTGCACAGCTACCTGCTGGCGCAGCAAGGCATTCCCATCATGGAGTTGGTGGCCCTGGACGGGCTCTCGCGAGACAAGGTTTATGAGTTCGTATTCATCGGAAACCCGTTGAAGATCCGAGGCGGCGACGCCGCGCCGCTGCGCCCGATTGCCATTCCGGTGCACTGAGTGCTGCACTCCACGCGGCCTGTGCCGCACCCGCACCTGCAGTGCTAGTCGCGCAGCGATGCGGGAGCGGCGCAGGCACCCGGTGTTTCAGAGGGTCAGAAAAACAGTGTTCGTACCCAGGGCGCGGCCAGCACGTTGACGGCACCGGCAATCATCATCACCAGCGATGCCATCACGGCCTGTACCTCGCCGGCCTGGCGCGCCCTGGCCACGCCGCTGCCATGGGCGGCGCCGCCCCAGCTGGCGCCCGTGGCCAGCTTGCTGCGGATGCGGGGCAGCACACGCAGCACGGTCTCGCCCAGCAGCATGGCACTGACCCCGGTCAGCAGCACGAACAGCGCCGCCAGATCGGTGGGGCCGCCCAGCACTTTCTCGGCCTCGATCGCAAACGGTGTCGTGATGCTGCGCACGGCCAGGCCTTTTTGCAGCGCCTCGGACAGGCCGAACATATCGGCAAACGCAATGGTGGTGGAGATGGAGACCAGGCTGGCCATGACCACTCCGGTGGCAATCGACATCCAGTGCTTGCGCAGCAGCTTGCGGTTCTCGTACAGCGGCAGTGCAAATGCCACCGTGGTGGGGCCCAGCAGCCAGACCAGCCAGTGTGTCTGGGCAATGTATTGGGGGTAGCTGACATGGGTCAGCAGCGACAGGCCGATCAGCACCATGGGAGTGGCAACGATGGGCATCAGCAACGGGTGGGGATGCTTGCGATACAGGCGCTTGTTGACCCAGTAGCAGGCCACGGTGGCCAGCAGCGACAGCAGGCCGATGACTTCATTCGACAGCATGGCTTACTCCTTGCCGGCTTCGCGGCTGGACTTGCGCCTTGCCAGCCACAGCTCGAAGCGATAGACACGATCGACTGCCAGTGCAGTCACAGCCATCACGCAGGCTGTGCTGGCCACGATGACGGCCAGAATGCGCAGGCCCTGGTGGCGTATCAGATCAGGGTATTCGGTGACCACCAGCATGGCGGGCACAAAGAACAGCAGCATCTCGGCCAGCAGCCAGTTGGTGCCGCTTTGCAGCCAGCGTGCCTTGACCAGGCCCGAAAAAAGGCCCACGGCCAGCAGGCCGAAACCGATCAGGCCGGCCGGCATGCTCCAGCCGAAATGCTGACGCAGCACATCCATGGCAATCCAGATGGCGCTGAGCAGGCACACTTGCAGCACGGCCTTGAGCAGTTGCCAGAGTGTTTGGACAAGAGAATGGCTGTAGCCCTGGGCGCGAGGGGCTACAGCTTCCGTAATCTGTGACATGGGTGAAATTCTAGGGTTTTCACCTATATTCATAAAATGACTTATTTTCATTTTTTCCATGCGTAAAAGGAATTGTCATGGACTTGCGCGCCCTGCGCTATTTCATTGAGGTGGTGCGCCAGAATGGCTTTACCCGCGCGGCCGAAACCCTGCATGTGACCCAGCCCACTATCAGCAAGATGGTCAAGGCGCTGGAAGATGAGTTCGGTGGCCGTTTGCTGCTGCGCGAGGGGCGGGGCGTACAGCTCACCGATGCCGGCCAGGTGGTCTATGACCGCGGACTGGACATTCTTGAACAGGCCCAGCTGCTGCGCCGCCAGGTGGCCGAGGTGGATCACATTACACGCGGCGAACTGTCCCTGGGCATCATGCCCACCACGGGCCATTACATGGCGCCGGTGATCGCGCTGTTCCAGCAGCGCTATCCGGGTGTGAACCTGCAGGTCAACGAGCAGGGGGCACGTGCCCAGTACCAGCTGATCCAGGAAGGCCAGCTGGATATGGCGCTGGGCCTGTTCTCAGCCCCCGATCCTGCGCTGGAGCGCTACACCGTGGCACGCCAGAAGACGCGCGTGGTGCTGTCGGCCCGGCAGGTGCCAGACTCCGACCAGCCCATGCGCTGGAGCGATCTGCGCGACCTGCCGTTTGTGCTCTACACCTCGGACTTTGCTCTGCACGAGCATGTGCTGCAGCAATGCCAGGCGGCTGGCTTCACGCCACAGGTCAAGCTGCAGACACGCTACTGGGATTTCATAGGCCATCTGGTCGCGGCCCAGGTGGGCGTGGCCGTGATGTTCGAGCATGTCATTGCCCGCTATGACCCGCAGCGCGTGGCCAGCCGCCCGCTGGTGGAACCCGAGATCCCCTGGGATGTGGCGCTGATGTGGCGGCCCGGCTACCTGTCGCGTGCGGCCCAGGCCTGGCTGAACTGCGTGCGTGAGGTTTATCCACAGCCGCTCCTCGGTGCTGCTTTTCCGAATTTTCAAAACTGATAGCTGTTTTCCATTGTCCGGTAAGCGATACAAGGCTTTTTTATGCTTGATGTCAGTTCTGGTCTTTGTTGCTAAGCTCGTTGCCATGCCCCGCCCGTTCTCTTCCAATCGCTCCAGCAACTTGCGCCGCAGCACCGTGGTGCGCCAGCCCGCGCCCCGGCCCGAGGTCACGCGTCTGCTGTGCTTTCACAAGCCCTATGGAGTGCTCAGCCAGTTCACGCCCGAGGGCAAGTGGCAGGGCCTCAAGGACTGGATCGATGTGCCTGGTGTCTATGTGGCGGGCCGGCTCGATGCCGACAGTGAAGGCCTGCTGCTGCTGACCAATGACGGCCAGTTGCAGGCCCGCATTGCCGATCCGCGCCACAAGATGGAGAAGACCTACTGGGTGCAGGTCGAAGGCATGCCCGACGAGGCTGCTTTGCAGCGCCTGCGCGAGGGCGTGGAGTTGAGCGACGGCAAGACACTGCCCGCCAAGGCCCGCCTGATAGAGCCCCAGCCCCTGATGTGGCCGCGCAACCCGCCGATTCGCGTGCGCCAGAACATTCCCGATTGCTGGATCGAGCTCATCATCCGCGAGGGCAGGAACCGCCAGGTGCGTCGCATGACGGCAGCCGTCGGCCACCCCACGCTGCGCCTGGTGCGCATGGCCGTGGGGCCTTATTCGATTGAAGGGGTGGAGCCCGGCCAGTGGCTGGATGTGTTGCCGCTCAGTGGTTCTTAGCGCAAAGTATCGAGCCGCAGCAGCTCATCTTCATCCTCCGGCAAGGTCGCTGCCTGCCAGCGCGGCAGAGCCGGCCAGGGGCGAAAGCGACTCCATCCCACTTGCACCTCCTGCAGATTGCCCCGCAGCAATGGAATAGCGGTCGTCAGCTCGGATTGGCGAGTCCGCACGCATTCGCGCAGCGATTGCATGGCTTGCTGGCCACGCCCGAAAAAGCGCTGTCTGCCCAACCAATCGGGGGACGGCTGGCATTGGGCATAGGCCAGTGGCAGGCTGCTGACCTCTCCTTCCACCACGGAAATCAGGGCCTGCAGATGCATGTTGAGTTGCTCCTGCGGCATCAGACCCGCCAGTTGCAACTCCAGCGCATCTTTATGAAAACGATAGCGTGCGGGCAGGGCGGCGCTCAGGGTATAGCTGCCGCCACTGCGCGAGCGGGCACGGTGACTCAGGATGCGGCTGCCTTGCTCCAGCATCGGGCGGACCAACTGCAACAAGGCCTGCTGGTGCTCGGCATCGTTGTGCTTCAGGGGGATGCGCAACTGCGTGCTGTCATAGCCCCGCCATTGCTCGCGCCAGACCATCCAGCCCGCCGTATGCGGTACGAAGAAAATCAGGGTGATAAGGGACAGCATGGGCACAATGCCCGCTGCCAGCGACCAGGCCGCCCTGATCTCGGCAGCGGCAGAGGCCTCCTCACCCAGGCTGACGAGATTGCCGCTCAGCTTGATGAGGGTGGCAAGACTGATGGCAAAGACCAGGCCACAGATCAGAGAAAGCTGCTCGGGCGAATAAAGGCTATCGGGCAGATGAATCAGTGTGGCCAGTGCGGCGGTACATCCCAGCAGAGCCACGGCTGCGGACAGCAGATAGAACAGGGCGCAAGGGGCCTGCTGCGGGACATCGAGAGCCGGGTTCTGCTCCAGCTCGCGCAGCAACTGCCTGCGGCGCCACCAGCGCAGCGGCTGCCAGAGCAGGGCGCTGACCGCCAGGCCGGCGAGCATGCTGATGAACAGCGCCGAAAAAGCCCATAGCAGCAAGGCTGCCATCAGCAAGATACACAGTCCGGCCAACCAGTTCATTCCCGCGATTGTCCTTTTGAATTGATAGCTGCTTGTGTTTGATGGACAAGCAATCTAGCCTGTTGTGAATGAAAAATCGCGCTGCCTGCAATCGCAGGTCAGCGCGATGGTCTGATGCTACAGGTTCAGCTGCAGCTCTTGTTGTTGGCGCCATGCATGCCGGCTGCTTTGGCATCGGCCTCGCTCATGTATTTGCCGTTCTTGGTCGTACCGTAAAAGCGGGTGCCGGGGCAGTGGTAGATCTTGCTGTCCTCATTGGCCCAGACCTTGCCTGCACCGCCGCCAGGCGCGGCGGTCGCGGCCGGTTTGGCGCCTGCAGCAGCCTTGGCAGTGGCCTGCTGATCAATGCCCTTGCGGCCCGAGCAAGCTCCCTTGGAGGACGCCGCGCTCATGGTGGAGCCATCCTTGCAGACAAAGGTCTGCATGTCCGCCTTGGCAGCGGCAGGGGCCGGCGCTGCCTTTGCTGCGGGTTCTGCCGCCGGCTTGGCGGGCATGGGGGCTGTTTTGGCGGCCGGTGCGGCAGGCGCCGCTGCCGGAGCCTGGGCCAGGCTAGGCAATGAGCTGCTGACCAGGGCTGAAACCAGGCAAATCTTCCATAAATTGCGCATACGAACTCCCTCCAACAGATGTGATGTCACAAGGCGTGACAGGCGCATGCTGCTACGGAAGACCTGATTCCGCAAGTCTCGGTCGTCAGGCTTCAGGTCCCGCTGACATAGGGGTTCAGCTTGCGCTCGCGGCCGAAGCTGCTTTCCGGGCCATGCCCGGGGATGAAGATCGTCTGATCGCCCATGGGCCACAGCCGCTGCACGATGGAGTCGATCAGCTGCTGATGATTGCCCTGAGGGAAGTCCGTGCGGCCTATGCTGCCGGCAAACAGCACATCGCCGACAAAGGCGCGGTCGATCTGCGGCGAGTGGAAGACCACATGGCCGGGCGTGTGGCCGGGGCAGTGGCGCACGTTCAGCGTTTCCTGGCCGATGGTCACGGTGTCGCCGTCATGCAGCCAGCGCGTGGGCACAAAGGGGTCTGAGTGGGGAAAGCCGAACATGGCGCCCTGTTGGGGCAGGCCGTCGATCCAGAACTGGTCGCCTTCATGCGGGCCGATGATGGGCAAGGCGTGCTTGGCCGCGAGCTCGCTGGTGCCTCCGGCATGGTCGATATGGGCGTGGGTGATCCAGATGGCCTTGAGATTCAGGCCCAGGCGCTCCACCTCCCACTCGATCTGCTCGATATCACCGCCGGGGTCGATGACGGCCGCATCCATGGTCTGGTCGCACCAGACGAGAGAGCAGTTCTGTTGAAAGGCGGTGACGGGGACGGTGTGATATTGCAACATGGGTGACTTGTATTTTTCGGGCGTTTGCGTAGTCTCGCGGTCAGCGAACCCCGCAAGCATGACACGGCATGACACGCGCATCAAAAATGCCCGCTCAGATTCTGGCGTCATCCCTCATTTGAGCTAGCATGGATGCGAGTGCCCCATTTTGGTGCGGGCTGCTAAAACGTATTTGTGCTGCAAGGCAGCGGGCAGTCGCTTCATGGGAAGCGGCCCGACACAGTTTCAAGATCGTTCAGGCCGTGCCAATGCCCATGCAATACAAGTTCCTCCCACGGGCAGGAATGGCAGGGGACGGGTCGGTCTGGAGGAAAACCGTTTTTAAACTCCAGGAGACTCTGCATGTCTACCTCTTCCAACCAGCCGAGCGGCGCTGGCGCCCAACGTGGTGACGCCCAACGCTCTGGCGCCCAACGCTCTGGCGCCCAACGCATCGGCATCCCGCGGGAAACCTTCCCGTTGGAAAAGCGCGTGGCCACCGTGCCCGATGTGGTCGAAAAACTCATCAAGCTGGGCTTTTCGGTCGCCATCGAATCGGGCGCCGGCGATGCCGCCAACTTCAGCGATGACGCTTATCGCGCAGTGGGTGCCGAGGTGCTGCCCAACGCTGCTGCGGTCTGGGCTGCTGCCGACATCCTCTTCAAGGTGCGCCCGCCCACCTCGGAGGAAGTCGCGCTGATGCGCGAAGGCCAGATCCTGATCGACTTCATCTGGCCTGCCCAGAACCCCGATCTGATGCAGCAACTGGCCGCCAGGAAGGTGACGGTGCTGGCGATCGACTCGCTGCCCCGCACGCTGAGCCGTGCGCAGAAGATGGATGCACTGACCTCCATGGCCGGTGTCTCGGGCTACCGCGCGGTGATCGAGGCCGCCAACGCCTTTGGCCGCTATTTCAACGGCCAGATCACGGCTGCAGGCAAGGTGCCGCCAGCCAAGGTCTTCATCGCTGGCGCTGGCGTGGCCGGTCTGTCGGCCATTGGCACGGCTGCCAATCTGGGCGCCATCGTGCGTGCCAACGACACGCGGGCCGAAGTGGCCGATCAGGTCACATCGCTGGGTGGTGAGTTCGTCAAGGTCGACTACGAAGAGGACGGTGCCGGCGGCGGCGGCTATGCCAAGGTGATGAGCGAGGGCTTCCAGGCCGCGCAGCGCCAGATGTATGCCCAGCAGGCCAAAGATGTGGACATCATCATCACCACCGCGCTGATCCCCGGCAAACCGGCGCCCAAGCTGATCACGGCCGAGATGGTGCAGAGCATGAAGCCCGGCAGCGTGATCGTCGACATGGCGGCCGAGCAGGGCGGCAACTGCGAGCTGACCGTGCCCAATGAGGCCGTGGTGCGCCACGGCGTGACCATCATCGGCTACACCGACCTCGCATCGCGCCTGGCCAAGCAATCGTCCACGCTGTACGCCACCAACCTGCTGCGCCTGACCGAAGAGCTGTGCAAGGCCAAGGATGGCGTGGCCGTGGTGAATATGGAAGACGATGCGATTCGCGGCCTGACGGTTGTCAAGGACGGCGAGATCACCTGGCCTGCCCCGCCCCTTGCCCAGGCGCCCAAGCCAGCCCCCAAGCCGGCCGCGGCCGTGGTGGAGCAGAAGAAAGGCGGCCACGGCCATGGCGCTGCCGGCCCGCTGCCGGCCAAGACCTTGGCCATTATTTTTGCGATTGCCGCCGTGGCCTTCTGGTTCATCGGCGCCTACGCGCCAGCGGCCTTCCTGGGCCATTTCACGGTGTTCGTGCTGGCCTGCTTCATCGGCTACATGGTGGTGTGGAATGTGACGCCTGCCTTGCACACGCCGCTGATGAGCGTGACCAACGCCATCTCCAGCATCATCGCCATTGGCGCTCTGGTACAGATTGCACCGCCGGGAACGGCGGGCACGGGCCGTCCGGATGAACTGATCCGCTGGCTGGCCTTTGCTGGGCTTGTGCTGACTGCTATCAATATGTTTGGCGGCTTTGCCGTGACACGTCGCATGCTGGCCATGTTCCGCAAATAAGAAGAACGAGCACAAGAGAGAAACACCATGTCCCAAAGTCTCGCAACGGTGGCCTATCTGGGGGCTGCCATCCTGTTCATCCTCAGCCTCGGCGGGCTGTCCAATCCCGAAACCTCGCGCCGCGGCAATCTGTTCGGCATGATCGGCATGGCGCTGGCCGTGCTGGCCACCGTGTTCGGCCCGCGTGTCGATGCCGGCGGCATCGCCTGGATCGTCGGCGCGCTGGTGGTCGGCGGCGGTATCGGCCTGTATGCGGCCAAGGTCGTCAAGATGACCCAGATGCCCGAGCTGGTCGCCCTCATGCACAGCCTGGTCGGTCTGGCCGCCTGTCTGGTGGGCTTTGCCAGCTATGTCGATACCTCCATCCAGCTCGCCGGCGCAGAAAAAGCCATTCACGAGGTGGAAATCTACGTGGGCATCCTGATCGGCGCGGTCACCTTCTCGGGCTCGCTGATTGCCTTTGGCAAGCTCAACGGCAGAATCGGCGGCAAGCCGCTGCTGCTGCCCGCACGTCACTGGCTCAATCTGATCGCGCTGCTGGTGGTGATCTGGTTCGGCCGCGAGTTTTTGCATGCCGAAACCGTGGCGGACGGCATGTTGCCGCTGGTCGTGATGACCGCCATTGCGCTGCTGTTCGGGGTGCACATGGTCATGGCCATCGGTGGCGCCGACATGCCCGTGGTGGTGTCCATGCTCAACAGCTACTCGGGCTGGGCTGCTGCGGCGACCGGCTTCATGCTGGGCAATGACCTGCTGATCGTCACCGGCGCGCTGGTGGGCTCTTCGGGCGCCATCCTGAGCTACATCATGTGCCAGGCCATGAACCGCAACTTCATCAGCGTGATTGCCGGAGGCTTTGGTTCCGGCGCTCCCGCCAAGAAGGGCGGTGCCGCTGCGGCTGCTGAGCCCCAGGGTGAAGTGGCACCGGTCAGCGCCGCCGAGACGGCCGAGATGCTGCGCGAAGCCAAGAGCGCCATCATCGTGCCCGGCTACGGCATGGCCGTGGCCCAGGCCCAGCACACGGTCAACGAAATCACCCGAACCCTGCGCGAAAAAGGCGTCGCTGTGCGCTTTGCCATCCATCCGGTGGCAGGACGCATGCCCGGTCACATGAACGTGCTGCTGGCCGAGGCCAAGGTGCCTTACGACATCGTGATGGAGATGGACGAGATCAACGAAGACTTCCCCGAGACCGATGTGGCCATCGTCATCGGCGCGAACGACATCGTGAACCCCGCGGCTCAGGACGATCCCGAGAGCCCCATCGCCGGCATGCCGGTGCTGGAAGTCTGGAAGGCCAAGACCTCCATCGTGATGAAGCGCTCCATGGCCTCCGGCTATGCAGGCGTGGACAATCCGCTGTTCTACAAGGACAACAACCGCATGCTGTTCGGCGATGCCAAGAAGATGCTCGACGAGGTACTGGGGGCTCTGAAGAGCTGATGAGATGGAGTGGCCTCTGCTGAGGCGCTCTGCCCCCTCTGCCGCCTTGCCTTGCAATGCGGGAGCCCGGTGTCCCGGGTTGTGGCATATGCCTGTTCTTGAAATGCCTGCGGTTTTCGGCCGCAGGCATTTTTGCTGTCAGAGATGTTGAACGGCGATTTCACCGAGCAGCACGGCGGCAATCACCAGCATCAGCGTGCCAGACAGGCGCGAGACGGCAAGCGCGGCGGAAGGCCGCGAGCGCAGCACGCTTTGCGAGCCCCAGCCCACGCCGAAGTAGACCACGGCGCAACTGGCTGCATGGACCGCGCCCAGAGCCATGATTTGCGCAAACACCGGCCAGCTCTCGGCAGGCCGCACAAACTGCGGCAGCAGGGCCAGCAACAGCAACAGCTGCTTGGGGTTGAGGCCGCTGACGCTGGCTCCCTTGATCGTCCAGTGCCAGCGCGTGCCGCTCTCGGCATCGCTGGCGCTGCCGATGGCTGCGGGGCTGTGCCACAGGCCCACGCCCATCCAGGCCAGGTACAGCGCGCCGGTGGCCGTCAAGGCGGTGAGCAGGGCCGGGTTGCGCGCCACCAGGGCGCCCACGCCCGCTGCCACAGCCAGCGTGGCCAGCAGCGCACCGCAGGCCAGGCCCAGCGTGGCGGGTAGCACCAGCCGCCGGCCGCGCAGACCGGCCGAGATCACATAGGCCCAGTCGGCCCCGGGCGTGAGCACCAGAAGAAAGGAGACGGCCCAGAAGGCGGTCAAGGCGGCGTAGGACACGAAATTTCCTCGAAAAGCGTTGATGCCGAGAGAATATGGAAGAGGAGCGAGAATGTGCTCTCAATATTTGCCACTGAACGGCTTGAAATTGGAAGAAACTGCCTCGTGAACTCGCTGGATCGAAAAATTCTTGCTGCGCTCGAAAACAATGGCCGCCTCACGGTGACCGAGCTGGCCGAGCAGGTGGGCCTGAGCCTGTCGCCCTGCCACCGGCGTGTGCGTGCACTGGAGGACTCGGGCGTGATTCGCGGCTACCGCGCCGAACTGGACCCTGCGGCGCTGGGGCTGGATTTCTCGTCGCTGGTCTTTGTCACGCTCAAGGACAGCAAATCCGTGCCTGCGTTCGAGGATGCCGTGGCCCGGCTCGACAATGTGGTGCAGGCCCAGCGCCTGTTCGGCGATCCCGACTATCTGCTGCAGGTCGTGGTGCGTGATCTGCCTGCCTACCAGCGGCTTTATGACGAGCAACTGACCCGGCTGCCCGGCGTGCTGCGCATGACGTCCACGCTGGTCATGAAGCATGTGGTGAGCAACAGACCGCTGACTTCGGCAATGGAATAAGCCATGAAAAAGCGCCTGTGACGCGAATCACAGGCGCTTTGATGCAGCCGGATGAGCTCCTTATTTAAGAGCTGCTGGCGCTTGTCCATCAATGTTTTTCAGTGTGAATAACTTCAAAACTTATGTGAAGAAAGCGCTGCAAGCTCCTGAATCGGGAGCTTCGGAGCTCAGGAGCCCAGCTTGAGCGAGCCCTTCATGAGGGCCGAGTGACCGGGGAAGGAGCAGAAGAAGGCATAGTCAGTGCCAGCCTTGAGCTTGCTCGCATCGATGTCGAACTTGGTAGTCTCGCCGCCACCGATCACCTTGGAGTGAGCCAGCACGCGTGCATCGCCGGCCTTCACATAGTCGGCGCCAGCACCCGCGGCCATGCCGTCGGTGATCACGGCCTGCATGTCGGCAGCGGTGCTGACCACGATGTTGTGGCCCATGGCGGTCTTGGGCATCTTGCCCACATGCTTGAGAGTCACGCTGAACTTCTTGCAGGACTTGGGCACATCGATGCTTTTGACATTGAACTGCATGGCATCGTTGCTTTCAACGACGGCTTCGCAGCCTGCCGCCATGGCGGGTGCGCTCATGGCACCGACTGCACACAGGGCCAGGGTCATCAGGATCTTCTTCATTGGCTATTCCTTTTCCTAAAAGCGAAACGGGAACCGCTGTGGCCTTGTCGCCATCCAGGTTCCGCAGTTCATTCTTTCGGAAACCTGCCCAGCCGGCTCAGTACAACTCATGCTCGCATGGGTTGTACTGTTGCACCTTGCGCTAACTCAATTCGCCGAGCATGCGTGCGTTCACTGCCTTGCAGGTCGCTGCCGGTGTTGCTTGTGCGCTTCAGATCGCCATGTCGTAACCAATGGTGATGGGCGCGTGGTCCGAGAACTTCTCGCCCTTGTAGATGGACTCGGTGCGCGCCAGGGCCGCGATGGCAGGCGTGGCCAGATGGTAGTCCAGTCGCCATCCCACGTTGTTGGCATAGGCCTGGCCCCGATTGCTCCACCATGTATAGCAGGCATCCGTGGTGTCGGGCTGAAGCTGACGATAGACGTCGACCAGACCGCCGCTGGCCTCGGTCTTGTGCAACAACTTGCTCATCCAGTCGCGCTCTTCGGGCAGGAAGCCGCTGTTTTTCTGGTTGCCGCGCCAGTTCTTCAGGTCTTCCTTCTGGTGCGCGATATTGATATCGCCGCAAAGCACGAAGTCGCGCTCGGCCTTGAGGTGCATCAGGTGGCTGTGCATCTTGGCGAGAAAGCGGAACTTGGCTTCCTGGCGCAACTCGCCCGAACTGCCGCTGGGAAAGTAGGCGCTGATGATGGAGAACTTGCGGCCGGGCGTGTCGAAGCGGGTTTCGACATAGCGGCCCTCGGCGTCGAACTCGTCGATATCGAAGCCCACCACCACATCGCTGGGCTCGTGGCGGGTGTAGACGCCCACGCCCGAGTAGCCTTTTTTCTCGGCGAAGTGGAAATAGCCCTTCATGCCGGCCAACACCTCGAAGCGCCCGGCCATATCCGAAGCCTGGGCCTTGATTTCCTGGACGCAAATACAATCCGGCGCAGTGGCTTCGATCCAGGCTTCGGCGCCTTTGGTCGTGGCAGAGCGGATACCGTTGAGGTTGAGGCTGGTTAATTTGAACAAGGATGAATCCATGGTGGTGAGTGAGAAGCCAATGGGCGGTGCAGACCGTCTGGCGCAGGATTTTGTGCAGTTTGCCGTCGATGCGGGCGTGCTGCGTTTTGGCGAATTCAAGACCAAGGCCGGGCGCATCAGCCCGTACTTCTTCAATGCCGGCCTGTTCGACGATGGCGCCAAGATGGCCCGTCTGTCCGAATTCTATGCAAAAGCCATTCTGGCCAGCGGCATGGAGTTTGATATGGTCTTCGGGCCTGCCTACAAGGGCATCCCTCTGGCAGCCACGGTGGCGGTGGAACTGGCACGCCAGGGCAAGAACGTGCCTTTCGCCTACAACCGCAAGGAAGCCAAGGATCATGGCGAAGGCGGTACCCTGGTGGGCGCTCCCCTCAAGGGCCGCGTGCTCATCATTGACGACGTGATGTCGGCCGGTACGGCCGCGCGCGAGTCGATTGCTATCATCAAGGCGGCCGGTGCCGAGCCGCATGCCGTGGCCATCGCTCTGGATCGTCAGGAAATGGCAACAGAGAATGGCCAGGACGTGGCGCATAGCGCCGTGCAATATGTGCGCAATCAACTGGGCATGCAGGTCTGTGCGATTGCCAAGCTGGCAGATCTGTTGCTTTATCTCGAGCAGCAGGGCGGGGACGCCGGCCGCGAGCATCATGAGCGCGTGCTGGCCTACCGTCAGCGTTATGGTGTTGAAGACAAGGAATAAACACGCAAATGAAGCAGGCCTTGCATGCAAAACTGAGTTTGTATGTGGTAGCTACCGTCTGGGCAGGTGCCATGCCGGCTCAAGCCCAGGCTCCAGCCAATAGCAGCGGTATCTACGCCTGCACAGATGCCAATGGGCGGCGCATCACGGCCGACAGACCTATTGCCTCCTGCGTCGATCGCGAGCAGCGTGTGCTCGGCACCACGGGCGTCGAGTTGCGCCGCGTGGGCCCCACGCTGACCGATCAGGAGCGCAGTGCACAGGAGGCCAGGCGACGCCAGGACCAGGCCGAGCAGCAGCGCCTGCGCGAGGAGCGCTCGCGTGACCGCGCCATGCTGGCGCGCTTCCCCAATCAGGGCGTGCATGATGCCGCCAGAGCCGAGGCCATTGCCCAGGTCAACGATGTGATCGGCGTGGCCCAGCAGCGCCTGGTCGATCTCAAGGAACGACGCCGCAAGCTAAATACCGAGCTGGAGTTCTATCAGAACGACCCGAAGAAGGCTCCGGCCAATCTGCGCCGCCAACTGGACGACAACACGGACTCCCAGGCCGAGCAGCAGCGCTTCATCAAGCAGCAGGAAGAGGAAAAGCAGCGCATCAACCAGCGCTTCGATGCCGAGTTGCAGCAGCTGCGCAAGCTATGGGCGGACCTGCCGCCGACCGTACCGCGCGCGCACTAGGGACCGCGCTTTCAGTCCTCGTGCCTGTGCATGGCCATGACGCGGCCCAGCAGCAGGGCCGCAATCCAGGCCACTCCAGCGATGATCAAGGGCACCTGCACCAGCAACGGCGCCTGAGCCATGAGCATCAGCGCATCGACTTGCCACAGCGTCCCATAACCCTTGAACAAGCCATAGGCCAGCCACAGCAGCAGGCCTGCGCTGGCAATGGCGGCCATGCTGCGCATATTGCGGCCGTCACGGCTGCCTGCGGGGATGCGCAGGGCGGTGCGCCATAGCCAGCCCACGGCGGCCAGTACCAGCAGCACGCAGGCCGCAACGGACAGCGGCATCCACAACGAAAGAGGAATCAGCGACATGGCGCCGCACTTTAGCCCAGTTGATCCCTTGATGAAAAAGAAAATACCCACCGAGGTGGGCATGCATGAAGGGGCTTGTCAGCAACTCAGTTTGCGCGCCAGACCACATGGTGGCCCGGCACGGACTGAATGCCCAGCACGGTGGCGTGGTGGGCGAGCAGCTCTTCGAAGGTCTTGGTGATTTCGCTGCTGGCAGTGCTGCCTTCATATTCCGTGGCCACCTGTGTCGCGGTAAAGGAACTGGCTCCAAAGCTTTGCACGATGTTGCGCAGCTTGTCGAGGTTGGGGGTGAACACGGCGTCCATGGCAGCAACTCCTTTTCGGGCAATCAAACCAGTACTGCCCATAGTTTATCCAGCAGCCCGTGTCAGGCAAGAGGGCCTTTGCCCGCATGGCTATTGATTGATGGAGAGCAAGGTGCGAATCACGTCGGAGCGCGTGATGACACCGACCAGGGTTTTGCCGCGCAGCACGGCAATGAACTGAACGCTGTGCGATGCCAGCTCGTGCAGCAGATCGCCCATGGGTGTGTCTTCCTGCACGCTCATCTCGGGCGCGCGCATCAGTTCCTGAGCCACGGACTGCACCTTGGATGGCCGGCTGCGCAGGCGCTGCCAGAGGTTTTGCTGCTGGCGCGCGCGGTGGTCCTGCCAGAGCCAGTCGAACAGGTCGGCGCGCAGCACGCGGCCGATCAGCTCACCTTGCGCATCGACCACGGGAAGGCTTTTGACCAGATGGCGGTGAAACAGCTCGGCCACCTCTTCGAGCGGAGTCTGCGGGCTCACTGTCAGGAGCTTGGCGGACATGACGGTGCCGCAGTTCACGCTGGACAGCCGGCGCTTGATGGCTTCCTCCTCGGCGGCGGCCAGCAGCTCGCCCAGGTCCTCGGGTGTCAGGTTGTAGCTTTGCTCGAAGCGCTGCAACAGCTGCTCCAGATCCTGCTCGCTCAGCGCCAGGCGCGTGGTGGGGCGCAGGGTCTTGGCCGCTTGGGGCGGCTGGTGCAGGTAGGGACGGCCGCAGGCGCGGTGGTAGAGCACGCCGATGGCTGCGAGAACGCCCGAGAGCACGGCCATGGGGATCAGAAGATGCCATCCCAGCGGCGCCATCTGGGCCGCAGCCAGGACCGTCAGCAAGGCCACGGCGCCGCCCGGCGGATGCAGGGCGCGCAGCAGCAGCATCAGGGCAATGGCTCCTGCCACGGCCAGTGCTGCCAGCGAGGTCTGGGACAGCATGGGGAACGCCCAGAGCAGCAGCAAGGTATAGAGCGCAGGCACGGTGTTGCCGACGACACAGTTCCAGGGCTGGGCCAGCGGGCTGCTGGGCACGGCGAACACCAGCACGGCCGTGGCGCCCAGCGGGGCGAACAGAAACAGGGTGTTGGGAAAGAAATGCTCGACCAGCCCTACCAGAATGCCGGCCAGAGCCAGACCCAGGCCGGCACCGATGCTGGCGCGGATCAGCTCTTTCCAAGAAGGGCGCGAGGCCACCGGCCCCAGGCGCTGCCACATTGTTTGCATGACGGACATAGGCTCAGGCTACGGGGCGCAAATTTAATAGCTGCTCCCGCAATGTTGTATTGATTAGTGCCGCAATTCTGTCAAAAAAAGCTCCACAAGGTGAGCTGTGGAGCTTTGGCAGCGGGGCTGGCGCTTCAGGCTGGCACTGCACCGGCGCTCAGCACCTCGACCAGCGGTTTGCGACCGGAGGGCAGCTCGCGCTCGCGCAGATCGTCAGGCAGGGTTGCGGCATCGGCGCGGCGGCCCACGGCGATCACGCATTCGGGCACCAGATGCTCGGGCAGGTTCAGCACCTTGCGGGCTTCGTCCGCCGAGAAGCCACCCATGGCGTGCGTGGCCAGGCCCATGGCATGGGCCTGTAGCGCCAGATAGCCCCAGGCGCAGCCCGCATCGAAGCTGTGCTTGGCGGCGGAAGCCTGCTTGTCCGACAGCAGCACGATCAGCGCGCCGCCATTCAGGCACCAGCGGCGGTTGGCTTCGTTGGGGATCTGCGAGAACGCCTGCCAGTTAGCGTCATCGCGCAGGGCGTAGGCAAAGTGCCAGGGTTGCTTGTTGCTGGCCGAAGGCGCCCAGCGGGCGGCTTCCACCAGTTGCTCGATCTGGGCAGCGTTCAGTGCTTCAGGTACAAAGGCGCGCGGCGACATGCGCTCGATGAATTGCGCGTGGACGGGGACGGTACTGCTACGGGTGGTGCTCATGGTGATATCACTGAACTGAAAAGAAAAGGGCCCGCCTACTGTACAGAGGCGGGCCCGAAACCATAGCGCAAGCCCCGGCCTTTGTGCCGGAGCCGGGAGATCAGGACTTTTGACCCGATTGCGCGCCGATGCCGCGCAGATGGCGCTCCATGCGGAACATCACCAGCGCCATCATCACCATCACCAGGCAGGAAATCAGCAGCGTGGCAAAAGCCGTGTCCATGCCCAGAAACTCCCACTTTTCCTCATCGGGGTTGTCGCCGCGCAGCTTGGCGGCCGTGCGGTCGAACGACAGTGTGTAGTTGGTCAGCAAGGTGTTGACGATCTGCGGGGCGGACTGCTGCTGCAGCTTCTTGGCCAGGCCTTCGTTGCCCAGCACCTTTTCCAGCGCCACGGGCAGTCCCTTGATGTAGGCCGCGTACGAGCCCTCGCCATGCTCCATCTCGGCTGCCTGGGCACGGTCGTTGATTTCGGAGGCCAGGTTCACCGGATCCATCAGCATGGCGTCTTCGCCTGAAGCCTCGGCGGCTGCCGCCATCGCTGCATCGGTTGCAGCCTCTGCGGCGGCACGGGCCATGCGGTCCTCGCGGGTCAGCGAGATGCGGCGAGCCGTCCAGGCGGCATCCACTTCGGCAGCGGCCGCGTCGGCAGCCTCCTTGTCGCAGCAGGAGTTCTCACGTGCCTCGCGCATTTTGATCTGGCGGTTGACATCGTCGGCCGAGGGCAGGGCATCGCCCTTGAGCAGGGGGTGGATGGGATCCAGTCCCTGGCTGCTGTTTTCCGCTTCTACGCGTTTGCGCGCAGCGGTGTCCCGGTAGATGAAGCCACGCAGCAGGCCGTCGGCCTTGCGGAAATCAGGACGCAGGGCGGGGTCGGCCAGACGCTTTTCCATGGGCACGGCGTTGCCAAGGACGCTCAGGTCGCGACCGGTCTCTTCTTCCATGTACTTGAGGTCGTAGGGTGCATCCTTCCAGTTCAGCACCGTTGCACCGGCAGTGGCGACATCGGGCTTCTTGGGCTTGTAGTGGTCCCAGATCCAGTGGCCCATGCCAAACAGCACAAAGATGGAAAAGGCGAGCAAGACAAGACGCAGAACTTGAATCAGCAAATCTTCTGCGCGGCGCAAGAGGGTCAGCATAGGCAGCAAATCCTTGTAAAAAGCTTGAGTGGTCTGCACTTTCGACTATGAAATTCGAAGCGCGTGAATGATCGCGATTGTAGGAAGCGAATCGGAAAGTCGTAATTTGTTACAGGTGAGTCGACAAATGCACGCTTCTGCCCCGCCATGCGCTTGTTTTTGGGTCAGGGACGCCGGTGTGGCTCCTCTTCACTTCACGAAGGGGTGATGCACCCAGATCCTGTAACGGAATTACGAAACCGCTGTAATGGAGTTTTGATGGATCGAGGCTGGATCATGGGTAAGACGTCGCTGGATAAATCGAAGATCAAGTTTTTGCTGCTCGAGGGCATACATCCCTCCGCGCTCAAGGTGCTGCATGACGCGGGCTACACCAATGTGGAGGCACTGACCGGCGCGCTGGACGGCGAGGAGCTCAAGCGCAAGATTGCCGATGTACACTTTGTCGGCATCCGCTCGCGCACCCAGCTCACAGCCGATGTGTTCGCGGCCGCGCAGAAGCTGGTGGCCGTGGGTTGCTTTTGCATCGGCACCAACCAGGTGGATCTCAACGCAGCGCGCGAGCGCGGCGTGGTGGTCTTCAACGCGCCTTACTCCAATACCCGTTCGGTGGCGGAGCTGGTGCTGGGCGAAGCCATTTTGCTGCTGCGCGGCATCCCCGAAAAGAATGCCGTCTCCCACCGCGGCGGCTGGAAGAAGAGCGCAGAGAACTCCTTCGAGATCCGCGGCAAGACGCTGGGCATCGTCGGCTATGGCTCCATCGGCACCCAGTTGTCGGTGCTGGCCGAAGGCCTGGGCATGAAGGTCATCTTCCACGACGTGGTGACCAAGCTGCCGCTGGGCAATGCCCAGCAGAGCAGCGGTCTCAATGAGCTGCTGGCCCAGTCCGATATCGTCACCCTGCATGTGCCCGAGCTGGCCTCCACCAACGGCATGATGGGAGCGGCTCAGATTGCCGCCATGAAGCCCGGCAGCATTCTCATCAATGCATCACGCGGCACGGTGGTCGATATCGAGGCGCTGGCGGAATCGCTGCAAAGCGGCAAGCTGTTGGGCGCGGCCATCGACGTCTTTCCCAAGGAGCCCAAGAGCAACAAGGACGAATTCCTGTCGCCGCTGCGAGGCATGGACAATGTCATCCTCACGCCGCATATCGGCGGCTCCACCATGGAGGCACAGGCCAATATCGGTCTGGAAGTGGCGGAAAAGCTGGTCAAGTACAGCGACAACGGCACGACCACATCGGCCGTCAACTTCCCCGAAGTGGCGCTGCCCGAGCACCCCGGCAACAACCGCATCCTGCATGTGCACGAGAACCGTCCCGGCATTCTCTCTGCCATCAACCAGGTGTTTGCCGACAACGGCATCAATATCGCGGGCCAGTACCTGCGTACCGATGAAAAAGTGGGCTATGTGGTGATCGATATCGATGCCAAGTCCTCGGCGCTGGCGCTGGAAAAGCTCGCGCAGATTGCGGGCACCATCCGCTGCCGCGTGCTGTTCTGAAGCCCTGGCTGCTGAACGGAAAAGGAGACCTCGGTCTCCTTTTTTCATGAACCGGCCATTGGCGATGCAAGGAGCTGGCCCGAAGGGCGCGCGACGGACATGGTGTTGCGCGCCGCTGATGCTAGGCTTGTGCCGTTACAGACCCTCCCGCTTGCACAATGAATACACCAATCAAGAGAGAGTTCACCTTTCGTGGCGTGCTGCTTGGCGCGCTCATCACCCTGGCGTTCACCGCCGCCAACGTCTATCTGGGGCTCAAGGTCGGGTTGACCTTTGCCTCGGCGATTCCCGCTGCCGTGATCTCCATGGCGCTGCTCTATCGCTTCAAGGATTCCAACATCCTTGAAAACAATCTGGTGCAGACCCAGGCTTCCGCTGCCGGCACCTTGTCCTCGGTGATCTTTGTGCTGCCGGCACTGCTCATGCTGGGGCTGTGGACGGGTTTTCCGTTCTGGCAGACGGCATTGATCTGCGCGGCCGGCGGCACGCTGGGCGTGCTCTACACCGTGCCCCTGCGCCGCGTGCTGGTGGTGCAGTCCGAGCTGCCCTATCCCGAGGGCGTGGCCGCTGCCGAGGTGTTGCGCGTAGGCGATGAGCAGCGTCATGCCCATGACTCGGAGAACCTGGGCAAACCGCGTAGCTCGGGCTTGCGCGAGTTGGGCTGGGGTACGGGGTTGGCCGCGCTGTTCGGCTTTCTCAGCGGCGGTCTGCGTCTGCTCGGCGATGCCTTCAACTTCTGGATTCCCGCAGGCAGCGTGGCCTTTCGCTTGGCGGCGGGCTTTTCGCCCGCCCTGCTGGCTGCCGGCTATCTGATGGGGGCGGCCGCAGGCATTGCCGTGCTGGTGGGGCTGGCGCTGTGCTGGGGCGTGGTCGTTCCCTGGCTGACGGCCCAGGCTTCTCCTGCGGCCGGTCAGGCGCTCTCCGAGCTGTCCACCCAGCTCTGGGGCAGCAAGGCCCGCTTTCTGGGGGCGGGCGTCATCGGCATCTCGGCGCTGTGGACCGTGGCCACGCTGGCCAAGCCCATTGTCCAGGCGATCCGCAACCAGCCTGCGCGCAGCGTCGCCGAGGGGGCCGGTGGCGACGAGACCGACAAGGACATGCCGCGCAGCTGGATGATGATGATAGGGGCCGCCGCCCTGGGCGTGCTGTTCCTGGTGGTCAATGACTTCATCGCCGGGCATATGCCCGATCTGGCCGCTGGCGCACGCTACGGCCTGGCAGCCCTGTGCGTGCTGTTCGCGGCCCTGTTCGGCTTTCTGGTAGCCGCCGCCTGCGGCTACATGGCCGGTCTGGTGGGCTCGTCGGCCAGTCCCATCTCGGGAATCGGCATCATCGCCACCCTGCTCATGGGCGTGGCCCTGCTGGCGCTGCATGCCCTGGTGCCGGCCTATGCCAGCGCCGTCGCAGGGCAGATGGGCATTGCGCTGGTGCTGTTCATGGTTTCGGCCGTTCTGGCCATGGCCGCGATCTCCAACGACAACCTGCAGGATCTCAAGACCGGCTACCTGGTGGGGGCCACGCCCTGGCGTCAGCAGATCGTGCTCATCATCGGCTGTCTGGTGGGCGCGCTGGTCATACCGCCCGTGCTGGATCTGCTCTACAACGCCTACGGTTTTGCAGGCAGCATGCCGCGTGCCGGCATGGACCCGAATCAGGCCCTGGCCGCACCGCAGGCCACGCTGATGATGCAGATTGCCAGCGGCATCTTCAAGGGCTCGCTGGACTGGAGCATGCTGGGTCTGGGCGTGGCCGTGGGCATTGCCGTCATCCTGATTGATCTGGCTTTGCGCAAGAGCGGCAAGGGCGCGCTGCCGCCGCTGGCCGTGGGCCTGGGCATCTATCTGCCGCCCACCATAGGCCTGACGCTGACCATAGGCGCGGTGCTGGGCTGGTGCATTGCCAGAGCCATCAAGGCCTATGCGCAGCGCGGCGGCAAGGACTGGACGGCGGCGGCCGAGGAGCGCGGCCTGCTGCTGGCCTCGGGTCTCATCGTGGGCGAGAGCCTGATGGGCCTGCTGATTGCGGCACTCATAGGCTTCAGCGGGATGGATGCGCCGCTGGCCCTGGTGGGCGACGGCTTTGCGCCCGCCATGTGGCTCGGCCTGGCCTATTTCGTCGGTCTGTGTGTGTTCTTTTATCGCCGGGTGCTGCGCAAATGAAGACAGGAAAATTCGACGGGGAACAGGCCGAATACCGCCAGGGTAACTTTGCCTTCGCACATGAATGGCTGCAAGAGTTCAAGACCCTGGACGAGGTGCTGGAGCGGCTGGACGCGCTGCGCGCCGCCGACCCTGCACATCGCTACCTCTGCACGCTGGACGATGTGAGCCAGTGCAGCTACACCAGCGGCCATGCGAGCCAGGATGAGCGCCTGTATCTGGATGACCCCGAGGACATGGACTGGGAGGACCCGGCGCAGGAGCAGGCCCTGACGCTGGCTTCGTTGCAGCACCGCGTGGCGCAGCTGCAGCGGCCCGAGCTGATGCAGGACTGGGCGCAGGTCTGCGGCACGCTGCTGCTGGCGACCGAGGATGTAGATGCCCTGCTGCTGGCCAACCGCAGTCCCGAGGTGCTGCTCGACGAGGTGGTCTATGTACAGCGTCTGCCCGTGCCCAGCGACGAGCTGATGATTGCGGGCCAGCCCAATGGCTATTTCAGCGCGGACTGGGACAGTTTCCAGAACCAGGCCGTGATCCGCCATCTGGCGGGCCAATACGGTTACCGTTTCTTCGGCATGGGCGCCGCATGGATGGGCTTTGTGCGTGCCAGCCTGCCCGACGCGGCGCTGGTCGAGCGGCTGATAGAGGATTTGCGCATGCTCTACGGCCAGAGGCAGGACGAGGTAAGGGAACACGCAGGCTGGTCACAGCTGGCGTCCGTGCTGTTATCGCGACGCACGTTGATGCTCGGATATGCCGAGAGCCTGGCCGAGGGCCTGGGGCTGGATCAGCCGTCTTATGAAAGCGGCATGAAAAGCTGACAAGGTTGGATTCATCACCGCCGGAGCCAGCCATGAGAGGCCCGGTTTCAGCGGTGATGGTTTTATAGTGTGCTGGCTACCCCCTGCGGCGCAGGCCGCTTTTTGCAACTGAAGGAGAAACCAATGGCAGGTCATTTCGAGTTGAGCAAGAGCAGCGATGTGCAGTTCCGGTTTGTGCTGAAGGCCAGCAACGGAGAGATTATTCTCACCAGCGAGCTGTACAAGACCCGGGCGGCAGCCGAGAACGGCATTGCCTCGGTGCAGACCAACAGCCCGCTGGCCGAGCGCTACGAGAAAAAGACCGCCAGCAACGGCAAGGAGTATTTCAACCTCAAGGCTGCCAACCATCAGGTTATCGGCACAAGCCAGCTCTATGCCTCGGCGGCATCGCGTGATGCGGGCATTGAGTCCGTCAGGAAAAACGGTGCGACGACGGTCGTCAAGGATCTGACTGGCACTTGAAGCCCATCGCCGGACAGCACCTGCTGGGAGCGTCAGAGGCCTTTCAGGCCTCTTTTTGATGCCCGTCCACAAACTGCTCTATGGCGCTCCAGAAGCCGTTGGCGCGGAAGATGGTCGAATGATTCGCCTGGGCGAATGCCTGCACCTGCACCGCCTTGTCCCTGAGGCTGTGCAGCAGGGCGTCGGTGCGCTCGGGCAGCACCACCTGGTCGCGTCCCGCACGCAGCACCAGAATCGGCCCGCGGTAGTTGCGCAGATGCGCGGCAGAGTCGAACGGATCGCGCAGTAGCAGTTCCACAGGCAGCCAGCCATACATGCCGCGTACCGTGTTCAGAATGCTGTCGAAGGGAGTGACCAGCACCAACTGGTCAGGCTGGCGCAGGTCGGCCACGGCAGCCGCCACGCCCGTGCCCAGACTGCGGCCGATCACGGTGATGGGCAGTTGGGGGTGCAGGCGCCTGACCTCATCGAACAAGGCGGCGGCATCGAGCTCCATCAGCTCCTGCGTGGGTTCGCCCTCGCTGGCGCCATAGCCACGGTAGGCCAGCATATAGATATCGCTGTGCGGCAGACTGCGCGCCAGCTGCTGGCGCCGATGGGCAATGTTCTCGGCATTGCCGCCAAAGTAGATCACCGCATTGCGCGCCTTGCCGTCCGCCGGGTGCAGCTGCCAGCCTCGCAGCAGCACGTCGGAGCGCTGCAGCGAGAAATCGGTGCTCTCGGCCGCCACCTGTGTGCTGCCGCCCGGAAAGATCATCTGGCGCTGCTGCGCAAACATATAGCTGCAGATACAGATATAGACCGCCAGGCACAGGGCCAGCAGCCAGAGCAGGGGCTTGAGCAGCTTGGAGAGCATGGAGCGCAAAAGTATGGGGTTTGCGCCGGATTGTGCGCAGATTTGTGTGGGTTTGGTGTGCGCTTTACCTCGGCTTTATGTAAGCGGTAGTTTTTGAAATTGATAGCGAGTGGCGCTTGTGTTGTCTGTGCTTGGGGCTTGTTTGGCTTGTTGTGATGCTTTAGCTGTTTGCCTGATGTGGCGAGGCTGATTGCCTGCCTGCCTGCCTGCCTTGCTTGCAGAGGGCGGGTCTCGGCCCGCTTGCCGACCTACTTTCTGCTGCCGATATGCCGGACCACCAGAAAGTAAGCAAAGAACACAGCCCCTGCTGCCCCCGTCCCTCCGGCTTCGCCTGCGGGCAACGTGGGCAAAAGGGGGGCAATACCGGATGCGGGATAGCTTCTTTGAAAAATTAATAGCTGCTACCGCAATCAGCAATTGGGCTTGAAACCAATTTCATTCCAACTCTCGCAGGCCGTCCGTACCCGCTTCCACCCGTGTTTCAGCGCCTGCGGCGCGGGGTTCGGGCCGCGGGCATTGGCACCGAAGAGTGCCAATGCATCGTGAACAAATTTGCGGCAACCTGTTTGAACGGAGCTCCAAAGGTGCGCAGTGAGTTTTGCCGCACCGCAGATTGAATGGCGTGACGCAGGTTGCCCGGAGCGAAGTGAAACGTAGCGTAGCGACGCGGACAGTCGGGTCGCCTTTCTCTTTGGGTACTTATCTTTTGGCGAAGCAAAAGAAAGTACCTCGGCTGACGGGCCGAGACCCGTCCTCTGTCGCTGGCGACAAAGCGATGCTGTTGTGGAAGCTACCTGTACCTGCAGCTCTTTACTATTTGCTAAGCGCTTGTAGAGATATGGCTTATCGATATCTTCGAATTTGGCATGCTAAGAAGTTTCTTTATTGCTTCTAGGAACGCCTCATGCTCAGGAGGAATGGGAGAATTATCTGTTGACTCAAATATTGCTTTACGATGAGCCAGAGCATAAGCATGGTAAATGGGATCTGCAAAACAATATGTTCCAGAGTATTGGTTGTATCTTAGAATACTTCCTTTATCGGGTTGGCATAATTTATCTAATTTATTTTTCAATCCAGATTTTGGATAATCTTTATGATTTCGTAATATCTTGGCTTCTAGATCAAATCTGGCAGCCTCCCCTCTGGGGAAATCACACAAACTTTCGATAATTATTTTCTCATGAGCAAATTTATTTCTTCTGTCTTGTCGCAGTGCTTTCTCAAAAGCACTTTGGATCTTGTCTGAAGCTGCTTCAAGGTAACTAAGTAATGCCGTTTTCCAATTTTTGATGTCAAAATTTGTTGTTGTTTGAGATGTCTCATAAATTCCACTATTCTGGCAGAGGTGAACGCATAAGTCGTGACAAACAGATGCCATTCCTGCAGAGTGCTGGACAATTTCATTAATTAAATTTGATGTGAACTGTAAATTTAGAAGTTCACAGCCTTTTTGTATAATTTGAATTATTTCGTCGTCCGTCATTAGTGGGACTGATAGTTCAAATACTCTATTTTTCATTTCAGGATCGTATTCAACGACCTGTCTAGCGGTGTCTACAGCACCAATTGCAATAATTTTCAATTCTGGAAAATCACTGCCTAAATCCATGAAAACTTTCATTAGCTGTGAAAGATAGGACTTTTCAGATGAATCCATCTTGTGAAAATCTTCAAGAATCCAGCATGCCTTTATTTCACCTAAAAATCTGCCAAGTGTTGGACCAGTCAGCTGAGGGGGAACTAATATGGATTGCTTATTAGACTCATCCTTCTTCAAATTAAGAGAAAGTTGTGCTTTAATTTGGGAGAATAAATTAGCAGTATCGCCACCAATGGTGAAATTTTTTGATGTTGAGTTGGTGACTTCAGAAGAATAAAAAATCTCTAATTTGGAGAAGGCATCTAATAAGAGTTGATCAAACTTCATTCCTTTCATACATCTTGTTGTGATGTGCGATGAATAGGTTTGAAATATTTTGTGATTTATTAGGGTGGTCTTTCCAACGCCAGAGTGGCCATAGATGACAAGCTGCTTGCCAGGCGTTAGAAGAGCATTTACTAATTTATTTTGTATTGCTTCACGCTCAATGAAAGCTTTTTTGGCAGGAACACTTGGCGTAAAAACCTCATACAACTGATTAATCATTTGTGTTTTTTGTAGGTAGCAAACATGGCGTTATTTTCTAAAAATAAAAGCCTCCGGATGGAGGCTTTTATTCGATAAACATGAAAGCGAGCAATAACTGACAACGTGAATTCTGGTACGTCTCGGATAGATCTCACGCCCCCGGCAAAAAATACCCCGCCTTATGCTGATTCCGCGAACCGCTCACACACAGCTTCAACCGCGCCTCCATGTACTGGCGCACTTCCGAGCGGTCGCACATCTGCGCCAGGTCTTCCCAATAGAGCAGGCTGGTGAAAGCAGGCTTCGCGGACTCGGCCGTATCGCCCTCGCTCACTTCTGCGGCGCGCGCAGGGGTGGGAACATAGATCGGTCCATTGACCGGGGCGTAGTGCTGCACCGGGCGGCCTGCGGCTTCTTCCTTGCGGCGGGAGGTCAGCACAAAGTAATGCTGGCGGGCGTCGGCCAGATGCGGCTTCTTATCGGCGTCGAAGACCTTGTCCAGGCGCTCCAGCCCTTTGGCCACATCTGCGGCGTAAGTCCAGTTGCTCAGGTATTTGGTCTCGATGAACAGAAAGACCTGGCGTGCGGCGTCGGAGATCAGCACATCGGCCAGCTTGCTGCGCAGGCGCTCGTGGCACAGGTAGGCGTGGGTGTCAAACGAGATATGGGGGCTTTGAATGCCCAGGTCTTCGCGGCCTGTGACTTCCTGGATGTAGCGGTTGAACTGGACGATGCGCTTGGCATAGCCGGCCGTGAATTCGTTGAAAAAGTAGCCGGCAAAGAACTTGGTGCAGAGGTTGCGTTCTTTTTCAGATTCGATGAGGGAAGCGTTCGAGAAGATCACTGAAATTTTCCTGTGCCGCGCGGCGCAGGGCATGGAGATGGCGGACCTGGAGGTCCGGCAAGCAACAAGGCCGCAGGCATGTGCTGCCTGCGGCCTTGAACGGTGAGGTGGCGCCTGGAGTTGGCGGCTTAGGCCAGCTTGGCCTTGAGCAGCTCGTTGACCTGGCCGGGGTTGGCCTTGCCCTTGGAGGCTTTCATGACCTGACCGACCAGGGCGTTGAAGGCCTTGTCCTTGCCGGCGCGATATTGCTCGACGTTGGCGGGGTTGGCAGCAATCACCTCGTTGATGATGGCTTCCAGCGCGCCGGTGTCGTTGGACTGCTTGAGGTCCTTGGCTTCGATAATGGCGTCCACATCGGAGCCTTCACCGGTCCACAGGGCTTCAAACACCTGCTTGGCCGAGTTGTTGCTGATGACATTGCCGTGGATGCGGGCGATCAGGGTGCCCAGCTGCTCGGCGCTGACCTTGACCTGGTCCATGCCGATCTCTTCCATGTTCAGGCGGCGCGAGATCTCGCCCATGATCCAGTTGGACGCCAGCTTGGGCTGGCCGCAGGCCTTGGCGGCGGCTTCAAAGTAGGCGGCCATGGCCTGGCTTTGCGTCAACGTGGTGGCGTCGTACTCGGGCAGTCCGTATTGCGTGACAAAGCGCGCGGCCATGGCGCGGGGCAGCTCGGGCATCTCGGCCTTGACCTGCTCCACCCATTCGGGCGCCACGACCAGCGGAGGCAGGTCGGGGTCGGGGAAGTAGCGGTAGTCGGCCGCGTCTTCCTTGGTGCGCATGGCGCGGGTCTCGCCCGTGTCGGGGTTGAACAGCACGGTGGCCTGCTGGATCTTGTGGCCGTCCTCGATCTGCTCGATCTGCCAGAGGATTTCGTAGTCGATGGCGATCTGCATATTCCTGAACGAGTTCAGGTTCTTGATCTCGCGGCGTGTACCCAGCGGCTGGCCGGGCTTGCGCACGGACACGTTGGCGTCGCAGCGGAATGAGCCTTCCTGCATGTTGCCGTCGCAGATGCCGATCCAGGTGACGATCTTGTGCAGTTCCTTGGCATAGGCCACGGCTTCGGCGGTGGAGCGGATATCGGGCTCGGTCACGATTTCCAGCAGCGGCGTGCCGGCGCGGTTCAAATCGATGCCGGACTGGCCGATGAATTCATCGTGCACGGACTTGCCAGCGTCTTCTTCCAGGTGGGCGCGCACCAGGCGCACGGTCTTGAGGACGTTGTTCTTGCCTTCTTCCAGATAGAAGCTGACTTCACCGCCTTGCACCACGGGGATCTCGAACTGGGAGATCTGGTAGCCCTTGGGCAGGTCGGGGTAGAAGTAGTTCTTGCGCGCGAAGATGGAACGCGGCGCAATCGTCGATCCCAGCGACAGGCCGAGCTTGATTGCGCATTCCACGGCCTTTTTGTTCATTACCGGCAGCGTGCCGGGCAGGGCCAGGTCCACGGCGCTGGCCTGGGTGTTGGGCTCGGCGCCGAAGGCGGTGCTGGCACGGCTGAAGATCTTGCTGTTGGTCGCCAGCTGGGTGTGGGTCTCGAAGCCGATGACGACTTCGTAGCCATTGATTAGTTTCACAGTCATGTTCTTGCTTCAAAAAGTGGGCGGTATCCATGGTGCCGCGCATGAAACTGGCGCGGCCTGACCCAGGGACAGCGAGCAAGGGCCGCCCCGCAGCGAGGCTGTCGTCCCCCTTGAGGGGGAAGGCGCGAAGCGACTCAGGGGGTGTTCCATTTAAATGCCAGCGGGGCGCTTCAGATGGAAGTCGGTGGCTTGCTGGAAGCGGTGGGCCGCGTTCAGCAGTTTGGCTTCGCTGAAGTAGTTGCCGATCAGCTGCAGGCCCACGGGCATGCCGCCGTCGCCGAAGCCTGCGGGCAGGCTGAGACCGGGCAGGCCGGCCAGCGAAGCGGGCAGGGTGAAGATGTCGGCCAGATAGTTGCTCACAGGGTCGGCCTTGCCGCCAATCGCCCAGGCCGTCGTCGGCGCGGCCGCGCCGGCGATGACGTCGCAGTCCTTGAAGGCAGCCTGGAAGTCGTCGGCGATCATGCGACGGATCTTCTGTGCCTGCAGATAGTAGGCGTCGTAGTAGCCTTCGGACAGCACATAGGCGCCGATCATGATGCGGCGCTTGACCTCGTCGCCAAAGCCTTCGGCGCGGGTCTTTTTGTACATGTCGTTGAGGTCTTCGTACTTCGCCGCACGGTGGCCGAACTTCACGCCGTCGAAGCGCGACAGATTGGACGAGGCCTCGGCCGGAGCCAGGATGTAGTACACGGGCACGGACAGCTCGGTGCGCGGCAGGCTCACGGGCACCAGCTTGGCGCCCAGCTTTTCGTATTCCTTGAGTGCGGCGTCCACGGCTGCGCGGACATCGTCGGACAGGCCTTCACCAAAGAACTCGGCGGGTACACCGATACGCAGGCCTTCAATCGAGTCGTTCAGCTTGGCGCTGAAGTCCTCGGCCGGGTAATCGAGGCTGGTGGAGTCGCGGTCCAGATCGGGGCCGCACATCTCGGAGAGCAGCAGCGCGCAGTCTTCGGCGCTGCGGCCCATGGGGCCGGCCTGGTCCAGGCTGGAGGCAAAGGCGATCATGCCGTAGCGGCTGGCGCGGCCGTAGGTGGGCTTGATGCCGGTGATGCCGCAGAACGAGGCGGGCTGGCGGATGGAGCCGCCGGTGTCGGTGCCGGTCACGGCCGGGGCCAGACGTGCGGCCACGGCGGCGGCCGAGCCGCCGGACGAGCCGCCGGGCACGCGCTCGGTGTTCCAGGGGTTGCGCACGGGCTGTGCCGCATCAAAGCCCACGGGAGCCACGGCCGAGTTCTCGTTGGCGCCGCCCATGGCGAATTCGTCGCAGTTGAGCTTGCCCAGGGTGACCACGCCGGCATCGGCGAGCTTCTTCACCACGGTGGCGTCAAACGGCGAACGGTAGCCCTCCAGCATCTTGCTGGCGGCGGTGGTGGGGAAGTCCTTGGTGACGAAGATGTCCTTGTGCGCGATGGGCACGCCGGCCAGCTTGCCGCCCTTGCCTTCGGCAATCAGGGCGTCGGCCGCCTTGGCCTGGGCCAGGGTGGCGTCTTCATCGATGGCGACAAAAGCGCCCAGGTTCTGGTGCTGCTTGGCGCGGGCCAGGAAATGCTGGGCGGCTTCGGTGGCGGAGACCTGCTTGGCGCGCAGTTGCGCGGCCAGCTCGGCCACGCTCAATTGGTGGAGTTCGGTTTGGCTCATGTTCTTGTGGTTCCGCGCGTTTATTCGATGACCTTGGGCACGAGGAAGTAACCCTTTTCGGCTGCAGGGGCGTTCTGCATGTTGGCGTCGCGGTTATTGCCCTCACTTACCAAATCGTCACGTAGCCGTAAGGCGACGTCCTGGATGGCAGCCACGGGATGTGACAGAGGGCTGACGCCCGAAGTATCCACAGCCTGCATTTTTTCGACGATGCCGAAAAAGTTGTTTAGTTGCGCGAGCATGCGCTTACTTTCGTCTTGCGACAGTTCAAGGCGGGCCAAGTTGGCGATGCGCGCAATGTCTTGATCGTTCAATGCCATAGAAATTATTTAACAGGGCCGCCGCGTGTAAAGCAGTGTTTCTAACCCTGACAGTAGAAGTTATTCACAGGGGATACGGTATTATCTCGGCTTTGCCGCAATACCTCCGTTCGGCTGGTCATTGTGCAAAAAATGCCCACCACCCAGACTCCATTACCTTACATCCCGGCGACGGCCAGCCGATGCGCAAGCCGTGCCTGAGAGGACCCTGAATGTTCGGAGCTTTCCGTCGGTACTTCTCCACCGACCTTGCCATTGACCTTGGCACAGCTAACACCCTGATTTTCGCCCGAGACAAGGGCATTGTTCTGGACGAACCTTCGGTGGTTGCGATCCGTCACGAAGGCGGCCCTCACGGCAAGAAGGTGATCCAGGCTGTCGGCCGCGAAGCCAAGGCCATGCTGGGCAAGGTGCCCGGCAACATCGAAGCCATCCGTCCCATGAAGGACGGCGTGATCGCCGACTTCGTGATCACCGAGCAGATGATCAAGCAGTTCATCAAGATGGTGCATCCGCGCTCGGTGCTGACGCCCAGCCCCCGCATCATCATCTGCGTGCCCTGCGGCTCCACCCAGGTCGAGCGCCGCGCCATCAAGGACGCCGCCGAAGCTGCGGGTGCCACGGCCGTGTACCTGATCGAAGAACCCATGGCAGCCGGTATCGGCGCGGGCCTGCCCGTGTCCGAAGCCTCGGGCTCCATGGTGGTGGACATCGGCGGCGGCACGACCGAAGTGGGCGTGATCTCGCTGGGCGGCATGGTCTACAAGGGTTCCGTGCGCGTCGGTGGCGACAAGTTCGACGAGTCCATCATCAGCTATATCCGTCGTAACTACGGCATGCTGATCGGCGAGCCCACGGCAGAACTGATCAAGAAGCAGATCGGCTCGGCTTTCCCCGGCTCCGAAGTCAAGGAACTGGAAGTCAAGGGTCGCAACCTGTCCGAAGGCGTGCCGCGCAGCTTCACCATCTCTTCCAACGAAGTGCTGGAAGCGCTGACCGATCCGCTCAACCAGATTGTTTCCGCCGTGAAGAACGCGCTGGAGCAGACGCCTCCCGAACTGGGTGCCGACATTGCCGAACGCGGCATGATGCTGACCGGTGGCGGCGCGCTGCTGCGCGACCTGGACCGTCTGCTGGCCGAAGAAACCGGTCTGCCCGTGCTGGTGGCCGAAGAGCCGCTGACCTGCGTGGTGCGCGGCTGCGGCATGGCACTGGAGACCATGGATCGCCAGGGCAGCATCTTCACCAGCGATTAATCGCTGTGCAATGTGGTGTTTTGCGGCACGCGGCATAGTGCGCGTACCGCAGCCACTTCCATGAACAGGGCCTGAGTCCGTGATACGCCTGCATACCGCGCTCTCTTTTTGCATTCCTTCTGGTTGGGAAGGCCGTGCGCATACGGCCATGCCCAGGGAGCGCACATGAGCCTGGACACCCTGGACCACCGCGCTCCATCACTGTTCAAGCAACAGGCCTCGCGCACTTCCCAGCTTGCCCTCTACAGCGCCTTGGCGCTGTTTTTGATGGTAGCCGACGCGCGTTTCAAGATCACCACTCCCGTGCGCTCCGCCTTGTCGGTGGCGCTGTCGCCTGTGCAATGGGTGGTGGCTCAGCCGGTGCTGGCCTATCAGAACGCCAGCCGCTATGCCGAAGTGCAGCAGCAGGCCGTGGCCCGCGAGGATGCTGCGCGCAAGGAGCTGGTCGTCATGGCTCAGCGTGCCGAACTGGCCGACGAGTTGATCAAGGAGAACGAGCATCTGCGCTCCATGCTGGAGTTGCGTGAGCGCTCGTTGACGCCGGGCCAGGTGGCCGAGGTGGTCTATGACAGCCCCGACCCCTATACGCGCCGTGTGGTGATCGACAAGGGGCAGGCCGACGGGGTCGAGCCGGGCTCACCCGTACTGGATGAAAAAGGCGTGATAGGCCAGGTCACGCGCGTCTATCCGACGCGTGCCGAGGTCACGCTGCTCATCGATCGCGATCAGGCCATTCCCGTTTTCAACCCGCGCACTGGCGCGCGCAGCGTTGCCTATGGCGATGCATCTTCGACCCGCGCCGGCGGGCTGGAGTTGCGCTTCATGCCCAGCAATGCCGATGTACAGGTGGGCGATTTGCTCACTACCAGCGGTATTGACGGGCTTTATCCCTTGGGTTTGCCCGTGGCCAAGGTGGTGACGGTGGACCGCCGTGCCGACTCTGCCTTCACCCGCATCTACTGCGAGCCCGTGGGCCGCGTGCAGGGCGTGCGCCATGTGATGGTGCTCAAGCCTCAGGGCCGTACCGAGCATCCCGAGGCCGCCAATATGCAGGCCAAGGCCGATGCCGAGAAGGCCGACCGCGCAGCCAAGGCGCGAGGCAAGAAGGAAGCCGCCGCAGCCGAAAAGGAGAAGGCGGCCGCTGAGAAGGCGGGTGCCAAGCCCGCAAAGGACCCCGCATGATCATGCCGCGCGGCCAGCAGCTGTTGCTGCCGGTCAACCCTCTGTTCATCGTCGTCACCCTGGTGATCGGACTGGCCGTCAATATGCTGCCGCTGGGCCGCATCGTCTGGCTGCCGGACATGCTCATGTTGCTGCTGGCCTTCTGGAGCCTGAACCAGCCGCAGCGCGTGGGTCTGGGCATTGCCTTTGCGCTGGGCCTGGTCATGGATGTGGACCGGGCCTCGCTGCTGGGCCAGCATGCACTGGCCTACACCTTGCTGGTCTTCGTGACGGGCTGGATGAGTCGTCGTCTGCTCTGGTTCTCGAGCCCCGTGCAGGCTCTGCACCTGCTGCCGGTATTTGCCGCGGCGCACGGCATTCAGGTACTGCTGCGTGTCGCGACGGGAGGTATCTTCCCCGGGCTGGAGTTTCTGATAGCGCCAGTGATCGAGACCTTGCTGTGGCCTGTGGTCAGTGCTTTGCTGCTGGCGCCGCAGCGCCGTGCGCCGGACAGCGATGAAAACCGGCCTCTGTAGATGAAAGCCCCCTTGAGTCGCTGCGCGCCTTTCCCCCTCTCGCTTCGCGGGGAGGAACGACTGCCTCGCTGCGGGGCGGCCCTTGCTTGCAGTCACTGGCTTGGCGTGCGGGGAGCCTGCGCATGATGGAGATTCGCAACACCGAAGTCGAGCTGCAGCGCTTCCGGATGCGTGCAGTCGTCATGGGCTGCGTGGTATTTCTGGCGTTCTGTCTGTTGGTCTGGCGGCTGCTGGTGCTGCAGGTGGAGCGCCATGAGGAATTTGCCGAGCGGGCCGAGAGCAATCGCACGGCGGTGGTGCCCATCGTGCCCAACCGGGGCCAGATCCTGGATCGCAACGGCGTGGTGCTGGCCACCAATTACTCGGCCTATACGCTGGAGATCACTCGCTCCAAGGTCGAGGATCTGGACGAGACCATCGAGGGGCTGTCCGGGGTCATAGAGATCACGCCGCGCGACCGCCGCAAGTTCAAGCGACTCATGGATGACTCCAAGAGCTTTGAGTCGATTCCGATCCGCTCGCGCCTGACGGATGAGGAAGTCGCCAAGTTCGCGGCTCAGCGTTATCGCTTTCCGGGCGTGGACATCAAGGCCCGTCTGTTCCGTACCTACCCGCTCAAGGAAACCGGCAGCCATCTGATCGGATACATCGGTCGTATCAATCAAAGGGAAAAAGAAGAGATCGACGAGTCCGACGATGCGGCCAACTACCGCGGCACCGAGGTCATGGGCAAGCTGGGTGCCGAAAAAAGCTATGAGCTGCAACTGCACGGTCAGACCGGCTGGGAGGAAATGGAAACCTCGGCTGGCGGCCATGCCGTGCGCCGCCTGGGCAGTCGCCCCGCCACGCCGGGACACAGCCTGCAGCTGTCGGTGGACATCAAGCTGCAGAAGATGGTGGAAGACCTCTACGGCAATCGCCGTGGCGTGGCCATTGCCATGGACCCGCGCAACGGCGAGGTGCTGGCCATGGTCAGCAAGCCGACCTACGACCCGAATCTGTTTGTCGACGGCATCGACCAGGAGAGCTGGAAGGCACTCAACGAGTCGCTGGATCGCCCTTTGCTCAACCGCTCCATGCGCGGCACCTACCCGGTAGGCTCGACCTACAAGCCCTTCATGGGCCTGGCGGGCATAGAGACCGGCAAGCGCACGCCGGGCACGGTGATTCAGGACGGCGGCTCCTGGACTTTTGGCGGCCATACCTTCCGCTCCGGCCATGCACTGGGCCCGGTGGATCTGGCGCGCGCCATCCAGCATTCCAGCAACGTCTATTTCTACACGCTGGCCAACGAGATGGGCGTGGATGCGATCCACGACTTCATGAAGCCGCTGGGCTTTGGTCAGATCACAGGCATCGATCTGCCCGGCGAGGTGCGCGGCGTGCTGCCCAGCAAGGAGTGGAAGCGCAAGACCTACAAGCGCGCCGCCCAGCAGCAATGGTTTGCAGGCGAGACGATTTCTCTGGGTATCGGCCAGGGCTACAACAACTTCACCATCCTCCAGCTCTCGCATGCGCTGGCCACGCTGGTCAACAACGGCATGAGCTTCACGCCCCATGTGGGCAAGGAGCTGATCGATTCCGTCACCGGTACGCGAACGACCATTGTTCAGCCGGCTCCCGTCAACCTGGGCTACAAGCAGAGCAATGTCGATGCCGTCAAGCGTGGCATGGTGGGAGTGGTGACCGGCGGCACGGGGCGCGGCGTATTCGGCAGTGCCAGCTATTTGTCGGGGGGCAAGACCGGCACGGCCCAGGCAGTGAGCGTGGGCCAGAAGGAAAAGTACAACGCTGCGCGTCTGGCCGAGTATCAGCGCGACCATTCGCTCTATATCGCCTACGGCCCGGCCGAAGCGCCCAGGATTGCCGTGGCGGTGATTGTGGAGAATGCCGGCTTCGGTGCGGCGGCTGCCGCGCCTATCGCACGCCGTATCCTGGACTACTGGCTGGTGGGCAACTATCCCAGCGAGGCCGATATTGCTGCCGTGCGTCAGGGCAAGGCGGGCGCACCGATCGGCACGCCGCGCCGTGTGGAAGACATCTCGGTGCTGTCCGACGACGAAACAGCACCTTGATAAATGGATAGCTGCTGACGCTTTTAACGCAAGGGCTTAACGCAGAAAAGCGTCGTAACCTGTCTTCAGAATCAGCAGGCTGACCACGCCGATGAAAATCGTACGCACAAAGCCCGTGCCGTGGCGCAAGGCCATCCAGGTGCCCAGCATGCTGCCCAGCACATTGGCCACGGCCAGCGGGATGACAAAGTGCCACCAGACATGGCCCTTGAGAGTGAACAGCAGCAGTGCTGCGGCGTTGGAGGCCAGGTTCAGCAGCTTGGCGCTGGCCGAGGCGTTGAGGAAGTCATAGCCCAGCAGGCGCACGAACAGGAACACGAAGAAGCTGCCTGTGCCCGGGCCGAAGAAGCCGTCGTAGAAACCGATCAGCAGGCCGATGGCGCTGGCGGTCAGCATCTCGGTGCGGCCCGCCAGGCGTGGCTCGTGGTCGCGGCCCAGCTCTTTTTTTGCCAAGGTGTAGCCCAGCACGCCAAGCAGGATGAAGGGCAGCAGCTTGCGCAGAAAATCGGGCGAAATCAACGTGACTGCCCAGGCTCCGAGAAAAGCTCCCACCAGCGTCGTGCCGATGGCGGGCAGCAGCGTGGCCCAGGTGATATGCACGCGCTTGCTGTACTGCCAGGCGGAAATGGCCGTTCCCCAGACGGCGGCGCTCTTGTTGGTGCCAAACAGCGTGGCAGGCGTGGTGGTGGGGAAGGCTGCAAACATGGCCGGCACCAGAATCAGTCCGCCGCCTCCCACGATGGCGTCAACAAACCCGGCCAGGGCCGAGGCGAAGGAAACAAGAATCCATTCCATGGAGCAAATGCCTGCAATTGGTGCATGCCGTGAGCAACGCGCGTTGCCGCTGGGCGGCGTTGCCGGAGGCGAGATGAAGAAGCCAGGGGAGAGCGGGCTTGCAAGCCCGAGGATGGCGCCGGCATTGTCGCACCGCCGCCTCAAGCTTGTGCGCAGGCATAAAAAAAGCGCCCACTGTGGGGCGCTTTTGAACGCATCTTTGATGCTTTTATATGTATTGGTCTGGTTGTGTCGAGTTGTCTCCTCGGCCCTCCATGCTGCTTCGTGGAGCAGCGAGAGTGACGAGAATGTAAGGGCTGCACCTGTGTGGTGCATTGGGGAATTCCCTTGGGTTATATCAAAAACGTCTGACAAATGAATCAGAAAGTTTCGTGACATCCTTATGAGTTTTGCGATATTTCAAAAACAATAGCGTCATATGCTTATAAGCAAAAGATCTCTGGGGACTTTGATTCATTGCGCATGACGCCGCGCGGGATTCTTCCGCTAGTACAGGCTTTGCGCTCCAGAGCGAATTTCAGGGGCTGACGGGCTTTTCGCAGTGAATCGCTCGGCTTTTCAAGCGGCCGTTTTTCAGGTCGCGTCACGAATCCACTGCGCCGCCTTCTCGGCCATCATCAGCGTCGGGCTGTTGGTGTTGCCGCTGGTGATGGTGGGCATGGCGCCGGCATCGACCACGCGCAGACCCTGCACGCCTCGCACCTTGAAACGGCTGTCCAGGACTGCCATCGGGTCGTCGGCGCGTCCCATCTTGGTCGTGCCCACGGGGTGGAAGATGGTGGTGGCGATATCACCGGCCAGACGCGCCAGCTCCTCGTCGCTCTGGTATTGAACACCGGGCTTGAACTCTTCGGGTTGGAAGCGCGCAAGCGCCGGCTGGCTGACGATGCGCCGCGTGACGCGCAGGCTGTCTGCCGCCACCTGCCGGTCTTCTGGCGTGGAGAGGTAGTGGGGTGCGATGGCCGGAGCCTGGCGGAAATCCGTGCTTTGCAGTTGTACCGTGCCGCGGCTGCTGGGGTTGAGGTTGCAGACGCTGGCGGTGAAGGCGGCAAAGTCGTGCAGCGGCTCGCCAAAGGCATCCAGCGACAGCGGTTGCACGTGATATTCCAGATTGGGATGGGCCAATGCCGGATTGCTGCGTGTAAAGGCACCGAGTTGCGAAGGCGCCATGCTCATGGGGCCGCTGCGCTTGAGTGCGTATTCAAGGGCGATGGCCGCCTTGCCCCAGAGACTGCCGGCCATGGTGTTGAGCGTCTTGGCGTTCTGCACCTTGTAGACCGAGCGGATCTGTAAATGGTCCTGCAGATTGGCGCCCACGCCGGGCAGATCGCGGCGCACAGCCATCCCATGGCGCTGCAGCAATTCGCCGGGGCCTATGCCAGACAGCTGCAGGATATGCGGCGAGTTGACCGCACCCGCGCAGAGCAGCACTTCGCGTCCGGCCTGCACGGTCACCATCTCCTCTCCGGTCCAGACTTCGGCTCCGGTGCAGCGCTGGCTGCCGTCCGGCAGATCTTCCAGAAGCAGCCGGCGCACCTGGGCGCGGGTCCACATCTCGAAGTTGGGGCGGCCATAGCAGGTGGGACGCAGAAATGCCTTGGCTGTGTTCCAGCGCAGACCTGACTTCTGGTTGACCTCGAAGTAGCCCACGCCCTCGTTGCAGCCGCGGTTGAAGTCGTCGGTGGCCGGAATGCCGGCCTGCTGCGCGGCCTGGGCAAAGGCGTCGAGGATGTCCCAGCGCAGACGCTGCTTCTCCACGCGCCACTCGCCGCTGCCGCCGGTGCTCTTGCTGCCGTGCAGGCGCATGAACTCTTCGCTGGCGCTGCCGCCGGCGTCGAGACGCCAATGGTCTTCATGCTGTTTGAAGGCCGGCAGCACCTGCTCCCAGCGCCAGGTGTCGTCGCCGGTGAGTTCGGCCCATTGCTCGTAGTCGCGGGCCTGGCCGCGCATGTAGATCATGCCGTTGATGCTGGAGCAGCCGCCCAGTGTCTTGCCGCGCGGATAGCGCAGGCTGCGACCGTTGAGGCCGGGGTCGGGCTCGGTCTGGTAGAGCCAGTCGGTGCGCGGGTTGCCTATGCAATAGAGATAGCCGACGGGGATGTGGATCCAGTGGTAGTCATCCTTGCCGCCGGCTTCGATCAGCAGAGTCCGGTGATTCTTGTTGCGGGTGAGACGGTTGCACAGCAGAGAACCTGCTGTGCCGCCGCCGATGACGATGTAGTCGAACTGGGTATCACTCATGGGCAGATCAAAAGGCCGGTACAGCCAGGCGCAGAGGCCAGAGCATCAGGCAGTCATGGGCAAAAAGGCTGGTTCATTAGGTGTGATGAGCTTGCGGGTGTCGATAGGGAAAGCGCTCGCATACTCCTGTTTTGGAAGCTGTCGGCGCAGTGCTGGTTTTGACTTTCGCGGATTTTTGATAAAAATTGCAACGCTATCATTGCGTGGCATGCGGCAGCGGCCTACGCGCTGTGCTTGGCATGTTCCTCGCTTGGCGCGTTATGCTGGCCCCTGCGGCCAGCCCGTCTCCCTCATGTCCTAGGAAGCTTTTCTTTGCCCAGCTCAGACCAACTACCTCAATGCCCGCTGCAGTCCCGCGAAGGTCAGCAATGGGCCGTGCCTGCGGGCCGCTGGAGTGCCGCCGAGCTGGGCGATCGCCATATCTGGCGCCGGCTGGCGCCGCAGATCAGGGCCGTGCCCAAGGGCGTGGCCTGGGATTTGCAGCAAATGGTCTGGTTGGACCACATCGGTGCCCAGCTGCTGTGGGAGCAATGGGGCAAGGCCTGGCCGGCCCAACTGCTGACGACCAAGACCCAGCGCTCCATGCTGGAGCGTGTGGCCAGATTCAGCGAAGTGCCCGAGTCCAAGCCCGAACCCTCGGGATGGATGTGCGAGGTCAATCGACTGGGTCAGATGGTGATCGATGCCTGTGGGCACTTTTCCAACTTGATCCAGCTGGTCGGCCAGTTGCTGCTGGATTGCCTGCGCCTGCTGCGCAACCCGCTTCGCGGCCCCTGGCGCGATATTTCGGGCCATCTCTATGCAACGGGAGCGACAGCCTTGCCGATCACGGCGCTGGTCGGCTTTCTGATCGGTGTGGTGCTGGCCTATCTGATGGCGCTGCAGCTGCGCCAGTTCGGGGCCGAATCCTTTATCGTCAACATTCTTGGCATTTCGCTGATCCGCGAGCTCGGGCCGCTGCTGGCGGCGATTCTGGTGGCAGGGCGCAGCGGCTCGGCCATCACGGCGCAGATCGGCGTGATGCGCGTGACCGAAGAGCTCGACGCCATGCAGGTCATGGGCATCTCCCAGGGTTACCGGCTGGTGCTGCCGCGTGCGCTGGCGCTGGCTGTGTCCATGCCGCTGGTGGCGTTGTGGACCATTCTTGCGGCACTGGCTGGCGGCATGGTCGCGGCGGACCTGACCATGGACATCACGCCGTCCTATTTCGTGCAAAGCCTGCCTGCGGCCGTGAAGATCGGCAATCTGGTGCTGGCCATGGGCAAGTCCGTGGTGTTTGGCGTGCTGATTGCCCTGATCGGCTGCCATTGGGGTCTGAAGGTAGAGCCCAATACCCAGAGCCTGGGGCGGGGCACCACGGCGGCGGTGGTGTCATCCATCACCATGGTCATCATCGTGGATGCCATCTTTGCCATCCTCTTCAGAAACGTGGGCTTTTAGGATGAACTACCCCCTGTGCGGCTTCGCCGCTTCCCCTCAAGGGGACGACACCTTCGCTGCGGGGCGGCCCTTGCTCGGCGTCTCTGGCTTGGGTCGCGCCAGCCTCGCGCAGCGGGGGGCACGCAAATGACAGAGGTGATGCAGAACCGCCGTATCGAGGGGGCCGTGGGCGACTACGCGCCGCCGCAGGATGTGAGGCCGCTGGTGCAGGCAGTGGACCTGTGGACCGAGTTCGGCGAGGGCGAGTCGCGCTTTGCCGTGCACCAGGACCTGAACTTTGATGTCTATCCGGGTGAGATTCTGGCCCTGGTGGGTGGCTCCGGCACGGGCAAGACCGTGCTGCTGCGACAGATACTGGGCCTGCTCTCGCCTTCGCGCGGCACGGTGACCGTGGATGGCCAGCCCTCGCGCGAGGTCATCAGCGGCGAGCTGGCGGCGAGTCAGGTGGGCATGCTGTTCCAGCAGGGGGCGCTGTATTCGGCCTTCAATGTGCTGGACAACATCGCATTCGCGCTGCGCGAGCAGGGCACCTTGCCCGATGCCGTGGTGCGCGACGCGGCCATGGTCAAGCTGCAGATGGTGGGCCTCAAGCCGGAGCACGCATCGCGCATGCCTGCAGACCTGTCGGGCGGCATGATCAAGCGTGTGGCGCTGGCGCGCGCGCTGATGATGGATCCGCCGCTGCTGCTGCTCGACGAACCCACAGCGGGGCTGGACCCCAAGGGCTCGGATGAGTTCTGCGAGCTGCTGCGCGATATTCATGCAGAGTTGGGCCTGACCGTGATCATGGTCACCCACGATCTGGACACGCTGTTTGCGCTGTCCACACGAGTGGCCGTGCTGGCCGAGAAAAAAGTGCTGTTCACCGGGGCTCCGCGCGATGTGGCCCGGATCAAGCACCCGTTTATTGAACATTTCTTCCAGGGAGAGCGTGGCCGCCGTGCCATGGCCCCGGTGCAAGGCGGCGTGGCCGCAGAGGAAAGCTGATGGAAAACAAGTCCCATGCCATGGCTGCCGGCATCTTCGTGCTGGTGGTGGCGACCCTGCTGGCAGGGCTGGCCGTCTGGCTGACGCGCGACAACCGCGAATACCAGCTCTATGAAATGTCCACCAAGGACGGTGTTAGCGGCCTGCAGCCCCAGGCCACGGTGCGCTACAAGGGCGTGCCCGTGGGCAAGGTGGTGCGCATCGGCTTTGACCCGCAGATTCCCGGCAATGTGCTGATTCGCATTGCCGTGGGCGAGGACACGCCGGTCACGCCGGCCACCTACGCCCAGCTCGGCTATCAGGGAGTGACGGGGCTGGCCCATATCCAGCTCGACGACGACAGCAAGCCTTCGCAACCGCTCAAGCCCGGGCCCAGCGGCCTGCCGCGCCTGCCCATGAAGTCATCGCCGCTGAACATGCTGGCCGACCAGGGGCCGGTGCTGCTGGAGCGGGTTGACGAAATTTCACGCCGCCTCAACTCCATGCTGGGCGAGGACAACCAGAAGCGGGTGAGCGCGGCGCTGGACAATATCGCTGCCGCATCCGGCGGAATCAAGGATCTGGCCGAGACCATGAACAAGACGGCCAAGGACTTTCCACAGATCACGGCGGATGCGCACCAGACCCTGCAGTCCCTGACCAAGGCCGGCAATGCTGCCACGGGCGTGGCGACCGATCTGCAGCAGACCGTGCGCAAGGTCAATGCCCCCGATGGTCCGCTGCAGCAGATTGCCGAGGGCACGCAGGCCCTGTCGCAGGCGGCCGAGTCGCTGGGACGCAGCACCTTGCCGCGCATGAACGGCGCGGCCGACGATGTCTCGCGCGCGGCGCGCACCATGGGCGCGGCCGCGGGCCGCTTCAATGACAACCCGCAGTCCGTCATCTACGGCCAGGGCCTGGGCCAGCCAGGCCCCGGCGAGCCCGGTTTCGTGGCCCCGGCCAAGTGAAGCCGCAACAAGGACACGACTTGCGCAAATTCGGACCAGGCAGGCTGTTTCTCGATGGAAATGCCTGCTGCCCATCCTGGCTGGCCTAAGTCCCAAAGGAATCAATATGGCAGACACAAAGATTTCACTCACCGGCCGCGGAGCACGGCGATTGCTGGGCGCTTCTTCCCTGGTGCTGGCGCTCGCAGCCTGCTCAGGCCTGCCCACGGCACCCACGCAGCCGGTGCGCTATGACCTGGGCATGACCGATCTCGCGGTGCCGGTCGCCAATGCAGCCGCTTCTTCGGTAGCTCCGGTTCCGCTGGTGCTGGCCGAAGTCCAGGCGCCGGGACTGCCCGAGGGCCTGACGGCCATGTTCTACCGTCTGAACTACAGCGACAGCCAGCAACTGCGTGCCTACCAGAACGCGCGCTGGAGCCTGCCTCCTGCTCAGATGGTGGAGCAGCGCCTGCGCATGCGCCTGGGGCTGGAGCGCCCCGTGCTTTCGGGCAAGGACAATGTCCGCCCCCTGCTGGCCGACAAGCGCTCGATTGCGCAGCTGCGCGTGACGGTGGACGAGTTCAGCCAGGTCTTCGACAACGCCAGCAACAGCCGTGCGCTGCTGCGCCTGAGCGCCAGCCTGATCGGTGCCGGCGAGAGTGCAGGCAACCAGTTGCTGGGCCAGAAGGTGTTCACGGTCGAAGTTCCCGCTGCGGCAGCCGATGCAGCCGGCGGTGCCCAGGCCATGGCACGCGCCGTGGACGAGGCGGCGGCTCAGCTCAGCCGCTGGCTGCAGGGTTACGGACGCTAAGGCCCGACCAGTCCCAGGCATTTCCGCTCCCAAAGCCCTGCCATGCAGGGCTTTGTTGATTCCGGGCAAGTCTTGGTTACCTGTGGGCAACTGCTTTGCTGATGTGGGTCAATGGCCGGGCCAGGTCTTGTTCTTAAGCTGGCAGTTCCTCAATCTCGCACAAGGAACTGCCATGGCCAGCCTCGAATGGAATGCCGCTCTCATCCTGGATTTTCCCGTCATGGACGCGGTGCATGAAGAGTTCGTCACCTTGCTGGCCCAGGTGGAGGCCGCGGCCGATGAGCAGTTGTGCGCGCTCTGGGACGAGCTGATTGCCCATACCCAGCAGCACTTCGATCAGGAAGACCGCTGGATGCAGACCACGGGCTTTGCCACGGGCAACTGCCACAGCCAGCAGCACAAGGTGGTGCTGGCCGTGCTGCGCGAGGGGGCGGCCAAGGGCGGGCAGGGCGATCTGGCCACGATCCGCCATATGGCGGCCGAGCTGGGCCCGTGGTTCAGCCACCATGCGCAGAATATGGATGCCGCCCTGGCTCTGCACATGCGCCGTTCGGGCTTCGATCCGGTGACCGGCGCGGTGCTGGTGCCCGAGGCTTTGCCGGCCGAGCCGATCACCGGCTGTGGTGGTGCCTGTGGTGAGGCTGAAAAAATGGAAGTGGTCACTGCCTGAAACTGGCACGCGCCAAGGCGAGAGACCGCGAGCAAGCGCCGCCTCCCCCTTGGGGGAAGCCGCTCAGGGGGTCAAGGGTATATCGCCGGGGAGGCCAGGATGGGGAAGATCTTGATCAGGCCTCCCGCCATCACCTCGATGGCCAGCGCGGCCAGAATCAGGCCCATGAGCCGGGTCATCACATTGATGCCGGTCTTGCCCAGCACACGGGCAATCGGGTGGGCCAGCGAAAAGCACACCATGATGGCGGCGGCCACGACCACGCCGTATCCGACCAGTGCCACATGCTGCCAGATGGTGCGCGCCTGATCGGCATAGATCACCACGGTGGACATGGCGGCGGGCCCGGTCAGCAGCGGAATGGTTAGCGGCACGACGGCAATGCTGTTGCCCTCGGCGGCCTTTTCGACGCCGGCTGCCAGCGTGGCATTGTTGGGGCGGTCTTCGGCAGGGCGGGCGTTGAGCATGTTCATCGCGCTGATCAGCAGCAGCAGGCCGCCGCCGACCTGAAAGCTCTGCAGCGAGATATTGAAGAACTGCAGAATCTGCAACCCCAGCAGGGCGCAGACCGCAATCACGCAGAAGGCGGCAAAGGCGGCGGTGCGAATCGTCTGCCAGCGTTGCTCGGCGTCGAAGCCGGCCGTGTAGTGGATGAAGAACGGGACGATGGCCAGCGGGTTGATGATGGCGACCAGGGTGATCAACGGCTTGATATCCATTACAGCTCGCCTCCTGGCATGGGGGGCTTCTTGCGACTGTCGGCCTTTTGTGGGGCTGGGATAGCTGGCATCAACACTCCTGTGAAAAAATGGCCGAATCATCGACGCGGCATCAGCCATTACAGCATTGCTGGCGGCCGCGTCGCGGATTTCCCTTTTGAACCATGTTAAGGAGCTTCGCAATGGGCAGCTTTGTTGAACTGACAGCCGTGGATGGCGCAAAAACCCCGGCTTATGTGGCCATGCCCGAGGGCCAGGCACGCGGTGCCATCGTGGTGCTGCAGGAGATCTTCGGCGTGAACTCGCATATCCGCTCCGTGGCAGACCGCTACGCAGCCCAGGGCTATGTGGCCGTGGCGCCCGCCATGTTTGCCCGCGTCAAGCCCGATGTGGAGCTGGGGTACAGCGAAGAAGACATGAAGGCCGGCTTTGCGCTCAAGACCGCAGTGGAGGCCCTGCCCGAGCCTGGCGCGCTGCGCGATGTGGAAGCGGCCGTGGCCCATGCGGCGACGCTGGTGCCCGGCGGCAAGATCGGCGTGGTGGGCTTTTGCTGGGGCGGCCTCATGACTTGGCGCTCGGCCTGCAATCTGGCCAGCGTCTCGGCGGCGGTCTGCTATTACGGCGGCGGCATGACCGGCGAGCTGGAAGCCAGCCGTCAGGCACTGTGCCCGGTGCTGGCCCACTTCGGCAGCAAGGACCATTACATCTCGCTGGAGTCAGTCGAAGCCTTCAAGAAGGCCCAGCCCCAGGTGGAAGTGCATGTCTACGACGCCGACCACGGCTTCAACTGCGACCAGCGCGGCTCCTACAACGAAGCCGCTGCAGCGTTGGCAGGTGAGCGCACTCTGGCCTTCTTCGCCCAGCATCTGGGTTGATCTAAAAACAATAGCTGCTTGTGCTTGATATATAAGCGCAAGCAGCTGTTTTTATCTAAAGCCCGTTGCCGCTGGGCGGTCCCCCATCAGAGACATCAGGCAAGCGCCGCCGCGCAGCGAGGATGTCGTCCCCCTTGGAGGAGGGCGCGGAAGCGCCTCAGGGGGTCATTCTTTTTCTTCGCTTTCCAGATAGCGGCGGCGCCAGAAATAGGCCACCAGCACCACGGTGATGATCACCATGGCCACCAGGGCCCAGATGAAGCCGTCCTTTTTGTGCACGAAGGGTATGAACTCGAAGTTCATGCCGAAGATGCCGGCAATCAGGTTCAGCGGTAAAAAGATGGCCGTCACCGTGGTCAGCGTGCGCATGATGTCGTTGGCGCGGTTGCTCTGAGCCGAAAAGTGCATCTGCACGGCGGTCTCGGCGCTTTGCTCCATGCGGTGAATGTGGTGAGTCACGCGCTCTATATGTTCGAGCACGTCGCGCGAGCGCACGCGCAGCAGTTCGCGCTCATGCTGGCGCGCAGGTGTGTGCTCGGGCGGCCAGCCCTCCAGCGCCTCGGTCCAGTCCTGTACGGCGGCGCGCTGGTCTTCGCAGATTTCATCAAGCTGATGCAGCGCCAGGCGCACGTCGAGCACGCTGGCCCAGTTGCTGAAACGCTTGTTGGGCTTGAGCAGCGCCATCTGCCAGTGGTCGATCTGGCGCGTCAGCGTGCGGCGCAGGTCCAGATAGCCGTCCACCATGCCGTTGACCATGCGCAGCATCAGGTCCGCAGGCTCCACGGGCATCTTGGTGCTGATCTGGCGGCCGTCAGTCTTGGCGGGGCCGGAAATCAGGCGCTGCCAGAAGTTTTCCAGCACAAAGCAGCCGTCGGGATGTACGGACAGCAGGATCTGGTCATACAGCGCAAAGCCCACGGGCTGGGTTTCCACGCGTTGCAGCACCGGCGCTTCGCGCTGGCCGCTGTGGGCCAGGCTGTGGGATGGCGGTGGGGCGCAGGATGCCGCACTGCCGGTGCCTGTCATCACTGCAGGCAGGCCTGGCGGTGTGGTCACGGCTGGCGAGGCGGGGGCGTGGCTGCCGTTGAGCGGCGGCAGATGGGCGTTGGCCAGGCGGCGGAACACCAGCACGTCGTACACCGAGGTGTAGTCGTAATTGGAGGGGATGGCCGGATTCAGCAGGTCGGAGACATGCAGGTCCACGAGGGTGGAGCCGCCCAGCCGGGCCAGCATGGTCTGAATGGCTGGCAGTTGAGCCTCCAGCTCCGAGCGTGTGCAGGAGACCCAGTAGAACCCCGTTGTCGCCGCCTGCGTAGGCAGTCCGTCGACTGGCTGGGCATAGAGGGGAGAGATATGCAGCACACGCATGGGAATAGTCAGTCTCGATGTCAGTGCAGAAGGCGAATGCAAAAACGGCCCGGGCAAGCTGCACGGGCCGTCAGATCATGCCTGAAATGCTCTCAGGCGCAAGCATGACCTGCGCTGACAGCTATCAATTTTGTTACAGGCCACGCAGCTTCTTGGCGGCGTCGATGGCAAAGTAGGTCAGGATGCCGTCGGCGCCCGCGCGCTTGAAGGCCAGCAGGGCTTCCATCATCACGGCGTCGTGATCGAGCCAGCCGTTGGCGGCAGCGGCCTTGAGCATGGCGTATTCGCCGGACACCTGGTAGGCGAAGGTCGGCACCTTGAACTCGTCCTTGACGCGGCGCACCACGTCCAGATACGGCATGCCGGGCTTGACCATGACCATGTCCGCGCCTTCGGCGATGTCCTGCGCCACTTCGCGCAGGGCTTCGTCGGTGTTGGCCGGGTCCATCTGGTAGACATTCTTGTCGGCCTTGCCCAGGGCGCCGCGTGTGCCCACGGCATCGCGGAAGGGGCCGTAAAAGGCGCTGGCGTACTTGGCGCTATAGGCCATGATGCGGGTGTGAATATGGCCTTGAAGCTCCAGTGCCTCGCGGATGGCGCCGATGCGGCCGTCCATCATGTCGCTGGGGGCCACCATGTCCACGCCGGCTTCGGCATGGGCCAGGGCCTGGCCGACCAGCACTTCCACGGTGTCATCGTTGATGATGTAGCCGCTCTCGTCCAGGATACCGTCCTGGCCGTGGCTGGTGTAGGGGTCCAGGGCCACATCGGTCATCACGCCCAGTTGGGGGAATTCCTTTTTCAGTGCACGCACCACGCGCGGGATCAGGCCGTCGGGGTTCAGGGCTTCCTTGCCGTCGGGGGTCTTGAGGCTGGCTTCGATGGCTGGGAACAGCGCCAGATAGGGAATCTCCAGCTTCACGCATTCCTCGGCCACGGGCAGCAGCAGATCCAGGCTCAGGCGGTCCACGCCGGGCATGGAGGGCACGGCCTCGCGCTTGTTCTGGCCTTCGTGCACGAACACGGGGTAGATGAAGTCGTGCGGCGTCAGCACGCTCTCGCGCACCAGATTGCGGGTGAAAGCATCGCGGCGCAGGCGGCGCGGACGATTCTGGGGAAAAGGAGTAGGGCTGGACAAATGCATGGGGAAAATTGTGCCCCATTCGTCATGGCTTGGCTTGCAGCTGCGTGACTATTCCATGACGACCGGCGCGACAAGGCCCGAGCTTCGAGGTAAAGACGCGGCGCGCAGCGGCTGTGGCGCAGCGCAGGCCTTTACACTGGCTCCATGCTATGGGTCAAAGCCTTTCACATCGTTTTTGTCGCCAGCTGGTTTGCTGGTCTGTTCTACCTGCCGCGCATCTTTGTCAACATCGCCATGGTCACGCCGGGCTCGGTGGCCGAACGCGAGCGCCTGCTGCTGATGGCGCGCAAGCTGCTGCGCTTCACCACCATGCTGGCCGTGCCCGCGCTGGGTCTGGGCCTGTGGCTGTGGCTGGGCTGGGGCTTCGCGGGCGGCTGGCTGCATGCCAAGCTGGCCGTGGTGCTGCTGGTCATCGGCTACCACCACAGCTGTGCCGTGCTGCTGCGCAAGCTGGCGGACAACACCTGTCACAAAAGCCATCGCTGGTTCCGTTTCTATAACGAAGTGCCGGTGCTGCTGCTGATCGCTGCCGTGATTCTGGTGGTGGTCAAGCCCTTCTGAATCTTGCGCTTAGAGTAGGAGGCGACTGTGTCCGATTCTGCGGTGCCGGTGATTTCCATGCGCCATACCTCGGCCTGGCCGCTGGCGCTGGTCTATGGACTGCTCATCGTCTTTGCCAGCCTGTTCCCGTTTGACGGTTGGCGCGCCCAGGGCATTGATCCCAGCGTATTCCTGTTCGCGAGGATTCCGCCGCCGTACTGGACCTGGTTCGACGTCAACACCAATATCGTCGGCTATGCGCCGCTGGGCTTTTTTCTGGCGCTGGCCCTGATGCGCTCAGGCCAGCCCAGGCTGGCCGTGCCGCTGGCTTTTCTTGCCGGCACGCTGCTGTCGCTGTGCATGGAGTTTCTGCAGATCTATCTGCCGCGCCGCGTGCCGTCCAATCTGGATCTGGTGCTCAATGCCGGCGGCACCCTGATCGGTGCCCTGCTGGCTGCGCTGCTGGAGAGGCTGGGGGCTCTCTCTCGCTGGAGTGCTTTTCGCAACCAGTGGCTGGGCGAGGGCGGTGCTGGCGTGCTGGTGCTGCTGGCGCTGTGGCCGTTTGCGCTGCTGTTTCCGGCGGCCGTGCCGTTTGGCCTGGGCCAAGTGCTGGAGCGCATCGACGACACCTTGCAGGACTGGCTGCTGAACACGCCGTTCGAGGACTGGTTGCCGCTGGGCGATTTCGCCATGACGCCGCTGTCGCTGGTGACGGAGATGCTATGCGTGATGCTGGGGCTGTGGATTCCCTGCCTGCTGGCCTACTGCGCCGTGCGTCATATGGGCCGCCGCGCGCTGGCCGGACTGCTTCTGGTGGCGGCAGGGGTGGGAGTGACAGCGCTGTCGGCCGCGTTGAGCTGGGGTCCGGCCCATGCCTGGGAGTGGGTGGACCTGCCGGTGCGCCTGGGTGTCTGGGGTGGGCTGGGTCTGGCCGTGATTGCATTGCCTGCCTCGCGCCGCATGTGCGCCGTGCTATTGCTGCTGGTGCTGGTACTGCATCTGAGCATCCTCAATCAGGCGCCGACGAATGTGTACTTCGCCCAGACCCTGCAGGCCTGGGAGCAAGGCCGTTTCATCCGCTTCTACGGCCTGGGTCAATGGCTGGGCTGGCTCTGGCCTTACGTGACACTGGCGTATGTAGTGATTCGACTCTCGCGTCGTCAACAGCCTGCCTAGAATGACCCACCATGAGCGACATCCAGAATCAAGACCAGGCCGGTGGCTACTACCAGCGTCATATCTTCTTTTGCCTGAACGAGCGCCCCAACGGTGAGGACTGCTGCGCTCTGCACGGCGCCAAGGCGGGCTTTGACCACTGCAAGCGCAAAGTCAAGGAAGAGGGGCTTGCCGGAAAGGGGCAGGTGCGAGTGAACAAGGCTGGCTGCCTGGATCGCTGCGCTGGCGGTCCCGTGGCCGTGGTCTATCCCGAGGCCGTCTGGTACACCTTCATCGACGACAGCGATATCGATGAAATCGTTGAATCCCATCTCAAGAACGGCAAGGTGGTCGAGCGCCTGGTGCTGCCCGAAAGCGTGGGACGCTGATCTGGCCGCCTTGAGTCCTTTGGCTGTCCTGACAGGCTTGCGGCAAGGCGGTTCTTGCCTGGTGCGGCCGACTTTGGGCTTGCTGGTTCAGGAACTTTAAGCGTTTTCAAGCGTCAGCCCAATTACAGCAAGCGCAAAAAGCTACAACTAGGATAGCAATCGTGAATTCCCAGACCGAACGACTGACGCTCACCGGCACTGCCGGTGCCATTGAGGCCCTGCGCGATGCGCCGCAACTGGCCGAAGGGCAGAGCCCCAAGGGCGTGGCCATCATCGCCCATCCGCATCCGCTGTTTGGCGGCACCATGGACAACAAGGTGGTCCAGACCCTGGCGCGTGCCTTTGTGCAGTGCGGCTATACGGCCGTGCGTTTCAATTTTCGCGGCGTGGGTGCCAGTGCTGGCGAATATGACGCCGGCAAGGCCGAGCTGCAGGATTTGCTGGCCGTGGTGCAGCAGGTGGCTCCCGAAGGCCCGATTGCCCTGGCCGGTTTTTCCTTTGGCGCCTTTGTCACCAGCCATGCGCTGGCCCAGCTCTGGGATCAAGGTCGGGTGCAGAAGGCCGTGCTGGTTGGTACGGCCGCCAGCCGCTTCGAGGTGGCTCCCGTGCCTGCCGATGCCCATGACCAGACGCTGGTGGTTCACGGCGAGGCGGACGACACGGTGGCGCTGTCCGCCGTGATGGACTGGGCGCGCCCGCAGATACTGCCTGTTACCGTGATTCCGCAGGTCGGCCATTTCTTTCACGGACAATTGCCTCTGCTCAAGAACCTGGTGGTGCGCCACCTGAAGTCACAGTAAGAGCCAGTCGCCACACCCTGACGCACGTGAATTGCTGCCCTGTCTCGGTCAACCCCTCTTTTCATAGCGCCAAGCCTAGGTATATCCTTGGCTTTGGCCGTTTTCGACGGTAAATCACCGCGCTTACCTTTGCTTTAGCGAGAATCCTCTTCATGAAGCCCATCTACTCCACACTGCGTGTTCTGGCCGTTGCGGCCGCAGTGGCGCCCGTGTTTGCCATGGCACAGGTGGCGGCCCCTGTCCCTCCCGAAATCGCTGCCCGCAACTATCTGCTGGTGGACGTCACTGCCGGCCAGGTGCTGGGTGCCAAGGATATCGACGCTCCCGTCGAGCAGGCATCGCTGACCAAGCTGATGTCGGCCTATGTGGTGTTCGACGCCCTGCGTGCCAAGAAAATCACGCTGGAGCAACGCATGCCCGTGAGCGAGCGCGCCTGGAAGATGCCCGGCTCGCGCATGTTCATCGACCCCAAGATGCAGGTTCCCGTCAATGATCTGCTCAGCGGCATGATCATCCAGTCCGGCAACGATGCCACCATGGCACTGGCCGAGGCCGTGGGCGGCACGGCCGAGAACTTCGTCAAGATGATGAATGACCAGGCCAAGGCCCTGGGCATGAAGAACACCAGCTACAAGAACCCCGAAGGACTGACCGAGCCCGGCCACCTGACGACGGCGCGTGACCTGTCCATACTGGCCCAGCGCCTGATGCATGACTTCCCCGAGTACATGCACTACTACTCCACCAAGCAGTACAGCTATCCCGGCACGCCCGCTTCCAACGGCAGCAACCGCAATGCCTTGCTGTTCCGCGATCCCACCGTGGACGGCCTGAAGACCGGCCACACCAATGCCGCCGGCTACTGCCTGGTGGCCACGGCCAAGCGCGATCTGCCCAATGTGGGCCAGCGCCGCCTGCTGTCCATCGTACTGGGAACGGCCAGCGAAAAGGCGCGTGCCAACGAAAGCCAGAAGCTGCTGAACTGGGGCTACACCGCTTTCGATGCGGTCAAGCTGTTCGATGCCGATCAACCCGTGGCCACTCCGGCCGTCTGGAAGGGCGCGGCCAATGCCGTCAAGATCGGCAAGGCCGACGGCGCCGTGGTGGTGACCGTGCCCTCGGGCACCGGCGGCAAGCTGACCACCGAAGTGGTGCGCCAGGATCCGCTGATCGCTCCTATCGCCAAGGGCCAGTCCATGGGCGTGCTCAAGGTCAAGTCGGGCGCGGATGTGGTGGCCGAGGTGCCGCTGGTGGCGCTTGAGGCCGTCGAGCAGGCAGGCTTCTTCGGCCGTCTGTGGGACACCATCCGCCTCTGGATCAAGTAAGTTCCCGGGCCGGCAGGAGGCTGCTCCTGCCGGCAACAGCCTTTGTCGGCCATGCAAAGCATCTTGCTGCCTGGGGGCTATTGCCCACAGGTGCTTGTGCTGATTTGCGCAAGCTGGTACATTCGAGGGCTTTTCGGAATTTCCGAAGGGATTCACGTTTCCGCATCGGCATCTGTTGCTGCGGATAAACCTTTTGCTTTCACGAAGCAAATTCACGTTTAGGGACGTTTAATTAATGCCAACCATTAACCAACTCGTGCGTCAGGGCCGCACGGTAGAAGTTGTTAAATCCAAGAGCCCTGCTATGGAAAACTGCCCCCAACGCCGTGGCGTGTGCACCCGTGTGTACACCACCACTCCCAAGAAGCCTAACTCGGCTCTGCGTAAGGTGGCCAAGGTTCGTCTGACCAACGGTTTCGAAGTCATTTCGTACATCGGCGGTGAAGGCCACAACCTGCAAGAGCACAGCGTTGTGCTGGTGCGCGGTGGTCGTGTGAAGGACTTGCCCGGTGTGCGTTACCACATCGTGCGCGGTTCCCTGGACCTGCAAGGTGTCAAGGACCGTAAGCAAGCTCGCTCCAAGTACGGTGCCAAGAAGCCTAAGGCTAAGTAATCAGCCCTGGTTTTTTGAAAACAAACGGTGTTTGATTCGCCTGACTGGCGCGGTCAAACGTAGTGGCCCTGAGCACGAATGTTTTGTGCGGGTCGAGTAAGTGAGAGTTTTGAATAGCTCTCGCGGTATCTGAAAAGATGCCAACTGAAGCAAAGATAGAGGTAAAAAATGCCACGTCGTCGCGAAGTCCCCAAACGTGAAATCCTGCCGGATCCCAAGTTCGGCAATGTAGAGCTGTCCAAATTCATGAACGTGATCATGGAAGGCGGCAAGAAGGCGGTTGCTGAGCGCATCATTTATGGCGCTCTGGACCTGATCGAGAAGAAGCACCCCGGCAAGGACCCTCTGGAAGCTTTCGTTGTTGCCATCAACAACGTCAAGCCCATGGTTGAAGTGAAGTCCCGCCGTGTTGGCGGTGCCAACTACCAGGTGCCCGTGGAAGTGCGTCCCGTCCGTCGTCTGGCTCTGGCCATGCGCTGGATCAAGGAAGCCTCCCGCAAGCGTGGCGAGAAGTCCATGGCTCAACGCCTGGCCAACGAGCTGCTGGAAGCTACGGAAGGCCGTGGCGGCGCCATGAAGCGTCGTGACGAAGTGCACCGTATGGCCGAAGCCAACAAGGCCTTCAGCCACTTCCGCTTCTAATCGGAATCTCGCTCGAGATACAGGGCCGCATGCAAAAACTTGCTGCGGCCTTGTGTCGATTCTGAGCGCCCCCATATAGAGCTGCTGCCTCCTGCGCACAATGCGGGGCCGGCAGTACTCCCATACGATCAAGCAAGGATCCATCATGGCTCGCAAGACCCCCATTGAGCGCTATCGCAACATCGGTATTTCCGCTCACATTGACGCAGGTAAGACAACTACTACAGAACGTATCCTGTTCTATACCGGTGTGACCCACAAGCTGGGCGAAGTGCACGACGGCGCTGCCACCACCGACTGGATGGAGCAAGAGCAAGAGCGTGGTATCACCATCACTTCCGCTGCAGTGACCTGCTTCTGGAAGGGTATGGATCTGTCCTATCCCGAGCACCGCTTCAACATCATCGACACCCCCGGCCACGTGGACTTCACGATTGAAGTGGAGCGTTCCATGCGCGTGCTGGACGGTGCTTGCATGGTGTATTGCGCTGTGGGTGGCGTGCAGCCCCAGTCCGAAACCGTGTGGCGTCAGGCCAACAAGTACAAGGTGCCTCGTCTGGCCTTCGTGAACAAGATGGACCGTACCGGCGCCAACTTCTTCAAGGTCTATGAAGGCATGAAGACTCGCCTGAACGCGAACCCTGTGCCCGTGGTGATCCCAATCGGCGCTGAAGAAAACTTCCAGGGCGTGGTCGATCTGGTCAAGATGAAAGCCATCATCTGGGACGAAGCTTCCCAGGGCATGAAGTTCGAATACCAGGACATCCCCGCCGAGCTGGTGGAAACCGCCAACAAGTGGCGTGAAAACCTGGTGGAAGCCGCTGCTGAAGCTTCGGAAGAGCTGATGAACAAGTACCTGGAAGAAGGTACTCTGACTGAAGAAGAAGTGAAGCTCGGCGTGCGTACTCGTACCCTGGCCACCGAAATTCAGCCCATGCTGTGCGGCACCGCGTTCAAGAACAAGGGTGTGCAGCGCATGCTGGACGCCGTGATCGACTATCTGCCCGCTCCTGTGGACATCCCTGACGTTACCGGTACCGACCCCGATGACGAAGAGAAGAAGCTGAGCCGCAAGGCCGACGACGCTGAGAAGTTCTCGGCTCTGGCCTTCAAGCTGATGACCGACCCCTTCGTGGGCCAGCTGACTTTCGTGCGCGTGTACTCTGGCGTTCTGACCAAGGGCGAGACTGTTCTGAATGCCGTCAAGGGCAAGAAGGAACGTATCGGCCGTATCGTGCAGATGATGGCCAACGACCGCGTGGAAGTGGAAGAAATCCGTGCCGGCGACATCGCTGCCTGCGTGGGCCTGAAGGACGTGACCACCGGTGAAACCCTGTGCGACATCGCAGCGCCTATCGTGCTGGAGCGCATGGTGTTCCCCGAGCCCGTGATTGCACAGGCTGTGGAACCCAAGTCCAAGAGCGACCAGGAAAAGATGGGTATTGCCCTGTCGCGTCTGGCTGCAGAAGATCCTTCCTTCCGCGTGCGTACCGACGAAGAATCCGGTCAGACCATCATCGCCGGCATGGGCGAGCTGCACCTGGAAATCATCGTTGACCGCATGAAGCGCGAATTCAACGTGGAAGCCAACGTGGGCAAGCCCCAGGTTGCCTACCGCGAAACCATCCGCAGCGCGGTCAAGGACGTGGACGGCAAGTTCGTTCGTCAGTCCGGTGGTAAGGGTCAATACGGTCACGTGGTGTTCACTGTCGAACCTCAAGAAGCCGGCAAGGGCTTTGAGTTCGTCGACGCCATCAAGGGCGGTGTGGTTCCTCGCGAATACATCCCTGCAGTGGAAAAGGGTGTGATCGAAGCCCTGACTTCCGGCGTGCTGGCTGGCTACCCCGTGGTCGACGTGAAGGTTACGCTGACCTTCGGTTCGTACCACGATGTGGACTCGAACGAAATGGCGTTCAAGATGGCTGCTATCTTCGGTTTCAAGGAAGCTGCCCGCAAGGCCAACCCCGTCATCCTGGAACCCATGATGGCTGTGGAAGTGGAAACGCCCGAAGACTACGCCGGTACCGTGATGGGCGATCTGTCCTCGCGTCGCGGCATGGTTCAGGGCATGGACGACATGGTTGGTGGCGGCAAGGCCATCAAGGCTGAAGTGCCTCTGTCCGAAATGTTCGGCTACGCCACTTCGCTGCGCTCCATGACTCAAGGTCGCGCCAGCTACACCATGGAATTCAAGCACTACGCTGAAGCTCCTCGTAACGTGGCTGAAGCCATCGTTGCTGCCCGCGCCAAGTAATTGACGCAGGTTTGACGAATCAGTCATAATCTACGGCTTCCAATCGCGGCAGTCCTTTGAGGATTGCCGCGATTTTTGCCGGTCTGCGATCCCATGCCGTCCTGTTTCCTGTGCGGGGCGAGTCAGCAATGAGGTGCAGACCTTAAACATCACACAGGTTTTTGCTCTTTCGGAGAAATCATGGCAAAAGAAAAGTTCGAACGTACCAAGCCCCACGTGAACGTGGGCACCATCGGTCACGTTGACCACGGCAAGACCACCCTGACTGCTGCTATCGCTACCGTGCTGTCCAAGCACTTCGGCGGTGAAGCCAAGGATTACTCGCAGATCGACAACGCCCCCGAAGAAAAGGCTCGTGGTATCACGATCAACACTTCGCACGTTGAGTACGAAACTGCCAACCGCCACTACGCTCACGTGGACTGCCCCGGCCACGCTGACTATGTGAAGAACATGATCACTGGTGCCGCTCAGATGGACGGCGCTATCCTGGTTTGCTCCGCTGCTGACGGCCCCATGCCCCAGACTCGCGAGCACATCCTGCTGTCGCGTCAGGTGGGCGTGCCCTACATCATCGTGTTCCTGAACAAGGCCGACATGGTGGACGACGAAGAACTGCTGGAACTGGTCGAAATGGAAGTGCGCGAGCTGCTGTCCAAGTACGACTTCCCCGGTGACGACACCCCCATCATCCGCGGTTCCGCCAAGCTGGCCCTGGAAGGTGACCAGTCCGACAAGGGCGAGCCTGCCATCCTGAAGCTGGCCGAAGCTCTGGACACCTACATCCCCACTCCCGAGCGTGCTGTTGACGGCGCCTTCGTGATGCCCGTGGAAGACGTGTTCTCCATCTCCGGTCGTGGTACCGTGGTGACCGGCCGTATCGAGCGCGGTATTGTCAAGGTCGGCGAAGAAATCGAAATCGTCGGTATCAAGGACACCGTCAAGACCACCGTCACCGGCGTGGAAATGTTCCGCAAGCTGCTGGACCAAGGTCAAGCTGGCGACAACGTGGGTCTGCTGCTGCGCGGCACCAAGCGTGAAGACGTGGAACGCGGCCAAGTGCTGTGCAAGCCCGGCTCCATCAAGCCCCACACCAACTTCACTGCTGAAGTTTACGTGCTGTCGAAGGACGAAGGCGGTCGCCACACTCCCTTCTTCAACAACTACCGTCCCCAGTTCTACTTCCGTACAACTGACGTGACCGGCTCCATCGAACTGCCCGAAGGCAAGGAAATGGTGATGCCTGGCGATAACGTGTCGATCACTGTGAAGCTGATCTCCCCCATCGCCATGGAAGAAGGTCTGCGCTTCGCTATCCGCGAAGGTGGTCGTACCGTTGGTGCCGGTGTGGTTGCCACGATCATTGCCTAATTCTTAGAAAAGCTAGGAATTAACAATGTCTAAGCAAAAAATCCGTATCCGTCTGAAGGCTTTCGATTACAAGCTGATCGACCAGTCTGCAGCCGAAATCGTTGATACCGCCAAGCGTACCGGCGCCATCGTCAAGGGTCCCGTACCCCTGCCGACACGCATGAAGCGCTTCGACATCCTGCGTTCGCCTCACGTCAACAAGACCAGCCGTGACCAGTTCGAAATCCGTACGCACCAGCGTCTGATGGACATCGTGGATCCGACTGACAAGACTGTTGACGCTCTGATGAAGCTGGACCTGCCCGCAGGTGTGGACGTCGAGATCAAACTGCAATAAGAGTTTTGGAAGCCTCGCAAGAGGCTTTTAAGGGTCTTTGTTTAACGCGAACTTGCTTGAAAAAGCAGTTCGCGTTAAAATTTGGAGCTTCGCCTTTGATGCGAAGTTTTATTAACCTTCTTTTGTGTGCTAGGCATGATTGCTAGAGCACAACGCTGGGCCAATTGCAGTTTCAGCGGCAAAAGTTTTGGAGCAAACAAATGAGTCTGAGCAACTCCCTGGGGTTGCTGGGTCGCAAGGTGGGCATGATGCGTCTGTTCACTGATGATGGGGACGCAGTGCCTGTCACAGTGGTGGATGTTTCTAACAACCGCGTGACTCAGGTCAAAACCCAAGAGAACGATGGCTATGTGGCCCTGCAGGTCACTTTCGGTGCACGCAAGGCTTCTCGCGTGACCAAGCCTCAAGCCGGCCACCTCGCCAAGGCGGGTGTCGAAGCCGGTGAAGTGACCCGTGAATTCCGCGTGACCGATGAAACCGCTGGCAAGTATGCCGCTGGTGCCGTTCTGCCTGTGGCAGAGCTGTTCAGCGTTGGCCAGAAGGTGGACGTGCAAGGCACCTCCATCGGTAAGGGTTACGCCGGCACGATCAAGCGCCACAACTTCAGTTCGCAGCGCGCTTCGCACGGTAACAGCCGTTCGCACAATGTTCCCGGTTCTATCGGTATGGCACAAGACCCCGGTCGCGTGTTCCCCGGTAAGCGTATGACTGGCCACATGGGCGACGAAACCGTCACTACTCAAAACCTCGACGTGGTTCGTATCGACGAAGCACGCCAACTGCTGTTGATCAAGGGTGCCATTCCTGGTGCCAAGGGTGGCTTCGTTTCCGTGCGCCCCGCGATCAAGGCTAAAGCTTCCAAAGGAGCGAACTAATGCAGCTCGAACTCCTGAATGAACAAGGCCAGGCCGCTTCCAAGGTGGAAGCTCCCGAGACTGTGTTCGGTCGTGAATTCAACGAAGATCTGGTCCACCAGCTGGTGACTGCCTACCGTGCCAACGCACGTCAAGGCACTCGCGCCCAGAAGGATCGTGAACAAGTGCGTCACACCACTGCCAAGCCTTTCAAGCAAAAGGGTACAGGCCGTGCACGTGCTGGTATGTCCTCCTCGCCTCTGTGGCGTGGCGGCGGTCGCATCTTCCCCAATCTGCCCGAAGAAAACTTCTCGCAGAAGATCAACAAGAAGATGTATCGCGCCGGTATGGCTGCCATCCTGTCTCAGCTGGCCCGCGAAGGCCGTCTGGCAGTTGTGGAATCCCTGACGCTGGATACCCCCAAGACCAAGGTGCTGGCAGACAAGTTCAAGGCTATGAACCTGTCTTCGTCGGTGATGGTGATCGCTGAAGAAATCGACGAGAACCTGTACCTGGCATCCCGCAATCTGAAGAACGTGTTCGTGGTTGAGCCGCGCTATGCAGACCCCGTGTCGCTGGTGCACTACAAGAAAGTGCTCGTCACCAAGGGTGCGATCGACAAACTCAAGGAGATGTTCGCATGAGCACTACCAAGTTTGACGAAGGTCGTCTGATGCAAGTGCTGGTCGCTCCCATCGTGTCCGAAAAGGCCACTCTGGTTGCTGAAAAGTCCAATGCTGTGACATTCAAGGTGCTGCAGAACGCTACCAAGCCCGAAATCAAGGCCGCTGTGGAATTGATGTTCAAGGTTGAAGTGGCTGGCGTGTCTGTGGTGAACACCAAGGGCAAGACCAAGCGCTTTGGCAAGACCGTTGGCCGTCGCGACAATGTGCGCAAGGCTTACGTGATGCTCAAGCCCGGTCAAGAGCTGAACCTGTCCGGGGAGGCTGCGTAATCATGGCTGTTATCAAGCTCAAACCTACGACCCCCGGCCAACGCGGCGCGGTGAAGGTTACTCGCGACCACCTGCACAAGGGTGAGGGCTTTGCCCCCCTGCTGGAAGCTCAATTCCAGAAGGCCGGTCGTAATAACAACGGTCACATCACAACTCGCCACAAGGGCGGTGGTCACAAGCACCACTACCGTGTGGTGGACTTCAAGCGCAACAAGGACGGTATCCCCGCCAAGGTTGAGCGCATTGAATACGACCCCAACCGTACTGCCCACATCGCTCTGGTGTGCTATGCAGACGGCGAGCGTCGCTACGTCATTGCTCCTCGCAACCTGGAAGTCGGCGCTACCATCATCAGCGGCTCCGAAGCTCCTATCCGCGTGGGCAACACCCTGCCTATCCGCAACATCCCCGTGGGCTCGACCATCCACTGCATCGAACTGAAGATCGGTGCCGGTGCTCAGATCGCTCGCTCGGCTGGTACCTCCGCCACTCTGCTGGCTCGCGAAGGCATCTACGCTCAAGTGCGTATGCGTTCGGGCGAAGTCCGCAAGGTGCACATCGAGTGCCGCGCCACCATCGGTGAAGTTGCCAACGAAGAACACAGCCTGCGCCGTCTGGGCAAGGCCGGTGTGAAGCGTTGGATGGGTATTCGTCCTACCGTCCGCGGTACGGTCATGAACCCTGTCGACCACCCGCACGGTGGTGGTGAAGGTAAGACCGGTGAAGGCCGTCACCCAGTTGACCCATGGGGCAATCTGACGAAGGGCTACCGCACCCGTAACAACAAGCGCACACAGACCATGATCGTGTCGCGCCGTAAGAAGTAAGGGGTAGCAAATGACTCGTTCTCTTAAAAAGGGTCCGTTTGTTGACCATCACTTGCTGGCCAAGGTCGAAAAGGCCATCGCCACCAAGGACAAGAAGCCAGTGAAGACCTGGTCGCGTCGCTCCATGGTCCTGCCCGAGTTCATCGGTCTGACCATCGCCGTGCACAACGGCAAGCAACACGTGCCGGTTTATGTGACTGACCAGATGGTCGGCCACAAGCTGGGTGAATTCGCGCTGACTCGTACCTTCAAGGGTCACCCTGCGGACAAGAAAGCCAAGAAGTAAGGAATAGAACATGTCTGAAACACGTGCTGTTCTCCGTGGCGTCCGCCTGTCTGTTGACAAGGGTCGCCTGGTCGCGGATCTGATCCGCGGCAAGAAGGTGGATCAAGCTCTGAACATTCTCCAGTTCACGCAGAAAAAAGCTGCCGTGATCGTGAAGAAGGTTCTGGAATCCGCTATCGCCAACGCTGAGCACAACGACGGCGCCGATATCGACGAACTGAAGGTCAAGACCATCTACGTCGAGCAAGGCACTACGCTCAAGCGTTTCACTGCTCGCGCCAAGGGCCGCGGCAACCGCATCAGCAAGCCTACCTGCCACATCTACGTGACAGTGGGTAACTGAGGCCTTAAGGAAGAATATGGGACAGAAAATCCATCCTACCGGCTTCCGTCTGGCGGTGAGCCGCAACTGGGCAAGCCGCTGGTACGCTAGCAACCGTGACTTCGCCGGCATGCTGGCCGAAGACATCAAGGTGCGCGAGTACCTGAAGGCCAAGCTGAAGAACGCCGCCGTGGCTCGCGTTCTGATCGAGCGTCCTGCCAAGAACGCCCGCATCACCATTTTCTCGGCTCGTCCGGGCGTGGTGATCGGCAAGAAGGGTGAAGACATCGAAGCCCTGAAGAAGGAACTCGCTGCTCGCCTGGGCGTGCCCGTGGCTGTGAACATCGAAGAAGTGCGCAAGCCTGAAATCGATGCCAAGCTGATCGCTGACTCCATCTGCCAACAGCTGGAAAAGCGCATCATGTTCCGCCGCGCCATGAAGCGTGCCATGCAGAACGCCATGCGTCTGGGTGCTCAAGGCATCAAGATCATGTCTTCCGGTCGTCTGAACGGTATCGAAATCGCTCGTACCGAGTGGTACCGCGAAGGCCGCGTGCCTCTGCACACTCTGCGTGCCGACATCGACTACGGCTTCTCCGAAGCCAAGACGACTTACGGCATCATCGGCGTGAAGGTCTGGGTCTACAAGGGTGACACCCTGGGCCGCAACGATCTGCCCGCCGTGGAAACGCCCCGTCCTGAAGACGAGCGTCGTCCTCGTGGTCCCCGTCGTGACGGTCGCCGTGATGGCCGTGATGGCGCTGGCCGTGGTGGCCGTCGTCCCGCAGGCACCAATGCCGCTCCTGCCGATGGCAGCGACAAGCCTGCTGGCGCTGGTGCTGATTCCGTTAAGCGCGTTCGTAAGGCCGACGCGCCCGCTACAGCAGCGGACGGTAAAGGAGAATAAACATGCTGCAACCTGCACGCCGCAAGTTCCGTAAGGAACAAAAAGGCCGCAACACCGGCATCGCTACTCGTGGCAACTCCGTTGCCTTCGGCGATTTCGGTTTGAAGTCTACCGACCGTGGTCGTCTGACCGCACGCCAGATCGAAGCTGCACGTCGTGCAATTTCCCGTCACGTCAAGCGTGGTGGTCGTATCTGGATCCGCGTGTTCCCGGACAAGCCCATCTCTACCAAGCCCGCCGAAGTGCGTATGGGTAACGGTAAGGGTAACCCCGAGTACTACGTGGCCGAAATCCAGCCCGGCAAGGTGATCTACGAAATCGTGGGTGTGCCTGAAGAGCTGGCCCGTGAAGCGTTCCGCCTGGCTGCTGCAAAGCTGCCTCTGCGCACGACCTTCGTGTCCCGTCACATTGGTGCTTAAGGAGATCAACATGACGAAATCTGCTGAACTCCGCCAAAAAGACGTGGCTGGTCTGGAAGCTGAAGTGAAGTCCCTGCAAAAGGCTCACTTCGGTCTGCGCATGCAAAAGGCCACGCAACAACTGGGCAACACTGCGACCATCAAGGCTACACGCCGTGACATCGCTCGTGCCAAGACCATCCTTGCTGAAAAGCAAGCCGCCAAGTAAGGAGCCGACATGACGGAAGCTAAAACATCCCTCAAGCGCACCTTGATTGGCAAGGTGGTCAGCGACAAGCGTGCCAAGACTGTGACCGTTCTGGTGGAACGCCGCGTCAAGCACCCCATCTACGACAAGATCATGATCAAGTCGAGCAAGTACCACGCTCACGACGAGCAAGGTGAGTACAAGCTGGGTGACGTGGTTGAAATCACCGAGAGCCGTCCTCTCTCCAAGACCAAGAACTGGGTTGCTACCCGCTTGGTTCAAAAGGCTGCTCTGGTGTAAGCCTAACCAGGCCCGCCGGCTGCAAAGCCCTTGAAAACGACCCACAATGCTGTGGGTCGTTTTTTTATTTGGGCCGCCAAGAATGCGGTCCGTGCTTTGCAACAAAGGAGATAGTCATGATTAAAGTTGGTGATGCCCTGCCCGCAGTGACCTTGATGGAATATGTGGAAGTGGAAGGCAATGGCTGCAGCCTTGGCCCCAACCCCGTGAAGCTGCCCGAAGCTCTGGCCGGCAAGACTATTGCCGTGTTTGCCGTGCCCGGCGCATTCACGCCCACCTGCTCCGAAAAGCACCTGCCAGGCTATGTGGCCAAGGCCGAAGAGCTCAAGGCTGCGGGTGTGGACGAAATCTGGTGCCTGGCCGTGAACGATGCTTTCGTCATGGGCGCCTGGGGCCGCGATCAGAAGGTAGCTGGCAAGGTGCGCATGATTGCCGACGGCGATGCGGCCTTTGCCAAGGCGACCGGCCTGACGCTGGACCTGAACGGCAAGGGCCTGGGCCTGCGCGCCAATCGCTTCTCCATGCTGGTCAAGGATGGCAAGGTTGCGACCCTGAACGTGGAGGCCCCCGGCAAGTTTGAAGTCAGCGATGCCGGCACCATGCTGGCTCAGGCCAAGGCTTGATGGGTGAAGCCCTGAGCCGCTGCGCGCGGGACTGATGTTCTCGCCGCTAGGCGGCTTGGCGCGTCGCCACAGAAAAAAGGCATTGCCAGTCTGGCAATGCCTTTTTCGCATCCGGGCTCAGAAAAGATCGGCCTTGAGGTAGTGCGCGCCTGGAAGCGGGTTGTGGTAGTAGGGTTCGATGGACGTGAAGCCCAGGTCCACATACAGCGCGCGGGCGGATTCCATGTCATCCAGCGTGTCGAGCAGCACATGGTCGTAGCCGCTCTGGCGCGCCACGTCCAGCATGGCCTCGGCCAGCTGGCGGCCCAGGCCGAAGCCCCGAAAGGGCTTGCGCACATACAGGCGCTTCATTTCGGCCGCATTGGGATAGTCGCAATCATCGAGCGGTCGCAGCGCGCAGCAGCCGGCGAGGGCGCCGTCCACATGGGCCAGCAGGATCTGGCCGCGGGGCTGGGCATAGTCGCCGGGCAGATCGGCGATTTCGGATTCGAATCCTTGAAATTCCAGGTCGATGTTCAGGCTGTCCGCATACTCCTGGAAGATCTGGCGCACAGCACCCATTTCCTCCAGGCTGGGCGTCAGCAAGTCCACGGCGGGCTTGTCCACGGCAACTAGGCAATGATGAAAGAAGGGCCAGTGTAGCGGCAAGTGCGCTTCATGGTTAAAGCGCAGGCTGCATTGTCAGAACTCAGAAAGCAGCGCCCTGGCCCAGCTGATGGATCCACCAGGACAGTGCGCTTGCCACCACGGCCAGCAGCGCAGCCAGCATGCGGGTGGCTGCGGTATCGCGGCTCGCGGCGACTGGTTCGGCCAGGCATTTGTCGCCCGTGACCATGGCTGGGACCAGTCTATTGCCCTTGATGCTGTATCCAATGAGGGCCAGCAGATGCAGCGCGATCAGTCCGTAGATCAGATATTGGCCCCAGTGGGCGTGGTAATCGGTGGCCTTGGAGATCAGCTCGCCAGAGACAAAACGCGTCAACGGTCCGCTGAAGGCGATTTCGTCATCGCTCATCAGCCCGCTTGCGATCTGCGCTATTAAAACGATGAGCATCGCGATCACGGACAGTGAACCCAGCGGGTTGTGGCCAGCGCGGTCCTGCGTGGTCGATGCGCCGCTCAGATAGCGTCTCATGGCTGCTGCAGAAGGGATGAAGCTGCCGAAGCGCGACCAGTACCCGCCCACCAGGCCCCAGAGAATGCGGAAGACCAGCAAGGCCAGCACCACCTGTCCCAGCAGCAGGTGCCAGTTCATGGCATTGCCTCCCATCTTGGCGGTGACCACCAGGGCCACGATGCAGATTGCCAGCAGCCAGTGAAACAGGCGGGTGGGCAGGTCCCAGATCCGGATTCTGTGGATTTTCGTGGCGGCTTGTGCGGCGGACTCTGTCATGGCTTTTTCATGGCTGATGGACCCGGACATTGTGCCCTGGCAGGGCCGCAAGCCCAAATCGCGGCCTTTGGGTGACTCTGCCATACTGGTCAGGCAGCCGCCTGCGGCAGGCTGCAGAACCAAGAAAGGATACCCCGATGAAAGCTTTTTCCACTCTGGCATTCGCTGCTGTGGTTGCCACCGTGGCCCTGCCTGCCTCGGCCCAATTCGCCAAGGCTGAAGATGCCATCAAGTACCGCCAGAGCGCCCTGAGCGTGCTGGGCACGCATTTCAGCCGTCTGGGCGCCATGGCCAACGGCAAGATGCCCTTCGATGCCAAGAGCGCGCAGGAAAGCGCCGAGGTGGTGGCCTTCATGGCCAAGCTGCCCTGGGCCGGCTTCGGCGCCGGCACCGAAGGCGGCAAGGCCAAGCCTGAGGTGTGGAAGGAGCAGGCCAAGTTCCATGACCTGTCGGGCAAGATGGAAGCAGAAGTCGTCAAGCTCAACGCTGCCGCCAAGACCGGCAATCTGGACAATCTCAAGACGGCTTTCGGCCCGGCCGCCAATAGCTGCAAGAGCTGCCACGACAGCTTCCGCAATAAGTAAGCCAAGACTGTTCTGCATCAGGCAGACGCAAAAAAACCGGCATTGCCGGTTTTTTTATGAGCGCCTTGCGCTTGTTGATGGCTGATTTCAGCTTGATTTCATCTTGAAATCTAGCAGTGGCATGCGTAGCCAGCTATGTTTTTGAATGAGCTCAGGCGCTTGTCGGCTCGGCCAGCAGCTTCTCGATCAGCTTGTGCAACTGCTCAAAGTCGGGGGCGCCGATATAGCGCTTCACGATCTCGCCGCGCTTGTTGACGATGAAGGTGGTGGGGGTGAGTTGCACATCGCCCCATGCCTTGGCCACGTTGCCGGTGTTGTCCAGCGCGACCTGGAAGGGCAGCTTGCGCGATTCGACGAAGTTCACGACATAGCTGGGCGGGTCGTAGCTCATGGCCACGGCCAGGGTGTCAAAGCCCTTGCCCTGGTACTTCTGGTAGGTGCTGATGATCTCGGGCATCTCTGCCACGCAGGTGGTGCAACTGGTGGCCCAGAAGTTCACCAGCGTCACCTTGCCCTTGAGGTCGGCGGTGGTTTTCTGGCTGCCGTCCAGCAGCACAAAGGTGGATTGCGGCGCCGCGGCCTGCCCTGCGCCCGAATACACCCAGGCCCCGACGCCGATGACGGCGGCCGCCACAATGCCTGCGATCCAATGTTTGCTTGCCATAGAGATTGATTGTGCACAAATCTTCAGCACCTTGCTGATCTGTGGATTGGTGTGTCAAACACGCCGAAAGTTCAGTTCTTACTGCTTGACCCACGGGTCAACCCTAGGCTTGCGTGACAGGCCGGGCCCATGCCGCTGCCGATAATGGGTCATGAAGAAAACCGGACTCTGGGCTGCGACGCTGCTGGTCAGCGGTGCGCTGCTGGCCGCCTGCAGCCCGGCGCTGAATTGGCGCACCATCCAGCTCAAGGATGCGCCGCTGCAAGCGCTGCTGCCCTGCGATGCGCAGACGGCCAGCCGCCCTGTTGAGCTGGGCCTGGGCCAGGTGCCGCTGTCGGTAGTGGGCTGCGAGGCCCGGGGCGCGACCTATGCGGTATCGCATTTCGCCGTGGCCGAGCCCGCCCGCGCGGCCGAGGCTCTGACGTTCTGGCAGCAGGCGGTGCTCAAGCAACTGAAGTCGGCAGACGGCGTCGCGACAAAGCTCAATGCCAGGGGAGACGGTCCATGGGTGCCCAAGGGGGCGCTGAATCTGCCGCAGTCCCTGCGCATCACGTTCGAAGGCCAGGGCCCGAGCGGACAGAAGGTGGTGGGACATGGACTGTGGTTCGCTCGCCTGGAAGGCAGCGGCGCCAGGGTCTATCACGCGGTGATTTACGCTGACAAGGTCATGCCTGCAGAGGCCGAGCTGTTTTTTTCGGGCCTGCAATTGCAATAAGCCCGCATCCAGATCATGACCCTTGCGCTTCATCCACCTCATTGCCCTTGTTGACGGCGGCGACAAGCCATAATTTGCTATCAAGAACTGTGACTACATGACCACGCGCATTCTTTTGCTCACTCACGCTCCTCTGGCCGCTGCATTGCGCGAATGCGCGCTGCATGTGTTTGCCGATAGCGCTGACGACCTGCTGGCCCTGGACGTGCCTTCCGATGAGGCGCCCGAGGCCACGCTGGAGCGTGCCCTGGCCATGCTGGTGGCGCATGGCGGGCTGGATGCACCGACACTGGTGCTGACCGATCTGTTCGGCGCCACACCCTGTAACGTGGCCCAGCGTCTCAGCGGGCTGTTGCAGGCTAGGCTGGTGGCGGGGGTGAACCTGCCCATGCTCTTGCGCTCCATCGGCTATCGACACGAGCCGCTGGATGCCCTGGTCTCGCGGGCCATGGTGGGCGGCAGCCAGGGGGTGATGCAGGTGGCCGGCAGTTCCCGACAAAATCAAAGCGCACGACCTTCCAATGATCAAGACCAATATCACCATCAGCAATAAATTGGGCCTGCATGCCCGTGCATCGGCCAAGCTCACCAAGCTGGCCGGCAGCTTCCCCTGCGAGGTCTGGCTGACCAAGGGCGAGCGCCGCGTCAATGCCAAGAGCATCATGGGCGTGATGATGCTGGCGGCAGGCATAGGCTCCGAGCTGGAGCTGGAAACCGATGGAGTGCAGGAGCAGGAAGCCACGGATGCGCTGGTGGCCCTGATCAACGACAAGTTTGGCGAAGGCCAGTAAAGGCTGCTTCACCTGTGCCGCGGCTTGACCGCGCGCAGGTGGCAGCTCGACGATTAGCTCTTTTGATAGCGGGCAAGGCCTTGCTGTCAATGAAGTAGAGCGTTTTTGATGCCGCAGTGCAGTGATAGTTGGCACTGACTGCTGCAAAAACAAGAGCAAGAAGCAAGCAAAAAGCAATCGCGAAATTCGCGAAAGGGCATTCGCTATGACATTTGCCATCCACGGCCTGGCCGTCTCCCGGGGGATTGCCATCGGGCGCGCGGTCGTTGTGGCCTCCAGTCGCATGGAGGTGGTGCACTACTTCATCCGGCCCGATCAGGTGGAGTCGGAGATCCAGCGTGCCCGCACGGCACGCAATGCGGTGATTGACGAGCTGCGCCGGCTTCAGGAGGAAATGCCCAAGGACGCGCCCGGCGAGCTGGATGCGCTGCTCGATGTGCATCTGATGCTGCTGCAGGACCAGGCGCTGGCCGAGGCCATTCGCAACTGGATCTCCGAGCGTCTTTACAACGCCGAATGGGCGCTGACCACGCAGCTGGAAATCGTTTCGCGCCAGTTCGACGAGATGGACGACGAGTACCTGCGCGAGCGCAAGGCCGATCTGGAGCAGGTAGTGGAGCGCATTCTGCGCCACATGAAGGGTGCGGCCAGTCCGCTTGCACAGGTTGCTCCACCGTTGGCTCCGACTGGCACCGTGCCTGCAACCGATGGGCAGCAGCTGCCTCTCGACGTCACCACGGAAACCCCGCTGGTGCTGGTCGCACAAGACCTGTCGCCAGCGGACATGCTGCAGTTCAAGAGCAAGGTCTTTGCGGGTTTCATCACCGCCGTGGGCGGCAAGACCAGCCACACGGCCATCGTCGCACGCAGCATGGACATTCCGGCCGTGGTTGGCGCGCGGGCCGCAAGCCAGCTGATTCGCCAGGATGACTGGGTCATCATCGACGGCAACGAGGGCGTGGTCATCGTGGACCCCACGCCCATCATCCTGGCGGAGTACAGCTTTCGCCAGCGCCAGACCGAACTGGAGCGCGAGCGCCTGACCCGTCTGCGTTACACGCCGTCCCTCACCATGGATGGGCAGAAGGTGGAGTTGCTGGCCAATATCGAGCAGCCCAGCGACGGGGCTGCTGCCGTGCGTGCTGGCGCAGTCGGCGTGGGGCTGTTCCGTACCGAGTTTCTGTTCATGGGGCGCAGCGGCAATCTGCCCGGGGAAGAAGAGCAGTACCGCGCCTATCGTGAGGCCATAGACGGCATGCAAGGCATGCCGGTCACCATCCGCACGCTGGATGTGGGGGCCGACAAGCCGCTGGACAAGGCACAGCCCAAGGACTACTACCTCAACCCCGCGCTGGGCCTGCGCGCCATACGCTGGAGTCTGGCCGACCCCGTCATGTTCCGCACTCAACTGCGAGCCATTCTGCGCGCGGCAGCGCATGGGCAGATCAAGCTGCTGTTTCCCATGCTGGCCCATCGCAGCGAGATCGAGCAGACTCTGGCCCAGCTGCGCCAGGCGCAGCATGAGCTCGATGTGCGCGGCGTCGCCTACGGCCCGGTCAAGCTGGGAGCCATGATCGAGATCCCGGCGGCCGCCTTGACGGTGCGCAGCTTTCTCCAATATTTCGACTTTCTGTCCATAGGCACCAACGACCTGATCCAGTACACGCTGGCCATTGACCGTGCCGACGAAACCGTGGCCCATCTCTACGATCCCATGCATCCGGCCGTGCTGCGTCTGGTGGCCGAGGTCATCGCTGCAGCCAATTCCGCAGGCAAGGAAGTCTGCGTTTGCGGTGAAATGGCCGGTGATCTGAGCATGACCCGGCTGCTGCTGGGCCTGGGGCTGCGCAGCTTTTCCATGCACCCCGCGCAGATTCTGGCCGTCAAGCAGGAGGTGCTGCGTGCGGACTCCAGCAAGCTTGCACCCTGGGCCAGCGAGGTACTGGGCAGCGAATGCCCGGCGCAGATGCTGGCGCCCTGAAGAACCCAGGGAACGACCTCGAGGCAGGCAGAAAAGGGATGGATGAATTACGCAGATTCGCAGGAAATCGCCCGTGCGCTCGAGCTGGTGCTGGAAGATGCAGCGCTTGCGCAGCAACTGGCTGCGCAAGCCAGGCCGGCCGTGTGGCTGCAGACCTCTGCGGTGGAAGATGAAGCGGAGATCGCGTCCGGCAGCACCAAATTGGGCGGCTGTCCCGACCTGCCTGCCGGTGTGGCCTGGCCCGAGCGCGGACGCTATCCGGACCATGAGCAGCGGGTGAAGCCCCATCGCGAAGACAGCCTTGCTCCCGACAGCCGCTGGCGATGGGCCAGGCCGGAGCAGGTCCAGCTGTTTCGCGAAGAAGCCTTGCAGCACGTCGCAAGGCTTGAAGGCACTTTTCCGCTGAGCTTTGTGGCGCAGATCAACTTCGCCGAAGCCCGCTCCGCCGGGACTCTGGATGCGGATTTCCCCGAGTCCGGACTGCTGTCCGTCTTCTACGACCTGATGGAGCAGCCCTGGGGTTTCGATCCTGCCGATGCCTGTGCGCTGAAGCTGATCTTCTCCGAGGGCGATGCCGCGCTCGAGCGGCGCCCGCAGCCGCCGGCGCTGCTAGAGCTGCCCGATCACTGCCAGCTCGCTCCCCTGGCCTGCGAACTGCATGCCTGCGTCACGGCCTTGCCCCTGGAGAGCGCTCAGTGGAGTTCCCAGGGCATGGCGCTTGACGAAGAGCAGCGTGACCGCTTTGTCGAATGGTGGTTTGATGATGCACAAAATGCTGCCAGCAGCGGTGGAGAGGATAGCGGTTGCCATCGCATCGGCGGCTGGCCCACGCCTGTCCAGGGTGATATGCAGACCGAATGCGCGTTGGTGGCCGCGGGGCATTACTGCGGTGATGGCGATGCCTACGCGGACGATGCCACGCTGGCTGTGCGCAATACTGCAACGCAGTGGCTTTTGCTGCTGCAGATCGGTAGCGATGAAAAAGGTGGCATGGGTTGGGGCGATGGAGGCCAGGTCTATCTGTGGATGCGCCGCGACGATCTGCGCGCACGTCGCTTCGACCGAGCGCGGCTGGTGCTGCAGTGTGGCTGAAACCAGCATGCGCCGTGATTGCGGGTGTCAACGGTTGCGAAATGGCTGCAAAACAGGTGTTTACAGATTTCTTTTTGTCTGAAGTGAGAATTAATTGATATTGATTCTCATTTGATGTTAATATTCATCCTGCTTGCAGCGCAGGACTCTGGTGGGGTATCAAGTGCTGCATTGCTCAGTTTCATCGTGGGGCGACTCGTCGGGCCTGTTCAGCCTGCAGTCGTTTTTGCCAGCCAGCGGTTTGCCGGTTAGCCAGGCGTTTTTTCGATGTAAACAGTGAGTTATTCAAAATTCATAGCTTTTGGCGCATGATATGCAACGATCCTGCTATTGATAGACCTTGTAAGCGCTACAAGAAAAGCGCATCAAGCTCCTTATTCAGGAGCTTTATTTTTTTGGAAAATCCTGGCGCCCGCAGCACTGCTCATCGCATCCGGGCATGAAAAAAGCAGCCACAGGGGCTGCTTTTGTGAGTGCCGTCTTCGGTGCTCAGACGCCGGCGGCATGGGCCTGCTGGTCGGCATGGTAGCTCGAGCGCACCATGGCGCCGACGGCAGCGTGGGTGAAGCCCATCTTGTAGGCCTCTTGCTCGAACATCTTGAAGGTATCGGGGTGCACATAGCGGCGCACGGGCAGGTGGCTGTTGGTGGGCGCCAGATACTGGCCGATGGTCAGCATGTCGATGTTGTGGGCGCGCATATCGCGCATCACCTGCAGGATTTCCTCGTCCGTCTCGCCCAGGCCCACCATGATGCCGCTCTTGGTCGGCACATCGGGGTGCAATTCCTTGAACTTCTTGAGCAGGTTCAGGCTGAACTGATAGTCGGAGCCGGGGCGCGCTTCCTTGTACAGACGTGGTGCGGTTTCCAGGTTGTGGTTCATCACATCGGGAGGAGCCGACTTGAGGATTTCCAGTGCGCGGTCGTCACGGCCGCGGAAGTCGGGCACCAGGATCTCGATCTGCGTCTCGGGCGAGAGCTCGCGGATGTTCTTGATGCATTCCACAAAGTGGCCCGAGCCGCCGTCGCGCAGGTCGTCGCGGTCCACGCTGGTGATCACCACGTACTTCAGGCGCAGCGCGGCAATGGTGCGCGCCAGGTTCAGCGGCTCGTTCACGTCCAGCGGATCGGGGCGGCCATGGCCCACGTCGCAGAAGGGGCAGCGGCGCGTGCACTTGTCGCCCATGATCATGAAGGTGGCCGTGCCCTTGCCAAAGCACTCGCCGATATTCGGGCAGCTGGCTTCCTCGCAGACCGTGTGCAGATTGTTCTTGCGCAGAATGTCCTTGATTTCGTAAAAGCGCGTGCTGGGGCTGCCGGCCTTGACGCGTATCCATTCGGGTTTCTTCAGGACTTCGGCCTGCTCCACCTTCACGGGGATGCGTGCCAGCTTGGCGGCAGCCTTCTGCTTGGCCAGCGGGTTGTAGTTTTCGGCGGACTGCGCTTCGCGCACAACTTCATTGGTGCTCATGATCTTGCCTTCAGGGAGAGAGACGCGCCTTCAGCTGGCGGCCCAGCACGGATGCGGCCTCGTCCCAGGTTGTCTGTACGCCGATTGTAGAAAGGTCCACCGTCCTCAGCCCTGCGTATCCGCAAGGGTTGATTCGCAAATAAGGTTCCAAATCCATATCGACATTGAGGGCCACTCCGTGGTAGGTGCTGTGGCGGCTGACCTTGATGCCCAGTGCGGCAATCTTGCCCAGACCCTCGAAATGCGGCTCGGGCGCCGGGCTGCCGGCTTCGCGGTGCTGCGGGCGCTGCTCCAGCATGGCATGGCTGCGCGGATCGTCCAGGCGCACATAGATGCCGGGGGCGCCTGCCACGCGGTGGCCGGTAACGCCGAAATGATCCAGCGTGCGGATCACCGCATCTTCCAGCCGGTACACATACTCTTTGACGAAGTAGCCCATGCGCTGCAGATCCAGCAGCGGATAGGCCACCACCTGGCCGGGGCCGTGATAGGTCACCTGGCCGCCACGATTGGTGGCGACCACGGGAATATCGCCGGGGTTCAGGACATTTTCGGTTTTGCCAGCCAGCCCCTGTGTGAAGTGCGGTGAGTGCTCACAAATCCAGAGCTCGTCACGCGTGCTCGCGTTGCGGGTGCGCGTGAACTCCTGCATCGCGACCACCGAGGCCTCATAGCCGGTGCGCCCCAGAAAGCGCAGATCCATGGCTTCGGGGGGCTGCAAGGCCGAAGCAACCGGGCTGTGGCTCACAGCACGACCTTCACCAGGGGGTGAGAGGTCAGTGCGCGGTAGGTATCGTCCAACTGCTCGCGGCTGGTGGCCGTGATGGTGATGGTCACGCCCAGGTAGTTGCCGCCGGAGCTGGGGCGCAGCTCCACCGTGCTGGCGTCAAAGCTGGGGTCGAACTTTTCGGCGATCTTGGTGATTTCATGCACCAGATGCTCATTCTTGACACCCATCACCTTGATGGGAAACTGGCTCGGGTACTCGATCAGCGAATCCTTGCGTGGGTCTTCTTGCTGACCGTTCTCGTTGGCGGCAGATGGGTTGGGCGTGTCGCTCATGAAGAGTCCTTGGCTGGAATGAAAAATTGCCGTTGGTGAAACAGCCTGTCAATGAGTAAGAAAGATTGTGCGCCACGCCGGGCAGCCCTGCGCGCGTGGGCCTAATCCATGGCTTGACGAGGCTTGCCAAAGCGGCAAAGCCCCTGGCAGGTGGCAGACAATTCAGGGTAATCAGGTATTTCAAATAGGGCACACTCGCGCCGCACCAAAGCCGAGGGTGGCAGATGTTGTCACTCAGCGACAACCCTCGGGTCTTGTCAAAGACGTTTTGCGCATGACAGTATCAACCCCTATCTAACGACGGGGGTTTTTACTTATAATCAGAGGCTTTGTAAAAAGTCTTGCCTAGTCAGCGGTGTGAAAGAAAACATGACAAACATGCCCGCTGATTTTCAGGATGAGGACGAAGTCGAAGACTTCAAGCCCCTGACCGCACAAGAAGCCTCTGCATGGCGTTCGCGCTTTCCGCAGGTTTCGGTCTGGCGCATCGTCATCGTTCAGACGCTGGTCGGCGTTATCGTGGCTTTGCTGTCGTGGTTGATCACGGGGCGTGCAGCCGCAGGCTGGTCGGCGGCGTATGGAGCGCTGGCGGTCGTGTTGCCTGCGGCGCTGTTTGCAAGAGGCGTGGTTCGTCAGCGGCCGGGAGGTGCCGGGGCGGCCATGGCAGGGATTTTCGGTTGGGAGCTGGTGAAGCTGGTGCTGTGTATCGCCATGTTGGCGGCTGCACCCAAGCTGGTACCTGACCTGAGCTGGCTGGCGCTGCTGGTCGGCTTGATTGTTGTGATGAAAACGTATTGGGTTGCGCTTCTGGTGCGATCCAGTGTCCAAAAACCGATTGATATTTGAGAGAAGTTGACCGATGGCCGCAGAAGCGCACGCACCAACTGCAAGTGAATACATCGTTCACCACTTGCAACACCTCCAGAACATCAAGCAGAAGTCCATCATCGACTTCTCCGTGTTCAATCTGGATTCGATTGCCGTGAGTGTGACTCTGGGCGCTTTGTGCCTGTTCGTCCTCTGGCTGGCTGCCCGCAAGGCGACTTCCGGTGTTCCCGGTCGTTTCCAGGCTGCGGTGGAAATGCTGGTCGAAATGGTGGACAACCAGGCCAAGGCCAATATTCACAACGCCGAATCTCGCAAGTTCATCGCTCCTCTGGCACTGACCGTGTTCGTCTGGATCTTCGCGATGAACGCCATGGACATGCTGCCTGTGGATCTGCTGCCCGTGCTGTGGCAGACCGCCCAGGGCGACTCTCATGCCTACCTGCGTGTCGTGCCTACCGCCGACCTGTCCACCACTCTGGGTCTGTCGACCGGCGTGCTGGTGCTGTGCCTGATCTACTCGGTGAAGATCAAGGGCATGGGCGGCTGGGCTCACGAACTGGTGACCGCTCCGTTCGGCACCTCTAAGAATCCCGTGTTTGCTGTGATCCTGGGTGTTGTGAACCTGGCCATGCAAATCATTGAATACATTGCCAAGACGGTTTCGCACGGTATGCGACTGTTCGGCAATATGTACGCTGGTGAGTTGGTGTTCTGTCTGATCGCCTTGATGGGCGGTGCGGCTGCCATGTCGCTTTCCGGTGTGTTGCTCCCCGTGGGGCACATCATTGCAGGTTCGATCTGGGCGATCTTCCACATCCTGATCATTACCCTGCAAGCCTTCATTTTCATGATGCTGACGCTGATTTACCTCGGCCAGGCACATGAAGCTCACTGAAATCCTTTCTTTCACTCAACCTTTCTTTAATCCCTAGGAGTCATCATGGAAAACGTTCTCGGTCTCGTCGCTCTGGCTTGTGGTCTGATTGTTGGTCTGGGCGCTATCGGCGCTTCGATCGGTATCGCTCTGATGGGTGGCAAGTTCCTGGAATCCTCGGCACGTCAGCCTGAGCTGATCAACGAACTGCAAACCAAGATGTTCATCTTGGCTGGTCTGATCGACGCCGCCTTCCTGATCGGTGTGGCTATCGCTCTGCTGTTCGCCTTCGCCAACCCCTTCCAACTGGTTGCCTAAGCTCCGTTCAACGCCCTAAATAGAAAGGTGTTGCCGTGAGTATTAACGCGACCCTGTTCGTTCAGCTTGGTGTTTTCCTGGTTCTGGCGCTGTTCACGATGAAGTTCGTGTGGCCCCCGATCGCGAAGGCACTGGATGAGCGAGCCCAGAAAATCGCCGATGGCCTCGCTGCTGCCGACAAGGCCAAGACCGAATTGACCGCTGTCAACAAGCGCGTCGAGCAGGAATTGGCCCAGACGCGCAACGAAACAGCTTCGCGGCTTGCGGACGCCGAACGCCGCGCCCAGGCCATCATTGAAGAAGCCAAGGCCCGCGCGACAGAAGAAGGCAACAAGATTGTTGCTGCTGCCCGCGCTGAAGCTGACCAGCAAGCCATTGCTGCCCGTGAAGCCCTGCGTGAGCAAGTGGCAGCGCTGGCCGTCAAGGGTGCCGAGCAGATCCTGAAGAAGGAAGTCAATGCCGGTATCCACGCTGATCTGCTGAACCGCCTGAAGACAGAGCTGTAAGGAACGCAAAAAATGGCAGAACTCGCCACCATTGCCCGCCCTTACGCCGAAGCATTGTTCAAAGCCTGCGTTGACAAGGCTGCAGACTTGAACAGCACTGTCGCTTGGGTGGAGGAATTGGCGGCGATTGCCGCCAACCCGCAATTGCGCCAACTGGCCGACAACCCGAACGTGAGCGACGCGCAAGTGTTCGATCTCATCACGGGTGTGGCCAAGTCGGCATTGCCCGAGTCCGCACGCAACTTCCTGCGTGTGGTCCTCGAAAACGGCCGTCTGGACGTGCTGCCTGAAGTGGCAGCCCAGTTCCGCAGCCTCGTGAACAGCAAGAGCGGCTCTTCGGATGCCGTGGTGTACAGCGCTTTCCCGATTGAGGATGCAGCGCTGGCCGAGCTTGGCGCCACGCTGGAAAAGCGCTTTGGCCGCAAGCTGAATCTCACCGTGAAGCTCGATGAATCGCTGATCGGTGGCGTTCGCGTCGTGGTGGGCGACGAGGTGCTGGACACCTCCGTCAAGGCCCGTCTGGAACAAATGAAAGCGGCCCTCACCGCGTAATGCGCTTGAGGTCTCGGCTAACACACAAGAAAGAAGGAAAGAGTCATGCAACTCAATCCCGCAGAAATTTCTGAACTGATCAAGAGCCGCATCGAAGGGCTGGCTGCTAGCACTGACGTCCGTAACCAAGGCACCGTGGTGTCGGTGACTGACGGTATCGTGCGCGTGCACGGCCTGTCGGACGTGATGGCTGGCGAAATGCTGGAATTCCCCGCAGGCGCCGACGGTCAACCCACTTACGGTCTGGCTCTGAACCTGGAGCGCGACTCCGTGGGCGCCGTGATTCTGGGTGCTTACGAGCACATCGCAGAAGGCAACACCGTCAAGTGCACCGGCCGTATCCTGGAAGTGCCCGTGGGCCCTGAGCTGGTCGGCCGCGTGGTGAACGCCCTGGGTCAGCCTATCGACGGCAAGGGCCCCATCAACGCCAAGATGACGGACGTGATCGAGAAGGTCGCTCCTGGTGTGATCGCACGTCAATCCGTGGATCAGCCCCTGCAGACCGGTATCAAGTCCATCGACTCCATGGTTCCCGTGGGCCGTGGTCAGCGTGAACTGATCATTGGTGACCGTCAGACTGGCAAGACGGCTGTCGCTATCGACGCCATCATCAACCAGAAGGGTCAGGGCGTTACCTGTATCTACGTGGCTATTGGTCAGAAGGCATCTTCGATCAAGAACGTGGTGCGCGCTCTGGAGCAAGCTGGCGCGATGGACTACACCATCGTCGTGGCCGCTACCGCTTCCGAATCTGCAGCCATGCAGTACGTGTCGGCCTACTCCGGCTGCACGATGGGCGAATATTTCCGCGACCGCGGCGAAGACGCTCTGATCGTTTATGACGATCTGTCCAAGCAGGCCGTGGCCTACCGTCAGGTTTCGCTGCTGCTGCGCCGTCCTCCCGGACGTGAAGCCTTCCCCGGCGACGTGTTCTATCTCCACAGCCGTCTGCTGGAGCGTGCCGCTCGCGTGAACGCCGACTACGTCGAAGCCTTCACCAAGGGTGAAGTCAAGGGCAAGACCGGTTCTCTGACCGCCCTGCCTATCATCGAAACACAAGCTGGCGACGTGTCCGCTTTCGTTCCCACGAACGTGATTTCGATTACCGACGGTCAGATCTTCCTGGAAACCAGCCTGTTCAACGCCGGTATCCGTCCCGCTATCAACGCCGGTATCTCGGTGTCCCGCGTGGGTGGTTCCGCTCAGACCAAGGTGGTGAAGGGCCTGTCCGGCGGTATCCGTACCGACCTGGCTCAGTACCGTGAACTGGCTGCCTTCGCGCAGTTCGCTTCCGACCTGGACGAAGCAACCCGCAAGCAGCTGGACCGCGGTGCCCGCGTGACCGAACTGCTCAAGCAGGCTCAGTACTCTCCTCTGTCGACCGCTCTGATGGCTTCTTCGCTGTTCGCAGTGAACAAGGGTTTCATGGACGACATCGAAGTCAAGCAAGTGCTGCCCTTCGAATCTGGTCTGCACCAGTTCCTGAAGACCAGCCACGGCGCTCTGCTGGACCGTCTGAACGAAAAGCGTGCTTTCGACAAGGAAGGCAAGGACGAAGCTGAACTGACTGCAGCCATTACTGCATTCAAGAAGTCCTTCGCTTAATACCGGCGAGGAGTCATCATGGCAGCAGGTAAGGAAATACGCGGCAAGATCAAATCGGTGGAAAACACCAAGAAGATCACCAAAGCCATGGAAATGGTGGCTGCATCCAAAATGCGCAAGGCGCAGGACCGGATGCTGGCTGCCCGTCCATACAGCGAAAAAATCCGCAACATTGCAGCCCATCTTGGCGAAGCCAACCCTGAGTATGTGCATCCGTTCATGCAAGTGAGCGATGCCAAGAAGGTCGGCGTCATCGTGGTGACGACCGACAAGGGTTTGTGCGGCGGCATGAACACCAACGTGTTGCGTGTCGTCACCAACAAGTTGCGCGAACAGCAGGATGCGGGCATTGCGACAGAAGCGGTGGCCATTGGCGGCAAGGGACTGGGTTTCCTGAACCGTGTCGGTGCCAAGGTGGTCTCTCACGCTACAGGCCTGGGCGACACGCCTCACCTCGACAAGCTCATCGGGCCTGTCAAGGTGTTGCTGGACCAATATGCTGAAGGCAAGCTGAGTGCGGTGTACCTTTCGTACACCAAGTTCATCAACACCATGAAGCAGGAGTCGGTGGTGGAGCAGCTGCTCCCCCTCTCGTCCGAAAAGATGCAAGCCGAAAAGACCGGTGCATCCTGGGAATACATCTACGAGCCTGACGCTCAGAGCGTCATCGACGAACTGCTGGTTCGTTACGTGGAGTCCCTGGTGTACCAGGCCGTTGCGGAAAACATGGCGTCCGAGCAATCGGCGCGCATGGTGGCCATGAAGGCCGCAACCGACAACGCAGGTAGTGTCATTGGCGAGTTGAAGCTGGTCTACAACAAGACGCGTCAGGCAGCGATTACGACCGAGTTGTCGGAAATCGTGGCAGGCGCAGCCGCTGTGTAAACGGCTTTAACGAACAAACAGATTGGAGCAAAAAATGGCTCAAGTACAAGGCAAGATTGTTCAATGTATCGGCGCCGTGGTGGACGTGGAGTTTGCCCACGGCCAGGTGCCCAAGGTGTATGACGCCTTGAAGCTGGAAGGCACGGCCCTGACCCTGGAAGTTCAGCAGCAGCTGGGCGACGGCGTGGTGCGTACCATTGCCCTGGGTTCTTCCGACGGCCTCAAGCGTGGCCTGATGGTCACCAACACCGGCAACCCCATCACCGTGCCCGTGGGCAAGGCGACTCTGGGTCGTATCATGGACGTGCTGGGCAACCCCATCGACGAGCGCGGCGATGTGGACCAGGCACTGACTGCCCCCATCCACCGCAAGGCTCCTGCATACGACGAACTGTCGCCTTCGCAGGAACTGCTGGAAACCGGCATCAAGGTGATTGACCTGATCTCTCCTTTCGCCAAGGGCGGCAAGGTGGGTCTGTTCGGTGGCGCCGGTGTGGGCAAGACCGTGAACATGATGGAACTCATCAACAACATCGCCAAGGGCCACGGTGGTCTGTCGGTGTTTGCCGGTGTGGGTGAACGTACCCGCGAAGGCAATGACTTCTATCACGAAATGTCGGATGCCGGCGTTGTGAACCAGGCCAACCTGAACGAGTCCAAGGTTGCCATGGTTTACGGTCAGATGAACGAGCCTCCAGGAAACCGTCTGCGCGTTGCGCTGACCGGCCTGACCATGGCCGAAGCCTTCCGTGACGAAGGCAAGGACGTGCTGTTCTTCGTGGACAACATCTACCGCTACACACTGGCCGGTACCGAAGTGTCCGCTCTGCTGGGCCGTATGCCTTCCGCCGTGGGCTACCAGCCTACCCTGGCTGAAGAAATGGGTAAGCTGCAAGAGCGTATCACCTCCACCAAGGTGGGCTCGATCACTTCCATCCAGGCCGTTTACGTGCCAGCCGATGACTTGACCGACCCCTCGCCTGCCACGACCTTTGCTCACTTGGACTCCACCGTGGTGCTGTCCCGTGACATCGCTTCGCTGGGTATCTACCCCGCCGTGGACCCACTGGACTCCACCAGCCGTCAGCTGGATCCCCAAGTGGTTGGCGAAGAGCACTACAAGGTGGCTCGCCAAGTGCAAGGTACGCTGCAGCGCTACAAGGAACTGCGCGACATCATCGCGATTCTGGGTATGGACGAGCTGGCTCCCGAAGACAAGCTGGTCGTGTCCCGCGCTCGTAAGATGCAGCGTTTCCTGTCGCAGCCTTTCCACGTGGCTGAAGTGTTCACCGGCGCTCCCGGCAAGTACGTTCCTCTGGCTGAAACCATCCGTGGCTTCAAGATGATCGTGAATGGCGAAGCCGACCACCTGCCCGAACAGGCTTTCTACATGGTTGGTACCATCGACGAAGCCTTCGAGAAGGCCAAGAAGCTGGCTGCCTAACTAGCTTGCATCCCCTGAGCGGCTTGCGCCGCTTCCCCCTCTCTTTCAGGAGGGGGGCGACGCCCTCGCTGCGGGGCGGCCCTTGCTCGGCGTCTCTGGCTTGGGGTGTGCTTGTTTTAGGACCAGTTTTTACCTTTTCTAGGAGCAAAGATGAACACCATCCACGTTGATGTGGTCAGTGCCGAAGAGTCCATCTTCTCCGGTGAAGCGCGCTTTGTCGCCTTGCCCGGTGAAGCGGGCGAGCTGGGCATTTATCCCCGCCACACACCGCTGATCACCCGCATCAAGCCGGGTTCGGTGCGCATCGAAATGCCTGATGGCAGCGAAGAGTTCGTCTTCGTGGCCGGCGGCATTTTGGAAGTGCAACCCAACTGCGTGACCGTGCTGTCCGATACCGCCATCCGCGGCAAGGATCTGGACGATGAGAAGGCGCAAAAGGCCAAGGCTGCCGCCGAGGAAGCCCTGAAGAACGCCAAGGGCGAGCTGGACATCGCTCGTGCACAGTCCGAGCTGGCCGTCATGGCCGCTCAGATTGCCGCTCTGCGCAAGTACCGCCAGAAGCGTTGATGTCTGGTGCCCTGGAGCACCTGCATCAGCAAAGAAAAGCCACCGCATGCGGTGGCTTTTTCATGCCTGTTCATTCCTGAGGTTCAGGCGCATCGCGCTTGATGCCTCGAAGGGCAAGGCGCGCAATACCCGGTATGTCGGAGTGCTGCAGGGCTTAGCCGTTGCAGGCAGCCTGATAGCCGTAGACCACCGAGTTGTCCTTGGGATCCACATGGCGCGATTTGCGCACCACGGCCTTGCTGGGGTCTTCGCAGAGAGCGCGAATCTGGGCTTCGCACTTCTTGGGGTCATCTTCCTTGAGCTTGCAGCTCAGTGCGTAGTCGTATTCGGCCGGTGTTTCGGCGCCTCTGGGGCTGATGGAGGAGCAGGCGCTCAGTGCCAGGACAGCGCTGATGACGGCCAGAGAGAACAGAGATTTCTGCATGCTTGAGTGCTTTCTTAAGAAAATACGGCTGCCCCAAAACTAACACAGCCATGCGGGGGAAAAGGTTTTTTCTGGATGGGACCCGCCTGCTTTTTGCATCACCGGGTCTGTTCGCGGTGTCAAAAACAACAAAGGATGGAGATGCGCTACAGCGGTACCTTGACGCAATGGAATGACGAGCGTGGCTTTGGCTGGATAGAGGCCGATGGCGGAGGCGAGCGCCTGTTTGTCCATATCAGCGCTTTTGAGCCGCGCCCGCCCGCAGAGCAGCGTCCCCAGCCCGGCCAGCGTTTGGAGTTTGCCGTCGGCATGGAGCAGGGCAGAAAGCGCGCGCTTCAGGTTGCATGGCGCGCTGGCGGCTCGCTGACCCAGGCCCGGCGCAACAGCCCGTCTGCAGGGCGCTTGCAGTCCTCGCGTACGCTGCCTCAGGGCTGGCATGCCTCCAGCGGCTTCAGCTATGGGGTGTTGCTGGTTTGGCTGCTGCTGATGCTGGCTGCCGCCGTGATCTGGGGCGTACCGCGCATCCTCTGGCTGGTCTATGCGGGCCTGAGCATGCTGACCTTCATGGCCTATTGGCAGGACAAATGGGCCGCCCAGAAGGGGCAGTGGCGCACGCCGGAAAAAACGCTGCAGACCATGGCGCTGGCCGGAGGCTGGCCCGGAGCCCTGCTGGCCCAGCAGTGGCTGCGCCACAAAAGCAGCAAGACCAGCTTTCAGCTGCAGTTCTGGCTCATGGTCCTGATCAATGTGGCGGCCGTGCTCTGGCTGTGTTCGCCGTACGGGCGGCATGTGCTGGCCTGAGGCTTCTGCGGTCTGCAGCCGACGCAGGCGACTGCAGAACCGGATCAGCGGCTGCGGCCCGGCAGATGTCTTTGGACCACAGGCGTATCGGGCAGGTTTCGCTGCGTGTTGGCCGCGGATTTGCGCGGGAAATGCGCCTGCAGTTGCCGGTTGACGCGCTCCAATGCCGATACCAGGCCCACGCTGAAATGCCCGCCCTGGAAGGCGGACTGCATATCGCTGATCAACGTTTGCCATTGCTCGGCACTCATGGTGCGGTCCAGGGCGCGGTCGGCCACGATTTCTATGGCGTGGTCGGCCAGTAGCAGGTAGATGAGAGCACCGTTGTTGTGCTCCGTGTCCCAGACATGGAGCTTGGCGAACTGCGAGAGCGCGCGCTGGCGCGCCGTGGCATCGCGCCAGATATAGCTCCAGGGCAGGCCGGCCTCGACGCAGATGCGGACCTGGCCGGTGTGGCCCAGCTCGCTTTTGGCGATCAGCAGTTCCAGCTCCTTGAGCGTGGCAGGCGGCAAGGCCTTGCGCAGATGTCGTTCGGCCCAGCGGTGTCGCACCAGGCGTGCCAGGCGTTGGAAGATATTGCTCATGTCACCAGTCCCCCGAGGCGCCACCGCCACCAAAGCTGCCGCCGCCACCGGAGCTGAAACCGCCCCCCGAGCTGAAACCGCCTCCGCTGCCGCTGCTCCAGCCGCCGCCCCCGCCGGTGCTGATATACGGACCGCCTCCGCCGCGCGAGAGGTTGGAGAGCAGGGTGAAGATCAGGCCCACAAAGCCTGCCACGCCTGCGATCAACAGGCTGGTGGTGATCACATAAGCGGCCGCCCCGGCAATGCCACCAATGATCAGCGAGCCCAGCACGCGGCCAAAGATGGCGCGGGCGATGGCAATCCCGATCGGAAAGCCGAAAAACAGCAGCGGAAGCAGAAAGTCCAGATGCTCGGACCAGGATGGGCCGGTCTTGCGGGCCTGGGATTGCGGTGCGGGCAGCTTCTCGCCATGAATCAGCAGGCCCATCTGCTCGATGGCGGCCGACAGTCCGCCCGCATAGTCGTCGGCGCGAAAGCGGGGCTTCATGGCGCCATCGATGATGCGTGCGGCCTGGATGTCGGGAATGGCGCCTTCGAGCTTGCGCGCCACTTCGATGCGCATGCGCCTGTCGTTCTTGGCCACGACGATGAGAGAGCCGTCGCCAATGTCCTTGCGTCCCAGCTTCCAACTGCTGGCCACACGCCAGGCATAGGCGGCGATGTCTTCCGGGGCCGTGGTGGCGACCATGAGCACGGCGACCTGGGCGCCGGTCTCATCCTCCAGCTTCTTGAGCTGCTCGCCCAGTGACTGCAGATCGCCGGGGCTCAGCGTGCCGGTCTGATCGATGACGCGTGCTGTCAGCTCGGGCACGGGCTGCAGCTGAGCGCCTGCGCTGCCTTGCGCCCGGACCGGCAGCGCCAATAGCAGCATCATGCCTGCAAAAACAATAGCTGCAAGCGCTTTATAGATAAGGGCTTGAGACGATTTTTGCATAAATTTCTAGGGCGGTACTCGCAATTACTTGCTGCCGGCAGGCGCTGCGGGTGTGGAGAAGTCAACGGCCGGTGGCTGGGAAATCTGGGCCTCGTTCTGCACCGTGAAGGTCGGCTTGACCTGGTAGCTGAATACCTTGGCCGTGATATTGGTGGGGAAGCTGCGCGCCAGCACGTTGTAGGCCTGCACGGTGCCAATGTATTCGTTGCGCGCCACGGTGATGCGATTTTCCGTCCCCTCCAGCGTCACGCGCAGATCGCGGAACGCCTGGTTGGCCTTGAGTTCGGGATAGCGTTCCGCCACGACCATCAGGCGCGAGAGCGCGCTGGAAATCTCGCCCTGAGCCTGCTGGAACTTGTTGAAGGCTTCGGGGTTGTTGATCAGCTCGGGCGTGGCCTGAATCGAGGTGGCCTTGGCGCGTGCCTCGATCACCCTGGTCAGGGTCTCCTGCTCGAAGTTGGCTTCGCCCTTGACCGTGGCGACAATGTTCGGGATCAGGTCCGAGCGGCGCTGGTACTGGTTCAGCACCTCGCTCCAGGCGGCCTTGGATTTTTCATCCAGACGCTGAAAGTCGTTATAGCCGCAGCCCGTGAGGGAGAGCATGGAGGCCGCAGTTGCGATTGCCAGAAGCCAGCGTTTCATGGGTGTTTCCATTCACGAAATTGAGACGGAAACCATAGCATAAGGGCTTGGCCGGTTCGTGTGCGTGCAAGGCCTGTCACCCTGTCCGCTGTCCAGCAGCGCTAGCATTGCAATCATGTCCACTGTTTCTCCACTCGATGCCCTGCGTGGCGCACAGCGTCCCGGTCCGAAAACGGAGGCCTTGCCACGCCTGTTGCTGGCCGGGGCCACGGGGCCGCTAGGCAACGAGGTGCTCAGCCGCGTGGTTGGCGCGCAGAACTATGCGCTGGTCCAGGTGCTGGCGCGCGAGCCTTATGTGCAGGGCCTGCGTGGCATGGAGCTGCTCGCCCAGCAGTATGACGATGTGCGCCAATGGCCTGTGCAGCAGGCTGATGTGGGTCTCATCATGTTCGAGCCACCGCGCCCCTACTACCAGCGCGAGCGAGCCTTGTGGACGCCCCAGCCCGACCAGCTGCAGGCGCTGGCGCAGTGGATGCTGCGCTGTGGTGTGCAGACGCTTGCCGTGGTGCTGCCCCACGATATGGGCAGTCTGCCTCAGGCGCTGAAGCAAGGTCTGGCCAATCTCAACGAGCAAAGCGTGGCTGCGCTGGGCTTTGAGCGGCTGATTTTTGTGCGTTCGGCCAGGGAGGTACAAAAAGCCAGTGCCGGCCATTGGCTGGAGCGCACGGCAAAGACCATGTTGTCGGCGCTCAGCTATATGCTGCCGCAGGCGGAGCGCCCGGTGCGGGCCATGCATGTGGCCCGTCTGGTGGAAGCTGCCTTGCTCAAGGCGCCGCCGGGAATTCATGTGGCGCCGCCGGAGCTGGTCTGGCGCGCGGCGCAAAAAGATGGCCTGCAGTCCGAGCTGCGGAGCTGGCTGGGATCTTCATGAAATTCGAGCAGTTTCGTGCGCCCTGGTGGCAGCCGGGCGGTCATATACAGACCATCTGGGCGGCCCTCTACGCCAGGGAAGCGCAGACTCCGGCATGGCGGCGTGAGCGCTGGGATACACCCGATGGCGATTTCATCGATATCGACTTCTCAAGTCATCCGGCAAGTGCAAGCGCTCCCACACTGGTGCTGTTTCACGGCCTGGAGGGCTCTTCCTCCAGCCACTACGCCAAGGCCCTGGCCCAGGTCTGTGCGCAGCGTGGCTGGCATCTGGCTGTACCGCATTTCCGCGGTTGCAGCGGCGAGCCCAATCGCCTGCTGCGCGCCTACCACTCCGGCGACTCGGACGAGGTGGACTGGATTTTGCGCCGGCTGCGGCAAGGCGCAAATGGAGAGTTGCTGGCCATGGGGGTCTCGCTGGGCGGCAATGCCCTTGCACGCTGGGCCGGAGTGCAGCGGCAGGCTGCTGCAGAGCTCGTCAAGGGCGCAGCGGTGATCTGTGCACCGCTGGATCTGGTGGCCGGCGGCGTCAATCTGGGGCGCGGGCTGAACCGCTGGATTTACACCCCCATGTTCATGCGCACCCTGGTGCCCAAGGCGCTGGCCAAATGGCAGCAGTCGCCGGGGGTGTTCGACAGGCTGCGGCTGCAGCGCGCGCGCACCCTGCATGACTTCGACGATGTGTTTACCGGCCCGGTCCACGGTTTCAGGAATGCCGATGATTACTGGGTCCGTGCCTCGGCAAAGCCGCTGCTCAAGCAGGTGGCCGTGCCTTTGCTGTTGCTCAATGCGCGCAACGATCCCTTTGTGCCGGCGCACAGCCTGCCCACGCCCGACGAGGTGAGCGCCTCTGTCCAGCTTTGGCAGCCGCCGCATGGCGGGCATGTGGGTTTTGCCAGCGGTGCCTGGCCGGCCCATGTGCAGGCCATGCCGCTGGCGGTGACCGAATGGTTGGAGCAGCGGCTCTGAGCGGGCGCCGAATAATCAGGAGATGAGTGATGGATGAGATCGTGAAACAGGCCATGGCGAAATGGCCCAATGTGCCGGCCTGCAGTGGCTGGCTGGGTCTGGATGCGCGCGGCCAGTGGTGGCTAAGGGATGAGCAGGCCCAGGCCTGCGGCGCGTTTGCCAGTGGCAAACCCGGCTCCAAGGGCAATTTGCTGCAGCACGACAAGCTGGCCGAGTTCATTGGCCGCAACTATCTGGTCGAGCCAGATGGCCGCTGGTATTTTCAGAACGGCCCGCAGCGCGTGTATGTGGAACTGGAGAGTGCGCCGTGGATATGGCGCCTGCGATACGCGGAGCATGGCTTGCAGTTGCACAGTCATACGGGCCAGGAGCTGGCTGCCGAACAGGTGGCTCAGGTGCTGCTGGACGAGCAGGGGCGGCTGTTTTTGGCCCTGCCGCAAGGATTGGGCATGGTGCACAGTCTGGACATGCTGGATGCCGCCAATGCGCTGGAGAGCGGCGCGCTGCCCGAGGCGCGGGAGATGGAGAGCGCCTTGCTGCCGTTGCAGTTCGGTTTTGTAGTCAGCCCGCAGGACTATCAAGTTTGATAGCTGCTTGCGCTTGTGTGTAAAGGGCTTGAGGCTAAAAGTAACAAAACCGGCCAAAGGCCGGTCTTTGTGGGGCAAAGCAGGGCCTACTTGGCAGCATCCACCATGTACTGGATGGCGGCCTTGAAGTCTGCATCCGATGCGGTGGAGCCGCCCTTGGGAGGCATGGCACCCACGCCTTGGGTGGCCTTCTGCACCATATCGTCCATGCCCTTGGCAATGAAAGGTGCCCAGGCAGCCTTGTCGCCAAACTTGGGAGCACCGGCTACGCCGCTGGCGTGGCAGGCCATGCAGGTGGTGTTGTAGAGGTTCTTGCCCGCATCGGAGGCGGCTGCTGCTGCGGGAGCCGGGGCGGCTGCGGGTGCAGCCTCGGTGGCAGCAACAGCTGCTGCAGGTGCTGCGGCGACGGGGGTTGCAGGTGCTGCTGCGGGGGCATCTCCGGCTGCTGCGCCGGCTGCAGGCTGGGGCTCGGGGAAGTTGGCGCCGGCAGCATTGCTCATATAGACCACGCCACGGGCAATTTCCGTGTCATTGAATTCGCCGCCACCCTGGGCCGCCATCGCACCCTTGCCGGCCAGGGCAGAGTGCACCAGCGTTTCCAGACCCTGCTTGATCCGCGGGCCCCAGGCTGCCGCATCCTGGAATTTGGGTGCGCCGGCTACGCCGGTTTCATGACAGGCCGCGCATTGCGACTTGAAGACTTCCGCGCCACCGCGCAGGGGGCGGTTGGCATCACGAATTTCCACCGTTCCCACTTTTTGCAGACGCATGGCCTTGGCCATTTCGGCATTGGCCGTACCTGCGCCCGTGGTGTCGGACGAAGTCACGAACTTGACCAGACCGATGATGACGAAGATGGGAACCACAAACGAGAAGAAGACGGCAAGCAACAACTGCTTGGGTTTTTTGATAGGGCCTGTATGGGCTTCTTCGTGGTGTTGCTCGCTCATGAAGTCCTCTGAGATCGTGGGATGGGAATTAACAAACCATTATAGAAGTGAGGGTTAAGAACACCAGTGCACGACGATCCGGGTTGACGGCTGCTGCATAAAGGAGTTGAGTTGGATCAACTTTGTGCAGTCAATTTGTGGCGGGCATGAAAAAAGGCGTCCGAAGACGCCTTGTGTGAGGGTGCAAAACTTGGCCTGATTACTGGGCTGCAGTTGCTGCCGATGGGTTGTTGCTGGCGCTTGCCTCCGTCCAGCCGCCGCCCAGCACCTTGTAGAGATTGACCTGGTTTTGCAGCTGCGCCAGGCGCACCTGAACCACGGATTGCTCCAGTGCAAACAGCGAACGCTGCGCATCCAGCAGATCCAGGTAGCTGGCCACACCGTTGGTGTAGCGCAGGTCCGACAGCTTGTAGCGCACCTGCTCCGCTTCCAGCTGACGCGACTGGGCATCGAGCTGATCCTTGAGTGCTCGGCGATTCACCAAGGTGTCGGACACCTCGCGGAAGGCCGATTGGATGGAGCCTTCGTATTGCGCCACGGCAATCTTCTGGCTGGCTTGTGCAACCTGCAGATTGGCGCGATTGCGGCCTGCATTGAAGATGGGCAGGTACAGCGAAGGCGCAATCGTGAAAGCTGCGGAGTCCGACTTGAACAGATCGGAGACTTCCGAATTCACAAAGCCTGCCGAGGCAGTCAAGGAGATGTTCGGGAAGAACAGCGCGCGTGCCGCGCCAATGCTGGCATTGGCGGCAATCATGCTTTGCTCTGCCTGACGGATGTCGGGCCGGCGCAGCAGCAGGTCAGAAGGCAGGCCCGACGGCACATCGGCCAGGGCCGGCAGATCGCGCAGTTGCTTGCCTTGCATGCTGGTCTGCAGATCGGCAGGCAGAGCCTGGCCCACGAGCAGCGTCAGGGCGTTGATGTCGCGCTCGCGCTGACCGGCTTGCTGGGCCAGCGTGGCGCGTGCGCTTTCGGTCAGCGACTGGGCCTGGCGGTAGTCCAGCTCGGAAGCGACGCCGGAGTCCAGTCGCAGCTTGGTCAGCTTGATGGACTGTTCGCGTGTGCCCAGGGTACGACGGGAAATGGCCAACAACTCCTCGTCAGCCTGCAGGTTCAGCCAGGTGTTGGCGACTGTCGCGATCAGGCTGATCTGGGCCGCCTTTCGGCCTTCCTCGGTCGCCAGATACTGGGCCAGAGCCTGCTGCTTGAGGCTGCCGATGCGCCCCCAGAAGTCAATCTCCCAGCTGGGCATGGAAAGGCCCGCCATGTACGAGTTGGCATAGCGGCCCGTGGTGGCACTGGGCTGGCGGCTGGCGCTGCCTGCCACACCGAACTCAGGGAACTGAGCGGCGCGCTGGATCTGGTATTGGGCCTGCGCTTTTTCGATGTTGAGCACGGCCACACGCAGGTCGCGGTTGTTGTCCAGCGCGAGCTGGATCACCTGCTGCAGGCGAGGGTCCGTGTAGAACTGCTGCCAGGGGATGTCGGCGGCCGCGGTGGTGCCAGCCTGCTCGTCGGCGGCAGAGTAATGCTCCGCCACCGGAGCGGCGGGACGCTCCAGCGTGGGGATGAAGGAGCAGCCGCTGGCCAGCAGCGCGCCGGCCAGTGCTACGGGTAGCAAGGTTTTATTCATGTTGCGAGCCTCCCTGTGCTGCAGAAGTTGCCGCCGGGGAAGTGGCGTTGGAGTCTTGCTTGGACTTCTTGCCAAACAGATTGAACACGGCCACAAAGAACACGGGCACCAGGAACACGGAGATCGGCGTGCCGATCACCATGCCCCAGAACACGCCCGTGCCGATTTCCTTCTGGCTGGCAGCGCTGGCGCCGGAGGCGATGTACAGCGGCACCACGCCCAGAATAAAGGCCAGCGAAGTCATCAGAATGGGGCGGAAACGCAGGTGACCGGCTTCCAGCGCGGCCTCCAGTGCACTCTTGCCTTCCGCATGCAGGTCCTTGGCGAACTCCACGATCAGGATGGCGTTCTTGGCCGAGAGACCGATCACCGTGATCAGCGCCACCTGGAAGTAGATGTCGTTGGGCATGCCGCGCATCAGCATGCCGGCCACGGCGCCGAACACGCCCAGAGGCACGACCAGCAGCACGGACAGCGGAATGCTCCAGCTTTCATACAGCGCGGCCAGGCACAGGAACACGGCCAGGATGGAGAACGCATACAGCAGCATGGCCGAGGAGCCAGCCTTCTTCTCGTCCAGGGACTGGCCGGTCCACTCGTAGCCGAAGCCGTCGGGCAGTTCCAGGGCCAGCTTTTCCATTTCCTTCATGGCGTCACCGCTGGTAAAGCCGGGTTTGGCCTGACCGGTGATGCTCATGGAGGGGTAGCCGTTGTAGCGTGTCAGCTGCATGGGGCCGCTGATCCACTTGGCGCTGACCATGGTGGACAGTTCCACCAGCTGGCCTTGCGCGTTGGGGACCGTCAGGCGCATCACGTCCTCGGGCTGCATGCGGCGGGCGGCATCGGCCTGGATGGTGACGCGCTGCATGAAGCCGTTGTTGGGGAAGTCCGTGGAGTTGGACGAGCCCAGGGCCGTTGCCAGCGTCGTGGCCAGATCACCCATGCTCACGCGCTGGGCATAGACCGCATCGCGGTTGATGTCCACCTGCCATTGCGGTGCGTCGTCCACACCATCAAAGCGCACGCCGGTCAGCACAGGGCTCTGGTTGGCCTTGGCAACCAGCTGATTGCGGGCTTCCAGCAAGGCTGCATGCCCCTTGCTGCCGCGGTCTTGCAGACGGAAGGTGAAACCGTCGCTATTGCCCAGCTCCGAAATGGAGGGGGGGACCAGCGTGAAGATGAAACCATCGCGCAGCGCTAACATGGCGCCCTTGGCTCGGTCAGCGAAGGATTTGGCATCCGAGCCAGCACCGGCGCGCTCGGACCAGTCCTTGAGCGTGGTGAACGCCAGGCCCACGTTCTGGCCCTGACCCATGAAGCTGAAGCCCAGAATGCTCACGATGTGATCGGTCTCAGGCTGGCTCAGGGCGAACTTCTCCAGCTCAGCCATCGTCTTGCTGGTGCGTTCCAGGCTCGCGCCGGGAGGTAACTGAGCCAGCGAGATGACATAGCCCTGGTCTTCGGTGGGAAGAAAGGCCGTGGGCAGTCGCAGGAACATGAAGACCACACCGGCGATCACCAGCAGGTAGACGATGAAGGCCTGTACGGAGCGCTTGACCACACCGGACAGAGCGGCTGAATAGCGTCTTGTGCCAGCCTCAAACTTGCGGTTGAACCAGTTGTAGAACGGGCCGAGCAAGCCGGTCTTCTTGTCGTGCGCGTGGCCCTTGGGAATGGGCTTGAGCATGGTGGCGCAAAGCGCAGGCGTCAGCGTCAGCGCAAAGAAGCCCGAGAAGAAGATCGAGATGGCCATCACCAGCGAGAACTGGCGATAGATGTTGCCTGTCGCGCCGGAGAACATGGCCAAGGGCAGGAACACCGTCACCAGAATCACGGTGATGCCGACCACGGCGCCCTGGATCTGGCCCATGGCCTTGATGGTGGCTTCCTTGGGGGGAAGGCCTTCCTCGGCCATGATGCGCTCGACGTTTTCCACCACCACGATGGCGTCGTCCACCACGATACCGATCACCAGCACCATGGCGAACATGGCCAGAATGTTGATGGTCAGGCCGGCAACCAGCATCACGGCAAAGGTGCCGAGCAATGCGATGGGCACCACGATGGTAGGGATCAGGGTGTAGCGGATGTTCTGCAGGAAGATCAGCATCACGATGAACACCAGCACGATGGCTTCAAGCAGCGTATGCACCACCTTCTCGATGGAGATCTTCACGAACTTGGAGGTGTCGTAGGGCGATGACCATTTCACGCCGGCAGGCAGGAAGGGCTCCATCTCGGCCATCTTGGCCTTGACCAGTTTGGCCGTCGCCATGGCGTTGGCGGTCGAAGTCAGCTGCACGGCCATTGCCACGGCGGGCTTGCCGTCCAGGCGCGACTCGAAGGCATAGCTTTCAATGCCCAGTTCGATGCGGGCTACGTCCTTGAGGCGCACGGTGGAGCCGTCGGAGTTGGAGCGCAGCACCACTTCGCCGAATTCCTCGGGCGTGCTCAGCTGACCGGGCACCACAATCGTTGCCGTGGTCGTCGTTCCGGGTGTGCTGGGCAGATTGCCCAGTGCACCGCCGGAGATCTGCTGGTTCTGTGCGGCAATCGCTGCATTGACGGATGCAATCGACAGGCCATAACCCTGGAGCTTGGCCGGGTCCACCCAGACGCGCATGGCTCGACCCGAGGCAAACAGCTGTGCCTTGCCCACGCCGTCCAGACGCTGGATTTCAGGCACCACATTGCGGTTTACATAGTCGGCGATGTCGTCACGCGAGGTCTCCCCGGACTCGGCCTGGAAGGCCAGAATCATCAGGAAGTTGCTCATGGACTTGTCCACGCGCACGCCCAGGGCCTGAACGACCTGAGGCAGGCGGGGCAGCACGCGTGAGAGGCGGTTTTGCACGTCCACCTGCGCCAGATCGGGGTTGGTGCCCGGAGCAAAGGTGACGGTCAGAGTGCCTTGACCGCCCGCAGGGGCGGAGGCTTCCATATACATCAGACCTTGCGCGCCGTTGATTTCGCGCTCGATCAGTTGCAGAACGGAGTCCGTCATGGTCTGTGACGTGGCGCCCGGGTAGGTCGCTGTCACGTTGATGGTGGGAGGTGCGACCGATGGGAACTGTGCCACCGGTAGCTTGGTGATGGAGATCACGCCCGCAATGATCACGAAAATCGCGATCACCCAGGCAAAGATCGGTCTGTGGATGAAAAACTTGGACATGGATCGTGCCTGTTACTTGGCTGCCTTGCCTTCGCCAGCACCTTCGGCTGGTGTGGCAGCTTTCTCTTGCGCTGGTGCGGCGGGGGCCGCAGCAGAGGGCTGCGCGGGGGCGCCGGCAGCTGCATTGTTGATCTCGACGGGCTTGACCTTCTTGGCTCCCATGCCCACCTTGATCAGGCCGTCCACCATGACTTTTTCTCCAGCTTTCAGGCCGGAGGTGACAACCCAGTTGGTGCCACTGGACTGGCTGATCTGAACGGGGCGCGGTGCCACCGAGCCATCCTCGGCCACGATCATGACGAAGTTGCCCTTTTCATTGCGGGTCACGGCCTGTTGCGGAATCAGCGCGGCGTTCTCGACCTGTGCCTGCTCCAGGTGCACGCGCACATAGGTGCCGGGCAGCAGCAGTCCGTCGGGATTGGGCAGTTCCGCGCGCACGCTGACCTGGCCCGTCGTCGGGTCCACGGTCAGGTCGGTGAACAGCAGCTTGCCGGTGTGTGCGTACTCCTTGCCATCGTCCAAATAGACGTGGACGCGCGCAGCGTTGTCACCTACCTTTGCCAACTTGCCGGAGCCGAGCGCTTCACGCATGCGCATGATGTCGGAAGAGGACTGGGTCAGGTTCACATACAGCGGGTTGACTTGCTGAATGGTTGCCAGCTGCGTGGCTTCGCCCTGGCCGACCAGAGCGCCTTCCGTCACCAGAGCGCGGCCGATGCGTCCGGAGATGGGGGCCGTCACGCTGGCATAGCCCAGGTTGACGTTGGCATTGGTGACTGCCGCCTTGCCTGCGGCAACCTGTGCCAGGGCCGCTTTCTCGTTGGCGATGGCGGTGTCGTATTCCTGCTTGCTGATGGCATTGGCTTCCACCAGTGGCTTGTAGCGGCGTGCGGTGGCAGATGCCTGAGCGAGATTGGCTTCGGCCTGTGCCAGGGTCGCCTGAGCGCTCTGCAGGTTGGCTTTGTACGGGGTGTTGTCAATCTGGAACAGGGCTTGGCCTGCTTTGACATCCGAGCCTTCCTGGAACAGGCGCTTTTGCACGATGCCGGCTGCGCGCGCGCGAACCTGAGCAATGCGCGATGGCTCCAGGCGACCGGGCAGATCGGAGATCAAAGGCACGTTCTGCATGGAGACCGTCACTACACCAACTTCGGGTGGTTGTGCCTGAGCGGCTGCTTGTGCTTTTTGAGCTTCCGCGTTTTTGTCACTGCATGCGACTAGGCCCAGTGCAGCAGCCAAGCTCAGGCCTATGACCATGGAGCGGGTGCCGGATGCGGCTGAATGGGACTGATTGTCGGGAGCCTGGTTTGCTTCATACATCGGGTGCATGAACGTCCTTCCGGTTGACATTGTGAAAACGAGAAAAGAGCGCTGTCCGCAGTGGAGCGCTCATTCGGGTGGAAACCCTAGATGGTTTCCTGCATATCGGTGCTAAGGAAATTATACATACATGCATAAATGTATAATTGAAAACGCTGCGTAAAGCAGTTGAGAAATGGCTTTTCTCGCGGCGAACTATCGCCGGCGATTGATGAAGAGGGTGAGTGATGGCTCGAAGAACCAAGGCTGAAGCGGATGAGACGCGCACCAAGCTGCTGGATGCGGCTGAAGAGGTGTTTTTCGAGAAGGGCGTGTCTCGAACCTCTCTGGGCGATATCGCCCAGCGTGCAGGGGCGACACGCGGGGCGGTGTACTGGCACTTCAAGGACAAGATGGATGTCTTTGTTTCCATGCTTGGGCGCATATGCCTGCCTTTCGAAGAAATCTGTGACGACAGGTATGGTGACCTGTTGCCGCTAGAGCGCATTCGTCACTCCATCCTGTGTGTGTTCGAGAGCTTGGACGAGGATGAGCGCAGACGCAAGGTGTTTGAAACGGCGCTATTCAAAATGGAATACGTGGGCGAGCTGGCCGATGTGCGTTTGCAGCATATAGAAAGTTCAGGCTTCGCTCGGGAAAAATTTGCGCACGACCTGGCAGCTGCGGCACAGGGGCAGTCCGTGCAGTTGTCGGTATCCCCGGAAGAGGCGGCTCTCGGTTTGCACTCTCTTTTTGTAGGTCTTATACATGGTTGGGTATTGACGGAAGGAAGTTTCTCATTGGTCAAGGTCGGTTCGATGTCGGTGGATGTCTACTTGTCTGGTTTGGGATTTCAGGTGAATTTGTGATTTGGGTGTCCAAACCCGTGCAATAATTGCGGCTGTTGAATTGTTGTTGGCCGTGCGAGCGGCCTGACGGATTCGCGGCTGTAGCTCAGTGGATAGAGTATTGGCCTCCGAAGCCAAGGGTCGTGGGTTCGATCCCCGCCAGCCGCGCCAGCATCGATCTTCGGTAAGAAAAAAGAAATTTCAAAATTTCTTTTTAAGCTGAAAATAGATGCTACAATTCGAGTCTCTTCGGAGGGGTGGCCGAGTGGTTAAAGGCAGCAGACTGTAAATCTGCCCGCTAACGCGTACACAGGTTCGAATCCTGTCCCCTCCACCAGCAATGGTTGAGAAGAGCGATTGCTAGAAATAGCAGTCACGTGCAGTAGTAAATCTGTGCGGGAGTAGTTCAATGGTAGAACCCTAGCCTTCCAAGCTAATGACGCGGGTTCGATTCCCGTCTCCCGCTCCAGTTTGCGAGCAAAGATTTTAGAAGTTGTTTTTGCAGCTTCTTTGCCCATGTGGCTCAGTGGTAGAGCACTCCCTTGGTAAGGGAGAGGTCGCGGGTCCGATTCCCGCCATGGGCACCATTTTCTGGTGCGCTCGCTTGATAGGGTTGCGCCGAAATCCTCTTGCAGTGAATTAATTTTTTCGGAGTCGGAAAAATGGCAAAAGAAAAATTCGAGCGCACCAAGCCCCACGTGAACGTGGGCACCATCGGTCACGTTGACCACGGCAAGACCACCCTGACTGCTGCTATCGCTACCGTGCTGTCCAAGCACTTCGGCGGTGAAGCCAAGGATTACTCGCAGATCGACAACGCCCCCGAAGAAAAGGCTCGTGGTATCACGATCAACACTTCGCACGTTGAGTACGAAACTGCCAACCGCCACTACGCTCACGTGGACTGCCCCGGCCACGCTGACTATGTGAAGAACATGATCACTGGTGCCGCTCAGATGGACGGCGCTATCCTGGTTTGCTCCGCTGCTGACGGCCCCATGCCCCAGACTCGCGAGCACATCCTGCTGTCGCGTCAGGTGGGCGTGCCCTACATCATCGTGTTCCTGAACAAGGCCGACATGGTGGACGACGAAGAACTGCTGGAACTGGTCGAAATGGAAGTGCGCGAGCTGCTGTCCAAGTACGACTTCCCCGGTGACGACACCCCCATCATCCGCGGTTCCGCCAAGCTGGCCCTGGAAGGTGACCAGTCCGACAAGGGCGAGCCTGCCATCCTGAAGCTGGCCGAAGCTCTGGACACCTACATCCCCACTCCCGAGCGTGCTGTTGACGGCGCCTTCGTGATGCCCGTGGAAGACGTGTTCTCCATCTCCGGTCGTGGTACCGTGGTGACCGGCCGTATCGAGCGCGGTATTGTCAAGGTCGGCGAAGAAATCGAAATCGTCGGTATCAAGGACACCGTCAAGACCACCGTCACCGGCGTGGAAATGTTCCGCAAGCTGCTGGACCAAGGTCAAGCTGGCGACAACGTGGGTCTGCTGCTGCGCGGCACCAAGCGTGAAGACGTGGAACGCGGCCAAGTGCTGTGCAAGCCCGGCTCCATCAAGCCCCACACCAACTTCACTGCTGAAGTTTACGTGCTGTCGAAGGACGAAGGCGGTCGCCACACTCCCTTCTTCAACAACTACCGTCCCCAGTTCTACTTCCGTACAACTGACGTGACCGGCTCCATCGAACTGCCCGAAGGCAAGGAAATGGTGATGCCTGGCGATAACGTGTCGATCACTGTGAAGCTGATCTCCCCCATCGCCATGGAAGAAGGTCTGCGCTTCGCTATCCGCGAAGGTGGTCGTACTGTGGGCGCCGGTGTGGTTGCCACGATCATTGCATAATTGATTTGTAGGGGTATAGCTCAATTGGCAGAGCGTCGGTCTCCAAAACCGAAGGTTGTAGGTTCGATTCCTACTGCCCCTGCCACCTCTTAATGGTGGAATCAACAAGAGCCCGCCTTTGGCGGGCTTTTGTGTCTTGAAATTGCACATTTTTGTGCATTTGAAACAAAATATGGCCACTACTCAGGTTGAAACAGTCAGCTCTGCTGCTGACAAAGCAAAATTAGCCGCTGTTGCGGCTTTAGTTGTTGCTTCTATTGCTGGCTTTTATCTGTTGAGCAAGCAAGGTGCGCTGGTGCAGTGGGCGACTCTGATTGTCGGCCTGGTGCTGGCTGCTGGCGTGTTTCTGATCTCTGAGCCGGGCAAGCGCTTCATTGGCTTTGCTCGTGATGCTTGGCGTGAGGTGAAGAAGGTGGTCTGGCCCACCCGCAAGGAAACCATGCAGATGACACTGTATGTCTTTGCGTTTGTGGTGGTGATGGCCTTGTTCTTGTGGTTCACCGATAAGACGCTTGAATGGGTCTTGTACGACTTGATTTTGGGCTGGAGGAAGTAATGGCTGATGCAGTCGAAACAGATGTGAATGGTGGAGCAGCGGGACCCGCCAATCCCGATCTGCGCTGGTATATCGTCCATGCCTATTCGGGTATGGAGAAGGCTGTCGAGCGCAATATTGCGGAGCGTATTGCTCGCTCGGACATGCAGTCCAAGTTTGGCCGCATCCTGGTGCCTTCCGAAGAAGTGGTGGAAATGCGCAACGGCACTCGTCGCACCACAGAGCGTCGCCTGTTCCCCGGTTATGTGTTCGTCGAAATGGTGATGGATGACGATACCTGGCACCTGGTGAAGCACACCAGCAAGGTGACCGGCTTCGTCGGCGGTGCCAAGAACCGTCCTGCCCCTATTTCTGAAGAAGAAGTTCGCAAGATCGTCGACCAGATGCAGGAGGGCACCGAAAAGCCCCGCCACAAGGTCGAGTTCATGGTCGGCGAAATGGTTCGTGTCAAGGAAGGTCCGTTTGCGGACTTCAATGGCTCCGTCGAGGAAGTCAACTACGAAAAGAACCGTCTGCGTGTCTCGGTCACCATCTTTGGCCGCGCAACTCCTGTGGAATTGGAATTCTCTCAAGTTGAGAAAACTTGAGATTCGCAATAGAATCTAGGGCTTCGCATTTTTTGACTCGATGCGAAGCTTTTTTATAGAGTCAGCAACCTCGGGGAGCTGTTTGCAGACATCGCAAATGGCGCTATACCCGTAAGGAGCTCAACATGGCGAAAAAAATCGTCGGCTTCATCAAGCTGCAAGTGCCAGCTGGTAAGGCCAATCCTTCTCCTCCCATTGGTCCTGCGCTGGGTCAGCGCGGCCTCAACATCATGGAATTCTGCAAGGCGTTCAACGCCCAGACCCAAGGTGTCGAGCCCGGCCTGCCTCTGCCCGTGGTGATCACGGCTTTTGCTGACAAGAGCTTCACGTTCGTCATCAAGACTCCTCCCGCAACCGTTCTGATCAAGAAGGCTGTGAAGCTGGACAAGGGTTCTGCCAATCCTCTGAAGAACAAGGTCGGCAAGATCACGCGTGCTCAGCTGGAAGAAATCGCCAAGACCAAGCTGAAGGACATGAACGCCGCTGACGTTGACGCTGCTGTGCGTACGCTGGCTGGTTCTGCCCGTTCGATGGGCGTGATCGTGGAGGGTGTGTAAATGGCCAAGTTGACCAAGAAGCAAAAAGCTCTCCAGGGCAAGGTTGATTCCAACAAGCTGTACTCTTTCGCTGACGCCGTGGCGCTGGTGAAGGAAGCTGCAACTGCCAAGTTCGATGAATCCATCGACGTGGCCGTGCAACTGGGCGTGGATGCCAAGAAGTCGGATCAAGTGGTGCGTGGCGCCGTGGTTCTGCCTCACGGCACCGGCAAGACTGCTCGCGTGGCTGTGTTCGCACAAGGCGCCAAGGCTGAAGAAGCCAAGGCTGCCGGCGCTGACGTGGTCGGCATGGACGACCTGGCTGCTCAAGTCAAGGCCGGCGACATGCCCTTCGACGTGGTGATCGCTGCTCCCGACGCTATGCGCGTTGTGGGTCAGCTGGGTCAGATCCTGGGCCCCCGCGGCCTGATGCCCAACCCCAAGGTTGGCACCGTGACTCCTGACGTCGCTACGGCCGTGAAGAACGCCAAGGCTGGTCAGGTGCAGTTCCGCGTGGACAAGGCTGGTATCGTGCACGGCACGATCGGTCGCCGTTCGTTCGATGCCGACAAGCTGCAGGGCAACCTGGCTGCTCTGATCGATGCACTGAACAAGGCCAAGCCTGCTTCCAGCAAGGGTCTGTACCTGCGCAAGGTGGCTGTTTCGTCGACCATGGGTGTGGGCGTTCGCGTCGATACACAATCCATCTCGGCGTAATTGCTAGAAATCGTCAGATGAGCTTTGCTCATCTGGTGTGGTGGGCTGCGGGAGTTGTTGCTCCTGCAGGTCATCCAAGACCGTTGGTGTGATTTGATCACTTAATCACGAAGGCCAACGCAGATGGCGATCCCGCTGCAGATGGAATTTTTTCCTAAACAGTTGGTCGCTGCAACAAGAGCGTGTATGCAGGGCTTGCCTTGCATATGCATTTGAAGGAGTAGACCTTGAGTCTTAATCGCAGTGAGAAAGAAGCGGTCATCAACGAAGTGACCAGCCTCGCCGCTAAAGCTCAAACGCTTGTGATCGCGGAATACCGTGGCATCACGGTCGCCGACATGACCAAACTGCGTGCCGATGCTCGCAGCAAGGGTGTGAGCCTGAGCGTGTTGAAGAACACCCTGGCCCGCCGTGCTGTTGCCGGTAGCGCGTTTGACGTGGTGGCTGACCAGATGACTGGTCCCCTGATCTATGGCTTCTCTGAAGACGCAGTGGCTGCCGCCAAGGTGGTGGCCGACTTCGCGAAGACCAACGACAAGTTGGTGATTCGCGGTGGTGCGTTCGGAGGCAAGGCCCTGGACATCGACGGCGTTAAGCAACTGGCAAACATCCCCTCCAAGGAAGTACTGCTCGCACAACTGTGCGGCTTGCTCATGTCGCCTATCTCGCGTACAGCCGTTGTGCTGGGCGCTCTGGCGGCCAAGAAGGGCGAAGGCTCTGCCGAAGCGGCAACAGAAACAGCCGCAGCCTGAGTGCTCGGCAAAACCAACCAATTTTAGGAAATCAAAATGGCATTCGATAAAGACGCATTCCTGACCGCCCTGGACAGCATGACTGTTCTGGAACTGAACGACCTGGTCAAGGCTATTGAAGAGAAGTTTGGCGTGTCCGCCGCTGCTATGGCTGCTCCCGCTGCTGGCGGCGCTGCTGGTGGCGCTGCTGCTGCTGAAGAAAAGACCGAATTCAACGTGGTGCTGACCGAAGCTGGCGCCAACAAGGTGTCCGTGATTAAGGCTGTGCGCGAAATCACCGGCCTGGGTCTGAAGGAAGCCAAGGATCTGGTCGACGGCGCTCCCAAGACCGTGAAGGAAGCCGCTCCCAAGGCTGACGCTGAAGCCGCTGTGAAGAAGCTGGTTGAAGCCGGTGCTAAGGCTGAACTGAAGTAATTCAGTGAAATCAAGGGCTGGAGACTCGTAAAAGGGTCTCCAGCCTTTGGCGCTTGTGGAGTGCGCTTAAAGAACACACCAGAAAGCAGGTTTCCTAGGGAGTCTGCTTTTTAGTGTCTTCTGACAATCCGACAGCAGAAGATGCCTTGGTTCGGGCGATGTGCAACGCATCGCCGTCAGCCATGGTTGGTAGTGGCCAACCGCCAAGCCCGCAGGAGAACCCTGTGGGGCAGTCGTCGCAGACCCAGGACTCATGTCTTTGCCCGGAGATCTCATGGCCTATTCTTATACCGAACGCAAGCGAATCCGCAAAAGCTTCGGGAGCCGCGATAGCGTGCTCGAAGTGCCTTATCTGCTGCAGATGCAAAAAGATGCCTATACAGCATTCCTGCAGGCAGATGTAGCCCCCAAAAAACGTACCATTGATGGCCTGCAAGCGGCCTTCAATTCCGCCTTCCCCATCGTCTCCCACAATGGTTTTGTGGAGATGAAGTTTGTCGAGTACAACCTCGCCAAGCCCGCTTTCGACGTGCGTGAATGCCAGACCCGTGGTCTGACCTTTGCCTCCGCTGTCCGCGCCAAGGTCCAGCTGATCATCTATGACCGCGAGTCCTCCACGGCTCAGTCCAAGGTGGTCAAGGAAGTGAAGGAACAAGAGGTCTACATGGGCGAAGTGCCCCTGATGACCGACAAGGGTTCGTTCATCATCAACGGTACCGAGCGCGTGATCGTGTCTCAGCTGCACCGTTCGCCTGGCGTGTTCTTCGAGCACGACAAGGGCAAGACCCATAGCTCGGGCAAGCTGCTGTTCTCGGCTCGCATCATTCCTTACCGCGGCTCCTGGCTGGACTTCGAGTTCGACCCCAAGGACCTGCTGTACTTCCGCGTCGACCGTCGCCGCAAGATGCCCGTGTCGATCCTGCTGAAGGCCATCGGCATGACGCCCGAGACCATCCTGGCAACGTTCTTCGTGAACGACAACTTCCGCCTGATGGACAGCGGTGCCCAGATGGAATTCGTGGCCGATCGCCTGAAGGGCGAAGTCGCGCGTTTCGACATCACCGACAAGTCCGGCAAGGTCGTGGTCGCCAAGGACAAGCGCATCACCGCTCGCCACACCCGCGAGCTGGAGCAGTCCGGCACCAAGTTCGTCAGCGTGCCTGAAGACTTCCTGCTGGGTCGTGTGCTGGCCAAGAACATCGTTGATCCCGATACCGGCGAAATCATCGCCAAGGCCAACGAAGAACTGACCGAAGCCCTGCTCAAGAAGCTGCGCAGCGCCGGTGTGCAGGATGTTCAGTGCATCTACACCAACGAACTGGACCAAGGCGCCTACATCTCGCAGACCCTGCGCACCGATGAAACCGTGGACGAGTTCGCTGCCCGCGTTGCCATCTACCGCATGATGCGTCCTGGCGAGCCTCCTACCGAGGACGCCGTGCAGGCCCTGTTCCAGCGCCTGTTCTACAACGCCGACACCTATGATCTGTCGCGCGTGGGCCGTATGAAGTTCAACGCCAAGATCGGCCGCGAAGGCGCGACCGGTCCCATGGTGCTGTCCAACGAAGACATCCTGGCCGTGGTCAAGATTCTGGTGGACCTGCGCAATGGCCGTGGCGAAGTCGACGATATCGACCACCTGGGCAACCGCCGCGTGCGTTGCGTGGGCGAACTGGCCGAGAACCAGTACCGCACCGGTCTGGCGCGTATCGAAAAGGCTGTGAAGGAACGTCTGGGTCAGGCCGAGCAAGAGCCTCTGATGCCCCACGACCTGATCAACTCCAAGCCCATCTCTGCGGCTCTGAAGGAGTTCTTCGGTGCCTCGCAGCTGTCGCAGTTCATGGACCAGACCAACCCTCTGGCAGAAATCACGCACAAGCGTCGTGTTTCCGCCCTGGGCCCAGGCGGTCTGACCCGCGAACGTGCCGGCTTTGAAGTGCGTGACGTGCACGTGACCCACTACGGTCGCGTCTGCCCTATCGAAACGCCTGAAGGTCCCAACATCGGTCTGATCAACTCGCTGGCTTTGTACGCCCGCCTGAACGAGTACGGTTTCATCGAAACCCCGTACCGTCGCGTGGTGGACGGCAAGGTGACGATGGACATCGACTACCTGTCGGCCATCGAAGAAGGCAAGTACGTGATTGCCCAGGCCAACGCCGATCTGGATGCCGCAGGCAATCTGGTGGGCGAGCTGGTGTCGGCCCGTGAAGCCGGTGAATCGACCCTGGTGTCGGCCGAGCGCGTGCAATACATGGACGTGTCGCCTGCGCAGATCGTGTCCGTGGCCGCTTCGCTGATTCCCTTCCTGGAACACGACGACGCGAACCGTGCCTTGATGGGCGCCAACATGTCGCGTCAGGCCGTGCCCGTGCTGCGTCCTGAAAAGCCCATGGTCGGTACCGGCATCGAGCGCGTTGCCGCCGTGGACTCCGGCACCGTGGTCACCGCCAAGCGCGGCGGTATCGTGGACTATGTCGACGCCACCCGCATCGTGATCCGTGTGAACGACGACGAAGCCGTGGCCGGTGAAGTCGGCGTGGACATCTACAACCTGATCAAGTATCAGCGTTCCAACCAGAACACCAACATCCACCAGCGCCCCATCGTCAGCCGTGGCGACAAGCTGGCCAAGGGTGATGTGCTGGCGGACGGCGCTTCGACCGACCTCGGCGAAATCGCCATCGGCCAGAACATGCTGATCGCGTTCATGCCCTGGAACGGCTACAACTACGAAGACTCGGTGATGATCAACGAGCGCATCGTGGCTGACGATCGCTACACCTCGATCCACATCGAAGAGCTGGTGGTGATGGCTCGCGACACCAAGCTGGGTGCCGAAGAAATCACACGCGACATCCCGAACCTGTCCGAGCAGCAACTGAACCGTCTGGACGAGTCCGGCATCATCTACGTGGGCGCCGAAGTGCAACCCGGCGATGTGCTGGTGGGCAAGGTCACCCCCAAGGGCGAGACCACGCTGACGCCTGAAGAGAAGCTGCTGCGCGCCATCTTCGGCGAGAAGGCTTCCGACGTGAAGGACACTTCTCTGCGTGTGGATCAGGGCTCGCAAGGCACCGTGATCGACGTGCAGGTGTTCACGCGTGAAGGCATCCAGCGCGACAAGCGCGCCCAGCAGATCATCGACGATGAACTCAAGCGCTTCCGTCTGGACCTGAACGACCAGCTGCGCATTGTGGAAGCCGACGCTTTCGACCGTATCGAGAAGCTGCTGACCGGCCGCGTGGCCAACGGTGGTCCTCAGAAGCTGTCCAAGGGCGCCAAGATCGACAAGGCCTATCTGGACGGCGTGGAGAAGTTCCACTGGTTCGACATTCGTCCTGCCGAAGACGATGTGGCCGCTCAGCTGGAGTCCATCAAGAACTCCATCGAGCAGCAGCGTCACACCTTCGACCTGGCGTTCGAAGAAAAGCGCAAGAAGCTCACCCAGGGCGACGAGCTGCCTGCCGGCGTGCTGAAGATGGTCAAGGTCTACCTGGCCGTCAAGCGTCGTCTGCAGCCCGGTGACAAGATGGCCGGCCGTCACGGTAACAAGGGCGTGGTCTCCAAGATCACTCCTGTGGAAGACATGCCTTTCCTGGCTGATGGCTCCACCGCCGACATCGTGCTGAACCCGCTGGGCGTGCCTTCGCGTATGAACATCGGTCAGGTGCTGGAAGTGCACTTGGGCTGGGCCGGCAAGGGCCTGGGCCAGCGCATCGGCGACATGCTGCAAAAGGAAGCCCGTGCTGCTGAAGTGCGCGCCTTCCTGGAAGAGATCTACAACCGCAGCGGCCGCAAGGAAGAGCTGTCTCAGCTGGACGACGGCGAAGTCATGTCTATGGCCAAGGAGCTGACCACGGGCGTGCCATTCGCAACGCCGGTGTTCGACGGTGCTTCCGAAGCCGAAATCAAGGACATGCTGAAGCTGGCCTACCCTGACGACATCGCTGCCGCCAAGGGTCTGACCGAGACACGCACTCAGGCATACCTGTATGACGGCCGCACCGGCGAGCGCTTCGAGCGTCCGACCACCGTGGGCTATATGCACTACCTGAAGCTGCACCACTTGGTCGACGACAAGATGCATGCCCGCTCCACCGGTCCTTACTCGCTGGTGACGCAACAGCCTCTGGGCGGTAAGGCCCAGTTCGGTGGTCAGCGTTTCGGTGAAATGGAAGTGTGGGCGCTGGAAGCTTACGGCGCCGCCTATGTGCTGCAGGAAATGCTGACTGTGAAGTCCGACGACGTGGTCGGTCGTACCAAGGTGTACGAGTCCATCGTCAAGGGCGAGCACTCGATCGAAGCGGGCATGCCCGAATCGTTCAACGTGCTGGTCAAGGAAATCCGCTCTCTGGGCTTGGACATCGAGCTCGAACGTTCTTAAGCCCTATTAAACAGAGAGCTGCAACCGCTTTAAAACAAAGGATTTGCGCTTGGTTCGTTGCTGAAACCAAGGCAAATCCAGCGGTGGCTGCAATGATTTTTGACGAAAAGGAAAGAGTTACATGAAATCGCTACTCGACCTGTTCAAGCAATTTACGCCTGATGAGCATTTCGATGCCATCAAGATCGGCCTGGCCTCGCCCGAGAAGATCCGTTCCTGGTCTTTCGGTGAAGTGAAGAAGCCTGAAACGATCAACTACCGTACTTTCAAGCCCGAGCGTGATGGTCTGTTCTGCGCCAAGATCTTTGGCCCGATCAAGGACTATGAATGCCTGTGCGGCAAGTACAAGCGCCTCAAGCACCGCGGTGTGATCTGCGAGAAGTGCGGCGTTGAAGTCACACAGACCAAAGTGCGTCGCGAACGCATGGGTCACATCGACCTGGCCGCGCCCTGCGCTCACATCTGGTTCCTGAAGTCCCTGCCTTCGCGCCTGGGCCTGGTGCTGGACATGACGCTGCGTGACATCGAGCGCGTGCTGTACTTCGAAGCCTATGTGGTGACCGATCCCGGCATGACTCCGCTGAAGAAGTTCAGCATCATGACCGAGGACGACTACGACGCCAAGCAACTCGAGTACGGCTACGATGAGTTCACCGCCAAGATGGGCGCTGAAGGCATCAAGGACCTGCTCGAAGGCATCGACATCGACGTCGAGATCGAGCGCCTGCGCAACGATCTGACCGGCTCCGAAGTCAAGGTCAAGAAGAACGCCAAGCGCCTGAAGCTGCTGGAAGCGTTCAAGAAGTCCGGCATCAAGCCCGAGTGGATGGTGATGGAAGTGCTGCCTGTGCTGCCTCCCGATCTGCGTCCTCTGGTGCCTCTGGACGGTGGCCGTTTCGCCACTTCCGACCTGAACGACCTGTACCGCCGCGTCATCAACCGCAACTCGCGTCTGCGTCGTCTGCTCGAGCTCAAGGCTCCTGAAATCATCGCGCGCAATGAAAAGCGCATGTTGCAGGAAGCCGTGGACTCGCTGCTGGACAACGGCCGTCGCGGCAAGGCCATGACGGGCGCCAACAAGCGTGCCCTGAAGTCTCTGGCCGACATGATCAAGGGCAAGAGCGGTCGTTTCCGTCAGAACTTGCTGGGCAAGCGCGTGGACTACTCCGGTCGTTCCGTGATTACCGTGGGTCCTTACCTCAAGCTGCACCAGTGCGGTCTGCCCAAGCTGATGGCGCTGGAGCTGTTCAAGCCCTTCATCTTCGCGCAGCTCGAGCAGCGCGGCATTGCCACGACCATCAAGGCTGCCAAGAAGGAAGTGGAAGCCGGTACGCCCGTGGTGTGGGACATCCTTGAAGAAGTCATCAAGGAACACCCCATCATGCTCAACCGTGCGCCTACGCTGCACCGTCTGGGTATCCAGGCTTTCGAGCCCATCCTGATCGAAGGCAAGGCCCTGCAACTGCACCCGCTGGTCTGCGCGGCCTTCAACGCCGACTTCGACGGTGACCAGATGGCTGTTCACGTGCCCCTGTCTGTGGAAGCGCAGATGGAAGCCCGCGTGCTGATGCTGGCCTCGAACAACGTGCTGTTCCCCGCTTCGGGCGAACCTTCCATCGTTCCTTCCCAGGACGTGGTGCTGGGTCTGTATCACGCCACGCGTGAAAAGATCAACGGCAAGGGCGAAGGCATGGTGTTTGCCGACCTGATGGAGCTGCAACGCGCTCTGGATGCCGGCGAGACCGAACTGCACGCCAAGATCAGCGTGCGCCTGACCGAGTGGAACAAGAACAAGGAAACCGGCGAATTCGAGCCCGTGACCTCGCTCGTGGAAACCACCGTGGGCCGTGCCCTGCTGTCTGAAATCCTGCCCAAGGGCCTGGCTTTCAGCAACATGAACAAGGCGCTGAAGAAGAAGGAAATCTCCAAGCTGATCAACGCCTCCTTCCGCAAGTGCGGTCTGAAGGCCACGGTCGTGTTTGCCGACAAGCTGCTGCAAAACGGTTTCCGTCTGTCCACGCACGCTGGTATCTCGATCTCCATCGACGACATGCTGGTGCCTCCGCAAAAGGCCGACATCCTGGCCCGCGCAGAGTCCGAAGTGAAGGAAATCGAGCAGCAGTACGTCTCGGGTCTGGTGACCTCGGGCGAACGCTACAACAAGGTGGTTGACATCTGGGGCAAGGCCGGCGACGACGTGTCCAAGGTGATGATGGACCAGCTCAAGGTCCAGAAGACCACCGACCGTCACGGCAACGAAGTCGATCAGGAATCGTTCAACGCGATTTACATGATGGCCGACTCCGGCGCCCGCGGCTCCGCAGCGCAGATTCGTCAGCTGGCCGGTATGCGTGGTCTGATGGCCAAGCCTGACGGCTCGATCATTGAGACGCCTATCACCGCGAACTTCCGCGAAGGCCTCAACGTGCTGCAGTACTTCATCTCGACCCACGGTGCTCGTAAGGGTCTGGCCGACACGGCGCTGAAGACGGCTAACTCCGGTTACCTGACTCGTCGTCTGGTGGACGTGACGCAGGATCTGGTCGTGAACGAACAGGATTGCGGTACCTCCAACGGCTATCTGATGCGCGCCATCGTCGAAGGCGGTGAAGTGATCGAATCCCTGCGCGATCGCGTGCTGGGCCGTTCGACCGCTGAAGAAGTGCTGCACCCCGAAACCCGTGCCGTGCTGGTTCCTGCCGGTACCCTGCTCAACGAAGACACCATCGAAGAGCTGGAAGCCCAGGGCGTGGACGAAATCAAGGTGCGTACGGCTCTGACCTGCGAAACCCGTTTCGGCCTGTGCGCCACCTGCTACGGTCGCGACCTGGGTCGTGGCGGCCTGATCAACCTCGGCGAAGCCGTGGGTGTGATCGCTGCCCAGTCCATCGGTGAACCCGGCACGCAGCTGACCATGCGTACCTTCCACATCGGTGGTGCCGCTTCGCGTGCCGCCATCGCCTCGAGCGTGGAAGCCAAGTCCAATGGTGTCATCGGCTTCAACAGCACGATGCGCTATGTGTCCAACACCAAGGGCGAGCTGGTGGTGATTTCGCGTTCCGGCGAGATCGTGATCAGCGAAAACGGCCGCGAGCGTGAGCGTCACAAAGTGCCTTACGGCGCCGTGCTGACCATCAAGCCCGACGAAGCCATCAAGGCCGGCAAGATCCTGGCGAACTGGGACCCGCTGACCCGACCCATCATTACCGAATACGCCGGTCAAGTGCGTTTCGAGAATGTGGAAGAAGGTCTGACGGTGGCCAAGCAGGTCGACGAAGTGACCGGTCTGTCCACTCTGGTGGTGATCGACCCCAAGCGTCGTGGCTCTGCCAAGGTGGTGCGTCCCCAGGTCAAGCTGATCGACGCCAACAACCAGGAAGTCAAGATTCCTGGTACCGACCACGCCGTGACGATTGGCTTCCAGGTCGGCGCCCTGATTCAGGTGCGCGACGGCCAGGACGTGGGCCCCGGCGAAGTGCTGGCCCGTATCCCTGTGGAAGGTCAGAAGACCCGCGACATTACCGGTGGTCTGCCCCGTGTGGCCGAACTGTTCGAAGCCCGTACGCCCAAGGACAAGGGCACTCTGGCCGAGATGACCGGTACCGTGTCCTTCGGCAAGGAAACCAAGGGCAAGATCCGCCTGCAGATCACCGATCTGGAAGGCAAGGTCTGGGAAGAACTGGTGCCCAAGGAGCGCAACATTCTGGTCCACGAAGGCCAGGTGGTGAACAAGGGCGAGTCCATCGTTGACGGTCCTGCCGATCCTCAAGACATCCTGCGTCTGCTGGGTATCGAAGAGCTGTCGCGCTACATCGTGGACGAGGTGCAGGACGTGTACCGCTTGCAGGGTGTGAAGATCAACGACAAGCACATCGAAGTGATCGTGCGTCAGATGCTGCGTCGCGTGATCATCGAGAACTCCGGCGATACCACCTACATCCAGGGTGAACAGGTCGAGCGTTCCGAGGTGCTCAACACCAACGAACAGATGCAGAAGGAAGGCAAGCTGCCTGCCACGTACTCCAACGTGCTGCTGGGTATCACCAAGGCTTCGCTGTCGACCGACTCGTTCATCTCCGCGGCTTCCTTCCAGGAAACCACCCGTGTTCTGACCGAAGCTGCCATCATGGGCAAGCGCGACGAGCTGCGTGGCCTGAAGGAAAACGTGATCGTGGGTCGTCTGATCCCCGCCGGTACCGGTCTGGCCTATCACCAGGCTCGCAAGGCCAAGGACGAAATGGACGATGCCGAGCGTCGTGCCATCGCCGAAGCCGAGGAAGCCGAGCTGGCCGGTGTGCTGGCTGATGACGTCGAAGCACCTGCTGGCGACGCTTCTGCCGACTAAGCATGGCACTGGGCCGCGGCCGGCAACGGCTGCGGTTCGCTGCTGATGCACCGCGCTCCCGCTCTGCCTTGTGCAGACGGGAGCGTTTTTCATTGATCAAGACACGACTTGCGCAAGCTCGGATCAGACCTGGCGTTTTCTCGATAGAAATGCCCGCTGTGCATCCTGGTCTGCGTCGGTTCTACAAGATTTTCAGGTCTGCTCTTCATGACTTCCAAGCCTTCCCAACCCAAGAACGCCGCCGCAGGTGCTGCCGTGCCCAACGCTCCTGCCCTGTGGCAACAGCTGGATGCAGTGGCCAAGGCCTTGCACGGCATCCTGGGTGGTCAGTCCAGCAAGGCTGTGCTGGCGCAGGTGCCGCAGCGCTTGCGTCCGGGAGTGCAGGCCTTGCTGTTCCAGGTGCTGCGCAATCTGGGGCGTGCCCAGGCGCTGCAAAAGCAGCTGGCACCGCGCGCACCGGCCCCCAAGGTCAGTGCCTTGCTGAGCACAGCACTGGCTCTGGCCTGGGATGAGGCGCAAGCCCCTTACCCGCCCTTCACCCTGGTCAACCAGGCCGTGGAAGCCGCCAAGAACGGCGCGGCACGCGCGCAGTCCGGCTTTATCAACGCCTGCCTGCGCCGCTTTCTGCGCGAGCGCGATGCCCTGGTGGGCGCGACCGACAACGATCCCGTGGCCGTCTGGAATCACCCTGCATGGTGGATTGCCCGGCTCAAAAAAGACCATCCCCAGGATTGGCAGGCCATCCTGGCGGCCAACAACGCCCAGCCGCCCATGACGCTGCGGGTGAATGCACAGAAAAGCACTCCAGCCCAGTATCAGAAGGCGCTGGAAGCCATGAATCTGAAAGCGACCGCAGTCGCCGAATGCGGTCTGCAGCTGGAGCAGGCGGTTCCAGTGCAGGAGCTGCCGCAGTTTGAAGAAGGTTGGGCCTCGGTGCAGGACGGCGCGGCACAGGCTGCTGCACCGCTACTGCTGGCTGGCTTGCCCCAGCCCCAGGGCCGCCCGCTGCGCGTGCTGGATGCCTGTGCTGCGCCCGGCGGCAAGACTGCCCATCTGCTCGAGCGCGCCGCGCCCGGCAGCATCGAAGTCACGGCCCTGGAGATCGACCCCGAGCGGGCTCGCCGCATCGGTGAAACCCTGTCGCGTCTGGGCCTGAGGGCCAAGGTGCTGGTGGCCGATGCGTCCGCGCCCCAGGCGTGGTTCGAATCGCAATGTGGCGCTCAGCTCTTCGATGCGATCTTGCTCGATGCGCCTTGCACGGCATCTGGCATTGTGCGTCGCCAGCCCGATGTGCGCTGGCTGCGCCGTGAGAGCGATGTGGCCCAGCTGGCAGACATCCAGTCCAGGCTGCTCGATACCCTGTGGCCGTTGCTGCAGCCCGGCGGTCGCATGGTCTATTGCACCTGCTCGGTCTTCAAGGCCGAGGGCGATGCCCAGATGCAAGCGTTTCTTGCACGCAACACTACGGCGGCCAGCTTGCCTGCTCCGGGTCATTTAATTCCCGGCAAAGCTGCCAAACACGATTCCGTGGCAGACAATCCTCTGGGTGACCACGACGGCTTTTTTTACGCTCTGCTGGAAAAATTGCGCTAACGCTGTAGCGGGGGCCTTGCGGCGTGCGGCCCGTGCAGCTGCGCTGGTGCTGGCACTGACCCTGAGTTTCGTGCTGGCCCGGGCCGATACCGTGCCGCCGGATATCAGTTCCATGCAGGTCACACGTACCGACGAGGGGGTGTTTCTCTCGGCCAATCTGCAGTTCGAGCTGCCCGGTCAGGTTGAAGATGCCCTGCGCCAGGGCATTCCCATGTATTTCATTGCCGAGGCTCAGGTGCAGCGCGAGCGCTGGTACTGGTCCGATCAGCAATTGGGCGTCGCCACCCGCTATTACCGCATCACGCACCAGCCGCTGACCAGGCGCTGGCGTTTGCATATCTCCAATTCCGCCTTCACCGGCGGCAGCGGTACCGGACTGGCGCTGGGCCAGTCCTACGAGCAGCTGGAGGATGCCATCGCAGCCATTCAACGCATTTACCGCTGGAAGATTCTGGAGTCAGGCCAGCTCGGCTCGACCTCCGGCGTCTTGGTGCAACTGCGCTTTCGCGTAGATCTGTCGTCCCTGCCCAGACCTTTACAGATTGGGGCTCTGGGGCGCTCGGGCTGGAATCTGCAACTGTCGCGCACGCAGACGCTGGAGGCCGCTCCCTGATGGCTGACATCAAGCTCCCGGACGGCGACGCCGGCGGCTCCTCTGCCGCGCGCTGGTCGCGCGCCACGCGCTGGGCCGTTGGCACGGGCGTGGCGCTGATGGTGGTGGTTGGGGTGCTGCTGCTGTTCCTGCTGACCCTGGCCACGAATAACCGGCTGGCCTATGAGCGCAACTACAACTGGCTGTTTGCCGCCAATGTCGTTGTGGCCGGATTGCTGCTGCTGGTGCTGTTCTGGGGCGGCTTGCGCCTGGCTCTGAGGCTCAGGCGCGGGCGTTTTGGCAGCAAGCTGTTGCTCAAGCTGGCGGGCATCTTCACCTTGGTGGGTTTGTTGCCGGGCTTGTTGATCTATGTGGTGTCCTACCAGTTTGTTTCGCGCTCGATAGAGAGCTGGTTTGACGTCAAGGTCGAGGGAGCCCTGTCTGCGGGCGTGAGCCTGGCCAGTGCCACGCTGGATACCGTGGCCAATGACATGGCCAACAACACGCGCACGGCAGGCCTTCAGCTCTCGCAGACTTCGGATGCAGGGGCGGCACTGATGCTGGAGCGCATCCGAGATCAGATCGGTGCCTCCGATGTAGTGCTCTGGAATGCATCAGGCAAGGCCATTGCCAGTGCCGGTCAGTCTCAATTCAGCCTGGCGCCGGAGCGGCCCAACACCCAGCTGCTGCGCAGCTTGAGGGAGCAGGGCGGTCAGCGTGCCGTGGCCAGCATCGAAGGCCTGGATGATGCCGGCGACGTGCCTGCCGATCAGGCCGCGGCCAACGCCAAGGTGCGCACACTGGCGCTGGTGCCCAGCTCGGCCGTGAATCTGTTGGAGGAGGCGCGTTATCTGCAGGCCACGATTCCCCTGCCGCAAGCCCTGGTCAGCAATGCCCTGGCCGTGCAGGAGGCCAATCGCGAGTATCAGGAGCGAGCACTTGCTCGTGGTGGATTGCAGCGCATGTATATCGGCACTCTGACGCTGGCGCTCTTTCTGGCCGTGTTTGGGGCCGTGGTGCTGGCCGTGGTGCTGGGCAACCAACTGGCCAAGCCCTTGTTGTTGCTGGCCCAGGGCATGCGCGATGTGGCGCGTGGCGATCTGCGTCCCAAGCCTGCGCTGCAGAGCAAGGACGAGATTGGCGGGCTGACGCGCTCTTTTGCCGTCATGACCCAGCAACTGGCCGATGCACGCTCCGACGCCAACCGCAATCTGCTGCAACTCGATGCGGCGCGCAGCAATCTGCAGACCATTCTGGACAACCTTACTTCGGGCGTCATCGTGCTCGATCGCTCCGGGCGCATCGTCCTCAGCAATCCCGGTGCAACACGCATTCTGCGTGCGCCCATGGCGGTGTTCCAGGGCAAGCGCCTGCGCGATGTCTCGGGTTTGCAGGACTTTGCGCGCGTGGTGCAGGAGCAGTTCGAGATCTTTCTCGGCGATGCTTCGGCCGAGCAGGGGCGTGATCGCTGGCAGCAGGTCTATGAGCTGGACGCGGGCAACGGCAACGGCGATGTGGTGCACAACACCACCAGCCTGGTCATGCGCGGTGCGGAGCTGCCCGACGACCAGCGCCTGCTGGTGTTTGACGACATCTCGGAGATCGTCTCTGCCCAGCGCGCACAGGCCTGGGGCGAGGTGGCGCGCCGCGTGGCGCATGAGATCAAGAATCCGCTGACGCCGATTCAGCTGTCTGCCGAGCGTCTGGCGATGAAGCTGACCGACAAGCTGCAGCCTGCGGAGCAGGCGCTGCTGGCCAAATCCGTGAAGACTATCGTCGATCAGGTGGGGGCCATGAAGCGTCTGGTTGATGAGTTTCGTGAATACGCACGTTTGCCGGCTGCCAATCTGCAAGCGCTGGATCTGAATGCACTGGTCGCTGAGGTGCTGCAGCTCTATGGCGAAGAGAATGCGGCAGTGCGTGTGGAGGCATCGCTCGACGAAGCCTGTCCGCTGATTCAGGGCGATAGCCAGCAATTGCGTCAGGTCATCCACAATCTTTTGCAAAATGCGCAAGATTCCACGGCGCAAAGAGCGCAGGAAACAGGGCAGACTCCAGGATCCGTCACCATCGAAACCCGCTGGATGGACACGGCCCAGCGTGTACGCCTGAGCATCAGCGACAGTGGCACAGGTTTTGCTCCCAATATTCTTCAAAGAGCCTTCGAGCCCTATGTGACCACCAAATCTCGCGGCACAGGCCTGGGTTTGGCCGTGGTCAAAAAAATCGCCGACGAGCATGGCGCAAGAGTGGACCTGGGTAATCGAGAGGAAGACGGGGTAGTGCAAGGCGCGCGAGTGTCGCTATCATTTGTACCTAACGACCGTGCGGGGACGGCTTGATCCCGTTCCGCACAAGGCATAGCAACAGGCTTTAGACACATGGCAAACATACTAGTGGTCGACGACGAACTGGGGATCCGGGATTTGTTGTCGGAAATCCTCAACGACGAAGGTCATAGTGTGGACGTGGCGGAGAACGCCACGCAGGCACGCGTATCCAGGGCAACACACAACTACGATCTGGTGCTGCTGGACATCTGGATGCCGGACACCGATGGCGTCACTCTGCTCAAGGAGTGGGCCACGGCCGGTCAGCTCACCATGCCCGTCATCATGATGAGCGGTCATGCGACCATCGAAACGGCCGTCGAGGCAACGCGCATCGGTGCACTGTCATTCCTCGAAAAGCCCATCACCATGCAGAAGCTGCTCAAGGCGGTGGAGCAGGGGCTGGCGCGCAGCACGGCCAGCCAGGGCTCGGAAACTGCAGCGCATGCCAGCAACGGCACGGCGCCATCGGCCGTGGTCAGCATCACGGCCCAGGCGGCGGAAGACAATCTGCCCAATTCGCACCAGGGCTTCGATCTCGACCGTCCCTTGCGAGAGGCGCGCGACGGCTTTGAAAAAGCCTATTTCGAATTCCACCTGGCCCGCGAAGGCGGCTCCATGACACGCGTGGCCGAGAAGACCGGCCTTGAGCGTACCCATCTGTATCGCAAGCTGCGCCAACTGGGCGTGGACCTTGGACGCAATCGCCGCGGATAATTGCCAAAAAATTCGCAGTTTTCGATTTGGGCTCCAAAAGTGTGCCTATAATCGTGGCTTCGGCACTCAAGGGTGTTGATGAAAGGCCCGGTAGCTCAGTCGGTAGAGCAGAGGATTGAAAATCCTTGTGTCGGCGGTTCGATTCCGTCCCAGGCCACCAGATTCAAAGCCCTGGATCAGCAATGATCCAGGGCTTTTCTGCATCCGGGCCTACTACTTTTCGGTGGCATAGCAGGCCGGCGAATGCTTTGGGCTGGAATGCCCAGGCGGGACGGGATGCAGAAAAATAGGCCTATAATCGTCGCTTCAGCAAATTCAAGTTGCTGGACAGCAAGGCCCGGTAGCTCAGTCGGTAGAGCAGAGGATTGAAAATCCTTGTGTCGGCGGTTCGATTCCGTCCCAGGCCACCAAACATCAAGCCCCAGATCAAAAATGATCTGGGGCTTTTTTCATTGCAGCCTCGAATGTCCGCAATGGGTCGTGGGCAACAAAAAGCAGAGCGGCTTGCGCTGGCTATGAGCTGATTTCAAGGTGTTTTGGCTTCAGTTTGTTTGGTGGGTGAGCGCAACCGGCTTTTCATTTGATAGCGCTTGCATGCTGCCGTTAAGCTTGCAGCTTTCATCGTGCACAGACAGGCACAGGAGCGCGTGTGACAGCAGAGCAGCAACCAAGGGCGTCGCAACCGGCAGCGAACTGGCAGCCGGGCCTGATCGCCATTCACGGCAACCAGACCGAGGCGCTGGCCGATACCGTGCTGGCCTGGCTGGCCGCGCATCCCTTGCAGGCGCTGGAGCCCGAGATCGTGCTGGTGCAGAGCAACGGCATGGCCGAGTGGTTCAAGATGCGCATGGCCGAGCAGCAGGGCGTGTGCGCCGCTGCACAGGTCGAGTTGCCGGCGCGCTTTGTCTGGCGCAGCTACCGGCAGATTCTGGGCAGGCACGAGGTGCCGCGCGAATCGCCGCTGGACAAGACGCCCATGATCTGGCGCCTGATGCGTCTGCTGCCGCTATGCCTGGGCGAGCCTGCGTTCGAACCGATTGCCAACTTTCTGCGCCCCGGCGAGCCGCAGCGCCTGTTGCAGCTCGCTGAAAAGCTGGCCGACCTGTTCGACCAGTACCAGATCTACCGTGCCGACTGGCTGGCTGCCTGGGAGCAGGGCGAGAATGTGCTGCGCACGGCGGGCCGCCCCGATGCGCCCGTGCCCGAAGGGCAGCTCTGGCAGCCCCAGTTGTGGCGCAAGGTGCTGGCCGAGCTCGATGAACAGGAGCGTGCCGCCACCCGCCCGGCCCTGCTGGCGCGGATTCTGGACGCACTGCAAAGCGGTCAGCCGCCGGTCACGCCGCTGGCGCGCCGCGTGGTGGTGTTCGGCATGAGCCAGATGCCTCTGTCGCTGATGCAGTTTCTCAGCGGCATTGCCCAGCACAGTCAGGTGCTGATTGCCGTTCCCAACCCCTGCCGCTTTCACTGGGCCGATGCCATCGACGGGCGCGAGCTGCTGCGCCAGCAGCGCCGCCGCCATGCCGACAAGGGCGGCAAGGACCTGGCGCAGATTCCGCTGGCGGCCATGCACGCCCATGCCCATCCGCTGCTGGCGGCATGGGGGCGGCAGAGCCGTGACTATGTGCGCCAGCTCGATGCTTTCGACACCACGGGCGACACCGCCGTGCAATGGGGCTGGCCGCGTGTGGATGTGTATGACGAGGCAGACTCGAGCGAGCTGATCGATGCACCGCTGCTGACCCAGGTGCAGCAGCGCATTCGCGATCTGGTGCCCATGTCGGAGCACCCTGCGGTCGAGATTGCAGCGGCCGACCAGTCCATCGTCTTTCACAAGGCCCATGGCCTGGTGCGCGAGCTCGAAGTGCTGCACGACCAGCTGCTGCAATGGCTGGCCGAGCCTGCCGCTGCGGGTCGCGCAGCGCTGGCGCCGCGCGAGGTGGTGGTCATGCTGCCGTCGATCGAAGAGGCTGCACCCGCCATCCGCGCCGTGTTCGGCCAGTACGGCCGCCACGATGCGCGCCATATTCCGTTTGATATCGCCGACGTGGGCGCGCGCGCCAGCAGCCCGCTGGTGACGGCGCTGCAATGGCTGCTCAAGCTGCCGCAGCAGCGCTGCCGTCTGAGCGAGTTGTGCGACCTGCTCGATGTGCCCGCCGTGGCGGCGCGCGTGGGGCTGGCGGCCGACGATCTGCCCCAGCTCACGCACTGGATGGCCGGTGCGGGCATTCGCTGGGGGCTCAACCATGCGCAGCGAGCCCAGCTGGGTCTGGCAGCCTGCGGTGATCCGAACAGCGCCTGGTTCGGCCTGCGCCGCATGCTGCTGGGCTATGCCAGCGGGCCGGCGTTGGATGCGGCCTTCGACGAGACACAGGCTTTTGCCGGCATGGAGCCCTATGACGAAGTGGGTGGCCTGACGGCCGAGCTGGCCGGATCGCTGGCCAGCTTGCTGGGGCGCATGCTGCAATGGTGGCAAGCTGCCGGCGAGGCGGCTGCCCCCCAGGCCTGGGCGCAGCGCTTTCGTGCACTACTCGATGATTTCTTTGTCGCGCAGGGCGATGAAGACCAGGCCTTGTGCGCTGCACTCGACACGGCTCTGGTCGGCTGGCAGGCCGCCTGCGAGCAAGCGGGCTTCGATGCCCTCATCCCGCTGGAGGTGGCGCAGGAGGCCTGGTTGCAGGCCCTGTCCGAGCCCGCGCTCAACCAGCGCTTTCGCGCCGGCGGCGTGACTTTTTGCACTCTGATGCCCATGCGCGCCATTCCCTTCGACGTGGTGTGTCTGCTGGGCATGAACGATGGCGACTACCCGCGCCGCGCCATGCGCGTGGACTTCGATCTGATGGCCTTGCCCGGCCAGCAGCGACCCGGCGACCGCGCGCGCCGTGACGATGATCGCCAGCTGATGCTGGATGCCTTGCTGTCGGCCCGCAGCAAGCTCTACATCAGCTGGGCCGGCCGCCATGTGCGCGACAACAGCGAACAGCCCCCCTCGGTGCTGGTCTCGCAGCTGCGCGACTATCTGAGCCAGGGCTGGCAGGGCGAAGGCAGTGCAGGCCTTGGCGCCAGCGGGCGCGGAGATCTGCTGCTGGCCCAGCGTACCCGGCAGCACCCTTTGCAGCCCTTCAGCCGCCGCTATTTCGAGCAGGCTTCGGGACTGTCGACCTTCGCGCGCGAATGGTATGGCGCGCATGAAGAGCGGGCCGCGCAGGTGCTGCCTGTCGTGGCCGCGTTCGAGCCCGATCCCGAAGTGCCGCTGACGCTGGCGCGCCTGACGGAGTTTCTGCGCCATCCCGCACGCAGCTTTTTGCGCAACCGCCTGCAGGTGCGCTTTGAACAGGATGAGGAGCTGCTGGAGGACGACGAGCTTTTCAGCGTCGATGGTCTGACCGCCTACGGCCTGATTCAGCAGCTGCAGCAAGGTGTGCGCACGCAGCTGGCGCACGATGCGGCGCTGGACGTGGGCATGCAGGTGCAGCGCCAGGTGCAGCGTCTGGGGCGTGCCGGCGTGTTGCCGCTGGCAGGACTTGGCAGGCGAGAGGCCGAGGCCTTGCAGGCCCAGGCCACGCCGTCGCTGCTGGCCTGGCAGCAGCAGATGCGGCTGTGGCCCCATGCGGCGCCGCGCGAGCGGCTGTTGCTGCACTCCGGCGCGGTCACGCTGGACGATTGGATGGATGGCTTGCAGGAGCGCCAGGAGCCGCCCTCGGATGCAGGCCACAGCCGCTGCTGGTTCGCGCTGGAGCCGCGCACGCTGCTGAACAAAAAGGGCGAGCTGCAGGCCCACAAGCTGCTGCCCATTTATGTGCGCAGTCTGGCGCTTTCAAGCAGGGGCAGCGACACGCTGATGGGCGTGATCGCACGCGATACCCTGGTCTGGGTGCAGCCGCTGGAGCCGGAGGTGGCCACGCAGCGCTTGCAGGCCTTGATGCAGCTGTGGCTGACGGGCCAGAACGAGCCCTTGCCGCTGCCTCTCAAAGCCGCCATCGCAGCGGGCAGGGACGAGCTGAACGCCGCCGCACAGGCCTACGAGGGCGGCTATATGCTGGGCGGCGAATGCGAAGACCCCAGCTGGGCGCGCTGCTACCCCGACTGGGAGGCGCTGACGGCCGATCTGCGCTTTCATGCCCTGGCCAAACAGGTCTATGGCCCGCTGCATGACTGGCTGGCCGCGCAGGTGCAGACCGAGGATCTGCCCTTGATGCAGTGCGCAGACCAGAACGAACAACCAGGAGAGCCGGCATGAGCGAGCCCGCCAACCCGATGAAGCCCGGCAGCCAGGCGCTGCAGCCCCTGCATTTCCCGCTCTGGGGCTCGCGCCTGATCGAAGCCAGCGCGGGCACAGGCAAGACCTGGACCATTGCAGCCCTCTATCTGCGGCTGGTGCTGGGCCACGGCGCAGAGAACGGCTTTGCCCGAGCATTGATGCCGCCCGATATTCTGGTCATGACCTTCACGCGGGCCGCCACGCGCGAGCTGTCGGACCGCATCCGTGCCCGCCTGATCGAGGCCGTGCAATGCTTTCGCGGCGAGGCCGAACCGGCGGCGCACGACGGCTTTCTGCGCGATCTGCGCGATGCCTACGCCGAAGGCACAGAGCGCGAAACCGCTGCCTGGCGGCTGGACATGGCTGCGCAGTGCATGGACGATGCCGCCATCCACACCATAGACGCCTGGTGCCAGCGCATGCTGCGCGAGCATGCCTTCGACAGCGGCAATCTGTTTGATGAAACGCTGGAGGCCGACGAAAGCCAGCGTCAGACCGAGGCTGCACAGGATTACTGGCGCCAGCAGTGCTACCCGCTGTCGGGCGAGGTGCTGGAGACGGCGCTGCAGGTCTGGCCCGATGTGCAGGCTCTGGTCAAGGATATGCAGTCGCTGCTGCGTGAGAACATCGCTGCCACGGCGGGTGCCGGCACGCTGGGCGACTGCATTGTGCAGACGCTGGCTGAGCGTGAGCAGCAACTGCGAATGCTCAGCGATGGCTGGGAACAAAAAGCGCAGCAGTTCGAGGATTGGCTGGACGGCCAGTTGGGCACCAACAAAAGTGCTTGGAATGGCTTGAAGCTCAAGCCTGCCAACTACAAGAACTGGCTGAAAGCATTGCGGGAGTGGGCTGCCGCACCGCACGATGGGTTGGCGGCTGCGATGAAGACGGGAGCGACCCGTTTGGTGCCTGCCGGGCTGGATGAAGCGCGCAAGGGTGATGCGCCGGTGGAGCTGCCTCCCGCATCTGTCGAGCTGCAGCAGCTGCTTCAGGCCCTGGCGCAGCTGCCGTCCCTGCATGTGGCACTGCGCCTGCATGCAGCAGTCCATGTGCAGCAGCGCCTGCTGTGGCTCAAGCGCCAGGCCGGCACTTTCGGCTTTGCCGACATGTTGCAGCGCCTGGATGCGGCCTTGGCCGGCGATAACGGCCCCGCGCTGCAGGCCGGCATTCTGGCCCAGTACCCGGTGGCGCTGATTGACGAGTTCCAGGACACCTCGCCGCTGCAATACCGGCTGTTCGACCAGATCTACTGCACGGCAGACAACCGCGCGGACAGCGCGCTGCTGCTGATCGGCGACCCCAAGCAGTCCATCTACGGCTTTCGTGGTGCGGACATCTACAGCTATCTGCAGGCCAGGCAGGCGACCGAGGGGCGCCACTATGTGCTGGACACCAACTTCCGCTCCACGCAGGCGCTGGTCGATGCGGTCAACCAATGGTTTGTGCAGGCTGAAGTGCGCGAAGGCGAGGGGGCGTTCCTGTTCCGCGCCGGGCAGAGCAATCCGCTGCCGTTCGAGAGCGTCAAGGCAAATGGCCGCAAGGAGTTGTTGATGCAGGGCAGCCAGCGCATGGCCGCGCTGACCATTGCCTGGGACGGCAGCAGCGATGAGCCACTGAGCAATGACGACATCCGCCGCCGTGGGGCGGAGTTCTGCGCCAGCCAGATCGTGCAGTGGCTGATGGACGGTGCCACGGGCTTTGCCGAAGCCGGCCAGCCGCTACAGCGTCTGCGTCCGGCCGATATCGCGGTGCTGGTGCGCACGGGCAAGGAAGCCACTGCCGTGCGCCGCGCGCTGGCACGGCGCAATGTGGCCTCGGTCTACCTCTCCGATCAGGACTCGGTCTTCGCCAGCGGCGAGGCGCAAGACCTGCTGCTGTGGCTGCGTGCCGTGGCCGCGCCCCTGGACGGACTGGCCGTGCGCGCCGGTCTGGCCACGCCCATGATGGGACTGTCGTTTGACGAGCTGGCATGGCTGGCCAGCGATGACGAGGCCTTCGACGCGCGCAGCGAGCTGCTCAAGGAGCTGCACAGCCTCTGGCTGCGCCTGGGCGTGCTGGCCATGCTGCGCCAGACGCTGTACCGCTTTGAATTGCCGGCGCGCTGGCTGAAGGACATGGGCGGCGAGCGCCGTCTGACCAACTATCTGCACCTGGCCGAGCTGCTGCAAGGCGCGAGTGCCCAGTTGGAGGGCGAGCAGGCGCTGATCCGCTGGCTGGCGACCCAGATCGAGAACCCGGGCGCGGCCGGCGATGCGCAGATCGTGCGGCTGGAATCGGACGCCGATCTGGTCAAGGTCGTCACCGTGCACAAGAGCAAGGGGCTGGAGTATCCGCTGGTCTGCCTGCCGTTTGGCGGCAGCTTCCGGCCTGTGGACGGCAAGGCGGCCTATCTTTCGCTGCCCGTGCAGATCGATGGCGCACCCGCGCGCGAGCTGGTGCTGGACTACGACGATGCACAACTGGCGCAGGCCGACAAGGAGCGCCTGCGCGAGGATCTGCGCCTGCTCTATGTGGCGCTGACCCGTCCGCGCCATGCGTTGTGGATGGGGCTGGCCCCCATGAAGCGCGGCAACAGCAAAAACTGTGCGAACGAGCAGGGGGCTGCGGGCTATCTGCTGGCCGGAGATGTTGCGCAGTCCGCTGCCAGCTGGCGCGCCAGCATCCAGGCCCTGAGCGAGCGTTGCACGCAGATCGCCGTGGTGGATCTGCCGGCCGAACTGCCCGTGGCCTCGCGCTATGTTGCCGCGCAGGCCTTGCCCGCCCTGACCGCCGCGCCGATGTACGCGGCGCAGTTCGACCGCCGCTGGGGCATTGGCAGCTTTTCGTCGCTGACCCGCGCCATGGCCGCACCCAGCCTGCCGGTCCTGCCGGTGGCCGCACAAAGCCCCGCCGAGGACGAGCGTGCGCTGCAGGCCCAGGAGGCCGGTGAAGCTGCGCTGGACCTGGGCGTCATCAACGAGGTCATGACCGCCCTGCCCACCTTGACCAGATTCGCCGCCGGCGCGCGCAGCGATGCTGCGGTGTGGCACCGCTTCATGCGCGGCCCGGTGGTGGGCAATTTCCTGCACGACCAGCTGGAATGGCTGGCCGCCGAGGACTTTGCGCTGCAGGCTCAGGATGATCCCGACAACAGCGAGCCCCTGGCGACCCGCCTGCTGCGCCGCTGCGAGCGTGCGGGCCGCAAGGAGCAGGCCGCCGATGTGCTGCAGTGGCTGCGCGCCGTGGTGCACCAGCCGCTGGCGCCGCTCGGTGTCTCGCTGGCCCAGCTGGGCGAAGGCGATGCGCTGTTGCCCGAGATGGAGTTCTGGCTGCCAGCGCGGCGCCTGTCGGCACCGCATATCGACGCGCTGTGCCGCCGGCATATCCTGCCCGGTCAGCCGCGCCCGGCGCTGCCCGAGCGTGAGCTGCACGGCATGCTGATGGGCTTTGCCGACCTGGTGTTTCACCATGCCGGTCGTTACTGGGTGCTGGACTACAAGACCAACCACCTGGGTCAGGACAGTGCGGGCTATACCCCTCAGGCGCTGGAGCAGGCCATGCTCGAGCACCGTTATGACGTGCAGGCGGCGCTGTATCTGCTGGCTTTGCACCGCCTGCTGCAAAGCCGGCTGGGCGCGGCTTACGACCCTCGGCAACAACTGGGCGGCGCGCTCTATTTCTTTCTGCGCGGTCTCGATGGCGAGGCCGCCGGCATGCATGTGCTCAAGCCGCCGCTGGCGCTGCTGCAAGGGCTTGAGGCGCTTCTCGGCGACTGCGAGCAAGAATCGAAGGAGGAGCAGCCATGAAGGGCCGCCGCAAAGCCGATCTGCAGACGCTGGACCTGTTCGCAGCCCCCGCGGATGGCGACACGATTGCGCTGGACACCACGGCCTGGCTGGCCGCTCTGGAGCGTCTGGCCGATGCCGGCCTGCTGCGCCGTCTGGACAGCGCCCTGGCGGCTTTTGTGGCCGCGCAGGATGCCGAGGCCGGGCCCGCACTGCTGGTAGCCACGGCCGTGCTGGCGCAGATGGAGGGGCGCGGACACAGCTGTCTGCCCTTGCAGGCGCTGGCTGGCGATCCCAATCAGATTCTCGCCTGGCCAAAGGAGGCCGAGCGCCTGCAGCAATCGCTATGGGAGCAATTGCCCGGTCGGCTTGCCGACTGGCTGCAGGCCCTGCGTCGCAGCCCCGTGGTGCGTGTCGTGCAGCCGGGCGCGGTGGCGGCAGACCGAGGCCAGCCGCTGGTGCTGCTGGACGGCGCTGCGCCCTTGCTGTATTTGCGCCGCTACTGGGACTATGAGCGCAGTGTCGCCGCGCATATGGCGCAGCGCACGGCGGCCGATGCGGTGGCGCTTGACGAGCCCAGGGTCCGCGACTGGCTGGGGCGGCTTTTCAGCTCGCCCGCCGCTGCCGCGAATGCGGTGGACTGGCAAAAGCTGGCTTGCGCGCTGGCGCTGCGGGGGCGCATGTCCGTCATCACCGGCGGGCCGGGCACGGGCAAGACCTATACGGCGGCCCGTCTGCTGGCGCTGCTGTTTGCCACGGCACCGGATGCCGCCCAGCTGCGCGTCGCACTGGCTGCGCCAACCGGCAAGGCGGCGGCGCGGCTCAAGCAGTCCATCGACAGCTCGCTGCTGGAGCTGAAGGAGGCCGTGGGCCGCGAGCTGGATCTGGAAGCACTGGTCAAGCGCATGGGGGCGGCACGCACCCTGCATTCGCTGCTGGGCGCCAGGCCCGACACGCGGCGCTTTGCCCACCATACGGGCAATCCGCTGGATGTCGACGTGCTCATCGTCGATGAGGCCTCCATGATCCACCTCGAGATGATGGCCGCGCTGCTGCAGGCCCTGCCGCCCACGGCGCGCCTGATTCTGCTGGGCGATAAGGATCAGCTCGCCTCGGTGGAGGCCGGTGCCGTGCTGGGCGATCTGTGCCGCGATGCGCAGCGGGGCAATTACACGCCAGACACCGCGGCCTATGCCGAGCGCGTGACGGGCCAGCCCCTGCCAGCGCAGTACCTGGCGCCAGCCAGGACCTTGCCGCTGGCCCAGCACACGGTCATGCTGCGCGAGAGCCGCCGCTTTGGCGGCCCTATCGGTCAGCTGGCACAGGCCGTGAATGCCGGCGATGCACCTTCTGCCATGGCGCTGCTGCGCACGCAGACCCAGGCCGGCCTGCATGCCGAACTCTGGGCGCGTGAAGGCGGTGAGGTCGAGGCCGTGGTGCGCAGCGCCGTGCAAGGCCGTGGCGGCATGGCCAGCTATGCCGCCTATGCCAAGGTGCTGGAAAGGCATGGGCAGGGCAAGGGGCGCGGCTTTGCCACCGAGGCCGAGCACCAGCAATGGGTGAGGGACGTGCTGGCTGCCTTCGACCGCTACCGCCTGCTCTGCGCCGTGCGCGATGGCAGCTGGGGTGTGGCGGGTCTGAACCGCGCGGTGGAGCAGGCCCTGCAGGCCATGGGCGCCATACGCAAGGAGGGCGAGTGGTATATGGGCCGTCCGGTGATGGTCACCCGCAACGATGCACAGCTGGGCGTGTTCAATGGCGACATCGGCATGGCTCTGCCCAGCTTTGCCGACCCGGCGCGGCTGCGTGTGTACTTCATGCAGGGCGAGCATCTGCACCATGTCAGCACGGCGCGCCTGGCCCATGTGGAGACCGCATTTGCCATGACGGTGCACAAGAGCCAGGGGTCAGAGTTCGAGCACACGGCGCTGGTGCTGGCCGCGCAGGGCGGCAACCTGCTCAGCCGCGAGCTGGTCTACACCGGCATTACGCGGGCGCGCAAGGCGTTCTCGTTGTGGGCCGAAGTGCCCGGCCTGCTGGTGTCGGCGATGGGTAGTCCCACGCAGCGCAGCAGCGGTTTGCTGGGATTCATGGAGAGTGCTTGGTAGCTTGTGGGTGAGATCCTGTTTTGATAGCTGCTGGCGCAATACAGGTAAGCGCTTGAGACTGATTTCGCTCAATCTTGCAAGACGCGAAGCGGCTCAGGGGGTTAGTGTTCGTAAACCGCTTCCCAGTTGGCAAATCCCTTGACCTCGATCGGGTTGCCGCAGGGGTCGGTGAAGAACATCGTCCACTGCTCGCCTGGCTCGCCCTCGAAGCGCACCTGCGGCTCCAGAATGAAGGCCGTGCCGGCGGCTTTGAGGCGTTCGGCCAGGGCCAGCCAGTCGGGCTTGAGCAGGATCACGCCCAGGTGGGGCATGGGCACCATATGGTTGCCGACCTTGCCGGTGTTGCTCACGGCAAAGGGTTGGCCCAGGTGCAGGGAGATCTGGTGGCCGAAGAAGTCGAAATCGACCCAGGTGTCGGTGCTGCGACCCTCGCGGCAGCCCAGCACGCCGCCGTAGAAACGGCGGGCCTGGTCGAGATCGGTCACGTGGTAGGCAAGATGAAAAGCGCTTTGCATGATGGTCGCAAGCGTAGCATCAGCGGGCCCGGTCCGGTCCGGCCCGGCCCGGCTAGACCAGACCCTGCGCGCATCAGCGTGCAGCCTTGGCCTGCATGCGTGCCATCAGCTCCTCGGTGTTGCTCTTGCGATCGGCGTTGACCTTCTGCACTGTGGGACGCTCGCTCATGCGTGCCAGATAGTCGCGCACCGGCAGCTCGGCCAGCAGGTCGCTGCCGCCCACGATCTTGCAGGCGCTGCTGACCAGGGGCAGGTGCACGATGGCGCTGCAGTCGGCCAGCGTGAAGCTGTCGCCCGCGATGAACGGGGTATCGAAGCGGGCCAGCTTGGCAAAGGCCGCAATGTTCTTTTTGAGCTGCTCCAGCGTCTTGTCGCGCGTGGAGTCGCTGATCTTGCCGCCGAAGAAGGCCTGGGGGTAGAGGTTGCGCGCCACCAGCTCCAGGTGCAGATTCAGATAGACGCAAAGCTCACGCACCTTGGCGGCAGCAAAGGGGTCTGCGGGCAGCAGCGGCACCTTGCTGGACAGTGTTTCCACATATTCGATGATGGCGTCGGACTCGCTGATGGCGCCATGCTGGGTGCGCAGATACGGCACCTTGCCCAGCGGAGATTCCTCGGGGTTGGTGCTGCCAAGCCAGGCCAGTTCCTCGGCGAAGGGAATCTGCTTTTCCATCAAGGCCAGCTTGACCTTGTTGTAGTAATTGCTGGCTGAAAATCCGCACAAAGTCAGCATGCTTGTCTCCTGATCGGTGGTTGTGAATAGGTATACGTGGCCAGTTATCGTAGAGGCAAGTGGCGCAAGCCCTGCGTCGCCAACCGGATAGCGGGCCGGCTTCTACAATCGCTCCATGCATTGGCGCGCGCACCCTCCTCGGCACCAACCGGCAGCCCTTCTGGCGCGCTGGGTGCTGGGTGCGTGGTTCTGCGTGCTGCTGGTCAGCATGCTCACGCCCTGGGCGCGCGCCACGCCGCCTGCCGGCTGGGAGGCTGTGTGCACGGCCAGCGGCAGCACACACTGGGTGCCCAGCCCCGCCAGCGACGATGCCGCCACCCCACATGGACTGGATTGCGCGCTGTGCCTGCCGCTGCTGGCGCCGCCGCCAGCGCGGCAGCCAGATCCGGGCAGTCACCGCGCCGTTCTCGATGCCCGGCCCTGGGCCGATGTCGCTCACAGAGCTTTTGTCTCCACCCTGCCGCCCGTACGCGCGCCGCCCTTTGAAACTCTGAAAAACATAGCAGAGGGCGCTTGATGGTCAAGCGCTTCAGATCGATTTGAGATTGACACGACTTATGCAGATCAGGCTCAGGCAAGGGCTTGGTGTCAAGGAGGCCATCCTGATGCCCCCTTGTTTGCGTAAGTCCAGACTGAATTTGAATGGAGATGGTTTCATGAATATGCGTCGTTTTGCCGTGATGGTTCTGGGTTCGATGGTCGCTTCGTTGCTGGTTTCGGGTGTGGCCTGGGCCCATGCCGATGCGGCCCATGTCAAGGTGGAAAATGCCTGGGCCCGCGCCAGCGTGGCAGGTCAGCAGGCCTCGGGGGCCTTTATGCGCCTGACGGCCCAGGAGCCGCTCAAGCTTGTGGGCGTGGAAACCACGGCAGCCGCCGTGGCCGAGGTGCACGAGATGAAGATGGAGGGCGATGTGATGCGCATGCGCGCCATCGAGGCCCTGGATCTGCCTCAGGGCGTGGCCGTGGATCTCAAGCCCGGCGGCTATCACCTGATGCTGCAGCAGCTCAAGGCCCCGCTGGTCAAGGACAGCCAGGTGCCCGTGACCCTGGTGTTCAAGGATGCCAAGGGCGCAGTGTCGCGCCTGAGCCTGCAACTGCCGGTGCGCGTGGCTGCCCCTGCGGCGGCTGGTGCCGGGCACCAGCACATGGGTCATGGTGCGCATCAGCATTGATGACTTGAGCCAGGCCTGCTGCCTGCTCCCTTGTTTGCAGCAAACATCGCAAGTGCAGTAAGCTAGTTCCGCGTCCGGTCCCGTCCGGATGCGGATTCTGGTATCCATCCCTGCAGTGGAGAGCACTATGAGCGGCGACGCATCGGCATTTGGTTTCGGCAAGTTCATTCCCGGCTTTGATTTTCTGCAGGGGCTGGCGCAAAGCGCTGGCGCTGCGGCCAATCCCATGGGCCGCGTGCCGCAATGGGTGGCTCCCACCGTGAGCGTGGAAGAGGTGGACAAGCGCATTGCCGAGCTGAAAGCCGTGCAGTTCTGGCTGGAGCAAAACAGCCGTGCCCTGGCTGCCACCATCCAGGCGCTGGAAGTGCAGCGCATGACGCTGTCCACGCTCAAGGACATGAATGTCAGCATGAGCGAGCTGGCCAAGTCCTTTCCTTTCCCCGGTGCAGCGCCGGCCGAGCCCGCTGCGACTGGCAATACCGGCTGGCCCATGGGAGGTGCCACGGCCAGGACGGCCGCCGCAGAACCATCAGCGGCGCCAGAGCCCGAACCCGAGCCCGCAACGACCGAGACGGATGCCAAGGCTCAGGCAGAGCCGCCTTCTCAGGCTGCCTTGAGCCAGGCCATGCAATGGTGGGGAGCGCTGACCCAGCAGTTCCAGCAGATTGCAGCCAAGGCCATGGCAGAGCCCGTGCCGCCCGAGACCCTGGCGGCCGCCCAGCGCGCCACGGAGATGGCCAGCGGCTTTGCCAAGTCCACCATGGAAAAGGTGATGGCGCAGGCTGGCGGCTTTGGCGCTGCAGCCGCAGCGAAAAGTGCGGCAAAGAGTGCTGCGGCCGCCGAGCCCAGGCCTGCACCCAAGGCGGCGACCAAGACCGGTCAACCCAAAACGGCAGCGAGCAAGACCGCAGCCGCTAAAAAAACGGCTGCCAAGCAGCCTGCCGCCAAAAAGACAGCAGCCAAAACCTCTGCTACCTCGCGCAAGCCCTGAGCAATCCCTTCCCGCTAAGGTGGAAAATCGTGGTTGCAAGGCATCCACGCTCCAGCAAGAACAGGAGGGCTTATGTCACTGTTTCCCGTCGCTCATGCCAGCCATGAAGACTGGCGCGCTGCGACTGAGCAAGTCGTGCTGCAGCTGCGTGGGCAGTTGCTGCGCCAGTCACTGCAGCCGCACCGGCTGGGTCTGGTCTATATCGCGCAGGGGCTGGTGCCCCATGCGCAGCCCCTGTTGGCGCTGCTGGCGCGCGAGTTGCCCCAGGTCACCGACTGGGTGGGCAGCTCCGGCCACGCCGTATTGGCCATGGAGCACGAGTATTCCGAAAGCTCCTCGCTGGCGGTCATGTTGCTGGACCTGCCAGCCGCCCATTACCGCGTCTACTCCGGCGTGGCACCGCTGGCGCAAAGCGGCGCCGAAGCAGGATTCGAGGCGCATTCGGCCCTGGTGCACTCCAGCATCGATCAGCCAGATCTCGCTGAGCTGCTGCTGGAGTTGTCCGAGCGCATCAGCTCTGGAAATCTGTTCGGGGCGCTCAGCAGCGAGCAGGGCGTGCAGTTCGCCTGCCGTGCCGAAGACCTGCCCCGGCTGAGGGCGCAGGCCAGCGTCGGCATTTTTCATGCCGGCTTTTCCGGCGTGGCCTTCGATGCCGACGTAGCCTGTATTTCAAGGCTGGCCCAGGGTTGCGCGCCTTTGGGCGCGGGGCTCGAAATTACCGAGGCCAGAGGCCCGGTGGTGCTGGAGCTCGAAGGCGAGCCCGCCTTGCCTCGGCTGCTGCAGATGCTGGATGTGGAAGCCAGTCCCAGCGCCGGCGGCGGCTGGCAGGCTGCGCTGTCCCAGCTGCGAAAGACCCAGGCGGCGATTGCACCGCTGGGCCGGGGCCTGGAGCGCGGTGCGCTGACCGACGAGGCCCAGGTGCTGCATATCGTGGGGCTGGACCCGGTGCGCCAGGGCATTGCGCTGTCGTCCCCCGTGGAGGCCGAGCACACGGTGATCTTCTGTCAGCGCCAGAGCAGTGCGGCCCGCCATGAGCTGATGCAGATGGGCGCGGCCCTCAAGGATGCGCTGCAGCCCGACTTTGCCGATGCCGGCCCCGAAACCATGGTCGAAGCGGCCGTGCCCCAGCATATACGCGGAGCCATCTATGTGAGCAGCAAAGGGCGGGGCAGCGAGCTGTTTGGCGGCGCCGATGCCGAGCTCAAGCTGTTGCGCCATGCGCTGGGACCGGTGCCTCTGATCGGCCTGGTGGCCGAGGCTCAGCTGATGGATGCGCATGTGCATCAGCTGGCTGGCGTGCTGACGGTGTTTACCGGCAAATAGCTTGAAATTTGATAGCTTCTAGCGCTTGATTCAAATGGTTTTCAAACTCAATTGACTCTGAAGTCATGAATTAACCAGCGTAAGCAGCTATCAAAAAAGAAAGCCGCCCCAAAAACTGGCGCGGCCTGAAATCAGCGATGCCGAGCAAGAGCCGCGTCGCGGCGATGGCATCGTCCCCCTCCGCGAAGCAGAGAGGGGGAAGCGGCGGAGCCGCTCAGGGGGTCGAATACAGTTCCACGCCCAGGTTCAGCATCAGGCGATTGGCCCAGCCGAACAGGGCGGCCGAGTGCAGCATGTCCAGAATTTCCAGATCGGACAGACCGGCATCGCGCAGCGGCTGCAGATGCTGCGGGCCAAAGCTGCCCGGCGTGCGCGTCAGTGCCAGCGACGCCTGGATGATGGCGCGCTCGCGGGCATTGGTGCCGGCGGTGTCGGGCTCGTCAAACAGCTGGGCCATCACATCGTTGCGCTTGGCCAGCTGCTCGAAGCGCTGAGCGTGCACCGATGCGCAGTACACGCAGCCGTTGGAGCGAGAGACGGCAGTGGCCGCCACTTCGCGCTCGGCGCGGGACAGGCCGCCGGGCGCATACATGATGGCGTTGAAGGCCTGGGAGCGCTCCAGCAGCACCTGGGGCTGGCGGGCCAGCAGCAGGTAGAAGTCCATGCTCTTGGCCTTGGGGTGGCTGACTTCCAGCACATGCTGCTGCTCGGCCGTGGCGGTGCCGGGGTCCAGCACCTGCAGCCAGGCCTTCCAGTCCAGCGTCTCGCTGGTGAAGCCGTTGCGGCGCAGCGGCTCGCCGGGCGGCGGCAGGTTGGCAGGGTGGACAAAGGGGGCAGCATCGGCAGGCTGGGCGGCAGGCGCTTCGGTCACGCCGCCCAGATCGCCCATGGCCTTGACGCCCGCCAGCAGGCGGGCCTGATAGGCCACAAAGCCGATCAGCTGGGCCAGCAGCACGGTGTCGTTGAGCGACAGGCCGGCGGCCGGAATGGCCAGCAAGGCCTGTTGGTCGCTTTCCGCAGGGTTGAGCGCCAAGGTGCGCACAAAGTGCAGCATGGCATCCATGCGCTCATTGCCGGTCTGGGCGCCAGCGTTGTCCAGAATGCTGCGCAGCTCGGCGGTCATCCCGACGCCCAGCGCTTCGGCCCGGGCGCGGTATTCGGCCTCCAGCATGCTCACGCCGCTGACGCGGGCCTGCTCGGCGGCCAGCACCAGGCGCTCGGCCTGGGTCAGCGCGCTGTCGAGTTGATTGCCCAGCAGCAGGTCTTCGCAGGCCTGGGTGGCCAGAGCGACTTTCTCACGCTCGTGACGGGTGGTGAATGTGGGGCTGTCGCTGCCAATGCCTGCCAGGCGGTCGATGGTGTCGAGGGTGATATCTGTCATGTGCGTCTCTTATTGTTGAAGTTGGCGAATGCGCGCGGCGCTGTCGGCGGCGGTCCATTCCGTGCCGTCCAGCTCGGGCTCGGCATAGGCCTGCAGCTTGGCAAAGTGCTGCTCGATATCGTCGCGGTAGAACAGCGAAGCCAGACCTTGCGCGAGCTTGCGCGCGCCATCGCTGATGGCGGGAATATCGCCCGACACCGTGCCGTGCGAGAGCGCAGCGGGGTAGCAGAAGCAGTGGATATGGTCGAGGCCGGGCAGATCGCCAGCCGTCTTCTCCTGGAACTCGAACAGCGCGCCCAGGTCGGGCGATGCGCTCAGTTCGGCATCTTCGTCCCCGGCTTCGGGCGTGAAGCGGCTGTTCCACAGCTTCACATGCGGCGCGATGTCGGCAAACTCGGGACGCAGGCTCCAGTCAATGGCAAAGCCGGTGGAGATGATCAGAAAGTCCAGCACGAACAAGCCGGCCGAGGTCTGCACCTGCAGCTTGTCGCCCGCTTTCTCCACGGCCTGCACGGCGCAGCCCAGGTTGAAGAAGGCGTTGTTATGGCGCGAGACGCGCAGCGTGCTGCCATGCGGCGGCGGCACCTGCTGGGCGTTGATGTAGTGGCGGATGCGCCATTTCCATTCGTCGGGCAGCAGGTACTGGCCGTGGGTCAGGCCCGGAACGCCCGAGCCCTTGGACTTGTTGATCAGCGGCAGCTGGCTGCGGCGAATCAGCATATCGACGCTGGCTGCGCCGCTCTCCAGCGCGGTGGCGGCACTGTCCATGGCCGAGGCGCCGGCACCTACCACGCCCACGTGCTTGCCGGCCAGCGTGGCGTAGTCCATGGCGTAGGAGGAATGCGCCCAGAATTTCCTGTCCACGCCCCGCATGAAGGCGGGAACCGTGGCGCCGCCCAGACCGTCGCGGCCCGTGGCCAGCACCAGGCGGCGGGTCTGCCAGGTGGCGGTCACGCCATTGGCCTTGACATCGACTTCCACCACGCCATCGGCCTGCGGGCGCACGGCAACGACTTCGTGGCCGTTGCGCACATCGGCGTTGGTCACGCGGCGGTACCAGCGCAGATAGTCCATCCACTGCAGGCGCGGGATCTTGTCCAGCGCCGTCCAGGCATCCAGACCGAACTGGGCGATGAACCAGGCGCGAAAGGACAGGGCTGCAACCCCCATGGCGGGGCCGGTCAGCTCCTTGGGCGAGCGCAGGGTTTCCATGCGCGCCGTGGTGGCCCATGGGCCTTCGAAGTCCGGCGCGGACCTGTCCAGCAGCACGGGCTTGATGCCGACCTGCTGCAGCGCCATGCTGAGCGCGAGACCGGCCTGGCCGGCGCCGATGACGAGCACGTCATGCACCGGCAGTCCCTTGCGCGTGGAGGGGGGAATCCAGGCCTTGGCAGGCCAGCCCAGAGTGACGAAGTCGTCACGCAGGCGTTCTTCCAGCGTTGCCAGCCCCGATGTGGCGGCTGTCGTAGAAGGTGAAATTGACATAGCTAAAACCCAAAAGCGCCTGAGGCTTGAGCCGCAGACGCATCAAACAAACACCGATAACTTAACACTGCTTGAACTCGAAGCAGGACCAAGTGAGAGACACCGAGGGAGGGCCTGGGCGGCCCCGCCGCCCCGCACCGAGGGTGTCGTTCCTCTCCCTTGGCGCGCAGTGCGTAGAAAGAGTGGGAGCGGCAGGGCCGCTCAGGGGGTGTTAGTCAATACTTATCTTGGCATCCTTGACCACCTTGGCCCATTTGATGCGATCTTCATGCACGGTCTTCTTGAATTGCTCGGGTGTCTCTTCGCGGATGGTGTTGCCCTGGGAGACAAAGCGCTCGCGCACCTCGGGCTGCTTGAGCACGTCGTTGACCGCCAGGTTGAGCTTCTTGATGATCACCGGGTCCGTGCCCTTGGGCGCGAAGATGCCGAACCAGATGGAGCTGTTGAAGCCCTTGGTACCCGGCAGGCCGCTGGCGGCAATGGTGGGCACTTCCTTGACGGCTTCCACGGGCTTGGCCGTGGTCACGCCCAGCAGGCGCACCTTGCCGGCCTTGTAGTGGCTCAGCACGGTCTGCACCTGGTTCATGATGCAGCAGGTCTCGCCGCGCAGCACCGAGGTGATGGCTTCGGGGCCGCCCTTGTAGGGCACATGCACCATGTCCAGGCCCAGACGCGAGTTGAACTCGGCAAACGCCATATGGGTGCCCGCGCCATTGCCGGTGGAGGCGTAGTTGTACTTGCCGGGATGGGCCTTGACCTCGTCGACGAACTCCTTGAGGTTCTTGACGTTGATCACATTGGGATTGATGGTCAGCACATTGGCCACGTCCACCAGCGGTGCCACGGGTACGAAGTCGGCCTCCACGTCGAACGGCAGTTTCTTGTACAGGGCGGCATTGCTGCCATGGGTGGCGGCGGTGCCGAAGTAGATGGTGTAGCCATCGGGCTTGGCGCGGGCCACGAACTCGCTGCCGATATTGCCGGCGGCGCCGCTCTTGTAGTCAATGATCACGGGCTGGCCCAGGATCTTGCCCAGCGGCTCCTGTGCCACGCGGCCGATCACGTCCACACCCGAGCCGGCGTTAAAGCCCATGATCATGGTGATGGGCTGGTGCGGGTAGCTGGCGGCGCCGGGATCGGCGGCCTGGCTGGCCAAGGGGAACAGGGCGGCGGCCGCCGTTGTGGCAACAAGACCGGAGATGAAACGGGGCAGCAAACGCATGATGGGACTTGTCCAGAGGAACCTTGAATGCCGTGAATTGTGTCCGTAATTTAATGATTTGCTTCTATATGCTTATGCAGCATTAAGCTTGTGGGGTTAATGCAAAAAAGCCCAGGTCTCTTGCGAGACATGGGCTGAAATCCGCTGGAAAGTGATGACTCGGAGGGCCAGCGGAGGGAGCGATCAAGGCTTAAAGCGTCAACAGGCTTTTAGCGACGATAGGGGTTGTGGGGGTTGCGGTCATGGCGGTTGGGCACGCCGTCACCATCCCGGTCCCAGCGACTGGCGCGGTAGTCCCAGCGGTTGCCGTGCTGCACCCAGGCGGGCTGGCGGTACACATAGCCGGGGCGGTTCTGCACCCAGTGGCCGGCGTGCCAGACATGGCGGTGGCCGCGCGGCTCCCAGTAACCTGGAGCCCAGACGTAGCCACGGCGCGGAGCGGGCACGGCTTCATAGCGGACCGGGGGCGGTGCGTTGAACTGCACGTTCACATAGGCGCCCTGGCTGGCACCCGCCCAGTAAGCGTTTTGGGCCTGTGCACTACCGGCAAAGCCCATCAGGGCGAATGCGCCTGCGGCAGCGACGGTGTGGATGGTGTTGCGGATTGTCAGCATATACGCCTCCTTCATGGGTAGCGGGCTGTCTGTAGGTTCAGGCATCCCTTGGGCTCCATGTTGGAAGGCCAGCGTCAACCGTGGGTTGCCGCTGTGCGAAGTCTTGCAATCTTGTGTGTCTGTTTGGTGAAGAGTGTATGAAACAGGCGGCTGACGCAGATGCAACAAGCGCATTTAGCTACATATTTGGGAGTGGAGGTCTAGCGGCGCAAGGCCGCGAAGGCGGGCAGCTCCCATTTGCGCATGCCCAGCACCAGGGTATAGCCCTCGATCTTGTTGGGCCCCAGGCGCTGATCCTGCAGATGCTGCTGTGAAAAGTCCTGACCGATGCGCTGTATGCGCTCCACGAAGCTGGGGGCCAGGCTGGGGGCGATGGAGCCATGCACCAGCAGCATGGTCTCGTCCTCGCCGGCAAAAGTGCCGCCAAAGTAGTCCAGCACGGCGTTCTCGCGGAAGAAGTCCATCACCGGGCCGTTGGTCTGCCAGCGGAAGGTCTTGGCCAGGCGCAGCTTGTAGCGGTTGCCGGGACGCAGCTCGATGATGCCGATGCGGTCCAGTTGTGCGAGATAGCCGATGCCCTCGGGCTCGCTGATGCGGTAGGTGGCGACGATCTGCTCCAGCGTCCACTGGCTGAGCACGCAGATGGCCGTGAGCAGCAGCTTGCGGTCGGCAACCACGGCAATCTCCTGCTCGCGCGTGATCTGCTGCAGCAGCGGCCGGCTGTCGGCCACATTGCGCGCCAGATCGGCAAAGTCCAGGTGCAGGGCGCGGCAGATCTCGTCGATGCGCGACAGCGGCATGTCGCCCTTGGCCAGCATGCGCTTGACGCTGGATTCGGCCATGCCTATGGCCTGGGCCAGGTCGGCATAGGTCATCTGCGCGGCCTTGAGTTCTTTCTTGATGGCGGTGACGAGATCGGCGGTCGTGCTCATGGTATCGGTTGGTAGTACTGGCAGTGCAGCGATATGGGGCAAGTTTAGAAGATTGATGCTGCTGCTTCGGCAGATTTCCATACTGCGCGGCAATCACACAAGGAAGCGCCATGCAACTGCATACCTCATCGATCACGAACGTGGAAATGACGAACCCCGAGACCTCGGGCACGCTGGAGCAGCGCTTTGCCTTGTTCGGGGGCATGGCCTTGCTGTTCACGCTGGCGCTGCTGATGCCCGGCATGGCCCAGCCCGAGCACTATCACGCATTTGCCGACCGGCGCGGCTGGCTAGGCCTGCCGCATGCAGCCGATGTGTTGAGCAATCTGGGGTTTGTGCTGGCCGGGCTGGTGGGCGGGCTTGCGCTGTGGCGTGCCGACTATCAGAAGCTCAATGGCACGGCACGTGCCCTGTGCGCCCTGTTCTTTGCGGGCCTGCTGTGCTCGGGGGCGGGCTCGGCCTGGTATCACTGGGCGCCGCAGGATTCGAGTCTGGTCTGGGACCGGCTGGGCATGAGCCTGGCTTTCGCCGGCTTGCTGGGCCTGGCGGTGCAGACGCGCATTGACGACATCAGCGCCCGCATCACTGCCGGGGTATTGCTGGTGGCGGCGCCCGTCAGCGTGGCAGTCTGGGCGCAGACCAGCAATGTGCTGCCCTGGGTGCTGGTGCAGGGCGGCGGCATGCTGACTCTCCTGTGGCTGGCCTTTGTGGCGCCGCGTCGTCACGCGCTGCCCGTGGAGCTGGGCTGGGTGATCGGTCTGTACCTCGTGGCCAAGCTGCTGGAGCTGTCGGACGGCGATGTGTTCGATGTGACCGCGCACGCAATCTCCGGCCACAGCCTCAAGCACTGGGTGGCCGCCGCCGCCGCATGGCCTGTGCTGCGCGCCCTGCAGCAGTGGCGCGAGTCGTAATATTCATAGCGGCTGGCGCATGTTCAACAAGCGTCAGCCGCATAAAACCTACAAAAAAATCCGGGCAAGTTGGCACAATGCCAGCAGCGCCACAGGGAGAGATCCATGAATTCCACGCCGACCGTGCACACGGCCGCCGCTGCACAGCAGCATGCCCACCCCAACCAGTTTGCCCTGCTGGGCCAGCGCCGCTTTGCGCCGTTTTTCTGGACGCAGTTTGCCGGTGCGGGCAATGACAATCTCTTCAAGTTCGCCTTCACGGTGATGGTCACCTATCAGCTCAGCGTCTCGTGGCTGCCGCCTTCCATGGCGGGCCTGGTGATCGGTGCGCTGTTCACCCTGCCTTATCTGCTGTTTTCGGCCACTTCGGGCCAGCTGACCGACAAGTGGGACAAGACCCGCATGTTCCGCCTGGTCAAGAATCTCGAGATCGGCATCATGCTGATCGCGGCCTGGGGCTTTATCCAGGCCAATGTGCCGGTGCTGCTGCTGTGCGTGTTCCTCATGGGGCTGCACTCCACGCTGTTCGGTCCCGTCAAGTTCGCCTATCTGCCCCAGGTGCTCAACGACCGCGAACTCACGGGCGGCAACGGCATGGTGGAGATGGGCACTTTTGTCGCCATCCTGCTGGGTCAGGTCGCAGGCGGCCTGCTGATCGCCGTGCCGCAGGTCGGTCATATGCAGGTCGCCATGGCCTGCGTGGCCGTCGCGGTCGTGGGCCGCATCTGCGCGCAGTTCATCCCTCATGCGCCCGCGACCGACCCGGGCCTGGTCATCAACTGGAACCCGTTCACCGAAACCTGGCGCAACCTCCAGCTGGCACGCCAGCAGCCCGTGGTGTTTCGCTCGCTGCTCGGCATCAGCTGGATGTGGTTCTTCGGCGCGGTTTTTCTCTCGCAGTTTCCCAGCTTTGCCAAGGAGGTGCTACATGGCGACGAGCATGTGGCATCGCTGCTGCTGGTGATCTTCTCGGTGGGCATAGGCATTGGCTCGCTGCTGTGCGAAGTGTTCAGCCGTCGCCAGGTGGAGATAGGTCTGGTGCCGCTGGGCGCGATCGGTATGAGCGTGTTTGCGATTGATCTGTTCTTTGCCACGCGCGCGCTGCCGCCGTCCGAGCTGATGGGCGTGAGCGCCTTTTTTGGAGAGGCCAAACACTGGCGCGTGATGCTGGACCTGGGCCTGCTGGCACTGTCGGCGGGCATTTACAGCGTGCCCATGTATGCGCTGATCCAGATGCGCAGCCAGCCCACGCATCGTGCACGCATCATCGCGGCCAACAATATCCTGAACGCGCTGTTCATGATCGCCTCGGCCGTGCTGGCCGGCGCCCTGCTGGCCGCAGGTTGCAGCATTCCCCAGGTGTTTCTGATCACCGGCATTGCCAACGCCATCGTGGCGCTCTATGTGTTCCTGCTGGTGCCCGAATATCTGCTGCGCTTTGTGGCCTGGGTCATCACCCACTTTGTCTACCGCTTCAAGGTGCGTGGCGACGAGCATATTCCGCGCGATGGCGCGGCCGTGCTGGTCTGCAACCATGTGAGCTTTGTCGATGCCATCTTGCTCATGGCGGCCAGCCCGCGTCCCATTCACTTCGTGATGGATCACCGCATCTTCCAGACGCCGGTGCTGGGCTGGCTGTTCAAGCTGGCCAAGGCGATCCCGATCGCGCCGCACAAGGAGGACCCTGCGACCTATGAAGCCGCGTTCGCGCGGGCGGCAGAGGTGCTGCGCGAGGGCGATCTGCTGGCCATCTTCCCCGAGGGAGGCATCACCTCCGACGGCCAGCTGCAGCCGTTCAAGGGCGGGATCATGAAGATTCTCGACCACGCGCGAGACGACGGCCTGCAGGTTCCCGTGATTCCCATGGCGCTGACCAACCTCTGGGGTTCCTACTTCAGCCGCATCGAGTTGCGCGGCGGCAAGAATGTGGCCATGGTCAAGCCGCTGCGCCGCGGCCTGTTCAACCGTGTGGGGCTGGAGGTGGGCGAGCCCGTGGCGGCTGCCGCTGTCACGCCGGCCCTGCTGCAGCAGAACGTGGCGGATTTGCTCCGGCGTTGAGACCGGATGATCAGGGCGCGAGCCGGATATCACCCATGTAGGCGAGTCCTTCGCCATGGGTGTTGTCCGAGTCCGCAGAGACGGTGACGCCGATGATGGTGGGCATGGCCTGGGACTCATCGCCAAAGGCTTGCTGGTAGTCGGAGGACAGATGGCGCTGCTCCGTCACCCACTGGCCTTTGTGTGCATCTCCGCTTTGCAGCACGATGTAACGCATGCGATGCGTGAACGCATTGTGCAGGACCGTGCCCACGGGCTGCTTGTTGTCCCAGACATAGCACAGCGTCTCGGCCGGGATGTCCTCGCCGGTGCTGATCCTGCCCAGGCGCAGCTTGGCGCGCTCGCCAAAGCCCAGCTGCGATTTGTCGAAGTCGAAGGATACGCAGAGCTTGAGTGCCGCATCGTCACCGGCCCTTGTTTTTATATCGGCCTTGTCGATCAGCTGATCCACGCGCCAGCGCCACTGCAGCTGCAGATCAGGCACGGCAGCCTGGTGCAGGGTGTGCACCATATTGCCGTAAGCGTCATGTGTGCTCACGCGCAGCACATGCCCGCCATCCTGGTTCACCACATTGAAGGCCGTCGGGTTCTTGTTGGGCAGGGTGGCAAAGTGCCAGGGCCCGCCCAGTGGGCCCGGCGGCATTTGCGAAAAAGCAGGAATGCCGCTGCCCTGTGCCAGTCCAGGGACAGCCAGGGTGGAGATGACGGTGGCGAGCGCTGCCGCAAGCCAGATCCGCGAAGGCGAAGGTTTGCGCTGGGCAAAGGTCTGGGAGTGAAACCGCATGGATTGCCTGATGATTTTTAAAAGTTGTGGGCGCGGAAATCGGACAGCATGCATACACTGCCACTGGCTCGGGGGCAGCAGCGGACTGAAAGTATCGGGTTGAGATACTGAAAGATCTGCCAAGTGCCGATTTTGACAAAACACAGGGCCAAAGTTTCGGGGGCGTGGATGATTCGTCCGTCGCCGCATGGAAATAGCGGTTCATTTCAACAACCATCGGGAGCCATTTGTGATCAACGTATTGACCTTTATCCGTCCTCTTCGCAACAGCCTGTGCGCCCTGGGCGCGGCCTTTGCCTTGCTGGGCGGCAGCGCAGTCCACGCCCAGAGCGAAGCCTCCCTGGTGTTGTCGGCCCTGCCTGTGGCATCGGTGGTTGCAGCGGCATCGGGTGGCGCTTCGGAGGAAGTCGTGGCAATACCCCTGTTTCTGTCGGCCGCTGGTGCATCCGTGATCGTTGAGGCCGTGGAAAGCAGTGCCACAGGCGTGACCTATGTGCTCAAGAATGTGGCGGATGGCACTTCGGCCGTGGTCAAGGTCTCTGGCCAGGCCGCAGGTGCCCTGTCGGTTGGTGTGGGCACGGTGGTGCAGACCAGCGCCACGGCGGCCGGCGTGATTCTGTCCACTGCAGGCAAGGTGCTGGCCTTCATCCCCAACGAAATCGGCAAGGCGCTGATGCACAACGAGCGTCTGTAATTCAAGAAGCTGGAGGCTCGCATGTTCAAGGAACCAACAAGCGTTGTACAAGCCATGGCGCCTGCTCAACGGGGCGGCATGCCCATTCCCGGCCCTGTGGTGCTGGCGCTGGGCGCCGCGCTGATTGCCTGGGCAGGCTCGGCCCAGGCCGGCCGCAGCTGTGAGGACCGGCCGCTGACCGCCGATGTGATGGTCAAGGGGCTGAACCTGGCTGCGCGTACCGCCAAGGCGCTGGATGCCGAGTTTCAGAAGAACGGCACCCAGGTCGTGCTGCTGGCGCGGCAAGGGCAGGACCTGAGCAAATACGATCTCAAGTATTCGCACTATGGCTGGGCTTACAGAACGCCCGCCGGCCCCTGGCGCGTGGCGCACAAGCTCAACGAGTGCGGCACCGCATCCGGCCATATCTACCGCCAGGGCCTGGGCGAGTTCTTTCTTGACGATATGTGGCGCTACGAAGCCGCCATTCAGATCCCGACACCGGCGGTGCAACAGGCCTTGCTCAAGTTCCTGAGTGCTCCCACGGTGCTGCGCCTGCAAAACGAACCCTACAGCATGGTCAGCTATGTCTGGAGCAGCAAGTACCAGCAGTCGAACCAATGGGCGACCGAGACTCTGGCAGCGGCCATGGAGCCGGCGGCGATTCAGAACCGCGCACAGGCACAGGCCTGGCTACAGTCCAAGGGCTATGAGCCCAGCGCGCTCATCATTCGGGCGTTCTCGCGGCTGGGTGGGCGCATGACGGCTGCCAATATCGCATTTGACGATCATCCGAATGAAAAGCGATTTGCCAGCCGCATCGAGACGGTGACTGTGGACTCCGTGACCCAGTGGTTGCAGCGCACGCAACTCGCATCGGCTGTGCGCACCGTGCAATGAGTTTTGAGCCTTGTTGGCTTCAAGGCCTTGCTGAATATGCGCATTGCGCTACGTTTTTGGAGTAATTGAAAATGAGCAAGTCTCTGCGTTTGCCCGAAAAATGGTTTCGCCGCGGCCTCTGGCTGGTGGCGCTGGTGTTTGCCTTCTTCCTGATCGGTCTGGGTGGGCTGGTGGTTGGCAATCTGCCGCAGCCCGATCGCTCGCTGGAGGTGGAGTCCTTTATTCCGCAGGCCGATGCACAGCGCGTGCAGGCCGAAATCGACCAGGCCCGGAAGACGGCCGGCGTGACCCAGAAGGCTTTGGACAGGGCGCAGCTCAAGTTCGATGCCGAGCGCGCGCGCTATCAGTCGGCGCGCGATACCTTCGACAACTGGGTGGCGACCCGCCGGGCCACGGAGCGTCCGGAGCAGGATGCCGAGCTGGTAGCGCGCAGCAAGGCGCTGGATGCGCTCAAGCAGACCGAAGACATGGCCCGCCAGGAGCGCGAGAAAGAGGCCCAGACCCATCTGGAGGCCAACCAGGCCGTCTCCAACGCCGAGGCCGAGATGAGCAGTCTGCGCGAGCAGGCCTATCCCCAATATGAAGCAGCCATGCGCTCCAGCGAGCTGCGCGTGTTTCTGTTCCGCCTGGCCATCACCTTGCCCCTGCTGGGCGTGGCGGGCTGGCTGTTCGCCAAGAAGCGCAAGAGCACCTGGTGGCCATTTGTCTGGGGCTTTATCTTTTTTGCGCTGTTCGCCTTTTTTGTCGAGCTGGTGCCTTATCTGCCCGACTACGGCGGCTATGTGCGCTACATCGTGGGCATTTTGGTGACGGTATTGCTGGGGCGCTATGCCATTCTGGCGCTCAACCGCTATCTGGAAAAACAGAAGCTGCAGGAGTCCTTGCCCGAAGAGCAGCGCCGTGAGGAACTGAGCTATGACGTGGCGCTGGAGCGTCTGTCCAAGAATGTGTGCCCGGGCTGCGAGCGCCCAGTGGATCTCAAGAACACCGAGATCGACTTCTGCCCCCATTGCGGTATCGGCCTGTTCGACCATTGCGGCAGCTGCAATACCCGCAAGAGCGCGTTCTCACGCTTTTGTCATAGCTGCGGCACTGCGGCTGGCAAGATGCTGCCGCGTCCCGATGCGGCGGTGGCCGCACCGCTCGCATCCGGGTCCGGCGAGCCCGGATGACCTTGGGCCGGGCTATCGGCTTGTCGGGGGCGCAGTGGCGTGTCGCGCTCAGCAAAGCTGTGAACTGACGCGATCGCGCCCGGCGGCCTTGGCCTCATACAAAGCCTGGTCTGCCTGTTGCAGCAGCATGTCCAGGCTTTGATTCGCTTGCAGGCTTGCGGTATGGACCAGGCCAATGCTGACCGTGGCACTCATCGTCTTGTCATCCATGGGCACGCGCAGCTCCCGGATGGCGCGGTTGATGCGCTTGGCGATCTCCTGCGCAGCGCTTGCGTTCACCTTGGGCAGGGCCACGGCGAATTCCTCGCCTCCCATGCGGCCAACGATGTCCTGAGCGCGCAGCACCTGACTCAGGGTCTGGCTGAAGCTGCGCAGCAATTGGTCGCCTCCCGCATGGCCGAAGCTGTCGTTGATCTGTTTGAAATGGTCGAGATCCAGCATCAGAATGGCGAAGGGCTGGCCATCCTGGCGGCAACGCTCCAGTATTCTTTGCCCCTGCTTCATGAAGGCACCGCGTGCCAGCATATCGGTCAGAAAGTCGTGGTTGACGGCATGACTGAGCTTTTGCATCAGCTCGTTGCGCGCCATATGCGATCCTGCCACCGCAAGTGGGCCCAGCACCAGCATGCATAGCCCCACGCGAAATGACAAAGCCTCCAGAAAATGTGCGGGTGTGAATTCAAGCGTGCCCAGTGAAATGAAAATGATGCTGCTCAGGCAAAGTGTTGCCGTGATCAACGTCAGACTGAAGATGCGATAGCTCAGCGCGCACCATATGAGAGCCGGCAGCGAGAACGCCAGCGAGCCGGGACCTTTGATCCAGTAGCTGATGGCTTCCAGCGCAATGACAGACAGCAAAGGCAGGATGCGGCGCAAGGAGGAGGGCTCGCCCAGATGCCCAGTTGGCTGCTTGCGTGTCGGCCAGGCCATGACAATGGGCAAAAACATCATGTAGTTCAGCCATTCGCTGCTCAGCCACATGGAAAAGGCCTGCCAGTGCGGCGTCCCGAAAACGGCGCTCAGCACCGGAGCTCCCAGCAGAGCGGCCGTCAGTGCGCCCAGACCGCTGCCCACAAACAGCAGCAGGGCGGAGGACTGGCGTTGCATGAACAAAGTGGCATGGCGTTGCCTGTGCATCAGCGCCCAGGCCGCGCCCACACCGGCCATATTGGCGATGCTCAGCAGGATTGCCACATCGAGCCGGCTGCCTGTGAGCAGATCGGCTGCGATATAGGCTGCAGAAACCGCCAGCACCGAGCTTGGGCGCAGCCAGTCAGGGTGGTGCAGCAAAAGGCCCAGCAGCAGCGCGTTTGCGGGCCAGATCGCCGAGAGAAATCCCATGGGGCGCCCCAGTATGCCCAGCAAGGCGGCCAGAAACACCAGGCTCCCAAGCCCGAGCGCCGCTGCCCATGTCCTGGGGGCAGCGGTCTGCAGCAGCGGCGTTGGCTTGGGGGCGGAGGCTTCGGTCATGGGAGAGGGGCCGCGAGCGTTTCGTGGAATTTTCTTCAGTGGCTCTTTGCGAATTCGATATCAATCGCCAAAAATGCCTGTTGTTGCCGTCAGATGTTGTGGTTTTAACAAAAACATACAGAAAAACGATTGCTGAAGCGGTTTTGCAGCGCGCAATTGACGATGTTTTTCATTTGACGGACTCCGGGCAAGCCGGATGTCAGCCGCCGAATGAAAAAAGCCAGAGACTCGCTCTGGCTTCTGGGAGGTTCTGCTGCGGCAGACGATGGGTGGCTCAGACCCCGCGTGCGCGGTCGGCCTTGAATTGGGCGCGGAACTGGGCAAAAGTGCCTGCGTCCAGTGCGTTGCGGATTTCCTGCATCAGGTTCAGGTAATAGTGCAGATTGTGGATGGTGGTGAGCATGGGGCCCAGCATCTCGCCGCAGCGGTCCAGGTGGTGCAGATAGGCACGGCTGAAGCCTTCGCGGCCGCCATCGTCCCAGCTCACGCCGCTCTTGCCCGCGCAGGCGTGGCAGGTGCAGGTGGTGTCTATGGGCTGGTGGTCCACCTTGTGACGAGCGTTGCGGATCTTCAGATCGCCGTAGCGCGTGAAGATGGTGCCGTTGCGTGCATTGCGGGTAGGCATCACGCAGTCGAACATGTCGACGCCATCGGCCACGCCTTGCACCAGGTCTTCGGGTGTTCCTACACCCATCAGGTAGCGCGGCTTGTTGGCGGGCAGCAGATGCGGCGTGTGGGCCATGATCTCCAGCATTTCGTCCTTGGGCTCACCCACGGAAACGCCACCCACGGCATAGCCGGGGAAATCGATTTCCAGCAGACCCTGCAGCGATTCCTCGCGCAGATTGGTGTACATGCCGCCTTGCACGATGCCGAACAAGGCATTGGGGTTTTCCAGGCGCTGGAACTCCTCCTTGGAGCGCTTGGCCCAGCGACGGCTCATCTCCATGGACTTGCGCGCTTCGGCTTCGGTGGTCTTCTTGCCGTTGGTTTCGTAGGGCGTGCACTCGTCGAGCTGCATGACGATGTCCGAATTCAGAATCGTCTGGATCTGCATGCTGACCTCGGGCGACATGAACAGCTTGTCGCCGTTCACGGGACTCTGGAAATGCACGCCTTCTTCGGTGATCTTGCGCATCGCACCCAGCGACCAGACCTGGAAGCCCCCCGAGTCGGTCAGTATGGGCTTGTCCCACTTCTCGAAGTCGTGCAGACCGCCAAAGGACTTCATGATGTCCAAGCCTGGACGCATCCACAGATGGAAGGTGTTGCCCAGGATGATCTGTGCGCCCATTTCTTCGAGGCTGCGCGGCATCACGCCCTTGACGGTGCCATAGGTGCCCACGGGCATGAAGATGGGGGTCTGGACCTTGCCGTGGTTAAGCGTCAAGGTGCCACGGCGCGCGTGGCTGGTCGGGTCGGTCTTGAGAAGGTCAAACTGCAGCATAGCCCGCTATTTTCCCAGATGCCCGCAAGCACTGCTGCAATAGCCGGTGCTTGCCCCAGATTCGCAACCCGTCTTTGCAGCCTGGGCCTACACTGGTGCGCAAGACGAACAGGAGGTTGCCATGCTCAAGATCATGATTGCGGTGGATGGATCGGATGTCGCACTTGAGGCCGTACGCCACGGCATCAAGCTTTTGCAGAGCGGACTGGATGCTCACTTTGTAATAGCTCATGTGCAGAAGGAGGCCACGCTGCTGGAGCTTGCAACCACAGATTCAGATCTGATTGCCAACGCCAGCATCGAAGCCGGCATGGATCTGGTGGCGCCTGCACAGGATCTTCTCAAGGAGGCCGGGGCCTCCTATGAAGTGGAGATCAGCCTGGGCGAAGAGGCCAATACCCTGATCGATATTGCAGAGAGCAATGAATGCGATCAGATCATCATCGGCGCCACGGGCCAGAGCGGCCTGGGCAGCATTCTGATCGGCTCGGTCTCACGCGAGGTGGCCAGACACAGTCGGCTGCCGGTGACGATTGTGAAAATGCCCGAAGTGGCCGAGGCGGATGACAATCCCGCTGAAGATGCTGATTCCTGATTTGATAGCGCCATGCGCCTGATCAATAGGCGCCGCTGGAAGGAAATTTGATTGGAGGTCAGGCCGCACGGCGCTGCTGGCCGGATTCACGTCTTTGCCAGCTGCTGCGGCTGCCCGCACGATGGGCTGCAAATTTGCCATGCGGCATGCTGGCCAGACGCATCAGCATCCAGCGGCAATAGCCTTGCACGCTCAGGCATTTGTTGATTTCTTCTTCGGGCAGCGGGCCGGAAACCACGACCAGCCGGTTTGCGCCTTCCCAGTCTCCTGCCATGCGCAGACGGCGTTGTGCGCCCATGGCCCAGGAGTGAATGCGGGTGGGGTGACCATGCTGGTGCACGCGGCCGGTGATTCGATCAAACGCGATGGCGACCAGCTCGGTCTTGAGGCGATAGGGGCGCTCTCCCGTGATGGCGTTGGGTGCATCACGCATGTCGTAGAGATAGTAGAACCCGGACTTGAGCCGATATCGCAGATGCAGTAAATCCATGAACCATGCCCCCCAAGCCTGTGTCACGCAGGACTGCGTGCAGGGCATTTTCCATGAAATTGTCACAAAACGGTGTTTTTTCGGGCTCAGGCACTTTCTGGCGAGCTCAGCACCTGTCTGAGCTTGCCCAGTTGTTCATACAGATCGCTGGCGTTTTTGCTGCCCAGTGGAGTCAGCAACTGCTCAAGCCATAGCTCATGCGCGGCAGCCATGGCCTTGAACTGCTTTTTGCCCGTACGGGTCAGGCGCACGATCATGGAGCGGCGGTCTTCCTCGTCAGCCACGCGTTCCACCCAGCCTTCGGCCACCAGTTGATCGGTCAGTCCGGTCACATTGCCGCCGGTCACCATCAGATATTCCGACAGGGTCTTCATGCGCAGACCTTTGGGAAAGCGGCTGAGCTGGGCCAGGTAGTCAAAACGAGGCAAGGTCGTGCTGAACTCTGTGCGCAGCTGACTGCGAATGACTTGCTCGATCTGTGTGCTGCAGGTCAGAAGGCGCAGCCACAGGCGCACGGACTGATGGTCGGAGTGGGACAGGCCAGCCTCGCGTCCCGGGGCTTCGGGCATGTCGATGGAAAAATCCGGATTGTGTTGGGCCATGGTTGGCATGGTGCGCAAACTAGCGTGCTTTGGGTTCAGGGTTTGGCCGGATTTTAGTGAAAATTTCATGCATTAATAATTTAGATATAAAGTAATTTTTGAAAAAGCCAGGAACGGATCACTGTCATGAAAATTGTCTGCATAGGTGGTGGCCCCGCCGGCTTGTACTTCGCTTTGCTGATGAAGCAGATGAGCCCTGCGCATGAAGTGACGGTGGTGGAGCGCAACAAGCCCTACGACACCTTTGGCTGGGGCGTGGTTTTCTCCGATGCCACCATGGACAATATGCGCGACTGGGACCCGGTGACAGCCGCGCAGATCGAGCAGGCTTTCAACCACTGGGACGATATCGAGTTGCTGTTCAAAGGGCGCAAGATTCGCTCCGGGGGGCATGGTTTTGTGGGGATTGGCCGCAAGCATCTGCTCAATATCCTGCAAGCACGATGCGAACAGCTGGGTGTGAACCTGGTGTTCGATACCGATGTGCAGTCCGATGAAGACTATCCGGACGCAGACCTCATCATCGCCAGCGACGGCGTGAATTCGCGCATACGCGGCAAGTACGCCGACATCTTCAAGCCCGATATCGTCACCCGCCCCAACCGCTTTATCTGGCTGGGCACGAACAAGGTCTACGAGGCCTTCACCTTTGATTTCGTGCGCACCCAGCATGGCTGGTTCCAGGCGCATATCTACAAGTTCGACGACCAGACTTCGACATTTATCGTCGAGACCACGGAGGAATGCTGGAAGGCCAGCGGTCTCGACACCGCCGATCAAGAGCAGTCCATTGCCTTCTGTGAAAAGTTGTTCGCGGACAATCTTCAGGGCGAGAAACTGATGACCAATGCCCGCCATCTGCGCGGCTCGGCCTGGATCAACTTTCAGCGCGTGGTCTGCGATCAGTGGTGGTTGAAAAACCGCAAGGGCAGCCATGTGGTGCTGATGGGCGATGCCGTGCATACGGCACATTTCGCCATTGGCTCAGGAACCAAGCTGGCGATCGAGGATGCGATCGAACTGGCACGCCAGTTCAAGCAGCGGGGTGATGCGGCTGCGCATATTCCCGAGGTGCTGGTGGCCTATCAGGAAGCGCGTCGCGTCGAGACGCTACGCATTCAGAATGCAGCCTGGAATGCGATGGAGTGGTTCGAGGTCTGCGGCCAGCGCTATTGCGACCAGCTGGAGCCCGAGCAGTTCATGTACTCCATGCTCACGCGCAGTCAGCGCATCAGCCATGAAAACCTGCGCTTGCGTGATGCGCAGTGGCTTGGCGGCTATGAGAAATGGCTGGCCGAAAGAAACGGTGTCGCGGTCGATGCCAAGGCGCCGCCGCCCATGTTCCTGCCCTATACCCTGCGCGGCATCACGCTGAAGAACCGTATCGTGGTCTCTCCCATGGCGCAGTACTCTGCGGTTGATGGCGTGCCTGGTGAGTTTCACCTCGTTCACCTGGGTGCGCGTGCGCTTGGCGGCGCCGGTCTGGTGTTCGCCGAGATGGCCTGTGTCAGCCCCGAGGGGCGCATCACGCCTGGCTGCCCTGGTACCTATAGCGCTGAGCAAAAGCAGGCCTGGAAACGCATCAGCGACTGGATTCACACCAACACCGATGCCAAGTTCGCCATGCAGATCGGCCATGCGGGTGCCAAGGCCTCGACGCGGCTGGCCTGGGAAGGTACGGATCTGCCGCTGGAGCAGGGCAACTGGCCCATCATGGCAGCGTCGGAGCAGCAATATCTGCAGGGAGTGAGCCAGATCGCCAGGGCCATGACACGCGCCGACATGGATGAAGTGCGGGAGCAGTTTGTGCATGCTGCGCAAATGGCGGCCGACATAGGCGTGGACTGGCTGGAGCTGCACTGTGCGCACGGCTATCTGCTGTCGGGCTTTATCTCGCCGCTGACCAATCAGCGCAGCGATGAATATGGCGGCAGCCTGGAAAACCGCTTGCGCTACCCGCTGGAAGTGTTCAAGGCCATGCGCGCCGTTTGGCCGCAGGACAAGCCCATGTCCGTGCGCATCTCTGCACATGACTGGGTGCCGGGCGGCATCACGCCCGAAGATGCGGTACAGATTGCCAAGGCCTTCAAGGCCGCAGGTGCCGATCTGATCGACTGCTCATCGGGGCAGGTCAGCAAGCTCGAAAAGCCGGTGTTTGGCCGCATGTATCAAACCCCGTTTGCAGACCGCATTCGACAGGAGGCCGGTATTGCCACCATGGCCGTGGGCGCCATCAGCGAAGCCGACCACGCCAACAGCATCATCGCCGCTGGCCGCGCCGATCTCTGTGCCGTGGCACGCCCGCATCTGGCCAACCCGGCCTGGACGCTGACCGAGGCCGCCAAGATAGGCTACACGCCTATCGTCTGGCCCAAACAATACTTCCAAGGCAAGCGCCAGATGGAAGCCCTGTTCGAGCGCGAAAAGGCCTTGAAATGAAGCACCCCCCGAGTCGCTGCGCGCCTTCCCCCCACTCTCCACACGCTGCGCGCTATGGGAGGGGGCGACACCAGTGGTGCGGGGCGGCTCTTCCTTGGTGTCCGAGGGGCGGTTCGCGCCAGTTTCGTGAGCGATGGAGAACTCAATGACAGGCGATCTGAACGATCAACATGCGCTGGTGACGGGCGCGGGCCAGGGCATTGGCGAGGCGATTGCACGCCAGTTGCTGGCGCAGGGCGCTCGCGTCACGGTGCTGGGGCGTCGCGCCGAGCCTCTGCAAAAACTGGTGGAAGAACACCCCGGTCAATGCCGGATGGTGCTGGCCGATGTGGCGGATGAATCACAGGTGAAAACGGCGTTTGAAAAGGCAGTGGCTGCGCAAGGTGCCATCAGTATCCTGATCAACAACGCCGGTCAGGCCGGCAGTGCACCGTTCATGAAGATGGATGCCGCGCATTGGCAGCAGATGCTGGCCGTCAACCTGAGCGGCACCATGCACTGCATCCAGCAAGTGCTGCCGGCCATGTCCGCTTCGGGCTGGGGACGCATCGTCAATGTGGCCAGCACGGCTGGTTTGGTGGGCTATGCCTATGTCGCCGCCTATGTGGCGGCCAAGCATGGCGTGGTGGGCCTGACACGAGCCCTGGCGCTGGAGTACGCCAAGACCGGAATCACCGTCAACGCCGTCTGTCCCGGCTATACCGAAACCGAGATTGTCAAAACCAGCATTGACCGCGTCGTAGCCAAGACCGGCCGCACACCACAGCAGGCAATGGCCGAGTTCGTCAAATCCAACCCCCAAGGCCGCCTAGTACAGCCGCACGAGGTGGCTGACGCCGTGCTGTGGCTATGTGGTCGAGGCGCATCAAGTATTACCGGACAAGCCATAGCCGTCGCGGGTGGCGAAGTCATGTGACCCGGATTTTTGGAGACAGACATGAGCGAATATGCAATCGATCCAGCTCTGCAAGCTGGCAATCACAAGCTGCTGGCAGGCTATCAGGCCACGCATTTTCAGTGGCAGGTGCAGGATGGCGTGGCCACCATCACCCTCAATCGCCCGGAGCGCAAGAATCCGCTGACGTTTGATTCCTACGCCGAGCTGCGCGACCTGTTTCACCAGCTCAAGTGGGCGCAGGATGTGAAGGCGGTGGTGCTGGTCGGCGCGGGCGGCAACTTCTGCTCGGGCGGGGATGTGCACGAAATCATCGGTCCGCTGGTCGCGCTCAAGGCTCCCGAGTTGCTGATGTTCACCCGCATGACGGGCGAACTGGTCAAGACCATGCGAGCCTGTCCGCAGCCCATCATTGCGGCAGTCGATGGCGTGTGCGCGGGGGCTGGGGCCATCATGGCCATGGCCTCGGACATGCGCCTTGGCACGGCGCGCAGCAAGACCGCGTTCCTGTTCAACCGCGTGGGGCTGGCGGGCTGCGATATGGGGGCCTGCGCCATGCTGCCGCGCATCATCGGCCAGGGCCGTGCGAGTGAGTTGCTCTATACGGGGCGCAGCCTGGGCGGCGAGGAGGGTGAACGCTGGGGCTTCTTCAACCGTCTGTGTGAACCCGAGAGCTTGCCGGCCGATGCGCAGAAGCTGGCCGCCGATCTGGCCGCAGGGCCCAGCTTTGCCAACGGCATCACGAAGACCATGCTGCACCAGGAATGGGCCATGACGATTGAGCAGGCGATTGAAGCCGAAGCCCAGGCCCAGGCACTGTGCATGCTGACCGAGGATTTCTCGCGTGCCTATCACGCGTTTGTCGCCAAGCAAAAACCGGTCTTTCAAGGAAACTGACATGGCAGACACCAGCTATCTGAAGTGGCCTTTTTTCGAGCCCCATCACGCACGCCTGACACAGTCGCTGGATGCCTGGGCAAGGCAGAGCATTGCGCATGCGCATGGCCCCGATGTGGATGCCGAATGCCGCAAACTGGTCAAGGCCCTGGGCGAGGCCGGCTGGCTGCGTCATGCGGTTGCGGGTACGGCCTATGGCGGTGCGGGAGAGCATATTGATACAAGAGCCATCTGCCTGATCCGGGAGACGCTGGCGCGTCATAGCGGGCTGGCCGACTTTGCGTTTGCCATGCAGGGTCTGGGCTCGGGGGCGATTTCTCTGGCGGGCAGCGAGGAGCAGAAAAAACGCTATCTGAGCCTGGTGGCCAGGGGCGATGCGATCTCAGCCTTTGCGCTGTCCGAGCCCGATGCCGGCTCGGACGTGGCGGCCATGGCCTGCGAGGCCAGGCTGGAAGGTGATCACTATGTGATCAACGGCGAGAAGACCTGGATTTCCAACGGGGGCATTGCCGACTTCTATGTCGTTTTTGTGCGTACAGGCGAGGCTGCGGGTTCGCGTGGTCTGTCGGCACTGATTGTGGAGGCCGGCACCCCGGGCTTTGAGATTGCCGAGCGTATCAACGTCATCGCACCACACCCGCTGGCGCGTTTGAAGTTTTCGAACTGCCGCGTGCCTGCCGCCCAGCGCGTGGGCGCGGCCGGCGAGGGCTTCAAGGTGGCGATGCGCACGCTCGATGTGTTCCGCACCTCGGTGGCCGCCGCATCGTTGGGCTTTGCGCGTCGTGCCATGGATGAGGCATTGCAGCGTGCGACCAGCCGCAAGATGTTCGGCGGCGTGCTGGCTGATTTTCAGCTCACCCAGGCCAAGCTGGCGCAGATGGCCACGCAGATCGACAGTGCGGCGCTGCTGACCTATCGCGCAGCCTGGTTGCGTGACCAGGGCGAGAACGTGACACGGGAAGCCGCCATGGCCAAGATGACGGCGACGGAAAACGCCCAGCAGGTGATCGATGCTGCCGTGCAGATCTGGGGCGGCCTGGGCGTGGTCAGCGAGCAGCCTGTGGAGCGCCTTTACCGGGAGATTCGCGCCCTGCGCATCTACGAAGGCGCGACCGAGGTGCAGCAGCTCATCATTGGGCGTGACCTTATCAAAAATCATAGCTGATAGCGCTTTTGCATCAAGCGTTTGATCCTATTTCGCCTGAAAGGTCGGAATCATGTCGTACACCGCGCATATCGATACCTTTGCTGCCGACAACCTGCCACCACCCGAGCAGCAGCCCGAGTTCATTTTCGAGCTGCCCGAGCTGCGGTTCCCCGAGCGCCTGAACTGTGCCGTGGAGCTGCTGGATAGACATGTGAGCGAGGGACGCGGCGACCGTTTGTGCATTCAGGCCGAAGGCCTGCGCTGGAGCTATGTGGATCTGCAGCTCAAGGCCAATCGCATCGCCAATGTGCTGACGCAGGAGCTGGGACTGCAGCCGGGCAACCGCGTGTTGCTGTGCGCACCCAACAATCCCATGATGGTGGCCTGCTGGTTTGGCGTCATCAAGGCCGGGGGCATTGCCGTGGCCGCCATGCCGCTGCTGCGGTCCAAGGAACTTTCCACCATCATCGACATAGCGCAGATCAGCCATGCGCTGTGCGATGCGGCGCTGCGCACCGAGGTGCAGGGTGCGCAGGAAAAAACCAGCACGCTCAAGGCCGTGCGCTATTTCAACAGTGTGGAAGCCGATGCACTGGAGCGCCTGATGGAGCAGGCGGGCGATGACTTTCAGGCCGTGGAAACTGCGGCGACCGATACCTGCCTGCTGGGCTTCACCTCGGGCACCACGGGCGTGCCCAAGGCCACCATGCATTTTCATCGCGATGTGATGGCGGTCTGCGCCTGCTGGCCCGTGCATACGCTGCGTGCCAATGCCGACGATGTGTTCATAGGCAGTCCTCCGCTGGCGTTCACTTTCGGGCTGGGCGGGCAGGTGCTGTTCCCTATGTCCATCGGGGCCAGCATGGCCTTGCTGGAGAAAGCCGGCCCCGTGCAACTGGTCGATGGCATTGAACGATTTGGTGCCAGTGTGGTGTTCACTGCACCCACGTCCTACCGTGTGATGGCCCAGCAGGGCGAACGCATCCGCCGCACCCGGCTGCGTAAATGCGTGTCGGCGGGCGAGGCCTTGACTGCTTCCACACGCGCGCTGTGGAAGGATGCGACCGGTATTGAAATCATTGACGGCATCGGTTCTACCGAGATGCTGCACATCTTCATCTCGCACCGCGAAGAAGAGGTTCGTCCCGGTGCCACCGGTAGGGCAGTACCGGGCTATCGCGCCAAGGTGGTGGACGATGCGGGGATCGAGGTACCGCCCGGCACCGTGGGCAGACTGGCCGTGCAGGGACCAACGGGATGCCGCTATCTCAACGACAGCCGTCAGACCAAGTATGTGAGCCGGGGCTGGAATCTGACGGGCGATGCCTATCTGATGGATGTCGATGGCTACTTCGTTTATCAGGCACGTACCGACGACATGATCATCTCGGCCGGATACAACATCGCTGCACCCGAAGTCGAAGAGGCCCTGATGCAGCACGGTTCTGTGGCCGAATGCGCGGTGATTGGCGTGGCCGACAGCGAGCGAGGCCAGATCGTCAAGGCTTTTGTGGTGCTGCGTGCCGGCCATGTGGCCAGCGATGCCATGGTTATGGAGCTGCAGGATTTTGTGAAGAGCCAGGTCGCTCCCTACAAATATCCACGGGCCGTACAGTTCGTCGATCAACTGCCGCGCACGGCCACAGGCAAGTTGCAGCGCTTTCGCCTGCATCAAACCTGATCGCCATGTTTTTAAAGGCTGCATGCGTCTGATTGAAAAGCGCTGCAGGCAGATTTTTCTGAAGGAATTGTTTGGGTATGAATGAAGTGGCAATGGTTTCAAAACGCTTTGTGACGCAGGTGCCGATTCGTTTTGCGCACTGCGATCCGGCGGGCATCATCTTCTTTCCCCAATATCTGGTGTTGTTCAACGGGCTGGTCGAAGACTGGTTCAGCCAGGCGCTGGGCCTGAGCTATGCGGACATGCTGCACAAGGACAAGGTGGGCCTGCCGATCGTGCATCTGGAATGCGACTTTCGTGCCATCACCCGCATGGGGGAAACCGTGAGTCTGGGCCTGTCGGTTGCCAAGCTGGGCAATCGTTCGTTGGCGCTCGATGTGGATTGCACAGGTCCAGAGGGGCAGCTGCGTGTGACGGCGCAGAAAGTGCTGGTTTTCACCAGTCTTCAAACCCATCAGGCCATCACTGCGCCACAACATATCCGCCACGCAATCGAGCGTTGGCAAAGTTCATCCAATCCAACAGAAAACAGGAGCTGAACATGCAAGTACTGCTGCCTCCGGGCTGGCCTCGGCCCAAGGGATATGCGAATGGCGTGGCCGTCAGCGGCCGCCAGATCTATGTGGCCGGCATGATAGGCTGGGATGCCGAAGGCCGGTTTCATACTGACGATCTCGCGGCGCAGGCCAGACAGGCTCTGCACAATATCGTCGAGGTGCTGCAGGCAGGCGGAGCCAGGCCAGAGCATATTGTGCGCATGACCTGGTATATCACCGACAAGAAGGAATATCTGGCGCAGCAGGCCGAGATCGGCAAGGCCTATCGTGAGCTGATCGGCTCATTCAGCGTGGCCATGACGGCCGTGCAGGTGGCGGCCTTGATCGAGGACCGGGCCAAGGTGGAGATCGAGGTGACGGCAGTCGTTCCCGACTGATTCGCAATCTGCGCACGCATAGCCGCTGGGCCTTGGGCGCAGTGGTTTTTTTTACGGCCGCTGCTTTGCAGCTTGACCGTTGTGCAGCGCGGCTTGCATTGGGGGTGGCAGAGGCTGAGCTATCCTCGCGCTGCCCTCCAGCCGTTGCAAGCCCACTGTTTTGTGAGATGCCATGAAGCCGATATTTGACCCGTACCGACGCCATGTTCTTCAAGGCATGCGTGCCGCAGCATTGCTGACGGGTGGTGCCATGCTGCTAAGTGCCTGTGGCAAGAAGACACCCAAGGCTGCTGCCGTTCCTGCCGGGGCTACCGTGCTGGCGCTTGGAGACTCCTTGACGCAAGGTGTTGGAGCCAGGGCAGATGCAGGCTACCCCAGCCTGCTGGCCGAGCGCACGGGCTGGAAGGTGGTGAATGCCGGTGTCTCGGGCGAGAACAGCAAGCAGATTGCGGACCGTCTGCCAGGGCTGCTCGATGAGCACGGGCCATCGCTGGCGATTCTGTGCGCCGGTGGCAACGACTGGCTGCAGCGCAAGAGCGAGCAAGTTGTGCAAGGCGAGATCACGCGCATGCTGCAGCTGTGCAAAGCCAGGGCGACACCCGTGCTGCTGGTGGCCGTGCCGGAGCTGAGCCTGAGTGCCGCGTTGACGGGGCGCATGAAGGATCACGCCATCTACCAAACCTTGGCCAAGGACAACCGGGTGGCATTGCTGGCCGATGCCTGGAGCGAGGTGCTGGGCAATAGCGCCTTGCGTGCCGATCAGGTACATGCCAATGCCGCAGGCTATGCGCGGTTCACCGAGTTGCTGGTGGCTCAGGCCCGGGCTTCGGGCTTTCTGGCGTAAATCACGGCTCGGCCCAGCAGCTACGGGCCAAGCCGGCTTCAGAAGTCCAGCAGGCTCAGGCCCACGCTGAGTACCGTGCGCTTGTTGTTGTAGTCGACCAGACTGTCGCCATAGCCGCTGAACAGCTGAACATGCAGGCGCAGATTGCTCTTGCCGCCGTTCCAGCCTTCGCCGAGGGTGCGCAGCCACTCGATGCGACCGGAACCCTTGCCCTGGCCCAGCGAGCCACGTGCAGTCAGGCCCAGATAGTTCTGCTCGTTGACGTTCCAGCCCAGCTTGATTTCACCACGACCGATGTAGTCCTGGATATGCGGGTTGTCGTCCTCAAGCGCGCTCTCCTTCATGCGCTGCCAGGCCTTCAGATGCAGCTGCCAGCGGTTGCCCAGCTCGGCGCCGGTCATCAGATACCAGCGGTTCCAGCTGCGCGACAGCGGGTTGCTCTGTCCGTTCGACTGATGAGCTATGCCTATGCCCGAGTAGCGCCAGCGCCAGCCCAGCGGCAGCTGGGCGTCCGTCGGGTAGACGTAGAAGACCTCGGGCTCGTGGTCGGTGGTGCGGAAGGGCCGCGAGATATCGCCGTTGAACAGCTGCCAGTAGGACTGCTGGGTATAGCCGAACCACAGCGAATCCTTGCCCTTCGAGGTGGGGCCGGTCAGCAGGCCGGAAGCAATCTTGGTGCGGGCCGAGAGCTGCAGGCGCATCTCGTGCTTCTGGTAGGGCTGCTCGGTCGCCAGGCCGCGGCTGGGCGAGTAGGGCTGCTGATTGACCTCGTCGCCCACGACCACGGAGACCGACATGGGGCGGTAGCCGCGGAAGTTGAAGGTACCGCAGTCCGTGCCGGGCTCCAGCTCGAAGTAGCGCGAAACCTCGGTGTAGCGAGGATCGCGACAGCCGCCGTTGTTGGGCGAGAGACCCAGGCCGCTGTCGGCGCTGGCGACTGTCGCCGCAGCCGCACTGGCGGGCGCGGCGTCGTTCGCCGAGGTGGCAGCGGGAGTGAGAGCAGGCGCAGCTTGTGCGCTGGCTGCAGGCGCACTCCAACCGGTGGCGTGGGGCACAACCGCCGAGCCTTGCTTGACTGCCCATGCATCAAAGCAGGCCAGGCGGTCGTTGTTGCTGGTGGTGGCGGCACATTGCTGCCAGCTTTCAGGGGGCGGTAGTTCCGCGCTGCTGGCGGTGGCCGGGTTCAGGCCGCCGACCAGTGTCAAGCCTATGCTCAGGGTCAGGGGGGGCGGGGTGAAAAAGCGAATACTCATGGGATCAATCAATGCACAGGCCGGTTGCGGTTGGCAACACCCAGCCCTGCTCAGGGTTGGGCCTTGCGCATGATGAACGCACGTGGTGGAACATTTTCTCCCTCCTGGTAACTGCCGTGAATTTCTGTACCGCAGCTGCCCTCGATCACCTCGCCCAGCCAGGTGCCGGTGATGCGCGAGCCATCTGCGCTTTCTTCGAGCGTGACCGTGCCCTCGTTCACATCGCCCACCATGGGGTGGCTGCCGCCCGGGCGGCTGATGCTGCCCTTGACGTTACCTGCCCATTCGGGATGCGGGCCCAGCACCATGCGGGCGGTTTCTTCGCTGCCGGCGACGGCGCCTGTCCATTCACCTTGCAACTGCTTGTCGCTCATCTGCCAGTCTTGCGGGCAAGTGCTGGCGGGCTTGGAGTCGAGCTGCGCGCAAGCGTTGATGGACAAAGCGCTGGCAGCTATGAAAATCAAGGTTCTCAAGGTCATCTCGGGTCTTCAGTTGGCGGCGCCCGGCGCCGCCTGGTTCTTGCGTGCGGCAAATTCCTCGCGCAGCTTGCGTAGCTTCTCGCGCGGGTCTTCCTTGGCCGTGGCCGCATCGAGGCCCATTTCCTTGATGAAGCGGCTGGGCTGGCAGGCCACCATCTCGCGGCCTTTCTTGCGGCGCTTGGTCCAGCTCACGGCCAGCGTGCGCTGGGCGCGGGTGATGCCCACATACATCAGGCGGCGTTCTTCCTGCAGCCGTGCGGCTGTTTCATCGCTGACCTTTTGCTGCTTGCCGTCGTCGTCGTCCAGCTTGAATGGCAGCATGCCCTCGGTCACGCCGACCTGCATGACATGGGGCCATTCCAGGCCCTTGGAGGCATGGAGGGTGGAGAGCACGACCATGTCCTGCTCCTTCTCGCGCTCGCTGATGGTGGACAGCAGGGCAATGTTCTGCGAGACCTCCAGCAGGCTCTTGACCTCGGTCTGGGTGCCGGCGCCTGCGGCATCCTCGATCTGGCCGCCGGCACGCTGGGCCATCCAGTCGCAGAACTCCAGCACATTGCTCCAGCGCGCGGCGGCGACAGACTCGCTGTCTTCGCTGTCATACAGATACTGTTCGTAGCCAATTTCCTTGAGCCAGTCGATCAGAAAGCTGCGCGAGGCTTCAAAGCCCAGGGTGTGGCGGGCGCGGTATTCCAGGTCATTGATATAGCGGCCGAATTCCAGCAGGCTTTCGAAGGCCTTGCGCGGCAGCGCCTCCTCCAGCATCGCATTGAACAGCGAGCCGAACATGCTGAGCTTGTGCGCAGCGGAGAATTCTCCGAGCTTGCCCAGCGTGGTGTGACCGATGCCGCGCTTGGGCGTGCCTATGGAGCGCAGAAAGGCCGGGTCGTCGTCGTTGTTGATCCAGAGGCGGAACCATGCGCACAGGTCCTTGATTTCGGCGCGGTCGAAAAAGCTGGTGCCACCCGAGACCTTGTAGGGGATGTTGGCCTTGCGCAGCGCCTTCTCGAAGGGCTTGGCCTGGTGGTTGGCGCGGTAGAGGATGGCGAAGTCCTTCCACGCGGGCTGCGGGTTCATATTGGCGCGCAGGCTCTGGATGCGCGCCACGGCGCGCTCGGCCTCGTGCTCTTCGGTGTCGCAGTCGACGATGCGCACGGGTTCGCCCTCGCCGAGTTCCGAAAACAGTGTCTTGGGAAACAGCTTGGGATTGGGGCCGATCACATTGTTGGCGGCGCGCAAGATGGCGCTGGTGGAGCGGTAGTTCTGCTCCAGCTTGATGACCTTGAGCTGCGGAAAGTCCACGGGCAGCTTCCGGAGGTTGTCCAGAGTGGCGCCGCGCCAGCCGTAGATCGACTGGTCGTCGTCTCCCACGGCCGTGAAGTGGGCGCGTTCGCCCACCAGGAATTTCAGCAGCTCGTACTGCGTGGCGTTGGTGTCCTGGTACTCGTCCACCAGCACATGGCCCAACAGGCGTTGCCATTTCTCACGCACCTCGGGGTGGCCGCGCAGCAATCGCATGGGCATGCCGATCAGGTCGTCGAAGTCCACGCTCTGGTAGGCGGTCAGGCGCTCTTCATAGCGCTGCATGATGAGAGCGGTGCTGCGCTCGTTGTCGTCCTGGGCCATGGCCAGGGCCTTGCGGCTGTCCCAGCCCTGATTCTTCCAGCCGCTGATGGTCCACTGCCACTGGCGGGCCGTCGCCACATCGGTGGTGCCGCCCGCGCAGTCCTTGAGGATGCCCGTGACATCGTCGGTGTCCAGAATGCTGAACTGGGGCTTGAGGCCGAGAATGTGGCCGTCCTCGCGCACCATGCGCACGCCCAGTGAGTGGAAGGTGCAGATCAGCACCTCCTTGGCCTGGCGGCCGATCAGACCTGCGGCGCGTTCGCGCATTTCGGCGGCGGCCTTGTTGGTAAAGGTGATGGCGGCAATGCGGCGCGGCGCCAGACCGGTTTCGATCAGACGGCCTATCTTGTGCGTAATCACACGGGTCTTGCCCGAGCCGGCGCCTGCCAGAACAAGGCATGGACCTTCGGTGTAATGCACGGCCTGGAGCTGAGCGAGGTTGAGACCAGCAGACATGAAGCAGAGTGACCCATCATCAAAAACAAGGACTGGGAGCATACCGCTTCGCAGTGAAGAGCCCTGATGACAGTGCTCACAACTGACAAAAATCAGGGACTCAGCGAGCGTTTCACCTACACATGCACTCTCCTGTTACTTGAATAATTGTTGTAATAAGGTGTTAGTTGTGTAGCGTGAAGATTGCATCGTGTCCGGCCTTGATCCCGACAGTGCCAGCGAATTGGCGGTGGTTGAGGGATTCATCGTCTTTTTCTCAACAGTCAGGGTGCTGTGCATGGCGAGAACCATCGGTGAAGTGAGCTTGGCCGCAGAACTTTGGACGCCTGCCGTGCAGCAGCGCTTTGAAGCGCTGTTCGCCGTGGCCGCGCGCAAGTCGCTTTCCGCCTGGCGTCAGGTTCCGCGCCAGGCGGCCGAAGTGCTGGTGATCGAGGGGCTGGAGAGCCTGCTGGCCAGGGCAGAGGCGAAAGCTCCTTGCGTGGTCTATCTCGGCGGCGAGCCGGCCATGCAGCCGCTGGGGCGTTCTTCCCAGGGCTGGGCAGTACATCTTGATGTGGACTTCACGGTGTCCGACCTGATCGACATGCTCGACCGTGCTGCGGTTTTCCTCATGGACTGGAGAGCCCGGCACAGGGCCGCTGCGCCCCTGTCGCTGCAGCGCGCCCTGCAGGAGCTTCAACAGCAGGGGGCCGATTGTCCGCATCGCTTTCAGATCAAGTCCTGGGTTGCCTTGCCTGGCAGCGCCAACAGCGCGCTGCACATGCGCGTGCTGGCACTGCTCGCGCGCGGGCCTATCGATGCCAGATCGCTGGCGGAGCACGCCGGCATCGAAATGCCGCAGCTATCGACGCTGCTGTCCCTGCCTCAGATTCAGGCAGTCCTGCACTGCAGTCTGCGCGGCTCCGAGGAACCCTCCGCTGCGCAGAAATCAATTGCCCAGAAGCAGCCGGCCGCTTCCGTCACGCGTCAATGGCTCAGCAAGCTGACGGGCTGGATTACCCGTGGAGGACGTACATGACATCTTTCATGCCCATGCAGCCCGGCCAGGGCCTGCTGCGGGTGAGTCTGCTCGGGCCCATGGGCATAGGCAAGACCACGGCGCTGCGCAGCCTGTGCGGGCAATTCATGGCAGGCAGCGATGTGCGCAACCTGGACAAGGCGGCGCACAGCAAGGAGTTCACCACGGTAGGGGCGGAGTTTGGCGAGATCGACCTGGGCTCGGGCGAGCGGCTGCAACTGGTAGGCAGTCCCGGCCAGGACCGTTTCGATTTCGTGCGCCGTTGGGTGCTCTCGGCATCGGTGGGGGCGCTGCTGATGCTGGATGTCAACGATGCGGGCGCGGTGGATTACGCCAGCGAGATGCTGACGGGGATAGCGGAGCTGGAGCAGGCTCCCCTGATGCTCATTCTCAGCTGCCGCAGCGCCAGCGGAGCAAGGCTGGAGGCATTCAGCTCCACCCTGGTTGCCAGAGGCCATGACCTCACCCCGCTTGTGGAGGCCGATCCACGTGATCGCCAGCAGATGCTGGATGCCCTGGGCGTGCTGGCATCGCTGCTCTCCTTGCAAAGTCAGACTCTATGAAGACCCATAACTCCCTCGTGATTCCGCCACATGCCGTGGAGGCAGGTCAGGAAATCCTGGCGCGCGTGGTCGCCCCGGTGGCGGGCGTCCACATCGCCTTGCTCTGTACCCCTGACGGTTTCGAGATTTCAGCGCTGCGCATTCGCAGCGAACTACCGACCGAACGACTGTCGGCCATGGCGGGCTCGCTGATGGCCATGGCCAAGGCCGTGGCCAATGAGATCGGACACAGGGATTGCAAGCGCCTGACCTTCGAGACGGAGTCGGGCACGGTGGTCTTCCAGGCGGTGAACGGCTCCTTCCCGGCCGTTCTCTGCCTGGTGGTGGATCAGAACGCCTTGCTGGGTCGCGCGCTCTGGGCGGCTGGCGAGGTTGCCACAGGGTACCTGCCCTCTTGATCACAGGTTCACTGTAGTTCTGAGTCCGAGTGGGTGCGCATCTGGCGCACGAGTTCCTTGTCTTGCTTTTTCAAAAGGTGGATTTATGGCCTCTATCCAGGATTCTCTGAACGCTTTGATGACCACCGACGGTGCCGTCTGTGGCGCCCTCGTGGACAGCGCCAGCGGCATGCTGATGGGCAGCGTCGGCGGCGGCGTGGACATGGAGCTGGCCGCGGCCGGCAATACCGAGGTCGTGCGTGCCAAGATCAAGACCATGCGCATGCTCAATCTCAACGACCAGATCGACGACATACTGATCACTCTGGGCAAGCAATATCACATCATCCGTCCCGTGGCCGCCAATGACGGCGTGTTCTTCTATCTGGTGCTGGACAAGGCTCGTGCCAACCTGGCGCTGGCGCGCCGCAAGACTGCAGATGTGGAAAAGGAACTCAAGCTCTGACGCGCTGTCCTTGTTCCGGTCACAGCAGCCTGCCTTGCGCAGGCTTTGTTTTTGGGTAGGTCTGCACTGAAAAATTTTCATCGAAGGCCGTGAGAGGGCTGGAGCCGGGCGCTGTCACAATTTGTGCGTGTTGTCCGTTCTACTCATCACCTTCCCCTTCTTTGCATTGGTGGCTTGCGGCTTTGCCGCCACATGGCGCGGCATCCTGCCTCAGGCAGCGATCCCCGGTCTCAATGCCTTTGTGCTGTACTTCGCGCTGCCCTGCATGCTGTACCGCTTTGGCGCGCAGACGCCGATTCATCAGCTGCTCGATATCAACGTCACCCTGGTCTATCTGTTCTGTGCGACGCTGATGGTGGGCGCGACCGTGCTGCTGACACGCAGACGCCTGGGCTGGAACGATGCCGCATTCGGCGCTCTGGTGGCTGCGTTTCCCAACACCGGTTTCATGGGCGTCCCCATGCTGGCGGCGCTGCTGGGCGCGCAGAGCGCTGGCCCGGTGATCGTGACCATGGCCATCGACATGGTCATCACCACCTCGGCCTGCATTGCGCTGTCGCAGCTCGATCTGGCGGGAGGGCAAGGCGTTTGGCTGGCGGTGCGCAATTCGCTCAAGGGCATGGCGTCCAATCCCATGCCCTGGTCGATTCTGCTGGGCGGTCTGGCGTCGGCCATGGGCTGGGTGTTGCCCGGCCCGGTGGACAAGACCGTGGCCATGCTGGCCGCAGCGGCTTCGCCGGTGGCCTTGTTCACCATAGGCGCCGTGCTGGCGCGCTCGCTGATGAATAGCCACGAACGCGTGGCAGTGCGGGACTATGTGCCGATCGCACTGGCCAAGCTGGTCGTCCATCCGCTGCTGGTCTGGGCCGTGGGACTGGCCGCGATCTCGATGGGCTTGCCGCTCCAGCACGAAACCCTGGTGGTGCTGGTGCTGCTGGCGGCTCTGCCCTCGGCCAGCAATGTGTCGCTGCTGACCGAGCGCTACGGCGCCCACAGCGGCCGCGTGGCACGCATCATCCTGGTATCGACCAGCCTGGCCTTCCTCAGCTTCTCCGCCGCCGTGGCGCTGATGACCTGATCAAAAACAAGAGCGGCTTGCGCAAGTCCAGCCTGCGCAAACCGCTGTTTGTATCCTGAATCTCAAATCAGGCATGCCCCGAGAGAGGCAGCCAGCAAGAGCCGCCTCGCAGCAAAGGCTGCCGTCCCCTTGAGGGGAAGCCGCGAAGCGGCTCAGGGGTGGATCAATACTCCCAGAACATCCGCTGCAGTTCCTTGGTGTTGGCGCCCTTGGTCAGCGCCAGCATGGTCAGCAGGCGTGCTTTTTCGGGGCGCATATCGTGGGCGACCACCCAGTCGTACTTGTCGTCGGGCTGCTCGGCATTGCGCAGCACAAAGCCGTAGGGAACGCGTGACGAGCGCACGATGAGCACGCCCTTGCCGCGGGCATCCTGCAGCGGCTTGACCATGCGGTCGGCCACCGAGCCATTGCCGGTGCCGGCATGGACGATGGCCTTGGCGCCGGCATCGACCAGTGCATTCACTGCCGTGGGCTGAACGCTGCCATAGGCATAGACGATGTCCACCTGAGGCAGCTTGTCGATGTTGTCGATATTGAACTCGGAGTTCATGGTGTGGCGCTTGACGGGGGCGCGGAACCAGTAGTTCTTGCCCTCGACCACCATGCCCAGCGGGCCCCACTGGCTCTTGAAGGCGCCAGTCTGGATGTTGATGTCCTTGTTCACATCGCGGGCGGTGTTGATCTCGTCATTCATGGTGACGAAGACGCCCTTGCCCCTGGCGTCCTTGGAGCCCGCCACGCTGACGGCATTGACCAGGTTCAGTGCGCCATCGGCGGACAGGGCCGTGCCCGGGCGCATGCTGCCGACCACGGCAATGGGCTTGTCGGTGTGCACGGTCAGGCTCAGGAAGTAGGCCGTCTCGGCCAGCGTGTCCGTGCCGTGGGTGATGACGATGCCGTCCACATCTGACTGCTTGGCCAGTTGCGAGACGCGCTTGGCCAGGGTCAGCAGATTGTCGTTGGTGAAGCTCTCGGAAGCGATCTGGAACACCTGCTCGCCGCGCACATTGGCGATCTGGGCCAGCTCGGGCAGGCCGGCCAGCAGCTTGTCCACAGGGACCTTGGCGGCCGTGTAGGTGGCGCTGTTGACGGTCGAGGCACCAGCACCCGCAATCGTGCCGCCCGTGGCCAGCACCACCACATTGGGCTTGGCTGCCTGCGCCTTGGCCGCCTGCGCGGCCGCAGGCGATGCATCCTGCGCCAGGGCTGCGCCGGGGGCGGACAGAACGCCCAGAACGGCAATGGTGGCGGCCAGCAAGGACTGGCGGAAGACTTGTTTTTGCATGAAGTAGTGCTCCGTGATTGAATGAAACGGCCTCTTGTGGAGCCGAGCTTCACACCATGCAATAGCCATGCCGGCTTGCCCATTCGCGCAAATCCCGATGGATTTGCCAAGCGCCTGCGGTTTATATAAATTGATAGCTGTCAGCGCTTATGGGTAAAGGGCTAAAGAGCTAAAAACCTTAAACTTCAGACGACTTTAGATGCTGAGCGGATCCACATCCACCAGCCAGCGCACCAGCGGCCTGTGCTCGGGCAGAGTGCGCAGCCAGTGCAGATACTGCTGCCAGGCATTCAGAAAGCGCAGCAGTGCGCTGCGGTTGCCGGCTTCCAGCAGCATCTGGGCACGCTCCACATTGGCCACGCGCTGCACCGCCATGGGGATGGGTGGGTAGATGAACACCTCGTCCAGATACGGCAGCCTGGCCTCTCTGGCGACCTGGGTGGCGGCATTCAGAAAGGCATGGGCAGCTTCCTGGGTGCGTGCATCGGCCCGGACTATGGCCTGAAAGGCATAGGGCGGCATGCCGGCATCCAGCCGTTCCTTGAGCTGCTGCCTGGCAAACGCCGGATAGTCATGCCTGCGCAGTGCAGTGTAGACGGCGTTTTGCGGGTCGTGGCTTTGAATCCACATCTCAGGATGGCTGCCCTGGGCCTTCACATATTGCGCGTCGCGCCCGGCGCGCCCGGCGGCCTGCATCAGCAGGCAGAACAGGCGCTCCGGGGCGCGATAGTCGCTGGAGTACAGCGCGCTGTCGGGTTGTACCGCGGCCACCAGCGTGATGCGTCGAAAGTCATGGCCCTTGGCCACCATCTGGGTGCCGACCAGCACATCCACATCGCCGGCATGCACCTGGGCCAGCTGCTGCTCCAGGCTGCCCTTGGCCTTGGTGGTGTCGGCGTCGATGCGCGCCACACGGGCCGGATGGCCGTCGGGGCGCTGCACATTGCGCAGCAGCCGCTCCAGCTCTTCCTGCAACTGCTCCGTGCCCTTGCCCAGCGGCAGGATGTCGGGGTTGCCGCAACTGGGGCAGGCAAACGGCACGCGCTGGGTAAAGCCGCAGTGGTGGCAGCGCAGCGTGCGGTCGCCCTTGTGAAAGACCTGGTGAGCGCTGCAATGGGGGCAGTCGCTCTTCCAGTTGCAGTCGGCGCAGAACAGCACGGGGGCAAAGCCACGGCGGTTGAGCAGAATCAGGCTTTGCTCGCCGCGCTGGACGCGCTCGGTGATGGCCTCGATCAGCGGAGGCGAGAACACGGCGCGTTTGGGCTGCTGGCCCATGTCCACCATTCTCACCCTGGGAAGGCTGGCCGTGCCTGATCCGGCCGCGCCGATGCGGCTGGGCATATGCAGGCGCAGGTAGCGGCCGACGTCGGGCTCCGAGGCATGCCAGCTCTCCAGCGACGGTGTGGCACTGCCCAGAATGACTTTGGCGCCGGTATCGCGCCCGCGCCAGATGGCCAGATCGCGTGCCGAATAGCGTGCGCCCTCCTGTTGCTTGTAGCTGGCGTCGTGTTCCTCGTCGACTACGATCAGCGCCAGTTGCGGCACGCTGGCAAAAATAGCCATGCGCGTACCCAGCACGATGCGGGCGCGGCCCGTGTGAGCGGCCAGCCAGCTTTTGAGACGCTGCGGGTTGGTCATGCCGCTGTGCATGCTGACTACGGCGTCCTTGCCGTACTGAGGCACGAAGCGGGCGACAAATCGCTCTTCCAGCTGAGGCGTGAGGTTGATCTCTGGCACCATCACCAGGGCCTGTGCCTCTGGGTTGGCATCCAGCACGGCTTGCACTGCGCGCAGATAAACCTCGGTCTTGCCGCTGCCCGTGCTGCCGTAGAGCAGGAACGGGCCTGGGTTTTGCTCAATTTGCTCGAAAACCGAGGATTGCTCGGCGCTGAGTGCGACCCAAGGTATTGCGCTGCTGGCGTCCGGCGTGTGAGCCATCGTCTCGGTGCTCGCTTGTGCTGCTTCAGCGGCTTGTACCTTCCTGCGCTTGCCGGCTGGTGTCTTGGCTGTCTTGGGCGGAGCCAGCCGCCGAGCCAGTTGTTCGGGCGACATATCGCGCAACTGAGGCGGCAAGGCGGTGACGGCGATCTCGCCCAGGCTGCGCTGGTAGTAGTGCGCGGCAAAAGCCACCAGGCGTCGCCAGGCCTGGTTCAGCGGTTCTATGCCCTGCAGCAGGCCGGCAATGCTGCGCAGTTCCACCCCGTCTGGAATGGCTTCGGGGGCGGCGGGCGTATCCCAGACCACACCCAGCAACTCTCTTTTTCCCAGAGGAACGCGCGCCAAGGTGCCGGGCTCCAGCCATGCATCGCTAACGTAGCTCAACAGATCACCTACGGCGCTGTGGGCAGGGGTCTGGACGGCAACGTAAACGATATGGGACATGGAGTTGGATCAGGGGAAGGCGCTGCAGAGGCCGCGGTTCCTCAGAGCTATAGCAGATTTTGAGGCCTGCAAAGGCTTTGCATTCTGTGGATAACTTTGTGAGAAACAATATGCGCGAAAGGCCTGAGCAAGTCCTGCTGGTGTTTGCAAGCCGACAGGATGGCTGAGTGGTTGAATAATTAATTTATTTAAAACAAAGACTTATATGTATTCATGAGGCGATGGGGAGCTTGCTTCGGCGGAGTGTTCGCAGGGAGGCTGCTTCGCCATATCTGTGCATAAATCAGGCGGCGAGTCACTGTCAACCGAGAAGCTCCCTAAACCTAAATGTGTTCAAACCGCGGTGCAAAGTCCTTAACTTCTCAAAAAATAGCACTAGATCCAGCAGCCATGAGGCATGCAGTTATCTTGAAGCATCCATATGTGGATAACTTCCGTCAATCGATGTCAAGGTGGGTGAAAAAATAAAAAAGCGCCAAGCACTGCTGGCGCCGAATTTCTCAGGGTCTGAGATTTAGTGATTTGAAATCAATGATTTGCTGCCGCTTTACTGCATCTCAGGCCGGCAATTGTCGTTCAATAACCATTTGATTTTATCGGGTGATTGGGGCCCGTTGTTCTGCAACAAATGCCTGGGAAGGCACTTGTTGCAAGGGGGAGTCAGCCCTTTGTGCGCAGCAGGCGCGAGTGGCTGTGCACAGCTTCGACCAGTGCGGCCACATGTTCGGGCGGGGTGAACTGGCTGATGCCGTGACCCAGATTGAAGATGTGAGTGGGGCCGGTGGTGCTCTGGCCGGTATGGGGCTTGCCAAAGCTGTCCAGCACGGCACGCGCCTGGGCGGCGACCTGCTCGGGTGCGGCAAACAGCACATTGGGGTCGATATTGCCCTGCAGCGCCTTGCCTGGGCCGCCGACCTCGCCGCCCACGATGGCGCGAGCCTTGCCCAGATTGGCCGTCCAGTCCAGACCCAGCACTTCGCAGTCGATGTCCTTCATGTCGGGCAGCCAGATGCCCCCACCCTTGGTGAAGACGATGCGGGGCACGTCGCTGCCGTCCACGCCGGTGCGCTTGAGACCAGCCAGCACGCGCTTGGTATAGGCCAAGCTGAATTCCTGGAAAGCACCGTCGGCCAGTACACCGCCCCAGCTGTCAAAAATCATCACGGCCTGGGCGCCGGCATCGATCTGGGCGTTCAGGTAGGCAGCCACGCTGTCGGCGTTGACTTCCAGGATGCGGTGCATCAGGTCGGGGCGCGAGTACATCAGCGACTTGACGGTGCGGTAGTCATCGCTGCCCTTGCCCTCGGTCATGTAGCAGGCCAGAGTCCAGGGGCTGCCCGAAAAGCCGATCAGCGGCACACGGCCGTTGAGCACCTTGCGGATATTGGTGACGGCGTCAAACACATAGCGCAGCTTGTCCATGTCGGGCACGGCCAGCTCGGCAACGGCAGCCTCGTCGCGCACAACCTTGGCAAAGCGCGGCCCTTCGCCTTCGGCGAACGACAGGCCAAGGCCCATGGCGTCGGGCACGGTCAGGATGTCGCTGAACAGAATGGCAGCGTCCAGTGGGAAGCGATCCAGCGGCTGCAGGGTCACCTCGGTGGCGTAGTCCACATTGGTGGCCAGGCCCATGAAGCTGCCGGCCTTGGCGCGGGTGGCCTTGTACTCGGGCAGGTAGCGTCCCGCCTGGCGCATCAGCCACAGGGGCGTGTAGTCAGTAGCCTGGCGACGGCATGCGCGCAGGAAGGTGTCATTGGTCAGGGGGGCGAAACTCATATGCCGATTGTCGCCCACTCCGGCTTTCCCATTCACCACAATCCCGAGCGGCAATTCAGCTCTCTGTGCAGGGATGGCGGCTGCCATGGTTTGTCATGCAACCGTCATCCAAGTGTCGCGCGGGCTTCATCTACGTTTTCCACAATGACGCCACGCAGACACACCGTGTGGCACAGGCAGGCCGCCAACTGCGTCCAACACCGGAGGAAAGCAGACATGAGGCATCCCGAGATTCTTGATGCGCTGAATGGCCAGAGCATCGCGACGACACAGTCATCGGCTCCCTCGCTTTCCCATCGCCCCGCCAGTCCCGTGCATGCTGCCGCGCCCGCTTTGCGCCTGCAGGTGCGCTGGGCTCGGCATCTGGACGAGGTTCGCCAGGCCCAGCGCCTGCGCTATCAGATCTTTGCCGAAGAAATGGGCGCTGTGCTGCAGACCCCCGTGGCAGGTCATGACATCGATATCTTTGACGACTTCTGCGAGCATCTGATGGTCTGCGATGAAGAGCAGAACAAGGTGATCGGCACCTACCGTCTGCTGACCCCCGCCCAAGCCCAGCGTGCCGGCGGTCTGTACAGCGATCAGGAATTCGATCTCTCGCCCATCAACGCCTGGCGTGCACAGATGGTGGAGCTGGGACGCAGCTGCGTGCATGCAGAGCATCGCCAGGGCGGCGTGATTCTGGCGCTCTGGGGAGCGTTGGCCGAATTCATGCAGCGCAACCGGCTCGAGGCCATGGTGGGCTGCGCCAGCATTCCCATGCAATACCCGGGCCTGGCCCATGGAGAAGGTCCGGCACGCATCTGGCAGCAGCTGCGCCAGAGCCATCTGGCCGAGCCCGAGTTGCAGGTGCGCCCTCGAGTAGCCTTGCCCGAGGAGCTGGCACATATCAGCAATGTCTCGGCAGATGCGTTGAAGGTCGAGCCGCCAGCACTGATCCAGGGCTATTTGCGCGCCGGCGCCAAGGTGCTGGGGGCACCGGCCTGGGATAGCGACTTCAATACGGCCGATCTGCCCATCATGATGCGCATGCAGGATCTACCCTCTCGCTACCGCCGCTTGTTCGGGCGCATGAAGGTATGAGGCGAGAGCAGCAAGCAAAAAGCCTGTGGCATGGCCGCAGGCTTTTTTGATGGCTGGACGGGTCATGCCGCGTGGCTGGGCTCATCTTCAAGGCCTTCGGCAAACAGGCCCAGCGCCGTAACCATCAGTCCCAGCATGAGGAAGGCATAGGCTGCAATGGACAGCACCAGGCTCATGCTGTAGCCCCATTGCAGAACCGAGCAGGCCCAATCCCAGGACCCATAAAGCGCGCTGCATTGATTGCTGGCCGGCATGTGCACATACCAGGTGACGGCGATCCACATCAGGATCAGCATCACCACCGTGGTGCGAAGCTTGTGTGACGGCGTCTGGTCCATGTTCTTGAGCAATACCAACGGTATGGCTCCGCCCCAGACAAACATCATCAGCCAACTGAAGGCAGGAGCCTGCGCCAGTGCCTGTTGCAACCAGTGCATCTTGGGCATGCTGTTGATGCTGGCCAGGACGTCCCAGGCAAAGGGCAGGGCCAGACCGGCGATCGCCAGACTGGCCAGCGCCAGTGCACGCAACAGGCAAAGACGTTTGTGAGACGGCTGGTGGATAAGGTTGGCATGCATGGCTTACCTCCTGTGCAGTTCAGGCAGTCCGCAGTGGTCAACGCGCGCAAGGCTGGCAAGGGCTGGAAACTGCGGTTGCGCCTGGCTTGTGGGCAGTTCCAGTCTAGAGCTTTTGCCTGGTTTGTGCCATAGGCACTGTGCGCCTGCTTGAAGTCGCGCTCTACTCCGGGCCGAAGCCATGTCAGGTATTGCCGGTTTGACCAGAGCGAGGGCGGTGTGCCCAGTCGTAAAGTTGATTGCGCCAGGTTCATTGAGCTTGCCGGGGCTGGCATCTGCCAACCCCTGGGGCTAAGCTTGGTCTGCTCGACTCATGGGCCATGGCCCCGCAGCGCCGGGCAAAGGAGTTCTTATGCTGAGCCATTCTGCTGTGACGACGATGCTGCCGGTGATGGATATGGCGCGTGCTCGTGCTTTCTACGAAGAAGGCCTGGGTCTGCAGCCAGGAGAGCTGCGGCCCGATGGAAAGTTTGTCTACCTGGTTGGCGGCAGTGCGCTGGCCCTGTTTCCAAAGCCTGGTGGTACCAAGGCCGAGCACACGGCCATCAGCTTTCGGGTGCCCGATATCGCTGCAAGCATTCGGGAGCTGAAAAGCCGGGGCGTGGTATTCGAGGACTACGACTTCCCCGACTTCAAGACCGTCAACCATGTCTGCGTGCTGGGGTCCGAGAAGGCCGCCTGGTTCAAGGACACGGAGGGTAACTACCTCTGCCTGCACGAGGAGGTGGCGCCAGCCTGAATTGCGTCAATCTCTGTGCGCGGTAATGGCCTAGATCTGTTTGAGTGCGTCAAGTACCTCGCTTTTGGAGAGCAGCTCGCTCAGCACCACAGGCTGTTTGCCGGGCAGGTACAGCACGTAGACGGGGACGCCGCTGCGCCCCAGCGATTGCAGTGCCTGGGTGATGGCCGGGTCTTGGCGTGTCCAGTCGGCACGCAGCAGCTGCACCCGGTGCTGTGAAAAAGCGGCGAGTACCTCTGCATTGCTCAGCGTGGTGCGCTTGTTGACCTGGCAGGTCACGCACCAGGCGGCCGTGAAGTCCACAAACACTGGCTGGCCCGAGGCATGGGCAGACTGAACCTTGTCTGCCGACCAGGGTTGCCAGAGTTCGCCGGCCTGTGTTTGAGCCTGGCCCGCAGGCTCGGCCTTGATCAGCGGCAGGGCGTAATAGGCCACGCCAACAGCCAGCAGCAAGGCGAGGGCTCCGAGACTCAGGCGGCTCTTGCCGCGCAGGCCCTGGGCCCAGATCAGCGCGGCCAGCACCAGCAGCAGCGCCAGCAGGGCTGCTGCTGCATCCATGCCGCCCTGATGGCCTAGCACCCAGACCAGCCAGACCACGGTGGCAAACATGGGGAAGGCCATTGCGTGGCGGAAGGTCTGCATCCAGGGCCCAGGGCGGGGCAACCAGCTCACGACTGCGGGCACGAAGCTGGCCAGCAGATAGGGCAGGGCCATGCCGACGCCGAGTGCGGCAAACACCGTCAGTGCCTGCGCCGCAGGCATATCGATGGCAAAGCCCAGCGAGGCACCCATGAAGGGCGCAGTGCAGGGCGATGCGATGGCCACGGCCAGCACGCCTGAGAGAAAGGAATCCAGAACCGGGTTGCGCGCCTGGGCGCTGGCAATGCGGCTGGGCAGGAGGCTGCCGAACTCGAACAAGCCGGCGAGATTCAGCCCCAGTACGGTGAACAGCGCCGCCAGCAGCGACACCACCACGGGTGACTGCAGCTGGAAGCCCCAGCCCAGCTGCTGGCCGGCCGCGCGCAGGCCCAGCAGCAGTGCGCCGAGTGCCACAAAGGACAGCACCACGCCGGCGGTATAGGCCAGGCCGCTCAGTTTCTGGGCCTGGCGGTTCTGGCCATGACCCGAAAACCCCAGCACCTTGATGGCCAGCACAGGAAACACGCAGGGCATGAGATTGAGGATGAGGCCACCGATCAAACCGCCCAGCAGTGCCGCCAGCAGACCTGTGCTGCTGGCGCTGCCCGAGGTCTGGGCAGGAACTGTTGCATTCTTGTTCGCTTCCAGTGCGGCCGCGAGCGCGGGGGAAACACCGGTCAGAGTGGCTGGCGTCCATTGCCCCTGCACATCCAGCGTGCTGCGCCAGGCGATAGGTTGACCATTGTCCAGGGCTGTAGCGCGGTCCTGGTCCGCCAGAGCCACAACAATGGCCAGTTGCGGTGGCGTATCGCTGCGCATGTCGGATAGCGGCAGACCTTCAGCAACCCAGGCGTCGCCATCCCAGCGTTGCTGCCAGTCCTTGCCGGATTCGGCGGCATGCTTGAAGGTTTCCGCATTTTCGGGGTAGAGCTCCAGCGTTTTGCCCTTGATCGCTGCCGGCAGGCCGGCGACACGCAGATGGATACGGTCGTCAGCGATCTTGGCATTGGTATCGGTGGCTGGCTGCACGCTGGCCTGGCCATTGCCGTCCAGGGCCACGGGTTGCTGCGCCCGGGCCTTGAGAAAATCTTCACTGTTGGCTGCGGTGCTGCCGACCACGGGAATCTGCAGGGTGAACTCGCCGCTTTCGGGGATGCACTCCACGCGGCAGATCAGCCAGCTGGCGGAAAGATGAACCTCCACCATGCCGGAGGCGGGAGCCTTGAAGTCGCTGGCGACCTTGACCGGGATGGGCAGCAGCACGGTGTTTTCATAGCCGTAATTGACCAGCGGTCCCACCCGCAGCGCATGGGGCGTGGGCCAGTCAATGCTGCCGGCGCTCAAGCCCGATGGCAGCTGCCATTGCAGTTCGGTCGGCAGGCCCGAGTCGCCCGCGTTCTTCCAGTAGGTATGCCAGTCGGGTTCATGCGCTAGCTTGAGTCCCAGCCAGAAACTCTGGCCGGCAGCAATTCCCTCGGGGGCCTGGGCTACCAGTTCGGCCCGTACACGTGGGGTTTGCACCAAGGCAGTGGAGTTGCTGGCTGAGGTTCTGAGCTGAATTCCGGCTGCGGCGCTTGTGGATAAAGCGCTTGAAGCTATCAAAAGCAAGGCAAGCAGCCAGAGCGCAAGCAGCGACGGGCGAGGGCGGCGTGGAGAAGTGGCAAAGAGCATGACGTTGGTAAGAGCCTGGGCCGGTATTTTGGTTCCTGAACCGCAGCAGTATGGTCAGCAGTGATTAAGTCGGTATGAGTGCCTCTGCCGTCAAGCGGCTTCAGGACTTGTCCACAGCCTGGGCCTGATTGGCCACGGGGCTGGGCGGCTGGCCGCCGACTTCGGCCGGCATGACAACGCGCTCGCAGTTGCTGGCGTTGTTCAGCAGTGCATCGGCATTGACGGAGGTGTTCTCGGCGGTTTCCGAAGGGGCTGTGATTGCCGGCTCGGCTTGCCTGGCGGGCAGCATATGGGCCTTGCGCCAGTGGCCCCAGCGGTAATAGGCCAGCATCATCAGCATGGAGCAGACGGAGCTGATGGGAAAGCTCCACCAGATGGCATCCACGCCCATCACGGGTTGCAGCCAGCGGGCCACGGGAACGCGTATGCCCCACATGGCAATCGCCAGAATCAGAACCGGTGCCATGACGGCCCCCGTGGAGCGCACCACGCCGGCCAGTACAAAGGTCACGCCGAAGAAGAGGAAGGAGCCGATGGCGATGTGGTTGAGGTGGCGGGCCACCTCCAGCGAGGGGCTGCCTCCGGGCAGAAACCAGCCCAGCACATAACGGTCCAGCAACACGATGAGGGCGATCAGGCTGCCGGTCAGCACAAGATTGCCCAGCATGCCGGCATTGGCCGTGGCGCTGACGCGTTTCCAGAGACCCGCGCCCACGTTCTGCGCCGCCATGGACGAACAGGCGGCGCCTATGGCCATGGCCGGCATCTGCACATAGGTCCACAGTTGCAGCGCGGCGCTATAGGCGGATGCCGTCTGCACGCCATGCTCGTTGACCATGGAGATCATGGCGATCATGGCCAGCGAGATCATCACGATCTGCACGCCCATGGGCAGGCCCTTGACCACCAGAGTGCGCACAATCGTCAGGTCGGGCTTGAACAGTCCCAACTGCCGGCGACCTATCCACAAGGGGTGGCGGCGCAGACGCAGCCACCCCAGCAGGGCTGTAAAGCTCACGGCATTGGCAATCAGCGTGGCAACAGCCGAACCCTGGATGCCCATGCGCGGCACGGGCCCCCAGCCAAAGATCAGCAGAGGGTTGAGGGCCATGTCCAGCGCCACGACGACGAGCAGAAACCAGAACGGCGTTCGGGTGTCTCCCGCGCCGCGCAGGGCCGCCGTCACAAAGCTGAACATGAACAGCAGCGGAATGGCCAGAAAGATGATCTGGAGATAGGCCTCGGCCAGTGGCAAAGCTGCCTCGGGCGTGCTCATCCATTGCATGAGATGGCGCGACAGCGGCCAGCCCAGCAGGGCAATCAGCAGTGAGACAACACCAAAAAACGTCGCACTGGTACCAAGCACACGCTTGGCTTGCGCGATGTTTTTCGACCCCATGCTCTGGGCGATCAGGATATTGGTTGCCATGCTGATGCCGAACACCGCGCCGATCAGCGCAAACATCACGTTGTTGGCATTGGCAGTGGCCGTCAGCGCGGCCTCGCCCAGGTGACCGCCGACCCAGATGGCATTGACCGAGCCGTTGAGCGACTGCAGCACATTGCCGGCCAGGATCGGCAGGGCAAAGACCAGCAGGGTGCTGGCAATCGGGCCCTGGGTCAGATCGCGGGTCTGCGGCTTGGAGTTGGCGGGATGCGCACTCTGGCGCGGGGCGCTGGCGGAGGCTTCAGGCATCGGCCCATTGTGGGGCATGTCGGCCGGTTGCGGTGGACGGGCGGTGGGGCCGGAATCCGGGGTATGAGGTGGTTTCGGGGCGCTGGCGCAGCTACGATGATGACCATGAGCAATACCCCGTCCACTCCCGCAAGCGCGCTTCCCCGCTGGCCGTCACGCTTCTGGGCCCAGGCCTCGGCCCATGACTTTGCCCTGGCCCAGAGCAATGGTCTGGCCGCCGACACCGTGGCCGTGCTGCCCGTGGCCGCGGTGGAGCAGCATGGGCCACATCTGCCGCTGTCGGTGGATGCCAGCCTGATAGAGGGCGTCATCGATGCGGCGGTGGCACAACTGCCCGCCGAGCTGCCGGTACTGTTTCTGCCGCCGCAGAACATCGGTTTTTCGGTCGAGCATACGCACTATGCAGGAACCTTGAGTCTGCAGCCTGCCACGCTGATTGCGCTGTGGACGGAGCTGGGCGCCTGCGTGGCGCGCGCCGGCATCAGGAAGCTGCTGCTGCTCAACGGTCATGGCGGCCAGGTCAGCCTGATGGACATCGTTGCGCGCGAGCTGCGTATGCGGCATGGCCTGCTGGTCTACAGCGCCAGCTGGTTCGGGCTGGTGGACGACGCAGCCAACCAGCAGTTCTGCGCGCATGAGCACCGTTTTGGCATTCACGGCGGCGAAGTGGAGACATCGATGATGCTGCACCTGGCGCCCGAGACCGTGCATATGGAGCGTGCGCAGAACTTTGCCTCCAGCTCGGAGCAGCGGGCCGGCAAATACCACTTCATCGGCAATGGCCGCAGCGCCAAGCTGGGCTGGGCGATCGAGGACTACAACCCGGCCGGAGCTGTGGGCAACTCCGCCGCCGCGACGGCCGAGCGCGGCGAGGCCATGGTGTGTTCATCGGCCGAGGGCCTGGTCAGGCTGCTGAGCGAGATTCATGATCTGCCCTTGAGCACCGTAGAGAATCAACCCAAACTGCTCTAAAACCGGCGCAATCTAACTCGGAGACGCCGAGCAAGAGCCGCCTTCGCCACAGGGGGAGCTTACTGTTTCGGAATCTTGGCCGTGGTGATCACATCGCCCCAGCGCCTGATTTCGGATTGCAGCAGCTTGGCGGTCTGCTCGGGCGTGCTGGCCTGGGCCTGCACATTGAGCTCGCGCAGCTTCTTGGCAACCTCGGGGTTGTTGACGGCGGCGTTGATTTCCTTGTTCAGGCGCGCGATCACGGGGGCGGGCGTCCTGGAGGGGGCGGCCAGTGCATTCCAGGACGAGGCCACAAAGCCCTTGACGCCGGATTCCTGGGCCGTGGGCACATTGGGCAGCAGCGGCGAGCGCTTCTCTCCCGTTACTGCGAGCAGGTTCACGGCCTTGGAGTTGATCTGGCCCATGATGGGCGTGAGAATTTCCACGGCTGCATCGATCTGCTTGCCGCGCAGCGCGGTCACCACGGCGGGTGTGCCGTTGAAGGGCACGATCTGCGCATCGATGCCGGCCGTGGTCTTGAACAGCTCGGCCGCCAGATGCTGGGTGCTGCCCACGTTGATGCTGCCCAGATTCAGCTTGCCGGGATTGGCCTTGGCATAGCTCACCAGCTCGCCCAGGTTCTTGAAGGGCGATTTGGCATCGGTGATGACGCCGATGTCAAAGTAGCCCAGCGTGGAGATGGGCGTCAGGTCCTTGACCATGTCGAAGGGCAGATTGTTGAACAGATTCACCGTGACGGCGCTGCCGTTGGACATGAGAAACAGCGTATGTCCGTCGGGCGCCGCCTTGGCCACGGTGTCGGCCGCGACAATGCCGCCCGCGCTGGGCTTGTTGTCGATGACCACGGGCTGGCCGAGCTGGGTGGACAGCTGCTGGGCCACCACACGGGCCGTCACATCGGCCACGCCACCGGCGCCAAAGGGAACGACGATGCGGATGGGGCGGTTGGACAGGCCTTCGGCCTGGGCGGTGGTGGCAAATCCGCTCAGCAGGGCAGCCCCCGCTGCGGCACTGATCAGGGATTGGGTAAAACTGCGGCGTTTCATGCTTGTCCTTCTGTCTGAAACTTTTTATCCAGAGAGTGTGCCGCCGAAAAATGCCGAGAGGCAGCCGCAAAGTGTTCTGTCTGCTATGCCGCACAGGTATGGCTAGTTACCGCTTGCTTGCAGGGTATCCAGCCCCCAGTGATGCATGGCCTCGCGCAAGATCAGCAGGGCCGCTGCATGTTCAGCGGTCTGCGGCAGCTGCGGGTCGGCATGACCGGGCTGCAGGGCCTGGCGCGCCAGCAGCTCGAACAGGTTCTCGACGGCCTCGCGCGACGCCTGTGTGGCTTGCGGGTCGGCCGTGGCGCCATGGATCAGTTGCCGCAGCAGCGGGTCTGCCGTTTGCAGCAGGCTGGCGCCTGCAGGCAGCCAGCGTCCGGCCGGCATGACGGCATCCTCCACATCGGCAATCGCGTTTTCCAGCATCAGCGCATTGGGCATGCGCTGGCCGAAAGCCTTGACCAGAGTGGCAATGCCTATGGGCAGGCGGTGCTGCTGAGGGCCGATGTCTAGCGTCAGCTCCGTATCGCCAAGGCTGAGAAAGATGGAGTCCATACAGGACTTGTAGCAGCTTGTGTTTGCCTGAGCCGGGGTCGTGGGTGATCAGGCGGCGGTGACCCAGTCTCTGTACTCGCGCCCATCCAGATGATTGAGCGTATTGAAGCTTTGCAGCATCAGCCGCTTGGGGCTGATGCTGAATTCGGTTACTGCAATATTGCGCAGCCGCATATTGAGGGCGATGGTCACCTCGGGCGCGGTTCCAAGCACCTGGCCCACGGCCGCGGAGATGGGGCCGCCGCTGCTGACCAGCAGCACGTTCTGGCCGCTGTGCTGATGGCGTATCTCCTCGAGCACCTGGTGCACCCCATCCGCAAAACCGTTCCAGTCAGGCATGCCGGCCGGGCTGATGGTGCCTCCCATCCATTGCGCCAGCGCGTCGCACAGCAGACGGAAATGATGGCGGTACAGCTCGGGCGTATCGGGCCTGGGCAGAGGGGCAGGGTGGATGGCGCGCAGCAGGGCTTCGCTGTCGTACTCGTTGAGTCCGGACCGGCTTTGTGCCTCGATGCTTGAAGCGCTGTCAAGGCCCTGGACTATGCCGGCCAGCGTCTGCTGATGGCGCTTGAGCGTGCCTGCATAGACGGCGTCGAACGTCAGACCTCGCTCACGCCAGTATTCACCCAGACGCACTGCCTGTTCCTGGCCGCGTGGGCTGAGCTGGTCATAATCATCCGCGCCAAACGAGGCCTGGCCATGGCGCACAAGGTAGAGGTTTCCCATGGGGCGGATGTTGGGCCTTGCCCGTTTGCGGCGCTGTCATGCCTGCGACCTGCTGGCGCTTGTGCGACAGCGCACAGGCTGGCATTTCCGCAACCGTCGTCAGGATTGGTGCACGGGCAGAGCATGCTGCTCGGTTAAGATAGTTGAGAGCGATTCTCAAAAACATAACAACACGCTCCGCTTTCGGTACTGGTTCACAGATCTCTTGCACTTGGCTGGCAGGAGGCTTGTCGGTTTCGAGGCGGAGCGTGTTTTTTTATGCCTGTTCACCTTCTGGAGCCCTCCATGTTTCGACGACCCCTGTTTGCACTGGCCGCCGTTGCCAGCCTGTGCGCCCCTGCGCTGTCCGCCCACGCCGAGGACATCACGCTCTATACCACCCGTGAACCGGCATTGATCCAGCCCTTGCTGGCGGCCTTCACGGCGCAGACCAAGATCGGCGTGAAGACGGTCTTCGTCAAGGACGGCCTGCTGGAGCGCGTCAAGGCCGAAGGCCAGCGCTCGCCGGCCGATGTGCTGATGACGGTGGACATCGGCAATCTGGTGGATCTGGTGGACGGCGGCGTGACCCAGCCCGTCAAGTCCAGCATTCTGGAAGCCGCCATTCCTGCCCAGTTGCGTGCCGCAGACAACCAGTGGTTCGCGCTGTCCATGCGGGCCCGCGTGCTGTATGCCGAAAAGGACATGAAGATCGGCGCCTTCCGCTATGAAGACCTGGCCAAGCCGCAGTTCAAGGGCAAGGTCTGCAGCCGTGCCGGTCAGCACCCGTACAACACGGCGCTGATTGCCGCCATGATTGCCCATGACGGCGAAGCCAAGACCGAGCAGTGGCTCAAGGGCGTCAAGGCCAATCTGGCACGCAAGGCCACGGGAGGTGACCGCGATGTAGCGCGCGACATCCTGGGCGGCATCTGCGATGTAGGCTTGGCCAACACCTACTACGTGGGCCATATGAAGGCGGCCAAGGAAGGTACGGACGCACGCAAGTGGGGTGATGCCATCAAGGTCGTCAAACCCACTTTCAACGACCCCAAGAGCGGCACGCATATCAATATCAGCGGCGCCTCGGTGGCCAAGCACGCGCCCAACCGCGATCAGGCCGTGAAGCTGCTGGAGTTCCTGGTCTCCGAACCGGCCCAGAATATGTACGCCCAGGCCAACTACGAGCACCCAGTGCGCAAGGGCGTGGCGCTGGACCCCGTGGTGGCCCAGAGCATCGGCGAGATCAAGATCGATTCGCTGCCGCTGACCGAGATTGCCAAGCACCGCAAGGCTGCCAGCGTCCTGGTCGACAAGGTGGGGTTTGATAAATAAGTAACACCCCCTGAGTGGCTGCGCCGCCTCCCCCTCGCTCTACGCGCTGCGCGCTAAGGGAGGGGGACGCTGGCATCGCTGCGGGGCGGCCCTTGCTTGGCATCTCTGAGTTGGGGTGTGCCTCATCGAGTGCTGTGTCCTATTTTTGGGGCGCAGCTTTTTGGTTTTTGGGTGCGGCAGTTTTTCTTGCGCAGTTGATGTTTTCTTTTTTTCGTTCAGGGCTCAGGCCCGTCGGTCCGGTGTGGCAGGGCGCAAGCTGGTTGATTGCGCTGGGGGTGTTTGCGCCCATTGCCTCGCTGGCCTGGCTGGCGCTGGGGGCGGACTGGGCGCACTGGCAGGATCTGCTGCGCTATGTGCTGCCCGATGCCGCGGCCAATACGGCCTGGCTGCTGGGCGGGGTGGGCATGGTGGTGCTGCTGGTGGGCACGGGTTGTGCCTGGCTGGTGACAGCCTGTGATTTTCCGGGGCGGCGCTGGCTGCATTGGGCGCTGCTGCTGCCACTGGCCATGCCGGCCTATATCGTGGCCTTTGCCTATCTGGATCTGCTTCACCCCATAGGCCCGGTGCAGGGCGCGCTGCGCTGGCTGCTGGGCTACGACAGCCCGCGTCAGTGGCGCCTGCCCGATCTGCGCTCCATGGGCGGTGCGATCTTCGTGCTGGGGTTCACGCTCTACCCCTATGTGTATATGACGGCTCGGGCCATGTTCATGACCCAGCCGGCGCATCTGATGGAAGCCGCACGCTCGCTGGGTGAGACCCGCTGGGGTGCTTTTTGGCGCGTGGCCCTGCCCATGGCGCGACCGGCACTGGTCGTGGGTCTGAGCCTGGCGCTGCTGGAGACACTCAACGATATCGGTGCGTCCGAGTTTCTGGGCGTGCACACGCTCACGGTGTCGATCTACACCACCTGGGTCACGCGTTCCGATCTGGCTGGTGCCGCGCAGATTGCCTGCTCCATGCTGCTGGCCGTGGTGGCCCTGGTCTGGTTGGAGCGTCAGGGCCGCAGCCGCCAGCGCTTTGGCTCTGCCCAGCGCATGCGGGCCATAGCGCCACACCGCCTGCCCACAGGCAGGGCCTGGCTGGCCACGCTGGCCTGCAGTCTGCCGGTGCTGATCGGCTTTGCCGCGCCAGCTGCCTATCTGGCCTGGGAAAGCGGCAAGCGTCTGGTGCAGGGTTCGGGCGTGTCCGAGGGCCTGGTCTCCAGTCTGCTCAACACGCTGGGGCTGGCGCTGGGCGTGACCGTGATCGCGGTGGCCGCGGGTCTTGTCGTGGCCTGGGCCACGCGCACCGGCATCAGCACGCGAGCGCCCTCACGCTGGCCTGCGCAACTGGCGGCACTGGGCTACGCCGTGCCGGGCACGGTGCTGGCCATTGGCCTGTTGACGCCGGCGCTGGCGTTCGACGCCGGGCTGGCCCAGCTGTTCGGCATGGACGGCCTGCCGCTGATGGGGCAGGGCATTGTGCTGGTGGCTGCCTGCGTGATTCGCTTTCTGGTCATGCCCGTGGGCGGTATCGAGGCCGGGCTGGCGCGTATCCCGCCGACGCTGGAGCAGGCCTCGCGTCTGCTGGGCGAAAGCCGCCTGGGCACGCTGCGCCGCGTACACCTGCCGCTGCTGCGGCCCGCCATGGCCACCAGTGCCATGCTGGTGTTTGTCGACGCCATGAAGGAGCTGCCCGCCACATTGCTGCTGCGCCCGGCCGATTTCGACACCCTGGCCACCTGGCTCTATGCAGAAGCCGCGCGCGGCACCTATGAAGAGGGCGCGATCGCCGCGCTGTGCATTGTGATCGCGGGGCTGGTTCCCGTCATGCTGCTGGCGCGCACGCAGCTGTCGGGTGGCCCGCGATGAATATGCATGAAAATCGGCTCAAGCGCTTATGGGTATTGCGCAGGCAGCTATTGAATATGAATAGAACTTACGCAAGCAAGAAGGCTGCAACGGTCTGCCTCCTGAGGCAGTCGTCTTGCCTGAACCGGCTTTGCGTAGGTCGTGATGAAGTGACTGCATGACCGCCTCTCTACAAATTGCGCAGCTGGAACTGGGCTATGACACGCCCAAGGGCTTGCACACCGTGCTGCAGGGCTTTGATCTGCAGGTGCCTGCAGGTCATATCGCCAGCCTGCTGGGGCCCTCGGGCTGCGGCAAGACCTCCGTGCTGCGTGCGATCGCGGGCTTCGAGCCGGTGCGTGCGGGCAGCATACATCTGGGCAAGATATTGCTCTCCGGCCCCGGCACGCATCTGCCTCCCGAGCAGCGCCATGTGGGCATGATGTTTCAGGAGTACGGGCTGTTCCCGCATTTGACGGCCGTGCAGAACGTGGGCTTCGGCCTGCGCCGCATGGGCAAGCCAGAGCGCGACAAGCGTGTGCAGGAGCTGCTGGCCGTGGTGGGACTGGCGAATTCAGGTAGCAAGTTCCCGCACGAGCTGTCCGGCGGTCAGCAGCAGCGTGTGGCGCTGGCGCGAGCCCTGGCGCCGTCCCCGGCCTTGCTGCTGCTTGATGAGCCATTTTCCAATCTCGATGCCGCCACCCGCGAGCGCCTGACGCTGGAGGTGCGCGATATTCTGCGGGCTACCGGGCAGACGGCGATTCTGGTCACGCACAACGCGCAGGAGGCCGAAACCATGGCCGACCAGATCTGCAGGATGACGCCGGCCCAGCCCTGAGGTTTAAAGCAGGACGCGGCCTGAGGTGACGGTCACGGTGTGGCCGCCCACCCAGAGCTTGCCGTTGGCGGCGGTCTGCACATGAACCTGTCCGTCACGCCCCACGCAAACGCCTTGCGCGGCGATATAGGGCGTCTGCAGCAGACCTTCGCCGGTCAGCCATTGGGCCAGCGCCGCATTCAGGCTGCCGGTGACAGGATCTTCGCTGGCGGTCTCGCCGACCAGGGCTCGTACTTCAAGGCGTGGCTGAGCTGAGGTCACTTTTACATGAGCGGCCTCTTCAGCCTGCTTGGCAAAAGCGCGGGCCTCGCGGCTGGAGCGGCCAATCAGCGGGGCATCCTCTTGCACCTCGTAAATGGCCGCCAGACCGGCTTTGGCCCCCAGCCTCTTGAGCGCTCCAAAGTCTGGCTCCACACTCAGAACTGTATCGGGGTGGTCCAGCAGCATTCCCAGCCAGGGCGAGCCGTTGTAGAGGCTGCGAGCCATCAGCAGTTGCTCACGCTGCAGGCCCAGAGCCTGCAGCACGGGGGCCAGCTCCTCTTCGGAAACCTCCTGTGAGTCGAGTGAAGGTGCTTCGAAAAAAAGAGCGCATTTCGCATCGCAGCCAATGGCTACCAGGCCTTTTCTACATTCCTGCAGTACCTGCTCGGGGTTGCGCGGCTGGCCGCCCTGGGCCAGCCAGGCATGGCAGCTGCCCAGCGTGGGGTGGCCGGCAAAAGCCAGCTCGCCCGCGGGCGTGAAGATCCGCAGCTGGTAGTCGGCGCCCGCAGCCAGCCCCTCGGGCGTGGGCTGCAGCACAAAGGTGGTTTCCGACAGATTGGTCCAACGCGCAAAGGCCTGCATCTGGGCCTCGCTCAAGCCATCGGCAGCCAGCACCACGGCCACGGGGTTGCCGAGCAGCGCGGTAGGCGTGAACACGTCCACGGTCATATAGGGACGGGAGATGGGGCTGGTTGAGACGTTGGCGGGCATGGGCAGCGATTGTCGGCAAAAAGAAAAACCGGCGCAGGGCCGGTTGATGAGGCATTGCACATGCCATGGGGTATCAGAGACGCTGAGCAAGAGCCGCCTTGCGGCGATGGCGTCGTCCCCCTCCCGCGAAGCGAGAGAGGGGGAAGGCGGGGCCGCCTAGGCGCGGAGCGCCTCAGGGGGAGCTTTCAGATCAGAGGCTGGCCTTGATGGCTTCGGCCAGGGACTTGATGCCGATATTGATCTGCTCGGCAGACACCGTCACATACGACAGGCGCAGCGTGTTGTTCTGCGCATCGCCGGCATAGAAGGGCGCGCCGGGCACAAAAGCCATATTGCGCTCCACGGCCTTGGCCAGCAGGGCCTGGGCATCCATGCCTGCAGGCAGCCTGACCCAGAGGAACATGCCACCCACGGGACGTGTCCATTGCACGTCGAGGCCGGCCATCTCGCGCTCCAGAGCCATCAGCATCACATCGCGCTGGGCCTTGTACATGGCACGGATGGTGGGCACATGGCGGTCCAGGAAGCCGTCCTTGATGACTTCGGCCACCACGCGCTGGTTGAAGCTGGGGGTGTGCAGGTCGGCCGCCTGCTTGGCCTGGGTCAGCTTGCCGTACACGGACTTGGGCGCGACGATGAAGCCGATGCGCAGGCCGGGGGCCAGTACCTTGGAGAACGAACCCATATAGATCACGCCCTCGGGGTTGCGTGCAGCCAGGGGCAGATGAGGCTCTTGCTCGTACCAGAGGTCGCCGTAGGGGTTGTCCTCGATCAGGGGAATGTCCAGTTCCCTGGCCTTTTCGACCAGAGCCTGGCGGCGCGCATCGCTCATGGTGCGGCCGGTGGGGTTCTGGAAGTTGGGCAGCACATAGGCCAGACGGGCCTTGTCGGCGCCGCTGCCGATCTGCTTGGCAAAGTCGTCGATCAGCATGCCTTCGTCATCGCTGTCCACGCCCACGGCCACGGGCTCCATGGGGGTGAAGGCCTGCAGGGCGCCGAGGTAGGTGGGCTTTTCGACCAGCAGTCGGCTGCCCTTGTCCAGGAACACCTTGCCGATCAGGTCCAGCGCCTGCTGGCTGCCGGTGGTGATCAGGATCTGCTCGGGATCGACGCTCCAGGGCAGGAAGTCGGCAATCGCCTGACGCAGCGGAGCAAAGCCCTCGGTGGTCGAGTACTGCAGGGCCGCGGCGCCGTCGCGCTGCATCACGGTCTGGCAGGCTTCGGTGAACGCATCCAGGGGGAAGGCCTTGGGGGAGGGCAGGCCGCCAGCCATGCTGATGATGCCGGGGCGGTCGGTCAGCTTGAGGATCTCGCGGATGGCGGAGGAATTCATCTTGGCAGCACGTTCTGCCAGCGTCCAGGTTGTCATAAAACAGTACTCGATCTCTACGTTGCCAGCCCGGGCAGGGCTGGCCGGTGTGCATTCTCACGCCGTTGTCGGGCATGTGCCGGCCCGAGCTTGGGGCTCGGGATGCAATCGTTGCGGCGCACAAAGCGCTGCAACCATGCACCAGCAGGTGGGCTTATTGTGTCGCGGCCGGTTTGCCTGTGTGGGCTGGCGGGCAATTGCGACTGTTTGGTCTGCAGTCGGTGAGACCGCAGACCGTGACCATAGCCCTGTGTGGAGGGCGGCCAAGAGAGGTTGATGGACTCAATATACGCTTGAGACCATTACAGTGCCTATACAGACAGTCTCACAATCATGGCTTCTGTATCGGCATCCGCTTCAATACAGTTCGCAGTCCATCACCATGTCCATCTCCCTGTCCCGCCAGGCGGCTCTGACCCTGACCCAGCAACTGGCCGAGCGTCTGGCCGAGCGCATACGCACGCGGCTGTTGCCCGCAGGCGCGCGCCTGCCTTCGGTGCGTGAATGTGCACGCCAGCAAGGCGTGAGCCCCTACACGGTGGTGGCCGCCTACGACCTGTTGCAGGCCCAGGGACTGGTCGAGGCCAGACCGCAACGCGGTTTTTATGTGCGGGATATTGTGCAAAATCCGCTCCAAATGCAGGATGGTAAAGCGCAGATAGCTATCAATGAGGGAGCGATCAATACCCCTGTAGGCATCCCGCCGGGCACGCGCATCAACGCCACCATGCTGATTCGCGGCATGTTTGTGGAGAGCGTGGCCGGCAAGCCCCAGCCCGGTGCCGGCGTGCTGCCTGCCGAATGGCTGGATGCCGGCTTTCTGGTGGCTGCCATGCGCAAGGTCACCAGCGGACAGGCGCTGCGCGAGTCGCTGGTGCGCTATGGCGAACCCATGGGCGACGGCCGGTTGCGCGAGGCGCTGGCGCGGCGCATGCAGCGCATAGGCATCGCGGCGGGGCCGGGCCAGATCATCACCACCCTGGGCGCGACCCAGGCGCTGGATATTGTGAGCCGGGCCCTGCTGCAGCCTGGCGATCCGGTGATGGTGGAAGAGCCGGGCTGGGCGGTGGAATATGCACGTCTGGCCGCCATGGGCATGCGCGTGCTGCCGGTGCCGCGCGGGCCCGAGGGGCCGGACATGGCGGTGATGCAGCGCTATTGCGAGACCATGGCCCCCAAGCTCTATGTGAGTGTCAGCGTGCTGCACAACCCCACGGGCTACAGCCTGAGCGCGGCAAGCGCCCATGAGGTGCTGCAGATGGCACAGCGTCATGGCTTCTATGTGGTGGAGGACGATAGCTACTGCCATATCGCTCCCGATCACGCGCCGCGCGTGACGGTGCTGGACCGGCTGCAGCGCAGCATCTACATCAGCGGCTTTGCCAAGGTGCTGGTGCCCAACTGGCGCCTGGGCTATCTGGCTGCGCCGCCCGATCTGGTCGAGAGACTGCTGGACACCAAGCTGCTGTCCACCCTGTCCACGCCGACCCCCATGGAGCAGGCCCTGGCCCTGTGCATGGAGCAAGGCCAGTTGCGCCGCCATGCCGAGCGGCTGCGCCAGCATCTGGCCCAGGCGCGCACGCGCAGCGTGGCGCTGGCCCAGGCCGCCGGCTGTCGTTTTGTGGCCGAACCTGCGGGCATGTTCGGCTGGGTGGATACCGGCGTGGATACCGAGGTGCTGACCCAGTTGCTGCTGGATCAGGGCTACATGATTGCCCCTGGCGCCATGTTCCATGCCAGCCGGGGCTCCAGCACCTGCATGCGCATCAACTTCGCGACTACACAGGATGCGGCCTTCTGGCGTGTCTTCGAGCGCACCGTGGCCCAGATGCGGGCCCAGCCACAGAAGTCCTAGCCCAGTTGGACGGACCCTGATGGAGATGGCCGCCTGTGCGCTGCAGCAGCTCGCCAAAGGCGTCGGACATCAGATAGTCGAACTCCATGGGGTGCTGCCAGCCTATGGCATCGCCCTCCACCACACCGAGGACCAGCCAGCCAGCTGGCCGTCTGTGTGTCATAGCTGGCTGTGCCGGGGCATCAAAGCCATAGACGCAGGCAAAGCCATGGTTCATGGGGATGTCTGCAGGCGCAGTCGTCAGGTGGCGGACCACCGCTTGGCGGCTGGCGTGGTTGAGTGCACTCAGTGCATCTCGTGCCGGGTTGCCCGTGTTGCTTGGAGTTTCCGCGTCGAGCCTAACTGGCTGCGTGATAGATACGTGCGCGGCCGGTCTGCGATGCGCCGCGCAGACTGCTTTCATAGGTGCTGTCTTCGGCAGCAGGCACCAGGGCCTTGGTGCGACGCTGGTTGAGCACGGAAAGCCGTGCCAGCTGGTCACGGACCAGGGAAATTTCGCGGTCCAGGTTCTGTGCACGCTCGCGCAGTGCAGGCGTCCAGTCGTCGGCCGAGAAGCGTTTGACGAGCTGGGAGAACGCCACCATGGCGTCACGCAGGCGGGTGCTGGACTGTTCCAGCGCGGATGCGTCCGGTGACTGCAGCGATGCCGAAACGGTCTGAATCACCGCATCCAGCGAATCGAGCATTTCCTGCAAGGTCATCGGGTCAGCCTCTGTTAGGGAATTCAGGCGCGGGCGCTTCAGCCGCGAGCGTGAACCAGGAATTCTTCGGTATTGGCCAGCAGCTTGTCTGCCACGGCCTCGGCGTTGACGCGGAAGCTGCCATTGGCAATGGCTTCGCGCATGGCCTTGACGCGATCGGCATCAAAGTCCGTATTGGTGCGGCTTTGGCTGTCCAGGGCGCGGGCCGAGGACGAAAAGGACACGGGCACGCCGGCGGCGCGCTCGGACAAGCCTTTGGTCGATTCTTCGGTGGCCACCGTGGTGGCGGATTTCGGGGCCTGCTTGGCGGCTGCAGCGGTCTGCTGCAGGTCCGGCTTATTGCCTATCTTCATGCTGGTTCTCCAATCGCCCTGTATCGGCGTAGGGCGCTGTAGCCTTGCTTTCGACAAGGGCGCGTAAAACTTGAGGAATATTTGGCATGGTTGATAAAGTGAGTGAACACTCTCTTTTTATTGAACCAGAACCACGCCACTGGCATTGACCGTTCCTGTGACAAGGCGGCCATTATCCATGCGAACCCGTACCTGCTGCCCTTCTCCGGCTGCGGTCATTGCCTTGCCTGAGCCGGCAACGCTGAAGCCGCCGCCGTTGACCATCACCTGGACGGGCGATCCCGCTGTGAACAAGGCAGGCGGACGTACCATGTTCTGGCGCAGAGCCTGCCCCGATGTCAGCGGTCGCGCCGCGACCATGCCGATGAAATCCTGTGCATTGGCGAAGACGGGGGCGCTGTCCTCGGCCCAGTCCACTTCAGCGGGGGCTGCGTCTTCGGCGCTCAGCGTCTTGCCGGCCGGAATATTGCCCTGGGCCACCCAGGCCGGGCCATAGGCCCGCACGGTGATGGGCAGGAACACGTTCCAGGGCACGCTGCCCTGCACGCAGCGCAGGCCCAGCCGGGTGCGACCCCAGAGGCGACTGCCCGCAGGCAGATAGGGCTCGACCTTGGCGCAGGCTGCCAGTCGCAGACGCGAGTCCAGCTGGCCCATCTGAACCTCCATGCGCAAAGCCATGCCGTTGCCGGCCTGCACGGTCTCTGCCGATGGCTGGTGCAAAGCCGCATCGACAAAGCGCTGTCCGATCTGGCTGAGCTGCGCCGCGCCATCCTGGGCCTGTGCGCCAGCCGTCAGCAGCAGCGCGGCGAGACCCCATGCCGCAGCCAGGCCTTGAGAGGGGCGAAGGCGCAGAAACAGGGAAAAGCGGCCAGACATGCATCAATCCTTTGAAGTATCCGCAGTCGCAAGGCTGCAGACGATGCCTGCAAATATAGGCGTGACCCGGCTTGCGCAATGGCTTGAAGAGCCAGCGCAATACCGCTTTCTTCGCGCTTTAGTTTGCGCCGCCGATTTTCATAATCCTCGCATGCCGCAGTCCGTGGGCTCTGGCATCCCCGAATTCTGAAAGCGAGGCCGCAATGCTGAACAAAATGACCGAACGACTGGACTTCCAAAGCGAGGCGCTGCTGCTGCGCGCCGAGCGCCAGCGTGCGATTGCCAGCAATATCGCCAATGCCGACACCCCTGGTTATGTGGCGCGCGACTTCAATTTCCGCGAAGCCCTGATGGCCGCGACCAGCGGGCCCAAGCCCTTGACCCAGGCCAGCGTCACGACGGCAGGTCATATCCCGCTGCAGGCGCAGATGTCGGACGAGGCGCTCAAGGCCAAGCTCGGCTATTCGGTCAATTCCCAGCCCAGTCTGGACAACAACACCGTGGACCTGGATCGCGAGCGCGCCAATTTCGTCGACAACTCCGTGCGCTACGAAGCCACGCTGCGCTTCATCAACGGCCAGGCCAAGACCATGCTCAGCGCCATTCAAGGCCAGTAAGCCCAGGAGCTAAACCATGTCCATGTTTTCCATCTTCAATATCTCGGGCAGCGCGGTCAGCGCCCAGTCCCAGCGCCTGAACGTGGTGGCCTCCAATCTGGCCAACGTCGATGCCGTGGCCGGCCCCGATGGCAGCGTCTACAAGGCGCGCCAGGTCGTGTTTCAGACCGTGCCCATGGGCAACGACGGCAGCGCGGGCGTCAAGGTCAATGCCATCAGCGAGGACAACACGCCCGGCCGCCGCATCCACGACCCCAGCAATCCGCTGGCCGATGGCGAGGGCTATGTCACCCATTCCAACGTGAGCGCCGTGGACGAGATGGTCAACATGATCTCGGCGTCACGCTCCTATCAGAACAACGTGGAAGTCATGAACACGGCCAAGACGCTGCTGCTCAAGACTCTGCAAATGGGCCAGTAAGCCCGGGAACACATACATGATCTACGGCGCAAGCAGCGTGGACGGCACCACGACCAACACCACCAGCAATACCAAGAATGCGGTGACCAACCCCAACGAGGCGCAGGACCGTTTCCTCAAGTTGCTGGTGGCCCAGCTCAACAACCAGGACCCCATGAATCCCATGGACAACGCGGAAATGACCTCGCAGATGGCGCAGATCAACACCGTGACTGGCATTCAGCAACTGAACCAGACCATGGCGTCCATGTCCAGCCAGTTCTCCGCCATGCAGGTGCTGCAGGGCACTTCCATGATCGGCCGCACGGTGCTGACCGAGGGCAACACCCTGGGCGTGGCGGCCGACGGCACGCATACCGCCGCCTTCGATCTGGAAAACCAGGCAGCCAGCGTCAAGATCCAGATCACCACGGCCAGTGGCGAGCTGGTGGACACCATCGATCTGGGTGCCGGCGCGGCCGGTCGCAACTACTTCACCTGGGAAGGCAAGGACAAGTACAGCGGCGACTCCTCGCAGCTGCGCTACAGCGTGGTTGCCACCAATGGCACGACCGCCGTGGCATCCACACCGCTGGCGCCCCATGCCGTGATCGCCGCCAGCTCGGCCAATGGCTCTTTGTCGCTGGAGCTCGATAACGGCAGCAGCGTGGCTTATTCCGGCGTCAAGGCCGTTTACTGATTGAGGAACACATCATGGGTTTTCAACAAGGTCTCTCCGGCTTGAACGCCGCCAGCAAGAATCTGGACGTCATCGGCCACAACATCGCCAACTCCAACACCACGGGCTTCAAGGCCTCGCGCGCTGACTTTGCCGAGATGATCGCCAGCGCCATCGGCTCGGCCAGTGGCCAGAGCAGCGGCATCGGCGTCAACGTGGCCTCCGTGTCCCAGCAGTTCAGGCAGGGCTCCATCACTTCGACGGGCAACAACCTGGACATCGCCATCAACGGCAACGGCTTTTTCGTCGTCAAGCAAAGCGACGGCAGCATCGCCTACACGCGCGCCGGCAACTTCGGTCTGGACAAGGAGGGCAACCTCAAGACCGTGGACAACGACAATGTCATGGGCTATGTGGTGGATCCTTCGACCGGCAAGATCCAGTCGGGTGCCACGCCTGTGCCGATGAGCTTTCCCACAGGGCAGCCGATTCCCGCCAAGCAGACATCCAAGGTGAATGTGGAGCTGAATCTGGATGCACGCGCCACGGCGGCCGCCGGCGACGCGACAGCCACGCCTCCTGTTGCTGCCACGCCGCGTGCCACCTATGGCACCTCGCTGAATGTGTATGACACCCAGGGCACGGCGATACCGGTCAATCTGTATTTCGAGAAAGACGCCACAGGCAACACCTGGAATGTCTTCGACTCGCTCGATGCCACGGCCACGCCCATCGGCAAGGCCGTGTTCGACGCGAGCGGCAAGCTCACCAGCGTCACCCCCAATGCACCGACCACAGGTTCGGGCACCACGCTGAATCTCAGCGTCAGTGGCGGCACGGCCAATCCCAACGGCCTGCAGCCCTTCAATGTTGCGTTCGATTTCGGCGGTCTGACCCAGTTCGGCACCAAGTTTGCCGTCAGCAGCCTCAAGCAGGACGGCTATACCTCGGGCGCACTGACGGGTATCAATGTGGGCCGCGACGGCTCCATCGTGGCCTCCTACTCCAACGGCGTCACGCGCACCGAAGGCCAGATCGCTCTGGCGGCCTTTACCAATACCCAGGGTCTGGGCTCCATCGGCAACAACAAATGGGTTGCCACCTCCGACTCCGGCCCTGCGCTCAATGGTTCGGCCCAGACCGGCACCTTCGGCTCGCTGCAGTCGGGCGCGCTGGAAGAGTCCAACGTGGACCTGACGGCCGAGCTGGTCAACATGATGACGGCGCAGCGCTCCTACCAGGCCAACGCCCAGACCATCAAGACGCAGGATCAGGTGTTCTCCACACTCGTGAACTTGCGATAACAGGTAAGCCCCGGAGGCGCTTTGCGCCGGGGCTGCAAAGGCGATTGATTTGACGGAAGGAAGGTCAGCATGGACAAAATTATTTATACGTCGATGACTGGGGCCAATGCGGCAGCCCAGCGTCAGGCCGTGCTGGCTCACAACCTGGCCAATGCGGGCACCAACGGCTTCAGGGCCGAGATGTCCACCTTCCGCTCAGTGCCGCTGCAGGGCACGGGAGCCGGCACTCGCGTGTTTGCGCTGGAGGCCACCTCTGGCTATCAGGACACTCCCGGCCCTGCCCAACGCACCGGCCGTGCGCTGGACGCCATGGCCATGGGGCGCGCCTGGTTTGCCGTGCAGGGACTTGACGGCCAGGAAGCCTATACGCGCAACGGCGTGTTCGAGATCTCGCCCGAAGGGCAACTGGTCAACAGCAACGGCCAGGCCGTGCTCTCCGACGGCGGCGCTCCCATCGACATCCCGCCCGAGTCCACGATCTCCCTGGGTTCGGACGGCACGCTGACCGCCAAGATGGGCAACCAGCTGCCCGTGGCCGTGGGGCGTGTCAAGCTGGTCACGCCGCCCGTCGACGAGCCTCTGGTGCGCGGCGATGACGGCTTTTTCCGCGCAGCCCAGGGGGATGCGCTGCCCAACGATGAAACAGCGCGCCTGCTGTCGGGCTCGATCGAGGGATCGAATGTGAACTCCGTCGAAACCATGGTCGGCATGATCGCGGCCTCGCGCCAGTTCGAGCAGCAGATGAAGTTGCTGCAGACCGCTGAAACCAACGATAAATCCGCCAGCCAGCTGCTGAGCTTGAACGGCTGATAGCCAAAGGAATACGTCATGATCAATTCGCTGTTCATTGCCAAGACCGGCATGGAAGCCCAGCAGACGCAGCTGGACGTGATTTCGCACAATCTGGCCAACGTCTCCACCACCGGCTACAAGCGCGCGAATGCGGTCTTCGAGGATCTGATCTATCAGAACCTGCGCCAGTCCGGCTCCCAGACGACCGAGCAAAATCAGCTGCCGACAGGCCTGCATCTGGGCCTGGGCGTGCGCACCGTGGCCACCAGCCGCAACTTTCTGCAGGGCAGCCTGCAGCAATCGAGCAATGCGCTGGATGTGGCCATCAACGGCAACGGCTTCTTCGAAGTCAATATGCCCGACGGCACGATTGCCTATACCCGCGACGGTTCGTTCGAGGTCGATGCTCAGGGGCAACTGGTGACGTCCAGCGGCCTGCCCGTGGCCAACGGCATCACCATCCCGCAGGGTGCGACCAAGGTGTCCATCAGCCATGACGGCGTGGTCAGCGTCACCATGCCCGGCCAGGCTGCGCCGCAGCAGGTGGGCAATATCGCGATGAGCCAGTTCATCAATGCCGCCGGCCTGGAGCCCCGCGGCCAGAACCTCTACGTCGAGACCGCTTCCTCGGGCCAGCCCCAGCAGGGCACGCCCGGCACCAACGGTCTGGGCACGATTCAGCAGGGTTATCTGGAAGCCTCGAACGTGAATGTGGTCCAGGAGCTGGTGACCATGATCCAGACGCAGCGCGCCTACGAAATGAATTCCAAGGCGATCCAGACCTCCGACCAGATGCTGGCCAAGCTGGCACAGCTCTGATTGATCACCATGTATTGAGGAGCTGCTTGCGCTTGATGCATCTGAATTTCAGATGAAATCAACATCAGATTCATTGCTGAGCAAGCGCTATAAGCTCCTGTTTAAATAGCGTGCCTTGCGCACGCAAGGGCACAAGGGGCGAAGCGCCTGACTGCCAAGGACTTGCCGCCATGTTCAAAGCCATTGTTTCCCATTGCCCGCCGGTCTGTGCCCTCACTGCGGCCCTGCTGGTTTCGGGCTGCGTCACGCTCAATCCGCCGCCGCCCGTGGACATGCCATCGACGGCGCCTCCCGTGCTACAGCCGCGCGAGCAGACGGCCCAGAATCCCACCGGCAGCCTGTTCAACGCCAGTCGTTACCGGCCCATGTTCGAGGATCAGCGCGCCCGCATGGTGGGCGACTCGGTGACGGTGCAGATCGTCGAGCGCGTTTCGGCCAGCCAGAGCACGGACTCCAAGGTCGGACGTGCCAACGAGCTGAGCACGGGCATCACCTCGCTGCCGCTGCTCAGGGGCGGCGCCGAGAAGACGGTTGCCGATGCGCTCACCCTGGGGGCCGAGAGCAAGAACGACTTCAAGGGCTCGGGTGCCACCAGCAGCAACAACACCTTCACGGGCTCGATTGCCACCACCGTGGTCGATGTGCTGCCCAACGGCCATCTGGTGATTGCCGGCGAGAAGCAGATCGGCGTGAACCATAACGTCGATGTGCTGCGTTTCACGGGCACGGTGGACCCGCGCTCGCTGCGTCCAGGCAGCACCGTGGCATCGACCCAGGTGGCCAATCTGCGCGTGGAGTCGCGCAGCCGTGGCCAGGCCGGTGAAGCCCAGTCAATTGGCTGGTTGTCCCGGTTCTTTTTGAACGTTATGCCGTTCTGATTCTTCCGAGAATGGGCGGTATGAAAGTACTGTCCACGCTCCTGTCACTGCGCCCTGCGCACACCGCCTTGCTGGTGGTCGCAGCCCTTGGCGCCAGCGGGCTCACCCTGCCTGCGCATGCCACACGCATCAAGGAGGTTGCCGCCATCCAGGGCGTGCGCAGCAACCAGTTGACAGGCTACGGTCTGGTGGTCGGCCTCGACGGCACGGGCGACCAGACCACGCAGATGCCCTATACCAAGCAGGCACTGGCCAATTACCTGGAGCAGATGGGCATTGCCCTGCCGGCCACGGGCAATGCGGCCCAGCTGCAGCTCAAGAACGTGGCGGCGGTGATCATCACGGCCGAGCTGCCGGCCTTTGCACAGCCCGGCCAGGCCATCGACATCAATGTCTCCTCCATGGGCAACGCCAAGTCGCTCAAGGGCGGCACGCTGGTGGCGACACCACTGCGCGGCGCGGACGGCGAGATCTATGCGCTGGCACAGGGCAATGTGGTGGTCGGCGGAGCCGGAGCGGCGGCCGGCGGCTCCAAGGTGCAGGTCAATCACCTCAACGCGGGCCGCGTGCCGCAGGGCGCGCAGGTCGAGCGTGCCGTGCCCACCCCCGTCAACCAGGGCAACACGATCACGCTGGGTCTGAATCAGACCGACTTCCAGACTGCCGACAAGATGGTGCGCGCCATCAACCAGCGCATGGGGGCCGGTACGGCCATGGCATTGGACGGCCGCACGGTGCAGGTCAATGCCCCCATCGATCCGGGCTCGCGCGTGCGCATGATCGCCGAGATTCAGGAGATGCCCATCGAGACCTCCAAGCCGGCGGCCAAGGTGGTCATCAATGCCCGCACCGGCTCCATCGTGCTCAATCAGGCGGTGACCCTGGGCCCCTGCGCGATTGCGCACGGAAACCTGTCCATCACCATCAGCACCACGCCGGTCATCAGCCAGCCCGCACCGTTCTCGCAGGGGCAGACCGTGGTGGCGCAGAAGTCCGACATCCAGGTCAAGCAGGAGCCCGGCAAGGTCATCAACATGCCCAACTCGCCCCAGCTCACCGATGTGGTGCGGGCACTGAATTCACTGGGCGCAACGCCCCAGGACCTGCTGGCCATCCTGCAGGCCATCAAGGCCGCTGGCGCCATGGACGCCGAGCTGGAGGTGATATGAGCACGTCATTGCCCCATTCTTCATCCCTGGCGGCCAGCAATGCCCTGGCCGTGGATGCACGTTCGCTCAATGCGCTCAAGACGGCTGCCGGCGAGAACAGCCCGCAGGCCGCGCGCGAGACCGCCAAGCAGCTGGAATCGCTGTTCATGCGCGAGATGATCAAGAGTATGCGCGAGGCGACCATGAAGTCCGGCCTGCTCGACAGCGCGCAGGGCAATCTCAGTACCGACCTGCTGGATCAGCAGCTCTCGGTGGCCATGGCGGGCCAGCCGGGCGGTCTCACCGATGCCATCAGCAAGCAGCTGGCGCGCAGCATGGGAGTCGACGCCGCCGAGGATGCCGAAATTGCCGTGCCTTCCACACTGAGCCTGAGCCGCAACGCCTGGCGCAATGTGGGCAGCAACGGTGCCTGGAGCGGCAGCCGCAGCCAGGCTGCGCAATCGATCAATGCCTATGCACCGGCTCCCAAGGGTCGCGACAACTTCGTTACCGCGCACACCGGCGCGGCCCAGCGTGTGGCCAGCGAGAGCGGCATCCCGGCCCACTACATGATCGGCCAGGCCGGTCATGAGACGGGCTGGGGCAGGAGCGAGATCCGCAACAAGGACGGCAGCAACTCGTTCAACCTGTTCGGCATCAAGGCCGGTGGCAGCTGGACGGGCAAGGTCGCTGAAGTCACGACCACCGAATACATCAATGGCGCGCCCAAGAAGGTGACGGCCAAATTCCGCGCCTATGACTCCTACGAGGAGTCCTTCCGCGACTACGCACGTCTGATCGGCAGCAATCCGCGCTACGAAAAAGCCATGGCCCAGACCGGCTCTGCCCAGGCCTATGCCAGCGAGCTGCAAAAGGCAGGCTACGCCACCGATCCGGCCTATGCGCAAAAGCTTAGCCGCGCCATCCAGAGCGTGGCCCAGGTCACAGTCGCCAACGCCGGCAACAGCAGCACCAACGTCGCAAGCCGTCTGGGCGCCAGCGCCCGTGCCGCCCAGATCAACAAGATCACCGAGAACCAGTCATGAGTCTTCTGAACGTGGGCGCACGCGCCCTGATGGCCAACCAGATCGCCCTGCAAACCACAGGGCACAACATCGCCAACGTCAACACCGCTGGCTACTCGCGCCAGAGCGTGGCCTTCCAGACCTCGGCGGGCCAGAACATCGGCAATGGCTATATCGGCAATGGCGCCGATGTGGCGACCATCTTGCGCAACTTCAGCGAGCTGCTCAACCGTCAGGCCACGGCGGCCACCGCCGCCAGTGCCGCAGACTCCGCGCGCTCGAACTCGCTCAACCAGTTGCAGGAAGTGTTCTCCGGCGGAACCAACGGCCTGGGCGCGGCCATCAACGACATGATGAATGCGTTTGCCGATGTCAGCAGCGCTCCTACCGACTCTTCGGCACGCCAGGTGGTGCTGACACGCATGAGCGAACTGGCCGCGCGCTTCCGCTCGGCTTCGGCCCAGCTCGACGAGATGGACTACAGCACGCGCCAGCAGATGAGCAATGACGTGAATGTGGTCAACAGTCTGTCCCAACAGGTGGCGGCGCTCAATGGCCAGATCAGCAGCGCCATCGCCACGGGCCACACGCCCAATGACCTGCTCGATCAGCGCGATCAGCTGGTGCGCGACATCAACAAATACGTGCAGACCTCGCAGGTCGACGCCGGCGATGGCTCCATCAGCCTGTTCGTGGGCGGCAGCCAGCCGCTGGTGCTGGGGCAGAGCGCGGCCAAGCTCAGCCTGCAGGAGTCCACGCAGTACCCCGGCAGCGGCAAGATGAGCCTGTATTTCCAGCAGCAGGGCGGGCAGCCCGTGGAGCTGACTCCGGCCATGGCTGGTGGCGGCGAGATTGCCGGTCTGCTGCAGTTTCAGAACAACGACCTGAGCGAGGGGCGCAACCTGCTGGGGCGCATGGTGATCTCGATCGGCGATACGCTCAATACCCAGAATCAGCTGGGCCTGACCTTGTCGGGTCAGAAAGGCGGGGCGCTGTTCAATATTCCGATGACGACCACCGGCTCCACCACGGGGGCTCAATGGGTGCAGCCCGATACGCCCACGGTCACGGTCAAGGACTCGAGCGCACTCAAGGCTTCGGATTACAAGATCGTTTTCGGCAACGATGCGCCCAAGGGCAAGGTGGTGCGCCTGTCGGATGGCCAGACCACGGCCTTCAACGATCTGACGGATCTGCGCGGCATGACGATTGACGGTCTGCAGTTCGATCTCAAGAACGATGGCCAGGCCGGCCAGTCCGTGCTGTTCAGCCCTGTGGCATCGGCGGCGCACGATATTCAGACCATGGTGCATTCCGGCAACGATCTGGCGGTGGCCAATCCGGTGTCGGCCAAGATCAACTCGCTGGGCGACGCAGCCGTCCGCATGTCCAGCCTGAAGGTGGAAAAAGGCTTCGATGCCGCCGCCTTCCCCGCGGGCACCACCCTGTCTTTCGCTCCCGATGGGGCGGGCGGCATGACCTATACCATCACGCCAGCCCCCAGCGGCGTGGCTGCGACAGGCGCCTATATCTCCGGGCAGGCCATCGAGCTGGCTCCGGGGATCAAGGTGACCCTCACCGGCACGCCTGCGGTGAATGGTGCCACCAGCGATACCGTGAGCTTCGGTCCCAACAGCTTCTACAGCTCGGATACGGGCAATGCCAGCTCCTTCCTGTCGTTACGCGACGCCGTGATCTTCGATGGCGCGACAACGCTCAGCGACGGCTTTTCCACCGCCATGGCGCAGATCGGCACGCGCACGCAAAGCGCGGCCTATGCAGCCAAGCTGTCCGACTCGATTGCCAAGAATCTGGAGGGCGATCGCACCGCCGTGTCCGGTGTCAATCTGGACGAAGAAGCCGCCAAGCTGTTGCAGTACCAGCAGTCCTACCAGGCCTCGGCCAAGATGCTGCAGGTGGCTCAGGGCATTTTTGACAGCGTGATCCAGGCCGTTGGCCGTTAACCCCCTACAGCCGGAGAACAGGCATGAGCATCAACCGCATTGGCACGGCCAATATGTATGACAGCACCATCAACAACCTGGGCTCGCGTCAGAGCAGCCTGGTGGACCTGATGGAGAAGACCACGGCGGGCAAGCGCGTGCTGCGCGCCAGCGACGATCCCGTGGCGGCGGCCCAGGCCGAGCGTGCACGCACCCGCATCACCCGTTCCGAAAATGACCAGCGCGTGCTCGGAGCCCAGCGCGATGTGATTGCCCAGGGCGAGTCCGAGCTGGGCAAGGCTCATGGTGCTTTGCAGGATTTTCGTGATCTGGTGGTGCAGGCTGGCAACGGTTCGTATGACCAGGTGGCACGCGATGCGCTGGTCCAGCAGATGCAAAGCCTGCGCGATCAGATTCTCGGCTATGCCAATGCCAAGGACTCCAACGGCCTGCCGATTTTCCGCGGGCTGGGCAGTCCCGATACGCCGTTGCAAAGCACGCCTCCGGGCTCGAGCAGCCAGCTCAACCCCGGCCAGAACACCGGCAGCGACAACGGCCTGCCCATCTCTCTGGATGGCCATGCGGCCTGGTTGAACGTGCCTACCGGCAACGGGGTGTTTGTGGTGAACGGCGCTGCCTCCAATTCCGGCAAGGCCTGGGCGGATGTGGGATCGGTCACCGACCCGAGCAAGGTTACGGGCGATAGCTACACGCTGGTATTCACCAAGGACCCGACTTCCGGCGAGGTCAGCTACGAGATCAACTCCAGCTCGGCCACGGCGGCCAATCCCGTGGTTACAGCCACACCCTACAAGGAAGGGCAGGCGATTACCGTCGGTGGCCAGCAGATCAGCATCAAGGGTACTCCGGCCGACGGCGACAGCTTCACCATGTCTCCAAGCACACGCACCGATATTTTCAGCGTGCTGGATCAGGCCATTGCCACGGTCAAGGGCGGCACGGGAGGATCGACCGCATTGCAGCAGGGTCTGGGGCGCGCCTTGAGCGAACTGGATTCGGGCATGAATAGGGTGCAGGCCATGCGCAGCTATGCCGGCGACCAGCTCAAACGTGCAGACGGCCTGGAGTCCGACATGAAGGATCAGGCGCTGACGCAGGAAGGAGCCCGTTCACGCGCCGAAGATATCGATATGATCACGGCGCTGTCGCAAGTGGATACGCAGAAGGTGGGCTTGCAGGCCGCACTGCAGTCCTATGCACAGATGCAGAAGCTTTCGCTGTTCAACTACATCGGCTGATTCCGGCGGGCTCTGTCCGTCTTGATGTCTCGTCGTCTACCTGTCCAAATCCTCCATGACCCAGTCTGCCCTCAGCTCTTTGACTCTTGGTTATCGGCCGCTCTGGGGACGTACGCGACGCCTGGCAGGGATTCAGCTTTATGTGCACGAGGACTCGGGCTCCTCTGCCGATATGGCGCATTTCCTGCGCACAGTGGACGAGATCTGGAGCCGTCAGGCCCCGCCGCTCCTGATATCGCCGCAGTCCCGCCAGGTTCTGTGCAATCTTCTTGAACATGCACCTCAGGGCAGTCCCTGGATCGAGGTGCGCGGCGACTGGTTGCAGCAGGATGAAGGTATCTACGAGCTGGTGCAGAAGGCCAAGGCACGCGGGCTGATGCTGGTCTGGGGAGGAGCGCTGGCCGATGTGCCCGATGCCGATGCTGCGCGCTGCTTTGCCAGCAGCCTGCTGAGCCTGCCGCCAGAAGGAGCCGCAGGATTGCCCAATGTGGTGCGCCCAAGCCAGCCGGCGAAGGATGCGGACAAGGAGGCTGCCTCGGGCTTTTTTGCCACTCAGCCCCTGAATCTGCTGGACGGCCAGATGTACCAGAGCCTGCAAAGCCTGGAGCTGGCGCGCTCCTGCCTCGACGAGCATGAAGCGGCCGCCGTGGCCGGCTGGCCCGTGGCAGACACCATGCAGGCTTTTCGGCTGCAGCAGCCCCAGCCCTCGCGCGATGCGCTCTTCAGGCTCATGAAGGCCATCGACAAGGAACAGTCCCTGGATGTGATGGAAGAGATCCTGGGTTCGGACCCGGTGCTGGCCTATCGCTTTTTGCTCTATACCAACTCGGCTGCACTGGGCCTGCGTCGCGGCGTGGACTCGCTGCGCCGCGGGCTGGTGATGCTGGGGCTGGGCACGCTGGAGCGCTGGCTGGCCGACCAGCTGCCCCATGCCTGTATCGAACAGGACCTGGTGCCTCTGCGCACGCAGGTCGTGCTGCGCGCCAGGCTGGCCGAGCAGCTGATCGAGGCCGGGGTGAGCCTGGACCTGCAGCGTGAGATGTACTTGTGCAGCCTGTTCTCGCAGCTGGATCTGCTGCTGCATGAGCCGGTGGCCACCATCTTGCGACGCACGCCGCTGAACGAGCGCATTTTCGATGCCATCGTCACGCGCTCCGGTCCTTATGCGGCCGTGCTGCAGATGAGTCAGGCACTGGAGAGTCGTGACCCGGCGCCCATCCGGCAGCTGCGCGAGCAGGAGGAGTGGGAGGCCGAAGACCTCAACCGGATGCTGCTGCGCATGCTCAGCGAACTCAGGCTGGGCATGCCGCAAGCCCAGACCTGAGTGTCTGGGTGAGAATTCGCTAAAAACAGGCTCTATCTCCTGATAGGAAAGCGCAGGCAGCTATCAAATTGATGGATGCGCTGTGAGGCAGAGTCGTGCATAAGCAGGGCTTGGCTGCCGCTTATCCGCGCATTGCCTGGGCGCCGGATTCGGACAATTGGGATATCCAATCCGTCCGTGCGCCATGTCCGAATCTCAAGACAAAAACCTGCCCGCCACCGAACGCAAGCTGCAGAAGACGCGTGAAGACGGCCAGGGTGCGCGCTCGCGCGATCTGTCGCATCTGGCCATTCTGGGTACGGGCGCATTGCTGATGCTGATGGGCACGCAGCCCATGATCAATCATCTGCGCGAGGCCATGGCCCGGCAGCTGGTGTTCAACGCGGCGGCGGCCAAGACTCCGGCGCTGATGCTGGAGCGCTTTCAGTCCATGCTGGTACTGGGTCTGGGCATTGCCGTGATCTTTGCCCTGGTGACCACCACGGCCTCGGTGCTGTCCGGCGTGGCTGCCGGTGGCTGGATCTTCAGCTTCAAGCCCATTCAGCCGCGCTTTGGCAAGCTCAATCCCTTGTCGGGTCTCAAGAATCTGTTTTCCAAGCAGCAGCTGACCACGGTGGTCAAGATGGTGTTCATGACCATCGTGCTGGGCTTTGTAGCCTGGAAGTACATGAGTGCCAATATTGCCGAGATTGCGTCGGTTTCGGCCCAGCCATCGCCCATGGCGCTTGCCATGGTCGGCTCCTGGCTGACCACGGGCATCACCTTGCTGCTGATCGTGGTGCTGCTGGTGGCCTTGATCGACGTGCCGTTGCAGGACTTTCTCTTCAAGTCACGGCTCAAGATGAGTCATGAGGAGGTCAAGCAGGAGCACAAGGAGTCCGAAGGCAATCCGCAGCTCAAGGGCAAGATCCGCCAGAAGCAGCGCGAGATTGCCGACCGGGCCAGCGTCTCGGCCGTGCCGAAAGCCGACTTTGTGGTCACCAATCCCACCCACTATGCCGTGGCGCTGCGCTATGACGACGCCTCCATGGCCGCTCCCCAGGTCATTGCCAAGGGCACGGATCTGGTGGCGCTCAAGATTCGCGAAATCGCGGGCGCGCACCAGATACCGGTGCTGGAGTCGCCCATGCTGGCGCGTGCACTCTATGCGCATGCCGATCTGGATCAGGCCATTCCTGCCGCGCTCTACACCGCTGTGGCCCAGGTGCTGGCCTATGTCTATCGTCTCAAGGCTGCACTGAGCGGCCAGGGTCCCATGCCCGATGCCCTGGGCGAGCCCCCCGTGCCCGTGGAGCTGGATCCGCACCGTGGCCGCACCCAGCCTGCGGCGGTCGATGCTGCTGCGCAGCAAGAAGGTAATCTGTGATGTCGTCGAATCCTCTGCAACTGTTCCAGAAGTGGTCTGGCTCCAATGCCGGCGCCCTGCAAGGGATGACTGCTCCCATTCTGGTGGTGGCCATTCTGGGTCTGATGGTGTTGCCCGTGCCGCCCTGGCTGCTGGACACCTTCTTCACCCTCAATATTGCCGTGGCGCTGATGGTGATGATGGTGGCGGCCTACATGATCAAGCCGCTGGATTTCGCGGCCTTCCCTTCGGTGCTGCTGCTGACCACGCTGATGCGCCTGTCGCTCAACGTGGCGTCGACGCGCGTGGTGCTGATGGAGGGCCACACCGGCCCCGGTGCCGCGGGTGCGGTGATCGAGGCTTTCGGCCACTTCCTGATCGGCGGCAACTTTGCCGTGGGTCTGATCGTGTTCAGCATTCTGGTGGTCATCAACTTCGTGGTGATTACCAAGGGCGCGGAGCGCATTGCCGAAGTCTCGGCCCGCTTCACGCTGGACGCGATGCCCGGCAAGCAGATGGCTGTGGATGCCGATCTGAATGCCGGCCTGATCGACGAGAAGGAGGCCAAGCGCCGCCGTGCCGAAGTGGGCGAGGAAGCCAATTTCTTCGGCTCCATGGATGGTGCCAGCAAGTTTGTGCGTGGCGACGCGATTGCCGGCATCCTGATCCTGGTGATCAACGTTATCGGCGGCCTGATCATCGGCATGGCCCAGCACGGCCTGTCTGCGGGTCAGGCTGCCGACAGCTATATCCTGCTGGCCGTGGGGGACGCGCTGGTGGCGCAGATTCCAGGCCTGCTGATCTCCGTGGCATCGGCCATGGTGATATCGCGCGTGGGCAAGGACTCTGACATGGGCCGCCAGATCGTGCAGCAGCTGTTCATGTCGCCCAAGGTGCTGGGCATCACGGCCGGCGTGATGATCCTGCTGGGCCTGATTCCCGGCATGCCGCATCTGGTGTTCATCAGCATGGGCGCCTTGCTGGGCTGGGGTGCCTGGGTGCTGGACAAGAGGGAAAAAGCCCGTCTGGCCGCCCAAAGCAGTGCCCCGGCGCCCCAGCAGCAGGCTGCGCAAAATGATGGCGAAGCGACCTGGGACGATCTGCAGCCGGTGGACTTGCTGGGTCTGGAGCTGGGCTATCGCCTGATCGCGCTGGTGGACAAGAGCCGCCAGGGCGACCTGCTGACGCGTATCAAGGGCGTGCGCCGCAAGTTCGCGCAGGAAGTCGGCTTTCTGCCGCCGGCCGTGCATGTGCGCGACAACCTGGAACTCAAGCCCAGCGCCTATCGCATGACGCTGCGCGGCGTCATGGTGGGCGAGGGCGAAGCCTTCCCCGGCATGTTCCTGGCCATCAACCCCGGCGGCATCACCACGCCGCTGATCGGTACGGCCACGACCGATCCGGCCTTTGGTCTGCCCGCGCACTGGATCGACGAGCGGCAAAAGGAAGCGGCACAAATGGCCGGTTTTACCGTCGTTGATTCGGAAACCGTAATGGCGACGCATTTGTCACACTTGATGCAAGTGCACGCGGCCAAGCTGTTGTCTCGTACCGAGACGCAGCAGCTCGTTGACCATGTGGCCAAGCTGGCCCCCAAACTCATCGAAGAAGTCATCCCGAAAATGGTGCCCATCACAACGTTCCAGAAAGTGCTCCAGCTGCTGCTGGAGGACTCTGTGCACATCCGTGATATCCGTACCATCATCGAGACGCTGGCCGAAAACGCCACGCAGACGACCGACCCGGTGGAGCTGGCGCGTCGCGTGCGCATTGCGCTGTCGCCTGCCATCGTGCAGCAGATCTACGGTCCGACCCGCGAGCTCAATGTGATTGCCATCGAGCCCGGCCTGGAGCGTCTGCTGGTGCAGGCACTGTCGAATCCCAATGCGCCATCGCTGGACCCCGGCGTGGCTGAAATCCTCACACAAAAAGCGGTCGATGTGGCCAACCAACAGGAAGAGCTGGGTCTGCCCGCCTGCCTGCTGGTGCCGGACGCGATCCGCAACTCTCTTGCCAAGCTGCTGCGCCGTGTGGCGCCGCGTCTGCAGGTGCTCGCGCACAGCGAAATTCCCGAGACGCACACCATCCGCATCGGCCCGATTCTTAAAGGTGCATCCGCATGAATATCAAACGCTTTTACGCCCCGACCGCCCGCGAGGCCCTGGCCAAGGCGCGCATGGTTTTTGGCGACGGCACCCTGATTCTCTCCAACCGCCAGACGCCGGACGGAGTGGAAGTCATGGCTACGGCCGAAGAGACACTGCAGGACATGGATGCCGGCATGCAGGCCGGTTCGCCCCTGCAAAAGGCGCTGGAGCGCCGCGCCAGCGACGAAGGCATGAGCAGCCTGCGCAAGGAGCATTCGCCCCTGGCTCCCGCTGCTGCCAGGCGCAGCCAGGGCGGTGAAGCCATGAGTACGCTGGAGCATGTGCAGGCGCGCCAGACGGCCAAGGAAGAGCAGGCCCGCGAGCAGCAGGTTCAGGCCAAGCCCGTCAAGGCCATCAATGAGCTGGCCCGGCATTCCGTGCAGGACGATGTGGAACAGCTGTCCATGAGCACACTGACCTTCCAGGACTATGTGCGCGAACGCATGCTGCGCCGTCGCCATGAGTCGTCGCTGGACAGCAGCGAAGCCCTGCCCACTTTTGCCCAGCGCGTGCAGGAGCGCAATAACGAGCGCCCCGCCATGGCAGCCAAGTCTCAGGCGGCCAGCGCCGCGGTGTCTCGCCACAATCCTCTGCGTCCCGAGAAGATTCAGCTCAAGGAAAGCGCCAGGCCCGCGGCCGTCGCTGCCCCACAGAACTTCATGCAGGAGATGCAGTCCATGAAGGATCTGATCGAGGAGCGCTTCAACACGCTGACCTGGCTGGGCCAGACGCGTCAGAACCCGATCCAGTCCAGCCTGATGCACAAGCTCATCCGTGCCGGATACTCGCCCGCACTTGCACGTGCGCTGATCGAGAAGCTGCCGGAGACGCTCTCCGCTGGCGACGCCGTGCGCTGGCTGATGCAGGTGCTGGAGCGCAATCTGCGCACCGATGCCGCCCAGCCCGCCATCTACGAGCAAGGCGGAGTGTTTGCCCTGGTCGGCGCGACCGGTGTGGGCAAGACCACGACCACGGCCAAGCTGGCGGCGCTGTGCGCGGCCAAGCATGGTCCTGCATCCGTGGGCCTGATCACGCTGGATACCTATCGCATCGGTGGTCATGACCAGCTGCGCACCTATGCCCGCATGCTGGGCATGGTGGCCCATCAGGCCCATGACAAGGCCGCGTTGCAGGACCTGCTGGGTCTGCTGCAAAGCAAGAAGATGGTGCTGATCGACACGACCGGCGTGGCTCCGCGTGATCCGCGCAAGGATGAGATCATGGATGTGTTGGCCATTGAGGGCGTTCAGCAGTTGCTGGCCGTCAATGCGGCCGCACAGGGCGACGCGCAGGACGATGTCATGCAGGCCTTCAAGGCGCGCGGCTCGCAGCATGCCATCCTCACCAAGGTCGATGAAGCCGTGAAGGTCGGTCCCTCGGTGGATACGCTGATTCGTCATCAGATCCAGCTGCGTGGTGTGACCAATGGTCAGCGCGTGCCCGAAGACTTCGAGCGCGCCAATGCGCAGTTGCTGGTCTCGGCCTCCATGCGCTCGGCTGCCAAGTCGGCGTTTGATCCGCAGTCGCTGGATCTGGACTTCTTCTTTACCCCTTCGTCCGCCAGCGGCGCAGAGGCTGCCCATGCTTGAGCGCCGCTCGCCCCTGCATCAGGGCATGGCTCTGCATATGAGCGATGCCAGCACCGCCGGCTTGCGCGTGCTGGCCGTGCTGCACAGTGCGTCAGGTGCCGCTGCCGAGCAGGCCGTGCTGTGGCCGCTGTGCGCCCAACTGCAGCGCCTGGGCCAGAAGGTGCTGGTGCTTGATGGCAGCCAGGCCGAATCCTTTCACATGCCAGGTCTTGCCCAGCTGCTGGCGCAGCATGCCTGGCAGGCCCAGGCGGGACTGCGCGCAAGCATCGGCGATGCCCAGTCGGTGGCCAGCCTGCCGGCGCGGCAGGGTCTCAAGCAACTGAAGGCCTCGGCCGACGAGATGGGGCTGGGCATGCTGACGGCCCTGCAAGCCTATGTGCGCGGCTACACCACCGTGATCATCTATGCGAGCAGCGAAACCTTGACGCCGCTGCTGCAAGGTCAGGGCCTGCAGCCGCTGCTGGTCGTACCGCCCGATTCCGAGCACCTGATCGAAAGCTACCGCCAGCTCAAGCATCTGGCTGTGTTTGCCGGCGTGGAATGCACGATTGCCGCACTGGAAGCGCCGCTGACAGCAGACGGTCCACAGAAATACGACTGGAGCCGCAAGCAGAGCAGCTCGCAGACGGCCAAGCAAAACGCTCAGACACGCTTGCAGCGTCTGAATGCGCTGCTACAGTGTTCGCAGCGCCACCTGGGCGATGCCCCGGTGCTCATGCGCCTGCGCTGGCGTCAGGCCAGCGATCTGCATCAGCTCACGCTGCACATGCTCAAGACGGCCTGCATCCTGCCCATGCATGCCCAGCCCACGGCGGCTGCCGCGCCTGAATCTCTTGTCTGGAGCCATTGACTGCCATGTACACCGCCAAAGGCCAACTCGACCGCGACGCGCTGATTCGTCAGCATGTGCCGCTTGTGCGTCGGATTGCCTTGCACATGATCGCCAAACTGCCACCGAACGTCGAGCTGGATGATTTGATCCAGGTCGGCATGATCGGTCTGGCCGAAGCGCTGTCGCGCTTCGAGAGCGAGCAAGGCGTGCAATTCGACACTTTCGCCAGCCAGCGCATCCGTGGTGCCATGCTGGACGAACTGCGCGAAGGCGACTGGATGAGCCGCAGTTCGCGCAAAAGCCAGAAGGAAATCGAGCAGGCGCTCAACCGCCTGGAGCAGCGTCTGGGCCGGCCCCCGCTGGAGTCGGAGATCGCTGCCGAGCTGGGCATGGCCCTGGACGACTATCAGTCTCTGCTGGGCAAGGTGCGCGGCACGCAGCTGGTCTATCTCGAGGACATAGGCGGCGGTGACGGCGACGATGGCGATGACTATCTGGAGCGGCATGTGGCCGACTCGGGCGCCGACCCCTTTGCCTTGCTGCGCGACCAGCGCATGCGCTCCGCATTGGTCGAGGCCATCAAGACCCTGCCGGAGCGCGAGCAGTACGTGATGGGCATGTACTACGAGCACGACATGAACCTCAAGGAAATCGCGGCCGTGCTCGGCGTGACCGAGTCGCGGGTCTGCCAGCTGCACAGCCAGGCCATCGCCCGCCTGCGCACCAAGATGCGCTCGCATTGATCACTTAAACGGCTCGCCAGGCGCGGGCCGTTCACCACAACAGAAGCCGCCGCGCTGACAGATTCCATCTGCCCACGCGGCGGCTTTGCTTTTGTGACGCAGCCTGGCTGCGTTCTGGTGCTTCGCTATCGATAGCTTGTGGCGTTCTACGGCATTGGGTTCATGGATGTTTTGATCGATCATTCGTCGTCGCTGCAAACCAAAAACCCTGTTGCATTGCTGCAGCAGGGCTTTTGGTCTGAGTGGCTTTGCAATCAGTGCATCACATGCGGCTGACCGTCGAACATATGCTCGAAGCTGGCCAGCCAGGGCTCGGCAAGCACGCGAATCTGGGCATCGTTGCGCAAGATGCGTTGCATGATGCGCGCCTTTTCCTTACGCAGTTCGGGCGCCAGCTTTTCATCTCGCGAGCGAAAGCGCAGCTGCTCGATCAGCACGGCACAAGTGCCCTCATAGCGCGCAACACCATCCCAGTCCTTGGCCTGGGCGGCCTGCAGCATCTTGGCGCTGCTTTCCTCTATGGCGCGGTAGAAGTCGATCAATGTGTGCTCCATTTTTTAGGCAGCAGCGGGTGCTGGTGCATTGGTTATTTCATTCCAGCCCTGTGCCACCGTGCTCACAAGGCCTGCGACCTCATCGACCATGCTTGCATCGTTGCGAGCATTGGCCAAGGTCAACCGGGTGGTGCAGTACTCATAGAGCGAGGCCAGGTTGCCGGCCAGCTCGCCCCCTTTTTCGCGGTCCAGCGCGCCCAGCAGGCCCTCCTGGAGAATGCGTACTGCCTTGCCTATATGGCGCACTTTCTCATTGATATCGCCGCGCTCGATCGCGCCGCGTGCCGCATTGATGGAGGCAAGCAGGCCATCAAACAGCATCTTGATCAACTGCTGAGGCGATGCGCTGTCCACCATGGATTGCACACCCACCTGACGGTAAGCCGACATTGCGCGCGCATTGGCTGGGGAAAACATCACAAAACTCCTTTGTTGCAGTTTCTCAAATTACTGTTTTGCTTATCGACCGACTCAGGGGGCAATTAAGTCCTTTCTGCAGGCTTCAATAGCTTAGCTGCTGGACTTGTTCCATGTAGTTACTTGCTGGGCGACATAGTTATCCAAGGCTTTCAGGCTGGCCATCTGCGTATCCAGGCGCGAATACTGGGCACGCACGCGCGCTTCATAGGCAGTCACACGTGCGGTCTGGCGTTCCTGATCGGCCGTATTGCGCTTGAGCGCATTCTTGAGCGTCTCGTCCTTGGTCGAGAAGGTGCCGCCAGTGGCCAGCATACCGCTTGTGAAGTCCTTCATGCGCACGGCCAGGCCGTCCTGGCTGGCATCGGCGACGTCTGCGGTGAAGAACTTGGACATGCTCTCCGGGTCCTTGAGGGCCTTGTCCAGCTTGGTATCGTCAATCTTGAGCGTGCCGTCTGTCTGAAAGGCAATGCCCATCTGCGACAAGCTGGTGAACGCGCCACCTTCTCCCCCTGGGCCTGAGAGCAAACGACGCATTGCAGACTGGAGGTTGATGGCGGTTGAATCGCCTTGCAAGGTGCCAGCTGTCTTGCTGTCCTTGTCATAGGCGGTCATGGTCTTCAGGGCGTTGCTGAGTGCGTTGTATGACTCCACTAGATTTTTCAGCGCTGTCTTGGCTGTCGCCGTGTCATTGGCAATGGTGATGCGCACCGGAGCAGCATCTTTCGCTGACTTTTGAGCTACCGTCAGCGTCACACCCGCAGCCACCTCTTCAAACACATTGGTGTGCGAGGCCATGTCGATGCCGTTGATCTTGGCCAGAGTGTCCTGCGCCTCAACGGAACGCTTCATGGTCCCGTCGGTGCCGTTGTAAGCAAATTGCTGCAGCCCAGCGCCTTCGGCCTCCACAGAGAAGGCAGAGTTCACGCCCGTGGTCTTGGATTGCAGCACCAGGCGTTCGCCTGTGTGGTCCTTGAGCACGGTGGCACTGACATCGCCCTTGGCGGCATTGATCTTGGCTGCAATCTTGGCCAGAGAGTCATCTTCGGCGGTGATCACGACCTCAAAGCTGACGTCCTTGCCATCTTTGGTATTGGGTGTCAGTCCATTGGCGCCAAAGGTTCCCATGGAAATGGTCAGCTTGCCAGGTCCCAGAGTGGTGCCACTGGCCACCAGGCCGGAGCCAATGGTCTGGCCCGCCGCCATCTGCGACACTTCCACGTCATAAGTGGCTTGCACTGCACTGGAGGTTGCCGTGCCGGTCACTTGGGCAGAGTTGGAGGAGGTCAGCGTGTTGCCAAGCCACGTGGCGGGCTTTGCCAGCTTGTCCACCTGATCCTGCAGATTGGAGATTTGCGACTTGAGCTGGCTAAAGGCCGAGATCTGGGTATTGATACCAGTGGCCTTGGTCTGCAGCGCTGCGATGGGCTTGGACTCTAGCGCCACCAGTTGTTTGACAATGGTTTCTACTTCCAGGCCGCTGCCAATACCGACTGAGCTGATCGCCATATAAAACTCCCTCTGCGCAGGACCGCAGGCGTGTGGCAAGCCTGGTCTGCGTCATTGAACAAACGGCGCCTTTCGCGCCGTCTTTATGGACAGTACTACGCATTGTGTTTCGGCAAGCCGAAGCAGAACTTGAGTACAAAATGCCAAGTGCCAGTATCAGCCTTGCAGCAGCTTGAGCACTTGCTGTGGCAGCTGATTGGCCTGTGCGACCATGGCCGTGCCTGCCTGCTGCAGAATCTGTGTCCGGCTCAGATTGGCGGTTTCGGTTGCGAAGTCGGCGTCCATGATGCGGCTGCGGGAGGCGGACAGATTTTCCGAGTTGACGCTCAGGTTTTCAACCGTGGTTTCAAAACGGCTTTGAATGGCGCCCAACGTGGCTCGTGCGCCATTGACTGCTTTCAAGGCTGCGTCCATTGCCAAGATGGCGTTATCGGCTTGTTCCGCATCTGTCACGCTGAGGTTTGTAAAGCCTTGGACATCTGTCTGCGCGGCTACAAAGCTGCGGGAACCCGATATGTTGCTCGGATCATTGGCAATCGTATTGCCAACTGTCAGTCCTGTGGCCTTTTCCAGTTCTGTTGGGTTGGAAGTTGGCGTGGCGGCAGCTACAGTAATGTCACCGCCGTCCGAACTCAGAACCAAACCGCCATTCACGATGGAGGCGGTGACCTTTGAGTTGGGGGCTGGGTATGTTGCCGAATTTATCTGGGTAACCAGATCGTTCACGCGTTTTGACGCGCTCTCCTGTGGTGACAGATTAAAGGTTGCACCGTTGATGGTCACGCCTGCTGGGCCCATGCCGCCAGAAGCAACTTGCTTGCCGGCCAGCGCGGTAATGGTGCCCGTACCAATAGGGTCTACTGGGGCAGGAGAACCTGTTTGTGCCGTGGGTACCAGAGTCACATTCGTTGTAGTGTCGTTTGCAATCACTATCTTCGAGTTGACACTGTCTAAAGTAGCAGTTACACCAAGTGGAAGCGTTGTTTGGAGAGCTGTTAAAAACTTGCTCTGGGCGTCAGCAATACTTGTCCCGTTTGAAACGGCTGCCACATTCGCGGGTGTTCCATTGATAGCAACACTGACGGCAGGGTATGTGAATGTGCCTGGTACAGCTTGCTCTGGAGCTTTTAGATCGATTGTTGTGGTTGTGGGTACGGTCACAGCAGCAGTATCACCAACCACACCGGCGCCTGTGATCTTGGCAGGTAAAGCCACACTGTCCCATGTGCCGAGTGCATCCAGATTGGCGTTTACGATGCCAGAAATATCAATAGTCTGCCCCTGATTGGCACCAACCTGAAACGCCATATTGGTAAACGAGCCATCAAGCAGCTTGGTGCCGTTGAAGCTGGTCTGCTGCGCCACGCGTGTGACTTCTGCCTTGAGTTGCTGCACTTCGGCATCCAACGCAGCACGGTCTTCCGCCGAGTTGGTGGCATTACGCGCCTGAACAGCCAGTTCGCGAATGCGTTGCAGATTGCTACCCAGGGAGCCCAATGCGCCTTCGGCGGTCTGCGCAAGGGAAATACCGTCATTGGCGTTGCGCATCGCAACCGTGAGGCCGCGCACCTGCGTAGTCATGCGTTCGGAAATGGCCAGGCCGGCTGCATCATCCTTGGCGCTGTTGATGCGCAAGCCCGAGGACAGGCGCTGCATGGAGGTAGCCAGCTGGCTTTGGGACGAGCTCAGATTGCGTTGCGCATTGAGCGACTGGATATTGGTATTGATAATGGCTGCCATGGCGTGTGCTCCTGTTTCAAGCCAGTAAACCGGCGACGTACTAGCCGTTTTCACGACCAGCGACGGCGCTGGCCCACGTGACCGGAAACACGGACGAAGTCTGGTATTCCGGGTACGAGGATTGTTGGAGCAAGCCATGCAGGACATAAGACCGATAAGAGGCCTAAAGTCCTGCCATTTTTACAATTGACGGTTACATATAGAGTGCAGCTGGGCAGCAAAAAGGCCTCCCGAGGGAGGCCTGGAATGGCGCAGACTGCACCGGCGCATGGCTGGCGCAGCTGCTTGACGCAATTAACGCAGCAGGGACAGCACGCCCTGGGGCAGCTGGTTGGCCTGGGCCACCATCGCCGTGCCGGCTTGCTGCAGAATCTGCGAGCGGCTCAGATTGGCGGTTTCTGCAGCGAAGTCTGCATCGGTGATGCGGGACTTGGAAGCCGACAGATTTTCGCTGTTCACGCTCAGGTTGGAAACCACGGATTCAAAGCGGTTCTGAATGGCACCCAGGTCGGCACGTGCGGAGTTGACAGACTTGAGGGCTGCGTCCATGGCCAGGATCGCGTTGTCGGCACCAGACACAGTGGAAATGTCCAAACCAGAGAATCCAGTTTGCTCAGCTGCAGGACTGGCGAGCTTGCTCACCACAGACAGACCGGTTTGGGCTGTTAACGCCGCAGCGTTAGCCGCCGCATTAGGAGCTGTGCCCAAAGCGATATTAATGTCGCGGTCAGACGTCAGCTTCAGTTTTCCATCCTCCAGCGAGGCTGTAACTTTAGTTGCACCAGTTTGGGCATTGATGGCTGCCACCAAGTCTTTGTTGCGATTTTCTACACCAACGGTCACGCCAACGTCAATCGTCGCGCCATTCAGAGAGAAGGAGGTTGCTGCAAAAACAGTATCGCCAGGTGAAGTGCCAGCAACTTTCGTGACTTCAGCTGCTGCAACTGTGGTTGTACCGCTTTCGATTTTTGGGGGGACGGCAGTTCCGGCCGATTTATTGGTCAAGGTCAATCCAGCAGCGGCTGTATAAGTTGCCGTGTAGGAGCCATCCAGTCCCGCGCTCTGCAAGCCAGCGTTCACACTAGCCAGCGTCGCTGCATCGCCTGTGCCTGCTGTAGTGTCAACCGAAAAATTCAGCGTAGCGCCATCAACTTTGATATTGACCGCTTGACCATTGGTGAAAGCCGTCGTGGGCTTATAAACAGCTGAAGCAGCGACAGCTGTTGCCCCTGCAGCACTACCTGTAGGAACCTTTGCAGTTTCAGGCGCGGCAGCTTGAACCACACTATTCCAAGTGCCCAACTTGGAAATATCTGCATTGACAATACTGTCAACCTTGATTGTTTGGCCTTGGTTGGCGCCGACTTGGAATTCCTTTGCAGTGAAAGAGCCATCCAGCAGCTTGGTGCCGTTGAACGAGGTGTCGGTGGCAACACGGCTAATTTCGCTCTTGAGCTGATCCACTTCCTTTTGCAGGGCTGCACGGTCTTCGGTGGAGTTAGTGGCATTGCGCGACTGCACAGCCAGTTCACGAATACGCTGCAGGTTGCCGCCAATGGTGCTCAGTGCGCCTTCAGCAGTCTGGGCCAGCGAAACGCCGTCATTGGCATTGCGCTGTGCCTGGTTCAGACCGCGAACCTGAGCGCTCATGCGCTCGGCAATGGCCAGGCCGGCTGCATCGTCCTTGGCGCTATTGATGCGCATACCCGAAGACAGACGCTGCATGGAGGTCGACAGCGAAGATTGCGAGGTGCCCAGGTTGCGCTGTGCGTTGAGCGACTGGATATTGGTGTTGATGGTCATTGCCATGATGCGAACTCCTTGATGCGATCAAAACGTCGCCGCCACAGTGACCTGAGACTTCTCAGGGTGGGCGGCGGCGGCAGCCCAATCCAGCACCCCAGCCTGCAGTTCCTTATGTTTTGCTGCTGTGGCTCGCTGGTGACAGGGCTTTGTTTCCCTGTTGAAGCTGTTATCGGAGTCATCCCACAAAAACTTTAGAGAGTTCTGCAAATATTTTTCGGGATGTAACGATTGCTGGAGCTTTGCCTTGCTGTCAGGCTGACTGAAACTTCAAGTCGCTGCTTGGTTCGGAATTACCCTACATAACGGCGGCTAGCTGCCGATCTAGCTTCCAAACGCCTAGCTTTTTGCACCTATGGCGGGGCTTCTGCAACTTCACAATCGGCACCATGCTTGTTCTCATCGGTTATATCGTCGCCTTCGGCTGCATCTTCGGCATGTATGTGCTGCACGGCGGCAGCGTGGGCGTTCTTGTCAAGGCGCTGCCGTTCGAGATGGTGACCATTGGCGGTGGCGCCCTGGGCGCTTTCATCGTCAGCAACCAGCCCAAGGTGCTCAAGGCCACGGCCAAGGCGATCCCTTCGGCGCTCAAGCCCTCGCGCTATAACAAGGCGCGCTATATGGAAGTGATGGCGCTTCTGTACGAGCTGCTGCAGAAGGCGCGCAAGGAAGGCCTGATGTCGATCGAGTCCGATGTGGAAGATCCGCAGTCCTCGACGGTGTTTCAGAACTATCCGCAGCTGATGGCCGACCACCATGTCGTCGAGTTCCTGACCGACTATCTGCGCATGATGGTCTCGGGCAATCTCAACTCGCACGAGATCGAGGCGCTGATGGACAGCGAAATCGAAGCCCATCATGCCGAGGCCCACGCGCCGGTGATGGCACTGAATCGTCTGGCGGGCGCGTTGCCAGCCTTCGGCATTATTGCGGCCGTGCTGGGTGTGGTGAATACCATGGCTTTCGTGGGGCAGCCCCCGGCAGTGCTGGGCGGCATGATTGCCTCTGCCCTGGTGGGTACCTTCCTCGGGATCTTGCTGGCCTATGCGCTGGTGGAGCCCATGGCGGCGCTGCTGGAGCAGCGTGCCCAGGATGCGGCCAAGGAGTTCGAGTGCATCAAGGCGACGCTGCTGGCCAGCATGCAGGGCTACAACCCGGGCACGGCCATCGAGTTCGGTCGCAAGGTGCTGTTCTCCACCGAGCGTCCAGGCTTTCTGGAGCTGGAGTCGCACGTCAAGGGTAAGAAGTGATGAGTGCCCGCTCTCGCCAGAATCTAGTGATGGAGCGCTTCCATGGCTGACAAGAAGCTGCAGCCCATCATCATCAAGCGCGTCAAGAAGACCGCCCATGCCCACCATGGTGGTGCCTGGAAGATTGCCTATGCCGACTTCGTGACGGCGATGATGGCCTTCTTCCTGCTGATGTGGCTGCTGGGCTCGACCGCTCAGGGCGAGCTGCAGGGGATTGCCGCGTATTTCAATTCGCCGCTGAAGGTGGCCATGTCGGGCGGCAGCGGTGCGGGCAACAGCTCCAGCATCGTGCCCGGCGGCGGCAACGACCTGTCCAAGGTGCACGGTCAGGTGCGCCGCTCCGAGTCCGAAGACAATGCCAATCGTCGCTCCAGTCAGGCCATGGGCCGGTCCGATGAGTCCGCACGCGACGCTCAGCGTCTGCATGCACTCAAGGCCAAGGTGGACAGCATGATTGCCAACAATGCGCGCCTGAACGAGTTCCGCTCGCAGATTCGCACGGAGATCACGCATGACGGCCTGATGATTCAGATCGTCGATGACCAGAACCGCCCCATGTTCGATAGCGGCAGTGCCGTGGTCAAGCCCTATATGCGGGACATCCTGCGCGAGATCGGTGCGGCCATGGGCAATGCGGAAAATCGCATCAGTCTCTCGGGCCACACCGATGCTGCGCCCTACGGCAATGCCGACCGCGGCTACAGCAACTGGGAGCTGTCGGCCGACCGCGCCAACGCCTCGCGCCGCGAGCTGGTGGCCGCCGGCATGCCGCTGGACAAGCTGGCGCGCGTGGTGGGCATGTCCAGCAGCGACCTGCTGCTGCCGGAGGAACCGCGTGCCGCGCAGAACCGCCGCATCACAATTACCGTGCTGACCAAGGAGGCCGAGCGCCGTGTGCTGGGCAACGACAAGGAGCGCAGCATGGAGCAGGTGACCAGTGCCGAGGAGGCTGCCAGCACGATCAACCAACCCAAGGCCCGGCGCACAGCTCCCAGCGCTGCCGACAAGCAGTCTCTGGATGCCAAGGAAGAGTTTGTTGTAACAAACCCTGAAGTTGCCACGGAGACTGTCGAAAAGCCTGACAATGCACGTCCAATGCCGGGAGGTTGACAAATTGTTACCATCACGGCTGAAAACTTGTTCCCACGCACCTATTCCGACCGAAAGGGCCTCTCGTGGCTAATGCCCTGCGATTTTTGATTGTTGACGACTTCTCCACCATGCGCCGCATCGTGCGCAATCTGCTCAAGGAGAGTGGCTTTGCCGATGCCGATGAGGCCGAAGATGGTGTGGTTGCCATCACCAAGCTGCGTGCTAGCAAGTTTGACTTCGTGGTGACCGACATCAATATGCCGAACATGAACGGCTTTCAGCTGCTGAGCGAAATCAAGCAGGATGAAAAACTCAAGCATCTTCCGGTGCTGATGGTGACCGCCGAAGCCCGCAAGGAAGATATCGTGGCTGCCGCCCAGGGCGGCGCCGCCGGTTATATCGTCAAGCCCTTCACCAAGGCCACGCTGGAAGAGAAGGTCAACCTCATCATCAAGAAACTCGATCTCTGAGCCATGAGCAGCGACCAGGCTTCCGCCAACGTCCACTACAAGATTGGCGTGCTCACACGCCAGTTGCATAACTCGCTCAATGAGCTGGGTTATGCGGATCGTTTGCGCGGCAGTGCGGGGGAGCTTCCCGATGCGCAAAGCCGTCTGTCCTATATCGCCCGTCTGACGGGAGAAGCGGCCAACAAGGTGCTGGGCCAGGTCGAGGTGACGCAAAACCGCCAGGATGCGCTGGCCGAGCGCACTCGCGCCATGCGTGCAGAACTCATCAAGGATCCTGTGGCTGCAGTGGCCAAGGGCCGCGTGATGAACTATCTGCAGGAAGTGGAAGAGGGTACGGAGCAGACCAATAGCCATCTGACCGAGATCATGATGGCGCAGGACTTCCACGACCTCACAGGTCAGGTGATTGCGCGCGTGGTGGCGCTGGCGGCCGATCTGGAGTCGCAGCTGCTGGAGCTGCTGATCCAGACTTCGCCGGATGCTGCGCAGGCACCGGCCCTGGCGCCTGTGGAAGCCGCGCAGCCCAAGCTGGCCGGCCCGGTGGTGGATCCCGAAAACACGACAGACGTGGTGACCTCGCAGTCCCAGGTGGATGATCTGCTGGCCAGTCTTGGTTTTTAAAAACAATAGCTGCTTGCGCTTTGTAGATAAGCGTTTGAGCCCGAAAAGCCTGATCTTTTGAAAGGATCGGGCTTTTTTTATTGGGCGCTGCTGGGCGGGCAGGGCGCAAAAAGCCCGCATGTCATCACAACATGCGGGCAAGCCTTGGAGGGCAATCTGCCTTTTGAGCGATGTGCGGCGTCGCGCCGATCACACCTGCATATTCATCACATCGGAGTAGGCCTGTACCAGGCGGTTGCGCACATGCAGCGTGGCCTGAAAGCCGATCTGCGATTTTTGCATGGCCACCATGGTCTGTTCCAGGCTGACGGCGGGGTTTTCCAGCTGCACTTCGCGCTGCAGCTGGCCGGAATGGTTTTGAGCGGCGCTCACCGATTGCAGTGCATTCTGCAGGGCCTGGCCAAAGCCGCCGGCCACGGGCGCGGTGCCGGCGCTGCCGACCTTGGTGAGCTGGTTGCCCAGTTGGGCGGGGTTGATTGCTGGGATCTTCAGGTCCATATCTTTATCCAACTGGCTTGGTGAGTTGGAGGTGATCGTAGGTTTTTCGCTTGATCGCAGACGGGCAATAAGTGGGTGAATCGGCTCGCTTATCGGGGGAACGCCGCCGGCCCGAGTCCGAATAATCCACTGGACGCTAGACCTCGTGTGGGGTCTGACACCATGGAATCAAGATGTCTGCTGTAGCTGAAGTACCTGTCCCCAATGCCGTGCCCGGTGCCACGTATGCGCCCCGCCCTGCGCTCGCGCAGCGCTGGAATGCGCTCGACCGTGGCCAACGTCTTCGCTGGGGCGCGCTGGCGGCCTTGGTCGCTGTAGGCTTGGTGGCGGCGGCGGTGTTCTATCGCCAGCCTGATTACAAGATGCTGTTCTCCAACGTCAGCGACAAGGATGGCGGTGCCATCGTGGCGCAGCTGACGCAGATGAACGTGCCCTACAAGTACAGCGAGGGCGGCGGCGCCATCCTCATTCCCGCAGACCGTGTGCACGATGTGCGACTGAAGCTGGCCACGCAAGGCCTGCCCAAGGGGTCGGTGACGGGCTTTGAGCTGATGGAAAACAGCAAGTTCGGCATCACGCAGTTTCAGGAGCGTCTCAATTTTCAGCGTGGCCTGGAAGGCGAGCTGACCCGCTCCATCCTGGCGCTCAATGCCGTGCAAAGTGCCCGCGTGCATCTGGCTCTGCCCAATCAGAACGGATTCTTTCGCGAGCAGCAAAAGCCTTCGGCCTCCGTGCTGCTGAGCTTGCATCCTGGGCGCATGCTGGACCGTGCGCAGATCGCCGGCATCGTGCATCTGGTGGCATCCAGCGTGCCCGAGATGGAGCCTTCGGCGGTGAGCGTGGTGGACGACACCGGCAAGCTGCTGTCGCAGTCGCCTGACGGCAACGCCGGCGGCGTGGACATGCAGCAATTCCTCTACACCCAGCAGGTGGAGCAGCAATATGTGCGCCGCATCCTGGACATTCTGGAGCCCGTGGTCGGCAAGAACAATGTGAAGGCCCAGGTTTCTGCCGAGCTGGACTTCAGCCAGACCGAATCGACTTCCGAGCAGCATCGCCCCAACCAGTCCACCGACGGCGGGGCCGTGCGCAGCCAGCAGGTGATGGAGACCAATGGCGAGAAGACGGTCACTCCACCCACCGGCGTGCCTGGCGCGACCAGCAACCAGCCACCTCAGAATTCCACCGCGCCCATCAACGGTGCCAATCCTGCACCGCAGGCCGCTGGTGCAGGCCAGGGCAATGCCCAGGGCAACAAGCGCGAGTCCATCACCAATTACGAAGTGGACAAGACCGTCAGGGTCACACGCGGCAGCACCGGCACCGTCAAGCGCCTGACGGCTGCGGTGGTGGTCAATGCACCGCTGGCCGCTGCGGCCGGCACCGATGCCGCGACAGCGGCAGCGGCTGCCGCAGTCAGCTCCGGACTGCGCCCACTGACAGCCCAGCAGCAGGAGCAGCTGCTCACGCTGGTGCGCGAGACCGTGGGCTATAGCGCCGATCGTGGCGACTCGGTGAATCTGGTCAGCGCTCCCTTCATGGACAGCGGTGCCGCTCCGGCCGAGCTGCCGATGTGGAAAGACCCCGAAATTCAGGCCATGGCCAAGAGCCTGGGCGTGCCGATCGCGCTGGCGCTGTTCGGTGCCCTGGTGCTGCTGGGCCTGGTGCGCCCCTTGCTCAAGGGACGCAATACCGGCCCCGGCGGCCAGCTCAATGCCATTGAAGCCGAGGCGCTGGATCGTCCCGCTCTGCCAGCACCAGCGAAGGAGCTGTCTCCGACCAAGGAGCAGGAGCGACTGGATCAGGCCCGTCATCTGGCCAAGCAGAACCCGATCGCGGTGGCGAACATCGTGAAGACATGGATTAACGGCGAGGGGTGACGAAGTCACCCCCCCTGAGGCGCGTTGCGCCTTCCCCCTCTCTCTTTGGGAGGGGGACGATGCCCTCGCTGCGGGGCGGCGGGGCCGCCTAGGCCCTTGCTCGGCATCCCCAGCATGGGACGGTTGAATAACTAGTAGAGAGTTTTGAATATGGACGATAGAGGTCTGAACGACGCTGCCATCTTGCTGGTCTCCCTCGGTGAGGAAGAGGCGGCCGAGGTGTTCAAGCACCTCACGCCCAAGGAAGTGCAGAAGCTGGGCGAGACGATCGCCCGTATGCGTGGCGTGACGCGGGAAAAGGTGGATTTCGTGATCGATCGCTTCACCAGCGATGCTGCGTCGCAGAGTCTGCTGGTGGACGATGCCAGCGACTATGTGCGCTCGGTGCTCAAGCGTGCGCTGGGCGATGACAAGGCGGCGCTGCTGATCGACCGCATCATGCAGGGCGGCGATATCTCGGGCATTGAAAGCCTGAAGTGGATGGACCCGCTGTCGGTGGCCGAGCTGCTGCGCGGCGAGCATCCGCAGATCGTGGCGGCGATTCTGGTGCACCTGGAGTATGAGCAGGCTGCGGCCGTGCTGATGCAGTTCCCCGACCGGGCACGCAGCGAGGTCATGCTGCGCGTGGCCACGCTGGAAGGCATTCAGCCCACGGCGCTCAAGGACCTGAACGAGGTGCTGTTCAAGGTGCTGGCGGGTGGCGACAAGGTGCGCAAGACCTCGCTGGGCGGCGTCAAGACCGCAGCCGAAATGCTCAACCAGATGGGCGGCAATGCCGATGTGGCGGTGCTCGACACCATCCGCAACTACGACCCCGAGCTGGCGCAGAAGATCATGGACAAGATGTTCGTCTTCGACGACCTGGTCAAGCTCGACGACCGCTCGGTGCAGCTGGTGCTGCGCGAGGTGGTGTCCGAGACGCTGATCGTGGCGCTCAAGGGCGGCTCCATGGAAGTACGCGACAAGATTCTGGCCAATATGTCCATGCGTGCGGCCGAGTCGCTGCGCGAGGACCTGGAAGGCCGTGGCCCCATGCGTCTGTCCGAAGTGGAAGCCCAGCAGAAGGAAATCCTCAAGGTCGTGCGTCGTCTGGTCGAGGAAGGCCAGGTAACCATCGGCAGCGGCCCGGAGGACTGCTATGTCTAAGGGCCAGCCTCCGCGCTCGCACTCGCGCTTTATCCCGCAGGAAGAGATCGACGACAGCACCGTGGTGCAATGGCGCTTCGGTGCGGTGGATGCACAGGATCGCAGCGTCTTCGCGCCAGCACAGCAAGCTGCCTTCATACCGGCTGGGGTAGAGCATTTCAACGGTTTTTCCCCCTCTATTGCCCATCAACCGCAGGCGCAACCAGAGGTACAGGTTGTGGAGCCGGTGGAGCCAGCCGTCCCGGCTTTCGACGAGGAGCAGCTGCAGCAGATGCTGGAGCAGGCACGAGCCGAGGGCCATGCGCAGGGCCTGGCCGAAGGCCGCACACAGACACAGCAGCAATGGCAGCAGCATCTGGACGACCATATCAACGGTGCGGGCCGCGAGAGTGCGCAGCGTGTCGATGGCGTGTTGCAGGGCCTGGAAGACAACTTCAAGCAGCTACAGTCGGGCATGGCCCAGGAGTTGCTGAATCTGGCCTGCGATATTGCCCGTCAGGTGGTGCGCCAGGAGCTGCGCAGCCAGCCCCAGGCCTTGTTGCCCGTGATTCGTGAGGCGCTGGACATGCTGGTCGACGAGAGCCGTCCGGTCACCGTTCGTCTGAACCCCGCAGACTTTGAACTGCTCGATGAAGCCCTGCGTGCCGAGCATGGTGCGCACAGCCGTATCCAGTGGTTGGGCGATGCCTCGATTGCCCCTGGCGATGTCAAGGTGGAGTCTGGTGGTGCCGAGATCGACGGCGGTCTGGACAAGCGCTGGCGCCGTGCCGTGGCGGCTCTGGGCCTGGTCTCCACCTGGTATGACGGAGACAAGGCATGAACCCCTGGCAGCAGTTCATGAGCCAGGCGCGCGCACGCTATGCCGAGCCTGTGCCGCTGGAATGCCAGGGCCGTCTGACCCGGCTGACCGGCATGGTGCTGGAGGCTTCCGGGCTGCGCGTGCCCGTGGGGGCGCAATGCCATATTCATCAGCATGGACAGGAGCCTGTGCTGGCCGAGGTGGTCGGCTTCGCCGGCGAGCGCGCCTTTCTGATGCCTGCGGGCGATATTCAGGGTCTGTCCAGCGGAGCCATGGTGACGCCGGCAGCCCCTTTTGTTCCCGTGCCCCAGCTGGGCGTGGTGGAAACCGAGAAAGTCAGCCAGACCGTGGGCGTGCTGCGCCTGCCCATGGGGGATGGCTTGCTGGGGCGGGTGGTGGATTCGCAAGGCATTCCACTGGACCATGCGGGCGAGCTGGGCAGCGTGGTGCCCGAGGTGCTGGATCGCAACCCCATCAATGCCATGGACCGTGACCCCGTGCGCGAGTCGCTGGATACCGGTGTCAAGGCGCTGAACGCGCTGCTGACCGTGGGGCGCGGCCAGCGTCTGGGCCTGTTTGCCGGCTCGGGTGTGGGCAAGTCCGTGCTGCTGGGCATGATGGCGCGCTACACCCAGGCCGATGTGATCGTGGTGGGCCTGATCGGCGAGCGTGGCCGCGAGGTCAAGGAGTTCGTCGAGGACATTCTGGGTGCCCAGGACCGCAGCCGTGCCGTGGTCGTGGCCGCTCCCGCCGATGCGCCGCCGCTGCTGCGCATGCAGGGCGCCAGTTACGCCACGGCGATCGCCGAGCATTTCCGCGACAAGGGCAAGCATGTGCTGCTGCTCATGGATTCCTTGACCCGCTATGCCATGGCCCAGCGCGAAATAGCTCTGGCCATCGGCGAGCCGCCGGCCACCAAGGGCTATCCGCCATCCTGCTTTGCCAAGCTGCCCGCGCTGGTGGAGCGCAGCGGCAATGGCCTGCATGGCGTGGGCTCGATCACGGCCTTCTACACCGTGCTGTCCGAGGGCGACGATCAGCAGGACCCGATTGCCGATGCGGCCCGCGCCATTCTCGACGGCCACGTCGTGCTCTCGCGGGCTCTGGCTGAGACCGGGCATTACCCGGCCATCGATATCGAGCAGTCGGCTTCGCGCGTCATGCACAACGTGGTCTCGCGCGAGCATTTCGAGCTCGCACGTCGCTTTCGCGCCGTCTATTCGCGCTACCAGAAGGGGCGCGATCTGGTGCAGGTCGGCGCCTATGTGCCGGGCTCCGACCCTCAGCTGGACGAGGCGATTGCGCTGCAACCCGCCATGACCGGGTTTCTGCAGCAAAGCATGTTTGAAAGCTCCAGCATGGAGCAAAGCCTGGCCGGCATGGCGCAAGCCATGCAGCGGGGCTGAGACTAAACGGGTTAGCCAGAGGGAGAGTCGCAGATGTCATCCTTGAATGCCTTGAACGTCGCCATTGAAGCCGCAGAACGCAAGCGTGACGCGGCCCGCACGACCATGCAGGAGCGCCAGCGCGCTCAGCAGGCGGCACAGGCCCAGATGGATCAGCTGCAGGGCTATGTCCTGGAGATGCAGGCGCGCTGGGGGGCCCAGGAAGGGCTGGCCGTGCAGCCCGAGGTCATGCATCACCAGTATCAGTTCATGGAGCGTCTGCAGCACGCCATCGGCTTGCAGACCCGTGTGGTGGCCGATCAGGACATTCGCCTGGAGACCGCCCGTCAAGCCCTGCTGGCGACAGAGCTGCGCGTGACCAGTCTGCAGAAAGTGGTGCAGGCCCGCCGCCGTGATGTGGCACTGGCCCAGATGCGGCGCGAGCAAAAAGATACCGACGAGCGCGCCACCATGGCCTTTTTTCGACGCAGCTTCGGCCTGCAATTTCAGGAGGCCTGAGCATGGCGGAAACCAGAATTGATGGCCCGCGCGGCGAATCGCGCACCGGCAAGGCCATGGCGCAGTCCATGAGCTCGGCCAAAAGCGCCACGGCCGCAGCAGACGAGTCAGGCCAGGGCTTTTCATCGCTGCTGGCATCGCTGGAAGGATTCGTGACGGCCGGCCTGCCGCAGGCGGCGCAGCAGCCTGCCGAGACATCAGACGTGAAGCTGGCGCCCGGTGAGCAGGATGCGCTGCTGATCGCTCAAGGTCATGCGCCGTGGATGAGTCTGGTCGGACAGACCGCGCAACTGGACGGGCAGGGTGATGCCGATCTGCGCCAGGGCGTGGCCACCGACTTTCTTTCAGGCAGGGGCCATGCCGCGCAACTGGCCCATCGCCAGGCTTTGCAGCTTGGGTCTGGGGAGGCTCATGCCGCATTCATGGGCAAGGATTTGCAGTCAAATCAGGCTCCGCTGTATACAGCGCAAGCGCAAGCAGCTATTAATTCTGATGCGGCTGTCTTGCAACCGCAGCAGGACACAGCCGCGCAGGCTCAGGACGGTGGGCACAGCGCGCTGGCTTCGGTGGCGGAAGAAGCGCCTGCTGCGCGCCTTGAGCCTGCTGTGCACAAGGCGCAGGCATTGCCGCAGCAAGGTATCAGCCTGCAGGGCATGACTGCCGTGCAGCCCCAGGCCCTGGAAGGTCTCAAGGATTTGCTGCGTGCGGCCCGCTCGCCTCAGCAGGATGAAGCTGCGCCACAGGGCAAGACGGCGGCAGTGCAGGGCGGGGCCGATCTGCAGGCCGCAGCCGCTGCCGTCGGGGCAGCCATGGGCGCGGCGAGCGCGGGCATGCAGGGCGGCGGCCAGAACAGCTCCGACTTCGGCCAGAGCCTGGCGGGGCAGGATGCCGCACCGACAGAGCGCGAGCAGGAGGTGTCCGAGCAGGTGGCCTTCTGGGTGCATCAGAAAACGCAGAATGCCGCGCTGTCGATCCAGCATGAGGGCAAGGCTATCCAGGTCCAGGTGCAGCTGAACGGCCAGGAGGCTCATGTGCGCTTTGCAGCGGGCGATGAGCAGGCACGTCAGCTGCTGGCCGACGGTCAGGCTCAGCTGCGCGAGCTTTTGCAGGCCCAGGGGCTGAATCTGAGCGGCGTCAGCGTGGATGCGGGCGGTGCCGATGCCCGGCCCGGCGGCGACAGCCAGGGCGAGGGCGCCCGACCCGGCCAGGCCAGGGTGTCCCGGGTTTCGGTCAATGCTGCCGAGCTGCCGATGGGGGCAGCCGGTGCATCCAACGGCGCGCGGCCGGTGCAGTCCGGCGTGGACCTTTTCGTGTAAATGATCGGTGCCGGCTCACGAAAACCGTGAGCCGGACATGGGCGCGAAACCCGGAATGAAGCCGGGTTTCGCGCTTTTATTCGGGCAATGGTCGGTAGGGCGGGCGGCGAATAATTCAGGCGTGGATCTTCCGTGTCGCGGCAATGGCTGCGGTGTGGATGCAGTCCCCCACTCTTGAGGAATACCCGCCGTGTCAGCCAATCCCAATGCCGCCCCTGTTGCACCTGCTCCTGCCAAAAGCAAGAAGCTGATCGTCATCGTGGCCATCGTTGCCGTGTTGGCCATTGTGGCTGCCGCGGCCTATGTGCTGATGATGCAGCGCCAGCACAGCAGCGCCGATGGCGAAGAAGAAGTCAGCGCCAAAGCCACAGTGCCCACTTTCCTGCCTCTGGACAATATGGTGGCCAATCTGGCCGACCCCGGCGGCGATCGCTTTGTGCAGTTGGGCATCACGCTGGAGTTGGCCGATGAGAAGACGGCTTCCACCGTCAAGCAATACCTGCCCAGCATCCGCAACGGCATTCTGATGCTGGTGTCTCAGCGCACGGCCGACGAGCTGCTGGCACGCGAGGGCAAGGAAAAGCTGGCCGCCGACATTCTGACCGAGGTCTCGGCACCGCTGGGCTTCGGCCCGGGCGCCAAGAAGCGTTCGCGCGACGAAGAGGACGCCGACGAAGACAGCCCGCGTGCCAATCGCAAGGGGCCTGTGCGTCGCGTGCTGTTCTCCAGCTTCATCATTCAGTAAGCAGGGAGGGAGTGCATGAGCGATTCTTTTCTCTCCCAGGAAGAGGTTGATGCTCTTCTTGAAGGCGTTACCGGCGAAAGCCAGCGTTCCGAAGTGGTGGAGGTCGATCTCGGCCAGGTCCGCAGCTACGACATCTCCAGCCAGGAACGCATCGTGCGTGGGCGCATGCCCACCATGGAAATTGTCAACGAGCGCTTTGCCCGCAACTTCCGCATCGGCCTGTTCAACTTCATCCGCCGCAGCCCCGAGGTTTCCGTCGGCACGGTGACGGTGCAGCGCTACAGCGCCTTTCTGCGCGAGCTGGCCGTTCCCACCAATTTCAACATCATGGCCATTCGCCCGCTGCGCGGCAATGGTCTGATCGTCTGCGATCCCTCGCTGGTGTTCGGCGTGATCGACACGCTGTACGGCGGCACGGGTCGCCTGCAGACCCGCATCGAGGGGCGCGACTTCTCGACCACCGAGCAGCGCGTGATCAACCGCATGGTCAATGTGATCTGCGATGAATACAAAAAAGCCTGGCACGGCATCTATCCGCTGGAGCTGGCCTATCAGCGCTCGGAAATGCAGCCGCAGTTCGCCAACATCGCCACGCCCAGCGAAATCGTGGTCTCCACGGCTTTTCAGCTGGAGATCGGCGATATCTCGGGCTCCATCCACATCTGCATGCCTTATGCGACGTTGGAGCCGATTCGCGATGTGCTGTATTCCTCCACTCAGGGCGACGCCATCGAGGTGGATCGCCGCTGGGTCAAGGTGTTGACGCGGGAGATTCAGGCCGCCGAGGTCACGCTGGTGGCCGAGCTGGCCCGCGCCGATGCCACGGTGGAGCAGCTGCTGGCCATGCGCCCAGGTGACTTTATCGAGCTCGACCGCGAGCCGCTGATTCGCGCCTCCATTGGTGGGGTGCCGGTTTTCGAGTGCCAGTACGGCACGCACAACGACAAATATGCAATCCGCGTGGAACGCAGCCTGCGCGGCGGCGAGACCAGCTGGATGGGAGAGAAGCATGGCAATTGACGACAACAACAAGCCCGCAGGTGACGATCCGTTCTCCGGCTGGGCCGAGGCGCTGGAAGAGCAGCGTCAGCATGACCAGGCCGTCGAAGGCCCCGATCTGTCCGACCAGGGCGGGCCGCTGGCGGGCGACGCCGCACGCAGCTATGGCGATGTGCCGGTGCACGATATCAACATGGTGCTGGATATTCCGGTGCAGCTGTCCGTGGAGCTGGGCCGCACCAAGGTGCCTATCAAATACATTCTGCAACTGGCTCAGGGCTCGGTGGTGGAGCTTGATGCTCTGGCCGGCGAACCCATGGACGTGCTGGTCAACGGCTACCTGATCGCCCAGGGCGAGGTGGTGGTGGTCAACGACAAGTTCGGTATCCGTCTGACGGACGTGGTGACACCGTCCGAGCGTCTGCGCCGGGTCAGCCGTGGTTGATAACGCGGCCAACTCTGCGGCAGCGGCCCCTTCCATGTGGCCCACGCTGCTGCTGGTCATCCTGTTTGTTGCTGTCATGGCGGCGTTGCCCTGGCTGGTGCGTCGTCTGCAGCAGAAAAACCTCCTGCCCCGTGGCATGGGGATGGCCCGTGGTGCCGCCTCGGTTCCGGCGCAGGTGCTTGGCACGCTGGCCATTGGCCCGCAGCAGCGGGTGGTGACCGTGCAACTGGGTGAAGGGGAGCAGGCCGTGCGCCTGGTGCTGGGTGTGACGGCGCAGCAGATCCAATGCCTGCATGTGCTGCAAGACCCATCCGCATCCTTGCAATCTGCCCGCGCGGCCCATTCACCTGCCGTCTCATCGTTCACCGACTCGCTGATGCGCGCGCAGGCCGACGAAGCGGCCCGGAATTCTGGAAATGTCTAAATTCGTCTCTCGTGCTGCTGCCGCTGTCTTGCTGGCCATGCCCCTGATGGCCGCAGCCCAGGGCGCACCCGCCAGTCTGCCGCTGCTGGTGGGCCAGGGGGCGGGCGGCACCAGCTATTCGGTGCCCATCCAGACACTGCTGTTTTTCACGGCGCTGTCGTTCCTGCCCGCCATCTTGCTGTTGATGACGGGCTTTACCCGCATCGTCATCGTGCTGAGCCTGCTGCGCCAGGCGCTGGGCACGCAGTCCGCGCCGCCCAATCAGGTGGTGATCGGTCTGTCGCTGTTTCTCACCATGTTTGTGATGGGCCCCACGCTGGACAAGGTCTATCAGGACGCCTATCTGCCCTATACGCAAAACAGCATCAGCTTCGAACAAGCCATGGAAAAGGCCGAAGCCCCCATGCGCGGCTTCATGCTCAAGCAGACGCGCCAGTCTGACTTTGCGCTGTTCAAGCGCCTGGCCAAGCTGGATGCGAATGTCACGGCAGAAACAGCGCCTCTGCGTGTGCTGGTGCCGGCCTTTGTGACCAGCGAGCTGAAAACGGCTTTTCAGATCGGCTTCATGATCTTCATTCCGTTTTTGGTCATCGACATGGTGGTGTCTTCCATTCTCATGTCGCTGGGCATGATGATGCTTTCGCCCGTGCTGGTGGCCCTGCCTTTCAAGCTCATGCTGTTTGTGCTGGCCGATGGCTGGAACCTGATCATCGGCTCTCTGGCGGCGAGCTTTGCTACATGAGGTCCCCCCTGAGTCGCTTGCCTGGGCGGCCCCGCGCCTTCCCGACACCTTCGGTGTGGGGCGGCCCTTCCTCGGTGTCTCGAACATTGAGCCGCGCCGGTTGCTAGCGTGCCAGGCTCCTTGAATTTTTAAGAGAACGTCATGACCTCTCAATTTGTTCTGACCTTTGGCCGCGAGGCCTTGACCCTGCTGCTCATGATTTCCATGCCTGTGCTGGGCGTGGTCATGGGCGTGGGTCTGCTGGTGAGCGTCTTTCAGGCCGTGACCCAGGTGCATGAGGCCACGCTGGCCTTTGTGCCCAAGCTCATCGCTGCCGTGCTCGTGTTTGCCGTGGCAGGGCCGTGGATGCTGTCCACGCTGGTGGATTTCATTCGTCGCACCATAGAGAGCATTCCAGGTTCGGTAGGATGATTTCCTTTAGCGAAGCGCAGATTGCCGCCTGGCTCTCGCCGCTGATCTGGCCGTTTGTGCGCGTGCTGGCGCTGTTCACCACGGCGCCTGTGTTTTCTCAGAAAGCCATTCCCATGCGGCTCAAGGTCGGGCTGGCTTTCCTGGTTGCGCTTTGCGCGCAGCCCGTGCTGGGCGAGCAGACGGTGGTCAGCATTGCCTCGGCCCAGGCGCTGGGCACTCTGGTGCAGCAGGTGGTGATCGGCCTGTCCGTGGGCTTTGCCGTGCGCCTGGTGATGGCGGCCATCGAAGTCGCCGGTGAGGTGGTGGGTCTGCAGATGGGCCTGAACTTCGCGTCCTTCTTCGATCCGACCAGCAATGCCCAGCTCAGTGCCGTGGCGCGCTTCATGGTGCAGATCGCCACCTTGCTGTTCATCGTCATCAACGGTCATCTGCTGGTGCTGATGGCGGTGCTCAAGAGCTTTGAAGCCTTCCCCGTCGATGGCAACTTTCTGCAGGCCATCTCCCAGATGCGGATCCACGAGATGGGCAGCGCCGTCTTCGCCAGCGCTTTCTGGATTGCACTGCCCATGATTGCCATGCTGCTGTTCGTCAACCTGGTGCTGGGCATCATCTCCCGGGTCGCGCCACAGATGAATATCTATGCCGTGGGCTTTCCTGTCACCTTGACTGTGGGTCTGCTGGGTCTGACGGCGACCCTGCCTTTGCTGGAGCAGCCTCTGGTGGCCTTGCTCCAAAAGGGAATGGCAGTCTTCGGGGTTTAATGCGAAGCACTATCTGTTTGATAGCTTGGTGCGCTTTATGACAAAGGGATAAGGCCGCTTTGGGCCTTAGAAAAAGCTGACTCGATGCGGGCGCGCAAGCCAGCGTATCGCCCGCCGCGCGGCTCAGGGTGTATCGATCAGTCCGTTCTTGATGGCATAGGCGGTCAGCTCCGCGTTGCTGCTCATGCCCAGCTTCTCCAGCACCCGTGCCCGGTACACGCTCACCGTCTTGGGGCTGAGCATCAGCTCCTGCGCAATATCGGTCTGGCGCTGACCGCTGGCAATCTTCAGCAGCGTCTGCATCTCGCGCTCGGACAAGGTTTCATGCGGCACGGGGGCGGCAGGCTGGGCCAGGCTGTCGGCCAGCATCTGGGCCACTTCGGCAGTCAGGTATTTGCGTCCGCTGTGGACGGTGCGCACGGCGTCGATCAGCAGCACCGGATCCCCCGCCTTGTTGGCATAGCCGGCTGCGCCAGCCTTGATGCTGCGCAAGGCGTACTGGTCTTCGGGATACATGGAGACCATGATGACGCGGATCTGCGGATGCGTTTCGCGCACGCTGGCTAGCACTTCCAGGCCGCTGCGGCCCGGCATATTGATGTCCAGCAGCAGCACATCGCAAGCTGCGTCGCGCAGTTGCTCACGCAGTTCGGCATAGCTGCCGGCTTCTGCGGTGACGCTGATGTCCGTCGCCTCCGCCAGGGTGTCGCGTATGCCCCGGCGCAAAATGGCATGGTCGTCGCACAGCACCACGTGAATCAAGGTCGCTCTCCCAGGAAGTCAGATGGCAGACCGGACAAGCGCGTGGTTGGATGGCTCATGCCTGGATCTCTGCCAGAGGAATGGTGAGAATGATAGAGGTTCCTCGGCCGGGGTGGCTGCTCACATCCAGCCAGCCTTGAATTGTTCGCGCGCGCTCACTTAGCCCTCTAAGCCCGAAAGACTGAGGCTTTTTGCGATCATCCTGGCTCAGGCCTACCCCGTTATCTGTTACTTCCAGTGTCAAAAAACCCTCGTGGTCGGACAAATCCAGCGTCACCTGGCTGGCTTGTGCGTATTTGCTGATATTGGTCAAGGATTCCTGTGCCGTACGGTAGACCACCACCTGCTGCGCGGCTGCTATTTCCATATGCTCGCGGCTGGTGTGCAACTGGGTGGGTATGCCTGTGCGGCGCTCGAAGTCCTGGGCCAGCCATTGCACGGCGGCCACCAGTCCCTGGTCCAGCACGGGCGGGTGCAGGTTCTGCATGATGCGCTGGCTGGCGCCCAGGGCGTGTTCCAGCATCTCCAGTGCCGATCTGGCATGCTCGCGCTGCTTGCCTTCGGGGCTGTTGCGGATCAGCCAGGCAAGATCAAACTTGACGGCAGTGAGCGAGCCGCCTATGTCATCGTGAATCTCGCGCGAGATATTGGCGCGTTCCTGCTCGATGCTGGTGTGCAGGTGTTCGGTCAGCTCGGCCAGGCGCTTTTCGGACTCTGCCAGCTGCAGTGCGGCGCGGCGGCGCGCTCGCCTCGCCTCATGGACCTCCATGGCGCGCTTGATGACATGGGGCAGGCCGTTGATCTGGTCTTTGAGCAGATAGTCGCTGATGCCCAGTCGCATGATGTCCACGGCGGCAGATTCGCCGATGGCGCCCGACAACAGCACAAAAGGAGGGGCATCGGCACGGGTTCGCACCAAGTCCCAGACGTCGAGAGCCGTGAAGCCGGGCAGATGATAGTCCGCCAGAATCAGGTCGAAATCCTGTGTCTCAAGGGCGCCCTGTACCTCCTGCAGACTGTCCATGGCCGTGAGCGTGCAGGGCAACTGACCGCGCTTGAGGCTCAGGCGTGCCAGAGCCTGATCTGCGACAGAGTCTTCAATATGAAGGATTTTCAAGGTCTGATTCCGGAATTGCATATCGCCAAGGACGCTATCATTGGATACATTTTGGAACATCGAGGGTAGTCGTCAAGTGTGGCCGTGTGCTCACGGGCGGGCTGCCGGGCGGTTCATTTCGTGGAGCATGGCGGCATGGCTGTCATGATGGTTTTACGCAGTTGGAGTAACAATGCAGACGATGCAAAACCCTTCGGGTGTGCCTGCAGTTGCCGTGCCGGTGATGGTGGCTGCGGAGCTGCAGGATGCCTTGCTGGTCACGCTGCGTGATCTGCAGCGTCTTGAAGGGTTGCTGGACCATGCCACGCACAATCTGCTGGAGCGCTTCGAGCAAGTCAACGGGCAATTGTCGCAGCCGGCCTTGCCCGATTCTGCAGCGCTGGCTACAGCACGTGAGTCGCTGCGCCTGGCGGTGACCGAGCTCCAGTTCCACGATATGTCGTCTCAGCTCATTGCCCATATGGCACACACCCTGCAAGCCTGTGCTTTCAGGCTCGGGGCTGCCGCCATGGGCAGGGACGAGGACGAGGCGGAGTCCGCCATCAGTCTGCCAAACCTGCCCGAAAAGCCCAATCCCGTCACGCAAAGCGAGATGGATGCAGGCTCCGTGGAGCTGTTTTGAACTTCTACCCTGTTTTCCGTTGCCCGTCTGTTGGAGCTGTACATGCGATCGATTCTGGCTGTTGATGATTCCCCCTCGATGCGAAAGATGGTGTCTTTCACATTGAGCAGTGCTGGTTTTAAGGTGGTGGAAGCCGTCGACGGTGTGGATGCGCTGGAAAAAGCACAGGCGCAGAACATCGATCTGGTGCTGGCCGACCAGAACATGCCGCGCCTGGACGGCATCGGTCTCACGCGCAAGCTCCGTGAAAACCCGAAGTTCAAGGGCACGCCCATCTTGATACTGACCACGGAATCCAGCGATCTGATGAAGCAGGCGGGCCGGGCCGCAGGTGCCACGGGCTGGCTGGTCAAGCCCTTCGATCCCAATCGATTGATCGAAGTTATTCAAAAAGTGCTGCGTTAAGCCGATAACAACGAATCACAGCAGGAAACACCATGGCGGATACACACCAGGATGGCGCAGGTTCGGGCGCAGACTTCGACCTTAGCCAGTTCTATCAAATCTTTTTCGAGGAAGCCAGCGAGAACCTCGACCAGATGGAGCAGATGCTGCTCAGCCTGGACCTTTCGGCCGCCAACGATGAAGAGCTCAACGGTATTTTCCGCTGCGCCCACTCCATCAAGGGCGGTGCGGCGACCTTCGGCTTCTCGGATGTGACCGAGCTCACGCACCGCATGGAATCCCTGCTGGACCGCCTGCGTCGCCATGAAATCACGCCCATCCCCGAGATGGTCGATGTGCTGCTGGAGTCGGCGGACGCCAGCCGCAGCCTGCTGGCACGTCACCAGTCCGGTGACGAGGGCGAACCGGTTTCCACTGCGGAACTGGTGGTGCGCATCGAGGCCCTGGCCCAGGGCCTGACCGAAATCCCCCAGGTCAACCGCAGTGCCGCGGCTGCCGAGCCTGTGAAGCCAGCTGCCGCTGTTGTCGCTGTGGTGGCGGATACGCCCGCTCAAGCTCGGGCCCCTGCGGCAGCCCAGGTGGCAGAGCCAGGCCCTGTGATCGGTACCGAGCCTCCTGAGGGGGCACGTGAGCTGACGATCGAGATCGGCCCACTGTCCAGGCTGGAGCTGGGCGACGCCATCAAGGAGCTGTTTCGCGATATTCCCGGTCTGGGCACGATCCAGGACCAGGTCGGCACCAAGGCCGATCACCGTCTGTTCAAGGTCAGAACGGTGTCCACCGATGACGAGCTGCGCGATCTGTTCGTCTTCCATGTCTCCAAGGAGCAGGTGCAGATCAGCGAGGCGGCTCAGCCGCAGTCTGCAGCCGAGCCCGTGGCCGAGCCGGAAGCCATGGTGGATGAAGAGGCTGCCATGCCGCCCCACAATCTGCCGGCCGAAGAAGCCTACGGATTTTTTGCGGGCGCTCCGGGCAGCCCCGAGGCTCAGCAAAATCAGGAGCATGCCGCGCTTGGCGGGGCTGGCGGCGTGGCGCAAAAGGCCGCCCCCAAGGCTGCCGCTGCGCATATGGAGTCCACCAGCATCCGCGTGGATGTGAAGAAGGTGGATCAGCTCATCAATCTGGTGGGCGAGCTGGTCATCACCCAGGCCATGCTGGCGCAGAACAGCCAGGGGCTGGACCCGACGACCTATCAGCAACTGCTGGCCGGTCTGGCTGACCTGGATCGCAACACGCGTGACCTGCAAGAGTCCGTGATGTCGATCCGCATGATTCCCATGTCCACCGTGTTCAGCCGCTTCCCGCGCATGCTGCGTGACCTGGCGGGCAAGCTGGGCAAGAAGATCGATCTGGTCACGCTGGGTGAGGCCACCGAGCTGGACAAGGGACTGGTCGAAAAGATTACCGATCCGCTGACCCATCTGGTGCGCAACAGCGTGGACCACGGCATCGAGATGCCGGAGGACCGCATCGCCGCAGGCAAGTCCGAGCATGGCACGCTGACGCTGGCGGCATCCCATCAGGGCGGCTCCATCGTCATCGAGGTGCGCGACGACGGCAAGGGCATGAATCGCGAGAGGATTCTGAACAAGGCCCGCGAGCGCGGCATGGATGTCTCCGACAGCATGCCCGACAGCGATGTCTGGCAGCTGATCTTTGCGCCCGGCTTCTCGACGGCCGACGTGGTCACCGATGTCTCGGGCCGCGGCGTGGGCATGGACGTGGTCAAGCGAAACATCACCTCGCTGGGCGGCACGGTGGAGATCGAGTCCGTCGCCGGCGTGGGCATGAAGGTGGCGGTGCGCCTGCCGCTGACGCTGGCCATCATGGACGGCATGTCCGTCGGTGTGGGCGAAGAGGTCTATATCCTGCCGCTGTCCTCGGTGGTCGAGTCCTTCCAGGTCAAGGCCGACGATGTCAACACCGTGGCCAATGGCACGCAGCTGGTCAAGGTGCGCGACGAATACATGCCGGTGATTGCGCTGGAGCGCACTTTCAAGGTGCCGCGCGCCGATGAAAGCCAGACCAGCAACATCATGGTGGTGGTCGAAGCCGAAGGCAGTCGCGTGGCGCTGCTGGTCGACGAACTGCTGGGTCAGCACCAGGTGGTGGTGAAGAACCTGGAAAGCAATTACCGCAAGGTGCCCAATGTATCGGGTGCCACCATTTTGGGCGACGGATCCGTGGCGCTGATTCTGGATACGGGCGCTCTGGTGCGCCGTACCCGTCATTGAGGCAGTCAACCCGAACAACGCAGAGAGAGCTGACATGAACATCATCAACAAGACTGCCGAAGGCGTGGCCACCGGGGCCCGCGAATACCTGACCTTCCGCCTGGGCGAGGAGGAATACGGCATCGACATCCTCAAGGTGCAGGAAATCCGTGGCTACGAGCAGCCCACGCGCATTGCCAACGCGCCCGAGTTCATCAAGGGTGTGGTCAATCTGCGCGGCACCATCGTGCCCATCGTGGACATGCGCCTGCGTTTCAACTGCTCCGAGGTGGAGTACAACGCCTTCACCGTGGTCATCATCCTGAACCTGCGCAATCGCGTGGTCGGCATTGTGGTGGACTCGGTCAGCGATGTGATGGAGCTGCCCGCCGATGCCGTGCGTCCCGCACCCGATATCGAAAGCGCCATCGACAGCGGCTGCATTCTGGGCCTGGGTTCTGTGGGCGAGCGCATGTTGATCCTGCTGGACATCGAGAAGCTCATGGGCAATGTCGACATGGGCCTGGTGGCCTCCGAAGCCTGAGTGCGCCAGAGGTCCGTGTGCTGAACCTGGGACGTAGCGCTTCATTCGCAGCCTCTCCTGCCAGGCTTGAGCAGGACGATGAGGCGCTGCCGGGCGGCATGTCCGGCCCGCTGGCGCAGGGGCGCGAGTTCGTCTGGTCCAACCGCGACTTTGCCCGTGTGCAGGCCCTGATCTACAAGCGTGCCGGCATCAGCCTGCATGATGGCAAGCACGCCATGGTCTACAGCCGTCTGTCGCGCCGCCTGCGCGAGACCGGGCACGAGAGCTTTGTCAGCTATCTGGACTGGCTTGAGAGCATCAACGACGGGCCTGAATGGCAGGAATTCGTCAACGCGCTGACCACGAATCTGACCTCGTTCTTCCGCGAGCAGCATCACTTCGACATCTTGGCCCAGCATCTGCGCAGCCACAAGCCCGGCGGCAATGGCTGGAAGGTATGGTGCAGCGCAGCCTCCACGGGAGAAGAGCCTTATTCCATCCTGATGACGGCGGTGGAGAGTCTCGGCGCCTCGGCCAGCTTTCAGCTCATGGCCAGCGATATCGACTCGCGCGTGCTGGAGACCGCCTCGCGCGGCGTTTACCGGGCAGAGAACCTCAAGGGCGTGAGCACCGAGCGGCTGCACCGCTTTTTCCTGCGTGGGCGCTCGGCCAACTCGGGCATGGTGCGGGTCAAGCCGGAGCTGCGCCGCTTGGTGGACTTTCTCAACGTCAACCTGATTGCCGGCGATTGGCCGTTCCGGGAGACTTTCGACATCGTCTTCTGCCGCAACGTGATGATTTATTTCGACGCACCGACCCAGCGTCGCGTGCTGGAGCGCATTCATCAGGTGATGCGTCCGGGCGGGCTGCTGTTTGTCGGTCATGCCGAAAATTTCAGCGACTCGCGCGATCTGTTCGCGCTCAAGGGCAAGACCGTCTATGAGCGCCAATGAAGCTGAAGGGCAGGGCTGCAAGTCATGAGGAATCTGAGCTCTCCGCTGGATCTGCCGGGTGCTGGCGCTGCCAGACCCCTGCGCGGCAACAGCTTCGTGCCCCAGGGCTATCCTGATCCGGCCATGCCGGCGCCGGTCTCATCGCTGGAGCAGCTCAAGCGCCAGCCGCGCCAGCCGGGCGAGGCCTCGTTCTTCTACTACGACCCGCATTTCCAGCTCAATTCGGCCAAGGTGTTGCCGGGCGAGTACTTTGTCTCGCGCGACGAGATGGCCATCGTCACCGTGCTGGGCTCCTGCATTGCGGCCTGCCTGTGGGATCGCTTCATGCGCATCGGCGGCATGAACCACTTCATGCTGCCCGACGGCGACAGCAACGATGTGTCGGGGCGCTATGGCTCGTACGCCATGGAGCTGCTGATCAACGAGATGCTCAAGCTGGGTGCGCGGCGCGAATCCATGCAGGCCAAGATCTTTGGTGGTGCCCAGGTCATGGCCAATTTCACGACCATGAATGTGGGTGAGCGCAACACCAGTTTTGTGACAGAGTATCTGCAAACCGAGCGCATTCCCATCGTCTCCGAGGACGTGCTGGATATCTATCCGCGCAAGGTGGTGTTTTTCCCGTCCACGGGCAAGGCCATGGTCAAGCGCCTGGCCCACGCCCATCCCGAGGCCTTGGTGCAGCAGGAAATCAGCCGCGGCAGCGCGGCTGCGGTTGCGCGCAATACGGCGGGCGGCTCGGTGGACCTGTTTTGAGGAAGGTTGAGCGTTGTTAAAGCCAAAAATCCGGGTGATCGTGGTGGACGACTCTGCGCTGGTGCGCAGTCTTCTGGCCGAGATCATCAACCGCCAGCATGATATGGAGTGCATCGGCTCGGCCAATGATCCGTTGATCGCACGCGAGATGATCCGCGATCTGAACCCCGACGTCATCACGCTGGATGTGGAAATGCCCCGCATGGACGGCATTGATTTCCTGGGGCGTCTGATGCGCCTGCGTCCCATGCCGGTGGTGATGATCTCTACGCTGACCGAGCGTGGCGCCGAAGTCACCATGCGCGCCTTGGAGCTGGGGGCCATCGATTTTGTGGCCAAGCCCCGCGTCGGCGTGGCCAACGGCCTGCAGGAGCTGGCTAGTCAGATCGTGGACAAGATCCGCGTGGCTGCCGTGGCCCAGGTGCATCGCCTGCCGGTGGTGCCGCACGGTGTGGCAGCGGCAGCGAGTGCGGGCGCCAAGCCTGCTGCGCCCCGAGCGCCGGCCGCCCCCAGCCTGCTGGGTCGCATCTCGACCGAAAAAATCATCGCCATCGGTGCTTCCACGGGTGGCACGGAGGCGATCCGTGAAGTGCTCACGCATCTGCCGGCTGACTGCCCGGCTATCGTCATCACCCAGCACATGCCGCCGGGCTTCACCACCAGTTTTGCGGCGCGCCTCAACAGCCTGTGCCAGATGACGGTCAAGGAAGCCGCACACGGCGAGCGTTTGCTGCCCGGTCACGCCTATATCGCCCCTGGCGGCAAGCATTTCTCCATTACGCGCAGCGGTGCCAACTATGTGGCCGTGGTCGATGATGCACCGCCCGTCAACCGTCACAAGCCCTCGGTGGAAGTGCTGTTCAAGTCGGTGGCGGCCAGCGCGGGTCGCAACGCCTACGGCATCATGCTCACCGGCATGGGGGCCGATGGCGCCACCGCCATGCGCGAGATGCGCGACGCTGGCAGCTACAACCTGGTGCAGGACGAGAGCACCTGCATCGTCTTCGGCATGCCCCGAGAAGCCATTGCCCATGGCGCGGCCGACGAGGTGCTGCCTCTGCCGCAGATCGCTCATGCCCTGCTGACCAAGCTGCGTGGCGGCTCGGATCAGGTGCATCACCGTATCTGAGATCGCATAAAAAGAGAGCGCCTTGCGCTTGTCAGGTAATGACTTCAGGCTTCTAGAGCTTTGAAATCAAGAGCTGACAGGCACAAGACGCTCTCTTATTTGATGACCTGATTATTCAGACAGCAAGGTCCAGCGCTCCAGCGCCTCCATCAGTGCTTCATCGATCTCCGCGTCGCGCTGGTGCATGGCGACGGCCTTGGCGTTGTCGCTGGCAAACAGGCTGCCGTCGGCCAGCGCTTGCTGAATCTGCTTTTGCTCGGTCTCCAGTGCGGCAATCGTGGCCGGCAGGGCTTCCAGTTCGCGTTGATCCTTGTAGCTGAGCTTCTTCTTGGGGCTGGTCGCAGCGTCGGTGCGGCTTGCGACGGGCTTGGGCTCCTCCTTGGGGGCGGACCTGGCCTGCGCGGCTTCGGCCATGGCCTTGCTGCGGCGCGATTGCTCCATCCAGTCCGTCACGCCACCTTCGTATTCACGCCAGTGGCCGGGGCCTTCCCAGGCAATCGTGCTAGTGACCACGTTGTCGAGGAAGGTGCGGTCGTGGCTGACCAGAAAGACCGTGCCGTCATAGCTTTGCAGCAGGTCTTCCAGCATGTCCAGCGTCTCGATGTCCAGGTCGTTGGTCGGCTCGTCCAGCACCAGAACATTGGCTGGTCGCGCAAACAAACGGGCCAGCAGCAGGCGGTTGCGTTCGCCGCCTGACAGCGATCGGACCGGGGAATGCGCACGCGCCGGAGAGAACAGAAAGTCCGCCAGATAGCTCTTCACGTGCTTTTTCTGGTTGCCGATCTCGATCCACTCGCTGCCGGGGCTGATGAAGTCCTCCAGTGTGGCATCCAGATTCACCTGATGGCGCATCTGGTCAAAGTAGGCCACCTGCAGATTGCCGCCCAGACGCACCTGGCCGCTGTCCGGAGCCAGCTCGCCCAGAATCATCTTCAGCAGCGTTGTCTTGCCTGCGCCGTTGGGGCCCAGCAAGCCGACCTTGTCGCCACGCAAAATGGTGCCGCTGAACTTCTCGACGATTTTCTTTTCGCCAAAGGACTTGCTGACATCGGTCAGCTCGGCCACGATCTTGCCCTGATAGCCGTCGCCCTTGCCGGATGCGATATCCATGTTCACGCTGCCCAGCACATCACGGCGCTGGGCACGGCTGGCACGCAATTCCTGCAGACGGCTGATGCGGCTCTGGCTGCGGGTCCGGCGGGCTTCCACGCCCTTGCGGATCCAGACTTCTTCCTGGGCCAGCAGCTTGTCCGCCTTGGCGTTGATGACGGCTTCCTGGTTGAGCTGCTCTTCCTTTTGCAGCACGTACTGGGAGAAGTTGCCGGGGTAGGTGCGCAGAATGCCCCGATCCAGCTCCACAATGCGGGTGGCAATACGATCCAGAAAGCTGCGGTCGTGGGTGATCGTGATCACGCTGCCCTTGAAGGCAATCAACAACTCCTCCAGCCACTCGATGGAGTCCAGGTCCAGGTGGTTGGTTGGCTCGTCGAGCAACAGGACATCGGGGCGGGCCACCAGAGCCTGGGCCAGTGCCACGCGCTTGCGGGTGCCGCCGGACAGACTGCCCACCACAGCGTTCGGATCCAGATGCAGGCGCTGCAATGTTTCTTCTACGCGCTGCTCCCAGTTCCAGGCGTCATAAGCCTCGATCTGTGTCTGCAACTCGTCCAGATCCTCGCCCTCGCCGCCAGCCAGGTAGCGCTCGCGAATCGCAATCACGGCTGCAATGCCGTCCGACGCCGACTCGAAGATGGTGTGCTCCGGGTTCAGGTCGGGCTCCTGTGCCACATAGGTAATGCGGACCCCGTTCTGCACTTGGAGCTGGCCGTCATCGGCCTTTGCCAGGCCGCCCAGAATCTTGAGCAGTGAAGACTTGCCGGCGCCGTTACGGCCGATCAGGCCGACGCGCTCGCCGGTCTCCAGGGAAAAATTTGCGTGGTCCAGCAGGGCCACGTGCCCGAACGCCAATTGAGCGTCTAACAAAGTAATCAGTGCCATCGTGCCTGCATTATCGTTGGCCTCCATAGAGACAGCGGCCGTAAGGCCGCTGTCTCTATCTCTGGCTCTGGACACAGCCCAGGCAAAGACCACGCTGGCAGATGAATCTTTTGTGTCAGAAACGGCATGGCTAGGGTTTCACCTATGCTATAGTTCGATCCATCGCAGCAAACGACTGCCTCGCAAAAACTCAGAAGTTCTTGCCCAGGATTGAAAAAGCTGTGATACACTACAAGGCTTCGCTGATCGCAGCAAGCAACGAGATTCAAGATCGGGATTTCTGATTTTGCACTCAGTTCCTTAAAAAAATACAGCCGATAAGCGTGGGCGTTTGAGGGCAAGCAGCCAGTTCTTCGGAACAAAACTCTTCGGAGTTATCAAATGCTCACAAAAACAGTAATGAGGAAGAATTTATTCTTCTTGATTCCGTCAAGTGAGTGAGCAGTCGAAAGACTTTAAATTCAAGATCGAACTATAGAGTTTGATCCTGGCTCAGATTGAACGCTGGCGGCATGCTTTACACATGCAAGTCGAACGGTAACAGGTCTTCGGATGCTGACGAGTGGCGAACGGGTGAGTAATACATCGGAACGTGCCTAGTAGTGGGGGATAACTACTCGAAAGAGTAGCTAATACCGCATGAGATCTACGGATGAAAGCAGGGGACCTTCGGGCCTTGTGCTACTAGAGCGGCTGATGGCAGATTAGGTAGTTGGTGGGGTAAAGGCTTACCAAGCCTGCGATCTGTAGCTGGTCTGAGAGGACGACCAGCCACACTGGGACTGAGACACGGCCCAGACTCCTACGGGAGGCAGCAGTGGGGAATTTTGGACAATGGGCGAAAGCCTGATCCAGCAATGCCGCGTGCAGGATGAAGGCCCTCGGGTTGTAAACTGCTTTTGTACGGAACGAAAAGCCTGGGGCTAATATCCCCGGGTCATGACGGTACCGTAAGAATAAGCACCGGCTAACTACGTGCCAGCAGCCGCGGTAATACGTAGGGTGCAAGCGTTAATCGGAATTACTGGGCGTAAAGCGTGCGCAGGCGGTTTTGTAAGACAGTGGTGAAATCCCCGGGCTCAACCTGGGAACTGCCATTGTGACTGCAAGGCTAGAGTGCGGCAGAGGGGGATGGAATTCCGCGTGTAGCAGTGAAATGCGTAGATATGCGGAGGAACACCGATGGCGAAGGCAATCCCCTGGGCCTGCACTGACGCTCATGCACGAAAGCGTGGGGAGCAAACAGGATTAGATACCCTGGTAGTCCACGCCCTAAACGATGTCAACTGGTTGTTGGGTCTTAACTGACTCAGTAACGAAGCTAACGCGTGAAGTTGACCGCCTGGGGAGTACGGCCGCAAGGTTGAAACTCAAAGGAATTGACGGGGACCCGCACAAGCGGTGGATGATGTGGTTTAATTCGATGCAACGCGAAAAACCTTACCCACCTTTGACATGGCAGGAACTTACCAGAGATGGTTTGGTGCTCGAAAGAGAACCTGCACACAGGTGCTGCATGGCTGTCGTCAGCTCGTGTCGTGAGATGTTGGGTTAAGTCCCGCAACGAGCGCAACCCTTGCCATTAGTTGCTACATTCAGTTGAGCACTCTAATGGGACTGCCGGTGACAAACCGGAGGAAGGTGGGGATGACGTCAAGTCCTCATGGCCCTTATAGGTGGGGCTACACACGTCATACAATGGCTGGTACAAAGGGTTGCCAACCCGCGAGGGGGAGCTAATCCCATAAAGCCAGTCGTAGTCCGGATCGCAGTCTGCAACTCGACTGCGTGAAGTCGGAATCGCTAGTAATCGTGGATCAGAATGTCACGGTGAATACGTTCCCGGGTCTTGTACACACCGCCCGTCACACCATGGGAGCGGGTCTCGCCAGAAGTAGGTAGCCTAACCGTAAGGAGGGCGCTTACCACGGCGGGGTTCGTGACTGGGGTGAAGTCGTAACAAGGTAGCCGTATCGGAAGGTGCGGCTGGATCACCTCCTTTCTGGAAAAATGCTGCTTCAAATTGAACGTCCACACTTATCGGTTGTTGGAACAAGCCAGGTGGCCTGCTGAGTAACAGCGGGTTGCATGGAATGGGTCTGTAGCTCAGCTGGTTAGAGCACTGTGTTGATAACGCAGGGGTCGTTGGTTCGAGCCCAACTAGACCCACCAAGATTCCAATATCTGGTCAGAGGATCCCGGGGGATTAGCTCAGCTGGGAGAGCACCTGCTTTGCAAGCAGGGGGTCGTCGGTTCGATCCCGTCATCCTCCACCAAAAATGATAGCGCTAATGGTGCTATAATCGAAGGCTTCCCAATACAAAAGCAGTCTTGCAAAGACTGCTTTTGTATTGATCGAAACGTCGATCAATTGGCTGTTCTTTAAAAATTCATAGAGTCGAAATCAGCGTTGCTGGTGGAAAGCGCAAACCAAGGTTTGTGCACCGTGCCGCCAGCAACATTTTGATTGCGTCAAAACAGATATTTTGCGAATGCAAATTTATCTAGTAATGACGAATATTCTCTAAGCTGCATTGAAAGATGCAGCCAAAGATATTCACATTACGGCATAACGCGTGAGGTGCAAGACCTCACCAGTCTTTGAACACCAGGCTTTGATTCTCGCTAAGAGAGTCCAAAGTTATAGGGTCAAGTGACTAAGAGCATATGGTGGATGCCTTGGCGATGATAGGCGACGAAAGACGTGATAGCCTGCGATAAGCTTCGGGGAGCTGGCAAATAAGCTTTGATCCGGAGATTTCTGAATGGGGGAACCCACCTCGCAAGAGGTATCGTGCACTGAATACATAGGTGCACGAAGCGAACCTGGAGAACTGAAACATCTAAGTACCCAGAGGAAAAGACATCAACCGAGATTCCGATAGTAGTGGCGAGCGAATTCGGAAGAGCCTTGCAGTGATAGTCGATCAGTTAACAAAACGGCATGGAAAGGCCGACCATAGTGGGTGATAGTCCCGTATGTGAAAACCGATCGGTGGTACTAGGCTGCAGACAAGTAGGGCGGGGCACGAGAAACCCTGTCTGAATATGGGGGGACCATCCTCCAAGGCTAAATACTCATCATCGACCGATAGTGAACCAGTACCGTGAGGGAAAGGCGAAAAGAACCCCGGGAGGGGAGTGAAATAGATCCTGAAACCGTATGCTTACAAAAAGTCGGAGCCCTTAGGGGTGACGGCGTACCTTTTGTATAATGGGTCAGCGACTTACATTCAGTGGCAAGCTTAACCGAATAGGGGAGGCGAAGAGAAATCGAGTCCGAATAGGGCGACTAGTCGCTGGGTGTAGACCCGAAACCAAGTGATCTATCCATGGCCAGGATGAAGGTGCCGTAACAGGTACTGGAGGTCCGAACCCACTAATGTTGCAAAATTAGGGGATGAGCTGTGGATAGGGGTGAAAGGCTAAACAAACTTGGAAATAGCTGGTTCTCTCCGAAAACTATTTAGGTAGTGCCTCAAGTATTACCGTCGGGGGTAGAGCACTGTTTAGGCTAGGGGGTCATGGCGACTTACCAAACCTATGCAAACTCCGAATACCGACGAGTACAGCTTGGGAGACAGAGCACCGGGTGCTAACGTCCGGACTCAAGAGGGAAACAACCCAGACCGCCAGCTAAGGTCCCTAAAACGGGCTAAGTGGGAAACGAAGTGGGAAGGCTAAAACAGTCAGGATGTTGGCTTAGAAGCAGCCATCATTTAAAGAAAGCGTAATAGCTCACTGATCGAGTCGTCCTGCGCGGAAGATGTAACGGGGCTAAGCCAGTTACCGAAGCTGCGGATTTGCAATTTATTGCAAGTGGTAGGAGAGCGTTCTGTAAGCCTGTGAAGGTGTCTGGTAACGGATGCTGGAGGTATCAGAAGTGCGAATGCTGACATGAGTAGCGTTAAAGGGGGTGAAAAGCCCCCTCGCCGTAAGCGCAAGGTTTCCTACGCAACGTTCATCGGCGTAGGGTGAGTCGGCCCCTAAGGCGAGGCAGAGATGCGTAGCTGATGGGAAACAGGTCAATATTCCTGTACCGATCAATAGTGCGATGTGGGGACGGAGAAGGTTAGCTCAGCCAACTGTTGGATATGTTGGTTCAAGCCTGTAGTCGTGCCTGGTAGGCAAATCCGCCAGGCTTAGATGAGGGGTGATAACGAGTCTGCTTGCAGACGAAGTGAGTGATACCCTGCTTCCAGGAAAAGCCACTAAGCTTCAGCTATTGACGACCGTACCGCAAACCGACACTGGTGCGCGAGATGAGTATTCTAAGGCGCTTGAGAGAACTCAGGAGAAGGAACTCGGCAAATTGACACCGTAACTTCGGGAGAAGGTGTACCCCAAGTAAGTGAAGTTGTACAAACGGAGCTCAAAGGGGTTGCAAAAAATTGGTGGCTGCGACTGTTTAATAAAAACACAGCACTCTGCAAACACGAAAGTGGACGTATAGGGTGTGACGCCTGCCCGGTGCTGGAAGATTAAATGATGGGGTGCAAGCTCTTGATTGAAGTCCCAGTAAACGGCGGCCGTAACTATAACGGTCCTAAGGTAGCGAAATTCCTTGTCGGGTAAGTTCCGACCTGCACGAATGGCGTAACGATGGCCACACTGTCTCCTCCTGAGACTCAGCGAAGTTGAAATGTTTGTGATGATGCAATCTCCCCGCGGAAAGACGGAAAGACCCCATGAACCTTTACTGTAGCTTTGTATTGGACTTTGAACGGATCTGTGTAGGATAGGTGGGAGGCTTTGAAGTGCGGTCGCTAGATCGCATGGAGCCGACGTTGAAATACCACCCTGGTGCGTTTGAGGTTCTAACCTGGATCCATTATCTGGATCGGGGACAGTGCATGGTAGGCAGTTTGACTGGGGCGGTCTCCTCCCAAAGCGTAACGGAGGAGTTCGAAGGTACGCTAGTTACGGTCGGACATCGTGACGATAGTGCAATGGCATAAGCGTGCTTAACTGCGAGACTGACAAGTCGAGCAGATGCGAAAGCAGGACATAGTGATCCGGTGGTTCTGTATGGAAGGGCCATCGCTCAACGGATAAAAGGTACTCTGGGGATAACAGGCTGATACCGCCCAAGAGTTCATATCGACGGCGGTGTTTGGCACCTCGATGTCGGCTCATCTCATCCTGGGGCTGTAGTCGGTCCCAAGGGTATGGCTGTTCGCCATTTAAAGAGGTACGTGAGCTGGGTTTAAAACGTCGTGAGACAGTTTGGTCCCTATCTTCCGTGGGCGCTGCAGATTTGAGGAAGCCTGCTCCTAGTACGAGAGGACCGGAGTGGACACACCTCTGGTGTACCTGTTGTCACGCCAGTGGCATCGCAGGGTAGCTAAGTGTGGAAGAGATAACCGCTGAAAGCATCTAAGCGGGAAACTCGTTTCAAGATGAGATCTGCCGGGGCCTTGAGCCCCCTGAAGGGTCGTTGTAGACCACGACGTTGATAGGCTGGGTGTGGAAGCGCAGTAATGCGTTAAGCTAACCAGTACTAATTGCCCGTGCGGCTTGACCCTATAACTTTGGGTAAGCCTGGAAAAACAAAAGACAGAACGTAAGTTCTAGTTATGCCGAAAAGGCGCAATCGAAAAGCTGATTGAAGACTCTATGAATTCGTTGGACTGAAGGTGAGCGAGATTAAGAAGTTAATCGAGGCGCCGTCAATCTGACAAAAAGTTTATGCCTGATGACCATAGCAAGTTGGTACCACTCCTTCCCATCCCGAACAGGACAGTGAAACGACTTTGCGCCGATGATAGTGCGGGTTCCCGTGTGAAAGTAGGTCATCGTCAGGCTCTTACGCCAAAACGCCTGGCTCACGCCAGGCGTTTTCTTCTCCCTCCTTGTGCTGAGGGGTGAGAAGAAAACGCAAAAACGTTTTAAAAGTGCTGTGAAAACAGTGCTACAATAGAAGGCTTCGCTGATCGCAGCAAGCAACGAGATTCAAGATCAGGATTTCTGATTTTGCACTCGGTTCCTTAAAAAAATACAGCCGATAAGCGTGGGCGTTTGAGGGCAAGCAGCCAGTTCTTCGGAACAAAACTCTTCGGAGTTATCAAACGCTCACAAAAACAGTAATGAGGAAGAATTTATTCTTCTTGATTCCGTCAAGTGAGTGAGCAGTCGAAAGACTTTAAATTCAAGATCGAACTATAGAGTTTGATCCTGGCTCAGATTGAACGCTGGCGGCATGCTTTACACATGCAAGTCGAACGGTAACAGGTCTTCGGATGCTGACGAGTGGCGAACGGGTGAGTAATACATCGGAACGTGCCTAGTAGTGGGGGATAACTACTCGAAAGAGTAGCTAATACCGCATGAGATCTACGGATGAAAGCAGGGGACCTTCGGGCCTTGTGCTACTAGAGCGGCTGATGGCAGATTAGGTAGTTGGTGGGGTAAAGGCTTACCAAGCCTGCGATCTGTAGCTGGTCTGAGAGGACGACCAGCCACACTGGGACTGAGACACGGCCCAGACTCCTACGGGAGGCAGCAGTGGGGAATTTTGGACAATGGGCGAAAGCCTGATCCAGCAATGCCGCGTGCAGGATGAAGGCCCTCGGGTTGTAAACTGCTTTTGTACGGAACGAAAAGCCTGGGGCTAATATCCCCGGGTCATGACGGTACCGTAAGAATAAGCACCGGCTAACTACGTGCCAGCAGCCGCGGTAATACGTAGGGTGCAAGCGTTAATCGGAATTACTGGGCGTAAAGCGTGCGCAGGCGGTTTTGTAAGACAGTGGTGAAATCCCCGGGCTCAACCTGGGAACTGCCATTGTGACTGCAAGGCTAGAGTGCGGCAGAGGGGGATGGAATTCCGCGTGTAGCAGTGAAATGCGTAGATATGCGGAGGAACACCGATGGCGAAGGCAATCCCCTGGGCCTGCACTGACGCTCATGCACGAAAGCGTGGGGAGCAAACAGGATTAGATACCCTGGTAGTCCACGCCCTAAACGATGTCAACTGGTTGTTGGGTCTTAACTGACTCAGTAACGAAGCTAACGCGTGAAGTTGACCGCCTGGGGAGTACGGCCGCAAGGTTGAAACTCAAAGGAATTGACGGGGACCCGCACAAGCGGTGGATGATGTGGTTTAATTCGATGCAACGCGAAAAACCTTACCCACCTTTGACATGGCAGGAACTTACCAGAGATGGTTTGGTGCTCGAAAGAGAACCTGCACACAGGTGCTGCATGGCTGTCGTCAGCTCGTGTCGTGAGATGTTGGGTTAAGTCCCGCAACGAGCGCAACCCTTGCCATTAGTTGCTACATTCAGTTGAGCACTCTAATGGGACTGCCGGTGACAAACCGGAGGAAGGTGGGGATGACGTCAAGTCCTCATGGCCCTTATAGGTGGGGCTACACACGTCATACAATGGCTGGTACAAAGGGTTGCCAACCCGCGAGGGGGAGCTAATCCCATAAAGCCAGTCGTAGTCCGGATCGCAGTCTGCAACTCGACTGCGTGAAGTCGGAATCGCTAGTAATCGTGGATCAGAATGTCACGGTGAATACGTTCCCGGGTCTTGTACACACCGCCCGTCACACCATGGGAGCGGGTCTCGCCAGAAGTAGGTAGCCTAACCGTAAGGAGGGCGCTTACCACGGCGGGGTTCGTGACTGGGGTGAAGTCGTAACAAGGTAGCCGTATCGGAAGGTGCGGCTGGATCACCTCCTTTCTGGAAAAATGCTGCTTCAAATTGAACGTCCACACTTATCGGTTGTTGGAACAAGCCAGGTGGCCTGCTGAGTAACAGCGGGTTGCATGGAATGGGTCTGTAGCTCAGCTGGTTAGAGCACTGTGTTGATAACGCAGGGGTCGTTGGTTCGAGCCCAACTAGACCCACCAAGATTCCAATATCTGGTCAGAGGATCCCGGGGGATTAGCTCAGCTGGGAGAGCACCTGCTTTGCAAGCAGGGGGTCGTCGGTTCGATCCCGTCATCCTCCACCAAAAATGATAGCGCTAATGGTGCTATAATCGAAGGCTTCCCAATACAAAAGCAGTCTTGCAAAGACTGCTTTTGTATTGATCGAAACGTCGATCAATTGGCTGTTCTTTAAAAATTCATAGAGTCGAAATCAGCGTTGCTGGTGGAAAGCGCAAACCAAGGTTTGTGCACCGTGCCGCCAGCAACATTTTGATTGCGTCAAAACAGATATTTTGCGAATGCAAATTTATCTAGTAATGACGAATATTCTCTAAGCTGCATTGAAAGATGCAGCCAAAGATATTCACATTACGGCATAACGCGTGAGGTGCAAGACCTCACCAGTCTTTGAACACCAGGCTTTGATTCTCGCTAAGAGAGTCCAAAGTTATAGGGTCAAGTGACTAAGAGCATATGGTGGATGCCTTGGCGATGATAGGCGACGAAAGACGTGATAGCCTGCGATAAGCTTCGGGGAGCTGGCAAATAAGCTTTGATCCGGAGATTTCTGAATGGGGGAACCCACCTCGCAAGAGGTATCGTGCACTGAATACATAGGTGCACGAAGCGAACCTGGAGAACTGAAACATCTAAGTACCCAGAGGAAAAGACATCAACCGAGATTCCGATAGTAGTGGCGAGCGAATTCGGAAGAGCCTTGCAGTGATAGTCGATCAGTTAACAAAACGGCATGGAAAGGCCGACCATAGTGGGTGATAGTCCCGTATGTGAAAACCGATCGGTGGTACTAGGCTGCAGACAAGTAGGGCGGGGCACGAGAAACCCTGTCTGAATATGGGGGGACCATCCTCCAAGGCTAAATACTCATCATCGACCGATAGTGAACCAGTACCGTGAGGGAAAGGCGAAAAGAACCCCGGGAGGGGAGTGAAATAGATCCTGAAACCGTATGCTTACAAAAAGTCGGAGCCCTTAGGGGTGACGGCGTACCTTTTGTATAATGGGTCAGCGACTTACATTCAGTGGCAAGCTTAACCGAATAGGGGAGGCGAAGAGAAATCGAGTCCGAATAGGGCGACTAGTCGCTGGGTGTAGACCCGAAACCAAGTGATCTATCCATGGCCAGGATGAAGGTGCCGTAACAGGTACTGGAGGTCCGAACCCACTAATGTTGCAAAATTAGGGGATGAGCTGTGGATAGGGGTGAAAGGCTAAACAAACTTGGAAATAGCTGGTTCTCTCCGAAAACTATTTAGGTAGTGCCTCAAGTATTACCGTCGGGGGTAGAGCACTGTTTAGGCTAGGGGGTCATGGCGACTTACCAAACCTATGCAAACTCCGAATACCGACGAGTACAGCTTGGGAGACAGAGCACCGGGTGCTAACGTCCGGACTCAAGAGGGAAACAACCCAGACCGCCAGCTAAGGTCCCTAAAACGGGCTAAGTGGGAAACGAAGTGGGAAGGCTAAAACAGTCAGGATGTTGGCTTAGAAGCAGCCATCATTTAAAGAAAGCGTAATAGCTCACTGATCGAGTCGTCCTGCGCGGAAGATGTAACGGGGCTAAGCCAGTTACCGAAGCTGCGGATTTGCAATTTATTGCAAGTGGTAGGAGAGCGTTCTGTAAGCCTGTGAAGGTGTCTGGTAACGGATGCTGGAGGTATCAGAAGTGCGAATGCTGACATGAGTAGCGTTAAAGGGGGTGAAAAGCCCCCTCGCCGTAAGCGCAAGGTTTCCTACGCAACGTTCATCGGCGTAGGGTGAGTCGGCCCCTAAGGCGAGGCAGAGATGCGTAGCTGATGGGAAACAGGTCAATATTCCTGTACCGATCAATAGTGCGATGTGGGGACGGAGAAGGTTAGCTCAGCCAACTGTTGGATATGTTGGTTCAAGCCTGTAGTCGTGCCTGGTAGGCAAATCCGCCAGGCTTAGATGAGGGGTGATAACGAGTCTGCTTGCAGACGAAGTGAGTGATACCCTGCTTCCAGGAAAAGCCACTAAGCTTCAGCTATTGACGACCGTACCGCAAACCGACACTGGTGCGCGAGATGAGTATTCTAAGGCGCTTGAGAGAACTCAGGAGAAGGAACTCGGCAAATTGACACCGTAACTTCGGGAGAAGGTGTACCCCAAGTAAGTGAAGTTGTACAAACGGAGCTCAAAGGGGTTGCAAAAAATTGGTGGCTGCGACTGTTTAATAAAAACACAGCACTCTGCAAACACGAAAGTGGACGTATAGGGTGTGACGCCTGCCCGGTGCTGGAAGATTAAATGATGGGGTGCAAGCTCTTGATTGAAGTCCCAGTAAACGGCGGCCGTAACTATAACGGTCCTAAGGTAGCGAAATTCCTTGTCGGGTAAGTTCCGACCTGCACGAATGGCGTAACGATGGCCACACTGTCTCCTCCTGAGACTCAGCGAAGTTGAAATGTTTGTGATGATGCAATCTCCCCGCGGAAAGACGGAAAGACCCCATGAACCTTTACTGTAGCTTTGTATTGGACTTTGAACGGATCTGTGTAGGATAGGTGGGAGGCTTTGAAGTGCGGTCGCTAGATCGCATGGAGCCGACGTTGAAATACCACCCTGGTGCGTTTGAGGTTCTAACCTGGATCCATTATCTGGATCGGGGACAGTGCATGGTAGGCAGTTTGACTGGGGCGGTCTCCTCCCAAAGCGTAACGGAGGAGTTCGAAGGTACGCTAGTTACGGTCGGACATCGTGACGATAGTGCAATGGCATAAGCGTGCTTAACTGCGAGACTGACAAGTCGAGCAGATGCGAAAGCAGGACATAGTGATCCGGTGGTTCTGTATGGAAGGGCCATCGCTCAACGGATAAAAGGTACTCTGGGGATAACAGGCTGATACCGCCCAAGAGTTCATATCGACGGCGGTGTTTGGCACCTCGATGTCGGCTCATCTCATCCTGGGGCTGTAGTCGGTCCCAAGGGTATGGCTGTTCGCCATTTAAAGAGGTACGTGAGCTGGGTTTAAAACGTCGTGAGACAGTTTGGTCCCTATCTTCCGTGGGCGCTGCAGATTTGAGGAAGCCTGCTCCTAGTACGAGAGGACCGGAGTGGACACACCTCTGGTGTACCTGTTGTCACGCCAGTGGCATCGCAGGGTAGCTAAGTGTGGAAGAGATAACCGCTGAAAGCATCTAAGCGGGAAACTCGTTTCAAGATGAGATCTGCCGGGGCCTTGAGCCCCCTGAAGGGTCGTTGTAGACCACGACGTTGATAGGCTGGGTGTGGAAGCGCAGTAATGCGTTAAGCTAACCAGTACTAATTGCCCGTGCGGCTTGACCCTATAACTTTGGGTAAGCCTGGAAAAACAAAAGACAGAACGTAAGTTCTAGTTATGCCGAAAAGGCGCAATCGAAAAGCTGATTGAAGACTCTATGAATTCGTTGGACTGAAGGTGAGCGAGATTAAGAAGTTAATCGAGGCGCCGTCAATCTGACAAAAAGTTTATGCCTGATGACCATAGCAAGTTGGTACCACTCCTTCCCATCCCGAACAGGACAGTGAAACGACTTTGCGCCGATGATAGTGCGGGTTCCCGTGTGAAAGTAGGTCATCGTCAGGCTCTTACGCCAAAACGCCTGGCTCACGCCAGGCGTTTTCTTCTCCCTCCTTGTGCTGAGGGGTGAGAAGAAAACGCAAAAACGTTTTAAAAGTGCTGTGAAAACAGTGCTACAATAGAAGGCTTCGCTGATCGCAGCAAGCAACGAGATTCAAGATCAGGATTTCTGATTTTGCACTCGGTTCCTTAAAAAAATACAGCCGATAAGCGTGGGCGTTTGAGGGCAAGCAGCCAGTTCTTCGGAACAAAACTCTTCGGAGTTATCAAACGCTCACAAAAACAGTAATGAGGAAGAATTTATTCTTCTTGATTCCGTCAAGTGAGTGAGCAGTCGAAAGACTTTAAATTCAAGATCGAACTATAGAGTTTGATCCTGGCTCAGATTGAACGCTGGCGGCATGCTTTACACATGCAAGTCGAACGGTAACAGGTCTTCGGATGCTGACGAGTGGCGAACGGGTGAGTAATACATCGGAACGTGCCTAGTAGTGGGGGATAACTACTCGAAAGAGTAGCTAATACCGCATGAGATCTACGGATGAAAGCAGGGGACCTTCGGGCCTTGTGCTACTAGAGCGGCTGATGGCAGATTAGGTAGTTGGTGGGGTAAAGGCTTACCAAGCCTGCGATCTGTAGCTGGTCTGAGAGGACGACCAGCCACACTGGGACTGAGACACGGCCCAGACTCCTACGGGAGGCAGCAGTGGGGAATTTTGGACAATGGGCGAAAGCCTGATCCAGCAATGCCGCGTGCAGGATGAAGGCCCTCGGGTTGTAAACTGCTTTTGTACGGAACGAAAAGCCTGGGGCTAATATCCCCGGGTCATGACGGTACCGTAAGAATAAGCACCGGCTAACTACGTGCCAGCAGCCGCGGTAATACGTAGGGTGCAAGCGTTAATCGGAATTACTGGGCGTAAAGCGTGCGCAGGCGGTTTTGTAAGACAGTGGTGAAATCCCCGGGCTCAACCTGGGAACTGCCATTGTGACTGCAAGGCTAGAGTGCGGCAGAGGGGGATGGAATTCCGCGTGTAGCAGTGAAATGCGTAGATATGCGGAGGAACACCGATGGCGAAGGCAATCCCCTGGGCCTGCACTGACGCTCATGCACGAAAGCGTGGGGAGCAAACAGGATTAGATACCCTGGTAGTCCACGCCCTAAACGATGTCAACTGGTTGTTGGGTCTTAACTGACTCAGTAACGAAGCTAACGCGTGAAGTTGACCGCCTGGGGAGTACGGCCGCAAGGTTGAAACTCAAAGGAATTGACGGGGACCCGCACAAGCGGTGGATGATGTGGTTTAATTCGATGCAACGCGAAAAACCTTACCCACCTTTGACATGGCAGGAACTTACCAGAGATGGTTTGGTGCTCGAAAGAGAACCTGCACACAGGTGCTGCATGGCTGTCGTCAGCTCGTGTCGTGAGATGTTGGGTTAAGTCCCGCAACGAGCGCAACCCTTGCCATTAGTTGCTACATTCAGTTGAGCACTCTAATGGGACTGCCGGTGACAAACCGGAGGAAGGTGGGGATGACGTCAAGTCCTCATGGCCCTTATAGGTGGGGCTACACACGTCATACAATGGCTGGTACAAAGGGTTGCCAACCCGCGAGGGGGAGCTAATCCCATAAAGCCAGTCGTAGTCCGGATCGCAGTCTGCAACTCGACTGCGTGAAGTCGGAATCGCTAGTAATCGTGGATCAGAATGTCACGGTGAATACGTTCCCGGGTCTTGTACACACCGCCCGTCACACCATGGGAGCGGGTCTCGCCAGAAGTAGGTAGCCTAACCGTAAGGAGGGCGCTTACCACGGCGGGGTTCGTGACTGGGGTGAAGTCGTAACAAGGTAGCCGTATCGGAAGGTGCGGCTGGATCACCTCCTTTCTGGAAAAATGCTGCTTCAAATTGAACGTCCACACTTATCGGTTGTTGGAACAAGCCAGGTGGCCTGCTGAGTAACAGCGGGTTGCATGGAATGGGTCTGTAGCTCAGCTGGTTAGAGCACTGTGTTGATAACGCAGGGGTCGTTGGTTCGAGCCCAACTAGACCCACCAAGATTCCAATATCTGGTCAGAGGATCCCGGGGGATTAGCTCAGCTGGGAGAGCACCTGCTTTGCAAGCAGGGGGTCGTCGGTTCGATCCCGTCATCCTCCACCAAAAATGATAGCGCTAATGGTGCTATAATCGAAGGCTTCCCAATACAAAAGCAGTCTTGCAAAGACTGCTTTTGTATTGATCGAAACGTCGATCAATTGGCTGTTCTTTAAAAATTCATAGAGTCGAAATCAGCGTTGCTGGTGGAAAGCGCAAACCAAGGTTTGTGCACCGTGCCGCCAGCAACATTTTGATTGCGTCAAAACAGATATTTTGCGAATGCAAATTTATCTAGTAATGACGAATATTCTCTAAGCTGCATTGAAAGATGCAGCCAAAGATATTCACATTACGGCATAACGCGTGAGGTGCAAGACCTCACCAGTCTTTGAACACCAGGCTTTGATTCTCGCTAAGAGAGTCCAAAGTTATAGGGTCAAGTGACTAAGAGCATATGGTGGATGCCTTGGCGATGATAGGCGACGAAAGACGTGATAGCCTGCGATAAGCTTCGGGGAGCTGGCAAATAAGCTTTGATCCGGAGATTTCTGAATGGGGGAACCCACCTCGCAAGAGGTATCGTGCACTGAATACATAGGTGCACGAAGCGAACCTGGAGAACTGAAACATCTAAGTACCCAGAGGAAAAGACATCAACCGAGATTCCGATAGTAGTGGCGAGCGAATTCGGAAGAGCCTTGCAGTGATAGTCGATCAGTTAACAAAACGGCATGGAAAGGCCGACCATAGTGGGTGATAGTCCCGTATGTGAAAACCGATCGGTGGTACTAGGCTGCAGACAAGTAGGGCGGGGCACGAGAAACCCTGTCTGAATATGGGGGGACCATCCTCCAAGGCTAAATACTCATCATCGACCGATAGTGAACCAGTACCGTGAGGGAAAGGCGAAAAGAACCCCGGGAGGGGAGTGAAATAGATCCTGAAACCGTATGCTTACAAAAAGTCGGAGCCCTTAGGGGTGACGGCGTACCTTTTGTATAATGGGTCAGCGACTTACATTCAGTGGCAAGCTTAACCGAATAGGGGAGGCGAAGAGAAATCGAGTCCGAATAGGGCGACTAGTCGCTGGGTGTAGACCCGAAACCAAGTGATCTATCCATGGCCAGGATGAAGGTGCCGTAACAGGTACTGGAGGTCCGAACCCACTAATGTTGCAAAATTAGGGGATGAGCTGTGGATAGGGGTGAAAGGCTAAACAAACTTGGAAATAGCTGGTTCTCTCCGAAAACTATTTAGGTAGTGCCTCAAGTATTACCGTCGGGGGTAGAGCACTGTTTAGGCTAGGGGGTCATGGCGACTTACCAAACCTATGCAAACTCCGAATACCGACGAGTACAGCTTGGGAGACAGAGCACCGGGTGCTAACGTCCGGACTCAAGAGGGAAACAACCCAGACCGCCAGCTAAGGTCCCTAAAACGGGCTAAGTGGGAAACGAAGTGGGAAGGCTAAAACAGTCAGGATGTTGGCTTAGAAGCAGCCATCATTTAAAGAAAGCGTAATAGCTCACTGATCGAGTCGTCCTGCGCGGAAGATGTAACGGGGCTAAGCCAGTTACCGAAGCTGCGGATTTGCAATTTATTGCAAGTGGTAGGAGAGCGTTCTGTAAGCCTGTGAAGGTGTCTGGTAACGGATGCTGGAGGTATCAGAAGTGCGAATGCTGACATGAGTAGCGTTAAAGGGGGTGAAAAGCCCCCTCGCCGTAAGCGCAAGGTTTCCTACGCAACGTTCATCGGCGTAGGGTGAGTCGGCCCCTAAGGCGAGGCAGAGATGCGTAGCTGATGGGAAACAGGTCAATATTCCTGTACCGATCAATAGTGCGATGTGGGGACGGAGAAGGTTAGCTCAGCCAACTGTTGGATATGTTGGTTCAAGCCTGTAGTCGTGCCTGGTAGGCAAATCCGCCAGGCTTAGATGAGGGGTGATAACGAGTCTGCTTGCAGACGAAGTGAGTGATACCCTGCTTCCAGGAAAAGCCACTAAGCTTCAGCTATTGACGACCGTACCGCAAACCGACACTGGTGCGCGAGATGAGTATTCTAAGGCGCTTGAGAGAACTCAGGAGAAGGAACTCGGCAAATTGACACCGTAACTTCGGGAGAAGGTGTACCCCAAGTAAGTGAAGTTGTACAAACGGAGCTCAAAGGGGTTGCAAAAAATTGGTGGCTGCGACTGTTTAATAAAAACACAGCACTCTGCAAACACGAAAGTGGACGTATAGGGTGTGACGCCTGCCCGGTGCTGGAAGATTAAATGATGGGGTGCAAGCTCTTGATTGAAGTCCCAGTAAACGGCGGCCGTAACTATAACGGTCCTAAGGTAGCGAAATTCCTTGTCGGGTAAGTTCCGACCTGCACGAATGGCGTAACGATGGCCACACTGTCTCCTCCTGAGACTCAGCGAAGTTGAAATGTTTGTGATGATGCAATCTCCCCGCGGAAAGACGGAAAGACCCCATGAACCTTTACTGTAGCTTTGTATTGGACTTTGAACGGATCTGTGTAGGATAGGTGGGAGGCTTTGAAGTGCGGTCGCTAGATCGCATGGAGCCGACGTTGAAATACCACCCTGGTGCGTTTGAGGTTCTAACCTGGATCCATTATCTGGATCGGGGACAGTGCATGGTAGGCAGTTTGACTGGGGCGGTCTCCTCCCAAAGCGTAACGGAGGAGTTCGAAGGTACGCTAGTTACGGTCGGACATCGTGACGATAGTGCAATGGCATAAGCGTGCTTAACTGCGAGACTGACAAGTCGAGCAGATGCGAAAGCAGGACATAGTGATCCGGTGGTTCTGTATGGAAGGGCCATCGCTCAACGGATAAAAGGTACTCTGGGGATAACAGGCTGATACCGCCCAAGAGTTCATATCGACGGCGGTGTTTGGCACCTCGATGTCGGCTCATCTCATCCTGGGGCTGTAGTCGGTCCCAAGGGTATGGCTGTTCGCCATTTAAAGAGGTACGTGAGCTGGGTTTAAAACGTCGTGAGACAGTTTGGTCCCTATCTTCCGTGGGCGCTGCAGATTTGAGGAAGCCTGCTCCTAGTACGAGAGGACCGGAGTGGACACACCTCTGGTGTACCTGTTGTCACGCCAGTGGCATCGCAGGGTAGCTAAGTGTGGAAGAGATAACCGCTGAAAGCATCTAAGCGGGAAACTCGTTTCAAGATGAGATCTGCCGGGGCCTTGAGCCCCCTGAAGGGTCGTTGTAGACCACGACGTTGATAGGCTGGGTGTGGAAGCGCAGTAATGCGTTAAGCTAACCAGTACTAATTGCCCGTGCGGCTTGACCCTATAACTTTGGGTAAGCCTGGAAAAACAAAAGACAGAACGTAAGTTCTAGTTATGCCGAAAAGGCGCAATCGAAAAGCTGATTGAAGACTCTATGAATTCGTTGGACTGAAGGTGAGCGAGATTAAGAAGTTAATCGAGGCGCCGTCAATCTGACAAAAAGTTTATGCCTGATGACCATAGCAAGTTGGTACCACTCCTTCCCATCCCGAACAGGACAGTGAAACGACTTTGCGCCGATGATAGTGCGGGTTCCCGTGTGAAAGTAGGTCATCGTCAGGCTCTTACGCCAAAACGCCTGGCTCACGCCAGGCGTTTTCTTCTCCCTCCTTGTGCTGAGGGGTGAGAAGAAAACGCAAAAACGTTTTAAAAGTGCTGTGAAAACAGTGCTACAATAGAAGGCTTCGCTGATCGCAGCAAGCAACGAGATTCAAGATCAGGATTTCTGATTTTGCACTCGGTTCCTTAAAAAAATACAGCCGATAAGCGTGGGCGTTTGAGGGCAAGCAGCCAGTTCTTCGGAACAAAACTCTTCGGAGTTATCAAACGCTCACAAAAACAGTAATGAGGAAGAATTTATTCTTCTTGATTCCGTCAAGTGAGTGAGCAGTCGAAAGACTTTAAATTCAAGATCGAACTATAGAGTTTGATCCTGGCTCAGATTGAACGCTGGCGGCATGCTTTACACATGCAAGTCGAACGGTAACAGGTCTTCGGATGCTGACGAGTGGCGAACGGGTGAGTAATACATCGGAACGTGCCTAGTAGTGGGGGATAACTACTCGAAAGAGTAGCTAATACCGCATGAGATCTACGGATGAAAGCAGGGGACCTTCGGGCCTTGTGCTACTAGAGCGGCTGATGGCAGATTAGGTAGTTGGTGGGGTAAAGGCTTACCAAGCCTGCGATCTGTAGCTGGTCTGAGAGGACGACCAGCCACACTGGGACTGAGACACGGCCCAGACTCCTACGGGAGGCAGCAGTGGGGAATTTTGGACAATGGGCGAAAGCCTGATCCAGCAATGCCGCGTGCAGGATGAAGGCCCTCGGGTTGTAAACTGCTTTTGTACGGAACGAAAAGCCTGGGGCTAATATCCCCGGGTCATGACGGTACCGTAAGAATAAGCACCGGCTAACTACGTGCCAGCAGCCGCGGTAATACGTAGGGTGCAAGCGTTAATCGGAATTACTGGGCGTAAAGCGTGCGCAGGCGGTTTTGTAAGACAGTGGTGAAATCCCCGGGCTCAACCTGGGAACTGCCATTGTGACTGCAAGGCTAGAGTGCGGCAGAGGGGGATGGAATTCCGCGTGTAGCAGTGAAATGCGTAGATATGCGGAGGAACACCGATGGCGAAGGCAATCCCCTGGGCCTGCACTGACGCTCATGCACGAAAGCGTGGGGAGCAAACAGGATTAGATACCCTGGTAGTCCACGCCCTAAACGATGTCAACTGGTTGTTGGGTCTTAACTGACTCAGTAACGAAGCTAACGCGTGAAGTTGACCGCCTGGGGAGTACGGCCGCAAGGTTGAAACTCAAAGGAATTGACGGGGACCCGCACAAGCGGTGGATGATGTGGTTTAATTCGATGCAACGCGAAAAACCTTACCCACCTTTGACATGGCAGGAACTTACCAGAGATGGTTTGGTGCTCGAAAGAGAACCTGCACACAGGTGCTGCATGGCTGTCGTCAGCTCGTGTCGTGAGATGTTGGGTTAAGTCCCGCAACGAGCGCAACCCTTGCCATTAGTTGCTACATTCAGTTGAGCACTCTAATGGGACTGCCGGTGACAAACCGGAGGAAGGTGGGGATGACGTCAAGTCCTCATGGCCCTTATAGGTGGGGCTACACACGTCATACAATGGCTGGTACAAAGGGTTGCCAACCCGCGAGGGGGAGCTAATCCCATAAAGCCAGTCGTAGTCCGGATCGCAGTCTGCAACTCGACTGCGTGAAGTCGGAATCGCTAGTAATCGTGGATCAGAATGTCACGGTGAATACGTTCCCGGGTCTTGTACACACCGCCCGTCACACCATGGGAGCGGGTCTCGCCAGAAGTAGGTAGCCTAACCGTAAGGAGGGCGCTTACCACGGCGGGGTTCGTGACTGGGGTGAAGTCGTAACAAGGTAGCCGTATCGGAAGGTGCGGCTGGATCACCTCCTTTCTGGAAAAATGCTGCTTCAAATTGAACGTCCACACTTATCGGTTGTTGGAACAAGCCAGGTGGCCTGCTGAGTAACAGCGGGTTGCATGGAATGGGTCTGTAGCTCAGCTGGTTAGAGCACTGTGTTGATAACGCAGGGGTCGTTGGTTCGAGCCCAACTAGACCCACCAAGATTCCAATATCTGGTCAGAGGATCCCGGGGGATTAGCTCAGCTGGGAGAGCACCTGCTTTGCAAGCAGGGGGTCGTCGGTTCGATCCCGTCATCCTCCACCAAAAATGATAGCGCTAATGGTGCTATAATCGAAGGCTTCCCAATACAAAAGCAGTCTTGCAAAGACTGCTTTTGTATTGATCGAAACGTCGATCAATTGGCTGTTCTTTAAAAATTCATAGAGTCGAAATCAGCGTTGCTGGTGGAAAGCGCAAACCAAGGTTTGTGCACCGTGCCGCCAGCAACATTTTGATTGCGTCAAAACAGATATTTTGCGAATGCAAATTTATCTAGTAATGACGAATATTCTCTAAGCTGCATTGAAAGATGCAGCCAAAGATATTCACATTACGGCATAACGCGTGAGGTGCAAGACCTCACCAGTCTTTGAACACCAGGCTTTGATTCTCGCTAAGAGAGTCCAAAGTTATAGGGTCAAGTGACTAAGAGCATATGGTGGATGCCTTGGCGATGATAGGCGACGAAAGACGTGATAGCCTGCGATAAGCTTCGGGGAGCTGGCAAATAAGCTTTGATCCGGAGATTTCTGAATGGGGGAACCCACCTCGCAAGAGGTATCGTGCACTGAATACATAGGTGCACGAAGCGAACCTGGAGAACTGAAACATCTAAGTACCCAGAGGAAAAGACATCAACCGAGATTCCGATAGTAGTGGCGAGCGAATTCGGAAGAGCCTTGCAGTGATAGTCGATCAGTTAACAAAACGGCATGGAAAGGCCGACCATAGTGGGTGATAGTCCCGTATGTGAAAACCGATCGGTGGTACTAGGCTGCAGACAAGTAGGGCGGGGCACGAGAAACCCTGTCTGAATATGGGGGGACCATCCTCCAAGGCTAAATACTCATCATCGACCGATAGTGAACCAGTACCGTGAGGGAAAGGCGAAAAGAACCCCGGGAGGGGAGTGAAATAGATCCTGAAACCGTATGCTTACAAAAAGTCGGAGCCCTTAGGGGTGACGGCGTACCTTTTGTATAATGGGTCAGCGACTTACATTCAGTGGCAAGCTTAACCGAATAGGGGAGGCGAAGAGAAATCGAGTCCGAATAGGGCGACTAGTCGCTGGGTGTAGACCCGAAACCAAGTGATCTATCCATGGCCAGGATGAAGGTGCCGTAACAGGTACTGGAGGTCCGAACCCACTAATGTTGCAAAATTAGGGGATGAGCTGTGGATAGGGGTGAAAGGCTAAACAAACTTGGAAATAGCTGGTTCTCTCCGAAAACTATTTAGGTAGTGCCTCAAGTATTACCGTCGGGGGTAGAGCACTGTTTAGGCTAGGGGGTCATGGCGACTTACCAAACCTATGCAAACTCCGAATACCGACGAGTACAGCTTGGGAGACAGAGCACCGGGTGCTAACGTCCGGACTCAAGAGGGAAACAACCCAGACCGCCAGCTAAGGTCCCTAAAACGGGCTAAGTGGGAAACGAAGTGGGAAGGCTAAAACAGTCAGGATGTTGGCTTAGAAGCAGCCATCATTTAAAGAAAGCGTAATAGCTCACTGATCGAGTCGTCCTGCGCGGAAGATGTAACGGGGCTAAGCCAGTTACCGAAGCTGCGGATTTGCAATTTATTGCAAGTGGTAGGAGAGCGTTCTGTAAGCCTGTGAAGGTGTCTGGTAACGGATGCTGGAGGTATCAGAAGTGCGAATGCTGACATGAGTAGCGTTAAAGGGGGTGAAAAGCCCCCTCGCCGTAAGCGCAAGGTTTCCTACGCAACGTTCATCGGCGTAGGGTGAGTCGGCCCCTAAGGCGAGGCAGAGATGCGTAGCTGATGGGAAACAGGTCAATATTCCTGTACCGATCAATAGTGCGATGTGGGGACGGAGAAGGTTAGCTCAGCCAACTGTTGGATATGTTGGTTCAAGCCTGTAGTCGTGCCTGGTAGGCAAATCCGCCAGGCTTAGATGAGGGGTGATAACGAGTCTGCTTGCAGACGAAGTGAGTGATACCCTGCTTCCAGGAAAAGCCACTAAGCTTCAGCTATTGACGACCGTACCGCAAACCGACACTGGTGCGCGAGATGAGTATTCTAAGGCGCTTGAGAGAACTCAGGAGAAGGAACTCGGCAAATTGACACCGTAACTTCGGGAGAAGGTGTACCCCAAGTAAGTGAAGTTGTACAAACGGAGCTCAAAGGGGTTGCAAAAAATTGGTGGCTGCGACTGTTTAATAAAAACACAGCACTCTGCAAACACGAAAGTGGACGTATAGGGTGTGACGCCTGCCCGGTGCTGGAAGATTAAATGATGGGGTGCAAGCTCTTGATTGAAGTCCCAGTAAACGGCGGCCGTAACTATAACGGTCCTAAGGTAGCGAAATTCCTTGTCGGGTAAGTTCCGACCTGCACGAATGGCGTAACGATGGCCACACTGTCTCCTCCTGAGACTCAGCGAAGTTGAAATGTTTGTGATGATGCAATCTCCCCGCGGAAAGACGGAAAGACCCCATGAACCTTTACTGTAGCTTTGTATTGGACTTTGAACGGATCTGTGTAGGATAGGTGGGAGGCTTTGAAGTGCGGTCGCTAGATCGCATGGAGCCGACGTTGAAATACCACCCTGGTGCGTTTGAGGTTCTAACCTGGATCCATTATCTGGATCGGGGACAGTGCATGGTAGGCAGTTTGACTGGGGCGGTCTCCTCCCAAAGCGTAACGGAGGAGTTCGAAGGTACGCTAGTTACGGTCGGACATCGTGACGATAGTGCAATGGCATAAGCGTGCTTAACTGCGAGACTGACAAGTCGAGCAGATGCGAAAGCAGGACATAGTGATCCGGTGGTTCTGTATGGAAGGGCCATCGCTCAACGGATAAAAGGTACTCTGGGGATAACAGGCTGATACCGCCCAAGAGTTCATATCGACGGCGGTGTTTGGCACCTCGATGTCGGCTCATCTCATCCTGGGGCTGTAGTCGGTCCCAAGGGTATGGCTGTTCGCCATTTAAAGAGGTACGTGAGCTGGGTTTAAAACGTCGTGAGACAGTTTGGTCCCTATCTTCCGTGGGCGCTGCAGATTTGAGGAAGCCTGCTCCTAGTACGAGAGGACCGGAGTGGACACACCTCTGGTGTACCTGTTGTCACGCCAGTGGCATCGCAGGGTAGCTAAGTGTGGAAGAGATAACCGCTGAAAGCATCTAAGCGGGAAACTCGTTTCAAGATGAGATCTGCCGGGGCCTTGAGCCCCCTGAAGGGTCGTTGTAGACCACGACGTTGATAGGCTGGGTGTGGAAGCGCAGTAATGCGTTAAGCTAACCAGTACTAATTGCCCGTGCGGCTTGACCCTATAACTTTGGGTAAGCCTGGAAAAATGAAAAGACAGAACGCAAGTTCTAGTTATGCCGAAAAGGCGCAATCGAAAAGCTGATGAAGACTCTATGAATTCGTTGGACTGAAGGTGAGCGAGATTAAGAAGTTAATCGAGGCGCCGTCAATCTGACAAAAAGTTTATGCCTGATGACCATAGCAAGTTGGTACCACTCCTTCCCATCCCGAACAGGACAGTGAAACGACTTTGCGCCGATGATAGTGCGGGTTCCCGTGTGAAAGTAGGTCATCGTCAGGCTCTTACAGTGAAAACCCCGTAGTCGAAAGATTACGGGGTTTTTTATTGGGCGCTTCGAAATAAGGAGCGCTTGCCGCAGGTTGTCAAAGCATTACCGCTGTAAAAATACCGGAAACCCATAAAAAGAGAGCGCTAGGCGCTCTCTTTTTATTTGTGCGTGAGGGCGTAGAAGCGCAGGATGCCGCTTTCATCCAGGCGCCGCGTCAGTTGTCGGCTGTACCAGAGGTAGTGCAGATGGGCCAGAGCCTCGCCCATGGCGAAAGTCATCTGGTGGGTGTCCAGTTGGCGTTTGAAGAGGATGGGAAGGATGTCGGCAGCGCTCAGCCCCTGTAGCAGGGAGGCCTGCATGATGTCGTCCAGACGTTCCTGATGATGGTCCAGCAGTTGCTGGACACGGACATGCAATCCCGTGAATGGTTTGCCATGCGAGGGCAGAACATAGGTATTCTGTGGGAGCGCGAAGTAGCGCTTCAGCGATGTGAGAAACAGCTGCAGCGGGTTGGCTTCGGGCTCGGAAGAATGCACGCTGACATTGGCGGAAATCCGGGGCAGGACCATGTCGCCGCTGATCAGTGTCTCGAGCTCGGCGCAGTACAGCGCCATGTGCTCTGGCGCGTGACCATAGCCGGCAATGCATTGCCATGTGCGGCCGTTGATGTCGATCTGGTCGCCATCCATGATGCGGTGATAGATGTCGGGGATGGGGGCCACCAGGGAAGAGTAGTAGCTGCCACGGCCGCGCACATGGAGCAGAAATTCCTCATCTCTTTGTCCGTGCAGGCTGTAGAAGTCCGCACCGGATTCGCCGCCGAAGCCGTCTCTGTCCTTCATGGCGACGCGGGCGACGTTGTAATCGGTGGCACTGATCCACAAGGGCGCATTCCATTGATGGCAGAGCCAGCCGGCCAAACCGATATGGTCGGGGTGCATATGGGTGACGATGACACGCAGAACAGGCAGGTCTTCAAGCGCAGAGGCAAAAATCTGTTCCCATTGCTCGCGGGCCTCGGTGCGATTGACGCAGCAGTCGATGACTGTCCAGCCCTCGCATACTTGGCCATGCAGATCGGTCTGGCGATCACGCAGCAGCCAGAGGTTGATGTGATCGAGGGCAAACGGCAAGGTCATGCGGATCCACTTGACGCCGGGTGCGACTTCCAGAGTCTGGGCAGGACCGGGCAAGGTGTCGCCGAGCGGGTAATGAAGAGCGGATTCTTGGCTTGAGGTCATGGGGCGGTATTTCGTTTAGCATTGACGTTAACGTAAACGTCAGTTTTGTCAAAGCATTTTAAAGATCAAGCCGCCTCTGGCAGTCGCCTGTGCGATGCAAGACTTACAACCCCACAGAATCATGTCGACCATTTACACCATCAGTGATCTTGCCAAAGAGTTCGACCTCACGACCCGGGCCATCCGTTTTTATGAGGACATGGGTTTGCTGCAGCCGGAGCGCTCCGGCGCAGGCGGTCGCAATCGCGTGTATTCATCGAGAGACCGCGCACGTCTGCGCCTGACGCTGCGGGCCAAGCGCCTGGGACTGTCGCTGTCGGAGGCCAAGGAAATCATTGACATGTATGACAGCCCGCGTGATACAGGCGTGCAGCTGCGCAAGTTTCTCGATGTGCTGGCTATCCACCGCAAGCAGCTCGAGGCGCAGATGGCCGATCTGCAGGTGACTCTGGATGAGGTGCGAGAGCAGGAAAAAGAGGCTCGCACGCTATTGAAAAGGAGCGAGAGCAAAAATGGCGCATAATTGACGTTTACGTAAACGTCAATTGCAAAGCTTTGCGGGAGAGTTGCCATGTCTGTTGCAGGTGCCACCGAGTCTCTGGATTTTGTTCATCGGGTGAAGCAGAGCTTTGCGAAGCAAGGCGCCATGGCCACGATTGGTGCAGAGCTGACCCTGGTGGAGCCTGGCGCTGTGGATATCTGCCTGGACTGGGCTGCGGGCCTGACACAGCAGCATGGCTTTCTGCACGCCGGCATGGTATCCACCGCACTGGACTCGGCCTGCGGTTACGCGGGCCTGACGCTGATGCCGGCCGATGCGGCCGTGCTCACCATCGAATTCAAGATCAATCTGCTGGCCCCGGCCAAAGGCCAGCGCTTTCGCATGGAAGGCCGGGTCATCAAGCCCGGACGCACCATCACCGTATCCGAAGGCAAGGCATTTGCCATTGACCAGGGAAAAGAGAAACTGATTGCCACAATGGGCTGCACTCTGATGTGTGTGCAGAACCGTGAAGGCATACAACACTGACAAGACGATTCGTCAGACCCATATCTACAGGAGACAACCATGAGCCTTGCCAATCTGCCCGGACTGAACTTCCAGCTCGGTGAAGACATCGATGCGCTGCGTGATGCGGTGCGTGAATTCGCTCAGAGCGAGATTGCTCCGCGTGCGGCCGAGATTGATCGCACCGACCAGTTCCCCATGGACGTGTGGCGCAAGTTCGGCGAGCTGGGCGTGCTCGGCATCACCGTACCCGAGCAGTATGGCGGCGCCGATATGGGCTATCTGGCGCATATGGTGGCCATGGAGGAAATCTCGCGCGCCAGTGCCTCGGTGGGCCTGTCCTATGGCGCGCACAGCAATCTGTGCGTGAACCAGATCAATCGCAACGGCAGCGAGGCGCAGAAGGCCAAATACCTGCCAAAGCTCATCACTGGGGAGCATGTGGGCGCGCTGGCCATGAGCGAGCCCGGTGCCGGCTCTGACGTCATCAGCATGAAGCTCAAGGCCGAGGACAAGGGCGGCTACTACCTGCTCAACGGCAGCAAGATGTGGATCACCAACGGGCCCGATGCCGACACCTTGGTTGTCTATGCCAAGACCGAGCCGGAGATGGGCGCTCGTGGCGTGACGGCCTTTCTGATCGAGAAGGGCATGAAGGGCTTCTCGATCGCGCAAAAGCTCGACAAGCTGGGCATGCGAGGCAGCCACACGGGCGAGCTGGTGTTCCAGGATGTGGAAGTGCCGGCTGAAAACATTCTTGGCGGCCTGAACATGGGCGCCAAGGTATTGATGAGCGGCCTGGACTATGAACGCGCCGTCCTGACCGGCGGCCCGCTGGGCATCATGCAGTCCGTCATGGACAATGTCGTCCCCTATATCCACGACCGCAAGCAGTTTGGCCAGAGCATCGGCGAGTTCCAGCTGATTCAGGGCAAGGTGGCAGACATGTACACCGTGCTGCAAGCAGGCCGTTCTTTTGCCTATACGGTCGCTAAAAACCTGGATCTTCTGGGAACCGATCATGTGCGTCAGGTTCGCAAGGACTGCGCCAGCGTCATCCTGTGGTGCGCCGAGAAGGCCACCTGGATGGCCGGCGAGGGCGTGCAAATCTATGGCGGTAATGGGTATATCAACGAGTATCCGCTTGGTCGTCTGTGGCGAGATGCGAAACTCTATGAGATTGGCGCTGGCACCAGCGAAATTCGCCGCATGCTCATAGGCCGCGAGCTGTTTGCTGAAACCTGCTGAAAAAGCAGGAGCTGCGCCGTTCTTTCAACCACAAAAAGAAGGATAGCTTCATGACAACGACCTCCATCGAAGAACTGTTTGTCCACAACCGCGAATGGGCAGACCAGATGGAGCGTGATCGTCCTGGTTTCTTTACCGGACTGATGGCGCAGCAAAAACCCAAATACATGTGGATCGGCTGCTCGGACAGCCGCGTGCCAGCCAACCAGATCACGGGTCTGGAGCCTGGCGAGGTGTTCGTGCACCGCAACGTGGCCAACGTGGTCGTGCCCAGCGATCTGAACTGCCTGTCCACCATCCAGTACTCGGTCGATCATCTGAAGATCGAGCACCTGATGGTTGTGGGCCACTATGGCTGCGGCGGTGTGTATGCGGCGTTGAACAATCTGCGTCTGGGTCTGGTGGACAACTGGACCCGCCATGTGCGCGACGTGCGCGACAAGCACATCAAGCTGCTGGAAGGCATCTCCACCCAGTTCCGCCACGATGTGCTGTGCGAGCTCAACGCCATCGAGCAGGTGGTCAACGTGGCCCAGTCCACCGTGATGCAGGATGCCTGGGCCCGCGGCCAGAAGGTGACGCTGCACGGCTGGTGCTACAGCCTCAACAACGGCCACATCACCAACCTCGAAATGACCGTGCCTGGTGTGGGCGGCCTGGAGGATGTCTACAACAAGGCTGTCGAGAAGGTCGCTGCGCGCAAGCGCGACTGATCGCTGCCGCTGCGCAGTTGCAGTGCCCTCAAGCGGACTCAAGGCCTGTGTCGCTTGTTCCGCTTGAGAGTGCTGCTCACTTATCTGGAGCGACTGGCCCGCCATGTTTCCGCAACGACTGGACGCCCCCGAGGCCTATGCCATTGCGCAGGCCCTGATGCACGGCTACAACCAGCATTACCGCATGTTCAGTGCGGAAGCTGCCCGAGCCAAGCAACGCTTCGAGACCCTGGACTGGCCGGGCCAGCAGCAGGCCCAGCGTGAACGCATAGAGTTCTACGATCGGCAGGTGCGTGCCTGCATCCAGAGGCTGGAAGAGGAGTTTGCCGCCAGCCTGCAGAGCATGGCTGTCTGGCAGCAGGTCAAGCTTCATTACATCGGCCTGATGGTCGATCATCTGCAGCCCGAGCTGGCCGAGACCTTCTTCAACTCGGTCACCACCAAGATTCTGCATCGCACCCATTTCCAGAACGACTTCATCTTCGTGCGTGCGGCCGTCAGCACCGAGTATCTGGAAAACACTGCGCCGGGGGCTGTGCCCATCTACCGTGCCTATTACCCCGGCAACCTCGCCCAGATCGAAGGCACGCTGCAGAGCCTGTTCGAGCAGCTGCAGCTGCAATGCCGCTTCGAAGACCTGCAGCGCGACGTGCATCTGCTGGCCGAGCGCATACGCGAGAGGCTGGCGGGCCTGACGCTCAGGGCCAACTTCCAGCTTCAGGTGCTGTCCAGCCTGTTCTATCGCAACAAGGGGGCGTACCTGGTCGGCAAGATCATCACCGGCTATACCGAGCTGCCGCTGGCGATTCCCATCCTGCATGGAGAAAAGGAGCAGCTGATACTGCATGCGGCCCTGTTCGGTGAGGACGACCTGCATGCGTTGTTCAGCTTTGCGCGCGCCTACTTCATGGTGGACATGGAAGTGCCGAGCGCCTATGTGAGCTTTCTGCGCAGCCTCATGCCGCGCAAGCCCAAGGCGGAAATCTATAACGCCCTGGGTCTGGCCAAGCAGGGCAAGACGCTGTTCTACCGCGATTTTCTGCATCATCTGCGCCATTCCAGCGATCAGCTGCGCATTGCGCCCGGCATCAAGGGCCTGGTCATGCTGGTGTTCGACCTGCCGAGCTTTCCCTATGTGTTCAAGCTCATCAAGGACCGTATCGCCAGTAGCAAGGATGTGTCGCGTCCCCAGGTCAAGGCCAAGTACCAGCTGGTCAAGAAGCATGACCGCGGCGGCCGCATGGCCGACACCATGGAATACAGCCTGGTGGCCTTTCCCAAGGAGCGTTTCAGCGATGAGCTGCTGGCCGAGCTGCACGCCCAGGCTCCCGAGCAGATCGAGATCAGTGACCGTGATGGCGACGGGCAGATGGAAGTCATCATCAGCCATCTCTACATCGAGCGCCGTCTGGTGCCGCTGAACCTGTTCCTGATGGAGTGCCTGGCCGAGGCAGATACCAAGCCGGAGCGCCGTGCCGCCATGGAGAGGGCGATTCTCGAGTACGGCAATGCCATCAAGGATCTGGTCGCCACCAATATCTTTCCCGGCGACATGCTGTGGAAGAACTTTGGCGTCACGCGTGGCGGCAAGGTGGTGTTCTACGACTATGACGAGATCGAATACCTGACCGATTGCAACTTCCGCGAGGTGCCGCAGCCGCGCACCGAGGAAGAGGAGATGTCGGGCGACATCTGGTACTCGGTCGGCCCCAGGGATGTCTTCCCCGAGACCTTCGGGCCTTTTCTGCTGGGCCACCCGGCCGTGCGCGACATCTTCATGCGCCATCACGCCGATCTGCTGGAGGCCGAGTTCTGGCGCGGCCACCAGAGCCGTATCCGTGACGGTCATTTTCTGGACGTGTTCCCCTACGAGCGCAGCCGCTTTCTGCATGCTGGCGACGCAGGCCTGGACACGCAGCGTTTCGAGATTCCCGCCAATAGCCTCGCTTGAAGAGGCAGATCACATCCATCCATTTTTCAAGGAGACAAACCATGCATCAGGATCCCGTTGTCATCGTCAGCGCTGCCCGCACTCCCATGGGCGCGTTCCAGGGCGATTTTTCCGATCTGGCCGCCCATGACCTGGGTGGCGCAGCCATCAAGGCGGCAGTCGAGCGCGCCGGCATCCGGCCCGAGCTGGTGGAGGAGGTGCTGTTCGGCAACTGCCTGATGGCGGGCCAGGGCCAGGCTCCAGCTCGCCAGGCCGGCTTCAAGGGCGGCCTGCCGCAAAGCACGGGTGCCGTGACCCTGTCCAAGATGTGCGGCGCCGGCATGGAAGCCACCATCCTGGCGCACGACCAGCTCATCGCCGGCAGCCGCGAGGTGATGATTGCCGGCGGCATGGAGAGCATGACCAATGCGCCCTACCTGCTCAAGAAGGGGCGTGGCGGCTACCGCATGGGGCACGACAAGATCTTCGACCACATGATGCTCGACGGTCTGGAGGACGCCTATGAAGCAGGCCGCTCCATGGGCACCTTCGGTGAGGACTGTGCTGCCAAATACCAGTTCACGCGTGAAGCGCAGGATGCGTTTGCCATTGCCAGCGTGCAGCGCGCCCAGGCCGCCGCGCAAAACGGTGCTTTTGACGCCGAAATCACGCCCGTCACCGTCAAGACCCGCAAGGGCGACGTGACCGTCAGCGTGGACGAAGGCCCGGCCAAGGCCAAGCTGGACAAGATCTCCAGCCTCAAGCCTGCGTTCAAGAAGGATGGCACCATCACTGCCGCTTCCAGCTCCAGCATCAACGACGGCGCCGCCGCCATGGTGCTGATGCGCGAGTCCACGGCCAAGCAGCTGGGCTGCAAGCCGCTGGCGCGCATCGTCTCGCACGCGACCTTTGCACAGGCCCCCGAGTGGTTTACCACTGCACCCGTGGGCGCCACCGAAAAGGCGCTGAAGAAGGCCGGCTGGGCCGTGGAGGATGTGGACCTGTGGGAAATCAACGAAGCCTTCGCCGTGGTGCCCATGGCGCTGATGGCCGATCTCAAGGTCTCGCATGACAAGGTCAACGTGAATGGCGGCGCCTGCGCTCTCGGACACCCGATCGGCGCCAGCGGCGCGCGCATTCTGGTCACCCTGCTGCACGCGCTCAAGACACGCGGCAAGAAGAAGGGCCTGGCTACGCTGTGCATCGGTGGCGGTGAGGCCACGGCCATGGCAATTGAGCTGATCTGACGCCATTTGCTCAGAACCGTCACCGGTTTGCTCTACAGTGAACGCATGTTCAACGGATTGCACGCATTCGCGCTGAATGTGTGCAGCTCACATTGCGGAAATCATTCATGAGCGCAGACATTCACCACGACGAGAGCGAGACCATCAAGCCGCTGGAGCCGCAGCAGATTGATGCTTTCTGGGGCGATTTTTCCAACCAGCTGAGCCAGCTGGAGGAGCTCGATCGCCAGGAGTTTGTGGAAAGCTCCAATGAGTTGCTGCACCAATATGCACCGGGCCTGAGTCTGGAGCTGGAAGGCAAGCTCGGGGAGGCCGGTTCCCGGCTGGTGATCTCGGCCCATGGCAACACGGCGCAGTTCGAGAATGCCCAGGCACTGGTACGCCAGGCGCCGCGTTTCGAGCATTACAGCGTGCAGGCGTTTCGCAGCCGCGCGTTGGGCAGCAACTTCGGCATGCGCATGGACGGCTTCGAGCTGGCCTGCTCCGATATCCGGGTGGGTTATTACGATGCGGGAGGCATCATCGGCCTCAAGCTCTCGTTCGAAAAACCGATTGCCCGGGATATGACCGAGCATGCGCAGCACATGGCTTTCATCATGCTGGATCATGTGCTGGGCGAGTGGGATTTTTCCGTACGCGTGGGTCCGGTGGAGTTCGTCGACGAGGCTGCGGCCGATGTCTACGGCTCCGCTCTGCTGTCGGAGTTTCCGCCGCTGTTCGATGGCTTCATCCGCCAGCAACTGGGCCGCAGCTATGAATTCCCCCAGGAGGACAGCGACCGCTGGCTCTCGCTCGAAGTGCGTGCACAGGATGCCGACGAGGATGCACCGCCCGACATCCTGACCTTCCACGACGGTGCCAATGCCGTGGCCACGCGTGCCGATCTGTCGCATTTCATGGAATGGCGCTTCAGCTTCTCCAGCCAACAGGAGCTGGACGGCGTGCGTGACGCCCAGGATGCGCTGGACGAGCAGCTCAGCCGTGAGCAGCGCGGCATTCTTGCCTTCTCGCGCGTGGAAAACATGAGTGCCCGCGTGGCCACCTACTATGTGGAAGATCCGGCCCATGCGGTGCAGCTGGCCGCACAGCTGGGCAGGCAGCATGTGCCCGAGCTGGAAGGCGAGCTCAGCGTGAGCTTCGATCCGTCCTGGAACGAATTCCTGTCACTGTATGCCGCCATCCATCGCAACGACCGTCCCGAGGAGGTCCTGGCTTCATGATCACTTCGCGCGAACAACTGCTGCAGTTGTACGACCCTCCTGCCGAGCGGGCGTTGCTCAAACAGCAGTGGGAGCTGGATCGGCACTGCCTGCGCTTTATCGCGCTGTCACCGTTTCTGGTCATGGCCACCGGCGGTGCGGGCGGCACCTTGCTCGATGCTTCGCCACGAGGCGGCAAGCCTGGCTTCGTCAAGGCACCAGACGCCAATACCTTGCTCATTCCCGATGCGGGCGGCAACAACCGGCTGGACAGCCTGAGCAATCTGCTCGACGACCCGCGCCTGGGTTTGCTGTTCTTTGTGCCGGGCTTTGACGAAACCCTGCGCGTCAACGGCACGGCCCAGCTGCGTGACGAGGCGCATTACACGGCCTTGTTTGCCAGCGATCATTTCCGCCCCAAGCTGGTGATCGAAGTCCATGTGCAGGAAGCCTATCTGCACTGTGCCAAGGCGCTGATGCGCTCGCGCCTGTGGAGCGAGGAAGCCAGGGTGGCGCGCAACGTCATGCCCACGCTCAATCAGATCATCCATGCCCAAATGGGGCTGACTGTCCAGCCTGAATCGCAGGAAAGCATGGTGGCCCGCTATGGCGCCATGATTGCCGCCGAGCAGGTCAAGAAAAGTTGATAGCTGACAGCGCTTGTCATGAAAGGATTTTCGATGGAAAACGTTTTGAAACCCAACATTCATAGGCGCAAGCAGCTATGGCTTTGATACTCATCATGGGCGCATCGCGCGGCCTGGGCCGAGCCCTGGCCGAGGCCTATCTGGCACAGGGCCACCAGGTGATTGCCACCGTGCGCAAGGCTGAAGACATGGTCGCGCTGCAGGCACGCGGCGCCCGGGTGCTGCAGGTCGATCTGGCAGATCCTGCCAGCGTCAGCGGCCTGGCTTGGCAGCTCGACGGGGCCAGCATCGATATCGCGCTGTACGTGGCCGGTGTCTGGGACGGTCATGACGCAGGCGTGCCGCCTACCCAGCAGCAGTTCGATCTGGTGATGCACAGCAATGTGCTGGGCTTTATGCAGGCTCTGCCGCAGATTGCGCCTATGGTGCAGGAGGCTGGCGGCGTGATCGGCGCCTTTTCCAGCGGCATGTCCCTGCTGGGCGATGCGGACGAGAGCGCCTGGCTGTACCGCGTCAGCAAGGCTGCGCTCAATATGGCCGTGGTCTCGGCCTGCCGCCAATGGCCGGGCCTGACGCTGCTGGCGCTGGACCCGGGTTGGGTGCAGACCGAGATGGGCGGCACTGCGGCCCCGCTGTCGGTGGCTCAAAGCGTGCAGGGGCTGATGCAGGCCCTGGCGCAGGTCAAGCCCGAAGACCGTGGTCAGCTGCTGCGCCACGACGGCAGATACGTCAAGCTTCTAGACGCCTAGCCCAGGCTGAACAAAGGGCATATAGCTATAAATATCGGAGACAACATGCTGCTGAATCAGGACCAGGAAATGATCCGCGACGCTTTGCGCGATTTTGTGCGCGAGCAGATCACACCCCATGCCGCGCGCTGGGACAAGGAGCACGAGTTCCCCAAGGACGTGCACCAGGGGCTGGCCGCGCTCGGTGCCTATGGCATCTGCGTGCCCGAGGAACTCGGCGGTGCGGGCCTGGACTATGTGAGTCTGGCGCTGGTGCTCGAGGAAATCGCCGCTGGCGATGGCGGCACCAGCACCGTCATCAGCGTGACCAATTGCCCTGTCAATGCCATCCTCATGAAGTACGGCAATGCCGGCCAGCAGGAACAATGGCTGCGTCCGCTGGCGCAGGGCCAGATGCTGGGTGCCTTCTGCCTGACCGAGCCCCATGTGGGCAGCGATGCCTCGGCGCTGCGTACCACGGCCGTGCGCGATGGCGACGAGTATGTGATCAACGGCGTCAAGCAGTTCATCACCAGCGGCAAGAATGGCGATGTGGCCATCGTCATTGCCGTCACCGATAAGGTGGCGGGCAAGAAGGGCATGAGTGCCTTCATCGTGCCCACCGGCAATCCTGGCTACCAGGTGGCACGTCTCGAAGACAAGCTGGGCCAGCACAGCAGCGATACGGCGCAGATCAATTTCGAGAACTGCCGCATTCCCGCCGCGAACCTGATCGGGGCCGAGGGCGAAGGCTACAAGATTGCACTTTCTGCCCTCGAAGGCGGGCGTATCGGCATTGCCGCACAAAGCGTGGGCATGGCGCGTGCGGCCTTTGAATGCGCGCTGCAATACAGCAAGGAACGCGAGAGCTTTGGCCAGCCCATCTTCAACCATCAGGCCGTGGGCTTCAGGCTTGCCGAATGCGCGACGCAGATCGAAGCGGCCCGGCAACTGATCTGGCATGCTGCCAGCCTGCGTGATGCGGGTCTTCCCTGCCTCAAGGAAGCAGCCATGGCCAAGCTCTTTGCCAGCGAAATGGCCGAGCGCGTATGCAGCGCCGCCATCCAGACCCTGGGCGGCTATGGCGTGGTGAGCGACTTTCCCGTGGAGCGCATCTATCGCGATGTGCGCGTATGCCAGATCTACGAAGGCACCAGCGATGTGCAGAAGATCTTGATCCAGCGGGCGCTGGCCTGATCTGAGTCAGGTGGCAAAAGCCCGCCGCTGTCAACTGCTGTGCATGAGGCTGTGGCACATCAGGGGACGGGCCGGTTGCCGATGTCACAAGGCCTGCTTAGGATGTGCTCAGTGTGGGGAGTTCACCCAGGGGTTTCAACCATTTGCAGCAGGAGTCCGGCATGCCTTTTGCCCAGGTCAATGGTCAGAATATCTACTACGAGGACACGGGAGGGCGTGGTCCGGCCATTGTGTTCTCGCATGGCCTGCTCATGGATCACACCATGTTCGAGCCGCAGATACAGGCTTTGCAGGGGCAGTATCGCTGCATCAGCTGGGATGAGCGCGGTCACGGGCAGACCGCAGATCCCGAGCATTGCGAAGCGTTCAGCTACTATGACTCGGCCGACGATCTGGCGGCCTTGCTCAAATATCTGGGTGTGGAAAAAGCGGTGCTGGCGGGCATGTCGCAAGGCGGCTATCTGTCGCTGCGCTGCGCGCTGATTCATCCGGATGTCGTGGGCGCGCTGGTGCTGATCGATACCCAGGCCATGCTGGAGGATCCCGAACAGATGCCGCACCATGAGGCGCTGCTCAAGGCCTGGATGGAGCATGGGCTGTCGGATGACATGGCCACCATCGTGGAGCACACGATTCTGGGCCAGGGCTGGCCCGGAGCTGCGCAGTGGCGCGCCAAATGGAAGCAGGCCTCGCCGATCAACCTGGGGCAGAGCTTTGCGACGCTGGCGCTGCGCGATGACATCAGCCCGCGCCTGGCCGAAATCAAGGTGCCTGCGCTGGTGATTCATGGCGACAAGGATGCGGCCATCGGTGTGGAGCGTGCGCGGGCCATGTTCAAGGGCTTGCCCCAGGCCCAGTGGGTGGATGTGGCCGGCGCAGGCCATGCCGCCAATCTCACGCATCCGGAACCCGTGAATGCGGCCATCAGGCAGTTTCTGGACGGCCTGCACTGAGAACCTAAACACGTTCTGAGGCTCTCAGGCCTCCCCCAGCTCAGCCATGCTGCGCTTGCGCAGTACCACGGTGATCTGGCCGTTGGTCTCGATCGTGGCTCGCTCCACCTCATGCGCGTTGAGGCAGCCATTGGAGCGCAGGGCTGCCGCCAGGTCTTCGGCAGTGATCTGCTCTTGCGTCATCAGACTGGGTTGCACAATGCCCTGGTGAATCAGAACCTTGGGTTTGCCGTTCACCAGCCTGCGAAGCCTCGCAAAGCGGTAACTCAGGCGGGAGAGCAGCGCATGGCAGGCCAGCAGCGTGCCGGCACTGATCAGGCCGCCGATCAGTGAGTTGTCGCCCGCATTCATGGAGTTCTGTACTGCATTGGAAAGAATCAGCAGCAGCACCAGGTCGAAAGGTGCGTACTGGCCGGTCTGGCGCCTGCCGGTCAGGCGCAGAAACACCAGCAGAAACAGGTAGACGCCAACACCGCGAATCACGAACTCCCACCAGGGAACCGCCATGGAGAACATAGGCAAACCTTTTAGCAGAGAGCTTTGGACTGCCGCTACTGTGCTCTGAGGCGACCGACTGCGCAAGCCGGCTTGCTCGTTGTTCGACTTGGTCGACAATGCAGCATTGCCAATCAAGACTGCCAAAGTTGTGAAAGAAGCCGAGAAAAAGCGGGACTGTCCCTGTGGACGCAAGAATGCCAAGGGGCGGCCGCTGGCCTATGCCGATTGCTGCGGCCGCTACATCGATCACTGGGATGCACGGCCCGCTCCCGATGCCGAGGCGCTGATGCGCTCGCGCTATACGGCCTTCGTGTCGGAGAACCAGGAATATTTGCAAGCCACCTGGCATGCCAGCCAGCGCCCGTCGCAGCTCGATTTCGATGCCACCACCAAATGGCTGGGGCTGGATGTGAAGCAGTTTCAGTCAACCGGCGATGCCTCTGCGGAGGTCGAATTCGTCGCCCGCTATCGTCTGGCGGGTCGTGCCGTGCGCCTGCATGAGCGCAGCCGCTTTGTGCTCGAGGGTGGGCGCTGGTTCTACGTCGATGGCGACCAATTCTGAAGTCGATTCGGCGCAGTTGACCCGGCTGCAGGCCAGGTTGCGCCTGTTGCAGTCCCTGGCTTCGCGTGGCTCCTCCGAAATCGCCGCATTGCTGATTCCGGCCCTGCTGCTGTGGGTCAGTACCCGCAACAGCCCGGCCGTCAGCGCGGGGCTGGCCTGGTGGTGGGGGCTGATGATCGTCATGGCGCTGGGCTTTCTGCTGTTCCGCCGCAGCCTGCATCGTCAGTGGCGGTCGGCGCGCGATTGGGAGCCTTCGCGACTGCTGGCAGCATTGACGACCTGGCAGCGGCAGCTGGCGCTGGCCGCACTGATCAACGGCTTGCTTTGGGTCAGCGTGCTGGCCTTTACCTGGGGCGAGAGCCATAGTGAGCTGCGCCTGCTGATCTATCTGGTACTGCTGGGCGTGATGGCATCGGCTGCCACCTTTCTGGCGCCCGTACTGCAGGTATTTGCCGCCTTCATGGCGGGTATCTACTTGCCCATGCTGCTGTGCACGCTGCATTACTTTCCGAAAAAAGGCCCTTATCTGTTGCCGCTGCTGCTGCTGTACGGCGCCATACTTGCACGCCACGCCTGGGGCGCGCGGCGTTTCGTGCAGCAGCAGATGGCGCACGAGCTGGAGCGTCAGGCACTGGCGGAGCGTTATCGCGAGGCCAAGGAGCAGGCCGAGAATGCGCTGGCCGAGAAGAACTGGTTCATTTCCGCCGCCAGCCATGATCTGCGACAACCCCTGCATGCCATGGGCCTGATGCTGCAAGCCGCCCACCAGCGCAATCAGGATGACGAGCTGGCACAACTGCTGCAGGAAATGCAGGCCTGCACGCGCGATCTGGGCTCCATGTTCAATGACCTGATGGATCTGTCGCGACTTGAGGGCGACAGCTTCGCACCGCAATGGCAGGCGGTCTCCATGAGTGCGGTGCTGGACGAGGCTCGGCGCCTGTTCGCGCGCGAGGCAGCGCAGCGCGGTCTGCGTCTGCGCGTGAGACAGCCAGCTCATATGCCGGCACTGTGCACGGATGCGGTGCTGTTGCGGCAGATGGTTTTCAATCTGCTGCAAAACGCGCTGCGCTACACCGACCAGGGCGGGGTGCTGCTGGCGCTGAGGCACAGGCAGGGGCGCTGGCTTTTGCAGGTGTGGGACAGCGGCTGCGGCATGAGCGAGCAGGAATGCGCACAGGTCTTCATGCGTCACTATCGCAGCCCTGTGCGCCAGCAGCGCGATGCCAGGGATGGCGTGCCGGCGCCATTGCGCGGGCGTGGCCTGGGCTTGTCTGTGGTGGCGCTGGCGGCGCAGCGGCTGGGTGTGGAATGCGGGGTTCAGTCGCTGCCGGGAAAAGGTTCATGTTTCTGGCTGCGCTGGCCGCAGGATGCCGAGCAGTGGCAGACCTCGTCTGTGCTGCCGGCGCCGCCGATATCGACTGGGCCGCAGTGGTTTGCCCCCTTGCAGGGGCACTGTCTGGTCGTGGAAAACGATGCGCAGCTGGCCCCGGTGCTGGTACAGATTTTGCAGAGCTGGGGTGTGCAGGTGCAAAGAGCGCGCAGCTTGGTTGAGGCGCAGCAATTGCTGGCCGATGGGTTGTGGCCAGACTTTGTACTGTGCGACGAGCGATTGAAGGATGGTGCAAGCGGGCTTGAGTGTTTGATGCAGCTGCTGGACCAGCATCCGCAAGCCAGCGGTGCTTTGATGAGCGGTGATGAGGAGATGCTGGAGCAGGTCCAGGATCAGGGTTATCTCGCCCTGGCGACCCCGCTGCAGCCCGACCAGCTGCATGCGGTGCTGGCGCGCTGTATGACGATCCGTCAGCCTTAGTCCAAGTCGATCTCGATGCCTCGCATGCGCGTGATCAGGGCCACGCGATTGCTGGCGCCCAGGCGCTGCAGCAGGGCGGTGACATGCTCCTTGACCGTGTATTCGGACAGGTTCAGTGCCTGCGCAATGGCGCGATTGGGCTTGCCCTGCAGCAACAGGCTCAGCACCTGCGCCTGGCGGGCAGTGATGCCGAGCTCTCTGGCGCTCATATGCAAGATGCTGCCTGCAGTTGGCGCCGGAGGGGAGGTGGGGATGGGCGGCAGGGCCTCAAACCAGGTGCGGCCGCTCAGCAGGGCTTGCACTGCTGCCTGAAATTCCTGAGACGGGCTGCTTTTGTGCACAAAGCCATGAACCCCTGCGGCTGCGGCCTTGCTGGCGATGGCCGGGTGCTTGTCGCCGCTGGTCACCAGAATGCGTGTGCCAGGAGCCAAGGCCAGGATGCTGTGCACAAATTCCAGTGATGCGCCGTCCTCTAGCCAGAAGTCCATCACGGTGATAACGGGTTCGCCCAGCGCAGCAATCATGGCCAGAGCCTCATTGCCGTGTGCCGCACAGCGCACCCGCTGCACGCCGGCGCTGGTCATCAGCACATGGGCTGCGCCTTCCGCGACCAGCGGGTGATCATCCACCACCAGCGCATAGGGCTGTGCGCTCAGTTGAGTGGTGCTCAGGATTTGCAGTAGATCGGGCATGAGCGTTCCTTTGGGGCTTGGTAACAAAGACCCCTCCTCGGTAGGGAGTGGTCTGCTCGCAAGCCTTCTGACAATGTCTGTAAGACGACGCTGCTTGTTATCTCAGTGTCGGGATATGGACATTTTCAACCAACATCAAGACCGAGGAGCAAGCCCGTGCCATCTCTTATGCAAATCACCCGTAGAACTGCAGCCTTGCTGCTGATTTCCACCCTGGCCGCCTGTGGCGGCGGTGGAGATGGCGGCAGCAGCGGAAGCATCGGCGGAGGAGGTGGCTCCGAAGGCGGCGGAGGCAATACGGGAGGCGGCAACGGTGGCGGCACCGGCAATCAGGCCGTCACGGGAACCTACAAGATGGGCGGCCAGACGGCCACCAGCCATGCGCAGATGCTCGATGCCGCCAACAGCATGGGGGCCGATGGCTATGCGCTGTTCAGCTCCCTGGCAGGCTCGATCAGTCCGACCAGTACGGAGATCGGCGATTTCTATCTCACGGATACCGCGCATGCAGGGCGCAAGTTCAGCTATGTCAATCCTGCGGCGCAGCCATCGCGCATCGCCTTTCTGGCCCAGCTGAACCAACAGGGCAGCAGCGGCTATATGTACAAGTCCGATGCGGTGTTCAGCGATGTCGGCGACATCCGCAGCGTCTATGTCAAGGACAACAGCCGCAGCGACCAGTTCAGCTACAGAGCGGTGACGCCGGTCGCCACGACCGCCGAAGCCTTTGCCACGGAGCTCAATGGACAAGGGGCCGAAGGCTATCGCTATCTGGGGCCTCAGATCATCAACAGCGAGCTGTTCAGCCTGTATGCCAAGCGCAATGACAGCGTCACCTATACCTATCAGGTCGACAAGCTCGGCAGCGCATCCTCGGCCGCCGATGCTGCAGCGATGAGAGCACGCCTGGCCCAGAAGGGGGCGGATGGCTGGTTCATCCGTGGCACGCAGGAGCTGGGCGGCGACCCGCTGAACATGAACTATGTGGATGTCTTCGAGAAAAGCTCGGCACAGAATGGCGCCATCGAGTATCTGGTCGAGGCCTCGGCAAGCAGTGACTCGCTCACGACCCAGCTGAACAATATGAATGCCAATGCGGCCAATGGATTCTTCTACTTCAGCGGCATCATGACTGCCGACGGCAAGACCAGCACCATCTACGCCAAGAACAGCGTGTGGATGATCAATCCGCTGGCCGGAGTGACCTTCCCCTGAACTCGAAAAGGGCGTGAGCGCATAATCACGCCCTCTGTTTCTTGATACTAGGCGCCGTTGGGCGCCTTTTTTGCATCCGACGATGCTCTGGTAATGCTTCCATGACTGCTTTTGACGCTGTGCTTTTCGACTGTGATGGTGTGCTGGTGGACAGCGAATCCATCACCAATCGCGTGCTGTGCACCATGCTCAACGAATCCGGCTGGGCCATCAGCCAGGAGCAGTGCACGCGTGACTTCATCGGCAAGACGGTGCGCAGTCAGGCGGCCGTGATCGAGGCCCATACCGGCAAGCCTCTGACCGACGCCTGGATGGCCGAGTTCTACGAGCGTCGCAATGCCGCCCTGCGTGCCGAGCTGGTGGCCATCGATGGCGCGCAGGAAGCAGTCAGGCAGATTCATGCGCTGTGCAACGGGCGCATTGCCTGCGCTTCCGGTGCGGACCGTGCCAAGGTGGAGATGCAGCTCGCCAAGGTAGGCATGGCGCCTTACTTCGAAGGCCATGTCTACAGCGGTCATGAAATGCCGCGCAGCAAGCCCTTTCCCGATGTGTATCTGGCAGCGGCCGAAGCGCTGAAGGCCGATCCTGCCAAGTGCCTGGTGATCGAGGACACCATGACCGGGGTTCAGGCCGGCGTGGCCGCCGGTGCCACCGTCTGGGGCTATTTCCCTGCCGATCAGGGCCATGCCTCGGCAGAGCAGTTGCTCGAGGCTGGCGCCGCCTGCGTGTTCGGTGATATGGGCGATCTGCCTGCCATGTTCGAAGCCGTGCGCAGGAGTGCCGCCAGCGCCTCGGCCGGCGAAGACGACGAGCACGACCTGCGGTAAAGCGCGCTCAGTCCCAGATCGACAGCGCTTCGCGCAGCCGTTTCACTGGCTGATCGTCGATCACGCTGTTGTGCAGCAGGATCACGCGCTGTACGGGCCAGCTTTCGACCCGCTTCACCCAGTTGCGCACGGCGGCCTTGTCCCTGACCAGCAGGCGCACGGTGCGCGGCACGGTAAGGCGCTCATGTCCGCCCGTCAGGCCCAGATACATGCGTACCGGCAGGCTTAGCGGTCCCTGCCAGCATTGCAGCACGTCGGTGGCGATGAGGCTGCCGCTGGCCGGGTGGAACCACAGCGTCTCGTCGAGCATGGGAAGGCCGTCCAGCGGCAGGCATTGCAGCTCGCCTGCCCAGGGCGCTTCGGAGTCCGGTGGCAAGGGCTCCAGCAGCGGCAGGTCCGGGCGCTTGCGCAGCACGCCCTGTGTGCCATAGATCCGGGCCTGTGGATAAAGCCTGGCCAGCTTGCCCACGAACAAATGGTGCATGGCGCTGGGTGCGACTATGTGTTGCAGCGGACCCAGGGCGTCGAGCGCAGCTTTCTGTCCGCCCGTCAGCGGCACTGCAGAGTGCGAGAACAGGCTACCGTCGGCCAGCCGGATCACCGTCATGCGTGTGCTGACCTTCAGCCCTGCATTGCTGAAGTGATAGCTGAGTGCCCAGACTCCATCAGCGATTGCCTGCCAGTTTTCTGAGGATTCCTGCATGGAGAGCTCCTTGCGTCAGGCGGCGCGCTGGCCGGCGGTTTTGCGAAATTCCGAAGGGGACAGCCCTGTCCAGAGGCGAAAGGCGCGGATAAAGCTTTTGTCGTTGAGAAAGCCGCAGGCCTGGGCCACGCGCTTGATGGGGCGGCTGGTGCGCAGCAGCAGTGCAATCGCGCGTTCACGCCGGATATCGTCCTTGAGGGCCTGCAGCGAAATACCTTCTTCCTTGAGCTGGCGGTGCAGGCTGCGCTGCGACAGATGCAGCTGGCGGGACAGCGTTTCAGCCGTCTGCTGCTCCTCCCCGCTGGCGGCCAGCAGGTGACGCACACGCTGCACCAGAGTCTTCTCGCGCTGGTAGGGGCGCACCTGGATCGGCAAGGCGCGCTGCAGCATCCGGTTGAGGGCCGCCTCGTCGCGCGCCAGCGGCGCCTGCAGCCAGCGAGCTTCAAACTGCAGGCTGGCGACGGGTGCGTCAAAAGCGATGCTGCCTGGTGCGAACAGCACCTTGTAGACATCGGCATGCGCGGGTTCGGAAAACGGAAAGCTGGCATGCAGCAGGCTGATCGGTTCGTTGATCAACCAGCTGGCAAAGCCGTGGATATTGCGCAGCACCGATACCATGCAGAACTCGCGCATGCTTTCCAGCGGGCGGCTTTCATGCAGGGTGAGGGTGGCAATGCCAGCCTGCTCGCTGAGCTGAAGCTGTATGTCCTGCGCAATCAGTCCGTGATGGCGGCACCAGCGCGCCAGTGCCAGGCCCAGTTGCGGAGCGCTGATGCTGGCACGCGCCAGCATGCCGTAGCTGCCCCAGGGCAGGCGGCGCTCGAACCAGCCCAGGGCCTCGTCGTCGAGTTCGCGCATGGCCGCATCGGATAGAGCCTCCATCTGCAGGGCCGTGATGCGCTCCTCGGCATCGTTAATCAGATCTGGCGGGATTTGTGCCTTTTCCAGAGCACCTAGCGCTGACATCTGCCTTGCTTCATAAGCGCGGACAATGGCTTTGACAAACGCCATGGGGGTAATTGCCGGGTGCGATTTGAGCACGGAGCTGGCATGGTGCGGTAGAGGAGTCTTGACCAGAGAGGGGGTGAGCATTTGGCAATTATTGCAACCTTTGTGACCTCTTCTGAACAGGGCTTGCCCTTATTCTGAGGCGCAGAAAACGGTGCTGAATGGACGCTGCGCAGCCAGTTCGCAGGTGGCTGCCGGCACGCAAGGAGACAAGACCATGCCATCGCAAGTGAACCCGCTGACCGCCAGCTATGCCAAGGGGGGCACGGATGTGCCGCTGATCGAGCAGACGATTGGCGATTTTTTTGCCGCAATGGCAGGGCGCCAGGGCACGCGTGATGCGCTGGTCAGCCGTCATCAGGGTCTGCGCTACAGCTATGCCCAGCTGCATCAGGCGGCGCGCCAGCTGGCCAGCGCGCTGCTGTCGCAAGGGCTGGTCAAGGGCGACCGGGTGGGTATATGGAGCCATAACAATGCCGAGTGGGTGCTGATGCAGCTGGCCACGGCACAGGTGGGGCTGGTGCTGGTCAATATCAACCCGGCCTACCGCACCTCTGAAGTCGAATACGCGCTCAACAAGGTGGGCTGCAAGGCGCTGGTGTCCATGCCGCGATTCAAGACCAGCGACTATCTGGGCATGCTGCGCGAGCTGGCGCCCGAGCTGGCGAACTGCGCACCAGGCCAGCTGCAATCCAAACGCCTGCCAGCCTTGCGCACGGTGGTGTGGATTGACGCGACCGGCTCAGGTGCGGCCGGCTCAGGTGCGGCGGATCTGGACGCCGAACAGCCCGGCATGCTGCGTTTTTCGCAGCTGATGGCACAGGGAACCAGTGCGGATGAGCGCATTGATGCCATTGCGGCCACGCTCAGCAATCTCGACCCCATCAACATCCAGTTCACGAGCGGCACCACGGGCTTTCCCAAGGGCGCGACGCTGACGCACCGCAACATCCTCAACAACGGCTTTTTCATTGGCGAATGCATGCGCCTCACGCCCGAGGACCGGCTCTGCATTCCCGTGCCCCTGTATCACTGCTTCGGCATGGTGCTGGGCAATCTGGCCTGCTTCACCCATGGCTCGACCATCGTCTATCCGAATGATGGCTTTGACCCTATCACCGTGCTGGAGGCAGTACAGGCCGAGAAATGCACGGGCCTGCACGGCGTGCCCACCATGTTCATTGCCGAGCTCGACCATCCGCGATTTGCCGAGTTCGATCTGTCCACGCTGCGCACCGGCATCATGGCTGGCTCGCCTTGTCCCATCGAGGTGATGAAGCGCGTGGTGCGCGACATGCATCTGAGCGAAATCACCATCGCCTACGGCATGACGGAAACCAGCCCCGTGAGCTGCCAGAGCGATGCCGATACGCCCCTGGAAAAGCGTGTGGCCACCGTGGGCAAGGTGCAGCCGCATCTGGAGGTGAAGATCGTGGACCCGTCCACGGGCGAGATCATGGCGCCGGGCCAGTCGGGCGAGCTGTGCACGCGCGGTTATTCCGTCATGCACGGCTACTGGGAAGACGAGACCAGAACCCGCGAGGCCATCGATGCCGAGCAGTGGATGCACACCGGCGATCTGGCGACCATGGACGGCGAAGGCTATGTGAATATCGTGGGCCGCATCAAGGACATGGTGATCCGTGGCGGCGAGAACATCTACCCGCGTGAAATCGAGGAATTCCTCTATCGCCACCCCAAGGTGCAGGACGTGCAGGTGGTCGGCGTGCCCGATGTGCGCTATGGCGAGGAACTGTGTGCCTGGATCATTGTCAAGCCCGGCCTGGAACTCGGCGAGGACGAGGTGCGCGACTTCTGCAAGGGCCAGATTGCGCACTACAAGGTGCCGCGCTATATCCGCTTTGTCCAGGCCTTTCCGATGACGGTGACGGGCAAGATCCAGAAGTTCAGGATTCGCGACGAGATGATCGAGTTGCTGGATCTGCGCGTGATCAAGACTGCCTGAATATGCGCTACCCCCTGAGCTGCTTCGCACCTTCCCTGCGCCGGGTGCCCCCCAAGGGGGACGACACCCTCGGTGCGGGGCGGCCCTTCCTCAGTGTCTCTGGTTTAGTGATTGGACGGCGCGTTGGTCATGGGAAGGCCGGCGGCGCGGCGTGCAACCACGAGGCGCTTGCGCATGGCGATTTCCTGCATGTCCAGCTCGCTGACCAGGCTGCGCAGCGATTCGTCGTTGATGCGGTGGGCCTGTCTTTCGGCGTAGTAAAAGTCCCGTTCGGCATGAATGCACTCGATGCGGGTTTCGATTTCCATCACATAGCGCAGCTTGCGCTGGCGCACGACTTCGGGCGCTTCGCGCAGCAGTTCTATGCTTTGCGCGGCGCCGCTGCCGTCGTCCAGCAACTGGATGCGGTTGCGGTATTCCTGGGTCAGGTGGCCGTTGACCTCCTGGCGCATCGCCACCCATTCGGGGTCGCGGCGCAGTACTTCCTCCTCGCTCAGCGTCAGCTTGGCCATGGCCGCCATGCAGGCCTGTTCGCGGGCCAGCCGCTCCTCACGCACGGTGGGCGATTCTTCATGCGGGGGCAGATGGCGCAGCACGATGGGAAGGCCCACGGCCCCGATCACCAGCGTGAACAAGATGGTGCCCGTGGCGAGAAAGACCAGCATGTCGCGACCCGGGAAGGGCTGGCCGTTGTTCAGCAGCATGGGCACGGACAGCGCACCGGCCAGCGTGACCGCGCCGCGAATGCCGGCCAGCGTGGTGGCCAGGTTCAGCAGCTTGGAGGGGCGTTCGGTCATCTTGCCCTGGCGGTGGGCGCGCAGCAGCGAGCCATGCACACCCAGCACCAGCCAGATCCAGCGCATCAGCAGCAGCGCAAACGAAATCGCGGCCACATAGCCGACCAGAATCCACCAGTCATGGCCGGCCTGATGCAGCGGCACGCCGATGATGGATGGCAGCTGCAGGCCCAGCAGCAGGAAGATGGCGCCGTTGAAGGCCGCTTCCACCATGCTCCAGGTGCCTTCGGTCTGCAGGCGTTCACTGATATAGCTGCTGCGCTCCAGGTCGGCGAAATTGGTGGCGATGCCAGCGGCCACGGCAGCCAGAATGCCGGAGACACCGATCTTCTCGCCCACGATATAGGCGGCAAAAGGCAGCAGCACCAGCAGCAACACCATCTGCGTGGCGGCTACGTCACCCAGGCGGCGTGTGATGGTGCCGCGCGCATGGCTGAAGCCCCAGCCTATCAGCGCACCCACACCCAGGCCGCCGACGGCCATCCAGGTGAATTCCTTGGCGACTTCGCCCCACGAGAACATGCCGGTCAGCGTGGCTGCAATCGCAAATTTCAGCGCCACCAGACCCGATGCGTCATTGAGCAGGGACTCGCCCTCCAGCACATGCATGGTCTTCTCGGGCATGCCCAGATTGCGCGTGATGGCCGAAACGGCCACGGCATCGGTGGGCGAGATCACGGCGGCCAGGGCAAATGCCACGGTCAGCGGAATCTCGGGAATCATCCAGTGGATGAGATAGCCCAGGCCCAGTACGGTAAACAGAACCAGGCCCAGGGCCAGCAGCAAGATAGGCTTGGCCAGTGCGAAGAATTCACGCTTGGGGATGCGCCAGCCGTCGGCAAACAGCAGCGGTGGAATGAAGAGCAGCAGGAACAGCTCCGGGTCGAACGCGATGTGCAGACCGGCTTGCGGCCAGGCAATCAGCGCACCCAGTGCGATTTGAATCAGAGGCAGGGGGATGGCCCGGATATAGCGGGCCACAATGCCTGTCAGCGCTCCCAGCAGCAAGACAAGCAGAACGGTTTCAACAGCGTGCATAAGGCATTTTCTTCAACTGCAGTGGCAGCGCTGTGTCCGGGCAAGAAAAAAACCAAGTTCTCACATCAGTTATCAAGCGGCAAGGTACGAGCCGTAACCCGTGAAACAGGCGTGTGCCAAGCAAGGGACGGCCGGCAAGGGCCGCCCCGCAGCGAGGCCGTCGTCCCCCTAGGGGGAAGCGGCGCAGCCGCTCAGGGGCAATCATTTTTTAAGGGCAAGCGATGAGCATTCTGGGTACACAACTGAATCCGCGTTCGGCAGATTTCTTGGCCAACGCTGCCGCCATGCAGGCGCTGGTCAATGAGCTGCATGCGCGCTGCGATCAGAACGCACTGGGCGGCAACGAAGCGGCACGCGCCAAGCATGTGGCGCGCGGCAAGCTGCTGCCGCGCGAGCGCGTGCAGCGGCTGCTGGACCCCGGCACGCCGTTTCTGGAGCTGTCGCCGCTGGCCGCGCTCAATATGTACAACAACGATGCGCCGGGCGCCGGCGTGATTGTCGGCGTGGGCCGCGTCAGCGGCGTGGACTGCATGATCGTCTGCAACGATGCCACCGTGAAGGGCGGAACCTACTACCCGATGACGGTGAAAAAGCATCTGCGCGCGCAGGAGGTGGCCGCGCAGAACCGTCTGCCCTGCATCTATCTGGTCGATTCGGGCGGTGCCAATCTGCCCAATCAGGACGAGGTCTTCCCCGACCGCGAGCACTTCGGCCGCATCTTCTACAACCAGGCCAATATGAGCGCGCAGGGCATCGCCCAGATCGCCGTGGTCATGGGTTCGTGCACGGCAGGCGGCGCCTATGTGCCGGCCATGAGCGACGAGTCCATCATCGTCAAGAACCAGGGCACCATCTTTCTGGGCGGCCCTCCCCTGGTCAAGGCCGCCACCGGCGAGGTGGTCAGTGCCGAGGACCTGGGCGGCGGCGATGTGCACACGCGCCTGTCGGGTGTGGCCGACCATCTGGCCGAGAACGATCTGCATGCGCTGGCGCTGGCGCGCCAGGCGGTGGCGAACCTGAACAAGGACAAGCCCGGCTCACAGGCCGATCATGCGCCGGCGGCGCCGCTGTTCGAGAGCGAAGAGCTGTATGGCGTGATTCCCGTCGATACGCGCAAGCCCTTCGATGTGCGCGAGATCATCGCCCGCATCGTGGACGGCAGCCAGTTCGATGAGTTCAAGGCCCGCTTCGGCAACACCCTGGTCTGCGGCTTTGCACGCATCGAGGGCATGCAGGTCGGCATCATCGCCAACAACGGCATTCTGTTTTCCGAGTCTGCCGTCAAGGGCGCACACTTCATCGAGCTGTGCTGCCAGCGCAAGATTCCGTTGGTGTTCCTGCAGAACATCACGGGCTTTATGGTCGGCCGCAAATACGAAAACGAAGGCATTGCCCGTCATGGCGCCAAGCTGGTCACGGCCGTGGCCACGGCGGCGGTGCCCAAGTTCACCATCATCATCGGCGGCAGCTTTGGTGCGGGCAACTACGGCATGTGCGGCCGTGCCTATTCGCCCCGTTTTCTCTGGATGTGGCCCAACGCGCGCATCAGCGTCATGGGCGGCGAGCAGGCGGCCAGCGTGCTGGCCACCGTCAAGCGCGACGGCATCGAAGCCAAGGGCGGCAACTGGAGTGCCGAAGAAGAGGAACGCTTCAAGGCGCCCATCCGCCAGCAGTATGAAGACCAGGGCCATCCCTATTACGCCACGGCGCGTCTCTGGGACGATGGCGTGATCGATCCCGCCGACACGCGCCGCGTGCTGGCGCTGGGCCTGGCTGCTGCGCGCAATGCTCCGATTGAAGACACGCGCTTCGGCGTATTCCGCATGTAAGCGGACAGAGGCTGCCAATCATGTCGCGTCGCCATTTCCTCACCTGCTTGCCGCCAGTCCTGCTGTCGGCTGCGCTGGCCATGCCCATGGTTGGTGCTGCCGAGCCAGCGGTGCAGCGCATGGATGCGCGCATTCCGGTCTGGGTGCCAGCGAGCGGCGATTCGCCCGCACACAGCGCTGAGTTGGCAGGCCATGTCTATCGTCCTCAGGGGGCGGGTCCTTGGGGACTGATCGTGCTCAGCCACGGCACACCCAGCGGCCAGGAGGCGCGCGAAGCCATGAGCGATCGCTACGGTCCTCAGGCCCGTGCTCTGGCCGAGCTGGGCTATGTGGTGGTGACGGGCTTGCGGCGCGGCTATGGCGCATCGGATGGCCCTCTGGCCGACCGCTATGGCAGCTGCGATGCCCCCGATTACGCCCATGCGGCCCAGGAGGCAGCGCGCGATGTAGCGGCCATCATGACTTACGGGCAAAAGCTGCCCTATGTCGATGGCTCGCATGTGCTGCTGCTGGGCAAGTCTGCCGGCGGCTTTGCCTCGCTGGCACTGGCGGCGCAGCAGCCCGCGGGTTTGCGCGGCGTCATCAACTTTGCCGGCGGCCGGGGTTCACAGCCTCAGATGCGTGAAAAAGCCGCGGTTTGCGGCGAGGCGCAACTGCTCAAGACCGTGGCCGGCTTTGCCGCCACCAGCCAGGTGCCCCAGCTGTGGATTTATGCCGAGAACGATAGCTACTTTCGCCCGCCGCTGGTGCGCAAGATGGCTGAAAGCTATCTGGCCGCAGGCCAGAACCTGAAACTGGTGTTCGCTCCATCCAGCGGCGCCGAGGGACACCAGTTCTTTGACCGCGCAGCCAATATCGGGCAATGGTTGCCGCAGGTCCGAGAATTCCTGATGCAGCAGCTGCCGGGTACGGCGGCTGCGCAACTGCAAAGACCTAACTCACTGGGAGACAAGCCATGACTGCTTTGACTTTGACCGTGGACGGCGGCATCGCCCGCGTCACGCTGGCTCAGCCCGCCATTCGCAATGCCTTCAGCGATGCGGCGATTGCCGAGATCACCGCTGCCTTCCTCCAGGTCGGCGAGCGTGCCGATGTGCGCGCCGTGGTGCTGGCCGCAGAAGGACCCGCATTCTGCGCGGGCGCGGACCTGAACTGGATGCGCCGCATGGCTGACTATTCGCGCGACGAAAACCGTGTCGATGCGGGTCTGCTGGCCGAGATGCTGCGCGTCATCTACGAATGTCCCAAACCCACGATTGCGCGTGTGCAGGGCGATGTCTATGCAGGCGGCATGGGTCTGGTGGCCTGCTGCGATATGGCGGTGGCAGCCGACACGGCGGGCTTTTGCCTCAGCGAGGTCAAGATCGGCCTGATTCCCGCCACCATCAGCCCCTATGTGATCCGCGCCATGGGTGCCAGAGCCGCGCACCGTTACTTTCTCACGGGCGAGCGCTTTTCGGCGCAGGAGGCGCATCGCATCGGCTATGTGCATGAGGTGGTCGATGCCGACGGGCTGGACGCCGTGGTCGACGGCTGGCTCAAGCATTTGCTGAGTGCCGGCCCCGCCGCTGTTCGAGCCTGCAAGCGCCTGGTCCTGGACATGGCCGAGCGCGAAATCAGCGAGCAGCTGATTGCGGCGACCGTGGAGTCGATTGCCACCATCCGCGCCAGCAGCGAAGGCAAGGAAGGCGTGCAGGCCTTTCTCAACAAGCGCAAACCCAACTGGCTGCCCGGATGAGATGACAAACCTTGTGTCCGGGGCGCTTTAGAGTTCGGGCGAGACATAGGGAATGAACACCATGGATATCTGGCAAACCATCATCGACTGGCTGCACCGCATCGGCCTGCACATAGCCCCCGAAACGGCCAGGGCCGTGGGCGATGCTGCTGGCCAGGTCACAGATGTGGCCGCCAGGGCCGGGCAAGCCGTGGGGCAGATGGACATGGCCTCGATGCTTGCGCTGGCAGCGGCTCTGGGCTGGGCCAGCGGCTTTCGCCTTTATGCCGTGGTGTTTGTCGTGGGCCTGCTGGGTGCAAGTGGTCTGATGCCGCTGCCTGGCGGTCTGCATGTGTTGCAGCATCCCATGGTGCTGGTCATCAGCGGCGGTCTGCTGTTCGTGGAGTTCTTTGCCGACAAGATTCCCGTGGTCGATTCGGTCTGGGACCTGTTCCAGAGCGTGTTGCGCATTCCCGCCGGGGCGGCACTGGCGGCCTCGGTCTTTGCTGCCGACAGCAGCACCATGGCCATGGCCGCCGCCTTGATGGGCGGAACGCTGGCCGCGACCAGCCAGGCTGCCAAGACCACGACGCGTGCCCTCATCAACACCTCGCCCGAACCGTTCTCTAACGTGGGAGCCAGTCTGGCCGAGGACACGGTTTCGCTGGGTGCCATCTGGCTGGCGCTGACCAATCCGCTGGTCTTTGCCGCCGTGCTGCTGGTCGTGGTGATTGCGATGTGGCTGGTGATCTGGGCGCTGTGGCGCTTTCTCAAGGCGATTTTTCGACGTCTGCGCGGCAGTGGCGATGCGCAGGATTCATTGCAAAAAACATAGCTGCTTGCGCTTGATTTATATGCGCTGAGTGGTGATTTGACCGATAAACGGAGACGATATGTTCAAGAAAATTCTGATTGCGAATAGAGGTGAAATCGCCTGCCGCGTAGCCGCCACCGCCCGTCGCATGGGTGTGAAGACCGTGGCCGTGTATTCGGATGCCGATGCCCGGGCCAAGCATGTCGCGGCCTGCGACGAGGCCGTGCACATCGGCGGCAGCGCGCCCAAGGACAGCTATCTGCGCTGGGAGCGCATTCTCGAAGCCGCACAAGCCACAGGTGCCGAGGCCATCCACCCCGGCTATGGCTTTCTCTCCGAGAACGAAGACTTTGCCAATGCCTGCGCGGCGGCCGGTCTGGTCTTCATCGGCCCGCCCGCCAGTGCGATTCGCGCCATGGGTCTCAAGGCCGAGTCCAAGCAGCTGATGGAAAAGGCCGGCGTGCCGCTGGTGCCCGGCTATCACGGTCATGACCAGAACCCCGAGTTGCTGCAACGCGAGGCCGACCGCATCGGCTATCCCGTGCTCATCAAGGCCAGCGCGGGTGGCGGCGGCAAGGGCATGCGTCTGGTGGAAAAGAGCGAGGACTTCGCGGCTTCGCTGGAGTCCTGCAAGCGCGAGGCCATCAACAGCTTTGGCAACGATGCCGTGCTGATCGAGAAATACGTGCTGCGTCCGCGCCATATCGAGATTCAGGTGTTTGGCGATACACAGGGCAACTGCGTCTATCTGTTCGAGCGCGACTGCTCGGTGCAGCGCCGCCACCAGAAGGTGCTCGAGGAAGCGCCGGCGCCGGGCATGACTGCCGCGCTGCGCCAGAAGATGGGCGAGGCCGCCGTGGCCGCCGCCAAGGCCGTGAACTATGTGGGCGCGGGCACGGTGGAATTCATCGTCGAGCAGCCCGGCGGCTACGACCAGCCCGAAGCCATGAAGTTCTACTTCATGGAAATGAACACCCGGCTGCAGGTGGAACACCCCGTGACCGAAGCCATCACGGGCGAGGACCTGGTGCGGTGGCAGCTGCTGGTGGCTTCGGGACAGCCTTTGCCCAAGGCGCAGTCGGAACTCCGTATCCTGGGCCATGCGATCGAAGCACGCATCTGCGCCGAGAATCCCGAGAACAACTTCCTGCCCGCCACCGGCCATCTGGCCGTCTATCGCAAGCCCGTGTGCAGCAGCTTCGAGATCAGCGATGTGCGCGTTGACGATGGCGTGCGCGAGGGCGATGCGATCAGCCCCTTCTACGACTCCATGATCGCCAAGCTCATCGTCCATGGCGAGGACCGTGCCCAGGCGCTGGCGCGTCTGGATGCGGCGCTGGCCCAGACCCATATCGTGGGCCTGACGACCAATGTGCAGTTTCTGCGCCAGGTGGTGAAAAGCCAGGCTTTCTCCAATGCCTTGCTCGATACCGCGCTGATCGAGCGCGAGCGCGAGGCCTTGTTCGGCAAGGATTTCGTGGGCCGCGACCTGGCCGTCGCCGCTGCCATGGCCTGGCAGTTGCAGGGCGAGCAGGCAGGCCAGGGTGCCGACCCCTTCAGCCGCCGCGACGGCTGGCGCATGTCGGGCCGCTATGTGCGCTCCTTCGGCTTTGCCTACCGCGGCGAGGACTTCACGGCCGGCCTGGCCTATGGCCGCGGCACGCAGGCGGCGCAGACCTATCAGCTCGGCATTGGCGAGGGCGAGAGCCGCAGCGATGCCACGCTGCAGTGGCGCGCACTGGCCGACGGGCGGCTGGAGCTGGGCCTGGACGGCAAGCGCACGGTGGTCGTGGTCCATGCCCAGGGCGACCAGCTGTCCATCTTCACCGAGGCGGGCAGCACCCAGATCACCGTGGTCGACCAGCTGGCCCACGCCGGCGATACCGGCCATGAAGGCGGCCGCCTGACGGCACCCATGCCTGGCAAGGTGGTGTCCTTCACCGTCAAGGCCGGCGACAAGGTCAGCAAGGGCCAGCCGCTGGCAGTGATGGAAGCCATGAAGATGGAGCACACGATTGCTGCCCCAGGCGATGGCGTGGTGCTGGAGCTGCTGTATGTGCCCGGCGACCAGGTCAGCGAAGGCGCGGAGCTGCTGCGTATCGAGGTGGCCGCCTGATCCGGCCAGGGTTGAACTGTTTAACAAAAAGAGCGGCTTGCGCCGGACCATCCATGAATTCAGTTGCTTTCAATGATGAAATCGAGTCGGGTAAAGCGCAAGAAGCTTCTTTTTTGATAGCGGTCCATTGGCCATCCGCGTCTGCAGCAGGCATGGCAAAGCGTTAGGCTTGGCATCCATGAAAGTCTTATTTTGCTGTGACGATACGCGGCCGGAACCCTGGCTCAAAGGTTTGCATGACGCGCTGCCGGGCGCGGAGATTGCCATCTGGGAGCCGGGCGCGCCCCAGGCCGACTATGCACTGGTCTGGGCGCCGCCCCAGCAGTTCCTCGACGAGCAGGCGGCCGGCCTGAAGGCCATGTTCAACATCGGCGCGGGCGTGGACGCCTTGCTGCCGCTGCGCATTCCCGCCGAGCTGCCCGTCTACCGCCTCGAAGATGCGGGCATGGCCGTGCAGATGGCCGAGTATGTGGCCCAGGCCGTGATCCGCTTCTTTCGCGGCCTCGATCAGTACGAGTCCGATATGTCGCAAGGCCTGTGGCAGCACCAGCGCAACCCCAGGCGGGTGGACTATCCCGTGGGCGTGATGGGCCTGGGCAAGATGGGCGAGCGCGTGGCCAGGGCGCTGACGGTGTTCGATTTCAAGGTCAATGGCTGGAGCCGCTCGCCGCGCGAGCTGCAGGGCGTCGAATGCTTCAGCGGCATGGACAGCCTGGACCGCTTTCTGTCCGAGACGCGCATTCTGGTCAACCTGCTGCCCCTGCACGACGAGACCCGCGACATCATCAACGCCCGCACGCTGGCGCTGCTGCAGCCCGGAGCCTATGTGATCAATGTGGGGCGCGGCGGCCATGTGGTCGATGCCGACCTGATTGCGCAGATCGAGTCCGGCCATGTCAGCGGCGCCATGCTGGATGTGTTCCGCGAGGAGCCGTTGCCCGAGAATCATCCGTTCTGGAAGCAATCCAGAATCATCCTCACCCCCCATACCTCGGCCCGTACGCTGGCGGCGGACAGCATTGCCCAGATCGTGGGCAAGGTCGCTGCCATGAGCCGGGGAGAGCCCGTCACAGGTCGAGTCGATCTGAGAAAAGGGTATTAACCCCCTGAGCCGTTGCGCCTAGGCGGCTTAGCGGCTTCCCCCTTTCTCTGCGGAAGGGGGACGACGCCAACGCTGCGGGGCGGCCCTTGCTGGGCGTCTCTTGCGACGGGGGATTGTTCAGTGGTCCAGGTAAAGAAGCGATAGGAGAGCGAAATGAAATACCCCGCACGCGTCAAGATCATCGATGTGGGCCCGCGCGACGGCCTGCAGAACGAAAAGCAGCCTGTGCCTGCCGCGGTCAAGATCGAGCTGGTGCAGCGCCTGCAGGACGCCGGCCTCAAGGAAATCGAGGTCACCAGCTATGTGTCGCCCAAATGGGTGCCGCAGATGGCGGACAACGCCGAAGTCATGGCTGGCATAGCGCGCAGAGGCGGGGTGCTGTATTCGGTGCTGACGCCGAATCTCAAGGGCTTCGAGGCCGCGCTGGCCGGCAAGCCAGACGAGATCGTGGTGTTCGGTGCGGCCAGCGAGGCCTTCAGCCAGCGCAACATCAACTGCTCGATTGCAGAGAGCATCGAGCGCTTTGCGCCCGTGGTGCAGGCGGCCCTTGAGGCCGGCATTGCCGTGCGCGGCGCCATGAGCTGCACCGTGGGCTGCCCCTACGAGGGCGAGATCGCGCCCGAGAAGGTGGGCTATCTGGCCGGGCTGATGAAGAATATCGGCGTGCAGCGCGTGGACGTGGCCGACACCATCGGTGTGGGCACGCCCGTCAAGGTGCAAAAGGCGCTGGAAGCCACGCTGGCACACTTCGATCTCGACCAGGTGTCCGGCCATTTCCACGATACCTATGGTCAGGCCCTGAGCAACACGCTGGCGGCGCTGGACCTGGGAGTGTGGAACTTCCAGTCCTCGGTCGCTGGCCTTGGCGGCTGTCCCTATGCCAAGGGCGCCACGGGCAATGTGGCCACCGAAGACGTGGTCTATCTGCTGCAGGGCATGGGCATAGAGACCGGCATCGATCTCGACAAGCTGATCGATGCGGGCCAGTTCATCAGCGAGTACCTGGGCCGCCCCACGCAGTCGCGCGTGGCCAAGGCCTTGCTGACCAAGCGCGCGGGTTGAGGCCAAGCCCGGTCCGGACCGGCATGGGCGTTGTTACCATCGCCGCCATGCAAGCAAGATCACGTTTTTCGCGGGCCCTGTGTCTGGTGGCCGCTGCCCTGCTGGGCGGCTGCGCCGGCATGGATGCCCAGGAGTGCAGGGACACGGACTGGGCCTATCTGGGCCAGTTGGACGCCATGGACGGCAAGCAGGACATCACCACCCGGGCCAAGCGCCATTTCCGTACCTGCAAGGACAACGGCGTGCAGATGGATGTGCGGGCCTACCAGCAGGGCTGGCAGCAGGGACTGCGGGGTTTTTGCACGGCTGAAAGCGGCAAGGCGTTTGCCGAGACGGGCCGCAAATACCAGTACGGCTACTGCCCGGCGCAGGTGGAGTCTGCCTTTTTGCAGGGCTATGGCCCGGTGCGCGAGCGGCTGGACATGCAGGAAGAAATGACCCAGCTGCAGCAACGCATCGACATGAAGAAAAAAGAGCTGCGCGAAGCACGCAGCGCCAGGAACAGCTCCAGTCATATTGCTTATGTGGAGAAAGACTTGCGTGATCTGAATCTCGAGTTGCTGCAACTGCGCTTCAAGCTCGCGCAGATGCCGCCCAAGTAAGCGCAGCCGCAGATGCAGACAGCAGCAGATTTCATTACGGCACTGGATGTGGACGAATCCGTCAAGGCCGTGCAGCTGGAGTCGATCTCGCGCGCGCTCATGCCCTGGCTGCAGCGGGCGCCAGCGGCCGAGGTCAAGCAACTGGCGCAGGCGCTGCTGGCGGGCAATACGCGCTGGCATGTGACGCTGCACGACACGTTGTCCTGGCTGGCCGACGACGACTGGCCGGCGCTGGTGGCCGCAGCCCTGCAATCGGCCCAGGCGCGCGGCAGCATGAGCGAGGCAGAGCGCACGGTGCTGGAAGCCGCCAGCTATCAACAGCCTGAACTCATCAAGCCTTTGATAGCGCCCCTTGCTGAACTGGACTGCGATGTCGAGCAATTTGAGGCTGAAGAGCAGGTGCATAGCGCGCAAGAAGCTATGCATTTGATATTCCCTCCGCGCTATCTGGATCACGCAATTGCCTGGATTCCCCGGCACTGGCACCCCAGCTGGAATCTGCAGCACAGCCCTGAACGCTATCGCTTTGGCGGCGCGGGCGCAGGCAACTGCCAGCATTGCGGCGAGCCGCTGCAGCACCTGATCAGCTTGCCGGCCAGCAAGGTATTTGGCAGCGATCAGCCTGCAGACCAAACCGTGCATCTGCAGCTATGCCTGTCCTGCATGGAAAGCGGCGTGGGCGAGCTGCATTACCGCCACGATGAAACAGGCCAGGCACATTGCCTGAACGCGGCCGCAGATGGTCAGCTGCAGGAGCCGGACTGGGAGTACGGGCCTTTGCGCGCTACCGAGGTGGCACTGGCAGAAACGCCCGCACGCTGGCAGCGCCAGGATTGGGGCCAGTCCAACGGCCGCGAGAATCTGTACCGCGTGGGGGGCGAGCCTGCGTGGATTCAATCGCCCTGGCAGCCGCTGTGCACCTGCTGCGGCCAGAGCATGCGCTTTGTGCTGCAGCTGGATTCTCAGATTCCGCAGGCTGATGGTGCAGACGCTCATTACTGGGGCAGCGGCGGCATGCTTTACGGCTTTGCCTGTACGCCTTGCGCGTGCAGCGCCTTCATCACTCAGTACACTTGATGCACGGGGCGCGGTGGGCGCTCTTTCTTCGAGAGTTTGTATGTGTGGATCAGAACTTCACGCGCTGCCTGAAGGCGTGCAGCGCGTCAGCCGCTTTTTGCAGGATGCCGGTCATCCGCATGCACCGCAGATGCTGGACGGTGCTGCGCGTACCGCCCAGGAGGCCGCCGATCAGCTCAGCATTCTGGTCGGGCAGGTGGCCAAGAGCATCATCTTCAAGCGCAGGAGCGATGGCGCGGCCGTGCTGGTCGTGGCCTCGGGCGACAAGCGTGTCGATGAAAAGAAAGTGACGCAGCTGGTGGGCAAGGTCGGCCGCGCCGATGCGGATTTCGTCAAGTCCAGCACCGGCTTCTCGATCGGCGGCGTCAGCCCCGTGGCCCATGCAACCAAGGTCGTCACCTTGATGGATGCCGAGCTGCAACGCTTCGAGACCGTGTGGGCCGCTGCAGGCCATCCGCATGGCGTGTTTCCTGCATCGCCCGCGCAGTTGCAGGCGTTGACCGCAGCCCCCTGGTCGGACGTGGTGGAGCAGGCATGAGTACGGAACTTCTTCAGGAGCAGCAGGCTCAGCAGGCACAGCAGCTGGCGCAACTGGCCGCCAAGGCCGAGGTGGCCCTGGTCTGGGCCGAGGCCGACCAGCCCGTTGCTTCGCCCTGCATCAACGTCTGCCGCATGACGGCGGACCGCAGCCATTGCCAGGGCTGCTTCAGAACCATTGACGAGATTCGCGCCTGGTCCAAGGGCGATGCCGAGCTGCGTCTGCAGATCTGGGGCCAGCTGCTGCAGCGCGCCGGCCTCGAGGACCCGCGCCAGGCCGAGATCTGATCCCCTTTGAGGAGAGCCGACATGAAGCACATCACCTGTTATCTGGACTTTGTGTCGCCCTATGCGTGGCTGGCGCTGGAGCAGATGCCCAAGGCGCTGCAAGGGCTCAGCTATCACGTGGACTACCGTCCGGTGCTGCTGGGAGCCTTGCTGCAAGGCAATGCCAACCCCGGACCGGCCGGTATTCCTGCCAAGCGCGCCTGGACCTACCGCCATGTCACATGGCTTGGCCGGTCGCTGGGCATACCGCTGCAGATGCCGGCCCGGCATCCGTTCAAGCCGTTGCCGCTGCTGCGGCTGGCGCTGGCCCATGGGCGTGACGGCAGCATCAACCGCTTTGTGGCACAGGCGGTGATGCAGCATGTCTGGCAGGGCGGCCATGAGGCCAATGATGCGCAGCGCCTGCAGGAGCTGCGCGCGCAGCTGAAGGAGCAGTTGCGCCATGAGGAGGGCGGTGCCGAGGTCAAGCAATGGCTGCGCAGCAATACCGAGCAGGCGCAGCAGGCGGGCGTATTCGGCGTGCCGGCCTGGGTGGTGGACGGTCATGTGTTCTGGGGCCTGGACGGCCTGCCCATGCTGCAGGCCTATCTGCGTGGCGATGAGTGGTTTGCGCAGCAGTGGGAGGCTGCTGCCGGTGTGTCCTGGGGGCTGGAGTAAGGCTGCAGGTATGGGGCCTGAGCCGGGATCGAGGCGCAGGACGGTACTTTCTTCCAGGCATCGGCCATGGCGCCTAGGCGACGCCGGGCGTGACCGGCCTTGCATAAGCTGGTGCGGTTTTCAAGACCATCAAGGAGACCGCACCATGGATACCCAGCAGATGTTTTCGCTCAAGGGCCGCACGGCTCTTGTCACCGGTGGTTCGCGCGGCATCGGCCGCATGATCGCCGAAGGCTTTGTGCGCCAGGGCGCGCGCGTGTACATCTCGGCGCGCAAGGCCGAGGCCTGCGACCAGACGGCGCGCGAGCTGTCGGAGCTGGGCCACTGCGTTTCGCTGCCCGCAGACGTGTCCACCATGGATGGCGTGAAGTCGCTGGTCGATGCCTATGCGGCGCACGAAGGCCAGCTGGCCATCCTCGTCAACAACGCGGGCGCGGCCTGGGGCGCGCCCTATGACGAATTTCCCGAAAGCGGCTGGGACAAGGTCGTGGACCTGAACATGAAGTCGCCCTTCTTCCTGACCCAGGCGCTCACGCCCATGCTGCGCAAGTCGGCCGCAGGCGCGCAGCTGGCCAAGGTCATCAATATCGCCTCCATCGACGGCGTCTCGGTCAACCCCTGGGAGACCTACTCCTACGCAGCGAGCAAGGCCGGCCTGATCCACCTGACCAAGCGCATGGCCCTGCGCCTGGCGCCCGAGCGCATCGTGGTCAGCGCCATCGCGCCCGGGCCGTTCGCCTCGGAGATGAACAAGAACGCGCGCGATCATGCGGACGAGGCCGCGGGGCGCGTGCCCCTGGGCCGCATCGGCGAGCCCGAGGATATGGCCGGCGCCGCCATCTTCCTGGCCTCGCGCGCCGGCGACTATGTGGTGGGTTCCACCCTGGTCGTGGACGGCGGCTGCGCCTGGGCGCGCTGAGCTCACCTGAGCGCATCCATTGCATAAAAAGATAGCTCTTATCGCTTGATGGATAAGTAATTCAGATGCAAAAGTATCTGAATTTCAATTTCAATAAGCGAGCAAAGCTATTGTTTTTTGAACCTTCATTCCGACAAGAATGAATCCTTTCGGGGGCTGCTTTCCTGCCCTCAGGGATGCCACTGCGTGGCGCGCACAGGACTGGCGGCCGGCGTGGCGGAATTGCCGGCCAGCGCATAGGACAGCTTGTTGGCTGCGGCAATCACGGTCCGGGCCAGGGCTTCGAGCCTGGCCTCGGGCAGGCGCGATGCGGGGCCCGAGATGCAGACCGATCCCATGAGCCGCCAGTGCATGCCGAACACCGGCGCCGAGACCGTAGCCACACCTTGCTCGCGCTCGCCGATGGAGCAGTGGTAGCCCTTTCTGCGGATCTGCTCGTAGATCTCGCCGGGCTCGCCCGAGAACGCCAGGATGACGCGGCCCGGCGAGCCCTTGTCCAGTGGCAGCCCCTCGCCCATGCGCGCATGGTGGCGCAGGGCCTGCGGCCCTTCCACGCGTACCAGGCAGGTACGCACATGGCCCTCGCGCACGTAGAAAGCGGCGCTCTCGCCGCTGAGCTGGGTGAGCTCGCGCAGCGCTGGCTCCAGCACGTTCTGCACATCGAAGCCTGCCTGGTAGCGCGCGCCCAGCCAGCCCGAGGAAGGACCCAGCCGCCATTCCCCGTCCTCGCGCTGCACCATGTAGCCCGACCGGGCCAGCGTGCGCGCCAGCCGCAGCACCGTGGTCTTGTGCAGGCCGCAGCGCCGGCTGAGTTCGGCCAGCGAAAGATGCGATTCGCCCAGCGCAAAGGCCTCGAGCAGCTGCAGTGCGCGGGTGACGGCGATGACGCCGTCGCCGGACTTCTGTGCGGATTGGGTGGGGTTGCTCATGGTGCAATGCGTTTCATTCTACGAAACATCATTGTATGGGTTGAAACGTTTGCCTAAAGTTGCTCCAGCGGTTGGGCTTCCGGCCGCACACATCAGAACACGCTTCAAAGCGACCAACAGGAGACAATAGATGAACTTTCGCCCGCTTTCGCGCGCCCTGCATGCCGCCGTGCTCGGCTTCGTGGCCGTAGTCACTCCCTTCGCCGGAGCGCTGGCGCAGCCCGCCTATCCGACCAAGCCGATCCGCCTGATCGTGCCGTTCCCGCCCGGCGGCGGCACGGACATGATTGCGCGCACCGTGGCGCAGAAGATGGCCGAGCAGAACAAGTGGAGCGTGGTGGTGGACAACCGCCCCGGCGCGGGCGGCAACCTGGGCGTGGACGCTGCGGCCAAGGCCGCGCCCGACGGCTACACCCTGGTCATGGGCCAGACCAGCAATCTCGCCATCAACCCCTGGCTCTACGCCAAGCTGCCCTACGACCCGATCAAGAGCCTGGCGCCCGTGGCCCTGGTGTCCTCGGCACCCATCGTCATGGCAGCTCCCGCCAACACGCCCTACAAGACCTTTGCCGAGCTGGTGACGGCGGCCAAGGCCAGGCCCGACGGCATCACCCTGGGCTATTCGGGTAACGGCACCGTGGCCCATCTGGCGGGCGAGCAGGCCCAGAAGATCTCGGGCATGAGCCTGCGCCATGTGCCCTACAAGGGCGCAGGCCAGGCCATGACGGACCTGGTGGGCGGACAGATCGATCTGTACATGTCCGCCATTCCCACGCTGCTGGGCCAGGTGCGCAACGGCAAGTTGCGGCCCATTGTCGTGACCTCGCTGGCGCGCTCCAGCCAACTGCCCGACACGCCCACGCTGGCCGAGCTCGGCTACAAGGACTTCGAGGCCAGCTCCTGGTACGGCGTGCTGGCGCCCGCGGGAACGCCCGAGGCCATCGTGCAGCAGCTCAACAAGGCCATCAACCTGGCCCTGAAGCAGCCCGATGTGGCCGAGAAACTGCGCTCCGAGGGCGGCGACGTGCTGGGCGGCACGCCCCAGACCTTTGCCCAGTTGCTGCGCACCGAGGTGCCGCGCTGGGGCCGCATCGTCAAGGACTCGGGCGCCAGCCTGGACTGAGGCCGGTCACGCCACCGCGTCATCGCGCCAACAAACCACCCACCCAGCACACCTGCCGCGCCATGTCTGGCGCATATGCCTGGCGCATATGCCTGGCGCATATGTCTGGCATGTGCCCTTGCGGGCAGGACGCCGTGCGCCCTGCCACTACTGCACCTTCTTCACTTTCACCTCTGCAACCGGACCGAATCGCGGACTAATCATCATGAGCCAACTTCCAGAAATCATCCGTGACATCGAGCGCGTCAGCGCCGAGGTCGTCCAGAAGGCCTCGAGCTTCCAGGCCGCCATCCTGGCCGACGTGGCAGGCCGCCGCGGCACCATGAACGCACGCGTGGCGCCCGTGCACCAGGACATGAAGCTCGCCGGTCCGGCCTTCACCGTCGAGGTGCGCCCCGGAGACAACCTGATGATCCACGCCGCCATCGCCCTGGCCAAGCCCGGCGATATCCTGGTCATCGACGGCAAGGGAGACCAGACTGCGGCCCTGATGGGTACGCTGATGCTCAGCGCCTGCAAGAAGACAGGCCTTGGCGGCGTGATCGTGGATGGCGCGATCCGCGACAAGCTCGAGCTGCTGGAGCTGGGCTTTGCGGTGTTCAGCGCCGGCTTCAATCCTGCAGGTCCGACCAAGTTCGTGCCCGGTCGCATCAATCACCCTATCTCCTGTGGCGGTGCGACGGTGAACCCGGGCGACCTGGTGGTGGGCGACGCCGACGGCGTGGTCGTGATCGAGCGCGCCAAGGCGCCCGCCATGCTGGCGCTGGCCGACAGGAAAGTGGCCGACGAGGCCGCGCGCATCGAGGCCATCGCCCGCGGCGACACGGCCTCGAAGTGGCTGCCCGCCGCGCTGCGCGCGGCCGGCGTGCTCAAGGAAGGAGAGACGCTGTGAGCACCATCATCGTCACGGGCGCTGACCTGGCGCAGCAGGCCCTGGATCTGCTGCAAGGCCACGACATAGTCTACGCGGGCAAGACGCCCACCGAGCAAGACCTGGTGGACCTGTGCCGCCGGCATGATCCCGTCGCCATCATCGTGCGCTACGGCAAGGTGGGGGCGGCGGTCATGGAAGCCGGACCTTCGCTCAAGGTGATTTCCAAGCACGGCAGCGGCACGGACACCATAGACAAAGCCGCGGCCGCGCAGCGCGGCATCGAGGTCGTGGCGGCGGTCGGCGCCAACGCGGCGGCCGTGGCCGAACAGGCCCTGGCCCTGCTGCTGGCCTGCGCCAAGTCGGTGGTGCAGCTGGACTCGCGCATGCACTCCGGCCATTGGGACAAGCCCACGCACAAAAGCCTGGAACTGGCCGGGCGCACCGTGGGCCTGGTCGGCCTGGGCGCCATAGGCCTGCGCTTTGCGAAGATGGCCGATGCACTGGGCATGCGCGTGATCGGCTTCGATCCCTTTGCGGGCCAGCTGCCCGGCTACGTGCAGGCCGTGGACCTGGATACGCTGTGGCGCGAAAGCGATGCGATCTCGCTGCACTGCCCGCTGACCGACGACAACCGCAACCTGCTCAACGCCGCAACCCTGGCGTGCTGCAGGCGCGGCGTGATTGTGGTCAACACCGCGCGGGGCGGTCTCGTCGACGAGGCCGCGCTGCTGGCCGCCGTGCAGGAAGGCCAGGTCAGCGCTGCGGGCCTGGACAGCTTTGCCGTTGAGCCCATGGCGGCCGGCCACCCGTTCCTGCACCAGCCAGGCTTCATCCTCAGCCCGCACATCGGCGGCGTGACCTCGGATGCCTATGTGAACATGGGCGTGGGAGCGGCGCGCAACGTGCTTGCGGTGCTGGAGCGCGCCAGCGTCTCCTGAGCCGGGGCCTGTCCCGCAAGGCCGGTGAGACTGGCGGTGGGCTTTGCCGTGGGCGGGCCCAGCGCCTTGGTGGCTCGCGCCCTTGCCGGCCATGCCAGCCGGCCGCTGGGCCGGTCCTTCATCATCGACAACCGGCCCGGGGCCGACGCCATTCATGATCCCGGGGCTTTACGGCAAGCGGGTGAGGTTCGATGCGGTGTGCTCTTTCCTGCCCTTGCGCGTGGCGGCGTCCAGTCCTGCGGTGCTCGTCGTGGGGCCGGGCCTCTTTGCGATCGAGATCTTTGGTGCGTTGAGGGGCGACGGCCGACTCAGGCTGCTGCCTGCTTGGCGGCGCCGCGATAGCGTTCCAGCCAATGGGCATAGGGAGCAGGCAGGGTCCAGTCGGGACGGGCCACGCCCAGGCTTTGCGCCAGCTGATAGGCGTAATGCGGGTTGGCCAGATGGGCGCGGCCGATCATCACCAGATCGACCTGGCCGTCGGCCACGATGCGCTCGGCAATCTGCGGATCATCCATGCCCCAGCTCGATGCCACGGGCAGGCCGGCGCTGCGGCTCACGCGCTGGGCGATCGGCGCCAGGAAGGCGGGTGTGCCCCAGGGAATCTTCACATCGGGAATCACGAAGTTGACGCTGACATTGAGCAGGTCCAGGCCGCGCTCGCGCATCTGGCGCGTGACGGCGATGGATTCCTCCAGGGTTTCTTCGTCACGGCCGTCGTACTCGATGACGCCGAAACGCGCTGTCAGCGGCAGATGCTCGGGCCAGACCTCGCGCACCTTGGCCACGGTCTCCAGCAGAAAGCGGGCGCGGTTGCTGAAGCTGCCGCCATAGGCGTCGTCGCGCTGGTTGCTGTGGGCCGAGAAAAAGCTCTGCGCCAGATAGCCGTGGGCAAAGTGCAGCTCCAGCCATTCGAAGCCGGCCGCAAGCGCGCGGCGGGCTGCTGCGACAAAGTCATCCTGCACGCGGGCGATGTCCGCAAGCGTCATGGCACGGGGGACGCGCGGCAGACCGCCGCCAAAGGCGATGGCCGATGGCGCAATCGGCTGCCAGCCGCGGGCATCGCCTTCGGCAATATGGTCGTCGCCTTCCCAGGGATTGTTGGCGCTGGCCTTGCGTCCGGCATGGCCGATCTGGATGCCGGGCACGGCGCCTGCGGCCTTGATGCCGGCGGCAATGCGCGACATGCCTTCTATCTGGGCGTCGTTCCACAGGCCGGTGCAATCGGGCGAGATGCGGCCCTCGGGCGACACGCCGGTGGCTTCGACGATCACCAGCCCCGCGCCGCCGCGCGCCATGGAGGCGTAGTGAACCTGGTGCCAGTCATTGGTGAGGCCGTCCACGGCGCTGTACTGGCACATCGGCGGAATGGCGATGCGGTTGCGCAGGGTCAGGCTTTTGAGGGTGAAAGGGGTAAAGAGTGCAGACATGCGGAGTATCGGTGGTGCGAATGGAATGAGCCAGCAGTCCCGCGGCAAAGCAGGATGCAAAAAGCTTGATAGCGCCTAGCGCTTTTCGTTGCTTGTTTTCAGTATGAAAGTCATCTGAAAATCAATAGATGAAGGTGCTGGCAGCTATCAAAAAATCAAGGGCAGCGAGGCTAGGAAAGCGGCGAATACAGGCCCTGGGCAATGAGCTCGCTGGAGCCGAAGTTTTCGGTAGTGCCCGGCATGTAGTCGGCGGGCCAGTGAATGCAGTGCATGCAGGGCTTCTTTCGAAGGGAATGGGGAAATGATGGGGTCTGTGGTGAAATAAATCCAATCGATATTTCTGATTTATGAAATCATGCCGACTGATATCAAGAGCCTGGACCTGAATCTGCTCAAGGCCCTGGATGCGTTGCTGGACGAGCGCAGCGTGACGCGCGCTGCCGAGCGTCTGGCGCTGACCCAGCCAGCGGTCAGCGGCATGTTGACGCGGCTGCGCGAGAGCTTCGATGACCCCTTGTTCGTGCGCACGCAGCGCGGCATCGCTCCCACGCTGCGCGCGCTGGCCCTGGCGGGGCCGCTCAAGGAGTTGCTGTGCAATGCCGAGGCGCTGCTGCGCCCCCAGGCCTTTGATCCGGCCACGGCGCATATGACGCTGCGCATTGCCGCCACGGATTACGCACTGCAGGCGGTGGTGCTGCCGTTTCTGGCCGTGTTGCGCCAGCGCGCGCCCGGTCTGTGTGTGGCCGTGGTGCCGGCCCAGCATCTGCCGCTGCACGAGCGACTGGAGCGCGGCGATATCGACCTGGCGCTGGTCACGCCGGAGCGCACGGCCCCCGATCTGCATGCGCGCCGACTGTTCGACGAACGCTATGTCTGCGTGATGCGCAGCGACCATCCCGATGTGCGCCGGCGTGGCCTGTCGCTGGAGCGCTTCTGCGCGCTGGACCATGCGCTGGTGTCCTATGACGGAGGCAGTTTCCATGGTGTGACGGACGAGGCGCTGGAGCGATTGGGGCGGCGCCGGCGCGTGGCGCTGTCCGTGACCAGCTTTCTGGTGCTGCCCGAAATCCTGCGCAGCAGCGATCTGATTGCCGTCGTGCCGCGGCGTCTGGTCAAGCCCGACTCGGGACTGGTGGTGCTGGAGCCTCCGCTGGAGATTCCGGGTTTCACCAAGACGGCTGCCTGGCATGCGCGCACCCATCGTTCTCCCGGACACCAGTGGGCGCGGGAGCTGTTGTTCGAGCTGGCGCAGGCCGGCGGGCTGGACGTGGAATGAGCAAGGCCCGCAGAAAACCGTGGCGGTCTCTGCGGGCCGAGTGAGGGCAGATTCCTGCCGGGGCCCGGCATGGTGCCGGGCCTTTCACATCATCAGTGGCCGGATGCGCCTGCGGCACCCAGACCGGTTTCCGAACGCACTTGCTGCGCAGGGAACACGGAGCGCTCCTTGGCAGCCTGGGCGCTCTTGTCGAGCACGGAGAACAGCCACACGCCGAAGAAGCCGATCGCCATGGAGAACAGTGCAGGCGAGGCGTAGGGGAACCATGCCGAGCCGGCCGGGTTGCCCAAGGTGCCTTCCCATACCGAGGGCGACACAATGGTCAGGCCCACGGAGGAGACCAGGCCCATGAAGCCGCCGATGACGGCGCCCTTGGTGGTGCAGTCTTTCCACAGCACGGACAGCAGCAGCGGCGGGAAGTTGGCCGAAGCCGCCACGGCAAAGGCCAGCGAGACCATGAAGGCAATGTTCTGCTTCTCGAACACAATGCCCAGCAGCACGGCCACAAAGCCCAGGCACAGCGTGGTGATGCGCGAAACCCGCAGTTCGGAGGCGCTGTCGGCCTTGCCCTTCTTGATGACGGTGGCGTAGAGGTCGTGCGAGACGGCCGAGGCGCCAGACAGCGTCAGACCGGCGACCACAGCCAGAATGGTGGCAAAGGCCACGGCCGAGATAAAGCCGTAGAACACATCGCCGCCCACGCTCTTGGCTACCAGCACGGCGGCCATATTGGCCGTGCCCGCGCCGCCGTGGATCACGCCCTTGGCCGTGTCCGCCATTTCGGGGTTGGTGAGCACCAGGGTGATGGCGCCGAAGCCGATGATGAAGATCAGCACATAGAAGTAGCCGATCCAGGTCGTGGCCCAGAACACGCTCTTGCGTGCTTCCTTGGCATCAGGCACGGTGAAGAAGCGCATCAGGATGTGGGGCAGGCCCAGGGTGCCGAACATCAGCGCCATGCCGAAGCTGATGGCGGAGATCGGATCCTTGATGAAGCCGCCCGGTCCCATGATGGCCAGGCCGAGCTTTTCCGCCACGGAAGGCTCTGCGCCGCCGTTCGCGGCGATCTGGGTGCGTACCTTCACGCCTTCGGCAAACAGTGCCTCGGGGCTGAAGCCGTATTTGGACAACACCATGAAGCCCATGAAGGTCACGCCGGCCAGCAGCAGGCAGGCCTTGATGATCTGCACCCAGGTGGTGGCCGTCATGCCGCCGAACAGCACATAGATCATCATCAGCGCGCCCACCAGCACCACCGCGATCCAGTAGTCCAGACCGAACAGCAGCTTGATGAGCTGGCCGGCGCCCACCATCTGGGCAATCAGGTAGAAGGCCACCACGACCAGCGTGCCGCAGGAGGCAAAAATCCGGAAGGGCTTTTGCTCGAAGCGGTAGCCGGCCACGTCGGCAAAAGTGAAGCGGCCCAGATTGCGCAGGCGTTCCGCCAGCAGAAAAGTCAGAATCGGCCAGCCCACCAGAAAACCGATGGAGTAGATCAGGCCGTCATAGCCGCTGGCCATGACGGAGGCCGAGATGCCCAGGAAGGAGGCGGCGGACATATAGTCGCCCGCAATCGCCAGACCATTTTGAAAGCCGGTGATGCCGCCACCTGCGGTATAGAAATCGGAAGCCGACTTGGTACGGCCCGCCGCCCATTTGGTGATCCACAGGGTTGCCACCACAAAGGCGGTGAACATGATGATGGCCGTCCAGTTGGTGGCCTGCTTGGCGGCGTTGCCGACGTCACCGCCGGCGGCCAGCACGGGAGCTGTCGCGACCAGCGCCGCAGCGCCCGCCAGCCATTGGGAAGAGATGCGCTGCTTCATTGCTTGATGCCTTTGAGAATGTCGCGGGTGAGCTGATCAAACTCGTTGTTGGCGCGGCGCACATAGAGGCCGGTAATGATCACGGAAAAAATGATGACGCCCATGCCGATGGGAATGCCCAGCGTGGTCACTCCAGCGCCGATGGGCCGGGCCAGGAATTCCTTGTCGAATGCGATCAGCGCGACATAGCCGTAGTACACGATCAACATCAGAACGGTCAGCGCCAGGCCGAGGCGATTGCGCTTGCGGCGCAGCTGCTGGTAGGCGGGGTTGCTTTGGATTGTCTCTATCACCGGGTCTCGCACAGTGTTGTCTCCTTTGAAGTTTTCCAGCCTGCCATCAGGTGCTCGGTGGCTTGCTTGCGATGCATTCTGAGAAGCCCGTCTGACCGTCTCCTTACTTACGATATCGGTGTTTGCCCCTGGTTTTTCACATCAAAAAAAAACGAATCCGGGTAAGTGCGGAGAGGGTCGGGTAATGCCCAGTCTTGAATTTTTGAGAAGCTTTTTTTTGTAAGTTAGCGGTCAGTTGTCGCTTTGATATTGGACAAACAGGTGAGTTGGCAGCGCCTGAAATTCCAAAACCTAGGAGACAAACATGGCCATCAATGCGACAGCACATATGGGAGGTAAATCGGCCCCAAGGCCGATGAGCCCGGAAGAGCGCAAAGTCATCTTTGCGTCTTCACTCGGAACCGTTTTCGAGTGGTACGACTTCTATCTGTACGGATCTCTGGCAGCCATCATCGCCAAGCAGTTCTTCAGCGGTCTGGATGCGGGCTCAGCCTTCATCTTCGCGTTGCTGGCCTTTGCGGCAGGCTTCATCGTGCGCCCCTTCGGTGCGCTGGTGTTCGGCCGTCTGGGCGACATGATCGGGCGCAAGTACACCTTTCTGGTGACGATTCTGATCATGGGCCTGTCCACCTTCATCGTCGGTATCTTGCCCAACTACGCCAGCATTGGCGTGGCCGCCCCCGTCATCCTGATCGCGCTGCGCATGCTGCAAGGTCTGGCCCTGGGCGGTGAGTACGGCGGCGCTGCCACCTATGTAGCAGAGCATGCGCCGCATGGAAAGCGCGGCGCTTACACCTCGTGGATTCAGACCACGGCCACGCTGGGCCTGTTCCTGTCGCTGCTGGTGATTCTGGGCGTGCGTACCTCGATGGGCGAAGAGAAGTTCGCCGACTGGGGCTGGCGCATTCCATTCCTAGTCTCCATTTTGCTGCTGGCCATCTCGGTCTGGATTCGCATGACGCTGTCCGAATCCCCCGCCTTCCAGAAGATGAAGGCCGAGGGCAAGGTGTCCAAGGCGCCTCTGACCGAGTCGTTCGGTCAGTGGAAGAACCTCAAGATCGTGATTCTGGCGCTGGTCGGCCTGACAGCCGGCCAGGCCGTGGTCTGGTATACCGGCCAGTTCTATGCGCTGTTCTTTCTGACGCAGCAGCTCAAGGTCGATGCCGTGACGGCCAATCTGATGATTGCCGCCGCACTGCTGATCGGCACGCCTTTCTTTGTGATCTTCGGCACGCTGTCCGACAAGATCGGCCGCAAGCCCATCATCATGCTGGGCTGCATTCTGGCCGTATTGACCTACTTCCCCGCCTTCAAGGCGCTGACCGAAGCCGCCAACCCCGACCTGGCTGCAGCTCAAGCCAAGAACAAGGTGGTCATCGTGGCCGATCCTGCGGAGTGCTCCTTCCAGTTCAACCCCACAGGCACGACCAAGTTCACCAGCTCCTGCGACGTGGCCAAGCAGGTGCTGGCTGCGGGCTCCGTGAGCTATGAAACCGAAGATGCTGCTGCAGGCACGCAGGCCATGATCCGTATCGGCGCGACCGAGATTCCTTCGTTCTCGCTCAAGGGCCTGAGCCCTGAAGACGCCAAGGCCAAGGACGGTGCGTTCAAGAAGACTGTGGCCGCCGAGCTGGCCAAGGATGGCTATCCCACCAAGGCCGACCCCGCCAAGATGAACAAGGTCATGATGGTCGTGATCCTGACCTATCTGGTGCTGCTGGTGACCATGGTCTACGGCCCCATCGCGGCCATGCTGGTGGAGCTGTTCCCGACACGTATCCGCTACACCTCGATGAGCTTGCCCTATCACATCGGCAACGGCTGGTTTGGCGGTCTGCTGCCCACCATGTCCTTCGCCATCGTGGCGCAGACCGGCAATATGTACAACGGTCTCTGGTACCCCATCATCATCGCTGGTGTGACGGCGGTGATCGGTACGCTGTTCGTGCCCGAAACCAAGGATCGCGACATCTACGCCGAAGACTGATGCCGGGCGCTGATGCTGCAATTTATGCAGCATCGCATCAAAGATCTGCAAGGCTTGTGCTTTGCAGGTCTTTTTTGTTTGCTTCGGCACTAATGGGTTACAGCAGTGTGGCAACAAAGCATCATTGCGTTACTTTTTTGCGATGGAAATCATGCTTTTGAGAGGGGTCAACCTAGAATCACACCTAGCCGCGAGAGGGCCAACAACCTACAAGCCAATGCGGTGCAAAAAACACTATCCCAGAACATAGGAGCATTGAATGACCAAGATGACTCGCATCGCACTGGCCGCACTGGCTGTGATGGGCGCAACCACCGCAATGGCACAGAGCAGCGTGACGCTGTATGGCCGTATCAACACCACAGTCGAACGCCAGAAGGTGGGTGATGAGTCGGTGTCCGGCCTGTACAACAATGCTTCCCGCTGGGGCATTCGCGGTACCGAGGATCTGGGTGGCGGCCTGAAGGCAGGCTTCACCCTGGAGTCCGGCTTCAACTCCGACACCGGTACCGGTTCCGCCTGGACCCACCCCACCACCGGCATGTCCTTTGCGCGTCAGAGCGAAGTGAACCTGTCCGGCGGTTTCGGCATGATCCGTCTGGGTAACTTCGTTCCCGAGTCCTACTACGCAACTGCTGACTACATCAGCATGCACAACCACGACACCGGTTCTTCTTCCGATGCGCTGTACTACGACCCCGTCTGGTTCGGCGGTCTGAGCACCAAGAACAAGATCGGCTATCGCACCCCCAGCATGGGCGGTCTGACGGTGGATGCCTCCGTGTCCATGCACGAGAAGGACCCCACGGTCGGTCCTCGCAAGAACGGCTACGATCTGGCCGCCAACTACGCCACCGGTCCTCTGCACCTGGGTGCCGGTTTCAGCAAGGTCGGTGAGAACTGGCAAGCCGCACTGCGTGGTCTGTACACATTTGGTCAATTCACGGTTGGCGCTTACTACCAGCGCAACGACCAAGACCTGATCGGCACACGCAACAACTTCCGCCTGTCCGGTATGTACACCATGGGTGCTTCCGAGTTCCACGTGAACGTTGGCCACGCCAACAAGTGGAGCAAGGTTGCCGACTCCGCAGCTACCCAGTGGACTCTGGGCTACAACTACAACCTGAGCAAGCGCTCCAAGGTTTACGGTTACTACACCCGTGTGAACAACGACAGCGGTGCTGCATATAACGCACCAGCTGGCAAGGACTTCAGCTCCATCGCTGTGGGTATCCGCCACAACTTCTAATTTGTGCACCGCGCAAGCGGTGTCTCCAGCAACTGCAGCTGATAATGCAGACCATTACTCCAAGTTCATACCCCATGTCGCAAGGCATGGGGTTTTTTCTTATGAGCAGCGTGCCTGGCAGTAAGCCACGCGCAAACTCGCTCAGGCTCAATGGTCGTGCTGACTGGCGTGGCACGAGCGGCTGCACCAGCTGCTTATTCATAACACTCTGGAGACTGATATGTGGAAGCTGGCGATTGGTTTTGTGGTGTTTGCTGCCGTGGCACTGTTTGTCATCATGAAAGCCGGTGACAAGGTGGATATGAGTGGAGAAAAGCATGGTGCGGACGCGATTCATGCACCGGCAGAATCCAAATGAAGGCAGCAGTTCTCGATCAAAGCCCCGCCAGCCGGGGCTTTTTTGTGGCGGCCCTGGCTGTACGCTGAAACGGTAATGCACATGCGCACCCAAGGCTCATGTCAGGACTGCCTAGAATGTTTGGCCTTCATAGAAAAGACCGCAGAACATGACGCAGGGCCTGATCCGTATCCGTGGTGCTCGCCAGCACAATCTTCGCAATCTGGACATCGATATCCGTACCGGTGAGCTGACCGTAGTCACCGGCCCCAGCGGCTCGGGCAAGTCCAGTCTGGTGTTCGACACGCTGTACGCCGAAGGTCAGCGCCGCTATGTCGAGACCTTCTCCGCCTATGCGCGCCAGTTCCTCGATCGCATGGACAAGCCGGCCGTGGACAAGGTCGAGGGTGTGCCGCCAGCGATTGCCATCGACCAGACCAACCCGGTGCGCAACTCTCGCTCCACCGTGGGCACGATGACGGAGATCAACGATCACCTCAAGCTGCTGTTTGCGCGCGCGGCCCAGTTGTTCGACAGCAGGACGGCCCTGCCGGTGCGCCACGATACGGCGGACAGCATTTATGCCGAATTGGCCCAGCGCTGCGAGGCCGCGGGCGATCCGCGCATTGCCATCACCTTCCCGGTGGAGCTGCCGGCCAATACCTCGTCCGAAGAGGTGGAGCAATGGCTGTCTGCCAGCGGTTTCACCAAGGTGCAGGCCGAGCGCGAAGTGGAGCGCGCTCACGCCGCAGCCGATGAGGTCGCCAAGGGCAAGAAAAAGGCCAAGCCAGCCCCCGAGAAGATCAAGGTGTTGGATGTGATTGCCGACCGCTTTCGCCTCGGCAAGGCCGAGCGGTCCCGCGCCATGGAGGCGATCGAGGTGGGCCTCAAGCGCGGCAGCGGCAGGCTCACGGTGTATGTGTTGCCTGAAAGCGGTGTCGAGGCGGTCGAGCCCGAGCTGTGGAAATTCTCGCTGGGTCTGCATTGCCCCGAGAGCAATCTGACCTATCAGGAGCCGATTCCCTCGTTGTTCTCCTTCAACTCCGCGGTGGGCGCCTGCGATGCCTGCCGTGGTTTCGGGCGCGTCATAGGAGTGGACTGGGGACTGGTGATTCCCAATGAAAAGCTCACCTTGCGCACCGGTGTCATCAAGCCGATCCAGACGCCGGCCTGGAAGGAAATTCAGGACGACCTGATGCGCCACTCCGAGGCCGAGGGTATTCCGCGCGATACGGCCTGGTCCAAACTGACCCAGGCGCAGAAGGACTGGGTGATCGAAGGCTCGCCCAACTGGAACGGCAAGTGGAGCCAGACCTGGTATGGCATTCGCCGCTTCTTCGAGTATCTCGAAAGCAAGGCCTACAAGATGCATATCCGGGTGCTGCTGTCCAAGTACCGCAGCTATACCGAATGCCCGACATGCGGCGGCGCTCGCCTCAAGACCGAAAGCCTGCTCTGGCGTATAGGCGGCAAGCAGGCCGCGGATGCCGTGCTGCCGCCCGGCGACGAGAGCGGCAGATACCAGCGCTTCATGCCTCAGGCGGTGGGCTGGAGCCGCGAGCAGCTGGAAAGCCTGCCTGGCCTGTGTCTGCATGATCTGATGCGTCTGCCGATCACGCGCCTGCGTGACTTCTTTGCGCAGCTGGCGCCAGACAATGATGCCGTCAAAAATGATGGCGAAGCCCAGGCATTGAAGATGCTGCACGCAGAAGTCATGACGCGGCTGCAGTATCTGTGCGATGTAGGCATTGGCTATCTCACGCTGGACCGCCAGAGCCGCACGCTGAGCGGTGGCGAGGTGCAGCGTATCAATCTGACCACTGCTTTAGGCACTTCGCTGGTCAACACCTTGTTTGTGCTCGACGAGCCATCGATAGGCCTGCACCCGCGCGATATGGAGCGCATCACCGAAGCCATGCAGCGCCTGCGCGATGCGGGCAATACGCTGGTTGTGGTGGAGCATGATCCCGCCGTGATGTTTGCCGCCGACCGCATGATAGACATGGGGCCGGGCCCGGGTGCGCGCGGCGGCCAGATCGTGTTCGACGGCACGCCCGAGGATCTGCGCCAGGCCGATACCCTGACCGGCGCCTATCTGGGCGGGCGCAAGCAGGTGGGTTTCGGTCTCAAGCGCATGGTGACCGAGAGCACGCCGCGCCTGATTCTCGAAGGCGCGCGCGAGCACAATCTGCGGGACATCAACGTGGACTTTCCGCTGCAGCGCCTGGTCACCATCACCGGCGTTTCGGGTTCGGGCAAATCCACGCTGATCCAGGATGTGCTGGTGCCTGCGCTGATGCGCCACTTCGGCAAGCCCACCGATGCGGCGGGCGCGTTCGAGCGCCTGCTGGGTGCAGACCATCTGGCCGATGTGATGTTCGTGGACCAGTCGCCGATCGGCAAGACGGCGCGCTCCAATCCGGTCAGCTATGTGGGCGCCTGGGATGCGCTCCGCGAGCTGTTCGCCGTGGCGCCGCTGTCGCGCCAGCGCGGCTACACGGCCGCCAAGTTCAGCTTCAACAGCGGCGACGGCCGCTGCCCGACCTGCGGCGGCTCGGGCTTCGAGCATGTGGAGATGCAGTTCCTCTCGGACGTCTATCTGCGCTGCCCGGACTGCAACGGCACCCGTTATCGCCCCGAGATTCTGGAAGTGAAAATCGAGCGCAACGGCCAGTCGCTGAATGTGGCCGATGTGCTGGAACTCACGGTGGCCGAAGCCGCGCTGCTGTTTGCGCAGGACCGCGATGTGATCCGCGCGCTGCAGCCCATCGTCGATGTGGGCCTGGAATACGTGAAGCTGGGCCAGCCCGTGCCCACGCTGTCGGGCGGCGAGGCCCAGCGCCTCAAGCTCGCCGGCTTTCTGGCTGAGGCGGCCAAGGCGCAGTCCAAATCCAGGCAGGCGCTGGCCAAGAAAGGCACGCTGTTCCTGTTCGACGAGCCGACGACCGGCCTGCATTTCGAAGACATTGCCAAGCTCATGCGCGCATTGCGCAAGCTGCTGGAAGCCGGCCACTCGCTGATCGTCATCGAGCACAATCTGGACGTGATTCGCGCCAGCGACTGGCTCATCGATCTGGGACCCGAAGGCGGTGACGGCGGCGGCCTGATCGTGGCCCAGGGCACGCCTGAAGATGTGCGTCATGTGAAGGAGTCGCACACGGCCCAGGCCTTGCGCGAATACGACCTGGCCATGGGCGTGGGCGGCGAGGCGGTGCGCGAAGTCGCGCCCATGCTCTACAAGCCCCAGCGCAAGGCCCAGGCCGAAAAGGCGCCCCAGGCCAAGAACGCGATCGAGATCGTCAATGCCAAGGAGCACAACCTCAAGTCCCTGAGCGTGGACGTGCCGCGCGGCAAGTTCAATGTGGTGACCGGTGTTTCGGGTTCCGGAAAATCCACGCTGGCTTTCGACATTCTGTTCAACGAAGGCCAGCGCCGCTATCTCGAATCGCTCAATGCCTATGCGCGCTCCATCGTGCAGCCTGCGGGCCGTCCCGAGGTCGATGCGGTCTATGGCATACCGCCCACGGTGGCCATCGAGCAGCGTCTGTCGCGCGGCGGTCGCAAGTCCACGGTGGGCACGACCACCGAGGTCTGGCACTTTCTGCGCCTGCTCTATGTGAAGCTGGGCGTGCAGCACTGCATACACGACGATGCCATCGTGCAGCCGCAGACCGAGGAAAGCATTGCCGCGCAGCTGATGACGAATTTCCGCGGTCAGACCATAGGCCTGCTGAGCCCGCTGGTCGTCAACCGCAAGGGCGTCTATACCGAGCTGGCCGACTGGGCCAGACCCAAGGGCTACACGCATCTGCGCGTGGACGGCGAGTTTCTGCCGACCACGGGCTTTCCGCGCATAGACCGCTTCAAGGAACACACCATCGAGCTGCCCGTGGCCAGCGTGACGGTGACCGCGGCCAACGAGAAGGAGTTGCGCGGTCATCTGCGCCAGGCGCTGGAAATCGGCAAGGGCGTGCTGCATGTGCTGTCCGGCATCGAGAATCTGGCCGACGCCATGCAGGGCGGCCAAAGCACGGTCGGCATCGGCGCGCTGCAGGTGTTCTCCACCCAGCGTGCCTGCCCGATCTGCGCCACCAGCTATGCCGAGCTGGACCCGCGTCTGTTCTCCTACAACAGCAAGCATGGCTGGTGTCCCGATTGCGTGGGCACGGGCGTGAAGCTGACCAAGGACCAGCGCAAGGTCTATGACGACACCTTGCTGGCCGACGACAACCGGGGCCGTGAGGTGAAGTTCGAGGGCCAGGAGGTCGAAGACCTGGCCGAGGTGGAATGCCCCAAGTGCCGCGGCACACGTCTGAACCCCGTGGCGCGAGCCGTGAAGTTTCACGGCGAGGCGATTACCGATATTGCCCAGTTGTCAGTCAGCGATGTGCGCCACTGGATACAGGGTCTGGAGCTTACGGGCCGCGAAGCCGATATTGCGCGCGATCTGATTCCCGAGATCCAGAGTCGTCTCGAATTCCTTGAAGAAGTCGGTCTCAACTATCTGACGCTGGACCGCGGTGCACCCACGCTGAGCGGGGGCGAGGCCCAGCGCATCCGACTGGCCGCACAGCTGGGCAGCAATCTGCAAGGCGTCTGCTATGTGCTGGACGAGCCCACCATCGGCCTGCATGCGCGCGACAATCAGATTCTGCTCAATGCCTTGCACAAGCTCGGCGACAAGGGCAACACGCTGGTGGTGGTGGAGCACGACGAAGACACGATTCGCCGCGCCGATCACGTGATCGATATCGGCCCCAGCGCCGGCATTCGCGGCGGCCGTCTGGTGGCCGAAGGAACGGTTGCCGACATCATGGCGGCCAAGGACTCGGTCACCGGGCGCTATCTGCTGCACGCCATGCGGCATCCCTTCAAGCCGCGTCTGTGGGTGGGGGAGGGCCAGCCTCCGGTGCAGTCGACTGCTATCAATGCAGAAGCTTCTGACGCTGGTGATATGGAGGTTTCAGATAAGAAACCATCCAAAACCAAGAAAAAGAAAGCGGTAGCTGCTACTGAAAATGTAGTGCAGCAAGACAGCGACGCATTGCACTGGCTGACGGTACTGGGCGCGAATCTGCACAATCTGCAGAGCGTGGATGCGCGCGTTCCGCTCAAGCGTCTGGTGGCCGTGACCGGAGTTTCGGGCTCGGGCAAGTCCACGCTGGCGCGCGATGTGCTGTTGAGCAATGTGGCGGCCTGGGTGCAGCAGCGCTCGACCAAGGCCGGCCGCGATGCCATGGATGCCGGCAAGTCGCCGGCGCTCGTGGGCTGCAAGGGGCTCAAGGGCTTCGAGACCGTCGATCGCGTGCTAGAAGTCGACCAGACCCCGATCGGCAAGACGCCGCGCTCCTGCCCGGCGACCTATATCGGCTTCTGGGACACGATTCGCAAGCTGTTTGCCGAGACCCTGGAGGCCAAGGCCCGCGGCTATGCGGCTGGCCGCTTCTCCTTCAACACGGGCGAAGGGCGTTGCCCGGCCTGCGAGGGACAGGGCGTGCGCACCATCGAGATGAGCTTTCTGCCCGATGTGAAAGTGCCTTGCGAAGTCTGCCACGGTGCACGCTTCAACCCCGAGACGCTGGCCGTGAGCTGGCGCGGCAAGAGCATTGGCGATGTGCTGCAGATGGAGGTCGACGAGGCCGTGGAGTTCTTCGCCTCCATGCCCTCGATTGCCCATCCGCTGCAGTTGCTGAAAGACGTGGGTCTGGGCTATCTCACCCTGGGCCAGCCATCGCCCACGCTGTCGGGCGGCGAGGCCCAGCGCATCAAGCTGGTGACCGAGCTGACCAAGGTGCGCGACGATATCGGCCGACGCGGACAGAAGGCTCCGCACACGCTGTACGTGCTGGACGAGCCCACCGTGGGCCTGCACATGGCCGATGTGGACAAGCTCATCCATGTGCTGCACCGACTCGTCGACGGCGGCCACAGCGTGGTGGTCATCGAGCATGACCTCGACGTGATTGCCGAGGCGGACTGGATCATCGATCTGGGCCCCGAAGGCGGCAAGGACGGTGGTCGCATCGTGGCCACGGGGACTCCCGAGGAGCTGGTGAAGATCGGCACCCACACCGGCAAGGCACTGGCGCCGGTGCTGGCGCGGTAAGAGGCGGCGCGTACCATGTCCTTCTCGCGTGGCAACTTTCCTGCACCGGCTGAGCTGGCGGCCTCGCGTGTCGCGTGGATGGCGCAGATCGCGCATCCACCGCTGCCGCCGGCGGTGCAGACCTGGATGACCTGGGCGCTTGGCTGGAAGGATGAGCTGCCGTGGTTACAGCTTCCTGCATGGCGTGAAGGCGCGGGCAACCGGCTCGCGATGCAGCGTGCCACCGATGCGGCAGGGCTGTGGTCTCAGACTGGTGAGTACCGCTTCGGCCTGGACCTCAAGGCCAGCACGCCCGGTGATCTGCGCTGGATCGATGGTGCTGTGGCGGATGGCTGGAGCCCTCACTGGCTGGTGCTGACCCATGGCCTGGATGGCGACCCGCTGATCGGTGACATGAGCCGGCCCGAAGTGCCTGTGCTGTGGAAGTGGCATGACGAGCCGCACTGCGCGGCCAGGCCATTGTTCGCCTCGCTCGAGGAGTTGATGGCGCATGTGCAGCCCAAGGCAGCCAAAGCGCCACTTGTGCCGCGTGAAACGCGCTCTTCCACCATCTTCTACACCGTGCGCCTGCTGGAGCTGGGGCCCGATCCGGCCAGGGTCATGCTGGCGCTCAGGAAAATCTTCACGACGATGTCTGCGCAGGAGCTGCTGAAACTCAAGACCCGGCTGCCGCTGACGCTGCTCGACGATAGCGTCAGCGCCTTGCAAAAGGACCGTCTGGTGCAGCATTTCGGGGGGCTGGGTGCGCGCGTGGAAGTGAGCGAACGTCGCTTGTAGCGCGCACGCAAGGGCGGCCGATATGGCGCATGCAGCGCGTCCTTCCACAACACCCCTCACCATCATCACGCATCACACGCGCCATTTCTGCAAAGGCAGGCTCATGGTGTTCATGGGTCAGCGGCACCGATTCTTGATCGAAAAAAGGCCCGCGTGATGCACGCAGGCATGGTGATCCTGCATGCCCGCTTTACTGGAAGCCCAACGTATGCGGCAGCCAGGTGGATAGTGCCGGAATGAAGGTCAGCAGGCACAGCACGACGAAGTGGGCCAGCAGGAACAGCGGCATCTCGCGCGTCAGACCGGTGATGGACACGCGCGTGGGCACGGCGGTCATGAACAGCAGGCCGCCGGCCGGCGGCGTGATCATGCCCTGCGTGAGGTTGACGATCACCGCCATGGCGAAGAGCGTGGGATTGATGCCTAGGCCTGGACGGTTTCAGTCATGCTCACATATCGTCAAAGGAAGCCTCGTCGCTGCCGAACAGTGTGGGTCCGTCGTCGCGCAGCAGCTTGAGAATCTGCTGGGCAGCGGGCGACAGGTAGCCGTCCCTGCGGCAGGTCACACCAAGGTGACGGCGCAGCGTGGTGGCGGCAAGGCGCACCTCCTTGAGCGTGCGGCTGCGCTCCAGCCGCAGCGTGTGACGCGAGACGAAGGTCAGCAGATCCGTCTTCGCCACCATGCGCGGCAACAGCGGGATGGAGCCCGCTTCGACCTGCACCGTGGGCGGAGACATGCCGCGCGACGTAAAAGCCTGATCCAGCCACTGGCGACTGGGAATGTTGGCGCTGGGCAGGGCCCAGGAGTGCTGCAGCAGCGCGGCCGGCGTGATGCGGGATTTTTCGAAGATGGGATGCGTGCGGCTGGCGGCCACCACGACCACATCCTCGACGATGGGGTAGGAGACCAGTTCCGCATCGCCTTCGGCCGTCAGACCGATCAGCAGATCGAGCTGGCCTTCGCGCAGGCGGTCGCGCAGCTCCCAGCTCGGGCCGATCACGATGCTGATGGTGATCTTGCGCCCGCCGGCAAGCGCCTTGCTGCACAGCTCGGGCAGCAGATGGTCGGCGGCTACGGGGCCGCTGCCTATGCGCACATGGCCCGAAATCCCCTCGTTGAAATCGCGTACCTCGCGCAGCGCCTCCTGGCTGGCGTTGCGCAGCATGCGTGCGCGGGCCAGCAGCACCTGCCCTGCGGGCGTGAGCTGTATGCCGCGCCCGGCGCGCTCGAACAATGCTCCGCCCACGGCCTGTTCCAGCCGCTGCATGCATTTGGTCAGCGCCGGCTGGGTGCGGCCCAGCTGTTCGGCTGCCCGTCCAAGGTGGCCCAGCTCGGCCACGATCTCGAAGAAGCGCAGATCGCGCAGATGCAGATCCATCGATGAATAAAAGTGATGATTGAATGAATATTATCGAATAGACGGAATGAGTGATGCTGACAAGAATCCGGGCTCATCGGAGTCCTTATGTCAACACAAGCCTTTACCGTTTTCGTCACCGCTCCCAAGCTGGCTTCCAGCGGGGCGGATCTTCTTGCCAGGGCCGGCGCGCGGGTGATCTATCTGGCGCCCGGCGATGATGCCGGGGCGGTGGAGCGCATCATGGCCACCGAGCCCGTCGATGCCGTGATCTCGCGCACCCTGGAGCTCTCGGCGCGCGCCATCGCCTCGTGCCCCACGCTCAAGGTCATCTCCAAGCATGGCGTGGGCGTGAGCAATATCGATGTGGCCGCAGCCGGCGCGCGCGGCATTCCGGTCTATGTGACGCCCGGGGCGAACGCGCAGTCCGTGGCGGAGATGACCCTGGGCCTGCTGTTTGCTGCGGCCCGCCGCATTGCCTGGATGGATGCGGAATTGCGCGGTGGCCGCTGGTCGCGCGCCCAGGACGGCATCGAGCTGTCCGGCAAGACGCTGGGTCTGGTCGGCTTCGGCCAGGTCGGCCAGCGTGTGGCCCAGGTTTGCCAGGCCCTGGGCATGCAGGTGGCTGCCTTCGATCCCGCGCTGCAGTCCAGCCCCGTGGCGGGTGTGAAGCTGCTGGCTTCGCTGGACGAGCTGCTGCCGCTGGTCGATGTGCTCAGCCTGCATGTGCCGCTCAACCGGCGCACCCGCGGCATGCTGGGCGCGGCGCGACTGGCTTGCCTGCCGCAGGGCGCCATCCTGATCAATACCGCACGCGGCGAAGTGGTGGACGAGCCCGCACTCGTCGAAGCCCTGCGCAGCGGTCACCTGCATGCGGCCGGTCTGGACACCATGGCCGTGGAGCCCCTGCCCGCGGACTCCGCGCTGGCGGCCCTGCCGAACGTGGTTCTGACGCCGCATGTGGGCGGTTCCACGCCCGCAGCGCTGGCCGCCATGGCCGAAGGTGCGGCCGCGAATGTGCTGGGCTGGCTGCAAGGCCGGCCCGTGGCCGCCAGCCGCTGCGTGAACCCCGAGGTCCTTGAATCCCATTCCTCTCTTTCCGGAGAACCTGCATGAGCATTAGTGAAAAAAAGTGGCCCGCGGGCTATCGCATCAATCCGTGCGTCCCAGGCCCCGAGGCCGAGGTCGTTGAAGCATTCAAGTCCATTCCCGTGGCGGCCATCGGCGACTCCATGAGCCGCAATGTCGGCACTCTGGGCCTGCGCCAATATCACGCCAGGCTGGATGCCGTGCTCTGCGGGCCGGCCGTCACCGTGCGGGTGCGCCCCGGCGACAACCTCATGATTCACAAGGCGCTGATGATGGTGCAGCCCGGCGATGTGCTGGTCATCGACGGCGGGGGCGATGTCTCCCAGGCCCTGGTCGGAGGTCTGATGCGCACCACCTGTGTGGCGCGCAAGCTCGCCGGCCTGGTGATCGACGGTGCCATCCGCGATCTCTGCGAATGGGCCGAGGAAGGCATGCCGATTTTCGCGCGTGGTCACACCCATCGAGGTCCCAGCAAGGATGGCCCGGGCGAGATCAATGTGCCGGTTTCCTGCGCCGGCATGGCGGTGCTGCCCGGCGATCTGATCGTGGGCGATGCCGATGGCGTGATTGCCGTGCCTGCAGCAGATGCGGCCGAGATTCTGCAGCGCAGCCGGGCGCATCTGGTCAAGGAAGCCGCCATCCGCGAAAGCAATCGCGAGGGCACTGCCGACCCCGAGCGCTTCGATGCGGTGCTGCGCGCCAAGGGCCTGCCGGTCTGAGGCCGGACATTCTTTCAGGAGACAAGACATGCATAAAAGAATATTTCTGACAGCGGCTGCCATGGCCGCACTGACCATGGGTGTGCAGGGCATGGCCAGCGCGGCGGGCGAATGGCCTCAGCGCCCGGTGCGCATGGTGGTGCCCTTCCCGCCGGGCGGCGGCACCGACGCCACGTCGCGATTGGTAGCGGACAAGCTCAATCTGGGCATGGGCTGGACGGTGGTGGTGGACAACAAGCCGGGCGCGGGCGGCAACATCGGCCTCGATGCCGTGGCCAAGGCGGCGCCCGACGGCTACACCATAGGCATGGGCCAGGCCGCGAACCTGGCGATCAATCCCAGCCTGTATGCCAAGATGCCCTTTGATCCGCTCAAGGACTTCACGCCCATTGTCAGCGTGGCCCTGCAGCCCGTGGTGTTGACCGTGCGCGCCGGTTCGCCGTTCAAGAATCTGGGCGACTTCATCAAGGCCGCCAAGGCCAGGCCCGGCACCTACGGCATTGCCCAGGCCGGCAACGGCACGGTGGGCCACCTGGCTGGCGAGATGCTGGCGCGCCGCGCAGGCATCCAGATCCTGCAGGTGCCCTACAAGGGCGCGAACCAGGCGATGACGGACCTGCTGGGCGGACAGGTGGAGCTGTACTTCGGTAACACCGTATCCGTGATGCCGCAGCTGACCTCGGGCAAGGTCCGCGCCCTGGCCGTGACCTCGGCGCAGCGCGTGCCTTCCATGCCCGATGTGCCCACGGTGGCCGAGCAGGGCTATGCCGATTTCGAGGCTTCGACCTGGCTGGGCCTGGTGGGCCCCGCGAACATGCCGCCCGATGTGGTCAGGCGCATCGGCGACGCCACCATGAAGCTGCTGGCCACCAAGGAGGTGCAGGACAAGCTGGCGCAGGAGGGCAGCATGCCGACCCCGGCCGGTGCGGAGAAGTTCGGTGCCTGGATCAAGAGCGAGCATGCCAAGTGGGGCAAGCTGATCCGCGAAGCCCAGATCAAGCTCAACTGAGTGCCTCGGGCCGGGGCGGGCGAGCAACCGCACCGGCGCCGCATTTCATGTGCTCTGAAAGGCGTCTCAAGAGCAGCTTTTTCAATTGCAGAAAGCGCGCTTGGGGCGATTTCTTGAAACCAGTGCCAACGTTTCAGCGGCCACTTCCATGCAAGCCCGATTCGATATCGAGAAATTCAACGCTCCTGCATCGTCTGCACCTTCCCGCGCGGATGCGCAGCCGGGCACGCCTCGCAGGCTGCGCGGCATTCTGTCTCTGGATGATTTCGAGACAGCGGCGCGCAGGCATCTGCCGGCGCCCATCTTTGCCTATGTGAGCGGCGGCTGCGAGACCGACAAGTCCCTGCGCGGCAACCGCGAGGTCTTCGACAGCTACCGCTGGATGAGCAGCGTGCTGACCGACACCTCAGGGCGCACGCTGGCAACGACGTTGATGGGGCAGACCTACGCAGCTCCCTTCGGTATCGCGCCGATGGGCATCAGCGCACTGTCCGCCTATCGGGGCGATCTGATCCAGGCACGGGCCGCTGCGCGGGCCCATATCCCGGCCATACTCAGCGGCACTTCGCTGATCGCGATGGAAGAGGTGGCCAAGGCCAACCCGCAAGCCTGGTTCCAGGCCTATGTGCCCGGAGAGAAGGAGCGCATCCTCAGGCTGCTGGAGCGTGTCGAGGCCGCAGGTTTCAAGACCCTGGTGGTGACGGTCGACACGCCGGTCTCGGGCAACCGCGAGAACAATATTCGCGCGGGCTTCTCGACACCGCTGCGGCCCAGCTTGCGTCTGGCCTGGGACGGCATCACCCATCCGCGCTGGCTGCTGGGCACGGCCCTGCGCACCCTGGTTTGTCATGGCATGCCGCATTTCGAGAATTCGCAGGCCACGCGCGGCGCGCCCATTCTCTCCTCCAGCGTCACGCGCGACTTTGGCGCACGCGACCATCTGAGCTGGGATCATCTGGCCCTGATCCGCCAGCGCTGGCAAGGCAATCTGGTCGTCAAGGGCATTCTGCGGCCCCAGGATGCGCTGTCCGCGCGCGACGCAGGGGCGAACGGCATCATTCTGTCCAACCACGGCGGCAGGCAGCTCGACGGCTCGATATCGCCCATGGAGACGCTGGCGCAGGTGGTCGATGCGCTGGGGCCCGAATATGCGGTCATGATCGACAGCGGCTTCCGGCGTGGCAACGATGTGCTGCTGGCACTGGCACTGGGAGCCAAGTTCGTCTTTGTGGGCCGGCCCTTCAATTACGCAGGAGCCGTGGCGGGGGAGGCGGGAATCCTGCACGCGGCCGGCATTCTGGCCTCCGAGATCCGGCGCAATATGGCCTTGATCGGTGTGCAAAGCCCGCACGGCATGCGGCGCGAGCACCTGCACCGCCGCAGCTGATCCCGCAGGGTAAGGCCACGAATTGCTTGCCGCAGGCATGTGCGTATGCGGCGTCGGCACAATGGGCAGGAGTCCCAGCAGGATGAAGCGTGCGGCCAGGAGCAGCTGCACCTTGACGCGAGGTCGTCTCTCCAGCCGTCGAAGGCCTGGCAGGTCCGCCGCCGTGGCTGCTCTCCATGAATGCAAATATTGTGCGACGTCGGGGCGGGAAGCCGGCTGCGCAACACTGAAAGCGAGCGGTACGCTCAATAATGGCAGACAGAAAAGAGCGGCGCCACCAGGTTCGGACGCATGGTTGCTCCGGGTAAGCCGCTGATCTATGTCTGACACTGTTGTTTTACGTGGGCCCGAGCGGCCAGACCTGCTGCGCCACGAGGTGCTGGCCGATATCTTCGAAGCGACTGCAGCAGCCCACCCTGAACAGATCGCGCTGATCGAGGGACAGGGCGAGCAGTTGCGTCAGTGCAGCTATGCGGAGCTGGACGCTGATGCCAGCCGCGCCGCGCACCGGCTGATCGAGGCCGGCGTGCGCCCCGGCGACATGGTGGGCCTGTGGCTGCCGCGCGGCATCGAGCTGCTCACGCTGCAGCTGGCGATTGCCAAGACGGGCGCGGCCTGGCTGCCCTTCGACGCCGAAACCCCGCCCGAGCGTATCGCCACCTGCCTGGAGGATGCCAGCGCCAAGGCGCTGCTGACAGCGCAGCGGCAGGTTCAGGTGGTGCAAGGGCAGGCAGGCATTGCTGCCCGGATCTTCACCGAGACCGAGCTGCTGGCACCGCTGCCGGCGGGCGCCGCGGTGCGCCACCGCGAGGGCGCGCTGCCCGGCCACCCGGCCTATGTGATCTACACCAGCGGCTCCACGGGCAAGCCCAAGGGCATCGCCATCACCCAGGGCAGCATCTGCCACTTCCTGCGCAGCGAGAACGCCCGGCTCGGCGTGCGCCAGACCGACAAGGTCTACCAGGGCTTCTCGGTGGCCTTTGACATGTCGTTCGAGGAGATCTGGATCAGCTACCTCGTAGGCGCGACGCTGTGGCTGGCGCCGCGCGAGATCGCCGGCGACCCCGAGGCGCTGCCGCGCGCGCTGATCGAGCAGCAGGTGACGGTGCTGCACGCCGTGCCCACGCTGCTGGCGCTGTTCGCGCAGGACGTGCCCAATCTGCGCCTCATCAACCTCGGCGGCGAGATGTGCCCCGAATCGCTGGTGGCGCGCTGGGCCAACGGCCATCGGCAGATGTTCAACACCTACGGCCCCACCGAGGCCACGGTGTCGGCCAGCCTGGCCGAACTCAAGGCCGGCGAGCCGGTGACCATCGGCACGCCGCTGCCCAATTACGGCCTGGTGGTGGTGCAGGTGATCGAGGCCGACAGCTTTCCGGCCGGCACCGCGCCCGCTCTGGTGGGATTGCCGCGGGGCGAGGTGGGCGAGCTGTGCATCACCGGCCCTGGCGTGGCCGCCGGCTACCTGGGCCGCCCGGAGCTGACGGTCGAGAAATTCCTGGCCAACCCCTGGGCCAACGGGCCGCACGACACGCGCCTGTACCGCACCGGTGATCTGGCGCGCATCGACGAGCATGGTCAGATCCATTGCCTGGGCCGGGCTGACGACCAGGTCAAGATCCGCGGCTTTCGCGTGGAGCTGGGCGAGATCGAGGCGGTGCTGGCCCAGCAGCCGGGCGTGGGCACCACGGCGGTGCTGCTGCGGCGCGATGACGGCATGGACCAGCTGGTGGCCTTCTATGTGCCCGGTGAGGTGCCGCCCACGCACACCGCGCTGCGCAGTGCGCTGGCCGAGCGCCTGCCGCCCTACATGGTGCCCGCGCGCTTCGAGACGCTGGCCGAGATGCCGCGCCTGACCTCGGGCAAGATCGACCGCAAGGCGCTCAAGGCCATGGAGCTGTCCACCGCGGTGGACCTGTCCGATTCCGACACGGCGCAAACACCGGCCGAGGAAGTGCTGTTCGCCGCGCTGGCGCAGCTCTTTCCGGGCCAGCCCATCCGCAGGGGGCTGGATTTCTTCAGCGACCTGGGCGGGCATTCGCTGTTCGCGGCGCGGCTGACCTCGCTGCTGCGCGCCGATGCGCGCTTTGCGCAGGCCACGGTGAGCACCATCTACCAGCAGCGCCGCATCGGGCTGATCGCCGAGGCGCTGCAGGCCGCGATGCCACAGGGCGATGCCCCGGCGCGGGAACGGCCGTTCCGCATCCATTCCGCATGGCGGCGCTGGCGCTGCGGCGCGGCCCAGGCGGTGGTGATCCCGCTGCTGGTGCTGATCAAAATGGCGCAGTGGCTGGCGCCGTTCTTCACCTACCACTTCTTCACCGGCGACGAGACCGACTCGGTCTGGTTTGCCGTGGCCATGTCGGTGCTGGCGTTTGCGATCGCCACCCTGGCCGAATTCGGCATCGCCTGGGCCGGCAAGTGGCTGGTGGCCGGGCGCCTCAGGCCCGGGCGCTACCCGCTGTGGGGGCTGACCTACTTCCGCTGGTGGTTTGCCGACCGGCTGGTGGAGGCGGTGCCGATGGCGATGATCACCGGCTCGTCGCTGCACCCGCTGTGGCTGCGCGCGCTGGGCGCCAAGGTGGGGCGCGAGACCAACCTCGGCTCGATGACGGTGCGCGCGCACGACCTGCTCTCGATCGGCGACGGCGTGAGCATCGGCAACGCGGTGAACCTGGAGAACGCCCGCGTCGAAGGCGGCGAACTGGTGCTGGGCCGCATCGATATCGGCGACGAGGCCTGCATAGACTCGTACGTGGTGGTCGAGGGTAATACCCGCATGGGGGACTGGGCGCACCTGGAGGGCCAGTCGGCGCTGGCCGACGGCATGGTGCAGCCAGCGCGCAGCGTGTGGGCCGGCTCGCCCGCGCGGGCCGTGGGCGAGTTCGACCCCGCCAGCCTGCCGCCGCGCCAGACTGCGGGCCGGGCGCGCCTGGTGTGGGAGATGTTCGTCTTTCTGGCGGGTGGCCTGCTGGTGGCCACGCTGTTCTTCATGCCGGTGTTTCCCACCTTCATGTTGATCGACGTGCTCGACATCGATGCGATCTCGGTGCGGCCGCTGCTGGAGCATGGCGTGGTCGATGCCGTGGGCGCGTTCGTCCTGCGCTTCGTCAAGTTCTTCCTGCTGGCGCTGCCATCCAGCGCAGTGCTGGTGGCCTGCACGGTATTGGTGGCGGCGCTGGTACGCTACCTGTTCCTGCCGCGCACCCGGGCCGGCACCTGGTCGCTGCACAGCGGCCGCTACCTGGGCAAATGGCTGGTGAACCAGATCCAGGAGGCGAGCCTGGGCACGCTGCACGGCATCTACGCCACGGTCTACTCCTCCACCTGGTACCGGCTGCTGGGGGCCAAGGTGGGCAAGCAGACCGAGCTGTCCACCGCGCTTGGCGTGGTGCCCGACATGCTGACGCTGGGCGACGAATGCTTCGTGGCCGATGCCGTGATGCTGGGCGACGAACTCATCGACGGCGGCTGGATGACGGTCAAGCCCACGGTGGTGTCGCGCCGCAGCTTCATCGGCAACGGCGCCTACGTGCCCGATGGCTCGACCATCCCCGAGAATGTGCTCATCGGCGTGATGACGGCCGTGCCGCGCAATGCGGACATGCAAAGTGGCGACACCTGGCTGGGAGCCCCCGCGATCAATTTGCCGGCGCGCGAGCTTGCACAGGGCTATCCAGAGCATCTGACGTTTGCCCCCTCTGCGTGGCGGCGAGTCGCACGCGGATTGGTGGAGGCGGTTCGCATCGCCGTTCCACATGCGCTGGTGATTGCCGTCGGCTATGCCATTGTGCTGGATGCGATGCCTCTGGCCTCTGAAGAGCGCTGGGGGGCCGTGGTGCTGGACCTGGCCATTTCGGGGGTGGTCTTCGGGATCGTGGCGTTCTTTCTGGTGGCGCTGTTCAAATGGCTGACGATCAGGCGCTACGGCAAGACGGCCGTGCCCATGTGGACACCTTTTGTCTGGCTCTCCGAAGCCGCGACCAATATGTACGAGGGCATGGCCGTGCCCAACTTCCTGCGTTACCTGCGTGGCACGCCCTGGCTGCCACTGGCCATGAACCTGATGGGCTGCAGGATTGCTGCCAGCGTCTATCTGGATACCACCGACATCACCGAGCATGACTGCGTGACGATCGGCGCCCACAGCGAGCTCAACGCACTGTGCTGCCCGCAGACTCATCTGTTCGAGGACCGGGTGATGAAGATAGACCATGTGTCCATAGGTAGTCGCGTGACCATGGGCGCGCGCTGCACTGTGCTCTACAGTGCCAGCGTCGGCGACGACGTGCAGCTCGGCCCGCTGACCCTGGTGATGAAGGGCGAGACCCTGCCCGCGCGCACGCGCTGGGAGGGCGCGCCGGCCGCACCGGCCCGGCGTCGCACCGGGATGGCCTGATGCAGATCCGGCCCTGCCTCCTTGCCGGCGAGCAACGGGCCGGTGCGCCACAGTTGCGATTGGTACAGGGTCTGGATGCCACGGACCGTGACAGGGCGCGTGGCCAGGCTCGGGCCGCGCTGCGTGCCTGTCTGGCACCGGAGCTGGGCTGTACCGAGGCCGAGCTGGAGGTCAGCAATGTGCGCAACCAGGCACCGCAGCTGTTGCTGCGCGGCAAGCCGCTTGCGGCGCCGCACTGTTCCATCAGCCATGCGCCGGGACTGGCACTGCTGGCCTGGCATGGCCGGGCTGCGGTAGGTGTGGATATCCAGGCCGTGGACGCGACTGCGCCGCGCCGCGAACTGGAGGATGTGGCGCGCCTGTTTCTGAGTCCGGAAACCGCTCGGAAGCTTCTGGATATTGCGCCGGATACTCTTTTCTTCGAAGCATTTGCGAGCGCCTGGACGCAGCACGAAGCCAGGCTTAAATGCGCTGGCCTGGGCCTGGCGGAATGGAGCGGCTCGCTGCAGGCGCGGCTGACGGGCATGGACTGCGCACCGCTGGAGCCTGCAGCTGGCTATGCGGGCGCCGTGGCCTGGTATGGCGCTGCCGGCAGCGGCGGCCTGCGCTGAACAGGCCTTGTATCAGGATTCCGGTCGCCAACAAAAAAGGCTGCCGGAGGCAGCCTTGGCGGATGAGCGCAGTGCTTACTGGAAGCCCAGCGTATGCGGCAGCCAGGTGGACAGTGCCGGGATGAAGGTCAGCAGGCACAGCACGACGAAGTGGGCCAGCAGGAACAGCGGCATCTCGCGCGTCAGCTCGGTGATGGAGACGCGCGTGGACACGGCGGTCACGAACAGCAGGCCGCCGACCGGCGGCGTGATCATGCCCAGTGTGAGGTTGACGATCACCACCATGGCGAAGTGCGTGGGATCGATGCCCAGGCTGAAGGCGATGGGCGCGAGAATGGGCACCAGAATCATCACGCCGGGCAGCGGCTCCATGAAGATGCCGAAGACCAGCAGCAGAATGTTCACGGCAATCAGGAACATGACGGGCGAGAGTTCCCAGCTCACGATCAGCTCGGACAGATACTGCGGAATGCCTTCCACCGTGAGCACCCAGGCAAACGCGGCCGAGGTCGCCATCACCAGCAGCACCGAGGCCGTGAGCATGGCCGAGCGCGCCAGGATGCCGGGCAGGGCCGACCACTTGAGCGTGCGGTAAACCCATTTGCCGCAGACCAGGGCATAGAACACGGCCACGACGGACGCTTCCGTGGGCGTGAAGATGCCGAAGCGGATGCCGACCACGATGAGCACGATGAGCATCAGCGCGGGGATGGCCTTGAAGCTGGAGCTCCACATCTCGCGTGCCGAGGGGCGCGGCTCGGTGCTGCGGTAGTTGCGCTTCTTGCAGACCCACCAGTTGACGGCAGCCATGGCCAGCGCGATCAGAATGCCGGGAATGAAGCCGGCCATGAACAGGCCGCCCACGGACACGTTCTCATCTTGCAGCGCATAGATGATCATGCTGACCGACGGCGGAATGATGGGGCCGACGATGGCGGTGCTGGCCGTCAGCGCGGCTGCATAGGGACGGCTGTAGCCGGCCTTGTCCATCATCTTGACCATCATGGAGCCGGGGCCGGCTGCATCGGCCAGGGCCGAGCCCGAGATGCCCGAGAACATGGTCAGCGACAGCACATTGGCATAGCCCAGGCCGCCGCGCAGATGGCCGACGAACTGGGCGGCAAAGCGCAGCAGCACGGCAGTCAGCGCACCGCCGGACATCAGCTCTGCGGCCAGGATGAAGAAGGGCACGGCCATCAGCGGAAAGCTGTCGATGCCCGTGAACATTTCCTTGAAGACGATCAGCTGTGGATAACGTCCGCCGACAAAGACCGCCAGGGCTGCCGAGATGGCCAGCGCAAACGCCACCGGAAAGCCCAGCGTGAGCAGGGCGATGATGGCAACAAATAAAGTGATACCCATGATGTTTCAATCGATCAGTGATTCGTGGCGCAACGCATAAAACTGGCCTGACCCAAGCCTGGGACAGCGAGCAAGGGCCGCCCCGCAGCGAGGCTGTCGTCCCCCTTCCAGGGGGAAGGCGCGCAGCGACTCAGGGGGTGTTTCATATCGACGCTGCGGCATCCGCATCCATTTCATCGGACTCGGCGAAGCTGCCTGCGGCGATGTAGCCGCGTGCGATGAACAGCAGATGGATCAGCATCAGCACAAAGCCCACGGGCATGGCGCCGTAGATATAGGAGATCGGGATGTCCGTGGCCGCTGTGGTCTGAAAGCGCGTGGCGTACACGTACTGCGAGGAGGTCACGGTCATCACGACAAAGAAGACCGCCAGGACGACTACGACAAAGCCGCGCATGGCCTGCGCCTTGCGAGTGCTCACGCTGCGGTGCAGATTGTCGATGGCCACATGGCCGCCAAAGCGCAGCACCAGGCCGGAGCCCAGAAAAGTGACCCAGATCATCATGTGTCGGGCCACTTCCTCGGCCCAGACGATGGAGTCGCCCGTGGTGTAGCGCAGCACCACGTTGGCAAAAACGATGCAGGCCATGGCCAGCAGCAGCAAGATCAGCAGCCAGCGATTGCCGGCTACGAGAATGCGTTCGATACGATCAAGCATAGGAGTGGGGGTGAGCAGAGGCAGCGGCGAAACCTGCCGCAAGAGCCGGCTGCGTCACGGAGTTGAAGGCTGCGTCATCATCGGCGGGAATTGGCGCAAGTCCATTCGTGCTGACCGCAGCCGGGCAAGGACCTGCCTTGCCCAGGAGGGAGAAAAATGCACGGGCCTGACTCCGCGGAGGCAGGCCCATGTTGCCGGTTGCTTACTTGACGGCGGTGATGGAGTCCAGCGTCTTCTGGCCGAACTTCTTGGCGTATTCCTTGTAGGCGGGCTCCAGCGCGGTGCGGAACGCGCCTTGGTCGACCTTCTCCACGACCTTCATGCCGTTGGCCTTGGCTTCTTCAACGCCCTTTTTCTCCACGTTGTCCACAAAGGCGCGCGAGGCCAGTGCACCCTTCTTGGCGGCTTCCGTGAAGGCGGTCTTCTGGGCGGCGTTCAGCGATCCCCAGAACGAGGGCGACACGATCAGGGCCATGGGGGCGTAGACGTGGGAGGTCAGGGTCAGGTGCTTTTGCACTTGCCACAGCTTGGCGGACACCAGCACGGAGATGGGGTTCTCCTGGCCGTCGATCGTGCCTTGCTGCAGCGCACCGATGACTTCGGGCCAGGACATGGGAGTGGGCGAGGCACCCAGGGTGCGGAAGGCCGTGATGTGCACGGGGTTCTCGGTCACGCGGATCTTCAGGCCCTTGAGATCGGCCACGCCATTGACGGCATGCTTGTTGTTGCTCAGATGGCGAAAGCCCTGCTCGCCCCAGGCCAGCGCGATCAGGCCGCGCTTCTGGAACTTGGCCAGCAGGTCCTGGCCGAAGGCGCCGTCCATCACGGCACGTGCGTGCTGGGTGTCGCGGAACAGGAAGGGGATGTCCACCACGCCCACATCGGGCACGAAGTTGCTCAGGGCGCCGGTGGAGACGATGGCGGCTTCCACGGTGCCCAGTTGCAGGCCTTCGATCAGTTCACGCTCGCCACCCAGTGCGGAGGCGGGAAACTGCTTGAACTTGTAGGCACCGTTGGTGCCTTTTTCCACGCCTTCGGCCCAGGCGTTGGCGGCAGCGCCGTAATGGGAATTGACGGCCAGCGCATAGCCGATCTTGACTTCCTTGCCTTGGGCAAATGCAGTGCCTGCGGTCAGGGCGGCTGTTGCTGCCACGGCCGTGGCGACGAAGGTGCGGCGAATCATGCGCATGGTGTTGGTCTCTCAGAAATGTTTTGAAATGAATCAAAAATTGTAGTGAGTGCCAACCGTGGGTTTTTACGCACCCGGGGGTCGTCTTGTACGGGTGGGTGCATCGTGTTTGGCGATGGATGGGCATCAAAAAAGGCCTCTGTGCCGGCAAGCACGGAGGCTTTTGAAAATGAGAGCTGCTTGCGCTTGTTGTCAAATGATTTCAGATTGTTTTGATTGTGAAATCATTTAGCGAAGTGCGGTAACAGCTACTATTTTTGTGGAGTCAGCAACTGATCCGCAAGCTGCACAAAACCGTCGCCGCGCTCGGCCGTGGTCACATGGCGCGGCAGATGTTTGAGCTGGGGCACGAAGCGTGCGATATTGGCCACGCCCACGCTGTGGGGCATGTGCTCGAACATCTGCTGGTCGTTGGTCGAGTCGCCGATATACACCCAGCGCGCCAGCGTGGCGTCCAGATCGATGTCGAACAGCTCGCGTGTGATCCAGCGCGCACCTTCGAGCTTGTTGTGCTCGCCGAACCAGCCGTTGATGTGGATGGAGCTGACGGTGGCGTTCATGCCCGCGGCCTTCATGATGGCCACGCATTCATCGATCTGTGCCTGGGGCATGTTCGTGAACTCGCTGTGATCCACGGCGATATCGCATTCGCGACCGGCCGAGTCCGTGGCACGTCTGGCGCCGGGCACGGTGGCTTCGATTTGCTCGAGCACCTGCTGCATGCGGGCAAAGTTGCGGGCACGCTCATCGGCAGATTGCTGGTAGAGCTTGTCCAGGCCGCCCTGGGCATTGCGGCGCAGGGCCACGGCACCGTTCTCGGCCACGATGGCGTCCACGGGCCAGGCCGATGCAAACGGCACGCTCCAGCCGACAGGGCGGCCGGTGATGGGCACCACTTTCAGACCCGCATCCTTGAGGCGCGCAATGGCGGCCACCACATGCTCGGGCACCACGCCGTCGGTGGTCAGCGTGTCGTCGATATCGGTCAGCACGCCCAGCAGCTTGGCAGGCGTCTGCAGTTCAGACAAAGGACGCAGAAATTCTTGGCTCACAGAAAACTCTCAATGCATTGCAAAGGACGCTTGAGCCTGGCGCGGCCCATCGGCGTGACGCCGAGCAAGGGCCGCCCCTTACGCTCAGGGCGTCGTCCCCCTCCAGAGAGGGGGAAGCGGCAAAGCCGCTCAGGGGGTGATCACGCTCAGTTCGCTGAGCCTAGTGCCAGGCCCGCATGCTCGCGCAGCGGGTGGAAATGGATCTTGGGGAAACGCTCCTGCGCCAGGCGCACGTCATAGGGGCTGGTGCACAGATAGGCCAGAGTGTCGGCCGCATCGTGCGCCAGACGCATGGGATAGGCGTTCTCGAACTCGCGCAGTTCGGCGGGCGAGTCGGCCGTGATCCAGCGTGCCCCGGTGTACTGGCAGCCTTCCAGGCGCACGTCGCAGTCGTACTCGGTCTTCAGGCGGTGCTGCACCACTTCGAACTGCAGCTGACCCACGGCGCCCAGCAGCATATTGCCGCCGACATCGGGCTTGAAGACCTGGATCGCGCCTTCCTCGCCCAGCTGCATCAGGCCTTGCTGCAGCTGCTTGGTACGCAGCGGGTTCTTGAGCACCACGGTCATGAACATTTCGGGTGCGAAGAAGGGCAGGCCGGTGAACTGCAGATTGGGGCCGTCGGTGATGGAGTCGCCCAGCTGCACGCCGCCGTGAATCGTGAAGCCGATGATGTCGCCCGCATAGGCTTCGTCAACGGCCTCGCGGCGCTGCGACATGAAGGTCACCACGGAGGTGGGTCGCAGCTCCTTGCCGGTGCGCTGCACCTTCATTTTCATGCCAGGCGTGTACTTGCCACTGGCCACGCGCACAAAGGCGATGCGGTCGCGGTGATTGGCATCCATGTTCGCCTGCACCTTGAACACCACGCCTGCGAAGGTCTTGTCTTCGGGGTTGATGGTGACTTCTTCGCGCTGGCGGTTCACTTCGGTGAAGGCGACGCGCGGGCCGGGCGGGGGCGACATGTCGACCACGGCGTTCAGCACTTCCATCACACCGAAGTTGTTCACGCCGGAGCCGAAGAACACGGGGGTCAGCTTGCCTTCCAGAAACGCCTGGTGGTCCCATTCGGCCGATGCGCCCTGGGCCAGTTCCATGCTCTCGATGGCATCGTCATAGGCCTGGCCGAAGCGGGCGCGCAGCCTGTCGACTTCCGTCAGCGCAATGACTTCGAAGTCTTCGGGGCGCTTTTCGCTGCCGGCGGCAAACACCGTCATGCTCTGCGTCTGCAGATTGATGATGCCGCCGAAGCTCTTGCCCTGGCCCACGGGCCAGGTGATGGGGCAGCAGGGCATGCCCAGTTCGCGCTCGACTTCGTCCATGATGTCCAGCGGGTCGCGCACTTCCCGGTCGAACTTGTTGACGAAGGAGATGATGGGCGTGTTGCGCTGGCGGCAGACTTCGATCAGGCGGCGGGTCTGCGATTCCACACCGTTGGCCGCGTCGATCACCATCAGCGCCGAGTCCACGGCCGTCAGCACACGGTAGGTATCTTCCGAGAAGTCCTTGTGACCGGGAGTGTCGAGCAGGTTGATCACATGGTCGCGGTAGCTCATCTGCATCACCGACGAGGCCACCGAGATGCCGCGCTGCTTTTCGATTTCCATCCAGTCGGAGGTGGCGTGGCGCGAGGCCTTGCGGCCCTTGACGGCGCCGGCAATCTGGATCGCGCCCGAGAACAGCAGCAGCTTTTCGGTCAGCGTGGTCTTACCCGCGTCCGGGTGGGAGATGATGGCGAACGTACGACGGCGCCGGGTTTCTGGGGCGTATGACACAGTATTGAGAGCTGTAAATACAGCCGGAGAACGCCGGCTGTGACAACAAAAGGTGCGGCGGTCCGTTTGCCGCACCAGGCCCGCACCCATGCAGGGCAGACCTGTGAATAAGTCTTGAGGGCGCTTATTTTAACGGCAGGGCCAATTCTTGGAGATGCTGCGGAAATGCGGGCCGGGCGACGTCATTGGCCAAGGCCTGCGGCTGTGGCTGGCGGCAGATGCGCAGCACAATAGGGGCCTAGTCTCCGGCCCTCATTTTTCCCTCATGAACAGCGCCCCGCAGGATGTGAACACATCCTTACCCGCCCAGCCTCCAGCCTCTGCCGCCCCGGTATGGATCAAGCGCGGCACTCCCGAGTACTGGCGGGTCAGCGTGGCGCTGTTCCTGGCAGGGTTTGCCACCTTCTCCCTGCTGTACTGCGTGCAGCCGCTGCTGCCGGAGCTGGCCCACAGCTTTGCCGTCAGTCCGGCCCAGAGCGCGCTGGCGCTGTCGGTATCCACGGCCTGCCTGGCCGGCTCCATCGTGCTGGCAGGGGCCCTGTCCGAGGGACTGGGGCGGCGCAAGCTGATGTTCATCTCCATGGCCCTGGCGGCGCTGTGCAATCTGCTGGCTTCATTCATGCCGCAATGGCATGCGCTGCTGGCCGCGCGTGCGCTGGAAGGCTTGTTGCTGGGCGGCGTGCCTGCCGTGGCCATGGCCTATCTGTCCGAGGAGATCGACCCGCCCGGCCTGGGCTTTGCCATGGGCCTGTATGTGGGCGGCACGGCACTGGGCGGCATGCTGGGCCGGGTCGGCATGAGCGCGATGACCGAGTTCTGGGGCTGGCGCCACGCCATGGCTGCGCTTTCGGCGCTTGACCTGCTGGCAGCCCTGGGCTTTGTCTGGCTGCTGCCCAGCTCGCGCAACTTCATCAAGAAGACCGGGCTGGGGGCCCGGTATCACCTGCAGGCCTGGGGCCGGCATCTGCGCCATCCGGGCCTGCCGCTGCTGTTCCTGATCGCCTTCGGCCTGATGGGCGTGTTTGTCAGCATCTACAACTATGCCGGCTTTCTGCTCAGCGCATCGCCCTATGGCCTGAGCCAGCTGCAGATCAGCCATATCTTCTACGCCTATCTGCTGGGCACGGCGGCGTCGCCGATTGCCGGAGGGCTGGCCGACAGGCTGGGTCGCGGCCCGGTGCTGATTGCCGGCACTTTGCTGATGGCCGTGGGCGTGGTTCTGACCCTGTTGCAGCCGCTGGCCGTCATCGTGACCGGCATCGTCCTGCTGACGGCAGGGTTCTTCGTCGCGCATTCGGTGGCCAGCGGCTGGGTGGGGCGGCTGGCCATGCAGTCCAAGGGCCATGCATCATCGCTATACCTCTGGGGCTACTACATGGGCTCCAGCGTGCTGGGGGCCGGGGCGGGCTGGTTCTGGTCGCGCTGGGGCTGGACGGGCGTCGGTTCCGTGGCCCTGATGGTGCTGGCGCTGGTCATCGTGCTGGCCCTGCGCGTGCAGTGGCTGGCCAAGGTCGCGGCCGCGAATCGAGCCGCTTCTTGATGCCATCTTGATATCGGCAAGCCCAATCTCTACCCGTTCTTGACGGGCTAATTCCTAAAGTTCCTCCATCGCAATCAAGCCGCGTGAACGGCTTGCGGGAGGAATGAAATGACCATCACCTGGATTGAAGCCCTGGCCGCCCTGACGGCGCTGGGGCTGTTTGCCTATTTGGGCTATGCGCTGCTGCGCCCCGAGAAATTCTGAAGGGGCCGCCATGCAAGTGCTGCAAGACCTGATTTTTGTGAGCCTGACGGTGGTCTGCTTTGTCGGACTGCTGGGCTTTGTGCGCGCCCTGGCGCGTCTGTGAAAGGGGTACATCATGTGGTTACCCTGGATGGAATTTGCCGCCGTGCTGACTGCGGCAACCTTGCTGACCATACCCATGGGCCAATGGCTGGCACGCTGCTTTACCAGCGAGCACCATGGCTGGCTGGAGCGCCTGAGCTACCGGGTCATGGGCGTGAACCCGCAGGAGCGCATGGGCTGGCAGCGCTATGGCGCCGCCCTGGTCCTGAGCAATGCGCTGATGATGATGCTGGGTTATCTGCTGCTGCGCCTGCAGGGCGGACTGCCACTGAACCCGCTGGAGATTGCGGCGCAGGCGCCCGACCTGGCTTTCAACACCGCCGCCTCCTTCATCACCAATACCAACTGGCAGGCCTACGCGGGTGAGAACAGCCTGAGCAATGCGACGCAGATGGTGGTCATCACCTTCCTGATGTTTGCCGGTGCCACCACCGGTGTCGCCGCGGGCGCCGGTTTCGTGCGCGGTCTGGCGCGGTCAAGCGCCCAGGATATCGGCAACTTCTGGGTCGACTTCGTGCGCGTGTTCTGGCGTGTTCTGCTGCCGCTGTCCTTCATCATGGCCCTGGTCTATGTCTGGCAGGGCATCCCGCAGACTCTGCACACCGACGCGGTAGCGACGACGCTCGAGGGTGCCCGGCAGCAGCTGCTGATGGGACCCGTGGCCAGCCTGGAGAGCATCAAGCATCTGGGCACGAATGGCGGCGGTTTCTTCAGCATGAATGCGGCACATCCGTTCGAGAACCCGACGCCGCTGACCAATCTGCTGCACATCCTCTCGATGCTGCTGATCCCGGCCGGCATGACCTACGCCTTTGGCTCCATGCTGCTGCGCCGCAAGCAGGGCTGGGTGCTGTTTGCGGCCTGCATGGTGATGTTCGTCGGCTTTCTGAGCCTGGTGTTTGTGGCCGAGCAAAACGGCAGCCAGTTGCTGGCGCGAGCCGGAGCCGATCAGCAATACAGCCTGACCCAGAGCGGCGGCAATATGGAGGGCAAGGAGCTGCGCTTCGGCATTGCCGATACAGCCTTGTTTGTGGCCACCACGACAGCAGCCACCACGGGTTCGGTCAACGCCATGCATGATTCGCTGACCCCGCTGGGCAGCATCACGCCGCTGGCGCAGATGATGCTCAACTGCGTCTTCGGCGGCGACGGCGTGGGACTGATCAATCTGATTCAGTACGCCATCCTCACGGTGTTTCTGGCCGGCATGATGATTGGTCGTACCCCTGAATTCCTGGGCAAGAAGATCGAGGTGCGCGAGATCAAGCTGGTCATGCTTGCGGTGCTGGTGCCGCCGGCCTGCATTCTGGGTTTCACGGCGCTTGCCGCGCTCTGGCCGGATGCTGCAGCCAGTCTCAACAACCGCGGCCCGCATGGCTTCTCGGAGATTCTCTACGCCTATGCCTCGGCCACGGCCAACAACGGCTCGGCCTTTGCAGGGCTGAATGCCAACACGCCCTTCTTCAACACCACCACGGGCCTGGCCATGCTGGCGGGGCGCTTTCTGACGCTGCTGCCCATGCTGGCCGTGGCCGGCAGCCTGGCTGCCAAGGCCACCGTGCCCGCAGGCCCGGGTACTTTCCCCACAGCCACACCGCTGTTCATGGGGCTGCTGGTGTTTGTCGTGCTGGTGGTGGGCGGTCTGACCTTTCTGCCGGCGCTGGCCCTGGGGCCCGTGATCGAACACCTGCAAATGCTGGTGGCTCAGCTGTACGCCTAACGTCCTATCCCATTGATGCCAATGGTCTGCAGCCCATGCACGGCTGCAGACCAGGGAGCAAACCATGAAAACATCGACTCAAACTCTTTGCACTTCAGTGCTGCCAAGCCATGCACAAGCGCAGCCCGAGGCGCAATCCGCCTCCTGGCCACGCCTGCTGGGCAGCAGCGTGCGCGCTGCCTTGCTGGTGATGGCGGTCTCGGGCATTGCCTATCCCTTGCTGACCACGGGCGTGGCGCAGGCGCTGTTTCCCCAGGCGGCCAATGGCAGCCTGATCGAGCGCGAGGGCCGGATCGTGGGTTCGGCCCTGATCGGCCAGCAGTTCAACGGGCCCCAGTACTTCCACGGCCGTCCCAGCGCCACAGTCGCTCCCGATCCGACCCAGGAGGGTGCAAATATTGCGGCTCCCTACAACGCAGGCCTGTCCGGTGCCAGCAACCAGGGGGCAACGCACAAGGACTTGTCCGAAGCCGTGGCGCAGCGTGTCGCCCGGTACCGCGCCGATAACGGTCTGGCCTCAGACCTGGTGGTGCCGGTGGATGCAGTCACTGCGTCGGCATCGGGCCTGGACCCGCATATCTCGATGGCCAATGCCCAGCTTCAGCTGGCTCGTGTGGCGCAGGCACGCCAGCTGCCCCAGGCCAAACTGCAGGAGCTGCTGGCTCAGGCCACGGAGCAGCGCAGTCTGGGCTTGCTGGGTGAGCCGCGCGTGAATGTGCTGCAACTCAATCTGGCGCTGGATGCCTTGCAGCCCGCCACCGGCGCAGTGAAGGAGTAAGCCATGAGCACCAAGAAAATGACGGCAGGCCGAAGCCTGCTCGATGCCAAGCTGGTGAAATCGGCTCTATGGGATGCGGTGCGCAAACTCTCGCCGCGTACGCAGTGGGCCAACCCCGTGATGTTTGTGGTGTATCTGGGTGCGATCCTGAGCACTCTGCTGTGGTGGCAGAGCCTGATGGAGCCGGGCAGCGAAAACAGCGGCTTTGTGCTGGCGATTGCGCTGTGGCTGTGGTTCACCGTGCTGTTTGCCAACTTTGCCGAAGCATTGGCCGAGGGCCGCAGCCGCGCCCAGGCCGCCAGCCTGCGCGGCATGAAGCGCGATACCGTGGCCAAGCTGCTGCAGCAACCGCATTTCGGCAGCTCCTGGATTCCCATGCGCGCCAGCGAACTGCGCAAGGGCGTGGTCATCTTCGTGGAAGCCGGCGACACGATTGCGCTTGACGGTACGGTGATAGAAGGCGTTGCTTCGGTGGACGAAAGCGCGATCACCGGCGAATCGGCACCCGTGATCCGCGAGGCCGGAGGCGACTTCTCGTCGGTGACCGGCGGCACGCGCGTGCTGTCGGACTGGCTGGTGGTGGAAGTCACGGTCAACCCCGGCGAGTCGTTTCTGGATCGCATGATCTCCATGGTCGAATCGGCCAAGCGCCAGAAGACCCCGAACGAGATGGCTTTGACGATCCTGCTCGTGGGGTTGACGCTGGTCTTCCTGCTGGTCATCGTCACGCTGTGGCCCTTCTCGGCCTTTGCGGTGTCACAGGCCGGAACGGGCTCGGTGGTCGGCATTGCCGTGCTGATTGCGCTGCTGGTCTGCCTGATTCCGACCACGATTGGCGGCCTGCTGTCGGCCATTGGCGTGGCCGGCATGAGCCGCATGATGCAGGCCAATGTCATCGCGACTTCAGGCCGGGCCGTGGAGGCTGCCGGCGATGTGGACGTGCTGCTGCTGGACAAGACCGGCACCATCACCCTGGGCAACCGCCAGGCCTGCGAGTTTCTGCCGGCCCCCGGAACGAGCGCCGCGCAGCTGGCCGAAGCCGCACAGCTCTCATCTCTGGCAGATGAGACGCCTGAGGGCCGCAGCGTGGTGGCTCTGGCCAGGGAGCGCCATGGCTTGCCCGATCGCAGCAGCGAGGATTTTCCGGGCGAGTTCGTTCCCTTTACCGCACAGACGCGTATGAGCGGGGTGGATCTGCAGAGCCCGCAAGGCTTGCGCAGCTTGCGCAAGGGCGCCGCCGATGCCGTGCGCCGGCATGTCGAGGCGCTGGGAGGCAGCTTCCCGGCTCAGGTGCAACTGTCCGTGGACAACGTCTCGCGCAAGGGCAGCACACCTTTGGTGGTGGCCGATGGCGCCAAGGTGCTGGGCGTGATCGAACTCAAGGACATCGTCAAGCCGGGCATGCGCGAGCGCTTTGCCGAGCTGCGCCGCATGGGCATAAAGACGGTGATGGTGACGGGCGACAACCCGCTGACGGCTGCCGCCATTGCCGCCGAGGCCGGGGTGGATGACTACCTGGCAGAAGCCAAGCCCGAAGACAAGTTGCAGCTGATCCGCTCGCATCAGGCGGCGGGCCGCCTGGTGGCCATGACGGGGGACGGCACCAACGATGCTCCGGCCCTGGCCCAGGCCGATGTCGCCGTGGCCATGAACAGCGGCACCCAGGCTGCCAAAGAGGCCGGCAATATGGTGGATCTGGACAGCAACCCCACCAAGTTGATCGAGGTGGTGGAAACCGGCAAGCAGATGCTGATGACGCGCGGTGCGTTGACTACCTTCAGCATTGCCAATGATGTGGCCAAGTACTTCGCCATCATTCCTGCCGCCTTTGTGGGCACTTATCCGCAACTGGCCTCGCTCAACGTGATGCAGCTGCACAGCGCCGATTCCGCCATCCTGAGTGCCGTGATCTTCAATGCACTGATCATCATCGCCCTGGTGCCGCTGGCCTTGCGTGGTGTGCAGTATCGCGCCGTGGGCGCCGCCATATTGCTGCGCCGAAACCTGCTGATCTATGGCCTGGGCGGGCTGATCGTGCCGTTTGTGGGCATCAAGCTCATAGACCTGCTGCTGACCGCGCTGGGTCTCGTCTGAGTCATCTCCAAGCCTTGCTCTCTCGTTTCTCTGGCTTGTCCGCGTCCCAGCGGGCGCGGCAAGTCTGATCTGTTTGCTTCACCATCATGCGTCTCTCCCATCCCCAAAAAACATTTCACGCATCGCGTTCCTGGGTCATCAGCTCTGTGCTGTTGATGATTGCCTTGAGCTGTGCAAAGCCCTCTGCTGCCGAGGAAATGAAAGCGCAATCTGCTTCTGAAATCACAGCTCCTGCGCAGGCCGACAGCAGGTCTTCCCTGACCGGCTCGCTGGGCCTGATCAGTGACTACCGCTTTCGCGGCATCTCGCAGACCTAGCAGGGGGCTGCCGTGCAGGGCGGAGTGGAACTGGCCTTGCCCAAGGGCTTTTATCTGGGCACGTCGCTGTCCAATGTCTCAACCAACAGCTACGGCCGAGGCCAGGGGCTGGAACACGATATCTATGGTGGCTGGCGCGGCGAGCTCGTACCTGACTGGTTGCTGGATGCCGGGCTTTTGCAGTACCGCTATCCCGGCGCGCGCCTGAGCACAAGCGATGGCAGCAGCAAACGCTTTGACACCACCGAGCTCTATCTGGGGGCGACTCATGGTGGTCTGAGCATCAAATGGTCTGTGGCACTGACGCCTTATTTCGGCCTGGGTCAGAGTACCGCCGACTCGGCGTTTGCCACTGCGCTGCAACCAGCAGGCAGCAGCCGCGGCAGCCAGTATCTGGATCTGAACTACCAGCATCGGCTGGGCGATCTCGCCACCTTGGGCCTGCATGGCGGCTACACCTGGGTGCGCAATTACAGCGATGTTTCCTATGCCGACTGGCGCATCTCGCTATCCAGGGCCTGGGGCCCATGGACGGCATCGCTTGCCTACGCGGGTACCTCGGCCGATGCCAGGTACTACAGCGCCGTCAACAGTCGTGGCCAATGGCGTGATCTGGCGCGCAGCGGCTGGCTGCTGGGCCTGAGTGCCGGGTTCTGACCGGACTTGAGTGATACGCTGATCGCCTGATGCCTTCATCCACACCCTCATCCGCCGCGCAGCGCCCCGACCCCGACGCGCTGGTCGCTCAACTGCAGGCAGACCGGCAGCGCGCCCATCTCGGCAAGCTGCGCATCTACTTTGGCTCCAATGCCGGAGTGGGCAAGACCTATTCCATGCTGGCGGCCGCGCAGCGCGAGCGGCAGGCTGGGCGCAAGGTGCTGGTGGGGCTGGTGGAGACGCATGGCCGTGCCGAGACCGAGCAGCAGTTGCACGACCTGGAGCTGCTGCCGCGGCGCATGCTGGCCTACCAGGGCAGGCAGCTGGACGAGTTCGACCTCGATGCCGCTCTGGCACGCCGCCCGGAGGTGCTGCTGCTCGACGAGCTGGCACACAGCAATGTGAGCGGCTCACGCCATCCCAAGCGCTGGCAGGATGTGCAGGAGCTGCTGGAGGCTGGCATCGAGGTGTGGACCACGCTCAACGTTCAGCATCTGGAAAGCCTGAACGATGTGGTGAGCGGCATTGTGGGCATACAGGTCCATGAGACCGTGCCCGACCATATCTTTGACGATGCCGACGAGGTCATCGTGGTCGACATCCCACCCGAGGAACTGCTCAAGCGCCTCAAGTCGGGCAAGGTCTACCCGCTGGAGCAGGCCGAGCGGGCCTCGCGCAATTTCTTTCGCCAGGGCAATTTGCTGGCACTGCGCGAGCTGGCCTTGCGCCGCACGGCCGATCGTGTCGATGAGGACATGCGCGACTACCGCCGCGAGCGCTCCATCGGCGATGTCTGGCCCACGCGCGAGCGCCTGCTGGTGGGCGTGGGCGGCCGCGCCGGTGACGATGCCCTGGTGCGCCAGGTGGCACGCCTGGCAAGGCGGCTGGAGGCCGACTGGGTGGTGGTCTATGTGGATGCGCCGGAGCGCCAGCATCGGCCTCGGGCGGCGCAGGAGGCCGTGCTCAAGACCCTGGCGCTGGCGGCGCGTCTGGGCGCGGAAACGGCCACCATCCCCGGTGCCCATGTGGCCCAGGCTCTGGTGGACTTTGCGCGTGAGCGCAATGCCAGTCATCTGGTGCTGGCACGTGTGCATGAACCCTTGGGCCGCTGGCTGCGCTGGCGTGCCCCCAGCCTGTCCGAACAGATTGCGGCGCTGGATCCCGGCCTGGACGTGCTGCTGCTGTCCGTCAAGCAAAGCAAGAACGAGAGCACCTTGCGATTGCCGGCGGCGCGTGAAAATACCATTCCATGGAAGGGCTATGCGGGCGTGACCCTGGCTTGCCTGGCCGCGACAGCGGTGGCGGAGCTGCTGCTGCGAGTGTTCGACCCTGCCAATGTGGTCATGCTTTTCCTGCTGGTGGTGGTGCTGTCCGCCGTGCGCTGGGGACGCGGCCCCGGAGCATGGGCGGCCCTGCTTTCGGTGCTGCTGTTCGATTTCTACTTTGTGCCACCGCGCAACTCCTTCAGCGTCAACGATACGCAATACCTGTTCACCTTCAGCCTGATGCTGGGTGTGGCCCTGGTCTGCGGCCAGCTGACGGCGCGATTGCGCCACGAGGCGCGCGTGGCCGCAGAGCGCGAAAGGCGGGCCGGCGCACTGGCCAGGCTGGCGCGTGACCTGTCGGGTGCGCTGACGCAGGAGCAGGTCACGCAGATCGCGCTGACTACGATTTCCGGCGTTTTTGATGCCCAGACCGGACTGCTTGTTCCCGATGCCGATGAGCGCTTGCAGCTGGCACCTGGCAGCGAAGCTCAGATCGACACCAGCGTGGGTCGCTGGAGCATGGAGCATGGCCAGATGGCTGGTCATGGAACCGATACCCTGGCAGCTGCGCCGGCGCTTTATGTGCCGCTGATGGCGCCCGTGCGTTCGCGCGGCGTGCTGGTACTGCAGTTGCGTGCGCCGCAACGATTGCGAGTGCCCGAGGAGCGCCGCCTGCTTGAAGCCTGTGCCAGCCAGATCGCCCTGGCATTGGAGCGTGTGCATTTTGTGGAGGTGGCGCAGCAGACCCAGATCGCCATGGAAGGCGAGCGCATGCGCAACACCTTGCTCTCGGCCGTCTCGCATGATCTGCGCACGCCGCTGACGGGCATCCTGGGCGCGGCCCAGGCGGCCTTGCCGCATGCGCCGCAAGGTCCGGCGCATCACATGCTGGTGCAGATCCGCAATCAGGCACAGGCGCTGCAGCAATTGGTGGACAACCTGCTGGCCATGGCGCGCCTGCAGCAAGGCGGCGTGCAGCTCAAGCGCGAATGGCTGCCGGTGGACGAGCTGGTGGGCAGCGCGCTGGCGCAGATGCGCGAGCGACTGGCCGCTCATGCGCTGCAGACCTCGCTGCCGGCCGATCTGCCCTTGCTGCAGCTCGATGCCGTGCTGATGGAGCGGGTGCTGGTCAATCTGCTGGACAACGCCATCAAGTACACGCCCGAAGGCACGACGATCACCGTGGCCGCGCGTGTGCTGGGCAGCGATTGTGTGCTGAGCGTGCAGGATGCGGGGCCGGGTCTGCCCGGGCATCTGTCGGCTGAGCAACTGTTCGAGCCGTTCACGCGCGGCCAGGCGGAGAGTGCCGTGTTCGGCATGGGGCTCGGCCTGGCTCTGGCTCAGCGCATCGTGCAGGCCCATGGCGGCCGATTGCAGGTGGCACAGGCAGAGCCCGGCCCGGGCTCCATTTTCAGCGTACACCTGCCCGTGCCCGAGCAGCCGGCCATGGACGAATGAGCCGACAATCCCGTGCATCACATGCAAATCCGAACATGACAAGCGCCGCACCCCGCATCTTGCTGATTGAAGACGACGCCAGCATCCGCCGCTTTGTGCGCCTGGCACTGGAGGACGAAGGCTGGCAGGTGTTCGAGTCCGAAACCGCCAGGCGCGGCCTGATCGAGGCCGCCAGCCGCCAGCCCGACGCCGTGGTGCTGGACCTGGGGCTGCCCGATGCCGATGGCAAGACCGTGATTGCAGAGCTGCGCGCCTGGAGCCAGTTGCCGATTCTGATCCTGTCCGCACGCGAGAGGGAAGAGGAAAAGGTGGCGGCGCTGGACGCTGGGGCCGATGACTACCTGACCAAGCCCTTTGGCGTGCCCGAGCTGCTGGCCAGGCTGCGCGTGATGCTGCGCCGCCGCCAGCAGGCATCGGCGGCAGACAAGCCCGGCAGCTGTGCGCGTTTCGGTGCTCTGGTGGTGGATCTGGCGGCGCACGATGTCAGGCGTGACGGTGTGGCCGTGCACCTGACGCCCATAGAGTTTCGCCTGCTGGCGGCCCTGATTGCAGGCCATGGCAAGGTGCTGACCCACCGCCAGCTGCTGCTGCAGGTCTGGGGCGCTGAATATCTGGACCGCCCCCACTATCTGCGCGTGCACATGGCCAATCTGCGCCAGAAGATAGAGCTTGATCCGGCCCAGCCCCGGCATCTGGTAACCGAGTTGCAAGTCGGTTATCGCTTGGTGGGCCTGGAAGGCTGATTCCTTTATAATCGCTGTCCATCCGAGGAGCGTTGCAGCGTTCCCCAGCCAGCCATGAGCTGGTCTGCGCGGGGCGTGAGGCTCGGATTTCATCCCGCAACGACGCTCGCCCACGCTTTCTGTGCGGTGAGCCGGTTTATTCCCCCTCTGCTGCAGAACGTGGTTTTTCATTCAAGATTTGGAGAAAACCATGAACGCTGCCGTGCGCTTCAACCCCGCTGATTCGGCCATTACCGATATTTCCCTGGCTGCCTGGGGCCGCAAGGAAATCAGGATCGCCGAAACCGAGATGCCCGGTCTGATGGCCGTGCGTGAAGAGTTCGCCGCTGCCCAGCCCCTGAAGGGCGCGCGCATCACGGGCTCGCTGCATATGACCATCCAGACCGCCGTGCTGATCGAGACGCTGACGGCTCTGGGCGCACAAGTGCGCTGGGCTTCGTGCAACATCTTCTCGACCCAGGATCACGCAGCTGCCGCCATCGCCGAAACCGGCGTGCCTGTCTACGCCATCAAGGGCGAGTCGCTGGAAGACTACTGGAACTACACCCACTCCATCTTTGAATTCGGCGCCGCCGGCACCGAAGGCGAAGGCCCCAACATGATCCTGGACGACGGCGGCGACGCCACCATGCTCATGCACCTGGGCAAGCGCGCCGAGAAGGACCTGTCCGTGCTGGCCAACCCCGGTTCGGAAGAAGAGCGCATCGTCTTCGCCGCCATCAAGGCCAAGCTGGCCGTGGATTCCACCTGGTACAGCCGCAAGTCGGCCCAGATCCTGGGTGTGACCGAAGAAACCACCACCGGCGTGCACCGCCTGAACGAAATGTCGGCCAACGGCAGCCTGCTGTTCCGCGCGATCAACGTGAACGACTCGGTGACCAAGTCCAAGTTCGACAACCTGTACGGCTGCCGCGAATCGCTGGTGGACGGCATCAAGCGCGCGACCGACGTGATGATCGCCGGCAAGGTGGCTGTGGTGGCTGGCTACGGTGATGTGGGCAAGGGTTGCGCTCAGGCGCTGTCCGCTCTGCGCGCCCAGGTGTGGGTGACCGAGATCGACCCCATCAACGCGCTGCAGGCTGCGATGGAAGGCTACAAGGTCGTGACCATGGAATATGCCGCCGACAAGTGCGACATCTTCGTGACCACCACCGGCAACAAGGACATCATCCGCCACGAGCACATGGTCGCGATGAAGGATGAGGCCATCGTCTGCAACATCGGTCACTTCGACAACGAAATCGATGTCGCATCGATCGAGAAGTACGAGTGGGAAGAGATCAAGCCCCAGGTTGACCACATCACCTTCCCCGATGGCAAGAAGATCATCCTGCTGGCCAAGGGCCGTCTGGTGAATCTGGGTTGCGCCACCGGTCACCCCAGCTTTGTGATGTCCAACTCGTTTGCCAACCAGACCCTGGCGCAGATCGAGCTGTTCACCCGCCCCGACGCCTACGAAGTGGGCAAGGTCTATGTGCTGCCCAAGGTGCTGGACGAAAAGGTGGCCCGCCTGCACCTGAAGAAGGTGGGCGCACAGCTGACCGAGCTGACCGAAGCGCAAGCCGCCTATATCGGCGTGAAGAAGGAAGGCCCTTACAAGCCTGAAACGTATCGCTACTAAGCACCCCCTGAGCGGCTTTGCCGCTTCCCCCTCTCTCTACGCGCTTCGCGCTATGGGAGGGGGACGACAGCCTCGCTGCGGGGCGGCCCTTGCTCGCTGTCCTGAGCTTGGAGCGCGCCCGTATCGGAACTGTGTTGATTTATTTGATAGCTGTTTGCGCTTGTTAGGTAATGCTTTCAGATGGATATCTATCTGAATCTTAAGCAGGACGAACGCAAGCAGCTATCAAAAAAGATTTCTTTTGCCCGCTGCACGCCGTGCAGCGCCTGGCACCGGTTTATTTCAAAGGAAGCGACGCTATGCGCGCAGATGTTTTTCTGGTTGAAGCAGGTCATGCTGCCACCCGTTCCCAGGCCCAGCGCCTGATCGCCTCGGGTGTGGAGTGGCGCCTGACGCCGCTGGCGCCATGGAAGAAAGTGGCCAAGAACGGCGATGACATTCCTGCCGGTGCCGAGCTGCAGCTGCTGGACGCCGCAGAGGCCAAATACATCTCGCGCGGCGGGCTCAAGCTCGAGGGCGCGCTGGCCGCGACCGGCCTGAGCGTCAAGGGCTTGCGCTGCCTGGATGTGGGCCAGAGCACGGGCGGCTTCACCGATTGCCTGCTGCAGGCCGGTGCGGCCCAGGTCATCGGCCTCGACGTGGGCCACGGCCAGCTGCACGAGCGCCTGAAGAATGACGAGCGCGTGGTCTGCGTCGAGGGCTTCAACGCCCGCGCGCTGACGCCCGAGCTGCTGGAGAAGGCCTGCGACGAGGCGCTGTGCGAAGTCATCGAGGAAGAAGAGGACAACGACACCCAGCCCGTCGCTCCCTATGCCTGGATGCGCAACGGCGGTCAGGTCGATGAGGACTATGACGACAGCGACGATGCCAAGGAGCAGGATGTCGAGAGCTTCAAGGCCGAGCGCGCCGCCAAGGCCAAGGCCCGTGCCGAAGGTCTGGCTCCGGTGGAATTGCGCCGCAAGCCCGGCACCGAAAATATCGACATCAGCCCGGCTTTCGATTTCGTGACCGGCGATCTGTCCTTCATCTCGCTGACCCTGGTGCTGCCTGCCGTGGTGCAGCTGCTCAAGCCCCATGGCCAGTTGCTGATGCTGGTCAAGCCCCAGTTCGAGCTGCAGCCCGGCCAGATCGGCAAGGGCGGCATCGTGCGCGACACGGCCTTGTACGCCGAGGTTGAAAAGCGCATTCGCGACTGCCTCGGCGATCTGGGGCTGAGCGTCAAGCAGTGGCTGGACTCGCCCATTGAGGGCGGCGACGGCAATCACGAATTCTTTGTCTGGGCCCAGCAGGGCGCTGAAGTCAAGACTCCGGCCCCCGTCGTTGCGGACGAAGCGGCTGCGGCCAGGCCGGCCGTCAAGGCGGCCGCCAAGCGCCCTTCGCGTGCCGACATCAAGGCCCAGCGCGCCAAGCAGGAGCTGTATGAGGACCCCGAGGTGGCCAGCTTCGGCCAGCCCGGCCCGGCCCGCAGCAAGCAGAAAAAACGCAACGAACGTTGAGCGTTGAGTAAAAAAGCGTGGCGGGTGCCGAGCCTTCGGAGCCCGCCCATGACCCAGGATTCAGAGACATAGACCGCCATGAGCTTTCCCGTCAGCTTCGAGTTTTTCCCCACCAAGACGCCCGAAGGCGCTGCCAAGCATGTGGGCGTGCGCCAGGCCCTGTATGCGCGCAAGCCCGAGTTCTGCTCCGTGACCTATGGCGCGGGCGGCTCCACCCAGGCCGGCACCTTCACCATGGTGCGCGACATCCAGAACGAAGGCGTGGGCGCGGCCTCGCACTTCTCCTGCATCGGCGCCACGCATGAAAAAGTGCGCGCCGAATTGAACGAACTCAAGGCCATGGGCGTCAAGCGCATCGTCGCCTTGCGCGGTGACCTGCCCAGCGGCTACGGCCTCGGCGGCGAGTTCCAGTACGCCAGCGATCTGGTGGCTTTCGTGCGCCAGGAGTTCGGCGACTGGTTTCACATCGAAGTCGCCGCTTATCCTGAAACTCACCCTCAAGCAAAGTCCCCTCGCAGCGATCTGGACGCATTTGTTGCTAAAGTGCGCGCTGGTGCAGATTCCGCCATCACGCAATACTTCTACAATGCCGACGCATACATGCGCTTTGTCGATGAGGTGAAGGCCCTGGGGCTCGACGTGCCGGTCGTGCCGGGAATCATGCCTATTACCAGCTCTACGCAGCTGATGCGCTTCTCGGATGCATGTGGTGCCGAGATTCCGCGCTGGATTCGTCTGCGTCTGCAGGCGTTCGGAGATGACACCGCTTCCATTCGTGCGTTCGGTCTGGATGTCGTGACTCATCTATGCGAGCAGTTGCGCAGCCAGGGTGCTCCCGGGCTGCACTTCTATACGATGAACCAGAGCGTCGCCACTCTGGAGATCTGCGACCGTCTGGGTCTGTAAGCCAAAAGCTTGCCGGCCGCGAGGCGGCCGGTCTTGGGCGGCTCTCACTTGAGCTTTCAAGGAGATTGCGCCCGTGCAACCGAAATTTTGGCGCTTGCGTTGTTGTCAGTGGATGGGTCTTGCCGTCGTCACCGCGACCATGGCCGGCTGTGCTCCACTGCCGGAAAAGCCCGAGGAACAGCCCCCCGTCGTTCAGAGCCATCCCCGAAAAAAGGGCGCGCAACCCAGTGTCTCCGCCCCCCTGCTGCCCGACGCCTATGCGCGCAGCAACTATCGCGACAAAGGCCTGGGCGTCAAGGCCAACAAGCCTGCGGATGCCGACAGGGCAGACTTGCCCGAAGACAGCAACAAGTACGAGCTGAGCCCTCCGCGAGAAAGCGACCAGGCGGGCCTGGCCTCCTGGTATGGCGAGCAGTTCCACGGCCGCAAGACGGCCAGCGGCGAGCGCTTTGACAGCATGGACATGACGGCAGCGCACAAGACCCTGCCTTTCGGGACGCGCGTTTGCGTGCGCAGCTCCGTGACCGGCAAGAGCGTGGTGGTGCGTATCAATGACCGCGGCCCCTTCGCGCCAGGTCGCGTCATCGACCTGAGCAAGGCCGCGGCCCAGGAGCTTGGCATGCTGGGCCTGGGCATCAAGCCCGTGGAGCTGTGGCAGCTGGACGCCGATGAGGACGAGTGCCCGGCCACGCTCAATGCGTCGAGCCGAAAGCGTCACCCCAGTGTGGCGCAGGGCGCTGCCGCCGCCAAGACTCGCGCGGCATCCGCGAATCAGCCCGCGCGCAAGGTCTCCCAGAGCGCCAAGCGCAAACGCTGAGCCATTATTGCTGTTGAAGGGGGCGCGCCGCTTGTAAAGCTGGTGCACCCGGACTGCAGAGGGCCGGCAAGGGCCGACCCTCTGCCGCACAATCAGCCGCCAGACTCCAGCGTGAATCCTGCATTGCTGTCCTGACCCAGCAGCTTGACCAGCTGCGGCATGGCGGGCTTGAGCTGATCCTTGAGGTTGAACGGCGGGTTGATCAGAAACATGCCGCTGGCGGGCAGGCCGCCGCGTTCGGAGGTCTTGTTGCTCTTGACCGTGAGCGTGGCATGCAGCCAGCTCTTGCCGGCCTTGGTGGCCATGGTCTTGAGGCGCTTGGGCAGATCATGGGCTTCGGGGCGCGGGATGATGGGGTACCAGACGGCGTAAGTGCCTGTGGGAAAGCGCTTGAGACCGTCCGCCGCCATGTCCAGCACGCGGCCGTAGTCGGTCTTCAATTCGTAGCTCGGATCGCAGAGCAGCAAGGCGCGGCGCGATGGCGGAGGCAGGAATTTCTTCACACCTTCGAAGCCATCCTCATGCAGGATGGCGACCTGGCGCCTGACTTCCAGCTGGGCCATGTTGCCGGTCAGCGAGCGCATGTCCGTGGGGTGCAGCTCGAAGGCCTTGAGACGGTCATGACCGCGCAGCAGCGCCTGGGTGATGAAGGGCGAGCCGGGATAGTTGCGGATGGCATTGCCCTGGTTGAAGCGACGCACCATCTGAAGATAGTCCTGCAGCACCGGGGCCAGCTCGGCCTCCTTGGTGGCAGCCAGGCGCAGCACGCCTTCATCGGCCTCGCCGCTCTTGCTGGCGTAGTCGCCGTCCAGGCGGTACAGGCCGGCGCCGCCGTGGGTGTCGAGCACCGTCAGCGCAGCCTCTTTTTGCGTGAGGTATTGCACGGTGGCAATCAGAACGGTGTGCTTGAGCACATCGGCGTGATTGCCTGCATGGAAGGCGTGGCGGTAACTGAACATAGAAATGGATGGTAACCAGCAGGGCAAGAGGGGAACAGCACTTTTTACCCTGTGGTCTTTAAAGGCTGTCGGCGCCTGGGTGCAGAGGGAGAAACAGGCACTAGGGGCTGTTTCACAACAGGCTGCTGCACGAAAACACGCAGATTCTGGCGTTTTTGTATAATGGCGGGCTTCGCAGCGATTTTATGGTTCCCGCGGCGAAGGCTTGGTCCGAGTTTAAATTGGTCCGAGTAACCCCGCCTAAGAGGCTTCCTTTAAAAGACCTGTCTTTTTCAAGAAGAAGCACCGACCGCGGAAAAGGGACCGCCAAACCTTCTTGAAAGAGAAAACTCATGTCTACATTCAGCGCAAAGCCCGCTGAGGTGCAACACGAGTGGTTTGTGATTGACGCCACCGATAAGGTGCTCGGACGTGTCGCCAGCGAAGTGGCACTCCGTCTGCGCGGCAAGCACAAGGCCATTTACACACCTCACGTTGACACCGGTGACTACATCGTCATCATCAACGCCTCCAAGCTCAAGGTCACTGGTACCAAGAACCTGGACAAGGTGTACTACCGTCACTCCGGTTTCCCCGGCGGCATCACTGCCACCAACTTCCGCGACCTGCAAGCCAAGTTCCCTGGCCGTGCTCTCGAGAAGGCCGTCAAGGGCATGCTGCCCAAGGGTCCTCTGGGCTACGCCATGATCAAGAAGCTGAAGGTTTACGGCGGTGCTGAGCACCCCCATACCGCACAGCAGCCTAAGGCTCTGGAAATCTAAGGAGACCTAGATGATTGGTGATTGGAACAATGGCACAGGCCGTCGCAAGTCCAGCGTCGCTCGCGTGTTTCTGAAGAAGGGCTCCGGCAAGATTACTGTGAATGGCAAGGACATTCAGCAGTACTTCGGTCGCGAAACCTCCATCATGATCGCAAAGCAACCCCTGGTTCTGACTGAGAACCTGGAGACTTTCGACATTCAAGTGAACGTCCATGGCGGCGGCGAATCCGGTCAAGCCGGTGCAACCCGTCACGGCATCACCCGTGCCCTGATCGACTATGACGCAGCTCTGAAGCCTGCACTGAGCCAAGCCGGCTTCGTGACTCGCGACGCTCGTGAAGTCGAACGTAAGAAGGTCGGTCTGCACTCCGCACGCCGCGCCAAGCAGTTCTCGAAGCGTTAATCCGTTTCCCCTGCAGGAAAGACTCTGCGGAGTCTTTTCACGAAAAAACCGCCTCGAATGCAAATTCCTGGCGGTTTTTTCATGGGCGGCCGCAGCCTTGTCCAGCGCCTGCGCAAAGCCCCCACTTGCACTGGCGACAAAGAGATACGGCCGGTATTCCCGAGCCCCTTGCTGTACCATTTCAGGCAATCAAGAAACTACGGAGTAATGCCATGAGCGCCGTTGCTGAAACCACGACCACCGAAATGCCTTCCCCCATCGTCTTCACCGACAGCGCTGCTGCCAAGGTGGCCGATCTGATTGCCGAAGAAGGCAATCCCGATCTGAAGCTGCGCGTTTTTGTGCAAGGTGGTGGCTGCTCCGGTTTCCAGTACGGTTTCACCTTCGACGAGATCACCAACGACGACGACACCACCATGACCAAGAACGGTGTCTCGCTGCTGATCGACTCCATGAGCTATCAGTATCTGGTGGGTGCCGAGATCGACTACAAGGAAGACCTGCAGGGTGCTCAGTTCGTGATCAAGAACCCCAACGCCTCGACCACCTGCGGTTGCGGCTCCAGCTTCTCGGTCTGAGTCGAATGATTGTCTGCGCGCCGGCCGCTCTGGTCTGGCGTTCGTATATTGCTTAAGCCGCTGCGAGTCAGCGGCTTTTTTATTGCCGTGCCGCCTTGTTCCGGAGCTGCCCATGGGTGAGATGCCCGTCATGCACCATAGTGCCCCCCACAAAGAAAGACTGCTGTGGCTGGTGGCCATAGGCTTTTTCATGCAGTCGCTGGACGCGACCATTCTCAACACGGCGTTGCCGGCCATGGCGACCGAGCTGGGCGAGAGCCCGATGAAGATGCAGTCCGTCATCGTGGCCTATGCGCTGACCACGGCCATGCTGATTCCTGCCACGGGCTGGGTGGCCGACCGCTTTGGCACGCGACGTGTCTATGGCTGGGCGATCGGCCTGTTTGTGCTGGGCTCGGTGCTGTGCGCGCTCTCGCCCAGCCTGCCGTTTCTGATCGCGGCACGCGTGGTGCAGGGCGTGGGCGGCGCCATGATGCTGCCCGTGGGGCGGCTGGCCGTGCTGCGCACCTATCCGCGTGGCGAGTTCATTCGCGCCATGAGCTTCATCGCCATACCGGGCCAGGTCGGGCCGCTGCTGGGGCCTACCCTGGGCGGCTGGATGGTGGAGTACGCCAGCTGGCACTGGATCTTCTGGATCAATGTGCCGGTGGGACTGATCGGGCTGTGGGCCACCTGGCGCTGGTTCCCGCGCAGCGCGCCCGTGGCCGTGCACCGCTTTGACGGCACGGGCTACGCCATGCTGGCCTTCGGCATGGTGGCGATTTCCATCGCGCTGGACGGCTTGTCCGGCATGGGACTGGGCATGGCGCTGGTGGTGGTGCTCATGGTGTTCGGCCTGGCCAGCCTGGCCAGCTACTGGATGCATGCGCTGCGCGTGGATGAGCCGCTGTTCCCGCCGGGCCTGTTCAAGGTGCGCTCGCTGCGCGTGGGCCTGCTGGGCAATCTGTTCACCCGCTTCGGCAGCGGTGCCGCTCCGTTTCTGATTCCGCTGATGCTGCAGGTCGGCCTCAAGATGTCGCCCATGAACGCGGGTCTGATGATGCTGGCGACCGTCACCGGCAGCATGCTGGTCAAGCGCATCGCGGTGCGCACGGTGCAGCGCTTTGGCTACAAGCGCGTGCTGCAGGTCAACTCGGTGATGCTGGCGGTGATGCTGGCCTCGTTCGGGCTGGTGGTTCCGGGCACGCCGGTCTGGCTGCTGCTGGTGCAGCTGTTCATCTTCGGCGGCTTCAACTCCATGCAGTTCTCGGCCATGAATTCGGTCACGCTCAAGGACATGGAGGGCGAGTCGGCCAGCAGCGGCAACAGCCTGCTGTCCATGGTGCAGATGCTGGCCATGAGCATGGGCGTGGCACTGGCCGGAGCCTTGCTGACGGGCTTCAGCGATATGTGGCCGGCGCACAGCGACGAGCGCATGCAGGCCATTCGCGCCACCTTCGTGACGGTGGCTCTGATGACGCTGGCGGCCACGCTGGTGTTCAGCCAGCTCGATGCCGACGAGCCCGTGCGTCCGGCTCCCGATGGTGGCGATGCCTGAAAATTTGATAGCTTTTAGCGCTTGTCAGTAAACGATTTCAGATAGATTTATCTATGAAGTTGTTTGATGGAAGGCGCTATTAGCTATTGATGCAGGAGCGTGACCTTGCTCCCATCTCCTGGGACTTACCCGTAGAAAACCGGGTTTTGTACGGGTTCTCCCTTGATTTTGGTCATGGATATATGACGCACTACATAGCCCCTATGAGCGCGTCCATATGAGAAGCTGCCCCTGCAGGCGTAGCCTTCGATCTTGACGAATGCTGCGTTTGGAATGCATCTTGCATGCAGGCATTCAATCTCACCCTGTCCCACGATCATGAGCACCAGTCAGAACTCTCAACCGATACGCTTCTTCCACCGTGGCGAGGTGGTGGAAGTGCAAGGCCCGCACCCCACACGCTCCGTGCTGCAATGGCTGCGCGAGGATGCCCATTGCACGGGCACCAAGGAAGGCTGCAACGAAGGCGATTGCGGTGCCTGCACGGTAGTCATCGGCGAGCTGGCCGAAGCCGGCGATACCGAGGCCATCAACGGCCTGCGCCTGCAGACCGTCAATGCCTGCATTCAGTTTCTGCCCAGCCTGCATGGCAAGGCCCTGTTCACGGTGGAAGACCTCAAGAGCCAGTGCGCGGGCAAGTCTGCCTGCGCCGGCAAGCCGGCAGGCCCGCAAAGCCTGCACCCGGTACAGCAGGCCATGGTGGAGTGCCATGGTTCGCAATGCGGCTTCTGCACGCCCGGCATCGTGATGACGCTGTGGTCGGCCTATGAGCATCACCAGCAGCAAGGCAGCGAGCCCACGCGCCAGCAACTGGCCGACGAACTCTCGGGCAATCTGTGCCGCTGCACGGGCTACCGCCCCATTCTCGATGCCGGTCAGCGCATGTTCGATCTGCCTGCCGTGCGGCTGGATACGGCGCCCGTGGTGGCTGCGCTCCAGGGCCTGCAGGCCGAGGCCGGCGACGCGGGGCTGAACTATGCGGCGCCCCAGGGCCTGCGCACCGACTTCTTCCACGCTCCGCGCACGCTGGCGGATCTGGCCAGCCTGTGCGAGGCCAAGCCCAAGGCCCGCATCGTGGCCGGCTCCACCGATGTGGGGCTCTGGGTCAACAAGCAGTTCCGCGACCTGGGCGACATGATTTACGTCGGCGATGTGGCCGAGATGAAGCGCATCGAAGTGCGGCCCGATGCCGAGGGCGGTGAGTTGTACATCGGCGCCGGGGCTTCGCTGGAGTCCGCCTGGAGCGCGTTGGTGCAGCGCTGGCCCAGTCTGACCGATGTCTGGCTGCGCTTCGCTTCCACGCCCATCCGCCACGCGGGGACCATGGGCGGCAATGTGGCCAATGGTTCGCCGATCGGTGATTCGCCGCCGGTGCTGATGGCGCTGGATGCCCAGATCGAGCTGCGCAAGGGCGAGCGTGTGCGCCGCATGCCGCTGACGGATTTCTATCTGGACTATATGAAGAACCAGCTGGAGTCTGGCGAGTTCGTGCAGGCCCTGGCGGTTCCGCTGGCGGCCATGCAGCGCCAGGTGCGCGGCTACAAGATCAGCAAGCGCTTCGACTGCGATATTTCGGCCCTGTGCGCCGGCTTTGCCGTCGAGCTTGATGGCGAGATCGTGCAATCCATCCGACTGGCATTCGGCGGCATGGCCGCCACGGTCAGAAGAGCTGCCAATGCGGAGGCTGCCTTGCTTGGGAAACCCTGGAGTCTTGAAAATGTGAAGGCTGCTCAGGCCGCACTGGCCCAGGATTTCAAGCCCATGAGCGATATGCGCGCCAGCGCCGACTACCGTCTCAAGGTGGCGCAGAACCTGATCCAGCGTCTGTGGCTGGAAACGCGCGCCGATCAGCCGCAAAGTACCGAGGCGACCAGTGTCTGGAGCGTGATGCCCCATGTTGTTCCCGCCGCCGTGGAGCAAGGAGTCTGAAATGAACCACCCCCTTGAATTGACGAATGAATTGGTGGCAGAAGCCTTTGCCGACTACCGCAAGAACCAGGCCTATCGCATCGACGAAGTGACCGAGGCCAAGGCCCATGACCAGGGCGCGCGCGTGGGCGTGAGCCGCAAGCACGAGTCCGCACACCTGCATGTGGCCGGCGAGGCCGCCTATATCGACGACCTGCCAGAGCTGGAAGGCACGCTGCATTGCGCCCTGGGTCTCTCTCCCGTGGCCCACGGCCGTTTGACGGCGCTGGCGCTGGAGGCCGTGCGCGCCATGCCCGAAGTGGTGGACGTGATCACGGCAGCCGACATCCCCGGTGTCAACGACTGCGGCTCCATCATTCATGACGACCCGATTCTGTGTGATGGCGAAATCCGCTACGTGGGCCAGCCCCTGTTCGCCGTGATTGCTCGCTCGCGCGATGCGGCAAGACGTGCGGCCGCCCTGGCCAAGGCGGCCGCCACCATCAGTGAGCTGCCGCCCGTGCTGACACCGCGCAAGGCCCATGAGCTGGGCCAGTACGTGATGCCGCCCATGCACCTGGAGCGCAGCACGCGCGAAGGTGGCGCGCGCGCCGCCATGGATGCCGCGCCGCACCGCCTCAAGGGTTCTTTCGATGTGGGCGGGCAGGAGCAGTTCTATCTGGAAGGACAGATCAGCTACGCCACGCCCAAGGAAGACGGGGCCGTGCATATTCATTGCTCCACCCAGCATCCCAGCGAAATGCAGCATCTGGTGGCACATGCCCTGGGCGTGGCTTCGCACAGCGTGCATGTGGAATGCCGGCGCATGGGCGGTGGCTTCGGCGGCAAGGAATCGCAGTCGGCGCTGTTCGCCTGCGTGGCGGCCGTGGCGGCCATCCGGCTGCAGAAACCGGTCAAGCTGCGCCTGGATCGCGACGACGACTTCATGATCACCGGTCGCCGTCACTGCTTCTGGTATGAGTACGAAGTGGGCTATGACGATGAAGGCCGCGTGCTGGGCGCCGAGATCTCCATGGTCTCGCGCTCCGGTCACTCTGCCGATCTGTCGGCGCCGGTGATGACGCGTGCGCTCTGCCATTTCGACAATACCTACTGGCTGCCCGATGTGCTCATGCACGGCTATATGGGCAAGACCAACACCCAGAGCAATACGGCTTTCCGCGGCTTTGGCGGGCCCCAGGGCGCGATTGCCATCGAGAACATTCTGGATACGGTGGCGCGCAGCCTGGGGCGCGATCCGCTCGATGTGCGGCGCGTCAACTTCTACGGCAAGGGCGAGCGCAACATCACGCCCTACGAGCAGGTCGTGACCGATAACGTGATTCACGAGCTGGTGGCCGAGCTGGAGGAGTCCAGCGACTATCGTGCACGCCGTGCGGCCGTGAATGCCTTCAACGCCACCAGTGCCGTGCTCAAGCGCGGCCTGGCGCTGACACCGCTGAAGTTCGGCATCTCCTTCAATGTGGCCCACTTCAACCAGGCCGGTGCACTGGTCCACATCTATACCGACGGCTCTATCCTCGTCAACCATGGCGGCACCGAAATGGGCCAGGGCCTGAACACCAAGGTTGCGCAGGTGGTGGCACACGAGCTGGGCGTGGCCTTCGAGAATGTGCGCGTGACGGCCACCGATACCAGCAAGGTGGCCAACACCTCGGCCACGGCGGCTTCGACGGGGGCCGACCTCAACGGCAAGGCCGCACAGGATGCCGCACGTCAGCTGCGCGAACGTCTGGCCGAATGCGCAGCACGCCTGCATGGCGGCGATGCCCATGACGTGCGCTTTGCCAACAATGCGGTGCAGGTCAATGGCCAGAATGTGCCGTTTGCCGAGCTGGTGCGCGCCGCCTATCTGCAGCGTGTGCAGCTGTGGTCGGATGGCTTCTATGCCACGCCCGGCCTGCACTGGGATGGCAAGCGCATGAAGGGCCACCCCTTCTTCTACTTTGCCTATGGCGCCGCCGTCAGCGAAGTGGTCATCGATACGCTGACGGGCGAATGGAAGCTGTTGCGCGCCGATGTGCTGCATGATGTGGGGCGCTCGCTGAACCCCGCCGTCGATGTGGGCCAGGTGGAGGGAGCCTTCATTCAGGGCATGGGCTGGCTGACCACCGAAGAGCTGGTCTGGCATCCGCAAACCGGAAAGCTCACGACCCATGCGCCCAGCACCTACAAGATTCCTACGGCCAATGACTGCCCGCCGGTCTTCAATGTGCGTCTGTTCGAGGGCGATAACTATGAAGACTCCATCCACCGCAGCAAGGCCGTGGGCGAGCCCCCGCTGCTGCTGCCGTTCTCGGTGTTCTTCGCGATTCGCGATGCGGTGTCGGCCGCCGGCGAGCACCGCATGAACCCTCCACTGCAGGCGCCTGCCACGTCAGAAGCCATCCTGCGCGCAGTGGAAGCCGTTCAAGGGCACACTGGCTAGTTTTTCCTCACAGGTGTTGTCGCCTTGCGGGGCGGCAGCCATTCTGAGTCATGGCTGTTTGCCGCGGGGCAAGGCCATGTGCTGCGCCGCTCATTTGGCGGCGCAGGACTGGGCGCGTTCCTCGCGTTGCGCCTCGCATGCAAAACAACACGGAGACTATGCAATGAACTGGACAGAGCGGATATTCAAACTCAGGGAGCACAACACCAATGTGCGCACGGAACTGGTCGCAGGCCTGACGACCTTTCTTTCAATGGCCTACATCATGTTCGTCAACCCCTCCATTCTGGGGGATGCGGGCATGCCAAAAGGCTCGGTCTTTGTCGCCACCTGCCTGATCGCAGCGCTGGGATCGACCATCATGGCGCTGTATGCGAACTACCCGATCGCGTTGGCGCCGGGCATGGGGCTGAACGCCTATTTTGCCTACGTGGTGGTGCTCAAGATGGGCTATACGTGGGAGGCTGCCCTGGGTGCGGTGTTCGTCTCGGGATGTCTGTTCCTGATCTGCACGATGCTGGGCTTGCGTGAGCTAATCATCAAGGGCATACCGCAGTCCATACGCGTTTCCATCACCGTGGGTCTGGGTCTTTTCCTGGCGCTGATCGCGCTCAAGACCGCCGGTGTGGTTGCTGCCGACCAGAACACCTATGTGACGCTGGGCGATCTGCACAAGCCCGAGGTCATCATGGCGCTGCTGGGCTTTTTGCTGATCGTGGTGCTGGACCGCCTCAAGGTGCCGGGTGCCTTGCTGATCGGCATTCTGGCCGTGACCGTGGCCTCGTTCTTCTTCGGCGGCAACACCTTCCACGGCATCTTCTCGGCACCTCCCTCCATCGAGCCCACTTTCATGAAGCTCGACATCAAGACGGCGCTGACCACGGGCTTCCTCAATGTGGTGCTGGTGTTCTTCCTGGTGGAACTGTTCGATGCCACCGGCACGCTGATGGGCGTGGCGCGTCGCGCCGGTCTGCTGGTGCCTGAGCGCATGGGGCGTTTCAACCGCTCGCTGCTGGCCGATTCGGGCGCGATTTTCGTGGGCTCCATCCTGGGTACCTCCAGCACCACCGCCTATGTGGAGAGCGCTGCCGGTGTGCAGGCTGGCGGTCGTACCGGTCTGACGGCTCTCACGGTTGCCATGCTCTTCCTGGCCTGTTTGTTCATCGCGCCGCTGGCCGGTGTGGTGCCCGGCTATGCCACTGCACCTGCGCTGCTGTTCGTGGCCTGCCTGATGCTGCGTGACCTGACGGAAGTGCAGTGGGATGAAACCACCGAAGCCATACCGGCAGTCGTCACCGCGCTGATGATGCCTTTCACCTACTCCATTGCCAACGGTCTGGCCTTCGGCTTCATCACCTATGCCGTACTCAAGCTGTGCACGGGCAAGGTCAAGGAGGTGCACTGGATCATGTGGGTGATTGCTGCCCTGTTCCTGTTCAAGTTCATCTACGTCGGCGGTCACTGAGCGCTCATGCGCTGATCGAGCCTGGCTGTAATCTGTGCCGGGCCATGTCAGTCGGAGGAGAGGCCGGCTGACATGGTTCGCTGGAGCACGCCAGGCATGAAATCACAGATGCAACAAGCAGTCCGACTTCTGGTGGGGTCGGGCTGTTTTGCATTGTGAATGGCAAGACATTTGCAAGCATGTCATCCGAGCATGTGTTGACCGCCAGACACCCAGGCCCCAGGCGGCCGGCCATTTCCCCAAGCTTCAACAACATTGATTTCATGAGCATATTGCTGAATCAAAGCTTGTTGCGCGCTTTGCGGGTGGCGGAATTCAACTTGTGCAGTCTTAAGTGCTTGGCAGCACAGTGAAATTCATGTGAGGCCGGTGATCTGGCTCAGGCGCTCGGATGAGTTGGTTGTTTCCAAATTTGAAATCAATATTTTTTGATCTGTCGACTGCTCCCTAGCATCCGTCCCATTGCATACATGGGAGATGGAAGTGGACAAGCGTGGATTCCTGCTGGCAGGGCCTTCATTGCTGGCAGTGGCTGCCATGGGCGCCGCCGGTGTTGCACGTGCTGCGGCAGACGCCAGGACCAGGCTGGTTGTCGCTGACCAGAGCGAGCTGATTCGCCATCTGCTGGATGCCAGCGGTGAACGCAAGAAGACCGGTTTTCAGCTGGAGCTGCCCAATTTTGCCGGCGGTCCGGCCATTTTCGAGGCCATCCGCGCCGGAGCGCTGGACATGGCTTATGTGGGAGATACGCCTCCCATCCAGGCGCGGGCCGCAGGCGTGAACCTGCCCATCATCGCGACCTTCACCCGCGCCAGGGCGGAATATCGTTTGCTCCAGCATGCCGGTGCCGGGGTGGAGCGCCTGAGCGATCTGCGCGGCAAGCGCGTGAGCTATGTGGAAGGCTCGGGGCGCCAGGTGTTCCTGATCGAGGCCCTGAACCGAGCGGGCCTGACGCTCAAGGATGTCACGCTGGTGCATCTGCGCGTGGCCGAGCTCAACGATGCCTTGCGGGCCCGTGCCGTCGATGTCGCCACCATTTCCGAGCCGCATGTCACGAGGCTGTCCAGGCAGATTGGAGCGCGCGTGGTGCCCGATCCGCTGGAGCGCCAGCTGCTGCCGTCCACCTCCTATATCTATGCCCGCCCCGAGGTGCTGGCCGATCCGCAAAAGGCCGAGGCCATCCGCGAGTTCCTGGCCTCTTTCGTGCGCGCGGGGCGCTGGAGCAATACCCATCGCAAGGAATGGGAGCAGCATTACCTGCGCAATTTCCAGCGTCTCGATGCCGAGAGCGCGGCGGCCATACAGGCGGCACAGGCCCCGCTGGAGTTTCAGACGGCGGCGCAGGCAGTGCCTCACCATCAGAAGCTCATCGACATCCTGCACAGCGCCGGCAGTCTGCCACGGCGTCTGGACGCCAGGGACTCCTTTCTGGCCAGCTATGACGGCGTGATCGTCGCCAATCGCTGAGGAGCTGCCGTGATGACACCGATTCCTCTGGAAGCGCGCGTGGCTGGCTGGCAGTCTCAGGCCGCGCCGCTTGCCACACCAGACCGCAAAGCCCCGGCACTGGTGCCGGCCCGCTTGTCGCCGGGCATGCTGCTGGCCGGGCCGGTCCTGTTGTTGCTGGTGTGGGAGGCTGCATCGCGCCTGGGTTATCTCTCGCCCGAGACGCTGACCGCACCGTCGCAGGCCCTGCGTACTGGCTACGAAATGGTGCTCGATGGCAGCCTGCTGCCGCATCTGCTGGCTTCGGCCGGGCGCGCCTACACGGGACTGTTTCTGGGCATCGTGGTAGGCGTGCTGCTGGCGCTGGCCGCCGGGCTGAGTCGCAGCGGCGAGGCCCTGATCGATGGCCTGGTGCAGATCAAGCGGGCCGTTCCCACGCTGGCGCTGATTCCGCTGGCCATCATCTGGCTGGGCATAGGCGAGGCGATGAAAGTCTTCCTCATCTTCACCGCCGTGCTGATTCCCATCTATATCAACACGCATGCAGCGCTGCGCAGCATAGACATCGGTCATGTGGAGCTGGCGCAGACGCTGGGACTGTCGCGTGCCGAGTTCATCCGCAAGGTGGCCCTGCCGGGTGCCTTGCCAGGCTTTTTTGTCGGCCTGCGCATGGCGGTCTCGCTGTGCTGGACGGCGCTGGTGGTGCTGGAGCTGATCAACACTCAGACCGGCATCGGCTATCTGATGAACCGTGCGCGCGACTGGGGGCAGACCGATGTGATCGTGGTGGGCATTCTGATCTACGCGCTGCTGGGTCTGCTCTCCGACGCCGCGGTGCGGCGTCTGGAGGCGCATGTGCTGTCCTACCGGAGGTCGCTGGGATCATGAGCAATCCATCATTGACCGGCTTCGTGAACCTGCGCGGCTTCAGTCGAAGCTTTCATGGCAAACAGGTGCTCGACGACCTCCATCTCGATATCGCCCCAGGGCAGTTCGTGGCATTGCTGGGGGAGTCGGGCTCGGGCAAGACCACGCTGTTGCGCGCATTGGCCGGTCTGGATGCAGAGGCTCGGAGTTCGGGGACGGCGGTTGCGCATGGCAATGTGTCCGTGCTGTTCCAGGACTCGCGCCTGCTGCCCTGGCTGACGGTGCTGGATAACCTGACGCTGGGGCTGGACGCGCAGGCTGCCCGGCCTGCCGCAGCTCAGTTGCTGCGCGAGGTGGGTCTGGCAGACAAGGCCGCTGCCTGGCCCGCCACCTTGTCGGGTGGGCAAAAGCAGCGCGCGGCATTGGCTCGCTCCTTGCTGCGAGAACCCCATGTGCTGCTGGCCGACGAGCCTTTTGGCGCCCTCGATGCGCTGACCCGCCTGCGCATGCAGGGCCTCTTGCGGCGCATGGTGGAGCGCATACGCCCGACGGTGATTCTGGTGACCCACGATGTGGATGAATCCCTGCTGCTGGCAGACCGGATTCTGGTGCTCAGGGACGGAAAGATTGCCGAAGACCATGCGCTGGATCTGGCCCATCCGCGGCGACCCGATCACCCCGCTTTCATGCAGCTGCGCACGACCTTGCTGCGCAGTCTGGGCGTGGAAGCCGAATTTGCCTGAAAGAAATCCAGCCATGACACGACAACTACACCTGAACCTGTTTCTGATGACACGAGGCCACCACGAAGGTGCCTGGCGTCACCCCGGAGCCAATCGCAAGGCACTGACCGATCTGGAGCTCTATGTGGATGCGGCCCGCATCGCCGAGGCGGCCAAGTTCGATGCCGTGTTTCTGGCTGACGGGCTGGTCGGGCCCGACAACGGGCAGATGGCTTCTTCAGGTCAGCTGGAGCCGCTGCTGCTGCTGGCTGCACTGGCGCAGCATACGCAGCGCATCGGGCTGATCGGCACGGCTTCCACCACCTACAGCCTGCCCTATACGCTGGCGCGGCAGTTCGCCACGCTGGACCATCTCTCCAAGGGGCGGGCAGGCTGGAATATCGTGACCTCCTGGTTGCCCAGGGCGGGAGAAAACTACGGGTTGCAAGAGAACGTCGAGCATGCCGAGCGCTACCGCATCGCCGACGAGTTCGTGGCTGCAGTGGATGCGCTATGGCGCAGCTTTCCGGGCGGGGCAGTGGTGGACGATGCCGGATCGGGCCAGTACTTGGACATCGGCCAGGTGCGCCCCGTCAACTATGCGGGCACGCATATCCGTACGCGCGGACCGCTGAATGTGCCGGGCAGCCCCCAGGGCCGTCCGGTGCTGGTGCAGGCCGGGCAGTCCGATACCGGCCGGGCCTTTGCCGCGCAATGGGCCGAGGCCATTTTCACGGCGCATGGCAGCAAGGAGTCGGCACAAGGCTTTTATGCCGATATCAAGGGGCAGGCGAAGGCTCTGGGGCGCAGGGCCGAGGACATCGTGATTCTGCCGGGTATCAGCGCCGCGATTGGGTCGACGGAGTACGAAGCCCGTCAGGTGTGGGAGGAACTCGACAGCCTGACCAGCATCGACGTGGGGCTGGGGCGCCTGTCGGCCCGCTTCGGTGGCCATGATTTCAGCGGCCTGCCGCTGGACCGCCGGCTCACGCGCGACGATTTTCCCGACCCTGCGCTGGTCGAGGCTTCCAGGAGCCGCGCCATGGGCTATGTGGAGACCACGCTGCGCGACGGGCTCACGCTGCGTCAGCTGCTCAAGCGGCTGGCAGGCGCGCGCGGGCATCTGGCGATTGCCGGCACGCCCGAGCAGGTGGCGGACACGATCGAAGACTGGTTCCGCACGGGTGCTGCCGATGGTTTCAATGTGATGCCCCCGGTGATCACGCAGCAGCTGGAGCTGTTTGCCAGCGAGGTCGTGCCCATCTTGCGCAAGCGTGGGCTGTTCCGCAGCGACTACCAGAGCAGCACGCTGCGCGGCCATTTCGGCTTGCCCGATCTACCCGTGGCGCAGCACAAGGCGCAGGCGGAAGCCGCAGTAGCGGCCTGAGACTGCAAGCGGGCCGGCGGCCAGAGCTTCAAGCGGGGTGGATGGCGCCCAGAATGCGCGGGCCGCTGGCGCCCGTCACGCTGGCCAGATTGCCGGGCAGGCCCAGCAGGCATTGGCGTGCCAGCCAGGCAAAGGCGGCTGCTTCCACTTCGAGCGGGGGCAGGCCGCGCTCTGCCGTGGAGGCTACCTTCACGCCCGGCAGCAGGGCGGCCAGGCGTTGCATCAGATAGGTGTTCAGTGCGCCGCCGCCGCAGACAAGCAGTTCGGTGCCGCCCCTGCCGAAACGCTGCACGGCATGGGCGCAGCTGGCGGCCGTGAATTCGGCCAGGGTCGCCTGTACATCGACTGCGGCGGCCTGCGCCGCATGCTGCTGCAGATGCCGCTCCAGCCACTCGGCATGAAACAGATCGCGCCCCGTGCTCTTGGGCGGCTGCTGGGCCAGATAGGGATCGCCCAGCATGGCGGCCAGCAGCTCGGGCAGGGCCTTGCCGCTGGCCGCCCACCGGCCGCCCTCGTCATAGCTCTTGCCGGTATGTTGCAGGCACCAGCCGTCCATCAGCGCATTGCCGGTGCCGGTATCGAAGCCGAGCACCGAGCCGTCGGCACCCAGCACGCTGAGATTGGCAATGCCGCCGATATTGAGCACCAGTGCGGTTTCAGCGGGCCTGCCGAACACGCTTTGGTGAAAGGCAGGCACCAGCGGTGCACCCTGACCGCCCGCCGCCACATCGCGGCTGCGCAGGTCCGCGACGACGGTGATGCCGGTCAGCTCCGCCAGCAGGGCGGGGTTGTTGAGCTGCAGCGTATAGCCCGTGCCATCGAACATCTGCGGACGGTGGCGCACGGTCTGGCCATGGGCGCCTATGGCCGCGATCTGTCCGGCCCGTACGCCGGCTGCAGTCAGCAGTTGCTGCACCACCTGCGCATAGTGGCGTACCAGTGCATTGGCGGCCAGGGCGGCGCGATGCAGTTCATCCTGGCCGCCGGCGGCATTGAGGGCCAGCAGCTCTGCACGCAATGCCGCGTCGAAGCCGCAGCTGGCATGTTGCAGCACTCGCGTTCCCTGGCTGAAGTCCACGAGAACCCCGTCGACGCCGTCCAGCGAGGTGCCGGACATCAGGCCGATATAGAGGGGGCTTTGGGCGGCTTGTTCAATGGCATTGGGCATGGCAGATCGGAAGGTAGGCGTACGGTTTTACTATCTTAGCTGTAGCGTTTGCGGCTTTCCTGGCGGTCGCTGCAAACGATCCTGATGCGGAAATGAAAAAGGGCTGCAATTTGCAGCCCTCAGGTTGTGTCGCAGCGGTGGATCAGCGCGTGCTGGCCAAGGCGAACGACTGCGTGCCGGCGTTGAGCTCGATGCGCATCTGTGCGGCTTGCTGCTCGAAGGCCGAGCGGGCGGCCTTGGAGATGGGCTGGGCCGTATCGGTGATCTGGGCAATGGTCAGCGGGTCGCGCTGCTCGCCCTTGTCGCGGAACTCGAAGTGCAGATGAGGGCCGGTGGCCCAGCCCGTGGAGCCCACGGCACCGATGATGTCGCCCTGGTCCACGCGTTGACCGCGTTTGACGTCGATGCGGCTCAGGTGGGCGTACACGGTGGTGTGCTGGTTGGCGTGATCGACAAAGATCACATTGCCGTAACCGTTCTGCACGCCGGCAAAGGACACGACGCCGTCGCCCACGGTGCGCACCTTGGTGCCCGTAGGGGCTGCAAAGTCGGTGCCCAGATGCGCGCGCCAGGTTTTCTGGATGGGGTGGACGCGCATGGAGAAGCCGCTGCTGATGCGCGAGAACTCCACGGGGTAGTTCAGATAGGCCTGGCGCAGGCTCTTGCCGTCCAGCGTGTAGTAGGCGCCCTTCTTGCCTGCTTCCTGGAACCACATGGCCTGATGCGACTTGCCATTGTTGTAGAACTCGGTGCTCAGCACGCGGCCGGCACGCAGAGGCTCGCCATCGGCTTCCAGCGATTCATAGACCACGGCAAAGCGGTCGCCCTTGCGCAGGCCGCGGCGGAAGTCCAGCTCGCCCTGGAAAATGTCTGCCATCTGCATGGAGACGCTGTCGGGAATGTCGGATGCATCCGTGGCGGCGAAGAAGGAGGAGCGAATCACGCCACCTGCCAGACGCGGGCTGGCCGTGAGTTTGCCGGTCTCAATCTTGGATTGCAGCTTGCCATCCACGCGTTCCACGGTCAGGCGCTGAAAGCTGCCGTCTTCGCTGGGAGCCCAGCGCACGGTCAGCTGGCTCAGCTGCTGGTCGGGCGTGGTCTCTGCTGACACCAGGCGGCCGGCGCGGCCCAGCACGTTCTGGCGCACGGCTTCGTTGCTGCGCATGAAGGCTGCGGCCTGCGGGTCGGCAATGCCAAGGCGCTGCAGCAGCGACTCGGTGGTGTCGTTGCTGCGGGTGTATTCGGAACGGTAGAGGGAGAAGGACTGCAGATCCGTCAGATCGGCCAGATCCTGGCCGGCGGCCAGGGAGGTGACGGGTTCGGTCAGTGTACGTACGGGGAGGTCGGCGGGGTCGGGACCCAGGCTGGCCACTGCGAAGGCGCCACTGCCACCGGTCAGCAAAACCGTCGCCAGCGCCGCCGTGGCGCGCTTGGGGTGTTTTTGCAGAGCCGATGTCAGCCGCGCAAGCAGAGCACCGCCGGCATTTTTCAAGCCAGTCATCAAAACATCAAATCCTTGGGAAAGCGTGTCGGTGGAGTTGGTATTTGTTACGACTGACACGTCTCCAGCAGCTCTACCGTGCCATAAGTCCATCCAAAGAGGTCTTTATGAGGGAGCAGTCTAGAATTGACCGTAACACCAAACCTCCAAGTATATCGGCCGCGTCCTACCTCGCCTGCCGAAAAACCCTTATGAATCAATCTGCTGTTACAAGTTTCCCCGTGACCGACAGAGTGAACCAGGCGCTGGAAGTCACTCTGCGTGGAGTCGATGAGCTGCTGCCCAAGGACGAGTGGGTCCAGAAGCTGGCCAGGTCCGAAGCCACCGGCGTGCCCCTGCGAATCAAGCTGGGTCTGGACCCGACAGCTCCCGACATTCACCTGGGCCATACCGTGGTGCTCAACAAGATGCGCCAGCTGCAGGATCTGGGCCATCAGGTGATCTTCCTGATAGGCGACTTCACCACGCTGATCGGCGACCCTTCGGGCCGCAACTCCACGCGCCCGCCGCTGACGGCCGAGCAGATCAAGGTCAATGCCGAGACTTATTACACCCAGGCCGCCAAGGTGCTGGACCCGGCCAGGACCGAGGTGCGCTACAACAGCGAGTGGTGCGACCAGCTGGGCGCGCGCGGCATGATCCAGCTGTCGGCCAAGTACACGGTGGCGCGCATGATGGAGCGCAACGATTTCCATACGCGTTTCACCGACGGCAGCTCCATCAGCCTGCACGAGTTTCTCTACCCGCTGCTGCAGGGCTATGACTCGGTGGCGCTCAAGTCCGACCTGGAGCTGGGCGGCACCGATCAGAAGTTCAATCTGATGATGGGCAGGCATCTGCAGGCCGAGTACGGTCAGGAGCAGCAGTGTGTGCTCACCATGCCGCTGCTGGTGGGTCTGGATGGCGTGCACAAGATGTCCAAGTCCAAGAACAACTACATCGGCATCACCGAGGACGCCAACACCATGTTCGCCAAGGTGCTGTCGATCTCGGACGAGCTGATGTGGGACTGGTACACCCTGCTGTCCTTCAAGAGCCTGGCCGAGATCGCCGCGCTCAAGGCCGAGATCGAGGCCGGCGGCAATCCCAAGCATGCCAAGGTGGCTCTGGCCAAGGAGATCACCGCGCGCTTCCACAGCGCCGAAGCCGCCGATGCGGCCGAGCAGGATTTCATCAACCGTTCCAAGGGCGGCATTCCCGATGACATCCCTGAAATCAGCCTGTCCGGCGCTCCGCTGGGCATTGGTGCGCTGGTCAAGCAGGCCAATCTGGCTGCATCAACCGGCGAAGCCAACCGCCTGATCGATGGCGGTGGCGTGCGCATCGACGGCAGCGTCATCAGCGACCGCGCACTGAAGCTGGATGCCGGCACCTTTGTGCTGCAGGTGGGCAAGCGCAAGTTTGCGCGTGTCACGCTGAGCTGAGCGCCGCGCAATACGGCAAGGCCCAGTCCTTGCCGACATGGTTTGGTGAATGCATCAGCCATCAAAATGAGAGCTTCTTACGCTTGATACATCTACGTTTCAAATCACTTTGTATTTGAAACCGATGTAGGTCATGCGTAAGCAGCTCTCTTTCTTATTGAGTCTGCTGGTTCGCGCCCTGCATGGCGTCGCGCGTCTGGCGGGCTTGTTCCATCAGCCATTGGCAGAAGGCCTGCACTTCGGGCCGCTCACTGCTTCGCGGGCCTTGCAGCAGCCAGTACGACAGAGGCGACGCCAGGCGATGCTCGGGCAATACCTCGATCAGGCTGCCGGCCGCCAGCGCATCGGCCACCAGCGGCAGGCGCGCGATGGCCAGACCCTGGCCCGCCAGCGCGGCTTGCACGATCTGGTGGGCGTAGTTGAAGTACAGCCAGCGCGGCGGCTGCAGCTGGTCGCAGCCGTTGGCGGCAAACCAGCGCTGCCAGCTCAGCCACTCCAGCTGGGGCATGCGGTGCACGTCGCCGGTTTCAATCAAGGTGTATTGGGCCGCATCGGCGGGGCTGTGCACGGCGGGGCCGCTATTGAGCAGGGCTGGGCTTGCGACCAGCACCAGTTCTTCGCCAAACAGGGCCTTTGCCGCGGCATCGGAGACGCCGGCGCTGTAGCGTATGGCCAGGTCCACATCGGTGGTTTCCAGATCCACCACGGCGTCGCCGGTGTCTATGCGAATGTCGATATCGGGATAGGCGCGCTGGAAAGCCTCCAGGCGCGGAATCAGCCACATGGCGGCAAAGCTGGCCCAGGTGGTGATGGCCACGCTCTTGCGGCCCACGGTCTGGCGGATCTGGCGCACGGTGGCGTCGATCGATTCCAATGCAGGCTGCACGGCATGCAGCAGCTGGGCGCCGGCACCCGTCAGCTCCACGGCGCGCGAATGGCGCAGGAACAGCGGGATGCCCACCTCGTCTTCCAGCGACTGGATCTGGCGGCTGACGGCAGACTGGGTCAGTGCCAGCTCGTCCGCCGCAGCACGAAAGTTCAGGTGTCGGGCTACGGCCAGAAAGGCGCGCAGATGGCCGGCGCCGACGGCGCGGGTGCGAAGCAGCGGAGTGGGGCTGGTGGTTGCATGAGGCATGGCAGGGCAAGCATAAGGTGTTTGCGGCGACTGTTGCCTGCGCTTGCAGTTGCCGACCACGGCTATGGGTCGATAATCAGGCGGTTTTCATCCCACAAATCAATATGACTGCACCTCTGGACATCGTCGTCATGGCCGCCGGCAAAGGCACCCGTATGAAAAGCCGCCATCCCAAGGTGCTGCAAAAGCTGGCCGGTCGTGCCCTGTTGCAGCATGTGCTGGATACTGCTGCGCAGCTCAAGGCGCGCTCGGCTGTAGTGGTGACTGGCCATGGTGCTGCGGAAGTGGAAGCTGCCATCGCCGCTGCCAATGGCGCGGATGGCGCCAATGGTGCAATGGACCTGAAGTTTGTGCGTCAGGAGCCACAGCTGGGAACCGGCCATGCCGTGCAGCAGGCCGTGCCTGCGCTCAAGGACGATGGCCTGGTCGTGGTGCTGTCGGGCGATGTGCCGCTGACCCAGGCCGATACGCTGCAAGGTCTGCTCGATGCCGCCGGCAGCGACAAGATGGCGCTGCTCACTGTGAGCATGGCTGACCCCTCGGGCTACGGCCGCATCGTGCGCAACGATGCCGGCACGGTGCAGCGCATCGTCGAGCAAAAGGACGCCAGCGAAGCCGAGCGCGCCATCACCGAGATCTACAGCGGCATCATGGCCGTGCCAGCCAGGCATCTGACGGCCTGGCTTGCAAAGCTCGACAACAACAATGCCCAGGGCGAGTACTACCTGACCGATATCGTCGCCATGGCTGTGGCCGACGGCGTGCCTGTGGTGGGTCACCGCATTGCCGATGCCCTGCAGGTGGCGGGCGTCAACAGCCCGCTGCAACTGGCAGAACTGGAGCGCGCCCACCAGTTGCGCCAGGCGCGCCAGCTGATGGAGCAGGGCGTGCGCATGGCCGATCCTGCGCGCTTCGACCTGCGTGACGATGCCCGTGGCACCAAGGCCAGCCTGAGCTGCGGCCAGGATGTGGAAATCGACGTGAACTGCATCTTTGCCGGCAAGGTGACGATTGGAGCCGGCGCCAGGATCGGGGCCAACTGCCATCTCAGCAATGTGAGCATTGCCGACGATGCCGTGATCCACCCCTTCACGCACATCGATGGCGAGAAGGCCGGCGTGGAAGTGGGGCAGGGCGCGCTGGTCGGCCCGTTTGCCCGCCTGCGCCCCGGCGCCAGGCTGGGCCGCGAAGTGCATATCGGCAACTTCGTGGAAGTGAAGAACTCGACCCTGGCCGACGGCGCCAAGGCCAATCACCTGGCCTATCTGGGTGATGCCACGGTGGGCGAGCGCGTGAACTATGGTGCAGGCAGCATCACGGCCAACTATGACGGTGTGAACAAGCATCGCACCGTGATCGAGGCCGATGTGCATATCGGCAGCAACTGCGTGCTGGTGGCTCCCGTGACCATTGCCGCCGGCGGCACGGTGGGCGGTGGCTCCACCGTGACCAAGAACACCGAGGTCGGTGCCTTGACGGTAGGACGCGGCAGGCAGGTCAGCATCCGCAACTGGAAGCGCCCCGAAAAGCTGCCCAAAGCCTGATGGAACCCATGCAGCAAGTTGTTGAAAGCAAGGTGCCTCGGACTCTGGACGAGGCGCTGGCGCTGCTGGTCAGGCGCGAGGCCGAACTGGCCGCCTTGCGCGCGGCCCAGCAGGAATGGGTGCATGCGGTCTCGCATGATCTGCGGGCCCCGCTGCGCCATCTGCTGGCTTTCAACCCGCTGATTGCCGAATTGCTGCAGTCTCCCAGCCCTGGTGTCGAGGACCTGGAAGAGGCGCGCAGCTTTTTGCAGACCATGGACCAGTCTGCCCAGCGCATGGCGGCCATGTTCGAAGGCTTGCTGCAGCTGGCGCGGGCCCAGCGCCATGTGCTGCAGCCGCAGCCCGTGGACTTGCTGGCCTTACTGGGCAGTCTGCGCCAGCGTCTGCAGGCGGGCGCACAAGGCCGGCGCATAGAGTGGTGTCTGCCTGTTGCGGCTCCAAAGCTGCAGGCCGATCCGCATCTGCTGGAACAGGCTTTGGACGCAGCTCTCGCCAATGCCGTCAAGTTCACGCGAACCGTGCCGCTGGCGCGCATTCAGGTCGATGTGCAGCGCGACGGGCAAGGCGGCTGCTTCATCACAGTGGCCGACAACGGCGCCGGCTTCGAGCAGGCGCGGTCAGGCAAGCTGTTTGGCGTCTTTCAGCGCATGCATCGCGAGGCCGAGTTCGAGGGCCTTGGTATTGGCCTGGCGCTGGTACGAGATGTCTGCCGCCGCCATGGCGGCGAGGCGGAAATTCAAGCCCAGCTCAATGCGGGATGCCAGTTGCAGATGCATTGGCCCACCTGCCTGCCCTGAGTGGTCAGACCACGTTGCGGTCCAGGCTCTCCTGCTCGGCGCTCGCCGGGCTGATTCGCGTGGATTCCGGTCGCATGGGCATGGTCGAGGGACTGTGCTGCCGCTCGGGTTGCTGCGTGGCATCCATCACCTGGTCGCGCCCGCCGCTCTTGGCGCTGTAAAGCGCACTGTCGGCCGCTTTTATCCACTCGGTCACCGAGCCAAAACCTTCATCGGCTGCCGCAACGCCGATACTCGCACTGATGTGCAGCTGTGGATATTCACGAATGCGTATCTGAGCAATCTTTTCGCAAATACGCATGGCGACCGAATATGCCTCCTTGGCCGTGGTGTGCTTGCAAAGCACGGTGAATTCATCGCCGCCGTAGCGCCCTGCAATATCGTTGCTGCGCAGGCTGTTTCTAATCGCCAGCCCGATCATTTTCAAAACTTCGTCGCCCACAATATGGCCGTACAGATCATTCACGCTTTTGAAACGGTCAATGTCAATCACCAGCAGGCAGGTCTGCTCCTTGACGGTGCGGTGCTGGTGCAGCGCGGCACGGGCTTTTTTCCACCAGTAATCGCGGCTGTATACCGTGGTCAGCGGGTCAATGCGCCCCAGTAACTTGAGCTGCAGGTTCTGCCTGGCCAGAGTCTTGAGCATTCGGCTGTTGGACCAGCTTGCATAGGCGCTGTGCAAAATGATCAGCGGCAGCAGGCTGAGCTGCACCGCCAGTGGTGCGTCCCACTGCGGGGTGGGTGTTATGGCGATGCTCATGAACAGCATGCCGCACAGCAGCGCGATCAAGGAGGGCAGCCAGCGGCGCTTCAAACCGGTATAGAAGCGGTCGGCCACGCCGATGGCCAGTATGCAGATGCTGGGCAGCAGGCTCCAGTGCATCAGAGAAATCCAGCAGCCGACGATCAGCGCATCTATCAGAGAATTGAAATACTCCGCATGGAACTGATCCTGTTGCCGGCTTGAATGCAAAAAAGCAATATGCGGCCATACCAGCGCACTGACCGTCGTGAATGCCCACCAGGCGAGATTGGTCGGGAGATATGACAGGCTCGCAGCCACCACCGCTCCGCCCAGTGCCATATAAGAGGCGCGCAGAGGGTAGGTCCGGCGGTGAATATCTCGATGCAAGGGCATCTGGTGGAATTGGCTTAAGTCAAGGTTGCGAGAATAATCTAATTAATACAATTTGTATCAAATATTGAGGGGCTTGCGCGGCATCCGCGCCACACATGGCGGTTCAAGAATAAGGGCGTGCAAGTCCCTAATGATTGGCGATGGGCAAGGGCAGTTCGGTACTGAATTTGGCGCGCTTGATGCTGAAGAAGGCTTTGACATTGCGCACATTGGCATCCTGCGTGAACAGCTTCTGGCTCAATGCCAGGTAGGCAGGCATATCGATGGTGGCAATGATGAGGATGAAGTCGGGACCCGGCGAAACGCGCCAGCATTGCTGCACGCCGGGTTCGGCCACGGCTTTGTGCTCGAATTGCAGCAGTGAGCTGCTGTCTTGCCGGTCCAGCGAGACTTCCACAATGGCCTGCAGGCCATGACCGGTGAGGCGGGCGATGTGTTCGCTGCTCAGGATGGCGACTTGTTTCTCGATCAGGCCCAGCTCCTGCAGGCGTTTGACGCGACGCAGGCAGGTAGGGGCAGACAGATCGAGATGCCGGGCCAGGGCCTGGTTGCTCAGGCTGGCATCCAGCTGCAATTGCTGTAACAGCTGGAGGTCGATATGGTCCAGATTGATGGAATTTTCATTCATTTATATGTATTTTATTGAATAAAAAAACAAACTGCCGTATTCGTGAAATTTCCAATCATTTTTAATTTTTTATTGATTGAAAATTTTTCATTGCAACCGCTAGCATGCTCGCTCAAACAACCTAAGGTGTACCTCTATGTGTGGCATTGTTGCTGCGGTGTCTCATCGCAATATCGTTCCGGTTCTGGTCCAGGGTCTGCAGCGGCTGGAGTATCGTGGTTATGACTCCTGTGGTGTGGCTGTACAGGCAGCGGATGCCAGCGGCTTGAGCCTGGGCTTGCAGCGTGCGCGCTCCACAGCCCGCGTGGCCGAGTTGATGGAGCAGGTCAAGACAGAGCATGTGGAAGGTTTCACCGGCATTGCCCATACCCGCTGGGCCACGCACGGCGAGCCTGCCGTACGCAATGCCCATCCCCACTTCAGCCATGGTCCCGGCATCTCGCCCGTCGCCGATGCCGATGCGCCGGCACGCGTGGCCCTGGTGCACAACGGCATCATCGAGAACTACGAAGCCCTGCGTGCCGAGTTGCAGGCCAAGGGCTATGTATTTGCCAGCCAGACCGACACCGAGGTCATTGCTCACCTGGTGGACAGCCTCTACAACGGTGATCTTTTCGAGGCCGTGCAAGCCGCAACGGCTCGCCTGCATGGCGCCTACGCGATTGGCGTGATGCACCGGGATGAACCTCGTCGTGTGGTGGGCGCTCGTGCCGGCTCACCGCTGATTCTGGGTGTGGGCAAAGACGGCGCGGAACATTTCCTGGCCAGCGATGCAATGGCGCTGGCGGGTGTGACCGACCAGATCGTCTACTTGGAAGAGGGCGATCTGATCGACCTGCAGCCAGGACGCTACTGGGTCATCAGCAAGAGCGGCGAGCGCCTGACCGAGCAGCAGCGCCCGGTCAGAACCGTGATGGCGCACAGCGGCGCAGCCGAACTGGGCCCTTATCGCCACTACATGCAAAAGGAAATCTTCGAGCAGCCGCGCGCTTTGGGCGATACGCTGGAAGGCCTGAAGAACATTGCCCCCGAGCTGTTTGACGGGGTCACTTCGGAAGGCAAGACCGGCGCGGCGGCCTGGCGCGTGTTCAAGGAGATCGACCGGGTCCTGATCCTGGCCTGCGGCACCAGCTATTACAGCGGCTGCACGGCCAAGTACTGGATAGAGGCGATTGCCGGCATCCCCTGCAATGTGGAAGTGGCCAGCGAGTACCGCTACCGCACCAGCGTGCCCGATCCCAAGACGCTGATCGTGACCATCAGCCAGTCGGGCGAGACGGCCGATACATTGGCGGCCCTGCGCCATGCCCAGAGCCTGGGCATGAAGCACAGCCTGACCATCTGCAATGTGGCCACCAGCGCCATGGTGCGCGAGTGCGAGCTGGCCTATATCACGCGCGCCGGCGTGGAAATCGGCGTGGCATCGACCAAGGCCTTCACCACGCAGCTGGCCGGCCTGTTCCTGCTGACGCTGGCGCTGGCACAGTCTAAGGGACGCTTGGCGGAAGAGAAGGAGCAGCAGTATCTGACGGCCATGCGCCATCTTCCCGTGGCCCTGCAATCCGTGCTGGCACTGGAGCCGCAGATCATCAGCTGGGCCGAGGACTTTGCGAAGAAGGAAAACGCACTGTTCCTGGGTCGCGGCATTCACTACCCCATCGCTCTGGAAGGCGCACTCAAGCTCAAGGAAATCAGCTACATCCACGCCGAGGCCTATCCCGCCGGCGAGCTCAAGCATGGCCCGCTGGCGCTGGTGGACAGCCAGATGCCTGTGGTCACCGTGGCGCCCAACGACGAACTGCTGGAAAAGCTCAAGAGCAATATGCAGGAAGTGCGTGCCCGCGGCGGCGTCCTTTATGTGCTGGCCGATGCCAAGACCAATATCGAAAGCAGCGAAGGCATGCATGTGATTCGCATGCCCGAGAACTATGGTGCCCTGAGCCCCATCCTGCATGTGGTGCCGCTGCAGTTGCTGGCTTATCACACGGCGGTGGCTCGCGGCACTGATGTGGACAAGCCGCGCAACCTGGCCAAGTCGGTCACGGTGGAGTAAGCAGAAGACCTCTGCCACGAAACTTTCCTGGCTAAAGTCGCAGCTTCAGGTGACTCGGGAAAGTTTTTCTCGATGAAATTCAGGTGAAACTGATCTCGGCAGCATTCTCAATGCGATGAAAAAGCGCTCGTTGGAGCGCTTTTTCTATTGGGTGTTGGATGCGCTCGGCAGATGAAGCTTCGGCCTGCCATCGGGCCGGTTCAGGAACGTCTGGTGTTCGCCAACCAGCCTCAAGCATCGACATCCGCATGTTCGTGTGCGACTGGCAGCCTCTCAATTTGCGCCGGTGCCTGCAACCAGCACAAAGGCAATGCGAGCAGGCTTGCCAGAGCGGTTGGCCCAGGCATGATTTGTTCCACGCTGAATCAGAACATCGCCCGCCCGTAGCACGGTCTCTTCCTTATCCATGATGGCAATCAGCTCTCCTTCCAGCATGAGCGCATAGTCCACGGAGTCCGTGCGATGCATGCCAGGGTGCTCGCCGGGCTGAACGTTTCGATGCGCATCGCCATACATGCGTGAAAACGTCGCATTCAAAGCATCTTGAAGCTCCTGGGGATCGGCGGGTTCGGCAGGAATATCCAGAATGCGCAGCACGGTACCAAGCGGCGGGGGCGCAACGCCCTGGTGCAGATGAATGGTGTCGGGTGAGCCAATGTTTGCAGGGGCCGCATCAGTTCGCCATAGATTGGTGATGCGATATCCGGGACGTTCCGGCACGAAGCGGATTGCAGGCGATGGGCCGTCTTCGGCCAGATAGGAGCGTCCTTGCGCATCATTGGCAGTGACTACGCGGCGAATGGGCGCCAGAGTGGTGGATTTGCTCATGAGTGGGCTGTGATTGATGGGTTAGTTGGTGCTGGCAGTGCGCTTGGCTGTCTCGCCCTGCTTGCGAAACTCGGTGGCAATCCGCTTTTCCCATTGCTGACGGCTTTGGTAGTGCACGACCTGATCACCGCTTTGGGCAATGCGCTTGACCGATTCGGACTTGGTTGCCTTTGCGCAGGCATCGTCCAGCTTTGCCAGTGCGGCCTCGGGGACCCCACGGGGAACAAAGAGGCCTGCGAAGGAGTCTTCCTGCACCTTCATGCCCAGTTCCTTGAAGGTGGGGATATCGGGAAATGCGGGATGACGATGTTCCGAAGTAACGGCCAACAGCCGCAATTTGCCGGCACGAACCTGAGGTGCTGCAGAGGCTGCAATGCTGCTGACAAAGTCCAGGCGCCCCGCTAGCAATTCCTGGATGGAACCCGCATCACCCTTGTATGGGATGTGATTGAGTTGTAGCTTCTGGTCTCGCTCGAGCTGATCTATGGCCAGAAAGGGGGCCGAGTTGGGGCCGGGAGAGCCGTAGTTCAGTGATTTCTGTCTGGCGGCGGCAATCAACTCCGCGATCGTTTTGTAGGGGCTGTCGGCACGTACGCTCACCCCCAGAATGTTCTCGGTCACCCCACACAGCGGTTGCACGATATCGGGGCTTAGCTTGAGCCCCTTGACGTAGTGGGGCTGGATGGTGATGGGCGTCATGGGGGTGAAAGCCATGGTCAAGCCGTCGGCGGGAGATTGGGCCAGCACATTCATTCCAATCACGCCGGAGCCACCCTCGCGCGAGATCACGACGATGCTTTGACCCAGCTGCTTGTGCATCTCCTCCGCCAGAGTCCTGGCCATCACATCGGTCGAGCTTCCTGCCGCCCAGGGATTGATGATGGTCAGTGGCCTATGGGGAAAATTCTCCTGCGCCTGGAGCGAACCGACTCCCAGGCAAGTGAGCCCCATAACGAGGGAGGGTATATGGCGCCAGATGTTCATTGTTTGTCTCCTTGTATTTCTAAATTCAGTCAGTCGACTGAATGAATATTGATGCAAAAATGGATACTACGCAAGAGGACGATCACGTGACCTCACTATCATTCGCAGTCATGAGAAAAACTGCCTCCGATGTTCCAGTCGTAATGGGGAAAAGGGCTGCCCTGCGCCAAGCCGAACAGGCGGAAGTCACTTCTTCGGGAGTTGACGTGCCACGTGCCCAAGCAAGGCAGCGCATGTTGTACGCGGCTGAAAAATTGTTTGCGCAGCATGGCTACGCGGGGACATCGCTAAGAGCTGTGATGGCTGAAGCAGACGTGGATACGGGGGCGATTCACTATCACTTCAAGAACAAGCTGGGTTTGCTCAAGGCTCTTTTCGAAGAGCGCGTGCAACTGGTCAACGCACAGAGAGAAGCCTTGCTGGCGCAACTTGAACAGCGTCATGCGAACGAGCCTCCGAGCATTGAAGAAGTGCTTCGGGCGTTCATTGCTCCAGCATTGCACGCTGCATACGGCTCGGAAGAGTCCTCGTTCAACCGGGTCGCTGCCCTGTGTTCGGTGGATCCCCTGAAGGAAGTCCGAGAGGTCGTATTCAAGGCGTATGACAAAATCGCTCTGAGGTTTGCCTTGTTGCTGCGTCGCGTGACACCTCATCTGAGTGAGACGGAGTTTCAGTGGCGCCTGGAGTGCATGTATGGTGCGATGATGTATATCCGCTCAGACAATGGGCGTGTCAGCCATATGCTCAATGACAAGCATCGGAGTGACCCGGTGGAAAAGGTGATTGAGCAGTTGATCGCTTTCACGGCGGCAGGGTTCGCGGGATCGCAGATGGCCTGAGATGGCGCATCGACAAGGTTGAGCGAGAGTTCGAAGCCTTGAAGGCATGCAATGGGGCGGATGGGAAAAGGAATGGAAGCCACATGAATCCTGGGTCTGTGCTTGCGGCACCCATTCGCCGAAACGAAAAAGCGCTCCATGGGAGCGCTTTTTCGTTTTTGGCATGGCAGGGGGATGGCTGGCTTCAGCGCTGGCTAGACTCCTGCGGCCTTGAAGACCCGACGCAGTACCTGCATGGGTAGAAATTTGACGCGGCGGCGTTTGAGTTCATGTCGGTAGAGGCGCTCCCTCTCAATGAAGTTGATTTTTTCTTTCATTGCGATGTGTCTGGATGGCTAACCCAGCCAATCTAACAGCGTAGTGCGCATTTTTCGTAACACCCTGTCAGAGGGGTTCGACATTCACATCCCGGCGCTGAAGCCGGCATGCCCTGGCATGCATGCAGCCATCCTGGCTTGCCCATGAAAAACGCCCCTTGCGGGGCGTTCATGCAGAGCGATTTTGCTTACATATTATTGGGCAGCACGGTCACGATCTGCGGGAAGAACCACAGTATGACCAGTGCCAGCACCATCAGCAGGAAGTACGGTGCGCAGACGCGGGCCAGATAGGTGATCTGCTTGCCCGTCATGCCCTGCAGCACGAACAGGTTGAAGCCCACCGGTGGGGTGATCTGAGCGGTCTCCACCGTGATCACGAGGAAGATGCCGAACCAAAGGGGGTCGATGCCTGCGGCCTGGATGATGGGCAGAACCACGCCGGAGGTCAGCACAATGGTGGAGATGCCGTCCAGAAAGCAGCCGATGAGAATGTAGAACAGGCCCAGCACCGCAATCAGCATGGCGGGCGACAGGTTCAGGCTGCCCACGTATTCGGCCAGCTGGCGTGGCAGACCGATATAGCCCATGGACAAGGTCATGAAGGCTGCACCGGCGAGGATCAGCGCAATCATGCAGTAAAGCCGGGTGGCTCCGAACAGCGATTCCTTGAAGTTCTTCCAGCTCAATGCACCTTGCAGGGCCGACAGAATCAGCGCTCCCATCACGCCAATGCCGGCAGCTTCGGTCGCCGTGGCAATGCCGCTGTAGATGCTGGCAATCACGCCCGAGATCAGCAGCACGACGGGGATCAGGTGGCGCGACTCGTAGACTTTCTGCTTGAAGCCCATGGTGCTTTCGGCCTTGGGCACCTTGTCCGGGTTCATCAAGGCCCAGACCACGATCCAGCCGCTGAACATCAGTGCCAGCATGATGCCTGGCAGCACGCCTGCCATGAAGAGCTTGGAGATCGACAGCTCGGCCGATACGCCGTAGACGATCAGGATGATGGAGGGCGGGATCAGCAGGCCCAGCGTGGCGGGGCCGCCCAGTGAGCCGATCACCATGTTCTCGGGATAGCCGCGTTTGCGCAGCTCGGGCACATTCATCTTGCCCACGGTGGCGCAGGTGGCGGCCGAGGAGCCGGACACCGCCGCAAAAATCGTGCAGCCGATGACATTGGTGTGCAGCAGGCGGCCCGGCAGCGCATTGACCCAGGGCGCCAGACCTCGAAACATGCTCTCGGACAGATTGGTGCGGTAGAGAATCTCGCCCATCCAGACAAACAGGGGCAAGGCCGTCAAGGTCCAGCTGCTGGCAGAGCCCCAGATGGTCATGGCCATGGCGTCGCCCGCTGCGCGCGCGGTAAAGAACTCCATGCCGAACCAGGCAACGCCTGCCAGCGTCAGTCCGACCCAGACACCGCCGCCAAGCAGGACCAGCAGCACCACGATCAGTGCAATGCTTGCGGTGATTTCATTCATGAGGGGTTCCCTCCTTTTCTACCGCCTTGCGTTTGCCCAGCAGCTCCAGCACCAGTTCGTCGCAGAACGCGATGAAGAAAACAATCGTGCCCAGAGCCATGAAGATCTGGGGAATCCACAGCGGTGTGGCGTCTATGCCCACGGAGATGTCTTCGATCTCCCAGGACTGCCAGACCAGGCGCGTGGAATAGAAAGCCAGAAAGGCCGAAAGAATGGTGGCGATGCCCAGGGCGGTCAGTTCCAGCGCCTTGTAGGCCTTGCCCTTGAGCGCACCCAGCAGCAGGGTGACGCGGATATGTTCACCTTTCTTCAAGGTGCTGGCCAGGGCCATGAAGCCGGCGCCCGCCATGGCGTAGCCTGCGTAGGCATCGGTGCCCGGGGCGCTGAAGCCAAAGAGTCGGCTGGTGATGGTCAGCAGCACCATCGCCAGCACGCCGATCATGGCGATGCCGGCAAGCCAGGCACTGCCGTCATAGAGGCCGTTGAGTAACTTGCGCATGCTTGTCTTCCTGAGAGGATGAGGTCATCGACCGCCCGCCCCGGATGCCGGGGTCGGGCGAATCGATGCAATCTGCGCCTTACTTGCCAGCCTTGTAGCCGTCGAGAATGGTCTGGCCGTCAGCGCCGGCCTTGTCCGTCCATTCCTTGATCACGGTCGCGCCGATCTTGCCCAGGTCTGCCTTGAGCTGGGCCGAGGGCTGCTCGACCTGCATGCCGCCTTGCTTGAGTGCGGCAATCGAGCGCGCATCCACTTCTCTGGACTCTTTCCAGCCGCGCTGCTCGGCGGCGGCAGCGGCCTTCAGCACGGCTCCCTGGGTGTTCTTGTCCAGTGCGCCAAAGGCCTTCTTGCTCACGGTCACGGCATTCTTGGGAATCCAGGCCTGCACGTTGTAGTAGTACTTCAGGCTTTCAAACAGCTTGTTGTCGGCACCGGTTGCGCTGGAGGTGATCAGGCCATCCACCACGCCGGTCGCCAGAGCCTGGGACAGCTCGGCCTCCTGCACGGTCACGGGCTGGGCGCCAATCAGTTCGCCAATGCGGGCGGTAGTGGGTGAGTACACGCGCCACTTCATGCCCTTGAGATCGGCCGCGGAGTTGACCGGCTTTTTGGTATAGATCCCCTGGGGAGGCCAGGCCACGGAGTACAGCAGCACCTGTCCCTGCTTGTCCAGCAGCTTTTGCAGCGCGGGTTTCTGAGCCTGATAGAGCTTGTAGGCCTCGTCATAGTTGCTCACCAGGAACGGCAGCCCGTCGGCGCCGAAGATCTGCGACTCGTTCTGGAAGCTCACCAGAAAGAACTCGCCCATCTGTGCATTGCCGGTCTGCACTGCACGCTTGATTTCGGGCATCTTGAACAGCGATGCACCAAAGTGCGGCGTGATCTTGAGCTTGCCGCCCGTGGCCGCATCCACATCCTTCACGAACAGTTCGTTGTTCTTGGAGTGAAAGTTTCCAGGCCCGTATGCGGTGGCGAAATCCCACTTGGTTTGTGCCATGGCATGACCGGCAATGCCGATGCCGGCGAGCAAGGTTGCTGTGGCGCAGAAAATGCGACGCTTCATGAAAACTCCTCGGATAAGAGATGCGGACGAATGAACTCAGGCAAGAGTTGTGCCAAAAGTAGCATTTGTCTCAACAAGCATCTATGAGGGATTTCAACGAGTTTCAATGAAACGTAGGGTGTTTTATTGCTTTACCTCTATTGAAAATGGCATTTTGTTGAACAAGATCGCTCAAGGGGCCTTGATCCCCGCCTCTGCCAGACGCCGGGCATAGGCGGCCAGAATGATGCGTTCGGAATGCACCAGGTAGGCACTGAGCTCCTGTGCCGCCTCCGCGGGCCTGCCGGCTTCGAAGATCTGCAGAATCTTCAGGTTCATGCTCACATAAGGTGCATGCAGAAAATGCGGGTCGCGCAGCAGGCCGAAGGCCAGACGCAGCTCCGCCAGCAGATGGGAGAACATCTCGTTGAGGCGTTCGCTGTCGGCCAGGGCCACGATGGCTTTGTGAAACGCCATATTGGCGGTGCCCACCTCGGACCAGTCCTCGGCCTCGCTGTGGCGCTGGCCGCTTTCCACGGCCTCGCGCATCCGCGTCAGTGCCGGGTGCATGGGGTAAGCCTGTGCAAGGGCCTGGCACTCGATCATGCGCCGCACGCGATAGATGTCGATGATGGAGGCCATGCTGGGCACGGCCACCGATACGCCCTTGTTGGGCTCGTGTACCAGCAGACCTTCCTTGGTCAGCATGCGGAACACCTCGCGCAAGGTGTTGCGCGAAATATCCAGCGCTTCGCTGAGCGCCGCTTCGGACAACCGCTGGCCCGGGCTCAGCACGCCCTTGACCAGCTGGCTGCGTATTTCTTCGGCGATGCGTTCGGTCAGGTTCTGGACCTCTGCTGCGACTTTCATGGCGTTCCCTTTTGGCTGTCGCCAGAGTGTAGCCATCGTTCTGTTGGCTCAGAGAAGTCCAAAAGAGTGGTGCAACCTAGGGTTTGCTCTATTACAAAGTCTATTTGTTCTGCAAACAATTTCATTTGTGGAATCAATCTAAATAGATTGTTCAACAATTCGAGGAATGAAGCAGGTCTAAAGCAGAGCTGCCCAGCCTTCCTCAAAAGAGCTGGGCGGGTTGCTGAGAGCGTTCCCGTCTTTGGTAGAGCCCGCCGCGCAGCGGATCAGGGCGTGATTTCCGGAGGCTTCCATGCCTGTAGACGTAAACCTGTGGCCGCTGATCGGCGTGCTCATCATCATTGCCGGCTTCGCGCTGCGCTTTAACCCCATGCTGGTGGTCATCGTGACCGCCATCGGCACCGCCTTTGCGGCGGGCTTTCCGGTGGACAAGGTTCTGGCCGCCATCGGGACCGGGTTCATCAAGACCCGCAATCTGCCGCTCATCATCTTGCTGCCGCTGGCCGTGATCGGCCTGCTGGAGCGCCATGGCCTGCGTCAGCATGCGCAGAACTGGATTAGCTCCATCAAGTCGGCCACAGCCGGCCGCCTGCTGATCGTCTACCTGGCAGCGCGTCAGCTCACGGCAGCCATCGGCCTGACCAGCCTCGGCGGGCATCCCCAGATGGTGCGTCCGCTGCTGGCTCCCATGGCCGAAGGCGCGACGGAAAACCGCTACGGCAAGCTGTCGGGCAAGGTGCGCGAGAAGCTGCGTGCCATGTCGGCTGCCACGGACAACGTGGGCCTGTTCTTTGGTGAAGACATCTTTGTGGCCTTCGGCGCAATCGTGCTGATGACCACCTTCCTGAAGGAGGCGGGCATCGAGGTCGAGCCGATCCATGTCGCGCTGTGGGGCATCCCCACGGCCATCTCGGCATTTGCCATCCATGCCTTCCGCCTGCATCGCCTGGACAAGCAGCTGGCGCGTGAAATTGCTGCGGAAAAGAAATCTGCCCAGGGAGAACAGGCATGACCATCACCATTCAATACCTGTACTACCTCGTCGGCCTGGTGCTGGCGGTGACGGCCGTGATGACGCTGCGCGACGGCAGCAACCCGCGCCGTTTCTCGGCAGGCCTGTTCTGGGCGCTGTACGCGCTGGTGTTCCTCGTCGGTGATCTGCTGCCGCCCGTATGGGTGGGGGCGGTCGCGGTCGTCATGGCCCTGATTGCCGGCTTCGGCGGCGTGATGGGTGGCAAGCATCAGCCGCGCACCGATGCGCAGTACCTGGAAAGTGCCAAGCGCCTGGGCAACAAGCTGTTCGTGCCGGCGCTGGCCATCCCGCTGATCACCATGGTGGGCACGCTGTCGGCCAAGCATCTGGTCTTTGGCGGCACTCCCCTGATCGATCCCAAGAACAGCACGCTGGTCAGTCTGGGCATCGGCTGCGTGATTGCGCTGGTGCTGGCCTGCAAGATGACACGCGAGACCCCCGTGCAGGGCCTGCGCGAGTCGCACCGCCTGATCGATGCACTGGGCTGGGCCCTGGTGCTGCCGCAGATGCTGGGCATGCTGGGTCTGGTGTTCTCGGATGCCGGCGTGGGCAAGGCCGTGGCCTATGTGACCACCACCTACATCAACATGGATGTGCGCTTTGTGGCCGTGGCCGTGTACGTGATCGGCATGGCGCTGTTCACCGTCATCATGGGCAATGGCTTTGCAGCCTTTCCGGTGATGACCGGCGGTGTGGGCGTGCCCGTGCTGGTTGGCGTCTACCATGGTGACCCGGCCGTGATGGCGGCGGTCGGCATGTTGTCGGGCTATTGCGGCACCTTGCTCACGCCCATGGCGGCCAACTTCAACCTGGTGCCCGCAGCACTGCTGGAAATTGACAAGAATGCCGTCATCCGTGCGCAGGTTCCCACGGCCATCACGCTGCTGATCGTCAATGTGTTCCTGCTCAACTTCCTGATGTTCCGTTAAGAGAGAGTTGCCATGACTGAGGCTGCCCACCGAATCCTGCTGACCGGCTTCGAGCCCTTCGACAAAGATAGCGTCAACCCCTCATGGGAGGTGGCGCGCGCGCTGGACGGCGAGCTGATTGCGGACGGTGTGGTGCATGCCGTGCAACTACCCTGCGTGTTCGGCGCGGCCATGGTGGCGCTCGACGAGGCGCTGACCAGGCTGCAGCCCACGCTCATCATCAGCCTGGGACTGGCCGGCGGGCGCTCGGAAATCACGCCGGAGCGCGTGGCCATCAATATCGACGATGCCCGCATTCCCGACAACGCGGGCCATCAGCCCGTCGATCAGTCCGTGGTGCGCGATGCGCCCGCGGCCTACTTCTCGACCCTGCCCATCAAGGCCATGGTTCGCCATCTGCGGGACGCGGGCATTCCGGCTTCGGTATCGAACACGGCCGGCACTTTTGTCTGCAACCATGTGTTCTATGCCTTGATGCACAGGCTGTCTCGCCGTGCGGGCCCCGGCGTGCGCGGCGGCTTTATTCACATACCCGCGCTGCCGCAGCAGGCGGCACGCCAGCCCGGCATGGCCAGCATGGCGCTGGACACACAGATTCAGGGCATACGCACAGCCATTCATACGGCCATGACGGTGCAGCAGGATTTGCTGGAAAACGCAGGTCAGCTGCATTGAGGCTGACCGGGAGACGAATGATGAAAATGGATTTGAACAGCGATCTGGGCGAGAGCTTCGGCGCCTGGCGCATGGGCGACGATGCGGCCATGCTGGACATCGTCAGCAGCGCCAATGTGGCTTGCGGCTTTCATGCCGGCGACCCGGCCGGGATGCTGACCACGCTCAGGGCTGCCAAGGCGCGCGGCGTGGTTGTCGGCGCACATGTGGCCTACCGCGACCTGTCGGGTTTCGGGCGTCGCAACATGGATGTGGCCAGCGGCGATCTGGTGGCCGACGTGATCTACCAGATCGGCGCTTTGCAAGGACTGGCGCAGGCAGCCGGCACCAGCGTCCAGTACGTCAAGCCGCACGGCGCGCTCTACAACACCATTGCCCAGGACAAGCGTCAGGCCATGGATGTGATCAATGCCATCAAGGCCATCAATCCCAGCCTGGTGCTGATGGCGCTGGCAGGTGCGCCCCTGATTGAATGGGCCCGCGATGCAGGCCTCTGCGTAGTGGCCGAAGCCTTTGCCGATCGCGGATACACGCCCGACGGCGCTCTGGTCTCGCGCCGCGAACCCGGCGCCGTGCTGCACGACGAAAACCTGATCGCCCAGCGCATGCTGACCCTGGTGCGCGAGGGAGTGATCGAGGCCGTGGACGGCAGCCTGGTGCGCGTGGAGGCAGACTCCATCTGCGTGCACGGCGACAGTCCCGGTGCCGTGGCCATTGCGCGCAACATCCGCCAGCGTTTCGAGCAGGAGGGCGTGCAGATCACCTCCTTTGTGGAAACAGCGCCATGAGCACCATGCGCTTTTTGCCCGTCAACCGCCAGGCCATTCTGGTGGAGTTGGCCGATCTGCAGCAGACGCTGGTGCTGCTGGGTGCCTTGCAGGCCCAGCCCATAGAAGGCGTGCAGGAGCTGGTGCCTGCCGCGCGCACCATTCTTGTGCAGTTCGCGCCCCATATCATCGGCGCAGCGCAACTGGTGAGGCGCATTGCCGACTGCGATCTCAGCGGCAGCGTGCAGCGCTCGGATGTACTGGTGCAGATTCCCGTGCGCTATGACGGAGAAGATCTCGCTGAAGTCGCGCAGATACTGGGCATAACGGCCGAGGAAGTGGTGCGCCGCCACACCGGCAGCGAATGGTCGGTAGCCTTTACCGGTTTTGCGCCGGGCTTTGCCTATCTGAGCGGCGGGGACCCCATCTTCAACGTGCCACGCCGTGCCACGCCGCGAACCAAGGTTCCGGCCGGTGCGGTGGCGCTGGCCGGAACCTTCAGCGCGGTCTATCCACAGGCCAGCCCCGGCGGCTGGCAGATCATCGGCGTGACCGACGCCGCGATGTGGGATCTGGCGCGCGATCTGCCGGCTTTGCTGCAGCCCGGCTACCGTGTGCAGTTTGTCGATGCTGCTACGCAAAAAGTAGCTTCTGACGATTTCCCTGATTCGATTTCAGATGGAAAAGCATCTGGGATCAAGAACGATCAGGCGCAAGCAGCTACGAGTTTCAATGGCTGCGCCTTGCGTGTACGCGCCACGGGTCTGCTCACGCTGTTCCAGGACATGGGTCGCCACGGCCAGGCCGGGCAGGGCGTTTCTGCCTCCGGTGCCATGGATCAGGCAGCGTTCAAGACGGCCAACCGGCTGGTCGGCAATGCCAGCCAGCTACCGGTGCTGGAGACGGTAGGTGGTGGCCTGTCGCTGCAAAGCGTAGGCGAGAACGTCGTTGCAGTGACGGGCGCGGATGCGCCCATCAGCATCACCACGGCCGACGGACGCCGCTGGTCTGCGCCGCGTTATGCCGCGATTGCGCTGGCCGATGGCGACACGCTGAGCCTTGCCCAGCCCGTGGCCGGTGCCCGCTGCTATGTGGCGGTGCGCGGCGGCTACGAAGTGGCTCCCGTGCTGGGCAGCGCTTCGACGGACACCCTGGCCCATGTCGGCCCGCCCGCCCTGCACAGCGGGCAGTTGCTGGCGGTGCTGCCGGCCGCCCATGCCGTGGTGGCCGAGTTTGCCCTGCCGGAGCAGGAACTGCCGGCCCCGGACGGCGAGGTGGTGCTGGATGTGGAACTGGGCCCGCGCACCGACTGGTTCACGCCCGAAGCCGTGGCCTTGCTGGCTGCCCAGCGCTGGCAGGTCACGCCCCAGTCCAACCGCGTGGGCTTGCGCCTTGCCGGCGAACAGGCGCTGACGCGCGCCGTGACCAGCGAGCTGCCCAGCGAAGGCACGCCGCTGGGGGCCATCCAGGTTCCTGCCAGCGGCCAGCCTGTACTGTTTCTGGCCGACCACCCCTTGACCGGCGGCTATCCCGTCATCGGCTGTGTGGCACCCCATCATCTGGACCTTGCGGGGCAGATTCCCGTAGGTGCCTGGATTCGTTTTAACCCCATCCGCGCCTTTGCAGAGCTGGTGCCTGCAAGCGCGCAATGAGGAGTGAGTTGATGAAAAAAGTTCTGATTGCCAATCGTGGCGAGATCGCCGTGCGCATCGCGCGAGCCTGCGCGGATTACGGAGTGAAGTCCGTCGCCGTCTATGCCGATGCCGATATCGATGCCCTGCATGTGCGCCGCGCCGATGAAGCCTACGGCCTCGATGGCGACAAGCCCGCCGACACCTATCTGAACATCGCCAAGCTGATTGCGATTGCAAAGCGTTCGGGCGCCGACGCCGTGCATCCCGGCTATGGCTTTCTGTCCGAGAGCGAAGCCTTTGCGCAGGCCGTGCTGGATGCGGGTCTGATCTGGATCGGTCCGCGTCCCGACACCATTGCCAAGCTGGGTGACAAGGTCGAGGCGCGCAAGATTGCGCTGCAGGTCGGAGCGCCGTTGGTGGCCGGCACGCCCGATCCCGTCAAGGATGCCGACGAAGTGCTGGCCTTTGCCCAGCAGCATGGCCTGCCCATCATCATCAAGGCTGCTTTTGGTGGCGGTGGCCGTGGCATGAAGATCGCCTGGCGCATGGACGAAGTGGCAGAGCTGTATGCCTCTGCCGTGCGCGAGGCCGTGACGGCTTTCGGCCGTGGCGAATGCTTTGTGGAACAGTTCCTCGACAAGCCGCGCCATATCGAAGCGCAGGTGATTGCCGACACGCATGGCAATGTGGTGGTGCTGGGTACGCGCGACTGCTCGCTGCAGCGCCGCAACCAGAAGCTGGTGGAAGAAGCGCCCGCACCCTTCATCACCGAGGCGCAGCGTGAGCGCATTCACAGTGCGGCCAAGGCTATCTGTGCGCAGGCAGGTTATATCAGCGCCGGAACCGTGGAATTTCTGCTCAGCGGCAATGGCGCCATCTCCTTCCTCGAGGTCAATACCCGCTTGCAGGTCGAGCACACCGTGACCGAGGAAACCACGGGCATCGATCTGGTGCAGGAGCAGCTGCGTGTGGCCGACGGCTTGCCGCTGTCTTTCACGCAGACTCCGCCGCCGCGCGCCCATTCCATCGAGTTCCGCATCAATGCCGAAGATGTGGGGCGCGGCTTTCTGCCCACACCGGGTCTGATCACGCGCTTTGCCCCTCCTTCGGGGCCGGGCGTGCGACTCGATTCCGGCGTCGAAACCGGCTCGGTGATCCCCGGCACGTTCGACTCCATGATGGCCAAGCTCATCGTCACCGGAGCCACGCGTGAGCAGGCCCTGGCCCGTGCGCGTCGCGCGCTGGCAGAGTTCCGCATCGAGGGCGTGGCTTCGGTGCTGCCCTTTCACAGGGCTGTGCTGAATCAGGCCGACTTTGTGGGGGCTAATGGCTTCAATGTCCACACCCGCTGGATCGAGACCGAGTTTGCCGAGCCGCTGGCAGCGGCTGCCCGTGCCGAGCCTGTGGCCGATACCAGCCTGCTGCGCACCGCCATCGAGATCGACGGCCGCCGCGTGCAAATGGGCCTGCCCGCCATGCTGCTGCAAGGTCTGTCTGCGCCGACGACGGGCGTGGCTCAGGCCGCCGTGCAGCAAAGCGTGGACCCTGACGCGGTCATCTCGCCGATTGCCGGCAATCTGCATGCCTGGAAGGTCGCCGATGGCGACGAGGTCAAGGAAGGCGATGTGATCGCCGTGATGGAAGCCATGAAAATGGAAATGCAGGTCTCGGCCCACAAGAGCGGTCGTGTCACATTGGCCGCGCAGGCAGGCACTGCGCAGACCTTGGGCGCCGTGATCGCGCATATCCGATAGGCTTGGCCAGCCCCGCTCGAAGCGCGACCCCTGTGTCGCGCTTTGTTTTTCTAGCCTCGCTTCACGCAGCTCATGGCCATGGCCACCAGTGCGTCGAGAAACTCGGGTGAGCGGGCCTGCTGCGGCACATCGTGCACGGCGCTGTGAATGATCTCGCGCAGGCCCTGGCCCAGCAGATAGGCAGTCAGTGGCAGGTTGTCGGTCTGCACCTGCGAGCCATGCATCTGCAGCAGTGGCAGCCAGGTGGTGTTGATGAATTCCTCCCGGCTGGGCTGCGGTGCATGCCACAGGCCCAGATGCAAGGCCGTGCGATAGCGCGCGTGGAACGCATGGCTGAGCTGATGCAGGCGCTGCTCGACCCGGATCATGTTCGCAAAGATCTGGCGCAATATGGCTTCGAGCGACAGGCCCTGTAACTGCTCGCGCATCTGGAAAAGCTGCTCGGATTCCTGATCGAGCAGGCGTTCATACACTGCCGCAATCATGGACTCCTTGTTGGGAAAGTATTGGTAGATGGAGCCCACGGCAGCACCCGACACCTCTGCAATGCGATTGACCGTGAGCGCGTCCTCGCCCTCTTTTTCGAGGAGACGCAAACAGGCTTCGGCAATGGCATCAACCAGCGCTCTGGAGCGTGCCTGCACAGGCTGTTTGCGCGGTTGCGGCAACTGGTCCTTGGGGCGTGGGGTGGTGGGCGCTTCCATGAAATGCAAGTCCTGTCTTCGGTTTACCTGTTGCTGTTGATTTTTGCTTTTTCCATCAATGACTTGCGACGTCTTTGAGGGAGCTGGAATGCGAGTGGAAAAACGCACTCCCTCTGCCTAGACTTTGTACCGGGCTGCTCACCATCCTAGCGTTAAGGAGCAGCCCGACAGAGCCTGGGGCAGACGCTGTGGAGGAGACAGAAGCGCTGCACTCGGGCAAGACATTGCATAGAGGAGAAAGCCCATGTCATCCCCCATCTCGGTTCAGATTCTCGGCCCGCGCATCGGTGCCGAAGTGCTGAAGCTGGACCTGGCAGACCCGTTGTCTGCGCAAACCTTGCAGGAGTTGGAAGCCGCCCTGCTCAGACATGAAGCACTGGTGCTGCATGTGCCCGATATGACGCCCGACCAGCATCTGGCGATTGCCCGGCATTTTGGCGAGGCCGAAGTCCATACCTTCTATCCCAATCTGGGCCAGGGCTATGAGCAGATCACAGTCATAGACTCCAAGCTCGGTGACCGCGCCGATATGTGGCACCACGACGAGAGCTTTCTGCCCAGTCCGCCCATCGTCACCATGACCCATGCGCGCATCCTGCCGCCCACGGGTGGAGATACCTGCTGGATCAGCATGACCAGTGCCTACGACGCGCTGTCGCCGGAGATGAAGCAGTACCTCGAGGGCCTCAGTGCCTGGCATGACATGAACGCGCCCATGACGGCAGCGCTGCAGCATGGAATCTGCACGCATGAGCGCTATGTGGAAGTGGTCGCGCAAAACCGTCGCCAGTTGCACCCCTTGGTGCGAGTGCATCCGCTCACGGGACGCAAGGCGCTCTATGTCAGTCCCACCTATGTCACGCATATAGATGGTCTGCCACAGGCCGAAAGCCGTGCCATCCTGGCCTATCTGCATGCGCACTGCATGCAGGTGGAGTTCCTGTTCAAGCACCGCTGGGTACTGGGCGATATGGTGATCTGGGACAACCGCAGCGTGGTGCACAACGCCATCATGGACTATGCGCCGCACCAGCGCCGCATGCACCGTGCATCGGTGTTTGCACGCCAGGGCGCTGTCGCCCGGAAGCACAACGAACAGGAGGCAGCATGCGCCATGACGGACTGAACCGGGAACTGCTGTCCAGATACGCGCCGCGCCCGGGCCGCAAGCCACTGCTGCCCGCGCTAAGTGATCGCCAGCAGCTTGCGCTGCTGTGCCGCGTGCTCTCGCGCGAAGGCTATAACGACCATATCGCGGGCCACATCACGCTGCGCCTGGATGACGGCAGCTATCTGGCCAATCCCTGGGAGCTGACCTGGAGCGAGCTGACGGCTTCGGACATCCTGCGGCTGGATGCACAAGGCCAGATGATCGAGGGCGAGTGGAATATCACTCCGGCCATCCGGCTGCACATGGACGTGCATGAAAAGCGCCACGATGTGCGCGTGGTCATCCACAACCATCCCGAATGGAGCTCGGTCTGGTCGGCCACGGGCAAGGTGCCGCCGGTCTATGACCAGACCTCTGCCCTGGTTGATACCGATCCCGTGGTCTATGACGAATACCGGGGCACGGTGGAGCAGCGTGAGCTGGGCAATGCCGTAGCCAGCGCACTGGGCCAGAGCAAATGGGCACTGCTGGCCAATCATGGTGCACTGGTGGTGGGCGAGAACCTGCGCCAGGCGCATCTGCGTGCCATCACGCTGGAGTGGCGCTGCCGCCTGGCCTGGCGGGTACAGGCGCTCGGTGGCGGCACCCCCTTGAGCGATGCCGTGATCCAGGCGACCGGAGCGCGCACCGACCTCAACGGCTTTCCCTTTCTCTGGGAGGCCATGTGCCGCGAGGAAATCCGCCGCGATTCCCGCGTGCTGGACTAGGCCCGCTCTGGCTTCCCGCCCGCTGCGAGCGGGAAGCGAAGACTGCATCGATCTGCCGAAAGCTCTCTTATGTCCATTCATGAATCACCGCTCCCGAAGCGTCCTCGGCTGCTGCTGCACACGGCGCTGACGCCAGCCATGCGCAAGAGACTGCAGCTGCAGTTCGAGCTGCTTGAGGCCGCTGCGCTTGATAGCTCCCGCAGCAGCTCGCTGTCCGGCCAGGTGCGCGCCATGCTGTGCAATGCGCAGTCCGTCATCGGTAGCGAGCAGTTGCTGCAGTGGCCTGCACTGGAGCTGATTGTGGTCATGGGCGTGGGTATGGACGGCATCGATCTCGACGCCGCAGAGCAGATGGGCATCAAGGTGCGCAACACGCCAGCTATCTCCGCCGAAGATATCGCCGATCACACGCTGGCTTTGCTGCTGGCTGCCGCGCGTGAGATTGTGCAGGCCCATGAGTTTGTGCGACACGGTCGCTGGCTGCGGGGACGGTATCCACCCACCTTGCGCTTTTCGGGGCAGCGCATGGGCATCGTCGGCCTGGGGCGCATCGGCCGTGCTGTGGCCAGGCGGTCGCAGGCCTTTGATATGTCGATTGCCTATACGGGGCGCGCTCCCAAGAACGATGTGCCCTACCGCTGGTGTGACAGTGTGCTGGAGCTGGCCGCAGATGTGGATTTTCTCGTGGTCTGCGCCGGCGGCGGTCCTGAAACCCGAGGCCTGATCAATGCCGAAGTGCTGCAGGCACTGGGCCCGCAGGGCGTGCTGGTGAATGTGGGGCGTGGCTCCATCGTGGATGAAAAAGCGCTTCAGCAGGCGTTGCAGGAACGCACGATTGCGGCTGCGGCACTTGATGTGTTCGTGCATGAGCCGCAAGTCTCCGAAGCCTTGATGGATCTGCCCAATACGGTGCTGACACCGCACATGGCAAGTTCCACACGGCATGGCCTGCAGGCCATGCTTGCGCAGGCCGAGGCGTACCTGCTGGAGCATTTCGGACTGCCCGAAATCACAGATTGAACCGCCGCAGGTTTGCACCCTTGCTGCAGAGGTTTTTGTGGGGTGCTTGACCTTTACATGATGTCAATCTCTACAGTGGCCTTCAACGTGAATGGAGAACGCGATGAATGCACTGACCAAAAGCGGAGCCTTTGAGCTGTCTGTCGAAGGAATGACCTGCGCATCCTGCGTGGGCCGGGTGGAGCGGGCGCTCAAGAAAGTGCCCGGTGTGCAGGAGGCCGTGGTGAATCTGGCCACGGAAAAAGCCAGCCTCACCGTGGCCGATCCGGCGCAGGCTGCGGCCATCCTGCCGCAGGCCGTGGCGGCGATTGAAAAGGCAGGCTATGCAGTGCCTGCGCAAAGCGTGGATCTGCAGGTGGGCGGCATGACCTGTGCGTCCTGCGTCGGCCGTGTGGAGCGTGCGCTCAAGAAAGTGCCCGGAGTGCAGGACGCGGTGGTGAATCTCGCGACCGAGCGCGCCAGCGTGCAACTGCAGGGCGACGTGGCGGTGGGCGCCCTGATCGCGGCGATTGAAAAGGCCGGCTATGAAGCGCAAGCCGTGCAGCGCAACGCTGCCACCACCGGCGAGGACGCCACGGCCCAGCGCCAGGCGCAGGAGCGCGAATCGCTCAAGCGTTCCCTGATCTTTGCGACCCTGTTCGCACTGCCCGTGTTTCTGCTGGAGATGGGCGGTCACATGGTGCCCGCGTTTCACCACTGGATTGCAGGCAGCATCGGCACGCAGAACAGCTGGTACATCCAGTTCGCGCTGACGGCCGTGGTGCTGTTCGGGCCGGGCCGGCGCTTCTTCGAGAAAGGCGTGCCCGCCCTGCTGCGCGCTGCGCCCGATATGAATTCTCTGGTCGCGGTAGGCACCTCGGCGGCATTCGCCTATTCGGTGGTCGCGACCTTTGTGCCGCAATGGCTGCCCGCAGGCACCGTGAATGTGTACTTCGAAGCCGCGGCCGTCATCGTCGCGCTGATCCTGCTGGGCCGCTTTCTGGAGGCCCGTGCCAAGGGCAATACCTCGGAGGCCATTCGCCGCCTGGTGCAGTTGCAGGCCAAGACCGCGCGCGTGCGCAAGGGCGGCCTGGTGCAGGAAATCGACATTGCCCAGGTGCGTGCCGGCGACCTGATCGAAGTGCGCCCCGGCGAGCGTATTCCCGTCGATGGAGAGGTCATCGAAGGCCGCAGCTTTGTCGACGAATCCATGATCAGCGGCGAGCCCGTGCCCGTCGAGAAGGCCGAGGGCGCCGAAGTGGTGGGCGGCACAGTCAATCAGAATGGCGCGCTGGCTTTCAGAGCCACCAAGGTGGGCGCCGATACGCTGCTGGCGCAGATCATCCGCATGGTGGAGCAGGCCCAGGGCAGCAAGCTGCCGATCCAGGCGCTGGTGGACAAGATCACCATGTGGTTTGTGCCGGCCGTCATGGCGGCGGCCCTGCTGACTTTTGTGATCTGGCTGATCTGGGGCCCCGATCCTGCGCTGAGCTTTGCCCTGGTCAATGCCGTGGCCGTGCTCATCATTGCCTGCCCCTGCGCCATGGGCCTGGCCACGCCGACTTCCATCATGGTGGGAACCGGGCGTGCCGCGCAAATGGGAGTGTTGCTGCGCAAGGGCGAGGCACTGCAGCAGCTCAAGGATGCCAGGGTGGTGGCGGTGGACAAGACCGGCACGCTGACCCGTGGCCGTCCCGAACTCACCGACCTGGTGCTGGCCGACGGCTTCGAGCGCGCTGCCGTGCTGGCGCAGGTGGCTGCCGTGGAAGACCGCAGCGAGCATCCGATTGCGCGCGCCATTGCCGATGCGGCCAAGGCCGAGGGGCTGGAGGTTCCGGCTATCAGCGACTTCGCATCGGTGACCGGTTTCGGCGTGCGTGCCGTGGTGCTTGGCGATCAGGTGGAGATCGGTGCCGACCGGTTCATGCGCGAACTCGGTCTGAGCGTTGACGGTTTTGCGGCCGAGGCCGAGCGCCTGGGCAGTGAAGGCAAGACGCCGCTGTATGCCGCCATCGGCGGCAAGGTGGCAGCCATGATTGCCGTGGCCGATCCCATCAAACCCACCACCAAGCCCGCGATCGATGCCTTGCACGCTCTGGGCCTGAAGGTGGCCATGATTACCGGCGACAACCGCCACACGGCCGAGGCGATCGCCAGGCAACTGGGCATTGACGAGGTGGTGGCAGAGGTCCTGCCCGGCGGCAAGGTCGAGAGCGTGAAGCGCCTCAAGGCCGAACATGGCACGCTGGCCTATGTGGGTGACGGCATCAACGACGCGCCGGCCCTGGCCGAGGCCGATGTGGGCATCGCCATAGGAACGGGCACCGATATCGCCATCGAGGCGGCCGATGTGGTGCTGATGTCGGGCGATCTCTCGGGCGTGCCGAATGCGATTGCGCTGTCCAAGGCCACCATGAAGAACATTGGCGAGAACCTGTTCTGGGCCTTTGCCTACAACGTGGCGCTGATACCGGTGGCGGCAGGTCTGCTCTATCCGTTCAACGGCATGCTGCTGTCGCCGGTGTTTGCGGCTGGAGCCATGGCACTGTCCAGCGTATTCGTGCTCTCCAACGCGCTGCGGCTCAAGCGCTTCAAACCGGCTCTCTGAAAAGAGGGCATGGGGTAAGCGCCGGAAGACGTTCTGACGCTTGCCCCGTACCTGGGGCTATTGCTTGGGCAGTTGCGGCACATCCACAAAATCGTCCAGGCTCAGACCTTTTTCCTGCAGCAGGGCTTCGAGCACGGGTTTGAGCCGGCCCAGGCTGGCTTCCACGGTCTCGCGCACGGTATCGACCACCACTTGGGTGCTGCGCTCGATCTCGATATTGACCAGATCGCCAACCTTCTTGTCGCCGAACACCGTCATGCGCAGGGTTTCGGGAATCAGCCAGACCTCGAACCAGCCCTCCTTGCGATTCACCTCGGCCACCGTCAGGCTGGCGCCGTTGACGGCGATATAGCCCTTGGCAAACACATAGGGGCGGAAGGCCTCGGGAATGCCGAAGCGGATCTTGTGATTGGTCTCGGTCTGCATCACCTCCAGCAGCGGCGCCATGAAGTCCACATGGCCCGACAAGGGGTGGCCGCCAATCTCGGCACCGTCCTTGGCGGCGCGCTCCACATTGAGCGTGTCGCCGGCCTTGCAGCTGCCCAGCGTGGTGATGTTCAGGCTTTGCAGCATCACATCAAAGCTGGCGCTGGTAGGCGAGAGGTTTTCGGTCACCGTCAGGCAGACGCCGTCATGCGAGACGCTGGCGCCAATGGCCAGGTCCTGGCAGAAGCCTTCGGGGAACTCCATGATGAAGGTGCGCAGGCCGTCCTGGTCGCGCAGCGCGGCAATCTTTGCCACGGCCTGAATGATGCCGGTAAACACGGGGCAGACTCTCTTATCAACAGGCGGACGCCGGGCGCCGACCTTGGGTCAAAAAAGCTATTTTGCCTGTGTTCCGCAGAGTGCGGCAAAGCGTCTGCTGCACTGTGAGAAGGGCCGCTTGCTCAGGGACACCGAGGAAGGGCCGCCCCGCACCGAGGGTGTCGTCCCCCTCCGGCGTAGCCAGAGAGGGGGAGGGCGCGAAGCGCCTCAGGGGGTGAGCGCCGCATTTTCCCAGAAGCCGCTGATCAGCGCCTCGGGCTTTTTGAGCGCGCGCACCCAGGCGCAGTCGGGCCAGGCCTGCATCTGCACATTCATGCCGGCAAACACGCCGTAGCCCGGGCCGGCCGCGATCTCGCCATCGGCCTGCAGGGTCTCGCCGCTGCGGATGCTGCAAGCCGCGCGGATATCGCCCTGGGCCTTGATGCCCCAGCCGGCCTGAATATGGTTGCCGCACAGAATGCCGTCGTTGCCGGCAATGCCATGGCCTACATCGAGCAGGCCCTGCACCTCGATGGCGCCGCCCGCCTTCAGGCCCTTGCCGCAGTGCATATCGCCTTGCACCTGCACTTCCTGGCCGATATGGGCATTGCCCTTGAGCTTCACATGGCTGCCGCCGCGCAGCTCCCAGCCGCAGCGCAGGTCTTCGGCGCGCACCTCGCCCTCGACTTCCACGCTCCAGGCCGCCTTGATGCTGCCGCCGGCCTGGAGCAATTCACCGGCAAAGATGGCGCCGCCGCATTGAATTTCCTCGCCCGCTTCCAGCTTGCCCGCGCGTATGCCGCCGCCCGTCTGCAGGCTGCGGCCTACCAGCAGCTGGCCGGGGACGCGCACATCGCCATGCACGATCAGGGTGCCGGCATAGACAAAGTTGTCGGCCTCCAGGTGCTCGAGCTCCAGCACGCTGTTGGTGGAGCCGAAGTTCTCCAGCAGCCAGCGTGCATCCTCCACGCGGCCTGCGGCCACCTGGGTGTCCATGGCTGCCTGGTAGTCGCCGCCGGCCAGGTTGTTGCGCACAAACCAGCGGTAGCCCATGGCACATGGGTTTTTGCCGCGCAAGAAATTTTGAGTGAGTTCCATGTCCATGGCTGACCTCCGGAGCGTCCTTTGAGCAAGATGCGGTGCGCGTGACAGTACGGACGCCAAAGACGTGGACGTACCTCTCCCATGCACCAGGGAAATGCTGTTTGGGAAGGCCGTGCGGAGGAGGTGAGCTGTGTGCTTCAAGCCATCCGCACGGCGGCGGAAAGCATGGCCGTGACACCGCTCAGGCTCACGAATGCGGTGGGAATGCCATGGCGGCGTGTGTGCAGCGCACGCAGCACGCAGGCACGCGCGGGCAGCTCTGCGGCAAGGGCAGAGCGGCGCAGGCGGGCAGCGGTGGACAGGTGCAGGCAGGCCATGGGTAAGAAGATATCTGAGCCCCGATTATGCCGCGCGGCCCTGGCCGGTGCAGCTGGGCTCCCGTATCTCCGTGATTTCATGGCGCTGTGCATGGCCGGGCGCTGCGCAAGGGCCGCCCCGCAGCGTCGGTGCCGTCCCCCTCCGGCGAAGCCAGAGAGGGGGAAGACGCGAAGCGGCACAGGGGGTGCTTTATCTCAGCGGCTTTGTGCTGCGGCCTGACACAGGCGCTCCACCGCCTGCGCGATCTGCGGCACCGCGGGCGCGGCAAACGACATGCGCAGCGTGTGCAGGTCGGGGGCGGCAGGATAGAAGGCCTTGCCTGGCACATAGATCACGCCCAGGGCGACGGCGGCATCGAAGAGCTTTTGCGGATCGATGCGGCGGTCCAGCTCGGCCCAGACGAACATGCCGCCCGCAGGGCGCGAGCAGCGTATGCCGCTGTCCGGTGCCGCGTCCAGGCCCTGGATCAGGGCCTGCATGCGGCGCTGGTATTCCTGGCGCGCGCGCTGCACGGTAGCCGGGTAGCGCTCGCTGCCCAGATAGCAGGCAGCGACCGACTGCGTCAGCGGCGAGGTGCACAGATCGGCGGTCTGCTTGGCCACCGTGCAGCGGCGCAGCAGCGGCGCGTCGGCCAGCATCCAGCCCACGCGCAGCGCGGGGGCCACGGTCTTGGACAGGCTGGACAGATAGATGACAGGGTTGGCGCCGGGCTCGGCCAGCCGCTCGCCCGCGGCGCGCACGGTGCCCGGCATGGCTTGGGGGACACCGCCGGGCTCGTCGAAGCGCAGCTCGCCATAGGGATCGTCCTCGACCACCCAGAAGCCGTGCTGCCGGGCCAGTTGCACCAGGGCTTCGCGGCGCTCCTGCGCCAGCAGCGTGCCGCGCGGGTTGGAGAAGTTCGGCACGGTGTAGAGCAGCTTGGGGCGCTGGCCGGCCGGCAAGGTGGCCAGCAGATCGGCCAGCGCATCGGTCTGCAGGCCTTGCTCGTCCATGGGAATGGGCAGGATGCGCGCCTGCGCCAGACGCAGGGCCTGCAGCGTGGCGGGATAGGCGGGCACCTCGACCAGCACCGTGTCGCCGGGCTCGACGAGCACGCGCACCAGCAGGTCAAAGGCCTGCTGCGATCCGGTGGTCACCAGTATGTCGGCGGCCGTGGCCTGCATGCCGCGCTCGCGCGCCTGCTGCGCCAGGGCCTCGCGCAGTTCGCTCAGGCCTTCGGTGGCGCCATATTGGAGCGCGCCCGGACCCTGGGCCATGGCCTGCGCGGCGGCCAGGGCCAGGCCCTCGGCATCGAAGAGGCTGGGCGATGGATAGCCACCGGCCAGCGAGATCATGCCGGGGCGTGAGAGATAGGGAAACAGCTCGCGTATCGGCGATCCCGCAGGCTCGGCAAACACGGCGGCAAAGGGAGCCAGTACGCTGCCCTGACTCATGCCGCAGCTCCCGACAGCAGCCCGAGAACCTGGGCCCTGGATTGCTGTTCGCTGGCCTCGTACAAGGCGATTTCGTCATGCACGCGGGCGCCCAGTGCGCCCTCGAAGACCTGCTGCGCGGCATGGGCCTGGTATTGTTTTTGCTCCTCGCCACCAAGGTTGGACTGGAAGATGCCGGCCGCGCTCACGGGTAGAAAATCCTCATAGGTGATCGGCTCGGCCTGCACCAGCCCCTTGTCGATCAGCGCTTCCAGGTCTGCCTCGGCAGGGTTTTGGGCAAGCGCGGCCTGAGCCTGCCCGGTCAGCCGGTAGCGGTAGAAAGCCAGACCCTGTCGGCGCAGTTGCTCGTGCGTGTCGGGAAACTGCGTGAAGACCTGCTGCAGACGGTGCGCGTAGTCGGGCGCGGCACTGCCCGCGCTGTCTATGCCGCGTACCAGACCCAGCAGCTCGTCGTACAGGGCGCGGCCCTTGCGCGTCAGCGCGACGCCGCGCTGCTCGATCTCGCCAAAGCGGGCGGTATGGGCGCCGGCACTGTCCGCGTTGGCGTCGGCATCGGTAAAGCGTACGGCTTCCTTGAGCGCCTTGAAGCTGGTCTGGCGCAGCAGGATGGGGCAGGCGCGCTGCGGCGGGCCTTCGACCACATCCTTGGCATCCATGCCGCGCGCGGGCATATCGGCCTGGGCCAGGTCGATGTCCAGCGTGCGTGGCGTCAGATGGTTGATGTGGGGTCCCTTGAAGCACACCACATCGGCCACCAGTCGGTGGGCTTTCTGCAGCGCGTTGTAGGTGGCGGCGTCCACGGTGGCGTCGCTGTGCCAGCGGAAGGTCTCCAGGGCCTGCTGCACAAAGGCGTCGGCGTCGCTGCTGTCCAGGCCGCCGTCACGCTCGGCCTGGGCAATGAGCTCCAGTGCGCGCGGCGTGAAGATGCGACGGCGCAGGAGGATCTCGGCGGCCTGCGCGCGCAGCGCCTCATCGGCGATCAGCTCCAGGCGCAGCAGCGAGGTGAAGACGCGAAATGGATTGGCCAGCAGCGCCTCGTCATGCACGGGGCGAAAGGCCGTGGAGTGCACGGGAACACCGGCCACCGACAGGTCGTAATAGCCCACGGGCTCCATGCCCATCACGGCGAACAGGCGGCGCAGCGTGGCCAGTTCCTCGGCCGTGCCCACGCGGATGGCGCCATGGCGCTCCACATCCAGGCGCTCGAGCTCGCCGCTGCTGCTCATGCGCTGGCGCAGCTCCAGATCGGCCTGCAGCGTCAGAGCGTTGACATCGGCCACCAGGTCGATCAGCGTGCCGTACTGCGGCACTTCCTTGCGGTACATCTCGGACATGGCGCGCGAGAAGCGCGTGCGGATCTCGTTGGAGGAGACAAATCGGGCAGCGGTGGAAGAGGCGTGGGGCGTGGCGCTCATGACGAAACAGAAGGGTCTTGGGTTTGTGGGATGGCCACGCCGCTGGCGTGGCCGCAGGAATATGCAGGATGTTGTGCGCCGTCATGACTTTGGTCAAACGATAATCCTGCCTTCAGGTCATACCTAAATGGAATGAACCTGCTGGCAGCCCCACACTTACCGGTTCCTTCCATGCAGCTATCCCGTCGCTTTCTGCCCCCCATGTCCCTGCTCTGCGCCTTCGAGGCCTCGGCGCGGCATCAGAGCTTTACCGCAGCGGCCGCCGAGCTGCATCTCACGCAAAGCGCCGTCAGCCGCCAGATCCGCGCGCTGGAAGAACGGCTGGGCACCGAGCTGTTCGTGCGCGAGCGCCAGACCGTGCGCCTGAGCGCTGCGGGTCAGGCCTATGCGCAGGAGATCCGCGCGGCCCTGGCGCGCATCTCCAATGCCACGCTGGGCTTTCGCACCAATCCGCAAGGCGGCAGTCTGAACCTGGCCATCCTGCCGACCTTCGGCACGCGCTGGCTGGCGCCGCGGCTGCCGCAGTTCTTCAGCGCCCATCCGGGCATCACCATCAATCTGACCACGCGGCTGTCGCAGTTCGATTTCCAGCTCGAAGCCGTGGATGCCGCCATTCATTTCGGCCTGCCGAACTGGCCGAGCGCGGAGCTGGAGTTTCTGATGAGCGAGACCGTGGTGCCGGCCTGCAGCCCCGATGTGGCTGCCCGCCATGGTTTTGCACGGCCCCAGGACCTGCTGCGCGCGCCCCTGCTGCATCTGGCTTCGCGTCCCGACGCCTGGCAGCGCTGGTTCGGCAGCCAGGGCTGCCAGGGCGGCGATATGCAGGGCATGCTGTTCGATCAGTTCGCCACGGCGGCGCAGGCCGCGATTGCCGGTGTGGGCGTGGCGCTGCTGCCCAAGTTTCTGATCCTGCGCGAGCTGCAGGCCGGCGACCTGGTCCAGGCCCTGCCGCAGCTGCCCGAGGTGCAAAGCGCCGAGCGCTACTACCTGGCCTGGCCGACCAGCCGCTCTGCCTATCCGCCGCTGCAGGCCTTCCAGGGCTGGCTCAAGCAGGTCGCGCAGGAGTTTGCTTCTTCTGCGCCGCTTTAATGAAAAAAGGAGCTGCCAGCGCAGCTCCTTCAAGGGATTCAGCCATGGATATGCCTGAAATGCTTTGTCAACAGGCGCAGCCAGCTACCAATAAGGAATGGCTCCAGGGGTAGGCCAGTGGCCGCTTCAGCTGTTGTAGGCTTCCAGCGGCTTGTCGTTGGGCGCTTGCAGCAGCTGCTTGAGCGTCTCGCTCATGGGCAGGTTCAGCGGCATTTCCTTGGGCGGAATGGGCTGCATAAACCATTTGTCGTAGATCTTCGCCACTTCGCCGGACTTCATCATGCGCACCAGGGCATCGTCCACGGCCTTCTTGAAGCCGGGATCGTCCTTGCGCATCAGCAGCGCGATGGGCTCCGATCCCAGCGCCTCGCCCACGATCTTGTAGCCCTTGGGGTCCTTGGCGTTGGCGATCACGCCGGCCAGCAGGTTGTCGTCAAGCACAAAGGCGTCCGCGCGACCGGACTCCAGCATCAGAAAGCTCTCGAAGTGGTCCTTGCCCAGCTGGGTCGGCAGCTTCACATTGTTCTCATGGCTGTATTTGCGCAGCAGCTGCACGGCGGTGGTGCCGGCCGAGGCTGCCACGGTCTTGCCGTCGAGCTGCTTGAACGAGGTCACGGGCGAGTCCGCACGCACGGCCATGCGCACCTGGCTGACATAGGTGGTGACGGCAAAGGCGACCTGCTTCTGGCGGCTGAGGTTGTTGGTCGTGGGGCCGCAGCCCAGATCCACCGTGCCGTTCTGCACCAGAGGCATGGTGTTCTGCGCGGTAATGGCCATGTATTCGATCTTGGCGCTGGGCGCGATCTGGGCCAGAACCTTCTCGCACAACTCCACGTGGTAGCCGGTGAAGCGGTGGTTGGCGCCTATGGCATAGGCCATGGGGGCCGAGCTTTCGCGCACGCCTATGACCACCTTGCCGGTCTTCTGCAGCTTCTCCAGCGTGCTGCTGGGGGAGGTCTGGGCCTGGACGCCGGAGGCGGCCATGGCGGCTACAAGGGCGGTACATGCCAGCGTTATGTTCGCGGTCATCAGGCGCATGGGGGAAGTCTCCTCGGGAAGTGGGCGTATCGAAAACGCAATGCAGTTGTTGTGCGGTCGTCCATGGTGCCGCGCATTGCCTGCAGCCCATGAATCGGCAAGACCCGTTGCCGGGGCGGTCTGTTTGTCAAGATCCTGCATCAACTATCCGGCAAATGGCGGCGGCTTCATAACGATGAAACGGAAGAAGGTCATGCTTGCGGCGTATGACCCGGCAGTGCGCGTCCAGGTGCTGCAACCGGCGCGGCAAAGCCATAGCGGGATGGCTGACCGGGCTTTTTGGGTAATATCTGCGCCTGTTGCACAGGCCCGCGCGCATCGTTTGCGGCGCGTCCAGCCTTGTGCCGCCAGGGCCGGCCGTGCTGCTGCCGCCTGGTCCGGCTCCGTTTTCGGTTCGCGCAGCCCAGCCCGCAAGGGCGCCACAGAGAGATTCTGCATGCGTGAACCCGTTTTGAGACAGACTCCATGACTGCCAATACCCCCCCCTCATTCCTGAGCCGCATCGCCATCGCGATCGGCAGTTTCTTTGCCATCCTCGGTAACGGCCGTTTGGCCGCTGACGTGACTCGTGTGCGCGCCGGTGAGGCCTTTGCCGCCGACGTCGCACCCAAGGAAGTGCGCGTGGAAGTGCCGGTCGAGAAGATCGTCGAGGTCCGCGTCGAAGTGCCGGTCGAAAAAATCGTGGAAAAGACCGTCGAGGTTTCGGTCGAAAAACGCGTCGAGGTTCCGGTCGAGAAGCTGATCGAAAAAACCGTCGAGGTGGAAAAGCTCGTCGCCACCGACAGCGCCGCCCTGCAACTGCTGGGCCTGATGCAGCGCGAAGCCCGTTTTGTGGACTTCATCCAGGAAGATGTCGCGCCCTATACCGATGCCGAAATCGGCGCGGCCGCGCGCGTGGTGCATGAGGGCTGCCGCAAGGTGCTGCGCGAGCATTTCACGCTCTCCCCCGTTTGCAGCGAAGCCGAAGGCTCGCGCATTACGTTGCAGGCCGGTTTTGACGCCGCTGCCGTGCGCCTGACGGGCAATGTGGTCGGCCAGCCGCCGTTTACCGGAACGCTGTCCCATCGCGGCTGGCTGGTGACGGAGGTCAAGCTCCCCCAGCTCACAGACATTCAGGCCGCCAAGGTCATCGCCCAGGCAGAAGTGGAGCTGTAAGCCATGAATATGTTTGCCTCCATCGCCGCATCCGGTGCGGCCTCCCAGGCCGCGCCCGTGGCTGACCCCGTGGCCGCTGCCGCTCAGCCGCAAGGAGCTGCTGGCCAGCTCGATGCTCCATCTGCCGGCGCTCAGTTCAGCATCGGCATCGATCTGGGGACCACCCACTGCGCGCTGTCCTATGTGAACAAGACTGCCAGCGACGGCGAGAAGGTGGTGCAGGGCGTGCTGGACATTCCCCAGCTCACGGCTCCCGGCAGTGTCGAGGCCAGGTCCCTGCTGCCGTCTTTTCTCTATCTGCCGCACGAAAGCGAGCTGACCGAGGCCGAGCGCAGCCTGCCCGGTGCACCCGGCGACTTCATCACCGGTGAATTCGCCCGCAGCCGCGGCGCGGCCACGCCCATCCGCCTGGTCAGCAGCGCCAAGAGCTGGCTCTGCCACCCCGGTGTCGATCGCCGCGCCGGCATTCTGCCCGCCGATGCACCCGAGGAAGTCAGCCGCATTTCGCCGCTGACCGCTTCCACCCGCTATCTCGAGCATCTGCGCCGCGCCTGGGAGCAAGCCCATCCCGAGGCCCCGTTTGCCCAGCAGGACATCACCGTCACCATCCCGGCATCGTTCGATCCCGCGGCGCGCGAGTTGACGGCCGAGGCCTGCAAGGCCGCGGGCTTTGCCAGGCTGACACTGCTCGAAGAGCCCCAGGCCGCGCTCTACAGCTGGATCCAGGCCAGCGGTGGTCAGTGGCGCAAGCAGGTCAAGCATGGCGACATCATCCTCGTCGTGGACGTGGGCGGCGGCACCACCGACCTCTCGCTGATCGCCGTGCTGGAGCGCGATGGCAATCTGGAGCTGCAGCGCATTGCCGTGGGCGAACACATTCTGCTGGGCGGCGACAACATGGACCTGGCCCTGGCCTACGGCGTGGCGCGAAAGCTGGCGGCCGAGGGCAGGCAGCTCGATGCCTGGCAGACCCGTGCGCTGGCCCATGGCTGCCGCACTGCCAAGGAGCAATTGCTGGCCGATGCCAACCTGCAGGCCGTGCCCGTGGTCGTGCCCAGCCGGGGCAGCAAGCTCATAGGCGGCAGCATTCGCACCGAAGTGACACGCGACGAAGTGCTGGCCATGCTGGTCGAAGGCTTCTTCCCCAAGGTGGCCGTCAGCGACAAGCCCAAGACCCGTGCGCGCGGCGCACTCACGCAGCTGGGCCTGCCCTATGCGCAGGATGCCGCCGTCACGCGCCATCTGGCGGCCTTTCTGAGCCGCCAGGTTCATGCGCTGGCCGAGATCGAGGGCCTGAGAGGCGATCAGATCGACGGCTCCACCTTTTTGCATCCCACGGCCATTCTGTTCAACGGTGGCGTGCTCAAGGCACCCCAGATCGAGCAACGAATCCTGGAAGTCATCAACGGCTGGCTGGACGACGAGGCCTGCGAGCCTGCGCGCCTGCTGGACGGTGCCAACCTCGATCTGGCCGTGGCTCGCGGTGCGGCCTATTACGGCCATATCGCCACCAGCGGTCGCGGCGTGCGCATTCGCGGCGGCACGGCTCAGTCCTATTACGTGGGTGTGGAGAGCAATATGCCCGCCATCCCCGGCATGGAGCCGCCCCTGTCCGCCCTGTGCCTGGCACCGTTCGGCATGGAAGAGGGCACGGAAGTCGCTCTGCCTGACGAGGAGTTCGGCCTGGTCGTGGGCGAGCCTGTGCGTCTGCGCTTCTTTGGCTCGTCCGTGCGTCGCACTGATCAGGTCGGCACCATGCTGGACTTCTGGTCGCCCGAAGAGCTGGTGGAGCTGCAGGAGATCGAGCTGAATCTGCCTGCCGCCGGCCGTGCGGCCGGCGAGGTGGTGCCCGTGACCCTGGCGGCGCGTGTGACCGATATCGGCACGCTGGAGCTCAATGCCGTGCCTGTGGGCGGAAGCGAGCGCTGGAAGGTGGAGTTCGATGTGCGAGCGGAGACCTCTGCGGAGGCCGCCGAGTAAGGCTGTTGAATTGCTTGACTGCGAAAGCCCGCTGGCCGATTGGTTGGCGGGCTTTTTTGTTCTCTCTTTTGTTCTCTCGTTTGCGGCTGCGCTTCTGGCCGAGACCCGCCCTCTGTCCGTGACAAAGGCATGTCACAAAAAGGTTCAGGCCCAATCACGCCAGGAGCAAGATCATGAAGCTCTTCTTTCGAGAAGCAAGGCGCGCACCATGCCCACCAGCAACATGGCACGCGCCCCACTCAAGCAGGTCTAGAACGCGTGGCGCAGACCCACACTCAGGCTGCTGGCATCCTGCCCATAGCCCACGCCACCCTTGAAGTTGTAGCCATAGGCCACGCCGGATCCGTTGTCGATGCGCGTGTAGGCAGCGTAGAGCTTGGTGCGTTTGCTCAGGTGGTGGTTGTAGCCAAGAATCCACTGGCGCGCGCTGCTGCCGGGCACATGGCTCCAGCGGCTGGCCCAGCCGTAGCCCAGGGCAAGCTCCGAAGCGCCTGCCCGGTAGACCGCAGTCACGCGCGCAGCGTCACGTGTGCCGCAGCCGGCACCGCCATTGCTGCACAGCGAGCCCGAGCCGTTGTCCGAGCGCTGGTAATAGGCACCGATCTGCAGCGCATTCCAGATGTAGTGGCCGCGCAGGGCAAACTGCTTGTCGTCACCCAGCTGGGTATAGCCCGCGCCCAGGGCTAACGGGCCGCGTTCCCAGTTGGCATAGAGGTCGTAGCCGTTCTTCTGCACGGCGCCTGTCGTCTTTTCGTGTAGCGATGCCTGAGCTTCCAACGTCAGCCCAGCTATCACAGGGCTGCGGTAGGCGATCTTGTTGGTGTTGCGCATCACGTAGTCGTAGAGCGCATCGGCGATGGAGCCGGTATCGTGGTTGGGCTCATCCAGTGCACCATAGTCGGCAATGCCGAAATAGGTGGCGGCACCAAAACGGCCCAGACGCAGCTTGCCCAGACTGCCCGAGAGGTTGACTTCGCTCTGGCGCTGAAAGGCCAGGGCTCCGGTGCTGCCGGTACCGGCGCCGGTGTCGGATTCGAAGCCGGATTCGAGCTGGAAGCCGGCCTTGAGGCCACCGCCCAGGTCTTCGCTGCCCACAAAGCCAAAGCGCGAGTTGTTGTTGAAGAGCCCGGTCAGGCTGCTGTTTCCGACCTTCTGATGCTCGACCGAGGTATTGAGGCGGCCATAGATCTGAACGCTGCTTTGTGCGAAAGCGGCGGAAGCTCCGGCGGTGGCCAGAGCGGCGAGGAGGACACGAGACACAGTTGTTGTTTTGACTGGCATGTAGTGACTAGCCTTCGATCTTTGCTATGAAACTTGCGCGAATCTGCGCACTTGTTACAAGGCAAATCCCGTGCCAGCGGACTTGCACCGGTTTGGGCCCAGGTCGCCGCTGCAGCCGCTGATCCCGGCAGGCGGTTCGGGCATCCGGCTCTTGTTACGATCGGCGACAGAGTTTTACGTGTCTTCGTCTCAGCCCATGCATTCATCCCGCCCCACCTACGCCGTCGGCATCGACCTGGGTACCAGTCATACGGTCGTGGCAAGCGTTGCGCTGGACGGTGCGACTGGTGATATCGCGTTGCTCGACATTCCACAGCGCAGCACGGCAGGCGAGGTCGCGGCCCAGCCGCTGCTGCCTTCGGTGCGCTACCAGGCGGCAAAGGGCGAGCTGGGCGAGGCCTGGCGGCAGCCCTGGCCACCGCAGGGTGCGGATGAAGCAGCGCCTGCCGTCATCGGCCGCTGGGCGCGAGATCTGGGAGCTGCCGTGCCGGGGAGGCTGGTGGCCAGTGCCAAAAGCTGGCTCTCGCATACCGGTGTGGATCGAACGGCCGCCATCCTGCCCTGGGGGGCTGGCGAGGACGTGGCCAAGGTATCGCCGCTGGCGGCATCCAGCTCCTATCTGGTCCATGTGAAAGCAGCATGGGACAAAGCCCACCCCGAAGCGCCACTGCACCGGCAAAGCGTGGTGCTGACGGTGCCTGCTTCATTTGACGAGGGCGCACGAGCGCTGACGCTGGAAGCCGCTCAGATGGCGGGTCTGCCGCAGGTGCAGTTGCTGGAGGAGCCCAAGGCCGCGTTTCACGACTGGCTGGTGCTGCAGGGCGATGAGCTGGCCGCGCAACTGGCGGACAGCCGGCTGGTGCTGGTGGTGGACGTGGGCGGGGGAACTACCGATCTGACGCTGATCCGCGTGGATGCATCGGTCGACGGAGGCCTGCCCACGCTGACGCGCACGGCCGTCGGCGAGCACCTGATGCTGGGCGGCGACAACATGGATCTGGCGCTGGCCCATCAGCTTGAGAGCGCGTTTGCGGCCAAGACCGCAGAGCAGGGCCAGAGGTTGTCCGCCCAGCGCTTTGCCCAGCTGGTACAGCGCTGCCGCATGGCCAAGGAGCAGTTGCTGGCGCAGAACGCGCCAGAGCAGATCGGCATCACCTTGCTCGGGGGCGGCAGCAAGCTGCTGGCGGCGACTCACAGCGTCACGCTGAGCCGCGAGCAGGTGCGGCAGTCGGTGGTCGACGGCTTTTTGCCGGCTGCGCAGATCAGCGATATGCCCGCCAGGCGGCAGGGCGCGCTGCGCGGCTTTGGTCTGCCCTATCCAGCCGATGCGGCCATCAGTCGTCATCTGGCGCAATTTCTCGCCCAGCATGCAAGCGGGGGTCTGCCCGATACCGTGTTGCTCAACGGTGGCGTGTTCCACGCGCATGCCATGGTGCAGCGTCTGACGGAATTGCTTGACCGCTGGCGCGGCAGCCCGGTGCGCGTGCTGCACAACCCGCACCCGGACTGGGCCGTGGCGCGCGGTGCGGCGGCCTACGGGCTGGCCCGCCATCAGGCCGAGCTGGCGGCTCAGATTGCTGTGTCCAGCCCGCCTGAAGCACGGGCCGGGCAGACGTCGGCAGCGCTCACACCCGTGGTGCCGCGCATTGGTGGCGGTTCGGCACGCAGCTACTGGCTGCTGCTGCCGGGTAAGAGGGGCGAGGCTCCGCAAGGCCTGTGCCTGCTGCCGCGCGGCACGGAAGAGGGCGTGCGCATGGTGCTCTCGGGCCGGCGCTTTGCGCTCAAGCTGGGCCAGGCCGTGCGCTTCAATTTGCTGGCCAACAGCCAGAGCCATGTACCTGCGCAGGCCGGCCAGATTGCACCTTTGACCGGCGATGGCTGGGTGGAGCTGCCGCCATTGGCCACGGTGCTGCCCGCGCCCGAAGGCTGCTCTGCTGCCCAGGTCGAGGTGCAGCTGCAAGCCTGCATGAGCGAGGTTGGCACGCTGGAAGTGCGCTGCGTGGCCGTGCAGGACGCAGGCCAGTCCTGGTTGCTGCCCTTTGCCGTGCGCGGTGCAGTGACTGCGGAAACCATAGCTGGCAGCCCAGACCCACAAAGCGCTGAAGCCCAAAAACAATCCAATTCTGTAGCGACCAAGTTGCCCGACGCCGTGGCCTTGATAGACCGCATCTTTGGCACGCAGGCACAGGAGGTGACGGCCAAGGAAGTACGCCAGCTGCGCCAGTCGCTCGAAAGAGTCCTCGGCCCGCGCGAGGGCTGGGAGCTGGGTCTGCTGCGTGCCCTGTTCGATGCGCTGCTGGCCCGTGCCAGGCGCCGCCGCCGCACGGCCGACCATGAGCGCGTCTGGTTCAACCTTGCCGGCTGGTGTCTGCGCCCCGGCGTGGGTGCGGAACTCGATGGCTGGCGCATAGACCAGATCTGGGCCTTGTATGGCCAGGGCCTGGGTCATGCCAAAGAGGCCGCCAACTGGACGGAGTGGTGGGTGTTCTGGCGCCGCGTGGCGGCGGGTCTGAACGAGGCCCGACAGATGGAGCTGCTCGAAGACGTGGCCGGCCACATGCAGAAGGCCGTGCAGCAGAACACGCGCGGCAAATCCAGCCATGGCAGCTATGACGACATGTTGCGCCTGTTCGCGGCCATGGAGGCCGTGCCCTGGCAGTACCGCCAGGAAATGGGGCAGTGGATGCTGCAGCGCCTCAGGCGCGAGGATGAAACCGTGCAGACCTGGTGGGCCATAGGCCGCCTGGCGGCACGCCAGTCGCTGGCCGCCAACGCCCATCTGGTGATGCCCCCCGAGGCGGCGCTGGAGTTTCTGAACGCCACGCTGGTCCAGGACTGGCGCAGGAACGAAACCGCCATGTTCGCTGCCGTGCAGATGGCCCGCATGACTGGCGACCGCGCGCGCGATCTGCCTGATGATGTGCGAGCACGGGTGCTGGAGAAGATGCGCGGCAGCGGTGCCCCCGAGCGCTGGATGGCGATGGTCGAACAGGTGGTGCAGATGGAGGCCGAGGACCAGAAACGCAGCCTGGGGGATAGTTTGCCGCCGGGGCTGGTGCTGCTGTGAAGAGGCCGTGCCGCTGCGGGCAGGCGTGGGGTCACGGCATTTGCAGGAGGCTGCCACTGCCAAACGCGATGGCCGAACAGTGAGCGCTGTTCAGGCCGCCCGACCAGCGATGCAAGAATGGCCTGTTGCATGGGACGACAGGCCGGCATGGAGGGCTGGCAGCATCCATGTCCACCACCACAGGAAATGATTGCCATGAAGTTTGAAGAAGCTGCGCGCACCGAGATGGCGCGAAACGCTGTTTTTATCTCCGGAACCCGACGCCGCCCGCTGCTGCTGGCGGCGCTGGCCGCCGTGGTGGCTGCTCCTCTGACGCAAGCCCTGGCGCAGGGCGGCAACTGGCCTGCCAAGCCGATTACCTTTGTCGTGCCCCAGGCACCGGGCGGTGCCAACGATGTGATTGCGCGTGCCGTGGCGCAGGGGCTGGAGAATTCGCTGGGCCAGCCCGTCATCGTGGAAAACCGCGCCGGCGCCAACGGTAATCTGGGCACGGGCCAGGTGGCGCGCAGCGCGGCCGACGGCTACACCTTTCTCGTGACGGCGCAAAGCGCCTACACCATCAATCCGGCGCTGTATTCCAGGGTGCCGTTCGATCCCATCAAGGATTTCACTCCCGTGATGCAACTGGCCGTCGCGCCTTATCTGCTGGTGGTGAATCCGAGCTTTCCGGCCAGGAACCTGGACGAGCTGGTGGCCTATGCCAAGGCGCATCCGGGCAAGGTGGAATACGCTTCTGCTGGCAACGGCACGCTCAACCATCTGCTGGGCGAGATGCTGAAAAAGCAGAAGAACGTGAACCTGCTGCATGTGCCTTACAAGGGAGCGTCGGCCGCCGCCACCGATGTGGTGGCCGGCCAGTTGCCGGTGACCTTCGGCAGCTTTCCCGGCGTGATGCCTTTTGTCAGCAGCGGCAAGCTGCGCGTGCTGGGCGTGGCGTCCGACAGGCCGACCTCGCTGGCGCCCGAGATCCCCGTGCTGGGCAAGGGACTGGCCGTGACCAGCTGGTACGGCTTGTTTGCGCCGGCCGGTACGCCGCAGCCCGTGGTGGACAAGCTCTATCAGGCCGTGAAGACCGTGCTGGCCAGGCCCGAGATGGCCGAGCGCCTCAAGACTCTGGGCGCCGAGCGCGTGGAGTCCACGCCGCAAAGCTTCAAGGCCATGCTGCCGGCCGAGCTGGCGTACTGGAAGCAGGTGGTCAAGGACTCAGGCGCGCATATCGACTGAAGGGGACGACAGCTTGTTGACACATCCGGCTACTGCTGGACCCTTTCGTCGCTCACGGATGGGATTGACCCTGCTCATTGCGGCGGTCATCGCCATCGGGCTGGCCTCGCGCCGGGGCTATGTGCCCTTTCCCGCCTGGCTGGGCAACTATCCGGGCGATGCGCTCTGGGCCTGGGTGGTGCTGCTGTGCGTGGCCTGGCTGCGGCCGGCTATCACGCGCGGCAAGCTCATGGCCTGCTCCCTGGTCATCGCCTTTGCCATCGAGTTCCTGCAGCTCTATCAGGCCCCCTGGATGCAGGCCCTGCGCGCCAACAAGCTGGCCTATCTGGTGCTGGGCAATGGCTTCGATCCCCTGGATCTGCTGGCCTATGTTGTGGGCATCGGTGTGGGCGCCATGGTGGACCGGCTCTGGGAGAGGCCGCAGCGTCGCCTCGCCTGAGATGGCATGAAATGTGCTGGTCGTCCATGGCATCAACATGACGACAAGCACTACCCCATGAAAACGCCTCTGCACTATCTGGTGGCTGCAAGGCAAAGCGAGATCGCCGAGCTGGAACAGATCAGCCGCGCCAGCAGCCTGGTGGCGAGCGTATCCGAGCTCGTCCATGCGCTGCAAAAAGAGCGCGGTCTCTCGAATATCTTTCTGGTCAGCGGCGGAGCACAGGCGCAGCAGAGCCTGCTCGATCATGGCCGGCATGTCGACCAGGTCATGGAGCGGGTCTGCCTCGCGCTTGAAGAGCTGGGCGCGCGGGCGCCAGGTGCGCATGGCGCTCGCCTGTTCAATGCGATCGCCAATGCGCTGCAAGGCTTTGAAGCCCTGCCGCTGCTGCGCCGCCGGCGCGATGGGCTGGAGCTCAGTGCCGAGGATTGCACGCAGGCGCTGATCCGCATGATTGCGGCCTGCCTGACCGTGGTGTTCGAGGCGGCGGACAGCGCTTGCGATCCCGATATCGCGAAATTGCTGGTGGCGCTGTTTCATTTCATGCAGGGCAAGGAACTGGCGGGCCAGGAGCGCGCCACAGGGGTCGCGGCGTTTACGGCAGGGGTCGGCAGGACGGAGCGTCAGCGCCATTGGCTGCATCTGATCGAGTCGCAGGAGCGCTGCTTTCAGGTGTTTGCAGACTTCGCCAGCCCTTCGGGGATGCAGCGCTGGCAGCAGCAATGCGGGGCCTGTCCTGATATGACGGTGATCGAGCGGCTGCGCCGCCTGGGCTGCACGGCCGGTGACGGCCTGGCGCTGGACCGCAGCCTGAGCTCGCCTTGGTTCGAAGCCTGTTCCAGCCGGCTCGATGCCATGCACCAGATTGAGGCATTCCTGGCCGAGGAGCTGCAGGCCCAATGTCTGCGCAAGCTGGAGCAGGCCGGCGCCGCGCTCTGCCAGCAACTGGCGCTTCTGGAGATGCAGCCGCAGCCGGGGGCTCGCGCCGAAGCGGCTGCGGCCTTTCTGGGGGGCACGCAGTCAGCCGCCTCCTTGCCTGCGGAGGGCGCATACGGGCTGCAGCTTGAGAAGAGCATTGTCTTGCTGGTGCAGGAGCAGTCCATGCGGCTGCAGGACATGCAGACCGAAATCGACAAGGCACGCGCCACGCTCAAGGAGCGCAAGACCATAGAGCGGGCCAAGGGCGTGCTGATGAACTACCGCCAGCTCAGCGAGGGCGAGGCCTACAAGCTGATCCGCCAGACGGCCATGAACCAGAACCGGCGCATGCTGGATGTGGCCGAGGCGATTCTGTCCACGGTGGACCTGCTGCCGGGCAGCACCAATTCATAGCCTTGACAGTGCCGTGTTTGTTGCGCTGCACCAAATATGGGCCAGAAACGGGGTCGCACAGCCTGCTCCGCCTCTGATCAAGGTCTGGCATGGTTTGTGCATGACTGTTGATGTCAAGCAGACCAAAGGCGGTCGCGCTTAAAGCGTTATTACGAGTGACCTGGGACAACGGCGTCCTTTTCTCCTCACACCCGGGGAGGGAAGGGCGCCTTTTTGTTTTCCGGATCGCCTTCACCACGATTCTTGATGGAGTTTTCTCATGAGCCAGCGCCTTTCTTTGACTACTGCTCCCGTGCCGGAGCCCGTATCTGCCGGTGGCCGGCGTGAGTTTCTGCGCGTGGCCGGCGCCGCCGCCCTCTATGGCACGCTGGGCCACCATGGCGCCTGGGCCGCAGGCTCCGACGCGCCGGAGAAGAAAGAGGTCAAGATCGGCTTCATCCCGCTGACCGATTGCGCCAGCGTGGTCATGGCCTCGGTGCTGGGCCTGGACCAGAAATACGGCGTGAAGATCGTTCTCAGCAAGGAAGCGAGCTGGGCCGGCGTGCGCGACAAGCTGGTCAACGGCGAGCTGGACTTCGCCCATGTGCTCTACGGCCTGGTCTACGGCCTGCATCTGGGCGTTGGCGGCCCCAAGAAGGACATGGCGGTGCTCATGGGGCTGAACAACAACGGCCAGGCGATCACGCTGTCCAAGGCCCTGGCCGACAAGGGTGCGGTCGACGGAGCCAGCCTGGCCAAGGTCATGGCCAGGGAAAAACGCGAATACACGTTTGCCGGGACCTTCCCCACCGGCACCCATGCCATGTGGATGCATTACTGGCTGGCGGCTGCGGGCATCAACCCTTTGTCCGATGCCAAGCTGATCACCGTGCCGCCGCCCCAGATGGTGGCCAATATGCGCGTGGGCAATATGGATGGCTTCTGCGTGGGCGAACCCTGGAACCATCGCGCCATCATGGATGGCATAGGCATCACCGCCAACACCACGCAGGACATCTGGAAGGACCATCCCGAAAAGGTGCTGGGCACCACGGGCGAGTTCGCTCAGAAGAATCCCAATACCTGCCGCGCCGTGATGATGGCGATTCTCGAGGCCGGTCGCTGGATCGACGCCAGCCTGCAGAACAAGACGAAGATGGCCGAGACCGTGGCCCAGAAGTCGTACATCAACACCAGTGTGGACGCCATCAATCAGCGCATTCTGGGCCGCTACCAGAACGGCCTGGGCAAGACCTGGGACGACCCCAACCACATGAAGTTCTTCAACGACGGGGCTGTGAACTTCCCCTATCTGTCGGACGGCATGTGGTTCCTCACCCAGCACAAGCGCTGGGGTCTGCTCAAGGCCCATCCCGACTATCTGTCTGTGGCCAAGCAGATCAATCGCATCGACCTCTACCAGCAGGCGGCAAGCCAGCTCAAGGTCAGCGTGCCCAAAGATGTGCTGCGCACCAGCAAGCTGATCGACGGCGTGGTGTGGGACGGCAAGAACCCTGCCCAGTACGCCGACAGCTTCAAGATCAAGGCCTGAGGCCGCCACCTTAACGGAGAACCATCATGGTCAGTGCCGTACTTCACTCACCGCTCGAACTCGATCCCCCGCACGATCCGCAACTGGCAGCCCAGGCGGCCAATGATGCGCTGCTCGAAGCCTCAAAAGAGATAGCCGCTGGCACAGAACTTGTAAAGGCTGAAGTGCAAAAAGATATCAAACCCAAAGCGATAGCCACGGCTCCGGTTGCGGTGGCACCCAGCCGCTTGCGCCAATGGGCTGAACAGCTATTTGGTCAGGTCCTGCCTCCGGTGCTGGGGCTGGCGCTGCTGGTCGGCCTGTGGTCGCTGGTATCGAGCAGTACAGGCAAGAGCATTCCGACCCCGGCCGAGACCTGGGAGCAGGCCTTGCAGGTGTTCAGCGATCCCTTCTACCGCAACGGACCCAATGACCAGGGCGTGGGCTGGAATGTGCTGTCCTCGCTGCAGCGCGTGGCCCTGGGTTTCGGTCTGGCGGCACTGGTCGGCATTCCTTTGGGCTTCGTGATCGGGCGCTTCGGCTTTCTGTCGCGCATGTTCAATCCCTTGATCAGTCTGCTGCGTCCGGTGTCGCCGCTGGCCTGGCTGCCGATCGGCCTGCTGGTGTTCAAGGGCGCCAATCCGGCAGCCATCTGGACCATCTTCATCTGCTCGATCTGGCCCATGGTCATCAACACCGCCGTGGGCGTGCAGCGTGTGCCCCAGGACTATATGAATGTGGCGCGCGTGCTCAATCTGTCGGAGTGGAAGATCGCCACCACCATTCTGTTTCCTGCCGTGCTGCCCTATATGCTGACCGGCGTGCGCCTGGCCGTGGGCACGGCCTGGCTGGTGATCGTGGCCGCCGAGATGCTGACGGGCGGCGTGGGCATAGGTTTCTGGGTCTGGGACGAGTGGAACAACCTCAACGTCAAGAACATCATCATCGCCATCTTCGTGATCGGCATCGTGGGCCTGGTGCTGGAGTGGGCCCTGGTCAAGCTGGCTTCGGCCTTTACGTTTGAAGAGGTCAAGACTTAACCCACCCCTGAGCCGCGCCTTCGGGCGCGTCACCCCCTCAAGGGGGCACCACCGGTGGCCCGGCAAAGCCGGCGCCACGGTGGCCTCGGAAAAAAGCAAGGAGTACCTCATGCATACATCTCTCAGCACCAAGTACATCGAGATCCACGGGGTGGAGCAGACCTTCAAGACGGCCAAGGGACTGTTTCCCGCACTGCGCGACATCAATCTGAACATTGCCAAGGGCGAGTTCGTCAGTCTCATCGGGCACTCGGGCTGCGGCAAGTCGACGCTGCTCAATCTGATTGCCGGCCTGACCATTCCCACGGGCGGTGCATTGCTGTGCGCCAACAAGGAAATCAAGGGCCCCGGGCCCGAGCGCGCGGTGGTCTTCCAGAACCATTCGCTGCTGCCCTGGCTGAGCTGCTGGGGCAATGTGCACCTCGCTGTGGAGCGTGTCTTCGGCAAGCGCGAAAGCAAGGCACAGCTGGCGCAGCGCACCGATGCGGCGCTGGCCATGGTGGGCCTCAGCCATGCGGCGCAAAAGCGCCCCGGCGAAATCTCGGGCGGCATGAAGCAGCGCGTGGGCATTGCCCGTGCCCTGTCCATGGAGCCCCAGGTGCTGCTCATGGACGAGCCCTTCGGCGCTCTCGATGCCCTGACGCGTGCCAAGCTGCAGGACGAGTTGCTGGAGATCGTGGCACGCACCCAGAGCACCGTGGTGATGGTCACGCACGATGTGGACGAGGCCGTGCTGCTGTCCGACAAGATCGTGATGATGACCAACGGTCCCGCTGCCACGATTGGCGAGGTGCTGCATGTGGAACTGCCACGCCCGCGCAGCCGGGTGGAGCTGGCTGAGGATGCCCGCTATCAGAGCTACCGCAAGGCCGTGATCGACTTTCTCTACACGCGTCAGGGCCACGTGGAAAAAGCGGCCTGAGCCCTGGCCTGATATCTGCAGCATGGCGCCCCGGGGCGCCATGTTTGTTTGGTGCACAGCAAAGCGGCGCACAGGCACAAAGATGGTGCACATCGTCCCGGTCGGCTGCATTCCGCGAGACGGCAGAGCTGGCACGGCAATTGCATGTTTCCTGTCGTGGCCAAGGTCGGCCACCGGGTGATGGTGCAAGGCTGGATCAGAACCCAAAAGACAAAGACGTCTACATGCTCATGCAAGTCATGAGGCATGCAGACGTCTTTTTTTGTTGCCGGGCCGTCTCAGGACACAGGCGCTTCCTCGGAGGTGCAGCTGCCAAACGCAGGGGTTCTGGGCGGGAGGCCTTTTTCGCAAGCCCACGGGGACTCAGATGAAAAAATCCAAACTGGTCATGATTGGTAACGGAATGGCAGGCGTGCGCGCGCTGGAAGAGCTGCTGGCCATCGCCCCCGATCTGTACGACATCACGGTCTTCGGCGCCGAGCCGCATCCCAACTACAACCGCATTCTGCTGTCGCCCGTGCTCGCCGGCGAGCAGACGCTCGGCGATATCGTGCTCAACGACTGGTCCTGGTACCAGGACCACCATATCCTGCTGCACGCCGGCTATACCGTGACGGCCGTGGACCGGGCCCGGCGCACGGTACATGCGGTCAATGCCCAGGGCGAGAGTGCCAGCGCCGAGTACGACCGACTGATCATGGCGACGGGCTCCAAGCCTTTCATCCTGCCCATCCCCGGCAAGGACCTGGAGGGCGTGCTGGCCTACCGCGACATCGCCGACACCGAGGCCATGATCGAAGCGGCCAAGACACTCAGGCATGCGGTGGTGATCGGCGGTGGTCTGCTGGGACTGGAAGCGGCCAACGGCCTCATGAAGCGTGGCATGCAGGTCACCGTGGTGCATGTCGGCGACTGGCTGATGGAGCGCCAGCTCGACGATCAGGCGGGCCGCATGCTGCAGAAATCGCTGGCCGAGCGCGGCATGCAATTCTGTATGCAGGCGCAGACGCAGGAACTGCTGGGCGACGAGGACGACGGGCGCAGTGGCCGCGTGCGCGCCGTGCGTTTCAAGGACGGCAGCGAGATCCCGGCCGAACTGGTGGTGATGGCCGTGGGCATTCGTCCCAGCACCGAACTGGCCGAGTCCATGCACCTGCATGTGAACCGCGGCATCGTGGTCAGCGATACGCTGCAGACCGTGACCGATCCGCGCATCTATGCCGTGGGCGAATGCGCGGCACACCGAGGCATTGCCTACGGGCTGGTGGCGCCCCTGTTCGAGCAGGGCAAGGTGCTGGCCAACCATCTGGCCGAGTTCGGCATCGGCCGCTACCTGGGCTCGCTGACCTCGACCAAGCTCAAGGTCACGGGCATCGATCTGTTCTCTGCAGGCGATTTCCAGGGCGGCGGCGATACCGAGGAAATTCTCATGAGCGACCCCTATGCGGGGGTCTACAAGAAGCTGGTCATCAAGGACGACAAGCTGGTCGGAGCCTGCCTGTACGGCGACACGGTGGACGGCAGCTGGTACTTCAAGCTGCTGCGCGAGGGCCGCAGCGTGGCCGATATCCGCGACAAGCTGATGTTCGGCGAATCCAATCTCGGCGACACCGGCCACCAGGGTCAGAGCAAGGCCGCGGCCATGGCCGACGGCGACGAGGTCTGCGGCTGCAACGGCGTGACCAAGGGCGCGATCTGCAAGGCCATCAAGGACAAGGGCCTGTTCACGCTCGACGATGTGCGCAAGCACACCAAGGCCAGTGCCAGCTGCGGCTCCTGCACCGGGCTGGTGGAGCAGATCATCATGTTCACGGCCGGCGGCGACTACTCGGCGGCTCCCAAGACCAAGGCCATGTGTGGCTGCACCGACCACGGGCACCAGGCCGTGCGCAATGCGATCGCTGAGCACAAGCTGCTGAGCACGGATGCAGTGTTTCGCTTCATGGAGTGGCGCACGCCCAACGGCTGTGCCTCCTGCCGCCCGGCCGTCAACTACTACCTGATCAGCACCTGGCCCAAGGAAGCCAGGGACGACCCGCAAAGCCGCTTCATCAACGAACGCAGCCACGCCAATATCCAGAAGGACGGCAGCTACAGCGTGATTCCGCGCATGTGGGGCGGCGAGACCACGGCCGCCGAGCTGCGCCGCATTGCCGATGTGGTGGACAAGTACCAGATCCCCACCGTGAAGGTCACGGGCGGCCAGCGCATCGATCTGCTGGGCGTGAAGAAGGAGGATCTGCAGGCCGTCTGGAACGATATCGGCATGCCCTGCGGCCATGCCTATGCCAAGGCGCTGCGCACGGTCAAGACCTGTGTGGGCAGCGAATGGTGCCGCATGGGCACGCAGGACAGCACCCAGATGGGCAAGGACCTGGAGCGCGCCATGTGGCGCATGTACGCACCGCACAAGGTGAAGTTCGCCGTCAGCGGCTGCCCGCGCAACTGCGCGGAGTCCGGCATCAAGGATGTGGGAATCATCGGCGTGGACTCGGGCTGGGAGATGTATGTGGGCGGCAACGGCGGCATCAAGACCGAGGTGGCGCATTTCTTCACCAAGCTCAAGACCGCCGAAGAGGTGATGGAGTACACGGGCGCCTTCATGCAGCTGTATCGCCTGGAAGGTTGGTATCTGGAGCGCACGGTGCACTACATCAACCGCGTGGGTCTGGACTATGTCAAGCGACGCATCCTCGACGATGCCGAGGGCCGCAGGGCGCTGTGGGAGCAGCTGCAGTTTGCACTGGATGGCGAGCCCGATCCCTGGTTCGAAGCCGACAAGGCGGCCGTGGATACGCGCCAGTTTCGGGCTCTGCCTGCTGATGTGTCAGTTATTGCCTGAAACCGAGAACCTATTTCAATTTTTCAGCAATTTACGAACCTGGCGCGGCATAGCCAAGGGACGGCGAGCAAGGGCCTGGGCGGCCCCGCCGCCCCGCAGTGAGGCCGTCGTCCCCCTCCCGCGAAGCGAGAGAGGGGGAAGCCGCAAAGCGGCTCAGGGGGAGCTTAGGAGATGCAAATGAGCGAATGGATTTCTATCTGCATGATTGAGGACATCCCTGTGCTGGGAGCGCGCCGCGTGGCGCGTGCACAAGGGCTGGATGTGGCTGTGTTCCGCAATGCCGACGACGAGGTGTTCGCGCTGCTGGACCGCTGCCCGCACAAGGGCGGCCCGCTGTCGCAGGGCATTGTGTTCGGGCGCAGTGTGGCCTGCCCGCTGCACAACTGGACGATTGCACTGAGCAGCGGCGAGGCGGCAGCCCCCGACGAAGGCTGTACCCCGTACTTCAGCGTACGCGTGGAGAGCGGCGAGGTGCAGCTGCGCGCCGACGAACTGGCCAGCCGTGCGCTGGAGCAGCAGCGGCCGCATGCCGGTCCCGCACATTGCGCGGGCAAATCCGGCTGCGCCACGGCCTAGTGTCTCTGTTGATATGAAATGAATAGCTGCATGCGCTTGTTCAGAAAGCGTTACAGCATGATTTCACCGAAAGTCTGCCATGTGTGAGACCCAATCCAGCGGCCCTTGTTGCCGTGAATGTCGATTCCGCATCTTCTGGGGGACACCATGAAAGAAACCAAGTCCACCTGCCCCTATTGCGGTGTCGGCTGCGGCGTGATCATCGAATCCGATGGCCTGCAGATTACCGGCGTGCGCGGCGATCCCGAGCATCCTGCCAACTCGGGCCGTCTGTGTACCAAGGGCAGCACCCTGCATCTGACGGCCGCGCTGGCCTATGCCCAGCAGGCCCGCTTGCTGCAACCCATGCGCAGGCTGGAGCGGACATCCACGCCGCAGGCAGCGAGCTGGGATCAGGCCCTGGATGAACTGGCGGCGCGTATCGCCGGCATTCGCGCCGAACATGGTCCCGATGCACTGGGTTTCTATCTCAGCGGCCAGCTGCTGACCGAGGACTATTACGTCTTCAACAAGCTGGTCAAAGGCCTGCTGGGCACCAACAATCTCGACACCAATTCGCGCCTGTGCATGAGCAGTGCCGTGGCCGGCTACAAGGCCACGCTGGGCGCCGATGCACCGCCGGCCTGCTACGAGGACATAGACCTGGCCGGCTGCATGTTCATCACGGGTAGCAACATGGCCTGGGCGCATCCCATTCTGTTCCGGCGTGTGGAAGAGGCCAGGGCGCGCAATCCGCAACTCAGGATCATCGTGGCCGACCCGCGCCGTACCGAGACCGCAGAGCTGGCCGATCTCTATCTGCCGCTGCAGCCGGGCAGCGATGTGATGCTGTTTCACGGTCTGCTGCACACCATGTTGTGGGAGGGCTGGACGGACAGCGCCTTCATCGCCCAGCATACCAGCGGCTTTGCAGCGCTCAAGGAGCTGGTGCGCGAAGCCACGCCCGAGAAGGTCGCTGCCATCTGCGGCCTGCCCGTGGCGGACCTGTACCGGGCGGCGCGCTGGATGGCGCTGGGCGGTGCCCAGGAGCCGACGGACGTGCGTCGTCCCACGCTCAGCCTGTACTGCCAGGGTCTGAACCAGAGCCACAGCGGAACGGCCAACAATGCGGCGCTGATCAATCTGCATCTGGCCACCGGCCAGATCGGCAGGCCAGGCGCAGGCCCGCTGTCGCTGACGGGCCAGCCCAATGCCATGGGCGGGCGCGAGGTGGGCGGACTGTCCAATCTGCTGAGCGCGCATCGCGATCTATCCAACGCAGGGCACAGGGCCGAAGTGGCGCGGCTATGGGGTGTGGAGTCGATTCCGCAGCAGCCCGGCAAGTCTGCGCTGGAGATGTTCGAGGCTGCCGCCGACGGGCAGATCAAGGCCTTGTGGATTGCCTGCACCAATCCCGCGCAGAGCATGCCCGAACAGGCCATGGTGCGCAGGGCGCTGGAGCGTGCCGAGCTGGTGGTGGTGCAGGAGGCCTTTGCCGCGACCGAGACCACGGCCTATGCCGACTGGTTGCTGCCTGCCTCCACCTGGGGCGAGAAGCTGGGCACGGTCACGAACAGCGAGCGGCGCATCTCGCGGGTGCGCGCCGCCGTGGTCGCGCCGGGGGCGGCACGCCATGACTGGCAGATAGGCGTGCAGCTGGCGCGGCGTCTGGAACAGCATCTGCGGCCCTCGCTGCCAAGCCTGTTTCCCTATGACACGGCGAATGCCGATGCGGGAGCCGAAGCCGTCTGGAACGAGCATCGCGAGTCCACACGCGGGCGCGACCTGGATATCACGGGTCTGAGCTGGGCGGTGCTGGAGGTCAAGGGACCCCAGCAATGGCCCATGCCTCAAGGCGCCGGCCAGGGCCGGCAGCGTCTGTATGGCGATGCGTTGTTTGCGACCGAGGACGGGCGTGCGCGCTTTGATGCCCAGCCCTGGCAGGCGGTGGCCGTGCCGCGCGATGCACGGCATCCGTTCAGTCTCAACACCGGCCGCCTGCGCGATCAATGGCATGGAATGACGCGCACCGGCCAGCTGGGGCGCCTGTTCGCCCATGTCAGCGAACCGCAGCTGCAGGTCAGTCCCCAGGACATGCAGCGCCTGCAGCTGCAGGACGGCGACCTGGTCCACCTGTCCAACCGCTACGGCGCCATCGTGCTGCCTGTGCAGGCGGAAGGGGGGCTGCAGCCCGCACAGCTCTATCTGCCCATGCACTGGGGCAGCATGTATCTGAGCGGTCTGGGCTCCAAGGGACAGCGGCTTGCGGGAGTCAACGCCCTGACCACGCCCGAGCGCTGCCCGCGTTCCAAGCAGCCCGAGCTCAAGCATGTGGCCGTCAGGCTGCTCAAGGCCGAGCTGCCCTGGACCTGTCTGGGCATGGCCTGGCTTGATGACCAGCAGGTGCAGTCGGTTCGGCAGGCCTTGAGCGAATTGATGGCCGAGTTCGACTTTGCCAGCTGCGTGCTGTTCGGACGCGCCGTGCCGCTGGAAAAAGCGGATCAGGGCCGCACCGGCGTGCAGTTCCGCGCGGCGGCCTATGCGCAGCCCGACGCCGAGGTGCTGGCGCGGCTGCATGGCCTGCTGCAACTCGATGGCCCGCAGGCCATGCGCTATGCCGACGCGCGTCGCCAATGCAGCCGTGCCATGGCGATTGGCCGTCAGACCGGGGAGCCCAGGCTCGATGCCTTTTTGCTCTGCGGTGACGCCAGCGCCGGTCGCTGGCTGGGGCCGGTCCTGCGCGACGAGCAATCGGTGCAAAGCTATGGGCGTCTGCTGCTGTCCTCGGGTGCCAGGCCGCCCGCCGCCATGCCGGCCCGGTCGCCACAGATCTGTGCCTGCATGAATGTGGATGAGGCCAGCATCAGCTCGGCGCTGACCGTGTGCGATGGCTCCGCCGACGAACGGCTCGCGCAGCTCAAATCTTCTCTGGGATGCGGCACGCGCTGCGGCTCCTGTATTCCCAGGATCAAGCAACTGGTGCATGCGACGCCTGCGCCGCAGTCGGCAGCTCTGCCGGTCGCTGCCTAGATTTCAATGTCCGGCAATGCATATGAAAGGCCAGCCATGACAAACAGCCATGCCACTTCCCTGTCGCCCGCGGGCCGTTGCTATCTGGTCGGTGCCGGCCCCGGCGATCCGGAGCTGCTCACGCTCAAGGCGCTGAGACTGATCCAGTCCGCCACGCTGCTGCTGGCCGATGACCTGGTATCCGCCGACATCGTGAAGCTCGCCAGCGCAAGCGCCCGCATCGTTCATGTGGGCAAGCGCGGCGGGCGCGAGAGCACCTCGCAGGAATTCATCGAGAAGCTCATGATCATGGCGGCCCGCCAGGGTGAGCTGGTAGTGCGCCTCAAGGGCGGCGATCCCTTCATCTTCGGCCGGGGCGGCGAAGAGGTCGAGCATTTGCGCATGGCGGGCATAGCCGTGGAAGTGGTCAACGGCATCACCGCCGGGCTGGCCGCAGCCACCAGTCTGGGCGTGCCGCTGACCCATCGGGACCATGCCCATGGCGTGGTGTTCATCACCGGCCATGCCAAGCCAGGCAGTGCCGGCCATGACTGGCAGCTGCTGGCCGGCACTGCCCGGATGCTGGGGCTGACGCTGGTGATCTACATGGGCGTTGCCACCGCCGCCCTCATCCAGCAGCAGTTGCTGGCAGGCGGACTGCCGGCATCTACTCCGGTGGCCCTGGTCCAGAGCGCCAGCCTGCCTGCACAGCAGCAGATCCTGACCGAGCTGGGGCAGATGACGCAGGCGCTGGCAAGCAGCGGACTGGGCAGCCCCTGCGTGTTCGTGGTGGGCGAGGTGGTCAGGCTGGCCGCATCGTCCGCCGAGGGCCTGGGCGGGCTGCTGGAGCAGGCGCAACTGCGCCGGGTCGTGGGCGCATGAGGTCGATTGCTGACAGCTGTCTCCCTTTTGTCTGAGTGCCGATCCCGCATGACTAGAATTTGTTCGGTAACCCCTGAACATTTGTCACACCTGGTCGCGCCAGTCTGCAGGGGGATAGCGGCGGCCGACACCTATGAGTCATGCGATGAGCACTGCATATCCTGATACCCAGCTTTTGATCGACGGTCAGTGGCAGGACGCTGCCAGCGGCAAGAAAATTGATGTGCGCAACCCGGCAACCGGCGAGGTGATTGGCCGCGTGGCCCATGCCGATATTGCCGACCTGGACCGCGCCCTGGCGGCGGCCGACAAGGGCTTTCAGGTCTGGCGCAAGGTGTCTGCCCATGAGCGCGGCGCCATCATGCGCCGTGCCGCAGCCCTGCTCAAGGAGCGTGCCGACGAGATCGCCGCGCTGCTGACGCAGGAGCAGGGCAAGCCGCTGGCCGAGGCCAAGGTGGAAATCATTGCCGGCGCCGGCATCATCGAATGGTTTGCCGACGAGGCTTTGCGTGTCTATGGCCGCATCGTGCCTTCGCGTCGCCCCGAACAGCAGCAGCTGGTGATCAAGGACCCCGTGGGCCCGGTCGCCGCCTTCACGCCCTGGAACTTCCCCGTCAACCAGATCGTGCGCAAGATCGGCGCGGCCCTGGCTTCGGGCTGCTCCTTCCTGGTCAAGGCCCCCGAGGAGACTCCAGCCTCCCCCGCGGCCCTGCTCAAGTGTTTCGTCGATGCCGGCATTCCTGCCGGTGTGGTGGGCCTGGTCTATGGCAACCCCGCACAGATTTCCGAATATCTGATTGCCCACCCCGTGATCCGCAAGGTGACCTTCACGGGCTCCACGGCCGTGGGCAAGCAGCTGGCAGCCCTGGCTGGCCAGCACATGAAGCGCTCCACCATGGAACTCGGCGGTCATGCCCCCGTGATCGTGGCCGAGGATGCCGACGTGCAACTGGCCGTCAAGGCCGCAGGCGCGGCCAAGTTCCGCAACGCGGGCCAGGTCTGCATCTCGCCCACGCGCTTTCTGGTGCACAACAGCGTGCGCGAGGAGTTCACGCGCGCCATGGTGGCCCATGCCGAAGCATTGAAGGTCGGCAACGGCCTGGAGCAGGGCACGCAGATGGGCCCGCTGGCCAATCCGCGCCGCGTGACCGCGCTGACCCAGCTGATCCAGAACGCCGAGCAAAGCGGCGCCAAGCTGATGACGGGCGGCGCATCCTTTGGCTCTGCCGGCAACTTCTTTGCGCCCACGGTGCTGGCCGACGTGCCTCTGACGGCCGATATCTTCAACCAGGAGCCTTTCGGCCCCGTGGCGGCGATTCGCGGCTTCGACAGGATCGAGGATGCCATTCAGGAGGCCAATCGCCTGTCCTATGGCCTGGCCGCCTATGCCTTCACGCGTTCGCTGAAGACGACGCACCTGCTGTCGCAGGATGTGGAGGCCGGCATGCTGTGGATCAACCAGCCTGCTCTGCCATCGGCCGAGCTGCCCTTTGGCGGTATCAAGGATTCGGGCTATGGCTCCGAAGGCGGCCCGGAAGCGCTGGAAGCCTATCTGGTGGCCAAGGCCGTGGCGATCAGCTGCGTCTGAGTCTGCAAGGCGTCTGATGCAAGGCCACCCCAGGGTGGCCTTTTTCATGGGATGTGTATGCCGTGTGGCTTATGGAGACTGTTTGTCGATCGTTATTCCATAAATGAATAGCGGTGGCTAGAATCGACGGTTTTTTACATTCGACAACAAATTACAGCCCGCGCCATGCCATTGCACTCCACGGTTTCCCAGATCCATCCTCCGAGTTTTGTTCTTCGCCGCAGCTGGTTGTGGGGCGCGCTGGCCATCGTGCCCATGGGCACGGCCTGGGCCCAGGGCGCAGCCGAGGCTGCGAGTCAGACCTTCACGCTGGGCACGGTGGAAGTCAGCGCGCGGCGCGAGGCCGAGGAGCTCGGGGCCGGCGACATGCAGCGCGTCGGCAGTGCCGAGATGGAGCGCATCAATGCCAGCACCGTGGCCGATGCCGTGCGCAATCTCCCCGGCGTGAGCCTGTCACGCAACAATCGCAACGAGGAAATGATCAGCCTGCGCGGCTTCGACTCGCGCCAAGTGCCCATCTTTGTGGATGGCGTGCCGCTGTACGTGCCCTATGACGGCTATGTGGATCTGGGCCGCTTCACCACCTTCGACCTGGCCGAGATCAATGTGGCCAAGGCCGGTGCCTCGCTGCTGTACGGCCCCAATACGCTGGGCGGTGCCGTCAATCTGGTCACGCGTAAACCGGTCAAGCCCTTCGAGGGCGATGTGCGCCTGGGTGTGGGCAGCGGCGGCGAGCGCAGGGCGAGCTTCAACCTGGGCGGTAACCAGGGCAGCTGGTACTACCAGCTGGGTGCCTCCTACCTGGATGCCGATAGCTTTCCTCTGCCCCGGGGCTTCAGGGATTACAAAAAGCAGCCCACCGATACCGGCAACAACCGCGAGAACGCGGACCGCACCGACAAGCGCCTGTCCTTCAAGCTGGGACTCACGCCCAATGCCACGGATGAATACGCCATCGGCTATGTGCGCCAGGAAGGCGAGAAGGGCAATCCCGTCTACACCGGTCAGTCCACGCAGAAGAACGCCGTGCGTTACTGGCGCTGGCCCTATTGGGACAAGGACAGCCTGTATTTCCTGAGCACGACCCGTTTGAACAGCAGCAATGTGCTCAAGACGCGCCTGTACCACGACACCTACAAAAACGGTCTCGACATGTACAAGGACGCCAGCTACACGGCCCATGATCCGACCAGCAGCTACAAGGATGTGAGCAAGGGTGCCAGCGTGGAGTGGATCAACTACGCCTTCTCCGGTCACGAGCTGCATGCGGCCTTCCATTACAAGCAGGACGAGCACACCGACGCGGCCTCGGGCAAGGACCCGCAGAAGCACTACCGCGATGTGACCACCTCGCTGGTGCTCGAGGATCACATTGCCCTGGCCGAGCGCTGGCGCCTGACGCTGGGCCTGAGCCATGACCAGCGCGACGCCAAGCAGGTCTACCAGTGGCCCACGGGCTCGACCAGCGCCACCAACGGCCTGGCGCGCCTGAGCTATGCGCTCACGGCCCAGGGCGACGAGGTCTATCTGATTGCCTCGCACAAGACCCGCTTTCCGACCATCAAGGACCGCTATTCGGCACGCATGGGAACGGCTCTGGCCAACCCCGACCTCAAGCCCGAGGTGGCCAACCATCTGGAGCTTGGCCTGAGCGGCAAGCCCTGGCAGGGCGGCAAGGGCCAGGCGGCGCTGTTCTACAGCCGGGTGCGCGACCAGATCCAGACCATGGTCGTGGACTCCACGGCCTGCGGCGGCAAGACCTGCAACCAGGCGCAGAACGTGGGACGCACGCGCAATGCCGGTTTTGAGGTGTCGCTGGCGCAGCAACTGTCGGCCCAATGGGCTCTGCATGCGGGCTACACCTATCTGAGCCGCACGAATCTCAGCGACCGCAGCATCACCTTGACGGACACGCCGCGCCAGCGCCTGACTGCAGCCCTGCAATGGAATCCGCAGGCCCAGTGGCAGCTGCGCGCCGAGCTGGAGGCCGAGCAGGGCCGCAAGGTGCCGCTGTCGGCCAGTGGCCAGGCACAGGTCTATCAGATGGCCGGCTATGGCGTGGCCAATCTGCGCGCGCGCTATCTGCCACGTCCGGACACCACGCTGGATTTCGGCGTGGCCAATCTGGGCGACAAGTGGTATCAGCTGGCCGACGGTCTGCCCATGCCTGGTCGCAGCTGGTACGTGAACCTGGGTTACCGATTCTGATGGCCATGGAAAACCTGCTCCAGACACCGTTGGCGCGCCGTGAATGGTTGCAAGGCCTGGCCGCTCTGGGCCTGGCTGGAGGTCCGGCCCTGGCGGCCGAGTCAAAGCTGGCTTTGGGCACAGGCGTACAGGTGGCGGCCGTGGGCGGACTGGTGCTGTGCGGCGTGTGGCCGCGCGTGGCAGAGCAGGCCAGCCAGGCTCTGGCCATGCCGGTCACCACCGTGGCGGCAGCACCCAAGGAGGGCGTGGTGCCCGCCTTCGCGCGCGGCGAGGCGCAGATGCTGCTGATCCACGCCAGCGACGAAGCCATGGCACTGGAGGCCAGCGGCATGGCATCCGCCGCGCGTGTCTGGGGCTGGAACGAGCATGTGATTGCCGGACCTGCTCATGACCCCGCCGGCGTGCGTTCGGCCGCTGACGGCACGCAGGCGCTGCGGCGCATTGCCGAGACCGGCTCGCCCTTTATCGCGCTGCGCGATCCTGGCAGCTATACCGTGGTGCAGCGCCTGTGGCGGCGCGGCGGCATACGCCCCGATGCGCGCTGGCTGCGCGCCGACACCGGCCCGCGCCCGCAGGCCGTGCTGGAGCTGGCGGCGCGGGAGCAGGCCTATGCCGTGGTCGGCCATATTCCCTTGGCCTTCGGCAAGATGGGCGCCCCCGGCATAGAGCTGCTGCTGCATGGCGATCCGCTGATGCGCAGACCCTATGTGCTGCTCACGCCGGGTCCGCTCCATCCGGCCACGGTAGCGCAGCGCAGGGCGGTCAGTCAGCTGGCCGACTATCTGCTCTCGGCCGCCGGGCAACAGATACTCAGGAATGCCAACGGCAGCGACGGCACCTGGGTGTTTGCGCGCGACAGCGTGCCTGCGGGCATGAGTGCTGGCGCTGCTGGCTAGAGATCGTCAAAGGACCTGTATGAGCTCCAACTCCAAAGTGCCGCCCCTGGCGGCGCTGATCTACCCGGATGACCAGCACGATATCGAGGCCTTGCTGGAGAGCGTGGCACGGCGGTTGCAGCAATCTGGCCGTAATGTGGGCGGGCTGGTGCATCACCAAAGCCACTATGCCAATGGCAACAAGTGCATGCGTCTGCTGGATCTGCGCAGCGGCCAGCAGTTCGAGATGACCGAGGACCTGGGGGTCAGCTCAAAGGCCTGCAGCCTGAACCCGCAGGCCCTGGCCCAGGCCAGTGTGGTGCTGCGCCAGGCCTTGGCCGATGGTGTGGAGCTGGCCGTGGTCAACTGCTTCGGCCAGCTGGAAGCGGCGGGTGGCGGCTTTGTCCAGGAAATCGCAGGCCTGATTGGGGCAGACATTCCCGTCATTACTGCGGTCGCGGCGCGGCATGAGGCCGGCTGGCAGGCGTTTACGGGCGGAGACTTTGTCAGCCTGCCGGTGGATGAGGAAGCCGTGCTGCGCTGGTGCCTGCAGCAGTTGCAAACGCAGGGCACGGAAGACCTGCCATGCTGACACGTCGCCAATGGCTGCATGGAGGCGCAGCGGTGCTGGCTTCAAGCCTGTACCAGGGTGCGTTATGGGCGCAGGACGGTCGCTTCGTCATTGCTGCTCGATTCGGCTCGCTGCCCGCAAGGCCGGGCCGGGTATTTGCCTCGGGGCCGCCGGCAGGCGTGCTGCTGGCGGCGCTGGCACCGCAGCAGCTGCTGGGCTGGCCCATGCAACTCAGCGATGCGGCGCGCGCCCATCTGGGAGCCCCACTGCAGTCCTTGCCCTATCTGGGGCGCCTGTCGGGGCGCGGCAGCACGCTGCCGCTCGAAAAGCTGCTGGCGCTGCAACCCGATCTGGTGCTGGACTCCGGCACCTCCGATGCCACCCATGTCTCTGCCGCCGAGCGTCTGGCGCGCCAGACGGGCCTGGCATGCGTGCTGGTGCAGGGCAGCCTGCCCGAGCACGCGCGCCAGCTGGGCGAGGTCGGAGCCCTGCTGGGCGCAGCCGAGCGTGGCGAGACCCTGGCCCGACATGCCGACGAAGTCGCCAGGCTGGTGCGCGCCGTGACCGCAGGGCTGGGGGAGCAGGCCAGGCCGCGCGTCTACCTGGGGCGCGGCGCCAACGGCCTGGAAACCGGGCTGGCCGGCTCCATCAATGTCGAGGTGATCGACTACGCTGGCGGCCGCAATGTGGCAGCCCAGGCCGGTACGGGTGGACTCACGCGTGTCTCCATGGAGCAGATCCTGGCCTGGGACCCCGAAGTCATACTGACCCAGGAGGCCGGTTTTGCCGAGCGCGTGCGCCAGGACCCCTTGTGGCGCGGCGTCAGCGCAGTGCGCAGCGGCCGTGTGCACTGCGCGCCCGTGCTGCCCTTCGGCTGGCTGGACGGCCCGCCCAGCGTGAACCGACTGATCGGCGTGCGCTGGCTGCTCGAAAAGCTGCATCCGGGCCGGCTCGCCCGGCAGGACGCAAAGCCCCTGGAGCAGGCGGTGCGTGAGTTCTATGCGCTGTTCTACGGCGCCCAGCTGTCGCCGGTGCAGTTGCGGGCGCTGCTGGACGCCGCGCGTTGAAGGCGTGTGCCTGCATGAAGTCCTTTGATTCCGGACCAGACGGTGAGCGTAGCCAAGGTGCTGCTCTGAGGGCGGACGCCAGCCAGTGCCGCCGGCGCGGCCCGGTGCGTGGGAACCTGGGTTGGTGGACAGCCCTGGTCTTGCTGGTTCTGGTGCTGCTGTGGGCGCTGGGTTCGGGCCAGTTTGCGCTCGCGCCGGCACAGCTGGCCGAAGCATTGTGGGCGCGTGCTACGGGGGCGGCGTCGCCGCTGCCGCCAGCGGCCGAAACCGTGCTCTGGAACATCAGGCTGCCACGCATCGCAGCCGGCATGGCGGTCGGTGCGATGCTGGCAGCGGCAGGCGCGGCCTACCAGGGCATGTTTCGCAATCCGCTGGTCTCGCCCGACATCCTGGGTGTTTCGGCCGGTGCCGGCCTGGGCGCCGTCGTCGCCATCTATCTGGGCCTGTCGATGTTCGCCGTGCAATGGCTGGCCTTTGGTGGCGGACTGGTCGCCGTGGCCGTCGTAGTGGCTATCAGCGCCTGCGTGCGCAGGCACGATCCGGTGCTGGTGCTGGTACTGGCCGGTATTGCACTGGGCGCCTTGCTGGGCGCCGGCATTGCCCTGATCAAGACCCTGGCCGACCCGAACACCCAGCTGCCGTCCATCACCTTCTGGCTCATGGGCGGGCTCTCGGCCGTGACGCTGCAGGAAGTGGCCGCCACGGCGCCTGTGATGCTGGCGGCCCTGTTGCCCTTGCTGCTGCTGCGCTGGCGCATCAATCTGCTGGCTCTGCCCGATGAGGAAGCGCGGGCTCTGGGCGTGCCGGTCGGGCGGCTGCGCCTGGTGCTGGTGGTTTGCGCCACCCTGGGCACGGCGGCAGCCGTATCGCTGGCCGGCATCATCGGCTGGGTCGGGCTGGTGGTGCCGCATGTGGCGCGCCTGCTGGTCGGCCCTGATTTTGTGCGGCTGCTGCCGGCTTCAGCTCTGCTGGGTGCGGGCTTTGTGGTGGCGGCCGATACGCTGGCCCGCACCATGGCGCGCATCGAGCTGCCGCTGGGCATTCTGACGGCCCTGGTCGGTGCACCATTCTTTCTGTATCTGCTGGCCCGCACGGGACGCCGCGAAGGAGAGGGCTGATGGCGGTGCTGGAGTTGCAAGGACTGCGCACCGGCCACGGTCGCCGCGTGGTCAGCGAAGCGGTGGACCTGTCCATTGCCGCCGGCGAGGTGCTGTGTCTGCTCGGCCCCAACGGCTGTGGCAAGACCACGTTGTTTCGCACGGTGCTGGGCCTGTTGCCGCCGCTGGCGGGTCGGGTGCTGGTGCAGGGGCAGCCGGTACAGCACTGGCCGCGTGCGGAGTTCGCGCGCCGCGTCGGCTATGTGCCCCAGGCCCAGGCCGGGGTGTTTGCCTTCGAGGCGCTGGATATGGTGCTCATGGGCCGCGCCGCGCGCCTGCCGCTGCTGGCCAGGCCCTCCGGCGTGGACCGGGTCATGGCACTGGCCTGCATGGAGCGGCTGCAGATCGTCCATCTGGCCGAACGCCGCTACACGGAGCTCAGCGGCGGCGAGCGGCAGCTGGTGCTGATTGCGCGCGCGCTGGCGCAGGAGCCGGCGCTGCTGGTCATGGACGAGCCCACGGCCAGCCTGGACTTCGGCAACCAGATCCGCGTGCTGGAGCAGATCGAGGCGCTGAGCGCCCAGGGCATGGCCATGCTGTTGTCCACCCACCAGCCCGAGCACGGCTTGCGCGTGGCCAGCCGGATTGCTCTGCTGGGCCATGGGCGGCTGCTGGGCGTGGGCGAGCCGCGCGCCGTGGCCACGCCCGCAGCGCTGGCTGAGCTCTATGGCGTTAGCGAGGCGGCGATTGCCGCCCATCTATCGGGCGGCCGCTGAAGCGGTCAGCGCAACGCGGCGCTGGAGGCAAAGAAGGCCGGATGCTCGCGGATGTCCTGGGCAGCCAGTCGCAGTTGCAGCGCCTGCTCGGGCTGGCGCTGCTGTATGCGCCGGGCCAGGCCTTGCAGCAGCGGCACGGCCCTGGCGGGAGCACTGGGCAGTTGCTGCAGTCTCTGCAGCGCGCTGCGCACACCACGCAAGGTGCTTTCGGACAGGAGTGCATCCGCCTGCATCTGGTGCAGGATCAGCACGGCCTTGCCCACCCTCAACGCGGCCAGACCGCAGTCGGCCGCGTCCTGCACGGCGGGGGCGCTGACTTTTTCGGAGGCGCGCACCAGGCGCAGCAGGCGGTGGTAGAGGCGGGCGCGCCACACGCGCACGTCGCGGGCGTGCACCGGAGCGGAAGCCATGTCCTGCAGCTCGTGAACCATCATGGCGCGCAGGCCGTTGAGCCTGCCTTGCGCGGTGACGGGCAGGATGAAGCGATAGGCCACCCAGCCGGCCAGCGGGCCGGTGACGATGGCAAACGCCATGGACAGCGAGTGGCCCACATCGAGCTGGTAGGGAAAGTGCGGCGACAGCGCCAGCAGGATCACCATATTGCAGTCGAAGCCGTACAGCGTGGTGCGGCGGTGGCTGAGCAGCAAGGCGCCAACAAAGATGAAGGGCAGCATCATCAGCACCATCTGCAGCTGGCTGCTGGCGAACGGCCAGGCAAACCACTGGCAGGCCAGTGCCACGCCGGCGCCCATGGCCTGGCCCAGAATCACAAAGCGCATGGTGAAGACCGGGTTCTCGAACGAGGAAAACACGGTGATCATCACCGACAGGCCCAGCAGCATGTAGGCGCCACCATGCCAGCCCGTGACCACCCAGACCAGTCCGACCAGAAAGATGGCGCTGAAGGCCCGCAGCATGGCCCGGCGCGCGCCCACCCAGTCGCTGTGCAGGACCACGGGCAGCTGGCGTGCGCGATGGTGGGCCGGCAGCGTCAGGTCGCTGGCGGCCACGAAATGGGCCTGCAGGGCCAGGCCGATATTGCCCAGGATTTCCTCGGCATGGCCCCAGCCTGCGGCCGCGCTGCGGGCCGTGGCAATGGCATCGATGGCGGCCAGCGGTGCAGGCTGGGTTTCCAGCAGCTTGGCGGCCTGCTCCAGTGCGGCCGTCATGATCCGGGCCTGCTCGGCCGTGAAGGCGGGGGTCAGGGTCTTGCCCGTGCTGTCGCGCAGCCAGAGCAGGGCCGAGATCTGGGTGTTGATCAGGCGGCGCAGCGCCCGCACGGCGCGGCGCGAGCGCTGCGATCCGGCGGCATGCGGGTCCAGTCCTTCCTCGATGGCGGCCATCACGGCCAGTCGCTCGGCCAGGTCCCTGGGGCTGAGTGCGCTATGCCCGCTGGCCGTGGCCTGTGCCGCATCGGCGATGTCGCGCAGCAGGCGGGCGCAGAGTCGTCGCACCCTGCCGTCGCCGGGTATTTCGGCGCCCACGGGCGTGAACAGCCAGCCCACGACAAGGGCGGTGGCCACGCCGGTCAGCGCGGTAAACAGGCGATCCCAGCCTAGCGCGTAGACATGGGCGGGGTTGCCGTTGTCCAGCAAGGCCACCATGGAGGCCGAATAGCCGGCCAGCATCGTGCCGTAGGAGGCAAAGCTGCGCTGCAGATTGCCCAGACCCGCGCAGATGCCAATCCACACCGCCAGTCCTGTGACCAGCCAGAGCAGATCGCCATTTGCCACCAGTACCAGCACCACGCCGGCGGCCGTGCCGAGCAGCGTGCCCGTGGTACGGAAAAAGCTTTTCTCCAGCAACTGGCCGCGCAGCGGCTGGGAAGCGGCCCAGACCGTCATGCCTGCCCATTGCGGGTGTTCCAGCCCCAGGGCCCAGGCGGCGAACACGGCAATACAGGCTGCAAAAGCCGTGCGCAGATGCTGGCGCAGGCGGGCGCTGTCAAAGCCCCATCGCGTGGCGCTCTCCAGCAGACGGTCGTAGGCAGCCACGCTCATGCGCGCTCCTCGGTGCCGGGGTGGGCTTGGGCCGAGTGCTGCTCGTGCATCTGCTCGATGCGGGCGCGAATCTTGTTGACGCCGTCCAGCATGGCCTCGACCTCGGAGTCCTGCAGGTCTTGCAACAGACTGAGTTCGGCCTCCAGCATGGTGGCGCGGATGCTGTCCACGGCGCCATTGCCTTCGGCCGTGAGAAAGATGCGCTTGCTGCGGCGGTCGGCCGCATCGGCGCGGCGCTCCACCCAGCCCTTGCCTTCGAGAATGTCCAGCAGGCGCACCAGGCTGGAGCCGTCCAGGCCCACGCGCTCGGCCAGTTCCTTTTGCGTCACGCCGTCGCCCCAGGCGCGCAGGTGCAGCAGCGGCGTCCAGGTGGCGTCGGTCAGGCCGCTGGCGGCCAGCTGTTCTTCGACAAAACGCCGCCATTGGCGGGTCAGGGTGACCATGAGAAAGCCCAGGCGGTCGCGGGAAGGTGCATCGGCAAAAGACATGGGTGGAATTTTGATGCTTTTGCAATTAATTTGCAATTCAAACTAATTGAGTCTGCATTGATATATAGGGTATTCCCTTGCTATCGTGCTGCATAAAAAAAGAGAGCGACAAGCGCTCTCTTTCAAAGGGTTTCAGACCTGTAGATTTTCTAGTTCTAATCCAGTCAGGCGCGAGCCGCTATCAAAACAGTGTTGGAATCCAGAGATTCAGTACCAGGCCGGCGACCAGCAGCCAGGCGAACAGAGCCAGGGCCAGAATCAGGGGCTTGGTGCCGGCAGCACGTACGGCGCGGATATGGGTGGTCAGGCCCAGAGCGGCCATGGCCAGGGCCAGCAGTGCGTTGTCGAGTTGAATGCCGACGCTGACCACTTCCTTGGGCAGCACGCCCAGGGAGTTGACGCCGGCCATGGCCACGAAGCCCACGGCAAACCAGGGAATGGTGATCCGGCTGGCGGGCTGGCCGTTGTTCACACCCAGGGCCCGTTCGCTGCGTGTCAGCCACATGGACAGCACCAGCAGGAAGGGCGCCAGCATCATTACGCGCACCATCTTGGCGATCACCGCCGTATCGGCGGCCTGGCTGCCGATGGCTTCGCCGGCGGCCACCACCTGGGCCACCTCATGCACGGTGGAGCCGACGAAAACGCCGTACTGCTGCATGCTGGTGTCTATCCAGCCGTACTCGACATTCCAGTGGAACAGCGCCGGGTAGAGAAAGGTGCCGATGGTGCCGAACACCACCACGGTGGCCACGGCCACGGCCACGTCCTCGGCACGGCCCTTGACCACGGGTTCGGTGGCCAGCACGGCAGCAGCGCCGCAGATGGAAGCGCCGGCCCCCACCAGCATGGTGGTGCGCTTGTCCATGCCCAGCAGCTTCTGGCCTATCCACTGCGCCAGCAAAAAGGTGCTGGACAGCACCAGCGCATCGATCACCACACCGGCCATGCCGACCTGGCCGATGTCCTGGAAGGTCAGGCGCAGACCGTAGAGCACGATGCCGGTGCGCAGCAGGCGGGCCTTGGTGAAGGCGATGCCGCTGGCACACTGGCTGGCGATGGCCGGGTAGACGGTGTTGCCGACCAGCAGACCGATGATGATGGCCAGCGTCAGCGCGCTCAGGCCGTTGTTCTTGATGACCGGAAACTGCGCGGCCCAGGTGGCCACGGCGGCGATGGCGCCCGCCAGCAGCAGGCCGGGAACCATCCCGCCGGTTTTGTGCATCCAGCCTTGCGAGGGTGCGGAGTTTTTCAGTGTTGTAGTGTTCATCGGGACCTTTCGCAGCAGGCAAGACAACAGGTCTGATTGCCGGCATGGAGGTCACTTTAGATTTCTTGGTTATATTTGTATAACTAATAGTTTTTGTAAGATCAACCTATAAAACAGGTAGATTGAGCTTTTTGCCTCCTGCAATTCGACTCAATCATTGACCGGATGAGCCGGTGCTGGAGGGGCTGTGCCCGTTTTTGGCTGGTAGGCCAGGGCTGCTGGCGAGCCTGTTGTCATCGATACGAAACTACGAATCATCGTCATGCTGCACCTCACCTTGCGTCAGTTCGAGATCTTCTGCGCCGTGGCCCAAAGCGGGACCACGGTGGCGGCTGCAGAGGCCGTGGCGCTCTCGCAGTCGGCCACCAGTGCCGCGCTGCAGCAACTGGAGCAGGGCCTGGGCGTGCAGTTGTTCGAGCGCGTGGGCAAGCGCCTGGTGCTCAACGATGCGGGCCGCGCGCTGCTGCCCCAGGCCCTGGGCGTGCTGGAGCAGGCAAGAGGCATAGAGCAGACGTTTTCCGCGCGTGCGGCCAATATGCCGGTGCGCCTGCGCGTGGCGGCCAGCACCACCATCGGCACCTATGCGCTGCCCGAGGTGCTGGCGCGGCTGGCACGCTCGCATCCGCTGGTGCGCGTGGACCTGCAGATCGCCAACACCCAGGAGGTGGGCGAAGCCGTGCTGGCCATGGAGGTCGACATGGGCCTGATCGAGGGCAGCAGCCACTGGCAGGGGCTGGAGGTCGAGCCCTGGCTGCGCGACGAACTGGTCATCGTGGCATCGCCGCAGGACCCGCTGGCCGAGCAGGCGCGCAGCAAGCCGCTGGGCGTGGCAGCGTTGCGCAAGGCGGCATGGCTGCTGCGCGAGGCGGGATCGGGCACGCGCGAGATGGTCGAGCATGCGCTGCTGCCGCATCTGCACCAGTTGCCTGCGACCGCCACGCTGGGCAGCTCCGAGGCGATTGCACGCTGTGTCGAGCAGGGGCTGGGCATCAGCTGTCTGTCGCGCGTGCTGGTGCAGTCACAGTTGCAGGCTCGTGCGCTGGAAATCCTGCCCACCACCTTGCCGCGCATGTGGCGCAACTTCTCTCTGGTGCAGCGCGCCGGAAAGCGTCGCTCGCCCGCGCTGCAGGCCTTTGTCGATGCCTGCAAGGCCGGCGAGCCGCCGCCGCTCGAGCCGTCCGCAGCCCAAGCGCCAAACATGCTGTAGCGCTTGAATGACAGTCGCAGACAGCTATGGTTTTCTTGACAATGATTTTGCTTGCGGCGGCGGGTTTTGCCCCTATATTGGATAGACAAGTCGGGTGCGGGTTGCACAGCGCCGGCTTCCACAAGCAGGGAGGAACACCATGAAAACCATCGATGAAATGCTGCACCTGGACCTGCTCACTCATGAACAGCATCTGCAGATCAGCCACTGGATCGACGATGCGCAGTCCCCCGAGGCCATTTTGCAGATGCCTGCCGGACTCTGGCAGGCCGTGGAGCGCGCCAGCCAGGCCATGGGCGTGAACGAGGATTTGCTGCGCCCGCCGGCGCTGGACGCTGGCGGCCTGACTTTCAGTCAGTAGGTCGCGGGGCCTGGCCTTGAGCTAAAACTGCCTCAAACGCAGGCTGCACAAGCGCAGCCTGCTCTGATTTTCATTTCAGCGGGATCGTCGTTGTCTGCGGCACTGCCACGGCGGTGACGCTGTTCTGGGGCGAGCCCTCGATCACCCGATCCGAGTAGGTCATATAGATCAGGGCGTTGCGCTTGGCATCCACCATGCGCACCACACGCAGGCGCTTGAACAGCAGCGAGGTACGCTCGGTAAACACCTCTTCCTGTTGCCTGAGCGGCGCGGGGAACTGGATATTGCCCGTGGCCTGACAGGCAATCGACGCTTCCGAGCGATCCTCGGCCAGGCCCAGGCCGCCCTTGATGCCGCCGGTCTTGGCGCGCGAGACATAGCAGGTCACGCCCGGCACCTTGGGGTCGTCATAGGCATCGACCACGATTTTGTGATCCGGACCAATCCACTTGAAGACGGTGTCCACGGCGCCGATCTGTTCGGCATGGCTCATGCCGACAAAGGCCATGGTTCCTACGGTGGCGGCCGCAACGGCCAGAACGGCGGAGAGCAATTTCATGGTGGTGCGCATACAGTGAATTAAGGGTTAACCCTTGACTTTTAACAGGGCATTGTGTCCCGGACAAGGGATTTGCAGCCGGCCTTAGGACAATACCGGCTGCTGCAGAGCTTTCTGTATTGCATCACGGTTTGCCCCGGCCTGCTGGCGGGCGCCGGCAGCTGAGACGCTGCCACAGGCATGACATAGCGCATGCCGGACTTCCGAACTCCCTCTTTGATCAGCGACGGCCCCTCGGGCAGTGGCTCCATGCAAGTGCCGCATCCGCCGGATGTGGCCGTTATCTATGTCGGTGAACGTTTCCGCGCCCGGTCTGAGCGCTTCTTCCCTGTTGCTGATGGCACTGGCCTGCGGCCTGTGTGCGGGCGGCAATTATTTCAACCAGCCGCTGCTGCACTCGATTGCCGCTCATTTCTCGGTCAGCGAGTCCGCGGCCGCGACCAGCGTGACGCTGGCCCAGGTCGCTTATGCGGCAGGCCTGCTGCTGCTGGCCCCGCTGGGCGACAAGCTGCAGCGCCGCGGCCTGGCCGTGAGCCTGATGCTGCTGGCGGCCCTGGGGCAGGCGCTGTGCGGCCTGGCGGGCCAGTTCGATCTGTTTCTGCTGGGCACGCTGATGGCCGGTCTGTTCTCGGTTGCGGCTCAGGTGCTGGTGCCCATGGCGGCGGCTCTGGCCCAGCCGGGTCAAAGCGGGCGGGCCGTCGGTTGGGTGATGAGCGGCCTGCTGCTGGGCATCTTGCTGGCGCGCAGCGTGGCCGGCATGGTCTCGGACGCCTGGGGCTGGCAAGCCGTCTACCAGGGCGCTGCGCTGGTGATGGCCGTGGTGGCGCTATGGCTGTGGAAGGCGCTGCCGGCATCGCGCAACCCCAGCCCTGTCAGTTATCCACAGGTGCTGAGAAGCATGTGGCATCTGCTGCGCAGTCAGCCGGGTCTGCGCCAGCGCACCCTGGTCAGCGCGCTGGCGTTCGCCTCGGTCAGCGTGCTGTTCTCGACCATGGCGCTGCAGTTGTCCAGCGGTCCCCTGGGCCTGGATGACGGGCAGATCGGCTTGATCGGTCTGGCAGGCGCGGCCGGTGCCCTGGTGGCCACGCAGGCGGGGCGACTGGTGGACAAGGGCCTGGGCCGCGTGAGCTGCGCCATCGGGGCGCTGGCTCTGCTGCTGTCCTGGCCTCTGCTATGGGTGGGCGGAGCGCATCTGGGCTGGTTTGTGCTGGGCATGGTGGTGATCGATCTGGGCCTGCAATGCCTGAACATCACCAACCAGGCCACGGTGGCCCAGTTGCTGCCCGCAGCGCGCGGTCGCATGAATGCCGTCTACATGACGGGCTATTTCACGGGCGCGGCAGCGGGCTCGGCGCTAGGCACGCTGGCCTGGCGCATCGACGGTTGGCAAGGTGCCTGCGTGCTGGGCCTGGCCCTGGCACTGCTGGCGTGCCTGGGCACTTTCAGGATGCGCAAGACCCATGGCCTGGTGGCCAGGCTGGCCTAGAGCCGCCGGCGTCTAAAGATCCCAGCGCAGTGAGGCACTAAAGGTTCTCTGCGGATAGGGATGGAAGTTCCAGTACTTGGCATTGTTGGCGTTGTCTATGCCGAAGGCCGCCGACAGTTGCTTGTCGATCTGATAGCGTGCCCGCAGATCGACGCTGAAATACTGGCTGGCGCCCATATAGGTGTCGGCATGCACATCGCTGTTGTCCAGATTCGAGTACTGGCGTCCGCTGTAGCGCGCGGCCACCGTCAGGGCCCAGCGTTCATCGGGCTTGTAGGTGGCCCAGGCCGTGGCACGCCAGCGTGGCACACGCGGCTGCCATTTGCCGACGCTGGCCGGGTTGGCGGCATTGGCCGTGATGCGCGAGTTCGCCCAGGTCAGGCTGCCGCCCAGGTCCAGCCCGCGAATCCACACCGACTGCGTCGAGTAGGCCAGCTCCAGCCCCGAGGTACGGACCTGATCCACGTTCTGCACCGCAGAGACGGTGGTGCCGGCAATCAGCTGGCTGTAGAGCGCATCGCGCGTGCGTTCATGGAACCAGGTGGCGCGCAGCAAACCATTGCCCAGATCCTGCTCGGCCGTCAGCTCGCCCGTCCAGGACTTTTCTGGTTTCAGATTCGGGTCGTTGATGAAGGACAGCGCACCGCCCGAAGTCGCGCCATACAGCTCGCCCACGGTGGGAAAGCGCACGGCCCGGCCCAGCGATGCCTTGAGCGTGGTGTCGCGGGCCAGCTGTTAGGCCAGCGCGGCCTTGGGCGAGAAATGCGATTCGCTGCGCTGGACGTAATTCAGCTGGCTGCTGGCCGTGGCGGTGTGGCCCTGGCTGGCTGTCCAGTCCTCCCAGCGCAGGCCCAGCACTGCCTTCCAGTCCCTGGTCAGCTGCCAGCTGTCCTGTGCCCAGGCATAGCGGGTCTCGGCCCTGCCGCCGACCTGGCTGACGACAGCCTGCTCGTTGGGCGGGCCGGACTGCCAGTCGCCCAGCACGTTGTATTTGCTGATGTTCAGCCGGTAGGCATCGCGGCCCAGGCCGAAGTCCACGATATGTGCGCCTTTCATTCCCTGCGGCCGCCATGTGCCCTTGGCGGCCAGCGTGTTCCAGCCCGTGCCGTCCTGATCCTGCAGCGTGCCCTTGCCGCCCAGATTGGCAGCCGGCTGGGCCACGGTGGGCACGCGCTGCTGATCCTTGCCGTAGTCGTACAGGCTGGCGCTGAGCTCCCAGTCAAACTCGCCCTGGGCATGACTTTTGAGCGAGACCCCGTGCATGGTGTGGGTCTGCTGGTCCTGGCTCAGTCCGAAGGCGGTATCGGCCAGCTTGTAGGTCTTGCCGTCGATATTGATGTTGCCGCTGTAGATGGGCTGGCCGTCAGGCCCGCGCAGATAGGTCTGTGAGCTGCCCTTGGCGCTGTTCTGCCACCAGCCCAGCGTGTAGCTGGCGCGCAGCGTGGGCGTGATGTCATAGGCCAGCTTGATCTTGGCGTGATCCTGCCGGGTGCGGTACTGCGTGCCGGCGCCCAGGATGTACCAGGGCTGGTTGGTGATATTGAGCCCGGCAATGGCGCCGGTCACGGGCGTGCCGGCACCGCCCGCCACGCCGGCGGACTGCAGCGCGGTGGGGAAGGTCATGGGCTGGCCCTGGCTGTCGCTGCGACTCAGGTTGATCCAGTACGACCAGTCCCCGCTTCTGCTGCCTATGGAAGCGCTGGTATTCCAGCTACGGTAATGGCCGCTGCTGCCCAGCACGTCGGCGCTCTGTTGGGCATAGCCGGCCGCCACATGGGCTTCGAGCTTGTCGGGCATGCGCGTCACATAGTCCACCACGGCACCGGCGGAGTTGCCGGGGTAGGCGGCCGAGAACGGGCCGTACATGACGTCGACGCGTTCGATCTCCTCGGGCGTCACCAGGCCCCAGCGCGGCGCATAGTTGCTGCCGTTGGCAATGCCATTGCCCAGATAGTTGGACAGCAGAATGCCGTCAGCATAGACGGCCGAGCGCGCGCTATTGCCCGTGCCCGAAGCCCGCGTGGAGAGGATGGCGTGGTTGTAGTCGCCGATATAGCGCTTGCGCACCAGCAGGCTGGGCAGATATTTGAGCGCGTCCTCGCTGTCTGTGGCATTGATGCGGGTCTCGATCTCCTCGCGCGTGATGCCTTCGATGGTGGTCGGAATCTGCGTGGGCAGCGAGCTGGGCTGACCGCCGTTGACGGTGACCACGCCCAGGGTCTTGGAGCGCTCGGGCAGGTCAGCGGAATCGGTCGAGGTCTGGGCCAGGCACGGCCATGCAATACCACTGACCACCAGTGGCAGAAAAATCTGTTTCATGAATGCTTACCTTGGGACGTGGTTGTCCCTATGAATCTGATAGCGGCCAGCGCAGATCGGAGCTGCGCTAGAGCCCGAAATGGTTCAGAGGTAAGCGGGAGGCGGCCCGCGCGCGGGCAGGGGCGCGGCGGTGATGGCGGCGATGCGTGCCCGCTCCACGGGCTGCAGCGCATGCCACAGCGGCGACTCGGTAGGGGGCGGCAGCTGCAGCGCGGGCGGAGGCGGTGCTGCATGGGGCAGGCACATGGGGCAATCGAGGTGGCCCGCACCCAGAACGCTGCCGCCGTCTTCGCCCTTGACGATCAGCTTGACCGCGCCGGTGCTGGTGCAGATCAGCTCAAACCCCTGAGACTGGATCAGCGGCGCGGCAGCCGCCACGCCCATAGACAGTGCCAGCCATGCCAGCACGCACCGGCCCAGCAGGCAGGTGGCTATGCGGTGAAGCTGTTGCAAGGTCATGGGGCGGGCGGTGCTGATATGCGTCCGCATCATACGGCGTCTGCCGCCTCAGACCATGCGTGAAAACCGCCGCGCAAGACCTGTCGCAGGTGCAAAGTGCTGTGACTTCAAATACAAAACCCGGCGCAAGGCCGGGTCGGTATGGAGATGCCGAGGGTTCATGCACGGCTCCTGGGCTGGAATATGGGCACTCGCTCAAGCGAGAGATGGCAAGCAAGAGCCTAGCCGGCCGCGCCGCCTCGCGGCGAGGCCGTCGTCCCCCTCAGGGGGAAGGCGCGTCAGCGCCTCAGGGGGTCACTGTCCATTCACATGCTTGCGCAGATGCTCCAGCGCTTCCTCCACCTGATCCACCAGCACCAGGCACAGGTCGCCGGGCTGCAGGCGGGCCAGAGCATGGTCGATGGCGAGGAACTCGCCATGGATCTCTGTGCTGTAGCTGGTGCGCGGCGCGCCTTCCAGGCCCTTTTTCAGCAGGGCCAGCACTTCTCCATCCACGCGGCCACGTTGGCAGGCGTCCTGATAGAGCACCACATCGTCGAACACCTTGCCCAGAATCTGGGTCTGCTCGGTGATGTCCTGGTCGCGGCGGTCGCCGGCGCCCGAAATCACCACGCTGCGGCGCTTGGCGGGCATGGCTTCCACGGCCTGCGACAGCGCGCGGATGGCGTCGGGGTTGTGGCCGTAGTCGGCAATGATGGTGGCGCCCTTGTAATCCATCACATTGAAGCGGGCAGGGGCGTTGTCGCTGTCGTTGAGGAAGCCGGCCAGACCACGGCGAATGGTCTGCCAGGGCAGGCCTGCGGCCCATGCGGCGCCGATGGAGGCCATGACGTTTTCCACCTGGAAGGTGATGGTGCCATTGCGGGTCAGCGGAATGTCGCGCAGTGCAATGCTCTCGCGCCAGGAACCTTCCGCGGCCACGATGGCATCGCCATCGACATAGACCACGCGGCTGCCCTGGGCACGGTGCGTGGCCATGACGGGGTGGTGGCGGTCGGCTGCAAAGAAGATGACCTTGCCAGGGCAGACATGGGCCATGGCCGCGACCAGCGGGTCGGCGGCGTTGAGCACGGCATAGCCCGTGGGGGCCACGTTCTGCACGATGACGCGCTTGAGCACGCCGACATCTTCCTTGGTGGTGATGAAGTTCAGGCCCAGGTGGTCGCCTTCGCCCACATTGGTGACTACGGCGACCTGGCAGCGGTCAAAGCCCAGGCCTTCACGCAAGATGCCGCCGCGTGCGCATTCCAGCACGGCCGCATCGGTCTCGGGGTGGGCCAGGGCGTTGCGTGCACTCTTGGGGCCGGAGCAGTCGCCGCTGTCGATCTGGCGGCCATTGACGTACACGCCATCGGTGTTGGTCATGGCGGTGCGCCAGCCATGCGAGGTGAACAGATGGGCGATCACGCGCGTGGTCGTGGTCTTGCCGTTGGTGCCGGTGACGGCGACCAGGGGGATGCGGCCGTCGTCGCCGGGCGCGAACAGCTCGTCCACCATGGGTACGCCCACGTTGCGGGGACGGCCGAAGGAGGGTGCCAGGTGCATGCGCAGGCCGGGGGCGGCGTTGACTTCCACGATGCCGCCGCTTTGCTCTTCCAGAGGCTTGAGCATGGTTTCGCAGACCACGTCCACACCGCAGATATGCAGACCGATGGTCTGCGCGGCCTCGATGGCACGGGCGGCTATTTCGGGATGCACGTCATCGGTCACATCGGTGGCGCTGCCGCCGGTGGACAGATTGGCGTTGTTGCGCAGCACCACGCGCTGGCCCTGGGCGGGCACGCTGTCAGGCGTCAGGCCTTCGCTGGCGATGCGGGCGATGGCGATATCGTCCAGGCGCACCTTGGTCAATGCCGTGCCGTGGCCGGAGCCGCGGCGGGGATCCTGGTTGACGATGTTCACCAGCTCGCGGATGGTGTGCTGTCCGTCGCCCAGCACCTGGGGCGGCTCGCGGCGGGCGGCTGCCACCAGCTGGCCGCCGACGACCAGCATGCGGAAGTCATGGCCGGGCAAAAAGCGCTCGACGAGGATCTCGTCGCCAAATTCGCTGGCGGTCTTGTAAGCGGCTTCCAGACCTTCGCGGGTGGTGATGTTCACCACCACGCCCTTGCCCTGGTTGCCGTCCTGGGGCTTGACCACCACGGGCAGACCCACTTCCAGGGCCACGGCCCAGGCGTCTTCCACGTCGGTGACGGGGCGGCCCATGGGCACGGGCACGCCGGCTGCGTGCAGCAGGCGCTTGGTCAGGTCCTTGTCCTGTGCAATGGATTCGGCCACGGCGCTGGTGGAGTCGATCTCGGCGGCCTGGAAGCGGCGCGCACGCGAGCCCCAGCCCAGTTGCACCAGCGAACCGGTGGTCAGGCGGCGGAAGGGAATGCCGCGTGCCACGGCGGCATCGACGATGGCGCCGGTCGAGGGCCCGATACGGTCGTCCTCGTCCAGCTCGCGCAGCTCGGCAATCGTGGCGTCGGCGTCGAAGGGCGTGTCGTTCAATGCGGCCTGAATCAGGGCTTCGGCGCGCTCCATGGCCAGCTTGCCCACGGATTCTTCGGTGTACTCGACCACCACCTGGAAGGTGCCGTGCTCCACGGTCTCATGGGTGCGGCTGAAGGTGACGGGGCAGCCCGCCTGGGCCTGCAGCGACAGGGCGGCGACTTCCAGCACATGGGCCAGCGACAGGCGCTGGTCCGCGCCATGCGGCTGCAGCGTACCGATGGTGGGGAAACGCGCACGCAGCTTTTCTTCAAAGCCGGGCATGGCGGTGTACAGCAGCTCGCTGTCTTCACAGTGCACGATGGCTTCGATGGCGGTGCTGCGGGTCCAGAGGTTGGGGCCGCGCAAGGCTCGGTTGCGAGTGATCTGCATAGTGTTTCTTTCAGCTGAATTTCAAGCTTTTTCTTGGCCTGACGCTTTTGTGGAAAGCGTCAGCAGCTATATCTTTTGAAGCGTTTTATGGGGCAATCAAGCCTGGTATTCAAAGGTCTTGATGCCGGCGCCGATCAGCTCGGGAGTGATGTCCAGCGCCCAGGCGGTAGCAATCGCGGCCAGCAGTGCGCTGGTCTCGGGGCGCTTGCCGCCGGCCAGGGACAGCGCTTCCAGCGTACCCAGCACCCGTTCCTGGGTGCCGGTGGCCAGCACCACGTTGTTGCCCTTGAGGAAGACGGCGCGGCCGCCTTCATGACGGGCTTCGGTATTGGCGCGGTGGGCGGCGACAAATTCATTGTCGGCGCCGGTGGCGTACAGAATGACTTCGCCGTCGCAGAGCTCGGCCAGGTCGGCCACTTCGGGCAGGTCGGCATTGAGCACGCCCGCGCCTTCGTCCAGCACCACGTCGATCTGGGTGCGCATCACGCGGCGCATCTGGCCGGGCTCCAGCACATCGTGATCGGCCAGCTGCTCGTAGCCGTCCATGTCGGTGACCACGCCGACCAGGCAGCGGTCATAGGCCAGGCCTTCTTCCAGAATGGAGCGGGCCGTGGTCTGAATGACGGCGGCTTCGGCCAGACGGTTGGTCAGCAGACGATGGGCACCGGCCCAGTTGGCGGTATTGGTCTTTTGCGTATGGCGATTGGCGAGGAACATGCCTTCGCCGCTGGCCACGCCGGTCAGCTTGCCCGACAGCTGCAGCAGCCAGCCGACCAGACGCGAAATGAAGGCGTTGTTGCGCGTGCCCACGATGCCGACAACGGGGATGCGACCGGCACCGGCACCGTCTTCACGGGGGAAGAGATGGTCGGCAATGGCCATGCCCACGGGGCGCGGTGCGCCGCTGGTGGGCTTGAGGTGCATCAGCAGGCCAGGGCCGGCGTTGACTTCGAGAATCGCTCCCTGGCCCTGCATGGGCTTGGAAACATCCTTGAGGATCATGTCCATGCCGGCGATGTCGAGGCCAACGATCTTGGCGGCCAGCACGGCGTAGTAAGCCACGTCGGGGTGCACGTCGTCCAGGCAGTCGATGGCCATATTGCCGTTGCGCTGCAGCAGCACGCTCTGACCCTGGGGAATCACGCTGTCGGGCGTCACATGCTGGCGGTTGAGTTCCAGCTTCACGGCGCCGGCTTCCAGATTGATCCAGTCCAGCGGGTATTCCTGCTCGGGGCCGCGGCGCGGGTCCTGGTTCAGCACTTCCACCAGCTCGCGCAGCGTGGCGTTGCCGTTGCCGTAGACGGAAACCGTCTCGCCCTTGGTGGCTGCCACCACCTTGCCGCCCACGACCAGCAGGCGGTGCTCCACGCCGTCGATGAATTTTTCGACGATCACGTCCGAGCCTTCGGGCTGGGCCAGTGCAAACGCGGCCTTGATGTCTGCTTCCTTGGACAGCTCCAGGGTCACGCCACGGGCATGGTTGCCGTCCGAAGGCTTGACGGTCACGGGAAAGCCGATGTCCTGCGCCACTTCCCAGGCTTCCTCGGGCGATGCCACGATCTGGCCTTCGGGCACGGGCACGCCGCAGGCGGCCAGCAGGCGCTTGGTGAAGTCCTTGTCCTGGGCAATGCCTTCGGCGATGGCGCTGGTCTGGTCGGACTCTGCCGTCCAGATGCGGCGCTGTGCCGCGCCATAACCCAGCTGCACCAGATTGCCGTCATTGAGGCGGATATGGGGAATGCGGCGCTCGCTGGCGGCATCGACGATGCAGCCGGTCGAAGGGCCCAGGTAGCGGTCGTTGATGGCCGTCTTGATGGCATGTACGGCGGGCTTGAGGTCGAACGGCTCGTCATTGATGGCCGCCATCAGCAGCTTGTGCCCATATTCCAGCGCCACGCGGGCCACGGCTTCTTCAGGGCAGCGGAACACCATGCGGTACACGCCACGCCTGGAGATTTCGCGGGTCTGACCGAACTCGGCGGGCATGCCGGCCAGGTTCAGCAGTTCGATGATGACATGCTCCATCACATGACCCATCCAGGTGCCGCCTTCCAGGCGCTGGATGAAGCCACCGCGCTCGCCGACGCCGCAGGTGTGCTCGATCAGGTCGGGCAACCAGCTGGTCAGGCGCTCGTTGAGGCCGGGGATCTTGTTGGACGGATAGTCTTCCAGCTCTCCCAGATCCAGCCAGACCTCCAGTACCGGGCGGTAGGTCCAGACACTGGGGCCACGCAGGAAAGTTGTGCGCAAGAGTTGGATGTCGTTGAATTTCGCCATGTTGATCAGCGGATAGGAATGAGGAGAGCAGGTTTTCTTAAACTCCTGCCCCTGATAGGTTGGCATTGTGCGCCCAGAATCTGCATTGTGAAGCTTGTCAGCCTAAATGCAGGTTCGCGCGTTAACCAGGGTGTATCGGACGTCAGGCGCAGCCATATTCACCATGCCGAAGCGGTTGCCCGCATGACTCTTGGAGCCGCCATCGGCGGAGAAAAATAACTCAACATGCAACATCACCATACTGTGGACGCCTCGGCAGTCTTCGCCGGCCCCCTGGGGGGCGAGCTGCGAGCAAGACTCGCTGAACATGAAAACGTATTAGCCGTCGTCCCGGTTGACCTGAGTGCGGATTTGCAGTTCGGCAGCGGCCTGCTGGCCCTGACCCAGGAGCGTCTGCTGGCCTGTGATCCCCAGACCCGGCAGTGGCGTGCATGGGCCCTGGCGGTAGATCAAAGCCTGCGCCTGCAGGATCATGGCGGTGTGGGCAACCTGGAACTGCATGACAGGAGCGCGCGTCTTGCACAGTGGCTGATCACGCTGAAGCATCAGACCTCCATGCTGCAGCTGATGCAGCAGTTCGACCGCCAGCGCGAGCGCATCGCCCGTCAGGAGGCCTATAGCGCGGTCAGCGAAGAGGATGTGGCGCATTGCCCGGTCTGCCACTCGGTGCTGCCGCCCGATACCGAAGAATGCCCGGCCTGCGCACGCCAGCAGGCGCCCCAGACCTCCACCTGGGTGCTGCTGCGCCTGTGGCGTTTTGCCAAACCCTATCAGGGCCAGTTGCTGCTGGGCTTCTTGCTGACCCTGGCCACCACGGCGGCCCAGTTGGTGGCGCCTTATCTGACCATCCCGCTGATGGACAAGATCCTGATTCCGTTCCAGAACGGCGAAAAGATCAACCGGGATCTGGTTTTCTTCTATCTGGGCATGCTGCTGCTGTCGGCGCTGCTGGCCTGGGCATTGGGCTGGGCACGTACTTTCGTGCTGGCCAAGGTGTCCGAGCGCATAGGCTCCAATCTGCGCACCACCACCTACAACCACTTGCTGAACCTGTCGGTGGATTACTACGGCAGCAAGCGTACGGGGGATCTGATGGCGCGTATCGGTGCCGAAACCGATCGCATCAATCTGTTTCTGTCGCTCAACGCACTTGATTTTGCAACCGATGTGCTGATGATCGTGATGACGTCGGCCATCCTGTTCTCCATCAACCCCTGGCTGGCGCTGGTCACGCTGGTGCCGCTGCCCTTCATCGCCTGGATGATCCATACCGTGCGCGACCGTCTGCGCACCGGCTTTGAGAAGATAGACCGGGTCTGGTCCGAGGTGACCAATGTGCTGGCCGACACCATTCCCGGTATCCGCGTGGTCAAGGCTTTCGCCCAGGAAAAGCGTGAAGCCGACCGCTTTGCCGACGCCAACCTGATCAATCTGCAGGCCAACGACAAGGTCAACAAGACCTGGTCGCTGTTCACCCCCACGGTGACGCTGCTGACCGAGGTCGGCATTCTGGTGGTCTGGGGCTTCGGCATCTATCTGGTGGCCGGCGGCTCCATCACGGTCGGTGTGCTGACCGCCTTCATCGCCTATATCGGTCGTTTCTATACCCGCCTGGATTCGATGAGCCGCATTGTCTCGGTCACGCAGAAGGCGGCTGCCGGTGCCAAGCGCATCTTCGACATCCTCGACCATGTCAGCAATGTGCCCGAGCCCAGCAACCCCGTGAAGCTGCCCGGCAAGGCCAAGGGTGCCATCACCATGGAGGATGTGGGCTTTCGCTACGGCAGCCGCGCCGTCATCAAGCATCTGAACCTGCAGATCAAGCCCGGCGAGATGATCGGCCTGGTCGGTCACAGCGGCTCGGGCAAGAGCACCCTGGTGAATCTGATCTGCCGCTTCTACGACGTCTCCGAGGGCTCCATCCAGCTCGACGGCGTGGACGTGCGCCGCATGTCTGTGTCCGACTACCGCAGCAATATCGGCCTGGTGCTGCAGGAGCCCTTCCTGTTCTTTGGCACGATTGCCGAGAACATCGCCTATGGCAAGCCCGATGCCACGCGCGAGGAAATCGTGGCCGCGGCGCGTGCCGCCCACGCCCACGAGTTCATCCTGCGCCTGCCTCACGGTTATGACTCCCTGGTCGGCGAGCGTGGCCAGGGCCTGTCGGGTGGCGAGCGCCAGCGCATCTCCATCGCGCGTGCGCTGCTGATCGATCCGCGCATCCTGATCCTCGATGAAGCCACCTCGGCCGTGGATACCGAGACCGAAAAGGAAATCCAGAAGGCGCTGGACAACTTGGTCCAGGGGCGCACCACGATCGCCATTGCCCACCGCCTGTCCACCTTGCGCAAGGCAGACCGTCTGGTGGTCATGGATCGTGGCGAAATCGTCGAAGTGGGTCCGCACGACGAGCTGATGGACCTCAAGGGCCATTACTTCCGCCTGTACGACGCGCAGGCACGCCGTGCCGAAGAGGATGCACAAGCGGCCGGCCTCAAGCTGCAGACCAAGGAACCCCAATGATCGAAGCTCCCCAATCCAATCTGAGCGGCATGCAGCTGGAGCGCAACGCCCATGGCCGTCTGGTGCTGACGCTGGGCAACGGCCTAGTCTACGAAGCCGTCGTTCCCGTGCGTGCATTCCCGATTGCCGCGCCTGCCGAAGGACTGTCGCTGATCGCCGCCGATGGCAAGGAAGCGTTGTGGGTGGCCCGCATGGCCGACCTGCAGCCCGAGCATCGTCAGCTGATCGAGCAGGACCTGGCCGTGCGGGAGTTCGTGCCGACCATCGAGCGCATCCTCAAGGTCTCGAGCTTTTCCACCCCCAGCACCTGGGAGCTGCAGACGGATCGAGGCCTGACGCATATGGTGCTCAAGGCCGAGGAAGATATCCGCAAGCTGGCCGGGCGCACCCGACTGCAGATTACGGGCCAAGATGGCGTGCAATACCGGATTCCCGACAGCAGCAAGCTGGACAGGCATTCGCGCAAGCTGCTGGAGCGCTTTCTGTAAGCTGTGCCGCGCAACTATTTCAAGGGCTTCGCATAATCGCGAGGCCCTTTTTTGTATCAAATTGCGCAGGGGTGCTTGATATATATAGGCTAATAGCTATCAAAATAGGATTGAAAATAATCCTACAGTTTTCTCAAGCGTGGCCGATAACAGGGCGAGATAGCTGTTTTTCCGCCTGCACCTTTTTACTGCCGAGGGCCAAGCCATGCAAATTCCACCTCTAGACCGGACACAGACGCCCTGGCGTACCCAGGGTGCGGATTTGTATTCCACAGGCGCCTCTGGCGCCGCACCGGTGCGCCCCGTGAATGCGGTGAATGCCACGGAGTCGGTGGACAAGATTGGCGAAGGCCGCACGGTGCGCGAGCCCGAGAAGCCTTCGGCTCCCGATACCGAAAACCGCGACTGGACGCTGGCCGAGGAGGTCAAGCAGAAGGAAGAGGTCGAGGAGCCGCCCAAGGAGCCGATCTCCAAGCAGCTGATCGAGTTCATCCAGTCCATGTGGCGCGCCAGTGCCCAGGCGGTGGAGCAGGCGCAGGAAACCAGCAAGTCGGAAGATCTGCTGCAGAGCAAGCAGACGGCGCGCAATGAGCCGCTGACTTATTCCGAACCCCGGATAAAGCGCAGCGGCAACGCCAAGTAAGCGATTGCTTTTATTTTGAGAGCTGATTGCGCTTGATATTCAAGCGCTTCAGCTATTTTTATATCTTATTTGCCTTCAGGATCAGCGCTGTCAGCTTCTGATTTGTGAGCATCGTCCTTGGCTGGTGCAGCTGCCACGGCTTCCGCGGCCTTGGCCTTTTCACGCGCAGCCCGGTATTTGACGGCAAAGGCGCGCACTTCCTCATAGGTGACAAAGCCGTCCTTGTTGGTGTCGGTTTCGTCAAAGGCGGCGGCCAGCTTGGGGATGATGGCCACTTCCTTGCGGCTGAGCTTTCCATCCTGATTGAAGTCCAGCATCTTGAACTGCTGCTGGGCCTTGATCTCGCCTTTGGAGAGCTGGGTTCCCTGTCTTTCCGCCACCTTGTCGCCGGCGGATTCCTCGGCGCGCACCGTGGGTAGCAGCAGCACGGCGCTGGTCAGCAGCACGCCCATGGCGGTCTTCATGACCGAGCTGCTGCGTGCGACGATGGGGTGGTTCTTGGCTTTTGACATAGCGGTACAGATGAGGGCCATGGCGGCATTCTCAAGCTCCGTCCCGCCGCACTTTCAAAGTTTTGCATTCGCTTGCCGGACTTTGCCAAGTTTTACGTAGGCAGCGCCGCCTTGTCGTGGGCAATGCCGCTGCGCACATGGCCCGAGGGAACATGCCCGGCCGCATTGCGCACATGGCCGGTCTGGTCGTCGAAGAAGAAATCGGGCTCGAACTCGCGCAGAAACCCGCCCTTGGCCAGTCCGCCGAGGAACATGGCTTCATCGACATCGATCTTCCAGTCCATCAGCGTATTCAGCGCGCGTTCATGGGCCGGGGCGCTGCGCGCCGTGACCAGGGCCGTGCGCACGCGCATGCCGGCCACATCGGCCTGCTGCAGCCGGTGCAGGGCGGCCAGCAGCGGCTTGAACGGGCCTTCGGGCAGTGGCTGGGCGGCTTTCTCCAGCTCATGCTGCTGGAAAGCCTCCAGGCCCTGGGCCTGGAAGATGCGCTCGGCCTCGTCGGAAAACAGCACGGCATCGCCGTCGAAAGCGATGCGCACTTCGCGGGGATGGCTGCTGCTGGCACGCATGGAGTCGGTGAACACATGGGCGGCCGGGTAGCCCAGCTGCAGTGCCTGGGTCACGTCGTCGGCATTCGCCGACAGAAACAGCTGGGCTCCCAGCGGGCGCAGATAGCCGAAGGGGTCGCGTCCTTGGGTGAACACGCCGCGCTGTATGGAGTGCAGGCCGTGGGCCTGGGCAGAGCGGAAGACGCGCATGCCGCTGACGGGGTCGTTGCGCGAGAGCAGCACCACTTCCACATGCTGCTGTGCCTCGGTGTTGAAGGCCAGCAGCTTCTTGACCAGCGAGAAGGCCACGCCGGGCGCGGCAGGCACGTTGAGCCGCTCGCGCTGCAGGCGCAGATAGCTCGCCGGGTCGCTGTCCTCGAAGAGGCGGTTTTCCTCCTCGAAATCGAACAGGGCTCGCGAGGAGATGGCAACGACGAGCTTGTCGTTCAGGGTCATGGCCATGGCGGTACGGCTTTAAGCGGATGTGCAGACAAGCTCCGATGATACGCAGGCCGCCTGGCCCTCACCAGTTGGCTTCGCGCTCGGGCGTGGCACTGATGTGGTGTATGGACAGATCGGCCCCGTCGAACTCCTGCTCCTGGCTCAGGCGCAGCCCCATGGTCTTCTTGAGCAGGCCGTAGACCAGCAGACCGCCCAGCGCGGCCCAGGCCACGCCCATCAGCGTGCCTATGAGCTGGGCCAGCGGATGCACGCCGCCAAGCCCGCCCAGCGCCTGCGTGCCGAAGATGCCGGCCGCAATGCCGCCCCAGGCACCGCACAGACCGTGCAGCGGCCACACGCCCAGCACATCGTCGATCTTCCATTTGTTCTGCGTCAGCGTGAACATGAAGACAAAGATGGCGCCTGCGGCAGCCCCCACGACGAGGGCCCCCAGAGGATGCATCAGATCCGAGCCCGCGCAGACGGCGACCAGGCCGGCCAGCGGGCCGTTGTGCACAAAACCCGGGTCGTTTTTGCCCACTGCCAGGGCTGCCAGCGTGCCGCCCACCATGGCCATCAGCGAATTCACGGCGACCAGGCCGGAGATCTTGTCCAGGTTCTGGGCACTCATCACATTGAAGCCGAACCAGCCCACGATCAGAATCCAGGCGCCCAGCGCCAGAAAAGGAATGCTGGAGGGTGGTGTGGCGGCAATCGCTCCGCCCTGGCGGTAACGGTTGCGGCGCGGGCCCAGCAGCAGCACGGCTCCCAGGGCGATCCAGCCGCCCACGGCGTGCACCACCACGCTGCCGGCAAAGTCATGGAACTCGGAGCCGGTCAGCGCCTTGATCCAGGCCTGGACGCCGAAATGCTGGTTCCAGGCAATGCCCTCGAAGAAGGGATAGATCAGGCCCACGATCATGGCCGTGGCGATCAGCTGGGGCCAGAACTTGGCGCGCTCGGCAATGCCGCCCGAGATGATGGCGGGAATGGCGGCGGCAAAGGTCAGCAGAAAGAAGAACTTGACCAGGCCGTAGCCGTTGAGCGCAGCGAGCTGCTCGGCGCCCACGAAAAAGTGCGTGCCGTAGGCCACGCCATAGCCGAGAGCGAAATAGACCACGGTGGAGACCGAGAAGTCGACCAGGATCTTGACCAGGGCATTGACCTGGTTCTTGCGGCGCACGGTGCCCAGCTCCAGAAAAGCGAAACCGGCGTGCATGGCCAGGACCATGACGGCGCCCATCAGAATGAACAGGGCATCCGCGCCCTGTTTTAGTGCTTGCATGAAAACGCTCCAGCTGAAATTTGCTATTTATTGGTGCGAAATTGAGGGAAATACCCGCAATGCACTAAAAGAAAGCAAGAATTGCGCCAAGCTGGAGTGGGCGCTTCCGCACCGCTGCGGGCGCGGAAGCGCCTATTTGACGAACTGGTTGAGCTGGATGATGGGCATGAGCACGGCCAGCACGATGAGCATGACCACCAGTCCCATGACGGCGATGAGCAGCGGCTCGAGGATCGTGGCCAGGTGCATGGCGCGGCGCTGGACCTCGGTGGACAGCTGGGTGGCGGCACGCTGCAGCATCAGCGGTAGCTGGCCCGTCTGCTCGCCCAGCCGGGCGAACATGGCGACCAGGCCCGGAAAGCGCTTCTTCTGAGCCAGGGCCGAGGCCAGTGGCGCGCCTTCGCGCACCAGTACCAGGGCATCCATGGCATCGGCGCGCAGGGCGCGGTTGTTCAGCGTCTCGGCCGCGGCCTGCAAGGCCTTGAGAATGGGCACGCCCGCTCCGGCCAACATGGCCAGGGTGCCGGCAAAGCGCGCCGCGTTATAGCTGCGCGAGAGCCGGCCTATGAGCGGCAGACGCAGCCACTGGGCATCGAAGCGCTCGCGGAATGCCTCGTTCCTGAGCGCCAGCCGAAAGCCCACGGCAGCCAGCAGCAGCACGGCCAGCATGAACCAGCCGTAGTGGCGCACAAAGTCGCTGATGCCGAGCATGACCACGGTGAGAAACGGCAGCGCACGCTTGGTGCCGGCAAACACGCCGGCCACCTGCGGCACCACATAGCTGACCAGAAAGATCACGATGACGATGGCCACCAGCGTCACGATGGCTGGATACAGCGAGGCGCCGATGAGCTTGGATTGCAATGCCTGGCGCGCCTCCAGGTCGTCGGCCAGGTTTTCCAGCACCGGACCCAGACTGCCGCTGGATTCGCCGGCGCCGATCACGGCGCAGAAGATATCGGAAAACTCGCGCGGATGCTGTTCCAGCGCCCTGGCAAAGCTGGAGCCGGCATTGACCTCGGCCCTCAGCGCTGCAACCAACTGATGCTGGCGTTCGTCCTCGGCTTCCTCGGACAGCGCGGCCAGTGCGCGCTCTATGGGCAGGCCGGAGCTGACCAGGCCCGAGAGCTGGCGGGTCCATACCGCGAGGCTGGTGGAGTTGAAGACCGGGCGCGTGAACCATCCGGAAGCGCCGGTGCGGCCCTGGCCCTTGCCTGCGGCGACGGGCTCGACCTGCAGCGGCACCAGGGCCTGGCTGCGCAGCTGGCTGCGCGCGGCACGGGCGTTGTCGGCTTCCAGGGTGCCCTTGCGGGTCTGGCCCTGGGCATCCAGGGCTTCAAAGGTAAAGGCGGGCATGCGCGAATCGATCTGACGGGTGAGGGGTTAATGCAGATAGTAGCGACTAATGATGTCAGCACTTCGGCGTTTGAGAGAGCGAGCCCGGCTTGACGCAGGTCATGACTGCCGCGGCCGGGCTCGGCACAATGGTCTGCCGATTCAAGAATGCGAGGTTTCGATGCTCAAGGACAAGGTTGCATTGGTGACGGGGGCTGCATCCGGCATAGGCCGCTGTGTGGCGCTGACATGGGCCAGGGAAGGCGCGCGCGTGGTGCTGGCCGACCTCAACGAGGAGCAGGGCCAGGAGACCGCAGCCCTGGTGCGCGAGCTGGGCGCAGAGGCACAGTATCTGCGCGCCGACGCCGGCAGCGCGGCGGACCATGAAGCGCTGGTGGCCTTGACCATGCGCCACTTCGGCCGCCTGGACGTGGCCTGCAACAACGCCGGCATCGGCGGCGTCAGCGCGCCCACGGCCGACTATCCGCTGGATGCCTGGGAGCAGGTGCTGCGCGTCAATCTCTCTGGCGTCTTCTATGCCTGCAAATACCAGATAGCCGCCATGCTGCAGGGCGGCGGCGGCTCCATCATCAATATGGCGTCCATCCTCGGTGCCGTGGGCTTTGCCAACTCTGCGGCCTATACAGCCGCCAAGCATGGCGTGCTGGGTCTGACCAAGGCGGCAGCACTCGAATATTCGGCCAGGGGCGTGCGCGTCAATGCCGTGGGACCGGGCTTTATCCAGACCCCCATGATCAGCGGTCTGGAGCAGGATCCGGCCACGCATGCGGCGCTGGTGGCGGCCCATCCCATGGGGCGCCTGGGCCAGCCCGAAGAGATTGCCGAGCTGGTGGCCTGGCTGGCCAGTGACCGCGCGTCGTTTGTGACGGGCGCTTATTACCCGGTCGACGGCGGTTACTTGGCGCGCTGAGTGGTTTGCAGCGGTTTGCTATAGGTTTTGATTGCCCTGCGCTTGACTGGCAGGCGCTACGGGCGAAAACCTTAAACGACTGGCGCCATGGCTGCGGCTTGCATATCGCCGTCGATCTCGTCGGCGCGCACCGAGGCTGCACGCTGCAGCAGCGGCGTGGCATAGGCCTCGAATTCGGGCCGCTTGGGCAAGCTGCCATCCATCATGCTCCAGCCGATATAGCTGGCCAGATACAGATCGGCGGCTGTGAAGTGGTCGCCGCATACATAGCGTTTGCCGGCCACCGCATGCAGCAAGGTGTTCAGCACGTCGTCAAAGCGGCCAAAGCCCGCGCTCATGGCCTGCTGATGAGTTTGCGATTGCAGCCAGCCTTCGTTGCGGGCGGTTGTGACGGCCTCCACCGGCCCGGCGACAAAGAACAGCCAGCGAAAGTAGCTGGCGCGCTCCGTGCTGCCCATCGCCGGGGCCAGTCGTTTCTCGGGGAAAAGCTCGGCCAGATAGGCGAGGATGGCTCCGGTCTCGGTGACCACGGCATCGCCATGCTGCAGCGCCGGGACCTTGCCCATGGGGTTGATGGACAGGTACTCGGGCGACTTCATCTCGGGCCCGAATTCCAGGTCAACGGTTTCATAGTCGGCACCGCATTCCTCCAGCATCCAGCGCACCATGCGGGCGCGTGATCTGGGGTTGCTGAAAAAGCGCAGCTTGGGCTGTTGAGATGTGGACATTGCGGCTCTCCTTGGCGGGTTGTTGTGACATGGCAAAAACGCCATGCAGCCAATGTAGGAGTGGGGGCTGACAGTTTCTGTCAGCAGCGCCTCTCAATCCAGCGTGTAGCCGGTTTCGTCCAGCCAGCGCTGTATCAGCGCCTGGCGCCTTTGTGGATAGCGTTCGCCCAGATCCTCCAGCGCATCCACGCGGTCGGCGCGAAAGTGACGAAAGGCCTGGCGCAACTCGCACCAGGCCGACACCACGCGGCTGCGCTCGAAATAGGCCATGGCAAACGGCCAGATCCGGCGCTGGCTTGGCACGCCATGCTGGTCACGGTAGTGCAGCACGACCTTGTGTTCGGCGCGGATGGCGCGGCGCAGCGCGGCCTGCCAGGGCTCGGCCGGTGGGTCTGTCTGCATATTGGGAACCAGCAGACCGCTGGTGTCGACGGCGATACGCAGCTCCAGCGGCAGCGCCGAGCGTATGCGGTCCATGGCGGCGGTGGCGGCCTGGGCCAGTTGCGGATCGGCCTGCAGGCTGGCCCAGCGAGCGCCCAGCAGCAGCGCCTCCAGCTCGTCGGCGTTGAACATCAGAGGGGGCAGCAAAAAGCCGGGCCGCATCTCGAAGCCTATGCCGGGGTCGCCCAGAATGTCGGCGCCCTGAGTACGCAAGGTGGCGATGTCGCGGTACAGCGTGCGCAGGCTGACGCCCAGCGCCTGGGCCAGCTCGGGCCCGGTCTGCGGCTGACGGGCGCGGCGCAGCGTATCCAGCAATTGCAGCAGACGGGCGGAGCGGCTCATGGGCAAGATTTCAGAGGTGAACGACGCTGGAGTTTGGCATGCTCTCATGCCAGTGCAGCCGGTTTGTCGTTATCCCTGAGCTTCCTCCTCCCGCGCAGCGAAAGAGGAGGGAGTTGCCAGGACCGCTCAGGCTGCGGTGTTCATGGCGCCAGCCGTGATTTCCAGGCTGCGCAGGCGCAGCTCGGCGTCATAGACATCGCTGACGATCATGAATTCATCGGCCTGGGTCTCGTCGGCCAGCTTTTGCAGGCCCTGGCGCACGGTATCGGGGCCGCCAATGACGCCCACGGCCAGAAAATCGGCAATCGCCGCCTGGGCGCGCCCGTCCAGCTGCTCCCAGAAGTCCGGTATCGGTGGCATGAGACGGGTGCGGTTGCCGGTGAGAATGCCGAGCACGCGCTGATAGGTGCTGCTGGCCAGGAACTGGGCCTCTTCATCGCTGGGGGCTGCAATCACGGGCACGCCGACAATCGCGTAAGGCTTGGCCAGTGTGGCACTGGGCTTGAACATCTGGCGGTACAGGGCCAGGGCCTGGTGCAGCATGCGCGGCGCAAAGTGCGAGGCAAAGGCATAGGGCAGGCCCATGTGTGCAGCCAGCTGGGCCGAGAACAGGCTGGAGCCCAGCAGCCAGATCGGGACATGCGTGCCCGCGCCCGGCATGGCGATGATGCGGGCGCCATCCTGGTGATCGCCCAGCAGGCGCTGCAGCTCCTGTACGTCGCGCGGGAAATCCTCCTCGGTCTCCACGCGGTCGCGGCGTAGGGCGCGCATGGTCGCGCCGTCGGTGCCCGGCGCGCGGCCCAGGCCCAGGTCGATGCGGCCCGGGTAGAGCTCGGCCAGCGTGCCGAAGGCCTCGGCGACCACCAGCGGTGCATGGTTGGGCAGCATGATGCCGCCCGAGCCCACACGAATCTTCTGCGTGGCACCTGCGATATGGCCGATCAGCACGGCCGTGGCCGAACTCGCAATGCCGGGCATATTGTGGTGCTCGGCCAGCCAGTAGCGGGTGAAGCCCAGCTTCTCGGCCTGCTGCGCGGTGCGCACGGCAATCTGCAGAGCATCGGCCACCGTTCCGCCTTCGCGCACGGCGACCAGGTCCAGCATGGACAGCTTGACGTTGTTCAGGGATTTCATGGCGTTTGATCTATATGATTTTGATAGCTTGCAGTGCTTTGTGAGTCAGCGCTTGCGGCCTACTTCACGTCCAAAGACAATGCCGACCAGCACGCCCCAGGCCAGCAGCACGGCGGCCATGGCGTAGTAGGTGCTGCCGGCCTGCATGGCGAATACCGAGCCCAGCAAGGCCACCAGCGCCGCCATGCGGATCACGCGGCGCAACTGGTCCACGGGCAGGCGGGCCTTGAGGTTGAACAGCACGGCAAGGCTGATGACAGCCAGGGCGATCAGCAGCAGAAACAGGTCGCCGCCATAGGGCTGGACGGAGGTGCGAAGGTTTTCAAGCATGGCAACGATTCTGGCAAAGGCTCAATGACCGCTGCTGACTGAGGCCATGCATGAAAAAAGCCCACCGCGAGGTGGGCCTTGCTGCGATGCGGGGAGTCAGTTCAGGCCGAGGGCGGCAAGCAGCGCATCGGCGGCCGTGCCATTGAGCCGCTGCTGATTGCTGACCATCTGCTTGTCCCGATAGCCGACATAGGTGATACCGCCCCGTTCGACGAACAGGCGGTAGTTCTGGAAGTTGCTGGAATTGAGCTGGGTGGGCTCCTGTGCGAAGCGCAGCACCTTGGCATCTGCCTGCGTGGCGATGCTGTAATTGCTGACCAGGATCGTCTTGCAGGTGGACACTCCGTTGATGAACAGGGTCCGGCTGCTGGGCAAGGTGCTCATATCGCCCTCGCATTCATAAAAGTGCGCGCGCTGCTCGCCGCCGTTTTCAAGACCGACCATATAGCGCTTGTAGGCAGCGCTGCCATCGGGCTTGAGATAGTCGCGGCGGCTGACCAGCACGCGCGAGTTGTTGCCGTGCACATCGGCGGCCGAGACATTGGGCGCGAAGTCGCCGGCGTTCCAGGCGATGAACTCCGCAAGCGTCGCGCTGCGCCAGGTGCTGGAGTCAGGGTTGTTCGGTGCGTCGGCACGGGGAATGGTGGCACGGTTGCCGTTGTTGCTCAGGTAGTAGTCGCTGCCGCCCAGGTCGGTGACGGTGCGATAGCTGAGCGTGGAGCCGGTGGGGAAGGTCGTTTCGGCGGGAACCTGATCGGGCCTGGGGCCCCAGTTGGAAAAGCTGCCATCGGCTGCGTCCTGCCAGGGGGCGGAACGGATCTCGGTGACGATATCGCGCATCTTCAGGCCGGCGATATTGCGCACGCTCTGCTTGGCCCTGCTGACCAGGCTCTTGCAATACAGGGATTCGGTTTCGCCGCTGGCGAGGCTGGTGACCTGCTGCACGAAATCGGTGGGGCAGGCAAACCATTCGCTGCCGGTCCAATAGATCTGCGGCCTTGTCCAGGGCTGCTCCTGGCCGCTGACCACGCGCTCGCGGAATTCCGTGAAATAGCGTTTGCCGTTGGCATCGGGCGTGTTCTGTTCGGCCGTGGCTTCGAAGGCGCGAATGTAGTAGTTGCTGGTGTCGGTAAAGCTGAGCCAGCGCAGCTGCGTGCTTGCCGTGGGGCCGCCGGCCTCGGGAGTGCTGGCTTGCGACTGCATGGCTGCGATCAGGCCCACATTGCCGGCCGTGACGCCCGAAGCGTTGGCAACTTGCCGGGCGGCGGTTTCCATGGCGGATTGCTTGTCCTTCATGGAGGTGCTGGTGTCGCTGAGGGCGGGGTTGTCCAGCACGGCCGTGGCCAGGGTTTGCAACTGCTGCAGCAGCACGCTGTTGACGGCGGCGTTGAGCTGCACCGAAGTCAGCGGCGCGCCGTCGACGCCTGTGGCACCGGCCGTGTTGGTGAGCTGGGTCTGGGTGGTCACCACGATCAGGCGCGCCATGGTGGCGGCCAGCTTGCCAGCGTCGCTGCTGTCCTGGGTGAAATCCGCCAGCGCCGAAGTACCCAGGCCCAGCTGGCTCTGGATGGCCGCTGCCGCATCGCTGGTGCTGCTGCCCGTGGCCTGGCTGTGCGCCTGAACCAGGGTGCTCAGCGGGCTGACGACGCCAGGCTGATCGGCGGGCGCTCGCAACATGAAGGCCACGGGAACGGCGCCGGTGTCGGCATCGACGGAGTCCTTGGTGACCAGGCCCAGAATCGGGAACTTGCCCACATCGGCCTCGGGCACTTCCAGGCTCGCCTGACCGGCGGCATTGGTGACGGCACTGGGCTCCCCTGTGTCGCAGCTGCCGTTGTCGTTTCTGTCCATGCAGATCCTGACGTTTTGCAAGGCGCCGTCTATCACGGTGGTGGAGATCGACTTTGTGGCCGGAGCCGGGGCGGGCGACGGAGCAGTAGAAGCGCTGTCGCTGTCGCCACCGCAGCCGGCAATGGAGGCAATCAGGACCAGGGTGCCCAGGGACACTGAGCGGCGGATGAATGGTGTGGTGGTGGGTGTTTGTGACATGGCAGCCTTTGGTTGATGGAGTGGCTGCCGTTGTTTGTAAGCACTTGTTGTCGCGAAAACATCACCAAAATGGGTGAAGGGTTTGCAGCTATTTCAAAGTGTGAGTAAATGAAATGAATCCCCAGCGAAGCTCCATGAGGTGCTTGCTGTGGCGAGCCTTGGAAGGAGGCTCTATGGCGGTAGCGCATCTGCCTTTGATGTTGCAGGAACGGTTGCCCGCATTGATTGCGGCCATCTACGAGTCGGCACTGGAGCCGGCGCGCTGGCAGGGCTTTCTGGCCTTGTTCGGTGAGGCCCTGCGTTCACCGGCCAGCGTGATCTGGGCCAACGACTTCGCGCAGCGGACGGTGGATCTGGACGGGGGCTTCGGCACTTTCGGCGCCAGTCAGGGCTTTGCCGCCGCCGAACTCGAAAGCTTTGCCGCGCACTACTGTCAGTGCAATGTCTGGCTGCAGGACCAGAGCCTGCATAGACCGGGCACGGTGGTGAATTCCTCCACCCTGTTTCCCGACCGCAGCCTGCCGGGTACCGAATGGTATGGCGACTGGCTGCAGCCTCAGGATCTGTTCTATTCCTGCGCGGCCGTGGTCGACAACCAGCACGATCGCTCGTTCAATATCACCGTCGTCAGGCCGCATGCGGTGGGGGCCTACAGCGCCGAAGAGCTGGGCCTTGTGCAGCAACTCATGCCGCATCTGCAGACCGCCTTTGCGATGCACCGACGCCTGTACCGCACCCAGGCATTGCTCAATGCGTCGCTGGCCGTGCTGGAGGATCTGCCGCTGGGCGTGGTTCTTCTGGACGAACGTGCGACCGTGATGCATGCCAGCACACGGGCCTTGCGCCTGATGGAGCAAAGCCAGCTGATGTATCGCAGGGCCGACGAGAGCCTGCATGCCACCAATGCCGCAGACCAGCGCTGGCTGCAGAAAGCCATGCGGGACTGTGTGGCCACGGGGGTGGGCAAGGGGCAGCAGCACGGCCGGGCCAGCCGCTTCACGGGGCTGGCCGGACAGCAGTTGCAGGTCATGGTGTCGCCCTTGCCCGTACACAGCAGTCCCTATGGCGAACGCAGTGCCGCCATGCTGCTGATCAGCGACCCGGCACTGAGCATTCCCTCGCTGCAGGAGTTGCTGCGCAATCTGTACCGGCTCACGCTGGCAGAAGCTCAACTGGCCCAGGCGCTGATCAACGGCTGGACCCTGCAGGAGTTCGCCGAGAGGCAAGGCCTGTCCATCCATACCGCGCGTTCGCAGTTCAAATCGGCGGCGGTCAAGGTCGGCGTGGGGCGGCAGGCTGATTTCGTGCGGGTGCTGCTCACGGGTCCCGCCCTGCTGCGCTGGCGCGAGTGAGCCTCAGTCCCGCGTGACGCGCATGACCTCGGCCTGGGTGGTGATGCCTTCGCGCACCAGGCGTTCGCCATCCTCGCGCATGAGCTGCATGCCTGCCGCCATGGCAGTCTCGCGGATCTCGGCCTCGCTGGCGCCGCGATGGATCTGGGCGCGAATGGCGTCGTCCACCGCCAGCAACTCGAAGATGCCGGTCCGGCCCCGGTAGCCGCTGGGCTCGCTCTGGTCGACCTTGCGTACCAGGCGCTGCGCCAGCACCCCCAGCAGCGAGGACGACAGCAGAAAGGGCTCGACCCCCATGTCGATCAGGCGGGTGACGGCGCTGGGTGCGTCATTGGTGTGCAGCGTGGCCAGTACCAGGTGGCCGGTGAGCGAAGCCTGGATGGCGATCTGCGCGGTTTCGAAGTCGCGGATTTCGCCGATCATGATCACGTCCGGGTCCTGGCGCAGCAGGGCGCGCAAGGCCTTGGCAAAGGTCAGCTCGATCTTGGCGTTGACCTGGGTCTGGCCCACGCCGGCCAGCTCATATTCGATGGGGTCTTCCACCGTCATGATGTTGCTGTGGCTGGCGTCCATGCGCTGCAGCGCGGCGTAGAGCGTGGTGGTCTTGCCCGAGCCCGTGGGCCCGGTGACCAGCACGATGCCGTGCGGCTGCGCCGTGAGATGGGTGAAGCGCCTGAGCGTCTCGCCGCCCATGCCCACGGCTTCCAGGCTGAGCTTGCTCTCGCTCTTGTCCAGCAGGCGCAGCACGGCGCGCTCGCCGTGGGCGCTGGGCAGGGTGGAGACGCGCACGTCAATGGCTCGCGTGCCCAGGCGCAGGCTGATGCGCCCGTCCTGGGGCAGACGCTTCTCGGCGATGTCCAGGTCGGCCATGATCTTCAGGCGGCTGATCAGGGCGGCGTGCAGGGCGCGATTGGGCTGCACCACCTCGCGCAGATCGCCGTCCACGCGAAAGCGCACGCTGGAATGGCGCTCGTAGGGCTCGATGTGGATGTCCGAAGCGCCGTCGCGTGCCGCCTGCGTGAGCAGGGCATTGAGCATGCGGATGATGGGGGCGTCGTCGGCGGTTTCCAGCAAGTCCTCCACAGCTGGCAGGTCCTGCATCATGCGCGTCAGATCGGCATCGGACTCGACCTCGCTGACCACCATGGCCGCGCTGGAGTCGCTTTGCGCATAGGCCGCGCTGATGCGGTGGGCCAGAGCGCCGCTGTCCAGCAACTGCCAGCGTTGCACCGCATGCTTGCGCTGCACTTCGGAGATGGCCGACCAGTCGGGTTGCGGACCATGCCAGAGCACGGGCTCCTGGCCGTCATCCTCGATCAGCAACTGGCTGCTGCGGGCAAAGCCATAGGGCAGGGGGTAGCGCATGCGTGGCCTTCGCTTACAGGGTGCCCGGGGGCAGGGTGGCGGGCGTCACAGGCGTCACGGTCACAGGCTGGCCGTTCACCGTGGGCTGGCCAGGGCGCGTGAAGTCCACGATCTCGGGCTTGGCCCCGGGAACGATGGTCACATTGGGCGCGCTTGCCGGTGCAGCACCGCTGGATGCGGGCAGCAAGGGCGCGGCATTGACATTGCGCATCAGCAGATTGGGGTCGGGCTGCACGGTTTGCTGCATGCCGCGAATGGACTCATAGCGGTCCTGCGAAAGCTGGCTGGTGGAGTTGGCGTCACGCAACACCGTGGGGCGCAGAAACACCATCAGATTGGTTTTCTTGCGCTCGCGGCTGGTGTTGCGGAACAGATTGCCCAGCAAGGGAATGTCGCCCAGCAGCGGCACGCGTTCCTGGCTCTGGCTGTATTCGTCGGCAATCAGGCCGCCCAGCACCACGATGGCACCGTCCTCGACCAGTACATTCGACTCGATGGAGCGTTTGGTGGTGGTGGCACCGGACTGTGCATTCGCTGTGCCCTGCTTGACTGCCGAGTTCTCCTGGTAGACGGCCATCTTGATAGTGCCGTTCTCGTTGATCTGCGGACGGATCTTGAGCAGCGTACCCACATCCTTGCGCTCATAGGTAGTGAAGGGATTGACCGAGCCCGAGGTGCCGGCGGTGTTGGTGTAGGAGCCTGTGGGGAAGGGCACGTTCTCGCCCACCATGATGCTGGCCTCCTCGTTGTCCAGCGTCATCAGATTGGGCGTGGAGAGAATGTTGGTGTCGCCGTCGCCCTGCATCAGGTTGACCAGGGCACCCAGGCTGGTGTTGCCGTTGACGTTCTGGGTGAAGCCCAGGTTCATGCCCTTCATGCCGCCGATCGCCGAGGCCTGACTGTCGGTGAGGGGCGTGCCGTTGACCAGATTGCCCACGGCACCCGACAGGCCGAAGATGTTCGAAATGCCGCTGATGGAAGTGCCGTTGCCGAGCACGCCCAGTACGCGGCCGTTGTTGCGGATCACCGAGCTCCATTGCACGCCGAGCTGGGCGGCCTTGTCGGCGGAGACTTCGACAATCAGTGCTTCGATTAGCACCTGGGCGCGGCGGCCGTCGAGCTTGTCGATGACGGTGCGCAATTGACGGTACAGCGGGCCAGGGGCGGTGATGATCAGCGAGTTGGTCGTGGGGTCGGCCTGGATCATGCCGCCCGTGGAAGGTTGCTGGGCCGTGCCAAAGCGTGAGCTGGGGCCGCTGTTGCCACCGCCCAGGCCTACGGTAGCGCTGCCGTCCGTGCCGCGTGAAATCACGGGCTGGGAGCTGGCTGCATTCGTGGTCGAGCCGGCGGCTGCCGTCATGCCCGGCTGGCCGCCCAGGGCGGTGCTGGCACTGGTCTGGGCGTTGATGGCGGCACGCAGCGTGGCGGCCAGGGACACCGCGTCGGCGTTCTTGAGATACACCACATGGATGTTGCCGTCGTCACCGTTGCCCGTCATGGCCGGCTGGTCCAGACGCGCGATCAGCGAGCGGATCTGTGACAGCTTGGCCGGGTTGGCCGCACGGATCAGCACCGAGTTGCTGCGCGGCTCGGCCAGTATGGAGGTGCGGAAACTGGTGTCCGCCTGACCTGCTGCCGCGCCGGCTCCTGCCTGGATCACGCCGGCGGCGGTGGCAGAGCCGCCTTCCATCAGACGGTTGACCAGGGCCACCATGTCGGCTGCCACGGCATGGCGCAGCGAGATGACTTCCACCTCGGTGGCGTTGGATACATCGGTGCTGGCGATGATGCGCGAGATGCGCTGCAGATTGTCCGCGTAGTCGGTGATGATCAGCGAGTTGTTGCCGGGGTTGACGTTGATGGTGTTGTTGGGGCTGATCAGCGGCCGCAGCACGGGCACCAGATTGTTGGCGTTCTCGTAGTTGAGCTTGAAGATCTGCGTGACGATCTGTCCGCCGCCAGCCTGACTGCCGCGTCCGCCCTGACCGACGGAGACCTCGCTGGACTGCAGCTTGGCATCGGCTTCGGGAATCACCTTGAACAGACCTGCCGACTCCGTCACTGTGAAGCCCTGCATGCGCAGTGCCGCCAGGTATTGCTGATAGGCAGTGGCAGGCGAGACGGCCTTGTCGGTCAGCAGCGTGATCTGGCCCTTGACGCGTGGATCCACCACCACGTTGCGATTGGTGATGGCGGCCATGGCGCGCGACACGGCCTCGATATCGGCATTGGTGAAGTTCAGCGTGACCGGCTCGCCTGGTCGCAGACTAGGAGTGGCATTCGCTTGTCCGCTCTGGGTTTGAGCATGAATAGGTGCTGAAATGCAGACGGCAAGCGAGGCAACAGCTATCGAATGCAGTGTGTTTTGCCAGGCGGTGCGTGAATGCTGAGTCATGTGTCAACCAAAGGTGATGATGGAGCGCGCACCCTGGCGGCGCCCCAAGATATTGAGCAAATTCGACAGAGCGGCTTCGCGCTCGGGGCTGGCAGAGGCTTCGCCCCTGAAATGCAGGCGCGAGCCCACCCATTGGCCCTGGCCGCTGAGCTGCAGGTCGCCGCCCAGCGTGGTCAGATTCAGCTGGGCATTGTCTCCGCCCTGTATATCGAGGCGGTAGCTGCCCAGGGGCTTGAGCGACGACAGCCTGGACGATACGGCCAGGGCTTCGAGCCGCGTCAGCCCCTGGCTGTTGGCCCGGCCGGCGCGATATTGCAGTGTCAGCCCGACGGTGGACAGGCGCAACTGGCCCTGCAGGGCCACGGTGTTCCAGGGCGTGCCAAGGCCGGCCAACAGGTCGGCTGGCAGCTGCAGCACGCTGTCCTTGACGCGCACCGTCATGGCGTTCCAGCCCGGCTGCAACTGAGCCAGCAAAGGCGTGTCGGTGCAGCAATCGCTTTGCAGGCTGATGCTGGCGCCGCTCAGCCCGGGTCGCAATGTCCAGTTCAGGCGAGTGGGCAGGCTGCTCTGGTCCTGGCTGTCCTTGCCGCCCGTGAGCACCAGCCTGGCCGAGCCACGCCAGAGCGTGCCGCGCGGCTCCTGCAGCTGTACCTGGTTGGCGGTGGCAGATTGCACGCCGGCCGCCAGCCAGGCCGCCGGGGCCTGGATCAGTACCGTCAGCAGAGCACCCAGCAAGGCACCGCCCACTGCCCAGCGGCGCGGCGAACGCGGATCGCCTGCATCGCGCTGTCTGCGCAGGGCTTGGCTGGCGGGGCGTGATCGGGACAGTTTCATGGCCTGGGCTCAGTTCTGCCCGCCCGCGTTGCCGGGCAAATCGAGCAGCAGATTGCCGCTCCAGCGCGTGACGGCGGCGCCGTCGACGCTTTCGCCGAGGACGCGGTTGAGCTTCATCTCGGCCACCGAGGCATGGCTGTTATCACGCACCTGGGCTAGCCAGCGGGCCAGGGCGGGAGCGGCGGCATTGCTCAGGCTGACCTGGGCACGGTCGCCCAGCCACTGCAACTGTGCGCTGCTGCCGAGTTCGGTCTTGAGCGACTGCTCCAGCTGCGTGCGCGCATCGGTGCTATTGCCCTGCGGCTGCTGGCGCAGTAGCTCGGCCTGGGCCTGCATCTGCAGCATGTTCTGCAGCTCGCGCTCCGCTGCCGCATGGCGCGCGGGGGCCGTGCGCAGGCTGTGCACGGCCGGTGCCAGCGCCACCCACCAGAGCAGGGCCAGCAGCACGACGCTGGCGGCGATCAGCAACAGATTCTGTTCGCGCTGGGCCAGGGCGCTCCAGCGCTGGCGCAGCGGAGCCAATGCGGCGTTCAAGGCGTTTTTCTGCTTCATGGCCTAGCCTTTGCACTCAGCACCAGATCTGTTCCTTCGCGTTGCAGCATATAGCCATTGGCCTGCAGACTTTGCTGTGCGTCGCCCAGTGCTTCGGGACTCAGGTCCAGGCCCGAGATACGCAGCTGCTTGTCCTGGTATTGCAGGCTCTTGGCATTCTGCACGCCCTGAATGCTGGCGCTTGTAGCCAGCAGGGCTTCAAGGTCGCTGGCGGACAGTGCGCCGGAGTTGCTGCGCAGCAGATCCAGTTCGCGTTGCATCTGTACCGGAGCATCGATGATGACGGGCACGTGAGGGAAGGTGGTCTGAAGCACCTGCTTGGCCTGCTGCTGGCGCAGTTCGATGGCACGGTTTTCCCTGAAAGCCCAGGCGTTGAGTCCGGCCAGTTGGGCGACGACGGCAATGCCAGCTGCCCAGCGTGCAGCGCGCCATTGCGGGGCCTTGGCAAAACCATGCCAGGCATCGAGCAGGCGCCGCTTGGCGCGGGTGCTGCCGCCCAGGTCCAGATCGAACTGGGCCAGGTCGCCGGCGTAGCCATGGCTTTGCAGCAGCCGCTGGGCGGCGGTGAAGATACTGACCGGGCGCTGCAGTGTCTCCGCGCTGTGTGCCAGGTGGGGTTCGGCCAGCACTGGCAGATCCTCGGGCAGGCGAGCCAGCAGTGGCTGCAACAGGCCGGCATCGGCATGCTGGGGCAGGACGACGAGGCAGGCCTGTTCATCCAGTCCGGTGGCGCTCAACTGGGGCTGGGTGCTGTCGCCCGACAGAAGCAGCTGGGCCTTGCTGCTTGGCCATTGTTCGGGCACCAGGCGGCTGGCGGCATGACCCTGCTGCTCCAGGGCCTGCAGATGGGATTGCAGCCAGCCCTTGTTGCAGGCGGCCACCCAGCAGGTCTGACCCGTCGCCGAGCCAGCGTCCAGTGCCAGGTGCATGGCGGCTGGCTCATCGAGCAGTTTTTCTTCCAGCAAACCCTCGAGCACGGCGCGCAGACGCTGCTGGCGCCGGCTTTGTACATTCAGTCCCAAAGGCAAGGTGACGGCATGCCAGGACAGCTGAGCTGCCGGGATGACGGCGGTGACCTGGGTCGTGCGGCCCGTGGCCGGCAGCAGGGACGCCGCAGCCTGGCCGCTGCGCAGAATGCTTTGGCCATCGTCGCTGACGACGTATAGATATTCCGTGGCGGAGTTGGCGGGCTTCGCCGACAGCTGTATTAGCAATGTGCTCATGAGGGAAGATGCAGCATTCTATGGGGGCAGTGTGACATCAGGGTGTCAGGGTCTGGCAACTGCGGGCATACCCCAGTCGGCATGCTCTTGCCACAGGGTAGTCACGCTCATGCCCTTGCGCTGAATCAGTGAGCGCTGACTCAAGACGTTGTCCCCGAGGCGCAGACGACCGCGGGCTTCGAAATAGCTGGTGGTCACGGAGTGTGTGGCACTGTTGAAGACGCCGCTCAGGCCTATGGCCGCAGCCGCTGCATTCAGGGACTTGAAAGGCGAGGCGCCGCGCAACTGCACCAGCTGGTTGGCACGGGCCCAGTCCAGATCCTCGGTGCTGGCCCAGATGACCTCGGCGCTGGCCGTGTTGAGATTGACCATGGTGCGCTCGGGCAACAGTGAGACATAGGGCTCGATGCGCGCGATGATGCGCGGATCGACGCCCAGCCAGCCCAGCTGCCCGACCGTGCGCGGCATCAGCGGCGCTGTCTGGCTCTTGCCGCGCATGGCTTGCTGCAAGGCCGTGGCGATCTGCATGGCGGAGCTGCCGGGCAGGCCCAGGCGCTCGAACAGGCGCAGAAAAGGCTTGAGGTTTTCCTCCTTCACGCTCGAATCGGCCCCGCTGAGCAGATTGCGCAGATTCAGGCGCGACTGCAGATCCACGATCTCGCCCGAGAGAAAAGCGTCCTGCATGTCGGCAAGACCGTCATCGACCTGGCTGACATTGTTCTTGGCTGCCAGAAATGTGGACAGGCGAGCCTCCTTCAGCGGCACCGCCCAGGGCTCGCCCAGATGATCGACCGGGTTGCTGCGGTTGGCGCGCGAGTCCTCCTGCAGCACCACGCGCGACCAGTCCAGCGCACCCAGCAGCAACCAGTTGGCCTGCACGCGATTGCGTTCGGCGGTCTCGATTTCAACATCGCGCCATTGCTGCCAGAGCGCGGCCGAGGCCAGGGTAGCAACCAGCACCACCGTCAGCATGGCCGCCAGCAACGCTGCACCGCGCTGGCGCGTGCGCCTGAAACTGGAGCGCCCCAAGCCGGAAACCCCGAGCAAGGGCCGCCCCGCAGCGATGGGGTGGGAAGGCGCGAAGCGACTCAGGGGGGATTTCATGATCGTGAGTTGGAGCGCAGCGGGTTGACCCAGTCCACCGTCATCACGCCGTTGAGCGCGCGGCCGGGCGGCAGGGTCAGCTCGATGCGTATGCCGTCGGGCACCGTCGGCAGCACGGCATTGCCGTCGCTGCCGACGCTGCTGCCGTCATCGTCGCCCTGATCGCTGGACTGCGGGTTGGTCCAGGCGTTGCTGCGGTAGTAGTAGACGCGCCACAGATCAAGCGGGATCAGCACGGTCTCGCGGCGCATCTGGTCGCTGGAGGGGTTGCGGCCCCATTGGGCCGCCTGGTTCCAGGCATCGTTCCATTCGCTGACCGTGCGCGCGGGCAGCGATTGCCAGCGCACCCATTGGAAGCGGCCGTCCACATTGCGTCGGCTCCAGGCCACGATGAGCGCCCCGTTGTCGACGGCGGCACTGGTCTTGCGCGTCAGGCGCAGCACCTGGCCGTCCCAGTCCAGCACCTGGCGACCCTGCAGCGGCATCAGCGCGTTGAGGTCGGCATTCCACTGGGCCAGCACGGTCTGCATGACGGCGTGCTGCTCGCCCTGCTCGCGCGTCACCTCCTGCGCTCTCAGCATGCCGTCGATGCCGCGCCAGCTCATGATGGACAGCAAAGCCATGGCGGCCAGGGCCACCAGCAGCTCGATCAGCGTGAAACCTTGGCTTCTGTTGCGCATGCTGCTCATGATTCAGTAGCGACCGACAATGGTAGAGACGCGCAGCACCGCAGCCGCTTCGGAAAACACCTGAGCATCCACGCGCCTGAAACTGGGATTGGGCGTGGGGCGCACGCTGAGCTGTACCTGCATCTGTCTGCCGGCCTGCTGGCACTGGATGGTGGTGTCGCCGACGGCAGGCATCTGATTGAACAGGCGCAGTCGCACCAGTTCGTTCTGTGCGCATAGCTGGGCCAGGATGACGTCGGACTGGCGCTGGGCATTGCGCGTCAGGGCGCTGCTGGCCTGAAGTCCAGCCAGCAGGGTGATGCCGACGATACCGACCGCGACCAGTACCTCGATCAGCGTGAAGCCGCGTTGCTGCTGGGCGGGCTTCATGGCGTCACCTGCTGGCTTTGAATGCTGAACGGGCGCAGCCCGTCGGTGGCCAGTTGCAGCGGCGCCGAGCTGCTGCCGGGCAGCGACAAGGTAATGCTCTGCCTTGGAATCAGCGGCTCCGGCCCCAGCACCACGGGTGTATTGGGCTGCACCAGCACAGGAGTCTGAAGCCATTGCGTGGGCATCTTGACGTTGGGTGGCAGGCCTTCAAACCGGAAGCCCTGCGGCATCGGGCGCCAGACCACCAGCGTGCCGTTGGTGCGGGCCTGGGCGCGTGCCGACTCCAGCAGCGTGGCCAGGCGCTGGGCTTCGCGCTCCAGCTGCTGCTCTCCGCTGTCTCGTATGGCCAAGCTCACGCCGGCCGTTGCCAGTGCCATGATGGAGATGACCACCAGCAACTCCAAGAGTGTGAAGCCTCCCTGAAGCGTTGTGCGCCTTCCTCTGCGGGGGGCGGCCGCCTGTGCAGCGGGGCGCCCCTGGTGGGCCGTCCCTGTGACCGAGCGCGCCAGCATTACAGGCATTTGATGCGTGCGGGGTTGCCGCCGGGCCGCCCCAAGGCAAACCCCGGCGCCAGCCGGTCAGGCCCCCCTCGGGGGGCAGCGACCACACGCAGTGAGGGAGCGTGGGGGCTCATTGCTATTGCCAGGAGCCGATATCCGCATCCTTGCCTTCGCCGCCGGCCTTGCCGTCAGCGCCCAGGGACATGATGTCGATGGGGCCCTTCACGCCGGGATTCAGGTACTGATAAGGATTGCCCCAGGGATCGTTGGGCAGCTTTTCCAGATAAGGCTTCCAGTTCTGCGGAGCGGGGCCGGTGGTGGGCTTGACCACCAGCGCCTGCAGACCCTGCTCGGCCGTTGGATAGCGCTGGTTGTCGAGACGGTAGAGCTTGAGTGCCTGGTTGATATTGGCGATATCGGTCTTGGCTGCGGTCACGCGGGCATCGTCGGCGCGGTCCAGCACATTGGGCACGATAAGCGCTGCCAGCACGCCAATGATGACCAGCACCACCATCAATTCGATCAGGGTAAAGCCGCGTGATGCGGCGTGGCGAATAGCAGACATCGGATGACGGCAGTTGGTGCTCATTGGAAACTGTAGGAAAAATGCAGTATTGCACCATCATAATCTTCGAATGCGACTGCAATCTTTCAATACCGGTCAGGGCCTTTCCATGCCGGTCAAACTCACGAACCTGCTGCTGTGGGCGATTGCCGCTGCGGTGGTGGTGTTCTGGATACTCCGGTTCGTCGGCAGTGCCAGTGAGCAGTTACCCTCGGTCGTGCCTGCTCAGCCGGTACAGGCCAATGCCCAGGCCATGGCCAAGGCTTTGGGGGCGGTCGCCGCGCCTGTCGCCGCCGTGGCCGCACCAGTGGCCAGCCGCTATGCGCTGCTGGGGGTGCTGGCAGGGCATGAAACAGGCGGCGGTGCCGCCGTGATTGCCGTGGAAGGCAAGGGCAGCAAGGCCGTGCGTGTGGGCGAGGCCGTGGAGGAGGGCGTGATTCTGCAATCACTGGCGGCGCGCGAAGCGCGACTGGGCCCCGCCAACGGGCCGACCAGCACGGTGCTGCAATTGCCCAGGCCGCCCATGGCGGCATTCAACTGAGTTCGAGCTGCAGCCACTGTCCATAGGCGGGCGCTGGCAAGGTCCATTCATGGCTTTGCGGCAGCCGGTGGCCATGTTGTAGCAGCCACTGCGCACAGCGTGCCACACCGGCATGGCAGATCCACACCATATGCTCGCTGTCGCTGCTGAGCGCGTCCTGCAGTGCTTCGTGGACGCGCTGCAGCATCTGTGCCAGTGATTCGCCCTCGCCGGGTGCGTGCCGCGCCAGATCGTGCGCCCAGGCACCGATGGCAGCTTCGCCGATGTCATTCCAGCGCAGGCCTTCCCAATGCCCGAAGTCCATCTCCAGCAGTCTGCCGTCGGGAGTGGAGACGAAATCCGGCTCCAGTACCTGCAGATCCAAAGCCAACTGCTTGCATCTTTTTAGCGGCGAATGCCGGACCTGCAGCCTGCCATGCAGGGGCTGCAGAGATTGCTGAAGGGCCTGAGCGGCTTGTCGGGTGGCCTCTGCATCGGCGGCGATATCGAGGCGGCCGTAGCAGCGCTCTGTATCGATCAAGGGGCGTGCGTGGCGCACCAGCCATAGTGTTTTCATGCCTCAGAACTTGTTTGCGATCTCTACGCAGCCGCGTTGGAGCGCAATCGGGATGAGTTCGAAGCGATGGCTCGCCGCTTGCACCGGGGTGCAAGCAAGAGACAGCGCACAGAAATCGCCCGATTTCGCTCCAACCCTTCGGGACAGTGTCTTTGCGGACGCCCGGTCAGGGGCGGTCTGCGGCGTTGCCTCGCCGGCCGCGCAAATCCTCGCAATAGCGCGGCTATTGCTGCGGTATCGCTCCTTGCATCCTATCCCGCAAAGCCTCTGTCGCGGCGCGAGGAGATCGTAAACACGTTCTAAAGCAGCTGGCGCAGATAGATGCAGCTGGTCAGCAGCAGAGCCAGCTCATTGAGTTGCTGGCAGGCACCCAGGCAGTCGCCCGTCATGCCGCCCAGACGCTGAAGCAACCAGCGCCGCAGCAGCCAGGTGGTGACCAGCATGGCCGCCAGCAGGCTGGGCACAAAGCTCCAGACGCCGAGCCAGCCCAACAGACCCAATGCCGGCAGGCACCAGAGGCCGCCGGTCAGCAGGCCTGGCCAGCCCAGCTGCCTGCCCGCGATATGCAGGGTCTTGCTGCTCGCGGCCAGGCCGACATGAGGCAGCTTGTGCATCAGCACCAGCGGCGCAAAGCGCGACAGCACATGAATGCAGCACACGAGGATGAGCACCGGAACCGGTCCCCAGAACGGCTGCATGACGGACAGCAGCAGGGCGATCAGCACGACCTTGGTGAGCAGAGCCATGAGCAGCGCCATCACGCCATACGCGCCTATGCGCGAGTCCTTCATGATCTCCAGTGCGCGCTCGGGCGGGACCAGGCCGCCCAGCCCGTCGGCGACGTCGGCCAGGCCGTCCTCATGGAAACCGCCGGTCAGCCACAGGGTGCCGGCGGTGCTGATGAGCGCAGCCGCCAGCGGCGACCAGGGGCTTGCCGGCAGCAGCCAGAGCAAGGCTCCCAGCAGCAGCGCAGCCCACAGGCCCACCAGCCAGCCCACGCCCGGCAGATGCGCGGCGCTGGCACGCTGCATCTCGGGGCTCCAGCCCACCCAGGCGGCCAGACGTCCAGCCACGGGGATGCGGCTGAAGAACTGGACGGCCAGCAGATAGTGGCGCAGGGCTTGCATGGTGTTGCGAATAAAAAAGGAGCTTATTCCGCTTGATATTCCTATGTTTCAGAGTCTTTTCTATCTGAAATCATTGCAGGGATAGCGGTCGAAGCTCCTGTTTTTTACTTCAGGAACAACTGGTACGCAGGATTGCCGGTTTCCTCCACCCAGGGATAGCCGAGGTTCTTGAGGAAGCTGTCGAACTTCTTGTGGTCCTTGGCTGGCACCTGCATGCCGACCAGGATGCGGCCGTAGTCGGCGCCCTGGTTGCGGTAGTGGAACAGCGAGATATTCCAGGTCGGCGCCATCAGGCTCAGGAACTTGAACAGCGCGCCGGGGCGCTCGGGAAAGACAAAGCGCAGCAGGCGCTCGTCCTGTGCCAGCGGCGAGTGGCCGCCCACCATATGGCGCAGATGCTCCTTGGCCATCTCGTCGAAGGTCAGGTCCAGAGCCTCAAAGCCGTTCTTCTGGAAGTTCTTGCAGATCTTCTCGGACTCGCCCTTTGTCGGCGTGGTCAGACCCACGAACACATGGGCCTTGCTGTCGTGGCTGATGCGGTAGTTGAACTCGGTCACATTGCGCGGGCCGCCGGGCAGCTTGCCCACCACCTCGCAGAAATGCTTGAAGCTGCCGCGCTCTTCGGGGATGGTGACGGCGAACAGGGCTTCGCGCTCCTCGCCTACCTCGGCGCGCTCGGCCACAAAGCGCAGGCGGTCGAAGTTCATATTGGCGCCGCTCAGTATGGCGGCGTAGGTCTCGCCCTTGGTCTTGTGCTTGGCCACGTACTGCTTGATGGCCGCCACGCCCAGGGCGCCCGAGGGCTCGACGATGGAGCGGGTGTCGGTGAAGATGTCCTTGATGGCGGCGCAGACGGCATCGGTGTCCACGGTCACATAGTCATCCACCAGACCCTGGGTGACGCGGAAGGTTTCCGCTCCCACCAGCTTCACGGCCGTGCCGTCGGCAAACAGGCCCACGTCGGCCAGCTCCACGCGCTCGCCCGCCTGCACGGACTGCATCATGGCGTTCGAGTCCTTGGTGTGCACGCCGATCACCTTCACCTCGGGGCGTACGGCCTTGATGTAGTTGGCAATGCCGGCAATCAGGCCGCCGCCGCCGATGGGCACGAAGATGGCATCCAGACGCTGGCTGCCCAGTTTTTGCAGCTGGCGCAGCATTTCCATGGCGATGGTGCCCTGGCCGGCAATCACGTCGGGGTCGTCAAAGGGGTGGACAAAGGTCAGGCCCTCGGACTTCTGGAGCTTGACGGCGTGCTTGTAGGCGTCCGAGTAACTTTCTCCGGCCAGCACCGCCTCGCCGCCCAGGGCGATCACGGCATCGATCTTCACTTGGGGCGTGGTGGTGGGCATCACGATCACGGCGCGGCAGCCCAGCTTCCTGGCGCTCATCGCCGTACCCTGGGCATGGTTGCCCGCGCTGGCGCAGATCACGCCCTTTTGCAGCTGCTCGGCCGTCAGATTGGCCATCTTGTTATAGGCGCCGCGCAACTTGAAGCTGAACACGGGCTGCTGGTCCTCGCGCTTCAGAAGCACTTTGTTGTGCAGGCGACGGCTGAGGTTCTTGGCAATGTCCAGATCCGACTCCACGGCCACGTCATAGACGCGTGCATTGAGGATGCGAGTCAGATAATCGGCAGGGGTCAGGGCTTGAGTCATGGTGCAAATCGAAAGCAGAGCACCAGAGCCAGGGCAATCAGCCTGCCGGGTGCATGGAAGCCGACCATGATAGGCGCTTGCTTGCTGCGCTGCAGTACTCGCTCAAGAGGTGCATGCTGCTGCTCTGAGAAGCAGGATGGGCAGGCACGAAAAAAAGCCCCTAGCTCAGGAGCTAGGGGCTGAATCCACCATTAGAGGAGGTGGAGGAGACAAAGGGTGCGATACAGATAAGGATTAACCAGTAATCTGCAGTCTGCCTGCGGGTTTGACCTCACAGGTAACGCTTGGGTTGTATTGTATGAGGCTTGTGTTTTCTGTGCATCAAAAGATTCGGGTTTTTATGTATTTGATGCAAAATTGCAACAGTTTCGAGAGGAAAAACAATGGAATGCACGGTTAGTTGGACAGGCGCGGCCACCGGAACGCGCTCGGGCATGGGGTTCGTGGCCGAGACCGGCAGCGGCCATGTGGTCAATATGGATGGTGCGCCGGACGAGAAGAACCCGGCCAACGGCGGTCGCAACCAGGCACCGCGCCCCATGGAGATGCTGCTGGCTGGCGCCGGCGGCTGCACCGCCTACGACGTGGTGCTCATCCTCAAGCGTGGTCGCCACGATGTGAAGGGCTGCAGCGTGCAGCTGACTTCCGAGCGCGCCGAAACCGACCCCAAGGTGTTCACCAAGATCCACATGCAGTTCACGGTCAGCGGCAAGAACCTGCCGGTCGGTGCCGTCGAGCGTGCCATCGCCATGAGCCACGACAAATACTGCTCGGCCACCATCATGCTGGGCAAGACGGCCGAAATCACGACGGGTTTCGACATCGTCGAAGCCTGAGCTGGACATTCGATCGAAAACGGGCCTCAACGGCCCGTTTTTGTTGAACAGGCGCCAGTCAGATGCGATGCGCTGTAATCGTCATGACTTTGGCCGCCACGCGCATCAGTCCCTGGGCAATCGGGGGCAGTTGCATCGCGCCTTCGTCGATCGCTGCTGCGGCATGACGCTCTTCGTCATCCTTCATGCGCTCGACCACGGCACGCGAAGCCTCGTCCTCCTCGGGCAGGCGGCCCAGATGGCTTGCCAGGTGGGCGGAGACCTGGTTTTCTGTCTCGACCACAAAACCCAGGCTGGCGGCATCGCTGAATTTGGCGGCAATCGTGCCAATGGCAAAAGCGCCAGCAAACCACAGCGGGTTCAGCAACGAGGGTCTGTCACCCAGGGCATGCAGGCGCTCGCGGGTCCAGGCCAGGTGGTCCATTTCCTCGCGAGCGGCATGCAGCAGATGCTCGCGCAACTCCATGTCCTTGGTCACCATGGCCTGGGCGTTGTACAGGGCCTGCGCACAGACCTCGCCCACATGATTGACGCGCATCAAGGCTGCGGAGAGCTTGCGCTGTTCATCGCTCAGATCGGCTTCGGCGATCCCAGCTGCAGGCGAGCGCTCTGCGGCCACCGGGTCGGCAAACAGAGTGCGAAGAGCTGCATCGGCAGCGGTCAGAAACTTGTCCATGGCTAAAAAGAACTCAGTGCGGCGCCTGTCTGGCGTCAATGCACATAAGGTACACCAGAGTGGCTCATCCGCAACTTGCGCTGGGGCAATCCTAGGCAGGAACCCCTAAGGGTGTGCCCGCTGGTGCGGCTTGGTGTTTGTTGCGGTGGTGCAACGAAAACGCGCCGAATCGAGCAGTTTTGGGTGAATTCCTTTGCGCTGGGCTCGGTGGTCTGGTGCAATAGACCCAACTTCCCCACCAGGAGGTTGGCGCGGGAAACCGGTGGAGCTCGAGGCTCAAGTCTCTCTCCCATAGAACCGGCGCCCTTCTAAACCTTGGAGTAACTCGTAATGAAAAAATCTCTGATCGCCCTGGCAGTGCTGGCCGCTTCCGGCGCCGCAATGGCTCAATCTTCCGTGACCCTGTTTGGTGTGGTTGACACCGGCGTTTCCTACGTCAAGGGCAATGGTAGCGCTGGCAATTCCAACTACGGTCTGCACAACGGTTCCAACGCTTCTTCCCGTCTGGGCTTCCGCGGCGTGGAAGACCTGGGTGGCGGTCTGAAGGCTGGCTTCTGGCTGGAAGGCGCTATCGGCACCGACGTGGGTGACGGTTCCGGCGCTGGCCTGAAGGGCGGCAGCGGCTTCCAGTTCGGTCGTCGTTCCACCGTGAGCCTGATGGGCAACTTCGGTGAAGTGCGTCTGGGTCGTGACGAAGTGGTGGCTTACAACAAGCTGTCCGCTCACTCCAACTTCAGCGTGATCGGCGTGGGCGGTTTCCGCGGCTGGGCTAACAGCCAAGGCGATGCTATCCGTCAAAACAACAAGATCACTTACTTCACGCCTAACTTCTCCGGCTTCACTGCTGGCGTGGACTACGCCTTTGGTGAAAAGGCTGGCGACGGTCAGAACGGTCGTTACTTCGGCGGTTTCGTGGCTTACAACAACGGCCCTCTGGCTGTGACTCTGGGCGCTGACCGTAAGAACAATCCTTCTACTACTGACGGTTCCTACGGTGGTTCCAATGCTGCCTTCACACAAGGCGACAAGCTGGACTCCTACGGTCTGGGTGCTACTTATGACTTCGGCGTGGCCAAGGTCAATGGCTTGGCTCTGCAAGTCAAGGAAAAGGGCGCTGTTGTGAACTCCAAGCTGACCAGCTACGCTCTGGGCGTGTCCGCTCCCGTGGGTGGCGTGGGTGAAGTCAAGGCTCAGTACGCTCTGTACAAGGCCGGTGGCGACCTGTCTGGCAAGGCTCACCAGCTGAGCCTGGGTTATGTGCACAACCTGTCCAAGCGTACAGCTCTGTACGGTACATACTCCTTCCTGAAGAACAAGGACAACGCTCAGTTCACCCTGGGTGGCGTTCCTTCCTACGCAGTTGGCGCTGGCAAGGCTAGCAACGGCGTGCAAGTTGGTATCCGCCACGCTTTCTAATCAGTTGCTGGCATAAGCCAGTAATTGCTTAAAAGCCAAAAGGCCTGTCGAAAGACAGGCCTTTTTTATTTCTGGGGTTAAACCTGAAAGGGTGTTTGCTGAGAGGTTTGTCCCCAGAGGGAAAGGCCTGTGTTGCGCTTGTGCCAAAGCTCTCGTTGCTGGAGAAAGCATTTCTAGAATGAAATTTCCACCAACTGTTAGTGAATTAAGAGAGAGGCAACACAATGACATCTTCATTTGTGAAAAAAACATTGGCTTTGGCTGTGCTGGGTTCTCTGGGAACAATGGCTTATGCACAAAGCAGCGTGCAACTGTATGGCATTGTGGATGCAGCGATTCGTCACACGACTAATGAGGGGCCAAATAAAAGCGGTCTGACCAAAATGATCGGTGGTGGCATGTCGGAGAGCCGCTGGGGTATCAATATCAAGGAAGATTTGGGTGGTGGCCTGTCGGCTATTGCCAACCTGGAAAATCGTTTCTGGACGGATTCGGGCACGCCCAGCACCGCTCAGCCTTACTTTGCGCAGTCCTGGGTGGGCTTGCGCAGCACCAGTTTTGGTCAGGTGACCATGGGGCGCCAATACAACGTGCTGTTTGATCTGGTGACCTCTACCTATGCATCGTTCCCATATTCCCCTTATATGGATGCCTACAAGCCTGAAATCGGCATGTCTCTGGGCGCGCGTGCAAACAATATGCTGAAGTACGTTGCCGAGTTCGGGCCGGTTCGTGCGGGGTTGCAGTATTCTTTTGACGAAGGAAATACCTTTGCCAAGAAGGGCGGCAGTATTGATATGACGCCAGGTGGTCTGGCATTGAAGACCGCAGGTGGCTATCTGCGCTATTCTGCCGACGGCATTTCCGTGGGCGGTGCTTTCCAGCGCTCCACCTTGCCGGCCGGCACCGATGTGGATGCCTGGACATTGGGCGGCTCCTATCGCACCGGGCCTCTGTATCTGATGGCTGGTTACGGCCAGAACAAGGTCAAGGATAGTCTCGGTGCTGCTGGGGCTGGTGCCATTTTTGACGCCGGCCTGCTCAATGCATATTGGACAGGCTCTTCCAATGGTGGCTTTATCGCGGGCAATGCGCCTGGCAACTTTGCCAACAAGCGTGAGATGTTCAAGGTCGGTTTTGGCTACCAGGTCACGCCGCAGCTCAATGCCGGCCTGCATTACTACCATGCCAAGCAATCGGGATCGGCGACTGGCGCCTTCAATGGCAAGGCCGACTTTATCGTTGCCGTGGCTGACTATGCCTTCTCCAAGCGCACCGACGCTTATTTCGCGGTGGACTACACCAAGACCAAAGGCGGTGCGGGTGTGATGCTTGATTCCAATGGAGCGAAAAAGCGTACCGGCATCACTGTCGGCCTGCGTCATCGTTTCTAAGGCGAATCTTTGGATAGAAAAGCCAGCCCGATATCGGCTGGCTTTTTTGTGCTCGGAGCAATTCGTGAAGCTCGACGCAAAAGAAAAAGGCCGCAGATGCGGCCTTTTTCTTGTGGGCAAACCAGGTGGAGCAAACCACCTGGTCAGCAGCAGAGCAATTACATGCCCATACCACCCATGCCGCCCATGCCGCCCATGTCGGGCATGGCAGGAGCTGCGTCAGCCTTGGGGGCTTCGGCGATCATGCACTCGGTGGTCAGCAGCAGGGAGGCCACGGAAGCGGCGTTCTGCAGAGCAGTGCGAGTCACCTTGGTGGGATCCAGAATACCCATTTCCAGCATGTCGCCGTAGCTGTCGTTGGCCGCATTGAAGCCGTAGTTGCCGGAGCCGTTCAGCACGGCGTTCACGACCACCGAGGGCTCGCCACCGGCGTTGGCCACGATTTCGCGCAGAGGTGCTTCGATGGCCTTCAGAACCAGCTTGATGCCAGCGTCTTGTTCGGCATTGCCGGTAGCCAGGGCGCCAACGGCTTGCTTGGCGCGCAGCAGGGCCACGCCACCGCCGGCCACGATGCCTTCTTCCACAGCAGCGCGGGTAGCGTGCAGGGCGTCTTCCACGCGGGCCTTCTTTTCCTTCATTTCGACTTCGGTGGCAGCGCCAACCTTGATCACGGCAACACCGCCAGCCAGCTTGGCCACGCGCTCTTGCAGCTTTTCACGGTCGTAGTCGGAAGTGGCTTCTTCGATCTGGGCGCGGATTTGCTTGACGCGGGCTTCGATTTCAGCAGCTTGGCCAGCACCGTCGATGATGGTGGTGTTTTCCTTGCCGATTTCGACGCGTTGGGCTTGGCCCAGGTCTTCCAGGGTCACCTTTTCCAGCGACAGGCCCACTTCTTCAGCGATGACCTTGCCGCCAGTCAGGATGGCGATGTCTTCCAGCATGGCCTTGCGGCGGTCGCCGAAGCCAGGGGCCTTCACAGCCACAACCTTCAGGATGCCGCGGATGGTGTTGACCACCAGAGTCGCCAGGGCTTCGCCTTCGACGTCTTCGGCAATGATCAGCAGAGGACGGCCGGCCTTGGCCACAGCTTCCAGTGTGGGCAGCAGGTCGCGGATGTTGCTGATCTTCTTGTCGAACAGCAGCACGAAGGGGTTGTCCAGAATAGCGGCTTGCTTTTCGGGGTTGTTGATGAAGTAGGGCGACAGGTAACCGCGGTCGAACTGCATGCCTTCGACGACGTCGAGCTCGTTGTCCAGCGACTTGCCTTCTTCAACCGTGATCACGCCTTCCTTGCCGACCTTGTCCATCGCGTCGGCAATGATCTTGCCCACGGATTCGTCGGAGTTGGCGGAGATCGAGCCGACCTGGGCGATTTCCTTGGAGGTAGTGGTGGCCTTGGATTGCTTCTTCAGCTCTTCCACCAGGGCGGCGACAGCCTTGTCGATGCCGCGCTTCAGATCCATGGGGTTCAGGCCGGAAGCCACGTACTTGGAGCCTTCGCGCACGATGGCCTGGGCCAGCACGGTAGCGGTGGTCGTGCCGTCACCGGCGATGTCGTTGGTCTTGGAGGCCACTTCCTTCACGAGCTGGGCGCCCATGTTCTGCAGCTTGTCCTTGAGTTCGATTTCCTTGGCCACGGACACACCGTCCTTGGTCACGGTGGGGGCGCCGAAGGAGCGCTCCAGCACCACGTTGCGACCCTTGGGGCCCAGGGTAACCTTGACTGCGTTGGCCAGGATGTTCACGCCTTCAACCATGCGTGCACGTGCTTCACCGCCGAAAACTACGTCTTTTGCTGCCATTTTTGGCTCCTAAAGAATGGGGTTCAAATGTTCTGCCGGCGCTTATCAATCAATCGCCAGCAGCTATGAATAGGGGGGTGTTCGGGAAGGATTACTTCTCGACGACTGCGAACAGGTCGTCTTCCTTCATGACCAGCAGCTCGTCGCCGTGGATCTTCACGGTTTGGCCAGAGTACTTGCCGAACAGAACGCGGTCGCCGACCTTCACGTTCAGGGCGATCAGTTCGCCCTTGTCATTGCGCTTGCCGGGACCCACAGCCAGCACTTCGCCCTGGTCAGGCTTCTCGGTGGCAGCATCAGGGAGCACGATGCCCGAGGCTGTCTTGGTTTCGTTTTCGAGGCGCTTGACGATCACGCGATCGTGCAGGGGACGCAGGTTCATACCAACTCCTAAATACATCAACAAAGTTGAAACAAGACTTGCCAGCCATCCTGGCCGACATTCGGAATATCTAGGGTCAAGCTGTTAGCACTCAACCCCATCGAGTGCTAATAATAAGGCAATTTCCCGAGCTTTCAAGACCTCCCCCCAGCCGATCAGAGGGCCAATCTGTCAAGGAGCAGGGTTTGTGCGGAGTCATGTGTAACGTGTTTTTACAAATAGGCCTGGCTTTTGCTCTGTCAGAACATGCCTCTAGAAACCATGACTGCCCCGGCGCAGCGCGCCCAGGATCTGCTGCAGACAGACGTCTTCATTCCTCATATGCGCCAGGTCGGGCGCTGCGAGAGTTCGCTCAGGGAGCTGAATCTGATGTGGCGGCTCATAGAGTCCTCCGCCAAGATGAATTGCCCTGAGGAAGCGCAGGCCTTGCTGCCCATGATGGCCGCCACGCGTGGCGGCTTCGAACGGCTGGAGCAGGATCTGGTGCGCTCCATGGTCATGCAGGCGGTGGCAGGGGTGACGGCAGGGCTGTCCAGTCAGGCGCAGCATCTGATCGATACCCTGGTGCGCAATCTCTACGAGCGCACGGCCGATGTGGGGTTTCTGGCGACCGATGCCGTGCTGTGCGGTTTCATGGCCGGGCTGGATGGCGATGAGGCAGCCATTACCCGGCGTCTGCAGGCCTATCGGAGCAAATACACGGTCTATGCAGACATTCTGCTGCTGGATGCCAAAGGCCAGGTACGAGCGAGCGCGCGGGAGAGGAGTCAGGCCAAGGATCAGCCATGCCGGGATGCGTTGATTGCCCGTGCGCTGCAGAGCCCGGGCTTTGTGCAGAGCTTTGGTGCTACCGACCTGCTGCCGGGCCATGACAGTGGGCTGATCTATGCGCATCGCATGCTGGACCCCACCAACCGGCAAGCCATGGGCGTGCTGTGCCTGTGCTTTGACTTCGACGGCGAGATGCAAGGCATCTGGAGCGGACGCGAGCAGGCTGACGGCAGTGGCGCACCTGAGGCGCAGACCAGCATCGCCCTGCTGCTGGATGAGCAGGGTCAGGTGCTGGCCAGCAGCGATCTGCACTGGATTGGTGTGGGTGCGAATGTGCGGCCTCACCGTGATGGTGCGAGCGCGCTGCATGTGCATGGAGGACGCACCTATCTGGTGCAATCTGCGGCATCGGCAGGCTATCAGGGCTATATGGGCCCCCAGGGCTGGCGGGCGCAGATCATGACGCCGCTGGAGCTGGCCTTCGGCCTCCAGTCGCAGGCGGGTCTGGATGGGCTGGATGCCGAGGTGGCCCAGGGCCTGCTGACACATGCGCACCGTTTCTGCCCGCCTCTGCACGCCATCCACAGCGCGGCGGACACCATACGCCGTGTGGTCTGGAACGGGCGAGTGATGACGGCAGGCAAGCAGATGGACAACACGCGGCTGCAAGCCGTGCTCGAGCAGATTGGCGAGACCGGGGCAAGGACCAACGAGGTCTTCTCCCAGTCCATCGATGCGCTCTACGGCACGGTGCTCAATACCGCACTGCGGGACAACAGCCTGTTGACCAGTCTGCTGGTGGATCTGCTTGATCGCAATCTCTACGAGCGTGCCAACGACTGCCGCTGGTGGGCCTTGACGCCGCAGCTGTCCGAATTGCTCGAGGACCAGGCTTTGGGCGAGACGGCCCCAGATCAGGTAAGTGAGGTGTGCGAGTTGCTCACCGCCATTCACGACCTCTATACGGTCTACCAGCAAATCATGGTCTATGACGCCCGCGGCAGAGTCGTGGCCGTCAGCCAGAGAGGGCAGGCAGAGAGTCGGGAGCTACTGGGCAGTTATATAGAGGCGGACAGCTTGCACCAGGTCATGGCGCTGGCAGGGACCCAGGCCTATCACGTCTCGCCATGGCGCCCTTGTGTTCAGCACGAGGAGGATGGTCCGACCTATGTCTATCACGCGGCCATACGCAACGCCGATGGGATGGTGCTGGGCGGGATCGGCCTGGTGTTTCATGCACAGCGTGAATTCAAGGCCATGCTCGAGGGCGTGAGCGGCGTTCAGGCGGCAGGTGCAGGCAGCAGGCGGGTGGCCTACCTGAACCGCTCGGGCCTGGTCATGTCCTCCTCGGATGTGCTGCTGCAGCCAGGCATGCGGCTGGATCTGCCGCCGCAGATGCTGGCTTTGGCACCAGGCCAGAGCATGGCCCGCGCCATGGTGTATCAGGGTCAGTATTGCGTGGTGGCGATTACGGCAGGCAGCGGCTACCGGGAGTTCAAGCGCAGCGACGGCTATCGCGAAGAGGTGCTTGCGCTGTCCGTGCAGGCTTTTGGTGCGGTGCAGGACGATGCCCTGGCGGCTGTCGGTCGGCGCAACACCAGGGTGCAAAGCCTGGCTGCGGCCAGTCAGGGCAGCGCTTTGGGCATTGAGATGGCGACTTTTTTTGTGGGGCGCAGCGTGCTTGCCGTCGATGCGGCCTGCGTGCTCGAGGCCCAGAGCGCCTCGGCCATCGCTCCCGTTTCGGCCGGTCGCTTGCCGCACTGCGTGGGAACGCTGGCGCGGCGCAGCCAGGGCGTCGTGGCCGGCTATGTATGGGTCTTCGATCTGGGAGCCCTGCTCTTTGGCAAACCTGTCATCAGGACGGCGCAAAGCCAGGTGATCGTGCTGGAGCACCAGGGGCTCAAGCTGGGCGTGCTGGTCAGTGATCTCGAAGGCGTGGTGCGCTTCGAGAGCGGGCAGTTGCGACTGGCTCCTGCAATGGCGGGTGCGGCAGATCAGCTGGTGGACCGCTTGATCCGTGCCAATGACGGAGATCTGCTCATCCAATGCCTGAACGTGACGGCCCTGGTGCGCATGCTCAAGGCACCGCTGCCGGCGGAGCAGGCTGCTGGGGGCTGAACGGGCAGGGGCGCTTACTGAACCGGGAACGGGTTCTTTTCGTCGCGAGGGGCGCTGAAGTCCACGGTCGGCGTGGTCTTGATCTCGTACTGGCCGCGATCCTTGCCTTCGATCCACTTCGGGGGCTTGCCGCGGCCGGTCCAGGTCGCACCACTTTCGGGGTCGTAGTACCTGGCCTCGACCTTTTTCTTTTCTTCAGGCTTCCAGGGGAAGACCTGCTGAGAGGTAAAGCCGAAGGTGGCGATCAGTTGCTTGACGGTGGCCAGGGCTTCCTTGGCTTCGGTGCTGCGCGCTTCTTCGATGCGCTTGTCCAGCGCATTTTTCTGAGCGATGAGTTCTTGATAGCTTGGCATTCTGGATTCCAGAGATAGTGTGAAAGGTCAGCACTGATTGCCGCCTTTGTTATTGTTTTGCAAAACCATTCATTTTGGCGCAAGCGCGAACGCGCCGCATTGTTGATGCTGCGTACACTCAATCTGCAAAGGGGCGCACATCACTTCGAAGGGCTGCACACATCACTCTGGATGATCCGGTCTGGGGCTCAAGCCTGTTTTTCACCCGTGGCCATGGCCTGCAGGGCGGAGCCCGTCATGCGATAGCGGATCCATTCGGTCTGCGGCAGGGCGCCCAGGCTGTCATAGAACTTGATGGAGGGGGTGTTCCAGTCCAGGCAGCTCCATTCAAAGCGGCCGCAGTCCTTTTCCATGGCAATGCGCGCCAGATGCTGGAGCAGGGCCTTGCCGGCGCCGTGGCCGCGAGCGTCGGGCGTGATGTATAGGTCTTCCAGATACAGGCCATGCTGGCCCTGCCAGGTGGAATAGTTGAAGAAGTACACGGCAAAGCCCACGGCCTGGCCGTCAATCTCGCAGATCAGGCCGAAGACAGCCGGGTTGGCGCAGAACAGCGTGCGACGCACATGGTCGGGCGTGGCCTTGACTTCATGCTCGGCCTTTTCATAGATGGCGAGTTCGCGTACGAAGTGCAGGATCAGGTCGATGTCTTGCTCGGTGGCGGGGCGGATATGGAGCTGGCTCATAAAATAACAGGAAAAAGTGGCTTCAGCGCTTGATAGTCAAGCGCTCGCAGCTATGGTTTTTATGTGTCAGGCGACCTGGCGCTCGGGCTCGCTCTGAGCCAGAGTCACGGGCAGGAACTGGCACAGGATCTGGAAGTGGTCCTCGAAGAACTCGGCCTCCATGCGAGGCAGATCGGCAACCGGCACCCAACGGGCCAGGGCGGCGTCGTCCGCGCCCTGTACCGGGGGCAGGCTGGGCTGCACGCCCAGATCCAGATAGTGCACATGGGTGATGGTACGCCCGCGCAGGCTGCGGTCCGGGTGATCGAAGACCTGCACGGCCTGCAGGGCGGCCAGCAGATCGGCCTCGCTGATGGAGGAGCAGGTTTCTTCACGCAACTCGCGCATGCAGGATTGCCAGAGGCTGTCACGCTGCTCCAGAAAGCCGCCGGGCAGTGCCCACAGGCCCTGGCCCGGAGCATGGCCGCGCTGGATCAGAAGCACCTGGTCCTGGCCCTTGGCACGGCAGCGCAGCAGCGCATCCACGGTGACGAACACCGGTGCATAAGGTGCCTTGGCCCAGGCCCGCTTGTAGTCCTGCAGCATATGCCACTCTTTTTGCAGGCGCAGATACAGCGGTGTCTGGGCCCAGCGGCGCAAAAAGTCCAGCGTGCTCTCGGGCATCTGGGAGGAAAGCCTGGCCAGGGCGGCCTCCATGGTCTCGGGCGAGGCGTCGCCTTCACCGAAGAAGATTTCGCGCAGCGGAGTGGCATCGAACTGGCCCAGGCGTGGCAGGCTGATCAGCTCCCAGCCCGGAAAGCGGGCCAGATAGCTGCTGCTGGAGTCCTTGAAATGTCCGACCAGGGCCACGCTCGCGCCTTCGGGCACATGGGCCTGCACAGCTTCGCGCACGGCATGCACCCACAGCGGCTCGTTGTAGTAGTCGCGCACGGGAACGCAGCGCACGCGTTCGGCATCCTCTTTCGATAGCGCATTGCGCAACATCTGCGCGCGCTCCTGCCAGCTGAACGGGTTTTTGGGATTGGGTGCCTGCCAGGCGCTGCCCAGTACCACCACGACCTGGCGAGCCCGCTCCAGTGCGGCGTGAAGCAAAGCCATGTGGCCGTTGTGCAGTGGCTGAAAGCGGCCGATCAGCACGGCGGTATGCAGGGGCACGGAGGTGGGCAGAGTCTCAGGGGCGGCGGCGATGACACGCTTGCTGGAGGTGTTGGGACTGGCTTGAGGCATGAGAGCAAAACCCGTACAGAAATCTGCGCCCGCAAGGGCAAATATGGATAAAAGTGCGCAAAACGCTTACTGGGTAAGCGAGAGTAGCTCACATTTTTAAAGATTTAACCAGGCCCGGCACGGCCACAGTCGGCATTCGAGGCAGGTCGGCAGGTGCTCGGCCGCACACAAGGTGCGACAGGGCTTTGCCAGCTTGTCTCAAGCGGGTGTCGGGCATTGCTATTCGTAGTGTGCCGCAATCGGCATCTGCCGGCCCGTGCCAAAGGCCCGTGGGCGTACTCTGAGCATGGGCGGAGCCTGGCGGCGCTTGTATTCGCTGCGGAACACCAGCTTCTGCACGCGGGCGATGGTCTCGGGGCCACCGGCCTCGGTGCGCAGCTTGGCCACAAAGGCCGCGGCCTGCGCATATTCCTTGTTGGACAGATGCTGGCCCTCGATATGCCATTTGAGAATCTCGTCGAGCACGGCATAGGGCGGCAGGTTGTCCTCGTCCTTCTGGCCGGGAGCCAGCTCGGCCGAGGGCGGCTTGTCGATGATGGCCTGCGGGATCAGCTCGCGGCCCGCATGGCGGTTGATATGGCGTGACAGCTCGAAGACCTCGGTCTTGTACAGATCGCCGAGCAGGCCCAGACCGCCGTTGGTGTCGCCATACAGGGTGCAGTAGCCCACCGAGACTTCGGACTTGTTGCCCGTGGTCAGCAGCAGATGACCGAAAGCATTGGAAAACTCCATCAGCGTGGTGCCGCGTGCGCGGGCCTGCAGGTTTTCCAGTGCCAGACCCTTGAGCGGTTCGCCAAAGCTGGCCTCGAACTGGCGTGCATAGGTGGTGACCAGCTCCTTGATGGGGTGCTCGTACAGCCTGATGCCCAGATTGCGGCACAGCTGCACCGAGTCGTCGACCGAGCCCGCCGAGGAGTAGCTGGATGGCATGGTGATGCCGACCACGTTGTCCGCCCCCAGGGCATCGACGGCCAGGGCCAGCGTCAAGGCCGAATCGATGCCGCCCGAGCTGCCGACCACCACCTGCCGGAAACCGCAGCGGCGTGCATAGTCGCGCAGGCCCAGCACGATCTGCTGGCGGTAGAACTCCATGGTGGCCAGGCCTTGCGCCGGCACGGCAGGCAAGGCCGTGCCGTCGCAGGCCTGAAACCGGCCCTGCGCATTCAGCTCCAGTGTGTAGATATCTTCTTCGAAGCGCTTGGCTTCAAACACCAGGCCCGCCTCGGGCTCCACGGCAAACGAGGCGCCATCGAACACGATCTGGTCCTGGCCGCCGATCTGGTTGATGTAGAGGATGGCCAGCTTGTGGCGTGCCGCCGCCTGGGTGAAGACCTCGTGACGCTGCTCGCGCTTGCCCAGGTGGCTGGGGCTGGCGTTGATGCTGATGACCAGGTCGGGGGCCGCATCGCCCATGCGTACAAAGGGGTTGGTGGCGTAGTCGGCGCCCTGGTCGTTCCAGCCGTCCTCGCAGACCAGAAAGCCCACCTGGCAGTTGCCCACGCGCAGCACCTTGGCCGTGTCGGCTCCGGGCTCGAAATGGCGGCGCTCGTCAAAGATGTTGTAGGTGGGCAGCAGTTGCTTGTCGTACTGCAGGCGGATCTGTCCGTTCTTCAGCACCAGCAGGCTGTTGTGCAGCGGTTTGCCGGGGCCGTCGTGGCGCGTGGGTGCGCCCACGACCCAGTGCAGATCGGGGAACTGGCGCGTGGCCTGCAGCAGCTCCTGCAGACCTGCATCCAGTCTTTGCAGAAAGCTGGGCTCGTCCAGCAGGTCGCCGGGGTAGTAGCCGCACAGCGACAGTTCGGAAAACACCACCAGGTCGGCCTGTTCGGCCGCCGCCCTGGTCGCGGCTTCTCTCATGCGGCGGATATTGCCGCTGATGTCGCCCACCATGTAGTTGAGCTGGGCGAGGGTGACTTTCAGCATGGTTTTCTCCAGGGAATCAGGCGGCCTTGGCAGCAGGCTCAGGGATATTGAAGACCTGACGCAGATAGGCCAGATAGGTCTCGTCGTTGCACAGTGTCTTGCCGGGCGAGTCCGAAATCTTGGCTACGGGCTGGCCGTTGGCATGGGTCAGCTTCATCACGATATTGATCGTGGTCAGTCCCATGTCATTGGTCAGTCGCGTGCCTATGCCGAAGCCGCACTGAATACGATCGGCAAAGCGGTGGTAGAGCGCCAGGGCCGTGTCCAGATCCAGACCGTCCGAGAACACCAGACGCTTGCTCTGCGGGGCAATGCGCAGCTGGTCATAGTGGGCAATGGCCTTCTCGCCCCATTCAAACGGATCGCCGGAGTCATGACGCAGGCCGTCGAACAGCTTGGCGAAATACATGTCGAAGTCGGCCAGAAAGGCGTCCATGCCCACGGTATCGGTCAGGGCGATACCGAGATCGCCGCGGTATTCCTGCACCCAGTCCTCGAGGGCAGCTACCTGGAAGTCGCGCAGACGCACGCCCAGGGCCTGATAGGTCTGCAGATACTCATGGGCCATGGTGCCGATGGGCACCAGGTTCAGATCGCGCGCCAGCAGCACATTGGATGTGCCCTTGAACCACTGCGCGGTCTCCTGGGCAAAAGCCTGCACCACCTCGCGTTGCCAGGCTCCCGAGAAGCGGCGGCGCACGCCGAAGTCAAACAGCTCGAAGGGGTTGTGCAGCTTGGCCTCGACAGCCAGGTGCCTGAGCTGGGCCAGCTTGACCTGCAGGCGCTTGCGGCCTTCGACCAGAGCGGCCTCGGCATCGAAGCGGCGGAAGTACAGCTCGTTGACGATGGCCAGCACATAGATCTCGAAGCCCATCACATGGACTTGCGGGCCCTTGGCCACGATATGCAGCCGGTCGCCCTCGGCCCAGGCGCGAATGAAGGCACGCTGGAACTGGAAGATGCGCAGAAAGTCGATGAAGTCGCTCTTCATGAAGCGCAGACCGGCCAGATAGTCCAGCTCGCCCTGGTCAAAGCGCAGACTGCACAGGGCGTCCAGCTCGCGCTCCACCTCGGGCAGCAAGTCGGCCAGCGGGAAGGCCGTGGGCGTGCGGCAGACAAATTCGTACTCGGCCTCGGTCTGGGGGTGGCGGTGCAGCATGGCCTGCCACATGGTGAACTTGTAGAGGTCGGTGTCCAGCAGGCTGGTGATGATGGGCTTCATGCCGTTCTTCTTTTCAAAAATATGAGCTGCTAGCGCTTTATCCATAAGTGCTAGAGGCTGATTTGTCTCATAAGCCAAAGCTGGCGCTGGTTTCGCAGCGTACACCGGTTGCTCGCATGCGTTGCAGGAAGTCGCGGTGTGCGGCCTCGAATCCTGCGACCGGGCTCATGCAGTCCGTCAGCAGTACGATGCGTGAGTAGTCGCTGCTGCCCCAGTGCTCCACGATGTGCTCGGTGGTGGCGCGCACGCAATGGCTGCTGGCCTCGCCCGCAATCACCAGGGTGCTGCTCTGGCGCAACTGGGCCACCAGGGCGGTGTTGAGTCCAGTTTCGCCATCCTGCGGGTCGGGAACCTCGGCACGAATGGCGCTGTAATGCTCGGTCCAGGGGTTCATGCCCTTGAAGACATGGCGGGTGGCACGGTGCTGCAGCTCCTGCCATTGGCGGCAGGCCGCGAGCACACTGGCATGGATGCCATGACCCCAGCTGCCGATCTCGCAGTGCAGCGGCCAGACCATGAGGGTGTAGCTGCCCTGGGCCTCCAGCTGATCCAGGTATTGCAGCGTGTGTTCACGTTCGGCAGCGTTGCGCGGTGCATAGTCGCCGGCACGGACCTGCGCTGCCGTGATCGGGGTGAATGGCAGGACGGCACGGCCATCGCGCTGCTGCCAGAAAGCGGGATGGGCAATGTCGTAAGCCTGGTGCGAGTCCAGAGTGATGGTGATCTGGTCCAGCTTGTCTCCCTGGGCTGCCATCCAGCTGCTCAGGCGCTGCATATCGGCATGAGCACCCGTCACCGGAAGGCTGGGTGCCATCAGCTGATGAGTGTCAGGTGAGCGGGGGCACCAGTCGGCAGGCAGATCGCAGAAGTCGTTTTGCGGGTCAATGATGAGCAGCTGGGTTTGTGGATGACTCATGGTGTTCAGCTTTCCTGCGAGATGCGATGTCTGCAGTCTAAAACACTTAAAATATTTTTGCAACTAAGTATCTTTTGCTTCGTGTGAAATAATTAGGAAAGAAAAACGAAGTTGGTAAAAAAATGAATCAAAGTGATGAGCGCAGGGAAGCGGTGCAGGTGAGCGTGGATGTGGTGCTGCTGACCCTGGTGGAGCAGCAGCTGCATGCCGTGCTGCTGCGTCGTCAGGCTGCGCCTTTTGCCGGGGTGTGGGCCTTGCCCGGCGGCTTTATTCATACCGATGAGGATGCGGACGCCAAGGCCAGTGCGGCGCGCGTGCTCAGAACCAAGGTGGGCATAGAAGGTGCGTATCTTGAGCAGCTGGCCACCTTCAGCGGCCCGGCGCGCGATCCGCGCGGCTGGTCGGTGGCAATCGCCTATTGCGCTTTGCTGCCCGTGCAGAACCTGCCCCCCGATCGCGCCGATATCAGCGTGGTGCCGCTCTCGGCCCTGCCGCAACTGCCGTTCGATCACCGTGCCATCCTGGATGCAGCCCTGGAGCGCGTGCGCAGCAAAAGCCTGTATTCCTCTTTGCCCGTGCATCTGTGCGGCGAAACCTTCACGCTGCCGCAGCTGCAGCAGGTCTATGAAAACATTCTGGGCGAGCCGCTGAACAAGGTCAGCTTCAGGCGCAAGATGGACGAGATGGACTGGCTGGAAGCCGTGCCAGGAGCCATGCTGGGTGGCGGGGCGCATCGGCCCGCCCAGCTTTACCGGGCCAAGCCCGACTTCAGTCAGACGCTGGCGCTGACTGCCCGTGGGCTTTGAGATCGTAAGCACGTTCTCGGGTCGGCCTGCATGAAAAATGCCTGCACAAGGCAGGCATTCGGGTTGGTGTTTCGGGTCGGGCCGCGTCGACTAGCTGACTGCGCCAATGCCCAGCAGGGCCAGAACCACGAAGATCACGGCAACGGCAATGAAAATAAAAAACAGGATCTTGGCGATGCCGGCTGCGCCTGCTGCTACGCCGGTAAAGCCGAAAACACCGGCCACCAGGGAGATGATGGCAAAAATAATGGCCCACTTGAGCATCGGAACTCCTTTGTCTGAAGCGATGCCTCGAGACTAAGTCGCCAGGTGCGGACTCATGGTGCTCATTTGGGGAAAATCCTTGTCGGCTTGATCCGACAACAAAAAAGCCACCGCGATGGTTCGCGATGGCTTCTTGATGAGGCTTGAGGGCTCAAGCCCTTGGATCCTCAGGCTCGGCGGGTGTCCGAATTACTTCAGACCTGCGGCGGCGCGCAGCAGGGCTGCCTTGTCGGTGCGTTCCCAGGTGAACTCGGGCTCTTCGCGGCCGAAGTGACCGTAAGCTGCAGTCTTGCTGTAGATGGGGCGCAGCAGATCCAGCATCTGGATGATGCCCTTGGGACGCAGGTCGAAATGCGCCGCCACCAGCTTGGCGATTTCCGCATCGGGAATCACGCCCGTGCCTTCGGTGTACACGGTGATGTTCATGGGGCGGGCCACGCCGATGGCGTAAGCGACCTGCACTTGGCACTGGCGCGCCAGACCGGCGGCCACCACGTTCTTGGCCACATAGCGGGCGGCGTAGGCCGCCGAGCGGTCCACCTTGGTTGGATCTTTGCCGGAGAAGGCGCCGCCGCCATGGGGGCAGGCACCGCCGTAGGTGTCCACGATGATCTTGCGGCCGGTCAGGCCGCAGTCACCCTGAGGGCCGCCCACGACGAAGCGGCCGGTAGGGTTGATCAGGTATTTGGTGTCCAGCAGCCACTCGGAGGGCAGCACGGGCTTGATGATCTCTTCGATGATGGCTTCGGTGAACGATGCCTTCATCTTGGTCGCCGTTTCCGACTGATCGGGGCTGTGCTGGGTGGACAGCACCACGGTGTCGATGCTGTGGGGCTTGCCGTCCACATAGCGCAGGGTCACCTGGCTCTTGGCGTCGGGGCGCAGGAAAGGCAGACGGCCATCCTTGCGCAACTGGGCTTGGCGCTCCATCAGACGGTGTGCGTAATAGATGGGGGCGGGCATCAGCTCGGGCGTTTCGTCACAGGCGTAGCCGAACATCAGGCCCTGGTCGCCAGCGCCGGTATTCAGCTCGTCATCGCTGGCCTTGTCCACGCCCTGGGCGATGTCCTGGCTTTGCTTGTCATAGGCGACGAGCACCGAGCAACCCTTGTAGTCGATGCCGTATTCGGTGTTGTCGTAGCCGATGCGCTTGATGGTGTCGCGTGCGACCTGGATGTAGTCCACATTCGCACCGGTGGTGATTTCACCGGCCAATACCACCAGACCGGTGTTGGTCAGTGTCTCGGCAGCCACGCGGCTGTGCGGGTCTTGGGTGAAAATAGCGTCCAGAATCGCGTCAGAGATCTGGTCGGCAACCTTGTCGGGGTGGCCTTCAGAAACCGATTCCGAGGTAAACAGAAAATCGCTGTTCGCCATTGATATAACTCCTTGTAGCTTGGGCAATTGCGTTGCCCGAGCTTCGAAGTCTGGCGAACGCTTTAGCAGTTTTGTTTTTACGTCGCCCTGCAAGTTGCTCTTTAACTCAGCGACCCCGCTATTCTAATGCCTTCCCTGTTTCGACTGTTTGCTGCACTGCCTTTATGGCTATTGCATGGCCTTGGTGCTGCCATGGGGTGGGTGACCTGGGCGCTATCTCCCACCTATCGGCGCCGATTTGCAGCCAATGCGGCGCAGGCTGGCTATGCATTTGCCCAGGTCAAGGCTGCCGTGGGGCAGGCGGGTCGCATGGTGTTCGAGATGCCGCGCATCTGGCTGGGCCATTTGCCGGATTGCGATATTGTTAATGGAGCCGTGGCCGAGCAGGCCTATGCGCGTGGCAAGGGCATTGTGTTTCTCACGCCGCATCTGGGCTGCTTCGAGATGTCCGTGCAGGCCGCAGCGCGGCGCTGGTCGGACCTGCATGGCGCAATCACCGTGCTCTACCGCCCTGCACGCCAGGGCTGGCTGGCCGAAATTCTGGAAACCGCGCGCAATCGTCCTGGCGTTCAGGCCGTTCCCACCACCCTGGCGGGTGTGCGTCAGATGATCAAGGCGCTGCGCAAGGGTGCGGCCGTGGGGCTGTTGCCCGATCAGGTGCCGCCCAACGGTCTTGGCATCTGGTCGCCTTTTTTCGGCCGCGATGCGTATACGATGACATTGGCAGCACGCCTGGTGCTGCAAACCGGGGCCACGGTCATCGTGGCGCGGTGCGAGCGCAAGTCCTGGGGGCGGGGCTACACGCTGTATCTAGAGGAATTGCCTGTGCCCGAATCTCAAACGCTGGAAGCCACCGTGGCGCTGATCAATCGCGCCATGGAAACCACCATTCGCCAGTCTCCGCAGCAATATCTGTGGGGCTATGGCCGCTACAAGCAGCCGCGTGAAGACAAGCAACCCTCGGGGGAGAAGGCATGAGCGCCAGCAAGATCGCCATTGCCGGCATGCATGTGCTGGCCAAGCTGCCGCTGCCCCTGCTGCGCGGGCTGGGCAAATTCGTGGGGCGTGTGCTGTTTGTGGTGGCGGGCCAGCGCCGGCGCATTGCGCTGCGCAACTTCGAGCTGTGCTTTCCCGATGTGCCTGAGGCACAGCGCAAAGCCTGGGCGAAAGAGTCCTTTGAGGTCTTTTGCCAGACTTTTCTCGACAGAAGCTGGCTGTGGTTCGGCTCCGAGGAGCTGGTGCGCAGCCGTGTCAAGCTGATCGGGGCCACGCATGAGCTGGAGGGCGATACACCCACCATCGTCTTCGCGCCGCATTTCTACAGCATGGATGCCGGTGGCCTGGCCCTGCCGCTCAATACCGAGCGCGAGTTCACCTCCATCTTTGCCACCAATCCCGACCCGGACCTGGATGCCTGGTTCATGAATGGCCGTCAGCGCTTCGGCAATGTGAAGATGCTCAACCGCGCAGATGGCGTCAAACCCATCATCCAGTGCCTGCGCAAGGGCGGGCTGCTGTATCTGCTGCCCGATATGGACTATGGCAAGAACGATTCGGTGTTCGTGCCCTTTTTTGCGGTGGAAAACACGGCCACGATTCCCTCGCTTTCGCGCTTTGCGCGCCTGGGCAAGGCCAAGGTAGTGGCGCTCTACAACCGAATGACGCCTGAAGGCTATGTGGCCGAGCTGACGCCGGCCTGGGAGAACTTCCCGACGGACGACCATGTGGCCGACACCGCCCGCATGAACCGAGAGCTGCAGGCCGCCATCATGACCATGGTGCCGCAGTATTACTGGGTGCACAAACGCTTCAAGACGCGCCCCGATGGCGAGCCATCGCTGTACTCCGGGAAATAGGCGTCAAATCGTTATCCAGGCTTGATGGCAGGGCGCCAGAGGCTTCCTGTTCAGGAGCGAACTGGCGCTAGAAGAAACTTCGCCAGGGCGCGCTGCACGGCCTCCGGCCTTTCGTGGACCACCCAGTGGCTGCAGCCTTGGAGATGCTCTATCTCCAGCTGCGGCACCCATTGCTCCAGCCCGTGCAGCAAGGCGGGCTGCAGTGCCAGGTCGCTATCGCCCCAGAGAATGCGCACTGGCACAGGAATGTGCAGCATTTCATCGGGCAGGCTGAGCTCGCGAATGTCCTGCAGTTCATCGGCGCTGCCGCCGGGTCGGGGCGGCACCAGCGGGCTGGCCGCGTAGAACATGCAGGCGCCGTGCACGCCCAGATCCCAATGCTCGCGGTATTGCTGCTGACGCTCGGGCGTCAGCCATGCGGGCATGCTGCCGTCGGGGTTCTGAAAGAATCCGAGCATGCGCTGCCAGCCGTTTTCGGCCAGCAGCTCGGGGGCATCGGGCCGGCGCAGAAAATGCATGTACTGGCTGGCGGACTGCTGCACGGGATTGGACTGCAGCTCCCGCAAGAAGCTGCCAGGATGCGGGGAGTTGAGTATCAGCAGCCGCTCAAGCTGCTGGGGATAGCGGTTGGCCAGGCCCCAGGCCACGGCACCGCCCCAGTCATGGGCAATCACGCAGGCGGCGCGCTTGGCAGGGCTTTCCAGCGCAATCAGTGCGGCAAGATCCTCTACCAGGTATTTGGCGCGGTAGTCACTGATGGCCGTGGGTTGGCTGGATCGGCCATAGCCGCGCAGATTGGGCGCCACGCAGCGGTAGCGGCTGCCGAATTGCTCAAGCAGCCCATCCCAGATGAAAGCGCCTTCGGGGAAACCGTGCAGAAACAGCAACAGGGGCTGACCCGGCTCGCCGCTGGTGCGGCATTCCAGTTCAACCCCTGTGGACAGGGTATGCATGCAAGTCGTGACCATGAAGCTCTCCTTTTTGTAGCTTCTGGCGCTTGCAAGATAAGCGCCTATGGCTGATTTTGCGCAGGTGTCTCGTCTGCAGGCGTCGCTTGGGTGACGGGAGCCGCCTGGGGCAATCCCTCGGGGTGGCACCAGTGCCACAGCAGCTGGGCCACATCGTCCACGCCCTGCTTTTTGAGGGCAGAGAACAGACGCACCTCGCCGCCACCGGCATTGAGCTTGGTGATGGACAGGATCTTGGCCTGCTCGGCACGGGTCAGCTTGTCGGCCTTGGTCAGCACGATGAGAAACTTCAGGCCTTGCTCCACGCGCGGGCGGATGGCATCCAGCAGGGCTTCGTCGAGTTCGGTGAGGCCCAGGCGCGGGTCGCACAGCAGCACCACGGCGGAGAGGCTTTCGCGGCTCATCAGATAGTTGAGCATGACGCGCTGCCAGCGCTCCTTGTCGGTGCGGGAGACAGCTGCGTAGCCGTAGCCGGGCAGGTCGGCCAGCACGGCATCGGTCACGCCCTGCTTGCCCAGCGCAAACAGGTTGATGTGCTGGGTGCGGCCGGGCTTCTTGGAAGCGAAAGCCAGCTGCTTTTGCTGGGTCAGGGTGTTGATGGCGGTGGACTTGCCGGCGTTGGAGCGGCCAACGAAGGCAATCTCGGGAACGTCGACTTTGGGCAGCTGGTTGAGCTGGGCCGCGGTCGTGAAAAAACGCGCGGTGTGCATCCAGCCCATCGCAAGCTTGCTGTCGATCAAAGAAAGTGTTTTTCCGGTAGTGGTATCCGGGGAAGCATGGGTCATGACGGTAACTATTTCAGGGAGGCCCATTGTAGAATTTGACGGATTCGCGCTCTCAACAATAGACCCAGCCCCTTGATATGAAGTTGCTTGCCTCTTTGCTGACTGCTGCCATTTTCGCAGCACCTGCCTTCCCCGCATTTTCGGCGGGAGAAACACCTGTGAAGGCGGATGCTGCCAAAGGGCAAGCCAGTTATGGGGCGGTTTGCGCCGCCTGTCACGCCGCAGACGGCAATTCCACCATTCCCCTGCAGCCCAAGCTGGCAGGCCAGCACCCCGAGTATCTGGTCAAGCAGCTGCGCGAGTTCAAGGATGGCAAGCGCAATGACCCGGTGATGAAGGGCTTCGCCGCCACGCTCAGCGATGGCGACATGCAGAACATTGCGGCCTGGCTGCATACCCAGGCACCCAAGAACGGCTTCTCCAAGGACAAGGACTCCATCGCTCTGGGTGAACGCATTTACCGCGGCGGCATTCAGGAGCGCCAGATTGCCGCCTGCGCGAGCTGCCACAGTCCCAACGGCTCCGGCATTCCGGCCCAGTACCCGCGTCTGTCGGGTCAGCATGCGGAATACACCGTGAAGTCGTTGACGGACTTCCGCGACGGCAAGCGCAGCAATAGCATTCCCATGGCCCAGGTTGCTGCCAAGCTTAATGATCGCGAAATCAAGGCCGTGGCAGACTATATAGCTGGCTTGCGTTAAAAATCCTTTTCATCAGATGCGCGGGTGACTCCGGGAACTTTCAGGCATCTGGCACCCCCCAAGTCAGGCGGGCCCATCGGCTAGTTCAGCAGATGGCCCGCCTTTTTGCGTTCGGCTCTATCTCATCCTCATGTCAGACCTTCCACTTCGCGATCGTGACTCCTCTCGCTCACAGGCAGTGCGCGCGACTCTGGAGTTGCTGGCCTCCATGCGCTTTGCGATTTCACTGCTCACGGTGATCTGCATCGCATCGGTCATCGGCACGGTGCTCAAGCAACATGAACCGCTGGTCAACTATGTCAATCAGTTTGGTCCCTTCTGGGCGCAGCTGTTTCTGGCGCTGAAGCTCAATGCGGTCTACAGCGCCTGGTGGTTTCTGCTGATTCTGGCCTTCCTAGTCATCAGCACCTCGTTGTGCGTGAGCCGCCATGCTCCCAAATATCTGGCCGACATCCGCAACTACAAGGAGAACCTCCGCGAGCAAAGCCTCAAGGCCTTCCACCATCGCGCCGAGGCGGATGTGGCGGGTAGCACCGAAGAGGCGGCCAAGCGCCTTGGCCAGCAACTGGTGTCTGGCGGCTGGAAGGTCAAGATGCAGCAGCGCGATACGGCGGCCGGGCCCGGCACCGGCTGGATGCTGGCTGCCAAGGCCGGTGCGGCCAACAAGCTGGGTTATATCGCCGCGCATTGTGCGATTGTGCTGATCTGCATTGGCGGCCTGTTTGACGGCGATCTCATCGTGCGGGCCCAGATGCTGCTGGGCGGTAAAACACCTTATACCGGTGGCGGCATGATCTCGGACGTGGCGCCCGAACACCGTCTGTCCATCAAGAATCCGACCTTCCGCGGCAATCTCATGGTGTCCGAAGGTACGCAGTCCGGCACGGCCATCCTGAATCAATCGGATGGCATCTTGCTGCAGGATCTGCCATTTTCGGTAGAACTCAAGAAATTCATCGTGGAGTACTACTCCACCGGCATGCCCAAGCTGTTTGCCAGCGATATAGTGATTCATGACCGCGCCACTGGCGAGAAGCTGGAAAAGCGCGTGGAAGTGAACCATCCGGCCAGCTACAAAGGCATCGAGATCTACCAGAGCAGCTTCGATGATGGCGGCTCCAGCGTCAAGCTGCATGCCGTGCCCATGGATGGCGTCTCCCAGCCCTTCGACGTGGAGGGCGTGATCGGCAACTCCACCGAGTTCGTGCGCAAGCTGGCCGATGGCCAGCAGGACAAGGTGACGCTGGAGTACACGGCGCTGCGCACCATCAATGTGGAGAACTTCGGCGGCCAGGACAAGGGCGGCGCCGGTACCGATGTGCGCAAGGTCGACCTGAAGCAGGCCATCGACGAGCGTCTGGGCGCTGCCCACAAGACCACGGACAAAAAGGATTTGCGCAATATCGGCCCCAGCGTGGGCTACAAGCTGCGCGATGCCTCGGGTCAGGCGCGCGAGTTCCAGAACTACATGCTGCCCGTGGACACGGGCGAGGGCCAGCCCGTTTTCCTGCTTGGCGTGCGTGAGAACCAGGCCGACCAGATGCGCTATCTGCGCGTGCCTGCCGATCCTGAAGGCACGATGAACACCTTCATGCAGCTGCGCCAGGCCATGCAGAGCAAGACCCAGGCCGAAAAGGCGGCGCGTGCCTATGTGCAGCGGGCGGTCGATGTCTCCAAGCCCGAGCTGGCCGAGCCGCTGACGCAGTCCGCTCTCAAGGCGCTGGAGCTGTTTGCTGGTCAGGACGCCAAGCTCAAGGGCCCTGACGGCCGCCAGCTCGGGGGTCTGCAGGCGATATCGGACTTCATGGACAGCAATGTGCCCGAGGCCGAGCGCGAGCGCGCCGGTGAGGTGCTGGTGCGGATTCTGAACGGCGTGCTGTTCGAGCTGGCCCAGCAGGTGCGCCAGCAGGCGGGGCTCAAGCCTTTCGAGAACGACGAGAAGACCCAGGCCTTCATGACGCAATCGGTGTTCTCGCTCAGCGATGCGCAGTTCTATCCGGCACCCGTGGTCTTCATGCTGCAGGACTTCAAGCAGGTGCAGGCCAGCGTGTTCCAGGTGGCGAGAGCTCCCGGTAAAAACATTGTTTACCTGGGTTGCCTCTTCCTGATCATCGGTGTTTTTGCCATGCTGTACGTGCGTGACCGCCGCATCTGGATCTGGCTGACCCCTGCGAACGGTGCCAGCCATGCGAACATGGCTTTGTCCACCAACCGCAAGACCATGGATGGCGACCGCGAATTCGTCATGCTGGCCGACAAGCTGATCGGGGCCAAGCCCTTACAAAAGAAGACTCCCGGAGGTTCTGTATGAACACCGTAACCACGACATTGACTCTGAACGAAGGCTATTTCGCCCGCCGCAACTGGTTTGACTGGTTGTTCGCGGTCGTGGTGGCAGTGGGCCTGGGCTATGCGCTGCAGCGCTACGCCGCCTATATGGATGTGTATGAGAAGGGCATTTTGCTGGCGACCATCCCGGCCATGATCTGGATGGGCTGGTTCTGGCGCCCGCTGGCGGTGCTGATGCTGACCGTGGCCGGCTTCTCGCTGATGACCATCGGTCTGTACCAGGGAGGAGATGGCGGCGAACTGGCACGATCGGAGACCGTCTTCGGCCTGAAGTACTTCCTCTCCAGCCAGTCCGCCATCCTGTGGATGAGCATGGTGTTCTTCATCAGTACGGCTTTCTACTGGATAGGCGTGTTTGCCAAGGGCGAGCGCTCGGTGATGTCGCTGCTGGGCTCGCGCTTGGCCTGGCTGGCCGTCGCCATGGCGCTGATCGGCACCATGGTGCGCTGGTACGAGAGCTATCTGCTGGGTCCTGACATCGGCCATATCCCCGTCAGCAATCTCTACGAAGTGTTCGTCATGTTCTGCTGGATGACGGCCATCTTCTATCTGTACTACGAGCAGCATTACGACACGCGTGCCCTGGGCGGTTTTGTGATGCTGGTGGTCAGCGCGGCCGTGGGTTTTCTGCTCTGGTACACGCTGGTGCGCCAGGCCCATGAGATTCAGCCCCTGGTGCCTGCCCTCAAGAGCTGGTGGATGAAGCTGCATGTGCCCGCCAACTTCATAGGCTACGGCACGTTCGCGCTGTCTGCCATGGTGGCGTTTGCCTATCTGATCAAGCAGCAGGCCACCGAGACCAAGTGGTACAAGCTTGCACCGCTGTGGCTGCTGGGCGTGGTGCTGTGCTTCGAGCCCATCGTCTTTCGCAAGGGCGCGACCGAGAACGGCGGCAGCTACTGGATGGTGTACTTCGGCATCTCGGCCCTGATCGTGGCCGGCATTCTGCTCTCGCGCAAGCGCATTGCCGCACGCCTGCCTTCGTTCGAGATTCTGGATGACGTGATGTACAAGGCCATCGCCGTGGGCTTTGCCTTTTTCACCATTGCCACCGTGCTCGGTGCACTCTGGGCGGCCGAGGCCTGGGGCGGCTACTGGAGCTGGGACCCCAAGGAGACCTGGGCGCTGATCGTCTGGCTCAACTATGCGGCCTGGCTGCACATGCGATTGATGAAGGGCCTGCGCGGCACGGTGTCCGCCTGGTGGGCGCTGGCGGGTCTGGCCGTCACCACCTTTGCCTTCCTGGGTGTGAACATGTTCCTGTCGGGTCTGCACAGCTACGGCGAGCTGTAGGCCTCGCACCAGGCACTCCAAAAAACAGGAGCTGCTTGCGCTGATTGAATAAGGGTTTCAGGTTGAAAACACTATGAAACCCTTGATCATCAAGTGCAAGAAGCTCCTTTTTTATTGAGAAGTTTGGAGGAACTTTGCTGACGCAGTGGGCTTCCAAATCGCACTACTCTTGATCGTCGTTTGGGAGCATTCCTATGCTGATACGTCACCGCAACCAAGGCTTTGAACATCCACTGGCCAGCGAGATCACGCCGCAGGCTCAATACCGGCAGCGCCGGGACTTTCTGCAGACCCTGGCCATGGGGGCGGCGGGTGCGAGCCTGGCGGGCTGGGCCGGCCGTGACGCGCTGGCTGCGGCCGACCGCGTGCATCTGCCCGCCCTGAAGGGCGTGGCCAGCAAGGTGGCCGGCGCCATGACCGTGGAGGCGGCCACCAGCTATCAGGACGTGACCAGCTACAATAACTACTACGAGTTCGGTCTGGACAAGGACGAGCCTGCACGCAATGCGCACACGCTCAAGACCCGGCCCTGGACGGTGCGCATCGAAGGTCTGGTGCAGAAGCCGCAGACCCTGGACATCGACAGCCTGCTCAAGCTCGCGCCCATGGAGGAGCGCATCTACCGCCTGCGCTGCGTGGAGGGCTGGTCCATGGTCATCCCCTGGGTGGGCTACTCGCTGTCCGAGCTGCTTAGGAAAGTGCAGCCACTCGCCGGCGCCAGGTATGTGGAATTCGTCACCCTGGCCGACAAGGCCCAGATGCCAGGGCTCAGAAGCGGCGTGCTGGACTGGCCCTATACCGAAGGCTTGCGGCTGGATGAGGCCATGCACCCGCTGACGATGCTGGCTTTCGGCATGTATGGCGAGATTCTGCCCAACCAGAATGGTGCGCCGCTGCGTCTGGTCGTGCCCTGGAAATATGGTTTCAAGAGCGCCAAGTCGCTGGTGGCGATCCGTCTGACCGACAAGGAGCCCGGCACCGCCTGGAACAAGGCGGCACGCAACGAGTACGGCTTTTATTCCAATGTGAACCCCGAGGTCGATCATCCGCGCTGGAGCCAGGCCACCGAACGGCGCATCGGCGAGGGCGGGTTGTTCGCCAAGCGCCGCAAGACACTGCTGTTCAACGGCTATGGCGATCAGGTGGCGTCGCTGTATGCGGGCATGGACCTGAAGAAGTTCTACTGATGCAGGCCTGGTTGCTCAGGCCCTGGGTCAAGCCACTGGTCTTCACGCTGTGCCTGCTGCCTTGTGCATGGCTGTTCTATGCGGCGTTCACCGACGGGCTGGGGGCCAATCCGGCCGAAGCCCTGCTGCGCAGCACGGGCGACTGGACCCTGCGTTTTCTCTGCATCGTGCTGGCGGTGACGCCGCTGCGCCAGATCAGCGGCTGGAATCTGCTGGTGCGTTACCGGCGCATGCTGGGCCTGTACGTGTTCTTCTACGCCTGTCTGCACCTGCTTTGCTATGCCTGGTTCGACGTGGGGCTGGACTGGGGCGATATCGTGGCCGATATTCCCAAGCGTCCCTTTATCTTGGTAGGTTTCAGCACCTGGCTGCTGCTGCTGGTGCTGGCCGTCACCTCGCCAAAGTTCATGCTCAGGGCTCTGGGCGGCAGGCGCTGGCAATGGCTGCACCGTGCCGTCTATGTGGCGGTGCCTCTGGCTTTGCTGCATTTTTTCTGGATGCGCGCCGGCAAGAACAATTTTGCCGAGGTGGCCGTCTATGCGGCCATTCTCGGCAGCTTGCTTGGCTGGCGAGTGCTGCGTGCACTCAGAAGCAATCAACCGGCCACGGCGCGCAGCGGCGGACGTACTTGACGCGAGACCGGGTCGATCTCGGCTGAAGGCAGTTGGTAAGCGCGCTGGTCGAACAGGTCGATTCCGCATTGCAGGCCTTCGAGCCAGTTGAACAGGTCGCCAATCGCCTGTTTGCCCATGATGGGCGCGCCATGCTGGGGCACGATCATGTCTATGGGCAACTGCCGTGCCATCTGCACCCATAGCCTCAGAATCTTGTTGGAGACCATGTAGCGGCGGTGAAAGCCTTCCATGCGCGAGATATGGGGAGCGAGGTCGGTGACGGGCTTCTGCGCTTCTGCGCCGGTGGTCAGAGAAACGCCCAGGTCGCCCGTGAACAGAATTTTGCTGATCGGGTCGTAGAAGTGGAAGTTGCCCTCGGCATGCAGAAAATGCGCGGGCAGCAGCACCAGCTCGCTATGGCCCAGAGGCAGGCGCCCGCCCGAGTCAGGTACGCCGATGACGCGGTTTTCCGTCTTGCCCACCTTGGTGAAGTGCGGTGCAAAGCGCTCCCAGATGCGCGAGATGACCAGTTGTGCGCGCGTGCTGCTCATCCAGCGATCCAGCGAGGCAATGATGTCCGGGTCGGCGTGAGAGGCAATCAGATAGGCGAGCTTTTGCGGCGGGAAATGCCGCGACATGCCCATGAACAGCTCGTTGAAAGCCAGGTTGCCACCGGGATCAATGATGGCGCCCGTGCCGTTGTCCACGATCAGGAACTGGTTGGCCTGAATGGCCTGACCGTCCTCCTCGATGAGGTCGGTGAACATCAGACAGACGTGGTTTTTGTCGCGATAGAGCTCAATGGACATGGCAGTTTGTCAAAGGACAAGATGCCATCACTCTAGAGAGTAAGTCCGGGCGCCATGTTGATGTGCATCAAGCCTCAGGGCTTGGCATCGGTCTGGGGCATCTCGTCAGCCTCTATCGGCGTGGCTTTCGTTGCCGGTGTTGTTGCACTGGAAGGCTTGGTGGAAATGCCCAGCGTTTCGGGCAGCGTGGCGCGACCCTGCGCCGCAGGATCTGTAGGCAGATAGAGCGGGCCTTTTTGCCCGCAGGCGGAAAGTGCTGCCAGGGACGCCGCACAAGCCGCAAGGGCAATGCTCCTGACTAAAATTTGGTTGGCTTTCAACATGGGCAAATTGTAATGACTGACCTTGAATATCTGGATCGCGCCGACCAACTTCTGCTGGCTGTGGAGCAATGCTGCGATCGCATCGACGACGAAACCGATGCCGACCTTGATGCCCAGCGCGTGGGCGGCATGGTGACTTTGGTGTTTGCCAATCGCAGCCAGATTGTCATCAACCAGCAAAAGCCCCTGCATGAAATCTGGCTGGCGGCCAAGGCAGGCGGCTTTCACTATCGCTTTGACGAGGACAAGAAAGTCTGGCTGGACACCAAGGGTGCTGGCGAGTTCTTTGCCAATCTGACGCAATACGCGAGCGAGCAGTCAGGTATGGCGCTGGAGTTCAAGGCCCTGGCCTGAGTCTTCAGGGCGCTGGAATAAAAAAAGCCTGCCTCGACGAGAGGCAGGCTTTTTGCTTTGCGAGGGCTTAGTTTCTGAACAGGTCCAGAATGCGGCTGCGCTCCTCTGCGGCCGGCGGCTGGGTGGCACCCGGGCCTGCGTTGCCAGGATCGGAGGCACCTTCCATGCCGAGGCTGGAGACGCCGCCGTTGCGGGCGTTTTCTTCGTAATACCAGTCGCCGCCCATATTGACCACGCCGGGCGGGGTTTGCACTTCGGCCACCGGCACACCCTTGAGTGCGTGCTGCATGAAGCTGATCCAGATGGGCAGGCTCAGGCCGCCACCGGTTTCGCGCGAACCCAGGTTGCGCGGGGTGTCGTAGCCGATCCACGAGACTGCGGCAAGGCTGGGCTGGTAGCCGGCAAACCAGGCGTCCACCGAGTCATTGGTGGTGCCGGTCTTGCCATACAGGTCGGGGCGCTTGAGAGTGGCCTGCGCACGTGCAGCCGTGCCCACGCGTGCCACATCATTGAGCAGGGTGCCGGTGAGGAAGGCGTTGCGCTCGGGAATGGCCTGGGGCAGTTCCTTCACCGCCGGAGGGGTGAACTCGGAGAGGATGCGACCCTTGTGGTCTGTCACGCGGGCAATCAGCCAGGGGTTGATGCGGTGGCCGCCGTTGGCAAACACCGAATAGGCTCCCGCCATCTGCAGCGGCGTGACGGAGCCGGCGCCCAAAGCCATGGTCAGGTAGGCGGGCTGTTTGGCGGCTTCAAAGCCGAAGCGGGTCGCCCATTCCTGCCCGGTCTTGGGGCCGATGGCCTGCAGCAACCGGATGGAGATCATGTTCTTGGACTTGTTCAGGCCCGTACGCATGGTCATGGGGCCGTCGTAGCGGCCGTCGTAGTTCTTGGGCTCCCAGGGCTGACCACCGGTGGTTGCCGCACTGAAGAAGATCGGTGCGTCATTGATCATGGTGGAGGGCGAGAAGCCGTGCTCCAGCGCCGCCGAGTAGATGAATGGCTTGAAGCTGGAGCCGGGCTGGCGCCAGGCCTGGGTCACATGGTTGAACTTGTTCTTTTCGAAGTCGAAGCCACCGATCAGCGCGCGGATGGCACCGGTTTGCGTGGACATGGCCACAAAAGCGCCTTCGACTTCGGGCAGCTGGGTGATTTCCCAGGCACCCTTGGCGTTCTTGATGGCGCGGATCACGGCACCGGGGCGGATCTTGATATTGGGCGGTGCCTTGGGGCTGAGGCCGGATTCGGCGGGCTTGAGGTTGTCCCCCGTGATCTCGAAATGGGTACCGTCCGCACGGGCCGCGACAATCTTGCGCGGCGAGGCTTCCAGCACCACGGCCGCAACCACATCGCCGTTGTCGGGATGGTTGGCCAGGGCATCGTCGATGGCGTCTTCCAGCTCCTGTGCGTTGACTGGCAGAGTGATGAACTTCTCGGGGCCACGGTACTTCTGGCGGCGTTCGTAGTTCATGATGCCTTCGCGCAAAGCCTTGTAGGCAGCCTCTTGTTCACCGGCATTGAGAGTGGTGTAGACGTTCAGGCCGCGGGTATAGGCGTCGCTGCCGTATTGGGCAAAGATCAGTTGACGGGCCATTTCAGCCACGTACTCTGCATGTACACGGGTCGAATTGGCGGCAGTACGCAGCTTGAGCGGCTCTTCGCGGGCCTGCCTGGCCTGCTCTGCGGTGATGAAGCCGTTTTCCTCCATGCGCTCGATGATGTAGAGCTGGCGGATGCGAGCGCGCTTGGGGTTGCTGATCGGGTTGTAGGCCGATGGGGCCTTGGGCAGGCCGGCCAGCATGGCGGCTTCGGCCACCGTGATGTCCTTGAGCGGATGGCCGAAATAGGCTTCACAGGCTGCTGCAAAGCCATAGGCACGATTGCCAAGGAAAATCTGGTTCATGTAGATCTCGAGGATCTGCTCCTTGGTGAGCAAGTGCTCAAGCTTGAAGGTCAGCAGGATTTCGTAGATCTTGCGGGTATAGGTCTTCTCGGAAGAGAGGTAGACATTGCGTGCGACCTGCATGGTGATGGTGGAGGCGCCCTGGCTCTTTACCTTGCCCAGGTTGGCCAGCGCAGCACGCAGCATGCCCTTGTAGTCCACGCCGCCATGCTCGAAGAAGCGGGTGTCTTCGATGGCCAGCACGGCATCCGTCATGACCTTGGGGATCTCGTTGATGGGCGTCAGGGTGCGACGCTCCTCCCCAAATTCGCCCAGCAGAGCGCCTTCGCTGGAGTAGACCCGCAGCGGTAGCTTGGGGCGGTAGTCTGCAAGTTCGGAGACGTCTGGAAGATTGGGGTAAGCCATGGCCAGCGCCACGGCCACGGCCAGCAAAACGGCCAGGGCGGCGGCGACGGCAAGTCCGATCAGCCAGAAAATGGAACGCGGCAGCCAGTGCATGCGTTTTTTGGGAGTTTGAGACCCAGGCGCAGGTGCCTGGTGAGCAGAATGTTCTGATGGCGGCATTTCGCAGTATTGGCAAGGGGTAGGGCATTATAGAAATGCCGCCCGGAAAAGCATCGTGGCGGCCGGGTGGGGGCCGCGCTTTGATTGAATCCTAAATCACAGGGTAAGCACCAGTATGCGCAAGGGCTGAGGTTCTTGCGGTTTGACGTTACACAAGTTTGTCTTTTTTTGACCACGAAATACGGTGAAAAGCGCTGCAGCAAAGCATGTGCTGCTATAGCTTGCTGCTAGGATTCCGGGGTATTGCTGGCTTTTGTTTCCATTCTTACAAACCTGGGGGGGCATGTTGATTGCTCTGAGTTCTTTATTCAGCCGTCAGCCTGCACCTTTGCTTGGCATTGATGTCAGCTCCTCCAGCGTGAAGCTGGTCGAGCTGGCCAAAAGCAAATCCGGCGAGTGGCAACTGGAGCGTTGTGCGATTGAGCCTCTTGAAAAAGGCTGGATCACCGACGGCAATATTGAGAAATTTGATGAGGTGGCGGAGGCTGTGCGCCGCCTGGTCAAGAAAAGCGGAACGCGTACAAAGCAAGTGGCCATGGCGTTGCCAGCCGCTGCAGTGATTACGAAGAAGATCACCTTGCCAGCCGGCTTGACCGAACTGGAAATGGAAGTTCAGGTCGAGTCCGAAGCCAATCAATACATTCCGTTCTCGCTCGATGAGGTGAGCCTGGATTTCTGTGTCATAGGCCCGTCGCTGGTGTCGCCTGGCGATGTGGATGTGCTGATCGCTGCATCGCGCAAGGAAAAAGTGCAGGACCGCCAGGGCCTGGCCGAGGCTGCCGGTCTCAAGCCCATCGTCATCGATATCGAGCCCTATGCCGCCCGAATGGCGGCAACGCGTCTGGTGTCGCGTTTGCCCAATGCCGGGCGTGACGCCGTCGTGGCGCTATTCGAGGTGGGCGCAATGACTACCAGCATGCAGGTGCTTCGCAATGACGAGGTGCTGTATGAGCGTGATCAGGCCTTTGGCCTTTGGCGGTGCACAGCTTACCCAGTTGATTGCACGTCAGTACGGTTTTTCTCCGGAAGAGGCGGAGGCCAAGAAGCGCAGCGGCGAATTGCCGGACGACTACGCGGCTGGCGTGCTCAAGCCCTTCGTGCAAAGCCTGACCCAGGAAGTGGCGCGAGCGTTGCAGTTCTTCTTCACGAGTACTCCCTATAACCGCGTCGATCATGTTTTGCTGGCAGGTGGATCGTCGTCCTTGCCGGGGCTGGTGGATGCCGTCAGCCAGCAGACTGGATGTGCCTGCAGTCTTGCCAATCCCTTCGAAGGCATGGAAATTGGCAGCGGCGTGCGTCTGAAGAAGATGGCGCGTGAAGCGCCGTCCTATCTGACCTCTTGCGGTTTGGCCATGCGGAGGTTTCAAGAGTGATACTGATTAACCTTTTACCGCATCGCGAAGCGGCCAAGAAGCGCCGTAAAGAAGCGTTTCAGGTCAATATGGTGCTGGGCGCGCTGGGTGGACTGCTGATCGCAGCACTGATCTACTGGTACTTCCAGATGATGATCGAGGGCCAGCAGAACAAGAACAATCTGCTGCGCTCCGAAATCAAGGTCCTGGAGACACAGATCAAGGAAATCGAAGGCCTGGAGGCTGAAATTACTGCCCTGCGGGCACGCCAGAAGGCCGTCGAGGATCTGCAGTCCGACCGCAATCTGCCGGTGTACATGCTCAATGAGCTGGTCAAGCAACTGCCGGACGGTGTCTACATCAGCAGCATCAAGCAAGAAGGCCTGTCGGTGACCATGCAGGGAACTGCACAGTCGAACGAGCGTATTTCCGAGATGCTGCGCAATCTGACGGATGGCTCGCCCTGGTTCTCCAAGCCGGAGCTGATGGAAATTGTGGCCAAGACTGTTGATGTGACTGCCAAGGACAAGCGCCGTGCAGCTGCATTCACATTGCGCTTCAATCTGACCCGGGCCAGCGATGCAGAGAAAAATCTGCAAGCTGCAAGCTCCTCTGTGAAGGCGCAGTAATGGCAAAAAAGAAGAAATCTCTGGACATCGACTTCGCTGCGCTGCAAGAGAGAATTCAGCGCCAATTCCGGAATCTGGATCCGAATGACCCTTCAGTCTGGCCCGCCTTGCCAAAGGCACTGCTGTATGTTGCCGTTGCAGTCGTTGTCGCAGCCTTGCTGTGGTTCGTCGTTCTGAAGGATTACGAAGCAGAGCTCGACGCCGAGCGTGCGACCGAGGTGACTCTGCGTGAAGACTATTCCAAGAAAATGGTCAAGGCAGTGAGCCTGGAGGGCTTGAAGAAGCAGCGCGAGCAGGTGCAGCAGTATGTGACGCAGCTGGAAAAGCAACTGCCCAGCAAGGCGGAGATGGCAGCTCTGCTTTCCGATATCAACCAGGCCGGCTTGGGACGTAGTCTGCAGTTTGAAGTATTCCGCCCTGGCGCCATGGTGACCAAGGAGTACTACGCCGAGCTGCCAATCACCCTGAAGGTGACGGGGCGCTATCACGACATCGGTGCTTTTGCCTCGGATATCGCTTTTCTGTCGCGTATCGTGACCTTGAACAATCTGTCCATCGCCCCGGGCGGCAAGGACACGGATGTGCTGTCCATGGATGCTACGGCACGGACATTCCGCTATCTGGATGCGGACGAAGTCAAGGCGCAGCGCAACGCGGCCAAGGGGAAGAAATGAGCAGAGCATTCTTGAGCCCTGTCTGGCTGGTCCTGATGAGCAGTGCTTTGCTGTCGGCTTGCACCTCCTCCGAGGAGGAGCAACTGCGTGAGTGGTTGGCGCAGGAGCGTGCCAATGCCAGGCCTCGCGTGACGCCTCTGGAGGAGCCCAAGCCTTTCAAGCCCCAGGCCTATACAGGGGCTGATGGCATGGAACCCTTCAATCCGCTCAAGCTGATCCAGGTGCTGCGCAAGGAGTCTGCGCAATCCAACATCAGCACGGCGTTGCTCACGCCAGAGCTGAGTCGTCGCAAGGAGCCGCTGGAGGCCGAGCCGCTGGACACCATGACCATGGTGGGCAGTCTCGACAAAAAGAACGTGCCCACGGCCTTGGTCAAGGTCGGCGGCCTGCTCTATCAGGTACGTGTCGGTAACTATCTGGGGCAGAACTACGGAAAGATCACCAAGATTACGGAAAACTCCATCCAGCTAAGAGAAATTGTCCAGGATGGCGGTGGTGACTGGATTGAAAGAACAAGCACTTTGGAGTTGCAGGAGGTTGGCAAATGATGGGTATTAATCGCAGCACTATGGCGAAGGCCCGTTGGGGTCTGACCCTGAGCGGCCTTTTGCTTTCTTCGGCAGCTTGGGCGCAAGCCCGCATTGAGGCTGTTACAGGTGCTTTGCAGTCAGGCTCCGAGGTCATTCGCGTCGAGCTGTCCGAACCGCTGGCTGCAGACCCGACCGGATTCGTGGTTCAGTCTCCGGCGCGTATCGCTCTGGATTTTCCGGGTGTGAGCAATGGCTCAGGCAAGTCGTTGCTTGAATTCAATCAGGGCAATCTGCGTTCGGCAAATCTGGTGGAAGCATCGGGTCGCTCACGTCTGGTATTGAACCTGAAGACGGCCACGACCTATCGCTTGCAGCGCCAGGGCAAATCCTTGCTGATCTTGCTCGATCCCGCAGGTGCCGCGACAACCGCTGCAGCTGCGGCTCCTGTCATGGCTCCGGTGTTTGAGAACAAGACGGCAGCCTCTGATGCGGCTCCGATTCGCGGTATCGACTTTCGCCGTGGTAGCGATGGCTCCGGCCGGGTTGTAGTCAGCCTTGGCAGCAGCCAGGTGGGGGTGGATCTGAGGCAGGAGGGCAAGGGCCTGACAGTGGACTTTCTGCGCACTGCCCTGCCTGAAAATTTGCGCAAGAAGCTTGATGTGGGAGATTTCGGTACGCCTGTGCAAACGATATCGACCACTCAGCAAGGTGACCGAGTGCGCATGCGCATCGACCCGGTGGGTGACTGGGAGCACAGCGCCTACCAGAGCGACAGTCAGTTCGTGGTGGAAGTGCGCCAGAAAAAGGTCGACACCAGCAAGTTGACGCAAGGCCCGGGCTACAGCGGCGAAAAGCTGTCGCTCAATTTCCAGAATATTGAAGTGCGCTCTTTGCTGCAGGTCATTGCGGACTTCACCAACTTCAATATCGTCACCTCGGACACGGTGACAGGTGCCTTGACTCTGCGTCTCAAGGATGTGCCCTGGGACCAGGCGCTGCAGATCATCATGGATGCCAAAGGACTGGGCATGCGCAAGTCCGGCTCCGTGCTCTGGATCGCTCCCAAGGACGAGATCGATGCGCGCACCAAGCGTGACTACGAAGCGGCCATGGAGATTCAGAAGCTCGAGCCCTTGCGCACACAAGGCTTCCAGCTCAACTACGCCAAGGCCGCAGACATCCTGCAGCAGATCACGACCTCGACGGGCGGTGGCGGTGGTGGCGCCGGAGCCAGCACACGCTTCTTGTCCACGCGCGGCTCGGCTATTTCCGAGCCTCGCACCAACCAGCTGTTTGTGACCGACACGCCGACCAAGCTCGATGAAATGAAAGCCTTGTTGGTCAAGCTGGATGTGCCCGTGCGTCAGGTCATGATCGAGGCCCGCATTGTGGAGGCACGCGATACCTTTGGTCGTTCGCTGGGCGTGAAGTTCGGCGGAGGGGCTGTTGGCAGCAATGCATCCATGACATCGTCCCAGTTTCTGCCGGATGGCAATTCCGGAGCGACCCCCAAGTTTCCGAGCGGCAACTTTGTCAATTTGCCGGCCAGTGTTGCTGGTGTTAACACCGTGGGGCAGGTCGCTTTTTCGGTCTTCAATAGCTCGATGACGCGTTTCCTGTCCCTGGAGCTGTCCGCTCTGGAAGCTGAAGGCGACGGCAAGATCATCTCCAACCCCCGTCTGGTGACAGCAGACCAGAACAAGGCCTTGATCGAGCAAGGCACGGAGTATCCTTATTCCGTCACGGCGCCGAACGGCGCCACGACGATTGCGTTCAAGAAGGCCGTGCTGAAGCTCGAAGTGACACCGCAGATTACCCCTGAAGGCGACATCATTCTGGATCTGGATGTGAACAAGGACAGCCGCGGTGAGACCACGACTCAGGGCGTCGCCATTGATACCAAGCATGTCAAGACCCAGGTGCTGGTCGAGAATGGCGGCACGGTCGTGATCGGCGGCATCTTTGAGATGGAGGAGACCAATCAGCTCAACAAGGTACCGCTGTTCGGAGATCTGCCTGTGTTGGGGCACTTGTTCCGTAGCAACACCAAGGCCTCGAGCAAGCGTGAAATGCTGGTTTTCATCACTCCCAAGATGCTGAGTCAGGCGCGCAGCACCAGCAAATAGGCGTTATCCGTTTTTACATAGGGCCCGCATGATTTGATGCGGGCCTTTTCGTTTGTAATATCTGCGGCCTGCGAGAATCACGGACTGGCCGGATTGGCGGATGACGGTAACGCGATGACTGTTCTAAAGAAATTTCATATTGCTCTTGTGGGTTTGCCAGGCTCCGGCAAATCCACCATCGGACGCTATTTGGCCAAGCGTTGGTCCATGCCTTTTGTGGATGTGGACGTGGCTATCGAAGAGCATATCGGCTGCACGATTCGTGACTTTTTTGCCAAGGAAGGCGAGTCCAGATTCAGGGATGTAGAGCAGGAGGTCCTGGCCGCGCTGCTGGCACGCGTTGAAAAAACCGTGGTTGCCACAGGTGGCGGTGCCGTGCTTAAGGCTGAAAACCGGCAAGAGCTGGCCGAGCATGCACAGGTGGTCTATCTGAGTGCTTCGCCCCATGAAATTGCCAAGCGTCTGCAGCGAGACACGCAGCGCCCCTTGCTGCAGGTGGACAATCCTTTGCAGCGCTTGCTGGATTTGCATGCCATCAGGGATCCGCTCTACAAGGAGGTGGCGGATTTTGTGGTGGCAGGAAGCGGCCTGTCCGCGACTCAGGTGGCTCAGCGAGTGGCCATGCAGATTGAACTCGGTCAGCATTCCTGATTGCGCTGAAAAGCTTGTTGGTCAATACATTGCGTGTGGTTCCTGCTATGTATTTTGAGAGAGGTTGAACGTGGAAACAGTGCATATTGATCTGGGAGAGCGCAGCTATCCCATCGTGATTGCAGAGGGCTTGCTGGCCCAGAGCTCCACCTGGCAGGCATTGCCCAAGGCAGCGGCGGCTCTGGTCGTGACGAATGATGTCGTGGCCCCGCTTTATCTGTCTGCACTCAAGCAGGCTTTGAGCAGCCAGTACGCCCAGGTTCATGCGGTGGTGCTGCCCGATGGCGAAGCGCACAAGGACTGGCAGACGCTGAACCTGATTTTTGACGCCCTGCTGCAGCATGCTTGCGATCGCAAGACGGTGCTGTTTGCACTGGGCGGCGGCGTGGTGGGGGATATGACGGGTTTTGCGGCCGCTAGCTATATGCGCGGCGTGCCTTTTGTGCAGGTGCCGACCACGCTGCTGTCCCAGGTCGACTCTTCGGTGGGAGGCAAGACCGCCATCAACCACCCGCTGGGCAAGAACATGATTGGGGCCTTCTACCAGCCGCAGCTGGTGCTCTGCGATCTTGCTACGCTGGATACCCTGCCCGAGCGCGAGTTGAGCGCAGGTCTGGGGGAAATCATCAAATACGGCCCTATTGCCGATATGCAGTTCTTCGACTGGCTTGAGCAGAACATGGATGGCCTGCTGCGCCGTGATCGCGCGCTGCTCGCCCATGCCGTCAAGCGAAGTGTGGAGATCAAGGCCTGGGTCGTGGGGCAGGACGAGAAGGAAGCGGGTCTTCGCGCGATTCTCAATTTTGGTCATACCTTCGGTCATGCGATCGAGGCCGGCATGGGTTATGGCAACTGGCTGCACGGTGAAGGTGTGGCGGCAGGCATGGTGATGGCGGCGGAACTGTCCCAACGTCTTGGCCTGGTGGAGGCGAGCTTTGTCTCGCGTCTGCGCAAGCTGATTGAGCGAGCGGGCTTGCCGGTGCGCGCAGCGGTCATCGATGCCCTGGACAATGCTGGTCGCTATCTGGAGCTGATGCGGGTCGACAAGAAATCCGAAGCCGGTGAAATCCGCTTTGTGCTGATCGATGGTCCCGGCAAGGCGGTGATGAGGTCGGCACCCGACGCGCTGGTGCGTGAAGTGATCGACAGTTGCTGTGCTTGATGGCTGGCGCTATGTGAGCAGACCCTGAGGGGAGGCGAGTCCATAGCTGTTAGAGTCATTGCATCGAGTTGTTGAGGCGATTTGCATGACCGCTCTGGCTTCCTACGCCTGCCATCCCCAGCAAAGCCGCGGGCGTCGCTTTGCTGAGCCCCCCGCTCCCACGCGCAGCGACTTTCAGCGCGATCGGGATCGCATTGTTCACTCCTCAGCCTTCAGGCGACTGGTTTACAAGACCCAGGTCTTTGTGAACCATGAGGGTGATCTGTTCCGAACCCGGCTCACGCATTCTCTGGAAGTGGCGCAACTGGGGCGCTCCATCGCGCGTTCTTTGCGGCTGGATGAAGACCTGGTTGAAGCCATCTGTCTGGCGCATGATCTGGGGCACACGCCTTTTGGGCATGCGGGGCAGGATGCGCTCAATGAATGCATGAAGCCCCATGGCGGCTTTGAGCACAATCTGCAAAGCCTGCGTGTAGTGGACAGGTTGGAGGAGCGTTATCCTGCCTTTGACGGTCTGAACCTGACTTTTGAAACGCGCGAGGGAATTCTCAAGCATTGCTCGCTCAACAATGCGCAATTGCTGAATGCACGTGAGCCCGGCGGCGTGGCTCAGCGTTTTCTGGATGGCACTCAGCCTTCTCTGGAGGCGCAGCTATGCAATCTGGCGGATGCGATTGCCTATAACGCCCATGATGTGGACGACGGCGTTCGATCGGGTTTGATCACCATGGCCCAGCTGCGTGAAGCCGTGCCGTTGTTTGCCCGCTATTACGCCTCGACATTGGCGGATTGGCCCGATCTGGCTCTGCCGGATGCTCAGCGCAAGTTGCTCTATGAGAGCATTCGCCGCATGCTCAGTGACCAGGTCTATGACGTCATTCATCACTCACAGGCCGGTATTGAGCGGGCGGCTGTGCGCTCGGTGCAGGAGGTTCGCCAGCAAGGCCGGACGCTGATCGGTTTCAGCGAAGAGATGAAAGCGCAGTCCCTGGTGCTAAAGCAGTTCCTGTTCAGGCAGCTCTATCGGCACCCTCAAGTCATGCAGACCATGAACAGTGCCCAGCAAGTTGTGAAAGAGCTGTTTGCCGCTTATATGGTGGAGCCTGAACGCATGAAACCGCGCTTTGTTCAGCGTGCCCATATCGTCACTACCCTGCATGAACGAGCGCGAGTGGTGGCAGACTTTATTGCGGGTATGACGGATCGTTATGCGGCGCGCGAACATGAGCGCATCACCGGGCTTAGGCTGCTGGGCGAGGCCTGATGGAAGCTCGCCAACGGTCTTGCTGCCAGTGGCGAGCATGGCACAGGCCGGATCGCTAAAATAGCGGTTCTGTGTATCTAGAGCCGGAATATTTCCCGCCCAGTGCGCATTCTTTGGGGGCGATGGCCCCCGTTTGCATTTTGGAGGGCCCTGTCATGACCGAAACTTCAACCATCGCCGATCAGGCTTTCCCGCCGGAGCTTGTGATTGCGGATACCGTGCGCTGGCTGGAAAAGGCCGTGATAGGTCTCAACCTATGCCCTTTCGCCAAAGGCGTGCATGTCAAAGCTCAGATCCACTACGCCGTCAGCGATGCGACCGATGCGGAGGCTGTTGCCGAGGCTCTGCATCGCGAGCTTGAGGCTCTGGCTGAAGCCAACGCAGAAAAACGCGACACCACGCTGCTGATACTGCCCCATGCCCTGCAGGATTTTCTGGACTTCAATGACTTTCTTGAAATCGCGGATGCCATGATCGAGGAGCTGGATCTGGGCGGTATTTTGCAGGTCGCCTCGTTTCATCCTCAATTTCAGTTTGAGGGCACGGATGTGGACGACGTTACCAACTGCACCAATCGTGCTCCCTATCCCATATTGCACTTGCTGCGCGAAGACAGCATCGACAAGGCTGTGGAGGTGTTTCCGGAAGCCGAAACGATATACGAGCGCAATATGGAAACGCTGGAAAAGATCGGCATCGAAGGTTGGCTGGACCTGGATGTCGGGGCCCGCTGCCCCGTGACCGGCCATGGTCAGACGAAGGCAGAGAAGTGATGGGCAAGACCGATAAGAAGCAGAGCCTGCAAAAGCCCGCCAAAGCAGGGGCACCTGATATCGCCGAGCAACTGGGGCTCAAGCCCGGCCAGAGCCTTGAGCTGCTCAAGGCCCTGCATATTCTGACGCGCGAGGGAAAGCTCAACCAGGATTCGCGCCGCAAACTCAAGCAGGTCTATCACCTCTATCAGTTCATCGAGCCTTTGCTGACAGAGCTGTCCAAGGATGGGCATACCGTGACATTGGCTGACCATGGTGCGGGCAAGTCCTATCTGGGGTTCATTCTTTACGACCTGTATTTCAAGGCCTTGGCTCAGGGCCGGATTTTCGGTATCGAGACGCGTGCACCGCTGGTAGAGGCGTCTCAGAAGCTGGCGGCTGAACTTGGCTTCGAGCGCATGGAGTTTCTCAATATGTCGGTGGCCGAGTCCACGCGAGCAGACTTCATGCCTTCGCAGTTCGATGTGGTCACGGCCTTGCACGCCTGCGACACGGCGACCGATGATGCGATAGCCTTCGGGCTGGAAAAGCAGGCCAGGGCCATGGTGCTGGTGCCTTGCTGCCAGGCCGAGGTGGCGGCATGCCTGCGCCAGACCAAGGCCATGAGCCTGGCGCGCACTCCGCTGGCCGAGTTGTGGCGTCACCCGATCCACACGCGCGAGATGGGAAGTCAGATTACCAATGTGCTGCGCTGTCTGTACCTGGAGGCTTGCGGCTACCAGGTCACGGTCACCGAGCTGGTGGGCTGGGAACACAGCATGAAAAACGAATTGATCGTGGCCCGGTACACGGGGCAGAAAAAGCGCAGTGCGGCGCAACGCCTGCGTCAGCTGCTCGCCGAGTTTGGACTGGAAGGCCTGGCTGGCGTGCGCTATCCCCATTTGCCGGAAACCAGCGCGGTCTGAGCAGGCTTGAAGCATGAGCGCTGCCGGGCCCTGCTTGTGTGCTCAGTGACCTTCCATCAGGCGCTTCATCAGCTCCTGCGTTGACGCATCCACTCCTGCCCAGTCATTGTGGTTCTGGCGGGAATGCAGCTGCTTTGCCAGCTTCTTGCCCAGTTCCACACCCCACTGGTCGAAGCTGTTGATGTCCCAGATGGCGCCAGAGACAAAAATGCGATGTTCATACAGCGCAATCAAGGCGCCCAAAGAGGCTGGATCCAGTCTTTCAAGCATCAAGAAACTGCTTGGGCGATTGCCGGGGCAGTCTTTCTCCAGACCTTCTCCACAGCGCCCCACCATCAGCGCCTGGGCCTGGGCAATCGCGTTGACCACCAGGCTTTGATGGTGCTCGCCCAGGTATTTGCCTCCGTCGCGCAGGGCGATGAATTCGACCGGTATGACATCGCGTCCCTGATGCAGCATCTGGAAAAAAGCATGCTGCCCATTGGTGCCGGGCTCGCCCCAGATCACCGGTGCCGTGGGAGCTGAGAGCCGAGTGCCATTCTTGTTGGTGCTTTTGCCATTGCTCTCCATCTCCAGCTGCTGCAGATAGGCCGTCAGGCGGCGCAGGCCATGGCTGTATGGGGCGATGCAGCGGCTGGAGAAGTGGCAGAAATTGCGATACCAGACGTCCAGCAGGCCCAGGCGCACAGGGAGATTGTTCTCCATGGGCGCCGTGAAAAAGTGGGCGTCCATCGCATGAGCGCCGTTCAGCAGAGCCCTGAACTGTTCTGAACCTATGGCGATGGCGATAGGCAAGCCGATGGCGGACCACAGCGAAAAGCGTCCACCCACCCAGTCCCAGAAGCCAAGCGTGCGCTGTATGCCGAACTCTGCAGCCGCCTGTGTATTGGTGGTGAGGGCCACGAAGTGGCGGTCGATCGAGCATGGGGCCTGCGGATCTGCGCTGCCCCCATGATCGAGAAACCACTGCCTGGCCGAGCGAGCATTCAGCATGGTCTCGGCCGTGGTGAAGGATTTGGAGGCAATCAGAAACAGCGTGCTTTCCGGTTTGACCCGGCGCAGCACATGTCCCAACTCGTGACCGTCCACGTTGGATACAAAGTGAAAGTTCTTGTCCTGGTCTATCCAGTCCTCAAGGGCATTGACCACGACTTCCGGACCCAGGTGCGAGCCGCCGATGCCGATATTGACGATATCGGTGATCTGCTTGCTGCTCCTGATCTGATCGGCCAGGGCGAGCATGCTATCCAGTGTGTCGTGAACTTCACGCAGCGCCGAATGCATGTCCTGGGGCCAGGACCGAAGCACGGAGGACTGGGCGAGCTGCCCGCCGTCTGCAGGAGTGCGCAGCAGCCAGTGCATCGCGCTGCGATGCTCGCTGGTATTGATGGCTGCGCCGGCCAGCATGGCATCGCGTTTGCGAGCGAGCTGGCTCTCGGCCGCAAGCTGTCTCAGTAAGGCCTCGGTCTCGCTAGTCCAGAGGTTCTTCGACAGATCGGCGAAGACATGCGGTGCCTGCATGCTCAGGGCATCAAGACGTTGTGGGTCTTGTGCAAAAGCCTGGCGCAAATCCAGATGCTGGATCTGCGACCGGTAATGGGTTTGCAAAGCCTGCCAGGCAGGCAGCTCGTGACAAAGAGGCGTCAAAGGAAATTTCCGTCAATCTGCAGCCGCTTGCTGCATCAATGCTTCCAGCTTCAGGGTGTCTGCGGTGAAAGCGCGAATGCCCTCGGCCAGCTTTTCGGTGGCCATGGCATCTTCGTTCAGCGCAAAGCGAAACGAGGCCTGGTCATACAGAACGCGTTCCTGCGGCTGGGCTCTGGCCTTGTTCGGGTCCAGGGCGCGGGCCAAAGGCATGACGTCGTCCTGCTGTGTGCGGAGCTGAGCCAGCAGCTCAGGTGCAATGGTAAGCAGATCGCAGCCCGCCAGAGCCAGAATCTGGCCGGTATTACGAAAGCTTGCACCCATGACCTCGGTGGAAACATCGAAGTGCTTGTAATAGTCGTAGATTTTCTGTACGGAGCGCACGCCTGGATCATTGGCGCCGGCCATGGCGGCCTCATCCCATTGCGTGCCGGCTTGTTTCTTGTACCAGTCGTAGATGCGGCCCACAAAGGGCGAGATCAGCTGGACCTTGGCCTGGCCGCAGGCAACCGCCTGGCAGAAGGAGAACAGCAGCGTCAGATTGGTGTGAATGCCGCGCTGCTCGAGAATGCGAGCCGCTTCAATTCCTTCCCAGGTGGCGGCGATCTTGATGAGCACGCGCTCGGTGTGGATGCCGGCGGCCTGATACAGCTCGATCAGTCGCTCGGCGCGCGTGACCGTGGCCACGGTGTCGAAAGACAGGCGGGCATCAACCTCGGTGGAGACACGACCAGGTATGGTGCTCAGAATCTCGCAGCCGAAGCGCACCAGCGTCCGGTCCATGATTTCGTCCAGCCCTCTGTCTTTGAATTGCGCCACGGTGGCGCGCATCAGCGGCGCATATTCGGTCTTTTGAACCGCTTTGAGAATCAGGGATGGATTGGTGGTGGCATCTTGCGGTTGAAACTGCGCCAATTGATGAAAATCACCGGTGTCCGCGACCACGGTCGTGAATTGCTTGAGCGCCTCCAACTGATTCATGTCCATCCTTTGCTGTGTTTCAAACTAACCAGCAAGTGTAGAGCGTGAATTCCTGATTGAGAATGAGCTTGCAGATACTCTGTTTGATGATGTATCAAGGCAAACCCTGCTGAATATGCGCGCTCGCCTATTTATTTGCGGAAATATTCAAGTTTTGCGGCCATTTTGCGAGGCATGAGGCGCTTCGGTCTTATGCTCGCTTTTTTCTGCACTCATTCATTGCCTCCACCTCATCCGCGCCAATATGCTTGATCGGATTACTGCCTCCCTTCCGTCCCTGGCGCCTGCAGAGCAGCGTGTTGCACGCCTGGTACTGGCCGATCCACGGGCCTTCGCGCATCTGCCGGTGCGAGAGCTGGCAGTGCGGGCACATGTCAGCAAACCCACGGTGGTGCGCTTTTGCCGCAGCATGGGCTATGACGGCCTGGCGGACTTCAAGCTCAAGCTCGCGGGCAGCGTCAGCGAAGGCGTGCCCTTCATCCATCGCAGTGTGGACAGCGATGACAAGACCAGCGATGTCATGGTCAAGGTGGTGGACAACGCGGTTGCCGCTTTTCTGCAGTACCGCAATGCAGCCAGCACGGCGGCCATAGAGCAGGCTGCGCAGGCGATTGCAGCGACCTGGCAGACGGGCAAGCGCATCGAGTTTTACGGCGCCGGGAACTCGGGCATCGTGGCGCTGGATGCCCAGCACAAGTTTTTCCGCCTCGGTGTGACCAGTCTGGCCACCAGCGATGGCCATATGCAGGTCATGAGCGCCACCTTGCTGGGGCCGGGCGATTGCGTGGTCATCATCTCGAACTCCGGGCGCACGCGAGATCTGATGGATGCGGCGGATATCGCCCGCAAGAACGGGGCCACCACGATAGCCATCACGGCCAGCGGCTCCCCTTTGGCCTCGGCTTGCCAGGTGCACCTGGCGGCCGATCATCCCGAAGGGTACGACCGCTACAGCCCCATGGTCTCGCGGCTGCTGCACCTGCTCATCATTGATGTGCTGGCGACCTGTGTGGCTTTGCGCATCGGGCCGGCACTTCAGCCGGCGCTGGAGCAGATGAAGAACAATCTGCGCGCCAAGCGCTATACCTGAGGGTCTGCAAAGGCGCGGCCTGTGCGCGTCGAAATGCCAGGCAAGAGGGCTCTCTTATTGAGAGCTTCTGTCGCTTCTCCATAAATGTTTTCAAGCATAAAACACATTGAAATCATTATGGGGAAGGTGCTTTCAGCTATCAGAATTAAGAAAGCATCCAGATCCCGCTAGCTTGCAGGGGGCGCGCCAGACGAGGGTGATGCATCTGCGGCTTGGGGACTTGGCTTGCCCGTGCAACAGCTCGTATCGAGCCGCTTACACCGAGGCGACGCCCACGGTCATGCCGCCGCAGACATAGAGCACCTGCCCGGTCACAAAGCCACTGCGCTCGTCGAGCATGTAGGACACGGCATGGGCCACATCCTCGGGAGTGCCCACCCGCTTGACGGGTACGGAAGCGATGATCTTCTGCGTGCGCGGAGCGTCGGGCGGATTGGCCTTGTCGAACAGCTCGGTGCGTATCGGGCCGGGGCCGATGGCGTTGGCCGTGATGCCCCATTGGCCCAGCTCCAGCGCCCAGACGCGGGTCATGCCGATCAGACCGGCCTTGGTGGCCGCATAGGCTGTGCGCAAGTCCTTGCCCAGCGCGGCACGCGAGGACATATTGACGATGCGCCCGAACCCCGCTTGCTTCATGCCGGGCAGCAGGGCCTGCATGCACTGGAAGGCGCAGCGCAGGTTCAGCGAGACGGCCAGGTCGAACTCGGCCAGGGTCTGCGAGGCGGCGTCGTTGGGGACGACCACGCCCACGTTGTTGATCAGGCGCGTGATGGGGCCTGTTTCCAGAGCCTGACGCAGGGCGCGGGCCGTGTCCTCGACATCGCTGAGGTCGGCCTGTATGCCGCCGGGAACGTGATCGACCACACGGTCGATGATGATGGGCTCGTAGCCGTCGGCGCGGCAGCGCTCGGCAGCGGCGGCGCCGATGCCGGCTCCGCCACCGGTGATCAACACGCGAGGGCGGTCAGTAAGGGAGGCGCTCTGGGAAGACATGGCAATAACTTTCAGACGGAAAACGGGGCGGTTGCGATAGGCGTGGGTCCGGGGCAGTCAGGGCAACAGCAACCACCGGCATGCGCCGGCAGTGCCGGTTCTGGAGCCGGGGGCGGCCGGGACAGGCCGGCACCTGAGGGGGTCAGACGCTGGCGCCGGAGTCCTTGACGACCTTGCCCCACTTCTTGGCTTCGGCGTCGATGAACTTGGCAAAGCCTTCCTGGGTGTCGATCACGACTTCGCCGCCCTGGTCGTTGATCTTCTTGATCACGGCGGGATCTTTGAGCACCTTGGCAATGGCGGCATGCAGCTTTTGCTGGATGTCGGCCGGTGTCTTGACAGGCACGAAGAGACCGAACCAGGAAGTGGCTTCATAGCCGGGCACGCCGGCTTCGGCCACCGTGGGCACATCGGGCAGCTCGGGCGAGCGCTTGGCCGTGGTCACGGCGATGGGGCGCAGCTTGCCCGAGCGCACATGCTGGATGGCCGAGGGCATGTTGTCGAACATGATGGCGATCTGGTTGCCCAGCAGATCGGTGATGGCCGGCGCGCTGCCCTTGTAGGGCACATGCACCATGTCCAGATGGGTCATGGACTTGAACAGCTCGCCCGACAGGTGAATGGAGCTGCCCGAGCCCGAGGAGCCGAAATTCAGCTTGCCGGGATTGGCCTTGGCGTAGGCCATCATTTCCTTGACGGTCTTGAAGGGCTGGCTGGGGTGGGCCACCAGCAGATTGGGCACATTGGCGACGCGGGTCAGCGGAGCAAAGTCCTTGACCGGATCGAAAGGCATCTTCTTGTACAGGGCTTCGTTGATGGCGTGCGTGCCCACCGTTCCCATGAACAGGGTGTAGCCGTCACCGGCCGCCCGTGCGGCCGCCTGGCCGCCGATATTGCCGCCCGCGCCGGGACGGTTGTCGATGATGATGCTCTGGCCCAGTTCGGTGCTCAGAGCCTGACCCACCACGCGCGCCAGGATGTCGGTCGTGCCGCCGGCCGAGAAGGGCACGATCATGGTGATGGGCTTGCTGGGATAGGGCGTCTGGGCCATGGAGGGAGCAGCGCCCAGAGCGAACAGGGCGCTTGCTGCCAGGGTCTGCAGGCTGCGGCGGCGAGACAGGGAAAGGGAATTGGACATTGAGGTCTCCGGAAAAAGGCAAGACACCGCCGGCCAAAGGCCGGGGCGCGGGCTGCCGCGGTGGCACACCTCCGAGAGAAGGTGCACGCCAGCGGTCGTTGTTTGGGTGTAAGAGGCAGGGGGCGGCAGCAGGCTGGGCTTGGCCGGTCCCTGCCGCAGTCGGATCAGACGCGTTCGAGCACCACGGCAATGCCCTGGCCCACGCCGATGCACATGGTGCACAGCGCATAGCGGCCACCCAGGGCATGCAGCTGGTTCACGGCCGTGGTGGCAAGACGAGCGCCCGACGCACCCAGGGGATGGCCCAGGGCGATGGCACCGCCCCACTGGTTGACGCGGCGGTCGTCGTCGGCAATGCCCAGATCGCGCAGCACGGCCAGGCCTTGTGCGGCAAAGGCTTCGTTGAGCTCGATGACATCCATCTGCTCAAGAGTCAGCCCGGTCTGGGCCAGCACCTTGCGCACGGCGGGAGCCGGACCAAAGCCCATGATGCGCGGCGCGACGCCGGCCACGGCCATGCCGACCACACGGGCACGCGGCACCAGGCCGTACTGCTTGGCGGCTTCCTCGTTGGCCAGCAGCAGGGCGCAGGCACCGTCGTTGACGCCGCTGGCGTTGCCGGCCGTGACCGTGCCGTCAGGGCGTACCACGCCCTTGAGTCTGGCCAGGGCCTCGATGGTGGTGGCGCGGGGGTGCTCATCCTGGCTGACGACGATGGGGTCGCCCTTTTTCTGGGCGATGGAGACGGGCACGATCTCGCGTGCCAGATGGCCGGCGGCAATCGCGGCCGCGGCCTTTTCCTGGCTGGCCAGGGCCATGCGGTCCTGGGCTTCGCGTTCGATCCCGAAGTCGTCGGCCACGTTTTCGGCGGTCTCGGGCATGGAGTCCACGCCGTACTGGGCTTTCATCAGCTTGTTGACAAAGCGCCAGCCGATGGTGGTGTCGTAGACGGCATTGCTGCGGCTGAAGGCGGACTCGGCCTTGGGCATGACGAAGGGCGCGCGGCTCATGCTCTCCACGCCGCCGGCGATCATCAGGCGTGCTTCACTGGACTTGATGGCACGCGCGGCCGTGCCGACAGCGTCCAGGCCCGAGCCGCACAGGCGGTTGATGGTGGCGCCCGGTACATCGATCGGCAGGCCGGCCAGCAGCGACGACATGCGCGCCACGTTGCGGTTGTCCTCGCCGGCTTGGTTGGCGCAGCCGTAGAGCACATCGGCCACGGCGGTCCAGTCCACGTCGGGGTTGCGCTGCATCAGCGCCTTGATGGGCAGGGCGCCCAGATCATCGGTGCGCACGCTGGACAGCGCGCCGCCGTAGCGACCGAAGGGGGTGCGGATGGCGTCGCAGATAAAGGCTTGGTTCTGGTTGCTCATGACATGTCTCCGTTATAAAAATTGAGCTTGGGGTCTAGGCCGGGTTGGCCTAAGGGCCGTTCAGGCCGCGATGGGCAGGCCCACGATGCGTTCGAGCTCGGCGTGCTCCAGGCCTTCGACCTTGTCGATCAGGCGCAGCCCCTCGGGGCAGCAGGCCAGGGTGCACAGATCGGTGTAGATGCGTTTGACGCAGCCCAGGCCGGTCAGCGGGTAGCTGCACTGGGCCACGACCTTGCTCTCGCCCTTTTTGGTGAGCAGATCCATCATCACCCAGGTCTGCTTGGCACCAATGGCCAGGTCCATGGCTCCGCCCACGGCGGGAATGGCGCCGGGCTCGCCTGTGCTCCAGTTGGCCAGATCGCCCGTGGCCGAAACCTGGAAGGCTCCGAGCACGCAGATGTCCAGGTGGCCGCCGCGCATCATGGCGAAGCTGTCGGCGTGGTGGAAATAGCTGCCGCCGGGCAGCAGGGTCACGGGCTGCTTGCCGGCATTGGTCAGGTCGTAGTCTTCGGAGCCGGCCGCTGGTGCCGGGCCCATGCCCAGAATGCCGTTTTCGCTTTGCAGCACGATTTCGCGTCCTGCGGGAATGTGGTTGGCCACCAGGGTAGGCTGACCTATGCCCAGATTCACATAGGCACCGTCATGAATGTCCTGGGCCACGCGCAGGGCCAGTTCGTCCTTGCTTCGTTTTTGATAGCTCACGCTTGTATCTCCTTGCTGGACCTTGGCTCAGGCCGCCTTCTTGAAGCCGCCGGCCTGGGTGGCCACGCGCTCGATCTTCACCACCTGGCTCACATAGATGCCTGGGGTGACCACGGATTCGGGATCAAGCTGGCCGAGTTCCACGATCTCATGCACGGTGGCCACGGTGAACCTGGCGGCCGAAGCCATCACGGGGCCGAAGTTGCGCGCCGACATGCGGTAGGTCAGGTTGCCCCAGCGGTCGCCTTTTTCGGCCTTGATCAGGGCCACATCGCCATGGATGGGGTGCTCCAGCACATAGTGCTTGCCGTTGATCTCGCGCGTTTCCTTGCCTTTTGCGAGTTCGGTGCCGTAGGCCGTGGGGCAGAAGAAAGCGCCTATGCCTGCAGCGGCTGCGCGCATGCGTTCGGCCAGATTGCCCTGGGCCACCAGTTCGAGCTCGATCTTGCCGCTGCGGTACAGCTCGTCGAAGACCCAGCTGTCCACCTGGCGCGGGAAGCTGCAGATGATCTTGCGCACCTGGCCGGTCTTGAGCAGGGCGGCCAGGCCGGTGTCGCCATTGCCGGCATTGTTGTTGACCACGGTGAGCTCGCGTGCACCCTGGGCGATCAGGCCGTCGATCAGCTCGCCGGGAATGCCCGAGGTGCCGAAGCCGCCAATGAGCACGGTGGAGCCGTCTTGAATGCCGGACAGGGCCTGAGCGACCGAGTCGGCGATCTTGTTGATCATGGGGGTCTCCAATTTTCTATACAAAGACTTGCGCCATTGGCGCTAAAATGTTCGTATATAGAACATTTGTTCGCTAAAAGAATTGTAGAAAAGGATGATGAAAATGGAGACTGTAAAAACCACATCAGGGAAAACCCCTGTCGAGGGCGAGGCGGCCCCGCTCAAGCCCGGTGACAGCTATGTGCAGTCCTTTGCGCGGGGGCTGGAAGTCATACGTTCGTTCAGCGCCAGGGCGCCGGAACAGACGCTCAGCGAGGTGGCTGCCGCCACGGGTCTGACGCGTGCCGGTGCAAGGCGCATCCTGCTGACGCTGCAGACGCTGGGCTATGTACGCAGCGATGGCAAGCACTACGCGCTCACGCCGCGCATCCTGGATCTGGGCTTTGCCTATCTGAGCTCCACGCCGCTGTGGAATCTGGCCGAGCCGGCCATGGAGGCGTTGGTGGACGAGGTCAAGGAGTCGTGCTCGGCTGCCGTTCTTGAAGGTCTGGATGTGGTCTATGTGCTGCGCGTGCACACGCACAAGATCATGAGCACCAATCTGGGCGTGGGCTCGCGACTGCCTGCCTTCTGGACATCCATGGGCCGGGTGCTGCTGGCGGCGCTGCCCCCCGATGAGCTGCGGGCGCTGATGGCCCGGCGCGAGCAGCGTGCCTTCACGCGCCACACGCTGAACGGCGACGACGAGCTGTATGCCGAGATCGCCCGCGTGCGCGAGCAGGGCTGGGCCCTGCTCAACCAGGAGCTGGAGGAGGGCCTGATCTCGATTGCCGCCCCCATACGCAATGCGCGCGGCCAGACGGTGGCGGCGCTCAATATCAGTGGCCAGGCCAACCGCACCAGCGAGCAGATGATGCGCGAGCGGCTGCTGCCTCAACTGCTGGCCGCCACGCGCCACATCAGCCAGTTGCTGAGTGCTTCGGGTCGCATGCATCTGTGATGTCTGCCGCCTGAGGAGGCGTCGGCCCTGGCGCGACGCTTCATAATGGCTGAAACGCCTTCCCTGTCGCCCCTGTCCAAGTCCGCTCCATGGCCCGTCTTCCCCGTCTCACGCTGGCAAACATGCCGCACCACATCATCCAGCGTGGCAACAACAGCGGCGAGATCTTTGTGGACGCGCAGGACCGCCTGGTCATGCTGGATCTGATGCGGGAGATGGCGCGGCGCTTCGAGGTCGATGTGCATGCCTATGTGCTCATGCCCAATCACTTCCATCTGCTGCTGACGCCCAGGACGGAGCAGGGCGTGCCCCAGTTCATGCAGGCCGTGGGGCGCAGCTATGTGCGTTACTTCAACAACCGGCATGGACGTACCGGTACCTTGTGGGAGGGGCGCTACCGATGCACCGTGCTGCAGGCCGAGCAATGGCTGATGGCCACCATGGTCTCCATGGATCTGAATCCCGTGCGTGACGGGCTGGTGCAGCGCGCGGTGGACTGGCCCTGGTCCAGCTATGCGCACAACGCAGGCCTGCAAAGCGATGCGCTCATCAGCCCGCATGCGCTTTTCTGGGCCCTGGGCAACACGCCGTTTGCCAGAGATGCTGCTTATGTCAGGGCCGTGGAGGCCGGTCTGGATGCCGATACCCAGGCGCAGATCAGCCATGCCGCACTGCGTGGCTGGGCTCTGGGCGAGCCCGATTTCATTGAAAATTTGCAACAAAAAACCGAGAGGCGCGTGAAGCGGCAGAAGGCAGGCAGGCCTGCGGCACGCACAGCTTCGGTGCACGAGGACTAGGCAGCTTTTCCAACTCCTTGTTTTTATTGGGTGGCTTTGCGCTATTTTTATATGTCCCTAATTAAATGCAAATAAAAAAAGTTGGGAATTAATTGGAATCTGACCCTAATTAAAACTTATTGCATAACTTCATGTCCTGTCGTAATCTTGCGTTCCCCGCGATTGATATAAGAGGATTCCCCCATGACGACTGCTGCCGAGATCAAGTATCTCCAGGACCACGGTCTGTACTCCAAGAGCAACGAGCACGATGCCTGCGGTCTGGGCTTTGTGGCCCATATCAAGGGCCAGAAGCGCCATGACATTGTGCTGGGGGCACTGAAGATCCTCGAAAACATCGACCATCGCGGCGCGGTGGGCGCAGACCCCCTGATGGGCGACGGCGCCGGTATCCTGATCCAGATCCCCGATCAGCTCTACCGCGAAGAAATGGCCAAGCAGGGCGTGGCACTGCCTCCTGCCGGCGAATATGGCGTGGGCATGATCTTCCTGCCCAAGGAGCATGCCTCTCGTCTGGCTTGCCAGCAGGAGATGGAGCGCGCAATCAAGGCCGAAGGCCAGGTGCTGCTGGGCTGGCGCGATGTGCCGGTGAACCGCGACATGCCCATGTCGCCCACCGTGCAGGAAAAGGAGCCCATCCTGCGCCAGGTCTTCATCGGCCGTGGTGCCGACGTCATCGTGCAGGACGCGCTGGAGCGCAAGCTGTACGTGATCCGCAAGACGGCCTCGGCCGCCATCCAGAACCTGGGCCTCAAGCACAGCAAGGAATACTACGTTCCCAGCATGAGCAGCCGCACCGTGGTCTACAAGGGCCTGCTGCTGGCCGATCAGGTGGGTGTGTACTACCGTGATCTGGCTGACGAGCGCTGCGTCTCGGCCATTGGTCTGGTGCACCAGCGTTTCTCCACCAACACCTTCCCCGAGTGGCCTCTGGCTCACCCCTACCGCTACGTGGCCCACAACGGTGAAATCAACACCGTGCGCGGCAACTACAACTGGATGCTAGCGCGCGAAGGCGTGATGGCCTCTCCCGTGCTGGGCGAAGACCTGCAAAAGCTCTATCCCATCAGCTTTGCCGGCCAGTCCGACACCGCCACCTTCGACAACTGCCTGGAACTGCTGACCATGGCCGGCTATCCCATCAGCCAGGCCGTGATGATGATGATTCCCGAGCCCTGGGAGCAGCACGAAGCCATGGACGAGCGCCGCCGCGCCTTCTATGAATACCACGCTGCGATGATCGAGCCCTGGGACGGTCCCGCCTCCATCGTGTTCACCGATGGCCGCCAGATCGGCGCCACGCTGGACCGCAACGGTCTGCGTCCCTCGCGCTACTGCATCACCGATGACGATATGGTGATCCTGGCTTCCGAAGCCGGCGTGCTGCCCGTTCCCGATAGCAAGATCGTGCGCAAGTGGCGCCTGCAGCCCGGCAAGATGCTGCTGATCGACCTGGAGCAGGGTCGCATGATCGAAGACGAAGAGCTCAAGGCCAACGTCGTCAACACCAAGCCCTACAAGCAGTGGATCGAGAACCTGCGCATCAAGCTCGACGAGGTGGAAATCCCCGCCGACTTCAAGGCGCCCGCAGCCAAGACCGAGCTGTCCCTGCTGGACCGCCAGCAAGCCTTCGGCTTCACGCAGGAGGACATCAAGTTCCTGCTGACCCCCATGGCCGAGAAGGGCGAGGAAGGCATTGGCTCCATGGGCAACGACAGCCCGCTGGCCGTGCTGTCCGACAAGAACAAGCCGCTGTACAACTACTTCCGCCAGATGTTCGCCCAGGTGACGAACCCTCCCATCGACCCGATCCGCGAAGCGATCGTGATGTCGCTGGTGTCGTTCGTGGGTCCCAAGCCCAACCTGCTGGACATCAACCAAGTCAACCCGCCCATGCGCCTGGAGTTGCAGCAGCCCGTGCTCGACTTCGAAGGCATGGCCAGGCTGCGTGATATCGAAAAGCGCACCAACGGCAAGTTCAAGAGCTCGACGATCGACATCACCTACCCGCTGTCCTGGGGCAAGCAGGGCGTGGAAGCCAAGCTGGCCTCGCTGTGCGCCCATGCCGTGGATGAGATCAAGGGCGGTGCCAACATCCTGATCATCAGCGACCGCAACATGAGCGCCACGCAAGTGGCCATCCCCGCGCTGCTGGCGCTGTCCGCCATCCACCAGCATCTGGTGCGTGAAGGTCTGCGCACCACCGCCGGTCTGGTGGTGGAAACCGGCACCGCCCGCGAAGTGCATCACTTCGCCGTGCTGGCCGGCTATGGCGCGGAAGCCGTGCACCCCTATCTGGCGATGGAGACCCTGGTCGACATCTTCAGCCGCGAAGCTGCGCCCATCACTGCCGACAAGGCTATCTATCACTATGTGAAGGCCATCGGCAAGGGTCTGTCCAAGATCATGTCCAAGATGGGCGTGTCCACCTATATGTCCTACTGCGGCGCCCAGCTGTTCGAAGCCGTGGGCCTGAACAGCGAGACCGTGGACAAGTACTTCACGGGCACGGCCAGCCGTGTGGAAGGTATCGGCGTCTTCGAGATTGCCGAGGAAACCATCCGCAACCACGAGGCTGCCTTCAGCGACGACCCCGTGCTGGAAACCATGCTGGATGCCGGCGGCGAGTACGCCTGGCGTGCCCGTGGCGAAGAGCATATGTGGACGCCTGACGTGATCGCCAAGCTGCAGCACTCCACGCGTGCCAACAACTTCAGCACCTACAAGGAATACGCCCAGCTGATCAACGATCAGACCAAGCGCCACATGACGCTGCGCGGCCTGTTCGAGTTCAAGTTCGATCCCACCAAGGCGATTCCCGTGGACCAGGTCGAGTCGGCCAAGGAAATCGTCAAGCGCTTTGCCACGGGTGCCATGTCGCTGGGCTCCATCTCCACCGAAGCCCATGCCACGCTGGCCGTGGCCATGAACCGCATCGGCGGCAAGAGCAACACCGGCGAAGGCGGCGAAGATCCCAAGCGCTATCGCAACGAGTTGAAGGGCATCCCCATCAGCAAGGGCGAAACCCTGGCTTCCATCATCGGCAAGGACAAGGTCGAGTCCGATATCGAACTGCAGGCCGGCGACTCGCTGCGCTCCAAGATCAAGCAGGTCGCGTCCGGTCGTTTCGGCGTGACTGCCGAATATCTGGCCTCTTCGGACCAGATCCAGATCAAGATGGCCCAGGGTGCCAAGCCCGGTGAAGGCGGTCAGCTGCCCGGTGGCAAGGTCTCCGACTACATCGGGGCACTGCGTCACTCGGTGCCCGGTGTGGGCCTGATCTCGCCTCCTCCGCACCACGACATCTACTCGATCGAAGACCTGGCACAGCTGATCCACGATCTGAAGAACGTGGCTCCGCATGCCAGCATCAGCACCAAGCTGGTGTCCGAGGTCGGTGTGGGCACGATCGCCGCAGGCGTGACCAAGTGCAAGAGCGATCACCTGGTGATCGCAGGGCACGACGGCGGCACCGGCGCCTCGCCCTGGTCCTCCATCAAGCATGCCGGCGGTCCCTGGGAAATCGGCCTGGCCGAGACCCAGCAGACCCTGGTGCTGAACCGTCTGCGCGGCCGTGTGCGTGTGCAGGCCGACGGCCAGATGAAGACCGGCCGCGACGTGATCATCGGCGCTCTGCTGGGTGCCGACGAGTTCGGCTTCGCCACGGCTCCGCTGGTGGTTGAAGGCTGCATCATGATGCGCAAGTGCCACCTCAACACCTGCCCCGTGGGCGTGGCTACGCAAGACCCCGTGCTGCGTGCCAAGTTCACCGGCAAGCCCGAGCATGTGGTGAACTATTTCTTCTTCATCGCCGAAGAAGTGCGCCAGATCATGGCCCAGCTGGGTATCGCCAAGTTCGACGACCTGATCGGCCGCTCCGACCTGCTCGACACCCGCAAGGGCATCGAGCACTGGAAGGCTCAGGGCCTGGACTTCAGCCGTCTGTTCGCCCAGCCCGAAGTGCCTGCCGACGTGGCCCGCTATCACGTGGAAAGCCAGGATCACCTGCTGGACAAGGCGCTGGACGTCAAGCTCATCGAGCGCTGCAAGCCAGCCATCGAAAACGGCGAGAAGGTGCGCATCATGGAAGTGGCGCGCAACGTCAACCGCTCCGTCGGTGCCATGCTCTCGGGCGCGGTGACCAAGCATCACGCCGAAGGCCTGCCAGACGACACCATCCGCATCCACTTCGAAGGTACGGGCGGCCAGTCCTTCGGTGCCTTCCTGTGCAACGGCATCACGCTGAACCTCAGCGGCGAAGCCAACGACTACACCGGCAAGGGCCTGTCCGGCGGCCGTGTGGTGGTGCATCCCAGCCATGAGTTCCGTGGCTCGACGACGACCAACACCATCGTGGGCAACACCGTGATGTTCGGCGCCACCAGCGGTGAAGCCTTCTTCAGCGGCGTGGCCGGCGAGCGCTTTGCCGTGCGTCTGTCCGGCGCCATGGCCGTGGTCGAAGGCGTGGGTGACCACGGCTGCGAATACATGACCGGCGGTACCGTGGTCGTGCTGGGCAAGACCGGCCGCAACTTCGCTGCCGGCATGAGCGGCGGCGTGGCCTATGTCTATGACGAGGACGGCAAGTTTGCCGAGCGTTGCAACACCGCTTCGGTGAAGCTGGAAAAGGTGCTGCCGCACGACGAGTTTGTCTCGCGCGTCGATCCCGGCATCTGGCACCGTGGCCAGAGCGACGATCAGCAGCTGCGCAATATGGTGGAGGCTCACAGCCGCTGGACGGGTTCCAAGCGTGCCCGTGATCTGCTGGACAACTGGGCCGCAGCGCGTGCCAAGTTTGTCAAGGTGTTCCCGACCGAGTACCAGCGTGCACTCGGCGAGATCTTTGAACGCAAACAGAAGGAAAAGCAAGCTGCGAAAGCGCCAGCAGCTCCTCAAAAAGAAGCAGTAGCCGCCAAGTAAACATGGCTCGAAGCGGTGGCGGCCAGGCGGCCACCGCACTGCAAGCGAACACAGATTTCAAGGATTAAAGATCATGGGAAAGACCACCGGCTTCATGGAATACGAGCGCATCGAAGAGGGCTATGCCCCCGTTGCGGAACGTCTCAAGCACTACAAGGAATTCGTCATCGGCCTGACCACCGATCAGGCCAAGGTGCAGGCTGCACGCTGCATGGACTGCGGCACGCCGTTCTGCAACAACGGCTGCCCGGTCAACAACATCATTCCGGACTTCAACGACCTCGTGTACCAGGGTGACTGGAAGAATGCCATCACCACGCTGCACAGCACCAACAACTTCCCCGAGTTCACGGGCCGCATCTGCCCCGCACCCTGCGAAGCTGCCTGCGTGGCCAATATCAATGGCGACGCCATCGGCATCAAGTCCATCGAGCACTCCATCATCGACCGCGCCTGGAGCGAAGGCTGGGTCAAGCCCCTGCCGTCCAAGCACAAGACCGGCAAGAAGGTGGCCGTGGTCGGTGCCGGCCCTGCGGGCATGGCAGCGGCCCAGCAACTGGTGCGTGCCGGCCACGACGTGACGCTGTTCGAGAAGAACGACCGCGTGGGCGGCCTGCTGCGCTACGGCATCCCCGACTTCAAGCTGGACAAGGGCCTGATCGACCGCCGTGTCGAGCAGATGGTGGCCGAAGGCCTGAAGATCCGCACCGGCGTGCTGATTGCCGGCAAGGACGGTCTGGGCAAGGATTCCAAGGTCACCAACTGGGCCAAGGAAACCATCAGCCCCGAGCAGCTCGATGCCGAGTTCGACGCGGTGCTGCTGACCGGCGGCTCCGAGCAGTCGCGTGATCTGCCCGTGCCCGGCCGCGATCTGGAAGGCGTGCACTTCGCGATGGAGTTCCTGCCCCAGCAGAACAAGGTCAACGCGGGCGACAAGCTCAAGGGCCAGATCCGTGCCGACGGCAAGCATGTCATCGTCATCGGCGGTGGCGACACCGGCTCCGACTGCGTGGGTACCTCCAACCGCCATGGCGCCAAGAGCGTGACCCAGTTCGAGGTCATGCCCATGCCGCCCGAGCAGGAGAACAAGCCCCTGGTCTGGCCTTACTGGCCGATCAAGCTGCGTACCTCCTCCAGCCACGACGAAGGCGTGACGCGCGAGTTCGCCATCTCCACCAAGGAATTCACCGGCGAAAAGGGCAAGGTCAAGAGCCTGACCACCGTGCAGGTCGAGTTCAAGGACGGCAAGCTGACCGAAGTGCCCGGCACCGAAAAGGTCTGGCCTGCCGATCTGGTGCTGCTGGCCATGGGCTTTGTGAACCCGGTGGCCACCGTGCTCGAAGCCTTTGGCGTCGACAAGGATGCCCGCGGCAACGCCAAGGCCAGCACCGACTTCATCGGCGGCTATGTCACCAGCGTGCCCAAGGTGTTCGCCGCTGGCGACATCCGCCGCGGCCAGTCGCTGGTCGTGTGGGCAATTCGCGAAGGCCGCCAAGCGGCCCGTGCCGTGGACGAGTTCCTGATGGGCGCCAGCGAACTGCCGCGCTGATCATTCACAGCGGGTCGTCCCACAAAAGGCATTCCTCGGAATGCCTTTTGTTTTTGATAGCTGCAACCGGCAGTGTTTTATGAGATACAGGTAGTTTTGTATTGAATTTTCAATAGTGGAAAGCGCAAGCTGCTATCAAAAGCAATCAGCGCAGCCACAAAAGCTGAGGCCGGGCCCCGGCATCGCTCCAGAGCACGGCGTTCTGCTGCCAGTGCTGGCCCCATTGCCGGGCCGTGTCGGCATCCATGCCCCAGATCAGCACGCTGTCCTCGGCGGGCCACTGGCCTTGCGGGTCATGGCCGCAGCCGTCCAGATACTGCCAGCCCTCGCTGTCCAGCGCATGGCGCAGATCACTCATGCGACGCTCGTTTTCAGTCGGCTCCAGGATCTGTCCCCAGGGATTGCAGGCCGTGAGATAGCAGGCGGCCTGGATGGGCTGCCGTCCCAACTGCTGCACTAGCCAGTCATTGCGCTCGCCCACGCGTAGCGTCTGTGCGACAGCACCCTTGCTGGCATCGACCTGGTAGAGCGCGTCGCGATAGGCCTGCTGCAAGGCGGGCGGGAGCTGGCTGGTGTCTGGTGACGGTGGTGACATGGTCTGGAGTTTTGCAAGCTTGCACATGGTTTTGCGACCGGCGAGTGACGTTCTGCCCCGTCTGCGCGACAATAGCGGATTCGGCGCTGGCGGCAGCCCGGCTTCGGGGCGGCTGCGGTGGCCCCGGACGGGAGACAAAGCCCCTGCCTCCGCTTTTTCCACTTCAAATTTTGACGCCATGAAAAAACGTACCCTGCTGGCCTCGGTGGCCCTGACTGCAATTTTGGCTGCCTGCGGCAAGAACGAGCCCGCAAGCAACACCGCTGCAGCTCCTGCGCCCGCTCCCGCGGCAGCCGCCGCCAAGCTGGTGGTGGGCCTGGACGACAACTTCCCGCCCATGGGTTTCCGTGACGAAAAGAACGAGCTGGTCGGTTTCGACATCGACATGGCCCGTGAAGTCGCCAAGCGCGCCAATATCGAAGTGGAGTTCAAGCCCATCGACTGGAACGCCAAGGAAGCCGAGCTGCTGGGCAAGCGTGTGGACGCTCTGTGGAACGGCCTGACCATTCTGGAAGAGCGCAAGGAAAAGATCCTGTTCTCCGACCCCTACATGGTGAACAAGCAGATCATCATCGTGAAGGCCGGCTCGCCCATCAAGAGCAAGGCTGACATGGTCGGCAAGGTCGTGGGTGCCCAGGAAGGCTCCAGCGCCGTGACGGCCCTGACCAAGGACAAGGAACTGTCGGACAAGTTCAAGGAAACCAAGCTCTTCGGCGACAACATCGCTGCCATGATGGACCTGGAAGCCGGTCGTCTGGATGTGGTGGTGGTGGATGAGGTGGTGGGGCGCTACTACGTCAACAAGAAGCCCGACAACTACGTGGTGCTGGCCGAGGACTTCGGTACCGAAGACTACGGTGTGGGCTTCCGCAAGGACGACGAAGCCACTCGCAACAAGGTCAACGACGTGCTGACCGAAATGAAGAAGGACGGCAAGGCTGCTGAAATCGCCCAGAAGTGGTTCGGCGCCGACGTCATCAAGCACTAATCCCTTTTTGACGTACTGCACCGGCAATGCCTGGCATTGCCGGTTTTTTTTGCGACGACAATGCGTGCAAACACTTCCTCCTGCGCACGCCCGTGCCTGTGGCGGGCTTTCGATAGCTGCAGCGCCACACTGAAGGCCATTTGATGGACTATGTAATCTCGCTCCTGGGGCCCATGTCGGCTGGTGCCCTTGTCACACTCAAGCTGTTCTTCATCACGCTGGCGCTGTCCATTCCCATGGGCCTGGCGCTGGCGCTGATGCGCATCTCCAGCATCAAGCCGCTGAGCAGCGCCGTGGGCGCCTATATCTGGCTGATGCGCGGCACGCCGCTGATGCTGCAGCTGCTGTTCGTGTACTTCGCGCTGCCCTTTGTGCCCTACATCGGTGTGCGCCTGCCCGACTTTCCTGCCGCCGTGGTGGCGTTTGCGCTGAACTACGCGGCCTACTTCGCGGAGATCTTCCGCGCCGGCATCAAGTCCGTGGACCGCGGCCAGTACGAGGGCGCCAAGGTGCTGGGCATGACCTATGCCCAGACCATGCGCCGCATCGTGCTGCCCCAGATGTGGGCCCGCATCCTGCCGCCCGTCAGCAACGAGACCATCACCCTGGTCAAGGACACCTCGCTGATCTATGTGCTGGCACTCAACGATCTGCTGCGCGTGGCGCGTGGCGTGGTGCAGCGCGACTTCAGCTTCACGCCCTTCATCGTGGCTGCGGCCTTCTATCTCATCATGACCCTGGTGCTGACCTGGGGCTTCCAATATCTTGAGAAAAAATATGCCAAGTACGACGCCTGACGTGATGATTTCCGCCCAGGGCATCCACAAGGCCTTTGGCAACAACGAAGTGCTGCGCGGTGTCTCTCTGGAACTGCTGCGCGGCGAGGTGGTCGCCGTGATCGGCCCGTCCGGCTCGGGCAAGAGCACCTTTTTGCGCTGCCTCAACCACCTGGAGACGATTGACCGCGGCACCATCAGCATCGAAGGCGAGGTGTTGGCCCGCTCCGAGGGTGAGGCCAGGGCTCAGTATGTGAGCGATGCCGAAATCCGCAAGATCGGCCGCAAGATGGGCATGGTGTTTCAGTCCTTCAATCTGTTTCCCCATCTCACGGTGCTGGAAAACATCATTGAGGCGCCCGTCATCGTCAAGGGCATGAAGCGCGAAGACATCATTCCCAAGGCCGAGGCTCTGCTTGCCAAGGTGGGGCTGGCCGCCAAGCGCGATGCCTACCCCAACCATCTCTCCGGCGGTCAGAAGCAGCGCGTGGCGATTGCCCGTGCGCTGGCCATGGAGCCGGACATTCTGCTGTTCGACGAGCCGACCTCGGCGCTGGATCCCGAGCTGACCGGCGAGGTGCTGCGCACCATGCGCGAGCTGGCCGAGGAGCACATGACCATGCTGGTCGTGACCCACGAGATGGGTTTTGCGCGGGAGGTGGCCAACCGCGTCATCTTCATGGACGGTGGCTACATCGTCGAGCAAGGCCCGTCCGAAGCCTTCTTTGTGGCGCCTCAGCACGAGCGCACCAAGGCGTTTCTGCAGAATATGTTGTAAATAAGTCGCAGCTGCTGATGTGATTTCATATCGCAAAAACAGCAGTTTGCGCATGCCCAGCAAGCACTGAATGCTCCTGAAATAGGAGTGAATGCTCTGCGATTCAAGCCAGACCTTGAAGAAACATTCGCGAATGTATGTTTACTTGGGGCTAACCCGAGCTTTTTGCCGAGCTTGTCGGCACAATACCAGTTTGCTTTCTCTTGAGCGGCTATTCACGCATGTCACCCAACGCACCCTTTGTGGAACTGCGCAATGTCACCTTTGGCTATGGTGACCGCGTCATCCTGCGCGATCTGTCCCTGCAAGTGCCGCGCGGCAAGGTCACGGCGCTGATGGGCGCATCGGGCGGCGGCAAGACCACGGTGCTGCGTCTGATCGGCGGGCAGAACCGCGCCCAGCAGGGCCAGGTGCTGTTTGACGGCCAGGATGTGACCGCCATGGATGCGCAGCAGCTCTACGCCGCGCGTCGCCGCATGGGTATGCTGTTTCAGTTCGGTGCACTGTTCACCGACATGAGCGTGTTCGACAACGTGGCCTTTCCGCTGCGCGAGCACACCGATCTGCCCGAAGAGCTGATCCGCGACATCGTGCTCATGAAGCTGCATGCCGTGGGCCTGCGCGGTGCTCGCGATCTGATGCCTTCCCAGGTTTCGGGTGGCATGGCCCGCCGCGTGGCACTGGCCCGCGCGATTGCGCTGGACCCCGAGCTCATCATGTACGACGAGCCTTTCGCAGGCCTGGACCCCATTTCGCTGGGCACCTCGGCGCAGCTGATCCGCCAGCTCAACGATGCCATGGGCCTGACTTCGATTCTGGTATCCCACGATCTGGAAGAAACCTTCCGCGTGGCCGACCATGTGGTGATTCTGGGGGCTGGCAGCGTTGCCGCCCAGGGCACACCCGAAGAGGTGCGCGCCAGCAGCGATCCGCTGGTGCAGCAATTCATCCATGCCAGACCCACGGGGCCTGTGCCGTTCCACTATCCCGGCGTCAGCGCCGACGAGGACTTTGGCAGCAGGAGGCGTGCATGAACTTTCTCGCACGCATTGGCCTGGCAGTGCGCTGCCAGCTGGTCAACATGGGGATTGGCGCGCGCCTGCTGTGGCGCCTGCTGGGCTTGATGGGGCCGGCGCTCAGGCGCCCGCGCCTGATAGGCGATCAGATTCACTTTCTGGGCAATTATTCGCTGGCCATCATCGGCGTCTCCGGTCTGTTCGTGGGCTTTGTGCTGGGTCTGCAGGGCTATTACATCCTGCAGCGCTATGGCTCGGCCGAGGCGCTGGGCATGATGGTGGCCCTGAGTCTGCTGCGCGAGTTGGGACCCGTGGTCACGGCCCTGCTGTTCGCAGGTCGTGCCGGCACGGCCTTGACGGCCGAAATCGGCCTGATGAAGGCCGGTGAACAGCTGTCTGCCATGGAGATGATGGCGGTCGACCCCGTCAAACGCATTCTGGCGCCGCGCTTCTGGGCCGGGCTGATCACCATGCCTTTGCTGGCTGCGGTCTTTAGCGCCGTGGGTGTGCTGGGCGGCTGGCTGGTGGGCGTGGTGATGATCGGCGTCGACAGCGGTGCTTTCTGGGGCCAGATGCAGCAGGGCGTGGACTGGTGGAGCGACCTGGGCAATGGCGTGCTCAAGAGCTTTGTCTTTGGCCTAGCCGTGACCTTTGTGGCTCTGCTCGAAGGCTATGCGGCCAAGCCCACGCCTGAAGGAGTTTCCCGTGCCACCACCCGCACCGTGGTCGTGGCCTCGCTAGCGGTTCTGGGCCTGGACTTCCTGCTCACCGCAACCATGTTCAGTATTTGAGGCTGCTCAGCAGATAGAGGTAAAAATCATGCAGCAAAAGAAAAGTGATGTCTGGGTCGGCCTGTTTGTGCTGATCGGTGTTCTGGCCCTGGTCTTCCTGGCCTTGCAGTCGGCCAATCTGCTGAGTCTGAATTTCCAGAAGACCTATGCGATCACGGCACGTTTTGACAATATCGGCGGACTCAAGCCCAAGGCTGCGGTCAAGAGCGCCGGCGTGGTCGTGGGCCGTATTGAATCCATTACCTTCAACGACCAGACCTTTCAGGCCGATGTGGCCATGAGCATGGAAACCCGTTACGCCTTTCCCAAGGATAGTTCGCTGAAAATTCTGACAAGCGGCCTGCTGGGCGATCAGTACATTGGTATTGAAGCGGGCGCCAGCGAAGAGAACCTCAAGGCAGGCGACCGTGTGACGGCCACCCAGTCTGCCGTGGTGCTGGAGAATCTGATCGGTCAGTTTCTCTACAGCAAGGCCGAGCAGGGTGGTGATTCCGGTGGTGCCGCAGCCAACGGGGGAGCGAAAGAATGATGACTACAACAAGCCCACAGACGAAATTGACGTCAGACGAGAACCAGGCGCTCAGGCGCGTTGCGCTGGCAGCCAGCGTTTCCGTAGCCGCACTGCTGTCCGGCTGCGCCACCACCAACACGGGCCCTGCCAACCCAGCCGATCCGCTGGAATCCATGAACCGCAGCATCTATTCCTTCAACGAAGGCGTGGACGAGGCGATCTTCAAGCCCGTGGCCACGGCCTATCAGAACGTGACGCCGCGTGTGGCGCGTCAGGGCGTGACCAACTTCTTCGACAACCTCGGCGATGCCTGGTCCTTCGTCAACAATGTGCTGCAGGGCCAGGGTCAGGGCGCCTACAACTCCATGGTGCGCTTCAGCGTGAACTCGGTGCTGGGCATAGGCGGTCTGTTCGACATCGCCAGCGAGGCCGGCATTGAGCGCCAGAAGCAGGACTTTGGCCAGACTCTGGGTCGCTGGGGCATGCCCACGGGACCGTATCTGGTGCTGCCCTTCTGGGGTCCTTCCACGGTGCGGGATTCGGCCGGCCTGGTGGTCGACGCCTTCGGCTATCCGGCCAACACCATGGATGATGTGCGCTGGCGCAACAGCCTGTTCGGTCTGCGCATGGTCAACAACCGTGCCAATCTGCTCAAGGCCGGCGATGTACTGGACTCCGTTGCGCTCGACAAATACAGCCTGGTGCGCGATGTCTATCTGCGCTCACGCATTGGCGGCGCGGCGTCCGGCGGTGATGGTCGTCTCGAAAACTATGATGACGACAACGCCGGCAAGCTGCCCCCCGAAGGCAAGTGAGCCGGTAGAGCTTGGTTACAAACATGATGCACAGGCTGCGTGAGTGCGGTGACACTTGCGGGCCTAGGAGAAAAACGCAATGAAGATTACTCGTCGCATGTGGGGCATGGCAGCAGGTGCCATGCTCGCTTTGAATCTGGGTCTGCCCGCAGCCCAGGCCGCCGATGAAGCGCCCGATGCCCTGGTCAAGCGCGTCTCTGCCGATGTGCTGGAGACCATCAAGAAGGATGCCTCGCTGCGCAACGGCGATTCCAGCAAGATCAATGCGCTGGTCAACGAGAAGGTCATGCCCTATGTGGACTTTCGCCGCATGACATCGGCCGCCGTCGGTCCGGCCTGGCGCCAGGCCACGCCCGAGCAGCGTCAGAAGCTGCAGGACGAGTTCAAGGCCCTGCTGATTCGCACCTATGCGGGAGCCCTGTCCCAGGTCGGCGATCAGACCATTACCGTCAGGCCTGTGCGCATGGCGGCCGGTGACACCGATGTGCTGGTGCGTACCCAGGTCAACGGCCGTGGCGATCCCGTGCAGCTGGATTTCCGTTTGGAAAAGCAGGCTACGGGCTGGAAGCTCTACAACTTCAACGTGCTTGGCGTGTGGCTGGTGGAGACCTATCGCAACCAGTTTGCGCAGGAAATCAATGCCAACGGCATCGACGGCCTGATCAAGACCCTGGCCTCGCGCAGCTCCATGCCGGCCACCGCCACCAAGTAAGCAAAGCGCTTCAGACGTCATGGCCCGCTCAGCTAGCAACCCTCTGCAACTGCCCAAGGAACTGACCTATCGTCAGGGGCGCGACTGTCTGCTGCGCCTGCGTCCGCTGGTCACGGGCCATGCGGATGCCCAGGTGGTGGTGGATGCCAGCGCCGTCAAGGTCTTCGACTCGGCGGCCCTGGCCGTGCTGCTGGCCTGCCGGCGCGCTGCGCAGGAGGCGGGCAAGCAGCTCATCGTCGAAGGTCTGCCCAAGGGGCTGCAGTCCATGGCCGCGCTGTATGGCGTGGACGGCTTGCTGATGCCCGCTCCTGTGCCCGATGCGGCCGCCACCGCTCAGCAAGGCTAGGCTGACGAATCACTGTGTCCGGCTAAGCCCCGCCAAGGCAGAGGCTGTGGGCAAGCCCTAGAATCTGGGCTCCATGTCCGCAGTCTCATTCCAATCCGTCTCCAAGACCTACCGCACCCCCAAGGGGGATTTTCAGGCCCTCAAATCGGTGAGCCTGGATATCGAGGAAGGTGAATTCTTCGGTCTGCTCGGCCCCAACGGCGCCGGCAAGACCACGATGATCAGCATCCTCGCCGGACTGGCGCAAGCCACGGGCGGGCGCGTGCTGGTGCAGGGCAGCGATGTGCAGGCAAACTACGCCGATGCACGCCGCAAGCTGGGCATCGTGCCGCAGGAGCTGGTGTTCGACCCCTTCTTCAATGTGCGCGAGGCCTTGAAGTTCCAGTCCGGATATTTCGGCGTCAAGAACAACGACGACTGGATCGACGAGCTGCTCGACAGCCTGGGCCTGACGGACAAGGCACACAACAATATGCGCCAGCTCTCGGGCGGCATGAAGCGTCGCGTGCTGGTGGCCCAGGCCCTGGTGCACAAGCCGCCCATCATCGTGCTGGACGAACCCACGGCCGGTGTGGACGTGGAGCTGCGCCAGACGCTGTGGCACTTCATCGCCAAGCTCAACAAGCAGGGCCATACGGTGCTGCTGACCACCCACTACCTCGAAGAAGCCGAGGCACTGTGCAGCCGCGTGGCCATGCTCAAGCGCGGCGAGATCATCAAGCTCTCGCCCATGAGCGAGCTGCTCAAGTCGGCTTCCAGCAATGTGTTGCAGTTCAAGACCGATAGCGCCCTGCCCAAGGCTGTGGCCGACAGGGCCCGGGTCACCGGTCGAATCGTCCAGATTCCCGCCGCCCATGCAGTCGATGTGGAGCAGTTGCTGGCCGCTTTGCGCGAAGCGGGCGTGACCCCCGAGGATGTGGAAATCCGCCGTGCGGATCTGGAGGATGTGTTCATCCACATCATGAATGAAGGCTCCAGGACACAGGCTCCTGCAGGAGGTGTCCAATGAACGGCTGGCAGACCCTGCTCAAGAAGGAAGTGCTGCGCTTCTGGAAGGTGAGCTTTCAGACCGTGGCCGCACCGGTGCTCACGGCCGTGCTGTATCTGCTGGTTTTCGGCCATGTGCTCGAAGGCCGGGTCATGGTCTATGACCGCATCCCCTACACCGCGTTTCTGATTCCCGGTCTGGTGATGATGAGCATGCTGCAAAACGCGTTTGCCAACAGCTCGTCCAGCCTGGTGCAGAGCAAGATCATGGGCTCGCTGGTATTCGTGCTGCTCACGCCGCTGTCGCATTGGGCCTGGTTCAGCGCCTATGTGGGAGCGGCGATTCTGCGCGGCCTGCTGGTGGGGCTGGGCGTGTTTGTGGTCACCCTGTTCTTTGCCGTGCCCGACTTTGCCGCGCCGCTGTGGATTCTGGTGTTCGGCTTTCTGGGTTGCGCCCTGATGGGTACGCTGGGTCTGATTGCCGGCCTCTGGGCCGAGAAGTTCGACCAGATGGCGGCCTTCCAGAACTTTCTGATCATGCCCCTGACCTTTCTGTCCGGCGTGTTCTATTCCGTGCACTCGCTGCCCGGCTTCTGGCAGGCGGTCAGCCATGTCAACCCGTTCTTCTACATGATCGACGGCTTCCGCTACGGCTTTTTCGGTCAGAGCGATGTCTCGCCCTGGCTCAGCTTTGCCATCGTGGGCGCTGCCTGGCTGGCTGTGAGCGCGCTGGCCGTGCACCTGCTGCGTATCGGCTACAAGATTCGTAACTGATTTTTAGAATTGACGCAGGGCTGCTTGCGAGACAATGACCGGTTTCGCCAGCTTTTGCGCATAAAGGTTCCCCATGACTGCAGACCAACTCAAAGACCTGATCGCCGCCGGCCTGCCCTGCGAGCATATTGCGCTGGAAGGCGATGGCCGACATTGGTTTGCCACCATTGTGTCTGCGCAGTTCGACGGCCAGCGTCTGCTGGGCCGCCAGCGCCTGGTCTATGCCACGCTGGGCAACCGCATGGCCACCGATGAAGTCCATGCCCTGTCCATGAAGACCTACACCCCGGCAGAATGGGCTGCTGCCCAGGCCTGAGGTGGCTTGCAAAGCAAGATTGATAGCTGTCAGCGCTTGCTGCATAAGCGCTGAGTGCATTTTTTACCTATAAACATTCAAGGCTTGAAGCCATGGACAAACTCAAGATCCACGGTGGTCGTCCCCTCAAGGGCGAAGTGATCATTTCCGGTGCCAAAAACGCCGCTCTGCCTGAAATGTGTGCCGCACTGCTCACGGCCGAGCCCGTGCATCTGCACAATGTGCCGCGTCTGCACGATGTGGCCACCATGCGCAAGCTGCTGGCCAATATGGGCGTGCAGACCGAAACCCATGGCGAGCGCGGCGGCATGAGCTTTGTGGCTCCCGACAGTCTGACGCCCGAAGCGCCTTATGAGCTGGTCAAGACCATGCGCGCCTCGGTGCTGGCCCTGGGCCCGCTGCTGGCCCGTTTCGGCCACGCCAAGGTGTCGCTGCCCGGCGGCTGCGCGATCGGCTCGCGCCCGGTGGATCAGCACATCAAGGGCCTGCAGGCCATGGGTGCCATCATCACCGTGGAAAACGGCTATATGCATGCCAGCCTGCCCGAAGGCCGCAAGCGCCTGAAGGGCGCACGCATCACCACCGACATGGTGACCGTGACGGGCACCGAGAACTTCCTGATGGCCGCAGCGCTGGCCGAAGGCGAGACGGTGCTGGAAAACGCCGCCATGGAACCCGAAATCACTGATCTGGCCGAGATGCTGATCAAGATGGGGGCCAGGATCACCGGTCACGGCACCAGCCATATCGTGATTCAGGGCGTGGACAAGCTGCATGGCTGCGAGCATCAGGTGGTGGCCGACCGTATCGAGGCCGGCACCTTCCTCTGCGCCGTGGCGGCCACCAGCGGTGAAGCCTTGCTGCACCACGCGCGTGCCGACCATCTGGGCGCCGTGATCGACAAGCTCAAGGATGCGGGCGTGAGCGTGGACTGCGTGGATGGCGGCCTGAAGGTGGCGTCCTCGGGCAAGCTCAAGGCCCAGGGCTTTCGCACCACCGAATATCCGGGCTTTCCCACCGATATGCAGGCCCAGTTCATGGCGCTGAATCTGGTGGCCGAAGGCACCAGCATGGTGACCGAGACCATCTTCGAGAACCGCTTCATGCATGTCAACGAGATGGTGCGCCTGGGCGCGCGCATCACCACCGATGGCCGCGTGGCGACCATCGAAGGCGGCAAGCGCCTGTCCGGCGCCACCGTGATGGCGACCGATTTGCGCGCTTCGGCCAGCCTGGTGATTGCCGGTCTGGTGGCCGAGGGCGAGACCATCGTCGATCGCATCTACCACCTGGATCGTGGCTACGACCGCATGGAAGACAAGCTGCGCGCCCTGGGCGCCGATATCGAGAGAATTTCCGCATGAGCACCGCAACGCCTGTGACCATCGCCCTGTCCAAGGGCCGCATTTTTGAAGAAACCGTGCCCCTGCTGGCCGCTGCCGGCATCGAGGTGACCGAGGATGTGGAAAAGTCGCGCAAGCTGATTTTCGACACCAACCGCTCCGATGTGCGCGTGGTGCTGGTGCGTGCTTCGGACGTGCCCGTCTATGTGCAATACGGCGGAGCGGATCTGGGTGTCTCGGGCCTGGACTCGCTGATCGAGCATGGCGGCCAGGGCCTGTACCAGCCGCTGGACCTGCAGATTGCCAAGTGCCGCGTCAGCGTGGCCGTGCGCAACGGCTTTGACTATCAGCTGGCCGTCAAGCAGGGCGCGCGTCTGCGCATCGCCACCAAGTACCCCGAGATTGCTCGTAATTTCTTTGCCAAGAAGGGCGTGCACGTGGACATGGTCAAGCTCTACGGCTCCATGGAGCTGGCGCCGTTGACCGGCATGGCCGATGCCATCGTCGACCTGGTGTCCACCGGCAACACGCTCAAGGCCAATGATCTGGTCGAAGTCGAGCCCATCATGGACATCAGCTCGCGTCTGGTCGTCAACCAGGCTTCGCTCAAGCTCAAACAGGCTCCGCTGCGCCACATCATCGATGCGTTTGCGCAGGCCGTTGCCGCCAAGAACAACTGATTTTCCTCACTGGTAAATACTATGGAATTCGTAGCTGCTCCCGCCCGTCTTTCAACCGCTGATGCCCAGTTCGAGCATGATTTTGCGCAGCGTCTGCATTGGTCGGCGGACACGGACGCAGCCATCGAGCAGCGGGTGGCCGACATCCTGGCCGATGTCCAGACCCGCGGCGACGCCGCCGTGCTGGAGTACACGGCACGCTTTGACGGCCTGCAGGCCGATTCCATGGCGGCGCTGGAGCTGACCAAGCAGGAGCTCAAAGCGGCCTTCGAGAGCCTGCCGGCAGCCGAGCGCGAAGCGCTGGAGTCGGCGGCGCGCCGTGTGCGCAGCTATCACGAGGCGCAGAAAAAGGCCAATGGCGAGAGCTGGAGCTACCGCGACGAGGACGGCACGCTGCTGGGCCAGAAGGTCACGCCTCTGGATCGCGTGGGCATCTACGTGCCCGGCGGCAAGGCCGCCTATCCGTCCAGCGTGCTGATGAACGCCATTCCCGCCCATGTGGCCGGTGTGCAGGACATCATCATGGTCGTGCCCACGCCGCAAGGTCAGAAGAACCCGCTGGTGCTGGCCGCTGCCTATGTGGCGGGCGTGCACCGCGCCTTCACCATCGGTGGCGCCCAGGCCGTGGCTGCCCTGGCCTACGGCACGGACACCGTGCCCAAGGTGGACAAGATCACCGGCCCCGGCAATGCCTATGTGGCCAGCGCCAAGAAGCGCGTGTTCGGCATCGTGGGCATCGACATGATTGCCGGTCCTTCGGAGATTCTGGTGCTGGCCGACGGCTCGACCCCGCCCGACTGGGTGGCCATGGATCTGTTCAGCCAGGCAGAACACGACGAGCTGGCCCAGTCCATCCTGCTGTGCCCCGATGCGGCCTATCTCGATGCCGTTCAGGCCGCGATCGACCGCCTGCTGCCCGAGATGCCGCGCAAGGCCATCATCGCCAAGAGCCTGAGCGACCGTGGCGCACTGATTCTGACCAAGGACATGGAAGAGGCTTGCGCGATCAGCAACCGCATTGCGCCCGAGCACCTGGAAGTCTCCAGCCGTGACCCGCACCGCTGGGAGCCTCTGCTGAGGCACGCCGGCGCCATCTTCCTGGGCGCCTATACCTCCGAGAGCCTGGGCGACTACTGTGCCGGCCCGAATCACGTGCTGCCGACCAGCGGCACGGCGCGCTTTTCCTCGCCGCTGGGGGTGTACGACTTCCAGAAGCGCAGCTCCATCATCGAAGTCAGCGAGGCCGGCGCCCAGATCCTGGGCAAGACCGCTGCCGTGCTGGCCTATGGCGAAGGCCTGCAGGGCCATGCCCGTGCAGCCGAAATGCGTCTGAAGTAAATCGGCAAGCGCTCTCCTCTCAAAGCCGTGGCCAGCCCACGGCTTTTTTCATTGCCGGCCAGATCCGTATGCCCCCCGTCCAGGGGCAAATCATCTCCAGATGTTTCGTGGTGCGGGAAAGAGCGGATTTGCTGTGACACTCGGCGAGCTGCGTTGCAGCGGGCATTTGGTAGCCCATTCAAACAAGGGAGCGTGTAGATGAGTCAAGTCGTGAGTTTCTGGCGCCGAGGCAGCTGCAAGTTGCTGGGCGGGCTGTTGCTGGTTGCAGGGCTGGCTGCCTGCGGCGTAGCGCCTTCAAACCAGGATGCCATGCAGGCTGCGCAGACCAGGGCGCCACGCACGCCCAGGGTCGAGTCCACGCTGGGAACGCAATGGGGGGAAGGGCGGGAGTCCGTCACCAAGGTGGTGCACGCATCGCGCCTGACGCCCGAGCGTCCGCGCGATGTGAGCCAGCTTCGCTATTCGGACGAGCTCAGCATTGTCCGTGCTCTTGGCAATGCGGCCGAACGCCAAACCAATGCGCTGTTGGCCGATGGCGATGTGGAGCTGCAGGTGCTCGATGGCAGCGCAGCGGCGCTGCGTATTTTTTCCACGCGTGGGGGACGGGACTTTCATGTCGCGGGCCGCCATGGGGAGCGCTATGAGCTGGTCTACACCAACCGCAGCAATCGCTTCTACGAAGTGGTGACGACGGTGGATGGTCTGGATGTGCTGAGCGGCCAGCCTGGCAGCGTGCGCAGCGGCGGCTATCTGCTGCGCCCTGGTGAGCGACTGGTGATCGACGGCTTCCGAAAGAATGACCGCGAGGTGGCGGCGTTTCGCTTTGCTGGCAAGGGCCGGGCCTATGCCAACAATACGCCCGCAGGTGATGCGCGCAATGTGGGGGTGATTGGTACGGCGCTGTTTGATGTGCGTCTCGACGAGCGCGACCCGGATCTGCCCCGCCGCTCTGCGCCAGGGCTGGAGCAACGCGATCCCCGGGACCCCGTAGCCTTCCCGGCGGATGGCCGGCAGTACGCGCCACCGCCGCAGTATCGGCGCTGAGGTCGGTTCTGCGCTGCCGAGGCCCGACGCTGTCCGGCCTTTGACATGAGGCCTCAGGACGCCGCGGCTGTGGCCGGCACTATAGGCGCTGCGGCTGCGGCAGGAGATGATGAAGTGCGAACGCGAGCACGGCTCCAGTGCAGGGTCGCGTTCTGTGAGCCTTGCGCGCCAAGATAAAGCCGGGCGGGGCCGTCAAAGCGCAGTGATTCTCCGGCCTGCAGAAAATAGTCCATCGGCTGTCCTTCGCAGGTCAGCCAGACAATGCCGCTCTGTGTCTGCAGCCAGAGGCTTTGACCGGCGCCCAGATGCATGGTCTGCACCGATGCGGCGGCTTGCAGGGACAAGGTTTTCCAGGGGGCGTTGGCGGGAGCTGAGTTCATGCCCCGACTTTGCAGAACGCGGGTCTGTACTGCCAGCCACAGCGGCAGTGGATCTGGATGAGTACAGATGCCTGCGGCATGGCATCTGTACTGCTCGTCCTGGCTTTCATCTGTGCTGTATGTGCTCGCCTGCGCCAGTACAGAATCCCGTCATGGATTTTGATGCGTCGACACCGCTATATCTGCAGATTGCCGGGCAACTGAGTCAGGCCATACGACAGGGGGCGCTGGCCCATGGGCAAAAACTGCCTTCGGTGCGCATGTTGGCGCGGCAGTATGGTGTGGCGCAGACCACGGTGGTGCAGGCCTATCACTGGCTGGAAGATGCCCGGCAGGTAACGGCTCGGCCACGTTCGGGATTTTTTGTGGCGCCGCGCGCCGTGCAACTGCCCGAGCCCAAGATTGCCCGGCCCATGCGTCGTCCACGGACTGTGTCGCTGGACTGGCTGGGACAGCGCGTGCTGGGGCGGGAGCAACCAGAAGGCATGGTGTCATTCAGCAGCGGCACCCCGGGCATTGATCTGCTCAACCCCGACCGGGTGCGCCGTGCTTTGACCCGTGCCGTGCAAAAGCACCGTCACCTGCTGTGCACCTATCCAGGCTCGGACGGTCATGAAGAGGCGCGCCGTGCACTGGCGCGCTATGCCGTGGGTTTGGGCTGCAGCCTGGATCCGGAGCGGATTCTCATCACTGGCGGCTGCATGGACAGTGTGGCCCTGTGTCTGCGTGCCGTGACCCAGCCTGGCGATGTGGTGGCGCTGGAGTCGCCCACACATTTTTCCTTTCTGGAGGTGCTGCAGGCCTTGCAGCTGAAGGCCCTGGAGATACCCTGCCACCCGCGCCATGGCCTGTCGCTGGATGCTCTGCAGCTGGCGCTGGAAACCCAGCCTGTCAAGGCCCTGCTGCTGGTGCCCACGCTCAGCAACCCTCTGGGCAGCTGCATGCCCCAGGCTGAGCGCAAAAAGCTGGTACAGCTGGCGCTCCAGCATCAGCTGCCGGTGATCGAGGATGCCATCTATGCCGATCTGGCCGAAGGCGATGCAGCCCGGCGTAGCCTCAAGTCCTATGACGGCACAGGCCAGGTGATGCTGTGCCATTCCTTTTCCAAGACGCTGGCGCCGGGTCTGCGCCTGGGTTGGCTGGAGGCAGGGCGCTGGACGGACAAGGTGCGCCAGATCAAGGAAATGCAGGCAGGCGGCCAATCGGCGGTCCTGGAGCTGGCTCTGGCGGACCTGATCTCACAGGCCGGCCACCATGCCGCCATGCGCCAGTTGCGTGCCGTCATTGCCGCACGGGTCGAGCAAGCCAGGCAAGTGATTGCGCAGAGCTTTCCTGCCGGCACGCGGGTCAGCGATCCACCGGGCGGGCTGCTGCTGTGGCTGGAACTGCCGGCGCCACTGGATGCCATGGCTCTGCATCAAGCCTGTCTGTCCCGGCAGATCCTGATAGCGCCCGGAATGTTGTTTGGTGCTGCCGGTCGCTTCCGGCAGGGAGTCCGTGTGGGTCTGGGAGGCGATTGGACGCCGCAGCATCTGCAGGCCTTGCGGCAGGTGGGAGCCATCGCCTGCTCCATGCTGGCTTCGGTGTGATTTCGAAGTACACGAATTTCGTGTTGCACGAAATTCGTGTACTATCCGGGGCATGAAGAACGTCACCATCACCGTCGAAGACAGCGTGCTTGACTGGGCGCGCATTGAAGCGGCCAGGCGCGGCAGCAGCGTCTCGCGCATGCTGGGTGACTTCATGGCCGAGCTGATGCAGCGCGAGGATGCCTACGAGCGAGCCTACCTGGCCTGGCGCACCGATGAGCGCACCTGGCAAGCTGCCGGCCAGTCGGCCAAATCCCTGGCGCGCAGTGCCAGCAGCAAGCGGGCTGCAGCGCACAGCAATGCCGAAGCCGAGGTGGTCAGGTGAACCCCGTATTTGTCGATACCTCGGTGCTGATCGCCGCGGAAGATGCAGCCGGCGGTGCGCTGTATGCGGCCACGCTGGAATGGCTGGATCTGCTGTGGCGCAGCCGCAGCGGCCGCACCAGCAATCAGGCCCTGGTGGAGTTCTATGACCAGGCGACCACGGCCGCCTTGCCCCTGCCTCAGGGCGATGCCCGCGCCGCCATCCGCCGCTACCAGACCTGGACGCCCTGGAAGACCGACGCCGCCACGCTGGAGACGGCCTGGGCTGTACAGGCCCGCCATGCGCTGGATTTTGGCGACTGCCTGGCCGTGGCCTGCGCCCAGCACAGCGGCTGCAACCAGATGCTGAGCCTGCATCTGCCCCACGGGGCGGAGTTTGGCGGTGTGACCGTGGTGCACCCGCTGGAGCAAGCCGCCACGCAGAATCTTGAGGCTTGAGCGCCACAATCGCAGCGATCGGTATCGACTGCATTGGCCAACGCAAGCCTCGTGTGAAGGAGTGAACCCATGACTGCTCAAGACATCCAGACCAAAGCCCTGCAACGCATTCGCGCCGATGTGCGCGCCATGCAGGGCTACCATGTGCAGCCCGCGCAGGGCCTGCTCAAGATGGACACGATGGAGAACCCCTACCGTCTGCCGCCCGAGCTGCAGCAGAAGCTGGGCGAGCATCTGGGTGCGCTGGAAATCAACCGCTATCCCGGCGAGCGCCAGGAAGTGCTCAAGCAGATGCTGGCCGACTACGCCGGCGCCCCCGCCGGCACCTCGGTGCTGCTGGGCAATGGCTCGGACGAGATCATCACCTTGCTGGCGCTGGCCACGGCCCAGCCCTGCAACGATGCCCGCGCCAAGATGCTGGCGCCCATGCCGGGCTTTGTGATGTATCCGCTGTCTGCCAAGCTGCAGGGTCTGGATTTCGTGGGCGTGAATCTGACGAGCGACTTCGACCTCGATGTGCCGGCCATGCAGGCCGCCATCGCCGAGCACCAGCCTGCCATCACCTATATCGCCTATCCCAACAATCCCACGGCCACGCTGTGGGCCGAGGACAAGGTGCAGGCCGTGATCGATGCCGTGGCCGGGATCGGTGGTCTGGTCGTGATGGACGAGGCCTACCAGCCCTTCGCCAGCCGCAGCTGGATCACCCGCATGAAGGCCGATCCTGCGCGCAATGCCCATGTGCTGCTGATGCGCACGCTGTCCAAGTTCGGTCTGGCCGGTGCGCGTCTGGGCTATCTGATCGGTCCTTCGGCCATCGTCAACGAGATCGACAAGGTGCGCCCGCCCTACAACATCAGCGTGCTCAACTGCGAGACGGCGATTTTTGCGCTGCAGCACGAGTCTCTGTATGCCGAGCAGGCTGCGGCCATCCGTGCCGAACGCCAGCCGCTGATCGATGCGCTGGCCGTGCTGGACGGCGTGGAAAAAGTCTGGCCCTCCGAAGCCAATATGGTGCTGCTGCGCGTGCGCGATGCCGGCAAGGCCCAGATCGAGATGAAGCAGCGCGGCGTGCTGGTCAAGAACGTATCGGCCATGCACCCCTTGCTGCACAACTGCCTGCGCCTGACCGTGGGCACCCGCGAAGAAAACGCCCAGATGCTGGCGGCACTGAAAGAAAGCCTATGAGCAATATCGTCCCCTCCATCGCCCAGAACCTGCCGCGCATTGCCGAAGTGCAGCGCAACACGGCCGAGACCCGCGTCGCCGTGCGCGTCAACCTCGACGGCACGGGCAAGGCCAGCCTGAACTCCGGCATCGGCTTTCTCGACCACATGCTGGACCAGATCGCGCGCCACGGCCTGATCGACATGGACATCGAATGCGCGGGCGATCTGCACATCGACGGCCACCACACGGTGGAGGACATCGGCATCACCCTGGGCCAGGCCTTCGCCAAGGCCATCGGCGACAAGAAAGGCATTCGCCGCTACGGTCATGCCTATGTGCCGCTGGATGAAGCCCTGAGCCGCGTCGTCATCGACTTCTCGGGCCGTCCCGGTCTGCACATGGATGTGAAGTTCACCGCCGGCAGCATCGGCCAGCTCGACACGCAGCTGGTCTTCGAATTCTTCCAGGGCTTTGTCAACCACGCCGGCGTGACCCTGCACATCGACAACCTCAAGGGCTTCAATGCCCATCACCAGTGCGAAACCATCTTCAAGGCCTTCGCGCGTGCCATGCGCTTTGCGCTGGAGCATGATGAGCGCATGGCTGGCGTGATTCCTTCGACCAAGGGTGCTCTGTAATCAGGAGCTTCATGCGCCTGTTCACAGTGAGTTTCAAAGCTATTTGTCTGTAAAAACCAATCTCCATAAGCGGTAGCTGCTATGAGTTTGAAGAACAATACCGTGGCCGTGGTCGATTACGGCATGGGCAATCTGCGCTCGGTCTCGCAGGCGGTGCGCACGGCCGCAGCCGATACCGGCTGGGACGTGGTCGTCACGGCCGACCCCGATGTGGTCCATGCCGCCAACCGCGTGGTCCTGCCCGGTCAGGGCGCCATGCCCGACTGCATGCGCGAGCTGCGCGAATCGGGCCTGCAGCAGGCCGTGCTCGATGCCGCCGTCAACAAGCCGCTGTTCGGCGTCTGTGTGGGCATGCAGATGCTGCTCGACCACAGCGACGAAGGTGATGTGCCGGGCCTGGGGCTGATTCCCGGCAATGTGCGCAAGTTCGATCTCGAAGGCAGGACGCAAGCCGACGGCAGCCGCTTCAAGGTGCCGCAGATGGGCTGGAACCAGGTGCAGCAGACGCAGCAGGGCGGCAAGCCCCATGCGCTGTGGGCCGGAATTCCCGACGGCAGCTTCTACTACTTTGTGCACAGCTTTTATGCGCAGGTGCAACAAAGCGCGCATTGCGCGGCCGAGACCGATTACGGCGGCCTCTTTGCATGTGCCGTCGCACGCGATAATATTTTCGCAACCCAGTTCCACCCCGAGAAAAGCTCGGACCAGGGACTGGCGCTGTTCCGCAACTTCCTGGGCTGGAAGCCCTAAGGTCAACATTGAACCAGTCTTTGCGCGCATCGCAGGACTTATTCACTGTCAACCCGAGTTTCTTCAACCGGCCATTTCTGACGGCCAAACTTGCTAGCAGATCACCATCATGTTGCTCATCCCCGCTATCGACCTCAAGGACGGCCACTGCGTTCGCCTGATTCAGGGTGATATGGACCAGTCCACCACTTTCGGTGAAGATCCCGCGGCCATGGCCGCCAAATGGCTGGATGCTGGCGCCCGCCGCCTGCACCTAGTGGACCTGAACGGCGCCTTTGCGGGTCAGCCCAAGAACCTGTCGGCCATCAAGAGCATCCTCAAGGAAGTCGATGGCGAGATTCCCGTGCAGCTGGGCGGCGGCATCCGTGATCTGGACACCATCGAGCGTTACATCGATCTGGGCATCGAGTACCTGATCATCGGCACCGCTGCCGTGAAGAACCCGGGCTTCCTGCAGGATGCCTGCAGCGCCTTTCCCGGCCACATCATCGTGGGCCTGGATGCCAAGGATGGCAAGGTGGCCATCGACGGCTGGAGCAAGCTCACCGGCCAGGATGTGATCGAGACCGCCAAGCGCTTCGAGGACTGGGGTGTGGAATCCATCATCTACACCGACATCGGTCGTGACGGCATGCTCAGCGGCATCAATATCGACGCCACTGTCAAGCTGGCCCAGTCGCTGAAGATTCCGGTCATCGCCTCGGGCGGTCTGGCCGGCATGGCCGACATCGAAGCGCTGTGCAAGGTGCAGGACGAAGGCGTGGAAGGCGTGATCTGTGGCCGCGCCATCTATACCGGCGATCTGGACTTCGCCGCAGGCCAGGAGCGTGCGGACGAACTCACGGGTGAGTGATTTGACGTTTCAGGCCCAGGCCGCTGACTGGAAAGGACTCCCTGCCATTGCTTTGAAGCTGGGCCAGGGCGACTCGGTGCTGATCTGCCTGCAGGGCGCCCAGGTGCTGTCCTGGGTCGGGCGCGGGCAGGAGCGCCTGTTCCTCAGTCCCCGCGCGGCCCATGACGGCCAGAGCGCCATTCGCGGCGGCATTCCGGTCTGCTTTCCCCAGTTCAATCAGCGCGGCCCCTTGGTCAAGCATGGCTTTGCGCGCATCAGCCACTGGCAGGCCGATGCTGCGCAGCCATCGGGCGAGGATGGTGCGCAGATATCCCTGCGCCTGACGGACAGCGAAGCATCGCGGGCCGTCTGGCCGCATGCCTTCGAAGCCGTGCTCAGGGTCGAGCTCAGGCCCGGCATGTTGCGCGTGGAGCTGGCCGTGCATAACCGCGGCCGGCAGGACCTGTCTTTTACCGCCGCCTTGCACGGCTATCTGCGCGTTGCGCAGGTCGAGCAGGCCAGCTTGCACGGTCTCGAAGGTTTGAGCTATTGGGATGCTGCTGCGGCTCAGCCGGACACCCATGTCACGCAGGAGGGCTGCGTCAGCTTCGGTGCGGAGATCGATCGCGTCTATCCAGGTGCGGCTGCAGCCCTGCAACTGCAAAGCTCGGCTCAGCCATGGCTGCGGCTTGCCCAGGATGCATCCTGGAGCGAAACCGTGGTCTGGAATCCCGGCCCCGCATTGTGCGCCACGCTCAAGGACATGGAGGCCGACAGCTGGCAGCAGATGCTGTGTGTGGAGGCTGCGGCCATTGATGCACCTGTGGTTCTTGCACCCGAGCAGCGCTGGAAGGCGGCGCAAACCTTCGAATGCTTTTGAGACTTTGAACGGGGCGGGGTGATGCCACCCCGAGCCCGGGTCTGTCCTTGTGCGAAGACCTGTTGGCCGTCAGCCTGCTCGGCCCTGTTGCCGGCTCCATGAGCCGGAGCTGCAGAAGCAAGGCGGACGGCGATTCATCGGGATTTGGTGCCCAGAGCATCCGCCAATGCATCGACCAGAGGCGGGTTCAGATAATGCGGGCCGTCGAATGCGAAGACCGTCCAGCCTTGGTAGGCCGCCAACTGCGGCAGGAATTCTTCTGCCATGGCGCTGCGAAATCCGCCGCCCGGTGCAGGCCGGAAGGCCTCTGCAATCACCCGTACCCGTGCCTGGCCCAGATGGGCGGTCAGCATCTGCAGGTATTCGCGTGCCACGTTGGGAGTGCGCGCGTGTACGCCGACGCCGTCCTGGAAAAACACGCCCACATCTTCGGGTATCCAGCGCATGATCCAGTCAACCAGCGCCTGGGGACCCATGTTGGCATTGTCATAGGCGCTGATCCACAGCGGACGTGGCAGTTTGTTGAGAACCTCGGTGAGAAGACTGGGTGCAGCCCAGGTCGGATCGACTTCGACCGGAAAGTACCAGCCGGCAACCCGCAGTGGTAGTGCCGTGATCGCCGCTTTCAAAGCATAGGACTGCATTGCCAGATCTGCGAGACCGGCGCGGGCCTTGGCCTCGTCATGCATGCCGGCCAAGCCGAGAATCAGCTCCTGCGCCCAGGGTTCTGCAGCGATGCGCTCCCAGTCCGGGAGGTAGCGGCTCATAGAGGGCAGGTAAGTGCCGGGCACCAGGCTCAGATTGTCTACGGCCGTCCATTGCACCAGCAGGCGGCGGATGCCCAGGCGCTGCCATGCGCCTTGAGGGCGTAGCGTGCCGGCACTGGGCTGCCAGACCATGCCAGGCAGACGCAGGCTGGGCTTGGCCTGTGCATCAGGCAGGCTGCAGGTCAGCGCCCATGCCAGGCCCAGCGCCTCGCGTCTGGTGCATTGTTCCATCGTCATATCTATGGATCGAGCCGCTTTCTCCTTTCGGAGAAAGCGCTTTTCTTTCATGGCAGCTGGCTCGGAACCGTCCAGGTGAAGCCCAGATTGGAGATGCCGCTGACAAGGCTCTTGAAGTCCGCCAGGCCAGGGGTTCCAACCTGCGGCTCCAGCCAGAACGGGTGGAAGAAGAACGAGGCATAGCCGTCACGCACCGTCTTCACATACTGGGCATTGGTGAGAATGTCCTGCCATGTGTAGTTGAAGGAGGAAGTCGGATCGATCAGGTGGATGTCGTATTCGATGTTTCCCAGGCTTTCGGGCAGCACCTTCTGGCCGTAGTAGTCGGTCTGGATGGGGTAGGGGAAGATCTGGCCCACGGCAAAATCCTTCTCCACCGATGCCGTGAAATTGGGGTTGTCTGCGGTGTAGTACACCACGCGCTGATAAGTCTTGGGGAAGACCTGCGTACTGGCCTTGGATGCCAGCGCCGAGCCCTGGTAGTGCGGGGTTTCCCATGCTGTAGCGCGATATCCATTGAGAGACAACTCCAGCAGACCGGCTCGATAGCGTCCCAAAGCCCAGGTGGTCGAGTCTTCCGGCACGGGCTTGTTGTTGACAATGTCCCAGAACTCGTAGTCATCGCCACTCACTGCCGTATAGCGGTTGCGCACATTGCTGTACTGGTGCGTGTAGCCATGCATCACGATTTCGCCGCCGCGCACCAGTGCATAGTTGAGAGCTCTCTTCAGATTGGTCGCCAGTGACATCGGCACCTGCATCGGCACTCCCGAGTTGTACACGCCAAGAGGATCTTTGTAGTACGGAATGGTCGCAATCGAAAACGGTATCCGCTGCTGGTAGAGGTAGTCCGTCAGCGATTTCATTGCCGTCACGCTGACATTGGCACTCACATCCTCAAGACGGACCATGGCCTTGTGGCTCTCGGCATGGTTCACCCCCAGCATGTCATGCAGCATGTCTGCCAGCACGAGATAGCGATCGCGCGGTCCGATATAGCTGAACGGCATATCCGCCACATACCAGAAGTTGCCCGACCTCACCACATAGGGCGCCTGCTCGCCGGTCTTGGGATTGGACATGGAAACCAGGGTTTGGGCCTTGGTGGTGTCGGTGATGGCCGTCAGCCCCACATCGGGATCCGCATTCACGGCACCAGTGCTGCTGTCGTATGCGTAGTATTTGACAAAGGGCAGGTTTTTGTAGGTGATGGTGTCAAAGAACCCCGGCGTGGTGTTGCTCGCAGTTGGCGCCGCATTGAGTCCTCGTAGCGCCGTCAGGTTGAAGCCATAGCGGGACTGGAAGCCGTAGGTTGGGTCCCAGGCAAACTGCCAGATGTTGTACTTGAACCAGACTATGGTCTTGCTCGAACTGGCGGCATCGGTCATGAAGGCGGCGGGAACCGGGTTGTCGTAGTACGAGCCCAGATAGAACGTGGCGTCGTAGCCGCTGAGCTGGCCTGCCGTGTAGTTCTGCACCGGGACCATATCGACCTTGCTGTCGAAATGTCCGAGCAGATTGCGCAGCATGATGGCATAGCCCATACCGAGCTTGGTGTAGGCCGTATTGGGCGGCGCGTCATAAAGGATCAGTGTGCGGGGACCTGTTTGCGCAAAGGCGCCAGGGCTCGCAAAGAGCATGGCGAGCAGCCATGCCCCAAGAATGCGTCCTAGGGTTTTCATGAGACTCTCCTGAGATCAGTACACGGTGAGGCCTATTGCTGCTGGTCGCGGAATGGACTGCCTGGATTGGGCTTGCCTTTCGGCGGGCTGCCGGGGGAGGAGTTGCCGGGTTTGATAGGCGGCTCGTCCAGCGTGTCATCCCGTGTGAAATCCTTCTTGAAATGTCCTTTGTGGTGATGCGCACGTTCGTTGCGCTTGCGCTCTACGGGTGAAGCGCCTGCGTCCATGCGGATCTGGGAGGCCCCAGGCGGCAAGGGGGGCGGCATGACGTTGGAGGCCAGGGTCCAGTTGGCCCAGGTCAGCAGTGCCAGCACGAGCAGCGCGCGCGTAGCCTGCCTTTGATCATGGGAGTGCATGAGAGTCTCCTTTCTGGAGAGCAGAAAGAAAAAGTGCAAACAACACCATCTCCATAAACTCTAAAAATGGCGATGGGTTCGGGCCTTAAAGGCGTGCCATCTCAAAACACCAAGGCGGCACGTAGAAACACGCCTTTCCCTCTTTCGTCCCCGGCAAGCCGGGCGCGATACTGCAGGGAGAGGTCGAGGTAGGAGCGAGGAGCATGGTCACGGTCCTCGCGGAACCAGAAACGCATGTTCACACCAACGCCAGCGCCCACCGAGCTTTGCTTGCCCGAGGCTGTGCGTTCAGAGTTGTAATCAGCGCCCAGGACTGCGTGCGGAAACAGCACCAGTCTCGAGTCGCCCCCCCCCATACGGAAACTGCGCCCTGCTTGGGCTTCGAAAGTCGCGTAGTTCTGCTTGCGATGAATGAAACGGCCTACTTCGGTGTACACATTGACGGTGTTCCAGCTGGGCACATCGACGCGTAGATCGGTGCCCATGCCGCCCGAATACCCCATGCGCAGCAACCAGTCGTTGCTGGACAGCGAGCCGATGCGCACGCGCCGCTCGACCGCGAGTATGAGGTTGTGATCGCTCAGCGGCTTGGCACGAATGCCGACGGCACCCTGAGTGGTCTCGCCGCCCGTGGGCACATCGTGGCGGCTGTAGACCGTTTGAGCAGCGCCGCCGTACAGCTCCCAGAAGCGGCCGTCGCCGAACTTCTGCGGGCGCCAGTACACCTCGCTGACGAGCTGGGCCACGTCGCCATAGAGGCCGGGCTGGGCGCCAGCCGCGCCCAGGGAAATACCTCGATAGCCGAGCAAGGTGTTGATGCCCCAGGAGCGATCCCGGTCGGCAACTTCACGCCGCGTTTCATATTGCTGCTGCGGCGTCATGGCGAGCCTGCCTTCATGTGCTGCGGCAATGGCCTGCTTGAAGTAGTCGATGGACTGATCGTTCTCGGCCAGCCTGCTGGCAGCGTAGGCGCCATCGCGCAGCGCCGTGTCCGGCAGGCGCTCCTGGTCCCGTGCTCGGTTGAAGATGGACAAGGCACTGCGATCGTCCCCCACGCGGATGGCCAGATAGGCCAGATTGGGGTCGGCGCTTTGCTGCAGCTCAGGCTCCGAGACAGCCTGGGCAAAGCGTGCTGCAGCCTCGTCTCGCCGCCCCAGCTGAAGCAGCAGATCCACCTCGCTGGAAAGCGACAGGCCGCCCATCTGCAAGGCCGCCTGTGCATCGGCATTGGCCGCCTCGGTCATTCCCTGCTCGTGGCGCAGACGACTGCGCAAGGCCAGCACTTCGACGGCATCGGGCTGCAGCTGCAGGGTTTGATCGGCCTCTTCGAGGGCTTGCTCCTTCTGGCCTGCAGCCAGCAAGGCTTGCAGGCGAAGCTGACGGTAGGGTAGATGTCCGGGGTTGAGCTGCACGGCAGCCCCGGCCTTTTCTGCCGCCAAAGCATATTGCCCATCGCTGTAGGCCTGATAGGCCTCATGTGCGACTTTGTATGCCGGGTCTGGCGCCTCCTGCCCGGGCCAGATTTCGCAGCCGGGCACATCGCCGGCGCTGAAGCAGTTGACCAGGGGCAGTGGCAGCTCGTAGTTGCGTGACATGGTTGAGGAGCGCAGCATCTTGAGCTGTTGCCGGCGGCTGCTGACGTCGGCATTGCTGTCCGTCTCCAGCGCCTGAACAAGCCGCTGCGCCCGATCGGTCTGACCGCTGGCCAGCGCCGCATCAACGGCAATGACACCGTAATTCTGCCGTTCCGAGCGCGCCAGATGGGGGGCCGCCAGTGCTGCGTCGAAAGCCTGCACAGAAGCATTGCCGCGACCCTGTGCATGCAGGGCCACACCCAGCAGCACTTGCAGTGCTGGATCGTCCTGCAGTGCCAGCCCTTGCTCTGCCACACGCTGCGCCTGGGCCGCTTGCCCATCCTGAAGCAGCAAGCCCAGCCACTGAAGCCGGGGAGCCAGTGCATCCGGCGCTATTCGGACGCTGGTCTCGGCATACCTGAGGGCCTTGACCATGTCGCCTTGCTCGCGTGCCTGCAAGGCCTGCTCGAAGGGCCGCAGGGCGCGGCGCTGACGTATGGATGTGCGCAGCATCTGCCAATCGGAGTCCGACTGCAGCTGCTTGACCTTGTCCAGCCTTGTTGCCCGGGCTTCGGCCTCGTCGAAGCGCCCGTTCTCGACGAGCAGGTAGACCAGCAGGCGCTGATAGTCCAGACGCCCGGGGGCTGCAGCTACGGCCTGCCTTGCAAGAGGCAAGGCCACGGCGAAGTCGCGCCGCTCGGTTGCGGCATAGGCCTGGCTGGCCTTGGCGTAACCCGCAGGCATGGCCTGTGTTGCCGGGCTCTTGCGCGGGCGCGGCGTGGTGTCTGCTGTCGAGGTGGCAGCCTTTGTCGGCTCTGGTACTGTCGCTGCTGAAGGCGCGGCTGTGCCTGGTGTCTTCGGTGGCTCCTTGGCCGCAGGAGCGGGCAGGGCTTGAGACTCGGGCTGTCTGGCCGGAACGGCTCCCTGATGCATATCGCGCAGAGCCTGGGCCAGGCGCGCATCGCCAGGGTGGCGCTGAAGCTGAGCCTTCAGCACAGCTTCGGCCTGTGCGGGCTGGCCAAAGCGGCGATGGGCTGCCGCCAATTGCAAGGCGATCTCGGTGTTGTCCGGTGCCAGACGCTGAGCCTGCTGCAGCTCGGAGATGGCGCGCTGACCATCTCCGCGCGCCATGGCCTCATACGCCTTGTCGATCCGGGGATAGACCTGAAAGCGCTGTCTGGGAGTGATATCCGGACCTAGATCCACCGTCTGCGCCAGACCATCGTATGGGGTGGCGCATGCCAGGGAAAGAACCAGAATAGGACGAGAAAGCTTCATATATTGGCACCTAAGCAGCAACAGACACGATCGGGGCGGCATCAAGGCGGCGCAAAAGTTGCGCCATGGTGACCTGCAGCTGTTGCTGCAGTCGCAGTGCTTCATCCAGCGTGGCCTGCGTCAACGCCCCCTGGTTCACCAGGAACAGGCCCAGGCTGTCATCGCTTTGCTCATGCCTGAGCAGCAAGGCATTCAGCACGGCCGTGTCGATGCGGCCCAGGGCTTGCAGCACTTCGCCCAGCATCAGCTGCCGCGACACATAGAATTTCCACAGCTCTTTCGCCTGTTCGGCGGATACGCGTTTGCGCTCCACGGCCCAGGTCAGCAGTTCGCGAGCCGGCTCCCCATGCTGTCTTGCATACAGACGCCGCAGCTCGACCGTGACTTCTCCCTTGGGGGCAATGAGGTAGCGCACAGGCCTCTCGAGCTTGCGCTCCAGGGCTGCATGCGAGACCGGGTCTATGACCGACTCGCTGGCCAGGATCAGCGCTTCTCCCTCCTCGCGCAGCGGCACCACGCTGTAATGCAGTGCCAGATGTGCCGGTAGCAGCGCCGCGATCTCGTCGGGGATCAGGTGCTCTCCCAGAAATTCCCATGGAACGCCAGCCTGCTGGGCAACTGCAGCGGCCAGTTGTGCGGTGCTGATCAGGTCCTTGTGCACCAGCGCACTGCCCAGGCGCAAGCCGGGAGTGGGGCGCACCAGTGCTTCCTGCAACTGGCTCTCTGTCAGGGCACCTTGTGCGATCAGTATCTGTCCCAGGGGCTGTCGCAGTCTGGGTCCTTCTCCCAGCATGGGGAAGTCATGATCGGTCTTGGCCCATGCCATGCGCCGGATATCCTTGGCCTGCAGCGCCTGGGCGATTGCCCGCCAGTTGGCCAGAAAGTTCACCAGATTGCCCCATAGCAGGCGCGGAAGCGACATCAATCCCTGGACGATGCCGTAGTAGCTGGTGACGAAGAACATGCGCTGGGCAATGCGGTTGAGCATCAGCATGAAGTTCGCAGCCAGCAGTGCATACAGCCACCAGTCGCCCTGGAAGATGGAGAGAAACCGGTAGCTGTCCGGTACCAGGCGCTGGTAGATCCAGATGGCAATCAGCTGCATCGCCAGCAGCATGGCCAGAAAGCTGGCGAAATTGGTGAGAGCCCCTTTGCGGTCGCGCCAGAGAAAATAGTTCAGCACGCCGCTCTTGGTCCAGCGCAGGGTCTTGAAACCCTGGATCACGATGCCCGTGATCCATCGGGATTTCTGTCGCACCGCCGCATTCAGCGTATCGGGGAAGAACTCCCGCACGCAGATGACGCTGGCTTCACGCGCGCTGCGCCCGTGTCGGCGTGGCTGGTCGGGATCGGCAGGCTGGTCCGCGTCATGCACGGGAAAGCGCACGAAGATCTCGCGCATGCCCAGCTGCTTGAGCCGGAAACCGATGTCGTAGTCCTCGGTCAGGCTCTGGGTATCGAAGGCCACGCCATCGCCCAGCTCCAGCAGCGCCGTGATGGCGCGGCGGCTGAAGCAGGTGCCGACCCCGGCGCTGGGCACCTGGCCCACCATGGCCTCGCGCACGACGATGTCCTTGGCATGCAGTTCGGCAAACTCGTCCAGGTAATGCCCGCCGGTGAATTCGCGCAGCGGCCGCTCCAGGGGGTAGACCGGCAGCTGGATCAGATCCTTGCGATCCACGAGAAAATTGAACAGCCTCAGCTCCAGCCTGGACAGCACGTCTTCCGAGTCATGCAGGATGAAGCCCGCAAATTCGATGCCCGAGCGCTGCTCGAACTGGAAGATGGCATCGAGCACATTGTTGAGACAGTCGGCCTTGCTGGTCGGCCCGGGGCGTGCGCAGACCACGCTGTGCACATTCGGGAAATGGGCTCTTACCTGCTCCACATCGGCGTGGGTCTGGGGGTCGTTGGGGTAGGTGCCGATGAAGATGTGGTAGTTCTCATAGTCCAGCGTGGTTGCCGCCAGCTGCGCCATCTTGCCGATCACGCCATGCTCCTGCCAGGCGGGCACCATGATGGCCAGCGGCTTCTCGTCCACCCCGAGCAAGGCCTTGTGATTCATCTGCTCATGGCGCGAATACACGGTCAGTGCACGCCAAGCGCGCCGTCCCCAGTACATGAGGTCGATGAACAGATCGTCCAGTCCGCTGATGAAGATCACCACCGCAATGACGATGGCGATGCTCTTGAGAACATAGAGGTATCCGGTGAACAGGTCAAGCCAGGACATGGCGCGTCCTTTCAGCGGCTTTCTGGGCCAGGCCTGCGTGATCAGGCCTCAGCATCTGGTGCAGTCTTTTCTCGGTGCGCTGTGCTGCAGTCCCGTCACCAAACGGGTTGCTGCTGGCCTGCATGCTCCGGTAGGCAGCATCGTCATGCATCAGGTGGCGCACGGACTGAACGATCCTGCTTCTGTCGGCTCCGACCAAAGCGGCGCAGCCAGCTTCCAGTACCTCGGGACGCTCGGTCTCGTCGCGCAAGACCAGCACCGGCACCTTGAAGGTTGGCGCCTCTTCCTGCAGTCCGCCGGAATCGGTCAGCACCAGCCAGGCATCGGCCAGGGCCTGCTGCATGGCCAGATAGTCCAGAGGCTCCGTCAGCTTGACATTGGGAAGTCCGCCCAGCAGGCGGTATACGGGCTCCTTGACCACCGGATTGAGGTGGACCGGGAACAGCACCGGCACCTGGGGGAACTCGCGCGCGATATCGGCAATCGCTTCGCACACATGGTCCACATCGGGGCCCCAGTTCTCACGCCTGTGCATGGTGACCAGAATATGGCCCCGGCCCTGCATGCGGCGGTGGATGTGGTGATGCTGGCTGGCCCAGAGCTGGGCATCGACGACGGTGTTGCCGGTGAGCTCGATCTTTTCCTTGGCCACGTTTTCGCGCTCCAGCGCCTGCTGGGCCCTCGGGGTGGGGGCCAGATGCAGACTGGCAATGCGACCTATCATTTGCCGCAGGCCTTCCTCCGGAAAAGGTCGGTGCAGGTTGTAGGTGCGCAGGCCGGCTTCGACATGGACGACGGGAATCTTGAGATAGAAGCCGGCCAATGCACCCTGAAACGCGCTCTCTGTGTCGCCTTGAACGATCACTGCCTCACAGCTCGTATTCGTCAGCACGGACTCCAGCTGAACCCGGCAGCCCGTGGCGAATTCCAGCAGTGAACTTCCTTGCCTTTGCAGCACATGATCGGGCTGGATATGAAAGCAATCCAGCATTTGCGCGGCCATGTCGCCATGCTGGCCGGTATGCAGCCAGATGGGGCGAGCCCAGTGCGTCTGCTGCAGGGCGTGATAGACAGGGGCCAGCTTGATGATTTCGGGCCTGGTCCCGGACACGATGAGCAACTGCGCGATGTCTGGCTTGGCGTGAAGAGCCTCGGAGTCCTGATTCATTGCGTTCTCCCTTTGAGTCAATTGGTATCAGACGTTCTTCATTCGTACCTGCTCAAAATCATCTTTCACGCTCTGCTTCGGGTATGTCAGCCAGCTCCTCGTGCTGGTCGCCATTGGTGCCGGCTTATCTGCTGCATGAGCGGCGCAGCCGCATCGGCGGCTAACCGTCTCTGGCTGCCGTGACCAGTCTCTCGGCACAGCGGCTGGCCTGATCGCCATCCTGCGCTTCCACCATCACATGCAGCAGCGGCTCCGTGCCACTGTGACGCACCAGCACACGCCCGGTAGAACCCAGTTCGGCCTCGACCTGCGCCTGCACTCGTGCCAGCAAGGCATTGCTGCGCCAATCCCGGTCTGGCGACCAGTGCACATTGAGCAATGCCTGAGGGTAGAGCTGCACCGGCAGCAGCCATTGCGATAACGTGCGGCCGGTGCGCACGCAGGCCTGCAATATCTGCAGCGCATTCACCAGACCGTCGCCCGTGCTGTGCCGGTCCAGTATCAGCAGATGGCCTGACCCCTCGCCGCCGAAGGTCCAGCCCCTGCGGCTGAGCTCCTCAAGCACGTAACGGTCGCCGACCTTGGTGCGCATGAAGTCCACATCCAGCACCCCGAATGCCCGCTCCACCGCCATATTTGTCATCAGCGTGCCGACGGCACCCGCAATGCTCTCGTCATGCTCCAGGCGGTCGGCGACGATCAGGTACAGCAGTTCGTCCCCGTTATAGAGCCGGCCGGCGGCATCGACGACCAGCAGGCGATCCGCATCGCCATCCAGGGCGATGCCGAAATCCGCACCGCAGCCGGAAACAGTGGTGGCCAGGAGCTCAGGGTGTGCGGCTCCGGCCCCCTGGTTGATGTTCATGCCATCGGGAGCGCAGCCTATGGCCACCACTTCGGCCCCGAGTTCATGCAAGACCATGGGCGCTATCTGATAGGCCGCACCATGGCCGGCATCGACCACGATCTTCAGTCCCCGCAAGGTGAACGCATGGTCGCAAGTGCTCTTGCAAAACTCTATATAGCGGCCGGCGGCGTCATCCAGGAGCTGGGTTTTTCCGAGTGCGATTGCCGGGACCCAATGCGGCTCATCCAGCAGCATCTGCTCGACGGCTACCTCCCAGACGTAGGGTAGTTTGGTGCCTTTGGCACTGAAGAATTTGATGCCGTTGTCCTCGAAGGTGTTGTGGCTGGCGCTGATGACCACTCCCAGACTGGCCCGCAAGGCCCGCGTGAGATAGGCCACTCCCGGTGTTGGCAGCGTCCCAAGCAGCACCACATCCACGCCAGACGAATTGAAGCCCGACACCAAGGCGCTTTCGAGCATGTGACCCGAGATACGCGTGTCCTTGCCAATCAGCACCGTCGGGCGCTCTTCGTTGCGATGAAGCATTCGTCCGACGACATGGGCGAGATGCAGAGCGAAGTCCGGCGTGATGGGGAAATACCCAGCCCGCCCACGGATTCCGTCGGTACCGAAATATTGGCGTCTCATATCCATGATGATCACCTGTGCCTGAATGCATTCATCGAACGGGATGGGTTTCCGGGTCCGGTCAATTATTTATGACGACAACACTGTCGAAATATTAAAAACTATTGATTTATTTTTTTCATAGTTTCACTAGCAAAAACAATCCGAACAAGAATGCAGCGTAAAAAGAAACATCTTTTTACGCCATGAATATCTGGATGCTGAATTGGGGTTTTATACACAATATTTAAGGTATTTCCCTTCCCGGTCGGGACTGCATTGCTGTCAACCCTAGCGTCAGGCGGCTTGCCGAAGTCCAACCCGCAATAGCTCTGCTTGTCACGCAGTCAGATGCCGCTCTAGGCAGGGCAGCTTCTCTCAGGCTTGTAGGCTTCTCATTGAGAATATCGGTGCCTTTGTTTCCGGATCGCTTGTGGCATGCCTAGTCAGGAGTGGGCGATGGTTCTATGTGCACCAGTTAATCGCAGCCGGAATATCGATGCAGGAAAGAGGTTGCGGCGGAAAACAATAAATCGTGAGGCCGGCTCTGCGTTTACTGTTATTCAATTGGGAGCACAGGGATTTTGTGCCGCTTTATGGATTGGGGCTGCTGCTGAGTTGAATCGTTTCAAATCGAGCAGGTTTGACTCGCGATGCGGTGGCTGCGGCCGGGCTGCGTGCCGCCGAAGCCAGGTGGCAATGCCATGGCAGCGGCAGGGGGGGCGCCGTCGGCAGATGCCCTAGGCAGCGGCGAGGCCGTGGTATCTTTGGACTCCTTGTTCCTAGATATTCCGAGACTGGTCCATGCTTGCCAAACGCATCATTCCCTGCCTTGACGTGACCGGCGGCCGCGTGGTCAAGGGCGTCAATTTTCTGGAGCTGCGCGATGCGGGCGACCCGGTGGAGATTGCCGCACGCTACAACGCCCAGGGTGCAGACGAGCTGACTTTTCTGGACATCACGGCCACCAGCGATGGCCGTGACCTGATTTTGCCCATCATCGAGGCCGTGGCTTCGCAGGTCTTCATTCCGCTGACCGTGGGCGGTGGCGTGCGCAGCGTGGAAGATGTTCGCCGCCTGCTCAATGCCGGAGCCGACAAGACCAGCTTCAACTCCGCCGCCATTGCCAACCCGGACACCATCAATGCCTGCAGCGACAAGTACGGCGCGCAATGTATCGTGGTGGCCATCGACGCCAAGCGCCGCACTCCCGAGGACGAGCAGCGCATCGGCCCCGGCGGCACGCCCATGGGGCCGGGCTGGGATGTGTACAGCCACGGCGGCCGCAAGAATGTGGGGCTGGATGTGGTGCGCTGGGCCGAAGAGATGGCCAGGCGCGGTGCCGGCGAGATCCTGCTGACCAGCATGGACAAGGACGGCACCAAGAGCGGCTTCGATCTGAAGCTCACGCGTGCCGTGGCCGATGCCGTGGCCGTGCCCGTGATCGCATCGGGCGGTGTCGGCAATCTCGAAGACCTGGCCGATGGAGTGACCATTGGCGGCGCCGATGCCGTGCTGGCTGCCAGCATCTTCCACTATGGCGAGTACACCGTGCAGCAGGCCAAGGAATGCATGCGCGCGCGCGGCATTCCCGTGCGTCTCTAAAGTTTTTTGAGAGCTGCTTGCGCAGGCTACAAGCGGCTTTCCATATGTTTTATGGTTGATGTTGGCTGCTGGCCTGCGCTGGAAGCTATACAAAACAAAGGTCTGCAATGAGCTGGCTCGATCAAGTCAAATGGGATGCGCAGGGTCTGGTGCCCGTGATTGCGCAGGAGCAAAGCAGCGGCGACGTGGTCATGTTCGCCTGGATGAACCGCGAGGCACTGGAAAAGACCGCCGAGCTGGGGCGTGCCGTCTACTTCAGCCGCTCGCGCAACAAGCTGTGGTTCAAGGGCGAGGAGTCCGGCCATGTGCAGACCGTGCACGAGATACGCATCGACTGCGACAACGACGTGGTTTTGCTCAAGATCACGCAAGAGGGGCATGATCCCGGTATTGCCTGCCATACCGGCCGCCACTCCTGCTTCTACAGCGTTTTCAAGGACGGACAGTGGCTTGCTGTCGATCCGGTCTTGAAAGATCCTGCTTCCATCTATAAATAAAGTCATGCCTGAACAAAACACCGCGTCGGTCGAGGGCGCACTGGCCCGTCTGGCCGCCGTGATCGAAAGCCGCAAGGTCGCCAATGGTGGCGACCCCGAGAAAAGCTATGTCGCGCGCCTGCTGCACAAGGGGCCTGACGCCTTTCTGAAGAAGATCGGCGAAGAGGCCACCGAAGTCGTCATGGCTGCCAAGGATGTCGATCATGGTGCGGACAAGGGCAAGATCCTCTATGAAGTGGCGGATCTGTGGTTTCACTCCATGATTGCGCTGTCGCACTACGGACTGACACCCGCAGAGGTGGTAGCCGAGCTGGAGCGCCGCGAGGGCACCAGCGGTCTGGAGGAAAAAGCCCTGCGCAAGGCCCAGGAACGCGCTGCTCAGGAAGGGGCGGCCAAGCAATAAGGAGGAAGCGCATGAATGACGATCGCGACATCATCGATGTCAACAGCAGCAGCTCTACCGAGGTCGAGGGCCTGAAGGCCTGGGGCTGGGTCAGCTATCTGCTGCACTTGGTCGTGGCCGTGGCAGCCGTGCTGCCGGGCGCTCAGGTCAGTGTGCTGCTGTTGCTGATTGCCGTTGTCATCGATCTGGTCAAGCGCGATGATGCGCGCGGCACCTGGCAGGAGAGCCATTTTTCCTGGCGGCTGCGCAGCGTGCTCTGGGCCATCGTGCTCTATGCGGTGACTTTCCCGTTCTTCCTGCTGGGCCTCCTGATCTTCAACCCTGCCTGGGTGCTGATCTCCATCTGGTTCCTCTACCGCATCGTCAGCGGCATGATCGCCATGAACAAGAATCGCGCGATCCAGTCCTGAGCTGCACTTGCCAGACACCCAAGCCCCCGCTTTACAGCCGGGGCTTTTTTGTTTTTGCAAGCGGTTGTGCTGCGCTGCAACAGATTCGGGGTGGCAGGCTGACACGAGTGCAGGGCCTGTGCAATGCTTGCTGTGCTGGATAAGCTCCACGACTTGCGCAGATTCGGATCGGGCATGGTGTTTTGTCCATGGATATGCCCGCTGTGCATTCTTTGTTGGCGTAAGTCCCAAGTCCCTTACTTGGTTCATCAACCCTCACAGGATCGTGCCATGGCTGCAGAGACTTCCCACACCCTCAACCTTGCCCTGCAGGGCGGGGGATCGCATGGTGCGCTGACCTGGGGCGTGCTGGATGCATTGCTGGACGATGACGGACTGATCTTCGAAGGCATCAGCGGCACCAGCGCCGGTGCCATGAACGCCGTGGCGCTGGCCCATGGCTTCGCGCAGGCGGCCGCGCAGGAAAAGAAAGTGGACGATGCCCGCTACCTTGGGCGGCAACTGGCGCGCCAGTCTCTGCGCGAGTTGTGGGAGGGCGTGGGCACCATGGGCAGCGTGGGCAAGATGTTCTGGGCCGCACCGTTGCCGGGCAGCAAGCAGTTCATGGGCGTGCTCAACCAGTTTCTGTCGCCCTATCAGACCAATCCGCTCAATATCAACCCGCTGCGGCAGCTGCTCACCCGGGTGGTGGACTTCGAGACGCTGGCACATCCTGAGCATCCCAGCGTGGTGCCCAAGCTCTTCATCTGCGCCACCAATGTGCGCACGGGTGCCGGCAAGATCTTCAAGGGCGAGCAGGTGACGGCAGACGCCATCATGGCGTCGGCCTGCCTGCCGCAGCTGTTCAAGGCTGTGGAGATTGACGGGGAGTGCTACTGGGACGGTGGGTTCTCGGGCAATCCGGCCCTGTATCCGCTGATCTACGAGACCCGGAGCAGGGATATCCTGCTGGTGCAGATCAATCCCAAGGAGTCCGATGTCTCGCCCGACACGGCCCGCGAGATCATGGACCGCATGAACGAAATCACCTTCAACGCCAGCTTGCTGGCCGAGCTGCGGGCCATCGAGTTCGTGGTCAAGCTGCTGGAGCAAAAGCGCCTGGATCCCGAGCGCTACAAGCATGTGCTGATGCACCGCATCGATGGCGGCTCGGTGCTCAAGCCCTTTGGCGCCTCGAGCAAGGTGCGCGCAGACATGGGCATGGTGCGCAAGCTGTTCGAGCTGGGACGCGAGCGCGGCCAGCAATGGCTGCAGCTCAACCGCGAGCACCTTGGCGTCAAGCAGACGCTGCGATTCAACGAGAATAAGGGGTAGCCTCCGCAAGGGGCGACGCCATTGCCTGCTTTCCGGCTTCCCGGGTCATGGGCAGGGCAGGGCGCCCGGAGTACCGAACCGTAGAGATACAAGAGACCATGCACGACCACGATTACGACGCCCATTGCATTTTCTGCCGCATCGCCAAAGGGGAGATTCCTTCGCGCAAGGTGTATGAGGACGAGGAGCTGTTCGCCTTCCACGACATTCACCCGGGTGCGCCTGTGCACTTCCTGGTGATTCCCAAGAAACACATCCATTCCATGGCCCAGGTCGGGGCCGAGGATGCGCCCCTGCTGGGCCGCATGATGGCGCTGGCTCCCAAGCTGGCGATGGAGCAGGGCTGCAACCCTTATCCCGATGGCGGTTTCCGCATCGTGGTCAACACCGGCAGCGAAGGCGGGCAGGAAGTGCACCATCTTCACCTGCATGTCATGGGTGGCCCGCGCCCCTGGCTCAAGGGCTGATCAGGCGGCGCACCGGGTCTGCACGCGGCGATAGAGCTGTGGGCTGCAGGCTTTTTGGGTGATTGATTCGTATCTGTCACAAGCCCCGTCTAAAATGGTTTGCAATTTCTAGGAGATTCTCATGGGCTCGTTTTCTATCTGGCACTGGGCGATCGTGCTGCTCATCGTGGTTCTGGTGTTCGGCACCAAGAAGCTCAAGAACATCGGCTCCGATCTGGGCGGCGCCGTCAAGGGCTTCAAGGACGGCATGAAGGACGGCGCGACTGACGCCGAAGCCAACGCTGCGACCGGCCAAGTGGCCAACCAGCAGGCTGCCGAAAAGGCCACCATCGACGTGGAAGCCAAGCAAAAGAGCTGATCGCGGCAGGACTGACATTTAGATGTTTGATATTGGCCTGTCCAAAATGGCGCTGATCGGTGCCGTGGCCCTGGTGGTCATCGGTCCCGAGAAGCTGCCGCGCGTGGCCCGCATGGTGGGCACCTTGCTTGGCAGGGCACAGCGCTATGTGTCCGACGTCAAGGCCGAGGTCAACCGCTCCATGGAGCTCGATGAGCTGCGCAAGATGAAGGACACGGTCGAGACTGCCGCGCGGGACGTTGAGTCCAGCATGCGCAATCAGGCCTCCGATCTTGAAAAGGACTGGAGCGATGCGACCAAGGACCTGCGCGACGACTCGAACATGACTTCGGCTTCGTCCTTCGGCTCCTATGACGCAGAAGGTGGCTACACCGGTCTGGACACGCACAGCAGCGTGGTGCCCGGCTATCGCCATCCGCGCAAGAACTGGCGCGTCAAGCGCGGTGCCGTGCCCCAGTGGTACAAGGCCCGTGCCGGGGTACGCAGCAAGGTCCAGTCGGGTGCGGCACGCGTGGCGCGCTTTCGCCCCAAGAAGTTCCATTGAACATGCAGCTCAGCAGCCTGCCGGCCGCAAGGTCGGCCATGGCCGGCCCCAGGGGGCAGGCTTGGCTGCCAGCATGTCGTCCTTTGCCCGTGATTCACGGGCGTTGTTGTTTCTCAAGCGTGTGGGGCCGATCGGGCTCCGGCGCGGTTTTGCACCATGTCCGAACCCTCTAAAGAAGACGAACTCGCAGGTACGGAACAGCCGTTTGTCCAGCACCTGATGGAGCTGCGTGACCGCCTGCTCTACAGCCTGTATGGCGTTTTGATCGGCGTCGGGCTGCTGATGTTCTGGCCGGGCCCCGACGGCCTGATCGACTTCATCGCCCTGCCCATCAAGGAGCACATGCCGCCCGGCGCCAAGCTGATTGCGGTGGGCGTTTTCTCGCCCTTCTTCGTGCCGCTCAAGGTGCTGATGATGGTGGCCGTGCTGCTGGCGCTGCCCTGGATCATGTACCAGATCTGGGCTTTTGTGGCACCGGGGCTGTACAGCCACGAGAAGAAGTTCGCCCTGCCGCTGATCATGTTCGGCAGCCTGCTGGCCTATGCCGGCATTGCCTTCGTACAGTTCTTTGTGCTGGGCAATATGTTCAAGTTCATCCAGCACTTCACGCCGGCCAGCGTGGCGGCAACACCCGACATTGCCTCGTACGTGGAAGCGATTCTCTCGCTCTACATCGCGTTTGCGGCAGCCTTTCAGGTGCCCATCGTGGTGATGCTGCTGGTGCGCTTCGGGCTGGTGGAGATTGAAAAGCTCAAGGCCTTCCGCGGCTATTTCGTGGTGCTGGCCTTTGTGATTGCTGCCGTCATCACGCCGCCCGATGTGATCTCTCAGCTGGCCCTGGCCTTGCCCATGTGCCTGCTCTACGAGATCGGCATTCTGGGAGCCGGCTGGTTCAGCCGGGTATCGCGTGCGCCCGATGCCGAAGAAGGCGCGGGCACGGAAGTGGAGAAATCCACGGACGGCCACTGATCTTCGGCCAGACTCCTGATAAAGCCCTTGAAGCGATTCAAGGGCTTTTGTTTTGATAGCTGTCGACGCTTTGCCTGTAAGCGCTTGAGTCGTATTTTTCGATGAGTCGTGCTGGCCCGCTGCGGCCTGCAACAGGCCGCGGCATGAAAAAAGCCAGCGACTGGCGCTGGCTTGTGGGCTTGATGGCGCTGAAATCAGCGTCGTGGGCGGCTCTGCTGCTGCAGGGTGCTGGCTGCAGGGCGAGCGCCCGGAGTGATGTTCAGCACCACTTCGCTGTCGCCGCGGCGCACATCGAACTTGGCGGCTTCGCCGGGCTTGAGCGAGGCCACGGCCGTCAGCAGTTCGGAGACATTGCGGGTCGCGGTCTCGCCCACCTTGACGATCACGTCGCCGGGGCGCATGCCGGCCTGGGCCGCGGGGCCGGCCTGCAGCACGCCGGTGATGATGACGCCGGCATCGGCCTTGACGCCAAAGGTCTCGGCCAGCTCGGGCGAGAGCTCGTTGGGCTCCACGCCGATCCAGCCGCGCGTGACCTTGCCGTCCTTGACGATGCCGTCCAGCACCATCTTGGCTGTGGAGACGGGAATCGCGAACCCGATGCCCATGCTGCCGCCAGAGCGCGAATAGATGGCCGTGTTGATGCCCAGCAGATTGCCGTTGGCATCCACCAGCGCACCGCCGGAGTTGCCGGGGTTGATGGCAGCGTCGGTCTGGATGAAGTTCTCGAAGGTGTTGATGCCCAGTTGACTGCGGCCCAGAGCGCTGATGATGCCGCTGGTCACGGTCTGGCCCACGCCGAAGGGGTTGCCGATGGCCAGCACGCGGTCGCCCACAGCGACCTGATCGGAGTTGCCCAGCACGATGACGGGCAACTTGTCGAGCTCGATCTTGAGAATGGCCAGATCGGTCTCGGGGTCTGTTCCTATGATCTTGGCCTTGGCCTGGCGGCTGTCGGTCAGCGTGACCTCGATATCGTCGGCGCCTTCCACCACATGGTTGTTGGTGAGGATGTAGCCATCTTGACTGATGATGACGCCACTACCCAAACCAGATTGCTCTTGCGGGCCCTGATCGCCAAAGAAGAACTGGAACCAGGGGTCGTTGGCCCGCGGGTGGCGAACCGCCTTGCTGGTGTTGATGCTGACCACGGCAGGCGAGGCCTTGCGCGCGGCAGGCGCAAAGCTGCCCGGCGCGACTTCACCCGCTGGAGTGGATGGAGCCTGCAGCAGCGAAACACCGGCGCTGCTACGGATATTTCCGCGCTGAAGCCAAGTGGGCTGTAGGGTAGCCACTACAAAATAGATAGCCACCAGCACGGTGACGACCTGCGAAAACAGCAACCAGGTGCGTTTCATGTAATGCGTATAGGTAGTAAGGGGAATAAGCCCACATTGTGAAGCATGGCCGCGCCAGGCGTCGAAGCGAACATTTGCTTGCACGCAATTGCATAACGCAAAGCTTCACAGATTGCAGGAGCGATGGCTATAGGACTGCAGGCATCTAAAGTTTTGCGCGTCCAGGAGCCATGAGTGAAAACCCTAGAATGTTTTTTCGACTGCGCTTACGCCGCCGTTACTGAAGTGACTGCCCACAAGGTGCTCATATTCGGTCTGGTGCGGCTTTGTATCTGAAGCCCGCCGCAATCGGTCTGCCACTGCACGTTGACCCGTGATCAGCGGCCTTATCCGCGCTGTCCTGCTGTTCGATCTAGGAAACACCATGACTACGCTTGACCACGCTGCATCGGCCAACGCGCCGGCTGCAGCGCCGAATCGTCTCCTGAACCGGGAGGACTACAAGACCCTGGGCTTATCGGCCCTGGGCGGAACGCTGGAGTTTTATGACTTCGTGGTGTTCGTCTTTTTTGCCAATGTGATTGGCAGCCTGTTCTTTCCAGCCTCGCTGCCGGAGTGGATGCGCCAGCTGCAGACGCTGGGCATTTTCGCGGCCGGTTATCTGGCGCGCCCCATCGGCGGTATCTTGATTGCCCACTTCGGCGACATCCTGGGCCGCAAGAAGATGTTCACGCTGTCGGTGTTCCTGATGGCCGTGCCTACCCTGGTCATCGGTCTGTTGCCGACTTATGAAACCATCGGCCTGGCCGCTCCCATCCTGCTGCTGCTGATGCGTGTGATGCAAGGTGCTGCCATTGGCGGTGAAATGCCTGGTGCCTGGGTGTTCGTGGCCGAGCATGCGCCCCAGAAGCGTTACGGCTTTGCGATTGGCGCACTGACTTCCGGGATTACCGGCGGCATTTTCCTGGGCTCCATCATCGGGGTGTGGCTCAACAGCACCTACAGTCAGGGCGAGATCCACGACTGGGCCTGGCGTCTGCCCTTCATTCTGGGCGGTGTCTTCGGCCTGGTGTCTGTGTATCTGCGCAAGTTCCTGCACGAGACTCCCATCTTCCAGGAGCTGCAGGCCCGCAAGGCCGCCGACCGCGAACTGCCGATCAAGACCATCCTGCGCGACCACCGTGAAGCCTGCGTCGTCGTGGCGCTGATGACCTGGGTGCTGTCCACGGCGATCGTGGTGGTGATTCTGTTCACACCAGCCTATCTGCAAAAGGTGTTCCACATCGAGCCGGCCATGGCCCTGAAGGCCAATGCCGTGGCGACCGTGACGCTGACCATAGGCTGCGTGTTCTGGGGCTGGCTGTCCGACAAGATAGGCACCAAGCTGACCATGCTCATCGGCTGGGGCGGCATGACGGCCACGGCCTATCTGTTCTACCTGAACCTGCCTGGCAACGAAGCATCGCTGATCTGCAACTATGCAACCGTGGGCTTTTTTGTGGGCTCCATCTCGCTGCTGCCCGTGGTGGGTGTGCGGGCCTTCCCGCCGGAGGTGCGCTTCACCGGTCTGTCCTTCTCCTACAACATGGCTTATGCCGTGTTTGGCGGCCTGACCCCGATGCTGGTGTCCGTGTGGCAGCAGGTGGATGTGATGGCTCCAGCCCACTATGTGGCGGCCATGGGCGTGCTGGGCATGGCCATGGGATTCTGGCCACTGGCCTGCAAGGGCTGGCAAGCCAAGAAGGCTTGAAGTCACTTGTTCTGATGAAAAGGGCAGCTCTGGGCTGCCCTTTTTACGTCTGTCAAAGCCTTGCTGGCTGGGTCTGCGTGCGGGCTTGGGCACAATCGAGCCATGAGCATTGAGCGAAACACCCTGTTATCCGTTTTCAACGGGCTGCTGCAGCCTGAACGTTTCAAGGACTACGGACCCAACGGCCTGCAGGTCGAAGGCAAGAGCGAGATTCGTCGCATCGTCAGCGGTGTGACGGCCAGTCGCGCCCTGATCGAGGCGGCGATCGAGTCCGGGGCCGATGCCATCTTCGTGCACCACGGTCTGTTCTGGCGCGGTATGGATGGTCGCATCACGGGCTGGCTCAAGGAGCGCATCCGTCTGTTGCTGGCGCATGACATCAATCTGTTTGCCTATCACCTGCCGCTGGATGCCCATGCCGAACTGGGCAACAACGCGCAGCTCGGTACGCGGCTGGGCGTGCAGGGGCAGGCCACATTCGGCGACCAGAACCTGGGCTGGCTGGCCGATGTGGACTTTGCCGATGCCACAGCTCTGGCCGAACATGTGCAAGCCGTGCTGGGGCGCAAGGTGACGCTGGCCGGTGCGCAAGGGTACAAGCCGATCCGCAAGCTGGCCTGGTGCACCGGAGGGGCGCAGGGCTTTTTCGAGTCCGCGATTGCCGCAGGCGCCGATGCCTATATCACCGGCGAGATTTCCGAACCCCAGATGCATCTGGCGAGTGAGATGGGCGTGAGCTTCATCGCTGCCGGCCATCATGCGACCGAGCGCTATGGAGCGCCGGCCGTGGCGGCCCATGTAGCTCAGGAGTGCGGGCTGGAGCACCGTTTCATCGATATCGACAACCCGGCCTGATCCGCTCCTGGACCTTTGTCTTTCACTTTGATGGCTGCAAGCACTCTGGAAGAGGGGGCTTGCGGCGACTCTGATGCCTATGTCCGTCATTGCTTCAACCCAAACCATCGCCATCACCCAGGGCGACTGTGCAGGCATAGGGCCTGAAATCATCGCCAAGGCCTTCCGGGCTGCGCCGCAGGCCATGCGAGGCTGTTTTGTGGTGGGCGAGTTGCAGACTCTGCGCCGAGCCACGGCACTGGCAGCTCGAGCCGCTGACGGCGATCAGGGCATCGCCCAGCCCGTGGTGGTGATCGATGAGCCGAGCGACGCCTGGTCTGTTCCGGAAGGTGCTGTCGCGCTGCTGAACCTGCCGGGACTGGCGGGGCCTCAGCCCTATGGCCAGATTTGCGCAGCTGCCGGGCAGGCCGCTGCGCAATGCGTGGTCTGGGCCGCGCAAGCGGCTTTGCGTGGCGAGATTGCTGCCCTGGTCACGGCACCCTTGCACAAGGAAGCGCTGCATCTGGCAGGCGTGACTTTCCCAGGGCACACAGAACTCCTGCAGGCCGAAGCGGCCGCCCATGCAGGCGTTTCGCTGGAGCAAATGCCGGTGCGCATGATGCTGGCGAACGACGAGTTGCGCACCGTGCTGGTCAGCATCCATGTCTCGCTGCGCGAGGCCATCGAGGCCGTGACCGGGCCGCAGATTCTGCAGACCCTGCGCATCACGCATCAGGCGCTGGGCAAGAGCCTGGGACGTACGCCTCGCATTGCCGTGGCAGGACTCAATCCGCATGCGGGCGAGGGCGGCATCTTCGGGCGTGAAGAAATCGAGATCATTGCCCCGGCGATAGCGGCAGCGCAGGCCGAAGGCATGGATGTGCAGGGACCGTTTGCGCCGGACACGGTCTTCATGCGGGCGCGAAATACGCCAGCCCACCCGGGTGAATTCGATGTGGTGTTGGCGATGTACCACGACCAAGGGTTGATCCCAGTCAAATATTTGGGTGTGGAAAAAGGTGTCAACGTGACCCTGGGATTGCCGCTGGTGCGTACCAGTCCCGACCACGGCACGGCCTTTGACATTGCCGGCCTGGGCGTGGCCGACGAGGCCAGCCTGCTTGAAGCCGTGCATATGGCCCGCAGTCTGGCGAGTTGATGGACTTCAACTGCTGGTTCACCAGCCGTTTATGCGTCAGGCATCCAAGCGTTTGCCGGATGGATTCATGCATTGTGTTGGGTCGCGCTGAATGCTCGATGCCATGAAAAAAGCCTGCTGGAGGTCAGCAGGCTTTTCGTCACTGGGTTGAACGCTCTCAGGCCTTGCGATTGAGGCTGTCGCGGATCTCGCGCAGCAGCTGAATGTCTTCGGGCGTAGTGGGTGCTTGCTCCGGTGCGGGCGGTGCCTCGCGCTTGAGGCGGTTGATCTGTTTGACCATCATGAAAATGATGAAGGCCAGAATCACGAAGTTCACCGCAACCGTGATGAAGTTGCCATAGGCAAAGACGGGAATGCCGGCTTTTTTCAGTGCATCCAGAGTGCGTGGAACTCCTTCGGGCATGGTGCCCAGAACGACGAACAGGTTGGAAAAATCCAGCTTGCCAAAGAACAGGCCCACCAGAGGCATGATGAGGTCGTTGACCACGGAATCAACGATTTTCCCGAACGCGCCGCCGATGATCACGCCCACGGCAAGATCCATGACGTTTCCCTTGATTGCGAACTCGCGGAATTCTTGCATCATGCCCATAAGCAGTTCCAGTCACTAAGAGTTTGAGATAGCGCAGTATTGCGTGACTTTGGCGGTTGTCAACGTCGGACTGGGGCTGGAATAACCATAACCCCACCGCTAGAATTTGCAGTTGACCCCAAATCAAGCGATGTACTTCGAGGAAATCCATGAGTGACTCTCCAGTCGACTCCAGCAAGCGCACGTGGATCATCACGTCAGCATGTGCTGGTGCCGTGGGCGGTGTGGCAACGGCCGTCCCTTTTGTGAGCTCCTTCCAGCCTTCTGAAAAAGCCAAAGCAGCAGGTGCTGCGGTAGAGGTGGATATCTCCAATCTCAAGAATGGTGAGAAGCTCACCGTCGAATGGCGCGGCAAGCCGGTGTGGATCATCAAGCGCACACCCGAGCAGCTCAAGGACTTGCCCGGCCTCGATGGCGAACTGGCAGACCCGACCTCGGCGCGTCATCCCGAAGAGTTCACTCCTCCCTATGCACGCAATGAAGCGCGCTCCATCAAGCCTGAAATTCTGGTGGTCGTGGGTATCTGCACGCATCTGGGCTGCTCTCCCACCGACAAGTTCGTCGCCGGGCCTCAGCCTTCGCTGCCTGCAGACTGGAAGGGCGGCTTCCTGTGCCCATGCCATGGCTCCACTTTTGACATGGCCGGCCGGGTGTTCAAGAACAAGCCAGCGCCGGACAACCTGCAAGTGCCGCCACATATGTATCTGTCCGACACCAAGCTGCTGATTGGTGAAGACACCAAGGCAGCCTGAGGGAGAGAAGAACAATGGCCCACGAATTCAAGCAAATCGACCCGAACTCCACGACCGGAGCGAAGGCCATGAACTGGCTGGAGAACCGGTTTCCGACGGCATTCGATGCGTACCGCGTCCATATGTCGGAGTACTACGCTCCCAAGAACTTCAACTTCTGGTACATCTTCGGCTCGCTGGCGCTGCTGGTGCTGGTGATCCAGATCGTCACCGGCATCTTCCTGGTGATGCACTACAAGCCCGATGCCGAAAAGGCGTTTGCTTCCGTGGAATACATCATGCGTGATGTGCCCTGGGGCTGGCTGATCCGCTATATGCACTCCACAGGCGCCTCGGCGTTCTTTGTGGTGGTCTATCTGCATATGTTCCGCGGTCTTCTGTACGGTTCTTACCGCAAACCACGTGAACTGGTCTGGATCTTCGGTTGCGCCATCTTCCTGGTGCTCATGGCCGAAGCCTTTATGGGCTATCTGCTGCCCTGGGGCCAGATGTCGTACTGGGGCGCTCAGGTGATCGTGAACCTGTTCTCCGCCATCCCCTTTGTCGGTCCCGATCTGGCTCTGCTGATCCGTGGCGACTATGTGGTGGGCGATGCGACTCTGAACCGCTTCTTCAGCTTCCACGTGATCGCCGTGCCCCTGGTGCTGCTGGGTCTGGTCGTCGCACATTTGCTGGCGCTGCACGACGTGGGCTCCAACAATCCCGACGGCATCGAGATTAAGGGCCCGAATGCGCCCAAGGATGAGAAAGGCCGCCCTCTGGATGGCGTTCCCTTCCATCCTTACTACACGGTGCATGACATCTTTGGCGTGACGGTGTTCCTGTTCCTGTTCTCGGCCGTGGTGTTCTTTGCGCCCGAGTTCGGCGGCTACTTCCTGGAGTACAACAACTTCATTCCCGCCGACCCGCTCAAGACGCCCAATCACATTGCCCCTGTCTGGTATTTCACGCCCTTCTATTCGATGCTGCGTGCCATCACCAGCGAGATGATGTATGTGCTGATTGCCTGCGTGGTGCTGGGTGCCGGCTACGGCATTCTCAAATCGCGCCTGCCCGGTTTTGCCAAGGGCGCCGTCGCCATCGTGGCCCTGGGTGCCATCGCCATGATGCTGTCCATCGACGCCAAGTTCTGGGGCGTGGTCGTCATGGGTGGTGCGGTCATCATCCTGTTTGCCCTCCCCTGGCTCGATTGCAGCCCGGTCAAGTCGATCCGCTATCGTCCCAGCTGGCACAAATATGTGTATGCAGTGTTTGTGGTGAACTTCGTCGTCCTGGCCTATCTGGGGGTGCAGCCTCCGTCGCCTATTGGCGAGAAGGTGTCGCAGGTCGGCACGCTGTTCTACTTCGGCTTCTTCCTGCTCATGCCCTGGTGGAGCCGCTTGGGTGAAACCAAGCCCGTGCCCGAGCGTGTCACCTTCAAGCCTCACTGAAGCAGGAGAGAACAAGAATGAAGAAACTGATTCTGACCCTGGTTGCAGCCCTGGGTATTGCCGGTGCAGCGCAAGCTTCTGAAGGCGGCATCCACTGGGACAAGGCGCCGGTCAACACCAGCAATACGGCATCCCTGCAAAATGGTGCCAAGATCTTTGTCAACTACTGCCTGAGTTGCCACTCCGCTGCCTTCATGCGTTTCAACCGCCTGAAGGACATCGGTCTGACCGATCAGGACATCAAGGACAATCTGTTGTTCACCACCGACAAGGTGGGTGAGACCATGAAGGCCGCCATCAACCCCAAGGAGGCCAAGGAGTGGTTCGGTGCCAATCCTCCCGACCTGACCGTGATCGCGCGTTCGCGTGCCGGCTCGGGCGGCTCGGGAGCTGATTACCTGTATACCTTCTTGCGTACTTTCTACAGGGATGACACCAAGGCCACAGGCTGGAATAATCTTGCCTTTCCCAGCGTAGGCATGCCGCATGCGCTGTGGGAGCTGCAGGGCGAGCGTCGCGCCATCTTCGAAGAGCATGACGACCACGGAACTAAGACCCAGGTCTTCAAGGGTTGGGAGCAGGTGTCTCCTGGCAAGATGAGCGCAGTGCAGTACGATCAGGCAGTTGGCGATCTGGTGAATTACCTGCAATGGATGGGGGAGCCGGCTCAGAACACCCGAACCCGTATCGGGGTGGGCGTGTTGATTTTCCTGGCCTTCTTCATCTTTATCGCTTGGCGCCTGAATGCCGCGTTCTGGAAAGACGTGAAATAAGCTTTGCCGCCGTGCAGAAGTTGTCTGCAGCCAAACCGTGTTAGTGCAGAGTGGGGTGCCGTGGGCAACCCACTCTTTTTGATTTTTAGGAGTCTCCACCATGATGGTGCTTTATTCGGGAACGACTTGCCCCTTCTCACACCGCTGCCGCTTTGTGCTGTTTGAAAAAGGCATGGATTTCGAGATCCGCGATGTGGACTTGTTCAGCAAGCCCGAAGAAATCGCCGTGATGAACCCCTATGGTCAAGTGCCAATCTTGGTCGAGCGCGACCTGATTCTGTACGAGTCCAACATCATCAACGAGTACATCGATGAGCGCTTTCCCCATCCCCAGCTGATGCCTGGCGACCCTGTGGATCGTGCCCGTGTGCGCCTGTTCCTGCTGAACTTCGAAAAGGAACTGTTCGTGCACGTGAGCGCTCTGGAAGAGCGCAACGTCAAGGGCAATGAAAAGGCTCTGGAGAAGGCTCGTGCCCATATCCGTGACCGCCTGACCCAGATGGCGCCCATCTTCCTGAAGAACAAGTACATCATGGGCGAGAACTTCTCCATGCTGGATGTGGCGATTGCTCCCCTGCTGTGGCGCCTGGACTATTACGGCATCGAGCTGTCCAAGAATGCTGCCCCTCTGCTCAAGTATGCCGAGCGCATTTTCTCGCGCCCCGCTTACATTGAAGCACTGACTCCCTCTGAAAAGGTCATGCGCAAGTAATTGCACATGAGCGCAGAGCGGGCATGTTGAAGGGCTTTCCTTCATCTGCCCGCTTTTTTGTCTTTGCAATCTTCTGGATTTGATTCGTCAGGAAACGAGATGACAGCCCCTGAAACGACTTCAACCCGTCCGTATCTGCTGCGGGCATTGTTTGAATGGTGTACCGACAATGGTTTGACGCCGCATATTGCCGTGCGCGTGGACCGTAGCACCCAGGTGCCCATGGAGTTTGTGCGTGATGGTCAAATCGTGCTCAACATCAGCTATGACGCGACCAGCGGCCTGCTGATCGGCAATGAGTATGTTGAATTCAAGGCACGCTTTGGCGGCCAGCCACGGGAAATCATGGTGCCTGTGGCGAACGTCATGGCCATCTACGCCCGCGAGACCGGTCAGGGCATGGCCTTCCCGCCCGAGGAGGACGAAGTCCCCGAGGATGGCGATGCGCCATCGATGGAGGATGCCGAACCCGACATGGAGCCGGATGAGGAGTCTTCGGCCGAGCGTGTGGTGCAACTGGTTCCCGTCAAGGCGGAAGCAGAAGCTTCCGGCGAAGATGATGCTCCTCGTACGCCGCCCCCCGCAGGTGGTCGTCCGGCGCTCAAGCGTGTGAAGTAGTCCGGCCAGTGTTTTTGCCGGTAGATCGGGAAATTTCAGGATTCTTCTTTTAGGGCTGAATTTCTACGCTAGAATTCAGTCTTCGCCGGTTTAGCTCAGTTGGTAGAGCACCCGCCTTGTAAGCGGTAGGTCGTCAGTTCGAATCCGACAACCGGCACCAAACAAATAGGTCTCTTCGGAGGCCTTTTTTGTTTTTCTGCCTCTAAAAAGATCTTGTCAGGCCTGAACCTTGATGCGGATGCTGTTGACGGCCCAGCCTTTGGTGCGCAGATGAGCCGCCATGGCCGGCAGCAATTGGCGCACTTTGGCCGCAGCAGCGTTGTTTTTCACAATCAGGCACCAGCCGTCTCCATCAATGGGGCCGGCCTGCAAGCTGGCGCGCAGCATGGGCGGAACCAGGGGTAAAACGGCTTTGAGCCGGTTGCTGGAGTCCTGAGTCAGTGCTGCCAGGCGCGCCAAAGTGGGAGAAGACTCCATGGCATTGATGGCAGTTACGGCGTGATGGCGGCGAACAATGGTCATGCGAGCGGCAAACAGTTGGGCAAGGGCAAGCCCGAGCTTAGCTCAGCCGGGAATGAATGCCGCAGTGCCGGCTATTTGCGCGTGCAGTGCAATCCCATACGTGCTCTGGAGTAGCGAAAAGCCAAGGCAGGCTTGCGCGGTTAGAATCATTTTTTGGTCCTGTCCCTGTTTGGGGTGCGTCAGGAGGTTTTTTCACCCATTTCGGGTGTGGCTCTTGACTGCCGCAGGGACGGCCCCATCTGAAGACCAACAATCAAGGGATTCTGGACACATTGCTTTGCGCAACAGGCAAAAAAGCAATGTGCCTTCGCACGCATGGCCACCAATTTCCTCACCAAACTGTTCGGCAGCCGCAATGACCGGTTGCTCAAGCAATACCGTAAAACAGTCGCTCGCATCAATGCGATGGAGCCTGAGTACGAAAAGCTCAGCGATGAGGCATTGCGCGCCAAGACGCAGGAGTTCAAGGACCGCGTTGCCAAGGGCGAGGCGCTGGACGAGTTGTTGCCCGAAGCCTTTGCCGTAGTGCGTGAAGGCTCCAAGCGCGTCATGAAGATGCGTCACTTCGACGTGCAGATGCTGGGCGCCATGGCGCTGCATTACGGCAAGATTGCCGAAATGCGCACCGGAGAAGGCAAGACGCTGACCGCGACGCTGCCCGTGTACCTCAATGCCCTGTCGGGCGAGGGCGTGCATGTGGTGACCGTCAACGATTACCTGGCCAACCGCGATGCCATGACCATGGCCCGCCTCTACAACTTCCTCGGCCTGTCGGTGGGCATCAACCTGCCCAATCTGTCGCGTGAACAAAAGCAGCAGGCATACAACTCCGACATCACCTACGGCACGAACAACGAATACGGCTTCGACTACCTGCGCGACAACATGGTGTACGAGCCCGGCGACCGCGTGCAGCGCGTGCTGAACTACGCCATCGTCGACGAGGTGGACTCCATCCTGATCGACGAGGCGCGCACTCCGCTGATCATCTCCGGGCCGGCCGAAGATCACACGGCCATGTACGTGGCCATGAACCAGATCGTGCCGAATCTGGTGCGTCAGGAAGGCGAAGCCGATCCCCGCACGGGCGAAGGCGTGACCAAGCCCGGCGATTTCACGGTCGATGAGAAATCCCATCAGGTCTACTTGACCGATCAAGGCTATGAAGCGGCCGAGCGCCTGCTGAGCCATGCCGGCCTGATCGCCGAAGGCTCGTCCCTGTACGATCCCTCCAATATCTCTCTGGTGCACCATCTGTACGCCGCACTGCGTGCCAACCAGCTGTACTTCCGCGACCAGCACTATGTGGTGCAGAACGACGAAATCGTGATCGTGGACGAGTTCACCGGCCGTCTGATGGCCGGTCGTCGCTGGAGCGATGGCCTGCACCAGGCGGTGGAAGCCAAGGAAGGTGTGGCCATCCAGGCCGAGAACCAGACCATGGCCTCGATCACCTTCCAGAACTACTTCCGTCTCTACAAGAAGCTGTCGGGCATGACAGGAACGGCCGACACCGAAGCCTACGAATTCCAGGAAATCTATGGCCTGGAAACCGTGGTGGTGCCGCCCAACAAGCCCAGCAAGCGCCAGGATCAGCTCGATCGCGTTTACAAGACCACCAAGGAAAAGTACGACGCGGCGATCAAGGACATCCGCGAGTGCTACGAGCGCGGCCAGCCCGTGCTGGTCGGCACGACCTCGATCGAGAACTCCGAAATCATCGACCAGCTGCTGACGCGCGAAAAGTTGCCCCATCAGGTGCTCAACGCCAAGCAGCATGAGCGCGAGGCCGACATCATTGCCCAGGCGGGCAGCGAAGGCATGATCACCATCGCCACCAATATGGCCGGCCGTGGTACCGACATCGTGCTGGGCGGCAATATCGACAAGCAGCTCAAGGCCATCGAGAGCAACGAGGCACTCAGCGAGACCGAACGCCAGCAGCAGATTGAGCAGCTGCGTGCCGACTGGCAAGTGGCCCACGACAAGATCGTGGCGCTGGGCGGTCTGCGCATCATTGCCACCGAGCGTCATGAGTCGCGCCGTATCGACAACCAGCTGCGTGGTCGCTCGGGCCGCCAGGGTGACCCCGGTTCCTCGCGCTTCTATCTGAGCCTGGACGACCAGCTGATGCGCATCTTCGCGGGCGACCGAGTCAAGGCCATCATGGACCGCCTGAAGATGCCCGAAGGCGAAGCCATCGAGGCCGGCATCGTGACCCGCTCCATCGAGTCGGCGCAGCGCAAGGTCGAAGCACGCAACTTCGACATGCGCAAGCAACTGCTCGAATATGACGACGTGGCCAACGACCAGCGCAAGGTGATCTACCAGCAGCGCAACGACATTCTGGATTCCACAGACCTGAACGGCATGCTGGCCGCCATGCGCGAGGACGTGATCACCGACCTGGTGCGTCAGTACGTGCCGGCCGAGTCCATGGAAGAGCAGTGGGATGTGCCCGGCCTGGAGAAGGCGCTGGCCAGCGAGTGGCAGATCGATCTTTCCTTGCAGCAGGACGTGGCGGGTTCCGAATCCATCACCGACGAAGACATTCTGGAGAAGGTTGTCAAGGCGGCCCACGATCTGTTCGACGCCAAGGTGGCCCTGATCGGCCAGGAGAACTTCACGCAATTCCAGCGCGCCGTGCTGCTGCAGAGCTTCGACACCAACTGGCGCGATCACCTGGCCGCGCTGGACTATCTGCGCCAGGGCATTCACCTGCGCGGCTATGCCCAGAAGCAGCCCAAGCAGGAATACAAGCGCGAGGCTTTCGAGCTGTTCCGCCAGCTGATCGATCAGGTCAAGACCGAAGTCACCCGCGTGCTGATGACGGTCCAGGTCCGCTCGCGCGAGGAGATGGACGAAGCCGCCGTCGCCATGAACGAGCGCGGTGCGCAGAGCCTGGAGCACATGAGCTATGCCTCGCCCTCGGAAACCGAAGGCATGAGCATAGAGGACGACGTGATGCTGGCCGAGGAGCCTCTGGCCATGCCCGAGGGCGTGCATGTGGGCCGCAACGACCCTTGCCCTTGCGGCAGCGGCAAGAAGTTCAAGCTTTGCCACGGCAAGCTGTCGTAACCCCCTGAGCGGCTTTGCCGCTTCCCCCGGAGGGGGACGACGCCATCGCCTGGGCGGCCCCGCTGCGAGGCGGCTCTTGCTTGGCGTCCCTGACTTGGGCCAGCTCTTTGGCGGAGCGTAATCACAACACGGGCTTCGGCCCGTGTTTGCATTGGTGCGTTGGCTTTTTACTCGGACAATGCCAGTAAAGCCTGAGGTCGGCTTGATTGTTCCGATAATGGGGAACGTTTTGCTTGCAGCCCGAACTTGCCCCGCGGACTGTGAATCAGTGGCGTGCTCCAGGCGAGAGACATCGAGCAAGAGCCGTCCCGCAGCGAGGATGTCGTCCCCCTCCCGCTAGGCGAGAGAGGGGGAAGCCGCGCAGCGGCTCAGGGGGTGTTTTCCACTTTTCTAGGAACATACAGAAATGTCCGTGAATCTTTCCGCTCCCGTCGCCGCTGATCTGCTGGCGATCAATGGCGTTCGCATTGGCGTTACCGAAGCCGGCGTGCGCAAGGCCAATCGCAAGGACCTGACGGTGTTCCTGCTCGACGAAGGCGCCTCGGTGGCGGGCGTGTTTACCCAGAACCGTTTCTGCGCCGCTCCCGTGCAGATCTGCCGCGAGCATCTGGCGGCCGGCACCGGCATCCGCGCCATGGTCATCAACACCGGCAATGCCAATGCCGGCACCGGCGCCGCCGGTCTGGCCAATGCCCGTGCCACCTGCGCGGCTCTGGCCAAGGAGCTGGATCTGAACGCGGGCCAGATCCTGCCTTTTTCCACCGGCGTGATCATGGAGGAGCTGCCTGTTGACCGCATCGTGGCGGGCATGCCCAAGGCCATCGCTGCCGCCAAGGCTGATAACTGGGCCACGGCTGCCGAAGGCATCATGACCACCGACACCTTGCCCAAGGCCTTCAGCCGCAGCGTCAGCATTGGCGGCAAGACGGTTGCCATCACCGGCATCAGCAAGGGCGCGGGCATGATCCGCCCCAATATGGCGACCATGCTGGGCTTTCTGGCTACCGATGCGGCGATCGCACCCGAGCTGCTGCAGCCTCTGGTCAAGGAGCTGGCCGACGGCTCCTTCAACCGCGTGACCATTGATGGCGACACCTCCACCAATGACTCGTTCGTGCTGATCGCCACCCACAAGGCAGGCAACGCCCAGATCAAGGCGCTCTCCAGCGCCGAAGGCGAGCAGCTCAAGGCCGCATTGCTGGAAGTGGCGCAAAAACTCGCGCAAGCGATTGTTCGCGATGGCGAGGGTGCCACCAAGTTCATCAGCGTCAAGGTCGAGGGCGGCAAGAATGAGGAAGAGTGCCGCCTGGTTGCTTACTCCATTGCCCACTCGCCCCTGGTCAAGACGGCCTTTTTTGCTTCCGACCCCAACCTGGGCCGTATCCTGGCCGCTGTGGGCTATGCCGGCATTGCCGACCTGGACCAGACCAAGATCGATCTGTACCTGGACGATGTGCATGTGGTGGTCGACGGCGGCCGCAATCCTTCCTACAAGGAAGAAGACGGCCAGCGCGTGATGAAGCAGCAGGAGATCGTGGTGCGCGTGGTGCTGGGTCGTGGCGATGCCGCACAGACGGTGTGGACCTGCGATCTGAGTCACGAATATGTGACGATCAATGCGGATTATCGTTCCTAGTCACCCCCTGAGCGGCTTTGCCGCTTCCCCCTCTCTGGCGCTTTGCGCCGGAGGGGGACGACAGCATCGCTGCGCGGCGGCGCTTGCTCGCTGTCTCTGGCTTAGGGCGTGCCAGTTTTAAGCGTTGCTGGTGCTGCAAATTCAGAAGCTTCTAGCGCTTGTCTGTATTGGGTTTTCAGTGCTTTATGTGCTGAAACCAATCAATATCAAGCGCCGGCAGCTATAAAAACAGATGGAGATTGGCTTGTGCAAGATGTGATGAACCCTTTGGAGCGCCTGGTCGAGCGGGCCGAGCAATTGATGCAGCGCATCGAGTCCGTGCTGCCCCAGCCCCTGCAGGCGCCTGCCGACTGGGATGCGGCGATTGCCTGGCGCTACCGCAAGCGCGCGAACGGCTGCGGCGTGCTGGAGCCCGTGCGCCATGTGGGCGCCATGCAGTTGTCCGATCTGCAGAACATCGACGTGCAAAAGGAAAAGATTGCCCGCAATACCGAGCAGTTCGTCAGCGGTCGCACGGCGAACAACGTGCTGCTGACGGGCGCGCGCGGCACGGGCAAGTCCTCGCTGATCCGTGCCTGCCTGCACAGCTTTGCGCCCCAGGGCCTGCGTCTGATCGAGGTGGACAAGGCCGATCTGACCGATCTGCCCGACATCGTCGACGTGGTTGCCGGCCGCAGCGAGAAGTTCATCATCTATTGCGACGATCTGAGCTTTGAAGAGGGCGAGCCCGGCTACAAGGCCATGAAGTCCATGCTGGATGGCTCGGTTTCCGCGGCCACGCCGAATGTGCTGGTCTATGCCACCAGCAATCGCCGCCATCTGCTGCCCGAGTACATGACGGACAACCTGGCGCAGCAAAAAAGCGAGAACGGCGAGATCCATCCCGGCGAGGTGGTGGAGGAAAAGATTTCCCTGTCCGAGCGCTTCGGTCTCTGGGTGAGCTTCTACCCCTTCAGCCAGGACGAGTATCTGCGCGTGGTGGCGCAGTGGCTGTCTGCTCTGGGCATGGACCAGGCCACCATCGAGGCGGCCAGGCCCGAAGCCCTGGTCTGGGCGCTGGAGCGCGGCTCGCGCAGCGGCCGCGTGGCCCACCAGTTCGCGCGCGACTACGCAGGTCGCAACGAGCGTCCGGTGACGGTCAAGAAGCGCATTGAAGATGTGGACGGTCTGGCTGAAGAAGCAGACCTGGAATGAAGAAAGAGTTTTGTGGAAGTGACTGCTGAAACACAGGCGCAGCGCAAGCACACGGAAGTGGCCGTGGGCGTGCTGTTGCGCGAATCCGATGGGGCGCTGCTGATTTCAAGCCGCCCTGCAGGCAAGCCGTATGCGGGCTACTGGGAGTTTCCTGGCGGCAAGCTGGAGGCCGGCGAGAGCGTGGAACAGGCCTTGCGCCGCGAGTTGATCGAAGAGCTGGGCGTGACCATTGGCCAGGCCCATGCCTGGAAGGTGACCGAACATGACTACCCGCATGCGCTGGTGCGTCTGCACTGGTGCAAGGTGACGCAATGGACGGGCGATTTCGAGATGCGCGAGGGCCAGCAGATGGCCTGGCAGCAACTGCCGCTCGATGTGCACCCCGTCCTGCCCGGCGCCTATCCTGTGCTGCAATGGCTGAGCGAGGAGCGCGGCCTGGTCTTTGATCAAAGCCATTACGAGGCGCAGCAGCCCGTGGAGTGAAGCGGTATGCTCTGAAATAAAGAGCGCCTTGCGCTGGTTGAATCTCGATCTGCTTGGTCAATCAAGCTGAAATCAAGACATACCAAGCGCAAGGCGCTCTTTTTTTTACTGCCTCGCTTAGTTTTCCGTGCGTGGATCGCCAAACGGCGCATCTTCTGGAGGCGTCTGAGCCGGAACGCGGAACTCTTCATTGCCCCAGGCGCCCAGGTCGATATTGCGGCAACGCTCGCTACAGAAGGGGCGGAATTTGTTGCTGGGCAAAAAAACGCTGGGGCCGCCGCAGGTCGGGCATTTCACCATGGTGGGGGATTGCTTGTCAGTGCTCATGGCGTAGGTGTATCATAGCTGGAAAACACGGGTGGCCGACCCTGAAAGCCATTGAGCCGCAATGTGCGGCTCAATCGGGAGGAGAAGACTGCCGGTGACTTATGCGCAGAGCGTGAGCTCGAAAGTGGCGTCGTCATTGCTGGGCTGGGGCTTGCTGCCATGGGCCAGCTTGAGCAGGCGCACCGATACCAGCAGGCGGTTGCCGCTGATCTCCGGCACCAGATTCAGATGCGGGTCTATGCGCAGGCGCAGCAGCTGGAAGCTGCGGCCGGCCGGCATGGCCTGCTGGAATACGCCTTGCTCGGCCACCACGCGCTGGGGAATGCCGGTTTCGCGCAGCAGCTGCAGGATCAACTCGAGCGCCTGACCCAGCGGGGTCAGCTCGCCGGCCCAGTCTTCGAGGTCGCGCTGGCGGTAGCGCGGATCGAGGTTCTGCCAGGCGTGATAGGCCGGCAGGTCAAAGCTGCAGGTGCCGCCGGGGATGCCCACACGGCTGCGTATGGACATCAGCCATTCGTTCTCGGTCAGCGCCTGGCCGGTCTTGCCGGTCTGTGCATTGATGGTGGCAAAGCAGCCTTCCACCTGGCGCGCCACCTGGTGCAGCATGTGCTGGGAAATATCGGGGTTGTCGCGCAGCACGTCCAGCAGGTGCTTCTGGCGCTCCAGATCCTTGATGACGTCGGCCCGAAGGTCGCTGCGCGAGGCCACATCCATGATCTCGAAGATGGTGATCAGGGCGAAATGATGATCGACCGAATGTGCGCGGGTCAGCAGCTCGCGCAGACGGCGATACAGCTGCTCAAGGCGCAGATAAGTTCTCAGACGCTCGTTAAAAGGATATTCGTACAGGATCACGTTTGCTGGGCTCCTCGGGGCGCACAGGAATCAGCGGTCAACGTGCACATGCGGCGATCACACGCACAGGCCAAGCCATGGCCTGCATCATAGCCCGAACCATGCAGCGATTTGATCGGTATATGCGTGGAGAGTTTCGATTGTGACGCCGTCATCGTTGTAGACGACCCAGTCGGCCGCTGCCAGGCGCTGCGCGCGCGTGGCCTGGACGTCGATGATGGCCTGCACGGCCTCGCGTGTGAGAGCGCTGCGCGCCATGACGCGCGCTGTCTGCGTGCTCTCGCGGCAGTCCACGACCAGCACGCCATCCAGGCGTGTTCGCCAGTGGCCGGACTCGACCAGCAGCGGAATGTCGTGCACGATGAGCTTGCTGCCCGCCGCCACGGCGGCTTCATGCTGCCGACGGGTCTGCTCGGCGATCAGGGGGTGGAGTATGGCTTCCAGGCGATGCCGCGCGCTGGGATCGGCAAAGACCAGCTCGCGCATGCGGGCGCGGTTGAGGGCGCCCTGCGTGTCGATCAGGTCGGCACCAAAAGCCTGAGCGATGAGGGGTAGGGCCATGCCTCCAGCTGCCGTCAGGCTGCGCGAGATATGGTCGGCATCGATCAGCGTTGCGCCGCATGCCTGCAGCCTGGCTGCCACCGTGCTTTTGCCGCTGCCGATGCCGCCCGTCAGCCCCAGTCTGAATGGTGAGCGCTCAGGTGCGACTTTCATGGCTTAGAGGCCTGCAAAGCTGAGCACCGCCTGCGGGCCCCAGATCAGGCTGACGAAACCGCCGCCGGCGAGAAAAGGGCCGAAGGGTACATAGCCACCTTCGCGCAGCTTGCTGTTGATCTTGAGTGCAATGCCGATGACGGCGCCCACGACCGAGGCCATGAGAATGATGGGCACCAGTGCCTGCCAGCCGAACCAGGCGCCGAGCGCGGCAAACAGCTTGAAGTCGCCATAGCCCATGCCTTCCTTGCCCGTTGCCAGCTTGAAGGCCCAGAAGATCAGCCATAGTGATATATAGCCTGCGACGGCGCCCCACAGCGATTGATGCAGAGGCACGCTGGTCCACTGCAGTGCGGAGGCAATCAGGCCGGCCCAGAGCAGGGGCAGGGTGATGGAGTCCGGCAGGAACGTGGTGTCCCAGTCTATCAAGGCAAGCGCCAGCAGCGCCGCGCTGAAGCCGCACCAGGCAAAGCCGGTGGCGGTCAGGCCGTCGCGGCCCAGACAGAAGGCAAACAGCGCGGCACAGACCAGTTCGACCACGGGATAGCGCAGGCTGATGGGCTTTTTGCAATCGGCGCAGCGGCCGCGCAGAAACAGATAGCTGAGCACGGGGATGTTCTCGTACCAGGCGATCTGATGGCCGCAATGCGGGCAGCGCGAACGAGGCTGGCTCAGCGTGATGGCAGGCTTGGCCGGCGGCAGCTCGATCCTGGCGCCCTTGTCCTTCTGTTCCTGGGCCCATTGCGCGCCTTCGGCATGCCATTCCTGCTCCATCATCAGCGGCAGGCGGTGGATCACCACATTCAGAAAGCTGCCGATCAGCAAGCCCAGCACGCCGCCGGCCGCGGCATTCAACACCAGTTCGGAAATCATCAGACCACTTGACCCAGCTTGAAGATAGGCAGATACATGGACACCACGATGCCGCCGATCAAGGTACCCAGGAAGACGATGATGATGGGCTCCATCAGGCTGGAGAGGCCCGCCACCATTTCGTCGACTTCGCTTTCATAGAAATCGGCTGCCTTGCCCAGCATATGGTCGATGGCGCCCGATTCCTCGCCGATGGCACACATCTGCAGCACCATGGAAGGGAAGATATTGGCATTGGCCATGGCCACGGTCAGGCTGGTGCCCGTGGAGACTTCCGACTGAATCCTGTCGGTGGCGTTTTTATAGAGGTAGTTGCCCGAAGCGCCTCCCACGGAGTCCAGTGCCTCGACCAGCGGCACGCCGGCAGCAAACATGGTGGACAGCGTACGTGTCCAGCGGGCCACACAGGACTTCTCGATCAGCACGCCGAAGATGGGCAGCTTGAGTATGGTGCGGTCCATGAACTGCTGCACTCGCTCGTTGCGCTTCCAGGCCTGCATGAAGAAGTAGATGCCGCCGCCCAGCACGCCAAAGATCAGCCACCAGTACTGGACGAAATACTCGCTGATGCCCATCACCAGCAGCGTGGGCGCAGGCAGGTCGGCGCCAAAGGAGGTGAAGACCTCCTTGAAGGCCGGAATCACGAAAATCATGATCACGGCCACCACGACAAAGGCCACGATCATGACCGACGTGGGGTACATCAGCGCCGACTTGATCTTGGACTTGATGGCTTCCGTCTTCTCCATATAGGTGGCAAGACGGTCCAGCAGCGATTCCAGAATACCTGCGGCCTCGCCGGCCTCCACCAGATTGCAGTAGAGACTGTTGAAATAGAGCGGAAACTTGCGAAAGGCAGCGCTCAGCGAGGTGCCGGTTTCCACATCGGAGCGGATGTCGTTGAGCAGCTTGGTGACATTGGGGTTGGTATTGCCCCGGCCCACGATGTCGAAAGACTGCAGCAGCGGCACGCCGGCCTTCATCATGGTGGCCAGCTGGCGCGTGAACAGCGCAATGTCCTTGGGCTTGATCTTCCTGCCGCCGCGGGTCCTGCGCTTCTTGATCTTGGACGGAGTCACGCCCTGGCGGCGCAGCATGGCCTGGATCTGGTTTTCTCCGCCGGCACGAGTCTCGCCGCGAACGATCTTGCCGTTGCGGTCCTTGCCTTCCCACTCAAAGAGAAATTCCTTGATTCCCTTGGACGCTGCGCTTGCCATGGCGTTCCCTCACTGATACTGGTTTTATTCGTTGGTGACCGCCAGCACTTCTTCGAGTGAGGTCAGACCCAGCTTGACTTTATGCAGGCCCGAGCCGCGCAGAGAGCGTACTCCTTCGGCCTTGGCCTGTGCGGCAATCTCCAGGGCGCTGCCGTCACGCAGGATGATGCGCTGAATCTCTTCGCTGATGGGCATCACCTGATAGATACCGACGCGTCCCTTGTAGCCGTTGTTGCAGGCAGGGCAGCCGACAGGCTTGTAGCTGACCCAGCTGCCGTCGAGCTCGGCTTCATCGTAGCCAGCATCGATCAGGGCGTCGTGCGGTATGTCGGCGGGCTCCTTGCACTGCGCACACAGGCGTCGCGCCAGACGCTGGGCGGTGATCAGAATCACGCTGGAGGCAATATTGAAAGGGGCGATGCCCATATTGCGCATGCGCGTCAGCGTGGTCGGAGCGTCATTGGTGTGCAGCGTGGACAGCACCAGGTGCCCGGTCTGGGCGGCCTTGATCGAGATGTCGGCGGTTTCCAGGTCGCGGATTTCGCCGACCATGATGATGTCCGGATCCTGGCGCAGAAAGGACTTGAGCGCAGCGGCAAAGGTCAGGCCGGCCTTCTCATTCACATTCACCTGGTTGACGCCGGGCATGTTGATTTCGGAAGGGTCTTCGGCGGTGGCAATGTTCACGCCCGGCTGGTTGAGCAGGTTCAGACAGGTATAGAGCGACACGGTCTTGCCCGAGCCCGTGGGGCCGGTGACCAGAATCATGCCGTAGGGGCGGTTGATGGCCTTGAGCAGGCGCTCTTTTTCCTCGGGTTCGTAGCCGAGGGCATCAATGCCCATCTTGGCCGAACTCGGGTCCAGAATACGGATCACGATCTTTTCGCCAAACAGCGTGGGCAAGGTGCTGACACGAAAGTCGATGACGCGATCAGGGCCGACCTTGAGCTTCATGCGGCCGTCTTGCGGAACGCGTTTCTCCGAGATGTCCAGGCGCGAGATCACCTTGATGCGGGAAGCCAGCTTGTCCTTGATCGCAATCGGGGGCGAGGCAATCTCGCGCAGCTCGCCGTCGATACGAAAGCGCACGCGGTAATTGTGTTCGTAGGGCTCGAAGTGCAGGTCGGACGCGCGCATATTGAAGGCGTCCAGCAGCATCTTGTGCAAAAACTTGACGACCGGCGCATCCTCGACCTCGGCGCCGATGGCATTGTCTTTTTCCTCGGGGGCATCCTCGATCTTGACGTCGTCGAAGTCAAAGTCTCCGGAGCTGGAATAGGAGTCCAGGGATTCGCTGACGCTCTTGCCGGTCTGCTCGACCAGCTTTTGCAGCTTGTCGGCCTCGACAACCACCCAGTCCACCAGCAGCTGGGTGGTGAACTTGATCTGCTCGGCCGCTTCCTGCTGCGTGGGGTCTGCCGTGGCAATGGTGAGCCGGTTGCCGCGCTTGCTGAGTGCCAGCACGCGATAGGCGTTGCTGATTTTCGGGTCCAGCAGCTCGCGCGGCAGCTGCTGGGCGTCGATGGCGTTGAGGTCCAGCAGCGGTGTGCTGAACATCATGGAAATGGTTTCGGCAATTTCCAGCGCGCTGATCTCGCCGGACTGGCTCAGTTCGGTGATGAACGGCGTCTTGCCTGTGGCGGCTTTCTTGGCTGCGTTCTCGGCAGCTTGCTGTGAAACCTTTCCTGCAGAAATCAGGGCCCTGCCTAAACCCGGGATGGCAATGGGCGCAGGGGCGTTCTTTTGCAGAGTGTCGGCAGCAGCCATGTATCCAAGTCTGGGAGGGGAGGAGAAGATCTATCCTACCATTCTTGTTGTGACAAACGACAGGCCGCCAGGCGCGCATGCATGCGTCAATGCCGCGTCATTGAACATGGCGCAAGAAACGGCGACAAAAATGAGATTGGTCGGGGTGAGAGGATTCGAACCTCCGGCCTCTACGTCCCGAACGTAGCGCTCTACCAGGCTAAGCTACACCCCGCAGGCTTTGTTTGTCGAGCACCGTGGTGCACCTGGCGATTCAGGTGCGGCGCTCCAAAAGCTGAGAGGCCAATTGTAGCAAACTTGCGGTGTATGCATTGCTTGGCAGCGAGGCCAGTGCATCAATGGCTCGCTGGGCTTCCGCATGCGCGGCGGCTCGGGCGACGTCCAGGGCACCGGTGCTGCGCACGATCTCCACTACGGCATCCAGTTGATCCGTAGAGCCTTGTTCGATGGCGTTGCGGACGATGGCGGCCTGCTCGGCGCTGCCGCGCTGCATGGCGGCGATCAGGGGCAAGGTGCATTTGCCTTCGCGCAGGTCATCGCCCAGGTTCTTGCCCATTTCCTGAGTGTTTCCTGTGTAGTCCAGCACATCGTCAATGATCTGGAATGCCGTTCCAAGGGCCTGGCCATAGGCGGCACAGGCCTGCTCCACTTCAGGTGTGGCACCCGCCAGCACGGCAGCCAACTGGGCGCTGGCCTCGAAGAGCTGGGCGGTCTTGGAGCGGATGACGTGCAGATAGCCGGCTTCGTTCAGCGAAGCATCATGGGTATTGATGAGCTGCTGGACTTCGCCTTCTGCGATCACGTTGGTGGCGTCGGACAGGATTTGCAGCACGCGCATGCTGCCCACTTCCACCATCATCTGGAAGGAGCGGGTGTGCAGAAAGTCTCCGACCAGAACACTGGCGGGGTTGCCAAAGGTTTCGTTGGCCGTGGCCCTGCCGCGGCGCAGCGTGGACTCGTCCACCACATCGTCGTGCAGCAAGGTCGCCGTGTGGATCAGCTCCACCACGGCGGCCAGAATGTATTTGTTCTTGCCCTGGTGGCCCAAGGCACCGGCGATCAGCAGCAGCAGCGCCGGGCGCAGGCGCTTGCCGCCGGCGGCAATGATGTATTGGGAGATCTGTGCGATCAGGGGAACGCTGGTTGTCAGTCGCTGAGCAATGACGATATCCACTTCGCGCATGTCATCTGCGATCAAGGCAAGCGGATTGGATGTGGAAATTTCTGTAGTCAAGGTGATGAACCGCCAAGTGGACTCACGATTATAGAAAGATGCAACCAAGTTTTGCGTGGTGTCCTCAGAGCCCGTTCAAGTGAACGAAGGTCGCGACATTGCCGTCGCTCGCAAGGCGCAAGCCTCACCGCACACCTGTGCCTGACATCCGTCCCGCGCGGCCACGGTCGCTGCGTGCGGTGATGCTGAAGCGCTTCCTAGGGGTATGGCAGCAGAGAAAATGCATGCGTGCTAGAATTGCCGGCTCCGTGGAAATCATTTCATGGAACTCTCAGACTTTAGAGGTTTTCAATGTACGCAGTCATAAAAACCGGCGGCAAGCAGTATCGCGTTGCAGCTGGCGAAAAGATCAAGGTAGAACAGATTGCTGCGGACGTAGGCCAGGAAATCGTGATCGACCAAGTTTTGGCCGTCGGCAACGGCGCTGAAATCAAGGTTGGTGCTCCCCTGGTGTCCGGTGCATCTGTAAAGGCAACTGTGGTTGCTCACGGCAAGCACGACAAGGTGCACATCTTCAAGATGCGCCGTCGTAAGCACTATCAAAAGCGCCAAGGCCATCGTCAGCAGTTCACCGAACTGCAAATCGTGGCAATCGCTGCTTAATTTTAGGAGCTAAGTCATGGCACAGAAAAAAGGCGGCGGCTCTACGCGTAACGGACGTGATTCCAAGCCAAAAATGCTGGGCGTGAAGGCCTTTGGTGGCGAGCTGGTGACAGCTGGTTCCATCATCGTGCGTCAGCGCGGCACCAAGTTCCACCCCGGTGAGAACGTTGGCGTGGGCAAGGATCACACCCTGTTTGCACTGGTTGACGGCCACGTGTCGTTCGGTGTGAAGGGCGCTCTGTCCAAGCAAACAGTCAACATCACGGCTGCATAAGTCGTCTTTGACTCAAACAAAGCCCCGACTTGTCGGGGCTTTGTTGTTTGAAAAGGCTCCAGGCAGCAGATTTCTGGCAGATGGGGCATGGTAATAGACCACTCAGGTGTGGCCCGGGGCTTCTGGTGCACACTGATTTTGTAGACTGGATGCCTCATGAAGTTCGTTGACGAAGCTTTTATCGACATTGCAGCCGGTGACGGCGGCAATGGTTGCGTGTCTTTCCGGCACGAAAAATACAAGGAATTTGGCGGCCCCGACGGTGGCGACGGCGGCCGTGGCGGTCATGTGTATGCCGTGGCCGATGTGAACCTGAACACGCTGGTGGATTACCGCTATTCGCGTCGCCACGAGGCCAAGCGTGGTCAGCACGGCATGGGCTCCGACATGTTCGGTGCAGCCGGTGACGACATCACGCTGAACATGCCCGTGGGCACCATCATCAGCGATGCGGATACCGGCGAAGTGCTGTTCGAGCTGCTGGAGCCCGGCCAGGTCATCACCATCGCCAAGGGCGGTGACGGCGGTTTCGGCAATCTGCGTTTCAAGAGCGCCATCAACCGGGCGCCGCGCCAGAAGACGCCCGGCTATCCCGGCGAGCGTCGCAACCTCAAGCTGGAGCTCAAGGTGCTGGCCGATGTAGGCCTGCTGGGCATGCCCAATGCCGGCAAGTCCACTTTCATCACGGCCGTCTCCAACGCCCGTCCCAAGATTGCCGATTATCCCTTCACCACCTTGCATCCCAATCTGGGCGTGGTGCGCGTGGCCGCCGAGCAGAGCTTTGTGGTGGCCGACATCCCAGGTCTGATCGAGGGCGCCTCCGAAGGTGCGGGCCTGGGTCACCAGTTCCTGCGCCATCTGCAGCGCACCCGACTGTTGCTGCATATCGTGGACATTGCTCCGTTCGACGAAGGCGTGGACCCGGTCGAGCAGGCCAGGGCCATCGTGGCCGAGCTCAAGAAGTACGATGCCGAGCTCTACGACAAGCCACGCTGGCTGGTGCTCAACAAGCTGGACATGGTTCCCGTGGAAGAGCGTGCAGCCAAGGTCAAGGACTTCGTCAAGCGCTTCAAGTGGAAGGGCCCGGTCTACGAGATCTCGGCGCTGACCCGCGAAGGCTGCGAACCGCTGATCCGCAAGATCTACGAGCATGTGCACAACCAGCAACTCGCGGAGCAGGCTCCCAAGGAAGTTGACCCTCGCTTTGCGGGAGGCGAGGATTCTGGTCTGGATATGACCGATCCGCGTTTCGCATCCTACGATCCGGAATAAGCTAGAGGGTATAACCCAGCAGCGCACTTGGTGCGCTGTTTTGCTTTGAATTTAATAGCTGCTTTCGCTTTATCCATAGGCGTTAGAGGCCTAAAACACTGTAAATTCTCATGTCTTCCAATGTGCTGCGTGATGCCCGTCGCATCGTCGTCAAAGTCGGCTCCAGCCTGGTTACGAATGAAGGTCGCGGTCTGGATGAGGCCGCCATTGAAGAGTGGAGCCGCCAGCTGGCGGCCTTGGTGAATGGTGAAGACGGCGTCAAGCGCGAAGTCATCATGGTTTCCAGCGGCGCCATTGCCGAAGGCATGAAGCGACTTGGCTGGGCCACGCGTCCGACCGAGGTGCATGAGCTGCAGGCCGCTGCTGCCGTCGGTCAGATGGGGCTGGCCCAGATGTACGAGACCAAGCTGCGCGGCGAAGGCGTGCCCAGTGCCCAGGTGCTGCTGACCCATGCGGATCTGGCTGATCGCGAGCGCTATCTGAACGCCCGCACCACGCTGCTGACGCTGCTGCAGCTGGGCGTGGTGCCCGTCATCAACGAGAACGACACGGTGGTGATCGATGAGATCCGCTTCGGCGACAACGACACCCTGGGCGCGCTGGTGGCCAATCTGGTCGAGGCCGATGCCCTGGTCATACTGACCGATCAGCGCGGCCTCTATAGCGCCGATCCGCGCAAGAATCCCGATGCCAGGTTCATCGACGTGGCCGAAGCCGGCAACCCCGAGCTGGAAGCGATGGCCGGCGGAGCGGGCCTGTCCATTGGTACGGGCGGCATGATCACCAAGATTTTGGCGGCCAAGCGTGCGGCGGGCTCCGGTGCTTCCACCGTGATCGCCTGGGGGCGTGAGAAAGACGTGCTGCTGCGCCTGACGCGTGGCGAGTCCATAGGCACGCTGCTGGTTGCCAACACGCATAAGATGCAGGCGCGCAAGCAGTGGATTGCCGACCATCTGCAGCTGCGCGGCTCGGTGACCGTGGATGCGGGTGCCGTCTCCAAGCTGCGTGATGAAGGCAAGAGCCTGCTGCCCATCGGCATGATCGCCGTGGAGGGCGACTTTTCGCGCGGCGAAGTGATTGCCGTGCGTGATGAGGACGGCGTCGAGATCGCCCGTGGCTTGGCCAGCTATGCCAGCGCCGAAGCGCGGCTGCTGTGCCGCAAGAGCTCCTCGGAGATTGAATCACTGTTGGGCTACTCGGCAGGTCCCGAAATGATGCACCGCGACAATATGGTGGTGGCAGGGCACTGAGCACCAGCCGTCACCAAAAAAGCCGTAATGCTGTGAGGCATTACGGCTTTTTTCATTGCAGAGGCTTGTGATCGGGCGGATTGTCTATGCCGGTCTGCGGGTCCGGGTCAAAACTGGCGCCGGGCGGCAGCTCTATGCCGGGGTTGATGCGAAAGCTCCCTGTGCGGGCAGGGTACATGACCTGATGGTGCTGCCCCGGATGGGGAGTGCCGCCGGTGGCCTGGCCTGCCTCCTGATCGCGCGGCCGCATGCCGCTGCGCAGATAGCGGTTGCGCTGCTGCTCGCCGCGCGGCAGAAAGCGCGCCAGCTCGGTCAGCGCCATTTCATAGACGCCGCGTTTGAATTCGACCACCACATCCAGAGGAACCCAGTAGTCATTCCAGCGCCAGGCATCGAACTCAGGGTGGTCGGTGGCACGCAGGTTCAAGTCCCAGTCATGCCCGACCAGTTGAAGCAAAAACCATATCTGCTTCTGGCCTTTGTAATGCCCGCGCGCGTCGCGGCGGATGTACCTGTCTGGCACCTCGTAGCGCAACCAGTCCCTGGTGCGGGCAACCACGCGAACGTGATTGGGCTTCAGCCCCACTTCCTCGTGCAGCTCGCGGAACATGGCTTGCTCGGGTGTCTCACCCCGATCAATGCCACCTTGCGGAAACTGCCAGCTGTGGGTGCGAATGCGTTTTCCCCAGAACACCTGGTTTCTTTGGTTGAGCAGGATGATGCCGACGTTCGGGCGAAATCCGTCCCGGTCAAGCATAATCAAACCCCAAATTTTTGAATTGTGTTCATTATGCATGGCCCCTTGTGATCGACAAGCGGGCCATGCCTATTTCCACTGAATTGCCAGTTCCATGAAAGCCTCCCAATTTCTCATCTCCACCCTGAAAGAAGCTCCGGCCGACGCCGAAGTGGTCAGCCACAAGCTCATGATGCGGGCTGGCATGATCAAAAAGCTGGGTGCTGGCATTTACAACTACATGCCCATGGGCCTGCGCGTGATCCGCAAGGTCGAGGCCATCGTGCGCGAGGAAATGAACCGCGCAGGCGCCATCGAAACCACCATGCCCGTGGTGCAGCCTGCCGAGCTGTGGCAGGAAACCGGCCGTTTCGAGAAGATGGGCCCCGAGCTGCTGCGTATCCAGGATCGCCATGGCCGTGATTTCGTGATCCAGCCCACTTCCGAAGAGGTGGTCACCGATATCGCGCGCCAGGAGTTCAAGAGCTACAAGCAGCTGCCCAAGAACCTCTACCAGATCCAGACCAAGTTCCGCGACGAGCGCCGTCCCCGCTTCGGCCTGATGCGCGGTCGCGAGTTCATCATGAAGGACGCCTATTCCTTCGACAAGGATCGCGATGCGGCCCAGATCAGCTACCAGACCATGCGCGAAGCCTACAAGCGCATCTTCGACCGCTTCGGCCTGCAGTACCGCGCCGTGCGTGCCGACTCGGGCGCCATCGGCGGCGATCTGAGCGAAGAGTTCCAGGTCATCGCTTCCACGGGCGAGGACGCCATCGTCTACTGCCCGAACAGCGACTACGCTGCCAATATCGAGAAGGCCGAGAGCCTGGCGCCCACCCAGGCTCGTCCTGCCGCCGCCCAGGCCATGCAAAAGGTCGCCACACCCGGCAACAGCACCTGCGAAGCCGTGGCCGAGCAGCTCGGCCTGCCCCTGGCGCAGACAGTGAAGTCGCTGGTGCTGGCCACGGACGAGCTCGACGACAAGGGTCTGATCGTCAAGTCGCAAGTGTGGCTGCTGCTGCTGCGCGGCGATCACGAGATGAACGAGATCAAGGTCGGCAAGGTTGAAGGCCTGGCGGGCTTCCGTTTCGCGACCGTAGGCGAGATTGAGGAGCACTTCGGTGCCAAGCCCGGTTATCTGGGCCCCATCGGCCTCAAGAAGCCCGTGAACATCGTGGTGGACCGCGACGTGGCCGTGATGGCCGACTGGGTCTGCGGTGCCAACGAGGAAGATTTCCACATCACCGGCGTGAACTTCGGCCGCGACCTGCCCGAGCCCGCCGTGGTGGCGGATCTGCGCAATGTGGTGGCTGGCGACCGTTCGCCCGACGGCGCGGGCGAGCTGGCGATCGAGCGCGGCATCGAGATCGGCCATGTGTTCTATCTGGGCACCAAGTACTCCAAGGCCATGGAAGCCACTTTCCTCGGCGACAACGGCAAGCCACAGCACTTCGAAATGGGTTGCTACGGCATTGGCGTGACCCGCCTGCCCGCTGCTGCCGTGGAGCAGAACCACGACGAGCGCGGCATGATCTGGCCCGATGCGATTGCGCCGTTCACCGTGGTGATCTGCCCCATCGGCATGGGTCGCAGCGAGGCCGTGAAGACCGAGGCAGAGAAGCTCTATGGCGAGCTGCTGGCACTGGGCGTGGACGTGATCCTCGACGACCGCGACGAGCGCCCCGGTGCCATGCTGGCCGACTGGGAGCTGATCGGCGTGCCCCACCGCGTGGTGCTGGGCGACCGTGGCCTGAAGGAAGGCGTGGTCGAGTACCAGCAGCGCCGTGACACGGAAGCCACGAAGCTGGCGACGAATGAGGTGCTGGGTCACCTCAAGAGCCGCCTGGGCCTGTAAGCTGCTGTTTCAATGCCAGAAATCCTCCTCAGCCGCCGCCACTGCCTGACTGCCGCAGCCTCGCTGGCCGTTCCATCGGCGGGCTGGCTGCTGCCGCACACCGCATGGGCGGGCGGTCAGTTGGAGGAGCCGCTGGCGGATTCGGTACGTACGGCTCTGAGTGCAGCGGTGGCCGGCTCTGGGGCTCCGCCCGAGCTGGAGTTCACTTCCACCGAGGCGCGCATGAGCTATCTGCGCTGGCTGGTCGCCAGCAGCGACAAGCTGGCCAAGCGCAAGCCCGATCTGCAGGCACGGCGCGAGTTCCTGCAGACCGTCTGGTACGAGTCCAAACGCGCGGGTCTCGATGTGTCCATGGTCATGGGCCTGATCCAGGTGGAGAGCGGTTATCGCAAATACGCCATCTCCAGCGTGGGTGCGCGTGGCTATATGCAGATCATGCCGTTCTGGATGCGGCTGATCGGTGACGGCGATATCGGCAAGCTGTTCCACATGCAGACCAATCTGCGCTTTGGCTGCGTGATCCTGCGCCACTACATGGATCGCGAAAAGGGCGATGCCTATATGGCGCTGGGTCGCTACAACGGCAGCCGGGGTCAGCCCCAGTATCCGAATGCCGTGTTCGGCGCCCAGCGGCGCTGGCTGGTGGAAGAGCCTCAGCCGGTCTGATACCGTGGCGATATGCAGAAAAAAGAGAGCGCCTAGCGCTCTCTTTTTATTGGTTTCATCAAGAAAATAACCTGAAGTCCTTTGAAGGCAAGCGTCAGGGGCTCCTGATTCAGGAGTGGCTGCTTTTGCCGGCCTGGGACTGGGCCGCGCTGCCCTGTACCTTGGCCGCAGCGGCCGCCGAAGGTGCGGCCGATTCCGCTGCCGGCTCGGGCAGACGGGTCACCATGACCTGGTCGATGCGGTAGCTGTCCACGTCCAGCACCTCGAACTTGAAGCCGCCCCAGGTAACGGAATCGGTGCGGCGCGGTACGCGGCGCAGCATGACCATGAGAAAGCCGGCCAGCGTTTCGTACTCGTCGTCATGTGGCATATCGTCCAGATGCAGCACACGCATCACGTCCTCGATGGGCGTGATGCCGTCGATCAGCCAGGAATGCTCGTCGCGGCGGATGATCTGCTCCTCGTCGGCCGGGCCGACCAGATCGCCCATCACCGTGCTCATCACGTCGTTGAGCGTCACCACGCCCACGACCAGGCTGTATTCGTTGACGATGACGGCAAAGTCTTCATGCACCATGCGGAACTGCTCCAGCACCTCGGCCAGCGTCAGGCGGTCGGGCACGATGAGCACCTTGCGGATCAGGCTGTCGTCGCTGAGTGACAGCGGCTGGTTGTTGAGCGCGCGCTGGAACAGGTCCTTGGCGTCTACATAGCCGATCACATGGTCGATATCGCCGTCGCAGACTGGGTAGGTGGAGAAGGGCTCCTCGGCAATGCGGGCGCGAATGATGGCGTCGCTGTCGTCGCGGTAGAAAAAGGCCACGCTGTCGCGCTGGGTCATGGCCGAGGCCACGGTGCGCGAGTCCAGCTCGAAGACATTGGCAATCACCTGCTGCTCGCGGGCGGCCAGCACGCCGGCCTTGGTGCCCGCTTCGGTCATGGCCAGGATGTCGTCGCTGGTGATGCGCTCGTCGCGCGTGGCGGGCAGGCCCAGCAGGCGAAACAAGGCGTCGGTCGCGAGGTTGTAGAACCAGATGACGGGCTTGAAGATCACCACAAACCAGCGCATGGGGGCGAGCACGCGCACCACGTAGCGCTCGGGCTCGTTCATGCTGATGCGGCGCGGCAACAGGTCGGCCAGCAGGATGAAGGCCGAGGTGACTATGAAAAACGAGAGCAGGAAGCCGAGGGTTGCCGAGAGGCTGGGCGAGAACCAGATCGAAAAGAACTCGGTCAGCGCAGGGCTGAACGCCCCCTCGCCGACGATGCCGCCGAGTATGGCGACGGCATTCTGCCCCACTTGCACCACGGTGAAATATTCGCCCGGCTGCTCCTGTACGCGCAGCGCATGCTCGGCTCCCTCATTGCCGTCGTCGGCCATCTGGCGCAGGCGCAGGCGACGCGAGGCGGCCAGAGAAATCTCCGCCACAGAGAAAAAGGCGCTGAGCAGAATCAGCAGAACAATCACCGCAAGGCTTTGGGACACACTCATAGGCAGGGCTGCTGCGGCACGTCGACGTGCCTGCGGCCGGTTATCAAGGAGTCTCTATTCGACCACATAAAGCCTGTGGCAGGCAGCGGTACTGGCTTCAGGGCTGAAGCGCGGCTGCCGAATGGGCCATGCGTGCCAGTGCATCGGCCTCGGTATTGCGGTGCCTGGGCACCCATTGCAGCACCAGCTCGTCAAAGCCCTGCATCTGCGCACGGGCGGCCTCGAACAGCGTGGCGAGCCGGGCGATGGGCCGCGCCGGCTTGGCCGTGGGCGGGCCGAGCTGCTCCAGCAGCACCTGGGAGTCGGTGCGCACGGTCAGGCTGCGCGCGCCGAGATCGCGTGCCAGCTTCAGGGCAGCCATCAGGGCGCGCAGTTCGGCTTCGTTGTTGCAGCCGCTGCGGTGCAGATTCTGCGACAGCGTATGGCGGCTGCCGTCGGGCAGCTGCAGCAACACGCCCAGGCTCATGGGGCCGGGGTTGGGCAGGGCACTGCCATCGATATGGATGCTGCAGTGGTGAGGGGGAACAGGTTTGGGGGGCGGCATGAAAAAAGCCACCGGGGTGCCGGTGGCTTGCAGACGGGATGCGGCTTACTTGGCGGCCAGCACTTGCTGCAGCTCGCCCGATTCGTACATCTCCATCATGATGTCCGAGCCACCGATGAATTCGCCCTTGATGTAGAGCTGGGGAATCGTGGGCCACTGGCTGTAGTCCTTGATGCCCTGGCGGATTTCCTGGTCTTCCAGCACGTTCACGGTGGCGATGGACTTGGCATCCACGCCGCAGGCCTTGAGGATCTGGATGGCACGGCCCGAGAAGCCGCACTGAGGGAAGCTGGCGTTGCCCTTCATGAACAGCAGGATGTCGTTGTTCTTGACCAGGTCGTCGATGCGTTGTTGGGTGTTGCTCATAGTGGGCTCCGGATTTTGGAAATGGCGGTACCAGCCGCGATGTCTGTGATTATTTCACCGACCGCAAGGAATGCGGTGCTGTGAGGAAATCTTGCTACCTGTTTATCTGGGGGCTCAGTCCTGAAAATCAAGTCTTGTGGGTCCGGCAGCCGCCCGTGCAGCGCGCAATGCCGGCCAGGTCTTGGCGGTGCTGTACCTGCCCGAAGCCAGCAGCCCGCATCAGCCCGGCCACGTCTTCGGCCTGATCCCAGCCATGCTCGAAGAGCAGCCAGCCGCCGTCTTTCAGGCGGGCCGGAGCCTGGTCGATGATGCTGCGTATGTCCTCCAGCCCATCCGCGCCGCTGGCCAGGGCCGATAGCGGCTCGTGGGTCAGCGCCGCCAGGTGCGGGTCGTCGGCGCGGATATAGGGCGGATTGCTGACGATCAGATCGACGGGCTCCTGCCCGTCCAAAGGCTCCAGCCAGCTGCCATGGGCGAACTGCACGGGCAGTTGGAGCCGGGCGGCGTTGCTGCGGGCCACGGCCAGGGCATCGGCGCTGGCGTCCACGGCGAGCACCCGGGCTGTGGGGCGCTGGCTTTGCAGGGCCAGGGCGATGGCGCCGCTGCCGGTGCCCAGGTCTACGACGCGAACCGGCTGCCCTTCAGGCATGAGCTCCAGCGCCCAGTCCACCAGGGTCTCGGTATCGGGGCGCGGGTCCAGCACTCTGCTGTCCACGGCCAGATCCAGGCCGTAGAACTCCTTGCTTCCGGTCAGATAGGCCACGGGCGCGCCTTGCTGGCGCTGGGCGCAGAGCAGGGCCCAGCGGGCCTGCTGCTCGGCGTTCAGCATATCGCCGTCATGGGTGATGAGCCAGGCGCGGGCATGCGCTGGCTGCTGCATCAGGTGCAGCAGTAGCATCTGTGCATCGACACGCGCCAGGCCTTGGCGGGCGGCTTGCTGCAGGGCCTGGGCAACGGAGAAAAAGGGGGGCGAGAATTCGGTCATGGCTTGGCCGGTGGCGATCTTCTTCAGAAATTCAGTAGCGGTATATCTCGGGGTCGCCCGCCTTGTAGAGCGTGCCGTACAGCTGGGTCGACGACTGGCCGGGCTCCAGCATGGGGCGTGAACGTATTCCCAGCAGCAGATGCTCCAGTGCCTGCTGAATATTCTGGCCCTCGAAGCACATGCCTACAAAGGACCAGGAAAAGCAGCGTCCATCGCCCGCCATCAGCAGCTGGCCGTGGGCATGGTGAACTTCGGCAAGCGCTATCAGCCGGGTGTTCAGGCGCTGTTCCCAGGAGAGCAGGGCATCGTCCGCATCTTCCCCGGTGAAATATGCTTCAAGCCAGTCAAACTCTATATCGCTGCTGGCGCATTCCCGGCCCTTGCCCACCTGGCCGATGTGCAAGCCCGCCAGGTTCTGCAGTGCAGCCACGGCAGGATGGCCGGCCAGTCGGGGCTGACGGTCCAGAGCGCTCAGGATGGGCGCGGGAATGGCGACTTCTCGCTGCGGGGTCCAGCCCTGGGCTTGCAGCAGCTCAACCACGACAGGTGAGTCGAATTTCAGCATGGCGAACTCTTAACGTCCGGGCGCCGAGATGAAGGGGCGCGCCTGCAGGATGATGAGCTGATCGTCCTGCACGGCCCACTCGATGTCCTGGTCCTTGCCGCCAAAGCGTTGCTTGATGCCGGCTCCGGCGCGGGCCAGTCGCTGCACCAGTGCGTCGCTGAGCACGGCGCGGCCGGCAGTCACTGCCACTTCACGCACGCCGCCCTTGGCATCTAGCTGCAGCGCCACATCGTCCTGGGAGTGGTTGAGCACCTGCACGGCCTTGCTGCGGCTGGAGTAGAGGATCTGCTCTGCAACCCGCCGGCCCTCGACCACGCGGATGCCGATGCCGCGCTTGGCGGCGATATAGCTCATGTAGCGATGCGAGGCATCGAAGGGGTCGCGGGTGATCATCACGCCCGATGCGGAGGAGTCCACGGCTTTTTGCACAAACACCGACATCATCACCTGCGCGTCGTCAATGCCCGCTGCCTGCCTGGCTTCCCAGGCCTCGAAGTTGTAGACCGAGGCCCAGACCTTGCGCACGGCGGCAGCCAGATCCGTGCCGCTGCGCACATTGGGCACGGTGGTGTAGAGGCCTGCTCCGCTGAAGTTGGGCAGGTCCTCGGAGCTGGACGAGCTGCGCACGAACACGCCCTGGCTGCCCAGCTGGCCGGACCAGCGCTGTGCCCAGCCATCGGCCGCGGCCGGGCTGATGGGCCATTGCTCGATTTCGGCCTGCAGCGCGGACAGGGCCTGCTTTCGAAGGCCTGCATCCGTCGCAAAACCGGGCTGCTGGCGCATGCGGGCAATGCGCTCGGCCAGGCCGTTGGCGCGCATGAAGTCGGCATAGGCGGCAAATGGAATGCAAAAGCCATCGGGCACGCTGACGTCCGCGAGGCGGGCGGACTGGATCTCGCCCAGATTGGCCGCCTTGGCTCCGCAGCGGCGGCGATCCGCGCTGCGCAGGGCTGTCAGCGGCACCAGTTCGCTGCGACGCAGATCGGGCTGCAGCAAGACCTTGCTGCCCTTGGCGGGCTGGCGCAGTGCCAGCTGCTCCGCGCTCTGCTGTTCGGCAGCCGTGGCGGCGCGCAGCGCAAAGCTGGCGGGCTGCACGTCGATATGCACCCAGCGTCCGTTGAAGTCCGCGTATTGCTCGGCCGCTTTTTGCACATAGGCATTGGGTATGCCCCAGCCGCGCGCCAGCAGATTGACATGGGACAGCACCGTGGAGGGGCGCTCCGTCACCACGCCGGCCACGGGCGGCAGGCTGATGGGTACTTCACGCAACAGCACGATGTCCCTGGGCTGGAGGTCATTCACGGCTTCGGCCTGGTTCAGGATGCGCAGCCGGCCCACGGCCAGGCCCTGGTTCAGCGGCAGATAGGTCTGGGCACCCAGCAACTGGGCCTGGGTGACCGCTGCAACACCGGCCTGCTGGGCCACGGCCTCCTGTTGCGTGGAGTTGGCCTTGAAGCGCACAGGGGCGAAGAAGCCGGTTTTCAGCGCGGCCGCCGTGGTTTGCAGCAGCTCGGGCGTGAGCTGGTCGCCCTCCCAGAACTCGTAGCTGTAGTCCTTGAGCACGGGCTGCCAGCTCAGCGTGCCGAGAATGAAGCGACGGCCTGGCTCGCGGTAATTGCGGTTGAGCTCAGGCTTGCCGCCCTGCAGCAGTCCTTTGGCACGCAGAAAATCTTCGTGAAACGCGTAGCGCGGCGTGTTGATGAAATGCAGCGGCGCGTTCTTGCTGTGGCGGTCGATCACGAACAGCACGTGAGGCATGGCACCGGCCGGGTCGAAGATGCGGGCCACGCGATCGAAATCGGCGCGGCTGGTCAGTGCCGGCAGGCCGGCAGGAGCGTTGCGGTTGCCGCTGGCGTCGACCGGGCGCCCCGCACCCGAGTCATAGGCCGAGGGCTTGCGCAAGGCCTGGGCCTGGGTGGCGGTCGATGCGAGCAAAAGACTGGAGAGCAGGGCCGAAACCAGAACCGGCAAAAAGCGCTGTGTCATCTTGAGATTGTCCCCATTTCTGGCGAAGCGTCCGAACGGACCCGGTTCGAGCCGGCTGCCGCCTGGCCGGTGTCTGCGGACTCAGGAAGCGGCCAGCTCTGCCAGCAACTCGGCCTCGCGTGCATGTTGCAGGGCCTGGATCACATCGCCCAGATCGCCTTCCATCACGGCCAGCAGCTTGTACAGCGTGAGGTTGATGCGGTGGTCGGTGAGGCGGCCCTGGGGAAAGTTGTAGGTGCGGATGCGATCGCTGCGGTCGCCCGAGCCGATCAGGCCCTTGCGCATGGCCGCTTCCTTGGCGGCCCGCTCGCTGCGTTCCTTTTCCTGGATGCGGGCCTGCAGCACCTGCAGGGCCTTGGCCTTGTTGCTGTGCTGGCTGCGGCCGTCCTGGCACTCGGCCACGATGCCCGTGGGCAGGTGGACCACGCGCACGGCGGAGTCGGTCTTGTTGATGTGCTGGCCGCCTGCACCGCTGGCGCGAAAGGTGTCGATGCGCAGATCGGCGGGATTGAGCGTGATGGCCTCGGCCTCGTCCGGCTCGGGCATCACGGCCACGGTGCAGGCACTGGTGTGGATGCGTCCCTGGGTTTCGGTGGCGGGCACACGCTGCACGCGGTGGCCGCCCGACTCGAAGCGCAGCGCGCCGTACACGTTGTCGCCCTCGATGCGCAGCACCACTTCCTTGTAGCCGCCGATCTCGTTTTCGCTGGCGCTCATCACTTCCACCTTCCAGCCCACGTTGGCCGCGTAGCGGGTGTACATGCGGGTCAGGTCGCCGGCAAACAGGGCCGATTCGTCGCCACCCGTGCCGGCGCGGATTTCGACAAAGGCGGGGCGGGCATCGTCGGGGTCCTTGGGCAGCAGCAGGCGCTGCAGTTCGTCCTCGAGCTTGATCAGCTCGGCCTCGCCGCTGCCGATCTCTTCCTGAGCCATTTCGGCCATGTCGGGGTCGTCCAGCATTTCACGCGCGGCGGCGATGTCGGCTTCGGTCTGCAGGTAGCGGGTGTAGCGACTGGCAATGGCCGTCACATCGGCATGTTCGCGCGAAATGGTGCGGTACTGCTTCATGTCGCCCATGATGTCTTCGCGCGAGAGCAGAAAATCAAGCTCCTGCAGGCGTTGGGCATAGCGTTCGAGCTGGTTGCGCAAAAAGTCTTGCATAGGGGGTACCGAGGGCTTGGGAAAGGTGAGGGGCTCACCTTTGTGGAGTCAGGGAAGAGGGAGGTCAGGCCACGGCCGGGCCATGCGCTGCACGAGGACGGCAGCGCCAAAGCGGGCGAGCGCCGCTAAAGCTTGCTGGGGTTGCGGCTGGCGCGCAGGAACAGGCGGGAGACGGTGTCCGCCGTCTGGGCGCGTTCTTCGGCGTCGCCCTTGTGCAGCTCGGCCATGGTTCCGTGCAGCATTTTCTGCGTGAGGCCGCGCGAGAGCGCTTCCAGCACGGTGTCGATGTCTTCACCCTTGGCCAACAGCTTTTTGGCACGGGCAATTTCCAGCGCGCGCCATTCGTCGGCCTGGGCGTTGACCTGCTGGATCAGCGAGACCGCGCCACCCACGGGGTTGCGCTGGTCCATCCATTGCATAAAGCTCTGCACGCCGGTGTCGATGATGACCTCGGCCTGTTGCACGGCGGCCTGGCGCTGGGCCTGACCGGTGCGCACGACGGTTGCCAGATCGTCCACGGTATAGAGGTAGACGTCGTTGAGGTCTTTGACCTCGGATTCGATATCGCGCGGCACGGCCAGATCGACCATGAAGATGGGGCGGCGCTTGCGCTTCTTGAGGGCCGACTCCACGGCACCCAGGCCGATGATGGGCAGGGTGGATGCCGTGCAGCTGATGATGGCGTCGTACTCGTGCAGATGCTCGGGCAGGTCGGCCAGACGCATGGTGCCGGCGCCGAACTGGGCGGCCAGCTTCTCGCCGCGCTCCATGGTGCGGTTGGCGATGGTGATCTGTCTGGGGTTGCGGGCGGCAAAGTGGGTGGAGACCAGCTCGATCATCTCGCCCGCGCCCACGAACAGCACGCGAATCTTGCTCAGATCTTCGAACAGCTGGCCGGCCAGACGCACGGCAGCGGCAGCCATGGAGATGCTGTGCGCGCCGATCTCGGTGGAGCTGCGCACTTCCTTGGCCACGGCAAAGCTGCGTTGAAACAGCTGGTTGAGCGTGGTGCCCAGGGCCCCCGCAGTCTCGGCCGCGCGCACGGCGTTCTTCATCTGGCCGAGGATCTGTGCCTCGCCCAGCACCATGGAGTCCAGTCCTGAGGCCACGCGGAAGGCGTGGCGGGCGACCGAGCCATCCTGCAGCAGATACGAGTGCTGGCGCAGCAGCTCAGGCGCCACGCCGCCGCTGTTGGCCAGCCAGTGCATGGTGTGATCCATGGCGGGGGCGTCGGCAGCGCAGTAGATCTCGGTGCGGTTGCAGGTGGAGAGGATGGCGGTTTCCACGGCGCTGTGAGCCCGGCCCGCGTGGGACAGGGATGCGCGCAGGCCTTGCAGCGTCGGCGCGATCTGATCGAGCGCGAACGCAAAACGGCCCCGCATATCGAGCGGAGCCGTGTGGTGATTGATACCTAAAGCCCAGACTGCCATAACAGGGGATTATAAAATTTAGTACCGAATTGGGCACCCCCCCGGCTCAAAGCCTTGGAATCGATTGTTGCCATGGATTTTGTTGCGAGCGTTAATCATTTACTCAACTTTGTCGCTCCCGCGTTTTTTCTCGCGCTGGGTCTGGCGATCTGCGCCAGCTTATTCAAACAAAACAAGGCTGGATCCCAATCCTTCATTGCGCAAGTAGCTATCAATTTCATATTGGGTGTGGCGGTTTTGCTGGTCAGTCTCTGGTTGTTTTCACGCGACGGAAAGATGCTCGGCTATGCCGCGCTGGTCTGCACAAGTGCCTGCTGCCAGTGGGTGCTTTCCAGAGCCTGGCGCTGATTGGCGCAGCGGCCGGAAAGCTGTTTTGCGTGAAATCTTGATCTGACTCAAGAGTGCCTGTTGTATTCGCGCCAGTGTCTGGCCAGGCCTCAGTCGCTGACAGCCCTGGGCCCGGCCTGCTCCAGTATCCAGCTGCGAAACTGCTTTAAGGCCTCCGTGGGGGGGCGGCTGCCTTGCTGGCACAGAAAGTAGCCGCGCTCGATATGCACCGGCGCATTCAGCGCCAGAGCCACGCGCCCCGATGCCAGATCCTCTTCCACCAGACAGCGCTGCACCACGGCTGTGCCCATGCCTGCGGCCACGGCCTGCACCAGCAGGGCCACGGTCTCAAAGTCCGCGACTGGGACGGGGCAGGGCTGGCTCAGGCCCCGGGCCTGCATCCAGCTGGCCCAGTTTCCCGGGTAGTTGGTGTGGAACAGCAGCGGGCGGCTCAGCAGATCCTGCTCGCTGCGGATGGGGTTCGGTCCCTGCAGCTCGCGCGGGTGGCAGATGGGGATGAGGTCCCGGCCGATCACATATTCGGCCTCCACGCCCGCCGGCCATTGCTGGCTGCCGACGCGAATCCAGGCATCGATCTCCGGCGCATTGAGCGGATCGTCACGCCGGTAGGGCGCGAAGGACAGCATGATTTGCGGGTGGCGGCGGTTGAAGTCGGGCAGGCGCGGAATCAGCCAGTGGCTGAACAGCGTGGGAACGACCGACAGGCGCAACTGCGGCCCATGGCGGCGCCTGCGCGCGGCAGCCGATGCGGCTTCGATCGCCATCACGGCGGGCTCTATCGCCTGCAGATAGTCCTGGCCTGCCGCGGTGAGCGCGTTGCGTCTGCCCAGGCGCTCGAACAGGGCAAAGCCCAGATGCTCCTCAAGCCTGGCAATGGCTCGGCTGATGCCCCCCTGCGTCACATACAGCTCCTGCGCGGCGAGCGAGTAACTGCCCAGGCGGGCGGCTGCGGCAAAGGCGTGAAGTTCGGAGAGAGAGGGAGAGTGCATGCGCATGACGGCCTGAATTATGACGGCTGGTAATACTTGCGTGCCGTCTTGTCGCTTTTCGTGGGGCGGCCTGCGGCACAGAATGAAAAAAAGGTTGGAGTGCCAGGTTCTGCGCCCTTCGACCGACTCATAACCAGTCAAGGAGAAGCCGCATGGCTATTCGTCGTACCGTTCTGTCGTCCATTGCCGCCTGCGCCGCAGCTGCCGCGCTGTCCCCCGCGTTCGCTGCGAATGCCGCAGCGGACTACCCCAATCGCCCCATCCGCCTGATCGTGCCCTTTGGAGCCGGTGGCTCCACCGACATGGTGGCGCGCCTGCTGGCCGACAAGATGGGCCAGATACTGGGCAAGGCCGTGGTGGTGGACAACCGCGGTGGAGCCGGCGGCTCCATCGGCGCTTCGGAAATCGCCAAGGCGGCACCCGACGGCTACACCATCGGCATGGCCACGGTGTCCACCCATGGCTCCAATCCCGCCATCTTCCGCAAGCTGCCCTATGACGCGATCAAGGACTTTGCTCCCATCACCAATGTGATGAGCGTGCCCAGCGTGTTCGTCGTGAACGCCAGCGTGCCTGCCAAGACCATGAAGGAATTCATCGCGCTGGCCAAGGCCAACCCCGACAAGTACACCTTTGCCTCGCCGGGCACGGGTTCCCTGGGTCATGCCAATATCGAGAACTTCATGAATCTGGCTGGCATCCAGTTGCTGCACATTCCTTACAAGGGTGCGGGTCAGGCGATTACCGATGCGCTGGGCGGACAGGTCAATGCCATGACGGACAACCTGCCCTCGACCCTGCCGCATATCAAGGCCGGCCAGCTGCGTCCCCTGGCCGTGCTGGCGCTCAAGCGCAGCGATGTGCTGCCCGATGTGCCCACCTATACCGAGCTGGGCTACCCCCAGATGGGTGACGGCGGCTGGTTCGGCCTGGTGGCGCCCGCGGGCACACCCAAGCCTATCATCGACAAGCTCAATGCTGCGGCCCACAAGGTCATGGCTTCGCCCGACTATCTGGAAAAGCAGAAGTCCATCTCCGGTGAGTCCATGGGCAACACGCCCGAGCAGTTTGCCAAGCAGATCAAGACCGCGATCGAGCGCTACACGGCCGTGGCCAAGCGCGCCAATATCAAGCTGGACTGATGAAGACCGCAATGTCTGTGCCTGATTTTCTGCGAGCCAGACCGGCCGAGCCGGTGCTGGTGCACCCGGCCCGGGGCGAGGTTCTGCCCATAGTCTGCGACTCGCCGCACAGCGGCACGGCCTATCCCGAGGATTTCGGCGCCGTCGTGCCCATGAGTCTGCTGCGCCGCGGCGAGGACACGCATGTGGCTGCGCTCTGGGACCGCTGGCCCGAGTTTGGTGCCACCCTGCTGGAAGCGACGTTTCCGCGCACCTATGTCGATCCGAACCGCAACGAGTCCGATCTGGACCCTGCGCAGATCGAGGGCGAGTGGCCGGTGCCGCTGTCGCCCAGCATCAAGACCCAGCAGGGGTTGGGCCTGATCTGGCAGCGCATCAGCAAGGCCGGCGTGGCCACCCCCCTGTATGAGCGCAAGCGCACCGTGGCCGAAGTGCAGCACCGTATCGAGCGCTACTGGCGCCCCTATCACGCGGCGCTGGCGCAGGCCATCGGCGACAGCGTGGCTGGCTTCGGGGCCGTGTGGCACCTGAATCTGCACTCCATGCCCAACGACGTGTACCAGCGACTGGGGCGCAGCGATGCGCCGCCGCTGGCCGACTTCGTGCTGGGCGACCGCGACGGCACGACCTGCGCGCCCGAGTTCATCCATCTGGTGGGCGATACGCTCAAGGGCTTCGGCTACAGCGTGGCCTACAACGAGCCCTACAAGGGCGTGGAGCTGATCGGGCGCATAGGCCAGCCGCAGCTCAATCGCCACTCGATGCAGATCGAGATCCGTCGCCCCGTCTATATGGATGAGGATACGCGCGAACCGAATGCCGGCTTTGAGCCGCTGCGCACGCATTTTGCAGAGCTCATGCAGGTGCTGGCGGACTATGTGCGCCAGCAGATGGCCAGGGGCTGAAACCTGTGCGTCCTGTCAGGCCCGGCAATGCCGGGCTTTTTTTATGTCACGGCCAAATGTCAAAAAACTGTGGCTAGGATGCCGCGATTGAGGGATTCCTTATCGAAGCTGCTATCAGAATCAGTTACGCTCGCAGGCTGGTGTCATCGTATGTCTGATGTAACAACACGCGTCTAGGAATCGTACCGGAATGAAGTTCACTCCCATCGCAGCGCTGGTCATGTCGAGTCTGGCGGCCTTTGCCCAGAGCGCATCCGCGCAAACCGGTGCGGAAGGTCGCATGAATTTTTTGCGCGATTCCAGAGCCGCCACATCGGGCCCCCAGTTTGAATTCAGCCGTCTGCAATATGGCCCGCTGCCGATTGCAGGCTCGCGCGTGGCCTCCACGGCCGGTCCGCTTCAGGCGGCCGAGCGCGGCGATGCCAAGGCGCAGAACCAGCTGGGCGAAATGTATGTGCATGGACAGGGCGTGCCCCAGAATGCCGCCACCGCCGCACAATGGTTCCGCAAGGCCGCGGCCCAGGGACATGCGGGCGCCCAGAACAGTCTGGGTGCGCTGTACGCCAACGGTCAGGGCCTGCCGCAGAACTACCGCGAGGCTGCCCAGTGGTATGGCCGCGCGGCGCAGCAGAACAATGCCGTGGCCCAGTACAACCTGTCCCACCTCTATCAGGAAGGTCTGGGCGTGCCCCAGAGCTTCAGCACCGCAGCCCAGTGGCTGGAGAAATCTGCCGCTCAAGGCCATGTGACGGCCCAGTTCGAGCTGGGCCAGCGCTACCTCAAGGGCAATGGCGTGGCCGTGAATTACATGACGGCCGCCGACTGGTTCAAGAAAGCCGCCGATCAAGGCCATGCGGAAGCGCAGAACCAGCTGGGCTCCATGCTGTCCGACGGCGTGGGCGTGAAGCTGGACCCCGTGCAGGCCGCCCAGTGGCTGCAGCGCGCTGCCGAGCAGGGCGACGCCAGGGCCCAGAACAGCCTGGGCCGCATGTATATGGATGGTGTGGGTGTCCCGCGCGACTACAAGCTGGCGGCTTCCTGGTTCCAGAAGAGCGCCGAGCAGTGGAATGCCGACGGCCAGAACCATCTGGGTCGTCTGTATCTCTACGGTCTGGGTGTGGAGCAGAGCCCTGCCTATGCGGCGCAATGGTTCCAGCGCGCGGCTGACCAGAATCATGCCGATGCCCAGTACAACCTGGGCACCATCTATGCCGAAGGTCTGGGCACGCCCCAGAACTACGGCACGGCCCTGCAGTGGTATCAGAAGGCAGCCGAGCAAGGCCATGCTGCCGCCATCAACAACGTGGGCACCTTGTACGCCGAAGGTCGTGGCGTGCCGCAGAACTATGCGACGGCCATGCAGTGGTTCCGTCGCGCAGCCGACAAGGGCGATGCCTCGGCCCAGTTCAACCTGGCGCGACTGTATGCCGATGGCCAGGGCGGTGCCTCCAGCCCTGCTCAGGCGATGAAGTGGTACACCGCAGCGGCCGAGCAAGGTCATTCCGGTGCGCAGAACCGCCTGGGCGTGATGTACGCCGAAGGCCAGGGCGCTGCGCGCGACTACGGCAAGGCCGTGCAGTGGTATCAGCGTGCGGCCGAACAGGGCGACGCTGCGGCCCAGTACAACCTGGGCATGGTCTATGCACAGGGCCAGGGAGTGGCGCGTGACAATGCCAGGGCCTACTTCTGGTACAACCTGGCGGCCATGGAGCTGGGCGGCGATGCCGCCAAGCGCCGCGACGAAGCGGCCAACAAGCTCAGCATTGCCCAGGTGGCCGAGCAGCAGAACAAGGCCTTGGCCTGGCAACCCAAGCGCTGATTGCCACTTGGCACTCAGGCACCCAAGCGCTTCCCTCGAGAAGCGCTTTTTTATGCCGGCCGGCTCCCGCCATGGTTCAAATCATGGCTCGAATGCAGCTATCCAGCGCAGGCCGGCTACCGATCAGGTTGCTGGAGAGCGCCTTGTGCGGCCGATGATTTCTAAAACCAAGGAGACAACAATGAACAAGACTTCAATGAACATACTGGCCGGCCTGATGGCTGGCGCAGGCCTGCTTTTGTCCGCGGGCGCACAGGCTCAGGACGCCTTTCCGACCAAGCCGATTCGCATCGTGCTGGGCTTTCCCGCCGGCGGCCCGCTGGACCAGCATGCCCGTCTGCTGACTGACAAGCTGCAAGGCGTGCTCGGTCAGCCGCTGGTGGTGGATTACAAGCCCGGAGCGGGCGGCTCCGTGGGGGCGCAGGACGTGATGCGCTCGCCCGCAGACGGCTATACGCTGATGCTGGCCAATACCGGCGTGATGGTCATCAACCCTGCGCTCTACAGCAAGCTGCCCTACAACACGCTCAAGGATTTCACGCCGATTGCCCGCACCGCCATGCAGCCGCTGGCGCTGCTGGTCAACAACAAGGTGCCGGCCAAGACGCTGACCGAGTTCACGACCTATGCCAAGGCCAACCCCGGCAAGATCAACTTCGGCTCGGCCGGCAACGGCGGCATCAGCCATCTGGTGCCTGAGATGTTCAAGAGCGCCGCAGGCGTGGATCTGGTGCACATCCCCTACAAGGGCAGCGCGCCTGCGTTCACCGATCTGATTGGCGGTCAGGTGCAGTTCATGGCCGAGAGCATTCCGCAGGCGGCCGCCTATCACAAGCAGGGCAAGGTGCGCGCTCTGGCCGTGACCAGCAAGGAACGCAACCCCGCGCTGCCCGAAGTGCCGACCGCCATCGAGTCGGGCCTCAAGGGCTTCGAGGTGGTGGGCTTCTATGGCTTTCTCGCCCCTGCCGGCCTGCCCAAGGACGTGACGGCCAAGCTCAGCAACGCCTTCCAGCAGGTCATGAATCTGCCCGATGTGAAGAGCCGCATGGTGGAGCAGGGAGCCGATCCGGCCTTCCTCGGCTCTGAAGCCTTCGGCAAGTTCCTGGCCAGCGAGACGCCGCGTTGGGCGGCAGCCGTCAAGGCCTCCGGCACGAAACTGGATTGATCCCCTGAGGCCTTTCCTCGCTGTCCCTTTGCCGGGTCGCGTCAGTTCTTGATGCCTTTGAGCGCAAAAAAGCCCGGTCACTTTGGGTGGCCGGGCTTTGGTTTTGCTATGAGTATCGAAGCTGCTTGCGTTTGATTTGAAAGGAATTCGGCATTGATTGATGCTGAAATCTTTTGCAGATGTACGTTAGCAGCTCATGTCTCAGAGATGCGCGCCGCTCTGTGCAGGGCTGAACAGATCCACGCGGTCGGTGATGATGCCGTCCGTGCCCAGGTCGATCAGGCGCTGTGCCGCCCATTGGTCGTTGACGGTGTAGCTGCTGCAGTAGAGGCCTGCGCCATGCACCTTGGCCACCAGCTCGGGCGTCCACAGCGCATGGTTGAGCACCATGGCGCTGCAGTCCAGTTCCAGGGCCAGCGTCAGGTCGGCGTCGCCACTGGCGTCGGCCAGCTTGTCCACCAGCAGGCCACGCGGAATATGCGGTGCGGTCTCGCGGGCGCCCTTGAGCGATTCGGACTTGAACGAGGTGAACAGCGGCTGTACCTCGGCTTGCGGCCAGATACGGTTCATCAGCTCGCCGCAGGCACGGCCGGTTTCCAGCTCCTGGCCCGGAGTCGGCTTGATTTCCACATTCAGGTGCAGCTGGTTGGCCAGGCACCAGCGCGCCAGGGCCTCCAGCGTGGGCAGTGCTTCGCCCGCATAGGCACGTGAGTGCCAGCTGCCGGCGTCGAGCTGGGCGATCTCTCCCATGCTCAGTTCGCCACCAATGCCGTGGCCGTTGGTGGTGCGCTCCAGCGTGGCGTCATGCATCAGAAACAGCACGCCGTCCTGGCTGAGCTTGGCATCGCATTCAAAGAAGCGGTAGCCATGTTGCGCGCCCAGACGGAAGGCGCTCATGGTGTTCTCAGGTGCCAGCTTGCCGGCGCCGCGGTGGGCCACCCAACGGGGGTAGGGCCAGGGTTTCAAAGCATTCGTCATAGTGAGTCCAACAAAGTTTGCGGCTTCATACTTCAGGGTAGCTTTGGGCGCGTCGATGAGAACTGGCGCAACCCATCTCAGAGACACCGAGCAAGAGCCGCCTTGCGGCGAAGGTGTCGTCCCCCTCCCGCGTAGCGAGAGAGGGGGAAGCGGCGAAGCCGCTCAGGGGGTGTTTCGATTTAGGCCCGTTTGCCGGTTTCGGCGTTGAACCAGTGCAGGCGGTCTTCGCGCGCCGAGATGCGGGCCGTGTCACCGGGCTTGGGATAGGGCTTGCCTTCTTCCACACGCACGGTGACGTCTTCGTCGCCCACCTTGCCGTAGAGCAGGCGTTCGGCGCCCAGCAGTTCCACGGTCTGGACCTTGAACTCCACACCGCCGGCTTCCACCAGGTCAATGTGCTCGGGGCGGATGCCAAGGATCATGCCGGGCTTGCCGTTGGGCGAGTGCTTGAGCAGGTTCATGGGAGGCGAGCCGATGAAACCCGCCACAAAGGTGGAGGCGGGCGTGTGATAGACCTCTTCGGGCGTGCCGAACTGCTCCACATTGCCGCCGTTCATCACCACCATGCGCTGGGCCAGGGTCATGGCCTCGACCTGATCGTGGGTCACGAACAGGCTGGTGATGCCCAGCTCGGCATGCAGCTTCTGGATTTCCAGGCGGGTCTGGCCGCGCAGCTTGGCGTCCAGATTGGACAGGGGTTCGTCGAACAGGAACACCTGGGGCTGGCGCACGATGGCGCGGCCCATGGCCACGCGCTGGCGCTGGCCGCCAGAGAGCTGGCGCGGCTTGCGGTCCAGCAGATGGCTCAGCTCCAGAATCTTGGCAGCCTTGTCCACGCGGCGCTTGATCTCGTCCTCGGGCACCTTGGCGAGCTTCAGGCCGTAGGCCATGTTCTCGTAGTTGCTCATGTGGGGGTAGAGCGCGTAGTTCTGGAACACCATGGCGATATTGCGCTTGGCAGGCTCCAGGTCGTTGACCTTGTTGCTGCCGATCAGCAGGTCGCCATCGGTGATTTCTTCCAGGCCCGCGATCATGCGCAGCAGGGTGGACTTGCCGCAGCCCGAGGGGCCGACCAGCACGATGAATTCGCCGTCCTTGATTTCGACGTTGATGCCGTGAATGACGGGCACAGCAGACTTGCCGGTGCCGTAACGCTTGATGATGTTCTTCAGAGAGATGGATGCCATGACAGGTCTTCCAAGTATTCGTTCAATGGGGCAAAAGGCGGGATGGGTCGTGGTCGAGGCTTATTTCTCGGTATCCACCAGACCCTTCACAAACCACTTTTGCATCAGCATCACCACGGCCGTAGGCGGCAGCATGGCCAGGATGGCAGTGGCCATCACAATGTTCCAGTCGACGCTGGCGTCGCCGCCGCCGCCCAGCATGCTCTTGATACCGACGACCACGGGGTACATGTCTTCCGAGGTGGTCATGAGAAGAGGCCACAGGTACTGGTTCCAGCCATAGATGAACTGGATCACGAACAGTGCGGCAATCGAGGTCTTGGACAAGGGCACCAGAATGTCCTTGAAAAAGCGCATGGGGCCGGCGCCGTCGATGCGGGCGGCTTCCACCAGTTCGTCCGGCACGCTCAGGAAGAACTGGCGGAACAGGAAGGTGGCGGTGGCGGAGGCGATCAGCGGCAGGGACAGGCCGGCGTAGCTGTTGAGCAGGCCCAGTTCTGCCACAACCTTGTAGGTGGGCAGAATGCGCACTTCCACGGGCAGCATCAGCGTCACGAAGATGGCCCAAAAGCACAGCATCTTGAAGGGGAAGCGGAAGTAGACGATGGCAAAGGCCGAGAGCAGCGAAATCGCGATCTTGCCCACGGTGATGATCATGGCCACGACAAAGCTCACCCACATCATCTGCACGACGTTGGTGTTGGAGCCCAGTTTGCCCGAGCCCACCAGGGCTTCCTTGTAGTTTTCCCACAGGTGGGTGCCGGGCAGCAGAGGCATGGGTGCCTGCACGATCTCGCTGGCTGTGTGGGTGGAGGCGACCAGTGCCAGGTACAGCGGGAAGGCGACGATGGCCACGCCGAGAATCAGTACGGCGTGGGAGAAGAAATTAAGCCAGGGATTGCGATCGACCATGATCAGTACTGCACTTTCTTTTCAACATAGCGGAACTGGATCACGGTCAGCACGACAACAATCAGCATCAGGATCACGGACTGGGCTGCCGAGCCGCCCAGGTCCAGCGCCTTGAAGCCGTCCAGATAGACCTTGTAGACCAGAATCGATGTCGACTGGCCGGGGCCACCATGGGTGGCTGCGTCGATGATGCCGAAGGTGTCAAAGAAGGCGTAGACGATGTTGATCACCAGCAGGAAGAAGGTGGTGGGCGAGAGCAGCGGCAGCTGGATGTTCCAGAAGCGGCGCCATGGGCCGGCACCGTCGATGGATGCGGCTTCGATCAGCGCCTTGGGGATGGACTGCAGGCCCGCAAGGAAGAACAGGAAGTTGTAGGAGATCTGTTTCCACACCGAGGCCAGCACGATCAGCGTCATGGCCTGGTTTTCGTTCATCAGATGGTTCCAGGTATAGCCTAGCTTGTTCAGGAGATACGCCACCACACCGATGGAGGGCGAGAACATGAAGACCCACAGCACGCCCGCAATCACGGGTGCCACTGCATAGGGGATGATCAACAAGGTCTTGTAGACCATGGCGAAGCGCACGATGCGATCCGCAAAGATGGCCAAGGCCAATGAGGTGGCAATGCCAAGACCAGCGACGAGCACGGAAAACAGGGCTGTACGCTTGAAGGAATTCAGATAGGTGGGGTCGGAGAAGATCTGCCGGAAATTGTCAAACCCCACCCATTCGGTGCTCATGCCGAACGCGTCTTCCATCTGGAATGACTGGAGGACAGCCTGACCAGCGGGCCAGAAAAAGAAGATACCGATGATCAGTAGCTGGGGGGCGATCAGCACCCAGGGCAGCCACTTGGATCGGAAAAGAACGCGTTTTTCCATGAGGAGTTACAAATAAAAAAACCGCCGGAGCCTGGGTGCAGTCAACGGGGTATTTGGGGGTGCAGAGCCTTGTTTGAAGGCCCCGCAGGCCTTGGCGGCACCCTTGCGGGTGCCTGGAGGGTTTACTGTTTGTAGGAGCGCTCGAAGCGAGCCAGCAGTTCGTTGCCACGGCTCACGATGGAGTCCAGCGCCTGCTTGCCGGTCTTCTTGCCAGCCCACACCTGTTCGAGTTCTTCGTCCTCGATGGTGCGGATCTGCACATAGTTGCCCAGACGGATGCCGCGCGAGTTGTCGGTCACCTTGCGGATCATCTGTGTCACGGCGGTGTCGGTGCCGGGGTGCTTGGCGTAGAAGCCGGACTTCTCGGTCAGGTCATAGGCAGCCATGGTCACGGGCAGGTAGCCGGTGCGCTGGTGCGAAGCGGCCTGCACCTTGGTCTGCGACAGGAACTCGAAGAACTTGGCCACGCCCTTGTACTCTTCGGCCTTCTTGCCGGCCATGACCCACAGCGAAGCGCCGCCGATCACGGTGTTCTGGGGAGCGCCCTTGACATCGGGATAGTAGGGCAGGGGAGCCAGGGCGTAGTTGAACTTGGCGTTCTTGGCCACATCGCCGTAGAAGCCGGACGAAGTCTGGATCATGGCGCATTCACCGGCGGTGAACGAAGCCTGGGAAGTGGAGGCACGACCCTTGTAGACAAACTCGCCAGCCTTGGCTGCTGCGGCCAGGTTGTCGATGTGCTTGACGTGCAGAGGCGAGTTGATCTTCATGCGCGCCTTGTAGCCGTTGGCGCTCAGACCGTTGTGCTCGGTGGCGAATTCCACGTTGTGCCAGGTGGAGAAGGACTCCAGCTGGGTCCAGCCTTGCCATGCCAGGGTCATGGGGCAGCTGTGGCCGCTTTCCTTGAGCTTCTTGGCGGCAGCAAAGACTTCGGGCCAGGTCTTGGGGGCGACGTCGGGGTTCAGGCCGGCCTTCTTGAAGGCGTCCTTGTTGTAGTAGAAGATGGTTGTCGAGCTGTTGAAGGGGAAGCTCAGCATCTGGCCGTTGGGGGCCGTGTAGTAACCGGCCACGGCGGGGATATAGGCCTTGGGGTCGAAGGCGACGCCCGCGTCCTGCATCACCTTGCCCACGGGCACGGTCGCGCCCTTGGAAGCCATCATGGTGGCGGTACCCACTTCAAACACCTGCAGGATGTGAGGGGCGTTGCCCGAGCGGAAGGCTGCAATCGCGGCTGTCATGGATTCGTCGTACACGCCCTTGAACGTGGGAACGACCTTGTAATCCTTCTGGCTTTCGTTGAACTGCTTGGCCAGGTCATTGACCCACTCGTTATTCACGGCAGTCATCGAGTGCCACCATTGGATTTCGGTGACGGCTTGTGCCGAGAAAGTAGTAGCGGCGACGGCGGCGGCCATGGCCAGTTGCTTGAATTGCATGAAGGCTCCTCTAACGATCGTTGACGAAATATGCGGTGATGCACACTAAGTCATCCGTATGACATATGGATGTCATTGTTTGCATGGGCAACGCGCCGCACCATGGGCAGAACCCGCAGTCACAAGCCTTTGTATGACGATCCGGTGACATCTGATGGTGCGCGAAGCTGCGCCATTCTAGGTCAACGGCATTTCGTTTGTTGTTGGTAGTCTTTCGTATTGAGTTGTTTTTGATTCGGAAATGTATGATTTTTGTCTAAATAGCCTATGAAAGATTCATCTACCATTGGGCTGCATGCAGCGGTGAACGGGTTCGCAGCGCCTTTGTGCACTGTCATTCAGCGAATCGCCTGGGAAATGCCGGTGGGGCTTGCTGCTTTGGCGATAGCAGGGCTGGCCACTCAGAACCCATAGCAAAGCATGGCTGAGCCGCCGTCGCTTAAAATCGTCATCCCACTGGCTTAGGGGCGCCACACAGAGGGCGCCCGACACGGTCTACCCCCATGAATGTACCGATTGCGTTGGCTGCCGCCCTCCAGGCCCAGGCTGCCGAACCCGCACGACTGCGCGAGATTCCCTATAACTACACATCGTTCTCTGACCGTGAGATTGTGATTCGTCTGTTGGGCTCATCCATGTGGGATGTGCTCAATCAGCTGCGTCAGGAACGCCGTACCGGCCGATCCGCCCGCATGCTCTACGAAGTGCTGGGGGATATCTGGGTTGTGCAGCGCAATCCCTATCTTCAGGACGACCTGATCCACAACCCTGACCGCCGCAAGTCGCTGGTCGAGGCGCTGGAGCATCGCCTGGCCGAGATCGACAAGCGCCGCGAGCCCAACGAGGATGCGCTGCGCGATCAGCTGGTGGGTCAACTGGTGGAAGCGGCCCATCGCGCCGTGCATGAATTCAACGCCACTTTTGTCGAGGCCGAGCAGCTGCGCCGTCGCGCGCAGAAGACGCTGCGTCGCTATACCGCCAAGGACAACATCAAGTTTGACGGCCTGTCGCGCGTGGCCCATGTGACCGACGCGACCGACTGGCGCGTCGAGTACCCGTTTGTGGTGCTAACACCCGATACCGAAGCCGAGATGGCCGGCCTGGTCAAGGGCTGTATCGAGCTGGGTCTGACCATCATTCCGCGCGGAGGCGGTACCGGCTATACGGGTGGCGCCATTCCTTTGACCTGGCGCTCGGTGGTCATCAACACCGAGAAGCTGGAGGCGCTGACCGAAGTCGAGATGCGCATGATTCCCGGCGTGGATCACGAAGTGCCCACCATCTACTCCGAAGCCGGTGTGGTGACCCAGCGTGTGGCCGATGCGGCCGAGCGCGGCGGCTTTGTGTTTGCCGTGGATCCGACCTCCATCGAGGCCTCCTGCATAGGCGGCAATATCGCCATGAACGCGGGCGGTAAAAAGGCCGTGCTCTGGGGGACTGCCCTGGACAATCTGGTGTCCTGGCGCATGGTCACGCCCGATGCGCAATGGCTGGAGGTCACGCGCCTGGATCACAACCTCGGCAAGATCCATGATGCCGAGATGGCCTGCTTCGAACTGAAGTACTTCGAGGCGGACGGCAAGACCCATGTGCGCACCGAGCGCCTGGACATCCCCGGTCACACCTTCCGCAAGGAAGGCCTGGGCAAGGACGTGACCGACAAATTCCTCTCGGGTCTGCCCGGCATCCAGAAGGAAGGCACGGACGGCCTGATCACCAGCGCGCGCTGGGTGGTGCACCGCATGCCGGCGCATACGCGTACCGTTTGCATGGAATTCTTCGGCAATGCCAAGGATGCCGTGCCCTCCATCGTCGAGATCAAGGACTATATGTTCGCCGAGCAAAAGCGCTCGGGCGTGCTGCTGGCCGGCCTTGAACACCTGGACGATCGCTACCTCAAGGCCGTGGGCTACGCGACCAAGAGCAAGAAGGGCAATGGCCGTCTGCCCAAGATGGTGCTGCTGGGCGATATCGCCGGTGACGATGCCGACGAAGTGGCACGCGTGGCTGCCGAGGTGGTGCGCATTGCCAATTCGCGCAACGGCGAAGGCTTTACCGCCGTCAGCGCCGAGGCACGCAAGAAATTCTGGCTGGACCGCAAGCGCACGGCAGCGATCTCACGCCACACCAACGCCTTCAAGATCAACGAAGACGTGGTGATTCCGCTGCCGCGCATGGCCGAGTACACAGATGGCATCGAGCGCATCAATATCGAGCTGTCGCTGCGCAACAAGCTCAAGCTCTGCGACGAGCTGAGCGGCTTCTTCAAGCACTCCGATCTGCCCCTGGGCAAGAGCGACGATGCCGGCGACATCCCCAGTGCCGAACTGCTGGAAGACCGCGTGCAGCAGGCCCTGGCGCTGGTGGCTGAGGTGCGCGAGCTCTGGCAGGGCTGGCTGGACGGCGTGGCCACGCTGTTCCCCGAGCTGCAGGATCACCGCCTGCGTGCGAGTTGGAAGACCCAGCTCAAGGAGCCGCTGTCCAAGATTTTTGCGGGCGTTGCCTTCCAGCCGCTGCGCGAGTCCGTCAACGAGATTCACCAGACTGTGCTCAAGGGGCGCGTCTGGGTGGCCCTGCACATGCATGCCGGCGACGGCAATGTGCACACCAACATCCCCGTCAACTCCGATGACTATGAAATGCTGCAGACCGCGCACGAAGCCGTGGCCCGCATCATGGAGCTGGCGCGCAGCCTCGATGGCGTGATCTCGGGTGAGCACGGCATCGGCATCACCAAGCTGGAATTCCTCTCGGATGCCGAGCTGGCACCGTTTGCCGATTACAAGAAGCGTGTGGACCCCGAAGGCCGCTTCAACAAGGGCAAGCTGATCCGCAACGAAGAATGGGATGCCCTGGCGCACCAGAGTCACGACGGTCGCTCGCCGCGCGAGTCGCTGATGTTTGCCGATCTGACCAATGCCTACACGCCCAGCTTCGGCCTGATGGGTTATGAATCCATCATCATGCAGCAGTCGGACATCGGCGCCATCGCCAACTCCGTCAAGGACTGCCTGCGCTGCGGCAAGTGCAAGCCCGTGTGCGCCACCCATGTGCCGCGTGCCAATCTGCTGTACTCGCCGCGCAACAAGATCCTGGCCACCTCGCTGCTGGTGGAGGCCTTCCTCTACGAAGAGCAGACACGCCGTGGCGTGTCCATCAAGCACTGGCAGGAATTCGAAGACGTGGCCGACCATTGCACGGTCTGCCACAAGTGCTTCAATCCCTGCCCGGTCAAGATCGACTTTGGCGACGTGACCATGAATATGCGCAACCTGCTGCGCAAGATGGACAAGAAGAGCTTCCGTCCCGGCAACAAGCTGGCCATGGCCATGCTCAATGCCACCAACCCCGACACCATCAAGTTCATGCGCACGGCCATGGTGGGCGTGGGCTTCAAGGCCCAGCGCCTGGCGGCCGACGTGCTGGGGGCTGTCGCCAAGAAGCAGACCGCGCATCCACCCGCATCGGTGGGCACGGCTCCCATCAAGGAGCAGGTGATTCACTTCATCAACAAGAAGCTGCCCGGTGGTCTGCCCACCAAGACGGCGCGCGCCTTGCTGGACATCGAGGACAAGGACTACGTGCCCATCATCCGCGATCCGCAGGCCACCAAGTCGGACACCGAGGCGGTGTTCTACTTCCCCGGCTGTGGCTCGGAGCGCCTGTTCAGCCAGGTGGGTCTGGCCACGCAGGCCATGCTCTGGCATGCCGGCGTGCAGACCGTGCTGCCGCCCGGTTATCTGTGCTGCGGCTATCCCCAGCGCGGTTCGGGCCAGTTCGACAAGGCCGAGAAGATGATCACGGACAACCGTGTGCTCTTCCACCGTGTGGCGACCACGCTCAACTATCTGGACATCAAGACCGTGGTGGTGAGCTGCGGTACCTGCTATGACCAGTTGCAGGGCTACCAGTTCGACAAGATCTTCCCCGGCTGCCGCATCATCGACATCCACGAATATCTGCTCGAAAAAGGCATCACGCTGCAGAACAAGGGTGCTTACCTGTACCACGACCCCTGCCATACGCCCATGAAGCAGCAGGACCCGATGAAGACCGTCAAGGCCTTGATGGGCGACAACGTGCTCAAGAGCGAGCGCTGCTGCGGCGAGTCGGGCACGCTGGGCGTGACGCGTCCCGACATCTCCACGCAGATCCGTTTCCGCAAGACCGAGGAGATCCGCAAGGGCGAGGCCGCATTGCGCGACAACGGTCAGCTGGGTGCCCAGGACAACGTCAAGATCCTGACCAGCTGCCCCAGTTGCCTGCAGGGCCTGAGCCGCTATGGCAATGACCTGAACAACGGTCTGCTCGAAGCCGACTACATCGTGGTCGAGATGGCGCGCGACATCCTGGGCGAAAACTGGATGGCCGAGTATGTCAATCGCGCCAACCAGGGCGGCATCGAGCGCGTGCTGGTGTGATGCCCCCTGAGTCGCTTCGCGCCGGGACGACGCCCTCGGCGCGGGGCGGTGCGGCCGGCATAGGCCCTTCCTCGGTGTCTCCGGCCTGGGCCGGGGTCACATCGCAGTGATGTGGGTAGGAAGCATTGCAATGGAGATTTCAGATGTTGGTTGAAAATTGTCCTCTGTGTGCAAGCGATGGCGGTGCGCTGGTCTGGCACGGCGACAAGCTGCGTGTGATTCGCGCAGCGGAAGCTGGCTTTCCGGCCTTCTATCGCGTGGTCTGGAATGAGCATGCGGCCGAGTTCTCGGATCTGAGCGCAGCGGATCGCATTGTCTGCATGGATGCCGTGGCTCTGGTCGAACGTGTGCTGCGCGAGCAGCTGGCTCCTACCAAGATCAACCTGGCTGCGCTCGGTAATATGGTGGCGCATCTGCACTGGCATGTGATTGCGCGCTATGACTGGGACAGCCACTTTCCCGCTGCCGTCTGGGCTGCGGCCCAGCGCGAGCGCGATGAAGCCCGCGAAGCTGCGATTGCCCGCCAGCTGCCGCAGGTGGATGAAGTGCTGCAAAAGGCGTTGACCCTCTGGGCCGCGTGATGTTTTTCATCTCCGTCGGGAGATTCAAAGGGCAGCTTGAGGCTGCCCTTTTATGCATTGATTAGGAGAAAACCATGGCAGGACTGCAAGCCAACACTCCCACCCCCCAGTCGTTGACCGTGCATGGTGCGTCACGCGTGCTGGAGGTCTCTTATTCGGACGGCAAGACTTTCCGCATCCCGTTCGAGTTGCTGCGCGTGTACTCGCCTTCGGCCGAGGTGCAAGGCCATGGCCCGGGCCAGGAGGTGCTGCAGACCGGCAAGCGCGATGTGGGCATCAACACCATAGAGCCGGTCGGCAACTACGCCATCAAGCCCTTCTTCAGCGATGGGCATGAAAGCGGTCTGTATACCTGGGAATACCTCTACCAGCTGGGCAGCCAGCAGGATGCTCTGTGGCAGCAATATCTGCAGCGCCTCGAAGAGGCCGGGATGGATCGAGATACGCCCATGCCCGAGAAGGGCGCCAGCGGTCATGGCTGCAGCGTGCATTGAGCTTTGACTCCCAGGGGCTTGCATGTCGGCTCAAAAGCCGGCAGCAACGTCCCGTACACGCCACATAGCCCATGCGTACAGCACAGGGTTATTGAGGCTGGTGCTATATTTCCAATAGCTTGCAGCGCATGTGAAATAAGCGCTCAAGGCGAATTCTTTCAAAAAACCATAGTGCTTCAAAGCCTGTAGCTATACGGGGTTGTCGCTGTACGCGCAAGCACTGCCTGCTTAGCATTCTTTGTTATGAGCTCCACACACTTCGGATTCCAGACTGTTGATGAAAGCGAGAAGGCATCGCGCGTACGCGGTGTGTTCGACTCCGTGGCTTCCAAGTACGACGTCATGAACGATGTGATGTCGGGCGGCATGCATCGCGCCTGGAAGGCTTACACGTTGATGGTGGCCAACCTCAAGGAAGGCGACAAGGCGCTGGACATCGCGGGCGGCACAGGGGATCTGTCCCTGGCTTTTTCCAAGAAGGTCGGGGCCAGCGGTCAGGTGGTGCACACCGACATCAACGAAGCCATGCTGCGTGTGGGGCGCGACCGCCTGACCGACAAGGGCGTGATCCTGCCCACGCTGGTCTGCGATGCTGAAAAGCTGCCCTTTCCCGACAACTATTTCGATCTGGTCAGCGTGGCCTTCGGTCTGCGCAATATGACGCACAAGGATGCCGCGCTCAAGGAAATGAACCGCGTGCTGCGTCCTGGCGGCAAGCTGCTGGTGCTGGAATTCTCCAAGGTGGCCAAGCCCCTGGAGAAGGCCTATGACTGGTACTCGTTCAAGATTTTGCCGGCCATGGGCAAGATGATTGCCGGCGACGCCGAAAGCTATCGCTATCTGGCTGAGTCAATCCGCATGCACCCAGGCCAGAAGGAGCTCAAGGCCCTGATGCAGCAATGCGGCTTTGGCCATGTGGACTATCACAACATGACAGGAGGCGTCTGTGCCTTGCATGTGGGAATCAAGTGTTAAGTGCGCCCTGTGCGCAGATTTATAGCGACTTTCTATAAGAAGGGAGATGAGATGAAGAAACTTTGGTCAATCGCCTTGGTGGCAATGCTGGTGGTGGCACATGGTCAGGCCGATGCCAAACGCATGGGCGGTGGCTCATCGTTCGGCAAGCAGTCGGGCAACGTCACTCAACGCGAAGCATCTCGTGCTCCCGCTCAGAATACCCAGCAGGCTACGCAGCAGAGTGCGGCGCAGCAAAACCGTGCTGCTCCGCCTGCAGCGGCTCCGGCCGCTGCACCCAAGAAGCCATGGGGAGCCATGCTGGGCGGCCTCGCCGCAGGCCTGGGCCTGGCCTGGCTGGCCAACTCGCTGGGCATGGGCGAGGCCTTTGCCAATATGCTGATGTTCGGTCTGCTGGCCATGGTGATCATGGTGGTGGTCGGCATGATCATGCGCCGTCGCAAGGCAGCGCCTGCCGTGCAGAGCGCCAGCAGTCCATTCGCCTTTCAGGGTGCAGGCAATCTGGGCGGTGATGTGAATGCACCTCAGGCACGTCAGTACAACCCCGAAAAAGTGGGCAATGATGCGTCGGCTCGTCCTTGGGAACAGAACCATATTCCCGAAGCCGCAGCTGCAGCTGGCGGCTCCATGATCGGCTCTGCCCTGTCGGGTTCACAGAACTGGGGCGTGCCTGCAGACTTCGACGCCGAAGGCTTTCTCACGGCAGCCAAGCGCAACTTCGTGACGCTGCAGTCGGCCTGGGATAGGTCCGACATCACCACTCTGCGCTCCATGATGACCGACGAGATGCTCGCGGAAATCCGCAGCCAGCTGTCCGAGCGCGAGAGCCAGCGTGCCGGTGAACCCAACCACACCGATGTGCTGATGATTGATGCGCAGCTGCTGGGTATCGAAGATCTGGGTAATGGCTATATGGCCAGCGTCGAGTTCTCCGGCATGATCCGCGAAGAGGCATCGGCAGGCCCCAGCCCCTTCCGTGAAGTCTGGAACATGACCAAGCCCAAGAGTGGCACCAGCGGCTGGCTGGTGGCAGGCGTGCAGGCGCTGCAATAAGCACCGCCCCGCAGCGATGGTGCCGTCCCCCTAGGGGGGAAGGCGCAAAGCGCCACAGCGGGGGATTAATTTCATGAATAATCGGGGACTATGGCAACACAGTCCCCTTTTTCTTTTCTGGGCGGTCTCGTCGAACGCGTGATGGCCGGTCCCCAAGCTCCCGAATGGCTGGTGAGTGAAATGCACCAGCGTCTGGTGCTTTTCCTCAATCACGTGCTGATGCAGGAAAAAGAGGCCATGGATCGCCTCGTGCGCCAGAAGGGGCGTATTGCGCGCGTGCAATGGCGCCAGTATTCGGTCGCCTTGCTGGTCACTCCTGCCGGTCTGTTTGACGTGGCTCCTGCGGAGGCAGCACCCGATCTGATGCTGGAAGTCACGGAGACCTCTCCTTTGTCGCTGGCTCAGACGGCCTTGCGTGGCGACAAGCCCAGCATTCGCATCGAAGGCGACGTGCAGTTTGCCGCCGAGATCAATTGGCTGGTGGATAACGTCAAGTGGGATGTGGAGGAAGATCTGGCTCGCCTGATTGGCGATGTGCCGGCCCACACCATTGGCAAGGTGGCACGCACGGCCGCACAGGGGCTGCGTCAGTTCGTCGGCGCACGCATGGGCAGCAAGTCTGCCTCTGCTGCCGATGTTGCCAATCCTGCCGGCACGGCACCCGTGGCAGCCATGCCCGGGGCCGATTACACACAGCCATGAGCCGCTTTCTGCGAGGCTGGGCCATCCTCTGGGTGGTGTTTCGTTATGGACTCGACGAGCTGGTGCTCTCCGGGATTCCCCATCCGCGCCTGCGCAGCCTGCGCGGCGTGCTGACCTTCGGCCGCAAGCTGGACAAGCCACGTGGCGTGCGCCTGCGCGAAGCGCTGGAAGAGCTGGGACCCATCTTCGTGAAGTTCGGTCAGGTGCTGTCTACACGCAGCGACCTGATGCCGCCCGATGTGGCCGAGGAACTGGCCAAGCTGCAGGATCGCGTGCCGCCGTTCGATTCCCAGATCGCGGTGGACACCATCGAGCGTTCCTTTCGCAAGCCGCTGGAGCAGATCTTCATCAGCTTCGAGCGTGAGCCCGTGGCCAGTGCGTCCATCGCCCAGGTGCACTTTGCCAGGGTTCGCGACAAGTCTGGCGTCGAGCACGACGTCGCCGTCAAGGTGCTGCGCCCGGGCATGAAGTCCGTGATCGACAAGGATCTGGCGCTGATGCACATGATGGCGAGCTGGCTGGAAAAGCTCTCCCATGATGGCAAGCGCCTCAAGCCCAAGGAAGTGGTTGCCGAGTTCGACAACTATCTGCATGACGAACTGGACCTGATCCGTGAAGCCTCCAATGCCGCGCAGCTGCGCCGCAATATGGAAGGGCTGGATCTGGTGCTGATCCCCGAGATCCACTGGGATTACTGCCACACCGATGTGATGGTGATGGAGCGCATGAAGGGCGTGCCCATCAGCCAGGTCGAGCGCCTGCGCGAAGCCGGCGTGGACATCCCCAAGCTGGCGCGCGACGGCGTGACCATCTTCTTTACCCAGGTGTTCCGCGACGGTTTCTTTCATGCCGACATGCACCCGGGCAACATCATGGTCAGCCTGGAGCCCGATACCTTCGGGCGCTATATCTCGCTGGACTTCGGCATCGTCGGCACGCTGACCGAGTTCGACAAGGAATATCTGGCGCAGAACTTCCTGGCCTTCTTCCGCCGCGACTACAAGCGCGTTGCCGCCTTGCATGTGGAAAGCGGCTGGGTACCGGCCACGACGCGCGTCGAGGAGCTGGAGGCAGCCATCCGCGCCGTCTGCGAGCCTTATTTCGACCGGCCTCTGGCCGAAATCTCGCTGGGCATGGTGCTGATGCGCCTGTTCCAGACCTCGCGCCGTTTCCAGGTCGAGATCCAGCCCCAGCTGGTGCTGCTGCAAAAGACGCTGCTCAATATTGAAGGCCTGGGGCGTCAGCTCGACCCCAACCTCGATCTGTGGAGCACGGCCAAGCCGTTTCTCGAGAAATGGATGCTGGACCAGATGGGACCGCAGCGCCTATGGCATGAGCTGCAGGCGCAGGCACCGCGTTACGCCAAGATCCTGCCCGACATTCCGCGCGTGCTGCACCAGTATCTGTCCAGACATGGCGCCGGCAATGACAGCGAGGCCCTGCTCAAGGAGCTGCTGCAGCAGCAGAAAACGACCAACCGTTTGCTGCAGGCCATCCTCTGCGGCGGTATCGGTTTCGTCATCGGTCTGGTGGTGCTGCAGGTTCTGCTGCGCATCCGCTTCTGAGCTTTCCCTTTCTTTAGAGTTCGAGGAGTGCCAGCGTGCTGCTCTCATTGGTGATCGTCTACCTGTTAGTGACCATCGGCATTGGTCTGTGGGCCGCCAGACGCGTGAAGAACACGGCGGATTTCGCCATTGCCGGCCGTCATCTGCCGCTCTACATGATCATCACCACCACCTTTGCGACCTGGTTCGGGTCCGAGCTGGTGCTGGGCGTGCCTGCCAAGTTCATCGAAGGCGGGCTGCATGCGCTGGTGGAAGACCCGTTTGGCGCGGGCATGTGCCTGATCCTGGTGGGCGTCTTTTTTGCGGCCAAGCTCTACCGCATGAATCTGCTGACCATCAGCGACTACTACCGCTCGCGCTATGGCCGGGCTATCGAGGTGGTCTGCTCGCTGATCATCATGCTCAGCTATCTGGGCTGGGTCTCGGCCCAGGTCACGGCGCTGGGCCTGGTGTTCAACCTGCTCTCGGGCGGTGCCGTCAGCATTCCCATGGGCATGACGATCGGCGTGCTCTCCGTGCTGGTCTACACGCTGTTCGGCGGCATGTGGTCCGTGGCCGTGACGGATTTCGTGCAGATGATCATTCTGGTCGCCGGCCTGCTGATACTGGCCTTCTTTGCCGGTGACATGGCGGGCGGCGCGGGCAAGGTGGTCGATCTGGCCACCAGCCGGGATCTGTTCAAGTTCCTGCCCGAGCCTTCGCTGCATGAAATCGTTTTCTTCATCGGCGCTGCCGTGACCATGATGCTGGGCTCGATTCCGCAGCAGGACATCTTTCAGCGCGTGATGTCGGCAGACACCGAAAAATCGGCCGTGCGCGGCACCATCATCGGCGGTGCCTGCTATGTGATCTTTGCCTTCGTGCCCATGTTCCTGGTGGCCAGTGCGCTCATCATCATGCCCGCCGAAGCCACGGCCCTGCTGGCCGATGATCCGCAGAAGGTGCTGCCCACCCTGGTGATGGACAAGATGCCGTTCGCCATGCAGGTGCTGTTCTTCGGCGCGCTGCTCTCGGCCATCAAGTCCTGCGCTTCCGCCACCTTGCTGGCCCCCAGCGTGACCTTCACCGAGAACATCTGGCGTCAGTTCCGGCCCTATACCTCGGACAAGGACAATCTCAGGACCATGCGCATCAGCGTGCTGGTGTTCGCGGCCTGCGTGCTGGCCTATTCGATCGTCATGGAAGGCACGCCTATCTATGAGCTGGTCGCCAGTGCCTATCAGGTGCCGCTGGTGGGCGCCTTCGTACCGCTGGTGTTCGGCCTGTACTGGAAGCGCGCCACCACCCAGGGCGCCATCAGCGCCGTGGCGCTGGGCATAGGTGTGTGGCTGGTCTTCATGGTCACGCCCGCGCTCAACCAGGCTTTTCCACAGCAGCTGGCTGGTCTTTTGGCTGCTGTCTCCGGCATGCTGGCGGGCTCGCTGCTGCCACAGTGGATCAGCAACCATCACCGTGAAATCGAGTCCTTTACCGAGATCAAGGCCTGAGAGAGCAAACCAACGGCGCCGGGGCTTGCTTGCGCAGCGCAGCAAAACCAGGGGCGGCGCCTATAATTGAGGGTTTTTGCACTTTCCCCGTTTTTAGCGCTATGCCTATCTATGCATACAAGTGTGGCTCCTGCGGTCACGCCAAAGATGTGCTGCAGAAAATCTCGGACGCGCCGCTGACCGTGTGCCCAGCTTGCGGGGCCGAGGCCTTTTCCAAGCAGCTCACCGCTCCGGGCTTTCAGCTCAAGGGTTCTGGCTGGTATGCCACGGACTTCAAGAACAGCGGCAGCAAGCCGGCTGCAAGCACCTCTTCATCCAGTGACAGTGCCGCTGCACCTGCAGCAGCTGCCCCTGCGCCCGCCAATTCCTGAGGCTTACCCACACTATGTCTGCATTGCGCAAGTGGCTGATTGCCGGTTTGCTGGTCATCGTTCCCCTGGTGATCACGCTGGGCGTGCTCAACTGGATCATCGGAACGCTGGATCAGACGCTGGCCATTCTTCCCGAGGCCTGGCAGCCCGACAGATTGCTGGGCATGCATATTCCGGGCTTTGGCGTTATTCTGACCTTGCTGATTCTGCTGCTCGTGGGCGGCATTGCCAGTAATTTCATCGGCCGCAAGCTGGTGGGTTGGGGTGATGCGCTGGTGCGTCGCATTCCCGTGGTGCGCTCCATCTATTCCAGCGTCAAGCAGGTCTCGGACACTGTGTTCTCCGACAGCGGCAACGCTTTTCGCACGGCAGTGCTGGTGCAGTGGCCGCGCGAGGGCGTATGGACCGTGGCTTTCGTCACCGGCCAGCCCAGCGGTGAAGTGGCAGCTTTGCTGCGCGATGAATATGTGAGCGTCTTCGTGCCCACCACGCCCAACCCCACTGGGGGTTACTTCGTGCTGGTGCGCAAGAGCGAGTGCATCGAGCTGGAAATGAGTGTGGATGCGGCGCTCAAATACATTGTTTCGATGGGTGTGGTGGCTCCGCCAGACCTCGCCCTGATCGAAGAATCCAAACAAACAACCTTGTCGCACCCCTAAGGTGCAGGAAGAATTTTCATGGCAATGCGTTCTCAATACTGCGGTCTGGTGACCGAAGCCCAGATGGGCGAAACCGTGACCTTGTGCGGCTGGGTGAATCGCCGCCGTGACCATGGTGGCGTGATCTTCATCGACCTGCGCGACCGCGAAGGCTATGTGCAGGTGGTCTGCGATCCCGACCGCGCCGAGATGTTCAAGGTAGCCGAAGACGTGCGCAACGAGTTCTGCGTGCAGGTCAAGGGCGTGGTGCGTGCGCGTCCCGCCGGCACCACCAACGACAAGCTCAAGAGCGGCCAGATCGAAGTGCTGTGCCACGAGCTGAACGTGCTCAACGCGTCCGTCACGCCTCCTTTCCAGCTGGACGACGACAACCTGTCGGAAACCGTGCGCCTCACGAATCGCGTGATGGATCTGCGCCGTCCCGTGATGCAGCGCAACATGATGCTGCGCTACAAGACCGCCATCCAGGTGCGCAACTTCCTCGACAAGGAAGGCTTCATCGACATCGAGACTCCCATGCTGGGCAAGTCCACGCCCGAAGGCGCCCGTGACTACCTGGTGCCCTCGCGTGTGCATGACGGCGAATTCTTCGCGCTGCCCCAGTCGCCCCAGCTGTACAAGCAGATGCTGATGGTCTCGGGCTTCGACCGCTACTACCAGATCACCAAGTGCTTCCGCGACGAAGACCTGCGCGCTGACCGCCAGCCCGAATTCACGCAGATCGACTGCGAAACCTCCTTCCTGAACGAAGAGGAAATCCGCGCCATCTTCCAGCGCATGATCAAGGAAGTGTTCCAGACCCAGCTGAACGTGGATCTGGGCGAGTTCCCCATCATGACCTACCAGGATGCGGCCTTCCGCTTCGGTTCGGACAAGCCCGACCTGCGCGTCAAGCTGGAGTTCACCGAGCTGACCGACATCATGGGCGACGTGGACTTCAAGGTCTTCTCCACCCCCGCCACCACCAAGGGCGGCCGTGTCGTGGCCCTGCGCGTGCCCGGCGGCGCTGCCATCTCGCGCGGCGAGATCGACGGCTACACCGAGTTCGTCAAGATCTACGGTGCCAAGGGCCTGGCCTGGATCAAGGTCAACGACGCTAGCATTGGTGCTGGTGACGATCCGGAGAAGCGTTGGCCTGGTCTGCAGTCGCCCATCGTCAAGAACCTGCATGATGCTGCCTTGACCGAAATCATCAAGCGCACGGGTGCTCAAAGCGGCGACCTGCTGTTCTTCGGTGCCGACAAGGAAAAGATCGTCAACGACTCCATCGGCGCCCTGCGCCTGAAGGTCGGTCACAGCGAATTCGGCAAGAAGAGCGGTCTGTTTGAAGACCGCTGGGCACCGCTGTGGGTGGTGGATTTCCCCATGTTCGAGCATGACGAGGAAAACGACCGCTGGGCCGCTGTGCACCACCCCTTCACCTCGCCCAAGGATGGCCACGAAGAACTGATGGTGACCGACCCCGGCAAGTGCATTGCCAAGGCCTACGACATGGTCTTGAACGGCTGGGAACTGGGCGGCGGCTCGGTGCGTATCCACCGCGCTGACGTGCAAGCCAAGGTGTTTGCGGCGCTGAATATTACGCCTGACGAGCAGCGCGCCAAGTTCGGCTACCTGCTGGATGCTCTGCAGTATGGTGCGCCTCCTCATGGCGGCCTGGCCTTCGGTCTGGACCGTCTGATCACGCTGATGACGGGCTCCGACTCCATCCGTGACGTGATCGCCTTCCCCAAGACCCAGCGCGCCCAGGATCTGCTGACCCAGGCGCCTTCGCCCGTAGACGAGAAGCAGCTGCGCGAGCTGCATATCAAGTTGCGCAACGTGGCCGTGACGACCACCGAGGCTTGATTGCCAAGCCCCCTGTAAACAGCGCCGGTCGCTGTTCACACCCAGGCGCCAGTTCGCGAAAGCAGCTGGCGCTTTTTTGTCGCTTTTGAATCGGGAGCTGCTTGCACCGATCAATCTTGAAACTCAGATGGTTTTCAGTCTGAACTCAATGAATGGAAGGCGGCTACAGCTATGAATATTGATGGCTATCAAGCAGCAGGGCGACTCAGCCTGCTGTCATCCTGGCCGCGCTAATATGCTGCGATGGAAGTCAGGCCCTACAAGATTCCGCAGTCCGTGCTGGTTGTGATCTACCGTGAAGACGGGCAGGTGTTGCTGCTGCGCCGAAGCATTGCCGCGCCCGAGGGCGAGCCTTTCTGGCAATCCGTCACGGGCAGCAAGGACAGCCTGGACGAGGACTGGCATGAAACCGCCGTGCGCGAGGTGCTGGAGGAAACCGGCATCGATGCCCTGGCGCCGGACTGTTGCCTGACCGATTGGGAACTCGAGAACGTCTACGCCATCTATCCGCAATGGCTGCATCGTTACGCACCGGGCGTCAGTCATAACCAGGAGCGTGTCTTCGGCCTTCGTGTGCCACCTCACCTGACCGTGCACTTGAATCCCAGGGAGCACACCGCACATGATTGGCATGATTGGCGTGAGGCAGCCCAGCGCTGCTTTTCTTCTTCCAACGCAGAAGCTATTTTGCTGTTGCCGCGCTTCGAGCCGGCGCTGATCGAGCGCCGCTGCAGGCAACAGCCTTGAAACCAACAGTGCCTATGTCTGAAGTTCAGTTGTTTACGCCGCCAGAGCCGCAGATCCTGCGCGTGGCTACCTACAACATTCACAAGGGTGTGCAGGGCCTGGGTCCTGCCAGGAGGCTGGAGATTCACAATCTGGGACTCGCGGTGGAGCAGCTCGATGCGGACATCGTCTGCCTTCAGGAGGTTCGCAAGATGAACCGCAAGGAGGAGCAGTATTTCGATCGCTGGCCCAATGTGCCGCAGGCCGAGTATCTGGCTCCCGAAGGCTACGAGTCCGTCTATCTGACCAATGCCTACACCCGGGACGGCGAGCACGGCAATGCGCTGCTCAGCCGCTGGCCGGTGATCGGCTACCAGCACGAGGACATCTCTGACCATCGCTTCGAACAGCGCGGCCTGCTGCATGTGGAGCTGGACATCCACGGCAAGCGCGTGCACTCCATCGTCGTGCACCTGGGCCTGATTCCGGGCAGCCGCATTCGCCAGATTGCACTGCTGCAGCGCTTCATCGAGCGCGAGGTGCCGCCCAATGCGCCGCTGGTGGTGGCGGGCGACTTCAACGACTGGGGCAACCAGATCAAGCGCATGCTGGCGGGCTTCGGCCTGTTCGAGTACGAGGAGACGCAGGGCATTCTGACCTATCCTTCGCGGCTGCCGATTGCGCAGCTCGACCATATCTATGTGCGCGGCCTGACCCCGCTGGGGCTGCAGGTGCCTAAGGGGCGCATCTGGTGGCGCATGTCGGATCATCTGCCGCTGATCGCGGAGTTCAGGCTGTAGCAACCCTGAGCCCGGGAGGGCGCGACAGCCTCGCCGCGCTGCGGCGCTTGCTCGCTGTCGCTGGTCGGGTGCATGCCTATTTTGAGATTGCTCCTGAAACCATAGCTTCCAATGCCTTGTAAGCATGCATCTGGACGGCAAATCCTTTGTAGCTTCGGGAAGTTGATTCACTGGTACCATTCTTGGATGTTCAGAGATCTCGCCGACATGAAAAAAGACAACTCAGCCGAAGGAACACCCGTTTCGGTCAAGATCCGCGAGCGGCTGCAGGCAGCTAACAAACGTTTCCACGCCAACGACAACATTGCCGAATTCATTGAGCCCGGCGAGCTGGAGAAGCTGCTGGACGAGGTGCAGGAGAAGATGCAGGGCGTGCTCGACTCCATGGTCATCGACACCGTGCACGACCACAACACGCGCGCCACGGCCCGCCGTGTGGCCAAGATGTATGTGAATGAGGTGTTCCGCGGCCGTTATGTGCATCAGCCGGCCATCACCGAATTCCCCAACGCCGAACACCTGAATGAGCTGATGATCGTCGGCCCGATCACCGTGCGCAGCGCCTGCAGCCACCACCTGTGCCCCGTGATCGGCAAGATCTGGATCGGCGTGCTGCCCAACAAGAACACCAATGTGATCGGTCTGTCCAAGTACGCGCGTCTGGTGGACTGGATCATGGGCCGTCCGCAGATTCAGGAAGAAGCCATCATCCAGCTGGCCGACCTGATCATGGACAAGACTCGTCCCGACGGACTGGCCGTGGTCATGGAAGCCTCGCATTTCTGCATGTCCTGGCGCGGCGTGCGCGAGATGGATTCCAAGATGCTGAACTCCGTCATGCGCGGTGCCTTCCTCACCAACTCCGAACTGCGCCGCGAATTCCTGTCGCTCATAGCAGCTAGAAAATAAATGCCCCCTGTGGCGCTTTGCGCCTTCCCCCGAAGGGGGACGACACCTTCGCCGCGAGGCGGTTCTTGCTCGGTGTCTCTGGCCTGGGGCACGCTAGTTTGTGGGTTGTGTTCTGTGTTGAAAACTGATCTTTGGAAGGGCTGCGCGTCGCGCGGCCTTTTGCATTTCCGGCTCCCATGTCCCTGCAAGCGTTCACTCTCATCATCCTGGCCGGCCTGATCCATTCGGGCTGGAACATCGTGGCCAAGAAGGCCGGCGGGGATGCCCGCTTTTCGCTCTACACCGCCATCTGCAACGCCGTCATCTGGCTGCCGCTGGGCTGGTGGCTGGGCAAGGACGTGGTGCCGGGCTGGGGCTGGATGGAGTGGGCCTTCGTCACCGCCAGCGCCGTGCTGCATGTGGCTTATTTCGTGGTGCTGCTGCGCGGCTATCGCGTGGCCGATCTCACCGTGGTCTATCCGCTGGCGCGCGGCAGCGGGCCGCTGATCTCCTCGCTGGTGGCGGTGATCTTTCTCGGCGAGCAGATCTCCACACTGGGGGCTGCCGGCATTGCGGGCGTGGTGCTGGGCGTGTTTCTGATCGCGGGCGGCCCGCGCATGATTGTTGCCATTCGCGAGGGGCAGGATCTGGAGGCACGCCAGCGCGTGCTGTCCGGTCTCTACTACGGCCTGCTGACGGGCTTGTTCATTGCCAGCTACACGGTGGTGGACAGCTATGCCGTCAAGATGCTGATGATGTCGCCGATTCTGGTGGACTATATGGGCAATCTGATCCGCCTGGTGATTCTGGCGCCGCTGGCCGCCCGGGACTGGCCCGAGACCAAGCGCCTGTGGCATCTGCAGTGGCGCTATGCGGCCGTGGTGGCGTTTTTCAGCCCCATTGCCTATGTGCTGGTGCTGTATGCGGTGCAAAGCGCACCCATCTCCCATGTCGCGCCCGCGCGCGAGGTGTCCATGCTGTTCGCGGCCCTGATCGGCGGCAGGCTGCTGGGCGAGGGCGATCGAGCCCTGCGCATCGCCGGTGCCATCATGATCGCCCTGGGCGTGACCGCTCTGGGGCTGGGTTGAAATGGACGGATGTATCGCATAGGCTGGCGGCCGTTGCCGATGGATCGCAAGCCGCTGTATTTTTTGAAGAGAGCTGACAATGCCGACCTGGGAAGTCCTGATCACATTCTTTGGCGTGGCCCTGCTGCTGGGCCTGAGCCCCGGCCCCGACAATCTGTTTGTGCTGGTGCAATCGGCCCAGCGCGGCTGGCGCGTGGGGCTGTGCGTGGTGGCGGGCCTGTGTCTGGGCATTGTCGGGCACACGGCGGCGGTGGCACTGGGCTTGGCGGCCGTGGTGGCCGCATCGCCCATGCTGTTCACGGCGCTCAAGCTCTGCGGCGCTGCCTATCTGGCCTATCTGGCGTGGGGAGCCTGGCGTGCGCCCGTGCGTGTCGAGGAAACCGCCAAGGCGCAGACCGAGCCTGATGTACTGAGCCTGAGAGTCGCCCTGCGCTGGATGGGCCGCGGTGTGGTGATGAACCTCACCAATCCCAAGGTGCTGATCTTCTTTCTGGCCTTCCTGCCCCAGTTCACCGACCCGGCACGCGGCAGTGTCGCGCTGCAGGTCATGGTGCTGGGCTGCGTGTTCATGCTGGCGGCCTGGCTGGTGTTCGGCTCCATCGCCTGCTTCTCGGGCCTGTTCGGTCAGCTGCTGCAGCGCTCCGCCCGCGCCCAGCGCTGGCTCAACCGCATTGCCGCCACCGTCTTCGGCGCGCTGGCGCTGCGCCTGGTGATGGTGCAGAGGTAGCGAGGGGTCCAAAGCCTAGCGATGCTGGTGGCGAAACTCTTGTGTTTTTCCGCCGTATCCATAGGCCGCGGCACGCGCATCGATCAGATGCACATAGGAGACCTCGTGCAGCCTGGGCAGCAAGCCCGCCATGGTCTGGTGAACGGCCTCCAGATAGAGCGCTTTTTCCGCCTTGGTGTTGGTTTCGTCGGTGATGCTGATGCCCAGGTAGAACGAGCTATGGCCGGTTTCGGCCAGGGTCCGGCCGTCGATCCACCATGCATCGGCAGGCACATACCGAATGGAAATGGAGATGAGTTCGGGCTGCTTGTGCAGGATGTCCCGGGTCAGGCGCGCAATCTGCGAGCTGACTTCGCGGCTGAGCCGGGCATCGGCTTGTCCCGAGAGCTGGATGTCGATATGTGGCATGGACTTGTCCCTGGGTAGGTTGGTGAAGACAGCCTTATTCTGTGGACTCTCTATCCATTTGAAAAACGGAAAGATATGATTGATATATCCGGTTTTTCCGATGGATAGAACATGGCCTCTCTCGAAATTTCCCAGTTGAGAACCCTGATTGCGGTGAGCGAGGCCGGCAGCCTGACGGCGGCCGCACCCCGGTTGTTTCTGTCCCAATCTGCGGTCAGCGAGCAGATCAAGAAACTGGAGGATTGCGTGGGTGAGCAGCTGCTGCTGCGCGGCAAGGCCGGTGTGACGCCGACCGCCAGCGGTCTGCAGCTGCTCGAGCATGCCCGCCGCATCACGGCCATGGCCGACGAGGCGCTCCTGGACTTGCGTGGAGAGTCCCTGCGCGGACGGATCCGTCTGGCGGTGACGGACTACTTCAAGCCCGGCCTGCTGGCCCGGATGCTGAAGCAGCTGGCGCATATCCATCCTGGCGTGCGCATGGAGGTGAGCGTGTTGCGCAGCGTCGAGGTGCACGCAGCCGTGTCTTCAGGCCGCAGCGATCTTGGGCTGGTGATGTCGCTGGACAGCGCACAGACGCAGCTGCAGCCCATGGGCTCCAGTGAGGCGCTGGTGTGGGCCAGCGCGCCGGGCTGGCAGCAGGCAGGCCCGCTGCCGCTGTTGGTGCTGCCGCAGAGCTGCGCCTTGCACCAACTGGCAATCCGGGAGCTGGAGAAGCGGGCCATTGCGTATGAGATCGCGCATCAGGCCTCGGGCGTTGCAGGCCTGCAATCGGCCATCGCTGCCGGCCTGGGGGTGGCCTGCATCAATGCCTCGGCGCTGGGAGAAGGCGTGGTGCAGGTTCCGGCGGGGCTGAACCTGCCAGGCCTGCCCCCGGTCTGGTTTGGATTGCTGCCGGCGAAAGGCGAGGAGCCGGAACTGCTGGGGCAGGTGCGCGCGCTGCTGCTGCAGCATTGGTCGTTCTGAGCGAGGACAGCTCGCGCAAAGCCGGTGCTAGCCCCAGGACAGCGCCGAGAGATCGTTCACAAACACCGGCATGTCCTTCCAGAGTCCGCGCAGCTTCTTGCTCGCCACGGTCACCCATTGCGGGGTGTAGAGAAAGCCATGCACCGAGTCGTGGGCCAGCAGGCGCTGGGCATCGCCAAGCAGGCGTGCGCGGTCGGCAGGGCGCGGTGTGTGCTTGATCTTGTCGAAAAGTTCGTTGAATTCCTGGGACTGGTAGCCCCAGTAGTAGTCAGGCTTGGCGAAGTTACCCAGATCAAACGGCTCGACATGCGAAATGATGGTCAGGTCGTAGTTCTTGTTGGTGTAGGTGCCCGATAGCCATTGCGCCCACTCCACGTTCTGCAGCTTGAGCTGGATGCCGATTTTGGCCAGCTGGGCTGCAATCAGCTCGCCGCCCTGGCGCGCATAGGGAGCGGGCGGCAGCGTCATGGTCAGCGTCAGCGGGGTCTTGATGCCGGTTTCGGCCATCAGTGCCTTGGCTTTTTCCAGGTCGAAAGGGTTCACGCCCGTGGTGTCCACATAGCCAAAGGCCGTGGGCACATAGTAGCTGCCGATGGGCACGCCATAGCCATCGGCGGCACCGGCAATCATGGCCTTGCGATCGATGGCGGCGGCAATGGCACGGCGCACGCGAATATCGTTGAGCGGCTTTCGCGCATTGTTGATGGCCAGAATGGTCTTGGCGCGCGAGTTGCTCACCACCACCTGAAAGCGGACATTGGCTTTGAACTGAGGCACGCTGCGCGGAGAGACGCGCGGGAAGGCTTCGACATCGCCGGCCAGCAGGGCTGCAACCTGTGCTGCGGGGTCGGGAATGAAGCGGAACACGGCGCGCTTGATGCGAATGCTCTGTGCCGAGCGATAGTCGGGCCAGGCGGTCAGCGTGACCGAGGCACCCCTGGCCCAGGCCGCCAGCTTGTAGGGGCCGGTGCCCACGGGCTTGCTGGCGTTGGTGGTGGCGCTCTTGGGCTCGACGATGATGGAAGTGGCCTGACCCATCATGAACAGAAAGTCGGGATCGATCTCCTGGTTGCTCAGCACCACCGTATGCTCGTCGGCGACCTTGGTGCTCAGATTGGCAAAGGTGCGCTTGTCCTTGTTGGTGCTTTTGTCGGCGGCCGCGCGGTCGAACGAGAACTTGACGGCAGCAGCGTTGAAGGGCTCGCCGTTCTGGAACTTCACATCCTTGCGCAGGCGAAAGGTATAGGTCTTGAGGTCGGACGAGACTTCCCAGCTTTCGGCCAGCAGAGGCGAGACGCTGCCGTCGGAGTTGATCTTGGTCAGTGTCTCAAACACGTTGTAGAGCACGACTTCGGCAATCGAGGAGGCTGCCCCGGCCGTGGGGTCCAGTCCTGGCGGCTCCAGCGTCATGGCCAGCGTGACGCTGTCTTTCTTGGCCTGGGCCATGGCAGGCCAGGCGGCGAACAAGGGCAAGCTGGCAGCCGAGCTGGCCAGCAAGGAGCGGCGATTGAGCATCAACAAAGTCTCCGATGGGGGGTTGGCCGCATGGGGCCATCAAAAGCGCTGCAAGTCATCGCGGGGAGCGGACTTGTTTCATATGCGTTTTTACACCAGTCGGAGCAGTCTTTGCTGTGGTCGCAGGCATATCGCTGCTGCGAGTGTGAACAACTGTTTGCCGGCCCGGTTCAGATGGCTCGCGGTGCGGCCTTGACCAAGGCCTGGGTATAGGGGTGCTCTGGGGCGGAGAACAGCTTGCGCGGCGTGCCGCGCTCCACCACCAGGCCTTGATGGAGCACGATGACCTGATCGCAGACATGCTGGACCACGGCCAGGTCATGACTGATGAACAGATAGGACAGGCCCAGCTCGCGCTGCAGGTCCTGCATGAGATTGAGCACCTGGGCCTGCACCGAGACATCGAGCGCACTGACCGGCTCGTCGGCCACGATCAGGCGGGGGCGGGTAATCAGAGCGCGGGCAATGGCAATGCGCTGGCGTTGGCCGCCGGAGAACTCGTGCGGATATTTGTCGGCGTCCTGCGCGCGCAGACCGACCTGGTCAAGCACGCTCAGCACCTGCTGGCGCCTGGCAGGGCGACTGAGCTTTTCATGAGTCGTTCCCAAAGGCTCGCTGACGATGGCTTCCACTGTCATGCGCGGGTCCAGCGATCCATAGGGGTCCTGAAACACCATCTGGAAGTCGCGCCGCGCCACGCGCAGCTCCTGTTCGCCCAGCTGATGCAGATTGCGGCCCAGCAGCTCCACCGTGCCCTCGCTGGGGCGATCCAGTGCCATGACCAGGCGCGCCAGCGTGGACTTGCCGGAACCCGATTCGCCGACCACGCCCAGGCTCTGTCCCGCTTGCAATTCAAAGCTCACGCCGCGCAGTGCCTGCAGCGGCTCGGGCTTGTGCCACAGCGATGTTCGGGGGCGCGAATATGCGCGTTTCAGGCCGCTAACCTTCAGCAAGATTGCGCCGCTGTTTCCCGTTTCAGAAGATTCGGCCGGCTTGATCATGTACTCGCTCCTGCCGTCAGCACCTGTTCATACAGGCAGCGTGCCACATGGGGTTGGCGCCAGGAAGCAAGAGAGGCCGGTGCCGCCATGCTGGGCTGATGCAGCGTGCGAGGCTGGGGGCGCTCCACATAGCAGTCGTCCTGAGTATGGGCGCAGCGGCCCGCAAACGGGCAGCCTGCGGGCAGGTCCACGAGCTCTGGCACGGCTCCGGCAATGGTGGGCAGATGGGCTGTACCTTCTGTGGCGTGGAGTTGCGGGCGTGCAGCAAACAGGCCGCGCGTATAAGGGTGGGCGCGCCTGGCGAACACCGCTTCCGTCATGCCGGATTCGACCACGGTGCCGCCATACATGACCAGCAACTGCTCCGCATTCTGGGCAATCACGCCCAGATCATGGCTGATGAGTACCAGCGCCATGGAATGCTCGGCCACCAGCTCCTGCAGCAGATCCAGAATGCGCTGCTGAACCGTCACATCCAGGGCGGTGGTGGGCTCGTCGGCCACCAGCAGATCGGGACCGCAGGCCAGAGCCATGGCAATCATGATGCGCTGGCGCTGGCCGCCGGAGAACTGGTGCGGATAGTCGTCCAGCCGCTGTGCGGCCTGTGCAATGCCCACCCTCTCCAGCAGCTCGGTGGCGCGGGCGCGGGCCTGGGCGCGGCTCATTCCCAGATGAAGCCGCAGTGGCTCTGCCACCTGGCGGCCGATGCTGTGCACGGGGTTGAGGGCACTCATGGGTTCCTGAAACACCATGGCCATGCGGTTGCCGCGCAGGGCGCAGAGCTGGCGCTCGCTCAGGCCCAGCAGCTCCTGGCCGTCCAGCTGGATGCTGCCGTCCACTTGTGCGTGCTCGGGCAGCAGACCCAGCAACGCCAGTGCCGTCAGTGATTTGCCGCAGCCCGATTCGCCGATCAGGCCCAGCGTGGCACCACGCTCCAGCGTGAAGCTCACATCTCGCACGGCCTGGGCCCGGCCGCGATGGGTCTGCAGATTGATGGTGAGGTTGGAGACTTCAAGCAAAGCCATGGTCGGTATCCCTACGCATTAGCGCTCGCGTGTCAGTCGGGGGTCCAGCAGGTCGCGCAGGCCGTCGCCCAGCAGGTTCAGACCCAGCACCGACAAGGCGATTGCCAGGCCGGGCCAGACGGCCAGCAGCGGCGCCTGGAACATCAGGGTCTGGGCTTCGCTGAGCATGCGTCCCCAGGATGGCTGGGGTGGCTGCGTGCCCAGGCCCAGATAGGAGAGGGCGGCCTCGGCCAGAATGGCCAGCGCAAACTGAATGGTGGCCTGTACGACCAGTACCGAGGCAATATTGGGCAGCACATGGCGCACGGTGATGGCCGTGCGGCTTTGCCCGCAGGCCCGTGCCGCCATCACATAGTCGCGCGACCAGATGGCATTGGCCGAGGCGCGGGTGATGCGCGCAAAGGTGGGGATGTTGAAGATGCCGATGGCAATGATGGCATTGACCATGCCCGGCCCGTAGACGGCCGTGAGCATGATGGCCGAGAGCAGGGCCGGGAAGGCAAAGGTGAAATCCGCCAGCCGCATGATGACTTCTTCGACCCAGCCGCGGCGGGCGGCGGCGACCAGACCCAGCAGCACGCCCAGCGCCAGTCCTATGCCCACGGCAATCAGGCCCACGGCAATCGAGGCGCGCGCGCCGACCAGAATCTGCGAGGCCAGGTCGCGCCCGAAGGCGTCGGTGCCAAGCCAGTGCCGGCTGCTGCTGGACTGGAGGACAGCGTCCATGTCCATCTCGTAGGCCGAGCCCGGCGTCCAGACAAAAGACAGCAGTGCGGCGGCAATCAGCGAGGCCGTGAGCAAGGCGCCGAGCACGAAGCTGTGGTGCTGCCTGGCGCGCTGGCCAAGGCCGAGCGGCCTTGTGCGGGAGAAGGCGCGTGTCGGGTAGTCGGGAACGCGGGCGCGGGTATCGGTCTGCCTGCTCATATATCGCCGGCCTTGATGCGGGGGTCGATGGCGGCATAAAGCACGTCGACAACAAAATTCACCACCACCACCATGGCCGCCAGCAGCAGCACGCAGTTGCGCACCACGATCACGTCCCGGTTGGAGATGGATTGAAAGATCAGCCGGCCCAGGCCAGGCAGGTAGAACACGTTCTCCACCACGATGGTGCCGGCCAGCAGATTGGCGAACTGCAGGCCCATGACGGTGACGACGGGAATCATGGCGTTGCGCAGCACATGGCGCCAGAGCGCCGCGCCGCGTGACAGCCCCTTGGCGCGGGCAGTGCGCACAAAGTCCTCGCGCAGCACCTCCAGCACCGCTGAGCGCGTGATGCGCGCCAGAATGGCGGCCTGCACCACGGCCAGCGCAACGGCAGGCAGCAGCAATGCCTGCAGCGCAGGCCAGAAGCCGCCGCTGGCCTCCTCGCTCCAGCCCGGAAAGCCGCCGGCCGAGAACCATTGCAGCTTCACCGAGAACAGCAGAATCAAAAGAATCGCAAACCAGAAGTTGGGGATGGCAATGCCGATCTGGGCCAGGCCCATGAGGCCCACATCGCCCCAGCGCTTGTGGTTGGCGGCCGCAAACACTCCCGCAGCAATGGCCAGCACGGCGGTGATGAACATGGCCATGATGGCCAGCGGCACGGTAACGGCAAGGCGTTCCCAGACCAGTTCGGTCACGGCGGAGCCATAGGCATAGCTGTTGCCCATATCGCCCTGCAGCAGGCCGCTGATCCACTGCCAGTAGCGTGTCAGCGCGGGCTGATCCAGGCCCAGTTGCTGCGTCATGGCGGCCACGGCCTCGGGCTCGGCATCGGGGCCCATGAGCATCTGGGCGGCATTGCCGGGAAGGACTTCCAGCACGGCAAAAACCACGATGGAAGCACCGATCAATGTGGCGATCAGCGTGAGCAGGCGTTTGAGCAAGAAGATGCTCATGGCGTGGGGCGTTGTTTCATCGTGAAGTGGGCGCAGGCGGCGTGTGCGTGCTGCGCAGCATAGCGGCCATTGTGCCGCTTCCTGGAGGTGCAGGCTTTGTCCCGGGTGCTGCCATGTCTTGGGGAGCTTGGGATAATGTGGGCCGATACCGAGAACTGCACAGGAGCTGGCACATGGCATTGATGATTACCGATGAATGCATCAACTGTGATGTGTGCGAGCCCGAGTGCCCTAACGATGCCATCTACATGGGCGAGGAGTTCTACGAAATCGACCCGCACAAGTGCACCGAGTGCGTGGGCCATTTTGACGAGCCCCAGTGCGTGCAGATCTGCCCTGTGGCCTGCATACCGGTGAATCCGGAGTACATCGAAAGCCGTGAGGTGCTGTTCAAGAAATATGAGCTGCTTACGCAGGCCAAGAAAGAAGGTTAAGGCTTTTTGAGTCTGAATTCTTTGTATATCAAGCGCAAATAGCTCCTGATTCAGGAGCTGTTTTTCATTCTGCCTCAGGCTCAGGCCTCGCCGGCTGCGGGCTGGGTGGCATCGGGCGCCGGCTTGCGGGCAGGCTTGGGGCGGGGGGGCTTGGTGGTGTGGATGGCGAGAGTGGCCTTGTCCATCTGGCCTGCCACCATCTCGGGCCATGCCTTGAGCGAATGTGCGATGGCGTCTTCGATCAGCTTGAGCTGGTCGGGGGCCGGCTTTTTGAGCACCCAGCTGGCGACCTCGCCCTTGTGGCCGGGGTGGCCGATGCCTACGCGCAGACGCCAGTAATTGGGCGAACCCAGCTGGGCATGGATATCGCGCAAGCCATTGTGGCCGCCATGGCTGCCGCCGAGCTTGAGCTTGACCACGCCGGGATCGAAGTCCAGCTCGTCATGCACGACCAGGATTTCCTCGGGCTGAATCTTGAAGAAGCGGGCCAGTGTGCCGACCGACTTGCCCGAGAGATTCATGAAGGTCTGCGGCTCCAGCAGCCAGACATTCTGGCCGTGGATGCTGGTGCGGGCCATCAGTCCCCAGTAGCTGCGTTCTGGAACCAGACTGACCTTGAGTTCGCGCGCCAGCGCATCAATCCACCAGAAGCCGGCATTGTGCCGGGTGTCTTCATATTCAGGGCCGGGATTGCCGAGGCCGACAAACAGTTTGATCATTGCTGGATTATCTTCTTGCTGGCAAAGCTGGGCTGGCACGCTGGTTCTGCGTGGCCCAAAGAAAAAGCCCACCGAGGTGGGCTTTTTCTTGGAGTACAGCGGCAGGCGCTGTACCGAAGACACAAGAATTACTTCTTGCCCTTCTTGGCGGGGGCAGCTGCGGGAGCAGGTGCGGCGCCTTCGGCAGGAGCCACTTCGGGCAGCTTGATCGAGATCAGCGAAGGGTTCTTGTTGGCGCCACGCACCACAGCCTTCACGCCGTTGGGCAGCTTCAGAGCTTGCAGGCCCAGCACGGACTTGGAAGTCAGAGCGCTCAGGTCCACCTTGATGAACTCGGGCAGGTTTGCGGGTTCGCAGATCACTTGCAGTTCGTGCATCAGAGGAGTCACGGTGCAGTTCTCGCCCTTCACGGCGGGGGATTCAGCAGCGCCTTCGAAGTGCAGGGGCACGTTCATGTGCAGCTTGGTGTTACCGTCCACGCGCTGGAAGTCGATGTGTTGCACCAGCTTCTTGTAGGGGTGGAACTGCACGTCGCGCAGCACGACCTTGGTCACTTGACCGTTGATTTCCATGTCCAGGATGCTGGAGTGGAAAGCTTCCTTGTGCACAGCGTGCCACAGGGCGTTGTGATCGATTTCGATCAGTTGGGCTTCACCAGCACCGTAGACGATACCGGGGGTCTTGCCCGACAGACGCAGACGGCGGCTCGCACCCGTACCTTGCTTGGCGCGCTCAGTAGCGACGAATTGCATAACTAACTCCTAGATGGGCGGACCGCGACCAGTCTCGCCCGATTGATAAAAGAATCTGCACCTTGCAGCAAGGCCGTGGATTCTTGCGGTGGCCTCGAAACAGTCAAACCTCCCGAAGGAGGTTTGCTTGGGCTCGAAGCCGAAAAACCAGAGATTTTAAGCGGTAAACAGACTGCTCACCGAATCACCTGTGGAAATGCGGTGAATTGTCTCGGCAAACAGGCCGGCCACGGACAGCTGGCGAATCTTGCCGCACTGCTGGGCTGCGGGGCTCAGAGGAATGGTGTTGGTCACAACCACTTCGTCCAGAGCGCTGCCGTTGCCGATGCGTTCCAGGGCAGGGCCCGAGAAGATGGGGTGCGAGCAGTAGGCGTACACGTTCTTGGCGCCGCGCTGCTTGAGCACTTCGGCTGCCTTCACCAGCGTGCCGGCGGTGTCGATCATGTCGTCCATGATCACGCAGTTGCGGCCGTCGATATCGCCGATCACGTGCATGACTTCGGACACGTTCGCCTTGGGGCGACGCTTGTCGATGATGGCCAGATCGCAACCCAGTTCCTTGGCCAGGGCGCGAGCACGCACCACACCGCCAACGTCGGGGGAGACGACGATCAGGTCTTCGTAGTTCTTCTGACGCAGGTCACCCAGCAACACGGGGGTGGCGTAGATGTTGTCCACGGGAATGTCGAAGAAGCCCTGGATCTGGTCGGCGTGCAGATCCATCGTCAGGACGCGCTCGACGCCAACTGCCTGCAGCATGTTGGCCACCACCTTGGCGGTGATGGGCACGCGGCTGGAGCGGGGGCGGCGATCCTGACGGGCGTAGCCGAAATAGGGGATCACGGCGCAGATGCGCTCGGCCGATGCACGCTTGAGGGCATCGACCATGACCAGCAACTCCATCAGGTTGTCGTTGGTCGGAGCGCAGGTGGACTGAACCACAAACACGTCGCGGGCGCGAACGTTCTGCTTGATCTCGACCGCGACTTCTCCATCGGAGAAACGGCCAACGTCAGCAGCACCAAGAGAGGTGCCGAGGTGCTTAACAATCTCTTCGGCCATGCCAGCATTGGCATTGCCTGTGAAGACCATGAAATCAGAGTGATGTGAATGCATTGTGCGTCCCAGTGCTGTGGGTTGCTATGACGCAAGAAGATGTTTGGCAGGGGAAGAAGGATTCGAACCTTCGCATGCCGGAATCAAAATCCGGTGCCTTAACCAACTTGGCGACTCCCCTACACAGGCCTTTTGTCGAAGACAAACAGCCTTATAACTTGTTCTCTGGAATCCAGCTATTAAGTGGGTGTTTTTCCAGATTTCTGCAAACTTTGATCTGCCATGTGCTAGGTGCGCAGCTCAGATCAATGCTTTGCGTTATCGGTGCAAATACCGCACTTCCAGAGCCCGTCATTGTAGCATGCAATTTGAGTGATTCGAGCCAGCTTCTGACTTTCATCACCTCGGGCTGCAAGCCTTCAGCGACCGGCTGCAGGTCGTTTCGGCCAAAGCCGAAGTGATTCGCAGCGAAGTCCGCAACTATAGCAGGCTTTGTATCGCGTTTCAGGAGCTCGCTGGAAAAAATCTTGCCAGTTTCCAGGCCCTGTTCGGGCTTGACCACCAGGAACTGTTGCTGCGGCAAGGCATTGCGGCCTGTCAGTGGGGTGATGATTTCGCCGATGCCGCTGACCCAGGCCGAGTGACCGCAGAGGAAAAAGGGGACATCGGCGCCGAGCTTCAAGCCTATGTTTTGCAGTTCCTGGCGCGAGAGCTTCAGATTCCAGAGGCGGTTCAATGCCATCAGCGTGCTGGCCGCATCGGATGAGCCGCCCCCCATGCCGGCCTGGGCGGGCAGGTGCTTTTCAATCCCTATGCGCACGCCTTGCGTGCAGCCTGTGGCTTGCTGCAGGGCACGAGCCGCGCGTGTGATCAGATCATCGGCAGGCAGGGCCACGCCGTTGAGGTCTTCACGGCTGATCTGGCTGCTGACCGTACGCTCGAAATGCAGCACATCATGCCAGTCGATGAGCATGAAGACGGATTCCAGCAGGTGATAGCCGTCAGGCCTGCGGCCGGTAATATGCAAAAAAAGGTTGAGCTTGGCCGGGGCCGGCACGTCATAGAGCGAGTGCATGGCGTGTATGTGTCAGTAAGAGAAAAACGGTGCAACGATAGCACCGGGTTGCCGGCCAGTCAGCGAGCGTCCTGATCGAGAACGATGCGCAAGGAAGCCTCGGGTGGGGGGCTTATGCGGTCGGCACGCAGGCGGCCATCGTTGATGCGCGAAAGATCTGTCTGCCAGCCGGTCACAGCCGTGTTCTTGCCTTGCAGCCAGTCGAACAGCGCGGTGACGGGAATCTCGCTGCCTGTCATGCGGGTGATGAGTTCAGGCAGGGAGTCTGACTGGGTGATCTGATCGCCCTGCTGCAAGGTGGCTCCGGCACGCGTCCATTGCAGGCGGGCCATGATGGAGCCCAACGGGTTGAAGACCAGCAAAGTGCCGCTCTCGGGTTGGCCTTGCAGCTCAAAACCGGCGCTGAAGGATTGCTGCTGGGCATCCTGGACCTGTAGCGCCATGCGGCCGGACCAGTGGTGGCTGGCCGCCACATCGGGTTGCAACTGCCGTGCAGGTTGGGCGCAGCCGCCGAGCATGGCCGCTCCCAGAGCCAGTCCGAGGGCTGGAAGAATTTTCAAGAAAGTCGGGCTGCGCTTCATGGCGTCACTTTGAGGCGTTTGAGCGTTTCCAGCAGAGTGTCATTGCTGCTGTCTGCCTTCATGCCCTGGCGCCAGATGAGCTGGGCGCGGTCTTGCTTGCCTTGGGCCCAGAGAACTTCCCCCAGGTGGGCTGCAATTTCCGCATCCTGACGCGTGGCATAGGCCTGCTCCAGCAGTTTTTCGGCTTCGTCCAGATTACCGCGGCGGAAATGCACCCAGGCCAGGCTGTCGGTGATGAATGGATCACCGGGCTGCATGTCCAGAGCGGTCTGGATCAAGGTCTGCGCTTCTTCCAGCTTGATGCCGCGATCAGCGTAGGAGTATCCCAGTGCGTTGTACGCATGCTTGAAATCGGGTTTGCGCTTGATGATGTCGCGCAGCAGGCGCTCCATCTCGCTGAAGTTTCCGGCTCTTTCCGCGAGCAAGGCGGTGTCGTAGGCCAGCTCCACATCATCGGGTGCCTGGCTCAGCAGCTGGGCTTGCAGCGCATAGGCTTCCTTGTTCAGGCCCGCGTCGCGCAGCAGCTGCACCTCGGCAATCTGCTTGAGGCGCTTCTGGTTGGGACCGTTTGCAGGAATGGCCTGGATCAGGGCGCGAGCTTCCTTCACCTTGCCCTGGCGAGCCAGCAGATCGGCACGCCGGGCCTGCACGCTGAGCAGGTTGGCGGCATCGGGAATGCGCTGCAGATAGATGTCGGCTTCGTCGTAGCGCTGGCGCTTCTCGGCCAGATCGGCCCTGAGCAGATAGAGCTGGGATTCGCCAGCAGCGCGACCTACACCTTCAGGCAGCTTGGGCAGCAGAGCGCTGAACTGTGTCAGGGAAACGTCGGCAGCATCCAGCTCGCCATCCTGCAATTGCAAATTGGCGAGCATGACCCAGGCTTCCGGAAATTCGGGCGCTTCGCGGGTGATGAGCTGCAACTGGGTCTTGGCATCGGCGTTGCGTTTTTGTCCCAGCAGCACGCGGGCATAGGTCAGGCGCAGTTGTGGCGAATGATTCTTTTCAAGATAGCGCTTGACCAGCGGCTCCACTTCGGCGGAACCCGATTCCAGCAGTTCCATGGCCAGCAATGCGACGGCACCTGATTCAGGACCCAGCTTGGCGCCGTTCTGCAGCGCCTGCAGGGCGGCAGGCTTCTGACCGGCGATCAGGCGCATATGGCCTATGGTGGCCCAGGCCGTGGGGCCGTTCTTCGGGTCCTTTAAATCGATTTCCAGCGCTTGCTCGACCACATCGGCGGCCAGAGGCTTGTCCGAGGCATTGTTGTAGAGCTGGGTGATGGCCAGAAAAGTGGCGCTGCGATTGGCTTGAGGGGTCAGTTCGACCTCTCGACGCAGATAGCTGGCCGAGTCTGCAATGCGGTTCATCACCACCAGAATGCGCAGCATTGCGCGGTTGGCATCGCGTGATTCGGGGTAGGCCTCCAGCCAGGCGCGGGCATTGCGCAGTGCGCGGTCGCCCGAGCGGGACTGAATGGCAAGTTCGGTGGCGCGGCGATAGAGCTTTTCGTTGTTGCTGCTGCGCGCGGCCTCCATCATCAGGGCCTGGGCGTCCGTCAGGGCGCCTTCCTGAGCGGCCATCTCTCCCACCAGGATTTCGTAGAACAGCTCGGCAGAGAGGGCTGCTTGCTCATTCTCACGCTCTGCGGCCTGTTCGAGATCGGCGCTTTGCTCGATCTTGTCCTGCCGGGATGGCGGGTCGGCGGTCTGGGCGGATGCGATTGCCGATCCCATGGCCAGAACGGCGGCCACGGCGAGTCCCTGAAAACGTAGAGGATGAACCATCGGCTCATAATAATCCAAGCTTGTTGAACACTTGGCGAAGATGAGATTGCATGCCTGAGTTGCCCGAAGTCGAGGTTACGCGCCGCTCTTTTGCTGACCGCATTGCGGGTGCGCAGATTGAGAAAGCCACCTTGGGAAAGCCCCTGCGCTGGCCTCTGGGGTTGTTGCCGCAGGCACTGGTCGGCAGAGTCGTGCTGGGCGTGCGCAGACGCGGCAAGTATCTGCTGCTGGACCTGAGCGAAGGTCTGCTGCTCATGCACCTGGGCATGTCTGGCAGTCTGCGCTTTGCGGGCCGCGACGAGGAGCCGCTGGGCACTGGCGGAGCGCATGATCACTTCGACCTGCAGACATCGCGCGGCTTGCTGCGTCTGCATGATCCGCGTCGCTTCGGAGCCGTGATCTATGTTCCGGATGAAGGCGATGCCCTGGCGCGCAAGCTGCTTGACCATCTGGGTATGGAGCCGCTGAGCGACGGATTCACGCTGGATGCCTTTCAGGCCGGGCTGGCTGCCAGTCGCTCGCCCATCAAGCAACTGCTGCTCAGCGGCAGCGTGGTCGTCGGTGTCGGCAATATCTATGCTTCCGAGGTGTTGTTTCTCTCGCGGATTCACCCGACAACACCGGCGCGCGATGTGGGGGCGCGCAAGGTCAAGGTTTTGTATGAGGCCATTCGCACCGTGCTGGCCTTGGCGGTGGAGAAAGGCGGCACGACCTTGCGCGACTTTTCCGCGGCCAACGGCATGGAAGGGCACTTTCAGCTGGAGGCCCAGGTCTATGGCCGCGATGGCCTGCCTTGCTCGCATTGCGGCGCCGCCATCCAGCTCATGCGCCAGGGGCAGCGCAGCACCTATTACTGCGCTCGTTGCCAGAAGGCTGCGAAAACTCTCTGAATTTGATAGCTAATACCGCAGTTTGAGTATGCGTTCAGGCATGTTTTGACGTCACAATTTAATTTTGATGCTTGATATGCCTCAGAACAGCGCCAATGCCCAGGCATTGGCGCTGTTCTGCGCCGTTGCGCGCAGATACTTTGCGGCTGAAGATATCAGGCCAGCCTCTGGAAGAGCCGTAGATGCTGTCAAGGGGCAATGCTATATATTGATCAGGCTGTCAGCCTTGGCTGACCCGGCGACTCAGACAAACAAGAGGGGTAGATGTGTCAGCTTCATTCAACGAGCAGTTTGGTCAGTATGGTGCATGGCGACGGGGCTTTGCCACCCAACTGCAGGAGCTGCGTGAATGGTTGATTGCCCAGGATCTGCTGGACGTCTCGGTGCAGGAGCGCTTGCAGAGACTGGAAGAGCAGATGCGCACCGACAAGGTCATGGTTGCCTTCGTGGCCGAGTTCTCGCGCGGCAAATCCGAGCTGATCAACGCTGTCTTCTTTGCCCATTACGGTCGCCGGCTGATGCCGGCCAGTGCAGGTCGCACCACCATGTGTCCGGCGGAGCTGGGCTGGGAGCCGGAGCTGCCGCCTTGTCTGCGTCTGCTGCCCATTGATACCAGAGAGTCGCCGGAGAGCCTCGGCCAGTGGCGCATGCGTCCCGACGCCTGGGTGCAGCAGCCGCTGGATATCGCCGATGCGCAGCAGATATCCGACACGCTGACCAAGGTGGCGGAGGTGCGCAAGGTCTCCATCGATCAGGCCAGGGCCTGGGGCTTTTGGCATGACGACGAGGCTGCCGACAACCCCATGGTCGATGCCGACGGCTGGGTCGAAGTGCCGATGTGGCGCCATGCCTTGATCAATATGCCCCATCCTCTGCTCAAACAGGGGCTGGTGATTCTCGACACGCCTGGTCTGAATGCCGTGGGGGCCGAGCCGGAGCTGACCGTCAATCTGATACCCCAGGCACATGCCGTGGTCTTTGTGCTGGGCGCCGATACCGGCGTGACCAAGTCCGACCTTGCCATCTGGCGCGACCATGTGCTGCCGGCAGGAGCCGGCAAGACGGGGGGCGATGACGCTTTGGCCGCATCGCGTCTGGTGGTACTCAACAAGGTGGATACGCTGTGGGACAGCCTGAGTTCTGGCGCGCAGGTGCAGGCCCAGTTGCGCCGTCAGCAGCAGGACTCGGCCCAGTTGCTGGGGGTGGCGCTGGAGCGCGTGCTGCCCATCTCCGCCCAGAAGGGGCTGGTCGCCAAGGTGGGGCGCAACGACAGCCTGCTTCAGGCCAGCGGCCTGCCCGCTTTTGAAGACCTTCTGGCCAATGGCATCATGGGGCAGCGCCAGAAAGTGCTGCAGGCCGCTGTGCGCACCAATGTGCAACAACTGCAGTCGCAGGTGGAGCGCGTCATCAATATGCGTCGCGGCGATCTCGACGACCAACTGGCCGAGCTCTGCGGCCTGCGCGGAAAGAATGCGACGGTGATTGCCGGCATGCGTGCCCGCATCGAGGCCGAGCACAAGGAGTTCGACCAGAGTGCCAGCCGCATCCAGGCCATGCGCAACATCCATATGCGCATGCTCAAGGAGCTTTTCCTGTTGCTGAGCTCGAGCACTTTGAAGGCCGAATTGGCCGAGCTGAAAGAAGCGCTGGATCAGCGTGGGCTCAAACTTGGCCTGCGCAAGGTCTATGAGCAGACTTTCGAGCGCCTGCATGTCGTGGCTGCCACGGTGCAGGTCCAGGCCGATGAAATCCAGACCATGATGAGCGCCTCGTTCAAGGAGCTCAATGCGGAGTTTGGCTTCTCCCTGCAGACACCGCCGCAGCTGGTGCTGTCCGAGCTCAAGGACGACTTGCGCAGCATCGAGGGCAGTTACACCCAGTATCTGGGGCTAAGCCGTGCCATCAGGCTCGGCAGTGCCGACTTTTCGCAACGCCTGATCAAAGCTCTGGCGCTGCGTCTGCGCACGGTGTTTGAAGCGGCATCGAACGACGTGGATATGTGGAGCAAATCGCTGACTGCGCCAGTCGATGCACAATTGCGCGAACGTAAACGCAGTTATACGCGCCGCCTGGAGGCCGTGGACCGGATCAGCGGTGCAGCCACTGAGCTGGAGGAGCGCATTGCAGACATGGAAAATGCGCAAACCCGCCTGGGAATGCTGCAGACGCAGCTGATCAGTGCATCGGCGCAACTGCTGGATCCGATTGCGGCCGAGCGGCCGCAGGCCGCGTCCATGCCGCTGGACATCAACCTGGTAGCTTGAAATCTTGACTCTCCCTTCGATTGCCGCAGCCGTAGTGCAGTGGCAGGCCAGTCATGGCCGCAATCATCTGCCCTGGCAGCAAACCCGTGACCCTTACCGAGTCTGGCTGTCTGAAATCATGCTGCAGCAGACCCAGGTCAGTACCGTGCTGGGCTATTACCAGCGCTTCCTGGACGCTTTTCCGGATGTGGCCAGCCTGGCGGCTGCACCGCAGGATGCCGTGCTGGCGCTGTGGAGCGGCCTGGGCTACTACAGCCGCGCGCGCAATCTGCATAAATGCGCGCAGACCGTGATGGAGCAATGGGGTGGGGCCTTTCCGCAAACGGCCGAAGAATTGGCGACCTTGCCAGGCATTGGCCGTTCCACGGCCGGTGCCATTTCATCGTTCTGCTTTTCCGAGCGGGTGCCGATTCTGGATGCCAATGTGCGACGTGTTCTCACAAGGGTGCTGGCGTTCGATGCGGATCTGGCTCAGTCCAGAAATGAAAAGCAGCTGTGGGAACACGCCCAGCAACTGTGTCCCACCGAGAATCTGCACGAAGCCATGCCGCGCTACACCCAGGGCATGATGGATCTGGGCGCCAGCGTCTGCACATCGCGCAAGCCCACCTGCCTGGTGTGCCCTCTGCACTCCGAATGCCGGGCGGCCCGCGCCGGCAACCCGGAGAACTATCCCGTGCGCACGCGCAAGATCAAGCGCAGCTCCGAGTCCTGGTGGCTGCTGCTGGCGGTGGATGCACAGCGTCGCGTCTGGCTGCAAAAGCGCCCGCAAGCCGGTATCTGGGCCGGGCTTTACAGCCCACCGGTCTTTGAAGACTATGCGGCACTGCAAAGCCATGCGCAGGCCGCATGGCCTCAGGACGGGTCCCGGGGCTGGCAGGATCTTCCAGGCTTTCTGCATGTGCTGACCCACAAGGATCTGCACCTGCATCCGGTTCTGGTGCCTGTCGATCAGGCACATGCCGCCCAGGTCTTAGAGGCCGATGAATCGTGCTGGGCGGATGCAGCGGCCTGGGCCGAGCTGGGTCTGCCGGCTCCGATCCGCAAGCTGCTCGATGCCGAGCTGGCCTGAGAGCCTGCCGCATGAATGAAAAAAGGTGACGGCTGGCGTCACCTTTTTTTCATGGCTGCAGATTTCAGAAGCGCAATCTGGGCATCAGCATGGAGCAGCGCAGCCCCATCAAGGCCAGCCACAGGGCCCTGGCCTGCGGGTTGCTGCGCTGCGCCTGCAATTGCCGGCCGGCGGCCACCACCTGCTGGCGCAGGACTTGCTGCGCCCTGCGGTCGCCTTGGCTCTGTGCGCTCAGCCAGAGTTGCTGGTATTGCTGCACGCTGAGCTGGCAAGGCTCGCCGAGCAGATGGCGCGACGAAACGTTCAGCAAGGCCTGGGCCTGCGGGGTGTGTCGTGACTGGCTCATGCGGCCTCCTCCTGTTTCGAAGACTTGTTCGGCACTTCGCTCTCGCTGCGTCCAAAGGCGTACCAGTCCACATGGCGGGTGCAGATCATGACCAGGGCCAGCACGCCGAACAGGGCGATGGAGCCGACAACCAGAGCGGTCTGCTCCAGCTGCAGCAGCACATACAGCAGTCCGTACAGGGCCGAGATGGCCATCGCGAACGGCAGGCCGCGTCTGATGCTGCCCAGAATGTGGCTGGCATAAAAGGCCAGCAGAGCCACGCAGGAACTGGCTGCTATCGCATAGGCCGTGGCAAAGCCCAGATGCTCGGACAGGCCGATCAGCAACAGGAAGAAGCTGCACAAGGCCGAGCCGACCAGCAGGTACTGCACGGGGTGAACGCGCAGCTTTTTCATGACTTCGAACAGGCCGACCGCGACAAAGGTCAGGATCACAAAAAGAATGCCGTACTTGGTGGCGCGCTCGTTCAGCGAGTAGACGTTGACGGGGTTGACGAACTCCGTGTCCATGGTTTCGAGGCAGGGACCGCTGTCGTCATGGCCGCGGGCTGCGGAGGCGGCATAGGTTTCCGAGCTGCCCCAGTAGCCGGGGCTGCAAAGACGTTGCTGGCGGGTGAAGGCCGTGCTGGCAGAGGTAGCCAGCGAGGACAGCTCCCAACTGGCGGTGAAGCCGCTGTCCGTCACTTCGCGTCGGCTGGGTAGAAAGCTGCCGCCAAACGAGGGATGAGGCCAGTCGGCAGTCAGCGTGACCTTGCTTTCCGTGGCGATGGGGCTGAAGGCGAGCTGTTCCGTGCCCAGCAGCTGCAGCTTGAGGTCCAGGTTCAGGGTTTCGCCTTTTTTCAGCAGGCGGGCGTCAATCTCCGCCTGAATGCCTTTGCCGTAGCGCTCCAGCGGAGTGCCGGACTCGACAGCCAGATCCTGGCCGTTGGCCTGCAGCGTCGCACTGCGGATGCCGCGTGGGTCGCTGAGCGCGAATGCCGCAAAGACCTTCTTGCAGCGCACCACGGCGTTGGGCTCGCTGGGCTTGGGCAGCTCCGCATACTGCGCGGCATTGGCAAAACCGGCTGATATCTGGTCGTGCAGCACATAGGTGTTGATGTGATGCAGGCCGCGTGAGCGCTCTTCCATTTTGGCGTTGGCATCGTGGTTAAGCGTGTCGGGCAGCAGCATGCGCTGGAATTCCCGTGTGCTGTATTCCACTTTTTTGCCGTTGGTCGTGCTGGTGGTTTCCGTGCAGTTCTGCACCAGGGCAGGACCCATCAGCGTCTGCGTGCCGGCCAGGCTGGAGACCACGCTTTGCACGGCGTAGTCGCGGTTGCGGATGCGGTCTTTCACCACATCCTGAATCATGGAAAGGCCGGCCATGAGCAAGGCCAGAACGATCAGCAGTGAGACTGTCTTGAACAGCAGTCGGTTTTTCATGCGTGCTCCTGAATGAGGGATTTCAGGACGCAGTGTCGGCAGCGACTGTGTGGACGCAATGAAGTCTGTGAAGCGGGTGTGAAGTCCTGCCCGAAAGCCTTGGTCGCTCAGCTTTGGGGAGCGAAATCCAGTGTCACGACAAGGCCGGGGTGACGATTGCGGACCTGCATGCTGCCGCCATGAAGATGCATGATGCGGGTGACGATGGACAGGCCCAGTCCGGTGCCGCTGCGCTCTCCGTTGGGTCTGGGGGTCGTGAAGAAGCGCTCGCCCAGGCGGGCCAGCAAGGGCTCGGCCACGCCCGGGCCCTGATCGCTGACGGTGATGCGGTGCGGGGCCAGCTCAAGCTCGATCACGCTGTTCTCTGCGGAGAAATCCAGGGCGTTCTGCAGCAGGTTGCTGATGGCCAGGGTGACCAGGCCGGCCTCCCAGGGGCCGCTGCTGTCCACGCCGCTCAGGCGCATGGCCATGCCGCGCTGCGCTGCATGGCTTTGCAGGGAGTCCACGGCCTGCCGGGCGCATTCCATCAGGCTGCAGCCATGGCTGGTGTCCAGCTGCTGGCGCTGCTCCAGACGGCTGAGCTGGAGCAGCTGGTCGATCAGGTTTTGCAGACGCAGGCTCTGGTCCACCACCTGTCCGGCGAACATGGCCCGGTCCTGGGGCGGCAGCTCTTCCTGCAGCAACTCGCCCGCGCCGCGTATGGCGGCTACCGGGCTTTTGAGTTCGTGGGTCAGGGCGCGTACATAGCCCTCGATATAGTCGCGCCCTTCCAGGCGCTTGCGCATATTGTCCATGGCCTGGGCCAGCTCGCCCAGCTCGCCGGGCATGTCGGGTATGGCCGCAGGGGCAGAGGCCTGTGCGGGGTGAGCAGACTCGTTGAGCGTGGGGGCCTGCACCTGCTGCGCATAGTTGCGCAGCCGGCGCACGTGAAGCACAAACCACCAGGTGACCGCACAGCCCACGGCGGCGGACAGCAGCACAAACAGCAGGCCGCCGCGCAGAATCTTCTGCTCCGCGCCGTCGACGATCTTCTGTACCGAGCTGGAGGGCTTGGAGGCGGTCAGAACCCCGGCAATCTGGCCGTCCACCATGATGGGCGCGGAGACATACATGACGCTGCTGGATTCGTCTTCCTTGACGGCTCGCGTGGTGCGTGCACCATATTCACCGCGCAGCGTCAGATAGACATCGCGCCAGCGCGAGTAGTCGGCGCCCTGGTCCTTGCCCTGAGAGTCGAACAGCACCATGCCCCGGGCGTCGGTGACGGTGATGCGCATATCCAGCGTGGTCTTGCGTGTGTCCCAGATCCAGGCCTGTATCGGCTTTTGCGTGTAGCCCTGCAACTGGGCGGCAAACGTGCTGTCCGCACCGGCTTGCAGCCGGCCTGTTTTCATGTCGGCACTGGCCAGCGTGGCCAGCGCATAGGCGGTCTCCACCAGCGTGTCCTCGGTCACCTTGCGCACGCTGGGCTTGATCTCCACCATGAAGACGCGCAGCACGAAAAAGGCGGCCAGGCCGTTGATCAGGAAGAAGGCAAAGAAGAGACGCAGGCCCAGACGCATGCCGGCTATCCGGGCTGGTTCAGGCTATAGCCCAGACCGCGGTGGGTGACGATGAGTTCCTGATCGGGCAAACGCTCGCGCAGTTTGGCGCGCAGGGTCTTGATGTGGGTGTCCACCGTGCGATCCGTGCTCTCGCTGTCCAGCCCCCAGATTTGCTCCAGCAAGGCATCGCGGCTCAGGATGCGGCCTGCCGCGTTGACCAGGCTTTGCAGCAGCTGATATTCGCGTCTTGTCAGATCCAGCGCCTTGCTGTGGACCAGTGCACGCTGCCCTTGCTCATCTATTTGAAGTGTCTTCGCAAGCTGGGCGGGCGCTGCAGGCTGAAATTGCCTGGAGCGGCGCAGCAGGGCGCGGGTGCGCGCCAGCAGCTCGCGCGGGCTGAAGGGCTTGGTCAGATAGTCGTCCGCGCCCAGCTCCAGGCCCAGAACCTTGTCCATCTCCTCGCCTCTGGCACTGAGCACCAGTACCGGAACAATGGAGCCGGCAGAGCGCAGCTCGCGGCACCAGTCCAGGCCGTTGCCGTCGGGCAGGCCTACGTCCATGAGCAGCACATCAAACGCTGTCCTGCTCCATTGCTGGCGCGCATCGGCGATCAGCAGGCTGTGGGTGACGGCAATGCCCTCGCGCTCCAGAGCGTAGCAAATCGTTCTTGCAATGGCTGGGTCGTCTTCGAGCAGCAGCACCTGCATGGCTGACGTCTGAGGGCTGAGCATGCGGGTCAGCTGATCGGGTGGATGGAGTCCGGAGCCAGAAACTGCTGAGAGACCTGGATGAATTTGTCGCGAAAATCCAGTGAGCGGTGGCGGCGTACGGTGGGCCACTGCTTCTCGAAGTGCCTGGCGAGAGCTTCGACGAGAAAGACCGAGCGGTGCTGCCCGCCCGTGCAGCCTATGCCCACGGTGACGTAGCTGCGGTGGTCTCTGGCCAGCAGCGGCAGCCAGCGTTCGAGGAACTGCTGTATATCCAGCTGCATCTGCTGCACCTCGGGCAAGGCGCCCAGATAGTCGGCAACCGGCTTGTCCAGGCCCGTCAAGACACGCAGTTCCTTGTCGTAGAAGGGATTGGGCAGCATGCGCACATCAAACACATAGTCAGAGTCTGTAGGCATGCTGTGCTTGAACCCAAAGGACTGGAACATCAGCGTCATCTGCCCTGTGGGGGCTTCGATGATCTGCTTGATATAGCTTTGCAGCTGTGCCGACTTGAGGTCGCCGGTGTCGATGACGATGGAGCGGTCGCGCAGCAGGCCCAGCAGCTCGCGTTCCTTTTCGATATCGAGCTCCAGCGCCTGGCGCTCGTTCGTCTGGGTGCCTGGAGACAGAGGGTGGCGCCTGCGGGTTTCCGAAAAGCGCCTGATCAGAGTGCTGCTGTCGGCATCGAGAAAAATCATGCGTGGCATCAGCCCCTGCTTTTTGAGGCGATGCAGCTGCTCAGGCAGCTGAGGCAGGCCCTTGGCGCTGCGTGCATCCATGGCAATGGCCACTTTCTCGTCCTGATGATTGAGCTTGAGCTCCACAAAGGACTGCAGCAGTTCCGGGGGCAGGTTGTCGACGCAGTAGTAGCCAGCATCCTCCAGCGCATGCAGCGCAACGGATTTGCCCGATCCGGACATGCCGCTGATCAGAACAATCTCCATGGACATGATTTCAAACTCCTCTGACTTTGCCGCTTTTGCGTGCTGTAGTGCTGGCCTTGGCACTTCGGGCCTGGGTGCCCGATGGACGCTGGGCGCTGTTGGCGGCCTGCTTTGCAGGCAATCTTGCCATGGCCAGCATTTCTCTGGCATGGGCCATGGTTGCTTCGGACAGGTGTTCGCCGCCCAGCATGCGGGCCATTTCCATCTCGCGCTCCTCGCCAGTCAGTGGATCCACGCTGCTGATGGTGGTGTTGGACTTGGGGCGCTTGGTCACCCGGTAGTGCTGGTCTGCATAGGCAGCGACCTGGGGCAGGTGAGTGACGGCCAGCACCTGGCGTGAATCGCCGAGCGAGTGCATGAGGCGGCCCACGGTTTCGGCCACGGCTCCACCCACGCCGGAGTCCACCTCGTCAAAAATCAGGGTCCCGGCCTGGCCCAGTTCGCTGGTGGTCACGGCAATGGCCAGCGAGATGCGCGACAACTCGCCGCCCGATGCCACCTTGGCAACGGGCTTGGGCGTGGCGCCGGTATGGCCTGCAACCAGAAAAGTGATGCTGTCCGTGCCCGCAGGACTGGCGGTATCGGCATGCTCGAGCTGCACTTCGAAACGGCCGCCCTTCATGCCCAGACTTTGCATGGACTGGGTGATGGCGCGGGACAGGCGTGGTGCAGCCAGGGTTCGCTGCTGCGAGATTTTGCGCGCTTCGGCCTGATACCTGAGGTGGGCGGCTTGCTCTTTGGCGCGCAGCCCCTCCACATCGACGGCAGCATCCAGCTGGTGCAGCTCCTGTTTCCAGCCTTCGAGCAGGGCGGGCAAGTCCTCGGGTGTGCGCTTGTAGCGGCGCGCCAGTTGCATCCACAGCGACAGGCGTTCATCGAGATCGGCCAGCAGCTCGGGATCCAGATCGGCGCGGCGCAGATAGGCCTGCAGCGAGTGACGGGCATCGTGCAACTGGGCCACACAGGAGCCCAGTACGTCGGCAATGCTCTGAAACTCAGGCTCAAGATGCTCCTGATCCTGCAGCAGGTGGTGGGCCCTGCCCAATGGGGTGGCCGCTCCCGAATCGTCATCCTCCAGTAGTTGCAGGCAGGACTGGGCCGAGTCCATCAAGGTCTGCGCGTGTGACAGACGTGTGTGCTGGGCATTGAGCTCATCCCACTCTTCGGCGTGCGGCGACAGCTTGTCCAGCTCGGAAATCTGCCATTGCAGCCGTTCCCGTTCGCGTTGCAGATTGTCCTGGGCCGAGAGCGCCTGCTCCAGTGCCTGATGGTTCTGGCGCCAGTCCTGCCAAAGCGATTTGAGCTGGGCCGTTTCAATGCCGCCGTAGGTATCCAGCATGGCGCGTGCTGCGTCCGGGCGGGTCAGGCTTTGCCAGGCATGCTGGCCGTGAATGTCGATCAGCTGATCGCCCAGATGGCGCAGCTGCGTGGCCGTGGCGGGAGAGCCGTTGATCCAGGCGCGGCTGCGGCCCAGACTGTCGATGACGCGGCGCAGCAGCAAATCCTGCTCCTGCGCAAAACCCGACTCTTCCAGCCATTCATGAAGATGGGGTGGGCAATCGAACTCTGCGCAAATATCGGCCTGAGGGCAGCCTTCGCGCACCACCTGTGCATCGGCTCGCGCGCCCAGCACCAGTTGCAGGGCATCGAGCATGATGGATTTGCCGGCCCCGGTTTCGCCGGTCAGCACCGTGAAGCCGGTCTGCCAGTCCAGATCGAGTGACTGGACAATCACAAAGTCCCGCAGGACGATGCGCTTCAAGGCCATGGTCAGACGCCTCCCTCGTTCCAGCCCAGTTTTTTGCGCAGGGTATCGAAGTAATTCCAGCCCTTGGGGTGCAGAAAGTGCACGCTGTGATCGGCGCGCGTCACCAGGATGCGGTCGCCATGCTGCAGCGATTTCAGGGACTGCATGTCGAAGTTCGCGCTGGCGTCGCCTCGGCCGCCCACCACCTCGATAGTCACTTCCTGGGCGTCGGAGAGCACGATGGGGCGGTTGGAGAGGTTGTGCGGCGCGATGGGCACCATCACCCAGGCCGGAATCGATGGGTGCAGCATGGGGCCGCCAGCCGATAGCGCATAGGCGGTGGAGCCCGTGGGAGTGGCCACGATCAAGCCGTCCGCGCGCTGGTTGGAGACAAAGCTGCCGCCGACCTCGATGCGCAGCTCCACCATGCCCGAGGTCGAGCCACGGTTGACCACCACGTCATTCATGGCCTGTGCTTCAAACACGCACTGGCCGTCGCGCATGACGCGAGCATTCATCAGCGTGCGTTCGTCTTCCTCGTACTCGCCCTGCAATATGGGCGTGATGGAGGCTTCGAATTCATCCAGGGCGATATCGGTGACAAACCCCAGGCGGCCCTGGTTGATGCCGACCAGCGGCGTTCCATAGCGTGCCAGATGGCGACACACACCCAGCATGGTGCCGTCGCCGCCCACGACCAGGCCGAGGTCGCAATGCCTGCCCAGGCCGTCCACGTCCATGCTCGGGTAATCGGGCAGGCCCGCATAGATGGCCGACTGGGTATCCAGAATCACCTCACAACCCAGGCTGCGCACGTAACCGGCAATCCGTTGCAGCGCTTCGCTGGCTGCATCGGACGGAACGCCTGCTGCGGGTGTGTGGTACTTGCCGATCAGGGCAATATGGTGGAACGTGGATGTCATCTGGGAAATTACATCATTAAAATGAAATCATGCTCGACGAACGTGCCAAGTTATTGCTCAAAGCGCTGATCGAGCGTTACATCGCTGACGGTCAACCAGTCGGCTCGCGCACTCTTTCACGTGCATCCGGGCTTGAATTGTCGCCTGCCACCATACGCAACGTGATGGCCGACCTGGAAGAGATGGGTCTGATCATCAGCCCTCACACATCGGCAGGCCGCGTGCCGACAGCCAGGGGATACCGCCTGTTTGTCGACACCATGCTGACTGTGGACCGCTGCGATCTTGTAACGCCCGGCCTGATGCCTGAACAGCCGCAGAAGGTGATTGCCAATGCGGCCAATCTGCTGTCCAACCTCTCCCAGTTCGTGGGTGTGGTCATGGTGCCGCGTCGCAGCTCCGTCTTCAAGCATATCGAGTTCGTGCGCCTGTCGGAGCGGCGCTTTCTGGTCATCATCGTCTCGCCCGAGGGCGATGTGCAAAACCGCGTGATCTTCACAGATGTGGACTACGAGTCCTCGCAACTGATAGAAGCCTCGAATTTCCTCAATCACCACTACGCCGGTTTGGCAATGGAGGAGGTGCGCACGCGGCTGCAAACCGAGGTGGAGCAATTGCGGGGCCAGGTTGCCAGCCTCATGCAGGCAGCGGTGAATGTAGGCACTGAGGTCATGAGCAACCATGATCGCGAGGATGTGGTGATCGCCGGCGAGCGTAATCTGCTGTCCGTGAGCGATTTTTCCAGCGATATGGGCAATCTGCGCCGCGCTTTCGACCTGTTCGAACAGAAAACGCAGATTCTCAGGCTGCTGGACTTCTCCAATCAGGCTGATGGCGTACGCATTTACATCGGCGGCGAGAGCCAGATCGTTCCATTTGAAGATCTGTCCGTAGTGAGTGCTCCCTATGAGCTCGACGGCAAGGTGGTTGGCACCTTGGGGGTGATCGGCCCCACGCGTATGCACTACGACAAGATGATCCAGATTGTCGATATCACGTCCAAACTGGTGAGCAATGCTCTGAGCCACAAGCGTTAGGCCCTACAATGGCGAAGTTTTTCTGGTGGCAGCCACGGCTGTTGTCAGTGTTGGGGCGTTAGCTCAGTTGGTTAGAGCAGAGGACTCATAATCCTTTGGTCGTCGGTTCAAGTCCGCCACGCCCTACCAAGCTGCATGAAAGCCTGCCGTCTTCACCGATGGCAGGCTTTTTCTTTGCATGAACGCGAAAAAGTTGTCGATTTGGTCCGAGAGCCGTTTTTGCACTGCTAGAATACAACCCTGTTGCGGCTGTAGCTCAGCTGGATAGAGTACTTGGCTACGAACCAAGGGGTCGTGGGTTCGATTCCTGCCAGCCGCACCACAAAACGTCAAGCCTCAGAACTGAAAAGTTCTGAGGCTTTTTCGTTTCTGGACTCAGGCTTTGGGTATCAGCAAGGTGAAGCTGCTGCCTTGGCCCAGCTGGCTGCTTATCTGCAGGCTGCCGCCATGACGCTGTGCCACGGTGCGCGTGAAGGCCAGGCCCAGGCCCACGCCATCCATGCGCTGGTGTTGCTGCAGGCGCTCGAACGGCTGGCTGAGTCTGGCCAGCGATGCCTCGTCCATGCCGGATCCGTGATCGCGCACGGCGATGCCCCATTGGTTGTCTTGCTCGACAACGGCGACTTCCACTTGGGCTCCGCCATCCCCAGTCTGTGGCTTGCCGTATTTGATGGCATTGCTCAGCAGGTTGATGACGGCGCGGTGCAGCAGACCGGGATCTCCATGTACGCAGGCTTCGGCATCCGGCAGCTGGAATAGCAGTTGCATGTTCTGCTGCTGGGCAAGGGTCCAGCAATCCGAGACGGCCTGATCCGCCAGCAGACCCAGATCCAGGACTTCGCTGCGGTATTGCTGCTGCTGGGCTCTGGCCAGATGCACAAAATCGTCTGCCAGCTGAAGAGACGACTGGGCATAGCTCTCAATGCGGTCAAACAGTGCATCTTGCGACTCGATGCGCTTGCCTGTGCGCTGCATCTCCAGCAAGGTGATGATGGACCCTATCGGGGCACGGATGTCGTGGGAGATGAACTGCATGGCCTGGTCGCGCTGGGCCTGTGCACTGCGCAGGTCGCTGATATCGACCAGGGTGATGAGCCAGCCTGAGGTGGGCGGTGCCTCGAAGCTCTGGCTCAGCAGCATCAGATGGCGGCCCTGGGTGTCGCGCCCTTCGCTCTGGCGTGACAGAGTGGCCTGCTGCAATGCACTGCGCGTGAGCAGTGGTGTGCTGCTGGCAGTGCGGGCGCCGCCGCTGCTGGCGCTGTTCAGGCCTTGGAGCAAGGCGACCAGATCGTCACCTTGCTGGAGTTTGTGTTCCAGGCTTTCGATATAGCGGTGCGCGGCCGTGTTGGCAAGCAGCAGCAGCCCTTCGCGGTCGCAGACAAAAGTGGCCGAGGGCAGTTGGCGCAGGCTTTCGCTGACGAAGTGATGCAATGCGCGCAGCTGGCGCGAGGCTTGTTCCACAGCGTCGATCCGCTGATCGAGTGCATCGCTCTTGAGCGAGGGGGCGGGCAGGCCCTGGCCTTGCAGATCGCGCAGCTCCAGCGCCAGAAAGCGTGTGGCGGCGCGCAGGCGCAGCCAGCTCCAGAGCGGGTAGGCAAGCGACAGGCTCAGCAGTGCCGCAGCGGGGGCTGTCTGCACATGACCCCAACGCGGCGCCAAACCGGCTATCGACAGACTGAGCAAGGCCAGCAGGATGCTGGAAATCAGCCCGCCAGAAGGGCCGAGCCAGGCCAGAGCCAGCAGGCCCAGCAGCACGGGCAGCACATTGAGGCTGCGGTTGAGCGTGGCAGTGGCTGGCTCCAGATGTGTGTCCTGAAGGATGCCGTTGAGCACATGACCCAGCATCTCCACATTCGAGATCAGGCGCGCATCAAAGCCGATGGGGGCCGTGAATTTTTCGCCGAGACCTGCGGCAGTGGCTCCAATCAGCACGTATTTGCCGCGAAAGGCGGCTGCCGGAATGTTGCCGCGCAAGACGTCGATATAGGAGTAGGTGGTGAACGGCGAGCCCAGGCTTTTCTGACGGTCCTGCGCCGCCTGGGCAAAGGCGATGAACTGGGGCTGCAGCTTTTGCCAGGAGTCGGCTGCAACCGAGCCTGCTGGAGGTGGGGCAGATGGTTGGCAGGGTTGGGCGTTCTGGCCCACGCAGTGCAGGCTCAGCGCCATATGCCACCAGAGCTGGCCGGCCTTGCCTTCCTGCGCATAAAAGCGTCGCACCACACCGTCGGCATCCACAGGCATCTGGGTGTGCCCCAGAGCAGCAGCCTCGCTGGCAAGGCTCTGTAAAGGGGCGGTGGCAGCGCTTTGCGCGGCACGCGTGACGGGCAGCACTACGTTGCCGCTTTTTTTCAGTGCTCGTTGCAGCAGCAGATCGTCGCCGGGGTAGTCCCAGTCTTCCTCGCTGAAGACCACATCCATGCCGATGGCGCGGGGCTGGCCCTGCGCGATGCGATCCAGCAAGGCTGTGTGCAGCGCACGCCGCCAGGGCCAGCGGCCTATGCTGTCGATACTGTCATCGTCGATGGCCACGATGACGACTTCGGGCGAGGCAGGACGCTGATGAAGCCAGGCCGAGGTGTCCTGAATAATGCCGTTGAGACGTGCCAGCTGCCCCGGGCCGCTGAGCCACCAGGTCATGCCGAGCAGGAAAGCGCTGAGCAGCAGCCAGCTCAGGCGCAGGTCCTGCAAGCGGTTTTTACGCAGGTTGGGAGCTTCAACCATATGGGCGACTCGGTGAGAAGCTCGTAAAACAATAGCTTCCAGCGCCTGTCATATAAGCGATCAAGATATGAATCCTATGAAGCTTCATGGAATTCAAGCGCTGGCAGCTATGGTTTTTACTGGCGCATCAGGCGTGAACCGTCGCCGGAAGTCAGCGCCTGTCCCTCGGACGAGGTCACCCAGTTGCCGGTCTGGAATTGGCGCGCGACAGAGAGATTGCTGCGCAGGCCGTTGGCATCCTCGACCTGCATCTGCAGATAGTAGGTGCCAGGAGGCAGACCCTGCGTGCTCCACTGAGGCTGGGTCATCCAGGTGTCGATCAGGGGCGCAGTAAAACCGGCGTCGCTGGCCACCACGATACGGTAGCGTTGACCCTCTTCACCTGCCCAGTGAATATGGCGGCTGCCTTCGCCGGGCGCGCCGCCGATCTGGAGTTCGGGCGATTTGGGTGCCAGGGCCAGTTTCATCTTTTGCGGGGCGGCGAAAGGACCCGCATCCAGCTGGCCGCTGCCGAGCTTACGGATGCTGCCTACGCGCCACATATATTCGCCGACAGGCAGCTTGGCCAGCGTACTGGCAGGCAGGGCGCAGTCCTTGAGGTCGTTGGCGTCGATGAGTGGCCGGGCAAAGCTGCCGTCGGCGGTGGCTACCTGGATGCGGTAGGCCGAGGCTTCCGCCACCTGGGTGCATTGCAGGCCGTGCTGGCCCTGTCCGATGGTGGCTTCAGGTGCTGGAGACTCATAGAGCGGGGGCACCGGATGGGCTTTGACGCGCAACGCTTGCAGGCTGCGTTTGCCAGGAATGCCGTTGACGTCAATGGCGCGAATGGCCGCAATGTAGCTGCCGTCTTCCACACCCGTCAGGCGTGCAGGTGACTTGGTGAACATGCCTCCGCGCACGATCTGGGTCAGCTCCTTGTCCTGAGCGAGCAGCACTTGGTAGCGCACGGCACCGGCCATGGCAGGCAGGGGCAGGCTGACCCAGTTGGCGTCTTCGACAAGAGCGGGCCAGGCCGCAATATCGGGAGCCCCCAGCATGGCAGTGGGCCTGCCGATCTGGCCGTTGGCGGAAACGGACAGACCTTGACCAGGCCTCAGCAAGGCTGAGGGCTGGCCCGTCTGCACGGCGACCGAGCCTTCGTCGACGGCAGCAGCCGTGCGGCCCTCGTCATCGCTCATCACCAGAAACTGGGTGCCGCGCACGCTGGTCGAAGCCGCCGGGGTGCGCACCTCGAAGCGGCGCTCGCTATTGGCTTGCCTGGACACTTGTGCTTCAATTGCGCCCTCGCGGAGATCGATGACGGACTGCAGACTGCCGGCTCGGCCTTTGCGGCGCATCTGGCGCAGCTCGACATCGGATTCGGACTGCACACGCACCAGTGAGCCATCTGCCAGGCGGACGGAGACAAAGGCGTTGGCCGGAACCTGGAGCGAATCACCTTCCTGCAGCAGCTGGCCTTTTTGCACGGGCTGAGGCGGCGCGTTGACGGAGTCTGCGAGATGGCTCGCAGAGCGTGTGCTTTGCACATCGCCTTGCACAAACACCACCGAAGCCATCGCGGCGCGCAACAGGCGCGTGGGAATTTCCAGCACCGAGCCGGGGCGCAGACGCAGAGGGTCTTCCACCTTGTTGTGGCTTTGCAGAGCTGTCCAGCGCTTATGGTCGCCAAGATAGCGTGCTGCCAGCATCTCCAGCGTATCTCCAGTCACCACGCGGTGGGCAATGACATCGTTGCCGCGGGGCGTGATCTGGGCATGGGCCAGACCTGTTGCCGTCATCCCTCCAAACGCCACCCACAGCATGCCTGCGCCCAGAATGGGCATCGGGGAGTGGGCGGAAAAGAGGTTTTGACGTAAATCAGGCATTTTTAAAGATGGGTGAGGGGGCTGCCGAACTCAAGCAGCGGGGGCTGCGGGCTGCGCAGCTTCGGGGGCATCCAAGCGGTAACCATAGCCATAAACGGCTGAAATGGCATAGGGCTGACCGGCGCGCAGGTTCAGCAGATTGCGCAGGCGCGAGACATGGGTGTCCAGCGAGCGCGACTGCACCTCGGCGTTATGGCCCCAGACGACTTCGCGCAGATGATCGCGCGAGAGCAAACGGCCTTGGTTCTGGAACAGCGTCAGTGCCAGAGTGTATTCACGGTGCGTAACCTCCACGGGCTGGCCGTCCATCTCTATGCCATTGGTGGTGGTGAGAAAGCGGTAGGGGCCGAAGTCCAGCACGCTTTGTGCGGTCAGCGGATAGGCGCGGCGCAGCAGGGCGGAGATGCGAGCACGCAGCTCGCCCGCGCGGATGGGCTTGATCATGAAGTCATCGGCGCCGCTGGCCAGGCCTTCGACAATGTCGGCCTCTTCGCTGCGGTGGGTCACGAAGATGACCGGCACCTCCTTGCTGATCTGCTCGCGCACCCAGCGCACGATATCCGGCCCGCTGCTATCGGGCAGCTCCCAGTCAATCAGCAGCAAATCGAAGCTTTCGCGGCGCAGGGCTTGCTGCAGGGCGGCCCCCTTGAGGTAAGAGTGACAGCTGTGGCCGGCTTCCGTCGCGACTTGTTGCAACAGTTCCAGTTGTAGTGGATCGTCATCCAGGGCAGCAATACGCATCGGTCGTTCCTTTAGTGCGAAGGATTAAATCCGCGCTGCCCCGTGAGTGAGGAGGCAGCATCCCATAGGGGGTGAGGAGCTATTGCTCGGCGGCCTCACGCAGTTGTTCCAGGGCCTGGATCACCTGATCGTCGCTGACGTCGGCCAGCGTCTGCAGGCGCGGCTTGATGGCGGCCAGAGCCGTCGCGCCTTCGCGCTGCAACCGGGCGATGTTCTGCCCCGCTTCCTTGGGGGCGGTAAAGCCCAGGCTTTGCAGCAGCAACTGGCCGTCGGCAGCCACCAGCTTGAAGTAGAACTGGCCATCGGACTCGCGATACTGCTTGAACTGGGGCAGCGCCGTCTTGGCAACCTTGGTCTTGGCCTTGCTGGCTTGCGCCAGATTGCGGATGCCCACGGCGCCGCGCAGTTGCTGCAGCAAAGGGGTCGCCAGCTTGCGTGCCTTGATGGCACCGGCCTGAAGAATCTCTTCCAGCTCTGCGGGGTGGGCAATCAGGTATTCATAACGCTCGCGCATGGGGGCGATTTCGCGGTCGATGCGCTCGAACAGTGTCTGTTTGGCATCGCCCCAGGCAATGCCTTCGGCATATTGCTGGCGCAGGGCGGCACTTTCGTCTTCGCTGGCAAAGCCCTGATAGATCTGGAACAGGGCCGAGCCTTCGACTTCCTTGGCCTCGCCGGGGGCGCGCGAGTCGGTGGTGATGCTGTTGATGAGCTTCCTGAGTTGTTCACGTGGCGCAAACAGCGGAATCGTGTTGTTGTAGCTTTTGCTCATCTTGCGGCCGTCAAGGCCGGGCAGGGTGGCGACGGACTCTTCCACCACGGCCTCGGGCAGCGTGAAGTACTCGCCGCCATAGATGTGGTTGAAGCTCGACGCCATGTCGCGCGCCATCTCCAGGTGCTGCACCTGGTCGCGACCCACAGGAACCTTGTTGGCGTTGAAGATCAGAATGTCGGCACCCATGAGCACGGGGTACATGAAGAGACCGGCGGTCACGCCGTCGTCAGGTTCGCTGCCGGATGCATTGTTCTTGTCCACCGCCGCCTTGTAGGCGTGGGCGCGGTTGAGCAGGCCCTTGCCGGTCACGCAGGTCAGGAACCAGGTCAGCTCCGGAATCTCGGGGATGTCCGACTGACGGTAGAAGGTCACATGCTCGGGGTCGAGTCCCGCGGCCAGCCAACTGGCGGCGATTTCGATGGTCGAGCGCTGCACGCGCTCGGGGTCCTGGCACTTGATGAGCGCGTGGTAGTCGGCCAGAAAGTAGAAGTTCTCCACATTCTTGTCGCGACTGGCTTCGATGGCGGGACGCATCATGCCTGCGTAATTGCCCAGGTGTGGGGTACCGCTGGGGGTGATGCCGGTCAGAAAACGGGTGGTGCTCATAGGGATCAACAACAGATATCAGTAGCAGACCAGGTGCTGGGATCAGCGCAACAAGGCCATGAAGGGGTAGAGGATCAGATCGATGGCCGAGTAGCCCAGGCTCATCAACGGGCGCAGCCAGTAGCTGCCGACCACGCCGGCAATCACCAGTGCCATGACGATGAAAAAGCCATAGGGCTCGACACGCGCCACCAGTTGTGCCTGTTTCCAGGGCAGCAGACCGACCAGAATGCGGCCGCCGTCCAGAGGCGGCAGCGGAAAGAGATTGAAAGCCCACATCACCAGGTTGACCAGAATGCCGGCGCGGCACATCTCGAGGAAAAAGCGCTCGTGCAGACCTGTGCCTACGAAGACGATCAGCAGCAGACCCCAGAACACGGCCTGCACGAAATTGGAGGCAGGACCGGCCAGCGCTACCCAGATCATGTCGCGCTTGGGGTGGCGCAGATGGTCAAAGCGCACGGGAACGGGCTTGGCATAGCCGAAAAGAAACGCGCCCGAGGTAGCGAAATACAGCAGCAGCGGCATCAAGATGGTGCCGATGGGGTCGATATGCTTGATGGGGTTGAGCGTGATGCGGCCCATCATGGCTGCAGTGTTGTCGCCAAAGTGGCGCGCAGCATAGCCGTGCGCCGCCTCATGGATGGTGATGGCGAACAGCACGGGCAGTGCGTAAATCAGTACGGTTTGTATGAGTTCGGTGAGTTCCACGCACTGATTGTCTCAGACGTCGCGCCAAGCTGCTGTCTTGTGCAGGGACAAGCCGCTTGCTGTTGCAGAAATACGGGTTGCACATAGTTGTGTGGTAAACCAGATGTAGCAAAATGCAACTCGCGCAAATCCGTGGTTGCTGCCTGCGCAGCGGAACAGGTTTTGTGCGGGTTGACGACATCAATACATAACACGGCGTTCGGCAGGACAGGGCAAGGGGATCAATATGACGGTAAGCAAGCGACTGGTGATTGCATTTGTCAGCATCAGTGTTTTTGTCCTGGCTTTGATGGGAATTGCCTGGTCAGCGATGTCTGATGTGCTGGAGGTGTTGAAGGCGGGATCGCTCACGGCGCAGCAGTCGCAGAGCTTGATGGCGGAAGTCGAGCGTTCGCGCTGGTGGTTGCTGGCACTGGGCGCCTGGGTCTGCATTTCCTGCACCTGGTCCTGGATCAGCCTGCGCCGCCGTATCGTGGCGCCCTTGCAGGAAGCCATCCTGATTGCCGAGACCGTGGCGGCAGGTGATTTGAGCAAGGAGTTCTCTTCGAATGCCGAAGGCGAGTTCGGCCGTCTTCTGACTGCGCTGAGTACCATGGAAGACACGCTGACCGAGTTGGTGGGGCGCATCAAGCAGTCCACCGATTCGCTGGCCGTTTCGGCCTATGAAATCGATGCGGGCAACATCAACCTCTCCAGCCGCACCGAGCAGCAGGTCAGCGCGCTGACCGAAACCGCAGCCAGCATGGAGCAGCTCACCGTCACCGTGCGCCAGAACGCAGAGCGCGCTCATTCGGCCAGCTCTCTGGCAGTCACTGCATCGGCCACGGCCGGTCGTGGCGGTGATGTGGTGGACCAGGTCGTTCACACCATGGATGCCATCAGCGGCAGCTCGCGCAAGATTGTGGACATCATTCAGGTCATTGAAGGCATCGCCTTCCAGACCAATATCCTGGCCCTCAATGCGGCCGTGGAAGCGGCCCGCGCTGGAGAGCAGGGGCGTGGCTTTGCCGTGGTGGCCAGCGAGGTGCGCTCGCTGGCGCAGCGCAGTGCCGAAGCGGCCAAACAGATCAAGGAGCTGATCACGGCCAGCGTGACTCAGGTGGAAAGCGGCTCTGGCCTGGTGGGCCAGGCCGGCAGCACCATGAAGGAAATCATGCAGTCCGTGGGTCAGGTCACAGGTCTGCTGAGTGAAATCTCCGGCGCGCTGCAGCAGCAAAGCGAGGGCATCGCCCATGTGAATACGGCCGTGGCTCACATGGACAGCACCAATCAGGAAAATGCAGCCCTGGTCATGCAGGCCACGCAAGCCGCTGCTGCGCTCAATGCGCGCACGCAGGATCTGCAGCAGGCGGTGGGGGCCTTCAAACTCGATGACGATGAGTCACCTGGTCTGGCTCCTTCTGCCATGCCGGCTCCGCGCGGAGCTGGGGCCGCGCAGGCGCGTCCAGTTCGTGCCCGCGAGCTGGCCTATGAAGAGCTTTGATTCAGCGAATTTCGTGCAGATAGCCGTAAATGGCTACGAGGGTAAAGCCGAAATGGAGGCAGATAGCCGTTCCCAGCAGGACTCTGCGGCGCAGCATGGAGTCATCCGCCTGTGCCGACAGCCCTGGCGAGACATGGAATGATTGGCCCCTGGCATAAGCCCGAATCGTCCATGCCGTCCAGAGAGTCGCGAGGGCATAGACCGTCCATAGCTGGGATGTCTGCCGAAACACCAGCCCCACGACCAAAGAGTAAGTGCACAAAAAGCCGATGAGCCAGGGCCAGTGACGCTGAACAAAGTCTTGCGGCAGCTGCTGCTCTTGCATGGGGACATGCCTATTCAGGCTGAAGGCCTATGTCTTTCAGGCCGCCCATGCCCTGGCGCACCACGACGGGGGGATTGTTCAAGGCCATGGGCGTGAGGTCCAGCACTGTGGTGGGTTGCTGCGGGCAGGCACCGGAGTCGACCACGGCATCCAGCTCATGGGGGAAGCGCTCCAGAATCGACTCGGCATCATTGAGCGGCTCGGTCTCGCCGGGCGCGATCAAGGTGGTGGCCAGCAAGGGCTCGCCCAGCTCTTCCAGCAGCAGCTGCAGACCTTTGCGATCCGGCACCCGCAGGCCGATGGTCTTGCGCGAAGGGTGGCTCAGGCGCTTGGGCACTTCCTTGCTGGCTTCAAGAATAAAGGTGTAGGGGCCTGGCGTGGCCAGCTTGAGCAAGCGGTACTGGCGGTTGTCCACGCGGGCATAGTTGGCCAGCTCGGACAGGTCTCGGCACAGCAGCGTGAGGTGGTGCTTGTCGTTGATCTGCCGGATGCGGCGCATGCGGTCCACGGCGTTCTTGTCGTCCAGGTGGCAGACCAGGGCATAGCTGGAATCGGTGGGTACGGCAAGAATGGCACCCTTGCGCAGCATGTCCGCAGCCTGCTTGATGATGCGGGGTTGCGGGTTCTCTGGATAGACTTCAAAAACGGTGGTCATGCAATCTCTCTCTGTGATTTATGCGCGCTGTATGCGGTCCTGCAGCAGCTCCCAGACGGGAGTGAGCTGGCCGGGCAGATAGGGCAGCTGTCCCAGGTCTATCTGCGATTCATCGGGGCTGTGAAAGTCGCTGCCGCGCGATGCGGCCAGGCCGAATTCCAGGGCCAGATCGGCATAGATCGCATATTCGTGCGGGCGGTGGCTGCCGGTCACGACCTCCACGCCCTGGCCGCCGAGCTCCTTGAACTTGGAAAACAGCGCATATTCCTCGTTCTGGCTCAAGTCGTAACGCGCCGGGTGAGCAATCACGGCCACGCCGCCTGCCTCCACGATCCAGCGCACGGCGTCCTCCAGATTCGCCCAGACATGGGCGACATAACCAGGCTTGCCTTCGGTCAGATAGCGTTTGAAGACCTCATAGGTATCGGCGCAGACCCCGGTCTCCACGAGAAAGCGGGCAAAGTGGGTGCGCGAGATCAGCTCGGGGTTGCCTGCGTGGCGCAGCGCTCCTTCATAGGCACCGGGAATGCCGGCCAGCTCCAGCTGCCTGGCCATTTCGCGGGCGCGCGGGCCGCGGCCGTGGCGCGTGTCGTAGAGGCCTTGCGTCAGAGCGGCATCGTCGGCGTCAAAGCCCAGGCCCACGATATGTACGCCGCTGCCCGAGAAGCTGACGGAAATTTCAGTGCCTGTCAGATAGTCCAGCCCTGCTGAGCTGGCTGCGGCTGCTGCCCGGTGCTGGCCGCCGACCTCGTCGTGATCGGTCAGCGCCCAGAGCTCAACCCCTCGCTCGGCGGCACGCAGAGCCAGTTGCTCGGGCGTCAGAGTGCCGTCGGAGACGACGGAGTGGCAGTGCAGATCGGCGTTCAGATAGGTTTTGGGCACGGCTTGATTGTAGGTGGCTGTACGCAATCATGATTTGTGTCATAGCACGAGCGCTATTGCGGTCGTAGCTTGTAACAAAGCTCAAATCTCCCGCCAGTATGCCGATTAAGGATTGGCTACAGCGCTTGTGAGTTTCTGAATTCGTTAAGGCTGCCACGGTTTTGCTTGATCTATTGAGATGGATAAAAAAATGAAATTGAATCAGTTCTCTGTGTCACAAAAGCTGTGGGCTTTGGTGATTGGCTTGCTGGCGGGCTTGCTGCTGGTATCTGCAGGCAGCCTGATCTATCTGGATCGTGTGTATGTGAGCATCTCCAAGGAGGCCACACGTACCCGAATGGCTGCCAACATTGCCAGCGAGTGGCGTCATTTGACCGAGCAAAGTGTGGATCGCTCCATCGTCGCGGCCATTTCCTCCGAGGAAAACCTGGTGGAGCAGCAGCGCAAGCTGATGAGTGACGGGATTGCACATATCACCGAACTGCAGAAAAAGCTCAACGAGCTGGTCACTGACGATGAATCGCGCAAGGTGCTGGACGAGGTCGCCGAGCGCAGGCGCGCCACGCTGGAGAGCAATGCCGCCGTGCAGGCTGCGCGCAAAGACAATGATTTTGCGACTGCCTTCGATCTGGTTGAAAAGCAGCTGCGTCCCAACGCCAAGGTCTATGTGGAGGCGCAGCGCAAGTTCGTGCAGTTGCAGGAGCAACGTAGCCAGCGTGCGATTGCCGATGGCGAAGCACGTCAGTCTCAGGCCTATGTGGCTATCGGTCTGGTCTGCGGCCTGATCGTTCTGCTGGGTCTGGCGATGGCGGCTCTGATCCTGCGCTCGATCATCGCTCCGTTGAATGAGGCGGTAGCTCTGGCCGATTCCATCGCTGCCGGCGACTTGACGGCCACCGTGCGCAATGACCGTCATGACGAACTGGGCCGTCTGCTCAAGTCCCTGAACGCCATGGCAGAGCGCCTGCGCTCTGTCGTCGGCCAGGTACGCTCGGGCGTGGAATCCGTCTCTTCGGCCTCGGGCCAGATTGCCACGGGCAACCAGGACCTGTCGGCACGCACCGAACAGACGGCGGCCAACCTCGAGGAAACCGCGGCCAGCATGGAAGAGCTGACGGCCACCGTCACCCAGTCTGCCGACACTGCGCGTCAGGCCAATCAACTGGCCTCGACCGCTGCCCAGGCGGCCGAGCAAGGCGGTCGCGTGGTGCAGCAGGTGGTGCAGAGCATGGGCCAGATCACCGACAGCAGCCGCAAGATTGCCGACATCATCGGCGTGATCGACTCCATTGCCTTCCAGACCAATATCCTGGCTCTGAATGCAGCCGTGGAAGCGGCACGCGCCGGCGAGCAGGGCCGTGGCTTTGCCGTGGTGGCGGGCGAGGTGCGCAGCCTGGCGCAGCGCAGCGCCGAGGCAGCCAAGGAGATCAAGCAGCTCATCACCACCAGCGTGGACAATGTGCAGTCGGGCTCGCAACAGGTGGAGCTGGCGGGCCAGAGCATGAGCGAGATCGTGGCCAGCGTGCGCCGCGTCAGCGATCTGATCGGAGAGATCACGGCCTCGTCCACCGAGCAGCGCGACGGCATCAACCAGGTCAACCAGGCGGTGAGCAATCTGGATCAGATGACGCAGCAGAACGCGGCTCTGGTGGAGGAATCCAGTGCGGCGGCGCTGTCCATGCAGGAGCAGGCGCGTCGCCTGGCCGAAGTGGTCTCAGTCTTCAAGCTCGGCCATGAAGCCGGCTATGCCAAGGTCGCCACACCTCAGCGCTCGGCCAGCCGCGCCATGCCGGCCATGGCGCCGGTGAAGCAGACTGCTGCTGCAGCCAGACCCGCGATCAAGAAAGCGCCTGCTGGCCCGGCTCCCACAGCACTGAGTGCCAGCAAGGCCAAGCCTGCTGCGGACTCCGACGATGGGGACTGGGAAACTTTCTAAACCGCAGGCCGACACCCGCTTGCAGGCCCGCCGCTTCTGACAGGAGGCTGCGGGCTTTTTCATTCTGGATTGCCAACTCCAGCCTTGCCGAAAAGCGGGAAAGTACTGAGAACATCAGTTGTGCGCAATGCGCAAAGCAGTTGTAACAATTATTAATATATTGATGCAACCTCGGGGAGAGCATCCCGGAGAGGTGGAGGGAGGACGTCAGGGGCCAGGAATTGACCGTCAGAGTCATGCACAAGCCAGCCCGGAGTTCACGATGCGGACGTGCCTGTGTGTGAGTTCTTTTGTCTGGATTGGTTGGTTCATGAAGTTGTTTCAATTCACCGTGGCCCGGAAGCTGTGGGCATTGGTGATCGGTCTTTTGGCGGGCATGTTGTTGCTGGTGGCAGGCAGCCTGGCTTATTCCAAGCGTGTCAACGAGGGCGTTTTTACGGCGGCGCTGGAGGCGCAGACGGCTGCTGCGCAGGCAAAGGAGTGGCGCATCCTGACCCAGATGAGCATGGATCGCTTCACGGCGGCCGCCATGTCCACGGAAGAGAATCTGGTCGAGCACCAGTACAAGGCCATGGCCGGTCTGATCGCCAGCATCAACGAGTTGCGCGACAAGGTGCTGGCACAGGTTCATACGCAAGAGGCCAAGAGCCTGATGGTCGATGTGAACACGCATAGAGATGCCTTGTTTGCGGTGAACAAGGAGGTGGATCAGGCTCGTCAATCCAAGGATTTCGCGCGTTCACAAAAGCTGATCGAAGAGCGGCTCAACCCCATGGCGCAAAAGTACTACGCGGCCCTGGATGCCTATGTGCAACTGCAGGACCGCTACCGGGTGCAGGCGCTGGAGCAGGGTGAGTCCAGCCGCTCCAAAGCCTATGTGGTGATCGCCGTCGCTTGCGGCGTCATCATGTTTTTGGGATTGGCGACTGGCTTGCTCATCATGCGCTCCATCACCCGGCCTCTTGTCAAGGCCGTGGAGCTGGCAGATGCGATCGCCGAGGGCGATCTGAGTTTCAGAACCGGGCATGGCAGCGAAGACGAGCTAGGGCATCTGCACCAGTCTCTGAATGCCATGGCCGAGCGCCTGCGCTCTGTCGTCGGCCAGGTGCGCTCGGGCGTGGAATCCGTCTCTTCGGCCTCGGGCCAGATTGCCACGGGCAACCAGGACCTGTCGGCCCGCACCGAGCAGACGGCGGCCAACCTCGAGGAAACCGCAGCCAGCATGGAAGAGCTGACGGCCACCGTCACCCAGTCTGCCGACACTGCGCGTCAGGCCAATCAACTGGCCTCGACCGCTGCCCAGGCAGCCGAGCAAGGCGGTCGCGTGGTGCAGCAGGTGGTGCAGAGCATGGGCCAGATCACCGACAGCAGCCGCAAGATTGCCGACATCATCGGCGTGATCGACTCCATTGCCTTCCAGACCAACATCCTGGCTCTGAATGCAGCCGTCGAGGCGGCACGCGCCGGCGAGCAGGGCCGTGGCTTTGCCGTGGTGGCGGGCGAGGTGCGCAGCCTGGCGCAGCGCAGCGCCGAGGCAGCCAAGGAGATCAAGCAGCTCATCACCACCAGCGTGGACAATGTGCAGTCGGGCTCGCAGCAGGTGGAGCTGGCGGGCCAGAGCATGAGCGAGATCGTGGCCAGCGTGCGCCGCGTCAGCGATCTGATCGGCGAGATCACGGCCTCGTCCACCGAGCAGCGCGACGGCATCAACCAGGTCAACCAGGCGGTGAGCAATCTGGATCAGATGACGCAGCAGAACGCGGCGCTGGTGGAGGAATCCAGTGCGGCAGCGCTGTCCATGCAGGAGCAGGCGCGTCGCCTGGCGGAAGTGGTGTCTGTCTTCAAGCTGGGACGCGATACCGAGGCTTTCGAGGCCATGCCCGTATCGCTTGCGAAAGTGACAGCGACGACCAAGGCGATCAGGCCCGCTGCTCAGCCTGTCGTAGCAGTTCCCAGGCTGACGGAGGCCAGACCCAAGGCACGGTCGGTCGCAAGCACTGCGGATGACGATAGCTGGGAACAGTTCTAAGTTTCGGGCAAAGCGTGAAATGGGCAGCCGCCACGTTCGCGGTGGCGGCGGTCCAGGCTGGGGCGAGGATCAGAAGCCCATGTTGCCGGCACCGCCCTCGAAGTCCTGTGCGGCTTCCACGAGAAATTGCACCTTGCGTTCGCCGCGCCATTCGTTGATGTCCAGGCGATAGGCCAGGGTGGTGCGCGCGGGCAGAGGGTCGGTGTGGTTGAACCAGATGCCGTCGATCTTGAAGCCATGGTGCAGCAGTTCCAGCTTCAGGTGCTTTTCGCCGACCAGGCGCTGCGAGGTGATTTCCAGCTCTTCGCTGAAAGTCGGGGCGGCAAAGCCCTGGCCCCAGACGGCCAGCTGCATTTGTTCGATCAGGCCGGTGTCCAGCCATTGGGGCGACAGCGGGCCATCGGTCTCCAGCCTGCGCGTCAGCGTGGCGGCATCCAGCCATTCCCTGGCGACCTGGGCAAAAGCCTTTTCGAACTCGTCAAAGTGCGCTTCCGCGATGGTGCAGCCTGCCGCCATGGCGTGGCCGCCAAAACGCAGTATCAGACCGGGGTGGCGCTTGCTGACCAGATCCAGCGCATCGCGCAGATGAAAGCCAGGAATGGAGCGGCCCGAGCCCTTGAGCTCGTGTTCCTTGCCCGGGGCGCCGCTGGCTGCAAAGACAAACGTGGGCCGGTGCAGCTTGTCCTTGATGCGCGAAGCCACCACTCCGACCACGCCTTCATGAAAGTCGGGGTCGAACACGCTGATGGCAGGCGGCGGCGTCATGCCGTCCTCGCACAGGCCTTCGGCCATGAGCAGGGCATGCTCGCGCATGCTTACTTCGATCTCGCGGCGTTCACGGTTGATGCTGTCCAGCATGCGTGCCAGATTGTCGGCGCGGCTGACATCTTCCGTGGTCAGGCACTCGATGCCTATGGTCATGTCGGCCAGACGACCGGCGGCATTGATGCGCGGGCCCAGGGCAAAGCCGAAGTCGATGGTGGTGGCCATGTCGAAGCGGCGGCCCGATGCCTCGAACAGCGCGCGTATGCCGGGCTGCATGACGCCTTTGCGAATCTGCTTGAGGCCCAGTGCCACCAGGCGGCGGTTATTGGCATCGAGCTTGACCACGTCGGCCACCGTGCCCAGTGCTACCAGGGGCAGCAATTGCTCGAGACGGGGCTGGTTGTGGCGATCAAAGCGGCCACGGTTGCGCAGCTCGGTGCGCAGGGCCAGCAGCACATAGAACATGACGCCCACACCGGCCATGGACTTGCTCGCGAACTCGCAGCCGGGCTGGTTGGGATTGACGATGGCATCGGCCAGCGGCAGGTGGTCGCCCGGCAGATGGTGGTCGGTCACCACGACCGACATGCCCAGCTCCTTGGCCACGGCCACGCCTTCGACGCTGGCAATGCCGTTGTCCACGGTGATCAGCATGTCGGCACCGGTCTCCTTGACGCGGCGCGAGATGGGGGTCGTCAGGCCATAGCCGTCGACCACGCGGTCGGGCACGAGGTAGTCGGCATGGGCTGCGCCCAGCATGCGCAGGCCGCGCAGGCCCACGGCGCAGGCCGTGGCTCCATCGCAGTCATAGTCGGCGACGATGCACAGACGCTTTTGCGCGGTGATGGCATCAGCCAGCAGCTGCACGGCAGTATCGATGCCGCGCAGGCCCGAGGGCGGGAGCAGCCGGGCCGGTGCATCGTCCAGCTCGTCGGCGGAGCAAACGCCGCGTGCTGCATAGAGCTGGGCCAGCAAGGGATGAATCTTGGCCTGCAGTAGTGCAGAGACACTGTCATTGGGCACGGACCTGGGGATTATTTTCATAGCATCTCTCGCAGGTCAGGCAAGCGTTTCGTTCCAAAAACACTCTTGATCTTGTCCAGCAGACCGCGCGGCTGGCTTTGCCATTGCACGGCATTGCGCTCGCCGCAGAGAGTGAGCTTGACGGGCTCGCCACGGGCAGCCCGCTGCTGCAGCTCGGCGATCAGGCCGCTGTCCAGCGTCTGCCAGGCTTTTTGCCAGCCTTGCACATTGCCCTGCAGCGCGGTGTGGCGCAGATCATCGACACAGACTGCGGCAGGGCTCGCTGCGGGCAGGCTGCTCAGGCTTCCCGTGCCATGTACCCAGAAGGAGTTGATGGGCGGTAGACCGCGTGCGGCACGCTGGTCGTTGAAGACATGGGTGTAGAGCAGCATCTGCAACTCGGTCTGCAGACGCTGGATGATGGCTCCCTGTATGGGCTCGGGCATCCAGGGGCGCACGTCGCGGCCCAGTGCCCGGTCCATCGAGGCGGTAGCCAGGTCCTTGAAGGCCGCTCCGCGTGCCAGCCAGAGGTCGGCACGCAGATATTCCAGCGTGATGCCGTCGTCGCTGAACCAGGGTGCGATCAACGCCAGCAACTGGCGGGATTCGTCTTCGTCCAGTGGCGCGCTGGCCGGGTCGGTCTGGTGGACCTGGTCCGGCGTGATATGCCAGTGGCAGGGCGTGATGAAGGCACAGGCCTGGTTGCTGTCTCCGGCCGCCAGCGCAGCCCAGGGAATCAGCCCGGGTGTATCGGGCAGCTGCATGCCACGGGCCAGGACTCGCTCATGCGGGGGGGAGAAGTCCATCTCGTCGCCCTGCACCAGCAGGGTCGGGGCCAGCGTTGCCAGCAAGGCCTGAAGGTGAGGGAGTTGCAAACCGTCCCATGCCTGGGGAATGTCGGCAGGGCCGCTGGCATAGGCAACAATGATTTCAGGGGCGCCTGTGCCCAGGGCTTGGGCGGCAGGCAGCAAAGGCGCGGTCAAAGACATGGGCGCTATTGTCGGGCATGGCCGCCGCCCGGGCATGCTGCGGGGTGCTTTGTCACCTCGCCGGCATATTTTTCAGGGTGTAGACCAGGCTGTAACTCGCATCATCGGCAATGGCGGGCATGTTGGCATTCCAGTCGTCCCAGCGCTGTCGCATGGCCTGCAGGCGCTCGGGGTGCTGGCCGGCCAGATTGGCACGCTCGCGTTCGTCCTGCGCCAGATTGAACAGGTATTCGTTGTCTTCCACGCGCAGGTATTTCCATTCGCCTTCGCGCAGCGCACGCTGGTTGCGGTAGAGCATGCGCCAGTACAGCGGTCGGGCAAACTCCGCACCGTCGCTGCGCAGCACGGGCAGGATGGAGACGCCGTCCAGCGGGTAGTCCGGATCGGCGCTTACACCGGCTGCGTCCAGCACCGTGGCCGACCAGTCCATGGTCATGCATGGCTGGGCGCTGCTGCGATGGGCATCGATCACGGCGGGCCAGTGGGCGATCCAGGGCACGCGAATGCCGCCTTCGGTCAGGTCCATCTTGCCGCCCACGAGAGGCCAGCTGTCCGAGAAGCGCTCGCCGCCGTTATCGCTGGTGAAGACGATCAGCGTGTTGTCGAGTTGGCCGTTTTTGCGCAGTGCTTCGACGATCCAGCCTATGCCTTCATCCATGTGATGAATCATGCGGCGGTACTGGTGAATATTGCCGCCCGCCAGATGCGTGATGCCCGCCCCCAACTGCTCGGCAGTCTCACGGTCATCACGGGTTTCCCAGGGCCAGTGCGGCGCCGTGTAGTGAAGGCTCAAGAAGAAGGGGGAGTTGCCTTCGCTCATGCGGTTGACGAAGTCCACGCTACGCTGGGATAGCAGGTCGGTCAGATAGCCTTCGTCGTGGTGCTCCTCTTCGCCCACCCACAGATCGTGCTGGCCCGAGCTGCTCAGATGGGTGAAGTAATCCACGCCGCCCGACATGGGGCCGAAGTATTCCTCGTAGCCCGAGCGCAGCGGGCCGAAGTGGGGAGGGTAACCCAGATGCCATTTGCCTATCAGTGCCGTGCGGTAGCCCGCGCCCTTGAGCAGCGAGGCAACGGTGGGGATTTCGGGCGGCAGGCCCAGCTTGGCGCCCAGCGGCGTGCCGCGCGTCTTGCTGTTGATGGGCTCCTCGGCCGCGCCGCGCAAGCGGTATTGATAGCGGGCCGTGGCCAAGGCAAAACGTGTGGGCGAGCACACGGGTGAATTGGCATAGCCCTGGGTGAGCCTGAGGCCGTTGGCCGCCAGGCGATCGAGCACCGGGGATACCGGACCGAACTCGGCATCGCGGCCGCCGTAGCAGCCCAGGTCGGCATAGCCGAGATCGTCGGCGACGATGAAGATGATGTTGGGGCGGGTCATGAAAGCTTGCTGTTGTGAGGAGGCTGAAGCTTGGCGCAGGCGCTTATTCCATCTTCATGCCCGTGGCCTGGGCCAGCACCCGGTAGCGGTCGGTCAGGGCCTGAATGCGCTTGGCGGCTGCATCGCCTGTCAGTCCTTCGTAGACCATGTCGTTGACACGCATGCGTTCACGCAATGTGCCGTCCTTCATTGCCTTCTCGAACTGGGCCTGGATTTTCTGCACCAGCGGCTCAGGCGTGCTGCTGGGCACCCAGGCGGCGAAAAGCACTTCCTGCTGCAGCTCCTTGTGTCCCAGTTCGGTCACCGACGGGACTTCCGGCAGCAAGGGGTTGCGTTGGGCCGTGGTCACCGCCAGCGGGGTGATCTTTCCAGTGGTCACATGGGGCAGCATGGCGGTGGAGCTGATGACGCCGCCGTCCACCTCGCCCGAGAGCATCGCCAGCGTGGCAGGTGCATTGCCTTTGTAGGGCACATGGTTGACCTTGGCACCGGTGGCGTAAGTCAGGATGCTGGAGGCCAGATGGCCGGGGGTTCCATAGCCGGCGGACCCCAGGGTCAGGCCCTTGTCCTTGCCGCGGGCGATGAACTGCTCCAGTGTCTTGATATTGGTCTTGGGGCTGACCGCCATCAGCATGCCTTGCGAGGCGAACACCATGACAGGACGCAGGTCGCCATTTTTGAACGGCATGCTTTTGTAGATCAGCGGGTTGACCGTGAAGCTCGTGTCCAGGCCGATCAGCATGGTGTAGCCGTCGGCGGCAGCCTTGGCGACGTAATCGGCTCCTATGTTGCCGCCGGCGCCGGTGCGATTCTCCACCACGAATGGCTGCTTGGTCTCGCGTTGAAGCACTTCTCCGACGCCGCGCGCCAGTATGTCCACCGCTCCTCCGGGAGCGAAGGAGGCGATCAGTCGAACCGGCTTGCCGGGCCAGGCAGAGGCGGCCGCGCCATCAGCAGGTTGAGCCTGGGAGGCGAAGACGGAGCAGCCCAGCAGCAAAGCCAGGCTGGTTTGAAGAAGGCGGCGGGGTGCAGTCAGGCGAGCCATGGAATCACTCTCTTGTCTGAGGGAAGAGCTGGCATTTGCGAAAATCCCAAGCACTTCCCTTTGTCTCTGTATTGGGAATACACACTGTAGAAGTGACATCCACAATTGATCTAATCAACTCATCTCCGTGAATACCCGACAACCGACCTCCATTCAGCAGATGCTGCTGTTTCGCATCAGCCGCTTCTTTGGCGTGGCGGGCGGCATGGCCATGCGCATGTGCGAGGCTCACTTCGGCCTGACGCGCCGCGAATGGGGCGTGATGGCGACGCTGGCGACCGAGGAGGGTTTGCTGTCCTCCGAGCTGGCGCAGAAGGTGCAGCTGGACAGGGCGCGCACTTCGCGGGCGCTCAGTGGCCTGGAGGAAAAAGGCTGGGTGCTGCGCAAGCCTCTGGATGGAGATCGCCGGCGCGTGGCCATTTATCTGACCGAGGAGGGGCGGCGCATGTACGGCCTGATCCTGCCCGAGATGGTCAAGATTCATGCCGACATCGTGTCCGTCCTCAGCGATGAAGAGCTGGCCTTGTTTGACGGCCTGCTGGCCAAGCTTCAGGCCCATGCGGTGACGCTGGAGCAGCAGGAGCGATACGCGGATTTGCCGCGCATAGGGCGCAGCAGGCCGCCCCGATAGAGGGGCGGTGGGCAGTCAGATCGCATAAGGCTGGCGCCGTCGGCAGGGCATTGCCTGCAATGCCACAATGCTGGCAACATGCAATTTCCCTACGAACTGGCCGTGGGCTGGCGCTATACCCGTGCAGGGCGCGCCACACGCCGCAATGGCTTCATCTCCTTTATCTCGGGTGTCTCCATGCTTGGCATTGCGCTGGGCGTGGCGGCGCTGATCATTGTGCTGAGCGTAATGAACGGCTTCCAGAAGGAAGTGCGGGATCGCATGCTCAGCGTTGTCTCCCATGTGGAAATCTACGCCCCGCAGGGCGCGCCTCTGCCCGATGTGGAGCGCACCATGCGCGAGGCCAGAGCCAACCCCGATGTGGTGGGGGCCGCGCCTTTCGTGGCGGCTCAGGCATTGCTGGCACGCGGCGAGGATATGAAAGGCGCCTTGGTGCGCGGTATCGATCCGGCGCGTGAGGGCGAGGTAACCGATCTGGCGGCCACCAGCGGCGAGGTGCTCAAGCGCCTGGTGCCCGGCGAGTTCAAGGTGGTGCTTGGCATCGAGCTGGCGCGCAGCCTCGGTGTGAGCGAAGGCGATGTGATCACGCTGATCGCTCCCAGCGGACAGGTCACGCCGGCCGGCGTGCTGCCGCGCATGAAGCAGATGACGGTAGCCGGCACCTTCGATTCTGGTCACTACGAATATGACTCGGCGCTGGTGATGATGCATTACGAGGATGCGCAGCGCATCTTCCGCCTGGAAGGGCCGACCGGCATTCGCCTCAAGCTCAAGGATTTGCACGAGGCCCCGCGCGTGGCGCATGAACTGGCGGACACCTTGACGGACCGTTTGTTCATCCGCGACTGGACGCAGCAGAACAAGACCTGGTTTGCCGCCGTGCAGCTCGAAAAACGCATGATGTTCATCATCCTGACCCTGATCGTGGCCGTGGCGGCTTTCAATCTGGTGTCCACCCTGGTGATGAGCGTGCAGGACAAGCGCGCCGATATTGCCATCCTGCGTACCCTGGGAGCCTCACCTTCGTCCATCATGGGCATCTTCATGGTCCAGGGCGCCATGGTCGGCGTCATCGGCACCTTGGCCGGTCTGGCGCTGGGGCTGGCGATTGCCTTCAATATCGACGTCATCGTGCCGGCCATAGAGCAGGCGCTGCATGCCAATTTCCTGCCCAAGGACATCTACCTGATCAGCAAGATGCCCAGCGAGCCGCAGTCCACGGACATCGTGCCGATTGCCGTGATTTCCCTGATTCTTTCTTTTGTGGCCACGATTTACCCCAGCTGGCGTGCCAGCCGCGTGAACCCTGCGGAGGCACTGCGTTATGAATGATGTCGTGATGGGCCAGAGCGTGCTGGAGGCACGCGGCCTGACCAAGCGCTTTGCCGAAGGCAAGCTGGATGTGACCGTGCTGCAGGGCGTGGATCTGCAGGTTCAGGCGGGCGAGACGCTGGCGATTGTCGGCGCTTCGGGCTCGGGCAAATCCACCTTGCTGCACTTGCTGGGCGGGCTGGATGCGCCCACCACGGGCAGCGTCAGCCTCATGGGCCAGCCCTTGCACCAGCTCAGCCCGCAAAAGCAGGGCGCGCTGCGCAACCAGCATCTGGGCTTCATCTACCAGTTCCATCATCTGCTGGCCGAGTTCTCGGCCCAGGAGAATGTGGCCATGCCGCTGCGCATTCGCCGCGATGCCAAGGAGGACTGCATGGATCGCGCGGCCGAGATGCTGCGCGCCGTGGGCCTGGGCCAGCGCATGGCGCATCGCCCGGCCGAGCTGTCGGGCGGCGAGCGTCAGCGCGTGGCCATTGCACGTGCCCTGGTCACGCGTCCGGCCTGCGTGCTGGCCGACGAGCCCACGGGCAATCTGGATCGCGGCACGGCTGATACGGTGTTTGCGCTGATGCTGGAGCTGGCGCGCAGCCATGGCACGGCGTTTGTGATGGTCACCCATGACGAAGGACTGGCCGCGCGCTGCGATCGCATGGTCAGGCTGGGGCGCGGGCAACTGGCTTGACCTCCTGTCTGTCGATGGGCAAAGGCCCGGTCGCGGCCTTTGCAGCGCCGGGCCTTTTTCAATAAGCGCCGACCGCCGCGTTTCGGATGGCGATCGTGGCCTGCTCGCGGGCCGAGACCTGCGGCGGCATGACGGGGCGCGGCTTGGCCGGGCCATGATTGGCCGAGACATCCTGCGCCGTCAGATCGTCGGTGACCTCGCGCAGCCTGGCGGACTGGGCCAGCGAGGTCTGCACCACCTCGCCCATGATCTGCGTGACCTGGCGCGAGGAGTTCACGATCTCGGCCATGGTGGTGCCGGCCTCGCGCACCTGGGTCACCCCCTGGGTGACCTGGGTGACGGAGGTTTGGATCAGCTGCTTGATCTCCTTGGCGGCTTCGGCGCTGTGCTGGGCCAGCTGACGCACCTCATTGGCCACCACGGCAAAGCCGCGTCCCTGGTCACCGGCGCGGGCCGCTTCCACGGCGGCGTTGAGTGCCAGCAGATTGGTCTGGAAGGCGATGGAGTCCATCATGCCGATGATGTCGCTGATCTTGCGCGAGCTGGCGCTGATGGATTCCATGGTGCTCACCACGTCCTGCACGGTACGGCCGCCGGCCTCGGCCACGCTGCAGGCGTCCTGGGCCAGCTCGTTGGCCTGGCGTGCATGGTTGGCGCTCTCGGTCAGCCCTTCCACCGTGGCGCGCAGGGTTTGCGCGGCGGTCACGCGGCGCGTGATGTTGGTGGCGAACTTGACGACCTTGAAGGGGCGGCCTTCGGCGTCGAGTATGGGGTTGTAGCTGGCTTCGATCCAGACCTGGCGGCCGGCCTTGCCTATGCGCAGGTACTGGCCGGCATCATGATGGCCCAGGGCCAGCTTGTGCCAGAAATGCTGATAGGCCGGGGACTGGCGTTCGTGCGGCTGGACGAACATGCTGTGGTGCCTGCCCACGACTTCGGCGAGGGAGTAGCCCATGGTCTGCAGGAACAGATCATTGGCCGTGAGGATGTTGCCGTTCAGATCGAACTCGATGATGGCCTGCACCTTGGCAATGGCCTGGAGCTGGCCGCGGGCATCGTCTTCTTGCTGCTGCTGCTCGGTGATGTCGGTGGCGTACTTGATGACTTTGCGCGGCTGGCCCTGGCTGTCGAAGATCGGGTTGTAGCTGGCCTGCAGCCACACATCCTCGCCCTGGCTGTTGATGCGGCGGTAGCGTCCGCTGTCGTGCAGGCCTGCTGCCAGGCGTTGCCAGAACTGGGCGTACTCGGCAGAACCGCGGGTTTCCTCATCGACAAACATGCGGTGGTGCTGGCCGATGATCTGTTCGGCGCTATAGCCCATGGTGCGCAGAAAGTTGTCATTGGCCGTCAGCACATGGCCTTGCAGATCGAACTCGATCACGGCCTGCACCTGATCCAGCGCGGCCAGCTTGCCCTGCATGTCGGCGCGCTGATGACTTTGGCTCAGGCGTTGCCAGAGCGTGCTTTGCATAAGTCCCGTCATAACTTGCTCCTTTGGCCGATAGCACAGGGCAGGGGGTAAGGTTGCTTAATGTTTTATTTGTTTCAATGTGTGTACCGTAGGACAACACTGGAAACTGTCTGTAGTCACTTGACGTGTCATCTGCCGATGCCGCCCTGCGCTGGCAGCCCGGCCGATGCATGATGTGCAGATGCCCACCTGGATAGATACCCATTGCCACCTGGATGCACCCGAATTCGCGCCTGACAGAGATGTCGTGCGCGCCGCTGCGCAGGCCGCAGGCGTCACGCATCTGGTCATTCCTGCCGTGCAGCGCAGCCACTGGCAGGACGTGATTGCGCTTGCCCATCGCCATGGCGACAGCTATGCGCTGGGCATTCATCCGCTTTACACGCCCGGCGCGCAGGAGTCCGATATCGCGGCGCTGCGCGAGCTGCTCAGCCAGCAGCGCGGGGACCCGCATCTGGTGGCGGTGGGCGAAATCGGCCTCGACTTTTTTGTCCCCGGACTGGACGAGCAGCGCCAGATCTGGTTCTACGAGCAGCAGATCCGGCTGGCATGCGAGTTCGAGTTGCCCGTCATCCTGCATGTGCGCAAGAGCAGCGATCGTCTGCTTAAGACCTTGCGTCAGCACAGGGTCGTGGGGGGGATTGCCCATGCCTTCAACGGCAGCGCCCAGCAGGCGCAGGCCTTCATCGATATGGGCTTCAAGCTGGGCTTTGGCGGCGCCGTCACCTATGAACGCGCGCTCAAGCTGCGTGAGCTGGCGGCCAGCCTGCCGCTGGAGGCGCTGGTTCTGGAAACCGATGCTCCCGATATTCCGCCGCACTGGCTCTACACCACGGCCGAACAGCGTGCGGCCGGTCAGCCCCAGGGGCGTAACAGCTCCGCCGAGCTGCCGCGCATTGCGGTGGAGATCGCGCGGCTGCGTGGCATAGGCATTGAGCAACTGGCGCAGGCTTGCACGGCCAATGCACGTAAGGCACTCAAAGGGCTGCCGGCACTCCCGTAGATGGGTGGCATCTATCCTTTGCAGGCAAAGAGGCTCATGCTCATCTTTTTGAATATCAGCCCAAGAGCCAGGTCGATGGTGACTGGGCGACAATAGAGCATGACCGAGGATTCTTCCGCCACTCCAACAGAGACTGGCCTGCGCTGGCAGGGGCTGGCGGCCGTGGCCGATGAGCGCACGCGTGCGCTGGTTCTGGGCAGCTTTCCGGGCCTGAAGTCGCTGCAGCAGGCCCAGTACTATGCCCATCCGCAAAACCAGTTCTGGCCGCTGCTGCAGGCCTTGTGGCCTCAGCACCTGCAGCCGGCACGTACTGATTACGCGGGCCGCTGCGAATGGCTGCTGGCACGCGGGCTGGGTCTGTGGGATGTGTATGCGAGCTGCGAGCGCGAGGGCAGTCTGGACAGCGCCATTCGCGCAGCCCAGGTCAACGACTTTGCCGGACTGCGTCAGCGCTGTCCTGATCTGCAGCTGGCGTTGCACAACGGCGGCGAGAGCTACAAGCATGCCCGTCAGACAGAGGCACTGGGGCTGATCGCCCTCAAGCTGCCATCCACCAGCCCGGCCAATGCCGGCTGGTCGTTCGATAGAAAACTGCAGGCCTGGCACCATGCGCTGGCGGCCCATGGCCTGCTTTGAAGATTGGTGTGAAACGTGATCCGTAAAACCCGTGGCGGTGCCAAATCCGCGCAAGACAAGAATGTGGCCAGCGTGCAGGAGCTGCCAGAAGTCAGCGTCTCCGACGACGGCGATATCCGCTATCTGCATCTGGGCACGCCCTGGGTCCAGGGCTCCATGCGTATTCGCGATCCTTTTGATATCGACCTGGAGTATGTGCAGCGCATGATGGGTTGGCTGCTGTTTGCCGAGCCTGCCGAAGTGCCTCGGATGCACGCCATGCAACTGGGTCTGGGAGCGGCCGCCATCACCAAGTTCTGTCACAAGAAGCTGCGCATGAAGACCACGGCCGTTGAGCTGAACCCTCAGGTTCTGGCCGTGTGCCGTAGCTGGTTCAAGCTGCCGCCCGACAGCAGCACGCTGCAGGTGGTGCTGGCCGATGCAGCTCAGGAGATCAAAAAGACCGAGTGGCAGGGCACGGTCGATGCACTGGCCGTCGATCTGTACGACCATGAGGCTGCGGCTCCCGTGCTCGATAGCGCCGAGTTCTATGCCGATTGCCGCAATCTTCTGACCGAGGACGGCATCATGACCGTCAACCTCTTTGGCCGCTCCTCCAGCTTTGACAAAAGCCTGGATCAGATGGCTCAGGCCTTTGGCGAGGACGCGCTCTGGGCCTTCCGCCCCACACGCGAAGGCAATACCGTGGTGCTGGCACAGCGCACACCGCGTGTTCTGCAGGGCGCCGAGCTGGATCAGGCCTGCGATCAGGTGCAGGCCCGTTGGGACCTGAACACCACCCGCTGGGCCAAGGTGTTTGTGCCTGCACGCGATGCAGAGGCAGGCAGCAAGACGGCCAAAGCCAAAGTCAGCCGCATCGGCCGGGGCGCTACCGTGTAATTGCAAAGCCTGAGTAAAGTGATTGTGTCGGCCTTGATGGTTGCGGTTTTCTGCCGATGATATGGACATGACGATCAGTGCCATCTCCTCCAGTTCTGCCGGTTCGGCCCCTTCGGGGGCTGGTGTGGCATCGCGTATCCAGCAGCTGCAAAAGCAGATCAAGGATGCCACCAACGAACTCAAGGAAGTTGCCAACAGCGACGCTGATGCCAAAACCAAGGAGCGGCAGGCGCAGCTGCTGCAGGCCAAGATCCAGATGCTGCAGGCCCAGATAGAGGCCTTGCAGAACCAGCAGGCACAGCAAGCCCAGCAGGCTGCCCAGCGGGGGACCGATGCAGTCCAGCAAAAGCGGGATGAGCAGGTGCAGAGCAGAAGTCGCGGCAATCCGGGCCAGGGCGGGCTGGGCGGTCTGGTGGACGAATACGCCTGAGCTGCATCAGGGATGAATGCCATCGTCCGCCTGCTTTGTATCGTCCTAGTCAGGAGCGTGGGCCGATGGCGGTACAGTCAAGGCAGTTTTGTTGCCACTGCCGCCCATGTCATTGACTGAATCCCTTCTGTCCCAGTCCATCAAGCCTGCTAAATACCAGGGACCGCTGGACTGGCGCAAGCTGGTGCAATGGTTGCAGGAAGACGCTGTGATCACGGCGCAGGAGGCCGAGCGCACGGTTGCGCGCTGCTCGGCCGCAGAAAGCGCGCAGCTGCCGCTGGTGCGGCTCGCCAATGTCGGTGTTGTCAGCGCCCAGACGCGTCAGCCGCTGGACCTGGAGACCCTGACCCAGTATCTGGCGCAGCGTAGCGGTCTGGCCTATCTGCGCATCGATCCGCTGCGCGTGGATGTGGGCCGAGTGGGCGAGGTCATGAGCGCCAGCTATGCCGAGCGCCACAAGGTGCTGCCCGTGCAGGTGACGGCCAAGGAGGTGGTGATTGCCACGGCCGAGCCCTTCATCAGCGACTGGGTGAGCGAGGTGGAACGGCAGGCACGCCGCAGCGTGCGCTGCGTGGTGGCCAATCCGCAGGATATCAAGCGCTATACGGCAGAGTTCTTCGCCCTGGCCAAGTCCGTGCGTGCGGCAGAGAAAGCCGGTGGTGCGACCGGCGGCGCCAGTTTTGAACAGCTGGTAGAGCTGGGTAAAAGCAACAAGCAGCTCGATGCCAACGACCAGGGCGTGGTGCGCGTGGTGGACTGGCTGTGGCAGTATGCCTTCGACCAGCGGGCCAGCGACATTCATCTGGAGCCAAGGCGCGAGCAGGGCGTGATCCGCTTTCGCATCGACGGCGTGCTGCATCCGGTCTACCAGATGCCCATGGGCGTGCTGAATGCCATGGTGGCGCGCGTCAAGCTGCTGGGACGCATGGATGTGGTGGAAAAGCGCCGCCCGCTGGATGGCCGCATCAAGACGCGCAACCCGCGCGGCGAGGAAGTGGAAATGCGCTTGTCCACCTTGCCCACGGCGTTTGGCGAGAAGATGGTGATGCGTATCTTCGACCCGGAGAATACGGTCAAGAACCTGGATGCGCTGGGCTTCAGTGCCCATGACGCGCAGCGCTGGGAAGATCTGGTCAAGCGCCCACACGGCATCATCCTGGTTACCGGCCCCACGGGATCGGGCAAGACCACCACGCTGTACTCCACGCTCAAGCGTGTGGCGACCGAGGAGGTCAATGTCAGCACGGTGGAAGACCCCATCGAAATGATCGAGCCCAGCTTCAATCAGACCCAGGTTCAGCCCCAGCTCGACTTCGGCTTCACCGAAGGCCTGCGTGCGCTGATGCGTCAGGACCCGGACATCATCATGGTGGGCGAGATTCGCGATCTGGCCACCGCCGAGATGGCGGTGCAGGCTGCACTGACCGGCCACCTGGTCTTCTCCACGCTGCATACCAATGATGCTCCCAGCGCCGTCAGCCGCCTGATGGAGCTGGGCGTGCCCTCCTATCTGATCAACGCCACCTTGCTGGGCGTGCTGGCCCAGCGTCTGGTGCGTACGCTGTGCTCCAGCTGCAAGGTGCGCGATGAAGACGCAAAGCCCGAGGATCTGGCCGAATCGGTCAAGCCCTGGAAGCTGACCGGCAGTTACCAGCCCTACAAGCCTGTGGGTTGTGAGGACTGCCGCATGACAGGTTACCGCGGCCGCATGGGTCTGTACGAGTTGCTGATGGTGACCGAGGCCCTCAAGAAGCAGATTCATGATGCCCCATCCATGGACGTTCTGCGCCGTCAGGCCGTGCAGGATGGCATGCGCCCTCTGCGCCTGGCCGGGGCTTTGCGCGTTGCCGAGGGCGTGACCACCTTGCCCGAGGTGCTGGCCTGCACTCCGCTGATGAGCGAAATCTGACGAATTGAATGCGAGTGCTTGCTTTTTGTTTTGGGTAGTAAAAACAAGCAGCAATTTGGCGCTTTGCATACAGCTAATGCGTACAAAACGTCAGCCCTAGGGTAAGCCCTTTGTAGGTGGAATCCACATCAATTTGGCATTTGTATGAAACGAGAATCGCCAAGTCGTGATTTCCGTAAGGGGACATTTTTGTGAAAATCAAGAGCCAAAAAGACTTTTTCTCCGGTCTGATGTTCTTGGTCGTCGGTCTCGCATTTGCGATCGGCGCATCCAACTACACCATTGGCACCGGTGCCCGCATGGGACCTGGTTACTTTCCGCTGATTCTGGGTGTGCTCATGGCCATCCTGGGTGCAGCCATCTGCATCGGCGGCCTGACCAAGGGCCCCGAAGGTGGTGACAAGATCGGTAAGTGGGCCTGGAAGCCTGTGTTCTTCATCCTGGCTGCCAACTTTGCCTTCGGCATCTTGTTGGTGGGCGTGCCTGCTGTGGGTATCCCTCAGTTCGGTCTGATCATCGCCATCTACGCGCTGGTCTTCATCGCCAGCCTGGCAGGTCAGACTTTCAACCTCAAGGAAACAGCAGTCCTGGCCACCATCCTGGCCGTGGGCAGCTATTTCGCTTTCGTGTGGGCGCTGAATCTGCAGTTCCCCGTGTGGCCTAGCTTCATCGCTGGCTAATCAGGAGCATCGTCCATGGATCTGATTCAGAACTTGTCGACGGGTTTTGGCGTGGCTTTCACGTTCCAGAACCTGATCTACTGCTTTGTGGGCTGTCTGCTCGGTACGCTGATCGGTGTGCTGCCAGGTATTGGCCCAGTGGCGACCATCGCCATGCTGCTGCCCGCCACTTACGCTCTGCCCCCTGTGGCGGCGCTGATCATGCTGGCTGGTATCTATTACGGTGCCCAGTACGGTGGCTCCACCACCGCCATTCTGGTGAACCTGCCAGGTGAATCCTCGTCGGTGGTGACCGTGATCGACGGCTACCAGATGGCGCGCAAGGGCCGGGCGGGGCCCGCGTTGGCGGCAGCCGGTATCGGCTCCTTCTTCGCTGGTTGCGTGGGTACCGTCATCCTGGCTGCCTTCGCTCCTCCGCTGACCGAAGTCGCTTTCAAGTTCGGCCCTGCCGAGTACTTCTCGCTGATGACCCTGGGTCTGATTGGTGCCGTGGTGCTGGCCTCCGGCTCGCTGCTCAAGGCGATCGCCATGATTGTGTTGGGTCTGCTGCTGGGCATGGTCGGTACCGACGTGAACTCCGGCGTGGCTCGTTACAGCTTCGACATTCCTGAGTTGACCGACGGCATTGACTTCGTCGTGATCGCCATGGGTGTGTTCGGTTACGGCGAAATCATTGCCAACCTGTCCAAGCCCGACGACGAGCGCGAAGTGTTCGCCGCCAAGGTGACCGGTCTGATGCCCACAGGCGAAGACTTCAAGCGCATGATTCCTGCCATGCTGCGCGGTACGGCCCTGGGTTCGGCCCTGGGTATCCTGCCCGGTGGCGGTGCCATGCTGTCGGCCTTTGCCGCCTACACCATCGAAAAGAAGACCAAGCTGAAGCCCGGCGAAGTTCCTTTCGGTCAAGGCAATATCCGTGGCGTGTGCGCTCCCGAGTCGGCCAACAACGCCGGTTCGCAGACATCGTTCATTCCTCTGCTGACCCTGGGTATTCCTCCCAACGCCGTGATGGCGCTGATGGTGGGTGCCATGACTATTCACAACATCCAGCCCGGCCCTCAGGTGATGACCAGCAACCCAGAACTGTTCTGGGGTCTGATCGCCTCCATGTGGATTGGCAACCTGATGCTGATCATCTTGAACCTGCCGCTGATCGGCGTCTGGATCAAGCTGCTGACCGTGCCTTACCGCTGGCTGTTCCCGTCCATCGTGTTGTTCTGTGCTATCGGCGTGTACGGTACCAACAACAACGCCTGGGACGTGTGGATGGTAGGTATCTTCGGTTTCATCGGCTATGTGTTCCACAAGCTGGGTACCGAACCTGCTCCTCTGCTGCTGGGCTTCATTTTGGGCCCGATGATGGAAGAAAACCTGCGCCGAGCCCTGCTGCTGTCGCGTGGTGACTGGTCCGTGTTCGTGACGCGTCCCATCTCCGCCTGCCTGTTGGCTGCCGCCTTGGTGCTGCTGGTGATCGTGCTGATGCCTGCAGTGAAGAACAAGCGTGAAGAAGCTTTCGTGGAAGACTGATCGTCAACCTGATCGCTGATCATCGTTAAAGCGGCCCTTTTGGGGCCGCTTTTTTGATATGAGGACCTTTGTTTCTGGGACTATGGATTAGGGCGGCAAAATAGCTGCAGTTATTCGAAAGATTGCATGGCCTTGTCTTTATTGCCCGCGCAGCACCCTCAGCGGGTCTTGCTGCACAACGAAATTCATGCCCGTCCTGCGGAAATCATGCAGGCTCCTCTGGCCATCACGCATATCGTGATGCTCACCGATGCGGCCCAGCGTGAAGCCAGCCGAGAACATGTAGCGGTCCTGCTGCGCAACCACCATCGCCCTCTGCCCGATGCGGCAACCACCCATGTGCTGATTGACCTGGGGGCGTTTCGCCTGCGTTGGGAGCAGCACACCGAGTTCGTGGCCTGGACCTTCACCACGCCCATGGCCCAAGCCGGCGTGGCCGATGTGCGTGAGCCCGAGACGGCCATCGACGCCGTTCCGCGCGACTGGCTGGCCGCTCTGCCAGGGCAGTGCCTGAGCAGTCTGCATCTGTGGGCGCTGAACGAGCAGGATGTGGATCCGCACTATCTGATGCGTCATATGTTGCAGGCCGATACCCTGGTCGGCTCGCGCGTCTCCGGCGGTGCGGGGGCCATCTATACCGACTTTGCGATTCACCCCGATGGTTTCTCGCGCATGTTGCTGCTTGCGGGCGCCGATCTGTCTCCGCGCCGCCTGGGCCGTCTGGTGCAGCGTGTGCTGGAGATCGAAACCTATCGCATGGCGGCGTTGCTGGGTTTGCCGGCCGCACGCAAGGCAGCAGCCGTGCTGGCCACGGCCGAGCGTGAACTGGCCGAGCTGGCCAATGCCATTCGCGCTGCAGACCGGGACACCGAGCCGGCGTTGCTGGACCGACTGACCCGTTTGGCCGGCCAGGTGGAGAGCGAGTATGCGGCCACGCATTCGCGCTTTTCGGCCAGTTCCGCCTATTTCGAACTGGTAGACAGGCGTATTCAGGAAATTCAGGAAACGCGGGTGGATGGCATCCAGACCATCCGTGAATTCATGGACCGGCGACTTACACCTGCGCGCGCAACCTGCGAATGGGCGACACGCCGCCAGAATGCGCTGTCCGAGCGAGTCTCTCGTGTCAGCAGTCTGTTGCGCACGCGCGTCGAGATCGAGCAGCAGCAAAGCAGCCAGCAGTTGCTGGGCACGATGAACGACCGCCAGGGCACCCAGCTCAAGCTGCAGTCCACGGTGGAAGGCCTGTCGGTCGCGGCCATCACCTACTACATCACCGGCCTGATCAGCTATCTGGCCAAGGGTGGGCAGAAGCTGGGCTGGCCCTGGTCGCCCGAGTCGACGGCGGCCGTGGCCATTCCGGTCGTGGCACTGGGCGTCTGGTGGTCGCTGCGCAGGCTGCACCACAAGCTGTTTCATGGTCGCAGTCATTGAGCATGAAATTGGATGCCAGCGCTTTCTGATAGAGCTCTAGCAGTCATTGATTTTGATAGCGTCGGGCAGTTTGTCCGGCTTGGAAACTGTGTGAAAGGACACTGACATGGACTTTGGTATCGCCGGGCGCTGGGCTCTGGTCTGCGGCGCCAGCAAGGGGTTGGGTTTTGGCTGCGCCAAGGCGCTGGCCGAAGAGGGCGTGAATCTGGTCATCAACGCCAGAAATGACGAGGCATTGCAGCTGGCCGTGCAGAAGCTGCAAGCCATTGCTCCTCAGGTCAAGGTCATCGGTGTCGCTGCAGACATCACCACGCCAGAAGGTCGCACCGCAGTGTTCGAAGCTGCCGGCGGCCCGGGCAAGGATTACGACATCGTCGTGACCAACGCCGGTGGCCCGCCTCCCGGCGACTTCCGTACCTGGGATCGTGAGGCCTGGATCAAGGCCGTGGACGCCAATATGCTGACCCCCATCGAGCTGATCAAGGCCACGGTGGATGGCATGGCTGCGCGTGGCTTCGGTCGCATCGTCAACATCACCTCCAGCGCGGTCAAGGCGCCCATCGACATCCTGGGCCTGTCCAACGGCGCGCGCAGCGGCCTGACGGGCTTTGTGGCCGGCCTGGCGCGTTCGGGCATTGCCGCCAAGGGCGTGACCATCAACAGCATCCTGCCCGGCAAGTTCGACACCGACCGTCTGGTGGCAACCCATCAGGCAGCGGCCAACAAGACCGGCCAGGACCTGGATTCCGTGCGCCAGGCCCAGGCTGCCCAGATCCCTGCCAAGCGCTTTGGCACGGCCGAAGAGTTCGGTGCCATCTGTGCCTTCCTGTGCAGTCGCCAGGCTGGCTATATGACGGGCCAGAACATCCTGCCCGACGGCGGTCTGTATCCTGGCACTTACTGATCATTGATCGAAGGCCGAAACGACAAAAGCCCCGCAATGCGGGGCTTTTGTCTGGGGGGCAGCCGTTTATTTGCGGGACGACACGACGATGCCGGTCACGATCAGCACAAACGCAAGCGCGTGGTAGAGGTGCGGGGTTTCGCCGAGCACGGGAATCGACAGCAGGGCCGTGAACAGCGGAATCAGATTGCCGAAGAAGCCCGCAATGGCGGGCGTGGCACGCTGCACGCCCATCCCCCAGAAGCGGTAGGCCAGAATGGCCGGGCCCACGGCGATGAACAGCAGGCTGCCCAGCAGCGGCCAGCCCGGCACCAGGCGGAACTCGCCCAGCAAGACTTCGCCGCCCGTGAAAAGGCCAGACCAGAGCAGGCCGAAAACGATCTGCGCGAGCAGAAAGCTGGCCCAGTGCGACTTCACTTCCTGGGGGCCGGTGCTGCGCGACAGCAACCAGGTGTAGAAAGCCCAGGCGATGGTGGCCAGCATCATGAACAGGTCGCCGGGCACAAAACGCAGAGCAAGCAGCGTCTGCCAGTCGCCGCGCGACATCACTACCGCCACGCCCAGCACCGACAGCAGGGCTCCGCCCATTTGCCGGCGGCTGACACGAATGCCCCAGCACAGCCGGCCTATGGCCAGCATCCACACCGGCATGCTGGAGCTCACCAGCGTCACATTCAGCGGGGTCGAGGTCTTGAGCGCCAAGTACAGCAAGGCGTTGTAGCAGCCTATGCCCAGCAGTCCCAGCAGCATGTACTGCCGCCACAGCGGCCAGATCGGACTGTCCCTGCGTAGCACCCGCCATGCCAGCGGCAGCAGCAGCACAAAGGCGATGCACCAGCGCAGGAAGTTGAGTGCAAAGGGCGAGATCAGATCGTGAGCGAGGCGGCCCACGATGGCATTGCCGGCCCAAAGTGCCGGAGCCAGGCTGAGCATGGCGACCGTGGCGGGTTTCAGGGGGGAATTCATGGGTTGTCACTGTAACGCGCGGCAACTGGCCTCCGGACCTGCAGCGCTGTGTGGCAGCGGCTGTTGCCGGCAAACTGGCGACCACCAATAGTGATGCAAGCCTTCCCGTTTTGCGAAGCTGAGCACAATGCAGGCCTGGGAGATTTTTCATGAAGCAGCAAACCACGTCGCTCCAGCAGCAATGGCTGCAGTCACAGCAGGCCATGGCCAACAGGCAGCCTCTGCGCCCGCGCCAGCCACTGTGCATTGATGAGCAACAGATCGGCAGTATCGAGGAAGACTTTGCGTGCAAGCTGGGGCTCGATCTGCTGGCGGCCCACGGAATAGCGCTGAGGCTGCTGGCCGGGCAATGGCGGCTGGAAGGCCAGGGCGGGGCGACGGACAATCTGAACCGGCTGGCACAGGCCATGCGCAGCGCCGGTCTTGCCGGTGCCTGGCGCAACGAACAACTGGCGGTCTGCAATGCCGAGGGCCGGCAACTGGCCACCGTCGAACGCGGCGCCGTGCGGCCGCTGGGCATTGCCACCAGGGCCGTGCATCTGGTGGGCGTTTGCGCGGATGGCTCGATCTGGGTGCAGCAGCGCTCGGAGGACAAGGCCAACAACCCCGGCATGTGGGACACCTTGATGGGCGGCATGGTCTCGGCGGCAGACAGTCTGGCCGAGGCGCTGGCGCGTGAAACCTGGGAGGAGGCCGGTCTGCGGGTGGCCGAGCTGGGCGAGCTTCGGCTCGGTGGAAATGTGATGTTTGCAAGACCCAGCGATGAAGCAGAGGGACAGGGCTATATGGTCGAGCGCATAGACTGGTTCTCGGCCCTGGTGCCCGATGCGCTGCAGCCTGTGAATCAGGATGGCGAGGTACAGCGTTTCGAGCGGCTGGAGCTGACCGAGGTCCAGGGCTGGATGCTGCAGAGTCGTTTCACCCCCGAGGCTTCCCTGGTGCTTGCCGCCTACATGGGCTGGTAGGGCGGCAGAGCAGCTAGCGCTGGTTCTCCAGTGCGGTGGATTTGAGCCGGCTGGGTGCCAGGGCTCCGGCCTGCTCGAGAATCGGGTAGGCCACCGAGCACAGCAGCGAGTTGATGCGCTTGAGGTCGCTGATCATGTCGATATGCAGGGAGCTGGTCTCTATGCTCGATACCGTGTGCTGTGACAGGCGCTCCAGATGGGTGGCCGAGTAGGCCAGTTCCAGATCGCGAAAGCGCGCTTTTTCCTCGAGCAGCTTTTGTGCTTCGCGCACATTGCCGTTGAGGAAGACGCTCATGGCCAGGCGCAGATTGTCCAGCAGATGCTGGGTCAGCTCGTGAATCTCCTGCTTGCCGGCGGCCGAGAACTGGCGGCCCTTCTTGATCTTCTTGTCTTCCAGATCCAGCAGCACGCGCTCGATGATGTCGCCGATCTGCTCCATATTGATGGTGAAGCTGATGATTTCCGTCCAGCGCTGACCTTCGCGCTCGTCGAGTTCGGCGCGCGAGATCTTGGTCATGTAGTACTTGATGGCCGAGTACAGATCGTCCACCGTGGCTTCCAGGTGGCGCACTTCCTCGGACAGCTTGGCATCGTCGGTCTCGGCGACTTTCTGCAGGCCGATCAGCATGGACTCCACCACGTCGGCCTGGTGCAGTGACTCGCGCACGGCGCAGGTGATGGCCAGCGAAGGGGTGGACAGGGCCGAGGGGTCCAGGTGGCGGGGGCGCAGCAGCTTGGCCGCACTTTCTTCCTCGGGCTTGGGCAGCATGGCGGTCACCCAGCGGGCCACGAGCTGAGTCAGGCCGATGAAGCACAGGCTGTTGAAGACATTGAACGCCAGATGAAACATCACCACGTTCTGGCCGGCGTTGGGTAGATAGGGCTGGGCGTACTGCGACCACAGCCCGATGAAGGGCGCGACGATGGCCACGCCCATGATCTTGAACAGCAGATTGCCTACGGTGACCTGGCGCTCCTCCACCGCCGATTTGGCGGTGGTGAGCGCCGCGACCAGGCCGCTGCCCAGATTGGCGCCCAGGGTGAGGCCCAGTGCCACATCCAGCGGAATGGCGCCGGAGCTGGCCATGGCCGCAATCAGCAGCACCACGGCCAGGCTGGAGTAGGCCAGCACGGCCAGTACCGCGCCCAGCAGCAATTCCATGAACAGATCGCTGCTGACCGAGGCCAGCAGGGTGCGCACGGCAGGGGCCTGCAGCAGGGGCTCGGTGGCTTCCACCACCAGGCGCAGGGCCAGCAGCATCAGGCCCAGGCCGATGAGCACGCGGCCGATACGACCGGGCTTGGAATCCTTGCGCGAGATATAGAGCACCACGCCGACAAAGATGAACAGCGGCGACAGCCAGGAAAGATCAGTGGAGAACAGCACAGCCATCAGAGCCGTGCCGACATCGGCACCGCGCATCACGGCAAGGGCCGAGGGCAAGGTGATCAGACCCTGGCCTACAAAGGACGAGGTCATCAGCGAGGTGGCCGTACTTGATTGCACCAGGGCCGTGACGCCCATGCCAGATAGCGCAGCCGAGAAACGGTTGCTCATGCTGCGGGCGAGAATATTGCGCAGGTTTGCGCCGAAGACCTGCAGAACGCCGGTGCGAACCATCTGAGAGCCCCAGATCAAGAGGGCAATGGCTGCTAAAAGATTCAATAAATGCTTCATGTTCTGCCCGCGAAGGAGCGACCTAATATACCCCTGAGTGAGACTGGTCTGCCCGGATGGCTCACTCTTCACGCACAAATAAGTGCGGAATAAGGAACACAATAGAACAAAAACGAATTGCTTGAAACATCGTTTCTACGGATGGGATTTCAGAGGTGACCGAGTTTTCCGTATATCGGTATTGCGTTCGATGCTATTAAAAAGGTGGGTTCATGATTCCGGTCATGCCCGGTGCTGTTGCGGTGGGCTTTCTTTTGATGCTGCTGGCAGCCCTGGCAACTATGGCAACTATGGCAACTATGGCAACTATGGCAACTATGGCATTTGCGGCGCGGCCAGCCCGGGCTGCCGCTGCGCATCTGGCAATGGGTGGTGGCGGTATCGCTGCCCATCTCCACGCTGCTGGGGTCGGCACAGATTGCATGGATCGACCAGCGGCAGGCGCAGCAGATGGTCAAGCAAGAACTGCCGACGCACATCACGCTGCTTCAGTCCGTGGTCCGGGGTGACATCGCCTTGTATGCGGGCAGCCATATTCGGCGCGATATGCACTGAAGGTGCTGCTGAGTCTGTCTACGAGTCGGCCGAATCCGACCGGAGCGGGGCGCAATAAGCAAGGCCCGCTGTCTGCTGGAGAGGCAGCGGGCCTTGCCGATGGAAAGCGGCTGGCGCTTACAAGCTCTGGTTCTTGGCGCGTTTTGCGCGCAGGAGTTCATCCAGGATCAGCAGTATGGCGCCCAGCGTGATGCCCATATCGGCGACGTTGAAGGCCGGGAAATGGCTGCTGCCCCAGTAGAAGTCCAGGAAATCCACCACATAGCCGTGCTGCAGGCGGTCCACCACATTGCCGATGGCGCCGCCCAGGATGCTGGACAGCGACAGGCAGAACATCTTCTCGCCGGGATGCTTGCGCAACTGCCAGACGATGAGCACGGTGGCAATCACGCCTATGGCCACGAACAGCCAGCGCTGCCAGCCGCTGCCGCCCGCGAGGAAGGAGAAGGCAGCACCCGTGTTGTGCGCGCGCACGATGTTGAAGAAGCCGGTGATGGGCGTCCAGTCCCCATACTGGTAGTGGCTCAGAATCATCTGCTTGGTGATCTGATCCACGCCGATGATGACAAGCGCCCACAGCAGCCAGGGCCAGATGCGGCCAAGGCCTGCGGAGGATGTCTGGGTGTTGCTCATGGCAGCTCTTTGCTAGGTTTTTTTAATAGCGGTTAGCGCTTGATTCAAAAGAATTTCAGCAAGATTCAATGCTGAAAATGGCTGCCAGCAGGCGCTGGCAGCTCACTTTTTAATGGATCAAGCCTTGGTGCGAACTTCGCCCGTGCCGTGCAGATTGCTGTCGCAGCGGCCGCAGATCGAGGGATGCTCGGGGTTCACGCCCACGTCTTCGCGGTAGTGCCAGCAGCGCTCGCACTTGGCGTGCTCGCTGGCCTTCACGGTGGTGGTCAGGGCATCGCCAGCCACGGCAGTCGCTGCCGAGGTGATGAAGACGAACTTCAGATCGTCCTTGAGGCTTTGCAGCAGGGCCAGGTCTTCGGGCTCGGCCGTGAGCGTGACTTCGGCCTGCAGGGACGAGCCCACGGCGCCGGTGGTGCGCACCACTTCGATGTCCTTGTTGACCTGGTTGCGGATCTCGCACAGGCGTGTCCACTTGGCCAGCAGGCCTTCGTCGCCGGTGGGCAGCTCGGTGAACTTTTCCAGGAAGATGGATTCGCTGTGGCCCACGATCTTCCAGGCTTCCTCGGCCGTGAAGGACAGGAAGGGCGACATCCAGCGCAGCAGCGCCTGGGTGATCTGGTAGAGCGCGGTCTGGGCCGAGCGGCGTGCCAGGCTCTTGGAGGCGCTGGTGTAGAGGCGGTCCTTGAGCACGTCCAGATAGAAGCCGCCCAGGTCTTCGGAGCAGAACAGCTGGATCTTGGCGACCACGGGGTGGAACTCGTAGACCTTGTAGTGGGCCAGGATTTCCTGCTGCAGCTGGGCCGAGCGGGCCAGCGCGAACTGGTCGATCTCCAGCATCTCGCCGTAGGCCACGGCGTCCTTGCTCGCATCGAAGTCGCTGGTGTTGGCCAGCAGGAAGCGCAGCGTGTTGCGGATGCGGCGATAGGCGTCCACCACGCGGGCCAGGATCTTGTCGTCGATGCCCAGGTCGCCCGAGTAGTCGGTCGAGGCCACCCACAGACGAATGATTTCCGCGCCCATCTTGCTGGACACGTCCTGCGGGGCCACGGTGTTGCCCAGCGACTTGGACATCTTCTTGCCCTGGCCGTCCACGGTGAAGCCATGGGTCAGCAGGCCGCGGTAGGGCGCGCGGCCGAAGATGGCCGACGCCAGCAGCAGCGAGCTGTGGAACCAGCCGCGGTGCTGGTCGTGGCCTTCCAGGTACAGATCGGCCTCGGGGCCCTTGTCGTGGTGGTGCTCTGGGTGGGTGCCGCGCAGCACATGCCAGAAGGTGGAGCCGGAGTCGAACCAGACTTCCAGAATATCGGTGCTCTTGGTGTAGCTCTTGGCCTCTTCGGCGCCCAGGATCTCTTCGGTGCTCACGCGGCTCCAGGCCTCGATGCCGCCCTGCTCGATCATGGCGGCCGCCTGGTCGATGATCTCCATGGTGCGCGGGTGCAGTGCGCCCGTGTCCACATGCAGGAAGAAGGGGATGGGCACGCCCCAGCTGCGCTGGCGCGAGATGCACCAGTCGGGACGGCCGGCGATCATGGCGCGCAGGCGATCCTGACCGTTTTGCGGGTAGAAGTTGGTCTGCTCGATGGCATCCAGCGCGATCTGGCGCAGGGTCTTCTCGGGCTTTTGCGCGGGATCGGTGAACACGCCTTCGCCTTCGTCCATGCGGATGAACCACTGGGCGGCAGCGCGGTAGATGACGGGCGTCTTGTGGCGCCAGCAGTGCGGATAGCTGTGGCTGATGGTGGTGGTGTCCATCAGGCGGCCCGCGACCTTCAGGGCGTCGAGGATGACGGGCACGGCCTTCCAGATATGCTGGCCGCCGAACATGGGCAGATCGGCCGCGTACACGCCGTTGCCCTGCACGGGGTTCAGGATCTGCTTGTAGTCCATGCCGTTGGACATGCAGCTGTTGAAGTCGTCCACGCCATAGGCAGGGGCCGAGTGCACGATACCGGTACCGTCGTCGGCGGTGGCGTATTCGGCCAGGTACACGGGCGAGATGCGGTCAAAGCCCTTGTCCACATGGGCCAGCGGGTGCTTGAAGGGCATGTGGTCGAGCTTTTCGCCCTTGGCGGTGGCGACCACGCGGCCTTCCAGCTTCCAGCGGGTCAGGCACTTCTCGACCAGGGCGGAGGCCACGATCAGCAGACCGCGCTCGGTGTCCACCAGGCTGTATTCCAGGTCGGGGTTGACGTTCAGCGCCTGGTTGGCGGGGATGGTCCAGGCCGTGGTCGTCCAGATGACGATGAAGGCTTCCTTGTCGAGCTTGTCCAGGCCGAATGCTGCGGCCAGTCTGGCCGGCTCGGCAGCAGGGAACATCACGTCCAGGGTCTGGCTTTGCTTGTCGGCGTATTCGATCTCGAACTCGGCCAGCGAGGAGGCGCAGTCAAAGCACCAGTACACGGGCTTGAGGCCGCGGTAGACAAAACCACGCTCCATCACCTTCTTCAAGGCGCGCAGCTCGGCGGCCTCGTTGGCGTAGTTCATGGTCTTGTAGGGGTGGTCCCAGTCGCCGAGCACGCCCAGGCGCTTGAAGTCCACCATCTGCTGCTCGATCTGTTCGGCGGCAAAGGCGCGGCTCTTGGCCTGCATCTCGTCGCGTGGCAGATTGCGGCCATGCAGCTTTTCGATGGCGTTCTCGATGGGCAGACCATGGCAGTCCCAGCCCGGTGCGTAGAGCGCGTCGAAGCCTTCGAGCTGGCGGCTCTTGACGATCATGTCCTTGAGGATCTTGTTCACCGCATGGCCGATGTGCAGCTTGCCGTTGGCGTAAGGAGGGCCGTCGTGCAGGATGAACTTGGGCGCGCCGCTGCGGGCGTCGCGCAACTTCTTGTAGATGCCGTTGTCATCCCATTCCTTGGCCCAGGCGGGTTCGCGCTTGGGCAGGTCGCCGCGCATGGGGAAAGGGGTGTCGGGCATGTTCAGCGTGGCGCGGTAGGCGGACGCTTCGGGCTTGTTGGACTTCGAATCAGACATGGGAAACCTTGAAAGCAATGCGAGGCCCGGGCAGTTCTGCCTGGGCGTGAATGGTGAGGTGAGCGCCAGTGCGCTGCTGCGACTGGGACGTGCGAGCAGCGAGCTTCAAATTCGGTCGCGCGTGGTCTGGCGACGAGTCTCTGTGTGCGACGAGGTGTGAGACGGTATGTGGGCCGAGGCGAAAAACGCGCGCGCGTCATCGCAGTCCTTGGCGATGCCGACCGTCAGGGCATCGAGACTGTCATACTTCAGCTCGTCGTGCAGTTTGTGCAGAAGTTCCACGCGGATGATTTTACCGTAGGCACCTTCTCCACCCAGTTGGGCGGGCCAATCGAAACAGTGGGTCTCCAGCAGCACCCGGCCGCCGTTGATGTCATTGGGGTCCAGCGAGGGGCGCACGCCCAGGTTGGCCACGCCCTGCAGCGGTTGGTCCGTCAGCCCATGCACCAGCACGGCAAAAATGCCGCTGGCGGCCGGTTTCCAGTGGTCGAAACGCAGATTCAGCGTGCGAAAGCCGTCCTCGGCTCCGCTCATTGATTCGGCCAGCTTGCGGCCCAGCTTGCGCCCATGCACCACGTGGCCCGAGATGCGGTAGGGGTGGCCCAGCAGTTTGGCGGCCTGCTGCATGTCGCCGGCAGCCAGGGCCTCGCGCACGGCCGTGCTGGAGACGCGCAGCCCATGGACCTCATAGCTGTTCATGCGCGCCACATCGAAGCCCAGGGCCTGGCCGGCGTTGTCCAGCATGGCGTAATCGCCGGCGCGCTTGGCGCCAAAGCGGAAGTCGTCGCCCACCAGCACGTATTTGGCGCCCAGGCCCGAGATCAGCACATCCTGAATAAAGTCCTCGGGACTCTGGCTGGCCAGGGCTTGGTTGAAGGGCAGGATCACGACCTGATCGACGCCGCAGACCTCGAGCTGGCTGAGCTTGTCGCGCAGCGTGCCCACGCGGGCCGGCGCCAACTCTGGCTTGCCCAGCTTCTGCGCGAAGTAGTCGCGCGGGTGCGGCTCGAAGGTCATGGCGCAGCTGGGGATGCCGCGCTGGGCCGCCTCGGCCTTGAGCAGGCCCAGCATGGCTTGATGTCCCCGGTGTACACCATCAAAATTGCCAATGGTCACAGCGCAGGCCGGGGCCAGGCCGGGATGATTGATGCCGCGGAAAATCTTCATGGACTGCTTTGTTATTTATAGCAACTGGCGCCGATGCATGCGACACAAGCCGTCAATTTGACATAGTTTCAGAGTATATTGCTTCAAATCAGGCAGCTGTGGAGGCTGCACGATTGTGCTCAAAAGCGCCAAGACGCTTGTCCGTTTTCCGTGGTCCAAGTTTGACTGTATGGAGGCTGGTTGTGAAAGTCTTGAAGCTGACAGCCCAGGGGCTGCCGCAGTCCTGGGTAACGCTGGAGCAGGCGGCGCTGCATTACGCAGCAGAAGATGTGCGCTGGGAAGCCGGTGTCGAAATCGCCTGCTTTCGCGGTGGCCACAATGCGGTGACCGGCAAGCAGTCAGTCATTCACATCAACTCCATCATCGGCACCAAGGGCATGCCGAACATCAACCCGCATGAGCTGCTGCCGGGTCTGACCAATGGCAAGCTCTTTGCTCGTGACCGCTGCGTCTGCGCCTATTGCGGGCGGCGCTTCCATGAGAGCGATCTCACACGCGAGCACATTGTCCCCGTGAGCACCGGCGGACAGCACAGCTGGATGAATCTGGTCACGGCCTGTCGCGCCTGCAACCACCGCAAGGGGGCCAGAACGCCGGAGCAGGCTCGCATGCCCTTGCTCTACACCCCCTACACGCCCACGCTGTGGGAGGACTTCATCTTGAGAAACCGCCGCATTCTGGCCGACCAGATGGAGTTTCTCGTGGCCCATGTGCCGCGTGGATCACGCTGGCGCAGCTAGGACGTAAAAAAGCCCCGGGCTGGCGCCGCGGGGCAGGAGCAAGAGGACAGAAACGCGTTCAGACGGTGGTGGAGACGGCTTTTTGCCAGGCTTCGTAGAGGTCTTCGCCCTCGTCGCGCACGCGCTGGCCGATCAGGGCCATCTCGCGCTGCTCCTCGGGCTTGGCCAGTTCCACATAGCCGCGCGCGGCCGACAGATCGTAGGGCTCGCCGTCTTCGTTGGAGTAGGCGAAATACACCTGCTTCACGCCGGCCAGCAACATGGCCGTGTAGCACATGGAGCAAGGGTAGCCGCTGGCATACATGACGGCGCCCGACAGATCGGTGCTGCCCTGGGCCTTGGCTCCTATGCGCAGGGCCTGCATCTCGGCGTGGGCCGAGGGGTCGCAGAGCTCATCGACCTGATTGACGGCGCGCGCCAGAACCTTGCCCTCACGCACCAGCACGGCGCCGAAGGGCCAGGTGGGCTGCTGGCGGCCTTTGACATTGCCCATGGCCAGGCGTATGGATTCAAGCAGGTATTTGCCGCTGTCGTTTTCGTTGTTCATCGAGTCGTTCTCCTTGGTAAAAAAATCAGCTGCCGCGGTAGGTGTTGAAGAACCACGGCGAGCACAGCATGGGCACGTGGTAGTGCTGGGCCGCGTCGAAGATGGAAAAGCGCACCAGCACTTCTTCCGACAGCGCCGTGGGTTCCTTGAAATGCTCGCCTGTGTAAAAGCGCAGCTCGAAGTCTCCGGTGCGGGCCCCGGCGGCGGGCAGCATGGGGGCGTCGGTGCGACCGTCGGCATTGGTACGGGTGCTGTTCAGACGCTGCGCCGGGGTCTGCGCCAGGTCGTAGAGTTCCACCCGCATGCCGGCTATGGGGCGACCGGTGGTGAGGTTGAGTACATGGGTGCTGATGCCTGCCATAGTGGTCTTTCGATGGGTTGCGATAGAGCGTGGATATGCCGGCTCAGCTGCCGCGTGAATAGGTGTAGCTCCAGGGGCCGAACTGGATGGGCAGATGGATGCGCTCTGCCGTGTTCACGATCTGGAAGCGCACCGGCACCTTGGACAGAAAGGCCGGGCGCGGCAGCTTGGCGCCCTTGGCAGCAAAGTACTCGTCTACGTGCAGCAGCATTTCGTAGCGGCCGCTGCGGTAGCTGTCATCGATCAGCAGCGGTTCGTCGGCCCGGCCGTTGGCGTTCACGACAAAGCTGCGTATCGGCACATAGGTTTCGCCGTCGAAGCGCGAAAAGTCGATGCGCAAGCCCGTGGCTGCAGAGCCATGGAAGGTGTCCACGGCATGCATGGTCAGGCGCGGGCTGACACCATGCAGCACGATGGGACCGGCGGCCTGGGCCGGCACTGCCGGGAGGGTGTCGGCGGCCAGCGCGCCGTGTGTGCCCGTCAGGGCCGAGGCGCCGAGCACGAGGCCCGAGAGTGCGAACTGTCGGCGCGACGGGGTCGGTGTGGGTGTGGGATGCATGCGGGATGACTCCTTCAGACGTTCTTGCGGCGCTGGATGCGGGCGACGAAGGCAATGGCGAGAACGGCCGCCAGCGCTTCCACGATGGCCACCAGGTACAGGCCCGGAGCGACCTTGCCGGTGGAGGCCTTGATCACGCCCATCAGATAGGGGGCACCGAAGCCGGCCAGATTGGCCACCGAGTTGATCAGCGCCACGCCCACGGCGGCCGCGCCGCCGCTGAGCAGCATATTGGGCATCTGCCAGAACACGGGAATCGCGCTCATGGTGCCCACCAGTGCCAGGACCATGGCCGTCAGCGCCACGATCACGGGGATGCTGTCCATGCCCATGGTGAAGGCCAGGGCCAGCATGCCCACAGCGCCCAGCAGGACCGAGCCCGCGAAGTGCCAGCGTACCTCGCCACGGTGGTCGGAATGGCGACCGTTGATGATCATGCCGGCCGCGCCGAGCAGATAGGCGGCACCGGCGATCCATCCCACCTGCATGGGCGAGGTGAAGCCCGCTTCGCGAATCACGGTGGGAATCCAGAAGGTCAGCGTGGAGTTGGCGCAGAGCAGGCAGAAGAACACCGCGATCAGCAGCCACACCATGGGGTTGCCGAACAGGGTGCGCCAGTCGCTGTGGCGCTCGCCCTGGGCCTTCTGGTCGATCTCGAGTTGCTGGCGCACGACGGCGCGGTCCTTGTCGGTGAGCCATTTGGCTTCCTCGGGACGGTCGGTCATGTAGAAGTAGGCAAAGATGCCGGCCAGCACCGAGGGGATGCCTTCGATGATGAACAGCCACTGCCAGCCGTGCATGCCGTGCGCGCCTGCAGCCCAGGTCATGATGCCGCCAGCCAGCGGGCCGCCGATGACGCCGGCGATGGCCGAGGCCGACATGAAGGTGCCGAAGGCCTTGGCGCGGCGCTTGGACGGATACCAGTAGGTCAGGTAGAGGATGATGCCGGGGTAGAAGCCGGCCTCGAACACGCCCATCAGAAAGCGCAGGATGTAGAACTGGGTCGGTGTCGTCACCCAGGCCTGCAAGATGCAGATCAGGCCCCAGCCTATGGTGATGCGCATCACCGTCTTCTTGGCGCCTATCTTCTGCAGCAACATGTTGGACGGTACTTCGAACAGGAAGTAGCCGATGAAGAAGATACCGGCACCCAGGCCGTAGACGGCTTCGCTGAACTTCAGGTCGTCGAGCATCTGCAGCTTGGCGAAGCCGATGTTGACGCGGTCCAGCCAGGCCAGCACCCACAGCACGCCCAGAAAGGGCAGCAGGCGCCAGGAAATCTTGGAGTAGGTGGCGTCGACCTGATCGACGGAAGCGGCAGTGCCGCTGATCGGCACATGGTGAGCACTCATGGCAAGTCCTTGTCTCGGAAATTTGTTGTTGGGTTTGCGGACACTTGCATGGTCGCGACTTGTGGCGATATGCGAAACTAAGCGCCTGCTATGAGCCGCATAGCAAAATGCATATCTCTAGGGAAAACACGTGTCTCGCAGCGAAGAACCGTTCGATACCTATTTGCTGCGCGTGCTGTGCACCTTGATCAGCGAAAAAAGCGTGTCGCGCGCGGCAATACGCCTCAATCAGTCACAACCTGCCATCAGCGCGGCGCTGCGGCGATTGCGGGCCATCTTCAACGACCCTCTGCTGGTGCGGGACAAGAACCGCATGGTCCCGACGGCACGCGCGCTTCAGGCCGTGGAGCAGGCACGTGCGGCGCTGGGCCTGATCGACGGGCTGCTGAGCGTCGGCAAGGAATTTGTGGCCGAGACCACGCAACAGCGCTTCACCATCGCCATGCCCGACTATCTGGCCCCGCCCTTCATGGCGCGTGTGGTCCAGCTCATGCGTGCGCAGGCTCCTGGCGCGAGGCTGGTCCTGCTGCCGCTGGGCCAGAACTTCGACTACGAGCAGGCCCTGCAAAGCGGCGAGGTGGATATCGTCATCGGCAACTGGCCGAGCCCGCCCGAGCATTTGCACATGTCCACGCTGCTCGAGGACGAGGTGGTCTGCCTGCTCGACGAGAAGCATGCCCTGGCCGGCCCGGGCCGGCTCACGGCCGAGCACTATCTGCAGGCCGCGCATGTGGTGTTCACGCCTTATTCGCCCGATCAGCGCGGCGTGGTGGAGAGCAGTCTGGGCACCATGCGCGTGAGCCGTGACGGCCGCGTGCAGTGCTCGCATTTCTCGATGGCGCCGGACCTGCTGGTGGGCACCGACCTGCTGCTGACCACCAGCCGCCATTTCGCGGCCTATCACGCCAGGCGGCTGCCGCTGGCCATGGTGCCTCTGCCCATGGGCAACCGCGTCATGCGCTTCTACCAGCTCTGGCATTCATCCCGGCACCGGGATGCCTCCCATATTTGGTTGCGCGCTCTGCTCAATCAGGCCTCGCAGGTGCTGACGGCGTTGACGTAGCCGGCTGCTATACGGGCTATAACAAGCCAGCACTGTGAGGCGGCAAACGCGCTTCCTACACTGGCCTCATGACTAGCACCACTACCTCCTCCATCCCCACGCTCGACGAGCTCAACGTCATGACGCACGCAGACTTTGCGGCTGCGCTCGGCGAGGTTTTTGAATACGCCCCCTGGGTGGCCGAGGCGGCCGCGCAGCAGCGTCCCTTTGCCAGCCTGGACGCACTGCACCAGGCCATGCTGGCTGCCGTGCATGGCAGCCCGCATGAGCAGACCCTGCGCTTTCTCTGTGGCCACCCCGAGCTGTCGGCCAGCGCCGTGCGCTCCGGCACGCTGACCGTTGACTCCCAGCAGGAGCAGCAAAGCGCGGGGCTGGGTGATCTGGAGCAGGCTCAGGGCGAGCGCCTGGCCTTGCTCAACGAGACCTATCGCAAGCGCCATGGCTTTCCCTTCATCGCCTGCGTGCGCCACTACACGCGCGCCGGCCTGTTTGCCGAGCTGGCCTCGCGCACCGAGCGCGGCACCGAGCAGGAGTTTGCCGAAGCCCTGCGCCAGATCGGTTTCATCAGCCGTTTGCGCCTGGCGCAGCGCGTGAGCGCCGCCAGCCTGCAGGCTGCTTGAGCCCCTATCGCCGCCCAAGCCCCGCAATGCGGGGCTTTTCTTATGCTGGCTGGCCGCTTGGCACTGTCTGTCGGGGTTCGCTGCCCATGTGCAGCAGATGCCGCATGGAGCATGCTGGCGCGGCTCGGGCTGCCTACTGCCGCAGTGGGAGTTCTCGGCGCTGGCTGAAATCCCCGCATGCTTGTGATTGAATTCGGGTTTAGACCTCATTTCTCGTTTTCATGATCGTCAGAGATCGCCCGTCGGGCTTCAAGCTGCTGTGGATTGTCCGGGGCTCGGTGCTGCAACGCATCAAAGGCGTGCTTGCCGTCAATATCGTCCTGGCCATCATCGTCACCGTGGCGCATGGCACGCTGTTTCACACCAAGATCCCCATCACGCCGATTCCGTTCACCCTGATCGGCCTGCCGCTGGCGATTTTTCTGGGCTTTCGCAACAACACCGCATATGCGCGCTATTGGGAGGGACGCAAGCTCTGGGGCGAGATCGTGATCTATGCGCGCACGCTGGCGCGCCAGTGCCTGAGCCTGATCGAGCTCGATCACCCCATAGACCCGCGCCAGCGGGCCAGCGATGTGCGGGTGCGAATGGTGCACCGGGCCGTGGCTTTTTCTCATGTGCTGCGGGCCCAGCTGCGCGGCCTCAAGGACGATGTGGCTGCCCAGCAATGGCTGACCCATGCCGAGTGGCAGCGCCTGCAGCTGCTGCCGCTGAATCAGCGTACCGATGCGCTGATGCTGGCCATGGGCAAGGATCTGGGCCAGTGCGTGCGCGACAGGCGCATAGACCCCTGTCTGGCCGTGGAGCTGGACCGCACCCTCAATGGCTTCACGACGGCCGCAGCCTCCTGCGAGCGCATCCGCAATACGCCGATTCCGTTTTCCTACACCTTGCTGCTGCACCGCACGGCCCATCTGTACTGCTTTTTGCTGCCTTTCGGCCTGGTGGACATCACGGGCTTCATGACGCCGTTTGTCGTGGCTATCGTGGCCTATACCTTCTACGGTCTCGATGTGCTGGGTGACGAGCTGGAGGAGCCGTTCGGCATGGAAAGCAACGACCTGGCGCTGGACAGCATCTGCCGCAGTATCGAGATCAGCCTCAGCCAGTCTCTGGGCGATCCCCAGGTGCCGGCACCACTCAAGCCGGTGGACTATCTGCTGACCTGAGACTCTTCGCAATACAAAGCCCTGAACTCCTCATTCAGGGCTTTGTTCTTGATGGCGGCTGACGCTAGTTCTGCCTATACCGTGGCGCGATCTTCGTCCACGGCCTTTTGCCAGGCCTGGTACAGGTCCTCGCCGGCATCGCGCACGCGGTGGCTGATGACGGGCAGTTCGCGCCGGCCTTCGGGGCGGGCCAGTTCCTCGTAGCCACGCGCGGCCGACAGATCGTAGGGCTCGCCGTCCTCGTTGGAATAGGCGAAATACACCTGCTTCACACCGGCCAGCAGCATGGCGGTGTGGCACATGGAGCAGGGATAGCCGCTGGCATACATGACGGCTCCCGACAGATCGGTGCTGCCCAGGGCCTTGGCGGCAATGCGCAGTGCCTGCATCTCGGCATGGGCCGTGGGATCACACAGATCATCGACCTGGTTGACGGCGCGTGCCAGGATCTTGCCGTCGCGTACCAGCACGGCGCCGAAGGGCCAGGTCGCGGATTCGCGGCCCTTGACATTGCCCATGGCCAGGCGGATGGACTCCAGCAGATACTTTTCGCTGTCTCGGGTGCTCATGCATGTCTCCTTGATCTTTGTGAATGGCGCAAAGATCATAGGAAGACCGGCAGGTTTCATAGTGCATGCTGGAAGCAAAACAGCACGCCGAAGCGTGCTGTTGACTTTTAGTTTTGGGTTGAATGCAGTTGCCGTGATTTTGATGAATGTTGATGCAGGCTTTTAGGCAAAGACGCCGGCGCTGTCCTGCATATGGGCCGATACCGTGCCCAGGTGGTGCAAGGTGTCGCCACCCGTCATCTCCATCTGGGTCAGGCGCTTGAAGTAGTGGCTGCCCACATATTCGTCCGTCACGCCGATGCCTCCATGCAGCTGTACGGCCTGCTGCCCGACGTAGCGCATGGACTGGCCCAGCTGCACCTTGGCGCGGGCGATGGCGACATGGCGCTCCTCGGCAGGTGCCACCAGCTTGAGCGTGCCGTAGTAGCTCATGGAGCGGGCCAGCTCCAGCTGCATCTTCATGTCGGCCACGCGGTGACGCAGGGCCTGAAAGCTGGAGATCACCACGCCGAACTGCTTGCGCTGGTTCATGTACTCGGTGGTGAGCTTGAGTGTCTGCTCCATCACGCCCACGCCTTCGGCGCACAGCGCGGCATTGGCCACATCCTGCGCCAGGGTGAGTGCCGCCACGCCGTTGGTGGTGATCAGGGTGGCAGCAGCCGACCGGCAGACCAGATCGGCCGCGCGCCCTTCGTCCTGGGTGGCATAGGGTTTGCTGATCACGCCCTCGCGACCGTTCTCGACGAGGAACAGCGCAATCTTGCCGTCGAGCTGGGCAGGCACGATGAAGGCGTCGGCCTGGTCGCCTGCAGGAACAATGTTTTTCGTAGCATCTACCGTGTAGCCATCGCCAGATTTAGAGGCTTTTGCAGCGCAAACATCAATCTGATAGCGCGCCTTGCGCTCCTGTGAAGCGAGCACCACCAGCTTTTCACCGCTGGCGATAAGGGGCAGCCAGGCTTGCTTGACGGCTTGGTCGCCGAACTGGCCGAGCAGGGCGGAAGCCACGAAGGCCTGGGTCAGCGGCTCCATCACCAGACCGCGGCCCAGCTCCTCCATGACCACCATCACATCGACCGCACCCTGGCCCAGACCGCCATATTGCTCGGGCACGGTGAGAGCCGTCAGGCCCAGTTCGGCCAGCTCGTTCCAGACCTCGCGCGAGAAGCCGCCCTGCTTGGCAATGCCCTGGCGGCGCTCGAAGGTATAGCCCTTGTCCACCCAGCGGGCCACGGCATCGCGCAGTTGTTGCTGGTCGTCGGAAAAATCGAAATCCATAGTTGTCTCCTGCCACCGGGCCGCAATTGGCGCGAAGCGCCAAACCAGCCCAGCGAAGCTCAATCTAGAACCCCCTCCCGGAGGGGGCGCGGGGGAGCAGAACGAATTCGCGCAAGCGAAACATCGTCGCCTTCACTGCTTCTGAATCAGCCCAGCACGGTTTGGGCGACGATGTTTCGCTGCACCTCGTTGGAGCCGCCATAGATGGTGGTCTTGCGCATATTGAAGTAGGTCGCGGCCAGCGGTGCATTGCCCAGCACGTTGCCGGGAAAGTCGCCCTGGTAGCCGGCTTCCATGGCTTGCTGGATATAGGGCAGGGCATAAGGGCCGGCGGCCAGCATCATCAGCTCGGAGTAGCGCTGCTGAATCTCGCTGCCCTTGATCTTGAGCAGGCCGGCGATGTCCAGCGGGTTCTTGCCCGACTTCATGGCTGAGAGCACGCGCAGCACCAGCATTTCCAGCGCGATCACATCGATCTCCAGCAGGGCGATCTGATCACGGAAGCGCTGGTCTTCCCAGACGCCTTCGGTCTTGGCAATGCGCTTGAGGCGCTCCAGCTCGCGCTTGGCACGGTTCACATCGGCGATATTCGTGCGCTCGTGGGACAGCAGGTGCTTGGCATAGGTCCAGCCCTTGTTTTCCTCGCCGATCAGCTGGTCGGCAGGCACTTCCACATTGTCGAAAAAGACCTCGTTGACTTCATGCGAGCCGTCCAGCAGCTTGATGGGGCGCACGGTCACGCCGGGCGACTTCATGTCGACCAGCAGGAAGCTGATGCCGGTCTGGGGCTTGCCCTCGTTGCTGGTGCGCACCAGGCAGAAGATCCATTCGCCGTACTGGCCCAGTGTGGTCCAGGTCTTCTGGCCGTTGACGATGTATTTGTCGCCCACGCGTTCGGCGCGGGTCTTGACGCTGGCGAGGTCCGAGCCCGAACCCGGTTCGGAATAGCCCTGGCTCCACCAGACTTCGCCGCTGGCGATGCCGGGCAGAAAGCGCCGGTGCTGCTCCGGTGTGCCATAGGCCATGATGACCGGCGCCACCATCACGGGGCCGAAGGGCACGATGCGCGGCGTGCCGGCGAGTGCGCATTCTTCCTCGAACAGATGCTTTTGTACGGCGCTCCAGCCGGGGCCGCCGAATTCCTTGGGCCAGCCGTAGCCGAGCCAGCCTTTTTTGCCCAGAATCTTGGCCCAGCGCTGCATGTCATCGCGCGTCAGGTGCAGATCGTTGCGCACCTTGTGCGCAATATCCTCGGGCAGATTTGCCCGCACCCAGCTGCGGATCTCTTCGCGAAAAGCCTGTTCTTCAGGGGTGAATGCCAAGTCCATGCGTTGTCTCCTGCAAATGCTGGAGATTTGTAGCACGCACGTTCTTTTTCTGGCTGTCCGGGTTGCGACAAATGGCGGGAAACCCCAGGGATGTGTCCCCGAGCGGCTGCGCCTGCCTGCTTTCCCTTGCCTGGCGCGCGCCAGTTTTTGGCATTGGCGCGTCGTTTGTAATGAAACAGGCCGCCAGCACTTATTGGATAAGCGCCGGCAGCTATCAGTTTCTGTTGGGACTTATTCAGCCGGGGCCGCAGGCGGTTCCACGCCCAGCGATTCGCACAGCATCTGCACGGTGGCGCGCAACTGGGCGACTTCGGATTCGAGCGCATCCACACGCTGCTGCAGGGCCGATGCATTGCCGCCCGTGCTGGCGCTGCCGGTGCTTGCCAGGGCGTTGACATCCACCGGGCCGCAAAGCAGATGGGCCCAGCGCTGTTCGCGGGCACCGGGGGCGCGCGGCAGCTGCACGACCAGCGGGCCGCCTTTTTCCTCGCTGCGTTCGCGCAGTTCGTCAAGAAAGGCCTCGACCGAGGAGATGTCGGCAAAGCGGTGCCAGCGTTCGGAGTTGATGCGCAGCTCGCCAGCGGTCTGGGGGCCGCGCAGCATCAGCAGGGCCAGCAGCACGGCCGACTGGTCGGGTACGCCAATGCCGCGCGGGAAGTTGTGTTCCCAGCGCGTGGAGCGCACGCTGCTGATCTGCACCGACAGGGTCCTGAGGCGCAGGCTGTCCAGTGCCTCCTGGGCTTCGCCCTCGCTGACCTCCATCACCGGGTCGCGGCTGGATTTCTGGTTGCAGCCCGTGACCAGGCTGTTGAGCGTGAGCGGATAGCTGTCGGGCACGGTGCGTGCCTTTTCCATCAGCGTGGCCAGAACGCGGGCCTCGATGGCGCTCAAAGGGGTGTTGCGTGGGTCAAACGGCATGGGATCTCCTCTAAAGTCTTAGGGCCGCGCACAGGAACTGGTGCAAACCCGATGGGGTTTGTCCGTCAATGCGACAATCGCCGCCCATGAAAAACATCGTGATCCTCATCTCGGGCGGCGGCTCGAACATGGCTGCCATTGTGCGTGCATCCCAGCAGCAGAACTGGGCAAAGCAGTACAACGCCCGCGTGAGCGCCGTGGTGAGCAACAAGGCCGAGGCCCAAGGCCTGGTGTTCGCGCGCAGCAACGGCATCGCCACCGAGGTTCTGGATCACAAACAGTTCGACAGCCGCGAGGCCTTTGATGCCGAACTGACGCAGGTTATCGATCGCCATGCGCCCGATCTGGTGGTGCTGGCCGGTTTCATGCGCATTCTCACGCCGGGCTTTGTTGCGCACTATGAGGGTCGGCTGATCAACATCCATCCCTCGCTGTTGCCGGCCTTCACCGGTCTGCACACCCATCAGCGTGCCATCGATGCGGGCTGCAAGTTTGCGGGCTGCACCGTGCACCGCGTGACGGCCGAACTCGACGTGGGCCCCATCCTGGAGCAGGCCGTGGTGCCCGTGCTGCAGGGTGACACGGCCGAGTTGCTGGCTGCACGCGTGCTGGTGCAGGAGCACATCATCTATCCGCAAGCCGTGCTCAATCTGATCAAGGCTTGATCAGATTTGATAGCTTCTATCTATTTATAGGTAAGCGATAGAGCCCGTCTTATGCGGATTTTTGCTCCTCGGCGGGCAGGCGGCGAAAGCGTGGCCGCTCCACGCCGTCGATCACCACCGTTTCGTTGAACATGGCCGCAGGGCGCACCCACAGGCCATGCTCGCCATAGAGCGCGCGATAAAGCGTCATGGGCTCCAGCGTTTCGCTGTGGCGCACGGTGGCTATGACTTCATAGCGCATGCCTTTGTAGTGTTCGTAGAGACCGGGCTCGGTGGTGATGAGTGCAGGCAGATCGTGGTCGGACATGATGCTTTAAAAAGATGAGCTGTCAGCGCTTGAAGGAAAAGGGCTGGAGCCTGTTTTTACTATGAATCAGTCAGCACAGTGCGCTCGCATAGATTTCTGGTGCCAGCCAGGGCCAGGGCGAGAGTGGGACAATTGCGCCCATGCATCCCAAAGCCCTTCTCGACGCTTGCTCTGAACTCGTCAAGCGCGCCCTGACATTTGAACACCCGGCCGATGCCGTGGTGTCCCGCTTTTTCCGCGAAAACCGCTATCTGGGCCCGCGCGAGCGCGCCACCCTGGCCGAAACCGTCTACACCGTGCTGCGCAAGAAGCTGCTGTTTGAAGCGCTCGCGCATTCGGGCAGCGGCGCACGCGAGCGCCGGCTGGCCATCCTGGGCTTTGCCTCCGTGCTGCGCGAGCAGGCCAAGAAGGAAGGCAAGGTCAAGAACAAGGACGGCCAGGACAGCGAGACCTTTATCAAGGCCGCGCTGACGCCCCAGGAACTCAAGTGGCTGGCTGCCTGCGACGGCGTCAAGCCCGAAGAGCTGATGGAGGCGCACCGCCACAATCTGCCCGAATGGCTGGTCGAGCCGCTCAAGGCCCAGCTGGGCGATGGATTCTGGGCACTGGCCGCCAGCATGGAGCAGGCTGCTCCATTAGACCTGCGTGTCAACACGCTCAACGATAAGCGCTCCGATCTGCGCAAGGAACTGGAAAAAGCCGGCATCAAGGCCGAGCCCACGCCGTTCTCGCCCATCGGTCTGCGTGTGGACGGCAAGCCTGCGCTGGCCAAGGTTGATGCCTTCAACCGCGGCGCCATCGAGGTGCAGGACGAAGGCTCGCAGCTGCTGGCACTGATGCTGGACGCCAAGCGTGGCGAAATGGTGGTGGACTTTTGCGCCGGTGCCGGCGGCAAGACCCTGGCCATTGGCGCGGCCATGCGCAATACCGGCCGTCTGTATGCCTTCGACGTTTCGGGTCATCGTCTCGATGCGCTCAAGCCTCGTCTGGCGCGTTCGGGTCTTTCCAATGTCCACCCTGCCGCGATTGCCCACGAGCGCGACGAGCGCGTCAAGCGCTTGGCCGGCAAGATCGACCGCGTGCTGGTCGATGCTCCCTGCTCGGGCCTGGGTACGCTGCGCCGCAATCCCGACCTCAAGTGGCGCCAGAGCGTCAAGGCGGTGCAGGAGCTGACGCAGAAACAGGCTGCCATCCTGGAAAGCAGCGCGCGCCTGGTCAAGGCCGGCGGTCGTCTGATCTATGCCACCTGCTCCATCCTGCCAGAGGAAAACGAGGCCATTGCCGAAGCCTTCAGCGCCGCTCACCCCGAGTTCGTTCCTCTGGACGCGGGCGAGGTGCTGGAACAGCTCAAGATTGCTGACGGCGACAAGCTTTGCAGCGGTGGTGAGGAGGGCCGACGTTATCTGCGTCTGTGGCCACATCAGCACGAGACAGACGGATTTTTCGCGGCTGTTTGGGTGAAAAAGGCGTAACTTCGGTGCAAATCCGGTATCTGCTGTCGGGGAATCGGCAGCAGTCCGGTCGGCGGCTCACCTAAAATGGCACGACCGTGCTTGTCGAGTGGGCGTGGTTTTTTGCCAAAGGCTTTGTTATTTATGTCGCTGGATATAGCCTCGATCTGGAATTCCGTCGTGGATTGGATGGCCAATGGCCTGTGGGATCTGTCGTGGTGGCAATTGCTGCTCTACACCCTGGTCACCACCCACTTCACGATTGCGGGCGTCACCATCTATCTGCACCGCAGCCAGGCGCACCGGGCGCTGGATCTGGGGCCTATTCCCTCGCATTTCTTCCGCTTCTGGCTCTGGCTGGGCACGGGCATGGTGACCAAGGAGTGGGTGGCCATCCACCGCAAGCACCACGCCAAGTGCGAGACCGCGGATGACCCGCACAGCCCGCAGACCCGCGGTCTGGCCAAGGTGATGCGCGAAGGTGCCGAGCTCTACCGCGCCGAGGCCAGGAACGAGGAAACGATCAAGAAATACGGTCACGGCACGCCCGACGACTGGATGGAGCGCAATATTTATCGCCATTCGGTGATGGGCCCTTCGCTGATGCTCATCCTGAATGTGGCGTTGTTCGGCGCGATCGGCCTGTCGATCTGGGCCGTGCAGATGGTCTGGATTCCATTCTGGGCTGCGGGCGTGGTCAACGGCGTGGGGCATTTCTGGGGCTATCGCAACTACGAGGCGACAGATGCCTCCACCAATCTGGTGCCCTGGGGCCTCATCATTGGCGGCGAAGAGCTGCACAACAACCACCATACCTTTCCCACTTCCGCGAAGTTCTCCGTCAAGCCCTACGAGTTCGATATCGGCTGGGTCTATATCAGCCTCATGCAGAAGCTGGGCTGGGCCAAGGTCAAGAAGACCCCGCCGCGCCTGCGCATGGGCGCCGTCAAGCCCGTGGCCGACGAGCTGACGCTGGAAGCCATCATTGCCAATCGCTACGAGGTCATGGCCCGTTATGCGCGTGGCGTGCGCACGGCGGTTCGGCACGAGCTGGATCTGCTCAAGCAGAAGCAGGCGCAGAAGTCGGATGTTTCCCTGCTCAAAGGCGTGCAACGCTGGCTGCACCGCGATGCCGACAAGGTGCCCGAGCGTGCCCAGAGTCAACTGGCGCAGGCGCGCGCTGCGCATCCGGTGATTGACCAGATGCTGGTCATGCGCGAAGAGCTGCGTCAGCTGTGGCTCAACACCAGCCTGAGCCGCGAGCAGCTGACCGGCCAGTTGCAGGCCTGGTGCCAGAGGGCCGAAGCCAGCGGCATTGCGGCACTCAAGGATTTCTCCATCAAGCTGCGCGCTGCCCACGTCTGAGGCCGAGCTTGCCAAGCTGCTGCCAGATTCTGGCAAGCGCGAAGCTCAGGCCTTTTCCCTCTTCAAGCCGCTGCGCTGACCTGTTCGGGTAGGGGCGGCTTTGCTGTGTCCGTGCCGCCGGATATTGAATCCAGGCCGCGCCTGCTGGCGTGCTCAGCTGCACCCAGGTGCGGCTGGGGCAACGCCAGCTTTGCCCGGTTTGCAGCACCGTGACCTGGCCGAAATGATTGTCGGTGAAGCTCAGCGGCCCGATGGCCAGACGCAGCGGCCCTTGCTGGCAGAACAGTTCGCTGCCTGGTTCAAACAGCAGCGATGCAGCTTGACCGCTGTTGAGTCTATGTGTTTTCGGGGTGGGATCCGGCTGTGACATGGTGGCTAGGGGTCTGTGATTCAGGCCCTCAAGCTTAGGGAAGCGCGGCTTGGCGGAACAGGCACAGCAAGCGTTCCGTGCAGGCGTAGCAGCGCGGATTCCGGTGCATCTGTTCTGCCATGTTTGCTGACAATCTGTATCTGTTCCAGAACAGGGCTTGCTGGCATGATGCCTGCCCGGTTCTGCGTTTTTGTCATCATGCTGACTTCCAACATCTCCGAATCACAGCCTGTCGATGATGCGACAAGCGATGTGCTGCTGCCGCTGTATCAACGGCTGGCCGCGCACTACAGCGCAGCCATAGAGCTGGGGAGTCTGAAACCCGGGGAGCGCATGCCGTCGGTGCGCGAGTTGATGGCTCGACATGACATCAGCCTCTCGACGGCCTTGCAGGTGCTGCGTTTTCTGGAGGCGCAGGGCTGTCTGGAGGCCAGGCCCCGTGTGGGCTACTTTGTGTGCGCGACGAGGACGGGTGATATTCCTCTGACCAGCGAGCCGGACCTGAGCCAGCCGCTATCTCCCGGCGCGCATGCGCATTTCGTGGGTATCAACGAGCATATTTCTCTGCTGCTCGAGCGCGGCCGTCAGGCCGAGGTCTATATGGACATCGGTGGCTGCACGCCGCCTGCGTCCTTGTTCGATCATCACTATCTGAACAAGACCGTCGCCAGGCTGCTGCGCGAGCATCCGACACTGCTCTCGCAGGGGCGCTCTCTGCTGGCCAATCAGGGCAATCATCCGCTGTTTCAGCAGGCCATGGCCAGACGGGCGCTGGCCTCCGGTATCCGTGTGGCGCCTGCAGACGTGCTGGCAACCACCGGCAATTCCGAAGCGGTGAGCCTGGCGCTGGCTGCCGTGGCGTCTCCCGGGGATATGGTGGCCGTCGAATCGCCAACCTATTACGGTCTGCTGCAGGTGGTGGAGTCCCTGCAGCTGAAAACGCTGGAGATTCCCTGCAGCCCACGCACCGGCATGTCCATCGAGGCGCTGGAGCTGGCCTTTCAGACCCAGCCGCGCCTGAAGGCCGTGGTGGTGGTACCGGATCTGCAGATGCCTGTGGGCGCACGCATGCCGGACGAGAACAAGGCCAGACTCGTGGCCCTGTGTACAGCCCATGGGGCGGCGCTGATCGAGGACGACTCCTATGGTCTGTTTGTCGAAGGGCTGCCGGTGAAGCCGCTCAAGGCCTGGGACAGTGTCTCCGGGCATGTGATCTATTGCCAGGCCTTCAACAAAAGTCTGGCGCCGGGTCTGCGTCAGGGCTGGATGAATGGCGGCCAATGGCACGGCCGTATCCAGATGCTGAAATTTGCGCAAAGCCGCAATACCCAGACGCTGGGGCAGCTGGTCGTGGCCGAGGTGCTGGGCTCACCCACCCATCAGCGCAGCCTGGAAAAGCTCAGGCAGCAGCTCAAGCGACAGCGCGAGGCCATGGCCAGACTGGTGGCGCGCCATTTTCCGCTGGGCACGCGCATGAGTCTGCCAAGCGGCGGCCTGTGTCTGTGGCTGGAGTTCCCCGCGCAGATGTCCACCTCGGACTTGTTCACGGCAGCTTTGGCGCGCGGCATACGCATTGCACCGGGCAGCATGTTTTCCAATTCCGGCCGGTATGAGCACTGCATGCGGCTGGCCTGCACCCATCCGGTCGACGAACTCATGGAGAGGGCGATGCAGGATCTGGGCGCGATGGCCTGCCGGCAGCTGGGGCAGAGTCCGCGCAGCTAGCGCTGACCAAAGTCCTTTATTTCGTCGGCTGACCGGCCATGCACTGGCGCAGGAAGTCACGGGCTTTGCCGCCCTCCTTGTAGAAGGTGCTGATGACCTCCTTGCCTTCCACGGAGACCTTGAAGCGGGCTTCTTCCTCTTCCCCAAGCTCCTTGACCAGTGCTTCGGGGCCGCCCAGCGCGTAGACGATGGCTCCCCATTTGCCATTGGACATGGTGTAGTTGATGGCGCCAACCTCCTGGGGCCGGTCCTGGTTCTGGGTCAGAGTGGTTCTGATCTTGCGCGGGCTGGCGGGCTGGGGAATGTCCATGCCCAGAAAGGTCAGCAGGGCACCGTTGTGCTTGGCCGTGGGGCCGGAAAGCTGAACGGCACCGGACATGCTGCCAAAGATCGCCGCACATTCAAGACCGGAGCGCGGGTTTTTCTCGTCCTGCGAAAACATCCAGTAGCCCTTGCGCAGCTTCTGATACTGCGGGTCTTGTGCAATTCTCTGTCCTTCCTTGATCAGTTCCTGCCCCTCGCGCAGCAGCTCCAGCTGGCTGCGCGCCAGACCCCCCAGGGCATCGGCGGGCGACGGTTCGGCGCGTTGGGTGGCGGCGGGCGCGGAGCTGAACTGCTCGCAGACGGGCACCGAGGCCAGACCCGGTGAGCCGCCTGTCATGCCGACCTGGCGCTGGCCGGGGCCGGGACCCGTGGGGCAGATGAAGGTCTGGCCGAAGACGGCTGGCGACACGGCAAGCGAAAAAAGCAATGTGCTCAGCGTCCTGTGATTCATGTGATCCATCCCTGTTCGTTGCAACGTGCCAAGTATAGGGAGGGGCGCGGCGCCAGCCCTCGCGCCGGGCAGGCATGGCGGAGGCATAAAAAAACCGCCTGCACTTGCGTGAGGCGGTTTTTCAAGAAACAGGCCGAATTACTTCAGCTTGGTTTCCTTGTACTCGACGTGCTTGCGAGCCTTGGGGTCGAACTTGATGATCGACATCTTTTCAGGCATCGTCTTCTTGTTCTTGGTCGTTGTGTAGAAGTGACCGGTACCAGCAGTGGAAGCCAGCTTGATCTTTTCGCGTCCGCCTTTAGCAGCCATGGTGTTTCTCCTTCAGGAAATTAAGCTTGGCCACGAGCGCGCATGTCTGCGAGCACGGAGTCGATACCGTTCTTGTCGATCAGGCGCAGAGCAGCGCTGGAAACGCGCAGGCGCACCCAACGGTTTTCGCTCTCCACCCAGAAGCGGCGGTATTGCAGGTTGGGGAGGAAACGACGCTTGGTCTTGTTGTTGGCGTGGGAAACATTGTTGCCCACCATGGGCTTCTTGCCCGTAACTTCACATACGCGTGCCATTGGGACACTCCGATAGTTGAATCGGCCGCCGGCTCTGGAATCCTGCGGGAGCAGGAGGTGCCGACAACCTCACCTCGCCAGTTTGTAATGGGTGGCGGTAGCCCGATTGCGGAAGTCCCGAAGCACGGTAAAGCGCGAACCTGGAATTCAGCAAAGTCTGCGATTATAGCGTTCTCGCAAAAAAGCCCCTGGTGCCGGCCAAAACTGGCCAAACCCAAGGGCTTTTGCGCCGAACATGCGCTAACAGCCGCTCAGACGCCGAGGCGTCCTGGCGTCATCAGGATTCCTGTTCCAGGAAACGTTGGGCATCCAGGGCTGCCATGCAGCCGGTGCCGGCGCTGGTGATGGCCTGGCGGTAGACATGGTCCTGGCAGTCGCCGGCGGCGAACACGCCGGGCACGCTGGTCTGTGTGGCAAAGCCCTTGAGGCCGCCCTGGGTGACGATGTAGCCGTTTTCCAGCTCCAGCTGACCCTGGAGGATGTCGGTGTTGGGGTGGTGGCCGATGGCAATGAAGGCGCCTTGCAGCTTGACCTCTTCCGTGTGGCCGTCCTGCGTGCTCTTGATGCGGATGCCGGTCACGCCGCTCTGGTCGCCCAGCACTTCATCCAGTGTGAAATGGGTCTTGAGCTCGATCTTGCCTTCCTTGACCTTGTCCATCAGCTTGTCCACGAGGATGGGCTCGGCCTTGAACTTGTCGCGGCGGTGCACCAGGGTGACCTTGCTGGCGATGTTGGACAGGTAGAGAGCTTCTTCCACGGCCGTGTTGCCGCCGCCGATCACGCAGACAGGCTGCTCGCGATAGAAAAAGCCGTCGCAGGTGGCGCAAGCGGACACGCCGCGGCCCATGAAGGCTTCTTCGGAGGGCAGGCCAAGGTACTTGGCCGATGCGCCGGTGGCGATGATCAGCGAGTCGCAGGTATAGACGCCGCTGTCGCCGGTCAGGGTGAAGGGGCGCTTGGAGAGGTCGACCTGGTTGATGTGGTCGAAAACGATTTCGGTCTTGAAGCGCTCGGCATGTTCCTGAAAACGCTGCATCAGCTCGGGGCCCTGCACGCCCATGACGTCGGCGGGCCAGTTGTCCACTTCGGTGGTGGTCATCAGCTGGCCGCCCTGGGCCATGCCGGTAATCAGCAGGGGCTTGAGATTGGCACGGGCCGCGTATACGGCGGCGGTATAGCCGGCAGGGCCGGAGCCGAGGATGAGAACTTGTGCGTGTTTGGTAGAGGACATGGAGCGGAACTCTGAAAAAAGCAGGCCGACAACCGGCGCGCGGTCATGAAAACATTGGGAAGATGTGGGAGTATCGCTCCGGATCAAGGTCTGCGCGTGCAGCTGTTTTTAATCACCGGAATTGTTAAAAATGATAGTGATGAAGCGAATCGGGCTGCCGTATGGCAGTTTTGTTGCATGTGCTTGCATTACGCTGAGCGATCGTCTTGGCCGAATGCACCGCTTGGATAAGGGCCTAAGGTAAGCTTGCGCCTGCGTATGACATATACATTGAACGCTTCGAACGCGTCTTCTTCCAGCAAATCAAAATCCCGCGCTGCGACTCCGCGCTATGGAGTGATTCGCTTCAGCCAGGAGGTTTTGCTGTTGATCGGCCTGCTGGCGCTGGTGTTCTGGCTCATGGCCATGTTCACCTACTCGCCGCAAGACGCAGCCTGGTCCACTTCGGGCGCCGGGCAGAGGCCGTTTGTGCACAACTGGATGGGCCGTGTGGGTGCCTGGCTGGCCGACGCCTGCTACTTCGGCTTCGGCATGTCCATCTGGTGGCTGGTGCTGGCCGCCGTGCAGACCTGGGTGACATCGCTGGTGCGCTGGATGCGTGGCGGGGTGAACAAGGACGGCAGCCCTCTGGCGCTGATGCCGCTGTGGCGCCGCCGCTTTCTGTTCTGGGGCGGTCTGGCCATTCTGATGATTGCCAGCTGCGCGCTGGAATGGACGCGTCTGTACCGTTTCGAGAACCTGCTGCCCGGCCCTGCCGGTGGCGTGTTTGGTTACATGATGGGCTTCAATGCCCTCAAGTGGCTGGGTTTTGCGGGCTCGGGCCTGATCGGCATCTGCCTGTTCGTGCTGGGCGCTGCCATGGTGTTCGGCTTTTCCTGGGGCAAGCTGGCCGAAGGCCTGGGCGCACGTCTGGACGGCATGGTGCAGTTTGGCCGCGAGCGTCGTGAAATTGCCAAGGATGTCTCTGTCGGCAAGAGAGCGGCCCGAGAACGCGAGGAAGTGGTGTTTGACCGCACAGAAGGTGCGATTGCTGCACCGGTGCATCAGCCTGTGCAGATCATCGAACCCGTGCTGCAGGAGACCAGTCAGCCCAGCGCCAGGGTGGTGAAGGAACGCCAGAAGCCGCTGTTCACCGATCATCCGGACAGCAAGCTGCCTCAGGTGGACCTGCTGGACCAGGCCCAGCAGCGCCAGGAGCTGGTGTCTGCCGAGACACTGGAGATGACCAGCCGGCTGATTGAAAAGCGCCTCAAGGACTTTGGCGTGGAAGTGCGGGTGGTTGCGGCCATGCCCGGCCCTGTGATCACGCGCTATGAGATCGAGCCTGCCACGGGCGTCAAGGGCTCGCAGATCGTCAATCTGGCCAAGGACCTGGCGCGTTCGCTGTCCCTGGTGTCGATTCGTGTGATCGAGACCATTCCCGGCAAGAACTATATGGCGCTGGAGCTGCCCAACGCCAAGCGCCAGTCGATCCGTTTGTCCGAGGTGCTGGGCTCGCAGGTCTATCACGACGCCAAGAGCCTGCTGACCATGGGACTGGGCAAGGATATCGTGGGCAACCCCGTGGTCGCCGACCTGGCCAAGATGCCCCACGTGCTGGTGGCCGGCACGACCGGCTCGGGCAAGTCCGTGGGTATCAACGCCATGATTCTGTCTCTGCTCTACAAGGCAGAGGCGCGCGATGTGCGCCTGCTCATGATCGACCCCAAGATGCTGGAAATGTCGGTCTATGAAGGCATTCCCCATCTGCTGTGCCCCGTGGTCACCGACATGAAGCAGGCGGCCAACGGCCTGAACTGGTGCGTGGCCGAGATGGAGCGCCGCTACAAGCTCATGAGCAAGCTCGGTGTGCGCAATCTGGCCGGCTACAACAGCAAGATCGACGAGGCCAAGGCGCGCGAGGAGTCGATTCCCAACCCTTTCAGCCTCACGCCAGAGGAGCCTGAGCCGCTGCAGCGCCTGCCCCACATCGTCATTGTCATCGACGAACTGGCCGACCTGATGATGGTGGTCGGCAAGAAGATCGAAGAACTCATCGCCCGCCTTGCGCAAAAGGCGCGTGCGGCCGGCATTCATCTGATTCTTGCGACCCAGCGCCCCAGCGTGGACGTGATCACCGGCCTGATCAAGGCCAATATTCCGACCCGTATTGCCTTCCAGGTCTCCAGCAAGATCGACAGCCGCACCGTGCTGGATCAGATGGGGGCCGAGACCCTGCTGGGCATGGGCGACATGCTGTACATGGCCAGCGGCACCGGCCTGCCGATTCGCGTGCACGGCGCTTTTGTCTCCGACGACGAGGTGCACCGTGTGGTCAGCTATCTCAAGGAACAGGGCGATCCCGACTACATCGAAGGCATCCTGGAAGGCGGCTCTGTCGACGGCGAGGGCGGCGATGACGATGGCGAGGGCGGCGGCGAAAAGGACGAGCTCTACGATCAGGCCGTCGAAATCGTGCTGAAGGACCGCAAGGCCAGCATTTCCTATGTTCAGCGCAAACTGCGCATCGGCTACAACCGCTCGGCCAATCTGCTCGAGCAGATGGAAAAGGCCGGCCTGGTCAGCTCGCTCACATCCAGTGGGCAGCGCGATGTTCTAGTTCCGGCTCGCAGCGAGTGAGCCGCGCACAAGAAGGAGAGTCATGAAACGTCTTTTGACTGCAATTTTGATAGCTGGCAGCGCAAGTGCTGCAATGGCTGATGGCCTGAAAAGCCTTGAGTCTTTCATGAAGAACGCCCAGGCGGGCAAGGCCGACTTCACCCAGTCTGTGACCTCGCCGCCCAAGTCCGGGCAGGAAGCGCGTACCAAGGTGTCCAGCGGCAGCTTCGAATTCCAGCGGCCCGGCAAGTTCCGCTTCAACTACACCAAGCCGTTCGAGCAGCTCATCGTGGCCGACGGCAAGACACTGTGGCTGTACGACGCCGACCTGAACCAGGTGACGCAGCGTGCCCAGGCCCAGGTGCTGGGCAGCACACCGGCGGCCATTCTGACCTCGGCCACCGACCTCAAGGCCTTGAAGGCCGATTTCGAGCTGGGCAATCAGCCTGATGCCGATGGCCTGGAATGGGTGCTGGCCAGCCCCAGGCAGAAGGGCGGTCAGCTCAAGAGCGTGCGCATAGGTTTCACACCCGAAGGCAAGCTGGCAGCGCTGGATATCGAGGACAGCTTTGGCCAGCGCTCGCTGATGCAGTTCAAGGGCCTGCAGACCCAGGCTTCGCTGCCGGCATCGACCTTCCACTTCACGGTGCCCAAGGGGGCCGACGTGCTCAAGCAGTAAAAGCGCGGCACGCACCAGCAAAAAGGCCTGCGGATGATGTCCGCAGGCCTTTTTTGTGTAAAACAAGGGCTAATCCCTTGTGGTTAAAGCACAGATAGCTATGCTTTTGGAAGCTATCCGCCAGTTTGCGATCAGGCGCGTGTGGCGTTTGCGGCAGCTTGCTTGTTGCCGAAGGCGAAATCCAGCAGGCCTGCCAGCACCAGCACGCAGACCACCGGGGTGACCCAGCCCATGCCCAGGGCGGCGCCGGGCAGCATGTCCAGCCAGGCGGGAACCAGGAAGTCGAGCTTGGCTGCCTTGGCAGCATCAAACAGGCCGAAGACCAGTGAGGTGCTCATCACGGGGATATAGACGCGCGCCGGCTGGCTCCAGCGGTGCAGCAGGCTCAGGGCGATCAGGGCGATGGCCACGGGATACAGGCCCACGAGCACAGGCACGGCCACGGCAATCAGCTGGGCCAGTCCCTGGTTGGCCACGGCAGTGCTGAAGATCGACAGGCCGATGACCATGGTGCGATAGGAGATGCCGGTCAGCTCACTGAAGAAGCTGCTGCAGGCCGTGATCAGGCCCACGCCGGTAGTCAGGCAGGCCAGCATGATGACGGTGGCCAGCAGCCACAGACCTGCGGGGCCGAAGGTCTGCTGCACAAAGGCCGTGAGAATCTGCACGCCGGTGGAGGCGTTGACGGCCAGCTGGCTGTTGGTGGCGCCCAGATACATCAGCGAGACGTAGACCAGGCCCAGGCAGGTCGCGGCAATGATGCCGGCGTAAATGCAGTAGCGCGTGTGCAGCCTGCTGTCGCTCACGCCGGCGGCCTTGATGGCGTTGACGATGACGATGCCGAAGATCAGCGAGGCCAGGGCGTCCATGGTCTGATAGCCCTGCAGAAAGCCTTCGGAGAAGGCGGCAGCCTGCGTGGCATAGGCCTCGGTGCTGACGCTGTAGCCATCCACGGGGGCCAGCACGGCGGAGCCGCCGAGCACGGCCAGCGCCAGAATCAGCACGGGCGTGATGATCTTGCCCACGTTGTCCATGAGCTTGCCGGGGAACAGCGACAGCAGCGCCACGGCCACAAAGTAAGCGATGGTGAAGGCCAGCAGCATGGCAGGCGTGTTGCCGACGAAGGGGGCCAGGCCCATCTCGAAGGATACGGTGGCCGTGCGCGGCGTCGCGAACAGAGGGCCTATGGTCAGATAGATGGCCACGGCCAGCACCAGGCCGGCAATGCGGCCTATGGGGCTGGTCAGGGTGTCCAGACCGCCGCCCACGCGGGCCAGGGCGATCACCCCGAGCAGGGGCAGGCCGACGCCGGTCAGCAGAAAGCCGGTCGAGGCTCCGAGCAGGTTTTCACCGGCGGCCAGGCCCACCATGGGAGGGAAGATGATGTTGCCCGCCCCGAGGAACAGGGCAAAGGTCATGAAACCGAGGGCAAAAATGTCCCAGGTCTTGAGTTTTTTCATACGCGTAGGCTCAGGCGTGCAGCGCTGGCACGCCCTGGAGCAATGTGGAACCAAGGAAAGTTGCGGATGCTTTCGATTGATTTCTGGCTGATGGCGGTAGCCCTATCAGGCACAGGCATTGCGCGGCGCAGATGAGGCGGCCTGCAATGAATCTAAACGCGCTGCCGGGCCTGGCTTTTGGCAGACCGGATGGGGCAGTACCTCCATGAAGGCGAGGGGTGGCCTCGTTAATGGAGAGATTTAATCCGTTAAAACGCTATTTTCTCTTATGAAAAATTCTGATAAGAGTGATGGGGTTAAGCGTGTTTGCCGCCTGCTGCAATCCGGCGCGTAAAACAGTCCCGACCCATTTGGCTGCACAGGCGGCCGTAGCGTTGGATACTTGAGGGGTCATGGTCACGCACATCAATTCCCATTCCCCAGCCGTTCCCCATCAGCCTCTGGCCGAGCGCCTGCGGCCGCACACTCTGGCCGAAGTCATCGGCCAGCAGCATGTGCTGGGAGAGGGCATGCCGCTGCGCCTAGCCTTCGAGTCGGGTCGCCCGCACAGTTGCATACTCTGGGGGCCGCCGGGAGTGGGCAAGACCACGATTGCGCGCCTGATGGCCGATGCCTTTGATGCGCAGTTCATCTCCATCAGCGCCGTGCTGGGCGGCGTCAAGGACATCCGCGAGGCCGTGGAGCAGGCGCAGGCCGCCCAGAGCGGACTGCTGCAGCAGCGCACCATCGTGTTCGTGGACGAGGTGCACCGCTTCAACAAAAGCCAGCAGGACGCTTTTCTGCCCCATGTGGAAAGCGGACTGTTCACCTTCATCGGCGCGACCACGGAGAACCCGTCGTTCGAGGTCAACTCGGCCCTGCTGTCGCGGGCGGCTGTCTATGTGCTGCAAAGCCTGACAACCGACGATCTGAAGCAGATTGTGGCCAAAGCCCATGCCATCAAGGCGGTTCCCGCCATCGAAGATGAAGCGCTGGAGCGCCTGATTGCCTATGCCGACGGCGATGCACGGCGCTTGCTGAACACGCTGGAGACCCTGTCCATCACGGCCGAGCAGGCCGGGGTGCAGAGCATCACCGATGCCTGGCTGCTCAAGGTGCTGGGCGAGCGTATGCGCCGCTATGACAAGGGCGGCGAGCAGTTCTACGACACCATCAGCGCGCTGCACAAATCCGTGCGCGGCTCGGACCCCGATGCGGCGCTTTACTGGTTTTGCCGCATGCTGGACGGCGGGGCCGATCCGCGCTATCTGGCCCGCCGCATCGTGCGCATGGCCTGGGAAGACATAGGACTTGCCGACCCGCGTGCCATGCAGATGTGCAACGATGCTGCTGCGACCTATGAACGCCTGGGCAGTCCCGAGGGCGAGTTGGCCCTGGCCCAGGCCGTGATCTACCTGGCCGTGGCGCCCAAGAGCAATGCCGGCTACATGGCCTACAACAAGGCCAAGGCTTTTGTGAAGGGCGACACCACAAGGCCTGTGCCGCTGCATCTGCGCAATGCCCCCACCAAGCTGATGAAGCAGCTGGACTATGGGCGGGACTACCGCTATGCCCACAGCGAGGAGGGCGGCTTTGCGGCGGGCGAGCGCTATCTGCCTGAAGGAATGGAAGATCCGGGCTTCTACCAGCCCGTGGCGCGTGGGCTGGAAATCAAGATCGGCCAGAAGCTGGCGGAACTCAAGGCGCTCAACGACGCCGCTCGTGCGGCAGATGACGAGCCGGCAGGCTTGTAAAGAGCGAGTTGCCCAGGTGTTGCACCACTGACACTAGTTGAATGCTGCATTTTTTGCGGTGTTTTCAGGGTTTTTCGCTAGATTGAGTGGCAGCACATGACTAAGTGCCTGTATTTATTGGACTTGCTCTGTTGATGAAATTGTTGCGATGCAGCATTTTTGGTCTGCGCACGGGAAACCCCGGCCCTGAGTCCTGAAAACAGCTCCCTAGAATCGATTCACTCTTTTGCGACAAGCGGCCCACAAAGCGGCGGACTGCAGAAGGGGAACCATGGCATCGCTGGCTCCGTCGTTCGGGATGAGAGGCTCGCAGTGTCTCCGTCTTGGATCGAGGGAAGGGGAGCGCGCTTATGGATATCTTGCTGCAGCAGATCATCAATGGTCTGGTGTTAGGCAGCATGTACGCCTTGATAGCCCTGGGCTACACCATGGTGTACGGCATCATTCAGCTGATCAACTTCGCGCATGGCGAGGTGCTGATGGTGGGGGCTTTGACCAGTTGGAGCTGTATCGGCCTGATGCAGGAGGCCATGCCCTATCTGCCGGGCTGGCTCATGCTTTTGATAGCCGCCATCATCGCCTGCGTGGTGGCCGCATCGCTGAACTTCGTGATAGAGAAGGTGGCATACCGGCCGCTGCGCAACAGCCCGCGTCTGGCGCCGCTGATCACGGCCATCGGTGTCTCCATCCTGCTGCAGACCCTGGCCATGATCATCTGGAAGCCCAATTACAAGGCTTATCCCACACTGCTGTCGTCCACACCCTATGAAATCGGCACGGCGGTGATCACGCCCACGCAGATTCTGGTGCTGGTGGTCACGGCGGTTGCACTTGCCACGCTGATGTACCTGGTCAACTACACCAAGCTGGGGCGCGCCATGCGGGCCACGGCCGAGAACCCGCGTGTGGCGGCGCTGATGGGCGTCAAGCCCGATATGGTGATTTCCGCCACCTTCATCATCGGTGCCGTGCTGGCGGCGATTGCCGGCATCATGTATGCCTCCAACTACGGCACGGCTCATCACACCATGGGCTTTCTGCCGGGTCTCAAGGCCTTCACGGCCGCCGTTTTCGGCGGCATCGGCAATCTGGCCGGGGCCGTGGTGGGTGGCCTGCTGCTGGGGCTGATCGAGTCCATCGGGTCCGGCTATATCGGTGATCTGACGGGCGGTGTGCTGGGCAGTCAGTACACCGACATCTTTGCCTTCATCGTGCTCATCATCATCCTGACGCTGCGCCCTTCGGGCCTGCTGGGTGAGCGTGTGGCGGACCGAGCCTGAGGAGTGCCCATGAAGAACAACAAGACACTCCACTGGATTCTGGGCGGCATAGGCCTGCTGGTGCTGCCGCTGATCCTGCAGTATTTCGGCAATGCCTGGGTGCGCATTGCCGATCTGGCCCTGCTCTACGTGATGCTGGCGCTGGGCCTGAACATCGTGGTCGGCTACGCCGGCCTGCTGGATCTGGGCTATGTGGCTTTCTATGCCGTGGGCGCCTATATGTTTGCGCTCATGGCATCGCCGCATCTGGCCGAGACCTTCGAAGGCTTTGTGGCCATGTTTCCCAACGGGCTGCACACCTCGATCTGGCTGGTGATTCCGCTAGGAATGCTGCTGGCTGCCTGTACGGGGGTGTTGCTGGGGCTGCCGGTGTTGCGGCTGCGCGGGGACTATCTGGCCATCGTGACGCTGGGCTTCGGCGAGATCATCCGCATCTTCCTGAACAATCTGGACCAGCCCGTCAACATCACCAACGGCCCCAAGGGCATTGGCCAGATCGATTCGGTCAAGATCTTCGGCTTCGACCTGGCCAAGCGGCATGAGATCTTCGGCTACGACATCTCCTCCGTCACGCTGTACTACTACCTGTTTCTGGTGCTGGTGCTGGCCACCATCGTGATCTGCTACCGCTTGCAGGATTCGCGCATAGGCCGTGCCTGGATGGCGATCCGGGAGGATGAAATCGCCGCCAAGGCCATGGGCATCAATGTACGCAATATGAAGCTGCTGGCCTTCGGCATGGGCGCTTCGTTTGGCGGCGTGGCAGGTTCCATGTTCGGCGCCTTCCAGGGCTTTGTATCGCCCGAGTCCTTCAGCCTCATGGAGTCCGTGATGATTGTGGCCATGGTCGTGCTCGGCGGTCTGGGCCATATTCCCGGCGTGATTCTGGGGGCGGTGCTGCTCTCGGCCCTGCCCGAGGTGCTGCGCTATGTGGCCGGGCCGCTGCAGCAGATGACCGATGGACGCCTCGATGCTTCCATCCTGCGCCAGTTGCTGATTGCCCTGGCCATGATCGTCATCATGCTGATGCGCCCGCGCGGCCTGTGGCCCACGCCCGAGCATGCCAAAAGCCTGGACCGTCAGTCCTGATGACTGCACAGACAAGGAATGTGAACTGATATGGCAGAGAGCACGACTTCCGCAGTCCTTCATGTCTCGGACATCTCCAAGCGCTTTGGCGGTTTGCAGGCACTGTCCGGTGTGAGCATGAAGATTGATAGAGGCCAGGTCTATGGCCTGATCGGCCCCAATGGCGCAGGCAAGACCACGTTTTTCAACGTGATCACCGGCCTCTATACGCCAGACACCGGCAAATTCGAGCTGGCCGGAAAGCCCTATGAGCCGACGGCGGTGCACAAGGTAGCCAGGGCCGGCATTGCACGGACCTTCCAGAACATCCGGCTGTTTGCCGAGATGACGGCACTGGAGAACGTCATGGTCGGGCGCCATGTGCGCACGCATTCCGGTCTGCTCGGGGCGGTGTTCCGCACCAAGGGCTTCAAGGCCGAGGAGGCCGCGATTCGCGCCCGCTCCCGTGAGTTGCTCGACTATGTCGGCATTGGCAAATATGCGGATTTCAAGGCGCGCACCTTGTCCTATGGCGATCAGCGCCGCCTGGAGATTGCCCGTGCACTGGCGACGGACCCGCAGCTGATTGCGCTGGATGAGCCGGCCGCCGGCATGAACGCGACCGAGAAGCTGCAACTGCGTGAGCTGATTGACCGCATTCGCAACGACCACCGCACCATCCTGCTCATCGAGCATGATGTGAAGCTGGTCATGGGCCTGTGCGACCGCGTGACGGTGCTGGACTATGGCAAGCCGATTGCCGAAGGCACGCCTGCCGAAGTGCAGAAGAATGAAAAAGTGATTGAAGCCTATCTGGGCACGGGAGGCCATTGAAGATGCAGGATCAAGTGCTGGAACAGGCGCAGGCCTCCAAATCCGCAGCCCCGGTATTGCTGCAGGTGAAGGGCCTGAAGGTGGGCTATGGCGGCATTCAGGCTGTCAAGGGCGTGGACTTTCAGGTGCATCAGGGTGAGCTGGTGTCGCTGATCGGCTCCAACGGCGCGGGCAAAACCACGACCATGAAGGCCGTCACGCGAGGGCTGCCGATTGCCGATGGCGAAATTCTCTATCTGGGCCAAAGCATCAAGGGCAAGGGCGCCTGGGATCTGGTGGCCGAAGGCTTGGTCATGGTGCCCGAGGGGCGCGGCGTGTTCGCACGCATGACGATTACCGAAAACCTGCTCATGGGTGCCTACACGCGCAAGGACAAGGCTGGCATACAGGCGGATATCGAGCGTATGTTCGGCATCTTTCCGCGCCTGAAGGAGCGCAAGGATCAGCTGGCGGGCACCATGTCTGGGGGCGAGCAGCAGATGCTGGCCATGGCGCGCGCGCTCATGAGCCAGCCCAAGGTGCTGCTGCTGGACGAGCCGTCCATGGGCCTGTCACCCATCATGGTGGATAAGATCTTCGAGGTGGTCAGCGATGTCTATGCGCTGGGTGTGACCATGGTGCTGGTGGAGCAGAACGCCAGTCGCGCGCTGGCGCTGGCCGATAGAGGTTATGTCATGGAGTCCGGCATCATCACCATGACGGGGCCGGGCCAGACCTTGCTGAGCGATCCGCGCGTGCGAGCGGCCTACCTGGGTGAGTAAGCCTCGACAAGGCGGCTGGCGCCTTTGATCGCTGTGCGCTATCCAGCCGTGACGCTCTGCTGCAGTCAAGGGTGAACCCTAATTCCCCTTAAATTCAAGAAAATGACAAAAAAATGACGTTTTTCAGGGCTCGTTGATTGTTTTATTCATTTCTTTTTAGTTCCTTTTAATTCTTTTTTGTCATTGAATAGAATTTGCTTATTACAAAAAGAAGTATTTGGAACGTTTTCGCGTGGCTCGGTGACATGCTCAGGGAGTCGGCACGTTGGGTGGGCGGATCGCTGCTCTCCGGTGTTGTCTGGAGGAATCACAGGCTTTGTGACAGCGCCTAGCATGGCGCGGAGCTTGTGTTTTATTTTTCGTGGTGCCCGAAGGGGTGTCTTGAAGACGCGCTGAAACGCACAATGACTCAAGAGTAAACTCCGCCCCGTTTAAGCCGGGAACCATGCACTTTTTTTGCAGTGAGTCGCCTGGTTTCTTTTCCCCGGTAAGGAGCATTCATGCTGTTTGGCAAGCTATTGCCGCGCGAAGGCAATTTTTTCGAGATGTTCAATCAACATGCGGACCGCATCGTTGAAGCAGCTCATGCTTTCTCGCAACTCGTTGCAAATTACAACGATCCCCATCTGCGCGAAAAATACAACGCCGATGTGGACAACGCCGAGCGCGCAGCCGACCGTGTGACCCATGACGTCACCAAGCTGTTGCACAAGACATTCATCACGCCCCTGGATCGCGAACATATCCACTCGCTGATCAACACCATGGACGACGTGGCCGACCTGATTCAGGACTCTGCCGAGACCATGGCCCTGTATGACGTGCGTCATATGACAGACGAAATCACTCGTCTGACCGATCTGTGCGTGCGCTGCTGCGAGCGTCTGCGTGATGCCGTCAAGCTGCTGGACCGCCTCTCCGATCCCACGATCGTGGATGCCGCCAGCAAGACCTGCGACGAAATCGACCGCCTGGAAGGCGATGCCGACCGCGTGATGCGCGCGGCCATGAGCAAGCTGTTCCGTGAAGAGCCCGATGTGCGTGAGGTGATCAAGCTCAAGGCCATCTATGAGCTGCTGGAAACCATCACGGACCGCTGCGAAGACGTGGCGAACCTGATCGAGGGCATCGTCCTCGAGAATTCCTGATTCTCGCAGGAGCCCGATCATGGAGCCGGTACAGGCAGCCCTCTGGGTTGTGATTTTGCTGGTGGTGCTCGCCTTGCTGTTCGATTTCATGAACGGCTTTCACGACGCTGCCAATTCGATTGCCACCGTGGTTTCCACGGGGGTTCTCAAGCCTACTCAGGCCGTGGCATTTGCCGCGTTCTTCAACGTTGTGGCGGTTTTCGTCTTCCACCTCAGTGTGGCGGCAACCGTGGGCAAGGGTATTGTTCAGCCGGGCATTGTGGACACGCATGTCGTGTTCGGTGCTCTGGTGGGTGCCATCACCTGGAACGTCATCACCTGGGTCTACGGCATTCCCAGCAGTTCCTCGCATGCCCTGATTGGCGGCATCGTGGGTGCGGTGATTGCCAAGGCCGGCGCGGGCGCGCTGATCGCCAGCGGTATCTGGAAGACAGTGGCCTTCATCTTCGTCTCTCCCGTGCTTGGCTTTTTGCTGGGTTCGCTGATGATGGTGCTGGTGGCCTGGATTTTCCGCCGGGCCAGCCCGAATCGCGTGGACAAGTGGTTCCGCCGTCTGCAACTGGTGTCTGCCGGTGCTTACAGTCTGGGTCACGGTGGTAACGATGCGCAAAAGACCATCGGCATCATCTGGCTGCTGCTGATTGCCACGGGTTATGCCAATGCCGGTGATGCCGAGCCTCCCCTGTGGACCATCGTGAGCTGCTATCTGGCCATCGGTCTGGGCACCATGTTTGGCGGCTGGCGCATCGTCAAGACCATGGGTCAGAAGATCACCAAGCTCAAGCCCGTTGGTGGCTTCTGCGCCGAATCCGGTGGCGCACTGACATTGTTCTTCGCCACCTTCCTGGGGGTTCCCGTCTCGACCACACACACCATTACCGGTGCCATCGTGGGCGTGGGTTCCACGCAGCGCGCGAGTGCCGTGCGCTGGGGAGTGGCAGGCAATATCGTCTGGGCATGGATTCTGACGATCCCTGCCAGCGCCTTTGTGGCATCCATTGCCTACTGGGTCAGCCTGCAACTGTATTGAGTTTGTGTACTCCTTGATTGATAGCTGTTGAGGATTTTCAATCAAGGGATTGACGCCAAAAAGGCTTCGCATTGCGAAGCCTTTTTTCATGGCTGATACATCGGCTCAGGCCACGGTTTCCTGCAGGCTGGATACAACCTGTCGCTGCAGCAGCGACCTGAGTTGGCCGACCGGTGTCGGGGGGCTGAGCAGATAGCCCATGAAGTGCTCGCAGCCATGCTGCGCCAGCAGGGCACGCTGCTCCAGGGTTTCAACCCCTGCGCCGACGATCGTCATCTGATGGCGGGCAGCCAGCGCGATGGCCGCCTGCACGGCGGCCTCGGCGGCATTGTTGGGGCCCAGGCGTTGCACCAGGGAATGCGAGAGCTTGAGCTGGTTCAGGGGGAGCTGCTGCAGCGCTTCCTGCATATGGGAGCCGCCACCAAAATCGTCGAGTGACAGCCGCACACCTATGGTGCGAAGATGGGTGAGGGTCGGAACGATATCCGCGTGCGAGGGGGTCAGCGCTTGGGTGGAAAGCTCCAGCAGCAGTAGTGCAGGGTCGGCCCCTGTTTGGCTGAGAATGCTCTGCACTTGCTCGGCCAGATCCGCTTGCCGAAGCTGCTTGGCGCTGATGTTGACGCAGATGGGCAGCTTGCCCAGTTGCGGCTCGGCTTTCCATCTGGTCAATTGTTCACAGGCGGCCTGAATGCTCCAGCGACCAAGCGGAACGATGATGTCGGTCTCCTCTGCCACGGACAGAAAGATGCTCGGTGGTACCAGTCCTCGCCTGGGATGACGCCAGCGCAGCAGGGCTTCCAGGCCGTTGACTTCGCCGCTGGCAGAGTATTGGGCCTGGTAATGCAGCTCGAACTGGCCGAGGCGCAGGGCTTCTCGCAGATCCTGTTCCATGCGGCAGCGGTCGTTGGCCGGAACCTGTAGTTCGGGGCTGAAGAAGTGCAGGCCGCGAGCCTCTTCATCGCGCAGACGGTACATGGCAATCTCTGCCTGCTGCAGCAACTCGGTGGCCGAGCGGGAGTGCGGGCCGAACAGGGTGGCGCCTATATTGGCCTCCAGCATCGCGCTTTTGTTGCCGAGTTGGTAGCTCCCGTTCAGGCTTTCCTGCAGACGCTCTCCCAGACGCTCCACCAGCACCGTGGTCATTTCGGTATCCGGGGACAGATCCGAGACCATGATGACGAAGTGCGCGGCATCCAGTCTGGCCACGGTATCGCAGGACCGTACGCAGCCGAGCAGGCGCTGTGCGATGTTCGGTGCCAGGCAGGACTGGCTGTCTCGGCTGTCTCCCGTGCTGGTGGCCGGGCCCGCCACCGGCTCCATGTCTATGGTCAGCAAGGCGCCGCGCCAGCCCGTGCGCTCGGACTGGATCATGGCCTGGGACAGCCTGTCCAGCAGCAGGCGCCGGTTGGGCAGGTTGGTCAGCACATCGAAGAAGGAAAGGCCTTCTGCCTCGTTGCCATGAGGCAGCAGCTCCTTGCAGGCGAGCACGGTGTAATTGGCCGATAGGGCGTGAGCCGACAGATTGAGCTTGCGCCCATTGGGCAGCTGAAACTGGGCATTGGCTTGCTGGCGCGCAATCAGGGTTTGATGACTTTCGGCGATATGGTTCAGGGCCGGTGCAGCGTTGGCCGGGGCTGCTGTTGCGGCAGCTTGCAGAGCGGTTTGCAGAGGTATGCCTACCTTGAGGACGGAAGCCAGCCAGGGGAATATCTGCAGATAGCCATCATTCCAGCGCTGAGCCCGGTTCTGGGCATCCAGCAACACATAGCCGCTGCTGGTTTGCTCAAGAATGCGGAAAAGCTGTTCTCCGTACACACCCACCAGACTGGTGGCAGCCGGAAAGGCGTTTTGCCCATGCACTTCGGATCTGGCAGACTTTTCGTTGGTTGCAGACATAAGACCTCTTCGGACTGGTGCAGCAAAGCCGTCGTAGTGCGAATACTGCTTGGATGCAGTCTTTGCAAGATGTTCGTCAGTTGGGCATTGTGAGTTCTGGGGAATCGGCAGGCGCCGCTTTGCGCCCAGTAGGTGAAAAATTAGACTTTTGCTTACAAAAACGGCGAGGCCGAAGCCGCTTCGGCGTGGGTGAGAGCCCCTGGTTCGGAGCGCTGCAGCTACTGCGAAATCTTGCGCGCCTCTTCGACCTGATATTCGAAGTAGTGCTGGAAGCTGTAGGCGATGCTGGCCATCAGCACGGTGGCTCCCAGCATCAGGGACAGGCTTACGGCAAAAATCGTGGCCCATCGGGTACGTCCCGCGGGCGCGTCGGCCTCTATCGAGGGATTGAAGAGCCGGTTCCAGTTTCCCTGCTCCATCAGGCCATAGAGAATGGCACGCAGGGCGCAGCCCGCAATGGTGAAGCCGAGCAGTGGGATCAGCAGCCAGCTCAGTCTGTCGTCCTGCCCCAGCTGCTGTACGCGCTCGATGCCGTAGATGCCGAGTGCCGTGGGAATGGGCAGCAGCCAGCCCAGCCAGTCCCCAAGTCCGTGCAGGTAGAAGCGATGCAGCCCCAGCGGCCCGCCGATCAAGGCCAGCCAGGAGGCGATCGTCTTGTTTTTGGGGCGAGGGGCCGGGGTCGAGGCGGGAGCAAGTTGGTTCATGGTCTGATGCACGGGCAGAAAACGAAAGAACCCGTCCATTATTCCCTTCGCGTGAATGACGGGGCTCAGGGCAATTGCGCTTCATTTTCAGGGAGACCTCTGTGCTGACCATGCCCATTTGCCGCAGCTATAGGCAGCTTCGGCAGAACTCGATATAATTTCGGGTTTTACGGCGTGTCGCTGGCCGGGTGGTCATGTCGCGTGTCTCAAACGCTGTAAGAAAACCTGCGCAGCTGGTCAAATTTTTGATGGCACTGGCTGTAACCACCCGAAGGAAACATCATGGTTGTTATTCGTCTCTCCCGCGGCGGCTCTAAGGCTCGTCCTTTCTACAACATCGTTGCAGCTGACAAGCGCGTGCGTCGCGACGGTGCTTTCATCGAACGTCTGGGTTTCTACAACCCTAGCGCTCGTGGCGCCGAAGAAGGCCTGCGTCTGGCTCTGGACCGCGTGAACTACTGGAAGAGCGTTGGTGCTCAAACTTCCGATACGGCTGAACGCCTGATCAAGGAAGCTGCAAAGAAGGTTGCTGCCTAATTTAGGCGGTTGCTCTCTAGGCACCTTTACCAAAGCGGGTTCCGTTGGCTTGCCTGACGGGACCCGTTTTTTATTGAATTTCTGCAATTTCTCTGCTGATCCCATGAGCCACATGCCTGTTCTTCAAGCCACGAGCTTGCCTGCTGATGCCATCGAAGTCGGTCGCATTGCCGATGCCTGGGGAATCAAGGGCTGGTTCAAGGTTCATGCCTTCAGCAGCGCCCCCGAAGCCCTGTTTGCCGCCAAGGACTGGTTTTTGCAGCCGGCGGAAAAAGGGGCCAAGCATTTCGCGGGCACCGTGGTTCTGCCCGTCAAGCAGGCCCGCTTCCATGCCGACACCATCGTGGCCACCTCGCTGGAGGTTGCCGACCGCAATGCCGCCGAGGCACTGCGCGGCGCCCGCATCTTTGTGGCGCGCGAGCATTTCCCCAAGACCGATGACGGCGAGTTCTACTGGGTGGACCTGATGGGCCTGCAGGTGGTAAACCGCGAAGGCGTGGCACTGGGCGTGGTCAAGGACTTGATGGCCACAGGCCCACAGACCGTGCTGGTGCTGGGCTATGAACAGGACGGCAAGGAGCAGGAGCGCCTGATTCCCTTTGTCGATGCCTATGTGGACTCGGTGGATCTGGCGGGCAAGAAAATCGTGGCCGACTGGCAGCCTGACTATTGAATTGGAATGCGCAGTAGCTATTAATTTTGTAGCTTCAAGCGCTTTTAGATCATGCGTTTTGACATCATTACACTGTTCCCTGAACTGTTCGCACCGTTTCTTGAGAGTGGGGTGACACGTCGTGCCTACAGCTCTGGCCAGGTGGCAGTGCATCTGTGGAATCCGCGTGACTGGGCCGAAGGCAATTACCGCCGTGTGGATGATCGTCCATTTGGCGGAGGCCCCGGCATGGTGATGATGGCCGAGCCGCTGCAGCATTGCCTTGAGGCGATTCGCGCAGCCCGCGTCGAGGCTGATGCGCGGGAGCAGGCAGAGCCTGCCCCTGTGGTGTTGTTCTCACCCATAGGTACGACCCTCAAGCATGCCGTGGTGGCCGATTGGGCCGAAAGCCGGGGGGCGGTGCTGCTCTGTGGTCGCTATGAGGGCATTGACCAGCGTTTCATTGATAGAAATGTCACCCATCAACTGAGTCTGGGTGACTTTGTGCTTTCGGGCGGTGAACTGGCAGCCATGGTGCTGCTGGACTCTTTGGCGCGTCTGCAGCCCGGTGTGCTCAACGATGAAGGCAGCTTTCAACAGGACAGCTTCAATCCTGCACTTGACGGTTTGCTGGACTGCCCCCACTACACGCGCCCGGAGGTCTGGAATGACCAGGAGGTGCCGGTGGAACTGCTCTCCGGCCATCATGCCAATATCGAGCGCTGGCGTCGCGATCAACGCCTGCGCATCACGGCAGAACACAGGCCCGAGCTGATAGAGCAAGCCCGCCAACAGGGGCTGCTCAATGCCAAGGATGAAGGGTTTTTGGCAAAAACAGCGTCCAAGCTATAATCGCAGGCTCTTTGATCCTCTATCCGGCCGCTGCAAGGAATGGCGGAGCCGCTTTCGGCGGTTCTCGTAATGCAGCAATAGCACCAATCCCGGTGCTTGCCAATTCTGGCGCGGACAAGATCAAGGTGGACTAAATCATGAATCTGATCCAGACCCTCGAGCAAGAAGAAATCGCTCGCCTGAACAAGACCATCCCCGAATTCGCCCCCGGTGACACCGTCATCGTGAGCGTGAATGTGGTGGAAGGTAGCCGTAAGCGCGTGCAGGCTTACGAAGGCGTGGTGATTGCCAAGCGTAATCGCGGCCTGAACAGCGGCTTCACAGTGCGCAAGATCTCCAGCGGCGAAGGCGTGGAACGTACGTTCCAGACCTACTCTCCCCTGATCGCCAAGATCGAAGTCAAGCGTCGCGGTGATGTGCGCCGTGCCAAGCTGTACTACCTGCGTGAGCGTAGCGGCAAGTCTGCTCGTATCAAGGAAAAGCTGCCCCAGCGTGTTAACAAGACTGCTGCTGCAGCCGAGTAATACACGCATCGGAAGTGATTCCGTAAAAGCCGCTACAGTTCGCTGTGGCGGCTTTTTTTATGTCTGCCTTGGTTCGTGATTCTTGCTTTGGGGTTTGGCCGAGCACATACATGCCTGCATCTGATAATTCTTCGCTCCCCGTGTTGGGCATTGTTGATCCGCGCAAGGCTCGCCTTCTGGGCATTGATAGCCAGTTGCCGGCTGTGCCGCTGGCTGCTCAGACGCCTCAGGCCTTGCGCACGCGCTTTGCCCAGCCACCGCAGTGGCTGCCCGAGGCCATGCAGGAAAAGCGCATCACGGCCAAGCAGCCTTCCGATGCGGCCGTGCTCGTACCCATCGTCATGCGCGAGCAGCCCACCGTGTTGCTGACCGTGCGCTCGGCCAGGCTGTCCACGCACTCGGGTCAGGTGGCTTTTCCCGGCGGTAAACGTGACCCGCAGGATGTTTCGGCCGAGGCCACGGCATTGCGCGAGGCGCATGAGGAGGTGGGACTGGCTCCCAAGAATGTCGAGGTGCTGGGTCGTCTGCCTATTTACGTGACGGGTACGGCCTTTCACATCACCCCTGTGGTGGCCCTGGTCCACCCTCAGGCCAGCTACTTTCCCAATCCCGGAGAGGTGGCGGATCTGTTCGAGGTTCCGCTGTCCTATCTGCTCAATCCCGCACATCATGAGCGCCATGCCATGCTGTGGCAGGGGGTGGATCGCGAATGGTTTGCCATGCCCTATCAGGATGGTGAGCAGCAACGCTACATCTGGGGAGCGACAGCGGGCATGTTGCGCAATCTTTACCGTTTTTTGGCGGCTTGAGGCTGCAGTTGTAACAAGCCGACAAACAGCGCCGCTATGATGAAGCAATGAGCTTTTTTGCCATCCTGATCGCACTGCTGCTGGAACAGGCGCGCCCGCTGGCCCGATCCAACCTGGTGCAGGCCGGTTATCGCGCCTGGACCGTGACCGTGCGCAGCAACTTTGATGCGGGCAAGCCCCACCATGGCTGGCTTGCCTGGGCGATGGCCGTGCTGCTGCCCAGCGTTATCGTGTTGGGCATATTCTGGGCGTTGATGGAGTTCATAGGCTGGCCTGCAGCCATGCTGTGGAATGTCGCGGTACTTTATGTCACGCTGGGCTTTCGCCAGTTCAGCCACCACTTCACGCGGATCCGCGATTCGCTTGATGCCGGTGATGAATTTGCCGCCCGTCAGGCCCTGGCCGACTGGCAGCAGGTCGATGCCAGCGAGGTGCCACGCAGCGAAGTAGTGCGCCATGTCATCGAGTACTCGGTGCTGGCAGCACACCGTCATGTGTTTGGCGTGCTGTTCTGGTTTTCGATTCTCTCGGCTCTGGGACTGGGACCGCTGGGTGCCATTCTCTACCGCATGGCTGAATATCTGTCGCGAGCCTGGTCGCGCAAGGGAGCGGAAGGTCTTCGGGCACCGACCAGCGAGCGTTTGCAGTCCGCAGCAGCCAAGGCCTGGTATGTGATCGATTGGCTGCCGGCGCGACTGACGGCGCTGTCCTTTGCCATGGTGGGCAGCTTCGAGGAAGCCATAGACAACTGGCGCATCTATGCCCAGCGCTTTCCCAATGACAACGATGGCGTGATTCTGGCAGCCACTGCGGGTGCCATCAATGTACGCCTGGGGGGCGAAGCCTTGCGCCGCCGTGATGCGGCTGACGGCGAAGAGGGCGACGATGCACAGTGGACGGGCAGCGATGTCACTCCGGGGCGAGAGCCGGAAATGGCTCATTTGCGCAGTGTGGTGGGGCTGGTCTGGCGTTCGGTCGTGGTCTGGCTGTTGCTGCTGGCCTTGCTGACCTTTGCCCGTCTGCTCGGGTGAGCACTCGGACATCGCCTTCTGCGTGGCAGCAGCTTGGCGCATGAGCGCTCAAGCCGGAGCGGGTCACTGAAGTCCTGTGTGGCGCAGTGCCACATCCCAAGGTGGCTCTGGTGCAGAGGGCATGCCGGGCACTGTTCAAGGTGCCATCAGCGAGCAGGGCGCTCGTGGCGCTTGGCACGATAGAAGCTGAGTATGCGTCGCACATATTCACGCGTCTCCGCATAAGGAGGCACACCGCCATACTGTTGCACGGTTCTCTCGCCTGCGTTGTAGGCTGCCGATACCAATGCCACATCGCCCTCGAAGCGCTCCAGCAGCCAGCGCAGGTAGGCCAGGCCGCCGCGCACGTTCTGCTCGGGATTCCAGGCATCGCGCACGCCAAAGCGCTCGGCCGTTTCGGGAATGAGTTGCATGAGGCCCTGGGCATTGCGCGGTGACAGCGCCTGCGCCTCGAAATTCGACTCCGAGCGCACGATGGCCAGTGCCAGCCGCGGATCGATCGAGAAGCGGGGCGCGAGGCGCTGCACCAGTTCGGCCATGCGCCGCTTCTCCCTGGGCAGACTGCTCACATAGCTGGCCACCACTTCGTGAGGGACGGCCTCCTGGCTGGCCTCCAGAAACTCCTGTGCGGGCGCATCGCCCTGGGTCAGGCAGTCGGGCAGCCGATCGCCGGGCAGCTTGCCGGCCAGCAGCAAGCGGGCTTTCTCATGGCCGCGCTGGGCGGCCAGGGCCAGCAGCGTCGTGCCCGTGGCAGGGTCGGGCGTCATGCCTCGCCCCAGCATCAGCAACCGGCCCAGCCGGTATTGGGCTTCGAGGCTGCCATAGCGTGCTGCCGCGCAATAGCGCTGCGCTGCGCGCCATGGCTGCCGGCTCAGCTCGGCCTTGTAGCCTTCTTCGATCCAGCGAGACAGCGTGGGTGGCTCGTCCTCCCAGCTGGGGGCGGAGTCCGTGCCCTGGGCCCAGGTCAAGCCCAGGCCCGCAGACAGCGCGACGGCGAGGACGGCTTGCAAACAGGGTTGAAAAACTCTGGGTTTCATGACGTGAACACCGGGTTGTGGCCGGCAGCCGATCCCGGAGGCGGGGCACTTGTGCCGACGCTCATCGAGCTTGGAGTGGCTGCGTGGCAAACGCTGAAATTGCTCTCATCTGGCACGGCCCTCCGGCTTGGCTGGTCTCGCGCTCAGTAGCGGGGTTCCTGACTCAGCTCATCGAACAGCTCGCCATAGATCCGGTAGCGGTTGGCACTGATGGAATGGGGGCTGTCCTGCGCTTCGACCTGGGCCATGACGGCGCAGCCAGGCTCATGCAGATGCGTGCAGTTGTAGAACTTGCACTGGTCTGCCAGCGCGCCGATGTCGGGCATGCAGGCGGCCAGTTGCGTGGCGGCAATGTGATAGAGGCCGAACTCCTGAAATCCTGGCGAGTCGATGATGGCGGTGGTGCGTGCCTCATCCACCCAGTACAAGGTGGTGCTGGTGGTGGTGTGCTTGCCGGTGTTCAGCGCCTGCGAGATTTCGTTGGTCGCCACCCTGGCATCGGGCAGCAGCAAGTTGATCAAGGTGCTCTTGCCTACGCCCGAAGGGCCGAGAACCAGTGTGGTCTTGCCTTGCAGCAGACCGATGATGGCGTCGCGATCCTCATCGTCTGCATCTTCCAGCGACAGCGGCAGCACCATATAGTGCGGCGCATCGTTCGCGGCATCACGCATGGTCCGGTAAGGCTCCAGCCGCTGCCAGGCACGCAGGAACGGCTCTTCCAGATCCATCTTGTTGAGTGCAATGATGGGCTTGATGTGCGCGGCCTCGGCGGCGATCAGCGCACGGGCGAGTTGCACTTCGCTGAATACCGGCTCGGCGGCTATCAGAATCAGGAGCTGGTCCAGGTTGGCGGCAAAGGTCTTGGTGCGAATGTCATCCTGGCGGTAGAAGACGTTGCGGCGCTCCACGATTTTCTCGATCGTGCCCTCATCGCCCTGGCCGGGTGGGGGGGCCAGCCATTGCACATGGTCGCCCACCACGGCCTGGCTTTTCTTGCCGCGCGGGTGGCAGATGCGGCGCTCGCCGTCCGGGGTCTCGACCACGCAGTGGCGGCCATAGCTGGCGACCACCAGGCCTGTCTGGGTCTCGCCTGTTGCTTGGGCGCCTGGGCGCCGTCCTTGTTTTGCCATAAGGATCAGGCCGGATTCAGCAGTGCTTCGATGCGGCGTGCGCAGTCGATGTCGGTCTCGGAGATGCCGCCCACATCATGGGTATTGAGGCTGACCTTGCAGCGGTTGTAGCCCACCTCCAGATCGGGGTGGTGGTCCTGCTGATGGGCAATCAGAGCCAGCGCGTTCACAAAGGCCATGGTTTCGTAGAAATTCACGAAACGGAAGGTCTTGCTGATGGCCGCGTGACCGGCCAGCAGCTCCCAGCCCTCGAGGCTTGTCAGCTGCTCTTGCACCTGCTCTATGCTCAAGGCGCTACGCTTGAGTTGGGACCAGTCTTTCTGTTGCAGTGTGGGTGTGCTCATGTCTGAATTCGTTGTGGTGTTACAAGCTGCCTGCAGGTGCCGGCATGCGCGCCAGGCGATCCACGGCAGGAGGGTGTGAATAGTAAAAGCTCACATACCATGGATCTGGCGTGAGTGTGGAGGCATTGTCCTCGTAAAGCTTGAGCAGTGCCGAAGCCAGTTGTGCACCATCGGCCTGCTGCATGGCATAGGCATCGGCCTCGAACTCGTCGCGGCGCGACATGGCGGACATCAGCGGCGTGACGAAGAAGCTGAACACCGGCACTGCCAGCATGAACAGCAGCAGGGCCAGCGCATTGTTGTCGGCAGCCACGTCGATGTTCGGACCCAGCAGCACCGAGACTCCGAGTCCCGTGTAGAACCAGAGTTGCTGACTGAGCCAGCCCAGCAGTGCAAAGCCCAGCAGCGAGACGCCAAACATCAGGACCATGCGCTTGCTGATGTGCTTGTGCTTGAAGTGGCCCAGCTCGTGCGCCAGCACGGCTTCGACTTCACCGGGGCTGAGCTGCCTGAGCAGGGTATCGAAGAAGACCACGCGCTTGGAATTGCCGAAACCCGTGAAATAGGCGTTGGCATGCGCCGAGCGGCGGCTTCCGTCCATCACGAACAGTCCTTTGGCCGCAAAGCCGCAGCGCTCCATCAGCAGGGTTACGCGGCTCTTGAGACTTTCATCGGCCAGCGGCTCGAACTTGTTGAACAGCGGTGCGATAAAGCTGGGGAAAATCCACATCAGCAGCAGATTGAAGACCGTCCAGGCACCCCAGGCCCAGAGCCACCATAGAGAGCCGGTCGAGCCCATGAGCCAGAGAATCAGGGCCGCCAGCGGCAGGCCGATGATGGCAGCCACCAGCGTCGACTTGAGCAGATCGCCCAGCCATAGAGCTGGCGTCATCTGGTTGAAGCCGAAGCGCTGCTCCAGCCTGAAGGTCTGATAGAGCGACAGGGGAAGCTCGATCAGCGCCGAGATCACGGCAAAGCTGGCAAGCAGCGCCAGCTGCTGCCACAGGCCGGGGCTGATGAATTCCAGCAGCCAGCGGTTGAGCCAGTCCAGCCCGCCCAGCAGCGTCCAGCACAGCAGCACGGCGGCCGACAGCGTGATGTCGATCAGCGACACCCTGGCCTTGGCCAGCGTGTAGTCGGCCGCCTTCTGGTGGGCGGACAGGCTGATGCGATGGGCAAATGCCGGTGGCACGGCGCCGCGATGGGTGGCCACATGGCGCACCTGGCGCGAAACAAGCCACACGCGCAGCAGCCATTGCAGGGCCACGGCCGTCGCAAACAGCAGCGAAAGTGCCAATGTGAAATCTAGTCTGGAAGCCATGTATTGGCAGTGTAGGCGACAATTTGCGCCATGTCTGAAGCTTCCTGTACGAATTCCGTCAGCGCCGCCCCCGTGGCCGCTACCCCACCGGTTCTGCCCAAATCCGATCTCAATATGGTGTGGCTGGACTGCGAAATGACGGGGCTGAACCCCGACCGCGACCGCATCATCGAGATTGCCGTGGTGGTCAGCAGCTCCGATCTGCAGATTCGCGTCGAAGGCCCAGTGTTCGCCATCCATCAGTCCGACGAGCTGCTGGGCGGCATGGATGCCTGGAACAAGGGCACGCATGGCAAGAGCGGCCTGATCGACAAGGTCAAGGCTTCGACCATCAGCGAAGCCGAGGCGGAGGCCGCGCTGATTGCCTTTCTGGGCAAATACGTGCCCAAGGGCAAGACGCCGCTGTGCGGCAACAGCATCGGTCAGGACAGGCGCTTCATGGAGCGCTACATGCCCAAGCTCAACAATTTCTTTCACTATCGCAATATCGACGTGAGCACGCTCAAGGAGCTGGCCAAGCGCTGGAAGCCCGAGGCCTATACCTCCTTCAAGAAGGCGCAGCGCCACACGGCCCTGGCCGATGTGCACGAGTCTATCGACGAGTTGCAGCATTACCGCCAGCAACTGCTCAGCGTCTGATGGCGCGGTGGCGGGGCGGTATAGCCCTGCCACTTGCGGGAAAACCCGGTGCATGCGACAATGCAGTGCTTACCCGATCAATGGGTAATTTTTGCGCATCTCCATCACACACCGGGTTCTTACTTGCGTGCAACGGCCTGCCCAGCGCCGACACGACAAGCCATAACACCCATCTGCCCCGTTTTGCGAACGGGCCAGTCAAAGTCTGACGGTGGATGTTGATAACCAACCGTCAAAGAAGCGAGCAGCACGCTGACTGCGTCGCTTTTTGCGTGAGCTATTCATGACAGAAAACTCCCTGGAGCAGGGCCAAGTGGCCGCTGCTGATATTGCTTTGTCTTCGCCTGAAATCGATTCCCGTTTGGACGCCATGCTGGCCGACATGGACGCGGAAGATGCAGTTGCCGAAGAAACGGAAGCCGCCGACGTACCCAATGGCTTCGTTGAACTGGGTCTGGCCCCCGAACTGATCCAGGCCGTGACCGACCTGGGCTATACCCAGCCTACCGCTGTGCAGCTGCAAGCCATTCCCCTGGCCATGGGTGAAGGTGCCGATGCCGACGGCTTTATCGACCTGATGGTGTCCAGCCAGACCGGCTCGGGCAAGACCGCTGCCTTCCTGCTGCCCGTGCTGCACACCCTGATCAAGCAGCGTGCCGTGGCTGATGCGGCCGCCAAGGCTGAATTCGAGCGCCTGTGCGCCGAAGCTGCCGCCAAGGGCGAGCCCGCTCCCAAGCGCAACAAGCGCAAGGACCCCACCAACGCCCGCAACTTCAAGGCCGCCGTGCCCGGCGCCCTGGTGCTGTGCCCCACGCGTGAGCTGGCCCAGCAGGTGGCGCATGACGCCATCGAACTGGTCAAGCACTGCCGCGGCATCCGCATCGCCAACGTGGTGGGCGGCATTCCTTACCAGCTGCAGATCGCCAAGCTGCAGAACGCCGATCTGGTGGTGGCCACTCCCGGTCGTCTGCTGGACCTGCAGCGTTCCATGCAGATCAAGCTGGACAAGGTGCAGTTCCTGGTGGTCGACGAAGCCGACCGCATGCTGGATCTGGGCTTCTCCGACGATCTGGCCGAAGTCAATCAACTGACGGCCGAGCGCAAGCAGACCATGATGTTCAGCGCCACGTTTGCTCCCCGCATTCAGCAGCTGGCCATGCGCGTGATGCACGACGGCGGCGCCAACGTGAAGAAGATCACGATTGCCACGCCACAGGAAAAGCACGCCAACATCAAGCAGGCGCTGTTCTGGGCTGACAACATGCAGCACAAGCGCAAGCTGCTCGACCACTGGCTGCGTGACAGCAGCATCAACCAGGCCATCGTGTTTGCGTCCACCCAGGTGGAATGTGACGGTCTGGCCAACGACCTGCAGCAGGACGGCTTCTCTGCCGTGGCCCTGCACGGTGCTCTGAGCCAGGGCCTGCGCAATCGCCGCCTGATGGCGCTGCGCAACGGTCAGGTGCAGATCCTGGTGGCCACCGATGTGGCTGCTCGCGGTATCGACGTGCCTACCATCACCCACGTCTTCAATTACGGCCTGCCGATGAAGGCTGAAGACTACACCCACCGTATCGGCCGTACCGGTCGTGCCGGTCGCGAAGGCGTGGCCGTGACGTTTGCGGAATTCCGCGACCGTCGCCGCGTGTTCGACATCGAAGGCTATACCCGCCAGCAGTTCAAGGCCGAGACCATTCCCGGCATGGAACCCCAGCAGCGCTTCCCCGCCTCTGGCGAGCGTGACGGTCGCCGTGGTGGCGGCGCCGGTGGTCGCGGTGGCTTCGGTGGTCGTCGCGATGGCGAAGGCTACGGTCGCAAGTCCGGCTTCGGCAGCTTCGGCGGTGGCCGTGGCAATGATCGCGGTGGCTTCGGCGGTGACCGCTTTGGCGGCGATCGCGGTGGTGATCGCCCTGGTTTTGGTGCACCTCGTAGTGATCGCTTTGCTGATCGCGGCGGCGACCGTGGTGGTGATCGCGGCTTCGGCGGTGGCCGCCCCAGCTTCGGTGGCGAGCGTCAAGAGCGCAGCTTCGAGCGTCGTGATGATCGCGGCAGCTTTGGTGGCGATCGCGGCGGTTTCCGTGGTGGCGAGCGTCAAGAGCGCGGCTTTGGCGGCGGCGAATCGCGTGGCGGCTTTGGTGGTGCCCAGCGCCGTGAAGGCGGCGATTTCGGTCGCAAGAGCTTTGGCGGTGGCCGTGAAGGCGCTCATGCCGGCGCTCCCCGCGAAGGTGGCTTCCGTGGTGGCGAATCGCGCGGCTTCGGCGGCGGCGATCGTCGTCCCGCCTTTGGCCAGGGTGCCGGCAAGCCTTACCAGCCCCATGGCGAACGTGGTGGCGAGCGCAGCTTCGAGCGCAAGCCCCGCGCACCGCGTCGCGACGAGCGTTGATCGCTGATTCGGGCTGCGGCCCGAAGCATGAAAAAAGCCGGCTCTAGCAGCCGGCTTTTTGTTGCCCGTGCAGGGCTGGATCCTTCTTAAAAAGTGAGCTGCTAGCGCATGTCATTCAAGGATTTCAGATGCTTTTCAATCTGAAGTCTATGAATGACGTTCAGTAGCAGCTTCTTTTCTTAATGCTCGGAGGCATGGCGGCCGATGTCCGGCCAGTGGTGGTGCAGATAGATCCAGGCGATCAGACCGATCAGCATCATCAGAATCGAGCCCATGGCCAGCAATGCGGCCGAATGCATGACCAGCGGCGCAATCACGCCAGCCACAAAGCCGTTGGCCACCGAGCCCACCACGGCCTGAAGCGAAGAGGCCAGGCCGCGCCGCGCAGGGTGGATGTCCAGCACCAGCAGCGTCACCACGGGCACCATCAGCGCCCAGCCGTAGGCGAACAGGCTGATGGGAATCAAGGCCCAGCTCACATGCGCGGGCCAGATCAGATTGGCCACCAGATTGATGATGGAGGTCACGCACATCACCAGAAAGCCGTGCCGGATCTGGCGCTTGGGCGGGATGCGTCCGGCCAGCCGGCCGCTGGTCCAGCTGCCGGCCATGATGCCGCCGATGGTGGCGATGAAGAACCAGAAGAACTGCGTGGGCTCCAGCTGCAGGATATCGCCCAGAAAAGCCGGCGCCGACAGCAGATAGAGAAACATGCCGTTGAACGGAATGCCGCTGGCCAGGGCCAGCAGCAGAAAGCGTGGGTCGGTCAGCAGAACGCCATAGCCTTGCATCAGTGGCTTGAAGCGAAAGGGCTGACGTTTTTCCGGGGGCAGAGACTCGGGCAGGAATTTGATGTTGATAGCCCAGAGCAGCACGCCAACCGCGGTCAGAAACCAGAACACCGACTGCCAGCCCAGGTGCACGAACAGCCAGCCACCAATCACCGGAGCGAGTGCGGGGGCGATGCCGAAGAAGATGGTGATCTGTGCCATCAGGCCCTGGGCCTGGGCGGGCGGAAAGATATCGCGCACGATGGCGCGCGAGACTACGATGCCGGCGCCCGTGGACAGGCCTTGCAGCGTGCGGAATATCACCAGCTGGGTGATATCGCGGGAAAGGGCACAGCCCGCAGAGGCCAGTGCAAAGGCTACCAGCCCCCAGAGAATCACAGGGCGGCGGCCGAAACTATCGGCCAGCGCGCCATGGAACAGGTTCATGAAGGCGAAGCCCAGCAGGTAGGCAGACAGCGTCTGCTGCATCTCTATGGGCGTGGCACCTAGTGCCTGGGCGATGCCGGAGAAGGCAGGGATATAGGTGTCTACGGAAAACGGCCCGAGCATGCCGAGGATGGCCAGGAGAACGGCCAGTGTCCAGCGTGGACCGCGCCAGAAATGTTGCATAGGAGATCAGTTGGAAGCCTGCGGCTACTGCGCCGCAGTGCTTCCGAGCATGCCACAACTGCGGCAGGCTTTGCTGTGCGCTGCGCCGCTCAGTTGGTGTAGGGGATCCAGGCGTCAGTGCCGGACTTGAGCAGATATTGTCCGCTGTCGTCATGCATGACGACGACATCCGCGTTTTCTGCAACGAAGCGCGTGCCCTGCAACTGAGCCACCCGGTTGGCCAGTGGCGTGGCTCCGGGGCGATAGGGGCTGTCCTGCATGAGGTTGTTGACCAGCGTGAAGAGGTCGAAGTAGCTGGTGGGCTTGTTCACGATCACAGGGCCGGTTTGGGCGGAGGGCTGACCGGCAGGGGCTGCTCCAGTCGCACCGGCTGGATGCGGCAGGCCGATGAGCTTGATGGCCGTGGGCACCAGGGTCACGCGCGGGCCGGGGATCTCGCGCATGCCAGAGATCTGCATCTTGTCACCCCGCAGCGAGGCGCCGTGCTCGGGCACAAGCATCAGCAGCACGGGGCGGCCGCTGGACTCAAGGAAGCTGATGAAGCGGTCCAGGTCAGACAGCAGCTGTGTGAGCCGTGGCTTGTAGGTTTGCAGGCTGTTGCGCGATGCAATGCCGGGCACCCGGTTGCCGTCGTGTAGCGTGATGGTGTTGTAGTACAGGGCCACGGGCTCGTTGCCGCGGCTTTGGCGTTCCTTCCACCACTGCGACAGCAGGGCCAGATCGCTGTAGACGGGAGAGCCGTCGAAACTCTGCATGGCTTCGGGTGCGCCCTGGTTCTTCTCCATCTTGCCTGCGAAGCCGCCGCGCTCCTGCAGCGACTGGGCAAAGCCGTCAAAGACGCCGTTATGGTTGAGCAGGGCACTGGTGTGGTAGCCGACCTGTTCCAGACTGGGGAAGACGTTGCAGGCTGCGTCCGTGCCCTCATAGAGGGCCTCGTGCGGCATCTGGCCGCAGCTGCCGTGCAGCACGCGCAACTGGGCCGGGCCGCTGTAACTGGCCGCACTGTTGAACTGGGTGAAGACGGCGTCGAAGCGCTGCAGCAGAGGTGTGTTGCGCATGCCTTCGAACTCCATGTCGTCCCAGGCCAGTGAGCACACATGCAGCAGCACGATATCGAAGGGCGGTGTGGTGCCCGAGGCGAAGTTCAGGCGGCGCTGGTGTTCACTGGCGTAGAAGTTGGCAAGCAAGGCATCGGGCGTGGCTGCGGGTGCGGCGGCACCGGGCTGGGCGCTGTCTTGGGTCTGGGCAAGCACGGGCTTGGCAGGTCCTTGTTGCAGGCGGGTGACAAGAGGAACGCTCAGAATGGCCAGCAGTGCAAACGTGGCAAAGCGGATGCGGCGCGCCAGCACGCTGTAGAGCGCCAGCAGAACGACAAAGCCCAGCAGGGCCTGCCAGGAGACGACGCGCTGCACCAGCTCGAGCATGTAGCTGGCACTGAAGCCGGCCAGCGCCGAGACCTGGGACAGCACGCGCGAGATGGGCGGGAAGTGCGTGTCGTAGTACAGCAGGGCGATGGCCGCGATCAGGCCCACGGCCAGGCGCAGGCTCTTCCATAGCCGTGATTGCAGTGGCCAGAACACAACGACGGCCAGCAGCAGGTTCAATAGCCAATGCAGGCTCAGGTAGCCGGCGTAGTGCAGGCCGACCTTGGCGAGAAAATAGAAACTCCAGTAGCTCATGGCGTGCTCTTAGAAGACGTGAGAAGGGACTGTCGGGCGCTGCGCATGTCCGCAACCAGGGAGCGCCAGAACTTGCGGTATCCATGCAGGCCCAGGATGCCGAGTTCGAACAGGCCCTGCAGGGGTTTGTCGGTGTCGTGTTCGTTGCTCCATTCGCGCCAGGCGGCGGGGCGCGCGAACGTGCATTGCACCAGCTGTATCTGTTGGGACTTGTTCAGTTCGCCGAACTCCAGCCCTATGGCACCGTTGGCATGGCAGGCGATGACGCGTGCGGGGAAGACGCATTCGCGCTGGTCGAACCACAGGCCGACATCCAGGTTGCTGTCAGGCGGCAGGATCAGGCCCGGCGCGGCCTGCAGGCCCAGACCGGACATGGAGAAGTCGGTGCAGTTGGTCTTGAGCACATGACCCGAAGGCAGGTACAGCGTGGCTGGCAGTTCGGATGCCACGCGGTGCATGCGGCGTACCTGCTTGGACTCGGTGGCCACGCCCAGCGCCGTGCCCAGCATGAAGATGCTGTAGGCCGTCCAGACCATATTGAGCAACACGGTCAGCGGCTCATCGGAGTTGGCGTAGACAAGGCGCCACACGCCCACAAGGAAGGCAGCAATGTTGAGCAGCACCAGTACCGTGTAGGGCCGGGAGATGGCCCAGTCGAAATAGCTGTGGGTGACAAGCCCGCCCTTGGCCGTGACGTTGAATTTTCCATGGCGTGGCGACAGCAGGGCCACCGTGGTGGGAAGGGCGATGTACCAGGCCAGTACGGTTTCATAGACCTCGGCCCAGAACGTGTGGCGGAACTTGCCCTGTACGTGGGCGTTGGCGATGTTGGTCTGCAATATATAGGGCAGCACATAGAGCATCAGCAACAAGGCATTGGTGTTGATGATGTGCAGCTCGAAGAACAGATAGGCCATGGGGGCCGTCAGGAACACCAGTCGCGGCAGGCCGAAGAAGAAGTGCAGCATGGCATTGGCATAGCAGATGCGCTGCCACAGGCTCAGACCGGCTTTGAGGAAGGGGTTGTCCAGCCGGAAGATCTGCGCCATGCCACGCGCCCAGCGGATGCGCTGGCCGATGTGGGCAGAGAGACTTTCGGTGGCCAGGCCCGCGGCCTGTGTTTCATTGATATAGGCCGTGTTGTAGCCCTTGCTGTGCAGCTTGAGCGCAGTGTGGGCATCTTCGGTCACCGTCTCCACGGCAATGCCCCCGACTTCCAGCAGGGGGCCGCGCCGCAGCACGGCGCAGGAGCCGCAGAAAAAGGTGGCGTTCCAGAAGTCGTTGCCGTCCTGAATGAGGCCGTAGAACAGCGCCCCTTCGTTGGGCACGCGGCGGAAGGTGCCCAGGTTGCGCTCGAAAGGGTCGGGCGAGAAGAAGTGATGCGGCGTCTGCAGCATGGCGCACAGCGGATCGCGCTGGAACCAGCCGCCGGCGGTCTTGAGGAAGCTGCGCGTGGGAATGTGGTCGCAGTCGAAGATGGCAACCAGATCGCCATGGGTCTGGGCCAGGGCATGGTTGAGGTTACCGGCCTTGGCGTGACGGTTATCCGTGCGGCTGATGTAGCCCACGCCCAGTTGGCTGGCGAAGTCGCGGAATTCCTCGCGACGGCCATCATCCAGAATGTAGACCTTGAGCTTGTCCTCGGGCCAGTCCAGCGCCATGGCGGCCAGCACCGTGGGTCGGACCACGCTCAGGGGCTCGTTGTAGGTGGGGATGAAGACATCCACTGTGGGCCAGCTCGAGGGTGATCCGGACAGCGGGGCGGGCTTGCGCTGCAGCGGCCAGGCCGTCTGTATGAAGCCCAGTATGACGATGAGCCAAGTGTAGGCCTCGGCGGCGAGCAGGCCGTAGCCCAGTGCCGCCTCCAGGGGGCTGTCGAACTGCAGCGTGTTGTTCATGCGCCACCAGGCATAGCGGCCCATGGCCATGAGGCTCAGTGTGGACAACGCCAGCGACGGGAAGCGCCCCGGCAGCTTGCGCAGGACCAGGGAGAGCAGCCAGATAATGATCAGGAAAAGCAGCTGCCCGGCCCAGCTCAGGGGCGTGGTCATGACAACGGCCGTGACGGCAGCGCCTGCGCCCAGCACCACCCACCGCATGCCAGGAATGGCGAACAGCGGGTGCAGCAGCGAGTCTGCCTGACGGCCGAAGGCGTCCGAATCGATGCGCGAGGCCACGCGTTCGGCGCTGCGCATGGCCATGCGTATGGGCCAGGACAGGATCAGCAGCAGGGGGCGCAGCAGCAGCCACACGCCGCTCCAGATCCAGGCCAGCGCCTGGAAAATGGGCAGCAGCACTGCGGTCAGCAGGTTTTCCAGTTGCATGCCGCCTTGGCGGCCTGAAGGGTTGGGGCGAAGGAACAGGGCCAGCAGCCATTGCTGCGGCGAGGCTCCGGAATCCAGTTGCAACTGGTGCGCCAGCCATTGCAGCGGGTCGGGCACCTGTGCGGAAGTCAGAGGCATCCAGGCCTGCGTGCGGCGGGGCAGTACGAACAGTCGCCTGGCCCACGAGGACCACTGCGCGGGCTGCTCGACTTGCAACTGATTGGCCAGCCAGAGGGCGCTGAAGTGCAGAGGATTCATAGCGGATCCTGGGGCAGGGGGGCGAGGCCTGACAACAGCCTGAAGGCCAGTCCCTGGAAATCGTGGGCGGACTGCGCTTCGGGCAGGCTTTGGTGTACGCACAGGCCTTGCGAGAGGGCTTCGCAGATGGCTTCGTCATCATGAACCAGATCCAGCAGCAGGGCCTCCCCCCATTGCTGGCGCAACTGCTCCAGCGCGGCCTGCTGGGTCGGGCGGCGCGGTGAATAGCGGTTCACGACCAGTTGCAGCCGCGTCTGGGGCGCCAGGCTTTGCTGCAGCGCCTGTATGGCCGCATGCGCCTGCAAGGTGCGCTCGGATGCGTCCAGCACCACGACCGCCAGGTCGGCAGTCTGCAGGGCTTGACGGCCCAGGGGTGAGCATGGAGAGGGTGCGTCCATGACTACGAGGGTGGAGGATGACAGGTCCAATGCCTGCAGGTTTTCGGACAGCCAGTTGGGATGGCTATGCCAGTGCGCCTGCAGGCGGCTGCATTCCTGGTCATTGAGGTAACCGCGCGGCAGGTATTGCAAGCCCGCAGAGTTGGCCATTGCAGCCAGGCCCCACCACTGTTGCTGCAGCAGCGCATTGCTCCAGCCCTGTGCGGCGCAGGAAGGCAGACCTAGGTAACGTCCCAGCATGTTGCCGGGGCTCAGGTCCAGGGCCAGGCAGTCGCTGCCGCGTTGCGCAGCCAGTACCGAAAAATGGGCGGCCAGAGTGGTACAGCCTGCGCCTCCGAGGGGGGAGATAAAGACAAGACGTTGCATGAGGCTTAGCCTTTTCCTGGAGGACGCGCCGATGGTCCTGGCTGGTAGGGCTGGAGATAGCGGGGCTTGCGCAGGCGGCCCAGCAGCTTGCTGCCGGATTCGATGCGTCCGAGCAGCCACAGTGCCACGGCGATGGCGATGCCAGCAGTGATACCGGTGAGGAACAGGAAAAAGGACATGGCGTATTCCTAGGCGCTGTGAGGCGGGGAAGGACGTCTGGGGATGGGGCTGTGGCCCATGACCGATGCGCTTGTGGCTGCACCTGTCGCTGGTGCGATACGGGGCAGGTTTGCAGATGGCTGCACGGAGTTGTGCATCTGTACGTCAATCGGGGGACGGGCAGTCGTGCCTGGCGTTGTCACTGCGGTGTAGTCGGGTAGCCCGGCCTCGGCGGCCGATTGCAGGCGACCCAGCATCTGCAGCATGCCTTCGTGGCTACTGTCTGAAGTCTGGGAACTGAACAACTGGGCCAAGGGCTGCAGGAAAAGACGGGGCAGGGCGGTGTCGATATCGGACTCCCCACAGGCGAACAGGAAGACGTAGATGGAATCATGGTCGGCGGTGATGAGGTCTCCGTCGCGTGAGGGGCGATAGGCTTCTATGGCCTGGATATGGGAGGCATGGCTTAGCAGCCGCAACTGGATCAGGCTATGACTCAGGCCCATGGGTTGCGTCTTGCGCAGCATGTTCAGGGTCAGGGTGCAGAAATACGCAGGTTGCTGATAGCCCCGTTCCGGAATGGGCAGAAAGGCGTCCAGGGCCTGCTCGTAGCTTTCGGGAACCTGGCGCGAGAAACGCTGGGACTGCAGTTCCCGCAGTCGCTGCAGCAACCGGGAAAAGCTCAGCTCGCGGTAGATGACGTCGTTGGCACCCAAGCGCAGCAGCGCCTGCTCGCTGTTCAGGCGTAGCTTGCCCACGGTTTCGCGGACCACGATCTTGAGCGCCTGCGGATGGCTGCATCGCAACTGGTGAACCATGCGAGCCAGGGCTTCGAATTCGACGCTGCTGCCGGCGTCCAGCAACACGGTTGCACCTATGGCTTGTTGCACGGCTTCGGGGATCAGTTCCCGGGTCTCGACCACATGCCAGGACGCAGGCGGCTGGCGCTGGTCCGCAACGGCGGCCTGAGTGGCATAAACATCCAGTTCGTCGGGCGCGTGTATGAGCTGTGCGGAGGCTCCCTGCATGACGACGCCGTTGGCGTGCAGGCGTTGGGCGGTATCGGCCCAGTCTGGCGCCTGCAGGCCCAGCCGGATGGCGAAGACGGCCCCCTGTGCGCTGTTCCAGCGCTCCAGGCTCAGAGCCAGCTCGTTGCCGTCCTGCTTCAGGAGGGCGTAGTACGGGAAGGCATGAGCAAAGCTGGTCAGCATGCCATGCACTTCGTCGCCCGGTGCTTCAAAGCACAGTATCACGGGCGCCTTGCGCTGGCTTGCCCATTGGTGGAGCTGGCCGGCCAGACGGTGGATACGCTCCAGGGAGGCGCCGGTGAACAGGGGTGAGGCGTCGAGCAGGCACAGCGCCTGCTGCGGTTTCAGGCCCGCGCGCTTGAGATCCTTGTGCAGGGCTGCAAAGCCGGCCTCCTGCAGCTGGCTTTGGGCGGTGCTTGGCAGTACCCAAGCGTCGGGACGGAGGGCTGTGTGATTGTCCGGCTGGGTGGCGAACAGACGGTCCAGCAGGGGCGCGTCAGGAGCCACCAGCATGGTGGGAAAATCCCGACACAGGTCCTGGACCAGATGCCGGCGCCAGTTCTCGAAAGCCGGGCCGGACGAGCCAGCGAGCGCGATCACGCCGCTGTGCGGCAGCTTTCCCATATCATCCGGCAGGCCGTCTACGCCCAGGTTGCCGGCGGCAAGAACGGGGCTGGTGTGGGCCATGGTCGTCTGTTGCATGTCAGAAGCTTGAGTAGGGCTGTACAGGGCGGGGGCGGTTCACGAGCGGTGCGGTTACCGGATCGAGCAGGAAGCGCGCATAGAGCATCAGGCTGGATGGCGCGTAGTAGGCCGATCTGTCCATTTCGAACTGCGCGCCCAGGGCCAGGTTGGAGGTGAGTTGGTGCTCGACGACCGCGCGCAGCGATCTGCCAAAGCCCGTGCTGCTGCCCCCCGTGTAAACGGCCGACCGCCCCAGCGCGTTTGCCTGAGCCTGCAGCCGTGGGTCGGTGGGGAAATAGTCCATGGCGTTGCTGGAGCTGCTGGAGAAGGAAACCGAGGCACGCAGCAGCCATGTCCACTTGCCTTCGCGGCCGCTCCATTCCAGTGGCAGGGCGATGGAGGCGTAGCGGTTGGGGCTGTAATAGCCGCCATGGCCCCAGCTGTATTCGGACAGGTCGCGTGCATAACCCCAGAAAGACAGGGCTGCGCCCAGGTTGACGAGCTGGTTGGGGGTGCGCCAGACATCGCGGTCCAAGGCCGCGCGCAGCTGCCAGCGGGTGTTGCTGCGCACGTTCTTGCCGGTCAGGGCCGCGTAGTTGCCACTGAGCGAGGCACCAAAGCCGCCCACATTGGTGGAGGCGCGTGCAGACACGCCTGTAGCGACTACCCCACCCCAGGTCTGGCCGGTGATGGGGTCATGGGCACCGCCATAGGCAAGAAGGCTGCCGGTCAGCGGGCGGCGCGACACCTCGAGCCGGTAGCCGACATCGCGCCAATCGCCGGTATGCGCAACGCCGCCGACCACGTTGGTGACAGGCATGCCGGCTCCGGTCGTACCTATATCCCATTGCCAGCGGTCGGCCTGGTAGCCGAAGCCCACGTTGAAGCCATCTGCCTTGGAGTGAGCTCCCGTGGTCGGATATCGGGCCGAGGGCCAGGCTGCTACCTGGCCGTAGCTCATCGCATCGCTGGCGTTTCTGGGCAGGGCGCCGGCATCGAGATGGACCTGGTCCACATGCAGGAAGTAGAGACCGTCATAGCCGCGCGGGAACCATGCCACGGCGGGGCGCTCCCAGCCGTGCAGGGAGGAGATGCCATCGGTGGACGACTTGCGCAGTCCGGTCTGACCAACTTCGACCCAGCTCTGGCGACGCCCTTCTATGGATGCAATGTCCGATTCGATCTTGGTCACGGAGCTGGGCTGGGGGGCAGCGGTACCGTCTGCAGGCAGGCTGCGGCGCTCGATGGCCAGTGCGTCCCGGTAGGAGGACAGGGCCTGGGCGTAGTGGCTTTCCGAACGCTCCAGGCGCGCGCTGTGCAGCAGTACCTCGGTGTCGTCGGGGTTACCGGCCTTCAGCGAGGCGAGCAGTGCCCTGGCCTCATCGGGCTGGCCGATCCGTTGCCACAGCCGTACCAGGGCGAGTTGGCGATAGGACTCCTGGCTGGCCGCACGCTGCTGGGCCCACTGTGCTTCCGCACGGGCGGCTTCTAGCTGGTACATGCGCGCGAGCGCATTGCCGCGGCCTATGTGCAGGTCGTAGCTGTCGGGCGAGTCCTTGAGTGCGATGTCGAACTGTTCGAGGGCTGCGGCGTTTTCATTGGCCGCGAGCATCAGGCGGGCGCGGGCTGCACTGCGCTGGGCCTGAGTGGTCTGGCCCTGATGCAGGGGCGAGGCTGCCAGCCGCTGTGCCTGCGCCAGGCGAGCCTGGCTTGTGGCCTGATCCACCTGCCGTTCGAGGTGGCTGGCCTGAATTCCCAACAGGTCCGCATCCTGATCGGCTGTCCAGTCCTTTCGTGCCAGCAGCTGCGCAAGCAGAGATTGCAGCCGGTTGTCCTCGGCCGCGCGGCCGAGCAACTGAGCCAGCCGCAATTGGTCAGCGGGGTCTGGGGCGGGGAGTCTGGCCATACGACGGTCAAAGACTGCTACGGCTTCCTGGGGCTGGTTCATGCGAAACCAGGCGTTGGAGACCGCGTATAGCAGGTCGCTGTCGTTGCCTGCTGCGCGCTCGGCGGCTTCGAGCCGCGCCTTGGCCTGCACAGGATCGCTTGAAGTCTGGGCAATGTAAGTATGGATTTGTGCACTGTTCAGCAGGCTGCGCATGGAGTCGCTGTACTGGGCTTCGGGGATTTTCCGCATGTCGGAGAGTGCGCCCTCGTCGTCATTGACGGCGCTGCGGATCAGGGCTCGCGCATAGCGCATGTCCGGCTCGGTAGGGGCGAGGTCTATGCCAGCGTTCATGACCTGCAGCGCCGATTCGGGTTGCTGCATGCGCAGATAGGTACGTGCCAGCCGGTGCCTGAGCCAGGGATCGGCAGGGGTAAGCTTCAGAGCCTGTTCCTGCAGGCCCAGCGCCTTGCTCAATTGGCCGGCCTCCAGCGCGGTATTGGCTTCGCGGTCGAGCAGACTGGCTTGCAAGGGCTGAAGGTCCTGGGCCAGGCTGGCCTGCTGCTGCGCGGTCTTTTCGAGCAACTGGCGTGCGCGCTCGGGCTGGCCCTGGGCTGCGTAGAGATCGGCCAGGGCCGTCAGGGCGGAGACATTGCCGGGATTGCGTTGCAGAGCCCGCTTGTAATAGGTTTCGGCGCCGGCCGCATCCTGGTCGCGGGCCTTGATCTCACCGGCCAGCATCAGCGCTTGCAAATTGTCGGGTTGCTGTTGCAGGGCCAGCTGCGACAACTGCTGTGCCGATGCCAGATCATCGACCTGCAGTGCGGCTTCGGCGGCGCGCAGATGGGCCCAGAACTGGGCCGTGGTGCGCAGGTCTTGCCATTTACTCTGATGGTCTATGGCGTAGGCCTGGTCCAGCAACGGTAGTGCTTCGGCATGGCGGCCCTGGCGCATGCGCAGCAAGCCCTTGTTGCCCAGTGCCTGAGCGTCGCGAGGCCTGCGTTGGAGCACTTGGTCGAAGCTGCGCTCGGCCAGTTCGAACTGTTCCTTGTCCAGTGCAGCCAGGCCGGTCCTGAGTGCAATGTCGGCAGGGTCGCGCACGGCCTGGGTTTGACGGAATGGAGCGCTGCCAGACGGGCGCTTTATTTTTTCGGGTGTCAGGGCCGCGTCTGCCGTGTTCGGTGCAGAGGGTTGCACCGCCACCTGCGCCGCAGGCTGTGCGTCGGGTGGAGGGCCTTCGCCAACGATCTGGTAGTACTCGCGCGCCAGGCTGCCGGTCTGTGGTGGGCCTGCAGGGAAAAGCTGACGGGCAATGGCGGCGGCCTCGGTCTTGCGTCCCGCACGGGCCATGAGCCGCATCTGGGCGAGTTGCTGCTTGCCTGGGCCGTAGGCATTGATCAATGCCGTGAGATCGCGCGTCGACTGGCTTGAGGGACTGGAGCTCTGCAGGCGGGCGAGGAGGCTTTGCGCCTCCTGGGTCTTGCCTTCCTGCAGCGCGATATCTCCCAGCGTGGCTAGGCCTTGAGGCGAGCGTGGGTTGATGGTCAGCAGCTTCTCTATTGACTGACGCGCCAGGTCTGCGCGCTGGCGGCTGTTCCACATCTGGGCTGTGCGCAGCAACTCGGCCTCCACGGCCTGGGTGGAGCCGGGCTGTGCCATGGAGGCGGTGCAGCACAGCAGGGTGGCCATTGCAATGACGCCCAGCGGCTGATACGTGCAAGAGAAAGGACTCATGGTTGGGTGATCCACCTGGGCTGAAACTCGCCGAGCCTGCCAAAACGGAATTGCTGCTGCATCCAGCCAAGCCCGAACAGGGCCAGGCATTGTTCATAGTAGGCCGTGGGCCGCAGGGGCTGATCCTGGATACGGGTCTGTTGGGCCTGCGCGGCCTCTTCGTCCCCCTGGGCGTGCAGAAAGGGCAGCATGGCGGCGCTGAAACCGCTGGGCGCCATGCCCATGCTTTCACCGCTCATGGGATCTATGCGCTCAGGTGGACGACCGGTGTCGCGCACCAGCCTGGCCATGGGGCGCAGTGCGGTCAGTACCTGGGCGCGTGCTGCAGCCTCGGGGTGCAGCATGCCAGCCCAGAGATAGACGCGGATGGCGTTATAGGCACCCATGGCCTTGTCTTTGTCCGTGTCTCTCAGAAAGCCCTGCTTTGTGTCGTATATCACCCAGTCGGGCGAGATACCCTTGGGAGCAGAGTCCACCGTGAGCCTGAGAGAGCTGGCACGCAGTGCCTTCCAGCGGGGCTGCCGGGGCAGGGCCTGGGCAAGGCAGTCCAGTACCTGCAGCGGCACGTAGCTGGGGTTGAGGCGCCATTGGCCCTCGCCGAGCTTGAAACCCTGGGGGCCGGGCAGTAGCGTAGGCCCCAGTCCAGGCAGGTCATCGGTTTCCTTGTCCAGCAGCAGGGCGCCCATGACCGAGGCCATCGCGCGGTAGCGCCGGTCATTCCATAGCCGTCCGGCCTCGGCCAGAAGGTAGACGATCCACAGATCGGCGTCGGAGGCTGCATTGGTGTCCAGAGGGCCCCAGCTGCCATCCGGTTTTTTGCCCCATAACCACGCGGGCAGAGCGGTGCTCAGGTCACCCGCGCACAGGTTGTTTTCCGTCCACTGCAGCAGCAACTCGAAGGTCGGGCGATCATTGGCCGCCAGCGCGAAGAACAGGGCGTAGGCTTGGCCCTCGGAATAGGTCTGGCCGCCCTTCTCATCGTCAGAGACGATGCGCCCGTCCTGGGTCATGAAACTGCGCTTGAACTCTTCCCACATCGGCCAGGGCGTCGTTGCAGCTTGCACAGGTCGTGTCGTCAGACAGGCCAGCGGCCCGGCCATGGTCAGGCTGGCTGCCGATAGCAGCCAGCTGCGGCGCTTGAGCTGCCGCTCAGGCATTGTTATTGCCCCCAAGGCGGCGTGCAGCCAGGGAGCGCAGCGCGCCGTAGACCAGGAAGGTGAGCAGCAGGCCCGTGACGATGCCTGCCAGAGCGAGTGCCACAGGGTGGCTGTGCAGATGGAACCACATACGTTGCCACCAGGGCAGGTCGCCCACGTAGTAGATGGGGTTCACCCGGAAGCTCTCCACCTGGTCGGCGCGCAGAAAGCTCAGGTCGCCACGCATGGCGCTGATCTTGCCTGAGTCGCTCAGACCCCGGTAGATCTGTGCCATGGCAATGTCGTCACTGGCGGTAAAGCCGACGACGCTGCGCCCCTTCTTCAATGGGGACTCGAAACTCACGATGGCGGCGAGCGGCCCTTTGCCTTCCAGCGTGGCCAAGCCGCTGCTGCCGGGATTGGGTGCATCCGAGGCATGTTGGAACAGTTCGCTGAGCGAGCTTACGGCTCGCTCCAGCAGGTGGGTGGTGCGCTTGCCTGCGACGATCAGGGCCGGAATGTCTTGCGACCACTTCTGCAGCAGGCCATCCTTGTCGCCCGCAGAGATCAGCAGAATGTCCGTATCGCGAGCCTTCTCGATCTGGTCTGCATTCATCAGGTTGAAACGTATGCCGGCCAGGCCCGTGGCTGCGCTCATGCGGGCCACAGCGGTCAGATAGGCCTCGGCATCGGCTGCAGTGGGGTGACTGGGCAGGACGATGGAGGTTTGACTCAGATCGGCATATTTGGTGAAGGGGTAACCGCTGTTGGCGTAGGCCGCAAGATTGGGCATGGGCAGGTAGTGCCTGAAGCCCCGCAGATCGATGCTGGACTCGGGGTCTATGGCTGCGCGCAGCTCCGTTGGCTGGGTGGAGCGGCACTGGCCAAGATCAGTGGCAGGCAGCTGAAAGCCCAACTGCAGCTGGTTGTCTCCGCCAACGAGGAAGGAGGGGATGCGAAAGTCCGAGCTGGCCTGAGTGCTTCCGTCCTCGAACAGAGGCAGCATGATGGTGCTTTTGCCACTCCTGTCGTCATCCGCGGCACGCAGCGGATAAGCCTTGATGAACTGGTTGTTGATGGAGAGGCTGAGCGAACCGTGCTGTGATAACGAGTTCGGGGTGTACCGATAGTTCAGCTGCAGCGGAACGCCGCGGGCATTCCAGGAAAATAGGTCCGGCGCCATGCGCGCAGGGATGTTGATCGTGTTGTTGAGCGCATAGCCATGCAGTTGCAGGTCCGATGGATTGTTCACCAGCTCGGACAGCAGCACGGGGCGCTTGGTGGTCAGCCAGCGTGGCGCGTCGTAGGCTTTGCGCTTTTCGGGGTATTCCAGCTTGGTCACCTGCATGCTGCTGCCGCTCAGCGCGGCTTTGCCCAATGCCAGGGCGTCGGCAGCCTGCTGTAACTGGGCATTGTCCTTGCCCTGTACCACGAGCAGCTTGATGGCTGGATGCTCGGGGTGGGACATCATGGTCAGCGTGGGCTGGGTGACGGGTGGCTGTTCCTTGAGGAAGTCTGGGCGGTGGTCGTTGGTGGCAAAGACCACTGAGTTACGCTCGGGCAGCTGGTTTTCGAAAAGCGGGAAGCGGTTGCCCCGGTAGCCCGACAGCATGCCTAGCCAGCTGGCCACCGAGCCTGCGGCCTTGAGCTGACCCATATCCTTGGCATCGGCAAAGACGAAGGGGACGTTGACAATCTGGTTGTCGCGCGAATCGAAGAAAGGGGCGGGTAGAAGCTCCAGGGAATCGCTCAGCGGCAACTGGCGCAGCGTCAGATCAAGTTGGCTGTCGTTGCTGATGGATGCCCACAAGCTGGTGTGGTTTGGCATCTCGCAGTCCATCGTGTAGTGGCCGACGAACTGAAAGCGCAACCGGTTGTAATCCGTGAACAGGCGCGGATCAATGGGGATTTCCAGCTTTTGTGGGACTCCCAGCTGCTCCTTGGGCAAGGAGATAGTCTGCAGCAACTCCTCGTTGAGCAGTAGTTTGATGTGTGACAGCGACGGAATCAGGGATGGGGACAGTGTAAAGGTCAGGCGCAGAAGGGCGGATTCGACCAGTTCGTCACGACGCACGCTGATGCTGACGCTGCCTTCGCTTTCCACGCCTCGCAGCATCATGGAGCTGCCCTGACCCAATTGCTGGAAGGTTGGAGTGAGTTCGCGACGCGGGAGCCCTGCAAGCGGGTTGGCTGCCAGTGCGGCGGCTGTGGGGGCGCTGGGTGGTTGTTCCTGCGCAAAGCCACAGACGGCGGGAGTCAGCAGAGTCAGTCCGATGGCGGCAAGAGCCCAATGAGGAATGTTGGATTTATTCGGAATTGGGGACACTTTTGCTCCTCAAACTGATTTGTTGGCTGGATGGGCAGATACACCAAGTCATGCTTGCATCGATATTTTGGTATGCGCTGGTAATAGTTTTTTATTAATGTTGAAGAATTGACATTGTTTTAATCAATGAAAATCATGAAATAGGGCGGCGATTGGAGTAGGGGAAGGGTAAATCAAAAAAACAAAAACAAAAAACCCGCTGTTCTTGCGAACAGCGGGTTGCTGATTTTGGTGGGCCCTGAGTGATTCGAACACTCGACCAACGGATTAAGAGTCCGCTGCTCTACCAACTGAGCTAAGAGCCCGCCGGATAAACCGGAGGATCAATCTGAAGAATCAGACTGAAGAAATTTTTGGTGGGCCCTGAGTGATTCGAACACTCGACCAACGGATTAAGAGTCCGCTGCTCTACCAACTGAGCTAAGAGCCCGCCGGATAAACCGGAGGATCAATCTGAAGAATCAGACTGAAGAAATTTTTGGTGGGCCCTGAGTGATTCGAACACTCGACCAACGGATTAAGAGTCCGCTGCTCTACCAACTGAGCTAAGAGCCCGCCGGAGTAAATCCGGAGGATCAATCTGAAGAATCAGACTGAAGAAATTTGGTGGGCCCTGAGTGATTCGAACACTCGACCAACGGATTAAGAGTCCGCTGCTCTACCAGCTGAGCTAAGAGCCCCACGCGATGCCTGCGCTGCAAGCAAGACCGCAATTATGCGCTAATTTTGGATGGCTTGCAGGAAAACCCGCAGGTTTTTTTAATCCAGTGCGTTGCGGCGTTGCAATTCGACGAACAGGCCCGCCTGGTCCAGGTCGCCCAGGCCGTTTTTCACGCCCTCGGCATAGAGCTGCTCCAGCAGGCCGGTGATGGGCGCGTCAAAGCCGATTTCCTCGGCCGTGGCGATGGCATTGCGCATGTCCTTGAGCTGCACCGTCATGCGCCCGCGCGGTGCAAAGTCGTGCTTGACCATGCGTTCGCCATGCACTTGCAGAATGCGGCTGTCGGCAAAGCCGCCGGAGATGGCTTCGCGCACCTTGGCAGGGTCGGCGCCGCCGCGTTCGGCCAGCAGCAGGGCTTCGGCCACGGCACCGATGGTGATGCCCACGATCATCTGGTTGGCCAGCTTCGCCAACTGGCCTGCGCCATGCGGGCCCACATGGGTGGCACGGCCCAGCGCCGCAAAAAGGGGCAGGGCTTGTTCGAAATCCGCAGCCTCGCCACCGGCCATGATGGCCAGCGTGCCGGCTTCCGCACCCAACGTGCCGCCTGAGACGGGGGCATCCAGATGCCGCACGCCCAGCGCGGCAAGCTTGCCGGCATGTTCACGCGCTTCGCGTGGCTGGATGGAGGCCATGTCGATGAACAGCGAGCCCTTGGGCAGGGCATCGGCCACGCCCAGCTCGAACAGCACCTCGCCCACGATGGCGCCGCTCTCCAGCAGGCTCACGGCAAAGTCCACGCCGCGTACGGCATCCGCCGCGCTGTCGTGGATGTTCACGCCATCGGCAGCCAGCGGCTCGGCCTTAGCGCGGGTACGGTTCCAGGCGTGGACCTCGTGGCCGGCCTGAGCTAGGCGGCGGGCCATGGGCAGGCCCATCATGCCCGTGCCCAGAACTGCGATCTTCAATGTGTTCATGGCGTTGTTTCCCTGGAGTTTCGGAACGTCAACACGTTCTTGTGAATGACGACATGCTAAGCCCTGAAGCAGCCCGCAATCGCGGTCATGACCACAGATCAGTTGTGCGCGCAGGATGCGGAAAATGAAAAGCCGAAAACAGCAAGGGCAGCCTGAGCTGCCCTTGATGTTTTTTTTGGAGGTTCACCTTCGCGCTGGTGAGTCGCGCTTTACGGCCTACATCAGCAGATGCTCGCCGGCGTTGTCGCCGCCGAGGATGACGTAGTTGACCTTGCGGATGTCCATGAGCTTGGTGCCGCCTGCGTAGCTGATGGAGGACTGCACGTCCTGCTGCATCTCGACCAGCGTGTTCATCAGCGGGCCCTTGACGGGCTCCAGAATGCGCTTACCTTCCACATGCTTGTACTCGCCCTTGTTGAAGTCTGAGGCCGAGCCGTAGTATTCCTTGAACAACTGGCCGTCCACTTCCACGGTCTTGCCGGGCGACTCTTCATGGCCCGCAAACAGGGAGCCGATCATCACCATGGTGGCACCGAAACGGATGCTCTTGGCGATGTCGCCGTGGCTGCGGATACCGCCGTCGGCAATGATGGGCTTGGTTGCCACGCGGGCGCACCACTTGAGCGCCGACAGCTGCCAGCCGCCCGTGCCGAAGCCGGTTTTGAGCTTGGTGATGCAAACCTTGCCGGGGCCCACGCCGACCTTGGTGGCGTCGGCTCCCCAGTTTTCCAGGTCAATCACTGCCTCGGGCGTGGCGACGTTGCCGGCAATCACAAAGGCCGCAGGGATCTTGGCCTTGATGTAGGCAATCATGTTCTTCACGCTCTCGGCATGGCCGTGGGCAATGTCGATGGTGATGTATTCGGGGCAGATGCCGTCGGCCACGAAACGGTCCACCGTTTCGTAGTCCGGCTGCTTGACGCCCAGAGAGATGGAGGCAAACAGTCCCTTGGACTGCATGTCCTTGGTGAAGGCCACGTTGTCGATGTCAAAACGGTGCATCACATAGAAGAAACCGTTTTGTGCCAGATAAGTGCAGATCTTCTCGTCCACCACCGTCTTCATGTTGGCGGGCACCACAGGCAGCTTGAAGCTGCGGTTGCCCAGCACCACGCTGGTGTCACATTCCGAACGGCTTTCCACGCGGCACATGCGGGGCAGCAGAAGAATGTTGTCGTAGTCGAAGATTTCCATGGTTCCAAGCTCCGGAAAAGGTCACGGCGGGAATCTCACCCACCTCAATTTTCAAGGATAGGCGCTTGGCTTGGAGCCCGGTTTTCGGCAGTGCCGGCATGCAGCAGGCAAAAAAAACCGGACCTCAAAAAACTTGGGCCCGGTGATTGATTCTATACGGCGATGGCGCAAATCGTATGTTCCGACATCGTTATGATGGTTATAAGGATTTTCTTATAGAGTCGCTTTTGCCCTGTGTGTCACCCGGTGTGCCATAGGCCCGCATGAAGGCATCCACGGCGCGCTCGGTGCACAGGGCAATCTCCTGCGCAGTAGGGGCGGGCAGGTGCTGGAACATGAAGCGCGGCAGCAGCTCGGCTTCCAGCAGCGCCAGCAGATGATGGCGCATGACCTCGGTGTCGGCATTGCGCAGCAGCCGGCGCTCGATACCCTGCTGCAAAAAGGCGTTGATGGCGGCATTGCCGCGCGCCGGCCCCATGTCCCAGCAGCGCTGGCCGATATTGGCGCGACCGCCTTCGGAGACCAGCAGGCGGCGCACGGCCATCACCTCCGGCGAGTACAGCAAGCCCAGGAAACGCTGGCCGAAGTTGCGCAGCGTCTGCGCCGCATCGTCATTGCCGGCCTGCAGCGCCAGCATGGTGTTCTGGAAGTCGGCCTCGGAGGCCTGGAACATCACCTCCAGAAACAGCGCTTCCTTGGACGGAAAGTAGTTGTAGAGCGTGGCCTTGGAGCCGCCCAGCCTGGTGCAGATCTCGGACATGGAAGTGCGCTCAAAGCCCAGTTCGCCAAAGGTGGCTGCTGCAACGTCAATGATGGCCTGTCGCTTTTCTTCCGTTTTGGTGCGCATGGGGCGAAATGTCCTGGGGCGGTGGTGATGTCTTTCAGTGTAGCGCTTGCGATCTCGAATGCTGGAAACATATACTGTACCGTACAGTTCATTATCAAAGTATTTCATGACTCAATGCATAGCCGCCGCGCCGCAGAGGATTCGGCGCGGGCGCCATGGCTGGTGGGTTCTGGGTTTGCCGGCGGTTCTGGCAGCCTGCGCCCAGATTCCCGAATGGGAGGGCAAGGCCGTATTGGCGCAGCCCGTGCCCGAGACTCTGCAGGCTGCAAACCATGCCCCGCCAATGGACTGGCCCACCGAGCAATGGTGGCAGCGCTATGGCGATGCACAGCTCGATCAGCTGATCGACCAGGCCCTGGAGGGCGCTCCCGATATGGCGGTGGCCGCCGCCCGCGTGCAGCAGGCCAGGGCCATGCTGGGTGTGAGCGAAGCGGCCTCCGCGCCGCAGCTTTCCACCCGCGTCTCGGTCAGCGAGGACAAGCTCAGCTACAACCATCTGACGCCAGAGGCCTTCGCGCCGCGCGGTATGAATGACTATGGCCGCGCGACACTGGACCTTAACTGGTCGCTGGACCTGTGGGGCAAGCAGCGTGCCGCCGTGGCCGCCGCTGCCGGCGAGCTGGCAGCGCGCGAGGCCGATGCAGCCCAGGCGCGTCTCGTGCTGTCCAGCAATGTGGCCCTGGCCTATGCGCAGCTGCTGCGTCTGGCCGCCAATGCGCAGACGCTGGAGCAATCCGTGAAGGTCCGCCGGACCACGGCCGAGCTGTTTGATCAGCGCTATGCCAACGGACTGGAAAACCAGGGCAGCGTGCACAGCGCCAGGGCGCGTCTGGCAGCCGCGCAGGCCGAGCTGGCTCAGATGCAGGAACAGGTCTCTTTGCAGCGCAACAGCATTGCTGCGCTGATCGGAGCCGCTCCCGATCGTGGTGCGGCCATCGCGCTGGATGCCGGGCGCCTGCAATCACCGTGGCAGCAGCAATGGGCCTTGCCGCAGCAGTTGCCAGCGCACCTGCTGGGCCGTCGCCCCGATGTGGTGGCCGCCCGTCTGCAGGCACAGGCGCTGGAGTCGCGCGTGGCGTCGCAGCAGGCCGAGTTCTATCCCGATGTGAATCTCAGCGCCTTTGTCGGCGTGCAGTCGCTGGGCCTGGATATGCTGACCCGAAGCGGCTCCAGCATCGCCAGCGTGGGGCCGGCCATCAGCCTGCCGATCTTCAATGGCGGCCGCTTGCGCTCGCAACTGGGGGCCGCACGTGCCCGTTATGACGAGGCCGTGGCCCAGTACCGCAGCACGCTCAACCGGGCCTTGCAGGAGGTGGCGGACAACGCCGTCAGCCAGCTAGCGCTGCAGCAGCAGCTGACGGCCATGCAGCAGGCCGTGACGGCCGCGACCGAGGCGCATCGTGTGGCGCGCAACCGCTATGAGGGCGGGCTGGCGCGCTATCTCGATGTGCTGTCGGCGGAAGACCAGCTGCTGGCCAGCGTGCGCCAGCTGGTCGACGTGCAGTCGCGCGCCCTGACGCTCGATATCGGTCTGCATCGCGCACTGGGCGGCGGCTGGAGCGAGTCCGCCGGCGCCCCTGATGCGGCTGCGCCAAAGGCCTGAGCCGCTTTCCTGAACTGAATGACTTACGCAAAACGGGTTCCGGCAAGACGACTGCCGCAGGCGGCAGGCCGTGATTGCATTCCTGTTTGCGTAGGTCCCATGAATATTTCCAAGGTTTTGTATGACTGAAAACGCTTCTTCCGTGAGCGCGAATCCTGCCGTGCGCGAACAGCGCCGCAACCGGCTGCTGGCCGGGCTGGCAGGCGTGGTGCTGCTTGCCGGTGCGGCTGCCGGCGCCTATTGGTGGCTGCATGCCTCCCACTTCGTCTCCACCGACAACGCCTATGCAGCGGCCGAGGTGGCGCAGGTCACGCCATCCATTGGCGGCACGGTGCTGGAGGTGCTGGTCAGGGACACCCAGGCCGTCAAGCAAGGCGATGTGCTGGTGCGCATCGATCCCACGGACGCCCGGCTGGCACTGGCCCAGGCCGAGGCCGAGCTGGCCCGCGCCACGCGCCGCGTCAAGGGCTACGTGGCCAATGATGGCGGCCTCAAGGCCCAGGTGACGGCCCGCGAGGCCGATGAAAAGCGCGCGGCCGCGCAACTGCTGGCGGCCGAGGCCGATATGGCGCGTGCCACCATCGACCTGCAGCGTCGCCAGGCCCTGGCCAAGAGCGGTTCGGTCTCGGGCGAGGAGCTGACGCAGGCGCAGAACGCGTTTGCCGCAGCCAAGGCGCAGCTGGCATCGGCCGTGGCCGCACAGGCCCAGGCCAGGGCCAACCGCGAAGCGGCCGTGGGCGCCAAGCAGGTCAACGCCGCGCTGATCGAGGGCGCGGATGCCCAGACCAATCCCGAGGTGCAGCTGGCGCAGGCGCGCCGCGATCAGGCCCAGGTCGATCTGGATCGCAGCACGGTGCGCGCTCCCGTCGATGGCGTGGTGGCCAAGCGCAGCGTGCAGGTCGGGCAGCGCGTGCAGGCCGGCGCGCCCCTGATGACGGTGGTGCCGGTGCAGCGGATCTATGTGGATGCCAACTTCAAGGAGGGCCAGCTGGGCAGGGTACGCGTGGGCCAACGCGTGCAGCTGCAGTCCGATCTGTACGGCAGCGATGTGAAGTACAGCGGGACTGTGGTGGGCTTCAGCGGCGGCTCCGGCTCGGCGTTTGCGGCCATTCCCGCGCAGAACGCCACGGGCAACTGGATCAAGGTGGTTCAGCGCCTGCCCGTGCGCATTCAGCTGGACGCCGCCGAGCTGGCCCGCAACCCGCTGCGCGTGGGCCTGTCCATGCATGTGACGGTGGACACCCGCAGCGGCCCTGCCGACGCAGCCGGCGTGGCGACCACGGCCGCGCAGTGAGTGCCTCATGAGCGATCACAACGCAAGTGCGGCCGCAGCGGCCGATGCGCCTGCCGTGCCCATGGCCGCCGGCATGGTGCCGCTGACGGGGGGCACGCTGTGGCTGGCGGCCCTGGTGCTGGCTGCGGCCAATTTCATGGCTGTGCTGGACATGACGGTGGCCAATGTCTCCGTGCCCAGCATCGCCGGCAATCTGGGCGCGACTACCAGCCAGGGCACCTGGGTCATCACCAGCTATGCGGTGGCCGAGGCCATCACCGTGCCGCTGACCGGCTGGCTGGCGGTGCGCTTCGGCGCGGTGCGCGTGTTTGCCACGGCCATGGGCCTGTTCGGTCTGGCATCGCTGCTGTGCGGCCTGGCCAATTCCCTGGGCATGCTGGTGTTCGCGCGTATCTTGCAGGGTCTGGCCGGCGGCCCGCTGATGCCGCTGTCCCAGTCGCTGCTGCTGCGCATCTTCCCGCCGCGCATGGCGCCTGCGGCCATCGGCCTGTGGTCCATGACCACGCTGATCGCCCCCGTGCTGGGCCCCATCGTGGGCGGCTGGATCTGCGACGAGTACACCTGGCACTGGATCTTCCTGATCAACATCCCGGTGGCCCTAGTCTGCGCGTTTGCGGTCTGGCATCTGGTCAGGCGCTACGAGCAGCCGCTGCTCAAGAACCCCATAGACACCGTGGGCCTGATTCTGCTCATCGTCTGGGTAGGCTCGCTGCAGCTGATGCTTGATGAAGGCAAGAACCTGGACTGGTTTGCCTCGCCCATGATCGTGGCACTGGCTGCGGTGGCCGTGGTGGGCTTTGCGGCCTTCATGATCTGGGAGCTGCATGCAGAGCACCCTATCGTGGATCTGCGCGTCTTCAGGCACCGCGGCTTTTCCATGGCCGTGCTGACTATCAGCCTCGCGTTTGCGGCCTTCTTCGCCGTCAATGTGCTCACGCCGCTGTGGCTGCAGAGCTTCATGGGCTACACGGCCACGCTGGCGGGTCTGGTCACGGCATGGACGGGGCTGTTCGCGCTGTTCGTGGCGCCGGCCGCGGCCGGGCTGGCGGCCAGGGTGGACCCGCGCCGGCTGATCTTTGGCGGCGTGTTCTGGATGGGGGTGATCACCTGCTGGCGGGCATTCGCCACGACGGACATGGGCTATTGGGACATCGCCCTGCCGCTGATGTTCATGGGGCTGGGTCTGCCGTTCTTCTTCATTCCGACCACCGGACTGGCGCTGGCCAGCGTGGAGCCGCAGGAGATGGACAACGCGGCCGGTCTGATGAACTTTCTGCGCACCCTGTCGGGCGCGGCCGCGGTCTCCGTGGTCAACACGGCCTGGGAGAACGGCACGACGCGCAAGCATGCAGAACTGGTGGGCCTGAGCGATGGCGGCGGCGAGGTGCTGCACGGGCTGCAGCAGTCGGGCATGAGTGCCGATGCGGCGCTGTCGGCGCTCGATCAGCTCGTCACCAGCCAGAGCGTGATGCTGGCCACCAACCAGATCATGTTCATCATCGCGGGCGGCTTTGTGCTGGCGGCCTGCGCGATCTGGCTGGCACCGAGGCCGACCCGCGTGGTCGATCCCGGTGCTGGCGGCCACTGAGTGCCGCGGCTTCAGTGAATTGATAGCTGCTTGCGATTGATATACATGAGTTTCAGATATGAAGATGTCTGAAACCTATATGCATCAGGCGCAAGCAGCTTTTCTTTCAGGAGCGTTATGCCGCGAAAGCAGCAGCAGATCGCAGGGAGTCGCCAGCATTTCTACAATGGGAGGCTATGTTCCCGATCGACCTGCTTGACTCCGCGCCAGACGGTGCAAATTCCGGGGCCAATCCCGCCTCTCACTCGCCCCTGCTGACCGGCCTCAATGACGAGCAGCTGGCCGCGGTGACCCTGCCTGCCGGCCATGCGCTGATTCTGGCCGGCGCCGGCTCGGGCAAGACGCGCGTGCTGACCACGCGCATCGCCTGGCTGCTGCAGACCGGGCAGGCCACGCCCGGCTCCATCATGGCCGTGACCTTCACCAACAAGGCCGCCAAGGAGATGCTGACGCGCCTGTCGGCCATGCTGCCCTACAACGTGCGCGGCATGTGGATAGGCACGTTTCACGGCCTGTGCAACCGTCTGCTGCGTGCCCACTACCAGGCCGCCAGGCTGCCGCAGGCGTTCCAGATTCTGGACACCCAGGATCAGCTCTCGGCCATCAAGCGCCTGTGCAAGCAGTTCAATGTGGATGACGAGCGCTTTCCGCCCAAGCAGCTGATGTACTTCATCGCGGGCTGCAAGGAAGAGGGCATGCGCCCCGGTGATGTGCAGGCGCTCGACCCCGACACGCGCAAAAAGGTCGAGATCTATCAGCTCTACGAAGAGCAATGCCAGCGTGAAGGTGTGGTCGATTTCGGCGAGCTGATGCTGCGCAGCTACGAGTTGCTGCGTGACGACGCCCATCTGCGCCATCATTACCAGCGCCGCTTCCAGCATATTCTGGTGGACGAGTTCCAGGACACCAACAAGCTGCAGTACCAGTGGCTCAAGCAACTGGCGGGCGACGATGTGGGCGGGCGCTACGAGTCGGCCGCCAGCGTGATTGCCGTGGGCGACGACGACCAGAGCATCTATGCCTTTCGCGGCGCACGCGTGGGCAATATGGCGGACTTCATCCGCGAGTTCGACGTCAAAAACCAGATCAAGCTGGAGCAGAACTACCGCTCCTTCAGCAACATCCTCGATTGCGCCAATGCGCTGATCAGCCACAACAGCAACCGTCTGGGCAAGAACCTGCGCACCAGCCAGGGCCCGGGCGAGCCGGTGCGCATCTACGAAGCACCCAGCGATCTGGCCGAGGCCGCGTGGATGGTCGACGAGATCAAGCAACTGGTCAGAAACGATGGCTTCACGCGCCAGGAAATCGCCGTGCTCTACCGCAGCAATGCGCAGAGCCGGGTGATCGAATCGGCCCTGTTCAACTCCAAAATTCCCTACCGGGTCTACGGCGGCCTGCGCTTTTTCGAGCGTGCCGAAATCAAGCACGCCCTGGCCTATCTGCGCCTGCTGGAGAACCCGCACGACGACACCAGTTTCCTGCGCGTGGTGAACTTCCCCGCACGCGGCATCGGCGCGCGCACGATCGAAGTCCTGCAGGACACGGCGCGCAGCAGCGGCACTTCGCTGAGCGACGCCGTCACCGCCGTGGGCGGCGCGGCCGGCACCAAGCTGCAGGGCTTTGTGGCACAGATCGATGTGCTGCGCGAGCAGACGCAAGGTCGCACGCTGCGTGAAATCATCGAAACCGTGGAAGAGCAAAGCGGGCTGATCGAGCATTACCGCAACGAGAAGGAAGGCGCGGACCGCATCGAGAACTTGCAGGAACTGGTCACGGCTGCCGAGAGCTTTGTGACCCAGGAAGGCTTTGGCCGCGATGCCGTGGCCATGCCGCTGGACGAGCAGCAGCATGCGCCGCAGCTGAGCCAGTCGCCTGTCAGCCAGGGGCTGGACCCGAATCAGCCCCTGGTGGACGAGGCGCTCAGGGCGCCGGCCGGTACGGCGGCCTCCATGGTCAATGCCGACACCGGCGAGACACTGTCGCCGCTGCAGGCCTTTCTGGTGCACGCGGCGCTGGAGGCTGGCGACAACCAGGCCCAGGCCGGCCAGGATGCCGTGCAGCTGATGACCGTGCATGCCTCCAAGGGCCTGGAGTTCGACGCCGTGTTCATCGGCGGCGTCGAGGAAGGCCTGTTCCCGCACGAGAACGCCATGATGGACCGTGGCGGCCTGGAGGAGGAGCGGCGCCTGGCCTATGTGGCCATCACGCGTGCGCGCAAGCGTCTGTATCTGAGCCATTCGCAGACGCGCATGCTGCATGGCCAGACGCGCTACAACGTCAAGAGCCGCTTCTTTGACGAGCTGCCTGAGGAAGCGCTCAAGTGGATCACGCCGCGGCAGAGCGGCTTTGGCAGCTTCGCCCCTTCTTCAGGCGCTGGTGGCGCCTGGGGATCAAGGGCTGGAGGTCAATACGGCTCGGGCTGGGGCGGCAAGCAGACCGAAGTCTTTGCCAGCCCGCCCGTGCCGCTGCAAAAGGCCGAGCCCGCGCACGGCATCAAGGCCGGTATCGCGGTGTTCCACAACAAGTTCGGCGAGGGCAAGGTGCTGGCGGTGGAAGGCACGGGTGACGATGCGCGCGCACAGGTCAGCTTTGGCCGTCATGGCACCAAGTGGCTGGCGCTGGCGATTGCCAAGCTGACGATCGTGGACTGAGGCATAGCGCCTTTGCCCAGGAAAAAGCCGCCTTGTAGAAGGCGGCTTTTTTTATGAGGCGTTGGCGCTTATTTGGCGCTGAGCTTCATCTGGGCGGGCGAGGCCGTGATGTAGCCCACGGCGGAGCCGAACTTGTCCTTGTAGTTGGCCTTGATCAGCGGATCCAGCTGGGTCTTGACGTTGGCGTGGATGCCACCCCAGTCGCCAGCGTGCTGGAAGTTGCTCATGATGTAGGTCCAGCCGTTGATTTCGTCCACGGCATGCAGGCCCGTGGATTCACCACCTGCGGGCACGGACAGCACGCGCGACAGCTGCTTGGTGTCCACGTTGTAGGCCCACATGAAGTTGTTGACGTGCTGGCTGCTGTCCTCGCCGATGAACAGGGTGCGCATCTTTTCCGAGAACTTGAGGTTGTCGGGGTTGGCAATCTTGTTGGGGTTGGCGGTGTTGCCCAGGGCGTCGCCCTTGAGGGTCTTGCCGTCGGTGTCCAGCAGATCTTCGCCAGCCAGCAGGGGGGCGGTGTCCACGGGCATCCATTCGCTGCTGATGGCTGCGCCGTCGGTATCCTTCTGGCCACCCTTGAGGTTCAGCGCCATGACCACGCCTGCCACCAGCTGCTTGGGCACGGAGACGCCGTTGCCTGCCACGTTGGCGGCATTGCCGGCCACCATGGAGGACTGCACGTTCTGCAGGGCGGAGTAGGCGATCTTGTCCTTGGCGTTGACGGTCGTGCCTTCCATCTTGGTGAAGCCCAGGCTGGCACCCTTGAAGGCGGCATAGCGATGGGTTTCGAGGAAGGCGGCGGCCTTGTCCATGCCGGCGTTGATCTTGATCCACTCGGTCTTGCCGTTGGTCACGATCTTGGTGTAGCTGGAGTCGTTGGGGTCGGCCTTGAGCACGGTCATGATGTCCGCAGGCTGGAGCGTGTTGGCCAGGTTCTCGATATCGGCGCTGGTGGCAGAACCCAGCTTGATCCACGTCAGGGGTGCAGCGCTCTTGGCTGCAGGGTCGATGGAGAAGCCCGCGCCGACCTTGGCGGCATACAGCGTGCCCGAGGACAGGTCTTTTTCCTTGTCGGCCACGAAGACGAAATAGCCGCTGTTGGTGGCGTCGTCACCCATCAGCGCAGTGCGCTGGTCGGGCATGACCTGCACCAGCTCATGCGAGATGCGGCCCATGCAGAAGTGCTTCTTGATGGTGGCCGTGCCGTCGACATTGACGATCACTTCGGGCATGTGGCCGTAGTGGTAGGGGTTGGCCTTGTTCTTGTCGCCATACAGGTTCTCGCTGTAAGCTTGGAACATGGTGTTGCTGGCGATGCTGAAGGCATCGGGCTCGTACTCTTCCGACGACAGATGGGTACCCCAGGGCGACAGGCTGGCACCGCAGGTGATCCACAGACCGTGGACCTTGGAGGTGTCCACGTTGTGGTACTTGACCAGGCTCAGCTTGCCGGTGGTCTGGTCCTGGTCCAGCGTCAGCACGGCGATGGGCGAGGGCAGCTTGCCGTACATGTCGGTTTTGCCGTCCTGGGCCCAGGTGGTGTACTCGAACTGCACCACGGCGAAGACGGGTTTGCCCTTGACGCCATCCACCTTGGCATTGGGCACGGTCAGCAGCGAGGTGCCGTCGGGCGAATCGGAGAAGAAGTGGCGCTCTTTGCCTGCGACCGTCTTGTCGATGATCTTGTTGTTGTAGATGTCGTAGTAGCCACCGGCCAGCACCTGGTCGCCCTTGCCGTTGGAGACCATGTCGCCGGTCACGAAGAAAGGCTGGTAGCCCAGATCGTAGACCTGTTCGCTCTTGTCGTCGAAAGCGACCTTGAGCTGGGACGCCGCATACATGGTCGCCATCTTGTCAGGGGTGCTCAGCGTAGGCGCGGCCATGCTGGTGAAGGTGGCGGAAACATAATTCTTGGTGACAGGAGGCGTTGTCGGCGTTGTGTTGTCATCGTCTCCACCACCACATGCGGCCAGCAGGCTGGATGCGGACACGACCGAACCCAGTGGGAGCAGAGGAGCGCCGGAAAAGAGTTGCAGGGCCTTACGACGGCTGAGCAGATTTTGTGCCATGAGAGTTTCGCAGTGTGGGGTGAAGCGCAGACTTGGGGCCGCGCTGAATTGGATGAATGCCAGGACATGAGATGCATGCCTTGGTCAGTCCTGCGAATCCTAGGAAACGAATATGACAGTGCCGTGGCGGCTTGATGACGCCGGGATGAATGATCTGCTGGGCGGGCCTGTGTTCAGCCCATAAAAAAGCCCCGACCTGGGTCGGGGCTGGTGCTGGGCAGTGCTCGAGCTTAGGAATCCGATGATGGCGGCGCTGTGCCCGACGAGGAGTCGGTCAGAGTCTGGTCGTCATCGGGCGGGCTGAAGCTGTCACGGAAGGTAAACACAATCGAGGTAAAAAAGATGGCTGCCAGCATCAGTGCCGTTGCCACCATCAGGCCACCGGCAATGCTGCCGATGAGCATGGCCAGGATGCCGGTCACGATGGCCAGGGCCATACCGGAGACGATGAACACGCCGATCCAGCAGACACCGAACACCAGATAGGCACCGATATTGCGAATGCAGCCGACAAAGCTGAAGAACAGCGATTTGACGGGGCTGATGCCATGCCAGTGGATGAGCGCCGGAGCATGCCAGAAGGCCAGCGACAGCGGCAGGTAGAGAAACATGCTCAGCCACATGGCGGACTGGAACTCGGGCTCTTCGGCCAGTTCGCGGGTCATGGGAGTCTGACCCAGGTAGACGCTGGCAAACGTGCCGCCGTCCACAAGGCTGGAGGCACCGATGATGAGCAAAAAGCCTGCGGCATAGAGGCCGCCCAGCATCAGCATGGAGTGCAGATGCTGGCTGCCGGAGCGGAAAGCCACCAGCAGCAGCGCCGGTGTGGGCTTGCGGCCGTGGGCGGCTTCGGATGCCGCGACCATCATGGTCAGCGAGATGCATGGCAGCAGTGCCAGTGCAATGACGGGGCCGATCAGCGGCAGGGCCGAGATCAGAGACATGCTGGCCATGCCCAGAAAGAACAGGGCGGCCAGGGCCAGGGGCTGGCTTTTGAAGGTGCGCAGGCCCTGCAGCACCCATTGCAGACCGGTGCCGGGTGGAACGATTTGAAGTTTCATGGAAGAGGCTGAAATACTTTTGCGAGAGCGTGCAAAAGTCGCTTCTTGCACTGTACCCGAGACGGCTGAGCGGGGCCATCAAAAGCCCCGGAGCAATCAGCTTGCCTGGTACTCAGTCCAGCGTCAGCGGATGTGCGATGCGCTGGCTCAGCACACGCTCGAAGTGGGTGGGGTCGTGAGGCTGCAGCAGTGCGGCTTCACGCGGCAGATGGAAGTCCCAGAGGCGGGAGATCCAGAAACGCAGGGCGCCGGCACGCAACTGGGCGTTGAGCAACTCGCGCTCGGGCCCGGTCAGCGGACGCACGGCCTGGTAGGCCGCAAGCATGGCTTTGGCGCGCTCGGCATCATGTGCACCTGTTGCGTGATCGATACACCAATCGTTGAGGCAGACCGCAAGATCGAAGAGCCAGGTGTCCACGCCCGCGAAATAGAAGTCGAAAAAGCCGGTCAGCCGGTCGCCGTCGAACATCACGTTGTCGCGGAACAAGTCCGCATGGATGGGGCCGCGCGGCAGGGCTGCATAGCTGGCCGAGGCGGCGACATGGTTCTGATAGGCCAACTCGGCGCGCAGCATGGCGGCGGTTTCCTCGCCCAGATGGGGCAGGACCACGGGCACGGTTTCATTCCACCAGGGCAGGCCGCGCAGATTGGGCTGCTGGCGGTTGTAGTCCTGACCGGCCAGGTGCATGCGCGCCAGCATCTCGCCCACGGCAGCGCAGTGCACGGCAGCCGGGGTCAGCTGGCTCTTGCCGGCCAGGCGGTTGACGATGGATGCGGGCTTGCCGCAGACCTTGAGCAGAATGTCACCGCTGCGTGTCTCGCCCTGCGGGTCCGGCACGGGAATCCCGGCTTGTGCCAGATGCTTCATCAGGTACAGGTAAAAAGGCAGCTGCTCGGCACTCAGGCGCTCGAACAGTGTCAGCACCCACTCTCCCTGGTCGGTCGTCAGAAAATAGTTGGTGTTTTCAATACCGCCTTGAATGCCGCGCAATTCCTTGAACGCGCCTAGGGACATGCGGCGCAGCAGCTCGCGCGCATCTTTATCGGAAACTTCGGTGAAAACAGCCATGGTGAATACGCCGGTCTGGGGCGACCGACCGAACTAGCGGGGAGAAGGTGTCTATATGCAACAGGGCAGTGAAGCACTGCCCTGTCATGAATGGGGAAAAGCGCGCAGCGCTTCAGAATTTGATGAAATTCCAGACGCGGGTGCCCGTGGTGTCGCCGCTGTTGTTGTCGCGGTTGCGGGCTGCGCGGGCGCCGTCGTTGGACTGCACCTCGTACTCGGGCATGGAGCCTACCTTGGGTTGCACGGTGATGCTCTGGGTCTGACCGCCCACACGGGTTTCATCCACACGGCTGCCAGCATCTTCCACGCGGATATGTTCGATCCGCTGGTTGTGCTTGCCGGTCGGCGCCGCGTTGTCCTGCTGACCCTGGGGCGCAGGAGCGACCACGGCATTGGCCGGAGCAGGGGTGGGGGACTGGGCCAGAACGGATCCGGCAGCCAGGCTCAGGATGATGAAAAGTGGTGCAGCGCGCATGATGCATAGATTGTAGGGCGACTTCGAATTGTCCCACCAGGCGCAGCCTGTCTTTGGGCTGCAGACCGCAGGAGCCGGGCACGCGTGCACAATCCGGGGTATGAGCAATTCCAAGACCCTGGTGCTGGTGGACGGCTCCAGCTACCTCTACCGCGCCTACCATGCCATGCCCGATCTGCGGGCGATTCCCGGCGACCCGGCCAGCCCGGCCACGGGTGCCATCCGCGGCATGGTGAACATGATGCAGGCGCTGAGGAAGGACGTGCAGGCCGATTACGCCGTCTGCGTGTTCGATGCCTCGGGGCCTACCTTCCGCGACGAGATGTACACCGAGTACAAGGCCACGCGCTCGCCCATGCCCGACGACCTGCGCAGCCAGATCGAGCCCATCCACGAGGTGGTGGCCATGCTGGGCTGGAAGGTGGTGGCCGTGCCCGGCGTGGAAGCCGACGACGTGATCGCCACGCTGGCGCAGACTGCGGCGGCCCAGGGCATCAACGTGATCGTCTCCAGCGGCGACAAGGATTTGAGCCAGCTGGTGGGCGAGCATGTGACCATCATCGACACCATGAATGGCAAGAAGCGCGACGTGGCCGGGGTGACGGCCGAATTCGGCGTGCCGCCGGCGCTGATGATCGACTACCAGGCCCTGGTGGGCGACACCGTGGACAACGTGCCCGGCGTGACCAAGGTCGGGCCCAAGACCGCCGCCAAGTGGCTGGAGGAGCATGGTTCGCTGGACAATCTGATCGCCCATGCCGCAGATATCAAGGGCGTTGCCGGTCAGAATCTGCGCGATGCGATTGCCAGCGGTCAGCTGGCGCTGAGCCGCCAGCTGGTGACCATGAAGACCGATTGCGATCTGACCGCCTACATCGATGGCCTGCCGCAGCTTGATGCCGTCACGCTGGCCGAGCCCGATAGCGCAGCGCTTGCGCCCTTCTACGAGAAATACGGCTTCAAGGGGCTGGTGCGCACGCTGGGCGCCACGGCGGCCGAAGCCAAGGCGGCCAAGCCCAGCAAGGCTGCCAAGGTCGATAGTGCTCAGGGCGGCCTGTTCGATGCAGATGACGCGGCGACTACCGAAGTCGCCGTGGCGGCCCAGCAGCGCGATGTGCTCTACACCACGATTCTGAGCGAGGCCCAGTTCGACGAATGGCTGGCCAAGATCAGCGCCGCCGAGCTGACGGCGCTGGATACCGAGACCGATTCGCTGGACGAGATGGTGGCCCGTATCGTCGGTATCTCCTTCAGCGTGGCCGTGGGCGAGGCCGCCTATATTCCGCTGCGCCACGAAGGCATGGACGTGCCCGAGCAGCTGGATATGGACATGGTGCTGGCCAGGCTCAAGCCCTGGCTGGAAGATGCGTCCAGGAAGAAGCTGGGCCAGCATGTCAAATATGACCAGCATGTGTTTGCCAACCACGGCATCACCGTGCGCGGCTATGCGCACGACACCATGCTACAGTCCTATGTGCTCGAAGCCGACCGCCCGCACAGTCTGACCAGCCTGGCGCTGCGCCATGTGAATCGCAGCGGCATCAGCTACGAGGACCTGTGCGGCAAGGGCAAGAGCCAGATTCCGTTTGCCCAGGTGCCCGTGGACAAGGCTGCGGCGTACAGCTGCGAGGATTCCGACCAGACGCTGGATGTGCATCACACCTTGTGGCCGCGCATCCAGGCCCATGCCGGGCTGCTGCATATCTACGAGCTGGAAATGCAGACCAGCGAAGCGCTGCTGCGCATAGAGCGCAATGGCGTGAGCATCGATGCGGGCGAGCTGGCACGCCAGAGCAACGATCTGGGCGCACGCATACTGAAGCTCGAGGAAGAGGCTTACGAGATTGCGGGCCAGCCCTTCAATCTGTCCTCGCCCAAGCAGCTGGGCGAGATCTTCTTCGACAAGCTGGGCATGCCCGTCGTGAAGAAGACCGCCACCGGCGCGCGCAGCACGGACGAGGAAGTGCTGGAGAAGCTGGCCGAGGACTATCCGCTGCCCGCCAAGCTGCTCGAACACCGCTCGCTGTCCAAGCTCAAGGGCACCTACACCGACAAGCTGGCGCAGATGGCCTTGCCCAGCGATGGCCGCGTGCACACCCACTACGCCCAGGCCGTGGCGGTGACGGGGCGCCTGTCCAGCAATGACCCCAATCTGCAGAACATTCCCGTGCGCACGCCCGAAGGCCGCCGCGTGCGCGAAGCCTTTGTGGCACCCGAGGGCAAGCTGATTGCCAGCGCCGACTATTCGCAGATCGAGCTGCGCATCATGGCTCATCTGTCGGGCGACGAGGCCCTGCTGAGCGCCTTCAAGAACGGCCTGGACGTGCACCGTGCGACGGCGGCCGAAGTCTTCGGCGTGAGTGTGGACGAGGTCAGCAGCGAGCAGCGCCGCTATGCCAAGGTGATCAATTTCGGCCTGATCTACGGCATGAGCAGCTTCGGCCTGGCCAAGAACCTGGGCATTGAAACCAAGGCGGCGGCTGCCTATATCGACAAGTACTTCCAGCGCTATCCCGGCGTGAAGCGCTATATGGACCAGACCGTGGAGCTGGCCCACGCCCAGGGCTATGTGGAGACCGTCTTTGGTCGCCGCCTGGTGTTGCCCGAGATCAACGGCGGCAACGGCCCGCGCAAGAAAGCGGCCGAGCGCGCCGCCATCAACGCCCCCATGCAGGGCACGGCGGCCGATCTGATCAAGAAGGCCATGGTGGCCGTGCAGGCCAGGCTGGATGCCGAAAAGCCCGAGGTGCTGGTCATCATGCAGGTGCATGACGAACTGGTGTTCGAACTGCCCGAGTCCGCCAGGGACTGGGTGCAGGCCGAGATCCCTTCCATCATGGCCGGCGTGGCCGACCTGTCCGTGCCGCTGCTGGCCGAGATCGGCTTTGGCAGCAGCTGGGAAAAGGCGCATTGAGCTTTTCACCCAAAGGCGCGCCTATGGTGGCTCCTTAAAAAAGAGAGCTGCTTGCGCTCTTTGAAAAAGCACTTCAGGTTGTTTTTGACCTGAAGTGCTTTGTTTGCAGGCGCTATAAGCTCCTGAATTGTTTTAGGTTGTTGCGGGAAATATCTTGTTCAAAGGCTTTGCAATGACGCCCGCCGTGCGCATGGGGCTGTCGATTTCGGTGGCGACGGGGCTGTACGGCATCTCCTTCGGCGCGCTGTCCGTGGCGGCGGGCCTCAGCCTCTGGCAGACCATGGCGCTGAGTGCGCTGATGTTCACGGGCGGTTCGCAGTTCGCCTTCATCGGCGTGGTTGCGGGCGGCGGCAGCGGCATGGCGGCCGTGAGCGCGGCCTCGCTGCTGGGCGTGCGCAATGCCATCTACGGCATGCAGATGAGCCGCCTGCTGGGCGTCACAGGGCTGCAGCGCTGGCTGGCGGCGCATTGGACGATCGACGAATCCGCGGCCACGGCATCGGGGCAGGAAGAGCTGACCGAGCAGCGGCGCGGCTTCTGGGTCGCAGGGGCGGGCGTGTTTGTGCTCTGGAATCTGTTCACCTTGCTGGGCGCGCTGATGGGCAATGCGTTGGGCGACACGCGCCGTTTCGGTCTCGACGGGGCGGCCGTGGCGGCCTTTCTCGGCCTGCTCTGGCCGCGCCTGAATGCGCGCGAGCCGGTGGCGCTGGCGTTGGGTTGCGGGCTGGTCACGGCCCTGGCCATACCCTGGGTGCCCGCAGGCGTGCCGATTCTGCTGGCCGCGGCCCTGGGTGCCTTCTGGGGCTGGGTGCGCCCTTCGGAGGCCGAGCAATGACGCTGTCCCTGTGGCACTGGATTTTGCTGGCCTGTGCGCTGGCCTTTGTGACCAAGCTGCTGGGCTACAGCCTGCCCGAGCGCTGGATGCGCAGCCCGCGCATGGCCCAGGTCGCTGCCTGTCTGACGGTGGCGCTGCTGGCTTCGCTGACGGTGATGAACACCCTGGCCAGCGGCACGCGCATCGGTCTTGATGCGCGCCTGGGCGCCTTGCTGGTGGCGGCGCTGGCCCTGTGGCTGCGGGCACCGTTCCTGCTGGTGGTGATTCTGGGGGCCGTGGCTGCGGCGCTGCTGCGCTGGCTGGCCTGAGGTGGCTGCAACGCACTGGCCTTAGACTGCATGGCCAGCCCGGCTTGCTGCGCGGGCCGGACTGGCTTGTGATTCCATCAACCAAGGAGGATCCATGAAGTACGAAGACATCGCTCAGGATATGCAGGGGTTGCTTGGCGGCCGCGCCGATGCCCTGCCCAGCCGCCGCACGGCTTTGCGTGCGGCCCTGGGGGCCGGCCTGGGCGTGGGCTATGCCTGCGCCGCTGGCCCGGTCATGGCACAGACGGCCATCAAGACCCCGGTCGATGGCCTGACGGCGGGTGAGGTCAGCATCGATGTCAAAGGCTTCAAGCTGCCGGCCTACCGGGCCATGCCTGCGGGCAAGCAGAATCTGCCCGTGGTGCTGGTGATCTCGGAAATCTTCGGCGTGCACGAATACATTGCCGATACCTGCCGCCGCCTAGCTCGTGCCGGCTATCTGGCGATAGCGCCCGACCTGTTCGTGCGCCAGGGCGATCCCATGGCCTATGCTGAGATGGCCAAGCTCATGAGCGAGGTGATCGCCAAGGTGCCCGATGCCCAGGCCATGGGCGATCTGGACGCTGCCGTGCAATGGGCAGGCACCCAGGGCGGCGACACCAAGAAGCTGGCCATCACCGGCTTTTGCTGGGGCGGGCGCATCACCTGGCTGTATGCCGCACATGCCCCGCTCAAGGCCGGCGTGGCCTGGTACGGGCGTCTGCAGGGCAACAAGAACGATTTGCAGCCCAGCTATCCGCTGGATCTGGTGGGGCAGCTCAAGGCACCTGTGCTGGGCCTGTACGGCGGCAAGGACACGGGCATTCCGCTGGAGTCGGTCGAGGCCATGAAGGCCGCGCTCAAGACCGGCTCTGCGGCGGCCAGGGCCTCGGAATTCGTGATCTTCCCCGAGGCGCCCCATGCCTTCCATGCCGACTACCGCCCCAGCTACCGCGAGCAGGCCGCACAGGACGGCTGGACGCGCATGCTGACCTGGTTCAACCAGCATGGCGTGGCCTGATGCCTCATACGCTGAAATTTTCGGCCCGGGGGGCTTGACAGCTTTGCTAAGGTGAAAGAAGTCCCGGCATGCCATGCACGTCATGCGCATCCGGGGCTGACGGTATGGGGATAGTCGCAAGCGGGCCGCGTTGGGCGGCGCATTCTGCGAAAATCCTCAAGATTCGCCTGTAAAAGGTTGCGGTTAAGCCATATAAAGCTATGACATTGGTAGCAATTATTCTGGCCACCCTGGCTGCTGGTATCGGCAGTGTCTGGGTGGCCGCGTTGTTGATGAGTCTGGGAGGGGGGCGCACGCCAGGGCTGATGCCCCAGCGTCTGCTGAGCCTGGCTGCGGGAGCCTTGCTCGCCACGGCCTTCATGCATTTGCTGCCCGAAGCGTTCGAGAGCCACGGCAGTTCCCATGATCTGTTCGTGGTGCTGCTGATCGGGTTGGTGTTTTTCTTTTTGCTGTCCAAGGCCGAGCTCTGGCACCATGGCCATGAGCATTCGCATGGCGATGCCCACCAGCCTGTGGCCGTGCACCATGCTCACGGTCATGGCCACGACCATCAGCATGGTCACGCCCACCATGACCATGGCGAGCACGCGCATGGTCACAGCCATGGCAAGGGCGGCTGGGCCATTCTGACGGGCGACAGCGTGCATTGTTTTGGCGATGGCGTGCTGATTGCATCGGCTTTCGTGGCCGATATCCGTCTGGGCCTGATTGCCGCCCTGTCGGTGCTGGCGCACGAGGTGCCTCACCACATGGGCGATATCGTGGTGCTGCGCCAGTCCAGCAGCAATCGCCGCGTGGCGCTGATCAAGGTGTCCATGGCGGGAGCCGTGACCACGCTGGGCGGGGTGGCCGGCTATTTCCTGATCGGTCAGCTGCACGAGCTGCTGCCGTATTTCCTGGTCGTTGCGTCGAGCAGCTTCATCTATGTGGCGCTGGCCGACCTGATTCCCCAGCTGCAAAAGCGCCTGAGCGCCAAGGAAACCGCAGCTCAGGTTTTCTGGCTGCTGCTGGGCATCGTCATCGTGACGGTGATGAGCGGTGCGGCGCACAACCATGGACACGAGCATGAGCACGATCATGGCGCCGAGGTCGGGCATTCGCACGAGCCCGCCCCCGCCCCAGCGCCCGCGGCTGCCCATGAAGCGGCGCACAAGCATGAGCATTGATGGCGCGTGCGGCACAGAAAAAACCGGCTGGAAGCCGGTTTTTTCATTCAGGAAATGTCTCACGACTTACGCAAAGCGGGTTCAGGCTAGACGACTGAATCAGGAGGCAGGCTGTTGCAGCACTCTTGTTTGCGTAAGTCCTATATCTTTGAGCTCGGTCTTGACCGCCGCCAGCTGGCGGCGCGAGACCGGCAGCAGCTCGCTCACGCCCTGCAGGCGCAGGCCCCAGCCTTCGCCTTCCTGCGGGTCGTCATATTTCTCGAGGCCGCGCAGGGCCGCACGCAGCACCAGGGCGTTGCGGTGTATGCGCAGCAGGTGCTCGCCATGGCGGGTTTCGAGATCGGCCAGCGCTCCGTCGAGGATGTAGTTGCGCTGCACGGTGCGCACGGTGATGTATTTCTGCTCGGCCTTGAGAAAGCGCACCTCGGACAGCGGCAGCCGCAGCGTGCCGCCGCGCTCCTGGATCAGCAGCACGGGACCGTTGTCGACGACGCTGCGCATGCTCAGTGCGCGCTCGGCCTTTTGCAGCGATTGCTGCAGGCGCTCCAGGCGTACGGGCTTGGTCAGATAGTCCACTGCATCGAGCTCGAAAGCCTGTAGCGCATGGCTGGAATGCGCTGTCACGAAGACGATGGCGGGCGGGTTGGGCAGTTCGGCCAGAGCCGCTGCCAGTTGCAGCCCGTTGTGGCCCGGCATGTGAATGTCCAGCAGCACCAGTTGCACCGAGGCCGGCTGTGCGGCCTGCAGCATCTGCAGGGCTTGTTCGCCATCGGCGGCTTCCTGGATATGGTGCGGGCCATGTGCGCAGTCGCCGAGCAGAGTGCGCAGCCTGGTGCGGGCCAGGGCTTCGTCATCAACGATCAGAATGTGCATGGCGGGATTGTCCCGGTTTTGGGTCGGTCTGCAGCAAAGGCACGCTCAGGCGCACCACATACAGCCCGTCGCGTACCTTGGCGCTGAAGCTGCCTTGCAGGTCGTGCAGCAGCGACAGCCTGGCCTTGACATTGTCCAGGGCCATGCCATGGCCCGTGCTTTGATGCTCGGCGCTGGCCGGCGGCAAGGTGTTGATGATCTGGATCAGCGCCTCGTTGCCGCGTCTTTCGGTGCGGACCTGCAGCTTGCCGCCGCGCGCATTGGGCTCCACGCCGTGACGGATGGCGTTCTCCACCAGCGGCTGCAGCAGCAGCGGCGGCAGCAGCGCTCCGTGCACGCTTTCATCGAGCTGCCACTGCATCTGCAGCCGCTCGCCAAAGCGAACCTGCTCTATGGACAGATAGCGCTGGGCCAGCTCTATCTCCTGCGCCAGCGTGGTGGTCAGATGGGGTTCGGCCAGCGCATAGCGAAACAGGTCGCTGAGGTCCTCGAGCAAGGCCTCGGCCTTGGCGGGTTCGGCACGCACCAGCGCAATCGCGCTGTTAAGGGTGTTGAACAGAAAATGCGGTCTGATGCGTGACTGCAGCTCGGTGAGACGGGCCTGGGTCTGCGCCGGCGTGTTGCCGCGCGCGCGCAGCACCAGTGCCGTCACCAGCAGCGCGGCTAGCAGGCCTCCCGTGACGGCACTGGCCAGCCAGGGGGCTTTGGCTATGCCTATGAAGAACAGCATGCCGCAGGCGTAAAGGCCTGCGAGGGCACCCAGCAGCACGCCGGCCAGATACTGGCCGCGCGTGCTCAGGCGCTGCAACTGGTGCTTGAGGCTGCAGGCCGCTATCAGCCAGACCAGGGTGCCGGGCAGGCAAGCCCCGGTGAGCAGGGCGGCGCTGGAAAACCACTCCCAGAGCGAGTCCGCGCCATAGATGGCGGCCGTGCTCACCACCACTTGTACAAACAGCACGGCGCGCAGGACCACACCGGCATTGCAGGCGTCGAACACCAGGACCGTGCGGGCCGAGGAGGGTGTGGCGGCGATGAGCGGTGAAATGGGCACGGGCGGTCGGGCGCAGGACGGTGTTTGGGATGCAGACTGGGGCGAACTGAAAATGCACCAAGGGCAATCCTGCCCACAGGACAGCATGCCCGGTCCGAACTGGCGCAAGTCCTGCGATTATTGGCCAGCAGCTGCTCTGCAGCGGCAATTCGCGCGGCATCTGTCGGTTTGATGCATCAGCGTTTGTGCTGACTCAAACCGAGGCAGCACCCCGGCCTGCGGCCCGAAAGCGTCTGAGCGACCAGACCAGGCCTGCGAGAATCAGCAGCATGGGCGCCAGCTCGGCGAGCTGGGGCAGGCGCTGCTCGTAGAGGAAGTGGTAGGCCAGGGCAAACAGGGTCTCGAACACCAGCAGCTGGCCCACGAAGGTGATGGGCAGGCGCTGGCTGGCGGCATTCCACATCCAGTTGCCCAGCCAGGACGAGAGAATGGCCACGGCCAGATTCAACAGCCAGAACAGCTGCCAGCGCTGGGCTGGAATGTCGGGGTTGTTGGCGCCGCTGGCCTCCGGCGATACCAGCCAGAGCAGTGCCCAGAGCAAGGCGCTGATCAGCCCTACGACCAGACCCCAGAGCGTGGACCACTCCGTGCCGTTGAAGCGGCTCTGCGCCAGATAGCGGGTGTTGTCCAGCGCGTAGCGGCTCCAGCAGAGCATGGCCAGTACGGCCATCAGCACGCCTAGCAGATAGCGCCCCTGGCTGCCTTCGGGCCCTGTGGTCAGCGCATGGGCGTTGACGAGCACGATGCCGGCCAGAATCAGCGCCATGGGCGCCAGCATGCGGCGCAGCGGAAGCGCGCCATGGGTGTTGCGGCCCAGCAGCGGCACGGTGACGGGAACTAGGCCCACGATCAGCGAGGTCACGGCCATGCCTATCCATTGCACGGCCGTGGCAACCAGGGCAAAGTACACCACATTGCCCGTCAGGGCCAGCCAGACCAGATGCCGGATATCGGCCGCTTGCAGCCTGGGCAGCAGCCTGGTGGCCCGAGGCAGAAAAACGCATAAGGCCACCACGCCATAGAGCACGAAGCGGCCAAAGGTGATCTGCAGCGGCGAGAACTCCGGCAGCATGGCCGGCACGAGAAAAATCGCGCCCCAGAGCGCGCAGGCGGCCAGCGCAAAACCGAGGCCGGAAATCAGGGAAGAGCGGGAATGCATGCCGGGAGGCGCGTCAGCCGCTTGGGCAGCGGCCTGGGAGGGAAGTGAACGGGGACGATGTGATTGTCCGCGCAAGCCAGAAACCGGGCGGCTGCAGCCGGATTTTCCGGTTTGGGGAAATAAGGCTTGCAGGCCTTTCCCATCAAGTACATGGTGCTATTGATTAGTGAGTTTTCGGGGCATGAACAGTGCTTTGTCGCAGTGGCCGGCAATGGCTCTGGGGTGCTCTGGCGCCGGTGTCGGGTCAGGCCGATAAAATCCCTGTTTCTGCTTTGCACAGCCGTCACGCCAAACTTCTGCATTGGGCGGCCTGTGGTTTTACGGGATTGTTGCCCTCACATGTCTACATCTGCTCCTTCGCACAACCAGCTCGATTCCAAGGCCGAAGCCTGGTCTGCCCTGTTCTCCGAACCCATGAGCGACCTGGTCAAGCGCTACACCTCCAGCGTGTTCTTTGACAAGCGCATGTGGCAGGCCGACATCCAGGGCTCTCTGGCGCACGCCGAAATGCTGTCGGCCCAGAAGATCATTGCAGCCGAAGATTTCGCCTCCATCCAGAAGGGCATGGCGCAGATCACGGCCGAGATCGAGGCCGGCACTTTCGAGTGGAAGCTGGATCTGGAGGACGTGCACCTGAACATCGAGGCACGCCTGACCCAGCTGGTCGGCGATGCCGGCAAGCGCCTGCACACCGGCCGCAGCCGCAATGACCAGGTGGCCACCGACGTGCGCCTGTGGCTGCGCAGCGAGATCGACCTGATCGAAGGCCTGCTCAAGGAGCTGCAACGTTCGCTGGTCGACGTGGCTGCCAAGAATGTGGACGTGATCCTGCCCGGTTTCACCCATCTGCAAGTGGCCCAGCCCGTGAGCTTCGGCCACCATATGCTGGCCTATGTGGAAATGTTCAAGCGCGACGCCGAGCGCATGCTGGACGTGCGCAAGCGCGTCAACGTGCTGCCCCTGGGCTCTGCCGCCCTGGCCGGCACCACCTACCCGCTGGACCGCGAGCGCGTGGCCAAGACCCTGGGCATGGAAGGCGTGAGCCAGAACTCGCTGGACGGCGTGTCCGACCGCGACTTCGCCATCGAGTTCACCGCTGCGGCCTCGCTGTGCATGGTGCACGTGAGCCGCCTGTCGGAAGAGCTGATCATCTGGATGAGCCAGAACTTCGGTTTCATCAAGATCGCCGACCGCTTCACCACCGGCTCGTCCATCATGCCCCAGAAGAAGAACCCCGACGTGCCCGAGCTGGCACGCGGCAAGACCGGCCGTGTGGTCGGTCATCTGATGGGCCTGATCACGCTGATGAAGGGCCAGCCACTGGCCTACAACAAGGACAACCAGGAAGACAAGGAGCCGTTGTTCGACACGGTGGACACCCTGAAGGACACGCTGCGCATCTTCGCCGAGATGATCGGCGGCCAGCTCAACCCCGCCAGCGGCGTCAAGGAAGGCGGCATCACCGTGAATGCCGAGAACATGCGCGCTGCTGCCCTGAAGGGCTATGCCACGGCCACCGACCTAGCCGACTATCTGGTCAAGAAGGGTCTGCCCTTCCGTGACGCCCACGAAACCGTGGCTCACGCCGTGAAGCTGGCCACCATGAAGGGCGTGGACCTGACCGAGCTGCCGCTGGCCGAGCTGCAGGCCTTCAACCCCAATATCGAGGCCGATGTGTTCGAAGCCCTGAGCCTGGAAGGCTCGCTCAATGCCCGCAACACGCTGGGCGGTACGGCTCCGGCGCAGGTGCGTGCGCAACTGGCCAAGCACCAGGCTCGTCTGGCCTGATGAGCCCCGGCACTGTGGCGTAACGTTCACGCCCTGAAAGCGCCCTTTGCCGGGCGCTTTTGTTTTGGTTAGTCTGGAAAAAGCATAAGGAGAAAACACATGACGCAAACTCGTCGTCAATGGCTGAAGGCCGGTGCGGGAGCGGCGGCAGCATCGGCCCTGGGCCCGCTGGCCTGGGCCTCGTCGGGCCAGCCCATCCGCATTCTGGTGGGCTTTCCACCCGGCGGTGGCTCGGATGCGATTGCGCGCCTGCTGGCCGACAAGCTCAAGGACGAACTGGGCGGCGTGACGGTGCTGGTGGAGAATCGTCCCGGGGCCGGCGGCCAGATTGCAGCGCAACTGCTCAAGGCCTCGCCTGCCGATGGTCATACGCTGTTTCTCACGCACGACCACACCATCTCCATCCTGCCCAAGGTCGTGAAAAAGCCGGGCTTCGATCCGCAGCAAGACTTCATTCCCGTGGCCGGGGTCGCCACTTTTGTGAATGCGCTGGCTGTGTCCAGCAACACGCCGGTGAGGAATCTGGCCGAGTACGCGGCCTGGGCCAGGGGCAGTGCCAAGAACGGCACCATCGGCATTCCGGCTCCGGCATCGACGCCCGAATTTCTGGTCAAGATCCTGGCCGACCACTACAAGCTTGATCTGGTGGCAGCACCGTATCGCGGCAGTGCCCCCTTGCTGGCCGATATGCTGGGCAATCAGATTCCTGCCGGCATTGCCTCGGTGCCGGACTTCATGGAGAACCAGAAGGCTGGCAAGTTGCGCGTGATCGGCGTGTTGGGCGCCAAGCGCCAGGTCTCCATGCCCGAAGTGCCGACCTTGCTGGAGCAGGGCATCAAGGGCTTCGAGGACATGCCTTACTACGGCATTTTTGCACCCAAGGGCGTGCCCCAGGCCTTTGTCGAGCGCTTTTCTGCAGCCGTGGGCAATGTGCTCAAGCAGCGTGATGTCTACGCGCAGTTGACGGCGCTGGGACTTACAGTTGGATACATGAATCCCCGCCAGTTGGGGGAGCGTGAGGCCGCCTATTCCAAGGTTTGGGCCGGTATCATTCAGCGCAGCGGTTTCCAGCCGCAGTAGTTTCGCGCGTGCGGCACCTGCTCAAGGCCCTGCTTCACTTGTGAGGCAGGGCTTTTTGCATTCTGCCGCCCCAGCACTGCTGCGTCGCTGATTCCAGACTTCAGATTCAAACAGCCAGGGCCGGCGACATGCCTGCCCGAAAAGAAAGTGACTGTATGACTGTGCCTTATGCAGAGGGAAGGAAGAGGGAGCAGACTGTGCCGCACTGGCGCAAATTGCTGAATGCAGGTCTGTTATGGGGCCTGGCGGCCACGGCGGCCCATGCCGTGGGGGTGCGCCAGTTCAGCCCGCAGGGCGATGTGAGCAAGGTGGGTCAGGTGGTGGTGCAGTTCGATGCAGCTGCCGTGCGCTTTGGCGACCCCAAGGCCGCTGCGCCGGTCAACCTGCAGTGCAGCAATGCCCAGGCCGCCAAGGGCACGGGGCGCTGGAACAGCGAAAAGGAATGGGTCTTCGACTTTGCCCAGAACCTGCCCGCAGGCGTGCGCTGCACGGCCCAGATCAACCCGCAGTTCAAGAGCGTTTCGGGTGGGGCCCTGACGGGCGCGGCCAGCTATCAATTTCAGACAGGCGGTCCGCAGGTGGCCAGCATTGCGCCCGACACCTATGAAGAGGTGGACGAGCAGCAGTACTTTGCCCTGCGCCTGACGGGTGCGGCATCCGTGGACAGCCTCAAGCAGCGCGTCTGGTGTACCTCCGAAGGAGTGGGCGAGCGCATTCCCGTGCAACTGATCGAGGGCAAGGACCGCGAGGCCGTGCTCCAGCAGCGTCATTGGGACAAGGATGCTGCCAAGAACCCGCAGAACTTCGCGGTGCTGGCCTGTAACCGCCGTCTGACCTCGGGCAGCAAGATGACCCTGGTCTATGGCAAGGGCGTGGCCATGGCCAATGGCCTGGTCAGCAAGGACGAGCAGCGCTATGAGTACCAGGTACGGCAGCCCTTCAGCGCCGACTTCAGCTGCGAGCGCGAGAACGCCAACGCCGCCTGCCTGCCGATTCGCCCCATGCGTCTGTCCTTCAGCGCGCCGGTGCCGCGCAAGCTGATCGAAGGCATACGCCTCAAGAGTGGTGCCTCGGCCGTGGCACCCATCATCGAGCAGAACGGCGACAAGCTGGCCGAGGATTCGCTGGTGGACAGCGTGACCTTCCCCGCCACCATGCAGCCGAACTCCAAGTATGTGGTGGAGCTGCCGCCGCAGTTCAAGGATGCCGCGGGTCGCACGCTGAGCAATGCCAATATGTTCCCGCTGGCCACGGCCACGGGCAATATGCCGCCGCTGGTGAAGTTTGCCGCCGCACCCTTCGGCATCGTCGAGCGCTTTGCCGAAGGCCCCAAGGGCCCGGCGCTGCTGCCCGTGACGCTGCGCAATGTGGAGCCGCAGCTTCTGGGCAAGTCGCTGGACGCCAGCGTGGTGCGCACCAAGAAGGGCGGCTCGGACGCCGACATCATCGCCTGGCTCAAAAAGGTCGAGCGCTATGACAGCTACAGCGTGGAGCGCAAGCGCGCTGCGCGTGATGTAAAGGTCTTGCCTCCTGTCATCAACGACGACAAGCATTGGGTGCAGACCCGCATGCTGTCGCTGCTGGACGGCCAGAGCCAGACCCAGACGCTGGAGCTGCCCAAGGCGGCCAAGAGCGACCCGCGCCCCTTCGAGGTCGTCGGCATTCCGCTGAACCCGGGCTTCCAGGTAGTGGAGATCGCCTCGCCCATGCTGGGCCAGTCTCTGCTCGACGAAGGCTATGGAGCGGGCCGCACCATGTATGTGCGCACCTCGGTGCTGGTGACCAATCTGGCCGTGCACTTCAAGCTTGGGCGAGAGAACTCCGTGGCCTGGGTGACGACGCTGGACAAGGGCAAGGTGGTGCCGGGCGCCACGGTGCAGGTCTCGGACTGCAACGGTCAGGCGATTGCTTCGGCCGTCAGTGATGCCCAGGGTTTGGTGACCTTTAACGGCCTCAATCCCAATCCGCCTTCCTGCAGCAACGAAGAAGGCTACTACCGCAGCAGCTCCTATTTCGTGAGTGCTCGGGCCAAGACCGAGGCTGGCGAGGAGCTGGCCTTTGTCTGGAGCAACTGGAACAAGGGCATAGAGTCCTGGCGTTTCAATGTGCCGACCAGCTCCAGCAACAAGCGCGACGAAGTCGCGCATACGGTGTTTGACCGCATGCTGTTCCGTGCCGGCGAAACCGTGTCCATGAAGCATTTTCTGCGTGCCCTGACGGGCCCCGGCAAGAACTCCACGGGCTTTGAGCAGACCCAGGACAAGCCTGACCGCCTGACTATCACCCATCTGGGCAGTGGCCAGCGCTTTACCCAGGCCCTGAGCTGGAATGCCAATGGCAGCGCGAGCAGCGAGTTTCCCATCTCCAAGGCCGCCAAGCTGGGCGAATATGCGGTGGAGCTGGGCTATACCAATGGCAGCGGCCGCCGCTCCAGCTTCAGCACTGGCATCTTCCGTGTCGAAGAGTTCCGCCTTCCCGTGATGGAGGGGCGTGTGGGCCCGGCCGGCAAGGAGCAGCTCTACGCTGTCAGCAGCGTGCCTGCCGAAGTGCAGATCAACTATGTCTCGGGCGGCGCTGCCGCCAATCTGCCGGTCAAGGTGTCGGCTCTGCTGCGCTCCAAATCGCTGGATTTCGCGGGCTGGGATGGCTTCAGCTTCAACCCGCCGCGCAGTGCCCAGGACGTGGGCAGCAGTGATGACGAGGAAAGCACCGCGGCTGACGACACCAAGGTCGTGGCCGACAAACTGCCCGTGACGCTGGACAAGAATGGTCTGGGCAAGGTTGCTATCGACAAGCTGCCCAAGTCCGGCGAGCCGCGCGAGCTGCTGATGGAAGCGACCTACGCCGATCCGAATGGCGAGGTGCAGACCCTGCGCAGCACGCGCACCATCTGGCCTGCCGCGGTGGTGGCGGGCGTGCGCTCCGAGAACTGGATTTCGGTGGATCGCAAGCTGCGCTTTCAGGCGCTGACGCTGGATACGGCAGGCAAGGCCCAGGCCGGCGTGCCCGTCAAGGTCGAGGCCGTGGCGCGCATCACCACCTCCAGCCGCAAGCGACTGGTGGGCGGCTTCTACAGCTACGACAACCAGACCACGCTCAAGAATCTGGGCACCGTCTGCTCGGGCACCAGCGACAGCCATGGCTTGGTGCAATGCGAGGCCCAGCTGTCCCAGCCCGGAGAGGTGGAACTGATCGTCAAGGCTGCCGACAAGGACGGCCGCAGCAGCCAGGCCGCGACCTCGGTGTGGGTCACGGGCCAGGGCGAGCTCTGGTTCGGTGGCGAAGACCATGACCGCATGGATGTGCTGTCCGAGCGCAAGAGCTACGAGCCCGGCGAGACCGCGCGCTTCCAGGTGCGCATGCCCTTCCGCCGCGCCACGGCGCTGGTGGCCGTGGAGCGCGAAGGCATCGTCAGCACCCAGGTGGTGGAGCTGACGGGCGAGAACCCCACGGTGGACGTCAAGGTCGAAGACAACTGGGGTCCCAACGCCTATGTCAGCGTGCTGGCGCTGCGTGGCCGCCTGATGGAAGTGCCCTGGTACAGCTTCTTCACCTGGGGCTTCAAGTCGCCGCTGGAATGGTGGCGTGCCTTCTGGAATGACGGCAAGGAATTCATCGCCCCGACTTCCATGGTGGACCTCTCCAAGCCCGCCTTCCGTTTCGGCATGTCCGAAATTCGCGTGGGCCTGAAGAGCAATACGCTGGACGTCAAGGTGTCCTCGGACAAGTCCAGCTACAAGGTGCGTGGCACGGCCAAGGTCACCATCAAGGCCACGCTGCCCGATGGCAAGCCTGCTGCAGGTGCCCATGTGGCGCTGGCGGCCGTGGACCAGGCCTTGCTGGAGCTGATGCCCAACAGCAGCTGGAATCTGCTCGATGCCATGCTGACGCGCCGCGAATGGGGCGTGCAGACGGCAACCGCCCAGATGGAGGTGATCGGTCGGCGCCACTATGGCAAGAAGGCCGTGCCTGCGGGCGGCGGCGGTGGCCGCAGCCCCACACGCGAACTGCTGGACACCCTGCTGCTGTGGAAGCACGATGTGGTGCTGGACGGCAACGGCATGGCCCTGATCGAGGTGCCGCTCAACGATGCCCTGACCACCTTCCAGGTGGTGGCCGTGGCCGATGCGGGCGTGAGCCTGTTCGGTACCGGCCAGGCGGCGATCCGCACCACGCAGGATCTGCAGATCATCAGCGGCCTGCCTCCCCTGGTGCGCGAGGACGATCAGTTCCGCGCCCAGGTCACGCTGCGCAACACCTCGGCCAAGGCCATGAAGGTGGAGGTCACGCCGCGCGCCACCATGCTGGAGCTCAAGGCCCAGACCGTGGAAATCCCCGCTGGCGAGGCGCGTGAAGTGGCCTGGGATGTGAAGGCTCCGGCCCAGCTCTCCGGCACGCGTGCCGAAGCGCTGATCTGGGAGATTTCCGCGCGCGATACCGCTGGTGGCGCCGACGTGGCGCAGGATGCGCTCAAGATCAGCCAGCGCATCGTGCCCGCCGTGCCGCTGTCGGTGCAGCAGGCCACGCTGGTGCAGGTCAACGGCAACTACAGCGTGCCCGTGAATCCGCCCGCCGACGCGCTGCCCGGTCGTGGCGGCCTGCAGATGTCGCTGGTGCCCAAGCTGACCGAAGGTCTGCCCGGCGTGCGCGACTGGTGGGCCCGCTACCCCTACTCCTGCCTGGAGCAGACCACCAGCAAGGCCGTTGGCATGAACAACGCCGAGCTGTGGGGAAGCACCATGGCCCAGCTGCCCAACTATCTGGACGGTGACGGCCTGGCGAACTACTTCCCGCCGCAGGATGGCTCTGCCAGCCGCGGCAGCGACACGCTGACCGCGCATCTGCTCAATATGTCGGCCATGGCACAGGGCGTTGACAAGCGCTTCGTGGTCCCGGCCGCAGAGCGCGCGCGCATGGAGGACGGCCTGATCGCGTTCGTGGAAGGCCGCATCCAGCGCAACTTCTGGAGCCCGCGCAAGGATCTGGAAATGCGCAAGCTGGCCGCCATCAGCGCGCTGGCACTGTCGGGCAAGGCCACGCCGCGCATGCTGGACAGCATCAATGCCACGCCCAACCAGTGGCCCACGCACACGGTCATCGACTGGGTGATGCTGCTGCAACGCATGAGCGATGCGCCGCAGCGCGATGAGCGCCTGGCCCAGGCCATGCAGATCCTGCGTGCCCGCCTGACCTTCAACGGCACGCGTGCCGGCTTCTCGACCGAGCAGGACGATGGCTGGTGGTGGCTGATGCAGGGCCCTGACGTGAATCTGGCGCGCCTGATTCTGGCGACCATCAACGATCCGGCCTGGACCGAGGACATGCCGCGTCTGGTCAGTGGCTTTATCGCGCGCCAGCAGGCCGGTGCCTGGAACACGACCACGGCCAACCTCTGGGGCGCTCTGGCGCTGCGCCGCTTCTCGCAGAAGTTCGAGTCCGAGCCCGTGGCCGGCAGCACCGTGGCCAGCATGAACGGCAACGAAGCCAAGGTGAACTGGGCCGATGTCAGGCGTGCCACGTCCGAGGATGCGCAGGGCACGGCCCATGCCAACAGCGTTTTCGGTGAACCCGTGCGCGCCGGCGGTCTGATGAACAACACTATGTTCATGCCCTGGGCCAAGGCCGGCAAGGGACAGCTCAGCGTGACGCAGCAAGGCACGGGCAAGCCCTGGCTGACCGTGCAGTCCGTGGCGGCCGTGCAGCTGAAGGCGCCGTTCAGCGCCGGCTACACCATCAAGAAGACCGTCACGCCGGTGGAGCAGGCGGACAAGGGTCTGTTTGGTGGCGGCCAGTACACGCGCGGCGATGTGCTGCGCGTGACGCTGGAGGTGCAGGCCAAGACCGATATGACCTGGGTGGCCATCACTGACCCCATCCCCACGGGGGCGACGATTCTGGGTGGCGGCCTGGGCCGTGATTCGGAGATCGCGTCCAAGGGCGAGAAGCAGGAAGGCGCCGGCTGGCTGGCCTACGAAGAGCGCAGCTTCGAGTCCTACCGCGCCTACTACCAGTACCTGCCCGCAGGGACGACCAAGGTCGAATACACGGTGCGCCTGAACAACGCCGGTGAATTCGCCCTGCCGCCCACGCGTGCCGAAGCGCTGTATGCGCCCGAGATGTTTGGCGAGATTCCCAACGCCAAGCTCAAGGTGGTGATGCCCAAGTAAGCCCTTAGCGGTTTATCGGCCCTGCGCCAAGCCCCGGTCTGCGCCAGCAGCCGGGGCTTTTTCATGCACTGGTGCTATGGATAGGGAAGCTGCTTGCGCCTTTGAACAGCCTGATTCAAAGGTATTCCAATCTGAAATCTATGAATGGAGAGCACAAACAGCTCCTGTTTTTGATAGCGCTCAAGTTGACACGCGGCTGTCATCCAGTCTTTCTAGACTGGCGCGATGTCTTTGATCGAGCTGGAGAACGTCGCCAAATCCTGGGGTGACGCCACGGCCCTGCATGCCGTGAGTCTGCGCATTGAACCAGGCTCGTTCTGCGTCCTGCTCGGCCCTTCGGGCTGCGGCAAATCCACCACCTTGCGCATGATTGCCGGGCTGGACATGCCCAGCTCGGGGTCGGTGCGCATCGATGGTCGCGACGTTACCCATCTGCCGCCAGCGGAGCGCGGCATTGCCATGGTGTTCCAGAACTATGCGCTGTTCCCGCATCTGAGCGTGGCCGACAACATCCAGTTCGGTCTGCAGGTGCGCAAGGTCGGCAAGGCCGAGCGCGAGCAGCGTCTCAGGCAAACGGCCGAGCTGCTGGGACTGACGGCGCTGCTGGAGCGCCGGCCCGGGCAACTCTCGGGCGGCCAGCAGCAACGCGTGGCGCTGGGCCGTGCGCTGGTGGCGCAGGCCAGGGTCTGCCTGATGGATGAACCGCTGTCCAACCTCGATGCCCAGCTGCGCCAGGAAATGCGCGCCGAGCTGCGCGAGTTGCAGCAGCGTCTGGGCCTCACGGTGGTCTATGTGACCCACGATCAGGCCGAGGCCATGAGCATGGCCGATCAGGTGGTGCTGCTCAACAAGGGCCTGGTGGAACAGGCCGCCGGGCCGCGCGAGATCTATGCCAAGCCCGCAACCACGTTTGCCGCGCGCTTTATCGGCACGCCCGCCATGAACATCGTGGCCCTGCAGGGCAACCGGATTGCCGGCAGCGATGTGGTCGTGGCCCCGGATCTGGTGGCGGGCGGAGCCTATCCGCAGGCGCTGGGCGTGCGGCCCGAGGTGATTGCCGTGGCGCGCGATGCCGATGGCGCCGCCGAGGGCGATGGCAAGCACATTGAGGCCACCGTGCAGGGCTTTGAATATCTGGGCGCCGATCTGGTGCTGCGCTGCCGGGTGGGCAGCGAGCTGCTGACGGTGCGCGTGCCCGGCCATGCCCATGCCGATCTGCGGCCCGGGCAGGCCGTGTTCCTGTGCTGGCCGCAGCAGGCTGCGCACTGGTTCGATGCCCAGGGCGGGCGCATTCATGTGTGCGGGCAGGCGGTGGAATCCGCCCGCTCCTTGCTGGCCGCAGCCTGAGCCGCCGGCGTTTTCCATTGTCTGCAAATCCCGAGGAGAGATTCCCATGCGTCGTCAAACCTTTGTTCACGGCCTGTTCGCCGCTGCCGCCGGCCTTGGCCTGGCGGGCACTGCTCTTGCACAGTCCCCGCTGGAAGTGCCTTTCTATTACCCCGTGGCCGTGGGCGGCCCCATCACCAAGGTGATAGACGGCTATGCGGCGGACTTCAACAAGGCGCATCCGCAGTACAAGCTCACGCCCATCTATGCGGGCACCTATCAGGAAACCATCGTCAAGGCGCTGACGGCGCACAAGGCGGGCAAGGCGCCAGCGACCTCGGTGCTGCTGTCCACCGATATGTTCACGCTGATGGACGAGGGCGCGATTGCGCCCATCGACGACTTCGTGAAGACCGATGCCGACAAGGCCTGGCTCAAGGGCTTTTACCCGGCCTTCATGGCCAACAGCCAGACCGGTGGCAAGACCTGGGGCGTGCCCTTTCAGCGCTCCACCGTGGTCATGTACTACAACAAGGAAGCTTTCAAGGAGGCTGGCCTGAGCCCCGACAAGGCGCCCCAGAACTGGAAGGAGCTCAAGGAGGCAGCCCACAAGCTGACCAGGAAGGACGCCAGCGGCAAGGTCGTGCAATACGGCATCCAGATTCCGTCCACCGGCTTTGGCTACTGGATGCTGCAGACCCTGACCACGCCCAATGATGTGCTGCTGGCCAACGAGTCTGGCACCCGCGTCATGCTCAACCACCCCAAGGTGGTGGAAGCGCTGAACTTCTGGGTCAGCCTGGTCAAGGATGGCGTGCACCCGGCAGGTGTGGTGGAGTGGGGAACGACGCCCAGGGACTTCATGGAAAAGAAGGCCGCCATCATCGTGACGACCACGGGCAATCTCACCAATATCCGTGCCAATGCCAAGTTCGACTTCGGCGTGGGCCAGATCGCCGGCAATGTCCGCAAGGGCTCGCCCACGGGCGGGGGCAATTTCTACATCTTCAAGAACGCGCCCAGGGAGCAGCAGCAGGCTGCGTTCGAGTTTGCCAAATGGGTGACCCAGCCCGAGCGTGCCGCCCAGTGGAGCATGGACAGCGGCTATGTGGCGGTCTCGCCTGCGGCTTACGAGACGCCTGCGCTCAAGAAGTACGGCCAGGAATTTCCTCAGGCCCTGGTGGCGCGTGACCAGTTGCCCGTGTCGGTGGCCGAGTATTCCACCCATGAGAACCAGCGCGTGACCAAGGTGCTCAACGATGCGATCCAGGCGGCCCTGAACGGCACCAAGACCGCAGCCCAGGCCATGGACGACGCGCAGAAGGAATCCGACCGCATTCTGCGTCGCTACAAGTAATGAGCAGTCCGGCGCTTGAACCCGGCAAGGGCGCCATGTCTGCGCCCTTGCCATCCAGGGCCGCCCGCGGGCTGGCGCAGGCCGCAGCACGAAAGCAGGCCGTGCATGCCTGGCTGCTGCTCATGCCGGCGCTGGTGCTGCTGCTGGGCTTTACACATTGGCCGGCCTTGTCCACGTTGATCGACAGCCTGCATGCCACGGGTCGTGGCGGCCAGTCCGGAGAATGGGTGGGGCTGGAAAACTATGCGCTCATGGTCGACGACCCCGTGTTCTGGCAGGCCGTGCGCAACAACCTCTGGTTTGCCGCAGCCACCATTCCGCTGTCCATGGGACTGGCCTTGCTGATGGCGCTGTGGGTCAACGAGAAGCTCGCGGGGCGGGCCTTGCTGCGCATGGCCTATTTCACGCCCACAGTGCTGCCCATGATTGCAGTGGCCAATATCTGGCTGTTCTTCTACACGCCTCAGTACGGACTGCTGGAGCAGTTGCGCGGCGCACTGGGTCTGGAGGCGCACAACTGGCTGGGCGATCCATCCACGGCCCTGGCCTGCATCACGCTGGTGGCCGTGTGGAAGGAGGCCGGCTTTTTCATGATCTTCTATCTGGCCGCGCTGCAGACGCTCAATCCCAGCCTCAAGGAGGCAGCGGTCATCGAAGGCGCATCGCGCTGGTATTTCCTGCGCCGCGTGCAGTGGCCGCTGCTCATGCCGACCACGCTGTTCATCCTGGTCAACGCCGTGATCAATGCCTTCCGGCTGGTGGACCATGTGTTCATCCTCACGCGCGGCGGGCCGGACAATGCCTCCACGCTGCTGCTCTATCACCTCTACGAAGTGGGTTTCAAGTTCTGGGATACCGGCTATGCCGCGGCCATCACCGTGGTGCTGGTTTTGGTGCTGGCTGCCATGGCGCTGTTCCAGTTCTTCGTGCTGGACAAAAAGGTGCACTATCAATGACCGCTGCTGCATTTCCATCGGCGCGCAGGAGCGCCAGGACGGACCGGGGCGTGAGCTTTTATGGCGCTTCATGGCTGGACACCCTGGCCGCCTGGACGCTGGCGCTGCTGTGGCTGCTGCCGCTGGCCTATGCGGTCTGGACGGCGTTTCACCCCTCCGATGCGTCCACGCGCCTGGATCTGTCCGCGCCCTGGACGCTGCAGAACTTCCGCCATGCCTGGGACGCCGCGCCGTTTGCGCGCTACTTCCTCAACACCATCTTGCTGGTGGCCATGATTTTGGCGGTGCAGCTGCTGCTGTCCACGCTGGCTGCATTTGCCTTCGCACGTCTGCGCTTTCGCGGCAGCAATTTAGCGTTTGCGCTGGTGCTGATACAGCTGATGATCATGCCGGACATTCTGCTGGTTGCGAACTATCAGACCATGTCAGGGCTGGGAGCGGTCGATACTCTGGCTGGCATAGGTCTGCCGTACTTCGCCTCGGCGTTTGCCATCTTTTTGCTGCGCCAGACCTTTATGGGCATACCCCGCGAGCTGGACGAAGCCGCGCGCGTGGAAGGGGCCAGCACGCTGCAGATTCTCTGGCGTGTCTATGTACCGCTGGCCAGGCCGGTCTACACGGCGTTTGCGCTGGTTTCGGTGAGCTTTCACTGGAATAATTTTCTCTGGCCTCTGATCATCACCAACAGCGTGCAGTCGCGTCCGCTCACCGTGGGCCTGCAGGTTTTCTCCAGCGTGGAATCGGGCGTGGAATGGTCGACCATCTGCGCCGCCACACTGATGACTTCAGGGCCGCTGCTTATTGCATTCCTGCTGTTCCAGCGCCAGTTCGTGCAAAGCTTCATGCGTGCGGGCATCAAGTGACTGGGATACAGTCAAATCATTTGAGGAGTTGACGATGCCCGGTCCCGCTGCTGCTGGTGTGCTGATTTATGCCAAGGATTTCCAGAGTCTGGCAGGCTTTTATGAGCAGGTTCTGGGCATGCGGCGACTGCATGAAGATGCGAACGTCATCGTGCTGGAGTCCGCAGCGTTGCAGCTGGTGATTCACGCCCTGCCTGCCGATATTGCGGCGCGGGTCAAGATCGGCACGCCACCGCAGCGCCGTGCCGATGTGGCACTCAAGTTCTTCGTCACCGTGCCGGCGATTGCCGAAGCCGAAAGCGCAGCACAGGCGCTGGGCGGGCAGGTGTTTGACGAGCGTTGGCAAGGTCCTGGCTTTGCGGCCTGCAATGCCATGGACAAGGAAGGCAATGTATTCCAGTTGCGCGAGAACTTGGCCTGATCAGCTGCTGTAAAAAGAGTGGTTGCCAGGGCTTCAGCCATTTTCAATCTGGAAAGACGCGACAAGATGAATATCCTGACCTGGAATGTGCAATGGTGCTGCGGCATGGATGGACTGGTCAGTGTGGAACGCATCGTGCGTCACGCGCTGCAAATGGGCGAGCAGTCCGGCGGACTGGATGTGCTGTGCCTGCAGGAAATCGCCGTCAACTACCCCGATCTGCAAGGCAGGCCCGGTGACCAACCGGCCGAGCTGAAGGCATTGTTGCCGGGCTGGCAGATTTTCTTTGGCGCATCGGTCGATGAGTTCACGCCCCGAGGCCGTCAGCGTTTTGGCAATCTGATTGCCACGCGGCTGCCGGTGCTGCTGGTTCAGCACTATCTGTTGCCCATGCCGGCAGAGGCCGATATGCGCTGCATGCAGCGCATGTGTTCTGTGGTCACGGTCGATGATGCGGCGCTGGGGCCGGTACGCATCATGACCACGCATCTCGAATATTTCTCGGCGCGTCAGCGCATGGCGCAGGCCGGCGCACTGCGTGCCCTGCAGATGCAGGCCTGTGCGCTGGCCGATGCCCCGCCGCAGCCGGCCAGCGATGGCTCGCCCTATCAAACCAAGCCGCATACTCGCCATGCCGTGCTTTGCGGGGATTTCAACTTCGAGCCGCATGATCCCGAATATGCCGTTTTGTCCGCTCCTTGGGTTGCCGGTGAGGAAGGCTGTCTGCAGGCCGGGCAGTGGCGCAATAGCTGGGATGTGCTGTATCCCGGGCAACCGCAGCCGCCGACCTTCAGACTGGTGGATCGAACCTGGGGAGCAGAGCCCGGGGCCTGTGACTTGATATGGGTCAGCGACAGCTTGTGTCAGAGATTGCACACTTGGAGTGTGGACAGCGCCACACAGGCGTCTGACCACCAGCCTGTGATGTTGACGCTGGGCTGTGCTTCTTGCTAGGGTCGGAGCTGGAGTCGAGAGACGGGTGGCTGCACAAGTCGCACTGTTGTGAAACCCTCAGAACGTAAACACGTTCTAAAAGAAAGGAGTCTTCATGCCTGTAGAAATTCCGTCCATGTCCATCATGCTGCACCGTAGCTGGTGGGTGCTGTTGTTGCGTGGCGCCGCCGCCATCATCTTCGGCGTGCTGACCTGGATGCAGCCCGCAGCATCCGCCGCCGCGCTGGTGCTGGTGTTTGGTGCCTATGTGTTTGTCGACGGCCTGCTGGGCATCTACACCGCCATCAAGAGCCGCCAGCAGTCGCGCCACTGGTGGGTGGTTTTGCTGTGGGGGCTGACGGGTGTGGTGGTGGGGGTGCTCACGGTCATCAATCCCGCGATTACTGCGCTGGTTCTGACCATCTATATCGGCGTCTGGGCCTTGATGACTGGCGTGCTGCAGATCGTCGCAGCGCTGCGTCTGCGCAAGGAAATTCAAGGCGAATGGGTGCTGGTGCTCGGGGGGCTGCTCTCGGTGCTGTTCGGCATCTTCGTGCTGATGCAACCCGGCGCGGGCATGATGGCCATGCTGTGGGTGCTGGCGACCTATGCCGTCATCTTTGGCGTGCTGATGGTGATACTGGCGTTCAAGATCAAGAAGTTCACGGCCTGAAGAAGGCGGTGGCTCCGGAAAGGCGGTGGCACCGGAAAAAAGCGGCTCGCAGAAGCCGCTTTTTTATTGGAGCTTGTCTGAGCAGACAGTTTGCCATGCCATCTTTGGGACAATGCCTGCTGACTTCCAACAGCGCACAAAGACATGAAACAAGGCATGCAGCGGTATTTCCAGCCCCAGAGAATGAAGCCGTCCTGGCGAGCCGTTGGCCTGACGGCCGCTTTGTGGCTGGGTCTTGCCGCCAGCAGCCAAGCCGTGCCCAGCTACGACGAGGTGCGCAGCGACCATCGCTCGTCGGAGACCCTGCTGCTTTCGCGAGAAGGCGAGGTGCTGCAGCGCTTGCGCACCGACAGCACGGTGCGCCGCGGTCCCTGGGTGGCATTGGCCGATGTATCGCCGGCACTGCGCACGGCCCTGGTGCTCAGCGAGGATAAGCGTTTCTACGAGCACAGCGGCGTGGACTGGGCCGCCGTCACCGCAGCCGCCTGGGGCAACCTCTGGAACACACGCACGCGTGGCGCGAGCACCATCACCATGCAGCTCGCCGGTCTGCTGGATGGCGACTGGCGTCAAGGACCGGGTGGGCGAAGCGTGGTGCAGAAGGTGGGGCAGGCCGTGGCAGCCCAGGTGCTGGACAGGCGCTGGCGCAAGGACCAGATTCTCGAGGCCTATCTGAACTTGGTGCCGTTCCGCGGCGAGATCGTGGGTATCGCTGCACTGTCGCAAAGCCTGTACGGCAAGGCCGCACACGGGCTGGATGCGCGCGAGGCCGCCATTGCCGCAGCCCTGGTGCGTGCGCCCAATGCCTCGGTGGAGCGGGTGGCCCAGCGTGCCTGCGGGGTGCTGCAAGTGATGGTGCCCGATGATGTGGCGGCCAGGGATTGCTCGGCCATGCAGCTCTATACCTCCAGCGTGCTGCAGCGGCGTCAATGGCTGGCCAGCGAGGGCGTGGCCCCGCATTTCGCGCGGCGCTGGCTGGCGCTACCCCAGAACAGGGGGCAGGAGCAGGTGCGCTCAACCTTGAGCGCACCCTTGCAGCGCTTTGCCGTGGCCAGCCTGCAGCAGCATCTGCGCGAGTTGCAGGGCCGCAATGTGGAAGATGGTGCGACCGTGGTGCTGGACAACCGAACAGGCGAGATTCTGGCCTGGGTGGGCTCTTCGGGCACGCTGAGCCAGGCGTCCGAGGTCGATGGCGTCACCGCGCTGCGTCAGCCCGGCTCTACGCTCAAGCCTTTTCTCTACGCCCAGGCGATTGCCGAAAAGCGCATCACGGCCGCCTCGCTGATCGAGGATTCATCGGCCCATATTCCCACGCAGAACGGCCTCTACATTCCGCAGAACTACGACCGGCGCTTCAAGGGCTGGGTGTCGGCGCGCACGGCGCTGGCGTCCTCGCTCAATGTGCCTGCGGTGCGCACGCTGGTCATGGTCACGCCCGACGCCTTCTTCGAGCAGCTCAAGAAGCTGGGTCTGCCGCTGCGCGAAAGCGGGGGCTATTACGGCTTCAGCCTGGCGCTGGGCAGCAGCGAGGTCGCGCTGCTCAATCTGACCAATGCCTATCGGGCACTGGGCAATAGCGGTCAATATCGTCCCGTGAGCTGGGCCTTGCCTCAGGCTGAAAGTCGCAAGGCCGGCGGCAAAACCGGCGACGACGCGGTGCAGGCACTGGATGCGCGGGCCGCCTTCATCGTCGGCGACATTCTTTCCGACAATATGGCGCGGGCCCCGACCTTCGGCACCGACAGCGTGCTGGCCACGCGCTTCTGGACGGCCGTGAAAACCGGCACCAGCAAGGATATGCGCGACAACTGGGCCGTGGGCTGGTCCGAGCGCTACACCGTGGGCGTCTGGGTGGGCAATGCGGGTGGCGAGGCCATGCATTCGGTCAGCGGCACCAGCGGCGCAGCGCCCATCTGGGCCGAGATCATGGGCTTTCTGCATCGCAACCTGGCCAGTCATGCACCTCGGCCACCCGCAGGCGTGCTGCAGCAGCAAGTGCAGTTCGGTGCATTGGCCGGCGGCGGCACGCCCATTGAAAGCACGCGTGGCGAATGGTTTGTGGAAGGCACGCAGCAATCCCTGTTTGCCATGGATCACGTGGCTGGCAGCGCAGAGCCGAAAAGCCCTGCCAGACAAAAAGGCAGCAAGTCCGGCAACGCTGTAGCTGCGACCGCTGTCCGCATCTCGCGTCCGGCCAATGGCACGATTCTGGCGCTGGATCCCGATATTCCGCCCGACAGTCAGCGCGTACAGTTGGTGGCGCGCCAGGCTGGCATGGCGGCCGAGCAGGATTGGCGTGACAGCAGCTTGCGCTGGCGCTTGGTGACCCGGCAGTATGGAGCGCCCGCCACAGCAGACAAGAACGCCCAACCCGTGATGCGAGAGGTGCCGCGTGAGCTGGGGCGCGGCAGTCAGCTGGGCTGGCTGCCCTGGCCGGGGCGCCACAAGCTGGAGTTGCTCGATGCCTCCGGCAAGGTGCTGGACAGCATTGCGCTTGAGGTGCGCGGTGCCGGGGCACTGGTTGCCGGCCCCGAGGACATCAAGAAAAAAAGATAGACATGAAAAAACCGCTGGTTGGGGCCAGCGGTTTGCAGACGGGGCATGGCCGCTGGACATGCCTGTCCTCAAGCCAAGCCATCGGGAGGCAGCAGCGCCGTCTCACAGAGGCGCTCAGCGCACCAATAGATCGCCCGTGATCTCCGAGACCTTCTTGACGCTGGTCAGCGTCATGGCCACGCGCATTTCCTTTTCGAGCAGGTTCAGCAGGTTGGTCACGCCGGCTTCGCCTTCTGCGGCCAGCGCGTAGACGAAGGCGCGGCCTATCATGGTGCAGTCCGCGCCCAGGGCCAGCAGGCGCACGATGTCTAGGCCGTTGCGCACACCCGAGTCGGCCAGGATCTTGATCTGGCCCTTGACGGCATCGGCAATGGCAGGCAGGGCGCGTGCCGACGAGAGCACGCCATCGAGCTGGCGCCCGCCGTGGTTGGAGACGATGATGCCGTCGGCCCCGAAACGCACGGCATCCCTGGCGTCCTCGGGGTCGAGGATGCCCTTGATGAGCATGGGCCCCTTCCAGAAGTCGCGGATCCACTCCAGGTCCGACCACGAGATCGAGGGGTCGAAGTTCGCGCCCAGATAGCCCATATAGTCTTCGAGCGAGACGTTTTGACCCTTGTAGGTGGAGATATTGCCCAGCGTGTGCGGGCGCCCCATCAGGCCCACGTCCACGGCCCAGTGCGGATGGGTCACAGCCTGCAGGTAGCGGCGCATGGCGGCGTTGGGGCCGCTCATGCCCGAGTGTGCATCGCGGTAGCGGGCGCCGGGCACGGGCATGTCCACGGTGAAGACCAGGGTGGAGACGCCCGCAGCCTGGGCGCGCTCCAGCGCGTTCTTCATGAAGCCCCGGTCCTTGAGCACATAGAGCTGGAACCACATCGGGCGGCCCAGCTTGGGCGCGACTTCCTCGATGGGGCAGACCGAGACGCTGGACATGGTGAAGGGAATGCCCTTTTTGTCGGCGGCCATGGCAGCCTGCACTTCGCCACGGCGGGCGAACATGCCGGTCAGCCCCACGGGAGCCAGTGCCACGGGAATCGAGAACTTCTCGCCGAACAGCTCGATGCCGGTATCGAGCTGACTCATGTCCTTGAGCACGCGCTGGCGCAGGGCCACGTCGGCCAGGTCGTCGACATTGCGAGCCAGCGTCTTCTCGGCATAGGCGCCGCCGTCGAGGTAGTGAAACAGAAAGGGCGGCAGGCGCTTTTGCGCAGCCGCGCGGTAGTCGGTGGTGGAGGAGATGATCATGAAAAAATGGCGGAGGAAGAGGAGAAACGATCCAGCCGCTTGCGTCGGGCCGCTTCGGCATCCGACTCGGACAGCTTTTCGTGAACATAGGCCAGGTGCTGGCCGATGGCGCTTCTGGCCTGCTCCGGCTCGCCGTCGACAATGGCCTGCATGAGATTGTGGTGCTGCGCAGTCAGATGCTCCAGCGTCGAGAGATCATCATGCACGAACATCAGGCGCCGGTTCTGGGCCACGGTACCCAGCACCAGCTCGAAGAGGCTGCCCATGAGCTGTACCAGCACGGCATTGTGCGAGGCTTCGGCAATCGCCAGATGGAACTGCGCGTCGGAGCGGGCCGCGCTGGCGGCATCGCGCGCCTGCTGGTGGCGCAGCATGTCGTCAAAGCAGCGGCGGATGCGGTCCCTGTCCTTGTCGGTGGCACGCTGGGCCGCATACCAGGCCGTGCTGAGCTCCAGCGCCTGGCGTGCTTCCAGCACGTCGTAGCGATACTGGGGGTCGTCGCGTAGCAAGGACTCCAGCGGCGCGACGGCTTGTTCGTGCCACAGCGGTTGGCGCGAGCCGACAAAGGTGCCGGCGCCCACGCGGCTTTCCAGCACGCCGCGGCTGGAAAGCTTCTGTATGGCCTCGCGCAGCGCCGTGCGCGAGACACCCAGCTGCTCGGCCAGCGCCCGCTCGGTCGGCAGCTTGGCGCCGCTCTGGAGCTGGGTGCTCTGGATCAGCTCCAGCAACTGCTGGGCAACGCGGTCGGACAGGCGGATGGCAGGCATGAGGTCGGGCAGGAGTTTCAGGTGGTGGGAATCATCCACGGAAACACATAAGCCTGCAGCGTGCAGATGATGCCGATCAGCACCAGGAAGGCCAGGCTGTGCTTGACAGTGAAGCGGAACAGGTCCGATTCCTTGCCGGCCAGGCCCACGGCTGCGCAGGCAATGGCGATGGACTGGGGCGAAATCATCTTGCCGGTCACGCCGCCGGTGGTGTTGGCCGTCACGGCCAGCACCTCGGGCAATCCCAGCTGGGCGGCCGTCGTGGCCTGCAGGGCGCCGAACAGCGCATTGGCCGAGGTGTCGGAGCCCGTGAGGAATACGCCGACCCAGCCCAGGAAGGGCGAGAAGAACGCAAAGGCCTTGCCCGTATGGGCCAGCGCCATGGCCAGCGTGGTGGAGAGGCCGGAATAGTTGGCGATGAAGGCAAAGGCCAGCACCATGCCGATGGAGTAGATGGGCAGTGCCAGCTCCCTGAAGGTCTCGCCCAGGGTCTTGACCGCGACGGCTGGCTTGAGGCGCAGCAAAAGAATGGCGAGCACGGCGGCGATCAGGATCGCGGTTCCCGTGGCGGACAGCCAGTTGAAGGAGTAGACCGCACCATAGGGCGTGGGCGTGGCAACGACGGGCGCCATTTTCTGCACCAGATTGTGCAGCATGGGCACGGGAATGCTGAAGACCGTGCCGGACAGCGCGCCACCCGAGGCGAACAGCGCCTTGAAGGGCTTGAGGCTCCAGATGGTCACCATGGCCGTGAGGATGATGAAGGGCGACCAGGCCTTGATTACCATGCCGGTCGTCAGCTTGGCAGGGGCCGTCGTCTGGATCTTTGCTGCGCCCGGCTCGGTGTCGAAGCGGAAGATGCGCTTGGGCTGCCAGAACTTGAGGAAAGTGGTCAGCGTCACCAGGGCGAAGATGGCCGAGGTGATGTCCGGCAGTTCGGGGCCGATGTAGTTGGCCGTCAGAAACTGTCCGAGTGCAAAGCTGCCGCCACCCACCAGCACCGCAGGCCAGGTTTCCTTCACGCCGCGCCAGCCGTCCATGATGGCCATGAGCCAGAACAGCACGATGATGGTCATGAACGGCAGCTGGCGGCCGGCCATCTGGCTGATGGCCATGACATCGACGCCCGAGACCTGACCGGCCACGATGACGGGAATGCCCATGGCGCCGAAGGCCACGGGGGCGGTATTGCCGATCAGGCACAGGCCGGCTGCATACAGAGGCCTGAAACCCAGGCCCACCAGCAGCGCTGCCGTGATGGCCACGGGGGCGCCGAAGCCGGCGGCTCCCTCAAGGAAGGCACCGAAGCAAAAGCCCACCAGGATCAGCTGCAGACGCTGGTCTTCGGTGACCGACAGAATCGACGAGCGGATGATGTCGAACTGCCCGGTCTTGACCGAGACCTTGTAGAGAAAGACCGCCGCGACAATGATCCAGGCAATCGGCCACAGGCCGTAGAAGAAGCCGTAAACGCCTGCGGCCAGCGCATTGGCCACGGGCATGCGATAGAAGAGCAGCGCCACGGCCAGGGACAGCGCCACCGTGATGGTGCCCGCCACATAGCCCTTGAGGCGCAGCTTGGTCAGCGCGAGAAAGAAAAAGATGATGGGTATCAGCGCCACCAGCGCCGACACCCACACATTGCCTGCGGGGTCGTAGTTTTGCGACCAGATTTCTTGCATTGCCTTGATCTCCTGGATATGTGCGGGGAGGGCAACCCTCCTGAGCGTCCAGAAGCTTCCCCGTCAATTCTTTGAACAACCGTGTCACCCTGAGCCGGACGCTGACATGCAATCTGGTTCGGCTCCGTCTGTTAAATTGGTATGACCAATGCGCAGCGGTTTTGGATCGGATGGATTATAGAAATGAGGTTTTACTCATAAATTAGTGGTTTTCCCTTGATTTATGGAATTAATTGGTAATACCAATATGTGAGTTGGTATTCCACCGATCCTTCTCAAAGAGCGCAAAAAAGCCGCAGGCGCCGAAGGCGCTGCGGCTGCTGGGGTGCCCACTTGATGGGCTGAGAAAGGGGGCGGCGGAAAACCGCCTCAGTCCGGGCCGGAGATACCGAGCGGCCTAGATGGCCTGCTCGGATTCCCCGGGGCGCTCGGTCGAGGCGAGCCGCGAAGCGGCTCGGGGACTCAATTGACCATCAGCTTGAACGGCCAGACATAGGCCTGCATGGTGACGAACAGGCCCATCAGACAGGCCAGGGCAATCGAGTGGAAGAACACATAGCGCAGGATGTCGCCTTCGCGGTTGAACCAGCGTGTGGCGGTCGAAGCCACGACGATGGATTGCGCATCGATCATCTTGCCCATCACGCCGCCCGAGCTATTGGCGGCGCCCATGAGGTTGGGGGACAGGCCCAACTGATCGGCGGCGACCTTCTGCATGCCGCCGAACAGCACGTTGGACGCTGTGTCCGAGCCTGTGAGTGCCACACCCAGCCAGCCCATCAGCGTGCCGAAGAAGGGGTAGAACACACCGGTATTGGCAAAGGCCAGACCCAGGGTGGTGTCGGTGCCCGAGTAGCGTGTCAGCGTGCCCAGGGCCAGCATGAGCACGATGGTCAGCAGCGAGTAGCGCACCAGCCAGGTGGTCTTGAAGAAGGTGCGCACTATGGTCACCGGGTTGTACTTCATGACGAAGGCACTGACGATGGCAGAGAACAGAATGGCTGTTCCGGTGGCAGACAGCAGGTTCAGCGTGTAGACAGCACCTTCCTTGGTCGGCTGGGGCACCACGGGCGGCATTTTCTCGATCAGATTGTGCAGGCCGGTCATGGGGAAAGCGGGGGCAAATAGGCTGTTGAGCCAGGCCTTGACCGGCGGCAGGCCCCAGATGAACACAAACACCGAGAGAATGATCCATGGCGTCCAGGCGGCGATCAGCGCGCTCCTGCTGTGCTTGGCCACAGGCTGGGGCGGCTTGACTTCGGAGGCGCTGACATCCTTGCCACGCAGCGAGGCCGAAGTCCAGATCTTCTTGGGCTGCCAGACGCGCAGGAACAGGATCAGGCTGGCCATGGAAACAATGGCCGCGATGATGTCCACCAGCTCTGGGCCGATGAAGTTGGAGACCAGATACTGAGGAATCGCAAACGACAGGCCGGTGACCAGAATCGCGGGCCAGATCTCCATCATTCCCTTGCGACCGGCAAAGGCCCAGATCAGCCAGAACGGCACCAGCACCGAGAAGAAGGGCAGCTGGCGGCCGATCATGGCGGTCACCTCCATCAGATCGTAGCCATGGACCTTGGCCAGCGTGATGACGGGCGTGCCCAGGGCGCCAAAGGCTACGGGAGCGGTGTTGGCGATCAGCGACAGACCGGATGCCGCCAGCGGCGAAAAGCCCAGGCCGATCAGGATGGCGGCCGTCACGGCCACGGGCGTGCCGAAGCCGGCAGCGCCTTCGAAAAAGGCACCGAAAGAAAAGGCAATCAGCAGCAGCTGGATGCGGCGGTCTTCGGTGATTCCGGAAAGTGAATCCTGCAGCACCTTGAAGCTGCCGTTCTGCTCGGTCAGCTGATGCAGGAAGATGATGTTCAGCACAATCCAGCCAATGGGCAGCAGGCCGGTAAAGCCGCCGAACAAGGCTGCGCGCCCTGCCATTTCGCCGGGCATGTTGTAGACAAAAATTGCAATCAGCAGCGCGGCAATCAGGCCAGCTCCTGCGGCCAGATGGGCCTTCATGTGCAGAAAACCAAGGCCCACCAGCATCACCACGACCGGAATGGCCGCCAGCAATGTGGATAGCCACATATTCGATAGGGGGTCATAGACCTGTTGCCAAACCATCTCTGTTGTCTCCTGCTTGTTGTGATAACAAGGATGGTCGCTGGACGAATAAGCTTGCATACCTAGCATTAGCCCTTGATTTTTCCTGGCTGAAGAAAATTTCAAAACCGGCATAAATCACTTCAAACCATAGCGCACTGCCGATGACGGCGATGAGGGCTACCATCGGGTTCAATTCCAATTACAAGGCTAGAAGTCGTGAGCGATCTTTCCAAAATCACCTGTATCGAAGACCTGCGTGTGGTGGCCAAGCGTCGTGTGCCGCGCATGTTCTATGACTACGCCGATTCGGGCTCTTACACGCAGGGCACGTATCGGGCCAACGAAGACGAGTTCCAGACCATCAAGCTGCGTCAGCGTGTGGCCGTGAACATGGAAGGGCGCAGCACGCGCACCACCATGATCGGCGAGGAGGTCGCCATGCCGGTGGCGATTGCGCCCACGGGCCTGACCGGCATGCAGCATGCAGATGGCGAGATTCTTGGAGCCAAGGCCGCCAAGGCCTTTGGCGTGCCGTTCACGCTGTCCACCATGAGCATCTGTTCGCTGGAGGACATAGCCGAGCACACCGATCGCCATCCGTTCTGGTTCCAGCTCTATGTGATGCGTGACAAGGCCTTCATGGAGCGCCTGATCAATCGTGCCAAGGCGGCCAACTGCTCGGCGCTGGTGGTGACGCTGGACCTGCAGATCCTGGGTCAGCGCCACAAGGACATCAAGAATGGCCTGTCCACCCCGCCCAAGCCCACGCTGGCAAACCTCATCAACCTGGCGACCAAGCCGCACTGGTGCCTGGGCATGCTGGGCACCAAGCGCCGCAGCTTCGGCAATATCGTCGGCCATGTGGATGGTGTGGGCGATGTGTCCTCGCTGTCGTCCTGGACGGCAGATCAGTTCGATCCGTCACTGAACTGGAGCGATGTGGAATGGATCAAGAAGCTCTGGGGCGGCAAGATCATTCTCAAGGGCGTGATGGATGCCGAAGATGCGCGTCTGGCGGCGCAAAGCGGTGCTGACGCACTGGTGGTCAGCAACCATGGCGGCCGCCAGCTCGACGGTGCGCCTTCTTCGATTGCGGCCTTGCCATCGATTGCAGAGGCTGCGGGCAAGGACATCGAAGTCTGGATGGATGGCGGCATTCGCAGCGGTCAGGACGTGCTCAAGGCCCGCGCACTGGGTGCGCAGGGCACGATGATCGGTCGCAGCTTCCTCTACGGTCTGGGTGCTTATGGCCAGGCCGGTGTGAGCAAGGCGCTGCAGATCATCCACAAGGAGCTGGACACCACCATGGCCTTCTGCGGGCACACCAATATCAACCAGGTCGGCAAAGAGATTCTGTTGCCAGGGACTTATCCCAAGCCGTTTGCCGTGATCTGATCCATGTTGTAGGCGGCTTGCTGCGTTGCGAGCTGCCGCGACCTCTGGCCGGAGGTCAGGAGTTGCTGGCCCTGGGCTTCCACTCCTGCACCTGCTGCTGGATCTTGGCCCGTTGCGCCGGCTTCAATTTCTTGGCGATGATTTCCTGCTGCTTGGCCGAATCCTTCTCGCCATCCTTGGCCGCCAGCAGTGCCCAGAAATAGGCCTGGGGCCAGCTTTGCTGAACGCCACGGCCCAGCGCATACATGGAGCCGACGTTGAACTGGCTATTGGCATCTCCTTGCTCTGCCGCAATCATGTACCACTTGAAGGCCTCCTTGCTGTCTTGCGCCACGCCACGGCCATGGTCGTACATATAGCCGAGATTGCTCTGGCTCGAGACATGGTTTTGCGCCACGGCAAGGCGATACAGCCTGACGGCTTCCTCCGGGTTCTCGGCCACGCCACGACCGTCGTCATACATCACTGCGAGGTTGAACAGGCCATCGACATCGCCTTGTTCTGCGGCCAGGCGATACCATTTGACGGCCTCTTCATCGCTTTGCGGCACGCCGCGCCCGCGGCCGTACATCAGGCCGATATTGGACTGGCTCTCGGCGTGGCCCTGCTTTGCCGCCAGCATGAACCACTTGGCTGCTTCCTCATCGTTTTTGGGGGCACCACGGCCAGTGAGGTAGGCGGCTGCGAGTTTGAACTGTGACTGGGCGTCACCGGCCTCGGCTGCTTGCCGCAGGTCGGGCGATTGTGCGACGGCCAAAGTGCTGCAGAGCAGCAAGGCGGCTACGCAAAAGAGACTGCTGAAGGGCTTTTTCATGGCTTGCTTGTCGTTGAGGCGTTGCGGTTGCGAGCGTGCAGATTCAGCGAATTTGCGGCCTGGGTTTCCAGTTGCCGATTCGCGAGTCCTGTGCAGCACGCTCTGCGGGCTTGAGCTTGTGGGCCGCCGCATCGCGCAGCGACACCGTGTCTTCCAGGCCTTGGGCGGCTGCCAGGGCATACCAGAAATAGGCCTGAGACAGGCTGCGTCTGACGCCACGGCCTTCCTCGAACATCGTGCCGAGGTTGACCTGGGCCGTCGCATTGCCTTGTTCCGCGGCCAGGCCCAGCAGTCTGGCCGCTTTCTTTTCGTCGAGCGGCACGCCGCGACCGGTGGCATACATCACGGCGAGGTTGGCCTGGCCCGAGTCATGGCCTTTTGCAGCCGCTATGCCAAACCATTTGGCGGCCTCCTGATCGTTTTGTTCCACGCCGCGGCCGTTGACATACATCAGTCCCAGGTTGTACTGGGCATCGAGAAGGTTTTGCGCTGCAGCGAGCCGATACCACTTGACGGCCTCCTCATCGCTTTGCTCGACGCCACGTCCATCTTCATACATCACGCCCAGGTTGAACTGGCCGTTGGCCTCTCCCTGCGCTGCCGAAAGGCGGTACCACTTGACGGCCTCCTGGTCGCTTTGCTTCACGCCACGGCCCCGGTCATACATCAAGCCGAGATTGCTCTGGCTCAATGCATTGCCTTGTGCTGCCGCAAGACCAAACCAATGAGCGGCTCTCTCGTCGCTTTTTGCCACGCCACGACCTTCCACGTATATCTGGCCGAGATCCAGCTGTGCCTGGGCATCCCCCGCTTGCGCTTTGTGCAGCAGGTCCGCGGGTTGGGCCATGGCCAAGGTGCTGGCCAGCAGCAGTGCGGCAGCGGAGTAAAGGTGAGCCATGTTTTTCTGCATTTTTTCCTGATGTTCTTGAGATAGAGGCGCTGTGTTCGGTTGGCAGCTGCAAAGCTCGCCATCACTTCAGGCTGCCCTGAGGTCTGCCGGTGCAGGGGCGCAGTGAAGCGGTTCGCTGTGCGTGAACGTGCAGGGAGGCCGCACGGCGAAACCACCAATCATCGGGTCCCGGCTGATTCACGCCGGGCCATGGATCGGGAGCCTCTGGAGCACTGGTCATTGCCGTCAATGGAGCAGGCCGATGTGCTGATTGCGGGGCAGAGCGAGGAGCATTCTAGTCATCTAAAAAGCTGCAGCCGCCAGTCGCTCATCGCGCCTGGCGGCTGCAGTTCGTTGATCAGGGACGCTTGTTAGCCCCGAGCCCGACCGGGCATCGTGATCGAGAAGTGCTTATTCGTGCTGCAGGCGCTTGCGCATGGCAAAGCCATAGCCCAGTCCCAGCAAGGCTGCCATGGCCGAGCCGGCCAGAATGCCCAGCTTGGCCGCCCCCAGCAATGAGGCATCCGCGAAGGCCAGGCCGCCGACAAAGATGGACATCGTAAAGCCGATGCCGGCCAGCAGGCCCACCAGCAGCACGCCGCGCCAGTTCAGGCCCTCGGGCAGGCTGCACAGCCCGCTCTTGACGGCCAGCCAGGTGCAGATGAAGACCCCCAGGGGCTTGCCCAGCACCAGGGCCACCAGCACGGCCATGGCCGTGGTCTGCGGTGCGGCAGCGCTCAGGTCGATGCCCGAAAACTGCACGCCGGCATTGGCCAGCGCAAAGATGGGCATGATGCAGAAAGCCACCCATGGATGAAGAATCATGGGCAGGCGCAGAGCGGGCGGCAGCAGGTCGCGCTGTGCGAACTGGGCAGTACGCAACTCCTGCATCAGGTGCTGTGGATCGGGCCGGCCGCTCAGCATCTGCTCGCCGGCCTTGCGCATGGCCGTCTGTGCCGTGATCAGCGGCGGCATGGGGGCGGGGCGGGCAAACACGGGCGTCATCAGACCCAGCACCACGCCTGCCAGCGTGGGGTGAGCGCCGGTCTTGAGCAGGCCGAACCAGAGAATGGCTCCGGGCAGCACATACAGGGGCGCGGCGGCAATGCCCATGCGGTTGAACAGCAGCACCAGCAGCACGCCGGCTGCGGCCACCACAAAGCCCATGGCCTGCAGACCGCCCGAGTAGAAGAAGGCAATGATGAGCACGGCCACGATGTCGTCGATGATGGCCAGGGCCAACAGGAAGATACGCAGTGCACCCGGGATATTGCGGCCCAGCAAGGCCAGCACGCCCACGGCAAACGCGATGTCGGTCGCCGTCGGAATTGCCCAACCGTTGAGCAGCGTCCTGTCGTTGCCCGCCAGGGCCACGTAGATGAGTGCGGGTACGGCCACGCCGCCGATGGCGGCGATCAGCGGCAGACTGGCCTGGCGCAGGCTGGCCAGCGCGCCGTTGTGCAGCTCGCGCCGGATCTCCATGCCCACGACCAGAAAGAACACCGTCATCAGCACATCGTTGACGATGAAATGCAGATCGGTGCTGAAGCTCCATGGGCCAAGCGTCAGCGCGACGGGGGCATGCCACAGTGCAAAGTAGCTTGGCGCCGCAGCGGAGTTGGCCCAGATCAGGGCGGCGGCAGCGGCCAGCATGAGCACCATGCCGGCAAAGGATTCGATATGCAGCAGGTGCGAGATCTGTGCCTGCACGCGCTCGGTGGCAGTTTGCAGCGCGGGGATGCGGGAGGATTTTTGAGATGCAGAGGGCGCAGGGGCCTGCACAAGTGTTTGTGGGTCCATGTAGTGGTGGTGTCTGAGGCCGCCCGCTGACAGATGCACCATGCCTGATGGTGCCGTCTGCATTGCAAGACGACGGTGCGCTGGCGGCCCGACCTGCGCATGAACATTCACCTGCCATCGCCACCTTGTGTGACGGGCACCCGGCTGAAATTGTAGCTAAAGACGCAGCAATGGTCTGGATATGGGGTTTATTTGCGCGGAAAGAGACCTCGCCATCAGGACGGTTGCCTCTCGCGCTTAGCGTCACCTTGCCTCAAGCGGGTGGGCTGCACGAATCGCGTCAGCGCCGTCCGGCAGCCGGCGCTATGCTGGCGCGCTAACGAAAGAGAAAGCGTGTCATGTCGGGCATAGGAATGGAATATTTGTGGGTGGGCGTGGTGCTGTTTGCGGCGGCGGCGCAGACGGTGCGCAACACGGCCCAGCGCTCGCTGACGGCGCAGGTCGGCACGCTGCCGGCCACGCTGGTGCGCTTTCTCTACGGCCTGCCGTTTGCCGCCATCTATCTGCTGGCGCTGTATGCGCTGGGCGATCCGTCCCTGGTGCTGCCGAAGTTCAGCGCCGCCTATCTGGGCTGGATTGCGCTTGGTGCCTTCTTTCAGGTCGCGGCCACGGCTGCCTTGCTGGTGGCCATGAAGGAACGTAACTTTGCCGTGGCGGTCACGTTGTCCAAGACCGAGGTGCTGCAGGTGGCCTTGTTTGCCGCCATGTTTCTGCACGAGCTGCCGACCCGCCTGGCGCTGCTGGCCATGGTGCTTGCCACCGTGGGCGTGCTGATGCTGTCGCTGCCGCCGCGCGGGCAACTGTTCACGTTCTCGGCCTGGACCAGCAAATCCTCGGTCTACGGCCTGATCTGCGGCGCCTGTTTTGCGCTGGCCACGGTGGGCTTTCGCGGCGGTGCGGTCGAGATCGCAACATTGGGCGTGAGCTCGCCCTGGCTGTCCGGGGCCTGGGGCGTGCTGATCGCGCAGACCATGCAGTCCGTCGTCATGAGCGCCTGGATTGCCAGAACCCATGAGCAGGGCCTGCGCCCCATCTTCAAGGCCTGGCGCATCTCGCTGCTGGCCGGCAGCATGGGCGCTGCGGCCTCGCTGGCCTGGTTCACCGCCTATGCCATGCAGGGGGCGGCCGCCGTGCGCACCCTGGGCATGGTGGAGGTGGTGTTCAGCTATATCGTCTCGCGCAAGGTGTTCAGCGAGAAGCTCTCATTGACGGAAAAGCTGGGCATGGCGCTGATGATGCTGGGCCTGGTGCTGATCTGTCTGCAGCTCTGATTTCAAGAGCTTCCCGCGCTTTCCTGTGCTCGTTTTCAAAGCTAAAAGTCCTTGAAATGAACTATGAGAAGGCGCAAGAAGCTTCTGAATCAATAGCGTGCCACCGCGGCTGTGCTGCGCCTCAGGCGGCTTGCTGTTGCGCTTGCGCCAGGCGTTGGCGTTGCTCGGGCTTGACCGCGTAGAGCCGGTAGCCGATCGTCAGCAGCGCAAACCACAGGGGCGCGATATATAGCGCCACGCGGGTGCTGGCATCCAGCGACAGGCAGACCAGCACCACGGCCAGAAAGGCCAGCACAAACCAGTTGGTGAACGGCGCGCCGGGCATGCGGTAGGCCACGGCTGCGGCATGACCCAGCCTGACGGCGCGGCGATAGCGCAGATGGGAAAAGACGATGATGCCCCAGGTCCAGACGGCACCGATGGTGGCAATGCTGGTCACGTAGATGAAGGCCTCCTCGGGCACCAGATAGTTCAGCACCACGCCAAGCAGCATGAATGCCGCAGACATCACAATGCCGGCCGCAGGCACATGGCGCGCATTGACACGGCCCAGCCTGGCGGGCGCCTGTTTGAATTGCGCCAGCGTATAGAGCATGCGGCCCGTGCTGAAGATGCCGCTGTTGCACGAAGAGGCTGCGGCGGTGATGACCACGAAGTTGATGATGCCGGCAGCGGCGGGAATGCCCAGCTTGTCGAAGACATGGACGAAGGGGCTCATGTCGGGGCTGAGCTCGTTCCAGGGCACCAGCGACATGATGACGACCAGGGCGCCGATATAGAAGATCAGAATGCGGTAGACGATGCTGTTGGTGGCTTTGGGCAGAACTTTTTCGGGCGACTCGGCCTCGCCGGCCGTCACGCCTATCAATTCCACGCCGGTATAGGCGAAGCAGGCTATCTGCAAGGTGAAGACCACGCCCACCATGCCCACGGGTGCAAAGCCTCCATGTGACCATAGGTTGGTGAAGCTTGCCGTCTGGCCCAGCGGTCCCCAGCCCGTGGTGATGATGGCCACTCCCAACACCAGCGTGGCAACAATGGTCACGACCTTGATCAGCGCGAACCAGAATTCCAGCTCGCCGAAAACCTTGACCGCAATCAGATTCACGCCCAGCAGCACGGCCAGGGTGGCGAGCGCCGGAACCCATTGCGGAATGGCCGGAAACCAGTAATGGGTGTAGATGCCTATGGCGGTGAGCTCCGCCATGCCCGTCACCACCCAGGTGAACCAGTAGGTCCAGCCGGTGACGAATCCGGCCCAGGGGCTGACATAGGTTTCGGCATAGGTGGCAAAAGAGCCGGCCACCGGGCGGTGCACCAGCAACTCGCCCAGTGCCCGCATGATGAAGAAGATGGCCAGCCCCGCGATGGCGTAGCTGACCAGCAGCAGCGGCCCGGCCTTGTGGATCGCCTTGGCCGAGCCCAGGAACAGGCCCACGCCGATGGCGCCACCCAGGGCGATCAGCTGGATATGCCGGTCCTTGAGGCCGCGCTCCAGCTCCCCTGTCTGCTGCAGCGACTCCCTGGCTGCGCTTGGATGATTTCGACTCATGTTGTATGTCTCCGTTTTGCCATTCACACGGCAACAGCTGTCCCTCACGGGGCGCTGCGGCTGCCGTGTCTGGCTTGTTGATGAGGTTTTCAGGTGGTGGTCAGGCGCTGGCGGTGGTCAGCGTGGCCGGTCGGGGCTGCCTGCTGGCGCTGCCCATGGAATGCAGCACGAGGTCGCCGACCATGTCGGCGGTGACCGCCGACAAGGTCCAGCCCAGATGGCCGTGGCCGGTGTTGTAGAACACGCAGGGCTTGTTGCCAGGGCCCACGCGCGGGAGCATGTCCGGCATCATGGGGCGCAGGCCCGCCCAGGGCACGACGCTGCGCGTGCTGACGCCCGGGAAGCACTGCTGAACCCATTCGATGAGCGGGCGGATGCGGTCGGCACGGATGTCCTTGTTGTAGCCGTTGAACTCCGCCGTACCGGCAACTCGGAAGCGATCATCACCCAGGCGGCTGGTGACCAGCTTGGTCTCGTCGTCCAGCAGGCTCACCACGGGGGCTGCGGCGCGGCTGGCTTCGTCCGGCAGATTGACCGTGATGGAATAGCCCTTGACCGGATAGATGTTGACGCTGTCGCCGAGCTGGGCAGCCAGGGCGCGGCTGGCCGTGCCTGCGCAGACCACCATGGCGTCGAAAGTCGAGGTCTCGGTTTCCAGACCCTGGCGCACGGTCACGCTGGCCTGTTTGCCATTGCTGTTCACCGACACGATTTCCTGGCCGTAGCGGCATTGCACGCCCAGTCGCTCGCAGGCGGTAGCTAGGCCGCTGGTGAACTTGTGGATGTCGCCGGTGGAGTCGCTCTCGGTGAAGTAGCCGCCATAGAAGGTTCCGGACAGGGTCGGCTCTATGGACCGCATTTCCTGCGGTGTCACGGCGCGGCGCTCCAGACCGCCCTTGGCCAGCAACTGGGAAACCTTGCCCGCATGTTCAAAGCCTGCTCGGTCGCGGTAGATATGCAAGATGCCTTTTTGCTTCAGATCGAAGTCAATGCCTTCGCTGGCCGCCCAGTCAAACAGGTGCTCGCGTGCCGCAATCGCCAGCCTGGCGGTCTCCACGGTGTTTTTCTCGTAATGGGGGATGGCAGAGAGAAACTGGCAGAACCAGGAAATCTTGTGCCAGCTGGGCCTGGGGTTGAGCAGCAGCGGAGCATCGCTCTTGAGCATCCACTTGAGGCCCTTGACGATGGTGGACCAATGGGTCCAGACCTCGGCGTTCGAGGCCGAGAGCTGGCCGCCATTGGCGAACGAGGTCTCCATGGCGGCATAGCGCTGCTTCTCGAACAGGGTGACGGAAAATCCGCGGCGTGCGAGGGCGTAGGCGGTGGTCACGCCCGTGATGCCACCGCCGATGACGGCGATTGTCTTCATGATTCAGATTCCAGAAACGTCAAGGGTGGAGCCCGTGCGCAACATGCGCAGCGGACGCCCCCTCTGTTCTGGACCTGAGAGATTCACGAGGCAGCACCATGGGGCGCTGCTCGCTTGCTCCTTCGGTATGCCCGGCGGACGATGACGTCCAGACATTCTTCAGAGTGTGTGAAAGCGATGCCGATCCTTTGGCCTGAGAGTTTCCGGGGCGGTTGCTCCTTCGGCGCTGCATGCGCCAAGTTTGCGCTGCAGTCTCTCTCGGCATCACTAGGCTGAGAGCCTGTGGGCAAATGTAGGAAGAACGGCGGCGCCTGGATATACGGGTTTTCTAGACTTCTACACCAGGGCCCAGCCATGGCTGCTCATGTCGGGTTCATGCTATTTGATAGCGCTTTACGCCTATCTTTCAAGGAAATATTGATTATTTGTCTATGAAAATGAATCTATTAAAGCGCGGCTTGCTTCTAAATTCATAGCGATAGACGCTGTCAAGTGCCGCCGAGCAGCCCCAGAGTCAGCCCCTGCATTGGCATGGCGGGCTATGGTCGGCGGTGGATTTGGGCAAAATATCGTCTTTGCCTGTCAATGGGCCCGGCGATATCACCGCTTTGCCATTGAAGCGCCCGACTGGGGTGGCTGCCGATTCAGGATGCAACTGGCCTATCCGCCATGGCGTTCTGCTGTCATGGCTTCGTTCCTTTGTCCTTGTTGCCCGCGACCGTCATGGTCGCCTTTTTGCGTTGCCTGTCGCAGCGCCTGCGGGATGGTTGGGTGTTTTGTCCGGATGGGCGCAAACCATTACAACAAGACATTTATGTCCCAACCCAACTCAAGCCAGCAGCTCGCGCCGACTGGCGATGGTGACGATAACCAGCCCCGCTTGCACCGGGTGCTCAAGCAGCGCCACCTGAGCATGATCGCCATTGGCGGCGCCATCGGAACGGGCCTGTTTGTGGCCTCCGGCTCGGCCATCGCCCAGATCGGCCCCGGCGGTGCCGTGCTCACCTATCTGCTCATCGGCATCATGGTCTACTACATCATGACCAGCCTGGGCGAGCTGGCCGCCTTCATGCCTGTGGCCGGCTCTTTCTCCACCTATGCCTCGCGCTATGTGGATCGCGGCTTCGGCTTTGCGCTGGGCTGGAATTTCTGGTTCAGCTGGGCCGTGGTGGTGGCGGTGGATCTGGTGGCCTCGCAGCTGGTCATGGCCTACTGGTTTCCCGATGTGCCGGGCATCCTCTGGAGCGGTCTGTTCCTGCTGCTGATGGTAGGGCTGAACGCGTTTTCCGCGCGCGGCTTTGCCGAGGCCGAGTACTGGTTCGCGCTGATCAAGGTGCTGGCCGTGGTGGCCTTTCTGATCACCGGCGTGCTGATTCTGTTCGGCATCATCAGCAACGGCCATGTACCCGGCTTCGAGAACTGGACCACGGGCGATGCGCCATTCGTTGGCAATTTCGCGACCTTTGTGGGCGTGGCCATGATCGTGGCCTATTCCTTCCAGGGCACGGAGCTGGTGGGCGTGGCGGCGGGCGAATCCGAGAATCCGCGCGAGAACGTGCCGCGCGCGATCCGCCAGGTGTTCTGGCGCATCCTGCTGTTCTATGTGCTGGCCATTGTCGTCATCGGCTTTCTGATTCCCTATACCGATCCGCAGTTGCTGCGCACCGATGTGGCCGATATCGCCGTGAGCCCGTTCACGCTGGTGTTCCAGCACGCAGGCCTGCTGTCGGCGGCCACGGTGATGAATGCGGTGATCCTGACCTCGGTGCTGTCGGCTGGTAACTCCGGCATGTATGCGGCCACGCGCATGCTCTACAACATGGCGACCGAGGGCAATGCGCCGCGCATCTTCTCCCGGCTGACCCAGAACGGCGTGCCGCTGGTGGCCTTGATCGGCAGCACGCTGGTCGCCAGCCTGTGCCTGTTCTCCTCGCTCTACAGCCCGCAGGCCGTCTATATCTGGCTGCTGAATCTGGCCGGCATGACGGAGTTCATCGTCTGGCTGGGCATTGCCGTCAGCCACTACCGCTTCCGTCGCGGCTATGTCATGCATGGTCACGATGTGGGCCTTCTGCCCTACAAGGCCGGCGCCTTCCCCTTCGGTCCCATCTTTGCCTTTGTACTGTGTCTGGTGGTGACGCTGGGCCAGAACTATCAGGCCTTCCTGGAAGATCGCATCGATTGGGGTGGCGTGGTGTCGACCTATCTGGGTATTCCGCTGTTCCTGCTGTTCTGGCTGGGTTACTGGCTGGTCAAGCGCAAGACCTGGGTCAGCTATGCAGATATGCGCTTTGACGAGCTCGAAGACATCAAGCAGGGCAAAGTTTCGTCCTGAGGCGGCTTGAGCCTTCCCTTCTCTGTTCGGGAGGGGATGGCAGCAGGGCCGGGGGTGCGCTGCTTGCCGTTTCCCGGTGCCTGTGTGTTTGTTTGGCGCATGGCTGCCGGTTCCTGCCGGCGCAGGCAAAATCGGCACTGTGAGCGATCTTCCCACCAGCCCCGATTCCAGGCCCAGGCGCATCGCGCATCTGGACATGGATGCGTTCTACGCCTCCGTGGAACTGCTGCGCTACCCGCAACTCAAGGGGCTGCCGGTGGTGATCGGCGGCGGGAGGCGCAGCTTTGACGAAGAGCTGCTGGCGCGGCATGCGGGGCGGCCGCTGTCCGAGATCCCGGTGGCGGACTTTCCGCTGCTGCGCGATTACACGGGGCGCGGCGTGATCACCACGGCCACCTATCCGGCACGGCAGTTCGGTGTGGGCTCGGCCATGGGCATGATGAAGGCCGCCAGGCTGTGCCCGCAGGCGATTCTTTTGCCCGTGGACTTTGGCGAGTACAGGCGCTTTTCGCGGGCCTTCAAAGAGATCATCGTGTCGATTGCTCCGCTGATGGAGAACCGCGGCGTGGACGAGGTCTACATCGACTTCACCGACGTGCCCGGTGGCCAGCGCGAAGGCGGACGCGTGCTGGCCCGGCTGATCCAGAAAGCCATTTTCGATGCCACGGGCCTGACCTGCTCGGTCGGTGTGGCTCCCAACAAGCTGCTGGCCAAGATGGCCAGCGAATTCAACAAGCCCAACGGCATCTCCATCGTCCAGCCCGAAGATCTGCAAAGCCAGATCTGGCCGCTGGCCTGCCGCAAGGTCAACGGCATAGGGCCCAAGGCCGATGCCAAGCTCAAGAGCCTGGGCATAGAAACCATTGGCCACCTAGCCGCGCAAAGCCTGCCGCAGCTGCTGCACTGGTTTGGCAAAAGCTATGGCCACTGGCTGCACGAGTCGGCCTGGGGGCGGGACGAGCGTGCCGTGGTGACCGAGAGCGAGCCGGTTTCCATGAGTCGGGAAACCACATTCGAGCGCGATCTGCATGCCGTACGCGACAAGGCCGAACTGGGCGCGATCTTCACGGACCTGTGCGAGCGTCTGGCAGAGGATCTGCAGCGCAAGGGCTATGTGGGGCGCACCGTGGGCATCAAGCTGCGCTATGACGATTTCAGGATCGCCACGCGGGACCAGACCCTGAACCTGCCTATACAGGATGCGGCAGCCATCCGCCTGGCCGCGGGCCAATGCCTCAAGCGCGTGCCGCTTGGCAAGCGCATCAGGCTTCTGGGCGTCAAGGTCTCGGGCCTGATTGCCGAGCAGCTCTGGCAGGCAAGTGCCGGCGATCCTGCGGCTCGCGAACTGCTGCTCAGACCTCATGGTTTGACCTCGGTCAAGCATTCGGATCCCTATACCGCATCTCTGTTCTGAGCCTGGGGGCTCGGGAATCATCACTGTGCGATGATCCAAGTGTGAATTTGTGTATCTGGTTAACCAGCTGTCGACGGGATGCCTGATCGCTCACTCTCGAACAAAAACTAAACAGGCTTATTGGAGGAGTGCAAAGCATGCGCCTGAACCTGCCGGTATCTCAACAAAACTACGACTTTCCAGGTGATGAGTTGCTGGTCTCCAGCACCAACACCAAGGGCGAGATCACTCATTGCAACCCGGCCTTCGTGCGTGTCAGCGGCTATGCCTACGAAGAGCTGATCGGCCAGCCGCACAATCTGATTCGCCACCCCGACATGCCGGCCGCTGCCTTCAAGGATATGTGGCGCACCATTGCCCATGGCTATCCCTGGACGGCACTGGTCAAGAACCGCCGCAAGAACGGCGACCACTACTGGGTGCGCGCCAATGTCACGCCCATCATGGAGGGCGGCAAGCCAAGCGGCTATCTTTCGGTGCGTACCAAGCCTTCGGCCAGGGAAGTGGCCGAAGCCGAAGCGCTGTACGCGCGCATGCGCAACGAGGAAAAGCAGGCCCGGGCCAGCTTCCGCCTGCGCGCGGGCGCGGTGCGCCGTCTGGGGCTGATGGGCTGGTGGGATGGTCGCAAGGATGTGGGCCTGGTGGCGCGCATGGCCTGGTTGCTGGCCATCATGGCCTTGATCGCCATGCTGCCCGATATGCTGGGTTGGCAGGGTGCAACTGCCTGGGGCTGGCGTGCTGCAAGCCTGGTGGCGGGCGGCGCATTCGTGCTGTGGCGCTTTCAACGGCGCTGCGTGGCGGGACTGGAGGAAGCCAGCCGCTTTGCGGCCGATGTGGCGGCCTGCAATCTGAGCACCGAATGCAGCCAGAGCTACAGCGGTGCCGTGGGGGCGCTGATGCTCAGGCTGCAGCAGATTCAGATCAATCTGCGCGCCGTGGTGGGCGATGTGCGCACCGAGGTGCAGGGCTTTGCCCAGACCGCCCATGAAATCGCCCAGAGCAGTTTCGATCTGGCGGGGCGTACCGAATCGCAGGCCACCAGCCTGCAGCAGACGGCGGCCTCGATGGAGGAAATTTCGGGCACCGTGTCGCAGACGGCCGATACGGCACAGTTCATGGCTGGTGCCAGCGACGAGAGCAGCAAGGTGGCCAGCCGCAGCGGCGCGGCCATCAGCGAAGTGGGACTGGCCATGGAGCATATCCGCGGCTCCTCCACCCGCATGAGCGAGATCATCGGCGTGATCGAAAGCATTGCCTTCCAGACCAATCTGCTGGCACTGAACGCGGCCGTGGAAGCGGCGCGGGCCGGCGAGCAGGGTCGCGGCTTTGCCGTGGTGGCGGGCGAGGTGCGGGCACTGGCCCAGCGCAGCGCCGAAGCGGCCAAGGAGATCAGCGTGCTCATCAACCGCACGGTCGACGGCATCAATGACGGCAATGCGCGCATGCGTGCCGCGGGTCAGACCATAGACGGGATGGTGCAGGCCGTGGACAAGGTCGGCTCCCTGGTGCACCAGATCAGCATTGCCACGCGCGAGCAATCGATAGGCATCTCGCAGGTCAACGAGGCCGTGGCCCAGCTCGACTCGGTGACCCAGCAGAATGCGGCTCTGGTGGAGCAGTCGACCAGTGCCGCGCAATCGCTGCGCCAGAGTGCCAGTACGCTGGAGCGTTCGGTGGACGTGTTCCATCTTTAGGCTTTTGCCACATTGCTCTGAAAAGGCAGCCGCGGAGCTGCCTTTTTCACATCGGCTTTCGGTAGGATTGCGGCATGAGTGTTGTGCTGACCCTGATCGCCATTGCGGCGCTGGCCCTGTGTTTGCTGATCTGGCTGATATCGCGTTTGCGCGCTGACGCCAGACCCGAGTCGTCTGCAACTGCCGGGCAGGAGGCCGATCAGCCTGCGGGCCAGGCCAGAGCCCTGCCGGAGGCGGCGGCGCAGACGGCCTCCGGCCAGGAGCTTTCGGCGCAGGCGGATATGGCGTCAGAGGCCAGCAGGGATGTGAATTTTCGCCCCCAGGGCGAGCGCGGCATGGGCGGTCCCATCTATGGCGATGTGCTGTGTGCGGACGGCGTCTATCTGCCCCATGTCTGGGAGATGGACATGCACACCTCCTATGACGGGCGCTGGCTGCGCACGGGCTTTTATGACAGCGAGACCGCCCATCTGGTCGATCGCAAATCACGTCGTAGCTGGGTGATCAGCAAGCCGGAAGGCGAGTTGCTGGATGCCATCCACTGGCGCATGCCGCGCTGGAGCGGCGAGAGCATCAACGAAAGCGGCATTGCCGACGACGCGCATGTGATCATGTCCGATGCAAGCTTCGAGGCTTGGCTGGGCGAGCATATGGCTGCGCAGCCGCAGTCCCTGCTGCAGGTGGTGGATCTCTGGGTGCCGGCAGACTGCCTGCCGGCCGAAGTCGCCCGGCCCATGCCGACTCTGCCGCAACCGGCTCAGCCCACCCCGGTGCCGCCGGTGACACTGCAGCGCCACTGGCCGGCTTCGCTGCGCAAGCTGCGCTACCCCATGGCCCCGCTGCAGAATCCGCACTGGCAACTGATGCTGGGTGAATCCGCCCAGCCCTGGGTGCTGGACGAGAGCCACAGCATGGTCTGGCGTGCCGATGCCCAGGCCTTTGCGCTCTATGCCTATCCCACTCAGGGCGATGCCAGCCAGGCCAGCCTGCGGCTGGCCGTCTGGACCATGGAGCGCGGCTGGCAGCAATGGCCGGAGTTGATGCCCGAGGATCGCAAACCCTGGGCGCTGGGCCTGGCCTGGTCGGGTGATGAGCAGGAGTCCGGTGTCTTGCCGCTGAGCTGGCTCAATGAGCTGCTGCTGCAGAAAGTGCAGCTCGATATGCCCGAGACCGAGCGTCTGCACGATGGCACCAGCATCAGCTGCGCCATGAGCGAGGTGGATGTCTGCGTCGCCCATCAGCGCGATGGCCAGCCCATCATCAAACCCTCGCTACCCGTGAGCTTCGACTGGCTGCGTGATCCGGCGCAGCCCGCGCTGTGGCGCGCGCAGAGTGAGCCGCTCAAGGGCCAGCGCCTGATCTGGACCCTGTCCAAGCCTGCCAGGGAGGAGCTGGGCGAAACGGCGGCCTACAACCTCCAATGGGGCGAGCGCCATCTGCCCGGCACCTGGGCGCTGGAGCATGTGATCGTGCAGGGGCGCTGGGCGATTCTCATGCCGCACGGCCGTGCACCGATTCGCGGTGGAAGCGGCAGCCTGCAGGTCTGGGACGGGGAGCGCCTGCAAAGCGTGGACCTGCCCTGGCCCGTGGTGCGGCTGGCCGCTGTTCCATCCGTCAAGAGCGGTATGGCCGCTCGCATGCGCGTGCTGGCGCTGACGGCCAGTCTGGCGGACAAGGACTGGGACCCCGCCACCGCATCCTGGCGCTGGCCTTTGCAATCCGTATCAGCCAGTCATCTGGCAAGACCCGACTGGCGTCCGCTTTACTCAGAGCGCGAGCTGGCGCCCGATGCGCAAGGGCGCTGGCAATTGCTGCCGCGCTGGCGCGAGGTGAGACAGATTCAGCACCCCTGCTCCGACGGCGACTATGTCTGGCGTGACGAGGTACGCGGCGACACCGTCTGGTGGTGGGGTGGCGTGAACGAGCGCGTCAACCACTATTGGCAGCATGATGAACCTCGCAAGGACGGCGTGATCATGACGCGCAGCGGCCTGGCGTTTTGCGGCGTCGGGCCCTGCGCCTGTCCCCATCCTTCAGGTGAAGGCTGGGCCTTGCTGGAGCCCGTGGAGACACGCTATGGCGAGCTGGGGCAGTGGCAGCTGCACTGGCTCAACCCCGTGGAAAAGGAAGTGCGTACGCTGGCGATCAAGGCGCGCATGCCGGTGCTGCAGGGCTGGGATGCTCAGGGCCTGCATTGGCAGGATCTGCCCTTGCCCGATGCTGAGTTGCAGCAGGGCGGGGCGAACGCGGTTCAAAAGTCTCGGACAGAGTCGGCGGCGTCGCGTCAGCTGGTGGTGGCGCAGACCTGGCAGCGTGCTGCCGTCGAGCCTCTGCGCCAGGGCATGAACGGGCTGTGGCTGCGCATTCAGGATCTGCGTTATGCCGAGGCTTTGCTGGGGCAGGATGACTGCCCTTGGAAGGGTTGATCCTCCTGAGCCGCTTTGCGGCTTCTCCCTGAGGGGCAGCAGCCTTGGGACGGGGCTGCTGCCTTTGATTGGGTCGTGCCGGTGCTACTGGCGTGCCGTACGCACATTGGCGGGCAGGGCGCCCGGGTGGCTGGTACGGAAGGGGTTGATGTCCAGGCCGCCGCGGCGTGTGTAGCGGGCGTAGACGGCCAGCTTGATGGGTTTGCAGCGAGTCCAGATGTCCATGAAGATGCGTTCCACGCATTGCTCATGGAATTCATTGTGGTTGCGAAAGCTCACCAGGTACTGCAGCAGACCTTCCTGGTCGATTTGCGCGCCGCTGTATTGAATCTGCACACTGCCCCAGTCGGGCTGGCCGGTGACCAGACAGTTGCTCTTGAGCAGGTTGCTGACCAGGGTTTCGTTGACGGGGGCTTCGTCGTGGTTGGCGCGCAGCAGCTCGGGAGCCGGCGTGTACTGGGTGCACTCCACATCGAGGCGGTCCAGCAGTAGACCGTCCAGCTCATGCACTTGCTGGGCATCGAACTGGTCCGCCTGCAGCAGCCGCACGCCCACGCTGCCCTTTGCCTCGCTGCCGCGCCAGGTGGCCTCGGACAGATCGGTGCGCAGGCGCGCCAGCACCTCGCTGGCGTCGGCAAAACGGGTGTTGTTGAAGCTGTTCAGATACAGCTTGAAGGACTTGCTCTCGATCAGGTTGGGCGTTTCGCAGGGGATGGTGAAATGCGCCAGCGCTACCTGGGGCTTGCCGCGCAGATTGAGCCAGGAAACTTCGAATGAAGTCCACAGATCGGCGCCAAAGAACGGTGGGTTGATGGCGGCGCCGATTTCCTCGCGCTTGGTCAGGCGTGGCAGGGGAAAGAGCAGGGACGCGTCGTACTGGTCCACATAGGCCGAGCTTTTGCCCAGCTGCGATTGTTCAGGGGTGTGCATGATTCAAAAACAAAATGGCCAGCAGTAGAAAAGATAGCTGCTGGCACTTTATGGGTAAGGGCTGGAGCCTGTTTTTATTTGAACTCTCGTTCGCGCAGCCACTTGGTGGCAATCCATTTTTCGCCTTCCAGCACGGGAGCGCCGCCGTGCAGGGTCTTGGTGGCCGGGTCGGGCCGGTTATAGCTGAAGAATACGGCATTGCCACGGCGCGGAACGACCTGCAGCCCTACATCGGGAAAGGTGGTTGCGCCGCCGCGCGCGGGCTCGTTGAGATACATGACCAGGGTTCCCACGCGCTGGCCGCCACGCTTGAGTATGGTCGGCGTGCCGGGCTCGTCGGGTGCGAAGTAATCGTAATGCGGCTTGTATTCGGCGCCTGGGCGGTAGTGCAGCACCTGCATGCCCTCGCCGTTTTCCAGCGGCCAGTTCAGCAGCCTGGCAATGCGCTGCTCCACACGGCCGATAAGATCGTTTTCTCCGCGCTGGAAGAACATGCCATTGCTGGTGCGGTCGTCGTTGACGGCCTCGCCACCGCTCTGGTTGTCCACGGTCAGCGAGCGCCGCATGCGCGGGCGGGCTGCTGCGATGATGGCATCGCACTCCTCGTCGGAGAGCAGATTGCCGAACACCACCACGCGTGGATGGCGCACGCTCATCAGTACATGGACATCGCGATCGCCGGCATGGACGCAGCAGGGATCGGTCAGCAGGTCGGGCTCTGGAACGCCCGACTCATGGACTTGCACTGCCACTTCGGCTTCGGGCCTGGCTGCTGCGAAAGGCAGGGGCAGTTCACCCTCTTCGGGCAGGGCCAGCGCGCGGCGCGCCAGATGCTCGGCCCAGCCAGCCTTGCGCATGGATTGCAGCAGCGATGGCAGCGGCACGCCGGAGGCGCTTTGCGCGCGCACCCATTGCATCAGCTCGGGTGTCAGGCCGGGAGGTGTGACGAACTCGTCTTGGGTGGAGGTGCTCATGTCGACAATGCTAGTGTGCACTGATGCCGATTTCAATGCGCGGCGTCAGTCTTGCAGCTTGCGGCGGAACACCAGCTTGCCGGGCGTGCTGGCCTGCTCGGCCAGCGCATAGCCTTCCAGATCGAACTTGCGCAGGTCGGCCACCTTCCTGGCCTTGTGCTGAACGGCCCAGCGCACCATCAGCCCGCGTGCGCGCTTGGCATGGAAGCTGATGATCTTGTACTTGCCGCCCTTGAAGTCCTCGAAAACGCATTCGACCACGGGGGCCTTGAGTGCCTTGAGATCAACGGCCTTGAAGTATTCCTGCGATGCCAGGTTGACGACAATGCGCTCGGCATGGGCGTCACCGTGCTCGGCTTGAGTGGCACTGCGCTCGTTCAGGTAGTCGGCAATCTGGGTTCCCCAGAACTGATAGAGGTTGCTGCCCTTGGCGTTTTCCAGCCGGGTGCCCATCTCCAGGCGATAGGGCTGCAGCAGGTCCAGCGGGCGCAGCACGCCGTAGAGGCCGCTCAGGATCACGACATGCTCCTGGGCCCAGTCCAGCTCCCTGGGCTTGAGGCTGGCGGCATTCAGACCTTCGTAGACATCGCCATTGAAGGCCAGCACGGCCTGGCGCGAGTTCCTGGTGGTGAACTTGGAACTGAACGCTTCGTAGCGGCCCACATTGAGTACGGCCAGCTTGTCGCTGATGCTCATGAGCTCGGAAATCTGCTGGGGCGATTTCTCGCGCAGCACTGCGATCAGTTCCAGGGGCTGCTTTTTGAAAACCGGCAGCGTGTGCGGCAACTCGGCGGAAACAGGGCTTTCATAGTCCAGCGATTTGGCCGGAGAGATCAGAAACAACATGGCTTGACGTTCACTCAATCAAAGAAAGGGCGCATGAAAAAGGGCCAAGGCCCCATCCACCGAAGTGGACGGTCCCCTTGGCCCTGTGATGCCGGAAGGCAGTCTGCTTAGGCGTTGATACCTGCAGCCTGTTCTTCCTTCTCGAACGGCAGCTGCATCAGGCTCAGATCCTTGCGGGTCTCGACCAGAATCAGCGGGCCTTCGTCGAGCACCACCACGGGCGGGCGCTCGCGCGGAATGCGCACGGGCTTGGGCTCGGCGGCAATCGCAGCCTGGACGGCGGCGATCTTTTCGGCATCGGAGTTGATCCATTCCAGACCCGATGCGGCTGCCAGGGCTTGCAGCTCGTCAATCGGCAGCGCATAGCTCTGAGCCTTGGGCGTTGCGACTGCCGGGGCAGGAGCCTCGGTTTCAGCCACAGGTTCCACAGCGGCAGCCTGAGGCTCTGCGGTAGCCGCAGGTTCTGCTTGCACGGGCTGAGAGAGTTCTGCCACAGGAGCGACAGCCACCGCGGCTTCTGCTGCAACCACGGGCGCCTGCACTTCTGCAGCTACGGGCGCTGGCTCTGCCTGAGCCTGAGGTGCCACAGCATCAAAGTAGCTGCGGCGTGCCGGCTGCTCGTCAGCGTCTGCGGCAGGCACTTCGACCGGGGCCTGGGCTTCGGCAATCTGCTCGGCAGCCTGGCCTTCTGCCTGGGCATCGCGCGGTGCACGGTCGCGGCGGTCACGGCCATAGCGGTCGCGCGAACGGCGCTGACGGGGCTCGCGAGCCTCGCCGCCTTGTGCGCCGTCCTGCACCTGAGCGTCAGAACCTTCGACCTGGGCGGTGTTCAGTACCGCTTCGTCGGACACGGCCTGCATGACGGGCTGGGCATCGGCGTTGCGATTCTGGCGCTCGCGGCGGCCTTCACCACGTTCGCCGCGCTCATTGCGTTCCGCACGCTCACCGCGTTCCTGGCGGTTGCGCTCGGGCTTGGGAGCTGCGTTGAACTCTTCGCCATTCAGCGCGGCTTCTGCCACCTGGGGCTGGCGGTCGTCGCGGCGCTCGTTGCGTTCGCCACCGCGGCGGTTGCCGCGCTCGGGGCGCTGTTGCTGCTCGGGACGCTCGTTGCGTTGCTGCTCATCACGGCCCTGGGCATTGCGGCGGTTGTTGCGGTCACCGCGTTCGCTGCCATTGCGCTCCGCGCTGTTGCGGTCGCTGCGCTCGTTGCGGTCACCGCCACGGCGATTGCGGTCACCGCCACGGCCTTCGCCTCGGCGGCCGTCGCGGCTGCCTTCACGGGCGGCAGGGGCGGGAGCCTCGGCCACGGGAGCGGGCGCTGCCACGGGAGCCGGCGCGCCAAAGCCGAACAGATTCTTGAGCCAGGCAAAGAAGCCTTGCTCGCGCACCACTGGGCGGGCTGCAGCGGGAGCAGGCGTCGCAGCAGCAGCGGCAGCGCGAGGCTGGCGGGGGGGACGAGGCTCGGCAATCGGCGCGGGAGCATCGGGCAGCACTCCCTTGATGACGGGAGTCTGCTTGTTGGTCGGCTCCTGTGAGCGGCGGGTGACGGTGGTCACCTCTTCGGGTTCGTCGGCCAGCTTGTAGCTGGCTTCCATGGATTCCAGGCGCGAGTCATCGTGCTTGAGGCGCTCGAGCTTGTAGTGCGGCGTGTCCATGGACTTGTTGGGCACCATGATCACGTTGACTCGCTGCTTGAGCTCGATCTTGGTGATTTCGCTGCGCTTCTCGTTGAGCAGGAAGGACGCCACTTCCACGGGCACCTGGCAGTGCACGGCGGCCGTGTTGTCCTTCATGGACTCTTCCTGGATGATGCGCAGAATCTGCAGCGCCGAGCTTTCCGTGTCGCGGATGTGGCCCGAGCCGCCGCAGCGTGGGCAGTTGATGTGGGCGCCTTCGGACAAGGCGGGCTTGAGGCGCTGGCGGCTCATTTCCATCAGGCCGAACTTGCTGATGGTGCCGAACTGCACGCGGGCGCGGTCCTGGCGCAGGGCATCGCGCAGGCGGTTTTCCACCTCGCGGCGGTTCTTGGCCTCTTCCATGTCGATGAAGTCGATCACGATCAGGCCGCCCAGGTCGCGCAGGCGCATCTGGCGCGCCACTTCGTCGGCTGCCTCGAGGTTGGTGCGGGTCGCGGTTTCTTCGATATCGCCGCCCTTGATGGCGCGGGCCGAGTTCACGTCCACGGAGACCAGGGCTTCGGTGTGGTCGATCACGATGGCTCCGCCCGAAGGCAGGGTCACGGTGCGCGAGTAGGCGGACTCGATCTGGTGCTCGATCTGGAAGCGCGAGAACAGGGGGGCGTCATCGCGGTAGCGCTTGACGCGTGCAGCGTGCTCGGGCATCACATGTGCCATGAACTGCTGGGCCTGCTCGTAGATGTCATCGGTGTCGATCAGAATGTCGCCGATGTCATTGTTGAAATAGTCGCGGATGGCGCGGATCACCAGGCTGGATTCCTGATAGATCAGGAAAGCACCCTTGGAGGCCTTGGCGGCACCGTCGATGGCGCTCCACAGCTTGAGCAGATAGTTCAGGTCCCACTGCAGCTCGGGGGCCGAGCGGCCGATGCCGGCGGTGCGCGCAATGATGGACATGCCCTTGGGGTACTCGAGCTGGTCCATGGCCTCCTTGAGCTCAGCACGATCCTCGCCCTCGATGCGGCGCGAAACGCCACCGCCACGGGGGTTGTTGGGCATCAGCACCACATAGCGGCCGGCCAGCGAGATGAAGGTGGTCAGGGCTGCGCCCTTGTTGCCGCGCTCTTCCTTTTCGACCTGGACGATCAGCTCCTGACCTTCGCGGATCACGTCGTTGATGCGGGCCTGGCTGGGCGAGACGCCTTCGGCAAAGTATTGCTTGGAGATTTCCTTGAAGGGCAGAAAGCCGTGACGGTCTTCGCCGTAGTCCACAAAGCAGGCTTCGAGAGATGGCTCGACGCGGGTCACGACGGCCTTGTAGATATTGCCCTTGCGTTGTTCGCGACCTTCGATTTCGATCTCGTAGTCCAGCAGCTTCTGGCCGTCCACAATGGCCAGGCGGCGTTCTTCGGACTGCGTCGCGTTAATCAGCATCCGTTTCATGATGCACTTCCTTTATTCGTTTTATGAGGCACGTTGGTCACAGACCAACGCACCTTTGACTGGTAATCAAAGACAGGCTCAACAGGAGCCGTGATGCCAGACGAACGAGTTGAAACGGATGAGGAATCTGGGGCGGTACAGGACGGCGCTACTGGCCTGATCTCAAGTCAGTAGCGGAGGTACAGGCCGGGGGACGAGCGGGAGAGGACGCGCATGCAGACGGGGTACAAAAGAAGCCGACGCGCGTGCTAGGGAGGTGGGTGGTTTCTTCGAGACATGACTCGTCCCGGGGGCCGGCCGTGCCTTGCCCCAGAGGTTGATCAGCAATGTCCAAAAGATCCACATGCTCGTTGAGAGAACCGACAGTTGCAGGCTGCTTTTGCCTGGACAACTGCACGGTATGAGATTCCGTATCAGTGTTTCAATTCGTCAGCCTTTGCCAGGCTCTCACAGGCTGCTGCAGCTCATCTTGACTGCAATTTGCGTGTGCAAAACTGGCGGGCATCGACCTGCCTGTGCGGTGGGAAATGATTGTTTGGACTAAACTCCATGCGAATCAATCACTTACAACTAAGCTCGGCACAGGTGAAACACATTATAGAGGGCAAACCGGCACAGGACCGGTCCCAGAATACGGCCACGGCCTCGGTACGGCTGATCGAGGTCGATGAAGACTCCGCCGGACAGCGACTCGACAACTTTCTCATGCGCCACCTCAAGGGGGTGCCCAAGACCCATGTCTACCGCATCATCCGCAGTGGTGAGGTGCGCATCAACAAGGGGCGCGTGAGTGCAGAGACCCGGGTTCAGCCCGGCGATGTGGTGCGTCTTCCCCCGGTCCGGATTTCCGACAAGGTGGCTGAAAAAGCGGAACGCCCGGCGCCGGCTAAGGACTTTCCCGCACTGTTGGATGACGAACACATGCTTGCATTGTCCAAGCCTGCCGGCGTGGCCGTGCATGGAGGCTCGGGCGTGAGCTTTGGCGTCATCGAGCAACTGCGCCAGGCGCGTCCCGATGCCAAGTTCCTCGAGTTGGTGCACCGGCTGGATCGCGAAACCTCGGGCATTTTGCTGGTCGCCAAAAAGCGTTCCGCACTCATCAATCTGCAGGACCAGTTTCGCGAGCGCGAGACCGGCAAGACCTATCTGGCACTGGTGCAAGGAGCCTGGCCGGCCAACAAGAAGGTCATCGATCTGCCGCTGCACAAGTATCTGCAGGCCGACGGCGAGCGCCGCGTGCGCGTGACCACGGCCGATGACCCGGATGGAATGCGTTCCATCACCCTGGTCAAGGTCAGAAAGCTGATCGAGCCGCGCCCCTTGCAGGGGCTGCCTGCCATGAGTCTGCTGGAGGTGACCATCAAGACGGGTCGTACCCACCAGATCCGAGTGCATCTGTCCTCGCAGGGGCATCCCATCGTGGGCGATGACAAATATGGTGATTTTGATCTCAACCGTCGTGTGCAAAAGCAGGGCCTCAAGCGCATGTTTCTGCACGCCTGGCGGCTACAGTTCAATCATCCCGCCAGCGGCGAGCGTGTCGAGCTGCGCGCCGAGCTGCCGCCGGAGCTGGCGGATTTTGTGAACTGACAGGCTTCATGACTACTGAAAACCATAGCGCCCGGCGACCACGCCGCTTCGATCTGATTGCATTCGACTGGGATGGCACGGTGGCGGATTCCACGGCCATCATCAGTCGCAGCATCCAGGAGGCTGTGCGTGATGTGGGCGGCACCGTGCCCAGCGACGAGCAGGCTGCCTATGTGATCGGCATGGCGCTGATGCCGGCCCTGGCCCGCGCGGCACCCGATGTGCCGCCCGAAAAATATCCTGAGCTGGCCAATCGCTATCGCTTTCACTTCTTCAAGCATCAGGACGATATCTGTGTGTTTGACGGCATATTGCCGCTGCTTGCCGAGCTGCGCGAGCGCGGTCACTGGCTGACCGTGGCCACGGGCAAGAGCCGCATGGGGCTCAATCATGCGCTGCAGGATCCGCAGCTCAAGGGATTGTTCGACGGTTCGCGCACGGCCGATGAGACCGCCGGCAAGCCCAGTCCGCTGATGCTGCACGAGCTGATGGCCGAATTCGGTGTGGAGCCCGAGCGAACGCTAATGATTGGCGACACCACGCACGATTTGCAGATGGCGCAGAATGCCGGCTGTGCCTGTGTGGGGGTGTCCTATGGTGCCCATGCTCCCGACGGCTTTGCCCAGTTCGGTCCGCTGTTCGTGGCCGACTCCGCAGCGCAGCTGCGGGTCTGGCTGCTGGCCAACGCGTGAGGGCGGCCATGACCGAGACCGTGGAGCTGTGTGCCAGTGCCGATCTCGTCGACGGCGGCCGGGCCGTGGGCTTCGAGTTGCTCTATGCGGGTCAGAGCAGCCGCGCTTTTGCCATCCGCTACCAGGGGCAGGTCTATGCCTATCTGAACCGCTGCAGCCACATCCCCATGGAAATGGACTACCAGGAAGGTCAGTTTTTTGACGATTCCGGTCGCTGGCTGTTGTGTTCTACCCACGGAGCTGCCTACGAACCTGACAGCGGTGCCTGTGCAGGCGGTCCTTGCCGTGGTGGGCTGGTAAAAATCGCCTTGAGCGAAAGCGGCGGCTTGGTGCACTGGCATACTGGGCCACAACTGAAACCTCTGAAGTTTTGAGATGAGTACTCCTGACAACCATGATTCCCAGTCGCATGTGACGCCGGGCGCGGACCTGTGGTCCAAGGCGCCTGCCGCGTCCGCTGAGGCGCCCGCTGCCGCGGCCAAGGCCTCGGGGAACGGGGGCTGGGAGCGCGATGTGCTGGAAAAGCTGGTGTTCGCCTCCATCAAGGAGCAGCGGGCGGCGCGGCGCTGGCGCTTTTTCAGCCGTCTGCTGTGGTCCGTGGTGGTGCTGCTGGTGCTGTGGGCGGTGTTCTTCAAGGACACGGCCACCAAGACCAGCACCTCGCCGCATACCGCGGTGGTCGAGATCAAGGGCGAGATCGCCTCGGGAGCGGACGCCAGCGCCGAGTTCGTGGTGGCTGCCATGCGCAGCGCCTTTGAAGATTCGGGCTCGCGCGCCGTGGTGCTGCTGATCAACTCGCCCGGCGGCAGCCCCGTGCAGGCAGGCATCATCAACGACGAGATGACGCGTCTCAAGGCCAAGTACAACAAGCCTCTGTATGCGGTGGTCGAGGAGTCTTGCGCCTCGGCGGCCTACTACATTGCGGCGGCGGCTGACGAAATCTTCGTCGACAAGGCCAGCATCGTGGGCAGCATCGGCGTGCTCATGGACGGCTTTGGCTTCACCGGCGTGATGGACAAGGTGGGGGTGGAGCGCCGACTGCTGACGGCTGGCGAGAACAAGGGCTTTCTCGATCCGTTCAGCCCCATGTCGGCGCAGCAAAAGGAATTTGCGCTGCAGATGCTGGAGCAGATTCACCAGCAGTTCATCGGCGTGGTCAAGGCCGGCCGTGGCGACCGTCTGCATGAAACCCCCGAAATGTTCAGCGGACTGTTCTGGACCGGCCAGCAGGCCGTGGATCTGGGCCTGGCCGACAAGCTGGGCAGCCTCGACTATGTGGCGCGTGAGGTAGTCAAGGCCGAGGAAGTCATCGACTACACCCGCCGCGACAATGTGGCCGAGCGCCTGGCCAAGCGCTTTGGCGCCGCCATCGGCGAGGGATCGGTCAAAGCCATGCGCGGCCTGGTGCCAAGCATTCGCTGATCAAACATCAGAGGGCTGCTGGACTCTCTGGATAAGCGCTGGTAGCTATAAAAAAAGCCTGCGGTATTGGCCGCAGGCTTTTTTGTTTCTTGGAGTTCAACGGCCTATGGCGAACACCACAGGCGTGCGGTTGTCGGGAGGCGCGTTGCGCTGGCGCCATTCGCGCACCAGGTGGCTTTCAATGCGTGCAGTCTCCAGCGTCAATCCGCTGGCCAGGGCCAGCCGGGTATTCGGCTGCAAGGTTTGCAGCAAGGCCTGCCAGAGGGCGGCATTGCGATAAGGCGTTTCGATGAACTGCTGGGTCTGGCCATGGCGCAGGGCCAGGCTCTCCAGTTCCTTGATGCGGGCCGTTCGCTCGGTGCCATCCTGGGGCACATAGCCGACAAAGGCGAAGTTCTGGCCGTTGAGGCCGCTGGCCGCCAGGCCCAGCAGCAGCGAGACCGGTCCCGTCAGCGGCACGACGCGAATGCCCAGATCATGGGCGGCACGCACGATGGAGCTGCCGGGGTCGGCCACTGCGGGCATGCCCGCCTCGCTGATCAAACCCATGTCCTGCCCGGCCAGAGCCGGTGCCAGCAGGGGCTTGGGGTCGAAGACGGCGCCGCCCTTGTTGCCGTGGTCGCCTTTTTTGTGGGCTTCGCGTGGCAACTCTGCAATGTTCTGGGCCTGCAGCGGCGCAGCCAGCGGGAACAAGGCGTCGATGCGCTTGAGGTAGGCGCGTGCGGTCTTGGCGTTTTCGCTGATCCAGTGAGTCAGAGAGGCGGCGCGGCGCAGCGTGCCCTCAGGCAGCACCTCGGTCAAAGCGGTCTGGCTTTCGCAGCCGAAATCGAGTGGAGCAGGTACCAGATAAAGGGTACCTGCTTTGCTTTTCGATGTTTCACTCATGGCAGAACCACTCCTGCGGCACGCAGCAGCTGGCAGGTGCGGATCAGCGGCAGCCCTATCAGTGCCGTGGGGTCGTCGCTGACGATGGCATCCAGCAGGGCGATGCCCAGGCCTTCGCTCTTGGCCGAGCCTGCACAGTCATAGGGTTGCTCGGCGCGCAGATAGCGCTCGATCTCGACATCGCTCAGTTCACGAAAGCGCACTTGCACCGTGACCACGCTGGATTCCGTGAAGCCGGTTTCGGCACAGCTCACGCAGACGCCGGTGTGGAAATTCATCTGGCGGCCGCTCATCTGGCGCAGCTGTTCGGTGGCGCGCTCGTGGGTGCCGGGCTTGGACAGGGGCTGGCCATCGAGCTCGGGTACTTGGTCGGAGCCGATCACAATGGCGCCGGGGTGCAACTGGGCCACGGCCTGTGCCTTGGCTATGGCCAGACGCAGACTCAGATCGTGGGGTGTTTCGCCGCTGAGCGGGGTTTCATCCACTTCGGGAGACACCGTCTCGAACGGTAGTTGCAGGCGGCTGAGCAGCTCACGGCGGTAGCGCGAGGTGGAGCCAAGAATCAATGGACGCTCAAGTCGTCCGGCAATCAATAAGTCGGGCATTGCGGGATTCTCTTACACTGGCTGCATGAGCAAGGATTTTTCTGCGACCCGGCTGGATGTGCGTGCTTTCGCGCAGGCTGCAGGTCATCTGCATGGTCAGGCACCATTGTCGGACTTCAAGCGTCTGGCGGCCGATGCGTTGGCGATTACCGGCGAACAGCCCTTGGTGCACTGGGAGGCCGAAGGCGAACTGGTGGAGCAAAAAGGCGGCAGCGGCCACGTATGGCTGCATCTGAGTGCCGAGGTGGCTTTGCCGCTGACCTGCCAGCGCTGCCTGACCGAGGCCGATATTCCCCTTTACGTGGATCGGTCATTTCGCTTCGTTCCGGACGAAGCGACGGCAGAACTGGAAGATGATGACAGCGATGAGGATGTGCTGGCATTGAGCAGCGAGTTCAATCTGCTGGAGCTGATCGAGGACGAGTTGCTGATGGAAGTGCCTGTAGTGCCTCGCCATGAGGTCTGCCCGGTCCCCGTCAAGCTGGAGGTCAGCGATGACGCCTTCGAGCAGGCCAACGAGCAAAAGGAAAACCCTTTTGCCGTGCTGCAATCTCTCAATGTAGGCAAGTCTGCCGACTGATCCATCCCATAGCACGGTGGGGATTTGATTTTGCCTGGGCCGCGAAAAGCGTTTGCGCTATAATCGTGAGCTTCGCGCGAAACCCCCTCGTGTCTTTAATGGGCTGATCGCGTTTTTTTAGGACTTGCACGGACAAGGGCGCACTCTTACTCTCGGTAGGTGCGTCGAAAGGCAGAGTTTTTTGCCCGGTCTTGCTGTGTGAGTCGTGTTACCAACCCTTTCAAGATACACAGGAGCCATCATGGCTGTTCAGCAAAACAAGAAGTCTCCCTCCAAGCGCGGCATGCACCGTTCGCACAATGCACTGAATGTGCCTGGCATCGCTGTTGAAGCCACTACCGGCGAGACACACCTGCGCCACCACATCAGCCCCAACGGCGTGTACCGTGGCCGTCAAGTGCTGAAGAACAAGTCCGAAGCCTAAGCGACGACTGCATTCGCAAAGCCTGTTGCTACATTTTTTGTAGCAACAGGCTTTTGTTTTTATGGGAGATATTTGCAAAGCCTGTCATGACAGGCCTTGCTGCAAAATCTCAACGCTGGTTTTGCAAATAGCTTCTGTTGTGGTCCTCGGATCCTTCAATTCATCATCCCAAGCCTAATTGGATTTGTCAGTCGCCCATGATTAATTTGGCTGTTGACTGCATGGGGGGCGATCATGGCCCCCGCGTCACGCTGGCCGCGTGCCGTCAGTTTCTGAATTCACACCCCGATGCGCATCTGCTGCTGGTCGGCAAGGCCGAGGAGTTGGCCGGCTTCAAGCATGAGCGCGTGACCATTGTTCCCGCCACGGAGGTGGTGAGCATGGATGATCCTGTGGAAATAGCGCTGCGCAAGAAAAAGGACTCGTCCATGCGCGTGGCTGTACAGCAGGTCAAGAATGGTGCGGCTCAGGCTGCAGTGTCGGCGGGCAATACCGGGGCGCTGATGGCGATCTCGCGCTATCTGCTCAAGACGCTGGATGGCATTGACCGTCCGGCCATTGCCTTTGGTTTGCCCAATGCCAAGGGCAGTGACACCACCATGCTGGATCTGGGGGCCAATGTGGACTGCACGGCAGAGCACCTGCTGCAGTTTGCGGTCATGGGTTCGGCCCTGGTGTCTGCGCTCAAGAATACGGAGGCGCCCAGTGTCGGCCTGCTCAATATCGGTGAAGAGCTGATCAAGGGCAGCGAAGTCATCAAGCGTGCCGGCGAGCTGCTGCGCGCTGCAGGTGATGCGGGCAATCTCAACTTCTACGGAAATGTGGAAGGCAACGACACCTTCAAGGGTGTGGTGGACATTGTCGTGTGCGATGGTTTCGTTGGTAACGTTGCACTCAAGACCACCGAGGGGGTTGCCTCGATGATCTCGGGAATTCTCAAGGAAGAGTTCAAGCGCAACATCTTCACCAAGATTGCTGCCATCATTGCCTATCCGGTGTTATCTGCGTTGATGAAGCGTGTTGATCATCGTCGTTACAACGGCGCTGCGTTGCTGGGTCTGCGCGGGCTGGTCTTCAAAAGCCATGGCTCGGCTGATGCAATGGCATTCGAGCATGCTTTGAACCGCGCGTATGATGCGGCACGCAACAACCTGCTTGACCGTGTCCGCAGCCGTATTGCTGCTGCCGCACCTTTGCTGCTGGCAGCGCAGACGGAATCTGGAACTTCGGCGCCCTGATAGAAGACATGAGACGCTACGCACGCATCATTGGCACCGGCAGTTACCTGCCGCCCCGCCGCCTGACCAATCACGACCTCGCAGCCGAGCTGGCTCAGCGCGGACTGGAAACCTCGGACGAGTGGATCGTCGAGCGCACCGGTATTCGTGCACGCCACTTTGCCGAGCCCGATGTGACCAGCAGCGACCTGGCTCTTGAGGCCAGCCGCAAGGCCATCGAGGCCGCAGGCATCGAGGCTTCGGATATCGATCTGATCATTGTCGCCACGTCCACTCCGGACATGGTGTTTCCCTCGACGGCAGCCATCCTGCAGCACAAGCTGGGCATCAGCAATGGCTGCCCGGCCTTCGATGTGCAGGCCGTGTGCAGCGGTTTCGTCTATGCACTGACGGTGGCCGATTCCATGATCCAGACCGGCGCTGCCAAGCGCGTGCTGGTGGTGGGCTCCGAAGTCTTCAGCCGTATCCTGGATTTCAACGACCGCACGACCTGCGTGCTGTTCGGTGATGGCGCTGGCGCCGTGGTGCTGGAGGCCTCCGACGAGCCAGGCATCCTGTCCACCGAATTGCACGCCGATGGCAGCCATGTCGGCATTCTCTGCGTGCCGGGCAATGTCTCCGGCGGCAATGTGCTGGGTGACCCCCTGCTCAAGATGGATGGTCAGGCTGTCTTCAAGCTGGCTGTGAGCGTGCTGGACAAGGCGGCTCGCTCCGCGCTGGAAAAAGCGGGTCTGACGGATGCCGACATCGATTGGCTGATCCCGCACCAGGCCAATATCCGCATCATGCAAAGCACGGCGCGCAAGCTCAAGCTGTCCATGGACAAGGTGGTGGTGACCGTCGATCAGCATGGCAACACCTCGGCGGCCTCGATTCCTCTGGCACTCGATCACGGTGTACGCAGCGGACAGGTCAAAAAAGGCCAGACCGTCCTGCTCGAAGGGGTTGGCGGTGGCTTCACCTGGGGTGCGGTGCTCCTCAAGATGTAGCTGTAGACGCAATATAAATAAGCGTTTCAGGCAATTTTTATACTAAGAAATATGAAGAAATTCGCATTTGTATTTCCTGGCCAGGGTTCGCAGTCCGTGGGCATGCTGGATGGCTGGGGGGATCATCCCGTCGTGGCTCAGACTGTGGCCGAAGCCTCCGAGGCTCTGGGCGAGGATGTGGGTCTGCTGATCAAGCAAGGTCCCAAGGAAGCTCTGGCGCTGACCACCAATACCCAGCCCGTGATGCTGGTTGCCGGTGTTGCGGCCTGGCGTGTCTGGCAGGCAGAAGGCGGTGCGTTGCCCGATGCCGTGGCCGGCCACTCCCTGGGTGAATACTCGGCGCTGGTCGCTTCCGGCGTGCTGACGCTGGCTCAGGCAGCTCCGCTGGTGCGTCTGCGTGCTGCTGCCATGCAGGATGCCGTGCCCGTTGGCACGGGCGGCATGGCTGCCGTGCTGGCGCTGGATGCGGATAAGGTCAAGGCGGTCTGTGCCGAAGTGACGGCCCAGCTGGGCGGTGCCGAAGTGGTGGAGGCCGTGAACTTCAACGACCCTGGTCAGACAGTGATCGCCGGCAGCAAGCTGGCCGTTGAGAAGGCCTGCGAAGCGGTCAAGGCTGCTGGCGCCAAGCGTGCTCTGCCTCTGCCCGTGTCCGCGCCTTTCCACTCCAGTCTGATGAAGCCTGCTGCTGAAAAGCTCAAGGCTGCGCTGGCCGAACTGACGCTGGCCGCACCTCAGATTCCCGTCATCAACAATATCGACGTCACCGTCCAAACGGATGCCGATGCGATTCGCGATGCCCTGTATCGTCAGGCCTTTGGGCCGGTGCGCTGGGTGGAGTGCGTCCAGGCCATCAAGGCTCGCGGCGTGACCCATATCGTGGAATGTGGACCCGGCAAGGTGCTGGCCGGCATGGTCAAGCGTATTGACGCCGACCTGACGGGTGTTCCCCTGTTTGATACAGCCACCCTGGCTGACGTGAAAGAATTGCTCGCATGACTGATAACCAGACCAAGCCCCAGGTTGCCCTGGTCACCGGTGCCACCCGTGGCATTGGTGCCGCCATCGCGCAGGAGCTGGCCTCCAAGGGCTATCAAGTGATTGGCACGGCCACATCGGATGCCGGTGCTGAAAAGATCAGCCAGGCTCTGTCTGCCTTCGGTGGCCGTGGTGTCACGCTGAACGTGACCGACGGCGCTGCCGTGGATGCCCTGATCGACTCCATCGTCAAGAATGACGGCGGCCTGCATGTGCTGGTCAACAACGCAGGTATTACCCGCGATACCCTGGCAATGCGCATGAAGGATGACGATTGGGATGCCGTCACCGACACCAATCTGAAGGCTGTTTTCCGAGTCAGCCGTGCGGCTATTCGTCCCATGATGAAGCAGCGTTTCGGCCGCATCATCAGCATCACCAGCGTGGTTGGTGCCTCGGGCAATGCCGGTCAGGCCAACTACGCTGCAGCCAAGGCTGGCGTAGCTGGCATGACCCGTGCTCTGGCCAAGGAGCTGGGCAGCCGCGGCATCACCGTGAACTGTGTGGCTCCGGGCTTCATCGCCACGGACATGACGGCAGATCTGCCAGAGGCGCAGAAGGCTGCGCTCAAGGCACAGATCGCCATGGGTGATCTGGGTCAGCCCAGCGACATCGCGCATGCCGTGGCCTATCTGGCCTCTGTCGGCGCTGGCTATGTGACGGGGCAGGAACTGCACGTCAACGGCGGCATGTACATGTAAGAAATTTCGGCAGTTTGCGTGGTGTTTGCCGCACTTGCTGCCAGAAGCTGAACACTTTTGCAAGTTCAGTGGCCGTTTCCTCGCGACGGCCAGCCGCCAAGGGGCTTCTCCCGAAACGGCTAGAATCGCGGGTTCATTCACAACCCCCTGAGGGAAACCATGAGCGATATCGAAGCACGTGTCAAAAAAATCATTGCCGAACAACTCGGCGTTGAAGAGTCCCAAGTGACCAACGAAAAGGCCTTCGTGGCTGACCTGGGCGCTGACTCCCTGGACACAGTGGAACTGGTGATGGCCCTGGAAGATGAATTCGGCATCGAGATCCCTGACGAAGACGCAGAGAAGATCACGACGGTGCAAAACGCCATCGACTACGCCAATACCCACCAAAAGGCCTAAGGTCTTTTTTCAGCGATCAGTTAAAGGTTTGAACGCATGAGCCGTCGTCGCGTTGTCGTGACCGGTCTGGGCTGCATCTCCCCCGTGGGTAACACGGTGGGCGAAGCCTGGGCCAATCTTTTGGCCGGCCAGTCCGGTATTGACCTCATCACCAAGTTCGATGCGTCGAACTTCTCCTGCAAGATTGCAGGTGAGGTCAAGGGATTTGATGTGGAGAAATACATGAGCGCCAAAGATGCGCGCTCCATGGATACCTTCATTCATTACGGCATCGCGGCTGCGGAGCAAGCCGTTCTGGACGCAGGCCTGCCCACAGGTGAAGCCCTGTCCGAAGACCTGGCCACACGCATTGCCTGCGTGATCGGCTCGGGCATTGGCGGCCTGCCGCTGATCGAGAACACTCACGCAGAACTGGCTGCCCGCGGTCCTCGCCGCATCACGCCGTTCTTCGTGCCTGCTTCCATCATCAATATGGTGGCAGGGCATGTGTCCATGCGATTTGGCTTCAAGGGGCCGAATCTGTCGATAGTGACAGCCTGCACCACAGGCCTGCACTGCATCGGCGAAGCCGGACGCATGATCGAATACGGCGATGCAGACATCGTCGTGGCCGGTGGCACGGAAGCCACTGTTTCGCCTCTGGGTGTGGGCGGCTTTGCTGCCATGCGTGCGCTGTCAACGCGCAACGACGACCCCAAGGCTGCCTCGCGCCCCTGGGACAAGGACCGTGACGGTTTTGTACTCGGCGAAGGTGCCGGCGTGCTGGTGCTCGAAGAGTACGAACACGCCAAGGCCCGTGGCGCCAAGATTTACGCGGAGCTGGCAGGCTTTGGCATGAGTGCCGACGCCGGTCACATGACCGCACCCAATATGGACGGCCCGCGCCGTGCCATGCTCAACGCTTTGCGCAATGCCGGTGTGAACCAGGATCAGGTCAACTACCTGAACGCGCACGGCACGTCCACGCCGCTGGGCGATGCGAACGAGTCCAATGCCATCAAGGCGGCCATGGGCGAGTTTGCGAAGAAGAATCTGGTGGTCAGCTCGACCAAGTCCATGACGGGTCACCTGCTGGGTGGCGCGGGCGGCATCGAGAGCGTTTTCACCGTGATGGCGCTGCACGACCAGAAGATTCCTCCGACCATCAACCTGATCAACCAGGATCCCGAGTGCGATCTGGACTATTGCGCCAACACGGCGCGTGACGCCAAGCTGGAAGTTGCCGTGAAGAACAACTTCGGTTTCGGTGGCACCAACGGCACGCTGGTCTTCAAGCGCGTTTAAGCCGCTTCGAGCCGTTTCTGCACAAGCCCGCACAGGCCCTGGCCTTGCGGGCTTTGTTCCATGTGCGGCTTGATCGTGCTTTCCCTAGCTTTGCGGCAGCCGGGTTTTCGCACATGGTCTGCTCATGAGTGCCCGCTACCATGCTCCCGCAGTTGCCTACGCCTTCGAGCGGCCAGTCTGGGCCGCCGTGGCGCTGCTGCTGATTGGGGCTGGTCTGTTGACGGCCCTGCTGGCCTGGTGCCTGCAGGCCAGGGGGAACGGTCTGCAACTGCTGCTGACCCTGCCGGCCCTGATGCTGGCTGCGACGCTGCTTTGCGCGCAGTGGCGGAACTGGCCCCAAGGACGTCTGCTCTGGAATGGCGAGCATTGGTTGCTGGAGGCCGAAAACCTGCCAACTGCACAGTCATTGCCCGTGCGGTTGGGAGTGGGGTTTGATGGCGGCCACTGGCTTTGGCTCAGCGTTTCCGATGTTCTGGTGCTCAGGGCCAAGGGCGGCAGGCGCAGGGTGCTATGGATTTTCCTGTCTCAGCGACACAGCCCCGAGCAATGGGGAGACTTGCGGCGTGCGGTATATTCCTCCATCGTGCCGCTGGCAGAGCAAGGCTAGGCCTTCGCCGGTTATGGCAGCACGCCGCTTGGCCTTTCATGACACCACCCGATTTTCCCACTCCCTCTGCCGACAGCGATCTGGCTCTGGTCGAACGAGCCAATGCTGGCGACACACGGGCTTTTGAGCTGCTGGTCATCAAATACCAGCGTCGCATCGAACGTCTGGTGGGCCGCATGGTGCGCGATGTCGATCTGGTGCCTGACATCACGCAGGAAACCTTCATCCGCGCCTACAAGGCCTTGCACCAGTTCCGCGGCGAGGCCCAGTTCTACACCTGGCTGTACCGCATTGCCGTCAATACGGCCAAGAAGGCCTTGATGGAAATGCATCGCTCGCCGGTGATGACGGAGAGCGCGTTACACACTGGGGATGATGAGGATGAAACTTCTGTTCACAGACAGGAACTAACGACTCAGGAAACCCCGGAAACAGTGTTGGCGGCGCGTGAAATTGCCGAAGCCGTCAATGCCGCCATGGAGGCTTTGCCCGAGGATTTGCGCCAGGCGGTCACGCTGCGCGAAATCGAGGGGCTCAGCTATGAGGAAATCGCGCAGGCGATGGACTGTCCCATAGGTACGGTGCGCTCGCGCATCTTTCGGGCACGCGAGGCGATTTCGGCCAGGGTCAAGCCCTTGCTGGAGCGCCAGGGTGGAAAGCGTTGGTAGTACAGGCAAGACGAGCAGGTGAACTTCATGAATGACGATCTGATCAAGCAGGAACAGTTGTCGGCACTGGTGGATGGCGAGGCTTCCTCGTTCCAGATGCAGGCCGTGCTCTCCTATGCGGAAAGCGACGAAGGCCAGCAGTCCTGGGCCATGTACCACCTGATTGGCGATGTGCTGCGTTCTCCCGAGTTGGCACATCACAGTCAGCACGATATTTTGAGCGGTGTGCGCGCGCATATGGAGCGCGAGCCGATCCGCGGCATTCATCTGCCCGGTGTGACCGCGGATGCGGCCAGTTCACTGAGTGTGGGCGGTCTGGAGCAGATCACAGCTGCCGAGGAGCGTGGGCAGGCGCTGGGCAATGGCGCAACCCTGGTCAGCCTGCCTGCCCGCCAGGCAGCCAATGCATCGGTCTTCCGCTGGAAGATGGCAGCCGGCTTTGCCTCGGTTGCTGCCGTGGCCGCCGTTGGTTGGGGGGTCATGATTGCGGGCTCGGGGGGACTGTACGGTCGCCAGGGGGGGGTGCAGCTCGCTGCTCTCAGCCCGAATGTCGTAGTGGCCGCTGCGCCCGCCGCATCGCTGGGCTTGAGTCAGCCCGGTTCGGGTGGTGAAGAGACCGCCATGCCCTTGGGTTCGGAAGCCCAGTCCTCCACCGTGGTGGCCGTTGCTGGTCCCAACGGCCAGACCGTGATGCTGCGTGATCCGCGTCTGGACGAACTGCTGGCTTCTCACCCTCAGCAAAGCAGCGCGCCCAATCTGCAGATGCCTGCCAGCTTTTTGCGCAATGCAAGCTTTGCCACGGCGACCCGCCATTGATGTTTCGGGGTATGGCAGTCCTCAGTCGGGATTCATGGTTTTCAGGCCTTGAGTCTTGTGCAGACTACGCAAGCTGCTATTGATTTCAATACAGTTGACCGCAGATGCTGTCTCATCTGCGGTCAACTCAATGGGGCAGGGCACTTTCGGCCGATGCCGGCTTTTGCCAGAATGAACGCTCGATGCTCCCTCCCGCCTCTCCCATGCGTCTGATTTCACGACCGCTTGTGTCAGACGATTCGAACAAGGAATAGAAACGATGCGCACACCCGCCCGGATGACGCTCAAGTCCCGTGTTTCGGCTACAGCCCTGGCCAGCGCCATGGCGGTCGCGGCCCTGGCCGCAGGAGCCATGCTGCCGGTCACCGCCGCTCATGCCCAAAGTGCAGCAACGGCGCGCGGCCTGCCGGACTTCACGGATCTGGTCGATCAGGTCGGCCCTTCGGTGGTCAACATCCGTACGCTGGAGAAGGTCTCCAACAACAGCGCCGAAGCTCTGGGCATGGATGAAGACATGCTGGAGTTCTTCCGCCGCTTCGGCCTGCCCGTGCCCAATGTGCCGCGTCAGCGCACGCCCAAGGGCGGTCAGTCCGAGGAAGAGCAGCCGCGTGGCGTGGGTTCGGGCTTCGTCCTCACCGCCGATGGCTATGTGATGACCAATGCCCATGTGGTCGATGGCGCCGACGAGGTCATCGTCACGCTGACCGACAAACGCGAGTTCAAGGCAAAAATAGTCGGTGCGGACAAGCGCACCGATGTGGCCGTGGTCAAGATCGATGCCAAAGGCCTTCCCGCAGTCAAGATAGGCGATGTGAGCAAGCTGCGCGTGGGCGAGTGGGTCATGGCGATTGGCTCGCCCTTCGGACTCGAAAACTCGGTGACGGCCGGCATTGTCTCGGCCAAGCAGCGCGATACCGGCGACTATCTGCCCTTCATCCAGACCGATGTGGCCATCAACCCCGGCAACTCGGGTGGCCCGCTGATCAATATGCGTGGCGAGGTGGTGGGGATCAACAGCCAGATCTACTCGCGCTCGGGCGGCTTCATGGGCATCAGCTTTGCAATTCCCGTGGATGAAGCGATCCGTGTCAGCGATCAGTTGCGTGCCACCGGCAAGGTCACGCGCGGCCGTATCGGCGTGCAGATCGGCCCCGTGACCAAGGATGTGGCCGAGTCCATCGGCCTTGGCAAGCCCGAGGGCGCACTGGTGTCGGCTGTCGAGCCGGACTCTCCTGCGGCCAAGGCCGGTGTGGAGCCGGGCGACGTTATCACCAAGTTCGATGGCAAGGCCATCGAGAAGGTCTCCGATCTGCCGCGTCTCGTGGGCAATACCAAGCCCGGCACCAAGAGCACCATCACCGTGCTGCGCCGCGGCAAGCTCAAGGAGCTGAGCATGGTGATTGCCGAAGTGCCTTCCGACGAATCTGCCAAGGCCAAGGCCAAGGCCGGCAGCGGTGGGACAGGCAAGACTTCTCCCGCCGGCACGCTGGAGAACAAGGCTCTGGGCCTGACGCTGAGCGAGCTGACGGCTGCGCAGAAGAAGGAGCTGGCCATCAAGGGCGGCGTGCGCGTGTCGGCTGCGGTGGATGCTGCGGCCCGTGCCGGCCTGCGTGAAGGCGACGTGATTCTGCAATTGGCGAATGTGGAAGTCTCCGATCTTAAGAGCTTCGAGGCCGCATGGGCCAAGGCCGACAAGTCCAAGCCCGTCAATGTACTGGTGCGCCGTGGTGACTGGGCGCAGTATGTGCTGATTCGCCCTGCCAAATAACTGTGGTGAAAAGCCTGCATGGGCTTGTTGCCATTTCGTGATCTGAAATGACAACAAGCCCTCAGGCTGTCAGTGCCCCTATGCCATTGGGTAGAATCCCACGCAAATGCATGGTGGTTGGACGCAAAAAATCACGCTGACAGGCGGTTTTCAAGCGGTGCAAAAGCCTTTGCAATCTCCGGCTGCTGATGGCTAAACGGTGTTTTCTGGTTTGTGGATAATCTGTTGATAAATGAATTCGAAGATCACAAACCGAAACTTGTCAAGCCTTGCTGGGTCTTGGCTTGCGGCCAGTTTTGCCTACAATAAAGTCCCAACTATCGCAGTTGCCAGAGATTGTTGGTTAAGGGCGCGCCGCTTGAGGGACGCGCCCTTTTTTCTTGCTGCTGCAAGCCACTTTTTTCAATTCCAAAGCTGTCTTTCTCGTTGATGAATCACATCCGTAATTTCTCCATCATTGCGCACATTGACCATGGCAAGTCCACTCTGGCGGACCGCCTGATCCAGCGCTGCGGAGGCCTTGCCGACCGCGATATGGAAGCCCAGGTGCTGGACTCGATGGACATCGAGAAAGAGCGCGGCATCACCATCAAGGCCCAGACCGCGGCCCTGCAATACAAGGCCAAGGACGGCCAGGTCTACAACCTGAACCTGATCGACACCCCCGGTCACGTGGACTTCTCCTACGAAGTCTCGCGCTCGCTGTCGGCCTGCGAAGGCGGTCTGCTGGTGGTCGATGCCTCCCAGGGCGTGGAAGCCCAGACCGTGGCCAACTGCTACACCGCGCTTGATCTGGGCGTGGAGGTATTCGCCGTCCTCAACAAGATGGACCTGCCCCAGGCCGATCCCGAGAACGCCAAGGCCGAGATCGAGGACGTGATCGGTATCGATGCCAGCGATGCCATTCCCTGCTCGGCCAAGACCGGCATGGGCATCGACGAGATCCTGGAAGCTATCGTGGCCAAGGTGCCGGCTCCCAAGGGCAATCCCGATGGCCCTCTGCGTGCCATGATCGTGGACAGCTGGTTCGACCCCTATGTGGGCGTCGTGATGCTGGTGCGCGTGGTCGATGGTGAGCTCAAGAAGAATGAGCGCTTCAAGATGATGGCCAGCGGAGCTGCCTACGAAGCCAATAACATCGGCGTGTTCACCCCGGCCAACCAGCCACGCGACATGCTCAGGGCCGGCGAGGTGGGTTACATCATTGCCGGCATCAAGGAGCTGAAGGCAGCCAAGGTCGGCGACACCATCACGCTGGAAAAAAAGCTGCCCAACAACCTGGGTCCTGCCGACAAGCCTCTGCCGGGCTTCAAGGAAGTCAAGCCCCAGGTTTTCGCGGGCCTGTACCCCACCGAAGCCTCTGAATACGACCAGTTGCGTGATGCGCTGGAAAAGCTGCAGCTCAACGATGCGGCGCTGCAGTTCGAGCCCGAAGTCTCGCAGGCTCTGGGCTTTGGCTTCCGCTGCGGCTTCCTGGGCCTGTTGCACATGGAAATCGTGCAGGAGCGACTGGAGCGTGAGTTCGACCAGGATCTGATCACCACGGCACCCAGCGTGGTCTACCAGGTGATCAAGGGCGACGGCGAGCTGATCGACGTGGAGAACCCCTCCAAGATGCCCGATATCGGCCGCATCCAGGAAATCCGCGAGCCCATCGTGACCGTGCATCTCTATATGCCGCAAGACTATGTGGGTCCGGTGATGACGCTGGCCAACCAGAAGCGTGGCGTGCAGATGAATATGCAATACCACGGCCGTCAGGTCATGCTGACCTACGAGATGCCGCTGGGCGAAATCGTGCTGGACTTCTTCGACAAGCTCAAGAGCGTCTCGCGCGGCTACGCCTCCATGGACTATGAGTTCAAGGAATATCGCGCCTCCGACGTGGTGAAGGTCGATATCTTGCTCAACGGCGAGAAGGTCGACGCCCTGTCCATCATCGTGCACCGTTCGCAGTCCGTGTATCGCGGCCGTGCCGTGGTGGCCAAGATGCGCGAGATCATCAGCCGCCAGATGTTCGACGTGGCCATTCAGGCCGCCATCGGCGCCAACATCATTGCGCGCGAGACCGTCAAGGCCATGCGCAAGAACGTGCTGGCCAAGTGCTACGGCGGCGACATCACGCGCAAGCGCAAGCTGCTCGAAAAGCAGAAGGCCGGCAAGAAGCGTATGAAGCAGATCGGTTCGGTGGAAGTGCCACAGGAAGCCTTCCTGGCCATTCTGCAAGTGGAGGATTGATGCAAGTCATGCAGTGGATCACGGCCGCCATCCTGGCGGCCTTTGTAGGCTATATCGCGGCCTGGTACACCGGCTCCATCGAAGGCAACTTCGCACTGCTGCTGTTTCTGGCAACCATGGTGACCGGGGTGTACTGGCTGGCCGAGCGCTTTTACTTCTGGCCTCGACGCCGCGCGGCTGCGGCTGCGCTGGAGCAGGCCGCAGTCGAGCGCCGCGCCGAGCTGGACCGCATGGGCATTGCCAAGACCGACATCGAAGTCTCCGAAGACGCCAAAGGTCGCATCCTCATGCAACCCTGGTGGCTGGATTGGACCGCCGGTCTGTTCCCGGTGATCGCCATCGTCTTCGTGCTGCGCTCCTTTCTGTTCGAGCCGTTCAAGATTCCCTCGGGCTCCATGATTCCGACGCTGATGGTGGGCGACCTGATCCTGGTCAACAAGTTCACCTACGGCATCCGCCTGCCCGTGATCAACAAGAAGATCACCGAAGGCAACAAGCCCCAGCGCGGCGATGTGATGGTGTTCCGCTACCCGCCCCAGCCCACGCTGGACTACATCAAGCGTGTGGTGGGCGTGCCCGGCGATGAGGTGGCCTATCTCAACAAGCGCCTGAGCATCAACGGCAAGGAGCTGCCCACCCGCGAGCTGCCGGACTTTCTGGACCGTGACGTGATGCGTTACTTCAAGCAGTTCGAGGAAACGCTGGGCGAGCAGCCGCACCGCGCCATCGTCAACAGCGATGTGCCGGCCTTCATCCAGGGAGCGAGCAATTTCGACTTCAAGGAAAACTGCCGCTACAGCGTTGAGGGCGTGACCTGCAAGGTGCCCGAGGGCCATTACTTCATGATGGGCGACAACCGCGACAACTCGCTGGACTCGCGCTACTGGGGTTTTGTGCCCGACCAGAACATCGTGGGCAAGGCCTTTTTTGTCTGGATGAACTTTGGTGACCTGAGCCGTATCGGCCGTTTCCACTGAGCACCAGCAATCGTTTCGTCATTTTCTGGGATACACGGGCAGAAACATGCCCGGCTTGAGAGGGGAAAAGCATGAAAAATCTGGCATTGCGCTCCAGGCAGCGTGGTCTGTCCTTCATCGGTCTGGTGTTTCTCGTGGCCATCATCGTGGCAGTTGCCGCAATTGGCGCACAATCGGTGCCCGTCTTCCTGGAGTACCAGGCCATCACCAAGGCGGCCAACAAGGCCGCCGCTGAAGGCAGTACCGTTGCCGAAGTCAAGGCCAGCTTCGATCGTTCGGCCTCCATTGATGATTTCAAGTCCGTCTCCGGCAACGATCTGAACGTGACCAAGGTCAACGACAAGATCGTCGTGGGCTTCGAGTATTCCCGTGAGATTCATCTGGCAGGCTCTGCCTACCTTGTTTACCGTTTCAAGAAATAGACCTTTCAGGTGGAACCTGCTCTAGTCGCTCTGCAGCAAAGGCTGCAACATCAATTTGCCAATCCGGCGCTGCTGCAGCGTGCCATCACGCACCGCAGCTTTTCGGCCGACAACAACGAGCGACTGGAGTTTCTGGGCGACTCGGTGCTGAGTCTGGCCATCTCCAGCTTGCTTTATGCCAAGCTGGCCTCCATGCCCGAAGGCGATCTCTCGCGCGTTCGGGCCAATCTCGTCAAGGAAGGCACGCTGCACAAGATTGCGCTGAAGCTGCAGCTGCCCGATCTGCTGCGCCTGGGTGAAGGCGAAGCCAAGTCCGGCGGCAAGCAGCGCCCGTCCATCCTGGCCGATGCCGTGGAGGCGCTGATCGGTGCCGTCTACCTCGATGCCGGCTTTGCCGCAGGCGAGAAAGTCGTCCACCACCTCTTTGAGGGCGTGGACATCAACCCCCATATGCGTGCGGCCGACAAAGACCCCAAGACCGCACTGCAGGAATTGCTACAGGGCAAGCGCATGAAGCTGCCGCAATACCATGTGGTGGAAATCAGTGGCGCGGCGCACAAGCAGACCTTCAAGGTCGAGTGCACGATTGCCGAATGGAATATCAGCGCCCAGGGCTCGGGAGCATCCCGCCGCATGGGCGAGCAGGCAGCCGCCGCTGCCTTGCTGGAAAAAGTGAAAGCCAAAAATCCATGACCGATGCTGCTAAGAAAAAGATAGCGGGCACCGCAGGTGCAGAAAAAGCCAAGGGCCCAAAGGGCCCCAAGTCTGTGACTACCGATATCAGCGACCCCAGCCTGGACTACATCAGCGCCATGCTGGCCGCTGCCAAGCCCGGTAGCACGCCGACCGCGATCCGCGACCAGGAGGAAGAAGCTCCGGCGCGCGTCTACGCGCCCGAAGAGCAGCGCTGCGGCCTGATCGCCATCGTCGGCAAGCCCAATGTGGGCAAGTCCACGCTGATGAACGCGCTGGTGGGCCAGAAGATCTCCATCACTTCGCGCAAGGCCCAGACCACGCGCCACCGCATCACCGGCATCCGTACCAAGGACGAGACCCAGTTCGTCTTTGTGGATACCCCCGGTTTCCAGACCAAGCATTCCACCGCCCTGAACAAGTCGCTCAACAAGACCGTGATGGGCGCGATCGGCGATGTGGACCTGATCCTGTTCGTGGTGGAGGCGGGCAGCTTCACGCTGGCCGATGCCAAGGTGCTGAGCCTGTTCAAGCCCGGCATTCCCACGCTCTTGATCGCCAACAAGCTTGACACCGTGGGTCGCCGCGCCGAGATCGCGCCCTGGCTGCGCGATATGCAGGAGCGCCATCCTTTTGCCGAGTTCGTGCCCATGTCGGCCAAGAACAAAAAGGATATCGAGCGCATGTATGGCATCTGCGCCAAATACCTGCCGCAGCAGCCCTGGTTCTACGGTGAGGACGAACTGACCGACCGCAGCGAGAAGTTCCTGGCTTCCGAGACCCTGCGCGAGAAGCTGTTCCGCTTCACGGGCGACGAGCTGCCCTATACCTCCACCGTGGTCATCGACAAGTTCGAGGAAGAGCCCAGCCCCAAGTTCGGCCGCTTCATGCGCGTTGCCGCCACCATCGTGGTCGAGCGCGATGGCCACAAGGCCATGGTGATCGGCCAGGGCGGCGAGCGCCTCAAGCGCATCTCCACCGAAACCCGTCAGGAGCTGGAAAAGCTGCTCAACGCCAAGGTGTTCCTGGAAGTCTGGGTCAAGGTCAAGTCCGGCTGGGCCGACGATGAGGCCCGGGTCAAATCCTTCGGCTACGAGTAAAACTTTTTGACCCCCACGCTCGCTCACTGCGTGTGCTCGCTGCCCCCCGAGGGGGTCCTGACCCGGCTTAGGCCGGGTTTTGCCTTGGGGCGACCCGGCGGCACAACCGCCCCCTTCACATTTTTGTTGTGGTACGGAGCAAGTCATGGCTAGCGCCAAACGCGTCGGCGACGAACCCGCATACATCCTGCACCAGTACGACTGGAGCGAATCCAGCCTGATCCTGGAGGTGTTCACGCGCCACCGCGGGCGCGTGGCGCTTGCGGCCAAGGGCGTCAAGCGCCATACCTCCAACTTTCGCCCTGTGCTGCTGCCGCTGCAGCCGCTCAAGCTCAGTTACACGCTGGGAGCAGAGGGCAATGCCGAGATTCATAGCCTGAAGGGGGCGGAATGGGTGGGCGGCCATGTCATGCCCCAGGGCGATGCGCTGTGGTCGGGCATGTACCTGAACGAGCTGCTGCTGCGCCTGCTGGCGCGCGATGACCCTTATACGGCGCTGTTCGATATCTATGCCGGCGTGGTGCGTGTGCTGGCTGGCCAGCATGGCGGCACCACCGAGGCCATCGAACCCGTGCTGCGGGCCTTCGAGCTGGTGCTGTTGCGTGAACTCGGCCATCTGCCCGATCTGAGGCAGGAAAGCGCAACGCTCAGCCAGCTCAATAGTGTTTTGCGTTACACCCTGGTGGCCGACGGCGGCCTGCGCCAGGCCGCCGGCTACGAGCGCGCGGCGCTGAGCGGCCAGCAGTGGCAGGCCATAGAGCTGGCGCTGCAGGCCGAGCAGCCATTTCCGCGAACCCTGAATGCGCTGGCCGAGCCCGAAGTGGCCCAGGCCCTGAAGCCGCAATTGCGTCATCTTCTGCAATACCATTGCGGCTCAACCATGCTGCGCACCCGCCAGCTGATGATGGATCTGCAATCGCTATGAATACCTCCGCCTCCCCTCGCACCGCGCTTTCGGTCAATGTCAACAAGGTGGCGCTGTTGCGCAACACCCGCCATCTGGGCATTCCATCGGTGACGCGAGCGGCGCAGATCTGCCTTGAAGCGGGGGCGCAGGGCATCACCATTCACCCACGCCCGGATGAGCGTCATATCCGGGCGCAGGATGTGTTCGAGCTGCATGAGCTGCTCAAGAACTGGCCTGACGCCGAGTTCAATATCGAAGGCAATCCCACGCAGAATCTGATGGATTTCATCCGTCAGACGCGTCCGCATCAGGCCACTTTCGTGCCCGACAGCGAAGACCAGTTCACCAGCGACCATGGCTGGAGCTTTCCCCAGGATGCCGAGCGCCTCAAGCCGCTGATTGCCGAATGCAAGGCGCTGGGCGTGCGCGTGAGCCTGTTTATGGACCCCATTCCCGAGCAGATGGCGGCTGCCAAGGCCGTCGGCGCCGACCGCGTGGAGCTCTACACCGAGCCTTTTGCTGCCAACTGGGGCCAGGCCGAGCAGGAGCAGCAGCTGCAAACCTATGCCAGGGCCGCGCAGGCCGCGCTGGACGCCGGCCTGGGCATCAATGCCGGCCATGACCTGAATCGCGACAATCTGGCCGCCTTTGTGGCCCGGGTGCCCGGCCTGGCCGAAGTCTCCATAGGCCATGCGCTGATCGCCGATGCGCTGGAGCTGGGCTATGCCGAGACCGTCAAGGCCTATCAGGCCTGCATCGATGCTGGCATGGCGCAGAAGAATTCCTGAAAAGGTAGCTGCCAACGCTTGATGGTAAAGCGTTTGAGGTCTTTTTCTCTATAAGGAGCCATGGATGATTTACGGCATTGGCACCGATATCTGCGATGTGCGCCGCATACGCGCCAGCCTGGAAAAGCATGGCGAGCGCTTTGCCCGCAAGATTCTGGCCGATGGCGAGCTGGCGACCTGGAAGGCGCGCAGCGAGCGCTGGCCCGAACGCGGCATCCGCTATATGGCCACGCGCTTCTCGGCCAAGGAGGCATTCAGCAAGGCCGTGGGAATGGGCATGGTCATGCCCATGACCTGGCGCCATTGCGAAGTCATCAAGCTGCCCAGCGGCCAGCCTGCGATTCGTCTGCATGGCGAACTCAAGGAGTGGTTTGAGAAGAACAATCTGACGGCGCACCTGTCCGTCACCGATGAGTCCGACTACGCAGCCAGCTTTTGTGTCGTCGAAAGAAAAGAATGAAATATGGTACTGGCGCTTAATGGATAAGCGCTAGCAGCTATCAAAAACAAAGTACTTCATGAGCATGCACGCCCCTCTCATCATTGATATTGCAGGTACATCGCTGACCGATGTGGACCGCGCGCGCCTTTCCCATCCTCTGGTGGGCGGCATCATTCTCTTCAAGCGTAACTGGCAGGACCGCAGCGCGCTGGTCCAGTTGTGTGCCGATATCAAGGCCGTCAAGCCCGACCTGCTGATCAGCGTGGACCACGAGGGCGGCCGCGTGCAGCGCTTTCGCACCGATGGCTTCACGCATATCCCGCCGATGCGTGCCTTTGGCGAGATGTGGATGGATGACGGTAAGGGCAAAAAGCACCGCGAAGGCAGCGGCGCCATGCGCGCCATGAACGCCGCCACGGCCGCCGGTTATGTGCTGGGTACGGAGCTGCGTGCCTGCGGTGTGGACTTCAGCTTCACGCCTGTGCTGGATCTGGACTACGGCGAATCCTCGGTCATCGGCGACCGCAGCTTTCACCGCGACCCGCGCGTGGTGGCCACTCTGGCCAGGAGCCTGATGCAGGGTCTGCTGCAGGCCGGCATGGGCAATTGCGGCAAGCATTTCCCCGGCCATGGCTTTGTGAAGGCCGACTCGCACGTGGACATTCCCGTCGACAAGCGCAGCCTGACGGCCATTCTCGACGAAGACGCCGCTCCCTATCCCTGGCTCTCCAGCGTGCTCACCGCTGTCATGCCCGCCCATGTGATCTATCCCAAGGTGGACAAGCGCCCGGCAGGCTTCAGCGAAAAATGGCTCAAGGACATCCTGCGCGCCCGCTTGCGCTATGACGGAGCCATTTTCAGCGACGACCTCAGCATGGAGGGCGCGCGCCGCATCGATGGCGCACTCATCAGCTACACCGATGCCGCGTTGACGGCCCTGAATGCGGGCTGCGACATGGTGCTGCTGTGCAACCAGAGCCTGGGTCTGGGCGAGCATGTGGACGAGCTGCTGGACGGCATGGATGCCGCGCTGCGCGATGGCCGCTGGGTGCCCGATATCGACTCCGAATCGCGCCGTGTCTCGCTGCTGCCCGACACCGAACCCCAGGCCTGGGACGACCTGATGCGCCAGCCTGCCTATCTGCAGGCGCTTGATCTGCTGCCCTAGACCAGGACTTGCCCGGCCCCGCCCCGCCATCCGCTGCCTTTGACGCAAGGGCAGCGGATTTTTTTATGTCTTTCGAAGGCTGGGCAGGGCGGCTGCAGGCATTTAAGTCTGGCCTCAGCTAGCCGGCTTAGGGTGAGCTCAGGAGCCTGGCAGCGGCATCGCCGCGGCGCCAGCTGTTCATGAATCACCGAAAGCCTGCATGAATTCCAAAAGCCTGGGACTCGAGTCCCGTCAACACCTGCCAGGCGTGCTGCGCCAGGCCTTTTCCCTGACCCGGCCCTATTTCCAGTCCGAAGAGAAATGGCGGGCCTGGGGGCTGCTGGCCGCCATCGTGGGCCTCAATCTCGCCGCGGTGTTCATGCTGGTGCAGATCAATGAATGGAACCGGGTGTTCTATGACGCATTGCAGAACAAGCAGGCCGATGTGTTCTGGCATCAGCTCTGGCGCTTTCTCTGGCTGGCCCTGGTATATATCGTCATCGCGGTCTACAAGTTCTATCTGACGCAGTTGCTGCAGCTCAACTGGCGGCGCTGGCTGACCGAGCACATATTGCAGCGCTGGCTGTCGGCCAAGGCGTTCTATCGGCTGGAGCTGGGGCGCTATGGCGTGGACGGCAATGCCAAGGCTCCCGACAACCCCGACCAGCGGATTCAGGAGGACCTGAATCTCTTCACCATCTATACCGTGTCGCTTTCCATGGGGCTGCTGAATGCGGCCGTCACCTTTGTGAGCTTCGTCGGCATTCTGTGGAGCCTGAGTTCCGTCGTCGATATCGGTCTGCCGGCCCTGTTCGGCGGCGGGCAGCTGCAGGTCTCCGGCTTCATGGTCTGGATGGCCGTGCTGTATTGTCTGGTCGGCAGCGCGATCACCTTCTGGATCGGCAAGCCCCAGGTCCGACTCAACAACCGCCAGCAGCAGCTGGAGGCCAACTTCCGCCATCACATGATCCGTGTGCGTGAGCATGCCGAGGCGATCGCTCTAGACGGTGGCGAGCGCGTGGAGGGTATCCAGATCGGTTTGCGTTTTCGCGATGCTCTGGGCAACTACCTGGACCTGATCAAGAAGCAGAAGAGCCTGAGCTGGTTTACCAATTTCTTCGGCCAGGCGGCCGTGGTCTTTCCCTTCATCATTGCCGCACCGCGTTTTTTCAGTGGCGCCATCCAGCTGGGTCAGCTGATGCAGATAGGCTCGGCCTTCAATCAGGTGCAGGACTCGCTGAGCTGGATCGTCAACAACTACTCCGATATCGCGGCCTGGCGGGCCACGACTGCGCGTCTGGCGGGATTTGACGAGAGCCTGCGTGAGCAGGAGGACAGTCAGGCCGGTGTACAGCTCGTGCCGTCGGCCCAGTTGCAGACCCGGGCGCTTGATGTTTTCCTGCCCGCAGGCGGTCGCATCGTGACGGATGCCAGCCTTCGGATACGCCCGGGTCAGAGGCTTCTGATCAGCGGGCCTTCGGGCAGCGGCAAGTCCACCTTGTTGCGGGCATTTGCGGGCATCTGGCCTTATGCGCGAGGCCAGGTGGAGCGGCCTCTGGATGCAATGTTCATTCCTCAGCGTCCCTATTTTCCCGACGGCAGCCTGCGCGACGCCCTGGCCTATCCGGAGCCGGCGGCACGCTACAGCGATGCCGAGCTCAAACAGGTCTTGCGCGAAGCGCAGCTGCCGCAGCTGCAGGAGCGGCTGGACAGCCAGGCGGCCTGGAACAGCAGCCTGTCGGGAGGCGAGCAGCAGCGGCTGTCCGTGGCGCGGGTCCTGCTCAAGGGTCCGGCCTGGGTGTTTGCGGACGAGGCCACGAGTGCGCTGGACAATGCCGCCGAAGCGCAGATCTACAGTCGGCTGGTGCAACTGGTGCAGAGCAAAGACGGGGCGCTGGTCTCGGTGGCGCACCGCGACAGCGTGACGGAGTTCCACACGGCCCGCTGGCTGCTGCAGCCGCAGCAAGGGATCCGGGAGGCCGACCTGCCCGGGAGCCGCTGAAGCAGGCGGGTTTGAGGACAGGCAGTCTCAACCGCGGTGCAGGTCCGGGAGGCTTTGGCGGCGTCTTTCTCGTGGGATGATGTGCATTCGAGAATCTTTGGAGAGCGAGCCCATGCGCGTTGGTGTGCTGACCGGTGGCGGCGATTGCCCCGGCCTCAATGCGGTGATCCGTGCGGTCACCAAGTCCCTGATCAACCATGGCCAGTGCGAGGTGCTGGGCATTGCCGACGGCTTTGAAGGGCTGATGGATGCGAGCCCGCGCGTCAGAGCACTGAGCTGGGACGAAGTCAGCGGCATTCTGCATATCGGCGGCACCATCCTGGGCACCAGCAACAGCGCCAATCCATTGCGCGATGCGGCCACGCTGGCCCAGGTGGGGCGCAACGTCAAGGCGCTGGCACTGGATGTGGTGGTCGCCATCGGCGGTGACGGCACCATGAGCCTGGCCCATGGCCTGGCGCAGGTCGGCCTGCAATGCGTAGGCGTGCCCAAGACCATCGATAACGACATTGCCAACTGCGAGCGCAGCTTCGGCTTCGACACGGCCGTGGCCACGGTGACCGAAAGCCTGCGCCGCATCGAGAGCACGGCCATGAGCCACCACCGGGTGATGATCGTGGAGACCATGGGTCGCCACGCGGGCTGGCTGGCGCTGGAGTCCGGCATCGCCGGTGCTGCCGACATCATTCTGCTGCCCGAGATCGATTACGACCTGCAGTCCATCATCAAGGTTTGCCAGGAGCGCGAGCGGCGTCAGCGCTACACCATCATCTGCATTGGCGAGGGTGCCAAGGAAAGCGGCCAGAGCCTGACGGTGCGCGAGCGGATTGCGCACAGCCCCGACCCCGTGCGTCTGGGCGGCGTAGGCCATGTGCTGCGCGAGCGCCTGCAACCCCATCTCCAGAGCGAGGTGCGCACCACGGTGCTGGGGCATGTGCAGCGCGGCGGCGATCCGACGCCGTTTGACCGGGTGCTGGCCACGCAGTTCGGCCACCATGCGGCGCAACTGGTGCTGGGCGGCCAGCTGGGCCATATGGTCACGCTGCAGAACGGCCGCATCGGCAGTGTGGCGATTGCCGATGTGGCCAATACCCAGCGCACTGTGCCGCTGGACAGTCCGCTGCTGACCATGGCGCGCGATATCGGAATTTGCTTTGGCGAGGCCTGAGCTGCGCTAAGGTGTGAGCCTGCGCGCACTTTCGGCGCGCCGGAGAAATTCAGCATGGACCGACATGAAGAAGCCGTGATGCAGCTGCTCACGGCCAACGGTGAGACTTTTGTGGCCCCCAAGTACGAGGTGGCCGATGGCTGGCAATGCCCGGCTTTCGTGGCATTGCGCCCGGCTCGTCGCCAGGTCTATGTGGTCGAGGTATCGGCTTCCGGCTATCCGCTGGCGCTGGTCAACCGTCTCAACGAGCGGGTCGAGAAATGGTATGCCCCGCTGCTGTCGCAGCTGCACGGCCTGGGCATCACGCAGCCCGACTGGGAGATTGCCTGCCTGGTGTTTGTGCGCAGCGATCAGATCGACTGGCTCAAGGAACGCGTCAAGGACTTGAGCGGTGTGCATGTGCTGGGCCTGGAGCAGGCCAGCAGCCCCTGGGTCTGGGACGATGCGGTCTGGACGGCGGAGATGCGGTTCGATGCAGGAAGCATTCCGCAGCGTGGCGGCAAGGCTGTCGGCCTGACGCATTGATGCTCACCGGGAATTTCCATGAAATTGGCCTTAATCCTTTTACCTTAAAGCGATAGAAGCTATCGATTTGATAGAGATGCGGGCCATGGACACCACTCACTTGCAGGTAGGCAGATGACTCTTTTCCGAATTCTGATCGTGACGGCTTTGACAGCCTGCGCCGCTGCCGCCCAGGCTGCAGACTGGCAGATCTGCGATCTCAAGGTGCAGGTGCGAGAAAAGCAAAGCGGTGGCCGTGCGCTGCAGACCCGCGTGCTCGAAGCCAAGGCCAGCGGCGAAGCCGAATGTCCGCAACCGGGCACGGCGTTGAGCTTCAGGCCCGAAACGGCGGACTATCAAAGCGAGCTGCCGCGCAGGCAGTGGCCCAGCCCCGGTGCTGCCGTGACGGTACGCTTTCGCTATCTGGACGGGCAATGCAAGAATCGCGGCGCCTGCCGCATCGAGCATTACTCGCCGATGCCGCACTGAATCTTCCATCGGCCGCGCCATGCGCTTCACCGGTCGGCGCTGAAAGCGGCCGAATTGCCAGGCTGCAGTCATGAGAGGCTTGCCTGCTCGCCTATGATCGGGGCTCGGCCCCTTATATGCAGGATGCAACCATGACCACCCTAGGAACCCCTCTCTCTCCCAATGCCACCAAAGTCATGCTGCTGGGCAGCGGCGAGCTGGGCAAGGAAGTGCTGATTGCGCTGCAGCGCCTGGGTGTGGAAACCATTGCCGTGGACCGCTATGAAAACGCGCCTGGCCAGCAGGTGGCCCACCATGCGCGCACCATCACCATGAGCGATCCGGCCCAGCTCAAGGCGCTGATCGAAGAGGTCAAGCCCGATCTGGTCGTACCCGAGATTGAAGCCATTGCCACACCCATGCTGGAAGAGCTGGAGGCCGCAGGCGTCATCACCTGCATTCCCACGGCCCGCGCCGCGCGTCTGACCATGGACCGTGAAGGTATTCGCCGTCTGGCTGCTGAAACCCTGGGTCTGCCCACCAGCCCCTATCGTTTCTGCGACTCCTTGGTCGAGCTGCAAGCCGCGATCGACGGCAGCGACGGCCAGCCCGCCATCGGCTATCCCTGCGTGGTCAAGCCCGTGATGAGCAGCTCTGGCAAGGGCCAGAGCAAGATCGACGGCCCTGCCGATGTGGCCAAGGCCTGGGATTACGCCATGGCCGGTGGCCGGGTCGCCAAGGGCCGAGTGATTGTCGAAGGCTTTATCGATTTCGACTACGAAATCACCCAGCTCACCGTGCGCGCCAAGGGTGCGGATGGCCAGATCGAAACCCATTTCTGCGACCCCGTGGGTCATATCCAGCAGGCCGGCGACTATGTGGAAAGCTGGCAGCCTCACCCCATGCACCCTGCCGCGCTGGAGAAATCGCGCCAGATTGCCAAGGCCGTCACCGACGACTTGGGCGGCCTGGGCCTGTTTGGCGTGGAACTGTTTGTCAAGGGTGAGCAGGTCTGGTTCAGCGAAGTCTCGCCGCGTCCTCATGACACGGGTCTGGTGACGCTGTGCACGCAATGGCAAAGCGAGTTCGAGTTGCATGCCCGCGCGATTCTGGGTCTGCCTGTGGATGCCAGCCTGCGCAATCCCGGTGCCAGTGCCGTGATTTACGGTGGTCAGGATGCCGAAGGCCTGGTGTTTGATGGTGTGGAGCAAGCCCTGGCAGTGCCCGGCACCGATCTGCGCCTCTTCGGCAAGCCCGAGAGTTTTGTCAAGCGTCGCATGGGCGTGGCCCTGGCGCGCGCCAGCGATGTGGAGCAGGCCCGCGTGAATGCCAAGCTGGCCGCCAGCAAGGTCAAGCCACGCCTGCCTTGAGGGAATCAAAAAAAGGGCTTCTCAGGAAGCCCTTTTGCATGAGGCCGGATATCGGTCGCTCTCAGCCCGAGGCAGCGGCGCTGCTGCCGGGAGTGGTGATGGCCATGGCGCAGGCTTCTTCCTGGCTGGTGGCCGGCGTGTTCTCCGTCACCACCGGCATGCCGCCTTTCCAGCGGCGAATGACGCGCTGGAAGATCAGGGAGTTGGGAATCTGCAGCAGATTGGGCATGCCCGCCGGTGCGCTGTCATCCTGCAAGGTGATGTAGAGCATATTGAGGTCGATCACGCGGCCCTTGGCTCCGGGCTTCTCGGCGGTGTCGAGCACCTCGATATAGTCGCCCAGCCTGAATGGGCCGACGGTGACGATCAGCAGCGCACAGAACAGGTTGGAGAGCACGCTCCAGGCCGCGAAGAAGGCAACCGCGCCCACGGTGGCAAAGCCGGTGAAGGCCGTCCAGAGCACGGTGGCCGACATGCCCAGGCGCTCCAGAATCGCTAGTATGGCGGCGGCGATGATGATCCAGCGAAACACGCCGCGCAACGGCATGAGCAGCTCATGCGGCAGGTCATAGGCCTTGCCTGCGCGCGAGATGATGCGCTTGATGAGCCAGTTGATCAGCCAGGCCACCAGGATGATGAGAAAGATCTGAATCCCGGGAATCAGGATTTCAAGCCAGTCCTGCATCCAATCGGGCAGGTGCATTTGAAGACGACGCATAACCAGTCACTCGAGAAAAACGGCAGAGGTCAGACCCGAGGGGCCTGACAGGACAATGCGCCAATCCTAGCGTCTCTTGAGAGCGGAGCTGACAAGTGTCGACCTTGCAGGCTCCAGGCCGCAGCAGCCAGAGCCGCAACGCTGCCTGGCGAACTACTAGATCTGTCTCTGCTCTATGGTGTCCATCTGCATCTCGAAGCTGAAGAAGCGGTTGCGCCCTTGAGACTTGGCCGCGTACAGGGCTTCGTCGGCTCGCATCAGCATGGACTCGGCGCTGGTGTGCTCGTCGGGAATGCAGGTGGTAATCCCGCCGGAGAGGGTCAGCGGAATATCCTCGGTGGCTCCTGGCGGGCGAATCTTGAGGAACTTGAGCATTTGGCCGAGAGCACGTGCGAACGTCATCGAGCCGGAGCGCGGGGTATTGGGCAGGATCATGGCAAACTCTTCACCGCCATAACGTGCGGCGATGTCGCGCGGGCGCACGCAGACTTCGCGCAGCAGACGCCCGACCTGCTTGAGGCATTCGTCACCCTGGACATGGCCGTAGGTATCGTTGAAGTGCTTGAAGTGATCGAGGTCGCAAAGCATCAGCGTCAGCGGCCTGCTCTCGCGCCTTGCCGCAGCAATTTCGGCATGCAGCATGCGATCGAGGCCTCGACGATTGACCAGACCCGTGAGCGCATCGAGCTCCACCATTTCGTTGAGCTTTTGATTCGCCAGATGCAGCTCTGCAGAGACCGTGACCAGGCGACGGCGCATGTCCAGCAGGCGGCGCATGGCGCGCAGCTTGGCGACCAGCACAATGGGTTTGACGGGTTTGACTAGGTAATCGTCGCCGCCCGCCTCAATACCGCGCCAGACGTCCAGATCGTTGTCCAGGCCGGAGAGAAAGATGATGGGTGTCCACTCGCCGGGCTCGGCCTCGCGCAGCTGACGCGCGACCCAGTAGCCGTCTTCGCCGGGGAGGCGGATGTCCAGCAGCACCAGATCGGGTCTTTCGCTGCGAAACAGTGCCAGCGCGGTGCGGCCGTTTTCGGCTTCCAGCACTTGTGTCACACCGGCCTGGCGCAGTTCGGTCACCAGAGCAGCTCGCATGACTGCCTGATCCTCGACGACCAGTACGGAGAACGGCGTTGCAGAATCGGGTGACGAGAACCGTGCCCCGCTGGATTCGATGGCAGACAAAGCTGATGCAGAAGATGGCAGAGCTGTCATGGGAGGAAGATCAGGGTCGGACGCATCTGTAGTTCAGGCATGTGCCGGGAAATATATTGTTACTTTATACGCCGGTTTTGAGCAACAGGCTTTGTGAATGGTCACGGAGATACTCAGGCCAATTCCAGGGTGGAGTGCGCCTTGCTGCTTTCATCGTGCCAGATGACAAAAGTCTGTGCCGCCGAGCACAGCGTCGTCGCGCCCAGCTGATCAATGAAGCGACAGGCTGCAAACCGTGCCGATCTGGCCTCATAGGCCGACACCCATTGCTGGCGTGCAGCTCGGGAGGCCTCAGGCTGGGGCCAGCGTCTTTCCTGGGTGGACAGGCCATTCAGGCCCATGCGCCAGGGTTTGCCGCTGACGCGGGCGCGAAAGCACTGCTGCTGATGGCACAGCATGGCATACAGCGGGTCCACTTCCAGCAGCTGGAACAGCTTCTGAACCTCTGCGCAGGAAGGACTGAATTCGGTGTGAGTGACGATGACGCGCAAGCCCTTGGGCGTTTCGTAGACGCGCAGGCCCCAATCCGGGTGCCCGGCTGCAAAAGCCTGAACCTTTGCCAGCGCGGCATCGATGGGCGGTGGCTGCAGGGCTTCGGCGCGTAGCGTCTGGCGGGCATGCAACCATTGCTTCAGGCCCGACCAGAAAACCAGGCCGATGCTGGCTACCAGCAGCATCAACAGTGCCGCACCCAGACTCCAGGTCAGCGGGGTCACCCACAGCCAGGGCAGGGCCAGCGCCAGTAGCAGCGACGAGATAATAGGGAACCGGGCAGGCTTTTTCTGCCGCGGAAAGTCGATGTCGGCAATGGCCACGTTCTCTGTGTTCAGGCAATGTGCGCCATAGCTGTTGCGGGTCATGACGGATTCGTCGCGCCGCTCCAGCACCTCTTCGCGAATGGGCGTGCCGCCCTCCAGCCCGTATTCACCACGCCACTCCATGCGCTCGAACTCCGCATCGAGGTGGCGTTGGGCGGGTGCGGCCAGCACGGCGTCCAGCGCTTCCTGGGCCCGTTGCTGCGCATGGTTCTCTGCTTCCTGCTGGCTGTGGTCGGACCAGCCCCAACGCTGGACGGTCGCGCCGTGGCGTTGGCCGGTTGCATGGCGCAGCCGCGCTTGTGCCCAGTATTGAGGGATATGCATGGTGAGCCAGTATAGCCATGGGCCGTGACCAGCCTGTTTTGTGCATCACATATGAAAACAGCTGCCAGCCTTTGCTGGTGAAGGCGGCTGCTATTGTTCGGGAAGCGATGAGGCTTGCTGTTCGCGGCGTGGGGCCTTGGCTTGCGCGGCTGAGCAGGCTCTCAGGATTGAATGGGCGCGAACGGCAGGTAATCGATCTGCGTGCCACGCACGACGATCGCCGTCGACTCGGGCACCTGTGCCCAGGCCTGAGGCAGATCAACCAGCGGTTCGGACACGATCAGATACGCATCGTCACCAACGGCCGCGATGCGCGGGTCGTCGGGGTACAGCGCGTGAAGATGCTTGAAGGAGGTGCTGTGATAGAGCGAGCGCGGCGACTGGCCCTCGCTCGCGTAGCGCACGGCCACCAGTTGCTCGCCATCGCTGGCACACACGGTCATGCTCAGCGGGTGTGCTATTCCGTGCCTGAGCGCCGTGGCCTCCACAAAGCCCGCCATGCGCGCAATGGCCGGCACGGGAGTGTGCTCCAGCCCGAAACTCATGGCCAGAAGGAACATGGTCTCCGAGTCCGTAGAGCCTTCCAGCGAGGTGAAGAATTGCGGATCGATGGCCACGAGCAGATCGCGCCGTACCAGGGGAAAGTCCTCGATCATGCCGTTGTGCATGAACATCCAGCGCCGGTGGCGGAAGGGGTGGCAGTTGGTCTCCTGCACCGGCGTATGCGTTGCCGCGCGAACATGCGCCAGAAACATGGGCGCCGACACGGCACGCGATAGTTCGCGCAGGTTGTGATCGTGCCAGGCCGGCTGGATGCTGCGATAGCGAAAGGGCATATCGTGCGGATGCTGGTACCAGCCCAGTCCGAAGCCATCGCCATTGGTCGTCGTCGCTCCGAATCTCGAATGCAGGCTTTGGTCGATCAGCGAATGGCGCGCGTGGAACAGCATTGTTTCCAGGGAAACAGGATTGCCCGTATAGGCCAGCCAGCGACACATGGCGATCTCCTTGTAGACAAGAAGCCATGATTGACCCGATCGGCTTCAGGCGCTACCCGGGCAAAGCCTGCACTTCGCTGATTCTTTGATAGCGCATAGCGCTTGTTCAGCTTGATTTTTAGGGACTAGAGACCCTAAAAATCTCACCCATCAAGCGCTGGCAGCTATCGATTTTCGGGCTTATTGCTCGCGGCGCAGAGCCGGGAACAGAATCACGTCACGGATGCTGGTGCTGTCGGTCAGCAGCATCATCAGGCGGTCGATGCCGATGCCGCAGCCGCCGGTGGGCGTGGAACTTGTCGGGCATGGGGCGCAGGCTCTTGGTGAGCATGCGCAGCCGCGTCACCTTGACTGACAGCTCGCCGGTCTTGGTCTTCATCAGAAGGCCCTCGGCGCCGATGATGTCGCCCAGGTCCCACTTCTTGAAGTCGGCATAGGCTTCTTCGCCGACGGCATCGCGCGTCACGTAGAGCTGGATGCGGCCGCCGGTGGGGCCCATGGAGGCATCTTGCACCGTGGCAAAGCTGGCCTTGCCCATCACGCGCTTGAGCATCATGCGGCTGGCCACGCTGACGGCGATGGGCTCGGCATCCAGGGCTTCGGCCGAGGCCTCGCCATGGGCCTGCTGCAGCGCAGCCGCGCGGTGCTCGGGCTTGAAGTCGTTGGGGAAGGCCACGCCCTTGCCCTGTGCCTGGGCCTCGCGCAGGGCCTTGAGCTTTTCGCGGCGCTCGGCGATCAGCTGGTTTTCGTCTTGGGGTACGGCCGGTGCGGCTGCGGCGGTGTTCTGGTTGTCGGACATGGATGGGCGCAGCCTGCAGGCTGGTGAGCGTAGGAAACAGACCCTGGATCGTCAATGCGCTGCCAGAGGCCAAAACCCATGGTTTTAGTTTTTTTACGAGGTAGAGCACATTGCGATGGCAATGCAAAAACAGGAGCTGCTGGCCTCGAGGAACTCAAGGAAATTGCGCTCGGTGGAAGCGAAGAGTTGACCGGCAACATACGCCTGACGGCACCAGCGCCGTTTGGGAGGAAGTACGTCGCAGCCGCGATCACGGAGTTCAGCCGCTTGCACCCCCGGGTCGGCTTTGATTTGCGCCTGTCCGATCAGGTACAGGACCTGTACAGCGGTGACTTCGATTTGGCTATCCGCATGGGAGAGCTCGCCGATTCGCGCCTGCTCGCCCGGCGTGTTGCGGACAATCGATGCATCCTTGTCGCTTTGCCGGCCTTCCTCGAAGCACAAGGCCACCCCCAACGCCCTGAAGACCTGGAGCGGCTGAACTGCCTGATGTTCGCCTATCCGGGGCTGCTGCAGAACACCTGGCCATTGCGCAAGGGCCGGCGCGAAAAACCCGTGACCATCAACGGAACGTTCTGTAGTGACAACGGTGAGGTATTGCGGGAATGGTGCATGGCCGGCCTGGGGATTTCGCTGCGCGAGACATGGGACGTACACGACGAACTGCGTAGCGGCCAGTTGGTGCGCGTGCTCCTCGAATGGGAGGGTGTGGCCTCCAAAATCAGCCTGGTTCGAGCGCGCCGGGAACCGGTGCCGCGGCGCCTGACCGCGTTCAGCGATTTCCTGGCCGCACGATGGCAGCAAGCCCCCTGGGATACCTGAGCCCAAATCATCGCGAACAGGCTGCCTGAAGCAGAGTCTGAAAGCAAACCTGGTGACCCTACCAGGCCTTTGCCAGTCGACTGACGTTTAATCTATTTCACTAGGCTGCGATAAACCGGTGCCTGGATGGCCAGCGATTCCGCAACAAAATCGACAAATGCCCGCACCTTGGGACTCACGATTCGCCAGCGAGGAAAAATGGCGAAAACCGGCATCGGTTCAACCTTGAATTCCGGCAGGATATGAATGAGTGAATTGACGTCTTCTGCCTGCTCCGCGAAGAAGGACGGTATCCACCCGATCCCCGCGCCTTCCCGAACGGCATGCAGGATCGCAATCATGTCATTAACCAGCAATCTCGGTTTGATGGCGGCCGGTTGCATCCCCGTGAAATTAACCCAGGGTGATGTCCCGTTTGCCCAATGCTTGTCGACGATTTCGTGTTTGATCAAATCGGCAAACGACTGCGGAGTCCCGCATCGGGCAATGTACCCGGAACTTGCATACAGGCGCAGATTGATCTCTGCGACTCGCCGGGCAGCAAAGCTCGAATCAGCCAGTGTTCCTGCCGTGATCTGAACATCCCAATCGTGGGTTGAAAGATTGGCGAAGTCCTTCAATTCCAAAACCACGTCAATCTTCGGAAAGTGCGTAAGGAATTTAGGGAGGAGTGGAATAAGCAACGAATGCCCCAGCCAGTAGGTAGCCTGCACCGTGAGCACCCCGCGCGCAGTTTCGGTCGCGCTGGCCACCGCATCGGTTGCCTCATCGATTTCCGCCAGTATCCGAAAGGCACGCTCGGCAAACAGCACGCCGGCTTCGGTCAGTACCACCCGTCGCCCGTTGCGCGCAAGCAAGGGGGTTCCCAAACTGCTCTCCAGCCGCGCCACGTCGCGGCTGACCGTTGACTTCGGTTTGCCAAGTCTCTTCGCCGCTCCTGTGATGCCCGCGGCCCTCGCGACTTCCGCGAACACACGCAACTGGTTGAGATCGTCAATCAACAATTGTTCGCCCATGTGAACCTTAAGTTCCATTTTTCAGGATTGTTCATACGGATGCACTAGCGTAACACTATATGCGTTTTACTTTTATCGATATGACATTCCCCCATCCATCAAAAACACCTCAGCCCCCTGCGACAGAGAAAACATGACATGAGAGAAACTGGAATATCAGTAGAAGATGTAGCTTCTGGAAATGATGAGAAATCCCGGGGCGGTATCCGTTGGCCTCTCATAGCGCTGGCGTTCGCGACCTTTGGTATCGGAACGACGGAATTCGGGCCGATGGGTTTTTTGCCGTCTATCGCAGATGACCTGCAGATATCGATTCCGAAGGCGGGGCAGATTGTCAGCATGTACGCCATTGGCGTTATGGTGACTGGCCCAATAATGACCCTGCTGCTAATGCGCCTGAGAATGCGCACTGCCTTGATGATTGCGATGGTGATTTTTACTCTCGGCAATCTGCTGTCGGCATTGGCACCCGGCTATACGACACTGCTACTCGCGAGGCTTCTGACCAGCTTCAATCATGGTGCATTCATCGGGTTGGGTTCTATCATGGCCGCGAGCCTGGTCCCCCCACACCGTAAAGCCAGTGCAATTGCCATGATGTTTATGGGAATAACGATTGCGAATATCGGCGGTGTCCCTGCTGCAACCTGGATTGGCCAATATATCAACTGGCGCTGGGCATTTGCCGGCACTGCCGGCCTGGGATTTCTCGCCATTGCGGCACTCTGGTTGACGCTGCCAATGGGCGCCCCAGGAAAAGTACCCAATGTCAGGCAAGAATTGCACGTTCTGGCCCGGCCATCAGTGCTCATCGCGATTGCCACCTCCGCGACGGGGTCCGCTGCGATGTTTACTCTCTATACCTATATCGCTCCCATACTGATCAATATTACCGGTGCCTCAAAATACTTCATCACCGTCGCTCTTGTTCTAACCGGCGTTGGATTTACCATTGGAAACGGGATCGGTGGCCGTCTCGCGGACTGGTCCATCGATAAGGCGACGCGCATCATACTCGGCACGCTGGTTGTCATCATGCTCGCCATGCCGCTCGCACTTCCAAACCATCTCTTTACTGCATTCGCTTTGCTGATATGGGGCGCCGCAAGCTTCGCCATCGTCCCCCCCATGCAGACCAGGGTCATGCAATCGGCATCTGAGGCACCAGGGCTTGCAGCGTCAATCAATGCTGGCGCATTTAACTTTGGCAATGCCGTAGGTGCGGTGGTTGGTGGTGGTGTCATCAGCCTGAATCTCGGCTATGACGCAGTTCCCGTTGCCGGCGGGATCCTCGCGCTGAGCAGCTTGATACTTGCCATGCTCGGCCGGGAACATACCGGTTAATCAAGAATGAAGCACCTCATCTGCTAAGCCCGCTGTTCGTCTGATGATCCAACGGTCCTATCGGCGGGCTGCTCGGGACGTTTGCAGGAACAGCTTGCGGTAACGGCATTCGGCGGTCAGAGGCACCACCGGATTCCCCTGCACGCACAAGGCTAGTTCCACATCGAGCCGGACATACATGCGCTCCGCCTAGGGCGTGTCATCAATTGAGCCAGGTGATAGCGCCGACCAAGTGCACGGCTCCCAGGAATGCTGCGGCGGTTTTGTCGTAGCGCGTGGCAATGGCTCGGTACTGCTTGAGGCGGGCAAAGAAGTTTTCGATCAGGTGCCGTGCCTTGTACAGATGCCGGTCGTAGTCACGCTGGATCTTGCGGGTGCGCAGGCAAGGAATGACCACTGTCTTGCCCATCTCCAGCAGTGGCCGCACGACCCGCTCGTGAGCATCGTAGGCCTTGTCGGCAATGAGCGTATGAGCCGCATTGCCCGACAGCAAGGCATCCGCACCTTCGAGGTCACTGGCCTGTCCAGGCGTCAGATGAAACCCCGTCGGGTTGCCCAGAGCATCGACCGTAGCGTGAATCTTGGTGCTCAAGCCCCCTCGGCTGCGTCCAATCGCTTGCGCGAGCGCCCCCCTTTGGCTCCAGCGCATGTGGCGAAGGTGCACCACCCGGAAGTCCCCGAAGCGCTCGGGCAGGTCACGCCAGGGAATGCCTGCGCGATAGCGGTACAGCACCGCGTCAATGAACAGACGGTTGTCCCGCGCCGTTGCTCCGGCAAGGCCGGTCCGCCCGGGCAGCAAGTCCTTAATGCGTTCCCATTGGTCGTCTCGCAGAGCGTAGCGGCGTTTCATTGGCTTGGCTGATTTCTACTCCAGCTTCCAACGCTTCTGTCAGTGCGATTGATGACACGCCCTAGGCCTATGGCCGAGTGCGGGTGCCGCGAAAAAAAAGCTGCCGGCACCTAGCCAATGGGTGCCGGCAGCGGCCGGTCGGCAGCAGGGCTGCGGAGCAGCCCCCGTGCATCACTGTTCTCGGCGCAGAGCCGGGAACAGAATCACATCACGGATGCTGGCGCTGTCGGTCAGCAGCATCATGAAGCGGTCGATACCGATACCGCAGCCGCCGGTGGGGGGCATGCCGTACTCGAGGGCACGCACAAAGTCGTGGTCGAAGTACATGGCTTCGTCGTCGCCGCCGTCCTTGGCTTCCACCTGGGCATTGAAGCGGGCCGCTTGATCTTCTGCGTCATTGAGCTCGGAGAAGCCGTTGCCGAATTCGCGGCCGGTGATGTAGAGCTCGAAGCGCTCGGTCACTTCGGGACGCTCGTCGTTGGCACGCGCCAGCGGCGAGATCTCGGTGGGGTGTTCCATGATGAAGGTGGGGTTCCACAGCTTCTCTTCCACCACCTCTTCGAAATACAGCACCTGCAGGCTGGCCAGGGTGCGGGTGGACAGCTTGTCCTTGTCTTCCTTCATGCCCAGCTTCTTCAGGGCATTGGTCAGCCACTCGCGGTTGGCCACGTTGTCGCCGGCTTCGGTGTACTTGACGATGGCTTCGGGGATGGTCAGGCGCTCGAAGGGCTTGGCCAGGTCCACGGGCTTGCCGCCGTAGCTCAGTTCCAGCGTGCCCACGGCCTTGATGGCGGCGTCGCGGATCAGCTTTTCGGTGTAGTCCATCAGATCCTGGTAGTTCCAGTAGGCCGCGTAGAACTCCATCATGGTGAACTCGGGGTTGTGGCGCACCGAGATACCTTCGTTGCGGAAGTTGCGGTTGATCTCGAACACGCGCTCGAAGCCGCCGACGATCAGGCGCTTGAGATACAGCTCGGGCGCGATGCGCAGGTACATCTCCTGGTCCAGCGCATTGTGGTGGGTGATGAAGGGCTTGGCATTGGCACCGCCGGGGATGGGGTGCAGCATGGGGGTCTCGACTTCCAGGAAGCCGTGCTCGACCATGAAGTCGCGGATGCCGGCCACGGCCTTGCTGCGGGCCACGAAGCGCTTGCGGGCTTCTTCGTCGGTCATCAGGTCCACATAGCGCTGGCGCACCTTCTGCTCCAGGTCGGCCATGCCGTGGAACTTGTCGGGCATGGGGCGCAGGCTCTTGGTGAGCAGACGGATTTTCGTGGCCTTGATCGACAGCTCGCCGGTCTTGGTCTTCATCAACTGGCCTTCGACGGAGATGATGTCGCCCAGATCCCACTTCTTGAAGTCGGCGTAGACCTCTTCACCCACGGCATCGCGGGTGACATAGGCCTGGATACGACCCGTGGCGTCCTGTACGGTGGCAAAGCTGGCCTTGCCCATCACGCGCTTGAGCATCATGCGGCCCGCCACGCTGACGGCAACGGCTGCAGCGTCCAGAGCTTCGGCATCCTTGTCGCTGTGCTCGGCGATCAGGGCTGCGGCGCGATGCTCGGGCTTGAAGTCGTTGGGGAAGGCAACGCCGCCGTTGGCCTTGGAGGACTCGCGCAGGGCTTTGAGTTTTTCGCGGCGCTCGGCGATGAGTTTGTTTTCGTCCTGAGGGGCGGTGTTTTCTGCCGCAGAAGAGATGTTTTGTTCAGTCATGAAAAGAGAGCGCCAGCGACAAGCGCCGGTTGGAGGCCAGGAATGGGGGCGCGGAAAGGATAGCCGCTGCCCGAAACCGGTGATTTTAAGTTTTTTGCCGAGTCAGCGGTAAGCGACCGGGCAAAGCTCTCGCAGGAACTGCGGAATGTCGTCTCCATGGCCCAGACTGCAGCCGGGCAAGCCAGCTGAATGCTGCCGAAAAAATAGTGTTTCTACACCGCCGTTAAAGGAAGGAGCCAAATTCAGGCGTCCTCCTGCGGGCCTGATCCGGTAATGCCGCTTTGCTCCAGCACATCGGCGATCAGCTCCAGCCGCAGCAGCGGGGCGTCCAGCGTCATCAGCTGCTGCTTGATCCGCACCGGCAGGGGCAGCATCTCGGCCCAGCGATTGGCAACCCAGGCGCAGTCGTGCATCTGCGTCGGCGTGGGCAACTGAGCATGATCGGGGTCGTGGTCGTGCAGGTTCAGCAAGGCCTGAGCCAGCGCATAGGAGGTGCTGAGCAAATGCTTGGGAACGGTGACTTTGGGGTCGTCGGGCAGCATGGTGACATCGGCCACCCACAGGCCATGCGGCAGTTGCCAGCAGCGCTGGATGTGAAAGCGCTGAGTGCCCTTGCATTGCAGATGCAGCAGGCCGGGCTGGGGCGAGTCGAGCCGGGCGATACGGGCCAGCACGCCTTCGGAGTGCAGGCGCTCGGTCTGGGCGCCGGCCTTGCGCACCTCCTGACCCGTCTGCAGCGCCACCACGCCGAAAGGGGCGTCGGCATGCTGGCATTTGCGGATCATGTCCAGATAACGCACCTCGAAGACCTGCAGACTCAGCAGGCCTTCGGGAAACAGCACCGTGTTCAGCGGGAACAGGGGCAGGGAATGCAGACTTTGCGTATCGGTCATGGTGCCCGGCTATCATCCCACGAATGGGTGAGTTGCTCACTGTTTTCTGAATTGGGTCACATGCTGTTTGAAATCGTTTTGTTTCTGCTGGATGTCGTCGTCGGGTTGATCAGCGGCGCCTGCCTGCTGCGCATGTATATGCAGGCGCAGCGTGTGCCGTTTGGCAACCCCGTGGGGCAACTGGTCTTTGCGCTGAGCGACTGGATCGTCATGCCGTTGCGCAAGGTCGTTCCCGCCAAGGGCCGCTGGGACAAGTCCAGTCTGATTGCGGCCTTGCTGCTGCAACTGGCGCAGGTGCTGCTGATCTGGCTGCTGCTGGGTGCCAAGGGCTCGGTTCTGGCGCTGCCGTGGCTGGCGCTGTGCGGGCTGATCAAGGTCATTCTGTCCGGCATGATGGGCATCTTGCTGATCTACGCCATCCTGTCCTGGGTGCAGCCCTATTCGCCCATCTACGGCGTGCTGCAGCGTCTGGCCGATCCGCTGGTGGCACCGATCCGCAAGGTGGTGCCCCTGATAGGCAATGTGGACTTTTCGGCGTTGATTGCCCTGATCGGTTTGCAGGTGCTGCTGATGGTGCTCAACTATGTGCAGGCTGGCGGCCTGTCCATGATTGCCGGGGTGCGCTAGGGGAGCTGCCCGCCGGGACGGGAAAGCCGCATCGCCGAAACCTCGTCAGCACCAAAGACTGTTCTGAGGTGCTCTGTGAATGTCCCGAGGCGATAAACCGACAAAAAAACGGCTGACGCAGATGAATGCTGCGTCAGCCGTTTTGCTTTTTGCTCGTCCGGTGCTTATTCCACGGCGTCCGCAGGCAGGCGTTGCAGCATGGCCAGCGAGCTGGAGATGCGGTCGCGCAGCTCGCGGCGATCGACGATCATGTCCACGGCGCCCTTGTCCTGCAGGAATTCGGCGCGCTGGAAGCCTTCGGGCAGCTTCACGCGCACGGTGGTTTCGATCACGCGGGGGCCGGCAAAGCCGATCAGGGCCTTGGGCTCGGCAATCACGATATCGCCCACGAAGGCGAAGCCGGCGGACACACCGCCCATGGTGGGGTCGGTCAGCACGGAGATATAGGGCAGACCCTTCTTGGCCAGACGTGTCAGCGCAGCATTGGTCTTGGCCATTTGCATCAGCGACAGCAGACCTTCCTGCATGCGGGCACCACCGGTGGCAGTGAAGCAGATGAAAGGCACTTTCTGCTCGATGGCGGTTTCCACGCCGCGCACAAAGCGTTCGCCGACCACCGAGCCCATGGAGCCGCCCATGAAGTCGAACTCGAAGCAGGCCACGACCACATTGATGCTCTTGACGGAGCCGCCCATGACGATCAGTGCGTCGGTCTCGCCGGTGTTCTCCAGCGCTTCCTTCAGACGCTCGGGGTACTTGCGGCTGTCCTTGAATTTCAGCGGATCGACAGGAATGACTTCCTGGGCCAGTTCATAGCGGCCTTCGGCGTCGAGGAAATGGTTCAGACGCGCGCGTGCACCGATGCGGTGGTGGTGGCCGCAGGTCGGGCAGACGTTCTGGTTCTTTTCCAGATCGGTCTTATAGAGAACGGTTTCGCAGCTGGGGCACTTGATCCACAGACCTTCGGGAATCTGCTGGTGGCGTTCCGTCGGATTGGTCTGCTGGATTTTTGCAGGCAGAAGTTTTTCAAGCCAGGACATGGTATTTCCTTTTCAATTTCCGTTGCTCTGCATGTCACCTGAAGCATCTGAGGGCAGCAGGGTGCATCGAGGGAAGGACAGCAAGCAAGGGCCGCCCCGCAGCGAAGCTGTCGTCCCCCTACAAGGGGGAAGCGGCGCAGCCGCTCAGGGGGAGGCTTATTCAGGGGTGCATTATGCGTCGAGAGCCTTTCGCACACCACGCAGAAAGTCTATTGCCAGAGGCACGATCTTCTCGTGGGGCTGGTTGTCGAGCAGGTCAATGATGCGGCTGCCGATGATGACGGCGTCGGCCACCTGGCCCACGGTCTGTGCGGTCTGGGCATCGCGAATGCCGAAACCCACGCCCACGGGCACGCTGACATGCTGGCGAATGCGCGGCAGCATGGCCTCCACGGCCGAAGTGTCCAGAGCGCCCGAACCGGTCACGCCCTTGAGCGAGACATAGTAGACATAGCCGCTGGCCACGCGCGCCACCTGCTGCATGCGCTCCTCGGTGCTGGTGGGAGCCAGCAGGAAGATCAGGTCCATGTCGCAGGCCTTGAGCTTGGCTGCAAACTCTTCGCACTCCTCGGGCGGATAGTCCACGATCAGCACGCCATCGACGCCGGCAGCGGCCGCATGGTTGACGAAGGCATCCTCTCCATGGATCTGGTCGTAGCGCTCCACCGGGTTGGCATAGCCCATGAGCACCACGGGCGTGGTCTGGTCCTTTTTGCGGAATTCGGCCACATAGGCCAGTACCTGGCTCAGGCCCACGCCGTTGGCGATGGCCTTGTCGCCCGCGCGCTGGATGGTGGGGCCGTCGGCCATGGGGTCCGAGAAGGGCACGCCCAGCTCGATCACGTCGGCACCGGCTTCCACCATGCCGTGCATGAGGGGCGGGGTGATGGCGGCGAACGGGAAGCCTGCAGTCACATAGGGAATCAGGGCCTTGCGGCCTTCTTCCTTGAGCTTGTTGAAGGTGGCGGTAATTCGGCTCATAACTTGTTGCCCCCTGCTGCAGCCTTGGCTGCATCATGTCCGGGAGCGCCCTTGACGGTGAGACCGCGCATGGAGGGGCGGTCGAAATATTCGGCACCCGAGAGGTCGGCCACGGTGCCGATGTCCTTGTCGCCACGGCCCGACAGGCTGACGAGAATCGACTGGTCGGCGCGCATGGTCTTGGCCAGCTTCATGGCATAGGCCACGGCGTGGCTGGACTCCAGAGCCGGGATGATGCCTTCGGCGCGGCACAGATAGTGGAAGGCGTCCAGCGCTTCCTGATCGGTGATGCCCACATACTGGGCACGGCCGATTTCCTGCAGCCAGGCATGTTCAGGGCCCACGCCTGGGTAATCCAGGCCGGCGCTCACCGAGTGGGTCTCGGTGATCTGGCCATTCTCGTCCTGCAGTATGAAGGTACGGTTGCCGTGCAGCACGCCCGAGCTGCCTTTTTGCAGCGAAGCCGAGTGCTTGCCGGACTCCAGGCCCTCGCCTGCCGCTTCCACACCGAACAGCTTGGTGTTCTCGTAGGGGATATAGGGGTAGAAGATGCCCATGGCATTGCTGCCGCCGCCCACGCAGGCGACCACGGCATCAGGCTGTGTGTCGGCGCCCAGAAACTCGGGCATCTGCGTCAGGCACTCGTCGCCGATGACCTTCTGGAAGTCGCGCACCATCATGGGGTAGGGGTGGGGGCCGGCCACGGTACCGATGATGTAGAAGGTGTTGTCCACATTGGCCACCCAGTCGCGCATGGCTTCGTTGAGCGCATCCTTGAGCGTTCGGGAGCCGGACTCCACGGGCACCACGGTCGCACCCAGCAGCTTCATGCGGTAGACATTGGGGCTTTGGCGCTTCACGTCCTCGGCACCCATGTAGACGATGCACTCGAGGCCATAACGCGCGCAGATGGTGGCCGTGGCCACGCCGTGCTGGCCGGCGCCCGTCTCGGCAATGATGCGCGGCTTGCCCATGCGCTTGGCGAGCATGGCCTGGCCGATCACATTGTTGATCTTGTGTGCACCCGTGTGGTTGAGATCCTCGCGCTTCAGATAGATCTGCGCACCGCCCATTTCACGGCTCATGCGCGAGGCGTGATAGACGGGAGAGGGACGGCCTACATAGTGGGCCAGCTCGGACTGGAATTCGGCGATGAATTCGGGGTCGTTCTGATACTTTGCGTAGGCCTCACGCAGCTCGGTGAGTGCGTGGGTCAGGGTTTCGCTGGCGAAGCTGCCGCCGTAGCGGCCGAAATGGCCGTGGGCGTCAGGATACTGGTATTCAAACATGTGTCAGTCTGCAAAATTTGGGCATCAGCTGCGCGTACGGCAGCAATGAAGCGGTGAATCTTGTGGGCATCCTTGATGCCTTTGAGTGGCTTGCCGTCGGGACCTTCGGCCTCGACACCAGAGCTCACATCAACGGCCAGAGACAACCCGCGAGGGCGCACTTGCAAGATGCCATCGGTCACGTTTGCAGGCGTGAGTCCACCAGACAAAACGAGGTGAGAGTCGACGCTTGTTGGCAGAAGTGACCAATTGAATGCCTTGCCGCCGCCACCATAACCATCGACATGGGCGTCGAGCAGGATGGCTTGGGCCTTTGAATAACGTTGGGCATATTCTACGAGGTCAAACCGGGCCGCATCGTCTCCAAGGGGTATGCGCGCCGCGCGCAACCAGGGCTGGACGCCCCGGGTGGAGGCTTCGCAATCCGCGGCCGATTCATCACCATGAAATTGCACGCAGGCGTTCGGTATTTGGTCGCAGGCAGCTATCACATTGGTAGCTGTTTCATTCACAAAGAGCAAAACAGGTGTGACAAAGGGCGGCAGTCGCCGGGCCAGCTCGGCCGCGCGCTGCAGCGTCACGGCACGCGGGCTTGGCGCATAGAGCACAAAGCCGATGGCGTCGGCGCCGGCGGCCACCGCGGTGTCGACATCCTGCTCTCGGGTCAGGCCGCAGATCTTGATGCGGGTGCGGGAGGCAATTGAAGGCATGACTAATCCCTGGCGTTGCAGCAATCGTTGGCAGGTGGCCGCTCAGGGCAGCCAGGCAAACGGAGGGGTGTCGGCAGGCAGACCCCAGCGTGTATCGTAAATGGGGCCGAGAAAGTACAGGCCGTCAGGGGAGAAGGTGGGGGCGGCCACCTCGCGCGAGCGTGCCTCCAGCACCTGCTGCATCCATTCCACGGGCTTGGAGCCCTGGCCCACGTAGATCAGGCAGCCCATGATGTTGCGGATCATGTGGTGCAGAAAGGCGCTGCCCTCGAACTCGAAACGCCAGTAGCCGCATTCCATCTGCGCATCGCGCATGGGCGCCTGGCCAGCGGGGCGGTAGTGGATGTCGATGCGGCGCAGGGTCTTGACCGGGCTCTTGGCCTGGCAGCCCGCAGCGCGAAAGGACGAAAAATCATGCTCGCCCAGCAGCAGATCGGCGGCTGCGCGCATGCGCTGCGCATCCAGGGCCTGAAACACCCAGCCCACCCGGCCCTGGTCCACGCTGGGGCGCACGGGAGACTGCAGCAGCACATAGGCATAGCGGCGTGCGGTGGCACAGGCGCGGGAATGGAAGCCATCCGGGCCGTCGGCCACCTCGGCCGCCCATTGCACGGCAATGTCCTTGGGCAGGAAGGTGTTGGTGCCGCGCACCCAGGAGTTGGGCGCGCGCTGCAACTCGGTGTCAAAGTGCACTACCTGCATCAGGCCGTGCACACCGGAATCGGTGCGACCGGCGCAGATGGTGGAGACTTCTTGAGCAGCAAAGCGGCCCAGGGCCGCTTCGAGTTTGTCTTGTACGGTGTTGCCATCGGGTTGGCTTTGCCAGCCGCGATAGGCCTGACCGTTGTAGCTGACGCCAAGAGCTATGCGCATGGCATGGCTCCCGGCGCGGGGTCTGAATGCATCAAATCAATCAACCAATCTGAGAGAGAAGGCTGTGAGCCTTGGCCTTGAGATCGCCATGGGCTTCGGCGATCACTTCCTCGATCAGTGTACGCGCTCCGTCGCTGTCGCCGATGGCATTGAACTCTTCGGCCAGGGCCAGTTTGGTGGCCAGCGGGTCTTCGGGTTCGGAGGGAGCTGGCACGGCATCGATTGGCGCAGCGATATCGGATGTGCCCAGATCCAGCGACAGGCCGCTGAGGTCGAAAGTCACATCGGCCTGCGCAGAAGCTGCGGCAGGGCTGGCGGCCTCTTCACTCGGCTGCTGCAAGGTCAGGGCTTCGATGTCTTGCTCTGTGTCCAGGCGCTCCTGGCTGGAAGATAGCTCCAGTGGCGCGGTTTCCTGTCCGCTCTCGGCCTCGGGCTGTGCCTGCAAAGGCAGGGTGAAGCTGTCGAGGTCGAACTCGAGCGCATTCAGGGAGCTTTGCTCGGCGGGCGCGGGAGCTGTGACGGGGGCCGGGGCTTGAGAAGCGGTGGCGGGCAGGCTGAACGAGGCCAGATCATCGAGATCCAGGTTCAGGCCGTTGTCTGCGGCTGCAATTGCCGGCTCTGCGGAGGTGGCAGCAGGAGTGTCCCACTGTGCCAGTGCCGCGAAGTCCTGCTCGTTGGGCAAGGAGACTGGTTCGGAGGCCACAGGCGCTGCGCTGGCAGCGGTGTCAGGTAGGTCCGCAGGCAGCTCCAGATCCATGTCGAAGTCCATGCCGGCGGGCTCCGTGGGAGGGCCTTCGCGGCTGGCCGCCGCTTCTGCGGCCTGTGCAGCAGCCAATGCCGAGCCAAAGCCCACGGCGGCGGCCACACCGCCTTGCAAGGCGGTCGATGGATCGGTAGGGCTGAAGGCGTTGGGCGCAGCCGTTGCGCCTGCCTGGGGCTGGGGAGCTCCGCCCAGCTGGTAGGTCAGATTTTCCGGATCCAGGATACGGCCCTGATCGGCCAGCCGCTGCCATTCGGGCCCCTTGCCCTGGGTCAGCGCAAAGACGTTGTTGGCTACAGATGCGTAGGCCATGCGGTCATGGCGCTTGGCATAGATTTCAGCCAGCTTCTGGTGCAGCACCAGGCGGTTGGGGTCGCTGCGCAGCGCTTCCTTGAGGATTTCCTCGGCCTGCAGGTCGCGGCCGTAAGCCAGGTACACATCGGCTTCGGCCAGCGGGTCCACATCGCCGGCGTCGAGCTGGCTGGGAGAGTACTGCATGGACTGGCCCGACATCTGGCTGCTGCTGGTCGTGGTGTCCACGCGCTGGCCGCCACTGGCGCCGAAGAAGGAGTCCGCCGACAACTGGCTGTCGCCCAGCGTGCTGTCCGCGCCTGCCGCAGCGGCTTTGCGACGCTGAGAAACACGGTAGCCGCCATAGCCCAGCAGCAGGGCCAGCAGTGCTGCACCAGCCAGCGGGATGGTCGGGTCTTCCATCAGGCTGTCGATAAAGCTGGGCTCCTCGGGAATGGGGGCCGGTGCCGCAACAGGCTTGGGAGGTGCAACCGGTGCCGGTGCAGGCGCTGCAGGCTCGGCTGCGGCTTGTGCCGGTTCGCCTTCGGCCGGAGCTGGTGCAGGTAGGGTGTCGCCTGGCTTGCCGGCATCGGCTGCCGCAGCCTCGGGTGTGGCTGGGGGGGTAGACGTTGCAGCCGCATCAGCGGCCGGAGCGGGGGCAGGCGCTGCAGCATTGGCGGCGCTGGCCGCGGGTACGGTGACTGTAGGGCTTGCCGCTGGTGCAGCTGCAGCCGGGGCGCTTGCTGTGGGAGCCGCGGCCGTACCTGCAGGTTTGGTGGCTGCCGCAATCTGGCTCAGCTCGGCCATATTACGTTTGAGCTCATCGGCGCGCGCAGACTGGTCGGCGGCCTGTTTTTGCTGGGCCACTTGCTCATCGGCAGCCACGCCCTTGACGGAGCCCTTGGACAGGGTCAGCTTGTCGGGGGCGGCGGTGGTGGCCTTGGCATCTGCGACATGGGCCTGAACCTGGCCGGAGGCGCTGCGCGATGCTGCTTCCACAGGAGCCACAGGTGCCACGCCAGCCAATTGACGGCGGAACTGGTTGAAATCCTGAGACTGGGCCGCCATGATCTGGCGGGCTTCCTTGGCCGAGGTAGCCTGGGCGGCTGCCTGATCGGGCAACTGAATCACCGCGCCGCTGCGCATGCGGTTGATATTGCCATTGACAAAGGCCTGCGGGTTGCTGCGCAGCATGGCGACCAGCATCTGATCAAGCGAGACGCCTGCTGGCTTGTGCGCTGCAGCAATGCGACCTGCGGTGTCGCCTGTCCTGACGCGAACTTCATCGCTGCTGCCAGCCGGTGCTGCAATGCCGGCCTGGCGCTTGCGCTGCGGCTTCGCAGCGGCTTCGTCCTGATCGCGGTCATTGCGCAGGTCCCGGCCGGCCGTGTTGACAGGGCTGGACGCCGGGCGTGCAGTCACGGCGGGACGCGCAGGCGCAGGCGCCGCGGCAGGCGTGGCCTGGGCAGCGGTGGTGGGTGCAGGAGCAGGGCGACGCGTTGCAGGAGGGTCGAGCAGCAAGGTGTAGTTGCGCTGCAGCTTGCCCGATGCCCAGTTGGCATCGATCACCAGATCGACAAAGGGATCGTTGACCGGCTGAAAGCTGCTGAGCTTGAGCACGGCCGAGCCATTGGCGCGTTTTTGCACCTGCACGCGCACCGAGTTGGCCGTGCCAGTGAATTCCATGCCCTGGGCACGGAATGCAGCTGGCGATGCGATAGCTGCCTGCAGGCTGTCGGCCTCGGCTGCGCTGAGTTGAGGGATCTCGACTTCGGCACGCAAGGGCTCGCCCAGAGCCGACTGCACCGTGATGCGACCCAGCGCCAATGCCCATGCATCGGTGGCCGGGAGGCTTGACAGTGCGAGGGTGGCTGCGGCGAGCGCAGAAAGTTTCCAGCGTTGCATAGGGCTCAGACTTGATTCGTGCAGCCTACAGCCCTCTTGTTCTTGATCGGGTTTGTGGCTGCGGTGCACATAAAAATTGGAAATTCCAGCAGGCGGCAAAGGTCTCTCGGCCCGGCGGACACAGTTTGCATTGTCAACGACGCTATTGCAATGTGAGCAAAAGCATGGCTGGCAAGGCTCTCAATTGTTGTCGATTGGCAACGAGATGAAACCTAATGTAGGTTTGCTGACGGTTTGCATTCGCCCGAATAAGCGGGCAATTGTCGCCCAAGCCTGGAGCTTGGACATGAAAAAAGCGCCGGCCATCACGAGGATGACTGGCGCTTTGCTGTGCTGGATCAAGCCATCAGCAGGCTTGATGGCGGCAGGTATCAGGCTGCCAGCAGGATGCGCAGCATGCGGCGCAGAGGCTCGGCCGCGCCCCACAGCAGCTGGTCGCCGATCACGAAGGCCGAGACGTATTCGGGGCCCATATTGAGCTTGCGCACGCGGCCCACGGCAACGTCAAGGCCGCCGGTGGTCGCTGCGGGAGTCAGTTCCTTGACGGTCAGGGCGCGTTCGTTGGCCACGAACTTGACCCAGGGGTTGCCGCCCTTGATCAGGGCTTCGATCTCTTCCAGGGGCAGGTCCTTGTTCAGCTTCAGGGTCAAGGCCAGGGAGTGGCAGCGCATGGCGCCGATACGCACGCACAGGCCGTCCACGGGGATGGTGGCTTCGGTGCCCAGGATTTTGTTGACTTCGGCCTGGCCCTTCCATTCTTCCTTGGACTGGCCGTTGGGCAGCTGTGCGTCGATCCAGGGGATCAGGCCGCCGGCCAGAGGTGCGCCGAAGAATTCGGTGGGCACATCTTCGCGGATGGTCTGGGCGACCTTGCGGTCGATTTCCAGAATCGCCGAAGCAGGGGTTGCCAGTTCGTCGGCGACGGCGGCGTGCACCACGCCCATGCCCTTGAGCAGCTCGCGCATGTGGTTGGCACCGCCGCCCGATGCGGCCTGGTAGGTCATGGAAGAGACCCATTCCACCAGACCGGCCTTGAACAGACCGCCCAGACCCATCAGCAGGATGGAGTTGGTGCAGTTGCCACCGATCCAGTTCTTGCCGCCGGCGGCCAGCTTTTGCTGGATCAGGTCGTCGTTGACGGGGTCCAGCACGATGACGGCGTCGTCCTCCATGCGCAGCGAAGAGGCCGCGTCAATCCAGTGGCCGTTCCAGCCCGCGGCGCGGATCTTGGGGAAGACTTCCTTGGTGTAGTCGCCACCCTGGCAGGTGATGATGATGGCGCACTTGGACAGCTCGGCGATGTCGTTGGCGTCCTTCAGCTCGGTGTGCACCGTGGCCATGGCCGGAGCCTTGCCGCCGGCATTGGAGGTGGAGAAGAACACGGGCTCGATCAGTGCGAAGTCGCCTTCGGCCTGCATACGATCCATCAGCACGGAGCCGACCATGCCGCGCCAGCCCACCAAACCTACCAATTGCTTGCTCATTTGAAACGCCCTTTCAGTTTTGAAAACAGTAGCTTGAGACTGCTTCGGCCGGCTCGTCAGGGCCGGAAGGGGCGCGCGACGAACCGGGCTGGGTCAGCCTGTAATCGTCTTAATGGTGATTGCGCGCGCATTCACACCGGCAAGCTTTGCGGGTGTGTCGATCTCGGAAGCGAAGGTGCGTGCGGCAAACATAAGAGTTGTCATTCTAGCGACTAGAGAAAAAGCTTGAAGAGTTAAAAGTGCTCGAAACTCTAGTCAAAACGTCGAAATAAATGATTTATTTTTGACGTTTTGTTTTGTTTGATGCCGGAAAATGCGTCAAACCAAAAAGCCACCGCCTTGCGGCAGTGGCTGGACATCAGCGGTTTCCGGGCTTGGATCGTCAATACGTTCTCAGACGCCGGCCAGCGCCTTGACCACGGCGTCGCCCATTTCACGGGTGCTGACCTTGGTCGTGCCTTCGCTGTAGATGTCGGCAGTGCGCAGGCCGTCGGCCAGTACCTTTTGCACGGCGGCTTCGATCTTCTGGGCGGCAGCTTCCTGGCCCAGGCTGAAGCGCAGCATCATGGCGGCCGAGAGGATGGTGGCCAGGGGGTTGGCGATGCCCTTGCCGGCGATGTCGGGAGCCGAGCCGTGGCTGGGTTCGTACAGGCCTTGCTTCTTGTCGTTCAGGCTGGCGCTGGGCAGCATGCCGATGGAGCCGGTCAGCATGGAGGCTTCGTCAGAGAGGATGTCGCCGAACATATTGCCGGTCACCACGACGTCGAAGCGCTTGGGTTCCTTGACCAGCTGCATGGCGGCGTTGTCCACGTACATATGGTCCAGGGCCACGTCGGGGTACTGCTTGGCGACTTCGCTGACCACGTCCTTCCACAGCTGGAAGGTTTCCAGCACATTGGCCTTGTCCACGCTGGTCACACGCTTGTCGCGCTTCTGGGCGGCCTGGAAGGCGACATGGGCGATGCGCTCGATCTCGGGACGGGTGTAGCGCATGGTGTCGAAGGCTTCCTCGGCACCGGGGAAGTGACCATCGGGAGCCACACGGCGGCCGCGCGGCTGGCCGAAGTAGATGTCGCCGGTCAGCTCGCGGATGATGAGGATGTCCAGGCCCGCCACCAGCTCGGGCTTGAGGCTGGAAGCGTGGGTCAGTTCCTTGTAGCAGATGGCGGGACGGAAGTTGGCGAACAGGCCCAGGGCCTTGCGCAGGCCCAGAATGGCCTGCTCGGGACGCAGGGGGCGGTCCAGCGTGTCGTACTTCCAGTCACCCACGGCGCCGAACAGGATGGCATCGGCTTCCTGGGCCAGCTTCAGCGTGGCAGGAGGCAGGGGGTGGCCGGCAGCTTCATAGCCGGCGCCGCCCACGGGAGCGGTTTCCATTTCCAGGCCCAGATTCAGGGCCTCAAGCACCTTGACGGCTTCCGCGACGATTTCGGGACCAATGCCATCACCGGGCAAAACTGCAATCTTCATGATGTTCCTTTGATTAATTTGATAGCTGTTAGCGCTCGTTATTCATAGATTTCAGATTGAATTAATCCTGATATGCATGAATAGAAAGCGCTAGAAGCTCATTTATTGGTAGCTAATCCAAGCAAGGCATGCCCCAAAGTGAGAGACATCGAGCAAGAGCCGCCTCGCAGCGAAGATGTCGTCCCCCTCTGGGGGAAGCCGCGGAGCCGCCTAGGCAAAGCGGCTCAGGGGGAGCTTTATTTCTGAATCAATGTATGCGCCAGCCAGGGCTTCTGCGCCAGGCGCTCGGCCTCGAAGGCCTTGATCTTGTCGGCATGGCGCATGGTCAGGCCGATATCGTCGAAGCCGTTGAGCAGGCAGTACTTGCGAAAGGCGATGACGTCGAAGGCGATCTCTTCGCCCTGGGGCCTCAGGATCACCTGGCGCTCCAGGTCGATGGTCAGCTCGTAGCCGGGGAAGGCCGCGACGTCGTTGAACAGCTGGTCGATCGTGGCCTCGGGCAACACGATGGGCAGCAGACCGTTCTTGAAGCTGTTGTTGAAGAAGATGTCGGCAAAGCTGGGGGCCAGGATGGCGCGGAAGCCGTACTGGTCCAGGGCCCAGGGCGCGTGCTCGCGGCTGGAGCCGCAGCCGAAGTTCTTGCGCGCGATCAGGATGCTGGCGCCCTTGAAGCGGGGCTGGTTGAGCACGAAGTCGGGATTGGGCTTGCGGTCGGCTTCGGGCACGCCGGGCTGGCCGGGCTGGTCCAGATAGCGCCACTCGTCAAACAGATTGGGGCCGAAGCCGGTCTTCTTGATGGACTTGAGGAACTGCTTGGGGATGATGGCGTCGGTGTCGACGTTCTCGCGGTCCATGGGGGCGACAAGGCCCTTGTGCACGGTGAATTTTTGCATGGCGTGAATTCCAGGGATCAAGGGTTCAGCGAGCGGCACGTTCAATGGCGCTGCCGGCACTTTGCACGTCCTGGCCCAGGCCCTTGACGGTGTTGCAGGCGGCCATGGTGAAGGCCAGGCCGATCAAAAGAATCGTGACGGAAGGCTTCATGCTCTGTCTCGCTGAAAGAATGGTTTAGGAGAACTTGCGGATGTCGACGAAGTGGCCGTGGATGGCGGCCGCAGCGGCCATGGCGGGGCTGACGAGGTGGGTGCGGCCACCGGCGCCCTGACGGCCTTCGAAGTTGCGGTTCGAGGTCGAGGCGCAGCGCTCGCCGGGCTCCAGGCGGTCGGCGTTCATGGCCAGGCACATGGAGCAGCCGGGTTCGCGCCATTCAAAGCCGGCGGCCTTGAAGATCTGGTCCAGGCCTTCGCGCTCGGCCTGTTCCTTGACCAGGCCGGAGCCGGGCACCACCATGGCCAGCTTGATGTTCTTGGCGACCTTCTGGCCCAGGTTCTTGACCACGGCCGCGGCTTCGCGCATGTCTTCGATGCGGCTGTTGGTGCAGGAGCCGATGAACACCTTGTCGACAAAGATGTCGTTGATGGGCTTGCCGGGTTCCAGCGCCATATAGGTCAGCGCACGTTCGATGGCACCGCGCTTGTTCGAGTCCTTTTCCTTGTCGGGATCGGGGACGGCGGCATCGATGCCCAGCACCATCTCGGGGCTGGTGCCCCAAGTCACCTGCGGCACGATGTCGGCGGCGTTCAGCTCCACCACATGGTCGAACTTCGCATCGGCGTCGGAATGCAGTGTCTTCCAGTAGCTGACTGCGGCATCCCATTCGCCACCCGTGGGCGCCAGGGGGCGGCCCTTGATGTAGTTGATGGTCTTGTCGTCCACGGCCACGAGACCTGCGCGAGCGCCGCCTTCGATGGCCATGTTGCAGACCGTCATGCGGCCTTCCACGCTCAGGTCGCGGATGGCTTCGCCGGCAAACTCGATGGTGTAGCCCGTGCCGCCGGCGGTACCGATCTTGCCGATGATGGCCAGCACGATGTCCTTGGCGGTGATGCCGGGCGCGACCTTGCCGTTGACCTGCACCAGCATGTTCTTGGCCTTCTTGGCCAGCAGGGTCTGGGTGGCCATCACATGCTCGACCTCGGAGGTGCCGATGCCGTGGGCCAGCGCGCCGAAAGCGCCATGGGTGGAGGTGTGGCTGTCGCCGCAGACCACGGTCATGCCGGGCAGGGTCGCGCCCTGCTCGGGGCCCATGACGTGAACAATGCCCTGGCCCTTGTCCATGAAGGGGAAGAAGGCGGCCGAGCCGAACTCGGCGATATTGCTGTTCAGCGTGGTGATCTGTTCCTTGCTGATGGGATCGGCAATGCCGTCGTAGCCGCGCTCCCAGCCGTCGGTGGGGGTGTTGTGGTCGGCCGTGGCCACGACCGAGCTGACGCGCCACAGCTTGCGGCCGGCCATGCGCAGGCCTTCGAAGGCCTGGGGGCTGGTGACTTCATGCACCAGATGACGGTCGATATAGAGGACGGAGGTGCCGTCTTCCTCGGTGTGAACGACGTGCTCGTCAAAAATCTTGTCGTAGAGGGTGCGTCCCATGGTGGTCTCGTGAGGTTGGTTTGTTGGGAGGATTCTGTGGCGGCTTGATGCGATGCTTCAAGCCTTGGCACTGGCGGGGCAGAGGTGATCGACCAGCAGGCGGGTGGTCACCGGCAGCGCTTCAAAGTCGCGGGCCACCACGCAGAGTTCGCGGTGCGCCCAGTCGTCGGTGAGCTGCACGGCGCGCAGATGGCCCACGCCATGCATCAGCTCGAATGCGCGGTCGGGCAGTAAGCCCAGTCCCAGGCCGTTGTCGATCATGCGGCACATGGCGTCCAGGCTGGTGACCTGAATGCGCTGGTGCAGCGGGTGGCCGGCCTGGGCTGCGGCAGCACGCATGGCGAGGCTGATCGAGGAGCCGGCATGCAGGCTGACGATGTCCCATTCCAGCACTTCCGTGAAGGCGACGCTTTCGCGGTCGGCCAGGGCATGGCGCTCGGGCACGACGACGACCAATCGGTCTTTGCGATAGCTGCGGTACTGCAGCGGCACATTGCCCTGGGTCAGTTGCACAGTGGCCTGATTGCCTTCGCTGCTCCTGATATTGCCCAGCGTGCAGATGCCGATATCGGCCGTGCCCTCGGCCACGGCGCTCAGCACGTCGGGGCTCAGGTGCTCCTGCAGATCGATCTTGATCTGGCTGTGTTCGCGCGCAAAGGCCCCCAGGTCTTCGGGCAGAAACTGCACGATGGCGGACATATTGGCGTGCATGCGCACATGGCCGCGCACGCCGTCGGCGTATTCGGAGAGCTCGCCCTGCATGCGCTCCAGCCCGTAGAGCACATTGCGCGCATGGTGCAGCAGGCTCTCGCCGGCCGGCGTCAGTGTCACGCCGCGGCTGTGGCGATAGAGCAGGGCGGTGTCCACCGTCGCTTCCAGGTCGGACAAGCGCTTGCTGACGGCCGAGGCCGCAATGAACTCGCGTTCAGCGGCGCGGCCAATGCTGCCCAGTTCGCACACGGCGACGAACAGCTGAAGCGAGGTGAGATCGATGCGGCGCGCAAAACTGCGCTCTGAATTCTTCATGGGGTAGGCTCAAGTCTTCTCGTTTCGAGAAGTTTTCAGCATTTTTACCGATTAATCTAGCTGCATCCATCTTTGAATGAGATGTCTTGCTTGGCGATGGGTAAATTTTGGAGATGGGTGATTTCTTGCTTTGCGATGACTTGGCGAGGCTTGAGAAAGCGGTGTTGCATTTGTCAGTCTTGCGTACTTGCATTTTCATAGCGAAGACTCTAGATGCCAGAATCGTTCAAGCCTGATCCGGCCTGAGGTGCGGAAGTCTTCCTGGTGCCTGAGTGCCGGAATTTTTTTACAAAGTAAATCGTCAGTAAAGCAGCCAGGAATCGACGCTATTCGCTGCAAAAATGTGAGTCATGAGAGTTCCCAACCATCCGATGTCCGACAGTGAGCCTTCCGAGTTGCCAGTTATGGCTTCGGGAGCGCCACTCTTGCACCGCAGCCGTTGCTGGGGTCAGGCTTGCCTGCTGGCAGCTGCGCTGGCGCTGGGCGGCACTGCCTTGCCAGCTGTGGCCAAAGGCAAGACCCCGGCCAAGTCCAGTGCGGCCGCGCCAGCCAAATCGTCCAAGTCCACCAAGAGCACGACTGCAGGTGCTGCCAAATCTTCATCGGCCAAGTCCGCCGGCAAGGCCGGTAAAAAAGGGCGCACCGGCCGCAACGCAGCGGTCGCTGGTGCTGCGGCAGCAGGTGCGGCAGCGGCAGCTCCGCTGGGTCGTGAGCATTGGACGCCGGAGGCCAGGAACAATCAGGCCGAAGATGCCAAGGAGCTGGCCTCCATGCGTGCGGCAGCACAGACGGGCGACGCCAAGGCCCAGTATCTGCTGGGCTCGCGCTACCGTTTTGGCAAAGGAGTGAATCAGGACCTGGCACAGGCCGTGCACTGGTATCGCCAGTCGGCTGACCAGGGCTATGCGCCCGCGCAGTCCGACCTGGGAGTGCTCTACGCCAACGGGCGGGGCGTGACTCTGGACGAAGTGCAGGCCGTGAACTGGTACCGCAAGGCGGCAGAGCAGGGCGACGGCATCGCCCAGAACAATCTGGGTCTGATGTATGCCGAGGGCCGCGGCGTGGCGGCCGATGATGCGCAGGCCGTGCAATGGTTCGAGCGTTCGGCCAAGGGCGGCGAGGCCGCGGGTCAGTACAGCCTCGGTGTGATGCTCTCCGGCGGCCGGGGCGTCAAGGAGGATGGTCGGGCCGCCCTGCAATGGTTTGAACAGGCGGCCGAGAAAGGCCATGCCGACGCCCAGTACAACACCGGCATGATCTATGCCGTAGGTGCGCTGGTGCCGCAGGATCTGACGCGCGCGGCGCGGTGGCTGGAGAAGTCCGCCGGTCAAGGCAATGCGGCGGCTCAGTCGTCTCTGGGCTTTCTCTATGCCAACGGCCAGGGCGTGCCGCAGGATGCAGGCCAGGCGGCACGCTGGTTCGATCGCGCCGCCAAGCAGGGCTACACCCTGGCGCAGTCGAACCTGGCCGCCATGTATGTCAGCGGTCAGGGCGTGCAGAAAGACATGGGCAAGGCCTATTTCTGGCTGGCTATCGCCCATGCCAAGGATCCCTCGCTGCAAAGCCGCATGCAGACGGCCGAGCAGGCATTGAGCCCCGCAGAGCGGCTGAGGGTCCAGCGCGAGGTGCGTAACTGGAAGCCGGGCAAGGAATGATGGGCTGCCCATGAAAAAAGCCCATCAGGCATGACCGATGGGCTTTTGGGGGTGAGCGTCAGGGCTTAGCTGAAGAAGCTCTTCAGACGGTCCGTCCAGCTCTCGCCGCTGGGCGAATGCTTGGAGCCACCCTTCTTGAGCGATTCGTCCAGATCCTTGAGCAGCTTGCGCTGGTACTCGGTGAGCTTGACCGGAGTCTCCACCACGATGTGGCAGTACAGATCACCGGGGTAGCTGGAGCGAATGCCCTTGATGCCCTTGCCGCGCAGGCGGAACTGCTTGCCGGCTTGCGTGCCTTCAGGGATGTCGATCGCCGCCTTGCCTTGCAGTGTGGGCACTTCGATCTCGCCACCCAGGGCGGCGGTGATGAAGCTCACGGGAACATTGCAGTGCAGATCGTCGCCGTCGCGCTCGAAGATGTCGTGGTCCTTGACGCGAATCTCGATATAGAGGTCGCCTGCCGGGCCGCCATTGGTGCCGGGTTCTCCATTGCCGGCCGAGCGGATGCGCATGCCGTCGTCGATGCCGGCAGGAATTTTCACTTCCAGCGTCTTCTGGCGCTTGACCTTGCCCTGGCCGCCGCAGGACGTGCAGGGCTCGGGGATGATCTTGCCCGTGCCGCGGCAGTGCGGGCAGGTCTGTTGCACGCTGAAGAAGCCCTGGCGCATCTGTACCGTGCCCATGCCGTTGCAGGTGGTGCAGGTCTTGGTGCTGGTGCCGGGCTTGGCGCCGCTGCCGCTACAGGTGTCGCAGCTGTCCCAGCTTGGAATGCGGATCTGGGCATCCTTGCCCTTGGCAGCCTCTTCCAGGGTGATTTCCATGGAATAGCTGAGGTCGTTGCCGCGGTAGACCTGACGGCCGCCGCGACCGCCGCGGCCGCCGCCGTTGAACATATCGCCAAAGATGTCGCCAAAGGCCTCGGCAAAGCCGCCAAAGCCCTCGCCGCCGCCCATGCCGCGATTGGGGTCCACGCCGGCATGGCCGTACTGGTCGTAGGCCGCACGCTTTTGGCTGTCGGAAAGCATCTCGTAGGCCTCTTTGACCTCCTTGAACTTTTCCTCGGCTTCCTTGGCCTTCTCGCCCTGATTGCGGTCAGGGTGGAACTTCATCGCCAGCTTGCGATAGGCCTTCTTGATGTCATCGTCCGAGGCGCTTTTGGCAACGCCCAGAACTTCATAGTAGTCACGTTTGGACATGTGAGTTTTCGGTCGGATGGAACAGGAACGCCGCGCCAGCTCCTGGGAGCCCGGCGCGGCGGCAAGCGGTCAATGGTTTGAGGCCAGGACCTGCCCGCGCTTAGTCCTTCTTGACTTCCTTGACTTCGGCGTCAACCACGTTGTCGTCAGCGGCTGCCGATGCGCTGGCACCGGCGGAGGCTGCTGCTGCGGCCGCAGCAGCTTCGGCACCGCCAGCGGCCTGTGCGTCGGCGTACATCTTCTCGCCCAGCTTCTGGCTGACCGTCATCAGGGCCGTTGTCTTGGCGTCGATGGCGTCCTTGTCCTCGCCCTTGAGCGCTTCTTCCAGTTCCTTGACGGCAGCTTCGATGGCGCTCTTTTCGGCGGCATCCAGCTTGTCGCCATGCTCGGCCAGGCTCTTGTTGACGCTGTGAACAGCGGCTTCGCCCTGGTTCTTTGCGGTCACCAGTTCCAGCTTCTTCTTGTCGTCGGCTGCGTTCAGTTCCGCATCCTTGACCATGTTCTGGATTTCTTCTTCCGACAGGCCAGAGTTCGCCTTGATGGTGATCTTGTTTTCCTTGCCGGAAGCCTTGTCCTTGGCGGACACGTTCAGGATGCCGTTGGCGTCGATGTCGAAGGTCACTTCGATCTGGGGCACGCCACGACCTGCGGGCGGAATGCCTTCCAGGTTGAACTCGCCCAGCATCTTGTTGGCGCTGGCGATCTCGCGCTCGCCCTGGAACACCTTGATGGTCACGGCAGGCTGGTTGTCTTCAGCCGTGGAGAAGGTCTGCGCGAACTTGGTGGGAATGGTCGTGTTCTTGCTGATCATCTTGGTCATGACGCCGCCCAGGGTTTCGATACCCAGAGACAGGGGAGTCACGTCCAGCAGCAGCACGTCGGAGCGCTCGCCACCCAGCACCTGGCCCTGCACGGCAGCGCCCACGGCCACGGCTTCGTCGGGGTTCACATCCTTGCGGGGATCCTTGCCGAAGAATTCCTTGACCTTTTCCTGCACCTTGGGCATGCGGCTCATGCCGCCGACCAGGATCACGTCGTGGATGTCGGATACGGAGATGCCTGCATCCTTGATGGCGGTGCGGCAAGGCGCGATCGTGCGCTCGATCAGATCGTCCACCAGCGACTCCAGCTTGGCGCGGGTCAGCTTGATGTTCAGGTGTTTGGGGCCTGTGGCATCGGCGGTGATGTAGGGCAGGTTGATGTCGGTCTGTGCGGAGTTCGACAGCTCGATCTTGGCTTTTTCAGCGGCTTCCTTCAGGCGCTGCAGAGCCAGCACGTCCTTGGACAGATCAACGCCTTGTTCCTTCTTGAACTCGTCGATGATGTAGTTGATGATGCGCTGGTCGAAGTCTTCGCCGCCCAGGAAGGTGTCGCCGTTGGTCGACAGCACTTCGAACTGCTTTTCGCCGTCCACGTCGGCGATTTCGATGATGGAGACGTCGAACGTGCCGCCGCCCAGGTCATACACGGCCACCTTGCGGTCGCCCTTGCCCACCTTGTCCAGGCCGAAGGCCAGGGCAGCAGCGGTAGGTTCGTTGATGATGCGCTTGACTTCCAGACCCGCGATGCGGCCGGCGTCCTTGGTGGCCTGGCGCTGGGCGTCGTTGAAGTAGGCGGGCACGGTGATGACGGCCTCGGTCACGGGCTCGCCCAGGAAGTCCTCGGCGGTCTTCTTCATCTTGCGCAGCACTTCGGCGCTGATCTGGGGGGGAGCCAGCTTCTGGTCACGCACTTGCACCCAGGCGTCGCCGTTGTCGGCCTTGACGATCTGGAAGGGCATCAGGTCGATGTCCTTTTGCACCTCGGCTTCGGCGAACTTGCGGCCGATCAGGCGCTTGGCGGCGTAGATGGTGTTCTTGGGGTTGGTGACGGCCTGGCGCTTGGCGGATGCGCCGACCAGGATTTCGCCGTCTTCTTGATAGGCAACGATGGAGGGGGTGGTGCGGGCACCTTCGCTGTTCTCGATCACGCGGGTGTTGTTACCCTCCATGATGGCAACGCAGCTGTTGGTGGTACCCAGGTCAATACCGATGATTTTTCCCATAATTCTCTCCGTAATCTGTTGAATGTTTGCTTGATTCGTCACTTGTGGGCGTAGTGGCCGGCTTCAAGAGCCGTCACTCACATTTTTTTGCCCTGACGGTGGTTTTTTGGGGTGTCTGGCCGGCTCAGCCCTGGGCCACGGTCACCAGCGCGGGGCGCAGGATACGGTCGGCGATCACATAGCCCTTTTGCAGCACGGCAACCACGGTGTTGGCGGGCTGGTCGGCGGGAACCATGGAGATGGCCTGGTGGTGGTGAGGGTCGAACTTCTCGCCCGCAGCGGGATTGATGGCGAGCACCTTGTTGCGCTCCAGGGCCGAATTCAGCTGGCGCAGCGTGGCGTCCGAGCCTTCGCGCAGCTGCTCGGGCGTGGCGTTCTGGATGGACAGGGCCGCGTCCAGGCTGTCGATCACGGGCAGCAGGCTTTCTGCAAAGCTCTCGATGCCGAACTTGCGTGCCTTGGCGACCTCTTCTTCGGCGCGGCGGCGCATGTTTTCGGCGTCGGCCTTGGCACGCAGGTATTGGTCGGCCAGATCGGCGCTCTTGGCCTTGAGTTCTTCCAGCTCGGCCTGCAGACGTCCCAGTTCGTCCGACGCATTGGCTGCCAGGGCCGCTTCCAGTTCCTCGGGGCTGGCGTCGTTGATGGTGTTGGGGTTGTGGTTCTCGGTCATAGGTGGTGAAGGTTTCTCAAAACTTAAGACAATCTGTCTGCCAGATGCGCTCCGCCAGGTCTATTTCAAGACCCGTGCCGCCCGACAAAGGGCGGCGGGCGCAGCGACTGGGCTGAGCCTGCAGGATTTACGGGGCATTTCAGGAGAGTGAGCACTTGTGATTTCAGCGCCTCTCGCCTTGATTGACCAATGGTAATCGCAGGTTTATAGGCCCCAGAGTGTACAGATAGTCTGCCACTCGGCTAGAATCTCACGTTTTGCCTTGCCGCACCGCTACAGACGCAGTGGGCGGCGTTTACCCAAAAGGAGTCGTTATGCGTCATTACGAAATCATTTTGTTGATCCATCCGGATCAAAGCGAACAAGTTCCCGCGATGCTGGAGCGCTACAAGGGCATGATTGCTGCTGGTGGCGGCAAGGTGCACCGCGAAGAAGATTGGGGCCGTCGTCAGCTGGCTTACATGATCAACAAGCTCGCTAAGGCTCACTACCTGTGCCTGAACATCGAAGCCGACCAGGCTGTGATGGCTGAACTGGAACACGCCTTCAAGTTCAATGATGCCGTGCTGCGTCACCTGACTGTGCAGAAGAAGAAGGCTGATACAGCTGCTTCCGCCATGATGAAGAGCGTTGAGCGCGAAGAAGCCCGCAAGGCCAACCAGGCTGAGCACGCTTAATAGCATCAGACACTGAAGGAGTGGAAAACCGCGTTGTATTGACGGGCCTTCTCGCAGAGCAAGCTGCTTTGCGCTACACGCCCGCCGGATTGCCGGCCCTGGATTTGCGGATTGAACACAGTTCGCAGCAACAAGAGCTGGGCAATGCGCGCAACGTGAATGCATCTGTCAAGGCTGTTGCCTTTGGCGCCCTGGCTGAAAAGCTGGCCCGCCAAGCACCCGGTAGCCAATGGACCTTTCAAGGTTTTCTGGCCACGCCGCGCAATAGCAAGATGCTGGTTTTACACATTCAGGATATTCAACAAAATTAATTTTCAAGAGGTCCAGCAATGGCCACGTTCAAGAAATTCAACAAGGACAAGCGTCCTAAGCGCAACACCCAGTCGCTGCTGTTCAAGCGCAAGCGTTTCTGCCGCTTCACAGTCGCCGGCGTCGAAGAAATCGACTACAAGGATGTCGACACCCTGCGTGACTTCATCGCCGAAAACGGCAAGATTGTGCCCGCACGCCTGACCGGCACGCGCGCCATCTACCAGCGTCAGCTGAACACAGCCATCAAGCGCGCTCGCTTCCTGGCTATGCTGCCCTACTCTGACCAGCACAAGATCTAAGGAGCAAGACTATGCAAATCATTCTGCTCGAAAAGGTTGTGAACCTGGGTAACCTGGGCGATATCGTCAAGGTCAAGGACGGTTACGCTCGTAACTTCCTGATCCCCTCCGGCGCTGCACGTCGTGCAACAGCTGCTGCCAAGGCTGAATTCGAAGCCAAGCGCGCTGAGCTGGAAAAGGCTGCTGCCGAGAAGCTGGCTGCCGCTCAAGAACTGAGCGAAAAGCTGAATGGCGTCAATGTGAAGATCACTCAGAAGGCTGGCGTTGACGGCCGTCTGTTTGGTTCCATCACCAACGCCGACATCGCTGAAGAACTGGTCAAGGCCGGTTTCGCAGTGAACAAGTCGCAAGTGCGCATGCCCAACGGCCCCATCAAGACCGTTGGCGACGCCACTGTGGTGGTGGCTCTGCACACCGACGTGGCTGCAGAAGTGGCTGTCTCCGTGTACGGCGACCACTCCTAATTCAGGCACTGTTCTGAATTGGCAAAAAGCCGCCTTCGGGCGGTTTTTTGTTTTCCGGTAATTGTTTGTCTCGCCAGCGTTTTTCTCGTCACCCGCCGTGACGTCGCCACCGCCTCCCGCTACGATGGAGGACTTGTCTCTAGGAGTCTCATGTCGTCAGTAATGCCCCCGCTTGATCTGCAAGATGATGCATTCGCCCCGGTTCCGCCTGCAGACCAGCAGGTGGCGCAACTGCGTGTGCCGCCGCACTCCATGGAGTCGGAATCTTCGGTGCTCGGCGGTCTGCTGCTGGACAACAATGCCTGGGAGCGCGTGGGTGACCTGCTCGGCGACGGCGACTTCTATCGGCACGAGCACAAGCTGATCTACGAAGCCATCGGCAAGCTGATCAATGCCAGCAAGCCGGCCGACGTGATCACGGTCTACGAGCATCTGCAGGGCATGGGCAAGGCCGAGGAAGTCGGCGGCCTGATGTACCTGAACCAGCTGGCGCAGTATGTGCCCAGTGCCAGCAATATCCGCCGCTATGCGGAAATCGTGCGTGAGCGCGCCATCTTGCGCAAGCTGGTCACGGCCAGCGACGACATCGCGACCAATGCCTTCAATCCTCAGGGCAAGACGGTGGAGCGCATCCTCGACGAAGCCGAGCAGAAGATCATGGCGATCGGCGAGGAGGGCGCGCGCAACAAACAGGGTTTCCAGTCGCTGGACACGCTGGTAGTGGATCTGCTGGACCGGGTCCAGGAGATGGCTGACAACCCCATGGATGTGACCGGCGTGCCCACGGGCTTTGTCGATCTGGATCGCATGACATCGGGTCTGCAGGCCGGCGACATGGTGGTGCTGGCGGCGCGTCCCTCGATGGGCAAGACCTCGTTTGCCGTGAATATTGCCGAGCATGTGGCGCTCAACGAGGGTTTGCCGGTTGCCATCTTCTCCATGGAAATGGGCGCGGCCCAGCTGGCGGTTCGTATCGTCGGCTCCATCGGTCGCGTCAATCAGGGCAATCTGCGTACCGGCAAGCTCAGCGATGACGAGTGGCCGCGTCTGACCGAGGCCATCGAGCGCTTGCGCACCGTGTCGCTGCATATCGACGAAACGCCGGGCCTGTCCCCGACCGAGCTGCGTGCCAATGCGCGTCGTCTGGCGCGCCAGTGCGGCAAGCTGGGCCTGATCGTGGTCGACTACCTGCAGCTGATGAGCGGCTCGGGATCTGCCGCCAGTTCCGACAACCGTGCGACCGAACTGGGTGAAATCTCGCGGGGCTTGAAGATGCTGGCCAAGGAGTTGCAATGCCCGGTGATCGCGCTGTCCCAGCTCAACCGTTCGGTGGAGCAGCGTACCGACAAGCGCCCCATGATGTCCGACCTGCGCGAATCGGGCGCCATCGAGCAGGATGCGGACATCATCATGTTCATCTACCGCGACGACTACTACAACAAAGAGAGCAAGGAGCCCAATATTGCCGAGGTCATCATCGGCAAGCAGCGTAACGGGCCGACGGGGACGGTGAAGCTCTTCTTCCAGAAGAACCAGACGCGTTTCGAGAACCTGGCGCAGGGCTACGGCACGGACGAATACTAAAAATCATAGCTGCTAGCGCTTGTTGAGTATGGATTTCATAACTCTATGAATATGAAAACTATGAATATCAAGTGCTGCCAGCTATCAAATTGAAGGACATAAGAAAAGCCCGCAAGGCACGGACCTTGCGGGCTTTGTTTTTTGAGCAGCTGCGGCGCTAGCGGCTGAACAGGTAGACGCCAAGACCGATCACGCACAGCCCCAGCACGCCGCAGGCCCAGGCCAGGCGCTGTGCACCTGTGCGCAGCGCGCCCACGGTTGCGACGATCTGGGCATTTTGCTGGGCCAGCTTCTCGATGATCTCCAGCGACTGGCGCTGCGACTGCTCGAGCTGGGCGATGCGCTCCTCCTGTTGCTGGATCAGCAGCAGCGCCTGCTCGCCGGCAGAAGCCGGCGGCGAAATGCGCTGCGCAGCGCTTTGCGCGCTGGCGTCCTGCTCGCGCGCCTCGGCCTGGGCGTCTTTCTTCTTGAGCATGCCCTGGGCGGCCTTCACCACCTGAGGCGTGGCCTTGATGACCTCGCCCCAGGGTACGAGCTTGAGTGCCGTGATCCAGCTCGCCACTTACAGCACCTCGCTGGCGAAGTCCGCCAGGCGCGAGCGTTCGCCGCGCGCCAGGGTGATGTGGCCGCTGTGGGGCCAGCCCTTGAAGCGGTCCACCACATAGGTCAGGCCCGAGCTGCCTTCGGTCAGGTAGGGTGTGTCGATCTGGGCCAGATTGCCCATGCAGATGATCTTGGTGCCGGGGCCGGCACGGGTGATCAGGGTCTTCATCTGCTTGGGCGTCAGGTTCTGGGCCTCGTCGATGATGACGTATTTGTTCAGGAAGGTGCGACCGCGCATGAAGTTCATGCTCTTGATCTTGATGCGGCTGCGGATCAGCTCGTTGGTGGCGGCGCGCCCCCACTCGCCGGCATTGCCGCCGTCGCCCTTGGCCAGGAACTCCAGGTTGTCGTCCAGGGCGCCCATCCAGGGGCCCATTTTTTCCTCTTCGGTGCCGGGCAGGAAGCCGATGTCCTCACCCACGCTCACCGTGGCGCGGGTCATGATGATCTCGGTATAGCGGCGCTCGTCCAGCACCTGGGCCAGACCGGCGGCCAGGGCCAGCAGGGTCTTGCCGGTGCCTGCCGTGCCCGTCAGTGTGACAAAGTCGACTTCGGGGTTGACCAGCAGGTTCATGGCAAAGTTCTGCTCGCGATTGCGTGTGGACACGCCCCAGACGGCATTCTTGGGATTGCCGAAGTCGCGCAGCGTCTTGAGCACGGCCGTCTTGTCGCGGATTTCAGTCACGCGCATGTAGAGGCTGGGCTCGCCCGGTGCTTCGTAGTAGACGAACTGGTTGATCATCAACTGGTCGACGATGGCGCCGCTGACGCGGTAGTAGGTGATGGCGCCTTCCTGCCAGCTCTCCACATTCTTGCCGGCCTTGGCCCAGAAATCGTGGGGCAGGGCCAGTGCGCCCGAGTACAGCAGATCGCCGTCTTCCAGTACCTTGTCGTTCTGGTAGTCCTCGGCGGCCAGGCCCAGGGCGCGCGCCTTGACGCGCATATTGATGTCCTTGGACACCAGCACCACTTCGCGATCCTTGTGCTGCTCGCGCAAGGCTGCGACCACGCCCAGAATCTGGTTGTCGGCCTTGCCCTGTGGCAGGCTCTCGGGCAGGGATGCATCCAGAGGGTTGGTCTGGAAGTACAGCGTGCCGGTGGCGCTGCGCTGACCCGTGGCGTTCAGCGGCAGGCCTTTTTCCAGACCATCGGCGGGCTGGGAGGCAACCAGGGAGTCCAGCGTGCGGCTGACCTGGCGGCCGTTGCGTGCCACCTCGGTCATGCCCTTTTTGTGGTTGTCCAGCTCTTCCAGCACCACCATGGGCAGGAAGATGTCGTGCTCTTCAAAGCGGAACAGGCTGCTGGGGTCGTGCAGCAGCACATTGGTGTCCAGCACGAACAGCGTGGTCGGGCCGGTGCGCGTATTGCGGGCGCGGCGGGCAGGCTTGGCAGCTGCGTCGGCGGGTTTTGCAGGTACTGCGGCAGTCGGTGCTGCTGCCGTCGGCGCTGCGCCAGCCGTTGTGGCGGTCTTGCGCGGCTTGGCGGCGGCGGGCTTGCTGGTGCTGCGGCGCGGCTTGGTGACCGCAGGGGCGGTCTCTGGAGCCGCATTCAGGGCGGCTCCGTTGGAGGGGTTCAGATCCTCGTCAAGTTCTGCAGTCTGCTTGGCAGTCTTGCGGATGGACGAAAAGGCTTCTGCGGAAAGCTTTGCGGCGCGGTGGCCGGGTGCGGGAGGCAGGGGCATAGTGGACGAACCGTTCTCAACAAGATTCAAAAAGCACAAAGCCGCCTGGAAACCGAGGCGGCTTTGGTGGGGTGAACAGAGAATACTGCGTAGCACTGAGGCATGCCCCATTATGCATAGGCCGCGAGGGCCTGAGGCGGTATTTCCTGTTTTGCCTTGTTTAAAGACTTTGAAATACTTTGCGTGTAGATAATTGCAAGGTTTTCAGTCCGGGGCGGGGTTCAGGCCACCTTCTTGTCTTGAGTCTTCAGGCTTTTGACGGCCTTGAGAACTTCGTCCACATGGCCGGGGACCTTCAGGCCGCGCCATTCCTGCATCAGGATGCCGTCGGCACCGATCAGGAAAGTGGAGCGCTCGATGCCCTTGACCTTCTTGCCGTACATGATCTTGTTCTTGACCACGCCAAACATGTGGCACATCTTTTCTTCGGTGTCAGCGATCAGCTCGAACGGCAGTTCCAGCTTTTCCTTGAAGTCGTTGTGCGAGTTCATGTTGTCGCGCGACACACCGAACACGGTGGCGCCAGCCTTCACGAAATCCTTGTACTTATCGCGGAATTGCATTGCTTCCGTGGTACAACCCGGCGTGTTGTCCTTGGGGTAGAAATACAGGATCAGAATCTGGCCGTTGTGCGAGGTGTTGGACACCTTGACGCCGCCGGTGGCATTGGCTTCAAATTCTGGGAGTGGTTTGTTGACAACGATCGCCATGCGCTTGTATCTCTCGGGTGTGTTCGTTGAAATGCCGAGGGCGTCGGTGGTATTTTTGTTTTTATCAATCGATCGCCCCCAACCGCAACCTGCGATTTTACCCTGAAATACGTATTTCTCTCAATGTAAGCTCGGAAGGCTATGCGAGCAGCAGGGCTGCGACCACGTTGCGGCCTTCGCTGGCCAGAACGTTATAGGTACGGCAGGCCGAGGCGGTGTCCATGCTCTCCAGGCCAATCCGTTTGGCGATCAGCGGCTTGAGCCAGGCCACGGGTGGAAAGCGGTTCTTGCTGCCGCTGCCAAAGAGGACGACTTCCGCATCCAGCTTGGCGAGTTCCTCGAAATGCTCGGCCGTCAGGTCTTCGAAACGGGCGCAGTTCCACTCGGTCAGCAGGCCGCGGGCACCTACCAGCAGACTGGTTTCATGGTTTTGCTTGTCAACCGCGATCCAGCCCGGGCCATAGCCGGTGATGGTTTGCGCATCGGATTTGTCTGCCTGAAATTTCATGATGGAGAGTGTGCGCAATCGGCGCGCTGGACGGGGGCGATGGCTGCTGTCTCCATACAGAGAGGGTGGGGACATTGCTGCAGCGCGGAACTGTGCTTAAATTATAGGTTTCACCATGGCACTTAATGCGCCCTGGCGTGCCTGAAATCCTTTTGCATTGATTCGCATGAAAACCGTTCAAAAATCCGCCAAATTAGCAAACGTCTGTTACGACATCCGCGGGCCGATCATGGACGCGGCGAAGAAGATGGAGGACGACGGCCAGAAGATCATCAAGCTCAATATCGGCAATCTGGCCGTGTTCGGCTTCGATGCTCCCGAGGAAGTGCAGCAGGACATGATCCGCAACCTGCCCAACTCGGCAGGCTACTCCGACAGCAAGGGCATCTTCGCGGCGCGCAAGGCCGTGATGCACGAAACCCAGCGCCAGGGCATCAAGGGTGTGACGCTGGACGATATCTACCTGGGCAACGGCGCTTCGGAGCTGATCAGCCTGGCCACCAATGCGCTGCTGGACAACGGCGACGAGATGTTGCTGCCTGCGCCCGACTATCCGCTGTGGACGGCTGCCACCAGTCTGTCCGGCGGCACGCCCGTGCATTACATGTGTGACGAGTCCAATGGCTGGATGCCCAATATGGACGACATCCGCGCCAAGATCACGCCGCGCACCAAGGGCATCGTCGTCATCAACCCCAACAACCCCACGGGTGCGCTGTACTCCAAGGAGTTGTTGCTGCAGATCGTGGAGCTGGCACGCGAGCATGGCCTGGTCATCTTCGCGGACGAGGTCTACGACAAGGTGCTGTACGAGGATGCCAAGCACACGCCGCTGGGCAGCCTGTCCATCGATGTGCTGACCATCACCTTCAACTCCCTCTCCAAGGCCTACCGCTCCTGCGGCTACCGTGCCGGATGGATGGTGATCTCGGGCGACAAAAAGCCCGCCAAGGACTACATCGAGGGCCTGAACATGCTCTCCAACATGCGCCTGTGCGCCAATGTGCCCGGCCAATGGGCGGTGCAGACGGCACTGGGCGGTCATCAGAGCATCGATGCCCTGGTGCAGGAGGGCGGTCGCCTGCGCGTGCAGCGCGATCTGGCCTGGGAGCTGATCAACGCCATTCCCGGCGTGAGCTGCGTCAAGCCTCAGGGCGCGCTGTACATGTTCCCGCGCCTCGATCCCGCCGTCTACCCCATCCAGGACGACCAGGAATTCTTCCTCGAAGTGCTGCAGGAAACCAAGGTCATGCTGGTGCAGGGCACGGGTTTCAACTGGCCCGAGCCTGATCACTTCCGCATCGTGTTCCTGCCCCATGAGGCAGATCTGCGCGAGGCCATCAACCGCTTGGCAGCCTTCCTTGAGAAGTACCGCAAGCGTCATGGCACGGACAAGCCCAAGGCAGTGCCGGCAGAAAAGGCACTCAAGCCTGCCAAGGCTGAGAAAGCCGCGTAACACATCTTTTTGATAGCTGATGGCGCTTGATTTTCAAGCGCTTCAGCGCTTTTTTGACCTTAGAACTTATGAAACCCATCCAAGTAGGCCTGTTGGGCATTGGCACCGTAGGCAGCGGTACTTTCAATGTGCTGGAACGCAATCAAGACGAGATTCGCCGTCGTGCGGGTCGTGGCATTGAAATTACCATGGTCGCCGACTTGGATACCGAACGCGCCAAGAGCGTGGTGGGTGACAAGGTCAAGGTGGTCGGCGACGCACGTGAAGTCATCGCCAACCCCGGTATCGATGTAGTGGTCGAGCTGATCGGCGGCTATGGCATTGCCAAGGCCCTGGTGCTGGAAGCCATCGCGGCCGGCAAGCATGTGGTGACCGCCAACAAGGCCCTGCTGGCCGTGCACGGCACGGAAATCTTCAAGGCCGCGGCCGAGAAGGGCGTGATCGTGGCCTATGAGGCCGCCGTGGCCGGTGGTATTCCCATCATCAAGGCGCTGCGCGAAGGCCTGACCGCCAACTCCATCCAGTGGGTGGCAGGCATCATCAACGGCACGACCAACTTCATCCTGTCCGAGATGCGCGACAAGGGCCTGGACTTCGACGTGGTGCTCAAGGAAGCCCAGCGTCTGGGTTACGCCGAAGCCGATCCCACTTTCGACATCGAGGGTGTGGATGCGGCCCACAAGGCCACGCTGATGAGCGCGATTGCCTTCGGCATTCCCGTGCAGTTCGACAAGGCCTATGTGGAAGGCATCACCAAGCTGGCCGGTGCCGACATCAAGTACGCAGAGCAGTTGGGCTACCGCATCAAGCTGCTGGGCATCACCAAGCGTACCGACAAGGGTATCGAGCTGCGCGTTCATCCCTCGCTGGTGCCCGCCAAGCGCTTGATCGCGAATGTGGAAGGCGCCATGAACGCCGTGGTGGTGAATGGCGATGCCGTGGGAACCACCTTGTACTATGGCAAGGGTGCGGGTTCCGAGCCTACGGCTTCGGCCGTGGTTGCCGATCTGGTGGACATTGCCCGCCTGCATGGCGCAGACCCCGCTCATAGCGTACCTGCGCTGGCCTTCCAGTCCCACACCCTGGCCGCAGCAGGCCACGAGCTGCCCGTGCTGCCCATGGCCGAGGTCGTGACCAGCTACTACCTGCGCATCCGCGTGGCCGACGAAGCCGGAGTGCTGGCCAAGATCACCGGCCTGCTGGCGGGTGCCGGCATCAGCATCGACGCCGTGCTGCAGCGCGAAGCCGACGAAGTGGGCGGCGAAGGCTCGACCCAGACCGACCTGATCATCCTCACGCACGACACGCGCGAGGGGGATATGGACAAGGCCCTGGCCGAAATCCAGGGTCTGCCCACGGTGCTGGCTCCCATCACCCGCATCCGCAAGGAAGAGCTGAACTAAGGACTTGAGCATGTACCGTCGCACTCAAACCGGTTTATTCCCTGTTCAGTGCGGTGTCGGTATTGCAAACCCGTTCAAAGGCTGGCGCCCTATGGCGCCAGCCTTTTTGCTTTGGGTAGCCGCGGGTGCGCAAGCGGCGCCCGTCGATGTCTATCGTGGCACGCTGGGCGGCTCGGCGGTGGTGATGGAACTGGGCAAGCCGGGTGAGGATGGTGAACGCCAGGGGCGCTATTTCTATCTGCGACACGGAGTGGATATTCCACTCAGGGGCGCGCTGAATGCGCTGTCTGAGGCGCGTCCCTTGAATAACGACTGGGCGCGTGAAAGCGGTGGCGAGCCTCCCGTGTTGACCGACTCCCAACAGCGCCGCATCGTTTGGCAACTGCGCCAGCAAGGCAGTGCTCTGGCAGGTGAATGGGTGGATGGTATTCATGGCAAAAAACTGCCGCTCGCCCTTACCCATATTGCGCAGTACGACCCTGAAAAGATAGCGCCATTCGGTGTGGAGGCCGTGACGTTGGCGATTGTGCAAGGTGCAGGCAGCGGTATTGCATCGGGCGTTGCCATCTCGGCACAGGCCACTCCCTACGACTACCTGAAAGTGGCCGAGCAAAAGCTGGAGCAGGGCAAGGAAGTGGTGGTCAGCCCCACTCTGGCCTGGAGGCCGGTGCGCGATGCGCGTACCCAGTTCTGGTATCCGCGCCTCACGCGTCATCCGGATACCAAAATTCTGGCGCAGACCAATACCGTTCTGGAGCAGCGCCACTGGGGCATGAGTCTGGAGGCACTGGCCTGTGTGGGCTCGATCTACCAAAACGCCGGCCCGGCGGCAGGCTCACTGGGGGACTTCAATAACGAGTCGATCAAGGTGACGTACCTCTCAAGCGCCTTGATGAGTGTGGTGGAGTCCGGTTCAACCGGTTGCGGCGGCGCGCACCCCAACAATCATTACGACCCTTTTGTGCTGGATCTGCTGAGGGGCGGCTATTTGGACTTCACCCGCCTGCTCAAGGACGTGAAATATGGCGAGTACAAGCTGGAATACGGAGATCGGCTGTCTCGTTTTCTGAGCAAGGCAGTGGACCGGCATTCCGAGGATGACAAGGAGTGCACCGAGTTGCTGCCCCAGTACATGGCGCTGATGCTCGACAAGCCCGACAAGATGAGCTTCGTGATTTCAGGCATAGGCCATGCCATGGGCGTGTGCCTGGGCAGCGGCGTCAGCGTCCCGTTCAAGGAGCTCAAGCCCTATATCAAGCCGGGGGCGCAGCGCTATTTCCAGCCCTGAGTCCCCGTTCGGCGCGATATGAGGCAATGGCGTTGGCCGGTCTCTGCATTCGCGCGCAGTCAAATCGGGCTTGCTGACCGATAATGGTCGGCTTGGCGGCATGACTTCTGCCCGTTTGGCTGCCCGTTCCGAATATTAGTTTTTGGCGAGTTTGAGATGCTGTATCTGTCCACCCGCGGCCATGCTGACCGCAAGCGTTTTTGCGACATTCTGCTCGAAGGCCTGGCTCCCGATGGCGGCCTGTACCTGCCCGTCGAGTATCCCCAGATCGATGATGCCAAGCTGAGCCAGCTGCGCGAGACGCTGGCCACCAAGGGCTACGCGGCCCTGGCCTTCGAGATTCTGTCGCTTTATATCGACGACATTCCTGCCGAAGATCTGCGCGTCCTGTGTGCCAGGACCTATACCAAGGAAGTCTTTGGCAGCGACGCCATCGTGCCCGTGCGCCAGCTGGACGGCGTGCTGCACATCGAGGCCCTGTCCAACGGTCCCACGCTGGCCTTCAAGGACATGGCCATGCAGCTGCTGGGCAATCTGTTCGAGTACGAACTGGCCCGCCGCAACGAGGAACTGAATATCCTGGGTGCCACCAGCGGGGACACCGGCAGTGCGGCCGAGTACGCCATGCGCGGCAAAAAGGGCGTGCGTGTCTTCATGACCAGCCCCTACGGTCGCATGAGCCCCTTCCAGCAGGCGCAGATGTTCAGCCTGCAGGACGAGAACATTCACAACATCGCCATCGAAGGCGTGTTCGACGACTGCCAGGACATCGTCAAGGCCGTCTCCAACGACCACGCCTTCAAGGCCCGGTACAAGATTGGCACTGTGAACTCCATCAACTGGGCGCGTCTGCTGGCCCAGGTGGTCTACTACTTTGCCGGCTATCTGCAAGCCACCCGCTCCAACGAGCAGCAGGTGAGCTTCACCGTGCCTTCCGGCAACTTCGGCAATATCTGCGCGGGCCATGTGGCGCGCCAGATGGGTCTGCCGATTGCCAAGCTGGTGGTGGCCACCAATGAAAACGATGTGCTGGACGAGTTCTTCCGCACCGGCGTCTACCAGGTGCGTGGCTCGGCCAACACCTACGAGACCTCGAGCCCCTCGATGGACATCTCCAAGGCCAGCAATTTCGAGCGTTTTGTGTTCGACCTGGTGGGCCGCGATGGCGTGCGCACCAGGCAGCTGTTCGCCGAAGGCGTGGCCAAGGCGGGCAAGTTCGATCTGAGCACAGATCCCGCTTTCAAGGATGCCGCCGGTAAGTACGGCTTTGTGAGCGGCAAGAGCACGCACGCCGACCGTCTGGCCACCATCAAGGACACTTTCGAGCGCTTTGATCAGATGATCGACACGCATACCGCCGATGGCGTGAAGGTGGCGCGCGAGCATCTGGGCGCCGAACCCATGCTGGTGCTGGAAACCGCTTTGCCCATCAAGTTTGCCGCGACGATCGAAGAAGCGCTGGGCCGCCAGCCCGACCGTCCCGCCAAGTTCAACGGCATCGAAGACCTGCCCAAGCGGGTGGTCGTCATGGCCTCCGACGTGGACCAGATCAAGGCCTTTATCGCCGAAAACTGCAGATAAGGCCCTGGGGCGTTAAGCTTGAAAAGCACCTGTGGCTTGGCGACAGGTGCTTTTTTTATTTGGATAAAATTGGTATTTTGCGCTTGCCCATAAAGCGTTGGTAGCTATCAAAAACATATTGAAATCAAGATGAAGGTCATAGGCTTTGCCGGATATTCGGGCGCGGGCAAGACCGCCCTGGTCGAGGCGCTGGTGATGCTGATGAAGCAGCGCGGGCTCAGGGTCTCGGTCATCAAGCATGCCCACCATGACTTCGATGTGGATCGCGAGGGCAAGGACAGCTGGCGCCACCGCAAGGCGGGCGCTTATGAAGTGCTGCTCGCGTCCGATAGACGCATGGCGCTGATGCGCGAATACGAGCAGCCTGCTCAGTTGGGCGTGCACGACATGCTGGCGCAGCTGGATCCCAGCGTGGACTGGGTGCTGGTCGAAGGCTTCAAGCATGGAGAGCTGCCCAAGATAGAGGTCTGGCGGCAGCAGCAGGACAGGCTGGATAGAGGCAAAAGCCTGGAGCCGCTGTTTCCGCATGACCCTCGGGTGCTGGCAGTTGCCACCGACGCGGCCCATGACCTGCCGCAAGCGCCTCTCCAGCCTGTGCTGGATCTGAACCAGCCCCAGCTTGTGCTGCAATGGCTGCTGGCCCATTCGGACTCTCTGCAATACAAGAACTAAGGAAAGACACAGCAATGCAAGCACCACAGACGCCTCGCAAGCCGCTCAAGCCTCTGGATGAAGCCCTGCAGGAGCTGCTGGCCCATGCCCAGCCCCAGGCCGGCACACAGATGGTGGACACCTTTGATGCCGATGGCCGCGTATTGCAGCAGGCCGCCGTCTCGCCGCTGCAAGTGCCGCCCCAGGACAACTCGGCCATGGACGGCTATGCCGTGCGCGCCGCCGAATGTGCCGACGGCGCTGCGGTGCTGCCGGTGTCGCAGCGCATTCCCGCCGGCACCTCGCCCGAGGCGCTGGCTGCTGGCTCCGTCGCCCGCATCTTCACGGGCGCGCCCGTGCCAGCTGGGGCCGATGCCATCGTCATGCAGGAGGACTGTGAATTACTCGAGGACGGCCGCGTGCGTATCAAGGCTCAGCCCAGGGCTGGGCAGTGGATTCGCCGCGCGGGTGAGGACATCACGCAGGGCGCCACCGTGATCGAAGCCGGCACCCGCCTCACGCCAGCCCACCTGGGTCTTGCAGCCAGCATGGGCTTTGCCCGCCTGCAGGTGGCACGCAAGCCGCGTGTGGCCCTGTTCTCCACCGGCGACGAACTGGTCATGCCCGGCACCGTTGCACCGCAGGACATGCCGGCGGGCAGCATCTACAACAGCAACCGCTTCTTCCTGCGTGCATTGCTGCTGCGCATGGGCTGCGAGGTGACGGATCTGGGCATTGTTCCCGACGACCGCGAGGCCACGATTGCCGCGCTGGCCGATGCCGCCATGGACCATGATGTGATCGTCACCAGCGGCGGCGTCTCGGTGGGCGAGGAAGACCATATCAAGCCTGCCGTGCAGGAGCTGGGTCAACTGGACCTCTGGCAGATCAACATCAAGCCCGGCAAGCCTTTTGCCTACGGCCGCGTCAATCGCGAGTCCGGCACGGGCTTTGCGCACTTCATCGGGCTGCCGGGCAACCCGGTCTCCAGCTTTGTCACTTTCCAGGTGCTGGTGCGCCCCTTTTTGCTGCGTTTGCAGGGCGTGCAGCAGGTGCTGCCGCGTGCCATCGAAGCGCGCGCCGATTTCGAGTGGCCAAAGGGTGACAAGCGCAGAGAGTTTTTACGGGTGCGCTACAACGAGCGTGGCGGGCTTGAGCTGTTCAGAAACCAGAGCTCGGGCGTGCTGACTTCCACGGCCTGGGGCGACGGCGTAGTGGACAACCCTGCCGGCACCACGATTGCCATGGGCGACAGTGTGCGCTTTATCCCGTTTGCCGAGCTCATGGCCTGATGGAGTTGGAGATGAAGACCGTTACGATTCGATATTTCGCCTCTATCCGGGAAGCCTTGGGTACGGGCAGCGAAAGCCTGCAGACCCCGGCAGCCACCGTGGGAGCATTGCGCGAGCAACTGATGAGCCGCAGCGATGAGGCTGCCCAGGTGCTGGCTGCCAGCAAGGCCGTGCGCATGGCGCTGAACCAGGATATCTGTGATGCCGATGCTGTGCTCAGCAATGGCGACGAAGTGGCATTTTTTCCGCCAGTGACGGGGGGCTGATGAGTCTCTGAGCGCTTTTGAGCCTCTAAAAACGGTTTCTGAAGAAGCCTGAAGCCCACAGAAGGCCTGTGCAAACCGCTTGCACAGGCCTTTTTGCTGTTTGTCGGTTTCCAGGTGCCAGCCTTGATCGTGAGATTGCTTACTAGGGTTTTCCTGGGCGTGTTTTCGTGAATCTGACGAGATTCATTTTGGAGAATCCGCGCTTTCTACAAGAAAGACAGAAAGCACTTACTCATGACAACTCACGTCAATATGGAGGAGACCCGCTCTGCGCGCTTTGCCATGCGCTGCGCCAGCTGGGCGGAGAAGTGGTTCCCGGATTCCTGGGTGTTTGCCGTAGTCGGCATCTTCATCGTGGTGCTGGCAGCGTTTGCCATTGGTGCGCCGGTGCAGGAAACCAGCAAGGCCTTCGGCAAAGGCTTCTGGAGTCTGATCCCCTTCACCATGCAAATGGCTTTTGTGGTGATTGGCGGTTATGTGGTGGCTAGCTCCAAGCCTGCATCTGCACTCATCAAGGCACTGGCCCGCATCCCCAAGACCGGCCGTGGTGCCGTGGCCTGGGTGGCGTTTGTGGCGCTGAGCGCCTCGCTGCTGAACTGGGGGTTGAGCCTGGTGTTCGGCGGTCTGCTGGTCAAGGAACTGGCACGCCGCACCGATATCAAGATGGACTACCGTGCAGCCGGTGCCGCTGTCTATCTGGGGCTGGGTGCCGTGTGGGCGCTGGGCATTTCGTCTTCGGCAGCGCAGCTGCAGGCCAACCCTGCCAGCCTGCCTCCCGGCATTCTGGCCATTACTGGCGTGATTCCGTTCACGCAGACCATCTTCCTATGGCAGTCCGGCGTGATGCTGGGCGTGCTGATGGTGATCTCCATCGTCGTGGCTTACATGACGGCACCCGGTGAGAAGACCGCGCGTGATGCGGCCCAATGCCAGGTCGACCTGGGCACAGAAGTCGTGCAGGAAGTCAAAAAGCCCAGCCGCCCCGGCGAATGGCTTGAATACAGCCCCATCCTCATCATCTTGCTGGTGGCGCTGACCGTGGGCTGGATGGTGGAGGAGTTCTCGAGCAAGCCTTTCATTCAGGCGATCTCCGGGCTGAACACCTACAACCTGCTGTTTCTTATGGCTGGTGCGCTGCTGCACTGGCGCCCCCGCAGCTTTCTCGATGCCGTGGCACGTGCCGTGCCCACTACGACCGGCGTGCTGATCCAGTTTCCTCTGTACGGCGCGATTGCGGCCATCATGACGGACGTCAAGGGTGACGGCGGTGCCAGCATTGCCCACCATATCTCGACCTTTTTCACCAGCTTTGCCACGCATGACACTTACGCGCTGCTGATGGGGACCTACTCTGCCGTACTGGGCTTTTTCCTGCCCTCGGGCGGTGGCAAGTGGATTGTGGAAGCGCCTTATGTGATGCAAGTGGCCAATGACCTGCAGTACCACCTGGGTTGGGCCGTGCAGATCTACAACGCTGCTGAGGCACTACCTAATCTGATCAACCCCTTCTATATGCTGCCGCTGTTGGGCGTGCTGGGCCTCAAGGCGCGTGATCTGATCGGCTTCAACTTTGTGCAATTGCTGGTTCATGCGCCCGTGGTGCTGTTCCTGTTATGGTTCCTGGGTCAGACCCTGAGCTATATCCCCCCTGTAATGCCATGACCCAAGTTGCCGATTCGCCGTCTACCGAAGTGAACCCAGAGATCAGCGCCCGCACCCGCAAGGCTCTGGCTGAAGCGCGTGAGCGCGGCGTGAAGCTGGGCACGGCCGGTGCGACCAATATCCGCGCCACGGTGGAAAAACGTAAATCGGCGGCCGATGCCTTTGCCAGGCAGCACGAGGCGCTGTTCGCCGAATTGCTGCAACAAGGCCTGACCCACCGCGCCATGGCGGCCGAGCTCAATGCCCGGGGCATTGCGGCCGCCAGGGGCGGTGAGTGGACCCATGGCCAAGTGCAGCGCATTCTGAACCGCTACGCGGACTGGAAGGCTGCCGAGTCGATCCAGGCTTGAGGCCGCCATGCCGATCAAAAAAGCCGTGCGGCGTTTGCTGCACGGCTTTTTTGATGGAGGCCGGGGACGAATGAGCTGGACAAGGCAGAGCAGGATCGCAACGCACAGCCTATGCGCCATGCCGGGTGACCGCTTTCTGCCTTGTGGCAGCCAGTGCCAGCAAGCCCAGCACGATCAGCATCAGACCATAGCCATAGGTGGTGGGCACCAGCCCCAGGCTCTGGGTCAGCAGGCCTGCCGCGATGGCAGGCAGGCTGAAGGCCAGATAGCTCAGCACATAGATGGTGGACAGCAGGCCGCCGCGTTCATGCGGCTCGGCCAGCGGCAGCACGCTGCGCAGCGCCCCTTGAAAGCCCACGCCAAAGCCCGCACCGGCAATGATGGAGGCGGCCACCATCAGCGTCAGGCTGTGGCTGGCCACGCCCAGCAGAAGAATCACGATGCCCAGCGGCAGAACCGAACCACCGAAGCGCAGCATGCGCTGGGCCGTCCAGTGGCGAAGTAGCCAGATGGCCGATGCGGCGCTCAAGGTGTTGATGCACACAGCCAGGCCTGCCATCAAGGTGGAGCCGGTGATCACGCGCAGCAGGGTGGGGCCTAGCGACAGATAAAAGCCCGCCAGCGCCCAGGCTGCGATGTCCAGCGGCGCCATGCGCAGGAAGGCCGGGCGGATATGCGCGGGAAGGCGGATGCGAGGGCGCATGGAGGCCAGGGCTCCGCTGCGGCGGCTGACGGTTTCGGGCATCACGGCAATGGCCCAGGCCGATGCCGCAAAGACCAGCAGCAGCCACCAGTAGACCTGGTGCAGCCCGTCGTGACCGTGGCTGGCCAGCTGGTTGGCGCCGAACACGCCGGCTGCCATGCCCAGCATGGGAGACAGCGTATTGATCAGCGCACCGCGTTCACGGTCCATATCAAGCAGGGCCGCGCCCAGGGCTGCACTGGCCATGCCGGTGGCAAATCCCTGCACCACGCGCGACCAGAGCAGGGCCTGCGCATCCTGTGCATGGGCAAACATCAGCATGGAGACCGCCTCCAGTCCCAGGGCGGCAAGAATGACGGGGCGCCGGCCCAGGTAATCGGACAGTGCGCCCATGGTGAGCAGGGCGACGAGCAGGCTGAAGGCGTAGACCGCGAAGATCAGCGTCAGCATGCCCGAAGAAAAGCCCCAGGCCTGCTGGTAGAGCCTATACAAGGGCGTGGGAGCGCTGGACGCCGCCAGAAAACTGGCCAGGGTCAGGGCGACAGCAGCCATATTGCGAGTGCTGGACGCCGCAGTCAGGGATACAGAGGATGTGGACATGGAAAAGCAGGCTCCGCTACCATAAAAGCAAAATTTTTGCGTTTGCGTATTCTGCGTTAATTCTTTTTTAACGCAAATATTTAGCTTTAATGACCATGATTGCAAAAGACCCAGTCCAATCCCGACCTGGCGGGCGCAGCTCCCGTGTACAGGCCAGCGTGCATCAGGCGGTGAGGAAACTGCTGGAGTGCATGCCGCGCGAGGAGCTGACCTTTCCCCTGATCGCCACCGAAGCCGGCGTCACGCCTTCCACGCTGTACCGCCGCTGGGGCGATCTGCCGCAACTGCTGGCCGATGTGGCGCTGGAGCGCATCCGTCCCATTGCCGAGCCGGCGGACACGGGCAGCCTGCATGGCGATCTGCAGGCCTGGACCGAGCAATACATCGAGGAAATGGGCTCGCCTCTGGGGCGCACCTTGCTGCGCGATACCTTGGTGGCGACCCAGGAAGATCAGGTGACCTGCGCCTGCGTGGACATCATCCGCGATCAGCTCGGCATCGTGCTGGGCCGGGCCCGGGCGCGCGGCGAGTCGGGTCCTGCTGTGGATACCATGCTGGATCAGCTGGTGGCACCCATCGTCTATCGCATTCTCTATGGTCTGCAGCCCGATGTGGCTTTCGGGCGCAAGCTGGTCGAGCACCTGACTGAGCACCTGACGCCCAAGCAGGCCTGAGGCGCTTGCACTAGAATCGCTGCTCACGGGTGCTAAGGGGCGCCTGCCCGCACAAGAGGCTCTCACCCTTGCTTTCGATAGCGTGTTCACGCTCGATTCGATGTTCTGTCAGACCATGGTTGTTCTAAGGGCCCAGCGCGGGAGGCTCCGATGCAACCTGGAGCACTGTCATGACTTCATCTCTCCATCCCCAGGCGCGGCGCGCGCTGACGCGGGACTACAAACAGGCGTTCCCCGCCATGGGCATCTACGCGGTGCGCTGCGATGCCGCCGACTTGTTGCGCCTGGGTGCCAGCCGCAATGTGGACGCAATACTCAACCGCCTGCGGTTCGAGCTGAGCAATGGCTCCCGGCGCGATGTGGCACTGGCCCAGGCCTGGGCCCACCACGGCCCACAGGCATTCCGTTTTGAAGTACTGGACCGCATCAAGGAACGCGACGACCCTTTGTTCGACTATGACGCCGAACTTCAGGCCCTGCTGTCCCTGTGGCAGCAAGAGCTGCAAGGGGTGCAGCCATGAGCAGCGAAGCCGTGAATGCCATGAGCTCGGGCCAACTGCTGTCCGCTGGTGCTGCAGCCATTGACCCACCGGGTCCGGCCATGGGGGCAAGTTCTGCTGCGGAACGCGTGTCGCCGCAGGCCCTGGTCGACGAGATCAAGGTGCGTGCCCGCGTTCGCTTGAGCCGTGCGCGTCGCGAGGGGGCTGCGGGATCGGCCACATTGCGCGACCACTTGCATCAGGCTGCGCGCGAGGTTGGCTTTGCCGGCTGGGAGCAGGCGCGCCTGGTGCTGGGAGCGCTGGCGGCACCGGGAGATGACATGGGCGGCTTCTGGCATGTGCCGCGTAGCGGCATTCTTCTGCACATCTGGTTCAGCGAGTATGCACAGGCGCGCAGCGTGCTTGCGCAGCAGGCGGATGGCTTTTTGCTGCCTTATCGGCGCCAGTGCTTCATCGTGCAAGCGCCGTTCATCGAGGCCTTGGGTCTGAGCCCGGTCGACCCGGCCTGGGCCGTCATAGGGCGCGATCTGGTCGCCGGCTATGGAACGCCTGCCTGGCGGGCCTTGGCCTGGCAGCGTCTCAATGCGCCTGCCGGAGCCTTCTGATCTGCTCCGAAGTGGACGAGGTTCCTGAAATCTGAAGCGACAAATGCTGGTCCGAGAGCGCTGAAAACCGGTTCCGTCCGGGCTTTCAGGCCGGGTCTGTAGGCGTGGGGAACTGCGGTGCACGCCATTCCAGCAGCTCGGCCAGGCGCTGCACGATCCAGCCCGCTTCAAGCGCTGTGACGACCGAGCCCTCCGGGGCCAGGCCCGCATGCATGCCCAGCAGTACCTGCTCTTCTGAGGAATTTCCCGAGTGATAAAGCGTCTGTGCCTGTTCGGTCAGATGGCTTGCCAGGTCTTCGCACAGCTCATAGCGTGCGACGACCTCGGCAATTGGGGCGGACAGCTTGCCGCTGCGCGTGCGAAACAGCTCGGCAAAGCTGGGCGGCGGCTGAATCTGGCTGGTGTCGTCCATAGGGCCTTGACCTTTAGCTCGGCTCGAACAGGCGCTCGAAACGCTCGATGTCCACGGCCAGTTCGCAGGTAATGAGCTGGCCCGATTTGTTGTCGCGCTTGCGGTGGGCGGCAAACAGCGTGGCCTTGCCCTTGAAGTTGTAGTCGGGCAGGTGGATCAGCTCATAGGGATAGGGCACAAAGAGCTGGAACTCGAAAATCATCCGGTGCTCATTGCGCGGAGAAGGGTACAGCGTGTACTCCGGCAGATTGATGGTTTGTGTGGCCATGGCCCAATGCTAATGCGCCAGACATGCCCATGCTGGCCTGCGACAATGCAGGCATGACTGCAGCACGTGTATCCATTCAGACCCAGGACTTTGACCTCTCGGCCGAGATTGCCGCCTTGCGCGCCGGCGATGCACGCGTGGGCGCGGTCTGCAGCTTTGTCGGCACGGTACGCGACCGCAACGAGGGCGATGCCGTCTCCAGCATGGAGCTCGAGCACTACCCCGGCATGACCGAGAAGTCGATCGAGGCCATCATCGACAAGGCCGTGGCGCGCTTTGGCATCTATGGCGCGCGCGTGATTCACCGTATCGGCCTGCTGCAGCCCATGGATCAGATCGTGCTGGTGGCCGTGACCAGCGCCCACCGCGGCAAATCCTTCGAGGCCTGCGAATACATCATGGACTATCTGAAGTCCGAAGCGCCGTTCTGGAAGAAAGAGCAGACCGGGCAGGGCGCACGCTGGGTGGATGCTCGTGTCAGCGACGAACAGGCGCTGGCACGGTGGCAGTAAGGACAGCAGCCGTCCGAGCGCTGGCCCATATCGGAGCCCTGTCGGCCCAGGCTTGGTGGCGCCCGATCGTGTGCATCGGTGCATGCTCTTGAGAAATCTATGAATAAAAATGCCTCTGGCGCTGATGTATAAAGCGTAAGTCGCTATGGTTCTTGGTGGCTCCCGGGTTTGTTGACTCTGACAGGTATGGGGCTGCAATCTTGCGCATTGTGGGTTTGCGCCTACATTGGATCTGGCTTTGACGCGCGATGCTCGAATCTGGCCTCTGGCGCAGGGCGCTGTTTGATCTTTGTCAAATCACAGGCTTGCTGCCGTCTTCTGCGCCGCTTTATTGCCCTTTCCGGTCTTGAAATTCACCACCTGGCTATCAGATAAATCAGCAATGAATCTGATTGGAGCGAAAGCGACAAACCATGCGAATTGACAAACTGACGACCAAATTCCAAGAAGCCTTGGCCGACGCGCAGTCCCTGGCGCTCGGTGCTGATCAATCCACCATCGACCCTCTGCACCTGCTGGTGGCCATGCTGCGCCAGGACGACGGCCCGCGCGCGCTGCTGCAGCGCGCCGGCGGCAATGTGCAACAACTCAAGAACCTGGCCGAACAGGCCATGGCTGATCTGCCGCGCGTGCAGCAGCAAGGCGATGTGCAGGTCGGCTCCGAGCTGGCCCGCCTGCTGCAGGCCTCGGAGAAGGAAGCGCTCAAGCGCGGTGACCAGTTCATCGCCAGCGAGCTGTTTCTGCTGGCGCTGGCCGATGCCGCAGGCTCGGCCACGCGTGCCGGTGCCTTGCTCAAGCAAAGCGGCGTGAGCAAGTCCAGCCTGGAAGCGGCCATCAATGCCGTGCGAGGAGGTCAGAACGTGGACAGTGCAGAAGCCGAAGGCCAGCGCGAAGCGCTCAAGAAATACACGCTGGACCTGACCGAGCGCGCCCGCAGCGGCAAGCTCGATCCCGTGATCGGCCGCGACGATGAAATCCGCCGCGCCATCCAGGTGCTGCAGCGCCGCAGCAAGAACAACCCCGTGCTCATCGGCGAGCCCGGCGTGGGCAAGACCGCCATTGTCGAAGGCCTGGCCCAGCGCATCGTGGCCGGCGAGGTGCCCGAGAGCCTGCAGAACAAGCGCGTGCTGTCGCTGGACATGGCGGGCCTGCTGGCCGGTGCCAAGTACCGCGGCGACTTCGAGGAGCGCCTCAAATCCGTGCTCAAGGAAATCGCACAGGACGAAGGCCGCATCATTCTTTTCATCGACGAGATCCACACCATGGTGGGCGCCGGCAAGGCCGATGGCGCCATGGACGCCGGCAATATGCTCAAGCCCGCACTGGCGCGCGGGGAGCTGCATTGCGTTGGTGCGACCACGCTCGATGAATACCGCAAGTACATCGAAAAGGATGCCGCTCTGGAGCGCCGCTTCCAGAAGGTCATCGTGGACGAGCCTTCGGTGGAGGACACGATTGCCATTCTGCGCGGCTTGCAGGTGAAGTACGAGGCGCATCACAACGTCGACATCACCGACCCCGCGATCGTTGCCGCTGCGGAGCTGAGCCATCGCTATATCACCGACCGCTTTCTGCCCGACAAGGCCATCGACCTGATCGACGAGGCTGCGGCCAAGATCAAGATCGAGATGGACTCCAAGCCCGAGGTAATGGACAAGCTCGAGCGCCGCATGATTCAGCTCAAGATCGAGCGCGAAGCCATGAAGCGCGAAAAGGATGAGGCTTCGCAAAAGCGTCTGCAGCTGATCGAGGAAGAGCTGGAGAGCCTGGAGCGCGAGTACGCCGACCTCGAGGAAATCTGGAAGGCCGAGAAGGCCAGTGCGCTGGGCTCGGAGCAGATCCGCAAGGAAGTGGATCAGTTGCGCATACAGATCGAGGAGTTCAAGCGCAAGGGCGATTTCAACAAGGTGGCCGAGCTGCAGTACGGCAAGCTGCCCGCACTCGAGAAGCAGCTGCATGAAGCCCAGGCCAAGGAAGAAGGCCAGGACGGCGCAACGGCCAACAAGCTGCTGCGCACCCAGGTCGGTGCCGAAGAGATCGCCGAGGTGGTGAGCCGTGCCACGGGCATCCCCGTGGCCAAGATGATGCAGGGCGAAAAAGACAAGCTGCTGCACATGGAAGACAAGCTGCACGAGCGCGTGGTGGGCCAGGAGGAGGCGATCTCGGCCGTGGCCAATGCCATCCGCCGCTCGCGCTCGGGTCTGTCCGATCCCAACCGTCCCACCGGCTCCTTCCTGTTCCTCGGCCCCACGGGCGTGGGCAAGACCGAGCTGTGCAAGGCGCTGGCAGGATTCCTGTTCGACAGCGAGGACCATCTGGTGCGTATTGACATGAGTGAGTTCATGGAAAAGCACTCTGTGGCACGCTTGATCGGTGCGCCTCCCGGCTATGTGGGTTACGAAGAGGGCGGCTATCTGACGGAAGCCGTGCGCCGCAAGCCCTATAGCGTGCTGCTGCTGGACGAGGTGGAAAAAGCCCACCCCGATGTCTTCAATGTGTTGCTGCAGGTTCTGGACGATGGTCGATTGACCGATGGCCAGGGGCGCACGGTGGACTTCAAGAACACCGTGATCGTGATGACCAGCAATATCGGCTCACATTTGATACAGGCCATGGTTGGCGAGGATGCCGATGATGTGAAGGAAGCGGTCTGGGGGGAACTTAAAAACCATTTCCGACCCGAATTCTTGAACCGTATCGATGAAACCGTGGTTTTCCATGCCCTGGATGCCAAGAACATCGAGGCGATTGCCAGGATTCAGCTGAAGTTGCTGGAAAGCCGTCTGCAGAAGATGGAGCTGAGCATGCAGGTGTCCGAGCAGGCCCTGGCCGAGCTGGCCAAGGTGGGCTTCGATCCAGTGTTCGGTGCCCGTCCGCTCAAGCGCGCCATCCAGCAGCGTATTGAAAACCCGCTGTCCAAGTTGTTACTCGAGGGAAAGTTCCCGCCCAAGAGTACGATAGCTGTGACAGTCGACCCGGTGAATGATCCCGGGGTGTTCCGGTTCGAGTCCGCAGGCACTGCCTGAGGTCCCGAACCCTAGAAAGAGGTATTGCTTTGAACGATTTCGCCGCCACTGCAACCCGTTGGGCCGTCCGCATCATGCTGATGCTGGTGGGCCTGGTGTTCTTCCTGTGCCTGATGGCCGTGGCCTGCCTCATTGCCCTGGCCTGGGGTGTGCGCGCCCTGTGGGCCAGACTCACGGGCCAGCCCGTGGTGCCCATGAGCATGGGCGCCATGAGCCCTTTTGCCGGCTGGCAGACGGTGTATCGCTCGGGGGCCGAGTGGATGGCGCAATCGTCGGGCAATGCCGATGCCAAGAAGGATGCGCGTGAAGCCCGCGGGCGCCGCGGCGTTCTGCCCGGCACCGGCGATGTGACCGATGTGCAGCCGCGCGAGGTGCACGAGTCGTGATGACAAGCGCTTACACAGGCTTCATACTTTGGAGCCAGTGAGGCAGCAAAGGGCCGCAGGCTGGTTTCGCGGTCAACACACAAGAGCCTGTGCAGTGTTGCATCAGGCTCTTTTTTTACGCTGTGTTTACGCAGTCTCGCGGTATGGTCGGGATTGTGATCTTGGGATTTTCAGACAGGCATGAACTACATGGACTTGCACCGCATTTTTGACTTGCAGTACCAAGCCAGCCGCACGCAGGTCGATGTACCTTTGCTGGTGCGCCGGGAGAGGCTGCTGCGTCTGCAGAAGATGCTGGACGAGAACGGCCCGGCCTTGTGCGCGGCGGTGGAGCAGGACTTTGGCGTGCGCTCCGAGCGCTGGACCGAGATGCTGGATCTGATGCTGGTGCGCAATATGCTCCGGCACACGCTCAAGCATCTGCCCAAGTGGAGCAGGCGTCAGCGCGTGCGCACGCCGCTGATGCTGCAGCCCGGCAAGGCCTGGGTGGAGCGCCAGCCGCTGGGCGTGGTGGGCATCATCTCGCCCTGGAACTATCCGCTGCAGCTATCGCTGGCGCCGGCCATCACGGCGCTGGCGGCAGGCAATCGCGTGATGCTCAAGCCCAGCGAGCTGACGCCGCATACCTCGGCAAAAATGGGTGAACTGGTCGCCCAGTTCTTTGCACCCGAAGAGTTCTGCGTGATCGAGGGGGACGTGGCCGTGGCCACGCAGTTCTCGGGTCTGCAATTCGACCATCTGCTGTTCACCGGCTCCACAGCCGTGGGGCGGCGTGTGGCGCAGGCGGCAGCCGTGCACCTGACGCCCACCACGCTGGAGCTCGGGGGCAAGTCGCCCTGCATCATTGCGCAGGACTGCGATATGCAGGCCGCTGCGCTCAAGGTGGCGTATGGCAAGCTGGTCAATGCCGGGCAGACCTGCATCGCTCCCGACTATGTGCTGCTGCCGCGCGGCAAGGAGCAGGAGTTTGCCGAGGCCTATCAGGCGGCGGTGCAGCAACTGTATCCGCGCATCTCGGGCAACCCGGATTACACGGCCATCATCAGCAAGCGCCATCTGGCACGACTCAAGCAGATGCTGCGCCAGGCACAAAGCCTGGGTGCGCAGGTGCACTGGATGCATGAAGCGGCTGCCCCTGCTGCGGACGGTGATACCACGGCCTGGGGCGAGGCCGTGGAAAGGCAGTTCGCTCCGGCGCTGGTGTTCGGCGCCACGGGCGAGATGCAACTGATGCAGGAAGAGATCTTCGGCCCCATCCTGCCTGTGATCTCCTACGAGCATATCGAAGACGTGATCAATGCCATCAACGCCAGCCCGCGCCCGCTGGCGCTGTACTGGTTTGGCAACGACGAGGCCGAGCGCAATGCGGTGTTGATGCGCACCGTCAGCGGAGGCGTCTGTGTCAACGACACCTTGCTGCATGTGGCGCATGAGAACTTGCCATTCGGCGGTGTCGGCGACAGCGGCTGGGGTGCCTATCACGCAGAGCAGGGCTTTTTGCGCTTTGTGCACCAGAAGGCGGTTTTCGTGCAGTCGCGCTGGGCGGCGACTTCCCTGCTGTACCCGCCGTTCGGGGAAAAATTCGACCGGGTGATGGCCTTCATGCGACGCTGGCTCTGAAATTTCTTGGCCGTCGCACAGGGATTGAGCGCTCCGGTGCTGTCGTGAGCGCTTGCCAGATTGTCATCAAATGTGACGCAAACCATTGATGGTTGCGGGCTTGCTGCTCTGCTTAGTGGAGCGCATAGCACATAGATTGCGCCATAGCAAGAAATTGCGAACAGCCGCAGTTGAGCAAATGGCTAACCACTGCACCGCGTGCCAAAACTCTGAATCTGTAGACAATTACGCCCTTCTATTCTTACATGTTTCCGCCCCGGTTTTTCCATGTCTAGTATCCAGGTCCGTCCCGCTACTCTTCGCGATGCAAAAGCGATTGCCCAGATCCATACTGCTTCCGCACTGGAGGCTTATCGAGGTCTGGTTCCCGATGATCAACTGAAGGCCATGTCCTCGGTTGAAAAGCGCCAGGCTTACTGGCGCGAAGCTATTGAATACTGTGAGCCACAGGTCCAGGTCGCCATTGACGGCGACAAGATCGTTGGCTTTGTCGGCTTTGACCGCTCCCGTGATGAAAAGTCCCGCCAGACCACCGGCGAGATCTGGGCTATCTATGCAGCCCCTTCGCACTGGAACCAAGGTGTTGGCGTTGCCCTGTGGGATGCCGCCCGAGATGGTCTGCTGGAAGAAGGCTGCACCAATGTGACAGCCTGGATTCCGCTGCGCAACGAGCGTGCCCTGCGTTTCCATGAAATGGCAGGTTTCAAGCGTGAAATGTCCACGGCCAAGACGGCTGTGATTGGCAGTATCAAGATTGAAGAAGTGCGCGTCAAGCGTCCTCTGAACGGCTGATCACAGCGTTCAGCACTCACTGAAAGACAGGCCGTGACGTCTCCCAATAGCAAGCTCGCGGCCTCAGTCTGCGCTCCCGCATCTGCTTTCGACCTGCTGCAATGGCAGGAGCAAGCCCAGGCCCATACGGCTTTGTGGCGCAGCGAAAGCAGCTTGCCCAAGCCCCGCCGCATCGAAGTTGCCGATGACACCATGCCCGCTGATACGGCGTTTCGCCATATCAGCGAAGGTGCGTCGCTGCTGTGGCGCGGTGATTTTCAGAATGCGCGTCAGCTGCTGCTGGCACTGGGCCGCCGGCTGGACAAGAAGTCGCGCCGCAAGAGCCCGGCAAAGAGTCCTGCAGCAGCAGGCTTTCCCCACGCTTTTCATCTGTACCGCCAGTCCCAGGCCCAGCGCGCACGCATGCTGGCCAGCATTCTGATCGAGCTGGATGTGCAATGGCATTGCGCCTTGCGCCGGGCTCCGGACTGGAGTCAGGCCTGTTCCGAGGCCTGGGGCGCCGTTCCGGCCGAAGCACCTGCGCAGTCCGTGCTGGTGCCGCTGCGCGATCTGCTGGGTGTGGTCGGCGCCCATGAGTGGCGCAAGAAGGGGGTGGAGATTCCTGCCCTGGATGGCGCCCGCATTCATGCGCACTACGGTGTTTTCTCGCCCGTGCGCGGCGAGTATCTCGATCTGGTGGCGCGTGCGAGCATTCCCGCCGCCGGTCTGGAGCAGGCCTGGGATATCGGTGTCGGCACGGGCGTGCTCTCGGCATTGCTGCTCAAGCGCGGCGTGAAGTCGGTGGTCGCCACCGATACCAGCGAGCGTGCGCTGGCCTGTGCCTCCGAGAATCTGCAGCGCCTGGGTCATGCTTCCCGGGTGGAGCTGCAGCATGCCGATCTGTTTGCGCAAGGGCAGGCCGGCCTGATCGTCTGCAACCCGCCCTGGTTGCCGGGAAAGGCAGCATCGGTGCTCGATCAGGCGATTTATGACGAAGACAGTCGCATGCTGCGCGGCTTTCTGCAAGGGCTGGCAGCGCACCTGCTCCCAGGTGGCGAAGGCTGGCTCATCATCTCCGACCTGGCTGAGCATCTGAAGCTGCGTACGCGTGACGAGCTGCTGGGCTGGATTGACGCCGCCGGACTCAAGGTGCTGGGGCGTGAGGATGTTCGCCCGCACCATGGCAAGGTACAGGATCGAGAGGATCCTCTGCACATTGCGCGCTCTGCCGAAGTGACCTCGCTTTGGCGTCTGGCCAAAGCCGGCTGACAGACAGGCTGCTAGGCCGCTGCGCCTTGCAGTTCCTGGCAGATTGGATCGGCGGCTTCGCCATGTGCCAGCAGGGCCGCCAGTCTCTCGCGCAGCGAATGTGCGCGTTCTTCGCCCGCATATTCCTCTACCGCAGTCAGCAGGCTGATACCGGCGCTGCGCAAGCTGTTCAGGTCTCTGGCCTCGCGCAGCTGGGTGCGCAATGTCTGGGCCAGGGCCTCATGGCGGTTGGCAAACAGGCGCTCGCACATATCGAATAAATACATGCGGGTACCCGCCATATTGATGACTGGTGTCGAATCGGTGGCTTCTTCGGCTGGCGCCAGGGCAGGTGTGGCCGGGCTGTCTCCAGCTTTGGCCAGAGGGATTGCTCGATGAGTGGCCAGGCTGCGCTCTTTGGAGCCGCTGGTTGGCACCAGCTGAAGATATCCCTGCTCCACCAATTGCTGGGCCAGTGCGGCATGATCGCTGCCCAACATGGCGGCAAGTTCTTCCATGCTCTTGCCGCCGGCCAGCAACAGCAGGGAGCGCGCGCGCTGCGGCAGCTGGCGCGATCCGGGCTGAAGTTCCTCCTGGGCCTTGGCGGTTTTCTGCAAGATCATGGCTGGCTCTGTCTGGCGCATTACAAGTGCGGATGCGCTATTGCATGAGTTGACGATGACACTGGTGTGAATCTGCGCCAATTCGCAGTGGATCGGCCAGTCATTACTGCCAAAGCTTGCCAATTGCTTCTGAATTAATAGCTGCTGGCGTTTTCTGAATAAGCGCTACAGGTCAATCTGATTTGAATCTGAAATGAGACTGCTGCTTGCGCCCATGGAAGGGCTGCTGGATTTTGTGTTGCGCGATGTGCTGACCCGGGTGGGCGGCGCGGATCGTTGCGTGTCCGAGTTCATTCGCATCAGCGGCTCGCTGCTGCCGGACAAGGTCTATCTGCGTACCATGCCCGAGCTGCGCAACGGCAGCAGGACGCTGGCCGGGGTGCCGGTGCGGGCGCAACTGCTGGGCTCCGACCCCGTCAGCATGGCCGAGAACGCAGCCAATCTGGCGCGCCTGGGGCCCGAGGGCATCGATCTGAATTTCGGCTGCCCGGCCAAGGTGGTCAACCGCCATGGCGGCGGTGCATCGCTGCTGCAGGATCCCGAGCAGATCGTGCGCGTGGTGGACGCCGTGCGCCGTGCAGTGCCCGCGCAGATGCCGGTGTCGGCCAAGATGCGGCTGGGTTTCAACGACCGGGCGCTGATGACCGAATGCGCCCAGGCCATGGAGCAGGGCGGTGCCTGTGAGATCGTCGTCCATGCACGCACCAAGCTGGACGGCTATCGTCCGCCGGCCTATTGGGAAGAGATTCCGCGCATCCGCGATGCGGTGGGCGTGAATGTGGTGGCCAATGGCGAGATCTGGACTGTGGAAGAGGCCTTGCGCTGCCGCGAAGTTTCGGGCTGCGACGATCTGATGCTCGGGCGCGGCATTGTGGCCGACCCGGGTCTGGCCCTGGCCGTGCGCCGCGCCGTGGAGCACGGCAGCGTCAGCACGGTCGCTGGCATTGACTGGCTGGTGCTGGTGCCTCAGGTGCAGCGTTTTTGGCATATGGTCTGCGAGGATCTGGAGCCGCGCCAGCGTGCGGGTCGCCTCAAACAGTGGCTCAACCTCATGCGCAGACGTTTTCCCGAGGCCGAGCTGGCTTATCAGGAGGTGCGCACCCAGACCGATCAACGCGCCATCAGCGACTGGGTGCAGGCGCTGCCACAGCGTGATCTGCAGAAAGAATGGGCTTGGCCGCAAACCACGCCTAAAGCAGACTGTCCGGAGCCAGAGGCCCGAGCAGCTGCAGCATAAGGCGCAGACCCAGGCTGGCATCGGGCTCCGAGTAGGAGTCCGCGAGTCCGCTGTCCTGCGGCGCACGCCAGACCAGCTGCCCCTTGGGATCCAGGTCCACCCGCCAGCTGTTTTCGGGCAGGCTTTCATCGATGCTGTCTCCGGCCAGCTGGCTGAAGCGGCGGCTGGCAATGAGCACGGCGATCTCGGTGTTCTGCAGGCGTGAGCGCATGTCCAGATTCATGGAGCCCACGGCGACCAGACGTCCGTCTATGACCAGTAGCTTGGTGTGCAGCATGGCCCGCGAAGCACCGGAACTGCCTCCGCTGGAGCCCGTGCCGCCTGCGCGCAGGGCGGAGCTGACACTGGCTGCTTCGCTGCGCATTTCGTGCAATTCGATGCCCATTTCCAGAAGTGCCTTGCGGTGGCGGGCATAGCCGGCATGTGCCAGTGGAGCATCGTTGGAAGCCAAAGAGTTGGTCAGTACCCGGATGCGTACGCCTTTGCTGCGTGCGGTGCGAAAGGCATCCATGATCTCCGGCCCAGGTACAAAGTAGGGCGAAACGACCAGCAAGTCCCGCCTGGCAGAGCGAATCAGAGCCAGCAGACCATCGACCACCGACTCTGCATTCAGCGCCGGTGCGGCCAAGGGGGGGAGGTTGGTGGCGTCGTCGGCCTTGAGCACTGCTGCTTCGAATGACTCATCGGCGGCAGTCCGCTCCGCTCCTTCAGCAGGAATCTTGGTCGGGCTGTCGGCCAGTACCATGGCCTGGGCCCAGATCCATGGGATCTGGTTCAGATTCAACGGGCTGTCTTCGGGTTCCGGTCTGGGGACAGTGGTGTTGCGGGCATGCTCGGCTTCACTCCTGGCGTCTTCCTGTTCAAACTGCTTTTTGAGTTTGAGCAAGTCCGGCTCGCTGATCAGCGACTGCACGGGGTAGGCGCGCACATTGTTCCAATAGCGGTCGAAGCTGCGCGACAAATCCTTGACGACCGGGCCGCCGGTCAAGACATCGAGATCGACAAAATTGCCTTCATTGGAGGCGTCAAAGTAGGCATCGCCCAGATTGCGCCCGCCAATCACGGCCAGGGTGTTGTCGGCCACAAACAGCTTGTTGTGCATGCGCTGCTGCGCGCGCTGAAAGTCGGTCAGCAAGGTCCAGGCTCGGCCGATGGTGGAGGCGCGCGAGCCGGCCAGCGGGTTGAACATGCGCATCTCCACATTGGGCACAAAAGCCAGGCGCATGACCTGCGCGTCCGGCCCCGTGCTGTGGAAGTCGTCCAGCAGCACGCGTACACGCACGCCGCGCCGGGCCGCCTGCACGACGGCGCGCAGCAGTCGCCCGGTACTTTGGTCTGCATGGATGGCGTAGTACTGCAGATCCAGCGTTTTCTGTGCGTTTTCCACCAGTGCCATGCGGCTGCTGAGGGCATGCTTGGGGCCGGAGATCAAGGCAAAAGCCGAGGCGTCTGGCTTTGAGCGGGCCGGCTTCAGCCGGGTGATCATGGCACCCAGACTGGTCTCTTGTGGCTTGGGCAGAGCCTCGGAGACCGGCCTTTCCACATTCTTGGGCAGTGGTGCAGCGCAGCCGGTCAGGAGGATGCTGAATAATAAAAGCCAATAAGGTTTAGGGGCGAACAGCATAAAAAAGCAGATTTCTTACATTTTTTGTTCGACAAGACTCTGGTCGTTCCTGATTTATACCGTGGAGTTCGATGTCTGGGATGATGTTTTCTTATAGATGAACGGTCAAAAAACAGTACCCAAAGGCAAGATTTTTTTAGAAAAAATTGCAACAATCAAACATATTTTTGTAATCAAATTCATATGCTTGGATCTACGGCGCGCGGCTTTACGCTGATCGAAATGTTAGTTGTCATCGCGATGGTGGCTGTTCTATCTGCATTGGCTGCACCATCCGTCAGAGACTTCATGGTTCGAAGTGCTATGAGCAGCGCAGCGGGAGAATTTCAAGCTAGTGTATTGCGAGCTCGTAATGAGGCGGCCAATAAAAACATATGCACAACCATGTGTCTAAGTACGACGACTAATGCTGACGCACCCTCGTGCGATACAAAGGGTGAAAATGACTGGCAAAAAGGATGGATTATTTTTTTAAATTTGGACTGCGATTCATCATTGAATAGTCCAAAAAAATCTAACGATGTTTTTTTTGTTAGGCAAGATGGTGATCCAAACATTTTGATTCAAAGTCAGTCATCTCCGGCGGTAAGAAAAATTAGTTTTAATTCTCGCGGGTACAACGCGCTGAGCAATGCAACTGAACTGGACTTGATATATCAAACATCTAATAATATCAATACAAAAAAATATGGAATTAATATTTGTTTGGATGCGCTAGGAAGAACTAGATTAATTCCTGGTAATAACTCTTGCTCTAATTATAAATAATGTTATTGGATGTAACGAGAAAATGAAAAAACAGAGTGGATTTTCCATGGTGGAGATGCTTGTTGCTATATTGGTTTTTTCACTGGGATTGCTTGGGGTCGCAGGTCTACAGGCTGCAACAGCAAAATATAAAATAAACACTCAAGCTAATGCGGCGGTAGGACAGATTTTCTTGGATTTTACAGAGCGGGTTAGAGTGAATCCTACAGCTGCAGGTACCAGTTATGATCCAACCTCCGCAGAATTGCCTTCTGTGTATGAATTGAAGAGTACATGGATTAAGCAAGTTTCTGCAGATTTGAATATTTCAAAAGAATGTAGTGAAAATGAATGTAGTGCTAATGAACGAGCTGTATATGACATGCTGGTCTGGCGAAAAAAAGTAAAGGATGATCTACCTCAAGGTGCTGCATTCGTTACAGGGGATAGGAAAAAAGGCTTTGACGTCACAATTATGTGGATGGATAAGGAATTTACGGAAAACAAGGTAAATGGTGATAATTTAGAAAAAAAACTAACCAAGGCAGCAGTATGCTCTGGTGGCGATGATGAACTAATTGTTCATAACTGCTGTCCTGAGGGTGCTGAGGTGCCTGCAGGTGTTCGCTGTTTACGCATGTCGTTCCTTCCATAAGAAACAGGTGATTGTATGGTCAATAAGTTAAAAAACAGGGAGGTTGGAGTCACGCTGGTTGAGCTAATGGTTGCGATGGCGATTAGCTTGCTGGTCGTGGCTGCTGCAGCTTTGATTTATCTGAATACAACAAAAAGTCAAAGAGCCTCCGAAAGGCAAAGCGAAAGTCGGGAAACTGGAGTTTTTGTGCTGCAACTTCTAGGGAGAGATATTTTGAATGCTGGTTTCTATCCAGCATCATTTTCTCCGGAAATTGGTGATGTTACCCAGACTGGTATGTATGACACATATCCGCCTTTGCAGTCTGAACCGAGAAGATCCACGGACTGGCAAGATATCACCAATAATTGGCCGCCTGCCGCATATATGACAGGCATATATGGTTGCGATGGGGGTAAATTCAACGTTGCTACGGCAACATGCCCATCAACAGTGGATTCCAATCAATCAGATTCCATTGTGATTAATTATTTTACGGCCGATGGTATGGGGTTGACTGGTTCAAAAAAGGACTGCACGGGATCAGATGTTGGTAAGGATCCTTCTAACCAGTTTCGAATTAATGATGGAAATAAGGAAGGTTTGGCCCCAAAACTTCCGTTATTTGTTTCCAATAGGTATGCTCTCAGTGATCTAAAGAGTTATGTGGATGGGAGCGACGTTTCCACAAAAAGTCTTGGCTGCTCCGGTAATGGGGGCAATAAATTTGGTGAGGTAAGTATTTATCAACCAATTATTTTTGGTTTAAAGGATATGAGATTTCGTTATGGGGTTTTTTCAGAAGAAAAAACCATGAGTGTAAATAAATTTTATTCAGCAACTGAAGTTTCTGGAATGGGTAAGGAAAAAATAAATGGGCAGTTAATGGATGGCTGGCAACGAGTGATTGCCGTACGAGTATGTGTTCTAACCGAGACCCAAGGGGGGGGGACGAGGTTGGAAGATGCTGCAGGGAAGATTGCAACTTATGTTGATTGCAATGATGAAATTAAAAATCTGCCTGTAGGTCAATCTATTCATAGATTTGTTCAGGTTTTTGGTGTAAGAAATAATTTGAAGCAAAGTTATTAATGGATTGAAAATAATGAAAATATTAAATCCTCAGCGACAAAAAGGCATGGCATTAATCATGGTCTTGCTGTTTTTAGTGCTTTTAACTGGCGTCAGTGTTTGGGGGGTAAGAAAATCAATTCTTTCCGAGGGAATGGCCAGAAATCAGCTTGATAAAGAAGCTGCAAGAGAAGCTGCTGAAACCGCGCTACGTGATGCTGAGCGTGATATTTTTAATCCTGCACCGAATGTCGCAAATAATGCGTCCTGTTCCAGGGGCGATTGGCAAATAACCAGCAACGATTTCACTGCCGATTGCCGCAAAGGTCTCTGCTTGATGGCGGACAGCCTGTATACGACTGCCGATTGGTCCAAAGCGGTTGGCGGCGAAGTCTGGTGGCCTTCCAGTAAGGGCGGTTTATGGAACAACGTATTTTCGGAAAAACCTCAGCGTGTGCCATCAACCGCAGCCAATTGTGATTTTACAGGTGGTGTGCCTTTGGGGTCGTTTACAGGGGCCGCTGCATTAAAAGGTGTTGCGAGGCAACCCGAATATATTGTTGAGTACTTTCGAAGAAAAAATGTACGGATTAATTTGAATGAAACACAAGTTAGTTCGCAGGGGCAGAAAGCCAATCAATGGTCTGCTATGTACCGAATTACGGCGCGTGGATTTGGCTATTCTGCAAATACCCAGGTAGTATTGCAGACGGTATTTTTCCCATGAAGAGGAAATGGTAATGAAAAAAATAAATATAGCATTGGCATCTCTAATCGGAATGGCTTTTGTCAGTTATGCCATATATGCGACAGCCGATGCCACGTCTGATGCCGCTGCGGCGCTGGTTTCTGAGCCGCAGGCAGCAATTCCTCCCAATATTGCCAGTACTTCAAGCAAGCCAATGATGATGCTGGCTACATCCAAGGATCATACTCTTTTTGGTCCAATATATACTGATTTTGAAGATATAGATGATGATGGGGTGTTGGATACGACATTTAAGCCGTCCTTTAAATACTATGGATATTTTGATTCCTCTAAATGTTATAGCTACACCTCCAACTCAAGATTTGAACCTGATAGTCTGTCCATAAAAACAAATGATGGTCGTTATACCTGTCCGAGTAGTAAATCTCTGTGGAGTGGAAATTTCCTCAATTGGGCAACGATGACCAGAATTGATGTCATTAGAAAAATGCTTTATGGGGGGAAGCGCTTCGAGGATGGTGTTCAGGCTGCTAATTCATCCCTGGTAACAACGACCGTATTGGAGCGTGCGAATCTTTCCAAGGATTCCCATTCTTTTGTGAAGCATTATGTTGGGAGCGATATTCGTGATTACACGCCATTTACAGTAAGTAGTTTGACGAAAACATCGGGTAGTAATAACGGGGTTTACTCTGGATTGACTATTTGCAATCGCTCTGATGTGATGGGGGAGGGTGGAAATCCAATTATGCGGCTGGCAAAAGGAAATTACCGCATGTGGGGCACTGTAAACGGAACTGTTTGTGAATGGAATGGAACGACTTTCGGTAAAAAATTATCTAGATATTTTAAGGATGTAAATAAGGGCAATGGAGGTATTGCTCATGAAGAGAATCAACCAACGTCAACTAGTGACTATGCCATGAGTAGTGCTGCCGCATCGGACTTGAATGTTCGTGTTCGTGTGTGCAACCCGTCTTTGTTGGGTGAGGAGCGTTGTCAAGCCTTTCCTGCAACTTCTTCGACAAACTTTAAGCCTTATGGAATTTTTCAAGAATTTGGTCTTGGCAGCACGGTGAATAGCGCGGCTCGTTCGGAGTTTGGCGTGATTACTGGTAGCTATGATAATAATTTAACGGCCGGTGCATTAAGACGAAACATGGGGGATTTTTCCGATGAAATCAACCAGGAAAATGGAGTTTTTTGCCACTCCACTGGTGCTGGCTGTTCTAAAGTTTTAAGTGATGGTCGAGTTACGGGAAATGGAGCAATAAAGTCAATGGATGGCTTTGTTTTATACGGCCGTAATAGTAGTAATTATGATGGATCCAATAATCAATTACCTAATGAAATGGTGGATGGAACATTATCTGCTTGGGGTAATCCTGTTGGTGAGATGGTTGTACAGGCATTGCAGTATTTTTCCGGGAAGAATTCCACAAATCCTGCAACCACAACGAAGGATACGGCTAAGGGTTTGAGTGTTGTTGGATGGAATGATCCTCTTTCCACCAGTAATGCAAGGCGAACAGGGATGTACGGAAATCCAATATGCAGGCCCATGTATACGCTGGCCTTGTCCAGCAGTGCACTGAGCTTTGATGCAGGGGCCGGTACTCCTTTTGAAACACTTCCTAATCGGAAAGGAAGTTTAAATAGCTATGTGAATACGATTGGTGACCGAGAGGGAATTCACGGAACTCAACGTTCTGTTGGATCTGTTGATGGGAGCGCTAGCTTTGGACAGACTTGCTCCAAAAAAACGGTGAGCCAATTATCGAGTGTTTCAGGAATATGCCCTGAAGCGCCTGCGATTGGTGGCACTTATCAGGTTGCTGGTGCTGCGCTTTATGCTAACACTTCGAAGATTAGAAATATCACGAATCCGCCCTCAGATCTAGGTTTCGTTCAGGATGCGCTAAAGGTAAAAACCATGGCTGCCTCGTTGGCGGGTGGTGTCGCACGTATTGAAGTTCCAATTCCAAATACAAATCCGAGAAAATATGTTTATATAACGCCTGAAAGCCTTTGGAATTCTGGCGGCTCGAAGACCATGCCTGGTGCTATGCTGACTTTTCAGTCCATTAGCTCGGGGCCTATGTATGGGACATTTGTGGTCACCTGGAACGACGCCTTGTTTGGTGGCGACTACGATATGGATATCGCCGGTTTTATTCGATACGATATTATTAATGATTCGAAGAGCTCGACCGGTTATAGCATAAATGTGACTACTGATATTATTAATGTGGGTGCGGGATTTACGGGAACCCATGGATTCAGTATCATGGGTACCGATAAGGATGGCCGATATTTGACCCATAGGCACAAAACAGATGAGAAGATGTTGAAGGGGGCAGAAGGTTATTTGTGCGATGGAAAAACGTTGACTGGAAATTCTGAGTGCAATGTGTCTTCAGGTGACATGACCGTGGTCGATAAAGACTATCCAGTGACTAAAGTTTTTCAGATGCAGGGGGTGAGTGACGCTTTGCTACAGGATCCTTTGTGGTATGCAGCGAAATATGGATATTTTGCTTCCAGTCGTAAAAATTCTGATGGAACATATGCGGAAATACCTTTGCCAGAGAATCAGGATGCATGGGATCATTACAAGTCAGATGGATCGAATGGTTCTGATGGTGTTCCTGACGGATACTTCCTCGCACGCAGGCCGGAAATTCTCGAAAATCAATTAAGACGTGCGTTGGAGGCCATGGCGAATACCTCTAATGCGGCACCTGCAATGTCTGCTCCTGTTCTGGTTGAGGGTGCATTTAAATATGCGGTGAAATTTGACAGTAATGCACTGAATGGCGAGTTGGAGGCCTATAAAATTCAGGAAAATGGTACTTTCGGTAACTCTGCTACTTGGGAGGCAAGCAAGAAGTTACAGGAAAAGGTGGCCAATAATTTTGGGGGCACTCGTGAAATAATTACCAATGATGGAAACGCCTCGGGTCTGGCATTTCGCTGGGCCAGCATGAATAGCAGCTATAAGAGCTTGATCACTACGTCGAGCAAAAATAAGCTAAGTGATGCCAATGCGCAGTTGCTGATTAACTATATTCGTGGCGATCAGAGCTTGGAAGGGGCTGGGGGGTTGCGAGTTCGCGGTGGTAATATGCTTGGACCTATTATTAGTAGCTCTCCGTGGCTACAGCAGCGCCCGGTTGCAACTTGGGGTAATGTTGATGGATATTCGACTTACTATAATGCGCAAAGGTCTCGAAAAACTGCAATCTGGGTTGGTTCCAATGATGGCATGCTGCATGCTTTTGCCTCTGATACAGGTGAAGAAATTTTTTCTTATGTGCCAGGAGCCATTGCGAACAGGCTTGCAGAGCTTCCGCTTCAGCGAGGTGATGGTGTTGTCACGAAATTGAGTGGCACCAATTTTGTGAATGCGGCGCAGGTGACTCCGCCAGGTTCTGTTTGGGCATATGTTGACGGGAATCCATATACGGCAGACGTCAAGGTGGGAGCAGATTGGAGGACCTATCTTTTCGGCTCCCTGGGTAGAGGTGGTCGAGCAGTATTTGCCTTGGATGCAAGCAATATTTCCAATTTGACGGAGCGTAATGCTTCAAGTATTTTTAAATGGCAGTTTACTTCCGCTGATGATGCAGATATGGGGTATCAGATTGGGGATGTGACCATTCATGGATCGTCCAATCAAGCTTCTCCGATTGCAAGATTGAATAATGGGAAGTTCGCCATGATTATCGGGAATGGCCAAAGGTCGGTTTCTGGTAAAGCGGTTTTGTATCTTCTGTATGTAGATGGGCCAAGTGCAGGCAGTTGGTCTGGTCGTTACAAGAAAATTGTTCTGGATGCAGGTTCTGGGAACGGTCTGTCAAGTCCTCGTTGGGAGGATCTGGATGGTGATGGCACTGCAGATGTAGTTTATGCGGGTGATTTGAAGGGGAATATTTGGAAGGTGAATATCAGCGATTCAGATGCGTTGAAATGGAAGCCTGCATTTAGTGATGAAGCTACGACCTCCAAAGCAGCAATACCGCTGTTTACCGCCAATGATAGAAAAATGGTCAATGGTCAGGCGCAGGTCACTCCTTTGCCCATCACAACTGCACCGCAGATTGTGTACATGGCCAGAGGTGGTGTTATGGTGAATTTTGCAACTGGCAATGCTTTTGTAGCGGGCGACTTTGGGAGTACGGCTATTAATCAGGCTGCATTTGGCATCTGGGATCGCGGCCAGGCTTTACCGAATGCCAGAATTTTGAGCAGAAAATTTGTGCAGAACTCTGATGGCTCGGTCTCGGCCAAGGCGGGAGATGCTATGGACTGGAGTAAGTATGATGGCTGGACTATTCCTTTGCCAGGCAATGGTGAGGCTGTTGTAAGTGATCCTTTGTATGATGCGGGTGTTTTTGTTTTTGTGGGTACAAAACCAAAAAACCAAGAATCTACAGACTGTAGTGATATGCCTAGAAATATGCTGTATGCCGTTGATCCTATTTCCGGGATGCCGGACAGAGCGACACTGGGTGTGATCAATGTCAATGGTCTCTATGAAAATATTGCAGGAATTGCTATTAGTGATCCCAAGGTCGGCGGGCCCTTTCGCAATAGCTTGAGGCCTCCAAAGGTTGCGTGTGTTGCTGGCGATGCCGGCTGTACTTGCACGGGAGGCGAATGCTCTAAAGATGCGCCTGTTTGTGGGGCTGGACAGCGTTCGGTCAATATTGTGGGGCGGGCGACCAATCTTCCGCTGTGCTATAGCAATGCCCCTCGTTTGCAATGGCGAGAGATTTCTGGATTGAGGACTTACCCGTGAGAAAATCTATAGTTCAAAGCGGATTTACCTTGATAGAGGTAATGATTGTTGTTGCAGTTATCGGCATACTGTCTACGATCGCATATCCTGCTTACACAGAATATATGGCCAAGGCAAAGAGGGCGCAAGCTAAGTCGAATATGCTGATGGCTCAACAATGGATGGAGCGATTTTATTCAGAAAATTACAGCTATTACAGCATTCGGGGAAGTAGCAAGACAGTGAGTGATATTTTTCCCGTGAATTTAAAGCAATCTCCGCCGCCGGGTGATGGTAGTGCTCAGTACGTGATTAGTGTGAATGTGGATCAGGCAACGCCTGAAAGCTTTGTCTTGAGTTTGGCTCGAAAAAATGGTTCTTCAATGGCTGCGGATAAATGTGGTAATTTGGATGTGGATCAATATGGAAGAAAAACTCCGAAAAACTATGACTCTTCAAAATTTTCATCTGATAAAGCGGCGTTGGAGTACTGCTGGAAATGAGGTTCGGTGTGATTTTCGGGAATTTTGAAGAGGTCTGCTGAGAAAGTGCCTATGAACGCGATCGATGATGCTGAGTTGATGCGCCGTGCTTTGCATTTGGCGCATGGGGCCTTATATCGAACATCGCCTAACCCTCGCGTAGGTTGTGTGTTGCTTGGTAAGAATGGTGTTGTATTGGGTGAAGGTGCAACACAGGAGGCTGGTGGGCCGCACGCGGAGGTTGTTGCTCTCAATGATGCAAAGCAGCGAGGAAACGATGTACGTGGCGCCACTGCCTATGTGACTTTGGAACCCTGCGCTCATTTTGGTCGTACAGGACCTTGCTGTGATGCGTTGATTGGAGCTGGGGTCGGGCGTGTCGTTGCTGCTTTGGAGGATCCCAACCCCAATGTGGCTGGTCAAGGCTTCCAGCGATTGCGAGCTGCTGGTATTGATGTGAGTGTTGGTATTGGGGGGGAGCTTTCGCGAGAGCTCAACTTGGGTTTTTTAAGCCGAATTTTGCGTAAAAGACCTTGGGTTCGAACCAAAATCGCAGTCTCATTGGATGGGAAGACGGCATTGGAAAATGGTGTCAGTAAATGGATTACGTCTTCTGATGCCAGATGTGATGGACATGAGTGGCGTGCCAGGGCATGTGCAATTTTAACGGGTGTTGGAACCGTGCTTGCAGACAATCCGCGACTGGATGTGCGCTACTTCGAGACACCAAGACAGCCAAAGCTGGTACTTGTTGATAGTCAGCTCAAGGCATCGGTAAAATCTTCCATTTTTCATGTAAATCGCCAAGCTATTGTTTATACAGTCTCTGTTGATGAAAAAAAAATCAAAGAACTTCAAGGCGCGGGTGTCACAGTTGTCAGTGCTCCTGCTAATCAAGATGGGCAGGTAGATTTGTCATTTTTAATGAATGATCTTGCGGTTAATCGTGAAATCAATGAGCTGCATGTCGAAGCCGGCCAGGGATTGAATACTGCTTTGTTGAAGGCAGGTTTGGTGGATGAGGTGCTGGCTTATATTGCTCCAAAGTTACTTGGCGCGGGGATGGAATGGGCTTCTATCGGTCCATTTAGCAGTCTTGATCAAGCGGTGGCCATGGAGTTCCACGAGGTGGCAACTGTTGGCACAGATCTACGTATCCTGGCGCGGCTGGCTGGGCATGATCAGTTTTGACTACTTATGCCTATCAGCGTTTGTTTGTGTATCCGGCACAAGCTCCTGAGTTGGGTCTACCTTTGCACTCTCGGTAAAGACGCCTGTCTCGCTCCGCTGCGCTTTCGTCGGAGCTGCTGCGGATGTTCTGAATTTTGACCTTGTTGCTCTGGCTCTTGCTGCCTTTGCGCCCGCCGGCCTCGGCATTGTGCGTGGGCAGTGCGAGGATCAGAGCGACTAAAGTTACGGTGATGCTCAGTTGCTGAAGTGAGGAGCAAGCTTGACGGCGGGCCATGGGGCATCCTCAGTAGTGGTGAGCAGGGCGGTGGACGGGTTCATTGTCTGCTTGCGGGCTGGTTTGGCAAAGCCGGCAAAACCAGAGGGAAAGGCCAGACGCCAATAGCATGGCCGACTGGCCTTGAGTGGTGCTTTGCCGGGCTGGACAGCCTCTTGATATAATCGCTGGGTTTTGCATGGTGCAAGACGCACGCTGAGGCCTTTCCAGCCTTGGCGCAAGTAACCAAGGTGCTCCTCGTCGAGTGCCAAATCCTAAGGAAAACAAAATGATCGCTGCCGATAAGAAGGCTGAAGTTGTCAAGGCCAATGCTCGTTCCGAAAACGACACTGGTAGCCCCGAAGTGCAAGTGGCTCTGCTGACAGCTCGCATCAACGAACTGACTCCCCACTTCAAGGCTAACGCCAAGGACCACCACGGTCGTCGCGGTCTGCTGCGCATGGTGAGCCGCCGCCGCAAGCTGCTGGACTACCTGAAGTCCAAGGACGCTGACCGCTACACAGCACTGATCGCCAAGCTGGGCCTGCGCAAGTAAGCACGGTGAAAGATCGAAACGCCTGAGTTAGATTGCCTAGCTCAGGCGTTTTTTACTTCGGAGTTCGCAAAGCAGAGCGAAGCTGTGTCATTCCAATGCTGCACTATTTATAGCGCGTAGCGCAACACTGGAATGGCATCGTGTTCTGTTTGCACTCCAAATCAAGACTGGATGGGCGCATCCAGCTATTCATAAAGGAGTCACCATGACCATGTTCAACAAAGTTACCAAGACCTTCCAGTGGGGCCAGCATACGGTCACCATGGAAACCGGCGAAATCGCCCGTCAGGCCTCCGGCGCCGTGCTGGTCAACATCGACGACACCGTGGTGCTGGCCACTGTCGTGGGTTCCAAGATCGCCAAGGCCGGCCAGGACTTCTTCCCCCTGACCGTTGACTACATCGAGAAGACCTATGCCGCCGGCAAGATCCCCGGCAGCTTCTTCAAGCGCGAAGCCAAGCCTTCCGAGCTGGAGACTCTGACCTCGCGTCTGATCGACCGTCCCATCCGTCCCCTGTTCCCCGAAGGCTTCTACAACGACGTGCATGTGGTCATCCACACCATCTCGCTGAACCCCGAAGTCGACGCCGACATCGCTGCCATGATTGCTGTCTCCGCTGCCCTGGCAGTGTCGGGCCTGCCTTTCAACGGCCCTATTGGTGCAGCCCGCGTGGGTTACATCAATGGCGAATACGTGCTGAACCCCGGTCAGACCCAGCGCAAGGATTCGCAGATGGATCTGGTCGTTGCTGGTACCGAATCCGCCGTGCTGATGGTGGAATCCGAAGCCCTGCAACTGCCTGAAGAAGTGATGCTGGGCGCCGTGGTGTTCGGCCACGAGCAAGGCAAGATCGCCATCGACGCCATCCATGACCTGGTGCGCGAAGGCGGCAAGCCCGCATGGGACTGGACTGCTCCCGCCAAGGACGAAGCGCTGATCGCCAAGGTGGTCGAGCTGGGTGAAGCCAAGCTGCGCGCCGCTTACCAGGAGCGCAACAAGCAGGTGCGTACCCTGGCTTGCCGCACTGCCTACGCCGACGTCAAGGCCGCCTTGACCGAGCAAGGCGTGGCGTTCGACGGCGTCAAGGTTGAAGGCATGCTGTTCGACATCGAAGCCGGCATCGTGCGTTCGCAGATCCTGGCGGGCGAGCCCCGTATCGACGGCCGCGACACCCGTACCGTGCGTCCCATCGAGATCCGTTCCTCCGTGCTGCCCCGCACTCACGGCTCCGCACTGTTCACGCGTGGTGAAACCCAGGCCCTGGTGATCTCCACGCTGGGTACCGAGCGCGACGCTCAGAAGATCGACGCGCTGGCTGGCGAGTTCGAAGACCGCTTCCTGTTCCACTACAACATGCCTCCCTTTGCCACCGGCGAAGTGGGCCGCATGGGCTCGACCAAGCGCCGCGAAATCGGCCACGGCCGTCTGGCCAAGCGCGCTCTGGCCGCTTGCCTGCCGACCAAGGAAGAATTCCCCTACACCATCCGCGTGGTGTCGGAAATCACCGAGTCCAACGGTTCCTCGTCCATGGCTTCGGTCTGCGGCGGCTGCCTGTCCATGATGGACGCCGGCGTGCCCATGAAGGCGCATGTGGCCGGTATCGCCATGGGTCTGATCAAGGAAGACAACAAGTTCGCCGTGCTGACCGACATCCTGGGTGACGAAGATCACCTGGGTGACATGGACTTCAAGGTGGCCGGTACGACCAACGGCATCACTGCCCTGCAGATGGACATCAAGATCCAGGGCATCACCAAGGAAATCATGCAGGTCGCCCTGGCTCAGGCCAAGGAAGCGCGCATGCACATCCTGGGTAAGATGCAGGAAGCCATGGGTGAAGCCAAGACCGAAGTCTCCAGCTTCGCGCCCAAGCTCTACACCATGAAGATCAACCCCGAGAAGATCCGTGACGTGATCGGCAAGGGCGGCGCCACCATCCGTGCGCTGACCGAAGAGACCGGCACCCAGATCAACATCGAGGAAGACGGCACCATCACCATCGCCGCCACCGACGGCGCCAAGGCCGAGGCCGCCAAGCTGCGTATCGAGCAGATCACGGCCGAAGTCGAGATCGGCAAGATCTACGAAGGCCCGATCGTTAAGATCCTGGAATTCGGTGCCCTGGTCAACCTGCTGCCCGGCAAGGATGGTCTGCTGCACATCAGCCAGATCGCCCACGAGCGCGTGGAAAAGGTCACCGACTACCTGCAAGAAGGTCAAGTGGTCAAGGTCAAGGTTCTGGAAACCGACGACAAGGGTCGTGTCAAGCTGTCCATGAAGGCACTGACCGAGCGTCCCGCCGGTATGCCCGAGCGCGAGCCGCGTGAACCCCGTGGCGATCGCGAGTACCGCGAACGTGCCCCTCGCCAGAATCGCGAACCCCGCGAGAACCGCGAGCCACGTGAAAACCGCGCAGCCGCTGACGAGCAGCAGCAACAGCAGCAGTAATGGCTGACAGGAGGCCGTCGTGAGGCGGTCTCCTGTTTTGTCGTTTGCTGGCTGATCCTGATTTGTAGCTGCTAGCGCTTTCTGCATAAGCGTTTGAGCCTGATTTCTTTGATAGAGCAAAGCCTGACTATGGAAGCCAACACAATGCGAGCGGTGGAAATCACCAGCTATGGTGCGCCAGACGTGCTGCGCATGGGTGTACGTCCCATGCCGGTGGCGGCTGAGGGGGAGGTGCTGATTCGCGTTGCAGCGAGCGGCATCAACCGCCCCGATGTGCTGCAGCGCAAAGGCCATTACGCACCGCCTGCCGGAGCCTCCGATCTTCCGGGGCTGGAGGTGGCGGGTGTGATCGTGGCGGGCGACGAGGCGGCCATGGCCAAGGCGGGCTTCAAGCTTGGCGACCGCGTCTGCGCGCTGGTGGCTGGTGGCGGCTATGCGAGCTTCTGCGCTGCGCCCGTGGACCAGTGCCTGCCGGTGCCTGCGGGCTTCAGCGACGTGCAGGCGGCTGCCTTGCCCGAGACCTTTTTCACGGTCTGGAGCAATGTGTTCGACCGGGGAGCTCTGCAGCCCGGCGAAACATTGCTGGTGCAGGGCGGCAGCAGCGGCATTGGCGTGACGGCGATTCAGTTGGCCAAGGCCTGGGGCGCGACGGTCATTGTCACGGCAGGCAGTGATGCCAAGTGTGATGACTGCCTCAAGCTCGGTGCCGACCACGCCATCAACTACAAGACACAGGATTTTGCGGCAGAAGTGCAGCGCATCACGGCGGGCGAGGGCGTCAACGTCATCCTCGACATGGTCGCCGGCAGCTATGTGGCGCGCGAAGTCCAATGCCTGGCTCCTGATGGCCGTCTGGTCATCATCGCGGTGCAGGGCGGCGTCAAGGCCGAGTTCGATGCCGGCCTGGTGCTGCGCAAGCGACTGACCGTGACCGGCTCCACCTTGCGCCCGCGCTCCGTGGCCTTCAAGGCGGCGATCGCCGAGGCGCTCAAGCGCAATGTCTGGCCCCTGCTGGAGTCCGGCAAGGTGCGCCCAGCCATTTATCGTGAATTCGATGCTGCTGATGCGGCGCAGGCTCATGCGCTGATGGAATCCAGCCAGCACACCGGAAAAATCGTTTTGACTTGGGAAACATGAAGCAAAAACTCATTGTTGGCAACTGGAAGATGAACGGCAGCCTGGCTGCCAATGCCGCTTTGCTGCAGGCCATCAAGCAGGGCTTGCCTGCTGACAACAAGGCGGGCGTGGCCGTGGCTGCTCCTGCGCCCTATCTGGCTCAGGTCCAGGCGGAACTTGCGGGTACTTCCATTGGAGTGGGCGCACAGGATGTCTCCCAGCACGAGCAGGGCGCATTCACGGGCGAAACTTCCGCCGCCATGCTCAAGGAGTTCGGCGTGCGCTATGCGCTGGTCGGTCACTCCGAGCGTCGTCAGTATCATGGCGAGACCGATGTCGTGGTCGCTGCCAAGGCCCAGGCCGCGCTGGCCAAGGGCATCACGCCCATCGTCTGCGTGGGCGAGACCCTGGCGGAGCGTGAAGCGGGTCAGACCGAGGCCGTGGTCAAGCGTCAGCTGGCAGCCGTGATTCATCAGGTCGGCCACTGCGTGAGCGAGCTGGTCGTGGCCTATGAGCCTGTCTGGGCCATTGGCACCGGCAAGACTGCCACTCCCGAGCAGGCCCAGCAGGTGCATGCCGTGCTGCGGGCGCAGCTGGCGGCGGCCAGCGACAAGGCTGACCGCGTGCCCCTGCTTTATGGCGGCAGCATGAATGCCGGCAATGCGGCGCAGCTGCTGGCTCAGGCCGATATTGACGGTGGCCTGATCGGTGGCGCTGCTCTCAAGGCCCCGGATTTCCTCACCATTATTGCGGCAGCGCAATAATTCGTCTGCGCCGCACTTCGGTGCGGTGCGCAATGATTCAGACTTTTAGGTTTTGATATGAACGTCTTTTCCAGCGTCATTCTCGCGGTCCAGATGCTGGCCGCTCTGGGCATGATCGGCCTCATCCTCATGCAGCACGGCAAGGGTGCCGATATGGGTGCTTCCTTTGGCAGTGGTTCGTCGGGCAGCCTGTTTGGCGCCTCGGGCAGTGCCAACTTCCTGTCGCGCTCCACGGCCGCTCTGGCCACGGTGTTCTTTGTTGCGACATTGGCACTGGCTTATCTGGGCAACGCTCGCCCAGTGAGCTCGGGCAGTGTGCTTGAGGGCGCTGCTCCTGTGTCGGCTCCTGCGCCTGCTGCCAATGTGCCGCCCGCAGCTGCTGGTGATACAGCCGTGCCTCCTGCTGCTCCTGCAGAGGGCGCAGCCCAGATCCCAACAAAATAATTTGAGAAAATCCTGAAGAACCCCGAAGAGTGGGGTTTTTCAGGCTAGAATCTAGGGATTGTCTGGGGATCAGAATCTTTGCAACGAAGGTTCCAGAGATTGCCGGACTTTGAGACGAAGCCGTCGTGGTGGAATTGGTAGACACGCTATCTTGAGGGGGTAGTGGCGAAAGCTGTGCGAGTTCGAGTCTCGCCGACGGCACCAACACATAACTAAAAACCTGCCCTGCTGATCAGGCAGTGATCGGTGAGGCATGTTTTCATAACAAGGCCCACTCGATGAACATCGATCAGTACCTTCCCGTTCTTCTGTTCATTCTTATTGGCATGGCTGTGGGTGTTGTACCCCTGGTGCTCGGCTACGTGCTGGGTCCAAACCGCCCTGATGCTGCCAAGAACTCCCCCTACGAATGCGGTTTCGAGGCGTTTGAAGACGCTCGAATGAAGTTTGATGTGCGCTACTACCTGGTCGCCATCCTGTTCATTCTGTTCGACTTGGAAATCGCATTTCTGCTGCCCTGGGCTGTCGCACTCAAAGATGTCGGCGGCGTGGGTTTTGTTGCTGTCCTGATTTTCCTGGCCATTCTGGTCGTGGGCTTTGCCTACGAGTGGAAAAAAGGCGCCCTGGATTGGGAATAAGCAGCTTTTCTGAGGAAACACGATGATCGAAGGCGTGATGAAGGAAGGCTTCGTCACCACCAGTTATGACACGGTGGTGAACTGGGCCAAGACAGGGTCGATCTGGCCCATGACATTTGGCCTGGCCTGCTGTGCGGTGGAGATGATGCACGCTGCTGCTGCCCGCTATGACATCGGTCGCTTCGGCTCCGAAGTGTTCCGTGCCAGCCCCCGCCACTCTGACCTGATGATTGTTGCCGGTACGCTGTGCAACAAGATGGCTCCCGCGATGCGCAAGGTCTATGACCAGATGTCCGAGCCGCGCTGGGTCATCTCCATGGGCTCCTGTGCCAATGGTGGTGGTTACTATCACTACAGCTACTCGGTGGTGCGCGGTTGCGATCGCATTGTTCCCGTCGACGTCTATGTGCCTGGTTGCCCTCCGACAGCGGAAGCGCTGATCTACGGCATCATCCAGCTGCAGCAGAAGATTCGTCGTACCCACACCATCGCTCGCGTTTAAAGGGCTGAGATGACTGCAATTGCTATTCACCCCGAAAAGCTTCGGGATGTGGTTACGGCTGCCTTGGGTGACAAGGTGCGCTCTGTCACTCTGGCCTACGGCGAAGTGACGGTGGAAGTGTCTGCCGGCCAGTATCTGGACGTGATGCAGATCCTGCGCAACGCTCCGGACTGCCAGTTCGAGATGCTGCTGGACCTGTGCGGCGTGGACTACTCCACTTATGCGGAAGTCGGCAAGGACGGTCCGCGTTTTGCCGTGGTGTCCCATCTGATGTCCCTGACGCTGAACCAGCGTCTGCGTGTGCGCGTGTACTGTGCCGATGACGATTTCCCCGTGGTGGCTTCGATCAATCCGATCTGGAACTCGGCCAACTGGTTCGAGCGCGAAGCCTTCGATCTGTTCGGCATCGTGTTCGAAGGTCACGAAGACCTGCGCCGAATCCTGACTGACTATGGCTTCATCGGCCATCCGTTCCGCAAGGATTTCCCCCTGTCCGGTCACGTGGAAATGCGCTACGACGCCGAACAGCAACGTGTGGTGTACCAGCCCGTCACGATCGAGCCGCGCGAAATCACGCCGCGCATCATTCGTGAAGAAAACTATGGCGGAGGCCTGCACTAAAGGCGCGCGTCGCCTTTTGACGGAAGACCATGGCTGAAATCAAGAACTATTCCCTGAACTTTGGTCCGCAGCACCCGGCAGCGCACGGTGTGCTGCGTCTGGTGTTGGAGCTCGATGGCGAAGTGGTGCAGCGCGCCGACCCGCACATCGGTCTGCTGCACCGCGCGACCGAAAAGCTGGCCGAAAGCAAGACCTATATCCAGTCGCTGCCCTATATGGACCGCCTGGATTACTGCTCGATGATGAGCAACGAGCATGCTTACTGCCTGGCCATCGAAAAGCTGATGGGCATCGAAGTGCCCATCCGCGCCCAGTACATCCGTGTGATGTTCTCGGAAATCACCCGCATCATGAATCACCTGATGTGGCTGGGTTCCTCGGGCAACGATGCCGGCAGCTCGACCATCCTGATCTACAGCTTCCGCGAGCGTGAAGCGCTGATGGACATGTACGAAGCGGTGTCGGGTGCACGCATGCACGCGGCCTACTTCCGTCCTGGTGGCGTGTACCGCGATCTGCCGGACAGCATGCCCCAGTACAAGGCCAGCAAGGTGCGCAATGTGCGCTCCATGGAGGCCATGAACGAAGACCGCAAGGGTTCGATGCTGGACTTCATCGACGCTTTCACGCAGCGCTTCCCCAAGTGCGCGGACGAGTACGAAACCCTGCTGACCGACAACCGTATCTGGAAGCAGCGTAACGTCGGCATCGGTGTGGTGTCTGCAGAGCGTGCCATCAATCTGGGCCTGACCGGTCCCATGCTGCGTGCCTCGGGCCTGCCCTGGGACATGCGCAAGACCCAGCCCTACGAGGTCTACGACAAGCTGGACTTCGATATTCCGGTGGGTGCCACGGGCGACTGCTACGACCGCTATCTGGTTCGCATGGCCGAGATGCGCGAGTCCAACAAGATCATCAAGCAATGCGTGGACTGGCTGCGTGTCAATCCCGGCCCGGTGATCACGGACAATCACAAGGTTGCGCCCGCAAGCCGTGAAGCCATGAAGTCCAACATGGAAGAGCTGATTCACCACTTCAAGCTCTTTACCGAAGGCTTCAAGGTTCCCGAAGGCGAGGCTTATGCTTCCGTCGAGCATCCCAAGGGTGAGTTCGGCATTTATTTGATCAGCGATGGTGCCAACAAGCCCTATCGACTGAAGATTCGTCCACCAGGATTTGCGCACATGGCTGCTCTCGATGAACTGAGCCGTGGCCATATGCTGGCTGACGCCGTGATGGTGCTCAGTACCCTGGACATCGTGTTTGGAGACGTTGACCGATGATTACCGAAGCGACCAGAGAACGCTTTGCGCGTGAGGTGGCAAAGTATCCGGCTGACCAGAAACAGTCTGCCGTCATGGCTTGCCTGTCTATCGTGCAGCAGGAGCAGGGCTGGGTCAGCCAGGAAAGCGAGGCAGTGATTGCCGAAGTCCTGGGCATGGCCGAGATTGCGGTGCACGAAGTCACCACTTTCTACAACATGTACAACCAGCAACCCGTTGGCAAGTACAAGCTCAATGTCTGCACCAATCTGCCATGCCAGCTGCGCGACGGCTACAAGGCCTTGCACCACCTGGAGCACAAGCTGGGCATCAAGATGGGCGAGACCACCAAGGATGGCCTGTTCACGCTGCAGCAGTCCGAGTGCCTGGGCGCCTGCGCCGATTCGCCCGTGATGCTGGTCAACGACCGTTGCATGTGCAGCTTCATGAGCAATGAAAAGCTCGACGAGCTGGTCGACGGCCTGCGCGCAGCGGAGGGCAAGGCATGAGCACGATTCTGAACAATCCTGCCGCCAATGCCGTGCTGGCCAAGTTCGCATCGACCGGCAATGAAACCTGCTTCCACGATCGTCACATCAACCCTCAGATCTATGCAGATCTGAACGGCAGCAACTGGTCCATCAAGGACTATGAAGCACGCGGTGGCTATCAGGCCCTGCGCAAGCTGCTGGGCAAGGATGGCGGCGAAGGTCTGACACAAGATCAGGTCATCGCGACGCTCAAGGAATCCGGCCTGCGCGGCCGTGGCGGTGCAGGCTTCCCCACGGGGCTGAAGTGGAGCTTCATGCCCCGCCAGTTCCCCGGTCAGAAGCATCTGGTCTGCAACTCGGACGAGGGTGAGCCCGGTACCTGCAAGGACCGCGACATCCTGATGTTCAACCCGCACATCGTGATCGAAGGCATGATCATTGCCGCTTTCGCGATGGGCATCAGCATCGGCTACAACTACATCCACGGCGAAATCTTCGAAGTCTATGATCGCTTCGAAGCAGCCCTGGAAGAAGCCCGCGCGGCCGGCTATCTGGGTGACAACATCCTGGGCAGCAGCTTCAGCTTCCAGCTGCATGCCCACCATGGCTTTGGCGCCTATATCTGCGGCGAGGAAACCGCGCTGCTGGAATCGCTGGAAGGCAAGAAGGGCCAGCCTCGCTTCAAGCCGCCATTCCCCGCCAGCTTCGGTCTGTACGGCAAGCCCACGACCATCAACAACACCGAGACTTTCGCAGCCGTTCCTTGGATCATCCGCAACGGTGGCCAGGCCTATCTGGAATGCGGCAAGCCCAATAACGGCGGCACCAAGATCTTCTCGGTCAGCGGCGACGTGAACCTGCCTGGCAACTACGAAGTTCCCATGGGCACGCCTTTCAGCAAGCTGCTGGAACTGGCGGGCGGTGTGCGCACCGGTCGCAAGCTCAAGGCCGTGATCCCCGGCGGCTCTTCGTCGCCCGTGCTGCCTGCCGACATCATCATGGACTGCACGATGGACTATGACTCCATCTCCAAGGCCGGTTCCATGCTGGGTTCGGGTGCAGTGATCGTGATGGATGATTCGCGCGACATGGTCGAGTGCCTGCTGCGTCTGTCGTACTTCTATTCGCACGAGTCCTGCGGCCAGTGCACGCCCTGCCGTGAAGGTACGGGCTGGCTGTGGCGCGTGGTGAACCGTATTCAGCACGGCGAAGGCCGTCCGGAAGATATCGAGCTGTTGGACTCGGTATCCGTGAACATCATGGGCCGCACCATCTGTGCGCTCGGCGACGCGGCAGCCATGCCGGTTCGCGCCATGATCAAGCACTTCCGCCACGAGTTCGAAGCGAAGATCCAGAACGCTTCCAAACAGGCTGCATGAGCGCCTGATCGCGAGACAAGCATATGGTTGAAATTGAACTGGACGGAAAAAAGGTCGAGGTGACTGAAGGCAGCATGGTCATGCATGCAGCCGAGAAGGCCGGCACCTATATTCCTCACTTCTGCTACCACAAGAAGCTATCCATTGCGGCCAACTGCCGCATGTGCCTTGTGGATGTGGAAAAGGCTCCCAAGCCCATGCCCGCCTGCGCCACGCCAGTGACGCAAGGCATGATCGTGCGCACCAAGAGCGAGAAGGCCATCAAGGCACAACAGTCGGTGATGGAGTTTCTGCTCATCAATCACCCGCTGGACTGCCCCATCTGCGACCAGGGCGGCGAATGCCAGCTCCAGGATCTGGCAGTGGGTTATGGCAGCAGCTCTTCGCGCTACGAAGAAGAAAAGCGCGTGGTGTTCCACAAGAACGTGGGGCCGCTGATTTCCATGGAGGAAATGAGCCGCTGCATTCACTGCACCCGTTGCGTGCGCTTTGGCCAGGAAGTGGCCGGCGTCATGGAGCTGGGCATGATTCACCGCGGCGAGCATTCCGAGATCACCACCGTGGTGGGCGATAGCGTGGACTCCGAGCTGTCGGGCAATATGATCGACATCTGCCCCGTGGGCGCGTTGACCAGCAAGCCCTTCCGCTACAGCGCCCGTACCTGGGAACTGTCGCGCCGCAAGTCGGTGGCTCCGCACGACTCCACAGGCGCCAACCTGATCGTTCAGGTCAAGAACCACAAGGTCATGCGCGTTGTGCCCTTCGAGAACGAAGAAGTCAACGAATGCTGGATTGCTGACCGCGACCGCTTCTCCTATGAAGCGCTGAACAGCGACGAACGCCTCACCAAGCCCATGCTCAAGCAGGGTGGCGAGTGGAAGGAAGTCGACTGGCAGACCGCTCTCGAATATGTGGCCAACGGCCTGCAGCAGATCAAGAGCAACCATGGCGCCAGTGCCATCGGCGCTCTGGTCAGCCCTCACAGCACGGTGGAAGAGCTGTTCCTGGCCGGCAAGCTGGTGCGCGGCATCGGTAGCGAGAACATCGACTACCGTCTGCGCAATGCCGAGTTCGCTGCCACGCAAGGCGTGCAGTGGCTGGGTCTGCCCATCGCTGCATTGAGCAATCTGCAGTCGGCTCTGATCGTGGGCTCCAACCTGCGCAAGGACCATCCGCTGTTCGCACAGCGCATTCGCCAGGCTGCCAAGAAGGGCTGCAAGGTCTTCGCCATCAATGATCGCGTCCATGACTGGGCCTTGCTCGTCAACGCCTCGGTGGTTGCTGCCGGCGACTGGGCTCAGGCTCTGGCCGATGTGGCTGCTGCCGTGGCCGAAGCCAAGGGTGTCTCGGCACCCGTGGCCGGTCAGGCCCATGATGAAGCCAAGGCGATTGCCGCTGCATTGCTGGCCGGCGAGCAAAAGGCTGTGCTGCTGGGCAATGCCGCAGCGCACCATGCTCAGGCTTCTGCACTGCTGGCTCTGGCCAGCTGGGTTGCCGAGCAGACTGGCGCTGCCGTGGGCTATCTGACCGAAGCTGCCAACACCGTGGGCGCGCAATGGGTCAAGGCCATGCCTGCTGGCAACGGTCTGAATGCGGCTCAGATGATTGACGGTGGCCTGAAGGCTGCCATCTTGCTGAACAACGAGCCCGAGTTCGACAGCGCTGCCGGCAAGGCAGCCATCGCCGGTCTGAACAAGGCCGAGATGGTGGTGACACTGAGCCCCTTCAAGGCCAATCTGGAATTCAGCGATGTGCTGCTGCCCATTGCTCCGTTCACGGAAACCTCGGGCAGCTTCGTCAACGCCGAAGGCCGTCTGCAGAGCTTCCACGCCGTGGTCAAGCCTCTGGCCGACACACGTCCCGCATGGAAGGTGCTGCGCGTGCTGGCCAACCTGATGGGTGTGCCGGGCATTGACTATGAGACGTCGCAGGACGTGCTGGCTGCGGCCACCGGCAGCGCTGCCCAAGTGCCTGCCAATGTGCTGAGCAACGCGGCCCAGGCCGTGAGCGCAGTGCCCGCCGGCAATGTGACTGCACCTGCAGTCGCCAGCATTTACCAGCTCGACAGCATCGTGCGCCGCGCTACGTCGCTGCAATTGACGGCTGACGCTCGTCAGGTTCGTGAGGGAGGCGCCGCATGATCGACGCATTGAAAGCCTGGGGTGCGGGCCTGTCCGCTGCTCCTTTCTGGACCGATGTGGCCTGGCCCGTCATCTGGATTCTGCTCGGCATCGTGGCCATCGTGGCTCCCCTGATGGGTGCCGTGGCCTACCTCACATTGTGGGAACGCAAGCTGCTGGGTTTCATGCAAATCCGTCTGGGCCCCAACCGCGTGGGTCCGTCGGGTCTGCTGCAGCCTCTGGCTGACGGCCTGAAGCTGCTGACCAAGGAACTGATTCAGCCCACGGCAGCTGCCAAGGGCCTGTTCTATGTGGGCCCCGTCATGGCCATCATGCCGGCCCTGGCGGCCTGGGTGGTGATTCCCTTCGCTCCCGATGTGGCTCTGGCCAACGTGAACGCGGGCCTGCTGCTGCTGATGGCCATCACTTCCATCGAAGTCTATGGCGTGATCATTGCGGGCTGGGCTTCCAACTCCAAGTACGCCTTCCTGGGCGCGCTGCGTGCCTCGGCTCAGATGGTGAGCTACGAAATCGCGCTGGGCTTCTGTTTCCTGGTGGTCATCATGGTCACGGGCAGCATGAATCTCTCGGCCATCGTGATGAGCCAGGGTCAAGGCCAGTTCGCATCCATGGGCATGAGCATCCTGTCCTGGAACTGGCTGCCTCTGCTGCCCATCTTCATCGTCTACCTGATCTCGGTCGTTGCCGAAACCAACCGTCACCCGTTTGACGTGGTCGAAGGCGAAGCCGAAATCGTGGCAGGTCACATGGTCGAGTACTCGGGCATGGGCTTTGCGGTCTTCTTCCTGGCCGAATACGCGAGCATGTGGCTGGTCTCCATCCTGGCCGTGATCATGTTCCTGGGCGGCTGGTTGCCTCCGTTCGACTTCCTGGGTTTCATCCCCGGTTGGATCTGGCTGGCGATCAAGACCTTCCTGGTGGTGTCGTGCTTCATCTGGATTCGCGCTACCTTCCCGCGCTTCCGTTATGACCAGATCATGCGTCTGGGTTGGAAGATCTTCATTCCCGTCACCTTGGTGTGGCTGGTGGTTGTGGGTGCTTGGCTGTACTCGCCCTGGAACATCTGGAAATAAGCGGAGTACGTATGTCTGCAGTAGCTGCAACACCTTTCTCCTTCAAGGATTTCCTCAAGAGCTTCATGCTCTGGGAACTGGCCAAGGGCATGGCCCTCACTGGCCGCTACACCTTCCGTCGCAAGATCACGGTGCAGTTCCCTGAGGAAAAAACACCTCAGTCGCCACGCTTCCGTGGTCTGCACGCCCTGCGCCGTTACGAAAACGGCGAAGAGCGCTGCATTGCCTGCAAGCTTTGCGAAGCCGTGTGCCCTGCCATGGCCATCACCATCGAGTCCGATGTGCGTGACGACGGCTCGCGCCGTACCACGCGCTATGACATCGATCTGACCAAGTGCATCTTCTGCGGCTTCTGCGAAGAAAGCTGCCCGGTGGACTCCATCGTGGAGACGCACATCTTCGAATACCACGGCGAAAAGCGCGGTGATCTCTACTTCACCAAGGACATGCTCCTGGCAGTGGGTGACCGTTATGAAGCCGAGATCGCTGCCAACAAGGCAGCAGATGCCAAGTACCGCTGAAGCGGCTCCTTGATCACTTGAAAAGATTCGATCCATGGACGCCAAAACTGGTTTTTTCTATCTGTTCTCGGTCGTGCTGCTGTTTGCAGCCTTCCGGGTTGTCACGGCTCGCAACCCTGTGCACGCCGTGCTCAATCTGATTCTGGCCTTCTCGCAAGCTGCTGCCATCTGGCTGCTGCTCAAGGCTGAATTCCTCGGCATCGCTCTGGTGCTGGTCTATCTGGGCGCTGTGATGGTGCTGTTCCTGTTCGTGGTGATGATGCTCGATATCCGTATCGACTCCATGCGCCGCGGCTTCTGGAAGCATTTCCCGTTTGCAGCCCTGATCGGTGTGCTGATCGCCTTTGAAATGGGCATGGTGCTGATGGGCGGTTTCGGCGACGTCGAAGACGCCAAGGCTGTTGGTGCGACCATGGTCAATGCAGCCGGCCAGACCGTTCCTTACTCGAACACACAGGCTCTGGGCAAGCTGCTGTACACGGAATACCTGTATCCCGTGGAAATTGCGGCCGTGATCCTGCTGGTGGCCATGATTGCCGCAATTGCCCTGACGCTGCGCAAGCGCAAGGACAGCAAGGCCATGAACCCTGCGGATCAAATTCGTGTACGCGCCTCTGACCGCATCAAGCTGGTCAAGGTCGACAGCACCAAGCCTGCACAAAAACCTGACGCTGAAGCCGCGGCTGCAGCGCCTGCTGTGGAGACAAAAGCATGACGCTGACTTTGGGCCACTTCCTGACGCTGGGTGCCATGCTGTTTGCACTCTCCGTGGTTGGCATCTTTCTGAACCGCAAGAACCTGATCGTCTTGCTCATGGCCATCGAGCTGATGCTGTTGGCCGTGAACATGAACTTTGTCGCGTTTTCCAGCTATCTGGGCGACATGCACGGCCAGGTGTTCGTATTTTTCATCCTGACAGTGGCTGCTGCTGAATCGGCCATCGGTCTGGCGATCTTGGTGCTGCTGTTCCGTAACAAGACAAGCATCGATGCGGAAGATCTCAACGCCCTCAAGGGTTGAGTCCGCCGTAACTTGCAAGGTTCTCAAGAAATGAGTCAAACCCTTTCTGCATCCATGCTGCTTGCGGTGCCGTTGGCACCGCTGGTCGGCTCCGCACTCGCGGGTATCTGGGGCACGGCCTTTGGCGGCAACAAGATTGGTCGCACTGGCAGCAGTTCCCTGACGATTCTGAGCGTGCTCCTGGCCTTCGTCCTGTCGGCCCTCACGTTCAAGGCTGTCGTGTTCGACGGCGCAAAGTTCAACGAAACCATCTACACCTGGATGGTTGTCGGTGGCCTGAAGATGGAAGTCGGTTTCCTGATCGACTCCATCACGGCCATGATGATGTGCGTGGTGACCTTTGTGTCGCTGATGGTTCACATCTACACCATGGGCTACATGGAAGAGGATGACGGCTACAACCGTTTCTTCTCCTATATCTCGTTGTTCACCTTCTCCATGTTGATGCTCGTGATGAGCAACAACCTGCTGCAGCTGTTCTTCGGCTGGGAAGCCGTGGGTCTGGTGTCCTATCTGCTGATCGGCTTCTACTACAAGAAGCCCACGGCCATCTTCGCGAACCTGAAGGCCTTTCTGGTCAACCGCGTGGGTGACTTCGGCTTCATTCTGGGTATCGGCCTGATTGCTGCCTACACCGGCACGCTGAACTACTCTGAAATCTTCGCCAAGCTGCCAGAGATCCAGAACACCCAGCTGCCCGGTACGGGCTGGCTGCTGGTGACTGTGACTGCCATCTGCCTGTTCATCGGCGCGATGGGCAAGTCGGCCCAGTTCCCGCTGCACGCCTGGCTGCCGGACTCCATGGAAGGCCCCACGCCTATCTCCGCGCTGATTCACGCGGCGACCATGGTGACGGCCGGCATCTTCATGGTGTCGCGCATGTCTCCTCTGTATGAACTGTCGGATGTTGCGCTGAACTTCATCCTGGTGATCGGCTCCATCACAGCGCTGTTCATGGGTATCCTGGGCATCATCCAGAACGACATCAAGCGCGTGATTGCGTACTCCACGCTGTCCCAGCTGGGCTATATGACCATCGCTCTGGGTGTGTCGGCCTACTCGGTGTCCGTGTTCCACCTGATGACCCACGCCTTCTTCAAGGCGCTGCTGTTCCTCGGTGCCGGCTCCGTCATCATGGGCATGCACCACAATCAGGACATCCGCTGGATGGGCGGCGTGCGCAAGTACATGCCCATCACCTGGATCACCTTCCTGCTGGGTAACCTCGCACTGATCGGCACGCCGTTCTTCTCGGGCTTCTACTCCAAGGATGCCATCATCGAGGCGGTTCACGCTTCCAACCTGCCTGCTGCCGGCTTTGCCAATTTTGCAGTGCTGGCTGGTGTGTTCATCACGGCTTTCTACTCCTTCCGCCTGTACTTCATCGTCTTCCACGGCAAGGAGCGCTACGACCAGAACCCCGATGCCCACCATGATGACCACCACGGTCATGACGACCACGGCCATGGCCACGATGCCAAGCCCCACGAGTCGCCTCTGGTGGTGACCGGTCCCCTGGTGCTGCTGGCCATTCCTTCGGTGGTGATCGGTGCGATTGCGCTGATGCCCATGCTGTTTGGCGACTTCTTCAAGGACGTGATCCATGTCGATGGCGCAAAGCACGGCGCCATGGCCGAACTGGCCGAGAAGATCCACGGCTGGGTGCCCATGGCACTGCACGGCTTCACGGCTGCACCGTTCTGGCTGGCTCTGGCCGGTGTGGTGGTGTCCTATGTGTTCTACATGGTCAAGCCCGAGATTCCTGCCGCCATCATGGCTTTCTCCAAGAAGATTGGTCTCTACCAGGTTCTGGAAGGCAAGTACGGCGTGGACTGGGTGTACGAGAACATCTTCGCCCGCGGCTCCCGTGCCTTCGGTACCTTCTTCTGGAAGGCCGGCGATCAGGCCATCATTGATGGCGCCATCGTGAACGGCTCCTGGAAGCTCATGGCCAAGTTCGGTCAGTGGGTGCGCGGCCTGCAAACAGGCTATCTCTATCACTACGCGTTGGTCATGCTGCTGGGTATCGTTGCCCTCATGACGTACTTCGTGTGGCTCAACAAGTAGTAGGGGAAGAACAAAAATGGGTTTGTTGAGTCTTTCTATCTGGGTGCCGATTGCTTTTGGCGCCCTCCTGCTGGCCTTCAGCAAAGAAGGGCAGGCCAACGCGGTGCGCTGGCTGGCACTGATCGGTGCGCTGATCGGTTTTGCGGTGACCATTCCTCTGGTCACCGGCTTTGACACCACGACTGCCAATATGCAGTTTGTGGAGAACGCGCTCTGGATCGAGCGCTTCAACATCCACTACCACCTGGGCGTGGATGGCATCTCCATGTGGTTTGTGCCGCTGACGGCCTTCATCACCGTCATCGTGGTGATCGCCTCCTGGACCAACATCACCGAGCGCGTCAACCAGTACATGGCCGCTTTCCTGATCCTGTCGGGTCTGATGATCGGTGTGTTCGCGTCTCTGGACGGCATGCTGTTCTATGTGTTCTTTGAAGCGACTCTGATCCCGATGTATCTGATCATCGGTATCTGGGGTGGTCCGAACAAGATCTACGCAGCCTTCAAGTTCTTCCTGTACACCTTGATGGGCTCGCTGCTCACGCTGGTCGCTCTGATCTATCTGTACACCCAGTCGGGCGGCAGCTTCGAGATCCTGGACTGGCACAAGCTGCCCCTGTCCGGCACCGCACAGACGCTGATCTTCTTCGCCTTCTTCGCCGCTTTTGCGGTGAAGGTGCCCATGTTCCCGGTCCACACCTGGCTGCCCGACGTTCACGTTGAAGCCCCTACCGGCGGTTCCGCCGTGCTGGCCGCCATCATGCTGAAGCTGGGTGCCTATGGCTTCCTGCGCTTCTCTCTGCCCATTGCTCCCGATGCGGCGCATGAGTGGTCGGGCCTGATGATCACGCTGTCGCTGATTGCCGTGATCTATGTGGGTGTGGTGGCTCTGGTGCAAAAGGACATGAAGAAGCTGGTGGCTTATTCGTCCGTGGCGCACATGGGCTTTGTGACCCTGGGCTTCTTCATGTTCAACAACCTGGGCATCTCCGGTGGCCTGGTGCAGATGATTGCCCACGGTTTCGTGTCCGGCGCGATGTTCCTGTGCATCGGCGTGCTGTATGACCGCGTTCACTCGCGCGAAATCGCCGCTTACGGCGGTGTGGTCAACACCATGCCCAAGTTCGCTGCCTTTGCCCTGCTGTTCGCCATGGCCAACTGCGGTCTGCCCGCAACCGCCGGTTTTGTCGGCGAGTGGATGGTGATCCTGGGTGCCGTGCAATACAACTTCTGGATTGGTCTGGGCGCTGCAACCGCTCTGATCTTCGGCGCTGCCTACACCCTGTGGATGTACAAGCGCGTGTACCTGGGTGCCGTGGCCAACGACCATGTGGCTGAACTCAAGGACATCAACTGCCGCGAATTCCTGGTGCTGGGTCTGCTGGCCGCGGCCGTGCTGGTCATGGGTCTGTATCCCAAGCCCTTCACCGATGTGATGGATGTGTCTGTGGCAGAGCTCATCAAGCATGTGGCTGTGAGCAAGCTCAACTGACCAGACTGAAACGAGAGACACGAGATGATTGACAACATCAGCTGGCTGGCGATCTACCCGGAGATCACTCTCCTGGTCATGGCCTGCGTCATTGCCTTGGTGGACCTGGGCGTCAATAGCGCCCGTCGCACCGGCACCTATGTTCTGACCATGCTCACCCTGCTTGTCGTGGCGGTGATGCAAGGCATGTACGCCGCGAGCGGCAATACCTTCTACGGCTGGGGCAACATGGTTGTCTCGGACGCCATGGGCAACTGGCTCAAGTGCTTTGCCACTATCGCCGTGATGATCACCATGGTCTACGGCCGCCCTTATGCGGCCGAGCGCGACATGCTGCGCGGCGGTGAGTTCTTCACACTGTCCATGCTGGCGCTGCTGGGCATGTTCATCATGATCAGCGGCAACAACTTCCTGGTCCTGTATCTGGGCCTGGAGCTGCTGACACTGTCCAGCTATGCGCTGGTGGCTCTGCGCCGCGACCACACCGTGTCCGTCGAAGCCGCCATGAAGTACTTCGTTCTGGGTGCCATGGCTTCCGGTTTCCTGCTGTACGGCATGTCCATGCTCTACGGCGCCACCGGTTCGCTGGATATCGGACAGGTCTTCAAGGCCATCAATTCCGGTGAAATCAAGCACCAGGTGCTGGTCTTCGGTCTGGTCTTCGTGGTCGCCGGTCTGGCCTTCAAGCTGGGTGTGGTTCCCTTCCACATGTGGGTGCCCGACGTTTACCAGGGTGCACCTACCGCCATCACCGCCCTGATCGGTGGCGCGCCCAAGCTGGCTGCCTTTGCCATGACCATCCGCCTGCTGGTGGACGGCCTGCTGCCGCTGGCCATCGACTGGCAGCAGATGCTGATGGTGCTGGCCGTCTGCTCGCTGCTCATCGGCAACCTGGCCGGTCTGCAGCAGACCAGCCTCAAGCGCATGCTGGCTTACTCGACGATTTCCCAGATGGGCTTTGTGCTGCTGGGTCTGATGTCGGGTGTGGTGGACGGCAAGGTTGATCCTGCCACCGTCGAAAACGCCTACAGCTCGGCGATGTTCTACATCGTGACCTATGTGCTGACCGCCCTGGCTTCCTTCGGCGTGATCCTGCTGCTGGCCCGCGAAGGCTTTGAAAGCGAAGAGATCGCCGATCTGGCCGGCCTGAACCAGCGCAGCCCGCTGTACGCCGGCGTGATGGCGATCTGCCTGTTCTCCATGGCCGGTATTCCTCCGCTGGTCGGCTTCTACGCCAAGCTGTCCGTGCTGCAGGCACTGGTCGCTTCGGGCAGCAGCCTGTACATCGGTCTGGCAGTGTTCGCCGTGATCATGTCGCTGATCGGCGCCTTCTATTACCTGCGCGTGGTCAAGGTCATGTACTTTGATGCTCCAATCACTGCTACCAGCGTGTCTGCCCCTCTGGATGTGCGCGTTGTGCTGACTATCAACGGTGCGCTGGTTCTGCTGCTGGGTATCCTGCCCGGCGGTCTGATGGCCTTGTGCGCTGACGCCGTTGTGCGTGCCCTGGCTTCCTGATAAGACGAACGTGATGAGGGCTTGATGCCCTCATCGCTTTTTCTAGGAATGGCTTTGTGTCTATAACCGCCTCTATCTGGCTCATCATCTTGGCTGCCCTTGTGGCAGCCAATTTGCCTTTTATCAACCAGCGTCTGGGCATCATCGGCCCCGTCATGGCCGGTCGCAAGCCGCTGTGGGTGCGCCTGCTGGAAATGATTGCCCTGTACCTGCTGGTGGGCGGCCTGGGCTTGCTGCTGGAACGTCGCGCCGGTCAGATATCTCCCCAAGGCTGGGAGTTCTATGCCATTACTGCTACGCTGTTTTTGACGCTGGCATTTCCCGGCTTCGTTTATCGCTATCTGGTTCACCGCAAGGGTTGAGTGGCGCCATGAAAGTGCTTGATCTTCACTGCCCTGCAGGCCATGTCTTTGAAGGCTGGTTTGCCTCGGAAGATGATTTTCAGAATCAGCTGCAGCGCAAGCTGGTGGAATGTCCTGTTTGCGGCGACAGTGATGTGACCAAGCGCTTGAGTGCTCCCCGTCTCAATCTCGGTGCACAGCCGCCCAAAGCTGCCCAGACTGCAAAACCGGCTCCTGCCGCAGCGCCGGAGCTTTCCGTCGCCGTACCCGAGATCAGCGCCGAGGCGCGGGCACATCTCCAGTCCATGCAAGCGGCCTGGATGCAGTGGTCGCGCCAGGTTGCACAGAATACCGAGGACGTCGGCAAAAAATTCGCCGAAGAGGCGCGTCGGATTCACTACGGTGAAACCGAGGAACGCGCCATTCGCGGTCAGACCAGTGCCCGGGAGGCCATGGAGCTGCTGGAAGAGGGCATTGGCGTTCTGCCCCTGGCCCTGCCCGAGTCGGCCAGCGGTGAAGGCGGCAGCGGCAGCCTGCAATAGGACAACCCCGCTTCCGGTCAGCGCCCTGCGGCTTCAGTTCAGCTGCTGATAGACCGCGTTGGCCAGAGCCTGCAGGCGCTCGCGCGGCAGGGAGGCACTCAAGGCATAGCCTTGCCGGCCATCTATCCAGTAAAAGCCATGGCTTGCGCCGTCACTGCTCCACTGAAACGAGGCGGGGGCAGAAGCGGTTGCCGTCTTGGGATCGAGAACCGAGACATACAGGGTGACGCGCTGGCCGGCCTGATCCTCGTACATGAACTGGGCGCGGGCCTGGCCGGTCTCCCCGGGCAGCAGCCGCCCGCCCATGAGATGAAAGCCCTGGGCTTCCAGCACCGGCGGCTTGAGCGCAACGCCCAGCCGCTTGGACAGCCATTGCACCAGATGCGCCTGCTGCTGTGCCGCGACCTCGACGGGGTGGCGCTGCTCGGGCACATAGACGGCATGGGCAGCTGCTGCCTCGCGGACAAAGCCCGGCAACTGCACGGTCGTGTCGGCCGGCAGCGAGCCGGATTTTTGCTGGCCTGCTCCATAGCCAAGTCCCAGGCCCACGCTGAGCATGATGCCTGCGGCCAGCGCATGTTGCCAGCGCCACTGCAGCGCCGGCTTTTGCAGGGGGCGGAGGAGCTGGGGCGGGACCGGCTCTTCGAGCAATTGCGCATGCAGAGCCTGAAGGCACGCGTTCTGGGCCTGAATGGCGGCCATGCGCGCTGCTTCTTCGGGGTGTTCGGCCAGCCATTGCGCGACGCTCGCAGCGGCATCGGGCTGCAACTCTCCATCCACCCAGGCATGCAGCGTGGTTTCATCGGGGCGCTGGGGTGTCATTGCACTTTCCTTCATTTGACAGCCCTCAACACGGTTGTCGCGGGTCTTTCTCCTTCCATGAGGCGCCTGAGCTGCTCGCGGGCGCGCGAGAGGCGCGACATCACCGTTCCCACGGGAACGCCCAGCATCTGCGCGGCTTCGCCATAGCTGAACTGCTCCATGCCGATCAGCAGCAGCACCTCGCGTGCCTGCGGCGTGAGATGGGACAGGGCCCGTTCCAGATCCAGCTGCAGCGCCAGTCTGGGCATGGGGTCATGGGGCGTGTCCTGGGCCTCGTCAAGCGCCACCATGCGATGCCGCGAGGACTGCTGCCACTGATTGGCGTAGAGGTTGTGCATCAAGGTCAGCAGCCAGCTGAGCAAGGCCTTTTGCACCTGCTCGGCCGAGGCGGCGGCCGGCGGCTGCCACATGGCCCACTTCTGGCAGGCGCGCTCCAGGGTGTCCTGCACCAGATCATCTGCCAGCGCAGCATCGCCCGCCAGCGCACGCGCATAGCGGCGCAGGCGGGGAATATGGACCAGGGCGGCGTCGACCTTCACTCAAGGCTTGGCGACATGCCAGCTATTGTTGAGAAAGCCGTCACCCGTCATGTCGCCGGGCTTGGCATCCTTGGCCCAGTGATAGAGGGGGCGGCCCTTGTAAGCCCATTGCTTGCTGCCGTCGTCGCGCATCACCACGCTCCAGTCGCCGATCGGCGCCGCATTCGCGGGGGCCATCAAAGGTGGCCAGTTGGTGGCGCAGCCGCCGTTGCAGACGCTTTTGCCGGAGCCTGCGGCATCCTTGTCAAAGACGTAGAGCGTCATCTGGGTCGGTCCGACCAGCACGCCGTTGAGGGTGGTGGCAGGGGATTTTGCCGAAGTGACCGAGCCGGTCGAGCAGGCTGCCAACAGGGCGGCGGAAGCTAGCGTCAGAGAAGCGATGCGAAACATAAGGTCTCTCCTTGTGGTTGACCTGCAGTAAACAGTTCTGCAAGGGGTTTTATTCCATGCGTTTTCAGGCAGGAACTCAAGAGCAGCGCGACAGGTCTTGCAGACATGGTCTCAGGCATCGATTGCTGAATAATTTGATAGCTGTTATCGCTGGCTAAGTATTTGCTTCAGGGATAGAGGAACGTGAAACTCATATGAGAAAAGCGGAAGCAGCTTTTAAATTAATAGCGATATGGCTGCTCTTTGTCGCCCTTGGTTTTTAAGGGCGACAAATGGCAAGCATATTTGCGAGCATTGGGCTAGTAACCCGGTTACTCCAGTGGGAATTGAGCGACTCAGGGTTTACGGCATCAGGGCCAATCTGGGGAGCGCTGTGCGATGAGGGGGCATTTCGCCCAGTCTTATTAATATTGATAGCGCAATATATATAAGACATAAGCTTTCCTAGGGATTCTGAAGTGGATGCTGATATTCCTGGGGATGCCGCTGTCTCTGGCTCGACTTGCAGTTGCGATGAGTTTGAAGTTTGTAATTACTTCTCTTGTTGCCATTTGTTTTATGGAGGATTAGGGAAAGCATAAGTCCGACGGCTTTTCATTCCTAGGAGTTTCCCGCTGCGGCACTGCAGCATGAAAGACCAAGATGCCGCTCAGGCAGAGGAAGCACGTCAAGGTGCTGCCCTCTTTGTTTTGCAGCATTCAGGACTGACGGCCAGCGCATGAGCGACCTTATTCTCGAAACCAGGCAACTCACCAAAGAGTTCAAAGGCTTTACCGCGGTCAGCAAGGTGGATCTGGCCGTGCAGCGTGGCTCCATTCACGCGCTGATCGGGCCCAATGGCGCGGGCAAGACCACTTGCTTCAATCTGCTGACCAAGTTTCTGGAGCCCACTTCCGGGAGCATCCAGTTCAACGGGGCGGACATTACCCGCGAGGCGCCGGCACAGATTGCGCGACGCGGCGTGATTCGCTCGTTTCAGATTTCAGCCGTCTTTCCGCACTGCACCCTGCTGGAGAACGTGCGAATCGGCCTGCAGCGCAAGCTGGGCACGGCCTACCAGTTCTGGACCAGCGAAAAGACGCTCAATCAGCTCAACGACCGCGCTATGGAGTTGCTGACCGAAGTCGGGCTGCAGGACCTGGCCGACGAAGTGACCGTAAACCTGCCCTATGGACGCAAGCGCGCCCTGGAAATTGCGACCACGCTGGCCATGGAGCCCGAGCTGATGCTGCTGGACGAACCCACACAGGGCATGGGCCATGAAGACGTGGACCGCGTGACCCAGCTCATCAAGAAGGTTTCTGCCGGCCGCACCATCCTGATGGTGGAGCACAACATGAAGGTGATTGCCACCATCGCCGATCGCATCACCGTGCTGCAGCGCGGCGCCGTTCTGGCCGAAGGGCGCTACGAAGAGGTTTCGCGCAATCCGCAGGTGATGGAAGCCTATATGGGGACCACGGACGGACAGCTTCAGGGGGCGCATTGAATGTTCCCCCTATGCCGCTCACGCGGCTTCCCCCTGAGGGGGACGGCAGCTTCGCCGCAGGGCGGCCTTTGCTTGCTGCCTCTGGCTTTTGCGCATGCTTGATTTGAGTGATACGAATGAATAAGACAAGTACTCCGGCGCTGGAAATTTCGGGACTCAATGCCTGGTATGGCGAATCCCATGTGCTGCATGGCATGGATCTGGTGGTCAATCCCGGCGAGGTGGTGACCTTGCTGGGCCGCAATGGCGCGGGGCGCACTTCGACGCTGCGCGCCATCATGGGGCTGACCGGGTCGCGCAAGGGCTCGATCAGGATCAATGGCGTGGAAACCATTCACATGCCCACGCACAAGATCGCCCACCTGGGCGTGGGCTACTGCCCCGAGGAGCGCGGCATTTTCTCCAGCCTGTCCTGTGAAGAGAACCTGATGCTGCCGCCGCCGCTCAAGACCAGCGAGCCGGGGATGAGCATCGACGAGATCTATCAGATGTTCCCCAATCTCTATGAGCGCAGGAACAGCCAGGGCACGCGCCTTTCGGGCGGCGAGCAGCAGATGCTGGCCGTGGCGCGGATCCTGCGCACGGGCGCGCGCCTGCTGCTGCTTGATGAAATTTCCGAAGGCCTGGCCCCCGTCATCGTCCAGACCCTGGCTCGCATGATCACCACGCTGCGCGAAAAGGGCTACACCGTGGTGATGGTGGAGCAGAACTTCCGCTTTGCCGCGCCGCTGGCCGACCGCTTCTATGTGGTCGAGCACGGCCATGTTGCCCTGCGCTTCGGAGCCAGCGAACTGGACGAGAAGATGTCCGTGCTCAATGAGCTGCTGGGCGTCTGAGCCTTCAAGCACTTCCCATTCGTTCACAACAAAGACCCAACCCGTGGAGATAAAGATGAAAGCAAAACTGAGCGTTCTCTCGTGCATGCTGGCCGTGGCCGGTCTGTCCAGCCCCCTGGCCCAGGCCCAGGAAAAGGTGAAGATCGGTTTCGTCACCGATATGTCCAGCCTGTACGCCGACGTGGAGGGCAAGAACGGTGCCGTCGCCATGCAGATGGCGATCGACGACTTCGGCGGCAAGGCCCTGGGCCAGCCCATCGAGCTGGTCAGCGCAGACCATCAGAACAAGGCCGACATCGCCGCCTCCAAGGTGCGCGAATGGATTGATACGCAGGGCATCTCCATGGTCTTCAGCGGCACCAATTCCGGCACGGCACTGGCGGTTTCCCAGATCGCCAACGAGAAAAAGCGCGTTCACTTCAACAGCGGCGCGGGTTCCTCCGCGCTGACCAACGAGCAGTGCAACCCCTATACCGTGCACTACGCCTACGACACCGTGGCCCTGGCCAAGGGAACGGGCGGCGCGGTGGTGGATCGCGGCGGCAAGGACTGGTTCTTCCTGACGGCCGACTATGCATTCGGCCAGGCGCTGGAAGCCGACACCACCAAGGTCATCAACGCCAAGGGCGGCAAGGTGCTGGGCTCGGTCAAGCACCCGCTCAATGCCTCGGACTTCTCGTCCTTCCTGCTGCAGGCGCAAAGCTCCAAGGCCCATATCCTGGGTCTGGCCAATGCGGGCGGCGACACCATCAATGCCATCAAGGCCGCCAAGGAGTTCGGCATCAACAAGACCATGAAGACCGCCGGTCTGCTGGTCTTTCTGACCGACATCCACAGCCTGGGCCTGAAGAACACCGAAGGCCTGCTGCACACCACCAGCTGGTACTGGGACATGAACGATGAGTCGCGCAAGTTCGCCAACAAGTTCTTTGCCAAGACCAAGCGCATGCCTACCGATGTGCAGGCCGCCGACTACTCGGCTGTGATGAACTACCTGAAGGCCGTGGAAGCGGTGAAGACCACCAATGCGGACAAGGTGATGGCCCACCTCAAGAGCACGCCCATCAACGACTTCTACGGCAAGGGCGTGATCCGTCCCGACGGCACGTTTGCCCACGATATGTATCTGGTCGAAGCCAAGAAGCCCAGCGAATCCACCAAACCCTGGGACTACCTCAAGGTGCTGACCAAGTTGCCTGCCGATACGGTCTGGACCACCAAGGCCGAAACCAAGTGCGCGCTCTGGAAGTAATAGCGCTACCGGTTTGATGCAGACCTCACCCTCACCAGCGTATCTCTCATGGAAATCTTCGGCGTTTCATTGCCCGGCCTGATGAGCCAGCTCCTTCTGGGGCTGGTCAACGGTTCGTTCTACGCAATTCTGAGTCTGGGCCTGGCCGTGATCTTCGGCTTGCTCAATGTCATCAACTTTGCGCATGGCGCCCTGTTCATGCTGGGGGCCATGTGCACCTGGATGGCCATGAGCTATTTCGGCATCAACTACTGGGTGATGCTGATCCTGTCGCCGGTGCTGGTGGGGATTCTGGGGGTGTTGATCGAGCGCTTTCTGCTGCGCTGGATCTACAAGCTCGATCATCTCTACGGCCTGCTGCTGACGCTGGGGTTGTCGCTGCTGATCGAGGGGGTGTTCCGCTCCGTCTACGGCGTCTCGGGCCTGGGCTATGACACGCCAGAGCTGCTTGAAGGCGCGACCAATCTGGGCTTCATGATCCTGCCCAATTACCGTGCCTGGGTGGTCGTGGCTTCCATCGTGGTGTGTGTGGCCACCTGGTTTGTGATCGAGAAGACGCGCATCGGCGCCTATCTGCGTGCCGGCACCGAAAACCCGCGCCTGGTCGAGGCATTCGGCGTCAACGTGCCCGTGATGATCACGCTGACCTATGCCTTCGGTGCCGCACTGGCGGCCTTTGCCGGCGTGCTGGCAGCTCCCGTCTACCAGGTCACGCCGCTGATGGGGCAGAACCTCATCATCGTGGTGTTTGCCGTGGTGGTGATCGGCGGCATGGGCTCCATCATGGGCTCCATCCTCACCGGTCTGGCGCTGGGTGTCATCGAAGGGCTGACCAAGGTTTTCTGGCCTGAGGCATCGTCCACCGTCGTGTTTTTCATCATGGTCATTGTTTTGCTGATTCGCCCCGCTGGCTTGTTCGGTAAAGAAAAATAAGAGGGGCACGACATGAAATCCAAGACGCTTGTTCAACGCATTGCCCCCGTGGGCTACGGCCTGCTGCTGCTGGGCCTGATCGTCGCGCCCTTCCTCGGTGCCTATCCCGTTTTTGTCATGAAGCTGATGTGCTTTGCACTGTTTGCTTCAGCCTTCAATCTCTTGCTGGGCTATACGGGCCTGCTGTCCTTTGGTCATGCGGCTTTTCTGGGCGGCGCGGCCTATGTGGCGGGCTACAGCATCAAGGCCTGGGGCTTCACGCCCGAGATCGGCATGCTGCTGGGCACGCTGGTCGGCGCTCTGCTGGGCCTGATCTTCGGCTGGCTGGCCATTCGCCGCCAGGGCATTTATTTCTCCATGATCACGCTGGCGCTGGCGCAGATGCTGTTCTTTGTGGCACTGCAGGCCAAGTTCACCGGCGGCGAAGACGGCCTGCAGGGTGTGCCGCGCGGCAAGCTGTTCGGCGTGATCGATCTGAGCAGCGACCTGGTCATGTACTACGTGGCGCTGATCATCGTGGCGGCGGCCTTTCTGCTCATCGTGCGCACCATCCACTCGCCGTTCGGGCAGGTGCTCAAGGCCATCAAGGAGAACGAGCCCCGTGCCATCTCGCTGGGCTATGACGTCAACCGCTTCAAGCTGCTGGCCTTTGTCATCTCTGCGGCCCTGACGGGTCTGGCCGGTTCCCTCAAGACCCTGGTGCTTGGCTTTGCCACCTTGTCCGATGTGCACTGGACCACCTCCGGGCATGTGATTCTGATGACACTGATGGGTGGTCTGGGAACCCTCTCCGGTCCCTTGCTGGGTTCGGCCGTCGTCGTGGCACTGGAAAACAAGATCGGCGAGTTCGGTACCTTTCTTGCGCACACCACGGGAGTGGAATGGTTTGGCACGCTGGGCGAGTCCGTCACCATCGTCACCGGCCTGATCTTCGTGCTCTGCGTGCTGCTGTTCCGCAAGGGCATCATGGGCGAGCTGATCGCCTGGCTGCAGCGCCGCAAATAAGGCGCTTCACTCTCCCTACCAAGGCCGCATCTGCGGCCTTTTTTATTGCCATGAATCAGATCATGGGGAGAAATTTTCAGAGATTTCTGAAATTGCTGGTACACGTTTGCAAGCGATGGACTTTATTTCTCATAACAATGGACTTTTTTTCTCATCCAAAAAATGCCTAGCCGTCACCGGAGGCCGGTGCGCGCGCGGGCTCATACAGTTCGAGGTTCGATATGACACATCAGGAGCAGGCTCAGCCCTTGGCTGCGCGCATCTGGCTCTGGGTTCTGGGGGCGGCGCTGGCGCTTGCCGGCCTGTTCTTCTTGATAGGCGGTGGCAAGCTCATCAGCCTGGGCGGCAGCTGGTACTTCTTGCTCGCTGGCCTGGGACTGCTGCTGTCCGGCCTGCAACTGATTCGCCGCCGCGTGAGTGGCGCATGGTTCTACCTGAGCACTTTCGGCGCGACCGTGCTGTGGGCGCTGGCCGAAGTGGGTCTGGATTACTGGAGCCTGATTTCGCGTTTGCTGGCGTTGACCTTTGCTGCCGCTGTGGTGCTGGCCAGCATGCCCTTGCTGCGCAAGGCTGGTGAGCAGGGCAAGGCGTCGCCCAGCAAGCTGCCATTTGCTGCAGCTGCGGTCATGCTGGTGGCTGGCATGGCGGCCTTTGTGTCCATGTTCCAGATTCACCCCGAGGTGCAGACCCAGCCTGCCGTGGCACGCAAGCCCGTGGATGCTGCCGGCGAGCAGAAGGACTGGAGCCACTACGGCAACAGCAGCAATAACGACCGCTTTGCCGCGCTGGATCAGATCAACGTGGACAACGTGAACCAGTTGCAGGTGGCCTGGACTTTTCACACCGGCGACGTACCCAAGTCCACAGGCGCCGGTGCTGAAGACCAGACCACGCCGCTGCAGGTGGGCGACAAGGTGTTTGTCTGCACGCCCAGCAACAACGTGATTGCGCTCGACGCCGACACTGGCAAGCAGTTGTGGCGTCATGACACCAACTCCCATGTGGGCGGTGTGTGGGAGCGCTGCCGCGGACTGGCCTACTTTGATGCGGATGCCGTACTGGCTCAGCCCAGCGTGCCGGGATCGACTCCCGTGCAGGCGGTGAGCCTGCCTGCTGGCGCCGCCTGCAAGCGCCGCATTCTGATGAACACCATCGATGCACGTCTGTTTGCCATCAACGCTGACAACGGCGAGTTGTGCAGCGAGTTCGGCGATCACGGCGTGGTTGACCTCAAGCAGGGCATTGGCAATGTCTCCAATCCCGCCTTCTACACCCTGACATCGGCCCCCACGGTGGCCGGCACCACGGTGGTGATCGGCGGTCGCGTGGCCGACAACGTGCAGGTGGACATGCCAGGTGGCGTGATTCGCGGCTTCGATGTCATGACCGGCGCACAGCGCTGGGCGTTCGACTCCGGCTCAGCAACACCGAATGAAGTGCTCAAGCCCGGTGAGACCTACACCCGCTCATCGGCCAATGTCTGGGCGGGAACGACTTACGATCCCAGCTCCAATACTGTGTACCTGCCCATGGGATCGGCCTCGGTGGACCTGTATGGCGCCACGCGCTCTGCAGCGGACCTGAAGTACGGTGCTTCCATCCTCGCGCTGGATGCCGCCACGGGCAAGGAGAAATGGGTGTACCAGACCGTGCACAACGACTTGTGGGACTTCGACCTTCCAATGGCTCCCACGCTGATCGATTTCCCTGTGCAGGATGGCAAGACGACCCCCGCGCTGGTGGTCGGCACCAAGGCCGGTCAGATCTTTGTGCTGGACCGCCACAGCGGCAAGCCGCTGACCAAGGTGGAAGACATTGCCGTCAAGCCCGGTCATATTCCCGGCGAAAAGTATGCCCCGACCCAGCCTCTGTCCGTGGGCATGCCGCAGATCGGCACCAAGACCCTGACCGAAGCCGATATGTGGGGCGCGACGCCGGTGGATCAACTGATCTGCCGCATCAAGTTCAAGTCCATGCGCTATGAAGGCCTGTTCACCGCGCCTGGTACCGATGTGTCGCTGAGCTTCCCGGGTTCGCTGGGCGGCATGAACTGGGGTGGCCTGTCTGCGGATCCCGGCAACAATCTGATCTTTGTGAACGACATGCGTCTGGGCCTGTGGGTGCAGATGATGCCCCAGCAGAAAAAGGACAAGCTGTCCGACGGCGGTGAAGCGCCCAACACCGGCATGGGTCAGGTGCCGCTGGGAGGCACTCCCTATGCGGTGATCAAGGATCGCTTCATGTCGCCTCTGGGCATTCCTTGCCAGAAGCCTCCGTTCGGCACGTTGACCGCCATCGACATGAAGACCCAGAAAGTGGTCTGGCAGGTGCCCGTGGGCACGGTGCAGGATCAAGGCCCCATGGGCATCAAGATGCGCATGCCCATGCCTGTTGGCCTGCCCACACTGGGCGGTACGCTGGCGACCCAGGGCGGTCTGGTGTTCTTTGCCGGCACGCAGGATTACTATCTGCGTGCCTGGGATAGCGCCACAGGCAAGGAGATCTGGAAGGGCCGACTGCCAGTTGGCAGCCAGGGCGGCCCCATGACTTACAAGTCACCCAGGACCGGCAAGCAATATGTGGTCATCTCGGCCGGCGGTGCCCGTCAGTCGCCCGACCGCGGTGACTATGTGATTGCCTACGCATTGCCCGATAGCGGCAAATAAGCGACGCAGGCATTGAACCGAACAGCCATGGCTCGTCAGAGCCATGGCTTTTTTCATCGCCGGGCAGCCTCAAGATGAAAAGCGCCCCTCTGGGAGGGCAGCGACCACACGCAGTGGGAAACGTGGGGGCCTTTTTTCATGCCTGCGCTGCGTGTTACGCTGGCGCGCTTGAGTCAAAGGAGATGTGGTCGTGAGCGAGCAGCAAGGTCTTGAAAATTCACTGAGCCAGCAGCCTTCGGCAGACGAGGCATCGGCCGATATGCGCCGAGCCCTGCTGGACGCGGGCAAGACCGAGTTTGCCAATTACGGCTATGACGGAGCGCGGCTGGAACGCATTGCCGCCAAGGCGGGCTGCGCCAAGCGCATGCTCTATTACTACTTTGGCAACAAGAAGGACGTGTACCTCGCGGTCATCGAGCAGAGCTACTCGGATATTCGCGAGTCGGAGGAGCAGCTCAATCTCGATGCGCTGGAGCCCTTGCAGGCGCTGCATGCGCTGGCGCAAAGGAGCTTCGAGTATCACGAGCAGAACCAGGAGTTCACGCGTCTGGTGCTGCAGGAGAATTTCCAGGGCGGCGAGATGCTGGGCCAGATCTCCAAGACCGAGCTGTTGCGCAAGGCGGCGCTGGAGCCGATCGAGCGCATTTTGCAGCGCGGCGTGGCGCAGGGCCTGTTCAAGGATCAGCTGACCGCTGTCGATGTCCACTATCTGATTTCGGCCCTGTCCGGCTTCCGCGTGGATCATGCTGCGACCTGGCAGAGCCTGCTGCAGGTCGACCTGTTGGGCGACAACTTGCGCGAGCGCCATCTGCAGTTGCTGCTCAATCAGCTCAATGCTCTGGTTTGCAAGGAGCAGGGCTGATCTAAAGCCTTAGCGCATTCGCATAGCCGGTCATTTCCAGGTAACCGCTGCCTACGCGGACGCTTTTGCCGTCGGCGCCGATGCTGCGCAGCTCGCACAGACCCTCCCAGTAAATGGCGCCAGTGCTGGCGCGGCTGTCCAGTTCCTGGTCGTCCACCAGCGCATGAACCTCGAAACGGCCCGCGGGCGTCTGCACGCTCCAGGCTACGGGATAGCTGGCCTTGCTGTGCGGGCTGTTCCAGTGGCGCAGCGGTTTGAACCGTACCTGATCGGCGGCAAATATTTGCGCGCTCTGGTTCGGCGCGCGGAATGAGCCACCGGCCCAGAGCGCCGATCCATTGCGTCGGCGCAGATGAAAGGCCGTGAGGGCGCTGCCGTCATCGAGATTCATGCCTATCCAGTCCCAGCCCTGGGCTTCCGGGTCCATGATGGCCGCGCTGCATTCATGGTCCAGCCAGGCGCGGTTGTGTGCGCTGGCTTGCACAGGCAGTTGCTGCCCGCCCACTGTGATGGAGCCGCTGACCTTGAGCTGAGGCTGGCTGTAGTAGTAGCTGGCCTGTTCCTCACGCGGGCCTTTGCGTGACAGACCGTCCCGGCCCTGCAGCAGCAGTGGCTGCGTGGCATCAAATTCAAGATCCAGCGTGAAGTCTTGGGCTCTCAGCAAGGCACGGTAGCGGCTGGCCTGAGCGGCGCTTTGGCCTTGCACGGGCCGGCGTTGCAGATACCAGTCGCTGAGATGCACATCGGTATCGTTTTCGCTGGCCCCGGCCAGACCCAGGCCCGCGCGCGCCATACGCTGGTCATGGCGCAGCTTTTGGCCTTCGACATCGCACAGGGCCGCATGGGCGAAGATCAACTGCTTGGCCGCGAGCGCCGATTGCAGGCCTTGCGCGGCTTCGACGCGCGAGCGAAAGAAAGTCAGCTGAAAGCCCCAGGGCTTGCCGCCGGCCTGCAACTGTCCGGTGATGTACCACCACTCGGTCTGCAGATCCGGGTGGCTGCCAAAGTCGCGCGGAAACTGCAGGGTCTTGAGCGGCAAAGCCGAGGCTGGCAGAGGCAGGCCCAGAGCCGCCCAGCCCAGGCCGGCAGCAGCCAGCCTCTGCAGGGACTGCCTGCGTGACAGGGCCAGCAGTGCCGGCTGTTGAGGCTGGGAGGGCGTGGGCTGATAAGGCATGGCCCATTGTCGCCCAGCCGATCAGCGCAACGCCACGGAACCGAGGTCCTGCTTTGCGCGGGCTCAGCCTATATCGACCAGGGGAACGATCACCATCCAGCTGACCCCGAAGCGGTCGGTCACCACGCCGAAACGACGCGCAAAAAACGTGGTGTCCAGCGCCATCTGTACCTTGCCGCCCTGACCGATGGCGGCAAAGATGCGGTCGGCCTCATTCTCGCTGGGCGCGGTGATAGACAGAGAAAAGCCTTTGAAGTCAGGCTTGCCGCCGTTCATGCCGTCGGATGCCATGATCTGCGTCTCGCCAATCTGGACATTGGCGTGCATGATTTTTTCGGGATCCATCTGGCCTGGGCCGCAGCCTTGCTGGCTCGATGACTCGGGCTGCGGCGGAGCATCCTTGTAGCGCATCAGCATGGTGATCTCGGCCCCCAGAGCGGCCTGGTAGAAATCCAGGGCCTCTTCGCAGCGGCCATCGAAAAACAGATAGGGCTGGATTTGCATACGAACTCCTCGCAGCGATTAAGGTTTCATTGTGCGCCGCGCCATGGGTCAATCATGTGAAAAACGCTGACAGGGGTGCAGGTATAGCTACCAGTCCTCCTTGACGGCCAGCACCGCGTCGGCACTGGCGGCCCGGCGTCCGGCCAGCCAGGCGGTGATGACGCCTGCCAGCACCACGGCAGCATCCAGTGCCAGCAGGCGCAGCAGGGGTAGGCGCAGCTCCATGGTCCAGTGAAAGCTCTGCGGGTTGACCACATGCACGAGGATCACGGCCACGCCCAGGCCCAGCAGCGTGCCGGCGATGGTGCCCAGCAGGGTCCAGGCCAGACCCTCGGCGGCGACCACGCTCAGCACATTGCGGCGCGTCAGGCCCAGATGGGCCAGCAGTCCGAACTCCTTGCGCCTGGCCAGCACCTGGGCGCTGAAGCTGGCGGCAATGCCGAACAGGCCTATGCCTATGGCCACAGCCTGCAGCCAGTAGGTGACGGCAAAGCTGCGATCGAAAATGCGCAGGGAGCGCTCGCGCAGCGCCTGGCTGCTGACAAACTCCAGCGCAGGAGGCGACTGCCCCGGCGTGCCGAGGGCCTGCTCTATCGCTGCCTGCAGATCGGTGCCTGACAGCTGGCTTTGGGACTTCGGCCAGACGGCGATCTCGCTGATCTGCGCTGCATTGCCTGCATGACCCACCAGCGCCAGATAGTCCTTCCAGTCCAGGGCCACGGCACCGAACTGACGCACATAGTCGCGCCACACGGATGCTATGTAAAAAGAAGCTTCCCGCGTTTGGTGGTCATGGGTTTGAAGGCTGAAAGCCTTGGAAAGCAGCGGCCAGCTGTCGCCGGGCTTGAGGCCGTAGAGCTGGGCCACGGCTTCGCTGATGTGCACGGCAATGCCTGGGCGTGTCTCATGGATTGGGCCTTCCACCCAGGGAAGCTGCATGGCCTGCTGCCCTTGAAGAGGTCGAATCAGCAGACTCAGGGCCGGGCGTTCGGGGCTGAGTACCAGTGGGCTGCTGCGCATGGCCTGTGCTCGTTCTATGCCGGGTAGCTGCTCCAGGCGCTGCGCCGCATCGGCCGGCAGCAGGGCCGCATCGACACGGCTGGAGCCGCCGGCGGCGCGTACATACAGGGGAGCGGGCAACACGGCGTCCAGCCATTCCATCATGCTGCCGCGAAAGCTGGTGACCATCACCGTCAGGGCCACGGCCAGGCTCAGACTGGCCACCACGCCGCCCACGGCCACGGTAGTGGCGTGGCGCATGCGCCGCGCGCGCTCCAGCGCCAGCATGGCCAGCGGCTGGTGCGAGAAGGCGTTGGGCACCAGTGCCAGCACAGCCCCCAGCAGCCAGGGCAGGGCTGCCATGCCGCCCAGCAACAGCAGGCCCACGGCCATATAGGCGGCCAGCGGGACACCTGCGACCGGCGGCATAAAGGCCAGCACCAGGCTGGCTGCAAGCAGTGCCACAGCGGGCCACAGGCGCGGCGCTCTCTCATGCGTGCTGCCCAGTCCCTTGAGCGTGGCCGCTGGCGGCAAATCCATGGCAGCGCGTGCCGGCCACCAGGCCCCGGCCAGTGTGGCGGCAAGGCCCAGCAGACCGAAGACCAGCGCCGCCACAGGGCTCCAGTGAAGGGCAGGCTGCACGCCGGCAAAGAATCCGCCGCCCAGATCGCCGCCCAGCACCTGCAGCGCCAGCCAGGCCAGCGCCGTACCCAGCGCGATGCCGGCCAGGCTGCCTATCAGCCCCAGTGCCAGCGCTTCCAGCAGCACCAGTGCCATGCGCTGGCGAGGCGTGGCTCCGAGCACGGCCAGCAGCGCAAACTGCGGCGCGCGCTGTGCCACGCTGAGCGCCAGTACCGAGAACACCAGAAATGCTCCCGTGAACAAGGCCACCAGCGCCAGCACCGTGAGGTTGACGCGGTAGGCGCGCGACATCTCGCCCACGCGCTGCTGATCGTCGCTGGGCTGTTGGATCAGTATCTGGTCTTGCCAGGCCGTCAATGCGTGCAGGGTGGTGCTCACCTGGCTGCGGCTGGCGCTGTCGGTCAGCAAAAGGTCCAGCCGGTCGATACGGTCAAACAGGCCGAGCTTCTGCTGCAGTGCGGCAATGTCCATGACTGCGACCGGTGCGCCGCTGGCGGCGACCGTACCCGCAATGCGCAACTGCTGGGCCTGGCCATTGAGCAGCCATTGCATGGGGGCGTTGACGGCTTGTTCAGGACTCAGTCGCAGGGCCTGCAAGGCGGCGGCATTGAGAAACACGGCGTCGGGAGCAAACAGATCGAGCCGGTTGCCGCCTTCAAACAGGCGCGGCATCAGTGCCGGGGCGACAGGGGCTAACTTGAGGGCATCGCTGCCGAGCACACGCAAGCTCACGCCCTGCGCTGCCCCTTGCGTGCTGCGCGTCTGCGGGTCTGCGTTGCTGCCGGACAGCAACACCGTGGTTTCGACCCAGGGCACGGCGCTGGCGACGCCCGGGGTCTGAGCCACCTGGGGATAGAGCGCCAGCGGCAGGCCGCCCTGCATGGCGTGCAGTTGCAGATCGGGCTGGCCGTTGACGCTGCGCACCGCCCTGGAAAATTCGTCCAGCGCCGACTGGTTGATTACATGGACGGCAAAGCCCAGCGCCACGCCCAGCATGATGGCAATCAGCGCCGTGGCCGTGCGCCAGGGATGCTGGCGCAGCTCCTGCCAGGAGAAGCTGGTCAGCAGCAGAAGAAGCGGGGGGCGTGAAGTCACAGGCCTAGCGATGTTTGCTGCGACACCGAGAGTTCGGCCTGCATGCCATCGGCCGTCAGTCGCAGAACGCGGTCGGCGCGTCTGGCCGCGTCTGCGGAATGGGTGACCAGTACCAGCGCCGTGCCGTTGTCGCGGGTTTGCTGCAGCAGCAAATCCATGATCTGCTGGGCAGTGGACGGATCGAGATTGCCCGTGGGCTCATCGGCCAGCAGCAGAGGCGGTGAATGCACCAGGGCACGCGCTATGGCCACGCGCTGCAACTGGCCGCCGCTGAGCTGCTGGGGCAGGCGCTGGCCCAGACCCGCGAGTCCCACGGCTTGCAGCACCTGCTGCACGCGCTGCTGCCCCTGCACGTCCATGCGGCCCAGCAGCATCAGCGGCAGGGCAACGTTCTGCGCCACATCGAGATGGGGAAGGACATGAAAGGCCTGGAACACAAAGCCCAGATGCGCGCGCCGCCAGATGGCGCGCCGGGCTTCATCGAGTATGGACAGATCCGTGCCGTTGTGCAGAACCCGGCCTTGCTGCCAGCTGTCCAGCCCGGCCAGGCAGTTGAGAAAGGTGGACTTGCCCACGCCTGAGTTGCCGACGATGGCGACAAACTCGCCGGCGGCGATCTCGCAACTCACCTGCGCGAAGACCGTGGTCTGGGCCTCGCCCTCGCCATAGCGTTTGGCAAGGTCGCTGATCTGCAGCAGCGGATGGGCATGGGATGAGTCGGTGGCAGCCATGCAGCGATCTTAACGATGGGCGGCTGCGGTCGTGCTTCTTAGCTGGCGTCTTGCTGCGCCGCGTCAATGGCCGCCATGGCGGCATCCAGCAGTTGCTGCTGGGCGCCGGGCGCATCGCAGGCAATGGCATGGCGCTGGGGCATGGAGCGCAGCCAGGTGATCTGGCGCTTGGCCAGCTGGCGTGTGGCGGCGATGCCGCGCTCGCGCAGGCCTGCCATGTCCAGCGGCTTGCCGGGATCGGCCTCCAACGCGTCCAGCGCTTCCCAGGCCTGGCGATAGCCCACGCAGCGCATCGAGGGCAGATCCAGATGCAGATCGCCGCGCGCGCGCAGGCTGCGCACTTCGTCGAGGAAGCCTTGTTCCAGCATCAGATCAAAGCGCAGCGCAATGCGCTGGTGCAGCCAGGCTCGCTCTGCAGGCTCCAGCGAGAAAAGCATTGCAAGTCCCATCTGTTCTGCAGGGCCTGTCTTGCTCCTGCTCGTGTGAAAGCTCGAAAGCGGTTTGCCGGAGACCTGCCAGACCTCGAGCGCGCGCTGAATGCGCTGGCTGTCGCCGGGGGCCAGGCGTGCGGCGGTGACGGGGTCCACCTGGGCCAGTCTGGCATGCATGGCGGGCCAGCCCAGTTCGGCGGCCTGTGCGTCCAGCATGGCGCGCACTTCGGGGTTGGCCGCGGGCATATCGTCCAGCCCGTCCATCAGCGCCTTGAAGTACAGCATGGTGCCGCCCACCAGCAGCGGTATGGCCTGGCGGGAGCGGATTTCGGCAACCAGGGTCTGCGTGTCGCGCACGAACTCGGCCGCACTATAGGCCTGCAGCGGATCGATGATGTCGATGAGGTGATGCGGGACGGCGGCCAGCTCTGCTGCCGTGGGCTTGGCTGTGCCTATGTCCATGCCCTTGTAGACCAGGGCGGAATCCACGCTGATGATCTCGGCCTTCTGCCCGCGCTGTGCCAGGCGCTCGGCCAGTGCCAGCGCCGCCGCAGTCTTGCCCGAGGCAGTGGGGCCGGCAATGGCGATACAGGGCAGGGCGTGGGCAGCAGTCATGGGGCGAAATCCGTACAGGTCAAAGCACAAGAACCAATGACCGCCGGTCATTGGTTCTTGCTGGTTGTGAAGGATAACGCAGCCTGCCGCCTTGCGGCAGCGGCGGGGCTTAGTGCCCTGCCTAGCCTCGGCTCAGTCGTGCCGGCACATAGCGGTCGGCCTGAATATCGGGCGAGAGGCCGTGGCTGTAGATTTCGGCCGTAACGGGCAGCAATTGCTCGTTCCATTCCTCCCACTGCCTGCGCAGCCCGGCAAAGATTGCTGGCTGATGCTCCTTGAGATTGGCGCGTTCGCGGGCGTCCTCCTCCACATTGAACAAGAACTCGTTGTCGTTGATCTTGAGGTATTTCCAGGGCCCCTTGCGCACGGCACGCTGGGCCTGGGATTTGTAGCGCCAGAACAGGCTGCGCTCGGTATTGGTCGCACGGCCTTCCAGTATGGGCAGGATGTTCTGGCCGTCGCTGGGGAAGTCGGGGTGCGGCCTGGCACCGGCAGCGGCCAGCAGCGTGGGCAGCCAGTCGAAGCTGGCGATGACCTGTTCCTGGACCTGGGGCCGGATGCGGGCGCTCCAGCGCAGCAGTGTGGGCACGCGGATGCCGCCTTCGAGCAGCTCGGTTTTCTGGCCAGTGAAAGGCCAGGACTTGGAAAAGCGTTCGCCGCCGTTGTCGCTGGTGAAGATGACGATGGTGTTGTCGGCCTGGCCGGTGTCATCGAGCGCCTGCAGCACCTGGCCCACGGCCTTGTCCAGCGCCTCGACGATTTCTCCATATTTCTTGAGACTGCCGCCGTCGTAGTGGAACAGGTCCTTGATGTTGTGCGCGACATGCTCGTCGTCGGGCCCTTCCCAGGGCCAGTGCGGTGCCGTGAAGTGCAGCGACAGGAAAAAAGGCTTGTCCTGGCCCTTGCGCTCATGGACATAGCGCGTGGCTTCATCACCCAGGATATAGGTGTAGTAGCCCGTGCGCTCCAGGGGCTCGTTGCCTTGCCAGAGGTCGGGGCTGAACTGCTCGCCGACGCCGGGCTTGTGCGTGAAGTAGTCGATGGCACCGCTGTGGTTGCCGAAGAAATAGTCGTAGCCGCTGCGCTGCGGGCCATAGGAGGGCGGCTTGCCGAGATGCCATTTGCCTATCAATGCCGTGTCGTAGCCGGCCTGCTTGAGCAGCGATGGCAGCGTGGGGTGATCGGCAGGCAGGCCGAGTTGTGCGCCATGGCGTGCCAACGGCTCTTCGAGCCCAGCCTGGAGCCGATACTGATAGCGCCCGGTGATCAGCGCAATGCGTGTGGCCGAGCAGACGGCCGAGTTGGCATAGGCCTGATTGAAGCGCACGCCCTGGGCGGCGAGGCGGTCCAGATGCGGGGTCTTGAAATCGGTGGCGCCATAGACGCCCAGGTCGGCCCAGCCCAGATCGTCGGCCAGGATGAAAACGATATTCGGTGCGGTCATGAGTCGGTCTCTCTGCTTATTCGATGGCAAAGCCGGAGTTGCTGATCACGGGACGCCATTTGGCGATTTCGGCCACGCGCAGCTGCTCCAGTGCCTGCGGCGTGCGCGGGTCGGGCTGCAGGGACAGCTCCGCCCATTTGGGTTGCAGCTTGGGGTCCAGCAGCGCGTGGTTGACGGCGCGGTTGACGGCGGTAATGGCTTCGGGTGAAGTGCCTTTGCGTGCCCACAGGCTGTACCAGCCGCTGCCTGTGGCCTTGGGGTAGCCGGCTTCGGCAAAGGTCGGCACATCGGGCAGCTCACGGCCGCGCTGACTGCCGAAGGTGCCCAGAATGCGCACCTTGCCTTCCTTGTGCAGCGGAGCGAGCTCGCTGGTGGTCTGGATGGCTGAGGCCAGCTGGCCGCTGATCAGATCGGTCATCATGGCCGGGCCGCCCTTGTAGGGCACATGCACGATGTTGACGCCCGCCGCTTCACCCAGCAGCAGACCGAAGAAATGCGGCAGGCTGCCCACGGCAGGGCTGCCGAAGTTGGCTTTCTCAGGGTTGGCCTTGAGCCAGGCCACATATTCCTGAATGTTGCGCGCCGGGTGCCTGGCGGGGACGGCCAGGCCGAACTGGAAATGCGCGAGCAGACCTACCGGAGAAAAGTCGCGTGCAGGATCGTAGCCGGGCTTTTTGTAGACGATCTGCGATAGCACCGGGGTGATCAGCGGAGCGATCAGGTAGGTGCTGCCGTCGCTGGGGGCGTTGAGCAGAGTCTGTGCGGCAATCTGGCCGTTGGCGCCGGGCTTGTTGTCCACCACCACATAGTGGCTCTTGCCCAGCTGTGCGGCGATGCTTTCGGCCAGCACGCGTGCCAGCAGATCGATGCCGCCGCCTGCGCCAAAGCCCACCAGAATGCGGCTGGCCTGAGGCACGGCGGAGATCTCGGCGGCTTTGGCCAGAGAGTTTAGGGAGAAGCCAGCGGAGCTGGCGGCGAGCAGTGATTGCTGCAGAAAGGAGCGGCGGGAATGCATGGCTGGAGATCACAAAAGTGCGGCGCGTTGGCCAGTCCAGGCATTCTCAAAAAATCTCTATAAAAATAAAAATAATAAAAATTGGTTTTCAAATAACCTAATCATCTTATTTCAAATCATGATTTGCTGATGCCAAAACGCTGTACCAGCGTCCATGCCGTGATGGCCGTGCAGGCCGACCAGAACCAGATGCCGAAGGCCAGCGGCATGGTGGAGTCCGCATCCAGATTCAGTCCCAGCCAATGCCCCATGGCAAAGGCCATGAGCATCATCACCAGGCCGTTGATGGCCGAGGCCGTACCCGCCGCCTGGGGGAAAGGCGCGATGGCATTGCTTTGTCCGCAGGGCATGTGAATGCCGTGGGCGATCTGGTAGAGGCAGAAGGGCAGGGCATAGGCCCAGATGCTACGCAGATCGGCCAGGGCCGCCAGACCCATGAGGGAGCCTGCCGTCAGCGACAGCACCCCCGCCACGGCCACGGCGCGCCGCACGCTCATGCTGCGCAGCAGACGGCGGCAGGCAAAGGTGCCGGCGATATAGCACAGCGCGTTGCCGCCCAGCATCAGCCCGTATTGCGTGCGCTCCATATGCAGCACGTTGATGTAGGTGAACGAAGAGGCAGCCAGATTGGTGAACAGGCCCGCATAGCTGAAGCAGGTCAGCAGGTTGTAGGCCTGGAACATGGGGTTGCGCACAATGCGCGACCAGGTGCGCAGCAGATTGCCCGCTTGCAGCGCCTGCGGGTTGCGCTGGGGAATCGACTCCCTGAAGCGCAGCACCACCAGCAGCCAGGCCAGGCAGCCCATGAAGGCCTGGGCCAGCATGGTGGAACGCCAGCCCAGCCAGCCCACGAGCAGGCTGCCGCTGATGGGGGCCAGAAAGGCCAGCACGCCCAGGCCTGTCAGTGCCTTGGACATGACTTGCGCGCCCATATGCGGTGCGTAGAGATCGCGCACCACGGCACGCGCGCACATCACACCGGCGCCCAGTGCGGCGCCTTGCAGGCTGCGCCAGGCAATCAATGCCTCCATGCTCTGGGCGCTGGCGCAGCCCAGGGCGGCGATCACATAGCCGCTGATGCCCAGCAGCAAGACCGGGCGGCGGCCCAGCCGGTCCGACAGCGGGCCCCAAAGAATCTGCGAACAGCCAAAGGCCAGCAAAAAGCCGGTCAGTGTCAGCTGGGCCTGCGAGACATGGGCGCCAAAACCTTGCTGCAGCTGAGGCAGGGCGGGCAGATAGAGGTCGGTTGCCAGCGGCTGCAGACCCAGCAGCAGCCCCAGTGTGAGAATCACGAAGACTGCGGATTCAGGAGCACTCTTCGCTTGCTCATCAAGGGATTGAGCAAGATTTGGCTTGGAGTTCAGGGCAGGCGGCGCAGACATAGCCAGACAGGCTATCAGAACCAGTCCATTGCTACGTATGCTGACGAGACAGTATGTGACGATGTCGCTCAGCGCGGATTCAGGCCGAACAGCTCATGCAGTGCCTGGCGGTATTGCACCAGCGCCTTGGACTGGGTGTTGTGGTGGCTGGCACCCTCGACCAGGATCAGGCGCTTGGGCTCGCGCGCCGCATCGAACAGTTGCTGGCCCAGCCGGGCCGGAATCAGCGGGTCGGCCGTACCGTGCACGACCAGCAGCGGCGAGCCGATGTCCGCCACGGTGTCGACCGAGTTGAAGCGTTGCGTGATCAACCAGTTCACGGGCAACCAGCCCCAGCGCATGGAGTCGAACACATCGGGAATGCTGGTGAAGGTGGACTCGACCAGCACCCCGCTTTCATTCTTGACGGAGCTGGCCAGATCGATGGCGATGGCGCCGCCCAGCGAGTGGCCGAAGATATAGCGCGGCCTGCCTGCGGCCTGGCGGCCCAGCCAGTCCCAGGCGGCGCGCGCATCCTCGGCGGCAGAGGCCTGCGAGGGCAGGGCCGGGCTGCTCTTGCCAAAGCCACGGTAGTCCACGGCCAGCACCGAAAAGCCCATGGCCTGCAGGCGCCGTATGCGTGGCGAGGAGCCCGTCACATTCCAGCGCGCTCCATGCAGAAACAGCAGCAGCGGGGCCTGTGCATTGCCGGAAGGCATCCAGAGGGCATGCAGCCTGGCGGCGCTGCCGTCGCGGCTGCGAAAGTCTATCCATTGCTCCTGCATGCCGGCCGTGTTGGCTCCGGGCCAACTGCGGTCGCTGGGTTGAAAAATCCAGACCCGCTGCCTGGCATCGAGTTCGCGCATGCCCCAGCTCGCGAGTGCCAGCAGCAAGGCCAGACCGAGTGCTGCCGCGATGCGGCGAGGGCTCCAGAAGCGTGAGGTTTGGGGCATGGGAAGAAGAGCGGCTGAAGAAAGCGGCTGTCAAGTGCTGTGCAAGTATGGCTGTCTGACCCGGCCCCAGTCATCTGGAGTGCATGAATTGGCGATATTCTTGCGGGTGTTTCAAGCCGCAAATGCATAGCTGGTTGCGCAGAGTTTGCGAGCGTTTGAAGCCTGTTTGAAGGATTAGTTCACTATGTCGATCTGCCTGGGTCTTGCCGCCAACAAACTCCACCACCAAACCGAGGACGCTGCGCTGTTTGCCCTGCTGCGCGCTTGCGAGGCCGGAATTCGCGAGCTCAAGCTGGGCTTTCATACCGTGGGCCGCACCTATGACGCCATCACGGCGGCCAGCATGCTCCAGGGCTACAAGGGCCTGGTGCGCTATCCCTACGGCCGCGAGGGCGGGCTCATGAGGCTGGTGGCCGAGGTGGTGGGTATGGAGGGTGACGAGCGCACTCTTGATGGCGCCATCTACCTGATGGACCCGGTGGACCCCTCGTCCATCTTCCCCGAAGCCCTGGCCTTGAAGCGCCAGTGCGTGATTCACGGCAAGCCTTTTCTTTCCACCGTGGCCTCCACGCGCGACTGGATAGAGATGGAGCGCATTCACGCCGGTCTGGCGCGTGACCGCAATGCCGACCGCTTTCACGACTACGAAAACCAGACGCTGGCGCTGATTGCCCACGATGCCATGAAGCCCACCATGCTGGACTTTGCAGCACACAACTTCGAGTTGCTCAGCCGCTACCGCCGCCGTGTGGGTACCGGCACCACGGGCCAGAAACTCAACGAAATGGCCTGGAGCAAGGGCTGGCCTGCCGACAAGCCCTGGGTGGACCGCTACAACAGCGGTCCGCTGGGCGGCGATGCGCAGATTGCCGATCTGGTTCTGGAAAAGCGCTGCCACCGCGCCATCTTCTTTGAAGACCCGCATGTGGCACGCCAGCACGAAGCCGATATCCAGTTGCTGGAACGCGCCGTGACCACGGTCACGCACGATGCCGTCTGCAGCACCTCGCCCCAGGTGGCGCAGCGCTGGTGCGATGCGGCCGTCAAGCGCGCAGGCTGAGGCGGGGTGCTGAGCGCTACTGGCGGTTGCGGTAGCGCTTGAGCTCGGCCTGCAGCCAGCTGGCGCTGGCTTCGGCCTCCTTGCCGCTGCAGCGCACCTGGTAGGGTTTGTGGCTGATGCTGCTCTCCGTGCCTGCGCGGGCAATGAAGTCCTCGGCCGTCGCCACCCAGCCCTTTTTGAGCAGATAGTCGTATTTGCCGCGCAGATGCTCGGCGGCTTTGGCGCTGTCATGCCAGCTGCCATTGCGCTGGAACTCGCAGCCCGAGGCTTTGAGGTGGCCGATCAGGTACTCGATCTCCTGAGTCGCGGCAGGCGTGGGCGATGCGGCAAGGCTCAAGCTGCAGGCTGCCCCCAGCAGCAAGGCGGTAACGGTGTGCTTCATGTGGGTTGATCCTACAGAAGAAGAGTCGAGCAAAAAACAAAGGCCGCAGCGATGGACTGCGGCCTTGTCTTGGTCGGTCGAAGCCGTGTGGTGCTCAAGGGGCCGGTGTGGCCAGAGGCTTGCCCTTTTCCACGACATACACGCCAATCAGTTTGACCGTGCCATTGCTGGCGTTGTGTGCGTCATGAATCACACCAGCGGGCACGACAAAGGTCTCGCCGGCCTTGAGCGTGCGCGGCGGCTGGCCGTCGATCAGCAGATCGACCTCGCCCTCGCTGATATAGCTGATCTCGTCGCCGGGGTGAGTGTGGCGGCCCGCGCGCGAGCCTGGGGCGACCTCCACCTTGGCTACCACGGCTTCGCGACCCGGTACCGAAACATCCGCCTTGCCTACCATGGTCCGGGACAGGCCTCCGGTCTGGGCCGCACCCGGTTGGGCCGCACTCGGCTGGGGTGCAGCAGCCTGGGCCAGGGCATTCTGGCTGAACAGCATGAAGGCGCTGCTGCAAAGCAGGGTCGAAAAGCTGGCGCGGTGAATCAAGGACATGAAATTACCCTCCAAGGTTTTTACAGAAACAAGTTGTGAAACCTGTCACTTTTACCGGGAAGGAGCGCGGGCATGCCATGGGGGCAGCCCTAGTCGCAGGGTCGCCGAAAACAAACCCGGGCGCGGTGATGCAAGCCCGTGCGGGCAGGAAAGCATATGGCGCTGCAGGCCGCTGCCTTAGTTGTCGCCCGTGATCCTCGCGAATTTCACCAGTTCGGAGTATTTGTCCATGTCGGTGCGCATCACCTGGGCAAGGCTTTCATTGCCCTTGGCGGGCGGGGTTCCTGCGGCTTCCAGCTTCTGGCGGATGGCCGGGTCGGCAAGACCTGCCTGTATCGCTTTTTGCAGCTTGGCCAACACTTCCGGAGGCAAGCCCTTGGGGGCGGCCAGGGCGAACCAGCCGCTCAAGGCATAGCCCTTGAGCGCGGGATGTTCCGACAGCGCCGGAACCTCCTTGAGCGTGGCGATGCGGGTGGCTGTGGTTGCGCCGAGAATCCTTATTTTTCCGGACTGCGCCAGCGGAGCTGCAGCGGTGGGCGAGAGGATGGCGAAGTCCAGATTCCCGCCGCCCAGATCGCTGGTCATGGCCGGAGAGCCCTTGTAGGGGATATGCACGAGGTAGACACCCGCAGTCTTCTTGATCAGCTCTCCCGAAAAATGCGGTGTCGAGCCAATACCGGGGCTACCGTAGCTGTATTTGCCAGGGTTGGCCTTGGCCAGTTTGACGAAGTCATCCACGGTTTTGACAGGAACATGCGCTCCGGCCACCCACAGATTAGGGGCCAGGGCGGTCAGGCTCACCGGGGTCAGATCCACAGCCGGATCGTACTTCTGCGCGGCATTCACAAACTTGGTGCCCGCCATTTCGTTGCTGGAGCCTGCCAGCAAGGTGTAGCCGTCGGGCTTGGCCGACACCACGCGCTGCGCTCCCACCACGCCTGCGGCGCCCGGCACGTTTTCGACCACGACGGTGGCGTTCAACTGCCTGGCCAGTATGTCCCCGACCACGCGGCCGACCATGTCGACCGAGCCGCCCGGGGCATAGCCAATCACGATGCGGATGGGCTTGCTGGGATAGGCATCCTGTGCCTGCACCGCGCCTGCGAACAGGCTGGTCATGGCACAGGCGATGCAAAGTCGGCGGGAAAGAGTGGCGCGGTCTGGATTCATAAGTCCCACAATGATTTGTGGCGAAGGTTGATTCAGTAATTGATGTTGAATTGCTCAACAAAATTTAATTGATTGTCATGAGATTTAATATGAGGAGGAATCCATGAAAACCAGCAGTTCAACTGATTTTTAGCCAGTGTCTCGCGCCGGTAGAGCTGGCTGAACCGGTTGCAGGGAGCACTGCCGAGATTGAAAGTCCGATTTCGCTGCAGTGTTGGCTGGCGGAGGCAATCACCCCGTTGCAGTCAATCAATGATCGATATTCCTGCTTATAGTCAGTGGCAAGGCCTGTCGAGCGCATACCATGCAACGGCGCGTTCTCCGCGGCAGCCAGCCAACCGGGCACAGATCCGGCTCACAAGCGTTTCAGTTGAATCGTCAGGGAGTCTCAGATGCAGGAACAGAACCGCGTTGCCGCCTGGCACGCGTTGGCTAGCGATGCCGCACTCGCTCAATTGCAATCGACTGCCGCCGGACTGAGCTCCGACCAGGCCCGTGAGCGCCTGCAGCAGCAGGGCCCCAATGCCCTGCCTGCCGCCGCTTCACGCAGCACGCTGGCGCGCTTTCTGTCGCAATTCAACAATCTGTTGATCTATGTGCTGCTGGGCTCGGCCGTCGTTACTGCACTGCTGCAGCATTGGGTCGATACGGGGGTGATCCTCGCGGTGGTACTGATCAATGCAGTCTTCGGATTCGTGCAGGAAGGCCGTGCCGAGAAGGCGCTGGACGCCGTGAAGGCCATGGTTTCCAGCCGCGCCAATGTGCTGCGCGATGGCTTGCGCATGGCGGTGCCTGCAGAGGAACTGGTTGCCGGCGACTGCGTGCTGCTCGAGGCCGGTGACCGCGTCCCGGCCGATGTGCGGCTGCTGCGCGCCAGCAGCCTGAAGCTGGACGAGGCCATGCTGACCGGGGAATCGGTCGCAGTCGACAAGTCGGCCGATCCGGTGGCGGTCGATGCCGCCCTGGGCGACCGCTTTTCCATGGCCTACTCCGGCACCCTGGTGGCTGCCGGGCAAGGCCTGGGCGTGGTGGTGGCCACGGGCCCGCGTACCGAGTTGGGTCTGATCAGTACCATGCTGGGTTCGGTGCAGACGCTGGCCACCCCGCTGACGCGGCTGATGGACCGTTTCGCGCGCCAGCTCACCATCACCATACTGAGCCTGTCCGCGCTGATGTTCTGCTTCGCACTATGGGTGCGCGATTACGACACAGCCGATGCCTTCATCGCCGTGGTGGGCATCGCTGTATCGGCCATCCCCGAAGGCCTGCCCGTGGTCATGACGATTGCGCTGGCCATTGGCGTGCAGCGCATGGCAGCACGCTATGCCATCGTGCGCAGCCTGCCGGCGGTTGAAACACTGGGCGCCGTCTCGGTCATCTGCTCCGACAAGACCGGAACATTGACACGCAACGAAATGAGCGTGCGCGCCGTGGTGCTGCCCGGTGCCAGCTTCGACATAGAAGGCGAGGGCTATGCGCCCCAGGGGCGTTTCACCCTGGCGGGCGAGGAGATTGAGCCTGCGCTGCATCCGCAACTGCTGCACTTCGCCACGGGCGCGGCACTTTGCAACGACGCCCATGTAAGACATGCCGAAGGTACGGCCTGGACAGTCGAAGGCGATCCCATGGAAGGCGCGCTGGTGACACTGGCTGCGCGCGCCGGTCTGGATGTGGAGCGCCTGCGTCAGGACTGGCGCCGACTTGACGAAGTTCCCTTTGATGCCGTCCACCGCTACATGGCCACTCTGCACCGCCCAGTTGATGCTCCAGCCGTTGTCTTCGTCAAAGGGGCTCCGGAACAGGTTCTTTCCATGTGCCGCGACCAGCAAGGTGTCGAAGGCCTGCAGGCGCTGGATGCAGCCTATTGGCTGGAGCAGATCGATGCCCTGGCCGCCAAAGGCTATCGTGTGCTGGGCCTGGCCAGCCGGGTCCCGGCTGAAGGTCGGGACATGGTTGATATGGCCGACATCAAGGACCTCACTCTTCTTGGCGTACTGGGCATGATAGATCCGCCGCGAGAGTCGGCAAAGGAGGCCGTGCGCGAATGCCGCAGCGCCGGAATTGCCGTGAAGATGATTACCGGCGATCATGCTGCCACCGCTGCCGCCATTGCCAGGGAGCTGGCGCTGGCCGACACCATCCGAGTTACCTCAGGGCATGAGCTGGACGGGCTGAACGATGCCCAGCTGATCGACGTGGCCAGAGCCTCCACGGTATTCGCCCGTACCAGCCCCGAGCACAAGCTGCGCCTGGTGCAGGCCCTGCAGGCCGATCGCAGCGTCATCGCCATGACCGGGGATGGCGTCAACGATGCACCGGCACTCAAGCGTTCCGACATCGGTGTGGCCATGGGCATCACCGGCACGGCGGCCGCCAAGGAAGCCGCCGGCATGGTGCTGGCCGACGATAACTTCGCCACCATCGTCGCCGCCGTCAAGGAAGGGCGCACCGTCTACGAAAACCTGCGCAAGGTCATTGCCTGGACCTTGCCGACCAACGGCGGTCAGGCGATCGTCATCGTCGTGGCGATTCTGCTGGGCCTGTCCCTGCCCGTCACTCCGGTACAGATTCTCTGGGTCAATCTGGTCACCGCCGTGGCCCTGGGCCTGACGCTGGCCTTCGAGCCGCCCGAGCCCACGCTGATGCAGCGCAAGCCGCGCTCGCCGGACGAGCAATTGCTGCAGCCCTATCTGCTGTGGCGCGTCGCCCTGGTCTCGGTGCTGTTCGCGCTGGGCTGCTTTGGCATGTTCGAGTGGTCGCTGCGTCGCGGCGACTCGGTCGAACTGGCTCGCACCATCGTGGTCAATGCGCTGGTGATCATGGAGATCTTCTATCTGTTCAGCGTGCGCTACACGCAAGGAACTTCGCTGAGCCTGCGCGGCGTCCTGGGCACCCCGGCAGTGCTGCTGGGCGTGGCCGGCGTCACCCTGGTGCAACTGCTGTTCACCTACACGCCGCCCATGCAGGCGCTGTTCGACAGCCGTCCTGTCGACCTGGCGGCCGGATTGCTGGCGATAGGGCTGGGTGTTGCCCTGCTGCTTTTGCTGGAGGTCGAGAAGCTCCTGATACGCTGGATGAGACTGGGCGTGAGGGCCTAGAGCGCTGTGCAGGCAAGGCATTCAAGCCGTTGTTTCACCGTCTGGCCGAGGACATGAAAAAAGGCCCCGAAGGGCCTTTCTTGCGAGTGCCGAGCGCCTGACGCTCAGATCACGCCTTGTGCCAGCATGGCGTCGGCCACCTTCACAAAGCCAGCGATGTTGGCGCCGTCGATGTAGCTGATGGTGCCGTCTTCGCGCTTGCCGTGCTTCACGCAAGCAGCGTGGATGCTTTGCATGATTTGCAGCAGACGGGCGTCCACTTCCTCAGCGGGCCAGGACAGGCGGGCCGAGTTTTGCGACATTTCCAGACCCGAAGTAGCCACGCCACCGGCGTTGGATGCCTTGCCGGGTGCGTACAGCACGCCGGCAGCTTCGAAGGCGCGGGCGGCTTCGTTGGTGGAAGGCATGTTGGCGCCTTCAGCCACGCACAGCACGCCGTTGGCGATCAGGGTCTTGGCATCGGCTTCGTTCAGTTCATTCTGGGTGGCGCAGGGCAGGGCCACGTCCACCTTGATGGACCAGGGGCTCTTGCCGGCCAGGAATTCCACGCCGGAAACCAGCTTGGCGTAGTCGCTGACGCGGCCGTACTTGTGGTTCTTCACGTCCATGAGGATGGCCAGCTTCTCGGTGGTGAAACCGGCGGCGTCATACACGGTGCCCGAGGAGTCGGACACGGTCACGACCTTGGCGCCCAGCTCCATGGCCTTTTCCACGGCGTACTGAGCCACGTTGCCCGAACCGGACACGGACACGGTCTTGCCTTCAAACGACTGGCCGCGAGTGGCCAGCATTTCACGGGCGAAGTACACGGTGCCGTAGCCAGTGGCTTCGGGGCGGATCAGCGAGCCGCCGAAGGACAGGCCCTTGCCCGTGAATACGGAAGCTGCAGTGTTCGACAGCTTCTTGTACATGCCGGCCATATAGCCCACTTCACGGCCGCCCACGCCGATGTCGCCAGCGGGCACATCGGTGTCGGGACCCACGTGGCGGAACAGTTCCGACACGAAAGCCTGGCAGAAGCGCATGACTTCGGCAGGGCTCTTGCCCTTGGGGTCGAAGTCGGAGCCGCCCTTGCCGCCGCCCATGGGCAGCGTGGTCAGTGCGTTCTTGAAGGTCTGCTCGAAAGCCAGGAACTTCAGCACGGACTGGTTCACCGAGGGGTGGAAGCGCAGACCGCCCTTGAAGGGGCCGATGGCCATGCTGTGCTGGATGCGGAAGCCGCGGTTCACCTGCACCTGGCCCTTGTCGTCAGTCCAGCTCACGCGGAACTGGATGATGCGCTCGGGTTCGACCAGGCGCTCCAGCAGGGCGTGCTCGGCGTACTTGGGATTCTTCTCGATGAAGGGCCACAGGCTTTCCATCACTTCGGTGACGGCTTGCAGGAATTCGGGCTGACCGGGGTTGCGTTGTGCCACTTCTTCCAGGAATTGGCCTACGGACTCGTACTTCATAGAGAACTTTCTGACAGGGACAGAGGAATGCGCTGAAACTCGCGAAACCAAAATTATGCCAAAAAGTTATGCCGTCATGCATGGATTCGGTGCATGAGAGCGCAATTCTGGTGCGTTCATGCCCAAACTTGGAACATTGAATTCGCATTTATTATTAGTTTTCAGGCACTTGGATGGTGCATTTGAAGTAAAGGATTTTTCATCGTTCTGTCGTAAAAACATTCTTTCAGCCTGCTGCGGGAGTTTTTCGTGTCGTGAAACCCTGCGCCATTCGTTCGCTGTACCCGATCTGTGATAGCACCACTGTGGTGCATGTGATTTCAGGCACGTAACCTGCAGTTGTGAAATTGTTTTTTCATCACGGCAGTCACATGAGCCTGGGGATGGCCTCTTTCACCAATCATCAGGGGCTGGGTAAACATGGATTTGAAAAAATGTTTTCATAATTTCAAATATGAAAAATAAATTTCAAATGCAGCTTACCGGCCCAGCGCCTGGGCGGTCATCAACACACAGGAGGTGGATATGGCAGGTGAGATCCCCGTGACGCCCTCGGCGTCAGGCAAGGCCAGTGCGGCGCAGATGCAGCAGCTGGAAAATGCGCTCAACCAGATCGGCGTGACGCGCTCGCACAAAAGCATCATCTTTCTGGTGGTCTGCGGCGTGCTCTTCGATGTGTTCGAGCAAAACGCGGTCGGCCTGGTCGGCCCTCTGCTGCGGCAGCAGTGGGGGCTGGACGCGACGGACATTGCCTTTCTCAACACCATCACCTTCTTTGCCGCCGCCATGGGGCGCCTGTTGTCGGGCTACCTGGCCGATCGCATGGGGCGGCGCTTCATGCTCAATGTGAACCTGGCGCTGTTCACGCTGGGTGCAGTCGGCTGCGCACTGGCACCCGGTTACGCTTTCCTGGCCGTGGCGCGTGCCATCGTGGGCTTTGGTCTGGGCGGAGAAATCACCACGGCCGTGACCATGCTGGCGGAGTTCTGCTCGGCCCGCTTTCGCGGCACGGCAGTCGGTCTCATCAATGTGGGTGGCGGCGGCCTCGGCAATATGCTGGCGCCGGCCTTTGCTCTGGGCGTGTTCACGCTGTTCCCCGGCGATGATTCCTGGCGCTGGCTGTTCGGCTGTCTGGTCATGCCGGCCATCTTCATCGTGTTCTACCGCCGCTTCGTGCCGGAGACGCCGCGCTTTCTGCTCTCCAAGGGCCGGGTCGAGGAAGCCAATCGGGTGCTGAGCATGCTGGCGGCCGGCAAGCTGGCCAATGCGCAGTACGAACTGCGCGAGTTCATCAGCCCAGGCAGCGCACAAGCGCAGACGGCTGCCGCGCAGACCGTGCAGCGCAGCTCCTTCACCGACATCTTCAGGGGCGGCTATGCGCGGCGCACGATTGCCGTGGGCGTGGCTTCGTGGATGACGTTTGGCGCGCAGCTCTCGGTGCTCACGCTGATGCCGACGATTCTGGTCGCCCAGGGATATTCCATCACCAAGAGCTTCAGCTTCACCATCGTCATGCAGATGGGCAGTCTGCTTGGTGCGATCGCAGCATCGACCATGGGCTATTACTTCCCGCGCAAGCGGGTGCTGACGGTAGGGGCGATTGCCGCCTGCCTTGCGGGGCTGGCGTTTGGCAACTTCACCGATAGCGTGGCCATGATCCTGGTCTGCGGTGCGCTGTTCCAGTTCTGCGTGCTGACGCTCAATACCTCCATCTGGATCTTTGCGCCCGAGCTCTACCCCACGCGCATCCGTGCGCTGGGAACCTCCTTCCTGCTGGCGCTGGGCACGATTGGCGGCGCCATGTCCCAGGTGCTGGCGGGCAGGATGTTCGACCTGCACGGAGTCTCCGGAATGTTCGGCATGATCGCGGCCATGTATTTCATCTTTGCGATTGCCGTGCAGTTTGCCCCCGAGACCTTTGGCCGCTCCATCGAGGAAGGCGCTGGCGGGGAATCCCATGCCGAGCAGGAGCCGGCCGCTGCTGCAGGCGTGGTCGCTGCTGCCCAGGAGCGCGCGGCATGAAGGCTGGCATGCATATTCTGCTGATCAATCCCAATACCTCGCAACAGACCACGGCGCTGATGCTCAGACAGGCGCGGGCCTGTCTACCGCCCGGCGTGCTGCTGCACGGCGCGACGGCCGAGCGGGGAGCGGCCATGATTACCGACGAGGCGGGGCTGAAGATCGCCGAGCAGGAGGTGCTGCGGCTGGGCCTGGCCTTTGCCCAGGGCGATGACAGCCAGGCTGGCCGGGCCATCATCGTGGCCGCGTTCGGCAATCCCGGATTGGAGTTGCTGCGCGCGGCCCTGCCGGAGCGGGTTGCCGCCTTCGGCATTGGCGAAGCCGCCATGCGGCAGGCCGCACAGGATGAGCAGGGCCGCCCGCGTCGCTTTGGCATTGCGACGACCACGCCGGGGCTGGAGGCTGCGATTGCCGCCTCGGTCGCGGCGCTGGGCCTGACGCCCTGGTTCTGCGGCACGCGCATTGCTCAGGGCGAGCCGCTGGCGCTGGCTGCGGACCCGGCCTTGCAGTGCGAGCGCCTGGGCGATGCCGTGGCCCAATGCGTGCAAAGCGATGGCGCACAGGCCGTGGTGATCGGCGGCGGCCCGCTGTCCGAAGCCGCGCTGTGGCTGGCGCCACGCTTTCAGGTGCCGGTGCTGTCGCCGGTGGTGGCCGCAGTGCAGGCGGCGCTGGCGGGCCTGACGCTCGCCGTCACCCAATGATGACTATTGGATGCTATTGATTGAAGAGCTTTTACCGCCAGTCAATCATGGATTTCAGATTGAAAAATATCTGAAATCTATGAATAACAAGCGCAACAAGCTTTTGATTTCATAGCATCTCGTCCAGCGCATCGTGGCTGGTCTCTATGGCCGCCATATGTCTGCGGCCCGGCTGCCCGCTTTGCTGCAAGGTAGCGGTGGCAATCAGGTGGCAGAGCATGAAAAGCGCCGTGTGGTTGTCCAGCGGTCCCGGCGCCGAGGTCTGTACGCGCAGCAGCCAGTCCGCCTCGGGGGCCGGGCTGGCATGGTCGGTGATGCAGATCAGGCGGGCGCCCAGCAGCCTGGCCTGGCGCGCGAACTCGCTGACCACGCGCACGCTGCGGCGCAGGGCAAAGATCACCACCACATCGTTTTCGCCGATCTGGGCCGCATATTCGCCCAGGGTCTCGCCGGCGCCGGGGATGACCTGGCTGGGCATCTCCAGTGCCTGCAGCAGCTGCCAGCGCAGATAGGCTGCAAAGTTGCGGTTCTGGCGATAGCCGACAAAGAACAGTTGGCGCGCGCCGATCAGGGCCGTGGCGATGTCCTCCAGCTGCTGTGCCGAAATCTGTCCGATGGTGACGGCCAGATTCTCCGAGGCCTGGCGCAGATGCGTGGCAATCACATCCGCCGTGGGCTTGCCCTGGGCCGATGCGGCCGCCAGAAACAGCGGCGAGCCGTTGTCGCCCTGAGCGCGTGCATGGCGGCGTGCATCCTCGTAGCCCTCATAGCCCAGCCGCTGTATGAAGCGCGTGACCGTGGCATTCGAGACCCCTGTGAGCTTGGCCATCTCGGCAGCCGCATAGCTCGACAGATTGCCGGGGAAGTCCAGCAGGAATTCCGCCAGCCGCCGCTCCGAGGGCGGCAGCTGCGGCAGGGCCGCACGCACGCGGGCGATGAAGGAATGGGCTTCGGCGGGTTCCGGGGTGAAGGGGCTGGGGGTCATGACTGCGGATGGCAAGCGGGTGCGCAGATCGTCCGGCCCGCTGTTTTGGTCGATACCGGCAATGTAGCGGCTATTTGGCGGCTGTTGCCGCCGGGCCATCAGCGCCCGCGCAGAAACAGCGCATCCAGCTCCTTCATGCTGAGCTGACGCCAGGTGGGGCGGCCGTGATTGCACTGGTCGGAGCGCTCGGTCACCTCCATCTGGCGCAGCAGCGCATTCATCTCGTCCAGCGTGAGCTTGCGGTTGGCGCGCACTGCACCGTGGCAGGCCATGGTGGCCAGAATCTCGTTGCGCGCGCGCTGCACCACGGTGGTTGCGTCATGCTGGGCCAGTTCGGCCAGCACGCTGCGCGCCAGCTCCACGGCATCGCCCTGGGCCAGCGTGGCCGGCACGGCCCGCACGGCCAGGGTCTTGGGCGAGAAGGGCGAGACCTCCATGCCCAGGGTCAGCAGGGTCTCGACATGGGCTTCGGCCGTGGCGACTTCCTCGGGCGTTGCGGCAAAGGTGGCGGGAATCAGCAGCGGCTGGCTGGGAATCTGTTCATCGCCATTTTCCGTATTCACGGCATTCTTGAGCTGTTCGTAGACGATGCGTTCATGGGCGGCATGCATGTCCACGATGACCATGCCCTGGCTGTTCTCGGCCAGGATATAGACGCCGTGCAGCTGGGCCACGGCACGTCCCAGCGGCCAGACGGGGGTGTTGTCTGCCGCAACCGCTACGGGTGGTTGCGTTGCAGGCGCTGCGGCATGTTCGGCAGTGTGCGTGGCCGCAGCCGGTTCGACCGGGGCTGCAACTGCTGCATTGGCAACGATCTCCGTAGCGGCTGGCGCTTCCTGCATCTGGGGGGCTGGCGCTTTTCGCTGAAAGTAGCTGGACTGGCCCGAAGGGCGCAGTCTGATGCCTTCGTCCTCGGGCTGAGGCACCGGGCTTGGCATGGCCGTGGTGTTGGTGATCGTGGTCGCGCCAGTGGCCGCTTCAGGTGTCGCTGCTGCGGCACTTGCTGGTGCCGGAGCCGGAGACGCCGTCGCCATCTGGGGCGCGGGTGCGGCTTCCGCAGTGGCTTCGCGCATGGGCTCCCAGAGCTTGGCCAGATCGCGCACGGGATTGCCGATGGCGGGTTCGCCAAAGCTCATGCGGGTTTGCGGCCAGGCTGGGGTTGCTGCGGGCTTGGTCGTGGCCTTGGCTGCGACAGGTGTGGCAGTGCTCTCGTCGATCAGGCCGGGCTGGCGTGCGGCTTCCTGGGCAGCCGCCTCGACCACGGCCGCAGCGCGCGGCGTGGCCAGCGCGTTCTCTATCGCGTGGCGCACGGCCTGGTGGACTTCGCGGCTGTCGCGAAAACGTACCTCGATCTTGGTGGGATGCACGTTCACATCCACACGTGCGGGGTCGATTTCGATATAGAGCGCATAGACCGGCTGCTTGTTGCCATGCAGCACGTCCTCGTATGCAGAGCGGGCCGCATGTGTCAATACCTTGTCGCGTACAAAGCGGCCGTTGACATAGCAGAACTGCTGGTCGGGGCGCGAGCGCGCCGCGTCCGGGATGCCGGCGCGGCCCGTGACGTGGACGGGGCCGGCCCAGTGATCGACGGCCACCGAGTTGTCGACAAACTTGTCGTTCAGCACATCGGCCAGGCGGCGCGACAAGGCTTCGTCGGGCGTGCTGCCGGCGGCGCGCCATTGCTCGACCAGCTTGCCTTCATGCCAGATGGCAAAGCCCACATCGGGGCGGGCCAGCGCGTGGCGACGCACGGACTCTATGCAGTGCGCGAGTTCGGTGGCATCGGTCTTGAGGAATTTGCGGCGCGCGGGCGTGGAGAAGAACAACTCCTTGACCTCCACGGTCGTGCCCTGGTTGCGTGCGGCGGGGCGCAGCTCGCCGCTGCGTGCATCCAGCAGATAGGCCGAGTCCTGACCTGCGGGGCGCGAGAAGATGGAGGTTTCCGATACCGAGGCAATGGCGGCCAGTGCCTCGCCGCGAAAGCCCATGGTGGCCACGGTTTCCAGATCGTGCAGATCGCTGATCTTGCTGGTGGCATGGCGGCGCAGGGCCACGGGCAGCTCGTCGCGAGGGATGCCGCAGCCGTCGTCTTCCACCGCGATCAGGCGCACACCGCCGGCCAGCAGGCGCACGGTGATCTGGCCGGCGCCCGAGTCCAGAGCGTTGTCTACCAGTTCGCGCACCACGGAGGCGGGGCGCTCGACCACCTCGCCGGCAGCGATCTGGCTGATCAGCTCGTCGGGCAGGTCGCGAATCGGCCGGCGCACCGGGGCAGCCTGGTCGGTGGTTTCGGTAGAGGAGGGGGAGAGTTCGGGGCTGGTTGCGTTCACGGCAACCATTCTAGGCGGCTGTACAAACCGGCCGGCAAGTGAGTTTTTTGAGGGGCGAAAATACAAAGAGCTGCCGGAGTATTTCTGGCAGCTCTTCGTTCAGCCCGCGGACGCAGGGCTTAGTGGCGGCGGTAGCCGCCCTTGGTCAGTTCGTTACCGATCAGCGCACCGGCGGCAGCACCGCCGATGGTGCCCACGGGACCGCCAAACAGCACGTTGCCCACTGCACCGCCGGCCACGGCACCTGCGCCGATACCGACTTGCTGACGGCTGGGGCCATGGGCGCAGCCGCCCAGTGCCAGGGCGCCGGTCAATGCGGCTGCCAGAGTCAGGGCCTTGCCATAGCGCATGGTGAATGTCTTCATGTTCGTATTCCTCTCGTCGTGCTAGTTATGGAAAGCGGTCTGGTCTCTGTGCCCACTCCTGCACATGCGAGAGGCTGGAGACGCCGGACTTTGTTGGCCAGGGGGCCGATGTCGTGATTTGCAATGCACGGCTTGCGGCGACACATCTCTACTGTGCCAGCAGAAATGGCAAGCTGACGTATTGTTGACGTTTAGTTTTATCAAAACTTGTAACAAACCAGCATTAAAGGGCCGGCCTTGTTGCAGTCTGCAAGCAGCTGTGAGTTTGCTCTCAAAAACATGGCACTCCAGCAAGGGGTGGAGCATCTGCGGGCTTTGGGGGCGCAGTACATTACTGGCCGGCATACGCCGGTATGCCAATCCATTTTTGAGGACCGTGTTTTGGAAATCATTCAGTTTCTGATCGACTTCATCCTGCATATCGACAAGCATCTGGAAGCCTTTGTCGTGGCCTATGGGCCCTGGGTGTATGCCCTGCTGTTCATCATCGTGTTTGTCGAAACCGGTGTGGTGGTCATGCCTTTCCTGCCCGGTGACTCGCTGATGTTCATCGTCGGCGCGCTGTGCGGTGCCGGCTACATGAGCTACCCGTTGGCGGTGGTGGTGCTGCTGGCAGCAGCCATCCTGGGCGATCAGAGCAATTACACGATAGGCCGCTACCTGGGCCCCAAGGTGTTTCAGTGGGAGGACTCGCGCTGGTTCAACCGCAAGGCTTTTGACCAGGCCCACAACTTCTATGAGCGCTATGGCGGCGTGACCATCATTCTTGCGCGCTTCATGCCCTTTATCCGCACCTTTGCACCTTTCGTGGCCGGTGTGGCCCATATGAGCCGCGCCAAGTTCAGCCTGTTCAATGTCGTGGGGGCCGTGCTGTGGGTGGTGGGCATCAGCGCCGCAGGCTACTTCTTCGGCAATATGGAGTGGGTGAAGAACAATCTCGAAAAAATCATCTGGGGTCTGATCCTGGTGCCCGGCTTGATCGCCATCTTCGGTGCCTGGCGCGCCGGCAAGGCCGAAAAGGCCAGGACCGCCTGATCTGTGCTCTTGGCTGCGCTTTGCGCCGACCAGAAAAGCGCTGACCCATGAAAAAGCCCCGGCATGCCGGGGCTTCTTTTTTGGGCATTCAGATCGGATCGAGGCGCTTATTTGCGCTTGCCTACCTCGTTGCCGATCAGCGCGCCTGCCGCGGCGCCGCCTACGGTGCCCAAAGTGGAACCAAACAGTGCATCACCGACCACGCCGCCAGCGACGGCGCCGACACCGGTGCCGATCTGGGCATTGGTGGGCGAGGTGGAGCAGCCTGCCATGGCAAGCGTGAAGGCTGCAGACACGGTGATGGCAAGAGTTCGCAGTTTCATGAGGTCTCTCCTGTACAGCTGCCGTAGAGGCCAGCTTTCATAAGAACATGCCCTGATCTTGAACCTTTTGCCCTGGCTTTCAGGTAGGAGAGAGGGCCAAGCCTGTGTCATTCAGGCTTGGCGACTGTCATCAAGCCGGCTTGTCGGCTGACAGCCAGCACGGCTGTTTTGTGTAAGCACGCACTTAAACCGATCGGCTGCGCGCCAGGGGCGGGTTGTGGGCGAAGTACTTGCGTATGCCCGTCATCAGCGCATCGGCCAGTTGCTCGCGGTAGGCGGCAGAGGCCAGCTTGGCTTCCTCCTCGGGGTTGCTGATGAAGGCCGTTTCCACCAGCACGCTGGGAATGTCGGGCGCCTTCAGCACGGCAAAGCCGGCCTGCTCCACGCGGGCCTTGTGCAGCTTGGCCATGCCGCCGATTTCGCCCAGCAGCGAGGTACCCAGCTTGAGGCTGTCCTTGATCTGGGCGGTGGTGCTCATGTCCAGCAGCATGCGCTGCACATGCTGGTCCTGCAGTCCGCCCACGTTCAGACCGCCCACGAGGTCGGCCTGATTTTCCTTGTTGGCCAGCCAGCGGGCGGCCGTGCTCGAGGCGCCGCGTTCGCTGAGCGCAAACACACTGGCACCGCGCGCCGCGGGGGTGGTGAAGGCATCGGCATGGATGCTGATGAACAGATCGGCCTGGACGCGGCGGGCTTTTTCCACGCGTGTGGCCAGGGGCACGAAGAAGTCGGCATCGCGCGTCATGAAGGCGCGCATGGGGCTGCCGCCGATGCGTGAGTTGTTGATGCGCTCGCGCAGCAGATGGGCGACCTTGAGCACCACGTCTTTTTCACGCAGGCCGCTGGGACCGGTGGCGCCGGGGTCTTCGCCGCCATGGCCGGGGTCCAGTGCCACGATGATGATCCGGTCCGTGCTTTGCGAGGTGGCAATATTGGGTGCAGGCCTGGGGGCCGGTGCCGGGCGTGGCGCGGGAGCCGGTGGCGGCGGCACGGGAGCCGGTGCCGGAGCCTGTGCAATTACTGCGGGAGCCGGTGCTGGCGCGCTGGGCCGCTGGTTGCGCTGGGCAATCAGATCACCCAGAGGGTCGGCCGCGGGGGCTGTCGCAATCGCTGCAGGGGGTGGTGTCGTGATGGCAGGGTTGTGTGGTGCCGGCGCGGCGGCCGTGCTGCCGGCATCGCGCAGGCGCTCGCTGATCAGGGCTTCCAGCGGATCCACGGCCTTGGCGGGGTAGAGATCCAGCACCAGCCGGTGCTTGTAGGGCGAGATCGGGGCCAGCGTGAAGACCTGGGGCCTGGCTTCCTGCTTGAGGTCTATCACCAGGCGCACTACGCCAGGTGCAAACTGGCCGACGCGGATGCTGGCGATATTGGGGTCGTCGGAGCGGACCTTGGCCACCAGTTCCTTGAGCGCCGGGTTCAGATCCAGGCCCTCGATATCGACGGCCAGCCGCGGCGGGCTGGGCACGAAGACCGGCTTGGCCGTCAGCGGAATATCGGATTCCAGCGTGACACGCGAGTAGTCGGGGGCGGGCCAGACGCGCACGGCCACGATGCTTGCGCCTTGCGCAATATGCTGGCGGCCCAGCAGCAGAACCACGCCGCCTGCCTGCAGCAGATTGCGGCGGGAAAGACCTGGTCGGGAAGAGCCCGGTCGGGGCAGATCCGGAAAAGCCGTGGAGGAAGTTGTTTTGCTCATGCCGTCAATGCTTCAAGCACGGTGCAGCCTGCGGGGGTGCCGGCCTTGAGCGTCACCTGTCGCTGCACATCGTCAATTGCTTCGATATGGATAGCTATATCCGCAACAGGTGTAACCGCTGCAGCCTTTTCGGGCCATTCTGCCAGCTTGAGTCCGGCGCTGGCAAAAATGTCACGAAAACCTGCATCTTCCCATTCACGCGGATCGTCGAAGCGATAGAAGTCGAAGTGCCAGATCGAGAGATCGCCGGCCTCATGTGGCTCCACCACCGCATAGGTCGGGCTCTTGATGCGGCCCTGCACGCCCAGGGCGCGCAACCAGTGGCGCACCAGCGTGGTCTTGCCCGCACCCAGGTCGCCATGCAGAGTCACATAGGCGTTGCGCAGCTCGGGCAGGGCGGCCAGTTGCCGGGCGAAGCGCTCGGTATCCTGTTCGCTCTGCCAGAGTATCTGGCGCTGCGCCAGCGCCGGTGTGGGCTCGCTTCCTACAATTCGGGGAGTATGTTGAGCAGCAGTCAATTGGTTCCTTTGATGCAAGCTTGGGCTCGCGAGCTGGGATTCTCCCAAATCGGCGTGGCGGGCGTGGATTTGTCCTCGGCAGAGCCCGGTTTGCTGCAATGGTTGGCGCAGGGCTTTCATGGCGAGATGCATTACATGCAGGCCCATGGTTTGAAACGAGCCCGGCCTGCGGAATTAGTTCCCGGCACGGTGAGCGTGATCACCGCGCGCATGGATTATCTGCCGCGCGAGACCGGGGACGGCTGGCAGGCCGTGGAATGGGAGCGGCTCAAGCGTCCCGAAGAAGGCATTGTCTCCCTCTACGCCAGAGGCCGTGACTATCACAAGGTGCTGCGCAACCGCCTGCAGAAGCTGGCTGAACGCATCGCACAGGAGATAGGCCCGTTCGGCCACCGTGCCTTTACCGACTCCGCCCCGGTGCTGGAGGCCGAGCTGGCCAGCCGCAGCGGCCAGGGCTGGCGCGGCAAACACACGCTGGTGCTGAGCCGCGAGGCCGGATCGATGTTCTTTCTGGGCGAGATCTATGTGGACTTTGCGCTCGAGCCCACCGCCGCAGTCACGGCGCACTGCGGCAGTTGCTCGTCCTGCATCGACGCCTGCCCCACGGGCGCCATCATCGCGCCGCACAAGGTCGATGCGCGGCGCTGCATCTCCTATCTGACCATCGAACATGCGGGAAGCATTCCCGAGGAACTGCGGCCCTTGATGGCCAACCGCATCTATGGCTGCGATGACTGCCAGCTGGCCTGTCCCTGGAACAAGTTTGCCCATCCCAGCGTCTTGCCGGACTTCGACGCCCGCGCCGGACTGGCTGGCACTCAGCTGGTGCATTTCCTGGCCTGGGATGAAGCCACGTTTTTGCGAGTGACCGAGGGCAGCCCCATTCGCCGCATTGGCCATGCGCGCTGGCTGCGCAATGTGGCCGTGGCCCTGGGCAATGCCTGGCGCGAAACCGGCAGGCCCGAACTCAGGGCCGCACTGCAGAGCCGGGCCGATCATCCCGACCCCGTGGTGGCCGAGCATGTGGCCTGGGCGCTGGCCCAGCGTGCTTGACTTTTAGTGAAATTGACCTTTATTGCTTATCCAGTAAGCACAAGAAGCTATCAAATTCAAATGCCGATCAGCCAGAGTCCGAAGGGCAGGCTGAGCACGCCCAGCATCGTGGACAGCGACACCAGACTGGCCACAAACGAGCCTTCATAGCCCATGCGCACAGCCAGCACATAGCAGGACGAGGCAGTAGGCAGGCTGGAGAACGCCATCAGCGCAATCGCCTGCGGCTGGTTGAGGTGGAACAGCTGAACCATGGCAAAGGCGATCAGCGGCTGTATGGCATGGCGTATCAGCAGCAACTCGCTGGCCAGCAGCTTGTTGCTGGCCAGTGCACTGAGCTTGAGACCGGCGCCGGCGGCCATCAGGCCTAGGGCGATCGAGGCAGCGCCGATACGGGCCACGGGGGCTTCCAGCAAGGCCGGAATCTTCAGTCCGGCGGCATTGAACAGCAGGGCGCTGACGGTGGCGATGATCAGCGGGTTGCGCATCAGATGCCCGACAAAATGCTGGCCGCTGCCGCGCGCCATGGGCCAGACGGCGGCCACATTGAACAGCGGCACGGACACGCCGATCAGCACCGAGACATAGAGCAGTCCGTCCGGCCCTGCCAGGCGCGAAACCAGCGCCAGCGCGATAAAGGAGTTGAAGCGAAACGCCACTTGCGCTGCTCCCGCATAGCTGCGTGCATCGATGCGCCGGCCCAGAAACGGCAGGTGTGGAAGGCTGTAGGTCAGCGCAATGCCCAGCAGGCCTCCCAGCACACCGGCGGCCAGCAATTGACTGGCGTCGCCCCACTGGATCGGGTTGCGAGTGATGGAGTGAAACAGCAGCACCGGAAACAGCAGGTAGTAGACGAGCTGCTCCACGGCTTGCCAGACGCTGCGGTTGATGGGCGTGAAACGGCACAGCACATAGCCCAGCACGATGAGCGCGAAATCGGGAAAAAGCAGTTCTAGATAGTTCACGGCCTGTAAGCATAGGGCCGGTCATAGGTTTGCTGAGAGAAAGCTGTCGCCAAGTTTCTATGTAGTAGTACTTACTGTTGTCGCTCGTTTCATTCGCGCTGAACTTTGATGCGCTTCAAGGAAATGCTGTGAATCTAGGGTAATTACTGAGAAATCAGGGCTAACAAGAATGTGTCGGGTTTTTTGCGGCACGTACCATCAGCCGTTAATTTCAGAACTCATAAGGAGACCCCTTCATGAATCGTCGTATGTGCGTGGGCCTGACAATGGCTCTGGCAACTGTAGGTTTCTCGACTGGTGTGTTGGCTGAGGCCAACTACCCCACCAAGCCCATCAAGCTGCTGGTGCCCTTTGCCGCAGGCGGCACGACCGACATCATTGCGCGTGTGATCGCCGAGCCGCTGAGCAGGGAGCTGGGCCAGTCCGTGGTGGTGGACAACAAGGGCGGCGGCGGCGGCGTCATCGGTGCGCAGGAAACCGCGCGTCAGAAGCCCGACGGCTACAACCTGGGCATTTCCACGCTGTCGACCATGGCCACCAATCCGGCCATCAACCCCAAGACTCCCTACAACCCGCTGACGGACTTCACGCCCATCATCAACATTGCGGCCACGCCCAATGTGATCGCCGTGAACCCCAAGTTCCCCGGCGCGGCGAACTACAAGGCTTTCGAGGCCGAACTCAAGGCCAATCCCGGCAAGTACTCCTATGGCTCGTCCGGTACGGGCGGCATCCAGCACATGCTGATGGAGCTGTACAAGTCGCTGACCGGCATCCAGATGACCCATGTGCCTTATCGTGGCGCGGGCCCGGCCCTGAACGACGCGGTTGCCGGCCAGATCCCCATGATTCTGGACAACCTGCCTTCGGCGCTGCCCTTCATCAAGGACAACCGCCTCAAGGCCATCGCCGTGGCAGCTCCCCAGCGTCTGGCCGTGCTGCCTGACGTGCCCACCTTCAAGGAAGTGGGTCTGCCCCAGGTCAATCGCATGGCTTCCTATGGCATTCTGGGTCCCAAGGGCATGGACAAGGCCATGGTCGACAAGATCAATGCCGCTGTGAAGAAGGTGCTGCAGGACCCTGCGGTCAAGAAGCGTATCGAAGACACCGGCTCGCTGGTGGTGGGCAACTCTCCTCAGGAATTCGCCAAGGAACTGAAGGAAGAGTTCGAAACCTACAAGCAGGTCGTGGCCAAGCAGAAGCTGACACTGGACTAAGCAACTGATCTGCTGCCGATGCAGTAGCGGATACCGCAAGCCCGAATGGCCTTTGAGGCCATTCGGGCTTTGTTTTTATATGCGAGGGCCGGGACAGGGCGATGAGGCGGGCTGATTTCGGCCCTGAGCAGCCAATCGATACAGGAAAACAAGACCGGGTGAGGGTGAACAAGCCAAAGAAGCATCAATGTGCTCATTGTCCAAGGCATTGAGCACGGTTTGTCGGATGTTTGCGTCAGATTCTTTATCCAGTCATCGGAGGTGTGCATGACAAGTGAACAGAAGATCAAAGGACCCGCGTCCTACTTCCCTTCCATCGAGAAGGCCTATGGAAAGCCGATCACGCACTGGCTCAAGATTCTCGATGAGCTGCGCGATAAAAAACATATGGAGCAGGTCGCACATCTCAAGCTCGAGCACGGCATCGGTCATGGACATGCGAACGCGCTTGTTGCCTACCATAGGGCACAGCCAGGCGCTTGTTAGGTGACTCAGGCCGATGCCGCTTCATTGCGTGTCGTATGGCCATGCAGTGCATATGCCGAAAAAGCCGGGCTTCCAGCCCTGTCTGCCGTTACTTTGGGTGCCAATCTGGACTGCAAGCGCCTGATGCGGGCTAGTACCGCTGTCGTCTGCACGGCATGAGGTTTCCCTATCCACCCGAGCAATCAAATTCAAGAGGGTGCGGCGTGAAACGTTGCGGTTCTGGCCATCGCGGATAGCGATTTCAGATGGGAAGCCAGTGACTGGCGGTGGCGGTCTGTTTCCGCAACTGTCCAGGCTGCCGGAGGTTGCAGAAGCTCATGCCGATGCGTGGAGCGAGGTGCATCAGCCGATGGTCTGGGCGGTCTTCTGCGCCTTGCACAAAGATGCGGCCTTGAGCTTCAAGGCGGGCCGAGGCCGGATTGCGAAATCGAATCTCGATATGAGGCATCTGCGCCAGAAGTACCAGGAGAGCCTGTTCGCCAGCAGCAGTCACTACCGCGCCGGAGGCTGTGTGCATATCGGCGCGAGATGGCGACCTGGGCGGGATCCAGGCATTCTCTCAAGCCGGCTCACTTCGGCAAGCTGTCGCTTGTGGCTCGGCTTCAGCATTGAGTACCCGTTTCCGGCCGGATCAGGCGGCGGCTCAGGGCCGTTTGCGCCACGGCAGGCGAAGTGGATGGGCTAAAGCTGGGTGAGCTCGACAGCGTCGTTGAGTCCAAGTGCCTCATCGAGGAGGCTTTGCAACGCTACGGCCGCGACAGTGCGATCCGCTAGGTGGTCGATGAAATAGAAACCGTCCGACCCTATCGCGTAGCTGTAGATCTCGCCCATCACTTCTGGATTGCTCGGGTTTGGCAACCTTCCACGCAGCGCAGTGGGATCGTAATTGCCTGGTACGACACATTTGATTTTGTACTCTCGTCCCATGTCTCCCAATCCGTCTTCAGTCTGAGTTTGTCCGCCCTGAGCTTACTCCACGGCCAACTTCGAGCATGGGTTGCCTCTGGCCCGCGATCTGACCAGTAGCTCCATATCGCATGGGCCCGCCTTCAAACCTGCACGGCCTTCGTCAGCGTGTACGCTAGCCCCATGTCCGACGCCCCCAAAAAAGCCCGCAAACCGCAGATTCCCGATGACTGGCCGCAGCCCTTGCCGCAGAGCCAGCATGCGCTCGATCAGTTCATCGATGCCCTGTTGCTGGAGGACGGGCTTTCGCGCAATACCCTGTCCGCCTATCGGCGTGACCTGACGGCGGCTGCGCGCTGGCTGGCGCGGCTGCAGCCGCCCAAGGCGCTGGATGCTGCGCTGGAAGGCGATCTGCAGGGCTATTTCACGGCCCGTGTAGACGACACCAAGGCCACCTCCTCGAACCGTAGGCTGACGGTGTTGCGTCGCTACTTTCACTGGGCGCTGCGTGAAAAGCGCATCGCTGCCGACCCCACGGTGCGCATGCTGGCGGCCAAGCAGCCGCAGCGCATGCCCAAGACCTTGACCCAGGAGCAGGTGGAGGCCCTGCTCAATGCGCCCGATGTGGACAGCCCGCTGGGCTTGCGCGATCGCGCCATGCTGGAGCTGATGTATGCCAGCGGACTGCGTGTCAGCGAGCTGGTGGGCGTGCGCGTGCATGAACTGGACTTGCGCTCGGGCGTGCTGCGCGTGACGGGCAAGGGACGCAAGGAGCGGCTGGTGCCGTTCGGCCAGGAGGCGCAGCACTGGCTGGAGCGCTATCTGCAGCAGGCGCGTGCCGTGATTCTGGGAGGGCAGCAGACCGAGGAGGTGTTTGTGACCCAGCGCGGCGCGGGCATGAGTCGCGTGATGTTCTGGGTCATCGTCAAGAAATGCGCGCAAATTGCAGGTGTGAACTCGCCGCTGTCGCCACATACGCTGCGCCATGCGTTTGCCACCCATTTGCTCAACCATGGTGCCGACCTTCGCGTGGTGCAGATGCTGCTGGGGCATGCCGACATCTCCACCACCACCATCTACACCCATGTGGCGCGCGAGCGGCTCAAGGCTCTGCATGCCGAGCATCACCCGCGCGGCTGAGCCGCTACCTAGGCTGTCGCGCTGCCGAGCTGCAGGTGGTACAGCCCCCAGACGGCGGCAGGAAAGCGTTGCTTGACGGGCAATTGGCCGAGCTCCGGAATCTGATGGGCTGCAAAAATGGCCCAGAGCGGGCCCACGCCGCCCATGGCCAGCGGCACGCCGTCCAGCTGGGTGGCGATCAGCATGCGCCAGCGCACGGCCTGGGCCAGTGGTATCTGGCTGCGATAGCCATCTATGCCCTGCAAGGTCAGTTGCAGGCCGCGCGCCATGGCCTGGCCTACATCCACGCCGGCGGCCTGCAGGACCTGCTCCAGCAGCGGGCCTTGCAGGCTGTGCTCGGCTTCGTCGTATTCAAGCGTGGTCCTGAATGTCTGCTGCTCCAGGCTGTTGAGTGCATCCATGCCGCAGGACCAGGCTGCATCGAACAGATAGCCATGGATGATCAGCATGCGGTCCGCCACGGCCTGCGGCTTGCCGCGATTGGCCTGCACACCGGGGCCGCTGATGGTGAGCACTGAGGGTTGCAGTCCATCGAGCACACAGGTGCGGGAGGCCTTGCGTGCGGCCGCGGCGGGTAGAGCCATGGCGCCCAGCGCAGCGCCTGCAGCACCGCTTCGCAGCAAGATGGAGCGACGTGATAGAGGTTGCTTTTCTGCCATGGGGCGCTTTCTTTGTGGAGATTGCTGCAGTCTAGCGGCAAGCCTTGCGGGCGTCATTGCGACACATCGATGAAGATGTTGGTCGACTGAAGTGCTGGTCTATTTGAATGTTTGTAGTTTTATTTTGATGTTTTACGTCCAATGAATTGACGAATCGTCGTCCAAATCAACCGGGGAATTCACTTTGGTCAAAAATGCAGGTCTTGATTTTTGGATTTCGAGTGATGACTAACTTTCTGCGTCGCAGCATGCTGACCTGTGCCCTGGCAGCCGTGCTGCCTGCCACCTTGTCCCTGAATGTCCAGGCGGCCGACAAAGCCGACGCGGCTGGCTGGCCCAGCCGTCCCATTCGTCTGGTGGTGTCCTACCCTGCCGGTGGTGTCAGCGATGTGGTGGCCCGTGCACTGGGTGAAAAGCTGTCGCAGTCGCTGGGTCAGTCGGTGGTGATCGACAACAAGGCCGGCGCGGGTGGCGCGATTGGCCTGGATCAAGTCGCCAAGTCCAACCCCGATGGCTATACGCTGGGCTTTTCGTCCATCAGCCCGCTGACGCTGAGCCCCCATCTGGGCAAGCCGCTGTTCGACCCGCACAAGGATATCGTTCCCGTGGTCAGCGTGATGTACTCGCCCGTGCTGCTGCTGGGCACGACCCGTCTGGCAGTCAAGAGCTTTCCCGAGCTGATGACCCAGGCCAAGGCCCACCCCGGCGATGTCCGCTGGGCCACGGCCGGTCTGGCGTCGCTGGGCCACATCATGCTCGAGCAGATTGCCGATCAGGGCAAGGTGCAGATCACCCATGTGCCTTACAAGGGCGGTGGCCAGCAGCTCAATGACGGCCTGAGTGCACAGTTCGAGGTGTTGTCCACGAATGCCGGCCCGGCCGTGATGCAGCACATCAAGGCCGGCAAGTTCAAGGCCCTGGCCGTGGGGGCTCCGGCGCGTCTGGACTCGCTGCCCCAGGTGCCCACGCTGGCTGAGCTGGGTTACAAGAACGCCAACACCACATCGGTCTTCGGCATCTTCGCTCCCGCAGGTGTGCCTGCCCCCGTGCTGGCTCGCCTGAATGCCGAGGTGAACAAGGCGCTGGCGCTGCCCGAGATCCGTCAGCGCCTGGAAGCCACGGACAATGTGCCTACCGGCGGCAAGGCTGCGGACTTTGCCAAGCAGATCGAGGCCGAGTCCAGGTCCAACGCCCAGATCATCAAGGCTGCAGGCATCCAGACCAACTGATCGGGACTTTCTTGAATGAAAAAGGGCTTGCGGTCACATCGGCCGCAAGCCCTTTTTCGTTGTGCTCAACCAGCGCACTGACTGGTCGCGGAGCGGATTGGCTCAGATCACTTCACTGGCCAGATTGTCGGCCCAGCTCAGTGCCTGCAGATGGGCCCAGTTGACCTGGTGGTTGGACAGCTGCAGCGCATTGGCGGCGCGGGCAAAAGCCGCTTCGTCGCCCGACTCGCAGGCGCGCGTCAGATCCAGGAAGGGCGCAAAAACGCCTTGGTTGTGTACCAGTGCGTCAACCACGGACTGGGGCAGGGCCACGGATTCCAGGGCCTTGGCCATGGGCTGGCTCAGCATCACATCGAGCAGCGAGAAGACGCCCACGACGAAAGCGTGGTCGCATTCCTCGGGCGGCAGCAGCTCGGCGGTCAGCAGCTCCATCAGGCGGCCGCGCACCACGGCTGTCTGGCCCACAGCTGGCGGGGTGCCGCCGGCGCGTGAGGTGGTCAGCAGCAGGGCCGCCCAGCGGAACAGCTTCTTGAGGCCCAGAATCATCACCGCATGGCGGAAGGAGGTGATCTCGCAGGACAGACCGAAGCCCGAGCTGTTGATGAAGCGCAGCAGATTGAAGGACAGCGTGGGGTCCTTCTTGAGCAGCTCTTCGATCTCCTCCGTGCTGGCCTGCTGGCGCACCAGGTTGATGAGCTGGATGATGGTGGTCTGCGTGGGGCGGATGGTGCGCGCCTGCACGAGCTGGGGCTGGGCGAACCAGTAGCCCTGGAACAGCTTCACGCCAAGGCTCCGCATATGCTCGAACTGCTCGGCCGTCTCGACCTTCTCGGCCACGATCTGGGCGCGTGTGTAGGTCTGGGCAAACTTCACCAGCTTTTCGGCATGCTCGATTCCGAAGCTCTGCATGTCCAGCTTGACGAAGGAGGCCATGGGTAGCCATGACGCATAGTTGCGGCGCAGCAGGTTCTGGTCGAAAGCCAGGCGAAAGCCACGCTGGCGCAGGGCCGCAAATGTGGGCAGACAGGCTTCGATGTTTTCCTGCGTGGCGTCGACGGGTAGGGCAGGCACTTCCAGTACCACACGGTCGGGGTGAATCAGCTCCAGGTGGCCGCCGCTCAGGCTGTCATGGGTGCAGTTGATGAAAACCGTCTTCTTGCCCACCAGCGCTTCGGCACCGGCGTAGGACAGTGCATTGAACAGCAGCGCCGCATCGGATGCTGCTGTGTGTGCGTTATGTGCAACCGAGCGGTCAAACAGCTCGTAGCCGTACACATCCCGTTTTTCATCGACGATTGCCTGACGCGCAATGCTGGCCATATTGGCCTCGTCCCTGTCTGCAACGGGGCTGGCGGTCGGTGAAGAGGAGTTGGTGTCAGAGGTATCCATGTCGGTTATCGCTTGGGTGTGGGGCAAAAGTGCTGTCAGTCGGACAGACACTCCGTCCATCTCAGAGCTTGCAGATGAGCGTGATTGATGTCCCCGTGCTCCAGTTCCAGGCTGCAGGCGCTGCGGTCGAATTGCTCCTGGTCATGACTCTCGCAGGCCTTGGTGAGCATCAGCAGCTCGCCCAGAATGCCTTCATGATGCAGCAGCGCGGCAGAGACCGATTCGGACACCGGGATCAGCGCCAGCGCTGCAGGCAAAGGCATGCCCAGCATGCGGTCCAGCATGGAGAACATGCCGCAGATAAAGGCCAGATCGGCGTCGGTGTCCGTCAGCGAGTGCTTGGCCAGCAGCTCCATCAGACGGCCGCGAATCACGGCGGTCTGGCCTACGGCCGGTGGGGGGCCGCCTTCACGGGCGGCAGTCAGCAGCATGGCAGCCCAGCGGAACAGCTTGTTCAGGCCGAGCAGCATCACGGCCTGCTTGAAAGAGGTGATCTTGCGATGGGCGCCAAAGCTGGCCGAGTTGATGAGGCGCAGCAGGTTGAAGGCCAGGGCTGCGTCCTTTTTGAGAACTTCCTCGATCGCATCGGTGCTGGCCTGCTCGCGTACCAGCGTCAGCAACTGGATGATGCTTTGCTGCGTCGGGGTCAGGAGGCGGGTCTGCATCACCGTGGGACGGGCAAACCAGAAACCCTGGAAAAGCTCTATGCCCAGGCGCTGCCCCAGCTCATGCTGGTGGGCACTTTCGACTTTTTCGGCGATCAACTCGGCGCGGGTGTGGCGGTTGGCGAACTTGACCAGCACCGTAAGCTGGTCCGGCGCCAGCGTGGAGAGGTCTAGCTTGATGTAGTCGGCCAGCGGCAGCCAGGCCGAATACACAGACTCCAGCACCGTGTGGTTGAAGGCGAGATGAAAGCCCTGGTCCTTGAGTGCCAGCAAGGTGGGCAGGCGGGCTGCCACCTCATGCACGGCGGCATGGCCCAGAGGGGGGATCTCCAGCACCACCTTGTCGGCAGGCAGCAGTTCCAGATGCTCGCCGGTCAGACCTTCGTGAGTGCAGTTCACGAACATGAGCTTGGTGCCGACCAGATCTTCCTCTCCAGCATGCGTGAGGGCCGCAAAGATCAGCGTCGCGTCTGAGGCCATGGTGTGACCATAGGGCGAGCGCGAGCGGTTGAACAGCTCGTAACCAATGATTTGCTGCAGCCCGTTGACGATGGGCTGGCGTGCAATCATGCCTTTGGACAGGTTGCGCGGCGAGGCGAATGCCTGGTCCTCTATGGTTTGTTCACTCATTGCTGCATGACGTCTGTGTGGGAAATGGTTGGCTGTGCCGGTTATTGTAAGAACGAGCTGATCATAGTGTCAGCTTCGTGCGTTCAGGCCGTTTGTGCCAACAACTTCGGCTCGCGGGCCTTGCTTGCCGGTGGTTCTTGATTCGAGTCAAGAAAAAATACCTAGATCTGTTGCAGCCAGGCGATCTCGGTCGCTGTGAAGCCTGCGGCGCGGCGTGCCTTCTCATTGAAGGGCGGGCGCAGGCGCGGCGCTTCATGGCGCTTTGTCAGCTCCAGGTACCAGGACTCGGGGTCTAGGCCGTTTTTCTCGCACAGCCAGCGATACCAGTGGTTGCCTATGGCCACATGGCCCACTTCCTCGCGCAGGATGATGTCCAGAATGTCGCAGGCCGCCAGCGCATCGGGCGCATGGGTGTTGCGCAGCTTGTTCTGGATCTGCGGCGTGGCGTCGAGGCCTCGCGCCTCCAGCGTTCTTGGTACCAGGGCCATGCGGGCCACGATGTCGCCTGCCGTTTTCTCGCACATGGTCCACAGGCCCTGGTGGGCCGGATGGTCGCCATAGTCCTGACCATGATGCTGGCGCAGATGATCGCGCAGCAGGCGGAAATGCTTGGCTTCCTCTGCAGCCACCTGCAGCCAGTCGTGGTAGTACTGCCCGGGCATGCCGTCAAAGCGCCAGATGGCGTCCAGTGCGAGGTTGATGGCATTGAACTCTATATGTGCAATGGCATGGATGAGCACGGCCCGGCCTTCGAGGGTGGCTGGCGAGCGGCGCGCCACGGCCGTGTGGTGCCTGAGCTCGGGTCGGGCCGGACGGCCGGGCAGCTCTGATTCGGCAACCACCGGTACCGGGGCTGTTTCTGCTATTGAATAGAGAGCTTTTTGCGTATGCAGCGCAATGGCTGCAGCCGCTTTCTGCTCTGGGTCCGCAAGACACAAGACCTCTAGCGCGCGATGACGTAACTCCATCCCTACAATTCTAGGTTCTATAAAGAAGCAACCCACTGGGAGACAAGCACATGGCAATTTACGAACTCGACGGCGTAGCGCCGCAGATCGACGAGACCGCCTGGGTGGCAGACAGCGCCGAGGTCATGGGCCGCGTCAAGCTGGACCGTGACGCCAGCGTCTGGTTTGGAACCGTCATCCGCGGGGATACCGAAAACATCAGCATCGGTGCGGGCTCCAACATCCAGGATGCCAGCGTGCTGCATGCCGATTTCGGCAAACCGTTGACGGTGGGTTGCAATGTGACGGTTGGGCACCAAGTAATGCTGCATGGCTGCTCGATTGGCGATGGCTCGCTCATCGGCATCGGTGCAGTGGTGCTCAACGGCGCCAGGATCGGCAGGAACTGCCTAGTGGGCGCAGGCTCGCTGGTGACCGAGGGCAAGGAATTTCCCGACGGCTCCATGATCCTCGGCAGCCCCGCCAAGGTCGTGCGCGAGCTATCGCCCGAGCAGATCGAAGGTCTGCGCCAGAGCGCCAGGAACTATGTTGAAAATGCTCGCCGCTTCAAGCGCGGCTTGCGCAAGCTGGGCTGAGGGCCCTGCTTTTTACCGGAATCGATTAGCGTGTCTGAACTGCATAAATTCATTTTTGACGGCCTGCCCGTGCGTGGTGCCATTGTTCGCCTGACTGACTCCTGGCAGGAAATCCTGCAGCGCCGTGCCGGCAACAAGGATACCGGCGCCTACCCCGAGGCCGTCAGCACCTTGCTCGGCGAGATGACGGCGGCTGGCGTGCTCATGCAGTCCAATATCAAGTTCAATGGCGCGCTGGTATTCCAGGTCATGGGTGACGGCCCGGTCAAACTGGCCGTGGCCGAAGTGCAGTCGGATCTGAGCCTGCGTGCCACGGCATCGCTGGTGGGAGAGGCCAATCTGCCCCTGCGCGGCCAGTTGGCCCCGCTGGCGGAGCTGGTCAATGCCCATGGCGCGGGCCGCTGCGCCGTCACGCTGGACCCCAAGGACCGCCAGCCCGGCCAGAACCCCTATCAGGGCGTGGTGCCGCTCAACGATGGTGCTGGCGGTCGCTTCGAGCGCCTGTCGGATGCGCTGCAGTTCTACATGATGCAGTCCGAGCAGCTCGACACCGTGATGGTGCTGGCTGCCAATGATCAGATCGCTGCCGGTCTGATGCTGCAGCGCATGCCTGTGAAGGGCGAGGCGAATCTGGCTGCGGCCACCGAAAGCGGAGAGGCCGAGCATGACGCCCAGGGTCTGAACGAGGAGTACAACCGCATTGCCACGCTGGCCTCCAGCCTGACGCAGCAAGAGTTGTTGACGCTGGATGTGGAGACCATTTTGCGGCGCCTGTTCTGGGAGGAGAAGCTGCTGCGCTTCGCTCCGCAGGCCGACGAGCAGGCCCCGCGTTTCGCCTGCACCTGCAGCCGTGACCGTGTGGCCGCCATGCTGACGTCGCTGGGCGAGGAAGAGGTGGATTCCATCGTTGCCGAGCGTGGCAAGATCGAGGTGGGCTGCGACTTCTGCGGCCAGCAATACCAGTTCGATGCCATCGATGCGGCGCGTCTGTTCACCGAAGTGCAAAAGCAGCCGCCCAGCTCCAGCTCGGTGCAGTAACTGAGCAGTCTGCTAGCGGCTATTGAGCTCTGATGGCGGTGGCGACACCCTGCAAGAGCCCAGGCCGGGGCAGCGCGGGTGTCTTCCAGCTCGGAAGAGATAGGGGAGAAGGCGCGAGGCGCCTCAGGGGGCGCTTTTCAAGGCCTCGAACAGTGCCAGCTCGCACTCGGGATCGCCGCATTGCTCGCAGGCTTTGCGGCGTATTTTCTGGCTGGAATTCCAGGGGTTCTGGCTTGAGATCCAGTCCCAGTCCGCGGTTGGGGCCGTGAACTTGAGAGATGCGGCCAGCTGTTGCCATTGTGCAGACGGCTTGCCGTAGAGCATCACATAGCTCTGTGCGCGTGCGTGCAGCAGTGCGCGCCATCGGCTGATCTGCTGCGCGATGGCCGGCTCCGGGTCGGCATCACGCCAATCCTGTCCCAGTACATAGACCAGGGCATCGGCCGGCCATTCATCACCGGCCGCAGGGGCCATGCACTGCCAGGCGCTGGTCAAACCCGCATCCAGACGGGCCTGCAGCAAGCCATGCGCCATGCCTCGCGCCAGGGCATGCGGAGCGCCCAGCAGCACCACCGCGGGCGCAGGAGCAGCAAAGCCAGCGCGAGGCTGGCTTTGCTGCAGAGCGGGCGCCGGGTCAGCGCTTGGAAACCTGAATATAGATTTCATTGGGTTTGACCATGCCCAACTCGTAACGGGCCTTTTCTTCCACGGTGGACAGGCCGTCCTTGAGGTCGTTGACCTCGGACTGCAGCCTGTCGTTTTCCGATTTTTCGAGGGCGTTGGCCGCGTATTGATCCTTGATTTGCTGCTGCAACTCGTGCACATAGGCCATGCTGCCATTGCCCAGCCAGAGCTGGGCGTGAATGGCGGTCAGCAAGACCAGCAATGTGACGCAGACGACGCGGTTGACCATAAAAAAACCTGGTGGAATCAAGGGTAAGCACCCCAGCCGCAAAGCGGTTGCCGGGCACTTACTTCAGCTGCGCACTTTAGCGCAGGTTGTAGAAGGCAGCACGGCCGGGGTACTCGGCCACATCACCCAGGTCTTCCTCGATGCGCAGCAACTGGTTGTACTTGGCGATACGGTCGGAGCGGCTCATGGAGCCGGTCTTGATTTGACCAGCATTCAGGCCCACGGCGATGTCGGCAATGGTGCTGTCTTCGGTTTCGCCCGAACGGTGCGAGATCACGGCGGTGTAGCCGGCGCGCTTGGCCATTTCGATGGCGGCGAAGGTCTCGGTCAGGGTGCCGATCTGGTTGATCTTGATCAGGATCGAGTTGGCAATGCGCTTTTCGATGCCTTCCTTGAGGATCTTGGTGTTGGTCACGAACAGGTCGTCACCCACCAGCTGAACCTTGGCGCCCAGGCGCTCGGTCAGGATCTTCCAGCCATCCCAGTCGCCTTCGTGCATGCCGTCTTCGATGGAGATGATGGGGTACTTGTCGCACCAGCCGGCCAGCATGTCGGTCCACTGCGTCGAAGTCAGTGTCATATTGCCTTCGCCGGCCAGCACGTACATGCCGTCCTTGTAGAACTCGGAAGCTGCGCAGTCCAGGCCCAGGGCGATCTGCTCGCCGGGCTTGTAGCCGGCCTTTTCGATGGCTTCGATGATCAGCTGGATCGCTGCTTCGTGGTTTTCCACGGAAGGTGCGAAACCGCCTTCGTCGCCCACGGCGGTGGACATGCCATTGTGGTGGATGATGGCCTTCAGTGCGTGGAAGACTTCGGCGCCCCAGCGCACGGCTTCACGGAAGGTGGGGGCACCCACGGGGATGATCATGAACTCTTGCAGGTCCAGCGAGTTGTTCGCATGGGCGCCGCCGTTGATCACGTTCATCATGGGGACGGGCAGCTGCACGCCGCCCATGCCGCCGAAGTAGCGGTACAGGGGCAGGCCGGCTTCTTCGGCTGCGGCGCGGGCCACGGCCATGGAGACAGCCAGCATGGCGTTGGCGCCCAGGCGGCTCTTGTTGTCGGTGCCGTCCAGGTCGATCAGGGTCTTGTCCAGGAAAGCCTGCTCGGAAGCGTCCAGGCCCAGCACGGCTTCGGAGATTTCGGTGTTGATGTGCTCAACAGCCTTCAGGACACCCTTGCCCAGGTAACGGCTCTTGTCGCCATCACGCAGTTCAATGGCTTCGCGCGAGCCGGTGGATGCGCCCGAGGGCACGGCGGCACGGCCCATCACGCCGGATTCCAGCAGCACGTCGCACTCAACGGTGGGATTGCCGCGGCTGTCCAGCACTTCGCGGCCTACGATGTCAACAATGGCACTCATTGCATTTCCTTTGGGTTTCTGAAATCGGTACGTGCAGGCTGACTTCTTTCATGAAATCACGCCCAAGCGCTTGTGCATAAAGCGCAAGCTGCTATCAAAATTGTGAAGCCGACTCTTCTCCACATGCTGCGCGCGCGCCATGCACGCGACGAGTATGGAAGAGGCTGAGGCGGCTATTGTGCACAAATTTGGTGGGCCGCTTTTGCCTTGACGTGTTGCAGCCGTCGAATTTCTTGCGCAAGACGTTTCTGTGCAAGCATTCGGACACAAAAGCGGATACAAAAAAGGCATGACGCCACGCTTCATCGTGTCGGTCATGCCGGGGTGCATCATCGGTTCAGACGCCGGTGCCCGCCTTGGGGCGGCCGGGGCGTATGGACATGCAGGCCTGCAGCAAGGCCGTCATGTCGCTGCTGATGCGCTGTGGATGCATGCTCAGGCCTGGAAGTGGTCTTCCAGGAAGCCGTTGCGCTTGGTCACATCGTCCAGCGCCACCAGGGTTTCGAGCAGGGCCTTCATGTGCTTGAGCGGCACGGCATTGGGGCCGTCCGACAGGGCGTTGCAGGGATCGGGATGGGTTTCCATGAACAGACCTGCCACGCCCACGGCCACGGCCGCACGCGAGAGCACGGGCACCATCTCGCGCATGCCGCCGCTGGAGGTGCCGTTGCCGCCGGGCAGCTGCACGCTGTGGGTGGCATCGAACACGACAGGGGCGCCGGTTTCGCGCATGATGGCCAGCGAGCGCATGTCGCTGACCAGGTTGTTGTAGCCAAAGCTGGCGCCACGCTCGCAGGCCGTGAAGCTGTCTGCGGGCAGACCCGCTTCCACCGCTGCTGCACGGGCCTTGTCGATGACATTCTTCATGTCATGCGGGGCCAGGAACTGGCCCTTCTTGATGTTCACGGGCTTGCCCGACTGGGCCACGGCGCGGATGAAGTCCGTCTGGCGGCACAGGAAGGCGGGGGTCTGCAGCATGTCGACGACAGACGCCACATAAGGCACTTCGGCCTCGGTGTGCACATCGGTGAGGATGGGCACATTCAGTTCCTTCTTCACCTTGGCGAGGATCTCCAGGCCTTTTTCCATGCCGGGGCCGCGAAAGCTGGTGCCCGAGGAGCGGTTGGCCTTGTCGAAGCTGCTCTTGAAGATGAAGTGGATGCCCAGCGAGGAGGTGATTTCCTTGAGTTGCCCGGCCACATCCATCTGCAGCTGTTCGGATTCGACCACGCAAGGGCCGGCGATCAGAAAGAAGCGCTTGTCCAGACCAATATCAAAGCCGCAGAGTTTCATGGTGGGTTCCTTTTTGCACGCCGTGCATGCTTCAAAAACTGAAGCTGCCAGCGCTCTATGTTGAATGAATTCAACATCATTTGATGCTGAAGTCATTGATTTTCAAGCGCTGGCAGCTCCTCTCAGGATTGATTCCGAAGGAAGGGAATCAGGCCTTCTTGCCCGGCTGGGCCTTGTTGTCCATGGCCGCCTTGATGAAGGCGTTGAACAGCGGGTGACCATCCCAGGGGGTGGACTTGAACTCGGGGTGGAACTGCACGCCGATGTACCAGGGGTGGACCTTGGCGGGCAGCTCGACGATTTCGGTCAGCTGTTCGCGCTGGGTCAGGGCCGAGATCACCAGACCGGCTTCGCGCAACTGGTCCAGATACTGGGTGTTGGCTTCATAGCGGTGGCGGTGACGCTCGGTCACCACGTCGCCGTAGATGCTGTGCGCCAGCGTGCCCTTTTGCACGTCGGAAGACTGCGCGCCCAGACGCATGGTGCCGCCCAGGTCGGAGTTCTCGTCACGGGTCTTGATCGTGCCGTCCGCGTCCTTCCACTCGGTGATCAGGGCGATCACGGGGTTGGGGGTGGCCGAATCGAACTCGGTGGAGTTGGCGCCTTCGAGGCCTGCCACATGGCGGGCGTACTCGATGGTGGCGACCTGCATGCCCAGGCAGATGCCCAGGTAGGGCACCTTGTTCTCGCGGGCAAACTTGGCCGTGGAGATCTTGCCTTCCACGCCGCGCGAGCCGAAGCCGCCGGGCACCAGAATGCCGTCGTAGTCCTTGAGCAGCTTGGTGGCATCCGCGTCGTGGATGGTTTCCGAGTCCACATGCGTGATCTTCACGCGCACATGGTTGCGCATGCCGGCGTGCTTGAGCGCTTCGTTGACCGACTTGTAGGCGTCGGACAGCTCCACGTACTTGCCCACCATGGCAATCTTGACTTCGCCCTGGGGATGCTCGGTCTCATAGACCAGATCGTCCCAGCGCTTGAGATTGGTGGGAGGCGTGTTCAGGCGCAGCTTGTCGCAGATCAGGCCGTCCAGACCCTGCTCGTGCAGCATGCGCGGCACCTTGTAGATGGTGTCCACGTCCCACATGGAGATCACGCCCCACTCGGGCACATTGGTGAAGAGGGAGATCTTGCTCTTTTCCTCTTCGGGCACCTGGTGCTTGGCGCGGCACAGCAGCGCATCGGGCTGGATGCCGATTTCGCGCAGCTTCTGCACCGTGTGCTGGGTGGGCTTGGTCTTGAGCTCGCCGGCCGTCTCGATGAACGGCAGGTAGGTCAGGTGCACAAAGGCGGAGTTGTTGGGGCCGAGCTTGAGCGCCAGCTGGCGCGCAGCTTCCAGGAAGGGCAGAGACTCGATGTCGCCCACGGTACCACCGACTTCGCAGATGGCCACATCCACTTCGTGGTCGGTGCCAAGGCCCGCGCCGCGCTTGATGTATTCCTGAATTTCGTTGGTGACATGGGGGATGACCTGCACGGTCTTGCCCAGATAGTCGCCACGGCGTTCTTTTTCCAGCACGGACTGGTAGATGCGGCCCGTGGTGAAGTTGTTGCTCTGACGCATGCGCGTTTCGATGAAACGCTCATAGTGGCCCAAGTCCAGATCGGTCTCGGCTCCGTCATCGGTCACGAACACTTCACCGTGCTGGAAGGGCGACATGGTGCCCGGGTCCACGTTGATGTAGGGATCGAGCTTGATGAGGGTGACTTTGAGACCGCGCGACTCGAGGATCGCTGCAAGGGAGGCTGAGGCGATTCCCTTACCGAGGGAAGACACCACACCGCCGGTGACGAAGACGAACTTGGTCATGTCTTTTTTTGGTGGTGGTAAAACAGGATTATAGGTTCGCCACGAATTTCGGCGTGGCGTACAGGGATGCTTGTGCGGCGGCAAAGCCGCTCAGGTCTGATAAATTGCGCAGCATGAATGACGTGTTCGCAGGCAAACATCTGGTGCTGGGTCTCTCCGGAGGCGTGGCTTGTTACAAATCGGCCATGCTGTGCCGCTTGCTGGTCCAGGCCGGTGCCACGGTGCAAGTGGTCATGACGGAGGCGGCCGAGCAGTTCATGACGGCCGTCACCATGCAGGCGCTTTCTGGGCGCGCAGTCTACACCTCTCAGTGGGATGTGCGCGAACCCAACAACATGCCCCACATCAATCTGAGCCGTGAAGCCGATGCCATCCTCATCGCGCCTTGCAGCGCGGACTTCATCGCGCGCCTGGTGCAGGGCCGCTCGGACGAGCTGCTCAGCCTGATGTGCCTGGCCCGCCCCATGGAGAGCGTACCCCTGCTGCTGGCCCCGGCCATGAACCGCGAGATGTGGGCCCACCCCGCGACCCAGCGCAATCTGGCCCAAGTGCAGGCCGACGGTGCCCAGGTGCTGGGCGTGGGCAACGGCAGCCAGGCCTGCGGCGAGACCGGTGACGGTCGCATGCTGGAGCCCGAGGAAATCATGGAGGAACTGGCGGCGCACTTCACGGCCAAGAGCCTGCAGGGCCAGCATCTGCTGGTGACGGCCGGTCCGACCTTCGAGGCGATCGATCCGGTACGCGGCATCACCAATCTCTCGAGTGGCAAGATGGGCTTTGCGATTGCCCGTGCAGCGCGCGAAGCCGGTGCCCAGGTCACGCTGGTGGCCGGCCCCGTGCATCTGCCCACGCCGCGTGGCGTGACCCGCGTCGACGTGCAGTCGGCGCGCCAGATGCAGACCGCCGTGCAGTCCCTGGTGGCAGGGGCCTCGATCTTCATTGCCACGGCTGCCGTTGCCGACTGGCGCCCGGCCGAGTTTTCCGATCAGAAGATCAAGAAGGATGGCTCGGGCGATGTGCCGGCCATGGACTTTGTCGAGAATCCCGACATTCTTGCCGGTGTGGCCCAGTCCGACCAGGCCCGGTCGGGCAGGCTGTACTGCGTGGGCTTTGCGGCCGAAAGCCACGATCTGCTCAAGCACGCCAGCGCCAAGAGGCTGCGCAAGAGTGTGCCGCTGCTGGTGGGTAATATCGGTCCCGCCACCTTTGGCAAGGACGACAATGCCCTGCTGCTGATCGACGATCAGGGCTCCAAGGAGCTGCCCCATGCCAGCAAGGACGTGCTGGCACGCCAGCTGGTCGATGAAATTGCGCAGCGCCTGAGCGCCAAGCGTCCCTGACCCGTGACCCCAGGAGTCCGAACATGAATCTCTCCAGCTATGAAGGCCCGCGCAACGGCGACTATGTGGCCTATGTGGATCAGCTGATGCGAGCCAGTCCCGAGTACCGCCGCACGCTGCGCAGCATCGACGGAGCGATTCAGACCGCAGTCGTCACACCCGGCTCCCAGGCCGCCTCGCCCATGTCCCAGCTGCGCAACACCTTGCAGAAGGCGCGCGACATGGCCGAGCAGGCGCAGCAGATGCCGGGAGCGCGAACCACGGCGGCGGGTCAACCGGCCCAGCACACGGCTGCTGCACGGCGCCCCAATGCGGCCGTGACCAAGCAGGAGGCGCAGCAGCGCTTCAGGGCCATGGAGCGCCAGATCGAAGGCCAGAAGGCTCAGAACGGTCGCAAACCCTGGGTGTCTCCAGGCTCGCTGGCGCTGATCGTGGGCGGGGTGATCCTCTCCCAGTTCATCCAGGGCTTTGGCGTGCTGCTCGCCATCATGGGCCTGATGTCGCTGGTGGGCGGCGTGCTCAAACGCCTGCAAGGCCGTTGACAGGCGCCAGGTGCCGACGCCTGCCCGGCAGAGGGCACAATGGCGCCCTTCAGGAAAACCGCTGGCGGCTGCATGGCAGCTGCCGCAATGAATGCAAGGCCCGGATCACGGGCCTTGTTTCAAGACAGACAAGACTAGCCAGATCCTTATGAATGTTGATGTAAAGATTCTCGATGCGCGCCTGCGCGACAACCTGCCCGCCTACGCCACTCCCGGTAGCGCCGGCCTGGACCTGCGCGCCTGCATCGATGCGCCCGTGACGCTGGAGCCCGGCCAGTGGCAGCTGATCCCCACCGGCATGGCCATGCACCTCAAGGACCCCCATTACGCGGCGCTCATCCTGCCGCGCTCGGGCATGGGCCACAAGCACGGCATCGTGCTGGGCAATCTGGTCGGTCTGATCGACTCCGACTACCAGGGCCAGCTCATGGTCAGCGCCTGGAACCGCTCGCAGACCGCCTTCACGCTGCAGCCCATGGACCGTCTGGCCCAGCTGGTCATCGTGCCCGTGGTGCAGGCACAGTTCAATCTGGTGGAAGACTTTGCCGACGCCAGCGAGCGCGGCGAAGGCGGCTACGGCTCCACCGGCAAGCAGTAAGCCTGCCAAAAAGCCCGCACCTCGCGTGACATGAGCCGCCAGACCCGCCGTCGATCTGCCTCCTGGACCCAGGTGCAACTGGGCCGCGACCAGCATATGCGGCGGCGCCTGCAAAAACGCCACTGGCTGCGTCTGCATGCCGCTCTGACCGGCGGCCTGAGTCTGGCTGCCATGTCCCTGATCAGTCTGTGCCTGCTGCATGCCGGTGTGCACAGCATGGGGTTGCGCTATGGGCTGGCGCTGGCCTGCGGCTATCTGCTTTATCTGTTGCTGGTGCGCCTGTGGGCGGGCTGCATGCTGCGCCGGGACTGGGATACGGGCGATGTAGGGTCCGATGTTCCCGGCTCCAGTGGCAAATCCGGCAGTGCCGATGCTGCGGGCTTTGAGAGCGGGCAGGGAGGCTCCTACGGCGGCGGCGGTGCCGGCGGTCACTGGGACGAGGGTGCCGCCGTGCCTGATATCGCGCCTGCGTCATCGGGCCTGGAGCTGCCCGATGTCGATGTGTCGGGGCTGGACGCGCTCGATGAAGGCGCCGTGGTGCTCGTACCGGTGCTGCTGGTGTTTGCCGTCCTGCTGGTGGCGGTCACGGGCATGGGCTCGCTGGTGTGGCTGGTATTCGGTGCCGATCTGTTTCTGACCGTGGCGGTAGAGGTGGCGTTTGCGCTGCTGATGACCCGAACCCTGTATGTGGTGGAGCGCGAAGGCTGGCTGCTGGCAGCCTTGCGCATCAGCTGGAAGCCCGTGCTCGGCGCCCTGGTCGCGGCCGTGGCGCTGGGGCTGCTCGCCGACTGGCTGTTCCCCCAGGCCGATACCCTGGCGCAGGTGCTGCGCAGTCTTTGATCGACTTCAGTCCTGGTGCCTGGCGCCAGGCAGTTGCAACTCCATGCGCAGCCCGCCCAGCGGCGACGGCAGCGCCTGGATGCTGCCACCATAGGTCTGAACCAGATCGCGCACGATGTCCAGGCCCAGGCCGGCGCCGGGACGCTGCTCGTCAAGCCGCTCTCCACGGGCAAAGATGCGCTCGCGCAACTCGGGTGCAATGCCTGGGCCGTCGTCGTCTATGCACAGCGTCAGTCGCTGGCTGTCCTCGCTTGCCGGCTGAACCTTAAGAACTACCTTCGACCTGGCCCATTTGCCGGCGTTGTCCAGCAGATTGCCCAGCATTTCCATCAGGTCCTGGGAGTCGCCCTTGAAGTCCCATTGGGTGGCATCCCCCTGCAGCTCGAAGCGTATGTCGCGCGCCGCATGCAGCTTGTCCATGGTGTGCACCAGGGAGTGCAGCGGGCCGGCCAGTGCGGTGCGCAGGCCATGGCCCTGCTGCGCCGCTGCAGCGGCGGCGCGGGCGCGGGCCAGGTGATATTCGACCTGGCGGCTGGCACTGGCGACCTGCTCGCGCACCAGGGTCGCGAGCGGGCTGTCCTGCTGCGCCGCCGCGTTGCCCATGATGCTCAGCGGGGTGTTGACCGCATGGGCCAGATTGCCCGCCTGGGTGCGGGCCCGCTCCACCATCTCGGCATTCATGCGCAGCACATGGTTGAACTCCTGCACCAGGGGCATGATTTCGGCCGGGTGCTCGCCCCGGATTTCAGAAGCTTCGCCCTGGCTCACAGCCGCCAGCTGACGGCGCAGGGCGGCCAGCGGAGCCAGCGCCAGCTGCAGCTGCACGACCACGGCTGCGATCAGTCCCGCTGCCAGCATGCACAGCGCGGCCACCAGCATCTTGGTAAAGCGCTGCAGCGGCGTGGCCAGCATGGCCGCGTCGGCGGCAATCATCAGGCGCAGCGGCGGGGCATCGGCCTCGGGCAGCTGTACGGTACGCGTCACGATCACCAGGGTGTTGCCATTGCCGTCCGACATATGGCCATAGCTGGCGGGAGCGTGCAGGGGCAGGGTGGGCTCCCAGACCTTGTCGGCCTTGAAGAAAGGCCAGTCCAGGGTCTGGTCCCAGAGCGAACGGGAACGCTGGATGCCGGCCTGAACCGTTTGCTGGCCGCTGGCATCGAGCTGGTCCACCTGCCAGTACATGCCCGATAGCGGCTGCTGCAGCAAGGGGTCGCCGGAGAAGGGTGAGACCGTGACCGGGACGGCCTGATCGGGCTGATAGTTGACGGCGCCGCTGAGCCGGTCGAGCTTGGCCACCAGTTGACTGCGCAGTTGCTGGGTCAGGTGCTCGGCAAACAGCGTGCGCAGGCCCCAGCCCGTGAGCAGCAGTGCCGCCAGTACCCAGATGAGGGCACCCGCCAGCAGTCGCAGGCGCAGCGAGTTCTTCCAGGAGCCAGCGCTCAGCGGTGGCGGCTGCTGGGTCATGGGGGAGTTCAGGGTGTGCTCGGACATAGGCTTTATTCTTGGTTGGATGGCGCGACCAGGCGATAGCCCAGGCCGCGCACGGTTTCGATCGAGCCTGCGGGCAGCTTTTTTCTCAGGCGCCCGACAAAGACCTCGATGGTGTTGGAGTCGCGGTCGCTGTCCTGCGGGTAGATATGCTCGGACAGCTCGGTGCGCGAGACCACGGCGCCCATGCGCTGCATCAGCAGGGCCAGCACCTTGAATTCATGGCTGGTCAGCGTGAGCGCCTGACCTTCGACGGTGACGCGCGCCTGGCGCGAGTCCAGCGTGATGGCTCCGCATTGCCAGAGTGCGCTGGCATGCGGGCTCAGGCGTCGCAGCAGGGCGCGCAGGCGGGCCAGCAACTCCTCCATGTGGAAGGGTTTGGCCAGATAGTCGTCGGCTCCGGCATCCATGCCTGCGACTTTTTCATGCCAGGCGGCTCTGGCGGTGAGGATCAGCACCGGCATGGAGCGGCCCTGAGCGCGCCAGGCGCGCAGCACGCTCAGCCCGTCGCGCACGGGCAGGCCCAGGTCCAGCACCGCAGCGTCGAAGCTCTCCACCTCGCCCAGGTATTGCGCCGTCTCGCCGTCGGCGGCCGTCTCCACGGTGTGGCCGGCCTGCAGCAGGGCCTGCTGCAGCTGCTCGCGCAGCGTGGGTTCGTCTTCAATCAGCAAAATTCGCATGCTCTGCAGCCTTCCTGAATGCCGGGGTTCACTTCTTGCGCTTCATGCTGATGAGGCTGCCGTTGCTGGCATCGATCTCCAGCTTGACCACCTTGCCGTCGCTTTGCAGCAGCCGGATCTCGTAGACAAAGCGGCCGTCCTCGCGGTCGAACTCCACCTTGATGACCTGGCCCTGGTATTGCTGCTCGACCTGATCCAGAACCGTGCGCAGCGGCAGTACCTGACCCTGGCGCAGAGCCTGGCGGGCGAGCTCGTGATCGTTGTCGCCGGCATCCGAGGTGGCGGGCCACAGGCTCAGTGCGGCAAGGCCTGTCGTTGCGAGCAGCATGGCCAGCACGGCGTGAAGGGCGCGTCGGCGTGGGCGGTGCGCAGATTGCGGGTCATTCGAGGCGTTGAACAAAGACATGGCGAGAGGGCTGGAGTTGGAGGTGATGAGGTCTGATTGCGTTCTGCAGCCAAGGTTATAGGCCTGCATCGATGAACGGAAGCTGAATGGCGGCTTCAGAAACGGTTCAGCCTGACTTGCGAACAATCGGCGCCAACCCGCTGCGCAGTGCTTGTGCACTGGCGGGCCGTGTTTTGTCCCTTTCTTCGACCCAGCGACTGCAGGAGTTTCCATGTCCCATCTTCCCAGCCCGGTTTTTTCCATGTCTTCAGGCTCCCTGTCCGTATTCCGCTCTCTGCGGCGTCGCAGCGGCACGGTCTTGCTCGCAGGCGCGGCCCTGCTGTCGGCCGGCACCTGCCTGGCTGCCGCAGGAAACTCCGTGGCGGACCGTGCCTCGGCCTCGGTGGCGGCCGTGCGCGGCATGGCGCTCGGGCCGGCCCTGTCCATCCGCGATGTCTGCGACCGGCTGGAGAAGGCCGGCTATCGCGAATTCCAGGAAGTGGAATGGGATGACGGCCTCTACAAGGTCAAGGCCACGGCCAGCGATGGACGCTTTGTGAAGCTCTATGTCGATGGCCGTAGCGGCGAAGTGCTGCGCGTACGCACCAAGGGCTAGGATTTGCTCTGGATTCGATAGCTGTCAGCGCCCTTTCGTTGTGGATTCCATGACGGTTTGCGGAGAAAAGGAGCCAGGTATTGGGCAAGGCGCTATGGTTTGAAGAGTTGTAAACGGCTGCGCTTTACTCAAAGTATTGTGAGCAAATGTGAAAGCTGTCGTCCTAGCGAGCCTGTGCCGCGTTGCAAGGGAAGGCAGACCGTGCAAGGTTTGCAGAGCAACTCATAACAGGGACTGCGGCGCATGGAATGTGCATGCGCCAATCAGGAGATTTCCATGCAAATCAATCAACGCTGGGGCCGGTTGGCCATGGTGAGCGCAATCGTTGCGGCTCTGTCGGCCTGCGCGGCCTATCCCCAGGGTGGCTACCAGAGCGGCGGCTACCAGGGAGGCTACTCCCAGGGTGCTTATTCGGGTACTGGCTACCCTGGCAGCACACAGGCCTACCCCGTGGGCAACAACCAGGTCCAGACCTATCCCGCCAATAACTGCGGCTACAACAACCCCAACTGCTATTCGCAGCAGCCTCAGCAATACGCCCAGCAGGGCCGTGTGATGAATATCGAGACCGTGCGCGTGCAGGACGGCAGCGGCATTGGCGCGGGCGGCGCGATTGCCGGTGGCGTGATCGGCGGCGTGCTGGGCAACCAGGTGGGCAAGGGCTCGGGCCGTACACTGGCGACCATCGCCGGTGTGGCTGCAGGCGCTTTCGCCGGCAACGCCGTGCAAAACAACATGGGCGGCGGCAGCGTGCGCGATATCTACCGCGTCACAGTGCAACTGCAGGACGGCAGCGTGCGTGCTCTGGACTACCAGCAGCCTCCACAGCTGAGCATCGGCGAATACGTGCGTGTGGAAGGCAACCAGATCTTCCGTCGCTGAGCAGACAAGCGCGCATGACAAAAGGGACTCCGAGGAGTCCCTTTTTTATTTCTTGGCCTGAAGCGATGAGTGATGCTTGAACCTGCGGCGCAGCGTCACTCAGTGACAGCAAGCAAGAGCCTGGGCAGTCCCGCCGCCTCGCAGCGAAGCGGTCGTCCCCATCGGGGGAAGGCGCAAAGCGCCTCAGGGGGTGTCAATGCAGTGTTTCATTGCCCGGGGCCATGGGCTCGATACGGAAAAAGCCCGTGCCCGCCGTGCCGCGACCGATTTCCTCTTCGGTGGCCTCGCGCACGGCTTCGATCTTGAGGTGCAGGCGGATGGCGATTCCGGCCAGCGGGTGGTTGCCGTCCAGCACCACATGCTCGGGATAGATTTCTGTGACCGTGTAGAGCAGGTCGGCAGGCACGGGATTGGTGCCCTTGGGCATGGCCGAGCTCTCGAAGCTCATGCCTTCCTCGATCTCTTCGGGAAACAACTCGCGCTTTTCCAGGAAGATCAGGCTCTCGTCATAGTCGCCGAATGCTTCTTCGGGCTCCAGGTGCAGGTCCAGTGTGGTGCCTACGCCGTGGCCTTGCAGAGCCTCTTCGATGCGCTTGAACAGATCATCGCCACCGACAAGGAATTCCACGGGCTCGTCCAGCACGTCCAGCTCCTCGCCCAGGGTGTCTTTCAGTGTCCAGGTCAAGGCGACCACGCATTGTTGGGTAACTTCCATGGTGTGTGTATGCAGTTGATGGGCCGCGGGCCAGTCCCGCAACCGAAATTGAAACGCCGCCACGGCCGTGGCGCAATGGCAGGCATTGTCCCATGCGCTGCCCGGAACTGCAGCACAGGCCTTTTGTTACACCCTGCAAAAAGCACTTGCACGGCCTTCACATTGGCGCTCTTGCAGGCCTGCATACTGACCCCATCTCTGCTGCAAGTAATTTGCGGGCTTAAAGGAAGGCACCATGACCCCTCAGGAACAACAACTGCTGCAAGACCTGTGCGCCAGGCTGACGCTGACCCAGGGCCAGCCCAAGGACGCACAGGCCGATGCCGAGCTGCGCCGTGGATTGAGCACCGCGCCCGATGCGGTCTACTGGCTGGCCCAGCGCACCTTGATGCTGGAACAAGCCATTCAGCAGGCCCAGCAGCAGATCGGCGAGCTGCAGCAGCAGGTGAAGCAGGCCCAGCAAAGCCAGAGCCAGGGCGCAGGCAGTTTTCTCTCGGGCGGCCTGGGCACGCACTTCGGCCGCGCTCCCGAGCCTTATGCAGAGGACGGCGGCCACGCTGCCAATGTCCGGCCTTCCTATCCGCCTCAGTACCAGCCGCAAGCGACGCCCCAGCCCTCCAGCTGGCGCGACCGCTTCTTTGGCGGTGGCTCGGCGCCGCGTGCTGCAGCGCCGCAGGCCTACGGCCAGCCTGTAACCTCTGCCGGAAGCAGCTTCCTGGGCAATGCCGCAGCGGCTGCGGCCGGCGTGGCGGGCGGCATGTTTCTGTTCAACGGGCTGGAGAATCTGATGGGCGGCCATCACGCCGGCTCGGGCAGTCAGAGCGGCGGCGAAAGCAAGTCGCTGGCGCAGGACAGCAGCAGCCAGGGCCTGCATGGCGACAGCGGCAATACCTCCAGCCTGGCCAATGATGCGGGCCTGGGCAGCATAGACAACTCAGCCAGCTTTGACAGCGGCAGTTGGGACGATGGCGGCGGCTTCTTTGACGATGATTTTGCCTGATTACATGTTTTGAGATTTTTGAGGCTCAAGCCCTTTTCCATCAAACGCTAGCAGCTATGGATTAGATAGTGAGAAGGAAAAAAGAAAGCCACCTGGCGTTTTCAAATCAGGTGGCTTTTTTAATTTCAGTAGCGATGGGCGCGAGCTTTAACTAGGGCGCGACCTAAGTGTGGGACAGCAAGCAAGCGCCGCCGCGCAGCAAAGCTGTCGTCTCCCTCCGCGAAGCAGAGAGGGGGAAGCGGCGGGGCCGCCCAGGCAAAGCCGCTCAGGGGGGGTCTTTAGAACGGATAGTGGCGTTCTGCGGTCTGCATGGTCACCCAGCGGGTTTCGGTGAAGGCATTGATGCCTTGCTGGCCGCCGAAATGGCCATAACCCGAGGCCTTGACGCCGCCAAACGGCATCTGGGCTTCGTCATGCACCGTGGGGCCGTTGATATGGCAGATGCCGGCCTCGATGCGCGCCGCCACGCGCCAGCCGCGGGCCGTATCCCGGGTGAAGACTGCCGAGGACAGACCGAACTCGTTGTCATTGGCCGTGGCAATGGCTTCTTCCTCGCCGTTCACGCGCACTATGCCCTTGACGGGGCCGAAGGTCTCCTCGTGGAAGATGCGCATCGCTGGCGTCACATGGTCGATCAGCGTGGCGGGCATCAGCGTGCTCTCGGCCTTGCCGCCGCAGACGATTTTCGCGCCCTTGGCCAGCGCGTCGTCGATCATGGCATTGCAGCGCTCCACCGTGGCCAGATCGACCACCGAGCCCAGCACCACGGGGCCCTTGCGCGGGTCGCCCAGCGGCAGGCTTTGGGCCCTGGCGGCAAACTTGGCGATGAACTCGTCGGCCACCTTGTTATCCACCACAAAGCGCTCGGTGGACATGCAGATCTGGCCCGAGTTGGCAAACGCGCCAAAGGTGGCGGCATTCACGGCCGCATCGATATCGGCATCGTCCAGCACCAGGAAGGGGGCCTTGCCACCGAGCTCCAGCAGCGCAGGCTTCAAGTGCCTGGCGCAGGTCTGGCCGATGATGCGGCCCACTTTGGTGGAGCCGGTAAAGCTCACGCGACGCACGGCAGGATGGGCCACGATGGCCTCGACCACGCTGCCCGCATCGGCAGGCGCATTGGTCACAAAGTTCACCACACCGGCGGGCAGGCCTGCGTCCTGCAGTGCCTCGATGATCAGTCCGTGGGTGGCGGGGCAGAGTTCCGAGCCCTTGAGAATCACGGTGTTGCCGCAGGCCAGGGCCGTGGAGATGCTGCGCACGGCCAGAATCACGGGGGCATTCCAGGGCGCGATGCCCAGTACCACGCCGGCGGGCTGGCGCACGGCCATGGCCAGGCTGCCGGGCACGTCCGAGGGGATGATCTCGCCATTGATCTGCGTGGTCAGCGAAGCTGCTTCCAGCAGCATGCTGGCGGCCAGATGCACGTTGAAGCCGGCCCAGATGCCCGAGGCGCCGGTTTCTGCGGCCATGGCTGCGGCAATCGCTTCGCCCTTGGCTTCCAGCGCCTGCGAGGCCTTCATCAGCATCGCGCGGCGGGCGTTCGGCCCCAGTTGCGACCAGGCCGGGAAGGCTGCTGCCGCAGCTTCGCAGGCGCGGATCGCGTCCTCGGTCGTGGCTGCCGGAGCGCGTGTGGCCACGCTGCCGTCCAGCGGGTTCCTGCGTTCAAAAGTTGCGCCATTGCTGGCGGCACATTCCTGGCCGGCTATCAGCATTTTTTGTTCGATCATTTTTAATCTCCTTGAGAAGTGAAGGTAGCCATGAAAGCCGCGAGCTATTGATGGTTTGTTGTTGATGCCGTTGAAATCTGGCGCGGCCCCAGCAAAGAGGCGCCAAGCAAGGGCCGCCCCGCAGCAAAGGCGCCGTCCCCCTCAGGGGGAAGCGACGCAGCCGCTCAGGGGGTATCTATATCTCTCAGTGTTCGCCGCCCAAGTAGGCGCGTCTGACAGCAGCACTGCTGCTAAGTTCTTGTGCCGAGCCTTCACCCACAATGCGCCCGGTCTCCAGCAGATAGCCACGGTCGGCAATAGCCAGGCTCTGGCGCGCGTTCTGCTCCACCAGCAGCACGCCCATGCCCAGCGTCTTGATGCGCGCCAGGGCTGCGAACAGCTCCTTGCACATGAGTGGAGACAGGCCCAGCGAAGGCTCGTCCAGCAGCAGGATGTCGGGCTGGCTCATCAGCGCGCGGCCCACGGCCACCATCTGCTGCTCGCCGCCGCTCATGGTGCGCACCGCCTGGGTCAGGCGGTCGCGCAGCTTGGGAAAGAGGGCGAAGACCTGCTCCAGATTGCGGGCCTCGTTGGCGCGGGCGCGCCGGGGCTGGGCACCCAGCAGCAGGTTTTCCTTGACGCTGAGATCGCCGAACACGCCGCGCCCCTCGGGCACCAGGGCCAGGCCGGCTTGCACGATGGCATGCTGGGGCAGCTGCATCAGCTCCTGGCCGGCCAGCTGGGCGCTGGCCCCGGCCTGCGGCATGACCATGCCGCCCAGCGCCTTGAGCAGGCTGGACTTGCCCGCTCCGTTGGCGCCCAGCATGACGACCAGCTCGCCGGGCTGCACCTGGAGGCTGACCTGGTGCAGCGCCTCATGCTTGCCGTAGCTCACCGAGATATTGCGCACTTCAAGCATGGCGGGCCTCCGCTGGCTGGTCTTCATCTGCACTCACATCTTCCCCCAGGTAGGCACGTACCACCTCGGGCTCTTTCAGCACCTGGGCCGTGGGGCCGTCGGCGATTTTCGTGCCCGCGTTCATCACCACGCAGCGGCTGCACAGCGCGTGTACGGCGTCCATCACATGTTCGACCATGAGAATCGTCAGCCCCGTGGCCTGCAGTTGCCGGATCAGCACAATGCCCTGCTGCAGCTCCGTGGGGTTCAGTCCGGCCAGCCATTCGTCGAGCAGCAGGATCTGTGGCTCCAGCGCCAGTGCGCGGGCCAGCTCCAGGCGCTTCTGGTTGATATAGGTGAGCTCGCCTGCAGGAGTCTTCGCAAATTCGGCCAGACCCACCTGCTCCAGCAGTTGCAGGGCACGCGCGGCGGCAGGTTTGCCAAACAGAGGCCGGGGCTTGAAGGCCATGCCGGCAATGACGTTGTCGGTGCAGCTCATGGAGCCCAGCACCTTGACCAGCTGGAAGGTGCGCGCCACGCCCAGGCGGGCGATCTGGTGGCTTTTGAGCGCGTGGATGGGCTTGCCGTTGAATACGATCTCGCCGCCGTTGACGGGCAGGGCGCCCGAGATCAGATTCATGGCCGTGGTCTTGCCCGAGCCATTGGGGCCGAGCAGGCCCACGACCTCGCCCGGATAGACGTCAAAGCTCAGTGCGTTGACGGCCACCAGGCCGCCGAAGCGCTTGGTGGCGCCGCGCACGGAAAGCAGGGTGGCGGTCTTCATGGCTGGCCTCCCTTCTTGTGGAACAACTTGGCCAGCACACCCGACAGGCCCTGGGGAATGAAGTACACGATCACGATGAACACCAGGCCCAGCAGAATCGAGAAATGGTTGGGGAAGTTGGCGCCCAGGTACTCGAACAGCAGCACCAGCGGCACGGCCCCCAGAATCGGCCCGAACAGCGCGCCGGCACCGCCGAGCAAGGCCATGATCAGGGTCTGGAACGAGACGGCGGGAGCAAAGGCGATGCTGGGGTCGATATAGGTCCAGCGCGGAGCCATGATGGCGCCCGTGACGGTGATGAACACGGCGCTGACGGCGAACAGCAGCAGTTTGGCTGTGGTGGTGTTGATGCCCACATGGGTGGCTACGGTCTCGTCCTCGCCGATCACGCGCAGCGCCAGGCCCAGACGCGAGCGGTTGATGAGGGCGCGCAGCGCCAGCACCAGGGCCAGCATGGCCAGCAGTTGCCAGTAGATATCGAGCTGGGTGATCTCCACGAACACATAGCGGCCCAGATCCTTGGTGATGTTGACTTCCCACCAGGTGACGAGCTGCTTGACCAGCTCGGCCAGGCCAAAGCTGAAGATCACAAAGTACACGCCCGACAGGCGCAGCGTGGACAGGCCCACGATCAAGGCCATGATCAGGCCCACGCCGGCCGCAATGCCCAGCACGGCGCCCCAGGGCAGGGACTCGCCGAACACGGCGGTGACATAGGCGCCCATGCCGAAGAAGGCGACGGTGGCCAGCGAGATATAGCGCGTCGGTCCCGAGAACAGCGCCCAGGCCGTGGCCAGCACGCAGTACATCAGGATGCTGATCATGAGCGAGAGGTAGTACTCGTCCGTCAGCCAGCGTGGCAGCAGAGCCAGGCCCAGCAGGACGGCGGCGCTGGCGGCCCAGATCAGGATTTCCTTGCGATGGCTCAGATTCATCGTGCGGCCCTCCCGAACAAGCCCGTGGGCTTGAACAGCAGCACCAGCAGGAACACCGCGTAATTGACGGCCAGCGTCAGGCCGGGGTCGACAAAGGAGGCGACCAGCGTTTCGGCAAAGCCCAGCAGCATGCCGGCGACCAGGCAACCCATGAGATTGCCCACACCGCCCATGATGACGACGATCAGCGCCTTCATGGCAAACATGGTGCCCATGCCGGCCGAGAAGGGCAGGAACATGCTGACCAGCACGCCGCAGATCGCCACCAGTGCACCGCCCAGACCATAGGCCAGTGCCGCCGTGCTGCGCACATTGATGCCGACCAGATGTGCGAACTGCGGTGCCACGGACACGGCGCGCACCACGGCGCCGGCGCGGGTGCGCGTCAGCAGCAGGTACAGGCCGCCGCCCAGCACGATCGCAAAGCCCAGCACCAGCAGACGGTTGGCCGCGACCTTGCTGCCCAGGATCTCCACAGGCTCGGCCAGATAGCTGTAGCTGTGATAGTCGCCGCCGAACATCACCAGCATGACGCCCTGCACGACGAACAGCATGCCGAAGGTGGCCAGAATCGAATCCACCTCCAGCGCCGGTCCGCCCTTGGCGCGGCGCACCAGCGGGGTCAGCAGCAGCTGATAGATCAGCCACTGGATGGCAAAGCCCAGCGGCACCACCAGCAGCACCAGAAGCAGCGGTGAAATACCCCAGCTGCTCACCGCAAAAAAGGCCAGAAAGGCCGGCGCAATCAGAAACTCCCCATAAGAGAGATTCATGATGCGCGCCACGCCATACTGCAGCGTCAGCCCCATGGCCACCAGGCCGTAGAGTCCGCCCAGCAGGGCGCCAGCGAGAAGGATGTCTATTAAATTCATAGCGTATGCCGCTGGTGATTCATTGTTCTTGTTATGAAATCAATGCAAAGTGAAAGCGAAATATGCGCAACCAGCTCTTTTTTTGATAGTTCTAAAAGCTGAGCGCAGTGTTTGAATAGGCACCGCCCAACAAAGAGACAGCAAGCAAGAGCCGTCTCGCAGCGAGGCTGTCGTCCCCCTCCCGCATTGCGAAACAAAGCGAGAGAGGGGCGCCCGGCTAGGGGAAGCGGCGCAGCCGCTCAGGGGGTGCTTCTAGGAATCACCGCGGGCTTAACCCCCGCCCGGTTGGTTGGCGCAATCGCATTGAACTCGCCGTTCTGCCACTGGCCCACATGCCAGAGCTTGGTCAGCATCTGGCCTTCGAGCTTGACGGGGCCGAGCACGGTCTCGAAGCTGCCGCTCTTGAGCTCCTGGGTCACAGCGGCGCGATCGATCTTGCCCACGCGCTCGATGGCCTGCTGCAGCATCTGCAGCGAGGTGTAGACGATGGGGCTGGCAAAGCGGTCCGATTCCTGGCCGGTCACCTCCTTGAAGCGCTTCAGATAGGCCTGCATCTGCGGATTGCCGGCATCGATGCCGCCCGGCGCCATCACGCCTTCGGCCGCAGCGCCGAACTTGCCCTTGAACATGGGGAACTGCGTGCCCACGCCGGTGAACAGCACCTTGGGAGCCAGGCCCAGCGTTCTGGCCTGCTCGTTGATCAGCATGGTGTCGGGCGGGTAGGAGTAGGCCACGAAGGTGTCGGCACCCTTGCCCTTGGCCTCGTTGATGATGGGCGTCATGTCCTGTGTGCCGATCGGATAGCTCTTGTCGTAGACCAGCTCGAAGCCATGCTGCTTGGCGGCCTTGCGCGTGGCATTGGCCAGTTCCACGCCAAAGCCGTCGGCGATGTTGATCATGGCGATCTTGTTGTTGATCTTGCCGTCCTTCTTGGCCTTTTCCAGCATGGCGACCAGGCCCTCGGCATATTCGCCGCCCGTGCCCAGGAAGAAGAAGGCATGCTTCCAGCGCTTGGCCAGATCGGGGGCCTTGTCGGTCACCGAGGTGGCCGCCAGCAGCGGGTATTTGTGCTTTTCGTAGGTCGGCCCCACAGCCAGGTTGGAGCCCGTGCCCCAGGGCGGCAGCACGAAGTCGACCTTGTCCTGGGTGATCAGGCGCTCGGTGGCGCGCACGGCCTCCTCGGTGCTGGAGCGGTCGTCGTATTCGATGACCTCGATGGGCACGCGCTTGTTATAGGCCTTGAGCATGATGCCGCCGGCGTCGTTGATCTCCTTGACCCAGAGCTTGTAGTTGGGCGCCGTGGTCACGGAGGTGCCGCCCGCGTTGACGCCGGTTTTGGCAATGGCCCAGCCGATACGGATGGATTTGGGCGCCTCCTGGGCCAGGGCCTGGCTGCACAGACCCGCCAGGGCCGTGGCCGCGACCAGGCTTTTGAGAACAAAACGCTTGTCGGCGAATGTCATGCTTGTCTCCTTTTGATGGACGGGTGTCCGGGTTTTCGGCCATCGTAGGAAATCGCGGCGCAAGGGGCTTGTCTGTGCGTGCACTGCGTCTTGTCTGTGCATGCAAGTGTCTGTGGGTAAACACTGATTTCCCTGCGAGGCGCCGGTTTTGCCCGGACCCGGGTCCGGGTCGCTATGGATAATGAAGCATCCTGTTACTTCTTCAGGAGCCCAGATGCGGCCAGACATTCCTGCCTACCAAGTGACCGAGAAGATGACCGAGATGCAAGGTGCCCAAGCCGTGGGCGCCTGGCAGCACTGGATGTCCACGCTCTATGGCCTGGAGAGCGATGTCTATGGCGACCAGCATTTCTCGGCGCGACTGGGAACCTTCGAGCTGGGGGCGCTGGGGATGACCCGGATCGAGGCCAGTCGCCATCGCGTGCGACGCACTTCGGCCAGCATGGCACGCCGCAGCACCGACTTTCTCAAGATCGTGGCCCCCTGGCATGGCGAGGCCCGCGTCTGCCAGAACGGGCGCGAAGCCGTGGCGCGCAGCGGCCAGTGGCTGATCTACGACACCACGCAGGAGTACGAGGTGCTCAACCCGGAGTGGTGCGAGCATCTGATCATCACCCTGCCTAAAAGCCGCTTCGAGGACCATGGCCGCGCCATCGACGCCCTCATGGGGCGCTATGTGGGCGGCGGCGAAGGCGTGTCCCGCATTGCGCTGGACATGATGCGCGGCACTTTTGCCGAATGCCGGGCCATGGGCCAGGGTCTGGCCCAGCATGTGACGGATTCGCTGCTGCAGCTGATCCAGCTGTCCCTGCTCGACGCCTGCGGCCGTGCGGCCTCGCTGAGCGCCAGCGAGCTGCTGCTGGGCCGCATCAAGGCCTATGTGCGCCAGCATCTGCGCGATCCGGCCCTGAGCGTGGATGCCGTGGCCGCAGCGCTCAACTGCAGCAAGCGTCATCTCTACAACGCCTTTGCCGATGAGCGGCTGTCCATCAGCCAGCATATCTGGGCCGAGCGCGTGGCCCTGTTCCAGCGCGAACTGCTCAGCCCTGCCAATCGCCACTGCACCCTGACCGAGCTGGCGCTGGCCAGCGGCTTTGCCAGCGGCGCGCATCTGAGCCGCCTGTTCAAGCAGCACACGGGACAGACGCCTGCGCAGTTCAGGGCCGGCGTGCAGGCATCGAGCCTGCTGAATTAAGCATCAATTGGCCTTGAGCTCAATGTGATAAAGCGCTGGCGGCTATTGATTCGGTAGTGATCAGGGAGTAGTGATCAGGAAAAAAGAAAGCCACCTGGCGTTTTCAAATCAGGTGGCTTTTGAAAAATTGTCAGCAGCTACGAGCGCGGTGTTCCACATGGACGTGACCCAAGTGCAAGACAGCAAGCAAGCGCCGCCGCGCAGCGAGGCTGTCGTCCCCCTCCCGCATTGCGAAGCAAAGCGAGAGAGGGGGAAGGCGCAAAGCGCCTCAGGGGGAGATCAAATGTTTATCCCGCACTTGCCTGGAGCCAGAATGCCGTTGGGGTCCAGAGCACGCTTGATCTTGCGCTCGATATCGCGCTTGACCGGGCCGTAGCTCTGCGCCACGCGCTCCTGGAAGGCCGTGTTCACGCGGTACACGGCATAGCCTTCCTTTTCGAACTCGTCCAGCAGCTCGGCAAAGCAGGCGTTGGCACGCTTGGTTTCCTCTTCGTTGCTGCGGTCGTAGAGCACGTCGATGACATGGTGCATATCGCGCCAGCCGACGATGAACTCGCCCACATAGTCCAGGCCATGCTTGTTGAGGATCTTCTTGGCCAGCGACTTCTGCTTGTCGCACTCGCTGCCGCGCGCCTGCGACACAGGAGCAAACCACATCGAGCCGCCACCCCCGCGCCAGTTGTACAGGCCGAATTCCTGCAGGTTGGGCACGCCCGACATGAGCTGGGCACGGTACTTGAAGGGCTGGGTGTCGCCAGCCATCTCCTCGGTGATCAAGCGGCCCTTGCCCAGCTTCTTGAGTGCGTCCTGCACGATCTTGAAGTTGACGTCGACCTGCTCCCTGGTGCCGTACAGCGCAGCGTAGACATTCCAGGCGCCCAGATGCTTGTCTTTCTGGATCTGCTTGAGGATGGCGTCGGGCGTATGGCCGGGCTCGGTGGTGTAGTCCGAGCGGCGGGTGTTGCAGGTGGATGCCTCCCACAGCACGCCGGCAATCACTACCGAATTGGGGATGACCTGGGCGATGCGCAGGGGGCGGATGAATTCCACGATCTCGGAGATATCGCTGTCTTCGTCGAACTGGATTTCCAGCGGCTTGAAGACCGGGGGCTTGGGCATCAGCCAGAAACCCATCTTGGTGCATATGCCGTAGTTGGACTGGGTGAACATGCCGTCCAGCGTCGGGCCGTAGCCCCACTTGAACACCTGCCAGGCCTTGTCGCCCTTGACGCCTCCCATGCCGGTGCGCAGCACATCGCCGTTGGCCATCACCACTTCCATGCCGCACTGCATCATGAAGTGTTCGCCGTAGGGGGTGTAGCCCACGCCGCGGTCCATGGTGTTGCCCAGAGGGCCGGCAATGGCCGAAGGTGCCGAGAACGACAGCATCAAGGGAATCTTGTTCTCTTCGAGGTAGTCGTAGAGCATCTGGTAGGTCACGCCAGGCTCGACCAGGGCCGTGCACAGTTCGGGGTCCACGTGGATGATCTTGTTCATCTTGCGCAGATCCAGCACCACCTGGCCGCGCTGGCCCGGTGCGGCCGAGCCGTAGCCGAAGTTGCGGCCGGTGGAGATGGTCCATACGGGCACCTTGTGCGCGTTGCAGATCTTGACCACCTCTTGCACCTGCTCCACGGTGGTGGCAGTCACCACGGCGGAAGGTGTGTGCTCTTCGGTGGGCACAGCCATCATCACCTTGGTGTAGGGACGAACCAGCTCGTCCTTGATCATCACATTGTCTTCGCCCAGGGCCTTCTTGAATTGGGCGATGGCCGCATCGAAGCTGCTCTCGCTCATACCCTTGGGCAGGGCCATGTATTTGCTTGTCATGCTCTGCTTTCCTTGTTTCTTAGATTACGCAGCGAAAGGACACGCGGGCTTCCTTGCCTGCTGCCGCCGTGGTGGTGTTCATGACTTGACCGGACGCCAGCGACCGACCCAGCGCCTGGGCCCAGTCGGCGGCGGCGCCGTCCACGCGATGGTGTTCCACGGCCAGCACGCGGCCACCGCTGGAGCGAACCAGGTCCAGCACCAGCGTGGCCGAGGCGTCATCGAGCAGACCCAGCAACAGGGTTTCCTGACTGTCGGCCAGCAGCTCGCCCAATTGGTTGAATGCGGCGCTGTCCAGACCTTGAAGGCCGGTGTGCACCGCGTTGCGGGAGGTGCCCTGAACACCGGCTACAAAGGCCTTGTCCAGCGCGCTGGCGTGCATGGAGGAGGTTACGGCCAGCACCTCGGCAGAGCGCGTGGCTGCGCTGGCGGTACGGCCCGCAGCGGAAGTGGCTGCCTGTGCCCAGCCTATGCCGGAGACAGCCAGACCTGCAGCGGTCAGACCTTTGAGAAGGGTGCGACGATCGGTTTGCATTGCATCGTCCTCCTTACTTCCTGGCCGGCTCGGCAGCCTTGGGAGCCTCTGTCTTGGACAGGTAGTTTGCCAAGTCTTCCAGCGTGGCGTCATCGATATCGGTCACGCGAAAGGATGGCATGGCGTTCATGCCGTTGCGCGCAATGATCACGTAGGTCGCGGGCGGAAAGCCTCGCCCCTTGATGACGGGGCCTATGCCGGCTTCATGGCATTTGGCGCAGGTCTTTTCGTAGAAGCGCTGGCCGGGGCCAATGTGGTGAGAGTCCGCAGCCGAGGCGGCGAGGCTGAGGCCGGACAGCAGGGCTGCCAGGGCCAGTTGGGAGGCATGTTTCAACGTGGGTCTCCGGTGGTTCTGTGGGTCGGCAGACACAAGGCGCAGCTTGGGGTCCGCGCCTTGCCCATGCTGGCGCTGCACCTGAGGTCTTTGCCTCATGGCCCAATGCCTGCAATGGAGGTTTCAAGCGAAGACAGCAGTCATGCCTGCCGGCTACGACTGCTGTCCTGGACGCTTTAGAAGGGGTAGTGACGTGCGGTGGTCTGCATGGTGATCCAGCGGGTGTCGGTGAAGGCGTCAATACCGGCCTGGCCGCCAAAGTGACCGTAGCCCGAGTTCTTCACGCCGCCGAAAGGCATCTGTGCCTCGTCGTGCACGGTGGGGCCGTTGACATGACAGATGCCCGCCTCGATGCGGCCGGCCACGCGCCAACCACGGGCCGTGTCCCTGGTGTAGACGGCGGAAGACAGGCCGAACTCGTTGTCGTTGGCCATGGCGATGGCCTGCTCTTCGCCACGCACGCGCACGATGGCCTTCACCGGGGCAAAGGTCTCTTCACGGAAGATTCGCATCTCGGGAGTCACGCCGTCGATCAGCGTGGCGGCCATGAGGGTGTCGCTGGCCTTGCCGCCGCAAAGAACCCTGGCACCCTTGGTCACGGCGTCATCGATGAGTTCGTTGACGCGGTTCACGGTGTTCATGTCCACGACGGAGCCCAGCACCACAGGGCCTTTGCGAGGGTCGCCCAGAGGCAGGGTTGTGGCGCGGGCCACCAGTTTTCCGATGAACTCCTCGGCCACGGCCTCGTCCACGATGATGCGCTCGGTGGACATGCATATCTGGCCCGAGTTGGCGAAAGCGCCAAAGGTGCAGCCGGCCACTGCGGAGTCGATGTCGGCATCGTCCAGGACCAGGAATGGAGCCTTGCCGCCCAGCTCCAGGATGACGGGCTTGAGGTATTTGGCGCAGGTCTGGCCGATGATGCGACCTACGCGCGTGGAGCCGGTGAAGTTCACGCGGCGCACGGCGGGGTGGGCCACCATGGCTTCGACCACTGTGCCGGCGTCTTCGGGCGCATTGGTCACAAAGTTCACCACGCCGGGCGGCAAGCCGCCTTCCTGCAGCGCTTCGATGATCAGGCCGTGGGTGGCGGGACACAGTTCCGAGCCCTTGAGGATCACGGTGTTGCCGCAGGCCAGGGGCGTGGCAATGGCGCGCACGGCCAAGATGATGGGGGCATTCCAGGGGGCGATGCCCAGCACCACGCCGGCAGGCTGGCGCACTGCCATGGCCATGCTGCCGGGAATGTCCGAAGGAATCAGCTGGCCGTTGATCTGGGTGGTCAGCGATGCGGCTTCGAGAAACATATTGGCGGCCAGATGCACATTGAAACCGGCCCAGATGCCCGAGGCGCCGGTTTCTGCCGCCATGGCTGCGGCAAAGGCCTCTGCCTTGGCTTCCAGGGCCTGCGAGGCCTTCATCAGCATCAATCGGCGCTCGGTAGGGCCCAGGGCTGCCCAGGCCGGGAAGGCCGCTTGAGCGGCCTCCACGGCACGCACGGCGTCGGCTGTTGTGGCGGCCGGGGCACGCGTGGCGACCGATCCGTCCAGAGGGTTTCTGCGCTCGAAAGTGGCGCCATTGCTGGCCTGTGCGGTCTGACCGCCGATGAGCATGCTTTGTTCAATCATCTTCGCTTCCTTCACTACCAAGGGCGCGTGACCGCGGTCACTGCTTGTTGCTGCACGTTGAAAAAGTGGGAGCTGGTGCTTTCACACAAGGCTTGTGTCACCGAGCTTGTCTCCACTTTTTGTGGTGTTTCGCCTGACACTGGCGTGTGAGTGATCGTAGGAAAAGCCTTGGCAAGATGCTGTGCGCAATGTGCACAAACCGTTTGACGAATCGTGCACGCAGCCTAGGGTTTGCACTAGTTTCAATACAGCGCGGGAGATTCTTTCCGGCCTGAGCACGAAAGTGCTCACTTACCGATAATTGATGTACTTTGTCGGCACAGGCAGAGATAGATACAACGAGGAGTCAAGGCCCATGACCGCGCCCGTGGTACTGAGTACCGATGGTCTTCCCGAGAAGGAAACTGCACCAGCCTGGCAGGACTGGATGGCGCAGCTGTTCTCGGGACTGGATACGGATCTGTATGGCGACACCTGTTTTGACGGGCATCTGAGCGTGGCATACGCAGGCGATGTGATGCTCACCAAGCTGGATGCCGGGCGCCACCGCGTCATACGCGACAGCCACCGTCTGCGCGACAGCGAAGCGGCCTATCTCAAGATCGTCGCGCCCTGGAGCGGCCATGCAGAGGTGGAGCAGTACGGCAGCAAGGCCAGCGTGAGCAATGGCAGCTGGGCCATCTATGACACCTCGCAGCCCTATGTGGTGGCCAATCCCCAGCACACGGAGCATCTGATCATGATGGTGCCCAAACAGAGCATTGCCGAGCGAGGCCTGCGTCTGGAAAACCTCATGGGTCGATCGGTGGGAGGCAGCGCCGGCATTGCGCGCATTGCTCTGCAGACCATGCGCAGCACTTACCAGGAACTGGACAATATGGCGGCACCGCTGGCACGCCGCGCAGGGGAGTTGCTGGTGGACATGGTGCATCTGTCCCTGCAGGCACTTGGCGGGCAGGCCACGGCGGTGACGCAAAAGCAGGCCCTGTACGACCGCATCTGCGAGCATGTGGCCAGCCATGTGCGCGACCCTGGGTTGTCGGTCGATCAGGTGGCCGAAGCACTCAATTGCAGCCGTCGACATCTGCACAACGCCTTTGCGGGGCGAGACCAGTCGCTTGGCGGCTTCATCCAGCAAAGCCGGCTGGAGCTCTGCATGCGGGAGCTGCATTCCCCGGCGCTCGCGCACCGCACCATTACAGACATTGCCATGGGCTGTGGTTTTGGCAACAGCGCGCACTTCAGCCGTGCCTTCAAGGCCTATGCCGGCATGTCGCCGTCCGAGTTCAGAGCGCTCGGTCATTGATCTGTGCCGACCAGCGTTTTCGAGGCCTATAGGACAATGCAGTCCGTTGCTTAGAAAGCAGGACTGTATTCATGGACATCAATACGCCGCTCACCCTGCTGGGTGGGCTCACCGCCTCTCAATTCATGCGCCGCCACTGGCACAAAAAGCCCTTGCTGGTGCGCCAGGCCATCCCCGGCTTCAAGGCCCCGATTCCGCGCGCCCGACTGCTGGCCATGGCGGGCGAGGATGGCGTGGAGTCACGCCTGATCCAGCAGCTCGAAGGCGACAACTGGAAGCTCAGCCACGGCCCGCTGTCCCGTCGCAGCCTGCCTGCATTGACCAAGCCGGGCTGGACCGTGCTGGTGCAGGGCGTGGACATGCATGACGCCAAGGCGCATGATTTGCTGCAGCAGTTCCGCTTTGTGCCCGAGGCGCGCCTCGATGATCTGATGATCAGCTTTGCCACCGATCAGGGCGGCGTAGGCCCGCATTTCGACAGCTATGACGTGTTTCTGCTGCAGGCCCAGGGCAAGCGCCGCTGGCGCATCGGTCGTCAAAAAGACCTGTCGCTGCAACAGGGCAAGCCACTGAAAATTCTCTCCAATTTCGAGCCCGAGGAAGAGTTCGTTCTGGAGCCCGGCGACATGCTGTATCTGCCTCCCAAATGGGCGCATGACGGAGTGGCGGAAGGCGAATGCATGACGTATTCGATAGGCTTTCGCTCGCCCGATCGCAGCGAGCTGGGCCGCGAGCTGCTGCTGCGCATGTCGGACGAGCCCGACGAGCCCGAAACTCCGGTCATTTATCGCGACCCCAAGCAGGAGGCCGTGAGCAACCCGGCTCTGATTCCTGAAGGCATGTATGACTTTGCCCGCGAGGCACTGAAGAAGGCCATGGCAGAGCCGCTGGCGCTGGAGCGCGCGCTGGGCGAATACCTGAGCGATCCCAAGCCCAATGTCTGGTTCGAGCATGGCGATGAAAACGGCATGTTCGAGAGCGTGGTGCTGGATCGCCGAACGCGCATGATGTATGACGCCAGGCACATCTTCATCAATGGCGAAAGCTATCTGGCTGGCGGTCGCGATGCCACGTTGATGCGCAAGCTGGCTGACACCCGGGCGCTGTCGCGCAAGGATCTGGCAACTGCCAGCGATGACGCGCTGGAGTTGCTGTCGTCGTGGTTTGATGCTGGCTGGGTTCGCTCCGGCGACTGAAACAGGGTGGACTTGTAACAGCGATCGTGCTAACTTACGGGTTTGTCCTCTGTGGCTCCTGCTGATTTCGCAGGCTTTGTGTAGGTTATGTAAATCTTTATCAAAGCTTTGTCAGGGATTTGACAGGAATAAATTTATGCTCCACAGTGTGGCTCAAGGCAAGCATGGGCTTGCCCGGTAAATGAGAACGCACCGATTTGTGCAGAATTGTTTGGTTGCTGTCAGTGTTAGTCAGCAATGGGCAAAACTACCTATAATGCGGGCTGAGTCGAATTTATCGTTTGACCTGATCTGCCAGAGCGATCAATAGCTGCAAAAGGCTGACCGTAATGGCAATCTGCATACCGTCTGCTGAACCTACCATTTAGGAAACTGTCATGAAGAACTCTCTGATTCTGGCTACCGTGATCGCTGCTGCTGCTCTGGCTGCTTGCGGCAAGAAGGAAGAAGCTCCTGCTGCTCCCGCTCCTGCTGTGGAAGCTCCTGCTGCTCCCGCTCCTGCTGCTGAAGCTCCTGCTGCTCCCGCCGCTGACGCTGCTGCTCCTGCTGCTGACGCTCCTGCTGCCCCCGCCGCTGACGCTCCTGCTGCTCCTGCCGCTGACGCTCCTGCTGCTCCCGCCGCTGAAGCTCCTGCTGCCAAGTAATTCGCTGCATCAGCCAGCCTGAGGCCCAGGCCTCGGGCATGAAAAAACCGCACTCAGGTGCGGTTTTTTTGCGTCTGGATTTTGCAGCGGATTCTTGAGCTGTGTGTGCGTGTCGTCACACAAGGTTTGCACTTGCACCTGCACTTGCACTTGCACCTGCATCTCAATGGATTCTGGCGGGTAAGCGCACCATGAGCATTGCAGCCCCCGAGCCGAAGTTCGATTCGTTCGGACATGAAAAAAGCCACCAGAGCTGAGCCCGGTGGCTTTTGTATGAGTGCAGCGCTCTTTACTTCAGATCATCGGTGATGATGCGAACGATACGCTGGCCGTTGGTGGAGCTGTCCGGCTGGCCTTGCTCATTGAGCACGCTGACCTGGGACTTGTTGCCGTCACCCTTGACCTGGATCTGATACTTCTGAGGCGCGGCAGCTTCCTTGCCCTGGCTGAAGATCTTGCTGAAGAAGCCCTTGGACTCAGGCTTGGCGTTCGGGTCCACGTAGCGCACGTAGTAGAGGCCGCGGCTGCGGTCGCGGTCTTCCACGGTGAAGCCGGTGCGGTCCAGTGCCACGCCAACGCGGCGCCATGCACGCTCAAAGCCTTCTTCCAGCTGCAGCGTGGGCACACCGTTGATGGTGTCCATGCGTGCGCCGGTCGAGGTGGTGGCTGCAGACTTGTCCGCCTTGGCAACGGCAGAGGCCTGCTCTTCGCTCACACCCAGCTTGACCATGATGCGGCGCAGGAATTCGGTTTCCAGTTCGGGGTCGCGAGGACGCGGTTGCCAGATGGTGTTGTCCTTGCGCTCGCTGGTGTAGACCTCCTGCATGCCACGGTGGGTGACATAGATGCGGGTCTTGCCATCGGGCTCGCGCTCCAGGCGGGTGCGGAATTTGTCGCGCTCGCTGGTGGAGTAGAGCGAATCGAACACTTTGCCCAGGCTTTTGCGGATGATGTCCTGAGGCAGCTTGGCGCGGTTTTCGGCCCAGTCGGTCTCGAGAATGCCCAGCTGGCGGTCTTCCATCGAGTAGATGAAGCCGTTTTCCAGCCAGAAGTCGCGAGTGGGCTCCCAGAGCTTGTCGGCTGCACGATCAACCACGAGCCAATGCTCGGCACCGTCGCGCTCGATGCGGACGTCGCCAATCTTGTTGGCCGCAGTGTTGTTGTCGGCAGGCTTGGCGGCCTTGGCATTGGCCTGCATGGCAGCAGCGGATACCACGCCACCAGGGACGGTATAGCGCGAGTCTTGCGACAGCTGCGTCAGATCCGGAGGGACTTCAAGAGAGGGAGCTTGATTCTTGCCCGCGCTCTTGTAGTCGATCTTGGTCTCTTGGAACGTGGTCGTGCAGGCAGACAGGCCCAGCGCGATGCTGAGCAGGCTCAAACGTGCTGTTTGTTGTTTCACGCGGATTGTCCTTGGGTAGCGTTCAAGCTATGTGCGAAAAACCGCTAGCTTAGCGCAACTCGATCAGAGTACGCCAACTTTACGCAGAGCATCCTCAACAACTGCTTCGCATTGCTCGCTCAGCGGCGTCATGGGCAGACGCATGGCGGGGCCGCACAAACCCATGCGGGCTGCTGCCCATTTCACGGGAATGGGATTGGCTTCGACAAACAGGCTCTTGTGCAGGGGCATGAGCTTGAACTGGATTTCCATGGCACGCTTGGTATCACCAGCCATGGCGGCCTTGCACAGCTCGCTCATCAGGCGGGGAGCGACGTTGGCCGTCACGCTGATATTGCCGTGGCCGCCGCACAGCATCAGTGCCACTGCGGTGGGGTCGTCGCCAGAGTAGACGCCGAAGCCGGCAGGCACGTCGCGGATCAGCCATTGAGCGCGCTCGATGTTGCCGGTGGCTTCCTTGATGCCGATGATGCCGGGGATCTGGGCCAGGCGCAGCACGGTGTCATGCTGCATGTCCGCAACCGAGCGGCCGGGCACGTTGTACAGGACCACGGGCAGGTCGCCAGTGGCTTCGGCGATGGCCTTGAAGTGCTGGTACTGGCCTTCCTGCGTGGGCTTGTTGTAGTAGGGAACGACCTGCAGCTGGCTGTCGGCGCCCACCTTCTTGGCGTACCTGGCCAGCTCGATGGCTTCGTGCGTGCTGTTGGCTCCGCAGCCGGCCATGATGGAGACGCGGCCGGCGGCCTGTTCCACGGCGACACGAATGATTTCGCAATGCTCTTCGACATTCACGGTGGGCGATTCACCGGTGGTGCCGACCACACCGATGCAGTTGGTGCCTTCGGCCACATGCCAGTCGATGAGTTTGCGCAGCGACGGGTAGTCGACGCTACCGTCTTCGAGCATGGGCGTAATGAGGGCAACAATGCTGCCAGTGAGAGCAACGGAGGGTGATGTCATATCCGCAATCAGAAAACGGTAAAAATGAATTCTACAAACAGGGACAGGGTGCAGGCAGTGGTTTGCCGTCAACAGTGTCTAGCAAAACTCTGTTTTTGTCGAAGTGTTGTTGATAAATGACGAAATGACGAAATATTTAATTTTTGTGCGTCATATTGTTTGTTGATTGCCGGTCTGTTTCAGACGCCATGACGGCAATCCGGCCGTGTTGCGAGTCCTGGTCGCTGCGGCCGGCCAAGGCCTGCGGCCCGGGGGCGCGGCCGCGCCGGCATCGCTTGGGCGCTTGCTGCATTGGCAGGCGCGGACAGGGGCCTGCGCCAGCGGCTTCGCAAAGGCCTGGGCCTAGAGCGCCGGTCAGACCGCTGTGCAAAAAGGGCATCAGGCTGGCAGCAATGGGGCAGGCGTGAGCGCTGCACCATCGGGCCGGATGGCGGCAATGCGCTGAACCACGCGCTCGGGCTGCTCAAGCAGGCCGTGCTCGTAGGCGACGATGTTCCAGCCGGCGCAGACCTGCAGCAGCTCGCCGGGAGCCAGCAGAAAGTCCGGGCGCGAGGGCTTGCCATAGGCCTCGTTGCCCTGGGCGAAGGTTTCGTAGATCAGCACGCCGCCGGGCTTGACGGTGTCCAGAATCAGCGGCCACAGCGGACGCCACAGATAGTTGGTGACGACCACGCCGTCAAAGCTGCGGCCCGTCAGCGGCCAGGCGTTGTTCTCGATGTCGGCGGTAATCGTCTCGGCGATATCCGCCACGGACCGGGTCGCCTCCGGCGCCTTGTCCACGCTGGTCAACGTGTGATTCAAGGCCGAGAAGAAACGGGTATGGCGGCCCATGCCGCAGGCCAGATCCAGCACCGAGCCCTGCGGGCGTACCAGATGGGCAAAGCGGGCAATCCAGGTAGAAGCTTCCTGCGCGCAGTGGCTGGCGGCAGTCGCAGGAATGGTGGCGGGTGTGGGAGGCTGGGTGTGGCTGGTCATCTTGCGAAAACTATAGCAGTGCCCGCAGCCAAATCCTTGCATGGCCTGTGTGTTGCTGCATCGGCAGCAGCTGGCGTCGGCTCAGTGCGGCTTCACATCGTCCTGGAGTGCGGCCAGGGCCATGTCTTCCACCATGCCCGGGGCGATCAGCTTGATGAAGCGGCCCAGCTTGCCCTTGCCTGTCATCACCACCTCGCGCTGACGGCGCTTCAGGCCGTCAAGGATGAGGCGCGCGCATTCGGCCACCGTCATCGCACCGTCTTCCTTGAGGCCGCTGACGCCTGCGGCCTCGCCTCTGGCGTTGTAGCCGTGGTAGCGGATGCGCGTATCCACCACGCCGGGGTAGGCGGTGGTCACGCTCACGCCGGCGGGCTTGAGCTCGATGCGCAGGGCTTCGAAGAAGCCGGCCATGGCGAACTTGCTGGCGCTATAGGCCGTGCGGCCCGGCACACCGATCAGGCCGGCCAGCGAAGACACGGCGACGATGGAGCCCTGGCTGGCCTTGAGGTGCGGCAGCGCCGCGTGGGTGCACCAGACGCTGCCCCAGAGGTTGATGCGCATCAGCCTCTCATACCAGCCCAGGTCTTGTGCGCTGACCTGTTCAAAGAGCGCATGGGCCGAGATCCCGGCATTGTTGATCAGGGCATCCAGCCCGCCAAACTGCTGCACGGCGGCGTCGATCAGCGCGCGGCACTGGGCCTCTTCGCTCACATCGGTGGGAACTTCCAGCACCTGCACCCCCAGGAGCCGGCATTGTTCTGCCACGGCTTGCAGATTGCCGGCATTGCGCGCGGCCAGCGTCAGCTGCAGCCGGCTGCCATGGGTTTGTGCCAGCTGGCGTGCCATTTCGGCGCCTATGCCGTCCGAGGCTCCGGTGATGATGATGCGGGCCATGCTCTCTCCCGGCCATGCCGCCCGGGCCGGTTGCCCAAGAACTCAGAAGCAGGCCCAGACCTGGTCTGCCAGTGTGAGCATGAATTCCGGTTGCAGATACAGGGCAAACACCGCCAGCAGCAGCACGAGCACGGCACACCAGATGGAGATGCGTTGCCAGAGTTTGAGCGGCATGGGGGTGTCTCCGGTATCAGGCTGCGCTGGGCGAGCTGCGCACAATGGCGGCCTCGCGCACGGGCAGGTTGACGATGGCGGCAAAAATGCCCAGGGCAATCGAGATGTACCAGACCATGTCGTAGTTGCCGTTGATATCGTAGAGATAGCCGCCCAGCCATACGCCCAGGAAGCTGCCGATCTGGTGGCTGAAGAAGACAAAGCCGCCCAGCATGGACAGATGCTGCACGCCGAAGATCTGGGCGATGGTGGCATTGGTCAGCGGCACGGTGGACAGCCACAGAAAGCCCATGGCGGCGCAGAAGGCATAGACCGACCAGGGCGAGAGCGGGGCCAGCAAAAAGGCCACGGTGGCCACCGAGCGCAGGCCGTAGATGCCCGACAGCAGATAGCGCTTGGGCAGCTTCTGGCCCAGATTGCCGGCCAGATAGGTGCCGAAGATATTGAACAGGCCGACCAGGGCCAGCGAATAGCTGGCCACATGGGGCGCCATGCCGAAGTCCTTCAGATAGCTGGGCATGTGCACGCCAATGAACATGACCTGGAAGCCGCAGACAAAGTAGCCTGCCATCAGCAGCAGAAAGCTGGGGTAGGTCCAGGCTTCCCTGAGCGCCTGGCCCACGGTCTGCTCGCGCTTGATGGGCGTGCTGCCGCCAAAGCCCGGCTCGCGCAGGCCAAAGGCCAGGGCGGCAATCAGCAGCGCGAACAGCGCCAGTATCAGCAAGGCATTGGACCAGCCGAACTGCGCGATCAGCTTGCCCTCCACGGGCACCATGAAGAACTGGCCGAACGAGCCTGCTGCTGCGGCCACGCCCATGGCCCAGCTGCGTCGCGCCACGGGAATCTGCCGGCCCAGCACGCCGTAGATCACGGCATAGGTGGTGCCGGCCTGGGCTGCGCCGATCAGCACGCCGGCGGTCAGCAGGAACATCGTTGAATTCGGAGACAGCGCCATGCCGGCCAGGCCCAGCGCATAGAGGATGGAGCCGCCGATCAGCACCTTGAAGGCGCCGATGCGGTCGGCCAGTATGCCGACGAAGATGCCCAGGACGCCCCAGGACAGGTTCTGCACGGCAATGGCCAGGGAAAAGTTCTCGCGCGTCCAGCCCATCTCCTGGGTGATGGGTTGCAGCCACAGGCCGAAGCCGTGGCGTATGCCCATGGAGAGCGTGACGATGGCGCCACCGCACAGAAGAATCTGCGCCATGGACATGGGGGCTTGAGTTGTCTTTGTAGTCATGCCGTGTGTGCGAAAAAAGGCTGGGGGGCGGTCAGCCACCACTTTAACGAAACAAGCTGTTTTGCGCCTGCACAGGCCGTCACATGCGTGGCAGGCTGGCCTGCCAGAATGCGTGACCGGCAAGCTGCGGCGCGGGAGCCAGGCAGGAAAATAAAAAGTGAGCGCCTTGCGCAATCCATGCAATGGATATGGGTTTGAAACCATCCATAACGCATGAATGGCATGCAGTAGATGCTATTGTTTTCAGAGTATTTGCAGCGATAAAGACCCGGTAAAAACACGTTGCCAAGACAGATGTTCGGGCTTTGTGCAAGAGTATTGGGAGTAAACAACTGTGAATTTATCCAGCTCTCATTCGGAGAGGCCACTACAATCCGCCCCCATGGCAGTCAAACCGTCCAACGAATATTCCGAAGGCTCGATCCGCGTTCTCAAGGGTCTGGAGCCTGTCAAACAGCGTCCCGGCATGTATACGCGCACCGACAACCCCCTGCACATCCTGCAGGAGGTGATCGACAACGCGGCCGACGAGGCGCTTGCCGGCTACGGCAAGAAAATCAAGTTCACCATGCACGCTGACGGCTCCTACAGCGTGGAGGATGACGGGCGCGGCATTCCCTTTGGCCTGCACCCCGAGGAGAAGGCGCCCGTGGTGGAGCTGGTCTTCACGCGTTTGCACGCGGGCGGCAAGTTCGACAAGGGCAATGGCGGCGCCTACAGCTTCTCGGGTGGTCTGCATGGCGTGGGCGTCTCGGTGACGAATGCGCTGGCCACGCGTCTGGAGGTACAGGTGCACCGTGACGGCCAGGTGGCCACGCTGGTGTTCTCGGGCGGCGACGTGATCGAGCCGCTGAAGGTGCGCCCTCTGCAGGCCGGCGAGCGCAAGCAGGGCACGACGGTACGTGCCTGGCCCGATGCCAAATACTTCGAATCCTCGGCCCTGCCCATGGGCGAGCTGGTGCATCTGCTGCGCAGCAAGGCCGTGCTCATGCCCGGCGTGGCCGTTTCGCTGGTCAACGAAAAATCGCGCGACACCCAGAGCTGGCAGTTCAAGGGCGGCCTGCGCGACTATCTGGCGCAGAGCCTGAATGGCGAGCCCGTCATCCCCCTGTTCGAGGGCGAGGGCTTTGCCGACAAGAACAACGACAGCTTTGCCGAAGGCGAGGGCGCGGCCTGGTGCGTGGCCTTTACCGAAGATGGCGCGCCGCTGCGCGAAAGCTATGTCAACCTGATTCCGACCACGGCGGGCGGCACGCATGACAGCGGCCTGCGCGACGGCCTGTTCCAGGCCGTCAAGGCCTTCATCGACATGCACTCGCTGCTACCCAAGGGCGTCAAGCTGATGCCCGACGACGTGTTCGCGCGCGCCAGCTATGTGCTCAACGCCAAGGTGCTGGACCCGCAGTTCCAGGGCCAGATCAAGGAGCGCCTGAACTCGCGCGATGCCGTGCGCCTGGTCTCGGGCTTTGTGCGCCCGGTGCTGGAACTCTGGCTCAACGAGCATGTGGACTGGGGCAAGAAGCTGGCCGAGATCGCCATCAAGGCCGCCCAAACCCGCCAGAAGGCCGGCCAGAAGGTGGAAAAGCGCAAGGGCAGCGGCGTGGCCGTGCTGCCCGGCAAGCTGACCGACTGCGAAAGCAAGGACACCAGCGTCAACGAGGTGTTTCTGGTCGAGGGCGACTCTGCCGGCGGCAGCGCCAAGATGGGCCGCGACAAGGAAACCCAGGCCATCCTGCCGCTGCGCGGCAAGGTGCTCAACACCTGGGAGGTGGACCGCGACCGGCTGTTTGCCAACAACGAAATCCACGATATCTCGGTGGCGATCGGCGTGGACCCGCATGGCCCCAATGACGAGCCCGACCTGTCCGGCCTGCGCTACGGCAAGATCTGCATTCTCTCGGACGCGGACGTGGACGGCTCCCACATCCAGGTGCTGCTGCTGACGTTGTTCTTCAAGCATTTCCCCAAGCTCATCGAAGCCGGCCACATCCATGTGGCGCTGCCGCCGCTGTTCCGCGTGGACGTGCCGGCACGCGGCAAGAAGCCCGCCATCAAGGTCTATGCGCTGGACGAAGGCGAGCTGGACGCGATTCTCGAAAAATGCGCCAAGGACGGCGTGCCGCGCGAGAAATGCCAGGTCAGTCGCTTCAAGGGCCTGGGCGAGATGAATGCCGAACAGCTGTGGGAAACCACGCTGAACCCCGACACGCGTCGCATGCCTGCAGTGCAGTTCATGAACATGGACTTTTCCGAGGCTGCAGCCGTCGTCACCAAGCTCATGGGCAAGGGCGAAGCCGCCGCCCGACGCGAGCTGATGGAGCTGCATGGCGATGCCGTGGAGGTCGATATCTAGGCGGGCGTTGCCAACGCCTGCACTAGCGCTCACTAGCGGTCGATGGAGCCAGCCATGCACAAGCCCATGTTCGATGCCTCACCCAGCCAGCTGCCTGCGCGCGGCGGGTTCGCCTCTGTGCGTTTGCGACGTGCGGTGGCAGCTGCCTTGCTGGCAGGCTCGGGCTGGCTGGCCATGGCGCCGGCGGCGCATGCCGATCTCTGGGCCTATGTCGACGAATTCGGCGTCACGCACTTTGCGGCCGAGGCGCTGGACGAGCGCTACAAGCTGTTCTTCAAGGGCGAGCTCTATGACAGCAGCCAGCCGGGTCTGCAGCTGAAGCCGGATTCGGCGGCCGAGGGGCTCAACGCGCGCACGCGCATGCAGAGCTTTTTCGAGGTCTCGCCCCGCTACAGGAGCGTGAGGCCGCATCTGCAGAAGGCGGCCGAGAGAACCGGCGTGGACTATGACCTGATCAAGGCCGTGATTGCCGTGGAGTCCGGCTTTGATGCCCAGGCCGTCTCGCCCAAGGGCGCTGTCGGCCTGATGCAGCTGATGCCGGCCACGGCCGAGCGCTTTGGCGTGTCGGCCAGCAAAAAGCGCAGCATGCAGCAGCAGCTGGCCGACCCGGCCGTGAACGTGCCTGCCGGCGCGCGCTATCTGAGCTATCTGATGGACTTGTTCCCGGGCCGGCTCGATCTGGTGCTGGCCGCCTATAACGCGGGCGAAGGTGCGGTGCAGAAATTCGGCAAGGCGATTCCGCCCTACAAAGAAACAATGAATTACGTCAAGGCCGTCACCGGCATCTACGAGCAGCTGCAGGCAGCGCGGCCCCTGAGTGGCCGGCTGGCTGCAGCCGGCTCGGCGGGCCGAGGCGGCTCCCGCATACGCATGACTCTGCCGGGCGCGGCCTCTGCGGCCGCGGACGCGCAAATACCTTGAGTCGCCGGATCGGCGCAATTTGGAAAATCACAAAGAATTCATGAGCGATCAAACCACACAGGATTTGTCTCAACAAGCCGCTGGCGATGCACTGGACCTGGGGCAATACGCACAGCGCGCCTATCTCGAATACGCTTTATCGGTGGTCAAGGGCCGTGCCCTGCCGGATGTCAGCGATGGCCTCAAGCCCGTGCAGCGCCGCATTCTCTATGCCATGGACCGCATGGGTCTGGGCTATAGCGGCCCGAATGGCAATACGGCGGCCAAGCCGGTCAAGAGCGCCCGTGTCGTCGGCGACGTGCTGGGCCGCTTTCACCCGCACGGCGACCAGTCGGCCTACGACGCACTGGTGCGCATGGCGCAGGACTTCAATCAGCGCTACCCGCTGGTCGACGGCCAGGGCAACTTCGGCAGCCGCGATGGCGACGGCGCTGCGGCCATGCGTTACACCGAAGCGCGTCTGTCCAAGATCACCGGCCTGCTGCTCGACGAAATCGATATGGGCACGGTGGACTTTGTGCCCAACTACGACGGCAGCACCCAGGAGCCCAAGCAGCTTCCGGCCCGCCTGCCGTTCTCGCTGCTCAATGGTGCCAGCGGCATTGCCGTGGGTCTGGCAACGGAAATCCCCAGCCACAATCTGCCCGAGGTGGCCGCGGCCTGCGTGGCCCTGATCAAGAAGCCGCAGCTGCCCGAGGAAGAGCTGCTGGCGCTGATTCCAGGCCCCGACTATCCGGGCGGCGGCCAGATCATTTCGTCCAGCAGCGATATCGCCGATGCCTATCGCACGGGCCGCGGCAGTCTCAAGGTGCGTGCGCGCTGGAAGATCGAAGAGCTGGCTCGCGGCCAGTGGCAGCTGGTGGTGACCGAGCTGCCGCCCGGCGTGTCGGCCCAGAAGGTGCTCGAAGAGATCGAGGAGATCACCAATCCCAAGGTCAAGACCGGCAAGAAGGCGCTGAGCCAGGAGCAGACCCAGCTCAAGGCCAGCATGCTGGCGGTGCTGGACTGCGTGCGCGACGAGTCGAGCAAGGATGCGCCGGTGCGCATCGTGTTCGAACCCAAGACCGGCAAGATTCCGCAGTCGGAGCTGATCACGGCGCTGCTGGCCCACACCAGCCTGGAGTCGTCGAGCTCGATCAACCTGACCAGCATCGGCCTCGATGGCCGCCCGGTGCAGAAGTCGCTGCGCCAGATGCTGGAGGAGTGGATTGCCTTCCGCTTCCAGACCGTGACGCGACGCAGCCGGCACCGGCTGGAGAAGGTGCTGGATCGCATCCACATCCTCGAAGGCCGTCAGGCCGTGCTGCTCAATATCGACAAGGTCATTGCCATCATCCGCGCCAGCGATGAACCCAAGCAGGCCCTGATCGACGCCTTCAATCTCTCCGAGCGTCAGGCCGAGGACATTCTTGAAATCCGTCTGCGCCAATTGGCGCGCCTGGAGGCCATCAAGATCGAGCAGGAGCTCAAGGAGCTGCGCAGCGAGCAGGGCAAGCTCGAGGACATCCTGGGCAGTGAGGCGACCATGCGCCGCCTGATCTGCAAGGAAATCGAGGCCGATGCCAAGACCTTCGGCGATGCCCGTCGCACGCTGATCCACGAGGAGAAAAAGGTGGTGGCCGAGGTCAAGGTGGTGGATGAACCCACGACCGTGATCATTTCCGAAAAGGGCTGGGTGCGCACGCGTCAAGGCCATGGCGTGGATGCGGGCACGCTGAGCTTCAAGGCCGGCGACAGTCTGTATGGCACGTTCGAGTGCCGCACGGTCGATCAGTTGCTGGCCTTTGGCAGCAACGGCCGGGTCTATTCGGTGCCGGTATCGGCCCTGCCGGGCGGACGCGGCGACGGCCAGCCCGTGACGACGATGATCGAACTCGAAGCCGGTACCCAGCTGCTGTACTACTTTGCCGGCAGCGAAAGCACGCAGCTGCTGCTCTCCGGCTCGGGCGCCTATGGCTTCACCGCGAGCGTGGGCGATATGGTCTCGCGCCAGAAGGCCGGCAAGGCCTTTGTCACGCTGGGCGAGGGCGAGACCCTGTGCGCACCTTCGGTGGTGCATGGAGTGCCCATGAATGCGCGTGCCGAATATGTGGAAGGCGGCGAGCAGGGGGCCGGTTTGCTGAACCCCGCCAGCCATGTGATCTGCGCCTCGGTGGGCGGCCGCATTCTGACCTTCGAGATCGCCGAGCTCAAGGCCATGCCCAAGGGCGGGCGCGGCCTGATGCTGATCAGCCTGGAAGACAAGGATCAGCTGGCCGGCGCGGCCGCCTATACGCGCAGCATCCGCCTGGATGGCGTGGGACGCGGCGGCAAGGCACGTACCGAGACGCTGGAGATCCGCAGCCTCAACAATGCCCGCGGCAACCGTGGCCGCAAGGGCAAGGCTGCCGACCTGGGCTTCAAGCCCCAGGCGGTGACGCGCGTGGAATAAGATTCAGCGCGACAGTCCAAAAGCCGTGCATTGCACGGCTTTTTCTTTGATGTAAGGGATGCTGCCATGCACCTCGCCAGTGCAAGGCCGATGGCAAGGTCTCAATTGGGTGCGTGGCCTGATGCTGTTTATGAAGTCATCAGTCTGGCTTCAAACATCTGAGAGGGCTGATTGATCTGTTCGCGGCTGGCGACCAGGGGCAGGTCGCGCTGCCCCGATTCGGTGCGGGAGACCAGGGCATACAAGGTGCTCACGGCCCTGGACACGGCATCGGCCACGGCGCGCCCTTGAATCAGATGGCCCAGCAGCACGGCCGAGAACACATCGCCCATGCCGTTGGGCAGGGGGTGCAGGTCGATATAGGGCGTCTGTACCAGCCAGGACTTGTCGGCAGTCACGGCCAGTGTGGCCAGCTGGTCGGATGGCAGATCGTCGGTGCGCAGGCTGGTGATGACGATCATGGCTGACGGGCTGTGATGCAGCTGCGTCAGCATGGCTCGGGCCGCCTGGGTGGCCGCTTCCATGGTGGTCAGCGGCTGGCCGCCGCACAGCAGCTCGAACTCGTAATGGTTGGGCGTGATGACGCTGGCCTGGGACAGCGCGCGCTTGCGCAGAAAGTCCGGGATGCCGGGGCGCACAAACACGCCGCGCCCCACATCGCCCATGACCGGGTCGCACAGATAGTGGGCCCCGGGCTGGGCGGCGCGCACTTCCTGCACGGCGGCCAGAATGGCTTCGCCCACGCCGGCATCGCCCAGATAGCCCGAGAGCACGGCCGTGCAGCGCGCCAGCACGCCGCGGGCGCGCAGGCCGTCCAGCACATCCTGTACATGGGCGGGCGTGAAGACCTGGCCCTTGAACTCGCCGTAGCCGGTGTGGTTGGAGAACTGCACCGTATGCACGGCCACGGGCTCTATGCCCAGCAGTTGCAGCGGCAGCATGGCGGCGTCGTTGCCCACATGGCCGTAGGCGACATGGGATTGAATGCTGAGAACCAGTGGGGGTGCCTGCGTGCTGGGCATGGGGCTCTTTCGTGAGTGGTCGGGATGCTTGCGGCAAGCATCGCGCTGCAAAGATAAAGTGAGCTGCTTGCGCTTGTCAGTCAATCAATTCAGATGGTTTTTTATCTGAAGTCTATGAATAACAAGCGGTGCCAGCTCACTTTATGTGTGTGAGCAGGGGTCTTAGCCCAGCTCGGCCATCAGCTCGATTTCCACGCAGCAGCCCAGGGGAATCTGGGCAACGCCGAAGGCGCTGCGGGCGTGCTTGCCGGCTTCGCCGAAGACTTCGCCCAGCAGTTCGCTGCAGCCGTTGGTGACCAGATGCTGCTCGGTATAGCTGGTGCTGGAGTTGACCAGGCTCATGACCTTGACGATGCGCTTCACACGATTCAGATCGCCGCCGCAGGCATGCTGCAGCGTGCCCATCAGATCCACGGCCACGGCGCGGGCTGCCTGCTTGCCTTCTTCGGTCGTCATGTTCTCGCCCAGCTTGCCGACCCAGGGCTGGCCGTTCTGCTTGGCGATATGGCCGCTGAGGAACACCAGATTGCCGGTCTGCATATAGGGCAGGTAGGCGGCTGCAGGCATGGCCACTTCGGGCAGGGTGATGTTCAGGGCTTTGAGTTTTTCATAGACGCTCATGACGGCTCCAAAAAGTGCGAGGCTAAGGATCGACAAGTTTGACACAGCAGCGGGCCCGGGCATTGATCGCCTTGGCACAGCGGCCATAGCTTTTGAATTGATAGCTGCTCGCACAATGAGAGCAAGTGTTTGATGCCGTTTTGGTGTCAGAGACAGGGCAGGGATAGTCGCAATGCTGGGCCTGGTCGCTCCCTCCTAGCATGGCAGCATGCCGCTCCATCAGACTCCAAACTCTCAGCGTCACCACCTGTCGTGGCTGGCGCCGCTCTGGGGTTGTGTGCTGGGCGCTGCATGGCAGGTGACCCAGGCCAGGCTGTGGCATCTGTCGCTCTACCAGATCTTGCTGGCTTGGGGTTTGCTGACACTGCTGTTTGCATGCAGATGGCGTGGCAGGTCCTGGCAGAGCTGGTGGCTGATGCTGTTGGGTGCTGCCTGCTGTGTGGCGGGGGGGACGGGTTGGCGTGCACATGTGTATCTGATGCAGACCCTGCCACAGGCGCTGGAGGCGGTGGACTTGCAGGTGGAAGGCCGGATTGTCTCCATGCTGCAGAACCAGGCCAACGGCCAGCGCTGGCGTTTTGTGGTCGATAGTCCGGATGCAGGCGTGCCAAGGCTGCTGGAGCTGTCCTGGTATGGCCCGTTCGGACAGGTGCCGGATGCCAGCCGGCCTCTCGTGCCTGACTGGGCCAAAGGCTTGGCGCTGAGTCCCGGCCAGCGTTGGCGTTTCACGGTACGCATCAAGCGCCCGCATGGCTCGCGCAATCCGCACGGCTTTGACTATGAGTTGCTGGCCTGGGAGCAAGGAGTGCAGGCCACGGGCTATGTGCGCAAGCAACCCGCGCCCGAACTGCTGGCCGTGACAAACCAATATCCGCTGCAGCGCTGGCGACAGGGCTTGCGCGATCGCATTCAGGGCGAGGCATTGCGCTTGCAGCGCTGGTTGCCAGGTGACGGTGCAGAGCATGCTCAGACCGCTCTGGGCGTGGCGGCTGCGCTGGCCGTGGGCGACCAGCAGGCGATTGACCGCAAGGACTGGACCCTGTTCCGTCAGACAGGTGTGGCGCATCTGATGAGCATATCGGGCCTGCATATAACCATGTTTGCCTGGCTGGCAGCCTTGGTCTTGGGCCGTGTATGGAGGCTTAGTGCGCGCGCATGTCGTTGGATGCCTGCCCCGCGCGCGGCCCTGGTCATGGGCGTGTTATTGGCGGCGGCTTATGCCTTGTTCAGCGGTTGGGGCCTGCCTGCGCAGCGCACGATCTGCATGCTGGCCGTAGTGGCGCTGCTTCAATGGCTGGGCGTGCGCTGGCCCTGGGCCTGTGTATGGCTGCTGGCACTGGCGGTGATTGTTGTGGCCGACCCCTGGGCGTTGTGGCAGGCCGGGTTCTGGCTCAGTTTCGTCGCAGTCGGCGTGTTGCTGGCTTCGGGCTCGGGCGCTGCCGAAGCGAAGGGCAAAAGCGCTGCGGGCCGATGGATGGCAAAGCTGCATGCCTTGTGGCGTGAACAATGGCTGATCTCGCTGGCCCTGGCGCCACTGGGACTGCTGCTGTTCGGCCAGGTGTCCGTCGTGGGCCTGCTGGCCAATCTGCTGGCGATTCCCTGGGTGACCCTGGTGGTCACACCGCTGGCCTTGCTGGCCGCCGTGCTGCCCATGGCGGCAAGCGCTGCCGCCGTCGCCATGCTGCCCTTGATGCAGCTGTTGCAGTGGCTGGCCCGGTTGCCCGGGGCGGTCTGGGTTCTGCCGCAGCCCGCCTGGTGGGCCAGCGTGCTGGCGATAGCTGCCGGACTGCTGGTGATCGCGCCCTTGCCGGGTCGGCTGCGGCTGGTGGCCGCCCTGTTGGCACTGCCTGCCTTGTTCTGGCCTCAGGCGCGGCCGCGTGTCGGCGAGTTTGAGCTGCTGGCGGCGGATATCGGCCAGGGCAATGCCGTCATCGTCAGCACCGCCAGCCACCGTCTGCTCTATGACGCCGGGCCGCAGTACAGCCGCCAGAGCGATGCCGGTGAGCGTGTGCTCCTGCCGCTGATGGCCGCGCAAGGCATGCAGATTGATGCCATGATGCTCAGTCACAGCGACCAGGATCACACCGGCGGGGCTCTGGCCGTCAAGGCGGCTCAGCCTCGCGCGCAAGTCTGGGGCTCGGACTCGGTGATTCAAGCCCCGCAACTGGCGGGCCTGGCTCCGGTTCAGCGCTGTACACAGGGGCAGCACTGGCAATGGGATGGTGTGACGTTTGAAGTGCTGCACCCGCCTGTCGGAGATGCCTGGCTCAACGGTCGCAAGGCCAAGCCGAACTTTGGCAGTTGCGTGTTGCGCTTGCGCTCGGCCAGCGGCCGGGTGGCCCTGCTGGCCGGAGATATCGAGGCAGCGCAGGAGCAGCAACTGCTGCAAACCAGTCTGGACGAGCCTGTGGACTGGCTGCTGGTGCCCCACCATGGCAGCAAGACTTCATCGACCGAGACCTGGGTCAGTACGCTGCGCCCGCGCCGGGCGGTGGTGCAGGCGGGCTATCTGAATCGCTTCGGACACCCGGTGGCAGCCGTGGTGCAGCGCTATCGGGCGGTGGGCAGCCAGTTGGTGACTCAGGATCGCTGCGGCGCGGCCTACTGGAGTTCTGACCAGCCGGAAAAATTGGACTGCGAGCGCCTGATTCGGGCGCATTATTGGGATGTTCATGCCGTCTCCAAGGGCCTGCCCTGAGAAACTGGCATGGGGCTTGCATTGATGCTGTACCGCCGTTTCAGGCGGAAGGCAGACATGCAGGGTGGCTCGCGCCTTGCCAGGCAGCTGGCCTGGCAAGGCGTCGCTAAACTGAAACCCGCGGCTTGCATGCGCGAGTCGCGGCAGAAATAGGGAGGACAGGATGCGCACATTCGATGAGATGTATCTGAACTCGCCCGCCGAAGGTGCAGCGGTGCGAGACCACTATCGGGACTATGCGCAGTGGCTGGGCAAGCAATCGCAGGACTATCTGCGTGCCCGCAGTGCCGAGGCGGAAATCGTGTTCCGCCGCGTGGGCATCACCTTTGCCGTCTATGGCGACAAGGACGAGAGCGGTGCCGGTACGGAGCGCCTGATTCCGTTCGATCTGATCCCGCGCATCATTCCGGCCCATGAGTGGGCCAGCATGCAGGCCGGTCTGGCCCAGCGCGTGAAGGCGCTCAACTGCTTCATCCGCGATGCCTATCACGGCCAGGACATGGTGCGCGCCGGCCTGATTCCGACGGAGCTGGTGAGCGGCAACAGCCAGTACCGGCCCGAGATGGAAGGCATACAGGTGCCCAACGATGTCTATGCCAATATTGCCGGCATCGACATCGTGCGCGCCCCCGATGAGCAGGGCAACGGCATCTACTACGTGCTGGAGGACAATCTGCGCGTGCCATCGGGTGTTTCCTACATGCTGGAGAACCGTCGCATGACCATGCGCCTGTTCCCCGAGCTGTTCGGCAAGCACGCCGTGGCGCCCGTGGCCCACTATCCCGACATGCTGCTCGACACCCTGCGAGCCAGCGCGCCCTCGGGCGTGCTGGAGCCGACGGTGGTGGTGCTGACGCCGGGCATGTACAACAGCGCCTATTTCGAGCATGCCTTCCTGGCCCAGCAGATGGGGGTGGAGCTGGTCGAGGGGCAGGATCTGGTGGTCGAGAAAGACGTGGTCTACATGCGCACCACCCAGGGCCTGCACCGCGTGGATGTGATCTACCGCCGCGTGGATGACGATTTTCTCGACCCCGAAGTCTTTCGGTCCACATCGACGCTGGGCTGCAAGGGCCTGATGCGCGCCTACCGAGCAGGCAACGTCAATATCTGCAATGCCGTGGGCACGGGCCTGGCCGACGACAAATCGGTGTATCCCTATGTGCCGGAGATGATCCGCTTCTATCTGGGGGAGGAGCCCATCCTGCAGAACGTCCCGACCTGGCTGTGCCGAAAGGAGGACGACCTCAAATACGTGCTTGACCACCTGCATGAGCTGGTCGTCAAGGAGGTGCACGGTGCCGGCGGTTACGGCATGCTGATCGGGCCGGCCGCGACCAAGGCCGAGATCGAGGCCTTCCGCCGCGTGCTGGTCGGCAACCCTTCGGGTTATATCGCGCAGCCCACGCTCTCCCTGTCCACCTGCCCGACCATGGTGGAAAAAGGCATAGCGCCGCGCCATATCGACCTGCGGCCCTTTGTGCTCACGGGCACCGAGGTCAATATGGTGGCCGGTGGACTGACGCGTGTGGCGCTCAAGCAGGGCTCGCTGGTGGTGAATTCATCTCAGGGCGGGGGAACCAAGGACACCTGGGTGCTGGAAGGTCAAGAGGGAGGCCATTGATGCTGTCACGTACCGCCGATCATTTGTACTGGATGTCCCGCTACACCGAGCGGGCGGAAAAAAATGCGGCAAGCATTTTTTCACCAGAATACGGCGCACGCGTTCAGCGCGTGCGGGGTTCTCTGCCCAAGGAGGGCCTATGCTGAGTCGTACCGCCGATCATCTTTACTGGATGTCCCGCTACACCGAGCGGGCAGAGAACACCGCGCGCATGCTCAGCGTGGCCTATGAAACCGCCATGCTGCCGCAGGCCATTCATGATGCGCACCGTGGCTGGCAGAGCGTGCTGTCCATCAGCGAGCTGATACCGGCCTTCAAGGCGCAGTTTCCCGTGGTGGATCGCGAGTCGGTGCTGCAGTTCATGGTGTCGGACGAGGCCAATCCGTCCTCCATCTTTGCCTGTCTGAAGGCTGCACGCGAGAACGCGCGTGCCGTGCGCGGTGCGCTGACCACGGAGTCCTGGGAAACGCAGAATCAGACCTGGCTGGCGCTGCAGCGTCACTTCGGCAAGGATGCCTGGAAAAAGGATCCGGCGCAGTTCTTCGAATGGGTCAAATACCGCTCGCACCTGTGGCGTGGCGTGTCGCTGGGCACCATGCTCAAGGACGAGGCGCTGCACTTTGTGCGCCTGGGCACTTTTGTCGAGCGGGCCGACAACACGGCGCGTTTGCTGGATGTGAAGTTCCATTCCATAGAGCGCGACTACCACGGCATGCCGCGCGGTCGCGCCCTGATGAACTTCGACTTCTATCACTGGAGCGCCTTGCTGCGCAGCGTCTCGGCCTTCGAGGTCTACCGCAAGGTCTACCGCGATGTGATCACGCCCGAACGCGTGGCCGAGCTGCTGATGCTGCGCGCCGACATGCCGCGCTCGTTGCTGGCCAGCATGCATGAGGTGGTCAAGAACCTGGAGCGCGTGGCCAACGACCATTCGCAGGAAACCACGCGCAAGGCCGGGCGCCTGCTGGCCGATCTGCAGTACGGTCGCATCGACGAGATTCTGACCACCGGCCTGCACGCCTATCTGACGCAGTTTCTCGACCGCGTCAACGATCTGGGCTCCGGCATCAGCCGGGACTTCCTGATGCCGACCTGAGGCCGCTTTTGTCTTTCAGCGTGAAGCCGGAATTATTCGATCTCGCCCATCAGGGACTGCAGATAGTTCTGCGTGCCGACCTTGTCGATCAGGTCGAGCTGGGTTTCGAGGAAATCGATGTGCTCTTCGGTGTCGTCCAGAATCTTCTGCAGCAGATCGCGTGAAACATAGTCGCGCACGGATTCGCAGTGTGCGATGCCGTCCTTGATGGTCTGCTGCGCCGCTTGCTCCAGGCGCAGGTCGCAGGCCAGGGCTTCCGGCACGTCCTCGCCGATCTGCAGCTTGCCCAGGTCCTGCAGATTGGGCAGGCCGTCAAGCATGAAGATACGGTCCATCAGCACGTCGGCATGCTTCATCTCGCCGATGGATTCCTCGTATTCCTTCTTGGCAAGCTTGTCGAAGCCCCAGTGCTTGTACATGCGGTAATGCAGAAAGTACTGGTTGATGGCGGTCAGTTCGTTCTTGAGCTGGGCTTGCAGCCAGGAAATGACTTGTGCATCACCTTTCATGGGGGACTCCTTCTCGGGCAGTTGTTGTTCGCGTCGATTGTCCATGCTTTATGAGGCAAATCAAACAAAGCCCATGCCCGCGCGAATTGGCTGCATCTGATGCGCGTTCTCGTTTAGCTTACGTATTGCCGGACGGACTTCGCTCGCTAGGTTTGACTCAGTAATGACAACAAAAGCTATGAGCGTGATTGAAGGACTATTGGCTTGAACTGCCTGGTTTCGGCCCACAATAGAAAGCTGGGCTGCACAGCGGTGCGGCTTGACTTCAGAAGCCGGGAATCTGGTTTGATAGGTTTTGTAAATCAATTTGATGAAATCAATCGATTGGTTTTATTAAGCGGACCGCTCTAAACTTCATCCTGTCTTCAAACACTAACCACAAGGAAACAGCAAATGTCTCTGATCAACACTCAAGTTCAACCTTTCAAGACCGAAGCCTACGTGAACCGCAACGGCAAGGGTGAATTCATCACCGTGACTGAAGAGAGCCTGAAGGGCAAGTGGTCTGTGGTGATCTTCATGCCCGCCGCCTTCACCTTCAACTGCCCTACCGAAATCGAAGACGCAGCCAACAACTACGCCGAGTTCCAGAAGGCCGGTGCCGAGGTCTACATCGTGACCACCGACACCCACTTCTCGCACAAGGTGTGGCACGAAACCTCCGACGCAGTGGGCAAGGCCAAGTTCCCCCTGGTTGGCGACCCCACACACCAGTTGACCAACGCTTTCGGCGTGCACATTCCCGAAGAAGGTCTGGCTCTGCGCGGTACCTTCGTGATCAACCCCGATGGCGTGATCAAGACCATGGAAGTGCATTCCAACGAAATCGCTCGTGACGTGTCCGAAACCCTGCGCAAGCTCAAGGCTGCCCAGTTCACCGCCGCCAACCCTGGCCAGGTGTGCCCCGCCAAGTGGAAGGAAGGCGCCAGCACGATCACTCCTTCGCTGGATCTGGTCGGCAAGATCTAAGCCTGATACCTATCGGCTGAGCGTGCATGCGCTCTGAAAGCCGGACGACGTTCAGGCGAGTGCTGCCTGTCCGTCCGGCTTTTTTTCGCCCAGTTTTTGCTTTCATGGGCGGGCAAAGGCCTCAAAAGCACTTTGCTGCATTGCATCAACAACTCTAAATTCAAAGGAATCCACCATGCTTGACGATCAACTCAAAGCCCAACTCGCCGCCTACCTGGAACGCGTGCAGCAGCCGTTTGAGCTGGTGGCTTCTCTGGATGACAGCGAGACCAGTGCACAGATGCACGATCTGCTGAAAACCATCCAGTCCCTGCGCAGCGACAAGATTTCGCTGCGCACCGATGGCGGCGATGCCCGCAAGCCTTCGTTCACGCTGCAGCGCCAGGGCACGGCCACCCAGCTGCGCTTTGCCGGTCTGCCCCTGGGCCATGAATTCACCTCGCTGGTGCTGGCCCTGCTGTGGACGGGCGGCCATCCTCCCAAGGTGGAGCAGGACGTGATCGACCAGATCAAGGCACTGGACGGCGACTTCAACTTCGAGGTCTATATGAGCCTGAGCTGCCACAACTGCCCCGATGTGGTTCAGGCACTGTCGCTGATGGCCATTCTCAACCCCAAGGTCAAGACCACGGTGATCGAAGGCGGAGCCTTCCAGAAGGAAGTGACCGAGCGCGAAATCATGGCCGTGCCCATGGTGTTCATGAACGGCAGCGTGTTCGGCTCCGGCCGCATGACCATCGAAGAAATCGTGGCCAAGCTGGACACCGGTGCAGCCTCGCGTGACGCAGCCAAGCTGTCGGCCAAGGAAGCCTTCGACGTGCTGATCATCGGCGGTGGCCCTGCCGGCGCGGCAGCCGCCGTGTACGCGGCTCGCAAGGGCATTCGCACCGGCGTGGCGGCCGAGCGCTTTGGCGGTCAGGTCAACGATACGCTGGCGATCGAGAACTACATCTCCGTGCTGGAAACCGACGGACCCAAGTTCGCTGCGGCCCTGGAAGCTCACACCCGTGCCTATGACGTGGACATCATGAACCTGCAGCGTGCCGAGAAGCTGATTCCCGCTGCGCAGCCCGGTGGCCTGGTAGAAGTGCAAATGGCCAATGGCGGCTCGCTCAAGGCCAAGACCGTGATCCTGTCCACCGGTGCGCGCTGGCGCAATGTGAACGTGCCTGGCGAGGCCGAGTACAAGAACAAGGGCGTGGCCTATTGCCCGCATTGCGACGGTCCGCTGTTCAAGGGTAAGCGCGTGTCGGTGATCGGCGGTGGCAACTCCGGCATCGAAGCTGCGATTGACCTGGCGGGTCTGGTGGCGCATGTGACGGTGGTGGAATTTGCCGATCAGCTCAAGGCCGATGCCGTGCTGGTCAAGAAGCTGCACAGCCTGCCCAATGTGACCGTCATCACCAACGCCCAGACCACCGAGATCACGGGTGCCAACGGCAAGGTCAACGGTCTGAGCTACAAGGACAGGGCAACGGGTGCCGAGCACCATGTGGAGCTCGAAGGTGTGTTTGTGCAGATCGGCCTGGTGCCGAACACCGAATGGCTCAAGGGCACGCTGGAGCTGAGCAAGTTCGGCGAAATCATTGTGGATGCCAAGGGGCAGACCAATCTGCCCGGGGTGTTCGCCGCCGGCGACTGCACCACGGTGCCTTACAAGCAGATCGTGATCGCAGCCGGCGCCGGCGCTACCGCAGCGCTGTCGGCCTTCGATCATCTGATTCGCAACTAAACGGCCTTCATCGCTTGCAAGGTAAGCGATGATGGCTATCAAAAAAGGACTGCCTAGGCAGTCCTTTTTGCTTTTGAACGGGCGCCGGGGTCGTCAGGGACTGCGGCGTTCAAAGCACCGGATTTGGGGACATCGCAGCCTTGCGTCGGGGCGCAATTCCCGTTTTGTAACGAAGTTATTTGCAGTTGAGAATTATTCGCATATACTGAGCGCCATTCAGCCAGCCAATGCCGTGCCAGCTACAGGCCGCGAAGCCTCTGACGTTTCGACCTGTGGCCATTGACGTACCTATCAGAAGCCAGCTCTTGTCCATTTCTATGAATAAAGAGGGTTTCTGGTATGGCTTACGCCACCGCTTTGCACGCCCGCGCCTCGCTGGCGCCACGCTCCAATCTCCGTCCGCTGGCGCTGGCCTGCGCACTGGCTTGCGCCGCTATTTCGGCCCAGGCTCAGCAGCAATCCTCCGAATCCGTCCAGGTCGCGGCGGCCCGTGCCGACCGCAGCACGCCCGTGCTGCGCGATGTGGTCATCAGTGCCTCGCGCGACGAGCAGGACGCCGACAGCCTGCCCATGACGGTGGACGTCATCGATGCCAAGCAGATGGAGGAGGAGCAGATCGGCGACATCCGCGAGCTGGCCGCCAAGCTGCCCAATGTGACCGTGCCGCGCAGTCCGGCGCGTTTCACACTGGCCGGCTCACCCACGGGGCGTGACCAGAACAGCGGCTTCAATATCCGTGGCCTTGAAGGCAACCGCGTGCTGATGCTGGTCGATGGCGTGCGCCTGCCGCGCAGCTATACCTTCAGCGCCAACTCCTTTGGCCGCGACTATCTGGATCTGGGTCTGGTGCAACGCGTGGAGATTCTGCGCGGCGCAGTGCCTGCGCTCTATGGCTCGGACGGCATGGGTGGCCTGGTCAACTTCATCACCGTACAGCCCGATGATCTGCTCAAGGACGGCAAGAGCATCGGCGGCCGTGTCTCGGCCAGCTATGACGGCGCGGACAATGGCAAGCGCGTGGGTGCCACGATTGCAGGGCGCGCCAGCCAGGAATGGAGCTGGCTGGTGTCTGCTGGCATAGGCCGTTCCAGCGCGCTGGAAAGCATGGGCAGCAACAATGTGGTGGGTGCGTTGCGCACCACGCCCAACCCCGAAAAGGACAAGAGCCATTCGCTGCTGGGTCGTCTGGTCTATACGCCGTCTGCCGTGCAAAAGCATGTGTTCACGCTGGAAAACGTGGACAAGCGCGCGGACTACGATTTGCTCAGCGCACGCACGGCCACGGTGACGGATTCGCGGGCGCAAACCACCATGAAGCGCTGGCGCGCCAGCTGGCAAGGTGAGTGGCGTGAGCTGAATACGACACTGGCTGATGAAATCAAGCTGATGGCCAGCTACCAGAGTTCGGACTCGCGCGAGTTCGTGACCGAAACCCGCACCCCGCCTCTGGCCTATCGCGAGCGCGATGTGACCTATGACGAGGACGCGCTGCAGCTGCACGCCCAGGCCGGCAAGACGTTGCGCTGGAGCAATGGCCTCAGCGGCAAGTTCAGCTACGGCGTCGACTATCTGCGCGGCAAGGTGGTCAACGAGCAGAACGGCATTACGCCACCTGCCGGTGAGAGCTTTCCGCTCAAGCGCTTCCCCGACACCACGGAAACCTCGACGGCGCTGTTTGCCCAGGCCGAGCTGCACTATGGTGCTTTCAGCCTGACGCCCGGATTGCGGGCCGAGCACTACAGCATCAAGCCCAAGCAGCAAGGGTTTGGTGGCACAGCGGTCAGCAATTCGGACTCTGCTGTTTCCCCCAAGCTGGGTGCCATGTTCCAGATGAATGATGCCTGGTCGGTTTACGGCAACTATGCCGCCGGTTTCAGAGCACCGAATGCAGGGCAGATCAATGCCTTCTTCGAGAACCCGTTCATGTTCTACAAGAGCATTCCCAACCCCGACCTCAAGCCTGAGAAGAGCAATACCTTCGAAGTGGGTCTGCGCGGCCGCATGAATGCGCTGCGTCTGGATGCGGCAGCCTTTACGGGGCGCTACAAGGACTTCATCCAGGATCAGGTGCAGGTTGCGGGCGAATACGGCGATCGCAACAACCCCGCGACGTTCCAGTCCGTCAATCTGAACCGTGTGCATATCAGCGGTTTCGAACTCAAGGCCGACTATGACTGGGGCCGGTTTGCGGGCGGCAACTGGCGCACCAATGCCGCCTATGGCTACACCAAGGGTACGGACAAGAGCACCAACAAGCCGGTGGACACCATCTCGCCGCAGCAACTGGTGCTGGGCGTGCGCTATGACAGATCCACCGTTGGCGTGCAGCTCAGCGCCTCGCACTGGGCAGGCAAAAAAGACAAGGATGCGCCTGATCTTTCCTCCGGCCGCCCCTTGCTCAGCCCGTCCGCGACGGTGCTGGATTTGAGCGCGCAATGGCGTATCCGTCCAGGCACGCGTCTGAATGTGGGTATCTACAACCTGACCGACAAAAAGTATTCGCGCTGGGCGGATGTGCGTGGCTTGAGCCGCACGACGCAGATTGCCGATGCCTATACCCAGCCAGGCCGCAATGTGCGCGTGTCCCTGGTTCAGGACTTCTGATTTTGTAGCTGATAGCGCTTGATGAATAAGCGCTGGACGCCTTTTTTGCTCAAGAACTGCGGGAGTGTGCCATGTCTGTTTTCGAGAACGCCGCCAATGCCCAGAGTGCCTCTGGCAGCCGCGATGAGGAATATCTGCTGACCGAGGGCGAAGCCCAGCTGGCCACGGTGCTGGCGTTGATGACCGGTTTCAGCCAGGGCTGCTGTGCGGCGCATCGTGCGCCCATGGCCCAGCGCGTATCGGACCAACTGGTGCGCATGACCGAAGGCCTGGACGGCAGCGAGCGCTCCGACGATATGCGTCACTTTCTGCAGCGGCTGGGACAGCGCTGGGCCACCGTGGCCCAGGTGCTGGCTCAGTCCGAATCTGGCGCTCAAGCCCAGGCTTCGGCCCCCCCTTCCAACGACGAATTTTCCAACCCACAACCACACTGGCATCACAGCCCGGAGACCCTGCAATGAACGCCATCACATCCCCCGAAATCCAGACCATGACCGCAGTGCAGATTCGTGAGCAATTTGCGCAAAAGCGCGAGCAAGGCCTGCGTGCCAAGGATGCGGCCGAGGCGCTGCAACTGAGCGAAGGCGCGGTCATCGCCGCCCATGGCGGTGAGCATGAACGCACGCTCAAGGCTTTGCCGCTGCGCGCCGAATGGCTGGACATCCTCAAGGCCCTGGAGGCCTGCGGCCCGGTGATGGCGCTGACGCGCAACGAATCCACCGTGCATGAAAAAGACGGCATCTACCAGAACGTATCGGCCCAGGGCCCGGTCGGTCTGGCGCTGAGCCGCGAGATCGATCTGCGCCTGTTCTTCATGCACTGGCATGCCGGTTTTGCCGTGACCGAGGAGTCCGCCAACGGCAATCGCCCCGCCATGCGCAGCCTGCAGTTCTATGACGCCGCCGGCCGTGCCGTGCACAAGGTGTTTGCACGCGAGGCCACGGACATGGCGGCCTGGAATGTGCTGGTCGAGCGCTTTGCCGAGCCCTCCGCAGGCTATGTGTTCCGCGAGCCCGCGGCCAAGCCCGCGATCAAGGCCGACGCCGAGATCGACTTGCCCGCGCTGACCCAGGCCTGGACCGATATGAAGGACACGCATGAGTTCTTCGAAATGCTGCGCAGGTTCGGTGCCGAGCGCCAGCAGGCCTTCCGTCTGGTGCCTCAGTACTGCGAGCGCCTGAGCACCGATGCGGTGGCACAGCTGCTGGGCGATGCGGCGGTGGACGGTGTCTCCATCATGGTGTTTGTGGGCAGCAGCGGCTGCATCCAGATCCACACCGGTCCCGTGAGCAATATCCAGCCCATGGACGGCAAGGATGGCGTGCGCTGGATCAATGTGCTGGACAAGGGCTTCAACCTGCATCTGCGCACCGACCTGATCGCCGATGTCTGGGTGGTGCGCAAACCCACCAGCGATGGCGTGGTGACTTCGGTCGAGGCCTTTGATGCCCAAGGCAACAACATGGCCATGTTCTTCGGCGAACGCAAGCCCGGTCAGCCCGAGCTGCAAGGCTGGCGCGATCTGGTGGCCGCCCTGCCGCGCAAGACTGCTGTGGCGGAGGCCGTATGAGCACGGCCAGCATTTCCCGGCGCCAGGGTCTGCAATGGCTGGGCGCGGCCGTGGCGGGCACGGCCCTGGCACAGACCGCCGCTGCCGCGCCCGGAGCGAAACGGCTGGTGTCGCTCAGCGGCGCACTGACCGAGGTGGTCTATCTGCTCAATGCCCAGAACCTGCTGGTGGGCACCGACACCACCAGCCTGTTTCCCGAAGCGGCGCAAAAGACCGCCAAGGTCGGCTATGTGCGCCAGCTCTCGGCCGAAGGCCTGCTCTCGCTCAAGCCCGATGCGGTGATCGCAACCAGCGAGGCCGGGCCTCCCGTGGTGCTCGATCAGATCCGTCAGGCAGGCGTACGCGTATCGCTGGTTGCGGCCAGGCACAACTGGGCCGAGGTGCAGGAAAAGGTCAAGGTCGTGGGCCGCGAAACCGGCCGCATGGCCGAAGCCGACCAGCTGCTGGCCCAGCTAGAAGCGCAGTGGAGCAGCGTGCAGGCCCAGGTGGCCAAGGCCCAGCGCAAGCCGCGCGTGCTGTTTGTGCTCTCGCACAGCGGCAGTCCGCAAGTGGCGGGCAAGGGCACGGCAGCCAATGCGCTGATCCAGTACGCAGGTTGTGTCAATGTCATCGACCAGTTCGACGGCTACAAGCCCTTGACTGCCGAAGCCATGGCCAGCGCAGCGCCCGAGGTCATCATCAACACCACGCAGGGCATTGAAGCACTGGGTGGCGAGGCCGCGTTCTGGAAGCGGCCCGAGCTGGCACTGACGCCCGCCTATGCCAAGAAGGCACTGGTGACACTGGAAGCCAGCCATTTGCTGGGCTTTGGTCCGCGTCTGCCCAGCGCTGTGCAGGCGCTGCATATGCGCGCTCTGCAGTGGGTGGCCTGAGCATGAGCGCAAGCATGGGGAGCGTGGCGCCAAAGCCAGCAGTCGAGCTGCCCGTCGCATCACGTTGGCGCACTCCTGCTGGGCGGCTCAGCCGCAGCGCAGCCCTGCTGCTGGGTGCGGTTCTGGTGTTGCTGGCCATGGTCTGGGGCGCGGCCAGCGGTGCCTATGCGATTGCGCCTGCGCAATTGCCCGGCATCGTCTGGGACGGCATTCGCAGCCTTTGGGGTGGAGATGTGCAAACCGGCCCCGAGCATCTGGTCTTTCTCAATATCCGCCTGCCGCGCCTGCTCATGGGTGTGGCGGCCGGCGCGGGACTGGGGCTGGCAGGCGCATTGATGCAGGGGCTGTTTCGCAATCCGCTGGCCGACCCCGGGCTGATCGGTGTGAGCAGCGGCGCGGCCCTGGCCGCCGGCGTCACCATCGTGCTGGGCGGACTCTATCTGCCCTGGCTGCCGCGTCATCTGGGCAGCTGGGCCTTGGTGGCCATGGCTTTTGGCGGTGGTCTGGCCGTGACCGTCGTGGTCTATGTGCTGGGTCAGGTCCAGGGTACGACCCGCATCGGCCTGATGCTGCTGGCCGGCATTGCCATCAATGCGCTGGCCGGTGCCGGACTGGGCTTTCTGAGTTTTGTGTCCACGGACGAGCAGCTGCGAAATCTGCAGATGTGGCTGCTGGGCAGCCTGGGCGCCTCGCGCTGGAGCGCGGTGGCCCTGGTGTCGGCGGCCGTGGCCGTCAGCACGATGGCGGCGCTGGCGCTGGCCAGGCCGCTGAATGCGATTGCCCTGGGCGAAGCCCAGGCCAATCTGCTGGGCGTGGCCGTCGAGAAAACCAAGCGCCGCGCCGTGATGGTGGCAGCGCTGGCCGTGGGTGCCGTGACCGCGACCACCGGCATCATCGGCTTCATCGGTCTGGTCGCGCCGCACTGGGTGCGGCTGATTGCCGGTCCCGATCATCGCGTGGTGCTGCCGGGATCGGCCCTGCTGGGGGCGGCGCTGGTGGTTAGCGCCGATGCCGTGGCGCGCACCATCGTCAAGCCGGCCGAGCTGCCGCTGGGTGTGCTCACCGCGTTTATCGGTGTGCCGCTGTTTCTGGCCATGCTGCGCCAGTTCAGGAGCAAGGTATGAGTGCGCACCACAGGCTGTCCAGCCTCGAATGCCGCAATCTGGGCGTCGGTGTGGCCAAGGGGCCGCGCCTGGCGACGGTGGATGTGCGGATTCTGGCCGGGCGCTTTACCGCCATCCTCGGCCCCAACGGCGCCGGCAAGTCCACGCTGATGTCCATGCTGGTGGGCGAGCGCGCGCCGCAGTCGGGGCAGGTTCTACTCGACGGGCTGGAGCTGTCCGGGCATGCGATGGAGGGCCTGGCACGTAGGCGCTCCGTCATGCCCCAGGATTGCAGCGTGGCCTTTGACTTCACGGCCCAGGAGGTGGTGGAGCTGGGGCGCTACCCCCATCGTCACCAGCCCGGCTCCGGGGAGGCGCAGATTCCGGCGCAGGCCATGGCGCTGACCGGGGTCGACCATCTGGCGCAGCGCAGCATCAACACGCTGTCGGGCGGAGAGCGGGCGCGCACCCATCTGGCCAGGGCACTGGCGCAGATCTGGTCAGATGGTGGCATGCCCGCCGACGGCGCGGCGCGCTGGCTGCTGCTGGACGAGCCGACCGCTGCTCTCGACCTGGCCCATCAGCACCATGCCATGCGCCTGCTGCGTCAGTGGGCTGCTCAGCAGGGCGCAGGGGTGGTGGCGGTGATTCACGATCTGAATCTGGCTTTGCGCTATGCCGACGATGTGCTGGTGCTGGGCGGTGATGCCGGAGTGCACCACGGTGCGGTGCTGGATGTGTTGCAGCCTGCGCTGGTGCGCCAGGTCTGGGGCATGCAGTGCGATCCGGTGCGCGGCAGCGACGGCACGCTGCAATATATTTTTGTAGCAGATGCCGCTCTAACTGCTTGAAATTTCAGTAGATTGAATCGAATTCTGAAGCCAGTCAGGCGCAGGCTGCTTCAGATTCAATAGCTCATGACATGGCGTTCAATGTGTATGCACGGTCAGCGCAACCAGCTTGAGCACCAGCGGCCTGACCATCATCACGCAGAAGAACGCCACCGGCATGGCCAGCGCATAGGCACTGAACACGCGACGGACGTAGCCGGTATCAAAGCCGGTATTGGCCGCCACGATGGTGCAGCACATCAGAAACGCCATGATGCCGGCCATGAAAAAGGCAAAGACAAATGGCGTGTAACGCCGGTGCAGCTTGAGCGTCGAAAGTCTGGATGGGGAAGAACTGGTAGAAGAATTCATGAAAGCGATGTCGGAAAAGCATTGCGCGTTGTCGCGGCGGGATTAGGGGCTGCCAGCGGTTCGGGCCGAATGCCTGGATGGAAAACAGGGCTGAACTGTAAGCATCACAGGCTCTCTGCGGTAGAGGCCCGGGACTTGTTGCACTCATAAGCAGAACTTTCGAATCCAATTGAGGATACATTCGCAGTCATGCCGAATCTGCGAGCCATAGAAACCTTTGTCAAAGCGCTGGAGGGCGGCTCCATCGCCTCGGCTGCGCGCCAGCTGGGCATTTCGCCCGCCGCTGCCAGCCAGAACATTGCGCGGCTGGAGCGCGAGCTGGGCACGCGCCTGATCACCCGCACCACCCGGTCCATGGCCTTGACCGAGGCCGGAGAGCGCTATCTGGCGCGCGTCGCCCCGGTGCTCGACGAGCTCGAAAAGGCCCAGTCCGATCTCTCGCTGATTCATGGAGAGCTGCAAGGCCGCTTGCGCATTGCCTGCATGGCAGCCTTCGGCCGCCATGTGCTGGCGCCGCTGTTGCCTGCGTTTAGCGCGCTGCATCCGCGACTGGAGCTGGAGCTCCTGATCACGGACCGGCATGTGGATGTGCTCAAGGAAGATGTGGACATCAGCGTGCGCTACCGCGATGTGCTGGAGCCCGGCATGTCGGTGCGGCTGCTGGCCTCGGTGCCGCGCATTCTGTGTGCATCGCCGCAGTATCTGCAGCAGCATGGCCGCCCGCAGACGGCACAGGAGCTGCTCGAGCATGCCTGCTTGCTGTATCGGCGCGAGCGCGACGGCAGGCTTATGCGCTGGCCCTTTCTGCGCGATGGCCAGCGCACCGATCCGCAGCAGAGGATTGCGGCCATAGGCAGCGATATCGATGCCCTGGTGGAGTTCGCCGCTGCCGGTGGCGGCATTGCCTGGGCCGGTAGCTTCATCGTCCATGAGGAGCTGCGCAGGGGGCGGCTGGTGCCGCTGACGCTCAAGCCGGCGCGCAAGGGCCAGTTGCAGTTCGAGGATGCTCCGCTGGACTTCTTCGCCTGCTTCAAGGATCGTAAATATGTACCAGCCAAGGTCCGTGCGCTGGTGGACTATCTGCTGCAGGTGCTGCCGCAGCAGTCCGTCCTGCGTTGAGCAAGGCGCAATGCATGGCGCCTGCATTACCCGTAGTTCTTGACGCCGGAGCGGGCTAAGTAAGGGCGGCCGAGCAAGAGCCGTCTCGCAGCGAGGGCTGCGCCCCCTTGGGGCAGCGGCGAAGCCGCTCAGGGGGAGGCTTAATGACCCAGATGCTGTGGCAGCACTTCCTGCAAGATGGTAGTGGCAATCTCTTCGATCGACTTGGTGGTGCTGGACAGCCACTCGATGCCGCTTCTGCGCATCATGGCCTCGGCCTCGGCCACTTCGTAGCGGCAGTTGGGCAGGCTGGCGTACTTGGAGTCGGGGCGGCGTTCGTTGCGGATGCTGGACAGGCGTTCGGGCTGAATCGTCAGGCCAAACAGTTTTTTGCGGTAGGGCTCCAGCGCGGGCGGCAACTGCTTGCGCTCGAAGTCCTCGGGAATCAGCGGGTAGTTGGCCACCTTGAGACCAAACTGCATGGCCAGGTACAGACTGGTTGGCGTCTTGCCCGAGCGGCTGACGCCCACCAGGATCACGTCGGCGCCGCTTAGGTCGGCATGGGTCTGGCCGTCATCGTGAGCCAGCGTGTAGTTGATGGCCTCCATGCGCTCCAGATATTCCTTGCTCTCGCTGATGTCGGCAAAGCGGCCCACGCGGTGCAGCGACTTCTGGCCCAGTTCCACTTCCAGCGGGCGCACAAAGGTGCCGAACATGTCGAATAGCTTGCCCTTGCAGTTGGCTTCAAGGAATTCCAGCATCTCCTGGTTGACCAGGGTGGTGAAGATGATGGGCTTTCTCTTCTCCACCTCGGCCACATGGTTGATCTGGCGCACGGCCTGATGAATCTTGTCCATCGAGTCCACAAACGGGATGCGAATCAGCCTCGGCTTGCTCTCGAACTGGGCCATGATGGCCGTGCCAAAGGTCTCGGCCGTGATGCCTGTGCCGTCAGAAATGACAAAAATCGTATGGGTATGCATGGTGCGCGCAGTGATTAGGTGGAGGCGGGGCTGGCAATGCCATGCCCTGAAGTCTGAAACAGGTTTGAGCCGCGCCAGGGTTCATGGCTAGGCCTACAATTGCGCCCATTATTCCCAAATTCCACCCATGCTCGTTGACGGTCAACATCCAGAACAGCAAAGCACTGCATCGATGCAGCGTGGGTTCGCGTGCCCTGGCCATTCAGCCCAGTCGCCGCAAGCGTGCCGGTTTTTTACCTTTGGAGCTTTCCCATGTCTCAACTCTTCGAAGCGACCGCATTAGTCGTTCCGTTCGAAAAACTGCGCATGACCGACGTCGAGTCGGTCGGCGGCAAGAACGCCTCGCTCGGCGAGATGATCTCGCAACTGCCCCAGGGCGTGCGCGTGCCTACCGGCTTTGCCACCACGGCTCATGCATTCCGCGAGTTCCTGGCCTTTGAGGGTCTGGCCGGCAAGATCTCCGCCAAGCTGGCTGCCCTGGACGTGGACGATGTCCGCGCTCTGGCCGCTGTGGGCGCGGAAATCCGCGCCATGGTGGAAAACCAGCCTTTCCCTGCCGATCTGGAAGCCGCCATCCGCGCCGACTTCATCACGCTGCAGGCCGGCAATGAAGCCGCTTCGTTTGCCGTGCGCTCTTCCGCCACGGCAGAAGACCTGCCCGATGCATCGTTTGCCGGTCAGCAGGAAACCTTCCTGAACGTGGTGGGCATCGAAGACGTGCTGCACAAGATGAAGGAAGTGTTCGCCTCGCTGTACAACGACCGCGCCATCTCCTACCGCGTGCACAAGGGCTTCGAGCACGATGTGGTGGCACTGTCCGCCGGCGTGCAGCGCATGGTGCGCTCCGACAAGGGCGCTGCCGGCGTGATGTTCACCATCGACACCGAATCCGGTTTCGAGGACGTGGTCTTCATCACCTCCAGCTATGGCCTGGGCGAGACCGTGGTGCAGGGTGCCGTGAACCCCGACGAGTTCTATGTGCACAAGCCCATGCTCAAGGCTGGCAACAAGGCGCTGATCCGCCGCAATCTGGGCTCCAAGCTGATCCAGATGATCTTTGCCACGCCCGAGGAAAAGGCTGCCGACGGCAAGCTGGTCAAGACCACCGATGTGGCCCACGAGCTGCGCAACCGTTATTCACTGACCGACGAGGAAGTGCAGCAGCTGGCGCATTACGCCCTGGTGATCGAGCAGCATTACGGCCGCCCCATGGATATCGAGTGGGGCAAGGACGGCACCGACGGCCAGCTCTACATCCTGCAGGCGCGCCCCGAAACCGTGAAGAGCCAGGCCAAGGGCCAGGCCGAGCTGCGCTACAAGCTCAAGGGCACGGGCACCGTGCTGGCCGAAGGCCGCGCCATCGGCCAGAAGATCGGTACCGGCCCTGTGCGCCTGGTGTCCGACATCTCGCAGATGGATCAGGTGCAGGCTGGCGACGTGCTGGTGACCGACATGACCGACCCCAACTGGGAGCCCGTCATGAAGAAGGCTTCGGCCATCGTCACCAACCGCGGTGGCCGTACCTGCCACGCCGCCATCATTGCACGCGAGCTGGGCATTCCTGCCGTCGTGGGCTGCGGCAATGCAACCGATCTGCTCAAGGCCGAAACACTGGTGACCGTGTCCTGTGCGGAAGGCGATACCGGCAGGATCTATGACGGCCTGCTGGAAACCGAAGTGACCGAGGTCAAGCGTGGCGAGATGCCCAGCATCCCCACCAAGATCATGATGAACGTGGGCAATCCTCAGCTGGCCTTCGATTTTGCCCAGCTGCCCAACGAAGGCGTGGGTCTGGCCCGTCTGGAATTCATCATCAACAACAATATCGGCGTCCACCCCAAGGCCATCCTGGACTACCCCGCCGTTGACGCCGATCTGAAGAAGGCTGTCGAGTCCGTGGCCCGCGGCCATGCATCTCCGCGTGCGTTCTACGTGGACAAGGTGACCGAAGGCGTGGCAACGATTGCCGCCGCTTTCTGGCCCAAGCCCGTGATCGTGCGCATGTCCGACTTCAAGTCCAACGAATACCGCAAGCTGATCGGCGGCAGCCGCTACGAGCCAGAGGAAGAGAACCCCATGCTGGGCTTCCGCGGTGCAGCGCGTTACATCTCGGCCGAGTTCGGCGAAGCCTTCAAGATGGAATGCGAAGCCCTGCTCCGCGTGCGTGAGGATATGGGCTTGACCAACGTCAAGATCATGATCCCCTTCGTGCGTACCCTGGGCCAGGCCAAGCGCGTGACCGAGCTGCTGGCCGAAAACGGCCTCAAGCGCGGCGAGAACGGCCTGCAGCTGATCATGATGTGCGAAGTGCCTTCCAACGCCGTGCTGGCCGAAGAGTTCCTTGAATACTTCGACGGCTTCTCCGTGGGCTCCAACGACCTGACCCAGCTGACTCTGGGCCTGGACCGCGACTCGGGCCTGGAACTTCTGGCCGCCGACTTCGACGAGCGCGACCCCGCCGTCAAGAAGCTGCTGGCTCGTGCCATCAAGGCCTGCCGCGACCAGAACAAGTATGTGGGCATCTGCGGCCAAGGCCCTTCGGACCACCCTGACTTTGCCAAGTGGCTGGCCGATGAAGGCATTTCGTCCATCTCTCTGAACCCTGACAGCGTGGTCTCCACCTGGCAGAAGCTGGCTGAATAAGCCTTGCGCATCGGCATGCAGACGCATCACGCGCCCGTGCATGACGATGCTGTTTCGGGTGCTCCGCGACAGGCATTCGATGCTTTGGGCAATCCGGTGGAAGTCACCTTCCCGCCGGATCTGCACGATACCTACCACCTGAGACTCAAGGCCTTGCTGCTGACGGTCTGGGTGGTATTTTCATTTGGCATCTGCTACTTTGCACGCGATATCCAGGCGCTGGTGCCCGACTGGCCCGTGGCCTACTGGATGGCGGCCCAAGGGGCGGTCCTGATGTTCCTGCTCATCATCGTGGTCTATTGTGTGGCCATGGACTATTTCGAACGTCAACAGGCGCGTGACGAGGCGCGCAAAGCGGCTGAGGCTCACGACGCCTCCTCTGCCACTTCCGATCTTCATGCCTGAGCGGCCAGTTCTGAGCCGTGCCTATCACTGGCGGCTGCATCGCATTCTGTTTCTCTATGTGCTGGGAACGGCAGGCTTTCTGCTGACCATGCTCTGGGCCGAGGAGCGCGGGCTCTCTCGCCACTGGATCGGGCCCATCTTCCTGTTCTCCACGGTGATGGTGTACGCGGCCATCGGCGTGTACTCGCGCACCAGCGATGCCGAGGAGTATTTCGTCGCCGGCCGGCGCATTCCGCCTTTCTACAACGGCATGGCGGCTGCTGCCGACTGGATGAGCGCAGCCTCGTTCATCAGCCTCTCCGGCGCGCTTTATCTGCAAGGCTTTTCGGGAACCGGTACGCAGCCCGGAGGACTGGCCTATGTCCTGGGATGGACGGGCGGGTTCTGCCTGGTCGGCATGCTGATTGCCCCCTATCTGCGGGCCATGAATCTCTATACCGTGCCGGATTTCTTTCAGGCGCGCTATGGCGGACGTTGGCCGCGCATCATTGCTGCGCTGGCGGCCATCACCTGTTCCTTCACCTATGTGGTGGCGCAGATCTATGGCGTGGGCCTGATTGCCGCGCGGCTGACCGGCGTGCAGTTCGAGATCGGCATCATGCTGGGGCTGGGCGGCGTGCTGCTGTGCTCGTTCCTCGGCGGCATGCGGGCGATCACCTGGACCCAGGTGGCGCAATATGTGGTGATCCTGCTGGCCTTCATGCTGCCGGTTTCCTGGCTGGCCTACAAACAGCTGGGCAACCCCTGGGCGCAGTTGGCCTATAGCCAGCAACTGGGCAAGATTGGCGCCATGGAGCAGCAGTTGCTTTCCTCAGAGGCCGAGCAGTCGGTGCTGGAGGCCTACCGCACCCGCGCTCAGGTGCTGCAGGCCAAGCTGCGCGATGTGCCCAATGTGCTGGCGGCTGAACGCCAGGCACTGAGCGAGCACATCCGCGAGCTGCGCACCAGCAGCGGCAATATCGGCGCCATCATGGCCGCCAGCCGGGAGCTGGCCGCCATGCCCAAGGACGAGGCGGCGGCGCGCGAGCTCTGGAGCCGTGAGTTGCACGAGGCCTATGAGCGGGCCAAGCCGCTGGGCGGCATGCCGCTGCAAAGCCAGCCTTTCGCGGGGGATCCGGATGGCTCGCCGGCCGAGCAGCGGGCCTATGAGGAAAGTCGGCGCAACTTTCTGGCGTTGATGTTCTGCTTGATGGTCGGCACGGCCGGGCTGCCGCACTTGCTCACGCGCTATTTCACGGTTCCCTCGGTGTCTGCCGCACGTACTTCTGTAGCCTGGTCGCTGTTCTTCATCGGGTTGCTGTATCTGGGGGCACCAGCCTTGGCTGTGCTGGTGAAGTACGAGGTCATGAGCAATCTCGTTGGCACGCATTTCGATGCCTTGCCGAACTGGATAGCGCAGTGGTCAAGGGTGGACGCCTCGCTGCTGTCGGTGGAGGACATCAACGGCGATGGCATTTTGCAGTTTGCCGAAATCCGCATGGGGGCCGACCTCATCATGCTGGCCACTCCAGAGCTCGGCGGCATGCCTTATGTGCTCTCCGGGCTGGTGGCTGCGGGCGGACTGGCTGCGGCCCTGTCCACGGCCGACGGACTGCTGCTGACCATCAGCAATGCCCTGGTGCGGGATCTCTATTTCCAGGAGCGCCAGCGCCTGGATACGCGCAAGCGCCGCATGTCGCCCGAACAGCGCGTGATTCTTTCCAAATTCGCATTGCTGCTGGTGGCCCTGTCGGCGGCGTTTGTGGCGGCGCGGCGCTCTTCGGACATTCTTCCCATGGTCTCGGCCTCCTTCTCTTTGGCGGGCTCGGCTTTTGTGCCGGCCATGGTGCTGGGCATCTTCTGGCGCGGCACAACGCGCCGTGGTGCGGTGGCTGGCATGCTGCTGGGCCTGGCCGTGACGCTTTACTACATGGTCTCTCATGTTCCGGGCCTGCAAGGGGTGCTGCCGTCAGTCCTTCGTGGCGAAGCGCTATGGTGGGGTATTCAGCCCATCTCGGCCGGAGTGTTTGGCGTGCCGGTGGGCTTTGCCACCACATTGCTCGTCAGCTGGTGGGAGCAGCGGCGGGCGAGAGTTTGAAAAACTCTTGATTTGATGGCCTTCAGCGATCTTTTGGATCGGGTTCGAGGCAGTTTTCTGCTGAATATCCGCCGTGAGCTGATCTGGAGCATGGGCGGATCAGGCTTGCAGGAAAACCCGCTTTTCAGCTGCAGCCATAGCTGCCACCCTGCAGGGCGGAAAGCAATTCAATGCACAGAGGGCAGGGGCGATGTATCTAGTCAAAACACCCGAGGGCCAGCTGGCCTTCAAGGAGCGCCATGCCGATCTGAGCCAGCGGCTGCGCTCGGCCTTTTTGCTGTTTGACGGTCGTCGCAGCCTCATGCAGGTGCTGGAGGCGACCTCGGCGCTGGGGGTGAACAAGGACGATATTCTGGCGCTGGTCGGCAAGGGCTGGCTGGCCACAAGAGAGTCGTCCGTCGTGGCTGATGCAGCAGCGCAGGCCCATGCATCTTCGCTCTCAAAGAGCAGTTCGGTATCGTTGGCGGCTGCTGACGTCGACCCTGGCAGCGCACAGAGACGCTACCAGAGAGCCTATCCGATAGCGGTGTCCATCACGGGGGCTCTTGGGCTCAAGGGCTTCAGACTGAATCTGGCGGTGGAGGCGGCCATGGGTTATGAGCAACTGGCAGCGCTGGCTCCACGCATACGAGATGCTGCGGGTGACAAGGCCTATACGTCGTTGCACAGGGTGCTGTTCGAGGCGGATGAGACATAAGCAGCATCTGTGCCGGGCCTCTTGCATAGAAAAAAAAGCGGCTTCGGAGAGCCGCTTTTTTGATGAACCAGCCTGTTTTTTAGACAGCCAGCAGTTCCACGTCAAACTTCAGCGTGGCGTTGGGCGGGATCACGCCACCGGCGCCGCGCGCACCATAGCCCAGGGCAGCGGGGATTAGCAGCGTGCGCTGGCCCCCCACCTTCATGCCCTGCACGCCTTCGTCCCAGCCCTTGATGACCATGCCGGCGCCCAGGGGAAAGACGAAAGGATCGTTGCGGTCCTTGCTGGAGTCGAACTTGGCGCCTTGCACGCCATTGTTGTAGAGCCAGCCGGTGTAGTGCACGGTCACGTTCTGACCGGCCTTGGCTTCGGCGCCTTCGCCCACGACGGTGTCTTCGTATTGCAGGCCGGAGGCAGTAGTGTTGAATGCCATGATGATTTCCTTTCAGCGCAAAGCAGAAAAAGGCGATGGAAAAAAGGGCCCGCCAAGCACGCTTGGGGCCCTTGGATGATAGTGGTGCACCCGCTTGCTGCCAGTCCCCCGGCCGCAACAGCGGCAAGGTTTACTTCTTGGCGCGCGCGGCAACCCAGCGGTTGGCAAAGGCTTGTACATCGGACAGGCGCTTGAGCAGATCCTGCCCGGTCAGGGTGACGGTGTAGCCGTCGCTGCCATGCTCGAGCAGGCCGCACTCGCGCAGCTCCTTGATACGGGTGTTCAAGGTGTTGGGGGTGATGCCGCCCACACTGTCTTGCAGCAATCGGAAGGTCTGGGGATGACCATCCCGCAAAGCCCACAGCACGCGCAGCGCATAGCGGCATTCGAGCTTCTCGAACAGCTGGTTGATGGCGGCGTTTTCCTTGGAGCTCATGGACGCTTCTCCTTGCGCAATGATGTTGTCGAGCTGGGCGCACTAGGCGCTTTCAGTGCCATGTCCAATGGACTATAGCGGTTAATTTATTTTGCTACAAGTTTAGTAGCTTCAAATCTTCGACTGCAACGCCTTGAAGTGATAAAGGCCACAAACAGCGCGCAAGTGTTGCTGGTCAGCCACGAATCAGGGAGAAGACGCGCTTGCTTCAGGGTTTGTAGCAATAGGGGCAGAGCTGAAGCAGCCCTCGGGACGGGGTGGCGAGCCATGCCGGAAGTGTTAGTACTGGCTTAGGTGTTTCTGGGTGTAAAAATTGACTCTAGCCATTGATTTGTCAGAACAAGCAGCTATGGAAATCATAGTTCCTGCTTTTGTGTCGGCATTTGCTTGAGTTGCACCATCACCTGCAGCAGACGGTTGATCGGCGTGGCAATGCCCAGGGCCTGACCGCGTCGCACCACATAGCCGTTGAGATGGTCGATTTCCGTAGGCTTGCCGCGCGCCAGATCCTGGGCCGTGGAAGAGAGCTGCCGAGGCATGGTGCGCGCTATGGCCGCTACAGCCTCGTCCACGGAGGCCGGCAGCAGCACGCCGTCGGCCAGAGCCACGGCCTTGCATTCGGCGGCAATATCCTGCATGACTGCAGGTACACCCTGCTGCGCGATCAGCCAGCCATAGGGCTGCTGGGTGAGGGCGGAGAGTGCGTTGTACACGCAGTTGATGATGAGTTTTTGCCAGAGTGCGGTCAGCACGCCGTCCGAGGTCTGGGTGGGGATGTTTGCTGCGCTGAACTGGAGTGCAATCTCGTCGCCCTGCGGACAGGGCGCGATGACCAGCTCGCCCCGGCCGAAGTGACGCACATGGCCTGGGCCGGCCATGGCGGTGGCGACATAGACTACGGCAGCAGCCACCGGCTGCTGGCCCAGCACCAGGCGCAGGCGCCGATCGTTGTCCACGCCGTTCTGCAAGCTCAGCACCTGGGTGTGTGCCGCCAGATGGGGCTTGATCTGCGCTGCAGCAGTTTCTGTGTCGGTGGACTTGACGCAGAACAGCAGCACATCGGCGCCTGCCACGGCACTGGCTTCGGTGCTGGTGGTGATGGGGATGTTCAGATCTTCTGTGGCCGTCTGCAGACGCAGACCGTGCTGGCTGATGGCCTGCATATGCGATGCTCTACCGATTAGCGTGACCGGGTGGCCGGCGCGTGCCAGCAGAGCACCGAAGTAGCAGCCCACCGAGCCCGCACCCATGACGGCAATGGACAGGCGGGAGGAGGTAGCGGTGTGGTTGACCATGTTCATGCGGCTATCTCGCAAAGAGGATCAGCTCTTGAGCTTGAGCAGATAGGTCATCAGCTGGGCAGTGGAGGTTTCGACCTCCAGAAATTCATGCAGTGCCTTGCCGGTTTGCCAGGAAGAGTTCCAATTATTGCTGACCAGGGCTTGCTTCCAGCTGTCCTGGTTGCTTGCATGGTCGATAGCAGCCAGCAGTTGCTGGGTGCGTTCTGCCGGCAGATTCCGGCCTGTAAAGACGGCACGCCAGTTGGACATTTCAGCATCCAGACCCTGGTCGCGCATGGAGGCAATGCCGAACATGGCACGGCGTGACGAAACACCGAGGGCGCGCAGCTTGCCCGCCTGCAAGGCTTCTCTGAACTCGCTGTAACCCGAGATTCCCACCTGCACCTGCTTTTGCAGCAGGGCCTGGAGCACATCGTTACCGCCGGCAAAGGGTTTGTATTGCAGTTGCTCCGCATTGGCCTTGGCCAGGCGGGCCAGCATGCCTGCGTACATATGGTCCACACCGCCTGCAGAACCTCCGGCAATGGTCAGTGCCGGCAGGTTCTCGCGCATGGCCTTGGCCAGTGCCTTGGGGTTGGCAAGCGGCGAGTCGGTGGGCACGGCCACCACCAGATAGTCGCTGGTCAGGCGCGCCAGGGGTTGCACCTGCTGCAGCGCAGCCGAATTCTTGTTCAGCGCCAGGGCGCCCACCATGACCATGCCGCCGATCAGCAGGCAGTTGGGGTCGTTGCCATAGCGTTTGGTGTACTCGGCCAAGCCTATGGTGCCGCCCTTGCCGCCGATATTTTCATAAATGACCTTGTCCACCGTGCCGCTACTGGTCAGCACTGCGCCCAGGGCGCGGCCGGTCTGGTCCCAGCCGCCGCCGGGGTTGGCAGGGATCACGATACGCAGTTGCGTGCCAAGGCGCTGGGGCGGATTGGCGATGGCTGCAAAAGGTGTAGACAGCAAGGCAGCGGAGTAGCTTAGCCAGCGGCGGCGTGTCAGGGCATTGTTCGCGTGGGGGGTATTCATGTCTGTCTCCGTCGTTATGTGTCTTTTGGTGTGTTTGGCCGCAAGCGAAGGCTTGCTGACCTGGGCTGCATGCGAAAAAGCCCCGACCTGGGGCAGGTCGGGGCTTTGAGGTTCAAGGAGCCGGTGAGCCGGTTCCGCAGAGCCAGCGTTACAGCGAGTCGATGAAGCTGCGCAGCTTGTCGGAGCGCGAAGGGTGCTTGAGCTTGCGCAGCGCCTTGGCTTCGATCTGACGGATGCGCTCGCGCGTCACGTCAAACTGCTTGCCGACTTCTTCCAGCGTATGGTCAGTGGACATTTCGATACCGAAGCGCATGCGCAGCACTTTGGCTTCGCGAGGCGTCAGGCCGTCGAGGATGTCCTTGACCACATCGCGCAGACCGGCCTGCATAGCGGCATCGATAGGCGCCGTGTTGTTGCCGTCCTCGATGAAATCGCCCAGGTGGGAATCGTCGTCGTCGCCGATGGGCGTTTCCATCGAGATCGGCTCCTTGGCGATCTTCATGATCTTGCGGATCTTGTCCTCGGGGATCTCCATCTTGGCTGCCAGGATGGACGCATCGGGCTCGAAACCAAACTCTTGCAAGTGCTGGCGCGAGATGCGGTTCATCTTGTTGATGGTCTCGATCATGTGCACCGGGATGCGGATCGTGCGGGCCTGGTCGGCGATGGAGCGCGTGATGGCCTGACGAATCCACCAGGTCGCATAGGTCGAGAACTTGTAGCCGCGACGGTATTCGAACTTGTCCACGGCCTTCATCAGGCCGATGTTGCCTTCCTGGATTAGATCCAGGAATTGCAGACCGCGGTTGGTGTACTTCTTGGCAATGGAGATCACGAGACGCAGGTTAGCCTCGATCATTTCCTTCTTGGCGTCACGGCTGGCGCGCTCGCCGCTGTTCATGCGCTTGTTGATGTGCTTGAGCTCTTCCAGAGGCACAACCACACGGGCTTGCAGGTCGATCAGGTTCTGCTGCAGCTCCTGCACGGGCGGGATGTTGCGCTCCAGCACGGCGCTGTAGTTCTTGCCTGCCGCCACTTGCTTGAGGACCCAGTCCAGGTTCAGCAGGTTGGGCGGGAAGTCCTTGATGAACTGCTCCTGCGGCATGCCGCACTTGTCCACGATGATCTTGCGCAGCTCGCGTTCCTTCTTGCGCACGTCGTCCACCTGGGCGCGCACCAGATCGCAGAGCTTTTCAATCGTCTTGGCCGTGAAGCGAATGGTCATCAGCTCTTCGGTGATGGCCTTCTGCACCTTCATGTATGCCTCGGTGCCGTAGCCTTCCTTGTCATACACCTTGTGCATCTTGTCGAAGAGCTCGCGCATGGAGTCAAAGCGACCCAGGGCTTCGTTCTTCAGCTCTTCGAGCTTCTTGGTCAGGGCCTTGGAGCCACCCTTGCCGTCGTCGTCGTCTTCTTCGTCGTATTCGTCGAAGTCTTCTTCGGCCACATAGTCATCGTTCTCGTTGGCATTGACGAAGCCGTCCACCACGGTGGAGATGACAACCTTGCCTTCGCGGATTTCCTCGGCCATGTTGAGGATTTCGGCGATGGTCGCAGGGGAGGCCGAGATGGCTTCCATCATGTCCATCAGACCGCCTTCGATGCGCTTGGCGATTTCGATTTCGCCTTCGCGTGTCAGCAGTTCGACGGTGCCCATTTCACGCATGTACATGCGCACGGGGTCGGTGGTGCGACCGAATTCGGAGTCCACGGTGGACAGAGCCGCTTCGGCCTCTTCTTCCGCTTCTTCTTCGGTGGTCGCCGACTGGCCTGTGTTGTTCAGCAGCAGGGTTTCCGCATCGGGAGTCTGCTCGTACACGGCCACGCCCATGTCGTTCAACATGGAGATCACGACTTCCAGCGTTTCGGCATCGACCAGCTTGTCGGGCAGGTGGTCGTTGATTTCGGCGTGGGTCAGGTAGCCGCGGGTCTTGCCCAGCTTGATCAGCATCTTCAGACGCTGACGGCGGGTGTTCATTTCCTCTTCGGTCAGAACAGTCTCGTCCAGGCCGAATTCCTTCATCAAGGCGCGTTCCTTCGCCTTGCTGATCTTCATGCGCAGAGGTTTGGCCTTTTCGGCAGGAGCAGCAGACGCTTCGGTCGATGCCTCCTCTTCGACTTCACCTTCCAGATCGCTGTCGATATCCGACAGGTCTGCATCATCCATGTCCTCGTCGGCCTCCTTGGCCTTGGGCTTGCGACCGCGCTTGGCGGGAGCCTTGTCGGCATCGGCGCTGGCAGCAGGGGCCTTGACGGCGGTGGCCTTCTTGGCTGCAGGGGCCTTTTTGGCGACAGCCTTCTTGGCGGCGGGAGCGGCCGCTGTGTCGTCGTCTTCTTCGGCCTTCTTGCGGCCGCGTTTGGGAGTTGCCTGCGCCAGCAGCGCATCGGCCATGGCTTTGAGTTCGGCTTGTGACTTGGTAACCACGGTGGTGTCTTTCTTTGCTTCGGCTGCAGATGCAGCACTCTTCTTCACAGCAGGCTTGCTGGCACTGGCCTTTTTCACGGGCTCTGCTGTGGAAGTGGAAGTTTTAGAGGTCTTGGGCTTTGCTGAAGCTTCTGGGGCCTGCTTGGACTTCACGGACTTTGAAACGGGCATGAACACCTCTCACGGTACGAACACACACAAACACACAAAGGAAAACGGAAAATGCAAACAAACGCCATGAAAGCTGGCGCAAGAACAGGTCTAGCCTGTCCGGTGGAGCACAAAGACTCCATGGCAAGATGTTGGGGCGATCATTTGGTATGCAATCCTTGCGAGAAATGGGCCATGCAGTTGCTGCCATCACGTGATTTCTTCACGGTGCCCGGGTCGGAGGTGTTGCTGTCGCTCTTGCCTATATCCCCTAAATTATACCTTTTTTAAAGATGTCAAGAGGCGGAGCTAATAATTACAGATAAATTCTTTCGCCGCTGTTGAAACTCAATGTAACGTCTTGCCGCGGTGGGGTCCGTAGCAATCTCCTTGAGCGCCTTGGCTTCTTCGCGCTTGAGGTGATCTACCAGAATCAGATTGAGAGTGCCGCGCAATTCCTTGCGCAACTCGTCCACTTCACCTTCGGGGTTGGCATGGGCGCCGCTCATGAGCTTTTGGGCCAGCGGTTCGCAGGGAGTGCCTTGCAATTGCTCGCGCAGCACTGCCCAGGAGCGCGGCCCGGACTCGGTGAACTGAGCCTCCAGCCAACGGAACAAGGGGGCATGGCTTTGGTTGCAGCGAGCCAGGGCATCGAAATCCTCATGGGTCATCTCTTCCATGAACTCCATGTGACACATCAGCAGGCGTGCGGCCTGGTCTTCGCGGCTGACCGGTGTGGGGCGCGGGCCCAGCTGCGGCGGGTTCCAGTCCTCGCCCTTTTTGCCCCAGGGTTTGCGCTGGCGACCGAATTCCTTGCGGCCCGACCAGTTGCCACCGCTGCCCTGGCTCGGGTAGGAGGGAGCCGGTGCTGCGGCATCGGCCCAGTCGGGGGCGCTTTCCCAGTTGGCCGCAGGCGCATCCCATTCCGGTGCCTGAGGGCCGGAGGGCGCAGGCGCGCGGCGGGCAATGGGGGCTGTGCGTGCGGTTTCCTGCGCCCAGATATCGGTGAGGTCGCGCGAGTCCAACTGGGCCAGGGCTGCGATTTCGGAGAGCAGCTGGCGCTTGAGGGCTCCGTCGGGCAACAGCGACCACAGCGGTCGGGCGTTGCTGGCCATGTGGGCACGGCCTTCTGTCTGTCCCAGGTCGCAGCCTTCGCTGGCCGATTCGATGAGAAAGCGGCTCAGTGGCGTTGCGTCGCCTACATAGCGCGAGAAGGCCTCGGGGCCGAATTCGCGGATGAAGCTGTCGGGGTCATGTTCCGAGGGCAGGAACAGGAATTTGATGGAGCGCGTGTCCGTCGCCAGCGGCAGGGCCGCATCCAGCGCCTTGCGCGCGGCGCGCCGGCCCGCGCCGTCACCGTCGAAGCTGAAGACCACGGCATCGGTGAATCGAAACAGCTTTTGCACATGCTCGGGCGTGCAGGCTGTTCCCAGCGTGGCCACGGCATTGGCAAAGCCCAGCTGGGCCAGCGCCACCACGTCCATATAGCCTTCGGTGACCAGGGCGTAGCCCATGTCGCGCAGGGCCTGCCGGGCTTCGTAAAGGCCGTAGAGTTCGCGGCCCTTGTGGAAGACCGGTGTTTCGGGGGAGTTCAGGTATTTGGGTTTTTCATCACCGAACACCCGCCCGCCAAAGCCTATGCACTCGCCTTTGACATTGCGAATCGGGAACATGAGCCGGTCGCGGAAGCGGTCGTAGCGGCGGCTGTCGTCCTCGCCCACGATGACCAGCCCGCATTCTTCGAGCTGCGGGTTGTCGTACTCGGCAAATACGCTGGCCAGACCATGCCAGCCTGCAGGGGCATAGCCCAGGCCAAAGCGCTTGGAGACTTCGCCGGAGACGCCGCGCTTTTTCAGATACTCGATGGCTTTCGGAGCTGCCTTGAGCTGCTTGCGATAGGACTCGCCGGCTTTTTCCAGCAGATCACTCAGTGTTTCCGCCTTTTGCTTTTGCTGAGCCTGGCGCTGGCGCTCGGCAGGACTGATGTCGTCCTGCGGCACTTGCAGACCGCATTGGTTGGCAAGCTCCTGCACGGCTTCGACAAAGCCCATGCCGGCATGCTCCATCAGAAAGCCGATGGCATTGCCATTCTTGCCACAGCCAAAGCAGTGAAAGAACTGCTTGCTGGGGCTGACGGTGAAAGAGGGCGACTTCTCGCTATGGAACGGGCATAGGCCCATGAAGTTGGCGCCGCCCTTTTTGAGCTGCACATAGCGGCCCACGATGTCGACGACGTCGACGCGGGATAGCAACTCTTGGATGAATGATTGGGGAATGGCCACCCTTGTATTCTGCCTTTTTCGGCAATGGCCGAGGGCGTGGCAGGAATGGAGCAGGCGGGCAAAAAAAAGCCTGCACCCATGGGTGCAGGCTCAGGTCTCCTGATGCCTGGGTCATTGCCAGGCTCTCCTCTAAAACGTCTCCTCCGCCACTCAGTCTTGAGGCTTGCGACCGGCTCCGTGCGGGCAGAGATGCCGGTCTTGCACTGCCAGTGCAGGCAGTCATGTACTCAAAACATGTGCGCATTCTAAAAGCGATTCGAAGTCCTGATGATTGCTCTGTCAGATAAATGATGTCTTATAGATGACTTGCATGAGTTGGCCCTGCCTGGGGAATGAGGGGATTTTTCAACAGGATTCCATGTGTTTGATTTCAAATGAATTTATCGATTTTCAGAAGCTGTTGAAAGTACTGTCTCGCTGAATGACCTTTTGCATTGCTCTGGTTTTCTGCGCATGTTGCATGCCGGTTTGCCGGCGTGGAGTGGCCATTTCGGGCGCAGCTGCTTGATCCCGATCACAACAGGCCTGCATGGCGCTCGGTTGTAAGCCTGGCGTGGCCGATGCTGGAGTACAAAACGCTCAGGAGACAAACATGACAAGTTCTTTCGATCTGAATCTTGCCCCGAATACCGCCAACTACGCCGCGCTGACGCCGTTGAGCTTTATTGCCCGCACGGCCGAGGTCTACCCCGAGCGCCTGGCCATTGTTCACGGCGACTTGCGCCAGAGCTGGGCGCAGACCTATGCGCGTTGCCGTCAGCTGGCCAGCAGCCTGCAGAAAATCGGCATTGGCAAGAACGACACCGTGGCCGTCATGCTGCCCAATACGCCGCCCATGGTGGAGGCGCACTTTGGCGTGCCTATGGCTGGTGCCGTGCTCAACACGCTCAATACCCGGCTCGATGCCGAGACCCTGGCATTCATGCTGGATCACGGCGAAGCCAAGGCCTTGATCGTGGACCCCGAGTTCGCGGCCTTGATGGCCAGGGCGCTCAAACTGCGCAATGGCACAGAACCCATTTATGTGATCCAGGTCGAGGACAGCGTCTATGGCGAGGCGGCCGAGCAGATCGGTGCCATCGACTACGAGAGCTTCGTGGCAGCAGGCGATGCCGGTTTCGAATGGCAGTTGCCCGGCGACGAATGGGATGCGATTGCGCTGAACTACACCAGCGGCACCACGGGCAACCCCAAGGGCGTAGTCTACCACCATCGCGGCGCGCACAACAATGCCATCAGCAATGTGCTGGAGTGGGATATGCCCAAGCACGCCGTCTATCTGTGGACGCTGCCCATGTTCCATTGCAATGGCTGGTGCTTCCCCTGGACGGTGGCAGCGCGCGCGGCTGTAAATGTCTGCCTGCGCCGGGTGGAGCCGCAGGCAGTCTTCGACGCCATTCGCAACCATGGCGTGAGCCATTACTGCGGCGCACCCATTGTGCACAGCCTGTTGGTGAATGCGCCGGCCGCCATGAAGCAGGGCGTGCCCGCAGGCGTCAAGGCCATGGTGGCAGGGGCCGCGCCGCCCGCATCGATGATCGAGGGCATGGAGGCCATGGGCTTTGACATCACCCATGTCTATGGTCTGACCGAAACCTATGGTCCGGCCACGGTCTGCGCCAAGCACGAGGCCTGGGATCTGCTCGACATCGGCGAGCGCGCCCGCCTGAACTCGCGCCAGGGCGTGCGCTACCACCTGCAGCGCTCTGCCGCCGTGCTGGACCCTGAAACCATGCAGCCTGTGCCGCGCGATGGCCAGACCATGGGGGAGATCATGTTCCAGGGCAATATCGCCATGAAGGGCTATCTCAAGAATCCGCAGGCGACGCAGGAAGCCTTCCGCGGCGGCTGGTTCCACAGCGGCGACCTGGCGGTGCAGCATCCCGACGGCTATATCCAGATCAAGGACCGCAGCAAGGACATCATCATCTCGGGTGGCGAGAACATCTCCTCGATCGAAGTGGAGGATGTGCTCTATCGCCATCCCGCCGTGCTGGCTGCGGCCGTGGTGGCCAAGCCCGATCCCAAATGGGGCGAGACGCCCTGCGCCTTCATCGAGCTCAAGGCCGGAGCCGAAACCACGGCCGAGGACATCATTGCCCACTGCAAAAAGCATCTGGCCGGCTACAAGGTGCCGCGCGCCGTGGTGTTTGGCGAGCTGCCCAAGACCAGCACGGGCAAGATCCAGAAGTTCGAGCTGCGCAAGCAAGTAGGCTCGGCTTCCGCCATCTCGGTTTGAGATCTGGCCGTAAACAAAGAAGCCCGGTGCTCCAGCTCTGTGGGCAGCGGGCTTTCGTACCTGCCAGGCTAGCAAATTTAATAGCTGTTGGCGCCTGTTATTCATGGATCTTAGATGGTTTTAAATCTGAAATCTATGAATAGCATGCGCAAGAAGCTCTGAATTGAATAGCGCCAACTGGGGCGGCGCATCAGGCCAGCTCGGGCGGCATGCGCTGCCAGCCTTCGGGCGTCACTCGCAGCACCTCGCTGCGATGCGTATCGGCATCGATATGCCAGTCGCTGAGCACGATGCGCCATTGTCCCTTGCCCAGCGCGTGGTCGGCGGGCTGATGAGTATGGCCGTGAATCAGCCAGGGCGCTTGCGCGGCCTGCATCCAGGTGGCGCTCATTTGCGCGTCGGCATCCGCATAGGGCGCGCCGCTTTGCTTGCGTTGCTCGCTTTCGCTGCGTGCCGATCTGCCGATCGCGCGGCGCACGGCCAGTGGTTGGGCCAGCAACTGCTGTTGCCAGGCGGCGGAGCGCGACACAGCACGGAATTGCTGGTACTCCACATCATCCAAGCATAGTGCATCGCCATGGCTGAGCAGGATGCTGGGGCCAGCCCACCGCAGCACAGTGGGGTCGTTCAGGCCGGTCATGCCGCTGCGGCGCAGAAACTCGTCACCGGCCAGAAAGTCGCGGTTGCCGACCATGAAGAACAGCGGGCGCTGCTGCGCTGCCTCGCGCAGCACGGCAGCGCATTCGGCCTCGAAGCTGCCGGGCTCATCGAGCGCATCGTCACCCACCCAGACTTCAAACAGATCGCCGAGGATGAAGATGGCGTCGGCGGCACTGCGGGCCAGATAGCTGCGCCAGGCTTCGACCGTCTGCGGCTCCGAAGGCTGCAGATGCAGATCGGAAATAAAGTCGATGGCTCGCCAGCCGGGTGCGCCTTGCAGCTGCGCCACCTGAGGAGCCGTCGTGCGGGGATCTGAAGATTCAGTCATGTGATGATGGTGGGCAGCCTGAAAACAATAACGGCCCCGAGCGAGAGGCGGCAAGCAAGAGCCGCCTCGCAGCGAGGCCGTCGTCCCCCTTGGGGGGAAGGCGCGCAGCGCCTCAGGGGGTTAGATCGCGATCGCCTTGTCGATCACCACGGCGTCGAAAGGCACGTCGTCGTGGAAGCCCTTGCGAGTGGTGCGCACCTTCTTGATGGCGTCCACGACTTCTTCACCCTTGACGACCTTGCCGAACACGGCATAGCCCCAGCCCTGGCCGGTGGGAGCGGTGTGGTTCAGGAAGCCGTTGTCCACGGTGTTGATGAAGAACTGGGCAGTTGCGCTGTGAGGATCGCTGGTGCGAGCCATGGCAATCGTGTACTTGTCGTTCTTCAGGCCGTTCTTGGCTTCGTTCTCGATGGGCGCAGCAGTTTCCTTCTGCTTCATGTCGGCCGCAAAACCGCCGCCCTGGATCATGAAGTTCTTGATCACGCGGTGGAAGATGGTGCCGTTGTAGAAGCCCTGGTTCACGTAGTTCAGGAAGTTCTCGGTGGACTTGGGCGCGTTCACGGCGTCCAGTTCCAGGGTGATCACGCCCTGGGTTGCAGTGTCAGCCACGTTGATGGTCACGTGCAGTTCGACTTGGGGATTGCTCATGTCTGTGCTTTCTAGAGGATGGAGTAAAGAGGCGGGCGTGGCCCGGCAGGGGCAGCGCCGCCGGGTTGTTTACTTGATTTCGGTGGCGGAGAGGATTGTTACCGGCGTCGTAGGCACATTCTGGTGCATGCCACGGTTGCCCGTAGCCACGGCGCGGATTTTGTCCACCACATCCATGCCCTGGACGACCTTGCCGAAGACGGCATAGCCATGGCTGTCGGGCTTGGGGTTGAGCATATCGTTGTTCACCACATTGATGAAAAACTGCGAGGTGGCGGAATTGGGGTTGCTGGTGCGTGCCATGGCAATCGTGCCGCGGTCGTTCTTGAGGCCGTTGCCGGCTTCCAGCGGAATCGGGGCGCGCGTGGGCTTCTCGTTCAGATTGGCGTCCATGCCGCCGCCCTGGATCATGAAGCCGTCGATGACGCGGTGGAACACCGTGCCGTCGTAGTGCTTGTCACGCACATATTGCAGAAAGTTGGCCGCGCTCTTGGGGGCCTTGGCATCGTTGAGTTCGACCACGATATCGCCCATGCTGGTCTTGAGCTGCACCTTGGATTGCGCCTGGGCCAGGCCGGGGATTGCAAAAACAGTGGCTGTCAGCGCAATGGCGGACAGGGCCTTGAGGCTGTTTCGACGGAAATTCAGCATGGTCATATTCCTGGGTAAGTGGGCCTTGGGCAAGGCCGCTGGACAGCGGCTGCCAAAATAGGCTTGAGGCAGCTGAGGGCACCGGCCAGCTTCACAAGAGGGCAGTGATGGAAAAAACGGGTTCAGCGCTGTGCAGGCTGGGCCGGGGCAGGCGCTGCGAGGGCGGTCGCGGGCTGCAGCAAGTCCTTGAGCTGCTTGAGCTTTGGGTTCAGGGCCGCGGGGCGGCCGCCCTTGGCCAGGGACTGCGCATAGGACTGATAGGCCAGGCGGGCATAGATATCGCCCAGGTTCTCGTGGGCCACGGCATAGTTTGGGTTGTTGCGCACGGCAGCTTCGAGTGCGGCGCGGGCGCGATCCAGATCGCCCTGACGTGCATAGATCACGGCCAGGTTGTTATAGGGCTCTGGCAGCTCGGGATAGTCCTCGGTCAGCTGGCGAAACGCCGCAATCGCGTCCTCGGTCTTGCCGTCATTGCTCAGCGCGATGCCGCGCAGAAAACGCATCTGCGGGTCGCGTGAATTCTTGGCCAGATAGGTGTCCGCTTTTTGCAGCGCCTGCTGCGTCTTGCCGCTTTTGAGCAACTGGGCAACATCCGTGTAATCGTCGGCGTGGGCGCTACCTGCAGCGAGCAAGGCAGCCAGGGCTGCCGCACGCGCTGCGGTACTGAACAAGTTGCGTACAGGCATGTAGGTGCTTTCATGGCGCCGCAAAACTGCGCTGCGGCGGGAGCTTATACTGCGAAGAATTGTAGCTGAGGGGTGTGCGGCGCTTAGGCGTCTGGCCGGACCGGGATGTGTCTGGATGCTAGTGCGCATTTTTCAGCCTCAGGGAATGGCAGGCACGGTTTATGCATCGCAGGCATGACCAGTGCTGCTGCTCGCCACCCTCTCTCCCTATTTCAAGATTCATGAGTTTGCGTATCTACAACACGCTGTCGCGTGCACTGGAATCGTTTTCGCCGCTTGAGCCGGGCCATGTGCGTATGTACGTCTGTGGCATGACGGTCTATGACCTCTGCCACCTGGGCCATGCACGCTCCATGGTGGCTTTCGACGTGGTGCAGCGCTGGCTGCGCGCGAGCGGCTACAAGGTGACCTATGTGCGCAACATCACCGACATCGATGACAAGATCATCAGGCGTGCGGTGGAAAACGGCGAGACCATACGCAGCCTCACCGATCGCATGATCGATGCGCTGCACCAGGACGCGGATGCGCTGGGCATCGAGCGCCCCACGCTGGAGCCACGCGCCACCGAGTATGTGCCGCAGATGCTGAGCATGATCGCCCGCTTGCAGGGCAAGGGCCTGGCCTACCAGGCCGGCAACGGCGATGTGAACTACGCCGTGCGCAAGTTTCCGGGCTACGGCAAGCTCTCGGGCAAGTCGCTGGACGAGCTCAACGCCGGTGAACGCGTGGCTGTGGCCGACGGCAAGCACGACCCGCTGGACTTTGTGCTGTGGAAGTCGGCCAAGGCCGACGAGCCGGCCGATGTGAGATGGCAAAGTCCGTTTGGTGAAGGCCGCCCCGGCTGGCATATCGAATGCTCGGCCATGGGCTGCGAGCTGCTGGGCGAAAGCTTTGACATCCATGGCGGCGGTGCGGATCTGCAGTTCCCCCACCACGAGAACGAGATTGCCCAGAGCGAGGGTGCGACCGGCAAGCCGTTCGCCCGGACCTGGATGCACAACGGCTTCATCAACGTGGACAACGAGAAGATGTCCAAGTCGCTGGGCAACTTCTTCACCATCCGCGACGTGCTCAAGGAATACGACGCCGAGACCATCCGTTTCTTCGTCGTGCGCAGTCACTACCGCAGCCCGCTGAACTATTCCAATGTGCATCTCGATGATGCGCGCGGTGCGCTCAAGCGCCTCTATACCGCGCTGGACCTGGTGACGCCTGCCGAGGTGCAGATCGACTGGAGCAATCCCTATGCCGCCCGCTTCAAGGCGGCGATGGATGAAGACTTCGGCACGCCCGAGGCCGTGGCGGTGCTGTTCGAGCTGGCTGCCGAGGTCAATCGCAGCAAGTCGCCCGAGGTGGCGGGCTTGCTCAAGGCCCTGGGGGCATGCCTGGGCCTGCTGCAGGCCGAGCCGCAGAAGTTTCTGCAGGCCGGTGCCGAAGGTGTGGACGCTGCCGCGATTGAAGCGCAGATTGCCGCGCGCGCAGAGGCCAAGGCTGCCAAGAACTGGGCCGAGGCCGACCGCATCCGCAAGGATCTGCTCGATCAGGGCATTGTCCTCAAGGACTCGGCCGCGGGCACGACCTGGGAAGCGGCCGCCAAGGGCTGAGGCTGCATGCAATATCTCATCAACTGTGTGAGCAGTGCGGAGAGTCGCGCATGAGTGCGGCCAAGCATCTGGACACCATGGAGTTTGAACAGCTGCCGCTGGTGGCTGATCTGCCCGTGCCCATGGGGCCGGCTGCGCCTTTGCCTGTGGCGCCTTTGGGGGCTGCAGCCATTGCTCAGCCTGCGGGTACAACTGCAAAGCAGGCAGTCACGTCCAAAGCAGCTGCTCCAAAGGTCCATCTGGATTTGCCTGATGGTGTGCCCGCCTATTGGGCTGAGGCCTGTCGTCAGCTCATGCGCCGCGATCGCGTGCTCAAGCGCCTGATTCCGCAACTCGGCAGCCAGGCGCTGCTGCCTTGCGGGCAGGAACAGGCCTTTGCCACATTGGCCCGCTCCATTATCGGGCAGCAGATTTCGGCGAAGTCCGCCAAGACCTTGTGGAACAAGTTCGCTAGGCTGCCTGCTGCCATGCAGCCCGAGCAGGTGCTCAGGCTCAAGGTGGACGATATGCGTGCGGTGGGGTTGTCGGCCCGCAAGGTGGACTATCTGGTCGATCTGGCTCTGCACTTCACCGAGAACCGTCTGCACATGGATGAATGGGCTCAGATGAGCGATGAAGTCATTATTGCCGAGCTGATGTCCATACGCGGTCTCAGTCGCTGGACGGCCGAGAATTTTCTGATTTACTGTCTGGGGCGGCCCAATGTGCTGCCTCTGGACGATGCCGGTTTGATACAGGGCATCTCTCTCAATCATTTTTCGGGCGATCCTGTCAGTCGCAGCGATGCCCGTGAAGTTGCCGAGGCTTGGAAACCGTGGTGTACGGTTGCAACTTGGTATATTTGGCGCTCGCTCGAGGCGCAGCCTGTGGCTTGATGACATCTGTCCACTGGCCGATTGCAAGGATTGCAACAGGCTGGCACAAGGAGAAATACGTTGGCGAAAAAGAACTTTCTGGATTTTGAGCAGCCCATTGCCGAACTCGAATCCAAAATCGAAGAACTGCGCTATGTGCAGACTGAAAGCGCAGTAGATATCTCGGAAGAGATCGATCAGCTCAGCAAGAAAAGCCTGCAGCTGACCAAGGACATCTACAGCGACCTGACCCCCTGGCAGATCACCAAGATCGCACGCCATACCGAGCGCCCCTATACGCTCGACTATGTGCGCGAGTGCTTTACCGACTTTGTCGAAATGCACGGCGACCGCCACTTTGCGGATGACCAGTCCATCATCGGCGGTCTGGCGCGCTTCAATGGCCAGCCCTGCATGGTGATCGGTCATCAAAAGGGTCGTGATACCAAGGAGCGCACACTGCGCAACTTCGGCATGACGCGCCCCGAGGGCTATCGCAAGGCCTTGCGTCTGATGAAGACGGCCGAGAAGTTCAAGCTGCCCGTGTTCACTTTCGTGGACACGCCCGGCGCCTTCCCCGGCATCGATGCCGAGGAGCGTGGCCAGTCCGAAGCCATCGGTCGCAACATCTACGAAATGGCTCAGCTGCAGACCCCCATCATCACCACCATCATCGGTGAAGGTGGCTCGGGCGGCGCGCTGGCCATTGCCGTGGCAGATCAGGTGCTGATGCTGCAGTACTCCGTGTACTCGGTGATCAGTCCCGAAGGCTGTGCTTCCATTCTGTGGAAGACCGGCGAAAAGGCCCAGGAAGCAGCGGACGCCATGGGCATCACTGCTCACCGCCTCAAGGCGCTGGGTCTGGTGGACAAGATCGTCAACGAGCCTGTGGGTGGTGCTCACCGCGATCACAAGCAAATGGGTGCCTTCCTCAAGCGCGCGCTGGGCGATGCCTATCGCCAGTTGACCGATCTCAAGCCCAAGGAGCTGCAGGATCGTCGCTACGACCGCATTCAGAGCTATGGCAAGTTTGCCGACACCAAGGCTGACAACCGCTGATCCCGCAGGCTTGATGCTGCTTGCGCACAATGGCTCCTTCGGGAGCCATTTGTTTTTGCCGAAAGGCTTGGGGTGAGATGCGCTTCTAGGCCCTTCTGGGTAAGCGCTAGCTGCTATTGAATTTAAAGTAGGGAGTCTGTTGTTCATGCAAGCCCAGTCAGATGCTGACTTGTTGCGGGCCTCGGCTGCTCGGGTGGATGCGGCGATGGCGGCATTTGAGCCGCAGCTGCCACTGGTCGTGGCCTTCAGCGGCGGAGCGGATTCGTCGGCCCTGCTTCTGGCTTGCCATGCGCGCTGGCCGGGGCAGGTGAGGGCGATTCATGTGCACCATGGTTTGCAGGCAGCAGCTGATGAATTTCAGCGCCATTGTGAGCAACTGTGTGCCCGGCACGGCATTGCCCTCAAGGTCTGCGCCATCGATGCGCGCAATGTGCAAGGCCAAAGTCCCGAAGATGCGGCGCGCCAGGGGCGTTATGCGGCCCTGATTCAGGCGGCCCGGCAGCCTTGGCTCGATGCGCAGGGCACTGCGCTGGCTTCGGTGAGCTCCATGGCGCTGGCCCAGCATGCCGACGATCAGGTCGAGACCTTGCTGCTGGCGCTCTCGCGCGGTGCCGGTGTGGCCGGTCTGGCGGCCATGCCAGGGCATTGGCAAAGAGCAGGGTTGGAGTGGTTCAGACCCTTGCTGGAGGTGCCGGGGCAGGCGCTGCGCGACTGGTTGCGGCTGAGGGACTTGAGCTGGGTCGAGGATCCGACGAATACCGATCAGGGCTATACGCGCAATCGCATTCGGGCTCAGCTGCTGCCGGTGCTGGAGCAGGTCTTTCCGCAATTTCGCAGCACGTTTGCACGCAGCAGCGCCCATTGTGCCCAGGCATCGCAGCTGTTGGACCAGCAGGCGGCGGCAGATCTGCAACTGGTGGGGGTACCGCCTGCCATCAAGGCGCTGCAGAGTTTGAGCGAGCTGCGTCTGGGTAATGTCCTGCGTTATTGGTTGCGCACCGAGCATGGCACGACGCCGACGGCGGCCCAGCTTGCGCAGCTCATGGCACAGCTCGGCGTTTGCACTACGCGAGGGCACCGCATCCACATCAAGGTGGGGCGAGGTTTTGTGGAGCGCCAGGGGGCAAGTCTCGGTTGGTACAATTCCTAGGTTTTGGTTTTTTTACCTGTACGAAAACCGCCGGCGCGCCAAAACCTTTGTGATCTGCGCCGTGGCTGCTGTTTCGTCACCCTTTAGTATCCAATGGCACTGATCGTTCATAAATACGGCGGCACCTCGATGGGCTCGACAGAGCGCATCCGCAACGTCGCCAAGCGTGTGGCCAAATGGGCTCGGGCAGGTCACCAGTTGGTGGTTGTGCCCAGCGCCATGAGTGGCGAAACCAACCGTTTGCTGGGTCTGGCCAGCGAACTGGCTCCCAGCCACGCCAAGAGTTCGTACTATCGTGAGCTTGATATGCTGGCCGCCACTGGCGAGCAGGCATCCTCGGCGCTGCTGGCCATTGCGCTGCAGGCCGAAGGCATGGAATCCGTCAGCTATGCAGGCTGGCAAGTGCCCGTGCGCACCGATAGCAGCTACACCAAGGCTCGCATCGAGTCCATCGATGACAAGCGCGTGCGCGCCGACCTCGAGGCAGGTCGTGTCGTGATCGTGACCGGCTTCCAGGGTATCGATCCCGAAGGCAATATCACCACGCTGGGGCGTGGCGGCTCCGATACTTCGGCCGTGGCCGTGGCTGCCGCCCTGAAGGCTGCCGAATGCCTGATCTATACCGATGTGGATGGCGTCTACACCACCGATCCCCGTGTGGTGCCTGCTGCCAAGCGCCTGGGTACGGTGAGCTTTGAGGAAATGCTGGAAATGGCCAGCCTGGGCTCCAAGGTGCTGCAAATCCGTTCCGTGGAGTTTGCAGGCAAGTACAAGGTGCCCATGCGCGTGCTGTCGAGCTTCACGCCCTGGGATATCGATCTGGAAGAAGAAGCCAAGTCCGGCACGCTGATTACTTTTGAGGAAGACGAAAAAATGGAAAAGGCTGTCGTATCCGGCATCGCTTTCAACCGTGGCGAGGCCAAGATCTCCGTTCTGGGCGTGCCTGATACCCCTGGTGTGGCTGCTGCCATCCTGGGTCCCGTGGCTGATGCCAACATCGAAGTCGATGTGATCATCCAGAACATCTCCAAGGACGGCAAGACCGACTTCAGCTTCACCGTGAGCCAGGGCGACTACCAGCGCGCCATGGAGCTGCTGCGTGAAAGCGTTGTTCCTGCACTGGGTGCTTCCGAAGTGGTGGGTAATCCCAATATCGCCAAGGTCAGCATCGTCGGCATCGGCATGCGCAGCCATGTGGGCGTGGCTTCCACCATGTTCCGTGCTCTGAGCAAGGAAGGCGTGAACATCCAGATGATCTCGACCTCCGAGATCAAGACTTCGGTCGTGATCGACGAGAAGTACCTGGAACTGGCCGTGCGTTCCCTGCACACAGCCTTTGGTTTGGACAAAAGCGAATAATTTTCGCAACTTTCCAAAAACGAACAAAAAAGCTGTTTACAATAGCGTCATTCCGGAAACGTGACCGAGTGGCCGAAGGTGCTCCCCTGCTAAGGGAGTATGGGGTGTAGAGCCTCATCGAGGGTTCGAATCCCTCCGTTTCCGCCAAATCAAAGAAAAAGCCGAAAGGCTTTTTCTTTTTGTCAAGACCCTCTGGGTCTTGACAAAAAGTTTCAAACTTTGATTTGAGTCTGGTAAAAAACAGGCTACAATCCAAGGCTTCGCTGATCGCAGCAAGCAACGAGATTTAAGATCAGAGTTTCTGATTTTGCACTCGGTTCCTTAAAAAAATACAGCCGATAAGCGTGGGCGTTTGAGGGCAAGCAGCCAGTTCTTCGGAACAAAACTCTTCGGAGTTATCAAACGCTCACAAAAACAGTAATGAGGAAGAATTTATTCTTCTTGATTCCGTCAAGTGAGTGAGCAGTCGAAAGACTTTAAATTCAAGATCGAACTATAGAGTTTGATCCTGGCTCAGATTGAACGCTGGCGGCATGCTTTACACATGCAAGTCGAACGGTAACAGGTCTTCGGATGCTGACGAGTGGCGAACGGGTGAGTAATACATCGGAACGTGCCTAGTAGTGGGGGATAACTACTCGAAAGAGTAGCTAATACCGCATGAGATCTACGGATGAAAGCAGGGGACCTTCGGGCCTTGTGCTACTAGAGCGGCTGATGGCAGATTAGGTAGTTGGTGGGGTAAAGGCTTACCAAGCCTGCGATCTGTAGCTGGTCTGAGAGGACGACCAGCCACACTGGGACTGAGACACGGCCCAGACTCCTACGGGAGGCAGCAGTGGGGAATTTTGGACAATGGGCGAAAGCCTGATCCAGCAATGCCGCGTGCAGGATGAAGGCCCTCGGGTTGTAAACTGCTTTTGTACGGAACGAAAAGCCTGGGGCTAATATCCCCGGGTCATGACGGTACCGTAAGAATAAGCACCGGCTAACTACGTGCCAGCAGCCGCGGTAATACGTAGGGTGCAAGCGTTAATCGGAATTACTGGGCGTAAAGCGTGCGCAGGCGGTTTTGTAAGACAGTGGTGAAATCCCCGGGCTCAACCTGGGAACTGCCATTGTGACTGCAAGGCTAGAGTGCGGCAGAGGGGGATGGAATTCCGCGTGTAGCAGTGAAATGCGTAGATATGCGGAGGAACACCGATGGCGAAGGCAATCCCCTGGGCCTGCACTGACGCTCATGCACGAAAGCGTGGGGAGCAAACAGGATTAGATACCCTGGTAGTCCACGCCCTAAACGATGTCAACTGGTTGTTGGGTCTTAACTGACTCAGTAACGAAGCTAACGCGTGAAGTTGACCGCCTGGGGAGTACGGCCGCAAGGTTGAAACTCAAAGGAATTGACGGGGACCCGCACAAGCGGTGGATGATGTGGTTTAATTCGATGCAACGCGAAAAACCTTACCCACCTTTGACATGGCAGGAACTTACCAGAGATGGTTTGGTGCTCGAAAGAGAACCTGCACACAGGTGCTGCATGGCTGTCGTCAGCTCGTGTCGTGAGATGTTGGGTTAAGTCCCGCAACGAGCGCAACCCTTGCCATTAGTTGCTACATTCAGTTGAGCACTCTAATGGGACTGCCGGTGACAAACCGGAGGAAGGTGGGGATGACGTCAAGTCCTCATGGCCCTTATAGGTGGGGCTACACACGTCATACAATGGCTGGTACAAAGGGTTGCCAACCCGCGAGGGGGAGCTAATCCCATAAAGCCAGTCGTAGTCCGGATCGCAGTCTGCAACTCGACTGCGTGAAGTCGGAATCGCTAGTAATCGTGGATCAGAATGTCACGGTGAATACGTTCCCGGGTCTTGTACACACCGCCCGTCACACCATGGGAGCGGGTCTCGCCAGAAGTAGGTAGCCTAACCGTAAGGAGGGCGCTTACCACGGCGGGGTTCGTGACTGGGGTGAAGTCGTAACAAGGTAGCCGTATCGGAAGGTGCGGCTGGATCACCTCCTTTCTGGAAAAATGCTGCTTCAAATTGAACGTCCACACTTATCGGTTGTTGGAACAAGCCAGGTGGCCTGCTGAGTAACAGCGGGTTGCATGGAATGGGTCTGTAGCTCAGCTGGTTAGAGCACTGTGTTGATAACGCAGGGGTCGTTGGTTCGAGCCCAACTAGACCCACCAAGATTCCAATATCTGGTCAGAGGATCCCGGGGGATTAGCTCAGCTGGGAGAGCACCTGCTTTGCAAGCAGGGGGTCGTCGGTTCGATCCCGTCATCCTCCACCAAAAATGATAGCGCTAATGGTGCTATAATCGAAGGCTTCCCAATACAAAAGCAGTCTTGCAAAGACTGCTTTTGTATTGATCGAAACGTCGATCAATTGGCTGTTCTTTAAAAATTCATAGAGTCGAAATCAGCGTTGCTGGTGGAAAGCGCAAACCAAGGTTTGTGCACCGTGCCGCCAGCAACATTTTGATTGCGTCAAAACAGATATTTTGCGAATGCAAATTTATCTAGTAATGACGAATATTCTCTAAGCTGCATTGAAAGATGCAGCCAAAGATATTCACATTACGGCATAACGCGTGAGGTGCAAGACCTCACCAGTCTTTGAACACCAGGCTTTGATTCTCGCTAAGAGAGTCCAAAGTTATAGGGTCAAGTGACTAAGAGCATATGGTGGATGCCTTGGCGATGATAGGCGACGAAAGACGTGATAGCCTGCGATAAGCTTCGGGGAGCTGGCAAATAAGCTTTGATCCGGAGATTTCTGAATGGGGGAACCCACCTCGCAAGAGGTATCGTGCACTGAATACATAGGTGCACGAAGCGAACCTGGAGAACTGAAACATCTAAGTACCCAGAGGAAAAGACATCAACCGAGATTCCGATAGTAGTGGCGAGCGAATTCGGAAGAGCCTTGCAGTGATAGTCGATCAGTTAACAAAACGGCATGGAAAGGCCGACCATAGTGGGTGATAGTCCCGTATGTGAAAACCGATCGGTGGTACTAGGCTGCAGACAAGTAGGGCGGGGCACGAGAAACCCTGTCTGAATATGGGGGGACCATCCTCCAAGGCTAAATACTCATCATCGACCGATAGTGAACCAGTACCGTGAGGGAAAGGCGAAAAGAACCCCGGGAGGGGAGTGAAATAGATCCTGAAACCGTATGCTTACAAAAAGTCGGAGCCCTTAGGGGTGACGGCGTACCTTTTGTATAATGGGTCAGCGACTTACATTCAGTGGCAAGCTTAACCGAATAGGGGAGGCGAAGAGAAATCGAGTCCGAATAGGGCGACTAGTCGCTGGGTGTAGACCCGAAACCAAGTGATCTATCCATGGCCAGGATGAAGGTGCCGTAACAGGTACTGGAGGTCCGAACCCACTAATGTTGCAAAATTAGGGGATGAGCTGTGGATAGGGGTGAAAGGCTAAACAAACTTGGAAATAGCTGGTTCTCTCCGAAAACTATTTAGGTAGTGCCTCAAGTATTACCGTCGGGGGTAGAGCACTGTTTAGGCTAGGGGGTCATGGCGACTTACCAAACCTATGCAAACTCCGAATACCGACGAGTACAGCTTGGGAGACAGAGCACCGGGTGCTAACGTCCGGACTCAAGAGGGAAACAACCCAGACCGCCAGCTAAGGTCCCTAAAACGGGCTAAGTGGGAAACGAAGTGGGAAGGCTAAAACAGTCAGGATGTTGGCTTAGAAGCAGCCATCATTTAAAGAAAGCGTAATAGCTCACTGATCGAGTCGTCCTGCGCGGAAGATGTAACGGGGCTAAGCCAGTTACCGAAGCTGCGGATTTGCAATTTATTGCAAGTGGTAGGAGAGCGTTCTGTAAGCCTGTGAAGGTGTCTGGTAACGGATGCTGGAGGTATCAGAAGTGCGAATGCTGACATGAGTAGCGTTAAAGGGGGTGAAAAGCCCCCTCGCCGTAAGCGCAAGGTTTCCTACGCAACGTTCATCGGCGTAGGGTGAGTCGGCCCCTAAGGCGAGGCAGAGATGCGTAGCTGATGGGAAACAGGTCAATATTCCTGTACCGATCAATAGTGCGATGTGGGGACGGAGAAGGTTAGCTCAGCCAACTGTTGGATATGTTGGTTCAAGCCTGTAGTCGTGCCTGGTAGGCAAATCCGCCAGGCTTAGATGAGGGGTGATAACGAGTCTGCTTGCAGACGAAGTGAGTGATACCCTGCTTCCAGGAAAAGCCACTAAGCTTCAGCTATTGACGACCGTACCGCAAACCGACACTGGTGCGCGAGATGAGTATTCTAAGGCGCTTGAGAGAACTCAGGAGAAGGAACTCGGCAAATTGACACCGTAACTTCGGGAGAAGGTGTACCCCAAGTAAGTGAAGTTGTACAAACGGAGCTCAAAGGGGTTGCAAAAAATTGGTGGCTGCGACTGTTTAATAAAAACACAGCACTCTGCAAACACGAAAGTGGACGTATAGGGTGTGACGCCTGCCCGGTGCTGGAAGATTAAATGATGGGGTGCAAGCTCTTGATTGAAGTCCCAGTAAACGGCGGCCGTAACTATAACGGTCCTAAGGTAGCGAAATTCCTTGTCGGGTAAGTTCCGACCTGCACGAATGGCGTAACGATGGCCACACTGTCTCCTCCTGAGACTCAGCGAAGTTGAAATGTTTGTGATGATGCAATCTCCCCGCGGAAAGACGGAAAGACCCCATGAACCTTTACTGTAGCTTTGTATTGGACTTTGAACGGATCTGTGTAGGATAGGTGGGAGGCTTTGAAGTGCGGTCGCTAGATCGCATGGAGCCGACGTTGAAATACCACCCTGGTGCGTTTGAGGTTCTAACCTGGATCCATTATCTGGATCGGGGACAGTGCATGGTAGGCAGTTTGACTGGGGCGGTCTCCTCCCAAAGCGTAACGGAGGAGTTCGAAGGTACGCTAGTTACGGTCGGACATCGTGACGATAGTGCAATGGCATAAGCGTGCTTAACTGCGAGACTGACAAGTCGAGCAGATGCGAAAGCAGGACATAGTGATCCGGTGGTTCTGTATGGAAGGGCCATCGCTCAACGGATAAAAGGTACTCTGGGGATAACAGGCTGATACCGCCCAAGAGTTCATATCGACGGCGGTGTTTGGCACCTCGATGTCGGCTCATCTCATCCTGGGGCTGTAGTCGGTCCCAAGGGTATGGCTGTTCGCCATTTAAAGAGGTACGTGAGCTGGGTTTAAAACGTCGTGAGACAGTTTGGTCCCTATCTTCCGTGGGCGCTGCAGATTTGAGGAAGCCTGCTCCTAGTACGAGAGGACCGGAGTGGACACACCTCTGGTGTACCTGTTGTCACGCCAGTGGCATCGCAGGGTAGCTAAGTGTGGAAGAGATAACCGCTGAAAGCATCTAAGCGGGAAACTCGTTTCAAGATGAGATCTGCCGGGGCCTTGAGCCCCCTGAAGGGTCGTTGTAGACCACGACGTTGATAGGCTGGGTGTGGAAGCGCAGTAATGCGTTAAGCTAACCAGTACTAATTGCCCGTGCGGCTTGACCCTATAACTTTGGGTAAGCCTGGAAAAATGAAAAGACAGAACGCAAGTTCTAGTTATGCCGAAAAGGCGCAATCGAAAAGCTGATGAAGACTCTATGAATTCGTTGGACTGAAGGTGAGCGAGATTAAGAAGTTAATCGAGGCGCCGTCAATCTGACAAAAAGTTTATGCCTGATGACCATAGCAAGTTGGTACCACTCCTTCCCATCCCGAACAGGACAGTGAAACGACTTTGCGCCGATGATAGTGCGGGTTCCCGTGTGAAAGTAGGTCATCGTCAGGCTCTTACGCCAAAACGCCTGGCTCACGCCAGGCGTTTTCTTCTCCCTCCTTGTGCTGAGGGGTGAGAAGAAAACGCAAAAACGTTTTAAAAGTACTGTGAAAACAGTGCTACAATAGAAGGCTTCGCTGATCGCAGCAAGCAACGAGATTCAAGATCGGGATTTTTGATTTTGCACTCGGTTCCTTAAAAAAATACAGCCGATAAGCGTGGGCGTTTGAGGGCAAGCAGCCAGTTCTTCGGAACAAAACTCTTCGGAGTTATCAAACGCTCACAAAAACAGTAATGAGGAAGAATTTATTCTTCTTGATTCCGTCAAGTGAGTGAGCAGTCGAAAGACTTTAAATTCAAGATCGAACTATAGAGTTTGATCCTGGCTCAGATTGAACGCTGGCGGCATGCTTTACACATGCAAGTCGAACGGTAACAGGTCTTCGGATGCTGACGAGTGGCGAACGGGTGAGTAATACATCGGAACGTGCCTAGTAGTGGGGGATAACTACTCGAAAGAGTAGCTAATACCGCATGAGATCTACGGATGAAAGCAGGGGACCTTCGGGCCTTGTGCTACTAGAGCGGCTGATGGCAGATTAGGTAGTTGGTGGGGTAAAGGCTTACCAAGCCTGCGATCTGTAGCTGGTCTGAGAGGACGACCAGCCACACTGGGACTGAGACACGGCCCAGACTCCTACGGGAGGCAGCAGTGGGGAATTTTGGACAATGGGCGAAAGCCTGATCCAGCAATGCCGCGTGCAGGATGAAGGCCCTCGGGTTGTAAACTGCTTTTGTACGGAACGAAAAGCCTGGGGCTAATATCCCCGGGTCATGACGGTACCGTAAGAATAAGCACCGGCTAACTACGTGCCAGCAGCCGCGGTAATACGTAGGGTGCAAGCGTTAATCGGAATTACTGGGCGTAAAGCGTGCGCAGGCGGTTTTGTAAGACAGTGGTGAAATCCCCGGGCTCAACCTGGGAACTGCCATTGTGACTGCAAGGCTAGAGTGCGGCAGAGGGGGATGGAATTCCGCGTGTAGCAGTGAAATGCGTAGATATGCGGAGGAACACCGATGGCGAAGGCAATCCCCTGGGCCTGCACTGACGCTCATGCACGAAAGCGTGGGGAGCAAACAGGATTAGATACCCTGGTAGTCCACGCCCTAAACGATGTCAACTGGTTGTTGGGTCTTAACTGACTCAGTAACGAAGCTAACGCGTGAAGTTGACCGCCTGGGGAGTACGGCCGCAAGGTTGAAACTCAAAGGAATTGACGGGGACCCGCACAAGCGGTGGATGATGTGGTTTAATTCGATGCAACGCGAAAAACCTTACCCACCTTTGACATGGCAGGAACTTACCAGAGATGGTTTGGTGCTCGAAAGAGAACCTGCACACAGGTGCTGCATGGCTGTCGTCAGCTCGTGTCGTGAGATGTTGGGTTAAGTCCCGCAACGAGCGCAACCCTTGCCATTAGTTGCTACATTCAGTTGAGCACTCTAATGGGACTGCCGGTGACAAACCGGAGGAAGGTGGGGATGACGTCAAGTCCTCATGGCCCTTATAGGTGGGGCTACACACGTCATACAATGGCTGGTACAAAGGGTTGCCAACCCGCGAGGGGGAGCTAATCCCATAAAGCCAGTCGTAGTCCGGATCGCAGTCTGCAACTCGACTGCGTGAAGTCGGAATCGCTAGTAATCGTGGATCAGAATGTCACGGTGAATACGTTCCCGGGTCTTGTACACACCGCCCGTCACACCATGGGAGCGGGTCTCGCCAGAAGTAGGTAGCCTAACCGCAAGGAGGGCGCTTACCACGGCGGGGTTCGTGACTGGGGTGAAGTCGTAACAAGGTAGCCGTATCGGAAGGTGCGGCTGGATCACCTCCTTTCTGGAAAAATGCTGCTTCAAATTGAACGTCCACACTTATCGGTTGTTGGAACAAGCCAGGTGGCCTGCTGAGTAACAGCGGGTTGCATGGAATGGGTCTGTAGCTCAGCTGGTTAGAGCACTGTGTTGATAACGCAGGGGTCGTTGGTTCGAGCCCAACTAGACCCACCAAGATTCCAATATCTGGTCAGAGGATCCCGGGGGATTAGCTCAGCTGGGAGAGCACCTGCTTTGCAAGCAGGGGGTCGTCGGTTCGATCCCGTCATCCTCCACCAAAAATGATAGCGCTAATGGTGCTATAATCGAAGGCTTCCCAATACAAAAGCAGTCTTGCAAAGACTGCTTTTGTATTGATCGAAACGTCGATCAATTGGCTGTTCTTTAAAAATTCATAGAGTCGAAATCAGCGTTGCTGGTGGAAAGCGCAAACCAAGGTTTGTGCACCGTGCCGCCAGCAACATTTTGATTGCGTCAAAACAGATATTTTGCGAATGCAAATTTATCTAGTAATGACGAATATTCTCTAAGCTGCATTGAAAGATGCAGCCAAAGATATTCACATTACGGCATAACGCGTGAGGTGCAAGACCTCACCAGTCTTTGAACACCAAGCTTTGATTCTCGCTAAGAGAGTCCAAAGTTATAGGGTCAAGTGACTAAGAGCATATGGTGGATGCCTTGGCGATGATAGGCGACGAAAGACGTGATAGCCTGCGATAAGCTTCGGGGAGCTGGCAAATAAGCTTTGATCCGGAGATTTCTGAATGGGGGAACCCACCTCGCAAGAGGTATCGTGCACTGAATACATAGGTGCACGAAGCGAACCTGGAGAACTGAAACATCTAAGTACCCAGAGGAAAAGACATCAACCGAGATTCCGATAGTAGTGGCGAGCGAATTCGGAAGAGCCTTGCAGTGATAGTCGATCAGTTAACAAAACGGCATGGAAAGGCCGACCATAGTGGGTGATAGTCCCGTATGTGAAAACCGATCGGTGGTACTAGGCTGCAGACAAGTAGGGCGGGGCACGAGAAACCCTGTCTGAATATGGGGGGACCATCCTCCAAGGCTAAATACTCATCATCGACCGATAGTGAACCAGTACCGTGAGGGAAAGGCGAAAAGAACCCCGGGAGGGGAGTGAAATAGATCCTGAAACCGTATGCTTACAAAAAGTCGGAGCCCTTAGGGGTGACGGCGTACCTTTTGTATAATGGGTCAGCGACTTACATTCAGTGGCAAGCTTAACCGAATAGGGGAGGCGAAGAGAAATCGAGTCCGAATAGGGCGACTAGTCGCTGGGTGTAGACCCGAAACCAAGTGATCTATCCATGGCCAGGATGAAGGTGCCGTAACAGGTACTGGAGGTCCGAACCCACTAATGTTGCAAAATTAGGGGATGAGCTGTGGATAGGGGTGAAAGGCTAAACAAACTTGGAAATAGCTGGTTCTCTCCGAAAACTATTTAGGTAGTGCCTCAAGTATTACCGTCGGGGGTAGAGCACTGTTTAGGCTAGGGGGTCATGGCGACTTACCAAACCTATGCAAACTCCGAATACCGACGAGTACAGCTTGGGAGACAGAGCACCGGGTGCTAACGTCCGGACTCAAGAGGGAAACAACCCAGACCGCCAGCTAAGGTCCCTAAAACGGGCTAAGTGGGAAACGAAGTGGGAAGGCTAAAACAGTCAGGATGTTGGCTTAGAAGCAGCCATCATTTAAAGAAAGCGTAATAGCTCACTGATCGAGTCGTCCTGCGCGGAAGATGTAACGGGGCTAAGCCAGTTACCGAAGCTGCGGATTTGCAATTTATTGCAAGTGGTAGGAGAGCGTTCTGTAAGCCTGTGAAGGTGTCTGGTAACGGATGCTGGAGGTATCAGAAGTGCGAATGCTGACATGAGTAGCGTTAAAGGGGGTGAAAAGCCCCCTCGCCGTAAGCGCAAGGTTTCCTACGCAACGTTCATCGGCGTAGGGTGAGTCGGCCCCTAAGGCGAGGCAGAGATGCGTAGCTGATGGGAAACAGGTCAATATTCCTGTACCGATCAATAGTGCGATGTGGGGACGGAGAAGGTTAGCTCAGCCAACTGTTGGATATGTTGGTTCAAGCCTGTAGTCGTGCCTGGTAGGCAAATCCGCCAGGCTTAGATGAGGGGTGATAACGAGTCTGCTTGCAGACGAAGTGAGTGATACCCTGCTTCCAGGAAAAGCCACTAAGCTTCAGCTATTGACGACCGTACCGCAAACCGACACTGGTGCGCGAGATGAGTATTCTAAGGCGCTTGAGAGAACTCAGGAGAAGGAACTCGGCAAATTGACACCGTAACTTCGGGAGAAGGTGTACCCCAAGTAAGTGAAGTTGTACAAACGGAGCTCAAAGGGGTTGCAAAAAATTGGTGGCTGCGACTGTTTAATAAAAACACAGCACTCTGCAAACACGAAAGTGGACGTATAGGGTGTGACGCCTGCCCGGTGCTGGAAGATTAAATGATGGGGTGCAAGCTCTTGATTGAAGTCCCAGTAAACGGCGGCCGTAACTATAACGGTCCTAAGGTAGCGAAATTCCTTGTCGGGTAAGTTCCGACCTGCACGAATGGCGTAACGATGGCCACACTGTCTCCTCCTGAGACTCAGCGAAGTTGAAATGTTTGTGATGATGCAATCTCCCCGCGGAAAGACGGAAAGACCCCATGAACCTTTACTGTAGCTTTGTATTGGACTTTGAACGGATCTGTGTAGGATAGGTGGGAGGCTTTGAAGTGCGGTCGCTAGATCGCATGGAGCCGACGTTGAAATACCACCCTGGTGCGTTTGAGGTTCTAACCTGGATCCATTATCTGGATCGGGGACAGTGCATGGTAGGCAGTTTGACTGGGGCGGTCTCCTCCCAAAGCGTAACGGAGGAGTTCGAAGGTACGCTAGTTACGGTCGGACATCGTGACGATAGTGCAATGGCATAAGCGTGCTTAACTGCGAGACTGACAAGTCGAGCAGATGCGAAAGCAGGACATAGTGATCCGGTGGTTCTGTATGGAAGGGCCATCGCTCAACGGATAAAAGGTACTCTGGGGATAACAGGCTGATACCGCCCAAGAGTTCATATCGACGGCGGTGTTTGGCACCTCGATGTCGGCTCATCTCATCCTGGGGCTGTAGTCGGTCCCAAGGGTATGGCTGTTCGCCATTTAAAGAGGTACGTGAGCTGGGTTTAAAACGTCGTGAGACAGTTTGGTCCCTATCTTCCGTGGGCGCTGCAGATTTGAGGAAGCCTGCTCCTAGTACGAGAGGACCGGAGTGGACACACCTCTGGTGTACCTGTTGTCACGCCAGTGGCATCGCAGGGTAGCTAAGTGTGGAAGAGATAACCGCTGAAAGCATCTAAGCGGGAAACTCGTTTCAAGATGAGATCTGCCGGGGCCTTGAGCCCCCTGAAGGGTCGTTGTAGACCACGACGTTGATAGGCTGGGTGTGGAAGCGCAGTAATGCGTTAAGCTAACCAGTACTAATTGCCCGTGCGGCTTGACCCTATAACTTTGGGTAAGCCTGGAAAAACAAAAGACAGAACGTAAGTTCTAGTTATGCCGAAAAGGCGCAATCGAAAAGCTGATTGAAGACTCTATGAATTCGTTGGACTGAAGGTGAGCGAGATTAAGAAGTTAATCGAGGCGCCGTCAATCTGACAAAAAGTTTATGCCTGATGACCATAGCAAGTTGGTACCACTCCTTCCCATCCCGAACAGGACAGTGAAACGACTTTGCGCCGATGATAGTGCGGGTTCCCGTGTGAAAGTAGGTCATCGTCAGGCTCTTACAGTGAAAACCCCGTAGTCGAAAGATTACGGGGTTTTTTATTTGATCAATCGGTATTCTTGATATTGCTTGCGCAGTAGCGGACATGGAAAGGATGAGCATGCAGCTGCAGGACATGTTGTATTCACAGGGCTTTGGCATTCGCCGTGTGTGTTCCGGCTTGGTGCAGCAAGGCTGGGTGGAGATATGGAACCCGCAGACCTCTGACTGGGAGAAGATCCTGGATTCCACCCAGCAGGTGGATCCCGAAGGTCTGCGCTTCAGGGTGCAAGGCGTGGAGTGGGAGTATCACGAGCTGGGTTATGTGCTGCTGAACAAGCCTGCCGGCACCGAGTGCTCGCAAAAACCATCGGCCTATCCCAGCATCTATACCTTGCTGCCGGCTCCGCTGCGTCAACGACCCAACAAAGGGGCGGTGCAAGGTGTTCAGGCGGTGGGGCGCCTGGACCAGGATACGACGGGCATGTTGCTGCTCAGCGACGATGGCCAGTTCATCCATCGCATGTCGTCGCCCAAAAAGCATGTCTCCAAGGTTTACCGGGTGACTTGCAAGCATCCGGTGGATGCCAAGCAGATACAGCGGCTGCTGGATGGTGTCGTGCTCGATGATGATCCCAAGCCCGTCAAGGCAGCGGCCTGCGAGCAGGTGGACAGCCATGTACTGGATCTGACGCTGACCGAGGGCAAGTATCACCAGGTCAAGCGCATGATTGCGGCTGTGAGCAACCGGGTCGAAGGTCTGCATCGCAGAAGAATCGGCGGCATGGAGCTGCCCGCCGAGCTGGAGCCCGGCCAATGGCGCTGGCTGACAGCGGATGAGCTGGAATTGTTCAAGCCGGGCAAGTAAGACAAGCAAGATAAAAAGCCTGCTGGCTTGCGCCAGCAGGCTTTTTCATTGGGGGCACGGGAAATCAGTGTCGCTGCGCAGGGAGCATGGATGTCTGCTGGAGCCTGCCCGAGGCTTGCAGCGCAGCGCCGGGCAGGAACTCGATGCCGGTGCGGCGCACCAGCTCCGCGTAGCTGATGGGCTCGGTGACGCGGGCTGCATCATCATTGGCCTGCCAGTGCGCCCAGGCACGCTGGCTCTGAGCGTCATAAACCAGCTTGTAGAGAAAGCTGGGCACACGTACCTGGTTGTGGCCGACGGAGGCTGCACCGGCATCAAAGACCGGGCCGGTGATGATGTAGACATCGCCCTGGGCCCGTTGCGCATAGCTGCGCGTGTCTTTTTCGATGCGGGCCCAGGGGCCGCCGTTCTGCTTGATGGACTGGGGCACCATATTGGCCAGCGAGAAGCTCTGGGCCATGGCCTGTGCGGTCGGCATGTCGCCAGCGGGAGCCATGTGGCCGCGTGAGTAGCCGGAGCGCTTGTAGTCGTCCAGCTCGGCGCGTTCATCGCGGGGCAGGCGGGCGTCGCTGTAGAACTTGTTGGTGCGCTTTTCGTCGGCATCGGCGACCAGAGCCTTGTTCAGGCGCTGAGCGACGAAGACGGGGGTCTTGCTCTGGCCGCTGTGCAGCACGGCAAACGCGTCATAGCACAGCGTACGCAGCTTGGGCTGATCGCTGAGCACGGGAGCTTTGCCGTTGGCAAAGAACTGTGGGCATTGCTCGAAGCCCTGGGTGCTGCGCGTGGGATTGCTGATCTGGATGAGCGGTGCGGGGCTGGCCGTTGCCGAGGGCGCAGGCATCCTGGCGGAGCAGGCCACGCTGCTGATGGCCAGCATTGCGATGCCGGCATGGCGCAGCCATGGCGGGATTCGTGAGCAGGAAGAGGAAAGCGGTGCTGAAAAAGCGGAAGACATGCGCGAAAAGGCCGAGGGAGATGAAAAGAGTGCCAGCAGCCCAGGCGCAGGTGCGAGTCTGGCCGTCCTCGATAATGATCGATTGCTACTTGAATAAGAGCTGCTTGCGCAAGCTTTGAAAGCTTTGTAATAAAGCGCTAAGTGCTCATATTTTATGAGAGATGGGCTTTGCCACAGCCCATCCCCGGCTCAGGTCGCCAAGCTGCGAATCCCCGAGGGCACTCCATGCATGAGCAGGATCTGCAGTGCGGCGTGGGTCTGCAGATGCAGTTGCCTGAGCGCCTCATCTTTCTGGGGCGGCAAAATGTACTGGCCCTGTGCGTTCCTGGCGTAGGGCTTGCCCAGAATGTCGGCCATATCGATCTGGTAGTAGCTGCGGTCGCCATACGGCCGCTTGCCATCGATATAGGGCAAGGGCCAGATCGCCTGGCCGTCTTCCTCCTCGGCCAAAACATAAGGCAGGTCATCGGTACCGACTTCTCGCCACAGGGCGGCATGCAGCAGCGTCAGGTGTTCGGGACGAAAGTCGAAGCTGCTGTCTGGTGCCTGGCCTGAGAAGTCGGGCGGCAAGGCATAGCGACCGGGCGCCAAGGTGGCGGTGGCCACAAACTCCGGCAGCCAAAGGCAGACCTCGGCCAAGAGCCGGGTGGCCAGAGCAGGATCGTGACTGCGCAGCACCTGCAGGGCTGTGTCGAGGGTGGACAGATCGCCGCCAAAGGGCTGCACGGGATCGAAGCCGGGCGCCCCCGACTCTATGGGCATCCACTGCACCCGCAGCAGGCGTATCAGCTGCAGATGCTGGGCGCTCAGTGGCGGCAGCGCCTGGCTGAAGACGGTCTGGATCACGGATCGACGTTCGGTACTACCCTGACGCTTGCGTAGCCACGACCAACTCAAGGTGCCGGTTGCTGCAACTGCAAGGGTGGAGAGCGTGGAGATCAGCAGCCTGCGCTTCATGGGCGAAGGCTTTCAGTCATCGATGGAAGCGCTCCAGCGGTCGCCCCAGCCGCTGCGGTCCTGGCGCACGCGATCGATTTCGCGACGGTCGCGTTTGGTGGGGCGGCCGGTGTGCTGGGCCGCCAGTGCTTCGGCGGGCTCGGGGGCCAGACGTCGCTGCTCGGCCAGTTGCTCTCGCTGGGCAATGCTTTGCGCTGTTTCCTCGTACAGCTGTTGGGCCACGGGCGCAGGGCCGCGCATGCCGCTGAGTCCGCGCACAATCACTTCCCTGGGAATATTGCCCTGGCGCAGGTGGATATGGTCACCCGGGCGGATTTCACGCGAGGCCTTGGCATTGGCGTTGTTGACCGTGACCCGGCCTTTGCCAATTTCCTCCACAGCCAGGCTGCGGGTCTTGTAGAACCGCGCGCACCACAGCCATTTGTCCAGACGCATGGATTCAGTTTCACTCATATCGGTATTTTGCGGCGTGAAAGGATGGCGATTCAAGTCAGAGCAGTATCCATGTCCTGGGCATCGCCATTGTGCAGGGGCAGCTGAATCAGCGCCTGCAGGCCACGCACACGGCCGAGTTCGTCGTGCAGATTGCGCAGCTCGATCTGGCCGCCCAGGGTTTGCACGATTTCCTGGCAGATGGCCAGGCCCAGGCCCGAGCCGCTGCGCGCGTTGCCCGCCGAAAAAGGCTGGAACAGCCGCTGGGCCAGTTCATCGTCGATGCCGCTGCCGCTGTCTTCGATACTCAGCTGCGCCATGCCGTCGTGCGCGCGCACATCGACCTGCAGACTCCCGTGCCTGGGGGTGTGGCGTATGGCGTTGTGCAGCAGGTTTCGGGTCAGCTCGCGCAGCATCCATTCATGGGCGGCCACGCAGCAGGCCCGGGTTTCGATGCCGAAGTCCATGTCGTGATCGGCAATCAGCGGTGACAGCTCCAGCGCCACGTCGCGCACGATATCGTCGAGCTGGGCAAGCATGGCGCTGCTCTGGTTGCTGTCTTCCTGGCGTAGCTGCTCGACCTTGGCCAGGGCCAGCATCTGATTGGCGACGCGGGTGGCACGGTCCACGGTATCGTCAATCTCGGCAAAGGCCTGGGCCGGTGGGATATCGCCGCGCTTGGCAGACTGCACCTGAACCTTGAGCACGGCCAGGGGCGTGCGCAGCTGGTGCGAGGCGTCGCGCACAAAGCGCTTCTGATTGCTCAGCAGGCCTTGCAGGCGCTGCATGGTCTGGTTGGTGGCTTCCAGCAGAGGCTGGACTTCGCGCGGGACCTCGGGCGCAGCCAGCGGACTCAGATCCCCCTGGGCACGGCCCTGCAGGTCCTGGCTGAGCTGGCGTATGGGCTGGGTGGCGCGCTGTACCACGATGATGACGATCAGGGCGACGACCAGCACCAGCAGGGCCTGACGAATCAAGGTGTCACGCAGAATCTGCAAGGCCAGGGATTCGCGCAGTTCCAGGGTTTCGGCCACCTGGATCACGGCCATGCCGCGTCCGTTGGCACTGGCAACCGGCTGCAGCAGCACGGCTACACGCACGGGGTGGCCGCGAAACTCGTCGTCGTAGAAGTCCACCAGCGCCGCATAGGGCGGGCGCTGCGGAATCCTGCCGTTCCAGACAGGCAGCTCCTCGAAGCCAGAGATCAACTGTCCGTCCAGCGTGGAGACGCGGTAGAACATGCGGCTCTGGTTGTCAGCCTCGAAAATTTCCAGTGCCGAATAGGGAACGATGGCGCGCAACTGTGCCTGATCGTCGTATCCCGTGACGCCAATTTGCTCACTGATGCTTTTGGCCGAGGCCAGCAGGGTTCTGTCGTAAGCCGTGTGCAGCGATGCCAGGGTTTGCTGATAGAGGCTCCAGGCGTTGAGGGCAATCAGCGCCAGCACAGGCAGCAGGATGCCGGTGAGCAGCAGGCGCCGCAGCGACCAGGCTGTCTTGGGCCGCGTCCTTGCCGAAATGGCTGTCATGCCGCGGCCTCGGCCTTGACCAGATAGCCCAGTCCGCGCAGCGTGACCAGTTGCACGCCGGTGCCGCCCAGCTTTTTGCGCAGCCGGTAGGCCACGACTTCCACGGCCTCGTATTGCACATCGACCTCGCCGGGGAAGACAAGACTGAACAGCCGCTCCTTGGTGACCGCATGGCCGGGGCGGGCCAGCAACGCATGCATCATGGACAGCTCGCGCGGGGTCAGCTCCAGAACCTTGTCGTCGAGATAAATGGCGCCGCTTTCCTTTTCATAGCGCAATGCGCCCAGGGTGATGACTTCAGAGGCCGATCTGGGTGTGAAGCTATCCTGGCTGCGACGCAGCAGGGCGCGCAGGCGTGCTTCCAGTTCGTCGAGGTCAAAGGGCTTGGCCAGATAGTCGTCGGCACCGGCGTTCAGTCCCATGACGCGGTCGCCCACGGTACCGCGCGCGGTCAGGATCAGCACCGGTGTACGCAGGCCCAGGGCACGGGCGCGTTCCAGCACCTGCAGTCCGTCGAGGCCGGGCAGACTCAGATCCAGCACCACGGCATCGGGTTCGCGGGTCTGCCAATGGGCCAGGGCGCTGGGGCCGTCGGCCGCCACATCCACATGCAGCCCGCGGCGCATCAGGGTGCGCTGCAGCGTGGTGCGCATGGCGGAATCATCTTCAACAAGCAGTAATTGCATGTTGCCGAACATAGCACTGAGCTGCAAATGCGAAGACAAGTCGTGAAACTACCGGGCTTGCTTAAGGGATAGCCCTAGGTGATTGGACAGCCGTTTGACAGGCAGGCTGTCCATGATTGCACTCACCAACTACATAAGGAGTACATCATGCGTCGTGATACGTTTCTGAAGTCTCTGGCAGCCCTGGCGGCGGCCGGTGCTTTGCCCCTGTCGGCCCAGGCAGCGGCAGCCATCAAGATGATGCTGCCTGCCAACCCTGGTGGCGGCTGGGACACGACAGGCCGTGCCCTGGGCAAGGCCTTGCAGGACGCAGGTGTGGCTTCTTCCGTCACTTATGACAACAAGGGCGGCGCTGCTGGCGCCATCGGTCTGGCCCAGTTCGTCAATGGCAGCAAGGGCGATCCCAATGCCATGATGGTCATGGGCGCCGTGATGCTGGGCGGCATCATTACCGGCAAGCCTCCCGTCAACCTGAGCCAGGCTACGCCTTTGGCGCGCCTGACCAGCGAATACAACGTGTTTGTGCTGCCCGCCAATTCGCCCTACAAGAACATGGCGGAAGTGGTGGCCCAGCTCAAGAAGGACCCCGGCTCCATCAAGTGGGGCGGTGGCTCGCGCGGCTCCACCGAGCACATTGCTGCAGCCATGATCGCCCGTGAAGTGGGTGTGGACCCCGCCAAGATCAACTACGTGGCTTTCCGTGGGGGCGGCGAGGCCATCTCCGCCATTCTGGGTGGCAACGTCACTGTGGGCGGCAGTGGCTTCAGCGAGTTTGCAGAATACATCTCAACCGGCAAGATGAAGCCCATCGGCGTGACTTCGGCTCAGCGTCTCAAGGGTGCGGCGTCCAGCATTCCCACGCTCAAGGAGCAGGGCATCAATGTGGAAATCGGCAACTGGCGCGGTGTGTATGGCGCGCCCGGCATTTCCAAGGCTCAGCGCGACGAGCTGGTGGCCCAGATTGAAAAAGCCACCAAGAGCAAGGCCTGGGCTGAAGCGCTGCAAAAGAATGATTGGACACCTGCCTGGCTGAGCGGCGATGCCTTTGGCAAGTTCGTCGACGACGAGTTCGCCAGCCTGCGCGCCACCATGGCCAAGTCCGGCATGATCTGACGATCTCCAGGCCGCTGCGTTCTGCAGCGGCCTTTTCAGGACATGGCACAGGGCTGGCGACTTCAGCCCTGATCGCGTTGTGTGCTGCTGTTTTTCCCCCGCACTGATTGATGGTTTGCCCTAGCGGCGCAAGCCAGGGTTTGTGCAACCCCATGATGCCGTGAGAGCTGCTGGCAAGGTCGCTCTGACGGGTTCCGAAAACCATTGAAATCAAACACATTCATCATGTCTGATTCATTCCAAGATCTGGCCCGGGCAGCGGAGGCCGCACAGGTTTCGGCCTATGCAGACCCCGATGAGCCGCAAAGCCCCAATGTACCGTCCACAAGAGCACAAACCATTGTCGGTTCGGGCGTGCTGCTGGTCGCTGTTGGCCTGGCCGTCGGCGCACTGCAGATTCCTTCCGATTCGGGCTATGGCGGCGTCGGCCCCAACTTTCTGCCCTGGCTGTGCGCCATCGTGCTGGCCGTTTGCGGTGCGCTGCTGATTTGGGAAGCCCGAAGCGGCGGCTTTCGCCATGCGGCGGATCCTGGCGGCCATGCCAAGGCCGATATATTGTCCTTTGTCTGGGTTTCTGCAGGTCTGCTGATCAATGCTGCTTTGATTGGAACCGTCGGCTTTATCTTCAGCTGCACGATTTGCTATGTCTTGGCCGTGCAAGGTCTGCGCCGCGCCGCGCATCAGCCTCAGGCCTCTGAAATCGGTACCTGGGTGAAGGATGTGATCACTGGCTTGCTGATTTCAGCGCCCGTTTTCTGGATGTTTACTCAGTTCCTGGCAATCAATCTGCCTGGCTTGACTCAGACGGGGTGGCTGTAATGGATATCTTCAATGCTTTGATGGCAGGCTTTGCCACCGCCATCACGCCCGTCAATCTGTTGTGGGCTCTGGTGGGCTGTGCCCTGGGTACGGCTGTGGGCGTGCTGCCCGGTATCGGCCCGGCCGTGGCAGTGGCCATGCTGCTGCCCATCACCGCCAAGGTGGATGTGACGGCATCCATGATCTTTTTTGCCGGCATCTACTACGGTGCCATGTATGGCGGCTCGACCACCTCGATTCTGCTGAACACGCCCGGCGAAACGGCGTCCATGGTCACGGCCATGGAGGGCAACAAGATGGCCAAGAGCGGCCGAGCGGGCGCGGCGCTGGCAACTGCCGCCATCGGCTCGTTTGTCGCGGGGACCTTTGCCACCGTAGTGGTGACCCTGTTCGCTCCCTATGTCGCCGACTTTGCCGTGAAGCTGGGCCCGCCCGAGTACTTCATGCTGATGGTGCTGGCCTTCACCACCGTGAGCGCCGTGCTGGGCCAGAGTTCGCTGCGCGGCATGACGGCGCTGTTTGTCGGCCTGGCCGCTGGTTGCATAGGCATGGATCAGATCTCTGGCGCGGCGCGCTATACCGGCGGCAAGATGGAGCTGCTGGACGGCATCGATATCGTGCTGGTGGCCGTGGGGCTGTTTGCCGTGGCCGAAGTGCTGTATGCAGCCATGTATGAAGGCAAGGTCGAGGAGTCTCAGAACAAGCTGACTCGTGTACACATGACCAAGCGCGACTGGAAGCGTTCCTGGCCTGCCTGGATGCGCGGCACGCTGCTGGGTACACCGTTTGGCTGCATTCCCGCTGGCGGCACCGAGATCCCGACCTTTCTGAGCTACGCGACCGAGAAGAAGCTGGCCAAGGGTGAAGACAAGGCCGAGTTCGGCGGCAAGGGTGCCATCGAAGGCGTGGCCGGTCCGGAAGCCGCCAATAACGCGACCGTGACCGCGGCCCTGATTCCGCTGCTGACGCTGGGCATTCCCACCAGCAACACCACGGCCGTGCTGCTGGGCGCTTTCCAGAACTACGGCATCAACCCCGGTCCCCAGCTGTTTACTAGCTCTGCGGCCCTGGTCTGGGCGCTGATTGCCTCGCTGTATATCGGCAACGTGATGCTGCTGGTGCTCAACCTGCCCATGGTGGGTCTGTGGGTCAAGCTGTTGAAGATTCCGCGTCCCCAGCTGTATGCCGGCATCTTGATCTTTGCAACGGTCGGTGCCTACGGCATGCGCCAGAGCGCGTTCGATCTGTTCCTGCTCTACGGCATTGGCTTGCTCGGTGTGATCATGCGTCGCTTCGACTTCCCCACCGCACCCGTGGTGGTGGGCATGATCCTCGGCCCCTTGGCGGAAGCGCAGATGCGCAATGCAGTGTCGATCGGCGAAGGCAGCTGGTGGATCTTCCTGCAGCGTCCCATGTCGCTGACGCTGATCATCATCGTGCTGGCCGTGCTGATCATTCCCCGTGTGCTCAAGCGCCTGTCGGAGGCCAAGCAGGCCCGGGAGGCAAGCGCCGCCTGAGTCCCGTTTCCTAGCCTGCTGCGGGTGCTGTACGCATGGAGCCCGTTGCATTCATATCCCCTGTTCGGTGAGCTGGACAGGGGATTTTTTTATGTAGGTCGGCTAAAGCATTGGTTTGAATGCACTAGCTGGAGGTCTGTGCCGATGGTTTTGGGGCAATGTCGCCCTACCATGGCGCAATGATGGAAATGAGCCAACGGCTACCCAACGATTTCGCTTGCGAGCTGCCCGACGATGCCGACGGTATCTATGCATTGGCGGCACGGTCCATGTTTCAGCTGTTCTCGTCAATGAGCCAGGGCATGTTTCTGGTCGACAGAAGCGGGCGCATTGTCTGGGTCAACAAAGGCTACGAGCGTTTTTTGCCACGCCTGGGAGTAGCCGGTGTGGGCGATTTTCTCGGGCATAAGGTGGAGGAGGTCATCCCCAACACGCAGATGCGCAGCGTGCTGGAGACCGGCAAGCCGGTCTTGATCGATCTGCTGACCAACAGCGCCGGAACCTTTGTCGTCAGCCGCCTGCCGCTGCATGACGATGAAGGTGGCGTGATCGGTGCCATCGGCATTGTGCTGTTCGATCAGCCCGAGACGACCTTGCAGCCGTTGATCAGCAAGTTTGCGATGCTGCAGCGCGATCTCGATGAAGCGCGGCGCGAGCTGGCTGCCCAGCGCAGCCGCAGCCTGCAGGCGTCCGTACAAGGTTCGCGCCGCAGCAAATACAGCTTTGCCAGCTTTGTGGGCAGCAGCCCGGCTGCGGTCGAGGTCAAGCGCCAGGCGCGGCGGGCGGCCCAGTCCATGAGCCCGGTGCTGCTGCTGGGCGAGACCGGTACCGGCAAGGAGGTGCTGGCCCATGCCATCCATGCCGCATCGGCGCGGTCTGCCGGTCCTTTTGTGAGCGTCAATATCGCGGCCATTCCCGAAACGCTGCTGGAGGCCGAATTCTTCGGCGTGGCTCCGGGCGCATTCACCGGAGCCGACCGCAAGACGCGCGATGGCAAGTTCAAGCTCGCCGATGGCGGCACCCTGTTTCTCGACGAAATCGGCGACATGCCCGCCAGTCTGCAGGCCAAGCTGCTGCGGGCCTTGCAGGAGGGAGAGATCGAGCCGCTGGGCTCCAACCAGATCGTGCATTTCGATGTACGCGTGGTGGCCGCCACCTCTCGGGATCTGCTGCAGATGGTGCGCGACGGGCGCTTCCGGGAAGACCTGTTCTACCGGCTGCATGTGCTGCCCGTGCGCGTGCCGCCGCTGCGCGAGCGCAGCAGCGACATCCCGGCCCTGGTGGAAATGCTCTGCGAGGACCTGGCGCTGCGCAACGACATGGTTCCTCCGGAGCTGGGAAAGGGGGCACTGGAATTGCTGGTCGCACAGGCCTGGCGCGGCAATATTCGCGAACTGCGCAATGTGCTGGAGCAAGCCGCCATGCGCTGCGATGACTCGCACATTGATGCAGGCCTGCTGGCACAGGTGCTGCGCTCGTCTGGGGTAGAGCTGCAGGTTCCGCATCGGCAGCCCCTGGCGCAGGAACCCATGGCTGCGACGGGCGATCTGCTCAAGCCGCTTGCCGAGCAGATGGCCGAGCTCGAAGCCCGTGCGATAAGGGCCGCGATGCAGGCCCATGGAGGCAACAAGCTGGCCGTTGCAAGGACGCTCGGCATATCGCGCGCCAAGCTCTACGACCGGCTCGAGAAGCTGAATTTCTGAGTCATGCTAGGGATTGCCCTTGGTGGGTAGGACTTGGTTTGTTTTTATAGTTATAAAAAATATCTAATTTAAGTCCGGAGACAGCATGGCATTGGTACAAGGGCAGGAGTTGTGGAGGCCCACGCAGCAACAGCAGGAGCAAAGCGGCCTGTGGCATTACATGGACTGGCTGCGCGACAGCCGTGGCCGTGACTGTTCCGACTATGAGGCGCTGTGGCAATGGTCGGCGACGGATATCGAAGGCTTCTGGCGCTCCATCTGGGACTACTTCGACATTCAGGCCGATGGTGACCCGACGCAGGTGCTGGCCAGCCGCAAGATGCCAGGTGCCGAGTGGTTTCCCGAAACCCGGCTCAATTACGCCGAGCACATCTTCCGCCAGGCCAGCGATCAGCGTCCGGCCATCATTGCGCGCTGCGAGGGCCAGACTCCAGTCGAAGTCTCCTGGCAGCAGCTGCAGCGCGATGTGGGCGCCCTGGCGGCAAGCCTGCGCGGTCTGGGCATAGGGCGTGGCGATCGCGTGGTGGCCTATCTGCCCAATGTGCCGCAGACCGTGGTGGCATTTCTGGCCTGTGCCAGCATCGGCGCCATCTGGTCCAGCTGCGCGCCGGAGATGGGCGTTTCCGTGGTGCTGGACCGCTTCCAGCAGATTGCGCCCAAGCTGATTTTCGCGACCGACAGCTACACCTATGCCGGCAGGCAGTTCGACCGCCGTGAAGTGCTGGACGAAGTGCTCCGGGGTCTGCCCGATATCGCGCAGGTGATTCATGTGCCGGGGCCCTTGTTCGGCAGCGATGCCGGACATGCTGCCGTGCCCTGGCGTGACTGCATGAGCTGGGCGGATGCAACGCGCCATGCAGCGCCGCTGCAGTTCGAGCGCCTGCCGTTCTCCCATCCGCTATGGGTGGTCTACTCGTCGGGAACCACCGGCCTGCCCAAGGCCATGGTGCACAGCCATGGCGGCATCGTGCTCACCCATCTCAAGACCAATCGCCTGCAGCACGATGTGTTGCCCGGCGATCGCTTCATGTTCCTGGGCAGCACGGGCTGGATTGTCTGGAATCTGATGATAGGCAGCCTGCTGGCCGGCGCGACCGTGGTCCTGTCCGACGGTAACCCGACGGCGCCGAGCGACGATGCGCTCTGGGACTTCATAGACCAATACCAAGTCAGCATCTTCGGTTGCGGTGCGGCCTTCCTCACCAAGAGCATGAAGGATGGCGTCTCGCCGAAGAAGGGGCGCCAGTTCGAGAAGCTGCGCGCCATCAACTCCACGGGCTCGCCGCTGCCTCTCGATGCCTATGCCTGGGTCTACGAGAACGTCAAAAGCGATCTGTGGCTGGCTTCGATCAGCGGCGGCACGGATATCGCCTCGGGCTTTGTGGCCTGCGCGCCCATACTGCCGGTCAATGCGGGCGAGATCCAGTGCCGCGAACTGGGCGTGGCCGCACATGCCTTCAACGAACAGGGCCAGAAGGTGGTTGCCGAAGTCGGCGAGCTGGTGATTACCGAGCCCATGCCCTCCATGCCCGTGTTCTTCTGGAACGACGAGAGCGGGGCGCGCTACCACGACAGCTATTTCGACGTATTTGCCGGCTGCTGGCGCCATGGCGACTGGATCGAGTTCAGCGAGCGCGGCACGGCCGTGATCTACGGACGCTCGGACAGCACCATCAACCGCTTCGGCATACGCATGGGCACGGCGGAGATCTACCGTGTCGTCGAGGAACTCGACGCCGTCAAGGACAGCCTGGTGGTCGACCTCGAATACCTGGGTCGACCTTCCTTCATGCCGCTGTTCGTGACCCTGGCCGAAGGCCAGGCATTGACAGGCGAGCTGACCGCCCAGATCAAGAACGCCATCAAGACCAAGGCTTCGGCACGCCATGTGCCCAATGTGGTGGTTCAGGTGGCCGAGATTCCGCGCACCCTCACGGGCAAGAAGATGGAGGTGCCGGTGCGCAAGCTGCTGCTGGGCGCGGACGCCGCCAAGGTGGCCAGCCCCGATGCCATGGCCAATCCGTCCAGCATTGATTTCTTCATTCAATTTCGAGAGCAGGTACCGCAGGCGTGACAAGCGCTTGAGGCTGATTTGACTCAATATCCAAGGCAGACCCACCCATGAACCATCAAGATCTGATCGCCATCGACTTCCACACCCATGCGGAAGTCAGCTGCCGCAATCCCTTTGACAGCTATGGCGAGGAGTACGACCGCGCGGCCGACAAATACTTCGGCAGCTCGCTGCGCCCGACGATCGCCGAAACCATTGCCTATTACCGCGAGCGCAAGATCGGTCTGGTGATGTTCACGGTGGACAGCGAGGCGCAGCTGGGTCGCCGCCGCATCCCCAACGAAGAGATTGCCGATGCCGCGCGCGAGAACAGCGACATGATGGTGGCGTTCGCCAGCATCGACCCGCACAAGGGCAAGATGGGCGCGCGCGAGGCCGAGCGCCTGATCACCGAATGCGGCGTCAAGGGCTTCAAGTTCCATCCCACGGTGCAGGGCTTCCATCCCTACGACCGCATGGCCTGGCCCATCTACGAGGTCATCAACCACTACAAGCTGCCCGCCATCTTCCACACCGGCCACAGCGGTATCGGCAGCGGCATGAAGTGCGGCGGCGGCCTGCGTCTGGCCTATAGCAACCCCATGCTGCTGGACGATGTGGCCGTGGACTTCGGCGATATGCAGATCGTCATGGCCCACCCCAGCTTTCCCTGGCAGGACGAGGCAATCTCGGTGGCGCTGCACAAGCCCAATGTCTGGATCGATCTTTCGGGCTGGAGCCCCAAGTATTTCCCCAAGCAGCTGGTGCAGTACGCCAACACCTTGCTCAAGGACCGTGTGCTGTTCGGCAGCGACTTCCCGCTGATCACGCCCGAGCGCTGGATGAAGGATTTCGAGGTCGCGGGCTTCAAGCCCGAGGTCATGCCCGGCATTCTCAAGGACAACGCCGTGCGACTGCTGGAGCTGGACAGAAAACGCGATGCCGCATGAAAGCTAAAAGGATCACCTCGGTGATCCTTTTTCATGGCGCTTGAACCTCGGCCGAGGTGGAGCCTGGAGAAGTGTATGAAAAGCATGCAGTGTCTTTTTTAAAGGCATTTTTTGTCTGATTTTCAGTCAACCAGGATGCGAGCTGAAACAGAACTCAGAGGAAAACCAGACTGGCACGAAGACTGCTGTCTGCACACCATAGAAAGACAAGCGGACACACCGCATCCATCCTCAAGGAGACAACACATGCACAAGCGCAGCCTGCTGCAGGCGGCCGTTCTGACGGCCATGGTGGTTCATGTTCCCGGCGCCCTGGCGCAATCCGAAATCCGTATTGCCCATGTCTACAGCAAGACCGGGCCGTTGGAGGCCTACGGCAAACAGACGCAGGCCGGGTTGCTGATGGGGCTTGAATACGCCACGGGCGGCAGCATGACGGTGGCAGGCAAGAAGCTGGTGCTTATCGAAAAGGATGACCAGGGCAAGCCCGATCTGGGCAAGAGCCTGCTGGCCGCCGCCTATTCGGACGACAAGGCCGATCTGGCTGTCGGCCCCAGCGCGTCGGGCGTGGCGCTGGCCATGCTGCCCGTGGCCGAGGAGTACAAGAAGATCCTGATCGTCGAGCCCGCCGTGGCCGATTCCATCACTGGCGACAAGTGGAACAAGTACATCTTCCGCACGGGCCGCAACTCCAGCCAGGACGCGATCAGCAATGCCGTGGCCATCGACAGGCCCGGCGTGACGATTGCGACACTGGCCCAGGACAATGCCTTCGGCCGCGACGGCGTCAAGGCTTTCAAGGAAGCGGTCAAGAAGGGCAAGCTGGTGCATGAGGAGTATCTGCCTGCAGCCACCACCGATTTCACGGCCGGGGCTCAGCGCCTGATCGACAGGCTCAAGGATGTTCCGGGCAAGAAGGTGATCTGGATTGTCTGGGCCGGTGCCGGCAACCCCTTCAAGATCGTCGACATGGACCTCAAGCGCTACGGCATCGAGATTGCGACGGGCGGCAACATACTGCCCGCCATGGCCGCATACAAGAATCTGCCGGGCATGGAGGGTGCCACTTACTATTACTTCGGCATTCCCAAGAATCCGGTGAACGAAGCCATGGTCTCCATGAGCTACAAGCAGTTCAAGGCTCCGCTCGACTTCTTTACGGCGGGCGGCTTCTCGGCCGCCATGGCCATCGTCACGGCACTCAAGAAAACTGGCGGCGACACCAAGACCAACACCTTGATCAAGGCCATGGAAGGCATGAGCTTCGAGACACCCAAGGGCGTCATGACCTTCCGCAAGGAAGATCACCAGGCCATGCAGAGCATGTACCACTTCAGGATCAAGAACGATCCGGCCATGGCCTGGGGCGTGCCCGAGCTGGTGCGCGAGATCAAGCCTGAAGAAATGAACGTTCCGATTCGGAATGGACGGTGATCACCCCCTGAGCGGCTGCGCCTAGGCGGCCCCGCCGCTTTCCCCTCTCTCTACGCGCTTCGCGCTATGGGAAGGGAACGACGCCATCGCCGCGAGGCGGCTCTTGCTCGGCGTCTCTGACTTGGTCAGCGCGCGGGCAAGGTCCAGTTCACTTTTTGATAGCTGCATGCGCTTGTGTGTAAGGCGCTAGGGGCTGTATTTGCCGATTTCTCATGCTGACCACTGACAAGCTTACCATCCGCTTTGGCGGCCATGTAGCGGTCAACGGCGTGACCTGCTCCTTCGAGCCGGGCACGCTGACGGCCATCGTCGGCCCCAATGGCGCGGGCAAGACCACTTACTTCAATCTGATCTCGGGACAGCTGCGGGCCACGGAGGGCAGGGTGTCGCTGCAGGGGCGTGACCTTACGGGCCTGCCGCCTTCGGCGCGCACGCGTGCCGGCCTGGGGCGTGCCTTTCAGCTCACAAATCTGTTCCCGGCCCTGTCGGTGCTGGAGAACGTGCGCCTGGCCGTGCAGGCCACGCGCCAGGGCGCGCACCGGCGCGGCATGAATCTCTGGAGCATCTGGAGCGACCACCGTGCATTGCTGGCGCGCGCGCAGCAAATCCTGGAGCAGGTGGCGTTGTGGGCGCGGCGCGATGAGCCGGTTTCGGCCCTGCCGCATGGCGACCAGCGCAAGCTCGAGGTGGCGTTGCTCATGGCGCTGGAGCCGCAGGTCTATATGTTCGACGAGCCCACGGCGGGCATGAGCCATGACGAGGCGCCGGTGATTCTGGACCTGATACGCGAACTCAAGAAGGATCGCAGCAAGATCATTTTGCTGGTGGAGCACAAGATGGATGTGGTGCGCGAACTGGCCGACCGCATCATCGTGCTGACCAATGGCACGCTGGTGGCTGACGGCAAACCGGCCGAAGTCATTGCCTCGCCCGTGGTGCAGCAGGCATACCTGGGGCTGACGCCCCAGGATGCCGCTGGCGGCACTGACGCTTCCCTCCAGCCCGGCCTTCCTCCGTCCGGGGGAAGAGGAGAACAGCCATGAGAGAGATACTGTTGGAGCTCCAGGGCGTGCACACTCATATCGGCGCCTATCACATCCTCCACGGCGTGGATTTGGCCGTGCCGCGCGGCGAGGTCACCATGCTGCTGGGCCGCAACGGCGCGGGCAAGACCACCACGCTGCGCACCATCATGGGCCTGTGGCAGGCCGGGCAGGGCAGCATCCGCTTTGGGCAGAAGGACATCACGCGCCTGGCCACGCCGGCGATTGCCCAGCTCAACATCGCCTATGTGCCCGAGAACATGGGCATTTTTGCCGACCTCACGGTCAAGGAAAACCTGCTGCTGGCTGCACGCTCGGCCTCGCATGCGGCGCGCATGGACCGCTCGCGCCTGGACTGGATCTACGAGCTGTTCCCGGCCGTGCAGAAATTCTGGGACCACCCGGCCGGCAAGCTCAGCGGCGGGCAAAAGCAGATGGTGGCCGTGGCGCGCGCCATCGTCGAGCCGCGCGATCTGCTCATCGTGGATGAACCCAGCAAAGGCCTGGCTCCGGCCATCATCAACAACATGATCGAGGCCTTCGCCCAGCTCAAGGCCAGCGGCGTGAGCATTCTGCTGGTCGAGCAGAACCTTGCCTTCGCCAAGCGCCTGGGCGACGGCGTGGCCGTAATGGACAACGGCCGTGTCGTGCACGCGGGTCGCATGGCAGATCTTGCGGCCGACGAGGAACTGCAGCAGTCGCTGCTGGGGCTGGCGCTATGAAGTTACCAAAATCAAAGCAAAAAACAGATCGAGCGCTTGCTGGTCAAGCGCAGGCTGCTATGGATATGAAAGTTCGCGTCGAGGTGAAGACATGATGCGCAAGGACCTGGATTACAAGCCGCTGCTGCTGGTGCCGCTGCTGGCGCTGGCTACCTTGCCCCTGGTGGGTTCTCCCAGCACCTGGCTTACGCTGACGGTGGCCGGCCTGGCCATGGGCATGATCATCTTCATCATCGCCTCGGGGCTGACCCTGGTGTTCGGCCTCATGGACGTGCTCAACTTCGGCCATGGCGTGTTCATCGCTCTCGGAGCTTTCGTTGCCACCAGCGTGCTCGGTGCCATGGGCGACTGGACGGGCTCGGCGCAGCTGTGGCGCAACCTGGTGGCCGTGCTGCCCGCCATGGTGATGGCCATGCTGGTGGCGGGGGCCTTGGGCCTGGCCTTCGAGCGCTTCATCGTGCGGCCCGTCTACGGCCAGCACCTCAAGCAGATTCTCATCACCATGGGCGGCATGATCATCGGCGAGGAGCTGATCAAGGTCATCTGGGGTCCGCAGCAGATTCCGCTGCCACTGCCCGAAGCCATGAAGGGCGCCTGGCTGCTGGGCGATGCGGCCGTGGAGAAATACCGGGTCTTCGCCGTGCTGGTGGGCGCCGCCGTGTTTGCCGTGCTGGCCTTCATGTTGTCGCGCACCAAGATCGGCCTGCTGATCCGCGCCGGCGTGCAGGACCGCGAGATGGTTGAGTCCCTGGGCTACCGTGTGCGCCGACTGTTCGTGGCCGTGTTCGTCGCGGGCTCGGCCCTGGCCGGGCTGGGCGGGGTGATGTGGGGCCTGTACCAGCAGAACGTGGTGGCGCAGATGGGCGCCCAGGTCAATGTGCTGATCTTCATCGTCATCATCATCGGCGGTCTGGGCAGCACGGGCGGCGCGCTGATCGGTGCGCTGCTTGTGGGACTGATGGCCAACTACGCGGGTTTTCTGGTGCCCAAGGTGGCGCTGTTTTCCAATATCGCGCTCATGGTGGCCGTCCTGCTGTGGCGTCCCCAAGGCATCTATCCGGTCGCCAACCGCTGAAGGAGAACAGAATGCTCAACCGTTTGCTCTCCGGCGACATGCCGCGCAGTCGCGTGCTGGCCGTGGTGTTGTTGCTGATCTTCGCGGGCCTGGCCGTGGCGCCGTTTCTCTTTCCCGGTGTCAAGGCGCTCAATGTGGCGGCCAAGGTGCTGATCTTTGTGGTGCTGGTGGCAAGCTTTGACCTGCTGCTCGGCTATACCGGCATCGTCAGCTTTGCCCACACCATGTTTTTCGGCATAGGTGCTTATGGTGTGGCCATTGCCTCAGGCAGGCTGGGGCCGGGCTGGGGGGCGCTGGCCCTGGGACTGGGGGCGGCGCTGCTGGTGTCGCTGCTCTTGTCCCTGGCCATCGGCCTGTTTTCCCTGCGTGTGCGCGCCATCTTCTTCGCCATGATCACGCTGGCCGTGGCGGCTGCATTTCAGACCCTGGCTTCGCAGCTGTCCGAATGGACCGGAGGCGAGGATGGCCTGACCTTCAAGATGCCCGAATGGCTGTCGCCCAGCTTCGAGCCGTTCGAGAACGAGATCTTCGGCATCCTCATCGACGGCAGGATCATCAGCTACTACCTGCTGTTTGCCGTGGCCGTGGTTCTGGTACTGATGCTGCTGCGCATCGTCAATTCACCGTTCGGCCGCGTGCTGCAAGCCATCCGCGAGAACGAATTCCGTGCCGAGGCCATTGGCTACCGCGTGGTGGTCTACCGCACCACCTCCAGCGTGCTGTCGGCCCTGTTCGCCTGCTTGGCCGGCGCCATGCTGGCCGTCTGGCTGCGCTACAACGGGCCCGATACCTCGCTTTCGTTCGAGATCATGATGGACTGTCTGCTCATTGTGGTGATCGGCGGCATGGGCACCATCTACGGCGCGGTGATAGGCGCTGTGGTGTTCCTGATCGCCCAGAGCTATCTGCAGGACCTGCTGCGCCTGGCCAGCGAGGCCAGCGCCAGCCTGCCATGGCTGGCCGCGCTGCTGTCGCCCGACCGCTGGCTGCTGTGGCTGGGCCTGCTGTTCGTGCTCTCGGTCTACTACTTCCCTACCGGCGTGGTGGGGCGGCTGCGCGCGGCTGCGGCGCGCAAACCCTGACATCTTTCCCTGGCATCCCTTCTCTGACTGCCTTCACTACGACAGGAGACAAAGCCCATGCAGAAGACCTATGCGATTGCCTTGCCGCCCACGGCCCTTGCGGTGCTGGCGGCTGCCGTGCTGACCGCCTGCGGGGGAGGCGATGGAGGCGAGCTCAATGCCAAACCCGGCTACCTGGGCTCGGTGCGGCAACAGGGCTATGACGGCAGCAGCGATGATCTGCTGACCGCGGGCCTGGGCAAGAGCGGCCTGGCCGTGGCCACGGCGCCAGGCTTTGCGATTGCGCTCCAGCCCACGGCGGCCGAGCTGCGCCGCCTGGCCATCTACACCAATTACCGCGCCATGCTGGACATGACGGCAGCGGGTGGCTATGGCACGCTCTACGGCCCCAATGTGGATGCGCAGGGCCGGGTGACGGCCGGCGAAGGCAGGATTGCCGGCACCGAGTACATCGCGTTTTCGGACGACGGCACGGGCCGCCAGAACGTCACGCTCATGGTGCAGGTGCCGGACAGCTTCGACCCCAGGAAGGCCTGCATCATCACCGCCACAGCTTCGGGCTCGCGCGGCGTGTACGGCGCCATCACCACAGGCGAATGGGGGCTCAAGCGCGGCTGCGCGGTGGCTTATTCCGACAAGGGCACGGGCGCCGCTCCGCACGACCTCATGAGCGACACCGTGCCGCTGATCGACGGCACGCGCAGCACGGCTGCCGCAGCGGGCAAGCAGGCTGCATTCAATGCGGGGCTCACGGCTGGCGAACTGGCCGTCTTCAACACTGCCACGCCCAACCGCTTTGCCTTCAAGCATGCGCACTCGGGCCAGAACCCAGAGAAGGACTGGGGCCGCACCACACTGCAGGCCGTGGAGTTCGCCTACTACGTGCTCAACGAGCGCTATGGGGACCGCAATATTCTGGGCGAGCGTCTGCGGACGCTCAAACCGAGCAACACCATCGTCATTGCATCAAGCATCTCGAACGGCGGCGGCGCGGCGATTGCCGCCGCCGAGCAGGACTCGCAGGGGCTGATCGACGGCGTGGCCGTGTCAGAGCCTGCGGTGGAGTTGCCCGCCAGCCCCGGCGTGACCGTGCAGCGCGGCGGCACGGCACTGCCCGTGGTGGGCAAGACGCTGGTGGACTTCACGAGCTATGCCAACCTCTATCAACCCTGCGCCTCGCTGGCGGCATCGATCAGCGGCTCGCCCTATGCGGCTGCATTTGCCTCGGGTTTTGCCAGCACGGCTCTGCCGATTGCGCCCAACCGCTGCGCGGCGCTCAGGACTGCCGGTTTGCTGAACGCCACGACCACGGCGGCCCAGGCCGAAGAAGCTTTGCAGAAGCTGCGCGACTATGGCTGGGAACCGGAGTCCAGCGAGCTGCATGCCTCGCTGGCCGCCTTTGAGGTGGCGCCGGCCGTGTCGGTCACTTTTGCCAACTCGCTCTCGCGCGCCAGCGTGAAGGACAACCTCTGCGGCTACAGTTATGCCGGTGCGACAGCTGCGGGCGCAGTGACGCCGCTGGCCCCAGAGGCGCTGGCCAGCATGTTCTCCACGGGCAACGGCGTGCCACCATCGAGCGGGGTGCAGCTCATCAACAACAAGGGCAAGTTCGGTGCCGCGCGCGACTTCCTCTCCGTCTCGACGAACTCGGGCGTGGCCGACTGGAACACGCCGGGTGCGCTGTGCCTGCGCAATCTCGTCACAGGCAATGATGGCGCCGCCAGGGCGCTGCAGGCCGGTGTCGACGAGACAAGGCGCAACGGCAATCTGCAGGGCAAGCCGGCCATCATCGTCCATGGCCGTGCGGATGCGCTGCTGCCCGTGAACCACACGACGCGGCCCTATGTGGCGCTCAACCGGAAAGTGGAAGGCGCTGCCAGCAAGCTCAGCTACGTGGAGGTCACGAATGCCCAGCACTTCGACAGCTTCATCGGCCTGCCCACCGTGCTGCCGGGTTACGACACGCGTTACATCCCGCTGCATGTCTATCTGAACCGCGCGCTCGATGCCATGTATGACCACCTTGCCAACGGCAAGGCGCTGCCTCCCAGCCAGGTGGTGCGCACCGTGCCGCGTGGTGGCCACCCGGGCCAGGCACCGGCCATACAGCCGGCCAATCTGCCGCTGATTGCCGGCACGCCGGCAGCGGCCGACAGGATAGAGGTCAGTGCCGGAGCCATCCGCGTGCCGGACTGATACGCATGACCGGCCGGTGGCTACGGCTGCCGGTCGCCTACCGAAGTTGATAGCTGATAGCGCTTATCACATATGCACTAGAGGCCTTTTTGATGCTGAAACCTGCCATGCCCAACAACTGCGCTTCTGCGGCCATCGTGCCGGCATCCCGCTATGCGAACTGCGCTGGCTACGAGATTCATTACCTTGACTGGCAGCCGCAAGGCCCGACCAAGGCTACGGTGATCGCCTGGCATGGCCTGGCACGCACGGGCCGCGACATGGATGCACTCGCGCAGTTTCTTGCTGCGCAAGGCTATCGCGTCATCTGCCCGGATACGCTGGGCCGCGGCCTGAGCCAATGGAGCCGCAACTCGCGCGAGGAGTATCAGCTGCGCTTCTATGCCAGGCTGGCACGCGAGCTCATGGATGCGCTGGCGCTGCAGCAGGTGCACTGGGTGGGCACCAGCATGGGCGGAGCGATAGGCACGGTCTGCGCATCCGGCCTGTTCGAGCCGGATCTCAGGCACCGCATTCTCACGCTCACGCTCAACGACAATGCGCCTGAACTGGCCGAGGCCGCGCTGGCCCGCATCAAGAGCTACGCGGGCCAGCCGCCGGTGTTCGACACCGTCGCCGAGCTGGAAGGCTTTTTCCGCGCGGCCTACAGGCCCTATGGCTGGCTCAGCGATTTCGAGTGGCGCAAGCTGACCGAGACCAGCACGCGCCGTTGCGATGACGGCCGCGTCACCCCGCATTACGACCCGCGCATGATCGAGCAGTTCACCGAGCATGACAACGACTATCTGCTCTGGGATCACTATGACGCGCTGCAATTGCCTGTGCTGTTGCTGCGCGGCGAGGAGTCCGATCTGGTGCTCAAGCCGGTGGCCGAGCAGATGCAGCAGCGCGGCCCTGGTGCCCGAGGTCTGCTGACCTGGCTGGAAGTGCCGGACTGCGGCCATGCGCCGGCGCTCAATGTGAGCGCGCATTTCGAGGCCGTTCTGTCCCATTTGCACCAGGCTTGAAGCGCAACAACCTCGCAGCTCCGGGGATGTTTGCGTCTCGCTAGCATCGGTGGCTAACCCTGGTAGGGGTAAGGAGCGTGGGTCATGGGTTTTGTCGTGGATCTGATTCGGGAATACGGCTTCGGCATTGTCTTTCTCAATGTGCTGGTGGAGCAGCTGGGCGCACCCATCCCGGCCTATCCGGTGCTGGTGGTGACCGGAGCGCTGGAGGGGGGCAGCCTGGCACGCCTGGGCTGGCTCACCGTGATTGCGGTAGCCGCAGCGCTGATAGCCGATGTGCTCTGGTACCACGCCGGCAGGGCCTATGGGCACAGGGTGCTGGGACGTATCTGCCGCATTTCGCTCTCGCCCGATGCCTGCATACGCCAGACCGAGTCCGTCTATGGACGCTGGGGTGCCAAGTCCCTGCTGGTGGCCAAGTTCGTGCCGGGCTTTGCCTCCATTGCCAGTGCGCTGGCCGGTGTGGTGGGCACGCCGCTGCGCACCTTTGTGTTGTTCGATACGCTGGGGGCCCTGATCTGGGTGGGCTCGGCGGTGTTTCTGGGCTCGCTGTTCAGCTCCACGGTGCAGGATCTGCTCGATGTGCTGACGGCGCTGGGCAAATGGGGGCTGCTGCTGCTGTGCGTGGCGTTCGCAGTCTTCGTGGCGCGCAAATGGTGGCAGAGGCAGCGCGTGGTGCGCTCGCTGAAGATGCCGCGCATGTCGGTCGAGGAACTGGCGGGGCTCAATGCCCAGGGCATCACGCCGACGGTGATCGATGTGCGCGAACCCCTGCTCTTCGGTCAGGGTCATATTCCCGGTGCCAGCTCCTGGCTGGAGCATCAGGGCAAGGGCAGGGCGGCCTACGAGCACTTGCTGCCGCGCGAGCGGCATGAGCATGGCCTGGTCGTGTATTGCGACTGCCCCGACGAGATCTCCGCCGCGCGCGTGGCCAGGCAATTGCAGCGTGCGGGATTTCACAACGTCCGGCCATTGAGCGGTGGCCTGACGGCCTGGGAGGCTGCGGGCTTCGAGCTGGAAAAGCCCCAGGCCTGAGCAGGCCCCAAAGAAAAACGCCCTGACCAATCCTTGGGCAGGGCGTCGGGTAGGGTCGAAGCGCTTACTTGCCGGCAGGCATGGAGCAATGTCCGCCCTGAGCGGCCTGGCCGGAGCCGGCGGCAATCAGCGGCGCTTCGAAGCGCAGGTCGATGGCCGGCGATGTATGAAAGTCCCAGGCCAGAAAGACGAGCAGCACGGCCCAGAATACGGTGCGCAAGGTGTTTGGTGAGGTCATGATTGTTCCTTGCTCAGAAGCCGAAATGGCGGCGGATGCGCAGGCCGAAGATGGTGCCCGCAAATGCCAGCGGCACCCAGATCCAGCCGTGGATGGAGCCGGTGGAGATGCCCGAGAGCATGGCGCCCACATTGCAGCCGAAAGCTAGGCGCGAGCTGTAGCCGAGCACCAGTCCCGCCACCAGGGCCACGACCCATTGCGTGCCTGTCAGTGCCTTGGCTGCCGCTGGCTTGCCGGCGGCAATCCACAGTGCGCCGCCCAGAATGCCGATATTGGTGATGCTGGTCACGTCCAGCAGCACGGTCTCATGCAGGCGCGCCGCATTGCCGGGCTGGCTCCAGAACCAGTTGCTGGCCAGATCGACGGCGCCCGTGGCATTGGCGATCTTGGCGGCCCACAGACCAAAGCCGTAGACCACGCCCCAGGGCTGGCCCGCAATGATCAGGTTGAGCGTGGCCAGGATGGCCAGCAGCACGGCACCGACCAGCCATTTGCGCACCAGCAGCGGCTTGGCCGGGCGGTTCAGGGCGGCATTGGCCTTTTTCACATACAGGGCCACGCCTGCCGCGATCACGGCCAGTGCGGCCAGCGTGGCGATCAGCGCCGGAGCCCAGCCCCATTGCGTGACCAGACCCACGGGAGCGGTGTTGCCCAGGTCCAGCCACCAGCCCAGGTGCAGGCTGCCCAGAAAGCTGCCGATCGCAAACAGGGGCAGTATGGCGGTGTTCATGGGGATGCCCATGCCCGCCTTGTAGAGGGTGCCGCTGCCGCAGCCGTCGGCGATCTGCATGCACAGGCCGAAGACAAAGGCACCGACCAGCAGGCTGATGCTGGGTGGGCCGAGAGCTGCCGTCAGCTCCGGGAAATGGCCCAGCAAAGGCATGGCCAGGGCTGCAGCCAGCGCCAGCAGCAGCAGCTGGCCAAAGATGCCGCTGCCGTCTTTTTCCTCGACCAGCATGCGCCAGCCCGTGGTGAAGCCAAAACGCTTGCCGGCCAGCACCGCGCCCAGGCCTATGCCGACGGCAAACAGCGCCGCCTGACGCACCGAGACCGACCATAGCAGCCAGCCAAAGAAAACGGCCAGCAAGGCCGTTATGGGAAGTCGTTTCATGTGTTTTTATGGAATTGATGGGTAAGGACTGCGACGCACTTTCCGCAAAGGGCATGCACCCAGATCAGAGACAACGAGCAAAGGCCGCCTTGCAGCGAAGTTGTTGTCCCCTTGGGGGCGCCCGGCTAGGGGAAGGCGCGAAGCGACTCAGGGGAGTCATTTAAAAGTTTTTTCCCACCATTTCTGGGCGTCATAGGCCAATGACTGGGCGCGGCCCGGCTGGTTGGCCATGCGCGGTGCGTCCTTGGATTGCGTCCAGTCCACCATGGAGCCCGCATACAGCTTCACATTGGGCAGGCCCGCCATTTCGGACAGGCCGAACCAGTCGGTGGCCGCCCAGTGGCCGGTGTTGCAGAAGGCCACCATGTCCTGGCCTTGCGGGCGCTGGACCTTGGCGGCGATTTCCCGTGCCTTGGCGGTATCCACGAACCGTGAGGTGCCCGGTACAAACCACTGGTTGAAATCCAGTTGCTGGGCGCCGGGCAGGGTGCCCGAGAGCTTGGCGGCGGGAGCGCGCGTCTTGCCCAGATAGAAGGCGTCGGGGCGCGAGTCCACCAGGGCTGCATTGGAGAGGTCGATATGCTTGCCCACATCCTGCTGGGTGGCCAGCCAGTTGGCGTCAAAAGTCGGGGCGTAGCTGCTGGGCGCAATCTGCACCTGGGTCTTGCCCAGGGGCTTGCCTGCGCCCTCCCAGGCCTTCATGCCGCCGTTGACGATGGACAGCTCCTTGAGGCCCAGGCTTTTGAGCGTCCAGTACACGCGGGCCGCGGCACCGAAGTCCGTGGCATCGGCACCGCTGGAGATCACGATGGCATGCGTGGCCGGCGTCAGGCCCAGGGACTGGACCAGAGCCACCAGCTTGGCCTGGTCGGGCAGCTCGCCGGGATTGGTGGCCGGGCCGCGCCATTTGCCGTAGGGAGCATTGGCGGCCTGGGCGATATGGCCGGCCTCGAAGGCTTTGGGGTCGCGGATATCGATGAGGCGCACATCGGCCTGCTGCAGCAGCGGCTGCAGCTGTTCGGGGTTGAGCAGGGGCTGGGCCGCGAGCGCCCAGTTGCTGGCGCCCAGGGTCAAGCCCAGACCCAGTGCATAGCGTGTCAGAGAGTGTTTCATGGCAGGAGTCGGCAAAGCCGATTCGTCAGGGGCATGGCTATGCCCAGGGCCTCTATTGTCCGGCCTTGCCGCGACAGGGCCAACCAAGAAAAACTTGTCTGCTTATTGCCTGGGGTCATGAACCGGCGAGCAAATAGCGTGGTTTTTGATGTTTATGGCTAAAAGTGCTTGAATCTCTTGGTGGATAAGCGATTGAAGCTATTAATTTCGATAAATCATGCGCTTTGCGTGGGAGGAAACAGCTCCTGCACGGCACGCCGGATACCGCCATAGCCCGTACAGCGGCAAAGGTTTCCGCACATCTGGGCCTCGGCCTCGGCAGCCGTGGGGCGGGGCTGCTGCTGGTGCAGCCAGCTCATGCTCATGACCATGCCGGAGGTGCAATAGCCGCATTGCACGCCGCCGCAGCGCGCCAGCGCGTCGCGCACGGGTTCGCTGGCGCTGTCCTGTGCCACGGACTCGATGGTGCGCACCGTCTGGCCCTGGATCTGATAGGCCATCAGCAGGCAGGCATTCACGGGCTCGCCGTTGAGCCAGACCATGCAGGCGCCACAGCGTCCCACTTCGCAGCCGGGCTTGGCCCCCGTGAGATGCCAGTGCTCGCGCAGCAAGGTCAGCAGCCGGGTATCGGGGCTGCAGCTGGCGCTGACTGGCTGGCCGTTCAGATTCAGCTGCAGCACAAAAGCCGAGGCCTCCTTTGCGCTGGCTGCGGGTGGCTTGCCGCCGTGCTCCGGGATGTGGGTCGTCGTCATGGTGTGGAGGACTCCGCGCCCACTTCCAGCAGCGCGATCACGCGCTCCGGGGTCATGGGCAGTTGCGTGATGGGGTGCTGCAGTGCGGTGGCCAGTGCATTGGCGACTGCGGGCAGGGCCAGATTGACGCTGATTTCGCCGGCTCCGCGCGGGCCTATGGGGTCGCCCTTGGGAAGGTTCTCGATCGCCAGCACCTGCATGTCAGGGGCATCGGCCAGCGTGGGGATCAGATAGCTGTCGAGGTTGCGCGCTTGGTAGTGGCCGTCCAGGCAAGTCAGCTCCTCCTGTGTGCCCATGGCCAGGCCCATGAGGGCGCCGCCCTCCATCTGGCCCAGATAGCCCTGAGCCGATGCCACGGGGCCCAGCGCCGTGCACATCACCAGCCGCTGCACCTGGACCATGCCGCTCCAGGTGTCGACGCGTACCTGGGCAATGGCGGCGCAGGCTCCGAAGACGAAGTGGGTGTCATGCGCGTTGCCCTCCGGGTCATCGGCGCGCAGGTCGATGGAGATACAGGGCGCTTGTTCGCCCGATGCCCTTGCCAGATCGGCGTAGCTGAGGCACAGGCCCGCAGCGCTTTCCAGGCCCCGTGCGCCGCAGCGCAGAGGGACATCAGGCAGCAGCCTTGCGGCGCTCAGGAGCAGGGCTTGCTGCCAGGGCCGGGCCACCTCCTGCAAGGCGCGCCATACCAGCGTGGTGGCGCGCGATGCGGCCACCGGGCCCGAGTCGGGCGTCAGCCGGGTATCGCCCAGCACCGGCCGGATGGCGTCGGCAGCACAGCCCAGATGCTGCGCTCCCAGGCTCTGTATGGTTCCGACCAGATTCTGTCCCAGCTCGGTAAAGCCGCAGCGCAGCTCAATCGCACCGTCGGCGGCCAGGGCCAGCTCCATGCGGCAGTCACTGGGGCCGCCCTTGCCAAAGCCGTCGCTGCGGTGGATCAATGTGAGGCCCACGCCGTGCAGATGGCGGCCGTCCGCGCTGGCCCAGCGATGCGGCCCGCGCCACAGCGCCTGCTGGCGGGCGACATCGAGCGCGCGCTGGGAGCCGTCAAACGGCACGACATGCTGGCCCAGCGGGCCGGGGGCCTCGGGAGCGGCAAGATTGAGGGCGCGAAACGCGTCAGCTGTCATGCCGACCAGCGCAGCCAGCCTGTCCATCTGCTGCTCGAGTGCAAATTGCACCTGCACGGCGCCGAAGCCGCGGAACGCACCGGCGATGCCGTTGTTCGTATAGGCCAGCCTGGCGCCGAGGTCCAGTGCCAGATACCGGTAGGGGCCGGGGGCATGCTCGAGCGCGGCATCCAGCACCTCGGGGCCATGCGTGGCGTAGGCCCCGGTGTCGGCCACTATCTGCACCTGGTGGTAGGTGAGCCGGCCCTGTGCGTCGCAGCCGGTCTGCATGTCGATCTGCATGGGATGGCGCTTGACGCCCAGATCCACCGATTGCGGACGTGTCAGGTGCAGTCGCACGGGGCGTTGCGCCTTCCAGGACAGCAGGGCCGCGATGGGTTGAATCGTCAGCTCGTCCTTGCCGCCGTAGGAGCCGCCCACGGGCGTGCCTACGGCATGAACCTTGTCGTGCGGCAGGCCCAGCATGTCTGCGATGACCTGCTTGTCCCGCGCGGGGTTGTGGCCGCCGAAGAACAGGCGCAGGCCGCCCGCGCCATCGGGCTCGGCCACACCGCCTTCGGTCTCGAGAAAGGCATGCATCTGGCGCGGCGTGACATAGCTGTCCTGCACCCGGTGCACGGTGGCTGCCCGGGCCGCAGACATGTCGCCCTGACGATGGCTGCAGGCATGCAGCAGATTGCCGTCCTGATGGACCGGCTGCTCGGTGGCCGCTGTCCCGTCAAGGGCGGTGACCGGGTCGCAGACAGGGGGCAGGAGTTCGTATTCGACGCGGATCAGTGCCAGAGCCTGCCGCGCCGTCTCCATGTCCACGGCCGCAACGGCGGCGACCGGGTCACCCACATGGTGCACCTTGTCGATGCAGAGCACGGGCCGATCCACCTTGCGCAAGCCATAGTGCTTGATGCCGGGGATATCGGCATGGGTGACCACGGCATGGACGCCTGTCAGGGCTTGGGCGGCGCTGGTATCGATGCGCAGAATGCGCGCATGGGGATGAGGGCTGCCGAGAATCGCGCCGCGCAGCTGACCCGGCTGAATGCGGTCGCTCAGAAAGCCCGGGTTGCCGCCAAGCTTGGCCGTGGCATCAGGCCGGACCGGCAAAGCCTCCAGGCCCAACTCGCGGATGTGATGAGGAGTGAGAAATTCCATGGAGGTTCAGGCCAGCAGCCCGCAATGTCCGGCAATCAGGCGGCTGGCAATCCGGGCCAGATCGGGAGGCAGGCTTTGCTCGCAGGTGGTGCGTATATCGCCGAGGGAGGGGCGGATCTGCAGCTCCTGCGCATAGCTCAGCAGCTTTTCCGTGGCTTGCAGGCGGTGCACGCCTATGCCCGGGGCTGCCGCCGCAATGCGGTCCAGGCTCAGGCGCTTTTGTGCATCGCTCCAGCGCAAGGCCATGCGCAGGCGCGCGGGGGAGAATGCCGCGCGATAGCCGACCTTCTCGAACACCAGTGGCCGGGGCTCCATCACATCGCTGCGCGGCAGCAGGAAGGACAGCATCAGAGGCCGGTCTATGAGCTTGAGCGTCTGCGCCAGCGACTGCAGGTTGCCGTCCGTCAACTCGACCTGCGCATCCATGGCCAGCAATACCGGGCAGCAGTCGCCTTCGCCCCAGCCGATATTGCCGCCCAGGGTGCCCAGGTGGCGTATCCCCATGGCCCCGAGCTGAGCCAGGGCCTGGACGAGCACGGGCGCGTGCTGCTGCACCCAGGGGTGACGGCGGACGGCCTCCAGCCGCATGCCTGCACCGATGTGCAGGTATTGCGGGCCGAGGCTGATCTGCTGCATCTCGGGCCAGTGCATCACATTGATGAAATGCGTGGCCGATGGCGCCAGACGAGGCTCTGCCCATGACTGCTGCAGCAGCGTGCCCCCGGCGATGAAGCAGGCGGCATTGCCGAGCTTGCGGGCCAGGGCCTGCGCGGCCTGGGGTGACGAGGGATGGGTGAGCAGCATGGCAGCGTCCTGCTGGCGTGGTTCTCAGCGCTGCGCCCAGAAGACTTGCTGCTGGGCGGCGATCTCGGCCTCCATCTCGGGCACGGGGCCGATCAGCTCCACGGCCTTCTGGCAATGGTCGAAGACATAGCGCGAAGAGACGCTCATGGTCGGGTTCTCGCCATGGCTGCCCGTGCATTCCAGCAGGCGGTGCTCGGTCATGCCGAACACGATGCGGCCGATATTGGCCCAGTAGGCCGTACCGGCGCACATGCAGCAGGGCTCCACATTGGTGTAGAGCGTGCAGCTCCAGAGAAACTCGGCTGTGTAGTTGGTGGCCGCCATGCGCGCCAGGGTCGATTCCGCGTGGTTGACGGTGTCGATATTGCACTGCTCCATGAGCACTGTCTCCTGATCGGGGCCCACCAGCACGGCGCCGAAGGGGTGGTGGCCCATTTGCGTGGCGCGCTGGGCCACGGCCTGAGCGCGACGCAGATTGCGCTGGATTTGTTCGGCAGAGGGCGTCAGGCCCTGAGGGGGGAAGTTCTGGTCTGTCATGGCGGCGGTCCTTGTGTTGATCAGGCGGGAGTGCTCTGGCTCCAGGGAAAGAGGCGCTTGTGCAGCTGCTGCACGCCACCATAGAGCAGCAGGCTGCACAGCACCAGCAGTGCCAGTGCGGCAAAGGCCACGGGCACCTTGAAGGAGGAGGTGGCAAACAGAATCAGATAGCCCAGTCCTTTTTCCGCAGCCACGAACTCGGCGACCACGGCGCCCACAATGGCCAGCGTGATCGAGACCTTGAGGGCCGAAAACACATAGGGCACGGCAAACGGCATGCGAATCTGCCAGTACTGGCGGCTGGTGGTGGCGCGCAGCGAACGCGACAGCTCCACCAGCTCTGCCGGCACCGAAGCCAGGCCCAGGGCGGTGGAAACCACCAGCGGGAAAAAGGCAATCAGCGTGGTGATGACCACACGGGGCAGCAGGCCGGCGCCCAGCGTGACGACGATGATGGGGGCGACGGCCACGATGGGGGTGGACTGGATCACCACCAGCCAGGGCATGATGATTTTCGACAGCAGCTGCGAGCGCGTGATGGCGATGGCCAGCGGAATCGCCAGTGCGATCGCCAGCGCATAGCCGATGAGCGCGACCTGCAAGGTGGCAGTGACATGCTCCAGCCAGCGCTGCAACCCCATCTCGGCAGCAGAGCGCCAGATCTGGCTGGGAGCGGGAAAAATGTATTCGGGGATATGCGCCAGCCGGCAGGCGCATTCCCAGAACAGCAGGACGGCGAGGAAAACCAGCAGCGAAGCATGGCGTTGTAGGAGGGCAGACATAGGGGGGGCTCTTGGGGCTGCGGGAAGATCTTCAGGCGTGTGCGGGGTGTTTGCTGAAGACCTGGAGACGAATCTCGTTGGCCATTTCGGTGAACACGGGGTCGGCCAGGGTGGCCATGCTGCGCGGGCGTGCCAGCGGCACATCGATGATGTCGGCCACCCGGCCCGGGCGGGCGCTCATGACCACGATGCGGTCGGACAGCAGCAAGGCCTCCTGGATGGAGTGGGTCACAAAGACCACGGTCTTGGGGCGCTCGTTCCAGATGCGCAGCAGCTCCAGGCTCATTTCGTCGCGTGTGAGTGCGTCCAGCGCCGAAAAAGGCTCGTCCATCAGCAGGATGTCCGGGTCATGCAGCAAGGAGCGTGCAATCGCGACGCGCTGCTGCATGCCGCCCGAGAGCTCGTGGGGCCGCTTGTGGCCGAAGTCCCTGAGGCCGATCATCTCCAGCAACTGCTGGGCGCGGGCCTCTTCCTTCATTTCCACATGGCCGTATTTGTGGCGCATGGGAAAGGTGATGTTGTCCAGCACCGAGAGCCAGGGCAGCAGCGTGGGCTTCTGGAACACTATGCCGATCTCGTCGCGTGGTTCGGTCACGGGCAGATCGAAGATGCGTACCTCGCCGCTGCTGGGTCGGATCAGGCCCGCAATCAGGCGCAATATGGTGGACTTGCCGCAGCCCGAGGGGCCGATCAGCGAGACGAATTCGTGGCGGCGCAGATGCAGGTCCACGCCCTGCAGGGCCGTGACAGGGCTGCCATCGCTGGAGACAAAGGTCTGGGTGACCGCGTTCAGATCGATTACGTATTGCATGGCAGGCGATCAAGGAAAGAACAAGAGCGGGAGGGCGAGGGCGGCGCTGCGCCGCCTTCGCATCGGACTTACTGGCTCAGAAAGCGGCGATCCACCAGTGTTTCCGGGTCGACCTTCTTGAGGTCGTAACTCATGGACTGGGCCACCCAGCCCCAGGTGGCAGCCAGCAGCCGGGGCTCGAATTTGCCCAGGCCGTCGCGCTGGCTGATCTCGTTCCTGAGCAGCGGGATGGAGGCTTCAAATTCGGCCTTGACCACGGCAGTGTCGGCCTCGGGCACCTGAGCCTTCAGCGACTCGGCCGCCTTTTGCGGATTCTGGATGGAGAACTCCAGCGACTTGCCCAGTGCCCGCACATAGCGCTTGAGCACTTCGGGGCGTTCCTTGATGGTCTTGTCGTTGGCCATGACGGACCAGCCATAGCCGTCCAGACCGAACTGCGTCCAGGGCAGGACCGACAGCTCCTTGCCGGCCTGCTTGAGCACGGCGCCGAAGGCCGGAGCCACGGTCACCCAGTTGATGGTCGCGTCCACGCGGCCCTGGGCCAGCATGGGAGCCAGCGTGGCCGGGTCCGACTTGATGACCTTGATCTTGCTGGCGTCCACTCCGTTCTTCTGCAGCACGATGGGCCACAGTGCATTCGACGAGGAGAAGGTGGGCATGGCCACCGTCTTGCCTTCCATGTCCTTGAGGCTTCTGATCTTGCTGTCGGCTCGCGTGAACAGCGCATCGGGCTGTTTGGAATACAGCGACATCACGGCCTTGACGGGAATCCTGCCTTCGGCTGCGGCCATCATCAGCGCCGAGATGCCGCCAAACCCCACGTCGGCAGAGCCCGAGGCCACCTTGGTCACGGCATCGGCAGAGCCTCGGCCGGGAACAATCTTCACGTCCAGGCCTTCGTCCTTGAAAAAGCCCTGCTGCACGCCAGCATAGACAAAGGACTTGTCGCCCCCGGGCAGCCAGTCGAGCTGTACCGTGAGCTTGTCGGCCGCCTGGGCCGCTGCGCCACAGGCGACGAGCATGGCGGCAAGGATGGGACGTTTGAAGAAAGTAGTGGGGCGCGTCATGAATAACTCCTGAAGAATGCGAATTCGGGGCAATTGGTTGCTATACATTGATGAGCGGCATGCGCAGTCTCATGAAAGGTCTTGAGTGGATCTCATTGAGAACCGGCAGCAAGGCGTCGCTCAGGGCCTGAGGGCAGGCCAGCTGGGGCACATGGCCGCAATCGAGGCTGATGCGCCTGGCGCCCGGTGTGAGCTGCTGCATGCGTTGCTGCAGCGGCAGCGTCACGGAGCGGTCCTGGCGACATTCCACATAGATGCGTGGCACCTGGCCAAATCGCTCGGCACTGAGCCGGTTCACCATGGACCGGCCCGTCTCGGGCTGAACGCAGAGACGACTGGCCGCCTTGAGCGCAGCGGTCGGAGGGCAGTCATGCAGGAACAAGGCCATGGCGGCTTCCAGCGGCACGCTGCTGGCATTGCGCTGCTCGTTCCAGGACAGATGCGGGCCTATGCCCTGGTAGTCAAAGCCCGGATCGGCGGCGCGGCATTGCGCGATCACATCGCCATAGCTCATGCCGCTGGGCAGCATCATTCCGGCCAGATAGACCAGGGCGCTGACCCGCTCGGGGGCGGCCTGGGCGACCTGAGATGCCGTCATGCCGCCACCGCTGTGACCGACCACCACGGCAGGGCCGTCCAACGACTCCAGCACGCGCAGCACATGGGCGGTGTAGCCGTCGAGGTTGGCACAGCTGTCGTCTTCGGCGGCGGTATCGTTGCCCGGCAGATTGACCGCAAGCACCTTCCAGCCCCGGGCCTGCAGCAGCGGCGTCCAGGCCGCAAAAGCCCAGCTGCCTTGCCAGGCCCCGTGGATCAGCACCATATTGCGTGAGCTTGTCATCGTGTCCTCCGTCAACCGTAGGTGCGGCGGTAGCATTCGATCTGGTGCTGTTCCACCGTCACGGCCGGGTATCTGGGCTGCTCGCCCTCGTCCAGGCAGGTGGGAATGCATTCCACCTTGTGCAGCGGGTTGCCCGTGAAGAAAAAGGGTACGGAATAGCGTTCGCGCCCCGAGACATTGATGACCCGGTGCAAGGTGGAGACATAGCGGTCGTTGGTCCAGCGCGCGAACAGATCGCCGATGTTGACGACGAAGGCGCCGGGCACGGGGGGCGCGTCGATCCAGCTGCCAAGGTCCTTGTCCCAGACCTGCAGGCCGCCGGCCTCGTCCTGGAGCAGCAAGGTCACGCCGCCGAAGTCCGTGTGCTCGCCGCAGCCTTTCTCGCCGGGTTCAGGGTTGGCAGGCTGGGGCGGGTAGTGCAGCAGGCGCAGAGTCGCGGCGGCCTCCTTGAGGTAGCCGTCGAAGTGGCTGACCGGCACGCCCAGCGACAAGGCCAGGCCGCGCACGATGGTCGCGCCCAGGCCATAGGCGGCCTGGTAGTAGTTCTGCATCACGGCGCGGAAGTCGGGCAGGGTTTCGGGCCATTGGTTGGGGCCGGTATTGAAGCGGCCGGCCAGCACGCGTGCATCGTTGGCTGCGACCTCGGCGCCGGCGTAGAAGCTTTCCTTGAGATCGGGCGGTGCGCCGCTCTCCAGCGTCTGGGCACGCAGCGGCTCATAGCCGCGATTGCAGCGGGAGAGCTTTTTGTCCACGGCCAGCTTTTCGGTCATGGGCAGGTCAAAGAAGCGCTGGCTGGCGGCAAACAGGCTGCTGATCAGTGCCGGGTCTATGCCATGGCCGGTGATATAGAAGAAGCCGCGCTGTTCGCAAGCCTGGCGCAGCTGCTCGGCCACCAGGTGCTGATCCACAGGGTCATGGCTGCGCAGGCCGCTGATGTCGATGAGGGGGAGGGCAGAGGTGCTCACAAATGGCGTCCAGAAACGGAAGAACTGGAGTCAGTTTAGAAAGCGCAGTCCGTGCTGGATAGCGCAGCTTTTGCTGCGGGGTGATCTAAAAATGTGAGCGCTAATCGCTGATAGGTAAAGCGCTGCACGGCATTGGTGCATTCGCGAGAAGCGATACGCACAATGCCGGTGCAGGCGTGGGAGAGGGCGAGCTCAGCTCCTGGCGGAAGCCGCCGCAGCGGCGGTCTGCGTGCGTGCCACCCATTCACGCAGGGCGACGCTTTCCTCGTCCTCGCGGCTTTCTATGGCATCGGCCGCGATGCGGTTGAAGGCGTCGAGTGCCGATGGCAGCGTGCGTCCTGCACGCACATAGACGCCGAGTTCGGAATACAGCGTGGTGGGGGTATCCAGCGGCACATGGACCAGCCGGCCTTCGCGCAGTTCGCGCTCCAGTCCCAGGCGGCTCTGGAAAAAAATGCCCACGCCGCGTTCGGCCAGACTCTTGGCCAGCTCGATGGACGAGGTTTCCAGCAACACCTGCAATGCACGTTTGTGGTGCGCCAGCAAGGGCTGCAGCAAGTCATGCATCGAGAGTTCGGGCGTTGGAAGAATCAGCGGAAAGGTCGCGCATTGCGCAAAGTCCACGCGCTCCAGCTGGGCAATCGGGTGTTTGGGCGGCACGATGGCACCCAGCGCAAAGCGACCCATGGTGCACTGGCGCAGATTGTCGTGGCGCTTGACCGAAAAGCCTATGCCCACGTCCGCATCGCCCTGAATCACTGCCTGTGCCGCCTGCTGGGAGCCGCAGGTGCGCACATGAATCTGAATCGTGGGATAGCGCCTGTGCATCTGCGTGAGCACGGCCGGCATCAGATCGGCGTTCAGGCCTTCCACGGCAGCCACGCTGACCGAGCCGCGGCGCACGCCGCGCAGCAGCTCCAGCTCGGTGCTGAGGCGGTGCTCGTCCTGCAGCACCGTGATCACATGGCGCGAAAACACTTCGCCAGCGGCCGTGAGCCGCAGGCCCGAGCTCAGGCGCTCGAACAGCGGGCTGCCGATTTCGTCCTCAAGCTGCAGCAACTGGCGGTTGACTGCCGACGAAGCCACATGAAGATGGCGTGCGGCTTCCCGTATGGAGCCGCAACGGCGAATCATGTCGAAATAGCGAATGGAGCGGGCGTGAATATGCATGCTGCCGGAGGCAGCACATGCCGTGCCAGTTCGCTGGATGGGCGCCTACTGCGGCGCGCCCGCCGCCTTGGCGTGCCGGGCGCGGGCATTGAGCTGGGCATCGTCCTCGCGCCCGGTGGGCCAGCCTTGCATATGCTGCTGGGCAATATCGCTGAGCGCGGTAATCCAGGGGGCGCTGTCGTTGAGGCAGTCTATGTATTCGAACTGCTGGCCGCCCGCATGCAAAAAGGCTTCACGCGCTTCCTGCTTGATTTCCTCCAGCGTTTCCAGGCAGTCGCTGGTGAAGCCGGGGCAGACCACATCGACGCGCCGGGTGCCGGCCTGAGCCATGGCAATCAGCGAGGGCTCGGTATAGGGCTCCAGCCATTTGGCCTTGCCAAAGCGCGACTGGAAGGTCACCAGATACTGGTCGGAGGCGAGCTTGAGCCGCTCGGCCAGCAGGCGTGCCGTCTTGTGCGACTCGCAGTGATAGGGGTCGCCCAGATGCAAGGTGCGCTCCGGCACGCCATGAAAGCTCATGACCAGCTTGTCCCCGCGGCCGTGGCCGCGCCAGTGGGCTTCTATGCGCTGTGCCAGCGCTTCGATATAGCCGGCATCGTCGTGGTAGCGATTGACAAAACGCAGCTCGGGAATATGGCGCTGGGTCCTGGCCCAGTCGTAGACGGCATCGAACACGCTGGCCGTGGTCGTACCCGAGTACTGCGGGTACAGCGGCAGAATCAGGATGCGCGTCACGCCGTCTTTCTTGAGCGCATCCAGCTGGGCCGCGATGGATGGCGTGCCGTAGCGCATGGCCGGCAGCACCAGTACATTGTGGCCGCGCTCGCCCAGCCAGCCGCGCAGCAAGGTGGCCTGGCGCGTGGTCCAGTGCAGCAGCGGGGAGCCGTCTTTTTCATGCCAGACGGTGGCGTACTTGGCAGCCGACTTGGCCGGACGGGTGCGCAGGATGATGCCGTGCAGAATCGGCCACCAGGCGAGCTTGGGAATCTCGACCACACGATCGTCACCGAGAAACTCCGCCAGATAAGGGCGCACTGCCGCAGCCGTGGGTGCGGCCGGCGTGCCCAGATTGCACAGCAGGATGCCGGTGCGTGCGGATTGATCGTGACGGAAGCGGGGTTCGGGCGCAAAGCGTGATGGCATGGGGCAATTGTGTCAGCTAATCGGATAGGCGCAGCCGCTCTGCGGCATTAGCCGGGCCGCTATTCTTAGGGGCATGCAATCCCAAGACACCACAGCCCCTGCCATTGAAACCCTTCAGCGCCTGCGCCACAGCGGCCAGATTCGCGCCATCAGCCTGGATCTGGACGACACGCTCTGGCCCATCTGGCCCACGATTGCCAAGGCAGAGGCCGTTTTGCTGCAGTGGCTCGCGCAGCATGCACCCGGTACGGCCGAGCACCTGGGCGATACGGACAAGGTGCGGGCCCTGCGCCATGAAATCGTGGCATTGCGCCCGGATCTGAAAGCCGACCTCAGCGGCCTGCGCCGCGAGTCCATCCGGCTGGCGCTGACCCGGGCCGGTGACGATCCTGCCCTGGCCGAACCGGCCTTTGACGAGTTCTTTGCCGCTCGCCAGCGGGTCGAGCTGTTTGAAGATGCCTTGCCGGCGCTGCAGTTTCTCTCGCAGCGCTGGCCGGTGGTGGCCCTGTCCAATGGCAATGCGAATGTGCATGTGGTGGGTATAGGCGAGCATTTTCGCGCCTCGCTGTCTGCCAGCGGAGCGGGTATGGCCAAACCCGAGACGCGCTTTTTTCAGGCCGCAGCGGATGCGGCCGGCGTGGCCCCAGAGCATGTGCTGCACATCGGCGACGATGCGGAACTGGATGCCCAGGGTGCCATGGATGCGGGTATGCACGCAGTCTGGCTCAACCGTGGGCAGGTAGCATGGCCTTGCGTGGGACCTGAACCCCACGTCACAGTCGCCAGCCTTTGGCAGTTGTGTCAGGGGCTGGCAGATCGTTGACCGGGACGAGCGGGAGCAGTGCGGGTCAGCGAAGAAGGACCGCCTATGCCTACCTGCCTGTCTGCCTGTCTTCTCACGCCGCCTCCGCTGGCACCTGTGCGAACCATTGCCTGGAGCCGGCCCCTGGTATGGCTGTCCAGAGCCTTGCAGGACATTTCTAACGCTCCGTTAATCAGTCTGGCGCATGGTCTGGCCTTGATCCTGATCGGTGCGGCAATCCTGACCCTGGGGCACAATCGCTTCTGGTTGATGGCAGGGGCCTTGTCGGGCTTTCTGGTGGTGGGGCCTCTGGTGGCCACCAGCCTCTACGCTATCAGCCGGGCTGTCGAACGCGGTGAGGTGGCAGACTGGGGTCTGATCCGCCGCACCTGGACGCAGTGGCAGAGCTGCCATGCCACGGGCCGGGGAGGGTACTGGTGCATGGTCAGGTTCGGTGCCTTGCTGGCGCTGGCCGCCACGGGCTGGGTGCTGATTTCGGCATCGCTGATCACCGTGATGTCGCCCGTGCGCGTGCAGACCCTGCAGGATTTCATTGCGCATGTGGTGCTGGCCAGGGATGGTCAGCTGTTTGTGCAATGGATGGCTTTGGGCAGCTTTCTGGCTGCTCCGATTTTTGCGTCCAGCGTGGTGGCCATGCCGCTGATGCTGGACAGGCGAGTGACCGTGCGCCAGGCCGTGTTGACCAGTTGGTCCGTGGTGCTGGCCAACCCTGGCCCTATGGCCTTGTGGGCGGCGCTGATTGTGATGTTGACTTTGCTGGGCCTTGGCAGCTATCTGCTGGGGCTGGTGGTTGTGATGCCCCTGCTGGGCCATGCCAGCTGGCACGCCTATCGAGACCTGGTGGATGCTTCTGCATTCCCCGCCAGGGATGACGCGATGGTGCCTGCCGTCTGAGCGCTGCGCGACCAGGGCCTGGCAAAGGCTGTAAGGACCTGGTTGTCGTGATATTCGGATATACGGAAGAACAGCTTGCCCACTTTTTCCTGACCTGGGGTGTGGGCGCCTTCATCTTGTTCATGGTGTTCATCATCCTGCAACTGGCGCGTCAATCCAAGGCAGGCAAGTTCGGCACCTTTGTGATCTTTCTGGGCCTGGGCGTTGGCTTTGTGGGCTATCTCGCCAAGATCATCATCCAGTGGTGGATCGAGAGCCGCTGAGCTGCGCCACGAGCTGTGCCATGGGGCGCTGACCGGCTCGGTACAGCGGCAAGGCCAGCCCCGTAGTGAGGATCTCGCCCCCTTTCCGAAGAGAAGGGGGGGAAGAAGCGATGTCTCGGTGGGTTAACCCGGTTTCACCTGTGCGCGCTTGAGCACTTTTTGCCAGCGGTTCTGCTCGGTGGCGATGAACTGGGCAAACTGCTCCGGCGTGCTGCCAATGGGCTCGGCTGCGTCGCCCTGCAGGCGCTTGAGCGCATCGGGTGCCTTGACGGCCTTTGCGCATTCTGCGGCCAGCTTGTCCACATGGGCGCGAGGCAGGCTGGAAGGGGCCAGCATGCCGTACCACTGGGTCATCTCGAAGCCCGGAAAGCCCTGCTCGGCCACCGTGGGCACATCGGGTAGCTGTGGCAGGCGCTTGGTCGAGCCGGTGGCGATGCAGCGCACCTTGCCGGCCTTGATGAAGGGCAGCAGCGCGGCGGCGCCGACCGAGGCCGCATCAAGACGGCCCGAGAGCAGGTCGGTCATCATGGGGCCGGTGCCGCGATAGGGCACATGGAGCATGAAGATGTCGGCCGTCATTTTCAGGTATTCGAATGCCAGATGACCCGCGCTGCCGTTGCCGGCCGAGCCATAGCTGAGCTTGCCGGGGTTCTTCTTGGCATAGGCCACCAGATCGGCAATGTTCTTGACAGGCAGATCGGGGTGCACCACATAGAGGCTTGGCACCTTGGCCAGCAGGCTCACGGGCACAAAGTCCTTTTTCGGATCCCAGGGCAGCTTGTCAAAAATATAGGGGTTGACGGCCAGCGTGCCGATATGGCCGAGGATGACCGTGCTCTGGTCATCGGCGCGAGCCACTTCCTGCATGGCGATATTGCCCGCGGCGCCGGGCTTGTTGTCCACGAATACGTTCTGGCCTATGGTCTTGGACAGCTCTGCGGCGGTGGAGCGGGCCACGATTTCAGAGCTGCCACCGGGCGCAAACGGCACGACGAAGCGAATCGGGCGGTTGGGCCAGCTGTCATCGGCAGCGCGGGCCATGCCAGGCAGCAGGCTGCTGCAGGCCAGGGCTCCGGCGCCGGTCAGCAGATGGCGACGCGAGATGCTCAGAATTTCGCGGGTGGACTTGTCGAAGGTGGATGCCATGTTGTCTCCGTTGCTTTTGGCTTTATGCGGCTGAGAGATTGCCTCTCAGGCCATGGTTGCAACTGTGGCTGTCAAATCGCTGTCAAACCTGGTACAGCAGGACTATCCAGGCATCAGGATTGTCCTCATAGGGTTTGCTCTAGAACTGCTCAGTCCTGGTCCATCCGGACCAACTCGTCGGCTGCCGTGATCCCGCAACGCACCGCGCCTTCGAGCGTCGCCGGGTAGGGCCCGCTCACATAGTCGCCGCAAGCCCAGAGGCCATGGCCCAGCTCCATGCCCGGGCGCTTCACGCCGGGTCTGCAGGCAAATGTGGCGCGCTTTTCAACCACGGTCAGCACAGCTTGAATGTCCTGCCAGCCCAGCTGTTGACGGGCTTGTTTCAGCACCTGTTGCTCCAGGGTTTCGCGGTCCGTGCGGCAGTCGCTGACGACAAAAGCCATCAGACCTTGCTGGACGGTATCGGAGGATTGCAGGTGCCCGCGGTCAAACACAAACTGGGCCGGTGCCTGCTCGTCCGGTTGCAGTGCCAGCCAGGGCAGCCCGGCTGCAAGGCGATGGCTGGTGCGCGCATAGACCGTGGCAATGGCCGTGTGCTCCAGCGCCTGAGCAGTCTGTGCCCAGTGCTGGTAATGCACGCCGTCGCGTGCGGGAAGTCGCTGGTCTTCGGCAGCCAGCAGGGCCAGGCGAGCTGCTTCCTGAGGTGGGCAGGCCAGCAGCACGGCATCGAAGCGCAATTGCTCAAGCGCTGGTGTCAGTGCCGCATTGGATGCACGCAGCAGCCATTGCCGGCCATGGGGAATCAGCTCCTGAATCCGGCTGGCCGTATGCACCGCATGGGCGCGGCCTTGCAGCCATTGCGCAGCCGGGACCGGAAAAAGATCGCCCAGGCCGCAGCGCGGCACCAGAAAGTGCGAGCCGCCAGAGCCCGCAAACAGCGCATCATGCAGCACGCGCAGGAAGATGCTGCCACTTGCCTTCACAGCGGGCAGGTTGAGGGCCGATACACACAGAGGCTCGATGAATTCGTCGAGCAGGCGCCTTGGCAGACCGCAGCAGATATCGGCAACGGTTGCAGCCTCTGTGCAGCGAAAGCCCTGAACGCGCCAGCGCAGGGCGCGCCCAAGCAGGGCGGCACGTTCGCGCAGCGACCAGCCGCTGGCTGTGGCAATGCCGATCAAGGCGTCCAGCGGCGCCGGCAGGTCGGGGAAGGACAGGCCGCTGCCATCGGCGTAACGCATGGCCAGTGGCCTGCGCAGCAAGCCATGCTCTGGCGCTACGCCCACGACCCGCATGAGCCGCAGGCATTCGGCATAGGCTCCGATCAGAATATGTTGGCCGTTGTCGGCGATGGTGCCGCCCGGCAGTTCCAGATTGCGGGCCCGACCACCGAGCTGGCGGCCGGCCTCGAAAACCGTGGGCTGATGGCCGTCTAGCGAGAGCTGTACTGCGGCAGCCATGCCGGCCCAGCCGCCACCGATGATGGCAACTTGCATGGCGCGCTTACATGCGGCCCAGTGCCTGCATCTTCCAGACCAGCCAGAACTTGCGCAGCGGCGTGAGGCTGATGCGCTGGTGCAGCACCTGGAAGTTTTCGGACTCGATTTCGCGCAGCAGGGTGCGATAGATGCTCGCCATCATCAGACCGGGCTTTTGTGCGTGACGATCGGCATCGGGCAGCAGGCCCAGTGCCTTGTCATACAGGCTGTGGGCGCGCTCGGCCTGAAAGCGCATCAGGGCCGTGAAGCGTTCCGAGTACTCACGCTTGTTGATCTCGTGGGCCTTGACGTCGAACTGCTGCAACTCGCTGATGGGCAGGTAGATACGACCGCGCATGGCGTCTTCGCCCACATCGCGGATGATATTGGTCAGCTGCAGGGCCTGGCCCAGCGTGTGGGCGTATTCGGTGGTGCGCTCCTCGGTCTGGCCGAAGATGCGGGCAGCGACTTCGCCGACCACGCCGGCGACCAGGTGGCAGTAGCGCTCCAGACCGGCAAAGTCCAGGTAGCGGGTCTGATCCAGATCCATCTGGCAGCCTTCGATGACGGCCAGCAGATGGCGCTCTTCGATGCCATAGGTCTTGGCGTGGGGCATCAGTGCCTGCATCACCGGATGAGCGGACTGGCTGGTGAATGCCCTGTGCACCTCGGTCTTCCACCATGCCAGCTTGGTGGCTGCCACGCCGGGGTCCGTGACCTCGTCGACCACGTCATCCACTTCGCGGCAGAAGGCATAGAAAGCCGTGATGGCGGCGCGGCGCTCCTTGGGCAAGAAGAGAAAGGCGTAATAGAAGCTGCTGCCCGAAGAGGCGGCTTTGTCTTGGACGTACTGATCCGGATTCATAGGGGGAGCATTGTCCCATGACGCGGGCTGTTGGCCGACACAACAGTGAAATGCGCGGCATGCGCTTGGTCAGGCTTCAAATTCAATAGCGCCTTACATAGGCCCATCAGGGGATAGGGGTATCTTTTGCTCACATGCGCACGGCTTGCCAGAGCATGGCGACCATGTCGAGCTTGCCCAGTTTGATGCGCTGATAGAGGTTGCGCCCCTGCATGGCGTCCAGTCTGTCCAGAATGCGCAGACCGCCTTGCACGACCAGGCGCAGCTCCCAGCCCGTGCGGCCGGGCAACTGATGCACCAGCGGCGCACCATGGTTCATCAGGCTGCGGGCCTGGCGGTTGAGCTCGCCCAGCAGGGACTGCAGCTCGGGCGTCAATGCCGCTGCGTCCGGCCGGATCGCGCTTCGTGCAATGCCGTGGCGGGCCAGATCGGCATCCGGCAGGTAATGGCGCTGGCGCGGCAAGTCCTGGCTCAGGTCCTGCCAGAAGTTGATGAGCTGCAGGGCGGTGCAGATGGCGTCGCTCTGAATCAGTGCCTTGGCGTTGACCACGCCATACAGATGCAGCAGCAGGCGGCCGACAGGGTTGGCCGAGCGGCGGCAGTAGTCCAGCAACTGGGCCATGTCGTTATAGCGGGTCTGGGCGGCCGTCATGCGCACATCCTGCTCGAAGGCGCTGAGCAGGTCGGCCAGCAAGGGCTTGGGCAGACCATGGGCCTGAACCTGGACTGCCAGCGGGCCAAAGATATGCGGCCAGGCGGTACGCATCAGCATGGCGGCTTCGCCGGCGCTGCCCAGCTGCTGCAAATCGGCGCCATATTGCTGCAGCTGTGCGAGGCGCTGCCCGGCGCCGTGCTGGCCCTCGTCGGCCAGGTCGTCGGCGGTGCGCGCAAAGTGGTAGATGGCGGCAATGGGCGCACGCAGGCGCGGCGGGCACAACCAGGAGGCGACGGGAAAGTTTTCGTAATGGTTGATGCCGGCCGGCGCATTGGCGGCGGGGCTCGCTGAGGGCATATGGTTCACGCCACGTATTGTGGACCGGGTGGACTTGCCGGCTGGCGACAGCCCATAAAAAGACGGCGCAAAAGCGCACGTGCGTGCACAATCAGCGCTGACTTTGGTGCAGCGGCCTGTCCGGCGGCTGCGCTTTTCCTATTTTTACAAGCCCAGAACACCATGGCTGTTTCGTCTTCTCGTCGTTTTGCAATGTTGTCTTTGCCGCGCCGGCCTGCCGCGCCCTTGGTTGCACTGTCCATCGTGGCAGCTGCGGCCATGTTGTCGGCCTGCTCCAAGAAAGAGGCTGCGCCCGAGCCGGTGCGCGCGGTCAAGCTGGTGACCGTGGGTGAGGGGCAGATCGAGTCTGCCCAGGAATATTCTGGCGATGTGCGGGCCCGTGTCGAGTCTCGCCTCGGCTTTCGTGTGGCGGGCAAGATCACCAGGCGTGAAGTGGAACTGGGCCAGCATGTGAAGGCTGGACAGGTACTGGCGCGCCTGGATGCGCGTGACTATCAGCTCAGTGCCGATGCCGCGCGCGCCCAGCTTGCCTCGGCCACCACGCAGCGCGATCTGGCCGAGGCCAATGCCAAGCGTTTTCGCACGCTGCGCGCCCAGAACTTCATCAGCGCTGCAGAGATGGAGCGCTACGAGGCCAATCTGAAGGCAGCCCAGGCCTCGCTCGATCAGGCCCGCGCCCAGCTCTCGAGCCAGTCCAATCAGGAGAACTACACCCAGTTGCTGGCCGATGCCGATGGCGTGGTCACCAGCGTGGAGGCCGAGCCCGGTCAGGTGGTTGCTGCCGGCACACCCGTGGTGCGGATTGCCCAGGATGGCGCGCGCGATGCGGTATTCAGCGTGCCGGAAGACCGGCGCAGCGCCATCAAGCCTGGCCAGGGTGTGAAGGTGAGGCCCTGGTCGGATGAGTCGCGCGTGATCAACGCCCAGGTGCGTGAGGTGGCGGCCAGCGCAGACCCGGCCACACGCACCTATGTGGTCAAGGCCGCCCTGCAGGGAACGGACCTGCCGGCACTGGGCGCCACCGTGCAAGTCATGCCCGAGGGCATGGGCGTGAGCCGCGAAGCCGTAGGCAGCCAGGTCATCAAGCTGCCAACCACGGCCTTGCGCCAGGAGGGTGGCAACGGTCAGGGTACGGCCGTCTGGCTGTACGACGCGGCCAGCAGCTCGGTGAAGCTGCAGCCGGTGCAGATTGCCAGCGCCGACGGTAACGAGGCGGTGATTGCCTCGGGCCTGCAACCCGGCATGCAGGTGGTGGCCACAGGCGCCCATGTGCTGACCCCTGGTCAGAAGGTGACGGTGTATCGCGATAAATACGCCAAGCCGGTGCAGAATTCTGAGTCAGATCAGGCTGGAACGCAGGTAAATAAAGCGCAGAATGCTCCTGAGTCTGGAGCGTCTCAGCCTGCGGTGGCTGGGGAGGCGGGCAAATGAGCGGCACTGGACACAAAAAGACCGGTGGTGCGCATTTCAATTTGTCTCGCTGGGCCCTCGATCATGTGGCGCTGACACGCTATTTCATTGTCGTGCTGATGCTGCTGGGCTTTACGGCCTTTTTTCAGCTGGGCCAGGACGAGGATCCTCCGTTCACCTTCCGTGCCATGGTCATTCGCACCTACTGGCCTGGTGCGACTGCCGAGCAGGTGGCTCAGCAGGTGACGGACAAGATCGAACGCACGCTGCAGGAAGTCCCTTATGCCGACAAGATCAGCAGCTACTCCAAGCCCGGCGAGTCGCAGGTCATCTTCCAGGTCAAGGACTACTCGCCCCCCAAGGAGGTGCCGCAGCTCTGGTATACGGTGCGCAAGAAAGTGGGGGATATGCGCTACACCCTGCCGCAGGGTGTGCAGGGGCCGTTTTTCAACGACGATTTCGGTGATGTCTATGGCGTGATCTATGCGCTGCAGGCCAAGGGCTTCAGCTATGCCGAGCTCAAGACCCTGGCCGACGATGTGCGTCAGCAACTGCTGCAGGTGCCCGATGTGGCCAAGGTCGAGCAGTTCGGCGTGCAGGACGAAAAGGTCTATGTGGAGCTGTCGCACCGCGCCACGCAGATGGGGCTGAACCTCAAGCAGGTGCTTGATCAGCTCAACCAGCAAAATGCCGTGGCATCGGCCGGTACCTTGCAGACGCCTGCCGAAACCATTGTGTTGCGTGTGCAAGGCCAGTTCAACGATCTGGAGCAACTGCGTGCCATGCCCATCATCGGTCAGGGCGGGGCGCAGTTCAGACTTGGCGATATCGCCGAGGTGCACCGCGGCTATGCCGATCCGGCCAATGTCATGGTGCGCTTCCAGGGCGAGCCTACGGTGGCGCTGGGAGTGTCCATGGTCAAGGGCGGCGACATCATTGCCCTGGGCAAGGCGTTGACCGAGGCCACGGATCGCATCGCCAAAAGCCTGCCCGTGGGCGTGACGCTCAGCAATATGCAGAACCAGCCCAAGGCGGTGGCGGATTCGGTTAGCGAGTTTCTCCAGGTGCTGGTCGAGGCGGTGGTCGTGGTGCTTGCCGTGAGCTTTCTGAGCCTGGGCCTGCACAAGCGCCCGGGCCAGCATCCGCTGTGGAAGCGCTGGTATATCGACCCGCGCCCCGGACTGGTGGTCGGCATCACCATTCCGCTGGTGCTCGCCGCAACCTTCCTGGCCATGTGGTACTGGGATATCGGTCTGCACAAGGTATCGCTGGGTTCGCTCATCATTGCGCTGGGTTTGCTGGTGGACGACGCCATCATTGCCGTGGAGATGATGGTGCGCAAGATGGAGGAAGGCTACGACAAGTACCGTGCCGCCACCTTTGCCTATGAAATCACCTCCAAGCCCATGCTGACCGGCACGCTGATCACGGCAGCGGGCTTTCTGCCCATCGGCATGGCCAAGTCCATGACGGGTGAATACACCTTCGCCATCTTCGCGGTGACGGTGATTGCGCTGGTGCTCAGCTGGTTTGCCTCGGTGTACTTCGTACCCTATCTGGGCCTGCTGCTGCTCAAGAAGCCGCCGCATGCCGCCAAGCTGCCGCCCGAAGTGGCATCCGGTGAGGTGTCTGCCGAAGAAGCAGGCATCAACACCAATGCAGGTGAGCATGAGCTGTTCGATACGCCGTTCTACAACCGCTTTCGCCGCATGGTGAACTGGTGTGTGCAGCACCGCTGGCTGACGATCGGCGCGACGGTGCTGGTGTTCGTGCTGGGTCTGGCGGGCATGGGCAAGGTGCAGCAGCAGTTCTTCCCAGATTCCAGTCGCCCCGAAGTGCTGGTCGATATATGGTTCCCCGAGGGCACTTCCTTGCAGGCCAACAAGGAGGTGACGCTGCGCGTGGAAAAGCGCTTTTTGCAGCTTGACGGAGTGGAGTCCGTCAGCGAGTGGATAGGCTCTGGAGCACCGCGCTTCTATCTGCCGCTGGACCAGGTTTTTCCGCAGAACAACGTCTCCCAGTTCATTCTGGTGGCCAAAGACCTGAAGGCACGCGAGGAAATCCGCAAACAGTTGCCGGCGCTGATGGCTGAGGAATTCCCCGAGGTGCGGGCGCGCTCCAAGCTGCTGCCCAACGGGCCTCCCGTGCAATATCCGGTGCAGTTCCGTGTCATGGGCTCGGACCCCGCCAAGCTGCGCACCTACGCCGATGAAGTCAAGGCGCTCATGCAGGCCAATGCCGATATGCGTGGCGTGAACGACAACTGGAACGAGTCCGTCAAGGTCATCCGCCTGCAGGTCGATCAGGACAAGGCGCGTGCCCTGGGTGTGACCAGCCAGTCGATCGCCGACGCCACGGGCATGAACTTCAGCGGCACCACCGTGGGGCAGTTCCGTGAAGGCGACAAGCTGATCGATATCGTGATGCGCCCGCCCAAGCAGGACCGCGATGCCATTACCGATATCGCGGGTGTCTATGTCACCACGGCAAACGGGCAGTCCATTCCGCTCACGCAGATTGCCAAGCCCGTCATGGTCTGGGAGCCGGGCGTGATGTGGCGCGAAAAGCGCAACTTCGCGATTACCGTTCAAGGCGATGTGCGCGAAGGCCTGCAAGGTGCAACGCTGACCAACGAGCTGTTGCCGCAGCTGCGCAAGATGGAGGCTGGCTGGCATGCTGCGGGCGACACCGGCTATCGGATCGAAGTGGCCGGTGCCGTGGAGGAAAGTTCCAAGGGGTCGGGGGCCATCGTGGCAGGAGTCCCGGTGCTGCTTTTCCTGACTTTCACCCTGCTTATGTTGCAGCTGCGCAGCGTCAGCCGTTCGCTGCTGGTCTTTATCACCGGCCCGCTGGGCATCCCTGGTGTGGCTGCGGCCTTGCTGCTGCTGAATCGCCCCTTTGGCTTTGTGGCTCTGCTGGGCGTTGTGGCCTTGATGGGCATGATTCAGCGCAATTCGGTCATCCTGATCGATCAGATCGAGAGCGGACGTGCCCAGGGCGTGCCGGCATGGGATGCGATTGTGGAAGCTGCCGTGCATCGCCTGCGCCCCATCGTGCTGACTGCAGCGGCTGCCGTACTGGCCATGATTCCGCTGTCGCGCAGCGTGTTCTGGGGCCCCATGGCTGTGGCCATCATGGGCGGTCTGATTGTGGCGACCGTGCTGACCCTGCTGGCCTTGCCCGCCATGTATGCGGCGGCTTTCCGCATCAGAAAGGAAACGGCCTGAGCCTGTTCTGAAAGAAAGACAGCCAATTTTGCGGCTAGAATCTGCGTCTTGACCTCAGTAAGCGTAAATTTGCGCATTGCTGACCGCGCGGGTGGCGAAATTGGTAGACGCACCAGGTTTAGGTCCTGACGGTGGCAACACCGTGCCGGTTCGAGTCCGGCTCCGCGCACCAGACATTGGCAGTCCCTGCCGCCTCCAGCCCGTAACCCCAAGCCGTTACGGGCTTTTTCTTTTCCTGCCCCTGCTTTGCAGGCGCGGCGTCAGCTTTTAAGGCAAACCCCTGTAGGGCGATGGCGGAGCCTGCGCAGCGCCTCGTTATAATGGTCGGCTTCGCCTGTTCCTGATTTGAACAAATGCCTGGCGCCAGACGCTGGGGCAAATGACCGGGGCAGGCTCTGGAAATTTGTGGTGCCGCATGTCGTTGGGTATGCGCGCACTGTGACTTTGCGCAATACGGTGCGGGTTGCCTGGCAATCTGCACGGTCCTCATCCCTCTTAGGAAAAATCATGGCCGTTAACGTTGAAACTCTTGAAAAGCTCGAGCGCAAGATCACGCTGAGCGTGCCCCTGTCTGCGATCCAGTCTGAAGTTGATGCTCGCCTGAAGAAGGTGGCGCGCACCGTGAAGATGGACGGCTTCCGTCCTGGCAAGGTGCCCATGAGCGTTGTGGCTCAGCGTTATGGCTACTCCGTGCAATACGAAGTGCTGAACGACAAGGTGGGCGAGGCTTTTGCCGCTGCCGTGAACGAAGCTGATCTGCGCGTTGCCGGTCAGCCCAAGATCACCGAGAAGGAAGGCGCTCCCGAAGGCGAAGCACAATTCGATGCCGTGTTTGAAGTCATGCCCGAAGTCAAGATCGGCGATCTGACTGCAGCCGAAGTGGAAAAGCTGTCCACCAGCGTGGACGACGCAGCCATCGACAAGACCGTGGACATTCTGCGCAAGCAGCGTCGCACCTTCACCGAGCGCGCTGCCGGTGAAGCAGCCGTGGACGGTGACCGCGTGACCGTGGACTTCGAAGGCAAGATCGACGGCGAGACTTTCTCCGGCGGCAAGGCTGAAGACTTCCAGTTCCTGGTCGGCGAAGGCCAGATGCTCAAGGAATTCGAAGACGCAACCCGCGGCATGAAGGCTGGCGAGTCCAAGACTTTCCCCCTGGCCTTCCCCGCTGACTACCACGGTGCCGATGTGGCTGGCAAGACTGCCGACTTCCTGGTGACCGTCAAGAAGGTGGAAGCTCCCAACCTGCCCGAAGTGAACGAAGAATTCGTCAAGACTCTGGGTGTGGACGGCGGCTCTGTTGAGGCCCTGCGCGACGACATCAAGAAGAACCTGGAGCGCGAAGTGAAGTTCCGCGTTCAAGGCCGCAACAAGCAAGCCGTGATGGACGCCCTGGTGTCCGTGGCCGAGCTGGATCTGCCCAAGGCTTCCGTGCAAGCTGAAGTGGGTCGCCTGCTGGAAGGTGCGCGCGCCGAACTGGAGCAGCGCGGCATCAAGGACGCAGCCAAGGCTGAAATCCCTGAAGACATCTTCCTGCCCCAAGCCGAGCGTCGCGTGCGCTTGGGTCTGGTGGTGGCCGAGCTGGTCAAGACCAACAACCTCCAAGCCACTGCCGAGCAGATCAAGGCTCATGTGGAAGAGCTGGCATCCAGCTACGAGAAGCCCGAAGACGTGGTGCGCTGGTACTTCGGCGACCGCAACCGTCTGGCTGAAGTGGAAGCCGTTGTGATCGAAAACAACGTGACCGAGTTCGTGCTGGGCAAGGCCAAGGTGACCGACAAGGCCGTTTCTTTCGACGAACTGATGGGTCAAGCCTAAGGGCTGGATCTTTTATCGGTGCTTGCCCTAGGCAAGTTCCGATAACTTGAATTGCGGGGCTTGTGCTTTTGCGCGCAAGCCCCATTTTCTTTTCAGAATGCGGCTACAGTAGGCGCATAGCACTGGAGAAAACATGAGCGCATTGGATACATTGGGTTTGGGCATGGTGCCCATGGTCATTGAACAGTCGGGTCGCGGTGAGCGCTCCTATGATATTTATTCGCGTCTGCTCAAGGAGCGCGTGATTTTCCTGGTGGGCGAGGTTAACGATCAGACCGCCAACCTGGTGGTAGCCCAGTTGTTGTTCCTGGAAAGCGAAAATCCTGACAAGGACATTTCCTTCTATATCAACTCCCCCGGCGGCAGTGTGACGGCAGGCATGGCGATTTTTGACACCATGAACTTCATCAAGCCTGATGTCTCGACGCTGTGCACCGGCATGGCGGCGAGCATGGGTGCTTTCCTGCTGTCGGCCGGAGCAAAGGGCAAGCGCTATGCACTGCCCAATGCCCAGGTCATGATTCACCAGCCTCTGGGCGGTGCACGTGGTCAGGCGACCGAAATCGAAATTCATGCCCGCGAAATCATCAAGACCCGCGAGCGCCTGAACAAAATACTCGCCGAGCGTACCGGTCAGCCCCTGGAAAAGATTCAGAACGACACCGAGCGTGACTATTTCCTTTCCGCCGATGAGGCTAAGGAATACGGCCTGGTTGACCAGGTAATCAGCAAGCGTTCCTGAAATGCATAGCACCGAGCCCCATGTCTGATTGGGCTTGCGGGTGCTAGCAATGAAAAACCTGGGAGCAGCTGACTGGCTCCCGGGACTTGCTCGGCGGCGTTTGTCCCTGATGGCCTACGCCGCCTTGTCTTTGGTTATCATTAATTTTCGTTTTTTCGTAACGAGGCACAGCCCCCATGGCCGATAAAAAAGGCTCTTCCACCGAAAAGAATTTGTATTGCACCTTCTGCGGCAAAAGCCAGCACGAGGTCAAGAAGCTGATCGCCGGCCCGTCCGTGTTCATCTGCGACGAGTGCATCGACTTGTGCAATGAGATCATTCGCGACGAACAGCCTGCCGTCGATGCCAAGGAAGGTCGCGGCGATCTGCCGACGCCCGCCGAAATCAAGGTCAATCTCGACAACTATGTGATCGGTCAGGAGCAGGCCAAGCGTACGCTGGCCGTGGCGGTCTACAACCACTACAAGCGCCTGAATCACAAGGACAAGGCCGGCAAGGACGATGTGGAGCTCAGCAAGAGCAATATCTTGCTGATCGGTCCCACAGGTTCGGGCAAAACCTTGCTGGCTCAAACGCTGGCGCGTCAGCTCAACGTGCCATTCGTGATGGCCGATGCCACCACGCTGACCGAGGCTGGCTATGTGGGCGAGGACGTCGAGAACATCATTCAGAAACTGCTGCAAAGCTGTGAGTACGACGTCGAGCGTGCTCAGCGTGGCATTGTCTACATCGATGAAATCGACAAGATCTCCCGGAAGTCTGACAACCCCAGCATCACGCGTGACGTATCGGGCGAGGGCGTGCAGCAGGCGCTGCTCAAGCTGATCGAAGGCACGATGGCCAGCATTCCGCCACAGGGCGGGCGCAAGCATCCGAACCAGGACTTTCTGCAGATCGACACCACCAATATCCTGTTCATCTGCAGCGGCGCGTTCGCGGGACTGGAAAAAGTCATCGAAAACCGCACCGAGGCTTCGGGCATAGGCTTTGGCGCTACCGTCAAGAGCAAGAAGCAGCGCTCCATCTCGGAGATGTTCCTCGAGATCGAGCCTGAGGATCTGATCAAGTTCGGCATCATCCCCGAGCTGGTGGGGCGTATGCCCGTGGTGACGGCGCTGGCCGAACTCAGCGAAGACGCACTGGTACAGATCCTGACCGAGCCCAAGAATGCGCTGGTCAAGCAGTACAGCAAGCTGCTGGCCATGGAGGGTGTGGAGTTGGAGATCCGCCCCGCGGCCTTGAAGGCGATCGCCCGCAAGGCCCTGGCTCGCAAGACCGGTGCCCGCGGCCTGCGCTCCATCGTCGAGCAGGCACTGATCAGCACCATGTTCGAGTTGCCGACCGCCGAGAATGTGGAAAAGGTAGTGGTGGAGGAAGCTACCATTGAAGACGGCAAGGAGCCGCTGCTGGTTTACCGCGAAGCGGCCAAAAAGGCCTGATACTGTGCTTGCGTGCAAGGCGGGCCCTCCAATGGGCCCGCGTTGTAGCCTGCGGCTGAAAGGCAATGCCCCTGGGGCGGCAAAAACAATTTGCCCCCAGGGGTTGAAATACACCGGTAAGCGGACCATCTTCCGCTGAGAAACCGAGGATACCTATGTCTGGACAAACCCCTTTGCCTTCTACCGAGCTGGACCTGCCACTGCTGCCGCTGCGCGATGTGGTGGTGTTTCCGCATATGGTGATTCCGCTGTTCGTGGGGCGTGCCAAGAGCATCAAGGCTCTGGAGCTGGCCATGGAAGGCGACCGCCGCATCATGCTGGTGGCGCAGAAGACGGCCTCCAAGGACGAGCCTGCTGCGGAAGACATGTTTGATGTGGGCTGTGTCTCCACCATCTTGCAGATGCTCAAGCTGCCCGACGGCACCGTGAAGGTGCTGGTGGAAGGCCAACAGCGCGCGCTGGTCAAGCAGGTTGCCGATGAAGAGTCTCACTTCACTGCATCTGTGACGCCCGTGGAGCCCGAAGGCGATGCCCATGAGCAAAGCGAAATCGAAGCGTTGCGCCGCGCCGTGACCCAGCAGTTTGACCAGTACGTCAAACTCAACAAGAAAATTCCTCAGGAAATCCTGACTTCGATCGCCAGCATTGACGATGCCGGTCGTCTGACGGACACCATTGCGGCGCACCTGCCTCTCAAGCTCGAGAGCAAGCAGGCGGTGCTGGATCTGGTGGATATCAAGGAGCGTCTGGAAAACCTGTTCGAGCAACTCGAGCGCGAGGTCGATATCCTCAACGTCGACAAGCGCATCCGTGGCCGCGTCAAGCGCCAGATGGAGAAGAATCAGCGCGACTTCTATCTGAATGAGCAGGTCAAGGCCATCCAGAAGGAGTTGGGCGAGGGTGAGGACGGTGCCGACATCGAGGAGATCGAGAAAAAGATCAAGCTCGCCAAGATGCCTGCCGAGGCTCGCAAAAAGGCTGAGGCCGAACTCAAGAAGCTCAAGCTGATGTCCCCCATGTCGGCTGAAGCTTCGGTGGTGCGCAACTACATCGAAGTGCTGACCGGCCTGCCCTGGAGCAAGAAGACCAAGATCAAGCACAATCTGGCGAATGCCGAGGAAGTGCTGAACGAAGATCACTTTGGCCTGGAAAAGGTCAAGGACCGCATTCTTGAGTATCTTGCCGTGCAGCAGCGTGTGGACAAGGTCAAGGCGCCCATTCTGTGCCTGGTGGGTCCTCCCGGCGTGGGCAAGACCTCGCTGGGGCAGTCCATTGCCAAGGCCACAGGACGCAAGTACGTGCGCATGGCGCTGGGCGGCATGCGAGACGAGGCGGAGATTCGCGGTCACCGCCGTACCTATATTGGCGCCATGCCCGGCAAGGTGCTGCAGAGCCTGGAGAAGGTCGGTACGCGCAATCCCCTGTTCCTGCTGGACGAAATCGACAAGCTGGGCATGGACTTCCGTGGCGATCCTTCGAGCGCGCTGCTGGAAGTGCTGGACCCCGAACAGAACAACAAGTTTGGTGACCACTACGTGGAGGTCGACTTCGACCTGTCCGACGTGATGTTTGTGGCGACTTCCAACTCCATGAACATTCCTTCGGCCTTGCTGGATCGCATGGAGGTGATTCGTCTGTCGGGCTATACCGAAGACGAAAAAACCAATATCGCCATCCGCTATCTGCTGCCCAAGCAGATCACCAACAACGGCGTGAAGGACGGCGAGCTGGAAGTGACCGAAGCCGCGATTCGTGACATCGTGCGCTACTACACCCGCGAAGCGGGCGTGCGTTCGCTTGAGCGCGAGCTGTCCAAGATTTGCCGCAAGGTGGTCAAGGGCTTGCAACTTGGCAAGCTTCAGCCCAAGGTGGAGGTGAATGCCGACAACCTCAATGAATATCTGGGCGTGCGCAAGTTCAGCTATGGCCGTGCCGAGCATGCCAATCAGGTGGGGCAGGTTGTGGGTCTGGCCTGGACCGAAGTCGGCGGCGATCTGCTGACCATCGAAGCCGCCACCATGCCTGGCAAGGGCGTCATTACGCGCACAGGTTCTCTGGGCGATGTGATGAAGGAGTCGGTCGAAGCTGCTCGCACCGTGGTGCGCAGTCGCGCTCGTTTGCTTGGCATCAAGGATGAAGCCTTCGAGAAAAAGGACATCCATGTGCACGTGCCTGACGGCGCCACACCCAAGGATGGCCCCAGCGCCGGTGCAGCGATGACGACAGCTTTTGTCTCGGCTCTCACTGGCATTCCCGTGCGAGCTGATGTGGCCATGACCGGTGAAATCACCTTGCGCGGTGAAGTCACGGCGATCGGCGGCCTCAAGGAAAAGCTGCTGGCTGCTCTGCGCGGTGGTATCAAGACCGTGCTCATTCCTGAAGAGAATGCCAAGGATTTGCAGGACATTCCCGATAATGTGAAGAGCGGTCTGGAAATCGTTCCTGTGAAGTGGATCGATCAGGTTCTCAAGGTGGCCCTGGAGCGCGTGCCGGATCCTTTGACTGAGGAAGCTGTAGCCGCCGTGGCGTCCACCGATGCCAAGCCGGTAGAGGCGGCCATCAAGCATTGATGCTTGTTTTGTGAAAATTGTGGCGTTTTTTCTGGGAGGGCTCAGAACTGCGCTACAATTCATCCATCGCAGCAAACAACGTTGTACAATGTTGGGCTTCGGTAGATATGCGGGAATAGCTCAGTTGGTAGAGCGATACCTTGCCAAGGTATAGGTCGACGGTTCGAACCCGTTTTCCCGCTCCAGGTTTTAAGAACCTGTAGCAATACAGGTTCGCATCAGAAAGCGAAAGCTTTTTGAATGCGGGAATAGCTCAGTTGGTAGAGCGATACCTTGCCAAGGTATAGGTCGACGGTTCGAACCCGTTTTCCCGCTCCAGGTTTTCAGGGCCTGTAGCAATACAGGCTCGCATCAGAAAGCGAAAGCTTTTTGAATGCGGGAATAGCTCAGTTGGTAGAGCGATACCTTGCCAAGGTATAGGTCGACGGTTCGAACCCGTTTTCCCGCTCCAGGTTTTCAGAGCCTGTAGCAATACAGGTTCGCATCAGAAAGCGAAGGCTTTTTGAATGCGGGAATAGCTCAGTTGGTAGAGCGATACCTTGCCAAGGTATAGGTCGACGGTTCGAACCCGTTTTCCCGCTCCAGGTTTTTGTGATAGCGGCGCGATAGCAAAGCGGTTATGCCCCGGATTGCAAATCCGGTTAGACCAGTTCGACTCTGGTTCGCGCCTCCAAACTTGTGGCATAAGGCCCTGCAGATGAAAGTCTGCAGGGCTTTTTGCTTTGTGCGCTTGATGCCGAATCTGCGTCATCCGATTCAACTGCGGCCGTGCATTTCGGTATGAAAAAGCCCAGGGCATGCCTGGGCAACTGGGAGAAGGCTGGAGCGCCGCCTGCTTTCAGGCGGATTCGGCTACTTTGACAGACCGGCGCAATGTTCTGGCAGCTTCCACCATGTGCTGAAGTGCAGGAATCACTTCGGCCCACTGACGTGTCTTGAGGCCGCAGTCGGGGTTGACCCAGAGGCGTTCGGCGGGAATGCGTTCTGCTGCTTTCTGCATGAGCTGCACGATGCCTGCCTTGGTGGGAATATTGGGAGAGTGGATGTCATAGACGCCCGGGCCGATCTCATTGGGGTAATCGAAGTGCTCGAAGGCCTCAAGCAACTCCATGTCCGAGCGCGAAGTCTCTATGGTGATCACATCGGCGTCCATGGCTGCAATGGACGCAATGATGTCGTTGAACTCCGAATAGCACATGTGGGTGTGAATCTGGGTTTCATCGGCAACGCCATTGGCGCTGATGCGGAAGGACTCCACGGCCCAGTGCAGATATTCCTTCCATTGTGATTTGCGCAATGGCAAGCCCTCGCGCAATGCAGCCTCGTCGATCTGGATCACGCGCACGCCGGCTCTTTCCAGATCCAGTACTTCCGCGCGAATCGCCAGAGCCAGCTGATAGCAGGATGTGGCGCGCGGCTGGTCATCGCGCACGAATGACCAGTTCAGGATGGTGACCGGGCCCGTCAGCATTCCTTTCACGGGTTTGCGGGTCAAGGACTGGGCGTACTGGATCCATTCTGTCGTCATGGCCTTGGGGCGGCTGATGTCGCCGAACAGAATGGGCGGCTTGACGCAGCGCGAGCCATAGGACTGCACCCAGCCGAACTGGCTGAAGGCATAGCCGTCGAGCTGCTCGCCGAAATATTCGACCATGTCGTTGCGCTCGGCCTCGCCATGCACCAGCACGTCCAGCCCCAGAGCCTCCTGCTCTTGCACGCAGCGTTCAATCTCGGCACGCATGGCGCCTTGGTAGCGGGCGAAATCCAGGTGGCCGGCCTTGAATTCGCTGCGCGCCTGGCGTATCTCTGCCGTCTGGGGAAAAGAGCCGATGGTGGTGGTCGGAAAGGCTGGCAGCTTCAGCAGCCGGGATTGCTTGGGGGCGCGTGCTTCGTAGCTGCTCTGGCGCTGACCCAGCCTGGCGCTGATCTGCTTGACCGCAGCCTGCACCGCAGGATTGTGGACGCGATGCGATCTGCGGCGCGCGGCCAGAGCGGCAGCGTTGTCGGCCAGTTCGGCTGCGACAGCATCTCGGCCATCGCACAAAGCCTTGCCCAGCACGCGCAGCTCATCCAGTTTCTGCAGAGCATAGGCCAGCCAGGATTTGATGTCGGCATCCAGCCTTTGTTCGCTGTTCAGATCCACGGGTACATGCAGCAAGGAGCAGGATGGCGCAATCCAGAGGCGGTCGCCCAGGCGCTCTGCCAGCGGCTCCACCCAGTCCAGCACGGCAGCCAGATCGGTTTTCCATATATTGCGGCCGTTGATCACGCCGAGCGACAGCACCTTGTGCGCGGGCAGCAGCCCCAGCAGCTGTTGCACATCGTCCTGGCCGTTGATGGCATCGATGTGCAGGCCGGCTACAGGCAGGTTTGCTGCCAGATATTTGTTCTCGGCCAACTGGCCGAAATACGTGGCCAGCAGCAGCTTGATCTTGCTGCTTTTGAGGTGGTGGTATGCGGTGTTGAACGCATGTTGCCAGTCGGCATCGAGTTCGGTGATCAGGATGGGCTCGTCCATCTGCACCCATTCCACGCCCTGGGTCGCCAGCACATCCAGTAGTTGTGCATAGACGGGTAGCAGGCGTTGCAGCAGCTCCAGCTTGCCGGTGCCGTCCTTGGCCTTGCCCAGCGCCAGATAGGTGACGGGGCCTATGAGGACCGGTTTGGCCTGTATGCCTTGTGTCCTGGCTTCGGCCAGTTGTTCCAGCAGGCGCGACGCATCGAGCTTGAATTCGGTGGCTGAGCTGAACTCGGGCACGATGTAGTGGTAGTTGGTGTCAAACCACTTGGTCATCTCGCCCGCGGCGACGCCAGCACAGCAGTGGGTGTGGCCGGTACTGCGGGATTCGGTCGTGACCGCCGAACGGCCACGGGCTACGCGAAAGTAGTTGTCCAGCGCATCGCCTTCGAAGCCTTGCACCCGTTCGGGCAGATTGCCCAGTGTAAAGCTCATGTCCAGTACCTGGTCGTAGAACGCGAAGTCACCCACGGGAACCCAGCCCAGCTCTTGCTGAGCGGCCCAGTGGCGTTGGCGCAGCTCGGCGCCCAGCGCCTTGAGCACATCGCGCGAGGTTTCGCCTCTCCAGTAGGACTCCAGTGCGAACTTCAGTTCGCGCTTTGCACCGATGCGAGGAAAGCCCAGGTTGTGAATAGTCGTCATGCAGAAATCCAATCTAGTGATCTTTGGCCCATTGCCAGAGTGGCTAGGACCAGCGGACTGGATGTTCTTGGAATCGATGCATGAAGTAAAATGGTTGTTTCTCATGTATCCATGAATTGTGTTCACAGATGATTGAGCGTATCCATCTCGCCATCGTGCAAGAGGTTGAAAAACAAGGCTCTTTGACTGCGGCAGCCGATGTGCTGTGCGTCACCCAGTCCGCCCTGAGCCACAGCATGAGAAAGCTGGAAGCCCAGCTCGGCACCGATGTCTGGTTGCGTGAAGGGCGCAGCCTGCGCTTGACGCAGGCGGGTCAATACCTGCTGGCGGTGGCCAATCGCGTGCTTCCTCAGCTGGATCTGGCCGAGTCGCGTTTGCAGCAATTTGCCCTGGGAGAGCGCGGCAGCTTGCGCATCGGCATGGAATGCCATCCTTGCTATCAGTGGCTGCTGAAAATCGTCTCACCCTATCTGGCCGCCTGGCCCGATGTGGATGTGGACGTGAAGCAGAAGTTTCAGTTTGGCGGCATCGGTGCGCTGTTCGGCTATGAGATCGACATGCTGGTCACGCCCGATCCGCTGTTCAAGCCGGGTCTGCACTTCGAGCCCGTTTTTGACTATGAGCAGGTGCTGGTCGTGGCGGCGGATCACGCCCTGGCCCAGGCCGGCCATGTCAAGCCCGATGATCTGTCTCGCGAGGTGCTGATCACCTACCCCGTGGCCGTGGACCGGCTTGACATCTACACCCAGTTCTTGCTGCCCAAAGGCATTGCCCCCAGGCGCCATAAAACCATAGAGACCACCGACATCATGATGCAGATGGTCGCCAGCGGCCGGGGTGTCGCGGCCCTGCCGCGCTGGCTGGCTCTGGAATATGCCGAAAAGATGGCAGTCGTACCCGTGAAGCTGGGCAGCAAGGGGATAGCAAAGCAAATCTACCTCGGTGCGCGCGAGTCAGAGTTGCATACCGACTATCTACAGGCCTTTATTGCGCTGGCACGAGCACCTGGCCTGGCTTTGCCGGCTGCGGCACCCTCTCAGAAAGACTCTTGAAAAGATAGCTGCAATCGATTGCTGGATAAGCAATGGTGGCTGATTCATAGGTTGATGGCTGTCATTCCCGGTGCCGACGCCCGGTCGGCTTGCCGTCCGGCTTGCACGCCCCACAGCCACATGGCGCCGCCCGCCAGCAGTGTCAGCACAAACGATTGCTGTGCGCCCCAGTGGTCGATCAGCCAGCCGGCAGCGGCTGCACCCAGGGCCACGCCGCTGGCGAGGCCGGTCAGCAGCCAGGTCATGCCCTCGGTCAGGCGGTTGGCTTGTACTTGCTGCTCCACCAGGCTCATGGCTACTGTAATCGTCGGGCCAAAGGTAATGCCTGCCAGCAGCACGGCCAGCGTCAGCGCGGTCAGATTGCTGGCCAGGAGCAAGGGCAGGGCGGAGATGGCGACCGATGCTCCAACCCAGACGATCTGGCGGCTGAGCGGCATCTGCAGGCGCAGCGTGCCAAACAGCAAGCCCATGGCGCAGGAGCCCAGTGCATAGAAGGACAGCACCACACTGGCCATGCCAGGCTGGCCCTGGGCCGTGGCGAAGGCCACGCTGGCCACGTCGATCACGCCCACGATGACGCCTTGCGCCAGCATGAATAGTGCCAGCGTGCGCACCACAGGCTGGCGCAGCATCGACGACGACCTGTCTTTTTCCGAGCCTGTGTGCTGGCTGACAGGTGGTTCGGTACGGCGTTGCACCACAAACAGGCCTACGCCGATGATGAGGAACAGCGCCGCAGCCAGCGGGCCGGCCTCGGGGAACAGCAGCATGCTGAGGCCCACCGACAGCGGCGGGCCGACGATAAAGGCCAGATCGTCGAGCACGCCTTCCAGCGCAAACGCGGTCTGCAACTGAGGCGTGCCGCTGTAGATTGCCGTCCAGCGGGCGCGGACCATGGCCGGCATGCTGGGCAGGCTGCCCACGGCAGCGGCCAGCACCAGCAGCAGCCAGTCCGGCCCTTGCCAGTGGGCACAGGCCAGCAGGGCCAGCATCGACAGCGCACTGCTGGCGGCTGCAAACGGCAGCACCCTGAACTGGCCGTAACGGTCAACCAGCGCCGAGATGCGCGGTGCCAGAACGGCAATCGACAGCGCGAAACAGGCCGACACCATGCCTGCCAGCGTGTAGGCGCTGCGCTGCTGCGACAGCATGGTGATCAAGCCAATCCCCGTCATCGACAGCGGCAGTCGCGCCAGCAGCCCGGCCAGCACAAAGCCCGTGCTGCCCGGCGCCGTGAACAGCTTGCGGTAAGCATTCAACATGGAAACCCTTGCATAGATTCATTTGCATACATTGTGTATGCGAGTGACATTCTAGGAGCTTGGGATGTAGCGCGTATGATTGGCATACGCTTTGTATGTGAATATTGCCGGGAGTTCGCAGTGACCCAAGTCCGCCAGAGTCGTGCCAGCATGATCGAAGCCACGCGGGCCAAGCTGATCAGCGCGGCGCGCAGCGCTTTCGCCCAGCATGGCTACGCCCAGGCAGCCATGGACGAGCTGACCGCGCAGGCGGGTCTGACGCGCGGCGCGCTCTATCACCACTTTGGTGGCAAGCCCGGTCTGCTGGCTGCCGTGGTGGCGCAGATGGATGAAGAAATGGACCAACGGCTGGAGCTTGTGCTGCGAGGCCATGCCGATCCATGGGAAGGCTTTCTGGCCTATTGCCGGGCCTATCTGGCCATGGCGCAGGAGGCTGAGATTCGTCGCATCGTGCTGCAGGATGCGCGCTCCGTACTCACCGGTACCGACCAGGGGCAGCAGCACCAGCAATGCATTGCTTTTATCGCCGGTTTTTTGCAGCAACTCATCGACAAGGGCGTCATCGTGAATGCCAGTGCAGCGGCGCTGGCAAGGTTGCTCAACGGCTGCCTGATCGAAGCGGCGTTCTGGATTGCCGAGGAGGGTGCTCCACCCGAGCGCCTGAACGAGGCCTTGCAGGCGCTCGATTTGATGCTGCAAGGCTGGAAGGCGGCGTGATCCATTGTCAGGGCCGTGCTGCAGCCATGCCTGCTGCTGCGTTGCCGACAGTAGCCGGAATGAGGATCGTTTGACTGCCTGGGTATTCTCGAGATGAGGACATCAGCGATTTTGTGCAAGCGAACAATCCGGAATTTGCAAAGAGTCCGGGCTCGGAGGCTTTACCGGGAGCCGCGACCGGCCGCATTCGAGTTGTCCGAGGTCTTCAGCGCGCATCAGCGATCACGCTGATGCAGCAAGTCAGGCCGGCAGGTAAGGCGAGATATTGGCGATGGCCCGGGCCATATAGACATCTTTTTCACCCACCGGGGCCACGTAATGCAATGCACTCCTGGCGGCCTCTATCCCCTCGACACGGGCAATAAGCCATGCGGCAAGGTATTGCGCTGCCAGGCAGCCTCCAGCGGTAGCCACGTTGCCGTTCGCGAAGAAGGGCTGCTCCAGCACGCGTATGCCAGCTTCTTCAACCCAGGGCCTGGTTGTCAGGTCGGTACACGCCATCACGCCATCCAGCAGGCCGAGCTTGGCCAGTATCAGCGTGCCGGAGCACTGTGCGGCAATCAGTTGCCGTGAAGGGTCCAGCCTGAGCCTTGACATGAGGTCGGCATTGCGCGCGACCTCACGCGTTTGCACTCCGCTGCCCACGATGACCGCATCTGCAGCACCTGCATCCTCCAGAGTGGCTTGGGCTTCGATGACCACTCCGTTCATTGACTTGACGCGTGCGCTCGGGCAGGCAATCGACACTCGCCAACCGGGTCGTTTGATGCGGTTGAGTATGCCTAGGGAAATGAGTGAATCAAGCTCGTTGAAGCCTTCGAAAGTCAGGATTGCGATATGCATTGGGATGTTCCGGATGTGAACTTGTATCGATGGTCATGCTAGAGGTGGAATTCAATACACTCAAATAATTGTCATGGATACAGGTTCTATATGCCGATTGCCCGATACAAGCAGCTGGTGGACCAACTAGCCTCGGAAATTCGCGAAGGCCGGCTGGCACCGGGCACACGCCTGCCCACCCACCGGCAACTGGCATCCCGGGAAGGACTGGCCCTGGTCACGGCGACTCGTGTCTATGCCGAACTGCAGGCCATGGGCCTGGTCAGCGGCGAGACGGGGCGAGGAACTTTTGTGCGCGAAACAGCGCTGCCACGTGGCCTTGGTATCGACCAGCATGCCACTGCGATAGGCATGCTGGACCTGAACTTCAACGCTCCGGCTCTTCCTGGTCAAGCCGAGTTGTTGCGCTCCGCTTTGCGTCAACTTGCCGCCAGTGGAGATTTGGAGGCGCTGCTGCGTTATCAGCCGCACGGCGGCCGGGCCCATGAGCGAGCGGCTATCGCCCTATACCTTGAAAACCGTAGGCTGACGGTTCCTGCCGAACAGGTGCTTATCGTGGATGGAGCGCAGCATGGCCTCGCAAGCACGGCCATGGCATTGCTGCAACCTGGCGATGTAGTGGCGGTTGACGCTTTGAGTTACCCGGGCTTCAAAGTGTTGGCGCAACAGCTGAGGCTTGAACTGATTGCCATTCCGGCAGCTGGTTCGGGGCCGGATCTCGACGCGCTGGAGTTGCTGTGCCAACGCCGCAAGGTGCGCGCGGTCTATGCAATGCCGACTCTCCATAACCCGCTTGGATGGGTGATGAGCATCAACCGACGTCATGCATTTGCAGCGTTGATCCGTCGCCATGGTCTGTTGCTGATCGAAGATGCCGCGTATGCTTTTCTTGCGCAGGATGCACCACCGCCCCTGGCCGCGCTGCTGCCTGAGTCCACGGTATATGTCTCAGGCTTTTCCAAGAGTGTCGCCACGGGTTTGCGGGTGGGCTTCGTGGCTGCACCGGCAGCCTGGATATCTCGGATAGAACGAGCTATACGCGCAACGACCTGGAACACCCCCGGAGTCATGACCGCCATGGTTGTGAGTTGGTTGAGAGACGGGACTGTTGCTAGGCTGGAAGCTCAGAAGCGAGAGGATGCCCAGATGCGTCAGAAACAGGTGACGCAGGTCTTCAAGGGGCTGCCCTGTATGCGCCACCCCAGTTCGTATTTTGTCTGGCTCCCCATGCCTGAAGATCTGAGAGCCGATCAGGTCGCGATGGCACTGCAGACTGCAGGAATTTCCGTGTCAACGGCCGAACCCTTTGCCACTGGCGTGCAAGTGCCGCAAGCACTGCGGCTGGCCTTGGGGTCGGTGCCGCTCGAAAAACTGCGGCATGCCTTGATGCAGGTCAGGCTGGCGCTGGATGGAGCCGCGCTGCAATAGACGACAGCGCCCAGAGCTCCCTGCGCAACCGGTTCGGGGCTGCCGGCCATGGTCACACCGCCCTGAAAACATGGCATGCGACGCCTGATGTATCAACGTTGCACGCGATTCAGGCGCGGGTCCGGAAACCGGATTACTGGTACTTTTGCTCCAGCCCATCCCAGAAGTCCTTGTTCACCAGCCGCTGGCGCTCAAGGAAGGGTGCGACGATGGCGGGGTCTTCATCGACCTTGTGATCGTCGCGCAGCAGCGTCAGGCACTTTTGCATGCCGGCTACGGCCCCTTGCAGTGCGGCATTGGCGTAGAGAACAAAGCCATAGCCCAACTCGCCCAGTTCGTCGGCGTTGAAGATGGGGGTCTTGCCGCCGATGACCATATTCATGAGCTGGGGAGCTTGCAGACGCAGCGGCAGGGCGCGCACTTCTTCGGCCTGGGTGACGGCTTCGACAAACAGGATGTCGGCGCCGGCTTCTTGAAACTGCTGAGCGCGCTCGATGGCGGCCTCGAAGCCGTGGACGGCGGCCGCGTCGGTACGGGCCATGATGAGAGTGCCGCTGTCGCGGCGCGCATCGACGGCGGCCTTGATCTTGCCCAGCATTTCGCTGGTTTCGATCACGGCCTTGCCATTGAAGTGGCCGCAGCGCTTGGGGCTGACCTGGTCTTCGAGCTGAATGCAGTCGGCACCGGCACGCTCCAGCGTGCGCACGGCATGGTAGGTGTTGACGGCGTTGCCAAAGCCGGTGTCGGCATCAACCAGCAGCGGAACCTCCACGGCGTCGCGGATGCGGGCCGTATGGTCGGCGATATCGCTGAGACCCATGAAACCCTGGTCGGGCATGCCGAACCACATATTGGTCACGCCAGCACCGGTCACATAGATGGCTTCAAAGCCCAGATCGGCAATCAGCCGCGCCGACATGGCGTTGAAGGCTCCGGGAACGATGACGCCGCGGCGGGCATCGGCCAGGGCTTTGAGTTGTTGTTTGGGGTTCATGAGATTTCTTGATAAAAAAGACTCTGATGCTTATCTGCCCTGCGCGGCCGGCCGTCAGCCTTGACGAGGCAGGGCGCTGCCTGGCAGCAGCCGCCTCGCGCCCAGGGCTGCGAAGCGGCTCAGGGGGATTAGTCCAGCGAAATATTCGCGTTCTTGATCACGGGCCCCCACTTGGCGCGTTCGGCTTCCAGGTATTTGCCATAGGCCTGGGGCGTGCCGCCCATGATCTGGCCGCCGCTGCTTTCGATCATCTGGCGCAGAGACTTGTCGGTCTTGAGCGCTTCGTTGACGGCCTGGTTGAGCTTGGCCACCACGGCGTCGGGCGTGCCGGCCGGCGCAATCATGCCGAGCCAGTTGTACGACTCAAAGCCCTTGACCCCGGCTTCGTCCAGCGTGGGCACCTCGGGCAGCACGGCCAGACGGGTCTTGCTGGAGACGGCCAGGGCATTGATCTTTTTGGCCTTGATGGAAGGCAGGGCCGAGTAACCCATCTCGAACATCATGGCCAGATGGCCGCCCATGAGGTCGGTGGCCGCCAGCGAGCCGCCCTTGTAGGGCACATGGGTCAGCTGGGTCTGGGTCTGGTAGGCGAGCAACTCGCCCGACAGGTGGTGGGCCCCGCCCACGCCCGAGGAGCCATAGGTCAGATCGCCGGGCTTGGCCTTGGCATGGGCCAGCAGTTGCTGCACGCTCTTGAAAGGCTGGTTGGGAGCGGTGGTCAGAAACAGGGGAGCCTGCTCGATGAGGATGATGGGCTTGAACGCCGTCCTGGCGTCATAAGGCATCTTCTTCATCAGCATGGGGTTGGTGACCAGGGGGCCGGGCGAGCCGAAGCCGAAGGTGTGGCCGTCGTTGGCCTTGGCGATGGCATCCGTACCCGTCACGCCGCCGGCACCGCCACGGTTGTCGATGATCACGGGCTGGCCCAGCACCTTGCCCAGTGAGTCGGCGATCAGACGCGCGCGCGTATCGGCATAGCCGCCTGCCGCATAGGGCACGATGAGCTTGACGGTGCGGGTGGGCCAGGCTTCAGAACCCTGAGCCAGAGCGGCAGAGGAGCCGCCCAGCAAGGCGGTGGTGGCGGCGGCGTAGGCAGTGGCGTGGAGCAAGGCGTTTCTACGGGAAATCATGAATCAGCTCTCAGTACTGTTTTTAGGGTTCAGCGTGTACAGGTCATACGCTGGTCGCTATGTTTTTTGTGAATCTTATTTTTCCTGCATATGAGCTGCCTTGACGATCTCGCCCAGGCGCTTGCGCTCGGCATCGGTAAACTTCACGAACTCCGCACGAGTGCCGCCAACCGGCTCGATGCCCAGGCCCTTGAGCTTCTCGACGGTGGCAGGCTCCTTCATGGCCTTGTCCACGGCAGCAGCCAGCTTGTCCAGAATGGCGGGTGGCGTGCCCTTGGGGGCATGAATGCCGGCCCAATGCGCGATCTGCAGGTCGGCAAAGCCCTGCTCCACGGCGGTGGAGAGCTGCGGGTAGGCGGAGATGCGCTGGGTCCAGGTCGTGGCCAGAGGTTTGAACTTGCCCTCATGAATGATGTGCGGCAGCGCGATGATGCTGGCTTCGGACGTGCCTTCGACTTGGCCGCCCAGCACGGCCGTGGTGCTTTCCGAGCCGCTCTTGTAGGGCACGGGCTGCAGCTTGGCGCCGTATTTCACATTCAGCATCTCTGCCACGAAGTGCGGTGTGCTGCCTGTGCCTGCGGTGGCAAAGTTGAAGCCAGCACCTTTCTTCGAGGCTTCGACGAAGTCGCGCAGATTGTTATAGGGTGCGTTCTTGGGCACCACGATCACCGAAGGCGCTAGGCCGATCATCACCACGGGCTGCAGCGCATCATCCTTGAAAGGCATGGTCTTCTTGATCATGCTGTTGGAGATGACGCCGGCCGCGCTGACCAGCAGGGTGTAGCCATCGGGCTGGGCCTTGGCCACGATATCGGCACCCACGGTGCCACCTGCGCCGGGGCGATTGTCGATCACCACGGGTTGGCCGAGGATCTTGGAGGCGCCTTCGGCCGCCGAGCGAGCCATCAAGTCATTGGCGCCGCCTGCGGAAAACGGCACCACGAGGCGAATCGGGCGCGTGGGCCAGTCGGCGGCCTGGGCCAGACCAGCTGCGCCCAGCACGGAAAGAGTCAAGGCCTGGGCAACAAGATTGCGACGGTTCAAAAACATGGGTATCTCCTGGATCCAAATCCCTATTGGTATGGGCTGTTACTGCAAGCACTGTGCCAGTCGGGTTTAGGGAAAACCCTTTGGATATCAAGTGCTTGAAATCATTGGAATTTCTGTGGTTTTGTGGAGTGCCGGCTCGGGGTGGTGTATGGGTTTTATTTCAATAATGAAATAATTGTTTTCATGAATGAAACAGATTCGATATCGAACGAAGGCTTCAAACGGATGCCGGCAGCCGGCCAGCTGCATTTGCCGCACATCGTCACCGTAGGCCGCTACCGTGTGGGGCGGGTGTTGGAGCGGCTGGCACAGCCCTGGTCGGGCGAGGCCAGGTTCTCGCATATCTCGGCCTCCTTCGACGATGCGGTGGCCCAGGTGCAGGCGCTCAATCTGCGCCAGCCCATCGATGCCCTGGTGGGGGCGGGAGCCAGTGGAGCCTGGATTCGAGAGCGCGTGGACATTCCGCTGGCCATGGTAGAAGTGCGTGGCCTGGATCTGCTGCAGGCGCTGCGCCAGGCCAAGTTGCAGACCACCGAAGAAGCTCCGCGCGTGGGTCTGGTCAACTTCGAGGTGCCGTCTCCCGTGGTGGCCCAGTTCGACAGCCTGTTCGGCCTGGGTCTGGTCCAGATCGCCTATCAAGGTCCGCATGACGCGCAGGCCTGCGTGCAGAAACTCAGGGCGTCGGGCGTTGGAGCCGTGGTGGCGCCGGGGCTGGTGGCCGATCTGGCTGAGCAGGCGGGCATGGCCAGCGTTTTGCTGTATTCCGATATTTCGGTGCGTCAGGCGCTCAGCGACGCCATGCTGCTGGCCCGTCATCGACGTGCCGAGCGCGACCGGCATCAAAGGCTGGAAACCGTGTTACACCAACTGCAGGACGGTGTGGCTGCCGTGGACGAGCGCGGTCGCATCTGCGCGCTGAACCCACGCATGGCCGCCTTGCTCGGGGCTCCGGTCGAGGCCTTGCATGGCCGCATGCTGGACGAGGTGGCTCCGTCCCTGGGCACGGCCCGAGCACTGGCGGGCGAGGAGGGTGGAGAAGAGGTGGTGCAATTGGCCCTGCGTACCCTGGTGGTGCGACGTGCGCCAATTGTGGAGAACGGGCTGGTGACCGGCGCTTTGCTGGTCTGCCGCGATCCCGCCGTCATCCAGCGGGCCGATCGCAGCCTGCGCGCCAGTCAGCGGCAAAGAGCCGCCGGTGTGCGCTGGCGCATTGAGGACTATCTGGGCAGCAGCCCCGCTGCACAGCGCGTGCGACTGCTGGCCAGGCAGTACGCGAACAGCGATGCGACGGTGCTCATCCTGGGGGAAAGCGGGACAGGCAAGGAGCTGGTGGCGCAAGGCATTCACAGCGCGGGACGGCGTGCGGAGCAGCCGTTTCTGGCGGTCAACTGCGCGGCGCTCAGCGAAAGCCTGCTGGAGAGCGAGCTGTTCGGTTACGAGGAGGGCGCTTTCACCGGGGCCAGGCGCGGCGGCAAGACCGGGCTGATCGAGGCTGCGCATACCGGGACCCTGTTTCTCGATGAAATCGGCGACATGCCGTTGGCGCTGCAATCTCGGCTGTTGCGCGTGCTGCAGGAGCGCGAGGTGCTGCGCGTAGGTTCCACCACGCCGATTCCCGTGGATGTGCGCGTGATTGCCGCCACCCATGCGGATCTGGCGGATCAGGTGGAACGCGGTCGGTTTCGGCGTGATCTCTACTACCGGCTGGCGGTGCTGCGCCTGAGCACGCCATCGCTGCAAACGCGTGGTGCCGGCGATGTCGCGGAACTGGGCCGCGCCATGCTGGCTCAGCGCCTGAGCGCTGCAAGCGGGCTACCCCGCGCACTGCGTGACAGAGTGGAGCAGCAGCTCGATGCACTGCTGGCCAGGGCTGCGGCGCATGACTGGCCTGGCAATGTCCGTGAACTGGACAACTGGGTGGAGCGCCTGCTGGCCTGCAGCGATTACCTGGGCTCAGGCCGGGGTGGCCTTCTGGATATGGCGCGCTTGCTTGAAGTCTTCCCGGAGTGCGCCGACGGCCTGACTCTGGCCGAGCCTGTCGCCGCCCGGCAGGCACAGCTCAGAGACGCGGGGCGCCTTGCCGAACAGAAGCGATTGAGCGAGGTGCTGGAGTCGGTCGGTGGCAATCAGCGCCAGGCCTGTGAAATTCTCGGCATCAGCAGGGCCACTTTGTGGCGGCGCATGAAGGCTTAGCGGCGTTGCTGCGTCGGTGCCAGCGGCTCGCCATACGTATGATTTCGGCCAATATCGCGAGTGCATGGCGTGAATTGCGGCAACCGGGGCAACAATCATCTGCAAGCGGAATTTGGGCTGTGCCTCGGGCTTTCAGGGAGTGAAAGACTGCAGGCTGTTTGATGGGCCGGATCGAGGCCGGAACCACAGCCGGGCCTGATGTTTTATCGATTGAGATCGGGAGAGAGACGGGTTATGTCCGACGTGAGCGAGCTTGAGAACGAGAGTGCGGTCTATAGAACCTTGCTGGAGTCCACCAAGGCCATTCCCTGGAAGATCGACTGGGCGACCATGAAGTTCGCCTATATCGGCCCTCAGATCGAGAGTCTGCTCGGCTGGAGCCGTGAAAGCTGGGTCAGCGTCGAAGACTGGGCCATGCGCATGCATCCCGACGACCGCGAGTATGTGGTGAATTCCTGTGTGAGCCAGTCCCAGGCCGGCGTGGACCATGAGGCTGACTATCGCGCGCTGACCAAGGACAACGGCTATGTCTGGATTCGCGATGTGGTCCATGTGGTGCGCAACGAACAAGGCGAGGCCGAAGCGCTGATCGGCTTCATGTTCGACATCAGCGAGCGCAAGAAGACCGAGGAAAGACTGTTGAGCCTGCAAAAGGAGCTGGAAGTGCTCTCCTTCAGGGATGGTCTGACCAGCATTGCCAACCGGCGCTGCTTCGATACCAGTTTCGAGCAGGAATGGGAGCGCACGCGCAGCGATGGCAAGCCCCTGTCCATGCTGCTGTTCGATGTCGACTTTTTCAAGCAGTACAACGATTTGTACGGTCATATCCAGGGTGACAAATGTCTGGTGGATATTGCCCAGACCCTGAGTCTGGCGCTGGACGGACAGCGTGACCTGGTGGCGCGTTACGGTGGCGAGGAGTTTGTGGTGCTGCTGCCCGAAGCCGACGCCGAAACCGCGCAAAAGGTGGCCCAGCGCTGCCAGCGCCTGATCCAGAAGCAGTCCATCGTGCATGCGCTGTCGCCCCATGGCCGGAGGGTGACCGTGAGCATTGGTGCGGGCACGGTGTTGCCGGCAGAGCATGATCGACCTGCCGGCTTTATCGAAGCCGTGGACCGGCAACTCTATGCGGCCAAGAACAAAGGCCGCCACCGGATTGAAAGCGTGACCTTGAGCGCTTGAGCCTATGCCGCAAGTGCCCGGCAGGGCAATACCCGGTGTCAGGCCTGCAGCACCTCGCCCGGCACCCGTACCCAGCCTTCCATCAGAATGCGGGCGCTGCGGCTCATCAAGGCCTTGGTGACCTGCCATTGACCCTGGTCGGTCCTGGCTTCGGCCCCCACACGCAGGGTGCCGCTGGGATGGCCGAAGCGTACGGACTGGCGCTCGCCGCCGCCCGCCGCCAGATTGACCAGCGTGCCGGGTATGGCCGCAGCCGTGCCGATGGCGACGGCGGCCGTGCCCATCATGGCGTGGTGCAGCTTTCCCATGGACAGTGCCCGCACCACCAGATCAATATCTTTGGCGTCAATGGCTTTGCCGCTTGAGGCGATATAGCTTTGCGCGGGAGCCACAAAGCCTATCTTGGGCGTGTGCTGGCGTGTGGCAGCTTCACCCAGCTCCTTGATCAGGCCCATCCTGAGTGCGCCATGGGCGCGGACGGCTTCGAACCTGGCCAGGGCGGGGCCATCGCTGTTGATGGCATCCTGCAGTTCGCAGCCGGTATAGCCCAGCTCTCTGGCATCGAGAAAGATGGTCGGAATGCCGGCATTGATGAGGGTCGCGCAAAAGCGGCCGACGCCAGGCACGTCCAGCTCGTCGCTGACATTGCCGGTGGGAAACATGGCTGCGCCGTCCTCACCTTCATCGGCGGGGTCCAGGAACTCCAGGGCCACTTCGGCAGCGGCAAAGGTCACGCCGTCAAGTTCGAAGTCCCCGGTTTCCTGCACCTGACCGTCGCGGATCTGCACATGATTGATGATGGTCTTGCCGATATTCGCCTGCCAGATGCGAATGATGGCAACGCCGTTGTGCGGAATGCGCTCGGCCGGAATCAGCCCCATGTGAATGGCGCAGGGGCCGACGGCAGCGCTCAGGTTGCCGCAGTTGCCGCTCCAGTCCACAAAAGGCTGGTCGATGGAGACCTGGCCGAACAGATAGTCCACATCGTGATCGGCGCTTGCGCTCTGGCTGAGGATCACGCCCTTGCTGGTGGAGGATGAGGCATTGCCCATGCCGTCAATCTGTTTGCCATAGGGATCGGGGCTGCCCAGGGTGCGCAGAAAGATGGCGTCGCGAACGGGGCCGGGCTGCCGGGCTGCTTCGGGCAGATCCTGAAGCTTGAAGAACACACCTTTGCTGGTGCCTCCGCGCATATAGGTGGCGGGAATGCGGATTTGCGAAGTGAGGGACATGGAATGGCAAACAAACAAGGTATTCAAGGCTCAAGTCAGGGCGTGAATCTTGAATCAGTGAAACAGGCGCAGCTGTTGGGGAAGAGGAGGAGGGCCGGAAACCAATGGCCAGCGATGCAGTACCTGGTAGCGTAACTGCTTGCCGGTGCCGGTTCGCTCGATCAGCTGGATCTCATCGACCAGCCAGTCGACGGGATCGATACGCCGAGTGGGCAGGGCATGCAGAGCTCTGTAGCTGATGGTGATATGCGGTCTATGGCCGCCATCCTTGAAGCCGTGGGATTCCAGCTCGGTCTTTAGCGTTGTCAGCAGCTGGTTGAAAGGCTCTGGACGTCCGCGGGTGCGCAAAGACCAGTGAATGCGCTCGCCCACCTCACCGCGAACGCGGTTGAAGTTGAGCTCGAAGGCCTTCAGCTGCGCCTCTTGCACGGCATTGCCTGCGGCCAGCAAGGCGAGCAGTGCCTCTTGCCCGGAGTCAAACGGGCCACACCAGGTTTGGTGCCAGTGATCTGGAGAGAACAGGCGCTCGCCCAGTTCCTTATCCAGGCCCAAAGCGTTGATCCGGGCACGCAGGCGATGACGTACCGGGCTTTTGGGCTGGGTGACAATCAGTATGCGTGCCTGGCTCATAGCTGCTCCTTAGCTCACAAGTTCAGCCGTCGAGGTGGAATCGGCTGCGGCACTGTCCGCCAGGAAGTCTTGGGCAAAGCGCTGCAGCACGCCACCGGCCTCGTAAATCGAGACCTCTTCAGCGGTATCGAGGCGACACAGCACCGGCACTTCGGTGCGGGCACCTGTCGTTCGGTGGATATGAAGTGTAAGCGTGGCCTGGGGGCTACGCCGGCCGATGACATCAAAGCTCTCAGTGCCATTCAAACCCAGTGTGTGGCGGCTCGTGCCGGGCAGGAACTCCAGCGGCAACACCCCCATGCCGATCAGATTGGTGCGGTGGATGCGCTCGAAGCCCTCGGCCACGATGACCTCCACACCGGCCAGGCGCACGCCCTTGGCGGCCCAGTCACGGCTCGATCCCTGGCCGTAGTCGGCGCCGGCGATGATGACCAGCGGCTGCTTGCGCTGCATATAGGTCTCTATGGCTTCCCACATGCGCATGGTCAGTCCCTCGGGCTCGACGCGGGCAAGAGAGCCCTGGCGCACCTTGCCCTGGTCATCCACCACCATTTCGTTGAAGAGCTTGGGGTTTGCAAAGGTGGCGCGCTGTGCGGTCAGGTGGTCGCCGCGATGCGTGGCATAGGAGTTGAAGTCCTCCTCGGGCAGGCCCATTTTGTGCAGATACTCGCCTGCGGCCGAGTCCATCAGGATGGCGTTGGAGGGCGAGAGGTGATCGGTGGTGATGTTGTCGGGCAATATGGCCAGAGGGCGCATGCCGCGTAGCGTGCGCTTAGCGGCCAGCACCCCCTCCCAGTAGGGCGGACGGCGGATATACGTGCTCTGCGGGCGCCAGTCATACAGTGCCTCGACCTTCTCGCCCTGGTCTGAGCGGATGGCAAACATGGGCTCGTAGACCGCGCGGAACTGCTCGGGTTGGACGGCAGCCTTGGCCACGGCGTCGATTTCCTCATCGCTGGGCCAGATGTCTCGGAGACGAATTTCTCGGCCCTGAAAGATGCCCAGCACATCGTTCTCGATATCGAAGCGGATGGTGCCCGCAATCGCATAGGCCACGACCAGCGGGGGCGAGGCGAGGAAGGCTTGCCTGGCATAGGGGTGGATGCGACCATCGAAGTTGCGGTTGCCCGAAAGCACGGCTGTGGTGTGGAGGTCGCGATCCACGATTGCCTGCTGAATGGCGGGGTCGAGCGCGCCACTCATGCCGTTGCAGGTGGTGCAGGCAAAGGCCACCACGCCAAATCCGAGTGCCTCTAGGTCATGCAGCAAACCAGCTTGCTGCAGATACAGCGGCACGGTCCTGGAGCCGGGGGCCAGCGAGGTCTTGACCCAGGGCTTGCGCGTAAGACCCAGATTGCGCGCATTGCGTGCCAGCAGGCCGGCCGCGATCACATTGCGCGGGTTGCTGGTATTGGTGCAGCTGGTGATGGCTGCAATGATCACGGCCCCATTGGGCATTCGGCCCTCGGTTTGCGTCCACTCGCCGGCAATGCCTCTTGCTGCAAGCTCGCTGGTTGCCAGGCGGGCGTGTGGATTGGAAGGGCCGGCCATATTGCGCACCACGCTGGACAGGTCAAAGCTCAGCGTACGTTCGTACTCGGCATTCTCCAGGCTGTCTGCCCACAGGCCTGCCTGTCTAGCGTAGTTCTCGACCAGTTGCACCTGCGCGGGTTCGCGCCCCGTCAGGCGCAGATAGTCGATCGTCTGTTCGTCGATCGCAAACATGGCAGCCGTGGCGCCATATTCGGGTGCCATGTTCGAGATGGTGGCGCGGTCGCCGATGGAGAGGCTGCGTGCGCCTTCGCCATGGAACTCCAGATAGCTGCCCACCACTTTTTGCTGACGCAGGAATTGGGTCAGGGCCAGCACGATATCGGTGGCGGTAATTCCCGACTGCCGCTTGCCGCTCAGCTGCACGCCAACGATTTCGGGCAGGCGCATCCATGATGCGCGTCCCAGCATCACGCTCTCGGCCTCCAGCCCGCCCACGCCCACGGCGATCACGCCCAGTGCATCGACATGCGGCGTGTGGCTGTCCGTGCCCACCAGCGTATCCGGATATGCTTCACCATCGATAGCATGGATCACAGGGCTCATGCGCTCCAGATTGATCTGGTGCATGATCCCGTTGCCCGGTGGAATCACCTCCACATTCTTGAAGGCCTGTTTGCACCACTCGATGAAATGAAAGCGGTCTTCATTGCGCCGGTCTTCGATGGCGCGGTTTTTCTCAAAGGCCTGAGGATCGTCGCCACCGCACTCCACGGCCAGCGAGTGGTCCACGATCAGCTGCACGGGCACCACGGGATTGACGGCGGCCGGATCGCCACCTTGCCTGGCGATCGCATCGCGCAGGCCGGCCAGATCGACAAGAGCCGTCTGGCCCAGGATGTCATGACAGACCACGCGGGCCGGGAACCAGGGAAAGTCGCGCTCGCGCTTGCGGTCAATGATCTGCGTGAGGTACTCGGTCAGGTGGGCCGGATCGCTGCGCCGTACCAGGTTCTCGGCATGGACGCGGCTGGTATAGGGCAGTGTGGTCCAGCTGCCGGGGCGTAGGGCTTCCACAGCGGACCGGGCATCGAAGTAGTGCAGCGCAGTGCCGGGCAAGGGTTTGCGGTAGGTATGGTGGGTCATTGTCTCGGGGATTCTTTTAGGAGTCTCAATAGGCCAGAGCCGAGAGTGAGGCTTCTGCGCTGCCGGCACTGTGGCAGTGCGGGGATTGTGAAAGGGGCGCAGGCAATGGGGCAAGCATCGGCGCTTGGGTTGTCGGCTGCATGGCGGGCTGTGTACCCAGTGCCAGTTGGAGCCGGGCCTGTGACACGCGCAGCAACTGCTCGCAAAGCTGCGTGCTGGCGGTCTGTGTCTGGCGTTGCTGGGCCAGATGGTCAGCCAGCAGGCTGCTCAGCAGGCGGGCCTCGGCGACCTGGGCGGCACTCAGGCAGGTCACGCTCATGCCGCGCCGGGGCTGTGCGCTCAGCAGACCTTCATGGCATAGCAGCTTCATGGCCTCGCGAACAGGGGTGCGGCTCACGCCAAACTCTCGCGCCAGCGCGCCGTCGTTGAGGTCGGATCCGGGCGGCAACTGATGGCTCAGAATGCGCTCGCGCAGCTTGTCGGCGATGGCAATGCACAGGGAATGGACTTGCATGGGCTGGGCAGGCATGGCACGCGGCGGCTTACTGGCGTGCTTCAATGGGCACGAACTGCAGGTCATCTGGGCCCACGTAATTGGCGCTGGGACGGATGATCTTGTTGTCCTGGCGCTGCTCGATGATGTGCGCCGCCCAGCCGCTGGTGCGGGCAATCACGAACAGCGGCGTGAACATGGCGGTGGGCACGCCCATCATGTGATAGCTGACGGCGCTGAACCAGTCGAGATTGGGGAACATGTTCTTGACCTCCCACATCACCGATTCCAGGCGCGCGGCAATGTCGTACATCTTGCTGCTGCCGGCCTCGTCCGAGAGCTTTTTGGCCACGCCTTTGATAACCACATTGCGAGGGTCGCTCACGGTATAGACGGGGTGGCCGAAGCCGATCACGACCTCCTTGGCATCCACGCGGCGGCGGATGTCGGCGTCTGCCTCTGCAGGGGTGTCATAGCGCTTCTGGATCTCGAACGCCACTTCGTTGGCTCCGCCATGCTTGGGGCCACGCAGTGCGCCGATCGCGCCGGTAATGGCCGAGTACATATCGCTGCCTGTTCCGGCCACCACGCGGGCGGTAAAGGTCGAGGCATTGAACTCATGCTCGGCATACAGATTGAGGGAGGTATGCATGGCGCGCACCCAGCTCTCGCAAGGCCTTGTGCCATGCAGCAGATGCAGAAAGTGACCGCCGATGGAGTCGTCCCCGGTTTCGACCTCGATGCGGCGGCCCGAGTTGCTGAAGTGGAACCAGTAAAGCAGCATGCTGCCCAGGCAGGCCATCAGGCGGTCGGCGATATCGCGCGCGCCAGGAAGATTGTGGTCGTCTTTCTCCGGCAACGCGCAGCCAAGAGCGGAGACACCGGTGCGCATCACGTCCATGGGATGGCTGGCTGCGGGCAACTGTTCCAGCGCAGTCTTCACGCTGCCGGGCAGGCCGCGCAAAGCCTTGAGCTTGGCCTTGTAGGCCTTGAGTTCGGCCTGTGTGGGCAGCTTGCCATGTACCAGCAGATGGGCGATCTCCTCGAATTCACAGACCTCGGCAATGTCCAGAATGTCGTAGCCCCGGTAGTGCAAATCGTTGCCGGTCTTGCCCACGGTGCAAAGCGCGGTATTGCCTGCCGTGACGCCCGAGAGGGCGACCGACTTCTTGGCTTTGAAACCGGCTGTGTGGCTTGCCGGAATCTGATGGCTGGCGCTGGTTGTGGTGGCCGATGCCGTGGCTGCGGTGCTCATGGGTGTCTCCTTGAAGTTGTGGACTCGGACGCGGTTGGGTCTGCGATACTTCGCAATCTACGCATTTGCTTTTTATGAGTACAGAGCTGAATTGGCGAATGCTTGCGAAGCTGAATGCATGCTTTTGCAAATGTTGCGAATTTTTGAGATCGACAAACGGGGAGCAATCCAATGGCCAAGACCTTCATGGGCGTACGCCTGCGCAGCCTGCGTGCCGAGCGTGGTCTTACGCAGGCTGCACTGGCCCAAGCGCTGGAGTTGTCGCCGAGCTATCTGAACCAGATCGAGCAGGATCAGCGCCCGCTCACGGTGGCCGTGCTGCTCAAGATTCACAGGGTTCTGGGCGTCGATATCCAGCAGTTCTCCGAGGATGAGGAGGCTCGCCTGCTGGCGCAGTTGCGCGATGCAGTCGCCGCCATGCCTCAGCCAGAAGGTGCAGTGCCACTGCCCGAGCTGCGTGAGGTCGCAGCCAAGCTGCCGCAGCTGGCACAGATGCTGCTGGCCATGCACCAGCGTCACTTGGCGGACGCCGAGCGGCTGGAGGCCTTGACCGCCCATCTGGGTGATGGCCGCGCCGGGCCGGATGCCGACACCTCAGTTCACAGAGATGTCGCTGGGAATGGTGCAATGACAGGCCTGCTGTCTGAGCCCTTGCGCCAGATGCCGTTCGAGGCCGTGCGTGATTTCTTTTTTGCCCACCGCAATTACTTCGACGGGCTCGATAGAGCGGCCGAAGCTCTGGCTCGACAGGCCGAGGAGCAGGGCGGTCATCTGCATGATTGGCTGCAGTACCGGTTGCAGGCACGACATGGGGTATTGGTTCTGCGAGCTCATGTCGGGACCGCAGAGAAAGCGGGCAGCCATAGGCGCTACGATGCTCTCACGCGCACCTTGTATGTGGCACCGCAACTGAGCCCCATGCAGCAGGCATTTCAGCTGGCTACGCAACTGGCACTGCTGGAGTTTGATTCACTGATTGAAAGGGCGCTGCAAAGCGTGTCCTGGCAGGACGAGGCCACGCGCCGGCTGGCACGCATGGGGCTGGCCAACTATGTAGCCGGGGCATTCGTGTTGCCATATGGAGTGTTTTTGCGTGAGGCCGAAGGCCTTCGCTACGACATAGACTTGCTGGCAAGGCACTTCGGTGTGGGCTTCGAGACCGTCTGCCATCGTCTCTCCACCTTGCAGCGAGGCGATGCGCCGGGGGTGCCGTTTTTCTTTATCCGAGTGGACCGAGCCGGCAATATCAGCAAGCGCCAGTCGGCCACGCATTTTCATTTCTCCAAGACAGGCGGCACCTGCCCGTTGTGGGTGGTGTACGAGGCTTTTACCCAGCCCGGTCGCATCGTGCCCCAACTCGCCAGCATGCCGGACGGGCGCGTCTACCTGTGGATTGCTCGCACCATCAGCCATGCTGGTCAGGGCTGGGGGGCTCCAGGCAAGACTTTCTCCATCGGCCTTGGCTGCGACTTGCAGCACGCGGCACGGCTGGTGTACTCCCAAGGCATGGATTTGCGCAATATAGGAGCGGCCACACCTATCGGCATGGGCTGCAAGGTATGCGAGCGCAGTGCTTGCCCGCAACGTGCATTCCCGTACGTGGCCAAACCGCTCAAAGTCAATGAGAACGAGAGCGGGTTTGTCCCCTATGGCGGTTAGTTGCTGCTGCCATGTGCGCCGAAGTTGGAGACGAGGCATCTGACTCGGGATTGCTGTCACCAACTGATTAACAGGCGTGAAAATGCAGTGGAACAAAATTCCGTATTGCGGCGGTTGCTATCGCTTTAATAGTTATTCGCGCAAATTCGCTTAGTCTTCTTGGACGATGGGCTGAAGGCGATTTCTTTTTACGCTGTCTCCAAGTTTTGATTGCACATCAACAAGGAGACAAGAATGCGTTTAGCAGGAAAAGTTGCCGTGGTCACAGGGGCGGGCCAGGGCATGGGGCGAGCGATTGCACAGCGTTTTGCCGATGAGGGAGCCACTGTGGTGGCCGTGGACTTGAATGAAGAAGCAGCCAGGCAGACCCTGGAAGGCAAGTCTGGCAAGCATCTGGCCCGATCCTCCAACGTGGCCGACAGCGCAGCGGTCGATGCGCTGTTTGTCGAAATCCGCGAAAAGCTGGGCACCGTCGACGTGCTGGTGAACAACGCAGGCGTAGGCTCGGTGGACCAGTTTGCCGATATTCCCGACGCTACCTGGGAGCGCGTGATTGGCGTGAACCTGAACGGCGCTTTCTACTGCGCCCGTGCCGCCGTCAAGCAGATGCAGGAAGGCAAGGGCGGTGCCATCGTCAATATCTCCAGCACCTCGGCTGTCAGCGGTGACGGTCCGGCGCACTACTGCGCTTCCAAGGCCGCCCTGATGGGTTTGACCCGTGGCATGGCCAAGGAGCTGGCGTCCAAGAAGATCCGTGTAAACACACTGGTTCCCGGCCCCACCAACACGCCCATGATGCAGGGTATTCCTCAGGAATGGGCCGATGCCATCATCGCCGGCGTGCCCATGGGCCGCATGGCTGAGCCCGATGACATCGCCAAGGTGGCCGTGTTCCTGGCCAGCGACGACAGCGGCTTTGTGACGGGTCAGAACGTGGCAGTCAACGGCGGCAGCGCCTTCCTCTAAGGAGAGAGAAGATGAGCAAGCGTCTGGAAGGAAAGATTGCATTTGTGACCGGTGGTGGCTCCGGTATCGGTGCCGCAACGGCTGAGCGTTTCGCGCAGGAGGGGGCAACCGTTGTGATCTGTGGCCGCCGCAAACAGCCTCTCGACGAAGTCGTGGCCAGGATCAAGGCGGCAGGCGGCAGTGCCGAGGCCATCGTGGCTGACGTGGGCAACGAAGCCCAGTTTGTCGGAGCGCTGGAGCAGACTGCCAAAAAGCATGGCAGCCTGGACATTCTGGTCAACAACGCCATGGCCTACACCTGGGGCGGCATCGATGCCATGACCACGGCCGACTGGCATGCCAATTTTTCCACCTCGGTGGACGGCACTTTCTGGGGAACGCGCACTGCGCTGAAACTGATGGGGGCCAAGGGCGGCTCCATCGTCAATATCAGCTCCATCTGCGGCACGCTGGGTACACCTTTTATGTCCGGTTACTCGGCAGCCAAGGCGGCCATCATCAACTTTTCGCGTGCAGCGGCTGCCGAAGGTGCGGCAGCAGGCATCCGCGTGAACGTGGTGATCCCGGCGGTGGTGGAAACGCCTGCCACGGCAGGCATGCTGGCCGATGAGGCGTCGCGCAAGAACACCGAAAAACTCATTCCCATGGGGCGCGTGGGTCAGTCTGGCGAGCTGGCCAATGCTGTGCTGTTCCTGGCCAGCGACGAAGCCAGCTATGTGACAGGTGCCGCTCTGCCCGTGGATGGCGGCCGTTCCGCGGTGCTGGTGACGGCGCTGTAAGAAAGAGGCTGAAGAGATGAGTGAACCTGTGAATCAGTGGCCACAAAAGCTGGAAGAGCGTATCGACAGGCTGGAGTCGCTGGATGCTATTCGTCAGCTGGCAGGCAAGTATTCCCTGTCGCTGGACATGCGTGACATGGACGCCCATGTGAACCTGTTCGCTCCCGATATCAAGGTGGGCAAGGAAAAAGTGGGGCGGGCGCATTTCATGGCCTGGCAGGACAGCACGCTGCGTGACCAGTTCACGGGAACCTCGCACCATCTGGGCCAGCACATCATCGAGTTTGTGGATCGGGATCACGCCACCGGCGTGGTCTACTCCAAGAACGAGCATGAGTGCGGTGCCGAGTGGGTCATCATGCAGATGTTGTACTGGGACGACTACGAGCGCATTGACGGCCAGTGGTATTTCCGTCGCCGTCTGCCCTGTTACTGGTATGCCACCGACCTGAACAAGCCACCGATTGGCGACATGAAGATGCGCTGGCCAGGTCGTGAGCCCTACCATGGCGCTTTCCACGACCTGTTCCCGAGCTGGAAGGAATTCTGGGCCCAGCGCCCCGACAAGGATGAGTTGCCGCAAGTGGCCGCGCCCGCGCCGCTGGAGCAGTTCCTCAAAAGCATGCGCCGTGGCACACCCGCGCCGCGCATGCGTGTGCGCTAAGGAGCCGGCATGAGTCAAACGCTTTTCACGCCCACCCAGCTGGGCAAGATTGCTCTGCAAAACCGCGTGGTCATGGCCCCCATGACGCGCAACCGCGCCGATGCCGATGGCACGCCCACCGACATCATGGCCGAGCACTATGGCCAGCGCGCTGATGCCGGCCTGATCGTGGCTGAAGGGGCCTGGCCCGAGGTCGCGGGTCAAGCCTACTGTCGTCAGCCCGGCATCGAAACTGCCGCTCATGTGCGCGGCTGGCGCCGTGTGACGGACGCCGTGCATGCGCGTGGCGGATCCATCGTGCTGCAGATCATGCACTCCGGTCGTATCGGCAGCAGTCATATCAAACCCGCTGGTGTGCGTTCCGTATCGGCGTCCGCCATTCAGGCTCAGGGCAAGATCTGGACCGATGCTGCAGGCATGCAGGATTTCGACCTGCCCCAGGCATTGACGACGGAAGAGGTGCGCAAGGCCATTGCCGAGCATGCTGCGGCTGCTCGGCGCGCCATGGATGCGGGCTTTGATGGCGTCGAGCTGCATGGCACCAGCGGCTATCTGAGTCTGCAGTTCCTGCACTCCAGCACCAATCGGCGTACCGATGAATATGGTGGCAACGCCAGCAGTCGCTCACGTTTCGCCGTGGAATGCCTGGGCTCCATGGGGGAGGCCATCGGCATCGATCGCGTGGGGCTGCGCCTGAACCCCGGCAACACCTTCAATGACACTGCGGATGAAAACTCCGCTGCAACCCATGCCGAACTGATGCGTCAGGCCGCCAAGCTGGGGATTGCCTATCTGCATGTGATGCGTGCGGTGTTCGATCCTTCAATCGACGCCTTCAAGCTGGCGCGTGAGAACTTTGGCGAGAACCTGATTCTCAACGATGGCTTTGATGCGCAAAGCGCCGAAGCCGCGTTGCAGGCAGGCGAGGGCAAGGCAGTATCTTTTGCGCGGCATTTCATCGCCAACCCCGATCTGGTGCAGCGTATGCGTCAGGGTCTGCCTCTGGCCAGGTTTGACCGCAACACGCTCTACACCCCCGGTGCCAGGGGCTACAACGACTATGCGTCTGCAGAAGAAGTGCAGATCGTCTGATCAATCAAGAAACTGAGTTCATCGTGTTGGCCGCATTCCCGCCTGGGGGTGCGGCCTTTTTTTTTGCACTGCGGGTTTTCACGGCTGTCGCAAGGGTGTCGGATCGGCCTGTTTCAAAGGGCTGAAAGCAATCTAGTCTATTCCGCTGAACAGCATGCTGATTCTTGTATGGATGCTATTAAATTTGGGTGATGAAGCGCTAAATCGTTAGTCTCAATGGACGATGTTTGCAAAGGCTCTCCTCTTCAGAATCCTCAGCATCACTAAAGGATTTGGGTTGGAGGCCCCGACATCATGATGGAAATACGTGGACTAGCGTACGTTGTTGCCGAGAGCTCTGATTTGGATCGCTGGGTCAGCTACGCACGTGATGTGCTTGGCATGATGCCAAGCACCACTGCCGATGGCGATCTGCTGATCAAGATGGATGAGCGTCAGTTCCGCTTCCAGGTTCAGCCTGGCAGCAATGACAGATACTCCGCATCCGGTTGGGAAGTGGCCAACAAGCAAGCCTTCGAGCAGGCGCTCAAGGTGCTGCAGGCCGCTGATGTGCACTACGAAATGGGCAGCTCCGAGTTGTGTGCCAAGCGCCATGTGCAGGAGTTGGCCATCGTGATGGATCCGTCCGGAAACCGTCATGAGATCGTCTGGGGCTTCAAGTCCGACTTCAGTCATTTCGCATCGCCCCAGGGGGTGTCGCGCTTCATCACCGGCGACTATGGTCTGGGACACACCGTGCTGCCCGCTCCCGACTTTGACAAGACCGTGGCCTTTGTGCGCAATGTGCTGGGCTTTGGTCTTTCGGACATCTACAACTTCAAGCCCGCAGGCGATGCCGGCCCCACGGTACGAATCCATTTCTTCCACTGCGCCAACGGCCGTCACCACAGCCTGGCCCTGGCCGAGTTCCCTTCCGCATCGGGCTGCGTGCACGTGATGGTGGAGGTGGACAACATGCCCGAAGTGGGCCGTGCCATGGACCGCATGCAAAAGAGCCAGGTCAAGCTCTCTGCCACTCTGGGTCAGCACACCAACGACAAGATGATCTCGTTCTACATGAAGACGCCCTCCAACTTCGATCTGGAGTTCGGCTATGGCGGCGCTGTCATCGACTGGGAACACCACATCACGCACGAGTTCACGACCGTAAGCCTCTGGGGGCACGACTTCAGCGTGGGCCGCCCTGAAAACAACTGATAGGAGGCTTGGAGACATGGCCAATAAATTGATGACAGCGAAGGACGTTGTGGCATCCATCAAGGACGGCATGACGATCGGAATTGGTGGCTGGGGGCCCCGGCGCAAGCCCATGGCCCTGGTGCGCGAGCTGCTGCGCAGCCCCGTCAAGGATCTGACCGTGGTGGCCTATGGCGGTGCCGATGTGGGCATGCTGTGTGCGGCCGGCAAGGTCAAGAAGTTGATCTTCGCCTTTGTGTCGCTGGACTTCATCCCGCTGGAGCCGTACTTTCGCAAGGCCCGCCAGAGTGGTGAGATCGAGGTCATGGAAATTGACGAAGGTCATATGGTGCTGGGCCTGAAGGCTGCCGGCATGCGTATTCCCTACATTCCCACCCGAGTCGGTCTGGGCACCGATGTGCTCAAGCACAACAGCTCCATCCGCCTTATCGAATCGCCCTACGACGGCAAGGAGTGGGTGGCGATGCCCGCCATCAATCTGGATGTAGCCCTGCTGCACGTGGATCGCGCGGACTCTCGCGGTGTCTGCCAGATTGCAGGTCCCGATATCTATATGGACGACCTGTTTGCCCGAGCCGCAACCAATACGTTTGTGAGCTGCGACGAACTGGTCGAGTCCAGCAGCTTCGAGTCGGAGCAAGCCGCGCGCCTGGTGTTCTGGGAGCGCTCTGAAACCACGGGTGTCGTGCATCTGCCCGGCGGTGCCCACCCATCGTCCTGTGCTCCTCTGTATGGCTTTGATGTCAAGCACTTCAAGGAATACGCGGCCAGCAGCAAGGAGGAGGGGGGCTGGAGCAGCTACCAGCAGAAATACGTGCAGTGCACGGAGCAGGAATATCTGGAAAAAGTGGGTGGCATGGAAGCAATCAAGCGCCTGCCCTTGCCCGTGTTCTGAGGAGGCACAGAGATGAGTGAAATTGCATTGGTAGATCGCGTCATCTGCGCCGCGGCACGTGCCTGGGAAAACGATGGCGAAGTGTTGGCCACCGGCATTGGCCTGGTGCCACGTCTGGCGGCTTCGTTGTGCATGCGTTCCATCAACACCGATCTGATCATGACGGACTCCGAGGCCTGGGTGGTCAATGAACCCGTGCCCGTAGGTCCACGAGGTGAATACAAGATCAAGCGTGAAAGCTGGATGGGTTTTTCGCGCATCTTCGACAACGTCTGGGGAGGCAAGCGCCACGCCATGGTGGGTCCCGTGCAGGTGGACCGCTTCGGTCAGGGCAATATCTCCATGGTGGGCAGCGACTACGCCCGTCCCAAGTCGATGATGCTGGGCGTGCGCGGCTTCCCCGGCAATTCGATCAACCACGCCAACTCCTTCTTTGTGCCCAACCACAGCACCAAGGTTTTTGTGTCGGGCGAGGTCGATGCCGTGGGCAGCGTGGGCTACAACCCTGCGCGCCTGGCCAAGGGCTGGACGCTGGAGGAGACCACCGACATTCGCTTCATCTTCACCAATCTGTGTGTGATGGACTTTGGCGGACCCAGCCATCAAGTGCGCCTGGTGTCGCTGCATCCCGGCGTGACAGCGGTGCAGGTCAAGGAGGCCACGGGCTTTCCGATCCATGTTCCCGAGAACGTGGGTGTGACACCTGATCCCACGCCCGAGCAACTGGCCTTGCTGGCTCAGCTCGATCCGCACAATCTGCGCGCTACGGCCATGGGAGTCTGATATGGGTGATGCATCCAGCGAATTTGTGACACGCGAGGACAAAGCCGTCTATGAAACGGACGAGCCCGTTCTCTACAGCGTGGACAACGGCATTGCCACGGTCACCATGAATCGGCCCACGTTCAATAACGTGCAGAACTCGCAGATGACCTATGCGCTGGATGCTGCATTCCGCAAGGCAACCGACGACGACAGCGTCAAGGTCATCGTGCTGCGTGGCGAAGGCAAGCACTTCAGTGCGGGTCACGATATCGGCACGCCTGGCCGAGACATCAACAAGTCCTTTGACCGTGCCCATCTGTGGTGGGATCACACCAACAAGCCTGGGGGCGAGCAGCTGTTTGCCCGCGAGCAAGAGGTCTACCTGGGCATGTGCCGGCGCTGGCGCGAGATCCCCAAACCCATGATTGCCATGGTGCAGGGGGCATGCGTGGCGGGCGGTCTGATGTTGGCCTGGGTCTGCGATCTGATCGTGGCCAGCGACGATGCGTTTTTCCAGGATCCCGTGGTGCGCATGGGCATCCCCGGTGTGGAGTACTTCGCCCACGCCCACGAGCTGCATCCGCGTATTGCCAAGGAGTTCCTGCTGTTGGGCGAACGCATGCCGGCAGAGCGCGCCTATCAGATGGGCATGGTCAACAGCGTGGTGCCGCGTGCCGAACTGCAGGACCAGGTCTATGCCATGGCCCAGCGCATGGCGGCACAGCCGCGTCTGGGCCTGGCGCTGACCAAGATGGTCGTCAACAAGGCTGAAGAGCTGCAGGGCCTGCGTTCCACCATGGAAATGGCTTTTGGCTACCACCACTTTGCTCACGCGCACAGTCAGGCGATGGGCATGGGGCAACTGGGCGGCCAGGATGCCAGGTCCATGGCAAAGGCCAATAAAGAAGAGTCAAAGGCATGAGCAATATGAACGATATGGGCAGTCTGCGCACTCCTATCTGCGACCTGCTGGGGTGCCGCTACCCCGTCATCCAGACGGCCATGGGCTATGTGGCGGGCGCTGATCTGGTGGTAGGTACCACCAACGCCGGCGGCTTCGGCTTTCTGGCCGGCGCCACCATTCCCGCGGACAGGATCGAAGCCGAAATTCTGCGTGTCAAGCGCGAGACCGACGATCAACCTTTCGGGCTGAACTTTCACATGTTTCAGCCCAATGCCCAGCAACTGCTGGATCTGGCCGTGAAGTACCGCCTGCGTGCGGTGAGCTACGGCCGTGGTCCGGACAAGAAGGTGATAGGCCGTCTGCGTGATGCCGGCATCGTCTGCATGCCCACAGTGGGAGCCCTGAAGCATGCTCAGAAGGCGATCGAGATGGGCGCCAATGCCATTACTGTGCAGGGCGGTGAAGGGGGAGGCCATACCGGCAGCGTTCCCACCACGGTGCTGCTGCCTCAGGTAGTGGATGCGGTCGAGGTGCCCGTGATTGCCGCAGGCGGCTTTTATGACGGCCGTGGCCTGCTGGCTGCTCTGGCCTATGGCGCATCGGGTATTGCCATGGGCACGCGGTTCTTGATGACCAGTGATTCCAAGGTGCCAGCCGCCACGCTGCAGCGCTATCTGGCTGCAAGGGATGCGGAAAAGATCTCCATCTCGCACCTGGTCGATGGCATGCCCCAGCGCATGATTCCCAACGAATACCTGGCCATGCTCGAAAAAGCCAGCCCCATGAAGCGCTTGCGCATCGCCCTGGGGCTGGCATTGCAGTGGAAGGCCGAGACCGGCATGACCACGGGCCAGGCCTTGAGCATCTTCATGAAGGCCATGCGCGAAGACTCGTCTTCCGTCGCCCAGACCGTGATGGCTGCCAATGCCCCCATGTTGCTGCAGCGCTCCATGGTCGATGGCAATCCCGCAGAGGGCGTGATGTCTGCCGGCCAGGTGGCCGCGCTGATTGGCCGGCTCGACAGCTGCGAGGAAGTGATAGGCGGCATTGTCCGCCAGGCCATGGACCGTCGCAACGCATTGAACGCATTGACTCCCGCATAACAACAAGCCAACGAGACCGGATATGTCCACTCAACAATTTCATTCCAATATTCATGACAACGGCGTGGCGGAGCTGGTGATAGACCGTGCTCCCGTGAATGCCTTGAATGCAGCCGGCTGGAATGGCCTGGCCCGGGAAATCCAGGCGCTTGGCGACAGGCCCGAGGTGCGCGTGATCGTCATCCGTGCCGAGAACCGGGGCTTCTGTGCCGGTGTGGACATCAAGGAACTGGCCGAGAACGACAAGCTCATTCTTGACGTCAACGCAGGCAACTACGCCACGTTCAAGGCCGTGCATCTGAACAAGGTACCCGTCATCACCGCCGTGCACGGCTTTGTGCTGGGCGGCGGCATCGGCATCTGCGGTGCATCGGACATTGTGATCGCCGCAGAAGACGCTACCTTCGGCCTGCCCGAAGTGGACCGCGGAGCCATGGGCGGTGCGGCCCATCTGCAGCGCATGTTCGGCGTGCAAAAGACCCGCTACCTGTTCTTTACGGGCGAGATGATTGGTGCGGCAGAAGCCTTGCGCCTGGGGGCCATCGAGCGTGTAGTTCCCCGTGAGCAGCTGCGCGACGTCGCCATGGAGATCGCCAACAAGATCGCCGCCAAGAGCCCCGCCATGATCCGCATCGCCAAGGAAGCGCTGACCGGCATCGAAGACGGCAATCTGGAAGACAAATACCGCTGGGAGCAGGGCTTCACCCTGCAAGCCTATATGAGCCCCGATTCTGCCGAGACGCGCAGCGCCTTTGTGGAAAAGCGCGACGCCAAATTCTGAGCATCACTAGCGCGAAGAGGAGACAACCATGGATTTGACCTATACCCCAGCGCAGAAAGCGTTCCGTGCCCAGGTACGTGAATGGCTCAAGAACAATGTGCCTTCGGAACGACTGCAGAGCTATGACACCCGAGAGGGGTTCGAGCAGCATCGCCAGTGGGAGGCCAAGCTGGCCGACGCCGGCTACAGCGCCGTGACCTGGCCCAAGGATCTGGGAGGCAGCGGCTGCGACCTGACCGAATGGCTGATCTTTGAAGAGGAGTACTGGGCAGCCGATGCGCCATCCCGCGTGAACCAGAACGGCATTCTGCTGCTGGGCTCCACGCTGATGGAATTCGGCACGCCCGAGCAGAAGGCCCGCTTTCTACCCCGTATGGCCCGCTGCGACGATATGTGGGCCCAGGGCTGGTCAGAGCCCAACGCCGGCTCGGACATGGCAGCCATCAGCAGCCGCGCCATTCGCATGGGTGACAAATTCATCCTGAATGGTCAGAAAATCTGGTCTACCCGTGCGATCTTTGCCGACTGGGTATTTGGACTGTTCCGCAGCGACCCGACGTCGAGCCGCCACCATGGTCTGAGCTACATACTGGTGCCCTTGAATACGCCCGGCATCACCGTGCGTCCCATTCGTGCCATCAATGGCCGCGAACACTTTGCCGAAATCTTCTTCGACGATGTCGAAGTCCCCGTGGAGAACCTGCTGGGTGCAGAAGGCAAGGGCTGGCATGTGGCGATGGCGACGGCCGGCTTTGAGCGCGGCCTGCTGCTGCGCTCTCCCGCCCGCTATCAGCGCAGTGCGCAGAAGCTGGTGGACCTGTATCTGCGCAATCAGGTCGATGCCGACCGCGATCACTCCATCCGCGATGCCGTGCTGCGTGCCTGGCAGGGGGCGGAGGCATACACGCTGTCTTCCTATCACACGGTGGGTCGCCTGAACAAGGGCGCACAGATTGGCGCCGAAGCCAGCACCAACAAGATTGTCTGGTCCGAGCTGGACATCATGATTCACGAAACCGCGATGCGCATTCTGGGCGCGCGTGCCGAGCTCATCGATGACGCCGAGGCCAACGAATGGCTGGAAGGTTTCCTGTTCTCGCAGGCCGGTCCCATCTACGCGGGCAGCAACGAGATCCAGCGCAACATCATCGCTCAGCGCATGCTGGGTCTGCCCAAATCCTGATCGGCAGGGAGACAACCATGGACTTCACCTTTACCGAAGATCAAATCGCATTCCGTGACTCGATCAGCCGCTTTCTGATGACCGAAGCAGCCCCCGAGCTGCTGCGCGACATCTGGGAAACCCCGACCGGTCGCAGCCCCGAGCTGTGGGCCAAGATTGCAGAACAAGGCTTGATGGGCCTGTCCGCTCCCGAAGCCGATGGCGGCATGGGCATGGCCGATGTGGACTGGGCACTGCTGCTGCAGGAGGTGGGCTATTACGCTCTGCCCGATTCCCTGACCGACACAGCCTATGTGGCCGTGGGCATGCTGTGTGCATTGCCGCAAGGACATGAGAGCCGTGTCTGGCTGTCCAGGATTGCCGCAGGCAGCTGCCGCGTGGCCGTGGGCCATCCCGTCAACCTCAATGTGGCGGACGCGGCATTGGCCGATGTGCTGTTGCTGCCCCATGCCACTGCCACCGGACTGGAGCTGCACCTGGTCAGGCCTGCACAGTGCGAGATCACGGCGCTGAGCAGTATCGACTCTTCGCGTCGTCTGTCACGGGTACGCTGGACGGCATCCGATGCCACCCGTTTGCTCGATGGCACTCAGGGCCAGAAGGTCTGGGACACGGCCGGCGAGCGCGGTGCACTCGCTGCAGCTGCCCAGATGCTGGGCCTGGCTCAGCGCATGCTGGATCTCTCGGTGGACTATGTGGCACAGCGCAAGCAGTTCGACAAGGTCATCGGCAGCTTTCAGGCCGTGCAGCACCACCTGTCGGACATCGTCACCAAGATCGAGTTTGCCAAACCCGTGCTCTACCGTGCCTTCTATGCGCTGCAGCACGGTGAACCCGATCTGGCCGTGCGTATCTCGCACGCCAAGCTCCAGTGCAGCGAAGCGAGCTGGTTTGCGGCACGCAACAGTCTGCAGGTGCATGGCGCCATGGGCTACACCTGGGAAGTCGATCTGCAGATGTTCATGAAGCGCGCCTGGGTGCTGGACGCTGCCTGGGGCGACAAGGCATACCACGCCGCCCGCCTGACTCAGGGCCTGCTGCGCAGTCCCAATGCCCCGGTGGGCCCCGGATCGACTTTTGATCGAGAAATCGATTCATGTGCCTCCTGCTCTGCGCAAGATGCTATTAAGAACGTTGCTGAAGAGGTGGCTGCATGAGCGCCCAGGCCTATATCGTTGATGCGCTGCGCTCTCCTACCGGAAAGCGCAAGGGCTCTCTTGCCGCCGTGCACGGTGCCGACCTCGGCGCCCATGTGATCAAAGCGCTGGTCGAGCGCAACGACATTCCCGCAGCCGATTACGACGACGTGATCTTTGGCTGCGTGGACACCATCGGTTCTCTGGCCGGCGACATTGCCCGCACGTCCTGGCTGGCAGCCGGCATGCCCATGAATGTTCCCGGCACCACGATCGACCGCCAGTGCGGCTCGTCCCAGCAAGCCGTCCATTTTGCGGCCCAGGCCGTGATGAGTGGCACGCAGGACGTGGTGCTGGCCGGTGGCGTGCAGACCATGACCGCGATTCCCATTTCCTCGGCCATGCTCGCCGGTCAGCCCCTGGGCTTTAGCACGCCGTTTGCCGAGAGCAAAGGCTGGCAGGCCCGCTTCGGCAACGCGCCCGTGAACCAGTTCTATGCCGCCCAGCGTATTGCCGACCACTGGGGTGTGAGTCGTGCCGATATGGAAGTGTTTGCCAAGGAAAGCCACGACCGCGCGTTGAATGCGATTGCCGAGGGGCGCTTCGACCGTGAAATCGTCCCCTTTGGCACTTTCAGGATGGACGAGACGGCTCGCCTTTCCACTCTAGAGAAGATGGCCACGCTGGAGCCGGTGGACCCCGCCTACCCCTCCATCACGGCAGCCGTCTCCAGCTCCACCTGCGATGCAGCGGCTGCGGTGCTGGTGGTGTCCGAAGCCGCTCTCAAGCGCTACAACCTCAAGCCCCGCGCCCGCATTCACCATATGAGCGTGCGCGCCGATGACCCCATCTGGCACCTGACCGCGCCGATTCCAGCCACGGAATATGCGCTCAAGAAGGCGGGCATGACCATGTCCGACATCGACCTGGTCGAGATCAACGAGGCCTTCGCTTCCGTGGTCATGGCCTGGCTCAAGGAGACTGGCTACGACCATGGCAGGACCAACGTCAACGGCGGCGCGATTGCGCTCGGTCATCCACTGGGAGCCTCGGGCGCAAAGCTCATGACCACGCTGCTGCACGAGCTGGAGCGCACGGGCGGTCGCTACGGGCTGCAGACCATGTGCGAAGGTGGTGGTCAGGCCAACGTCACCATCATCGAACGTCTCTGATGGCGCTCATGCAGGCACTGCAGTGCCTGCATGCCTTGGAGTTCAGGTGTTAGCGGTTTAGCAGGTCGTCCAAAAAAATCAACGGAGACAAAGACATGCAAGACAAAGCGACGGATTCAGATCGCAGAGCATTCCTGGCCGGGGCAACTGCCACGGCGGCAGCGCTGGGTCTGCCAGCAGCGCAAGCGCAAGTCGGCACCAGGGCCGTTGCACAGGCCGATGCCATCACCATGGCAGTGCAGATGCGCAAAGGCGATGTCACGCCGCTGGAGGCTCTTGATGCCGCCATTGCGCGCGTTGAAGCCTTGCCCAGGCTCAATGCCGTGGTCATCAAAGACTACGAACTGGCCCGCGAGCATGCCAAGAAGCTCTCGGCCATGGGCCGCGATGCACGCAAACAGGCGACTGACAAAGCTCCGCTGTGGGGTCTGCCGTTTGTGCTCAAGGACCTGGGTCTGAGCATGACAGGAACCGTGACCAGCAATGGTTGCCGCTTCTTCAAGGATGCTGTCGCGTCGCTGGACTCCACGCTGGTGATGCGCTACAAGGCTGCGGGTCTCAACATCTTTGGCAAGACGGCATCTCCCGAGTTCGGCATGACGACTACCACAGAGTCAAAGCTTTACGGCGTCACGCCCAACCCCTGGAACACTGGGCATACCACGGGCGGTTCTTCCGGTGGGACTGCCGCTGTGGTGGCGGCCGGCATTCTGCCCGTGGGCCATGCCAGCGATGGTGGCGGCTCCATCCGCATACCGGCCGCACATTGCGGCCTGTTCGGACTCAAGCCCAGTCGTGGGCGTGTGCCTGCAGGGCCAGGAGCGCTGGATGGTGCAACAGGTTTGTCGGTGAACCACGTCATCAGCCGCAGCGTGCGCGACTCTGCCTTGCTGCTGGACTTGAGTGCCGGGCCCGAGTTCGGCTCGCGAGTGCGACCTCCCTCTGATGTTTCTCGGGGCTACCTTGAAGCGATGCACCAGCCCGAGCGCAAGCTGCGTATTGCCGTCTGGCGCAAGAACTATTTCGGGATTCCCGTGCATGCCGAATGCCTGGAGGCCGTGGACAAAGCGGCCAAGGCCTGCGAGGCCCTGGGGCATTTTGTTGAAGAGGCCATGCCAGAGCTGCCGGTGAACGAAATATTTGGTGGCATGGGTGCAGGCATGTCTGCAGGTCTGCTCAGTGCCATTGAATACCGTGAGAAGCAGCTGGGCCGCGCGGTGCGCGAAGACGAGATGGAGCCGCTGAACTGGGCTGCGTTGCAGGCCGCGAAGAAGGCATCGGCGCTGGATCTGTACCGTGGCCGTGCAGGCTTCGACAAGGCGGGGCAATTGATCGATGCATTCCTGTCCAGGTACGACCTGATTCTGACGCCGACCACCGTGGTGCCTGCACAGAAACTGGGCACGCTGCGACTCGATCAGCCTTATGAAAGCTATGCCGCCGAGGCCATGAACTCCTCCGCCTTTACCTCGCTGTTCAACATCAGCGGTCATCCGGCCATGTCCGTGCCGCTGCACTGGACGGCAGACCACCTCCCTGTGGGTTCCCACTTTGTCGCACCGTTTGGTGGCGAAGGCCGCTTGCTGCGCCTGGCGGCGCAGCTGGAGCAAGCCCTGCCATGGGCACATCGCGTGCCGGACCTGTCCGCACTCAAGGCTTGAATGTCCAGCAACAAGAAGGAGGGGAGCATGGAATCAGTGAATCAAGGTGTGGATCGTCGTGGCTTTATTCAGGGCGCAGGTGCCGTGGCCGCAGCAACAGCCGTGCCGGCAATGGCCGCACAGAAGAAAAATGAGGCGATGGCAGTGGATGGCTACGCCTGGGCAGAACAGATCCGCCGCGGCGATATCACGCCGCTGGAAGCGCTGGAAGCGGCGATTGCACGCACGCAGGCCTTGCCCAAGCTCAATGCAGTGGTCATCAAGGACTACGACCTGGCACGCGATCAGGCCAGGCAGATGTCGGCTCTGGGCAGCGCTGCACGTGCCGAAGCCACGGCCAGGGCGCCCATGTGGGGAGTGCCCTTCCTGCTCAAGGATCTGAACCAGTATCTGAAGGGAACGGTCACAACCAACGGCTGCCGCTTTTTCAAGGGGGCCGTGGCAGAGTACGACAGCACCCTAGTGGCACGCTACAAGGCGGCCGGTCTCAATATCTTTGGCAAGACGGCATCGCCCGAGTTCGGCCAGACGCCCACGACCGAGTCCTTGCTCTATGGCAAGTCGCCCAACCCCTGGAATGCAGCCCACACGACGGGCGGCTCCTCGGGTGGTGCGGCATCGGTGGTTGCCGCAGGCATTGTGCCCGTGGCCCATGCCAGCGATGGAGGTGGCTCCATTCGCATTCCCGCTTCGCACTGCGGCCTGTTTGGCCTCAAGCCCAGCCGCGGCCGTCTGCCCGCCGGTCCGGCCAATATGGAAGGCTGGATGGGCTTGTCCATGAACCATGTCATCAGCCGCAGCGTGCGCGACAGCGCTCACCTGCTCGATCTGACGCAGGGGCGCGAGCCAGGCTCGCGCACCGTGCCGCCGCGCGACGTGGAGGGCAGCTATCTGGACGCCCTCAAGCAGGCGCCCAAGAAGCTCAGGATCGCCGTCTGGTCCAGGAACTACTTTGGCATTCCCGTGCATGCGGACTGTCAGGCTGCGGTGGACAAGGCCATCAAGGCCTGCCTGGCGCTGGGGCATGAAATCGTGGAGGACATGCCGGAGTTGCCTGTGGCTGAGGTGTTCTCGGGCCTGGGCGTGGTGACGTCCGTGGGCATGATGGCCAGCATCCGTGCCCGCGAAAAGCTGCTGGGTCGCGCCGTGCGTCAGGACGAGGTAGAGCAGATGGACTGGCTGTATCTGGAAAAGGCCAAGTCCTATACCGCCGAGCAGATGCTGATGGCGCGTACCAACTTCGATACGGCGGGGCAGATCCTGGACCGATTCTTTCTCAAGTACGACCTGATTCTGACCCCGGTGATGGCGGTGCCGCCGCCGCTGTTGGGCGTGCTGACGCTTGACCAGCCTTATGACTCATTCGCGCGCGAAGCCGTCAAGGCTTCGCCCTATACCGCGCTTTTCAATATGACAGGCCAGCCCGCAATGTCTGTGCCCATGCACTGGACCAGGGACAACTTGCCTGTGGGCGCGCACTTCGCTGCCCCGTTCGGCCGCGAAGGGCGCCTGTTGGCGCTGGCCGCGCAGCTGGAACAAGCTGTTCCCTGGGCACATCGTCAGCCTGATCTGTCGGTTTTCAAAGCGTGATTTCAAGAGCGCAGACAGGCTGCGGGCCTGCTCTGCACAGCAAGCAAAAGGGGAAAGAAATGGGTATTTGCAACCAGAGAACCGTCGTCATCACCGGTGCAGGCGGTGGCCTGGGCCGTGCTTATGCGCTGGCCTTCGCGCAAGAAGGTGCAAATGTGGTGATCAACGACATTCGTGCCGAAGCCGCCCAGGCCGTGGCCGAAGAAGTCAAGGCCGCAGGCGGCAAGGCGCTGGCCAACACGGGTGACATCACCACTGTGGCTGGTGCGCAATCGATTCTCGATGCGGCACTGGCCGCCTTTGGCGATGTGCAGGTCATCGTCAACAACGCGGGCGTGCTGCGCGACCGCATGTTCCTGAGCCTGTCCGAAGAGGACTGGGATATGGTCATGCGCGTGCATCTGCGCGGACATTTCTGCATGGCCAAGGTGTTTGGCGGCTACTGGCGCGATCAGAAGAAGGCCGGTAAGGACGTGGATGCGCGCATCATCAACACCAGCTCGGGCGCGGGCCTGCAAGGCTCCATAGGCCAGAGCAACTATGCCGCAGCCAAGGCCGGCATCGCCGGTCTGACACTGGTGCAGGCTGCGGAGTTGGCGCGCTACGGCATCACCGCCAACTGTCTGGCACCTGCTGCGCGCACTTCCATGACCGAAGGCGCCATGCCCGATATGGTCAGGAAGCCCGAATCCGGCTTCGACGTCTGGGACCCCATGAACGTGGCCTCCATCGTCGTCTGGCTGGGCAGCACCCAGTCCAGGCATGTGACGGGCCGCTGCTTTGAAGCCAAGGGCGGCGAGCTGTCCGTGGCCGACGGCTGGTTCACCGGCAAGATCAATGACAAGCAGGCGCGCTGGGAGCCTGCCGAGCTGTCAGGTGTGGTCGATCAACTGATCGCCGAGGGCAAGGCCCCTCAGAAGGTCTACGGGACCTAAGCAGAAGAAACAGCCGGGGCATGGGGCCCGGCCTTCCCATTCGATGAAGAACTCAGGACGCGAGCCATCATGGATTTAAGTCTGAACGAAGAACAAAAAATGATCGCCGAGAGCGCTGCGGTGTTTCTGCAGGAAAAAAGCAGCACGGCGCAGGTGCGCAAGGTTTCTGAAACCGAGGGCGGGCTGGACCGTGCCCTGTGGCAGGAAGTGCTGGACATGGGCTGGTGCAGCGTGGCTCTGCCCGAAGCCGCAGGTGGAATGGGTCTGGGCTGGCGCGAGCTGGTGCTGCTTCAGGAGCAGATGGGCTATCACCTGGCCTGTGTGCCGTTTTTTGACGCTGTCGTCGCAGTGACGCCGTTGTGGCAAGCGTTGAGCCAGACCGGGCAGGGCCAGGACGTGGTGGAGCGCCTGGCGGCCTCTGGCCGGATCTGCGTGTTGGGCATGACGGTGCGTGGCGAGCTGCCCGCGGCCGCGACCGTGAGGCTCGAAGGCGATGAACTGGTGCTCAATGGCCAGTGGAGTCAGGTGGGATCAGGAGCACATGCCGATGTGTTCCTGCTGCCCGCTACCCTGCCTTGCGGCTCGCTGGGCCTGCTGGAGGTGCACGCCAAGGCGGAAGGTTTGAGCGTTCAGGCGCTGACTACGGTGGACGCCACACGCAGCAGTGCCGATGTCATGGCCGTTGATGTGAGATTGACTGGCGCTGCCGTGCTGATGCATGGCGAGGCGCTCAGGAGCCTGTGGGCCCAGACCCGCAATCTGGCTGCCATCGGTTTGGCGGCTGAGCAGGTCGGTGTGGCCGAACGCGCGCTGAATCTGGCCGTGGAATACACCAAGGAGCGTCAGCAGTTCGGTAAGGCCGTGGGCAGCTTTCAGGGCGTCAAGCACCGGGCAGCGCAGATGCTGGTGAAGGTGGAGACTGCTCGTTCTGCCGTCTATGCAGCAGCTTTCATAGCTGATAGCGCCGACGTCACAAGCGACCTGAGCTACTTCGCGGCTCAAGCTCGCACAGATGCAACGGAGGCAGCTCTCTTTTCCACGCGCGAAAGCATTCAGTTGCACGGCGGAGTGGGATTCACCTGGGAGTTTGATCCGCATCTGTTCTTCCGCCGCGCGCAGGCATCCAGCCAGCGCATGGGCACGGTGGAGCAGTGGCGCGAGCTGGTGGCTGCGCGTTTGTTGGACGAAGCGACAGAAGGTCAGATGGCGGAGGCAGCATGAAGATGCAAGAGTCGGAAATCAATGAAGCCTTTCGCGCTGAAGTGCGTGAATGGATGGCGCAACATCTGACAGGGCGGTTCGCCCCGCTCAAACATGCCAGCGGTCTGGGTGCCGAAGGTTATGACGCACAACTGGCCAAGGAATGGGAGCAGGAGCTGGCCAAGGGCGGCTGGACCGGCCTGGGCTGGGAGACCCGGTACGGTGGCCGTAACGCCCCGCTGGCGCAGCAAGTCATCTTTCACGAGGAATATGTGCGCTGCGGCGGTCCCGGCCGCATCGGTCATATCGGCGAGACCCTGCTGGCACCCACACTGATGGCTTTTGGCACGCCCGAGCAGAAGCAGCGTTTTCTGCCCGGCATTCTGGCCGGTACCGACTACTGGGCTCAGGGCTACTCCGAGCCCGGCGCGGGCTCCGACCTGGCGGGCATTCGTACCAAAGCCCATCGCGATGCGGCCACGGGCGAGTGGGTGATCAACGGTCAGAAGGTCTGGACCTCCTGGGCCCATGAGTCCGAATGGGTGTTTGTGCTGGCTCGCACCGACGAGGTTGGAGCGAGCACTGCCAGCCCCCGCCATGCGGGCATGGTGCTGCTGCTGGTGCCCATCAAGCAGGCCGGTGTGGAGGTGCGTCCGATTCGCCAGATCACCGGCACTTCGGAGTTCAACGAAGTTTTCTTTGACGGCGCACGCACCGAAGGCGCGCTGCATCTGGGCCCCGTGGGTGACGGCTGGAAGGTCGCCATGTACCTGCTGGGCTGCGAGCGCGGTGCATCCACTCTGGGCCAGCAGGCACATTTCCGCTATGAGCTGGACCTGATCATCGACCTGGCCAAGCGCAATGGCGCGGCCCGCGACCCCCTGATCCGTCAGCGCCTGGCCAAGGCCGATATGGGCCTGCAGACTCTGCGCGCCCATGCGCTGCGCTCCAGCGATGAGAGCACGCCCTTCCGTGTGGCTTCCGTCTCCAAATACGCATGGTCCAACTGGCACCGTGATCTGGGCGAGCTGGCCATGGATGTGCTGGGCGAGCAGGGCGAACTGGTGCTCAAGGAGCCTGCGCTTGCTGCGCTGCAGCAACTGTGGCTGGTCAGCCGCGCCGACACCATTTACGCCGGCACCAACGAAATTCAGCTGAACCTCATGGCCGAGCGTGCGCTGGGCATGCCGCGCTGATTCCAGGAGCCTGGAGTGCTCGTCTTTGGGTAGGTGATTACTCTGACTGGCTTACGTAAAGCTGCCGTAAATCGCGGGTTGACCCTGAAGGTTTACGGCACTTTTGCGTTTGAAATGTCCGTCCAGCGACATTAGGGAATGACCTATCGTCCAAAGTGACGATGCTGCAGCGCAGCGGGAGCCGGAAGATCAAGGTAACTACCTTTTGAATGACAAATGACTAGCGCTCCCTCCTACGTTGCTCCCCACGGCCTGCTCAAAGACAAAACTGTGCTCGTTACCGCTGCTGCTGGCGCCGGTATTGGCTTTTCAGCTGCAAAACGAGCAGCAGAGGAGGGCTGCAGGGCCTTGTTCATCTCCGATGTGCATGAGCGTCGGCTGGCCGAAGCCGTGGAGCAGATCAAAAAGGACACGGGTTTGTCCCAGGTCTTTGGCAAGCTCTGCGACGTGAGCAAGGAAGAACAGGTTCAGGCGCTGATCTCCGAAGCCGACAGCGCCATGGGCGGTATCGATGTGCTGATCAATAACGCGGGTCTGGGCACCAGTTGCAAGGTCGTCGACATGGGCGATGACGAGTGGAGCAAGGTCATCGACATCACGCTGACCGGCACCTTCCGCATGACGCGCGCAGCGCTCAAGCTGATGCAGCCACGCGGCAAGGGTGTGATCGTCAACAACGCATCGGTGCTGGGCTGGCGCGCTCAGACCGAGCAGGCTCACTACGCGGCCGCCAAGGCAGGCGTGATGGCCCTCACACGCTGTTCGGCGCTGGAAGCTGCCGAATTCGGCATCCGCATCAACGCCGTGGCACCTTCCATTGCCATCCACGCCTTCCTCAAGAAGTCTGCCTCTGAAGAGCTGCTGGCCAAGCTGTCCGAGAAGGAAGCCTTTGGTCGGGGTGCCGAGCCCTGGGAAGTAGCCAATGTGATGATCTTCCTGGCCAGCGACTACTCCTCGTACATGACGGGTGAAGTGGTGTCCGTCAGCTCGCAGAGGGCCTGAACATGAATGCAGTCGCAGACAAGATGCTGTTTGACTCGGCAGCCTCGGTGCAGGCATCGGTGGGGCGTCAGCTGGGCGAGACCGAATGGGTGCAGATCACGCAGGAGCGGATCAATCAGTTTGCCGATGCCACGGGCGATCACCAATGGATTCATGTGGACCCCGAGCAGGCCAGGAACGGCCCGTTCGGCGCCTGCGTGGCCCATGGATATCTGACGCTGTCTCTGGCCAATCTGTTTTTGCCGCAGCTGGTCAGCTATCAGGGGCTGAAGATGGGCGTCAACTATGGCTGCGAGAAGGTGCGTTTTCCGGCTCCGGTGCTGGTGAACAGCTTCGTGCGTGGCAGCGGTGAGGTGGTGGCGGCAACGCCTATCGGAGAAGACGGCGTACAGGTCACGATCCGCATCACCGTACAGGTCAGGAATCAGGATAAACCCGGCTGTGTGGTTGAAACCATCAGCAGGCTGTTCTTTATCCGGGAAAATTGAGTGTGTGCAAGCGCCTGCTTCGGCGGGCGATTGCATTTTTTGTGAAGAGGGATGAGCTGCCGACAGAGTGGCCGACCTCGATACGGCAGCAAAAGCTGCCCAGGGCGCGACGAAAAGAAAGTTAGGAGACAAAGACATGAAAGACGCAGTCATCGTTTCGACGGCACGTACCCCCATAGGCAAGGCTTACCGTGGTGCCTTCAACGACACCGAAGCTCCGGTGCTGGGCGGACACGTCATTCGCGCGGCGCTCAACAAGGCGAACGTGGCTGGTGCCGATGTGGATGACGTCATTTTGGGCATTGCCGCGCAGCAGGGCACGCAGGGCTACAACCTGGGGCGTCTGTGCGGCTACACCGCCGGCCTGCCGGAATCCGTGGGCGGCATGGTGATCGATCGCATGTGCGCATCGGGCCTGATGAGCATTGCCACGGCTGCCAAGGGTGTCATGACCGGCGAGATGAATATCGCTGTGGCCGGCGGCCTGGAGTCCATTTCCCTGGTACAGAACAAGTACAAGAACTCGTACCGTGCCCAATCGAAGGCGGTGCTGGCCGCAGAGCCCACAGCTTACATCCAGATGATAGAGACGGCCGAGCTGGTCAGCCAGCGTTACGGCATCAGTCGTGAAGCCCAGGACGAGTACTCGCTGCGCAGCCAGCAGCGCGTGGCCGCCGCACAGGCCCGTGGTCTGTTCGACGATGAAATCGTGCCGCTGACCACGGTCAAGCAGCTGTTTGACAAGGAAGGCAATGTCACCGGCAGCGAGGAAGTCACGCTGACCCGCGACGAGGGCAACCGTGCCGACACCACGCTTGAGAGCCTGGCCAAGCTCAAGCCTGTATGGAAGAACGGCCAGTGGGTGGAGCAAGGCCAGTTCATCACGGCCGGCAATGCCTCCCAGCTGTCCGACGGTGCCAGCGCCTGTGTGGTGATGAGTGCCGACGAAGCCCGCAGTCGCGGCCTCGCGCCTCTGGGCATCTATCGCGGCGTGGCCGTGGCAGGCTGCCGTGCCGATGAAATGGGGATCGGCCCCGTCTATGCCATCCCCAAGCTGCTCAAGCAGCATGGGCTGACGGTTGGCGACATCGGCCTGTGGGAAATCAACGAGGCATTTGCCTGTCAGGTAATCTACAGCCGCGACAAACTCGGCATTCCCGATGAGCGCCTGAACGTCAACGGCGGCGCGATCTCCATCGGCCACCCCTTCGGCATGTCGGGCGCACGTCTGGTGGGGCACGCCCTGCTGGAGGGGCGTCGCCGTGGCGTGCGTTTTGTGGTGGTGAGCATGTGTATTGGCGGCGGCATGGGTGCGGCCGGCCTGTTTGAGCTGAACTGACCTGTCTGCAACCAACCTTCAACCAAGGAGTTGAACATGATGGACAGCGCTTTCGCCAAGATGGGTTTTTCCACCTACACGCCAAGTTCCATCGCTTGCGTGATCAAGGATGTGCCCATATTCGACACCCCGGCCCCCGTGCGCGCATCGGCCGATGCGCCCTTCGTGAGCGCCGAGCAGTTCAGTGCGCTGATCAGTCAGCTCTATGAAGCTGCCATGGACCCGGAAGGCTGGAAGCCTTTTCTGGAGACCCTGCGTCTGCAACTGGGCGGCAACTACGCCTCGCTCATAGTGCGCCCCGGCTCCGCCGATGATGTGGGGCTGATCGTCTCGGCCGCAGGCGACCGCCGCGATCTGATGCCGAACTGTCCCAAGATCAGCATGAGCCCGTTTCGCAGCATGCCTACCGACCGTATCGTGACCGTGGGGGACGTGATGCCCGAGTCCGAGTGGCGCGCTTCAAGCTACTACAACGACTGGTGCAAGCAGCTGCAGGTGTTTCACGTGATGGCTGCCGACATCGTTACCAAGGACAGCTGCGTCTACGGTCTGCGCATCACGCGGCCCGAAGGTGCCCCGGCTTTCAACAAGCAGGAGCGTGCCTTTGGCTCCATGATGCTGCCGCATATCAAGCGCGCGCTGAACCTGCATCTGTCGGTGAACCAGGACCGTCAGGTCATCTCCCTCTACAGCAAGGCCACGGCCCAGCTGATGGTGGGGGTGGTCATCCTCGATCAGAACGGCAATGTGCTGGAGTGCAATCCCGCAGCAGCCAGCATTCTGGACATGCAGGACGGTCTGAAGATCTCCGGCGGCATGCTGGAGGCCAACTACGCCAATGACAACCGCAAGCTGCAGCGCCTGATCAAGGATGCGCTAATGCATACCCAGGTCTCGCGCCTGTCCATGACCGAAGGCATGTCGGTCAGCCGGCAGTCCGGCCAGCTCAACTGGGGCGTGGTGGTGCAAAGCATTTCTCCCGACGAGTGGACCGAGGGCAAGCAGCGCCCCAGTGTCGCCGTCTTTGTGCGTGACACCGGCGGCAAGGCCGACCCACCCGTGAAGCTGGCTCAGCAGCTGTTCCAGCTGACGCCGGCCGAGACTTCACTGGCCATTCAACTGGCCAACGGCCTGTCGCTTGAAGAGGCTGCCGAAGCACTCAACATCCGCCGCAACACGGCGCGAGCCCATCTGCGCTCCATCTTTTCCAAGACGGGAGTGCGCCGCCAGACCGAGTTGGTGCGCATCTTCCTCAACAGCGTGGCCTGGCTGGGGAACAAGTGAAGACGGTTGGTGGAAATAAAAAGCGGGCTTCGGCCCGTTTTTTGCATATGGAGCAGAACCGGGCAGTCTGCTTTCAACCATGACCGTGCAAAATACTTCGCGCAGCATGTCGATCGTAGGCACGGTTCAGGCAGCTCGTGATCGGGCATAGAGCGACCGCGACTCATTGAAGGCCAGGCCGGGCCAGGCCAGGCCGGGCCGAAATGGCGCCTATGCAGAAATGACTTGACGGTTGCAGGCAAGCCCAGCGAATGTGCTCCATGCATTCCTTGGCGAAATCTCCAGGCCCTGGAGTTTGCTTGCGCACAGCTTATCCGTGCAGGATGGTCACATGGTTTCCCGGGCTTGCTTCTCATATATTCCATCCACGCAAGTTCAATCGTTTGAAAACAAGCTGGCGGTCGCGGTGCGAATGCCTGTCAGAGCAAGATAACCCCCACCCCTCACCAGAGAAACCAAGGCAGAATGACGGGCGCGGGGGGAGTATCCGGTGTTCCTACGGGAGAAAGCACTGGCATGGCTAAACAGGAGAAATGTGACCGGCTCGCTCAAATACAGCAACGACATGAAACTATTTCGCAAGCCTGCTTTTGATCACAGCAACGTCGTTTCCCGTGCTCCCTATGCAATGCTCTTGGTGGGAGGGGTTATTGCGCTGTCGATGACAGTGATCTGTACCGTCGTCCTCTATCAGAGCCGGCTGGATACGATGGAGCACGCGATAGAAACATCGCGCAATGTGGCCCTTCTTGCCGAAAATGACGTGGTTCGGAACTTCGAGCTCTATGCACTGTCGTTGCAAGCCGTGGTCGACGGACTCAACGATTCCGAAGTGATGGCCGCCTCGCCGCATTTGCGTAATGCGGCCTTGTTCGACAAGGCCGCGACCGCGACTTATCTGGGATCTATCCTGGTTCTTGACGCAGACGGAAAAATTGCCCTCAATGCAGGGGGCGCGGATTCGGTGAATGGGCATTACTCGGATCATGACTTCTTCAAGGTGCACAAAGAAAGCCCAAGCATCGGGCTCTACGTGGGCGACCCTTATTCATCCACGCTGCATGGCGGCTCCCTGAGCATTCCTCTGAGTCGTCGGATTTCCCATGCGGACGGCTCTTTCGCGGGCATTGTGCTGATAGATGTTCAGCTGGAGTACTTTCAGAAACTGTTTTCTGTGCTCTCGCTAGGTAAACACGGATCGCTGGCCTTGATAAGGAAAGATGGAGCCATGATGATGCGGCAGCCCTTCGATGCAAAGGTCATCGGGCGCAATATCCGCAATGCAAGCACGTTCCAGCAATTCATGTCGGCACCCGAAGGCAGCTTTTCGGATACGTCCTACCTTGATGGCGCCCAGCGGGCGTATTACTTCAAGAATCTGCCCAGCTTGCCATTCATCATCATGGTGGCCAAGGCGCATTCCGATATTTACGAGGTCTGGCGACAGAGAGCCGTGCTGATTACCTCTGTCATGGGGACGCTCACGATGGCGTTCATTGGCCTGTCCTTCGCGTTCGGGGTGCAGCTCAAGCGCCGCATGCGCGCAGAGTCCGAGCTGGCGTTGCTCGCGCGTACCGATGGTCTGACCGGCCTGAACAACCGCCGCAAGCTCGACGAGATCATCGAGCATGAGTGGCACAAGGCCAAGAGAAGTCACAGTGCCTTCTCGCTGCTGTTCGTGGATATCGACTGGTTCAAGGCCTATAACGACACCTACGGGCATCAGGCCGGAGACGCGGTGCTGGCGACCGTGGCAAGATGCATTGCCGAAAATATCCGGCGCCCCGAGGACAGTGCGGCCCGCTATGGGGGTGAGGAATTCATCGTGGTGCTGCCGGACACGACGCTGGATGGAGGCGCGCTGATTGCCGAGAACATCCGGGAGGCCATCGCCGAACTGGCGATCGTGCACACGGGCAGCGAATTCGGCTGCATCACGGTCAGCATCGGTTGCGCGGCCTGGGTGCCGGGCAAGGATCTGGACGTGCCGGAGGTCCTGCGTTCGGCCGACAAGGCGCTATACGGCGCCAAGATGACCGGCCGCAACAAGGTCGTTCTATCCAGCTCGTCTGCGGCATAGTGGCGCAGCCGCGCTGCTGACGCCGGGGCTTGCCCTGCAGGGCAGCATCCGCTTCGACATCACAGATTGCTTCAATAGTGATAGCTTATATCGCTTGTTTTGTATGGATTTCAGAGTAATAGATACCTGAAGTCCAATGATTAAAAGCGATAGAAGCTATATTTCAAGAAGCATCAATCCCCTGTCCCTGACCGCTCAGGCGCAGGCCCTGCTCTCGCGCAGCGCCGCTATATCGGCCTGGGCATATCCCAGGGACGCGAGCACGGCATCGGTGTCCTGGCCGATCCTGCTGCCCGGCGTGGGGCGGCGCGCCGGGGTGCGCGAAAAGCGTGGAGCGGGTGCCGGCTGGCGCTGGCTGCTGCCTTCCACTTCCAGATCGACAAACAGCTGGCGCTGGGCGTTGTGCGGATGAGAGGGGGCTTCGGCCAGGCTCAGCACCGGGGCAAAGCAGACATCGCTGCCTTCGAGCTCTTCGCACCACTGTGCCTGGGTCTTGCCGCGCACAATCGCGGCCACGCGGGCCTTGATTTCGGGCCAGTCCGCGCTTTGGTACTGGCGCCCGGGATCGACATCGGTCAGGCCCAGCTTCTGTAGCTGCAAGGCATAGAACTGCGGCTCGATGGCGCCGAGGGTGATGTATCTGCCATCGGCGCACTCGAAGGCCTCGTAGAAGGGCGAGGTGTTGAGAAAGTGGTTCTGTGCGGGGTCGTCCTTCCAGTAGCCCATGGCGCCGCGCATCTGGTGAATCAGGCCACTCATGGCGGTCACTCCGTCGATCATGGCGGCGTCCACCACCTGACCCCTGCCGGATTGGCGCGCCTCGTGCATGGCGCACATAAGGCCGAACAGCAGGAACATGGCACCGCCCGCCATATCGCCCACGATGGTCGGCGGCAGCACGGGCGCCTGGCCGGGGCGCATGGAAGTGGACATCACGCCCGTCAGCGCCACATAGTTGATGTCATGGCCTGCGGCCTGGGACAGGGGGCCGGTCTGGCCCCAGCCGGTGACGCGGCCAAAGACCAGGCGGGGCGCGCGGCGGACGACTTCCTCGGGGCTGAAGCCCAGGCGCTCCATCACGCCGGGTCTGAAGCCCTCGATGAGTGCGTCGGCAGACTCGATCAGCTTCCAGGCAGCGGCGCGTCCGGCCTCGGACTTGAGGTCCAGCGCGATGGACTTCTTGCCCCGGTTCTGCGCCATGCGGGGGTAGCGGGATGCCGCTGCATGGTCGGCGCTGCGCTCGATGAGAATCACTTCGGCGCCCATATCGGCCAGCATCATGCCGGCAAAAGGGGCTGGGCCTATGCCTGCAAATTCGAGGATGCGCATGCCGGACAAGGGGCCAGCGTTCTGGCCCTGGGATGGGTTTTCTGTGCTCAAGTCGGTCTCCTGTGGTGTCTCTGACTTTTCTATCTTGTGGATCCCGCCGGTTTTGACCCCGTCCATTTGGAGTATGTCCGGGGCGCAGGCCAGGCCAACACTGGGCATTCCATAAACCAAGGAGTGCAAGACATGTTCAGGCTGGATGGGAAAGTGGCGCTGGTCAGCGGCGCCGGGCGCGGCATGGGGTTCGGCATCGCGCAGGCGCTCGCCGTGCAGGGCGCGCATGTGGTGGTGAACGACTTTCATCAGGACCGCGCCGAGAGTGCTGCACGTCAACTGCGCGAGGCGGGATTGAACGCGTCGGCACAGGCGGCGGATCTGACCGACCGCGCCGCCATCTTTGCCATGGTCGAGCGCATCCAGGCCGAGGTGGGCGTGGTCGATATCTTTGTGCACAACGCCGGCATTCCGGCCCAGGGCTGGGGCTACACGCCGTTTCTGCAGTCGCCCGAGTCCGAATGGAACGCCTGGCTGCAGCTCAATCTGCATGGGTTGATGCATGCCTGCCAGGCGCTATTGCCCGCCATGCAGCAAAAGGGCTGGGGCCGCATTGTGGCCATCAACTCCGACGCGGCGCGCACGGCCACGGGCATGGGGCTGTGCGCCTATGGCGCAGCCAAGGCGGCAGCGATTGGCTTCATTCGCAATCTCTCGGGCGAAGTGGGCCCGCATGGCGTGACGGCGAACGCCTTGTCGCTGGGCACCATGAACAACTGGGAAGGCTCGGAGAAGATCGCCAGAAAGGGCACGTCCGTGGGGCGGGCCGGATCGCCCCAGGATGTGGGCGCGGCCGTGAGCTATCTGGCATCGACCGAGGCCGAGTGGGTCAACGGCCAGGTGCTGCCGGTCAACGGCGGTGGTCTGGTGGCCTGAGTTCAGCAGCCGTCCTCAACAGCCTTCCGGTGGTTCAAGCCGGGAGGCTTTTTTTCACCCAAGAGACCGCGAGCGGTGGCGCTGAAGGCGAGGAGGCTCCCGCCGCGGGCATTCTGGGGTCGCAAACCGGCTTTTGCGGCCGAAGAGGCAAGCCATGTGCCACCAGGGGCGGTTGCGGCCGGTTTTTCTCATAGTCTGCCCCTAGTCTGAATCAGGTAGGTTTGGGCCAAAGCCGTATGGCAATCTGAATAAGAACTCGATAACAACCTGGTGATGTGAGGAAAGCAGATGGAGGCATTGATCTTCGACCATGTCCGTACCCCCCGAGGCAAGGGCAAGCCGGATGGAGCACTGCATGAGGTGACGCCGGTCTGGCTGGCAGCCCAGCCGCTGCTGGCTTTGCGTGAGCGCAACCAGCTCGATACATCGGCGGTGGACGATGTGGTCATGGGCTGTGTGGTACCCGTGGGCGAGCAGGGCGGCAATGTGGGCCGCATGGCGGTGCTGCAGGCCGACTATGCGCAGAGCGTGGCCGGCGTGCAGCTCAACCGTTACTGCGGCTCGGGCCTGGAGGCGGTGAGCTTTGCTGCGGCCAAGGTGATGGCCGGCCAGGCCGATATGACCATCGGTGCCGGCGTGGAGATGATGTCCCGCGTGCCCATGGGGTCGGACGGAGGCGCCTGGGCGCAGGACCCGCAGCTGGCCAGCAAGACCTATTTCGTGATGCAGGGCATTTCGGCAGACTTGCTGGCATCGCTGCGCGGCCACAGCCGCCGTGATCTGGATGAGTACTCGGCCGAAAGCCACCGCCGCGCGGCCACGGCCTGGGCGGAAGGTCGCTTTGACCAGTCTGTGGTTCCCGTCAAAGATTTCCTGGGCATGACGCTGCTGGAAAAGGACGAAACCATTCGCCCCGAGACCACCGCCGATTCGCTGGCCGCCCTCAAGCCCGCGTTCACCGAGATGGGCCAGAAATACGGTTATGACAGCGTGGCGCTGCAGCGCTATCCGCAGGTTGAGCAGATTCACCATCATCACCATGCAGGCAACAGCTCGGGCATTGTCGACGGTGCGGCTGCCGTGCTGATCGGGACGGCCGAGGCCGGTGCCAGGCAGGGCATGAAGCCCAGGGCCCGCATCCGTGCCTTTGCCAGCATAGGCTCCGAGCCGACCCTGATGCTGGACGGCCCGGCTCATGCCGCACGCAAGGCTTTGGCCAGGGCGCGCATGCAGGCTTCGGACATCGATCTGTGGGAGCTCAACGAGGCCTTTGCCACGGTGGTGCTGACCATGATGGAGGAGCTGGACATTCCCCATGAGCGCATGAACGTCAACGGCGGAGCGATTGCCATGGGCCACCCGCTGGGTGCGACGGGCGCCATGATTCTGGGCACGGTGCTGGACGAGCTGGAGCGCACTGGCAAGCGCACGGCGCTGATCAGCCTGTGCGTGGCGGCGGGCATGGGCTCGGCCATGATCATCGAACGCGTGTGAGTGAGGGAGCAGACATCATGACAACGGAAATCATTCGCTACGCCGTAGACGGGGACGGCATTGCCACGCTGACGCTGGATTACCCCGGCAAGACCATGAATGTGATCGACCAGGCTTTCATGGACAGCCTGGAAGCCTGTATCGCACGCATGCACGGCGACGACCGGGTGCGCGGCGGCATCATCACCTCGGGCAAGGACAGCTTTGTCGCGGGGGCCGACCTGATGGGCATGGAAGCCAATATCGACGCCATGGCGGACATGCCCATCGAGGAACTGTTCGCCTCCTGCGCATCGCTGTCCAGGCTGCTGCGCAAACTGGAGACCCTGGGCAAGCCGCTGGTGGCAGCCATCAACGGCATGGCACTGGGCGGCGGCTATGAAATCTGCCTGGCCTGTCACCACCGCATTGCCGTCGATGCCCCCACGGTTCTGGTCGGCCTGCCCGAGGCGCAAGTGGGCTTGCTGCCCGGCGCCGGCGGCACCCAGCGCCTGCCGCGCATGATCGGCATTCTGGCCGCCATGCCTTTTCTGATGGAGGGCAAGCAGCTGCAGGCCGTGAAGGCCAGGGAGGCCGGTCTGGTGGACGAGGTGGTGGCTCCCGAGCAGCTGCTCGGCGCTGCCAAGGCCTGGCTGCTGGCCAGCCCCACGGCAGTGCAGCCCTGGGATGTGAAAGGCTTTCGCATCCCCGGTGGCGGCCCGCTGGATTCGCGCGTGGCCCCGGCCTTCGTGGTGGGTAATACCCTGCTGCAGGCCAAGACCTTTCACAATATGCCGGCGCCGCTGTGCATTCAAAGCTGCATCTACGAAGGTTGCCAGCTGCCCATCGACAAGGGCCTGCGCATCGAGAGCAAATACATGGCCACGCTGTCGCGCAGTCCCGTGGCGCGCGGCATGATTCGCACGCTCTTCGTCAACAAGACCAAGGCCGAGAAAGGCATGCACCGGCCTGCAGGTTTTGAGCCCTTCCAATGCCGCAAGCTGGGTCTGATCGGTGCAGGCATGATGGGGGCGGGCATTGCCTTGGTTGCAGCCCAGCGCGGTATTCAGGTGGTGCTGATAGACCGGGATCAGGCAGCTGCGGACAAGGGCAAGCAGTACTCCGAGAAGACGCTGGCCAGGCAGGTGGACAAGGGGCGCCAGAGCCGCGAGAAGGCCGATGCCATCCTCGCGCGCATCACGCCCGGCACCGATTACGAGTTGCTGCGCGATGCCGATATGGTGGTCGAAGCCGTGTTCGAAGACCGAGCCATCAAGGCGGAAGTGACCCGCAAGCTGGACGCCGTGCTGCCGCCTGGCTGCGTGCTGGCCAGCAACACCTCGGCCCTGCCCATCAGCCTGCTGGCGCAGGCGAGCGACAGGCCCGATCGCTTCATCGGTCTGCATTTCTTCTCGCCGGCCGACAAGATGCCGCTGGTGGAAGTCATTCGCGGCAAGCTGACATCGGATGCCACGCTGGCGCAGGCACTGGATTTTGTGGCCCAGCTCAAGAAGACACCCATTGTCGTCAACGACAAGCGCGGCTTTTTCACCAGCCGCTTCATCGGCGCGTTTGTGGATGATGCCATCGGCATGGTGGCAGAAGGCATTGCCCCGGCATTGATAGAGAACTGTGCCAGGCATGCGGGCATGCCCGTGGGGCCGCTGGCGATTACCGACGAGCTGTCGATTGATCTGTCCAAGCACGCGGGCGAAGCCCAGGCCAAGGAGTTCCCCGGGGAATACAAGCCCGGTCGCTCCGTGCCGGTGATCGGCAAGCTGTTCGAGCTGGGCCGCCTGGGCCGCAAGGCGGGCAAGGGCTTCTATGACTACGATGAAAGCGGCAAGCGCATCTGGCCGGGCCTGGCCGAGCATTACCCGCTAAAAGACCTGCAGCCCAGCGCGCACGACCTCAAGCAGCGCATTCTCTATGTGCAGGCCGTCGAAGGAGCGCGTGCCATGGAGGAGGGCGTGCTGCTGGCGCCGGCCGACGGCGACATCGGCTCGATTCTGGGAGTGGGCTTTCCCGCCTATACCGGCGGCCCCTTCTGCTTTATCGACGGCATAGGTCTGCCGCAGTTCGTGGCCGAGGCCGACCGTCTGGCAGATCTGTTTGGCGAGCAACTGCGCCCGCCTCAGCTGCTGCGCGATATGGCGGCCAAGGGCCAGACCTTCTACGGCAAGAGCGCAAGAGCCTGACAGGAGCACAAACGTGCCGCTAGGGGCGGGCCAGGGCTCGCCCCATGTGCAGACACTCATCCGATAAATACATCAATGGAGACAAGCCATGGATGAAGTCTTCGATTACATCGTCATAGGCGCGGGCTCGGCGGGCGGCACACTGGCTGCGCGGCTGAGCGAGAACCGGCAGCACAAGGTCCTGCTGCTCGAAGGCGGCGCAAGCCACAAGGATTTGCTGGTCTCCATGCCTTCTGGCTGGGGCCAGATGATCAACAGCTCCCGTTATTCCTGGGGGCACGAGACAGAGCCCGAGCAGTACGCAGCCAAGCGCCGCATCAGCCTGCCGCGAGGCAAGCGCCTGGGGGGCTCATCCTCCATCAACGGCATGATTTATGTGCGCGGCGATCGCGCGGACTTCGATAGCTGGGCTGAGCAAGGGGCAGTGGGCTGGAGCTATGACGAGTTGCTGCCCTACTTTGTGCGCACAGAAGACCAGCAGCGCAGCGAACAAGAATTCACCCGGCCCTGGCATGGGCGCGGCGGGCCGCTGACGGCCAACAATCTGCACAACCCCCATCCGGTATCGCTGGCCATGGTGCAGGCCGCCATTCAAGCCGGGATGCCCGCATGCAAGGATTTCAACAACGGCCATCCCGACGGGGCAGGGCTGTTTCAGGTCAATCTCAAGAATGGTCAGCGCTCGTCGGTGGCCAAAAACGCCATCGAGCCCGCCATGCAGCGGCGCAATCTGGATGTGCGCATGCAGGTGCTGGTCACCCGCATAGGTCTGGATGGGCTGCGCGCCAGCACGGTGCACTGGAAGGACAAGGCCGGCGCAAGCCACGCCGCCCGCGCCAGCAAGGAAGTCCTGCTGTGTGCAGGGGCTCTGCAGTCGCCCCAGTTGCTGATGCTCTCGGGCATCGGCCCGGCAACGCACCTGCAGGAGATGGGGATCGAGGTCAAGGTGGATCTGCCCGGGGTGGGTGCCAATCTGCAGGACCATGCGATTGTCCCCATGTCCTGGCGCATGAAGGCCGGAACGCCCAGCCTCAACCGCTCGCTGCGCGGCCTGGGGATTGGCGCTTCGCTCATTCAGTACCTGTTGACCAGGCAGGGAGCCATGGCCATGCCGGCTTCGGAGTTTGCCGCATGGTTCCGCAGTGACTCCAGCCTGCCCTACAACGACATCCAGATTCACGGCCTGCCCGTGACCGGCGATATCGAGGGCTATATGCAGGGCGGAAAGAACTACCGCACCGAGGCTTTCCCCGGCATGACGATGGCGCCCTATCAGGTGCGGCCCTATTCACGCGGCCAGCTCAGGCTCAGGAGCAGCAAGCCCGAGGAGCTGGCCAGCATTCGCATGAACTTTCTGCACGACGAGCGTGACCGCAAGGCACTGCTCCATGGAGTACGCATGGCCAGCAGGATTGCCCGCCAGCCCGCGCTGGCCGGCCTGATCGAAACGCAGACGCGCCCGGCACCTGGCCTGCAAAGCGACGAGGAGCTGCTGGACTGGATCTCCATGTACCTGGGCTCGGGCCATCACGCCAGCGGCAGCTGCCGCATGGGCCATGTAGCCGATCCGCGAAGCGTGGTCACGCCCGACCTCCGGGTCAAGGGCGTGCAGGGTCTGCGCGTGATCGATGCCTCGGTCATGCCGCATCTGGTGTCGGGCAATACGAATGCGGCATCGGTGGTGATTGGCGACAAGGGCGCGGATCTGGTGCTGGGCCTGGCACCGCCAGCTGCAAGGCAGTGGAATGTGGCTGCTGTGCTACCGGATGTCGCGGGTGTCGCTGCCGTGGTTTGAGCTTTGGAAGAATGGGTGGAGACAAAAAGATGAACTTCGATTTCAGTGACGACCAGAACGCATTGCGCAACGAAATACGAAAATTCCTGACCAGGGAATCGCCGCTGACGCAGGCGCGTGCCTTGCTCGAGGGCGAGGGTCACCATGCCCAGGACGTATGGAGCGGCATGGCCCAGCTGGGTGTGACCAGCCTGATGCTGCCGGAGGACTGTGGCGGTATCGGCCTCGGTGCCATGGAAATGTGCGTGGTGGCCGAGGAAGTGGGCCGCCAGCTCAGTCCCGTGCCTCTGGCATCGACCATGTATCTGGCGGTGCAGGCCGTCCTGCTATCCACACAGGATCAGTCTGCGCAACGCCGGCAATGGTTGCTGCCGGTTTCGGGCGGAAGCATTGGCTGCCTGGCAGCGCCGACGGACGGGCAGAATCAGCCATCCGGTCTGCCTCTGTTTGACGGCAAGACCTTGAAGGGAGAGTGTCCTCTGGTGGCCGATGGCATGGCCGCGCAATGGGGTGTGGCGCTGGCGCGCAATGCGACGGGGGCGGATGTGCTGGTGGCCTTCAGATGTGATGGCTCGGTGCAGCGCAGGAAGCTCAAGACGCTGGATCCTTCCAAGCCCTATGCCTTGTTGCGCTTTGACGGCACGGCGGCCGAGCAACTTGACGGAGCCAGTAGCGCAGCCCAGGTGCTGGCACGCGTGCGCCATCGTGCTGCCGTGATGCTGGCCTTCGAACAGCTGGGAGCGGCCGACGCTGCGTTGGAGATGGCCTGCAGCTACGCCAGGGAGCGCAAGGCCTTTGGCCGGCTCATTGGGTCCTATCAGGGCATCAAGCACAAGCTGGCCAATCTCTACACCAACAACCAGCTGACCCGTGCGCATTGCTACTACGGAGCCTGGGCGCTGACGGCAGACATGAATCTGGCTGATGGTGCGCCCGAGCTGCCCGGCGCAGCCGCGGCAGCACGCGTGAGCAGCACCCAGGCGCTGTCGGACGCTGCACAGGAAAACCTGCACACCCACGGCGGCATGGGCTATACATGGGAGATGGATTGCCATCTGTTCTACCGCCGTGCGCGCCAGCAGGCCGTGGAGCTGGGCAGTATCCACGCCTGGCGCGAACAGGTGGCTGCCGAGTTGCAAAAGCGGTTGCTTGCTCCTGCGAAAGAGACGATTGTGCAGAGCTCGGCCGCAGCCGACCGCCAGTCCATGGACTTTGGGGACACGCCCGAAGAAGCCGCCTTCCGCGCCGAATGCCGCGCCTGGCTGCAAGCCAATGCCGATCCCAAGGCAAGTGCCGACGACTACTTTGGTCGTGACATGACTGCCGAGCAGCGCATGGAGGCAGCCCGGGTCTGGCAGGGCAAGAAGGCTGCAGCGGGTTTTGGTGCGATTACCTGGCCCAAGGTGCTGGGTGGTCGTGGCGGAACGCCCATGCAAGAGTTGATCTGGCGTCAGGAAGAGGGCAAGGTCAAAGTGCCCACGGGCATGTTCAACGTCAGCCTGGGCATGGTGTTGCCATCGGTGATGGCGCACGCCAGCGCCGAAGTGCTGGGCAAGCATGTGGCTCCGGCCCTGGGTGGAAAAAACCTCTGGTGCCAGTTGCTGAGCGAGCCGGGTGCCGGCTCCGATCTGGGCATGGTGCGCACACGTGCCGAGCGTGCGACCGATGGCCGTGAAGGCTGGATCCTCAACGGCCAGAAGGTCTGGACCTCTCTCGCACAGTTTGCCCAGTTTGGTCTGGTGCTGGCAAGGACCAATCCGCAGGCGAGCAAGTTTGAGGGGCTGACCACTTTCTTCCTCGATATGCGGTCGCCCGGCATTACCGTGCGCCCGATTCGTCAGGCAGGGGGCGAGTCCGAGTTCAACGAAGTCTTCTTCGAGGACGTGTTCGTGCCCGATAGTCAGATGGTGGGCAAGCTGGGCGGTGGCTGGAAGGTCACGTTGACAGGCTTGATGGCAGAACGCCTGGCCATTGGCGGCGTGATGCCCGCCGAGCTGTGGCGCACCACGGCTGGCCTGCTGGCCGATCATCGATTTGACGGCAGGCCTGCGCTGCAGGACGGTCGCCTACGCGAGCGCTGGGCCGACCTCTATCTGAAGGAGCAGGCGCTATGGCTGCTGCAGTGCCGCGCGCTGACGGCGCTGAGCAAGGGCCGCCAGCCCGGCCCCGAAATGAGCGGCGCCAAGAACGTGGCCGCTGCCGCGCTGCAGTCCTTCAGCTACTTCGCTATCGACTTGCTTGGCGAGCGCGGCGTGCTGGCCGCCAGCGAACTTGGCGAGCGTTTTGCCATGGTGGAGCGCCTGTGGTTCGGCTCTGCCGGCATGCGCATTGCGGGCGGTACCGACGAGGTGGTGCTCAACAGCATTGGCGAACGCGTGTTGGGGCTGGCTGCCGAGCCCCGTGCGGACAAGGATCTGCCCTTCTGCGAACTGCTTGCCTAGTGACTTGGCGCGGCACACCGCAATGTGCCGCGTCCTTTTTACTGGGCATACAAGCCTCCATTCAATCCACGTGGCGGAGATCACGTTTTTCAGGAGACAGGAAATGAGTGCATCTGCTGTGGCCCGTGTGCCGCAAGCCGCTTCGGCCAGGGTGATGCCGGTCAGCAATGTGACGGGCTGGCGTCGTCACTATCTGCTGCTGGTGCTGTTGCTCGTCTATGGCGTGAGCATGATAGACCGTCAGATCATGGGGGTGCTGATTCAGCCCATCAAGCAGGAGATGGGGGTTTCTGACAGTGCCATGGGCCTGCTCACGGGTCTGGCCTTTGCTCTGTTTTACAGCATTCTGGCCGTACCATTTGGCCGCTTTGCCGACCGTACCAACCGCCGCAACCTGATTGCCTGGTGCTGCGCCGGCTGGAGCGTTGCCACGGGTCTTTGCGGTATGGCGGTGGGCTTCTGGAGCCTGACGGCTGCTCGTGTGGGTGTTGCGGTGGGCGAGGCGGGCAGCACGGCGGCATCGACCACCATGATCGCTGACATCTACCCGCCCGAACAGCGCAGCCGAGCCATGAGCGTGTTCAGCCTGGGACCGCATCTGGGGTCGCTGGTGGGCCTGGGCGTGGGAGCCTGGATCGCCCAGCACTACGGTTGGCGCTCGGCCTTCCTGTGGCTGGCCCTGCCGGGCGTGCTGGTGGCCGTGCTGCTGCGCCTGACCTGCCGTGAGCCCGTGCGGGGGGCTCAGGACGGGCGCCCTGCGGCACAGGCCGTTGCCGAGAAATTTGGCGATGTCATGGCCGCGCTGGCACGCAACAAGGCGTTTGTGGGCCTGGGTCTGGCCAGCATGCTGATGGCGTTCTCGGGCTATGCGATCGGCATGTGGAATACCGCGTTTCTGGTGCGCTCCCATGGTCTTCAGCTCAAGGATGCGGGCGCCATCATGGGATTTATCGGTGGGCCGGGGGCGATTTTTGGGGCTTTGCTCAGCGGCTGGATTACTGATCTGATGGCAAGGAGGGATGTACGCTGGCAGATTGGCGTTCCGGTTCTGGGGACGCTGATTTCGATTCCGCTGGGGCTGGCTTTCTATCTGAATGACTCTGCGGGACAGTGGACGCTGGCCGGCCTGCAGATTCCGCATGCGATTGCCTACTACGGCCTGTTCTCCATCTTCTCCAGCTTCTGGGCCGCGCCGGTGTTTGCTGCGCTGACCAATGTGATTGCCTCCAGCCGTCTGGCGACTTCTCTGTCCATCTACAACCTGCTGCTGACTGCAGTTGGCGGTGGCCTGGGACCTCTGACGGTGGGTCTGCTCAGTGATGCATTCATCGTTCGGGCGGGCAGTGAATCGCTGCGCTGGGCGCTGGTCTGCATGCTCGCCTTTTATGCGCTGGCGCTGCTGATCTATGCCTGGACCATCAAGCCCTATGCATCGATGGTGACTACGAAAAAGATCGCTTGAGGCGACCTGGAAACAGACGATGGAGAGAGCTTCCACTGAGATTCTGCATTCTTCGACCAAGTCTTGGGAAATGCCTTGGTGGAAGTTTTTTAAGGGTAGGTGCTGTTGGGTGCTGCCTGTCTATCTGCGAGCATGCTCCCTCGAAACCACAAGGGTCTGCACCAGGTTCAAGCGGACGATGAATGTGGACAGACCGTCGTCGAGCATTGCAGCACCTGCGGGACAAGTGGATTCGTAAAACGGGAAGACAGACGGAGACAAGAGATGACACGGACCTTCAATCTGGCGGATATTTTTGAGTTGGTGGTGCAAGCTGTGCCGGATCGCATTGCCTTTGGCTGCGGCAGGCAGAAGCTCAGCTTCAAACAGCTCGATGAGCGAGCCAATCAGCTGGGCAACGCGCTGCGCGCGCGTGGCATAGGACGGGGAGACAACGTCGGCATCCAGCTCTACAACTGCGCCGAGTATCTGGAGGCCTTTTTCGCCTGCAGCAAGATCGGAGCCGTGCCGGTCAACGTCAACTACCGCTACGTGGCCGATGAACTTCAGGGGCTGTTCAACAGCCTGGATCTGCGCGGCCTGGTCTATGGCGCGGAGTTCGATGCGTCGGTGCTGGAAGTCATTGCCCTGGTGCCCACTTTGCGTCTGGCGCTGCGGGTTGGCGAGGAGCGTCATGGCCTGCCCAGGACAGTGCAACCCTACGAGCGCGTGTTGGCCGAAGGTGGAAAGGAACTCACGGACGCCGAGCGCAGCGATGACGATATCTTCATGCTCTGCACCGGCGGCACCACGGGGCTGCCCAAGGGGGTGATGTGGCCGCATAAATCCTTGTTCATGGGGGCCTTGGGCGGTGGCGGCTATTACTTCCGCCGGCCTCCCATCGAAAGGCCGGAGGAGCTGCTGCAGCTGGTGCCCAACGGCCCGGCGCTGGCCTATCTGGCGGCGGCACCGCTCATGCATGGCGCAGCCATGTGGGCCACCCTGATCAGCCTGTTTTCCGGGCATCCGGTCTATGTGAACGATCGCAAGAACTTTGATCCTGTACACATGCTGGACCTGATCGAGCATCACCAGATCAATGTGATGGCCGTGGTTGGCGATGCCATGGCCTTGCCCATCATCCAGACGCTGGAGAGCAACCCCGGGCGCTGGCCTCTCAAGTCACTGATGATCTTCGGCAATGGCGGTGCCGTGTTCTCGCGCCATCTGCAGGAGCGGCTGCTGGTGCAGCTGCCTCATCTGGTGCTCAACAACGGCATGGCCAGCTCCGAATCCGGAGTCTTGGGCGGAGGGGAGAAAACGCCCAAGGGCGAAGGCTTTATGCGCATCGCGCCGCGTCCCGACCTCAGCGTGATCTCCGAAGATCTGCGCATTCTCACGCAGCCAGGGGAGGAAGGCATTCTTTCGCGCCGGGGTCACATGCCCCTGGGCTATTACGGAGATCCCAAGAAAACGGCCGAGACCTTTGTGATGGTCGAGGGCAGCCGCTGGGTGTTGACAGGGGACAGGGCTCGCATCGACACCACGGGTGAATATGTGGTGCTGGGCCGTGGTTCGCAGTGCATCAACACAGGAGGCGAGAAGGTTTACCCCGAAGAGGTGGAGGAAACCGCGCGCCGCTACCCGCTGGTTCAGGATGTGGTGGTCGTGGGCCTTCCTGACGAACGCTGGGGTAGCAAGGTGGTGGCCGTGGTGCAGGTGCAGCAGGGCCACGAGTTCGATCTGCAGGAGTTCGAAAGGATCTGCCGCAGCAATCTGTCGGGCTACAAGCTGCCGCGCGCCGTGTATCTGGCCACTGAAGTCAAGCGCAGCCCGGCAGGCAAGGCGGATTACCGCTGGGCCAAGGCCTATGCGGCAGAGCATGAACCGCTGAGCGCCATAGAGGCCTGAGCCGGAGGAAAGAACAGTTACAGACAGCAGAAAGGATACCCTGTTCGTCGCGCCTGACGACGGGATTTAAAGGAGGCCTCGGCCTCCTTCTTTTTTATCTTCAGCGTGCCGCAGCGCAGATACGGCGCGCCGTCTTCTCGGACTTCAGCGCCACAAAGGCTTTGGCTTGCGTGTCATAGCGGTGTGCAATCACATACTGGCTGCAGCGATCCGAATAGCGCGCGCAGGCCTGCATGGCAATGCAAAGATGGGGCCCGTTCCCCCAGACCTTGGCGGGCGGCCGGTCGTAAATCCCTTCGTACAGCGTCTGCTCCTGCGCTTCCCCGTCATTCCATCTGGCCACGATTTCAGAAGAGAAATGGTCAAAGCCTGCGCTGCTGTAGCTTACTTCGTAGTCAATCGTGCCCAGCCTGGTGATGGAAGTGCGGCCCGTGACCTGCTTTTCCCAGGCAGCAGCTTCCTGCGCGCTGCAAGGCACGACGCAAAAGCCCAGCAGCATGAGCCACGTCTGAAGCAGGGTATGGAACTTGCGCAAATGCATGGGGTATGGACATGGAAGATGACGGGGTCACTATATCGCTGGCATCCGCATGGCGTGAACACGATCTGCTCAAGGCGCTTGGTCGAGGTGCCCGATCTCTGCGAAGGAGGCCGGGGAGGGGGGCTGCTCGCAAGCAGGGCGGGCCTGCCGGATCTGGTCCGTTTTTGGATGAGGAGGGGGTGAAAAACGAGCGCAGGCCTCAAGAGCCGGCTTGCTTCGAGGCCCGGTGGGGGGAGCGTCAGCGTTCAGCTTGCCCTCTGCTCGCTGCGCTTGAGCAAGCGGCCCGGCAATGCATCGGTGGCCATGCTGTCGCGGTAGGTGATCTGGCCGGACTTGATGGTGTAGCGATAGCCCTGCGCGCCTTGCAGGAAGCGCTTGCCGCCGGCGGGCAGGTCACGAACGATGTGCGGCGGCAGAATTTTGAGCGCTTGCAGATCGATGATGTTGAGATCCGCCAGCTTGCCGACCTGCAGGACTCCACGGTCGGCAAAGCCATAGAGCGAAGCCGGCCGCTGCGTCAGCATATGGACGGCCTGCTCGATGCTGAACAGGCCGCGCTTGCGCACCCATTCGGTGAGCAGAAAGGTCGTTGCGCTTCCGTCGCAGATGGTGCCCACATGGGCGCCGCCATCGCCCAAGGCGGGTACGGTGTGGGGATGGCCGAGCAGCTCGTGCAGAGCGCTGCAGTCATGGTCCAGATAATTGGCCATGGGCAGATAGACCAGCGCCTGGCCTTCATTGCCCAGCATGAAGTCATACATCCAATCCAGCGGTGGCTGGCCGGCTGCATCGGCCAGAGCCTGAACCGAATCGCCTTCTTGCGGCAGATAGTTGGGCTCTTGGTCGCACCAGGGGTACATGCCCGCAAAGTTCTGGCCGAAGTACTCCATGAACAAGTGGGGATTGCGGTCCTTCTCGCCGAGGATGGCGCTGCGCGTGCCTGGTCGGGACAGCTCTTTGATGCGTTCTGCCGGACTGAGCTGCGCCAGCGCTTCATAGCTGGGCTTGCAGGAAAAGGGGTTCAGGCTGCATTCGAACCCCATGAGTACGCCCACAGGGCGGTTGAGCACCTGGCCCATGATGCGCAGCCCGCCGGCATTGGCAGTTTCAATATGCTGTAGCAGCTCTCGGTGCAGTTGCGGGCGGTGCGGATACTGAAGCACGGTGAGCGTGCCGGCGCAGCCCGTGTCCTGACTGACGCGTGTGAGAATGCTGAATTCGTCCTCGATGTGCTCGAAGTCCGAGATCATCTGGAAGACGCTGTTCGGATAGCTCTTGAGCGAGAGTCCCAGCTCCAGCAACTCCTCGCCCACGGCCTGGTACATGGGGGTGAAGTCCCCCGACTTGGAGCGGTGGGCCATGGTGCGCGAGGTTGACAGACCAACGGCCCCGGCTGCCAGGCCGTGCTTGATCAGTTCCTGCATGGTGCTGATGTCCTCGGCATTGGCCTGCTCGCGCCGTATGGCGCGCTCGCCCATTGCATAGACGCGCAGCGGGCCGTGAGGCAGCAGGGCTGCGATATCGATGTCGTAGCGCCGCGCTGCCAAGGCTTGCAGATATTCAGGAAAGCTTTCCCAGTTCCAGGGCAGGCCTTCATGCAGCGCGGTGTCGGGGATGTCTTCCACGCCCTCCATGAGCGCAATCAGCGTGTCGCGGTCCTCGGGCCGGCAGGGGGCAAAGCCCACGCCGCAGTTGCCAATCACTGCGGTGGTCACGCCCTGCTGGGAACTTGGCCAAAGCCTTTCATCCCAGGTCGCCTGACCGTCAAAGTGGGTATGCACATCCACAAAGCCCGGCGTCACCAGCAATCCGTCTGCATCGATTTGCTGCGCGGCGGTGCCCAGGTCTTGGCCGATGGCGGCGATGCGCCCGTTGCGCACGCCGATGTCCGCGCGGTAAGCGGGGGCGCCGGTGCCGTCCACGATGCGGCCGTTACGGATCAGCAAGTCGAATTGCTGCATGTGTCAGTCTCCTTGAAGTTCTGGTGTACGGCAGAGCTCGCCGCCGTATTCCATTAAGAGGCAATCCGCACGCAAGGCCAATCGGGGTTAGGGAATCGTCCGTTGGGACGATGTGGGAGCGGCTGCCCATGACCACGATGCTCAAGGCGGCGCCGGGATGCGGCCGCCATCTCGTCCTGGCAGTGGCGCAGAGGTGTGAGCTGCGGCGTGATGCAAAAAACCAAGAAGACAATGACAAACAAAAATCATCAGAACCCATCAAGGGTGTATGTGCTGGCACTGCTGACGGCCTTGTCTGCCCTGACCTTCATGGACCGGCAGATCCTGGCTGTGCTGCTGCAGCCCATCAAGCAGGAGTTCGGCTTCTCGGACCTGCAGATCGGCCTGATCACCGGACTCGGTTTTGCGCTGACGTTCGCAGTGCTGGGCATTCCACTGGGACGTCTGGCAGACAGACAAGAGCGCCGCAGCCTGATTGCCTGGTGCCGTGGCGTTGGTGGCAGCGTTGCGGCGCTGGGCGCCCTGGCCACTGGTTCGGGTGGACTGACTGCATCGCGCGCCGGTGCCGCATTGGGGGATGCCGGTGGCGGCGCTGCGTCCATGTCCATGCTGGCTGATCTGTACAAGCCCCATGAGCGCTCGCGTGCCATGAGTGTTTTTGGTGTCGGCAATGCGATGGGCGCCTTGCTGGCTTTGCTTTTGGGGCCGTTGTTTGCCGAGTTGTGGGGTTGGCGTGTGACCATGGTCATCATCGGTGTGGCCATCATGGTCTTGTCCCTGGTGCTGCGCCTGAGCATCAGCGAACCCGTTCGTACCATCCCGCAGGTGATCTCCGACCCGCAGGACGGCCGGCAGCAGACCAGGTCTGCCGTTGCCTTGATATGGAGAGAGCCCGTGACCCGATTTCTAATCGTGGGCGCTGCTTGTGTCCTGATCGCGGGAATCTCGATCGGCTCCTGGAATGTGGCCTTGCTTGCGCGGCGTTTCGATCTCAGTCTCAAGCAGGCAGGGACAATTTCTGCAGGGGCCGCTGTGCTCTCGGTCTCGGGCAGCCTCTTCTCTGGCTGGTTGACGGACCGGCTGGCGCGCAGCGATGTGCGCTGGCAGATTCGCATCCCCGTGATCGGCACCAGCCTGGCCATGGTGCTGGGTTTCGGCTATCTGCTGGTGGGCTCGGACATGTTCATGTTGTCCATGGCCTGCATGTTGATTTATTCGTTCTTTACCGCCTGGTGGGCTCCGGCCACCTACGCTGCCCTGAGCCTGGTCGTGCCGACCGAGCGGCGCGCCACGGCCAGCGCCATGGTGCTGATGGCCGGAGCCCTGCTGGGCAACGGAGTGGGGCCTATCGTGGCTGGCTGGCTCAGTGATGTGCTCAACACCGTTGCGCCCGGCGAAGGCCTGCGCTATGCGATGGCGATCATGATGTGCACACTGATGCCGGCGGTGTGGGCGTTTTACCGTGCTCTGCAGCATTACCCCGGCGCCTATCGCAAGGCTCACGCCCCCGTGGTCGCTGCCGCATGAAGGCGGAAAAAGTGACCGAGAAGGATTCTTGCGTCGTCTGGAAGATGATCTATCTGGCGCGGCGCAACCCGGCGCTGCGCCCAGAGGAGTTCGCGCGGGCCTGGCGCGAGCATTCCGCGCTGGGTCGTCTGTGTCGCAACGTGGGCCAGCGCGTCAAGGCCGTGGCACAGTGCTCACGACATCTACAGACAGATGCCGCAGAACTGAGCAAGGACTATGACGGCGTCAACCTCATGGTGCTGGCCGAGCGCGAAGCAGGCTCTGCGATCTGGAGCGACCCCGAAACCCTGGCCATCATGCGCCCCGACGAGCCGCGCGTGTTTGCCGACTATGTGCGCAATTTCTCGCTGCTATGCCGTCAGCAGGTGTTGCGTGGCAGCCTGTGTGTAGATGTCTTGCCGCAGCAGAAGCAAGTCATGTTGATCGGCTTTTTGCAGCGCAGCGACGTCTGGCGCGGAGCTGCGGCCTTGCCGGAGATTTGTCCACCGCAGTGGCAAAGCCTTGCCCTGGGCCTGGCCAGCCGCATTGTCTGCAACACCATCGATGAGCAGCCACCTTCTGGCTATGGCTACCGCCATGTGGTCGAGTGGTGGTTTGACTCGGTGGAGCAGGCGCAGGCGGCAGCGGCTTCACTCGATGTCTCGGCCCGTGCGCAGGACGGCGAGTTTGGCTGGGGCGAACATGTCTTCATGCTGACGGAGGTGACGCATGCCAGACCTTGAGGACTTGAAAAGATGGTAGCTGCTTGCGCTTTATGAATAAGGAATTCAATATGTTTTGTATTGAATTTCCATGGAAATAAAGCGCTGGAAGCTATGGTTTTCAAGGAGAGGCCCTCACCCCGATAAAAAAGGCCCATGCAAGCGCATGGACCTTTGGCCTTGGAGGTTCTCGGGATCAGGCCGTCGCTTCCTCGGCTTCCTGCGTATAGGCCACCATTCCGCGAGGAATGTACCTGCCTTCGCACTGGTCCAGATACTCGGCCGCCTTGGTGCGGGGGTTGTAGAACTGCTTGTACCAGATGCGGGCCTTGAGGAAGGCGCCGTCGCTGGGGATAAACAGCGGGTTCAGGCAGGGCGCCTTCTGAGACCAGACTTCGAAGTCCTGGGCAAAGGCCAGGCGGCTGGACTCCTGGTACTGTTTGGCCGCGATTTCATCCGCCTTGGTGGGCAGGCCGCCGTGTGCAGTCTTGACCAGCAGGTTGTGCCAGACCTTGATCCTGCCGTCCTCGATGGGGGTATGCATGATCATCATGAAGGAGTTGAACATGCCGCTGACCTTGGCGACCAGGATGGCGGGGCCGTGGTACCAGGTGTCTGTGTGCAGATCGGCGCTGGCACCGCCTTCGCCCACCAGGGTGCGGTGACCGCCGCACTGGCGCTGGATGGCGTTGTGGCCCTTGAATTCGTTCTCGAAGCGCGCCACGGTGGAGCCGTGGATGGGGCTCAGATGACCATAGTCGGCAATATTGTCCACGACCTCCATGGGGTGCTGGTTCAGCTCGCCCAGGTAATCCCATTGGCCGTTGACATAGGTCTCGTCATGCCAGTCGCCAAAAGTGGGCAGATCGTAGTCGGGCTCGCCGCCTTCGGGATCGAACCAGACCCAGATGGCTCCGTACTGCTCGACAACCTTCCAGCTCTTGACTGCGGCCGCGGCCGGAATGGCTCCGTCGTGATAGGGGATGTGGTTGCACTTGCCGTCCGCGCCGAAGCGCCAGCCGTGATAGGGGCAGCGGATTCCGTCGCCTTCCACATTGCTGCCGCCGCCATCGATCACCACATAGCTGGTGGCATTGGGCGCTGCCAGATGGGTCTTCATATGGGGGCAGTAAGCGTCCAGCAGCACGACCTTGCCGCTTTCGCGGCCACGGTACAGCGCGAAATCCTGGCCGAAGAAGCGCACGGCCACGGGCTTGTGGGTGTCGAGCGCCTTGGCCTCGGAAATCATGAACCAGCCACGTGGGTAGGTAAATTCACCGAGGCGGTAGTCCTTCGTGGTTGCCATTGCAGAGGTCTCCGTATTTAGTTTTGGACGGATGAATCTTCTGGCAAGAGGCGTCGCCGCGCATACTCTGTTTGGACGAGTGAAGGCGCGGCTTTGATCTGGCGCAAACCGCACAGGGTTTGCCCTTGGTTGGGTGTTTGTGCACGCTTACATGCTGCTCACGTGGTCGCGGTCACGCGCTCTTTGTGAAGGGGTTGCAGGTCAATCATGGTGTAACTCTTGGCCAGTGGCAGAGCGTCTTTTTCAGTGCCCAGCCAGAACAGTGCCGCTGCAATTTCTTCGGGGGTGGAGGCGCCATAGCGCTGAGCCAGCAGGCCGTCGTCGCCCAGCGTGGCCTTGACGGCCTCGGTGCTCACCACGCCTGGGTTGACGCTGAAGGCGCGCACATTCTGCTGCTTGTATTCGGTGTTGATGCAGCCGGCCAGGCGCGCGATGGCGGCCTTGGAGGCTCCATAGGCAAAGCCCCAGCCGCCCTGGTCGGCGGGCACGGGCGGGTTGTACTGGCCCGCAGCCGAGCACACATTGATGATGCGGCCGCCGCCTTGTGCCGCCATGGCCGGCAGCAGGCGCTGAGCCAGATGGAAAGGGGCGATGACATTACCCTGCATGGAGCGCTGCAGCGACTCGGCCGTTATCTCGGGGATCAGGTGGTTGATCTCGCGGTTCTGGTAGACGGCGTTGTTGATCAGCAGATCGACACGGCCAAAGCGTTTCAGCACAGCGTCGGCGGCCTTGTCCAGGCTGGTCAGGTCCATCAGGTCCATGACATGCGGAAATACCTCGCCCCCAGCGGCCTCAATGGCCTTGGCTGTTGACTCCAGACTGCCGGACAGAAGCTGGCCGCCTGGCAGGCGCAGCTGGTTTTCCATCTGCGTACCTTCGCTCAGCGTGCGGGCGGTGATGGCCACGCGCCATCCCTTGGTGGCAAAGTAGACGGCGGTTGCCGCGCCAATGCCGCGGCTGGCACCGGTGATGAGAACTACGGGTTGGCTCACGAGAGTCTCCAATTTTTGATGATCAGGCGGCATTCATCTGCAACTGCTGCAGGCGCTGCTTGTAGGGGCGGATGGCCAACGCGAAGAAAAGCGAAGTGATGACGAGCAGCGAGGTCACGCCCATCAGCGCCCAGCGCAGGCCTTCGGAGCCATGAGTCCGGGCAAAGTAGTCCGACAGAATGCCGGTTACCAGCGGACCCAGGCCAACGCCCAGCAAGGTCATGAAAAGATTGAGAAGTGCCGAGGCGACGCTGCGTTCGGCTGCAGTCACCATCTGGCTGACGGCGCTGTATGAGAGCGTGGCAAACCAGCTCGCAAAAAAGCCGAACAGCAGGGCAAATGCCATGGCATAGGGGACCTTGATACCGGCAACCGTCCAGAAGTCGGACACGGGCCAGAAAAACACGGCGACGCCTGCAGGCACGGCGCAGAAGGTGCCCATTGCAGCCAGACGCAGCTGCCAGCGCGAGTCGCGCTGGGTCAATCTGTCACTGAGCCAGCCGCAGAACATGGCGCCGGCCACGGCACCCAGGCCGCTGGCCAGACCGAACACCAGGCCGGCGTGAGAGATGCTCATGCCGTGAATGCGCATGAAAAAGCTCGGCGCCCAGACGCCGTAGCCATAACCTGCAATACCGGCCACGCCGCAGGCGATGCAGATATGGCGCAGCGGCGCCATGCCCAGCAGGCGCCTGACCTGGTGAAACATGGATTCGCGCGCAGCGCTGCCTTGAGCTGCAGGCTTGATGCTTTCATAGGCGCCTCGTGCCGGTTCCTTGACAAAGAAATACACCAGCAGCGCAAGAATTACGCCCGGAATGCCGAAGGCGAGAAACACGGAGCGCCAGCCGTAATGCTGGGCCACCATGCCGCCTATGACGAGGCCCAGCAACGTTCCCAGGTTGGGGCCCATCATGAACAGACTGATGGCAAACGAACGCATCTTGGGAGGATACAGATCCGAGACGATGGACACCGAGGGCGCCATGCCGCCGGCCTCGCCCACGGCCACGCTCATGCGGGCCAGCAGCATGTGCCAGTACTGGGTGGCCATGCCGCAGGCAGCGGTGGCAAGGCTCCAGATCCCGCAGCACAGGGCCACGATGTTGCGGCGGTTGCGTGTGTCGGCCAGACGTCCCACAGGCACACCCAGCATGGCATAGATCAGACCGAAGGCCAGCCCCGTGAGCAAACCCATCTCGGTATCGGAGGCGCCGAATTCCTGTTTGACGGGCTCCAGCAAAATAGACAGAACCTGTCGGTCAATGAAGGAGAAAATATAGACCAGCGCCAGCAGGGCGAGGCTGAGATGAGTGCGCCAGCTGACGGCGGGAGGCGGGGTTTGATGGGTGTGCATGCGCTGCATCGTGCGAGGGGCTCAGGGTTATGCCATCGTCTTTTTGGACGACGACCGCGAAATCCGGAGGTCTGAGCATGTGCCTTCCGTTCATGGCTTTCAAGAGAAGTATCGAGGAGACAAAATGACCCAGACGAATTCGTCCATCGGCATTCGCCAGCTGCTGGACATGCAAAAACAGGCCTTTATCGAAGAGGCTGCGGTCAGCGCCGATGTGCGCATGCAGCGCATTCAGCAAGTCATCGACATGCTGGTGGAGCACAAGGAGGAGCTTTGCCAGGCCATGGGCGAAGACTTTGGTGGCCGCCCCGCCGTGTTCTCGCTGGCCAATGACATTCTTGGCTCGCTCTCCTCGCTCAAGCATGCACGCGATCACCTCAGGGACTGGCTGGGTGACTCCGAGCGTCCCAGCGTCAAACCCTTTGACATGTTTGGCGCCACGGCCTGGGTCAAGTACCAGCCCAAGGGTGTGATCGGCATCATCGGCACCTGGAATGCGCCGCTGTTCACCTTGCTGTCGCCGCTGGCCTGCGCGTTCGCGGCTGGCAACCGGGCCGTGCTCAAACCTTCCGAAATTGCGCCGCGTACGGCCCAGGTGCTGGCCGAGGCCGTGGCCAAGCGCTTTGATCCTCAGGTGCTGGCCGTGGTGCAGGGAGGCCCCGAGGTGGCTGCGGCGTTTGCCGAGCAGCCCTGGAACCATCTGGTCTTCACGGGCTCCACCAGCGTGGGCAAGCTCATCATGGCTGCCGCCGCCAGAAACCTGGTTCCCGTGACGCTGGAGCTGGGTGGAAAGTCCCCCGTGCTGGTGGGCGATTCCGCCGACATCGCCAATGCGGCCGAGCGCATCGCCGTAGGCAAGTCGCTCAACTCCGGCCAGCTTTGCGTGTCACCCGACGTGGTCTGGGTCCATGAATCCCGCCTGCAGGCGCTGGCCGATGGCATTGCTTCGCAATACCAGGCGCTGTACCCCTCGGTGACAGGCAACGCAGACATGACGCCCGTGATCAACGAGCGCCACCATGCACGTGTGAAAGCCTATGTCGATGATGCCAAGGCGCGCGGTCTGACCGTGCTGGAAGTCGGTGCCGCGCAAGCCGGCGCAGACCGCCGCCTGCCGCTGGCGCTGGTCGTCAACCCGCCAGCCGAAGCTGAAATCTCCCAGCACGAAATCTTTGGCCCGGCCGTGGTGCTGCGCAGCTTCCTGAACATCCGCGATGCGGTGGCAGCGATCAATGCCGGCGAGCGCCCGCTGGCTCTGTACTACTTCGGCAACGACGAGACGGAGCAGAACTGGGTGCTGGACAACACGCTGTCCGGCGGTGTCTCCATCAATGACGTGGTCATGCATCCGGCGCTGGAGGATGCGCCGTTTGGCGGCGTGGGCGCTTCGGGCATGGGGCACTATCATGGCCGCGAGGGTTTTCTCGAGTTCAGCCATGCCCGCTCCGTCTACAAGGCCGGCAACCACGACCCGCGTCGCGAGTGGGGCATGCTGCCGCCCTACAACCCGCAGTTCGAGCAGATGCTGCAGGCTGCAGTCACCCCCTGAGCCGCTGTGCTTCGCTGAGGGAGACGACAGTCTCGTCGCGGGGCTGCGGGGCCGCGGGGCCGCCTGGGTCCCTGCTCGCTGTCTCTGATCTGGAATTTGCCTGATTCACGGCTCTACCCTGGTGCAGTGCTATCAATTTCCAGGGCTCAATTTTGGCGTGTTGACGCAAGCTGCGGGGGCTGACCATGGGGCTTGCCCCATGGTCCGTTTGGCTGATGCCCTGAAAGCGTTTCGTACAGAGCATGGGCGGGTCTGAACGCAATCATAGGAAGAGACATGAACGAGATTTTTCGCCAGTTTTCGCTGGAGGGGAAGGTGGCCGTGGTGACCGGCGCGGGCAAGGGTATCGGCCGTGCATGCGCTGTCACGCTGGCGAAGGCCGGCGCCGATGTGGCGTTGTTTGCGCGCACCGAGGCGGATCTGCAGGCAGTCAAGGCCGAAATTGAAGCGCTGGGCCGCCGCGCCATTGCCGTGCAGGGCGATGTGAACAAGGAAGAAGATCTGGACAAACTCATCGTCCGCACTGTGGAGGAGCTGGGCAAGATCAATGTGCTCATCAACAATGTGGGCGGTGGCGGCCCCAACGACCCGCGCAAGGTCACGGGCAAGGCCGTGGGGGACATGCTGGCCTTCAATGTGGTGCCGGCCTATACGCTGATCCAGAAGGCAGCCGTCGCCATGGAGGCAGCGGGCGGCGGTGCGGTGGTCAACATCTCGTCCACGGCGGCACGCTACTCACAGAAGTACTTCAGCGCCTATGGTGCGGCCAAGGCCGCTCTCAACCAGATGACGCGCTGCCTGGCACAGGACTTCGGCCCCAGGGTGCGTATCAACGCCATCGAGCCCGGCACCATCATGACTGATGCACTGGCGCCGTTTCTCACGCCGGAGCGCAAGGAGCGCATGGAAAAAACCACGCCCATGGCACGCATGGGCCAGCCCGAAGACATTGCCAATGCCGCGCTGTTTCTGGCCAGCCCCGCATCCAGCTGGGTGACCGGCAAGGTGCTGGGAGTGGACGGAGGCGTGGAAGCGCCCAACTTCTGAGCCTGATGGCATCGCTCAGGCGGGAGCGACCGCTTCGCGCAGAAAAAGGGAGCTTGGGCTCCCTTTTTCTATGCACTCCTGACGATGTCGCTTGAGCTCGATCCCCAGAAGGAATCGAGCCGCTGCGTTCCCGGTCAAGCGCAATTGCAACGTCTGCAAGCTCCTGCCCGGATGGCGTGGCTGCTGTGCGATGGTGGTCCGATGTGGCGTCGCCTGAGCCGCTTGTCAGCTGTCTGATGGCCGGACCTGGTCATGCCCTGGAGCGGATTTGCTCCTGCATCAGATCCACGAAGGCTTTGACCTTTGCCGGTCGGAATCGTGCGGTCGGGAACACGGCATGAATGCCCCCCGATGGCAGCGACCATCTGGGCAGCACCAGTATCAGCGCGCCACTCTTCAAATCATCGGTCACGGCGAAGTCGGGCAGTACCGACAAGCCTGCCCCATGACGCACTGCTTCGCGCACGGCCAGTGTCGCATCGAGCGAGATCGCAGGGTGCACCGTCACGCTCTGGCGCTCCAGCTCGCTGCGCGAGAAGCTCCAGTTACAGGGTTCACGCAAGGCCGTGTTCGCGACAAAGGGCAGCTCGCTGATGTGCTGTGGCTGTTTGAGCTGCGTCACTTGCCGGCGCAATGAGGGTGCGGCGACCAGCAATTGCCTGAAGCTCCCGATCTGACGGGCCTGCACATTCAGGTGGGAAAGCCAGCCGACGCGGATTGCCAGCTCGACCTGCCCCGACATCAGATCAAGCGGCTGGTCGCTGAACACTGCGTCCACCTTGCATTGGGGATAGCGCCGCGTGAACTCGGTGATGGCTGGCACCACTGCCGTGATGCCATAGTCCAGCGGGGCGGTCAGGCGCAAGGTTCCCGAAGGCTCGGCCGCCACTTCCCCCAGCTCGTCGAAAGCATCACCTGCCTCCTTGAGGATGGATGCGCAGCGTTGATAAAAGATCCGGCCTGCATCGGTGGGAACGACCTTGCGGGTGGTGCGAGTCAGAAGCGTCGTGTGGAATTCGCGCTCCAGCCTTGCGACCTGCTGGCTGACCACGGCCTTGGTGATGCCCAGCCGGTCCGCGGCCGCCGTGAAACTGCCGGTTTCCACCACGGCCGCGAAGTAGGCCAGGCGCTTGAGATTGGCAAGCTTGCCGGCGACGGATTCTTCTGAATTGTTTGCCATTGACATACGATTTATCTATTCGATCAGGCTTTTTCTGTCAATGCTTTGTTCCTACGATCACGGTATTGAAGCAACGGAGCCCTTGGTGACCAAGACCCTGCATTACGTATTCGACCCCCTGTGCGGCTGGTGCTACGGTGCCGCCGCAGCGGTGGCGGCTCTGGGCAAAGTGCCTGAGGTCGAGCTGCGCCTGCTGCCCAGCGGCCTTTTCGCAGGCACGGGTGCACGTCTCATGGACGATGGCTTTGCAGCCTATGCCTAGAGCAACGATCAGCGCATCGAGCGCCTGACGGGCCAGCGCTTTAGTGAGCGCTACCGCAGCCATGTGCTGTCGGATCGTCAGCAACTGTTCGACAGCGGCCCGGCGACCCTGGCGCTGAGCGCTGTCAGTCTGTGCACCCCAGAGCGTGAGCTTGGCGTCCTTGAGGCCATTCAGCATGCCCGCTACGTCAATGGCGAGGACATCACGCAACCGGACACACTGATGGCAATTCTGCAGGTCCTGGGGCTGGAGCAGGCTGCTGCAAGCCTGCTCCGGTCTGATGGTGAACTGCTGGCTGCCAATCGCGCCCGCATCGAGAGCGCAAAGGCGCTGCAGAGCCAGCTTGGCGCGCGTGGCGTTCCAAGCTTCATCCTGGAAACCAATGGCCGGCGCCAATTGCTGAACTCCAGTGCCGCTTACTCCAATCCGCAGGCCTTTGCCGAGCAACTCAGCGTGGCCTGAGTCTTTCGCGTCTGACCCCCGCCATTTTTGAAATTCACTGAAGGACCATCATGATGAATCGTCGAGACTTTGTTCAAACCGCTGCCGCTGCCGGCATCGCTACAGGCCTGGCTGGTTGCGCCGCCGCTGTGAGCAGCCATTCCAGGCTGCAATGGAAGCACTTTCCTGCAGGCGACAAGGGCTTCTTCCGTGCGCCCGTGCTGCTCTCGGGCGATCGGGAGGCCATTCTCATCGACGGCGGCTTTTCCCTGCCCGATGGCCGCGCCGTGGCCGAAGCCATCAAGGCATCGGGCAAGCAGCTGACGACCATCTACGTCAGCCAGAGCGACCCGGACTATTACTTCAGCCTGGGCCCGATCAAGGCCGCCTTCCCTGCTGCCAGGGTGCTGGCCGCCTCCGACACCATTGCCGCCATTCGCGCCAACGTGCAAAAGAAGATAGCTACCTGGGCGCCTCAGCTCAAGGAGAACGGTCCGCAGAAGCTTGCCGACATTGTCTTTCCCGAAGCCTATGACGGTCCTGCACTGACGCTGGAAGGCAACCGCATCGAAATCGTCAAGGCACAGGGACTGGAGAATCGCCGCTACCTGTGGGTTCCCTCGCTGAATGCGGTCTTCGGTGGCGTGCTGATCTTCTCCGGGTTGCATGTGTGGACGGCCGATACCCCGACGTCAGCCTCTCGCGCTGCCTGGGTCAAGAACCTGGAAGCCATCGCCGCGCGCAATCCGGCCGTGGTCGTGCCGGGCCACCTGGGCGCCCATGGAGCGCTGGATGTTTCGGCCGTGAACTACACCCGCGAGTACCTGCTGACCTTCGAGCAGGAGCTGGCCAGGGCGGCCAATGGCGACGCGCTGATCGCAGCCATGAACAAGCGCTATCCTGACGCCGGCCTGGCCGCCGCGCTGCAGATCGGCGCCAAGGTGGCCATGGGTGAGATGAAGTGGGGCTGAAGCCCGGGATGCACATCATGACCACCAATCTGGATATCATCCGCGCGACCTACGAAGGTTCGTCCGAAGAGAACGGCAGGAATCTGCTGGCAGCACTGGCGCCCGATGCCCGATGGGCAGAGGCAGCCGGTTTTCCCTATGCAGGAACTTATGTCGGCCCGCAGCAGATCGTCGCGGGCGTGTTCCAGCGGCTGGCGACGGAGTGGGACGGCTACAGCGCCAAGGTCCACACCTACCTGGCCGATGGCGACCGTGTGGCAGCCTTCGGCGTCTATTCGGGAACCTATCGCAAGACGGGCAAGGCGATGACGGCGAGCTTCGCCCATCTGTACCGGCTCAACGAGGGCAGGATCACGAGCATGGAGCAGTATGTGGACAGCCACCTGGTGCAACAGGCGCTGCTGGCCTGAGCGCGACGGAGTCCTGCCATGAGCGATGTCAATGCGCAGCTGCAAGCCATCCTGTCGCTGATGCGGGCCGGGCAATGGAATGCAGCGCACGCTGCCGTGCAGCGGCATGAAGGCCTGCTCGCGGCCTGGCTGCACGGGCTGCTGCATCTGCAGGAAGGCGATCTGGAGGACGCCGAGAACTGGTATGAGCGCGCCGGTCAGCGCTTCAGGCAGCGCGGCACGCTGCAGCAGGAGCTGGCCCGTTTCGAAGCGGCGCTGCGCGATCGGGCCGGCGCGTGAACCCGAGGCCGGCCGTCCGAGAGCCGGCCTTTGGGGCGGCAGATCTGGAAGCCTTATCCCAGTGCCTGTCGGGCGAGATGCGCAACGGCCAGTTGCCTGTTGGCCCTGGTGCGCTCTCCGTCCTCCAGGAACCAGGCCGCCGACAAGGCGGCGTGAGCCATAACCCATTTGAGTAAACGCCGGCGTTCCAGCCCCGTGACATTGATGACTACTGCAAGCTGCCGCGCGAAGCGCTCCGGGTCGGTGCAGGTCTCCAGCTCGGGGTTGCACAGCACGCTAACGTAGTCGTAGTAGCGCTCACCCGTGACGCGCTTTGGATCTATCGCCAGCCATCCACGTCTGTCGAAATCGAGTATGTTGCCGTGGTGCGCATCACCATGCAGGACGACAGGCTCACGCTGCTCATTCAGCAGCTCATCTGCCACCGTTGCGCATTCGGCCATCAAGCCGCCTTCCTGCTGCGCCATCAACGCGAGTGACTTGAAGAAATCCGTCAGTGGCAGCAGTTCTTCAGGCGGGGCCGAGGATCTCTTTGAATGCAGTTGCTCGATGGTGTGGCAGATACAGCTTGTCGCTGCATCGTCTTCGCCTTTTCTAGCCATGTGCAGCAAATGCTTGGAACCGGTTGCGCGCTCCATCAGCAGCGCTCCTGTATCTTGGTCGCAAGCATAGACTCGCGCTGCTCCATTGCCGCCCCACCATTGAAGCACTCTGCCGCCGATGCGCTCGTCAAGATCTCGCGTGATCTTGATCATCGCAGGAAGACCTGCCCAGTTCCTTGCAAGGATGACTGGCAGAAGGTCACTTGTATGAGTTGTGAAAGGGGCGCCAGCCGCCTTCGCACTCCAACGGTGGAGGTGGATATCAAACAGGTCGAGGTTGGGCATCTGGCTGATTTTCGAGCTAACTCATGCAATCCGAAGATGTGGTGCGATATCCAATGTCCGCTGATGGCCGTGGCTTCAACTGCTCAATGCAGCTCCTTGAGCGGGGCTCCGGAATGTCGGGCATGCCCGGCAAGGTCGGCTGGATGGTGTGCTCAATTTCTCCGGTATTACTTTCTTCCGGTGCTCAAGCAAGCTTCCAGCAGCCTTGGCCAAGGCCATGCTACGGACATTGGTCGCCCCGAAAGAGCCCACCCGACTTCTGAGCAAGGGTCTTGTCCAGAGGTTCAGTCCTCGCGCTCACGCGGGTAGCCTGCGTCTGCCCAGCGCTGTGCAGAAGCACGGGTGAGACTATGGTCCGGTCGGACTCTGACCTTGGCCAATTCGCTGCCGTCCGCTGCGGTGGCAGTGAGAGTCGCCGTGGGATTGTCCTCATCGGGCTCAATATCGAGAGCCACCGTCACGCGCAATCCGCGAACTTCAATCTGTATGGCTCTGTGCAACAGCGCTGCCTGGTGCTGCTCATGGCGACGTATCACTTCGCTGGCAGTCTTCACCAGCGTGTTGAAGGCCGACACGTCAAGAGGCTTGGGATTCTTCTTGTCGCGCCCCATGGTCCATGGGCCGACCAGAGCTGGTTCTGCTTGGCCGTCCTGGGTCATTGACACCGCCCAGCCATCATCGTCCTCATTCTTGATGACGCGGGCTTCCCAGCCCTTGTGGTGCCAAAGGCGGTCTTCGAAGATGGAGACGTCTTCTGGTTCGAGTTCTGCTGGCATGTCTGGACTTTTCCCTGAGCTATCAAGTCCAAAGTCTACTGTTTTTTCATACAGCTTGTGAGGCTGGGTCTATCTCGAGTTTGGGCGTCTTGGGCCATGCATGGCCTGACCAGGTCGATGCAGAGGTCTCGCCCAAAGGCACTGGGCAAGACCATCCTGGTTGAATGCTGCGGCTGCACTCGACCATCGATTCAACCCAAAGCCGCCATTAATTGACGAGCCTCATTCGTTCCTCTGGCGTGAGAGACTAAAGTTCATGGCTATACACGATGAAACCGCTATGTTTGGCTAACTTGTCGTAGAGCGCACGGCCGGCTTCATTGGTTGCTTGTGTTTGCCAATAGACGCGATTTGAGCCAGCCAGCATTGCTTGCCTATAGACGCTGCTGATGAGTGCCTTGCCAATTCCAAGCTGACGCCTTGTCGGGGCCGTGAAAAGATCCTGCAGGTAGCAGACCGGGCCGAGTCTCGTAGTACTACGGTGAAATATGTAATGCGCCAGACCAACCACTTCTCCTGCATCTTCAGCGACCAGCGCAAATACCGGTTCGATGGGATTAAAGAATCGCTCCCAGGTTTTCCGGGTAATTTCCTTTGCCAGTCCGGTAGCACCGGCCCTTCCATAGAAAGCGTTATAGCCATCCCAAAGTGAAAGCCACGCTTCAAAGTCATGTGGTTGGACTTCTCTTATTACTACAGTTGTTGCAGCATCACTTCTGGACATAGGAAAGACTTTTCATAGTGCGAACCGGGGGTAAATCGAACGACCTGCATGGAAGTGTAAGGTCTGCTCGTGGCCGACAGGCCACGGTCCCAGAACGACCCAAGGCGGACACGCACAAACACATCAGCGTGCATCAATTCTCTGAGACCGATGACCCTGGGCAACGATTCGCAGCCATGGCCAACGCGCTTGGTAAGACTCGGCCTTTTGTTGGAAAAGTTCGCGATGCGGGGTCAATGGATTGAGTGCCAAAACTCCGTCATAGATCAGCTCCAGGCTGTTCGGAGCATAGAGGCAGCCTGGGCGAAGGCCAACGCAAGTGGTAGGGATCAGGAATCGATCTATTCCCTCGGAAGAACTGCGCAGTGCCTCATATGGTCGACCGAAATATGACTCATACCACAGGTGAACCCGAGCTTGGTTCGTGACTTCAATCCTGATGCCAAGGTCGCGTAAAACGTGATCGGCATGTGCTTGCACTTTCTGCTCCGCAGCGTCAGTGGTGCTCGATGGATCAAAGTAGAAGAGATCGTAGTCTTTGATGGAATCCTCTGGATTCCGCTGCGCCTGCAAGTTCCACACTGTCTGAAATAAGCAGCCTGCAACAAGCCAGCCATCTGGAAGATTCAATTCATCCCAGCGTTCAAGAATCGTACGATTGTTGATATTTTGGAGGACATCCACAACGAAGCGCTCAGGCGTAGGCATCGGGACAGTGAATCCTTGGTGGAGCAAAAGTGAGAGGCAGGTTCGAACCTATTTTGCTTCAGCGGCGAAGACCCGCTTCCGGCCAGATGAAGCCCTCGCTCCGGCAGGCCGCATGGTGAGCATCGGCAAAGGGCCAGGTGCAGCCGAAATACTGTGATTCCAATAAAAACCGCCTGCGAACTCAATGCACGCAGGCGGTTTCAGCTATCAAGGAGTATCGTCAGACTTCGCGCCCGGCCTGATGGCCTGAGTGCATGGCGCCCTCGATATAGCCCAGGTCCTGGCAGTCGCCGATGCGGCGCACGGGAGTCTGGGTAAGGGATTGCAATTGGTCGGCAACGGCGGAGTCGGCTTCGGCTCCAATGGCCAGCACCACGGAGTCGGCGGGCGTGCGGTATTCCTCGCCCTTTTTGTCCGTCCAGACGACTTCCTTGCGCTCGATGCGCGTGACGTTGGACTGCATCAGCAGCTTGCCGTGCTTTTTCACGGCGTCGTACACGCGCCAGCGGCGCACGATGGCCAGCTCGGTACCGGGATGGGTGCCAGGGTCCAGCACGGTGACTTCGCGGCCGCGATCGAGCAGGAACTCGGCCAGTTCCAGTCCGACCAGGCCTGCGCCGATGATGACCACGCGCTTGCCCAGGGGCATCCACAGCTTGGACAGGTTCTGGATCGCTGCCGTGCTGTCCGTCACCTTGAACATGCCGCCGGCCTTGAACAGCGCGCGCTCGGCCAGATTCAGCTTGGCCTTGGCAATTTCCTCGGCGCGATCACCTGTCATCAGACGGCGCAGTTCGTCGCCGCTCCAGACATGGCTTTGCTGCGCGCCTTCGATGGCGGGGGCGGCACGCCTGGCGCCGGTGCCCACCAGAATTTCGTCAGGCTGCAGCTCGGCCAGCAGCCCGGCGTCGACCGTGGTGTTCAAGCGCAGTTGGATGCTCGGGTGGTCCATCTGCCGCACCAGATAGTCGAGCAGGCGGCCGTTCTCCGGATAGGCCAGTGCGGCAAAGAACAGCGTGCCGCCCAGGCGGTCGCTGCGCTCGACCAGCGTCACGCGATGGCCGCGAAGGGCGGCGACGCGGGCGGCTTCCATGCCCGAAGGGCCGCCACCGACGATCAGTACATGCTTGGGCTTTTCGGCAAAGGTGATGGTCCTGCTCGCCTCGTGGCCGGTCTGTGCGTTGACCGCGCACTTGATGCCCTTGTTGATGAAAATCTCGCTTACGCAGGCATAGCAATAAATGCAGGGGCGCACGCTCTGGGCGGCGTTGGCTTGCAGTTTGTTGGCGAGGTCGGGGTCGGCCAGCAGCTTGCGGCCCATGGCCACGAAGTCAATCTCGCCATTGCTGATGGCGGCAGCGGCGGCATCCAGTTCCCAGCGGCCGGCCGAGATGATGGGAATGCCGACAGCCTTTTTGATGCCGGTGGCAAATTCGCGATAAGCATTCTGCTTTTGCGGAATCGGTGCATCGGTGAAGGCCGTGCCTGTGGGCAGGCGCGCATAGGCAGATACGTTGATGGCATCCATGCCCAGCTCTTCGCAGAGCTTGGCGGTCTTGAGCGCCTCGTCCATGGTGATGCCGCCGGGCGTGTGCATTTCTTCGGCATCGATACGCACCCAGATGGGGAAGTCAGCGCCCACGCGCTCGCGCACGGCAGTCAGCACCTCGCGCAGCAGGCGGCTGCGGTTTTCATAGCTGCCGCCGTATTCGTCGGTACGGCTGTTGAAAAAGGGAGAGAGGAAGTTGGCGATCATGTAGTTGTGCGCACAGTGCACTTCCACAGCATCGAAGTTGGCCTGCTTGGCGCGCAGGGCGGCCGCAGCAAACCATTCCACCATCTGTGCAATATCGGCCTTGTCCATCACGCGGTAGCGGTCGGGGTAGGGGCCAACCCCCACAAAGGTCGAGAACTCCTTGGGTGTGACGGTGCGCATGGCTTCGGCCACAGGGCCGTCGGGCGGAATCGAGGACACCCACATCTCACGCCCGTGGGTGCGGTCATTGGCAGCGACCTTGCCGCTGTGATTGATCTGGATGGCGACTTTGCCGCCGTGCGAGTGAACGCGGCGCGTGACTTCGGCCAGACCGGGGATGAAGCTGTCGTTGGAGATGCCCAGCTGGTGCGGCTCGCTGGTACCGGTGGGCCAGGAGATGGCGGCCGTGCCCATGATGATGAGGCCGGTGCCGCCCTTGGCACGCTCTTCGTAATAGTCCTGGGCGCGTTCGCCGCAGATACCGTCGGTGCCGCCGTAGTTCTCGCCCATGGGGGCCATGATGATGCGGTTCTTCAGCTCCATGGTGCCGATACGGCCCGGCTCCAGCATTGATGCGTGGGGATTGCTCATTTTGTTTCGCTGTCTCCTATAGTTTTCGGCCGAGTTCGGCCCCTTCTTCGATGGCGCGCGCTGCATCAATTTTGTGGGCATTGCGCGCGCCTCCAATCACACTGTGCGCAATGTTTTGTGCTTGAAGTCTGGATGACCAGGGGTCATGTGATTCCTGGCCGGCGCAGACCACGATGTTGTCCACGCTCAGGCAGCGCTGCTCGCCGCGTATGCGCAGGTGCAGGCCGTTGTCGTCGATGTGGATGTACTCCACATCGTTGAACATGCGTGTGCTTTTGTTCTTGAGCCGGGTGCGGCGAATCCAGCCCGTGGTGGTTGGCAAGGTGCTGCCCATGGCCGCCTTGCTGCGCTGAAGCAGCCAGATCTGACGCGGCGAATCGGCCCTCTCGCTGGCCTTGATGCCGCCGCGCTGCTCGCGCTCGGGGTCGATACCCCATTCGCGCTCAAAGGCGGCCACGCTGCCGTCGTCGGCCTTGTGATGGGCCAGCAACTCGGCCATGTCAAAGCCCAGAGGCCCTGCGCCCACGATGGCCACGCGTTCGCCGACAAAGCGAGGGCTGCGCAGGGCCTCGATATAGTCCACCACCTTGGAGCTGTTCTCGCCCTCAATGCCGCTGCGTCGCGGTGTCACTCCCGTGGCCACGACCACGTGATCAAAGACGCTCAGGGTTTTGATGTCCGGTGTGGTGTTGAGCCGCAGTTCTATGCCCAGGCGCTGGATTTCATGCTCGAAGTAGCGCAGCGTCTCGCCCAGCTCCTGCTTGCCGGGCACCTTCTGCGCCAGAAAGAACTGGCCGCCGATGCGGATGCCGGGCTCGAACAGCGTCACCTTGTGGCCTCGGTCGGCCGCCTCGCGAGCGCAGGCCAGTCCTGCAGGTCCAGCACCGAGCACGGCGATCTTGCGCGGAACTGCGGCTTTTTCCTGCGGCCAGTCCCATTCGCGGCAGGCTCTGGGGTTGACCAGGCAGCTGACCTGCTGGCGCGTGAAGATGCGATCCAGACAGGACTGATTGCAGGCAATGCAGGTGTTGATGGCGCTGCTCTGGCCCGCCTGCGCCTTGCGCACAAAGGCCGGGTCGGCCAGAAAGGGGCGGGCCATGGCCACCATGTCGGCATGTCCCTGGGCAATCAGATCATCGGCCACTTCGGGGGTGTTGATGCGGTTGCTGGCCGCCACGGGAACGCTGACCGCCTGCTTGAGCTGCTCGGCAGCCCAGCTGAAGGCCGCACGCGGCACCATCATGGCGATGGTGGGAATGCGCGCCTCATGCCAGCCCACGCTGGTGTTGAAAAGGTTCACGCCAGCGGCTTCCAGCTGGCGGGCCAGGTCCAGCACTTCCTTCCAGTGGCTGCCATGCTCGACCAGGTCCATCAGGGACAGGCGAAAGCTGATGACGAAGTTCTCGGGTACAGCCTCGCGTATGCCCTGCACGATGCGCAGCGCAAAGCGGCTTCGGCCGGCGGCATCGCCGCCCCATTCGTCGGTGCGGAAGTTGGTCAGCGGCGCCAGGAACTGGTTGATCAGATAGCCCTCGCCGCCCATGACTTCCACGCCGTCATAGCCGGCTTCGCGGGCCAGACAGGCGCAGCGCACATAGTCGGCAATGATCTGCTCAATCTGGGTCGCGCTGAGTTCGCGCGAGCTGCGGTTGCTGAGCCTGGAGAGCACGCTGCTGGGCGAGACGCCGCCGCTGCCGTGGTCGTAGCGGCCCACATGCAGTACCTGCATGAGGATATGGCTGCCCTCGGCATGCACCGCGTCGGTGATGAGGCGGTGCCGGGCCGCCTGCTCTGGCGTGCACAGCGTCGAGAACTCGGCATGCTCGGGCATTCCCAGTGCGTACTCGTTGACGCCGAAGCCCCCGGTGACGATGAGCTGCAGCCCCTCCCGGGCACGCTCGGTGTAGAAGAGGGCCAGCTTCTCGAAACCCTGTGCCTGATCCTCCAGCCCGGTATGCATGGAGCCCATCAGAATCCGGTTCTTGAGGGTGATATGGCCGATGGTGATGGGCTGGAAGAGATGGGGGTACATGGCTGAATTTCCTCACGCGCAAATCTCGCGCCAGTGTAGGAAGAGCCACGGTAAATTCTCCCTAGGGGAATCACATCGTCCGTTTGCATGTAGTCTGACTTTTCATGATGGGCTTTGATGTGCGCCATCACCACCCAGACAAAAGGAAACAAGACATGTCCATCATCGTGATGAGCGGCTGCGCCACCGGCATTGGTGCCGCTACGCGCAAGGTCCTGGAAGCGGCCGGCCACCAGATCGTAGGTATCGATATACGCGATGCGGAAGTGATTGCCGATCTCTCGACGGCCGAAGGTCGAAAGCAGGCGATTGCCGATGTACTGACGAAGTGCAGCAAGGGCATGGACGGCCTGGTGTTGTGCGCCGGCCTGGGACCGCAGACCAGGGTGCTCGGCAATGTGGTTTCGGTCAATTATTTTGGCGCGACCGAGCTGATGGATGCTTTTCTGCCGCTGCTGAAACAGGGCCGGCAGCCCGCAGCCGTCGTCATCTCGTCCGTGGCTTCCGCGCATCTGGCTTTTGACAAGAACCCACTGGCACCGGCACTGGAGGCCGGCGAGGAAGCCAAGGCCCGCGCCATTGTCGAACAAGCGGGAGAGCAGGGTGGCAATCTGGCCTATGCGGGCAGCAAGAATGCCTTGACGGTGGCTGTGCGCAAACGCACCGCAGCCTGGGGAGAAGCCGGCGTGCGCCTGAACACCATCGCCCCTGGCGCGACCGAGACGCCTTTGCTGCAGGCGGGCCTGCAGGACCCGCGCTATGGCGAATCCATTGCCAAGTTCGTGCCTCCCATGGGCCGCCGAGCCGAGCCGTCCGAGATGGCGTCGGTCATCGCCTTCTTGATGAGCCCGGCCGCAAGCTATGTGCATGGCGCGCAGATCGTGATCGATGGCGGCATTGATGCGGTGATGCGTCCGACACAGTTCTGACATTCCCCTGAGACGCTTTGCCTTGGTGGCCCTGCGCCTTCCCCCTCTCTTTGCGGGAGGGGAATGACGGCTTCGCCGCAAGGCGGTTTTTTTGTTCACCGCCCCCTCGTTTGGGCATTGCCGGTTTTCAACGGCACTTGCTAAAAGGATGATTTGAGATGAATACCCCAGAACATATGACCGCCGTGGTGCAGCGCTATGTGGCTGCGCTCAATGCCGGCGATCTGGACGGCATCGTCGCGCTGTTTGCCGATGACGCCACGGTGGAAGACCCCGTGGGCTCCGAGCCCAGGTGCGGCACGGCTGCGATTCGTGCGTTTTACGCCAACTCGCTCAAGCTGCCGTTGGTGGTGGAGCTGACGCAGGAGGTGCGCGCGGTTGCCGACGAGGCAGCCTTCGCTTTCACCGTCAGTTTTGAGTATCAGGGCCGCAAGACCGTGATCGCGCCCATCGATCACTTTCGCTTCAATGGCGCGGGCAAGGTGGTGAGCATGCGCGCCTTGTTTGGCGAGAAGAATATTCACGCCGCAGTCTGAGGAGAGCCAGGCGCTTGACTGCTCCTGATATGGAAGCTGTCTTCGCCTGATTTAAAAGGATTGCAAGAATATTTGAATCTGAAATCCATTGAGATAATGCGCGAGCTGCTATTGCTTTGTCTGTTCAAGGCAGTGCGGTGAGTGCTCCTGGCCCGAGCCGGCTTACAGATGGAAGTGCCCGGCCGCTTCGGGCTGGTAGAGCAATTTTTCGATCCGGATATGGCGGGTGCGATCGAGAATCCGCCAGTCGATGCGATCTCCTTCCCGACAGCCCAGAATGGCCGTGCCCACGCCCGAGAAGACCGAGAGCCTTCCGGCACTGTCATCGGCATCCTCGGGGTAGACCAGGGCCACTTCGACGGCCTCCTCATCGAGGCGCAGCAAGGCTCTGGAGTTCATCGTGACCACATCGCCCTGTACCCGCCGCGCATCGATCACGCAGGCCCGCTCGATCTCATGCTCCAGATCGGCTGCTTGCGACTCCCATTCCAGAGCGAGCAGATCTCTGAGACGCGCCTGATCCACGGCGGTGATGCAGATGCCGGCCGCTGCGCCCGACAGCCCGGTGCGCAAGCGCTGGAGGTAGCGCTGCGCCGTCATCGCATAGGACTTGAGTGCAGGCGTTTCCTTCTCCAGTACAAAGCCGTTGTGCGCAAAGGCCTTGAGTGAACGCGTGTTGTCGGCATGGATTCTGGCAATCAGTCTTTCGGCCCGCATGTCGAAAAAGGCCAGCTTCATACCCTCGTGCAAGGCGCTGACGCCGAGCTTGCGCCCCCAGTTGTCGCGCTTGCCGATGACCAGCACGATTTCGCAGTCCGCGCCATTCCTGACCAGACGCACAAAGCCCACGGGCAGGTCGTCGCGATCGTAGGCCATGAAGAAGCGGCCGCCCTGATTGAAGAGATGGGTGAGTACCGGCAGCCGAACCCGGTCGATGAGCTGCTCTATGTGACGCGAGACATGGCGCGAATCGCTGAGGTGGCGCACGACGTCCTCGTCGTTCAGCCAGTCGACCAGATGCTGCGCGTTGGCCCGCGTGATTTCCGGGCACAGGGATATGAAAGGCTTGCTCATCTTCAACACCGTGGGTTGCAAGAATGAAAGCCTTTCATGGCCACGGCGCGGGCCATGACGGTTCTTTCGACACAGTGGTCGATTCTAGGCACGCAGATTCTGCAGCGCAGGCGCAGCGCCGATCTCGCATCGCTTCGCTCGGTCTATGACGAGCCTGCCCTGCAGGTGGAAGAAGCCATGGTGCCGCGCTGCAGGGCCGCAACGGCCTACGCCTGCCATGCTCTGAATTCGGAAGCTGCTTGCGCTTTAACGCATTCAGATTACGATTGTTTCATAGCTGAAAACGATAACAGAATTGCGCTAAATGCTCTTGTTTAGATAGCGATGAGGCACTGAAGGCAGCGAATCGGGCCGGATCGATGCGTTTGATCCAGCTGGACCGGCCGTTCAGGGCTTGGCGTATTTCAGATGGATGATGGGGTAGGCACGGCCTTGCCCGTCGAGCGGGGAGCGGCCCGTGCGCCTGAAGCCCAGATGCTCGTAAAAGCCCACCGCCTGTGCGTTCTGCTCGTTCACATCGGTGCTCAACTCGGGATGCAGCGTCAGGCCGTGGCGCACCAGCGCCGCACCGAGGCCCCGGTGCCGGAAGGCGGGGTCCACAAACAGCGCTTCCATATGGCCCTGGTCTATGAGCATGAAGGCCAGGGGATGGTCCTGCTCGTCGACAGCGAACCACAGCGGAGCGTCTGGCAGAAAGCCGCACACCATCTCGTCAATCTCAGCGCGATCCTGCGGACTCAGAAAGTCATGCGTGGCATCAACGGCATGGCGCCAGATCTCGATTGCTCGTGCCCCTTCGTCGGGGCGGGAAGCTCGAATGGAAGTCATAGACGGATTATGCATACCAACCCTGCCAACCCAGGGCCAGGCATCAAGAGCGCTCCATGCCTGCCAGATCTGCGAGACCTGCCAGATGGGGCTCCAGCACCTCGGTGATCCAGTTCAGGAACGCGGTGACCCGCGGCGCAATATGTCTGCGATGCGGGTAGAGCAGGGACACCGGCATGGGCGCGGCCTTGAAGTCGGGCATGACCTCGACCAGCAGGCCCTGATCGAGCAGATGGCGTGCACCCCGGACAGGCGCCTGAATCAGGCCCAGGCCGGCAAGACAGGCTGCCTGGTAGGCATCCGTTCCGTTGACCACCAGGGCGCAGCGCATGGGCAGCAGCACGGTCTCCCTGCCGCGCTGATACTCCCAGCCCGCGCCATGTCGTCCGAGCTGGTTCGCATAGTGAACGATCCGGTGGCGTGACAGATCGGCCAGTGTTGCGGGTGTGCCGTGGCGCTCCAGATAGGCGGGGCTGGCCAGATTGCACATCTCCAGCGCGCCGATGGTGCGGGCAATCAGGTCGGTATCTGCCAACGGACCGATGCGCACCACGCAGTCAAAGCCTTCCTGCACGACATCCACGCGGCGGTCGCTGGTGCTGATGCCTACTTCCAGCAAAGGGTGGGCCGAGAGGAATTCGGGCAGCTTCGGAAGGACGACGTCCCGGGCCAGGGTGTTGGGCATATCGATGCGCAGACTGCCCCGCAGTCCACTGGTGGCGGGCTGGAACATGGCTTGCAGCTGTTCCAGGTCGGCCATCAGCTCCTTGCTGCGTTCGAGGAACTGCTCGCCATCGGCGGTCAGCCGCACATGTCTGGTGGTGCGTTGCAGCAGACGGGTTCCGAGCTGCTTTTCCAGCTGTTGCACCACGGTCGACACACGGCTTTTGGTCAGCCCGAGCTGGTCCGCGGCCAGGGTGAAGCTGGAGAGTTCGGCAACGCGGCTGAACACCTGAAGCGCATTGAAGTCCATGGCTTGATTGTATTTTCAAAGTGAACAGTGAGATCTTTATCAAAGTGTTTATTCGTTGGTGGAGAACACCTAAAGTCCTGGTCTGTTGACATCCTCCATGAGACCGACATGCAAGCATCTGCACCCCGTATCGCATTGATCACCGGCGCAAGCCGTGGCCTGGGCCGTAGCGAAGCCCTCAAACTGGCCGAACTCGGCGTTCATCTGATCGTCACTTACAAGGACAGCGAAAGCGATGCGCAGGAGCTGGTCTCCCGCATCGAGGCACTGGGCAGCCGCGCCGTGGCGCTGCGCCTGGACGTGGGCGACAGCAAGAGCTTTGCCGCGTTTGCCGACCGTGTCAGGGACGTGCTGGACAACACCTGGCAGCGCGAGCAGTTCGACTATCTGGTGAACAATGCCGGCATCGGCCTGGTGGCGCCGTTTGCCGAAACCACGGAAGAGCAGTTCGATCTGCTCGTCGACATTCACCTCAAGGGCACGTTCTTTCTGACGCAGAAACTGCTGCCCCTGATCCGGGACGGCGGACGCATCATCAATACCTCGTCCGGGCTGGCTCGCTTCAGCCTCCCTGGCTATGCCGCCTATGCGGTGATGAAGGGCGGCATTGAGGTAATGACGCGCTATCTGGCCAAGGAGCTTGGCGCACGCGGCATCGCCGTGAACACCATTGCACCCGGCGCCATAGAGACGGATTTCGGTGGCGGCGTGGTGCGCGACAATGCACAACTCAATGCCCATATCAGCGGCCTGACCGCCATGGGCCGGGCGGGGCGCCCCGACGATGTGGGCGCCGCGGTTGCCGCCTTGCTTGCCGATGGCAACAACTGGGTCACGGGCCAGCGCATTGAAGTCTCTGGTGGCATGATGCTCTGAGCGGCACAGGGCGCATGCAGGCGCTCAGCGGCAGGTGTGATGCCTGCGGCCCTGTGCCTGGATAGAGGATCTGGAGACTGAGTCGTGCCCGAGAACTACCTGGGAAGCTGTTTCATCCTCCAAGATTCCCTCTCTTTGGCATTCCGCTGGATAACACCTGAACTTACGATTTCTGTAAATTCCTCCGCGCTGACAAGCCGGCTCTTTGATAAGGCTTCGCGCAAGCTCTTCCCCAGGACATCGTCGCCAGCAGGCGCTAAATAGATCGGTTCCGCGGTGGGTTCCCCGAAATTCAGTGGGCCTTGTGACATAGTGGTCATGCAAGAAAATTGGGGGGGTGTTGGCGTGGGCAGTCGCCTCAACCTTGTTCATGACTTCCTTCCAAGGAGCCGCGCCAAGAAACCTTGCTTGGGTTCTTCCGGCAGGACCCTGGGTGCGACCTGAGCGGGCGTAATACCCAGGTCCGGTAACTCTTCGCGACGTAGGCGGGCAATCACGCCATCCAGCAGGTCGTCGGTATAGAACGGCTGAGGTGGCGGCAGCCAGGCATAGTGTGGCCTCATCAACGGGTGGTCGATGACGGGATTGCTCAGGCCAAGGCTTTCGCGCAGACGGAACCAGGCGAGTACCAGCGCGGGGAAGCGAGTGTGCAGCAAATCGTTGCCAAACTCCGTGCCGTCTTTGCGCGCTGTGCGGTGGGTGTAGTAGTCGCACAGCCATTGCAGCTCACCCTGCATGCCGCTCAAGTCAGAGTCTTTCCAGTGAGCGAAAAGCTCATTGAGCACTGGTTCGCCTAGGCATTCGCCCGGAACGTAGGGGTCGATCACTTCGCCGTGATATCCAATGCCCCATCCGTCGAACTTGAACTGGCACCAGTCGAAACAAACACGTAGAAGGAAATGGTAGAGAGGTTGTGAATAACCTCCGGTTACCCCTCGAAACCGCTTGGCGCTATAGGCAGCGTGTACTTCTTTGACCAGCAACTCAGCTTTGTCCAACCATCCCAGATAGAGACAATCGCTGATCGATTCCATTGCGTGCGAAAACGATAGATCGAACCGAAGTACATGATGATCTAACGTGCTTCGCCAAAATTGGACAGCAGTAAAAGTCCGGTACTGTAGCAACCAGTCGCCGGACTTCGATGAGAAAAGACTCTTCATCGCGAGTGCGTGGGCTCGACCGGAGTATCCCAACACCCATGTCACGTTGATAGCGAATGGTGCCGAGGATGCCTTAGTCCGATCGACCGGGTCCTTAAAAGGATTTCCTCCTTGCGCGTATTGTTCCAGCGCTCTCTCATCAGCGCTCCAGCGCTCCTTCTCCTGATCGTCAAAGTCCCTGCCGATGATCTGGAGGATGCTCTTTTCTGTTCGCCAACTAGCGTAAATGCTCATATGACTCGCCTCCATCAAGGGGCCGGAGGCCACGGACGCAAGGTGGCTGAAACTCGGCCGCTTTGGCCAACTCTCGGAATCTCGACTTGCATAAGATTGTGGCTCACGTTGTATCCGCCGTTTTCTTTCAGTCTGAATATTTCATTAGCCATCGAGCTATGTGCGAGAGTCGGCTATCGGCTGCTGTCGCCGCCCAGGGCCGTGACTCACTGCCATTGCGGGCAGTGCCGCAAAAGCCATGGCTCCGCGTTCGCGAGCTATGGCGCCGTGCCGCGCAAGGATTTGTGCATAGTCTCCGGGCAGAGCGACATCAAATCCTATGCATCGTCGGCTTCCGTGCATCGACAGTTTTGCCAGCACTGCGGTTCATCCCTGTTCTGGTCCAGGCAGGCCGGTGACTGGGCCGACTGGATATGCATAGCGCTGGGCACGCTGGACTCGCCTTTCACGGCATCGCAGCAAAAGCATGTGCGTCTGGACTCTCGGCCCTTGTGGTCGGACTTTGCCTCCGGCTGCATGCCGCCTGGCTGAGGGCAGTCCTCTGCCAGCACGGTCGGCTCCAAGGGCAGAAGGCGTTCACTCCCCCTTGAACACCGGCTGGCGTTTCTCGATGAACGCATTCATGCCTTCCTTCTGGTCGCGGGTCGCAAACAGAATCTGGTTGGCCTTGCGCTCCAGCATCAGGGCGGCATCGAGCGATGCGTCCATGCCGGCAATCACCACTTCCTTGATCTGCTCCACGGCCAGTGGCGGCATATTGGCAATCAGTTTTGCCATTTTCAGCGCCTCAGGGATTACCTGATCGTCTGCACAGACTAGGCTGACCAGACCCATGGCATAGGCTTCGTCGGCGCTGACGGGCTTGCCGGTCAGCAGAATGCGCATGGCCTGGAACTTGCCCACGGCGCGCACCAGCCGCTGGGTGCCGCCGATACCGGGCATGATGCCGATCCGAATCTCGGGTTGTGCAAAGCTGGCCCCTTGCCCGGCAATGATGATGTCGCAATGCATGGCCAGCTCGGCCCCGCCGCCAAAGGCATAGCCGCAGACCGCTGCGATGATGGGTTTGGGGCATTTTTCGATCGGCGCCCAGACACGCTCGGTGTGGCGCTTCATGATCTCTATGGGGCCGCAGGAGTCCATGCTCTTGATGTCGCCGCCTGCCGCAAACACCTTGTCGCCGCCGGTCAGAACGATGCAGCGCACGCTGGTGTCTGCGCTCAGCTCAGCGAAGGTCCTGGACAGTGCAGCCTGCAGAGAAAGACTCAGCGCATTCGTTGCCTCGGGGCGGTTGAGCTGAACGATTGCCACGCCATGGTCCTGATGCCGAACCAGTAGCTCTCGCTGCGCGGTGTCCATGTTTTCAATAGCGGAAAGCGATGCCGACATAAGGATTCCCAAGGAGTTGAACAGGGACGATGGTCGTTTTCAAGGGATAGGGCAACATCGTCCTTTTGGACGTATCTGCTGCCGGTGCCGAAACCTAAATTGGCAGGCATGGATACGAACAAAAGCTTTCAAGACAAGGTGGTGCTGGTCACTGGCGGCACCAAGGGCATCGGCAAGGGCATTGCCCAGGCGTTTCTCGCGGCAGGTGCCACGGTAGTGGTGTGCGGCCGTCAGCAACCCGAAGCGTTGCCAAGCATCAATGGCAGCAGCGCAGACTTCGTTGCATGCGATGTGCGGGAGGCCCAGGCCGTCAAGGACATGGTCGATGAGGTGCAGCGCCGCCATGGCCGTCTGGACGTTCTCGTCAACAACGCCGGTGGCGCCCCCCATGTGGATGCCGCTACGGTGTCGCCGCGCTTTCATGAAAGCGTGCTGCGTCTGAACCTGTTCTCGACCTTGCACGCCTCTCAGGCCGCCAATGCAGTGATGCAGCAGCAGGACGGCGGTGGCGTGATTGTCTGCATCGGCAGCATCAGCGCGCTGCGTCCTTCCCCCGGTACGGCGGCCTATGGAGCGGCCAAGGCCGCAGTGCTGAGCCTGGTCAGCTCTCTGGCTGTGGAGTGGGCGCCCAAGGTGCGTGTGGTGGCCGTCAGCCCCGGCCTGGTGCGCACCGAACAGTCGCACCTGCATTTCGGGGATGAGGCGGGAATTGCCTCTGTCGCCGGGACCATTCCTGCGGGTCGTCTGGCCGAGCCGCAGGACATTGCCAATGCCTGTCTGTATGTGGCTTCCGAAAACGCTTCTTACATGAGCGGCACCAATCTGCTGCTGCATGGCGGTGGTGAGCGCCCCGCATTTCTGAGCGCATCGAACTCGGAATCCGTGCAACAAAAACACTGAATTTCAAAGGAGACAATCTTGACCGATCAAGACTGGATGGCAGAGGTCCGCGCGTACGTGGGCAAGCAATACGGGCGTGTCTATGCCTGGGACAAGGTCAACAGCCCCATGATTCGTCAGTGGAGCGAGCTGATGGGTGTGGCCGTAAAGACCAACAAGGATGGCAAGACCGTTGCCCCTCCCGCCATGCTGCAGGTCTGGTGCATGGAAGGGCCGGTGCAGAACAACTACCCGCCAGGCTCCACGACCGAGAATCCTTATGAAGTTCTGAAGCTGATCGAAGCGCACGACTTTCCTTCCACCGTGGCGGTGAATTCCGAACTGAGCTTCGAGCGCGATGTGCTCGAAGGTGAAGACCTGTACTACACGACACGCCTGGAAGCCATCAGCGAAGAGAAGACCACGGCCCTGGGAACAGGCTACTTCGTGACGCAGATCATGGAGTACTTCTCGATCAAGGCAGCGAATGGCGAAGACGAGAAGGTCGGACAGCTGATGTTCCGCGTCTTCAAGTTCCGCCCCGCCAATGTGCAAAAGGCCGAGCCCGCGCAGGTTGCCGCCCCGAAGATCAAGCGGCCCGCTCCCGGCGTGAGCGATGACAACCGCTTCTTCTGGGAAGGGCTCAAGGAAGGTAAGCTCCTGATTCAGCGCTGCAAGAGCTGCGGCGATCTGCACCATCCACCGGGTCCCGTCTGCCCCAAGTGCCATTCGTTCGACTGGGATGCGGTGGAGGCCAGCGGCAAGGGCACGGTGTACTCGTTCGTGGTCATGCACTACCCCGAAGTACCGCCTTTCGACCACCCCAATCCCATCGGTCTGGTGGAGTTGCAAGAGGGCGTGCGTCTGATTGCCCAGCTGGTCGGCGTCAAGCCCGGCGAGGTGAAGATCGGTCAGAAGGTGCAGGTGGAGTTCAACACCTTCGACGGTGATCTGACTCTGGCCCAGTTCCGTCCCGTGGGCTGATGCTAGGAGACCGTCATGGACTTTCAACTCAGTGAAGACCAACGTGCATTTGCAGACATGGCGCAAAGCCTGTTTGCAGACTATTGCACCGACGACAAGCTGCGCGAGCACGATGCCTCGGGTCAGCCTTTCATGCAGGAGCTGTGGCAGCAGTGCGTGGCTGCGGGCCTGCACAGCATTCTGGTGCCGGAGGCGGCAGGCGGCCTGGGTCTGGGCATGAGCGAGATGCTGGCCGTGCTGGAGCAGCAAGGCCGCGCGCTGGCGCAGGTTCCGCTGTGGCAGCAGCAGGTCGCTGCTGCCGCGATTGCCAGGTTTGCCGATGGACAGGACGCAGTCGTTCAGTCCGCCATGGAGGGCGAGTTGCTGGCTCTGTCGCTGCAGGCTGCCGTGGCTACACGCGGGCCGGCGCTTGAGCTGCAGGGTGAGCGACTCAAAGGCCAGCTGCAAGCCGTTCCGCTGGGCGAACAGGCCCGGGTGGCTCTGGTGGCAGCGGCTGCGGGCGATGAGATCAAGCTGGTGCTGGTGAGCCTGCAGGCCGATGGTGTCAGCCGCGTGGCCGGCATGCGCGAGGACTATTGTGCGGTGGCCGACATAAGCTTTCGCAATACGCCGGTGCTGGCCGTGCTGGGCGGCCGTGCGCTGGACTGGGTCAGCGAAATGGCAATCGCCTGCCTGGCCAGCCTGCAGCAGGGCGTGACACAGGAGCAGTTGCGCCGCACCGTGGAGTATGTGAGCGAGCGCAAGCAGTTCGATCGTCCCATCGGTACTTTCCAGCTGGTGCAGGGCCAGATGGCCGACGGCTACATCCTCATGCAGGCGCAGCGCAGCGCGCTGAGCCAGCTGGTCTGGCGTCTGGATGCCGGCCTGCCCTGCACGCCGCAGGCCCACGCGGTGCGCGCCCAGTCCAACGAGCTGGGCCTGAAGGTGGGCCGCGTTGCACAGCATGTGCATGGCGGCATGGGCGTGGATGTGACCTATCACATTCACCGCTTCATGTTCTGGTGTCGTGCACTGGCTGCCGAAGTCGGCAGCGCCGAACAGCACCTGCAAGCGCTGGGCCAGTGGCTCGCAGACAACGACACGCTCGGCTGGAAGTACGACCTGCCCGAAGACCGCTAAGGAGACAACAACATGGCAAACCAATCTATTCGCTTCGAGTCGGTGAACGTGGGCGACGAACTGCAGCCCGTCAGCGTGCCCATCACCGTGCCGCTGATTGCCGGCGGCGCCATCGCCACGCGTGACTACTTCCCCGGACATCATGACCGCGATGCCGCACGCGAGCTGGGTTCACCCCATATCTTCATGAACATCCTGACCACCAACGGTCTGGTGCAGAGCTTTGTCGAGAGCTGGGCTGGCGACGATGCGCGCCTCATGGATCTCAAGATTCGCCTGGGTGCGCCCAACTATCCCGGCGACACCATGAAGTTCACGGGCTCCGTGACCGAGAAGAACGAGGCCACGCGCAGCGTTCAGATCGCGCTCAAGGGCAGCAATTCCATGGGCTCTCATGTCAGCGGCACCGTGCAAGTGGCCCTGGCCTAAGAACAACAAGCGGAGACATTCCTGTGAACGATATGAATATTTCCGGTCGCGCCGCCATTGTGGGTCTGGGTGCAACAGAATTTTCCAAGAACTCGGGCCGTACCGAGCTGCGTCTGGCCATGGAGGCCACGCTGGCTGCGCTGAGCGATGCCGGCATCGATCCCAAGGAGGTGGACGGCTTTTCCTCGTACTCCGTGGACAAGGTTCCCGAGTATGAGATTGCCCGTCTGCTCGGGGCTCGCAACGTGAGCTTTTTCTCGCAGGTTCCGCATGGCGGCGGTGCTGCCTGCGGCCCCGTGCTGCATGCGGCCATGGCCGTGGCCACGGGCATTGCCAAGACGGTCGTGGTCTACCGCGCCATGAATGAGCGCAGCTGGTATCGCTTCGGCACCGGCAGCTATGGCTTTGGCAGCACGCCATTCTTTGACAATGTGAACTATGGCTGGTACATGCCCCACGGCTTTCACACGCCGGCATCCTGGGTGGGCATGTTTGCCCGCCGCTATATGCATGCCTTCGGCGCGACCAGCGAGGACTTCGGCCGCGTGGCCGTGGCCGTGCGCGACTTTGCCGCTACCAATCCCAACGCATTCTTCTACGGCAAGCCCATCACGCTGGAGGAGCACCAGGCCAGCCGCTGGATCTGCGAGCCGCTGCATCTGCTGGACTGCTGCCAGGAGTCCGACGGTGCCGTGGCCATGGTCATCACATCGAGCGATCGTGCGCGCGAGATGAAGGCCAAGCCGGTCTATATCAAGGCCGCGGCCCAGGGCATCTCCGACGGTCAGCAGTCCATGACTTCCTTCTACCGCGAAGACATCACCGGTCTGCCCGAGATGGGGCATGTCGCCAGCCAGCTGTGGCAGCAAAGCCGCCTGACGCCCAAGGATGTGCAAAGCGCAGTGCTGTATGACCATTTTTCGCCCTTTGTGCTGCCTCAGCTCGAGGAGTTCGGTTTCGTCAAGCGCGGCGAGGCCAAGGATTTCATCCGTGCCGGCGAGCATGCACGCGGCGGCTCCATGCCCATCAACACCCATGGCGGCCAGCTGGGCGAAGCCTATATCCACGGCATGAACGGCATTGCCGAAGCCGTGCGCCAGATCCGTGGCAGCTCCGTCAACCAGGTCAAGGACGTGCACAACATGGTGGTGACCGCCGGTACCGGCGTGCCCACCAGCGGTCTGATCCTGGGCGATGAGGCCTGATTGCAAGGGAGACATTCATGTTCATTGACCTGACTTCCGAGCAGCATGCGCTGCGCCTGAAGTGCCGTGACTACTTTCAGGCGCTGATGACGCCCGAGCTGAAGGCCCGCATGCGCGGTGCCGAGGGCGGCGACGAGTACCGCGACCTGATCCGCAAGATGGGACGCGACGGCTGGCTGGCCATAGGCTGGCCCAAGGAGTTCGGCGGCCAGGGCCTGTCGGCCACCGAGCAGCTGATCTTCTTTGAGGAAGCCAATATTGCCGGAGCTCCCCTGCCTTTCGTCACCATCAGCACCGTCGGCCCCGCGCTGATGGAGCATGGCACCGAGGCGCAGAAGCAGGAGTTTCTGCCCGGCATGGCCAACGGCGACATCATTTTCGCCATTGGCTATTCCGAGCCCGGTGCTGGCTCCGACCTCGCCATGCTCAAGACACAGGCTCAGTTGCAGGGCGATCTTCAAAGCGGGCATTTCGTGGTCAACGGCCAGAAGCTGTGGACTTCGGGCATCGAATCTGCCGACTATGTGTGGCTGGCCGCACGTACCAACCAGGAGCTGGCTCGCCACAAGGGTATTTCCATCATGGTGGTCGATACCCGGGACAAGGGCTTTTCGCATACGCTGATTCAGACCGTGGGCAACTACACGGCAGCCACGTACTTCGACAACGTTGAAGTGCCCGCAGCACGTTTGATCGGCGAGCTCAATGGGGGCTGGAAGCTGATCACTGCACAGCTCAACCACGAGCGTCTGGGTCTGGGGGCCTGGTCGGACAAGGTGTTTGCTCCCTTCGTCAAGGTGCTGCAATGGGCCAAGGCCAAGGATGAGCAGGGCCGTCGCGCCGTCGATCAGGCCTGGGTCAGGCGCAGTCTGGCGCAGTGCTATGCCCGCCTTGAAGCCATGCGACTGACCAACTTCCGCATCGCGGCCAGTCTGGAAGCCGGTGCCATGGACGTGAGCCTGGCATCTGCCACCAAGGTCTATGGCTCGGAAGGTGTGGTCGAGGTGCTGCATCGATTGATGGACATCGTGGGCAGCAGCGCTCTGGTGCGTGGTGGCTCGGCGGCTTCCTATCTGATGGGCGAGCTGGAGTATGAGCTGCGCGCCTCCACCATCAACACCTTCGGTGGCGGCACGAACGAGATTCAGCGCGAGCTGATTGCCCAGTTCGGCCTCGGCATGCCGCGCCCTCAGCGCTGATCGAAGACATCTCACACATAACGAATACCAAGGAGACATGTGATGAGCGACACGACTGTGGTGTCGCGCGAGCAAACCCAGCTCAAGCTGGATCGTCGCGCGCCCATTGCGGCCAAATACCTGGCCGATACGCCCTACACCATGGCTGATCGTCTGGAGGACTGTGCGCGAGATTTCGGCGAGCGCATTTTTCTGACCGAAGGCGATGTGCGCTACACCTATGCGCAATTCAACCAGCGTGCCAATCAAGTGGCACGAGCGTTGCACGAGCAGGGTGTGAGAAAGGGCGATGTGGTGGCCATGGCCATCGAGAATCGCCCAGCCTTTTTCTTTGCCTGGTTTGGCGTGGCCAAGCTGGGTGCCGTGGTGGCCTTCATCAACACCCATGTGATGGGCAAGCCTCTGACGCACGCACTGGAGGTGACCAACGCCAGCCATGTGATCGTGGGCGAGGAGTGCGCAGAGCGCTTTGCGCAGACCGAAGGGCTGAACACCGCGCTGAGCTACTGGCACTGGCCGGATGAAGTGCGCCCCGCCGCGGTGGGAGTTCTGCAGCAGTTCGGCCCTGATTTGCAGGCTCTTGCCATGAGCCGGGACGGCACGGCCGTACCGTTGGAGTGGCGCGAGGGAGTGGTAGCCGGCGATACGGCGCAGTACATATTCACCTCAGGGACCACCGGCCTGCCGAAGGCCGCGGTCATCAGCCATGCACGCTGGCTGATGGCGGGGGACTCCATGCAGCTGCTGTGGGAAATCACCAGGGATGACTGCTTCTACTGCTTTCTGCCGCTCTACCACGGCGCGGCTTCCATGTCGCTGACGGCAACCGCCATGGCTGCGGGAGCGCGCATCGTGGTGCGCCGCAAGTTCAGCCGCAGCGAGTTCTGGCGCGATATCCGCGCACATGGCATTACCTTTTGCCAGTATGTGGGGGAGATCTGCCGCTTCCTGCTCAGCGCGCCCGCGACGGACAGCGACCGGGAGCACAGCTTGCGCAAGATGGCCGGGACTGGCCTCACGCCCGAGATCTGGCAGCAATGGACCTCGCGCTTTGGCGCCGTGTTTCAGATTTACGAGGGCTGGGGTGGCACGGAGTCCAACACCAACACCATCAATCTGGACAATCGCATCGGCTCCTGCGGCCGCGTTCCCTTCTGGGAAAAAACCAATTTGCGCCTGGTTCGCTACGACCAGGAAAAAGGCGATTACATCCGAGATGAAAACGGCTTTTTGCAATTGGCAGGCGTGAACGAGCCTGGCGAGGCCATCGGCATGGTCATCCAGTATCCTGGTGTGGTTGCCGGGCGCTTCGAAGGCTATACCAGCGAGGAGGCCTCCGAAAAGAAGCTGCTGCGCAATGTCTTCCAGCAGGGCGATGTGTGGTGGACATCGGGCGACTTGCTGCGCTGCGACGAAGACGGCTACTGCTGGTTTGTGGACCGTATCGGCGATACCTTCCGCTGGAAGAGCGAGAACGTTTCGACGATGGAGGTCAGCGATGCACTCGGGGACTTCCAGGGGCTGGATGCGATTACCGTCTATGGTGTGCAGGTTCCTGGTCACGGTGGCCGTGCGGGCATGGCAGCGTTGGTGATGCATGAGGGAGCCCAGTTCGATCCCAAGGCCTTCTGGAAGATGGCCATCGCTCGTCTGCCGCGCTATGCGGCACCACTGTTCGTGCGTCTGATGGATACGCCGGACATGACCGGCAACTACAAGCTGCGCAAGGTGGATCTGCAAAAGCAGGGCTATGACAGCGCTCAGACTGGCGACCCGTTGTTTGTACGCAATGACAAGCTGCAGACCTATGTGCCGCTGAACGCTGCAACGCTTGAAGAGGCTCTGCGTGGATAGCGCCGTCGCGCAGGAGCGCGTACGGGCCAAGCCCGCAGATGTGCTGCGTTATCCCTTTGCTCCGCCTGCATCCGATGGCAGCCATGTGGAGATCGTCCCCGGTCTGCTGTGGCTGCGCATGCCCATGCCCATGGCTCTGGACCATATCAATGTCTATCTGCTCAGGGACGGCGATGGCTGGGCGGTGGTGGATACGGGGCTGGGAATTCCCGGCACCTTCGAGCTGTGGGAAAGAATCTTCACGGAGAAATTGGCCGGCCAGCCGCTGACCCGTGTGATCTGCACCCACTGTCACTATGACCATGCGGGTGCGGCATGGTGGTTGCAGGAGCGCTTTGGCGTGCCGCTGCTCATGAGCTATGGCGAGTTCATGATGCTGCGCTCGCTGATGGGGCCGCCGCCCGATCCTCTGCCCGAAGCGCATCGCGAGTTCTATGCGCGTGCTGGGGTGAGCAGCGAAGAGCTGGACGACATGCTGACTGCCATGCGCAAGGATCCGTTCATGCCCAGGCAGCCCAGCCATTACCAGCGCATTCATCCGGGTGAGGTGCTGCAGATCGGGGAGCGCCGGTGGCGCATTGTGCTGGGCGAGGGGCACTCGCCCGAGCATGCCTGTCTGTATTGCGAGGAAGACGGCATTCTGCTGGCCGGTGATCAGGTGCTGCCGCGCATTACCTCGAATGTGATGGTCAGCCCCATCGAGCCTGAGGGCAATCCGCTCAAACTCTGGATCGATTCGCTGCATCGTTTGCGTGAGCTGCCGGCCGAGACCTTGGTGCTTCCATCGCACCAGGGCGTTTTCTACGGCCTGCATGAGCGCCTGGTGCAGGTGCTGGAGCACCATGCCGAGCAGTTTGCACTGTTGACCGGACATCTGGGCGAGGTGGGGCGGGCAACGGCTGCCGAGCTGGTGCCCGTGCTCTTTCCCAGGCTGCGCAGCCCCGTGGATCGCCTGATGGCCCTAGGGGAAACGATAGCCCATTTGAACCTGCTTCACCAGGATGGAACGCTGCTGCGTACCCCGGGTGAGGGCAAGATTGCATATTTCTCGTTGGCCTGAGGTGAGGAAGCCATGACGGAACTGGAAACATTCAAACAAGAAGTGGCGCAGTGGCTGGAGGAGAACTGTCCTGCGAGCATGCGCCGGCCCATTGTTTCAGAGGAGATGGTCTGGGGCAGCTCCAGGCTGCAGTTTCTGAACGAGGATCAGAAGCTGTGGTTTGAGCGCATGCGCGACCGCGGCTGGTTCGCGCCGTCCTGGCCGCGTGAATACGGCGGCGGCGGGCTCTCCCCCAGGGAAGCCCGTATCCTGGACACGGAGATGGCCCGTCTTGGCTGCCGTCAGCCCCAGTACAACCTGGGCGTGTGGATGCTGGGGCCGGTTCTGGTGGAGGTGGGGACGCATGAGCAAAAGCTCGAGCATCTGGTTCCCATGATGCGCGGCGAGCAGCGCTGGTGTCAGGGCTTTTCGGAGCCCAACGCCGGCTCGGATCTGGCCAGCCTCAAGACCTCGGCCAGGCGCGTGACGGATGAGCAGGGCGAGGCCTATATCGTCAACGGGGGCAAGATCTGGACCTCGGACGGAGACAAGGGCGACTGGATGTATGCGCTGGTGCGTACCAGCAGCGAAGGCAAGAAGCAAGACGGCATCAGCTTTTTGCTGATCGACATGAAGAGTCCCGGCGTCACCGTCAAGCCCATAGAGCTGATCAGCGGCAAGTCCAGTTTCTGTCAGGTCTTCTTCGACGATGTGCGGGTGCCTGTGCGACAGCTCGTGGGCAAGGAAGGCGAAGGTTGGTCGCTGGCCAAAAAGCTGCTCCAGCATGAGCGTGCAGCCATGTCCAAGTTCACGGAAGGTGGCGCGCCGTCGCACGATGCACTCAAGACTGCCTTGCCCTACATGGTGGACGAACAGGGGCAGATCAGCGATGGTGCGCTGCGCGAGAAGCTGGCAGGACTGCTGATGGATGCACAGTCTTTCGCCCTGACCCATCGTCGGGTGACCGAGAAGGCCCTGGCGCGTCAGGACGTTGCCGGCCCCTCCAGCATCATGAAGCTGGTGCAGACCGAGCAGGAAGTTGCCAAGTACGAACTGCTGGAGCAGGTGCTGGGCCTGCGCGGTCTGGGCTGGGAAGCTGGCGATGATTTCACAGCCGATGAAATCGATATAGGACGTGCATGGCTGCGCTCCAAGAGCTACACGATTGCAGGCGGAAGTTCGGAGGTGCAACTGAACATCATTGCCAAGAGAGTGCTGGAATTGCCTTGATCCCTGGGCCGCAATGCGGCTTTGCGCCCCGCTGCGGGCGCCGGATAACGAATTGAAATGGAGACAAGAATATGACCATGCTTTTGTCGCAAGAGCAGGAGCTGCTCAAGGACAGTGCTGCAGCCTTTCTCGCGCAGGAAGCTCCCGTGGCCCAGCAGCGCCGTCTGCGGGATGACAAGGTGGAACAAGGCTTTGATACACAACTGTGGCAGCAGATGGTGGAGATGGGGTGGCCCGTGGCGGTGCTGCCCGAGTCGCATGACGGGCTGGCTGCAGGCTATCTGGGCATGGGCGCCGTGTTTGAAGCCATCGGCCGGAACCTGTCGGCACAGCCGCTGCTGAGTCAGGCAGTGATCGCACCTGAACTGCTGATTCGCGCCGGCTCCGAAGCTCAGCAGGCGCAGTGGCTGCCCCTGCTGGGCAGCGGGCAGGCCAGGCTGGCACTGGCTCTGGATGAAAAGTCCGGCCAGCATCTTTCAGCCAGATTGAGCACGGTAGCCGAGCAGACCAGCACGGGCTGGTGCCTGAGCGGCGAGAAAGCCTTTGTGATGGATGGCGTGGGCGCCAATGGCTTTGTGGTGCTTGCGGCGTCTGGCGAAGGTGCTCCCGGTTTGTGGCTGGTGCCAGCTGATGCACAAGGCGTCAGCATCAAACCCATGAGCATGATTGACAGCCGTAGCATGGCCCGCGTGCAGTTCGATAAGGTGGAGTTGAGCGCTGATATGGCGTTGGTGGCCCGGCCCGCTGCTCAGGTGCTTGATGAAGTGCTGGATCGAGCCCGTGGCTGCCTCGCCGCAGAGTCTCTGGGTCTGATGCGTGAGGTGTTTGATCGTACGGTTAGCTATCTGAAGGAGCGCGTTCAGTTCGACGTGCAGATCGGCTCATTCCAGGCATTGCAGCACCGTGCTGCACGTCTGTATGTGGAACTTGAGCTGCTGGAGAGCTGTGTGCTGGCAGCTTTCGAGGCCATTGATTCCGGTTGGGAAGCCAAGGTGCCCGAGCTGGTCAGCGTGGCCAAGGCCAAGGCATCTGACTTGTGCGAGAAGCTGTGCAACGAGGCGATCCAGTTGCATGGCGGCATCGGGGTGACCGATGAACTGGATATTGGCCTGTTCTTTAAGCGGGCACGCGTTTTGCAAAGGCTGCTGGGCGACGGTGGTTATCACCGCAACCGCTTTGCACAACTGAAAGGTTTCTGAGATGAGCGATGCCTTGGTTTCTATGGGTGAAAAGATCAGGAACATTCGTGCGCAGCTGACTTCGCAGGGCGCACCTTTTGAAGTGCAGCAGGTCACGCTGTCCGATGGACGCAGCGTGGCGGCCTATCGCAATGCCTTTCAGAATCTGGCGCAGGTAATTGATGCCGGCCGGGTTCATGGTGCGGCCGAGTTCATGGTCTATGGCGATGATCGATGGACCTTCGACAGGTTCTTTGCCGTAACCGATGCACTGGCCAGTCGTTTGCAGAAGCAGCGCGGTATCAAGCCCGGCGACCGGGTGGCGATTGCCATGCGCAACCGTCCCGAATGGGCCGTGGCTTTTGCTGCCATTGCCTTGCTTGGCGCAGTGCCGGTGCCTTTGAACAGCTTTGGTCTGAGCAGCGAGCTGATGGCCAATCTGGAGGACACCCGGCCGGTGATGCTGATCTGTGATGCGGACCGCCATGCTCGCATCAGGGAGGCTATTGCGCAGACGGCCATCAAGACGGTGGTGGTGGATGGCGAGGGGGGCGATATCAGCTGGTCGGAGTTGACCGCAGGCGGTCATGATGGCTTCGTGTCGCCGCAGCTGAGTGCCGATGAGCCTGCGCTGATTCTGTTCACTTCGGGCGCCACCAGCCGGGCCAAAGGCGTGGAGTCCACCCACCGCGCCGTTTGCCAGGGCATCTTCAATATTGACTTCATCGGTGCAGTGGCAGCCATGACTTCGCCGGACGCCATCGCCGCCATCATGGCGCGACAGCTGCAGCCCACGATCTTGTCGGCAGTTCCTCTGTTTCATGTCAGTGGACTGCATGCTCAGCTGCTGGTCAGCCTGCGCCATGGCCGCCGCCTGATATTCATTCACCGCTGGGAGCCCGAGAAGGCCGTCGAGCTGATTCGCAAGGAAAAGGTCACGCAGTTCAATGGTGCGCCCAGCATGGTGCAGCAGCTCATTGGTCTGCCCGGCTTCGAGCAGCCTGAAAGCTCTGGCAACCTCTCCGGTGTGGGCTTTGGCGGAGCGGGCCTGCACCCGCGCCTGATTGATGAGGTGTTGGCCAAGTTCAAGGGGCGTATGTCAGGCATTGGATTTGGTCTGACCGAATCCAATGGCGTCTGCGCAGGCAGCTCGGGGCGCATGTTCGAGGCGCATCCGCGCAGCTCGGGGGTGTTGTCGCCCATTATCGAGGTACGAATCGCAGACCTGGATGGCACAGCCTTGCCTATCGGTGAGCCCGGCGAGGTCTGGCTGCGTGGCGTGACCCTGATGGAGCGCTATTGCGGTGATGCAGAGGCCACCGCCAAGGCCATGCAGGGAGGCTGGTTCCACACCGGAGACATAGGCGTTCTGGACAATGAAGGCTTTTTGACCATCGTCGATCGCATCAAGGACGTGATCAACCGCAGCGGTGAAAAGATTGCTGCGGCGGAGGTCGAGGCCTGTCTGCTGCAGCATGAGGCACTGGAGGAGGCTGCAGTGTTCTCCATGCCGCATGAGGTCACGGGTGAGCAGGTCGTTGCCGTGGTGGTCGGGAAGTCCGGGAGTCAGGTGACTCCCGAGCTGCTTCGCGAGTTCGTGGCACAGCGCCTGGCGGGCTACAAGGTTCCCAGTCGGATCGTTGTGCGCGCGGAGCCTTTGCCTCGCAATCCCGCAGGCAAGATGCTCAAGGCATCGATTCGCAAGGAGTGCGCTCACCTGCTGACCTGATTCACGGAATTGGGTGGTCCTAGGACTTTCCCGATCACGCTCCAAAAGCCTGCTGCTGCCTCGCGCACCAGCAGGCTTTTTCATTGGGCAAAGCGCTTTGAGTTACCCATGTGGACTAGGTCTCTAGGGTCTGTCAGTAGTCAACTCAGACGATGGTTGAAGAGGCCTGCTGACGCAGTATGCAACTGCCTGCAAACGGCAAAACCAATGGGGCGATGCGAGGCAATGCACCTCGTTTGTAGCACCCACCAAAAATAAGTTCTAGAACCTAGGAGACAGAGATGAAGTTTGTGACAGCCAAGACTCCACTCGCAGCGGCAGTGGGTTTGATGGTGGCGACGTCGGTATGGGCGAAGGTGCCGGCGAACGAGGCGGAACAGCTGGGCAAGGAATTGACATGCGTGGGTGCCATCAAGGCCGGCAACAAGGAAGGCACGATTCCCGAATTCACTGGCAAGTGGGCTGGCGCACCGACTGGCGTGGCTCATGTGCAATCCAGCGGCAAGCATCCCGTAGATATCTATGCCGATGAAAAGCCACTGTTCGTGATCACCGCAGAGAACATGGAGAAGTATGGCGACAAGCTCAGCGCTGGTCAGAAAGCCATGTTCCAGAAGTACCCCAAGACCATGCAGATTCCGGTCTACAAGGGGCACCGCGATTTCCGCTACACCGATGAGGTGTGCGCAGTGCTGAAGAAGAATGCCTTGGAGTCGGAGGTCGTCGATAACGGCATGGGAATCAAGGGCAGCTTTGGTGCGATCAACTTCCCGATTCCCAAGACCGGGCAGGAAGTGATCTGGAACAACCTGCTGCCCACACGTGCCTACACCGAGGCCATCACGCGTGACATGGCGAATGTGCTGTCAGACGGCAGCATGAGCTTTGGCCGTATGCAGAACCTGAACCTGGACATGGTCAACAAGCCTGAAATGCTGGGCAAGCCGGTTGAGGGCGTGATGGCCTATACGCGCACCAGAACGCTGGCTCCCGAGCGTGAAAAGGGCGGTGTGACCCACTCGGTAGAGCCCGTCAATTTCGGCAAGGACAAGCGCCTGGCCTGGAGCTATGACCCCGGTACACGCCGCGTGCGCCAGGTGCCCGAGTATGGCTTTGACCAGCCCATGGCTGGCACCGGCGGCAAGATGACCATCGACTCGGATCGTCTCTTCAATGGCTCGCCAGAGCGCTACAGCTGGAAGCTGCTGGGCAAGAAGGAGATGTATATCCCCGCCAACAACTACAAGATCCATCAGCCCACGGTGAAGTATGCCGACCTGCTCAAGCCCGGTCATGCCAACCCCGATTTCATGCGCTACGAGCTGCGCAGAGTCTGGGCCGTGGAAGGCACGCTGAAGGACGGTTTCCGACATGTCTATGGCAAGCGTGTGCTGTTCGTGGACGAGGACACCGGCCAGGCCGTGGCCGCGGACATGTACGACGCGCGTGGCCAGTTGTGGCAGCACGCCTTCATCAACTACTACTACTCCTTTGACATCAAGGCCTGGCATGCAGGCACGTCCTTCTATCACGACCTGAATTCCGGCGGTTACATGGGCTACAACCTTTTTCAGGAGCGTCCCCAGGGGCCAATCCTGAACAAGGGTGATCTCGTGCCCGCCATGTTCACACCAGAAGCCGCACGCAACGCGGGCAACTAAGTTTTATCAACGAGCGACTCATTATGAAAAACAATATGAAGAAACTCACGCCCATCGCAGTGGCGGCGCTGCTGTCCTTGGGTATGGGAGCGGTTCAGGCGGGGGAGACTGTCGAGCTGGGAGATGGCCTCAAGTTCGACTGGCGTCTGAACGTGAGCTATGGCCTGGGTGTTCGTCTGGATAACCCGTCTCCGGTGCTGAACACGGACGGCAACAACAATTTCAAGAAAGGTGCTCTGACGGCGAACCGACTGGGTGCCGTCTGGGAGAGCAAGCTGTCAAAAGGCGACAGCGGCTTTGTGCTGAACGCCAGCACCTTCTATGACGACGTTTACCACCAGCGCAACGACAACAAGGGCCCGATCAGCACGGCCGGTCCCGTGGACGAGTTCAACTCTGCTGCCAAGCGCTATGGTGGCGGCTATTCACGCCTGCTGGATACCTACGCCTACACCAGCTTCAACATGGGCGAGGCCCGCGCCACGGTACGCTTGGGCAAGCAGGTGGTGAACTGGGGCGAGTCCATGTACTTTGCCAATATCGCTGCGGCCCAGGGACCCAGTGATGCCGCAAAGGCAGCTTCGCCTGGCGCTGAGGTCAAGGAAATCCTGCTGCCTGAAGACCAGATCTCGGCCTCGCTGGAAGTCAGTCCCAAACTCTCGCTGCTTGGCCACTACCAGTTCGGCTTCCATGAAACGCTGCTGCCGGCTCCCGGCATGTACACCAGCACCAGCAATGCCCTGGGCCCTGGTGCCTCCTGCCTGGGTGTCTACAACGGTGCGACCTGTCGCGGCCTGCGACGCGGTACCGACATCCGGCCCAGCAGCTCGGGTCAGTGGGGTATCGGCGGTCGCTACCGCGTCACCGACGAGACGGAAGTCGGTCTGTACTACCTGAACTACAACGACCGCACTCCATCGCTGGTCGTGAACATGAATGGTGCGATACCGACCGGCTATCAGGTTCGCTATTTCGACGATATCAAGATGCTGGGAACGACGGTCAGCACGACCTTCGGCAAGTTCTCTGCATTTGGTGAAGCCAGCTATCGAAAAGGTACGCCAGTGCTCAACGGCAATGGTGTGGCGGTGCGTGGCGATGTGGTGCAGGGCAACGTCGGCGGTATCTTCAATATCGGCCGCACCGGTATCGCGGACGACATGTCCCTGGCTGCCGAAATTTCCGGCTCTCGCGTGATCAGTGTGGCCGATGGTAGCTCTACCGATAACCTGAGCTTCAAGACCCGTAACTCTCTGGTGGCCGGTGCGACCCTGACGCTGGGCTACCCCGGCATCTTCGAAGGCTGGGATCTGAGTATCCCCATCAGCTACCAGTCGCAGCTGCGCGGCCGTTCTCTGGTCGGCACCTTCGGCGGCGGCCAGAGCGACAGCCGGTTGAGCATTGGCGCGACTTTTGTTCGCAAGAGCAATTTCTCGATCAACGTGGCCTACATCAACTACCTGGGCAATCCTTCTGCCGATTCCCTGCGTGCACGCCCGCTGGCCGATCGCGACCAGCTGTCTGTTACCGCCAAGTACTCGTTCTGAACCACACCAACGAGCCAACACCACAAAAGCCCGGCTCTCCGGGCTTTTGTGTTTGAAAGAGGCGCAAGCGAATGCAAATACTGAACGGAAAATGGGTAACCCCTTTGGGAGCAGCAGCCTTGAGCCTTATGAGCAGTGCGGCATCAGGACAGTATCTGTTCGATGCTTTGCCTCCTTTGCCCAAGGTGGCTCCCTTGATGGCCCCCACGGAGCTGCATGGTGATACACAGGGCGATATCCGCTTCAAGTCCAGCAGTCCGTATGACCTCGATGTGCTGCTCAGTCAGCCTGCCAAGGCAGAGGCAACCATGGGTATGGGAAAGCTGTTCCTGCCCAAGGGGGCCAGCGAAAAGAAGCAGGTGCCGGCCATGGTTGTCCTGCCAGGTGGCGCGGGGGCCATTCCCGGGCGCGAGAGCGAAATGGCCCAGATGCTGGCCGACAACGGCATAGCTGCGCTGTTGGTCGATAACTTCAAGCCGCGTGGCATCAGCGAAGACATGCCTTACGCGCTCAAGATCATGGGTACCTCCGAGTTCGATGCCGTGGCCGATGCCTATGCTGCCCTCAAGGCCTTGAACAAGCACCCGGCCATCGATGGCTGGCGTATCGGGGTGATGGGATTTTCCAAAGGTGGAATTGCGGCACGCATGAGCCTGGATACGCGCATTCGCGACAAGCTGGCGCCTTTCATTCAGCCCTTTGCCTTGCATGTGGACTTCTACGGGCCTTGCTATGCGCTGCTGCAGTCACGTAAAACCACGGGTTCGCCCTTGCTCAGCTTCAGAGCGGGGGAGGATGCATCGAATGATCTGGTGGCCTGTGCGCAGCAGGAAAAAATCCTGCGTGAGGCGGGCTCCGAGGTCAGTACCGTGGTCTATGCCAGGGCCGGCCATGATTGGGAAAGCGACAAGCCACGAGAGATGACGAATCGCCCCTACCTGTCCGGCTGCACGATAGAGTTCAATGACAAGGACTTCCCCGTCCTCAATGGCCAGCCGCTGATTCCCGCAGGGGCCCAGCCCGATCGCCAGACCCGCTACAGGATTCGGGTGCAGAGCGGCAAGGCTCTGGGGGACTGCGTCAAGGTGGGTTATATCGCCGGGCGCGATGAAAGCGCACGCAGTCTGGCCGGCAAGCAGTTGCTGCAGTTTCTCAAGGTAAAGTTCGAGCAGTAGACAGGATTAGGCGGAAAATTAGGCGGAAAAGCAGAAGGCCAGCAAATGCTGGCCTTTTTCAAGTGTCAAATCTGCCCGAAATTTTTTTTGATGAAGCGTAGGCTTCAGTCAATTGAGTCGTCCGGAAACAAAAAAAGCCGTGCAGCATGGCCGCGCGGCTTGATTGATGGAGTGTGGCCGCTCAGGAGCCGGGTTGCAGCACGCTGCGATCACCGATTTCCAGCAGCATCGTCATGCTGCGCTTCTGGATGCGCCAGCCTTCGGGCAGTCTTACCCATTCATCTTCATAGAAACCGATGGCGTCGTAGCGCAGATGACTGCGCTGGCCCAGTCCCTGATGCGCGGCTCGCACCTGAATCCTGCTGAGCGGGCGCTGCGGGTCGCCGGCATCGACTTCCAGGTTGCCCAGCAGATGCTGGGTGGGGCCGCAGCCGTCAAGGTGGGTGCTGATCATGCGGCGGACCTTGGCAACCCCTTCGCAGATGTAGCTGCCACCGTAGACCGTGGTGCAGTCAGGTGCGAACACCTGCTGCAGCAAGTCCCAGTTGCGTGTGTCGCAGGCCGTGGCGTAGCGGGTCAGGGTCTGGGCCAGAGCATGTTCAAGAAGAACCTGCTCCAGCGTGCTTGCTGTGATCCGCATCACACTTTGCCGTTCACGGATGACTGGGGTTCGGGTTTGAGCATGCCGCCTGCGTGGCTGATGCCGCCGGCGCTGCCAGCCGCATGGGCATGTCTGGGCTGCCGGTGCAGGCGCTTGACGCGTGCCTTGGCTTCCGCCGTGCCCACATTCAGCCAATAGGCCATGGCAGGCAGCAGGAAGATCGCGCCCAGCATGTTCACCAGGAACATGAAGGCCAGCAAGATACCCATGTCGGCCTGGAACTTCAGTGCCGAGAACGCCCAGGTGCCCACGCCTATGGACATGGTCAGCGCCGTGAAGATGGCGGCGTTGCCGCGCTGGCGCATGGCTTCATAGAAGGCCTCGCGCAGCGTGATGTCTCGCTCGCGCAGCTCATGTTGCATGCTCTCGAACAGGTAGATGCCGTAGTCCACGCCCACACCCACGCCCAGCGCCACCACGGGCAGCGTAGGGACCTTCAGGCCAATGCCCAGCATGGCCATCAAGGCATTGCAGAGTATGGAGACGATGGCCAGGGGCACGACGATGCACAGCACGGCGCGCCAGCTGCGGAAGGTCAGCCAGCACAGCAGCGTGATGGCGCCGAAGATGGAGCCCAGCATCTGCACTTCGGCATGTTCCACGGCCTCGTTGGTCGCGACCGCCACGCCGGCGTTGCCGCCAGCCAGCAGGAACTTGACGTTGGGCGTCTTGTCCGCAACGATGAAATCACGCACTTCATTGACGACATGGGTCAGCGTGGCGCCTTCGTGGTCCTTGAGGAAGACCTGCAGATTGATGACCTTGCAGCCCTCGGTGTTCAGGCCCATATCGGGAGAAAGTGCCTTGGCGCCCGAACGCAATGCGGCTTCGGTGCGCTGCAGAGCTGCCCAGCGGGGGTTGCCCTCGTTGTTGCTGGAGGCCGCGATCTTGGCCAGACCGGAGACGGTGGAGACAGATTGCACGCCGTCAACCCGGCGCATGCGCGATTCAAAGCGCTCCACGGCGTTCATGACCTGCCAGTTAAGGCAGCCTTCGTCGAGGTTGGAGGTTTCGACGAAGACGGACAGCACGTCCATACCTATGGAATAGCTGCCGATGATGGTGTCGTTGTCACGGTTGTAGCGCGACTCGGCGCGCAACTCGGGAGCGCCCGTGCCCACATCACCTGTCAGCAGCTTGCGCGATTCGTAGGTGCCGGCGGCCAGCAGCAGCAGCGACACCGCCAGAGTCAGCATGGCGGGACGGGATTCGGCCAGTGCCGACAGCTTCCACCAGATGGGGTTGCGGCCGTTGGCGGAGGAAGAGGGGGCTTGCATGGCCTTTTTTTCCAGGCGCAGATTGGCCAGCACCGCGGGCAGGAACACCTTGTTGGTGATGATCATCAGCAGCACGCCCATGCAGGCGGTCACGCCCAATTCGTGCACGATGGGGATGTCGATCAGCATGATGACCATGAAGCCCAGAGCATTGGTCAGCAGCGCCAGAGCTCCGGGAATGGCCAGCTTGCGAATCGCGTTCTCTGCGGCCAGACTGGAGCTTAGGCCGGCGCGCACATCATGCTTCCAGGCTCCCGTCATCTGCACCGCATGGGATACGCCGATGGAGAAGATCAGAAAGGGAACCAGGATCGACATGGGGTCGATGCCATAGCCGATCAGCGGCAAAATGCCCAGCAGCCAGATCACGGGCAGCAGTGCCACGGCCAGGCCGACCACCGTGATGTTGGTGGACTTGGTGTAGAGGCGCAGCATGATGGCCGTGATGACAAAGGCGATGGCAAAAAAGGTCATCACCGTGGTCAGGCCGTCCATCACATCGCCCAGTACCTTGGAAAAACCAATGATGTGGATGGAGATATCCTTGCCTTCGAACTTGCTGCGGATCTCTTCCAGGCGCTGCGCAACCTTGTGATAGTCGAGTTTTTCTCCGGTCTTTGGGTCGACCTCGAGCAGGTCGGCGCGCACCATGGCGGACTTCAGATCGTTGCTGACCAGAGAGCCGATCTGACCGGACTTGGCCACGTTCGAGCGCACCTGGGCCAGGCCTTGTTCGTTGGCCTCGAAGCGCGAAGGAATCAGCACCTCGCCCACGTAGCCGTCTTCGGTGATCTCGATGTATTTCACGTTCGGTGTGAACAGCGAATACACCTGGCCACGGTTGACGCCGGGCGTGAAGAAGACCTCGTCCGTCACGCCGCGCAGTGCTTCGAGAAATTCCTTGTTATAGATATCGCCTTGCCGGCCCTTCCATTCCACGCTCACCAGAATGCGGTTGGCTCCGGAGAAGGTGGCTGAATGCTTGAGAAATGCCGTCATGTACTCATGACGCATGGGGATCAACTTGTTGAAGCCCGGATCCAGGTGCGTGCGCATGGCCGAGACAGCCAGCAGTGCCGTGGCAATCAGCGTCAGCACGACGATGGACTTGCTCCACGAGATCAGCCAGCGTGCCGTGGATGCAATAAACCGGTCAAGCCGGCTGGTGGGTTCGCTCAGAGTCATTGAGTCGCTCCTGGGGCAGCCTGAGCGTTTGCCTTGGCTTGTTGTGGTGGGGGAAAGGGTTGCAGGCCTGCGTCGCTGGACATCCATCCGCTGTCGGGGCCGGTAAGCACAATGTCGGTCAGGGTGGCGCGGCCCTTGGCGCGTTGCAGGCTGAAGCTCTTGCCGCCGTCCTTGCTCAGGCCGAGCATGCTGCCCTGTCCTACCAGGACGATGGTTCCGTCCTTTTCCTGGGCATGGCCAAAAAAGGAGACCGGAGCCTGAATCGTCGACTTGACCCATTGCGCGCCCGGTGCGGCCTGCACAAAGGCGTTGCCGCGCATGCCATAGATCAGCCAGCCGCCATCGCGTGTCGCCATGGCGTTGTAGAAAGATCCGTTGTAGAAACCGGGCTCGATCTGCCAGCTTGCGCCGGAGTCCTCGGACTTGATGACCAGGCCGCGCTCGCCCACTATCAGCCAGTGCTTGCCATCTTCGGAGCTGGCAATGCGGTTCATGTGCTTGTCCTCCACCTCCGAGGGCAGGGGCAACTGCTCCCAGGTCTGACCGTTATCCTTGGAGGTGATGGCACGGCCGAAGGCGCCGACACTAATCCAGTCGCCCGAAGGAAGGCGCGCGATCGACATCAGAGGCTCTCCGTTTTCCTTGGAGAAAGCGACTTCCTCCCAGGTGCTGCCTCCGTCCTTGGTACGCAGAATCCAGCCTTCGTGCCCCACGGCAAAGCCTGTCTTTCTGTCGGGCGCAAAAGCCATGCTGACGATGAGCGCCTGACGCTGCTCCTTGAGCTGTGCCTGCTGCCAGTGAGCACCCTTGTCGTCCGAGTACAGGATTTCACCGAGTGCGCCGGCTGTCAGCAGACGATCGCCCACCTGCGTGATGGTGTTGAAGTGACTGCGCTCGATGCCAATGGTGGTGGGGGCCAGGGGGGGCGGTGTGCGGGGTGCAAAGGCGAGCGCTGAGGCAAAGGCCACCAATGCTGCTGCGCCTATACCGACGGCTGTTTTCACGTTGTCTCCTTGTTGATTCGTACACGCTGTGCATGTATTGCAAACACGGGTGCAGGTTCTTGATTTGGAGCTTCAGCAACATCGTCCGAATGGACGTTTGCCTGGAGAATTAGGGGTATGTACGGGGCCGGCTTTTTAGTCTCTACAGACGATGGATTCGGTCTGCTTCATTTACACAATGAATGCACACTTTCTTGGTAAGGGAGACATATGGGTTTGCAAGGAAAAGCGGCGCTGGTCGGCGTCGCGCAGTACAAGCCGGAGAAGTACGCAACGGCGCCGCGCATGTTCCATCTGGAACAGGTGGCCGACCTGACGCTGCAGGCTCTGGAGGACGCCGGCATGGAGCTGTCCGAGGTGGACGGTCTGATCACCAGCGCTCCGCACTTTCATGAAGCCAGCTGTTTTGTGCCGGCCATGGCCGGCGAATACCTGGGCGTGCGCCTGAACTTTGCTGAAGTCGTGGACCTGGGTGGAGCCAGTTCCGTGGCCATGGTCTGGCGCGCGGCGGCCGCGATCGAGCTGGGGCTGTGCAACACCGTGGTCTGCGTGCTGCCGTCGCGCATGGCGCCGATCTCCGAACATGACGACCACATCAAGGAAGTCATGAAGGCCAGCCGCTTCGGCGGCCACAGCACTCGCTTTGGAGCGCCCGAGGCCGAGATGGACCTGCCCTATGGTCATATGGCGCAGAACACCGGCTATGCCATGATCGCCCAGCGCTATGGCGCGGTCCATGGCTACGACGCGGCCGCTCTGGCGCGCATCAGCGTGGACCAGCGCTTCAATGCCTGTCACAACCCCAATGCCATGTTCTATGGTCAGCCCATCACGGTGGATGACGTGCTGAACTCGCGCATGGTGGCCGACCCTTTGCATGTGCTGGAAATCGTGCTGCCGGCTGCGGGCGGCGGCGCCATGATCGTCACCCGTGCCGATCGCGCCAAAACCACCCGGCACCGCCCCGTCAGCATCGTCGGCTGCGGCGAGCATGTGAGCAGCAAGTCGCCGACCTATATGGCCGACATGCTGCAGACCCCCATCGGTCCGGCTTCTGCCAAGGCTTTCGAAATGGCGGGCATGCGTCCCTCAGACATGCATATGGCGCAGATCTATGACTGCTACACGATCACCGTGATGCTGACGCTGGAAGACGCGGGCTTTTGCGAGAAGGGCAAGGGCATGGACTTTCTGCGCAACAACGATTTCACCTTCAAGGGCAACTTCCCCATGAACACCCATGGCGGCCAGCTGAGCTTCGGTCAGTCCGGCACGGCGGGCGGCATGTCCCAGGTGATCGAAGCGGTGCATCAGATTCAGGGACGTGCCGGTGACAGGCAGCTGGGTCGCAACGATCTGGCCTATGTGTCCGGCACCGGTGGCGTGATGAGCGAGCAGGGCGCCTTGATCCTGCGGGGAGCATAAGAACATGGCTTGGAACAAACCTCTGCCCCATCCCACGGAAATTTCTGCACCGTACTGGGAAGGTCTCAAGGCCCACGAAGTGCGCATTCAGCAGTGCGATCGTGGACATTCGCTGTTTTTCCCGCGCACCCATTGTCCCACTTGCGGATCGCGCTCCTTGAAGTGGAATACAGTGTCGGGCGAAGGCACGCTCTACAGTTTCACCATCGCGCGCATTCCCACCATGCCCGAATTCACCGACGAGATGCCCCAGGCCCTGGCCGTGGTCGAACTCCGTGAAGGCGTGCGCATCAACACCACCATGGTCGGCGTGGCTCCCGAGGCGCTCAAGGTGGGCATGGAGGTGCGTCCCGTGTTTGACGAGCGCCCCGGCGAGGTCACCCTGCTGCGTTTTACCGCCCATGCGGGCAGCCACCCGGCCGTCATCAAGGCCGACGCCGAGGCGGCAGTTGCGGTTGCCGTGGTGGAGGAGGCTGCCGCAGCCAAGCGCCAGATTTCCGTCAAGGACATCGAGGCCATGAAGTCGCTGGTGTCCGAGGAATACAGCCCCTGGTCCAACGAGTTCACTGTAAGCCAGGAGGTCATCAACGAGTTTGCCAAGCTCTCCGGCGACGACTACTGGATTCACACGGACCCCGTGCAGGCGCGCGAGAAAAGCCCGTTCGGCACCACCATCGCCCATGGCGCCCTGGTGCAGGTGCTGGCCAGTCAGCTCAGGATTCCGCTGGACTACGAGGTGGTGGACTTCAACAACATGGTCAACTATGGTTCGGACCGCCTGCGCTTCCCGACACCCGTGCCCTCCGGCTGCAAGATCCGTGCGCGGGCTCGCATCAAGGCGGTGGAGCAGGTCAAGAGCGGCGTACAGGCCACGATGGAGCTCAACATCCATGTGGTCGGCCAGGACCGTCCGGCCGTCATCAACGATCTGGTGATTCTCTACATGTGATCGCCGCTGCCCGCCCGGTGAAGGCGGGTGTTTCAGTTTCTTCAAGGGTTGGGGCTTTGCGCAGGCAAAGCCCTTTTTTTGCGGCCATTCACAGATGGGTTTCTGGCTTTGCTGGAATGCGAGAGATATCAGTCAAATTGGCTTTATATCTATGTCTGAAATGCGCTGGAAGCTATCAAATTATTGAAACTCTGCGTGGCAGGAGTCAAAGCCATGCGCGGCGCCATCTGGGCGGCGATCTGGGGTTGCCACCTAAGTAAATACCTGCTCATCAAAACGGACGATGTTGCGTTTTCCGTGCTGGCCATACTGCAAACCACAAAGGCCATAGAGCCTGCACAGGAGACAAGCATGAAAACCTCTTTTCGCTGGATGAATGCACTTCGCGCAGTGTCGCTGGCCGCTGCGGCGCTGGCGCTATACCTGCCCGCCATGAACCTGCCACAGAGTGCCGCAGTGGCGGCGCAGGCGGACTCCGCGCCCAAGCTGCCCGCCGGCATTGTGCTGGCCAGTGCCCAGACCTCCTGGAGCGCGGTTTTTGCATCGGGCTATTGAGCCCTGGGCTGAAAGCTCTGCCGGTTGGGCTCTCTCGTTTTCCCTTGATCGGTCTCGAAATCGGTGGCTTGATGGCAGCGAGTTGCCGTTGCATCGGCATCGCCTCCAGCCCGCCTCGGCGGGGCAGATACGGCCCTGTCAAACCATGGATCTTGCTGCTTTCAAAGCACGCACAGGACTTTGATTTCCAGATAATTTCTGTACTGTAAAGTACAGGTAAATGAGACTGATTCTCGCTTATGATGCGCACGCTTTTGCACAGCACACAGGTTGTAGCCAATTGATGCCGTAGTCCCTGCTGCGGACGATACCCGCCAAGCCGAATTAAAACTCCGTATAACGAGGCATTCATGGCATTGAGGTATTCGCCGCTGGCAGCGGCATTGGGGCTGGCTTTCTCCGGCGCAGCATGGGCGCAGAAGGCTCCAGAGGTGGTACTGGACGAGGTACAGGTCCGCAGCGATCGCCAGCCGGATTCGAGCTACAACCCACCCACGGCAACCAGCGCCACCAAGATCGAGGCCCCGTTGCGTGATATTCCTCAGACCGTGAATGTGGTGCCTCAGAGCCTGCTGCGCGATCAGGTCGCGCAATCCATGCAGGATGCTCTCAAGGCCGTGCCCGGCGTGGGCTTTTCTCATGGTGACGGTCAGCGCGATCAGGTCACCATTCGCGGCTTCTCGGCCATTGCCGACCAGTTTGTGGACGGCCTGCGCGATGACGCGCTGTATTTCCGCGATCTGTCCAATATCGAGCAGATCGAAGTGCTCAAGGGTCCGGCATCGGTGCTGTACGGACGCGGCTCGTCGGGCGGCCTGATCAATCGCATCACCAAGAAGCCAGGCGTCAATCTCAGCGAAGTGGGCTTGACTCTGGGGCGCTGGAATCAGCGTCGCGGCGAGTTCGACCTGGCGCGCGCGCCGCAGGACAGTCCAGTCTCCTATCGCCTGACCGGCGCCATCGAGCGCGCCGACAGCTACCGCGACCAGCAGTTTCTCGATCGCAAGGCGCTAGCGGCATCGGTGCTGATCAAGCCCAGCTCGGACACCAGCGTGCTGCTGCAGGCCGACTATCTGAAAGATAGCCGCCTGACGGACTTCGGTATCCCCGCGTACCAGGGTCGACCCGTCAATGTGTCCCCCGGCACCTACTACGGCGCGGCCAATGCCAGGGATGTGGATGTCAGCCGTGCCGAAGTGGCATCGCTGGGTGCAACGCTGAATCACCGTATCAGCGACAGCCTGTCCTTGCGCAATGCCTTGCGCTTCTACGATTACTCACTGGATAGAAACAATACGCTGGTGGGCTCGGTCAACGAGAAGGCTCTTACCGCATCATTGACCCGGGGCAATGTCCAGCGTGATGAGAGCGGCTTTTTCAACCAGACCGAACTGACCCAGAAGCTTGAGCTGGCGGGGATGAAGCATCAGCTGCTGTACGGCTTTGAATTCGGTCGCCAGAGCAAGGACCTGCTGTCATACAGCCAGGCCAATGTGGCGACGGTCTCGCTGTTCAATCCGGTGCTGCCGACTTTGCCGCTGCGCATCGACGGCAAGCCTTCGGCGGACAACCACAGCGTCTTCAAGGTGGCCAGCCTGTATCTGCAGGATCTGGTCAGCATTAACTCTCAGTGGAAGGTCCTGGCCGGCGTGCGCTATGACCGCTTCCAGCAGGAAACGCATGAGCGCCAGCCGGGCAAGCCGGATCTGGGCCGTACGGACACCGCCTGGAGTCCGCGCATCGGGTTGGTCTATCAGCCCTCGTCGGCATGGTCTTACTATGCATCGTGGAGCAAGTCCTTCCAACCCTCGGGCGAAACCTTTGCGCTGGCAGCCAACAATGCGCAACTGGCGCCGGAAAAAACCACCAGCCAGGAAGTCGGCGTCAAATGGGATCTGCCCGATGGCAAGGCTTCGGTCACGGCCTCGCTGTTCAAGCTGGAGCGCACCAATATCAAGAGCGTCGATCCCACAAGCAATACCGTGGTGCCTCTGGGCGTGCAGCGCACCAACGGGCTGGAGCTGACCTTTGCCGGAGAGATTGCACCCAGCTGGCAGGTCTGGGCCGGCTATGCATTCCTCGACGGTGAGATGAGCACATCGCCGGCCGTCGATGCCGGCCAGCCGGTCCAGGGCAAGCGCCCCACGCTGACCCCCAGGCAAAGCGCCAACCTCTGGGTGACCAAGGCACTGGGCCACGGCTTCGGCCTGGGCGGGGGGCTGAACTATGTCGGTGCCCGGTTCGCCAATCCCGGCAACACCGTGACCCTGCCCGGTTACACCACGCTGGATGCCATGGCCTACTACCGCATGGGCCCCTGGGATGTGCAGCTCAAGCTCAACAATCTGCTGGATCGTCGCTACATCGTGGCCGGTCATGGCAGCTCGCCCAATCTCAACCTGCCGGGTGCTCCTCGCTCGGCCCAGGTGGTGGCGCGCTATCGCTTCTAAAAAGGTGTGCCATACGGCCCGGGCCGGCTGGGCTGGGTCAGAGCCGCTGCCAGGGGCGACGGGCTGGATGGATAGAGGCCTGACGCATCGGGACGATGCTGTAAAAAAGGGTTCAACGGCCGCCCCAAGCAGCTGCTGAACCCGATACAAAGTGGCAAGAGAATGTGAAGTCAGACGTATCAGGCTGCCACGGCCACCTTGCGTCCCAGCTTCTGGCGCTCGCGCACCATGGTCAGTGCCGTGTCCTCGATCATGTCTTCCTGGCCGCCCACCATGCCGCGGCGGCCCAGCTCCAGCAGCAGCTCGCGCGCGGGAATGCCGTACTTGGCTTCGGCACGCTTGGCAAACAGCAGGAAGCTGCCGTACACGCCTGCATAGCCCAGGGTCAGCGCGTCGCGGTCGATGCGGATGGGAAAGTCCATCAGCGGCACGACCAGGTCTTCGGCCACGTCCTGGATCTTGAATACGTCCACGCCGGTTTCAATGCCCATGCGCGCGCACACGGCCACCAGCACTTCCATAGGCGTGTTGCCTGCACCGGCGCCCAGGCCCGCAGCCGCAGCGTCGATGCGGTTGGCTCCGACCTCCACTGCAGCCAGAGAGTTGGCGATGCCCATGGCCAGGTTGTGGTGGCCATGGAAACCCAGTTCGGTCTCGGGCTTCAGAGCCTGGCGCACGGCGGACAGACGCTCTTTCACGTCGTCCGGCAGCATATAGCCGGCCGAGTCCGTGATGTAGATGCAGTTGGCGCCGTAGCCTTCCATCAGCTTGGCCTGCTTGACCAGACCTTCGGCACTGTTCATATGCGCCATCATGAGAAAGCCCACGGTATCCATGCCCATTTTGCGGGCCATGGCGATGTGCTGCTCGGAGACGTCAGCCTCGGTGCAATGCGTGGCCACGCGGATGGTGGAGACGCCCAGTTCGTGGGCCATCTTCAGGTGATCGACAGTGCCAATGCCGGGCAGCAGCAGGGCCGAGACCTTGGCGTTTTTCATCAGAGGGATGACGGCGGACAGGTATTCCTCATCCGTATGCGAGGGAAAGCCGTAGTTGACCGAGCTGCCGCCCAGGCCGTCGCCGTGGGTCACTTCAATCAGGGGCACGCCAGCGGCGTCCAGACCCGTGGCCACTGCCTTCATCTGCTCCAGCGAGATGAGGTGGCGCTTGGGGTGCATGCCGTCACGCAGCGTCATGTCGTGAACGGTGATCTTCTTGCCTTTGAGGGACATGTTCTTCTCCTAAGTTCAGGCGGCAACGGCGGCTTCAGCCAGCTCGAAGCGGCCGGCCAGAATTTCTTCGGCAAACATCTCGGCCGTGCGCGCGGCGGCGGCGGTCATGATGTCCAGATTGCCGGCGTACTTGGGTAGGTAGTCGCCCAGGCCTTCGACTTCCATGTAGATGGAGACGCGGTTGCCGTCGATGACAGGGCCGTTGACCAGCTTGTAGCCGGGCACGTATTTCTGCACTTCCCTGATCATGTCCTGCACCGAGGCTTCGATCTCTTCTTTCTTGGGCGTATCCACCGTCAGGCAGTGGATGGTGTCGCGCATGATCAGCGGTGGCTCGGCGGGGTTGATGACGATGATGGCCTTGCCCTTTTGTGCGCCGCCAATCTTTTCCACGGCACCCGATGTGGTGCGGGTGAATTCGTCGATGTTCTTGCGCGTTCCGGGGCCGACCGAGCGGCTCGATACCGTGGCCACGATCTCTCCGTAGCTCACGGCCTGCACGCGCGAAACCGCCGCGACCATGGGAATGGTGGCCTGGCCGCCGCAGGTGACCATATTCACGTTCATGGCCTTTTCTGCAACCTTCTCGGCCAGATTCACGCTGGGCACGCAGTAGGGCCCGATCGCTGCAGGCGTCAGGTCGATCATCAGCACGCCCAGCTCGTTGAGCTTGCGGCTGTTTTCGGCGTGGACATAGGCGCTGGTGGCGTCAAAGGCGATCTGGATGCCATCTTCCTTGACAAAGGGAAGCAGGCCGTCCACACCGTCGGCCGTGGTCTTGATGCCCATCTCGCGGGCACGCTTGAGACCATCGGATTCAGGGTCGATACCGACCATCCATACAGGCTCCAGAATGGGGGAACGCTGCAGTTTCATGAGCAGATCGGTGCCGATATTGCCGGGGCCGATCAGTGCGCACTTGATCTTTTTTTGCGTCATGGTTTCTTACTCGGTGAATTGAATGGAACAGGTGCCCATGCCTTCGATGACCATGTCGAAACGGTCGCCGGCAGCGGCGGGCACCAGGGGGGCGAGAGAGCCGGAAAGAATCACTTCACCGGCCTTGAAGGGAATGCCGAACGCGCCCAGGGTGTTGGCCAGCCAGGCCACGGCTTCGGCGGGGTGGCCTTGCACAGCACTGCCCAGGCCCGAACCAGCAGGCTGGCCGTTCTTGGTCATCTGCATGGCTGCAGCAGCCAAGTCCAGCGAGGCTGGATCGGTGTGCTGCTTGCCGATGACAAAGACGCCGCAGGAGGCGTTGTCGGCAACGGTGTCCTGGATCTTGATCTTCCAGTCGTTGATGCGCGAATCGACGATCTCGAAGCAGGGGGCGACCCACTCGGTGGCGGCCAGCACGTCTTCCTTGGTCACCCCCGGGCCTTGCAGATCCTTCTTGAGCATGAAGGCAATTTCGCCTTCGGCGCGGGGCTGGATCAGACCGGCTGCCTTGAGCGAGACGGCTGCACCGTCCTCGTATTCCATGCTGTCGGTCAGAAAGCCGAAGTCGGGCTGATGCACATTCAGCATGTCCTGCACGGGCTTGGAGGTCACGCCGATCTTCTTGCCGATCACACGTTCGCCCGACGCTTCGCGCAGGCGCAGCATGTGCAGGGAGATGTGATAGGCGTCTTCCACCGTCATTTCGGGGTGGTTGTCGGTCAGCGGTGCCAGCGTCCTGGCCGAGCGCAGGGCTTCATAAAGGCGCTGGCCTTGCGTTTCGATGAACTGCTTGTCACTCATGATTCATCAGCCGTTCTTCATGAAGTCGATGCAGCTGCGGTTGAACATCTCTCGATGCTCGACCTGCACCCAGTGGCCGCACTGGTTGACCAGCACCACGCGGCAATTCTTGATGCCCTTGGCCAGCTTGTCGGCGCCGCCCACGGGGTTGAAGGCATCCTGCATGCCCCAGAAGCCCAACACATTGCACCTGAGCTCAGGCAGCTGATCGGTCATATTGGGGATGTACAGGCGCTGGCGCGAGGCCTCGGTCTGGGTCAGCGCAATCGGGGCGCGTTCATTGATGATCTCGTCGGTCAGCAATGACTGATCCACCACCTGCATGCTCATCACGGCGCGCATGGCCTCGGGGCCGGTCTTGCCGGATTTGTAGACATTGAACATATTGGCAATGCCGGGCATGGCCATATAGGCCTCGAACTCTTCCACGCCGCCAGGAGCCATGAGGATCAGGCTCTTGACGTCTTCGGGGTACTTGAGCGCATATCCCAGCGCCACGGCACCGCCCAGCGAGTTGCCCAGCAGGGTGATGTTCTTCAGGCCCAGTTGCTCCACCAGACCTTTGACGCCGGCGATGAAGAAATCCATGTCGTACTGCCTGGGCTCCTCGGTCTTGGACGAGAGGCCGTAGCCGAGCAGGTCGGGAACGATGGAGCGAAAGCCGGCCGCAGCAAACTCGGGGTAGTTGCCCTTGAAGTTGCTATAGCCGCTGGCACCCGTGCCGGCGCCGTGCAGAAAGATCACGGGGTCGCCAGAGCCTTGCTCATGGTAGTGAACGCGCTGAGGATGACCGGCCACATTGCCGATGTCCACATACTTGCCTTCTGGGATGGAAAATTGGCTCATCTCTGTTCTTTATGCTTGGAGTGGATAGGCGAAGGCTGTCTCCTGCCTTCGGGTGAGAAATCTTGGATGACGAGGCTTGTCAAGCCCTGGCTTGCCAGAGCTTGGGCAGGCCGGGGTCGGTGGCGGCAATCGCCTTTTTGAGCAGATTGCGCAGCGTGGCTGCTTCCATCTCGCCAAGGCTCGCTATCAAATCGGTTTCCACGGCTTTGGCTGCGGCCAGCACATGCAAGATCGCTTCGTTGCCCAGGGGGGTGAGCTGCAGCGACTCGGCGCGCTCGCGACTTTCCTCCACCCAGCCCTTGCTGATCAGCGACTGCAGGGCCACGGCTCCGATGTCGGTGCCGGTGTAGGCCATGTGAGACGCAATTTCGGCAGGCGACTGGGGTTGCTGGATGCTGAGCAGCGAGAGCACGTAAAAATCGGCATCGGTCATGCCGTAAGCCGCCATGGGCTTGCGCAAGCCGCTCAGAAATTGAAAGTGCGCGCGGCCCATCAAATATCCGATCAGGTTTTCCGAGTAGACGGTATTGGTGTCTGCGGCAGGTTCGCTGGCCACGGCGTTGGCCTTGCGTGAAGCCAGTGCGTAACCGCCGGTCACGTAGAGCAGGGGAGGGTGTGGGTTGGCGTCGTAGTCGGTCACCTCGCCCACAAAGATGATGTGGTCGCCGCCGTCGTACTGAAATGCCGTCTTGCATCTGAAGCGCGCGCTGCAGTCCTGCAGCAGCGGGGCATGGGCTGCCTCGGAGTCCAGTGGCAGGCCGGAGAACTTGTCTTCGCCAGCACGGGCAAAGCGGTTCGACAGGGCTTCTTGCTCGTTGGAGAGGATGTGCACATTCCAGGTGTCGGCTCTCTGGAACACAGGCAGGCTGCGGGCGTTCTTGGCCAGGCTCCACAAAACCATGGGGGGCTCCAGCGAAACCGAGTTGAAGCTGTTGGCAGTGATTCCTACAGGCTCGCCATTCTCGGCGCGAGTGGTGACGATGGTGACCCCGGTGCCAAACATGCCCAGGGCGCGGCGAAAGTCTTTGGGGTCGAAGGTTGCAGCAGTGCTTTGCATGGGGTGAATGTCTCCTTGGTGCAAGAGTGCTGCGAGCAGGGCTTTTATGAATCCTTCACATGGACTAGCAGTGCAAAACAGGGCTTGGTGTTTGTCCTAGGTTCAGTGTTTTTGCTGTGCGGGATCAGGCTTTGGAGAGGTCCGGAAACGCCTGCTTCATCGTTAGTCTGATCGGACGATGAACGGAAAATTGCATGGTGAGAGCATTTCTGTCATAGGCGAAAAGGCCTTGCCCACCACACCACAAGCCGTCCGGTGGAGCGGCAACTGGAGACCTGAATGAACACAATGACAGATAACTACCTCACCCCTGATGCGCTGGCCGTGATCGAGCGTGCCAAGGCCCTGGCGCCCAAGCTGGCGGCCCGCGCCCAGCAGGCGGATCGCGAAGGAAAGATCAGCGACGAAACCGTTCAGGAGATGGCCGAGGCAGGTCTGTTCCGTGTGCTGCAGCCCAAGCGCTGGGGCGGCTATGAAATGGATCCCCGTGTGTTCTACAGCGTGCAGATGGAGCTGGCCAAGGGTTGCATGTCCACCGCCTGGATCTATGGCGTGGTCGGTGTTCATCCCTGGCAGCTGGCGCTGTTTCCCGCCCAGGCGCAGGAAGATGTCTGGGGCAAGGATACGGGCGTGCGCATTGCCTCGACCTATATGCCCACCGGCAAGGCTGAGCCCGTGGAAGGCGGCTTCAGGTTCAACGGCCGCTGGAGCTTTTCTACCGGCTCCAAGCATTGCGACTGGCTGTTTCTCGGCGGCCTGCTGCCCAAGCGTGATGGCACGCCTGGCCTGGAGCATGTGACCTTTCTGCTGCCAAAGTCCGACTACCGAATCGAGGACAACTGGGATGTGCTGGGCCTGCGCGGCACAGGCAGTCATGACATCGTGGTGGAAAACGCGTTTGTCCCGGCACATCGCATCCAGTACACCAACGACCACAGCGATGTGGGCTGCCCCGGTCGCACGGAGAACACCAGCTGGCTGTTCCGTATCCCCTTTACCCATGTGTTCCAGCGTGCGGTGTCCACCGCCTGCCTGGGCGCGCTGGAAAGCGCCATCGCATCCTTTACCGAGCGCGCGACGGCGCACGTTGGAAAGCATGGCAACCGGATGGCCGAGGACGTGAACGCCCAGACGGCCGTGACCGAAGCCACGATTGCACTGGACCAGCTCAAGATGGTTCTGTTCCGTAATTACGCACGCATTGTGGATGCGGCCAAGACTGGTATTCAGCTGACGCTGGAAGAACGTCTGCTGCAGCGTGCTCAGGCGTCATACGTTCCCAAGCTGACGGGCTTTCATGCCAATGAGCTGATGCGTGCCTGCGCAGCCAGCGGTACTTTCAAGAACAATCCCATCGAGCGCATCTTCCGCGACATCCATCAGGGACGTACCCACATTGCGAACAACACGGATGCCTATGTGCGCGCCTATGGCTCGCATGTGCTGGGCATTCCCAACCAGGAACCCTTTGTCTGATTGAATTCAGGCCAAGCTGGGGCAGCACTCTCACAACGTGGGCTGCCGCCAGCGTGTATTTGCGACAGTCCATCCATAAAACAAAAGATTGACGGAGACAAGGTATGGCAGAACAAGAATATGACCTGATCGTCGTGGGGTCGGGGGCAGGTGCCATGTTGGGCGCCATTCGCGCGCAGGAGCAGGGCCTCAAGACTCTGGTGGTGGAGAAGACCGAGCTGTTCGGCGGCACGTCGGCCCTGTCGGGGGGCGGCATCTGGATTCCGCTCAATTACGATCAGAAGACCGCTGGCATCAAGGACGATCTGGAAACCGCATTTGGCTATATGAAGCGCTGTGTGCGCGGCATGGCGACGGACGACCGCGTGCTGGCCTATGTGGAAACCGCCAGCAAGATGGCCGAGTATCTGCGCCAGATCGGCATTCCTTATCGCGCCATGGCCAAGTATGCGGATTACTACCCCCATATCGAAGGCTCCAGGCCCGGCGGCCGCACCATGGATCCGGTTGACTTCAATGCCGCCAGGCTGGGCCTGGCAGCGCTGGAAACCATGCGCCCCGGCCCTCCCGGCAATCAGTTGTTCGGCCGCATGAGCATCAGTGCCTTCGAGGCGCATTCCATGCTCTCGCGCGAGCTCAAGTCGCGCTTCACCATCCTGGGCATCATGCTCAAGTATTTTCTGGACTACCCATGGCGCAACAAGACCAGGCGTGATCGTCGCATGACGGGGGGCCAGGCGCTGGTGGCAGGTCTGCTGACTGCCGCCAACAAGGTCGGTGTCGAGATGTGGCACAACTCTCCGCTCAAGGAGCTGGTGCAGGATGCATCGGGCCGTGTGACGGGTGTCATCGTTGAAAGGAATGGTCAGCGCCAGCAGATCAACGCCAGGCGTGGCGTGTTGTTGGGTGCTGGTGGCTTTGAGCGCAATCAGGAGATGCGCGACCAGTATCTGAACAAGCCCTCCAAGGCAGAGTGGACGGCCACCCCAGTGGGAGGCAATACAGGTGATGCTCACCGGGCCGGTCAGGCCGTGGGCGCGCAACTGGCGCTGATGGACTGGTCCTGGGGCGTACCCACCATGGATGTTCCCAAGGAGCCGGCCTTTCGCGGCATCTTCGTGGAGCGCTCGCTGCCGGGGTGCATGGTGGTCAACAGCAGGGGGCAGCGCTTCCTCAACGAGTCCGGCCCTTATCCGGAATTCCAGCAGGCCATGCTGGCCGAACATGCCAAGGGCAATGGTGGCGTGCCTGCATGGATTGTGTTCGACGCCAGCTTCCGCGCGCAAAACCCCATGGGGCCGCTGATGCCTGGCTCGGCCGTGCCGGACAGCAAGGTGCGCAAGAGCTGGCTGAACAATGTCTATTGGAAGGGGGAGACGCTGGAGGATCTGGCACGCCAGATCGGCGTGGACGCTACCGGGCTGCAGGACAGTGCGCGCCGCATGACCGAATACGCCAGAGCTGGCAAGGACCTGGACTTTGACCGGGGCGGCAATGTGTTTGACCGCTACTACGGCGATCCGCGTCTCAAAAATCCCAACCTCGGCCCCATCGAGAAAGGTCCGTTCTACGCCATGCGCCTGTGGCCCGGCGAGATCGGCACCAAGGGGGGGCTGCTCACGGATAGAGAGGGGCGTGTGCTCGACACGCAAGGCAGGATCATCGAGGGGCTGTACTGCGTGGGCAACAACTCCGCCTCCGTCATGGGGCCGGCCTACGCCGGCGCTGGCTCCACCCTGGGGCCGGCCATGACATTTGCCTTTCGCGCCGTGGCCGACATGCTAGGCAAACCCTTGCCCATCGAGAACCCGCATCTGCTGGGCAAGACGGTTTGATCAGGAGGCGCGGAAATGTCCAATTTCAAAAAGCATGTCAGCACCATCAATCCTGTGGGAGCCGTCTTGGATGTGGGGGCGGCCGATGAGGTCCAATGGTCCGATGCAAGCGATGTGGTTGTGGTCGGCTGGGGAGGCGCGGGTGCCAGTGCAGCGATTGAGGCGCGCGAGCAGGGGGCCGAAGTTCTGGTGATAGACCGCTTCAGCGGCGGTGGCGCCAGTGTGCTGTCGGGCGGTGTGGTCTATGCCGGTGGTGGTACCCGGTACCAGAAGGAAGCAGGTTTCGAGGATTCGCCCGAAGCCATGACTGCCTACCTCAAGCATGAGGTCAATGGTGTGGTCAGTGACGAGACTCTGGCTCGCTTTAGCCGCGACAGCGTGGCCAACCTGAACTGGCTGGAAAAGCAGGGCGCCACATTTGCATCCACCATGCCGACGTACAAGACCTCCTATCCGGCCGACGGCATGTACCTGTACTACTCGGGCAACGAGGTGGTGCCGGCCTACGGCAACCCGCAACTGGTCAAGAAGCCTGCACCGCGCGGTCATCGCGTGGTGGCCAAGGGGCAGTCGGGAGCGACGTTCTTTGCCGCGCTGCAAAAGTCCACATTGGCGCACGGAGCCCGCACATTGACGCAGGCCCGCGTCCAGCGCCTGGTGCGCGAGAAGGACAGTGGCCGTGTATTGGGCGTGGAGGTGATGGTGTTGCCGGAAGGAGATCCACGTACCGAACGCCACAAGAAGCTCGATGAGCTGGTGGCCAAGTGGCGTTTGTATCAGGCACCACGTGCCCAGGCGGGTCGTCGTGAAGCTGCGCAGATCGAAAGCGAGATCGGCGAGAAGCGCTACATCCGTGCTCGCAAAGGTGTGGTGCTATCCACTGGTGGCTATATCTTCAATTCGGAGTTGCTGGAACGGCATGCACCGGCTTACAAGCCCGGCTGGCTGACCGGTGCTGCGGGCTGCGATGGCTCTGGACTGCGACTGGGGCAATCCGTGGGAGGGATCGCTCAGGATCTGAACAATATATCGGCCTGGCGCTTCATCACGCCGCCCTCGGTCTGGCCCAAGGGTCTGGTGGTCAACACCAAAGGCGAGCGCTTCTGCAATGAACAGGTCTACGGTGCCAAGCTAGGCTACGAGCTGATGGAAAAGCAGGGCGGCAAGGCCTGGCTCATCATCGACAGCAACCTGCGTCGTCAAGCCACTTGGCAATGCCTGTTCGGCGGGCTCTGGGCCTTCCAGTCCATGCCTGCATTGGCCCTGATGTACAAGGTCGCCGTCAAGGGCAAGTCGATCGCCGATCTGGCAGGCAAGCTCCATATGGACGCTGCCGTTTTGCAGCGCCAGTTTGACAGCGCCAATGCCGCTGCACGCGGTGAGGTGGAAGACCCGCTGGGTAAATCCAAAGACATGCGTCACGAGTTCAAGGGTGGTGCGTTGTTCGCCATTGATATCTCCATCAGCCAGAAGATGTTCCCGCTGGCCGTCCTGAGCCTGGGGGGCCTCAAGGTCAACGAGGACAACGGTGCGGTGATTGATGGTGCCGGCTATGACATTCCCGGGTTGTATGCCGCGGGGCGCACCGCCATTGGTGTGGCGTCCTCGCGTTATGTGAGCGGCTTGTCCCTGGCCGACTGCGTGTTCTCGGGCCGCCGAGCGGGCAAGGCGGCTGCACTGGACGGGGGCGAGTCCCCTGCTACCCAGGCTGTGTGTCCGCAGGCAAGTGCTGTGGAGAGCGTCAGTTCCTGACCCCGTGGATTGGGGACGATCTTGTGCCGGGGCGCCAGTGCAAGGTTGCACAAAAAGAGTGAGTGAGTAAGGGGTAAGAAGAAATGAGCAGTGAAGCCACAACAACCGCATCGCGGTATCACCCGCTGCGCGTGCGCGCGGTGATTGACGAGACGCACGATACCAAGTCAATTGTGTTCGAGGTGCCAGAGGCTCTGGCTGAGCAATTCAGCTATCGTCCCGGCCAGTTTCTGACTCTGCGACTGCCTATCGAGGGCCGTTATGTGCCTCGCTGCTACTCCATGTCCAGTGCCCCGATGCTCGACGATGCCTTGCGGGTGACTGTCAAGCGCGTCGACAAGGGACGAGGTTCCAACTGGGTTTGCGACAGGGTTCAGGTGGGTGACTCCATCGAGCTGATGCCGCCCTCGGGCCTGTTCTCGCCCCGGAATCTGTCTCAGAACTTTTTGCTGCTGGCCGGTGGCAGCGGAATCACACCGGTGTTCTCCATCTTGCGCACCGTACTCAAGCAGCATCAGGGCAATGTGGTGCTGTTCTATGCCAACCGCGATGAGCGTTCGGTCATCTTCAAGAAGGACCTGCAGCAGCTGGCGGCCGAGTATCCAGATCGCCTGCAGGTCATTCACTGGTTGGACTCTGTGCAAGGCGCACCTTCGCAGAAGCAACTCGCAGCCTGGGCCACACCCTGGGTGGCCGAGGCAGGCCAGGCCTTTATCTGCGGGCCGGGTCCCTTCATGGATGCCGCACAGACCGCGATGATCGAGGCCGGCATGCCTGCCGAGCAGGTACATGTGGAGCGCTTTGTCTCTCTGCCTGACGAGGAGACTCTGCAGCTGATGCAGGAGGCAACTGCTCCCGTGGAGGCCGCTGTCGACCAGGCCCTGGTGCAACTGCGCCTGGACGGCGAGGAATACGAATTCAACTGCAGTGGCACGGAGACCATTCTGGAGGCCGGACTGCGCGCCGGCATCAATGTGCCTTTCTCCTGCCAGGCCGGCATGTGCGCATCCTGCATGTGCCAGGTGCAGGATGGCAGCGTACATCTGCGACACAACGAAGTGCTGGATGCCAAGGATCTGTCCAAGAAGTGGACGCTGGCCTGTCAATCCGTGCCCACCAGCGAAAAGCTGCGCGTCAAATTTCCGGAGTAACTTATGTCGAAACCCAACCAGAACGCGATGCCCGAGTCTTCGCTGACCTTGCCTGGCATGCTGGCTGACGTGGTCAGCCGCTTTGCCGGTCGCGCGGCGATTGTCGAAAACGGCAAGTCCATCAGCTATGCCCAGCTGCAGCAGCTGAGCCGCCTGGCCGCACGTGCCTTGATGAGTCTGGGTGTGCAGGCTGGCGACCGTGTGGCTCTGTGGGCACCGAATCTCAGCGAGTGGATCGTTGCCGCCTGCGGCGTCCATGCTGCGGGCGGCGTGCTGGTGCCCTTGAATACCCGCATGAAGGGCGCCGAGGCTGCCGACATTCTCGAGCGCAGCCGTGCCAGGGTGCTGGTGTGCGTGGGCGACTTCCTGAACAACTACTATCCGGATCTGCTGAACGGCCTGCGTCCTGCCACGCTGGAGCAGGTGGTGGTGCTCGGTGACAAGGTGCTGCCCAGCGCAGATATGAACTGGGCGCAGTTCATGGCCAGGGCCGATGGCACGACGGCCGAAGCCCAGCAGCAGCGTGAAGCCCGGATCAAACCTGACGATACGGCCGATCTGATGTTCACCTCCGGCACCACAGGTCGTCCCAAGGGAGTGATGTGCGCGCACCGTCCGACGATCCTGGCTTTCAAGGCATGGTCGGATGTGGTGGGTTTGACCGAAGGCAGCCGATACCTGATCGTCAATCCGTTCTTTCACACCTTTGGCTACAAGGCCGGCTGGGTGGCAGCCTTGCTGCAGGGCTCTACCGTCTATCCCGAGCAGATATTTGATGCGCAAGCCATCTTGCATCGCATCGAGAGCGACCGTATCAGCTTCCTGCCAGGGCCGCCCACTCTGTTTCTGTCCATGCTGGCGCATCCGGGCCTCAAGAATTTCGATCTGAGTTCGCTGAAGTCCTCCGTGACCGGTGCTTCCACAGTACCTCCCATTCTCATCAAGCGCATGCGCGAGGAGCTGGGCATCATGAATGTCACCACGGCCTACGGCCTGACAGAGTGCGGTGGTTGTGCCACGCTCTGCGAGCCCTCCGACAATGTGGAAACCGTGGCCAATACCTGTGGCAAGGCCCTGCCAGGGACCGAGGTGCGCTGTGTGGACGAGCAAGGACGGCCTGTTGGCCCAGGCGAAGCGGGGGAGGTGCTGCTGCGCGGCTATCACATCATGCAGGGCTACTTCGAGGATGAGAAGGCCACGGAAGAAACCATTGATGCAGATGGCTGGTTGCATACAGGCGATGTGGGCGTGCTTGACGAGCGCGGCTATCTGCGTATTACCGACCGCCTCAAGGATATGTTCATCGTGGGCGGCTTCAACTGCTACCCTGCAGAAATCGAGCGCATGCTCTCCAACCACCCCGAGGTGGCGCAGGTTGCCGTGGTCGGGGTGGCCGACGAGCGCATGGGCGAGGTAGGCTGTGCCTGCGTGGTGACACGCAACGGCGTGACACTGGACCAGGAGGCCTTCATCGCCTGGTGCCGCGCCAATATGGCCAACTACAAGGTTCCGCGCTTTGTCTTGCAGCTCGATGGCCTGCCCGTCAACGCATCCAACAAGGTGCAAAAACGCGATCTGCTGCAGATCGTCAAGGACAGGCTTGCGTCTGTACCTCAGCCTGCCTGAACAGGGCCATCTGAAAAAGCCACGCAGTTTTCGAGAACCGGCTCAAAATCGTGGCTATAATTCAAGTCTGCTCTGTAAGGCGAACAGCTTTACAGAAGTGCGGGAATAGCTCAGTTGGTAGAGCGATACCTTGCCAAGGTATAGGTCGACGGTTCGAACCCGTTTTCCCGCTCCAGATTTTGAAAAGGGAAGCAAAAGCTTCCCTTTTTTATTGCTTTGGTCGCATGGCTGATGCAATACTTCTCGCTGGCGCCCTGCGCCGGTTATGAAGTGGGCCCCGATGGTGAAATTGGTAGACACTGCAGACTTAAAATCTGCCGCTTTTAACGAAGCGTACCGGTTCGATTCCGGTTCGGGGCACCAGAATTGAAAAGCCTGCTATATCTTGTATAGCGGGCTTTTTTATTTGTGACTTGAGTAGCCGTTGCTGCCCGCAGTCTTGCTGAAGGTGGGAAAATTCAGTCACTGCGATGCCATAGGGCTGTGGGCGTCAAGGCTTGGCCAAGGCGCTTGGAAAAGTCCTGGCTTCGATGCAATATGGCTTGCAGTTCTGTCATGCTGATGAGGCCTGCACTCCCAGAGAAAAAAGATGTCTAGTTACAACGCTGCTTTTGAAATTCATGTCCACGGACAGGTTCTGCTCCGTGCTGATGTTACGTATGAGCAGCTGCAAGATGCATTGCGTCCCTTGTGGGCCTATGCTGGTGCGCGCTCATTGACCGACGGCGAGGGAAGTCTTTACGAAGAAGAGCCCGGCATCCAGTTCGAGGCCAAGGAGCATCTGCTGCAGATGTGCTGGACCGTGCGCGGCGACGATGACTTCCGCCAGGCCCTGGACGATATGTGCATGGGCCTGAACGAGCTGGCCGAGCAGGGCTCGCCCATCGAGGTGACCTTCTATGACACCGAGTTCGACGAGGAAGAGGCTCCTGCAGAGGCGCAAAGCCGCGATGACTTCCTGATGCTGTTTGTCGGCCCCAATCCTGCGGCCATCATGCAGGTGCAGCGCGATCTGCTGGTGCAGGACGTCATCAACATGATGGAGCGCCACTTCGATGGCGCCGAACTCGGCGGCGTGGTGCAGGAAATCGACAAGCTGTTCTCTCAGCGTTTCGAAGCCCTGGTCAGCTCGCTGGAGCTGGGCAAGCCGCCGCGTGGTGGATCGGGGGGCTCGGCCTCTGGTCATGGCGGCAATCGCCGCCCGCGCCATCTGCATTGATTCCTTCGATCATTCGCTGTCAAAGCCCTCTGTGCTGCAGTCCCGAGACTGTGGCGGAGGGCTTGTCTTTTGTCATGAAGCCCATTCCTACACCCAAGTATTCAGGAGCCGTGACCCAGCAGCTGCGCAAGGACAGGGCTGCGCGCGCCAGCATGGGCGAAGAGGGGGTGAATGCATCCTTGCCGCTGGCATTGCCCTATCTCTCGGGCTACGCGCCATCGCTGCAGAACCAAGTGCGCGACTGGCTGCTGGCCGGCAAGGCCGGTGACTGGCTGCTGCGCAAATATCCGCAGGCCCATGCGGTTCGCACGGACAGGGCGCTCTATGACTATGTCGATGCGCTCAAGGCGCAATATCTGCGCAATGCAGGGCAGTTGCACAAGGTGGCCTATGACAGCAAGATTCATGTGGTGCGCAATGCCCTGGGTCTGCATACTCGGCGCGCGATTGCGCATGGAGGCCGTCTCAATGCCAGGCACGAGATTCATGTGGCGGCCATGTTCAAGCAGGCGCCAGATGCCTTTTTGCGCATGATTTGCGTGCATGAGCTGGCACATATCCGCATCATGGATCACGACAAGGCTTTTTATCAGTTATGCACGCATATGGAGCCTGATTACCATCAGTTGGAGTTCGATGTGCGTTTTTATCTCAGTTACCTGGATCAGGGTGGCGAGCTGCTCTGGAGCTGATGGCGCAGATCAGGCGAGAGTGGGCACTGCGCTGGGCGAGCACACGTTGACGGCCTGGCTGCAGTCGATGGGCAGATCCAGCCAACGCTGGGCTGCGGCTTGCATGGCCGTCAGGCGGCCGGTTGTCATGAGCTGAATCTGGTCGGCCTGGGCCAGCTGCAACGATCCATCGGTTTCGGCCCCCAGCAGGTTGCGCTGCTCCAGCATGCGCCGGGTCTGGCGTGCCACGGGGGCACCCGTGTCCAGGAACTGAATATCGGGCCCCAGCAGGGCGCGCAAATCGTCCTTGACGAACACATAGTGGGTACAGCCCAGCACCAGCGTATCCATCTGTCCTGTCTTAAGGCCGAAACTCCCTAAAGCGCTTGTGTACTTTGCGCACAGCGCACTGATCTCCGTGGCGCTTGCATCCTCGGGCAATGCCTGCTCCGTGCTTTGCTCGATCGCCCTGGCCAGGCCGTCGCAGGCTTGAAGGTGAAACTCGGCGCGTTGGCCATGCTCCGACACCAGGCGCGCCACACGCTGGCTGGAGATGGTGCCACGAGTGGCCATCACTCCCACATGATGGGTCTGGCTGGAAAAAGAGGCAGGTTTGATGGCCGGTTCCACGCCAATGACGGGCAGTTGCGGGAGGCGCTCGCGCAACAGTTCCACGGCCGCAGCGGTGGCCGTATTGCAGGCAATCACGAGAATCTTGATGTCGTGCTGCTCCAGCAGGTATTTCGCAATGGCCAAGCTGCGCTCCTGCACAAACGCATCGCCGCGTGCATCGCCATAGGGTGCATTGCCGCTGTCGGCCAGATAGACAAACTGCTCGTGCGGCAGCTCATGGCGCAGTGCCTGCAGCACGCTGAGGCCGCCCACACCACTATCAAAAATACCGATGGGGGAGTGATGAGTGGGCATGGTGCAAGAGGCGGGTGGAGGCGATGGTGCGGCCGTCAGTATGCGCCGCTTTGCGTACCGACGGCGCGTCCAGGGCTATGGTTTATCAGGGATTCGGGCTGCTCTGGGTTGCAGGCAAGCCGCAGACCGGACAGAAATTATCACCATGACCGACTTCATGTCCGGCCGGGCAGTGGCGGGTCTTGAGCATGGAAGGCAGGTTCCAGCTCGAGAAGAAGATGCAAAACGCCATGCCGTAGAAGATCATCCAGTGGCCTGAAAACACGCGCAAGCCCTGCTGCTGCTCGGCCATGCCGCCCGAAATGCCGAGAAAAAAGTTGACAAAAGCGTAGATGAAGATCGCGTAAGCGCTGTTGCGCATCCAGGCGGGGCAGCCTGCGAGCACCTTCTTCCAGGAAAACTGCAGGCGATTGCCGTTGTTGATGCGCTGGGCGATCATCACGGCAGGAATCCAGACGACAAAAATCCCGATGCTCATGGCGCTTTTGAACATCCCCAGGATATCTTGATGCAAGTGTGCTTCAAGTGTATCGATCTGCCCTGCAAGTGCGGTCAAATGTGTGATTGCACTGAGCGCAAAGCCCATTCCGGAAATCAGCATCAATGGCGGCAGAAGAATTTGCATGGCGGCTTGAAAAGATAAAAAAAGGAGCTGAGAGCGCTTGTTTACTGGTGGTTTCAGCGGCCAATCAGATATTTTTTTATTGTGGCATAGCGATCAATGCTCATCTTTTTGTTGTGAGGCCGCCAGACGAATGCTGTCCACAAGCCTGCCGAAGTAGCTTTCGCGCATGGACAGCGAGGCGGGCAATGGGGCGGATGGCAGGCTGTCGTAGCCATCTTCATCAATGCAGAATTCGAAAAACAGGTAGTCAATTTCGGGCAGCTTGAGCTGATGGCGGCAGGCGTGGCGGCCCGAGCCCCGTTTTTTTTCGGCAATGGTCTGCATGCTGGTATTGCTTCCCAGGACCGCCGTATAGGCCATGGGCAGGGTGGCTGCCAGGTTGAGCCAGAGCATGAAAGCCATGAAAGCGGTGCATAGCAAGGCCATCAGCCAGCGCTTGATGGGGCCGTAGCTGAGCCAGGGGCCTGCGGGTTGCCAAAGTCCCAGCCCATGGAGTCGCCGCAGCCAGATGCCGGCGGCTGCCGTAAGTGCCAGCGCCAGATACAGCGCGATCAGCTGCCAATGCGCATCGGGTATGAAGCTGCGCCAGAAAATGGGGGCGAGTGCGCCCATCATCACTGCCATGAAAGCGACGATCAGCCATTTCTGTGGATTGGACGTTTCAGGTTTCCAGAGCCAGTTCATGCTTGTTGCATCTGTTGGGGTGCTGCCAGTAGTTTGAGCTGAGCCAGGCTCAAAGAGTTTTTCGCATACGTGCGTTGCTCAGGGCAATGCCACGTACGACGGGGATTTGCCGGCGCTGTAGCTCAAAGCCGAAATGTGCGAAGAAAGCCTGGGCATTGAGACTGGCATCGGCGGTCAGTTCAGGCAGGCCGGTTTGCCGTGCTGCTAGTTCGATATGTGCAAGCAGCAATCGGCCCACGCCTTGGCGCGCGTATTGCGGAGCTACAAAAAAGTGATCGATATAGCCATTGGCCTGCAGATCTGCATAACCCATGGGTAAATCATCGGCGCAGACGGCGACAAAAGGCTTGAGTGCCTGGATGCGCTGGCGCCACTCCATCCAGTCGGGACGTTGTGGCGCCCAGGCGTCAAGCTGCGCCTGGTTGTAGTGAGTCACTGCCAGTTGATGAACAGCATCGTGAAACACCTGCCATAGCGCGATTTCATCGCCGGGACGATAGCTGCGTACATGCATGGGTTGGCAGATTGATTGAGTTTGGCAAAAATGGTTTGCAGCAGAGGCATGACATCGGTGCAGCACGCAAGGGCGGCTGTGGAAGCACTTCTTCATCTGCATGCAACCCGCTGTTTTGATGAATTTTCTGTCATCAACTGAAGGTGAACGGTGGTCTAAAGTCTGTGAAATGCTCAGGTTTTTATAGCGGAAAAAATAACGTCAACCTCTAGAATGATCCGCCCATGCCCTTGATATACCTCATCCTCCTACCTTTTGCAGGCAGCCTTCTGGCTGCTTTATTGCCGGCGAATGCGCGCAATACTGAATCAACACTCGCGGGTGTCATTGCGCTGATATGCGCAATTCAGGTAGGGATGCTGTTCCCGGAAATGGCCGACGGAGCGGTGCTCAGGCAGGAGATTTCCTGGCTGCCGGCGCTGGGGCTGAATCTGGTGATCCGCATGGATGGGTTCGCCTGGTTGTTCTCCATGCTGGTCTTCGGCATTGGTGCGCTGGTGGTGCTTTACGCGCGTTACTACATGTCGCCCACTGATCCTGTACCGCGCTTTTTCTCGTTTTTTCTGGCCTTTATGGGGGCCATGGCAGGGGTGGTGCTCTCGGGAAACATCATTCAGCTGGTATTTTTCTGGGAACTGACCAGTCTTTTCTCGTTTCTGCTGATCGGCTACTGGTATCACCGCAAGGATGCGCGCCGGGGCGCACGCATGGCTTTGACGGTCACGGGCACGGGCGGGCTGGCCATGCTGGTGGGCATGCTGGTGCTGGGTCATATCGTGGGCAGCTATGACCTCGATAATGTTCTGGCGGCTGGGCAGCAGATTCGCGATAGCCACCTTTATCTGTTGGCATTGGTGCTGATTTTGCTTGGAGCGCTCACCAAAAGTGCTCAATTCCCATTTCAGTTCTGGTTGCCAAACGCCATGGCGGCTCCCACGCCCGTGTCCGCCTATCTGCACTCGGCCACCATGGTCAAGGCCGGCGTGTTTCTGCTGGCACGGCTGTGGCCGGTGCTGGCGGACACCGATGCATGGTTCTGGTTGGTCGGTGGGGCCGGCGCCATGACGCTGCTGATTGGCGGCTATTGCGCGATGTTCCAGCATGACCTCAAGGGTTTGCTCGCGTATTCGACGATTTCACACCTGGGTCTGATTACCTTGCTGCTGGGCCTGAACAGCAAGCTGGCCGCTGTGGCGGCGGTGTTTCATATCATGAACCATGCGACCTTCAAGGCTTCGCTGTTCATGGCTGCAGGCATCGTGGACCATGAAAGCGGCACGCGTGACATCAGGCGTCTGTCGGGTCTGCGTTTCATGATGCCGATCACTGCCACGCTGGCCTGTGTGGCCAGTGCCGCCATGGCCGGTGTGCCGCTGCTCAACGGCTTCATCTCCAAGGAAATGTTCTTTGCCGAGACCGTCTATCTGGATGCAGCGCCCTGGGTCAAGACCGTGCTTCCCGTGGTTGCGACCGTGGCGGGCATGTTCAGCGTGGCCTATTCGCTGCGCTTTACGTTCGATGTCTTTTTTGGGCCCCAGGCAAATGATCTCCCTCACGAGCCGCACGAGCCGCCGCACTGGATGCGTGTGCCGGTGGAGCTACTCGTGCTGGCCTGCCTGATCGTCGGCATCTTCCCGGCCTGGGCGGTGGGCGGTTTTCTGGCTGTTGCTGCAACTCCGGTCGTAGGCGGTGACTTGCCCCAGTACAGCCTGGCCATCTGGCATGGCTGGAATATGCCGCTCATCATGAGCCTGGTGGCACTGGCCGGCGGTATAGTGCTCTACACCATGCTGCGCTGGCAGCGCACGGTCGGACACTTTGATACGACGCCCGTGCTGGGCCGTGTCAGCGGTCGCAGGATTTTTGAAAATCTGCTGGCTCGCATCACCTGGCTGGGCCGGGCGGGACGCCGCAATCTGTCCACGCGCCGCCTGCAGTGGCAGATGCTGTGGCTGGTCTGCGTTGCTCTGGTCGCAGCGGCCCTGCCGCTCTGGCTATGGGGCATGAAACTGGGTGACCGCGGCACTTTGCCGGTGTCTTCGGCTTTTGTGCTGCTCTGGGCGATTGGCTGCCTGTGTGCGCTAGGCACGGCCTGGAAAGCCAAATACCACCGGATGACCGCATTGATCATGCTCGGCGGGACGGGGCTGTGCACGGTGCTGACCTTCCTCTGGTTCTCGGCGCCCGATCTGGCGCTGACCCAGCTGGTGGTGGAAGTCGCCACCACGGTGCTGATCCTGCTGGGGCTGCGCTGGCTGCCCAAGCGGGACAAGAACATGCGTACCGCCGATAGTGCCGATGCGCGGGCCAAGGCACGCCGCCTGCGCGATCTGGTGCTGTCGCTGATTGCCGGTGGCGGCATGGCCTGGCTGGCCTTTGCCATGATGAGCCGGCCCTTCTACGAAAGCACCTCCACCTTCTTCCTCGAGAACGCGCTGGGGGGCGGCGGCGGCACCAATGTGGTGAATGTGACGCTGGTCGACTTCCGTGGCTTCGACACTTTCGGCGAGATTGTGGTGCTGGGCATCGTGGCCGTCGTCATCTATGCGCTGCTGCGCCGCTTCCGCCCGGCGCGCGAGGCCATGGACATCCCGGAGCAGCAGCGCTATGTGCCCGGCGATTTGCAGACCGACCTGCTCAACCCGCGCAATGCCAGCGATACGGCCGTGGGCTACCTCATGGTGCCCGCCGTGCTGGTGCGGCTGCTGCTGCCGTTCGCGACGCTGGTGGCTGCCTATATCTTTGTGCGCGGCCACAACCAGCCGGGTGGCGGTTTCGTGGCCGGGCTGGTGTTCTCGGTTGCCTTGCTGATGCAGTACATCATCTCGGGCACACATTGGGTGGAGGCGCATCTGCCGCTGTATCCGCGCCGCTGGATTGCTGCGGGCCTGCTGTTTGCGCTGGGCACGGGCCTGGGCTCGGTGGCCGTGGGCTACCCCTTCCTGACCAGTCACAGCTTTGACTTTTCGCTGCCCCTGGTGGGACATGTGCATTTCGCCAGCGCCACCTTCTTCGATATCGGCGTGTTCGCGCTGGTGGTGGGCTCCACCATGCTGATCTTGACGGCGATTGCCCACCAATCGGTACGCGGACACCGCTTCCACGCGCGCTTGCTGGAAGAGCAGGAACAAGAGGCCAAGAAGGCCGAGGCCGAGGTGCAGGCCGCCACGGCCGCGGCACTGGCAAGGGGAGGTATGTAATGGAAATCGTTCTGGCCATTGCCATCGGTGTGCTCACCGGCTCGGGCGTCTGGCTGCTGCTGCGCCCGCGTAGCTACCAGGTCATCATGGGGCTGGCGCTGCTGTCCTATGCCGTCAACCTGTTCATCTTCTCGATGGGGCGTCAGGGCCTGTCGATCAACAAGGTGCCGGTTCTGCAAAACGGCGTGCCCACTGATTTGTCGCATTACGCCGACCCCATGCCGCAGGCGCTGGTGCTGACCGCCATCGTCATCGGCTTTGCCATGACGGCGCTGTTCCTAGTCGTGCTGCTGGCATCGCGCGGCGCTTCCGGAAACGACCATGTGGATGGCGCGCACTCGCGAACCGAACAGGAAATGCTATGAGCGAGTGGATTGAGCGTCTGATGCCGCACCTGATGCTGGCCCCCATCATGCTGCCCATGCTGACGGCAGCGCTGATGCTGTTCTTGCGCGAGGAGCGCCAGCGCCTGAAGCTGGGCATGAACATCCTGTCCACCACGATCAGTCTGGTGATTGTGGTCATGCTGCTGAGCTGGACCAACCAGGCGGGCTCGGCTGTCACCATGTCGGTCTATATGCCCGGCAACTGGCCTGCGCCCTTTGGCATCGCGCTGGCGCTGGACCGGCTCACCGCCCTGATGCTGCTGGTCACCTATGTGGTGGCACTGGCCGCACTGGTATTTTCTGCGGCGCGCTGGCACAAGGCCGGTGTGCACTTCCACCCCTTGTTCCAGCTGCAGCTGATGGGGCTCAGCGGTGCTTTCATCACGGCGGACCTGTTCAATCTGTTCGTGTTCTTCGAGATCATGCTGGCAGCCTCTTACGGTCTGCTGCTGCATGGCTCCGGCAGCACGCGCATTCAGGCCGGTCTTCACTATATCGCCATCAATCTGGCAGCGTCTTCGCTGTTCCTGATCGGCGTGTCCATGCTCTATGGCATCACCGGAACGCTTAATATGGCCGATCTGGCCCGGGCCATTCCGCTGGTGCAGGACGCCGACCGCGGCCTGCTGCATGCGGCAGCGGGTGTGCTGGGAACGGCATTTTTGATCAAGGCGGCGCTGTGGCCGCTGAACTTCTGGCTGGTGCCTGGCTACAGCGCGGCGACTGCGCCCGTGGGAGCCTTGTTTGCGCTCATGACCAAGGTGGGGGTCTATGTCATCTTGCGCCTGTGGACCTTGCTGTTCAGCTCGGAAGCCGGGGCATCGGCCCTGTTTGGCAGTACCTGGCTGATCGTGGGCGGCATGCTGACCATGGCCTTTGGTGCGATAGGCATGCTGGGCTCGCAACGGTTGACCCATCTGGCTGGCTTTGCTGCCATTCTTTCGTCCGGCACCCTGCTGGCAGCGACGGGCTTTGGCCAGAACCTGCTGACCGCCGGCCTGCTGTATTACCTGCCAGGCTCCACGCTGGCCGTGGCGGCTCTGTTCCTGATTGCCGATGTGGTGGACCGCTGGCGCGTGGATGATGACGCGGGCGAGCCCTATGAGGACGATGAAGCACCATTCCTCAATGCAGAGCTGTTGCCTACCGAGGGCTTCAACCTCGACGACGAGGAAGAGCTCATGATCGGCCGGGCCTTCCCGGCGGCAGCGGCTTTTCTGGGTCTGAGCTTCATGGCCTGCACCTTGCTGATCTCGGGCCTGCCGCCTCTGTCCGGCTTTCTCGGCAAATTCGCCATGCTGACCAGCCTGCTCAATCCGCTGGGCATGGGGACATCCAGTGGTGTGAAGGCCGGTCCGCTGGGCTGGAGCATGGTGGCCCTGCTCATCATCACCGGTCTGATGGCGTTGGTGGCACTCACGCGCGCCGGCATCCGGCATTTCTGGGCCAATCCGGAGCAGAGCGCGCCGTCACTCAAGGTGGCGGAAGGCCTGCCCATCGTTGCACTGCTGCTGTGCTGTGTGGTGTTGACGGTCAAGGCCGATGATGTGATGCGCTATACCCAGCGAGCGGCCAATGCCCTGCACTCGCCCGATGTCTATGTGCGTACCGTCTTGGGTCTTGCTCCGGTACCTGCTCCCAAGGAGAAGAAGGCTCAGGAGGCTGCAGGGCCCGAGGCTGCGGCACGCGCTGCAGCACTGGAAATGCAGGCAGAGCCCGTCCCCGGTATCGGCGATGAAAGCGAAGCTGCACAGGATGCCGCTACCCAGACCGCAGCCTCGGCTCAGAAAGAGGAGGGCCGCCCATGAAGAACATCATGAAATCCATCTTCCCGGCACCGCTGCTGTCGGTAGCTCTGCTGGTGCTGTGGCTGCTGCTCAACCGCTCGGTCAGTGCTGGCCAGATCTTGCTGGGCCTGATCCTGGGCCTTCTGATTCCCGTGCTGCTGCGCGGCCTGCGCCCCTTGCCGGTGCGGGTCAGCCGTCCGCTGAGCATTCTCAAGCTGGCCTTTCGTGTGGTCTGCGACACCTCGGTTTCCAACTTCAATGTGGTGCGTTTTTTGCTGCTGCCGCGCATGCGCAAGCACCCGGCGGCCTTTGTCCATATTCCGCTCGAGCTGCGTGATCCCAATGGGCTGGCAGTACTGGCCATGATCGTCTGCCTGACGCCCGGCACTTCCTGGGCCGAAATCTCGCGCGACCGCTCCATGCTGCTGCTGCATGCGCTGGAGGTGGAGGATGCCAAGCAGATGGCCGACTTTGTGAAGTCCCGCTACGAGAGCCTGCTGATGGAGATTTTTGAATGAACCCCTGGTTTTATTGGGTGCTGATGGCATCTCTGGTCATGCTGCTGGCGGCCATGGGCTGCTCGGTGCTGCGCCTGCTCAAGGGGCCGCATGCGCAAGATCGCGTGCTGGCGCTGGACTGCATGTATCTCAACGGCATGCTGGCCATGCTGGTCATGGGCATTCTGTACGACAGCACCAACTATTTCGAGGCAGCCTTGCTGGTGGCTCTGTTCGGCTGCGTCGGCTCCACGGCCATGGCCAAGTTCCTGTTGCGCGGCGAGGTGATCGAATGAGTACCGAGGTCATTGGCGTGGATCTACCGCTGTGGGCCCAGATCCTGGTGGCGGCCCTGGTCTTCGGTGGCTCGCTGATTGCTCTCATGGGCTCCGTAGGACTGCTGCGGCTCAAAAGCTATTTCGAGCGCGTGCATGCGCCCTCCATCATCGCTACCATGGGCTGCTGGCTCATCATGCATGCCACCTGGATCTACTTTTCCGTCAGCGGCCAGGGCTTCGTCATGCATTCGGTGCTGATTGCCATCTTCATTGCCGTGACCGTGCCCATCACCACCATCTTCCTCATGCGCGCAGCGCTGTTTCGCTCGCGCCGGGCAGGAGAGAGCGTACCGCCCACGCTCAGCAATCTGGTGCGCAACGAACCCCTGGACGAAGAAGAGGCCGCCGAGGCCGACGAAAAGCCTGCGGCGCATAAAGCCTGAAATCCTGCCGCCCAAGGCTTTCAGGGCCACCGTCTTGCGCTAGATTGGCAGCCATGCTCAATATTTTCGCCATCTGCATCGGTGCCTGCCTGGGCGCCCTGTCGCGCTGGGGGCTGGGACTGTGGCTGAGTGCCGGAGCCAGCATGCCCTGGGGCACTCTTGTCGCCAATCTGATCGGCGGTTATCTGATCGGCGTCTTCATCGCGCTGTTTCAGGCCATGCCCCAGCTGGATCCGGTCTGGAAACTGGCCATCATCACCGGCTTTCTCGGTGCCCTGACCACGTTTTCCAGCTACTCGGCCGAGGTCATCGGCCTGCTGCAGCAGCAGCGCCTGGGCGCAGCCCTGGGCTGGGCCTGTGTGCATCTGGTCGGCTCTCTGTTCATGACCTACATGGGTATGCTCAGCTGGAGCATCGGGTTCAGCCGTTAAGCTGGCAGACCATTTGCCACTATTGCGGCAAACTGCTTCAGCGTTTAGAGGCGAAATACTCTCCAGGGCTATAGCTTTGTGAGCGTATAGTGCAAGCATCATCTGCACTACAGGTGCATTTGAGCTTGAAGTACTTGACGGATGGGTGGTCAGCGCTACGAAATCTTTAGGGATGGCTGTAGTCCGTGCTACTCAGCATTCTAAGAACCGAGGGTCCATGCAAATTTCTTCACCCCTGTCCGATACCGATCTGGCCAATGCCTGGGCCGAGTTGCACAACCAGGCCCATAACGGCAAAGAGCTGGAACCTCAGTCCAACCGCCTTGCATTCGCCGATCCGGAGTTCATGTTCCGCCGCGAAACCCGTGGCATCCGCATGCAGCTGGAAATGCTCAAGCCAGATCTGACCCAGATCGAGCGCGGCATCGAGCACACTGTGGTTGTCTACGGCAGCGCGCGCTTTGTCGATATGGAGCAGGCGCGTCAGCAGCTTGCAGAAGCCAAGGCCAGCGGCGATACCCAGCGCATGGCGCTGGCCGAACGCGGCATGCGCAATGCCGAGCGCTATGAGGCGGCACGCGCCTTTGCGCGCATCGTGGCGACCGAAGGCATGAAGCAGGCGCCCAGCGAGCGCTTCTACATCTGCACGGGCGGTGGTCCCGGCATCATGGAGGCGGCCAACCGCGGCGCGCATGATGCGGGTGCTCCCAATGTGGGGCTGAACATCTATCTGCCGCATGAGCAGCATGGCAACCCCTACATCACGCCGGGGCTGAGCTTCAAGTTCCACTACTTTGCACTGCGCAAAATGCATTTCATGATGCGCGCCAAGGCGCTGGTGGCCTTCCCTGGCGGCTTCGGCACCATGGACGAGCTGTTTGAGGTGCTGACGCTGGTGCAGACCCACAAGAGCAAGCCCGTGCCCGTGATCCTGTTCGGCACGGAGTTCTGGAAGCGGGTGCTGAACTTCGATGTGCTGGTGGAAGAGGGCACCATTTCCGCCAAGGATCTGAACCTGTTCCGCTACACCGACGATCCAGCCGAGGCCTGGTCCTTCATCCAGCAGTTCTACCAGACCGGCTGGAACAACGGATAAGCGCTCGCGTTCAACCCAAGCCGCCAGAAGATCTTCCTCTGGCGGCTTTTTTGCGTATCAGCGCATGGCAGCTAGCTTCGAAGGAGCCAGCGCTTGGGCTATGTTTGGCTTAAAGGCCATGCAGCGATTGCTCGGCCAGTTGCTGGGCACGCGCGATCGAAATGCCTTCATGCTGATCGATGACCAGCGCATCGCCTTCCTCATCGCCGCGGTGCAGCACCACGCGCGGGCGTGTGCCGTCGGCCTGGATATGCACATCGGCCGGGCGTGATTTCTGCGTGGGGTAGACGGCAATCAGATTGGACAGCCAGCCAAAGAAAATCGGGTCTTCGGGAGGCTTGTCGAAGGAGTCCAGATGGCGCTGAAAACTGGCTTCGCTGGCCGATACCCAGATGCCCCAGAGAAAGGGCTCGTCCAGGCCATGGATCGGCACTTCCAGAATGGCGCGCACATAGTATTGGGTGCCTTCGGGGTGGGCGATGACGCAGAGCTCGTCGGTCAGCTCGGCCCATGCCTCGCGTTCTTGCTCGCTCAGGCGTCGGTAGGGTGCAGGGGCATCGAAAGCAAAGCTTGGCGATCCTTCGTGAATCTGATCGCATTTGCTGCATTGGTAGGCAAAGATGGCGGCCATGGTGTAAAGAGTTCAGCGTTTGCGAAATACCAGCGTACGGTTATTGGCCGGCATGGCCTGGTCGAGCTGCAGCTCCATGCCGTGCTCTGAGGCCAGCGCCACGATGGCTTCAAAGTCGCGCAGGCCGCTGCGCGCGTCACGCTGGCGCAGCCAGGCGTCGAAGGCGCGGTTGCTGTCGCTGGTGAAGTGGCCGCCGTAGTTGAACGGACCGTAGATGGCAAACACGCCGCCTTCGGGCAAGTGCGAGCCCACCAGATCAAACATGCGCTGCACCAGCGGCCAGGCCACGATATGGCAGGTGTTGCTGGTAAAGACGGCATCAAAGCCTGATGGATCCGTGGTTGCGGGCCAGGCATCGGTCGCCAGGTCGAACTCCAGCGGAGCACGCAGATTGGGTGCTCCATGGGCGGCGTGCCAGGCCTGGATGCCTGCATGACTGTCGGCCAGGTCGCTGCTCTGCCAGACCAGCTGAGGCAGGCGTGGAGCGAAGTACACGCTGTGCTGCCCGGTACCGGAGCCTATCTCCAGCACATGCCGGCTGTGCTGAAGAGCGGGCCTCAGCACCTCGAAAATAGCGGCCTGATTGTTTTCGCAGGCCTGGGAAAAAGGCAGTTGCGGGGCTGTCGATGGAAGGTTCGGGGTCATAGGGAACTTGGCGGCAGACACGGGAAATCGTGCGGACATCTTCCACTGAAACGGCAAGTCCACGCAGCGCGACGGCCTTCAGTGCCTGAGGCGCAGCCTGATCTCGGGCCGCACGTTCAGGCCGCCGATTTTCCAGCTGTATGCGCCCAGGCCCAGCGTGGGCGTGGAGCTGGCGTTTTGCGAGAGCACCTCGGCATTGCCGGGCAGACTGACCTTCAGGCTGCCATTCATGGTGATGCCCAGTTGCGCGAAGTCTCTCTTTTCCTTGTCCTTGAGCGGTTTGGCCGCAATCGTCATCACGCCATTCCTGTCGGTCTGCACGGTGAACATGTCCAGCAATCGCAGACCTTCACCGGGCTTTCGCTGGCCGGCAATCTCCAGCGCATAGCGCGCATTGCCTTTGTAGACGGCTTTCCTGACCTCGGGTTCGCGGCTCAGTTGCTGCGCTTGCGCCGCCAGCTCCTGGTGCTCTTTCTCGCTCAGCACACCTTGTTTTCTGAGCTTCATCACGGCCAGGGCATTCACCACCGTGCCGTCAAAGCGGTAGCTGTAGCTGCCATCGGCCTGCACTTCCACGCTGGCGGAGAAGCGCTCTGGTACCAGGCAGGCGGTCAGCAAGGCGACGAGGGCTGTGGTCGTCAACAGCGCAAAAAGCTTGTGCATGAGGACTCCTTTTGAGTGGCATTGCAGTGGCCCGAGGTGCAGAGGTCCGAGTCATCGTAGAGCAAACAGGGCATGCGCCAATAGGGGCTGCTATCAAGCTTGCGTGGAGTCTTGCCGGAAGATTATTCAAAAAGAGTAGCCGCAAGCGATTTCTACATAAGGGATATAGACCTTTTGACTTTGATTTCGGCGGGTCGAGCGATCGTTCACTTGGATTTTGATTCGGCTTTGAGCTGGCTGATGGCTTCCTGAAAGCCCTGTAGATACTTGGTGCGCGTCTGCTCGGCCAGGCTAGGCCACTGTGCGGCTGGCAGGCTCAGCGATTCCATCGTCAGCCTGGCGGCCAGTTGCGGGTCCCGCGAGGCCAGCACCGCCTGCATACCGTGCAGATTGATCCAGTGCGGGTCGTAGGCGTGGGGTGTGCGGCGATCCCAGTCCACAACCTTGGCAATCAACTCCTGGGCCTTGTCCAGATCCTGAAACAGATGGCGGTTGATGGGGGCTCCATAACTCTGATTCATCACATCGACCGCTTGTCTGGCAGTGACGTCGGCACAGCGATTGGCGTCAAAGCGGGCACGCAGCTGGCCGGCGTAGAACCAGAAGGCAGCCTCGTCCCGCAGACCTGCCTTGAACAGTGTTTGCGACAGCACATAGAACACGGGCGGTTGAAAGCGCTCGGGCGCGGCGCGTACGCGCTCGAGCACGGCTTGCTGCTGCTGAGGCGTACCCTGCGACAGCAAGCGAAGAGCCTCCTGCCCCAGTCTGGTGTCGATCTGCGCATAGACTCCCTGGGGGACCAGTACCTGAGTCGCAGGGGAGGGCAGCGGTTTGGGCGCAGCCGATGGCTGCTGAGTCTGTGCGGAAGCAAAGCCCGAGAGCGCCACCAGCGCACCGATCACCATCTTTGCTGCGACATGGCTCATGCTGAACTCCTTGTGCTTGCGATGCAAATCATTCTGGACGGCGTCAGACAAATACCCACTCTGTCGCATATCTTAATTAGCATGCTTGGTATCTGTGTCTCGTATTTACCAAGAAGCCCTGATTTCGATGAAGACTAGACATTGAGTTGCCGTGAACCCCGAAAGCTTTGCTTGCTGATGGCAGCGGTGTGCCCAATGTGGGCTTAGCCAGCACATCTGCTTTGTCGTCGGTGCTGCGCCGATGGCCGAGAGCGGATGCCGCCTCGCTGCCGAGCCGACAGACTGTCAAAACCGGCAGGCTCAGTCCCGGGCGTTGAATGCCCGGTGATAACTCACCTCGCCTTGCGGCGGCAGGCCTTTGAAAGTCAGTGCCTGAAAGTACTCGGCAGGCACTCCGGGTAGCACTAGGCCCGGCACCGTCCGGAAACCAAAGCGCCGGTAGTAGTCCGGATCGCCAAGCAGCACGCATCCCTGCGCAGACTGCGCTTGCAGAGCGCTGATGGCCGCCTGCATGAGTGCGCCGCCAATACCCTGCCGCTGTCTTTGGGGAGTGACGGAGATGGGCCCCAGGCCAAACCAGTGCTGGCTGCCGTCGCTGATGTGGACGGGAGAGATGGCGACATGCCCGACGATTTGCCCGTCAATCTCTGCGACCAGGGACAGGGCAAGCGCCCCGGCTGCGCGCAACTCACGCACGATGAATTGCTCGGTGTGAGCGGTATGCGGTGCGTCCTTGAAGGCCTGGATCGTCACCTGCTCGATGGCCTTGGCATCGGTGGGCAGTTCTGCTCGAATATGCATGGGTTGGATTGGGTTTTCGAAAAATCCTGGAAAAAGGCCAGTTCGGCCCATCAGCCTATTGCAACTGCTTTCTCGAAGCTGCGGAACAAAAAAACCGCCCGAAGGCGGTTCTTTATGGCGGGGCCTGTTGGGTGATTACACACCGGCCACTTCAATGCCCTTGAATTCCCCGGTCGCAATCTTTTCCTTCCAGATGGCGGGGCCGGTGATATGGGCGCTGGTGCCACCGGCATCCACGGCCACCGTGACAGGCATATCGACCACGTCGAATTCATAGATGGCTTCCATGCCCAGGTCTTCAAAGCCCACCACCTTGGCTTGCTTGATGGCCTTGGAAACTAGGTAGGCGGCGCCGCCCACGGCCATCAGGTAGGCACTCTTGTGCTTCTTGATGGCCTCGATGGCGACAGGGCCGCGCTCGGACTTGCCGATCATCGAGATCAGGCCGGTCTGCGACAGCATCATGTCGGTGAACTTGTCCATGCGGGTGGCCGTGGTGGGGCCTGCAGGGCCAACCACTTCGTCGCGCACGGGGTCCACGGGGCCGACGTAGTAGATCACTCGGTTGGTGAAGTCCACAGGCAGCTTTTCGCCCTTGGCCAGCATGTCCTGGATGCGCTTGTGGGCGGCATCGCGGCCGGTCAGCATCTTGCCGTTGAGCAGCAGGGTGTCGCCGGGCTTCCAGCTGGCCACTTCTTCCTTGGTCAGATTGTTCAAATCGACCTTCTTGGACTTGTTGTAGTCGGGGTGCCAGTCGATCTTGGGCCAGGTGTCCAGCGAGGGAGCATCCAGGTGCACGGGGCCTGATCCATCCATCACGAAGTGGGCGTGGCGTGTGGCGGCGCAGTTGGGAATCATGGCCACGGGCTTGGAGGCCGCGTGCGTGGGGTACATGTTGATCTTGACGTCCAGCACCGTGGTCAGGCCGCCCAGGCCTTGGGCGCCTATGCCCAGGGCGTTGATCTTTTCGAACAGTTCCAGGCGCAGCTTTTCCACGTCATCGAGCTCTGCACCGCTGGCAGCTTTTTGCTGCAGCTCGTACATGTTGAGGTCTTCCATCAGGCTTTCCTTGGCCAGCAGGACGGCCTTTTCAGCCGTGCCGCCGATGCCAATGCCCAGCATGCCGGGCGGGCACCAGCCTGCACCCATAGTGGGGACGGTCTTGAGAACCCAGTCCACGATGTTGTCGCTGGGGTTCATCATGATCATCTTGGACTTGTTCTCGGAGCCGCCGCCCTTGGCGGCCACGGTCACGTCCACCTTGTCGCCGGGCACGATCTGCACATTGATCACGGCGGGGGTGTTGTCCTTGGTGTTCTTGCGCTTGAACTGGGGATCGGCCACGACGGAGGCGCGCAGCGTGTTGTCGGGGTGGTTGTAGCCACGGCGTACGCCTTCATTGATGGCGTCTTCCAACCCCATGGTGAAGCCTTCCCACTTGACGTCCATGCCCACTTTCAGGAACACGTTGACGATGCCGGTGTCCTGGCAGATGGGGCGCTGGCCGGTGGCCGCCATCTTGGAGTTGGTCAGGATCTGCGCCATCGCATCCTTGGCCGCAGGGCTTTGCTCGCGTTCATAGGCGCGGGCCAGATGCTGGATGAAATCCGGTGTGTGGTAGTAACTGATGTACTGGAGGGCACCTGCGATCGAATCGATCAGGTCCTGCTGGCGGATGGAGGTGGTCATCGTGAAGCTTCTCGGGGGTTGCAATCTGTACGCGTGGGGCGCGCACGGTAAACCCATCGATTATCGGTCCAGACGACAATTCTTGCAGCCATAACCCACCAGTCTTATATATGACTGGCGGGTGCTGTGTGGCCTTCAGCCGGTCAGTGCGCCGAGGATGGAGGCCGAAAAATCGGCCTGACCACCTCGGCGATCGTCTCTTGCCCAGGCCAGCAGGCGGTCCGCCGGCATGGGGCGCGCGTAGAAGTAGCCCTGAAGCTCATCGCATTGCATGTCGATCAGGATGTCCCGCTGACCCGCAGTTTCCACACCCTCGGCCACCACGCGCAGGCCCAGGGCATGGGCCAGGCGCACGACGGCATGGACCACGGCACGGGCATCTTCCTCGGTTTCCAGGTCGCGGATGAAGCTGCGGTCGATCTTCAGTTGCTGCGCGGGCAACTGACGCAGATAGTTGAGGCTGGAGTAGCCGGTGCCAAAGTCGTCGATCGAGAGAAAGATGCCGATGTCGCGCAATTCCTCGATTGCGCGCTGCGTGGCCTGGGTGTCTTCCATGGCCACGGATTCGGTGATCTCGCAGAGCAGCTGGCTGGCCTGTACGTCGTGGCGCAGCAGCGTCTGGGTGATGCGATCTGCCAGGCCGCTTTCGCGCAGCTGGTGCACGGAAAGATTGATCGCCACCCGCATCTGCAGTCCCATATCGCGCCACAGGGCCAGCTGGCGGCAGGCTTCTTCGATCACCCAGTTGCCCAGGCTGTTGATGATGCCGAAGCGCTCGGCCAGGGGAATGAAGATGTCCGGGGCAATCATGCCGCGTTCAGGGTGAGCCCAGCGCAGCAGCGCCTCGACTCCGATGATGTTGCCGCGCTCGCTGTCGATCTTGGGCTGGTAATGCAACTCCATCTGACCGCGCTGAATGGCGTGGCGCAGGTCGTTTTGCAGCTCCAGCTGCTCGGATGCATCGCTGCCCATATGCGGCTCGAACACTGCAAAACCGTTGCCGCCATTGCGTTTGGCTGCGTACATGGCGGCGTCGGCGTTGGCGATCAGGTGATCGCGGTCACCATGGTCGGGAAAGGCCACGATGCCGATGGAGCAGGTGATCTGCAGCTCCTTGTTGCCTAGGCGAAAGGGCTGACTAAGCGCCTTGAGAATGCGATTGGCCACCGCCATGCAGGCGGCCACGTCCTGGGTGTCCTCCAGCAGCACCAGGAACTCATCCCCGCCCACGCGGGCCACGGTATCGCTGCTGCGGGCTTCCGCCATGAGGCGCTCGGCCGCGCTGACGAGGATCTGGTCGCCTGCCGCATGACCGAAGGAGTCGTTGATGGGCTTGAAGCCGTCCAGATCCACGAACAGAATGCCCAGCCTCTCCTTGATGCGCGAGCGGTTGGCGCGCTCCAGGCGCAGCAGGGCATGGATGAGGCGGTCTTCGAACAGCAGCCGGTTGGGCAGATTGGTCAGCGGATCGGCAAAGGCGCGCTGGCGCAGCTCGGTATTGGCCAGCTGCAGCTTGGCATTGGTTTCCTGCAGCGATTGATTGAGCTTGAAGGCTGTGCTTTGCAGGCGCGCATCGAGCAAGGTGCTGAACATCGCCGCAATCAGCAGCATGACCGTGGTGATGATGATGATGGTGGTGAGCTCGGGGCCGCTCAGGGCTTCCGCACTCAGGCAGACCGAGCCGCTGGCAAAGCTGGCTGCCGACATCCCGGTGTAGTGCATGCCACAGATTGCAAAGCCCATGACCAGTGCCGCCAATGTCTGGAACAGCCACAGCCGCTTGCCGGAGAGCGAAAACAGCGCGCGAAACAGAGTCAGCGCCGTGGCCGAGGCCAGTACTGCGATCAGAGCGGAGGCCGCCACCAGTGGCCAGTCCCAGGCAATCGGGATGGACATCTCGATGGCCAGCATGCCCAGGTAGTGCATGGCGCAGATGCCGCCGCCCATGAGCAGTGAGGCGCCCAGAAAATGAGGCCAGCGGTATTCGACCCTGGTTGCCACTCCAAAGGCCAATGCCGATGCCGCGACTGCCGCGACCCAGGATGCCAGCGTCAGAGCACCGCTGTAGCCCAGGGTGATGGGCAGCTCGAACGCCTGCATGCCGATGAAGTGCATGGCCCAGACCCCCGTGCCCATCACCATGGCGCCGATTGCCCACCAGATGCGTCCGATTCTGCCCGAGGCCATGCGCATGCGACGGGCCAGACCCAGCGTCACAAAAGAGGCAAATACCGCGATGACGATGGAGACACACACCATCATCGTGCTGTAACTTGATGTCATGACGGTGGTGGCGATGGGGGGGGAAAGATCAGTGAACATTGATGTGGCGGGCCAGCACGGCCGGTCGGATTCTTTGTCCGACAATGATTTAATGTAACTATGTATTTCTGGCCTTGCCGGCGCAGGGGTGTTGCCTCGATTGTGCTTGCCGCCTGCCGGGCTGAGCTAGCATGGGCCGGTTGTGGGAGTGGCCTGCCTGGCGGTGGGTCGACTTCCGTTTGCGGCCAACGGCAGCCAGATTTCTCCAGCCAGCTGCGCCGAGTTGTATTGCAAGGAGCGATTCCATGACAGTCACCCGCCAGGAAAAAGACACTTTTGGCCTGATCGATGTACCCGCCAACAAGCTCTGGGGCGCGCAGACGCAGCGCTCGCTGCAGAATTTTGACATCAGCGGCGAGCAGCAACCGCGTGAAATCATTGCTGCGCTGGCGCAGGTCAAAAAGGCCTCCGCCAGCGTCAACCAGGCGCTGGGTCTGCTGGACGAGAAAAAATCCAGAGCCATCAACGCGGCCGCCGATGAGGTGCTCGCGGGCAAGCACCCCGATGAGTTCCCCCTGGTGGTCTGGCAGACAGGTTCCGGCACGCAGACCAATATGAACGTCAACGAGGTGCTGGCCAACCGGGCCAGCGAGCTGATGGGTGGCGAGCGCGGTGAAGCCCGTCTGGTGCACCCGAATGACGATGTGAACAAGAGCCAGTCCAGCAACGATGTCTATCCCACGGCCATGCATGTGGCGGCGGTGACGGCCATCGAGCACAAGCTGCTGCCCGCCATCGCCAAGCTGCGTGTCACGCTGCTGGCCAAGAGCGAAGCCTTTGCCGACATCGTCAAGATCGGCCGCACGCATTTGCAGGATGCCACGCCGCTGACGCTGGGTCAGGAAATATCCGGCTGGGTGGCCCAGCTGGCCCATGGCGAAGCCCATGTGCGGGCTGCATTGCCGCATCTGTATGAGCTGGCCCTGGGGGGGACGGCCGTGGGTACGGGGCTGAATGCCCCCAAGGGCTACGCCGAAGGCGTGGCGGCGGAACTGGCCAGACTGACGGGCTCCCCGTTTGTCACCTCGCCCAACAAGTTCGAGTCTCTGGCGAGCTGCGACGGCTTGGTTTATGCACATGGCGCTCTCAAGACGCTGGCTGCAAGCCTGATGAAAATCGCCAACGATGTGCGCTGGCTGGCATCCGGGCCGCGCAGCGGCCTGGGCGAGATCTCGATCCCCGAGAACGAGCCGGGTTCGTCCATCATGCCGGGCAAGGTCAATCCCACGCAGTCCGAAGCCGTGACCATGCTTTGCGCCCAGGTGTTCGGCAACGATGTGGCCATCAATTTCGGCGGAGCCTCGGGCAACTTCGAGCTCAATGTGTTCCGCCCCATGGTGGCGCACAACTTCCTGCAAAGCGTGCGCCTGCTGGCCGACGGCATGGTCAGTTTCAACGATCACTGCGCCGTGGGCATAGAGCCCAACCGCGCGCGCATCGACGAGCTGGTAGGTCGTTCGCTGATGCTGGTGACGGCGCTCAACACGCATATCGGTTACGACAAGGCCGCCTATATCGCCAAGAAGGCGCACAAGGAAGGCAGCAGCCTGCGAGACGCGGCCATTGCCAGCGGCCATGTGACGGCCGAGCAGTTTGACCAGTGGGTCGTGCCCGAGCAGATGGTCGGCAATCTCTGAAGATTGGTGAGCGCTGACCGTTGTTGAAAAAGAGCCCGCAAGTCGGGCTCTTTTCTTTTGCCATGCGTCTGCCCACAATGGCTGATCTCAATCAAGGGAGTCGGCATGAGCGCACAGCAGCATCTGGAGCAGGTATCGCTTTCCGATCTGCGCCCTACGCAGATGACGGTGGGCGCGGCGGAGGTGGCGCTCAAGCGCGCCGAGTGGGCCAGGCTCAAACCCAAGGCGCGGGGCAAGCTGCTGCTCAGCCACTGGTTTCCGGCGGTCAAAGGCCCCAAGGGGCTGCACTACATCGTCGACCACCACCATCTGGGGCAAGCGTTGTGGCAGGAGCAGGTGACATCGGTCTGGGTCATGCAGCTGGCGGACTTCAGCGCCATGGAGATGGGTATGTTCTGGCGGCTCATGGAGTTTCACCAGTGGGCCCATCCGTACAACGACAAGGGCGAGCGCTGCGAGTTCTCGGCCATTCCCAAGCAGCTTGAGCGACTCAAGGACGACCCCTATCGCAGCCTGGCCGGAGAGGTGCGCAAGGCTGGTGGTTATGCCAAGGAGGCCGCACCCTATACCGAATTTCTCTGGGCCGATTTCTTTCGCCCGCTGTTTCGCAAAAGCGATCTGCGCAGCAGCGGCGGGCAAGGCCTGCCGGAATCGCTGGTGACCGAGGCTGTGGCACTGGCGCGCAACCCCAAGGCGCAGTTCTTGCCCGGCTGGTCAGGTGTGACCAGCAATCTGCACAAGCCTTTATGACTGCGCGCTGGATGCCTGCCGGCGCGGACTGGATTGCGGGCCTGTCTATCGCGGGGCTGCTGCTGCCCGAGGCCGTGGCCTATTCTGGCATTGCCGGTGCGCCGCCCCAGGCCGGGGTGATTGCGCTGTTTGCGGGCTTGCTGGTCTATGGGCTGCTCGGTACCAGCCGCTTTGCGATTGTGTCGTCGACCTCATCCTCAGCGGCTGTGCTGCTGGCGGCCACGGGCTCGGTGCTGCATGTCTCGGCCGATCATCGCGCGCTCATGGGTGTGGCCATGGTGCTGGTGGCTGGGGTGATGTTTGTGCTGGCGGGCCTGCTGCGGCTGGGCGGCATCTCGCAATTCATTGCCAAGCCCGTGCTGCGCGGCTTTGCCATTGGTCTGGCGCTGACCATTGTGGTCAAGCAACTGCCACTGGCTGTGGGCGTGCATCCCGCGCATAGCGACTTTCTGCATTTCAGCTTGGACTTGATCGCGCTGCTACCGCGCTGGAACTGGTATGGCCTGACCATGCTGCTTGTGGCCTTGCTGGCGCTGCGCCTTCTGGCGCGGTGGAAGGCCGTGCCCGGTGCTTTGCTGGTGATTGCGGCGGGCATTGCGCTGGATGCACTGGGCTTTTGCAGGAGCTGGGGCATAGCGCCTGTGGGTTCGCTGCAACTGGGTGCTGCGCATCTGGCCCTGCCTGAGCTGGACTGGGCCGACTGGCTGCGCGTGGGGCAACTGGCTGTGGCGCTGGCCCTGATTCTGTATGCCGAGTCATACAGCTCCATCCGCTCGCTGGCGCTGCGCCATGGCGATGGGGTGAACAGCAACCGCGATCTGCTGGCGCTGGGCGGCGCCAATATGGCCTCGGCCCTGTTTCAGGGCCTGCCTGTGGGTGCGGGGTTTTCGGCCAGCTCGGCCAATGAGGTGGCTGGCGCGCAGACCAAGGCTGCAGGCCTGATTTCCTGCGCCGTGGTGGCCGTGCTGGTGTGGCAGTTGCTGCCCTGGATGGAGCGAATCCCTGAGCCCTTGCTGGCCGCCATCGTCATTCATGCGGTGGCGCATTCGCTCAACTGGCGCACGCTGCAGCCTTATTTCATCTGGCAGCGTGATCGCGCCGTGGCGCTCACAGCTTTTGCTGCCGTGATTGTGCTGGGTGTGCTTGACGGCCTGCTGCTGGCTATGGTGGTCAGCATTGTGATGCTGCTCAAGCGCATGGCCCAGTCCCATGTCAGCGAGCTGGGGCGGCTGGTGGGCAGCCATGATTTTGTGGACCGCCAGCGCCACCCAGAAGCGCAGCCTGTGCCGGGTCTGCTGATTCTGCGGCCCGAGGAAAGCCTGTTCTTTGGCAATGCCGAGGCCGTGATGAGCGATATCCGCGCGCGCGTGGCGCAAGCAGCCGATGTGCATGCCGTGGTGCTGAGTCTGGAAGAAAGCCCTGATCTGGACAGCACCGGCATTGAGGCACTGGGCGAGCTGGCGCGTCAGCTGCAGCAAGCCGGGGTGCTGCTGCGGCTGGCTCGCGTCAAGGACAGTCTGCGCGAGCTGCTGCAGCGCGTGCAGATGCCGGGGCTCAACCCCGACTGCTATTCAGCCTGGAGCGTGGACGATGCCGTGCAGGCCTTGACCGCCGATTTTCACCAGGTGCCCGGTGGTGCCACGCAGCCTGCGTCTTCGATATAGACATGCTTGCCTTGCTCCAGCTCGTCGGCCAGCAGCGCCAGCCAGGCCGAGAAGCTGGGTGCAAACACGCCCTTGGGGCCTGCCTCGTGGTCAAACTCGATGATCTGGCCCGCATGGCCACCAGCCGCTGGCGCAAGGTCCAGCATGGCACCATCGCCGCAGTTGTCGGTCAGGGGAATACGCAGTGCATCCCAGTACACGGGGCGCAGGGGGCCTTGCAGATAGTCAGGGCTGTAGTCCGGGCCAAGCCCCCAGCCCTCGCTCTTTTGCATGTCCGCATACATCTGCCAGACCTCCAGCATGCGCTGTGTGGACAGCAGCTCGCCAAAGTACAGCAGATAGGCCTCATTGGCCGCGCCGTTGTGCAGGGCCAGTGACTCACGCATATCGTCCGGCAGGCGCTGACCCAGGGCGTTTTCCAGCTCGGCAATTTCTGCCTCGCTGGCGCCATCGGCCAAGACCAGAGTGTCTTTGGGTGTGTTCTGGGCATACCAGGCGCCGATGCGCTGCCAGCTTTGGGCGATGGATGACATGGTGCTCCTTGAATCTGTCTGCTACTGAATATATAGCTGTTTACGATTTTCCATCAGGAGCTAGAGGCCGGTTTCATCTTGAGCGCGCTGCGAAAGCCCAGCTGACCCACAACACAGGCAATCAGCAACACGGAAAAGGCCGACAGTGCAGGGCTGCTGCCCAGACTGGCTCCAAGCGTGCACAGGCCGCCTACGGCCATCTGGGAAAAGCCGTAGACCCCGGCGGCCGACCCCGTCAAATCGCTGTGTACCCCCAGAGCCTTGGAGAGTGCGGCGGGGCTGGTCATGCCGGATCCCAAGGTAAACAGCAGCATCAATGTCACGACAGCCGGCACGTTGAGCAGCTGCAGCAGCGTCAGTACTACCAGTGCAGCCGCGCAGCCCAGGCTCAGCATATTGCCGCCCAGTATCAGCCGCTCCAGTGGCCAGCGTTTGATGAGCTGGCGTGCCAGCGCATTGCCTGCTGCCATGCCGGCCATCAGCACCCCCAGGTAGATGCCGAGCTGCGCCTTGCTGGTGTGCAACTGCTCGATGAAGATGAACGGCGCTGCAGCAATAAAGGCGTACATGGATGTGGTGGCGCTACCGCCGCCTATGGCGAAGCCCAGAAACTGGGGGGAACCCAGCAAGGTTCGATAGTCATTGCGCACGGTGCGCCAGTTGAGCTTGCCGGTGGGGTGACCGGTCTCGGGAAGCAGGCGCCAGACTCCGATGGCTGTCAGCGCGCCCATGAGCGCCAGCACCGCAAAAATGATGCGCCAGCCAAACAGGGCATCCAGCGCTGAGCCTATGGAGGGGGCGATGCCCGGGCCGATCATCATCATGAGATTGAGCAAGGCCAGACTGCCCACGGCGGTTTCGGGTGTCGCCGTGTCGCGGGCAATGGCGCGACCCAGTGCCAGGCCTGCGCAGCCGCCCAGAGCCTGAATCAGGCGCGCGCCAATCAGCATATTCGCGCTGGGGGCCAGAAAGGCCGCAAGGCTGGCGACGGTGTAGAGACACAGTCCGACCAGCAACAGAGGGCGGCGGCCCAGTGCATCCGACATGGGGCCGTAGATCAGCTGGCCCAGTGCCAGGCCGAGGATGTAGACGGTGATGGTCTGCTGCATCTGTCCGCTGCTGGCGCCGAAGTGGCGAGCCGCATCGGGCAGAGCCGGGATGAACATATGCATGGCCATGGTGCCGGCAATGGTGACCATGACCAGCAGCCAGAGCGGCGCTTTGCGTACAGGGGTGACGGGACTTTGCATACAAGTGAAATCCGGAACTAGCTGTGAGGTTCTGTTGCGTGTGGCGTCAGTTCAGCTTTCGGGCTGGGAGCCCTCGCTGGCGCTCGCTTCCAGTGCAGCCATCTTTTCCAGCATGGTTTCCAGTGCATCCAGTGTGGCATCCAGCAGATCGGGGGCCAGCTCCTGCATGACTTCGCTGCGGACATCCGCCACGATGGTCTTGACGGTCTCGACCTGAAGCAGTCCGGCCGTCGTGAGCTGTATGCGCTTGACGCGCCGATCGGCATCATCGATGCGTTCCACCCAGCCTTGGGCCTGAAGGCCGTCAATCAGTCGCACGATGGAAGAGCTGTCCAGCGCCAGCGCCTGGGCTAGGTCCTTTTGCCGCATGGCACCCGCGCTGCGCTCCAGATGGACCAGGGGAAGCCACAGCGCCTGCGTCAGACCCAAGGGTGCCAGGACCTTATCCAGCGTGCGGCGCCATTGCTTGTTGACCTGCGCCATGACGAAGATGAGCTGGCGCTGACGACTGGACAGTGAGGCGGTGCTGGACATTCCGAATGCATTTAAATAGTTGGTATTCAAATTATTGCGCAAACAGTATTTATCTTGTTAACAGGGTTTTAGGCAAGGATGCGATGGCCTGACTGTCGTCAGACATGGCGCCTTGTCGAATGAGCAGTGCATCGTCCAAATGGAGTGCGGATTTGCCTGTGATGTGAACAGCTCCTGCTTGTTCAACAATTTCCTGATTGCTGACGGGAGCGCTGCGGCAAAACGACAAATCACCACAGGAGACAGACCCTATGCAAAGCCCTGCATGCATTCGATCCCACCACCGGCCAAACCGGCGTTTGGTGACCCTGGCCGTTGCAGGATTGCTGGGCTGGCTGTCCATACTGGCGCTGGCTGCGGAGCAGGTGGATGACGCTCATATCGAAGCCAATGCCAGGACCGGCAAGGACTGGCCCAGCCATGGGCTGAACTATCAGGAGAATCGCTTCAGCCCGCTCACGCAGATCCACAGTGGCAATGTGGATCAGTTGGGCCTGGCCTGGTCGTACAAGCTCGATTCGTCGCGCGGCGTGGAAGCCACACCCATCGTGGTGAATGGCGTGATGTATGTCTCTGCTCCCTGGAGCGTGGTGCATGCGGTGGATGCGCGCACGGGCAAGGCGCTGTGGACCTATGACCCACAGGTGCCGCGCGAGATGGCCTACAAGGGCTGCTGCGATGTGGTCAACCGCGGTGTGGCCGTCTACAAGGGCAAAGTGTTTGTGGGTGCCTTCGACGGGCGGCTGATTGCGCTGGACGCTGCCACGGGCCGGCAGGTCTGGTCGACGGACACCATAGACAACAAGAATTTCTCATACACCATCACGGGCGCTCCGCGCGTGTTCAAGGGCAAGGTCTATATCGGCAATGGCGGCGCCGAATATGGTGCTCGGGGCTATGTGACGGCCTATGACGCCGAGACCGGCAAGCAGGTTTGGCGCTTTTATACCGTGCCCGGTGATCCGGCTCAGGCTTATGAGAGCAAGGCGCTGGAGGAGGCGGCCAAAACCTGGGACCCGGCAGGCAGGTATTGGGAGAGCGGCGGTGGCGGAACGGTCTGGAACTCGCTGGTGTTCGACCCCGAGCTCAATCAGATGTATATCGGCGTGGGCAATGGCTCACCCTGGGCGCACCGCAAGCGCAGTCCTGCCGGGGGAGACAACCTGTACCTGGGCTCCATCGTGGCGCTGGACCCGGACACGGGTGCCTACAAATGGCACTACCAGGAAACGCCGGGCGATAACTGGGACTTCACTTCTGCCCAGGATATCGTGCAGGCTGACATCAGAATTGACGGCAAGCTGCGCAAGGTATTGCTGCATGCGCCCAAGAATGGCTACTTTTTTGTGATCGACCGTCAGAGCGGCAAATTCATCTCCGCCAGGAACTTTGTGCCCGTGAACTGGGCCAGGGGCTATGACGGCAACGGCCGTCCCATCATGGAGGAGGCCGTGCGCAGCGCCGGCAAGGCCGAGATCATTCCCGGCCCTCTGGGGGCGCATAACTGGCATTCCATGGCCTATAGCCCGCAGACAGGACTGGCCTATATTCCAGCCCAGCATATTCCCACGGCCATGGCCGACGATCCGAACTGGACCGGCTTCAATAGCAATACGCCGGGTCAGCTCATGAGCAATACCGGCTGGAATACGGGGCGCGTGATGCTGGAGCCCAGCAGCCTGCCCTTTGGTCGCCTGATCGCCTGGGACCCGGTGCGGCAAAAGGAAGCCTGGCATCAAAAGCATGTCTCGCCCTGGAATGGCGGAACGCTGGCGACGGCCGGTGATCTGGTCTTTCAGGGAACGGCCGATGCGCGACTGGTGGCCTATCACGCCAGAAGCGGCAAAAAGCTCTGGGCTGCTCCCATGGGCAGCGGCGTGATTGCGGCACCGGTGAGCTATGAACTGGACGGCAGGCAATATGTCTCGATTGCCGTGGGCTGGGGTGGTGCCTTTGGCCTGGGTGACCGCGTGGCCGACTTCAAGAGCCCCGGCACGGTCTATACCTTTGTGCTGGGAGGCAAGGCCCCGATGCCGGAACGGGTGGCCTATCAGATGAATGCCCTGATCGGTGGGCTCAAGTACGACCAGCAACTGGTGCCGGCCGGCGCCGCACTCTACAACAGCAACTGCATTGCCTGTCACGGCTATCCTGGCATCAGCAAGGGAGGAGCCCTGCCCAGCCTGACCTATCTGCCTACGGCCATGATTGACAATCTGGGCAGCTTCATCATCAACGGCCCGGCCACCTCGCGTGGCATGCCCGATTTTGCGGGCAAGCTCAGCGACGATGATGTGCAAAAGCTACGCGCCTTCATTCTCGCAATGGCAGATGCGGTAAGACCGGGCCTGCCGGCAGAAAAAGGCCGGTAAGCGCCGCCGACGCAAGACCGATCACGTACAAAAGCGAGCTCCCGGGCCGTCGTTGGCACGACAGGCCTCTTGCCTTAGAGGCCCAGCGACTTGAGCAGGTCGTCGGTATCGCTGGAGGCTACAGCAGTATTGATAGCGGCAGGCGCTTGTCCAGATTGGGCTTCACGGGCCTGGGCCATGACAACATCAGGGTCCGGTTTTTCCTGGGCCTCGAAGTCCTTGATCTTGATGAACTCCATGTGATCCACCGCCATCTCCAGATAGAAGATGTTGTTGTTGCCTGTGTAGAAGGTCACGCGGCGTGCTTCCGGGGCATCCAGATTGGCATCCACGCTCAGATTGACCTGCTTGTTCAGGCGGATCATCTTGGGCTGGCTTTGCGCGATATGGGTCTGCAGCTCGCGCTGCACCTTGCTGGTGAAGTCGCCAACGACCTGGTTCATCAGCTCGCCCATGACGTTGCTCACGTCATCCGAGGTATAGGAACTGGCCAGGTCGCTCTCGGCCATGCCCATGGACAGCAGATAGCTGCGGTATAGCTCCATGGCCGCATCGGCCGAGAAGTTGATGATGATGAGCGCAGAAAAGCCGCCATCGATCAGCACAAAGCAGCCGATATCGGGTTTGAGACTGGTCTTGGTGATGCGTTGCACCATGCCCGAGTACTGAATCGGGCACTGGGTGGCCACCTGCAGCACGCGCGAGACGGAGTTGCACAGGGCAATCAGCACATCTTCGGTGCCGTGGACGATGGGGGCGGTGGGTTGGCTCATGGCTGCATTGGTTCAAGAGATGGCTGATTATGTATGCAACACTTTGTTGCATAGATATATCTGCAGCAATTGAAGGCTGCTGCTGTCTGTTAACGTGCCTGCTTTTGGAAAATCAGAGGTATTCATGCAGAGCAAGCTGTGGCGCCTGGCGGCCAGTGTCATTGTGGTGACGGGTTTGACCGCCTGTTCGAGCTTGTCCGGCATGACGGACAAGGTTTCCCAGACCTGGGACAAGACCTGGACCGGTCTGACTGGCAAGAAGCAGGCCCAGGCCCAGACCGAGGTCAAGCAGGCCGGCCCCGCCGCCGTAGGCCTCAAGCCCGGCGAGGAAAGCGGGCGCTGGCAGGGCCTGTACAGCCTGGACGGCGAGACGGCCCGGTTTCAGGAATGCGAAAGCGGCCAGATCATCGGCGTGCTGCCCGAGGGAGACAGCGTGCTGCTGGAGCAGGCCTATCTGAACACGCGCAGCAGCGCTACTGTCGCCATGCTGGCCGAGGTGCAGGGCAGGGTGGTGGAGCGAGCCGTGGCCGATCCGGTGCTGGCCCGACAGGGGCGCAAGATGCTGGCGCTGCGGGTGGAGCGCTTTGTTGCCCTGTCCAGCCAGGCGGCCTGCCGCAATGCCAAGGCCAACTGGTAGGCAGCGGCCCGCTGCCGAAAGCATTTTTGATAGCTACCAGCGCTTTGCGATCAAGCGCTGAAGCCGCTTCTTGATCCTTATTTGGCTGCAGCGCGAGCCTGCTCCAGCCAGCTGTCAAAAGTCTGCTGATGGGCCTTGATCCAGCCATCCACATGGCGGCTGACGTCGGCCGAGCTGCTCTCGCCCTGGCGCATGCGCATGTTCTGGGCGTTGATGTCCTCGATAGGCAGCTGCATTACGGCAAACAGCTTGGCTGCCGCGGGATTTTTCTCGGCCCAGGCCTTGTTGGCCAGGATGTACTGCTGATTGAGCTGGAAGCCATAGTTCTTGCCATTGGGCAGCTGGGTCTGGTCCTCGCCCTGTGCCCCGGGGACATTGGGTACCTCCAGCCAGCTGACCTCCTTGCCCGGGCGCAGCACAGTGTTTACCCAGAACGGGGTCCAGACGTAATAGAGAATGGGCTTGCCGCTTTTGTAGCGGGTGATGGTGTCGGCAATCAAGGCCTGGTAGTTGCCTTGCCTGTGGGTGATGCTGGACTCCAGATCCAGCCCCTTGAGATGTTTGTTGATGGCCAGCTCGCAGCCCCAGCCCGGGTTGCAGCCCGTCAGATCGGCCTTGCCGTCGCCATCGGTGTCGAACAGCGCGGCCAGCTTGGGGTCCTTGAGCTGCGTGATGCTGGTGATGTGGTACTTCTCGGCCGTTGCCTTGTCGATCAGATAGCCTTGTACCGCATTGCGCGAATAGGTGCCTGCGCGATAGAAGGCCTTGTCTGCGCCATTGTTCTCATAGAAGGCACGGTGCAGCGGCATCCAGTGAGTGGCGGTGAAGGTGGCATCGCCATGGGCCACGGCCACATGCTGGGTGCCGTTTTCCAGACTCTTGACGGGTTGTACCCGGTAGCCCAGCTTCTCCAGAGCACGCGAAACCAGCAGGGTCTGGAACATTTCCTCATCCACCGTGCCCTTGAGCGGTTGCACCGAGACGCCTTTGCCGGGCAGATCACCAGAGCTCGTTTGCGCTTGAGCGGCAGCAGCACCAAGGCTCAGCAAGGCGATGGCAGCGAGACAGCGGTATTGGGACTGCAGGGTTGGGAGAGGGGAATGTGCGGGCGTGTTGCGGTGCATGAATACTCCTTGGATGCTGGGTGCCTACCCCGAAATCGGCATGACAAAAGCGAGAGGGTTGATGAAGGAAACGGCGCCCGAACCCGGTCCGGTGCGCCGTTGGCGAATCAGGATTTCAGGGCTGCGGCCTTGGCCTGGGCAATCCAGGCGTCAAAAGTCTTCTGGTGAGCCTTGATCCATGCGTCCACATGGCGGTGGATATCGGCGGGCTTGCTTTCCCCTTCGCGCAGCAGCTGGTTCTGGCGGCTGATGTCGTTGATGGGAATCTGCATGATCTCGAACAGCTTGCCGGCAGCCGGGTTCTGCTCGACCCAGAGCTTGTTGGCCACGATGTACTCGTTGTTGAGCGGAAAGCCGTAGTTGCGGCCATTGGGCAGCTTGGTGTCGGTGCCGGCCTGCACCCCGGGCATGGAGGAGCGCGGTACTTGCAGCCACACCACTTCCTGGCCCGGGCGCAGCACATTGCTGAGCCAGTAGGGCGTCCACGCGTAATACAGCACAGGCTTGCCGGCCTTGAAGCGCGCCAGCGTGTCGGCAATCAGGGCCGGATAGTTGCCCTGGGTGTAGCTGACAGTGTTTTCCAGACCGAAAGCCTTGATCTGGTGGGCCACCACGGCCTCGCCGCCCCAGCCGGCGTTGGGGCCGATCAAATTGGCCTTGCCATCGCCGTCGATATCGAACAGGGCCGCCAGTCCAGGCTCCTTGAGCTGGTCGAGATGGGTGATCTTGTGTTCGTCGGCCGTCTTCTTGTCGATCATGTAGCCCTGTGCGGCGCCGGCTGCATACACGCCCTTGCGCGAGAGCTTGGCGTCGCCGCCGGCCTGCTGATAGAACTCGGCATGGTGAGGGTTCCAGTGGTTGGCCATGAAGCTGGCATCGCCATTGGCTACGGCCACATGGATCAGCGGGTAGTCCAGCTCTTCCCAGGGCTTGACCGTATAGCCCAGTTGCTGCAGCGCCTTCATCACCAGCAGCGTCTGGAAGTTCTCCTCGGCCAGAGCGCTCTTGACGGGCAGCACGGTGATGCCTTTGCCCGGAAGCGCATCGCCAGGCACCTTCTGTCCGGCTGCCCAGCTAGACGGCTGGCCCAGACCCAGCGCCGCAGCGCCGGCCGTGCCCAGCAGCAGCTGGCGCTTGGTGTGTCGGTTTGAGGTCGGGGTCTGCACAGACTTGCTCATTGTTCTTGTCTCTCCTTGGGTTGGGTGGGCTTGCGGCCCGATTGAAAATGACACCCCGCGCTCCCCACTGCGTGTGGTTCGCCGCCCCTCCAGGAGGGGCGTTTTTGTCTTGGGGCGGCCCGGCGATAAAAAAACGGCGGCCGCCGTAGCGGTCGCCGTGATTCGAGGGTGTGATCAGGACTTCTTGGCAGCCGCCAGTGCCTGGCTGATCCAGCCGTCGAAAGTCTTCTGATGGGCCTTGATCCAGCCGTCGGTGTGACGCTCGATGTCGGAGGCCTTGTTCTGGCCCTGGCTCATCATGTAGTTCTGGGCGTTGATGTCGCCCACGGGCAGCTTGATGATTTCAAACAGCTTGGCTGCCGCAGGGTTCTGCTCGGCCCAGGCCTTGTTGGCCACGATTTGCTGGTTGTTGGCAATGAAACCGTAGTTCTTGCCGTTGGCCAGCTTGGTGTCCGTGCCGGACTGCTCGCCGGGCAGCGCGGAGAACGGGACCTCCAGCCACACCACATCCTTGCCGGGCTTGAGCACATTGCTCACCCAGTAGGGCGTCCAGGTGTAGTAGAGGATGGGCTTGCCGGCCTTGTAGCGCGTGATGGTGTCGGCCATCAGCGCCGAATAGGTGCCCTGCTTGTGAGTGACCGTGTCGCGCAGCTTGTAGGCGCCCAGCTGGTGCTCGATCATGGCCTCGCAGCCCCAGCCGGGGGTGCAGCCTGTCAGGTCGGCCTTGCCGTCGCCGTCGGTGTCGAACAGCTTGGCAATTTCGGGGTCCTTGAGCTGGCCCAGATTCGTGATCTTGTGCGCATCGGCCGTCTTCTTGTCGATCAGATAGCCCTGAGCGGCATTGGCCGAGAACACTCCCTTGCGGTAGAGCTTGGCGTCGCCGCCCGCGTTCTTGTAGTAGTCGGCGTGCAGCGGGTTCCAGTGATTGGCCATGAAAGTGGCGTCGCCGTTGGCCAGTGCAATATGGGCCGTGGGGTATTCCACTTCCTTCATGGGCTGGACCTCGTAGCCCAGCTTTTCCAGGGCCTTCATGACAAGCTGGGTCTGGAAGGTTTCTTCGGCGATCGAGCTCTTGAGCGGCTGGACCTTGATGCCCTTGCCTGGAAGCTCGTCGGCAGCGAAGGCGCCGGTGCTGACCATGGACAGGGCCATGGAGGCAGCGGCCGTGCTGGCAAGCAGCCAGCGGCCCAGGCCGTGGCGGATGCTGGCAGTGTTGTTGGCTGTATTCATGCGTTCTCCTTGTTCTTGATTCAGATCGTTGCTGGCTTGGCGGCTTCGGTGCCGGGCTTGGGAGCCGGTGCCGAGTGCTTTTTGCCCAGCAGACGCACGGCCAGACCAGCTGGGCCGGTGGCCCACCAGCGGGCACTGCCGCGCTTGGGCTCTCCCATGGCCTGGGTGATGCGGTCCAGCACGATGGCCAGCAGCACGATGCCCAGGCCTCCAACGGTGGCCAGACCCATGTCCAGACGGCCGATGCCGCGCAGCACCATCTGGCCCAGACCGCCGACGGCGATCATGGAAGCAATCACCACCATGGACAGGGACAGCATCAGCGCCTGGTTGATACCGGCCATGATGGAGGGCATGGCCAGTGGCAGCTGCACCTTCCACAGCAGCTGGGCGGGCGATGCACCGTAGGCGCGGCTGGCCTCGATCAGGTCGGGGCGTACCTGGCGAATACCCAGGTTCGTCAGACGGATCAGCGGCGGCAGGGCAAACACAATCGTCACGATCACGCCGGGCACATTGCCGATGCCGAACAGCATGACCACCGGCACCAGATAGACGAAGGCCGGCGTGGTCTGCATGGCGTCCAGGAAGGGGCGCGTCCAGCGCTGGGCACGGTCGCTGCTGGCCAGCAGGATGCCCACGGGCAGGCCGATCACGATGCAGAAGAACAGCGAGGTCAGCACCAGGGCCAGCGTGACCATGGCTTCGGACCAGATGCCCAGCAGGGCCACAATCAGCAGCGAAACTGCCGAGCCAATGGCCAGCTTGCGGCCTGCAAACTGCCAGGCCAGCAGAGCAATCAGCAGCACCAGTGCGGGCATGGGAATGGTCTGCAACACATCGGTCACGCCGTTGAGCGTGGCGTCGATGGGGGTGCGAACGGCCTGGAAGAAGGGGCGGAAATGATCGACGACCCAGGTGAGACCGTTGTTGATCGAGTCCTGCACGGGCAGGCCTTCGGTGGTGATCTGGTGCCAGAGCTGGCCTATGCCGCCGTCATGCTCGGGCACATCGGTGGGCGAGGGAGCGCTGAGCCAGTCGGTGCTGCTGGCCTGGCTGGCGGCATCGCCGCTGCTCCAGGCATCGCTGCCCGAGCCTGCATTCGCATCGGCATAGGAAGCAGCCCAGGGATCGGCATCTGCGGCCGAAGCTGCGGTATCGGCGCTGGTGGGCTCGGTGGCGGGCGCAGAGGCCGCTGCCCACGGATCTTCAAAGGCCGCGCTGTTGGTTTCTGTGTTGGGGGTATTCAGTGCGTTGTCGTTCAAATCGGCTCCCTTCTTTTATTGCGCTGCATGCTGGGCAGCTTGCGTGTTGGGCTTGGGCTGGAAGTGCTGGTCCAGCTTGATGGGCGGAATTTCTTTCTGGGGTGGCGGCACCGGCGGGGTGGCGCGATCCAGGAACTTGAGCATGGTGGTGCGACTGATAACGCCCAGGTACTTGCCCTCTTCATCCACCACGGGAAGCGGGTAGGCAGGAGTGGCTACGGTGCCGAACAGTTCGGCCACCGGCGTGCTGCTGGCGATGGGTTGCACATCGGAGATGAAGGCGTGCTTGAGGCCCAGCATTCCCTCGTGGCCGTGCAGCGCATCGCGCAGCGACTGCGACGAGACCACGCCCAGAAAGCGTTTGCGGGCATTGAGTACATAGGCGTAATCGCGGTCGGAGTCCTCCAGCAGGCGAAGCGCGGCGCGGCAGCCACGGTCGCTGTGTTCGGAAATCACGGTCAGCGCCTGACGGGCGATGTCGGCGGCCTTGAACACGGCTGCCGCATCCACGCCCTGAATGAAGGTGCGCACATAAGCGTTGGCCGGGTTGCGCAGAATCTCGTCGGGCGTGCCGACCTGCTGCACCATGCCGTCCTTCATGATGGCGATGCGGTCGCCAATGCGCATGGCTTCGTCCAGATCGTGAGAGATGAAGACGATGGTGCGGCGCTTGATTTCCTGCAGACGCAACAGTTCGGACTGCATCTCGGTGCGGATGATGGGGTCCAGTGCCGAGAAGGCTTCGTCCATCAGCAAAATGGACGGGTCGGAGGCCAGCGCGCGGGCTAGGCCCACGCGCTGCTGCATGCCGCCGGAGAGCTCGTCTGGATAGCTGGCGCCCCAGGCGCCCAGGCCCACCTGCTCCAGGGCATCCTGTGCCTGCTGCTGGCGCGTGGCGCGGTCCACGCCGGCCAGCTCCAGACCAAAGGCCGTGTTGTCCAGCACCGTAAGGTGGGGCATGAGGGCAAAGGACTGGAACACCATGGAGATGTCCTTGCGGCGCAGCGCGCGCAGTTCCTTGTCATTGAGCGTATTGATGTCCTGGCCGTCGACCAGGATGCGGCCGCTGGTGGGCTCGATCAGGCGATTGAGCATGCGCACCAGGGTGGACTTGCCCGAGCCCGACAGGCCCATGACTACAAAGATTTCACCGGCTTCGATGGTGAAGTCGGCGTCGAACACGCCGATGGATTGCCCGGTCTGGGCGAGGATCTCCTGCTTGCTCCGGCCCAGTTTCACCAGGTTGAGCGCGGTTTTCGGATCGTTGCCGAAGACCTTGAAGACATGATCGATAGCGATTTGCTTGGCCACTGTGGCGTTCTCCTTTTTGATGAGATGGAACACAGTCCAGCGCCCACAGCCGGCAATGCCGGTGGGCGCTGGCGCACAAGCCAAAATAAAAGCCCTGATGCCGCAGCTCAGCCCGGCCTTGTGGACAGGGCTGCGCAATGCAGATGGCGCAGCGATAGCGCCGAGTTTTCAGCCCGGATGGCACAGTCAGGTGTGCGCAAGAGCTGGCAAATTGGAAGAAGCAGCTGGCAGGCAGAGCAGGTACCGACTGGCACGCATCTGCACGGCTTCTTGTCAGGCCAACCCCGGCACATCGGCCGGGGAGAGCCCCCTGCATCAGGGCCGTGTTTCGGCCCGGTTGACGGGGCTGCGCCAAAGAGCGGCAAGCGCTCTTGAATTGACACAACGATCCGCCGGGAAGTGAGTCAACCGCATCTCAACAATGCGTTGACGACCTGCACGGCAGGTTGTAAATGACTTTTTAATATATCGAATCGAGTTTTATGCGTCAAATCAAGCTGTAAGCTTTGCCGCCCGCATCCGCCGGAAATGGCGCTGCTGAAACATTCGCATACGTAAAAGTGGCTGGCGCAAGTCATTGATAGATAAGGACTTACGCAGGATTGACGGATTATTTTTGCCGGTTGTCAGCTTTTGACGCGTTTTACCGCTGCCACGGGCATGAAAAAAGCCCCTTCATGGTCAACCATGCGGGGCTTTTTGGGGAAGGCGTGCTGTCTCAATGATGAGCGCTTTGGGTGAGCTTGTCGGTCAGCGCAATGGCCAGGGCGCTGAGCAGGAAGACCACGTGGATGATGGTCTGCCACATCAGTACCTGCACTTCATAGCTGCCGGCGTTGATAAAGCTTTTGAGCAGGTGGATGGAGCTGATGCCGATGATGGACAGCGCCAGCTTGACCTTGAGTACCGAGGCATTCACATGGCTCAGCCACTCGGGCTGGTCGGGGTGGGATTCCAGGCCCATGCGGCTGACAAAGGTTTCGTAGCCACCCACGATGACCATGATCAGCAGGTTGGAGATCATGACCACATCGATCAAGGCCAGTACCACCAGCATGATGATGGTCTCGTTCAGATGGGTGATCTGGACATCGCTTTTGTAGCCAATATTGGTGATCAGGGCATGCAGGGCTTCCTGATTGCCGAAGACAGCCTCCACCAGATGCCAGAGCTCCAGCAGAAAGTGCCAGACATAGACACCTTGGGCGGCAATCAGACCCAGGTACAGCGGCAGCTGCAGCCAGCGGCTGGCAAAGATCAGCGAGGGCAGGGGACGCAATACGCCGGAAGGCTGGTAGCCGCCATGCGGCGTGTGGTGGTTGGGGTTGCCTGCTTCGTCGGAAGGGATGCGGCTCATGATGTGTATGCGGGGCTGGCTGGATGCGATGGGTGGGCAACGGGATGCCGCCACCTTGTAAGACTGGTTTTGCTGGGGCCGCGTCCCGGACTGCCTGCGCCTTCGAGAGCTGGCCGCAACGTGGGCCCCGGCCTCTGGAGCAGCAGGTGCGCGATTCTAAGGGTTTGTTCCGGGGTGTTTTGAGAAAAGTGCAAGCAAATCAACACCAAGCAGTTGCTTTCTGCTGCAAAAATGGGAGCGAATGACGGGCTTGACGGCGCGCAAAAGCCGCTTCTCAATTTCAGTCAGTGGGGTGTAAGACCGAGCCTTGACAGTACACCCACAATTATTTCATTGCTTATGCATCAGGAGACAAAACGATGAGCGCTGCGACATCAACCATCGAATCCGTGCTGGTGGAAAACCGTGTGTTCCCGCCCCCTGCGGATTTCGCCGCCAAGGCCCGCATCTCGGGCATGGCGCAGTACCAGGCCTTGTGCGACGAAGCCGAACGCGACTATGAAGGCTATTGGGCACGGCTGGCCCGCGAGAACGTGAAGTGGACCAAGCCCTTCACCCAGGTGCTGGACCAGAGCAACCCGCCGTTCTACAAATGGTTTGCCGACGGTGAGCTCAACGCCAGCGCCAACTGCCTGGACAAGCACATGGGCACGCCCGTGGAGAACAAGACGGCCATCATCTTTGAAGCCGACGGCGGCGAGGTCACCAAGGTCACTTACAAAGAGTTGCTTGCCCGCGTGAGCCAGTTCGCCAACGCACTGAAGGCGCGCGGCGTGCAAAAGGGCGATCGCGTGCTGATCTACATGCCCATGACCATCGAGGGCGTGGTGGCCATGCAGGCCTGCGCACGTATCGGCGCCACGCATTCCGTGGTGTTCGGCGGCTTCTCGGCCAAGGCCGTGCAGGAGCGCATTGTGGACGTGGGCGCCAGTCTGGTCGTCACCTCCAACTACCAGATGCGTGGCGGCAAGGAGCTGCCGCTCAAGGCCATCGTCGATGATGCGATTGCGCTGGGCGGCTGCGAAGCCGTCAAGAGCGTGCTGGTCTACGAGCGCACGGCCACCGCCTGCAATATGGTCGCGGGCCGCGACATCAGCTTCACGGATGCACTGGCCGGCCAGTCCACCGAGTGCGAGGCCGTGCCCGTGAATGCCGAGCACCCGCTCTTCATCCTCTACACCAGCGGCTCCACCGGCAAGCCCAAGGGCGTGCAGCACGCCACCGGCGGCTATGTGCTGTGGGCCAAGCAGACCTTCGAATGGACCTTCGATGTCAGGGACAGCGATGTCTTCTGGTGCACGGCAGACATCGGCTGGATCACCGGCCACAGCTATGTGGCCTATGGCCCGCTGGCTGCCGGTGCCACGCAGATCGTCTTCGAAGGCGTGCCGACCTTCCCCAATGCCGGCCGCTTCTGGCAGATGATCGAGCGTCACCAGTGCAGCATCTTCTACACGGCGCCCACGGCCATCCGCTCGCTGATCAAGGCGGCCGACTCCGACCCCAGCGTCCACCCCAGGAACTGGAATCTGTCCAGCCTGCGCCTGCTGGGCTCGGTGGGCGAGCCCATCAACCCCGAAGCCTGGATGTGGTATCACAAGCATGTGGGCGGCGAGCGCTGCCCCATCGTGGACACCTTCTGGCAGACCGAGAACGGCGGCCACATGATCACGCCGCTGCCCGGTGCCACGCCTCTGGTGCCCGGCTCCTGCACCCTGCCTCTGCCCGGCATCACGGCCGCCATCGTCGACGAGGCCGGCAACGAGATCCCCAACGGAGCAGGCGGCATCCTGGTGGTGAAAAAGCCCTGGCCTTCGATGATCCGCACCATCTGGGGCGATCCCGAGCGCTTCAAGAAGAGCTACTTCCCCGACGAGCTCAAGGGCTACTACCTGGCTGGCGACGGCGCCGTGCGCAGCGAGGATCGCGGCTACTTCCGCATCACGGGCCGTATCGACGATGTGCTCAATGTCTCCGGCCACCGCATGGGCACCATGGAAATCGAGTCGGCCCTGGTGGCCAAGACCGATCTGGTGGCCGAGGCCGCCGTGGTCGGCCGTCCCGACGACCTGACCGGGGAAGCCATTTGCGCCTTTGTGGTGCTCAAGCGCGGCAAGCCCACGGGCGAGGAAGCCAGGCAGATTGCGGCCGAGCTGCGCAACTGGGTGGCCAAGGAGATCGGCCCCATTGCCAAGCCCAAGGACATCCGCTTTGGCGACAACCTGCCCAAGACCCGCAGCGGCAAGATCATGCGCCGCCTGCTGCGTTCGCTGGCCAAGGGGGAGGCGATCACCCAGGACACCAGTACCTTGGAGAATCCAGCGATCCTGGAGCAGTTGTCGGAGACCAATTGAGCCGGCGAATGCCGTTGATCTGAACGCATGACGACGACAAGGCCGCTGGCAACAGCGGCTTTGTCATTTCTGGCGCTTGCTGACGCAAGCCGATGCGATCTTGGGTTAAAACAAGGCATCCCGGAGTACAAGGAGAAGAGCATGAACTTTCGCACCATCTGCATTGCCCTCATCGTGGCCCTGATTGCCGTATTGGCCGCTTTCAACTGGACGGCGCTGTCGGCTCCTGCCGCGGTTTCGCTGGGCGTGACCGAAATCCAGGCACCGCTGGGCGTGCTCATGCTGGGGCTGACGATTTTGCTGAGCGTGTTCTTCATCGCCTATGTGCTGTGGATGCAGGGCTCGGTGCTGCTGGAGGCGCGTCGCCACGCCAAGGAGATGCAGGCCCAGCGTGATCTGGCCGACAAGGCCGAGGCTTCGCGCTTCACCGAGCTGCGCAGCGTGCTCGAAGCACTGCATGCCAGGGACAAGGAAGAGGTGATGGCCCGGCTCGACGTGCTGGAGGCGCATCTGGTGCAGCGTGCCCAGGAGTCGGACAACAGCACGGCCGCCTATGTGGGGCAGCTCGAGCAGCAAGTGCATCAGATCAATCGCTGATGCTGCAGTATTGATAGCTTTTGGTGCTTTGTCCGCAAGCGATTAAGGTGTATTCAGCATGAAAAAAGCCGCTGCACTGCAGCGGCTTTTTCGCGGACGCGGACCGAATTACTTCTTGTCGTTGCCCAGCTGCGGCAGAGCGTTGGCGCTGCTCACGCTCAGCAGGCCGGCTTGCGAATAGATGGCCAGCTTGGCGCGGGTGTCGATCAGGTCCAGGTTGCGCATGGTCAGCTGGCCGATGCGGTCGATGGGGCTGAAAGGCGCGTCTTCGACCTTTTCCATGGACAGACGCTCGGGAGCGTAGGTCAGGTTGGGCGACTCGGTGTTCAGGATGGAGTAGTCGTTGCCTCGGCGCAGTTCCAGCGTCACGGTGCCGGTCACGGCGCGGGCCACCCAGCGCTGCGAGGATTCGCGCAGCATGATGGCCTGGGGGTCGAACCAGCGGCCCTGGTACAGCAGACGGCCCAGGCGCAGGCCGTTGATGCGGTACTGCTCGATGGTGTCTTCGTTGTGGATGCCGGTGACCAGGCGCTCGTAGGCAATGTGCAGCAGGGCCATGCCGGGGGCTTCGTAGATGCCGCGGCTCTTGGCTTCAATGATGCGGTTTTCGATCTGGTCGCTCATGCCCAGACCGTGGCGGCCACCGATGCGGTTCAGTTCCAGGAAGACTTCCACGGCATCGGTGTATTCCTTGCCGTTGATGGCCACGGGGCGGCCTTCTTCGAAGGTGATGGAGACTTCTTCCGCCTTGACTTCGACTTCGGGCTTCCAGAAAGCCACGCCCATGATGGGGTTCACGATGCGGATACCGGAGTTCAGGAACTCCAGATCCTTGGCTTCGTGGGTGGCGCCCAGCATGTTGGAATCGGTGGAGTAGGCCTTTTCGGCCGACATCTTGTAGCCGAAACCTTCCTTGGTCATGAAGGCCGACATTTCGGCACGGCCGCCCAGCTCGTCGATGAAGTTGCTGTCCAGCCAGGGCTTGTAGATCTTCAGTGCCGGGTTGGTGAGCAGGCCGTAGCGGTAAAAGCGCTCGATGTCGTTGCCCTTGAAGGTCGAGCCGTCGCCCCAGATGTTGACGTCGTCTTCCTTCATGGCAGCCACCAGCATGGTGCCGGTCACGGCACGGCCCAGGGGTGTGGTGTTGAAGTAGGTGATGCCGCCAGTGGAAATGTGGAAGGCGCCGGACTGGATGGCGGCAATGCCTTCGTTGGCCAGCTGGGGACGGCAGTCGATCAGACGGGCCTTTTCTGCGCCATATTCCATCGCCTTGCGGGGAATTTCGTCGTAGTCGGCTTCGTCGGGCTGGCCCAGGTTGGCCGTGTAGGCGTAGGGCAGGGCACCCTTGTTCTTCATCCAGCGCAGAGCGGCAGAGGTGTCCAGGCCGCCGGAGAAGGCGATGCCGACCTTCTGGCCGACGGGAACATGTTGCAGAATGGTTTCCATGAGATTTCTCTTCAAAGTGATAGCTGCAAGCGCTTGATGGGTAAGCGATTGGGGCTGAAAAGGCTTGAAATTCTCGGGTCTGGCCCGACGCCGGGCCAGGCGCGGATCAGGCGTAGTGGCAGATGTAGTGGTAAGCCTCGGTCACGCGGATGTCGAACTTGGAGTTCGCGGGAATCTGGAAGCTCTCGCCGGCCGAGGACTTCTTCCACTCGTCGCTGCCGTCGAGCTTGTATTCGCAGGAGCCGCCCACGCATTCCATGATTTCTGCAGCTGCGGTGCCAAAGGTCAGCGTTGCAGGCAGCACCACGCCCACCGACTTCTTGGTGCCGTCGGCCAGCGTGAAGCTGTGGCTGACGCACTTGCCGTCAAAGTAAACATTGGCCTTGGTGGTGAGGCTGACGCCTGCGATGGTTTCGGTGGTCATGGAAGAAGTACGCTGTGCGTGGTCGAAGATCAAAAGCATTGATTTTAGGCCACGGGATTTGCACCTGCGCGAATGCCAGGCAAAGGCAGGAAAAACAAGAGCCCCGTGAAGGGGCTCCTGGGCGGCCTGCAAGGCCGGATCGGCTCGGGTCAGCGGCGCCAGCCATGGCCGCCATGACCGCCGTGCCAGCCCGGACGGTAGTAGTGGCCAGGACGGGTGGCGTAGTAGGCGCCCGCACCAATGGCTGCGCCGATCAGCAGCGGCGCAACATAGTCAGAGGCCGAATAGGTCGAGCCTACCGAATAGGTGGGCGCCACGGGTTGAGGGGCGTAATAGCCGCTGTCGTAATTCTGCGGGTAACTGGTGCTGTAGGCGCCCTGAGGAGGCGTCTGGGTGCTGTAGTAGCCGTCGTTGCTGTAGACAGGGTCGTTGGCCACGGGTTGCACATTCAGCGCAATCCATCGGCCGGGCGGGTTGGCTGTCTGTGTGGTGTAGTTGCGACCGTTGTACTCATAGGTCACGTTGTAGCCCACGGTACGGTTCTGATAGAAGGTCTGCGTGCTGCACTGGCGCATGTTCTGGTACTGCACGGGGCCGGAGGCCTCGGCCTGATTGCCCAGCATGGCACCGCCGACCACGCCGGCTGCCGTGGCCGCGGCACGGCCGCCGCCGCCACCGATGGCACTGCCGATCAGGCCGCCGGCAATGGCTCCGACCACGGCACCTGCACCGGTGGGGCGAGGAGCGACCGCCACCGGCTGATCGCTGCAGACTTGCTGCGGCACGGCGACTTGCTGGGTGATGGGGGTCGAGGACAGCACGCGGCCCTGCTCCTGGGCATAGGCCCCGGCGGCGGCCACGGCGGTCAAAGTCAAAACTGCCAGAGTTTTCATCAACATCTCTCCTGTCTCTGAAGCTTTAACGCACCAGATCACCAAAAAGTTTAGGGGATCTGTGTAAATTCAAGCTCTCGGCCCCGTAAAACTAGGTAAAGCCATGTGTGAATGTGAGCGGTTGCTCAGGCGCTTCGCGTCGCATTCCAGTCATCAGCCTTGAAGCCGACGGTGATGGTCCCGTCAGCCCATTCCACCACGGGGCGCTTGATGGTGCTGGCGTGCTCCTGCATCACGGCAGCGGCACTGGCTGCGTCAACGGCAGCGGCTTTGGTCGCATCATCGAGCTTGCGCCAGGTCGTACCCTGGCGGTTGAGCAGCTTTTCCCAGCCAACAGCCTGCATCCACTGGGGCAGACGCTCGGCAGGAACGCCTTGCTTCTTGAAATCGTGGAACTGGTAAGTAATACCTTGCTCACTGATCCAGCTGCGTGCTTTCTTGACAGTGTCGCAATTGGGGATGCCGTAGACGGTGGTGATCTTGCTCATGGTGTTCGGTATCGGTGAAACGGTTGGAGTCAGATGTAACGCATTTGCCAAGTGCCGGCAGCCATAGGGCCTCTGACAGTGGGCGACAATAGCGCCCAGTATGCACACCATATTTCCCACCTTGGATGCCTGGCTGGCTTATTGCGAGCGCCTGCATCCCCAGAACATCGCCCTGGGTCTGGATCGCGTGCGTGAAGTCGCACAGCGCATGGGCCTGCAATTCGACTGCCCCGTCATCACGGTGGCCGGCACCAATGGCAAGGGTTCGACCTGCGCCATGCTGGAGGCCGTGGCACTGCAGTCCGGCTTTCGCCCCGGTGTCTATACCTCGCCGCATCTGGTTCACTTTGAAGAGCGCTGCCGTGTGGGCGGCGAGATCGTCAAGGCCGAGGAGCTGATCCCGCATTTTGAAGCGGTGGAGCAGGCCAGGGTCAAGGATGGCAAAGAGGTTGCACTCACTTACTTCGAGTTCACCACGCTGGCGATATTGCGTCTGATGAGCCTGTCCAGGCTGGATGTGGCGATTCTGGAAGTGGGCCTGGGAGGCCGCCTCGATGCGACCAACATCATCGATGCCGACTGCGCCATCATCACCAGCATCGATCTCGATCACATGGAACTGCTGGGTCCGGACCGCGAAAGCATAGGCCGCGAAAAAGCCGGCATCATGCGCGCCGGCCGTCCCGTCATCGTCAGCGACCCGGTGCCGCCGCAAAGCGTGATCGATCACGCCGCCGAAATCGGTGCCGACCTCTGGCGCTTCGGCAAGGATTTCAACTACGACGGCGACAAGCAGCAATGGGGCTGGGCCGGCCGTGGCCGCCGCTATGCGGGGCTGGCCTATCCGGCGCTGCGTGGTGCCAATCAGCTGATGAATGCCTCCGGCGTGCTGGCCGCCTATGAGGCCATTCGCGGCAAGCTGCCGGTGACGGCACAGGCCGTGCGCACGGGCTTGTCCATGGTGGAGCTGCCCGGTCGCTTCCAGATCGTTCCCGGTCAACCCACGCTGGTGCTGGATGTGGCGCACAACCCGCATTCGGTGGCGGCGCTCACCGCGAATCTCGATGCCATGGGCTACTTCCCGACCACGCATGCCGTGTTCGGCGCCATGGCCGACAAGGACTGGGAGCCCATGCTCACCAAGGTGGGGCCGTTGGTCGACCGCTGGTATTTCACCGATCTGCCCACACCGCGTGCGGATTCCGCAGAAAACCTCAAGGCCAAGCTGCAGCAGTTGCAGGCACAGGGCGTGATCCGCAAAGATGTGAGCATGCAGACCTTCGCCAATCCGCAGCAGGCCCTGGATGCCGCAGTCGCGGCCTCGGAGGCGGCTGATAGAATCGTGGTCTTTGGATCGTTCTTCACCGTGGGCGGAGTGTTGCAAAACGGCACGCCTCGTCTGAACGCCAAACACCTGGCTCACTGAGCCAGCGGTCCGTCGCCCCGGCATCTGCCGGTCGGCGGGCCTCAACAAGTCCTCACTCATGGCATTTTTCAATTTCCGTTGGCCTGGCAAAAAAGACGAAGCCGAGTCCGTGGCTGGAGCCAAGCGCCCCAGTCGCCTGGCACAGGGCGAAAGCGTGGAAGCCATGCGCCGCCGCGCACGTCATCGCCTCATCGGGGCGGCCGTGCTGGTGCTGATTGGTGTGGTGGGCTTTCCGCTGCTGTTCGATACGCAGCCACGTCCCATTCCGGTCAATATCCCGATTGAAATTCCCGATCAGGCCAATTCCGCCCCTGAGGTCGTGCCTGGCGCCCATGTGGCGAGCCAGACGGCCGCTCCATCGGGGCGTGTTGCTGCCAATGCTTCCCTGGATGACGGCGAAGAAGTGCTTGCGCCCTCGGCCAGGCCTGCCGTTCCTGCGGCTACTGCTCCTGCGGTGGGTGCTGCGGTGACTGCGGCTGCTGTCGGCACTGCCGCTGCGGTGGCATCTCAGGTCAAGCCCGAGCCCAAACCAGAAGTCAAACCTCTGCCCAAGCCGGAGCCCAAGCCCGAGGTAAAGCCCGAGCGCAAGCCGGAGTCCAAGCCCGAAAAGCCCAAGGCCGAGGTCAAGCCAGAGGTTAAACCCGAGATCAAGAAGCCGGAAGCCAAACCCGAGCCCAAGCACAAGCCTGAAGCACCCAAGGTGGACGAGGCCGCTCGTGCCCGTGCACTGCTTGAGGGGCGCAGTACCTCGGAAGCTGCTCCGGCCAAGGAGGCTGCAGCGACTAACGAACGCTTTATCGTTCAGATTGGCGCCTTTGCCGAGGTCGGCAAGGCCAACGAAATCAAGGGCAAGCTGGGTGCCGGAGCCTTTACCCAGACCGTGGATACCAAGGACGGCAAGCGCACACGGGTTCGCATGGGGCCTTTCAAGAGCCGCGAGGAAGCCGAGAAGGCTGCGGCCAGGGCCAAGTCCCTGGGCTTGCCCGCATCGGTGTTCAAGGCTTGAGTCCGGTTTTCCGGCAACGGTTTGATTGATGAGCACGCTGGACTGGATGTTTGTGGCCGTTGTGCTGGCCTCCTTGTTGCTAGGAGCCTGGCGCGGTCTGGTCTACGAAGTCCTGTCTCTGCTGGGCTGGGTGGTGGGCTTTGTGGTCGCACGCAGCTGGGCGCAAGAGGTGGCGGTATGGCTGCCGCTGGACGGCTGGGACATGCAGCTGCGTTATGCGGCAGGCTTTGTGCTGCTGCTGGTGGGCTCCATGTTTGCCTGGGGAGTGATCTCCTGGCTGTCCAAGCAGTTGATTGAAGCCGTGGGGCTGAGGCCTGTGGATCGCACCTTGGGCGCCTTGTTCGGTGTGCTGCGCGGCGGCCTGCTGCTGTTGGTGCTGGTGCTGGTGATCCAGTACACGCCGTTGCACAAGGCCTTGTGGTGGCAGGACTCGGCTCTGGCGCCCTGGCTGAGCGAGGTGCTGGGCTGGGCGCTGCCGGCACTGCCGCAGGAGTGGGGGCAGTATCTGCCCAGGGCTTCCTCTTGAAGCGAAGTTTTTTGCCGCAATTTACCTCTGGGTTGAAAGTGGCTAAGGCGCTTGCTGTAAAACGCAGTGGGTGCCGACGAGAGTTTGGTGTTGGCGTGATCCGCCATGCCGGATATCAAAGCGCAGGCTAGCCAATGGGTGGCGAAGCAGGCGAGTGTGGCGAAGGGCGACTTTCGCGAACAGATGGAACGCAACTATGTGTGGAATCGTTGGTGTGGTGAGCACCACACCCGTGAATCAGCTGATTTATGACGCTTTGCTGCTGCTGCAGCACCGTGGGCAGGATGCAGCCGGCATCGTGACCCAGCAGGAACGCAAGTTCTTCATGCACAAGGCCAAGGGCATGGTGAAGGATGTGTTCCGCACCCGCAATATGCGTGCTCTGCCCGGTGATGTGGGTCTGGGTCAGGTGCGTTATCCCACGGCGGGCAATGCCTCCAGCGAAGAAGAGGCTCAGCCCTTCTACGTGAATGCGCCCTTCGGTATCGTCATGGTGCACAACGGCAATCTCACCAATGCCAAGCAGTTGCGCCGCGAACTGGCGGATACCGATCACCGCCACACCAACACCGAAAGCGACTCCGAAGTCCTGCTCAACGTGCTGGCGCATGAGATCGGTCGCGCCTCCAGCGGCGCTCCGCTGCAGAGTGAGGAAATCTTCAAGGCCGTGCGTGCGGTGCACAAGCGCATCAAGGGCTCCTACGCCGTGATCGCGCTGATCGCCGGTTACGGCCTGCTGGCCTTCCGCGATCCCTTCGGCATTCGTCCGCTGTGCATGGGCCGCGGCAGTGATGGCACCATCATGCTGGCCAGCGAGTCCGTGGCGCTGGAAGGTACGACCCATCAGTTCGAGCGCGACATCGCTCCCGGCGAAGCGATCTTTGTGCACAACGACGGCCGCATCGAGAGCCAGCAATGTGCTGAAAAGACCCAGCTCAATCCCTGCGTGTTCGAGTATGTGTATCTGGCACGTCCCGACTCCACCATGGACGGTATCTCGGTCTATCAGGCTCGTCTGAACATGGGTGAGACGCTGGCCAAGCGCGTGATCTCCATGGTGCCTCCCAATGAAATCGATGCGGTGATTCCCATCCCCGAGTCGAGCCGCCCCAGCGCCATGCAACTGGCCCAGTTGCTGGGCAAGCCCTATCGCGAAGGTTTTGTGAAGAACCGCTATGTGGGCCGTACCTTCATCATGCCCGGCCAGGGGGCGCGCAAGAAGTCGGTGCGCCAGAAACTCAATGCCATCAGCAGCGAGTTCAAGGGCCGCAATGTGCTGCTGGTCGATGACTCCATCGTGCGCGGCACCACCTCCAAGGAAATCGTGCAGATGGCGCGCGATGCCGGTGCCAACAAGGTGTATCTGGCCTCCGCTGCGCCTCCCGTGCGTCACCCCAATGTGTATGGCATCGACATGCCCACGCGCTCCGAGCTGGTCGCTCACGGCCGCACGGTCGAGGAAATTCGCCAGGTCATCGGCTGCGACGCGCTGATCTACCAGGACGTGGAAGCCATGAAGCAGGCCGTGGGCAAGATCAATGCCCAGGTGAGCGGTTTCGAGGCCTCCTGTTTCGACGGCATCTACATCACTGGCGATATCTCCGATGAAGAGGTGACGGCGCTCAACGAGGGCCGCAATCGTGGCAGCGAAGAGGAGAGCGAAGACACTTCGCGCCTGTCCCTGCCGAATGCTCAGGAAAGCTGAGCGCTGGCGTTTGATCGCAGCGAATGACTGAGTGTGAAAGGGTTGCTGAGGCAACCCTTTTCATTCGGGAGGACAATGGCAGAGCCGTGCGGTCGGTGTGCTCTTTAATAGTGAGTACATGACGTATGTCCATAAAGTGTTTGAGTCTGATTTGACTCAGATCTTTTGGCATGTGAGCAAGGCATATTCAAAGACCGGCATGGCGAGTGCCGCCGGTCAAGCTGGTAGAGCAGCATGCGTGCGGGCCTGATTGGCGGTCTGCAGCAGACTCATGACCGGTACCAACCATCTGGATTTGACGATTGTGACCAACAAGACATTACCCGAAGGTTTGCATCCTGAAACTCTGGCCGTGCGCGAAGCGGTCGAGCGCAGCCAGTGGGGCGAGCATTGCGAAGCCCTGTACATGACCAGCAGCTTTGTGCAGCCCGATGCGGCGACCGCAGCGCGCCGCTTTGCCAATGAAGAGCCGGGCTTCACCTATAGCCGCACCGGCAATCCCACGGTCACCAGCTTTGAAAAGCGTCTGGCGGCCATGGAAGGTACGGAATGTGCGGTCGCGACTTCCACCGGCATGTCGGCCATCTTGCTGGTGGCGCTGACGGCGCTCAAGACAGGCGATCACGTGATCTGCTCGCAGTCCATGTTCGGCTCCACCATCAAGCTGCTGGGAACCGAGATGGCGCGCTTCGGCGTGGAAACCACGTTTGTCTCGCAGACCGATATCGAAGCCTGGAAGGCGGCCATCAAGCCCAACACGCGCATGCTGTTTGCCGAGACGCCCACCAACCCGCTGACCGATCTCTGCGACATCGCCGCACTGGCCGAGCTGGCGCACGCCAATAACGCGCTGCTGGCCGTGGACAACAGCTTCGCCACTCCCGTGCTGCAGCAGCCCGTGAAGTTCGGCGCCGACCTCGTCGTGCACTCGGGCACCAAGTTCCTCGACGGCCAGGGCCGCGTCATGGCCGGTGCGGTTTGCGGCACCATTGCCCTCGTGGACAAGGTCATGGGCACTTTCCTGCGCAGCGGTGGTCTGAACATCGCTCCCTACAACGCCTGGACGGTGATGAAGGGCCTGGAAACCCTGGCTTTGCGTGTCAAGGCGCAAAGCGCTGCGGCGCTGGAGTTTGCCGCCTGGCTGGAAGCCCACCCCAAGGTGGCGCGTGTGTACTATCCGGGCCTCAAGAGCCATCCTCAGCACGAGCTGGCCATGCGTCAGCAAAACGGCATGGGCGGCGCCGTGCTGGCATTCGACGTGGTGGGCGAGGGGGCCGAGCAGCTGCGTGCCAATGCCTTCCATGTGGTCGACAGCACCCGTCTGTGCTCGATTACGGCCAACCTCGGTGACGTGAAGACCACCATCACCCATCCCGCCAGCACCTCGCATGGTCGTCTGACCGAGGACCAGCGTCAGGCTGCCGGCGTGGGTCAGGGCCTGATTCGTATTTCCGTGGGTCTTGAGCATCTGGAAGACCTCAAGGTCGATCTGGCTCGCGGACTGGATACGCTGTGACATACCCCCTGAGTCGCTTTGCGCCTTCTCCCCTCAAGGGGACGATGCCTGTGCTGCGAGGCGGCTCTTGCTCGGCATCTCTGACCGAGACTGCGTGCGCATCAAGCGCCGCAGCCTTGGTGCGGGGAATGTCGTACAAGGATTTCTGATATGACAAACAAAATTCGCACCCGCTTTGCCCCTTCGCCCACGGGCTTCATCCATCTGGGCAATATTCGTTCCGCCCTCTACCCCTGGGCTTTTGCGCGCGCCAATGGCGGCGACTTCGTGCTGCGCATTGAAGACACCGATCTGGAGCGTTCCACCCAGGCTTCCGTGGACGTGATCCTGGAAGGTATGGAATGGCTGCAACTGGACCACGACGAAGGTCCGTTCTACCAGATGCAGCGCATGGATCGCTACAAGCAGGTGCTGGCCACGCTGCAGGAAAAGGGCTATGTCTACCCCTGCTATATGAGCATGGAGGAGCTGGACGCGCTGCGTGAAAAGCAGATGGCGGCCAAGGAAAAGCCCCGCTATGACGGCACATGGCGCCCCGAGGAGGGTAAGGTGCTGCCCGCCATTCCCGAAGGCGTGAAGCCCGTGCTGCGCTTCAAGACTCCGCAAACCGGTGTGGTGGGCTGGGACGACAAGTGCAAGGGCCGTATCGAGTTCCAGAACTCCGAGCTGGACGATCTGGTGATTGCCCGCCCCGACGGAACGCCTACGTACAACTTCTGCGTCTGCGTGGACGACATGGACATGAACATCACTCATGTCATCCGTGGCGACGACCATGTGAACAACACGCCGCGCCAGATCCACATCTTTGAAGCGCTGGGTGCCACCGTGCCTACCTTTGCCCACCTGCCCACCGTGCTCAATGAGCAAGGCGAAAAGATGAGCAAGCGCAACGGTGCCAAGGCCGTGACCCAGTACCGCGATGAAGGCTATCTGCCTGATGCCATGGTGAACTATCTGGCCCGCCTGGGCTGGAGCCACGGCGACGACGAAATCTTCAGTCGTGCCCAGTTCTTGGAGTGGTTCAACCTGGATCACCTGGGCCGCAGTGCCGGCCAGTTTGATGAAGCCAAGCTGCGCTGGGTCAATGCCCAGCATCTGAAGGCCATGGACGATGCCGAGCTGGCTCAACTGGTCAAGCCCTTTGTCGTCAAGGCGGGTGTGGCAGAGAGCCTGATCGACGCCGACGACCGTCTGGTGCGCATTGCTGCCTTGTTCAAGGATCGTTGCGAGACCTTGGTGGATCTGGCCAACTGGGCCAAGGTCTTCTATGTGGACAGCGTGGAGCGTAATGCGGAAGACTACGCCAAGCATGTGACCGAGGCAGCCAACCCCGTGCTGGATGCATTTGCTGCCGTGGTGGAAAACGTGGAATGGACCAAGGAAGCCATTGCGGCTGCGATCAAGGAGCTGCTCAAGGCGCAGGGCGTGAAGATGCCCGTGCTGGCCATGCCCGTACGCGTTTTGACGGTGGGCACAGCCCATACGCCCTCGGTCGATGCGGTGCTGGAATTGCTAGGACGTGAAAAAGTTATCGCGCGTTTGAAAAATCGCTAAAAACCTGTCTATAATTCGAGTCTCTGCAAAACGCGACTGATTAAAAGGTTGTCTTGCAGAGAGTTTTGGGGGTATAGCTCAGCTGGGAGAGCGCTTGCATGGCATGCAAGAGGTCATCGGTTCGATCCCGTTTACCTCCACCAAAATTTTGACGGCAAGTCGCAAGACTTGAATCGTTCTAGGATTGACCCTATCGTCTAGAGGCCTAGGACATCACCCTTTCACGGTGAGTACCGGGGTTCGAATCCCCGTAGGGTCGCCAAGTTTGAAGCGCTTGCAGCTATATAATATGTAGCAAAGCTTCCTGCCAGGAGTGGTAGTTCAGTTGGTTAGAATACCGGCCTGTCACGCCGGGGGTCGCGGGTTCGAGTCCCGTCCACTCCGCCAGTTTGGCTAGTCGCTTGATTAAAAAAGCGCCTTTATTTGCAAAAGGCGCTTTTTTAATCGATGCGAAAGCAGAGATTCTAGGTTATGACCCTATCGTCTAGAGGCCTAGGACATCACCCTTTCACGGTGAGTACCGGGGTTCGAATCCCCGTAGGGTCGCCAAGTTTGAAGCGCTTGCAGCTATATAATATGTAGCAAAGCTTCCTGCCAGGAGTGGTAGTTCAGTTGGTTAGAATACCGGCCTGTCACGCCGGGGGTCGCGGGTTCGAGTCCCGTCCACTCCGCCACAGTTTTTGGGGGTATAGCTCAGCTGGGAGAGCGCTTGCATGGCATGCAAGAGGTCATCGGTTCGATCCCGTTTACCTCCACCAAAATTTTGACGGCAAGTCGCAAGACTTGAATCGTTCTAGGATTGACCCTATCGTCTAGAGGCCTAGGACATCACCCTTTCACGGTGAGTACCGGGGTTCGAATCCCCGTAGGGTCGCCAAGTTTGAAGCGCTTGCAGCTATATAATATGTAGCAAAGCTTCCTGCCAGGAGTGGTAGTTCAGTTGGTTAGAATACCGGCCTGTCACGCCGGGGGTCGCGGGTTCGAGTCCCGTCCACTCCGCCACAGTTTTTGGGGGTATAGCTCAGCTGGGAGAGCGCTTGCATGGCATGCAAGAGGTCATCGGTTCGATCCCGTTTACCTCCACCAAAATTTTGACGGCAAGTCGCAAGACTTGAATCGTTCTAGGATTGACCCTATCGTCTAGAGGCCTAGGACATCACCCTTTCACGGTGAGTACCGGGGTTCGAATCCCCGTAGGGTCGCCAAGTTTGAAGCGCTTGCAGCTACATGATATGTAGCAAAGCTTCCTGCCAGGAGTGGTAGTTCAGTTGGTTAGAATACCGGCCTGTCACGCCGGGGGTCGCGGGTTCGAGTCCCGTCCACTCCGCCAGATTCGAAAAGCCGCAATCAAGCAATTGATTGCGGCTTTTTTTTGTCTGTGGCGATCTGGCAGGTCTGATGTGCTCCTGACTTTCTAGCAAGATACCCTTGCCATGCAAGTGCTATGGCGATACGCTATCGTTCACCCTTACAGATGTTGACAAAAGTTTTCCATGGGGGAACTTTTGCTGCCAATCGGTACACCATCTTGTCACCATCGGGCCTGCTTCCCGGTGACTGTCTCATCCCTTCATTGTTGTTCGTTTAACCACAGCTCCTTCGATCCATGCGCCCGGCGTCTTCCTTTCTGCTGTCGCTGCTGATGTTTGCCTCCATCATCGGGGTGCAACTCATCGCCATGTGGCCCGCAGGTTCGCAAGATGTGGTGGCCATGGCTTATGTACTCGACGCAGAGCCGCACGAATACGGTGTCGATGTGCTGCAGGAGTTCGAGGACGATGTGGAGGAAGATACGGTGGAGTTCTCCATTCATCGTCCACATCGCACTGCCGAACTCAATCCGGCGCAAGATGATCGCAATGAATTGTTTGGCCCTCCTGAAGCGGTAGCTGTAGGTGTGGCCGATGTCCGGGTGCCTCCTCAGGGGCATGTGGTGCACCCGACTCATCCCTGGCCGGAAAGCATATTGCGTCCGCCAAGTCTCGGCCTGCCGCAGGCAGGCTAGCTCCAGCTCAGCTGACGTCATCACGTCAGAACGTTTGCGCTGGGCTTTTTAGACCCCGATACCTGCCGCCCGTTATTCCAGCGCCTGCTGGCCTGGAATGTGCTTGTCTGCAGAGCATGGCTCTGAGACAGGTCTGGGGCTGCATCACCTGCTCAGGTGTAACTGATCCTGCATCGCGTGCGGCAGCCGCCGCATGTGCATGACGGGTTTTCGACCCTTTCCTCACTTTATCTGCCCTCAAGAAGGCAGCTGTGTTCTATGTTCAATAGATCGATAGTGCCGGCTTTTTTACCGGCCAAGGCCAGCAAGAATTCTTCTGGCCATGCGCCACTGCGGAGCCCCAAACGCGCGGCTGTATTCGGCTTGTGCCTCGCTGCAGCTCTGGCTGCGCATGCTCAGACCCATTCTCATGGCACACCACAAATCAGCAGCACCATTTCAGATCAGGCGCAGCCCAAGCTGACTTTGACGCAGCTGGTGCAGACCGTGCTGGACAACAATCCCGAGCTGCGCTCCGTGCAGCAGTCGAGCCTCACGGCTCAGGCTGCCGTGGTCAGCGCTGGCGCGCTGCCCAACCCCAAGCTGGAGTGGAGTCGCGGCGACAACAAGGCGCGTCTGGCATCGGCCACGCCCGGCAATGTACAGACCATGGGGCTCTCGGTTCCCATAGAAATGCCTTCGGTGCGCGCTGCTCGTATCGAGGCGGCGCAAGCCGGGCAGCGAGCATCCGTGCACCAGATTGCAGCATCGCGCAATGCACTTGTGGCTCAGGTCAAGCTCAAGGCCTACGAGGTGGTCCTGCGACAGGCGCAGGCACAGGCCGCCTATGACGCCGTCAAGCTGCTGGAACAGGCCCATGAGCGTGTACGCGTACGTGTTTCCAGCGGTGAGGCGGCGCGTTACGAAATCATCAAGGCTGATGCCGAACTGATCAACGCTCGTCAGCAGGAGCAGTCTGCCCGTTTGCTGGCCGAGCAGTCCCAGCTCACGCTCAATCGTCTGGCTGCAGGTCAGTTGCCCAATCGCTTTGATCTGGCCCTGTCTCTGCAGGATCCGGTGGAGAAAGCGCAGTTGCAGAACATCAACTGGCAATCCCATCCGGAGCTGCTGCAGTTGCAGTCCGAGGTGGACAAGGCCGAAGCGCAGAAGAACGGCGCCAAAGCCAGCCGTTGGCCGGGTCTTGAGCTGCGTTACGCGCAGACGCGCGAGCCCGATATCCGCAATAACACCATCGGCGTGAGCATGCAGATTCCGTTGTTCGACCAGCGTCGCGGCCCGATTGATGAAGCCGCTTCGGAGGCCGAGCGTGCTCGCCTGCGCATGGAAGGTCGCAAGGCCGAACTGGAGCAACAAATGTTGCAGGCCTGGAAGGTCATGGAAATGGCGCAGGTGCGCATCAAGGCCTTGAGCGAAGGGTCGGTGCGCGAGGCTGAATCGGCCCTGCGCGTAGCCGAGGCTGCTTACCGCTTCGGCGAGCGCGGCATTCTGGATGTGCTGGATGCCCAGCGCGTGCTGCGCACGGTGCGCGCCGACTTGCTTGAAGCCCGTTATCAGCAGCAATCCGCCCGGATTGAACTGGATTTTCTGGCTGGTCGCTATGCCCAGCCTTCCTCGCTTTGAGCTTTCAAAGTCAAGACCACGTTTTCGTATTTTTTGAATTCGCTTTATGTCTTCTCATCATCACTCCAGGACTGCGCGTCCCGCCTCTCTGGTTCTGGCACTGGCGTTGGCCGGGCTGACAACATTGACTCTGACTGGCTGCGGCAAGGAGGAGTCGGCTGCTGCGGTTGCTGCAGCAGATACCAAGGCCGAGCTTGACCCCATGGAAGTGGTTGTCTCGGCCGAAATGGCAACCAACTTCAAGACCGCCGCGGTAACGCAGGCCGAGGTTGCATCGGTGCAGGAAGTTGCCGGTCGCATTGAAGCCAACGAACGCAAGGTCACCCGGATCGGTGCGGCCGTGACAGGACGTGTGACCGAGGTGCTGGCCGAAACCGGTGATCGCGTCAAAGCTGGTCAGACCCTGGCGCGCGTCGCCAGCCCCGAGCTGACCACGGCTCAACTGGCCTATATGCGTGCCAGCGCCACGGCGACTCTTGCCGAGCGCTCCGTAGAGCGGGCGCGTCAGCTGATTGCTGCCGATGTGATCGGCTCTGCAGAACTGCTGCGTCGCGAATCAGAAGTGCAGATTGCGCGCGCAGAGTTGAGGGCTGCTGGCGATCAGCTCAAGCTGATGGGCTTGTCCGCCGATGCGCTGAGCAGTTTGCGCTCCAAGGGCAATGTGGCACCGAATGCCGCCATCACGGCTTCTGCTGCAGGTATCGTGATCGAGCGCCAGGTCAGCCAGGGCCAGGTGGCTCAGCCGGGGGACCCTCTGTTCACTGTGGCAGATCTCTCCAATGTCTGGGTGGTAGGCGCCCTGCCTGAGCAAATTGCACGCAGCGTGCAGACTGGCCAGAACGTGCAGATCGATGTGCCGGCGCTGGGGCTGACCGTCGAGGAGACGCCTATCTCGGGCAAGATCATCTACGTGGGTGACACCGTGTCCCCCGAAACCCGCACCGTGACCATTCGCACTCAGGTGGACAACAAGGATCTGGCACTGAAGCCCCAGATGCTGGCCACCATGAAGATCCAGGGGGCCATGGAGAAGACTCTGGCAATCCCGGCGCTGGCAGTGGTTCGCGAGAACGACAAGGATCATGTCTACGTCAAGAAAGCCGAAAACCACTATCGCCTGACGCCGGTGGAGTTGGGGGCGGTCAGTGGTGGTCTGCGACCTGTGGTCAAGGGGTTGAGCGAAGGCTCCCAGATCGTGATCGAAGGTGCATTCCACCTGAACAACGAGCGCAAGCGCGCAGAACTGGAGTAAGCCCATGATTGCCTCCATGATTCGTGCCGCGCTATCGCAGCGGCTGGTGGTGGTCGTGCTGGCGCTGGTGATGTGTGGCTTTGGCCTGCGTGCCGCCATGAATCTGTCGGTGGATGCTTTCCCCGATGTGACCAATGTGCAGGTTCAGGTTGCCACCGAAGCCCCTGGTCGTTCGCCCGAGGAGATCGAGCGTTTTGTGACCGTGCCTCTCGAAATCGCCATGACGGGATTGCCCGGGCTGGCGGAGATGCGCTCGCTCAACAAGAGCGGTCTGTCCATCATCACGCTGGTGTTTACCGATGCGACCGATGTGTACTTTGCCCGGCAGTTGGTGACGGAGCGTCTGATCGAAGTCACGCCACGCATGCCTGAAGGCATCGTGCCGGTGCTGGGGCCGGTATCCACTGGCCTGGGTGAGGTCTACCAGTACACGCTGGACCACCCCGATGATGGCAAGCGTGAGCTGACTCAGGCCGAGTTGACGGAGCGTCGCACCATTCAGGACTGGGTGGCGCGTCCGTTGCTGCGATCCATTCCCGGTGTGGCTGAAATCAACTCTCAGGGCGGATATGTCAAGCAGTACCAGGTGCTGGTCGATCCTGCCCGCCTGCGTCACTACAACCTGAGCGTGCGTCAGGTGGTGCAAGCCGTGGCGGACAACAATGCCAATGCCAGCGGCGGCATCCTGCCGCAGGTGACCGAGCAGTATCTGATTCGCGGCGTGGGCATGATCCGCACGCTGGACGATATCGGCAACATCGTGCTCAAGGAGCAGGGAGGAGTGCCGGTCTATGTGCGTGATGTGGCCAAGGTGCAGATTGATGCCGAGGTGCGACAGGGCGCCATCATCAAGGGCGGCTATACCGAGGGCGTTTCGGGCATCGTGCTGATGATGCGCGGCGGCAATGCCAAGGAGGTGGTGACCCGCGTGAAGGAGCGGGTGGAAGAGATCAACTCCAAGGGCATGCTGCCTGGCGGCCTGCAGATTGTTCCTTACTATGACCGTACCGATCTGGTGGATTCCGCTCTCTGGACCGTGGGCAAGGTGCTGATTGAAGGCATCTTCCTGGTGGTGGTGGTGCTGTTCATCTTCCTGGGCGATGTGCGTTCCAGCCTGATTGTGGTGGCGACGCTGATCATTACGCCGCTGACCACCTTCATCATGATGAACAAGTACGGCATTTCGGCTAACCTGATGTCCTTGGGGGGCTTGGCGATTGCCATTGGCCTGATGGTGGATGCCACCGTGGTGGTGGTTGAAAACGTCTTCCACAAACTAGGGCAGGCGGGCAATTCGCGCGGCGAGCGCATTCGCACCGTGCTGTCGGCCACCGTGGAAGTTGCCACACCCACCATCTTCGGTATTGCCATCATCATCTTGGTGTTCCTGCCGCTGATGACGCTGCAAGGTATTGAAGGCAAGATGTTCGGCCCGCTGGCGCTGACCATCGCCATGGCTCTGGCGATCTCGCTGGCAGTGTCGCTGTTCCTGTCGCCTGTGCTGTGCTCCTACTTCCTCAAGGGCGGCGCCGATCACGATACCAAGCTGATTGGCTTCCTCAAGCGCCACTATCTGCGTCTGCTTGACGGTGCGACTGCACGCAACCGCCTGACGCTGGCCGTGGCCGTGGCTTTGCTGATCGGATCGCTGGGCCTGTTCCCGTTCCTGGGCAAGTCCTTCATGCCGACCATGAAGGAAGGTGCGCTGACACCGCAGATCAACCGCGTGCCCAGCATTTCCCTGGATGAATCCATTCGCATGGAAATGGCTGCCATGAAGGAAGTGGCGCAGGTGCCAGGCGTGAAGTCCGTGGTGTCCAAGCTGGGACGAGGCGAATCGCCAGCCGATCCTGCCGGCCCCAATGAGTCTGACCCCATCGTGCTGCTGGACCCCGAGTCCGAGCGTACCCAGGATGAGATCGACGAAGAGATTCGTCAGCGCCTGTCCAAGATTCCCGGCGTGCAGATTGTGCTGTCCCAGCCCATCTCCGAGCGTGTGGATGAAATGGTGACCGGCGTGCGCTCGCAACTGGCCGTGAAGGTGTTCGGGGACGAGCTGGAAGACCTCAAGGAAGTCTCCGAGCAGGTGGCGCGCATCCTGAAGAGCGTCTCCGGCAGTACGGATATCCGTATCGAGCGACTCTCGGGTCAGCAGGCTCTGACGGTGGACATCGACCGTAAGGCGATTGCTCGTCACGGTCTGAACGTTGCCGATGTGCAAAGCCTGCTGGAGTCAGCCATTGGCGGCAAGGACGTGACGACCTTGTATGAGGGCGAGCGTCGTTACTCGGTCGTGGTGCGTTTCCCCGAGTCCTATCGTGGATCGCCTGAAGCCATTGGCGCAACTCTGTTGACCACGGCGGCTGGCGCACAAGTGCCGCTGAGCAGTCTGGCCAGGATTGAGCTGGTCGATGGCCCTGCGCAGATCAGCCGCGAAGGTGGCAAGCGCCGTGTGGTGGTGGGCGCGAACGTGGAAGGGCGTGACCTGGCCGGCTTTGTCGCCGAGGTCGAGCAGCGCCTGGACAAGGAGGTCAAGCTGCCCGACGGCTATTACTTCAAGTTCGGCGGTCAGTTCGAAAACATGGAGCGCGCCATGGGCACGCTGCAGGTGATCGTGCCGCTGACCATCGTGGCCATCTTCTTCCTGCTGTTCCTGCTGTTCAACTCCATCAAGCTGGCAAGCCTGATCATTCTGGTGCTGCCCTTTGCTTCGATTGGTGGCCTGATTGGTTTGTTTGTCACTGGTGAATATGTGAGCGTGCCGGCATCGGTAGGCTTTATTGCCCTGTGGGGTATTGCTGTGCTGAACGGCGTGGTGCTTGTATCCAGCATTCGCCAACTGCGCCAGGACGGTATGGACGTGGCCGAAGCCGTGCGCGAAGGCTGTACTCAGCGATTCCGTCCTGTGATGATGACCGCAACCGTGGCTTTGCTGGGCCTGGTGCCATTCCTGTTTGCGACAGGTCCTGGCTCCGAAGTTCAGCGTCCCTTGGCTATCGTGGTGATCGGTGGTTTGATTACCTCGACTTTGTTGACGCTGGTGGTGCTGCCCACGCTGTACCGCTGGTTTGACGAGAAGCCGACCGAGGCTTGATTTGAGAAAGGAGTGATCCGATGACGATGAAAGAAATCCGCGCCATCGTGCGTCCCAGCCGGTTGGAGCGCCTGCGCACCGAGCTGCGTGCGATTCCGAATTTTCCCGGCGTGACGATTTTCAAAGCCGAGGGCTTTACGGCCCCCGCGGCAGTGGACAAGCGCACGGTCAAGGATGAGCTGACCGACTTTTCGGACAAGCTCATGGTCTGCGTGATCGTGGAGGAGTCCATGGTGGGGGCGATTCGCGAAGCCATCGTCGCGGCCTGCCGCACCGGGCAGATCGGCGACGGTCTGGTCTGGACGGTGGATATCGGCGAGATGCACCGTATCCGTGACGGTGGCGCGGTGAGCTGATCAGGCTTGGCACTGAAGGAAAAAGGGATGCGCTCTGCATCCCTTTTTTCATGCTTTCGACAAAATGTTGGAAGTTTGGAAAAACTGGCAAAAACCCTGTGCTACAATTTTTGCATTGCAGCAGAGAAACACTGTTTCATTGCTTCAGGGGGGTATAGCTCAGCTGGGAGAGCGCTTGCATGGCATGCAAGAGGTCATCGGTTCGATCCCGTTTACCTCCACCAAAATTTTGACGGCAAGTCGCAAGACTTGAATCGTTCTAGGATTGACCCTATCGTCTAGAGGCCTAGGACATCACCCTTTCACGGTGAGTACCGGGGTTCGAATCCCCGTAGGGTCGCCAAGTTTGAAGCGCTTGAAGCTACATGATATGTAGCAAAGCTTCCTGCCAGGAGTGGTAGTTCAGTTGGTTAGAATACCGGCCTGTCACGCCGGGGGTCGCGGGTTCGAGTCCCGTCCACTCCGCCAGATTCGAAAAGCCGCAATCAAGCAATTGATTGCGGCTTTTTCTTTGCCTGGAATCTGGAGAAAAGGCCTTGCGGCAAGGCCTTTGATTTACCCATTATTTCGGGGCCATGCGAATGGCGCCGTCCAGGCGGATGACTTCGCCATTGAGCATGTCGTTTTCCAGGATCTGCTTGACCAGCTTGGCGTAGTCCTCGGGCTTGCCCAGGCGACTGGGGAAGGGTACGCTGGCGGCCAGTGCATCCTGAACTTCCTGCGGCATGGTGAACAGCATGGGGGTGCCGAAGATACCGGGAGCAATCGTCATATTGCGAATGCCGCTGCGAGCCAGGTCGCGAGCAATGGGCAGCGTCATGCCGACCACGCCGCCCTTGGAGGCAGAGTAGGCGGCCTGACCGATCTGGCCGTCATAGGCTGCGACGCTGGCGGTAGAAATCAGCACACCGCGCTCGCCGGTAGGCTCCGGCTCATTCTTGCTCATGGCATCCGCTGCCAGGCGAATCATGTTGAAGGTGCCGACCAGGTTGACCATGATGGTCTTGGTATAGACGGCCAGGCTGTGCGGGCCGCTCTTGCCTACGGTCTTCTCGGCTGGTGCAATACCGGCGCAGTTGATCAGGCCGGCGAGTTTGCCCAGGCTGGTGGCCTTGGCGACTACGGCCTGACCATCGGCCTCATTGCTGACATCGCAGCGCAGATAGACGCCACCGATCTCACTGGCTACGGCCTCGCCGCGCTCTGCATTCATGTCGGCAATCACGACCTTGCCGCCGTTGGCGGCCAGCATGCGCGCCGTACCTTCGCCCAAGCCTGAAGCGCCGCCGGTCACGATGAATACGCGATCCTGAATCTGCATGAACTGTCTCCTTGTTCGATGTCTGTTGACGTTGACGTAAACGTCAATTATGCACAGAGTGAAGGAACTTGCGACCTGAGGAAAGCGCGCATAAAAAAAAGCCCAATCGGAAAGATTGGGCTTTGAAGGGATCCATGAAACGGGGGTTTCAGGAGGATCCAAGGAGACAACTTGCGCAAGGTCAGCATCTGATTCAATGTATGCCGACCTGATATGCTGGTGATTATAGGGTAAACCCTAGGCTTTGCCAAGCATGTCAATAACCATGTTCTTAACGCTTGGCGGCGGTCGTGGCCTTGACAGCTTCGGTTGCTGTCTTGGTGGCTGCGTTGAAATTGGCTTCGGCCATGTCGGAGGCTTGCTTCACCGCCTTTTGCACGGATTCGAAGGCGTTGTTGGCGGCAGAGACTGCGCTCTTGACCATGGCAACAGCGGATTCGGAGCCGGCAGGAGCATTCTTGGTTGTGTTGTCCAGCAGGGCATTGAAGTTCTTGCGAGCTTCGGTGGACTGGGCTTCCAGCGTCTTGTTGAATTCGCCGGCAGTGTTGCTGGCGATGTCGTACAGGTGGCGGCTGTAGGAAGCGGTTTTCTCGGCCAGCGGCTGGAACAGGCCTGCTTGCAGAGTCAGCAGTTCCTGAGCGTCCTTGACGCTGAGTACGGCCTGGGTGTGCTGGGCAGCTTCGGCCAGTGCGGCGCGCGAAGCGGTGACGTTCAGTTCCACCAGCTTTTCCACGCCTTCGAAAGCTTTGCTGGTCAGGCCGAACAATGTCTCGAAGTGGGCTTTTTGTGCGCTCAGGATTTGGTCAGGGGTCAGGCTCATGGCAATTCTCCAAAATTACGGATCTAACAAAGGGATCGGACCGGAGGAAACGTCTGCTCTGACATGACCGCTATCTTTGCCAGTCGTATGTTGCAGTGCAGCATGGGTGCATTGTGAAAGAGAATTTGTGGCAATGCAAGCTTTAATTTGTTGCGCTGCAGCAAAAAATCTAATGACTCTTTGTTTTTGATAAGTATCTGATTTTTAAAAGACTTTGTTATGTCTGATAACTGACAAAGATTGAATGAGCGTGTGTTCTTTGTGCAGTGCGTCATGCGTTGATGAGTGACAACCTGCAAGCCCTGTCGCGGTGGTGCTGGCGGCGCCGGAACGGCTCTGCAAAATGACTGCATGACTGCATCGTTATCTCATGGCAAACCTTTGCGCGCCCAGCCGCAGGCGCGCGACTCCTATCCCGTGTTTCGTGAAATCAGCACCCGCTGGTCGGACAACGATGTTTACGGTCATGTGAACAACGTCATCTACTACAGCTGGTTTGATACCGCGGTCAATGCGTATCTGATAGAGCAGGGCGCGCTGGATATTCATGATGGGCAGACGATTGGCCTGGTGATAGAGACCCAGTGCAATTACTTTGCCTCGTTGGCTTTCCCGCAAGCCGTGGAGGCGGGTATTCGCGTGGCCCATCTGGGTAGCTCCAGCGTGCGCTACGAAGTGGGTCTGTTTGCCAGGGGGGCGAGCCAGTCGGCTGCTGCCGGGCATTTTGTGCATGTCTATGTCGACAGACAGACGCGCCGGCCTGTGCCCTTGCCCGAGCCCTTGCGGGCGGTACTACAGTCACTGCTGCGTACAGAGCTAGCTGGGGAATAGCAAAAACGATAGCTTCTTGCGTATGTGTATCAAAGGCTTGGGTCTGATCTGATTGATATATCTTGCGGTAAATCCGAAGCCCGCATCTGCAAGAAGCGCTTGGGGGCAGTGAGTACGGTGCAGGGTGTGGAATCGCCTACACTCGTCAGTCTCTGTTGAGGCTGGCGCAGCCTGTGTTTTGAGCCAGCCTTGTTCCATGACTGAACGGACCGTCAGGCCCACCGTCGTCCATGATCATCACCAGTCTGCTAGACACCGACCTGTACAAATTCACGATGATGCAGGTGGTGCTGCATCAGTTTCCGGGCGCGCAGGTGGAGTACCGCTTCAAATGCCGCAACCCTGGCGTGCAACTGGCTCCGTACGTCAATGAAATCCGCGAAGAAATCCGCTCTCTGTGCAAGCTGCGCTTTCAAGATGCCGAGCTGGCCTATCTGAGTTCGCTGCGTTTCATCAAGAGCGATTTTGTCGATTTCCTGAGCCTGTTCCAGCTCAACGACAAATACATCACGGTCACGCCCCTGGCCAGCGGCGAGATCGACATCACCATCCAGGGCCCCTGGTTGCACACCATCCTGTTCGAGATCCCGGTGCTGGCCATCGTCAACGAGGTGTATTTCCGCAATACGCAGCCTGTGCCCAACTTCCTGGAAGGACGCAAGCGCCTGGACGAGAAGATCGAGTTGCTTCAGGCACCTGGCCTTGAGTCGCTCAAGATTGCCGATTACGGCACCCGCAGGCGCTTTTCCAGGGCCTGGCATGAAGAGGTGCTGCGGGTGCTTTGCGCCAGGCTGGGTCATTCGGGGGCGGCGCGCGTCAACGGTCAGCGCAAGGGGCAACTGGCGGGCACCAGCAATGTGCTGTATGCGATGAAGCTGGGCTTGATCCCGCTGGGCACCTTGGCGCATGAATATCTGCAGGCCTGCCAGTCGCTGGGCCCGCGCCTGCGCGACAGCCAGATCTTCGGCTTCGAGTCCTGGGCGCGCGAGTACCGGGGCGACCTGGGGATTGCGCTGTCCGACGTCTATGGCATGTCGGCCTTCCTGCGTGATTTCGATCTGTACTTCTGCAAGCTTTTTGACGGTGCGCGTCATGACAGCGGCGACCCGTTTGACTGGGGCGAGCGCCTGATAGCGCATTACAAGGCCAACAAGATCGACCCGCTGAGCAAGGTGCTGATCTTCAGCGACGGTTTGACCATACCCAAAACTATCGGGCTGTTCGAGCGCTTCAACGGTCGCTGCCAGCTGGCATTCGGCATCGGCACCAATCTGACCAACGATTTGGGAAATCCCCCCGAGCATGTGCCATTGCAGATCGTGATCAAGATGACGCGCTGCAACGGCCAGCCTGTGGCAAAGCTATCGGACACACCGGGCAAGAGCATGTGTGACGATGAAAAATACCTGGCCTATCTGCGCCAGGTATTCAGCATTGCGCCGCCGGAGCCGGTTTCGCCGGCATAGAAATCAAAGAATCATTGGCGGGAGTTATGCCCATTGCAGGGCAAAGAGCAGAGAGGATGGGCGTTTGAACAGCAAATCTTTTATGAAAGCCGCTGCGGCCGCGCTGCTGACGCTGGCAGCGGCCACTGCGCAGGCCGCAGACATTGACGGCGCAGCCATGTCCGTGGCTTGGGGTCTGCCGTTTGTGGGCATGCTGCTGTCCATTGCGCTGCTGCCGCTGCTGCTTCCGCAATTCTGGCATCACCATTTCGGCAAGGTCACCGCCGGCTGGGCGCTGGCCTTCCTGCTGCCTTTTGCGCTGGTCTACGGTCTGGGCGCAGCGGGCGTGAATCTGGTGCATGCCTTGCTGGCCGAGTATCTGCCGTTCGTGATCCTGCTGACCGCGTTGTACACGGTGGCCGGAGGCATCTATGTGCGCGGCAATCTGCGTGGTTCGCCGGGGTTGAATACCGCCATCCTGGCCATTGGAGCGGTGCTGGCCAGCTTCATGGGCACGACCGGGGCTTCCATGCTGCTGATACGCCCCTTGCTGCGCGCCAATGACAACCGCCGTCATCAGGCTCATGTGGTGGTGTTTTTCATCTTCATCGTCTCCAATGCCGGGGGAGCGTTGACGCCGCTTGGAGATCCGCCGCTGTTCCTGGGCTTTCTGAAGGGGGTGGACTTCTTCTGGACGGTGAGCCATATCTGGGGCCCGATGTTGTTCCTCACGCTGGCGCTGCTGGCCATCTTCTATGTGATAGATCACAAGCTGATGGGGCAAAAGGGCGAGACCGATCTGCCCGATCCCACGCCCAGCATGGATGTGACCGGGGCTCAAAGCCGTCTGGGCTTTGAAGGCCGCGTGAACTTTGTGCTGCTGATGGTAGTGGTGGCTCTGGTGCTGGTCAGCGGCATCTGGCGCACTCCTGCGGGTATCGAGATCGCCGGGACCCATGTGGGCCTGCCCGGTCTGGTGCGCGATCTGGGTTTGCTTGCCGTGGTGCTGCTGTCGCTCAAGCTCACGCCCGCTCGTGTGCATCAGGCCAATGAGTTCGGCTGGGGTCCCATGCAGGAAGTGGCCAAGCTGTTTGCAGGTATTTTCCTGACCATCATTCCCGTCATCGCCATGCTCAAGGCCGGTGTCGATGGCCCGTTCGGTGCCGTGGTGCGCGCAGTCACCAATGCCGATGGCACGCCCAACCCGGCCATGTATTTCTGGGCCACGGGTCTGCTGTCTTCCTTCCTCGACAACGCTCCGACCTATCTGGTGTTCTTCAATACCGCCGGTGGCGACCCCGCGCACCTCATGACCGAGATGGCGCTGACGCTAACTGCCATTTCTGCCGGTGCCGTGTTCATGGGCGCGAACACATACATTGGCAATGCGCCCAATCTCATGGTCAAGGCGATTGCCGAAGATCGCGGCGTGAAGATGCCGGGCTTTTTCGGCTACATGCTCTGGTCGGTCTGCGTGCTGGTGCCGCTGCTGCTGCTGATCACCTGGATTTGGTTTTTATAGGCCGTGAAAGCGTGGCCTGGCCGCGCCGCCATCACCCATCACTTGAAGAGGAAACAACGATGAGCAACAAGCCTCGCATTCTGATTGCCCGCGCCATTTCACCCGAGGTGGTGCAGCGGCTGCAGCAGCACTTTGAGGTGCAGTCCAATCAGGACGATGTGGTCTGGTCTCCGGCAGAGCTGGCGCAGCAGTTGCAGGGCAAGGACGGCGTGCTGACCACGGGTTCGCAGCGCATCGATGCCGAGCTGCTGGCATCCTGCCCGCAGCTCAAGATCGTGGCCAATATGGCGGTGGGCTACAACAATTTCGATGTGCCCGCGATGACGGCTGCGGGCGTGCAGGGCACGAATGCTCCCGATGTGCTGACCGAGACAACGGCCGATTTCGGCTTTGCCCTGCTGATGGCCACAGCGCGCCGCATTGCCGAGAGCGAGCACTATCTGCGTGCCGGGCTCTGGAAGGACTGGCATTACGACCTGTTTGCGGGTGCCGAGGTGCATGGCAGCACGCTGGGCATCCTGGGCATGGGCCGCATCGGCCAGGCCATTGCACGCCGTGCGGCTTACGGCTTTGGCATGGAAGTGATCTATCACAACCGCTCGCGCCTGGATGCTGCCCTGGAAGCCGAGTGCAAGGCCAGCTATGTCGGCAAGCAGGAGCTGCTCGAGCGTGCAGACCATCTGATGCTGGTGCTGCCATTCACCCCCGAAAACCGCCACACCATAGGCGCGGCAGAAATTGCGCAGATGAAGCCCACGGCCACGCTGATCAATATTGCGCGTGGCGGCATCGTCGATGATGCGGCTCTGGCCCAGGCACTCAAGGATAAGCGCATTGCCGCAGCGGGGCTGGACGTGTTCGAGGGTGAGCCTGTCGTGCATCCAGATCTGCTGACCGTGCCCAATGTGGTGCTGACACCTCATATCGCCAGCGCCACCAAGGGCACGCGTACGGCCATGGCGGGTCTGGCGGCAGACAACCTGATCTCGTTCTTTGCCGGCAAGGGGCCGCTGACGCCCGTCAATCAGCTGGCCTGATGCAGCGATTAGGCCGTATCACGTCATATCAGTTTGAGGGCGAATACGTGCTCTGAGTGCGTTGTCGGCTTTGATAATTTCTGCCCGCTTGGCGTCTGTGCGCACAGCGGGCTTTTTTATATCAAGCGAGACAGCAATGCCTTTTATCCGCACCAGCGTCCACAAGGACACCACGCCCGCCCAGCGCCAGGCCATCGTCAACGGTATTCATCAGGCCCTGATCGACGGCATCGGCATGCCCGCCGATGAGCTGTTCAACATGGTTGAGGAATATGACGAGCAGAAGTTCTTCTTCAGCCGCACCTTCAACGGCTACAAGCGCTCGGACCGCGTGGTCGTGGTCGAGATCACCATGCGCCGTGGGCGCAGCGATGCCATGAAGCGCGCGCTGTACGCCAACATCGCTGCCAATCTGGAAAAAGATGCGGACGTCGCACCCAGCGATGTGTTCATTTTCACGCACGAAAACGACTATTCCGACTGGTCCGTGGGCGGCGGCAAGTTCGCCATGGCCATTGCCCAGCAAGTGGGCCCCGACGCCTGATTCCTGCGTCAACCGATTGCAGCCTCGCTGTCACCAAGGCTGCAACCGGAAGCAGCACTTTTGACTGCATTGAATTTTTCGTGGCTCTGAGGACTGATAATTTGCCTGCGCGCTAGTGCTTGCAAACTTCAGTCTGCAATGCCCATGGCGGAAATTCAATGAATAGGTCTGTAGCGCTTTTCTGATAAGTGCTTGCAGCTATGGAAAAAAGAGTGCGAAAGGCGTGGCAAGACAGTGACTACGTGGTGGCTTGGGTTTGCGGCGCTGGCCGTATTGATGGTGGGCCTGCTTCTGGTGCTGCTGTGGTGGCTGCAGGGGCTGCGCCGTCAGACGGAACTTGCTCTGGGCCCTGATGCGATGAGGCTGCAAGCCCAGCTGCTGCAGGGATTGCAGGGGCTGGATGTCAGGCTGCAGCAGCTGGAGCGCAGCAGCCAGAGTACCCAGATGACGGTGGCCAAGAGCGATGGAGCCCTGGACCGTGTCACCCAGCATGTACAGACCCAGTTGACCCAGGCCCAGCAGGATGCACTGGCCGCAAGGCGCGAGCAGGCTGCGGCGCTGGCATCCTTTCGTGAAGACGTTGCCCAGCTGGCGCAGCGGCTGACGGGCGACAGCCAGCAGGCGCGCGCGGCACTGGCCCAAAGCAGTGCGGAGCAGGCCGTCCATGTCCAGCAGCGCTTCGAGGCCCTGGCTGAGACCACGCGCGGCACGCTGGACTCGCTCAAGGGCGACATCCAGCAGCAGCTCACGCATATGAGTACCAATATGGGGGCTGCGCTCAAGGATCAGCTGGGCAGCAATGGCGAGCAGCTGCGCCATCAGTTTGCCGTGCTGCAGGATGCGGTGAGCCAGCAGCTGGCTGCGCTGACGCAGGGCCAGCAGACCACGGCCGAGCAGCTGCGTGCAACGCTCAACGAGCGCCTGGCCACGATTCAGAGCGACAACGCCCTCAAGCTCGACGAGATGCGCCGCACCGTCGATGAAAAACTGCATGCCACGCTGGAGCAGCGTCTGGGCGAGTCCTTCAAGCTGGTCAGCGACCGGCTGGAGCAGGTGCACAAGGGGCTGGGCGAGATGCAGACCCTGGCGGGCAGCGTAGGCGATCTGAAGCGCGTGATGACCAATGTGAAGTCGCGCGGCACCTGGGGCGAGCTGCAGCTGGGCAGCATCATCGACAATGTGCTCACGCCCGAGCAGTACGCCAGAAACGTCAAGACCGTGCCCGACAGCGATGATCTGGTCGAGTTCGCCATCCGGCTGCCGGGGCGCAACGACGAGCATCCCGTCTGGCTGCCCATCGATGCCAAATATCCGGTCGAGCATTACCAGCGCCTGCAGGATGCCCAGGACAGTGCCGACAGGGTGGGCATTGTCGCGGCGGGCAATGCCTTCGAGACATCGATTCGCGGCGAAGCCAGAAAGATTGCGAGCAAGTACATCGCGCCGCCGCACACCACGGATTTCGCCGTCATGTATCTGCCCACCGAGGGCCTGTTTGCCGAAGTGCTACGCCGTCCGGGACTGGTCGAGGCGCTGCAGAACGAGCATCGCATCGTGATTACCGGCCCCGCGAATCTGGCCGCCATGCTCAGCAGCCTGCAGATGGGTTTCAAGACGCTGGCGATCGAGAAGCGCTCCTCCGAAGTCTGGGGCGTGCTCGGACAGGTCAAGACCGAGTTCGGCAAGTTCGGCGAGGTGGTGGAGGCCACGCGCAAGTCCATCGATGCCGCTGCGCGCAAGTTCGATCAGGTGGGTGTGCGCACGCGCGCCATTCAGCGCCATTTGCGTAATGTGCAGGAGCTGCCGAATGAAGCAGGGCAGGAGCAGCCCCTGTTTCCGGCCACCTCGTCTGGAGGCGATCAGACCGCCGGCGAGGATGAAGAATGAATGCGGCCCTGCTGCGCCTGATCCTCGCGCAAGTCTGTATCCACGGCACCATGACCGGAATGCGCATGGCCACGCCGCTTTTGGCGCTCAAGGAGGGCTATAGCGCGGCTGCTGTCGGCATGCTGCTGGCGCTGTTCGCACTGACCCAGGTGTTTCTGTCCCTGCCCGCGGGGCGCTATGCGGACCGTCACGGGCTCAAGCGCCCGCTCATCATCAGCGTGGTGGCCGCATGTTCCGGGGCCGGAGTGGCCGTGCTGTTCCCGATTTATCCGGTGCTGTGCCTGAGCGCTTTGCTGACGGGTGGCGCGGCCGGCATGGCGCTCATCGCCCTGCAGCGCCATGTGGGGCGCATGGCACACAACAAGGACGAGCTGCGCAAGGTCTTCAGCTGGCTGGCGATCGGGCCGGCTATCTCCAATTTTTTGGGACCGTTTGCGGCCGGGCTGCTGATCGACTATGCCGGTGGTGAAGCTGCCAGCACCACGGGCTTCAGGGCGGCCTTCCTGCTGCTGGCCCTGATGCCTCTGGCGGCCTGGTTCTGGGTCAGAACGGTGCAGGAGCTGCCCGCGCTGCAGACCGGTGCTGCGAACCAGAAGGCAACGGCCTGGGATCTGGTGCAGAACCGGGGCTTCAGGCGCCTGTTGCTGCTGAACTGGGCGCTTTCCTCTTGCTGGGACGTGCATACCTTTGTCGTTCCCATTCTGGGTCATGAACGCGGACTGCCTGCCTCGGTGATAGGCAGCATCCTGGGCGCCTTTGCGATTGCTGCGGCCGTGATCCGCATGCTGATGCCCATCATCACGCGCCGCCTGGCCGAATCGCAAGTGGTGCTGGGTGCCATGGTTGCCGCTTGCGCCCTGTTCATCGCCTATCCCTTCATGCCCGGTGCCTGGAGCATGGGCGCCTGTTCGGTCTTGCTGGGCATTGTGCTGGGATCGGTGCAGCCCATGGTGATGAGCATGATTCACCAGATCACGCCACCCGAGCGCCATGGAGAGGCGCTGGGATTGCGCATGATGGCCATCAACGGCTCCAGCGTGCTGATGCCGGTACTGTTCGGCTCGCTGGGCACGGTGGTCGGTGTCTCGGCCCTGTTCTGGGCGGTGGGGGTGCTCGTCGGGGTGTCCTCGCGCCTGCCCTGGCTGATAGGCAAGCAGGATATGCCGGCCGATGAGTGGGGCGGTCATTAACCGGGCCGGCTGCATGCATTGAAAAAGAGCGCCCCGGGGCGCTCTTTTGTCTTCTGGAAGTGCTTTACAGCTCTTCGACCCGGCGTGCAGGGTAGCTGTCCCAGCTCTGGCAGCCGGGGCAATGCCAGAAATGGGTGCGGGCTTCAAAGCCGCAGGCCGCACAGCGATAGCGGGTCAGGGGCTTGGTGGCATGGTTCAGCGCCTTCTGCACGGGGGCATGGTACTGCTCTTCGGTCAGAGTCTCGCCTTCCAGCCATTGGGCGGCCGCCACCAGGGAGGACTCGTGCTCCAGATGCTTCACCAGGCGCTGTCGGCCGGGCGCTGCCGCATCGCCGCTTTTCTGGTCGATGGCGACCAGTGCCTGCAGCAGGTCCAGCGAGGGTGCCTGCTCATAGTGCTTGAGCAGCAGATTGTGGGCCTCTCCCAGAGCACCTGTTGCCTCGGCCACTTCCACCAGCAGGCTGGCCGCCAGGGGCAGGGCTGCGGGGCTGTTCTGTGCCAGAGCCTGAAGGCTCGACAAAGCCTGCGCGGACTGGCCCTGTCGATGCTGAAGCTGAGCCAGCTCCAGACGGGGGCGCGGAGCTTGCGGCGCAGTCTCCAGAGCCTGCCTGAGCTGTGCAAAAGCCTTGTCGAGTTGGCCTTGGGCCACCTGGGATTGAGCGTCTTCACAAAGGTAATGGGCCAGCCGGGTGCTGAAGTCTCCCTGGCCCGAAGCCTGCATCTTGCGCACGATGGCCGCAGCCTGGGCCCAGTCGCGCGAGCGCTCGTAAATGGCCAGCAGCGCCAGGCGTGCTTCGCCTTCGTACTGCGTGCCTTCGAGGCGGTTCAGAGCCTCCTCGGCGCGATCCAGCAGGCCGGCCTTGAGAAAGTCCTGTGCCAGCGCATGCTGGGCACGGTCCCGGTCGGGACGGGTGAGGTCGGCACGGCTGAGCAGATGCTCATGGACGCGCACCGCACGGTTGTATTCGCCGCGGCGGCGAAACAGATTGCCCAGTGCAAAGTGCAGTTCGGTGGTGTCGGGGTCGTTCTGCACGGCCTCGATAAAGGCATCGATGGCCTTGTCCTGCTGTTCGTTGAGCAGAAAGTTCAGGCCTTTGAAGTACGCCTTGGGAGCCTGGCGGTTGTCGGCACGCACCTGGCGCAAATCCCAGCGAGAGGCCAGCCAGCCCAGCACAAAGGCTGCAGGCAGGCCCAGCAAAATCCAAGTCAGATTAAATTCCATGCACGTCGCCCGGCGCAATGATCGAAGAAGAGTTCTGTTCCTTCACCGCAGGTGCTGCACTGGCAGCGTTGACTGCGGCGTTCGGTGCCTGTTGAGTGGCCTGTGCCTCGCGCGCTGCGCTGCGATGCTTGAGCCAGCGTGGCACCATGCCCAGCACTCCGACAAAAAGGCCCAGCGCAAAAGCCGCCAGAACCACCAGCACCAGAGGTGCCGTCCAGGCCGTGCCAAAGAAGAAATGCACGGTGGCGTCTTGCTGGTTGTTGAGTGCGAATGCGAACAGAGTGAAAAAAATGGCTGCCTTGAGCAGCCACAGCAGGTATTTCATGCTTCCCTTTATGCGCCTTGTGTGACGGGAAGATTTTAGGCCAGCCTATGCACGGACAGGCAAACGGACGGCATGCCCGGCTCTGAGGTGGCTGACGATGTCCGCGGACTTCAGGCGGTCTGCGGCTGCTGGGCAGCGGAGTCTTCGGCCTTGAGATTGTCCACGGCTTCGCGCAAGGCCTTGCCGGGCTTGAAATGAGGAACGCGCTTGGAGGGAACCTGAACGGACTCGCCGGAGCGGGGGTTGCGGCCTATGCGGGGCTGGCGGTGATTGATGGCAAAGCTGCCAAAGCCGCGAATTTCAATACGGTGACCGCGCACCAAGGCATCGCTGACGGCGTCCAGAATGGTTTTGACGGCCTGCTCGGCATCACGTTGGTTGAGTTGGCCAAATTGGGCGGCAAGTTCTTCGACGAGATCGGATCGGGTCATCGGGTGGCGGAGGCTCTAGGTTGAAAACAACAACGGGCGCACAGGGCGCCCGTTGTCTTTGACGCTTAGCGGTCAGTCAGGCGAGCTGGCTGACCGGCTGATGCAAGATTTACTTGTCAGCGTCCAGCTTGGCGCGCAGCAGAGCGCCCAGGCTGGTGGTACCAGCGTTTTCCTTGGAGGACTGAGCCGACAGGGAAGCCATGGCGACTTGCTGTTCAGCGTGATCCTTTTGCTTGATGGACAGCTGGATGTTGCGGCTCTTGCGATCCACGTTCACCACCACGGCAGTCACTTCGTCGCCTTCCTTCAGGACGGAACGAGCATCTTCCACCCGGTCTTGCGAGATTTCGGAAGCGCGCAGGTAGCCGATGATGTCTTCACCCAGGTCGATTTCAGCGCCCTTGGCGTCCACAGTCTTGACCTTGCCGGTCACAACTTGGCCCTTGTCGTTCACGGTCACGAAGGTCGTGAAGGGGTCGCTGTCCAGCTGCTTGATGCCCAGGGAGATGCGCTCGCGCTCAACGTCCACGGCCAGCACGATGGCTTCGACTTCTTGACCCTTCTTGTAGTTACGAACAGCGGCTTCGCCGGCTTCGTTCCACGACAGGTCAGACAGGTGCACCAGGCCGTCGATACCGGCAGCCAGACCCACGAACACGCCGAAGTCGGTGATGGACTTGATGGGGCCCTTCACGCGGTCGCCGCGCTTGGTGTTCTGGGCGAATTCTTGCCAGGGGTTAGCCTTGCACTGCTTCATGCCCAGGGAGATGCGACGCTTGTCTTCGTCGATTTCCAGAACCATGACTTCCACTTCGTCGCCCAGGGACACGAGCTTGGTGGGAGCGATGTTCTTGTTGGTCCAGTCCATTTCGGAAACGTGCACCAGGCCTTCGATGCCGGGTTCCAGTTCCACGAATGCGCCGTAGTCAGCAATGTTGGTGACCTTGCCGAACAGACGGGTGGCGGAGGGGTAGCGGCGAGCCACGCCCATCCAGGGATCGTCGCCCATTTGCTTCAGGCCCAGGGACACGCGGTTCTTTTCGGTGTCGAACTTCAGGATCTTGGCAGTGATTTCCTGGCCAGCAGTCACCACTTCGGAGGGGTGACGCACACGGCGCCATGCCATGTCGGTGATGTGCAGCAGGCCGTCGATACCGCCCAGGTCCACGAACGCACCGTATTCGGTGATGTTCTTGACCACGCCCTGAACGATAGCGCCTTCCTTCAGGGTTTCCATCAGCTTGGCGCGCTCTTCGCCCATGGAGGCTTCCACCACAGCGCGGCGCGACAGCACCACGTTGTTGCGCTTGCGATCCAGCTTGATGACCTTGAATTCCAGGGTCTTGTTTTCGTAGGGAGTCAGGTCCTTGATGGGACGTGTGTCGATCAGCGAACCGGGCAGGAAAGCGCGGATGCCGTTGACCAGAACGGTCAGGCCGCCCTTGACCTTGCCGGAAGTGGTGCCGGTCACGAATTCGCCGGATTCCAGAGCCTTTTCCAGCGACAGCCAGGAAGCCAGACGCTTGGCGGTGTCACGGGACAGGATGGTGTCGCCGTAGCCGTTTTCGATGGAGCCGATGGCCACGGACACGAAGTCACCCACTTGGACTTCGACTTCGCCCTGGTCGTTCTTGAACTCGTCGAGGGGCACGTAGGCTTCCGACTTCAGGCCGGCGTTCACCACCACGAAGTTGTGCTCAACGCGCACGACTTCAGCGGTGATAACTTCGCCAGGACGCATTTCGGTGCGTGTCAACGACTCTTCAAAAAGGGCGGCAAAAGATTCAGACATGTAGTTCCTTGCCCGCAACCAGGTTTCCGTCGGCACCATTGCCAAGCGTTTTTAAGACTGATTGCGGAGGTTGTGGGTTTGAGACCCACGGGGGTTAAAGGTTAACAACCTTGCTGCCGGTCCGCGGTCTGCGAGAACCTGGCATCAAGGGCCAACAAGCCAGATGGAGGGCCGGCCTTGAAACTTCAAGCTTGAAATTTCAAGGACGACCGAACGGCTGGCGTTCCTGCCACCACGACAGCACCTGGGCAACCACTTCTTCAATGGTCATCTCGGAGCTGTCGAGCTGCAAAGAATCCTCGGCGGGCTTGAGCGGAGCGGTGCTGCGATTCATGTCGCGGGCGTCGCGCGCCTCAAGGTCTGCCAAAAGGGTGGACATATTAGCTGAAATTCCTTTGGAAATCAACTGTTTATATCGGCGCTCGGCGCGGCACTGGGCAGATGCCCACAAATAGACCTTCAGCGGGGCGTGAGGGAAGATGACCGTACCCATGTCGCGGCCATCGGCAACCAGCCCGGGCAGGGCCTGGAAGGACAGCTGCAGATCCACCAGCGCGGTGCGCACGGCAGGCAGGGCCGATACGCGCGAGGCATTCATGCCGGCTTCTTCGCTGCGAATGGCCAGGCTAATGTCCTCGTCGCCGAGCCAGACACGCTGCTGCGCATCGAAGCGCACGGGCATGTCCAGCGCCATCTCGGCAATGGTTTCCTCGTTCGATTCGTCAAGCGTCATGCCGGCACGCGATGCGGCCAGGCCGGTGATGCGATACAGCGCGCCGGAGTCCAGCAACTGGTAGCCCAGGGCCCTGGCGACTTCTGCGGCAATCGTGCCCTTGCCGGAGGCCGTGGGCCCATCGATGCAGATCACGGGAATATGCTCGCGCTCGGCTTCGCTGACGGAGAACAGCGCCTCGAAATAGTCGGGGAAGGTCTTGGCCACACATTTGGGGTCTTCGATGCGCACGGGCAGCTTGGCCGGGTTGAAGGCCGCCAGGGAGAAGCACATGGCGACGCGGTGGTCGTCATAGGTGTGGATGCTGGCCGCTTTCCAGGCGGTCTTGCCGGCGGGCGGCGTGATGCGGATGTAGTCAGCACCTTCTTCCACCGAGGCGCCGAGCTTGCGCAACTCGATCGCCATGGCGGCAATGCGGTCGGTTTCCTTGACGCGCCAGCTGGCGATGTTGCGCAGCGTGGTCACGCCGTCGGCATACAGCGCCATGGTGCCCAGCGTCATGGCAGCGTCGGGAATATGGTTGCAATCGAGGTCGATGGCCTTCAGAGGCCAGCTGCCACGGCTGACCTGCAGCCAGTTGGGGCCGCTCTCGATCTGTGCGCCCATGGCCTGGGCGGCCTCGATGAAGCGGATATCGCCCTGGATCGAGTCCTGGCCCACACCCAGAATGCGGATGCTCTTGGGCTGCGGCGCATTGTCTGCATCCGCATCATCGGTGGTGCCGGTGGCAATCGCGCCCAGTGCGATGAAATAGCTGGCGGAGGAGGCATCGGCCTCCACATGGATGGCACCCGGTGACTGGTAGCGACAGCCTGCGGGGATCACGAAGCGCTGCCAGCTATCGTTTTTCACGGCAATGCCGAAGCGCGCCAGCAGCTCCAGCGTGATGTGGATATAGGGCTTGGAGATCAGCTCGCCCACCACTTCGATGGTGATGTCGCGTTCCTTGGCCAGCAAGGGCAGGGCCATCAGCAGCGAGGTCAGGAACTGACTGGAGACATCGCCGCGCACCTTGATGGATTCGCTGCCTAGCTGGCTGAAGTCGGGCTGGCCGATCTTCAGGGGCGGAAAGCCTTCATCCTTCAGATAGTCGATCTTGCAGCCCAGTTGGCGCAGCGCATCGACCAGGTCGCCGATGGGGCGTTCATACATGCGGGGAACGCCTGTCATCTCGAAGTCGCCGCCCAGCACCGACAGCGCCGCAGTCAGCGGGCGCATGGCCGTGCCGGCATTGCCCAGGAACAGTGTCGCCTTGGTGCCGGCTGGCAGCTGGCCGCCGATGCCGGTGACGTCAATCGCCTGGCCGGGGGTGACGGCATCGGGACTGATCCGGCAGCCCAGCTGCTTGAGTCCGGCCAGCATGACGCGGGTGTCGTCCGAGTCCAGCAGGTCGTGAATGGTGGTGGTGCCCTGGCTCAGCGCCGCCAGCAGCAGCACGCGATTGGAGATGCTTTTGGAGCCGGGCAGGCTGACGCTGCCGTTGGCGGAGTCCAGTGCGGGCAGGTCCAGAAATTCGGTGGTGAACATAAAACTCTCGTAACCCCCTGTGCAGCCTGGCTGCTTCGACACCAGGGCTGCGCGGTTGCCTCTGCCCTGTGTCTCTGGCGGTTGGGTGAATAGATCGACGCCGCTAGTTTAAGAGCCTCGCTTGCCGCCCATGGTCCATTCGGCGCGTGCGGCACTGGCCAGGGTCAGGCGATCCTGCAGTCCCTGGCCATCGTTGGCTTGCATCAGCCCTTCGAGCTGCTCCAGTGCCTGGCGGAACTGGCGAGACTGGGCCAGCACCTGATCGCGGTTGGCCAGCAGCACGTCGCGCCAGAGCTTGGGGTCGCCGGCGCCTATGCGGGTGAAGTCACGGAAACCGGGGCCGGCCAGCGCCAGCATATCGTCGGCGCCGGGCTGGCTCAGCACGCTTTGCATCATGGCAAATGCCAGCAGATGAGGCAGGTGGCTGACGGTGGCGAGTGCGCTGTCATGGGTTTCGGGCGACATGGCCGTGACCTTGCAGCCCAGGGCCTGCCACAGCGCCTGGGCCTTGGCCAGATGCGCGGTCAGCGTGCGCTCCGTCGGGGTCAGCACGACCTGGGCACCCTGGTAGAGCTTGACATCGGCGTGCTCCACGCCGGCCACTTCCTTGCCGGTGATGGGGTGGGCGGGCACAAAGCTGCCGATCTGGTCGCGCAGCGCCGAGCGCGCGGCCTGCACCACGTCGACCTTGGTGGAGCCCACGTCCATGATCATCATCTGGGGCGTGACCAGATGCTTGATGGACTTGAGCGTGGCCTCGGTGGCCGCCACGGGCACGGCCAGCAGCACCAGATCGGCACCGGCAGCCGCCAGCAGGGCGGAGGGTGCCTCCACGTCGATCACGCCCATCTGGCGGGCGCGCTCGGTGGTCGAGGGCGATTTGCTGTAGCCCACCACGCGCTTGACCAGGCCGGCTTTCTTGAGAGCCAGGGCGAACGAGCCGCCCATCAATCCGCAGCCGATCAAGCCGAGCTGCTCGAACGGCTGCAATTCCTGAGTCGCCATCACTTGCTCACCGGGTAGGTGCCCAGCACCTTGTAGAACGCGCACAGGCCCTGTAGCTCCTGCAGGGCGGCGGCCACATTGGCCTGGGCCGGGTGGCCTTCGATGTCGATGTAGAAGTAATACTCCCATTGGCCGGTGCGGGCCGGGCGCGACTCGAAGCGCGTCATAGAGACGCCATGCTTCTTCAGCGGCACCAGCAGGTCATGCACGGCACCTGCGGTGTTGGGCACCGAGACCACCAGACTGGTGCAGTCGCTGCCGCTGGGCGCGGCCGTGGCCAGCGTGTGCGGCAGGCAGATGACGGCAAAACGGGTACGGTTGTAGGCATCGTCCTGGATCGCATGGCTGACGATGTGCAGGCCGAACTGCTGGGCAGCGCGCTCACCGGCAATGCCGGCCCAGTTGGGGTGCAGGGCCGCCAGGCGTGCGCCTTCGGCATTGCTCTCCACGGGGCGGCGTTCGGCATGGGGCAGATGCTTGGACAGCCAGCCCTGACACTGGGCCAGAGCCTGGGGGTGGGCCGCCACCACCTCGATGCCGTCCAACGTGTTGCTGGTGCGCATCAGATTGTGACGGATCAGCATGCTGACCTCGCCCACCACATGGCAGGGCGTGTGCAGAAACATGTCCAGCGAGCGCGTGACCACGCCCTCGTTGGAGTTCTCCACGCCCACCACGCCGTACTGGGCGCTGCCGGCGGCCGTGGCGTGAAAGACTTCCTCGAAGCTGTTGCAGTACATCAGGTCGGCCGCGCCGCCGAAGTACTGGATCGCCGCTTCCTCGCAGAAGGTGCCGGCCGGGCCGAGCACGGCCACGCGCTGGGGGGATTCCAGCGCCAGGCAGGCCGACATGATCTCGCGCCAGATGGCGGCCACATGCGCGCCCTTGAGCGGGCCGGGGTTGTTGGACTTGATCTTCTCGATGACCTGGGCCACGCGGTCCGGGCGGAAGAAGGCCGAGCCTTCCTTCTTCTTGAGCTCGCCCACCTGCTCGGCCACATGGGCGCGCTGGTTGACCAACTCCAGCAACTGGCGGTCCAGGGAATCGATCTGGTTGCGCAGCGACAACAGCTCGGGGCTGGCTTGGGGTTCTTGGCTCATGAATCTCTCAAATTTCGTAGCTGCTGGCGCTGGTTGCACAAGGAATTCAAACCAATACCTTGGTGAAATACTTGCAGATCAAGCGGTGGCAGCTCATCTTTTTACAAGGCTAAGGGTGGGGCTCAGGCCTGACGTTGCTCGAAGTCACGCATGTAGTCGACCAGCGCCTGCACGCCTTCGATGGGCATGGCGTTGTAGATGCTGGCGCGCATGCCGCCCACGGACTTGTGGCCCTTGAGCTGCAGCAGACCGGCCTGTTTGGCGCCGGCCAGGAAAGCGTCGTTGCGCGACTCATCATGAAGGAAGAACGGGATGTTCATGCGCGAGCGGCAGTTCGCGGCCACCTTGTTCACATAGAACGAGGACTGGTCCACATAGTCATAGAACAGCTTGGCCTTGGCGATGTTGCGCGCTTCCATGGCTGCCACGCCGCTGAGGCCGCCTTCGGTCTGGCGCTTGAGCCACTGGAAGGTCAGGCCGGCCATGTAGATGCCCCAGGTGGGAGGCGTGTTGTACATGCTGCCGTTGTCGGCCACGGTTTTGTAATCAAACGCCGAGGGGCAGACGGGCAGCGCATGGCCCAGCAGGTCTTCGCGCACGATGACGATGGTCAGGCCGGCGGGGCCGATGTTCTTCTGCGCGCCGCCAAAGGCCAGGCCCACGCGGCTCCAGTCGATGGAGCGCGAGGCCACATGCGAGGAGAAGTCTATGACCAGAGGTGCATCCGAGCCCAGAGCCTGGAGGTCGGGCAGCTCGTGGAACTCCACGCCGTGAATGGTCTCGTTGCTGCAGATATGCACATAGCTGGCGCCACGGCTCAGATTCCAGCTGCTGGCGGCGGGAATCGTGGTGTAGTTGCTGTCCTTGGCGGTGGCGGCCACATTGGCGTCGCTGGCGTACTTGGCGGCTTCCTTGGCTGATTTCTGGCTCCAGCTGCCGGTCACCACAAAGTCCACCACGCCGGCGCGCGACAGGTTCATGGGCACGATGGCGTTTTCGGCAATGCCGCCACCCTGCATGAACAGGATCTTGAAATGCGCGGGCACGGCCAGCAGCTCGCGCAGATCGGCTTCGGCGGCTTCGTAAATGCTGATGAATTCCTTGCCGCGGTGGCTCATTTCCATCACCCCCATGCCGGAGCCGTGCCAGTCCAGCATTTCGGCGGCTGCGGTTTGCAGCACTTCTTCAGGGATGGCGGCGGGGCCTGCGGAGAAGTTAAAAGGGCGGTTCATCAGATTTACGCTCAAAACATATGAAAGCGCTTGTCTAGCTTGCGCTTTCAGCTATCAAAATATTCAGCCACGGACATGCGTGCATGTCGCGTGGCGTCCGGTCCGGGTCGGGCCAGCCAGGGGCTGGTCGATCAGGAGGCGTCGCCGGACTCGGCTGCGCCTTCGGCGCCGGCGCTGCCGGAGTCTTCGGCTTCGTCGTCCTCGCCAGCACTGTCGTTCGCATCATTTTCGACGATGCGCTGCAGGCCAATGAGCTTGGCACCTGCGTCCAGATTGATCAGCGTCACGCCCTGTGTGGCGCGGCCCAGTTCGCGGATCTCCGCAACCCGCGTGCGTACCAGCACGCCGGTGTCGGTGATCAGCATGATCTCGTCCTCGGGCGCCACCAGGGTGGCGGCCACGACCTTGCCGTTGCGCTCGGACTGCTGGATTGCAATCATGCCCTTGGTGCCGCGGCCGTGGCGGGTGTATTCGCTGATGGCCGTGCGCTTGCCGTAGCCGTTTTCGGTGGCAGTCAGCACGCTTTGCGAGCCGGCCACCACATTGCCCGTGCCGTCGTCGGCCTCGGCGACCAGCATGGCGATCACGTTCTGATGCTCCTCGATGTTCATGCCACGCACGCCGCGCGCATTGCGGCCCATGGGGCGCACATCGTTCTCGTCAAAGCGCACGGCCTTGCCGCCGTCGCTGAACAGCATCACATCATGCTTGCCGTCGGTCAGCGCTGCGCCGATCAGGTAGTCGCCCTCGTCAAGGCCCACGGCAATGATGCCGGCCTTGCGCGGGTTGCTGAACTCGGTCAGTGCCGTCTTCTTGACGGTGCCCATGCTGGTGGCCATGAAGACGAAGTGATCTTCGGGGAAGCTGCGGTTTTCGCCGGTCAGCGGCAGCACCACGTTGATCTTCTCGCCTTCCTGAAGCGGGAACATGTTGACGATGGGGCGACCACGCGAGCCGCGCGAACCCGATGGCACTTCCCAGACCTTGAGCCAGTACATGCGGCCGCGGTTGGAGAAGCACAGCAGATAGTCGTGCGTGTTGGCAATGAAGAGCTGGTCGATCCAGTCGTCTTCCTTGGTCGCCGTGGCCTGCTTGCCGCGGCCGCCGCGCTTTTGCGAGCGGTACTCGGACAGGGGCTGGCTCTTGATGTAGCCGGTGTGCGAGAGCGTCACCACCATGTCGGTGGGTGTGATCAGATCTTCGGTGGACAGGTCTTGCGCGCTGTACTCCACGGTGGAACGACGCTCGCCCTTCTTGGACTGACCGAACTCGGCCTTCACGGTGTTGAGTTCTTCGCCAATGATGATGGAGACGCGCTCGGGCTTGGCCAGGATGTCCAGCAGGTCTTCGATGACCGCCATGATGTCCTTGTACTCGGCCACGATCTTGTCCTGCTCCAGGCCGGTCAGGCGCTGCAGACGCATCTGCAGAATTTCCTGGGCCTGGGTTTCGGACAGGCGGTACTGGCCGTTTTGCTGCATGCCGAATTCGACTTCCAGGCCCTCGGGGCGATAGTCGTCGGCATTGACCACACCGCCGTCGGTGCGCGTGCGGGTGAGCATCTCGCGCACCAGCTTGCTGTCCCAGGATTTTTCCATCAGCGCGGCCTTGGCCACGGGAGGTGTGGGAGCGTTGCGGATGATGGCGATGAAGTCGTCGATATTGGCCAGTGCGACGGCCAGACCTTCCAGCACATGGCCGCGGTCGCGCGCCTTGCGCAGCTCGAACACGGTGCGGCGGGTCACCACTTCGCGGCGGTGCTCCAGGAAGACCTGGATCAGATCCTTCAGGTTGCAGAGCTTGGGCTGGCCGTTGACCAGGGCCACCATGTTCATGCCGAAGGTGTCTTGCAGCTGGGTCAGCTTGTAGAGGTTGTTGAGAACCACCTCGGGCACTTCGCCGCGCTTCAATTCGATCACCAGGCGCATGCCGGACTTGTCCGACTCGTCCTGGATATGGCTGATGCCCTCGATCTTCTTTTCGTGCACCAGCTCGGCCATGCGCTCCTGCAGCGTCTTCTTGTTGACCTGGTAGGGCAGCTCGTCAACGATGATGGACTGGCGCTGGCCCTTGTCGATGTCCTCGAAGTGGCACTTGGCACGCATCACCACGCGGCCACGGCCGGTGCGATAGCCTTCCTTGACGCCGTTGATGCCGTAGATGATGCCGGCCGTGGGGAAGTCGGGCGCGGGAATGATCTCCATCAGCTCGTCAATGGAAGCCTCGGGGTTCTGCAGCAAATGCAGGCAGCCGTCCACTACCTCATTGAGGTTGTGCGGCGGGATATTCGTGGCCATACCCACGGCAATACCCGAGGAGCCGTTGACCAGCAGATTGGGCAGGCGGCTTGGCAGCACCAGCGGCTCGCTCTCGGAGCCGTCGTAGTTGGGGCCGAAGTCCACGGTCTCCTTGTCGATGTCGCCCAGCATTTCATGAGCGATCTTGGAGAGGCGGATTTCCGTGTAACGCATGGCGGCGGCGCTGTCGCCGTCCACCGAGCCGAAGTTGCCCTGGCCATCGACCAGCATGTGGCGCAGCGAGAAGTCCTGCGCCATACGCACGATGGTGTCGTAGACCGCGCTGTCGCCGTGAGGGTGGTACTTACCGATCACGTCACCGACAATACGCGCCGACTTCTTGTAGGGGCGGTTCCAGTCGTTATTGAGTTCGTGCATGGCGTACAGAACGCGGCGGTGCACGGGCTTGAGGCCATCACGCGCATCAGGAAGCGCCCGGCCCACGATCACGCTCATGGCGTAATCGAGATAACTGCGACGCATCTCCTCTTCAAGGCTGATGGGCAGAGTTTCTTTAGCAAACTGGGTCATGTCTAGTGATACTTTGACGGCTGGAAAACAGCCATTTTAGGTCGAATGGCGTGTGGCAGCAGAGCAACATAACTGAGGAATTACATAGCTGTCCTACTTGTTGGTGCCTAGTTGACAACACTCTTGCATGTTACGTATGGCACAATCATTTCAACGTTTTTGGTGATGGTCACTGATGACGTCCACAGATTCGCAGCCCTGCTGCGGCTTTTTCCCCAAGAGGAGAACCATGAAGAAACTGAACAAAGTGGCGATGTTGTTTGCCTCTGCTGCCCTCGTGACAGCCGCTGGCGCACAAGTGAAGGCTGCTGACGGTGGCAAGACTATCGACAACTGGCAAAACGGCACCAGCGAACTGGTGTGGAAGAACGGCACGAACGAACTGTGCTGGCGCGATGCCAACTGGACTCCTGCTACTGCCGCTGTTGATTGCGACGGTGCTCTGAAGGCCCAGGTTGCTGCTCCCGCTCCCGCCGTTGTGCCTCCCGCTCCTGTGGCTCCCCAGCCTGCAGTGGCATCTAAGGTTACCTACTCTGCTGACGCTTTCTTCGACTTCGACAAGTCCGTGCTGAAGCCCGCAGGCAAGGCTAAGCTGGATGACCTGACCGGCAAGATCAAGGACATCAACCTGGAAGTCATCATCGCCGTGGGTCACACTGACTCCATCGGTTCCGATGCTTACAACCAGAAGCTGTCGGTGCGTCGCGCTGAAGCTGTGAAGGCTTATCTGGTGTCCAAGGGCATCGAAAAGAGCCGCGTGTACACCGAAGGCAAGGGCAAGAAGCAACCCGTGGCAGACAACAAGACTGCTGCTGGCCGCGCTCAAAACCGTCGCGTGGAAATCGAAGTTGTGGGCACCAAGGCTGCTCAGTAATCTTTCGATTGCTACACAAAAAGCCCCGGTAACGGGGCTTTTTTTATGCCTGATCCATTGCGGTAATCGCGGACAATTGCACCATGAGCAACACTATCAATGCCGACCCGGCAGAACTGGAAAAATTCTCCAGCCTGGCCCATCGCTGGTGGGATCCCGAGAGTGAATTCAAGCCACTGCATCAGATCAACCCCCTGAGACTGGACTGGATCAACGCCCAGGCCCCATTGGCGAGCCAGCGTGTGCTGGATGTGGGCTGTGGCGGTGGCATCTTGGCAGACTCCATGGCGCGCAAAGGGGCCAAGGTGGTGGGGATCGATCTGGCAACCAAGGCTTTGCGCGTCGCGCAGTTGCATGCTCTGGAGGCGGGAACGCCCAATATTCAATACCATGAGGTCAGCGTCGAGCAGCTGGCGCAGGAGCAGCCGGCCAGTTTTGATGTGGTGACCTGCATGGAAATGCTGGAGCATGTGCCCGATCCAGCGTCCATCGTGCGGGCATGTGCCCAGCTGGTCAAGCCTGGTGGCTGGGTGTTTTTTTCCACCATCAATCGCAATGCCAAGGCCTTTGCGCTGGCAATTGTGGCTGCCGAATATATGCTCAAGATGATTCCCAAAGGGACTCATGAGTACGCCAAGTTGCTGCGCCCAAGCGAGTTGGCTCGCTTTGTGCGCGAAGCCGGCCTGGATGTGCAAGGCAGCAAAGGCATGGAGCACAACCCGATCTCGGGCCGCTATTGGCTTAGCAATGACACCTCGGTCAATTACATGCTGGCAACACGCCGCCCTCAGGAGTGACAGCCATGTGGAAGCACGTTAGAGCCGTTCTTTTCGATCTGGATGGCACTTTGATCGACAGCGCTCCTGATCTGGGTGCTGCGGCAGACAAGATGCGTGTGGACCGTGGCATGCCATCGCTGCCACTCCATGCCTATCGCCATATGGCCGGGGCCGGGGCTCGTGGAATGCTGGGTATTGCGTTCGGCATGACGCCTGAGTCTGCAGGCTTTGCGGAAATGCGCGAGGAGTTCTTTCGCAATTACGAGCAATGCATGACCGAGCGCACCTATGCCTTTGATGGCGTGCCCGAGTTGATCCGGGCATTGGAAGCCGGCCCGTTGTTGTGGGGGGTGGTGACCAACAAGTCCATGCGCTTCACCGAACCGTTGACCCGTCAGATGCCCTTGTTTGCCCAGGCTGCGGCCGTGGTGAGCGGGGACACGACGCCGCATTCCAAGCCTCACCCCGAGCCTCTGTTTGAAGCCGCGCGACGCATGCAGATTGCTCCCGAGCATTGCATCTATGTCGGGGATGACGAGCGCGATATCCAGGCGGGTGCAGCAGCGGGCATGAAAACTGTAGCTGCACGCTATGGCTACCTCGGTGCGACAGCAGATACGGTTCATTGGGGTGCTGATGCACATATCAATTCACCGCTTGAGCTGTTGAAGTTGCTGGGATGAGGCTAGAATAGGCACTAAGGGGCTGTCCTGGTTTCGACGTGGGTTCGGGACCGGTGCGGTGCATGTCGAGCTTGAGTGACGCTCGTAAATCTCCATTCAAAAAACTAACTGCAAACGACGAACGTTTCGCACTCGCCGCTTAATCCGGTGAGCCTTGCAACAGCACGCTAGTGGGCTGGGCAAGGGGGTAGCAATACCTCCCGGCTGCAAGGGAATTTACATTAGCTGGCTGGATACCGGGCTTCTTGGTATTTGGCGAGATTTTAGGAAGCTGGCTACCCAAGCAGCGTGTGCCTGCGGGGTTTGGGTGGCGAGATTTAAAACAGAGCACTAAACATGTAGATCTGTCCGGCGAAGGCTTACGGACGCGGGTTCAATTCCCGCCAGCTCCACCATCCACCTGTACAAAGGGGTTCAATGAAGTTCATTGAACCCCTTTTTCTTTTGAGAAATCAATGACTTATCGTCTTTTTATGTCTTAAGTGATTTCATTGCTGCCAATGCATAGAGGGGGAACAGTTGGGGGAACAAGCGGGGGTAATGGTAAATTTACCCACTATTGTTCCCCCTTTCCCCTCTGGGGGAGGCCTTTGTGAGAGGATTTGTTCCCCCTATGTTGACTGATGCACAGTGCCGAAACGCAGTTTGTTCCCCCGGTGCCAAGCGAGAGCGTTTTTCTGACGCAGGCGGCCTTTACCTTGAGGTCAGCCCTGCAGGCTCTCGACGCTGGTTCTGGAAGTATCGAAAAGATGGTAAAGAGGGGCGCCTGGCGTTAGGCCGCTATCCGGAAGTTAGTTTGACTGCTGCTCGGAAAGCTAGGGATGCTGCTCGGTTGCAGAAGTCAGAAGGCATCGACCCCGCTAAGGCACGCAAGCTGGAAAAATTGGTCAACCCAACTGGGGTAGCTGACACATTCAAAGCGGTGGCGCTGGAATGGTACGAAAAGCAGGTGCCGCGCTGGAGCCCAGGTCATGCTGAGCGAATGCATCGTCAACTGGAGCGCGACTTGTTCCCGTGGATTGGTGAACGGGAAATGGCGCAGATCCAGCCCATGGAGTTACTCGCTGTGCTACAGAAAGTGGAAGCGCGCGGGGCTGTGGAGACCGCTGACCGTGCACTGATGTTGGCGCGGCAGGTCTGGCGCTACTGGCTACCAACAGCCAGCAATACTCAACGTGACATCACCGAAGGCCTGAAAGCTCGATTGACTCCATATCGAGGCACGAACTTTCCTGCGATTGTGGAGCCCCAGCGCTTTGGGGAGCTTCTGCGAGCCATGTACGCCTATAAAGGTGGACCCTTTGTACGCACAGCTCTTTTGTTAGCTCCTTTGCTTTATCAACGCCCAGGTAATCTTCGGATGATGGAGTGGGCAGAATTGGATCTGGATGCAGCGCTTTGGAAGATCCCTAGCGCCAAGATGAAGCGTAGCGTGCAGGAAAAAGAAAATGGGGAACCGCATGTGGTGCCACTGCCAAAGCAAGCTGTGGCGATGCTGCGTGAATTGCTGCCGCTTAGTGGCCGTGGACGATATGTATTCCCTGGTCAACGTGACCACGACCGCCCAATGTCCGATAACTCTGTGCGTACAGCTCTGTACAGCCTGGGAGTTGGCGAAGAGCAAAGCTGGCATGGTTTTCGAGCGAGTGCCAGAACCATGTTGGTCGATCAGCTTGACCTTGATCCGCTGGCGATTGAGGCCAATCTGGCGCATGCCGTCAAGGATGCCAACGGACGTAGCTACAACCGGACGAAGTACTTGGCAAAGCGCTTCGATCAGGTTCAGCAGTGGGCTGATTACTTGGATCGCTTGCGCGAGGGTGCTGCCGTGATCGAGTTTCCACAAAAAAACAAAGTTATGTGAGACAAGCCAGCGAATAGGGCACTGGATTGTGTGTTATGAGTGGATGCTTTAGCAGCATGATTTTGCGCCCGCGACCGATCAATGTGTCGTACTACGCTTTTACGGCGACGCCTAAACCCCAGATCATGGAGCTGTTTGGGCGAACGGGCACGGACGGCACGCCCGTGCCCTTCCATGTGTATTCTGTGCGCCAAGCCATTGAAGAGAAGTTCATCTTGGACGTGCTGCGTGGCTACCCGTGCCCGGGGTCGGTGTTACCTCCAGTGAGCTTTTAGCTCCCCAGTTGCGTACCCCGGTACGCCGCGGAACGGATTCGCGCGCGCTTCTCGCTCAGGCCGGGGTGGATGAGTCAGTCATTGAGGCGATGTTTGCTGATGGCGTGGCAAGTGAGCCCTGAATCGCCCCGGGTCGGAGTGATTCAAAGCCACCTTTTGCTCTCCCACTGTACTGCACCATCTCGCAATCAAAGGTTGCGTGGTTGGGAGGCAACAGTAGAAGCTGAGGTGGTACCGGCGCTGACAGCCTACTGCCCCGGCCTGAAATGGTTATGTAGCCCGTGCACACTTCAATGAGGGATTGCCGGGTGACATAGCGAACCAGGTCGTCCAGTAGTTCTGCGTTCAGAATTTTCTTAGCGTATGCGGCTACGTATCGAGCCGCTCAATCCAGCAGGTGTCAGCTTCCTGTCCATGCACTTTTCGAGCGTCTCTGAATGTGGGGTTGTGTGGATGCAGCCCATATTTGATGAGGTCTTGTAGCATGGCCGTCCATCGGCGCATGCTTTGTCAAAACCCGTAAGCGCCTGCTGCATGCTTTTGACGGGACTCTGTGTGTACTGCTCCATCCAGGTCTGTGCGTTGTATGAGCCAAATCTACCGCGTAGGCCATTGTGACCACCGGAACTGATTCCGGGGCTCCATGAGGTATTGCCACTCAGTGCCAGCACGACGGAAACTTCAAGCTCGCAATTCTGGCTTTGCGGGTTCTCTTGCCGGCATCCGGCAAATGCCCCTTCGATGGCCGCGGCTGGTGTCTTGGCGCAAGCGCCACCCCAACGAGAACCGCCCGCGTTGCTAACTACAGCTCCCCAGGCCGGGCCAATGCACTCCCGGCCTGCCAAGAGTTGATAGGTGGCGGGGCGCAGATAACGGTCGTTTGCCCGAGCGGCTTGAACCCGAGCCACAGCCTCTTGTCCACTGGAGGCTGAAACCATAATGGGAGCGTCCTGTTCGAAGCCGCTCTCAACGACGAAATAGATGTTGCCGGGCTCCATGTCCGAAGGCCAAATGGGGCGCACGCTATCGTTGGCATTTGTCACTGGGCGCGCGGCCTTGCGGCCGCTCCCGTTGATATCCGGGGAGAGGGGATTCGCGCTGCTCGCCTGAGCTGACGGGCGTTCAGCGTCTTTCAACGGGTCGCAGTTTCTGCCCCGGGCTCGCTTGCATTCTGATGAAAGTTGGCGATACGAGTCGAGAAATTCTTTTTTGTGAGCCTCTGTGGCTTTTCCGCAGCCTCTGTTGGCGTATGCGTACAACTTCGCGGCACGCGCAGTGTTTACCTCAGGGGTATTCGGAAGGCTATTCATTCCCTCCAAATCTTTGGCCATGATTTCGCAGCCGTGAGGCGACGCATGAGAAATGTCATTTGAGGGGGATGCGTGAACTAGTAAGCCGGTCCAAAGCAATACTGCGATTGCAAGTAGGTAACAGACCCTCATCCTCATTGCCTCCAACTAGGAACGGCCAGAATCTAGCTGGACGTTTTGTAAACCAAATACCGCATTCATGGGAGCCCGCGGCGACCAGCGACTGGGCTGCAACTGGTGGTTCTTGGTGACCAACTCGGCCAGCATGCGGTTGGGGACCTCGGCCATCGCCGCGGAATCCATCGCCTGCAGCGTCTTGGGGTCGAGCATTGCGCGGTCCTGCATTCGAGGACCGATTGTGCGCAACCGAGGAGGCAGGAAGCCTCGGGCATATGCCGATTGCCCGGCGGCTGGAATCCGGCACGGGCGAACCGATGAAGTCCATAGGCACGGGCGGGGGCAAGCCTGGGAAGACCCGGAAGACCGACTCTCCGTCATCATCAAAAGATGAACGAAGTGTTCTCGGGAAACCTTTCAGATGCCGATTTCAAGGGCTACATCACCATGTTGATCGGCAAGATGGTTGATGACCCATCCCTTCAGGAGCAAGCGCAGGCCAACGATACGGTGGATGCCATTTGCTAATGGCGCATACGAAACCAAACTCAATAATGCAGTGGTGGACGCTTTAGAGAGTCATTACAGTATGGTCGATCAAGCTTTGCGACATGAAAAGGTGTTCAAGGGCTTGGCGAATCTGTTAGTGGCAGAGGTATATCGACAGTTGCGCGAACCTGTTTCCGCACATGCCACACGTTAATATAAAAAAAAAGAAGTGTATTCATGGATGCCCAGCGCACTAGGCGCTGGGCATCCATAACGGGTGTGCTTTAGGGCTCAGCCCTCGCTGAGTGCTCGCCAACCGTTCTCAGTCTTGCGCATGGTGATCTTGCCCTTCATCTGAAGCTGCTGATCTTGCAGCCAGTACAGGACGTCCTGTGCCTTGGCGGCATCGTTGCGGATCTGAAGCAGCGCAGGATACAAAAACTTGGTGGAGCCTCCATTCGGGCATCCTGCAACGTACATGGACCAGACGCTGTCTGTCACCTTGTTGTAGATGGTGTTCGTGGGCTGGTCGCGCTCTTGCTTTTGCCGTGCTTCCTGCTCCATCGCATCGAGCGCCTGCATCTTCTGGCGCAGGCTGCTTGGCAGCGGATGCTCGTTTTCCCACTGGATCAGCGCTTTCCGATATGCGTCTTCTTCCAGGAAACCCATTCCCGGTGGATTGTTGAAGTTGAAGTCTTCGCGACGGGGGGCGCTGCTGTTGTGTTCCTTGCGTAACGCCAGGATCTCAGTCTTGAGCGTTGCGATTTGCTGCTGGTCGGCCTTTCCGGCATCCTCCCAGGCTTTCACGCGGTCACGCTCCTCCTGGTAGGTCTGGCGCATGCGCTTCAAGGTGTCGGGGTCCTTGAGCTCGATGTCGTACGTGAATTCGACACGGTAATGACCATCCTCTTCATAGCCGTTGGTCTTTTTGATGTGCGTCACCTTGGCGTTCTCGCAGGCGGCGAACGCCGTCGCTATGTGGTGGCGGTGTCCCTGGACCCAGCCAGTCGTGGCGGTTCACGCTTTGTCCATCAAAAGCTGAGGGTCGGGGACGTCATCCAGATTAGCGGACAGCACAATCATTTCCCCCTGGTCGAGACTGCCTCCCATAGCGTGTTGGTGGCCGGAGGGATCGGCATCACGCCTGTTCTTGCCATGCTAAGGAGGCGGGATGCCCTGTGCAGGACGGCGCACCTCTAGGCGCAACAAAGCATTGAAAGGATGCTTTGTTGCGCCTAGGGCGGCCCTCAGAAGTTGTGCCGGACTCCCATGTAGATATTGCGCGAGCTTCCGTTCGCCGAGCCGACTAAAGTTGCTGGAGCTTGAGCAGTTCCGGTGCCCAGTACATACTGCGATCCGTTCTTGTTGGTAATCCGTGCGGCGCCAAAGTAGAGACGCGTTCGCTTAGACAGGTCATAGTCACCGCCAAGGGCAATCCAATTGGCATCGCGATTGCCAGTCGAGGTCGTGTAGTCGGAACGGTCGTTAACTCGAGTGAACTGGGCAATGGCGGTGAACGGCCCGAATGGCACGCGTACGCCAACGTTGGTCAGCCTGAACTCGCTCCTTGAAGTCCCAGGCATTCGGGCGATGGTGCCGGTGCAGGTGCTGCAGGAGTTCTTTTCAACCGTCGTACCGAAGAAAAACTTGGCGAAGCGGGCATCATAGGACCCCCCAAGCACCATTGCCGAGACCTTGCCTGAAGCAGCGTTGTCCGCGCCATCCTGCTGTTGGAAGCCAGCATTGAGGTCAAAGCTATCAACCTGATAGCGTGCAGATACTCCGTAACCGCGACCGATCGTCGCGGACTTCTCGCCAAAGGAATACTGCCCGCGCACCTCAAGGCCACCCCAACGTGGGGATACATAACTGATGGCGTTGTCCTGGCGCGCCGCTATCCCCATCGGCAACACCTGACGCTGCGTTGTTGTGTTGATGTTTCGGGTGAGCGACAGCAGCCCGCCCGCCCCCTCCCAGATGAAGGCATCCACATTACCCTGTACTGAATAGTAGGGCGTAGGAATGCGCCCCATCTGCACGGTACCGAGCCTTGTATCGCTGAGGCCAACCGATGCTTCGCGCCCGAACGCACGGCCGCCTTGGGCCAATGTACCTTCATCGAGATAGAAGCCTTGCTCTAGGCGAAAAACGGCGGAGAGCCCTCCTCCCAGGTTCTCTACACCTCGGAAACCTAGGTTACTACCAGCACTGCCGCCCGAATACACGCGACTGATGCTGGAGCCGCCCGAGCGGGGCGAGTCGACGCCGGAGTCCATGCGTCCATAAATGGTGACATTTCCTTGCGCGTTTGCAGCTCCGCAAACGTTGAGCAACACAGCGCATGCCACAGCATGCTTGGCTAGTCCGATCATTGGTGCCTCCTTCATTTTGTTTGGGGCCTTTGCCCCAATTCCTCTTCTTCACAATGCGCTTGATTCTTTACGGGCAGCCCTACGCGCAACCTTCCAGCATCCGCATGAGTGGCTGTTAGCTCATCACTCTGGTTGGACTTCTGCCCGTGTCAGCACCGCACGAGTTTGTTTGAGCTCTTCTTCGATGTTCTGGGCAAAGGTTGTTGGGGACTCCCTGGTCGGCAGCACGCCCAGCGTTTCCAGGCGCTGCTTTACGTCGGGCAGTTCGGTGACTTTGCGCAGGGCATCGCTCAGATGGGCGAATTCCGCCGCAGGCAAATCCCTGGTGGCCCAGAAGCCATAGATGCTCTTGGTCGCCACGCTCGGATCCCGTCCCTCGGCGGTGGTCGGAATGAGCCTGAGCAGGCCCGACAGCCGCGTTTGCGAGGTCGTCGCAATAGGCTTCCGGTTCTATTCCGGTTTCAGGTTGGCCAGCTTGGCCGCTGCAATGACCCGGCTATTTTCAGATGCGAGCTTTGCCGCCAACTCGGCAGGACCTCCAGCAATGGAGTCGACTCCTGCTTTTTCCAGTTTGCTCTTCACTTCGGGATCGTTGACGGCTTTCTTGACCGAATCGCTGATCCTGTTCCGATACGCCTCAGGCGTTCCTTTCTTGGCCAGCATGACCACGGTAAAGCCAAAGTCGAAGTTCTTGGCGTACTCGGAAATGGCAGGAATGTCCGGATTGGCCTTGCTGCGAGCCAAGGTGTTGGTCGCCAGTATTCTGGCCTTGCCACTTTGGACGAAGCCCGTCAGGTTCGGGGGGGAGGCGAATGTTATGTCGACTTGGTTGCCGATCAGTGCCGGAATGGAGGCGGAGCTACCCTTGAATGGGACATGCTTGACATTGATGCCCAGCGAATGGGCCATGGCCTCTGCCGTCAGGTGGTGGATTGAACCGATTCCGGAAGACCCGTAATTCAACTCGCCAGGATGCTCTTTCGCATATTGAATGAAATCCTGCATGTTCTTGAAGGGGGCGGAAGAGTTCGTTACCAGGAGCAGAGGGGCCACACCGACCAGGGAAACGGGATCCAGATCTCTCTGGGCATCGTACTTGAGGTTCTTGATAATGATCGGAGAAACCGCTAGCAGAGGGCCGTCCGTAACCAGGAGGGTATGACCATCAGCAGGGTATTGCTTGATGGCCGTGACGGCGACGCCGCCGCCGCCGCCGGGCTTGTTTTCGACAATTACCGGCTGCTTGAGGTCTGCCTGCATTTTCTCGGCTAGAACCCGGGCCACGGTGTCCGGCAGTCCCCCTGGAGCGTAGGGTATGACCAGCTTTACGGGCTTGTTCGGGAAATCGCTATCAGCATAGGCAAAGATTGACAACGCCTGGAGGGCAATTGCAGCCGATATTTTCAAGAAAGTTCCTCTTGTCATGACATGTCTCCTGATTTTTGTGATTTCTTACGGCACCGACGCCATCCGCTCATGTACCGGCATTAAGATGTCCGCACAATTCCTGTTTAAAAAATGACATGCACATTTGCAGCCAGCAGCAACGATGTCGGCATGCGGGCGACGCAGATTGATGCGAAGTCGGGCTTGGCCACCTCTTCTAGATGGTGGAGGCAGCTTCGGCTGCGGCGCACAAAATCTTGTTCTCTGCGTCGCAACTGCTTCTCTTCATTGACATGCCTCACCTCTATTTTATTAGACGTCTAAAATTATTATTAGAGGGCTAGCGTGATTTTTGGTCGGTGATATCCCTAGGGCTCGTCATCAATTGAGCCAGACGACAGCGGCCGCAAGGTGGATCCCTCCCAAGAATGCCGCTGCCGTTTTGTCATAACGCGTGGCAATGCCCCTGTACTGCTTCAACCGCGCAGAGAAGTTCTCAATGAGATGCCGCTCTTGGTAGACATGGCGGTCATACCCGCGCTGAGTTTTGCACGTCCGAATACTGGGAATGACAACCTGCTTGCCCTGGCGCAGCAGTGGTTCAACCACGCGTTCATGGGCGTCATACGCTTTGTCGGCAATCACGGCTTGCGCGTCGGTGCGCGCAAGCCAGACATCTGCACCTTCCAAATCCGATGCCTGCCCTGCTGTGAGATGGAAACCAGTGGGGTTGCCAAGAGCGTCAACGGTGGCATGGATCTTGGTGCTCAAACCTCCTCGGCTGCGACCGATGGCTTGGCTTTGCCCCCTTTTTGCACCCGCGCTGTGCTGATGGGCACGCACGATGGTTGCATCGATCATGGCGTACTCGTTATCAGGCAGCGCACTGAGTGCTTCAAACACCCGCAGCCACACGCCCGAGCGGCTCCAGCGCATGTGGCGCAGGTGAACGACTCGAAAGTCGCCAAAGCGCTGGGGCAGATCGCGCCAAGCAATACCGCAGCGATAGCGATACAGCACAGCGTCAACAAGGAGACGGCTATTTTTGGCAGGAGCGCCCACATGCCCGGCCCTGCCAAGAAGTAGGCTTTTGATTTGCTCCCATTGGGCATTGGTCAGTGCATGTCTACGAATGACGCTACTGATAACGTAGCAACTATCGTATTAGATGACACGTCCTAGTTGTTTAGTCCCGGCATTTGATGGATTGGATCAATCCTGAAGCGTTTGGGCTCGGATGTCCACTGCTTGCAAATGAATTCATACGGGGTCAAGCCCTTGAGCGTCTTGAGTCTTCGGCCGAAGTTGTAGGCATCGATGAAGTCCGCCAGATGCTGTCGTAGCTGCTCGTGATCGTCGTAATGGAAGCGTTTGACGGTAGCTTCTTTGATGGTCCGATTCATTCGCTCAACCTGGCCATTAGTCCAGGGATGCTTAATCTTGGTGAGGCGATGTCCAATGCCATGTTCAGTGCAGACGCGGCCAAAAATGTGATCGCCAGCGTACCGATCGCAGGCACGGTTCGCAAACTGGATACCGTTATCGGTCAGTACCGTATGGAGGGCGTATGGCACTACCTTGATCAGATTGCGCAAGAACTGTGCAGCAATCATCTTGCCGGCCTTGGCATGGAGTTCGGTCATTGGCCACAAACAGATAGAGCTTGCCTTCGGCTGTTTGCACCTCGGCAATGTCGACGTGAAAGTAGCCGATGGGGTAGATCTTGAACTTCTTCTTGGCAGGCTTGCCGCCACCCACCTCTGGTAGCCGCGAGATGCCATGACGCTGCAGACATCGATGCAGCGAGGAGCCGTCAGATACGGGATGGTCGGTTGCAGTGCATAAAGGCAGTCGTCCAGTGGCAGCTAGGTATGCCTGCGAAAGGCGACGATCGCAGCCTCATCCTCAACGGATAAAACGGTGGAGCGCGGCCGCCTCGGCCCTGTTGGTAGATCGGTGACCGAGGCCCGCTTCTTCCACTTCGCCACCGTCTTCTGATTGATGCCATAGCGCGCAGAAAGCGCTCTCAGGCTCTCTTGACTATTTTGTATTGCTCGACGGACTGCCTCTGCCGTTGTGGCGCTCCCGTGCAGAACCTGGCCCATAGTGCTTCCTTCCATTCAAGGTAAAAGATTGCACCATCAAAACCTGGGATCAAATAGAGCATGGATCCCGCGTTCTGGTGGGGATATCTGGGTCTTGGCTTGGGGAGAGGGGTGTCTCGGATGCTCCTTGGAGCACTGTCAAAGCTTGCGTCGCAACACGATGGGCTTGCCGCCCATATTCAGCTTGGTCATCCAGGCGGCCAGTGCGGAATCCAGATAGTCTGCATGACCTGGGAACCACTGGAAGAGGGCCATGCCGATATCCTGGACTATGTCGGCGCCGGCTTGTCCTTGTGCAACAGCTTCCTTGACCTCGCGGACCGACTTCAGCACTGCTGCATGCTCGTCGAGATGGCAGTCCCGAGGAGGGAAGTTCGTGGTGCGCATCCATTCATCTTCCTGCTCGAAATGGCTGATGGCATGCTGCTCGAACTGTTCGATGGCCTGGGCGGCATTCTTCTCCGTGCAGGTCACCAGTTTCAGCGCAGTCGCGTAGAACTCCTCATGCACATCATCCATGGGCGTAAATCCCAGTAAGCGTGCATCGGTCCAGGCGAGACTGTTGTCGTCGACCGGCGTGGGTGCACTGGCATCCCGAGCCCTGGTGGCTGAGGTAGAAGTCTGCTCATCCATGTTCAATGTCCCTTGTTATGTTGGTAGGCCAATGCCTGGCCGTGCCAACCGAAGTGGCTGGTGGCTCAGAGGTCCAGTACCAATTCCGCAGATTTTGCACGCGATACGCAGACCATAATCTGTGCATCCTTTTCATCGTCCCGTAGCACGAGATCCCGGTGGTCCGCTTCGCCCGAGCACAATCCTACCCGGCAGGAGCCGCAGGTACCGCTTTCGCAGGAGCTTGCCACGCGCACGTTCGAGGCACGCAGAACGTCCAGAATCGAGCGGTCGCTCGGAATTTCCAATGAGGTGCCGGTGCGCTTAAGCTGCACCGTGAATGGCGTGTTTTCCTTTGTGTTGGCATTGCCGGCGCCGAAACTTTCAAAGTGAACGGTGCCGGACGGCCAGTGGCCTGTCATGTCCTGAACGGTATCCATCAGCGACTGCGGTCCGCAGCAATAGACATGTGCAGCCTTGGGACGCTCGAATAAGGCCCAGAAGTCGAATGCTTTCGCCGGGTCGCCGAAACTGTGGTGGATCTTCACCAACGAGCGCCATTCGTCGCTGCTGAGCTCGTCGAGAAAGGCCGTGCCCTCTGGATCCCGAGCCAGATAATACAATTTGAAGTCCCGCAGGCCTTCCGCCTTCAACTGGCGTGCCATGGACAGCATGGGCGTGATGCCGATGCCGCCAGCCACGAGAATGAACGACTTGGCGCGTTCATCAAGCGGAAATTCGTTGCGCGGCAGAGAGGCTTCGATCGAATCCCCTGCGGATGTGTCGTCGACCAGACTCATCGAGCCGCCACGGCCATTGCTGTCGCGCTTCACGGCGATGACATAGCGATTGCGCTCTTGCGAGTCGTTGCAGAGCGAATAGCTGCGGCGCATGCCGTTGGGGGCCACCAGCGTCAGATTCGAGCCAGCCTCGAACGGGGGCAGCGGCGCGCCCTCTGGATGGGTAAGTTCAAAGCGCCAGATGTCGCGTGCAATCTTTTCCTTCTCCGCGATCTTCAGACGCAGAAAGCCGCTTTCCTGGGTGGTCATGCCTGTCTTCCTTTACTTGCTCGACAATATTTGCAATTCTATTATTAGAGATCTAATTATGCAAGCGGAGTAGTTGACTTGCGCACGGTTTCGCGCCAGGGGAAAACCCTGCTTGTCGCTACTCTCGAAGCCTCGTAATCTAATAAATAGATATCTAATGAATAGATTTCTAGCAATAAAGGCTTGATTGCGGCGGCCGGTAAAGCGAACTCAGACGTGTTCGCTGCTCCGCCAGCTCAAGCCGGCAGCAGACAAAACGCCTCCAAGAGACTCCGAAATGACAGATTCCACGTTGAACTACGTGGGTGCGCTTCCGCATCAAACTTCCGACCCGGCAACCGTCGAGACAGCCTATCGCAAGATCACTCTCAGGCTGATGAGCTTTCTGTTCTTCTGCTGGGTGCTCAACTATCTTGATCGCGTCAATATCAGCTTTGCGCAGTTGCATCTGAAGCACGATCTTGGTCTGAGCGATGCCGCTTACGGTCTGGGCGTGAGTCTGTTCTTCATTGGCTACATCCTGCTGGAGGTGCCGAGCACGCTGCTGCTCAGGCGCATCGGCGCACGCAAGACCATCACGCGGATCATGCTTTTGTGGGGGGGGATTTCTACTGCCATGGCATTCATGAACGCCCCGTGGCAGTTCTATCTGGCCCGGACGCTGCTTGGCGCGGCGGAAGCAGGCTTTTGGCCCGGCATCATTCTTTATCTCTCGTTCTGGTATCCCGCCAAGCTCCGCGCCCGCATCACGTCGCGGTTCCTGCTGGCGATTGCTGTGGCCGGCATCATCGGCGGTCCGCTGTCGGGTCTGATCCTCGAGAACTTCCATGAAGTCTGGGGCTTTCGCAACTGGCAGTGGCTGCTGTTCTTAGAAGGCCTGCCGGCCGTGGTCGCGGGCATTGTGGCTTGGTTCTACCTGACCGACAAACCACAGGATGCGAAGTGGCTGACCAATCAGGAAAAGCTCATCGTCCTGAACGCCCTGGAAGAAGAGAACCGCCAGAAGCCGGAGAACGCTCCGAGCAGCCTGATGGCCGCTTTGCGTGATCCGCGCGTCTATGTGATTGCTGCAGGCTGGGCCACGGTACCCATTTGCGGCACGATCCTGAACTACTGGACGCCCACCATCATTAAGCAGACGGGCGTTTCCAACATGCTGCACATCGGCTTTCTGTCGGCTCTGCCTTACTTGGTCGGTGCCGTTGCCATGCTGTTTATTGCCCGCAGCTCCGACCTGCGATTGGAGCGCCGCTGGCATTTCGCCCTGTCGACCACCGCTGGTGCCATTGGCGCGTTGATGCTGACGTTGTTTACAGAAAGCCCGGTGGCTGCGATTGTATGCCTGAGCCTGGTTTCGGTGAGCTATTTCGCTGCGGCGGCTATTGTCTGGACCATTCCGCCGAACTATCTCACGGGTGAGGCTGCAGCAGGCGGGATTGGCGTCATCAGCAGTCTGGGGCAGGTCGGAGCTTTTTTTGCGCCCATCGTCCTGGGTTGGGTGAAAAGCGCTACCGGCAGTTTCTCGGCTGGCATTTTGCTGGTGGCTGCGCTGGTCTTCATCGGAGGCCTTGCCGTCTTCTTTGGCGTGCCACGCCAGCAGGCGTCACAAACAGGCGCATGACAATGCGCTCCGAATCGATTTTGATCGTCACAAAGGAATCAACATGAGCAAGCTTCAACTGTCCATCGCGGTGGGCAATTACGACCGGATGCGTCCGCTGATCGACGGCGACGTCCAGATCGACGGTGTGGACCCGGTGTTCATGCTGCAGGATCCGGAAGAAATCTTCTTCCGTGCGTTCCGCACCGCCGACTACGACATCTGCGAGCTGTCGCTCAGCAGCTACTCGGTGAAGACCGCAGCCGGCACCTCGCCGTACATTGCCGTGCCGGTGTTCCCTTCGCGGGCATTCCGCCACAGCTCGGTCTACGTGCGTGCCGATCGCGGCATCAACAGCCCGGCCGACCTCAAGGGCAAGCGCATCGGCGTGCCCGAATACCAGCTGACCGCCAATGTGTGGGTGCGCATGTTCCTGGAAGAGGAGTACGGCGTGAAGGCCTCCGACATCCAGTGGGTGCGCGGCGGCTACGAAGATCCGACCCGCATCGAGAAGATCTCGCTGAAGCTGCCCGAAGGTGTGTCGCTGGTGAATGCGCCGGAAGGCCGTACCATCTCGAACCTGCTGGCCGATGGCGAAATCGATGGCGTGATCGGGCCGCGTGCCCCGTCGTGCTTCGACCGCGGTCACCCGCAGGTCAAGTACCTGTTCGAGGACCCGCAGAAGGCTGCGGCCGAATGGTATGAGCGTCGCAAGCTGTTCCCGATCATGCACACGCTAGGCGTGCGCAAGACCCTGGCAGAGCAGCATCCCTGGCTGCCCGGCGCACTGGTCAAGGCCTTCGAGCATTCCAAGGCGGTGGCACTGACGCGCCTGAGCGACACTTCGGCTACCAAGGTCACGCTTCCGTTCATCGAGGACCAACTGCGCAATGCGCGCCGCCTGATGGGCCAGGATTTCTGGTCGTATGGTTTTGCCGAGAATGCCCATGTGGTTGACCGTTTCCTCGCGCAGCACCATGCCGAAGGACTGTCGAGCCGCCGCCTCCAGCCTGCTGAGCTGTTCCACCCGGCCAGCCTGGAGAGCTTCAAGATCTGATCTCATCAGCTGCTGCGGATATTGCCGCGCACTTGGTCGACCAAGTGCGCGGCGTTTTGTATGTACAGTCTGCTTTTCCGTTAGCCGCAGCATCACGTCTACAATGCACTCGCCCTGCGATGGCGCAAGGTATCCGTACCGATACCGTGGTGCTCGGCTTGTTCGTATCGGTGTGGTTGGCATACCTTTTGAATTGACAAAGCATGAGTGCAGAACCGGGGAAGCGGTCCGTGCACTTGTGAAGGCACTATGATTTCAAGCAGTCTGACGATGGCCGTGAAGGAGAAAGCATGACAGCCAGACCCTCTTCCAGCAAGGCACCGGATTCCAAAGAGAACCCGATCCTGCGGCATTGGCGCGAGGCCGTACCGGATGATCGTCTCGCTCACCTGGTGAAGGATGCAGGCCGGGCGATGGTTCGGGGGCTGCAGATGCGCCTGGCTCAGTATGAAGTTTCTTTCGGTCACTGGGCGTTTCTGCGCATTCTGTGGGTCACCGATGGACTGACGCAGAAGGAACTAAGTGACGAGGCAGGTACCACCACGCCGACCACTTTCAGTGCGGTGTCGGCGATGGAGAAGCTGGGATACGTCGAACGCCGCTATGCGCCCGGCAATCGCAAGAATACCCACGTGTATCTCACGCCTCGCGGTCGCAGCTTGGAAAGCAAGCTGGTTCCATTGGCCGAAGAAGTGAACGAGATCAGCGTCAAGGGCCTGAAAGGCTCGGAGATCGATATCGCGCGCAAGGTGCTGCTCACGATCATCGAAAACATGGCACGCGACGAAGCAGAGAAGGTGCATGACTCCGTGCTGCGGATTCCTTCCACCCGGGAAATGGGGCACCTGATTGCCGCTCGCGGCGAGGAGTGCGAAAACTGTTGAGCAGGCTCCAGGAAAGAAAAAACCTCGCATTGCGAGGTTTTTTCTTTCCTGGAGCCTGCTGTCAGAGCAGTACGTCCGTACCCGTTTCGCTCGACTTCAGAATCGCGATGCAGATTTCCAGCGTGCCTTTTGCCCACTCCCCATCATGCAGGGGGGCTTGGCCCAGGATGACGGCATCGTATAGTTCGTCGATCACCTCGGCGCGCGGCACGGTCGGGCGCGAAAGCGCAAGCGTTTCGCGCTGCTTGTCGCCGTACACGACGACGGAATCGGGTAGGGGGCGCAGGTCGGCACGTTCGCAGGACACGATCACCGGGCCGAAATGCTGATGACTGCGTGCCGGCTCTTCTGCTGCCCACGAGGGCTGCTTGTAGGCGGCACCACCGTACGTACCGGCAGCCTTGAGCTTGGCTTCGTCCTCTGCCGAGGCAATGGTGGCCAGACGCTTGCGCGCACTCCCGTAGGCATCCGGATTCAGGTGATCGCCCATTTCACCGATCCAGCCAGTCCACTCGTCACTGTTGAAGTGACCGTAGCCGTTGTACGAGAGCGAGGCATAGGCGCCGTTCTCGAACCAGATCAGGGCGGAATAGGCGCCTTCGGTCGGGCGCAGCGGATCCCAGCGACCGACGCTTGCGCGCAAGCGCGTGGCACGCGAGCTCGCGAGCATTCGCACGATATCGACCTGGTGCGCAGCCTGGCTGAAGACGGCACCACCGCCTTCGGCCGTCATCAGTTCTTCGGGCCGGCGCGGACGATACAGGTAATCGGTGTAGTTGAAAGCTTGGATCATCTTCACCGCACCGAAATCGCCCGAGCGGATTAGCTCGCGCGTGCGCCGGTACGGCGTATCGAAACTGTGGCAGTGCCCGACGATCAGATGCACGTTCGCGGCGCGGCAGGCCGCGATCATGCGATCACAGTCAGCCGCGTTGAGCGCCATCGGTTTCTCGACCAGCACATGCTTGCCCCTGGCTGCGGCAATCTCGGTGTGTTGGGCGTGGAACTGGTGCGGGCTGGCCACGTAGATGGCTTCCACATTCGGATCTTCGGCCAGGTCCTGCACGTCTGTGTAAGTCCTTGCGTTGAAGTCGGCAGCGAACTGCTGCCGAGCTTCCTCGCGCGGGTCACACGCGGCAACGAGCTGGACCCTGGGGTCCTGAAGGAAGGTGGGCAGCATCAGCGAGAATGCCCGCCCCAGTCCTGCAACCCCGATCCGTAAACGGCGCTGTTCCATGGCCAGTTCCATCCGTTGATTACTGCTTGACCTGGTAGTCGGTCGCGGCCTCGGCGGCTTGTTCGTCCGACACGGCATGCTTGGCGCTCACGTAGCGGACCTGGTATTCACGCCAGTCGGTTTCCTTCGGCACCACAGCCTGGTATGAGCAGATCGTGCCAGGGATTGTCTTGGCACCGGTGCCGATGGCCTTGCCGTCCTGCTTGTATTCGGCGATGGCATCGAGCATGCGACGACGGAACTCGACAATGGCGAGATCGCTGGCACCCAGGCGTTCGTCCGAGCGGTTGGCGATGGGGCCCATCGTGACCCACATGGCGATGTCCTGGTTCGGGAAGCCGGTGATGCCGGTGAAGTTGCCGGCCTTCATAGCTTGGCGGTCTTGCCAGAAGCGGTTTTCGTGATTGCGCAGAGGACGGTAGCGTTCATCAAGGTCTGGGCCGACTTGAGTATGCAGGAACTTGCGCCAGGTTTCGGTTTCCGGCGTGGTAGCTGCATCACCCCAGGCGATGAAGTAGAACACCGTATTGGTGTCGTCCATCGGAACGTTGACGTTGGCGACGTTGTACAGGTTGTTCGGCGGAATCAGCACAGTGCCGGGTGCGACGAACACGGTCGAGCGCACATAGTCGTGCGTGGAGGCATTGAAGATCGGGCGGCGCAGGGCGGCGTAGCGGAAACCATATTCGGTGCGCTGGACTTGCAGGCGGGGAGCCTTGTCGGTGGAGGGGCGCAGCCAGTTATTGTCCGTGGCTTCGGCGCCGGTCACGCGTGCCGGCACAAAATCCGACGAGTGCAGGCTAGAGCTGTGTGCGGAATCGATGGCGCCTTCGAGGATCTGTGCCCAGTTGCATGGCAGCAGTACCTTGCCGATGCTCACACGGGTGTCTGCAGTCGGTGCCCAGGCTGGAGCGACGAATTCGGGGATGGCGTCCTGAGCACCCATGTAGGCCCAGACCATGCCGCCCCATTCCTTGGTCGGATAGGCAGTGTGTTTGACCTTTTCGGCCATGCTGCTGGCGGCGGGCTCGGAGACCATTTCGAGCACGTTGCCTTGCACGTCGAACTTCCAGCCGTGGTACAGGCAGCGCAGGCCGCCGTCTTCGTTGCGGCCGTAGACCAGCGAGGCGCGGCGATGTGGGCAGTACTCGCCAACCACGCCGACGCGACCTTCGCTGTCGCGGAACACGACGAGGTCTTCGCCGAGGATGCGTGCCTTGACCGGCGTGCCGTCCGGTTCACGGACCTCTTCAATCAGGCAGATCGGGGTCCAGTGTTCGCGCATCAGCTTGCCCATGGGGGCTTCGCCTTCTACGCGGCACAGCAATTCGTTTTCTTCATGAGTCAGCATCGTTGTCTCCTGGCGATTACTCGCCTTCAGCAGTAGGGGTACTTAATTATATTAGAGATCTAGTTATATTGACAAGCCTGTTTGACAAGATTGTGTGGCTTCGATGGGGGCGGCCTGTGGCCAATCACAAACCTTTGATTGAGAGACATGAAACAAAGCCCTCTCGAAATTCTCCGGAAGGGCTTGGGATGCTGTATCAGAGGCTGGCAATCCAGCTTGATGTTGCTCGACTTGATCCACTTAGCACGCACGGCCCCGCCGCTACATGGATATGCTGGAAGAGGTCGGCATGAATCCAGCCCTCCTGGCGCGACTTCCGCATCAGGTATCAGGTGGCTAGCGGTAGCGTGTAGTCATTGCGCGCGCACTGACCATGAATCCGCGCCTGCCAGTCTGCTACGAACTCGTGTCAGCTCTGGACGCCACAGTGCGTAATCAAGTCTTGGCCTTGCTTACCAAGCTGTGCAAGGAGCGAGACTTGATGCTGATCTTCACCGGCCACGTCTTCAATGTGATGGAGTCGATTGTCGATGAAGTGCCGGTCATGTAGCGTGGAAAAATCGCGGAATATGGCTCGGCCAAAGAGATGTTCTCCTTGCCGCGCGAAGCCTCACGCGGGAGTTGCTAAAGGCGGGGCGACTGTCGAGCGCGCTGCGGTTGGTCGAGAAACAGACAGTCCTTGTCGGCGACTAGGCGGCGATGTGTTGCCGCGGCCCTGAGCACCATAAGCTTGATCGAATGATCAGGAAAGCTGGCCGTCTGGGCCGAATTCACTTTACATCCCTTGCCTGATCTCATGCCGTGGCAGCGATTCGCCCTGGATTTGAACTGTTCTAGGAGTTGGACGGTTACCGTGCTGCCGAGCAGGAGGTGTTTCTCAGTCTGTATTTCGCAGGGCTGAGTCCTTGTGTTGGGGGGGGGCGGATAAAAACTTGGACTGGTTTTATGCGGCTAGGCCAAGCTTGTGCCGGTATTCCACAGGACTTAAAAGTCCCAGAGATACCTTGATACGTTTTTCGTTGTACCAACGAATGTACGCATCGACAGCTTCAATGAACTGCTCAATCGTTGTTGATTGCCAGTTGTTGGGATAGAACAGCTCCATCTTTAGCCTTCCAAAAAAGCCTTCGCACGCAGCGTTGTCTGGTGAGCACCCTTTGCGAGACATCGAGCGAGTCAACTTTGCATCATGGACCCTCGAGAGCCAGCCTGGCCAGCGGTAGTGAGCTCCACGATCAGAATGAATCACAGGGCGGCTCTCGCTGCCTTGAACAGCATCAATGGCCGCATCCAGCATTGTGTTGACGAGATGTGCGTTGGGATGAGTCCCAATCGACCAGCTCACCACCAGCCCGTCAAAGCAATCAATGACTGGCGACAGGTAAACCTTGCCAGCAGGAATCTGGAATTCAGTAATGTCGGTGAGCCACTTCTCATTGGGCGCAGCGGCACGGAAGTCTCGATTGATGAGGTTTTGCGGGGCGGCACCTATCTCTCCAAGGTAGGAGTTATATCTGCGGCGTTTGGGCTTGGCCACGATCAAGCCCTCCTGCTTCATCAGCCGACGAACCACCTTCTCTGAGATGCCCGTGCACTCCTTGAGCAGAGATGCCTGCACCCTGCGGTACCCATAGCAACGGTAGTTGTTGTCGAAGATCTCTGTGATGCTTCGGCGTACATCCAAGTATTTGTCAGCCAGCTTCAGCCGGGCACGATGGTAAAAGTACGAGCTTCTAGCAAGGCCAACAAGAGAAAGCAGTTCTGGTAATTCATACTGACCGCGCAACGCTTCAACCAGCACAGCCTTATCTTTGTTTGCCAGCCTATGCAGATCAATGCCAGCCCCATTTTTTAAGACTTCATGGGCCTGCTTGAGAAGCTCACGCTCTATCTTTAGTCGCCGAATATCCTGGCGCAATGATTCAACTTGGCGCCTGAGCGCTGCTGCATCCAACACAGGCGATCGCTTTGGACTGTGTTTCATCGAGGTGGGGGCACAAGGGCCAAGCAACTGATTTTTCCAGTTGTACAAGGTCCCTCTGCATACCCCAAACTTGACCGCTATCTCCTGCGCAGTTGATTGACGGGTACACAGTTGCACCACGCCCTCGCACATCAAGGCATCAGGCTTTGTAGTCGGCCAAGACCTGCCGACCATCGATTTACTGATCTCAGGGCAGTCTTGCCGAACCCACGCAGTCAACGTTCCTCGACCCGGGTAACCCAAAACCCTCATCGTGGCGGCAATACAGCGATCGTGGGCGAGGTAATGAGCAACCGCCACCTGTCTTTGCTGTAGCGAATATTTCGGTGCTCTTGGTGCTTGGCTCGCTGGCAAATCCTGATGCTTCAGGTAGTGCTGATACCAGCCTTTCAATGCGTTCTTGGTTGGGTATCCCAACTGGCGAATCGTGGCTCTGACACGCAAGCCAAGCTTGATATAAAGCTCAACTGCACGAATCCTGTCTGCGTATGAGTACATGAACTACCTTGTATGGATGCCTCCCAGCCATGAGTAGTAACCCGCAATGCTTTGTGAAGAAGTCGGCTGCTGCCTTGTATCCGGCCTGTGATGTGGACGCTGGGTTGCCCCTTGTCCGCTGGCCCCGATGTAATCCGCTGACGAGCGCCTCATCTCCTAGGACGGACTTTTGAAGTCCGGTAGTTCATCCAGGTTTAGCTCGTCCCGGTCTGACCTGTTTCACATCACGCTGCTTTGTTGCTGCCTCATCGCCTTCAAAGGTTCACATCCTCCTTTCTCGGGTTGATCTGCTATCCGTTCAAGCCCCAAGCGGCCTGGTGCTCTGGTGGCCTCGTTGGTAGTCCTGCTGTCGGGCCGTAACGGCCCAGATCGTTCGCGCCATCTTGGCCGCCTGTGCCACGATCACAACGTTCGTTGGCCTCCTGGCTTGAAGCTGTTCCAGCCATGGGCCGGGCTCTTTCGCATGTCTCAGTACCGCACGCGCACCGTGAATAAGCAAAGTCCGCAGGTAGGTGTCGCCCCGTTTGGAGATCCCCAGAAGATTTACCCGGCCACCTGTGCCTCGTTGCTTGGGTACCAGACCCAGCCAGGCACAGAATTCGCGCCCCGACTTGAATGCCTTGGCTTCTCCCATAGTGGCGATGGCCGCTGTAGCCGAGAGCAGGCCTACCCCGGGTATCGCCGCCACACGCTTCATGTCCACGTCAATGCGCAGGACCTCTGCAAGCCTCACCTCGATGGCCTTAATGTCTATCGCCAGTTGCTTGATGCGCTGGGCCTGCTCGCGCAGGCTATCGACGACATACTGTGGAATGCTGTTGGCAAGCGCCTCCAGTGCGAGTTCCAACTCGCCCAACAACGCCTTCTTGCCTCGCGCTAAGGTGGCTCCAAACTCATAGAGTAGTCCCCGCAACGCATTGATCTGCATGATCTTCATCCGCATCAACATCTCGCGCTGACGATGCAAGGTGAGCGTGGCTTGTTGCGCCAGCGTCTTCACGCCCACGAATTTGGTACCCGGCTGCTGGATCGCCAGCCAGATGGCGCGTGCATCTGTAGCGTCGGTCTTGTTGCCGTTCACGAATGGGCGCACGGCTTTGGCATGAATCAGCCGCACGGCATGGCCCTGCGCCGTCAACTCACGGGCCCAGTGGTGCGCTCCGCCGCAGGCTTCGATGCCGATCAAGCAAGGTGCACGGTTGGCGAAGTGCCCTAAAACCTTGGCCCGCTTTAGCTGCACGTTGACAATCTCGCCTGTGCTCATGTCCACGGTGTGAAGTTGGAACACGCTTTTGGCGATGTCCAGTCCAATGACCTGCAGGCCGGCCACCTGACCGATGATTTGCCCCGCGCTTTGGGTAGTACAACGATGCATGACGAAACCTCGCTGATGTTTGTGAAGACATTGGTCTATCAAGCCACGGGCACTTTGATACCGTATCCATTCAAGAGCCCAGCTCGTCTAGCGAACAAGCACACTCCCAAAACGGTCACGCTGTTCATCTTTATGCTTCTGCGGCCTTTGAGCTGCCCGTAGGCAGGGAGGCATCCATTACATCTCCTGGTAGTCCAAGTTTTTGTCCGCATCCTCGGCGGGTCAGTTCTGCGTGGAAATCAACAGCCTGTGCGTCAATATGCAACTCCTGTTTAACCGGGAGAAGACACTGCTGAGGACGCCATCAAGGAGCACTATGGTTCTGCCAGAACTCCTTGCTCAGTTGGCTCTTGCGCGTAGTTCCTACTTCTACCGTTGAGCTTGCGCTGCGGTAGCAGCAAGGACATCGTGGAGCACTACAACCCCTGCGGATATAGCTTTTTTTCCAACTCATTGCGAGCGCGCTTCAGCGGTATCAAAAAAGTCTCCTTGAACTCACTCATGCTGAGTCTCTCTGCCCTAACTGCAATGCTCATAGCAGCAATTGTGTTGCCTTGAGGGTCGCGCACTGGCGCTGCCATAGAGCGCACCCCCAGCTCCAGCTCTCCGTCGCTGCATGACCACCCTGATTGCCGGCAAGTTTCAAGCAGACCTAGCAGCTCCTCCAAGTCAGTCACCGTATGAGGGGTCAGTGCCACCCGCTCGATCATCTCTAGCCTTGCACGCGCCTCCTGTTGGGGGAGTCCTGACAACAGCATCCGACCAATCGCAGAGCAGTACACCGGCAACCTAGATCCTATTCCTAGGCCCGTGCTCAAGCTGCGCCGTGCGGTCGAACGACCAATGATGATGGCATCGTCCTCCAACAAAGTACCAAGCGAAGCGGATTCTCTGGTGCGCTCCGACAGTGCATCCAGTAGTGGCTGGGCCAATGCAGGCATGGGGCGCGATGACAGAAATGAATAGGCGATCAGCAGCGATTTGGGCTGCATCCAGAACAGTTTGCCGTCGCTCTCTAGATAGCCAAGCTGTACCAGTGTGCTGAGCGAACGTCTGGCGGATGCTGGCGTGGACTGCGTGAGCCTGGCTACCTCTGACAGCGTCAGCCGGGTATGCCGACGGTCAAAGCAAGTCAGTACCCCCAATCCCTTGCGCAGCGATTCCACAAAGTTCTTGTCCTGCATAGCGATCAAATCAAGGTGTTTTCAACATTTTTGCGCATAGCGCAAAAACAGGTTTAACACAAAGTACGACATCCTCATACTGCAGTTCCCCACACAAGAAGGAGACAAGATGCGCAACGAATCTATTCGCAGACGCGAAGCATTGATCGGCATTGCCGCTGCGGTCGCTGCAACAGGTAGCCTGGCTCAGTCAAATCAACCTCTCAAGATCGTCGTGCCTTTCTCAGCGGGAGGTACCGCCGATGTACTGCCGCGCCTAGTAGCCGAAAAAATCCGCGCGGACTACGCAGGTGGCGTGATCATTGAAAATAAGCCCGGGGCTGGTGGAAACATCGGTGCCGATCTAGTGTTCCGGGCACCGCCGGACGGAATGACTGTGCTGGCCTCCCCTCCGGGGCCCATCGCCATCAACCACAACCTCTATCAAAAGCTCAGCTTCGACCCGACTCGCTGGGTACCGGTGACGATTTTGGCCACAGTGCCCAACGTCCTGGTCATCAACCCGAAGCTGCCTGTTAAGTCACTTGGCGAGTTCATCGCATACGCCAAAGCCAATCCCAAAAAAGTGACTGTGGCGACGCAAGGCGACGGCTCCACATCCCACCTGACTGCTGCCATGTTTATGCAGCTGACTGGCACTGAACTGACTGTCATCCCTTACAAGGGAACAGCCCCGGCACTGATTGACTTGATCGGCGGCAATGTGGATGTGTTTTTCGACAACATCAGCTCGTCGGCCACCTACCACCAGGCCGGCAAGGTGCGCATTCTGGCCGTTGCCGACGAGCAGCGCTCTCAAATATTGCCCCAGGTCCCCACCTTCGCCGAGCAGCAATGGCCCGCCATGCAAGCCGTGACTTTCTTTTCTGTTGTGGCTCCCCCAGGCACGAGTGCAGAAATCGCTCAGAAGCTTCAGAAGCAGATGGCCCTGGCTCTGTCATCGAACGACATCCGCAAGCACTTTCAGGAACAAGGTGCCGTGCCTTGTGGTTGGGACCCGTCCAAGACTGCTCAGTTCATCCGCCAGGAAACCGAGAAGTGGAAGAAGGTGCTGAAGGCCGCCAACGTCAAGCTCTAACTCTTAGGAACCAACATGCAAGAATCCATCATCCAGTGGCATGGGGCCACTAATACGCGCGTGCCTTTTGGTATCTATACCGACACAGCCAATGCTGATCAGGAACAGCAGCGAATCTATCGCGGCGAGGTCTGGAACTACCTGTGCCTGGAATCTGAAATTCCCGGGGCCGGTGATTTCCGCACTACCTTTGCCGGTGAAACACCGATAGTTGTCGTACGGGATGCCGACCAGGAAATCTACGCCTTCGAGAACCGCTGCGCGCATCGCGGCGCTCTCATCGCTCTGGAGAAATCGGGTCGTACGGATAGTTTCCAGTGCGTCTATCACGCCTGGAGCTACAACCGACAGGGAGATCTGACCGGCGTTGCCTTCGAGAAAGGTGTCAAGGGCCAGGGTGGCATGCCGGCCTCGTTCTGCAAAGAAGAGCATGGCCCGCGCAAGCTCCGCGTGGCTGTCTTTTGCGGTTTGGTCTTTGGCAGTTTTTCCGAGGATGTACCCAGCATTGAGGATTACCTTGGCCCTGAGATTTGCGAGCGCATAGAGCGCGTGCTGCACAAGCCCGTAGAAGTCATCGGTCGCTTCACGCAAAAGCTGCCTAACAACTGGAAGCTCTACTTCGAGAACGTGAAGGACAGCTATCACGCCAGCCTCCTGCATATGTTCTTCACCACCTTCGAGCTGAATCGCCTCTCACAAAAAGGCGGTGTCATCGTCGACGAGTCGGGTGGTCACCATGTGAGCTATTCCATGATCGATCGCAGCGCCAAAGACGACTCGTATAAGGACCAGGCCATCCGCTCCGACAACGAGCGTTACCGGCTCAAAGATCCCAGCCTTCTAGAGGGCTTCGAGGAGTTCGAGGACGGCGTGACCCTGCAGATCCTTTCTGTGTTCCCTGGCTTTGTGCTGCAGCAGATTCAGAACAGCATCGCCGTGCGTCAGTTGCTGCCCAAGAGCATCTCCAGCTCGGAACTCAACTGGACCTATCTTGGCTATGCAGATGACAGTGCCGAGCAACGCAAGGTCAGACTCAAACAGGCCAACCTTATCGGCCCGGCCGGATTCATTTCCATGGAAGACGGAGCTGTCGGTGGATTCGTGCAGCGTGGCATCGCAGGCGCTGCCAACCTTGATGCAGTCATCGAGATGGGCGGAGACCACGAAGGCTCTAGCGAGGGCCGCGCCACGGAAGCCTCGGTACGCGGCTTTTGGAAGGCCTACCGCAAGCATATGGGACAGGAGATGCAAGCATGATCAATGAAATTCAAATCGCGGCCTTCAATGCCGCCTACGCGAAGACCATAGACAGTGATGCAATGGAGCAATGGCCAACCTTTTTCACCAAGGATTGCCACTATTGCGTCACCAATGTCGACAACCATGATGAGGGACTTGCTGCCGGCATTGTCTGGGCGGATTCGCAGGACATGCTCACCGACCGAATTTCTGCGTTGCGCGAAGCCAATATCTATGAGCGCCACCGCTATCGCCATATCCTGGGTCTGCCTTCGATCCAGTCAACCGATGCAACACAGGCCCGTGCTTCCACGCCGTTCATGGTGCTGCGCATCATGCATACCGGGGAAACGGAGGTCTTTGCCAGCGGTGAGTACCACGACAAATTCACCACGATCGATGGCAAGTTACGTCTGCAAGAGCGCGTCGCGGTTTGCGACAGCACGGTGACGGACACGCTGATGGCATTGCCGCTATGACAATAGTGCACCGTAGATTGGCTTTGGCCATCGGCGATCCCCACGGTATTGGCCCAGAAATCGCACTGAAAGCTCTCCAGCAGCTGTCTGCCACCGAAAGGTCCCTTATCAAGGTCTATGGACCGTGGAGCGCTCTTGAACAAGCAGCGCAGATCTGCCAAATGGAGTCCCTTCTTCAAGACCTCATTCATGAGGAAGCCGGCTCGCTTGCACAACCAGCGCAATGGGGAGAGATCACCCCGCAGGCAGGCCTATCCACGGTGCAATCCGCAACAGCAGCCATCCGGGCGTGCGAAAACGGCGAGGTCGATGCCGTCATTGCCTGCCCCCACCATGAAACGGCCATTCACCGCGCAGGCATAGCGTTCAGCGGCTACCCATCTTTGCTCGCCAATGTTCTTGGCATGAACGAAGACGAGGTATTCCTGATGCTGGTGGGTGCTGGCCTGCGCATAGTGCATGTCACTTTGCATGAAAGCGTGCGTAGCGCACTAGAGCGGCTCTCTCCTCAGTTGGTGGTCGACGCGGTGGATGCCGCCGTGCAGACATGCACCTTACTCGGAGTGCCTAAACCACAAGTCGCTGTATTCGGGATCAACCCTCATGCATCTGAAGGACAGTTGTTCGGCCTGGAGGACTCCCAGATCACCGCTCCTGCCGTCGAGACACTGCGCAAGTGCGGCCTGGCGGTAGATGGTCCCATGGGGGCCGACATGGTTCTGGCACAGCGCAAGCACGACCTGTATGTGGCCATGCTGCATGACCAAGGGCACATCCCCATCAAGCTGCTGGCTCCTAACGGAGCCAGCGCGCTCTCCATCGGCGGCAGGGTGGTGCTTTCCAGCGTGGGCCATGGCAGCGCCATGGACATTGCCGGCCGGGGCGTGGCCGACTCCACGGCCCTCCTACGCACGATCGCCCTGCTCGGAGCCCAACCGGGCTGAGGACCCTCCATGAACCACCAGATCCATATCCACGACTCTGACATCGCGTTCACCTGCGCGCCCGGGCAATCCGTACTGGATGCAGCCCTGCAGGCAGGCATCGAGCTGCCTTATTCCTGTCGCAAAGGTAGCTGTGGCAACTGTGCGAGCGCCTTGCTCGACGGAAATATTACTTCTTTCAATGGCATGGCCGTGCGCAGCGAACTCTGCACCTCGGAGCAGGTATTGCTGTGCGGCTGCACCGCCGCCAGCGATATACGTATCCAGCCGAGCTCCTTTCGCCGCCTTGACCCGGAAGCCCGAAAACGTTTTATGGCCAAGGTGTACAGCAATACACTGGCGGCTCCCGATGTGTCACTGCTGCGCCTGCGCCTGCCTGTGGGCAAGCGCGCCAAATTTGAAGCCGGCCAATACCTGCTGATTCACCTCGACGACGGGGAAAGCCGCAGCTACTCTATGGCCAATCCACCCCATGAGAGCGATGGCATCACATTGCATGTCAGGCATGTACCTGGTGGTCGCTTCAGCACTATCGTTCAGCAGTTGAAGTCTGGTGACACATTGGATATCGAACTGCCATTCGGCAGCATCGCACTGAAGCCTGATGACGCAAGGCCCCTGATTTGCGTTGCGGGTGGCACGGGATTTGCGCCCATTAAATCCGTTCTTGATGACTTAGCCAAACGCAAGGTTCAGCGCGACATCACGCTGATCTGGGGGGCTCGCAACCCCTCGGGCCTGTATCTTCCTAGCGCCATCGACAAGTGGCGCAAAGTCTGGCCACAGTTTCGCTACATTGCAGCCATCACCGACCTAGGCGATATGCCTGCGGATGCTCACGCAGGTCGGGTGGATGACGCGCTACGCACTCACTTTGGCAACCTGCACGATCATGTGGTGCACTGCTGTGGCTCACCAGCTCTGGTTCAATCAGTGCGCACAGCCGCTTCCGATATGGGCCTGCTTGCACAGGACTTCCACGCGGATGTTTTTGCGACAGGCCCGACTGGTCACCACTAGAAGTAGCTACCCATGCGATATCAACACGGCGGACTTGAGGCAGTAATAAAAGCATTCATGCCATTGCCGACGAACTTGCTTCCTCGCTGTACGCGTTTGTGGTTGACCGGCTCCGCCATTGAACTGCACAGCGTTGCAGTAACCCGTCGGTAGCCAAAGCAGCCATGGTTGCGCTCGAAGATGTTGGTGATTGATCGGCACACCAGGACATACTTCTCGTCAGCGTTGAGACGGGCGCGATGGTAGAGGTATGAACTGCGAGCCAAGACTAGCGAGGCGAGCGACTCGGCAAGCGATTCTTCATGGCGCAGGCCATAGCTTCTGACCAGGGCCGTGGAGCTGCGGCTGGTGAAGACCAGCCCATTGTCCGAGAGCAGTAGGAACGGCGCTGGCACACGCCCGAGTGTCCCGAACCGTGCAATCAGCACCTGCTCCAGTGCTGACTCCGCAGTCTTGGATCTCCCGCTACGCGACAGGTTCCAGCCCAGCAGTTCCCGGCTGTGGCAATCGATCACCAGGGCCATCGTGGTCCAGCCAGCCCGTCCGGCCCAGACCCGGCACATGTCGGTGGCCCAGCGCTCATTCAGTGCCTTGGCCACCGAGGGCAGGGATTGGATCCTGGGCCTGAAGCCTACCGGGCACTTTCGCACCTGCCAGCCCTCTATCTAGAAGATGCGCTGCACCGTGTTCTTGTTGAACCCCAGCAGATGCGCCACCGTTCGATAGCCGAAGGATAGGTTTTCCTCGAGCATGGCCTTGATCGGCGTCACCAATCGATCCTGCAACTTTGGCGCAGCCTTGACTGGGCGGCCCTGTTGGTGGAACAGGCCCTTGGCCTGGATCCATTCGCCTCGTGCGCGTATGTGTTCAGTAAAAGTAAACGGCCATGTGCACCTTGCTGCCGCGGCGGCGCTTGTCGTTGTCGTAGCTCGCACGCGGGTGACACTCGCAGGTTGACTGCAACGTACGCTCATCTAGCACTGCGGCACTGGACTGCCCCTGGCGCCCTTGGGCCACACGGATGATGGAGCGCAGGTCCGACACCATCGCCTCGGAGCATCCCGCCTCCCATGGCGGCAGGTCATTGGGCAGCAGCTGCCAAGGTGCACCTGCACGCACCAGCCAACGCAGCGCATTGAAGACCTCACGCAGGTCATGCGGGTAAGGCTTGCGGGGCATTGCAGCACTCTACTTGGGCTGCCGCGTGTCTTGAACGGAAGTTCATAACACGCTCTAGAACTGAGTGATCTGCCACTCATATTCATTCGCGATAGATGCTGCTGCTGCCATTTTCAGTTCAGCGCTATCACCCATTACATCCGCGTATCGCTTGCACAGCGAAAGCAGCGCTGCTTTGGAGCTGTCTGCAGTTTGTTGATTTCCACCCATGTGGCTACGGGTTGGTCGGTGAACAGCCCCTTGCCGTGAATGATGCCTGCCGCGTGCTGGGCGAACAGGGGCGGCAACGAACGGTTGGCGAAGTGAAGCCGCAACAGCTCGCGCCAGAAGTCCACCGGAGTGCGGATAGACCTGGGCGCCACGCGGTGGGATACTGGCTGAGAAACACCGCCTAGTTGGCGGGACGGTAACCGACCAACTTCTGGGGACAGTTCAAACCCGGGGTGATTCACTTATTCCGCGAAGGCGGCTACAGGATTTTTTCATTCAAGCGAGTGTTGTTGCGCCTAAAATTTAAGGGTGTCGGCGAAAGCACCTACAAAAAAATAAAGGCATGTGATCGGCACTGACTGCGCCAGTTAGTGCCGATCACTGCTTCGTGGTAATCAGTTATCGCTGATTACACGCCACCCATTTTCTGTTTTTCGCATTGGAATTGTCAAAGTTACTTTTACTTTATATTCGTCAAATAAAAGTTCTGGATCTTTGTTCTCACTACGTAATGATGCGAGTTGTTGTCCTTCAAAAAGATTTTTTGTGAATTGTTTCACACTAGGATTGCAGCCGTTGTAGTAGTTTCTGTAAATAATAGTCTCTTCATTGCCAAAAATTTTGAATGGCTTTTGATTATTTATCTCTTGTTCTCTAGATTCTACAAGTTTTTTCCAGATATTAATCTTTTCTTGAAGGGGTAATGGTATTTCTGGCGCTATCTCTGCGGATAGCCCTCGTTTAAAGACAATAATTTCATCGGAAGAGGGCATGTAAGGTGCATGCAGTTCGAATTCATCTGCTATTTTTTTTATTTCCGCTTCAAGTGTTTCTCTTGTTTCGAGAAATTTTTTATTTTTCTCTAGTCGTCTTTCTGATTCTTCTTTTTCTTCTTTCCATTGATTGCGCATAGTATCTAATAGGCTGGAATCTTTAAGTTCCAATCCGTAAGAAAATTCCACCCTATAGTAGCCATCCTCTTGATAGCCATTGGTCTTTTTGATGTCTACGATTTTGAGATTTTTGCAGCTATCGAACTTGGGCTCTAGATAAGCTTCTAGATCGCTATTGCTTGGGGAAGAGTTACAGCCGGTCAATGCGAAGCTTAAGGCTGAACAAAGAAGTATTCGTTTTTTCATAGGGCCATCTCTTAAATTTGAAATGAAAATACACACGCACTCTTCACACCTTGAAAAGAGGGCGGAGAAAAGTCTGAGCTTTAGGGTGTTTTTCGAGGAATTCCAGGTCGGAAATAAGGCGCAAAGTCGTTTAAATGCGCAGCATCGCGTTGTACGGCGAGGTCCCGGAAATGTCCATCCAAAGTCAGGAAGAATTCGGATGGTTTCATATCAAGGGCGGCGATGATGCGCTCCATGTTGACCAGCGTCACATTGCGCTCACCACGCTCCACGCCACCCATGTAGCTGCGATCCAAGCCGCAGTAATGCGCAAAACCTTCCTGAGAAAACCCTCGCGCGCTTCGGCACTCACGCACGGCCTGCCCAAATGCCTTGAGCACTGGAGATCGGTCTGCATTGGTCATTGGTTTGCTTGCCATGGGACGCAATGGTTACGATTCGTAGCATGCTTGGCCACAGTGCAAAAGCACACCGTGATAGCGATCACGGTGTGTAGAAACACTGCTTTAAGTGCTACGGTCGTCACAGCCACTGCTTTTGCGGATACGGACTATGCGTACCATTTCGCTGACTGGCCTGAGCGATAGGGGGCCAGTGCTCATTGGCTGCAGCTGTAGTAGGGGCGGTGGGTGTTTCGCACTCTTCGGGATAAAACTCTTCCACAATCTCAACCCCCTCATCGGGCGCATCTTCAAAGTTGCCATTGGCAAAGCCCTGTCGTGCGGCTCCGTCCAAGGCAGACTGATCAAACCCGGCTGCCAAGCGCTCAGCCGCCAAGGTGTGGGCTTGCCCAATGGCCTCGTTCAAAGAGGCACCAGTACGCACCACCAAGTCCGCGTAATAGATGGCCGATCGATGCGACTGCGTGGTGGACTTGCCACGCAGCTTGAGCTCCAGCGGCATGCAGGCCAGGTTGCCACCAGAGACTGCAGCGAAATATTGCAGCCGCGCTGCCAGAGTGCGAATGCTGTTGAAGCCCGTGGTTCTGAATACAAAGCTGCCCAACTCATCGCTGTCGCCAATACTCACGTTCAAGCGGCCGTAGGGCTTGCAATGGCCCATGCCAAACCGGCATGTATCCGGACCAGGGCAGGCCAACTCTTCCAGACCTTTGTCTGTCACACGCTTGCAGCTCTCGCCATTGCCGACGCACAGCGGGCGAGCGGTACTGCGATCGAACATGCAGTAATCAGCTCGTAGGTTCAAATCTGGATCATTGAACAGCACCCGCACTGGGATGCTGCGCAGCTTGCGCCTTGTCGTGCTCGGTGCAGCCGTTGGCGTATCTGCCACACCCATCTTGTCTTTGAGTGAGCGTTTGCCTGTGCGAGTTTGGGTAGCGCTTGCTGACGTTTCACTTTGCACATCGGAAGGCTCTGTGCCTTCTTTTATGCCGCAGGAAACTTGACCAGGTGCTTGGCTCTGGCGCAAAGCCTCATCCAAAGGGTGTAGCACCCACTGGCCTCGCTGCTGCACCTGCGTGGTGATGGTGAACTCATCGTCCTTTTCTGGCAGACGCTTGCCGTTCTTCTCCACCACCTTGCCAATCGAAATCCTGCCAATCACAGGCGGGGTGATCATCAAACCTTTGATCATGTCTTGCTCCAAAAAAGAAAGCTCTCTGGGGCTGTGAACCGCAGAGAGCAGAGGGGGATGGATAAAAAGGGCCGTGAGTCACCGCTCACGTTTCATTGACGCAAAATCGCCGAGCACCAGCCCGCGTGGACAGGTAGGCCTTGGCCAACTCTGGATGGTCTTTGTTGAACTGCGCCGTATTGAACACTTGGCCATCCTTGCTGCGCCGCCATGTCACGCTGCCGCCGCAGGCAAACGTTGCTTTGCCCGCTTCTCCCATATGGATCTGGATGGCCTGGCGCAAGCGGGCTTCATTTTTCTGTGCCACTTCAAGCTGCTCACGTGCCGCTAACAAGGCTTCAAACGTGGCATTGAGCTCTGGGTCATCACTCATGTCTACGTCATCGCCTGAACTGTTTGGATAGAGGCTACGCAAGGCTTTTTCTGCACTGTCCGATCCATCGCCAGCAGGCGGCGTTTTGCTCCCCACCATTTGCCAGAATGCGTGCTCCATTTCGATCAGTCGAGCAATCAATGTCTCGTCTCGCTCAATCCGTAAGATTCGCAGCTCCTGACCGCCGACCAGCACAGCTACGTCAGCAGCACGATGGCCAGTCACGGCCAACTGGTGCATCACCTGCAGTTGCACATACTCGGGAACACCGTCACGCCACAGGCGGGCGCCATGGATACCTGCAGTTTTGCATTCCAGAAGCTGCACCGCCGAAGAGCCGACCACTTCACGATCCACGTTAGCCAGCATCCAAGGATGCTCAGGATGCTGCAAAACCGCATTCACTCTGCGCACCTTGTTGCCTGTGCGCTTGGTGTAGTGAGCCGCCACAATGGGCTCCAGCATCGTTCCCCAGAACATGGGGCTGGTGTCATCATTCGGATCGAAGACTGGCAGCAGATCACCCTTGCCCGTCTTTTGCATCCACAACTCCAGTTGGGACTGGTAGGGGTTCAGGCCAATCGCTGCAGCGGCATCCGAGCTGCCAATGCCGGTACGGCGAATCTCCAGCCAGTCATCGCGCTCCATGTCTTTGGTAGATACCAGACGCAAAGCAACACCTTTGCGAGGGGTGCGTGTGCCAGCAGCGCCGCCATCCAGATTGCCATTCTTGAGAACATGCACAGACATCAAAATCTCCTGGCCCGCGAACTACGGGCATAAAAAAGCCACCTCAAAAGGTGGCTGGGGGTGTAGGAAAGATGAGAGAGGGGAAGAGAACTAAGGCGTCCAAAGACGACCCCAAAAGCCAACGGTCGGTCACGGTCAGGCGACCAGTTGCAGTGCATGATCCAGAGCACGCTGCTTGATCACTGCTCCCTGACCAAACCAAGCGCTGTCCAGACGGTTGTCCTGACTACGAGCCTGCTTCTCATGGTCAACAAACTCCGTCACGGAGCACAGCAGGCCCCAAGCCGTGTCCTTGGCCGCATGCATCTCAGCCCCACGGCCATGGCCCTCATAGAGCATCTGCACCTTCTTGAGAGCCCGTTCATTGGTCAGTCCCACAGACAAATCCGAATGGGAGTCTGTATTGCAGATCACCTTCAGGAAATAGTTCAGCGCCTCATGGGTCTTGACCTTGCGCTCGGCCAGCGTCTTCATGCGGTACATAAAGCTGTCCCACTGGCCCACGGCCACGCCCAACTGGCGCTTGACCACCTGGGCATCAAAGGTCGTGCTATGCGGTACCTTGACAGCACCGACACCGTCACGCAGTGCAATCGTCAGCGTGTTGTTGCACACAACCCGCACCGTCGTCGGCATGGCTACCGTAGCAAGCGTTCCGTCACAGGACGTCGCCAGCAGCAAATAGCCGTTGACCACATCATTGCCTTTGAGCGCTGCTGACTTGCCAGTACGGGCCAGAGCCCAGAACTTGCGACCAGCCTTGAGTACACCTGCGGTCTCCAGTTCGTAGCCGGCCACTTCCGTCAGATCACGATAGAACTCCAGCACCTGGCGGGGCTGGACTACCTGGTAGCGGCTTCCCACCACAGACAGCGGAGTCTGGGTGTCACTGCGGTACAGCACCTTTTGCTCAGGGAACTCTTTGGGCTCGGCGTACAGGCCTGACAGGCCTGAATCAGCATTGGAAGCCAGATAACGCACCGGTGTTTCCTGGATGCGCCAATCCATGCCGGCGGCCTGGGCCCAGACATCGATGCCTTGTTTGGCCGGAAGGGCGTGGCCCAGTTCATGCCAAGGGGTTTGGCCGGTATATGCCATGGTTTCTACAAGATGGGACATACAAATCTCCAAATGGATGGAAACCTCTCATCACCTCAGAAATTCAAAAACTTCCGCGAGCCGGTTGATTTCACGGCTTCGGATTTTTGAAAATGGGCTTGGAGAGGTCGTCGAATGAATGGGGGAGTATTCGATAAATCGAATAAAGCTGGAAAAGAAGCTTGGTGAAATTTGAAACGAGGATTAATACGGTAAGGCGGATTTCGTCTGATTACAGCGAGCTGGAATGTGAATGCGCAAAGCTATGACCGCATTCCTGGCATTTGAAATCGTTGAGGACGTGGGCATCAATGGTTTCACCAACGGCTGAACCAACCTCGCAGCCAATGGAGCTGCCCACTAAACCGCCAAGAACGGCACCAGCCAGCCCTCCAATAGAGATGCCTGCTGGGCCCAGAAGTGCGCCTGTAATACCGCCGATTTGTGCTCCACGCAGAGAACCTGCAAAACCACCTGCAGCACCGGCAAGCGATCCGACGAAACCGCCCGTTTTACGTCCCCAACATCGTTGGACGACTTGAAGACTGCCACATAAAGGGCAAAGGCAAGGACAAGGGCGAGGGGGAAAGGTGCTCATCAAATGCTCCGATCGTTGAAATACCGCTTGCACCTCAAGGCTTGTCAGCAAGGATTGAGGTGTAGACGGAAGCGCCGTAGTAGCAACTCGAAGCAGTGATATGTGGATCAAAAAAACTGGATTTAAAAATTCTTTAGTTCTGGGGTTTTGTTGTTTTTGGCGCGAATTTCTGCTACGGAAGGATTGCGAAGCTGAATGAACGGGTCCGAATGCTTTGAATTTGAGCGGATCTTGCATGCGAAATTTGAGGTTTTCGCACAGACCAATTCTGAGTGGATTTTTCCTCTGTATGGAACTAAATTTTTCATCGAATTCGCACGTTCGCATGACTTCGAATTTTGAGGATTTTGATGCGAGGTGAGGGGTGTGTGATTTCCTATCAATAAAATAAATAAAAGTCAAGAGACCTGCTTGTCAGTTGAGGCTCCGCGAAGCAGCTGCCTCGAAGTGAGAAGCCCCTCTCGATTCAATGAAGGCCTTCAAGCAACAAAAGGAAGACTTCATGAATCAGACCCTTTACCCTTCGGCAACGGCTGTGGGAAGCAAGGCGCTTGTGCCTGATGCAGCACGGGCTGTAGCTATATCTCGAGCCAAGCTGGCTGGTACGAATACCTCCTTGCAGGCGGATCTAGGTACTGAACGCCAGAATGAAGAGCCGCAAGTCATGCAGCCTTCTGCTCACCAGAGATCCACTCTGGATCTGAAAACTATCATCCGCCTACCGCAGTTCGTGAAATTGGTGGGGCTCTCCCGTTCCACGGTGTATTTGCGTCTGAATCCCAAGACCAAGTACTACGACCCGAGTTTTCCGAAACCCATTCAGCTCGGCATGAAGGCAGTTGGGTGGAAATTGGAAGATGTGTATTCCTATATCGAGAAGCTGCGGTACAGGGAAACGGACCTATGAAATGGGGTACTAAATTTTCAAAAAGAATCGTATTGAAATTCGGCGGTTTTGTACGATTTTCTTGCGCTAATTTCGATGTGTTGGATGCTTAATTCTTAGTTGTGATATTTTGAGTTAATTAGGTATTTAGTAACTAAATATAAGGTGTATGCAATGACCAATGATGATATCAATCAGAGTCAATATATTAACAAGTATCTCCGCTTTGAAGATTCATTGGATGGGGAAGAAGAGGTGCTTCCTCATGTCTTAGACAGGGAGCTTATTGAGGCATGTAAAATAATTTATGAATTTTCTTCGAGAATACCCCATGTCTATCCATTCCCTGAAGGAGCTGTCAAAAATTATATTGGGTTGAGAAATTATCAGTACTCCTTGATCACTTGCGTGTCCGAGATGATGAGCCCAATTTTATTGGATTCTGATATTTCAGGTAGTGCGTTTTATCTCAATGTTTCTCTTGAAATTACGTCTATTCTGGATGTGATCAAGCACTGGATTTTGAATGCAGTATATGTCGATGATCGTTTATTCCAGCTTTTGAATAACTTTGATTTAAATGCCTATCGCTTGATGACTCTTGACCAACGTTGTGAGGTGCATCAGGAGTTGAACCATCTTTCTCAACAGATACGTCAAAGACTGATGGCTGAAGGGCACAGAGAAAAGGTGCACAGCTTCAAACGAAATGCTACTGAGAACTATAAGCAAGTCCTGAAGATGGCTGAGTCCAAGTGGCAGCGATTTGGAAAGGTACTGCTGATCAGATTGGATTGGGGCTACAAGAAACCTTTCCCAGATCGGCGGGGAGTCTTTTTGTCTTCGCAGGACTTTGAGCAACGTTTCAAGATCGTTTGTGCATACCGGGATAAGAAGCTCAAGGCACTTCGCAAGAAGTACAGAAAGGACTTGGCTTTTTACGTATGGAAGATTGAATGTGCGCCAATCAAAGGGCTGCACATCCACTGGCTGATTGGCCTCAATGGAACCAAGCACCAAGATCGCATCAATGTGCCTAAAGCCATTGCCCAGATGTGGGATGCTGCTGTTGGCAACCCTGATACTTACACGTGGAATCTGAATGCTCAGCAAAAGAACGAAGACGCCATCTTGCGTGTGATCGACTACAGCGACCCTTTGCTATGGCTCATCGTGGGTGGGTATGCCGAGTACCTCACGAAGGTCGACTATGTGGTGCATCTAAGGGCTCCTGAGCGGATGCACGGATTTGGATCTTCCAAGGTGCCCAAAGTTGTCAAGCGCAAAACGGGTCCTAAGCGTAGCAAGCCGGAACAAGTTGTTGATCCATGGGCAGTGCGTCGTCCATTGCGTGAATTGAATGTAGCGAAGGCAAGCAAAGGGAATCAATGATGAACAAAGCGTCTCCTTATCCTCTACATTGCTTGCAGTCACTAGGCAGTGATTTTGCCCAGTGCGTTGCAGATGCCACGCAAGCTAAAACGGCTTTGGTGGGGCCCGTGGTACTCGCAGCGATGGCCGCTGCTGTACAGGGTACTGTGGACATTCATACGCCTTTCTTTACGGTCATGCCTGCGAGCTTGTACGTCTCTGTGATTGCGGAGTCCGGGATGCGCAAATCCACAGTGATCAAACATGCGTTTCACGGGTTCCGTGACTTCGAGGCTGCCTTCAATGGATGCCAGACAGGCGAGATGAATTTTTGTGAAATTGGTGCACACCCCTATCTCTGGGAGAACACGTCTGAGAGTGGCATCGTCAGCTTATTTGGTAATGGTGCGCAGGCGGCTGCCATTGTGATGGATGAAGGTGGAATGATGGCCAAGCATCTCGATATTCAGTCCATGTGCAAGCGATTTGATGGGAGTGACTTACGCGTAATACGTAAGTATCAGATCACACAGATACCGAATACGCGGACGACGTTTTGCATGGCCGTCCAGGACGCGGTGTATGCGGAGTTTTTGGAGGGAGCACAGGGGAAAATGATGATGCACTCGGGCTTGCATGCCCGCAACCTCTACTCCTTTACCAAAACATCATTTGTCTACAGTGGTTGTGCTGGTAGGAGTGTTTCGGACCCGAAGACGCAACCCTTTAACACCCGTGTTCGTGAGTTGATGAATGACTACCGAGACATCTTTGCTTCTTCGTGCCCAAGAAGTCATATTCAGCTCTCACCCGCAGCTCTGGGATGCTGGAGAACTGCAGCTGCCGACTGGCATCAAAAAAAGTTGTTTGCCCAAGAGTGGAGAGGGATGAAGCCATTTCTGGAGCGTGCTGGTGAGCAGGCGCTGAGAGTCGCTGCGGTGCTGCAATGGTTCAATGGGCCGAAGCCTATGATTGACTTACCAATGATGGAAGCGGCTGTTGAGTTGGTCAATTGGCACCTTCAGCAAGCATTGATGGGTTTAGGAAAATCAGAGGAGTTGGTGCGTAGTACGGGTATGGTCGATTTCGCCGATGCCTTGTATTCGTATATGCAGCGTAAGCTCTCAACTAATCCTGGAGGGTTTTTTAACAGAGTTGATTTGCTGCGCAAGGGGCCTAAATGCTTGCGTAAGGCTGCGAACCTTGATTTCGCTATCGATCAGTTGGTGGGGCGAAACAAGGTTATTCTGCATTTAGAAGGCGGAAAACGTGTTGCACTTCAAATGAATTTCAACCTACTGGCTCTACTGGCACAGCCCAATCAAAATGACGTCAGGAGGCTTACAAGCTTTTTGTCATCGCGGGATAAGGATAAGTAGTGGCGTATAGCTCCAGAGTAAATCTCTGGATCTCACGTACCGTAATGTATCGAGCATAGATGGTGATGATATTGTCATTGAAACCCGTGGAGCGGGGTACGTACCTAGGTATTAGGCGTGACTCGAAAATTTGGCGATAAATATCGATGAAAAATGAACTAGGAACTCCTCTTTGGAGGGGCTATTTTTTCTTTTTTGATTTTAAGTGATATTCTTCTATCTCTTTTCTGAAATTTTTATCTTCTTTGCACCATTCTCTAATTTTTCGCAATAATCCATCTGTTGTTAAGTTGGACCCGTAGTAAATAAAATGTCTACTGCCTTCTTCTCGGGTACCTATTTTTTTTTGATATTTTTCTAGAGTGGATTCAAGATTTTTATAATGCTTTCGATGCAGGAAAGCAATGGATGATGATTTTTCATTTTCAGCTGGGAGGTTCTCTGAAAAATAATTGAGAATATTTTTTAATAAAATATGTTCACCATAATTTTTAGTGGTGCCACCAAATTTAGCTATAGTTTTTCTATCTTCTTTGTCAACTATATTGTTATAAGAATTAAGTAATTCATAGAAATTAATTTGTATAGAAAAAAGTCTACTTATAATCAAATTTTGATATCTGTGGTCAGCAAGGTGTTCATTTTTATAAAATGAATTTATTATGATTTCTTCAATTGTGTTATTATTTGGGGTTGCATATTTGAGTTCTTTTTGAGATTGTCGAATGATCCCATAGTCAAATATTAGTTGTTGAATATTGGTAAATAAGGTAATGTATTCAGCTTGAATTGTAGTGTGTGGTTTATCTGTACGAAATTTTTCTTCTCCTAATAGTCTAATTTTTTCTGAAAAGGACTTTTTACCAATAATGTCGCGATAGGGTAATACTTTAATTATTTCTTCTTCATGATATTTTTCTGTGAGGTGAATTGCTTTTATTGATTCTGTAAATATGTTTTTTAATTTTTCGGGTAAATTGGGGATGAATTTTTTCGTGGCACTTAGTACTAAGCCTGCTTCGGATTCATCTGTAATAAGTAAATCCTTCAGAGCTTTCGATGGTTTTAGGTAGAATGGAGTTATTCTGATATTGGAATTCATCGATGTATATTTTTGGTGAGCTTTGATCTGCTATCGATCTGAATGAAATTATTTAAATGATTTTTGAGCGGTATGACATCAACGTAATCGTTGAATACGAATACAGAGTCGAGGATGATTTGTAGGAATTAATATTCGTTCTAATAGTCGTACATAACTAAGTAGGTTTAACTGTCAGATCATGATATCCATAAATCTGGTTATTAGATTTTGCTATCTCACGCCAACCTCTATCTAATGTAAATGTTCTGGCTTGACCGGCGGGGTTTTGAATTTTGAGCACACACGCCTGTGCTGGATTGCTTGCGTGTTCGACCACGTACAACCAGTAAGCTTTTCCCTTTTCACGCGCGCAGTTGAATTGTGTGTGTGACAGACCTACAGGACGATCTGCCATGGTGCCCATCATCGATTTCACTTCGATCCACCGAATTAACCTGCCACTGCTGTCGGCTTCGAAGAGGTCAAAACCAGGGTTGCCTTTTGATGTGCGTTGTAGCGTCGGTTCCAGCTCGATGATCAACGTGATGGCCTGTTCCTCAACTTGCATTCGCGTTGCTTGGTTGAGGCCATCTGGATCGGCATCATCATCGTTCGGGTGGATTCCGACGTAGGAAATGAATGGCCTGCTACCAGCCGAGCCAGGCGGCCTCGATCTCTGTCCACCACCACTGGTTCCGCCACCACCGGCCCGACCGCCATTGCCCACGCCGTCGCAGCCATCGGGATCAGGTGTGCCGGGCAGGATATCCTGCATGTCGTCGCCGTACAAATCTTTCGCGCCGTCATACACATCGCCGTTGGATGGCTCGTCGGCCTCCGGTTCGAGGGCTGTCGATGGCTCGGGATCCAGTGTTGGACTGGCGCTCAACCGGGATGCCAGCTCGGCAACGATAGCGGGGTCTCTTCGCCGTAGATCGAGAATCGCTGGATCGATGCCTGCCTCTTTGGCCAGTTGGTCGATGATCGGCGGTTTGAAGGCGATCTTGGTCAACAGGAAGGGGTTGGGCTTCCAGCCAAGGAGATCGAACACCACGAGCCCTGGCGGTACAAGCTCGCCGTCGGCGTTCGGCAGCCAGGCGTCCTCATTGAGCGTCCGGATGAAACTGGCGTCGAATCGTGCGGTCTTTGTCTCGTGGGAATAGCCCCATTTGTAGGAGCCGTAGAAGGCGGCAGTGCCACGGGCCTCGAGGTCAGCCAGCGCCTCCCACAGCACCTTCACTCTGGCGGCAGCATCCTCGGGTTTTAGTGTTGGCAAAAACTCCAGCAGCTGCGTCAGACCGCGAAGAGTGAAGTCTTCTGGCTGGCTTTCCCAGCTCGCACGTTCAAGTCCTGCTTCTCTGCGAATCTGCGCCTTTTCCGAATACCCCAAACCCGACGGCGTTGCTTGCGGCATGAGGTAGCGGCTCGCGCCACACGACACCAGCAGGTCACGGATATCCTCACCGCGCAGGCAGTCGTATTCGTTGTCAACGATCAGAATGTCGGGAACACCAGCGAAGAGCTGCGGCAGGCGGTCGGTGGCGATGTAGATGTCGCCGGGCTTGGCGACGTAGGCTTTGCCATCGCCTGTGTCGACCACCATCACGAAGTTGGTGTCGCGCAGGGCTGAACGGAGCTTCTCCTTCTGCGCTGTCGAGTCGGTGCTGAAAGCAGCACGGATGCGCTCGATGTCGACAGCGTAGGCATCCTCGGCCATGTCCACTTCGTCTTGTCGGTACTTCGGCAGGACGTTCTGAATGACGTCATCTACTGGATCGGGCTCAGTGATTTTCAGGGAGCTTAGAAAAGCGAGAGCCTCTGATGTCGCGCACACTGCACGACGCACTGTCGGGAAACCGGTTGCAATGGCACTGGGCAAGAAGGCCTTCGCTTCGCCGTTCTCATGCGCAACGATGTAAGTTCCATCATCAAGACGGATGAGAGGAACAGTGTCAAGATGGGGGCGCACGGTCTTCCCTTGACCATTCAGGAACTCATAGAGTCGCAACACCCACTCGTCTGGCTGTGCTTCGAGGAATGGCTTGGTCAAGTTTGGCACCAATTTCTCTGGTCTGATCTCGGAAACGTTGAGTTCGTCCATCAGGTACTGGCGAATCTCGGGTGCCTTGTCCTGCGTGATGTCGCCAGACAACCAAGCGGCGACCTCCGAACCGAACAGCGCCGCAGCTTGTTCCGGACTGAACAGCTCGCGCAACTCTTGCGTTCGCGCCAGCTTTGCTTGTTGGGCAGTGACATGCCCGTCGTCGAAGGTCGGAAGCAGTTCCTCGTCCTGAAACGCCTGCCGGACGGCATCAAACATCGGCACAAACCGTGAATTCTCTGGGAATTTCCGCGGTCAAGTGGTAGGCAGCGCAGCGCAGCGACATCCAGCATTGCGTTGTCCCGCATCCATCGCATCGCATCCACCAGCAGGCCAGACGTTTCCATGACCAGATGCTGGTTCCACGGCTCGCCGGGCGGGATGTTGTCGCGGCTTGGCGTGGTGCGGTACGGCCCCTGCACGAGAAAGCCAAGGTGGCTCTCAATCACCGTCGGGAAGAACACTACCAGCGGCGACTTGGCCAGCGGCTGCACAGCCCAGCGACCCAGAACGTCCCTTACCGCAACCAGTGAGAAGGCAATTTCCACCCGTCCGACCTTGTTACCCTCGGCAGAAAACACGTCGCGGTGAAACACCAGCCAGTTCTGATCGACTTCCGGCCGATCATCCTCTTTACCGATGACTGTGACGCGCTGGACATTGGGCCCGAGCGATTCGGGGGTGTTGCGTAGATAGAATCCGGACGCGCCGCCCTCGACGCTCCAGCTGATTTCGTCAATATGGCGCAGGAACAGCAACGCGCCCGGGCCCAAGTGGCGGAACCCTGCCGTAATATCCTGCGCTGCGCTCGAGTCCTCCGGCTTCAGGGGCAGGATGATCTGCGTCTCGTCTGCCGCGCGCGCCGAACGCGCCAACCGCTTCGGGAAGACGTAGTTCTCGATGGCGAAATTCTCCTCGCCAGAGTGAATCTCCGGAAGTTCGGTGACTGTGTAGACGGATTTGAAGCCGAGGCCGAAACGACCGATAGAGGACTCGTTCTTGGTGCTCTCGGCGATGTCGCAGACGCTTCGGACGTCAGCCTCGTCGAACGGCTTGCCGAAATGTGAGAGCGTCAGGCGGGTCGGGTTCAGGATGAACGCAGCCTTGCGTGATCCGTGCCACTCACCACGCCGACCGAGCGCATCCTCTGCGTTTTGCAGCAATTCGAAGATGAAGTGCGTGCGGTCGTCGTACAGTCCAGCAGCCAGCTGGCCGGACTTCTGAGCGCCTTTAGTGCCGTAGCTCTCCCGGTTCTCCTCGCAAATTGCCTCGTAGTTCGATGCCACGCCCACTCCCTCTTGGTCAGGCTCCGATTTGGATGCCAAGTTTGTTCAAGTCTGCACAATCGTGAAAGATTATGACAAGATGTGGCGGTAAACCAAGCACAGCACAGATCACATAGGAAAGCCGATGAGCGACCAACCGGACGAGATCCTCACGATTGATGAGGTAGCTGCCTACCTGAAGGCAGGCAAGCGCACGGTCTATCGCTTGGCCGCCAGCGGCAAGCTCCCGGCGTTCAAGCTCGGCGGCACGTGGCGTTTCCGTCGCGGTGAGTTGGATCAGTGGATCGCCAGCCGCATCGGCAAGGCGATGGTGGATGACGACAAGGGGGTGGAGTGACCCTCAGTTCCGTCACCCTCCAGTCCAAGGCCAACCCCCAGCAGCTCGAAGCTATTTTGGCCACCGACGGCCCGGTGCTCATCATCGCGGGCCCCGGCTCTGGCAAGACCTTCACGCTGGTCGAGCGCATCGTCTACCTCATCACGCGTAAGGGCGTCGCGCCGGAGTCGCTGCTGGTCGTCACCTTCACCGACAAGGCCGCGCGCGAGCTGACTACGCGCATCTCCAACCGTCTGACCGAGCTGAGCATCCAGTTCAATCTGAACGAGATGTACCTCGGTACCTTCCACTCTATCTGCCTGCGGCTCTTGGAGGATTACCGCGAGTTCACCCGACTCAAGCGCAGCTTCACGCTGTTCGACCAGTTTGACCAGCAGTACTTCCTTTATCAGCACATCAAGGACTTCCGCGAACTGCCCGACGCACGGCTCGTCATGGGCGATGACCAGACGGGTCGCTGGGCGCAGTCGGAGAACCTGCTCAAATGGCTCAACAAGGTCAGCGAGGAGGCGCTCGATGCGACCACGCTGGCGGCGGCCCCGGAGCCGGAAATCCGGGCCCTGGCCACATGCTTTGCCAAATACCAGGAGCTGCTGCACGAGCACAACTCGCTGGACTTTTCCGGCATCCAGTACGAGGCCCTGCAACTGCTGGAAAAGCGCCCCGAGGTGCTGGGGCAACTGCGCGAAAAGCTCACTCACCTGATGGTGGACGAGTACCAGGACACCAACACCATTCAGGAGCGCATCCTCCTGCTGTTAGCGGGAGAGCGCCGCAATCTGTGCGTGGTGGGCGACGATGACCAGGGCTTGTACCGCTTTCGCGGCGCCACTATCCGCAACATTCTGGAGTTCCCGACGCTGTTCGACGACGGCCAGTGCAAGCAAGTCAAGCTCACCGTCAATTACCGCTCGCACCCGGACATCATCCGTTTCTACAACGAGTGGATGAAGGAGCAAGTCTGGGACGACGGCACGCGCGTGTTCCGCTTCGCCAAGCAGATCGTGCCGCGCGAGGACGACTTTCCGGACTTGCCCACTGCCGTGCGGCTGGCAGCCAGCGATGACAAGGACGACACCACCAACTGGCATGCCGAGGTTCTGGCCTTTCTCAACGGGTTGAAGGACTCCGGCCAGCTTGCGGACTGGAATCAGGTCGCCTTCTTATTCCGCTCGGTCAAGAACGACAAGGTGGTAGCGCTGGCCCGCTTTCTCGAAGCGCAGGGGGTACCGGTGTTCTCGCCCCGCTCGAACATGTTCTTCGATCGCGAGGAAATCCGCCTGATGATCGGCGCGCTGATCTTCCTGTTCCCGCAGTTTCCCAAGGTGCGGGCGTGGGTGGAAGGCATCACGCTGCCAATCTGGGTCTACTACGACCACCAGTGCTTCAAGCCCTTCATCGACGAGCTGCGCAAGCCGGAGAACAAGCCGCTGCTCGACTGGGCACGCCCCCTGGCCAAGCGCCATGCGGTGCTGGCGCAGAACACTGACTACGCCTTCTCCGGCCTGTTCTATCAACTGCTGCAATTCCCGCTGTTCTCGCGCTTTCTCACCGAGGAGGCCGTGCAAGGCGTGGACAAGGGGCGCGCGGCGCGCAACCTTGGCACGTTCTCCAAGCTGCTGACCAAGTTCGAGTACCTGCACTACGTCAGCGTGCTTAACCCCGAGTGGCTGGAAAAGAACCTGCGCGACCTGTTCAACCAGTTCATGCGCTTCCTCGTCGATGGCGGCATCGGCGAGTACGAGGACGAATCCGAGTACGCACCCAAGGGCTGCGTCTCGTTTCTGACCGTACACCAGTCCAAAGGGCTGGAGTTTCCGGTGGTGGTGTGTGGCTCGCTGGAGGCGGTGCCGCGCAAGCAGTACAGCGCGTTGGACGTGCTGCTGGAGGACGGCGGCTACCTTTCCAAGGAACGCTTCGAGCCGCTCGACCACATCAAGAATTTCGACTTCTGGCGGCTGTTTTACACCGCCTTCTCGCGCGCCCAGAACCTGCTGGTGCTGGCCGCGCAGGAGAAGCAGGGGCGCGGCAAATCGCCGTCCAAATACTTCGAGCGCCTGTTCTACGAGCTTCCGAGCTGGCGCGATATTGATCTGTCGGCGTTGACCTTCGAGGCCGTGAAACAGATCAACCTCAAGCGCGAGTACTCCTTCACCTCACACATCACCGTGTTCGAGAACTGCGCCGAGCAGTACCGCTTCTTCAAGGAGCTGGAGTTCGCGCCCATCCGCGAAAGCCCGATGCTGTTCGGTACTCTGGTGCACCAGACCATCGAAGACATCCACAAGACCGTGCTGCGCGGCGAGGAAGGCTCCATTACCCTGGACGGCATCAAGGGCTGGTTCTCGGCCAACTACACCATGCTCTCGAAGAAGGAGCGCGTCTATCTCGCATCCTCCTCGCAGCAGGCGGCGCTGCAGCATGTACTGCGCTACTACGAGCGGGAAAACGGCAACTGGGATCGTCTCAAGGAAGCCGAAGTTGAGATTTCGCTTATCAAACCGCAGTACATTCTGAAGGGCAGCGTAGACTTGATACGGGGCGAGCACGATACGGTCGAGATCATCGACTTCAAGTCGGAGAAGAAGCCTGACATGGAGAAAGATCGAGAGCGCTTGCGCCAGTACCAGCATCAGTTAGAGGTGTACGCTCACCTTGTTGAAGGGCGTACTGGCCAAAAAGTCAGCCGCATGCACCTGTACTACACAGGCGAAGATGGCGGTAACCCTTATGTGTCATTCACCAAGGACGAACGCGCTATCGGCAAGACCATCGCGCGTTTCGACGACATCGTCGCACGCATCGAACAGCAGGACTATGCTATCGCAGCACGCCCGACCAAGCTGTGCCTGAGCTGTGATATCCGTGCTTACTGCGATAACAAGAATTGGAAATTCAGGAAAAACAACTGATGAGCAAGAAAACACCTGCGCAGGAAAGCCTGCAACTGGCCACACCCGATGGCGGTACTACCAATGTTGAGAAATACGAGTTCGAGCCGATCAAGGGCTACCCGATGCTCAATTGGCGTGGCAAGCGCCCATTCACCTCGACGCAGTACTACCCGGCTCAGTTGAAGGAAGTTCACGGAGAGGAGGCGGACGGCTGGCGCAACAAGATTTTCTGGGGCGACAACCTTCAGGTAATGAGCCATTTGCTAAAGCAATTTCGGGGCAAGGTGGATTTGATCTATATCGACCCACCATTTGACTCAGGTGCTGATTACAAGAAAAAGGTTCAACTTGGCGGGAAGTCTGCGACTACGGACCAGCCTGTTTTTGAAGAAAAGCAATACACCGACTTATGGTCGAATGATGAATATTTGCAGTTCATGTTCGAACGACTTGTTCTTATGCGTGAGCTGCTGTCGAAGACCGGGAGCATCTATGTTCACTGTGACTCACATAAATCGCATCATCTCCGATGCATCATGGAAGAGGTGTTCGGTCAGGAACACTTCTTAAACGACGTGGTTTGGTGCTATTCAGATGCTGCGAATAGCAAAAAATACTGGAACACTAAGCACGATACTATCTTGTTCTTTAAGAAATCGGAGGAGTGGACGTTTAACTATGAAGCAGTACTACGGCCTCATACTGAGGAGAACATTAAGAAGTATCGATATGAGGACGAAAATGGTCGCTATAGGTTATTTGGTAAGAACGTAGCAGGAAGCCCGATTCAGTGGCATAGGGATGTAAGTCCTGAATGGGAGAAAACCAATCCTGAGCTTGTCTTTAGGCACTACCTCAAAGATGGCAGTCTCCCATTGGACTGGTGGAATATAAATCCGGTGAATCAGGCTGCAAAAGAGCGGACGGGCTATCCAACACAAAAACCAGAAGAGCTGTTGGAGCGCATTCTCCTTGCTAGTTCCAAGCCGGGTGACATCGTCTTTGATTGCTTCATGGGGTCAGGAACCGCTCAGGCTGTGGCAATGAAACTCGGACGCCGTTTCATCGGTGCGGACATCAATCTAGGTGCGATACAAACAACCACTAAGCGCCTTCTCGGCGTTGCTGATGGCTTGCGCCAGAAAGACTTAGATGGCAAGAGCCAGTACTTCACTGGCTTCGAACTACATAACGTTAACCACTACGATGTGTTCCGCAACCCTGTTCAAGCGAAAGAATTGTTGATAGAGGCGCTGGAAGTGCAGAAGCTGGAGTTCAGTACCGTATTTGACGGCGAGAAGGACGGGCGCATGGTCAAAATCATGCCCGTCAACCGCATCGCTACGCGTGCCGATCTGAACGAGCTGATCGCGGGCTTTGATTACAGGGCGTGGGAGCACAAGCAGAATGAGTCCCCAAACCGTCCGGTCGAGAAGATTACACTCGTCTGCATGGGCCATGAGCCGGATTTGGCTGCTCAACTAGAGCTAGCCGCTAAGCCCTTTAGGATCGACGTTGAGGTAGTGGATATTCTGCGTGACAAGGCTGATCTGGAGTTCAAGCGCGACTCGCAGGCGAAGATCTCTATTAAGAGCGCTGAACTGGTTATCGAGAAGTTCTACCCGATGAACCTGCTGCAAAAGCTCTCGCTTCAAAAGGAGTCGGTCGAAGACTGGAAGGAGCTTGTCGAGTCGGTATTGATCGACTGGAACTACGACGGTGCAGTGCTGCAACCGATGGTAGTAGACATCCCCGGCAAGAACGACCTAGTCAAGGGCGAATACACTGTGCCCCAGGATGCGGGTACCATCCGCGTGAAGATTACCGACCTGCTTTCGGAATCTTGGGAAGGGAGCGTGAGCTATGGCGACTAAGCGCGCAGCCGCCAAAGCCAGTGGCAAGGGGGCGAGCAGCGCCAGCGCGTCGCTGGACTTTGCCTTCTTTCGCTTTCTGTGGCAATTCCACAAGGACAATCGGGGAAAGCTGCGCCAGAGTTATCGTGAGCTCACGCGCAAGTACCTCGATTTCAACAACCCGGACAAGAACCCCAAAGCCTTCCTGCGCCAGCCGCAGTTTGAGGCGCTGGAAACCTACGTTTTCCTCAAGGAGTTTCTTGATAACGCCAAGGTCGAGGAGATCTTCAAGGCGTGGTACGAGCGTAGCGGGAAGTTCGAAGGCCGCAAGTTCGGCTCTTTCCTCGGTAATGCCGGGCAGGAGATGTTCCAGTTTGGTGAGTCCGATGAGCTGGAGTTGAATTCGTACAAGGTGCTGTTCGAGAAGATGCGCAAGAGCTCACGCGCCTATCCGAACTACATCTTTGCGCTAACGATGGGCACCGGCAAAACTATTCTGATGGCTACCTGCATCTTCTATGAGTTCTTGCTGGCCAACAAATTTCCGAAGGATGCGCACTATTGCCACAACGCACTGGTGTTCGCACCGGATAAGACGGTGCTGCAATCGCTCAAGGAAATCGAGTCCTTCGACCTGATGCGCGTGGTGCCACCGGAGTACGTCAATTTCCTGACTACCCATCTGCGTTTCCATTATCTCGAAGAGGCTGGTACCTCGCTGGACACGCTGGATCGCTCGCGGTTCAACATTGTCGTCTCGAACACGCAGAAGATCATCCTCAAGCGCCAACATAAGGAAAAAACGCCTGCTGCCAAGTTGTTCGCCTCGAGCGGCGAAACCCTGGCTGCCAACGGCGTTTATGCCGACGCCGCCGACCTCTACAACTTTGACCAGCCAGAGGAAGAAGGCGAACTGACCACCAACCAGCGCTTCGAGAAGCTGCGTCGTTTGGAACAACTCGGCATCTACGTGGACGAGGCCCACCACGCCTTCGGCAAGGCGCTGGCCAAGGACATGGGCGTCGGGGCCAAGGAAACGGACACTAGCCTGCGCACTACCATCGACATTCTGGCTGCCAGCCTGAATGCTGCGGGCACGCGCGTAGTGGCCTGCTACAACTACACTGGCACGCCCTACGTGGGGCGCGAGGTGTTGCCAGAAGTGGTTTACGCCTACGGCCTGAAGGAGGCCATCGACAAGGGCTTCCTCAAGAAGGTAACACTGCACGGCTACGCCAACACGCGCACCGACGAGTTTGTCGACATTGCCATCGAGAACTTCCTGAAGGAGACGGACGGGCTACGACCCGAAGGGCTTTCCCCGAAGCTGGCCTTCTTTGCAGCCACCGTGGAGGAGCTGACGGAAGAGCTGAAGCCCGCCGTCGAGCGTGCGCTGCTCAAGCACGGCATCCCGACCTCGCGCATCCTGGTGAACGTGGGCGACAGCAAGATCACTACCAACGACGACATCCGCGAATTCAACCGACTCGACACCGAAGGCTCGGAAAAGCAGTTCATCCTGCTGGTCAACAAGGGCCGCGAAGGCTGGAACTGCCGCTCGCTGTTCGGTGTGGGCCTGTTCCGCGAGCCCAAGTCCAAGGTGTTTGTGCTGCAAGCCACGATGCGCTGCCTACGCGCCATCGGCGAGGCCCAGCACACGGGCCACGTCTTCCTCTCGGGCGACAACCTCAACACGCTCAACGATGAGCTGCAGCAGAACTTCCGCATCAGCGCCGACGAGCTGCAGAAAACCGGAAAGGAAAAGGAGCGCGTGGAAGTGCGCGTGGTTGAGCCACCGGTCAAGATCAAGCTGGTGCGCGTGCGCAAGCTTTTCCAGATGCGCGAGAAGCAGCCCGTACAAGGGCAGGAACTGATACCCGAGCGAGAGAGCAGGGAGAAGTGGAATGAGCTGGTTGAAAAGTACCGCCTGATCGAAACACAGCAAGACGGGCTGACCGCCGCCGATGCGGCGCGCGCCTCCGACAGCCGTACCTTCGACCTGACCGCCCGCCGCGAGAAACGAATGTTCTCGCCCATGACGCTGGTTGCCGAAGTGTCTCGCTATCTCAACCGTAGCCCATTGGAGATCGAGGAGCTGCTCGACGCGACCAAGGAAGGCACTGGCGAATTGGTGACCATCACCAACGAGTTCAACGAGCTGCTGTACGACGAGATCATCCCACGCCTGTTCCGCTTGCTGTTTGACCTTGACGAGTACGAGAAGAAAGACGAGTACGAGGTTGATCTGATCAAGATGCCTCCGAACGGCTACTACGAGGTGTCTGCAGCTAAGGACAAGATAGTGCGGATGCACGACACGCAAATCAAGGACGAGGAGCGCGCAAAGAGCTTTCACCTCGACACTTATTGCTTCGACTCCGGCTCAGAGAACTGGCTGTTCTGGGATCTGTTGCGTGAGAAGCGAGTCCGGAAGATCTACTTCACCGGGATGCTGACCCACGGCCAGTCCGATTTTTTCATTCAGTACATCGACCCCGATTCGCGCACCGTGCGTAGTTACTACCCGGACTTCATCTTTCAACGCGAAGAACCGGATGGCAGCCTGAAGTACGTGATCGTTGAGGTGAAAGCTGACAATCAAATCGAGGATGCTGTGGTGCAGGCCAAGAAGGACTTTGCGCAGCAGATTGCGGTGGCCAGCGGGATGGAATACCGCATTCTAAAATCTTCTGATGCAGACAATCGCCGTTTTCGTGTACTGCTGTAGGTGCCGGCTCTGCAGGCTACATAGTTAGGCTAGGTGTAATACTGGCAGGTATACTGTAAAAAAATACAGTAGCCTGCTGCAATACACTAGACGGATAACCAATGGCAAAAGACTCCCGTATCGAATGGACACACCACACCTTCAACCCGTGGTGGGGATGCGTGCGCGTATCCGACGCTTGTGATCATTGCTATGCCGAGACATGGGCTAAGCGCTTGGGAGAGGACGTGTGGGGGGCGAAATCCGAACGGCGGTTTTTCAGTGATGCCCACTGGAAAGAGCCGCTGAAGTGGGATCGTGAAGCCAAGGAAAGCAAGACGCGGCGGCGCGTGTTTTGCGCTTCGATGGCCGACGTTTTTGAAAACCGCAAGGACTTGATTCCTCATCGCCTTCGCCTTTTGGAACTCATTACAGCCACTCCGCATCTGGATTGGCTACTATTGACCAAGCGGATTCATCTGGTGCGTAAGCAACTCCCCACGGGCTACGAATTTCCCTCCAATGTTTGGCTTGGCGCGACGGTCGAGAACCAAGATGCGGCAAAGAAACGTATCAAGTACCTGCTTGAATTCAGTTCTCCAGCAGTCCGTTTTCTTTCCTGCGAACCCTTGCTCGGTCCTTTAAATCTGCGACCATGGCTGCAGCCTGGCAAAGGTAAACCTCGTGTCGACTGGGTAATTGCCGGAGGCGAGTCTGGACCAGGCGCTCGTCCTATGGAGCCTCAATGGCCTGAGGATCTGCAAGAACAGTGCGATGAGGCTGACGTTGCATTTCACTTCAAGCAATGGGGCCATTGGGCTCCTCTTGAGCAAGCCGAAGGCTTGGTCACCGGACGAACTCCAATTCATATCGTTCGACGTGACGGTTCGGAGATTAAACTAGCTGCAGTTGGAAAAGGGAAGGCTGGTCGCTCTTTGGGGGGGCGCCATTGGGATCAATTCCCAAATACAGGAAATACTGTGTAGAGCTTATAAATTCAGTACTCGCAGAAAGGCTGGCTCTTGGCACGAAGGCACTACGATTGGGCAAATGGGCCCGCAGAGATCGATGCGCACAGCTTGACAAAGCATGAGGTGCTGGTTGATTACTTGATTCGGTATTTTGAGCAGCGAACACTGAACGCCCGTGGAAGGGAGCAACTGCGCATCACGCTAGTTGATGGATTCTGTGGCGGCGGGCTTTACACCCTTAAAGGGAAGGGGACCGAAGTTCTCGGCTCCCCACTTCGCATGCTAGGAGCTGTAGCGGAGGCTCGTGTACGCATCAATGCCCATCGCCGCAAGCCCATCGACTTAGATGTCCAATATGTGTTTATCGACAAGGATACGAAGGCGCTTTCTCATCTGAAGCATGTCTTGCATGAGCGTGGCTATGGCGATGAAGTTGGCCGTTCGATCCATTTGATTTGCGACGATTTTGTATCTGCATCATCCTCCGTCTTGCAGTTAGTTGGGCTGCATACCCCGCGTGCGAATACGGCGCTCTTCTTTCTTGATCAATACGGCTACAGCGATGTGCCAGCTCCGTTAATTCAACGAATATTTACGGAGCTGCCAAAGAGTGAAGTGGTCCTCACATTTCACGTATCCTCCTTCGCCACTTATACCAACGACGCTTTTGCGGACCAAATGTCCAGTAAGCTTTCCATTGACATCCGTACTGCTTTGGAGGGCCGCTCGATTGAGCAGATTAAAGATGAGGACGCTGCAGACTGGCGCCGGTTGATTCAAGCCGCGCTCTATCAGGCTTTGGTAGTGAGGTGCGGAGCCGAGTACTTCACCCCTTTTTTCATACGCGGGGAGGGGGCTGGTCACGGTGAGTACTGGCTCGTCCACCTTTCAAGGCACCCAAGAGCTCAGGACGTTATGAAGCAAGTGCACTGGGCTAAGCAAAACTGCTTTCTCCACTATGGAGGTGCTGGCCTGAATATGCTTGCAACCCCAATGATGGGATTTCGCCAAGAGTTCAATGGCGGGTTCCGCTTTGATGATGTTGCTCAGGCGCATTCATTCGCCGCACTAACTACGCAGCTTGCCGAGAACATCACCCAGCGAGGGCAGCCAATACAAATTGGGCAGCTTTACTCTTCCACTTGCAACACTTCGCCTGGTACCTCTCTCATGTACAAAGAAGTGCTTGAGAGGCTTGCTGCAGAGAAAGATATCTTAATCACCGGCGAGGATGGAAAGAAGCGGAAGCATGCTCGGTATATGCGTGATACGGATTGGATTGAGCGCCACAAGCAGTTCTCTCTTTTTGATGCGCCTAGGACGGTGTAGCTTATGAGCTTTCGCCTTATTTGCGATGAAGATCCATGGCCCCATCTTCCTATCGAGCGTGGTCGAGCAGGGGAGGGGGTAGGGCGGTGGGTGCCAGACATGAAGCACACCTATCTTGCCAAGTATGTGGAGGGTACTCGTCGAGCACGGGAGAAGCACAGGCAACGGGTATTTGTTGATCTGTTTTGCGGCCCTGGACGCATCCAAGTTAAAGGCGAAACCATGACACGCCCGGGAGGTGCACAAGTCGCATGGCAGCATTCTCTCCTTGACGACGTTGGATTTACTTCCTGCTTTGTCGGTGATTTGGATGCAGAGAGGGCATCCGCTTGCGCCGAGCGGCTGCGTGCGAAAGGCGCGCCAGTTACTGCCTTTCCAGGGGCTGCGGAGAGCACTGTCGATCAAGTGCTTAATGCGATCCCAAGGAGCGCGTTGTGCTTGGCGTACCTTGATCCCTATAACCTCCAGTATCTTTCGTTCAATGTGATCGAAAAGTTGGCGAAGTTACCGCGTGTCGATTTTGCAGTTCATTTCAGCACGATGGATCTGCGGCGCAACGTTCTGATGGAATACAACCCGGAGCGTGCTCGATTTGACGCAGCAGCTCCTGGATGGCGACAGCACATCGACCCACTTGCTTTTGTGCGTGGAGATGCTGATGAAGCATTCTTTGATTACTGGTGTGGGCTAGTACGAGGACTTGGGTTTGCGATCAGTCATCGGATGCCACTGATTCGTGATGAAGGGAATCGACCTCTGTATCACTTGGTATTTTTCAGCCGTCATGAGCTGCCGAACAGGATCTGGGGGGATGTTGCTCAAGGGCCAAACCGGGAGTTCGATTTCTAGAAGATTGCTTCTTAGAGAAGGAGGACTTTCGAGAGATCGCTTACAAGATCTCCTCACTTAGCTAAGGCATTTTGGGTTGCAAGAATGTGCGCAGCTCACTTTCTTCATCTTAAGCATGTGCAATAATCCGTGAGGAGGATCATTTCCCAAGTTGTTCAAAGACGTCCAACCTTAAACAAGGTAAAACGGGGGAATAACATGGGGAACAGCTGGACGAAAAAATCTTCAAAGTCTTGATTTCATGAGGTTTTGAAGAGATGATTCGATAGACGCCAGCCCACCATTCACCCATCCAAAGGGGTTCAATGAAGTTCATTGAACCCCTTTTTCTTTGGTAAATCAAAGACTTGCCTTCCGCAATCGTCCGCCAAGGTTCGCGGGCATCCGAGGCAGAGTGGGGGGTACAACTCGCCAAAAGCCTATACTTTGGCTAAGTTGTACCTCCACTTTCAGCCCAAACCCAGCAACCATGCGGCTTGGCGGCCCATGCGTTGTACCCCCACCCTGGGGCCGAGAGCGGGAATTTGTACCCCCACCTAGGAAGGCTGTACCCCATGCTGACCGATGCCCACTGCCGCAACGCCATCTGCCCACCTGATCGCAAGCAGGCGCGCTTCACCGATGCTGGCGGGCTGTACCTGCAAGTCAGCCCCGGCGGCTCCAAGCGCTGGTTCTACAAGTACCGTACTGACGGAAAAGAAAAGCAGCTTGCTTTGGGCAGTTACCCCGCCGTAGGGCTGACCGCAGCCCGCAAAGCGCGTGATGTTGCCAAGATGCAACGTGCGCAGGGCAGCGACCCTATCGAGGCCCGCAAGCTGGAGAAGCTCAACGGCGGGCCTTCTCACGGTCCATTGCTTCAGTATAAAAAGACTCCTATGCAGCGATTGCTGCACCTCGTAGCCGCATCGCGATCTATCGATCGACGCTTCATAACGGCCATCCGAGCATTGATGCCGACGACTGTCCACTGACGGGTTTTAGGTGAGCAGTGGACAGTGGCCGCCAGTTGCGGGTCGATAGGCTGCTGGAAGTCCGCTTTCACTGCTCATGAACAGGTGCTGCCGACCCATTGCAGCCGTTCATACCCCATGAAGCAGCGGTTGCTTTGCGCCCTTTGCAGCCTTGCGATCTGGCCTGCTCATGCGTCCCATGCCGTGGTAGGTGTTTTTCGCCGAATTGGTTACGCCGGGATGCCATGAACTGAGAGATGTTGACTCGGTGATCTGATAGCTATGCGCCAAGCCTACTGTTTGTCCCCATCCTCGTATATCGCCGAGCCATGGCGTGCTGCCAGCCCGACTTGCCTTCGGAAACCCACTCTGCAATTCATACTGAACTTTCATGAAGAGCACCGGTTTAAATGAAGCCTGCAGATGATGGACTTTCTCAGGGTTGTGTGCCGCAGAGAATCTCAATCCTGCGATAACCCAGGCGAATCTTCTGTTGCGCTTGAAGTTCGCGCAGCTCGACGTTGACTTTTTGGCGAGATGCTCCAACGGCATGCGCGAGATCACCTTGAGAGATGAGAAGCGCGATATTGCCGTGAACAGGCTTTCCGTTTTCCGCTGCTATGCGCTGCAACGTCGCCCAAACTCTCGCATTGAGAGTCTCCTCCGCCCTGATAAAGATCATGTCGAACAGTTCGTTCACGCGTAGGCTTAGTGCACGAGCAACGGCCAAAGATGCCAGAGCATCGCTTGCCAAAACCTCGAGCAAGGGCTGACTTGGCAAGATTAGAAGTTCGACGTCTCCGGCTGCGACAAGGTCTACCGGCACAGGCGCATTTCCCAACACCGAACTAAAACCGCTGATTTCGCCTGCTTCCATCCAGCGCGTAAATTGCTCGGCCCCTCCTGCGGTGTAGCCCACAGAGCGCAGACGTCCTGACAGCACAACCAGCACATGATGTGCAGAGTCACCTCTTTTCTGTACGAGTTGGCCATCGTGAAACGTTCGCTTGATGCCAATGGCACGAAGCCGCTGCCTAGAGGGCTCAGGGACGTTCGCCAGCCAATCCACGCGGTAACGATCACCCGATAGAAGCCTAGGGAAGTCGAGCTTGGTGTTCATCCGAACATTGTCACCTGAGGCGCAATTCAATTGGCTGGTCGATTTTTAAATCCGTTTGCGTACCGATTGTCGTAACGCTCTCTCCAACGGAAGGGATTCCCATGATTCGAAAAAAATTGATCGCTCTCGCTATAGCTTCCGTATCGGTGCTATCCACTTCGGCTATGGCTCAGTCCACCGTCTTGCGCATACAGGACTATCCAGGCTTGGGCAACTTTCTAGTTCGTGTCGCCACAGCGAATGGTCTCTGCGCAAAGCATGCCATCACCTGCGAATTGCGCAGCATTCCGCAGGCTCCGTTAGCGATGCAGACACTGCTGGCAGGAGATCTCGACGTCGCATTTACGCCTCCGGAGGTTCTTGTCCAGGCAGTGAACAAGGGAGCTGCAGTCAAAGCGATTGGCAGCGGAGCTCGCGGGCCCACATTCTTCCTCATGGCGGGAGCTGGCTTGGATACGCCCAATGCGGCCAAAGGTTATCCAACGGTAATGCAGGATTTCAAAGGCAAGAAAATCGGTGTTACAGCAAGAGGCAGCGCAGCCGAGTTCCAGTTGGTGAGCCTGCTCAAGGGTGCAGGCATGTCTGCCCAGGACGTCACGATTGTTGCGGTCGGCTCACCCAACACAGCCTTTCCTGCGATCTCGCAGAAGCAGATTGATGGACTGATGCTTTTCACCCCGATGGATGGCTTTTGCGAAGTGTCGAAGGTCTGCCGGATGGTGGTTGATCCTCGCAAGGGGCAAGGTCCCAGTGATGTCCTGGAGACCAACGGAGCCTCGATGCTGCAAGTCGTGCGCGATGAATTTCTTCAGAAAAACTCTAAGGCGATAGAGGGGTACCGAAGGGCCATGATTGAAGCGAGTGAGTTTGCGCAGAACCCCGCAAACTTTGCGGCGCTGCTCAAGATTGCGCAAGACACCTTCAAGATCAATGTTCCTAATGGAGACCAGATTCTTGAGGTGTCGCTGCGTAACTCTTTGCCCTCTTTGCAATTTCCTGTAGACCCCAAGGCCTTCCAGGATACAGCGAGGTATATGCAGCGTACAGGCCAGATCAGCAAGGTGGTGGACACCTCTACGCTGCTGGTGCAGTAAGCGGAGGCGATATGTCCATTCCCAACGCTCTTGCCTCCAGAGAGCCTGCGGTTGCCGTAGGTGGCCTGCATTTGAGCTTCGGCGGCAACAAGCCGGTTCTGGCGGACATCTCTCTGAATATTGCCGAAGGAGAATTTGTCTCTCTCGTTGGCCCAAGCGGCTGCGGCAAGACAACCTTGCTAAATCTGTGTGCGGGCCTGGTCGAACACACGGGTTCCGGATCCATCAAGGTGATGGGTAGCCCTCCACGATGCGGCAATCCCCAAATCGGCTACATGCTCGCGCGCGATAGCCTCTTGCCATGGTGTTCCGCCTTGGAAAACGCCGCCTTTGGCTCAAAGGTCAGAGGGCAAACCAAGGAGCAAAGCCTTGAACGCGCACGAAAAATGCTCGCCGAGGTAGGCCTTGCGGAGCATGCCAGTGCATTGCCGAAGGCGCTTTCACACGGCATGCGTCAGCGTACCGCGCTCGCACGGACATTTGCACTGGATGCACCGTTGCTCTTGATGGATGAGCCATTTGGAGCACTTGATGCGCAAACCAAGTTGCAGCTTCAAGATTTGCTTCTGCGTCTCTGTCATCAGCACCGACAAACGGCTTTGTTCGTAACTCACGATTTGGCAGAGGCTGTGGCCGTTTCCGATCGTGTGATCGTGATGTCGTCCCGGCCAGGACGCATCATTGCTGACGTGCCGATTGACCTACCTCGACCTCGCTCAATTCGTGAATTGCAAAAGTCGACACGTTTCCACGAACTCTATGCGACTCTCTGGTCGCAGCTTGAATCGGGGTGGGTACACCATGAAGGCTAATCGACTGCAGTGGGTGCTCTGGCACATCGTTTTCATAGCCTTAATGCTGGGATTTGCCGAGATCGCTGCTTCGCGTAAATGGGCTGATCCGACATTTTTTGGCCAACCAAGTGGAGTGCTGGCCTACCTTTGGGAAAACGTAAAAACAGCAAAGTTTTGGAGCGACCTAGGCTGGACGCTGACAGCGGTAGCAGCGTCTTTTGTGCTGGGCAGCCTGGCCGCATTCGCCGTTGGACTCATTTGTGTTCGCTGGCCTGCGATTGAGAGATTCGCTGACCCCTACTTCAACGCGCTCAATGTGATGCCACGCATTGCTCTGGCTCCGTTGTTCATCCTGTGGTTCGGCCTTGGAATAGGCAGCAAGATTGCCGTTGGCTGTTCGCTTACCTTTTTCATCGTTCTCTCTGCGACTGTGGCTGGCATCCGCGGGGTGAGCCAGGACCACTTGACGTTATGCAAGACCTTGGGGGCGAAAGCCGGCACAACGTTCTTCGAGGTCACTTTGCCTGGTGCGGTTCCTGTGATCTTTTCAGGCCTCAGGCTGGGGTTGATCTATGCCCTGCTTGGAGTTGTCGGCACCGAAATCATCGCAAGCGAAAAGGGCCTGGGTCAAACCTTGGCCTATCTCGGCTCCACCTTCGATATCAATGGCGTTATGGCTCTCCTGCTGGTACTCGCATTGCTAGGGGTTGGCATCGTGCGCTTCATGACCTGGCTCGAAAAACGACTGCTGCACTGGCAGTAAGCAGTTCCCTCACTACCACCTGCTATCCCTGAAAGGCATTGAACATGGCTAATACCACACCCATGGAGTTGATCGATATTGCTAGCCGCTACAAGCACATACGGCCGGTCCCCAGAATGCCGAACTTCGCGGCTTGGATCGAACGCGTTGACCTCACGAAGCCTCTTACTGATGAAGTTAAGGCTGAACTTCGCCAGGCGTTGTTCGACTTCGAGGTCATCTTCTTTAAGCCGCAAACAATCACACCAGAGCAACACATTGCATTGGGGCAGGTATTTGGACCAATCTCAAATGGCTCCTATTTCGACCGCAACGCGAATGCTCCCGAGATGGAAATGATCGTGTCCGACCGCGACCGGCCGCCTGCCATCGACAACTGGCATACAGACATCAGCTGGAAGCTCACCCCCCCATTGGGAACAGCGATACAGATCACCGTGACTCCTCCAGCTGGTGGAAACACTTGCTGGAGCAGCACCAGCAAAGCTTTTGAATGGCTATCCCCCGGCATGCAGCAGTACTTGGAGGGGTTGAGTGCCGTGCACACCTGGGAGCAATCAGGCTTTCGTGAATACCTTGGAAAAAAGGGGGATGAAGCGCTTATCGCTGCAATCAAGGCGGGCAAGCCTGTCACACATCCTGTGGTCCGAGTGAATCCTGACTCAGGCCGTAAATGCATATTCGTGAATGCCGACTTCACCCGAAACATCATTGGAATCGACCGCCATGAAGCTCGTGGGGTCCTTCACTTTCTGCTTGGCTGGCTACAGAGACCAGAGTTCATGGTGCATCACCAGTGGGAAGCTGGCGGCATTGCGATATGGGATAACCGGAGCACGCAGCACTACGCCGTCGCGGATTACTGGCCCCATCACCGGGTAAACCAACGAGTCACCTTCGATACACCGTCTTCATTGGTGGGCTCCTAGGTTCAAGCTGCCTGAACTAGTCAGCACGGGCATCCGAGAAAGTCGTCCATGCGCTCGATGCCCTCGGTAATGGCGTCTTGCTCGCTGATGCCCTGCAGGCGTTCCACGCGTACTCCAGTGATTTCCAGCCAAATGCGCGCCGCCTTCTTCGGCATCAGCAGACAAGGCGTGTATTTGACTCCGGAGGCTTTGTCGCTGCCGTCTTGGTAGTCGGCTGCATAGACCAGCTCTTCGTTGCCGCAGATAGTGGGAACGCGCGCGAATGTCTCGCGTACATAGATGCGCTCACCGTTGGTCAAAAGGCCAGCGCTACTCCTTCGCTGAGTCGGTTAGCGCATCGATGCGGTCGTCTGGAAGCCAAAGGTGGCGGTCGCCGCAGTAGGCTGCATTCACCATGCCTTGGTACAGGGCTGGCTGTGGCTTCACCAGTCGGCGCGTCTGTGTCTTCTGGCCGCTCAGGATGGCGTGCACCAGGGGCGCCTTGAACATCAAGCCGCGCTCTTTCATGAAGGCTCCAAAAGAGAAAACCCGCCGAGTGGCGGGTGTGTGTGGGGTGGACGTGGATTTCAGCGACTACTAGGATCGATGGGTGGTGATGCCATAAGCCATGCGCGAGATTGGACTGGGGTGCGATCCTTCTGGGCTGATGGGGCGTTGTTGCATTGACGGGAAGCCCCTGTAGTGCAACAACGGCTGGCTACACCCTGTTTTGCTATGTTTTTAGCGATCAGGCCGCTTGCAACTGGCCTGTCAGTACCTGGTCTACGGCTTCCTGCACGGCTCGGGTCACGTCGCCGCGGCGGTACTGCAGACGGGGATCAGCTTCATAGCGCACCGGCGTGCCACGACCGGCCGACAGAACTTCGTCTGGCAGCATGGGGTGGCTTTGATCCAGCGCGGGCACCACGGTGTCGCTCCCCAGGCTTTTGAAGAACAGTGTGAAGAACTCGGCAAAGCTCAGGTTTTCATCGCCCACCAGATAGGCCTGGCCCGATTCGCCATGTTCCAGAGCCGCAGCCACGGCTTCGGACAGCGACTGGGTGGACATGAAGTTGGTGCCTCCCGTGGGCCCGAAGATCGGCATATCGCCCATCTTGCCCTGTGCGTAGGCGGTGTAGGCCTCAAAAATAGGACTGGGCAAACCGGGCACAGCACCCACCATGAAGGGCGCGTTCAGGCTGCAGACTTCAAAGCCTGGCGCGGCTAGTGCGCGTGCGCCCGTGCAAGCCAGATAGCGAGAGCGCACATAGGGATCGCTTTCGGTCAGCTCGGGGGCCACATGCGGGTAGAAGCTGCCGATCAGCACGGCTTTACGGATGCCTGCTTCGCGGGCCAGCGCAAAGAAGCGGGGCAGGGCCTCGCCATTGGCGTGCAGCCAGTGGGCGGGAGCGTCGGCCTCGGGTGGCACATGGCGGATGTCATTGCCTGCGGCAAAGACCATGGCGTCAAAGCCTTGTAGATCTTCCTTGCGCGCGTTGCCCGCCACAAAGTCTATGGACACAAAAGGCAGCTGGGCCATGGGCGTGGCTGCTGGCGCAGGCCTGCGTGCGGCGATGGTGACCTGATGGCCCAGGGATTGCAGATAAAGCGCGGCGTGGCCGCCCAGCAGGCCGGTGCCGCCAACGATCAGAATATTCATGAATTGTCCTGTGTGAAATCAACGAGAGAAAAGTGCTCAGGCGGGCTGGGCCTCGGGCCGCAGCTGTGCGGGCGCGCCCTGGCTGGCGTCGATAAAGCCGTTGCCAGTAATGACGGGGATGGTGGTCCAGGCGCCGCTGGGGTCGCGCATCCAGCCGCCTGCTGCCATGGCGCCGCCATCGACGGTGAGCGTGGTGCCGGTCACCCACGCTGCCAGCGGGCTGGCCAGGTACAGGGCTGCTCCTGCGCAGTCTTGTGGCTGGCCAAACCGGCCAAGCGGAATCCAGCGCGGAATATGGTGTTTGTTGGCATCGGGTATGGCCAGGCTGACGGGCACTTGCCTGGTTTCGGTGGTCTCCAGAGCAATCTCGTTGGCGCGAATGCCTTCGGGCGCTAGCTCCAGCGCCAGCGTGCGGGTAAAGCCACCCACCGCCGCCTTGAAGGCCGCATAGATGGCGCAGGTTGGTGCGCCACGCAGCCCTTCGATCGAGGACAGGCTGATGATGCTCGCGCCTGCACCCTGCTTGCGCAGCAGCGGCAGCATGGCGCGCGTGACATCAAAGATATGTCGCAGGTTGAGGCTGTAGAGGCGGTCAATTTCCTCGTCGCTGAACTGCTCGAACGGCTTGGAAACTAGATAGTCGCCTACGTTGTTGACCAGCACATCTAGACCGCCAAAGCGCTGCTCAATGGTGTCTGCCATTCGCGCCACGTCGGCGCGGCGTGTGACATCGGCCTGCACCACCAGCGCTTCGACCCCGGCTTGCTGCAGCTGATTGCGCACTTCATCGGCAAGTTCGGGCTTGATCTCTGCCACCACCACGCGTGCGCCTGCTGCGCCAAACGCCTCGGCGGTGGCACGCCCGATGCCGGAGCCGCCCCCGGTTACCAGTACCGTTTTCCGTGTGAAATCAATCATCTGCACTCCTTGCAATAGCTTGTTGTATGAACGGTGAAACACTCGGTTCATGATGGAGAGCAGGTCTGTGCAAGGCATACCTTGTTTAGACGATGTGCTGCTTAACCTCTGCCAAGAGTGCTTGGCAAGTGATTGATTTTTATGATTTTGGGGAAGTGGAACGTCTGGTTTATCCCTACGGCGTTGTTGCGTAAATCGCCTGCTGGCCTCGGACATCCATCTTCATCTTGGGAGGTGCGACTGAGGCCATGCCACTCCTTCCAGTGAATAGCCAAAAGTTCAACGAGGCTCATCCCTGCTGCGCTCCTTCCTTGGCTGCTGCCTTTTTCGTGTAGTTGAGGTTTAACAACAGCAGCAGGCCCCACCAAGAGTGACCACCAGCGCCTAAAGCCATAGCACCAAGAACAAGCGCAGCTGTCGCAATGACGGTCACGCAGTTTTCAATTTTCCATCCTTGTATCACTCACCCCCTTGCGCTGCCTGGGTTGTGCGCTGTGCTGCCTTGCGAGCGCGTTCGACTCGTCGCCCACGCGCTTGGTATTTCATGTGCCTCACCACCTCTGCGCCGCCGATCACGGCGAGCGTGATGACGGATGCCATGAACAAGATGCAAACAATGGATACGACAACGAAACAAGTCTCCATGGCTTACTCCGCCTTTGCTGCCGCGATAGCGGTGCGGTGTTCTGCATCACGCTCGGACTGCATCTTGAAAGTCAACTCGCGCACCAGTGACCAGTTATTCAGCACGTAGTTGCCAAATGCGGTGATGCTGTATTGGCCGAATCCATGGTTTTGAAGGCAGCCGAAGAGCGCCAAGCGTGTCACTGCGCCTTTGCCGATGTCATAGCTCTGGTCACCGTCAGCGGTTTCATCGAAACGCTCCAGCGCGGCCATGTCGAGGGCCTGAAGCCATTGCGCATCCCGCGCGTCTGCCTGCGCCTGGGGTGCTGCTTCTGAGGCTTTCTGCAGTTTCCACAGCGCTTCGTCAAAGATGATGCGCAGCGGGATTGTGGATATCCGTCAAGCTGGCAAGGTCCGTTCAGTGGCTGGCGTTAGGTTGGGCAATTGAATGGCTCTTGTTATCTGAGCCTTTTAAGCGGCAGGTCTGCTCCACAGCTGATGATTCTCTACAGATATGTCTGGATAGGAAACTCCTGATACGTGAACCCGATCACGCCCCGCATTCTTGGCTTGGTAAAGGAGTCGATCGGCTTCCTTCATGGCTTGCTCAAACTGGAAGGACCTGGTGATCAATGAAATTCCGAAGCTCATGGTCAATTTGGGGCCAGTTGGAAGAACGGTATTTCTTGACCCGAGATCACGCTGGATTCGCTGCGCAATGAGTTCCGCATCTCCCAGCGTTATGTCTGCCAATAGCAGCACAAACTCTTCGCCACCGAACCGAGCAACCAGATCGTGCTCTCGCACATTGTTTTGCAGAGTTGAGGCAACCAGTTGCAGCACCATATCGCCACGCTCGTGCCCCCAGGTGTCGTTGATGCGTTTGAAATGGTCTATGTCGCAGGCCAGCACTGCCATGGGATAGCGTCTCATGTCGGCGAGACGCTTCTGGGCATGTTCTTGAAAAGACCGGCGATTCAGGATCAGCGTTAGCGCATCCATGTCTCGTTCCATGCGCAGCTTGCCGACTGTTTCCTTCACGGCAATCGCGGCCATCACCACGGTGAAGAGCAGCGAGAAATTCAGAATGCTCAGCAGCGTCAGGATCCAATAGGGTGACCTTGGCAGGGCTCGCAAATCCGTGTATCCCAGCAGCCAGATCAAGGCGGGTCGAGTGAGGGTGTAGGCGGTGAAGAGGATGCTCAGCCAGAGCAGCGATTTATCGAGCCAGTCAAATGAGTTTTTCTTCGAGCGGACCTGCAGGATGGGGAGCAGTAAAACAAGGCTGGAACCCACGCTGAAAGAGCTCACCCGAGCCCAGACATTGGGTTCGATCTGGCTGAATTGATAGAGCGCAGCCAGGGTGACTATGGCAATGAGCAATGCAACTTGTGGTTGGGTCGATACACGCCAGCGTTCTGCCCAGCTTCTGGCAAGACACCACGCACTCAGCAGATAGCAGCTGCCGATCAGTAGTGCATAGCGATTCAGCTCCTCCGGGGTAAGTAGAGTCTGTGCTCCGAGAGTCAGAGCAGTGAGTGAATAGGCGCAAGCTTGCCAAAGCAGAAAGCGCTGGGACCGTTGGACAAGCCAGGCAACGATCAATATGGCAGCCAGAACCAGTATCGCCAGCGAAGGCGTCAGAACCAGGATAAGGTCGTTATTCGTGAACATCTGACCATCGCCTCCTCGATCAAAGATCGACACGGAGCTGCATTGCCTGTTCCTGGATTGCAAAGCGACAGCCTTCGGCAGCTATTCGTACATCTTGGTGTGCGGCATCAAAAGCTATTGCAATGTCCAATGCCAGATCTGTGTCATCCGGATTCGAATTTGGAGAAGTAGACGCAGTCGATACTCATTTCCAAAAAAAAATAAAACCCATTGCTGTTGTGTCTTCGGAAGGATGTCAGGCAACTATTTACTTGACCTATTGCTATTCCTTCGAGGCTTTTCGTTGAGGCATTTTGTGGGGGCCATTGGGCGCTCCTGTGTCGCGCGGTGTTTGGCAGACATCGGCCAGCTCACGAGTGACCTGCAACGCATGCCGGAGAATACGCAGCGCAGGGTCGGATGGGGGAAGAATCGCGATGCGCAAGCGGTCAGTGATGTTGAGCATGGTGTTGGGACTGGTAGCTGTAGGCTGGGCTCTATGGCGGGCTAATGGCGACGAAGCGCGCGGCGAGTTCGATCCGGAGGAAGAGGTGCACGCAGCTTACTCAACCATGTCGATTCACGCCTTGGAAGTGATAAACGACAAAGTCAGCTCATCTCTGGTTTGGCCAGATGCCCAAGGGCGGCTGTGGGTGCTGCAGCAGTATGGCGCTGATCGTGTTTCGCGGCGCGGGCTGGACGGCAGCTGGGTTACCGTCGTTGTCTCCATCCATCTTGGTCCCGGGGAAGCTGCGTATGAAGAAGGTTGCCTCTTCACATGAAGCCATCTGAGAGCAATGGGGGCGCCCATCACACTGGTATTTCGGCTTGCTGGGGTTGAGGCTGCGGCCCACGTCAATGTCACGAGCGCGCGGCTCGTTGATGAGGAGCTGAATTGCTGCGGCTTGCTGCTGCCGCGCCTGATAGGTTGCGTAGACCTTTCAGGCTCCAATAGCAATCAGTGCATAAATGATCAATCGAAACAAGGTAGTGCCCTCTCATATCTGAATAGAGGGAATCCTAGACCTTGTGGTCAAGAGACACATCTCAGGGTCAAGGGCGCTCGTAGGTGACCAGCTCAAGCATGGCGGAAACCTGCTGCTGCAAAGCATGTTGCAGCGCCTTCCCTGATATATGCAATGCGATAAATGTTCATGTTCTTGAAAATTGAGTCTCCAAAAATAACCTTCTGATTGCGGGTAGTGGTTTCTCACTAAGAAATGAAATAATTCGACCGGATTGGCTTTAGAGAATGATCCGGGTGCTATCAAAATGAGATGGTGGAGTCGAGTTTTTAAGTAAGCGTTAGAGGTCATGAGAACTAAAGCTATAGCAGTTGGTATCGCGGCTATTTGCGCTACTTCACTTGCTTCGGACTGCTTCGGGCAAAACTCAAATGTTGTCGCCAGTGAAGTCAATAGAGCAGCTTCAGAATCGTTGAAGATTTATCGAAGACATGGCATGGCGGGGCTGAAGGGGACTGTGTCGGAATGCTGGCAACAGCCGCGTGATTTCTGCCTTTACCTTGACGTGGCATCACAGCGAATTGCCGCAACCGCGAATCGCAGTGGCACTGCTGTTGACAAGTATTTCTTCACATCCACAGCGATGGAGCGGGCCCATGGCTGGCTGTCGCTGAATACGCGAAGTGTCAAGGCCAATGTTCAGTATTTGCAGGCTGTAGAGCAAATAATGGACAGCCTCTTGAGCTCCCATCAGGAAAAAATGATCCACAGCGGTCAATAGTTCTGGTAGGTGCCTCCTTCAGACACTGCTCCATTTATCGTCCAACCACTCGGCATGCGTGCCCAGGCAGACGAGCTCGTCGCGCAGGCTCTGGGTGAAGCCTTGTGGCTCATCGGCTAGGGCATCTGGCACGGCCGCCAGGCCAGTCTTCGCGCAGATAGCAACGAGCAAGATCAGGCCCTCAAGTCGCTTTGTCATGGTTTTGCTTCGTAGCGCTTATACGGAAAGTGCGAGTAGCTATCAGTATTGGTGGCCGCTCGCCTCACATCGGCCATGCATCTGGTGTGAGCGTCATCACCACGACCGCTCCGACTAGGCAGAAGAGGCCGAAGTCGGTTTGCGCCCATTACGCAGCGACCAGCAATTTGTCGAAGGGGAAATGCATGGGGTCTCCTCTAGGTAAAGAAAAAGCCCGCGAGCGGTTGCTGCGGGCTTGAATAAAGAGCCGGTGACCTTTCGGGTCGTGTCTGGGGAGGGGTCAGAAGGGGGGAGGAGCAAACCCCAGGCCCGGCGTAACAGGTGGATTGCGTCGAATTCTGCATGACGCTTTTGACGCAAACAAGACGAATTCTGCTTACCTAAAAGTGGTGATGCTCCATCTGTGCGTGACCACTGTTGCCACGACGCGGCTGCCGCGCCGTGCTCCTAATCGACGTCAGCCCAGGCGAATTCCTGAACTGCCGCACTTGCTTAAGTGGTCGCACCAGATGGCTCCGCTAAAGCCTTGCGTGGAAAGGCTCATGTATGCCTGCATGCTGGCTATACGCTCACATCTCGAGATCTCAGTGCACAAAAAAGCCACCGGTAGGTGGCTTTGCTGGTGATTAGATAGGGCTACTGCTTGAAGTCCAGTCCTTGTTTGACGGCATCTCGCATACGCTGGTCCCGCTCATCCCCGGACATTGGTTTGCTATTGCGATCCTCGATTCTGGCCTCAGACTCGGTGAAGGTCGGCGGTTCCGAGCGTGTAACCTGCCCTTTGGGCATGTATGAAGGCTGAGCCTGGAAGTAGAGAAATAGGGTGACAGCAGTGGCTGCAGCAACCCATAGCTTACGAAGCTTCCAGCTCAAGCCAAGGCCTATGGCGGCGATCAAGAGTGGGATCAGGTTGATGAGCAGGGTCATTTGCCAATGTTAACCATTGGAACGGCATCGCCCAGGGAGGTGGTGGGGAGCTGGCCATTCCACTTTTCAATCCAGGCGCGCTCATTTTCCAGCTTGCGCAGTTGCAGCACTCGCGCATCGACGGATTGAGCCAGTACGGACTGAGACATGGCTTCGGTTTCTGCCTTTTCCTTGTCAATCGCACGTTGCAGACGAGCTTCCTGCAATTCGCGCTCTAACTGCGCCTTGGAGATGGCCAGCTGCGCTTCTTCCTTTTGGATAGCTTCGCGTCGTTCAGCAGCGGACTCCTGAGCATCTGTAATGATCTTTGGATATCGCAGGTTGGTAATACCAACAAAGCGCACCGAGAAAGGTGTAAGCGCTTCAATGGCTTTGCCCAGCTGTACGCGCAAGTCAGAGTTGATTTTCTCGTTGCTTGAGGCGATTTCACTGATCGACAGTTTGCTCAAATATTCGCGTACCTCGGCTTGGATAATCTGGCTGGCATAGGTGCGGTACACCTGCTCATTGGCAATCGTGGACACATAGTCCGAAACCTCTTTTGGCGCGACAGCATTAAAAAGCTCTGCCGTCTTTTTGGAGTTGATGCTCAAGGTTGCGCGAATGGTCACATCCAGGTTGAGCTTGTCTTCGGGGATAAAGATGCTCATGGACTCTTCATAGGCCTTGTCAGACACATCCAGCAAGACTAGTCGATCACAGTAGGCCCAGCACTTGCCCAGACGGAACTTGGAGGTTGGGATCAGGTTGTCCTGATAGCCATCTTTGGTCATGATCTTGCCAACGTGCGCAGGCGGAACCTCCACTTTTTGACCGCATGCTGCTAATACAAAGGCAGCAGCTACCGCTGCCAAACTGGTCTTGTGTTTCTTCAATAACTTCAAATCGAGCCGCCTCCTTCGCAGCTATAAAGGTGAGATTGAAACAAACTGCAGCTCTGTATGCAAGGCTCTAGTTTGAAAACCGGATATGTTTCGAATGACCCGCTTAGCCCTGCAGGGAAATGCATATGCATGCCGCATGCTGGTTAAACGCTCGCATCTCAAAATCTCCGGGTACAAAAAAGCCACCTCAAAGGTGGCCGGTCAGAGAAAGATCGCTCAGGGCAGGTATTGGTTAATCAATGAAGCCGAGTTCGCGCAGTGCTTCTGTTTCTTGGGTGTACTCAGCGTCCTCGATCAGCAGCACGCCGTCAGGCCCATACACATTGCGTTGGGGCGCGCCCATGGGTTGCTCGATGCGCTCGACTTTGTAGCCGTGCCGCTCCCATATCTCGGTGGTGTTGATGCGTGTCATTGGATCACTTTACTCAAACTGAAGCCCTGCAAGCAAGGCTTTGGTTTTAACAACTGCTGCCACTAGGACTGGCGCAGAGGTGACTTTCGGATGCAATTGAATGCTCGACACTGATCGCTGCACTTGATGAAAGCCACATGGTATGTACATACAGCCGCTTTTTGCCATTTCTGAGGTCAGTGAGTTGCAGAAGGTCATGAAGAGCTATCCGCTTGCAACACTGATTGCTGAAGGTGCAGGCGAGGTGGAAATCAATCTGCTGCCACTGCTGTTGGTGAAGGCGGGCTCGTTGGGAAGGCTCACCGGACACGTGAGCAAGAGTCATAGCTTGTATTCAAAGGGCCGCAGCATCAAGACAGTGACTGCGATCTTCCAAAGTCCGAATGCCTATATCTCTCCCAAGTGGTATGTCAATGGGCAGCGAAGCGGGCGAAATGCCCCAAGCTGGAACTACATGGCCGTTCAAGCACAAGGCCGCATTCGATTTATCGATGATGCTCTGTGGATGCGCGAGCATCTGGATGCCTTAACCCTTTCCCAAGAGGAGTTGAGGGAAGAGCCATGGTCACCAACTCAAGCGGATCCCGAGTTCCTGGGGGCTGTGGCGGCGGGGCTCATCGGCTTCGAGGTGGACATAGAAAACCTATGCGGCAAGCGATTCTTATCCCAGCAGCGCACAGCCGCTGATCGGGACAATCTGATTCAGCACCTGGCTCAGGATCGAGGACCTGGCGCAGCCGCCGTCTCCAGGCTGATCAAGTCATAGCGAGTGCCATGATCAGACAAACCGCAACGCCCTGAATCAAGACTCAAGACGTTCTGGTTTGAGCCCTGATGCCGCTCAGGGGTTGGCGCTGCTTGCGTAGTCTTGCGCGTGTTGCGGCATCATCTGGCGTAGGAGGGCGGGCGAGCCTTCAAGCCATCGGCCAACTTTGAACCCGTGCCGTCTTCGTGCGGCCTCCACGCCTACCTGCGAGTGGCAGAGATCAGGTGGGTCATCCGGCCTATATGCTGCTAGACAGGTAGTCACTAATAGGGCGCTTCTGCAGCGCTGCCAGTCGCAGGTAGCTGCTTGGGAGGTGACGGATCGGACTTTGGGTGGATCATTCTTCCTGCGTGGGGTTTGTTGCAGGGAAGATTGATTCAATTAGGTATTTTCTGCATTCCAACGTGGCAGTCAGGTCGCAGATGTCACCATATCCCCCCTAAAGAGGGGTAGCCGCGCACGATGAAGTCAGTACGATCCTTGCTCACACTCAAAGGAGATGAATGCTCATGAAAGCTGCACTGATGATCTTGGCTACATTGCTGTCGGCAGGCATGGCTTTTTCTGCACATGCCGATGAGGCAAAAGCAGCCATAGCTTCAGGAACCATCAACATGGCCGCAAACATGAATGAACTCGCTTTGGCTTGTGGGCACATGAGTTCCCAGGATGTGGAGACTGGCCGCATCAAGCAACGCGGCGCGGCCATCAAGGATCTTGGTGTTGCTCCCGCCAGCTACGACAAGATGTATGCTGGTTACGCATCCGACTTCAAGAAGAAATGGGGCACCATGACCCCGGCAAAACAAAAAAGCACCTGTGATCAGATGAAGCGCTAGAAACGCCTTCGCGTCCCGCAATCAGGCTCGCCTTGGCGGACTTTTTGTATGCTCTCACCGCTGCGGAGGGCCATCTCAATAGCCTTCCATCAAAGGCATTTACGTTCTACCGACTGCAATCATCAAGGATTCCATCGCTGATGGGGAGTTCGTATTAGCCAATCCATAGCAGTGACAGGCCTGCACCTGTCACCATAGAGGCTAGTCCCAGGCTGATTCGTGTTCCATATTTAACCCCTCCGACGGCGAACGCCAGTACTGATTTGGCGATTGCACTGGATGCAAGAATCACAAGCAATCCCCACTGAGCGGTGGGCAGGGGCAAACTACCTGACGCAAAAAGCTGCCCTAAGCTAGCAGCAGCGGCATGAAGTTCGGCCAACGCTGCAAATGCTGCCGCGACCAGCACGCCAGTGCTGCCAAAGATATGCTGGAGCCAGGCGCCTAAAACTAACATCAACGCAATGGTGCCGGCAATCAGCAATGCAGTTGAGAGCTTAAATACCCGTTCGGTCTCAAATTTAGTTTGCGTGGAAGTTTTTTGTCGATTCAGCAATCCTGTGGCTGCAGCCAACACAAGGCAGAGAGCTGCAACGAGTAGAGGGAGTGCCATAGACAGCATCAGAGCTATGGATGTTGTCGAGAGAATCGCTATGAACAGGCATAGCGAGGCCAACTGAGCCAACATGGCACAGCCAAAGGCCTGCGCCTGCTGATGTTCGTCGGACTTGGCCAGCTGGCCAAGGCTGGCTATAGCCGCAGTAGAGGACACAAATCCAGAAAAGAATCCGGTCACAGGTAGGCCCCAGTGTGGGCCCAGCATTCGGGTAAGTATGTGGCCCAGCATACCGACAGCCATGAACAGCACAACCACTTTCCAAAGGGCTGCGAGGCTTAGTACATCCCATGGATCTACAGGCGCCTGCGGCAGAAGTGGCATCACGACCAGCGCCGCAGCGCCCAGCAGAAGGCCGTCCCTCAACTCATTCTCTCTGAGTAACTCACGACTCCAGCGCTGTATTGGTCCTTTTGAATGCACCAGTAAGGCGCAAAGAATGCCCAGAGCTGCAGTCAAGGTAGGGCTCTTGTGCGATAGAGCGCCCAGAGTTAACGAAAAAAGTAGAGTCACTTCACTGGTCAGGCCTGGGTCATTGGGGGCTGATTGCCAGTAGGCAGCAACGGTCAGTGCCCCGACCAACAGGAGTACTGCAGCAAAGGGCAGCACGCCTAGCCACCAGGCCGCGCAACCAAGCAACGCTGCTATGGCATGGGTACGAGTTCCAGCGATGCTCTCGTGCTCACTCCTGCGACGCTCACTCACGAGACCGATAAGCAGACCACAGCCTAAGGAGACTACCCAATGGTCGACGCCGGCCCAACTCAGCTGCATAAGTCTCAACCCCTCGATCTGAGCAAGGCTCCTCTGCTTGATAGGACTGTAGCCTTGGCTACTACTACGCAGCTTAGTCGAGCATGAGACGACGCTGCAAGCAGGAAGAGCTGGATCTTAAAACGCATAGATCTCACCTATCTCAGTTCCTTTGTGTGAAGGAGCGTGACAGAGGAGGAGCCAAGGCCGCGCGCTCCCTTAGTAGCCTTCAACCAAAGGCATTTCCGTCCCATCGACCGCAATCATCACGCCCGTGGTGTTGGGGGCGATTTCAATTGGGACTCCCCACAACTCATTGGGCTTGCCGAAGGAGTTGACGTGATTGAACTGCCTTAGTTCATCCGGTGGCAGTTTGATGAGCTTGGGGTAGGCATTGTTGTGGGCCTTCCAGTGCCTCAGGAAGGTTTGGCAAACGCGCTTGTGGACGGTGTGGATTGGCGATTCATCGGTCATGGCACGATTGTCTCAGAGCGGGTGGCTGTGCCATGGCGTCCAACTGGAAACGGCCAGAAGCAGTCACATAGGCTTGTCGAAAGCAGATGCCTAACAAAAGCCGTCGTTGTTGTTCAACAAGCCCAGGCTTCAAGTTAATTGACGTGCAATTGGCAATTACTTACATCGATTTAGAAGGTTAATGGGGCCTATGCTCTACTCGCTGCGTGAGCTTTTCCTGACGCAACGGAATTCATGTTGAGTATTCGCGCCCCATACAAGAAGAAAGTCAGCTTCATTGACCAGCTGATAAATGGCTTAGTTGAGAGTCTTATCCAGTCCAGACAGCTTTTGCTAAAGACCGTTGCGGGGGTTTTATTTATTGCTTCAATATTGATAGCAATCACTTGGCATAATTTGAACGAGTCGTATGACTATCACGTTCAGCGGGGAGTGGATGCAGCGGTGAACCAAGCTCGCGTGTTGAGCTACGAGTTAAACACCGAGATGAGGCTTATCGATAACGCTCTGGCGACGATTGCTCACGAATTCCAAGAGACTGGATCCAGCACGCGGGAGTTTGAGAATGCCGTTGTCAATCAGCGCGCGTTGCTGCCTTTCTCCAAGGCTGTGCGCGTGGCCGATGAAGCTGGCATGGTTCGCCTGGGCCTTCTGCCTGGCGAGCATCCCTTTTCGATCAATGAGCGGGAGTACTTCGGTACCCTAAAGCGCTCAGCTCAAATGGTGATCTCGGAGCCATTGATCAGTCATTCCTTCAAGGAATGGAGCGTGGTCCTGAGTCGCAAGCTGGAGGCTCCCGATGGGACGTTCAAGGGCGCAGTCTTTGTGGTTTTGGAGGTCGAGCATTTCCGCAAACTGTTTGAGAAGTTAACTCCTGGTGAAGATAGCGCAACCACTTTGCGCTCTGCTGAGGGCCGCTTGGTGGCGCGTTACTCCGCTGCGGATCCCACATCGACGGCAGGTGTTGGCGGCACTTTGACATCGTTGGCGCTCAAGGAAACGCGACGACTCAACCCAGAGCATGGCTGGTACGTCACGCCCACTGCGCTGGATGGCATAGAGCGAATCACTGCCTATCAAAGTCTGTCAACACCCTATTCGTTGACGGTGTACACAGGTATTGGTACTGAAAGCTACCTTCAGCCTTGGCGCAACGAAGTCGTGGCCGTTTGGAGTTTGACCGCATTTTGTGTGTTGCTTATGGCGTTTGGTGCAGGCAGCTTGTTTGTGCATCAGCAGCGAGAACTGGCTGCCAAACTTCAGAACGCACAGCTGCTGAAAGAGCAAAACTTCTTTGTGGAGAACGACCTGATCGGCATGATTAAGGTCCGTGATCGGAAAATACTCTGGGCCAACAAGGCCATGGCACGCATGTTGGGCAAGCGCGTTTCCGAGTTACTCCAGCAATCCAAACGCTGCATCTACCCTGACAACGAGACATATGAACGGATGGGGAGACTGTCCAGTGAGGCTCTCGGCCACAACAGGCGTTTTCGCACCGAGGTGCAACTGCAGCATTGCAACGGGCACGCATTCTGGGTTGATGCCAATGCAGCGCAGATCACTGATACTGATTCGGTGTGGATTTTCGTAGATGTAGAAGCTCACAAAAAGCGCCAGCAAGAGATTGAGTACCAAGCAACGCATGATGCCTTGACGGGCCTCGCCAATCGTCGCTTCATCAACAAGCAAATGCAGCAATTCATTGCGCTTGCGGATCGAGACCAAGGCACAGTTGCAGTATGTTTTATAGACTTGGATGGCTTTAAGAGTGTCAACGACACCTACGGGCACGATGCAGGTGACATCGTGCTGAAGACAGTCGCCGAACGATTAACAAGTGCAGTGCGCACCCATGACTGTGTAGCCCGGCTGGGTGGCGACGAGTTCGTGGTGGTGTTGACTGGGCGAGGCAATCACGAAAATGCCGTGCAAACCATGCAGCGCTGTTTGGACATGGTGCAGGTTCCCATTGCGGTTGAGGACGGTCATACCGCAATGGTCGGGTGCAGCATTGGCATTGCCTACTATGAGGGCGAAAAAGAGTCCTGCGACTCGTTGTTAGAGCGTGCTGATGAGGCTATGTACCTGGCAAAGAACGCAGGCAAAGGCCGCATCATCGAATCGGCTTGTGAACAAGCGAGTGAGAGCACATTCGATCATCAGGCAGTTACTGCTTAGCTTACGAGAATGAAGAACCAAAGCGCCTCTTGACTTAGAGGGATATAAAGGAGATCTATGGCTAATCTTTGGCGCATGTTTCAAAGTAACTGCTCTGGGTCGATCACTGCCTTGCGCTAGGCTGTCAAAAAGGTGCAGCGGAACACTTCAGCTTTGCAGTGCCTAGCTTGAAATACACAAGCCAGTCCTTGATGGTGACCACAAGCAGCTATCTGGGGGGGTCTTCTGTGATGTAGTCGCGGGCGCAGCCGGTCAGGGCGCGCTCAGACCTTGCATTGAGTGCACTCGTGGAGAGCTGCACCATGTTTCATCAATGCTGACTCACCCATCCCTGATGAGTCGCATGCACAAGCCTGATCCCAAGCTGCCGGCGGACTCGACGCTCCCCCGGATTTGAGTAGCGTCCCCCATCCCGAAGATAGGAGATTGGACGTGAAAAAGAGATTTACAGAAGAACAGATCATTGGCTTCCTGCGGGAAGCGGAATCTGGACAGCCTGTGTTATTGTGGCGACTGCTCACGGGCATCGGGTGTGCGTGGTCTCTTGGGTGCCAATGCAGGCGTTACCTAAACAGAGCAGACCTGTCGCCTGGATCGGTCTGTCTTGGTGCTGCGCAGCTCAGCCTCTCTCTCTCTCTCTCTCTCTCTGAAATGTCAGCTACTTGCCGGGCGAGCCCTCCTTACGGCTGCTTGTGCTCAGGGGCGTCAATGCCTGCAGTCTTGCCTTGATCCGTTCGTATTGCCCTGGTCTCCGTATCGGGTGGTCAGGGTGCCGCTGTCTGAGATGCCGACGATAAGGCAGAAGCGGGGAGCGAGCATGGATTCAGTCTATTCAAGTTACAAGTAGATGGCCGCGCTTTAAAGTCTATGGGGGCGTAAGTGTGGATAGACAAAAGGGGTTAGACCTTTCGATCTAACCCCTTGCCATTTGGTCGGAGCGGCGGGATTCGAACTCGCGACCCTCTGCTCCCAAAGCAGATGCGCTACCAGGCTGCGCTACGCTCCGAAGACCGTTAATGTAGCCTGAAATTGGGCTCGGAATTCAGAAATTCATGTGCAATTTGATGCAAATAGCCCGCAATCACATGCCATTGAGGCTCGACTTTCGGCAATACAACCACGGGTATGCGTGCTGCACGAGACGCTGTCGGTGCCCTGTCGTGTCGTGAGTGGGGTGAAAAATCGCACCGAGTTCACACCGTCTCCCTGAGGGCCGCTAAGAATAAGGGATGGACGCGGGTTCAATTCTGGCAGTCCACCATATCCCAACAACCCAGCACATGCTGGGTTGCTTCAATCAGACTGCCCGTAGCTCAGTTGGATAGGGCAACAGCCTTCTAAGCTCACCCAACAATCAAGCGCACAAGCGGGTTTCCCGAGGTTTTTTGCTCCGCTTTGCTGTATGTTTAAACAGTTTTTAAATGGCGCAAACGTGTTGCAGCTAAAGCCTTTGCGGAGCAAGAATTTCTCTATTTTGTAGCTTGAACCCTAGTGCCTCGGCGCAGGTAGTGGCGCTTGGTTGTCTGCACAGACGTGTGCCCCAATTGCTTGGACGCAGCCAGCTCTCCGCGTTCGTCGGCAACATCGTCAGCGGCCTTTGCGCGCAAATCGTAGAACCAGAAGGCGCGGATCTGCGCGGCCAGCGCGGCGTTGCCTGACTTGTCAGCCTCGTCGGCGGCGTCAGATCGCGCAGTCTCAAACGCTTTGCGAAGCATTTGCTTGGACATGGCTTTGCCGTATTGGCTGACCAGCAGATTTGCGCTCCAAGTCTTGTGTGATCGCTTTCGCCCCTCGATACGATTCAGCAGGGCCTTGAGCTCGCCTTCGATGATGAATCGAAGCGCCGCGGAGGTCTTGCTCTGCTTGATTACGAGGTAGCCGTCAATGATGTCGTGCTCGGTAAGGGACAGGGTATCGCCGGGCCGCTGGCCAGTCAGATAGGCCAGGTCCATCGCGTCCTTCAATGCCACATTGCCATGCTCGTAGACTAGGCGATAGACCTCATCGGAGATGTAGACCTCGCGCTTGCCAAGCGAGTGGCCTTCAATGCCCGTGCAAGGGTTCTCGTTCTCCGTCCAACCCCAGGCCCGGGCCATGTTGAACATGTGTGAGAACACGCGCTTGAGCCGGTTGGCTGTGGTGGGTGTGTCCTTTGCCCATTGCAGCAGCAGATAGATGTGCTTGGGCTTGATTGCATTCAGCGGGGCCGGCGTCGGGTTGCAGAAGAAGGTGCGAAGCTTCTTCAGATCACCCATTTGGGTGGCCTGCGTGGACTTGGCTTTGAGGGGAATGACCTCGGCCTCGTATTTGTCGGCCAGCTCAGCGAAGTTCTCGGCGACGGGCCGGGCAGGCATTGCAGAGAGTTCAAGCCATTTCTGCACAGCGACTCGGTAATCGCTGCCCAGAGGGATCTCTTTGCGCGGCTTGGTACCGGTGTCGAAGTAGTAGTAGGTTGTGCCGGACTTCTGTTTGCGGGCCCGGAAGTTGGGCATTGCTTTAACCATGGCTAAACGCTGGCTCCCATGTTGCGGTGCTGACCTCTGGAATGGCCTGGCCTTCAATAGAGTGACGGGTAACGATAGGCCGACCCACAGCGTTGAGATAAAACGGAATCTTCATGGTGCGCAGGGCGGCTGCCTGAAGCATTTCGCGGGTCTTCCCCGCCTTGCCGCGCGCGATGCCGGTGAGTTCCCTGATTTCATCTGGAGTTAAGAACGTGCTCATGATCATTAATTCCATAAAAAAGCCCCGCATCAGCGGGGCTCGGGGTGGTTGATAGGTTCGCGCCATCTGTCGCGCTTGTCGCCTCGGTCGCGGGCTCGTCGGCTCATGCTTGCTGCGCTCCTTCCTAGGCTGCCGCCTTCATGAATACGAGCCAGTGAGTCATTCCCGAGCGGCCACTGACTTGGCCGAACAAAGGCTTTTCAGATGTCAGGGCTAGGACTTCTTTCACTTTCACCTGCGTTTCGTTCCACTTGAACACCAAGGTTCCACCTGGCTCCAGCACGCGGAAGCACTCGGCAAAGCCTTGGCGCAGGTCTTCGCGCCAGTCGGGCCCCAGCTTTCCGTACTTGGCTCCAAGCCATGATTTCGGTCCGGCATGAATAAGGTGAGGTGGATCAAACGCCACCAGCTTGAAGGCGCTATCAGGGAAGGTCAGCGCGCGGAAGTCCATCAGACAGTCGGGCTCAATTCGCAGAACACGCTGGCCAGATGCATTTCCCCGCGAGTTGTCCGTCACGATGATGGTTTCGCTGCGCTGGTCAACAAATACCGCGCGCGAGTCGGTCTTGTCGAACCACATCATTCGGCTGCCGCAGCAGGCATCGAGGACGCAGGGCGTCATGTTCATATTGGTGGCTCCCAGAATGAGAAAAGCCCGCGGCTGCGGGCTTAGATTTGTTGAGTGAGGGCGCGGATCACATCGCGCGCAACAGGCGGACATACGGCGTTGCCGAGCATGTGGATTGCTTGGTGCGTCTGCGGGGGCAACTGGTAGTCTTTCGGGAACCCCATCGCCGCGCAGCTTTCCGGCACTGTCAGCATGCGCATGCGGCTGCCGTCAATCAGAGCCCAGCGCGCCTTTGTCGTCACCGTGCCGATTGGGCGGTGCAGGCTTCGACCAGTGGTGCCAGAGCCGCTGCCGTAGTAGGGCGCCAGAAAGCGGTCGCCGTGGGCGGCGCGGCCGGCAGCAACGCGTGCCAGGGTCGCGCAAGAGCGGCGGGGCTTGTCGATCTGGCTCCAGTGTCCTGAGTCAAAGTCGAGAAAGGCGCTGGCTGGTACGTGGGCGCGCTTCTGCAGATCCAGTACCAGTGGTGCGCGGCTTTTGGTGGCAACGATGAACATGCGCACGCGGTGCTGTGGTACGCCGTGGTCTGCTGCATCCACGATGTGAGGGGACAGCGTGTAGCCCAGCTTCTGCATTGCGAGTTCCCAAGCTGGAAACAGCTCCCACTGCAGGAACTCGGGCACGTTCTCAACCACGATGCCCTGTGGCCGGAGGTATTCGGCGGCGCTGACAACTGCCCAGGCGGTGCTGCGGCTTGCATCGTGCTGGGGATTGCCCCTTGCCTTTCCGCGTGCCTTGCTGTGGCCCTGGCAGCAGGGTGCAGCCAGCATTATTTCTGTGGCGGGGACTTCGCTCCAGTCGGCCTGGTGCAGATCCTGGCAGAGATGATCTGCGGCTGGATGGTTTACCGCGTGGTACCTCACTGCAAGCGGCCAGTGGTTGGCCGCCCAGACTACTTCCAGGCCGGCCATGGCCGCGCCGGTGCTGAATCCGCCTGCGCCGGCGAATAGGTCAATTGCTCGCATAGGGCTCCAGAAAGCAAAAAGCCCGCTCAGTGGCGGGCCGGAAAGTTGTGAAGGTTGAGGTTGTCAGTGGCCGCAAGGAAGTGGCTGACCTTGCTCCTCTTTGAAGTCTTGAGGCAGCGGCGCGCCGCAGCTTCCGCAGCGTTTGTCTGGATTGGTATTGCTCATCTCGTTGCTCCTCATAAAAAAGCCCGCACGAGGCGGGCAATGGCAATTGGGTGGAGGGACCTCTAGGTCTTGTTTCGGCCGCGATAGTCGAGGTCGGTCGCTGAGTAGTTCTCGCGCTTGCGCCAGTCCATCTGTACAGGGCCGGCATGTTCGGGAGGATAGGTGATGCGCTCTTTCTCCCGGCTGAGCTCCCATCGCTTGGCCTCCACAACATGGTGGACGGCCGACTTTTTAGTTGTGCTCATTGCAAGGCTCTCGCTAAATTTCCAAACAGTTGCCTCACGGTACAGGCTTACTGCAGACAGGTCTATTGATTTCTTTTTCGAGGGGTATCGTTCGACCGCCTCCAAGGACCGCGTCCTTCAGTGAGGCTGAATGTTGTGATTCCAAGGTCTTTCAATTCACCTATACTGGTTTCACTCGCTGTTCAGGCCGTTCGCCCCAACAGCGCCTGTCTGACACCAATGCCGCCCCTTGGCCGCAGGTAGCCGCTCTTTCTTGCAAAGCACGCGGTGGTCACTCCCCTCTAGGCGAACTCCCCCAGATCCTGAACATCCTTATGGATCTGCGTTGCCCCCCTGCATTCAGAGCGGGCCTTCCCTATCTCATTTGACGGTCTGCGCAATCGTGCGTGCAGCCGTCCGTTTCATGCTGCACAAAAACATTACAGAGCAGATTGGCCGCTATGCGGTCACGCCTCTGACTCAGCCGAGCTCCAGCGGCCAATTTCTGGCTTCCGTTTCCATTCGCCGCGGTGCATATGACCGCGTCATTCGATTTGTTCCCCAGTTTTCTAACGAGTCGCTTGCCTCTAACTATGCCCTGACTGAAGGGCGAAACATGGTGTTGAACCAAAGGCTGAACTGAGCGGCTGAATCCTTCACTCACAGGAGACACTTTGGCTAAAGAAGAACTAATCGAGATGTCGGGCCGAGTTGACGAGGTACTGCCAGATGCGCGATTTCGCGTGACTCTGGAAAACGGCCATCAGCTCATTGCTTACAGCGGCGGAAAGATGCGCAAGCACCGTATTCGCGTTCTGGCAGGCGACAAAGTGACCGTTGAAATGTCGCCCTACGACCTGAACAAAGGGCGCGTGACCTTTCGCCATCTTCCTCCTCGTACTGGTGCTGCTACTGGGGCCAAACCTGCCTTCAAGCGCCGCCGCTGACCCTTATCAATCTTGTAACCGCTCATCGCTGACATGCGTGAGCAATCTTTGAAAGAACACAATGCAATCCAATCTCTACGTTACCAATCTCGGCTATTCCATCGACAGCGAAGCCCTGCGCACACATTTCGGCAGCTGCGGTGATGTGGTCGCTGCAGACGTCATCATTGATCGTGACACTGGCCGTTCGCGCGGTTTCGGCTTCGTTGAAATGGGCACTCAAGAGCAGGCCCAGAAAGCGATCGAAACACTGAATGACCAGCCGCTTGGCGGTCGCGCACTGGGAGTGGCCTTGGCCCGTCCACGCAAATAATCTTCTTCGATCTGTAAGAAGGGCTCACGCCAAAAGCGTGAGCTTTTTCTTTTGCCGCCTCTCTTCCCGCAAGAGCAACTCAAGAGACAAGCTTCTTGATTTTCTGAAGCTGAACCTCCAGCCAGCTCTTTGCATTGCCGGGCAGCTGCTTGAAGGATGGCAACGGATCTCTTGGCATCAGTAGGTCCGTTGCAGTACCTTACGGGAAAGGCTTGCTGGTAGTTTTGACCTGCTCCTTCTTAAGGAGTCAGCTCTCTTAGGCAGGCCAGCTGGATTCGCAAGGCAGTGGGTTCACTGCAAGGAGGTCGTGATGGAAACGATAGAGCAGATGGCTGACAGACACATCCGCGAATCCGAAGCTAGCCTGGACCATATCGACCTGCTTATGAAGCGTGCACAGAAAGCGAGCGCAAAGGCGTCTGATCAGGCGGAGATAGAGCGATTGCAAGAGCAGGCGACTAAGCAGCGGGAGAAGCTGGATCTGCATCTTGCGGCTCTTAAAGAGGCCAGGCAGCAGTCCGATCTGGCGCGGCTTGTGGAAGAGGGAAAGAGCTTCAGGGACAGGCTTGAAAGAATAAGAATGGGCATTGAGCGCTTGCTCTTGTCGCTAATTTAGGCTTCTCAGCCCTGCTCTAATAAAGAAGCCCGCTCGATGGCGGGCCCTCTAGATTGGAGATATTTGCTATCTTATTTATGGCAAATTCCCCTGGAAATAGAATGAAGGCTTTTCAGAAAGCCCCATACCTGTAAGCAAAGTAGCCTGCAGCAATCATGCCAAAGATAGCAAGCGTCAGCATGATTCCTGCAATAGTGTTTCCTGGTTGAAAGCCGGCTAGCTTATTGCCTTCTGTTTTTGGGGATGCGCTCGTTTCCGGCGCTTCTGCTTTTGACCACGGGAAACACATGCACTTCAGGTTTTCCCAGAAGCCGTGAACTTTGCGTTGAGAAAGTTCATGCATAAAAACTCCTTACGCCATCCGATCTGGATATACATCCCAACCATGCTCAGCCTCCAGCTGCATATCATTGGAGGGTTGCGCTGACCTTGCGCCCGGATTGTCGATGTCCACATCGCTATTTTTCATAGGCACATTCGGCGACCGTGCATGGTCATCGTGAGAAATCGAGTGACTGATGATTTCTGGTTGCAGCGCCTGTGGCGCTGGAGCAATAGTGATTGCTAGATCTTCACGTTGCATTAAGTCTCCGGTCTTGTCAGTTGAGCAATCCTCAAGGATTCGCTTTGCTTCAGTGGAAAAGAAAGCAGTTCCGAAAGGGGACTAGGCTTGAGCAAGCACAAGAGGCAGAAGCTCACTTAGATGGTCAATTGACTGCGCCACGTCTTGCCCATCTTTGATTTAGCTCGATTTCGGGCATGCTTGAACTCTGGAGAGTTCAAGCCGCTCAATCGATTTGAGAGCTGTAGGTTTCGGATCTATACAGGCAGGTTATTTGACCAATTGCCTTGTCCCTACGGTACGCCCATTTCATGGAAAAAACCGTTTTAACGCAAACACTTACATAGGAATTGTGAGCATTGATACGTTTGCAACTATGGCATTTAGAGCTAGCAATAGGCAGGATCATCCGTACGCTCAAGCGACTACCTTCTTGATTTCCTGGATCTGGCCATTAAGCCTTCACTGCCTACTCTTTGCACTGCTGAGCAGTAAGTGAGTTGATAGAGCCTAGTCATTTGCTGGCGCTGGACTCCTAGGCGGGCGGCGTCAAAAGCGTGCGCTTGCCGCTGCCATCCATGCGCGACACCAGTCCCTCGGCCTGCATGCGCTCCAGCAAGGCGGCGGCCCGGTTGTAGCCAATCAACAGCTTGCGCTGCACATAGGAGATGCTTGGCTTCCGGTCCTTGCGCACCAGTTCAACGGCCTCGGCATAGAGCGGGTCCGGACCGTCGCCAGCAGCTTCGCAGTGCGGGGCGGGCGCGGTCCTGGCAGTGCTTGCTGGCAGAGTTTCCGCAGCAGGCGCGTTCTGAAGCGATGCGGGCAGGTCGCCCAGGCGGGTGCGGCCTTCGCCGCCCAGTGCTTCGATCAGATCCGGAATCAGGCGCGACAGCTCGCCGGTGGCAATGGCCACATCGGTGTCGAAGCCGCTGTCGTCCTTGCTGTTGCCGTCCATGACTGCATCCAGCAGCGCGATGTTCTTGATCTGCAGGCCTTCTGTCAGGACAAAGCTCACACGGTCGTCCCAGGTCATCGCCAGCTTGGTGGGCAGCTTGCCTTGCTCGATGTGCTTGCGGACCTCATCAATATCCAGCGGGTGGCGGGCGTAGCGCACGATGGCCTTGGACTCGTCGCATGCTTTCAGTTCTGTCTCGCGGTCAGCGCTGAAGCCGGCGGGCGGCTCCTGTGTCATCAGCCAATGCGCCATGGCGGCCTGCGGGCTGGTCTGGGTGTCCAGCAGGGCCAGGGCAAAGCCGGGCAGGCCTTCGACCAGCAGCGTTACCACCTCGTCGGCACGACCTTGCGCACTGGTATCGAGCACCAGCGTGCGCGCCTGGGGGTCAATCCAGACCCACATGCTGCCTTGCTTGGTGAAGGCCATGGGTAGCAGGTCCAGCTTGGCCTCGTCCTTGAGGTCGCGCTTTTCCTTCTTGCCGGGCTTGCGGCCTTCGGTCTTTTCGATGTGCTCGGCCTTCTCGTTGACCTTGCGATTGAGTACGCTGGCCGGCAGCACCTTGGCCTCGGTCATGAAGCGCATCACCCATTGGCCGGCCACGGATTCGACCAGCGGGCCATGAGCCTCGCCACGCGGCGGAACCCAGCCCACGGAACGCTCCTGTGTGGCGCCGCACTCCTCAAAGACTGTCTTTTGCAGGGCATCCTCCAGCGCCTGCAGATCGCCTTGCCAGCTCTTGGCAATGCGGTAAATGATCATGCTCTTGAACATCTGAACTCCAGAAATAGAAAAAGCCCGCTGATTGGCGGGCTCTGAAGTGGAGAGAGTGGAGGCCGTTAGTGGCCGCAAGGAAGTGGTTGACCTTGCTCTTCTTTGAAGTCTTCAGGAAGAGGCGCGCCGCAGCTTCCGCAGCGCTTGTCGGTGGTGGTATTTGTCATGCTGGTGATACTCATAAAAAAGCCCGCTCAATGGCGGGCAAAGGCAATTCTGTGGAGGCTCTCTAAATCTTGCTGCGGCCTCGGTAGTCGAGGTCGGTGGCGGAGTAGTTTTCTCGCTTGCGCCATTCCATTTGCACCGGGCCGGCATGTTCCGGAGGGTAGGTGATGCGCTCTTTTTCGCGACTGAGCTCCCATCGCTTGGCCTCCACGACATGGTGAACGGTTGATTTTTTAGTTTTGGTCATTGGTGAGGCTCTCTGTAAATATCCGAACGCTAGGCCCACAGTACATGGTTAATCCTTAGTGGTCTATCAATTTATTTTTTGAAGGCTTTGATGTGAGGGACGTCAGGCCGGGAGAGCGGAAGATTTCCAACCAAAGGTCTTTCGGTTCACCTATACTGGCCTCACTCGCTGTTAAGGCCGTTCGCCCCAACAGTGCCTGTCTGACACCAATGCCGCCCCTTGGCCGCAGGTAGCCGCTCTTCTAGCAAAGCACGCGGTGGTCACACCCCTCTAGGCGAACTTCCCAGATCCTGAACATCCTCGCGGATCTGCGTTGCCCCCTGCACTTAGCACGGGCCTTCCCTATCTCATTTGACGGTCTGCGCAATCGTGCGTGCGATCGTTCGCTTTCATGCTGCACAAAAACACTACAGAGCAGATTGGCCGCTACGTGGTCACACCTCTCACCCAGACTGACGCAAGTGGTCAATTCACTGCTGCTGTCTCTATTCGTCGTGGTACTTATGACCGAATCTTTCGGTTTATCCCGCATTTTTCTGATGAGTCGCTTGCCTCTAAATATGCTTTGGCTGAAGGCCGGAGCATGGTGCTTGGCCACCAGCTGAATTGAGCTGCATCATTTTTCAACCCTCAGTAGAAGCTTTGGCTACTGACTAATCTTCACCAAAGCACTCTCGTGGTTCTCTTGGGAATCATCTTTCGCTCTGAAAAATAAGTAGCGAAATTCATTTAGAAGGTACTGTATGCAAAGCAATCTCTACGTCTCCAATCTTGGCTATGGCATCGATCGCGAAACACTAAAATCACATTTTTCAAGCTGTGGGGATGTTATTTCCTCTGAAGTCATAATGGATCGAAATACAGGTCAATCGCGCGGCTTCGGCTTTGTTGAAATGGGCACTGCTGCCCAAGCAAAAATAGCGATCGACTCCCTGAATGATCAGTCATTGGGTGGTCGAGTTATCTCTGTATCTCTAGCCAACACACGCAAGTAATTTTTACTTGGCGTAAAAAAGCCCACATCTGTAAAGGTGTGGGCTTTTTGCATTTTTAAATTGTCGAGCTCAACGCTCTTCTTTGACGCACTTCACAATATTTTCGCTGACCCAAATGGCTGTCATTCCTGGGCAATGCCAGGCGCTAAGCGCTGAATTTTTGAATGCAGCAGTTGTTTCCTCAAACTTCTTTCCCGATTCGGGCTTACAGCCTCCCATGACCAGGCAAGTCAGCAGAACCGCCGAGGCGCTCAAGAAGAATCCTGCCCTCCAGAGGAGGTGGTTCCTGCTGCTTCGCCTCTTGGGTAGGTACTCAAGCTGGATTGGTGGCTTTGCCATACGCTTCAGTCTATGTTGATGGATGCGAACGCAACGGCCGCTATTGCACCCTTTGGCGCCTTAGAGCTCGCATGTTGATGACCTCCAATGGACGTCTGCGTAGCGAAGGCAAAAGCTCTGTCTGAAGACAGACTATTGCAATGAATTTTTCAATGCCTATTCTCTATCCTTATGCGCAAGAAGAGCGAAAAGACTTCCTGCAAAAAGGTCATGTCATGCCCAATCTAAGGTTGCTCTTTCAGGCATTGCACGGTCTTCTCGTCCAGCCACTCGGCATGCATGCCCGGGCAGGCGAACTCATCGCGCAGGCTTTGGGTGAAGGTTTTGGGTTCATCGGCTTGGGCATCAGGCGCAGACAGCCAGGCTGCGAGAAGCAGGGCGCCAACGATGACCAGCAGGGAGTCAACAATCGTCTTCAGCATGAGGATCTCCTGTTCAATTAAGTGCCTGCTGCTCAGAGGGGCCAGGCTTCCGGCGTGAGTGCGATGACTACGGCCGCGCCGACCAGGCAGAAGAGGCCGAAGCCGGTGAGTGCCCATTGCGCCGCGAGCAGCAGCTTTGTTCCAGGGTCGGGGCGATCAGGAGCAGGGCGGCTATCAGCAGCACGAGGGCGATGGTGTAGATGCGTGGCCATTTCACAGGCCTCCCTTCTCGCGCAGGCGCTGAACCAGGTCTTCATCGACGGGCTGATGGTTGCTGTATGGATTCATCGCGCGGCCCTCAATCCCATTGCTCGCCGGCGGCGCTTTCAACTTCGTCCGCGTCCATGTCAAGCTCGATAGAGCTGCGGCCAACGTAGAGCGCAAGCAGAAGGCCGTCAAACCTGCCCGCAGCATCGGGAATGCTCTTGGGCGTGATGTCGCGGCCGTCTAGTTTCAGCGAATAGACCTCGCCGTTTTTGTTGATGGACAGTCGCATGTCGGCGCTGTATTTGCTGCTAGTGCTTTCATCGCTATCAAGCGAAAGCCAGCCGCCGCCATACTCGCTTGGTTCGTAGTGAGCATAGAAGGCTTCATGCCGCTCCTTGTGAAAGGCTTCGCGCGCCTTCCCAACCAACTCGGACAGCTTGATGCGCTCTGGCACGTCCGGGATGGAGCTTTTCAGGCCTTGAGCGATAGCTGTCTTGATGGTTTCAGCGTTCGCGCCCATGACGGCCTCCGTGACTGCGCTATTGGCCATGAGCTGGAACTTCGCCACATCATCAATTGCCAGCCCGTGGGGCATGGCGTCCTTGAGCTGGGTTTCAAGCGCCTTGCGGAACGGGCTGGAATAGTCGGTAGCGTCCCGGATGGCGGCACCGACAGCTTCGGCAATGGCTTTGTTTACCAGGGGCTGGATGCGCTCGGCGCTGACGGCCTGGGCGATGATGCTGGGCAGGTCCAAATCGATCTTGATTTCCATGGGGACTCCTGTGGAGGGTGGTTTGGGCAAAGAAAAAGCCCGCTAGCGATTGCTGCGGGCTTAGATAAAGAGCCGGTGACCTTTCGGGTCTGCCTGAGGAATGGTTCAGAGAGGGAGGGGGGAGATAAACCCCAGGCTCGGCTGGAAACTAAAATGGGTCATCAGACTGGAGGTGCTTCATGACCCAGGAGGAATCTGGCGCATTCGCTGCGCTGTCGATGATCTTGACGGCAGTCGTCAAGGCGCTACCGCGCGAGACCGCGCATCAAGCGGCGAGAGAGCTGCGTGCTGCGCAGCTGGATGCCAAGCATCAGGACGGACCTGATAGAACGGATCCCGAATTCAGGCTTGGCCGCGATCACTTGGTGAATGCGTATCGCGAGCTTCTCAACAAAGTGACTGAGGGCAATGTCTACCTTGTCGGTGGTGGAAAGAAATGAATCTGACTTGCCACCTGGCGTGACTGCTGTCGCATCTAGCGGCACGAGATATTGCGCCAGGTGAATTTGCCGTCGTTGAAAAACTCAGTCCATACCGACATGATGGGCGCCTGGCGGTACGAGAACGTAATCTGGTTAGGAATCTTTGGCCCTAATGCAGCCAACTGGCCGTTCTTGTCGAAGACTTTGACGATGTAAAGCGTGACGCCTCCGTCCTCATCGGTGTTCAGGACTACGCGGTAGTCCTTGGTGAAGAGATCCCAGTCAAAATGTTTCGTCACATATGTATGCATGCGTACATAGGCTCGGTTTGCGTGCTTGGCAGCAGGATTAACTTTCTTCATGAGGACACTCCCTACATCTCAGAGACTGGCCGCAGAACCTGCGAGCTGACGTTTCTTTGTGAGTCCGTCTTGTTGTAACTGGCAGATGTAAGTAGGTATGTAGGCGCTTACAGATTGAGCGATTGGATACCTTTGATTCAACTTGTGATATCTGCGGAATCTCGAACGGTGCACCCTCCCTTCGCGGCTGTCGTCTTTCTTTGATGAGGTTGCCAAGCTAAATGCTGCGTGCACTACTCTTCTTCGGCTTGCGACGGCTAGAGAAATCTTTGGCGGACAAAGAAAAGCCCGCTAGCGGTTGTTGCGGGCTTGAATAAAGAGCCGGTGACCCTTTTGAGTCCTGCCTGGGGAGATAGGTCAGTAAGGGAGGGAGGAGATATCCCAGGCCCGGCATAACAGGTAGATGGCGTCGAATTCTGCATGATGCTTTTAGGGTGATCAATAGGAGCTCGTCTTACACCAAACAGAGTAGCTCTCGGTTCGCTCGTGAGACTGCTGCAGTGACGTTAGGCGCTTGTTTTGCGCGATGAGCTGCCTTGAAAAAGAAAAAGCCCGCAAGCAGTTGCTGCGGGCGCGAATAAAAAGCCGGTGACCTATTTGGTCATGCCTGGGCAAGTTGAGGAAGTGAAAGGAGTCTGTGACCCCAGGCCCGGCAAAACAGGTACGTGCTGCAAATTTTGCCCAAAGAGAGTGACGGAATCAAGATGTGCGGGGGCTCATAAACAGGCTCTCCCTCATCTGGCGTGACCACTTTCGCTCAAGACGCTGAAGCCACGCCGCGCTCCCAATTGTCGCCAGCCCAGGCGAATTCCTGAGTTGCCGTACCTGCTTGAGCAGTCACGCCGGATGGTCCCGAACTCAGGACAAAAAAAAGCCACCTTGTGGGTGGCGAAAGAGGCTCCACCTACGTCCGAATAGCTGGGCCCAATGTGGATGCTACTCGAATAATTTCCCAGTCAGCCGACCGCTGCTGCGCAATTCTTTGCGAGGCATGTTGGCGCGCGGACCGCGATACCGTGATGGCCTCGCTATAGCCTTGATGGGAGGCTAGAGGAGAGGAACTGCACCCTTCTCGCTCCGAAGCCCGGTAACCCCGAGCAGGTGTTAAGGCTGGCTTTTTGGCATCGCTAAAGCAATGTGGGAGGCTCAACGTAGGTGCAGAGAGCGTGCTTCTTGATATCAAGTGCAGGAGAGCAGCTCGTCTGCCATAGAGATTGCCCGCGGCAGGTCTTGATCAAGTTTTTTACTTTGGCAACTTCATCTTCGCTTTCGAGCCTGTCCTCTATAAAGTTCTTGAAGTCCTTGTCCTGAAGCATTTCCACAAGGCTTGCGGTGTGCGTGTTGAGTTCATAGACAAATGGTTTCTTGCCTGGATAGGAGGCTAACTCACCTTGACGAAAGCCCACAAATCCGCAGACAGCATCGCCGTTCTTGCTCAACTTCACGTCTTTGAACTCGGCATGCTCAGGAAAGGCAAGCAGCCGCCTGGCAGCTCGCCTGGCCTCAAGTTTGTGGCTCTCCTCATTCGTGCAGGAAACAAGGATGAAGCCTGAAATGGCGATCGATATGCTGATAGACAGCGTTGATGGACGCATAGCTATTCCAGTATTGATTTGGCTAAGCCGGGACTGCGCAACGGTCGCAGACACGATTGCTAGTTGGCGTTGGCTGTTGGATGAATAGCTAGATCAAACCGAACTCAAGCGGCTTTCACGGATATCGCGGTGGCGCTTGGGAAGCGTTGCAAGGCATCTTCAAGTGCGGCGCATGTGCTTGGGAATAGGGCGGTGTAGCAGGCTCCTGCTACTTTGATGATGCATCGCTTCAATGAAATCTCCTTGAGTCTGTTCAGTTCATAGGAGGTTATCGGTTGATATGTATCAAACTGAAACACAAAAAGTGCAGTAGCTCAGATTGACCCAACGATTGGCTAGATGCGCTCGGCGCAGACGGCCTGGACGATGAGCCGGGCAAGTCCAAATCGATCTCGATTTCCACGAGGACTCCTGTGGAGGGTGGTTGGGGCAAAGAAAAAGCCCGCGAGCTGGCGCTGCGGGCTTTGAATAGAGGGCCGATGACCTTTCGAGTCATGCCTAGGGAAAGATTGAGGGGGGGCCTAGGCTCGGCGTAACAGGTGGATTGCGTCGAATTCTGCTTGACGCTTTTGGGGTAAACAAGGCGAGCTCGACTTACACCAAATAGGGTAGAACCATCTGGCGTGACCACTGTCGCCACGACGCAAAGCGCCGAGTTCGTGACTGCCGCCAGCCCAGGCCCATTCCTGAGCTGCCGTACCTGCTCGAGCAGTCACGCCAGATAGCCCCCGCTACTTTCCCGGGGTGGTCATGATGGGCACCTGTGGCCGGTGCGATTACCCTCTTGCAGTTTTCCAGCCAGACCTTTTCAGGCCTGGTTTGTAAGAGCCGGGGAGCCGACCCCCAGCACCATCAAGAAAAAGAGCGGATCAACCGGCTTTCGGTCTGTCGGTGGCGTCATCTCGGATTGCCAAACTCCACGCCCGGTTGCAGTTTTTCAGTGCCGCGCTCTTTCTTGATGGCCCCGCTATAGCCCTGCGGGAGAGGGCGCATGTATGCCACATGTTGGCTGAATGCTCACATCTCAAGATCTCCGGGCACAAAAAAGCCACCTTAGAAGGTGGCTGTTGAAAATGAAGCCCTTAATCGTGGGGGCTGTCGAGCACTCTTGCTACCAGTACCGATAGCTATGGCGCATGCGCGATTGCCTCTCCTCTTGCCTCCTCTTGTCTTTTTCAGGAGGTCCGCACTGTTCGATGTTGGGTGAACTGGGGAGTGGCTCACCTCTGGCGAAGACTCGTTTGACTGTTCTCCAAACCCTCAGGAATGAAGATGGGATGCGGCTTACTGACATATAGACCTCCAGACTGACACGCGCGAGCTACGGGCTCGCTGCGTCTCCGTATGGTGCTGTCACGCCTTGTCGTTGACAGCAGGTGTTTCGGAGCTGGGCTGTGGGGCTTTTGGCGTCGGTGCGAGTGGTGAATCGAGACTGGGTTCGATGGGTTGAATCTTTGAAATCGGCTCGAGGAGCATCACCCACATATCACGCCAGAACTCGGACTGACGTTTGTAGCCAAGTAGTGAAAACATATAGACCTCCGGTCAGATGCTTGCTCAAGCGGCAGAGATTTTGTTGAGGACCGCTTGCAGCAAAAGGCGGTTCGTTTTTTTGCGCAGCATCTGCTCAGGTGACTCCTCCTGCAGCTGTGCATCCGTTTGAAATGGCGTGTGAAAGATTCGGTCGTCATCCGCCACGTTCCGGGAATCGACTTCCTGTTTTACGTCGGGACATCGGGAGCGGATGCTGAAGATAGTTTTGTCGATGAAAGACATATAGACCTCCGGTCTATGGCAGCGGTCCAAGATAGGCCACATGAGTCCACGGTACTCTTTTTAATGACCTTAAACGGCGGTCTCAAAGTCCATGTCAGCAATGCTCGAATAGGCCTTAAACCGCAGCAGTTTCCTCAAAGAAAAGCCACCTGAAAAGGTGGCTGAGGATCATGGCTTTCTGCTTAGTCTGGGGCGTGAGCGTGGCAGTCAGGGCTTGTCGTTGGCTGCATCTGAGCCGAGCGTGGATGGTGGCGTTTCTGGCTTTGCTGAAGGCTCTTGATCGAAGCTTGAAGGGCTTGGTGGGAGCTCAGAGATGGGCTCAAGGATGATCGACCACATGTCATGCCAAAACGCGACATATCTTTGGTACACAAGGAGTGGGAACATATAGACCTCCGGTCTAAAGCTGCAAATCAAGAGGACTTGCATGCACCCACATTACGCTTTTAAAAGACCTTAAACGGCGCAAGCAAAAGCCACCCGGAGGTGGCTGGTGTGCTCGCGTTGAGGCGGTTGCTCAAGGCATCTGGGACAAGCCTGAGTTAGAAAAGTAGCTCTTTTTTTCGCTACTGCTTGCGTTGCTGCTGCTGCTCTTCCTCATTCTTTTCTTTCGGGACGCGAGGTTTGCCTTGTTGCTGCGGAGCTGGGAGCCCGTCGGTAATAAAAAACATCAGCTTCAAGGTGTCCAAAAAGGATGGGGTGGAGATGGGGATGGGGTTACCTGACAAATAGACCTCCGGTCTAAGGCGGCTGGTCAAGATTGACTGCCTTGTCCCACAGTACTCTTTTAAATGACCTTAAACGGTGCCCTCGAAAAATAGACGCTAGCCAAGTTGTCGCAGCTGTGGTCGCGCTCACTCGATGAAGCCAAGGTCGCGCAGTGCTTCAGTCTCCTGGGTGTACTCAGCGTCCTCGATCAGCAGCACACCGTCAGGGCCATAGATATTGCGCTGTGGTGCGCCCATGACCTGCTCAATGCGCTCGACTCTGTAGCCGTGTCGCTCCCAGATTTCGGTCGTGTTTATGCGTGTCATAGGGTCACTTTAATCAAACGAAAGCGCTGCTAGCAAGGCTTTCGTTTGAACCCCGGATCCGCTCCGAGTGGGCGTGTAGCTGCTTACTTGAACCAGGCCAGAATGGCCGACTTCATGGCAGCGACAGTGCGGTACTTCTTCCCGCACCAGAAGCCGGCGGCGAACACCGCCAGCACAAAGATCAGCAGGATCAGGTCGACCATCAGTCTTCGATGGCGGCGGCCACCAGCTCGGCCGTGGAGGCGAACGCATCAGCTTCGGCCACGGTCTTGACATCCACGATGTCGAACTTGGCGCCCTTCAGGTCGTCGTCCAGCGACTTCAGATAGGCCGTCGCGGCCGCATCGTCGCCCACCTGGATGAACAGCACGGTGCAGTCGTCGTCATTGGCTTGGCTGTTTGCCTGCTGGAGGATGCGTTGGGCCGCTGCAGCCTTGTCGTCGGGCACGCCGTCGGTGAAGACAATGATCATGTCCTTCTTGTCGGACTTACCAGCCAGCGCAAACGCCGCATCCAGGGCTTCAGCCAGAGGGGTGGTGCCGCGCGGACCGTGAGAGGAGAACACTTCACGAGCCTTATCAGCGGTCACGCCGTCGAAGGATTCAACCTTGCTGCCGAACAGAACCAGGCCCAGGCCGTCTTGATCGATTTGCTGGGCATCGCGGATCATGGCCATTGCCGATTCCTGTACGGCTTGCCAACGTGTGACGCTGGAGCCGCGCTTGACGGGCTCGCCCATGGAGCCGGAAGTGTCGATAGCGATCACGAAGTCATATTCGGAGAGCTTGTTGATGATTGCTTGAGCTGCGTTCATGGAGAGAGTCTTTCTATCTACAGGGAAGGGCCGCCCTGTTATCGGCGTAAAAAAGCCAAGCGCTCTCGGGTGAAAGGGCTTGGCTTTTGCCCCTGATGTCGCTCAGGGACTGGCGCTGCTTGCTTGCAAACCCCAATACTCAGCCTGCGGTTTGTAGCCAATAGTTACAACATGAGTATTGGAGCTAAAGCATCAGCCATCATCGGCCGCAGCGGGTATTCAATTACGTACCTATATGACCTCTATACAAAGGCAAAAAAGGGGGATGCTGACGCATCTCAGAAAATTGCTCTGCTCATCAGGAGCAATAGAGATTTGGACTTTGTTTTCTACGCTTTCCGCAGTGCGGCCCAACGGGCACAAGATGCGCGCCGAATGACGCAGAAGCAGAAAAAGAAACAGGCCCCAACGGATCCGCGCAATGGCGCATGGGATCGGCTGAAAGGGCGCGTCGGAAAATCGCCTGGACTCGCACTGCAGGGCGGCCTTCCTAGCCTAGGCAAGGGCAGTCGGTAAAACCGAGATCTAACACGAAACACAGCTTGTAGCGTTGTAGCGCCCTCAAAGCTGAGGTGCTGGCATCTCCCCGCATGCGGGCTCCAGCTTCGCTCTGGCAGCTTTATGCAGATCACTATCTGCGCCGTTTGCACCATCCACCGCTTCGGGGCGGCAGAGTCGCGGCGCGTTCCGGTAAGTCATCGGGGCGCAGCGTGTCTCGCGACGTGCATTGAATCTCTGGCTTTTTAAAGACCCGTGGCGCGCGGCTCGATCACTTGGCACCCCTTGCATTGCTGCGATGGATGAATAATAAGGCATAGCCTAATTTAAATGCAATAGGCATCGCCTTATTTTTTCTTGGCCCAGCGTGCCAACGCAGCATCCAGACGAAAAAAAGCCCGCTCAGGGCGGGCTGGTGTGCGGGAGAAGTGGGGCTACTGCTTGCCTAACTCGTCAAGGGCTTCTTGCAGTGACTTAATCAGTCCCTCCACGTCCTCACGAGACATATCAATCCAGGCGGTTGAAACGGGCAGGCCCGACGAGGTTTTGGCGGTGTGCTTCACGCCGATCAACGGCTGCCCACTCACAACACGAGTGCGGATGTTGGTGGACTGAAGGCGGGGTGCGGGTGCTGTCATGCGGAGATGGTGCCATGAAAAAGTCCTCACTTGTGGAGCTGTCACAGATTGCAGACAGCAGCCTGAAGGAGGAGCATTTAGGTATCACGCACTTCAAGGAGAGCGGCGATGTCTACCCTCATGACACAAATGGTTGGCCTGTGGATCCTGGCCGTGCTTGTGGCCTGGGTGATCAATGAGATCCGGGACGACTGGCGGACGTAAAAAAGCCCGGTCGGGGCAGGCTGTCTCCGTTTGCCCGTGAGTACTCACAGTGAGACTGTGAGTCTATCAACGCACTTCGAGGAGAGCGACGATGTCCTTGGTCATGACTCAGTTCTGGGTTCAGCAGTTGATCATCCTACTGATGGCCTGGGTGGTCTATATGACCATCGAGTATTGGGTGTGAAAAAGCCCACGCGAGGTGGGCTTCTTGAGCGCGATCGTCTGCCTAGGCTGGGTTTAATTCAGCGGCATCAAAAGCAAGTGGTGGTAGCTCTGAAGGAACTGGATCGATCTTCTGCAGACCTATCCCCTCTATGCTCACAAACCCAGTGGGAGCTACTTCTGCAGGTGTTGGGCCGAAAGCACCTGCGCCCAGCCTGAAGTTCACGCTGAGCGTCCAAATTCCATCGTGAATGTCGGCCTCTTTGAGCATCAACGTGACAATCTCTTTGTGGTCAAACGAGTAAGAGCTTGCATTTTTAGCCATGTGAAATTTCCATGAACATCTTGGGTTCGGGAGCTGCAGTGATCATTAAGTTGCTAGCAGACGAGCTAACTTCTCGAAATTTCATGGTGGGGATCACTCGAAGATCGTTCGTTGATCTTCCATGCACTGCTGAAAAATTATTTTGGTAGAAGAAGTACAGGTTGCTTTGTACTGCTTTATGCAGTTCGTAGGCTAGGCGCCGCATACCGTCTTGTTGACCTAGGTAGCTTGCAAGTGCGTTGCCAATGAACTGGTTGAGACTTATGCCCTCCAGATCTGCTCTTTCAGCCGCAAGCTGATGAAGCCGTCTGGAGACGCGCAATGCAATCTTTCCACTTGCGCCTTCATAGTCAAGCGGTGGGCTTACGGGATAGCCGTTTGCATGAGCTGAACGCATCCAGCTCAAAGCGGCACTTTCGAGATTGCTCAATGCCTCTTCTGCGGAATCACCTTCTGCAATGCAGCCAGGAAATTCATGAATTGTTGCTGTGTATCCACCTGAAGGGTCGGGGCTCAGACGGCGCACATAGCGTTCATCCAGTTTTGCAGAATCCATTGATGGTTTTTTAGCTGTAGTTGTTACGTCACTCATCATCAGCCTCATCTTTTTCAAGTTGATCGTGATGCATTTCCCATTCATCCAGATCGGAAAGAAGTTGATCAATGATGCTCCGTGCGGTACCCGCCTTCAACCCCGCTGAGTGATGCGGAATCGAGAGTGGAGGGCTTAGCTCAGGCTCTATCTCTCTTACCCAATTAGGCTCTTTTCCTCTGGAATCAAGTTGTCGGCCAACAGCCTTAGCATATGACTCCAGCACTCTACTTGGATAAGAGGTGTAGTTCTGGCGCATCTGCTTCAGTTCTCTCCGTAGACCGGAGATCTTATCTTTTTTCATGGATGATAGCGCCAGTGATATCACTTAAGATGCATAAACACTGTGGAAGTTCCCTTCTTTTGTCGCTCTTCTCAGCTACCTAGGATGTGTCCCAGTTCGTTGAAGTGCTCACGAATCGGGTTGTTCAGGAGATTCTGCAGCAGCGGGACTCGATGAAGACGCGAATGGCTTGCTCCATAGTTGTTTACATACAAAAACACCCTCGAGTCCTCCCCACTGAGCCAGCTACTCGGCAGACGCTCACAGCCTCTTACCATTCCAGGCCCAGACCACTCGGCCCACTACATCTACCTGGTGATCGCCATTGAGTGTTTGCACAGTCTTTGCGCTGGGGTTGTCGCTTGTCACCTGCAGCTTGCCGTCAAAGGTTGGGGTGACACGCTTGATGAACGTCCGGTCATTTGCCCGTAGAACGTAAACGCCTTCGCGTGAACTGGGATCCCGCGCGCTGGGGCCGGTATCTACGAGCAGGACATCACCGTCTGTAAAGGTTGGGTGCATGCTGTCGCCGTAGGCGTGAATGAAGCGCAGCTCCTGCGGGTTCTGGGGTCTGATCTGCTGATTGATCCAATGAGGAGACAAGGCCAGGTCACCCACGATGACATCTGACTCCAACAACTCAGAGCCGGGGCCCATGCTTCCGCAGTTACTCAATAAGGGCACCAGCACGGCATCGGGTGCGTGGTAGGCGGGAACGATCGAGGTGTCCAGATTATGTGAGGTCGAATCCGTGTGATCTGCTGCTGGAATTGCATCAAGACCCCAATGAGTCGCAGGCACCACATCAGAGAAGTACGACCAGAGCTTGGGCAGCTTCTCTTTGCCAATCGTGCCGCGCTTTACCCAGTCCTGAATAGAAGGCGGTTGAACGCCAAAGTGCGCTGCCACTTCCTTCTTTGTGACGCCCTTGAGTTTGATGGCTGCCTCGATGGCATCGCCTAATTTTTCGCCTGTAAGCATCGCCTAATGTTCCAATTGCAGGGTTCTCTAGGCAATGCCTATTGTTGATGATTAGGCTATGCCTTATTATTGAGGAATGACATATGCCACTCCTGGATTAGCAGTCGCCGCCGCAGCAGAAATCGCCGGAAGCCAAGCTGCGCTAGCGCGCTGTCTGAATGTGACGGCTCCAACCATCAATCAGTGGGCCAAAGGCGTTCGACCCATCCCTGAGCGGATGGCCGTTGCGATTGAATCGACCACCAAGGGGGCGGTGACGCGGCGCGACTTGCGCCCGGAAGACTGGCAGGATATCTGGCCAGAGTTGTCCCAGGCGTCCACCTCAACCAAGGAGGCGGGCAATGACTGAACGCTTATGCCATCCAGTCGCGCGGATCGTGTCCAAGTACATAGCTGCTCCTGTTGGGGTCTGGCTTGTTCAGTCGGTGAGTGCTGTCAGCCATGCACGTCCAGCTTTCCGCAAGCTGCCCTTGCGCCTGGTAATGACGCATTGGCACTTTCTTGCCTTGGCTGTAGCACGCGGGACAAAAGTAGGCACGGCCATGCACGGGCTTGTCCATGTCGCTTATCAGCGCGTACGCCCAGCCGCCGGGACATACCTCGGTGATTTGATATTGGTCTTTCTCTTCGAGCTTGGCTTCAAGCTGTGCATGTTCATCTTGCGCTTTAGCCAGCTTCACTCGAAGTTCCTGAGCTTCGAGTTCGAGGCGATGAAGCGCCTGCACTTGGGTGAGCCCCATGTCTGACATCGCCCAGATTTTTTCGCGTAGTTCGGCCATAGCCGACTGGAGCTTTATTTCGTCTCTGGCTTTTACAGCCACGGCTGCTATTTCGAATGTCGATCTGGCCGCGCTCAGAGCTTCAAGAAATGCCATGTCCGCCCCTCCCGGGAATGGTTGTGTGGGAGCTTCCATTCTGCCCAGGGAGGCGGTGGGCACCCAGGCGCAGCACGCCGCGCAAAACCGAATCTCCTTGGCTTTGGCCAATCGCTACCCGGTGGGCTCCCCTCTGTGGCACCTGTTCAACAACTTCTATCGCCATACCGTGCACAAAGAGGATTGCGCGGCAAACCTGCACGAGGAGCTTATGCATGACTAACTCCACCAAGCGCATCGCGCAACGCCGGCAGCTCAAGCGTGCACGCGCCGCGTATCGCCGCGCCGTGCAGAGCGTGGCTGTTGTGGAGGCAATGCACCGGGCGATGCATGCCTCTGGGGTGATGGCAGTCAGCCGTGCTGCTGGCTTGGTGCTGTCATCCAGTTCAGCTGCGACTTCATCTTTTGGAAAGTGCTCTTTCCTCCCTGAAGAAGGATGCCTGGCTGAACCTGCATCAACGCGGCCAGGCGCTCTGCCATCGCAACGATCTGCGTGTTGTCTGGCGAGCTTTGAACAGTCGCACGGAGCAAAAGCATGACCGCCATTCTTTGCGCTGCACTCTCCTCCAACTGGCCTTCCAAGGCTTCGATGCGCTTGGAGAGCAGTTTCACGATTTCGAAATTCTGTTGGAGCGCTTCGGTCAGCGCTTCGATGTCTTTGTTCATGTCCGCCCTTCGCGGGAATGGTTGTGCGGGAACTTCCATTCTGCCCCGTGAGGTGGCGGGCACCCTTTTCCAGGAGGTCACATATGACTGAGCGATATCGCTTCGGCGGCCCCATTCCTGAGTCTGTGCAGCGGTTGAAGTCACGGAGAGTGGCGCGTGCAATCACACCCGCACACATTAAGCCAGTAGGCTTGGATGCACTTGGGATGCTTATTTTTCCTCGGGGAGCAACGTCTGGAGCAATGCAATCACGCCCTTCACCGACTGCTGATGGATCTCCGCAACCGTGACCTCTCCATCCTTTAGCGGCACCGCAATTTCGAACTCGATATTCGCCTTGGTAAAGGTGAATTTGCGCTTCACGGTAACCAAGCCGTTGTCGACGTTCATGTCGAAGTTGGAGGCTTTGATTCTGTTCTCGTCCTGGCTCATGTCTGCCCTCCTTGAGCTTGTTGGTAATGGTTTGGAAGCCACCAGCATAGCCCAGGGTGCGGCGGGCACCTTTTCCGCTCTTCTGGCCTGTTTTCGTTTGCATGCAGGCAGTGTCTTTTTCGGCGGCACAGCCCGCAACGTCCTTTTTCTCGGAGTCCGGACGACATGAATGCTCTTGATGCACTGCGACGCATGGTCGCCAACTACCCAGGCGGCCGCGCTGCTCTTGCAGCCCGCCTGAACAAATCCGAAGAAGTTCTGCGCAAGGAGCTGAGCGGCGTGTCCCCGAGCCACAAGATGGGCCTCGCTGATGCTGAGGAGATTGCGTCTATGTGCCGTGAGGCTGGTAGCGCTGAAGCGCATGCTTTGGGCACGGTCTTCTCATTCAACGCCGGCATGCTGGCGCTGCCCGAAGCGCAGCCAGGCGCTGAAAAATGCCTTTCCAAGTCTGCAGCCATCGCTGTGCGTGAATGCGCAGACGTTCTGATGGCCACCACGATGGCGAAGGCAGACAACAACGTCAGCGACAACGACAAGCGCGTCGTGCAGCGCGAAATTGCTGAGGCTGTGGCCGCGTTGCTCGCCGTTCAGCAGTCTCTGGATGCAGAGCACGCCGCAGATAACGCGAGGTCTGGACAATGAGCAAGCTCCCATGGTTCCGCACCTATACGCGGATGGTCGATGACGACAAGCTAAAGCTGCTGGCCTTTGAGGATCGCTGGCACTTTGTGGCCTTGCTGTGCCTCAAGGGCGAGGGGCTGCTGGACAAGGGCGATGCACCTGCGCTGCTGATGCGCAAGGTCGCCGTGAAGCTGGGCCTGGACGTGCGCAGTCTGGAAGAGGTGGCCCGCCGCCTGGCTGAGGTCGGTTTGATTGAGCAGGCCACCCTGCAGCCCTCCAAGTGGGCCACCCTGCAGATGCGCAGCGATACAGACAACACCGCAGCAGAGCGTAAACGCCGCCAGCGCCAGCGCAAAAAAGACGCTGTTTCAGAGGGAGAAGAGGGTGGTCACGATCAGGTCACTGATGAGTCACGCGTGACGGGTACGGATGTCACGCGTACAGATACAGATATAGATACAGATACAGATAAAGAAGAGACAGTTAACTATTCAAAGGCTGTAGGTGCTGCGGACCGTGACACTTCGCCTCCGGCTCAGCCAGAAGAGGCGAAGGGAAGGGGCAAGACTGCGACAGCGACAGGAACACGCCTGCCAGATGACTGGAGGCTGCCCAAGAGCTGGGGTGACTGGGCCATTGCCGAGCATGCCGGCTTGACCGAGGAAGAGGTGCGCCGCCAGGCCGCGATGTTTGCCGACCACTGGCGCGGCAAGGCTGGCAAGGACGGGCGCAAGGCCGACTGGGCTGCTACCTGGCGCAACTGGATCCGCCGATGCACCGAAATGCCCGCGGCCCGTCGTCCATCCATGGCGCCTGCCTCTGCAGCAGGTGGCAAGCACGCTGGCGCCATGGCCGCCATTCTCGGAGGTCTGCAATGAAATCCATTGGACAACTGGCCCATGCGGCCGCATCGCCCCGTCGTGGAGAGTCTCAGGCCGTGAGTGCTGGCGTGGCAAAGCTGTTCCTGCTGATGCAGGGCTCCTACGGCACCGCTTTCCTGAGCAAGTTCGGCTCCGGTGCTCTGGACGATGACGGGCAAGACATCGGCATGCTGGCTGCGCTCAAGGTCTGGGGTGCTGCGCTGCGCAAATACGCGCCGGAGGTGATCGAAGCTGCAGCCGACCGCATTGCCGACTATCACCCTGAGTTTCCGCCCAGCCTGCCGCAGTTTGAGGCCCTGTGCAAAGCGGCGACGCCCCGCAAGACCTATGCCGAAGAGGCCGGCTTGCTGGCGCTGCCAGCGCCCAAGTTCCAGCGCCTCGATGTGTCCATCGTGGCCCATGGTGATGGCAAGGACTGGGCTCGGAAGATTCTGGCCCGCGCGGATGCCGGCGACAAAACCGTGAGCTATCGCGCCCTGAAGGATGCCAAAGAAGCCTTGGGTCTGAACAAGCGTAGGCAGCAGGAGGGTGTGCATTGATGTTCGCAAAGCGTTCTGGCCACAAGTACGGCAATAGGAAGGTTGTCACTGGAGACGGCACCAAGTTCGACAGCTTGGCTGAGTTGAACCGCTGGGGTCACTTGAAAATGCTGCAGCGTGGCGGCCATATCAGCGATCTGCGCCGGCAGGTGGTGTTCGAGATGGTCCCATCGGTGAAGTTTGCTGGCGCTGCGCGCGCCCGGCCCGCCATTCGCTACATCGCTGACTTCGTGTACATGGAAAAGGGCATCGAGGTGATTGAGGATGTGAAGGGCGTGGAGACCTCTGAATTCAAGCTCAAGCGGCACCTGATGAAGGCGCTGCTGGGCCTGGAAGTGAAGGTGGTCAAAAAATGACCCAGGCATTGAACCCAGCATTCTTTGGTAAGGTCGTGCCGCTGGCTGGCCAGCGCAAGCCGCCGAGCACATCGCGCATCACGCGGCTGGTGTGGCCGACCTATGAGCGCCTGAGCGACGGCCGCTACCTGATCGAGCACTGGATGGAGAACCGCTGCTGCAACCGGGTGCAGGTGGGAAGCAGCATGGTTTGCGTGGTCGACGACTACGGAAGTCTGGTGGCAGTAGAGGACCGGGGGCGGGCATGGTGGTGAAAAGCGCTCTGGACACTCAGGCGGGAGGGAGCCATTACAAGGACTGCAAGATCCAGCCGATTGAGTTCATCGATGCCAATGGTCTGGACTTCTTTCAGGGAAACATCGTCAAGTACGCAACCCGGCACAAGGCCAAGAACGGTGCCGAGGATTTGCGCAAGGTGATCCATTACGCACAGCTGGCGCTGGAACTCCAGTACGGCGAGAAGCCGGAAGAAGGATCCACATGCTGATGCGTCGTACCCCACTCAAGCCCGGTAAGGGCTTCAAGTCTCGCGGCTCATGGGCTGGCGCTGGGCTCCGCGATGAGCAGGACGAGGGTCATCACTGTGAGCCCGGCCAGGCTGGCAGTCGTGAGCAACGGCTGCAGGAGCGCGCCCAGCGCCAGCTAGATAGTGCCCGTGCAACGGCTGAGATGGTGCCTGTCAATGTGGTGATGGTCCCTGGCGCCGGATCCACTGGGATTGCAGTGCGCAAGGAGAAGGCGATCGAGAGCGAGCCCTACCGCCGGCTGGTCGCTCAGCTGCCTTGCATGTGGTGTGGCACTGAGGGTTACAGCCAGCATGCCCACCTCAATTACGGCAAGGGCCTTGGCATGAAGACGGACGACCGCACGGGCTTCCCGCTCTGTTGCAGCCGGCCTGGCGTTGAAGGCTGCCATGTGGCCTATGACAACTATCGACTGCTGGAGAGCGGAGGGCGCGAGGCCCACCGTGAGTACGGCCTGGAGGCCGGGCGCTTTACGCGCGAGCTGGTTCTGAAGGCGGGCCTGTGGCCGGCTTCATTGCCGAGGTGGTTTGAAGACCAGCCACAGGCGGAAGATCAAAACAATCAGGAGCGAGCATTGAGCAGCACAGCAACACAGCAGATTGACATTGGTCAAGCCAGTAGCGTAGTGAATGAGATCCTGCAAGAGTGGCACCAGTGGTGCTCGAACACCAAAGTGGGGTCTGGCTACGGGAATAGGTCGGTGTCCTGCAGCCTTGGCCCAGGAGGTGGCGGCGCGTGGGAGGTTGCGGACCTGGAAGCTGTGGACGCTGTGATCGACGAAATCCCGCAGCCACACCGTACAGCCATCTCTTTCATTGCGCGCAACCTGGCTTGCCGCGCCCAGGTCTGGAGCAGCCCGCGTCTGCCCACTCAACGTGACGAGCTACAGGTGCTGCTGCTGGAGGCACGCAATATTCTGACGCGCGGCCTCATCACAAAAGGCGTGCTCTGATGCTTGACGCTTCACATTTTTTTGGCAGAATACGAAGCGGACCGGGGTAACTGCGTCCAAAATTTACAAAGCCTCAGCCTAATCGCTGGGGCTTTTTGCAATCGGCATTGGTCAATTGATCAGCGCATGACATTCCTTGGCACAAGCGTGGCAATCAATTGCGCACCTCCTGGTATGTTCGCGAAGGTGCTGCTCACATTCGTTGGCACATGCTAGGCAGATCTCGCCGCACAGCTTGCAAAAGTGCTTGGCCATCTCACTGTTGCGAGCCATAGCGCCTGAAGCCAGTGCGCATACGGCCGCGCAATCCATGTTCATTGCAATGCAACCAGCCATGGGACTCACGTCCTGCTCTTTAAGGCACTCGGCAATACAAGCATTACATGCAGTGATGCAGGCGTTACAAGCATCGATGCACCCTAAGTATTGATAGGTTGAGTTCATTGACTTCTCCTGAATGGGTGTGAAAGCTCACTATCAATTGGGTGCTTGCTAGCAGTGTGTTGGTGTAGGTGGATGTGCCAACATTCCGTCCAAGACGATTTGTGTTCCCTATCGCTGTGCCGCGGGCACTTTTTTGATCGCCTCGGCGGCTTTTTATTCACGGTTCGCTACCACCTAGCACGCCCGACGATCACGCACATTGCAGTAGGGGCGGATCACTCGGTGGCGGCACCTATGTCTGTGACAAACACAGAAAGGGCCTACTAGGTAGGCCCTTGACTCACTGAAACTTGCCGATAGACGAGGGTGTAAATGAACTTCAGTTGTGATCTCTCTCTGGATGGAGTCTCTGGTGAGTGATTCCATTCTGATCTTCTGGTGCAGGAGGTTGCTAGGTGTTATCCCTTGGGTATTTTGCGGGGATGTGCATCGAAAAGGCGGTGCAGCATCAGGGACGGGTTGGTAATGCCTCAGCGCCCTAACAAGCCTTGTCGCCATCGAGGCTGCAATACCCTGTCGCGCTCGTCCTCGGGTTTTTGCGATGAGCACCAGTCCGAAGCCAGTGGCTGGAATCATCCGGGGCGAGGCTCGGCCAAGTCGCGTGGCTATGACTATGCGTGGCAGAAGATTCGAGAGTGGGTCATGCAACGCGATGCGTGCTTGTGCCAGCCATGCCTCAAGCTCGGTGCGGTGTCGGGCGCGCAAGAGGTCGATCACATTGTCTCGAAGGCCCAGGCAAAGCGGTTGGGCTGGACCCGAGAGCAAATGGACGCAAGAGAAAACCTGCAGGCGATCTGCAGGGCTTGCCACGCCGTCAAAACGGCGCGGGAGTCGCAGGGCTTGTTCACCCCACTTCTGACCTGATCGCTTCGCATGCGACTTCATCGCGCTGCTTGGGTGGTTTTGGGCGGGGAGGGGGAGGGTCGAAACCAGGGCGATCCCGCCCTCTAGACCGACCGGTTCGTCGAATTTTTACGCCCGCGAAATATGAAATTTAACTGGAGGCCCGATGGCAGGTGCTGCTGGGCGCTCTGGCCGTCGCCCCAAACCTACGGCAAAGAAGCTGCTAGCTGGTAATCCAGGCAAGCGTGCTCTCAATCAAGCTGAACCGGACTTCGAGCTGGTACTGAATATCGATTGTCCGGATTGGATGGGAGATAACGGCCGGATGCTATGGGAAGCCGTGGCGCCTCAGTTGTGCAAAGAGCGCATTTTGGCAGCGACGGATATTCAGAACCTTGAGGTGTACTGCTCTGCTTATGACCAGTTTCGGATGGCCCAGGCGGATATCGCCCGGAACGGAGTGACGGTCTCTGGAGCCATGGGCGGCGTGATCAAGAACCCTGCCGCGACGGCCCTCAAAGAGGCGACGGCCATGATGGCCAGCTATGGCGGAATGCTGGGGCTGGACCCGTCCAGTCGACAGCGAATGATGGGGACAGGCAAGAAGAAGCAGAGCGACAACCCGTTTGCAGGTGTCATCAATGGCTAAATATCCGGCGGTGGATGCAGTCAACAAGTTCGCCAAGGCCGTAATTGCAGGAAAGGTTCCTGCATGTCGATATGTCCGGCAGGCCTGCCAGCGTCATCTGGATGATCTGCTGGCCAGCAAAAGCAAGACCTACCCCTACGAGTTTGATGCGAAGGAGGCGCAGAAGAAGATTGCTCTGATCGAGCTGCTGCCACACACCAAGGGCGAATGGGGCTTCAAGCGCCAGTTGATCACCCTTGAGCCGTGGCAGAAGTTCGGTTTGGCTTGCACCTTTGGATGGAAGCGCAAGAAGGATGGTCTTCGCCGCTTTCGTGAAAGCTACTGGGAGGTCAATCGCAAGAACGGCAAGAGCGTCATTGCCGCCGGCGTGGGTCTGGCCATGTTTGCGGCCGACAACGAGTTTGGCGCCGAGGTTTACTCCGGGGCCACCACAGAAAAGCAGGCATGGGAGGTGTTTCGGCCGGCGCGACTGATGGCAATGCGATCACCCATGTTGCTGGAGGCTGCGGGCATCGAGGTTAATGCCTCCAACCTGAACAAGCCAGGCGATGGCAGCCGCTTTGAGCCCATCATCGGCAACCCCGGTGACGGCGCCAGTCCTTCGTGCTCCATCGTGGACGAGTACCACGAGCACGACAGCGATGCGCTCTACACCACCATGCTCACGGGCATGGGGGCGCGCAAGCAGCCTCTGATGTTCATCATCACTACGGCTGGCTACAACATCGAAGGTCCGTGCTACGACAAACGCCGCGAAGTCGTGGAAATGCTCGACGGTACGGTGCCTAACGACGAGCTGTTTGGCTGGATCTGGACCGTTGATCCAGAGGATGACTGGAAGGATCCAAAGGTGTTGGCCAAGGCCAACCCCAATATTGGTGTGTCGGTCTATCAGGAGTACTTGGAGAGTCAGCAGCGAAGAGCCATCCAGCAGGCACGCTTCACAAATACCTTCAAAACCAAGCACCTGGGTCTCTGGGTAACCGCCAAAACCGGCTACTTCAACATGACCCAGTGGGAGGCGTGTGAGGATGAAACGCTGAACCTGGCGGACTTCGAGGGCCAGTCTGTGGTCCTGTCGTTTGACTTGGCGCGCAAGCTGGACATGAACAGCATGGCCCGCCTGTTCTGGCGCGACATTGACGGAAGACGGCACTACTACAGCATCGCCCCACGGTTCTGGGTGCCAGAGGATACGGTCAACAACAGTGACAACCGCCGCATGGCCGAACGCTTGCAGAAGTGGGTCAACACAGGTCATCTGCTGACCACCGACGGTGCCGAGATTGACTACCGCGAAATTCTGGAAGAAGCCAAGGATGCTGCAAGGCTCAATCCTGTCGAAGCTTCGCCCATGGATCCGCACGGCGCCACCAACTTGGCACATCAGCTCGACGATGAAGGCTTGCTTCCGATCACCATCATCCAAAACTACACCAACATGAGCGATCCGATGAAGGAGCTGGAGGCTGCCATCATGTCAGGGCGCTTTCATCATGATGGCAACTCGCTCATGACCTGGTGCATGGGCAACGTGATTGGCAAGCATCTGGTCGGCAACGACGACATCGTGCGGCCGATCAAGCAAGGTAACGACAACAAGATTGACGGAGCCGTAGCGCTGATCATGGCAATTGGCCGCGCAATGCCTGGCAAACAGGCCGAGCAGGAGGCCAGCATCTATGACAGTGGAGTCGGTATCTAGCCGATGCTGCTGAAGTAGATGATGGCGAAGTTGGTGAGAGGAGTTTTACAACATAGAGACTTCTGGTAGTTTTCAGGCAAGCTGGTGCGAATTGACAGTAGCCCAAGCCCGCGCATTGCGGGCTTTTTCGTTTCCGCATCCAAAGAGCTGCTCAGCAGCCTCACATCAAACCGCCCGCCGAGGCGGTTTTTCCATTTGTGCCGGAGCAGATCGGCATCCATCAGCCGCCTACCAAGGCGGCTTTTATATTTCCGAAAGGCGAATGATGAAAGAACTGATGTTCCAAAACCAGCCGATCCGACTCATCGAAAAGGATGGGAAGAAGTGGGCAAGTGCTGCCGATATAGCTCGGGCGCTCGGGTATTCGCGCGCGGACAAGGTGACGCGTATTTTTGATCGTCACCGCGTGGAGTTCACTGCGTCAATGACCGCAATTGTCGAGACCCCCACTTCGGGGGTGTCGGGTAACCTCTTGACTCAGACGCGGGTTTTTAGTCTGCGCGGAGCCCACCTCATCGGAATGTTTGCTCGCACTGCAAAGGCTCAAGATTTCCGACGCTGGGTTCTGGATGTCCTTGATGGTCACCGGGCCGCGCCATCGCTCATCCAAGAATGGTACGAGGCACGGGCGGCCCTGGATGCCCAAGATAAATTTGCAAGCTTGTGCGGGCGTGGACTCAGCGAGCACAAAACTAGGAAGCCGCCGCTACAGCGAGCGGCAGATGTACTGATGTCGAGAATCCAGCCTTCACTTCAGTTCCAGTAGCCACCTTCGGGTGGCTTTTTTATTCCCGTCGCCTGGGCTCACTCCCCAGCGGCTTCTCCCTCTCCGCCATGAAAAACCTCCTCAACCTCATCACGCGCGAGCTCGTGGGCCTGGCCTTCATGGTGGTGGGCTTTGTCTGCTTGATGGCCGGCATTGCCGCGCATTTCTCTTTGGCGGTCGCGGCCATGGTGGGCGGTTGCCTGCTGCTTGCTGCAGGCGTTGCCATTGATCGGATGAGCTGATGCTGTTCAACAAACGAGAAACCGCCGAGCAGGCGGGCACCCGCGTTGGCTGGCTGTCATCCATGATTGGTGGTGCCAAGCAATCGGCTGCCGGCCAGCTGGTTACGCCGCAGACGGCCTTGGCTTTGCCTGTGCTGCAGAACTGTGTGTCGCTGTTGGCAGAGTCTGTGGCTCAACTGCCGCTCGAAGTGTTCGAGCGCCTGGAGGACGGCTCCCGCAAGTCTGCAGATGCCCATCCGGCCTATGCGCTGCTCAAGTTCGCTCCCAATGATTGGCAAACGCCATTCGAGTCGCGTGAGTATGCGCAAACGGCTCTGGGGCTGCGCGGCAACGCCTACAGCTTCATTGAGCGCGACGGCCGCGGCAACCCCACGGCGCTGATCCCGCTCAACCCGGGCGATGTTCAGGTGTTCAAGGGCCCGGACCTCAAGCCATATTACTCGATTGATGGCAAGGAGCCTGTGCCGGCGCGCTTTGTTCATCACGTGCGCTGGGTATCGCTGGACAAGTACACCGGCCTGTCGCCCATTGCCCTGCATGCCAACAGCATTGGCTATGCGCTGGCGCTGGAGGAGTACGGCGGCAAGTCCTTTCTGCATGGCACGGCGCTGTCTGGGGTACTGGAGCGTCCTAAGGAAGCTGCAGCCATCAAGGAGCAAAGCGCCATTGATGCGCTGACCAACAACTGGCAGGCCAAGTTCGGTGGCGCGCCCAATGCGGGCAAGGTGGCCCTGCTGCAAGAGGGCATGACCTTCAAAGCCCTGTCCATGAACAACGTGGACGCGGAGCTGATCGGTGCGCTGAAGCTGGCCGCGGTGGATATCACCCGCATCTACAAGATGCCGCCACCCATGGTCGGGATGATGGAGGCCGCCACGTACAACAACGTGGAAAACCTCCAGATCCAGTTCGTGATCTACACCCTGATGCCATGGCTTCGCCGCCATGAGCAGGCGCTGCAGCGCGATTTGCTGCTGCCCTCCGAGCGAAGCCGCTACTACATCGAGTTCAACATCGGCGGCCTGCTGCGCGGTAACCAGGAAGCGCGCTTCAAGGCTTATGCAGTGGCCCGCCAGTGGGGTTGGCTGTCGGTCAACGACATCCGCCGCCTGGAAAACCTGCCGCCGGTCACCGGCGGCGATGTGTACCTGCAGCCCCTGAATATGGTCGGTGCCGGCACGCAGATGCCCGAAAAACTCACTGATGCATCGGACGAGCAAGTCCGCGATATCCAGAAGGCTCTGACATGAAAAACTTTCCTCGCATCGCCAGCATGATCTTCAACACTCCGCAGATGGTGCGTGAAGACTGGCTGGACATGGCTGTGAACTGGGCCAACCAGGCGATGAACCTGAACATCGTCAACCTCAACCCTGGCGGTCAGGTCATGGCCATGGAGGATGACGAGCCAGTCAACGCCATCTCTCCGGCAGAGCGCCGCCTCAACGCCGCCCGTGAAAGCGGTGTCTATGTCCTGCCCATTCATGGCGCCCTGGTCTCGCGCTCCGCGCACATGGACATGTGCACCACCATGACCAGCTACGAAGGCATTCGCTCCCAGCTGCAAGCCGCTCTGGCTGATGATGCGGTGGAGCATATTGCGCTGGATGTGGACAGCCCCGGCGGCTCAGCCACCGGCATGACCGACCTGGCGGAAGAGATCTTTGCGGCCCGCTCCATCAAGCCCATCACGGCTATCGTGAACTTCTCGTGCTACTCAGCAGCCTACGGTCTGGCCAGCGCGGCCAACGAGATCGTGCTCAGCAACTCCTCGGGCGTGGGCTCCATCGGCGTCATCGCGCGCCATGTGGACATGAGCAAGCGCTATGAAGAGCAGGGCATCAAGGTCACCACCATCTTTGCCGGCGCGCGTAAGGCGGATCTGGCCAGTGATGCCCCGCTGAGTACCGAGGCGGCGCAATGGCTGAACGAGCTGGTGCAGCAGAACTATGCGGAGTTCACAGAGCTGGTGGCGCGTAATCGTGGGCTGACAGTGGCCGCGGTGCGCGGTACCGAAGCGGGGGTGTACTTCGGTGCCAAGGGCATCGAAATGGGATTGGCTGACCGTATCGAACCACCGCAAGCGGCCATCAACCGCATCGCCGCGCAGATCGCTACCCAGCGCAAACCACAACCCACCCAACGCTTCAGCGCCCGCGCTGCAGCGATGGATGTCCGTAGTCGCACCTAAGCGCGTTCGCGTCGCAGTGCAACCAGCCGCCTCAGTGTGGCTTTTTATTGGCCGCCTTCGGGCGGTTTTTTCGTTCCCGAAAGGCAAGCATGTCCAAAATTCATGAACTCCGTAGCGAACGCGCGACTATCAATGATCGCGTGCAAGCCCTGGCCCAGCAGGAGGCTGATAACGGCTCTCTGACGGCCGAGCAGCAGGCCGAGTTTGGCCAACTGACTGCGCAATTCGAGGCTTTGAGCGCGCAGATCGAGCGTCTGGAAGCCGCTGAACGCATGGCTGCAACCTCCGCAGTGCCTGTGTCCCAGGCGGTCCCCACTGCCAACCGTGCGCAGGCCCCTCCTACCGTGCCGGCACAGGCCCGCACGCCTGACGCCCCTGGCGCCGGCATGGCCAAGATGGTGGTGGCTCTGGCTGCAGCCCAAGGCAACCGCCAGGCTGCGGCGCAACTGGCCATTGAGCGTGGCTACGGCGAGCACATCGCCGCTTCCCTCAACACCCTGACCTCGGCCGCCGGCGGCGTGTTGGTGCCTACCAATCTGTCCAGCGAGGTGATCGAGCTGCTGCGCCCCAAGTCCACCGTGCGCAAGCTGGGCGCGCGTCCCTTGCCCCTGAATAACGGCAATATGACCATCCCGCGCCTCAAGGGTGGTGCTGTGGTTGGCTATATCGGCTCTGATTCTGACGTGCCGGCAACCCAGGGCGAGTTCGACGACCTGAAGCTGTCGGGTAAAAAGCTGGCGGCCCTGGTGCCCATCAGCAATGACCTGTTGGCCAACTCTTCGGCCAACCCGAATGTGGACGCCATTGTGGTGGGCGACCTGACCAGCGCGCTGGCGGCCCGTGAAGACAAGGCCTTTCTGCGCGACGACGGCACCTCCAACACGCCCAAGGGCCTGCGCCATTGGGCTTTGGCTGCCAATGTGTTCGCACCGACCTCGGCCACGCCCACATTGGCACAGGTGGATGCGGACCTGAACAAGATGCTCTTCCGCCTGGAGAACGCCAACGCCAACATGACCAGCGTCGGCTGGGTCATGAACCCTCGCACCTTCCGCTTCCTGGCTTCCATCCGTGATGGCAACGGCAACAAGGCCTACCCGGAGCTGGATAACGGCTTCCTCAAGGGCTACGCGGTGGCGTTCACCACGCAGATTCCGGCCAACCTGACCGTGGCCGCGGATTCCAACGGCTCGGAGCTGTACCTGGCCGACTTCGGCGACTGCTTCATCGGCGAAGACGAAGGTCTGGTGATCGATTACTCCAAGGAGGCCACCTACAAGGACGGCCAGGGCAATGTGATCTCCGCCTTCCAGCGCGACCAGACCCTGATTCGTGTGATTGCCAAGCACGACTTTGGCCCCCGCCACGTCGAATCCATCGTGGTGCTCAAGGATGTGCAGTGGGGCTCCAGCTTCGGCTAAGCCCGCCTGGTTTTGACCTGCTCTGGCCGCTGGCCGGGGCGTTCAAGGAGTGAGTCATGGAAAAATTAGTCGTACTGTTCACCAAGCCCTTCGGGGCTTACGCCAAGGGCGACCGCGCTGGCTTTGATGCGGACGCGGCCAAGCATCTTAAGGATCTGGGTGTGGCCAAGTCTGATGCCGAGCCTGATGCAGACGAAGTTGAGCAAGAGCTGGATGGTGTCCAACCTGCCCAAGTTGGCGCTGCTGAGGAAAAATTGCAGGAGCTGGCACCCGAGCAGCCTCCTGCGGAGGACGCGCAGCAAGCGCCCCAGGCCTCCGAGTCGCAGTCCAAGCCAGCAGGCAAAGCACCCAAGAGCTCCAAGGCATGATTGCCCAGTACCTTGGCGATGAGCCTTTGACACTTGCCGAGGTGAAGCTGCAATGCCGAGTGGATGGTGACGATGAGGATGCCTACTTTGAAGGCGTCCTTATCCCGGCCGCACGCGCGCTGGCCGAGGAGGTCAGTGGCTCGGCCATCCGCAAGGGGCGCTATATCGAGCAGGCCAGTGACGCAGGCCATTCGGTGCTTGCCCGCGGCGGCGTGATCGAGGTGGAGAGTGTCACTGTCAGCGGCGATGCTGTGCCTTTTGTTGTTGCGCAGAGTGGTCGGCGCACCTTGGTTCAGGCCTCTGGATTTGTCGGCAAGGCTGCGCAGATCACATACACAGCGGGTGTCGACATCGCGGTGCACGCGGGCGTGCGCGCCTGGATGCTGCTGGTTGTCGCCTGGCTCTATGCCAATCGTGAACTGATGGGACAGCGCGAAGGGGCGAAGGCTCCTCCTCACATCAGCGCCGCTCTCTTGTCCAGCATCAACGTGCAACCGGGGTTTTGACCATGGACGCAGGAAGTCTTCGAGACCGCATCCACATCCAGCGCCGCTTGCCTGGTGGCGGGCTTGGCCAGCTATCGAACAACTGGGAAGAGGTTGCAAAGGCCTGGGCAAACATTCGCTTTGCCTCGGGCAGCGAAACCGTGCGTGCAGGGCAGGTGGCCAGCAAAGCTCAAGCCAGTATCCGAATTCGATGGCGCACTGACATCAAGGCTGACATGCGTGTTGTTTGTGCAGGCGTGGAATACAGCATCAAGGCCGTTTTGCCAGAGCGGCAGCGCCGCGAGTATGTTGATCTGGTCTGTGAGGTGACCAATGGCTAGGGGGGCAAGCTCCCTGATTGCCGCAGTCGATCTTTCAGGCCTCGAATCGCTCTTTGATGATCTGGGAGATGCAGCCGAAGAGGCGGCGCGGCCTGCGGCACAGGCTGCCGCCCAGGTGTTCTACGACACAGCCAAGATCAACGTCGCCAGAATCAAGAAGCTCTCGGGGAACCTGGGCAAGGCTATTTATCAGGCGTTCTCACCTGAGAACAGCGGTCAGGGCGTTGCTGAATATCACATCAGCTGGAATGCCAAGACCGCGCCGCACGGCCATCTGCTGGAGAACGGCTTTTGGCAGCGCTACCAGGTGGTGATGACCAGAAAGGGCTGGGTGACACTGGCACGGCCGGAGAGCGCCGGCAAGAAGAAGCCGCGGCGCAGAGCCAGTCAGGCCGAGAAGGATGCGTACTACCTACCCCGTCCGGGTGGGCCGGTCTACATCCCGGGCAAGGCTTTCATGCGCGGCTCGCTGCGCGCGGAGCCTGCGGCAGTGCTGGCCTCTGCTGACGTGCTTTGGCAAGCCTTGGAAAGGGTGAAGTGATGGACGAAGCTCTACACGCAGCCATTGCGGCCGTAATCCCGAGTTGCTACGGCACTGTGGCCCCTGCCAACGCGCAAACGCCTTATGTGATCTGGCAGCGCTTTGGTGGCGATACCAGCGAATACCTGGACAACGAGGATTCTCAGGTGGACGCCGCCGATGTGCAGATTCGGATTTTCAGCCAAGATGTTCTGGAGCCGAAGCGGCTGATGCCGCAACTGGTGAGCGCGCTCCGTCAGCACCCAGAACTGACCATTCGGCCAGTCGGAAGTTTCCGCGATGACTTCGACCACGATATGAATCTGTTTTCGGCAGACCAGGATGTGAGCGTCAGCTACTGATTTCACTGCCCGCAAGGGCCATCACCCGCCACGGAAAGCCTGGCGGGTTTTTCTTTGCCTGAAAGGGGCACAACCATGCGCAAAGTTCCTCTGCCCGATGGGGCAAAACTCAATCTGTACACCGCCGCTCTTACCGCCTTGGCTGCTGGTGCAATGTCCAATGCCGCACATGCGGTGGTGACCGTGACCAATACATTGCAGGCTAGGGCTGTAGTCGTCATCACCAGCGAGGACTACCCGGAGCTGGAGGGGCGCGTGGCCCGGGTGAAGGCCGCGACGCCCGACAGCGTGACTCTGGACGGCGTTGATACCAGCGATCTCACAAATTTTCCGATGGGTGGAGAGGTATCGCTGATCCCTCTGGTTGCCGACGAATGGCAGCGCTTGCCTTACGTGCCCAGTTTCGCGCTGAGCGGTGGTGAGCTCAAGACTGGCAGCAGCAGCTATCTCGATGTTGAAGGCGAGCAGGAGTTCAGCCAGGGCCGTTCGGCGCGACGCCTGGAATACACCAACAGCTGGAAACAGGATGGTGCGGCTCGTGCTGCTTTGAAGGCGTCTGACGGCATGGAGTCTGTGCATCGTCTGGACTTCAAGGACGGCTCCGCTAGCTACTACGTGGGCGAGCTGGCCTATGACGACACACCGAGCACCGAGAAGGGGGCCGAGATGACTACAAAGTCCACGGTGCTGTTGCGTGGCGCTCCGACCACTCTGCCTAAGGCTGCTTGATCATGAGCGAGCAGATTGCACGCCAGATCGTGCTGGGCCAGCGGCCCAAGGGCATCGTCCATTCCCTCAAGGTCACCATGCCGGATGGCACCGAGGGTCTGCTGCCCGTGACCTTCCGATACCGCGATCGCGTGGAATTCGGTGCATTCCTCGACGGCATCTTTGCTGTAGAGCCTCCGGCGTTTGATCCCGCTGCAGGTCAGCCCTCTACGCAGCAGCAGCGAGGCGTAGTGCAGATCAACGGTCAGTACATCCACGGGTGCTTACTTGAATGGGGGCTGGATGCACCGTTCACCCTGGACAACTGCATCCAGCTGGCAAGCGAACTGCCAGCAGCGGCCCAGGCCGTGATGAACACCTACAAGCAGCTGTGCATGGAGGGCCGCTTGGGAAACTGATTGCGGCAGCGCGTGCGCGATACATGCAGCTCCCGGATGCCCAGTACCTCAAGGAATGGGGGCTGCCGGTGAGCCAGTACGCCGACATGTTCAGTGTCCAGGTCTGGCCCGAAAACTGGACTGCCTGGTGCCTGTTCGATGCCCTGCAGACGCAGTGGCGCGTCGGCGCCGGCGGCGTGGTGGGGCTGGACTACGGCGTGCTGGCCGATGAACTTCGCGCCCGCGAAATCCCCCATGAAGACCACGACCGGCTGCGCGCCGAGGTGCGGGTCATGGAGGCTGCCGCACTTCAAGAAATCTATGCTGAGGCTGAAAAATGAGCGATACCGACCGCCGTAAAGTCCAGATTGAGGCCTCGCTGGACGCCACAGGCGTGCGCGAGGGTGCCGTTGACGCTGTGGCGGCAGCCAAGGGCATGGCCGCAGGCGTGGAGGCTGCAGGCCAAAAGGCTGCACAGGGTCTCAAGCCCCTGGAGACACAGCCGCAGCAGGCTGCAGTCGCCATGTCTCGGGCCGAGAAAAACATGGTCGGCAGCATCCAGCGCGCCACGGTGGCCATGCAGTCGGGCGGCAAGGCCGGCTCGGAGTATTACGAGATTCTGGCCAAGCAGCGCGGTATCTCGGGTGATGTGCTCAAGCCCTATATCGACCAGTTGCGCCAGGCCGAGGCGGCGCAAAAGCGCCTGAGCCAGTCCGGCCAATATGTCATGAGTGACCGCGCTCACTCTGCTGCGATGCGTGGTGTTCCTGCGCAGCTCCAAGACATCATCGTGTCGCTGCAGGGCGGGCAGAACGCCATGACGGTATTTCTGCAGCAGGGCTCTCAGCTGATGTCCATGTTTGGTGGGGCGGGTGAGGCAGCCAAGGCACTGGGCGGCTATGTGCTGGGGATGGTGAACCCGTTAACGCTTGCGGCCGCAGCAGCTGGCGTACTGGCGTACGGCCTGTACTCAGGCGCCAAAGAAGCCCATGCATTCCTGGTCGTTCTGCAAAAGACTGGCAACCAGGCCGGCACCAGCGTCCAGCAGCTGGTGGACATGTCCGCTGCCATGGATGACGTGGCAGGCATTACCCAGGCCAAAGCGGCAGAGGCCCTGGTTACGTTTGCAGCGAATGCTGGCGTTGGTGCTGAACGCCTGCAGCGCTACACCACGACAGCGATTGAGTGGGAGCGTGCCACCAGGCAATCCGTGGAGGAGGTGTCCAAGGACTTCAAGAAGTTGGGCGAAGACCCCGTCAAGGCGGTGCTTGAGCTGAACAAGCAAATGGACTTCCTGACGTCGGCAACCTTTGAGCAGATCAAGTCGTTGCAGGAAGTGGGGCGTGAGACGGATGCAGCCCGCGTGGCCCAGGACGCCTACGATTCGGCCATTGCCGGCGCTACCAGCACGATCACCGCCAACTTGGGGTCGGTCGAAAAGGCCTGGATTGCCATTAGGAATGTGGGTGCCGAGGTGATCGACATGATCAAGTCTCTCGGGCGCCAGGAGGGCATGCATGCTGTGGTGGAGCGGCTGCAGAAGGAGGTCAATGACTACCAGGAGCGTGGCCCGACCAACTCTGTGACCGAGAGCACGGGCAGCTATGCCAAGGGCCTCAAGACTCGTCAGAAAAGGCTCGACAAGGCGCGCGAGATGTTGGGTCTCTCCGAGTCGGCCAACACTTATGTGCAAGGTTCTCGTGAACGTGAGCAGGCACTTATTAATCTGAGCGCAGAAGCCAGCAAGCACTATGACAAGCAGACTCAGAAGCGCTTGGAGTTGGCTGCTGCTGAGAAGAAATATGGAGAGGCCGCCAAGACCAGCGCAGAGGCCCAGAAGCAATATGACACTGTCATTGCCGGCATCAATAAGAAGTTTGAGGAGAAAGAGAAGAAGGGTGGCAGCACGGTGCCTGCTTCCCGCCGCCTTGACCTTTCAGAGATCCAGCAGCAAATGCGTGATGAGCTGGCGACCATTGACCAGCAGCAGCGCGCTGTGGAGTTACGCCGGCAGGCCGGATTGATTAGCGAGCAGGATTTCTACAGCCGCAAGCGCGAGCTGATTGTTCAAGCCAACGGGACAGAACAAAAGGCCCTGCAGGCTCAGATTGATCGGTTGGAGCAGGAGAAAGTAAAGGGGAAGGAGGCCTTAGAGGTCCGCAAGCAATTGGTTGATGTGAGGGGACGCCTCAGCGTCAAGGTGATGGAGGGCGAGAACAAGTTGGCCGCAGTCGATCAGGATGCTGCCATGGCGATGGAGCGCCAGAAGGCCGCGCTTGAATCGCTGACAAAGACCCATCAGCGCTACATCGAGCAACTCGATAAGCAGCAAGAGCGCACCATCGCTGCAGCCTGGATGGGGGATAAGGAGCGCGGGCGCGCACAGGGTAAATGGCAGATCGAGGACCGGTATCTGGCAGAACAGCGCCGACTCGAAGACCGGCAAATGTTTACCCCTGGTCTAAGTGTTGAGCAGCGACAACAGATTGAGCGCCGGCTACAGGAACTCCAGGTCGAGAAGGATCGGGAGATCCAGGTGTATGACCAAACCTATCAGCAGTTAGACCTGCTGCAGGAGCGGTGGCAACTGGGTGCAAGTGTCGCCTGGCAAAACTTCGCGGACAGCGCTGCGAACACAGCGCGCCAAACCGCAGATGTATGGACTACTGCGCTGAACGGTGTTGCCGAAAACTTGGCGAACCTGGTGGTGAATGGGAAGGCGTCACTTGGCGACCTGCTCCGGACGCTGGCAATGATGGAGGCACGCACCGCCTTCAGCAAGGGCATCGTGTCGTTGGGTGGGGCGGTGCGCAGCGTGCTAGGCTTCGATGACGGTGGCTATACCGGCGATGGTGGAAAGCTGGAGCCGGCGGGCATCGTCCACAAGGGCGAGTTCGTGATCAATGCCGAGAACACCAAGCGCCTCGGCCTAAGCATGCTCAACCGCCTCAATGGAAAACCCCAGGGCTATTCAGACGGAGGCCTGGTGGGAGGGCAAGCCTTTGGTGCTGGCGCAGGTCTGGTGGGTTCCTCTGCGGGGACTGTGATCATCGACGTGGATGTCAATGTCCAGTCTTCTGGACAGGCCCAGGTGTCGGCCACAGCTGCAGGTAATTCGGAATCCTCCATGGCGCAGCTGGGCAAGATCGTCGGCTATGCCGTGCGCGAGCGCATTGCTCAGGAAATGCGACCAGGGGGCCTGCTTTGGTCGCAGCGAAATGGGAGGGCCTAAATGCCTGAGATCTTTGGATGGCGGCCGTTGTCTGAGCCGAAAGGGACGGTATCGCATCGGACTTTGCGAGCGCAATTTGGTGATGGATACGCTCAGGTAGCGGGGGATGGCATCAACCCCCGTAAACAGTCGTGGCCGTTGGAGTTTCGCGGTCGTGCTGGGCAGATCAAGCCGATCAGAGATTTTCTCGATCGACATGCGGGTGCGCGGTCTTTTACCTGGACACCTCCCCTTGGAGATCCTGGTCACTACCTGGCTGGCGACTATCAGATAACCCCTCATGGGGGTAGAGGGCCACTCAAGAGCTACACGCTGTCGGTGACTTTTACCGAGTTCAACCGGCCATAGCGGCAATTGTTATCCGCCACCAGCCCGCCTTGTGCGGGCTTTGTCGTTTCTGGACTTCACATGATTACAGCTGACATTCAAGGCCTTACCCCAGGCGACCGGGTCTACCTGTTCGAGCTGGACGCCACACAGATTGGCGGCGAGCATCTGCGCTTCCATGGCTACCCCCAGGCCGGTCCCATCTGGTGGCAGGGCAACGAGTACGGCCCCTGGGCCATCGAGGCCGAAGGCTTTGCGCGTACTGGGGTTGGTACCCAACCGGCACCGACCTTGCGCGTTGGCAACATTGGCCAGGACGAGCAGGGCAACCCGCTGCCGGGCGTCATCTCGGCGCTGTGCCTGGCGCTGGGCGACCTGGTGGGCGCGCGCGTCATCCGGCGCAGCACCCTGAGTAAGTACCTGGACGCAGCCAACTTTCCAGGCGGCAACCCGACAGCCGACCCGCTCGAGGAGCTGCCTCCGGAGATCTGGCTGATTGAAGCCAAAACGGCAGAGGACAAGGAAACCGTCGAATTCGAGTTGCGCTCGGCTCTCGACTTTGACGGCGAGCAACTGCCAGCACGCCAGATCCAGGCCAGCATCTGCGGCTGGCTTTCCATTGGTGGCTACCGAGGCCCGTACTGCGCTTACACCGGCTCGGCCATGTTTGACCGTGACGGCAATCCTGTCGCAGATCCCACGCAGGACAAATGCGGTGGCCGTGTGAGCGACTGCAAAAAGCGCTTTGGCGAGTGGCAGCCCATCAACTTCGGCGGCTTCCCTGGCGCCGATGCTCTGCGGGGGTATTGACCATGCTGCACAAGAAAACCATGTCGGCCATTCAGGCCCATGCCCTGGCCGAGTACCCGCGCGAATGCTGCGGTCTGATCGTGGCAGTGGGCCGGCGCGAGGAATACCGGCCATGCACGAACCTCGAAGCCAGTACAGGGCAGTTCCGCATGAGCGCCGAGGCCTGGGCCGAAGCCGAGGATGCCGGTCAGGTGCTGGCGGTGGTGCATAGCCACCCCGACGCCCCGGCAACGCCCAGCGAGGCCGACAGGGCCGCATGCGAGGCCTCGGGCGTGCCCTGGGTGATCGTGAGCGTGCGCGAGGGCGCTGTGGACGATGTGCATCAGCTCGCTCCCTGCGGCTGGCGTGCGCCGCTGCTGGGCCGCCAGTTTTTCCATGGCGTGCTGGACTGCTACACGCTGATCCGTGATTGGTACGGCCGGGAGGCTGGCATTGAGTTGCCTGACTTCGAGCGCGCTGATGACTGGTGGAACAACGGCCAGGACTTGTACATGCAGCAATTCGGCCTGGCCGGCTTCGAGCTCATCCCCGAGGGTGACGCCATCCAGGCCGGTGATGTGGTGCTGATGGCGGTGCGCTCACCGGTGGCCAACCATGCCGGCATCTATCTGGACCAGCGCCCCCTAGTCGAGGCGCCCGACCTGCACCCGGTACCGAACGCCATGCTGCATCACCTCTATGGGCGCTTGTCTGAGCGTGTGGTGTACGGCGGTTACTGGCAAGAGACCACGCGCGCAGTGATTCGACACAAGGACTTCAAGGCATGACCTACACCGACGACCAACCGCTGCGCACAGTGCGGCTCTATGGCCGCCTGGGCGCTCAGTACGGGCGCATGCACCGCTTGGCTGTTGCCAGCTGCGCCGAGGCCGTGCAGGCCCTGGCCGTGCTACTGCCCGGCTTTGAGCGCGAAATGATGACCAGCCAGAGCCGTGGCGTGGGCTATGCCTGCTTTCTGGGAAAGCGCAATCTGTCCGAAGACCGGCTGTGCGATCCCGCCGGCGGCGATGACATTCGCATCGCTCCTGTGGTGCAGGGTGCAAAGCGCGGTGGTCTGTTTCAGGTGGTGCTAGGCGCAGCCCTGTTTTTCGCGGCGCCGTACATCGCGCCCGTGGTGGGCAATATGGCCGGCGCTTTGGGCTTTGATGCCATCAATGCTCTGGTTGCCACCAGCAGCGCGCTGTCGGGTATGGGCGCTGCAATGATGCTGGGCGGCGTGGCCCAACTGCTGAGCCCGCAACAACGTGGCCTGAGCGCCAAGGACGGCCCGGAAAACGGCGCCTCCTACAACTTCAATGGGCCGGTGAACACCACCGCCCAGGGCAACCCCGTGCCGCTGCTGTACGGCGAATTGATTATTGGCTCGGCGACTGTCAGCGCGGGCATTTACTCCCAAGACCAACAATGAACGCTTTTGAAGTAGTGCAGCCTCGCCCTGTGCGCGGCGGCTGGTCCCTGCGCGGCTACAAGGGCAAGGGCGGTGGCGGTGGTGCGCGTCAGCCTGTGGAGGCAGCTGACAGCCTGCACAGCACCAGCTACGCCCGTGTGCTTGATCTGCTGAGCGAAGGTGAGATTGCCGGTCTGGTCAATGGCCTGCAGTCCGTCTACCTGAACAACACCCCACTGCAGAACGCAGGCGGTAGTTTCAACTTCGCGGGCGTGACGGCGGATTTCCGCTCTGGCACGCAAACGCAAGACCCAATCCCCGGCTTCCCCTCTGCGGAGTCGCCGGCGGCCGTGGGCGTGGAGCTCAAGGCGGCAACGGCTTGGGTGCGCTCCATCCTCAATCGCAACTTGTCGGCCGTGCGTATCACGCTGGGGGTGGATGGCCTGTCCAAAGCCAACACCGAAAACGGCGACATCAGCGGCCACACCGTTGAATACGCCATTGACCTGCAGACCGATGGCGGCGCCTGGGTGCAGGTGCTGGCTGCAGCCTTCACCGGCAAGACCACGCAGCAATATCGCCGCACGCATCGAATCGACCTGCCGGCAGCGCTGAGCAGCTGGACGCTGCGCGTGCGCCGCATCACGCCCAATGCGAATAGCAACACCGTTGCTGACACTACGGTGATCGAGAGCATCACAGAGGTGATTGACGCCAAGCTGCGCTATCCCATGTCGGCCCTGGTGGGCCTGCAGGTAGATGCGAGCCAGTTTCGCGGCAGCGTGCCCACGCGCGCCTATCACTGCCGTGGCCGGATCATCCGCGTGCCGAGCAACTATGACCCGGTGATGCGCTCCTATGCGGGGATCTGGGACGGCACATTCAAGAGCGCCTACAGCAACAACCCGGCATGGGTGTTCTACGACCTGGCCACCAATGACCGCTATGGCCTGGGTAAGCGCATTCCGGCGGGCTGGATCAACAAATGGTCCCTGTACCAGATCGGGGTCTATTGCGACGGCATGGTCTCCAACGGCCGTGGCGGGGTGGAGCCACGTTTTACCTGCAACGCCTATCTGCAGAGCCGAGGTGATGCCACGCGCGTGCTGCAGGACCTGTGCAGCATTTTCCGGGGCATGGTCTATTGGGCGGCTGGCGCTGCTGTGCCTGTGGCGGACATGCCGCGAGATCCCGCAGTCACCTACAGCCAGGCCGATGTGATTGACGGTCGTTTCTCATACAGCGGCAGCCGCCTGAAGGACCGCCACACGGTGGCCCTGGTGTCGTACAACGACATGACGGACTTTGGCCGCCAGAAAGTTTTCCCATACCAGGATGACGCTGCGGTGGCACGCTACGGCATTCGTAAGGTGGAAATCTCCGCCTTCGGCTGCACCAGCGAAGCCCAGGCGCAGCGCGTGGGCCAGTGGGCTGTGCTGACCGCCCAGCGCGAGACGCGCTCTGTATCTTTCTCTCTGGGCCTCAAGGGCACGCTGTGCTCGCCCGGGCAGGTGATCGAGATTGCGGACAGCGCGTTTGCGGGCCGCCGCATGGGTGGCTTGCTCAAGAGTGCGACGGCTGCCAAGGTTGTGCTGGACGCCCCTGTCACGGCCCGGGCTGGTGACTCCATCACTGTGATGCTGCCCTCTGGGGTGGCGCAGTCTCGCCGCATTGCCTACCTGGAGATGATCGACGGCGCCCAGCATGTGAGTGTCAATCCTGCGTTTGATGCGGCGCCTGTGACAGAGAGCAGCTGGGCCATCAGCACCGCCGATGTGGCGACCCAGCTTTTTACGGTGCTGTCGGTCACAGAGGGCACTGGCCCGGGCCTGACGTTCGATGTGTCAGCCATTCAGCACGAGCCGGGCAAGTTTGCCGCCATCGACCAGGGCGCGTTGCTGCCCGAGCGTCCGGTGTCCGTGGTGCCTGCTCAGGTGCTGCCCACCCCTATCGGAGTGACCGTGGGGGCGCACAGCGTCACTGCTGGCGACGGCACGGTCAGCACCACAGTCACGGCGGCATGGCAGGCCGTGGCTGGCGCTGCTTTCTACGACGTGGAATGGTCCCGATCGCAGTCCGATTGGGTGCGTATGCCGCGCACGGCGCTGACCGTGTTGGACATCCCAAACGCCTATACGGGCGACTACCTGGTGCGTGTGCGCGCAATCTCCGCTATCGACACCGTGAGCGCCTGGGGCTATAGCGCCGCCACGACCGTGGCAGCAAAGGCTCTTCCACCGCGCAACTTCGACACCTTCATGGTGTCTGAGGCGGGCAGCGGAATGCGACAGTACAGCTTCGCTTACACCACCCAAAAACCGCCAGCCGACCTTGCGGGCGCCGAGATCCGCTACATCCTCGGATCGCCCGTCAACATTGACTGGCAGCAGATGCGCCCGCTGGACGATGGCGGCTACTACACCAATAGTTTCGAGAGCACCAAGCCCGAAGCCGGTCTGTGGACATTTGCGCTGCGTGCCCGCAGTCGCTCCGGAGTGCTTTCTGAGGGCATGCTCATCTGGCGTGGCCAGCTGCTGCACAACGTGGCCGATGTGGTGCCGGATCTAACTCCGCCACCAGCTCCCGCGGGCGTGACGGGCGTGCCGCTCATGACCACCGCGCAGGTGAACTGGACTAGCCCGACCTACACCGTGGGCCATGGTCATGACCACAGCGTGATCTATGCGGCGCTCTGGGCCACGGGCGGCGCAGCCCCGGCTTTCAGTGCCGCCAAGTCTGTGGGTACCGAGCAGGGGCACCCTGCCTCGATCCCGGTTGAGCTGGGCTCCAAGTACACCATCTGGGTTACGCATGTCAGTGTGGACGGGGTGGAGTCTGCCCCCTCGGCCGGAGTGACGTTTGTGACCGCCCAGGATGTGGGCAAGCTGTTGGGCGTGCTGGAAGGCAAGATCACCGAAAGCCAGCTTTATACGGATCTGGCCAAAGAAATCGACCTAATCAGCGGCACGGGTACCGGCAGCGTCAACGCCCGCGTGCTGGCCGAGGCCCAGGCGCGTGCCCAGGCCGTGGCTGCTGAGGCCAACACTCGCGCGCAGGCGCTTGCCGCTGAGGCAAGCAGCCGTGCGCAAGCCGTGGCCTCCGAGGCGGCAGCGCGCGGCCAGGACGTGGCGGCCATGGCTGCCGATCTGGAAGCGGCCACCAATGACCTGCAGGCGCGTATAGATTCCGTGAATGCCCAGGTCTCGGACATCATCGGCGCGAGCGAATTCGACCCGGCGCAAGCCTATGAGCTGGGGCAACTGGTCAAGTACCTGAACAAGCTCTACAGGGCCAAGATCAACACCGTGGGCAACCTGCCCACGAATACCACCTATTGGGATCTGGTGGGCGACTATGCCAGCCTGGGCGAAGCCGTGGCCGCGCATGCGGCGCAACTGGCCGACCACGCCAACCGCATCACCCAGACCGAGCAGGGCCTTACCGCTGAAGCATCGGCCCGCACCACTTTGGCTGCCCAGTTGCGTGGCAATTACACCGGCAGTGATGTGGCCCAGGTCACATCCGGCCTGGTCTGGAACGAGCGCCAGGCGCGTGTCTCTGGCGATAGTGCCAATGCCTCGGCCATCGACGCCGTGAAGGTGCGCATGCCCGCCGGTACCGGCAAGGTTGCCAGCGAGGCAAGCGTGATCGATGAGGCCACCGCTCGCGTGGCTGCTGATGCGGCCGCAGCCTCGCGCACCACAGTCATTGAGGCCCGCTTGCCTGCCGGCAATGGCCAGCTGGCGACTGCGGCAGCCGTGACGGCGCTGGACACACGGGTGACCTCGGCCGAGGGATCGCTGACCAGTCAGAGCGGCCAGATCACCAATCTGCAAAACAGCCTGGCTGAGGCGGGTGGCCAGAACTTGCTCTACAACCCGAGCTTCGACTTGGAGGGTAGTGTCGCGGGCATCGCAGCCGGGTTTGCCAATGTCCGGTCGTCAGGGGTTACCGCCAATCCTAGCCTTGTCCCATCGTGGATCGATCCTGCTGGGCGTGCCCAGCGACTGGATTGCACGGGTCTGACGACCACGCTGTTTTCGGACATCTTTACAGACAACAATTTCCGGCCGGCTGCAGTCGAAGGGCAGCGGGTTGCGCTCTCAGCTTATGTGCGCGCAAGCGCTGGCCTTACTGTGCGAGTGCATATCCAGGCCCGAGCCAGTCAGACCGCCACTGCTTTTCTGGCCACCTATAACGGCCCGGTAGTGACGCCAGGGGAGAGTGGTGCGCGCCTTACTTTGCTGTCCTCGGCACTGCCGGCTGGTACTACGGCACTGGTCATTCTTTTGCGGGTACTGGGCTCGGCCACGGCAAGTGCGGGATGGGTGGAATGGGACCGTGCCCAGGTGGAGTTGGGCGGTACGGTTACAGGGTGGAGTGACAACAGCCAGGCCCGCGATGCGGCAACCAGTTCGGCTTTGTCGGGGCTGACTTCGCGCGTCACTGCCGCCGAAGGCAATATCACCTCTACCTCTGGCCAGGTCACCAGCCTGAGCAACACGCTGACCACCACCACGGGCACTGCCAATGCAGCCCAAGCGGCGGCACAGGCTGCCAGTGATCTGGCCGGTGGCAAGGGTAAAGTGATTTACAGCGCCACGGCTCCGGCTGTAGCAGACCGGCAGCCGCAAAACCTGTGGATCGACATCACAGGCGGTGCCAACACGCCAAAGCGCTGGACGGGCAGTGCCTGGACAGCTGTGACGGACAAGGTGGCTACGGACGCTGCAGCTGCAGCAGCGGCAGCCCAAGCGACTGCGAATACCAAGGCGGATGCATCAGCCTTGACGGCGCTGGATTCCAAGGTGACGAGCCAGGGGAATACGCTTGCAGCACAAGGATCTTCGATAACTTCCTTGAAGGCTGGCTTGGCGGACGGCTCCTCTGTCAACAAGCTGGCGAATACGGCGTTTTCTCCCGAAGGCAAGCAGCCGACCACGGATGCCAATGGGGCCGTTGCGATCATTGCTCGCAATCAGCTACCTGCCGATGTGGTTGCCGGCTGCCCTGCTTCTTCCTGCGCGATCCTGAATCTCAACGCTGGAACGGGCTCCGTGCTGCGCTTCCCATTCACTGACAGCATCCATGCCACCAATGCCAACCGCGTTGTCGGGTGGGCGCCTTCTGGTGGTGCCGTGGATGTTGGGTGCTGGGTGTTCTCACCTGCAAGCAATATTTCAGCCGTTCGCCTGGCGTGCTGGTACTTCAAGGAAGATAGCTCAGCCGCTGGCAGCGCAGCAATCGCCGGAACGACCTACAACAAAACTGCGGGGGGATGGCAGTATCTGAGCGGTCGCGCAAACGTGCCGGCCGACGCGGCAAGTATGACCTTCACAGTCCAAGTGCTTACGGGTGCTGCTGGAGACAAGATCTATGCAACAGAACCCTATGTTGCGTTCCCGAACGCGGCCAGCATGCGTGCTGACGGGACGGCCGAGGCTCTGACATCGCTCACCGCGCGGGTGACGGCGGCTGAGGGCGTGAACACGTCGCAGTCCACCAGCATCACGAACCTGCAGAACTCGGTGACTGGCCTCCAAACGGGCAAGGCCGATGCTTCGGCACTGTCGGCGCTGGATTCAAAGGTGACCACGCAGGGCAATACCCTGAACAGTCAGGGCTCTGCCATCACGGCGCTGCAAAACTCGATAACCAATGGCCCGGTGCTGCCGAGCGACTTCAGTGCAGGCCTGGGCAACTGGACTGCTTCGCGTCAAGGCGATCCAACCACGGTGAATACCTTGCCTGGCACGATCGTGACCGACGACGCCAACTTCGGCGTGTGCGCTCAGTTCAACAACTGGACCTCGCTTGGAGCAGGCGTGCAGTCGAAGGGCCTCGTGCAAGCCGTTCCCGGTCGCGTCTATCGTGTGCGGGCTCGCTTCAAGGTTGTGGCAGCGCCGTCGTTCCCGTTTGGCATGAACATCGTTGCTGGGGGGAATACCGCCATCTTTGCAAGCGGCGGAGATGCGTTCAGCAACTCTGTAACCATCACCGCAGCCGGACAGATCGCGGAAATCACTGCCCTGTTCTCGGACAAAGCCGCGAATGCGGCGGGCGCTGTCGCCTGGGGTGCAACTGCCGTGCTGCTGCGCTTCGGACTGCGTCTGAATACTGCGCTTGCAAGCGGTTTGCAGCTGCGCGTGCAGTCCATCACGATTGAAGATGCGACCGCTGATGCCGCGAATGCGGACGCCACCACGGCGCTCACATCGCGTGTGACCACGGCTGAGGGAAACATTACCTCCACCTCTGGTGCCCTCACGACGCTGACTAATCGCGTGACGGCGGCCGAAGGCGTCAATGCCTCTCAGGCTACGGCCATCAGCGGCCTGCAGACAAGCGTGACCACGATCAACGGCACGCTGACCAGTCAGGGCAGTGCGATCACAAGTCTGCAAAACTCGTTGTCGAGCGCGGGTGGCCAGAACCTGCTCTACAACCCGAGCTTTGAGGTGCCGGTCGGCGGTGGCCCCGATGGCTGGACGACGACCGGCTCGTCTGGTGTCACCAGAACGGCGACAACGGTGACATCGAGCCTGGACGGAGGGGCTGCTCGCCGCATCGACGCCACAGGGATGACTACGAGCCTGTATGCCTCTCTTGAGATGGCCACTACACGGCGAGTCCCTGTGGTGAGCGATCAGCCGATGGCTGTGTCTGCTTATGCCCGTGGGACGGACGGACTACGGGCTTACATCGTCTGCACTTGGATGAAGAGCGGCGCCGTTGTCGGAAGCCAGCGCGTCAGCGCCTATACGCCTTTGGCTGATGGCTGGCAGCGCCTGTCCTTCGTGCCTCCGGTTAACAGCGGTGCAGACACGTTCTACATCTCTCTGCGCGTCAACACGCTGGGCTCAGTAACGGCTGGCTTCGTAGAGTGGGATCGTGCACAGATTGAACTAGGCGATGTTGTCACTGGATGGCGTGATAACGACAAGGCCGAAGCGAGCGCGCAGGCCTCGACCACTCAGGCTCTGGATAGTCGCGTGACCGCTGCCGAGGGCAACATTACGTCCACTTCGTCTGCTCTGACCGCGCTGACCAACCGCGTGACCGCAGCAGAAGGTGTGAACACCTCACAGGCCACGGCTATCAGCGGGCTGAATTCGAGCGTCTCTACGATCAATGGCACGCTGACCTCGCAGGCTTCGCAGATCACGAGCCTGCAGGCGGGCCTGACTGACGCGGGTGGCCAGAACCTGCTCTACAACTCTTCATTTGAACTTGCTGGTGCAGTCTCTGGAATGGCAGAAGGCTGGGTTACTCGAGGAGGTGCTGGCGCCTCTCAGCCGGTGCGAAGCCTTGTCCCGTCATTCTTGGCGCCGTCTGAATTTGCTCAGCGGCTTGAATACACAGGTTTGGCCACTTGGGGTGAACTTTGGACCGATGGCCGCAGCATCCCCCTGACTTCCAAAATCAAGGTGTCGGCCTCCGTCTATTTCCGTGCTACGGCCGGTGTCTATGCTCGCGTCGTTATTGGCTTTCTGAATGCGCAGGGCACTTGGCTTGAAGAGCGGTCAGGTGGACTCACCGCGGATGGGTCGATGCAGCGGATCTTGCTGCAGAATTTGACGCCTCACGCTGACGCGGCCATGGCCTGGGTGGGATTCCGTGTGTCAGGGACCACCGCTGCGCCGTTTACCGGATTCGTTGAATGGGACCGTGCTCAGGTTGAGTTCGGTGCCGCTGTGACTGGCTGGCGTGACAACGGCGTGGCCGGCCTGAGTGCAGTCAATGCGGCGGTCAACACTTTGGCAACGGCCAGTGCGAATGCTGATGCCGCTTTGGCATCCCGCGCTACTCAGTTGGAAAGCCGCATGCCCACCGGTACCGGCCAGCTGGCAACGGCTGCTGCGCTGACGGCGGTAGACACCAGGGTGACGAACATCGACGGCCGCGTGACCAGCGAATCCACGCGCCTTGACCAGGTGCAGGCGGCTGTAGGGTCTGCTGCGGCCTGTCTGCAAGCGCTGAACCCGTTGGGCGGGGAGTCGGAGTGGAGTGCGGTCGGCGGGGCTGCAGCGGCCACGTTCGTGACTGCGGCAGAGCCTGATGCTCGCGGTGGCGCGGTGTTGACCGTAGGAAATGGTGCAACCAATGGCGAGCGCTGGCTGCGCCATGTGACCACGATCCCCATGGATGAAAACAAGCTGTACAAGCTGTCGGTGCGCTTCAGGCGCACGGCAGGCGATGGCGGCATCTACCTGGGCATTGCTGGTCTGAACGCGGCTAAGTCGCTGTACGTGAACACAAGCAATGTCGAGACCTCCTCGATCAGCGCTGCGCACTACGCGATCAACAACGCAAAGCCAGCATTGGGCACTTGGCAGGTGGTTGAGTACTACTTCAAAGGGCGTGCTGCTGGGGCTGCGACTGGATCTGGCACCAAGGCTGCGCCGCGCGTCTTCGCCAACAAGGTTGCGCACCTGGCGCTGATGATCGTCGGCAACTATCAGGGGCAGGTCGGCTTTTTCGATCTGGACTACATCACTCTGGAGGATGTGACAGCAGACGAGCAGGCCTCTGCCGCCATCGCCACAGAGGCCACGACCCGCGCCACGACCGATGGCTATCTGGGGGCGCAGTACTCCGTGCGCATGCAACTGTCCCAAGGCGGTCAGCAGGTGGTAGGTGGGTTTGGCATCTCGGGCACGACCAGCGGCACGGCTGGGCCACAGATCGATTTTGGGGTGATGGCCAATTCCTTCTGGATTGCTGCCCCCAGCGGATCGCCGGGCGGGGTGAGCAACGTCAAGCCGTTTGTGGTGCAGACCACGGCGCAAACCATCAATGGAGTGGTGGTGCCGGCCGGCGTCTATATGGACGCGGCCTATATCAACAACGTGACGGCGCTCTGGGCCCGTTTCGGCAACCTGGTCGCGGACACGATCCAAGCCACCAGCATCAGCGTGACCAAGCTCACGGGCGGCAATCTGTCTGTGGGATCTTGGATCAACTCATCGAACTACGTGACGGGTTCGACGGGCTGGAGCATCAACGCGAACGGAAAAGCCGAGTTCTCGGATGTGACCGTGCGCGGGACCATCTACTCTAGCGCTGGAACCATTGGCGGCATCACCATCAATGGCAATGGCCTGAACTCGGGCGGCTTCTGGGGCTATGTGTGGCCGCCGGCGGGGCAGAGTGGCTTTCACATTGGTCCGAATGGCATCTTGCTGGGCAATGCCAATAACGGCAGGTATGTCGAGATCCAGAGCAGCGGCAACATCTATGCGCCAGGGCTGCGCATCGAGAACGGCAATGCCACCTTCTCCGGCAACCTCTCTGGCGCATCAGGCAGCTTCAGCGGCATTCTGACCGCGCAGAAGGTTGTGACGACTGACAACCTGAAAACCAACGCAGCCACGATTGCCCTTGGCACCACGTCGACCGCCTTGATTCCGTATATCGGGACGGCCACCGAAATCCTGGGTCTGTGGGTTCCCGATGCCGATGGCGAAGCGATGTACATGGTGAATTGGGTTGTTCTGGCCGAGGCCAGAGAAGGAGCCGGGCGCATCGACCTTCAGGTCGACGGTGTCACCCAAATATCCATTGATCCCTACCGCCCTAGTGCGGGGTATGTCACATGCTCTTTTATCAACATGTTCGTCGGTAACGGCCAGTGGCGCTACGTGCGATTGGTTGGCGTGGGGCCTGGCCTCGTTGTCAAAGAGCGAACGATCTCCGTTCTCATCAGCAAAAGGTAACTCATGCGCTATGCAATGCACAGGGTGGGGGAGGCCACCATTCTTCAAATGCTCGAGGTGGGAGAACACCTGGTCAAGCGGGTCACGCCACCGGGGATGGTGGCGGTGCCAGTCGGTCTCGATGTCTCCGACGCCACTCACTACATCGTTGACGGCGAGGCTGTGCTCAAGACGGAGGTGGACGCACCAACCAGCTAAACCATCCACGCTCCCTCAAAACGCTTCTCTCTATTTATTCCGAAGGATGAACAACATGACTGAAAAAATTATCGGCCTCCACGCCTCCCTGTTTGATGACGACTCGGGCGCGCCCATCACGCATTTTGTGATTGCCCAGTACACGATCCGCACGCTCAACTCACCTGGCAGCCAAGCCGTGCTGCAGGGCTATGTGAGCCAGTCGGCCTTTCAATCGGGCAAGCGCCCGCTGACCAGCCGCGTGATCGATGTGCCCCTGGTGCCGCCCGGTAGTGATGTGGTGCAGTGGCTGTATGAGCTGACGCCCACGGTCGAAGGGACTGACCTCTATGGCTCTGTGCCTGTGACTGCGAGCGTCTGATGGACTGGACGCCGCTGATTCACGCACTGATCGCCATGCTGGCCCAGGCCCTGGTCGGCCTGGTGCTGGGTAACTGGTGGTTGGGCGGCGCGCTGGCCTGCAGCTGGTGGCTGGCGCGCGAGCACACCCAGGCGGAATACCGCTACATCGCCACATTCGCCGGTGGCCATCGTGATGGCATGCCATGGTGGGGCGGCTTCTACTGGAAGGTCTGGGGTTGGCCCAGCCTCCTTGATGCGGCCGCGCCAGCAGCTGCCTGCCTGATCTTCTACCTGACCGCCTCCAAGGCGGTTTTTTAATGCCCAGGGAGGGGCTTATGGAAAACAACGAAACGCGCGTTGCCGCTTTCAAGATCACGCTGCTGACGCTTGCCGGAGCGGTGGCAGAGGTCACGCTCGAGCGCTGGCTCACGATTGCGATCTTGGTCTACACCCTGGCCCAGCTGTATTTCTTGGTTCGGGATAAGTGGTGGCGCGATCCGGAGCGCTTCAAAGAGAAGGAGGGGCACGCAGAATGATGCTCAATAAAACCAGGGTCGCAGCAGCGGCCCTTTCCATTTCTGCGGCTGCTGGTACCGCATGGATTGCAGCAGAAGGGGATGGGCCCAAGAGCGTCAGCAAGACCGGGGAAGTCCTGCTGCATCCCTATGTGCCCACGCAAGGCGATGTACCGACTATCGGTCACGGCTCCACGCGCTACGAAGACGGCCGCGGCGTGACGCTGGCAGATCCGCCCATTACGCGCAAGCGGGCCGTCGAGCTGGCGCTGGGCGAGCTCGACCGCACATATGCGCAGTGCGTGCGTGACAGCCTGGGTCAGACGCTGGTGAATCAGGCCGAGTTTGACCAGGCAGCGGATTTTGCGGGCCAGTACGGCTGCAGCGCTTGGCGCGGCTCCAGCATGCTGGCCAAGACCAAGGCGGGCGACTATACCGGCGCATGCCGGGCTTACCTGGGCTACAAATTCATGACGAGCACTCGACAAGAGGGCCCGGGCTGGACGGCCTATCAATGGGACAAAACGGGCAAGCCAGCTCGCTGGCGCTTTGACTGCAGCACCCCGGGCAACAAGGTATGCCGCGGCGTCTGGACGCGCCAGCAGGGGCGCTACAGCGCTTGCATGGAGGCCCAGCCATGATTGGGAAGCCTCAAGTTCTAGCGCTGGCGCTGCTGGCCAGCCTCTCGGGCAATGCTGTGCTGGGGTGGGCCTACCTCGGCCAGCGCGACCGAGCCACCAGTGCCCAGGCGAATACTGGGCATGCGATTCAAGAGCGTGATGCGGCACGCGGTATCGCCCAGGCCTGCAGCGATGGTGTGGGCGCTGTGGCAGCTGCTGCAGCGACCCAGCAGGCTCAAGCCGCGCCAGCACTGGCAGCCGCAGCGGCACAAGCCCAGACGCTCAACAAGCGAGCAGACAGTACATTGGCGACCGCGCCGGGCCCGGATGCCTGCACCAGCATGCAGGCCATGGGTGATGAATGGTTGAAGGGGAGGGCTACGCAATGATGCGCGCTATCTATTTTGTAGCTTGTTGCGCAATGGCGGCGGGTTGCACGACCACAAAAGAGGCCACTCCTGTTGAGCTTCAAAAAATCAACATCGCTGTGCCCGTGTCGTGCCAAGCGGCTGAGCCAGTGCGCCCAGTGATGCCCACTGAGGCTCTGGCTCCCGGAGTGCCGCCTTTCGTGCTGCTGCGCGCTTCCCTGGCAGAGATCGACCGCCGCGAGGCATACGAGGTAAAGCTGGTCGCCGCCCTGGCTAGTTGCAGGGAGCATCTGAAATGACGAAACCCCTGTGCCGTATGGTGCGTCGTGCTACGGAGTGCTAAGCCCACTCGGCTTTTTGCGACAATGACTTAAGAGGCAGTGCGCAATCCGCACACCTAGAGCACACAGGCCGTATGCTGCGGCAAGCCAGAACTGACGGGTCCACAGTAACGTCATTAGGATCAATGCATCACCGAAACCACTAGCCAGCCGGTATGTAGTTGGTGGCAACGGTGATGGAAGGTGGCGAATCGATGAACCAAATACCTTGTGGGCTCGCCAAGTGAGCCAGGCCCATCTAAGCCCGGCAACCCAAGCATTGATAGTGACAAAGGTTGTCAAGAGGAAGCCTAGTGCAAATTGTGCAGAGTGTGGATGTAGATGTTCGTACCAAAGCGTGACCAGTAAAAGTCCATCAACTCCAAGTAGCAACAGCCAGCGAGTCGAGGAGATATGCACAGGCGAATCCATGGAGGGCCGACCCATTTGCTACTTTACTCGCCGGACATTCAGTTCTAACTCATACCCCATGGCAGCCAGTGCGGCAGCTACGGTGTCGATCTTGGTGGCGTGGCCCAAGTCAAAAACGCGGGTCATTTCTTGGGGCTTCACACCCATCGCCCGGGCCACGTCTGCAGGGCGCGCACCGGTGGCCAGCCGGGCATTGAGCAGGGCCACCTTGACCGCGACACTGGCGGGCAGTTCCACCAGGCGCTCGCCTTTTTCGGGCTTGCTGGGCGCGGGTACTGCGCGGCCATCTTCAAAATAAAAGTCCATGGCTGTGACCAGCGCGTCCCGGGCCATTGACTCAGCTTCCGCGAGATCATCCCCCTGGGTAAGGGCTTCCGGAATATCCCGGAAGCTGACGGTGTAGCCCCCTTCGTCGGCGGGATCGAAGCGAGCAGGGTACTTTTGCATGTTGTTTCCCATTTAGTGGTCGTGAAGCTCAGGAATTCAGGCTAGGCCCCTTCGGGCCTGCCTCCTTAGTTGATTCCTAGTTGCTTCAGGATTGCGCGTCTTGTGCCTTCCTTCAGCTCTTTACTTGGGTGTCTTGGCAGGGTGCTTGCTTTGCCGTTGTGGTACAGCCTCCAGTGATTCGTACCGTTCTGGACTCTGACCCCCTGCGCTTCAAGCCACCGCTTGAATTCGCTGATTTTCACGACCACCTTTCTTTTGTTGCGATGGTGCAAGTATAAACAAAAATGCTTGTATAGTGCAAGCATTTTTGTTTATTTTTAAAGGTCGGCATGCTGATGCCCCGGGATGGGTCAGTACCCCTCTATCAGAGGCATTTCAGTTCCATCGACCGCAATCATCACGCCCGTGGTGTTGGGTCGATTTCTATTGGGACTCCCCACAGCTCATTGGGCTTGCCGAAGGAGTTAACGATGTTGAACTGCCTCAGCTCTTCCGGCGTCATCTTGATCAGCTTGGGATAGGCGTTGTTGTGCGCCTTCCAGTGCCTCAGAAAGGTGTGGCAAACGCGCTTGTGGACTGTATGGATCGGGGATTCATCGGTCATGGCTGGATTGTCTCAGCGCGGGCAAATGGGACAACCCCGACCGGAAACGGCCAAGGCAGACGATCGATCAGCGGGAGCACTGTCTGCAGATGTGCAGAACATCAAGCAAAGAAAAAATAATAAAATTTGTGTTTCTTATATAAAAGTATTATGATAGGCGGCAGCTGCATACTTCAACTAGTCGTCTTGCAGTGTCTTTCGGAAGGCAAAAATGTCGTTCGGCAAGAAATTTTTCGCGAGACATCTCGCACCGTTGGCTGTAGAGCAGCAGCCAATTGAGTTATCGAAAGCTCATGTGGGCCGCTCGGCCTGCTTTGATTGAACTAGATTCCACTGACTCCTATCGCTATGGGCAAGTACTTCGTTACGCCCACATCACACAAGACCAATTGCGGTCGCTTTCAAGCTTCCTTCGCACTTCAGCGCACCAGGCACAACAGCAGTTACTGCCGTGTTTTTCGCTTTGACAGAACATTCGCCTCGACCGAAGCAGCAAAGATCTTTGCTGTAACGCAAGGCTGGTTGCATACCTCCATGCAGCCATCGATGTGCTGAGCCGCTAACGAGCTCCCAACTTCATCCTCCGGTTGCTGTGGACTCCCATTCCCACTGCCACATTCAAACGATGCGTCAATCGTTGACGCGTCACCATTAGAAAAGGCTCCTATGAGCACCAAAATTTACGTTGGCAACCTGCCTTACTCCGTGACCGACTCCAACCTGCGAAGCAACTTTGCTGAGTTCGGAACTGTTACCTCTGCCAAAGTCATGATGGATCGTGAGACCGGACGCTCCAAAGGCTTTGCGTTCGTGGAGATGACGTCTGCGGACGAATGTCAGGCAGCTATTTCTGCTTTGCATGGCATGTCCGTTGATGGACGTTCGATCGTTGTCAATCTTGCGAAACCTCGTGAAGAAGGCCGTGGATTCGGTGGCAACCGCGAATTCCGCGCCAGCTCTCGTCCAAATGTTGGCTATGGCAACGATGGCTATGGCGGCGGCTACTGATCTAGTTGCAAACTCAAGAAAAACGCCCTCAGTTCGAGGGCGTTTTTGTTCCAGTGAGTGGGCCGATTGCTACGGCTTGCAGGCCGCTGGCTGGCCTTCTATGAGACGCGGGTTTTGAGGAGTGCAGCCTGAGAACTAGCGTGTGGTTGCGCTGGCTGATGGCAAGCTCGCAACGTCCATGCTTGTGACGCTCATCCTTGGCATCGGCATGCATGTCGTCAAGCTGAGCAGGAAGCAAAACAAAAAACAGTTCCGGGCGAATTAAGGCCTCCCGGGACGGTTCATAGGGTATGGTGGGTAACTTAAACCACTAAGGAAACGCCTGATGCCAAAACCCAACTACCAATTCGAAAAAAGGCAGCGGGAGCTCGAGAAGAAGAAAAAGAAGGCTGAGAAGGCTCAGCGCAAAGCTACAGGGTCCGAAACAGTTGCGCCAGTCCTGAACTCTGAGGCACTGGTTGAGAACAAATAGGTAAGGGATAAGCTTTGTGTCGGTGCGACTTTTGAGAGTCTCAAAAGAGCCGCGCCGGCACGCCTTGCGGCGGGGGACTTTGAGTCCCCTTGATTGGGCGTTCGATTAGCTGAACTGGGGGGCGGCTAAAAACGTCTGGTGGAGATCTGGCCAGGCCGGCCCGGTCGGGGCTGATGCGGGAGCAACCCCCCACAGAGCACACCTGTCGCTTGTAGCGGTCTGTCTTGGTGCAGCGCAGCTCAACCTTTTTCTGAAATGTCAGCTCGGCCGGTGCTTGCCGGACGCCCCCCGAAGGGCTGCTTGCGCTCAAGGGCGTCGATGCCCTGCAGTCTCACCTTGACTTGTTCGTCTTGCCCTGGCTTGCCACATCGAGCAGTCAGGGCGTCGTCATCTGAGACCCCGACAACAAGGCGGATGAGGGCTGAGGCGAGCATAGGGCAAAGTCAGAGAGGGCTGCTATCCAGTGCATAATAACGACCGGTCATATCAAACGAGAAATGACCGATGCGGAGCGCTCCGCAAATCTAGGTTGAGGCTAGACCCAAAAAACCTAGTGAAATCAAGTATCTGCCCGTAGCTCAGTTGGATAGAGCAACAGCCTTCTAAGCTGTGGGTCACAGGTTCGATCCCTGTCGGGCAGGCCAAGCGTAGAAAAAGCCCATTCATGCAATCACATGAATGGGCTTTTTGTTTCTGCATCAGCAGTGCACCGCAGAGTGCATTAAGACTCTGCGATCTTGCCTCTATATTTTCATTCCATCTCTTCTTCAAAAACGACCGATGGTGCGGCGACGACGCGTGCAATGTCGGTGGGGGCAGTAATCAGGCTTTTGCTTACATAGCTGAAGGGTGTGTCAGGCTCGAGGGCTGCAGTCGCCAAATGCGCTTTGGCCTGATTGAGGGTGATGTAGTAGCTGCCCATTGGCGCTTCAATGGCGCCACGCGTCAGCACAGGGGTGTTGCTGCCGGTACGGGATGGGGTGTAGTTTTCTGCCAGCATCTGACCAGATTCTGCAATCTGCATGACTTGCACTCCCTGCAGGCGCAAACGGTCGACGGCTCGTCCTGAGTCAGCCGACAGCCAGTAACCGCATGGGCGGGGACGGCTTTGTTCGGGCTTTATGTTCAGCGATGAGTTCCAGTCCACACGGGCTTCGATTTCCTGGCCGGATTCGGCCTGCAGCATACGGATGGTGCGTTGCTCAGGTGTTTGTTTGGCCTGGATGGTCAGGGTGTTGCGGCACGTGAGAGCGGAAATGTCGCGGGACACAAAGGATTCGACCTGCTTCAGGTTTTTCGATTTTTCGGCTGTTGCACGCAATGCAGCCGTTGCCGCAGTGACCAGACTGTGTACGCGACGCTGAATGTGCAGGCGCCCCAGATCGGAGCCGCGACTGGCTATCAGCAGAGCGACAGAGTTTTTGAGGCTGCTGGTGTTGGCAAGAGTGTCGGCAGTCAAACCGGCCATGGACATTGATTTGTCCTCAGGCTGAGCACTGGGCTGAAAAAACCATTCATTGCTGAGCTCTGCCTGCTTGAGAGCGTTGCGTATGGGTTGACTGAACCACTCTCGCGCTGCCTTGTTGACAAATTCGTGTGTATTGGCCGTGGCAGCGGGTTGAAGTAGTACGTCGTAGCGCTGCACGGCCTGAAATTTCTGCAGCAACGTGCCAGCTGCTGCAAATTCACGTAGATCAATCACAGCTGCAGGCCTGTAGTTACGGGTCAGGCGGGCGAGGGCCTGTGCTTCCGGAGTGCTCAACAGCAGATGATCGTGAACGAGGTCTGTGCCGTCTGCCGTGACGTGGCTGGCTGTACCTGCCGCATCAGGATTGGCCCGGGGTACGATGATGATGTTGGTCTGCTGCAGCAAGGGCGACAGCAGGCCGCCCTGGCTCAGTTCACGTGCGACGACCAACAGGGCCTCAGTGCTGGCAGGTTCGTCGCCACGTTGGCCGCCGACCAAGAGCACGGTGGGTTTGCCGCTGCTGTTGATGGTTGTTGCCTGGGTGCTTTGGCCCTGAGTCGCAATAAGCGCTTGAATCGGCAGCCCTCTTTGAGAGGTGCCGATAGTGACGGTGGACAGTTGCGAGCCGTTACCGGCCTTGCTGCTCACTGATTGCAGCCATGTAGAAATTTCCGTCTGTGTGCTGAACTGCTGTCGCCCGCTACCCAGACCCGGAGTGTCATAAAGAGTGGTGGGGTCGGTAAAGCGAGACTCGATGGCCGGGTTATAGGGCAGGGCTGTCAGCTGTGGCGTAGGGGCAACCGCCTGGCTGATTACCGAAGGGGCGGCAGGAGAACTTGCTGCGGAGGGGGCCGGGGCCGTTGCAGGGCCTGACATGCCAGCCCAGGGCGGCAGCTGCACATTTGCACAGGCCGTCAACAGCACTGCCGAGCCCACTGTCGTCAGCTTGAGCATGCTTTGGGTCCAGACGGACTGCGTGCGCTTGGCATGAGAGAAAACAGGCTTGGTAAGAAATGTCATAAGTTCAACGCAGATAAAAAGAACATGCCAAGAGCGAAAGCTCAAGCTTCGCACATCTGGAACCCATATTAGGTCGGCTGGCTTGCTGTCGGCTGTCAGCGCGCAGCGATGCTGCAGCTGGAAAAAACAGAAGGGCTGCAATATTGGAGATTGCAGCCCTTCAGGAGGTTGGGTTGAAGGTGATTTCACACCTTCAGCCATGGACGCCGTGGATTAACGGCCGTAACCGCCGCCAAAGCCTCCACGGTTGCCACCGCGATTGCCTCCGCCAAAGCCACCACGACCGCCGCCAAAGCCGCCACGGCGACCACGGTCAGCCATGCTGTCCACGCTGGTGCGCATTGGATCTGGCTGGCCACCACCGTTGCTGCCGCGTGCGCCGTTGTGGCGGGCGTGGCCTTGCTGCGTACCCAGGTGCGCATCGGCACGGGGGGGCTGGTCGTCGTAGCGATTGCCGCGCTCACGTTCACCGAACTGGCGGGCGCCGCCGCGTTTGGGGGCTCGCTGTTGATCGCTATTGCCTTGGGGGCGTGGAGCGCGGTCGCTTTGGCCAAACGAGTTGCTGCGCTCGCCATGGCGCTCGGTGCTGCGATCGGAGTTGCGTTCGCCACGCTCCACCGCTTGCTGGCCCTGGCCGCGCTGGCTGTTGACGCGGCTGTTGCTGCGGGGCTTGTGCTGGCGTGCGGGGCGTTGCTGTGCTTCACCTTCTGCTTCGCCTTGCTGGGCATCTGCAGCAGCAGGGCGACGGCCACCGCGGCCGCCGGTGGGCGCCTTGTTGGAGCGGATGCGCTCCATCATTTCCTGGCGGGCTGCCTTGGCAGCTGCCTGCATCACATCGCGGCTGGGAGGCTTGCCGGCGCCACCCCACAGGGTCTGTCGGCCCATGGCGATGGGCTCGGCGATTTCGCCTTCCTCAGGACCAAAGCCTTCGATGGGCTGCACCGGAATCTCCTGCTTGGTAAAGCGCTCGATATCCATCATGAAGCCTTCTTCGTCCATGCAGACCAGGCTGACTGCGTTGCCTTCGCGGCCGGCACGGCCGGTACGGCCGATACGGTGTACATAGTCTTCCGAGATATTGGGGATCTCGTAGTTCACCACGTTGGGCAGCTCATCAATGTCGATGCCGCGTGCCGCGATATCTGTTGCCACCAGCGCGCGCAGTTCGCCTGTCTTGAAGCCTTCCAAGGCCTGAGTACGGGCGCTCTGGCTCTTGTTGCCGTGCAAAGCCATGGCGGAAACGCCGTTCTTGGTCAGGTACTCGGCCACGTTGTTGGCGCCAAACTTGGTGCGGGTGAACACCAGCACCTGGCTCCAGTTGTTTTCCTGGATGATGTGCAGCAGCACCTGCTTTTTCTTGCCGCGTCCCACGGGGTGGATGACCTGCTTGATACGCTGCACGGTAGTGTTGCGCGGCGTGACCTGGATGGATTGGGGGTTGCGCAGCAGACCATTGGCCAGCTCGCGAATTTCATCGCTGAAGGTGGCAGAGAACAGCAGGCTTTGCTTGTCTTTGGGCACGAGCGCCAGCACCTTCTTGACATCATGGATGAAGCCCATGTCCAGCATGCGGTCGGCCTCGTCCAGGATCAGCATCTCGACGGTGGACAGGTCCATGAAGCCTTGTCCGGCCAGGTCCAGCAGACGGCCGGGCGTGGCGACCAGAACGTCCACGCCTTTCTCGATGCGGGCAATTTGCGGCTTCATGCCCACGCCGCCGAAAATCACGGTCGAGGTGATGTCCAGATACTTGGCATAGCCGCGCAGGTTTTCTTCCACCTGGGCCGCCAGTTCGCGGGTGGGGGTCAGCACCAGAGTGCGAATGCCCTTGCCGCCAAACTTGTTCTTGGGCGCTGTGCCGCTTGCCAGGCGCTGCAACATGGGCAGCGTGAAGGCGGCCGTCTTGCCGGTACCGGTCTGGGCGCCGGCCAGCAGATCGTGTCCGGCGAGAACCAGAGGAATGGCCTGTGCCTGAATGGGGGTCGGGTTTTCATAACCCTGTTCTTGTACGGCCTTCAGAATAGCTGGGGCCAGATTCAGTTCTTCAAATGTCATTGTGATCAATTGCGCCAATCCTGGGCGCGGGGTATCAGCCTGTCATGGCACCCGTGGGGTGCCTGGCCAGTTGTAGGCAGATATAGTTTGCGTGTTGGGAGCTTGGAAACGCTTCCTTTGTCCCCAGCTGAAGTGCTGCTGCAGCAGGCAACTGGACGCCTGTTGCGAGGGGTATTGTCGCATGCACCGATAATCATGGTTTGATTGCCGTGTAAAGCGGCACACTTTTTTGCATAAATCCAAGTAACTCAAAGCAATTCGGACATGGCTCAATACGTTTTTTCGATGAATCAGCTGACCAAGACGGTGCCGCCCAAGCGCCAGATCTTGAAAGGCATTTCCCTGAGTTTCTTCCCCGGCGCCAAGATCGGCGTGCTGGGTCTGAACGGCTCGGGCAAGTCTTCGCTGTTGAAGATCATGGCCGGTGTGGACAAGGAGTATGAAGGCGAAGCCATCCCCATGCAGGGCCTGTCCATCGGCTACCTGCCCCAGGAGCCTCAGCTCAATCCCGAGCACACCGTGCGCCAGGCCGTGGAAGAAGCCATGGCCGAGGTGAACAATGCCAAGGCCCGTCTGGAAGAGGTATACGCAGCTTACGCAGAAGAAGATGCGGACTTTGACGCCCTGGCTGCCGAGCAGGGCGAGCTGGAAGCCATCATCGCTGCCGCAGGCACCGATTCCGAGCACCAACTGGAAATCGCTGCCGACGCGCTGCGTCTGCCCGCCTGGGATGCCATCGTGGGCCAGCTCTCCGGTGGTGAAAAGCGCCGCGTGGCGCTGTGCAAGCTCCTGCTGTCCAAGCCCGACATGCTGCTGCTGGACGAGCCTACCAACCACTTGGACGCCGAGTCCGTGGACTGGCTGGAGCAGTTCCTGCACCGCTTCAGCGGCACCGTGGTGGCCATTACCCACGACCGCTACTTCCTCGACAACGCGGCCGAATGGATTCTGGAACTGGACCGTGGCCATGGCATTCCCTACAAGGGCAACTACTCCGACTGGCTGATCCAGAAGGGTAACCGCCTGGAAGCCGAACAAAAGGGCGAAGAAGCACGTGCCAAGGCCTTGAAGAAGGAGCTGGAGTGGGTGCGCCAGAATGCCAAGGGTCGTCAGGCCAAGTCCAAGGCCCGTATTGCGCGCTTTGAAGAGCTGAGCGATTACGAATACCAGCAGCGCAATGAAACACAGGAAATTTTCATTCCTGTGGCCGAGCGACTGGGCTCCAAGGTCATCGAGTTCACCAATGTCTCCAAGTCCTTTGGCGACCGCATGCTGATCGACAACCTTTCGATGAACATTCCCGCTGGTGCCATCGTCGGCATCATCGGACCGAATGGTGCCGGCAAGTCGACTCTGTTCAAGCTGATCGCGGGTAAGGAGCAGCCTGATTCAGGTACGGTGGACATCGGACAGACCGTGAAGATGGCCTTTGTGGACCAGCACCGTGATGAACTGGCCAACGAAAAGACCGTGTGGGAAGATATCTCCGGCGGTTTGGACATGATCACCGTGGGCAAGTTCACCATGGCGTCGCGCGCTTACGCGGGCCGCTTCAACTTCAACGGTCAAGACCAGCAAAAGAAGGTCGGTAACCTCTCCGGTGGTGAGCGCGGTCGCCTGCACCTGGCCAAGACGCTGATTCAAGGCGGTAACGTGCTGCTGTTGGACGAGCCCTCCAATGACTTGGACGTGGAAACCCTGCGTGCGCTGGAAGACGCGCTGCTGGAATATGCTGGTACCGTGATGGTCATCTCGCATGACCGCTGGTTCCTGGACCGTATCGCCACGCATATCCTGGCCGCCGAAGGCGATTCCCAGTGGGTATTCTTTGACGGCAACTACCAGGAGTACGAAGCCGATAAGAAGAAACGACTGGGTGAGGAAGGTGCTGCGCCCAAGCGCATGCGTTACAAGGCGTTGAAGTAAGCATCAAAATGTCTCCGGCATCGGCTGGAGCGGGTATTCTTAGGGGCTATGAGCCTCGCACATGCATCCGTTTCCGTGCTGCGCACCTGCCTTGTCCAGGTGGTGCGTGGCGCTGATGCATTCGCGCTGCGATTGTTGCAGCGCACCGAATATGCGTTGGAGCAATCGCTCTCGACGGGTTTTCACTCTGCAAGGCGCGATGTGCTCGGCGCTGCGCTGCATAACCTGCAGCAGCACCGGGCCTCGGTGATCAGCAGCTTCCCGCAGAATTTGCTGGAAGCGCTGGTGCTGTCAGCGCGCCAACCTTTTTCCTTTTCTGCCCAGACACTGGATACCGTCAATGGCCGGCTTTTGCCATTGGCGGCCATGGCCGAGTCGGCCAGCCGTCAGCTCAAGGCCGAGCACAAGCTGGTGCAGATGGTCGAGCCTCAGGTCGAGCTGGCGCTGGCCGATCTGGATGCGTTGATGAGTGGCGCTCAGGGGCTTGAATCTGCTCGGCCAGAATGCAATCCGCTGCGGCTGGAGAACTATGTACGCGCTTTGAGCCAGTCGTTGACAGCTGTTCAGCCCGCCACGGAAGTGGCCGATTGCTGGCATGAATTCATGTCGCAGCAGCTAGGCTCGATTCTGGCTTCTGAATATTCCCGTGCCGCCAATTTGCTGCGCCAGCATGGCGTGCAGCCTGCCCGCTATGGCGCGGACGGTGACACCCGGCCTCAATGCCTGCTGACCTTGCGGTTATTGCAGGAGTTGGCCTCAGATCTGCGCTGGATTGATGATTCGCGCTGTACCGTGCCCCAGTCGCTGACGGACTCCATGCTGGCGGGGTGGCCAGCGACCGAGCCTGCCTCTATTGCATCTGTGCAGGATTCGGGGCTGGAGCCGGGCTGGACTTCGTATTCGGCCAATGCGCTGCAGACTTCGCAGCAACCCTGGGTACCCAGTGCTCTGAGGGGATTGCGCGCGCCACAGCCCAGTCAGGCACCCAGTGCTCTGATTCAGATCCGCACGCTGCAGCGAATGATGAGCCATATGACCAGCGACGGCCGCCTGCTGCCACCGGTGCAGCGGGTCTTGTTGCGGCTTGAACCCATGTTGAGCCAGTTGGTGGCGCAAGACGGTGCTTTCTTTGAAGATCGCTTGCACCCCGCACGGCAGTTGCTGGACGAGCTGACGGCTCGCAGCCTCTGGTTTGCCAGCGAATCTGCTCTGGGATTTGCCCACTTCATCACCGTGGCAGAGGCTGCGGCGAACCAGTTGGCCAGTGCAGGGCAGGCAAATGCCAATGTATTTGCCCGAGTGCTGCAATTTGTGCGCGAGCAGTGGCCGCCGGAAGGTCGTATGAGCCGCATTGCGGCTCTGAGCCAGCAAACCGAAGTCGAGCATTCCACGCGGCCAGGGCTGATGAGCTCGGCGCTGGGGCTGGTCGATCGTCAGATTGTGGGCGCCATCGAGCAGATCAAGCCCGATGCCCTGCAACTGGCGCAGATGATTCGCAGTTTGCCCAGTGCCAAGGGTGTGCCTGAAGACATTCTGGATTTTGTGACCGGCCCTTGGGCCGGTGTGATTGCCCAGGCACAGCAGCGGGCTGAGCCAGGGCAGGAGCGCGACCCAGGGGGCTATCTGGCGCTGGTGCCCAGCCTGCTGTGGAGCGTGTCGCCGCAGGCCGCTCAGGATGTGACGCGGCTGGTTGCCATGGCGCCCAAGTTGCAGCGCCGCCTAGCGCGAGGCTTGCGCAGTGTGGGCCGCACGGATGTCGAAATCGCCGCACTGGCGGCCCGACTGGGAAGCCTTCAGCAGCGGGTACTGGATGCGGCCGAGGCCGCGGGCCAGTCCGGCTCCGACGAGTTTGCCAAGGTGGATGTACTCGGTGAACTGCCCAGCGTGCTGGCGGGTCTGGATGGAGCCTCAGAAACCGTGCGCGCAGGACTGGATATCACCTTGCCGGTACTGACCGACAGAGTCGAGGATCTGCCATTAGTGGCCGTGATGCGAGAGGCGCAGGTTCAGGCCGCAGCCCATTCCTCAGGACCTGTCTTCAAGACCACAGCGCCGCAAAAGACAGCAAGTGCTCCATTGGACGAGACAGAAGCAGTTGTTTCTGCTGCCATGGCGGCCCATGCATCCATGGGGCAGAGCAAGCCTGCTGATGTTGCCGAATGGCCTTTGGGCACCTGGGTGGAGCTGTGCAACGAGCGCCAGCAACTGCGCACCAAGCTCACCTGGGTCAGCCCGCAACAAAGCCTGTTTCTGTTTACCGCCGAAGACGGAAGCACCCAGTCCATGACGCGCCGCATGCGCGACAAATTGCTGACGCAGGGGCAGTTGCGGCGACTTGAGGCGATGGCCTAGCTGCTTGCGCGCAAATCCTGATGGCTGGGCAGCGTCGTCTGGCCTTCGATGCGTACCGATTGGGCGAGCAAGACGGCGCGCGCAGTGGCTATGGCCACGGCTTCGGCCGCCAAGGTGCTCAGCGTCATCATTCCCTGCGATTTGCCGCTGCGACCCGTGCCCAGGGCAAACAGGCTGTCGCCATCGCTCATGGTATGCACGGGGTTGATGGCACGTGCCAGGCCGTCATGGGCCACTACGGCCAGGCGGTGGGCCTGGGCCTTGGTGATGACGGCGTCGGTCGCTACGACGCCAATCGTGGTGTTGCTGCCAGCCAGAACCGGCCTGGGCTCCTCGCCCGCCAGCAAGGCATCGCGGGTGCCACGCAGTTGCAGGCCGTCTGCCGTGCGTGCCCCGGCCAGCAACTCGCCGTTGAAGGGGTTGAACACATCGCCCAGCGCATTGCAGGCAATGATGGCTCCCACGGTGACGCCATCGACAGTAAAGCTGGCCGTGCCTATGCCGCCCTTCATGGCGCGTTCATGGCCAAAGACCTTGCCCACCACGGCGCCTGCGCCAGCGCCTACGCTGCCCTCGGCGGGGCGCCCCGTGCCTGAGTCCAGCCCCGCATTCCGGCAGGCGGCATAGCCGGCCGCGGCATCGGGGCGTATGCGCATATCGCCCATCATCACGTCGAAGAGCACGGCCGCCGGCACCAGCGGAATGCGGCCCACGCCGATATTCAGGCCCGCTCCTTGCTCTTCCAGCCAGCGCACGGCCCCTGTGGCAGCGTCCAGCCCCCAGGCGCTGCCGCCGGCCAGCATGATGCCGTGGACCTCCTGCACCAGATTGCTGGGGTGCAGCAAGTCGGTCTCGCGCGTGCCGGGGGCTGCGCCGCGCACATCCACACCACCCACGGCACCCTGAGGGCAAAGCACGGCGGTGCAGCCCGTGGGGCGGCGCGAGTCGCTGAAATGGCCGACGGAAATGCCCTGCACACGACCGATATGGCCTTCGTGTGCGAGCAAATCCTCAATCGTTGAAAAAGCGCTCATGCCCGTACTCCTTGTATTTCTTATATGTTTTTGTGGATAACCAGATGGTTTTTTATTCTTTAGGGTTTGCCCGTGTAAGGTTCATACTTGCTCACATTGTTGCAGCCCGGTAAACAAATGAGAACCGTGCCGCCCACACGCATCAAATTCAAGGAGTGATCCATGCCCGCCCATTTTTCCTTTGCCGCCAGCCGCCGTGCCGTTCTGGCCACTGCTGCGGTCGCATTGCTGGCGACTGCCGGTGTGCCTGCTCTGGCCCAGGACCCGGTCAAGAAGAACCTGCTGATCGGTGCCACTGCCGGCTCCAACTATGACCTGCTTCAAAAAGGCATAGTGCCTCAGTTGCAGAAAAAGGGTTATCAGATCAAGCTGATCGAGTTCAACGACTATGTTCAGCCCAATCTGGCGCTGTCCGATGGCTCGCTGGATGCCAATTTCTTCCAGCACCGTGCTTATTTCGATCAGTTCACCACGGATCGCAAGCTGGCGCTGACAGCGATTGCTCAGGGACCGGTGGCACCCATGGGCGTGTACAGCAAAAAGCACAAGTCTCTGGCCGATATCAAGAGCGGCGCCAAGGTGGCTCTGCCCAACGATCCCAGCAACCTGGCCCGTGCATTGCTGGTGTTGCAGCAGGCCGGCCTTGTCAAGGTCAAGGAAGGCGTGAACCCGGCCCGTATCTCCGAGCTGGATCTGGCCGCCAATCCCCACAAGCTCAAGTTTGTGGCGCTGGAGGCAGCCCAGTTGCCCCGCGTGCTGGAAGACGCTGACTATGTGGTGGTCAATGGCAACTTTGCCGTTTCCTCGGGCCTGAAGCTGAGCGAAGCCGTGGTGCTGGAAAAGACTCCCGATCTGTACCTGAACGTGGTGGCCGTGAAGACCGGCAACGAAAACAGCCAGTGGGCCAAGGATCTGTCCGCTGCTTACCGCTCGCCCGAGTTCAAGGCCGTGGTGGACAGCCAGTTCCCCGGCTACTCCAAGCCTGCTTTCCTGAAGTGATGGGGTTGGACTGAAGACGCCAAGGGCCGCGATGCGGCCCTTTTTCATGCCCGTGGATTTGCTGGTTTTAGATCAAAAGCAAATAAGAGCATGGGTTTTTATTGGTTGGAATTTGCTCTCCGTGTCTGGATACTGCAAAGGCCTCTGCATGGATGCAGAGTCAGACCTTTGATATCAAAACACAGTACATCAACGAGGAGCAAAGCATGACCACTCTTTTTTCCGCAGCGCACCGCCGCCGCTGTCTTCTGGCCACAAGTTTGCTGGCGGGAGCCGCTCTGGCCATGGGCGCCCTGCCGGCCGCGGCTCAGGACGCCGGCAAAAAGCAGCTGGTCATCGGCGGCACGGCCGGCTCCAACATCGACCAGCTGCAGTACGGCATCGTTCCCATTCTGCAGAAGAAGGGCTACAAGGTTCGCCTGGTGGAGTTCAACGACTATGTCCAGCCCAACCTGGCCCTGGCCGACGGTTCGCTGGATGCCAATTTCTTCCAGCACGAGGTGTATTTCAATCAGTTCAAGGGCGACCGCAAGCTGGATCTGACGGCGCTGGTCCAGGGGCCGATTGCGCCCATGGGCGTCTACAGCAAGCAGCGCAAATCACTGGCGGATCTGAAGGAGGGCGACCGCATTGCCCTGCCCAATGACGCCAGCAATCTGGCGCGCGGCATTCTGCTGCTGCAGCAGGCCGGGCTGGTCAAGCTCAGGGAAGGCGTGAATCCGCTGCGCGTGTCCGAGCTGGACCTGGCCTCCAACCCGAAGAAGATCAAGCTGGTGCCCCTGGATGCGGCTCACCTGCCGCGTGCGCTGGATGATGCGCAGTACGCCATCATCAACGGCAACTTTGCGATTTCCTCGGGCATGAAGCTCTCGGATTCGGTGCTGCTGGAAAAGACGCCCGAGCATTATCTGAACATCGTGGCCGTCAAGACCAAGGACAAGGATGCGCAATGGGCCAAGGATCTGGCTGCAGCCTACAAGTCCGCCGAGTTCAAGAGCGTGGTGGACAGCAAGTTTGCGGGCTATGCCAAGCCCGCATTCCTGCAGTAAGACTCAGCCGACAAGGGCCTGAACCTCGTTCTCCAGATGGCGCAGCGCGCGCAGTTCGATCTGCTGCAGCTGCGCTTTCTGCGTTTCGGGCAGGCCCTGCAAAAGCGCGGCGGCGCCAAAGTCGCTGAGCAAGGCCTGCCCGGTCTGCAGATTGCACAGGATATTGTGGGCATACAGATCACCATGCAGCAGACCGAGGCCGTGCAGATGGGTGATGGCAGAGCGTATGCCTTGCAGCAATTGGTGGGCCTGGCCAGCTTGCAGGCGCAGTTCGGGGTCATAGACGTCACGTGTACAGCTGTCGAGGCTTGGCGGCCCGGCCAGCGGCTGCATGGCCGCATCCAGCAGGGGCAGGGCCGTGGCTGTTTGCCCGTCAGGAGCACCCATAACCTGCGCCAGTGGCGTCAGCAGATGAGGGTGCTGTCCTGCCGCAATGCCTGCTGCCAGTTCGGATTGCGGCGTGCCGTCGCTGGTCCGGGCGGCCTTGAAAACCTTGAGTGCCAACTCCTGTCCGTTGAGGCTGGCGCGGTAGATATGGCCGCTGGCACCTTCGCCCAGCTTGCCGGCGATTTGCAAATTTTGATAAAAAATGGGCTCAATCCCATGCCCTGAAAGCGTATCCAGCTCCTGTTTTTGAGTTAATGGATTGCCTGCCAGCGCCAGCCATGCCAGGCGTGGCAGCCGGAAGATGACTTCAGGAGCATCTTCGAAACGGTTGCTTGCAATGCGCAGCAACTCCAGCGCCTGGCAATGCTCCAGGCTCCGGGGCAGCTGTCTCAGCTGGTTGCACGACAGCATGAGCTTTTGCAGGCGCGTGCATCGGCCCATGGATTCGGGCAGCCGCTGCACGCGGTTGTCCGTGAGAATCAGCCAGCGCAAGCGTGGCGGCAGGCTGTCCTCGGGCACATGCTCGATGCGGCAGGCCTTGAAGCCCACCATTTCAAGTTGCGGCATGCGGCCCAGCACGCGGGGCAGTTCGCTGAACGGATTGTTCGAGGCAAACAGAATACGCAGCCGCGCAAAACGCGTCAGCTCTTCTGGCAATGTGGTGAGCTGGTTGTCCGACAGATCGAGGATCTCCAGCGTCTCGGCCAGCTGATAAAGCGCGGCGGGGAACTCGGTCAGCCCATCGCTGAGCCTGATATGGTGTGTGCGGGCCAGTGAACCATTGGCCAGCCCGGAGTGAAACTGCTCTAGCGTCAACATAGGACGCGCAGTCTACGCCCTGCGCACCCGATACACCTCAAACACACAATGCACGGAATGCCTGCATGAAAATCTTCAAAGACCTGCCTGCGCTGGTGCAGGCGTTGTCCGAGCTGGCGCTGAGCGACTGGGTGGATCTGCCCGCCGACGCCGCTGCCCAGCTCGATGCGCCACATCAGTCCCCGCCTGCAGATTTGCTGGCTCAGCCTGCTTTGCGCTTTGTGGTGCGCGATGCGAATGAGGTGCCGCGCATGGGCCATAGGCCCTGGATGCCGGTTGCGGTGCTCGCTCAGATGCACTGGCCTTCACCATCGGACGTGGTGGCATGGTCTCGTTTTCTGCAGGCCGAGTTCGGGCGCAGCCAGCGCTCTGTAGAAAACCATGATGTGTGGGATGAGGCCGACGTGCCCGAGCCGTATTGGCTGCCCGCCGATGCTTCGTTCGAGCAGCGGCTGGCCTATTGGCATCAAGGCCTGCAAGCCCATGCCTGGATGGACGAAGAGCCTGCCCAAGCCAAGCCTTTCAGCCAGGCCGAGCTGCACCTGTGCGAATGGCGCCTGGGTTGCAATCTGCCCCAGTCCTTGCGTGACTATCTTTTGCAACTGGGTGTGCTGGACTGGGCCGAGCGTTTGCTGAGTCCGCGCTTTGATCTGGTGGCGCCGGAGGCAGACATGGACGCCATCGGTCCGGTGCAAGTCGTGTTCCCGGGTATCGCCGATATTGTGGAAATGAGTGCGCCGCAACAGGCACAGGTCTTGATGGCGCAGTTGAATGAGCTGGTGGTGTTCGGTGACTACCTGGGCAATGGCAATCTCTGGTGCTTTGACCGCCGCGATGGCTCTGTCTGGTATCTGGACCATGACAGCAGCCCCTTGCTGGCCCGTATGTTTGACGATGCGGGTGACTATCTGGACGCGCTGGCTCTGATGTCGCTATGCCGCAGTCACGCCGTGGCCCAGGGGCGGGGTGATGGCGATGAGCAGGCCGAAGTGCTGCTGGCAAAGCGCTTTGGGCGGGCGCTGATCAGGAAATGGATGTACTGAGATGACTATGAAACTGCTCAAGGCCGCTGAAAAAGGCGATATCGCTGCGCTGGAGCTGCGCCTGAAGGACGGTGACGATATCGCCTATGTGCAAAAGAGCACAGGCCTCAATGCGCTGATCACAGCCCTCAATTGCGGCAACGATGCTGCGGCCCAATGGCTGGTGGAGCAAGGCAGTCCGCTGGATCAGGTGAGCCTGGCAACCGGTATGACCGCCACCGCCTGGGCGGCCTTCAACGGGCGCACAGAGATGCTGCAAGCGCTGCGGCAAGCGGGGGCCGATCTCGACAAGACAGGGGATGACAAAGGCCGAACCCCGTATCTGATTGCCGTGGACCATGGCGCGTGGGAGGCCGTACGCTGGTTCTGGTCGGCCGGGGTCGACCTCCAGCGAAGAGACACCCAGGGTCGCAATGCCCATGATCTGCTGGTGTGCAGCGGTCGTGATGTGCCCGGGGATCTGCTGGAGCGTGTGGCAGGCCATGCGGCCGTACCGCCCGCGGGGCGGTGACGCGATGACGATGCCATGTTTGCATGGCATCGTCATCGCCTCAACGGCGAGATTGCATCAGGACGCTGGCTGGATACGGGTGATGATCAGCGATCCATCCTTGTCCTCTGCATGGAACAGTACCTTGTCGCCGGCCTTGAAAGAGGCCGACTGTGCAGAGCCTGACAGCGCAAACACCATGGTCATGGGAGGCATGTCCAGGTTCTTGATTTCTTCATGGCGAATCGTCAACTTGCCTGTGCGGGCATCCACACGGGTGATTTCACCGGCGGTCAGCACATCGGTCTGGCCAGCCGGTGCGGCTGTCGAAGCATCGGCCATCGCCCCATGGCCTGCGTGCGCCGAGTGATCCTGTGCGATAGCGGGGGCTGCCAGTGCAATGCCGAGGCTCAGGGCTGCCAAAGTGGTGTGAAAGAGGTTTCTCATCATGTTCTCCTGAATTGAGGGAGGGTCAGCCGCGATAGCTGGTGAAGACGGAGGTGCTGACATCGCTGTTCATGAGGTTCTTGGTGACCAGCAGCACGTCATAGGGGTCTTTGCGGCCGCCGTATTCGGGGCCGTCCATGCCGGGGCTGCCAATCGGCATGCCCGGTACGGTGATGCCCAGCGCCTTGGGTTTTTGCTTCAGCAGCTTGTGCACATCGGCGGCAGGCACATGGCCTTCAACCAGATAACCGCCCACCAGGGCGGTATGGCAGGAACCCAGGCGGGTAGGCAGGCCCAGCTTGGCGCGTACGGCGCTGTTGCCCACGTCGTGCACCTTGACGGCGAAGCCAGCCCGCTCCATCAGGGCAATCCAGTCCTTGCAGCAGCCGCAGTTCGGGTCTTTCCAGACCTCCATGGCAATCTTGGCGGGAGCAGCCGCCATTGCTGGCAGCGCAGCCATGCCGGCAGCGGCGGCCAGCAGATGCAGGACGTGGCGACGGTTGGTGCTTGTCATCGGGAGTTCCTTTCTTGCGTTATTCGGTGACGGTGAAGCGTCCCGTCATGCCGGCCTGGTAGTGGCCGGCAATCAGGCAGGCGAAGTCGAATTCGCCTGCGCGGTTGAAGCTCCAGACCATGTCTTCGGTCTGGCCTGTGGCTACATGGGCCATATAGGGCTCGGCATGCTCCATGCCGGGGTACTTGAGCATCATCTGCGCGTGCTCATCAAGCGATGCCCGGGTGCCCAGCACCATTTCGTGCATGAGACGGCCTTTGTTGACCACGCGCAGGCGCAGGGTTTCGCCCTTTTTCACGCTGAAATGACTGGGGTTGAAGCGCATGTCGTCCGTCATCTGGATGGTGATGGTGCGCTGGGCGTCCCTGGCCTCGGCTGCAATGCCCCAGGGCTTTTGCTCCTTGATCACGGGACCGCTGGCATGGGCGTTGTTTCCATGCGCAAAACTAGCGCTGGTGATTGCTGCCAAAGCGCAGGCAGCTATGAAATGAATAGTCTTCATGGGAGTCTCCTGGCGTCAGTGCTGGGTGTGTGCACCCGTGGCGGGGCCGGTTTCGGGTTTGCGTACGGTGGCGGCACCGGGAGCGGTGCCGGGCGTGGTCTGGCGGGGGGCCTTGGCATCGAAAGGCGCGCCCTGCCATTCATAGGCCCTGGTGCCCTTGGGTTGCTGATACCAGCCGGGATCGCCGTAGTCGTTGGCACCCAGGTTTTTGCGCACCTTGAAGCTGGTGAACATCCCGCCCATTTCGATAGGGCCGTAAGGGCCCTGGCCGGTCATCATGGGGAAGGTGTTGTCGGGCAGAGGCATTTCCATGGCGCCCATATCGCCCATGCCGCGCTCGCCCATCAGCATGTAGTCGGGCACGATCTTCTGGATCTTGCCCACCAGGCCGCGGTGGTCCACGCCGATCATGGTGGGCACGTCGTGACCCATGGCGCCCATGGTGTGGTGGCTCTTGTGGCAGTGGAAAGCCCAGTCGCCGGGTTCGTCGGCAATGAATTCCACCTGGCGCATCTGGCCCACGGCCACATCCGTCGTCACCTCGGGCCAGCGGGCGGACTTCGGCACGGGGCCGCCGTCGGTGCCCGTGACCTCGAACTCATGGCCGTGGATATGGATGGGGTGGTTGGTCATGGTCAGATTGCCCACGCGGATGCGCACCTTGTCACCCTGACGAGCCACCAGCGGGCTGATGGCGGGGAAGGCGCGGCTGTTGAAAGTCCAGATATTGAAATCCGTCATCTCATTGATGCGCGGCGTCATGGTGCCGGGCTCGACCGCATAGGCGCTGAGCAGGAAGGCATAGTCGCGCTGCACCTTGTCGATCAGCGGGTGGGCTGTCTTGGGGTGAGTGATCCACAAGCCCATCATGCCCATGGCCATCTGCACCATCTCATCCGAATGCGGGTGGTACATGAAGGTGCCGGGGCGGCGCGCCTCGAACTCATAGACGAAGGTCTTGCCCGGCGGGATATGGGGCTGGTTCAGGCCTCCCACACCGTCCATGCCATTGGGCAGACGCTGGCCATGCCAGTGGATGGTGGTGCTCTCGGGCAGGCGGTTGGTGACGAAGATGCGCACCTTGTCGCCTTCCACCACCTCGATCGTGGGGCCTGGCGACTGGCCGTTGTAGCCCCACATATTGACGAAGAAGCCGGGCGCCACCTCGCGCACCACGGGCTCGGCCACGAGGTGGAACTCCTTGACGCCCGCATTCATGCGCCAGGGCGTGGTCCAGCCGTTGAGCGTGACCACGGGTTGGTAGGGGCGACCGTTGGGCGGCGTCAGAGGCGCGGCCGTGTCGGCGCTGCCTTGAATGACGGGCTCGGGCAGGGCCGCCATGGCAACCCGGCTGACGGCCATTGAAGTGGTGGCGGCTGCCACTGCAGTGGCAGCGCCGGTGAAAAAGGATCGGCGTTGCATATCAGTGACCTGCTTCGTTGTTGGCAGCGGGCGCTGCGCTGGTGTTGACGGTGGGGGAGGTTCCTGGCGATGTGCCTGTCAGGGCCAGGCGCAGATCGGTCTCGGCCAGCCAGAAGTCGCGCTGTGCCTCGGTGGCGGTCACCACGGCCTGGGTGGTGCTGCGGGCCTGGGCCAACAGTTGCCACACACTCATGAACATGCCGTTGTAGCGGTAGACGGTTTCTTCCTGCATCAGCTTGGCCAAGGGCAGAACCTCGGCCTGCTGTTGCTGGGCCAGGTCGTAAGCCGTGCGGTAGGCCAGCCAGTTGCTGCGTGCTTCGCTGCGTGCGCGTATGGCGTTGTCGCGCAGCAGCGATGCGCTGCGCAGCACCTGGTTGCGTGCCATGCCGCGCGCGGCAAAGCCCCAGTCAAACAGCGGCAGCGGCACGTCGAACTCCCAGCCCTGGGTCTTGTCGCTGTGGCCGGTGGCGCGTTCAGTACTGGTGTTGTTGCTGTAGCTGGCGCCGATATCGCCAAAGATGGTGCCAATCGTGGCCCAGCCCTGGCGTCCGGCGGTCACATCCAGGTCGCGGCGCAGCGCGCCCAGATCCAGTCGCTGGCGCAGTGCCGTGGCCTCTGCGTCATCGCCGCTGCGCAATTCGGCTGTCTTCGGCAGGGCGGGCAGTTGGGCGGGCAGCTTGTAGGCCAGTTGCTGCCCCCAAAGACCCATGCGGCGGGCCAGCTGCTCACGTTCCAGCTGGGCGTTCAGACGCGCGCGTGCCAGCTGGGCGGCGGCCTGCTGCTGCTGGGCCAGCTCTCTGGCCTGGTCCATCTTGCTGAAGTTGCCGACCTGGGCCATGCGGCGGGCCAGCTCGCCGCCCAGGGCAGCCGCCTCATGCATGCGTTCGTTGGCGGCCAGGGCTTGCTCGGCTGCCACGGCGCGCAGCCAGGCGCGGCGTGTGTCGGAGGCCAGCAGCAGCACCTGCTGGGCGGCCGTCAGCGTGGCCTGTTCCATCTGCCAGCCCTGCCAGCGGCTGCGCCAGGGCAGGGTGATGAGCTGCACCAGGCCAAAGCTGAGCTGGCGCTCGATCTCGCGCTCGTGGCCGTTGCGAAAGCGGCCGAAGGTAAAGCTGGGGTTGGGCAGGGTCAGGACCTGCACGCGCTGCGCGTCGGCAATGCCGAGCTGCGCCAGCTGGGCCTGCAGACCGGGGTTGTTGAGCAGGGCGATGCGCACGGCGGTGTCGGCATCGACAGGGGTTTTGAGCCAGTCGGCAATCTGGGTCTGCGCATCCTGCAGGGCTTGCGCGTCCGGCGACGGCAGTTGTGCGCCCGCGGGCAGCCTGCCTTCGGTATGTCTGGCCACGTCGCCGCGAAGTCCGTCAGGCGAGATGCTGGCGCAGCCGGCCAGCGCCAGTGCGGCGAGCAAGGGCGCGGCTTTGAATGCAAGGCGCTTCATGGCTGGCCTCCGTGATGGTGCTGATGTGCGGAAGTACCGCTGTCCGGGGCTGGGCCGGAGGCATTGCCCTGGGATTTTTCCCACCTGAGCACATCGCCATGGCCGCGCGGGAACTCGCTTACCGCGGCATTGGCGGCCTTCCAGTCACCGGGCTGGGCGACGATGGCCGCGCTGGCGGCAAGCGGCTGGTGCTGCAGCGCCAGCGTGGGAGCGGCGGGGTTGAAAACGCTGTGACTGCTGGCCGGGGACTGGGCCACCGGGAGAGTCGGCGCGGACGGCTGGGCCAGGACCGGCGGGCTGACGCCGGCCATGAGCAAAGCCATGGCTGTCAAAGAAAGAGGATGCGCTTGGCGCATAGGGGATTCCTGTCGTCTAAAACCGGGAGAAAGTCCGCAGTTTTGAGCGTTTTTCGGCTCAAACCTAGATAGCAAGCGCGATGGTTGCTATCAAAATGCGGACGCACCTAGGGCGTCAGAGCGCAGAAATCGGTGGTTTGACGAGTTCGGCAGGCGCGGCGCTGGCAAAGCGCGCTGCACCATGGGCCGGCTGGGCGGCCAGGGGGAGGCTGGAGTGAAGCGTCAGCAACTCGGGGTTGGCCAGCGTCGAGTGGCAGATGCCGCAGGCCGTGCAATGGCCTTCATGCTGGTGGCAGTCGCTGTCGGCGGAATTGGCGCTGCAGGCCACGGCACCAACGGGGGCCGCCTTGTGGGACGGACCCATGTCGTGGTGCTCATGTGCCCGAGCATCGGCCGCGAGGCTTGCATGCGCGTGGTGCACAGCGGCTGCCATGGCGGCCACTTCACCCAGGCTTGGCGTCTGCACCAGCGCATGTCCCATGTGATGGGCCTGGTCGGTGTTCTGCTCCATGGCCATGGCATCGCCTGCCAGGCCACGCAGGGCCAGCAGCAAAACCATGAACAAGGAGAAAAAGCGACGCATGGGCTGAATGATAGCGAAGGGCGGGGTTTAGTTCCCCGCCCGGTGCAGTAAATCGTAAATTAGATAGCTGCTTGTGCTTGCCCATCAAGGGCTAAGGTCGAATTTCATGCATTTTCAGCCCTATTGCCCCAATGGCGCAGGCGCAGACCGTTGGCGACCACCAGCAGGCTCACGCCCATATCGGCCAGCACGGCCAGCCACATGCTGGCATTGCCGCTGACGGCCAGAACGAAGAAGGCCAGCTTGATGCCCAGGGCCAGGCTGATGTTCTGCCAGAGCACGCTGTGCGCGCGCTGCGAGAGATCGACCACCTCGGGAATGCGGCGCAGGTCGTCGTTCATGAGCACCACATCGGCGGTCTCCATGGCCATGTCGGTGGCATGCATGCCACCCATGGCAAAGCCTATGTCGGCCTGGGCCAGCGCTGGCGCGTCGTTGATGCCGTCGCCCGTCATGGCCGTGGGGCCGATGTCGCGCTGCAGCTCGCTCAGGGTCTTGAGCTTGTCTTCGGGCAGCATATTGCCGCGCGCATCGCTGATGCCCGCTTCCGCGGCCACCGTGCGCACGGTGGCGCTGTTGTCGCCGCTGAGCACAATGGGTTTGACGCCAAGCGCCTGCAACTGGGCCACGGCCGCCTTGGCTTGCGGGCGCAACGGGTCGGCCACGGCAAACAGCGCCTGCACGCCCTGCTCATTGGCCAGCAGGGTGACGGTTCGGCCCTGTTGCTCCTGCTGCATCAGCGCGGCCTTGAGTTCGGCGCTGTCCCATCCTTGCTCGCCCACCCAGCGTAGATTGGCCAGCGTCCAGCGTTCAGGGCCGATCTGGGCCTGCACGCCGCGGCCGGGCAGGGCCTGCAATTGCTGTGCTTCGGCAAAGTCCTTGTCGACTTGGGTCTCCAGCCCCTGGGCAATCGCGCGCGATACCGGGTGGTCGGAGCGCGATGCCAGCGCATAGGCGCGGGCTGCGGCTTCATCGCTGCCCGCTGCATTCCAGCCCTGCCAGTCCACCAGCTTGGGTGAGCCCGTGGTCAGCGTGCCGGTCTTGTCGAGTGCAATCGCCTTGAGCTGGCGGGCGGACTCCAGAGCGCTGCCGCCCTTGATGAGAATGCCGCGCTTGGCAGCAGCCGTGAGCGCGCTGACCACGGTGACCGGGGTGGACAGCACCAGGGCACAGGGGCAGGCGATGACCAGCAAGGCCAGGGCCTGGTAAGCGGCCTGATGCCAGCTCCAGTCCAGCAGCCAGGGCGCGAGCAGGCCCAGGGCAATTGCCAGCACCAGTACGATGGGGGTGTAGATCTCGGCGAAGCGGTCAACAAAACGCTGGGTGGGGGCCTTGGAGGATTGGGCCTGCTCCACGGCATGGACGATGCGTGCAATCAGGCTGTCGCTGGCCGGCGCGGTTACACGCAGGTGCAGTTCGCCGTCCTGGTTGATGGAGCCTGCATACAGCTCGTCGCCCGGGCCTTTGTGCGCCAGCGCGCTCTCGCCCGTGATGGGGGCCTGGTTGACCGAGCTTTCGCCCTCGGTGACCAGGCCGTCGAGTGGGACGCGAGCGCCTGGCGTCACACGCAGCACGGCGCCCAGAGGCACCTCGTTGGCGGCCATGCGCAGGGTGCTGCCGTCGGGTTGCAGCACATCGGCGGTCTCTGGCGCCAGCTGCAGCAGATTGCGGATGGCCAGGCGGGCCTTGTCCATGGCCTGGTCTTCGATGCGCTCGGCCGCTGCATAAAGGGCCATGACCATGGCGGCTTCGGGCCATTGGCCGATGATGAAGGCGCCCGTGACGGCCACGGCCATCAGTGCATGAATCCCGAGCTTGAAGCGCAGCAGATCCTTGAGACCGGCCTTGTAGACGCCCAGACCCGACAGCGCTATGCCCAGCACGGCCAGTGCCATGCCCAGGTATTGAAGCGTCGAGTTGGCGCCGTCGCCGCCAAACCAGTGGCAGGCCTCGGCCGCCAGAGCCGCCGCAAGAGCAGCGTAGATGCGCGGCCAGCCCGGCAGCACGCCATGGTCGTGAGCATGGTCATGACCGTCACCTTCATCATGACCCTGGCTCTTGGCCGGCTCGCTGATGGAAAACGGTGCGCAGCAGCCCGTGCCGCAGCTCGATGCAGCGGTGGCGGCGACGGGTTTGGACGTGGCGGGCGCATGGGCATGGTCATGCTCATGATCGTGATCATGTGAATGACCATTGTGGCCGCCGCCATGGGCGTGGGTAGACAGGCTTTCTTGCTTCATGGCAGTATTGAAAACAATAAAGTCACTTCAAGGTCAAGCATGTCCCTCAATTCGCACGATATTCCGCGCTGGCGCATTGGCGAGGCAGCCAAGCGTTCCGGCATCGCAGCGGCCAATATCCGCTACTACGAGAAGGAACAACTGCTCTCGCCCGGCATGCGCGAGGACAACCAGTACCGGCTCTATACCGATGGCGATGTTCACAGGCTGCGTTTTATCCGGCTGTGCCGGGCCATGGATATGTCGCTCGACGAAGTGCGTACCCTGCTGGCGCTCGATGGTGCGCGCAAGGCCGATTGCGTGGCTGCCAACACAACCCTGGACGCCCATCTGGGTCATGTGCGCGAGCGGCTGGCCGAGCTGCAGGCTCTGGAGCATGAGCTGATGCAGCTGCGCAGCCAGTGCGACGGCTCGGACAGCTTTTGTCACATCATCGAGGCCTTGCATGCTCAGGCCGATGAGCCCTTGCCCGAGGGCTTGCAGGGCAGCGCTGCGGCAAAGCGCCATGTCTGACAGACGACAACCGTGGTGGCTGCGCCCGTACCCTGAAGCGGACGCTATCATTCCTGCATGAGCTGGAGTGAAACCACCATCAAGCTGCCGGGGCGGATCTGGGCCGCGCTGGGCGCGCAGGCCCTGGCGTGGTGGCGCAGCATTTATCTGACAGCCGTGCTGCTGGTGTTGGTCAGCTCGCCGTCGAGCTACCAGAAGCGCGGGCGGGCCATGCTGGCCCAGCAGATGTTTGCGCAGACCGCCCCCATACTGACAGGCTTTACCGCGCTGGCGGCCCTGCTGTGTGCGGTGATTGCGCGCATCGTCATTGTCACTGCACAAAGTTACGGCCTGTCGCGCTATGCGCTGGATCTGGTGGTGCGGGTGATGGTGATCGAGCTGATACCGCTGACGGCCGCACTGTTTGTGGCCATGCGCTGCACCATTCCAGCCGGCGTGCAGGTGGTGCAGATGCGTATGCAGGGCCAGCTCGCGAAGTGGAAGACGCAAGGCATTGACCCTGTCCGTGCGGCGCTGGTGCCGCGTGCGGCGGCGGGCGTTTTTGCCGCCATCACATTGGCCGCACTCAGCTGCATCGTTGCCTTGGTCACCGTGTATCTGAGCGTCTACGGCTTCAGCCTGGCCGGGTTTGGTGCGTACACGCGCATCTTTGGCCAGATCTTCACACCGTCGCTGACGCTGGTGTTCGTGCTCAAGACCTGGTTTTTCAGCCTCACGGTGGCCGTCATGCCGCTGGCCTCTGCCATGTACACGCCGGTTGCGCGACACAGGCAGGGCGGGGCGGAGCTGGGTGGCTTTGCACGCATGTTTGCCGTGTTGCTCCTGATCGAGGTGATCTCGCTCATGGGCAACTATTACTAAAAAGGATGGAGCCATGAGCGAAACGCGTATGGCCGAGGAGCAACTGATCGACGAGGAGTTGCTCAGCCTCAAACCCGTCGCGCATCTGCGCGCCAAGGCAGCCGCGCTGCTGGCGCTGACCCTGGTATTGATTCTGAGTGCGGCCGCTTATCTGCTCTACGCGCGCGGAGTGTTCGAGCCTACGCAGCGTCTGGTGCTGACGGCCGATGACTCCGAGGGCGTGATCGTAGGCATGGACATGACGTTCTCGGGCTTTCCCATAGGCCGCGTGCGCAAGATAGAGCTGGCCGAGGACGGCTCGGTTCGCATTCTGGTCGATGTGACCGAAAAGGATGCCCACTGGCTGCGCCAGTCCAGCGTGTTCACGCTGGTCAAGGGACTGGTGGGCGGCACCACCATCAAGGCCTATACGGGCATGCTGGGCGATGCGCCGCTGCCGCCGGACTCCGTGCGGCCCGTGCTCAGCGGTGATGCCACGGCAGAGCTGCCTCAGATCATCAGTTCCGCCAAGGAGGTGCTGGCCAATGTTGCGGCGCTGACCGCCACAGATTCGGCATTGGGCGGATCGCTGGCCGAAGTGCGCAAGCTGGCCGAGCGCATGCAGGGCCAGGGCGGGGTTCTCGGAGCGGTGCTGGGCAGCGACGAGGAAGCGAAGAAGGTCGGCCAGATGCTGGAGCGCGCCAACTCCTTGCTCGGACGCATGGACCGCATGGTGGCGCGCGCCGACAGCCAGGTCTTCGATGCAAACGGCGTCATGCCCCAGGTCAAGGCCACTATGGAGCAGCTCAACGGCTTGCTGGCTGATACGCGCAAAAGCATGGCCAAGGTCGACGCCGTACTGGCCGATATGCAGGTGGTGGGCAGCAATGCCCGCGAGGCCTCGACCGACCTGGGTGCGCTGCGCGCCGAGGTCGAAAGCAATCTGCTGAGGCTGGAGTCTGTGCTCAACGATCTGCAGCGCAAATGGCCGTTTTCCCACAAGCCGGAGTTGAAGCTGCCATGACGCAAAAAATCAATCAAAAACAGACTCTAGGTCAATGTGGGAGAGCGATAGCTGCTATATCTGTCATAGCGATTTCAGCCTGTGGCAACCAAGCCCCGGCACCGGATTGGGCCTTGAGTGCCGAAGCTGCGGCACAAAAAGCCACCCAGGCCTATTTGCAGGGGCATCAGCGTGTGGAGGCGCTGCAGTGGCAGAAGGCGCGCGATGCCGTGGCCAGCACCGGTCAGCCCGCACAGGCCGCCAAGCTGGAGTTGATGCGCTGCGCGGCGCAGGTGGCCAGCCTGGACTGGAATGGCTGCCCGGCCTATGAGGCGCTGGCGCAGGATGCGGGCAAGCAAGAGCAGGCCTATGCCCGCTATCTGCAGGCCAGTCCACAAGCGGGTGATATAGAGCTTTTGCCCGAGGCGCAGCGTGCCGTGGCGCGGCAACTGCTCGGTGGCGGCGCAGGTGGTGCAGCAGTGGCCGAGATCAAGGATCCGCTATCGAGACTGGTGGCGGCGGGTGTGCTGCTGCGTGGTGGCGCTGCGGTGCCTGGCCTGCTGCAGCAAGGCGTCGATACCGCTTCGGAGCAAGGCTGGCGCAGGCCTTTGATGGCCTGGCTTCTGCTGCAACTCAAGGCAGCGCAGCAGGGCGGCGATGTGGAACAACAGGCGCAGCTGCAGCGTCGGCTGAAGCTTCTGGAGACATCCGCACCCAAGTGAACAGGCAGGCCACCGGGTTGGAAATAAAAAAGCGAGGCTCAGGCCTCGCTTTTTTGCGGATGGGCGAGCCAGAGGCCCGCTCAAACCCGGTGCTTAGAAGCGGTGACGGATACCGGCGATCAGGCTGGTGCCGCTCTTGGGGTTGGCATCGGTCACACGGTCATACATCAGAGCGGTGTAGACATCGGTGCGCTTGGACAGGAAGTGGTCGTAGCCCAGAGTCGCTGTGGTGCGGGTGGCGTCGGTGGCCGCTTCATACTTGGTGCGGGCCACGGCGGCCTTGACGGTACCGGGTGTGCCGGAGACAGGAATGTCCAGGCCCAGCGAGTAGGTCTTGCTCTTGCTATCCAGATCCTTGACCTTGGCCTGGCCGTAGGTGGCGTAGAGCTTCACGACGTTGAAGTTGTAGCTGCCGCCAACCATCCAGTCGCTCTTGGTAGGCATGACGGTGCCGCTGCCGGGGTTGGTGATCTGGTCACGCTCGTAGAAGGCCGTCAGGCTCAGAGGACCGTTGAAGTACAGGGCGTTCACGCCGACGTTCTTCTTGCTCTTGTTGCCAGGAGTCGTTTGCTCGCCGAACTGGTAGTAGACATTGGCAGTCAGACCACCGAAGCTAGGTGTCGTGTAGACCAGCATATTGCTCCAGCCGGTGTCGGCGGGCGTTGTCAGGCGGTTGCCGCCCCAGGCTGCGGTGGGCGTGTTCGCGTGCAGTACCAGAGGCGAGATGGTGAACGAATCGCCGAAGGGGTTGGTCAGAATGGTGGGCAGGAAGTTGGGCGCCTTGTCGCGGCCCAGGCCGATGCGGCCGAAGCTGCCGTTCAGGCCGACGTTGGCGTCGCGCGAGAAGAAGGTATCGCCGGGGAAGCGGCCGGGTTCACCCGTATCCATGCGCATGAAGGCGGTGAGGTTGAAATCGACCTTCAGGCCGCTGCCCAGGTCTTCCGTGCCTTTCAGGCCCCACCAGGATGTGGTCATGCCGCCGGAGCCAACAACGCCCTTGCGGTCCTGGCCGGCCATTTTTACCGAGCCGGCATACATATCGGCCAGTCCGGTCAGTTGCACATTGCTCTGGGCAAAAGCGGCGCCGGAGCAGGCCAGGGCAGCAGCCATGGCGATAAAAGCAGTCTTCATGAGTGTCCTCTCGAGTTAGATATTGGATTTACGTTTTGAAATATAGCGGGGGTTTGTATACAGCTTGCTCTGCAGTTCCGCGGATGCCGATGAAATCATCTTTTCAGCGATATGACAGTGGTTTTTTTACCTCAAGGACTCAGGGAAATCTCTTGTGTGCACCGTGTTGGTGCTATCGATATTGCCGTGCAAAGCGGCTGGGTGAAGCCTGCCGAGCGAGAGTGAGTACTGAGGGTTTCGTGATCAAGGAATAACAGTCATTCCTGGTGGACGGGGTTTGACCAGGAGGTTCGGGGATGACAGCGTCAGCGGATGGAACAGGAGTGACTCGGCGATGGATGTCTGCTTGGAATCGCTGAAGCGCCCACTCTTGTGGTTCCCTCGGGCAGTCTTGACCAGGCCTTGCGCAGGGCTCGCGATTGGCCAGAGTGTGCTGAGCGCTTGTGCGGCCGGGCGTGCGTTGATATCAGGCCTGCAGCTTTCCGCACCAGTTCGATACTTTTTTGAAAAAAGTGCGCGTTTTCCCCGGGGAGGGTGTTTTTCCTCCCTATAATTCATCCCATCGACACGGAATGTAGCGCAGCCTGGTAGCGCACTTGCATGGGGTGCAAGGGGTCGCGAGTTCGAATCCCGCCATTCCGACCAATTTGAAAAGGCCTGTGATGAAAATCACAGGCCTTTTTCAATGCCGATTCTAAGGTCGCTGCGAGGTTTGCTATGAAACCTGCAGCGCCAGATGACCGTCGTGGCTAATAACCGAGCAACTGCTTGAGTTGCGGCCTTCCCAAAAGATGGTCGAAAATCGGTTACAATAGCGTCATCGACACGGAATGTAGCGCAGCCTGGTAGCGCACTTGCATGGGGTGCAAGGGGTCGCGAGTTCGAATCCCGCCATTCCGACCATATTGAAAAGGCCTGTGATGCAAATCACGGGCCTTTTTCTATTTCAGCTCTCCTGTTCGAGGAGAACAACAACCAGGCGCATGTCTCGCGACTTTGGGAGACTCCATCCCTAAACCTGCGGCTCCGGCCTGAGCCACAGCCAGAGCAATACGCAGGCCATGATGCTCAGTGTCATGGCAGTGAGCCATGGCTTGTACGAGAAATACAGAATCAGCAGGCTGCTGGCGCCCATGCTGACGGTTGCCGTCCATTTGGCACGGCGGCTGACCTTGCCGCCAGTGTCCCAGTTGTGCAGCAGCGGGCCGAACACACGGTGCGCATAGAGCCAGCGATGCAGTCTGGGCGAGCTGCGCACCGCCGCCCAGGCGGCCATCAATATGAATACCGTGGTGGGCATGCCGGGAATCACGGCGCCTATCAGCCCCAATATCACGCAAACCAGCGCAAAGGCAATGAGCAGATAGCGCAGCGGCGCGGAAAGCTGCTTGGACTCCAAGTGCGGTTCTTCGCGAGGGGTTTCGGGCGGTGGTGGCAGATCGTTCATGAGGCAGAGGGTGGGCCGCAGAAACTGGTGAAGCTGCAGCCTGGCACGGCTCCCATATTAGTCAGCATTGCAGACCGTTCGGGCTTTGTGGCTGCAGATGCTGGCGGTATTTGTCACGTCCTTGTCCCTGCTTGCGCGGAGTGCAACCGCATAATCGGTGCGCATGGCCTGGCGACCGATTGGCGACCAGCAATGGAATTGATTCAAGGAGCAACACAATGACCCCCACCCCGAGCGCCGATATGTCCGATGTGATTGCCGAAGTCCGTGGCAAGCTGGGCATGATTACGCTCAACCGTCCCAAGGCGCTCAACGCGCTGTCTCTGGGCATGGTGCGCGATCTGCTGGGCACTTTGCTGGCCTGGCAAAAAGACGACTCGATTCTGGGCGTGGCCATTCGTGGCAGCAACAAGGAAGGGGTGTTCGGGGCGTTCTGCGCCGGTGGTGACATCCGCTTTCTGCATGCGGCCGGCAGCAGTGGCAATCCTCAACTCGAAGACTTTTTCACCGAGGAATATGCGCTCAACCATCTGATTCATAGCTTCGGCAAGCCCTATATCGCCTTCATGGACGGCATCGTCATGGGCGGTGGCATGGGTATCAGCCAGGGCGGCTCGCTGCGTATCGTGACCGAGCGCACCAAGATGGCCATGCCCGAGACGGCCATTGGCCTGTTCCCCGATGTGGGCGGTGGCTATTTCCTATCGCGCTGCCCCGGTGCCGTGGGCGAATGGCTGGCCTTGACCGGCGATACCATCGGCGCGGGCGATGCCCTGGCGTTTGGTCTTGCCGATGGCTGCATTCCTGCCGAACAGCAGACAGAGCTGTGGGAGACCCTCGCGACCACGGACTTTGCCAATGTGGAGGCGCTCAACGCCGTGGTGCGCTCTCGCTTTGTGAGTGCCGAGCCAAAGACAGTCCATCATCGCGCGGAAATCGATGCCTGTTTTTCTCAACCCACGGTGGCTGCGGTTGTGCAGGCCTTGCAGGCTGGCAGCGACTGGGCCCAGGCCGAAGCTGCCACGCTGCGCAAGCGCTCGCCTCTGATGCTGCATGTGGTGCTGGAGCAGATCCGCCGCGCGCGCCAGATGAGTCTGGCCGAAGATCTGCGCATGGAGCGCGATATGGTGCGCCACTGCTTTTATCTGCGCCCGGGTCGCAGCGAGACCGTGGAAGGCGTCCGCGCACTGGCGGTGGACAAGGATCACAGCCCGCGCTGGAATCCCGCCAGCATCGAAGAGGTGAGCGATTCCGAGTGGCGTGCGTTCTTTGACAGCCCATGGCCTGCGCACTCGCACCCGCTGGCGGCGCTGAAGGACTGATTGAAGTCCTCATTCAAAAAGCCCGGCAGGTTTGTGGCCTGTCGGGCTTTGTTTTTGATAGCCATCAGCGCTTTGAACGTAAGCGTCTGAGGGGATTCGAGTATTAATTCAGGATGACGGCCGAGGATGTTTGTCAGAGCCTGAGTCTGAAAGACGCGCAAGCGCCTGCGCCAGCAGCGCTATCGAGCGTGGGGCACATCCCTCGGCATCGTTGCTGATGGTCACAAAAGCGGGTTGACCGGCACCGGTGATGCCGGCAATCGTGCGGGCCAGCCGCTCCCGGGTATGCAGATCCTCGCTGAGGATCTCGTTGAACGGCTGGTGCTTCTTCTGGGCATCGGCATAGCCATAGGCGCCAAAGATACGATTCAGATTCCAGCGGCACACCAGCGGCCCGGGCCATAGCGCACGCAGCATGTCGAGTTGCGCCTCGATGGGCGGCATCTTGCCGTGCAAGCCCAGACAGAAGGTGGCGCCATGGGTCTTGAGCGTGCGGGTCAGCGCCGGGGTCAGCAGCTCGGGGTCTCTGACCTCGACGGCAACGACGACCTGCGGATGTGCTTGCAGCGCCTGTTTCACGGCGGACAGCAGCAGGTCCAGCTTGTCCATCAGCAGGCCAGGGCGGCTGAGCAGACTCCAGGGCAGGGGGCTGAGCTGAAAGACCAGAACGCCCAGCTTGCTGCCCAGCCCTTCGAGAGTAGGCTGCACAAAATGCTCTATGGCCAGGTTGGGGTCGAGAAACGCCGGGTTGCTCTCGCGCGGCTTGCCTTCCTCGCTGCGTACCTGGGCATCGGTGATACCGGCCGGGCATTTGACGACAAAGCGAAAGTCAGCATCGACCTGAGCAGCAAATGCGGCATATTGGCTGGCCGTCAGCGGTCGCCAGAAGGTGCGGTCGACACAGACGGTGCGCAGCAGCGGGTGCTGGTGATAGGCCGTCAGACCTTTTTTGGCCAGCACGCTGCTGTCGTACGCACCATCCCAGACCAAGTCTTCCCAGCCCGGGTAGGACCAGGTCGAGACGCCCATGCGCAGCAGGGGAGGCAACTGTGCGGCCAGGTCCTGGTACTGCGCAGCTGCAGAGGCCAGAGAAATAGCACCGCGCCTGGGTTTGCGTTCAACTGTGTCATCGGCCTGCGGCGCTTCTTCAGTCCGAGCCTTGCCGGTACCGTCTCCGGGTGGAGGCAGCTCATCGGCAAAAAAATCGTCCTGGAAGGTGTCGGGCATGTCGCAATAATTCTAATGAAATTGGCCTTTTGTGCTTGCTCATCAAGGGAAAGCAGCTATGGAAAGCATAGTTTTTAAGGTTTGCTTGCACTTATGCTGGATATCGAGGGCAGTGTGGCTGCATGCCTATGGCAAACTCATTGGCTTCCTGTGTTGAACGCCGTGGGGCGAATATCGAATGCAAAAAATCATTGGTCAGATTGCTCAAGAACTGAATGTCAAGCCGCAGCAGGTGAGCGCGGCTGTGGAGTTGCTCGATGGCGGCGCCACGGTTCCGTTTGTGGCCCGCTACCGCAAGGAGGCCACGGGCGGTCTGGACGATACGCAACTGCGCACGCTGGACGAGCGCCTGACCTATCTGCGCGAGCTGGACGACCGCCGCGAGACGGTGCTCAAGGCCATTGACGAGCAGGGAAAACTGACGGATGTGCTGCGCCTGGCGATTGCCAATGCGCCAACCAAGCAGGAGCTGGAGGACATTTATCTGCCCTTCAAGCAAAAGCGCCGTACCAAGGGCCAGATTGCCAAGGAATTCGGCATCGAGCCGCTGGCGGACAAGCTGTTTGCCGACCCCACACTGGACCCGCACAAGGAAGCCGAGGCTTTCTGCAAGCCCGCGACGACACTGGACGACGGCAAGCCCGGCCCTGACTTCAGCACCACCTTTGCCGTGCTGGACGGCGTACGCGACATCCTGTCCGAGCGCTGGGCCGAAGACCCGGCACTGGTGCAGAAGCTGCGCGAATGGCTATGGGATGAAGGCTTGCTCAAGTCCAAGAAGGTCGAGAGCAAGAACGAAAACGACCCCGAAGTCGCCAAGTTTCGCGACTATTTCGAGTACGACGAGCCCATTGGCCGCGTGCCTTCGCACCGGGCCCTGGCCGTGTTTCGCGGTCGCGCGCTGGAGGTTCTCGAAGCCAAGCTGGTCCAGCCGCTGGAGCCTGAACCGGGCCAACCCAGCCTTGCTGAAGGCAAGATCGCGCTGCACTTGGGCTGGAGCCATGCCAAGCGTGCTGCTGACGATCTGATTCGCAAATGCGTTGCCTGGACATGGCGTGTGAAGCTGAGCCTGTCCACTGAGCGCGACCTGTTCAGCCGCCTGCGCGAAGACGCCGAGAAGGTGGCCATCAAGGTGTTTGGCGACAATCTGCGTGACCTGTTGCTGGCGGCGCCCGCCGGCCAGCGTGCCGTGATCGGCCTGGACCCCGGCATTCGCACCGGCGTCAAGGTGGCCGTGGTGGACAGCACCGGCAAGCTGGTGGATACGACCACCATCTATCCGCACGAGCCGCGCCGCGACTGGGATGGCTCGCTGGCCGTGTTGGCCAAGCTGGTTGAAAAGCACAACATCAATCTGATTGCCATCGGCAACGGAACGGCCAGCCGCGAGACCGACAAGCTGGCGGCCGACCTCATCAAGATCGCCACCAAGGCCGACAAGAAGATCGACAAGGTGGTGGTGAGCGAGGCCGGCGCCTCGGTCTATTCGGCCAGCGAGTTTGCGGCGCAGGAAATGCCCGATATCGACGTGAGCCTGCGTGGTGCGGCATCGATTGCCCGCCGCCTGCAGGATCCGCTGGCCGAGCTGGTCAAGATCGATCCCAAGAGCATTGGCGTGGGCCAGTACCAGCACGATGTGAACCAGAGCGAGCTGGCGCGCCAGCTGGATGCCGTGGTCGAGGATTGCGTGAACTCCGTGGGAGTGGACTTGAACACCGCTTCGGCTCCGCTGCTGACGCGCGTCTCAGGCCTGTCGGGTTCGGTCGCCAAGTCGGTGGTGCGCTGGCGCGATGCCAACGGCTCGTTCAAGAACCGCAAGCAGCTGATGGAAGTGGCCGGTCTGGGCGCCAAGACTTTCGAGCAGGCCGCAGGCTTTCTGCGCATTCGCGGTGGCGACAATCCGCTCGATATGACAGGCGTTCACCCCGAAACCTATCCTGTGGTGGAGCAGATCATTGTCTCTACCGGCAAGCCCGTGGACCAGATCATGGGTCGTGGCGAGGTGCTCAAGTCTTTGAAGCCTGAACAGTTTGCCAATGAAAAATTTGGTGCCGTGACCATCAAGGACATTCTGGGCGAGCTGGAGAAGCCCGGCCGTGATCCGCGTCCCGACTTTGTCGTCGCCCGCTTCAATGATGGCGTGGAGGACATCAAGGACCTAGAGGAAGGCATGACGCTGGAGGGCACGGTCAGCAATGTGGCCCAGTTCGGCGCCTTCGTGGACCTGGGCGTGCATCAGGATGGACTGGTGCACGTGAGCCAGATGAGTCACAAGTTCATCGAAGATGCGCGTGAAGTGGTCAAGACCGGGCAGATCGTCAAGGTCAAGGTGCTGGAAGTCGATGTGGACCGCAAGCGCATCAGCCTGACCATGAAGCTGGATGCAGCGCCTGCGCGCCGCGACGGCCCGCGCGACAACCGCTTTGAAGGCGCTGGCCGTGGCAACAGCTACGGCGCCGGCAACCGTGGTGGCTATGCGCAACCCCAGCGTGGCAACCAGCCTACACAGCAAAACGCCATGGCATCAGCCTTTGCGAAGTTGCAGGGACTGAAGAAATAATCTCCTACCGGGCCGCCATTTAATTCACATTACAGGCGGCCTTTTTCGTGGGAGCACATCAATGCGCAAAGCGAGAGGGCGGGTGATACTGCCGGCCACAGGGGTGGCAATCTTGGTGGTCTTTATCGGCGCCAAGATGGCATCGCGCGGCTGGATATCGTTGGACAGAATCAAAAACAAGGCCCATGCCCAGCAGCCTGCAGCCTTGGTCTGGCCACTAGCCCTGGCGCCAGAGAGCGATGACTTTTGTCATACCGTCAAGCTCAATCTTGCCCAGGTTGACAAGGCCCAGGAAGAGGGCATCAACATAGATCAGCAGCGGCGCTGCATCACGCGTGCTGCGATGGCAGAGCATGAGATGGTCAAAGTGCGTCACGCTGCCGCTCGCAAGCAGCACGAGAGCCAGCGCGCGGAGCAAGTGCAGATCGAGCAGGTGGTGGATCAACAGATCGCTTCTGGTGAAATCGCTCTTCAGAACCTGATGCAGGCTCGCGCCGGCAGGACAACACAGATTGCGACGGCCTTGTTGCCGGCGGCCCATAAGCCTATCCAGCCGATGCCGAAACCGCCTTCTCAGCTGTTTGTTTCAATGAGCTATCAGAGCGGGGATCTGAAACTCAATGCCTTTGTCACCCCGGACCCCGGAGATGGGAGGAAGCAGCCTTTGATGGTCTGGCTGACGGGGGGAGATACCAATAGCCTGGACGACTTCTGGAGCGAAGGGCCAGCCGCCAACGATCAAAGCGCCAGCGCTTTTCGTAAGGCTGGCATGGCGATGCTGTTTCCCACATTGCGCGGCGGCAATGACAATCCCGGCCGGCGTGAGTATTTCTGGGGGGAGGTGCAGGATGTGGCCGCAGCCATCCTGCAGGCTGCGCAACTGCCTTATGTCGACCCGGCACGCATCTATCTCGGTGGGCACAGTACCGGAGCCACGCTGGCTTTGCTGACGGCGACGGCAGGCTTGCCAGTTCAGGGGGTGTTCGCGTTTGGTCCGGTGGACGAGATCGGCGGCTATGGCTGGCCCGTGAAATGGGGCTTGATCTCGGCGGATGAAAAGCGCTTGCGTTCGCCCGTCTACTGGCTGCATGCCATAAAGAGCCCGACATGGATCATCGAGGGCAGCAAGAGCCCCGGCAATATCAACAGCCTTGACAATATGTGCGCCACACGAAAATCGAATCAGCTGCATTGTGTCTCGGTTCAGGGGGCTGACCACTTTTCCGTGTTACAACCCCTGACACGCAAGCTTGCCAGCCAGTTGGTCATGGGCCAGCCAGTGCAACTGAATAGAGATGAAAAGCTCTGACCTTTCTATGAGCCCACTCGTGTTCATTTCCTGGTGGCGACAGCCTTGCCACTGCCTTTGATCCAGATGAGCCGCGTCAAACCATTGAGCCTGTCAACGTTGCTGGAGCAGCATGTATTGCTGCCAAGCCAGCCGCGCGTCGTTGCGCTGCTGTCGAGTGAACTGCGCAAGACAGAGCCCGGCATGCGCAGCCTGGTGCAATTGTTTTCCACCGATCCGGTCCTGACCGCTCGTCTGCTGGCCGAAGCCAATGGGCCTGCGCACCTGCTGGGGCAGCGCGTACACAGCATTCCCGAAGCACTGGTGCTGCTGGCGCCGGTTCAGTTGCGGCAATTGGTGCAGAAAGCGGCTCCAGTCAGCGCATCTCATGTTTCGGCAGGCTGGAGCCTGGCGAATTTCTGGCGCTACAGCCTGGACACGGCACGCATGGCGCGCGCGCTTGCCATGTCAGTTCAGGCCAACGCCTCGCAGGCCTATGCGTTGGGACTGCTGCATGGCCTGGGAGAGCTGTTGCTGCAGGCTGCCGACCCTGACACTTTCTTCAGACTTTCCGAGTTGCTGGAGCCCATGCATCCCAAGCGCCCCCAGGTGGAAATGCAGCTGATGGGCTATTGCTCGGGGCAGATTACAGCCCATCTGGCGCGGCAGTGGAATTTTCCGGAGCAGGTCAGCGATGCCTTTCAGTTCATGCATGCGCCGATGGAGCAGCCTGTATTCGAGCCTTTGACGGGGGTGCTGCATCTGGCCATCTGGCGGGCATCGACCCGCGCACTTAACTGGGGTGAGCGCCAACTGGCAGTGACTTTCCCTGCTGAAACTGGACTGGCGCTGAGCATGGACATCGACATGGTGCTGCGTCAGGCATCCATCGACTGGCACGCGGCAGGTTCTCTGGATGTTCAGTTTTAGGGCACCTGGGCCCCTGTGATGAGGAGTTGGCGGTCTTGAGTAGGTGTCGTCAGAAAACCGTGATTACTCAAATTGCATTTTTTCTTACGCTGAGTTGCAGTTTTAATTGCTAAAAACTATCTAATGACGCGCTGGGGAGTTTTTTTCTATATGGTGGCTTGAGCACCATCCTGAGTCCCCGGCAAGCAACTCTGGCCAGGAGAGAGAAATGGACCCGAACGGTGCAAACAACTCTGGTGATGCCTTGATGCTCCGACCCATGGCTGTGGAGCTCGGCAGTCCTTCCATGTGGCCCGATCATATGGTGGGGCAGCCCGACAAGCCCGTCAGAGTGCTGTTGGTGGACGATGATGCGCATCTACGCATGGTGATCGCACAGGAGATCATGAATGATCGGCGCACCATGGTGGTCGCTCAGGCGGACAACCTCAAGGATGCAAGAAAAGCCATTCGTCAACATGAGTTTGATGTCATGTTGCTGGACCTGAAGCTGGGGGCTGACGATGGTCTTGAGTTGATCGAGGTGATGAAAAGCCAGCGCCCGCAGGCCGAGGTCATTGTCGTTTCGGTGGTGGAGACGGAGGAGCAGGTGTTGCACGCTTTCGAGCTGGGAGCAACCGGCTATCTGGTCAAGAACTCTTGGTTTGGCAACTATCCTCAAGCGGTGCTGCAGGTCGTCAATGGCGGTGCATCCATCACTCCCAGTCTCGCCAGGCGGCTGTTGCAGCGGTATGACAAGCGGCCGGCCACCGGGGCCGTTCCGGGGTCCGGTATGTCCGACAGGCTCTCCAGCCGCGAATGCGAGGTCTTGCGCATGGTTGCCAGTGGCAATACCAGTGCAGAGATCGGCGTGCAGTTGGAGATCAGCACCATGACGGTCAACACGCACATCAAGAACATCTATCGCAAGCTCCAGGTGCGCACTCGAGCACAAGCCGTGCGTTTCGCCTACCTGCGTGGCTGGTTCTAAGCGCCAGTGTCTGCGAACGCATTCACCATGTCCTACGTCTGGCAGCTGCTTCTGTGGAGTGTTCAGCTGCTGCTGTGGCTGCCCTGGCTTTTGCAGCCTGGAGCGGTGTTCAATTCAGCTCCCTGGTGGACTGCTGCGTTAGGCGCGGCGGGCAGCATGGCGGCGGTCGTCTGGCTGTTGCCTCTGGCATATCGCAGCGTGCTGTGGCGCAGACGTAAAAGCGCACGTCCATCGAGAGAGGTTCAGCTGGAGCGCAGGCGCATAGCGGAGGCATTGCATGATGATGTCGGCAGCCAACTGGTGCAACTGATCAGCCTGACCGGGCTCGGCACGGACCCGGCGATTCGCAGCAACGCAGAACAATGCCTGCTCGATCTAAGGCTGATTGTTGATTCCATGGATAGCCGAAACGAGCCCTTGGGTGTCCTTCTTGCACGTTTCAGGCACAGGCTGCAACCTGTGCTGGATCATCGAGGCATGAATCTGCACTGGGATGTTTGGGACCCGGAGATGTCTGGCGATACCGGCAGTCTGCCATGCGGCGCCATGGCCGAGGAAATCATGGCAGTGGTGAAGGAGGCAGTGAGCAATGTGCTGCAGCACACTGACGCGCTTGAACTCTGGATCACGCTGGCTGCCGACGAACAGAGGAAAAGTGCTTCAAGTGTTTCAGATGCCTCCTTTGCGCATGCTCGCCTGAGCATTGAGGATGCGGGGCCCGTCAGACCGGCTGATGGCAGGCAAATCCCGGGCGTAGCATCTGCTGGCATGGGGTGGGTCAATATGCGTCGCAGAGCGCTTGTCATGGGGGCTAAACTGAGCATCTCCGAGCGACCCGGTGGCGGTACCTCGGTCACGCTCAACTGGTGAAGTCGCCGAGCTGATCGCGAGCAACGGGGCTTGCAAGCACAATGCCCACATGACGTCATCCACAAGAGCATTGCGAATCTATGCCGGTCTCAAGGCGCGGCAATCTATAGAGCGGCGGGGCTTGCAACCGGAGATGGTCAGAGTCATACCGGCGGCGGCAGGCGGTCCCAAGGGCTTGATTCTCGGACCTCTGGATCGCTTCATCTTTGGACAGTGGTTACAGGCCAGCGCGCAGCCGGTGGATTTGATTGGTGCCTCCATCGGTGCCTGGCGCATGGCGACGGCTTGCCTGGACGCACCAGTGGAGGCCTTTGAGCGACTGGAGCGTGACTATATTGCACAGCGCTTTGATCCCCCCGAAGGGCAGAGGCGCACGCCGTCTTCGCTGGTCAGTGAGCGGTTTGCGCAGTCTCTACAGGATTTTTACGGGGGGCGTGTGAGTGAGGTTCTGGCGAATCCGCGCTATAGGCTGCATGTGATCGCCGCCCGTGGGCTTGGCCTGCTGTCACGTGCATCGCCCTGGCGCACCCCATTGGGCTATGCGGCCGCGTTTGCCGGCAATGCATTGCATCGGGCAGCATTGGGCTGCTTGCTGGAGCGTGTGATCTTTTCCTCTTCTGCAAGCGATGCCGTGCATGCTCTTCCCTTTGGGGTTGCGGACATTCGGTCTGCTCAGACCCGGTTGACGGAGAGTAATTTCATGGATGCCTTGCGAGCCAGTTGCTCCATCCCTTTCGTGCTGGATGCCGTGCAAGACATTTCAGATGCTCCCAAGGGTGCCTATTGGGATGGTGGCATTACCGACTACCACATGCATCTGGATTATCTGGCCTCTCGTAACGGCGATGGGGTGGTGCTATATCCTCATTTCCAGAAGGCGGTGATTCCTGGCTGGTTGGACAAGGGGCTGAAATGGCGTCATGGACCGAGTTCGTATCTGGACTCGATGATTGTGCTAGCCCCTGATCCCGCCTGGGTGGCTTGCCTGCCGAACGCCAAGTTGCCGGATCGGCACGATTTTCTGAGCTATGGCACAGACCATGATGCGCGCGCCAAGGCCTGGAATGCCGCGGCGGCGGCCAGCCGGCAACTGGCCGATGAGTTTGCGCAGTGGCTGCATGCACCTGATCCGGGTCGAGTCGAGGCTCTATAGCGCTTTTTTGCAAATTACGACAAAGCCTGACAGCAGAGGGGGGCAGAGCCAGTTGGAATTCTGGACGAGCGCACTTTGTCTCAGAAAATCATAGACAACAGTCCATCAAGGATGCCAATGTCAGAGAACCGAAACGAGCATTCCTCGTCCGATGAATCGTCTGCAATCCCCGAGGTCAACTTTGGCGCGGTTGCGCCAACCAAGCCGTATGCGGGTGCACCGGTCGAAATCGAGACTTTCTCGCGAGAGGCGGGTTCGGCCGGAGAGGGCCGGCAGCCTGCTCCCGGTTTGTGGGAGGGCATGGACAGACGAGCCAGGGCCAACGTGGCTCCGGGGCTTGTGCATCTGACAGAAATGCTGCCGGCCCTGCGTTTGCTCATCGGGCTGATGATCGCTTCCATTGTGATTCTTGCCCTCTATTTCGGGCGGGACATGCTGATTCCTCTGGCCCTGGCAATGCTGTTCGGCTTCTTGCTCGACCCTGCTGTCAGCAAGCTCAAGCGCTGGGGGCTGCCGCGAATGGCTTCGGCCATTGTGGTCGTGGCTTTTTCTCTGGCAGCACTCGGCGGCTTGGGCATGTATCTGGGCAGTCAGGTGCAGCAACTCAGTGCCGATCTGCCGACCTATCAATCGACGATTCGCGACAAATTGCGCAGCCTGCGCAAGAGCGCAAACATGCCCAGCGCCTGGGATGGCGTTTTCAAGACCTACAACACCGTCGAGAAAGAGATTGCCAGCGTGGACAACGCCAGGGCGCGGGTGCAGAAAGTGGAGGTCCAGCCTCCCGAGTCCAAGCCCACTACGCGGATGCTGCAATGGCTGGGGCGTATTGCCGAGCCGGTGACGACCGCAGGCATCGTGTTGCTGTTTGTCATATTGATTCTGCTTGACAGGGACGAGCTGAGGGATCGGTTGCTTAGGCTGGTGGGGGGCAACCTCAATGTGGCCACCGATGCGCTGGATGAGGCCTCGCAGCGCATTGGCAAATATCTGCGCATGCAGTTCATCGTCAACGTCAGCTATGGCGTGCCACTCGCCATGGGATTGTTGCTCATTGGTGTGCCAGGGGCGATTCTCTGGGGGGTGCTGGGCGCCATCATGCGATTTGTGCCTTATGTGGGTCCGATGATGTCTGCGGTATTTCCGCTGGCGCTGGCCTTTGCGGTCGATCCCAGCTGGGATATGTTTTTGATGACTCTGGGCCTGATTCTGCTGCTGGAGCTGATCAGCAACAATGTGATCGAGCCGTGGCTATATGGCTCAAGTACAGGTTTGTCGACCTTGTCAATCATTGTTGCCGCAACTTTCTGGACTGCGCTTTGGGGGCCGATCGGCCTGATTCTTTCCACACCTTTGACGGTGTGCCTGCTGGTGCTGGGGCGCTACATTCCCTCGCTCAAATTCATGGAGGTATTGCTGGGCAGCGAGCCTGTTCTCGGGCCGCAGCAACGGCTGTACCAGCGTCTGCTGGCCGATGACGCGGATGATGCCATCAGCATGGCCGTACAGTCCGTGGAGGAGCGTCTGCTTTCGAAGCCCAACCAGGATGACAAAGCCAGTGCCGTCAGCGGGTTTTATGATGAGGTTGCCATTCCTGCCCTGCGTATTGCAACCCAGCAGCATCTGGAGTCGGCAACGGCCGAACATCGCTTGCGGCTGTCCAATGGCATGGCAGCCTTGCTTGATGAGTTGCAGGACCAATATGCATTCAGAAGCAGTGGGGAGCATGCCCGGGCGGCTCCCGGTGAAGGTGATCAGCATCGATGCCTGCGCATTCATTGCGCGGGTGTGCGCTGGGAGGTGGATGCCCTGGGCGCAGCCATGGTGGCCCATGCAGAGAGTTTGCATGGTCATGAGGTTAGCTGCTCCGGATGGGCGCTTGCCCCGGACTCGAAGTCCTTGCAGTTTGATGCCAATGGCTTGTTGGCGGATCGCGAGTGGGTTCAGGCCGTGAAGCAATCGGATCTATTGGTGCTGTCGATTTTCAATCACCAGCCACAAAGCATGGCGAGACGCATTGTGCGGCGCATTCGCCGCCATTGGCCGGGTGCACGAGTGGTGCTGTGCCTGTGGAATGCTCCAGCCGTGGCAGCTGACCCCGAGTTCGCCCGGCAGACAGGAGCGCAGGCCTGCGTTACCAGTCTGCGTGAGTTGCATCTGTGGGTAGAGGCGATGCAGGTTGGAGATCCCGGCGAGTGTGTGATTGCTGCGCCGATTCCCGATGACGATGAGCAGCGCGTCAAGATGCTGCATGAAAGCGGAGTGCTGGCACCAGCATTGACAGCGCTATATCGCGATACGGCCAAGAAGGCCGTCAACGCTTTCAATACCAAGTGGGCTCAAGTTTCCTGGGTGGATGCTGAACGTGTCTTTGCGCCGGGCAGTCTGCTTCCGCTGTCAGCGCAAGAGGGCGCTCAACAAGGCGTCCCTCGTGATGGCTCGGTGTGCTCGTATGTCGTGTATGAAGAAGAGGCCATTGTGGTCGGAGACTTGGCGCGAGACCCCCGATTTGCAAGCGACTCGGTGGTGCATAGCCTTAAGCTGCGCTTTTACGCGGGTGTGCCTCTGGTGGACAAAAAAGGCCATGTGCTGGGCTGTCTTTCCATACTTGATGACGAGCCTCGAAACATGTCCGACGATGAGCTCGAGGTGCTCAGCAGCATGGCGAGGCAATTGATGGACGATGTGCGCGAAGCGCTCAGGCAGGGCCCTGTCGTTGAGGCTTGAGCGCTTGTGTGCTGTCTGTCAGAGCGAGGTGCTGAGCATCTGCTCATAGTCCTGTGCGGATGCCAGCCGTGGATTGGTGGCGTGGCAGTGGTCCTTGAGTGCACCGCTGATGATTGCATCAAACTGCGCGCGCTCCACGCCCATGGCAGCCAGACCCGATGGCAGGTTCAGGCGGGCATTCATATCTCGAATCGCATCGGGGATATCGCTTCCGCTGCTGAGACCCATGGCATGCGCCATGCGGTTGAGGCGGTCCTCGCGCTGAACGCTTTCGGCTTCGGCATTGAAGCGCACGACTGCGGGCAGGAACATGGCGTTGAGCGTGCCGTGGTGCAGGCGCGGGTTGATGCCGCCCAGGCTGTGACTGAGGCTATGCACGCAGCCCAGCCCTTTCTGAAAAGCCATGGCCCCTTGCATGCTTGCGCTCATCAATTGGCGGCGGGCTTCCGCATCGTTGCCATTGAGCATGGCCCGCTCGATATGCGCCCAGCCGCGGGTCAGCCCGTCTAGGCCAATGCCGTCAGCCGGTGGATTGAAGGCCGAGGCCATAAAGGTTTCCATGCAATGGGCTATGGCATCCATGCCGGTTGCTGCCGTCAGCATGGGGGGGAGGCCGAAGGTGAGCTCGGGGTCGCAGATGGCAGCCTTGGGCACCAGATGCCAGCTGTGAAATCCCAGTTTTCGATGATCGTCCACGATGATGATGGCGCCACGCGCTACCTCACTGCCTGTGCCGCTGGTGGTGGGTACGGCAATCAGCGGCGCAACTCGCTCCGTAATACGAGGCGAGCCGCCTTCAATCGTCGCGTAGTACGAGAGCGGGCCTTCATGCGTAGCCGCAATTGCCACGCCTTTGGCACAGTCAATGGCACTGCCACCGCCCACAGCGATCAATCCATCGCAGTTCTGGGATTTGTAGATTTCAGCCGCAGCGCGCACAGCCGCTTCAGTGGGGTTGGAAGGAGTCTGGTCAAATACTGCATGGGGCAGGCCGCCCAGTGCATTTATGGATTTTTGCAAGATTCCTGCAGCCTTGACGCCGGGGTCGGTCACGATCAGCGGCTTGCTGATACCCACACGCTCGCATTCCTGACGCAGCATTTGCACGGCGCCAAAGTCAAACTGGATCTGTGTCACGTAATTGATGAAGGCCATGTTCTGCTTGCTCAGTAGAAAGAGGAGTCTTGGCAATCTAGAAGCCGAATGCTGCCACGCAAAGACAGCAAACCCTAGGGGGTGGGGGAAATCGTCTCCCAGGGGACAGAGGGTGTGTAATATCCCGTCCACGCTGGCTGGCGAGAGACGCCCTATGTACGGCATCGGGCGCTTTACATTTTAGGGACAGGTGTAGCCGGCGTTCGTTGTACAACCAAACCGATTTGCTCACCATGGTACGTGCCTGCGAGAGATCTGCAGGCCGTTGCAGCAAGTATTCCATCTTGAGGATGCCATTGACCCGCTCAGCCAGAGCGTTTTGATAGCAATCGTAGCTACCAGTCATTGAGCAGGTGATGCGATGACGCGCGTGGATGCGCTGGTATTGAGCCGCGCAGTGCTGGATATCTCGATCAGAGTGATGTATCAGCGGCTGGATTGATCGACTACTGCCAGCTTAAAAGCCAGCGTGTAGTCCCGTTGCGTTCTCTTGGCCCATTGTTCCATTTGAATTTCCTTTCTGCTCTATAGAAAGGTGTCAACCCAGTTCAGGATGGGTCAATGTTATGAAAAAAGCGCTTCGTTGAAGCGCTTTTTTATTTAGGTATCTGGAAAGGCAACTCCGTGCCTGTCTGAGGCCAAAGTAGTGTTCGCAAGCTGTGCGTATTGCTGCTGCTCGTAGCCGTATCGCGACCGGTTGGATCCGTCCTCCATAGCGGTCATACGAGCAAGGTCACTATGAGGATCCTTACGTTGGCACTTGTGTTTATGATGGGTACTGTCCGCTTGCCGGTAGCGGTTCAATGGCCGTCTGTTGAGTACTCATTATCTGACGCCTAGTCTTCTAGATATCTCTAGTGCATTGGGCACTCCAAGTTTCTGTAAAGACGTAACAGCGACCTAGTTCCATTCTGGCTCCTGGGGAGGGAGGTCGCGGCGGTAGAGTTGGAAACACTCTTTCATCAAGTAGCCGAAAAATCTAACAATCAGGTATCTCGTTTAGGTGACGCCTGGCAAGAGAGCTGTCAAGAATATGCACCGTTTCGTACAGAATTCGTGTGCCATCGAGCAATTGACCAGGATTAATCCACTCTTCGGGTGCATGACTGCGGCCATTGAGGCACGGGATGAAAATCATGCCAATAGGACCGGTGGGGGCCATGTAGACGGCATCGTGGCCCGCGCCACTTGGCATGCGCATGCTGGCGTAGGCCAGGTTATCGCAAGCCTGCTCAATACCCTGCATGACCAACTCCTGGCAATCTGTGGGCAGGGAGCGACTCACATCGTTCATTTCGGCGCGCACGCGCAATTCGGCAAGGCCTGCCTGCACTTCTGCAAACAGTTCATCTGGGAAGGTGTTGAGAACGCTTTGCGCATCGCTGCGCACTTCCATCATCATCTCCACCATGCCGGGCACGGCGTTCGAGGCGTTGGGCGTGAGCGAAAGACGCCCCACCGTGGCTACCACGTAATGGGGCTTTCCCGCGAGCGCAGAGGCTTTGCGATTGGCTGCATCGATGATGCGTGATGCGCCCACGAGCGCATCGTGGCGGATGTCCATGGGCGTGGTGCCTGCATGATCTGCCTGGCCATGCACGACGAAGGAAACGCGGCGAATGCCTACGATATTGGTGACCACACCAATCGGCAAATTCTTCTGCTCTAGCACGGGGCCCTGCTCAATGTGTAGTTCAACGAAGGCTGCCGTACTGTCCTTGTTACGCAGTGGCTGGGTCAGTGCTTCCGGCTTGGCTCCGATGCGGCGCATGCCCTCCGCCAGTGTTTCACCTTGAGAGTTCTTCGCGGCCAACATGCCTGCATCAAGCTTGCCAGAGATGGCGCGGCTGCCGATACAGGAGATGCCGTAGTCACTGGGCTCCTCGGAGAGAAAATCGATTACTTCGAATGGGTGCTGCAGGGCGATGCCGTTTTCGTGGAGCGCGTGAGCCACTTCAATGCCTGCAAGCACGCCGATGATGCCGTCGAAGCGGCCACCCATCATTACCGTGTCGCAATGCGATCCGGTCACGATGGGGGATCGTTCTGGAGCACCTGCAGCCGCAGGCAGACGGCCCACAAGGTTGCCGCCAGCGTCGAGGTGCACCTGCATGCCCGCTGCCTTGAACTCGCTAGCGAGCCACTCACGAGCCTTTTCGAACTCGGGTGAAAAGGCTCGGCGTGTCCAGGGAACTTCGGGTAGCGTGAACGTGGATAGGGTCTCAATGCGGCGCCATAGACGCTCGGCATTCAGCGGTGGGAAAAGAGGCTGGGATGTCATGCTGTGAGTAGTCGGGTCAGTCATCGTATGAAGGGGCTACGCCGGTTGCTGCATGTGGACGCAGGAAGCGGCCGTCGCCTGGCTGGTTCAGTACCCTGGCACCGTCGTACACATGCTGACCGCGGCACCAAGTGCTTGCAACGCGCACGGTGAATTCCATGCCTTCGAACGAACTCCACTGTACGGCGGAAAGGCTGGAGGATGGGTCGAACGCATGGCGTTCGGGCTTCAGAATGACAATGTCCGCATCCATGCCCACATCCAACGTGCCCTTGCGGTCATCCAGAAGGAAGTGGCGCGCTGGGTTGCGCGATAGCTGGCGTACTACCATTGACGGCTCTATGCCGTGCTGTTCGCAGCCAGTCCAGAATGCGGGCAGCAGGGTTTCCAGGCCCGGTCCGCCAGAAGAGTTCTTGAAGACATCGGGATTGCCCTTGCGCTCCAGACCCCAACTCACATGGTCGGAGGAGACGAAGGTGCAGGCATCGCGTGCGATATGTGTCCACAGCAGATCAACTTCCGCTTTCGGGCGGATGGGTGGGTAGTGCTTGGTCTTGGCGCCGAAGCGGCGGGTGTGTTCCTCATGGTTGAGCATGAGGTACTGGATGCATGTCTCGATAGTGGAGGCATTGCCGCTGCGTCGGTACATGTTGCACAGTTCGAAGCCGCGCGAGGTGGATACATGCACTGCGTGTGCTCGGGCACCAGTTTCGGCGCCCAACTCGTAGATGATGCCTGTGGCCAGGTTCTCGATCAGCGGTGTATGAGCGCGCATAAAGGCATCCCATCCGGTGTCACCGGCATCCTGAAGGCGGCGGATGTTCTTGCGGGTGAGTTCCTGCATCTGATTGTGTACGCCGCACACCAGGCCCGACGGAGCGATGAGCTTGAAAGCTTCAAACAGATCATCCTCATCCACGCGCGGGAAGCGGCCCGGTGTGGCCTCGAAGGTGGAGAACTTGAAGGCGCACACACCCCCCTCGATGAGGCCGGATGCGGCTTGCAGACCGTGCTGCGCGTTGAGAGTGCCGAACAGGGCTACGTCCACGTGACAGTCGCGCTCCACTTCTGCAATCTTTGCATCCAACTGAGGGCGCGAGGCTACAGGTTCCGGGTCGTCATAAGGCATGTCAACCATTACAGTCACGCCGCCTGCAGCTGCAGCACGTGAGGCCCATCCCAGGCCTTCTTGTCCAGCCTGACTGCCCGAGTGCACCTGACCGTCTACCACGCCCGGTACGATCCACTGGCCACGGGCGTCAACTCTGTCACGGGCAGCAGGTGCTTCGCCTTGACCGCGAGCCACGATCTTCGTGCCGCGCACAGCAATCCAGCCATCTTTCACGACGCGGCGTGCGTCAACGATATTGCCTTGAACGACAAGGTCAAAGTCACTCATCTCGATGTCTCCTAATCACTGCAAATGAGAAAAGTGTAGGAGTTCACATAAAGAAATGTCATATGCTTTTATGTGCATTGAAATTAACATTAGGTTATTAGCAATATGAAGCTAAATCTGCGTCAGATAGAAGTGTTTCGGGCCATGATGCTCAGCGGCTCCATTAGTGGGGCGGCCAAGTTGCTCTATGTCTCTCAGCCTGCAGTGAGTCGTCTCATTGGCTACACGGAGCAACGACTGGGGTTCAAGCTGTTTGAGCGCATCAAGGGTCGACTTCATCCAACACCGGAGGCCCACAGGCTTTTCGAGGAAGTGACGGCTCTGTACCAAAACGTGCAGAGAGTGAATGAAGTGGCGGATAACCTCTCACTTAACAGGGAGGGCCATATCCGTATCGCATGCAGTCCCAATATGGGTCAGTCCATCATGCCGCGAGCGGTGGCTCGGTTTACTCATCTCTTCCCGGAAGTGAGAGTGGTACTGCACACCCACATACCGCATGTCATGCTGCAAGCGCTGCTTACACAGCAAGTCGAGCTTGGCGTTACCTATATGCCGATTCCACACCCCAGCTTGGCTATGCAGCCGCTATACGAAAACCGCATCGTCGCTGTGCTGCCACAGGACCACCCGCTTGCTGGACGTGATCAGATATCTAGCCGTGACTTGCAAGGAGAGCGCTTCATCGGCTACGGGAGCGATATTCCTTTCAGTCAATTGGTGCACCGGATATTCGGCAGCGAGGAGAACCAACCATCTGCACGCGTGGAAGTCCAGCAGGCTCACGTTGCATGTGCCATGGTGCAAGCAGGGGTTGGGGTTGCATTGGTCGACGAGCTCACCATTCGAGGACCTTCCTGGTCCAACATCGTGGCTATTCCGGTGGCACCGATGGTTCATGCCCCTATCCATGCCTTCAATCTTGCCTTGCAACCTATGTCGCGTTTGGCTCAGGAGTTTGTTGGAGTCCTGAAATCCTTGGATGAGGCCAAGCGCTGAACGGCGCTTAAAACTGCTTGCATCGATTTGATTGAGCACTCAGACAGACTCTCGAGTCTGCCCTGAGCGAGCTAGGTCCCGTTGGTGCCCTTGGGACTTTCCCTAGACGGGGTGGGGCGCAGCTGATCCAAGTTGGGGCATGAGGGCACTCTGGCGGAACGAATTTCAGGCGGTTTTTCCTTTGTTTCAAAGGCTTTGGCTAAAAAACGATGTGAAGCACCAAATTTGTTCATTAACATGATGTTAATTTGTCGCAATAAAAAGTAATGCGACATTGTTGATGGTCGTCTCTAGCATCCGTTGCACTCAATAGCTCTTTGACGTGGCCTCAGGCAGTTTCTGTAGGTGTCACGGACAAGGTTCTCGAATGATCAATCTGGAGTAGCAATGGGACGTATCTTGACTCTCAAAGACGTGGAATCTGCAGTACGCGGCGGTTCCGTTTTCGCATGCGGTGGTGGCGGCTGGGCCGATCATGGTCGCGAACTGGGCACGATGGCGGTGACTATCGGCCGCCCCGAACTTGTGGACATGTCCGAAGTGGCTGATGACGCGTGGATCGCCACGGCCGCCGCCATTGGGGCGCCGGGTGGACTGACCGACTGGGAAATGCTGGGCATGGACTATGTCAAGGCCGCCCGACTGGTGCAGGAAGAGTTGGGAGCGCCACTGCACGGCCTCATCATTGGCCAGAACGGCATGTCCAGCACGCTCAACGCGTGGCTGCCATCCGCAGTGCTGGGCACCAAGGTGATCGATGCCGTGGGCGATCTGCGTGCACACCCCACTGGTGACATGGGCTCGCTCGGCCTGGCCAGCAGCCCCGAGCCGATGATCCAGGCGGCCGTGGGCGGCAAGCGCGCCAACAACTCGTACATCGAGTTGGTGGTACGCGGCGCCACAGCCAAGGTTTCGCCGATTCTGCGCAAGGCCTCTGACATGTCCGGCGGTTTCATCGCCAGTTGTCGCAACCCGATCCGGGCTTCCTACGTGCGCCAGCATGCGGCGCTGGGGGGCATCAGCCGTGCATTGGCATTGGGCGAGGCCATCATCGCCGCGCAAGCCAAGGGAGGCACGGCCATCGTGGATGCCATCTGCAAGCAGACCGGCGGAAGCATCATCGGTAGCGGCAGGGTAACGGCCAACACGCTGCGCTACACGGATGAGGCGTTCGACGTGGGCGTGATCGAGATCGGCGAAGGCGCACACAAGCGCCGCATCCATGTGATGAACGAGCACATGGCCGTGGAAGACGCCGATGGCCAGCGCATCGCCACCTATCCGGACGTGATCACCACGCTGGATACCAACGGCAACCCTGTGAGTGCCGGCAAGGTCCGCGAAGGCATGGAGATCCTGATCTTCCACGTGGGCAAGAGCCTGATTCCGCTGTCTTCCAGCATCAGCGATCCGGCCGTGTATCCGCCCGTGGAAAAGGCCCTGGGCATCAACATCAGCAACTACGCACTGGGCAAGGACTAAAGATGAGCCGCGAAGATTTCAAGGTACATGGCGGCAACGAACTGCGCTGCAAGGGCTGGCGCCAGGAAGCGCTGCTACGCCTGATGGAGAACGTGCTGGCTGTGGGCGAAGACCCGGACAACCTCATCGTGTACGCGGCCCTGGGCCGCGCCGCGCGCGACTGGCCGTCGCACAACGCCATCGTGCACGCGCTGCGCAACCTGGAAGAAGACCAGACGCTGCTGGTGCAGTCGGGCAAGCCCATTGGCGTGCTGCGCACGCACGCGGCCGCGCCGCTGGTCATCATGGCCAACTGCAACATGGTCGGCCAGTGGGCCAAGGCCGAGAATTTCTACCAGTGGGAGAAAGACAACCTGATCTGCTGGGGCGGCCTCACCGCCGGTGACTGGCAGTACATTGGTTCGCAGGGCGTGATCCAGGGCACATACGAGATCTTCTCGCGCATTGCCGAGCGCCACTTCAACAACGACCTGCGCGGCCGCTTCATTCTGACGGCGGGCCTGGGTGGCATGGGCGGTGCACAGCCGCTCGCGGGTGCCATGGCGGGCGCGGCGATCCTGACGGTGGAAATCAACTCCGAGCGCATCGAAAAGCGCATGCAGATCGGTTTCCTGCAAAAGCGTGCCGACACGCTGGACGAAGCCCTGGCCATGATCCGCGAAGCACAGGACAGGCGTGAGCCCATCTCCGTGGGCCTGCTGGGCAATGCCTCCGAGATCTTCCCGGAGATCCTGGCGCGCGGCATCACGCCCGATATCGTGACCGACCAGACCTCGGCCCACGATCTGGTGTACGGCTACATCCCCGCAGGTTACACGCTCGACGAAGTGGCCGAGTTGCGCCGAACCGACATCACGAAGCTGATGAACGCGAGCCGCGAGTCCATCGTGCGACATGTGACGGCCATGGTGGGTTTCCAGGACAAGGGCTCCGTGGTGTTCGACAACGGCAACCTCATCCGCACGCATGCCAAGCAGGGCGGCGTGGAGCGTGCCTTCGAGATCCCGGTGTTCACCGAAGCCTTCCTGCGCCCGCTGTTCGCACGCGCCATCGGCCCGTTCCGATGGATTGCCCTGTCCAACGATCCGGACGACATTCGCAAGATCGACGACTTCCTGCTGCGCCGCTTTGCCGACAACCGCATCGTCGCCAACTGGGTGCGCCTGGCGCGCGAGAACGTGCCCTTCGAAGGCCTGCCGGCGCGCATTGCGTGGCTGGGCCATGGCGAGCGCACGGAGCTGGCGCTCGAAGTCAACCGCATGGTGCGCGATGGCGAACTGAGCGGACCGATCGCCTTCACGCGTGACCACCTCGATGCGGGCGCCATGGCGCACCCGAACATCATGACGGAGAACATGCGTGACGGATCGGATGCGATTGCCGACTGGCCGCTGCTCAACGCCATGCTGACCTGCTCATCCTCCGCCGATCTGGTGGCCATCCACTCCGGTGGTGGCGGCTACAGCGGCTACATGACCAGCGCCGGCGTCACCGTGGTGGCCGACGGCACCGCACAGGCGGATGAGCGACTGAATCTCTCGCTCACCAACGACACGGCCAGCGGCGTGCTGCGCTACGCCGACGCGGGCTACGAAGAGGCGCTGGACGAAGTGCAGAAGAAGGGCATCGCCCGCATCGACACCTTCGCCCACGCCTGACGCTTCAGGCTTGCCCGGGAGCGGCCTGACAGCACCCATGCCAACGCATGCATTCCGATGCCGTGCGGAGGCTGGGTGGCTGGCCGACCCTGGCCTATCCACTCTTCAACCTAACCTCACCCCCCACCATGACCCACCCTACTGTCTCCGCTCATGCAGGAGCCGCACAGGCTTCGGTCGGCACCACCCAGCACGCAGCCCATGACGAGCGCTCCAGCAAGCGCGCGGTGATCGCTGCGTCCACCGGCAATGCGCTGGAGTGGTATGACTTCACGGTCTACGCGCTGTTTGCCGTCTACATCGGCCAGAACTTCTTCCAGAACGAGAACCCCACGGTGCAGTTGCTGGCGTCGTTCATCGCGTTCGGCATCGGCTACATCGCGCGCCCTCTGGGGGCGCTCATCCTCGGCTCCTATGGCGACCGCAAGGGTCGCAAGGCCGCGCTCACCATGACCATCATGCTGATGGCCGTGGGCACGCTGCTCATTGCCATCGCTCCTCCGTATACGGCTATCGGCATTGGTGCTCCGTTGCTCATCGTGGCAGGCCGCGTGCTGCAGGGCTTCTCCGCAGGTGGCGAAGTCGGCGGTGCGACTGCGTTCCTGGTCGAGCATGCACCACCGGCCAAGCGTGGTCTCTATGCTTCGTGGCTGCAGGCCAGCATGGGCATCAGCAACATGATGGCGGCGCTGGTGGCCACGGCCGTCACCATGCTCTTTACCACTCAGCAGGTGCATGACTGGGCCTGGCGCATTCCCTTCATCATCGGCCTGGCCATCGCCCCCGTGGGCCTGTGGATGCGCCGTGCGCTGGATGAAACCCCGCACTTCAAGGAGCAGGCGGAACGTGCCGCGGCTTCCGGCGAAGCCGAGAAGAAGATGCCCATGCTGCAGGTGCTGCGCGATTGCCCGCGCCAGCTGCTGACGGGTCTGGGTCTGTCCGTGCTGTGGGCTGCTGCGCCCTATGCACTCATCATCTACCTTCCCATCTATGTGCAGAAGAACATGGGCTTCGAGAGCTCGCAGGCATTTACCGCCGCGTTCATCGGCAACATCTTCCTGGTGGCTGGTTGCCTTATCTCCGGCACTCTGTCTGATCGCTTCGGTCGTCGAAACATGCTGCGCTTTGGTGCGATCCTGCTGCTGCTCGGTGCCTATCCGCTGATGGCCTGGCTGCATGGCAATCACACCACGATGGCGCTGATCATCGTGCAGTCAGCCATGTGCTCCATGGTGGCCCTGTTCGTGGGTGCCGCGCCCGCCGCGCTGTCCGAGATCTTCCCGACCGCGGTGCGCTCCTCGGGCATGTCCCTGTCGTACAACGCGGCCGTGACGGTGCTGGGCGGCTTTGCGCCCGCGCTACTCACCTGGATCACCTACAAGACCGGTGTGGCCTATGCCCCGGCGCTGTATGTAATGGCGGCGGCCGTGGTGGCGCTCATCGCCATCAGTTTCCTCCCCGCACGCAGCGAAGACTGACAGAAAACTTCCGGCTTTCTCCACTACCTGAACCATAACAACGATATGAAGAAAACAAACAGTCGCCGTTCATGGCTTGGCCGGATCATGTTCGCTGCAATGTTCGCTATCGCTGGCACGGGTTGCTCCCTGACGCAGCCTGCGAAGACCGATGCAGCAACTGGCAAGGCCACACCGTCGCAAAACACTGCCGCCGCCGAACTGGTGCTGCTGGGTGTGGCGGGTGGGCCCACCTGGTACGGAAAGGAATCGCCCCATGGCATTTCCTCCGCGCTGGTGGTGGATGGCAAGGCGTACATTGTCGATCTGGGCTCCGGTGCCTATCGCCAGTTGCGCCGTGCAGGCATCCAGCCGGGCAGCGAAGCGGCCGTGTTCTTCACGCATCTGCATACCGACCATGTGATCGACCTCGCCAGCATGCTCATGTACGACCCGAGCGCGCGCCGCCGCGCCAAGGCGCAGTTGGAGATCTTCGGCCCGGGCCGTCGTGGCGTGCTGCCGCCGCTGGCCGATGGCATGAAGGGCGATGTGGTGGTGCACCCCGAGAACCCGAATGCCGGCACGGCCGACCTGGTCGATGCCATGCTGGGGGGCATGGCAGCGGATCTGAACATCCGCGTGCGCAGCGAAGGCGTGCCGGATGTGCGCCAGTTCTTCAAGGCGCATGACATTGCCTTGCCGGCAGGTCTGTTGGTGGATCCGAACACCAATCCGGCACCCCCCATGGAACCCTTCAAGGTATGGGAAGACGCCCGCGTGAAGGTCAGCGCCATTCTGGTGCCGCATGGTCTGGTGTTTCCCAACTTCGCCTATCGCTTCGATACAGTGCACGGCTCGGTGGTGTTCTCCGGCGATACAGCAGCCAGCGAGAACCTGGTGAAGCTGGCACGTGGTGCCGATGTGCTTGTGCATGAAGCCATCGACCCGGCGTGGGTGAGCCACATCGTTGGTCCCAAACCCTGGGATGCCCGCCAGCAGGCGCTGGCGAAGCAATTGCTGGAAGCCCATGCCACGCCGCGCGAAGTGGGTGAGATAGCCACGCGTGCCGGTGTCGCGCGACTGGTGCTGTCGCACCTGGTGCCGGGCGATGCTCCGCGTGACCACTGGGAGCAGGCACGCGACACCTTCAAGGGCCCGGTCGTCGTGGGCGAAGATCTGATGCGCCTGCCGATCACCAAGGCGGGCCGCTGACGAAAGCCATGAAGGGGCTGCCAATGGGTGGCTCTTTCACTGGGTGCCATGCATGGGGCATGGAAATGATGCAAGGCCCGCACGCATGGCCTTGGCGTTGTATTTCTTCATTTTTCAGAACGGCTCACAACATGAACTCTCTTCGCTGCTTTTTGCCGCGTGTGCCTCTGCGCACCCTGACACTGGCTGTTTTGGCCAGCCTGAGCTTGCACGCCCATGCCACTGTCGAACTCGACGGCCGCAATGCCACGCCGGAGGTCATCACCCGCATCACTCTGGGCGAGCCCGTGCAGGTGGCGCCCGCCGCCATGGTGCGTGTGAAGAAGGCACATGAAGTGCTCATGGCCGCCGCCGCTGCCGGCCAGAAGATCTACGGCCTCACGGTGGGCGTGGGCCAGAACAAGGATCGCGACATGGTCGATGCCCACGGCCAGCTCAGTCCGGAGGTGATCAAGGCGTCGCAGGCATTCAACATTGGCCTGCTGCATGCACACGCGGGTGGCGTGGGTCCTGATGCGCCCGTGCAGGATGTGCGCGCCGCCATGGCTGCGCGGCTCAACGCGCTGCTCGATGGCGGTGCGGGCGTGCAGGCGTCCATCGTCGAAGCCTATGTGCAGTTCCTGAACCACGGCATCACACCGGCCATGCCCGCGCTGGGCTCCATCGGTGAGGCCGACATCACGCTGCTGAGCCATATGGGCACGGCCATGATGGGCGAGGGCGATGTGTACTACGAGGGCCGCAAGCAACCGGCGGCTGAGGTGCTCAGGCAGTTGCACATCCGTCCGATCGAACCGGTGGGCAAGGATGCGTTGTCCATTCTTAGCTCCAACGCCTACGCCAGCGGCATGGCGGCACTGGCTCTACAGGACATGGCGCACTTCAACCGCGTCTCGCAGTTAGTGTTTGCTCTCAGCCTGCAGGCGCTCAATGGCAACGTGTCTCCGTTGCTGAAGGATTCGCTGGCACTGCGCCCCTTCCCGCAGACAAAGAAGGCAGGAGAAGAACTGCGCCATCTGCTCGATGGCTCCAGCCTCTGGAATGCTGATGACAAGCGTGCGCTGCAGGACCCGCTGAGCTTCCGCACCGCCGTTTATCTGCTAGGTGAGCAGGCATTGGCGCTGGAACAGGCGAATGCACAACTCAACGTGCAATTGAATTCGTCCGACGATAACCCTGGCGTGGCCGTTGGGGCGAAGCCGGCATCAGACCGCGCACAGGAAAAGCGCGCCTATGTGGAAGGACTAGGGGCGGTGCTGCCGGATGCCAATTTCGAGCCACTGCCGTGGGTGCTGGCTATGGAGAAATCGGGGTTGTCGCTGGCGCACAGTGCGCTTGCTTCTGCGCAGCGCGTGGTCAAGCTCAATGATCCGGCCTTTACTGGGCTCAGCCGTTTCCTCGGCACGGAGCACAGCGTGCATGCCTTTGGCGCCATGGAAAAGCCCGCCATGGCCCTGGCCATGCAAAGCCTGCGCTTGGCACAACCTGTATCGATGAACTACCTGCCCGTGGCCGGCAACATCGAGGACGTGGCCACCAACGCTCCCGTTGTGGCCCAGAACTTGCGCCTACAGATCCAGACGGGCTACCAACTGCTCGGCGTGGAGCTGGTACATGCAGCACAGGCTATCGACCTGCGCCGCGCCAGGGATCCGAACTTCCGCCTCTCGCCCGCGACCGCCGCGCTCTTTGACGCGCTGCGCAAACAGGTGGCCTTCCTCGATAAGGACCGCGCGCTGACGCAGGATTTCCGCGGCGCTGCCGAGCTGCTGCGCACTTACCGCTGATCGCGCAGAAGCAACACACAGAAAAAAGACAAAAGGGGCAATGACCATGAAACAACCTATTCGCCCGCTAGCCCTCTGCGTCGCCATCGCTGCTGCTGCCTTGTATGCGAGTACGGCACAAGCGCAGAGTTCGGTCACGCTCTATGGCCTCATTGACGCCAGCGTGCGCTACGAACACAGCAACAAGGGCAACGTCACGTCCGTGGTCGATGGCGCCGATGCCGGTTGGGGTGGAAGCCGCTGGGGCTTTCTGGGATCCGAAGACCTGGGCGGCGGCCTAAAGGTCATCATGAACCTGGAAGGTGGCTTGAACATCGACACCGGTACGTTGCGCGGAGGCAAGGTCTTTGGCCGTACCGCCATGGTGGGTCTTGCAAGCTCATATGGCGAGATCACGCTAGGCCGTCAGTACAACGCGCTGTACTACACCGGCTCCTGGCACAGTGACCCTACCTATGTCTCCAGTTGGTCGCCAACCGTGGTCCATCAGCTGGACTTCGCCTGGGACAACGCCATCGCCTACACGGGCCGTTTTGGCGACTACATTGCCCGCGCCACGTTTGCACCAGGCGAGCAGCACGGCTCCAAGGGCAACCGGCAGGCCGCCAGCTTGCTGTACAACGGCCACCCGTTCGGCGTGGCAGCAGGTTACGGCAGCGTCAAGGATAAAAACTGGTCCACAGCCAACCTCGGCGCCTATTACGAGATCGGCAAGCTCACCGTGCAGGCCACCTACTATCGAACGACGAACGAGCCCTACAGCGGCGCCCGCCGCATTACCACGCAGGGTTTGGGAGGCTTCTACCAGTTCACGCCCGAGATCGAGCTGACGGCAGCCTTCTGGCACACGAGGAGCGCTCTCGATAGCGGAGTGCTGCGTGAACGGAAGGGCTTGGTGGCTGCTCGCTACAGCCTTTCCAAGCGTACGCGTCTATATGCTGAGGCCGATCATGCACGGAGTAATGGCGAAATCCGACGTAAAGCTGGAGTCCAGTTGGGAGTTCAGCATTCATTCTGACTCCGAGACCAGCAGGCTGGGATTGTTTTGAAGGTTCACAGAAAGATTGAATTTCAACGCCGGTATCTTGGAGATGGACTTGATTCTGTCCAATGCTCCATCGGGTCAACTGTCTGAGTGTTTAACGCCGCTATCAAGCGCCTGCCAGAATGGCCTCAACTTGGCAAAACATCTGGGATGTGAGGTATTGCAAGCGCTTGTTTTTGTAGAAATTTGATTGTGTTTGCGACTTTGGATCAACACTTTCACAGCAAGTGATGCTCTGGAGGGTGCGTGGATGCTAGGCCTGTGCTTACGACTTTATTTACCCGGCATAGGTGTTCTGGGTAGAGTCGATCACGCCATCCCTTTCGATGCCAACTTGAACCATCGATGCTTCATGCATTCATGGCAAGTCAATCCGTTGACAAAGAACAGTGATGATGGCTGCAGCCCTGATTCCAGCCTTCGCGCCCTTTGCAAAGGTTGCGCACGTAAGCGTTCTGTGAGCGATAAAGCAGCTCTCAATGGCATCCAGTGTGTGGCCGGGGGCGAGTTCGGCTGCAAACGACACATCGTAGGAGATGCCAGATGCATCACTGCTGGTGATCCTTGTCAGTGGTGCAAATAGGCCTACTTCATGACGTTCGAAAAGTATCTGGATGCGATGCAACCGTTGCAGACCTGCCGGGGCGGTCACGCAAACGAACGGTAAAGCTTCACGTCGACCAAGGTTATGACAAAAGACGCTGCCGTGCCTTTTTGAGGCTGCGCGCTATCACTTGCAGGATTGCTAGGCGAGGAGTCGAGAGCTGCAACGCCGAACGCTGGCCTTGAAAGGCGGCTGGATACCCGAGGTGTTGCTGAAACCGACTGCCGCAATCATCTGTGCATGCTTCGTGGATGGGGCGTGTGAGCGGCTCTAGGTGAAGAGGTTCTGGCCCAGATCCGATTACTGCATGAGCCGGGATGCTGCCGCAATTGGCACGCATGCGCCAGCACATGCGTGCGGGATTTATGCAAAGGTTTCCTAAGCGATCCACATGCATGGCACAAACGCAAGCAGTCACTGAGTCGCAATTCAAGTTGAGTGCCGGTGGTCGAACTCAGGCGGTCACAGCCAGCGGACTGGTCGGCCGTGGCCAGTTCAATCGGAGTGGACATTCAGGCATGGACCGTACGATACGCCACAGGCGTCATGCCGGTAGCTTGTCTGAATGCCCGGATGAGGCTCGGCTCGCTGGCGAAGCCAAGGTCATCGACAATGCGTTTGAGTGGCTGCTGGGTTTCACATAGCGCTTCGGCCACTTGGCGCAGCTTGATGCGTCGCATCCACTGAGCTGCTGCCAGACCCGTATGCTCCTGCACTCGTCGAGCCAATGTTCGTGGAGAGATATGCAGTTGGGCAGCAAGCGTCGGCAAGCGCAACTCGCCTGCGGGGCTGCGTTGCACAATCATCTGTGCCTGACGTAGAGACTCATCAGTCAGAGTAATGAGTTCCAGATTGGCAAATGCGGCATGCAACACTGCCGGGCGTGGCAGCATTAGTAGATTTTGTAGATCGCGAAGCTCAGCGGGGTCTAGCCTCTCGGTCAACATGTGCTGCACGAGCGGCAGATATCCGTGAGCGCCGGCAGCCGTCAACGAGCCTTCGCTGATGATCATTGGCTCATCAAAGCTCCATTCAACGTGTGGAAAGCTGGTTTGCAATGACTCCCGCAGCCACCATGTTGCCGTTGCACGTTGCCCATGCAATCTCCCGCTCGCAGCAACTGGCAGTACTCCTGCGCAATAGCTCCACACCTGGGTTTCCTTGGGCAATTCCCGCAATGCTCGGATCACCGGAGCTAATTTCTGCAATGGGGCTCGCAGGTCACTTGCAGACGATAGCCACAGGCCTGGTACCACCACTGCGTCCGCGCGCACCGCATGTAGGCAGGTCTTCGGAGCTATCGACGGTCCTTGCCAGGTTGTGACTGGTGTTGTATCTACTCCTGCCCATATCACGTCGCACACCATACGCCTGGCGCGCAGGTTAGCGGCTCGCACCATATCTGCTACAGAAAATAGGCCGGCCGGCATGCATTCGGGATACAGCAGCAATGCAAGGCGCAATGGTTCCATTTGAGCTGTGGAATATGGCATGAATTGGTAATTAACTGACTAGTCTGGCCATTTTCCATGCAGAGGCATATCGGAAGAATGAGGCATTTCCTCCACCTCCGAGTTTTTCATGCTGATCACTCAGTTACGCAATGCCACTATCGTTCTAGAGTTTGAGGCCCAGGGCAGGGCTATTGGTCTGCTTGTCGACCCAATGCTCGCTCCTCGCGGAAGTCTGCCTGGGTTGCGTTATCTGGGACGTGGGCGGCAGCGCAATCCAATCGTCGAACTTCCTGCGAATTCAGAGGCCGTGCTTGAACGGGTTACGCATGCACTTATTACCCATTGCCAGCGCGGACACTTCGATCACCTGGATCGCATCGGTAAGCGCTTTCTGCGTGAGAGAAGGATCCCTGTGTTCTGCATGCCACGTGACGCGGAGTACCTTTGCCAGCGGGGCCTCAATGTTGAGTCGTTGAGCGGTCATGAGCGTCAGTTGTGGAGTCTCGGCGGTCACATTACCCCAATCCTCTGTGTACATGGGAAGGGATGGATCGGGCGATTCATGGAGCATGGTCACGGCTACCTGCTGGAATTGCCTGGCGAACCTAGTGTCTATATGGCTGGCGACACTTTGCTTACCCCAGCAGTAAGTGACTGCCTGCATAGGCTGAGGCCCGATATCGCCATCCTGCCTGCAGGCGGAGCACGCTTCGATCTGGGAGGGGAAATCCTTATGGATGCCAAGGATGTAATGGACGCTGCAAGTTGCTGGCCTGGCGAGCTGGTGGTGAATCATCTTGAAGCGCTGGACCATTGCCCAGTCACGCGAGAGCACGTGCGGGCTCTCGCTCAAGATGAGGGTGTCGCTGATCGAGTATGGGTGCCTGAAGATGGGCAGTGTCGTCGCTACAAGTCAGTCTTGCCGCCATTGACTAGCAGGGGCTCCTACTGAGAGAAGGTGTCACACGCGTGTGACGGGAGAAGTTCGATGTATGGCCGCTTGGAGCAGTGCAGGACAGACAGTCTCTAGGAGCATAGAGCAGGCTATGGGTACGCCAGCTTCCTGAAAGGCCGAAAAGCAGCTTTTATGAAGAATCTCTGTTCAGACTCCGCAATGGCGCAGTGCGTGCAATATTGCTGATTTGCTCAAAATCCAATTCATCCAGCGCATGCCTGACCGCACTGACCAAGCCTTGGTAGTCTGTGCCGTTGTCCATGGCATCAATCCAGGCGTGCAAATCGCTCCAGTTCCCTCGCCTTGCAAGCAGCTCCAATTCGTGCTTCTGCTCCTCTTGAAGAGCCTCCAGTGTCTGCATAGTCTTGTGCTCACTGTGTTTATCAGATGTGGGCAGAGGCATCAAAGCTTGGAAGAGAGGACTATCTGATGCCTGTTTGACCATGAGAAAAAAGACTGCATTGGTACCGCGTCCTAGATGGCTATCAATAGATAGATGGCCGGTCATCTTCTCAATGATGCGTTGTGCGATCAGTAGCCCCAGTCCTCGTTTTGCATGAGTGCGACTAGCCGTCAGCGATTTTTGAATTTTGGCGAGTACTTCTGGCTCCATGCCGGAACCACTGTCGCTAACCTCAAAGCGAAGATGCCATTTGTCTTGGCCGACGTACTTACCTTGCAGCTTCAGGTCAATGCTTCCGTCAAATGTAAATTTCGCGGCGTTGGACAAGAGATTGAGTACAGCCTGTTGCAGGCGCTTGCCGTCCAAGTAGATATGCACGGGCAGCATGCTCTGTATTTGCAGTGAGAACCTGTTGCGTTGACGATGGGCCAGAGCATGGGCGTACTTTGTGAGTTCATCCAGCAGAGAGCTTAGATCTACCAACTGCTCATTCAATGCCAAAGGAGGCTGCAACTCATCTTTGGCATAGTCCACCAATTCGTCGATCAATGCCAATTGATAAGTAGCGCTTCTTTCAACTGCGGCCAATTTATCTATGTCAACTTTGCTCGGGGACAGGTGCATCAGTTGCAGATAAGCAATGATCGCGGAGACTGGCGCTCGCAAATCATGACTGACATAGGCGAGCAGCTCCTTTTGCTCCAACGAACGTTGCTCAGCTTGTTCTAGAGCCTCTTTAAGAGCGCGAGTTTTGTACTTGACCTCATGTTCAAGGCGTTCTTGCTGCTGGCTTTGCCATTGGAGCAATGTGCGCTGTGCCTGGTGACGTTGGTGGGAATGCTGATAGGCCCAGCTGGTGATGACGAACAGGCCGACAGTCAAGGCGGGTATTACAAGCGCATATTGCTCGAAGAGCTGAACCAGTGCGATGTTTGGTATCAAGAGAGCTACGGCGCGCAACAATGCACAGCATGCCAAGACAGATACGAGCAGCAAAGCTGTCAGGCTGCCAGGCCCTCCACTACGATGATAGATGTAGGTGCAAGCCAGAATTGCTAGCAGACTCAGTGGTGCAACGATGATGCCAGTAGGGGCAAACCAGTCATAAGGCCCAAATAAAGCACCGATGAGAACAATGCTCTCTAAGAGGGCAACGACCTTCAGCAGAATTAGGCCTGCTGAGGGTAGATAGTTCTGGGTTTTTTCTAATCGCACACGCAGATATAGCAATATGCTCAGCACGATGCCTGCAACCAAAACGTGATGAGCTCGGTAGCCCCATTCCGTACTGCTGGGCCAAAGTATTGGCTGTGCATAGCCTCGGTAGGTAGCTTCATAGAGTGCAGTCAGCAACAGCCCCAGTGTTTGCCATCCCATCAAGGGAGATCGCAGAATTCTCCAGAGAGCCGCAGAATAGACTACGAACACCAGTATGCTGCCAATCAGCAGTCCGCTGAACAACGCATAGTCACGCTCCACCCTGTGCCATTGATCTACTGTATGCAGCGTGACTTTCAACTTACTTGACGCGTGACTATTGACGTGAACAAGTATGCGCACCTTCTCTCCTGGCGCGAGATTTATGGCGACCTGAGGTACTCGATTGAGCGACTCGTTAGGGTCACTGATTCCTGCCAGGGTTCGACTTGCACGAACTTGACCTTCCTGCATGCGTACAACATAAAAAGTCACATGTTGTAGCCAACTAACCCCCAAAGCCAGTTGCACTGATTGAGGGGTGTTTAGATCGTTGTGCAGTGCCAGCCTGAGCCACAGATGTGTCATGTCGAACCGCCCATCAAGCGCTTTGGCTGTAACGGTATGGAATCCGTCAATCTCATTGCTCGGAAGGGCTACCACCTGTAGTGGTGCTTCGTTTGCCATACCTCGCTCCCAGACCTCAACAGTGTTGTTCAGGACCGGGAGGCCGAGAGCTACATCGCTGATCTGAATTCGAGGGGGCGCAGACGCTTCAAGTGCGCTCGCATTGATCGCCCACCATAGGAATATGCTGCAGAGCAGACGAACATAGCTCGATGTACATTGCCTCATGGCTTTGGACTCATGTATGAGCGCCGAAAAGATGATGGGGTACATCCAAAATAGGAATGAAAGGCTGACGAGAAATTAGCAGCGCTGGAGAACCCTACCGCTGCCGCAACTTCCTCTATATGCATGGCAGAGCTAGCAAGCATGCGTTGAGCTTCGTGAAGGCGAGCCTCCCGGATGAACTTGTAGACCGTGCTGCCCGTGTGAGCCTGGAAGACGCGTGTTAAGCGCTTTTCATTGGTGCCTAATTTGGAGGCTAGTTCAGGCAGAGTAGGAACCTTGGACAAATCGGAAAGCACCAACTGCTGGGCCGCTCGCAGCAACGTTAAATTGTGATCAAGGCTCAGTGCTTCCGTTACTCGCTCAAGAGCAGGGACTGACGGTTGCGGCTCTGGTGAAGCGCGAACATCTTGATATGACATTTCTTGGCGTTTCGCCAAAGCCAAGTGGATTTCCACACGCGCTAAAACTTCATTGATGTCGAACGGCTTTGGAATGTAGTCCACAGCACCTAACTGCAACCCCATTAAACGCTCTTTGGGGGAGGCACAAGAAGTCACAAAGATAACGGGAATGCCTGCTGTGGATGGATCTGCCTTCAATAGCCTGCAGACGGCAAATCCATCTACGCTGCCCATATTTACGTCCAATAGGATTAGTTCAAATTGCTGAGTAGTGGCACGGCGATAACCCTGCATGGCATCCATGGCGACGGAAAGACGATAGCCATTACTTCGAAGCAGTTCCAGCAGGATTTTCAGTTCAGTCACGTTGTCGTCGATGACAAGGATTCGTTCACTCGAAGGGCCTGCAGGTGACCAGTAAGACACGGCAACAATCCGAAGTTAGATGGTTATTTTGAAAAACTATGGATTGTGAAGATGATTTTTAACGACGTGTTACGTTTTGGCGCTGCGGGTGACGTAGATGCACCGAATCTGACGTTTGTTTACAAGTTTTTCTGGAATTCAAAAGCAGATTCCTGTTTTTAAACATCGGTGTGATGGAGCAAATGTCTGTCGAAAGAGAAATTGACATTTGTTTTGAATTGTTGTCTGGTAGGCAGATGGAATGTTCGCTTTTTCAAAAGCGTTCCAGACCGCTAACTCCTAGCATTCGCAAGCATTTGGCATTGAGCACCCCAAGGTAGAGGGTTCAGAACTTTGCCAAGGTTAGGAATCAAGGAGAAGTTCATGGAAGCCGTATACAAGTCTGGTGGAAAAGTCGCCTCTACAGAGCAAGGCCTGGTTTTAGATAAGCCTTCTGCAGTCATCCTCAAAGTTGCACCGGAACAGATCGTCAAATCGACTCGTGTCGGTAATGACCTGGTACTGACTTTGGTCGATGGAAAACAAATCTATGTGAACGGATTCTTCGCTGCATATGCAGAGGAAGGGCGCAACGATCTGGTCTTGGAGGATCAGCAGGGCGTGCTTTGGTGGGGTCAATATGGTGGGGCCTGGGAAGGCTTCGAGTTCACTGAGATCGAATCGAATGAGTCTGTTGCTGCGTGGCTGCCGTGGCTTGTGGGGTTGGGTCTGGGGGGGCTGGCTGTGTCGAGTGGCGGTAGCGGTGGAGGTGGCAAGAATGCCAACAATCCTCCAGAGCCTATCGATCCCAATGAAGGGTTGAACCCTGGTACCCCGGGTCACGTGCCCGGGCAGGAATTCAACAATGGCGGTTACAAAGTCACTGTGCGCGAAGATCAGCCTTTCAATGGCAAGGTTGTGGGCAAGGATTCTGATGGCGATTCGTTGACCTACGGATTGGGCACACCGCCCGCTCATGGCACAGTGACCATTGACAGGAACACCGGCGAGTACACCTACACGCCCAACAAGGACTGGAGCGGCCCGGGTACGGACGAGTTCACGGTGATCGTGGACGACGGCAAGGGCGGCAAGACCACCACCACGGTGACGGTCAATGTCGGAGCGGAGCAGGATGCGTACGACGACATCGAGGGCATCGGCTTTGGGAAGTCCGTCACCATTGACGTGCTGGGCAACGACAAGTTCGCAGGCAACAACGTCAAGATCACGGAAGTCAACGGCACAGCGATCGTTGAAGGCCAGACCGTGGTCGTGGCCGACGGCAGCGTCAAGCTGGTGGGTGGCCAACTGGAGTTCACGCCCAAGGCGGGCTTTGTGGGCGACGCCAAGTTCAGCTACACGGCGCAGACCGATGGCGGCACGCCCGAGACGGCCAACGTCACCGTGACCGTGGCGGCCAATCAGCTGCCTGAGCCTACCGATCCCAACATCGACCCGGGCAACCCGGAGTTCCCCGGTCAGACGTTCACGCCAGGTCCTGGCGGTGGCTACAAGATCACCGTGGGTGAGGACACACCGTTCAACGGCAAGGTCACCGGCACGGACAAGGACAATGATCCGCTGACCTACGAGCTGGGCAATCCGCCCGCTCACGGCACGGTGACCATCGACAAGGACACCGGCAAGTACACCTACACGCCCGATCCGGACTACAACGGCCCCGATGCATTCACGGTGATCGTGGACGACGGCAAGGGCGGCAAGACCACCACCACGGTGACGGTCGAGTTCACGCCGGAAGTGGACGTGAGCGACGACACGGCGACGACCGGCTACGACAAGTCCGTCAGCATCGACGTGCTGGGCAACGACGACTTCGAAGGTGCCAACGTCACGATCACGCAGGTCGATGGCCAGGCCATCACCGAAGGCGGCGCTGCGGTGGCTCTGACCAACGGCAGCGGCAGCGTCAAGCTGGTGGGCGGCCAACTGGAGTTCACGCCCAAGGCGGGCTTTGTGGGCGACGCCAAGTTCAGCTACACGGCGCAGACCGATGGCGGCACGCCCGAGACGGCCAACGTCACCGTGACCGTGGCGGCCAATCAGCTGCCCGAGCCTACCGATCCCAACATCGACCCGGGCAACCCGGAGTTCCCCGGTCAGACGTTCACGCCAGGTCCTGGCGGTGGCTACAAGATCACCGTGGGTGAGGACACACCGTTCAACGGCAAGGTCACCGGCACGGACAAGGACAATGATCCGCTGACCTACGAGCTGGGCGATCCGCCCGCTCACGGCACGGTGACCATCGACAAGGACACCGGCAAGTACACCTACACGCCCGATCCGGACTACAACGGCCCCGATGCATTCACGGTGATCGTGGACGATGGCAAGGGTGGCAAGACCACCACCACGGTGACGGTCGAGTTCACGCCGGAAGTGGACGTGAGCGACGACACTGCGACGACCGGCTACGACAAGCCGGTCACCATCGACGTGCTGGGCAACGACGACTTCGAAGGTGCCAACGTCACGATCACGCAGGTCGATGGCCAGGCCATCACCGAAGGCGGTGCAGCGGTGGCTCTGACCAACGGCAGCGGCAGCGTCAAGCTGGTGGGTGGCCAACTGGAGTTCACGCCCAAGGCGGGCTTTGTGGGCGACGCCAAGTTCAGCTACACGGCGCAGACCGATGGCGGCACGCCCGAGACGGCCAACGTCACCGTGACCGTGGCGGCCAATCAGCTGCCTGAGCCTACCGATCCCAACATTGATCCGGGCAACCCGGAGTTCCCCGGTCAGACGTTCACGCCAGGCCCTGGCGGTGGCTACAAGATCACCGTGGGTGAGGACCAGCCTTTCAACGGCAAGGTCACCGGCACGGACAAGGACAATGATCCGCTGACCTACGAGCTGGGCGATCCGCCCGCTCACGGCACGGTGACCATCGACAAGGACACCGGCAAGTACACCTACACGCCCGATCCGGACTACAACGGCCCCGATGCATTCACGGTGATCGTGGACGATGGCAAGGGTGGCAAGACCACCACCACGGTGACGGTCGAGTTCACGCCGGAAGTGGACGTGAGCGACGACACAGCCACCACCGGCTACGACAAGTCCGTCAGCATTGACGTGCTGGGCAACGACGACTTTGAAGGCGCCAACGTCACGATCACGCAGGTCGATGGCCAGGCCATCACCGAAGGCGGTGCAGCGGTGGCTCTGACCAACGGCAGCGGCAGCGTCAAGCTGGTGGGCGGCCAACTGGAGTTCACGCCCAAGGCGGGCTTTGTAGGGGACGCCAAGTTCAGCTACACGGCGCAGACCGATGGCGGCACGCCCGAGACGGCCAACGTCACCGTGACCGTGGCGGCCAATCAGCTGCCCGAGCCTACCGATCCCAACATTGATCCGGGCAACCCGGAGTTCCCCGGTCAGACGTTCACGCCAGGCCCTGGCGGTGGCTACAAGATCACCGTGGGTGAGGACCAGCCTTTCAACGGCAAGGTCACCGGCACGGACAAGGACAATGATCCGCTGACCTACGAGCTGGGCGATCCGCCCGCTCACGGCACGGTGACCATCGACAAGGACACCGGCAAGTACACCTACACGCCCGATCCGGACTACAACGGCCCCGATGCATTCACGGTGATCGTGGACGATGGCAAGGGTGGCAAGACCACCACCACGGTGACGGTCGAGTTCACGCCGGAAGTGGACGTGAGCGACGACACTGCGACGACCGGCTACGACAAGCCGGTCACCATCGACGTGCTGGGCAACGACGACTTCGAAGGTGCCAACGTCACGATCACGCAGGTCGATGGCCAGGCCATCACCGAAGGCGGTGCAGCGGTGGCTCTGACCAACGGCAGCGGCAGCGTCAAGCTGGTGGGTGGCCAACTGGAGTTCACGCCCAAGGCGGGCTTTGTGGGCGACGCCAAGTTCAGCTACACGGCGCAGACCGATGGCGGCACGCCCGAGACGGCCAACGTCACCGTGACCGTGGCGGCCAATCAGCTGCCTGAGCCTACCGATCCCAACATTGATCCGGGCAACCCGGAGTTCCCCGGTCAGACGTTCACGCCAGGCCCTGGCGGTGGCTACAAGATCACCGTGGGTGAGGACCAGCCTTTCAACGGCAAGGTCACCGGCACGGACAAGGACAATGATCCGCTGACCTACGAGCTGGGCGATCCGCCCGCTCACGGCACGGTGACCATCGACAAGGACACCGGCAAGTACACCTACACGCCCGATCCGGACTACAACGGCCCCGATGCATTCACGGTGATCGTGGACGATGGCAAGGGTGGCAAGACCACCACCACGGTGACGGTCGAGTTCACGCCGGAAGTGGACGTGAGCGACGACACAGCCACCACCGGCTACGACAAGTCCGTCAGCATTGACGTGCTGGGCAACGACGACTTCGAAGGTGCCAACGTCACGATCACGCAGGTCGATGGCCAGGCCATCACCGAAGGCGGTGCAGCGGTGGCTCTGACCAACGGCAGCGGCAGCGTCAAGCTGGTGGGCGGCCAACTGGAGTTCACGCCCAAGGCGGGCTTTGTAGGGGACGCCAAGTTCAGCTACACGGCGCAGACCGATGGCGGCACGCCCGAGACGGCCAACGTCACCGTGACCGTGGCGGCCAATCAGCTGCCCGAGCCTACCGATCCCAACATTGATCCGGGCAACCCGGAGTTCCCCGGTCAGACGTTCACGCCAGGCCCTGGCGGTGGCTACAAGATCACCGTGGGTGAGGACCAGCCTTTCAACGGCAAGGTCACCGGCACGGACAAGGACAATGATCCGCTGACCTACGAGCTGGGCGATCCGCCCGCTCACGGCACGGTGACCATCGACAAGGACACCGGCAAGTACACCTACACGCCCGATCCGGACTACAACGGCCCCGATGCATTCACGGTGATCGTGGACGATGGCAAGGGTGGCAAGACCACCACCACGGTGACGGTCGAGTTCACGCCGGAAGTGGACGTGAGCGACGACACAGCCACCACCGGCTACGACAAGTCCGTCAGCATTGACGTGCTGGGCAACGACGACTTCGAAGGTGCCAACGTCACGATCACGCAGGTCGATGGCCAGGCCATCACCGAAGGCGGTGCAGCGGTGGCTCTGACCAACGGCAGCGGCAGCGTCAAGCTGGTGGGCGGCCAACTGGAGTTCACGCCCAAGGCGGGCTTTGTAGGGGACGCCAAGTTCAGCTACACGGCGCAGACCGATGGCGGCACGCCCGAGACGGCCAACGTCACCGTGACCGTGGCGGCCAATCAGCTGCCCGAGCCTACCGATCCCAACATTGATCCGGGCAACCCGGAGTTCCCCGGTCAGACGTTCACGCCAGGCCCTGGCGGTGGCTACAAGATCACCGTGGGTGAGGACCAGCCTTTCAACGGCAAGGTCACCGGCACGGACAAGGACAATGATCCGCTGACCTACGAGCTGGGCGATCCGCCCGCTCACGGCACGGTGACCATCGACAAGGACACCGGCAAGTACACCTACACGCCCGATCCGGACTACAACGGCCCCGATGCATTCACGGTGATCGTGGACGACGGCAAGGGCGGCAAGACCACCACCACGGTGACGGTCGAGTTCACGCCGGAAGTGGACGTGAGCGACGACACAGCCACCACCGGCTACGACAAGTCCGTCAGCATTGACGTGCTGGGCAACGACGACTTCGAAGGTGCCAACGTCACGATCACGCAGGTCGATGGCCAGGCCATCACCGAAGGCGGTGCAGCGGTGGCTCTGACCAACGGCAGCGGCAGCGTCAAGCTGGTGGGCGGCCAACTGGAGTTCACGCCCAAGGCGGGCTTTGTAGGGGACGCCAAGTTCAGCTACACGGCGCAGACCGATGGCGGCACGCCCGAGACAGCCAATGTCACCGTGACCGTGGCGGCCAATCAGCTGCCCGAGCCTACCGATCCCAACATCGACCCGGGCAACCCGGAGTTCCCCGGTCAGACGTTCACGCCAGGCCCTGGCGGTGGCTACAAGATCTCCGTGGGTGAGGACCAGCCTTTCAACGGCAAGGTCACCGGCACGGACAAGGACAATGATCCGCTGACCTACGAGCTGGGCGATCCGCCCGCTCACGGCACGGTGACCATCGACAAGGACACCGGCAAGTACACCTACACGCCCGATCCGGACTACAACGGCCCCGATGCATTCACGGTGATCGTGGACGATGGCAAGGGTGGCAAGACCACCACCACGGTGACGGTCGAGTTCACGCCGGAAGTGGACGTGAGCGACGACACTGCGACGACCGGCTACAACAAGCCGGTCACCATCGACGTGCTGGGCAACGACGACTTCGAAGGTGCCAACGTCACGATCACGCAGGTCGATGGCCAGGCCATCACCGAAGGCGGTGCAGCGGTGGCTCTGACCAACGGCAGCGGCAGCGTCAAGCTGGTGGGCGGCCAACTGGAGTTCACGCCCAAGGCGGGCTTTGTAGGGGACGCCAAGTTCAGCTACACGGCGCAGACCGATGGCGGCACGCCCGAGACGGCCAACGTCACCGTGACCGTGGCGGCCAATCAGCTGCCCGAGCCTACCGATCCCAACATCGACCCGGGCAACCCGGAGTTCCCCGGTCAGACGTTCACGCCAGGTCCTGGCGGTGGCTACAAGATCACCGTGGGTGAGGACACACCGTTCAACGGCAAGGTCACCGGCACGGACAAGGACAATGATCCGCTGACCTACGAGCTGGGCGATCCGCCCGCTCACGGCACGGTGACCATCGACAAGGACACCGGCAAGTACACCTACACGCCCGATCCGGACTACAACGGCCCGGATGCATTCACGGTGATCGTGGACGACGGCAAGGGTGGCAAGACCACCACCACGGTGACGGTCGAGTTCACGCCGGAAGTGGACGTGAGCGACGACACGGCGACGACCGGCTACGACAAGTCCGTCAGCATCGACGTGCTGGGCAACGACGACTTCGAAGGTGCCAACGTCACGATCACGCAGGTCGATGGCCAGGCCATCACCGAAGGCGGCGCTGCGGTGGCTCTGACCAACGGCAGCGGCAGCGTCAAGCTGGTGGGCGGCCAACTGGAGTTCACGCCCAAGGCGGGCTTTGTGGGCGACGCCAAGTTCAGCTACACGGCGCAGACCGATGGCGGCACGCCCGAGACGGCCAACGTCACCGTGACCGTGGCGGCCAATCAGCTGCCCGAGCCTACCGATCCCAACATCGACCCGGGCAACCCGGAGTTCCCCGGTCAGACGTTCACGCCAGGTCCTGGCGGTGGCTACAAGATCACCGTGGGTGAGGACACACCGTTCAACGGCAAGGTCACCGGCACGGACAAGGACAATGATCCGCTGACCTACGAGCTGGGCAATCCGCCCGCTCACGGCACGGTGACCATCGACAAGGACACCGGCAAGTACACCTACACGCCCGATCCGGACTACAACGGCCCCGATGCATTCACGGTGATCGTGGACGACGGCAAGGGCGGCAAGACCACCACCACGGTGACGGTCGAGTTCACGCCGGAAGTGGACGTGAGCGACGACACGGCGACGACCGGCTACGACAAGTCCGTCAGCATTGACGTGCTGGGCAACGACGACTTCGAAGGTGCCAACGTCACGATCACGCAGGTCGATGGCCAGGCCATCACCGAAGGCGGTGCAGCGGTGGCTCTGACCAACGGCAGCGGCAGCGTCAAGCTGGTGGGCGGCCAACTGGAGTTCACGCCCAAGGCGGGCTTTGTAGGGGACGCCAAGTTCAGCTACACGGCGCAGACCGATGGCGGCACGCCCGAGACGGCCAACGTCACCGTGACCGTGGCGGCCAATCAGCTGCCTGAGCCTACCGATCCCAACATTGATCCGGGCAACCCGGAGTTCCCCGGTCAGACGTTCACGCCAGGCCCTGGCGGTGGCTACAAGATCACCGTGGGTGAGGACCAGCCTTTCAACGGCAAGGTCACCGGCACGGACAAGGACAATGATCCGCTGACCTACGAGCTGGGCGATCCGCCCGCTCACGGCACGGTGACCATCGACAAGGACACCGGCAAGTACACCTACACGCCCGATCCGGACTACAACGGCCCCGATGCATTCACGGTGATCGTGGACGATGGCAAGGGTGGCAAGACCACCACCACGGTGACGGTCGAGTTCACGCCGGAAGTGGACGTGAGCGACGACACAGCCACCACCGGCTACGACAAGTCCGTCAGCATTGACGTGCTGGGCAACGACGACTTTGAAGGCGCCAACGTCACGATCACGCAGGTCGATGGCCAGGCCATCACCGAAGGCGGTGCAGCGGTGGCTCTGACCAACGGCAGCGGCAGCGTCAAGCTGGTGGGCGGCCAACTGGAGTTCACGCCCAAGGCGGGCTTTGTAGGGGACGCCAAGTTCAGCTACACGGCGCAGACCGATGGCGGCACGCCCGAGACGGCCAACGTCACCGTGACCGTGGCGGCCAATCAGCTGCCCGAGCCTACCGATCCCAACATTGATCCGGGCAACCCGGAGTTCCCCGGTCAGACGTTCACGCCAGGCCCTGGCGGTGGCTACAAGATCACCGTGGGTGAGGACCAGCCTTTCAACGGCAAGGTCACCGGCACGGACAAGGACAATGATCCGCTGACCTACGAGCTGGGCGATCCGCCCGCTCACGGCACGGTGACCATCGACAAGGACACCGGCAAGTACACCTACACGCCCGATCCGGACTACAACGGCCCCGATGCATTCACGGTGATCGTGGACGATGGCAAGGGTGGCAAGACCACCACCACGGTGACGGTCGAGTTCACGCCGGAAGTGGACGTGAGCGACGACACTGCGACGACCGGCTACGACAAGCCGGTCACCATCGACGTGCTGGGCAACGACGACTTCGAAGGTGCCAACGTCACGATCACGCAGGTCGATGGCCAGGCCATCACCGAAGGCGGTGCAGCGGTGGCTCTGACCAACGGCAGCGGCAGCGTCAAGCTGGTGGGTGGCCAACTGGAGTTCACGCCCAAGGCGGGCTTTGTGGGCGACGCCAAGTTCAGCTACACGGCGCAGACCGATGGCGGCACGCCCGAGACGGCCAACGTCACCGTGACCGTGGCGGCCAATCAGCTGCCTGAGCCTACCGATCCCAACATTGATCCGGGCAACCCGGAGTTCCCCGGTCAGACGTTCACGCCAGGCCCTGGCGGTGGCTACAAGATCACCGTGGGTGAGGACACACCGTTCAACGGCAAGGTCACCGGCACGGACAAGGACAATGATCCGCTGACCTACGAGCTGGGCGATCCGCCCGCTCACGGCACGGTGACCATCGACAAGGACACCGGCAAGTACACCTACACGCCCGATCCGGACTACAACGGCCCCGATGCATTCACGGTGATCGTGGACGACGGCAAGGGCGGCAAGACCACCACCACGGTGACGGTCGAGTTCACGCCCGAGCAGGATGTGACCGACGACACAGCCACCACCGGCTACGACAAGTCCGTCAGCATTGACGTGCTGGGCAACGACGACTTCGAAGGTGCCAACGTCACGATCACGCAGGTCGATGGCCAGGCCATCACCGAAGGCGGCGCTGCGGTGGCTCTGACCAACGGCAGCGGCAGCGTCAAGCTGGTGGGCGGCCAACTGGAGTTCACGCCCAAGGCGGGCTTTGTGGGCGACGCCAAGTTCAGCTACACGGCGCAGACCGATGGCGGCACGCCCGAGACGGCCAACGTCACCGTGACCGTGAGCAAGCCGCCGGTGTTTGTCGATCCAGGCGCTCCGGGCGAGTCGCCGGTGACGGACTACACCTTCAGCTACGACGAGAACAGCGTCGCAGGCAAGGTGCTGGGCCAGGTGAAGGCTACCGATAGCGACAGCGATTCGGTGACCTATAGCATCGACCTAGCCAGCAACCCCAATGGCTGGTATGCAATCAATACGGCGACTGGCGAGATCACCTTGACGGTTGCTGGAGTGGCGTCGGAAGCCAACGACTTTGAGAGGGGCGGTAACGTCCAGCAGATCAAAGTGGTGGCGACTGATACCGAAGGTGGCAAGACCGAGATCACTGTCACGCTCAAGGAGCGGGATCTGAACGACAACGCTCCCGTGTGGACCAAGGACACTGCGGTTATCGTGTCTGAAGAGGGCTTGCCTAGCGGCGCGCAGACGGATCCCGCCAATCCGAAACCGGCGGCAGTGACGGGTACGATCGAGATTACTGATCCCGATACCGTTGCAGTTGGCACCCAGACCGTGACGTTGTCGGCTCCAACCGAGCCACTGACCTCTGGTGGGGTAGCAGTGGTCTGGAGCGGCAGCGGCACGACTGACGATCCGCTGGTCGGCAAGGCTGGCGGTAAGGTGATCATTGAAGCCAGCATTGACAATGCGGGCCATTACACCGTGACGCTAAAGGGGCCGGTGGATCACCCAAAGCTCCCTGCAAACAATGGCGAGAACTCGCTGGAGCTGAACCTGAAGGTCACCGTCAGCGATGGCGTGCATACAGACACCGGCAAGCTGACTGTGACAATCGGGGACGGTATTCCCGTGGCGGAGCCGACCGAAAGTGATTATGTTCTGCCGACGCAGCACACCAACCTGCTGCTGATCCTGGATGTGTCAGGGAGCATGAGCGGGAAGGACGGCGGCACGAAGACCCGGATGCAGATCATGCAGGAAGCCGTCAAGATGATGCTTGACAGCTATCACGCATTGGGCGATGTCGCAGTTCGTATCGTGATTTTCGGGGCCGGGGCCTCAACCCATGGTTCGCAGTGGGAGAGCATCGACAGTGCTAAGGCCTATGTTGACAGTCTGAAGACTAGCGGCATGCCCAACGGCATCAATGGCGGGACGTACCATTCCACCGCGTTGACAGAGGCGATGAATGCGTTCCAGACATCGGCTGGCAAGATCAGTGGTGGGAACAATGTCGCTTACCTTCTGACCGATGGTGCATCGACTCCCAACTACGAAATCAAAACGGCGTTGGAAAGCCAATGGAAGACCTTCCTGACCGACAACCATATGAACTCCATGGCGTTCGGTATTTCGCCTGGTGCTGCTGGGACGGAAAAGAATATCAATCCGGCTGCTTACGATGGCCGTACCGGAGAAGATACTGATGCTGTCATGGTGCCCGATACAGCGAAGCTGCCCCCGATCTTGCGCGATTCGGTTGGGGTGAATACCAGCGGCAGTGTGACCAGCGGTGGATTGCTTGGCGAGTCGGAATGGGGGGCCGATGGCGGCAGCGTGGATTCGATTACGGTCAATGGCCGCGTCTACCACGCCGATGGCACGGTAACAGGCGGTACTTCGAATGGCACCTGGAACAGCACTACCCACACCTGGACCATCAATACCGAGGGTTCGGGTGGAGACGTCAACAAGGGAGGCAAGCTGGTCATCAGCATGGACGACGGCAGCTACACCTATGTGCCGCCGCTGATTGCCTCAGGCAGCACGCATGTCGAGAACATCGGCTTCGAGCTGATTGATGCGGATGGCGATAAGGCCGGCTCGACGCTGACCCTCACGGTCCATCCTGCAGGCACGGTATTGCCATCTCCGGCCCCGGCGGCGTTTGCCATGAGCGCAGGCCTGGACCTGGAGCACCTCGACGCTCTGGCGGCGGATGCGGACGAACCTGCCGCGCTGCCTGCGCTGCACGATGTGCTGCAGCCCCAGAGTGAGCTGGGCGAGGCTGGCGGCAACATCGCCGGCCTGGGTTCGGCGGACGAGCCCGCTGCACCTGCAGCGCCTGTAGCTGCGCCGCAGGATCTGGCCCTGTATATGCCAGCTCCGCTGCCCGAGGAGGAGCTGCACCAGCCGGTGCATGTTTGATGCTTCATCAAACCTGATAGCTGCTAGTGCCTGAGGTACGCCGTTTCAAGTATGAGAAATGCTTGAAACGGCGTGCTGTGCGCGCTGCCAGCTATATACGCGATAGCAATCAGAAGAACAAACAGTCCGTGTCGCTGGCCTGGGTGCTGCGATGTGGAGTGGTGATCGCGGCAGAGCGCCGCGATGCCAAGCTGTGAAACAGCAACACGACTTACGCAAATCAGGCTCAGGTACCTGCTTCGCTTCAAGGAAGCGGTCCTGGCGAGTCCTGATCTGCGTAAGTCCCCAGCGATAGAGATAGCGATAGCGATGGATATGTTGATCAAGTCCCAACTCCCTGTGCCTTCCATGCGCCAGGCCGCAGCAGCGGCCGCGCTGGTCTGCGCGATGGGCGCAGCCCATGCAGCAGAGCCTGCAAGCCAGGCCAGGCCGAGCCAGGCCATGGATATGCGTGCAGCGGTACAGGCGGCTGTGGCATGGCACCCTGCAGTGCGTACGGCGCAGGGGCAACTGCTGGGGGCGGACGAGGGCGTGGCGTCGGCCCGCGCCGGTTATTACCCGCAGGTCAAGGGCGGGTTGGGGGCGCAGGTGAACAACCGGGATGTCTACCCCTATACCTCGCGACGTGTCTATGACGCCAGCGTCTCGGTGTCGCAGATGCTGTACGACTTCGGCAAGGTGGACAGCGCTGTGCAGCAGGCCGAAGCCAGCATCGAGGTTGCCCAGGCGCAGGTTTATCTGTCCACCGACGATGTAGCTCGCGAGGCTGCGCAGGCCTGGGTGGAGCTGCGCCGCCAGCAGGCCATGGTGGCGATTGCCAAAAGTCAGCTCGAGGGCGTGAGTGCGTTGGCGGAGCTGGCCAGGGAGCGCCAGATCAAGGGCGCGAGCACCCGTTCGGACTTTATGCAGGCACAGTCGCGCATGGATGGCGCGCGTGGCCAATTGATCAATTACGAGGCGCAGGCGCGCCGCTGGCAAGCGCGGCTGATGACTCTGATCGGGTTGCAGACGCCACCTACAGTGGGTGAAGCGAATACAGGAAAAGGCGATGTGCCCGATGCTCTGCCGCAGGCCTGCGCCGCCGCGCAGGTGCAACCCACGGCAGCGGTGCGCCGGGCCCAGGGGCAGCGAGCGCAGGCCCAGGCCGAATTGAAGGCAGCAGATGCGCAACTCTTGCCGACGCTGTCGGTGGATGGCTCGGCCTCGCGCGGGTTGAATGCAGCCTCGCGTCCGGCAGGTTATCCGGATGTGGACATGCGCGTGATGTTCAATGTCTCGGCACCGCTGTTCGAAGGCGGGCGCAACCAGGCACGCCAGCGCGCGGCCGGCCATGCGCTGGAGGCCGCCGACGCGGCAGTGGCCAACGCCGAGTTCCAGGCGCGTCAGTCGCTGCGCGACGCGCAGGACCAGAGCCTGGGCCTGTTGGAGCGTCAGCCAGTGGTGGACCAGCGTATCACCAGCATCCGCATCACGCGCGATCTGTACCGTGAGCAATATCTGCAACTGGGCACACGCTCGCTGCTGGATCTGCTCAACGCCGAACAGGAATATCACAGCGCACGTTTCGAGCAGGTGGATAGCTCACATGACCTGCAGCGGCTGGCTGTGGAGTGTTGGTACCAGAGCGGGAGGTTGGCCGATGAGTTCGCGCTGGATACCCGGCTGCGTGACCGGGGCCAGGGAGCGATGCGATGAACGACGCGATGAACCAGGTAGCTGCCGAGCAGGCAAGCGCCAAGCAATTGCCGCCATTGATGCAGGGCTGGCTGGACGCCGTCCTGGCAGTGGCAGCGCATTACCAGATCGATACCTCGCGCGAGCGTCTGCGTGTGGACGCGGCCTGGGCGGCCGATGGCATGTCTAGCGAGGATTTGCGCCACTGCATACGCCAGATGGCCCAGCAGGCAGGCCTTGCCGTGACCGAGGTGGCTCCGGACCTGAAGCGGTTGACGGCCTGGCGTCTACCCGTGGCCGTGCAGCTGCGCGGGGGGCAGGTGGCTATCGTCACGGCTCTGACCGAGAGCGGCTTGCGCCTGCTGCTGAGCGGCGACGAGGGCGGCGAGAGCACGCACACGCTGGCCGAGTTGCAGCCGGAGGTGGAGACCATGGCGGTGCTGCGTCCGTTGCAGTCGGCCCCCGATTCGCGTGTGGACAGCTACCTGCGCCCCGTGGAGCGTCACTGGCTGCGCGACATCGTGTTTGCCGATCTGCGACCCTATGGCCATATTCTGCTGGCCTCGTTCATCACCAATCTGATGGCCTTGGGCGGCATTCTGTTTTCCATGCAGGTCTATGACCGTGTGGTGCCGTCCCAGTCCGAGCCTACGCTGTACGTGTTGTTCGGCGGTGTGCTGCTGTCCATTGCGTTCGCCTGGGCCATGCGCGCCGCGCGCATGCACATTACCGACATGCTGGGCAAGCGGGCAGACCTGCGCATTTCGGACCGCGTCTTCGGTCATGCGCTGCGCGTGAAGAACGGCGCCCGTCCGCGCGCCACAGGAACTTTTGTGGCCCAGATCCGTGAGCTGGAGCCGGTGCGGGAGATGCTGACCTCCACCACGGCAGCGGCCGTGGCCGACCTGCCGTTCTTTGTCCTGTTCTGCTTCATCTTCTGGATGATCGCGGGCTCGCTGGTGTGGGTACCGCTGGCGGCCTTTGTGCTGCTGCTCGCGCCCAGCCTGCTGGCGCAAAAGCGTCTGCGCAACCTGGCTCAGGCCAGCATGCGCGAATCGGCGCTGCGCAACGCCATGCTGGTGGAGACGGTGCAGGGCATTGAAGACATCAAGCTGCTGCAGGCCGAGCCGCGCTTTCAGAATCAGTGGAATCACTACAACGTCGTGAATGCCGAGTCGGGTCTGAAGCTGCGGGCGTTGCTGCATCATCTGAGCAACTGGATGCAGACGGTGCAGGGCAGTGCTTTCGCCTTTGTGGTGTTCTTTGGCGCTCCCCAGGTGATGCGCGGCGATATGAGCACCGGCGTGCTGGTTGCGTCTTCCATTCTGGTCAGCCGCATGCTGGCGCCCTTGTCCAGCGTGACCGGTGTGCTCAATCGCTGGCAGCAGGCCAAGATGGCCAGCGATGGGTTGGACCAGCTCATGCGCCTGCCCGTGGACCACGCCGAGGACGGCAGCCGCGTCCACCGTCCTGTCATCGAGGGGCGCTACGACTTCGGCGAAGCCGTGTTCAGCTACGACGGCAAGACCCCGGCACTGCAAGTCAAGAAGCTGCAGATCGCAGCCGGTGAGCGCATTGCCATCCTGGGGCGCAACGGAGCGGGCAAGTCGACGCTGCTGCAGGCGCTATCGGGTCTGACCGAGCCCGTGAGCGGGCGCCTGCTGTTGGACGACGTGGCGCTGGCTCACATAGACCCGGCCGACGTGCGCCGCGACGTAGGCCTGCTGACGCAGAATGCGCGCCTGTTCTACGGTTCGCTGCGCGAGAACCTGCTGCTGGGCGCTCCTCATGCGAGCGATATGGAACTCATGGCCGCGCTGCAGGACGCGGGTGCCTGGGCCTTTGTGTGCACCCTGCCCACGGGGCTGGATCACATGGTCATGGAGGGAGGGCAGGGCCTGTCGGGCGGTCAGCGTCAGAGCCTGCTGTTGGCGCGCCTGATGTTGCGCCAGCCGCGCGTGCTGCTGCTGGACGAGCCCACGGCGGCGCTGGACGATGTGGCCGAGCGCGATGTGATTGCCCGGTTGCGCAAGCTTGCACCGGGGCGCACCTTGGTCGTCGCCACGCACCGGCCCGCTGTGCTGCAGGCGGTGGACAAGATCATCGTGGTGGACAAGGGGCAGGTGGTGTTGCAGGGCGCGCGCGATGAGGTGCTCAAGCGCCTGAATGGCGGTGTCCAGCAGGCAGCCCCGCAGCAGAATGTTCGCGTCGTGCAGAGCGGGCGCATGAAGGTAGCGGTGCAGCCGGTGAAAAGGCTGGTCTCTGCAGAGGAGGGGCAGGAATGACGGAGACAGCAGTTCCCGGTGAGACATCGAAGGCAACATCTACAACAACACCCGCGATGACGGTTGAGTCCGCGCCCATGCTTTCACCTATGCCCGGGTCTGCGCGTCGGCATGCCGCCATGCCGGCCATCGGTGACTTCGATGAGGTACGCGCAAGTCACTCGGATCGCGTGGTGTGGCTGGTCACGGCCTTTGTGCTGGCTTTTCTGGCATGGGCCTGGTTCTTCGAGATCGACGAGGTGTCCAACGGCAGCGGCAAGGTTATCCCGTCCTCGCGCGAACAGCGCATCCAGTCACTGGAGGGCGGAATTCTGTCCGAGCTGCTGGTGCACGAAGGCGATATCGTGGAGAAAGGTCAGGTGCTTGCCAAGCTGGAACCTACGCGTGGCGAGTCCAGCGTGGAGGAGACTGCGGCCCGATACCGTGCGGCTTTGGCCGCCAGCGTGCGCCTGCGTGCCGAGGTCGAGGGCCGCGACAGCCTGCAGTTCCCTCAAGAGCTGGATGATCATGCGCAACTCAAGGCTTCGGAGAGCGCGCTGTTCCGTTCACGCCGCGCGGCGCTGAACGATACGGTGGCAGGTCTGAGCCAGGCGCTGGCCCTGGTGCGCAAGGAGCTGGGCATCACGCAGTCGCTGCAAGCCAGCGGTGCTGCTAGCAGCGTCGAACTCATCCGCCTGCAGCGCCAGGGAGCGGAGCTGGAGCTGAAGATCGCCGAGGCGCGTTCTGGCTACATGGTGCGCAGCCGCGAAGAACTTGCCAAGGCGGATGCGGAGGCGAAGTCCCTGTCTTCAGTGGTGCGCGGGCGTGCGGATTCACTGGATCGCCTGACACTGCAGTCGCCTGTGCGAGGCGTGGTCAAGAGCCTGCAGGTGACTACCATCGGGGGCGTGGTGCCGCCCAACGGCCTGCTGATGGCCTTGGTACCTCTCGATGACCAATTGCTGGTGGAGGCCCATATCTCGCCGCGCGACATTGCCTTCATCCGTCCAGGCCAGGAGGCTCTGGTCAAGGTGACGGCCTACGACTACGCAGTCTATGGCGGCCTCAAGGGCCAGGTGGTGACGATTGCCCCGGATACCCAGCGCGACGAGGTCAAGCCCGAAATCGTCTATTACCCGGTTCTGGTGCGCACCGACTCGGATGTGCTTGTGAACAAGGCAGGCCAGCGCATGCCCATTGTGCCGGGCATGGTGGCAGCCACCGATATCCGAACGGGCCGCAAGACCGTCTGGGACTATTTGACCAAGCCGCTGAACAAGGCGCGCGAGGCCCTGCGTGAGCGCTGAAGCCCTACAGCGCGTGACTTTCGATGTTGATGAAAGAGGATGCCATGAGCATGTTTGAATCCACCTTCCGCCTTTCCACTCTGGTGCTGGCTGCGGCCGCTTGCATTGCCATGCCGGCCGTGGCTCGTGACAATCCGGAGGATGCTGTCAGCAATCCCGACAAGCTGCAGTATTCCGACGTCAATATGCGCTATGCCGATATGAAGAAGGACTTTGTCCGCGATGGCGTGCGGGCAGAGCAGCTCGAAGGTATTCGCGCCATCCAGCCTGGCATGGCCCAGGACAAGGTGAAGCAGACGCTGGGCGAGCCTCTGACGCAAACTACAGGCCCGAGAGGCCAAGAGTGGGACTACAACTTCAAGCTCCGTCAAGCGCAATCCGGTAACCTGCTGGTGTGCCAGTACAAAGTGGTGTTCGATGAGACCGGAGCGGTTCGCGAGTCTGTCTGGCGCCGCCGACAATGCCAGCAACTGATGCAGCGCTGAGGCGCTGCTGGAACTCTTCCAGCTTCGCCAAGATTTGTGTGGTGGCGTCTGGCCGGTGGCCATATATCAAGCTTTATGTGTGAGCGCGCGCGGTCACTCAATAAGCATCAGCGAAGTACTTCATCTGTACGGCGCGCTGCAGAGCCAAGACTGATGGCTGTGGGATCTACCGTTCTGCGACGTCGGCAGAGGTGCTCAGGCGCGTGGTCGCCGGTATCCGGAGCATGTGAACTGCGCTTTGCCAATTGACGGGCACTGTCTGCTGCTCGCCCGACCCTCCGTTGGTTGGTCTTCAAGAACGGCTCAGGAGGCGGCGTCTGTGGGGCGATGATCAATGGAAGGAAGCAGATAGAGGCTTGGACTGGGTGATGCCGGCAATCCAGGCATTGATCATCGCAACTCGGCTGGCAGCAATGGGGCAGTTGCTGCCGGTGGCCAGATCAAGCATGCCGGTCATCGCGTCGTGCAATGCTGCTCAAGGAAGACCGGTGCCCCAATAAGGCCTCTACAGGCCTCAGCGAGCGATGGACTGCAAACGAGCTTTCCGCGCAGCAGGAGATTCGCGCAGCAATTCGTCAATCACTTCTTCGCGTGTTTTACCGGGGCCTGCAGGGGGGGCAAAGTTGGGGAAGTTGCTTTCTCCATACGACAGGCGGCCGCTTTTCATTGCATCTGCAGTTTCGGCCCTGACTTGATCACGTGTCTTCTGGCTCACGAAATGTTCCGGATGAACAGTCACGCCTTGCTCGTTATTGGCTGGGTGTTCATAGGCTGCCGAAGCCATCCCCGGCACGGCTAGTACAGCTACTGCTGCTGCGCTTGCAAATACGGACGCGATGGAGAGACGACGTTGAGACATGGTGATAGCTCCTAAGAAAGTCGGTGAAACACAATCTCCCAGGCCTTGATAAAGGTAAGGAGGAGATGTGTGGATCTTAGAAATCCGACCCCAACAGAAGCGGGACAGCGCGGTGACATTGTTGTCAGCTTCTTCTCATGCCGACCTGGACTGCCCTTGGCCAGGTAGACATGCCCGGTCTATGTGGGTGAACGAGCCCCGCATGAGGGACTGTCGCCTCTTTTGAGAAGCGGGTGCAGGCCACCAGGCTACCCGCATCCGCTGTATCGGCACCGGTTCTAGAACGTATGGCGTAAGCCCATGCCAAAGCCTGTCTGGTTCACACCCGGCAGCGGTGTTCCACCAGCTTGAGCGCTGCTTGCTCCAAAGGCCGCATTGCCACTGTTCTTCATGTAGCCCAGCGATGCATAGGCCGCAGTGCGTTTGGACAGGTTGTAAGTACCGCGTAGTACCAGCAGCTGACCCTTGTCCGCGTTGTCCTTGTACTTGAGCTGGTTGTACTGGGCGTCCACGGTCCATTGACCAAGAGGGTAGGTCACGCCCACAAACCACAGGTCGTTGCGCGGCGATGCGATATAGCCGTCATTCTTGCGGCGCATATAGCCACCACCAATCTTTGCGCCACCAAGCTTCACATAGCCGTTGAGCATGGTGCGCTTGTCGACTTTGTCGCTGCTGGTCAGCCCCGCGAAAGCACCGGGGCCGCCACGCAGCTCGTCATGCGCCAGCGCCGCTCCCCATGCCGCTGCGTCGTACTTGAGCATGGCCGACCACTCGCGGCAGGTCTTGGAGTCGGTGCTGCTTTCTCCCGCGCAGTTGGTTCCGCCGGGGCTGGGGCCCGCATTGACGGCATCGCGGCCAAAGCTATAGGTTGCGCCGATCGTCAGGCCCGAGAACGTTCCCTTGTAGGAGATCGCATTGTCGGCACGTGCATTGGGAAAGTAGTTGTCCAGACTGGCCATGCTGTGCAGGCTCGGACCGATCACGTCAGCGTCGAGTACGGACCAGAACAGCATGGTGTACTGACGGCCCAGACCCAGCGATCCCCAGGGACCATTGAGGCTTACGAAAGACTGGCGGCCGAAACCGCGACCGCCCTGGTTGAGCGCTCCGCTGTCGGGGCCGATACCCATCTCCAGCGTGAAGGATGCACTCAATCCGCCTCCCAGATCCTCGCGGCCGCGAAAGCCCAGGCGCGATGGAGCGCTGCCCGCCAGATTGGGCATGCGTGTGAGGCTGGACTTGGTTGCGCCCACGTTGTTCATGGTTTCGACGGCCGTATCCATGATGCCGTAAATCTGTACGGACGATTGTGCATGTGCCAACCCTCCCGCCCCCAGAAGCGCAATGGCGCTCGCTACCTTCTTCAGCATGAATGTCTCCAATTTTTAATGTCGTTCAGTATTTTTTGCATGCGTGGCTTGATGTGATTGAGCTGTTGAGTCGTGAGCCTCCTTGCTTGTCGGTGCAAAAACAGTGCTTACTTGTGCAGAGACTGGAGCCATTCCCGGCATTCGGATGCAGCTGTGGCAGGCCACTCGACACAGATCGTCTTGTCCATCTGACGCACTTCTACGCGTATGACCTGGCCGGCGCCGCGTGCACTGCGGGCACCTCCGAAGGTGCGGGCCCACCAGCCGGCTTTGCTGTATGTGTCCTGTGTAGAGGCTGTGATGGCTGCTTCCATCTGTCCCTGCGGTACTGCGCCAGAGGAGACGGTCGACGCGGCGGCAGGTTTGATCTCAGGGCTCACGACAGCTTGCTTGGCCAATGAAGGCATGGTGGGCGCTGTCGAGGGGCTGGCGGAGGAAGGTGGTGTGCTATCAACGAGCAAGCCACCAGCCTCGATGCGAGCCGCCAGATTGCTGCCAAACTCTTCCCAGAGACGATCGGCCTTGGTCTTCATGACCGACAGGCCAAAGGCGCCCAGGCGGCCCAGCACGTCGACATTGACCTTGATGCGCAGATCCGTCCCGCCATTGGTGGCAGGCGTCAGGAACACCTCGCTGGTCTGCTTGAGCGAACTGGCCACCGAGGCATCCTCGCCGGTGCCTTCCACGCGCATGTATTCCGGAGCGTTCTGCTCGACGATCTTGGTCTTGAGCTTGAACCTGGCGCTGATGAAGGAAATCTTCTGGTGCATCTCCGCCACGTATTCCGTGGGGCTGATGACCTCGATGGACTTCATCCCGGGCACGGCGCCGGCCATGATCTGGGGATTGAGGAGCAGATCCCAGACCTGCTGCGGAGGGGCTGAAACGGTCAGGTTTTTTTCAATTTCCATGATGCATCTCCTGTGCTGCATGCAGCACGGATTCGACGATTTGGGTGTAGCCGGTGCAGCGGCAGAGATTGCCGCTGAGGCCGTGGCGCACTTCCTCGCAGCTGGGCTGGGGCGTGTTCTTGAGCAGGTCGCAGGAGGCCATGATGAAACCCGGCGTGCAGTAGCCGCATTGCAGGCCGCCACACTGCATAAAGTTCTTCTGCAGGGGGTGCAGCTGGTCGTTGGCGGCCAGCCCTTCGATGGTGGTGATGCTGCGCCCGTGAACCTGCACGGCCAGCATCAGACAGGATTTGATGACTTCACCGTCCAGCAGCACCGAGCAGGCGCCGCAGGTTCCGGTCTCGCAACCCCGTTTGGTGCCGGTCAGATGCAGGTCGTCCCGCAGGAAATCCGATAGCAGTCGCCGTGATGCGACTTCGGCGCTGTGCGATTCGCCGTTGACCTGGCATTCGATGCGATGCGTGCTCATGCGGCAACTCCTTCATTGATATCGATTCCGAACAGCGTGGACACCGTGCGACGAGTCACCGCGCGCACCATGGCGCGGCGGAACTCGCTGCTGCCGCGCAGGTCCGAAACCGGCTGGATGTCCTCGGCCACGATGGCGGCGACCTGCGCAGCAAGCTGCGCATTCACGGTCTTGCCACGCAAGCAGTCCTCGGCGCGGCGCAGCCTGGTGGGAATGGGCGTGGATGCGCCCACAGCCAGACGTGCCTGATGGCATGTCTGCCCTTCTCTTTGCACGACCAGGGCCACGCTGACCAGGGGCCGGTGTTCCGCTGCCGTGCGCAGAAAGCGCGTGTATTCCCCCTGGGTGCCGGGCGCTGGCAGCGGCACCCGGATTTCCAGAAGCAGCTCATCGCTCTCCATGGCCGTGGTGTAGTAGTCGACCAGGAACTCTTCCATCGACAGCACGCGCTCTCCGCGTGTGCTGCCCAGAACGACCGAGGCATCGAGGGCCATGAGACAGCCGGGCGGGTCCGTGGAGGGGTCGGCATAACAGAGATTGCCGCCAATCGTGCCCTGGTTGCGCACCTGGGGATTGGCCACCTGGGCGGCCATCCGGGCCAGCACCGGTGCATGCGCTTTCACGAGCTCGGAGCTGGCCACATCGATATGGCGGCTCATGGCCCCGATACGCAGACCTTGGTGCGGATCGAAATCGATGCCATGCAGCCGGGGCAGCTTTGCCACCGAGATCAGGTGCGTGGGCGCAAGCATGCGTTGGCGCATGGCCAGCATCAGCGCCGACCCGCCCGCGATGATGCGTGCATCGTCGCCGTACTCGGCCAGCATCTGGCTGGCCTCCGCTACCGAGCGGGGCTCCGCAAAATCAAATTCACGCATGGCTTGCTCCTTGCCGCTGCTTGTCGCGCAATGCAGCCAGCACTTTTTCCGGGGTGATGGGTAGATCGGTGATGCGCACGCCAATCGCGTCATAGACGGCGTTGGCAATGGCTGGTGCGCCTGGCAGGATGGCGGTCTCGCTGGCCCCCTTGGCGCCATAGGGACCGTTGGGATCGTTGGATTCCACAAGGCCGCCGCGCAGCATGGGAACCGCATCGGCGGTGGCCATGTTGTAGTCCGCGAAGTTGCCGTTCGCCAGGCGTCCACCCTCGTAGTGCAGCTGCTCATACAGCGTCCAGCCTATGGCCTGGACGGTGGCGCCATTGGTCTGGCCATGAATCGCAATCGGGTTGAGCGCCTTGCCGCAGTCGTCGGCGACATAGCTGTCGAGGACGCTGACCTGCCCGGTCTCGATATCCACTTCGACTTCGACGGCCTGGGCAGCGTAGGAGTAGGCAGCGGCGATATTGCCGTAGAGCTTGTCGTCATGCATGACGGTCTTGGGGTCCCAGGTCCCGGTGACCTGGATGCCACCGCCACCATGGCGCCAGATATGCTGGCGTGCCAACTCGGCCACGGTGCTGCGGCGTTCTGGCTCCGCACTCACGTAGACCGCACCGCCTTCCAGCGTCAGCGCATCGGGTGGCGCACCCAGACGCTCGGCAGCCAGGCTTAGCAACTCCTGGCGCGCCTTGCGCGCAGCGATGATGGCCGCGTTGCCGCCCGACATGGTGACGCGCGAAGCCAGAGTACCCACGGCCACCGGAGAGACATCGGTATCGGGCGCAAGCACATGAATATCGGCCAGAGGCAGGTCCAGTTCATGGGCCACGATCTGGCTGAGCATGGTGCTCGCTCCCTGGCCCATATCGCATTCACCGCTGATGAGAAAGACTCGACCGTCCTCATTGATCTTGATGACCAGCGTCGATCCGTCCCAGTTGCCTATGGTGCGGTTGCCGCTCACATGCATGGCTGCGGCCATGCCCACGCCGCGGTGCTTGGTGCCACTGGCCTTGACGCGTTGGCGTTTGCTTGCCCACCCTATGGCCTCGGTTGCCATGTCTATGCACTCCAGCAGTCCTGTGCTGCCGATATGCCAGCCGTGAATCGAGACATCACCGGCCTTGAGCGCATTGATCTTGTGCACCTGCACCGGGTCCAGGCCCAGTTTCTCCGCCATGGTGTGGATATGGCTGTTGAGCGCAAACTGCATCTGGGTTCCGCCAAAGCCCCGGAAGGCACCGCGTGGCGGATTGTTGGTGTAGTACAGCGTCGCTTCTGAACGCACATTCGGATTGCGGTGCATGTTGTCGCTGCGCATGGCACTGACGTGCATCACATCACCGGCAAGGCCTGCATATGCACCGCATTCGGCAATGATGCGAACCTGCTTGGCGACAATGCTGCCGTCCTTGAGCATGCCCAGCTTGAGGGTGATGCGCTCGGGCACGCTGGCGCATGCGGCCTGGAAGTCCTCCAGGCGGTTGTTGACCAGCCGCACCGGACGTCGGGTATGCAGGGCCAGCAGGCCGGCAAGCAACTGGTTGTCGTCCTCCACGATCTTGCCGCCGAAGCCACCTCCGGTAGCGGCCTGAATCACGCGCACGCGGGAAATGGGCAGACCCAGGGTCATGGCCACCTGCATGCGCACCAGATTCACTGCCTGGGTCGAGGTATAGAGCACAAGCCGGCCATCGGGGTCCAGCGAGGCCACCGTGGCCATGGGCTCCATATAGCCGGGGTATTGAGAGTGCGTGGTGTAGGTGGCTTCGTGAATCAGATCCGCTGCGGCAAAACCTGCCTCCACGTCGCCGCGCTCGAACTGGATATGCTGGGCCACATTGTTGCGCCCTGGATGGATGCCGAAGGCCTCCTCATCCATGGCTTCCTCGGGCGTCAGAATGGCCGGCAGTTCTTCGTATTCCACCCGAATCAGATCCAGCGCGTCGCGTGCGATCTCTTCGGAGACCGCGGCCACGGCGGCCACCTCCTCGCCGCAATAACGCACCACGCCTTTGGCAAGAACGGCGCGCTCCTTGTGATGCGCCCCCCAGAGAGTGGCAGGCGCATCTTCGCCGGTCAGAACCGCCTTGACGCCCGGCAGCGAGCGCGCCTCGGCAGTGTCTATGCGAGCGATGCGCGCATGCGGGTACGGGCTGCGCAGAACCTTGCCATGCAGCATGCCGGCAAGCTTGAGATCTCCTGCGTAGATGGCTCGGCCAAGCACTTTTGCCCTGGCCGTCACCTGTGGAGTGTCCATGCCCAGCGTGGATCGAGATGAAAGAGCAGATGTCATATCCGTACCTCGCAGCGGAAGGCCCCGGGTCGCTGCGGACCAGAGGCTTGTGCCACTTCAGTCATATAGAGGTCTGTTGGAGTCGCCCAGGACTGCGCCTGAACGATTCATTGATGTCACTCGGCTACGATGCCGAGGTCCTTGATGGCTTTGCCCATCACCATGTACTCGCGTTGATTGAGATCGCTGAGCACCTTGGGAGAGCCGCCGGCTGGCAGGGCGCCGAAGACGGCGAGCTTTTCCACGACTTCGGGCTCTCGCAAAATGGCATTGAGGTGCTCGTTGAGCAGATTGATCACCGCTGCCGGAGTCTTTTTCGGCGCGAAGAAGCCGTTCCAGGCGCTGACCACCACATCCTTGTAGCCCAGTTCGGTCAATGTCGGAACGGCCGGTGCAAGCGATGAGCGCTTGGTATCGCCGATGGCCAGCGCCACCAGCTTGCCGGAGTCCAGATACTGGCGCACAGGCCCGAAAGTGACCCAGGCAGTATCGACATGGCCGGCCACGACATCGGTCACCGAGGGCCCGACGCCGCGGTATGGAACATGGGACAACTTGACGCCAGCGGCCTTGTTCAGCCATTCGCCGGCGATGTGCATGGGCGAGCCGGCGCCGGGGCTGGCATAGGAGACGGTGGCGCCACTCTTGGCCCTGGCAATCAGCTCGGGCAGGTTTTTGACACCGAGCTTGGGGCTCGTGACCAGCACCAGGGGCTGGGTGGCGGTGTTGATGATGGCTTCGTAGCCGTTGAGTACGTCGTAGGCAGCAGCGCCCGATAGCTTCATGACCAGGGGCGCGGTGGTGAAGGGGTTGGGAGTGAACAGCAATGTGTAGCCATCGGAGCGTGCACGCCCCACCATGCCGTTGCCTATTGCCCCGCCAGCACCCGGGCGGTTGTCGATCAGCACTGTCTGCTTGAGCCTGTGGCTGAGCTTGTCGGCAAAGAGGCGGGCGATTGCATCGGTATCCCCGCCCGGCGGGTAGGACACGATCACCGTGATGGGCTTGCTCGGATAAGTCTCTTCGGCAAGCACCGGCTGCGCAAGCAGCGTGCCGCAGGCAAGCGCGGTAAAGCAAAACTGGCGTCTATCAACTGACATGGTCGCCTCTCCTTGGGCCGTGGGTATAAATCTGGTGTGCAATCTCAATTGATTCATGAGTGAAACATTGAATCTATAGAGAAACAATAAAACGGAGTTATACGCCTGTAGTTGATCAATCAAATTGCTGTTTTCACTATTGACATGCGATTCTGTTATTTGAGGTGAAACAATGGCGCATGAACAAGAAAACATGCGAAACGCCCTGGTCGCACCTCAATGCGCAAGGCGACGGACTGACGGTGGACGACTTCATCACCACCTTGATGAGTCAGGTGGGAAATGCTCTGCGGCGCACGATTACCGTGCCTTATGCCGAGAAGCACGATCTGACGGTCTCGGAGTGGCGCTTGCTGGCCTTGATTGCCCACGCCAGGCGGCTGGCCTTCTCGGATCTGGTCATTCAGTCCACTTCGGACAAGGCCCTGGTGAGCCGCGCTCTCAAGCGGCTGCAAGCCAAAGGCCTGGTGGATCTGCAGGGTGAAGGCAATACGCCGCGCAAGAAGATTTTTTGCCGGATCACCGAACAGGGCGAGGCCCTGCATGCACAGGTCATGCCCTTGGCGCGTGCCAGCCAGGCTGCCGCCATTCGGGCCTTGCCCGAAGATGAGCGCAACGCCATGTACAACGCGCTGATGCGCTTGCGTGCACATTGCGAGAAAGCAGGCGCTTTGTCCGGCGAGGATGAAGCAGGCCTTGAATAGTTCCTGTGGCCCTGTGTTGGATAGCTGCCTGGATGCTGCTGCAACACATATAGATGCACGAATTTCTGCATGCGGCAGGCGGGAGGCGGGAGGCGGGAGGCATCCGCACATTACATGTGCGTCGCCGGCTGAGGCGTCATTTTGAGAATGAGAACGGGGTTCCGGGGGCCGCTCGTCACCGTCCTCTGACATGTCTCGCAAGTCAGCAGCGCTTGGCGAGATCCGGCTCCACCATGGCAGGACGCGCTCCCGCAGACACCGGTCTTCTTGCTCATGGGCAGAGGCAGGCTCATGCAATGGGCAAGCAACGCATGGCGCCTGCCAGCCATGCATCATGGCTTTTCGCCAGATGCCGACAGCGCCACGATGCCCGCTCAAGACCGCACCATCGACCCACCGGAGGTGCTGCGCAGGGCAACACTGCCGGTGTACTGTCGTTCAGGTGGAGCCGGCAACCGGCTCGGCCGTCAAAGCAACTTGCCACGCGTCATAGCCATAGACCCAGTCGGCATTGCCGCCAGCCCGCAGCCAGTTATTGCCTCGCGAGCCTATCTGGATCTGGCTGGTGCGCTGCTTGCGCATGGCCTCGTAGTTCTGCAAGGCTTGCGCAACGCCTTCGGCATCCTGCACTGCATCCAGGTTGCGGGCCAGCACCACGGCGTCCTCGATCGCCATGCCGGCACCTTGGGCCATGAACGGCATCATGGGATGGCTGGCATCTCCGAGCAGCGACACTCGCCCCTGCGACCAGTGCGACAGAGGGTCGCGCTCATACAGAGCCGTCTTGAGTACGCTGTCACACGCATCCAGCAGGGCTCGTGCGTGTGGATGAAAGCCGGCATAAAAGCCGCGCAGCTCGGCCACGCTGCCCTCGGTGGTCCAGGATTCCTCATGCCAGGATTCCTGCGCCGTGGTGGCGAAGATGAAGGTGTCGCGGCCCTGATTGAGCGGAAAGGTCACGATCTGGCTGTCCGGAGTCGGTCCCCACCATTTGGTGAAGGCACCGATATCGGGAACATGGCGCACGCGCTCGGTGGGCACCACGGTGCGAAACGCCACCACACCGGTAAAGCGTGGGCTCTCTGCGCCAAACAGGGATGTGCGCACCACCGAATGAATTCCGTCCGAGCCTATCAGCGCATCCAGTCCATCGACTCGCGCGCCGTCAGCAAATTCCACGGCAACGCCGGCATCGTCTTGGGCAATCCGGCTGACGCGTCTGCCGAACTTCACCTGCTCGCCGGGAAAGGCATCGGCCAGTGCCGCCAGCAGATCGGCGCGATGGATGGTGAGCTGCGGCGCGCCGTACTGGCGCTCGGCTTCGTTGCCCATCGTCAGGCGCGATGTTTCCTCGCCGTTGTCCCAGGTGCGGCTGATACGGTGCGTTGGGCGGGCTGCCGAAGCCCGTACGGCAGCCGCAATGCCATCGCCCAGTCCGTCTAGCGCGCGTACAGCATTGGGCGTCAGATTGATGTCGGCGCCTACGCGCAGGTATTGCTGGCTCTGCTCGAACACCGTCACCTCGTGTCCGCTGCGGTGCAGCGCGTTGGCTGCGGCCAGGCCACCAATGCCGCCGCCCACAATGCCTATTTTCAATCGTGTCTTGGACATGTTTGCTCCTTGATATGGGTATGGTTTGCTCGTTCCGGGCTGCGCTGGCAGCCCGCTTACGGTGCCAGCCAGTGTCGACAAGGCCGCCTGTCACGTGAAGCGCAAAGCATCCATAAAATGACACAAATCGTCCGGAATCCTCCATGAAACAAAGCAGCGACCATTTAAGCGACGTGCTGGCCATCTGCCGAGCCGAGCGCGCGGTGACGGCCAGCTTTTCATTGGGTGAGCCTTGGGCGCTTGCGTCCGAGGGAGTGCCGGGGACCATGATCCGCATCGCCCAGGGGCAGCCGTACTGGCTGCAAGTTCAAGGCCAGTCACCGTTGCAGGTCTTGCCTGGCGATCTGGTGGTGTTGCCGCTGGGCAGTCCGCACGTCATTGCGTCGGACCTCGCGCTGGCTCCGGTTCCGTTCGCACACATGATCGAACGCTTTGCCCAGGGTCCGAAGGACGAGAATCCTCTGACGTTCGAGCATGGCGGAGTCGGGGCCCAGACCCGCATCGATTCGGTGCTGCTCTGGATATCGGCCTACTGCCGGCACACCATATTGACTCTGCTGCCGCCGCTGCTGCACATACCTGCAGCGCAGGCCGCTCCACCGGCCATGCTGGGCAGCATGCTGCAGGCTCTGATCGAAGACTCGCTGGCGCGACGCGCCGGCTGGCGTCTGGCAGCCGCGCGTTTGGGGGAGTTGGTGCTGATCCATGTGCTAAGCAACCATTTCGCCGCACAGCAGCAGCGCGGTCAAGGCTGGGTGCGCGGCCTGGCCGATGTGCAGATTGCCAGGGCCATGGCCGCCATCCACGGCCGCCCCAGCCATGGCTGGACCTTGCAGGCCCTGGCCAGGGAGGCTGCCATGTCGCGCTCGCTCTTTGCCGAAAAATTCAAGGCGCTGGTTGGAGAATCGCCCATGGCCTATCTGCAGCAGCAGCGTATGGCCCATGCCGCCCAGCAACTGGAATCGGGGTTGCCGCTGGCCCAGATTGCCGAGGATTGCGGCTACGAGTCGGAGCGCGTTTTTGCCCGCGCCTTCAAGCGCTGGTGCGGTCTGCCGCCGCGCGCCTATCAGCGCAGCACCAAGGCGCTCAGAAACGAATTTGCTGCGCTGAAATGAGGTTCTCCAGCGGTACTTCAATCAAACGCAGCCTGCCTCGCCAGCTGACCTCACAAACTGAAGAGCAGGTGTCTTTTGACGCCTTCGCCTCGGATTTCATAGTGGCGGCTGGACATTGTTCGCATTGCCTGCCCGTTCAGTAGCGATAGGTGGCAGTCAGCAGAAAGTTGCGGCGTTCGCCGTAGAAGCAGTCACCGCGCGACAGGCATTGGGTGATCACCACCTTGTCGCCGATATTGTTCGCATGCAGGGCAAGGCGCCAGTCGCCGGCGTCATAGGCCACCATCGCGTCTGCCAGCAGGGATGAGGGCGTGTCGATGGCAGAGGTGCCACTCCACTGTGGTCCGATATAGCGCAGACCGGCACCGAGACTCCAGCCTCCGCGACCCTGAGCGGCAAATCGATGCATCAGCCAACTGGAGGCCATATGGCGTGATACCGAGGCCACGCGCTGCCCCTGGTCGCCAGCGTTGCTGCGGCTGATTTTTGCGTCGGTATAGGCGTAGGCCAGCGTCCAGTCCCAGTTTCTGGCCAGGCTGGCGATCAGCTCGGCTTCAAAGCCCTGGGTTTTGACCTCGCCCAGTTGCAGGCTGTTGAGTGGGTTGCCCGGGTCATTGGTCTTGCGATTCTGTTCACGCAGGCCGTATACCGCGGCATAGCCAGAGATGCCTTTGCCCTCCGGAATCCATTTCACGCCGGCCTCCAACTGCTTGCCGCGCTGGGGCTTGAACGGCGTGCCGTAGAAGTCCACGCCTCCCAGCGGCTGGAAGGACTCGGTGTAGCTGGCATACGGAGCCCAGCCGCCGCCGGCCTGATAGGTCACGCCCAGGCGCTTGGTGGTGGCAGAGTCGTCGGCAGCCGCTGCCGGGCGACCTTCGGTCTCGGTTTTGGCCTTGTCGTGACGCAAGCCTACTGTCGCGCTCCAGGGGCCCCAACGCAACTGGTCCTGCAGATAGAAACCGAGCTGGCGCTGTGCCACGTTGGGCGCACGTACCAGCTGGGAGGCAGAGGGCGGCGTGAACGTGCCATACACGGGGTTGTAGACATCGAGCGCAGTGCCTGGTCCGCGCCAGTTGGATTGGTTGCTGGTGTTGCGCTGCCAGTCCATGCCGGCCAGCAACTGGTGTTGCACCTCGCCGGTTTGCAGCAGGCCTTCGAGCTGCGTGTCGACCAGCAGCATGCGTCCGCCATTGATCTGCCATACGGCATCGCGCTGTACGGTGCGGCCGTTGGCGTCAAACACCGGACGTGCCGGACGGCCCGTGGCGGCGTTGGCTGCAAAACTGGTGTAGAGCGTACGGTAGTCGACTTCGCTGATGGTGCGGCGCAGGTTCTGACGCAGTGTCCATTGCGAGTTCAGGCGGTGGCTGAACAGATAGCCAAAGGACTTGTTTTCGGAGTCGTACTTGTCCCAGCCCGGTTCGCTGATAAAGGTGCGGGTCGGAATCTGTCCGTAGGGGCTGGGCAGGCGCGTGCCCTGCCAGGGAAAGAACTGGGTGATGGAGCCGCTCTTGTCCTTTTGATACAGGGCTTGCAGCGTCAGCGAGGTATCGGTGCTGGGACGATAGGTCAGCGAAGGCGCAATCACCACGCGGTCGTCCTTGACGTGATCGACCTGGGTGTTGCTGTCGCGGCCCACGGCCACCAGACGATAGAGCCACTTGCCTTCCTCGTCCATGGCGCCGGTCATGTCGCTGGCAATCTGCTTGCGGCCGTGGCTGCCCAGCTGTATCTGTACCTCACGCATGCGCTCGGCCTGGGGACGTTTGCTGGTCAGGTTGAGCACGCCGCCCACGCTGCCCTGGCCATACAGCACGGAGGAGGGGCCGCGTAAAAATTCCACGCGCTCCAGCGTATAGGGCTCGACCTTGATATTGTTGTAGGTGCCGTAGGTGCGCAGCAATCCGTCCTGGTACTGACTGACATCACCGCCGCGGGCCTTGAAGGAGTCCACGCGGTTGTCGAAATAGCTGGAATTGATGCCCGCCGTGTAGCGCGTGGTTTCGCGCAGGGTGGTCACGCCCTGGGCTTCGAACTGGTCGCGCGTGACTACGCTGATAGATTGCGGCGTTTCGATCAAGGGTGTATCTGTCTTGGTGGCCGAGATCGCGCGCCGGGCGACAAAGCCACTGACCGGACCTGTGGCGGTTTCACCGGCCAGGCTGTCTTGCACGGTAACGGGGGCCAGCATGGCTTCGGCACTGCCGTCTGCGCTGGGGGCGGGAGGCGAGGTCTGTGCCTGAGTGCCCAGGCTCAGGCAGGCCAGGGCGCTGAGCAAGGCCAGCGATGGTCGGCTGGGTACGCCGGGGAATGGGTAGTTCATGGTGCTGTTGTCAAATAGATGGCCACGGACAATGACCACCAAGGGTGGTCGGAGCGGCTGCTGGAGTGAATGGGGGGCTCTGCGTCAGGGCTTGACGGAGGACGGCAGAGCGGGGGACGGCATGCCGTCCTTGACGCTGAAACTCAACGTGGTCACATAGCTGGCTTCGCCATAGCGCTTGCCTTGCGCTTCGCCGCCTTGCTTGTCGCTGTGATGCACTTCGGCCACGTACAGGCCCTTCCAGGGCAGGGCAAAGTTGACCCGGCCCTGCTCGTCGCTTTGCGCCTCGCGCGACCAGCCCGATGGGGCGGCGATCTGCACCTTGGCCTTGGGCAGGGCCAGACCGTTGAAGCTCACCATGAATTGGCCCGGCTGGCCCGTGGGCACCAAATCCAGGGCCTGGGCATTCACGGCCACGGCCTGTGTCGGCGTTGCCACCCAGCGGGCCGCAGGTACCCACAGCAAGGCTGGCTCATTGCGCTTGCTGCGGTCAATCAAGGGATAGGCGGCGCTGGCAAAAAGGGTTTGGGCCTGGCTTGCCGTGTTGTAGCTGAAGCCCGTGGCGTTTCGCTGGCCGTTCAGTTGCTGCGTGCCGCTGGCTGTTTGCTGGGCCAGCGTGGGTGTGGCCAGAAATTTGTCCAGCGCCCCGGGTGAGGTCTCGCGCAGGTTGTCATTGAACTCACCAAAAAATAACTGGGCTTGGCCGCCATCGTTCTCCAGCCAGACTTGATGAGCATGGGCTGTGCCCAGACTGGCAAGCAGCAGAGTGGCGAGAGCAATGGGATGATAAAAATTGCGCATGAAAATCTCCTTGGGTTCTGGATAGGTGAATGAGTTGCTCTGCACGAGTGAAGGTCTTCTGCCTGAGATCCAGACTCAGGCACCGGCCTGGATTCCAGGAAAAGAGAGCCTGTTGATCCCTTGTATGGCCCTGTGCTCTTTCCTTGCACCTCTTGTTCAATCGATTGGCCATGGCCAGCCATGCAAGGGCCGAGGCAGCTGCTGCATCGCGATGCGCATGCAATGTCCTTGCCCGGTCGTGATCGGGATTCCTGTTGCATCAATTGCTGCTTGGGTTCTCAGCCATTGATGCTCAGCGACTCTCTGATTGGTGACCCCTGCGGGTTCTGAGTGCAGTCCGTCAAGGACCGAGGCGGTCGAAGGTAAAAATCAGTATTCCCAGTGCCAGTGCCATCAAGCCAAACAGAGGCAGGCGCTGCGCTTGCCAGGTCGCCATGCCGGTGGCGGCCAGAGCCGCCAGGCAAAGAGCGGCCGTCCACACCGTGGCTGACATGGCAGCGGTGGTTGCGCCCGGAAGGCCCAGAGCAATGCCCAGTGACAAGGCCAGCAGGATCCAGCCGGCTTGGAACAGGCGCTGGCGGCGCAGTACTGCGGCGGGAGCTTCACTCTCGATATCCGGCCAAGCGTCTTCATGATGTCGGTCCATGGCCAGGGCAAGAGCCGTCCAGGCGGCAAAGCACAACAGAAAGTCGAGCAGCATTTCTATGCCTCCTGCGTAGTGTTGTCGCCAGGGATCCGCTGGGAGCCGGGCTTGCGTCCAGGGGCAGCCGCAGCTTTGGCGGGGGGCGCATGTCTGGCTGCGGGATGGGGCCTGTGTTTCAGCAGATGCCGGGTGAGGGCGGCGAGCATCAGCCCCGTGGCCGCAAAACTCAGATCCATGCCGGCCCAGCTCCAGTCCATGGCCGGCAGGCTGATGCCCAGATGCGTTGAAGTGGTCAAGGCATTGACCAAAGGCAATAGCAGGTATGCGGTAGCGGCCATGCCCAGCACCAGCGCCCATCCTTGGCGCATGGGCCGGATCAGACCCATCAGCAAGGCCAGCGCCCAGGTGCCGAAGAAGCAGGACAGTTCGGCATCGGGGCGGCCTGGCATCTCCAATGGCAGCAGCCGGTTGGCCAACAGATAGGCCGCGATCGCCAGCGGCAGGCCGCCCATGAGGCCGATATTGAAACTTGCCACCAGCCGTTCGCCAAAGGGCAGGGGGGCGGCAGGTGTCTTGCGCAAGGCCTGGGCACGGCGCTTGACCGACCACAGTATCAGGCCCGAGGCAATCATCAGCGAACCCATGACGCCAAAACCAAACAGCACCCAGCGCATCCCGATATCGGCGAAGCGCCCCAGGTGCAGGCCATAGAGCACGCCATAGGTTTTGATGGCCGGGCTTTGCGGATCGACCTGGGTTTGCAGCTGGCCGGTGCGGCCATCGAAACGCAGCCGCGCTGGTCCGTATTGCAGCCTGTCGCCGTCGTGGCGGGTGATCTCCACCAGCGGGCCCTGGCTGTCGCTGCGCACGGTGATGCTGCCGACACGACCGCCCCGCCACAGCTGACTGGCCTGGCTCAGCATGGGGGCCAGATCCAGCATAGGCAGGGGTTCGGCCTGTGCGTTGCTGCCACGCCTGGCACTGCGCGCGCCGGGAGCATCGCCCTGCAGTTCGGAAAAATAGCTTTGAGTGTCCGTTCCTTTTGCGCCAGGGTAGGCGGTGGCTATGCCGGCCGGCATATACATGGCGTGAAAAATCATCAGACCACTGAAGGTGATCATCAGATAGAACGGCAGCACCAGAACCCCCGAGACGTTGTGTGCGTCCAGCCAGGCGCGCTGTCCGCCCTTGCGCGGGCGAAAGGTGAAGAAGTCCTTGAAGATGCGGCGATGCGTGACCACGCCCGTCAGCAAGGCAATGAACATCATCAGCGTCGCCGCGCCCACTACCCAGCGGCCCTGGATCGTCCAGCGGCCCTTGTGAGCGGTGCGAAGCTCGAAATGGAAGCGGTAGAAAAATTCTCCGCCGGCGGTCTCTCGGGCCTGCAGTGCGGCACCGGTTTGCGGGTGCAGCAGCAAAGTCTCGAAGCGGCTGTTGGGCTTGTCGCGCCACAGCACATTGACGGCCGGCGTACGTTCATCGGGCAGGCGCATGATGAAGTTGCTGACGCCCGGCGCGTGCTCGTGCAGCGCCGCCTGGGCGCGTTGTGCAACGTCGCTGTCGGACGGTGGCAGACCATGCAGCTCGGGTCGCATCCACAGATTGAATTCGTTCTTGAAGAAGCTCAGCGTGCCGGTGACGAAAATCGCAAACAGAAGCCAGCCCAGAATCAGTCCCGACCAGGTGTGCAGCCAGGACATGGCCTGGCGAAAACCCTCCTGTTCGGGCTGGCGCGTGGTTCTGGCGCTTGTCTTGGTTTGAGGGGTGGTCATGCCTCCACTCCCAACCACAATGACCCATACAGCGCTGTGCTCAGGGCTAGGGCAGGAAGGAGTACACCGGCCCAGGCAAGCCAAGCCGTGCGTGCATAGAAGGTCCAGGCAATAGCCATGGCGTAGATGACCCAGGACAGCAAGGTGGCTGTCATCACCGCTTCCACGCGGCTCATCAAGGAACCCAGCAGAAGACTCAGGGCAGCAGTACTGACTGCGGCCAGCGCATAGCCTCCAAGGACGGCTGCCAAACTGCGCGAGGCAACCGCAAGGCGGTAGTGAGCAAGGGGCGATGTAGCTTTCATACCGCCTCTTGGTGTGCTGGCGCTGGGCGGCAAAGATTGCCGCAGACAGGAGCTGCAACGACAAAGCGCGGGTGAATCACCCTTGACGAGGAAAAGCAGGTAGACGGAAAACTCAGCATGACAGACAAGCAAACGATGTGGCCGATTCGCTGGCTGGCTTGTGTCAAGAAATCATGCTGGCGTGCGAAGAAATGTAAAGCCGAGTATAGAGTTAATTGAGAATGATTGTTATTTATTTTTTGATTCGGCTTGTACGGCCTAAAAGCGGCATCTGAAGTTCTTCCCATCATTGGGCCATGGCCTGGCGGACGCCTGAAAGCCCTACCTGGAGCGGTGGGCGACTCATCGCCGGGGGCAGGCCGGTATTCCCCTGAGCCATAGCTGGTGCGCAAGCTAGTTCTATTCTTCTTCCTCTTCTCCACACGCTCTATTGCGACCACCACGGATGGTTGCTGAACTGGCTGAAGCGGCGAGTGCATTGTGTGCAGGACGCTTCGGATCTGGCACAGGACACCTTTAGCGAGCTGCTAGTAGCCGCGATGTGATGCTGGCGGGCCTGGCCGGTGCCATGAGCCCGCCTTGAAGCTCCTTGCCGCATGCCGCATCCATGCATGCCGCGGACTGCCCCAGTGACGACCGGGAGCAAGCACCGGCATCGGCCGGCTTCGGGGAATGCGTCTGCGACGGTATTGATTACCAACAATTGTCGGCACTTGCCTGCAGACTTCGGAGTTGCAACGCACAATGCCATCCTGTGTTTTTTTATCGTCGTGATCATGTCCGATTCCTCTGCGGCTTTGCCAGCCAGCCTGACAGCTTCCATGCGCGATGTGCTGCGTCGCATGGAGCGGGCCGCGCGCACTCCCATGCATCAGCTCGGTGCGGAAGCTGCCAAGGCGGCCTATGAGGCTGGCGCCGGCGTGCTTGAAATCCCCAAGCAGGCCTTGCCCCGCGTGGAGGACCTGCAGATTCCCGCACGCGACGGAGCGAATCTGCCGGCCCGCCTTTACGCGCCTGTGACCCGGAATGAAGCCCCCGCTGCGGGCTTGCCTGCGCTGCTGTATCTGCATGGTGGTGGCTTTACGGTAGGCAGTGTGGCTACGCATGACCAGCTTTGCCGCCAGCTCGCACATCTGGCGGGTTGCATGGTTGTATCGCTGGACTACCGCCTGGCGCCGCAGTTCCAGTTCCCCGTTGCACATAACGATGCCTGGGATGCGCTGCAGTGGCTGACGGCCCATGCGGCGAGCCTGGGGGCGGATGGCAGCCGCATGGCTGTCGGCGGCGACAGCGCTGGCGGTACGCTGGCGGCAGCCTGTGCGATCGAAGCGCGCAACACCGGCCTCGAGCTTGCCTTGCAACTGCTGATCTACCCGGGCACCACGGCCCACCAGGATACCGACTCCCATCGCCGCTTTGCCCATGGACTGGTACTTGAAGAAGCGTCCATCACCTGGTTTTTTGCGCAATATATCGCCAGACGCCAGGATCGCGAGGATTGGCGCTTCGCTCCTTTGCTGGCTCCCGAAGTCGACGATGTCGCACCCGCCTGGATCGGCCTGGCCGAGTGCGATCCCCTGGTGGACGAGGGTGTGGAATATGCTGACAAGTTGCGCATGGCGGGTGTGCCTGTGGAACTGGAAATCTACAAGGGCGTGACCCATGAGTTCGTCAAGATGGGCCGCGTGATTGCCGAGGCGCGTCAGGCGCACCGGGATATGGCGCAGGCCTTGCGCGGCGCGTTTGGATTGAATTGAAACCAGAGTGAGAACAATGAATCGACAGGACTTTCGCAGCTTTACGCGTATCGAGGTGCGCTGGGCCGAAGTGGACGCGCAGAAGATCGTCTTCAACGCCCACTATCTGATGTATGCCGATGTGGCCATCACCAACTACTGGCGCCAGCTGGCCATTCCCTATGAGGCCGGCTTTGCATCGCTGGGTGGCGAGCTGTTTGTGAAAAAGGCCAGCACGGTCTATCACGGCTCGGCCACTTTGGGCGATGTGCTGGATGTTGGCATCCGCTGCGTCAAACAGGGCAATACCTCGTTGCAGTTCGAGGCAGGCATCTTCCGGGGCATGGAACTGCTCAATACCGTGGAGCTGGTCTATGTGTTTGCCGATGCGGCGACGCAGAGCCCCAGGCCCGTGCCGCAAGCCATGCGGGATCTGCTCACGGCCTATGAAGCAGGGCAGGAAGTCGTCACGCTGCGCTCGGGCAGCTGGAACGATCTGGGGCGCGATGCCGAGCGCCTGCGCCTGGCCGTGTTTGTGCGCGAGCAGGGCGTGCCGCGCGAGATCGAGATCGACGAGCTCGACCCTGTGGCGCGTCATGTGGTCTTGTTCAACGGATTGAACCAGCCCGTGGCTACGGGCAGACTGGTCAGCGATGCGCCGGGCGTGGGGCGTATCGGCCGCATGGCCGTGGATCGCAGCGTGCGCGGCGGCCGCTGGGGGCGCATGGTGCTCGAGAGCCTGATGGATGCGGCGCGCGATCGCGGCGACAGGGAAATCGTGCTGCACGCGCAGCGCCATGCCGAAGCCTTCTATCTGCGCGCCGGTTTTACGCCGGTAGGCGAGCCTTATGAGGAGGCGGGCATTCCCCACATCACGATGTGCAGAGTGCTTTAATACATCTTTTTTGATAGCTTGAAGCGCTTTGTCTGAAAGCATTCAAGCCCGATTTGATGCTTGATGCGAAGGAGCGCCCATGGCAAGAATCATGACCGTCCTCAGTCTGATCGGGGTGGCCGTGGCCGCCTACGTGGCTTATCGCTACGGGGTTTTCTGAGCTCGATCAGGCGAAGCCCGGGACAGAGGTGACCGGGCGGCTGAAGGTGGGCGCCACCCGCTGGGGGAGGCGCTTTGCGGCGGCCTGCTTTGCAGGCCTTGCCGCACGCAGGCACGAGCCGGCTTTACTGCAGCTGATCCTTCAGCGCGGTGATGGCCTTCTGGGCGCAGGCTTCGTCCAGATGGCCGCCAGGCGCACCGGCCACGCCAATGGCTCCAATGGTTTCATTGCCGATCTTCAGGGGCACGCCGCCGCCCAGCACCAGGAAGCCGGGGGATATTCGCCATCCTTGTCGTCCAGCAAGTGGGAGGAATCAATGCGAACGCAGAGCCAACCTTCGGAGTCTGCTATCTTTTTGAGGAGAAGATAATGGCCGGAGTGCAGGGAGTCAGGCAGGTTGGCGCTGGCTCGCGGTGCCAGCGGAGCTGGCAGTCTGCGCCACGGCCGGGTCCCGGCAGCCGCCTGTGGCGGGCGTGGCCGCAGTGATCCGCTGGATTTCCTGGACACGTGGGTAAATGGTCTGCACCGATTGCGCAATATGCGGCAGAGCCGATGACTCCTTGGCTGCATCCAACGGTGCCACGGCAGTCAGGGCGGTAAGGTGGGCCTTGTGCTGAGCCACTTTCTCCAGCGTCCGGCGTTGCACGGTCTGGGTCAGCTGCAACTGCTGCTGCTGCCGGGCATGAGCCTGCCACCACCGCAGGGCCAGGATCAAGGCGCAGAGCAGCCCTCAGGCCAGGGCCAGCAGCCAGCGGTGGCGGTAGTCCGGGGAAGAGTTGCTCATGCGCCGAAGTGTAGCGGTGGCCGGGCCGGCAATGCCGGGCCAGCAGCAGTGCAGGCCCGGGGGCGGGGCGTTTAGATATCCGCCAGCAGCTCGTAGGGCAGGGGCAGGAGCTGCAGCGCAATGCCCTTGCCCGCATCGGCGCTCTGGCCTTCGGCCAGCGCCGCATGGGCAAACAGATCGTCTCGGGTGGAAGAGGCAATCTGCATGGAGACGATGGCATCCCAGCCGCCTTGCGGAGCTGCTACTGCCTGCACCACGGTGCCGGTTGCCTGCTCGAGGTCTTCGGCGCTGAAGACTTCCTGGCCCACGCTCAGAGCCTGCTCGGCATGAACCAGATAGGCGCGGCGCTTGAGCGTGCCGCGGAACTGGCTGCGGGCCACCACTTCCTGGCCGGGGTAACAGCCCTTCTTGAAGTTGACGCCGCCTAGGGATTCGTAATTCAGCATCTGGGGCACGAAGGCATCCACCACCGGAGCCGACAGCGTGGCTACGCCGCTCTGAACTTCGGACCATTGCCAGAGGCCTTCGCTCAGCAACTGTCCTTCGGGGGCCTGACCCGCAGGGCCGATCCACAGCGCACGCTGGTTGCCTGCAGCGGGGTAGAGCGCGATCACATGGACATCGCCTTGCTGCTGGAGCGTCCAGGCCGCTGCATTCTTGCCGGCAAGCTGCTCGGCGGCCTCGCCGGTCAGGCCGTAGAGTGCGAAGTCAGCCGTCGCATCGCTGAGCTTGCACTGGGCGCGCAGCACAAACATGGACAGGCGCTTGAGCGTGGGGGCCAGCAGGCTGCGGTCACAGATCAGCACGATTTCGTCAGCGCTGCGCCTGAAGCCGATGAAGCTGGCCAGCATGCGGCCCTTGGCCGTGCAAAAAGCCGCGAGGCGGGCCTGATCGAACTTGAGCAGCGCGAAATCGTTGCTCAACTGGCCGTGAAGAAAGCTGGCTGCGTCGGCGCCAACGGCGCGGATGACACCAAGGTGGGAAATGGGGGTAATGCCGTTCAGGGGCAGCGTCTTGGGCTGGGTCATGGCTGAATTATGATCGTCGCTCTGTGTACTGATGGATCTAGCTTGTGCGTGCCCTTATTCGAGCACTGATATTTTTGCTGCTGCTGGCTGCTCTGGCGGCAGGAGGCGCCTGGTGGTGGCTGAACCAGCCGCTGCAGCTGTCCGGACCCAATCTGGAGCTGGAGATCGAGCCCGGCACCACGCCGCGTGGCGTGGCGCAGAACGTGGTCAAGGCCGGGGTGCAAACCGATGCGCGCCTGCTCTATGCGTGGTTTCGCTTCTCGGGCAAGGACCGCGCCATCAAGGCCGGCAACTACGAACTGAGCACGGGTCTCACACCTTATGTGCTGTTGCAAAAGCTGGCACGGGGCGAGGAAAGCCTGCGTGCGCTGACCCTTGTCGAAGGCTGGAACTGGCGCCAGGTGCGAGCGGCGCTGGCGCGCGAGGAATTCCTCAAGCAGGACAGCGCAGGGCTCAGCGACGAGGCCGTGATGACGGCCCTGGGCCGGGTGGGCGTGCCGCCCGAGGGCCGTTTTTTCCCCGATACCTATACCTATGCCAAGGGCAGCTCGGACATGGCCGTGCTGCGCCGTGCGCTGCATGCCATGGATCGCCGTCTGGCCGATGCCTGGGCCATGCGGGCGGCCAATACCCCGCTCAAGTCTGCCGATGAAGCCCTGATCCTGGCCAGCATCGTGGAAAAGGAAACCGGCCGCGCTGTGGACCGGGCGCAGATTGCCGGCGTTTTCTCCAACCGCCTGCGCATAGGCATGCGCCTGCAGACCGATCCTTCGGTCATCTACGGCGTGGGGGCCAGCTTTGACGGCAATCTGCGCAAGCGCGATCTGCTGGAGGACACGCCCTGGAACACCTATACCCGTGCGGGCCTGCCCGTCACGCCGATCGCCATGCCCGGCAAGGCCGCGCTGATGGCGGCCGTGCAGCCCGATCAGACCAAGGCGCTGTACTTCGTGGCCAGGGGCGATGGCACCAGCCATTTCAGCGCCTCGCTGGACGAGCACAATAGGGCCGTCAACCGCTACCAGCGCGGTCAGTGAGCAATCTTTGAGGGCGGCAGGCCGTGGCCTGTGCCCTGTGTCGAATCAAACAACTGGTGCAGCCCCTGCGGTGCACTAGAGGAAATATCAGTGAGTACAGCTTTACCCAAGGGTCTGTTCATCAGTTTCGAAGGCATCGACGGTGCGGGCAAGTCCTCGCATATCGAGGCACTGGCACAGGCTTTTCGCGATCAGGGCCGGGTGGTCACGCTGACACGCGAGCCCGGTGGCACGCCGCTGGCCGAAAAGCTGCGCGCCCTGATGCTGCATGACGCCATGGACCCGCTGACCGAGGCGCTGATCGCCTTCGCGGCCCGGCGCGACCATCTGGTGCAGGTCATAGAGCCGGCGCTGGCACGCGGCGAGGTGGTCATCAGCGACCGCTTCACCGATGCCACTTTTGCCTACCAGGGCGCGGGCCGCGGCTTCAGCTGGGAGCAACTGTCGGTTCTGGAGCGCATGGCGCAGACCGGTACTGCGCTGCAGGCAGGGCAGGCCCCGGATTTCGTGCGCGAGCCCGACATGACGCTCTGGTTTGACCTGCCCGCCGAAGTGGCGGCCGAGCGCCTGGCCACGGCCCGTGTTCCCGATCGTTTCGAAGCCCAGCCCGGCGAGTTCTTTGCCCGCGTGGCCCAAGGCTATGCCGAGCGCGCCCGGACGGCACCGCAGCGCTTTGTGCGCGTCGATGCCCATGCCAGCCGCCACGCCGTGTGGCAGCAAATCACCCAGGCCGTGGTGCGCAAGGGGTGGCTGGCCATCATGGTGGGCAGCAAGCCATGAGTGCCTCCGATCTCGAAGCGCCCTGGATCGCCGCGCAGCGTGGCCGCCTGCTGGCCCAGCGTGGTCATGCCTGGCTGCTGCAAGGGCCTTCGGGTCTGGGCCAGTACGCACTGGGGCTGTCGCTGGTGCGCGCCTGGCTCTGCGAGCAGCCCTCTGCACAAGGTGCTTGCGGCCGCTGCGCCAGCTGCCATGCCATCGAGGTGCGTGCCCATGCCGATCTGTGCGTGCTCATGCCGGAGGTGCAAATGATGGAGCTGGGCTGGCCGCTGCCGGAAAAGGCCCAGGCCGACATCGACGACAAGAAGCGCAAGCCCAGCAAGGAAATCCGCGTGGAAGCCATGCGCGATGCCGTGGAGTTCTGCCAGCGCACCAGCGCGCGCGGACGCGGCAAGGCCGTGCTGGTCTACCCGGCCGAGCAAATGAATGCGATTACCGCCAATGCCTTGCTCAAAACGCTGGAGGAGCCGCCCGGAGACACCCGTTTTGTGCTGGCCAGCGAGGCCGCGCACCAGCTGCTGCCCACCATTCGCAGCCGTTGCCTGACGCACACCATGACCTGGCCTGCGGCGGCCGAGGCCGCTCAGTGGCTGCAGGCGCAAGGCCTGAACGAGCCGGATGCGGCAGCGGCCTTGCAGGCCGCCGGCGGTCGACCCGGCGATGCGCTGCGCATGGCGGCGGATGCGGGCAAGGCCGCCGCCTGGGCCCAATTGCCCAGGCAGCTGGCCAAGGGGGATGTGGCGGCGCTGGCGGCTTTTGCCCCGGTGGATGCCGTGCAGGCGTTGCAGAAAATCTGCCACGACCTGATGGTCCTGGCCGGTGGCGGCGAGCCCCGGTATTTCTCGCCTGCCGATCTGCCGGGCAAGCCGCTGCCCATGGCGCTGCTGGCCGAATGGTCGCGCGAGCTGGTGCAGGCGGCGCGCACGGCCGATCACCCTTTCAATGCGGGGCTGATGATGGAGGCTCTGGCCTCCAGGGCGCGGGCGGTGCTGATCTCGGGCAAAGCTGCCAGAGCCGTGCGCTAGGTCATGAAGCACGGTTTGGTCAAAATATTCCCGGGTGTTAACCTCGCGACTACCGCCGCCCGGCTGCCACAAGAATTCCGCTACCCACTATGAACGCAACTACCACCCCTCGTCCCAGCGTGATGCAGCTGGCGATCAAGGAAAAGGCGGCGCTGTATGCCGCCTATATTCCGTTGTTTGCCGAAGGGGGGATTTTTGTGCCCACGCAGCGTGACTATCGTCTGGGCGATGATGTCTATGTGCTGCTGACCCTGCCCGATGATCCGCAGCGCTACCCGATCGCGGGTCGGGTGGCCTGGGTGACGCCGGAGCGTGCTTCCGGCAACCGGACCCAGGGCGTGGGCATCCAGTTTCCCAAGGATGCCAAGTCCGCCGAGCTCAAGGCCAAGATCGAGCAGATTCTGGGCACGGCCCTGAGTTCCGAGAAGCCGACCCAGACAATCTGATTATTAATACTGGCGCACTCCCACATCAGTGACGCCGAACAAGAGCCGTCTCGCAGCGATGGCGTCGTCCCCTGGGGAAGCGGCGCAGCCGCTCAGGGGCGGTCCAATTTCTATGTTTACCGATTCCCACTGCCACCTGAATTTCCCCGAGCTGAGTGCCAATATCGCGCAGATTCGCGAAGCCATGGCTGCCGCCAAGGTCACGCGCGCGCTGTGCATCAGCACGACGATGGAAGAGTTTCCCGAGGTGCACCAGCTGGCGCTGGACTACGACAATTTCTGGGCCACCGTGGGCGTGCACCCCGATACCGAAGACATGACCGAGCCCAGCGTGCAGGATCTGGTGGAGCGCGCCGCGCTGCCGCGCGTGGTGGCGATCGGCGAGACCGGGCTCGATTACTACGGCATGGAAGACCGCAAGGGCGGCCGCACGATTGCCGATCTGGAATGGCAGCGCGAGCGTTTTCGCACGCATATCAGGGCAGCGCAGATCACGCAAAAGCCGCTGGTCATCCACACCCGCAGCAGCTCCGACGACACCCTGGGCATTTTGCGCGAGTGCGGGGAGGCAGATTCCGCCACCCAGGCCGGCGGTGTCTTTCACTGTTTCACCGAAACCGCCGAAGTGGCCCGTGCCGGTCTGGACATGGGTTACTACATCTCCCTGTCGGGCATCGTGACCTTCAAGAATGCCCAGCATCTGCGCGACGTGGCGGCCTTCGTGCCGCTGGACAGACTGTTGATAGAAACCGACAGCCCTTATCTAGCGCCCGTGCCCTACCGCGGCAAGACCAATAATCCTTCCTACGTGCCCTTTGTGGCCAAGCAGATTGCCGAGGTACGCGGCATTTCCATCGAGGAGGTGGCTGCCGCCACCAGTGCCAACTTCGACCGCCTGTTCAAGGGCGTGACCTTGTCAGCGAACTCTGGAGCGAGTGCATGATTCTTTTTGCTGCCCCATCGATTGCATCGTCATTGAACCGCCGCCAGAGCCTGCGCTGGGCCGGTGCTGCTGTCGTCGGGGTGGCAGGCCTGCCAGGACTGGCACGAGCCAATGATTACGAGGACTATTCGCGGGCGCTGGTCAGCGACAACTCCAGTGCCATGGTGAATCTGATCTTTCGCGGCTTCAACGCCAACACCCTGGATTCGCGCGGGCGGCCAGGGCTGGTGGCGGCTTTGCATCAGGACTCGCTCAAGGTCTTCGACGTGCTGCTCAAGGCGCCGCGCATCGATGTCAATCTGGCTTCGCGCCAGAACGAGACGCCGCTGATGATGGCCTGCATCAAGGGCCACCTCGACATCGTGCGCGAGCTGATCAAGCGCGGTGCCGATGTGAATCGAGAGGGCTGGGCGCCGCTGCATTACGCGGCCTCTGCCGATACGCCGCAGACGCTGGACATCATCAAGCTGCTGCTGGAGGAAAGCGCCTATATCGATGCCGCGTCGCCGAACGGCAGCACGCCGCTGATGCTGGCCGCCCAGTACAGCAGCGAAGCCGTGGTCAGGCTGCTGCTGGAGGAGGGCGCGGACATCACGCTGCGCAACCAGCGCAACATGACGGCAGCGGACTTCGCCAGACTCGCGGACCGGCAGTACATGGTCGATCTGCTGGGCAAGGCGCTGCAGCATGAGCGCCGTACCCAGCCTCCCCGAGGGAGCTGGTAGCAGACGGGTTCAGTACCGGTCCAGCTATTTTGATAGCTGCTAGCGCCCAATGAAAAAGGACTTCAGAGTTGTTTGACTCTGAAGTCCTTTATTCATATGCGGTAGTAGCTCTTAAATTTGAGGCTCGCCAGGGGTCGAGCTGCGCACCTGGTTGTGCAGGCGGGCATAGAGGCCGCCCAGCTCCATCAACTGTGCATGCGAGCCTTGCTCGGCAATCTGGCCGCGCTCCATGACCACCACGCGGTCCGCATGCTCGATGGTGGACAGGCGGTGGGCGATCACCAGCGTGGTGCGTCCCTGCATCAGCCGGTTCAGGGCTTGCTGGACCAGGCGCTCGGACTCGTTGTCCAGCGCCGAAGTGGCCTCGTCCAGAATCAGGATGGGCGCGTCCTTGTAAAGTGCGCGGGCAATGGCCAGGCGCTGGCGCTGACCGCCCGAGAGCTGGCTGGCATTGTGGCCCACCAGGGTGTACAGGCCCTGAGGCAGATTGCGCACGAAGTCGCCCAGATTGGCCGCCTCCAGCGCGGACCAGACGCGGGCCTTGTCAATATCCTTGCCCAGCGCCACATTGGCCGCGACGCTGTCGTTGAGCATGACCACGTCCTGGCTGACCATGGCGAACTGCTGGCGCAGCGTGTTCAGGTCCCAGTCGGCCACGGGCACGCCTTCCAGCATGATCTGGCCGCTGGTGGGCGAGAAAAAGCGGGGCAGCAGATTGACCAGCGTGGTCTTGCCGGCGCCGGACGGGCCGACCAGGGCCACCACTTCGCCAGCCTTGACATTCAGGTTCAGGTGCGAGAGGGCCGGAGCCTTGTCCGGGCCGAACTGCACGCTCACATCGCTCAGCTGCAATGCGCCGCTGACCTTGGCGGAAGGCTTGAAACTGCCGCCTTGCTCGTCGGTGGAGCCTTCGAGCAGGGCCAGGCCACGCTCCAGTGCGGCCACGCCGCGCGTGATGGGGTTGGCCACATCGGCCATGCGGCGAATGGGCGCAATCAGCATCAGCATGGCCGAGATGAAGGCGGCAAAGCCGCCCACGGTCACATCCTGTACGCTGGCCGAGCCGATGGCGGCGGCGCCTTCGCGGCTTTGCCACAGGGCGATGCAGAGAATCACCGACAGCGCAATTGCCGCCAGCACCTGGGTCAGCGGCGTCATGGCGGCCGAGGCGATGGTGGCCTTGGTGTTCAGGCCGCGCAGCTGGCGGCTCAGCTCGCCAAAGCGCGACTGCTGCGAAGCCTGGGCGCCATGCAGGCGCACCATGCGGTGGGCCAGCACGTTCTCCTCCACCACATAGGCCAGCTCGTCAGTGGCCGTCTGGCTGGACTTGGTGATGCGGTACAGACGGCGCGACAGCGTCTTCATGACCCAGGCCACGCCCGGCACCATGAAGGCCACGATCAACGTGAGCTGCCAGTTCAGATAGATCAGGTAGCCGAGCAGGGCGATCAGCGTGAAGCCGTCGCGGGAGATGCTCATCATGGCCTGCACCAGCTGCTGGGCACCGGTCTGCACCTCGTAGACGATGGTGTTGGACAGCGCCGATGCCGATTGCCTGGAAAACAGGCTCATGTCGGCGGCCAGCAGGCGCTCGAACAGCTTCTGGCGCAGACCCAGCATGCCGTCATTGGTGATGCGTGCCAGGGCGTACTGTCCCGTGAACTGGGCCAGGCCGCGAATGACGAACAGGCCGATCAGAAACACCGGTACCGTCCACAGCGGAAGCGAGCCAGCCGTAAAACCGCTGTCGAGCAAGGGCTTGAGCAGTGCCGGCATGGCGGGCTCGGTGGCTGCCCCCACCAGCGTGGCCAGTATGGCCAGACCCCAGGCCCAGCGCTGGCCCGAGAAATAAGGCGTCAGGCGCTTGAGGCGCTGCATCAGCGGCAGCTCGGATGGATTGACGGGGGCTGCTTGAGCGGGAGCTGGGGCAGGGACGGCCTTGGCGGTCTCGCTCGGCGATGGGGACGGTGTGGCTTGCATAAGCGCGTGATTTTAGGGCTTGTGCTTTTGGAGTCCGCACGGATCTCAATAGATGAAATTCGGGATGAAGTTGTAACCAACTATGCCTGTTTGAATATAAAGCGCAAGCCTGCGGCAGAATTGGCCTGGGGCTTGTCCCTGCACTCATGCAGACTCTGGCATGCTCCCGATCTGAAAGTTTTGTGGCACTTGCGTTTGATCACCCTACTGAGCACGTTCTTACATCAGGAATCCGTCAGTGTGTGTAACATTCGCGCTTGTGTTTGTACCGGGCAATTCCGGAAATTTTGATGGCTGCCAATGACTATTGACCGACTTCCATCCCTGACAACCTGGGCGGCAGGGCCGCGCGCTTCCCGCAGAGCCATGCTGGCAACGTTAGCCGCCACGCCGGCCCTTCCGGCACTGGCCCAGTTCAGGGTTGAGGTAACAGGCGTGGGCCTGACACAGTTGCCGATCGCAATTGCCCAGTTCAAGGGAGAGGGCTCGGCCCCACAGAAGATTTCCGCCATCATCCAGGCCGACCTGGAGCGCAGCGGACAGTTCCGCGGCGTGGATGCCTCAGGCCTGGCGCTTGACGAGACCTCACGCCCCGATGTGGCCCAGTGGCGTCAGAAGGGTGCCGATTCGCTGGCGACCGGCAGCATCACGCGTCTGGCGGATGGCCGCTGGGATGTGCGCTTCCGCCTTTGGGATGTGGTCAAGGGCCAGGATCTGGGTGGTCAGGGCTTCGCAGTCACCACCGGCGATCTGCGCCTCGTGGCCCACCGCATTGCCGACTACATCTATGAAAAGCTCACGGGCGAGAAAGGCATTTTCTCCACCCGCATTGCCTATGTGACCAAGGCCGGTGCCCACTACCGCCTGTGGATTGCCGATGCGGACGGCGAGAATGCCCAGTCCGCGCTGTCCAGTCCCGAGCCCATCATTTCCCCTGCCTGGGCGCCCAACGGCACGCAACTGGCCTATGTGTCCTTCGAGTCACGCAAGCCCGTGGTCTATGTGCACGATGTAGCCAGCGGCCATCGTCGTCTGCTGGCCAACTTCCGTGGCTCCAACAGCGCTCCCGCCTGGTCGCCAGATGGCAGCCGTCTGGCCGTGACGCTGAGCCGCGACGGCGGCTCGCAGCTGTATCTGCTCAGCGCCCAGGGCGGTGAGCCCCGCCGTCTCATGCAAAGCAGCGGCATCGATACCGAGCCCTGCTTCTCCAGTGACGGCCGCACCATTTACTTTGTCAGTGATCGTGGCGGTGCACCTCAGGTCTACAAGGTCTCGTCCTCGGGCGGCAGCGCCGAGCGAGTGACCTTCACTGGCAACTACAACATCTCGCCCGCCATCAGCCCCGACGGCAAATGGCTGGCCTATATCTCCCGCGTGGGCGGTGGTTTCAAGCTCCAGGTCATGGATCTGGCGACAGGCACAGTGAACTCGGTCACGGACACCACGGCGGACGAAAGCCCGAGTTTTGCGCCCAATAGCCGTCTGATTGTTTACGCCACCATTCAGGGCGGCCGTGAAGCACTCATGACCACCACGCTGGACGGCAAGATCAAGGCGCGTCTGGCCGGTGCAAGTGGAGACATACGTGAGCCCGACTGGGGCCCGTTCCAAAAACACTGATCTGAAGTTTGCTTTCCCTCTTTCTTTCTAGTGATGAAGTCCGTTGTGGACTGTTCGGAGAAATCTCATGTTGACTATCAAACGTCTTTCCCTGGCTTTGGCTGTGACCGCGCTGGTCGCAGGTTGCAGCTCTGGCGTCAAGCTGGACGACAAGCCCGTTGACGGTTCGCTGTCCAGCCAGGGTGCCGGCACCAGCGGCCAGGGCCAAAGTGGCGTGTCGGGCGTAGACCTGACCGGTTCCGCCGCTTCCAAGGCCGGCCCTCAGGGTGTCAGCCGCATCGTCTACTTCGACTTTGACAGCTACTCTGTCAAGGCTGATGCACAGCCCCAGATCGAAGCCCATGCCAAGTTCATCAAGGCCAACCCCGCTGCCAAGGTACAGCTGGAAGGCCATACCGACGAGCGCGGCGGCCGTGAATACAACCTGGCCCTGGGTCAAAAGCGCGCTGAAGCCGTGCGCCGCTCTCTGGGCCTGCTGGGCGTGAACGACGCCCAGGTTGAAGCTGTGAGCTACGGCAAGGAAAAGCCCGCTGCTGAAGGTCATAGCGAAGACGCTTACGCCCAAAACCGTCGCGTTGAAATCAACTACCGTTAATGATGAAGCAGGCCTTGTTGACTCTCCGTCACGCAACGCTGCCTCGCATGGTGGCGGCCGGCCTGCTGGCCGGCTCTGCCATCAGCGCCCATGCAGCCCTGTTTGGTGATGACGAGGCGCGCCGCGCCATCATCGAACTGCGCCAGCGCGTTGACAGCCTGCAGCAATCGCAGGAGCAGACCCGCCGCAGCCTGCTGGATCTGCAGTCGCAGATCGAGTCGCTCAAGTCGGACCAGGCCAAGCTGCGAGGTCAGAACGAGCAACTGACACGCGACGCCGCAGAGTTGCAGCGTGGTCAGAAAGATCTGGCCAAGGGCTTTGACGAGCGTCTGCGCCAGTTCGAGCCCGTCAGCGTCACTGTGGACGGCGTGGAGTTCACCGCCGATCGCAATGAGCAGCAGGAATTCGAGCAGGCTCTGGGCATGTTCCGTTCGGGCAAGTTCCCCGAGGCCGGCCAGGCCTTCGCCGCTTTCCTGCGCCAATGGCCCAAGAGCGGCTATACGCCGTCGGTGCGCTTCTGGCTGGGCAACTCGCAGTACGCCACGCGCGACTACAAGAATGCCATCGCCAATTTCCGTTCGGTCATGACCAATGCGCCCATGCATGCTCGTGCACCCGAAGCGGCCCTGTCCATCGCCAACTGTCTGGTGGAACTCAAGGACACCAAGGCAGCTCGCAAGACCCTGGAAGAGCTGCTGCAGGCCTATCCGAACTCGGAAGCCGCAGGGATTGCCAAGTCCAAGCTGGCGACGCTCAAGTAATGGCCGAATATTCTCAGCCTCAAGCGGAAACAGCGCCCCAATCCGGCGCTGTTTTTTCTATGGAAGAAGCAGATGTACAGCGCCGCTTTGGCGGCTTGGAGCGCCTCTACGGCGTGCAGGGGGCAGCCCGGATTCGTGCGGCCCATGTGGTGGTGGTTGGTGTGGGCGGAGTCGGTTCATGGACGGCCGAGGCTCTGGCGCGCAGCGGCGTGAGTCGTTTGACTCTGATCGATATGGACCATGTGGCCGAGTCCAATATCAATCGCCAGATCCACGCGCTGACCAGCACTGTCGGTCAGGCCAAGATCGATGCCATGCGTGATCGCATCGCCGAGATCAATCCAGGCTGCGAGGTCAATTGCATCGATGAATTTGTCGATCCGGACAACTGGCTGCAACTCTTGCCGGCAGATGCCGATGCGGTGATAGATGCTTGCGATCAGATCAAGGCCAAGGCCGAAATGGCGGCGCATGCGCGCAAGACCCGGCAGTGCTTTATCTCCGTTGGTGCTGCAGGTGGCAAGCGCATGGCCCACTTGGTGGACATTGCAGACCTGAGTGCGACAACCCATGATCCGCTTCTGTCGCAGCTGCGCTACCGACTGCGCAAGCAGCATGGTGCTCCCAAGGATGGCAAGCGCATGGGGGTGACTTGTGTGTTCAGCCGTGAGGCCGTCGCACCACCTGATGCATCTTGCTCAATCGAGGGCGGTGATGGCAGTCTCAACTGCCACGGCTATGGCTCGGTCGTGGCGGTGACAGCTACCTTTGGTCAGTGCGCAGCAGGCTGGGTACTTGATCAATTGGCTCGCAAACCAAGCTAATCCAACTAATTCAAGAATTAGGCAAAGAGCCGGGAAAAATAGATTACAATAACGTCATTCCACTGATTAGGCAACTACTGCTTTTGATGTGTGGCAGGGTCTTTAGCTCAGTCGGTAGAGCAGCGGACTTTTAATCCGTTGGTCGCGAGTTCGAATCTCGCAGGACCCACCAGAATGCATAAGCCGCTACAGCTATTAAAGTTGTAGCGGCTTTTATGTTTTATTCCCGCGGTGGGAGTATTCATCGCTCCAAGGCATTGCGGTTTGCCCTTCTTGAGCGTTCATGGACACGGGCAGCCCTTGCTCTGTCGGCCTACGGTTCGGGTAGCGCTCCGTATCCATTCCTGTGCCGGGTTATCAATCAACAGAAACGACTCTTGCAGAGGCTGAGTGGCCTCTGCAGCCAGGTTTTGTGCTTCACCAAAGGCTTTCTCCGTCGGAGTGAGTAGTGAACCTGCTTTTCACTGGACAGGCAGCGGCTCAGCAGATCGGTCAGTTGAGGTGATGGTGGCGCCAGGCCTTGTCTTCTGGCGGGCCAGCGGTGCTGGCGCTGGTCGCCGTGTGCTTGCCGAAAAAGCAGAACCCCGCTCAGTTCAACAGTGGCGGGGTTCGTCAGGAGATCGGAGACCGAGCTGCTGTTATGGGGTTTTGCTTCTTCCCCGGTAGTTCAGGTCAGTGGCCGAGTAGTTTTCACGCTTGCGCCAGTCCATTTGAATCGGTCCGGCGTGGTTGGCAGGATAGGTGATGCGCTCTTTTTCGCGATTGAGTTCCCACTGCTTTGCATCCACGATGCGATGGACTGTGGACTCTTTGGATTTACTCATGGGGAAGGCGGCCTTCAATCAAGTTTCTGAACCTAAAGAAGACGGTACAGCTGACGGGATGGCGAGTCCAGTGAATTCGCCTGATGAATGACGGATCGCTTGGATTGCGTTGGAATCACGACTACTAAGGGGTTTTTTAGGGTGGATGCGGATAGTTGCTGCTTGGAGGATGGGGCTGTGTTCCCGTCAAGGCGTCAGCCTTGAAACGGCCTGAGCCCTGTGTGGCGGCTCAAACGCTGCAAACAGAGCGTCGGGGAATTCTCGTCGGGCATATTGGTCCCAGGAATGAGAAAAGTCCGCTTTGGAAGACGGGCAGGGTGATGGATGGTTGAATGAGGCTTTCAACCTCAATGAACAACAATGCATTTTTCGAGAAGTGCTTTGCTTCGTACTGCCGCCTTGACGGCGGTTGCTGCAGGAATTGCAGCTGCGTTTGGGGGTTGCGCTGTCTTGGTACCCCGAGGCCTACAGCCTGTGAGCGGCTTTGATGCCAAGCGCTACATGGGCACCTGGTATGAATTGGCAAGGATTGACCATAGTTTCGAAACGGGACTAACGCAGGTATCCGCGCAATACAGCCTCAACGACGATGGCACAGTGACGGTAGTCAACCGAGGTTATGACGAAACGAAGAAGAAATGGCGTGAGGCCAAGGGCAGGGCGCGCTTTCAGGGCGATTCCAGTGTGGCAGCGCTCAAGGTTTCTTTCTTTGGCCCGTTCTATGGCGGCTACAACGTGGTGAGCCTGGATGACGCTTACCAGACTTCCTTGGTGATAGGCAACAGCTTGGACTATTTCTGGTTGCTTTCGCGCAGCAAGACCATGCCCGAGCAGCAATTCAGACGACTGCTTGAAAAGGCACAGTCACTGGGTGTTGATCTGAGTCGTGTGCAGGTTGTCGCACAGTAGTTCAAGCACTGCAGCGATATGTTGCAAAGCGGCAGCAAAAGGTACAGGACTTGGCAAGCAAAAAGTCGGCCCATGCGGCTCCCAGTCTGGATTCAGTCGGCTCATGCTTGGCGTCGTGGCGCGGGACTGTGCGTACCGTCGTCCCGGACGCTCTGACCTTTGACCCATTCGCCTTGATTGCTGCACGGCAATGTGTCCAGGTGGGCGATGCCTTCGACTGTGACTGCTAGACCCAAATAGATGCAGCCGGCGATCTGTCGTCTACATCCTGCCGCGATGCGTATTCCGGTTGGGCCGACTCCTCACGCCGGAGGCGAGGCATGGTGTTGCATCGGCCGAGTGAGTCCACCGCCTGAAGCGGTCAGCCTGAGCATTTTCTTGGTGAATTGCTTCAGGCCGATTGCGACGGGCAGCTAGGGTATATGCATTCAATGCGAGAGTGCTCGAAGTGAATGGCACTCTCGTGAATCGTTAGCTTGCTTGAGGTAGGCAATCAAGTCGCTACGCTCCTTGGAGTCAGGGATTCCGGCGTACGTCATTGTTGTACCTGGTAGCACCTTCATGGGCTGGGTCAGGAAACGATCGAGTGTTTTTTCGTCCCAGATGAAGCCGGAGTTCTTCATGGCATCCGAGTAAGCAAAGCCGGGAACCGTGCCCGCACGCCGTCCCAGCAGGCCACAATGATGCGGTCCCACTCGGTCATATGCCAGCGCATGGCAGGCCGCACAGCGGGCGTAGATCTGCTCGCCAGGAAGCTTGTCTGGTGCTGCATGCACTGCCGCCGCGAACGACAGCATGCCAGGCAGCAGCCACCGTTCGGTGTTCATGATACGAATGCCGTGGGGACCGGTGCTTCGCCCACTGCCTGGCGCAGTATTGCCCAGTGCATGGCTTCATCACCCAGAATGCTGGCCGCAGCCTTGGATAGTTCTCGATTGCCGAACAAGGGAACGGCTCCCAGATAGGCACTGACGGCCCCTTGCTCCAGTCGTGCCGCAAAGCGCAGCACATCCTCCTGTGATTTCAGCTGATTTGCTGGGAAGTTGTAAGCAGTCTTGGGGACCACCGGCTTGCCACCCAGTTTTTCAACCGTCTTGGCTAGTAGTTCGGCATGCGCTTTGTGATGGCCCTGGAAGGTCAGGGCCAGATCCAGCACGGAGGGTTGCAGCAGTTTGCTTTCTGCTCCCAACTGATAAGCAGCGATGGCCTCCAGCTCTGCACTCAGGGCGGTGTTCAGGATTTGAGTGTCCTGGGCTTTTCCATCGCCGGTTTTGGCGGCTAGCGCTTCACGGCCGGCTAATAGCGCAACAGCGGCACCTGAAAGCATCAGCCCGGATTGGCCAAGAAAGAGGCGGCGCGCGCCCTGTGGATGAGCGATATGCAAAAACGACATGATGCACTCCTTCGTAGATAACGAGGCCTGCTTTGGGAGATCGAAAATCCGGCGTCCAGGACAAGCACTCATCCATTGGATGGATCGGCGCGTCACCACGTTCCGCCCCTGTTGGCAGCAGGGCCGAGAATCAGATCGACACGGGAACGCTGGATGCGGATACACCATCCAATGGTCAAAGGAGGCGTACATGCCGCACACTCAACCTTCGAGCCACAGCCCTGCGGTTGCTGATGCTTCGGATCTGGAGCTCGCTTTCAGAGCTGCAGCTGGCGATGAGGTGGCTTTCGAGGCCATCATGCGACGCCACAATCGCTTGTTGTTTCGCACCGCACGAGCCATATTGAAAAGCGATATGGATGCCGAAGATGTCGTGCAGCAGGCCTATTTGCAGGCTTGGCAGGCATTGGGAAATTTCAGGGCGGATGCCAAGTTGTCGACATGGCTGGTACGCATTGTCGTCAATGAAGCTCTTGGACAGATTAGACGTCGTCAGTTGAAGATCGTGCCGCTGGAGTCCGCGATGGCATCGCCCCAGCAGACGGATGCCAGTTGGCAGCAGGACGATATGGATCGGGGCCCCGATCGAACAGTCATGCGTTCGGAGTTGCGTCAAATCATGGAGGCGCGCATTGACCTGCTGCCCGATGACTTCCGCCGGGTTTTCATGTTGCGCGGGGTGGAAGAGATGAGTGCGCAAGAGGTGTCGCAGATACTGGAAATTCCAGAGGCTACGGTGCGCACGCGCTTCTTCCGTGCACGAAGCATGCTTCGTGAAGGGCTTTCACAGGATCTGGATATGGCGCTCAGCGACGCCTTCAATTTCGATGGGGAGCGGTGCAATCGCATCGTGTCCTTGGTGCGGGCAAGACTGGCCCGGCGCTAAGCAGGCATGCTTGAGTTATTGGTTCTGATGAACATGCAGCAGATGCAGACTGATTCGCGAGAATGGACTGCCCTGGGCAAGTAGCAGATCTGCGCTTCACCAACTCTGGATTTCTTCATGCAGAGACCTTCATGGGGTGGGTTCTCTACTTTTGAGTGGAGCGAAGATTCGAGGAGGCTTCAAAGCGGACCACAGGTGGTGGCTTGTGCCACGAAGCCGTCATACAGAAAAACTCACCGCGGAAACATGCCTGGAGCAGCAGCTGAAATCCAGGTGGATGGCGAAACTAGTGGATTGATTGACATTTTCGCCACGGCTGCTGCTGAGACACTTGTTGAATGTCGATGATCATCGCTTCACATTGCATGCTTTTCCAGATTAAATATTGACAAAAGCCGTGTGAGTCGACTGTATGTAGGAGGGGGCATGCAGATGAACGATCTGGAGGTTGACGGGAATCGCCATCTCAATCATTTGATGAGATCAGGTGTGTGCGCAGAAGGAGTGGATCGCATACTGCGTGCGGTTCGCAAGCACCTGGGAATGGATATCGCCTTTGTCTCACACTTCGGTGCTGCCGAACGGGTGCTCAAGCATTTGGACAGTGTTTCGGGTGGGCCGCTCTATCAAGGCCAGAGCATTCCCATGCAAGAGGGATACTGCCTGAAGGTTGTGCATGGCGAGCTGCCCGAGTGCATTCCGGACACAAGTTGTGTGCCGGCCGCTCAGCACATTTCTGCAACACATGCCATTCCCATAGGTTCCCATTTGAGTGTTCCCGTCCGTCTCACGGATGGGCATGTGTATGGGACGCTTTGCTGCTTCAGCTACCTCCCGAATCCAACGCTAGGGGAGCGCGACATGCAATTGCTGCGCGCATTTGCAGAGATCCTGGCAGACCGCATCGAAGAGCAGGCTGCCGAGGAGCAGGTCAAGGCACGGTTGGTCGGTGAGGTCCGATCCGCGTTGGCGCACGGTGATCCGAGGATGGTTTTCCAGCCGATCTGCAGTTTGCGTGACAAGGCCATCTGCGGCTTTGAAAGCCTTTCGCGTTTTGATGTCGAGCCCAGGCATGCGCCGGATTATTGGTTCGATGTGGCAGACAAGGCAGGTTTAGGCATCGACCTGGAGTTGTGCGCTGTTTCCAAGGTGCTGCCAGCGCTGGAGCGGCTGCCCGTCAACAGCAGCGTAAGTGTCAACTGCTCGCCACAATTGCTGCTCAGCAGCAAATTCCATCAACTACTTGATGGCATTGATGATCTCTCCCGTCTGGTCCTGGAGATTACAGAACATGCTGCGGTCAAGGATTACAAAGCCCTTGCCATTGGGCTGGAGCCTTACCGTCGCCGGGGCGTGAAACTGGCGGTTGACGATGCTGGTGCAGGCTATTCCAGCATGCGGCATATCCTCAATCTTGAGCCCGAGATCATCAAGCTGGATATGAGTCTTACTCACTCTATCGATACAGATGAGAAACGGCGTGCACTGGCCAGAGGCCTCATCAGCTTCGCGCATGAAATAGGAAGCCTGGTGATTGCAGAGGGCGTTGAACGGCCGGAAGAGCTGGATATGCTGAAAAGGCTTGGAGTGGATTGCGCCCAAGGGTATTTGCTTTCCAGGCCACTTGAGATTGATGCTGCGGCGGTGTTCTCGCTTCACTAGTCGGTGTGCTGAGGGATGTGTCGCTGCATGGGTGGTCGCATCGTTCAAGTGTCTGGCAGCCGATCTCGTCCAGCAGACAGATGGCTTGGCTGGCTTCGTTCGCCTGCATCGAGCAGGCCTTGGCTCTTCTCGTGACTCCTTGTGGGACTGAGCTCATATGGAGCCTCGGGTGACGGGTGCTTGGTTCGTGCTTGGCCCTAGCGTAAACATCTATTTAGTGCTGTCAATCAATGCGAGCATACTGTTTGCGAATATCAATTGCACGAGGACGCTATGAAGTGGCTGCTTGTCAGTTTTGCGCTCATGGTGTTGACGCTCTGCGTCAGCTTTGTCGCGTCGGTCGCGGACGACCTGAGGCAAGGCAGCGATCAGGATTGACTACCGGGGTTTTCAGGACCCCTCATGAGGCATTTCCACACCATCGATTGCAATCGTCACGCCCATGATGTTGCGGTCTATTTCCATTGGGCGTCCAAATCCCTCAAGCTTGACGATGTAGCTGCCGCGATCGAACTGCCTGGCTTTGCTGGCGCAGCTTGATGCGCCTTCCAATGCCTCGGGAATGCGTGGCAAGCGCGCATGTGAGCGATGTTGATCTGAAATTCATAGATCAGGGCTGAAATCTCCAATAGCAGCTATGCGCCGTCGGCTCTGAGAAAACCCGAAGGAGCGCCTTGCTGTCTCCAACCGGAAGCGGCTTTGGAAGCAGCCTCAGGCAACTACACACTGCATCACCACCGAATCGCTTGACCAGTCACCACCAAGGACTCAATGCACCAATTGGGGCAAAAAATGAGTGCGGCTGCATGGTGCTTCTGGCAGAAGAAATACCTGATTTCAGTGATTGCTCTTGCAGTCCTTGCCCAGTTAATATTCTTGGCACACTTTTTGACAATTAAGACTTTTGCATACTTTTTGAGGGCTTGTTGCTAGAGCTCGCCGGCGTCTTCTTGTCAAACAGCCTTCGTCACTATCCCCCTGCAGATATGAACGCCCTTGCTTACCTCCGGTCTGAGACAAATTTTCGTAGCCGTGTCCGGTTCACGGCCCTGCTAGGCTCGGCCATCTGGCTCACCGGTTGCGCCAATTTGACAAGCCAGGCGCTTTCCACGGAAGAAATTCAGTCCCAGGTTCAGGCCGATCGGCAAAGCCTTGGCAAGGACGTCGCTCCTCTGACCGGGCCCGTGAGCCTGGAAGAGGCGATTGCGCGGGCCATCAAGTACAACGCAGCCCAGCGTCTGCGTGGCATGGAAGAGGCAGTGGCCCAGGGCACGGCCAATGTTGCCAAGTTCGACATGCTGCCCAAGCTGGTGGCCTCGGCTGGCTACCGCTACCGCGACAAGGATCTGATCAGCCGCAGCACCGACTCGGTCACGGGCGCGCCTTCCCTGGCCCATCCCTATATCTCGTCGGATCGTGAGTCGACCTTGGCTTCGCTGAGCTTCTCCTGGAGCCTGCTGGACTTCGGTCAAAGCTATTACGCCGCTCGTCAGCACGCGGATCGCGCCCAGATTGCGGCTGAGCGTCGCCGCAAGGCCATACACACGCTGATCCAGGACGTACGTATCGCATACTGGCGTGTGGCTGCGGCCCAGGCGCTGGAGTCTTCGCTGCAGACCGCAGGCCAGGATGCAGACAAGGCCCTGGAAGACTCGCGCAAGGTCGAGGCGGAAAAGCTGCGCTCCCCCATGGAGCCGCTGCGCTATCAGCGCCAGTTGCTGGAGAACATCCGACTGCTGGAGGCCATTCAGCAGGAGCTGTCTTCCTCGCGCATCGAGCTGGCATCCTTGATGGGAGTCTCGCCCGCAGAGCTGAACCAGCCGCTGCGCGTGATCGAGCCTGCCGCCTCGAATGCCCAGCGCTGGCTGGAGCAGCCGGTGGACAAGCTGGAAGACCGAGCCCTGCTGCTGAACCCGGATCTGCGCGAGAGCCTGTACAACGCCCGTATCGCCAATGAAGAGACCAAGCGCGTCATGCTGCGCATGTTCCCCGGCCTTTCCTTCAACTACGGTGTCAACAAGAGCAGCGACAGCTATCTGATCAACGACCGCTGGCAGGATGCGGGCCTGCAGATTTCCTTCAATCTGCTGGGATTGCTGTCACTGCCTGCACAGCGTCAGCTGGCTGACGCGGGTGTCCAACTGGCCGATCAGCGTCGTCTGGCTACCCAGATGGCGGTATTGACACAGCTGCACGTGGCACGTCTGCAATTTGCGAACGCCGTGCGCCAGTATGAAAGAGCACAGACCATCGCCTCGGTGGACCAGCGCCTGTCCGAGCATGTGAACAATCAGGTGCAGGCTGACAAGCTCAATGCGCTTGAGCGGGTCTCCCAGCAGACCACCACCATTCTTTCCGTGCTGCGCCGGTATCAGGCCCAATCCAATATGCAGGCCGCCAGCTCCCGCCTGCAAGCCACCCTGGGCATGGAGCCCGTGATCGAGGGCTCCGACAGCATGCCCTTGCCCGAACTCACGCAGGCCGTTGGCAAATCGCTGCAAAGCTGGGACGCGGGCCAATTCCAATGAAGTCTTGCATGTCCCCCTTGATTCTGGGCCTGGCGCTGGGCCTGTCGCTCGCCGCTCATGGCCAAGGCGGCTCGGCTGCCCAGAGCCTTCCCAAGACTCAGGCATCCTTGCCCAGCGTGCTGGACCAGCGTGAGATCCGTGCCCAGCTTTCACCGCGCCGCTACACCACTCTGGCAGCAGAGATCGGTGCCAAGGTACAGCGTCTGCCCGTGGTGGAGGGAGGCGCATTTCGTCAGGGACAGCTGCTGGTGCAGTTTGACTGCAGCCTGCCGCAAGCCCAGCTGAACAAGGCCCAGGCGGGCGTTGATGCCACCGAGAAGACCTGGAAGGCCAACCAGCGCCTGGCGGAGTTGAACTCCGTCGGCAAGGTGGAACTGGATATTTCTCAGGCCGAATGGAACAAGGCCAGGGCCGAAGTCGCAGCCAACCGTAGCCTGCTGAGCAAATGCCAGATCACCGCACCCTATGCCGGTCGTGTGGCCGAGCAGAAGATCCGTGAGCAGCAATATGCGCAGCCGGGCCAGGCGCTGCTGGACATTCTGGACGACTCCGCGCTGGAGCTGGAGTTCCTGGTGCCCTCGCGCTGGCTCAGCTGGCTGCATTCGGGCTCGGAATTCCAGGTGCGTATTGACGAAACCGGCAAAACCTATCCTGCCAAGGTGCAGCGCCTGGCCGCGCGGGTGGACCCGGTGAGCCAGTCCGTCAAGGTCAATGCGGCCATTCACGGAAAGTTTACCGAGCTGATCGCCGGAATGAGCGGGCAGGTGCTGCTGGCACCACCCCAGACCGGCAAGCCCTAGACATTCAAATATAAGAGCATATTGCGCATGCCATTCAAAGGTTTCAGATCAATTTAATGCTGAAGTCTATATATGAAAGGCGCCAAAAGCTCATATTTTTATAGTCCGATAGCAAGAGACCGACAGCTCCCGGGAAGAGGGCAAGCCGGCGGTCTGAAACTGCAAGGCAGGCAAGCGCCATGCCACCTTCACACAGGAAGGACACTTTGATGACCCGCAAATCTCGCTCATTCTGGAGCCGTCTGACACAGTCATTGACGACACAGACCGTGAAGACCGATGTTTCCCAGCGTTCGCGGCCAGTATCTGCCGTGCGTCCGCTGGCATTGGAGCAGCGCTTTATGTTTGATGGCGCAGCGGTCGCCGCTGCGGCGGATGTGGCCCAGGGCGCAGATCCTGCGGCGGAGATTGCCAGTGGTCTGCGCCATGGGCCGATGTTTGAAGCACAAAAGGCCTATGGCAGATTGCTGAGCGCTCCCGCAGGTGAAAATTTTGATGACAACCCCACGCAGGAGTTCAGAGGAACCAACACCTTTGTCTTGGATGGTTTCAGGTATACCGTCACCGGGCCGGGTGGCAGCAATTACGACCACTTTCTGACCAATGCGCAGTTTGCTCCGCCTGGGCAAGGGCTGGGGCCTGACAACTACCTCCGCTTTGATACGTTCGGTGAGGGTGCGACCAGTATCAAGATCGAATTGGCCGATGGCAGCGCCTTCCGCCTGATAGGTCTGAGTTTCTTTGTAGAGGACGCCCAAGCCTCTGGTGGTCCGTCAAACATTTTTTATCTGACACCGGCAGGTGGCTTGGCTCTGGAGTATGCGACCGACACAACACACTCAAACGTCGATTTTTCCAACAACGCGAACTTCTACAACATCACCAGCATTAGCTTCATAAGCAAGCCGGGAGAGCTGATCTATCTCGATATCGATGACCTGGTGATTGCGGCGCCGATTACCAATGTCGCTCCCATTGTTGCCAACGCAATACCCGACCGGACTGCCCGCGAAGAGACGGCCTTCGAATTTCAGTTTGCAGCCAATACCTTTAGCGATGCGGATGCCGGCGATACGCTGACTTACAGCGCGCGATTGACCGGAGGCGGTGCTCTGCCAGCCTGGCTCAGCTTCGATACAGCGACCCGCACTTTCAGCGGCACACCTGGCCGTGGCGATAGCGGCAGCTTTAGCATCGATGTGACGGCCTTCGACGGCAAAGGTGGAACGGCGACCGACACCTTTGACATTATGGTCACAGCGAACGCGCCGCCGACGATTGGCAACCTCCATGGCGATAATGTCACCTACCTTGAGGACGGCGCCCCGGTGTTGCTCGATGCGTTATCCAACGCCTCGGTCACCGACGCCGACTCGGCCAACTTCAACGGCGGCAACGTGCGCGTCGCGGTCACCGGCAATGCCGTGACCAGCGAGGACGTGCTGTCGGTCTTCAGCCTTGGCACCGCCGCAGGGCAGATCTACGTCTCTGGCAGCAACGTGCTGTACGGCGGTGTCGGCATCGGTGAGCTCGCCGGCGGCACCGGCGGCAACGCCCTGGTGATCACCCTCAACGCCAATGCCAACGCTGACGCGGTGACCGCGCTGGTGCGCAACCTGACCTACGTGAACAGCAACGGGCTCGACCCCAACACCGCAACGCGCACCATCAGCGTGACTGTCTCCGATGGCGATGGCGGCACCAGTGCAGCATCGAACGTCACCCTCAGTGTGATCGCCACCAACGACGCCCCGATGCTCGCGCCGGCCAACAACGTCATCGGCTATACCGAGAACGCAGCCGCAGTGGCGCTGAGCCCCACGCTGACCCTGGTGGACGACGGCAGCAGCTTCCAGAAGGCCACGGTCACCATCAGCGATCTGCGCATCGGCGATTCCCTCAGCGTCGGTAGCCCGGGCGCTTTCGCCACCAGCTACAACGCCGCCACCGGCGTCCTGACGATCACCGGGGCCGGCAATGCCGCGGCGCTGCAGGCCGTCCTGCGCTCGGTGAGTTTCTCCTCCAGCTCGGATGACCCGACCTTCGGGGGTTCCGATACCACCCGGCAGATCAACTTCGTGGTCACCGACAGCGCTGGCGCCGACTCCAATACCGCCGTCGTCCAGGTGGCGATCATCGCCATCAACGACGCGCCGACCCTGTCCGGCGGCCCCTATGTATGGTCGGGTACCAACGAAGACACCAGTTCGGCGGCGGTTACGGTCAGCAGCCTGCTGGGCGGCGTTACCTACGCCGACGTCGATGGCCCCGCCGGCGGAATCGCGCTGACGGCCAGCACCGGCAGCAGCGTCTGGCAGTACTCCACCGATGGCGTGACCTGGACCGATGTCGGCGCGGTGTCCAATGGCAGCGCGCTGCTGCTGTCGGGCAGTACCCTGCTTCGCTATGTGCCCGATGGCAAAAACGGTGGGACGGCCACACTGACTTTCCGCGCCTGGGACCAGTCCTTCGGCATCGCCTCCCTCAACGGCATTCGCTCCACCTCCGATACCAGCTCCAACGGCGGCAGCACGGCGTTCTCGACGGGCATCGCGCAGGCAATGATCAGCGTCAGCAGCGTCAACGATGCGCCCGTGTTGACTCCCTCCAGCCCGATGCTCAACACGCTGATCGACAGTGACGTGAACAACCTCGGGCAGGCAGTTTCCAGCCTTATCACCGGCCATGTCAGCGACGTGGACACGGGCGCGGTGCAGGGCATTGCCATCACCGGCCTGTACTCCGGCGCCGGTGGCACCTGGCAGTTCAGCCTGGACAGCGGCGCCAGCTGGCAGGACGTCGGTACGGTTTCCACGGCTTCGGCGCTGCTGCTGCGCAGCAGTGACCGGGTGCGCTTCGTGCCCGACGGCGTCAATGGCACCACTGCCAGCTTCACCTTCAAGGCCTGGGACCAGAGCGGCATCACCGCCGGTCAACAGGGGTTCAAGCTCGACGCTTCCAGCAGCGGCGGCACCACGCCGTTTTCCTTGTCCACCGATGCCGCCAGCGTCACCGTCATCTCGATCAACGACGCTCCGGTGGTCGCCGGCAGTGGCGGCAGCGCGGCTTTCGTCGAAGGGGCAGACGTGGCGTCCACGCCGGTGGTGGTCGACAGCGGCCTCACCGTGTCGGACAACGATTCGCCGCTGCTCTACAGCGCCTCGGTGAAGATCACTGGCAATCTGCGGCCCTCCGAGGATGTGCTCGGTTTCACCAACGATCCTGCCACCATGGGCGACATCAGCGGCAGCTACAACGCCGGCACTGGCACACTGACCCTCACTTCCGCCAGTGGCGCCAGCGCCGCCCAGTGGCAGGCAGCGCTGCGCTCGGTGACCTACAGCAACAGCTCGGACACCCCGGACACCACCACGCGCAGCGTCAGCTTCAGAGTGAGCGACGGCCAGCTCGACAGCGTCGACGCCACCCGCAGCGTGACCGTGACCGCCGCCAACGATTCCCCGCAGCTCAGCCTGCCTGGCGTGATCAGTCTCAGCGAAGACACCACCGGGACCATTACCGGCATCGTCGTCTCCGACGTCGACGCGGGTACCGGCAACGTTCAGGTCACCTTCACGCTGCCGGCCAACAGCGGCACCGTGCTCGCGACCGCCAGCGGCAACATCACGGTCGGCGTTGGGCTCAACACCGTGTACATCATCGGCAAGGTCGCGGAGATCAACGCCTACATCGCCGGGATGAACCTCTTCTACTCGCCGAACGCGAACTTCAACGGCAACGTCACCCTCGGTGTCAGTATCACTGACCTAGGCAACAGCGGTGGCCCGGCGAAGACCGACAGCGGCAGCCTGATACTGCAGGTCGATGCGGTGAACGATGCTCCGGGCACCCCCGTGGTGCCGTCGTTGCCGGTGAGCGGCAGCGAGGACGTTCCCCTGGTGCTGAACGGCATCAGCTTCAGCGACATCGACGCCGGATCGGATGTGGTCCAGGCGACCTTCAGCGTCGCCCCGGGCAGCGGCACCTTCAGTGCCCTGGCGGGCGCCGGCGTGACGCTGACAGGCTCGGGCACCAACCAGCTGGTGCTCAGCGGCAGCCTGAGCGATATCAACGCCTTCATCGCCGGCAGCCAGGTGAGCTACCTGTCGGCGGTCAATGCTTCGGGCACCGTCATCGTGACGGTCAGCCTCGATGATCGCGGCAATACCGGCACGGGCGGCGCCAAGGTTTCATCGGCCACCTTCAACCTGGCCATCAGCCCGGTGAACGACGCTCCGGTGAACAGCGTGCCGGGTGCCCAGACGGTGCTCTCGAACGAAACGCTGGTCTTCAGCGCCGGCAATGGCAACGCGATCTCCATCTCGGACGTGGATGTCGCGGGTGGGAGCCTGCGCGTGACGCTCTTCGGCATCAACGGGTTGATCACCCTGGGCAGCACCTCGGGCCTGTCGTTCCTGGCCGGTGATGGCACAGTCGATGCCAGCATGACCTTCGATGGCTCTCTCGCCGACATCAACAATGCGCTGGCAGGCCTGCGCTTCAGCCCGACGCCCGGCTACCACGGCGCGGCTTCTCTGCAGATCATCACCAATGACCAGGGGCAGTCCGGTACCGGCGGCCCCCAGTCCGATACCGATATCATCTCGATCAACGTCGAGCAGCCCAACCCGCGTATCGTCGGCGTCAGCTCCAGCACATCCGATGGCAGCTACAAAAGCGGCAACACCATCACCGTCACAGTCGATTTCAGCCGCGCGGTGGATGTCGATACCATTAGCGGCGTGCCGACCCTGATCCTGAGCTCCGGCGGCACAGCCACCTATTCCGGTGGCAGCGGCAGCAGCACCTTGACCTTCACCTACACCGTGGGGGTCGGCCAAAACAGCGCCGATCTGGATTACGCCAGCATCAACGCCTTGGCGCTCAACGGCGCGGTCATCACCGATGCGGTCGACGGCCGCAATGCCTCGCTGGCACTAGCAGCGCCGGGCAGCGCCGGTTCGCTGGGCGCCAATAAGAACATCGTGATCGACACCGTTGCGCCGACCACCACAGCCACCTCAGTGGCTTTTTCGGCCGACACCGGCAGCTCCAGCACCGATCTGATCACCAATACCACCGCACAAACCATCAGCGGTACGCTGACGGCCAATCTGGCCAGTGGTGAATCGGTACAAGTTTCACTGGACAATGGCTTCACCTGGGCCACGGCTTCTGCTTCCCCAGGCTCTCCCAACTGGTCGCTGGCTGGTCAGACGCTGATCGCCAGCGACACCCTGAAAGTGCGAGTCGTAGATGCCGCAGGTAACGTCGGCACGGCTGCCTCTTTCTCTTATGTGCTGGACACCTCAGTGCCCACCGTCGTAATCACCAGCAGTGTCGCTGCTCTCAAAGCAGGCGAGTCGGCAACCTTCACATTCACCTTTAGCGAAGTGCCAAGCGAGTTCACTCTGGGCGACTTGACAGCAACGAATGGCACCTTAAGCAATTTCACTGCTACCTCCAATCCGCTGGTCTATACGGTGGATTTCACACCCAATGCAGGACTTACGGGTTCCAGCGGTGCTGTGTCGTTGGCAGCCGGCACTTACACCGATACGGCTGGCAATGCGGGTGGGGCAGGCATATCAACCCCCATCGCAATCGATACTGTTGCACCAGTGGCCTTTATTTCCAGCAGTGCAAGCAGTCTGAAGGCGGGTGAGACTGCGGTGATTACTTTCACTTTCAGTGAAGCCCCCCAGGGCTTTGACTTGACCGATGTCACCGTGATGGGTGGAACGTTGAGTGGCTTCGCAGTCACAGCCAACCCGCGGGTCTATACGGCCCTATTCACACCTGCGGCGAATGTAAATTCAGGCTTGGCAGAGGTGTCGATAAACGCGGGCAGTTACACGGACGCTGCTGGCAATTTGGGGCAGGGCACAAGCAGTGCGACTATCCATTACGACACTGGTGTGCCGACCACTACGGTGGAAAGCGTTCAGTTTTCCAGTGACACGGGTGCAAGTGCCTCCGACCTGATTACCAATGTTTCCGCGCAAACCATTAGCGGTACGCTGTCAACCAATCTGCTTGCAGGGGAGCTGGTCCAGGTATCACTGGATAACGGCGCGACCTGGGTAGCAGCGGCTGTTGTGGGCAGAGATTGGACCTTGAGCGGCCAAACTTTGTCAGGCAGCGGGGTCTTGCAGGTGCGCGTGGCCGATGGCGCTGGCAACACAGGAGCGGTTTACGCAGCGGCTTATATATTGGATCAATCAGCCCCTACAGTCGCTATCTCCAGCGATGTGGCGACGGTAAATGGTGTGACACCAGCGCTGATCACTTTCACATTCTCGGAAGCGCCTGTGGGGTTTAATGCTGGCGCTATTTCTGTGGCCGGGGGAACCTTGGGCGCGTTGACGGCCACCGGCGACCCCAAGGTGTTTATTGCCACATTCACACCAAACAGCGGTATCGCCAGCGGTTCTGCCTCTATCCTTGTCAGAGGAGGTGAATATACGGATACGGCGGGAAATGCGGGCACTGCGGGGATGCTTTCCTCACTGCAGATTGATACGGTGGCGCCGACAGCGACACCGGGAGGAATTCACTTCTCCAACGACAGCGGTGTGCAAGGCGATTTCATCACCAATGTGGGTGCGCAGACCATCAGTGGGAGTTTGTCGGCGCCGTTGGCGCAAGGCGATAAGGTGCTGATTTCGCTGGATGGCGGTGCAAACTGGACCAGTGCTTCTGTTTCGGGTAGCAGTTGGTCTGCAAGCGCAAGCCTTCTTCCCGGCAACAATACGATACAGGTGAAGGTGAGTGATGCCGCAGGCAATGAAGGGGCTGTTCTATCGCAGGCCTATGTCTTGGACACTATGGCGCCGAATGTGAACCATGTGGGTTTGCCTGCGAATGGCGTGTACGGAGTAGGGCAGAACCTGGACTTCACCGTCAACTTCAGCGAGACGGTGACGGTCGATAGCACCGGCGGCGCCCCACGCCTGGCGGTGACCCTGGACACCGGCGGCACCGTGTATGCCGACTACCTGTCCGGCTCCGGCGGCAGCGCCCTGGTGTTTCGCCTGACCGTCGCCAGCGGCCAGCTGGACACCGACGGCATCCGGGTTGCGGGCAACGTCCAGCTCAATGGCGGCAGCATCCGCGACGTGGCCGGCAACGACAGCACCACCGGCTTCATCGCACCTTCCACCAGCGGCATCCTGGTGGATGGCGTGGTGCCAACGGTGGCTGACGTCATCGTGCCGGCCAACGGCGGCTACAAGGCCGGCGACGTGCTGAGCTTCACCGTCAATGCCAGCGAAGCCGTGTTCACCAGCGGTTCGCCACGCCTGGCCGTGGATATCGGCGGTACCACCCGCTACGCCACCTTCGTGGCCGGCAGCAGCGGTGGCTCGACCCTGGTCTTCCAGTACACCGTCCAGGCCGGTGACAACGATGCCGATGGCATCAGCGTCGCCAGCAGCCTCGATCTCAATGGCGGCAGCGTCAAGGATGCGGCCGGCAACGACCTGAACCTGACCCTGAACAGCGTCGGCAGCACCGCCGAGGTGGTGGTGGATACCGTGGCGCCGAGCGTCACCAGCATCGTCCGCGCGGGCGGCTCGCCGTCCAGCAGCGGCTCGGTCAGCTACACCGTGACCTTCAGCGAGGATGTCAGCGGCGTCGATGCAAGCGACTTTGACGTCACCTTTGGTGGAACCGTCACCGGCACCCTGGCCAGTGTCACCCAGGTGAACGGGCATACCTACACCGTGGTGATCGACAACCTCAGCGGTGCGGGCAACGTCACCCTGTCCCTGAACGGCAGCGGTACCGGCATCGTCGATGCGGTCGACAACGCGGTGACCGGTGGCCTGACCGGCGAGACCTACGCCATCGACCGCGTGGCGCCAGCGGTGACCAGCGTCAACGTGCCAGCCAACGGCAGCTACATCGCCGGGCAAAACCTCGATTTCACGGTGAATTTCAGCGAGAACGTCATCGTCGACACCAGCGGCGGCACGCCCCGTATCGCTGTGACCCTGGACATCGGCGGCACCGTCTATGCCCAGTACCTCAGCGGCAGCGGTGGTAGCGCCCTGGTGTTCCGCCTAGTGGCGGCCAGCGGTCAGCTGGACACCAATGGCATCACCCTGGGCTCGTCCATCCAGGCCAACGGCGGCACCCTGCGCGATACGGTCGGCAACAACATCATCACCGGCCTGAACAGCGTGGCGAGCACCACCGGTGTGCTGGTCGATGCCGTGGTGCCCACGGTCAGCAATGTCAGCGTGCCGGCCGGCGCTGCCTACAATGCCGGCGACACCCTGACCTTCACGGTCAACATCAGCGAAACAGTACTGGTCAACGGCGTCCCGAGGCTGCTCCTGGATATCGGCGGCAGCACGGTATTCGCCAATCTGGTGTCCGGTTCCGGCACTTCGACCCTGGTCTTCCAGTACACCGTCCAGGCGGGCGACAACGACGCCGACGGCATCAGCGTCAGCGCCAGTCTTGACCTCAATGGTGGCAGTGTCCGTGATGCCGCTGGCAACAACCTCGTTCTGACCCTTAACGGCCTGGGCGCGACGTCTGGCGTGATTGTCGACACTGTGCGCCCGACGGCGACCATTGTCGTGGCGGACACCAGCCTTGCGGTCGGTGAAACCTCGCTGGTGACCATCACCTTCAGTGAAGCGGTGGACGGGTTTGACAACAGCGACCTGAGCGTCAGCGGCGGCACCTTGAGCGCTGTCAGCAGCAGCGACGGTGGCGTCACCTGGACGGCCACCTTTACGCCAACCGCCCACATCACGGCCACCAGCAACCTGATCACCCTGAACAACGCCGGTGTGACAGACAAGGCGGGCAATGCGGGAGTGGGAACCACCGACTCGAACAACTACGCCATTGATACGCTGCGCCCGACCGCCACCATCACGGTCGCGGATGCCGCCTTGGCAGTCGGCGAGACCAGTACCGTCACCATCACCTTCAGTGAAGCGGTGGACGACTTCACCAATGCCGACCTGAGCATCAGCGGCGGCACCTTGAGCGCTGTCAGCAGCAGCGACGGTGGCGTCACCTGGACGGCCACCTTTACGCCAACCGCCCACATCACGGCCACCAGCAACCTGATCACGCTGAACAATGCCGGAGTGACAGACAAGGCGGGCAATGCAGGAGTGGGAACCACCGATTCGAACAACTACGCCATCGACACCCTGCGCCCAACGGCGACCATTGTCGTGGCGGACACCAGCCTTGCGGTCGGTGAAACCTCGCTGGTGACCATCACCTTCAGTGAAGCGGTGGACGACTTCACCAATGCCGACCTGAGCATCAGCGGCGGCACCTTGAGCGCTGTCAGCAGCAGCGACGGCGGCGTCACCTGGACGGCCACCTTTACGCCGACCGCCAACATCACGGCCACCAGCAACCTGATCACGCTGAACAATGCCGGAGTGACAGACAAGGCAGGCAATGCCGGAGTGGGAGCCACCGACTCGAACAACTACGCCATCGATACGCTGCGCCCGACCGCCACCATCACGGTCGCGGATGCCGCCCTGGCAGTCGGCGAGAGCAGCACCGTCACCATCACCTTCAGTGAAGCGGTAGACGACTTCACCAATGCCGACCTGAGCATCAGCGGCGGCACCTTGAGCGCTGTCAGCAGCAGCGACGGCGGCGTCACCTGGACGGCCACCTTCACGCCCATGGGCAACCTGGAGAGCACGGTCAACCTGATCACGCTGAAAAACGCTGGTGTGACAGACAAGGCGGGCAATGCGGGAGTGGGAACCACCGACTCGAACAACTACGCCGTCGACACCCTGCGCCCAACGGCGACCATTGTCGTGGCGGACACCAGCCTTGCGGTCGGTGAAACCTCGCTGGTGACCATCACCTTCAGTGAAGCGGTGGACGACTTCACCAATGCCGACCTGAGCATCAGCGGCGGCACCTTGAGCACGGTCAGCAGCAGCGACGGCGGCGTCACCTGGACGGCCACCTTTACGCCAACCGCCAACATCACGGCCACCAGCAACCTGATCACCCTGAACAACGCCGGTGTGACAGACAAGGCGGGCAATGCGGGAGTGGGAACCACCGACTCCAACAACTACGCTATCGATACGCTGCGCCCAACGGCGACCATTGTCGTGGCGGACACCAGCCTTGCGGTCGGTGAAACCTCGCTGGTGACCATCACCTTCAGTGAAGCGGTGGACGACTTCACCAATGCCGACCTGAGCATCAGCGGCGGCACCTTGAGCGCTGTCAGCAGCAGCGACGGCGGCGTCACCTGGACGGCCACCTTTACGCCAACCGCCAACATCACGGCCACCAGCAACCTGATCACGCTGAACAACGCCGGTGTGACAGACAAGGCGGGCAATGCGGGAGTGGGAACCACCGATTCGAACAACTACTCCATCGACACCCTGCGCCCGACCGCCACCATCACGGTCGCGGATACCGCCCTGGCAGTCGGCGAGAGCAGCACCGTCACCATCACCTTCAGTGAAGCGGTGGACGACTTCACCAATGCCGACCTGAGCGTCAGCGGCGGCACCTTGAGCGCTGTCAGCAGCAGCGACGGCGGCGTCACCTGGACGGCCACCTTTACGCCGACCGCCCACATCACGGCCACCAGCAACCTGATCACCCTGAACAATGCCGGAGTGACAGACAAGGCGGGCAATGCAGGAGTGGGAACCACCGACTCGAACAACTACGCCATTGATACGCTGCGCCCGACGGCGACCATTGTCGTGGCGGATACCAGCCTTGCGGTCGGTGAGACCTCGCTGGTGACCATCACCTTCAGTGAAGCGGTGGACGGGTTTGACAACAGCGATCTGAGCGTCAGCGGCGGCACCTTGAGCACGGTCAGCAGCAGCGACGGCGGCGTCACCTGGACGGCCACCTTTACGCCGACCGCCCACATCACGGCCACCAGCAACCTGATCACCCTGAACAATGCCGGAGTGACAGACAAGGCAGGCAATGCCGGCAGCGGCGCCACCGACTCGAACAACTACGCCATCGATACGCTGCGCCCAACGGCGACCATTGTCGTGGCGGACACCAGCCTTGCGGTCGGTGAAACCTCGCTGGTGACCATCACCTTCAGTGAAGCGGTGGACGGGTTTGACAACAGCGATCTGAGCGTTAATGGCGGCACCTTGAGCGCTGTTAGCAGTAGCGACGGCGGCGTCACCTGGACGGCCACCTTTACGCCAACCGCCCACATCACGGCCACCAGCAACCTGATCACGCTGAGCAATGCAGGAGTGACAGACAAGGCGGGCAATGCGGGAGTGGGAACCACCGATTCGAACAACTACGCCATTGATACGCTGCGCCCGACCGCCACCATCACGGTCGCGGATGCCGCCTTGGCAGTCGGCGAGACCAGCACCGTCACCATCACCTTCAGTGAAGCGGTGGACGGGTTTGACAACAGCGATCTGAGCGTTAATGGCGGCACCTTGAGCGCTGTCAGCAGCAGCGACGGCGGCGTCACCTGGACGGCGACCTTCACGCCCATGGGCAACCTGGAGAGCACGGTCAACCTGATCACGCTGAACAATGCCGGGGTGACAGACAAGGCAGGCAATGCAGGAGTGGGAACCACCGACTCGAACAACTACGCCATCGATACGCTGCGCCCGACCGCCACCATCACGGTCGCGGATGCCGCCTTGGCAGTCGGCGAGACCAGCACCGTCACCATCACCTTCAGTGAAGCGGTGGACGGGTTTGACAACAGCGATCTGAGCGTTAATGGCGGCACCTTGAGCGCTGTCAGCAGCAGCGACGGCGGCGTCACCTGGACGGCCACCTTCACGCCCATGGGCAACCTGGAGAGCACGGTCAACCTGATCACGCTGAACAACGCCGGTGTGACAGACAAGGCAGGCAATGCCGGCAGCGGCGCCACCGACTCCAACAGCTACGCCATCGATACGCTGCGCCCAACGGCGACCATTGTCGTGGCGGACACCAGCCTTGCGGTCGGTGAAACCTCGCTGGTGAGCATCACCTTCAGTGAAGCGGTGGACGACTTCACCAATGCCGACCTGAGCATCAGCGGCGGCACCTTGAGCGCTGTCAGCAGCAGCGACGGCGGCGTCACCTGGACGGCGACGTTCACGCCGACCGCCCACATCACGGCCACCAGCAACCTGATCACGCTGAGCAATGCCGGAGTGACAGACAAGGCGGGCAATGCGGGAGTGGGAACCACCGACTCCAACAGCTACGCCATTGATACGCTGCGCCCGACGGCGACCATTGTCGTGGCGGACAACAGCCTTGCGGTCGGTGAGACCTCGCTGGTGACCATCACCTTCAGTGAAGCGGTGGACGGGTTTGACAACAGCGATCTGAGCGTTAGTGGCGGCACCTTGAGCGCTGTTAGCAGCAGCGATGGCGGCGTCACCTGGACGGCCACCTTCACGCCAACCGCCCACATCACGGCCACCAGCAACCTGATCACGCTGAACAATGCCGGAGTGACAGACAAGGCGGGCAATGCCGGAGTGGGAACCACCGATTCGAACAACTACGCCATCGATACCCTGCGCCCAACGGCGACCATTGTCGTGGCGGATACCAGCCTTGCGGTCGGTGAGACCTCGCTGGTGACCATCACCTTTAGTGAAGCCGTGACCGGGCTGGAGTTGTCCGACTTCACGGTGGAGAACGGAGTGCTGAGCGACCTGACCACCAGCGATGGCGGTCTCACCTGGACGGCGACGCTGACGCCGAGGGCCGGCATCACCGATGCCAGCAATGTGATCACGCTGAACAACACCGGCTATGCGGACGCGGCCGGCAATAGCGGAACGGGCACTACGGCATCCAATGGCTATGCCATCGATACCCTGGATCCGGTTGCGCCAGAAATTACTCTGGATCAAGCCACGTTGGTGAATGGGCGGCAAGTCTCGCCAACGGGCTTGGTCTTCATTTCTGGTCTGGAAGCAGGAGGTCGTTGGCAGTATTCCTTGGACAATGGCGTTTCCTGGATTGAAGGCCGCGGGAACTCTCTCCAGCTACCTGGTCTCGGGGCATTCAGTCTCTGGGTTCAGCAAAGGGACGTTGCGGGCAATGTATCTTCGGTAACGTCACTCAGCGGCGTTGTTGAACCGCTGGTACCTCCTGCCGTGCCTGTTCCATTTGCCTTTGCTGTGAGTAGTCCCTCTGATGGACTTGGTCTCGCTCCATTTCAACTTTCCGAGGTACCAGAGCCGAATGCTGGTTTTCTACACCCTGCATCGATGATGCTCGGCTCCGTATCTCGAGACGCAGGAATGCCTCGTCAAGATGGCTGGTCTGAATATGGCCTTCCGCAGTCAATTGCAGGCGTCAATGACTGGATGTGGGCATCGCTTTTCGCGCGGGCAGAACCCAATCGCTCTGGATTTGATCCAGCACCTGAGCAGTTCTCGGTCACGAGTGGGGGCAGCACTCTGGACCTGAAGCCCGTCCTCCTGGCATCGGAGAGCCCTTGGGATATCGAGTCGCTCCAGTTCAGCTTCTCCGGTAAGCAGGAGCTGCCCGGATGGGTGCGCTTGGACCGTCATAGCGGTCAGCTAACCATCAACGCACCCAAGGACCTCAGCACAACGCTTGTTCTGCAGATCAAGGTTAGCGATGGAAAGGGACACGAGTCGGTGCGAACTGTCAAGCTGATAGTCGGCGATGCACAGGCTACATCCAGTGTGCCCACAGGGCGAGCCGGACTGAGTGAGAAGATGGCAAATGCGGCAAATCAGCAGACGGGGAAAAGGATGTCCCAGTATGTCCATGGTTGATGGAGTCATGAGTACAGCATATAAGGCGCTTGCGCCATGAACGCAGCCGTTTCTCCTCAGAGCGTGAACCCGGCAATGCTGCTGCTTGAGCTGGGGCATCGCGCCAGGGTTGCACGCAGCAATGCCGAGCTGCGCTTTTTGCTGGTCAACGATAGCCGTTTGCTCGTACCTTACCGTCAAGCATGTTTGTGGCTGGATGACGGCGGGGTAACGGCCCTATCCGGCGTGGTGGAGACCGATAGAAATACGCCTTATGCCCAATGGCTGCATGGGGTATGCCAGTTTCTCCAGGAGCAGCAACCCATGCAGGTTCGGCGCATTGAACCGGCTCAGCTTCCTTCCGAGTTGGCAAGCTCATGGAGCGAATGGTTGGGGCCCTATGCGGTATGGGTGCCTCTGCTGCAAGATGGCCAAAAGCCTGCTCCTAAAGGCGGACTGCTTCTTTCGGGGGCGCAGGCAATTGAAGAGCAGCGCTTTCCGCTTCTCGCCGAATGGAGTCATATCTGGTTTCATGCCTATTCTGCATTGCAGGCAGGCCAGCCCAGGTTCTGGCGAAAACCTGCGGCATCGAGAGTCAGCGCCAAAAGCTGGTGGCAAAAAAAATCTATCTGGATCCTGGGCGGGCTTTTTGTGTTTGGCGCCGTTCCTGTGCACATGAGCGTGCTTGCTCCTGGTGAGCTCGTTGCTGCGCAGCCTGTGGTTCTCAGGGCACCATTGGACGGTGTCATTGATCAGATCCACGTCCAGCCCAATCAAATGGTACGTAAAGGCGAGCGCTTGTTTGGACTGGATGAGGCGCAGATCAGCAGTCGGCTGGAGGTTGCCCGGCAAGCTCTGCTGACCGCTGAAGCCGAATATCGACAATCTGCCCAACTGGCCTTGGGCGACGCCCGCTCCAAGGCTCAGCTTGCAGCGCTTGTCGGACGCATAGGCGAGAAGCGTGCCGAGGTGCAATATCTGGGCGATCAGCGTGATCGCAGCCGGGTGCTGGCACCTGAAGATGGCATGGTTTTGTTTGACTCTCCCACCGAATGGCTTGGCAAGCCTGTACAGACCGGTGAGCGGGTGATGCGTATTGCCCGGCCTGATGAGGTGGAAATCGAGGCCTGGGTTCCCATCGGTGATGCCATTCCATTGGCCCAGGGCGCCACAGTGAAGCTGTATCTGGCAGCGAATCCCATGGCAGGGCTGGAGGGCAAGCTTCGGTACATGGCATACGACGCCAGTGCCAGGCCGGATGGCAGCTACGCCTATCGAGTGCGTGCGTCCATGTCGCTCGCCAAGGAGGAGGCTCGTATCGGCCTCAAGGGTACCGCCAAGCTGCAAGGCGATTGGGTGCCTTTGGTCTACTGGGTTCTGCGCAAGCCCTGGGCCGTCCTGCGCCAGTTTATTGCCTGGTAAGTCAACATGAGTACCGCATGGCCTGCTTTGCGTGAAGAGCTGGATTTGCTTCCCGGTCCTGTGTTGCCCGATGGTCAGCCCAGCTGGACCCTGCATGATCCCGTGCGCAACCTTTTCTTTCAGCTGGACTGGGCCAGCTTTGAGGTGTTCAAGCGTTGGCATCTGGGCGTCGCTGACGCGATTGTGCAAGATGTCTGTGCTCAAACGACATTGACGCTCCATGAGGAAGACGTGAATGCGCTCTTGCAGTTTGCGCAGAGAAATGATCTGTTGGAGCCTCCTCCCAATAGCGCCGATGCGATGGCTGAACGGTGGCAGGGCAGACGCTCAAGCTGGATGCAATGGCTTCTTCATAACTACCTCTTCTTTCGGGTCCCGCTGATCAGGCCTGATCGCTGGCTGACACGATGGGCGCCCTCGCTGGAGTTTCTATTCAGCCGAACGTTTGGCTGGGTCAGCTTGCTGGCTCTGTTTGCCGGGGTCTGGGGCGTTTCACGCTCCTGGGAAACGTTCACGGCCACCCTGGTTGATTCGCTGACCTGGCAAGGACTGCTGGCCTATGGTTTGACGCTAGGGTTTGTCAAGGTGCTTCATGAACTGGGGCATGGTTTGATGGCCAAGCGATTTGGATGCCGAGTTCCGACCATGGGTGTCGCCTTTCTGGTGCTTTGGCCGGTGGCATACACCGATACCAACGAGGTCTGGAAATTGACCCGGCGCGATCAGCGCCTCAAGGTCGCGGGTGCTGGCATCGCAACGGAGCTGATGATTGCCGCATGGGCCTTGCTGGCCTGGGTCTGGTTGCCTGAAGGAGCCCCCAAGTCCATGGCTTTTTTGCTGGCCACTACGACATGGGTCAGCACGCTGGTCATCAATGCAAGTCCGTTCATGCGTTTTGATGGATATTTTCTGTTGTCCGACTTTCTACAGATGCCTAATCTGCACTCACGTGCCTTTGCACTGGCACGCTGGGATCTCAGAGAGAAATTATTCAAGCTCGGTGAGCCTCCCCCGGAGTCTTTTTCCGATGCCAAGCGTCACGGACTCATCTTGTTTGCCTGGGCTACCTGGATTTATCGATTGGTTCTTTTTTTGGGTATTGCCGCCTTGGTCTATCACTTCTTCATCAAGGCGCTGGGCATCTTGCTGTTTCTGGTGGAGATTGTGTGGTTCATTGCCAAACCTCTCTGGTCCGAGATTGCAGCATGGTACTTGCGCTGGCCTCAGATCGTCCGTAGTCGAAGAGCACGTTGGAGTGCCATCGGAGCCTTTGCAGTTATTGCACTTTGCTGGCTGCCTCTGCCTGCCCCAATCCGCACCGAGGGTATGTTGCAATCCAGCGAAATCTGGCCTTTGCATGCGCTTGATGCATCGCAGTTGCAGCAGCAAATGTTTGGCGACGTACGCATGGTCGAGGTTGATGCCCCTGTCTTTATGCTGGACTCCCCGGCTCTCAAGGCCGCGCAGGCTCAAAACGATGCGCAGAGGACCCAGTATTCGCAGCAAATAGCGGCAGCAGGTTTCGACTCCGAGCTGCGCAGGGACTGGCAGGTTCTGCAAGAGCGTCAGCTGCAGGCGGCCATCCAGCAGCAGGCGGTGGAAACCGAAGCAAGCCGCTACCGTCTGAATGCCTTGGGTGCTGGAGTTCTGCGCGACGTGGATCCGGATCTTCGACCGGGAGACTGGCTGGCCCGGAATGAATTGCTGGGTAGAGTCGTGGGCGGCGATCGGCTGGAGGTTCTTGCCTATGTGCAGGAAGAAGATATTCAACGTATCAGCATCGGCGACAGCGCAATTTTTATCGCTGACGCTGGTGTGGGTCCGGTACTGGATTTGACGGTGCGCAGCGTTGATCAGGATGCGAGTCGTACCCTCTCGGAGGCTGCGCTGTCTGCGGTAGCTGGAGGCATGATTCAGGTCCGAAGCATGCAAGGCACCCTATACCCGGAGCGGCCAGTCTACAGAGTGGTGCTGGATGTGGTGACACCGCTTGAAGCAGACGCTGTTTTGCAACACCGCTGGCGTGGCAAGGTCAGCATTCGCGGCCAATGGGACGCGGCTGCGGCGCAGTTTGTGAAAACTGCGACGAGTGTTTTTTGGAGGGAGGCAGGTTTTTAGCTTCGATGAATGACTGCAACAGGCGGCGATTCAACCGGTCGATGCATCCGCCACGCAGCAGTCTGTGGCCGTATTCCTTGGTCGCGCGGAGCTTCACGGAACGAAAGCGGGGTGGCTTGCCGGCCCTTCCTGTCGCAGCAAAGAACGGTGGATGAGGGATAAGAAAGGACGCTGTCAGCGTAAGCCCGCATGGGTGCCCAGCGTCTGCGCGCGCTTTATCCAGGCGGCGCGCTTGGCCGCACTGGACTTGACCACCGGGCCGAAACTGTGCACATGCACGGGCCGGATCCCGCTGAACTCCAGGATGCTCTGCTTCATTTGCCGATGACCTGGTTGGCGCTGTACCCAGCGGTAGTACCACGGAGGGGAATCCATTGTCACAAGCAGTTCGGCAGTGCGGCCGGCCAGCAGGCGGTCCCACAATGCAGAGTTGGCTCGGTATTTGAAGGCGAAACCTGGCAGGAAGATGCGATCGAGAAAGCCCTTGAGCAGCGCCGGTAGCCCGCCCCACCATATCGGGTAGACCCACACCAGGTGTTGCGCCCAGGCAATGTCGAGCTGAGCGCCCTGCAGGTCGGCCTCCAGCGGCTGGCTATGCTCGTATCCGTGGCGCAGGATGGGGTCGAATTGCATTTCGCCCAGCTCCAGCAGTCGGACCTCGGCTCCAGCATGGCGCGCGGCATCGGCATAGGTGCTCGCCAAGGCGGCACATAGACTGTTGGTGGAGGGCTGGCCGAGGATGATCAGGATGCGACGGGACATGGTGATAGAGGCGGGCTTAGTTCGTAAGCAGCCAGCATCACCTTGTCCTTGGGGACAGAGTCAAGCCCCGCAGCGTCAAATGAAGAGTGGCTCTGGTGAACGGCATGTCTTTGCACCGTCGCATGTGCTCAGCTCCATTGACAATGCAGCCAGGGCGATGTCGGCAGCTTGCAGTCGCGCCAGCTCGTCGGCAATGGCGCGTCGCCGGGTCTGGAGCAGCGCCTGGACGGCGGCAGTACCGGCGGGGGTGTCGATGCTGCGTAGCGGCTGTAGCGCAGCCAGGCGAAAACCCAGCGACAGCGCCTGGCGGATCCACTGCACGCGCTGCACATCTTCCAGGTCGTAGTGGCGGTAGCTACCCCGGCGTGCCACGGTGCCGAGCAAGCCGTGCGCCTCATACAGGCGTAGCGCTTTGGGCGTGCAGCCTGTGAGTGCGGCGAGTTCACCGATACGCATAGGTGACTCCCGTGCACTTGGCAGTATGTATCTTTCTTGCTGAAAGCGCTGTTGGCTCAGGGGGCATGAATGCTTGGAGTCGTTTGAATATGTTGTGGGAGTTGTTGATCCATGAATTTCGAGTGGTCGTGACAAGGGGTCCACGGCCATAGCTCTTGTCAGGGGCCATCGTGCGAATTTACGGCAATCCCATGGCGCGATTACAGCAAATTTCGGCGTGGCCCTGGCACTCGACAATCGTCAGGGGTGTCGGCTTGCCCAGTGCGTGTCGGAAATCCTCTGCTAACGGCTTTTCTCTAGTGAGCAATGCCTTGCTGCCACTTCTTATCTGCTCATATTGACTGGGCTCGCTGCAGCAAGCATTGAGGGCGACTATTGGTGCCTCTTGCTAGGCAGAGCAGGGAGGTTTCAAGCTTCCATCGCATACCTTAGCCCTGGGAAGGCCTGGAGGGCGCGAGCAGCCTGGGTGCGCAGCTGGTAAAATCAGCCGATTAACCTGTTTTGGACCGTGTCAATGCTTGTCGATGACTCGGGTTTTTAGTCCGTTGGTCGCGAGCTTGAATCTCGTGGAACCAGCCAGAATACAGGCGCTACAGCTATAGAAGCGGTAGCGCCTTTTTCGTTTACCAGTTTTTCATCGTGCGTGTGGCTGACTCGAACAACAGAGTCGAGTCTGCTGATTTGGCCGTTGAAATAAAATTTCTGCTTGGCGCGTAGACGCTGCGCTGCTGGAAAAATCAAATGAAATCAATCGACTCCGTTAGCCCCACGCAAACCGCAATCCCCAAAGTGGGCTTTGTTTCGCTGGGCTGCCCCAAGGCCTTGACTGATAGCGAGCTGATTCTCACGCAGCTCAGCGCCGAGGGTTACCAGACTTCCAAGACCTTTGAAGGCGCGGATTTGGTCATCGTCAACACCTGCGGCTTCATCGACGATGCCGTCAAGGAAAGCCTGGACACCATTGGCGAAGCTCTGGCCGCCAACGGCAAGGTGATCGTGACAGGCTGCCTGGGTGCCAAGGCTGGCAAAGAGGGGGGCTCCACCATGGTGGCCGAGGTGCATCCCAGCGTGCTGGCAGTCACGGGGCCCCATGCGACGCAGGAAGTGATGGATGCGGTGCACGCTCATCTGCCCAAGCCGCATGACCCGTTCGTGGACCTGGTGCCTGGCAGCTTTGGCGATGCAGGCATCAAGCTCACGCCCAAGCACTATGCCTATCTGAAGATTTCCGAGGGCTGCAACCATCGCTGCACCTTTTGCATTATTCCCAGCATGCGCGGCGATCTGGTTTCGCGTCCGATCGGCGATGTGCTCAAGGAGGCCAAGGCGCTGTTCGAAGGGGGCGTGAAAGAGCTGTTGGTGATCAGCCAGGATACCTCGGCCTATGGTGTGGATGTGAAATACCGCACAGGTTTCTGGGACGGCAAGCCCGTCAAGACCCGCATGCTGGAGCTGGCCGACGAGCTGGGCAAGCTGGCGCAGCAGCACGGTGCCTGGGTGCGTCTGCACTATGTCTACCCCTATCCCACTGTGGATGCGGTCCTGCCCTTGATGGCCGAGGGCAAGATCCTGCCCTACCTGGACGTGCCCTTGCAGCACAGCCACCCCGATGTGCTAAAGCGCATGAAGCGACCCGCATCGGGTGAAAAGAACCTGGACCGTATCCGCGAGTGGCGCAAGATCTGCCCAGAGCTGGTGATTCGTTCCACCTTCATTGCCGGCTTCCCCGGCGAGACCGAGGAGGAGTTCGAGCATCTGCTGGACTTCATTCGCGAAGCGGAGATCGACCGTGCCGGCTGCTTTGCCTACAGCCCCGTCGAAGGCGCCACCGCCAACGAACTTCCCGGCATGCTGCCTGAAGAAGTGCGCGAAGCACGTCGTGCACGCTTTATGGAGGTGGCAGAGGAGGTCTCCACCAAGCGTCTGCAGCGCCGCGTAGGCCAGGTCATGAAGGTGTTGGTGGACAAGGCTGTCAGCCTGGGCAAAAAGGGCGGTGTGGGCCGAACCTATGCCGATGCCCCCGAGATCGACGGCGTGGTTCACATCCAGCCGCCCGAGAAGGCCAGCAAGACCTACAAGGTGGGCGAGCTGATCAGCGTGCGCATCGTGGGCACGCAGGGGCATGATCTGGTGGGCGTTCCGGTTTGAATTTTCATGGCGTCACTGTGCGGCGCCACTTCAATCCAGTAGAGACAAAAAGGCCGCGACTGCGGCCTTTTCTGCATCTGATCTCTTGGCCTCTTTGTTACCGCTCTTGTCTGCCAATGGCCTGTGGGAGATCCTGATGCAATGACGGGCTCAGATTCGGTTCAGATCGGGGCAGCACCGCCTCCGGGGTCGATTTGAGATTCAAGACATGACGTCAGCACGAAGCACTTTTCCAGGGGGAAGCGCCGCAGCATTTGTTGTTCATGTGAGGAATTGCCTTTCTCGGAAGACAGCCTCTTGTCTGTAAAGAGGTTTCCATCGAAAGGTGACGAGCCTGATCTCGGCACTGTATCCACAGTTAGGGCTGCTTGGTTCCCCACCTGACCCGGTTGGCTGCTTCCCCATGCGAGGAGGCCCGTCACTCTCGATTATAGATGCAAAACCGACACAGTTCCGCGAGCCGTGAAATGAGATTCCAGGAGCAGGCTTGTTGGCATGTCCCGGCCCCGTAGAATCAGAGGCTATGTCTTATTTAGTGCTTGCTCGCAAATACCGGCCTCGTACCTTCACTGAAATGGTGGGGCAGGAGCACGTGGTTCAGGCTCTGACCAATGCGTTGACCCAGCAGCGCCTGCACCATGCCTATCTGTTCACGGGCACACGTGGCGTGGGCAAGACCACGGTGTCGCGCATTCTGGCCAAGTCTCTGAATTGCCAGGGCCTGGACGGTAATGGTGGAATCACCGCAACCCCATGCGGGGTCTGCGCGGCATGCACTGAAATCGATAGCGGGCGTTTCCCCGACTACACCGAGCTGGATGCTGCGTCCAACCGTGGTGTGGATGAGGTACAGAGCCTGCTGGAGCAGGCGGTGTACAAGCCGGTGCAGGGGCGCTTCAAGGTCTTCATGATCGACGAGGTGCACATGCTGACAAACACCGCGTTCAACGCCATGCTCAAGACGCTGGAGGAGCCTCCGGAGTATCTGAAGTTCGTGCTGGCCACGACCGATCCGCAGAAGGTGCCTGTCACTGTGCTCTCGCGCTGCCTGCAGTTCAATCTGCGTCCCATGGCGCCGGAGACGGTGCTGGAGCACCTGACCCATGTGCTGGACAAGGAAAGCGTGCCGGCTGAGCCTCAGGCGCTGCGATTGCTGTCGCGCGCCGCGCGTGGCTCCATGCGCGATGCACTGAGCCTGACCGATCAGGCGATTGCCTTTGGCAGCGGGCAGTTGCAGGAGGCGACGGTGCGCCAGATGCTGGGCAGCGTGGACCGCAGCCATGTATTCCGCCTGATCGATGCCCTGGCTCAGGGTCATGGGCGCACGGTGGTTGAAGTCTCCGAAGAGCTGCGTCACAACGGTCTGTCTGCTGCATCGACGCTGGAAGAAATGTGCGCAGTGTTGCAGCGCATGGCTGTGTTGCAGGCCGTGCCCGACATGCCGCTGGATGCTAGCGACCCGGAGGCCGCCGAAGTCGACCGGCTAGCCAGTCTGATGCCGCGCGACGAGACTCAGCTACTCTACAGCATCTGCCTGCACGGGCGCGTCGAGCTGGGACTGGCCCCGGATGAATATGCGGCACTGACCATGGCCCTGCTGCGGCTGCTGGCCTTCAAGCCGGAAAACGCCGAAGCCGGCATGGCTGAAAAAAAAACTCCGGCGCTGAGGCCTAGCCGGCCTGTTGTCCAGGCTCCGGCTCAGATTCAACCGCCTCCGGCGGTGACGGAGAAGCCAGCGGCAGAGGTTCAGGCCTTGCCGTCTGTGCAGCAGCCTGTTGTGCAAGCCGCCCCGGGGCCCGCATCGGAGTCGGCTCTGGCGCAAGAGCCTGTGTCAGTCGCTGGCATGGCCGAGCCGCAACAGCTTCAAGCGGTGGCTGATCGTGAGGATTCAGCTGCGTATTCCGTCGCAAGGCCGGTGATGCAGGCAGTCCCGGAGTCGATCCAGCCGCCAGCTCCTGAAGTGACGCCTGAGCCTGCTTCGGTTCGGCAAAACATGGCTGCTGCGAATCAGGAAGCCGCCACCGAGGTCGAGCAGACACCTGCCGACGATGCGTCCGAGAGCGCCGAGGCCGCCGATATGGTTGACGCTCCCGAAGAGCAGGATGCCAGCGAGGCTGCCTGGGCAGGCATGCCCGATGAGGGCTGGTCTGACGATGGGCGCTGGGGCGATGATGCCGACCTGGATATCGGCCAGCCCTTGCATGTCATGCCGCCCATGGAGTCGGACGAGCCGGCGGCCCAGAGCGCAAGCGGCTATGTCAGCACGGCCCAGGATGCAGCCCCCGTAGAGCGCACAGCCGAGGGTGATCTGTGGTTTGGCGTGGTGCAACAGTTGCTGCAGAGCGAGGCCGTGGTGGCCGTGGCGCGGCAGTTGGCACTGCAGTCGCAGCTTCTGGGTCGTGACGGCGATCTGTGGCTACTGCGCGTGGAGTCCAGCTCGCTGAATCAGGCCGGCACACGTGATCGTCTGCGCGCTGCGCTGGAAGCGGCCGGTCATGCGCGACAATTGCAGGTTGAGCAGGGGCCTGTGACGGACAGTCCTGCCCGTCGACTGGCCCTGGAAAGACAAGCCAGCCAGTTGCTGGCCGAGGACATTGTCAAAAGCAATCTGCAGGTTCAAACCTTGATGCGAGACTTTGGCGCGAAAATCGTGCCCGGTAGCATCAAGCCCATATCTATTCAGCCTGAATAAGGCGTTTCAACAAAAGAAGGAATTCTCATGTTCAACAAAGGACAACTCGCCGGTTTGATGAAGCAAGCTCAGGCCATGCAGGACAACCTGAAGAAGGCTCAGGAAGAGCTGGGCAATATCGAAGTCGAAGGCGAATCCGGTGCCGGTCTGGTCAAGGTCGTGATGACTTGCAAGCATGACGTCAAGCGCATCACCATCGACCCCAGCCTGCTGGCCGAAGACAAGGACATGCTGGAAGACCTGGTGGCTGCCGCCTTCAACGCGGCCGTGCGCAAGGCGGAAGAGACCTCCAACGAGAAGATGGGCAAGATCACTGCTGGTATGCCCGGCCTGCCCGGCGGGATGAAGTTCCCGTTTTAAACGGCTCCCCCCTGTGCGGCGAAGCCGCTTCCCCCTGAGGGGGACGGCAGCCTCGCTGCGCGGCGGCGCTTGCTTGCTGCCTCTGGCTTGGGGCATGCCAGCGTTGAGTGCAGTGTGCGAAATCCTGCATTCAAATATCAGGCGATCTCCGGGTCGCCTTTTTTCTGGTGACTGAAAGGACAAGCCTGTGTCTGATGTGCAATCTCTGGACGCCTTGATCGAGGCCTTGCGCCGACTGCCGGGCGTGGGCATCAAGTCGGCGCAGCGTATGGCGTTTCATTTGCTGCAGCGTGATCAGGCTGGTGCGCTGCAGCTGGCGCGGGCGTTGGATTCTGCGGTGAACTCTGTTCATCACTGCGAGCGCTGCCATACGTTTACGGAAGGCGCGATCTGCAGCATCTGTGATGACGCCGGGCGCGACGGGGCTCGGCTGTGCGTGGTCGAGGCTCCGGCCGATCTGGCTGCCATGGAGCGCACGGGGGCCTATCAGGGCTATTACTATGTGCTGATGGGGCGACTGTCCCCGCTCGACGGCGTGGGTCCCAAGGAAATCGGCATGAAGCAGTTGCTGGAGCGTGCCTGTGATGGCGTGGTGCAGGAGGTGATTCTGGCCACCAGCTTCACGGCAGAGGGCGAGGCCACAGCCCATGCTGTCAGCGAGGCGCTCAAGTCGCGCGGCATTCTGGTTACGCGGCTGGCGCGTGGTGTGCCGATAGGCAGCGAACTTGAATATGTGGATCTCGGCACGATTGCCCACGCGCTGGTGGACAGGCGCTGAAAATATCGCTTGAATTGGCTGCCAGCGCTTTGAAATCAGGCGTGTGCTGCTATTGATTTCTTTGAGAGAGCAGAAATAAAAAAGCCCGCTGGTTTTTGCGAACAGCGGGCTTTTTTGCGGGCGGCGAAGCTTATTTGCGCTTCTTGGCCGGTGTACCGCCACGAGCCTTGGGTTCGCTCTTGCCGCCACGGGGAGCGGGCGCGCTGCTGGCTCTGGCGTTCTTGCTGGCGGCTGCCACCTTGCTGCCGCCACGGGTGTTGCGGGCTGACTCGCGTGGGCTGTCGTTGGCTTCGGCGCGTGCGCTGCGGGCGGCGCGGCTGGGCAGGTAGGCAATCAGCGACTGGCCGGGGCGCAAGGATGCCGTGGACTTGAGGTCGTTCCAGTCCGCGAGGTTGGAGACGCTGATGCCATAGCGGCTGGCCACGCTGACCAGGGTATCGCGCTTGCGCGCCTTGACCGTGGTACGCACGGTCACGACTTCAGGGGCGAAGGAGATCTGACCGTTGTCTGCCACATGGCCGGGCACATCGGTCTTGACATTGGCATCGCGCGGCACCATCAGGGTCGAGCCGGCCTTGATCAGCATGCGCGGCGGGATGTTGTTGATGGCGCGCAGGTCGGCTTCGCCCAGGCCTGCGCGCTGGGCGGCTTCGGCCACGGTGATGGTGGTGGGCACGGTCCATACCGTCCAGCTGGCAAACTGGCCTTCGCTATAGGCCTGCAGATTGCGGCGGAAAACCTTGGCGTTGTCCCAGGGCAGCAGCACCTGTGGCGTGGCGCGCGCAAAGATCACCGGTTTGTGAAAGCTGGGGTTGAGTGCCTTGAAGTCCTTGACGCTGACATCGGCCAGCTTGGCCACCAGCTCCACGTCGATGTCGTGCGGCAGATCCACGGCCTGGAAATAGGGGTGGTTCTCGATGATGGGAAGCTCGGTGTTGAACTTCTCGGGTTCGGCCACGATGTTCTTGACGGCTTGAAGCTTGGGCACGTAGTTGCGGGTTTCGGCCGGCATCTGCAGGTCGAGGTAGCCGGCGGGCTGGCCCAGCTTTTCATTGCGCTTGATGGCGCGGCCCACGCTGCCTTCGCCCCAGTTATAGGCGGCCAGGGCCAGATGCCAGTCGCCGAACATGTTGTAGAGCTTTTGCAGATAGTCGAGCGCGGCACGGGTCGAGGCCAGCACATCGCGGCGATCGTCGCGGAAGACATTCTGCTTGAGGTCGAAATAGGTGCCCGTGGCCGGCATGAACTGCCACATGCCGGCGGCCTTGGCGCTGGATACGGCCTGAGGGTTGAAGGCGCTCTCGATGAAGGGCAGCAGCGCCAGCTCTGTCGGCATATTGCGGCGCTCCAGCTCCTCGACGATGTGGAACAGGTATTTGCTCGACCGCTCCGTCATGCGCTGGATGTAGTCGGGGCGCGTGGCATACCACTGCTCCTGGTTCTGGACCAGATCCTGCTCAAGGTTGGGCATGGCAAAGCCCTTGCGGATACGCACCCAGAGGTCGCCCGTGGCTTCCAGTTCTGCGACTTCGGAGCTGCCGACTTTGCCCTGGCCCAGGGGTTTGAGCGGGCCGTTCGGATACATGGGGTCGACGCTGCTGGTGGTGGCGCAGCCGGTCAATATCAGTGCGCTTGTCAGCAGCAGGGTGGATAGCAGCTTCATCAGAAAACGTTTTTCCATTGGCGCAGGGTGCCCAGCACGCTGGCGGGGTCCTCGGGCCTGGTTTGGGGATCATGGTGCACGGCGGCTGCGATCACGTCGGCAGCGCGGCTTCGCATGAACGGGTTGATGGCCAGCTCGGTCTGCAATGTGGAGGGCAGCGTGGGCTGCCCGCTTTTGCGCAGTTGCTGGCAATGTTCCAGATACTGAGCCAGTTCCGGGTTGTTTGGTTCCACGGCCTGCGCAAATCGCAGGTTGGAAATTGTGTATTCATGTGCGCAGCACACCAGCGTGTTGGCGGGCAGGGCGGCAAGTGCGTCCAGCGAAGCCTGCATCTGCGCTGCCGTGCCTTCGAAAAGGCGGCCGCAGCCGCCCGAGAACAGTGTGTCGCCGCAGAACAGCAGAGGCTGGTCTTGCGCCTGGGTGCTGAAGAAGGCGATATGACCGCTGGTGTGTCCCGGCACATCAATGACCCGCCAGGGGCCTCCGAGCAGCTCCACGCTGTCGCCACCCTGCACTCGCGTGACGGGCTCGGGCAGGGACTCGTAGGCAGGGCCCCAGACGGGGGCACCGGTGGCCGCGCGAATGGCGTCAATGCCGCCCACATGGTCGGCATGATGGTGGGTGACTAAAATGCCCTGCAGTTTCAGACCCCGCTGTGCCAATGTGCTCAGCACAGGCTCGGCCTGACCCGGATCGACGACCACGGCATGTTCTGCATCGTGGAGCATCCAGATGTAGTTGTCGGAAAAAGCGGGAATGGGCAACAGGTTCATGAGCTGCAAAATTATAGAGATGCATCACTGGACGGATTCAGCCCTCGGGCACTATCTCCTGGAATGGGAGCAGCAGCGCTTTGACGAGGCGGTGGCCGATATCTTTGGCTACCATGCCTTGCAGCTGGGCTTGCCACAGCTGCAAGGCCTGCGCGGCAACCGCATGCCTCATCGCTGGCTGGCGCTGGAGGGCCTCGATCCTGTTCCGGATGCAAAAGCAGGCACTGTAGCGCAAGCGAAGGCGACCGCAGTGTCGCCGCCGCTGCCGCCCGCTGATGAAGCACAGAATTTTGCCCCGTTGATGCCGGCGCTCAGAACCGCCCCGGAAGCCCTGCCTTTTGCCGAGGCCAGCCTCGACCTGCTGCTGATGCCGCATACGCTGGAGGCTTGCAACGATCCGCATGCCGCGCTGCGCGAGGCTGCGCGCGTGCTGGTGCCGGAAGGCAGACTGGTGATCAGCGGGCTGAACCCCTCCAGTCTGCTGGGCTTGCAGCGCCGGGTGGAGCGCAGTGCGGGTTATTTGCCGGACCTGAGCCTGGGTGTGGGCTACTGGCGTTTGCGCGATTGGCTGCGATTGCTGAGCTTCGAGATCGAAGCAGTGCAATTTGGCTGTTATCGTCCTGCCACTCAAAGTGAAAAGTGGCTGAGCCGCTGGCAGTTCATGGAAGGCCTAGGCCACCGCTGCTGGCCGGTGATGGGGGGCGTCTATTGCGTGGTGGCCGTCAAGCGTGTGCAGGGCATGCGGTTGATGAGCCCGAGCTGGCGCAAGAGCAGCGTGCCGGCCGGAATGAAGGCGCCCGTGACCCAGAGGCAGCCGCCGGACATGTCCTGGCGTAACAAGGAAGAAAATTGAATCAAGTTGTGATCTATACCGATGGTGCCTGCAAGGGCAATCCCGGCCCCGGCGGCTGGGGCGCATTGCTGCAGGCCGGATCGGCGCAGAAAGAACTCTTCGGTGGTGAACTGGGAACCACCAATAACCGCATGGAACTCAAGGCCGTGATCGAGGCGCTGTCCGCGCTCAAGCGTCCCTGCGATGTGGTGCTGTATCTGGACAGTCAGTACGTGCGCAAAGGCATTACCGAGTGGATACAGGGCTGGAAGGCCAAGGGCTGGGTTACCGCTTCCAAGGAACCCGTCAAGAATGTCGAACTCTGGAAGCAGCTGGACGCGCTGGTGCAGGGCAGCGGCCACCGTATCGACTGGCGCTGGGTCAAGGGTCATGCCGGAGACCCCGGCAATGAGCGCGCCGATGCGCTGGCCAACAAGGGCGTGGAGTTGGCGCTCAAGAACGGCTGAGCCAGGAGCCGGGCCAGCTGCGCTGGCTCAGTTCGTGATCTGTGCCAGCGCTTCTTGGATCTGCTGCTCGGATTCGGGGCGCACGATGCGTGCCACTTCCTTGCCGTCACGCAGAAAAATCAGCGTGGGCCAGAGCTTGACGCGATAGCTGCGGCCCAGAGGCCGGCCGGGACCGTCTTCCACCTTGATGTGCGCCACTTCCGGCTGGGCCGCCAGCGCAGCCTGCAACAGCGGCTGGGCGCGCTGGCAGTGGCCGCACCAGGGGGTGCCGAATTCCAGCAAGTTCGCGCCCTTGAGCGCATCGATGGCCTGCCTTGTGGGTTCTGTGGCCCAGTGGGTGGCTTGGTATGGCATGAAATATTTCCCAGAATGGATCGAGGGTCGAGGATCAGGCGGCAAGTCTGTCTTCAGATCAGACCCTGCAGCAGCAGGATGTTGACGGATTCTCCGGGCTGGACATCGCCACGCGCATCGTCCAGCACGATGATGCAGTCGGCTGCGACCATGGAGCTGAGCACCCCCGAGCCTTGCGGGCCCGTGGTGCGCACTGCGGCCTGACCCTTCTCGTCGAGTTCGAGCACGCCGCGCAGATATTCGGTACGGCCGGGGCGTTTGCGCAGGCGCTCGCTGCTGATCGCCTGCAGCAATGGCACGGGGGCGCCGCGTTCGCCTGCCAGCATGGCCAGGGCTGGGCGCACAAACATCAGAAAGCTCACCATGGCGGCCACCGGGTTGCCGGGCAGTCCCAGAAGCACCGCAGGGCGTTGGGTGGGTGGTGTATTGCCCTGACTTTGGGAGCTGTTTGCGCTTGTCTTGATCGGGATGCCTGCCGATTTGGTCAAGGAGATCCCGCCGGCGGGAGCGAGCAGCCCCACTGCCAGTGGCCGACCGGGGCGCATGGCCACACGCCAGAACTGCACGGTGCCCAGGCGCTGCAGCATCGCGCGGGTGTGATCGGCCTCGCCGGTGCTGATGCCGCCACTGGTCAGCACCACATCGGCCAGGGTGGCTGCTTCGCGCAGGCGCTCTTCCAGCGCGGTCGGCTCATCGGGCACGGCCCCCAGGTCCAGCACATGGGCGCCCAGGCGGCGTAGCAGCGCCTGCAGGCTGAAGCGGTTGCTGTCGTAGATGGCTCCCTCGCGCGGTTCGGCGCCGGGGCTCAGCAGCTCGTCTCCGGTGGAGAAGTAAGCCACGCTGAGTCTGCGCCGCACGCTGACCTGGCCCAGTCCCAGGCTGGCCAGCAGACCCAGGGCGGCCGGTGTGAGCCGCTGGCCGGCCTGCAGCGCCACAGAGCCTTGCTCCAGGTCTTCGCCGCGCAGGCGACGATTGGCGCCCGCATGCAGGGCACAGCCGTCAAACTGAATGCACTCCTCGCCAGCGCTGGCCTGCTCATGGGCGACTACGGTATCCGCACCCACAGGCATGACGGCGCCCGTCATGATTTTCACGCATTGGCCTGCTCCAAGCCGGCCTTGCCACGGCCCGCCGGCCAGAGCCGTTCCCACCACACGCAGCATCAGTGGCTGGCCGGGCCGCACCTGCTCCAGTTCGCTGCCGGCAAAGGCATAGCCGTCCATGGCGCTGTTGTCATGAGGGGGGACATTGACGGGGCAGATCACATCGGCTGCCAGCACACGATCCAGAGCATCGGGCAGGGCGACGGTTTCCAGCTCGGCGACCGCACCCAGCGGCTGCAGCAGCGCCTGCAGCTGTTGCAGCACCTGGTCAGTGGTCAGCGTCTGGGCGCTGGTGGAGGCGGCAGGTTGAAAAGTCGCAGTCATAACAGCAAAAAATAAAAAAACCTCATGACGGGATGCGGCCATGGGGCTGCGTGGCACTTTACGCTTTTGACTTGACGTGCCGGTGAATCAGGATGGGCGTTCGGTGGCGATTTGCTCCAGATCAAGCAACTGGGCCAGCGTGTTGGCGTTGCTGAAGGCCTGCTCGTCTCCGGGACGGTCAAATACGGCCTGGGCGTTATGATGCTGGCCGGTCCAGGCGTCAATCTTGCGGCCGCCGCCGATGATGAAGCGCTCCAGGCTGGAGGCGAGCCCTGCCCGAAGCAGGCAGAACACGGGCTGGGGGCGCAGCTGTGGCGGCTGACCCGGCCGGGCATGCTCGGTATCCCAGCCGTGAGCGATGACGATATCGGCATCGCCGCGCGACGCCAGCATTCGCGTCGCCAGATCAAGGGGCAGTAGCGGCGTATCGCAGGGCACGCACAGCAGCCATGGCGTGCGGCAATGCGCGAGGCCGGCCATGAAGCCCGCCAACGGGCCGGGGTAGTCGGGCAGGCTGTCGGGGCAGACCTCGGCAGCCAGTGGCTGGCCCAGCTCGGCATAGGCTGCTGCATTCCGATTGGCATTGATGAGCAGGGGGCCGACCTGCGGTGCCAGGCGTTGCAATGCATGCAATGCCAGTGGCAAGCCTTGAAAGCTCTGCAGGCCCTTGTCCACGCCTCCCATGCGCGCGCCGCGCCCTCCAGCCAGCACGCAACCGGTGATCTGTTCAGGGGTGATGCGTGAGTCAGCCACCGATATAGCTCATCTCGATGCGCCGACCTTGCCGCACCGGCGCCACATCGGGCGGCATCTCGCTGCGCAGCTGGGAGTAGCGATCGTCGCGCTGTTGCCAGATGGGGGCGATGGCGGCTGCAATCTCGGCATCGCTGGCACCGGTGCGCAGCAGGCTGCGCAAGTCCCAGCCCTGGCTGGCGAACAGGCACAGATAGAGCTGGCCCTCTGTGGACAGGCGTGCGCGGTTGCAGTCGCCGCAGAAAGCGTGGGTCACACTGCTGATGACGCCCACCTCGCCCAGCTGCTGATCATATTGACCGCTGGCGTCGGCATAGCCCCAGCGCACGGCGGTCTCGCCGGGGGCGCTGGGCGCCAGCGGGATCAGCGGCAGCTCGGCACGCAGGCGCGCTATGACCTCGTCCGAGGGCAGAACCTCGTCCATGCGCCAGCCGTTGGTGGCACCCACGTCCATGTATTCGATGAAGCGCAGTGTGATTCCCGTGCCGCGGAAATAGCGGGCCATGGGCAGGATCTGGTCGTCATTGGTGCCGCGCTTGACCACCATGTTCACCTTGATGTGCGACAGGCCCGCGGTCTGTGCAGCCTCGATACCGGCCAGCACATCGGTCACGGGGAAGTCCACATCGTTCATGCGCCGGAACACGGCGTCATCCAGACCGTCAAGGCTGACGGTCACGCGATTCAGGCCGGCGTCCTTCAGGGCGCGTGCCTTGCGCGCCAGCAGCGAGGCGTTGGTGGTCAGTGTCAGGTCCAGCGGCTGGCCATCGGGCGTGCGCAGCTCGGCCAGCTGGGCAATCAGGGCTTCGATGTTCTTGCGCAGCAGCGGCTCGCCGCCAGTCAGGCGCAGCTTGCGCACGCCATGGGCGACAAAAAGCCTGGCCAGGCGCGTAATTTCCTCGAAGCTCAACAGCGAGCTGTGGGGCAGATATTGGTAGTTCTTGTCGAAGACTTCCTTGGGCATGCAGTAGTTGCAGCGGAAGTTGCAGCGGTCGGTGACGCTGATGCGCAGGTCGCGCAAAGGCCGTCCCCATTGATCCTGCAGCAGCCCGGTGGGGGCCTGCAGGGGGCTGGGGACGATTGCGCTGCGGGCTGCCGCACGCTCATCGACCAAGGGGATCACACGTTCTGCCATGTGCTCGATTGTGCCGCAAGAGCGAAGTCCGGGCCGGCTGCGGGCTTGTTGTGGGCTATCAAAATTGATAGCTGGTAGCGCTTGATGGTATTGTGGATCAGTCTTTTACAGTGGTTTCCACGGGTTGCTGAGCGAGCGGCTTCCAGCCCTTGAACTCGGGGTAGAACTCGGCGACGCCAGGGCCGTTGAAGTCCCAGCCCAGGCACTGGCCCAGATGGCGTGGCGGCAGGCCCGAGCCATTGGGGCCGAACTGGTTGAGCACGGTGTGAAAAGCGGGCGTTGCCATATTGAACAGCAGCTCGCGCAGATGCGTGCAGCCCACTACCCCGCCCAGATTGTCGGCAATGGCGCGGCGCCAGCCGCGGGCTATGCAGCAGCCCACCATCTTCTGCATGGACTTTGTGGCCTGGGGGCAGTGGCCCAGAGGGTGATCGTCCATGGCGGCATCTATGCCATGGACCACCATGTCGGCATCGATGGTCAGGCGGATCCACATGTGATGAATCGGCTTGCCCGCTGGCACTTTGCGGCGGCCATGAAGCTCGATGTCATAGGTTTTCTGGTCGATCAGCTCGGCTTCCACGTCCCACATGCCGTCATCACGGGCATAGCCCCGGTATTTGACGTCGCGCATATTGATGGGGACTGGCTTGCGGCTGGCACTGGGAGGCAGGGGCATGGGGTATCCGTTGTTATGGCGGGCGACAACGACGGCATGTCGGAGCTCGGCTGGGTCGCCCGCGATGATCTTGAGCCGGGTCTGGTGCATCAGACCCGATTTCATTATCAAAGAGATAGCAGGCTTGTCCAGCACCAGGCGGACAGCGGGGCGGGGGCAACCCCGAGCCAGGCCGAAAGCGCCTAGCTGCTCGTGGGGATTTGCCCGGTGAGTGCTGCGGCCTTGAGTGCGGCCAGGTCGAGAACTTCCAGCTTGCCGCGCCGCAGTTGCAGCCAGCCGGCCTGCTGCAACTCCTGCAGGATCTGGTTGGTGGTCTGGCGTGACAGGCCCAGCATGCGTGCGATCTGCTCCTGGGAGACGGCCAGCTCGCGGTGGGTGCGCATGCGGTCGGCCCATTGCTCATGGCCCATGGCCATCTGCACCAGACGGCACATCACGCGCTGCGGTGCAGGCAGCACGGTCTGCTCCTCCAGCGCGATCAGGCTGGCACGCAGCTTGTGGGTCAGCAGCAGGGCCATATAGCGCCAGCAATGCGGGTTGGCATCCAGCCATTCGCGCAGCGGCGGTATAGGGATATGCAGCAGGGCGCAGGCGGTGTTGGCGCAGGCGTCGTGGGTGCGGGGCTCGCCATCGAAGAGGGCGATCTCTCCCAGCCAGCTCGGCGGCTCGATCAAGGTCAGCAAAGCCGTGCGGGTGTTTTCCTGAAGCGCTGCTGTGCCGGAGATGCTGAGCGAGCCCCTGGCCACCGCATACAGGCCGCAGGGGGCATCGCCGCGGCGAAACAGCCATTCGCCGGCGGTCAGCAGCCTTGGCTGGGCCAGTTGCTGCATCTGGGCGGTCAATTCCGGCGGCAGCGAGCGGAACCAGCGGCCGGCCTGCACGATGGCCCAGAGATCATTGGAGTTGACATGCTCGAAGCTGCCGCGCTTGCGTGCAGTGGGCACTGAGGCCAGTACAGGCCTGGGTGAAGGGTTTAGCGCTTGTGTCGGTGGCATGACAGACGGCAAGGTTGATGCTGCGCCACCATGCTCTGACAAGCGACCAGGAGATACAGCGATGAAAACCCTAATCGATCAACTGTCCAACTACGCCAACTATCACCGCGACCCGCGCAATATCGTCACGCACTACATCGGTGTGCCCATGATCATGCAGGCGGTGGTGATTCTGCTGGCCAGGCTGCAATGGGGAGCGCCTGGCGGTATGCCGATCTCGCTGGCCCTGCTGGCAGCGGTTGCTGCGGCAGTGTATTACTGGCGGCTCGACGGGCGCTATGGCCTGTTCATGAGCGTGTTGCTGGCCGCCATGCTGGCGCTTGCCACTCCCATCGCCGCCCAGCCCGTGGGGAGCTGGCTGGCCTGGGGGCTGGGCCTGTTTGCGCTGGGCTGGGTGATCCAGTTCATCGGTCACTACTGGGAAGGTCGCAAGCCCGCTTTTCTTGATGATGTGATGGGTCTGCTGATAGGCCCGCTGTTTGTGGCGGCCGAGCTGGGTTTTGCCCTGGGGCTGCGCAAAGAGGTGCAGGCGGCGGTGGAGCAGCGCAGCGGGCCCGTGCGTCGCCGGCATCCGGTGAGCGCCTGACATGCTCTTGTTCTGAGAGCTGACACTTCTCTATGGGTATTGGTTTGAGTGGGTTTTCATGGCTGCAGCGGGCGAGGCTGCTCGGCGGGAATACACGACTGCACGCGCATCTTTCAAACATGTAATGCCAGCGTTAGGGTCATGCGCCTAAAATCGCGGGCTGACCCTCAGGTGCCGATGCTTTGTTGGCTCTGGCGGGCTTTTTGTATTACTTCTCCCAACCATCATGTCTCTGAACAATGTGACCCCCGGCTCCAAGACGCCTGAAGTCTTCAACGTCGTCATCGAAATCTCGGCCAACTCGGCTCCCGTGAAGTACGAAGTGGACAAGGAATCCGGCTGCCTGTTCGTGGATCGTTTCCTGGGCACTGCCATGCACTATCCCGTGAACTACGGCTATGTGCCCCAGACCCTGTCTGGCGACGGCGACCCCGTGGACGTGCTGGTGATGACTCCCTTCCCCCTGCCCAGCGGCGTGGTGGTGCCCTGCCGTGCCATCGGCATTCTGGAGATGGAAGACGAGTCCGGCGTCGACGGCAAGGTTCTGGCCGTTCCCACACAGAAGCTGCTGCCTTCCTACGACAAGATCAACCACCTCAGCGACATCCATGAGCTGACCCTGCAGCAGATCGCTCACTTCTTTGAGCACTACAAGGATCTGGAAAAGGGCAAGTGGGTCAAGGTTCTGGGTTGGAAGGGTGTGGATGCGGCACACAAGGAAATCGTGGACGGTATCGCCAACTACAAGGGCTGATCCAAACTAGTAAAGGGTCTCTAACCTTTACTTGCAGAGAAGCCTCGCTATCTGCATCTATACAATTTGAAACGCACCCGGCGGACCTCGCTTGGTGCGTTTTTTATTGCCTGTATCGATATATACGAGGGGATGCGCATGAGTTGGAAGATTTCGGACTGGCGCGTGGGGACCAAGTTGGGCATCAGCTTTACGGCGCTGGTGTTGTTGTCTGCATTGCTCGGCCTGGTGGCCTGGTTGCAGCTGTCCAGCATTCATGCAGCGGGCCGTGAGGTTTCCGAAGTGGCGCTGCCCAGCGTTTACAACGCTGCCTCCATGCGCTCCGAGTACAACCGGCTGCGCCGCCATGAGGCAGGCATCGCCACTGCCCGCACCCTGGTCGAGATCGAAGGCTACGAGCAGCAGATCCAGCAGCGCCTGAAAACCATTGCCGAGCAGGAGAAAGTGGTCAGCGACCTGATTGCCAGCCAGCCGCTGCGCGAGGCCTACGAGGGTTATCGGACCAACAAGGCGAATTTCCTGAAGCTGCACGAGCAGTTGCTGGCGCGGGCGCGCGATGGCGACTACAACACCGTGGACAGCCAGGCAGGCATGGCCGACGAGCTGGGGCTGTTTTTTGCAGGGCTGTCCGAACAGGCCTTCAGCCAGCTGGCGGAAAGCACGGGCAAGCTGATGACGCTGCAGCTCGAGAACGCGGCTCTGGCCCAGCAGGCCGAGAAGTCCAGTTTCGAGCTGGCCCGCTACTGGCTGGTCGGTACGCTGGCGCTGGTGGTGCTGTTTGCCGCCGTGGTCGGCATTGCGATGACACGCGCCATCACGGCTCCCGTGGCCACGGCCGTTGAGCTGGCGCAGGCCGTGGCTGCCGGCAGGCTGGGCATGGTGGTGAAGAACCAGCGCCGCGATGAAATGGGCTTGCTGCTCAATGCGCTGGAAGACATGCGTCGGCAACTGTCCTCCGTGGTCCAGGATGTGCGCGGCAATGCCCATGGCGTGGCCCTGGCGTCCAGCGAAATCGCTCAGGGCAATGCGGATCTTTCGGCGCGCACCGAAAGCCAGGCCAGTGCCCTGGAGGAAACGGCGGCCTCCATGGAGCAGCTGGGTTCGACCGTGCGCCAGAACGCCGACAACGCCCAGACAGCCAATCAAATGGCAAAGAATGCCTCCGATGTCGCGGGTCGCGGCGGGGATGTGGTTGCCCAGGTGGTGGACACCATGAAGGGCATCAACGACAGTAGCCGCCAGATCGCCGACATTATCGGCGTCATCGACTCGATTGCCTTCCAGACCAATATCCTGGCCCTGAATGCGGCCGTGGAAGCCGCGCGTGCCGGCGAGCAAGGCCGTGGCTTTGCCGTGGTGGCGGGCGAGGTGCGCACGCTGGCCCAGCGCAGCGCCGAGGCGGCCAAGGAAATCAAGCAGCTCATCCATGCCAGCGTGGAGCGCGTGGAGCAAGGCTCGCAGCTGGTGGACAAGGCCGGTGCCACCATGGCCGAAATCGTGACGGCCATAGGCCGCGTGACCGACATCATGGGCGAGATCAGCGCGGCCAGCCGCGAACAGAGCCAGGGCGTGGCCCAGGTGGGTGAAGCCGTCACTCAGATGGATCAGACCACGCAGCAGAATGCGGCCCTTGTGGAGCAGAGCGCGGCGGCCGCCGATTCTTTGCAGCGCCAGGCCAAGGCGCTGGTCGATTCGGTGGCGATTTTTCAGTTGGGGAATCAGGCACAGAGCTTTGCCGCTGCGACGCTGAAAAATCGGGTCGAGCCGGTTGCAAAGGCCGGCATGAGCGCTGGCCCGCGGGCTGCAGCGTTAGCCGATCAAGGCCTGGGCAAGGCTATGTCTGCCCCGGTCAAAACGGCTCAGCCCGCTTTGACCAATGACCAGGATTGGGAGCAGTTCTGAGGTCGAGGTATTGCCGGTTTCAACGACTTCCGTCTCAAAACCCCGATAGCGAATGCTGTCGGGGTTTTTTACAAGCTTTCTTCAAACTGTCTTGATATTGATCAAGAAGAGGGGTGGCTTGATGCTTTTTCAAGGCTATGTAGGTTGCTATGGCATCGAGAATCTCTGTTGTCACTGATTGGTAACTTTCAGTAACTCGAGTGCGGCGTAAGTGACTGCCTACATGACTGTAGGCTCTTGAAGATAGGCAAGGAATATGAAACTGGAAACAATTGAAAACATATAAACCGGTATCAAGGAGCATTCCATCTCTGGTATGCCATTCAGAGAGATATTTCCCGATAGAGCAGAAAATTGAATCCTTGTGCTTCGTGGGCATGGATTCAAAAGAAGTATTTATAAAAACTAATTGGTAATAGAGGGAGGTGCAATCAATGAAAAGCATCAAAATCTCCACGCGGATTCTTGGTACGTTCGGAGTTCTGGTCTTGCTGCTGGTCGTGGTGGTTGCCATGGCATTGCTGCAGCTGCGCTCCATGCGCTCCAGCGCTGAAACCATCACCGGCAATGCCCTGCCCAGTGTGGAAGTGATCAATACACTCAATACTGACCTGGCGCGCACCCGCTTGCTCGAGTTGCGACATGTCAATAATGACGAGCCCAGCTATATGGCTCAGGTGGAAGCTCAATTCGAGCAATTGCAGAAACACCTGGCAGAGGCAAAAAAGCTCTATGAACCTTTGATTGTCACTGCCGAGGAGCGCGAGCTCTACGCTCAGTTCCTGCGCGAACGGGAACGTTACGTCGAGTTGAACAAGCAACTGTTCGAAATTTCGCGTCGAGGCGATAAAGAGCAGGCCAAGCAATTGCTGGGAGGCGAATCTCTCAAGCTCTATGACCTGTCTTCGGCGACGCTGCAAAAACTGATCAAGTTCAACAGCGATGTGGCAAGGGGCGAGACTCTGGCTTCGGAGGGGGTTTACGACCGGGCTGTGAGCATGCTTGCCTTGGCTGCCGTGATTGCGGTGCTGGTGGCTGCAGGGGCAGGCATCTGGCTGGTGCGTTCCATCCGTACGCCGCTGGAGCAGGCGGTGCAGGCCGCGGATCGTGTGGCCAATGGGGATCTGAGCGGCGTCATCCGCGTGGAGCGACAGGACGAAACAGGCCGCTTGCTCAGCGCCCTGGAGCGTATGCAAAGCAGTCTGGTGCAGACCGTGCGCTCGGTACGCCAGAACGCGGAAGGCGTGGCCTCGGCCAGTTCGCAGATTGCCTCGGGCAATGCCGATCTCTCCGGTCGTACCGAGGAGCAGGCCAGTGCGCTGGAGGAAACCGCCGCCTCCATGGAGCAGTTGGGCTCTACCGTGCGCCAGAACGCCGACAACGCCCGTGCCGCCAATCAAATGGCGGTGAATGCTTCCCAGGTGGCTGCGCAGGGCGGTGCCGTGGTGGCCGAAGTGGTGGAAACCATGAAGGGCATCAACAACAGCAGCCAGCAGATTGCCGACATCATCACCGTTATCGACTCCATCGCCTTCCAGACCAATATCCTGGCGCTGAATGCGGCCGTGGAAGCGGCGCGAGCCGGTGAGCAGGGTCGTGGTTTTGCCGTGGTGGCGGGCGAGGTACGCACCCTGGCCCAGCGCAGTGCCGAGGCCGCCAAGGAAATCAAGGCCTTGATCAGCACCAGCGTGCAGCGGGTGGAGCAGGGCACGCAGCTGGTGGACAAGGCCGGTGCCACCATGGCCGACATCGTGTCGGCGATCAGCCGGGTGACGGATTTGATGGCCGAGATCAGTGCCGCCAGCCAGGAGCAGAGCCAGGGTGTGGCCCAGGTTGGCGAGGCGGTGACGCAGATGGATCAGACGACGCAGCAAAACGCGGCGCTGGTGGAGGAAAGTGCTGCCGCCGCCGGTGCGCTGCGCAAGCAGGCGCAGGATCTGGTTCAGGCAGTGGCGGTCTTCCAGTTGCCTGCCAGTGCGCTTTATGACCAGGCGCCCAAGGCTGCAGCCCGTGCTGCGGCGCCGGCTGTGGTTGCTGCTGCCGCCCCGGCGCGTCAGGCACCTGTCCGTCGTGTGGCCGCCCGTCCTGCCCCCATGCCGGCAGCCCCGCGCTCTTTGATGGGGGGGGCTGTTGCTGGCGAATCCGCTACTGCCCGTAATGTGCAAAAGTCCTCGCTGGATGAGGATGACTGGGAAACCTTCTGAATGTCTCCTGGAGACTGAGCGTCAAGGCCGCTGCAAAGCGGCCTTTTTTTTGTCTCCGCCTTCAGGCCTTGCGCAGCGGACTATGGGATTGCAGCTCTTCCACATACTGGGCCATGCCTTCGCTCTCGCGCTGCAGGAAGCGCTCGATGGCATCGGCAAAAGCGGGATGGGCCACCCAGTGGGCGCTCGGTGTTTCCACGGGCAGCAGCGCGCGGGCCATCTTGTGCTCGCCCTGGGCGCCGCCTTCGAAGCGGTCAAAGCCGTTGGCGATGCACCATTCGATGGGCTGGTAGTAGCAGGCTTCGAAATGCAAGCTGTCGACCCGCTCCAGAGCGCCCCAGTAGCGGCCATAGGCGATCTTGCTATTGATAGCAGCTTGCGCTTGTCTGTCCTCAAGAAACAATGGTTCTGATTCTGAAATCGTTTGCTGAAAATCGGTAATAGCTATCAAACTTGAGGCGACAGGCTGTCCGTTGCGCTCGGCGATGAACATCACCCAGTTCTCGGGCATGGCCGAGGCCATGGCGGCAAAGAACTCCGGTGTCAGATATGGCGGGTTGCCATGTTCCAGGTAGGTGCGCTCATAGCAGCGGTAAAAGAAGGACCAGTCCTGCGCACCGATGTCGCTACCCTGCATGGCTTTGAAGCTCACGCCGGCTTCGCGTATCTTGCGTCGCTCCTGGCGGATTTTCTTGCGCTTTTCCTGGTTCAGCGAGCCCAGAAAGTCGTCGAAGTCCTTCCAGCGGGACGGTGCTGTCGCAGTGCCGGCGCAGGTCTGCATGCTGGCGGGCGGCGTGTTCGTCCAGTGAAACTGCACTGTGCTGCGCGGCATCCAGCCGGCTGCGGCGCAGGCGGCAAGATCGTCGGCATCGCCAAACAGCAGGTGCAGCGATGACAGCTGCTGCTCGGCTGCCCAGGCCTGGACGGCATGCACCAGCGCTACGCGCAATGCCTGGCTGCGTGCCAGAAGGCGGGAGCCTGGCACGGGCGTGAAGGGGACGGCCAGCAATCCCTTGGGGTAGTAAGGCAGGCCATGCTGCTGATAGGCGCGCGCCCAGGCCCAGTCAAACACATATTCGCCGTAGGAGTGGGTCTTGATATAGAGGGGGCAGGCCGCCAGCAGCTCATCGCCGTCCCAGACGGTGATGACCCGGGCGATCCAGCCCGTATCGGGCGTGGCGCTGCCGCTTTGCTCCATGGCTGCCAGGTATTCGTGGCGCATGAAGGGTGTGGGCGTGGATTGAGAGGCCAGCAGCACATTCCAGGTTTGTGCGTCCAGCTGCTGCACGCTGGCAAGCACGCGAGTGATAATCTTGTTTTCGGCCATGCCCTGATTGTCGCGGGGGCTGGTGGCCTCACCGCCTAGCTTGCTTTTCATGACGCTTTCCATTTGCTGTGCCCAACGCAATTTTGTTGTGGGAGACCTCTCTGGCAATGTCCAGAAAATCATTGCCGCTGCTGCTGAAGCTTATGCCAACGGTGCCCGCCTGCTGCTCACGCCCGAGCTGGCCCTGTGCGGCTATGCGGCTGAAGACCTGTATCTGCGTCCGGCTTTTCTGGAAGCCTGCGATGCGGCCCTGCAGCAGTTGCAGCAAGCCAGTGCCCAATGGCCGGGGCTGGCGCTGGTCATCGGTCACCCGCAGCGCGATGCGCAAGGTGAAAAACTGTTCAACGCTGCCAGCGTGTTGCGCGATAGTCAGCAGATTGCGTGCTATTTCAAGCAACTGCTGCCCAATTTTGGCGTGTTCGACGAACAGCGCTACTTTGCGGCCGGTGCGGAAAGCTGTGTCTTCGAGCTGGACGGCATCCAGATCGGACTGCTGATTTGCGAAGACGCCTGGCATGCCGGCCCTGCGCGGGCGGCTGTGGCCGCAGGCGCCCAGTTGCTGGCCGTCATCAATGCCTCGCCGTTCCATAGCGGCAAGCCCTCCGAGCGCGAGGCGGTGATTGCGCAGCGCGCCATGGAAAATGCGGTTCCCCTGGTGTATGCCCATCTGGTAGGCGGCCAGGATGAGGTCGTGTTCGATGGTTGCTCGTTCGCGGTGGACGCCAGCGGCCAGGTGGCGGCTCGCGCGGCAGCTTTCGAGGAAGAGCTGCCCATGGTGGCTGCGCAGCTGGTGGATGGGGGCGTGACGCTGAAGGGGCAAGTCAGGCTCCAGCTGAACCACCACCATGCGCTTTGGTCTGCGCTGGTGCTGTCCGTGCGCGACTATGTGGGCAAGAACCGCTTTCCCGGCGCACTCATAGGCCTGTCGGGCGGCATGGACTCGGCCCTGGTGCTGGCCATCGCCGTGGACGCTCTGGGGGCGGACAAGGTGCGCACGGTCATGATGCCTTCGCCCTACACGGCCGATATCAGCTGGCTGGATGCGCGCGAGATGTCCGAGCGCGTGGGCGTGCAGCACGAAGAAATCGATATCGCGCCGCAGTTCGAGGCCTTCAAGGCAGCGCTGGCTGGCACTTTTGCCGGACGCGCCGAAGACACGACCGAGGAAAACCTGCAAGCCCGTATTCGCGGCACCCTGCTGATGGCCATGAGCAACAAGTTTGGCTCCATCGTGCTGACCACGGGCAACAAGAGCGAGATGTCCACCGGCTACTGCACGCTGTACGGCGACATGGCCGGCGGCTTTGCCGTCATCAAGGATGTGTTCAAGACCGAGGTTTTTGCGCTGGCCCGCTGGCGCAATGCCAACGATCCCTTCGGCACGGGGCTCGATCCCATTCCCGAGCGCATCATCACGCGTCCGCCCAGTGCCGAGTTGCGCCCCGATCAGAAGGATCAGGACAGCCTGCCGGACTACGAGGTGCTGGATGCCATCGTGTCCCGCTACATGGAAAACAATGAGAGCATAAGCTCCATCGTCGCCGAGGGTTTTGCGCCAGCGGATGTGGAGCGGGTCACGCGTCTGATACAAATCAACGAGTACAAGCGTCGCCAGGCGCCGGTCGGTCCACGCCTGACATTGCGCAGCTTTGGCAAGGACTGGCGCTACCCCATCACCAACAAATTTCGCGCCTGAGGTTCTGCCTCCGGTGTTTGCCGATTTCAATCCATTGAGGAACCAGCCCCATGAAAATGATTACCGCCGTCATCAAGCCCTTCAAACTCGAGGAAGTGCGCGAGGCCCTGGCAGAGTGTGGGGTGAATGGTCTGACCGTGACCGAAGTCAAGGGTTTTGGCCGCCAGAAAGGCCATACAGAGCTTTATCGTGGCGCCGAGTATGTCGTGGATTTTCTGCCTAAGGTGAAGATCGAAGTCGTGGTGCGAGATGAAGACGTGGACCGCTGCGTGGATGCAGTCGTCAACGTCGCGCGCACCGGCAAGATTGGTGACGGCAAGATCTTCATCACCCCCGTGGAGCGGGTAGTGCGCATCCGCACGGGTGAGCTGGACGACACTGCGGTCTAAGCCGCCATGCTGCGCCCCAGTCATGCGCCCCAGTCAAAAAGCCAGACCTTGAGTCTGGCTTTTTTCTTGGCCCGGGGCCGGGCGTGCGCACTGCCAGCAGGCCGGTGGATGCCGTCCTGCTGGGTTTGGTTTTTCAGGGCTCAGATCACCGAGCGCAGAGGCGGTGTATCCAGCTGGCTGCCGGCATTCTGGACGAGATTTTGCAGCAGGGCCGAGGTGTCGCTACTGCTTTCGACCAGGCCCATCTGCCACTCGCCCATGAAGCCGTTGCCCACGCAGGACTGCAGAAACTGCAGCATGGTGTCGTAATAGCCATCCACATTGAGAATGCCGACGGGCTTGTCGTGGTAGCCCAGCTGGCGCCAGGTCCAGACTTCGAACAGCTCTTCAAAAGTACCGATGCCGCCGGGCAGGGCCACGAAGGCATCGCTGCGCTCGGCCATCATGGCCTTGCGCTCGTGCATGTTCTTGACGATGTGCAGCTCGTCGCAGGCCTGGTTGGCCAGTTCCTTGTCGACCAGTGCCTGAGGGATGATGCCGACTACACGGCCGCCAGCTTGTTGCGTGGCTTCGGCCACCACGCCCATCAGGCCACTGCGTCCACCGCCATAGACCAGCTGGCCGCCGCGAGAGCCTATCCACTGGCCCACGGCCTTGGCGACTTCGGTGAATTGAGGGTTGGTGCCGGGGCGTGAGCCGCAGTACACGCAAATGGAAAAAGCGGGTTGAGTCATACGATGAAGCGGTGATAAAGAGCGGCAGCCCAGACGGCGCCGCAAAGGCACAGGGCCAGAAATACAGCGGCGCTGCCCATGTCCTTGGCTTTCTTGGACAGCTCGTGCCATTCGGGGCCGATACGGTCTATGGCTGCCTCTATGCCGGTATTGAGCAATTCCACAATAAGCACCAGGATGACGGTGCCGGCCAGCAGTGCTGTCTGCTCCCAGCTCTGGCCCAGCCAGAGCGCCAGAGGAATCATGACAGCAGCACAGATTGCTTCTTGCTGAAATGCTTTTTCATGCCAGCCGGCCTTGAGGCCAGCCAGTGAGTAGCCGCCGGCATGCAGCACCCGGGACAGTCCGGTACGGCTTTTTTGCGGGTTGACGGGGTCGGGTGAGGAGGTGCTCATGGAGAGGATGGGTCAGCGGATGCGTTTGGGAGTGGGGGCCTGATGCACCAACTGGGTGCCGGCCCAGGCGTCGTGCCAGAACTGCTTTCTGGGGTGAAAGCGACTCAGCAGCGCCCAGATCAGAATCCAGCCCATGAGCAGCACCAGCACCTCCAGTGGCGGCAGGCCCAGCGGGTAGAGCAGGGCCAGCGGTGGCAGCCACCACATCCAGCTGGCTGCGTAGCGCAGCAGGGCGCGGGTTTGCGTCAGGGGGCGACCTTGTGTATCGACCACGCGGATATGCCAGGTCTTCATGGCCAGCGTCTGGCCCTTGCTCCAGAACCAGACAAAGTAAATCCCCAGCACCACCAGCATGAAGGCCTGCAGCAGATGCCGATTGTCGAGTGCATTGCGCGTCTGAGACAACGTGCCGAACAAATAGCCGGCGATGAACACCACGCCAAACAGAAGCATGCCTTCATAAAGCCAGCAAGCCATGCGGCGACGAAGGCTTGGTGCTATGAAGTCAGGAGTCGATGAGGCTGCCGGCGGGGTGTCTTGCTGCATGAGGGCATTGTAGGGCTCAGCTCAGCCTGCCAGAGTTTGGGCCTGCAGCATCGGCACTGTCATTGGTGCGAGTCTTGACCTGGCGCATCCAGCGGCGGCAGCGTGATGGGCGTGGCGCGAGGAATGTCCACGGGAGCCGTTTCCACAATCACCGAGGGCGTACGGATGGGGTGCGTCTCCACCATGGCTGGTGTTGCAGGCACGGGCGGTGGTGGGTGATGAATGGTTGCGGGTGGAATCTTGGGCAGATTGGGCACCGTATTGGGGGAGGCCGTGGCAGCAGGAATGCGCGCCAGCTTCTTGGAAGGTACGGGCTTGATGGCCGGTGCGGCGCTTATCACCTTGGGAGTGGCGCGGGCGGCCAGCAGTCGCTTTTCTTCATCGCTCAGAGCCTGATAGGCCTCCCACTGGGCCTGCTTGTCAGTCGCGAGCTTGTTGGTAATGGCGAAATTCAGCCGGGCCTGGTTGCGCTGGGCGGCACTCAGGCCAGACCAGGCTTCCATGCGGTCATGAAGCTTTTGCTGTTCGCGCTCGCTGAGTTTGTCAAAGCCATCCGCCAGGGCAATCCAGCGGCGCTTCTGTACCGAGCCGATCATGGCCCAGCGCTCTTGCAGCGGCAGCAGAATCTCGCGCTGGTGGCTGCTCAGTTCGCCCCAGCGTGGGCCCGAGGCCTGTGCCGAGGCTCTCTGGCGCGTGGACGGATCTGCATGCATGGATCTGGATGCGGCTACCGTGGCGGGGGGCACGGAGCTGGGTGCCAGCCTGACTTGCTGTACGACATTCCATCCTGTCCAGCTCAAGGCCACCAACAACAGCGCCGCCATGATGGCGGCGGTGTTGTCGGGTTTCAGGAGGGAGTGCTTCTCAGTGGGCATCAAGGCAGAGGTAGCAGGCGGTTTAGTGTTCTGATGGAGTGGCTGCCGAGGTCTTGAGGTACTGGATGAAGCCAGGATCAGAGTAGGCAGCAGGGGGCAGATCATCGGTCAGCAAGGCGGTATCGACCTCGGTGACTTCGCTTAGCATACTTTGTTCGGTGTCGGAGTTGTAGATTACCAGGCCCGCAATGAGTGCAAAAACGGGGATGGCAGAGACCAGGGTACGCCACCAGCCGCTACCCTCGTCGGGGCTACCCAGTGTCAGGGTGCTGCCCTGGGCAGATGCTGCAGTACTGGTCTGAACGCGCAGCACAGACGCTTCGCGGCGACGTACAGACACGGCTTGCTCGCGGGAGGCGCGCAGGCGTTCGGTAATTTCGTAGGGGAGCAAGGCTTCGCCCTCGCTCAGTCGGGCAGTGATTTGACGGGCGATGCGGTCGGCGGTCTGTTCTTGCCGGAGGGTGGGCGCGGATTTCATAACTCGATTCCTTTGGCCTTGAGTGCCTTGCTCAATGTTTGAATGGCGCGGAAGCAATGGGTTTTGACACTGCCTTCAGAGCAACCCATGGCGGCAGCGGTCTCTGCGACATCCATCTCTTCCCAGTAACGCATGAGAAACGCCTCGCGTTGACGCGCAGGCAGCTCCTGTATCTCTTTTTCTATGCTTTGCAGTGTCTGCTTGCGTTCGGTCAGGCTCTCGGCGTTGCTGGCGGCGGATTCGTCGCTGTTGGTGGCATAGGTTTCCAGCCAGTCGAAGTCGCTGTCCCCGTCTACGGAAGACTCCAGGTCGCTGAAGTGCGTGAAAATGGCTTTCTGGGTCTTCTGGCGGCGAAACCAGTCCAGGGTGCTGTTCGACAGAATGCGCTGGAACAGCATGGGCAGCTCATTGACCGGTTTGTCCCCATAGTGCTGGGCCAGTTTGAGCATGCTGTCCTGCACGATATCCAGGGCGGCCTCCTCGTCGCGGACATGGAAAACGCTGCGTTTGAAGGCGCGCTTTTCAACGTCTTTGAGGAATGCAGACAGTTCTTGTTCTGTGGCCAAGAGAGAGTAACCCTGGAGAAAGCGGGAGTTAGGTAGTGGCGAAAGCGGCAGATTATCGCATCCGATGATGTTTTTTTGTGTACTGCATTTGAAGGTCTTGTTGCAGTGCGATAATGATCTTCAACTTAAAGAAGCAAACGGATCACGGTCCGGCGTACACACAAACGTCCATGGCATGTGGTCTTAAGTCCTAAACCGGCCTCACAAGGGCTTCAGGCTAAGGGCACCGAAGGTTTTTCGTTAGAGAAATTCACAAAGGTTGATCATGGAAATCTCCAAAGCCGAGCTGGCCTCCGCAGCCGCCGCATCGTCCCCCAAGGGCGCCCAGGAATTGATGGGCTCCGAAATCCTCATCAAGTCTCTTCAGGCTGAAGGTGTCAAGCACCTGTGGGGTTACCCTGGCGGGGCAGTTCTCTATATCTACGACGCGCTCTACAAGCAGGACAGCATTCAGCATGTGCTGGTGCGCCACGAGCAGGCGGCCGTGCATGCTGCCGACGGTTTTGCGCGTGCCACCGGCGAGGTGGGCGTGGCGCTGGTGACATCCGGCCCTGGTCTGACCAATGCCGTGACTGGCATCGCCACCGCCTATACCGACTCCATTCCCATGGTGGTGATTGCTGGTCAGACATCGACCAATTACATCGGTACCGACGCATTTCAAGAGTGCGACACCGTGGGCATCACTCGTCCCATCGTCAAGCACAACTTCCTGGTCAAGGATGTGCGCGAGCTGGCCGAGACCATGAAAAAGGCTTTCCACATCGCCCGCACCGGTCGTCCCGGCCCTGTGGTGGTGGATATTCCCAAGGACGTGTCCTTCAAGAAGGCGCTGTACACGGGCTATCCTGAAAAAGTGGAAATGCGCTCGTACAACCCCGTCAAAAAGGGTCATGCGGGCCAGATCCGCAAGGCTTTGCAGTTGCTGCTGACGGCCAAGCGTCCCTATATCTACACCGGCGGTGGCGTGCTGCTGGGCAATGCCTGCAACGAGCTGCGTCAGCTGGTGGACATGCTGGGCTACCCGGTCACGAACACGCTGATGGGCCTGGGTGCCTACCCGGCCAGCGACAAGAAGTTCCTGGGCATGCTGGGCATGCACGGCACCATCGAAGCCAACAATGCCATGCAGAACTGCGATGTGCTGCTGGCCGTGGGTGCCCGCTTTGACGACCGCGTGATCGGCAACCCCAAGCATTTCATGTCGGTGGAGCGCAAGATCATCCATATCGACATCGATCCCTCCTCCATCTCCAAGCGCGTGAAGGTGGACGTGCCCATCGTGGGCGATGTCAAGGATGTGCTGAACGAGCTGATCGCCATGCTGCGCGAGTCGGCACAGCGCCCTGATGAGGCAGCTTTGGGCCAATGGTGGAACACCATCGAAGGCTGGCGCAGCCGCGACTGTCTGAGCTACGACAAGTCCAACACCGAAGTCATCAAGCCCCAGTACGTGGTTGACACACTGTGGAACATGACCAAGGATGCCGACGCTTACATCACCTCCGATGTGGGCCAGCACCAGATGTGGGCGGCGCAGTATTACCGCTTTGATGAACCCCGTCGCTGGATCAACTCCGGCGGTCTGGGCACCATGGGCGTGGGTCTGCCTTACGCCATGGGCATCAAGCTGGCCAAGCCCGACTCCGAAGTCTTCTGCATCACGGGCGAAGGCTCGATCCAGATGAATATTCAGGAGCTGGCCACCTGCAAGCAGTACAACACCCCGGTGGTCATCTGCGCGCTGAACAACCGTTTCCTGGGCATGGTGCGCCAGTGGCAGGAAATTGAATACTCGGGTCGCTACTCGAGCAGCTATATGGATTCGCTGCCCGACTTCGTGAAGCTGGCAGAGGCCTTTGGTCATCGTGGCCTGCTGATCGAGAAGCCTGCCGATGTCGAGGCTGCGCTGCGCGAGGCGCGCCGTATCGTGCGCGAGGAAAGCAAGACGGTTTTCCTGGACTTCCGCACCGATCCGACCGAGAACGTGTTCCCCATGGTGCAAGCCGGCCGTGGCATCACGGAAATGCTGCTGGGCGCCGACGATCTGTGATGCCGGGCAGCCGGTTTTGAAAGAAATCGGCCTCAAGTACTTACATATCAAGCGCAAGTAGCTATATTTTAAATAGCGTTTTGACGAATCTATTGTCCGCCGAGCCTGGCACTTACCGGTGTCAGGGGAGGGCGGCGAAAAGAGGAATCTCCCAATGAAACACATTATTGCCGTGCTGCTCGAGAACGAGCCTGGAGCACTGTCGCGCGTCGTGGGCCTGTTTTCCGCCCGTGGCTACAACATCGAATCCCTGACTGTCGCACCGACCGAGGACCCCTCGCTGTCGCGCATGACCATCCTCACCACGGGTTCGGACGATGTGATTGAGCAAATCACAAAGCACCTGAACCGACTGATTGAAGTGGTTAAAGTGGTGGACCTGACCGAAGGTGCCTACACCGAGCGCGAGCTGATGATGGTCAAGGTGCGTGCCGTGGGCAAGGAGCGCGAGGAAATGAAGCGCATGGCGGACATCTTCCGCGGCCGCATCATCGACGTGACCGAGAAGAGCTACACCGTGGAGCTGACCGGCGACCAGTCCAAGAACGATGCCTTCCTGCAAGCCATTGATCGCACTGCCATCCTTGAGACCGTTCGTACGGGCGCCTCGGGTATTGGTCGTGGCGAACGCATTCTGCGTGTCTAATGGCTGCTGTTTGCACCCAATTTGAATCTGAACAAACCTTTTTAACCCCCTCAAGATAAGAGACCTGGAGCCATCATGAAAGTTTTCTACGACAAGGACTGTGACCTGAGCCTGATCAAGGGCAAGACTGTTGCCATCATCGGCTACGGCAGCCAAGGCCACGCACATGCTCAAAACCTGAACGACAGCGGCGTGAAGGTTGTGGTCGGTCTGCGCAAGGGCGGCTCTTCCTGGGACAAGGTTGGCAAGGCCGGCCTGACCGTGATGGAAGTGAACGATGCGGTCAAGGCTGCCGACGTGGTCATGATCCTGCTGCCCGACGAGAACATCCCCGAGGTGTACAAGAACAACGTCGAGCCCAACATCAAGTCCGGCGCTACCCTGGCTTTCGCTCACGGCTTCAACGTGCACTACAACCAGGTCGTGCCTCGCGCCGATCTGGACGTGATCATGGTCGCCCCCAAGGGCCCCGGCCACACCGTGCGCTCCGAATACCTGAAGGGCGGCGGCGTGCCTTCCCTGATCGCCATCTACCAGGACCAGTCCGGCAAGGCCCGTGACGTGGCCCTGTCCTATGCTTCCGCCAACGGCGGTGGCAAGGGCGGCATCATCGAAACCAACTTCAAGGAAGAAACCGAGACCGACCTGTTCGGCGAGCAGGCCGTGCTGTGCGGCGGTGCCGTGGAACTGGTGAAGATGGGCTTCGAGACGCTGACCGAAGCTGGTTACGCTCCCGAAATGGCTTACTTCGAGTGCCTGCACGAGCTGAAGCTGATCGTTGACCTGATGTACGAAGGCGGCATCGCCAACATGAACTACTCCATCTCCAACAATGCGGAGTATGGCGAGTACGTGACCGGCCCCGAAGTCATCAACGAAGAATCCCGCAAGGCCATGCGCAACGCCCTCAAGCGCATCCAGAGCGGTGAATACGCGAAGATGTTCATCAGCGAAGGCCGTCTGAACTATCCTTCGATGACTGCCCGTCGTCGCCAGAACGCCGACCATGCCATCGAGCAAGTGGGCGGCCAGCTGCGCTCCATGATGCCCTGGATCTCCAAGAACAAGCTGGTCGACCAGACCCGCAACTAATCCAGGCAAGTCATTCGGCGCGAGCCGGAAGACTGCACTTGGGCAAGAGGCCACCTTCGAGGTGGCCTTTTTTCATTCCGGAGGCGATCTGTGTGGCGGGTACACTGGTGGCAGGGACATGGCCGTGATGGCCATGCTTGAAATACTATCGTTTTAATAGCTGCATGCATTTGACATGCAAGCACTGGAGGTCTGTTTGATGCAAAACAGCAATGATTCTGCCGATCTGAGTGGAATGCCGCGCAAGCCGCGCAAAGGCATTTATGTGCTGCCCAATCTGTTTACGCTGGCAGCGCTGTTTGGCGGTTTCTACGCCATCGTCATGGCCATGAACAACAAGTTCGAACTGGCGGCCGTGGGCGTTTTCTGCGCCATGGTGCTCGACAGTCTTGATGGTCGCGTGGCGCGCATGACACATACGCAAAGCGCGTTCGGCGAGCAAATGGATTCGCTCTCGGACATGGTGTCCTTTGGTGCCGCGCCTGCGCTGATTGCTTATGAATGGGCCTTGCGTCCTCTGGGGCGCTGGGGCTGGATTGCCGCCTTTGTGTATTGCGCCTGCGCAGCATTGCGCCTGGCACGCTTCAACGTGAATACGGCCGTGGTGGACAAGCGCTATTTCCAGGGCATGCCTTCGCCTGCGGCAGCGGCCCTGGTGGCGGGCTTTATCTGGCTGACCAGTGCTCTGATGGTTTCCCATCGCGACGTGCCCATCTTCGGTGATGTGATTTCCTGGTTTGGCGGCTATCCCACGGACAGGGCCGATCTGTCCTGGATCATGTTCGCCATCACGCTGTTCGCAGGTCTGACCATGGTCACCAATATTCCCTATTACAGCTTCAAGGATATCGGCGGTGCCAAGAGCATGCCGTTCGTCTCGCTGGTGGTGGTGGCCCTGCTGATGGCCGTGGTCAGCATCGAGCCTGCAACCATGCTGTTCCTGGTGTTTGTCGGCTACTCGATCTCGGGATATGTGATCTACGCCTGGCGCCGTGCCAAGGGCGAGCAGGTCAGCATTGTGGCGACCTCCAAGGACGAGCCCGACGAGCGCGGTCTGCACGACGATTGAAGCGCTGCTGCGAAAAAATCCTGGCCCTGTCAACTTTTCTTGTGTTAAAGTGAGCCGCATGCAAAACCTGTCGCTAGCTCTACTACTAATGTCCAACGGGCAGAGAAAGTAGCGCGCGCGTACAAACACACCCTACTTGGCGGCCCGTAGCATCAGCGACGGGCCGTTTTTGCTTTTGGGCGTCGCTGGAGCTGGGTTCAATTTCCTCTAATTTCGACTAAAGAGACTCACCATGTTGCAAAACCCTTCCACCAAATACCGCGCTTTCGCCCCCGTGCGTCTGACCGATCGCACCTGGCCCGACGCGGTCATCACCAAGCCCCCGGTCTGGTGCAGCGTGGATCTGCGTGACGGCAACCAGGCTTTGATCGAGCCCATGGACATCGAGCGCAAGGTGCGCATGTTCGAACAACTGGTGAAGATCGGTTTCAAGGAAATCGAAGTCGGCTTCCCTTCGGCCTCGCAGATCGAGTTCGACTTCATGCGCAAGCTCATCGAGGAAAACCGCATTCCCGACGATGTGACCGTACAGGTGCTGACCCAGGCGCGTGAGCACCTGATTCGTCGCACTTTCGAGGCGCTCGAAGGCGTGCCCCGCGCCATCGTCCATCTCTACAACGCCACGGCTCCCGTGATGCGCCGCGTGGTGCTGAATATGAGTGAAGACGAGATTGTGGAGCTGGCGGTGACCAATGCCCAGATGTTCAAGGACATCGCGGCCCAGCACCCCAACACCAAGTGGACCTTCCAGTACTCGCCCGAAATGTATTCGGACACCGAGCTGGAGTTCTCCAAGCGCGTGATCGATGCCGTCACCGATGTCTGGCAGCCCACGCCCGAGAACAAGTGCATCATCAATCTGCCCACCACCGTGGAGCACTCCACACCCAATATCTTTGCCGACATGGTGGAGTGGACGCATCGCAACATCAAGCGCCGTGACAGCGTGGTGATCTCGGTCCATCCGCATAACGATCGCGGCACCGGAACGGCGGCTGCCGAGCTGTCCCTGATGGCCGGCGCAGATCGACTGGAAGGCTGCCTGTTCGGCAATGGCGAGCGCACCGGCAATCTGGACGTGGTGAATGTGGCGCTCAATATGTACATCCAGGGCGTGAACCCCGGCCTGGATTTCTCCGACATCGACGATATCCGTGCAACGGTCGAGCATTGCAACCAGTTGCCCGTGCATCCTCGTCATCCTTACGTGGGTGACCTGGTCTACACCTCCTTCTCCGGCTCTCACCAGGATGCCATCAAGAAGGCTTTCGCCGCCCACAAGGAAGGCGATATCTGGGATATGCCTTATTTGCCCATCGATCCCAAGGACCTGGGTCGCAGCTATGAGGCAGTGATTCGCGTGAACAGCCAGTCGGGCAAGGGCGGCATTGCCTATCTGCTCGAGAGCGAATACGGACTTCAGCTGCCCCGCCGCCTGCAGATCGAGTTCAGCCAGGTCGTGCAGCGCGAGATGGATGCCAGCGGCAAGGAGTTGTCGGCTGCTGATCTGTGGGAGCTGTTCCAGCGCGAATATGGGGTCAACACTGTCAAGGCACCTCAATATCGCCTGAGCGAGGCAGATGGCGTGGTCAATATGAGTTCCCACATAGAGATCGCTGGAGAAAAGTATTTTTTGGAAGGCGAAGGTACGGGCCCCATTGATGCCTTCGTGCAGGCGCTGTCGGCTAACGTCGGTCGCAATGTGCGCGTGCTCAACTATGCCGAGCATGCGATTGGCGAGGGAGCGAATGCCAAGGCGATTGCCTATGTGGAGCTGCGCGTGGATGACGCTCAGGTCTGCTATGGCGTCGGGGTCGATGCCAGTATCTTTTCTGCCTCGTTGCGCGCCATCATCTCGGGAGTGCAGCGCGTCCCTGCTGTCGCCGAAGAGGCGGTAGCCGCATAAAAGGTTCAAAGCCGGTGTCGCCAAAAGCGCGCCGGCTTTTTTGTCGGCAATCCTCCAGTCAAAACAGGCGTCTACCGGCGCCATTACATAGAGAGTCCCCACCATGTCCGATCAGCTCATTATTTTTGACACCACCTTGCGTGACGGCGAGCAGTCGCCTGGCGCCTCCATGACGCGCGATGAAAAGCTGCGCATTGCACGCCAGCTGGAGCGCCTCAAGGTCGATGTGATCGAGGCGGGGTTTGCTGCGGCATCCAATGGCGACTTCGAGTCCATCCAGAGCATTGCGCGTGCTATCAAGGATTCCACGGTCTGCTCGCTCTCACGCGCCAACGACCGCGACATTGCGCGTGCGGCCGAGTCCTTGAAGGACGCCAACCGTGCTCGCATTCACACTTTCATCGCCACCAGTCCGCTGCACATGGAGAAAAAGCTGCGCATGACACCCGAGCAGGTGCTGGAGCAGGCCAAGCAGGCGGTGCGCTTCGGGCGCAATCTCATCGAAGACATCGAGTTCAGCGCGGAGGACGGCTATCGCAGCGAACCCGATTTTCTGGCGCGCGTGATCGAGGCCGTCATCAAGGAAGGTGCAACCACCATCAACGTGCCCGACACCGTGGGTTATGCGATTCCCGAGCTCTATGGCGAGTTCATTCGCAACTTGCGCGAGCGCGTTCCCAACAGCGACAAGGCCGTCTGGTCCGTGCATTGCCACAACGACCTGGGCATGGCGGTTGCCAATTCGCTGGCGGGCGTGAAGATCGGCGGCGCGCGCCAGATCGAATGCACCATCAACGGGCTGGGCGAGCGTGCGGGTAACTGCTCACTTGAAGAAGTGGTCATGGCTATCAAGACGCGCAAGGACTACTTTGGTCTCGATGTGAATATCGATACCCAGCATATCGTGGCCGCCAGCCGCCTAGTCAGCCAGACCACGGGCTTTGTGGTGCAGCCCAACAAGGCGGTGGTGGGGGCCAATGCCTTTGCTCATGCCTCCGGCATTCATCAGGATGGCGTGCTCAAGGCGCGTGATACCTACGAAATCATGCGTGCCGAGGATGTGGGCTGGGCGGCCAACAAGATCGTGCTGGGCAAGCTCAGTGGTCGCAACGCCTTCAAGCAGCGTCTGCAGGAGCTGGGGGTGGAGCTGGATAGTGAAGCTGCCATCAACCAGGCCTTCACGCGCTTCAAGGAACTCGCGGATCGCAAGAGCGAAATCTTTGACGAGGACATTCTGGCGCTGGTGAATGCCGAAGGCGCGGAGCACCAGGACAATCAGTTTCAGTTTATTTCGCTGGCCCAGCAGAGCGAAACAGGTGAGCGCCCACATGCCAGCGTGGTCTTCAGCAATGCAGGCCGGGAAATCAAGGCCAGCTCCGAGGGCAATGGTCCAGTCGATGCCTCGTTCAAGGCCATCGAGTCCGAAGTCAAGAGCGGTGCCGAAATGGTGCTGTATTCCGTCAATGCCATCAGCGGTTCAACCGAGAGTCAGGGCGAGGTGACGGTGCGCCTGCAACGCAGTGGTCGCGTCGTCAACGGAGTGGGTGCTGACCCCGACATTGTGGTCGCATCGGCCAAGGCTTATCTGAGCGCTTTGAACAAATTGCATAGCAATCAGGAAGTTGTTGCAGCACAAGGTTGACTGCTGGATTTATAATTTCACTCAGATTATCGAGAAGGTTGTGCAAGTGCTTGTCACTGCACAACTTTTTTGATTGAATTAAATCCTTACACCTTGTTGTCTGGAGTATCGCATGCAGCTGCTGCGTCCATTTCGCCTTGCAAAACTCACCCAGGTGGTGTCTTTGGCTCTGTTGAGCTGCGCTCTGGCTGCCCCGGCAGCGCATGCGGCGGCGCCTAAGAAAGACTCCAAAAAGCCCGTGGCTGCTGCAGCTTCGGCTAAGAAAGCGGCCAAGGAGCCGGCTGGCAAGGTTCGTGCCGCAGCGCAGCCTAAAGGCGCAAAGGTCGCCAAAGGCAAGCCCGAAAAGGCGGACGCCAAGCTTGCAAGCAAGAAGGGCGGAAAGACTGCTCTAGCGGCCAAGGCCGAAAGAGAAGAGAAGACCGGCGGCAAGAAGCGTCTGGCCAGGGCAGGAGCTACCGGTGCTGCGGTTGCTGCGGCAGCAGCTGCCACGGCGGTCGAGCCTGCACGCCTGTCCTACGGGCAGATGGCGGGTCTTCACTCCGTCTCGGATCCCCTGGATCTGCAAAGCAGCGTGGCTTATGTGATCGACCAGGACACGCATGAGGTGCTGCTGAGCAAGAACGATCAGGCCGTGCTGCCGATTGCCTCGCTGACCAAGCTCATGACCGGTCTGCTGATCTCCCAGGCCCGTCTGCCCATGGACGAGATGATCACCATCACGCAGGACGATGTGGATACCGAAAAGCACAGCAGCTCCCGTCTGCGTGTCGGCACCACCTTGACGCGCGCCGAGATGATGCATCTGGCGCTGATGTCCAGCGAGAACCGTGCTGCCCATGCCCTGGGACGCACTTATCCCGGCGGTCTGGCGCAGTTTGTGCAGCTGATGAACTCCAAGGCGCTGCAGCTGGGCATGAAGGACACGCGCTATGTGGAGCCCACCGGCCTGTCCAGCAGCAACCAGTCCAGTGCGCGCGACCTGGCGCGCCTGGTGGCAGTGGCCCATGCGGATCCGCTGATGCGCGAATACTCCACATCGCCCGGTTATGAAGTGGCCGTCGGTCGCCGCACGCTGCAGTTCAACAACACCAACCGTCTGGTCAAGAGCGACAACTGGGATATCGGCCTGCAAAAGACCGGCTATATCTCCGAAGCCGGTCGCTGCCTTGTGATGCAAGCCCATGTGGCCGGCCGCAAGCTGATCATGGTGTTCCTGGACTCGGCGGGCAAGTTCAGCCGCCTGGCAGATGCCGAGCGTGTACGCCACTGGATGGAAAGCAAGGGCCCCACGGCCAGCAACACGATTGCCAGCCGTATCCGCGGTTGAGCCTGGCGAGGGCCAGGCCCGTCAACAAAAAATGCGCTACCTCGGTAGCGCTTTTTTATTGGATCAATACCTGAAATGGCCTTCCAGCTCTTTTGCAGATTGCGAGATGAGCTCGCCCCTCTCATTGGAGCGAAGAGATTCAGCCGTGCTGGCTGCGGCTATAGGGGTTGGCCGCTGCTTGAGCCGGCGCCGGGCGTGTGCCGCTGAAACCCAGCGCCACGGAAATTTCCTGCACCGTGGCCTGCAATCTGGGGGCCCAGCTCTCATCAAGGCGGTCTGCGGGGGCTGAGATGGACAGGCCTGCAATCAGCTTGCTCTGGTCGTCGTAAATGCCGGCTGCCATGCAACGCACGCCCAGCTCCAGCTCTTCGTTGTCGCGGGCAATACCGTATTGGCGTACCTTGGCCAGCTCATGTTCGAGGTCACCCAGCTGGGTGATGCTGAAATGGGTCTTGCCTGGCAGGCCGGTGCGCATGGCGTAGGCGCGCACCTGCTGGGAATCGTCGGCAGCCAGGAACAGCTTGCCGTTGGAGGTCAAGTGCAGAGGCGCGTGGCCACCGATGGCGCGTACCACCTGCATGCCGGAGCGTTCGCTGTAGGCGCGTTCCACATACACAATTTCGTCACCCTGACGCACGGACAGGCTGATGGGCTGCTGAATCTGCTTGTAAAGCTGACGCATAGGGGTCAGCGCCACTTCACGCACGTTCAGCCGGGCCTTGACCAGGTTGCCCAGTTCCAGAAAGCGCATGCCCAGGCGGTAGCTGCCCGATTCGGGGCGATCCACAAAGCGGCCCAGTGCAAGGTCATTGAGTATGCGGTGCGTGGTCGATGGATGCAGGCCCGTGCGTTCGCTGATCTCCTTCAAAGAAACCGCTTCCTCACGCGATGCCAGCACGTCGATCAACGTGAACATGCGTTCCAGAACCTGGACGCTGGGCTTTGCGGAGGCCGATAGGTCGTCTTTTTTCATGCGTTGGAGATACTTTGCGGGATGAGGGCATTCTAGCGGTGCTGCAGCCGTGCAGCCATGTCATCCGCTCATATATCCATGTGCTGTTTTTTGCAGCGTCACTCTTCAATTTGCGAGCGCACAATGCTTTGCCTGTCTATGCGTTGCCATAGCTCGCCCTGGCGAATCTCATGTGGCAAAAAGCTGGCCTTGTAGCGCATCTTCTGGCTCTCGGAGATCCAGTAACCAAGATAGACATAAGGCAGGTTCATGGCTTTCGCTTGCTGAATTTGCCACAGCACATTGAAGGTGCCGTAGCTGGCGTGGTCTTCCGGATCGTAGAAGGTGTAGACCGCCGACAGCCCGTCCTCCAGTACGTCCAGAATGGAGAGCATTTTGAGTGTGCCGGGCTGACCGTTTGTGCCCGGCTCGCGGAACTCGACCAATCGTGAGTTGACTCTGCTTTGCAGCAGAAACTGCGTGTACTGGTCCACGCTGTCGTTGTCCATGCCGCCGCCGCTATGGCGGTGCTGCTGGTAGCGTAGGTAGAGCTGGTAGTGTTCGTCGGAGTAGTGTAGGCGCTGAATGGATGCGACCAGTTGCCCATGCTGTTTTGCAGCGCGCCGCTGGCTGCGGCTGGGGCGAAACTCCTGGGCCAGAATTCGCAGGGGAACGCAGGCCTTGCAGCCATCGCAATAGGGGCGATAGGTGAACATGCCGCTGCGCCTGAAGCCCAGCGTGACCAGTTCCGAATAGGTGGTGTTCTGAATCAGGTGACTGGGTGTGGCGACCTGAGAGCGTGCCAGCCGGCCCGGCAGATAGCTGCAGGGATAGGCTGCCGTGGCATAGAACTGCAGGGCATGTAGCGGGAGGTCGTTCGGGTGCGTCATGATCGGACTCGGCTGCAGATGCGGTGCGTCAAGCCTCAGTATGGCTCAGCAACTGTTCCCAGTATATGGGGCTGAATTGCCACTGCATATCGAGGAGCTGGGCCTGGGCTTGAACGGTCCGGGCGAACTGCGCTCTTGTGACTTCTCGAGCGCCCATGAAAGATAGATGGGCGGTGGCCTGCTGGCAGTCGATTTGTGGAACCTGATGAGCCCTGCACAGGGCCACCAGTGCCGACAGCGCAATCTTGGAGGCGTCGGTCTGCAGTGCGAACATGGATTCGCCAAAAACCGCTCTGCCCAGCGCCACGCAGTAGAGGCCGCCAACCAGCTGGCCATCAATCCAGGTTTCCACGCTATGTGCAGCGCCTTGCTGATGCAGCTCGGTATAGGCATCAACGATGCTTTGCACAATCCACGTACCATTCTGTCCATCGCGCGGGGTCTGGGCGCAATGCTGCATCACCGTGGCAAAAGCGCTGTCGATGCGAATTTCACAGCGCGGATCATTGCGAAATTTCTGCAGTTTTTTGCGCAGGCTGCGGTGCAGGCGAAACTCGTCGGGATGCAGGGCCATGCGCGGGTTGGGAGACCACCAGAGAACAGGTTGTCCCTCGCTGAACCACGGGAAAATACCTTGGCTGTAAGCAGCGCGAAGACGTGCTGCATCCAGCGTATTGCCGGCGGCGAGCAACCCGGGAATGGGGTCCCGTTCCCCCCAGGTCTGATCGATGGGGGGGAATTCTTGTTCGGGCTGCAGCCAGGGCAGGGAGTGCGTCATTGGCAGTGGGAGTGGATGGACTGCCCTTAGTCTTGCACAGACTGAAGCGGTTTTGAGTGTCGCGGCAGACGAAGGGGGCTGGCGTAATCCCGCTGTTGGAGGCGGAAATGAAAAAAGGCTTCCACAGGGAAGCCTTTTTGCCGGGGAGCAGCTGCGGCAGCTGCCGCCACATTACACGCGCTTGCGGTATTCGCCGGTGCGGGTGTCGATTTCGATCTTGTCTTCTTGAGACACGAACAGGGGCACTGCCACTTCGAAGCCGGTGGCGATCTTGGCGGGCTTCAGAACCTTGCCGGAGGTATCGCCCTTGACGGCGGGCTCGGTCCAGGTGATTTCACGAACGATGGTGGTGGGCAGTTCGACGGAGATGGCCTTGCCGTCGTAGAACACCACTTCGGCAGTCATGCCGTCTTCCAGGTAGTTCAGTGCGTCAGCCATGTTTTCGGCTTCGACTTCGTACTGGTTGAACTCTTCGTCCATCCACACGTACATGGGGTCGGCGAAGTAGGAGTAGGTGCAATCCTTCTTGTCCAGGATCACGTTGTCGATCTTGTCGTCGGCCTTGAACACGTTTTCCGTGCCGAAGTTGCCGATCAGGCTCTTGAGCTTCATGCGCACGGTAGCAGCGCCACGGCCGCCACGAGCGTATTCGGTCTTCAGAACGATCATGGGGTCCTTGCCGAACATGATCACATTGCCTGCGCGGATTTCTTGAGCGATTTTCATGGCTTGCTTGCGTTTGAAAGGTTGGAGCCGCTCTACACGGCAGGCAAGCTGTTCGCAATGGTCGCTGGAGAAAGCAACGCATCAAAGGTGCGGCGGCGGGGCCTGCCGCATGTACCGCGGCGGGGCGCGACCCCGAAAGCAAGATCGCTCGGCATACCGGCTGCGACTGCCCTCAGAGAGGCAAAACGTGGATTTTAGCTTTTTTCGGCGACAAAAGCTTGAAGCTGCGCAATCAGTTCGGTTTGTTCCATCAATCTGGCGCGTGCAGCCCTGATGCAGTAGGCCCATTCGTCCAGCATTTGCCGATCGAGCAAAGGCAATGTTTGCGGTGCGGTCATGCCGTTCCAGGTGTGGTGAAAGCGCCTGAGGCTGTCCGGGGCCTGGAGCCAGTCGAGAAAGGCATTCAGCTTGTCGTGATGGGCGTTGTCATGCTGGGGGTAGATCTGCCAGACCATGGGCTGGCCCGCCCAGAGCGCGCGGACCAGGGAATCCTCGCCACGCACCAGATTCAGGTCGCAAGCCCAGAGCATTTCGTCGAACCGGGCCTGAGGGCGGGCTGGCAGATAGACCGGCTGCATCGGCTGCGCTTGGGGCAGCGCCTGCACGGCAGTCGTGGCGCGTCCGGGGGTGACCAGCAGCCTGGCGTTGAGAGCCTGCTTGTCCGAGAGCTGGGCAAGCAACTGGGGCAGGGCGGCAGGCTCGTAGCAAAACAGCGAGACGGCGCATTCGTCATGCTGAATGCCTTCTGCGCGGCGCCACGAGTCACGTTGGGCCATGAAGGTCTGCTGGCGCTGGGCCAGGTTCTGCTCGCGTACCAGCGAGCCGGTGGCTGCCGTGAAGCCGGGGTAGAAGAACCAGCGTGTCAGCCCGGCAGCGGGGCCGCTCATGATGCGTGAGGGCAGGCGATGGCAGCGCTCCACATAGTCCTCGGCCGAGAGATATTCGAGGTTGATCCAGACAGCAGGCTTGCTCTTCGACGCCTTGTCTGCAATGGCGCTCACGAATGCCACGGGAATCTCGCAGCCGAAGGCCTCGATGACCACGTCGCCAACCGATGCAGGCACATCCGCGGCTTGCGCGGGCCAGGCATGCACGCTCAGGCCCGGCGGCCAGGGCTGGGGCGCCATCCATTGCAGTGCGCTGGCATCGTCCATCCACAGGCGTACCTGCTGGCCGCGTGCGGCCAGTTCTGCGGCCGTGCGCCAGCACACTCCCACGTCGCCAAAATTGTCTATGACCTGGCAGAAGATGTCCCAGCACAGCGACGGATGTTGTGGCGTGCTGGCGGATACGGGTAAAGGTGCGAAATCGGGCATGGCTTCAGTCTTGATGGGTGGGGGCGCTCTGGCACAGGTGCTCGACCAGCAGTTGTGCGACGGGCGAGAGTGCGTCCTGGGAGCGTACGCAGAGCATGAGCTGGCGCTCGGCCCAGACTTCGTCCAGGCGGATGCAGCGCAAGGGCAGGGCGCCCATGTAGATATGGGCGCTGCCTTCGGGAAGAATGCCGACGCCCAGGCCGGCGGCCACCATCAGGCACAGGGCGTCATAGCCGGTCACCTTCATGCGCAGGCGCGGCTGCAGGCCCTGGTCGGCGGCAGAGCGGGTGATCAGATGGTTGAGCGCACTGTCGGCATGCATGCCGATCAGATCATGCTCGAGGACTTGTTCCAGGCGCAGTCTGTGCTCGCCGGCCAGCGGATGGGATCGGGGCATGACCACGGCCAGCCGGTCCCGGCGATAGGGACGCAGGCTGATCTTGCTGCCGTAGCTGCCGTTGTTGAGCAGGCCGATATCGGCCTCGTTGTCGGCCACGGCGCGCGCGATATCGGTGCTCACGCGTTCCTGAAGCCGCACGTCCACCAACGGGTGCCGGCTCAGAAAGCTCTGCAGCTGGGCCGGCAGAAACTGGGTGATGCTGGAAATATTGGCCATCACGCGCACATGACCGCGCAGGCCTTGCTCGCCGCCCTGGGCGTAGTCCTTCATCTGCGTGGCGATGCCGTCCAGCTCGTTGAGCACGCCGCGCGCCATGTTCAGCAGGGCGTAGGCGGCGGCCGTAGGCTGGCTGCCACGGTTGCTGCGTGTGAACAGCTCCAGCTGCAACTGGCCTTCCAGCTCGGCCAGGCGGCGGCTGGCGGCCGAGGGCGCAATGTGCTCGCGTGCCGCGGCACGCGCGATGGCGTTCTCTTCCATCACGGCCACAAACAGGCGCAGGGTGATCGGGTCCAGTTTCATGAGGACTGCATTATCCCGCCTGGCTATGCCCAAATGCGATGGCAGCTTCGCATTTCAGCGTTTTGCAGGACTGCTCTTCAAGGGCAAGATGATTGAAAAGCCGCTTTGCCTGGCGTTGGTCAACGCAAAGCGGCACAGCAAGAAGGCCATCAAGAGACAAACGGATGACGACGATGAATATCCAAGACCCCGCCACGCAGACCGCCACGCCGCGCGCGCTGGAAGGGGTGAAAGTGGTGGAAATGGGCCAGCTGATTGCCGGCCCCTTCTGTGGCAAGACCCTGGGCGAGTTTGGTGCCGATGTCATCAAGATCGAGGCGCCCGGTGCCGGCGACCCGCTGCGCAACTGGCGCCTGATCAAGGAAGGCACCTCCGTCTGGTGGCAGGTGCAGTCGCGCAACAAGCGCTCGGTCGCTCTTGATCTGCGCCAGAAGCAAGCCCAGGAAGTTGCCCGCAAGTTGATTGCCGAGGCCGATGTGCTGGTCGAGAACTTTAGACCCGGCACGCTGGAAGGCTGGGGCATGTCGCCCGAGGAGTTGCACGCCATCAATCCCGGTCTGGTGATTCTGCGCATCTCTGGCTACGGCCAGACCGGCCCTTATCGCGATCTGCCGGGCTTCGGCGTGATCGGCGAAGCCATGGGCGGGCTGCGCCACCTGACGGCCGAGCCGGGCCGGGTGCCGGTGCGCGTGGGCGTGTCGATCGGCGATACGCTGGCGGCCCTGCACGGCGTGATCGGTGTGATGATGGCCCTGTACCACCGCAAGGTGAACGGCGGTCCCGGCCAGGTGATCGACGTGGCCCTGCATGAAGCCGTGTTCAACATCATGGAAAGTCTGATCCCCGAGTACAGCGCCTTTGGCGCCGTGCGCGAGGCCGCCGGCAGTGCGCTGCCGGGCATTGCGCCCTCGAATGCCTACCCCTGTCAGGATGGCTGGGTGCTGGTGGCGGGCAATGGCGACTCCATCTTCAAGCGACTCATGACGGCCATCGGCCGCCAGGATCTGGCCGATGCGCCCGATCTGGCCGACAACGCGGGCCGCGTCCAGCGCGTGGCCGAGATCGATGCCGCGATTGGCGCCTGGACGCAGGCACGCAGCGTGCAGACGGTGATGGACGAGCTGGGCGCGGCACGCGTGCCGGCCGGCAAGGTCTACACGGCCAAGGATATTGCCGAAGATCCGCATTACCAGGCGCGCGAGATGATCCTGACCCAGCGCACCCGCGATGGTTTCGAGCTCCAGGTGCCCGGCGTGGTGCCCAAGCTTTCGCTGACGCCGGGCACGGTGCGCAGCAGCGCCCCCCATGTGGGCGACGACACCGATGCCGTGCTGGCCGAGATCGGCCTGAGCGCCGAGCAGATCGCGCAGTTGCGCGCCAAGGGGATTGTCCAATGATGGCTGCCGACCTGAATACGAAGGTGTGGACCGGTGCGGGTCGCCGCATTTTCATGAACGAAGTCGGCACGCGCGACGGTCTGCAGATGGAGCAGGCCTTTGTGCCTACCGAGGACAAGATCGCGCTGGTCAATGCGCTGTCCGAGGCGGGCCTGTCCAAGATCGAAGTCACGGCCTTTGTCTCGCCCAAGGCCATTCCGGCGCTGCGAGATGGCGAGATCGTGATGCGCGAGATCACGCGTCGGTCGGGCACGGTCTATACGGCGCTGGTGCCCAATGTGCGCGGCGCGGAGCGTGCGATCGATGCGCATACCGACGAGCTCAATCTGGTGATGTCGGTCAGCGAGACGCACAACCTCTGCAATCTGCGCATGCAGCGCAGCCAGTCTTTCGAGGCACTCAGGCAGGTGATCGCCACGGCGCAGCAGGCGGCAACGCCCGTCAACGTGTCGCTCTCCTGCTGCTTTGGCTGCCCCATGGAGGGCGATGTGGCCGAGGCCGAAGTGCTGGCCTGGGTGCAGCGCTTTGCCGATCTGGGCGTGCAGGGCATCACGCTGTGCGACACCACGGGCATGGCCTATCCGGGCCAGGTGCATTCCATGGGCCTGGCCTTCAAGTCGCGCTGGCCGCAGCTGGGCCTGACCCTGCATTTCCACAATACGCGCGGCATGGCGCTGGCCAATGTGCTGGCCTCCATCGACGCGGGAGCGGATCGCTTCGACGCCTCGATTGGCGGTCTGGGCGGCTGTCCCTATGCGCCGGGCGCCTCGGGCAATGCCTGCACCGAAGAGATCGTGCATGCGCTGCAGCTCATGGGCTATGACACAGGCACGGACCTGGCCCGCATCGTGGCGGCCGCTCGCAGCCTGCCGGCACTGATCGGTCACGAGACGCCCAGCCAGATCGTCAAGGCCGGTGCGCGCTGGGACCTGCACCAGCCGCCAGCGGATTTTGCCGAGATCAAGGAACGCGCCCAGGCCAGGGCCTGAGACGGTTTTCGCCCCGCTGCATCGGCTCTTTCGGGGGAAGGAGCTGGTGCGGTTTACAGCCCCACGGCTTGCGCAAATCCGGATCAGGCATGGTGTCTGGCCAATACAGATGCCCGCTGTCAGTCCTTGTTTGCGCAAGTCCCCATTCCAATCAGGAGACAAACATGACTATTCAACGTCAACGCCTTCATTTTCTGCTCGCGGCGGCCGCTGCTGCGACCGGCCTTGCCAGTGCCCCAGCCATGGCCCAGGGCAGCTATCCCAGCAAAACCGTGTTGATGATCGTGCCCGCCGCCGCAGGCGGCACCACCGATCTGGCCGGCCGCATGGCCGCGCAGGCGCTGGCGCCGGTGATGGGGCAATCGGTGGTGGTGGACAACAAGGGCGGCGGCAACGGCGCCATCGCCGCCAATCTGGTCAAGCGTGCCGATGCCGACGGCTACACGCTGCTGATGCAGTACTCGGGCTACCACGTCATCTCGCCCCACCTGACCAAGGCCAAGAGCTGGGAGCAAAGCGACTTTGCCCCTGTGGCCAATGTGCTGTCGGCGCCGCAGATCATCGTCGTGCGCTCCGAGCTGCCGGTGAAGACGCTGGCCGAGCTGGTGAGCTACACCAAGGCCAACCCCGGCAAGCTCAACTATGCCTCGTCGGGCAACGGCTCGCTGCAGCATGTGACGGGTGCCATGCTGGAGCAGCAGGCTGGTGTGAAGATGGTGCACGTGCCCTACAAGGGCACGGGCCCGGCGCTGCAGGACTTGCTGGGCGGTCAGGTGGACCTGACCTTCGGCACCGCACCTCCCTTCATGCCGCATGTGCAAAGCGGCAAGCTGCGCGTGCTGGCCGTGACGGGCAAGCAGCGCTTGCCCAGCCTGCCCAATGTGCCCACCACGGCGGAAGCCGGCTACCCGGGCGTGAACGCCACTTCCTGGTTTGCCGTGTTTGCGCCCAAGGCCACGCCGCAGCCCGTGATCGACAAGCTGGCTGCCGATATCAAGAAAGTAGTGGAGGACCCCGCCTTCAAGAAAAAGGCCGAAGAGCAGGGCGCCACGGCAGACTATATGAACCCGCAGCAACTGGCGGCCATGGTCAAGACCGAGTATGGCAACTGGGCGCAGGTGGTGAAGTCGTCCAGGATCGAAGCCGAGTAAGCGGCAGGCCGCAGGGATTGCCTGAAATCTCTTGGTTCTAAAAAAGGAGCTGTTAGCGCTTGTTCAACAAGGATTTCAGATTGGAAACTATCTGAAATTCAATCTGATCAAGCGCTGGCAGCTCCTTTTGCTGAGGTGCGACACGCAGCCCGGTCGTTTGAGCCGCTTGCTGCCGGATTCGTCCACATGCGCAGACAATAGCGCCCATGTCTTCCACGCATTCCGCCGAACTACTGGCCCAGGTGGCCGCGCTGCCGCCATTGCCCGGCGTCTATCGCTATTTCGATGCTGCCGGTGTCCTGCTCTACGTGGGCAAGGCCATCAACCTCAAGCGTCGCGTTTCCAGCTACTTCCAGAAGGAGCATGGCGGCACGCGCATAGGCCATATGGTCAGCAAGATCGCGCGGCTGGAGACCACGGTGGTGCGCTCCGAAGCCGAGGCGCTGCTGCTGGAAAACAATCTCATCAAGACGCTGTACCCCAAGTACAACATCCTGTTCAGGGACGACAAAAGCTATCCCTATCTCAAGATAACCGGCGTAGCCCACCGTGACGGCAAGGAGGGCGAACCTGCGTTTCAGGAGTTTCCGCGCATTGCCTACTACCGCGGCGCCGTGGACAAGAAGCACCGCTACTTCGGCCCCTATCCCAGTGCCTGGGCGGTCAAGGAAAGCATTCAGCTGCTGCAGAAAGTCTTTAGGCTGCGCACCTGCGAGGACACGGTGTTTGCCAACCGCAGCCGCCCCTGTCTGCTCTATCAGATCAAGCGCTGCACCGGCCCCTGCGTGGATCTGATATCGCCCGAGGCCTATGCGCTGGATGTGCGCAATGCCGAGGCCATGCTGCGCGGCGAAACCAGCGAGCTGCTGCAGCAGCTCGAAGCGCGCATGATGGCGCACTCCGACAAGCTGGAGTTCGAGCAGGCGGCCGAGGTGCGCAACCAGCTCACTGCGCTGTCGCGCGTGCTGCATCAGCAGGCGATCGAAACCACCGACGACAAGGATGTGGACATACTGGCCGTGCGCGTGCAGGGCGGCCGCGCCTGCGTGAACCTGGCCATGGTGCGCGGCGGTCGCCACCTGGGCGACAGGCCGTACTTTCCGGCGAATCTGGGCGATGCCGCGTCGGTCTACTCCAGCGAGGAAGAGGTGGATGCCGCAGCCGAGGCGCGGCCCGTGGAGGAGCTGGTGCTGGAGGCCTTCATCGCCCAGCACTATGTCGGCGTGGCCGTGCCGCCCACGCTCATCGTCAGCCATCCCGTGGAGAAGCGGCTGGTGGAGTTGCTGACCGAGCAGACCGGCGTGCGCATCACCGTGGTTCAGCAACCGCGCGAGCAGCGCCGCATCTGGCTGGAGATGGCGCAGAAAAATGCCGACATCCAGCTGGCCCGGCTGCTGGCCGAAGAAGGTTCGCAACAGGCGCGCACGCGCGCCCTGGCCGAGGCGCTGGACCTGCCGGTCGAGAACCTCGACGAGCTGACCATCGAATGCTTTGACATCTCGCACACCAGCGGCGAAAGCACCAAGGCCTCCTGCGTGGTGTTCCATCACCACAAGATGCAGAGCAGCGACTACCGCCGTTTCAATATCGAAGGCATCACCGGCGGCGACGACTATGCGGCCATGCGCCAGGTGCTCACACGCCGCTACAAACCCGTGGCCGAGGCGCAGCGCGAGGCGGGTGGCGCCGAGCTGACCGGCAAGCAGCCGCATCTGCCCGATCTGGTGCTGGTCGACGGCGGCAAGGGCCAGGTCAGCATGGCGCGCGAGGTCTTCACGGAACTGGGCCTCGATCTGTCGCGCATCGTGGGCGTGGAAAAAGGCGAGGGCCGCAAGGTCGGCCTGGAAGAGCTGGTGTTTGCCGACGGACGCGACAAGGTCTATCTGGGCCATGACTCGGCGGCCCTGATGCTGGTGGCGCAGATCCGCGACGAGGCACACCGCTTTGCCATCACCGGCATGCGTGCGGCCCGCGCCAAGGTGCGCACGGGCAGCAGCAGTCTGGAAGATATTGCCGGCGTGGGGCCCAAGAAACGGGCGCGATTGCTGCAGCGTTTTGGCGGCGTGCGCGGCGTGGCCGATGCCAGCGTGGACGATCTGATGACCGTGGAGGGCATTTCCGCAACGCTGGCCGAAGAAATCTACAAGGCACTGCATTGATGCAGGCTGCGCGAGCGCGAATCCGCGCTGGCGCTGCGTGCTCGTGACACAATGACACCCATGTTCTTCACCATCCCTACTGTGCTGACCCTTACGCGGATCGTGGCGATTCCGCTCATCGTGGGGGTGTTTTACGCGCCGCTGGATCAGGCAACCCGCAATCTCATCGCTACCGTGATGTTCATCGTGTTTGCCGCCACCGACTGGTTCGATGGTTATCTTGCGCGCAAGCTCAACCAGACATCGGCATTCGGTGCTTTTCTGGATCCCGTTGCCGACAAATTTTTGGTCTGCGCCTCGCTGCTGGTACTGGTTCATCTGCAACGCGCCGATGTGTTCGTGGCGCTGATCATCATCGGACGTGAGATCGCCATCTCGGCACTGCGTGAATGGATGGCCCAGATCGGTGCCAGCAAGAGCGTGGCCGTGCACATGATCGGCAAGGCCAAGACCATGGCCCAGATGGTGGCCATTCCCTTCCTGCTCTATGACGGAGTGGCGTTCGGAGTGATCGATACCGGCGTCTGGGGACAGTGGCTGATCTGGATTGCAGCGGTGCTGACCGTCTGGTCCATGGTCTACTACCTGCAAAAGGCATTGCCCGAAATTCGTGCCAGGCTCTGAAACCCGAAGTGGACCTCTCTGAAAGCGCTTGTTCATCAAGCGCTTTTTGCTATCTGGCGGGCTGTTTTCAAAGCGGCAAAAAGACTTTGCGGCGCTGCCTCGCATGACTTGATCGGACTGCAGATTTTGTCAATTGTTGTCAATCGGTGAAGCCGACACGGAAGAAGCTTGAAAAAAGCCGCTGTGGATGGCCGAACCCGCTCAAAAACCGCATAGAATCTGGTTCTGTCGCTGGAATGCGCAGCGCGAGTTGGCGTCAAAAATGTCAGCGGCTTCAGGTAAAAATGGGCTTGCCCATACGCAAAAACTGATAGGCTGGCTTCCGTCTTTATCGCGACTGGTTTCTTGCTACGCAAGGTTTGCGTTTGCAGAGACATTCCATTCACTTATTTCTCGAGAGGCATCTTGTGAATAAAACCGAACTGATTGAGCACATCGCTAACAACGCCGATATTTCCAAGGCCGCAGCTGCGCGTGCACTGGACTCCACGATCGACGCAGTGAAGAAAACACTGAAAAAAGGTGGTACAGTATCGCTTGTTGGTTTTGGCACATTTGCTGTTGGCAAGCGTGCAGCTCGCACCGGTCGTAATCCCCGTACCGGTGATTCCATCAAGATCAAGGCGGCCAAGGTGCCTAAATTCCGTCCGGGCAAAGCATTGAAAGATGCTCTGAACTGACACCCAGTTTCAGTGGGTCCTTAGCTCAGTTGGTAGAGCGGCTCCTTTACACGGAGTAGGTCGGCGGTTCGAGACCGTCAGGACCCACCACTAAAAACTAAAGAAATCAAGGGCTTAGAGCGATCTAAGCCCTTTTTCTTTGCCCTCTCTACCAACCGGAAATCGTTGCTTGCCAACCTGCCTGAGCCTGGCGTAGCGCCCGGCAGAAGATCTCATGGCAGCTTGAGAAAAGCTCGCGCAGGCGGGCCGGGGTTGCATCTTCTCGGGATTCTTACGCTCTCGCTCTCATGCCTGCTTTTAAAGTGTCTCTTGAGCTTTCTGGATTGCTGTCTCGCTCATCGGATAGGCACAGATAAGGTGAAATCAGAGCGAATGCCGATGAGTGTCTCAGGGTGTGAGTCTTGCAAAATTGGCTCCATTTCGCGTAACTGGTCAGCTTGGCATGCTCATGTGCTGCGATGGCAGGAGGTCAATCATGAAATCTCTATCCGCTATCGCGTTGCTGGTGGCCGCTGGCGCGTTGAGCGCCTGTGATGACAAAGCACCAAAGCCTGAACTGGAAACGCGGCCGCCGGCAATGGAGGGAATAGAGCAACCACAATCAGATCCTGGAGCCGCAGTGCCGAGGCCTGAGCCATCTCCTGCGAATCCAAATCCACGGCCTTAAAGGTTGGAACCTGGACAGGACTGCTGGGAAGTCTGCTTATTTGGTTGTTTGTGCGGGCTCGCTTCGTTGTTGTTCTCGGCCACGATCAGCCAGGGGGTTGACGCTGTTGCCGGCCGTTCGCTCCCGGGCCGTTTTTGTGGAAGGCTAGTCTGCAGCCGGGCGATCGATGATGTAGCTCGGCGGGAAGTCCTGGGCGCTATAGCGCTCACGTTGCATGAGTATGCGCAGCACTATGTCTAAGGTTACCTCGCGCTCGCCCTTGGGCCGGATACGTTCAGCAGGTCTGCGGCTATCCGCCTGTAGCTTCGCGTGGCACATCTCCCGAATGTCCGCGCGATAGTGGCGGGTCTTTGGGGGCGGTGCTGGCATCGTGCGTGCCGATTGCGTCGTGGTCGTGGTTGACCCCTGTGTCAATGGAGCGGCCGCTGGCATGCTCAATGCCTGTGCTGGCATCACAGGCGCCGGTCAACAGGTCAATCATCAGCTTGGCAGACAGTGCCCGCTCGAATTGAGATGCAAGCATGGGCTCCAGAAAACAAGCCCGCTTGGTGGCTGGCTGTTCAGCTTGAAAAGTGAGAAATTGCTGGTGCTGAAGATTCCAGTCCAGCGGTTTTGCTCATTGGGCTCATCGTGTTGGGTAGCACCCACTTGTTGTGGGCTGGTCAGAAGCGGTACCTTATAGATTGGGGCGACTGCGAGGGGTGATTGGTGTGTTCCGAGAGGATTGGAATGTCAACCAATTTGACAGGACTCTTCACACGACGGTCCCTAACTAGGAGGTCGCCATGGAAACGATCGAACAGATGGCTGAAAGACACATCCGCGAGTCTGAAGCGGACTTGGTTCATATAGATGTGTTGATGAAGCGTGCACAGAAAATGAGTGCGAACGCTGCCGATCAAGTGGAAGCTGAGAGGCTTCTGGATCAAGCCATGAGGCAGCGCGCTAAGTTAGATCTGCATCTCGCGGCCCTAAAGAGCAAGCAAGAGTCCGATTACGAGAAGCTGGCCGAGGAGGGCAAGCGCTTTAAGGAGGTGCTTGAGAAAATACGGTCGAATATTGAAGTGATGCAGGCTTCCTGGCTTTGACCACCAAGCGGTTGCGAAGATGGTCGACGCTCCGAGCGTTCCTGTGTGGATCAGAAGTCGGCAAAGAAAGTCTGTTGCGGGGTGCATCCTCCTGCGCCTGTAGATCACCCTGCCAGTCGATGGCAATGCATTGAATGATCATGTTCTTGAGCATTGCGCTCCAGAACGCCAAAAGCCCGATCAGTGGCAGGCTGGGAAAGCTCACGCTACAGGGTTTTCATGCTACGGGTCGAGGCTGGGATCAGTGCTCTCGATAGAGATATCTGGATAACTCATTCCCGATACATGCACTTGATCACGTCCAGCATTTTTTGCCTGATAAAGAAGCTGATCGGCTTCTCTCAAGGCATGGTCCAGCTGGGATGGATCGGTGATCGATGAAATCCCAAAGCTCATGGTCAATTTTGTGCCAGAGAGAAGAGTGTCTTTATTCGACCGGAGGTCTCGTCGGATGCGTTGAGCAATTTCTTCTGCATCTCGCAGTGTGATGTCAGTCAACAGAATCACAAACTCTTCACCGCCGAATCGTGCGACGAGGTCGCGCTCTCGCACATGGTTTTGCAGAGTCGCGGAGACAAGCTGCAGCACCTTATCGCCACATTCGTGGCCCCAGGTATCGTTGATTCGTTTGAAGTGGTCTATATCACAGGCCAGCACCGCCATGGGATAGAGCCTCATGTCGGTTAAAAGCTTCAGGGCATATTCATGGAAGGATCTGCGATTCAATATCTGGGTCAAAGTATCAAGGTCACGTTCTTTTTGCAGTTTGCCAACAGTTTCCTTTGCGGCAATGGCGGTCATGACCAAGGTAAAGAGTATCGCGAAGTTCAATATGCTCACCAGTGTCAAGAGCCAATACGGCGATCTTGGAAATGACCGCGGATCTGGGTATCCCATCAGCGAAATAATCATGGGTCGAGTAAGGGTGTAGGCTGTGAAAATGATGCTCAGCCAGAGCAGTGACTTGTCGAGCCAGTCAAATGAGTTCTTCCTTGAATAGACCTGGAGGATAGGTAGCAGTAAAACAAGGCCTGAACCTACACTGAAGGAGCTCACTCGAGCCCAGACGTTGGGGCTGATCCGGCTAAAGTAATACAGTGCAGCTAACGTGACACTGGCAATCAGTAGCGCTACAAGTGGCTGGGCCGATACACGCCACCTCTCGGCCCAACTTTTCGCAAGGCACCAAGCGCTCAGCAGGTAGAAACTGCCAATCAAGAGTGCGTAGCGAGTAAGCTCCTCCAGGGGGATCAAGGTTTGAGCTGCCAGAGGCAGTGCGGTGAGTGAATAGGCGCAAGATTGCCAAAGCAGAAAGCGCTGAGATCGTTGGGCGAACCAGGCAGCGACCAATATGACTGCCAGAACAAAGATCGCCAGAGGTGGCGTCAGAACCAAGAGGTCGTTATTCGCGAACATATGACCAGAGCCTCCTCGATCGAAGAGCGGTAACGCCTGTTCCTTGAGCGCAAAGCGACGATCTGCTTTCACCGTACATGTGTTTCGCTATTGGCGTCACAATTTATTACAGCGCGCGTCCTCCCACATCTATGTCAGCCTGCTTCTTGTTTGGAGTGGTAAATCAGTCAAAAATTGTCAATGCCAAGACTTTTTTTCATGAATGAAAATCGTTCCAGGTTATTGATTTGCATTCATCGCTGGCATGTAACTTCCGTGCGATCTTTGAAGCTTATGCAGTGACCGTTTTAATCTCCTGAATCTGAATAGTGAGCCTGCCTGCCAGCTCCCTGCATTGCTGGGCGGCCTCTTGAAGGATGTATGGCTTGCTGCGCACCGCAGTGCGAAGCCATGGGGCTTCGTGAAGGGCTCCGGTGGCTTGCCGCCTGCTCTCTGTGCCATCTGGCAAAGCCGCTCATGGGCCTGCCTTGCCTCATCCAGCTTCCCGGGCCGGATGCTGGAGCCCTTCCAGTCTTTGTGAACAGACACAGGTTCCGCCTTGGTTGCCAGGCGACGCGGGCGCTAGAGCTCAGCTCCTTGGGCGCGCATGTCAGCCACTGGCGAAGACCATGGGCAGCAGATCCAGCGTAGGCTCGCCCGTGAGATCGTAGAGCTCTTTCTTGCCAGGCTTGCGGCGGTTGGTCTTCTCGTCAGGTGACAGGACCGGCCAGCCGAGCACCTTGCTTCACTGGGGATTCTGGTCATTGCTTCACTTTCAGGCATTGAGCGGTCTTTTCATCCAGCCGCTTGATGTGCATGCCGGGGCACGCGAATTCATCGCTCAGCGTCTTGATGGGGAAGTTTGGCTCATCTGCTTGTGCGGGAGTGCTGGTCAGCCCATGCAGATGGTGGCGATCAGGATCAGTCCTGCAACGAGATTTTTCATGATTTCGCTGCGTAGCACTTGTCTGTAAAGCGCAAGCAGCTATCTCAATCGAGTCGATCGCACTCACATCGGCCAGGCATCTGGCGTCTTGGCGATCACCACGGGCACGCCAATCAGGCAGAAGAAGCCAAAGAGGGGGCGCATCCACTGAAGCGCGATCAGTAGCTTTGTTCCAGGGACGGTGCTATCAGAAACGCGAGGGCTAGGGTGCGGGTATGCGGCCATTGCACAGATCCCCTTGGCAATCAGGCTTTGGAGCAGGGTGAGTGACTTTGCCAGTTGCCTGGCCTCGTGGCGTGCGTCATGCAGGGCGTAGTTCTTTACGTCCACAAAGTCGCCCATATCTTTTGCTGCGGGGTGAAGGTTGAGGATGGTTCGCATGTCGCGGTCAAAGAACCATTCCCAGGGTAGCTGCGGGGCGAACGTGCCGTAGAGACTGCGCACGATCACGTTGTCGAAGCCAGCTCTTCACATCGGGTGCTCAGGGTATCGTCTTTGAGAGGCCGACGACGAGGCCAAGGAGGACGCCGGACGGTATTGGACTAGAGCGTTCTGCGAACAGTTTCGGTGCCTGGATCGGGCGTCAAACAGCGCATGCAGCAGCAGTTGCATGCGTGTGCGTCATCCTCGAGTGTGGTTGGGCAGGAAAGTTGGAGACTACTGCAAGTTGCGGATATTTATGAAGATATAAACCTTTGCGCAGAGTGGCTAGGCGGTTCGAGACATTCAGTACCCGCCGCTACAGCGCAAGAAGGCTTAGAGAGCTCTAGGCCTTCTTTGCGTTTTGGCGTTTATTGCTACTGGAGGTGACGGTTGTTCGAGGTATTTCTATGCAAGATGCCCTGGCTAGACAGCGGCAATGGAAAAGCTGGCAGTTAGAATGGACAGGATTAGCCTAACCCTGTTGGTGGAGGTTGGATGGCAGTTCTGTAGAGCATCAGTGCCCTGTAGAGGCCCGGTCGGTGGCGCAAGCGGGTCGCACGGCTTTCACCATTGTTAATGAGGCGAACGCAAGTTCGCCTTTATTTTTGCTGCCGCAGAAAGATTGACCATGTTCGAATCCATCCGCAAGCATTCCAAGTTCGTGATGATCTTGTTGTTCTTGCTGATCATTCCCTCTTTCATTTTTGTCGGAGTCAACCAGAACTACTTCACCGAGTCCAGCCAGACTGTGGCCCGCGTGGATGGGCATGACATTACCCAGCAGGACTGGGACAACGCTCACAGGACTGAAAGCGACCGCCTGCGTGCGCAGAATCCGACCATGGATGCCAAGCTGCTTGACTCGCCAGAGGCGCGCTATGCCACGCTGGAGAAGCTGGTGCGTGATCGCGTGCTGGCAGCTGCTGCCGCCAAGATGCACCTGACAACGCCCGATGCACAGTTGGTGCGTACCTTGCGTGAAATCCCCGCGATTGCGTCTTTGCAAAAGCCCGATGGCTCGCTGGATGCGGAAGCCTACAAGGCTCTGGTCGGTTCGCAGGGCATGACTCCTGAAGGGTTTGAAGCCAATCTGCGTCGTGAACTGGCACTCAATCAGGTACTGGGTTCCGTCTCTTCTACCAGCTTCACGACTGCTGCGCAGTTGCAGCAGGCCATGGACGCTCTGTATCAGCGCCGAGAAATTCAAGTTGCCCGGTTTGATGCCAGTGCCTTTGCAGGCAAGGTCCAACCCACGGAGGCCGAGCTCAAGGCTTTCTATGAAGCACACACCAACCAGTTCAAACAGCCCGAGGCCGCAACGGTGGAATATGTCCAATTGGACCTGGCCGCTGTACAGCAAGGCATTGTTCTGAGCGAAGACGACCTGCGCACCTATTACAAGGAAAATGCTGCCCGTCTTGCTGGTCCCGAAGAGCGTCGTGCCAGCCATATCCTGATCAATGCGGCCAAGGATCTTCCGGCCGCAGAGCGTGAAAAAGCCAAGGCCAAAGCTGAGCAATTGCTGGCTCAAGTACGCAAAGATCCCAAGAGCTTTGCCCAGGTAGCCAAGGCCAACTCGCAGGATCCCGGCTCTGCGGCCAATGGTGGTGATCTGGGTTACTTTGGCCGCGATGCCATGGTCAAGCCATTTGAAGAAGCCGTTTTCAAGATGAAGCAGGGCGACATCAGCGATGTGGTCGAGTCCGACTTTGGCTTTCACATCATCGAGCTGACCGGCATCAAGCAGCCCAAGGTGCCCTCGTTCGAGGAAATGCGCCCCAAGCTGGAAGCAGACCTCAAGCAGCAACAGGCTCAGCGCAAGTTTGCAGAGGCGGCCGAAGCTTTCTCCAATGCCGTTTACGAGCAGTCCGAAAGCCTCAAGCCTGTGGCCGAGAAGTTCAAGCTGAGCATTCACAAGGCCGAGAACGTGACACGTGAGCCTGCCCCTGGTGCGCAAGGTCCTCTGGCCAACAAGCGTTTCCTTGAGGCACTGTTCTCCGCAGACTCTCTGGAAAACAAGCGCAATACCGACGCAGTGGAGCTGGCTCCCAGCAATCTGGTGGCTGGTCGTGTGCTGAGCTATGCTCCTGCGCACACCCAGTCTATGGATGAAGTGGGTGAGAAGCTCAAGCAGCTATATGTGGCGCACCAGTCCGCAGAGTTGGCCAAGCAGGAAGGCAAGGCCAAGATGGCCGAATGGAAGGCCAAGCCTGAAGCAGCTCAGCTGCCTGCGGCTGTCGAGGTGGGTCGCGATCAAGCCAGGGATCTGCCGCGTGAAGTGCTGGATGCGGCATTGCGCGCCCCCACGAATGCCCTGCCTGCATGGGAGGGTGTCGACCTTGGCAATGCAGGTTACGCGGTGATCAAGGTCAACCGCATTGCCCCGCGGCCTGCGCAAGATGCCCAGGTGCTGGAGCAGCAAAAGGCGCAGTTCACGCAGTGGTCTTCCATGGCTGAAGTCATGGCCTACTATGAGCAGTTGAAGAAGACCTTCAAGGTCCAGATCAAGGTGCCGCGTCCTCAGTAAGGCATTTAAATCAGGCGCGAGTTTATTTGCGGTCTGATTTATGCATTACAATAGATGCTTCTACGGTGGCTGTAGCTCAGTTGGTAGAGTCCAGGATTGTGATTCCTGTTGTCGTGGGTTCGAGTCCCATCAGCCACCCCAGAATTTTGAAAACGCTCTGCAGCGCAGAGCGTTTTTACTTGATGAGAGGTATTTGCCTTGAATCATTGCTAGTTCAGTGTTTATTGCTCTCAATTTTGATTTGAAAGCTCAAATTCTGAAGTAGAATAGAGACTTCTACGGTGGCTGTAGCTCAGTTGGTAGAGTCCAGGATTGTGATTCCTGTTGTCGTGGGTTCGAGTCCCATCAGCCACCCCAGTTTATAAAATGCCTCACAGGTTTTCTTGTGAGGCATTTTTGTTTTGCAGCCCGGCTGAGCAGGGTGCACAGGCGGCTTTGAAGCTTTACTCTCTCGCCAAACAGGCTGCCCGGTGCTTGAAGGCCTCGTGACAGTGGTCGGGCTTTTGCAGTGCGCTATCTGCATGCCGTTAGCGTGGCGCACCTTCAAGTGCTGCCAGAGCAGAGCTGCGGCTTCCTTGTCAGCTGCACACTACGGCAAGCGCAGCGCCATGTCAGCCATCCTTTCCTGCGGCCCAGATGGTCGCTCTCTCGTCATCCGTTATCCGTTGTGGCTTTGTGAATGTGTGGCAGTACCTCGGCGAATGCAATCGGTGGACATGGAGGCTTGATTGCAAAGGCGTTTGGCTCATCTGCTTCAACAACTGCAAATGGGGGCAACGTGCTCTGCCAGCGCCTTGCTGATCTGTCCGAGGGGTTCGGCGGCGCAAGGCTTGGCGTTGCGCAGGCGGCACAACTATTCAGGAGGCAAGGCCTCATGGATTGATTGGCTCTCGAGCGAGCCGAAGCGCATTTCTGTCAGCTGTATGTCGGCGGCGCTTGAGAATTTCAGGACTTCATCGATCTGGCCAGAGGTGAGAATTTTGCATTGCATGGGATTGGCTCTCCAGAAAAGAAAGACCGGCTGCGGCGTAAGGGGCTGGACCAGAACTGCTAAGGACTTGCCTTCAGTCCGCTGTGTAGTCGATAGGGTCATAGGCATGTTGCCGGCCCAATGCTCCAGCCATGGATAGCAGGAACGCCAACCCACGGCGTACATCTGGCTCACCTGCCATGCGAAGAAGGCCAATTAAAGTAGGCGTTGTCTCGAGTTGCTCCATGCGGGCTGCGGCCATACGGGCCGCGTTGCCGGCTGACCACGCTGCAGATACGCTTTCTTCGAAAGCTCTGGCCAGCTTTTCGACCATGTACGCATCGCTCATATCGACCGCATCGGCAGCCACGGAAAGCATGTCTACGACACGGTTCAGGCGGCGCCCTGCCAATAGAGGCTCGAGTTTGGTCATGAGTTCGGCCAAACCCTGAAGAGCGGCATCGTCGTTCAGCAGGCCTGCATTGAGTTTCATGGCAGATGCGTGCTCGGCCATTGGAATATCGGTAGTGCTATTCATCTCGAATCTCCTTGCGTGTATCCATAGCTGGCTTAGACCAGAGCGCGTGCTACCGCCCAGTACAGGCCTCGATTGAAGCCCTTGCGCATCATTCCGCCGATCTTGGTGGGAGGCGTTGGCTTGACATCTACTTTGTAGTCATACCAAAGAGGCATTCCGTCATCGAGTCCCATCTGCGCGATGGCTACAACTCGGCCGTCGTATGCGTCGCAAGTACGGTCGAAGCGGATTTGCGATGCGATGTTGTTGACGACAACAGGTGACTGGCTGTGGCAAGAGCCACCGGCCTTGCTGACAGGAAGATCCACGGTGTCGCCGAGCACGTAGACATTCGAGGTGCCTAGCATTTGCATCGTCTCGTGGTCAGTGGGGAGCCAACCTTCGCCATCCTGTGCCTGGGACATGCCGCTATCGCGTACGGCCTGTACTGCGCGAATGGGGGGAGTGGCCATGAGAATGTCGAATTCTTCTGATTTGCCCTCTTCAGAATGGGCGATCTTTGCGTCGGGGTCCACGTGCGACAACGTGAACCCGCGCTGATAGCGTATACCGCGTTGCTCGAACACCGTGGGGAGGATCTCGCAGGTATCCCTCTGAAGGAACAGGCAGTTGCGCAGCAATTGCGATACCGTGGGGTAGGTATAGATGATCTCCACCTTGTCTCTCACTCCGCGGCGGCGCAACAGATCGTCGAGCATCAGAGTCGTCTCGATCGGTGCGATGCCGCACTGGTGGGGGACGTTCGGGGTCTTGGGGAAGGTCACGGTGATGAATATTCGACCCTTCTCGATACGAGTCAGCTTGTCGGCCAATTTGCGGGCGGGCCCATGCTGGTAGAAATGGTCACCACCCTCGGCCAAACCAGCAATGCGCTCTGGGGAAGGAACGCAGCCCGTGGATATCACAAGATGGTCGTAGTTAAAGCGTTTTCCGCTTTTGCATTGGACTGATTGAGCCGAAAAATCAAAGCTCTCCACTTCCTCGACTTGAAAGTCGATTTCAGGCCTCAGCAGTCCGCGTTGTTTACGTCTCAGTTCGTCCCGGAAGAATGCACTGAAAGCCACATACATAAAGGCTGGCTTGTAATAGTGCCAAGGAGAATTGGAGAGCATGGTGATGCGCACCTTGCCGCTTAGCAATTCCGGATATAACTTGGTGACCAGATGGTTGGCTGTCATGGTTCCGCCAATGCCGCCGCCAATGATCAATATGTGATGCGTCATCCTGCTACTCCTTTCTACATTCACTCAGAAAATGGCCGGTACCTGATGGATGTCGGTTCGTGAAACCAAAATCAATCGGGCCGAAGTGAGCGCCATACTCCTTCCCACAAGGAGTCAAAGAGTTGTTCGAGTGGTGTGTCCACCAACCCGTCAAGGCGCAGGCAGATAATGCGGATTGCACTGCCATACATCAAACTGGCGGCAACCATGGGTTCCATTGAGCGAATCTCGCCGTCTTTCATGCCTGAGAACACAAAGCCGCGCATACGGACAAATGCGGAAGCGGAACAGATCGCTTGCTCCTCTGGCAGGAACTCGCGATGGCGTGCGTTGACCACAAATCCCATTGCATCAGGCTCGGCTTCAGCCAAGGTGAACAGCATGCGCAGTACTGTTTCACAGCGTTCGCGGCTGCTTGCGTGCTGCACTTCAATTTCATCCAGCAGCACATTCATGCGGGAGAGCAGGTGTCGATAAAGTTCCCTGGCAATGCCTTCTTTATCCGTGAAATGGTTGTAGAAATAGCCGATAGAAACTCCGGCCTCGGTGCATAACTCTTGGATTGAAGTGTTAAAGAAGCCATTCCTTACAAAAAGCCTCAGAGCCACACTAAGCGTTTGAATATGGCGGGAGCCGGAATTTGGAAAAAATGTCCAAGTTTCTTTTTGCATCGTAAAAATAGAATGAATCTTCGTTCTATTTTTCACGTAATGATGATATGGAAAACAGGAGTAAACCCTGTTTACAGGCAATCTAATTTTCCAAATCTTTGGAGATTGCAATTTGTCCTGGCAGCTCTCTCGCCTTTTGCTTTTACTTTTTCGTATGGAGAGGTTGAAACTCTATGGGGCTCTCTATCTGATGAGTTAACTGTCTTGCGTCTGGCCATCCGACAGATGAATGCGTTGTCCTTATCTGCTGGTTCGAACACGACGCAGTCGGTTTCGGTTCCAGGCGATCATCTTCTTGATTTCTGGAATTGCAATAGCCGTCATGAGGGGGCTTTCATCTGCAATCAGCCCTTTACTCCGCCTGTCTTTTGAACTATTCGGCAACGCCGCTCTTGGGCATGCCTTGTGTCCTTCTGCCTCCAGGGCTTGATACACGAGACGCGCCAGCGGCGCGGCACCGGCCCTGGTGACAAGGCACTTCTGACGCTTGAGCCTCATTTCTGGGTTCGTATCGCAGCCACCCTGGTCCTGGAAAGAGGAGTTGCCGTGATTCACTAAAGTCGGGCCACTGAAGCTGCAGAAACAACAACCAGTTCAAGGCTGGCTAGGCATGGCAGGGGCTTCACTTGCTTACACATCGAATACCCGTAAGCGATTGAATAACCTAGACTTATTGCTATGAAAAAGTTACTTGGAGTCTCGGCATTTGCGCTGTTCTTGTCTGGCTGCTATGCACATCACGGACATGGTTATGGGCACCGTCACCATGATGGGTACTATGGGCATCCGCACGGTCACAAGCATCATGGTCATCGGCCAAGTGGTCATGGAGGGGGACATAAGCACCACGGCGGGCGTGGGAACGGTCGGCGCTAGACCTGAAATGCCAACAAAAAAGCCACCTTCGGGTGGCTTGGTTTATCTGAAGACCGTTTAGAAAGCGTCGGCGCTGTACTCGCCTTCGGGCGGGGTCTGGGACAGTATCCGCAGAACCTCTTCGGGAGAGTGCGGGTCAGGCATTGGCGTCATGATCTCTTGATTCGTCGCTTTGAATTCAGGATAGGCGGCGTACAGGTAGGTCATGGCTACTCCTTGAAGGTGGATGAAAGCTGATGTGTCCCTTTTTAACGTTTGACTGTGTCAGTTCGTTGACAGGAATGTAAGTTGTGAGGGGTGCTCCCGAATTCTCAAACAGGCATTGCGCGGTTTTGTTGTCCGGTCGTTAGGCGTGTCTGCGCGGGCAGGAAACGGCCGAGGGTGCAGCGATTCGGATCGCACTGCCAGAGGGGCGTGGAGTTACGGGAGGGGCATCGGCCCAAGCCGGGCCAGTGGCTCAGGGTATCGCTGCGGCGGAGGGGCCGGCAGCAAGCACGATGGCGCCAAGTGGTTCAGCCATGGTTTTTCATCCTCTTCGGGCTCGTTGCCTCAACGCCGGGCGGCGGGGATCAGTCGCGGCGATAGCCGGGTTTTGCCGGATGCTTGCCGTCAATCTGGTGCAGGACTCTGCCAGCCCTGTGTGGCGCGTGATGGTGCAGTCGAGAAGCTCTGCGCCGGTGCTCCAGACGGGAGACAGGCTTGTGACTGCTCAACGGTATTTGGCCGTGCTGCTGTGGTGGCTGGCGACTTGACTGGCTTGATCGTGGAAAAAAGGCTTGGCTAATAGGAGAGGGCCGCTGGCTAGCTAAAACGCTGCAAGCCCCTGCTTGTCAGCGCCCCACGATGAAGAGGTGGTACAACGACTCGCTGCACCATGGAAGGAATCATAAACGCAATTGAGAATCGTTTGCAAATAACCGTGTGATTCTCAGGACTATAGAAAGAGAGGATCCATGCCTAGAGGCATGAAACTGAATGGCACCAAGAGTTGCCGGACAGATGCGGACGCTGGGTTCAGGGGCGTTGGAAGAGACAGCGATGTGTCAGTGCCGAGGAACGGTACCGGCCTCTGTGGCAGGAAGGTGAGCCATTGCCTTCTATTCTTGATAAGGAACGCCCCAATAGCGGCCATTCATCGCAACACTGAGGCGTATGCCCTGGCTGCCAGTGGTGTGACCATCGTTCCAGGCATGATCAACTGGCACCTTCGTTTTGCGTTTGCCGTTGTGAGCAATTGATAGCGCGCAAGGGTTTGCATCACATGGATGCCCTGGCAGGTCCCACGGCCGCAGGCCTCACTAGCGCTTAACTTTGACCCAAGCCGCATTTCGTGGCTTTGTTCATGAGGAGGACATCATGAATGCTGATCAAGTCAAGGGCACGTTGAAGGATGTGGCAGGTAGGATTCAGGAGAGGCTTGGTGAACACATAGACAGTCCTGAGCAAGAAGCCAAGGGGATCGCAAAGCAGGTTGAAGGCACCGCTCAGAAGAAGATGGGTGATCTGAAAGAAGCGATTCAAGAGACGGCCAAAAAGTAAGCTGCAAGAGCTCTAACGAGCAAGCCCGCCAGGCTTGTCAGCTGACTTTTGTGTGGCTTACTGAAGGATTCATTACTGAATATCTATTCATGCTGTGAATTTATACATGTGTGCTACAATGCAAACGTCGGGGAAATCATGCAGGCGCCTAGGAATGGTGGTCGGCCCCCGACGCGGAATATCGCGAGGTGGAGCAGTCTGGTAGCTCGTCGGGCTCATAACCCGAAGGTCGTTGGTTCAAATCCGGCCCTCGCAACCAATAAAGCCCTGGCCGGAAACGGTCAGGGCTTTTTGCCATCTGCCTGTCATATTTCGAGAGCAAGATACGCATCGCTAGGTTCAGGTTGTAGCACTGAAAGATGGCTTAACCCCTGGCGCCAATTCCAAAGCCCTGGCCGTAGCAGCCGGGGCTTTTTCTTTTGCCTTCTGCCTGCCGAAAGCTGGTTGCTGCGGCCCTGGTTCTGCCTCGTCGGCTTTTCTTATTTCCTTGGGCCAGCCAAGGCCACGCCCCGGGTGGCATGTCGCGCGGATGATGCGGGCTGCTTCATCGCTCACGGAGAGCTCTTGCATGTGTTACTTTTGGACGAAGGCGTGCAAGCTGGAATCAGGGGGCAGCCTTCTTGCCATGAGGGCGCAAAGTATCGATGTTCCGTGCCGGCCTCAAAGGGAAAGGGGGTTAAGGCGGTTCTTAGCCTGCCGGGCCGCCAATAAATATGATGGCGCGTATAGCCGGAAAGGTCGCGAAGCGTAGACAGACAAAAGGGGTTAGATCTTTCGATCTAACCCCTTGTCATTTGGTCGGAGCGGCGGGATTCGAACTCGCGACCCTCTGCTCCCAAAGCAGATGCGCTACCAGGCTGCGCTACGCTCCGAAGCCTCTATTCTAACTACAAAAAATTGCACATCTTTTGAAAGTGGCGAATTTTTGATGATGAGGCGCTATTTATTTTGAACGAGGTGTCGTGGGGGCAGGGCCACGGTTGGCCAGGTGGCGGAAGGTAATACGGCCCTTGGTCAGATCGTAGGGCGACATTTCCAGCGACACCTTGTCGCCAGCCAGAATGCGGATGTGGTGCTTGCGCATCTTGCCGCCGGTGTAGGCAATCAGTTGGTGACCGTTGTCCAGCGTGACGCGAAAACGCGAGTCAGGCAGGACTTCCGTCACGGAACCTTGCATTTCAATCAGTTCTTCCTTGGCCATTTGTTCAATCTCTCAGAAAAGGTCAGTTGCGGCGCTTGCTCGTCATCACCACGGAAAAGGCCTGAGCAGTACAACTGCTCAGGCCTCAGTGTGGCAAGGGCGCTGCGCTGTTTGCGCAGACCGAACAAAAGGCCGATATCCAATCAAGCCATGCTGTGAAACAGCATTCAGCTAAACATTGGAATTGTAGCGTCTCGCCTTCGCTTATGCCCTCATAAAGGGGTAAAGCGTCGCAGCGATGAGACGGGTGCATGGCTCTTTGTCATGACGCTTGCATCATTGAGATGTCGTGTCTGGGCGGTGGCCTGGATGGGGTAAAACGCCTGTAGCCCTCAAAGACAGCCGCCGCTGCCGTGGTCTTGGCTAGAATCCTGTTCGACAGCTCTATAACTTTGATAGCAAAATTCCATTGTGTCTGATCGACTCGCCGTACTTTCCCAATATTTCTTGCCCAAGCAGGCGCTGACCGCGCTGATGGGAAAACTGGCGCAAGCCGAGGCCGGCGGATTGACGACAGCAGTCATTCGTCGCTTTATCCAGCGCTACAAGGTGAACATGGCCGAGGCATCCAATCCCGACCCTGCTGCCTACAAGACCTTCAATGCCTTTTTCACACGTGCGCTCAAGGACGGTGTTCGTCCTCTGGCGCAGGCGGACTGGATTTGCCCAGTAGATGGTGCGATCAGTCAGTTCGGCAGGATCGAAGGCGAGCAGATCTTTCAAGCCAAGGGGCATCAATACAGTGCGACTGCCCTGGTGGGAGGGGATGCGGCTCTGGCCCGTCAGTTCGATAACGGCAGCTTTGCCACGATCTATCTGAGCCCGCGCGACTATCACCGCATTCATATGCCCTGTGCCGGCAAGTTGCGCAGCATGACCTATGTGCCAGGGGATCTGTTCTCGGTGAACCCGGTTACCGCACGTGGCGTACCCGGCTTGTTCGCGCGCAACGAGCGCGTGGTCTGCGTGTTCGATACCGACCATGGGCCATTCGTGCTGGTGCTGGTGGGTGCGACGATCGTGGGCAGCATGGCAACGGTGTGGCACGGCCTGGTCAACCCGCCGCGCCCAGGCCATATCAAGACCTGGAATTACGAAGGTGCCGAAGCGGTGACGCTGGCTAGAGGCGAGGAGATGGGCCGCTTTCAGCTCGGCTCCACAGTGGTCATGCTGTTTCCTCAAGCTGCAGGCCTGCAGTTCAATCCGCAGTGGCAGCCGGCGGCGCCGGTGCAACTGGGTCAGGTCATGGGCAATGCCCAGATCAAACTGGGCTGACAGCCGGGTTCCATAGAAAAAGCCGCTGATGCCATGAGCTCAGCGGCTTTCTTGTTTTGAGGGATCAAAGAAACCAGGTCAGCGGCTCGGGCCGGCGTTCGGTGGTGAACACCGTGGGGGCAAGACTCAGGCGATCGGGCTTGACCGGGTCGTCGTGACCTCGGAGGTAGACCATCAGTTCGCGTCTGCGCAAGATGACATGGCTGACGATTTCGCGTCGGCCATTCTGAGTGACCTCGGTGCCGGGCCGAAACAACGGCATATGAAACAGGCCACTGCGTGTGGTGGGCGGCGATGCCGCAACTTCATTGGAGGCGAGCTGCATGGGCTTTCCGTAGTAGTGGTGAGTGCTTATCGGCAGCGAATCATCAAACTAAAGCCCGAATTACCGGGGCAGGTTCAACCGGGCTGGGCCAGGGCCTTGAGCAGCTCGGTCTCCATGCGCAACTGGCTGTTGTTGTCCTGCAGCTCTGGGCCTTCGATGAGGAAGGTGTCTTCCACGCGCTCGCCCAGGGTGCTGATCTTTGCCAGATGCACGCTGATATGGTGCTGGGCCAGGATGCGGGCAATGATGTAGAGCAGGCCGGCGCGGTCTGACGCGGAGATGGACAGCAGCCAGTGCTGGGCTTTTTCATCGGGGCGCAGGATGACCCGCGGAGCGAATGGAAAGCTTTTGACGCGGCGCGACAGCCGTCTTTGCGATGGCGTGGGCAGAGGACCGCCCTGCAGCAGGGTCTGGGTCAGATCGCTTTCCACCATGTGCATGAGTTCGCGGTACTGCTCCTGCATGGTGGGGGCGACGACCTGGAAGGTGTCCAGTGCGTAACCGTTGTTGGCCGTGTGCACGCGCGCATCGAGAATGGAAAATCCGGCCCGGTCGAAGTAGCTGCAGATGCGGGCAAACAGATCGGGCTGGTCGGGTGCGTAGACCAGCACTTGCAGGCCTTCGCCGGCCAGCGACCGCCGGGCGCGCACCACGGGCTTGCCCTGACCCACATGGCGTGAGAGATGGCGGGTATGCCAGGCGATGTCGGCCGCTTCATGGCGCATGAAGTAGCTCACATCCAGTGTCTCCCAGAGTTTCTTGTGGGACTCGAAGGGCTGGGCAGACAGGGCCAGTTGCACCAGCGCCTCACGCTTGCGGGCTTCGATTTCGGCGGCGGCATCCGGGGCGCGACCACCCAGCACGCGCAGGGTCAGGCGGTAGGTGTCTTCCAGCAGCTTGCCTTTCCAGGCACTCCAGACCTTGGGGCTGGTGCCGCGAATGTCGGCCACCGTCAGCAGGTACAAGGCAGTGAGCTTGCGCTCGTTGCCGACGCGTTCGGCAAAGGCGCGAATCACATCGGGGTCGGACAAGTCCTGCTTCTGGGCCACCTGGCTCATGGTCAGGTGTTCGCGTACCAGAAACTCGACCAGCTCCGCATCGGCCTTGTCGATCTGGTGGGCGCGGCAAAAACGCTTGACTTCGACGGCGCCGATCACGGAGTGATCGCCACCTCGGCCTTTGCCGATATCGTGGAAGAGGGCCGCCAGATACAGGATCCAGGGCTTGTCCCAGCCTGCGGCGAGCTGGGAGCAGAACGGATACTCATGGACATGCTCGGCCATGAAGAAGCGGCGCACATTGCGCAGCACCATCAGAATGTGCTGGTCCACGGTGTAGACGTGGAACAGATCATGCTGCATCTGTCCCACGATGCGGCGGAAGGGCCAGAGATAGCGGCCCAGTACCGAGGTCTGATTCATCAACCGGATGGCATGGGTGATGCCGCGCGGCTGCTGCAGGATTTTCATGAAGGTGGCGCGATTGACCGGATCGCGACGGAAAGCACTGTCCATCACATCTCGGCTGGCATACAGCGCACGCAGGGTGCGTGTCGACAGTCCCGTCAATCCCTCATGCTGCTCATACATGAGAAAGGTTTCGAGAATGGCATGCGGGTCGCGCTCGTACAGATCGTCGCTGACTACCTCGATGGTGCCGGCCTTCTCGCAAAAGCGATCATTGAGCTGAATCAGTTCGTGCGAGCCGGGGTTCAGGCGCTCCTCGATGCTCATGCGCACGATCTGGCACAGCTGGGTCACCGCCTTGGCGGCCCAGTAATAGTGGCGCATCAGGGTCTCGCCAGCGCGCATGGCCAGCTTGCGGCCCTCCGGCGTGGTGGAGCGGTAGCCAAAGGCTTCGGCCACGGCGGTCTGCAGGTCAAAGACCAGCCTGTCCTCATGGCGGCCGGCAGCAGCATGCAGGCGTGCACGGATCAGGCTGAGCAGGGACTCGTTGGATTCGAGCTGCTGGACCTCGAAATGGGTGATCAGGTCTTGCTCAGCCAGCTCATGCCAGCTGTTGCCGAAGCCTGCGGCCTTGGCCAGCCAGAGCATGGTGTGCAGATCGCGCAGCCCGCCGGGCGATTCCTTGCAGTTGGGCTCAAGCGAATAGGGCGTGAAGTCGTATTTGGCGTGGCGCTGGCGCATCTCCAGTAGCTTGCCTTCGACAAAAGCCTTGGGATCAAGTTGCGCGCGGAACTGCAGCTCGAAGTCGGCAAACAAGGTCTTGCTGCCGGTGATGCGACGTGACTCCAGCATGGCGGTCTGCACCGTCAGGTCCTGCGCGGCCTCCTGCAGACATTCGGCGATGCTGCGAACGCTGGAGCCGATTTCTAGGCCGACATCCCAGCAACTGCTGATGAACTGCTCGATGCTGCTCGCAAATTCCACAGCTGGCTGTGCACTGCTTTGGGGCAGCAGCACCAACACATCGATGTCCGAGTATGGGAAGAGTTGGGCGCGTCCATAGCCACCCACGGCCAGCAGGGCCGAGCCCTGCGGCATCTGCGCGCGTTGCCAGAGGGTGCGCAGCAGACCATCGGCGAGTTCACTGAAATGGTGCAGCACTCCGCGCACGCTGCGTCTGCCCAGTGTGGGGTTGCGCAGCAACTCCATCTGCCGGGCCTTGGCCTCGCGGTATTGCTCGCGCAGGCTCTGTAGCGAGGAGAGGTCGGAGGCGTCGGCAGGGTTGGCGTAGGAGTGGGCAGAGGAGGTCATGCGCAGTAGAAAAAAGCGTTTCAACAGGGCAAGTGCTTGAGCGTCACCTTAACCCAACTGACTTGGGCTTGAGGCCTGTGATGGCAAAAAGATGAGCGCCTGGCGCTTGCAGCATAAGCTCTACAAGCAAAAAATATGCCGCATCCGGCTTTGGCCGGATGCGGCATGCAGATCAGCGGCAGCAGCGCGTTCAGGTGCGGATGGCCGTGATGAAGTCGGGCGGAGTGGGCGAGCCATCGGACCAGGTCAGCACGTCATAGCCGGTCTTGGTGACGGCCAGCATCAGCTCCCACTGGGCGGTCAGGCTGCGGTCCTTGGTGACCACGGTCCAGCCGTCGGGCATGGCCTTGATGTCGCGCTTGCCCAGATTCAGCATGGGCTCGATGGTGAAGACCATGCCTTCTTCCAGCACCACGCCTTCGCCAGGGCGGCCGTAGTGCAGCACCTGGGGCTCGTCGTGGAACACCTTGCCGATGCCGTGGCCGCAGTATTCACGCACCACGGACAGATTGTTGCTCTCCGCATAGGTCTGGATGGCGTGGCCGATATCGCCCAGCGTGGCACCGGGCCTGACCTGGGCGATGCCCTTCCACATGGCTTCAAACGTGAGCCTGGACAGGCGCTTGGCGGCAATCGTGCCTTCGCCAATGATGAACATGCGGCTGTTGTCGCCGAACCAGCCGTCTTCGGTGATGATGGTCACGTCGACATTGACGATATCGCCCTTCTTCAAAGGCTTGTCGTTGGGGATGCCGTGGCACACCACATGGTTGACCGAGGTGCAGACATAGGCCGGGTAGGGCGTCATGCCTGGAGGCTGATAGCCCAGGCAGGCCGTCTTGGTGCCTTGCTCGGCCATGCGCTTGGCACACAGATCGTCGATCTGCTGGGTGGTGATGCCGGGTTTGATGTGGGGGGTGATGTAGTCCAGCACATCCGAAGCAAAGCGGCCTGCAACGCGCATGCGCTCGATGTCTTCGGGGGTCTTCAGTGTGATGCTCATGGGCGCAATTATCCCATTGCGCGCTTGAACATGCAGGGCTTGTGGGTGTGAGCATTCGGACTAACCCCGAGGCACGGTAAAATCCGAGGCTCACCGAATTCAGCGCTTTGGCCCGGTCCTCTCAGGCAGGGGATTGGCCAGGACGCTTTTCAACAGCCTTCACATAAACAGGCCGCCACGTGACATTGCATCTGACACAGTTTGAGGGTGGAAACGCCCTGAGCTCGTTCCGCGCCCAACAGCTTCTGACCGATCTGGTCGCCATCCACCCCAAGATCACCGGCGTATCTGCACGCTTTGTGCACCTGGTTGCCACCGAGGGCGCAGTTGCGCCCGCATTGCAAGAGCGCCTGTCGGCGCTCTTGACTTATGGAGACCCCTATACGGGCAGCGCTGAAGGCCTGGCCTTCATCGTCACCCCCCGTCTGGGCACCATCTCTCCCTGGGCTTCCAAGGCGACCGATATCGCCCGCAACTGCGGCCTGAATGTGTTCCGTGTGGAGCGCATGACCGAGTATCGCGTGGACATGAAGTCCGGCCTGCTGGGCGGCAAGCCCGAGCTGTCGACAGAGCAAACTGCTCAGGTTGCCGCTTTGCTGCACGACCGTATGACCGAGTCCGTGTTTGCGACACGCGCTGAGGCCGAGCAGCTGTTCACCACCCTGGCTGCACAGCCCATGGAGTTTGTGGATGTGCTGGGCGGTGGCCGCGCTGCGCTGGAAACCGCGAACAAGCAATGGGGCCTGGCCCTGGCCGAAGACGAGATCGAGTATCTGGTCAACGCTTTCAACGACCTCAAGCGCAATCCCACGGACGTGGAGCTGATGATGTTCGCGCAGGCCAACTCCGAGCATTGCCGCCACAAGATCTTCAACGCCAAGTTCACCATCGACGGCGTGGAGCAGGAAAAGTCGCTGTTCGGCATGATCCGCAACACCGAAGCCTGCTCCCCCCAGCACACCGTGGTGGCTTATGCCGACAACGCTTCCATCATGGAAGGCCATGAGGTCGAGCGATTTGTCGCCAGGTTCGATGCCAAGGCAGACGCAATCAGCGCGCCCAGCTATCAGAAGCAGGCGGCTACCAACCATGTGTTGATGAAGGTGGAAACACATAACCACCCCACGGCGATTTCGCCCTTCCCCGGTGCCTCGACCGGCAACGGCGGTGAAATCCGTGACGAAGGCGCAACCGGCCGAGGCTCCAAGCCCAAGGCCGGCCTGACCGGCTTCACCGTCTCCAAGCTCTGGGGCAGCGAAGTGGGCAAGCCCGAGCACATCGCCAGCCCGCTGCAGATCATGATCGAAGGCCCTCTGGGCGGCGCGGCGTTCAACAACGAGTTCGGCCGTCCCAATCTGACCGGCTATTTCCGCGAGTACGAGCAGCAGGTCGGCGACATCACCCGTGGCTACCACAAGCCCATCATGATCGCCGGCGGCCTGGGCGTGATCGATTCCGAGCTGACCAAGAAGATCGAGTTCCCGGCGGGCACGCTGCTGATCCAGCTGGGCGGTCCCGGCATGCGCATCGGCATGGGCGGCGGTGCGGCAAGCTCCATGGCTTCGGGCACCAATGCCGCGGAACTGGACTTTGACTCGGTGCAGCGCGGCAATCCCGAGATCGAGCGCCGTGCACAGGAAGTCATCAACCATTGCTGGCAGCAGGGCGCCGAGAACCCCATCCTGGCCATCCACGACGTGGGTGCCGGTGGTATCTCCAATGCCTTCCCCGAGCTGACCAACGATGCCGGGCGCGGTGCTCGCTTTGACCTGCGAGCCGTGAAGCTCGAAGAGTCCGGCCTGTCGCCCAAGGAAATCTGGTCCAACGAATCGCAGGAGCGCTACGTACTGGCCATCGCTCCCGAATCGCTGGAGCAGTTCACGGCCTTCTGCGAGCGTGAGCGCTGCCCGTTTGCCGTCATCGGCACGGCCACCGAAGAGCGCCAGCTGGTGCTGGAGGACACGGCGGTCGAGTCCGGTGACCAGAAGTTCCCTGTGGACATGCCCATGAACGTGCTGCTGGGCAAGCCGCCCAAGGTGCACAAGGATGTGACCAGCGTGGAGCGCGAGCTGCCCGCCATGGACCTGACCGGCGTGCCGCTGGAAAAGGCCGTGATCGAAGTGCTGGCCCACCCCACGGTGGCTTCCAAGCGCTTCCTGATTACCATTGGCGACCGCGCCGTCGGTGGCCTGACCCATCGCGACCAGATGGTCGGTCCCTGGCAGGTGCCGGTGGCCGACGTGGCCGTGACCCTGGCCGATTACAAGGGCTTCAAGGGTGAAGCCATGGCCATGGGCGAGCGCACGCCGCTGGCCGCCATCGACGCCCCCGCCTCGGGTCGCATGGCCGTGGCCGAAGCCATCACCAATATGCTGGCCGCGCCCATCGAGCTGTCCAAGGTGAAGATGTCGGCCAACTGGATGGCCGCCTGTGGTGAAGCCGGCGAAGACGCTGCGCTGTATGCCACCGTCAAGGCCGTGGGCATGGAGCTGTGCCCTGCGCTGAACATCTCGATTCCCGTGGGCAAGGACTCCCTGTCCATGCGCACCCAGTGGAGCGAGAACGGCCAGACCAAGAAGGTCACCTCGCCCGTGAGCCTGATCATCACCGGCTTTGCCGCCATCGACGATGTGCGCACCACGCTCACGCCCCAGCTCGACGCCGAGGTGGAAGACAGCACCCTGGTGCTGATCGACCTGGGTCGCGGCAAGATGCGCATGGGCGGCTCCATCATCGGTCAGGTGCTCAACCAGTCGGGCAACGAAGTGCCGGATCTGGACGAGCCCAAGGATCTGATCGCCATGGTGGATGCAGTGAATGCACTGCGCGCCAAGGGACTGATCCTGGCCTACCACGACAGGGGCGACGGCGGCCTGCTGGCCACGGCCGCCGAAATGGCCTTTGCCGGCCATGTGGGCGTGGCCTTGAATGTGGACATGCTGATCACCGAGGGCGATGGCATCTCCGACAGCCGCATGGACAGCGGCGAAGGCAAGAACTGGGGCAAGCAGGTCTCCGGTCGTCGCGAAGACCTGACCCTGCGCGCGCTGTTCAACGAAGAGCTGGGCGCCGTGCTGCAGATCAGGACCGAGGACCGTGCCGAAGTGCTGCAGGTGCTGCGCGAACATGGCCTGATCCAGTGCAGCCATGTCGTCGGCAAGACCCGTCCTGCTTCCTCCCCTGTGGATGCAGGCAAGGGCGAGCTGCAAGTCTGGCGCGATGCGAACAAGGTGTTCGGCGCAACCCTGTCCGACCTGCACCAGGTCTGGGATGCCGTGAGCTGGAAGATCACCCAGCAACGCGACAACCCCGTGTGCGCCGACAGCGAGCATGCTGCCGCGGGCGAACCCACCGACCCCGGCATGCATGTGCATCTGACGTTCGACCCCAAGGAGAACGTGGCAGCGCCCTTCATCAACGTGGCTGCCAAGCCTCGCGTGGCGGTGCTGCGCGAGCAGGGCGTGAACTCCCATGTGGAAATGGCCTACGCCTTCACCGAAGCCGGCTTTGATGCGGTGGACGTGCACATGAGCGACCTGCAGTCCGGCCGCGCGCAGCTCAAGGACTTCGCCGGTGTGGTGGCCTGTGGCGGTTTCAGCTACGGCGACACCCTGGGTGCGGGCATTGGCTGGGCGCGTTCCATCACCTTCAACGACCGTCTGTCCGAGCAGTTCCAGGCCTTCTTCGGTCGCAACGACACCTTCGGTCTGGGCGTGTGCAACGGCTGCCAGATGTTTGCCGAGCTGGCCGATATCATCCCCGGTGCGCAGGACTGGCCACGCTTTACGCAGAACCAGAGCAACCGCTTCGAAGCGCGTCTGTCCATGGTTGAAGTGCTGGAGTCGCCCAGCCTGTTCCTGCAAGGCATGGCCGGCTCCCGCCTGCCCATCGCCGTGGCACATGGCGAGGGCTTTGCCAACTTCCAGTTCCGCGGCAACGCGCAGCAGGTGGTCAAGTCCATGCGCTATGTGGACAACCACGGCCAGCCTACCGAGCAGTATCCTTTCAACCCCAACGGCTCGGCTGGCGGCTTGACGGCTGTGACGACGGCCGATGGCCGTTTCACCGCGATGATGCCTCACCCCGAGCGCGTGTTCCGCAATGTACAGATGAGCTGGACTTCGGGCGACAAGTCCGAATTCAGCCCCTGGATGCGCGTCTGGCGCAACGCACGTAAGTGGCTGGGTTGATTCCCTGGCACTGCTAGTGCAATCAAAAGGCTCTGCATTCTGCAGAGCCTTTTTTCATTCTGGCTTTCACAGGGACCGGGTGCAGAACGAGGGTAAGCCGCTTGCGCGTTCTGTTGGAGGCCTAAGCCTAGATCGTTTCCAGCTGCTGCATCAGATGCTGGCGCATCAGCTCGGCCATTTGTGAGGCTGGCTTTGCATCCACATGCCAGCGGCCGTAGCGGGTAAGGATCTCGAAGCCTCGCCGCATGTCCGGCACATGGTGGCTCAGCGCATAGCCAATCAACTGCGCTTCGTGGCAGGCCATCTGGGCCTGCGGCACGGTTGCCGGCAGCAATGAAGCTGCAACCGCCTCGCCTTCTGCGCGCTGATCGAAAATGTCTTGGCACATGACTCAAAGCTCCAGGCAGGGCCTGCTTGCCAGGCCCTGGCGTAGGTGTTGAATAGCGCATGTTTCAGCTGCACTGGTCGGTTCGCCGCGGTCGCTGATGCTTTGACAGCGTCAAGCCTGAAACATGCCGGAGCCAGGCAAAGGCAGAGAATGTCAGGCTCTACAACAGACATTCCTAGAGTGACTGTTGTAGAGGCTGACATGACCTGTTGCCGCCATGACGCCGACTGTCGATCGGGCAACGCAGCGATCTGGTTTGCTGCATGCGCACAAGGCGATCGAATGCCTTGACTCTCAAGTCAGGCGTGCGCCCGGGCGCAGGGATGTAGCTGCTTCATGTCAAAATCCATCGATTGGTGTGAATAGGTGCAGCAGCTCTGTGCAAAGGGCTGCTGCTGTTTGCCGCTGGTGCAGCGTCGTGAGGCGGCACCAGCTTGGCTTGGGTATGACAATAGTACGCAAATGCGTATATTTGTCAATATTAAGTTACGCATATGGGTATTGGTTCGCGTTTGCGTGAGGAACGAGAACGCCTTGGCTTGAATCAGGAAGGGTTTGGCCAACTCGGCGGTGTGCGCAAGCAGGCGCAACTGCTCTATGAAAAAGACGAACGAAAGCCGGATAGCGAGTACCTTGCTGCGGTTGCCGCTGCAGGTGTTGATGTGCTGTTTGTGTTGACCGGCCAGCGCCAGTCAGGTCTGCCCGCGGGGGATGCCAGCGAACAGCTTCTGCTGGAGAACTTTCGACGCTGCTCCTTGGCCGCCAGACAGAATCTCTTGCAGTCCTCTATTTTGTTGGCAACGGGTTTGCCAGATGAGGCATCGTCAGTGGTCGCGTCTCCGACCCGCAGCCGGCAGCCAAGACTTTGACACAGGGCGTGTGCAGCCTCGCAAGTGGCCTGGCCGGTTTGACCCAGAGCAGCCAGACTCATGGTAGCAATTCGACAGCCGGATAGGCAGCCAGGTGGAGTTGCTGGCAGCTTGCATGGTATGAGCGCCGAAGCCAGACCGAGCTATTGGTAAGCAAAAGTAGCAAGAATGCCGTGACCTGGTTGCTGCGGAGTCGGTACTCGCATCTGCAGCAGCATCGGCGGACTGAATGATTGCCTGGAACAGCAGCGCCGCAGCTTGGCGAGGAAGCCGGTTGATGCATGTCAGCCGGCTTCTTTGCGTTCTGATTTTTTGTACGTTTTCATCGGCGCAGTGCCATGGCGGTGATAGGCTGATGCATTGCGCGCAAGGGTTTGCGCGGTCTGTCAAACCACAGTTTTTGCCGCGCTGAAAGCACAGTTTCAGCAAAGTGCGGACGAGGTTTTCCGAGGGTAGTCTCGCACTCGCCCTTGGTGCGTAAGCGCCTCGAACTATCAGGATATTGCGTCGATTCGGGACGGGAGACATTGGTGTCGCGTGTATTAGCAACGGAAGCGGAAGTTTTGGCGCTGTCGCCGGATGCTGCGTCATCCAAGGCGGCCAAGGGACTGCAGTCCCTGAGCAAATGGCCGAACACAGGCAGCAATGATGCTGCGGTCTGGGGGGAATGCCAGGGCAGCGGCAGCAAGCCGTACCAGACTCAGGTCGATCTGAGCGGGCCGGCCTTCAAGTGCTCCTGCCCCAGCCGCAAGTTCCCCTGCAAGCACGGGCTGGCGTTGATGCTGCTGCGCGCAGGCGGCCAGGTGCCGGAGGGCGGCGAGCCCCCGGAATGGGTCAGCAACTGGCTGGGTGGTCGTCTGCAAAAAGCCGAGCAGAAAGAGGCCAAGGCGGCCGCCATTGCCGCTGCGCCGGTTGCGGATCAGGAGGCTCTGGCCAGACAGCAGGCCAAGCGCGAGGACAAACGCTGGGACAAGGTTGCTGGCGGCATGCAGGAGCTGTCGCTATGGATGCAGGACATGGTGCGCACCGGCCTGGCCAATCAGGCCGGCGACAGCCAGGCGCGCCAGCACTGGAACACCATGGCGGCACGCATGGTGGATGCCCAGGCCACGGGCATGGCCGCGCGTATCAGGGAGGCCTGGGAGCTGGTGGACAGCCATCCGACCTGGCCGCGTGACCTGCTGGTGCAACTCGGCCATTGGCAGCTGCTGGTGGACGCGGTGCAGCGCCGTGATTCGCTGAGCCCCGAGGTGAAGGCCGACGTCATGGCTGCCCTGGGCTGGCCCATGGACAAGGCCGAAGTACAGGCCCGTGGCGAGACCATCAGCGACGACTGGCGGGTGCTGGGCCAGCGCCTGATCGAGCGCGAGGGTCGCCTGCTGGAGCGCCGCGTCTGGCTGCAGGGCCTCAATACCGGCCGCGCGGCCCTGATGCTGGACTATGCCCAGGGCGGGCGCGGCTTCGAGACGGCCTGGGTGAGCGGCGGTGCTTATCGCACAGCCTTGAGCTTTTATCCGGGCAGGGCGAGCCTTCGGGCGGTCGCCGTCAATGGGGCTGAAGCACTCGACCACTGCGATGCCGCAGCCCTGACGCTCAAGGCTCTGGGCGAACCGTTGCAGCAGCTGGGCGAGCGCATTGCCGCCAATGCGCTGCAGCCGGTGCAGCCGCTGTGGTGTGCGAATGCCCAGTTGCTGTATGCCGAAGGGCAATGGCTGGTGGGCTGGCCCACAGGGCAGAGCCAGGCGGTGCCGGTGCCTGCGGTGATTGCCGATGACGAAGCCTGGCGGCTGCTGGCGCTGAGCGGCGGCACACCTCTGGCCCTGTTTGGCGAGTGGGAGTCCGGGCCGCAACTGGGGCGCTGGCGCTTGCTCAGTGCCTGGCAGCAGGATGCTCACAGCCAGGCCTTGTCCCCCATCTGGCAGAACCAAGGAGAGATGCGATGAGCAGCGCCAATTTATGGGCTGCGCTGCAGCAGTCAAGTCTGGTCGGCTCGGACAGGCTGGCCGTGCCTGCGGTGTTGACCGCGCAGGTCGATGCCGCAGCCAGTCCCGGTTTGCAAGCCATGCAAGCTGCCTGGCTGCAGCCGGCTGCATCAACGGCTGCACAGCTGCTCAGAGCCAGCGCCGTCGCCGCCGTCCTGGAGCGGGCGGGCTGGCAACCCGGCGCGCAGGTTCGGCTCGGCGCACCTTTGAGCTCTCCGGCACTGCCTGCCGACGAGTCTCGCCGCGGGCCCGAGGATGAACGCCTGCAGGGCATGATGCGTGATGTGCTGCAGCATGGGCCCGAGAGCATGCTGGCTCCCATGTTCCATGCCCTCGATCAGGCCGGACAGCGCTTGCCTTATGCGCTCCTTGTCGATGCTTTGAACGAAGGCCGCCGTTCGGTGGAGTTGCGTACCTGGCTGACGCCGGTGCTGGGCGAGCGAGGACGCTGGCTGGCCGGGCTCAACCCGCAGTGGAGCTATGCCAGCGGCGTGCAGGAGACGGCCAATGCCGAGCTGATCTGGCAGGAGGGCTCCATCGAGCAGCGCGTGGCGCTGCTGCACAGCGAGCGTGAGACCGATGCCGACCAGGCGCGCGCCAGACTGGAAGCCAGCTTGAAGGAACTCAATGCCAAGGAGCGTGCACCCATGGTGCCGGCCCTGGGCGTGGGGCTGTCCATGGCGGACGAGCCGCTTCTGGAAAAGCTGCTGACCGATCGCAGCAAGGAGGTGCGCGAGAACGCGGCCCGTCTGCTGTCGCGTCTGCCGCAAAGCGCGCACAGCCTGCGCATCACGGGCTGGCTGCAGTCCATGCTGAGCCGCAATGCCAAGGGGGAATGGCAGATCGAGCCGCCCGAGGAGGGCAGCAAGGACTGGGAGCGCGACGGCATTGCGCTGCAGCCGCCGGCCTACATCAAGGGCGTGAAAGCCTGGTGGCTGCAGCAGATGGTAGAGCTTGCGCCCATCGATTTCTGGCTGCAGACCCTGGAGATGACGCCCGAGCAGCTCTGGGACTGGAGCCGCCGCAGCGACTGGAAGACCGCTTTGCGCCAGGGCTGGCTGGCGGCACTGCGCGATCAGCCCGATGTGCGCTGGATTGCGCTGCTGCAGACCATGGAGCGCGATTCACGGGCCCAGGCGTTGCTGTCGGCCCTGCTGGACCGGCTGAGCCAGCAGGAGCGCGAGGCGCTGTGGCAGACCCAGCTGCAGCAGGCCAAGGGCAGCCTAGTGGACCGCATCAACACCATCGAGAGCAGCATGCCGGTGGTTGGCGTGTTTTCTCAATCCATGTCTGAGCCCTTGATGGACGCACTGGACAAGGCGCTGGGCGGCAAGCAGGCCACAGGCAGCTGGCATAGCTGGCAGGCCGATCAGGCCGTGCTGGCCTGCGCGCGCCGCCTGCATCCGGCCGTTCTGCCGCGCTTTGTGCGGCTCTGGCGTCAGCTTCCACAGGCTGAGGAGCTTGCCGTGCCGCAGCAGCCCGAGGCAGCAGCGCCGTCGGGGCTGGCCGGGCTCTGGAAAAAGCTGGTATCCAAGGTGGCCGATGCGGCCGAAGAGGTCGCCGCAGTGGCTGAGGAAAGCACCCTGACGCCCGAGCAGCAGGCGCGGCTGGAGCGCGCCCGTCTTCGCCCCTGGGATGACGAGCGCGTGCTCCAGCAACTCAACCGTATCGTCGATCTGCGCCTGGCCCTGCATGCCGCACTGAGCGCCTAAGCCTTCGAATTTTTCTGCATTCAACCCGAAAGTCATCATGAGCCAAGTACTACGTCAGCACGCCGAGGCGCAATTTGCCGAAGAACTCGATGCCCTGAAGAAGGTGGACGACCGTCCGCGCCCGCCCAACTGGAAGCTCTCGCCCTGGGCCGTGCTCCAGTACCTGATGGGTGGCAAGCTCAGCAACGGGTTCGAGCTCAGCCCCAAGTACATCGGCAATCCGCGTTTGATGGAGATTGCCGTGTCCACGCTGGCCACCGACCGTGCCTTGCTGCTGTACGGCGTGCCCGGCACGGCCAAGTCCTGGGTGTCCGAGCATCTGTCTGCGGCCGTGAGCGGCGATTCGACCATGCTGATCCAGGGCACGGCCGGCACCAGCGAGGAGCAACTGCGCTATGGCTGGAACTATGCCCAGTTGCTGGCCCACGGCCCGTCCGAGAAAGCGCTGATTCCCAGCCCGCTGGTCAACGCCATGAAGCTGGGCAAGATCGCGCGCATCGAGGAGCTCACACGTATTCCCGCCGATGTGCAGGACACGCTGATCACCGTGCTGTCCGAAAAGACGCTGCCCGTGCCAGAGCTGTCCATGGAGTTCCAGGCCGTGCAGGGCTTTTCGGTCATTGCCACGGCCAATAACCGCGACAAGGGCGTCAACGAGCTGTCGAGCGCCCTCAAGCGCCGCTTCAACACCGTGGTGCTGCCTGTGCCCGCCTCGCAGGACGAGGAGGTGCAGATCGTCACCAAGCGCGTGGCCGAGCAGGGGCGGGCGCTGCAGCTGCCAACCGAGCCGCCTGCGCTGCAGGAAGTGCGCCGTGTGGTGCAGATCTTCCGTGAGTTGCGCCAAGGCCAGACCGAGGACGGCAAGACCGTGCGCGTGAAGTCGCCCAGCTCCACGCTGTCCACGGCAGAGGCCATTTCGGTCATCAACAGCGGCATGGCGCTGGCCGGCCATTTCGGCGATGGCGTGCTGCGCGCGGCCGACGTGGCCTCGGGCCTGCTGGGAGCCGTGATCAAGGACCCGGTGCAGGATACGGTGGTGTGGAAGGAATATCTGGAAACCGTGGTCAAGGAACGCAGTGACTGGAAGGATCTGTACCGCGCCTGCCGCGAGCAGATCTGACGTGCTTCTCAGGACTTTCCCATTCTTTTCTCATGTGACTGCTGATCGAGCCCATGGCCACTTCCGCTGACAACGTCCATTTCTTCGGCATACGCCATCACGGCCCGGGCTGTGCTCGCAGTCTGCTGCAGGCGCTTGAGGCCTTGCAGCCCGATTGCCTGCTGGTGGAAGGTCCGCCCGAGGGTGAGGCGCTGCTGCCCATGCTGCAAAGTGCCGAGCTGCGCCCGCCCGTGGCCATGCTGGTCTATATGCAGGACGAGCCCAGCCAGGCCGCGTTCTATCCGTTTGCCGAGTTTTCACCCGAATGGCAGGCATTGCAGTGGGCCAGTCGCCAGGGTGTTGCCACCCGCTTCATCGACCTGCCCCAGACCCATGGCATGGCCATCGAGTTCGCACGACGCGAAGCGCTGAAGAAGGCGGCACAGGAAGCCGAGGAGGCGGTGCTGTCGGCAGCTGTCCCGGACTCCGAGGAGGCTGCCGCAGAAGCACCGGATGTCGCGGAGGCCGCGACGCTTGCCGATATGCAGGACGGCGACGAGCATGAGCTGCAACTGGACCTCCCGGCATCGGCTCCTCAACACCTGTACCGCGATCCGCTGGACTGGCTGGCCCATGCCGCAGGCTTTGACGATGGCGAGAGCTGGTGGAACCGTCTGGTCGAGGAGCGCGGCGACAGCGAAGCGCTGTTTGAAAGCATTGGCGAGGTGATGACTGCGGCGCGCGAAGAACTGTCCAAGGACGGCGAACATTGGCGCGGCGAGGAATACATGAAGCGCGAAGCACTGCGCGAAGCCCATATGCGCCAGTGCATTCGCGAGGCGAGCAAGGCCGGTCACCAGCGCATTGCCGTGGTCTGCGGTGCCTGGCATGTGCCGGCGCTCAAGGCCAGCGTGACGGCCAAGGCCGACAGCGCCCTGCTCAAGGGCTTGCCCAAGGCCAAGGTGCTGGCGACCTGGGCTCCCTGGACTTATCGCAACCTGGCCAGCAGCAGCGGCTATGGCGCGGGCGTGACTTCGCCGGGCTGGTACCAGCATTTGTGGCAGTGCTATCAGCCGCCTCCGGATTTGGAGTCATATCAGCCTCAAATGCTTGATGGTAAAGCGCAAGCAGCTATCAAAAACGTGGTTTCTCCGGCCACGCTGCGCACGGCGGGCTGGCTGACACGCGTAGCCCATCTGCTGCGCGACAAGGATCTGGACTGCTCCAGCGCTCACATCATCGAGGCCACGCGGCTGTCCGAGGGCCTGGCGGCGCTGCGCGGTCAGCCCATGCCCGGCCTGGAAGAAATCAACGAAGCCATCGTCACCGTGATCTGCATGGGCGAGGACGCACCGCTCAGGTTGATCGATGAGGAACTGACCGTCGGTCATGTGCTGGGCCAGGTGCCCGCCGATGTTCCCCAGGTGCCGCTGCAGCGCGATATCGAGCAGCAACAGAAGTCGCTGCGCCTCAAGCCCGAAGCGGCAAGCAAGCTGCTGGCGCTGGATTTGCGCAAGGACACGGATCTGGCGCGCAGCCATTTTCTGCACCGTCTGCGCCTGCTGGGCATCGACTGGGGCGTGCGCGCCACCGATGCCCAACGCAATCGAGGCACTTTCCGCGAAAGCTGGCAGGTGCAGTGGGAGCCCGAGCTGGCGGTGCGCATCATCGAGGCCAGCGTGCACGGCGCCACCGTGGCCCAGGCCACCACGGCCAAGCTGCGCTCCAGCCTGACGCCCGAGACCTCGCTGCCCGAAATAGCGCAGGCCATCGACGATGCGCTGCTGGCCGATTTGCCGCAGCTGGTCGAGGCACTGATCGCCACGCTGGCCCAGCGTGCAGCCACCACGGGCGATGTGGCCCAGCTGCTGCAGGCCTTGCCGCCGCTGGCCAATGTCTATCGCTATGGCAGTGTGCGCCAGACGGATACCGCCTTGCTGGCCGGCGTGATCGATTCGCTGGTGCTGCGCGCCGCCATCGGTCTGCCTGTTGCCTGCATGGCCATGGATGAGGATGCTGCGGCTGCCATGAAGACCAAGGTGCTGGCGGCGCACGAGGCCCTGCGGCTGCGCACCAGCGACGGCGAGGCGCAGCAGGCGGTGGATGCCTGGCGCCTGGCGCTGCGCAGCCTGGCCATGGGGGATGCCGCAGCGGCGTTGCTGCGCGGCATGGCCTGCCGTTTGCTGCTGGACGAGCAGTTGCTGGAAAGCGCTGAAATCGTGCGTCAGTTCAACCGCAATCTTTCGCTGGGTGCGGCTCCCATGGATGTGGCGGCCTGGCTGGACGGTTTCCTGAACCGGCAGGCGCTGGTGCTGCTGCATGACGAATCCATCTGGGGGGCTGTCGATGCCTGGCTCAGCGGTCTGGGCGAGGTGCAGTTTGCACAGATTCTGCCGCTGGTGCGGCGCAGCTTCTCGAGCTTCAGCAATCACGAGCGGCAAAGCCTGGGCGACAAGGTCAGGCGAACGCCTGTGGGAGGCGCAGCGGCATCCGATCCTGCTGTGGGCGCTGCGGACGATGCCGCGCCCTGGGATGAGTCGCGTGCCTTGCTGGCCTTGCCCGTGCTCAATGAGTTGCTGGGCTTGAATCTGCCTCAGGCGCTGATGGGACAAGCCCAGGCAGCTACCGATTTTGATGCGGCCGCGGCCAAGGTGTGACGATGAAGCAAACAGCAAATTTGGCGACCGAGCCGCAACAGGAGTCCGAAGAGCTGCAGCCCACCACGCGGCTGCAGCGCTGGCGCATGGTGCTGGGCAGCCCCGCTGATGCCAGTTGCGGCGGTGTGACGGGCCGCTTGCAGGAGATGGACCAGGCGCTGGCCGCCTTGTATGAGGAAGACAGCAAGCTGGCATCGCGCAAGGGCGGGCGCGGCAACTCTTCGCCTTCGGTCTCGCGCTGGCTGGGCGATATCCGCAAGTACTTTCCGAGCCAGGTCGTGCAGGTCATGCAGCGCGATGCCATGGAGCGTCTGAATCTGCGCGAGTTGCTGCTGCAGCCCGAAATGCTGGAGAACGTGCAGCCCGATGTACATCTGGTGGCGGACCTGATTTCACTGGGCTCGGTGATCCCGCAGAACACCAAGGCCACGGCGCGGCTGGTGGTGCGCAAGGTGGTTGACGAGCTGATGAAGAAACTCGAGGAGCCCATGCGCAGTGCCGTGGCAGGTGCACTGGACCGCAGCCAGCGCAACCGACGTCCGCGCCATGCCGAGATCGACTGGAATCGCACCATACGCGCCAACCTGCGCCATTGGCAGCCCGAGTACAAGACCATTGTTCCAGAGACGCTGATTGGCTATGGGCGCAAGGCGCGCCGCCCACAGCGCGAGGTGATCCTGTGCATTGACCAGAGCGGCTCCATGGCCAACTCGGTGGTCTATTCCAGCATCTTCGGTGCGGTGATGGCCAGCCTGCCGGCCGTGGCCACCAAGCTGGTGGTGTTCGATACGGCCGTGGTCGATCTGACGGAGAAACTCGACGACCCCGTCGATGTGCTGTTTGGCGTGCAACTGGGCGGCGGCACCGATATCAATGGTGCGGTTGGCTATTGCCAGGGGCTGATCAGCGAGCCGCGCAACAGCATCCTGGTGCTGATCTCCGACCTTTACGAAGGCGGTGTGGAGTCGGGCCTGCTGCGCCGCGCCAACGAACTGGTGGAAGCAGGCGTGCAGTTCATCACGCTGCTGGCGCTCAGCGACGAGGGTGCGCCGGCCTATGACGCGGAACTGGCGGCCAAGCTGGCAGCACTGGGCGTGCCCTCGTTTGCCTGCACCCCCGACGCCTTTCCGCAGCTCATGGCCGCTGCCATCCGCCGCGACGATGTGGCCGCCTGGGCCGCGACGCAGGGCTTCAAGACCAGCAAATAGGAAGATTGCCCGAAGAAGACTGCTTGTTGAGGCTCAGTCCGGCAGAGCGACGCCGAGCTTGGCCAGCCTGGCGGCCATCACATCGCGGCGGCGCGCGGCCTTGGCAGCGGTTTCGCTGACCGTTGCAATGGTCTTGGGGCCTTTGCCCGCTGCGGCCTTGACCAGCTCCGCCTTCTTGGCGGCCTCTGCGGCAAGTTTGCGGTAGCTGGCAATCAGTTCGGCATGGGCGATGGCTTGAGTCACAGGGTTTCCGTTCGATGAGGGCGCTCATTGTCGCTGCAAAGCCAGTGCCGTGCCGAGCGCGCAGCTGATTGGCAATTTCCTGTCGCAATCGTGGCACGGTTTGCAGGCATGATGGCGATTTTGCAAACCACCAGGAGAAGCGATGGCAGGTGCCGGCCTTTTGATGTTGCTAGACGATATTGCTAGCTTGCTGGACGACGTGGCCTTGATGACCAAGACCGCGGCAGGCAAGAGTACGGCGATTCTCGATGACGTGGCCACACAGACCAAGGTGGCGGTGCAGAAGACGGCCGGCGTGCTGGGCGACGATCTGGCACTCAATGCCGAGCAGGTCACGGGAGTGAAGGCCAACCGGGAGCTGCCCGTGGTCTGGGCTGTGGCCAAGGGCTCGCTGCTGAACAAGGCCATCCTGGTGCCGGCTGCGCTGTTGATCAGCGCCTTTGTGCCCTGGTTGATCACGCCTTTGCTGATGGTGGGGGGCGCTTTTCTGTGCTTTGAAGGCGTGGAAAAGATCCTTGAGCTGTTTCACAGGCACCAAAAGCATGATGCGCATGACGCCGTGGTGGATGCCGAGGAGGCGGCCCATCAAGGTGTTGCGCCTTCATCGGTGCGTGCCGCGCGTGAAAAGCAGATGGACCCGATGGAGTACGAAAAGCAGAAGGTCAAGGGGGCCGTGCGCACGGACTTTATCCTGTCGGCCGAAATCATGGCGATTGCGCTGGGTACGGTGTCCGCCAAACCCATCTGGGAGCAGGCCTCGGTGCTGATCGCTGTAGCTCTGGCCATCACCGTGTTCGTCTATGGATTGGTGGCCGGCATTGTGCGCATGGATGATGTGGGCGGCTGGCTGATGGCCAAGAGCAGCAGCGCTGCCAAGGCCATGGGCCGTGGTCTGATTGCTTTTACCCCGTGGCTGATGCGCGGGCTGTCCATCGTGGGCACGGCTGCCATGTTCATGGTGGGCGGTAGCTTGCTGGTGCACGGCATAGAGCCGGTCGAACATTGGATAGAGCAGGTGATTGTGCCCACGGGCGGTATTGTTGCAGCGCTGGGACCGGTATTGGTGCATGTGCTGGTTGGGGCCGTCATTGGCGGTGCGGTTGTGGTGTGCGTGGCGTTGTGGCACAAGCTGCGACCAGCCAGGGTGGCTCATCCGAATTGACGACTACCATCACTGCTGACGCAGATTTTTGCGCTTCATCAGTATCCTGGGCGGACGTGGCCGATGGGCAACGTCCGCTTTTTTCTTTGCGGTGTTGGTGTGGGGGTTGACCTGGGACAAACCCGTGTGGCAGGGGCTTTGTTTCAATGGATGCCAAGGGATGCAAAGCATTGCACTCACCCAATTCTTCAAGGAAAGAACCCATGAAAAAGACTCTGATCGCGATTGCTGCTGTTGCCAGCGCCCTGACGGCCGGTTCCGCTTTTGCCCAATCTTCGTTTGACGGCTCCAGCCCTTGGCAGGTTCGCGTGCGCGCTCTGCATCTGGACAGCGACAACGGTGGCGCTGCCGGAGACGCAGGTGTGAGCATCAACAACAAGTGGATGCCCGAGCTGGACGTGTCCTACTTCTTCACGCCCAACATCGCGGCAGAGCTGGTGCTGACCTATCCTCAAAAGCATGATGTGCGCCTGAATGGCGGCAAGATCGGTTCGCTCAAGCATCTGCCCCCCACCTTGCTGGCGCAGTACCACTTCACCAACTTCGGGGCCTTCAAGCCTTATGTGGGGGCAGGCGTGAACTACACACGCTTCTCGAACGTGGACATCCTGGATGGTGCCGTGACCGTGAAGAAGAACAGCTTTGGCGGTGCGCTGCAGGTTGGCTTCGACTATGCGCTGGACAAGAACTGGTCACTGAACTTCGACATCAAGAAGGTGTATCTGGGTACCAAGGTCACAGGTGCAGGCGTTTTTGAAAATACCAAGTTCAAGGTTGACCCATGGCTGGTGGGTGTGGGCGTGGGCTATCGCTTCTGATAGCTTCACGGCAAAGAGTGCTCTCATCTGCGGCCTTCTTCCCGCAGGTGAGTCACGCACCGCAGGCTCTGCGGTGCATCGGAGTCAGCAGGTCGGCATGGCCTGATGATTTCGGAGGCTAGGGTGTATGTTTAGATCGGTATTCCGCCTGCGCGGGGTACCGATTTTTTTTGCTGAATTCTTTGACCAGTATTGACTTTGTCAGCATTGCTGCATGCGCATGCAGTAAAAGAATCGCTGGCTTCAGTCCTACTTCTGCCGATTGCCGGCCGCGCTAGGCTGAGGGTCTAAAGCAGGCTTGGCAGTGATGGCGCGGGCAATGGCTGCAGCGCGCGATCAGCTCATCAGGAGGATCAGCATGCGCGCGACACCGGACAGGCAGGCAGCACCGATAGAGTTTGCATCACGCGCAGGGCGTATTCCATTGCCTCTGGCGTCCTCGTTGAGACCTCCACCGCTTCAGGGCGAGAGTTGCACCTTCATGGACGCGTATACCCCCCCGACGCATCTGCGCTATGAACTGGCGCAGGGGCTGATGCAGCGGCAGGCGCAGATTTCTCCCAAGTTCCTGTATGACGCGCATGGCTGCGCCCTGTTTGAGCAGATAACCGAGCTGCCCGAGTACTACCCCACAAGAACCGAGGCTGCCATCATGGCCCGCTACGACCTGGAGATCGCCCAGGCCATGGCGGGTTGCCAGGTGTTGATAGAGCTGGGAGCGGGCAATTGCGAAAAAGTGCGACGCCTGTGCCGCAGCGTGGGGCCGCAGCAGTTTCTGGGAGTGGATATTGCGGTCGAGTTTCTGCAGGCCGCTGTGGCCAGGCTGGAGCATGACTTCCCGCGGCTTACGGCTCGTGCAGTTGCGGCGGATTTCACGGGGGACTGGCATTTGCCGTCAGGCGTGCCACAGACGCGGCGTGAGCTGTTCTATCCTGGCTCCTCGATCGGCAACTTCGATACGCGGCAGGCTTTGCATATGCTCAGACATATGCATTCACTTCTGGGTGGCGACGGCGGGCTGCTGATTGGCATTGATCTGCCCAAGCCGGTACCGGTTCTGATAGCCGCCTATGACGATGAGCAGGGCGTCACAGCCGAATTCAATCTCAATGTGCTCAATCATGTGAACCGTCTGCTTGGCAGCGATTTCAATCTTCAGGACTGGGCGCATGAGGCGCGCTTCGACAGCCGGACATCACGGATAGAGATGCATTTGCGCGCCCGTCGCCCCGTCATGGTGTGCTGGCCTCAGGGCCTGCGCTATTTTGCTCAGGGCGAGACGATCCATACGGAGAACAGCTACAAATACCCGCTGTCCGACTTTCTCTCCATGCTGGCTTGCGCGGGATTTGCCGAACCCAGGGTCTGGACCGATGAGCAGCAATGGTTTGCCGTCATTCATGCCCATGCCTGAAACCATGGCGCGGTCATTTTCCATGGCACCTGCTGCCAGGGACTGGATAGTGCTGGCGCAGCAGTTCGAGCGGGTGAGGGCCTGCACACAAAAGCTGGCTGCACCCTTGTCTGCAGAAGACGCCTGCGTGCAATCCATGCCGGACGCCAGTCCTGCCAAATGGCATCTGGCCCATACCAGCTGGTTCTTCGAAACCTTTGTACTGGCCGTGCATCAGCAAGGGCATCAGGTTTTCGATGCCAGCTATCGGATGCTGTTCAACTCGTACTACCAGCAGGTGGGGGCACGCCATCCGCGAGCCCAACGGGGTTTGCTGACCAGACCTGCTCTGACGCAGGTCATGGCCTATCGCGCTGCGGTGGATGAGCAGATGCTGGCGCTGATGGCGGCCATGAAAGAGAGAGCGCTGGCGACGCAGCAGGCGGTGGCCCAACTCATTACATTGGGTATGCAGCACGAGCAGCAGCATCAGGAGTTGATGCTCACCGATATCAAGCATTTGCTCTCTTGTCACCCGCTCTGGCCTGCTTATGCGTCAGATGGGGTCGCAGAGGAGAATTCCGTGCAGGCCTATGCCGATCTCACATGGCTGCCACTTGAGGCGGGCATCTACAGCATAGGTCATGGCGGCGGCAGCTTTGCGTTTGACAATGAAATGCCCAGGCACAGCGTCTATGTGCAAGCTGCGCAGATTGCATCGAGGCCCGTGAACAATGGCGAGTTTCTGCGCTTTGTGCTGGATGGCGGCTACAGTCAGCCTCAATGGTGGCTGGCCGAAGGCTGGGACTGGTGCCAGGCCCAGCAACTGGGCCACCCCTGGTACTGGAGGCAAGCTGAAGATGGTGCGGGAGATACGGGCTGGCAGGAGTTCAGCCTGTATGGCGTGACGGCTCTGCATGCGCTCAGGCCTGCCTGCCATATCTCCTATTTCGAGGCTGATGCCTATGCGCGCTGGGACGGCGCGCGCCTGCCGACGGAGATGGAGTGGGAGGTGGCAATGGGTGCGCATGACTGGCCTGTGTCCTCGTCAGTGGGTCATGCCAGCCTGCATCCTGAAGTCTCAGGCGCTCATCATGGGGTGGCAACAGGCCAGGTCTGGGAGTGGACGCATTCGTCCTATGCCGCCTACCCGGGCTTTCGCGTGGCCGAGGGTGCCGTGGGTGAGTACAACGGGAAATTCATGGTCAACCAGTATGTGCTGCGCGGAGGCTCCTGCCTCACGCCTGCCGGCCATGCGCGGCTGACCTATCGCAACTTCTTTCCGGCAACGGCTCGCTGGCAGATGACGGGGCTGCGCCTGGCGCGCGATGTCTGAAGTCGCGCGCCGGAGTCCCAGTCCGCTTCAGACCTGTTCCAACGCCTGGGTCAGGTCGGCCAGCAGATCGTCAATATGTTCGATGCCCACGGACAGGCGCACCATGCCTTCGGTGACGCCGGCCTTGGCCAGCTCGTCGGCGTCCAACTGGCGATGCGTGGTGGAGGCAGGGTGGGTGGCCAGCGACTTGGCATCGCCGATATTGACCAGGCGCGTGAACAGCTGCAAGGCGTCCAGGAAGCGTGCTCCGGCGGCACGGCCTTCGCTGCCCCTGAGGCTGAACGACAGAATGCCCGATGCACGGCCTCCAGACTGTTTTTGCACGATGGCATGGTCGGGGTGGTCTTTCAGGCCTGCATAGCGCACCCATTCCACCTTGGGGTGTTTTTGCAGCGTTTCTGCAATCTTCTGTGTGTTTTCGCAGATGCGGTCCATGCGCAGGGCCAGGGTTTCGATGCCTTGCAGAATCTGGAAGGCGTTCTGCGGCGAGATGGCAGCGCCCATGTTGCGCAGCGGCACGACGCGGGCGCGGCCAATGAATGCGGCGGGGCCAAGGGCCTCGGTATAGACAACGCCGTGGTAGCTGACGTCGGGTTCGTTCAGGCGCTTGAAGCGGGCCTTGTGCTCCGTCCAGGGGAACTTGCCGCTGTCCACGATCGCCCCGCCCACGCTGGTGCCGTGGCCGCCCAGGTATTTGGTCAGCGAATGCACGACGATGTCGGCGCCATGCTCGAACGGGCGCAGCAGATAGGGAGAGGGAACGGTGTTGTCGACGATCAGCGGCACGCCGTGCCGGTGGGCCACATCGGCCAGAGCGCGGATATCGGTCACATTGCCCAATGGGTTGCCGATGGACTCGATGAATACCGCCTTGGTCTTGGCGTCGATCAGCTTGCCGAAGCTGGCTGGGTCGCGTGGATCGGCAAAGCGCACCTCGATGCCTTGCTGCGGGAAGGTGTGGGCAAACAGGTTGTAGGTGCCGCCGTAGAGTGTGCTGGCCGACACGATGTTGTCACCCGTTTCGGCCAGGGTCTGGATGGCGGCGGTGATGGCAGCCATGCCTGATGCCACGGCCAGTGCGGCAATGCCGCCTTCGAGCGCCGCGACGCGCTTTTCCAGCACGTCGGTGGTGGGATTCATGATGCGCGTGTAGATATTGCCCGGGACCTTCAGATCAAACAGATCGGCGCCATGCTGGGCGCTGTCAAACGCGTAGGCCACCGTCTGGTAGATGGGTACGGCCACGGCCTTGGTGGTGGGGTCGGGGGAATAGCCGGCATGTACGGCGAGTGTCTCTATGCGCATGTGTGTGTCTCTTTGGCAAGTTATTCGAACGCCACAGCCCGGGCTTTGGCGTCATTGATTATGGGCAGGACGCTGACTCAGGAGAACGACCTAATGGCTATGTGCTTATGCCAGAGTGAAAGCGAGCGCTGTATCGGAATATTGGAGATACTTCTCGCCGGAGAATGGAAGACGTTGAATTCACAGTTTCCTGCGCGGAGAACCTCAATTGGGCCAGCCTGCAGATTTGTACTTTGCCTTGATCGCGCCGGCTTGCGTGGTGTTGTTCGGGTTTGCCTTGTTGGCTTGCTGGTATGTGCAGCGCCGACAGCCGCGTGCGCTGTTTTTGCTCTGGCTGGTGGGCGGTTATGTGCTGCTCGCGACGGCTCTGGCTGCGCAAAGCCTGATGAGCAATGCGCAGCTGAGCCAGTTTGCAATCGCCACGGCATGTCTGTATCTGCTGGGGACCTGGTCGCTGGCGCAAGGGGTATCCCTGAGGCTGGGGGCTGCCGGGGCGAGTGTGCCCTGCGGCATTCTGGTCGCCGTCGTCGCTCTGTCCGTGCTGTTCTATTTTTCCCGGATCGAGAATGATTTGTGGGTCCGCGTGCAGTGCCTGGCTCTGGCCATGGCCTTTCAGCTGACCCTAGCCATGCCGGCGTTTCTCAAGGCCGATTCGTCAAAGGACTGGCTGGAGCGTGGCGTGCGCTGGGCCTATGGGCTCAACGTCTGCTATGCCTTGTTCAGGCCGGCAGCCGTCAGTCTGTTGCCCGTTCACGAAGTGCAGGAGCTGACCCGGTCCGGATACTGGCTGCTCACCCAGGCCATAGCACTTCTGTTTGCGATGTGGTTTGCCGTAGGACTGCTGGCCTGCTCGGTCAGGGATGTGTTGACGACATTGCGCGAAGAGCGCAACCGGGACTCTTTGACGCGCCTGCTCAATCGCCGCGCCTTCATGGAGGCCGCAGAGTCGCGCTTGGCCGATCAGCGGCTGATGCCCTGGGCCGTGGTTGCCGTGGACATCGATCATTTCAAATACATCAACGACAACTGGGGCCATGCGGCCGGCGATCAGGTGCTACAGCAACTGGCACAGTTGCTGACTCAGCAGGTCAGAGACTGCGATCTGGTTGCCCGCTTCGGCGGAGAGGAGTTTGTCTTGCTGCTCTCCCGAGTGCAGCTGTTCGAAGCGCAAGCCATTGTGGAGCGTGTGCGTGAGCGCTTGCAAAGCCAGATGCTCGGAGGATTGGCTGAGCAACTCAGGGTAACAGCCAGTTTTGGCATTGCTGCACTCAGTTCCGCACAGGATTTCGAGCAGGCACTGGCTCGGGCCGATGCGCTGCTATACCAGGCCAAGAAGGCAGGGCGGGACTGTGTCATGAGCTCTGCGCAGGACGAGAGCGAGCTGCAATGGAGAATGATTGCCTGAATCCCGTTGTCGGGGGCCGAGTCTATGGTGCTTTGACGATTGGCTTCTTTTCGCGATTTGAGGGCTGAACATTCACGACCTCGGACTCCTGGGGCCGCGTCGGGGAAGGACGGGTTGTGTGCTTTCCCAGGCGGGCAGGTGGGCATAGATCACGACCGGAGCATGGGCGTCATTGGCGGCATAACGCCGCTGGGCCGGGCTGAGTTCCGTGGCAGCCCAGTTGGAGGTGGTGGTGCGCTTGGACTTGCGAAAGCTCTGCTGGAGTACCAGCGCCGCGGCGGCGCGCACACCCACTGATGGGCCGTAGCCGAGCCGCTTGAAGCGGCTGTCCAGATCCTGAATATTGATCAGCGGCGCCCCCAGCCTGCGGGGCAGGGAGTGTTTATCGTTATCGAGCCCGAAGCCGACCTTGCAGATATGTTCTGCAGCCAGCACCATGCGCGACACTTCCAGAGCCATGGGCCTGTGCAGTTGCAGCAGCCAGACCTGACTGGCCGTGGCAAGCTGCACCAGATGAGGGCCGCTGTCTTGCTGGCCAATATTGAAGATGGGTTTGCTTTCAGTGTCAAAGCCGAGCACGGGCTCGGCATTCATGGCCTTGAAGGCGGCTTCAAATTCGGTTTCGGACTGCGGTATGTGGATTGCATGCTCGGGCAATTCCAGAAACGGAGGGAGCAGGGCACTTTCGTCCTTGCTGGGTGCAATCAATCGGGGCATGCCGGTGATTACACACCAGCTTCGTGCTTATCCCCAGAACATGTGGTCTGGCCTGTGGGTAAATATCGGAATAAATGCGCAAAGCCTTGACTGGCAAGGCTTTGCATGTGGCGCCTAAAAAATAGGCAATCGATTCAGCGACGCTGAAACACGGGTTTGTGCTTTTGCAAGAAGGCAGTCACGCCTTCGAGGCTGTTGCCGGAGAGGGCGCAGGCCAGCATGGCTTCACGCTCGGCACCCAGTTGCTGCTGAAGGTCCTGCCGATGTGCCGAGTCACAGAGGTTTTTGATGCCCGCCAGGGAGTTGGTGGGGCCGCCGGCAAGCTCCTCGGCCAGTGCGGTTGCCGCAGTGAGCAGCTGTTCGGGCTCGTGCAGCTCGTCGACCAGGCCCATGCGCAGACAGTCCTCGGCCGCGATGGCGCGGTTGCTCATCAGAATGTATTTGGCCTTGGCAGCACCGGCACGGCGGGTGAGATAGGCCGATACACCCAGATCCGGGCTCAGACCGATGGCCGAATAGCCACCGCGCAAGAACATGTGACGGCTGGCCAGTACCAGGTCCGCACACAGTGCGAGCCCGATGCCGCCGCCTCCGACAGGGCCTTGCACGGCACTGATGACTGGCAGCGGCAGGCTGGCCAGCTGATGCATGACCGGATTGAGCACATCCAGCATGGCGTCGATCAGCGGTGCCAGTCGCTCGCGATGTTCGCCAAACTCGCTGATGTCTCCCCCGACGCAGAATTGCTTACCGCTTGCGGAAATGAGCAGGGCACCGATATCCGCGTTGCAGGCCCGCTCTACCACCGTCTTCAGGTTGTGAGCCATGTCCGTGCTGATCACGTTGCCCCGCTCGGGCTGGTTCAGAACCATATGACCTACGCCGTTGCGAACTTTCCAGAGAACCAAATCAGACATCAGGCGATCTTTCTTTCATGATGGGCCCAGAAAGGGGCCCGCAAGCTGGTCTTGAGGATCTTGCCTGCACCGGATAGCGGCATGGCCTCGACAAAGGAAACATCACGGGGACATTTGTAGCCGGCGATGCGCTCCTTGCAGAAGTGGATCAGTTCCTGGGCTTCCAGGCTCTGTCCGGGCTTAAGCACGATGAAGACATGGACCTGCTCACCCCAGTGCTCATGGGGAATGCCTATGACAGCGCATGAGGCCACGGCAGGGTGGGTGGCAATGATGCTTTCCACCTCGACGCTGTAGACGTTCTCGCCACCTGTGACGATCATGTCCTTGATGCGGTCCACCACAAAGACATAGCCTTCGTCGTCCATGCGACCGCCGTCACCCGTATGCATCCAGCCATCGCGGATGGCAGCTTCGGTTTCGGCGGGCTTGTTCCAGTAGCCCAACATCACGCCGGGACCTCGAACCACGATTTCACCTACCTCGCCTCGCGGCACTTCCCGCCCCTCGGGATCGACGATACGCACCTCGGTGCAGGCCGTGGCGCGTCCGGCGCTGCGGTGACGGCCCCTGGCCCGGCCTGGTTCGCGGTGCATCTCGGGGGAAAGAATGGTGGCAATAGGGGATACCTCCGTCATACCATAGGCCTGCAAAAAGCTCACATCGGGGATGGTCCGCATGGCGCGGTCCAGCAGACCCTCGGAAATGGGAGATGCACCATAAGTCATCTGACGCAGCGAACTCAGATCGTATTTGTGCACATCGGGATGGTCCACCAGCATCTGAATCATGGTGGGCACCAGCAGCGTATCGGTCACACCGGTGCTGGCGATGGCCTGCAGCACCGCGATGGGGTCGAAGCGCGGCACCATGACATGGCAGCCGCCTGCGGCAAACAGGGCATTCATGAACGCACCGTCAGCCAGATGGAACATGGGGGCTGCGTGCAGACCGATGCTGCCTGCGCGCACGATCTGTGACGACACACCCGAAATGGCATTGGTATAGAGATTGCGGTGGCAGAGCATGACCCCTTTGGGGGAACCCGTGGTGCCGCCGGTATAGAAGACGCCGGCCAGGTCGTCGCCGCTGCGCATGGCGTCTTCAACCGGGCTGCTGTCTGCCACCAGTGCTTCGTAGGAAAGCATGTTCTGCGGGGCGGGACCATCGCCCAGATGGATCAGCGTCTGCAGAGAGCGGGACAGCTTGAGTATCTCGGGCATCAACGGCACGAAGCTGTCATCCACCAGCAGGAGGCGGGTGTCGCAATCATCGAGGGAGTAGGCGATCTCGTTGGCGCTCCAGCGGATATTGATGGGGTTGACGGCCACGCCTGCCCAGTAGCAGGCCATGTAGTACTCCAGATACCAGTCTGAGTTGAGGCTCAGAATCCCGACCCGGTCCCCGGCCTGGGCGCCCAGCGCCTGCAGCGCACCAGCGAAGCGGGCGACCCGCTCCCCCAGCTGCGCAAAACTGCGTTTGCGACCGTTGTAGATGCTGGCTGTGGCATGGGGCGTCTGCTGCATGGCGCGACGCAAGCTTTGCGTGAGATACATGGGTGGCCTTTCTTGAAACAGAGAAAGCGATCAATGCGAGGCTATTGGGCGAAAAGGCGTCTGGCGATCAGGTCCTTCATGATTTCATTGGCGCCGCCGTAGATCTTCTGGATCCGGGCATCGGTGTACAGGCGCGCGATGGGGTATTCCTCCATATAGCCGTAGCCGCCGAACAGCTGCAGGCATTCATCCATCACCTTGCACTGCTGCTCGCTGCACCACCACTTGGCCATGTAGGCGGCCTCGTTATCCAGAGTGCCGTCGAGCAGGCGCTGTATGCAGTCGTTGACAAAGCTGCGCACCACATGGGCCGTGGTGGCGCATTCGGCCAGCTTGAAGCGCGTGTTCTGGAAGTCTGCAATCGTCTGGCCGAATGCCTTGCGTTGCTGGGTGTAGTCCACGGTCAGTGCAACAGCCATCTCGATGGCTGCAGCGGCGCTGACCCCCAGTAGCATGCGTTCATAGGGCAGTTGGCTCATCAGCTGCTTGAAGCCTTGCCCCTCGGTGCCTCCCAGCAAGTGGCTGGCGGGTATGCGCAGGTCTTCAAAGAACAGCTCGGCGGTGTCCGAAATATGCTGGCCGATCTTGCCTAGCCTGCGGCCCACGCGAAAGCCGGGCAGGTTCTCCGTCTCCAGCACCACCAGCGATACGCCGCCGCTTCCGGCATCTCCGGTGCGCACGGCCACCACCAGCAAATTGGCCGTGTAGCCATTGGTGATGAAGGTCTTGGAGCCATTGATGACGTAGTGCTCGCCATCGCGCTGGGCCCGTGTGCGCATGGCCTTGAGGTCGGAGCCCACGCTGGGTTCGGTCATGGCAATTCCGGCCAGCAACTCGCCACTGCAAAGCCTGGGCAGCCAGCGCTGCTTCTGTTCCTCCGTCCCGTAGGCCAGCAGATAGTGCGAGGCGATGGTGTGCACGCTGGTGATGGCATGTACCTCGGCCTTGGTCAGCTCTTCCTGCACTACCAGCTGGTAAGCCAGATTGCCGCCACCGCCGCCCCATTGCTCGTCCATCTCGGGCAGCAGAAAGCCATATGCGCCAAAGCCGCGCCAGATCTCGCGCGGCACGTAACCTTGAGCGCGCCAGGCGGGTACATAGGGTGCCAGTTCGCGCTCTATGTAGCGGCGTACCTGCTCTCTGAAAGCATCGATATCTGCATTCATCCAGGCATGTTGAAAGGGTTTGGGCAGCAGCATGTTCAGACCCCTGTCAGGCCGCCGGTACACATCAAGGTCTGGCCGCTGATGTAGTCCGACTCAGGTTGGCAAAAGAGGTAGACCGCACCCGCCGCTTCGTCGGGCGTGCCGGCGCGACCCAGGGGAATCGTCTGTTCCATGGCTGCCATCAGACCGGGGTTCACGCCTACCTTGATGTCGCGGCCTTCGATGTGGGCCGTCTCGCCATTGGCGGCGGAGTTGGTCAGCCTGGTCTTGATGAGCCCGAATGCCACGCAGTTCACATTGACGTTCATGCGTCCCCACTCTTTGGCCAGCGTCATGGTCATGCCCGTGATGCCGGCCTTGGCCACGGAGTAGTTGGTCTGGCCCGCATTGCCGAACAGGCCAGCCACCGAGGAAATATTGACCACCTTGCGCATGACGCGCTGGCCAGCTTCCAGCTCGGTTTTGGATAAGGTCCTGATAACAGGCTGGGCCGCACGCAGTATGCGAAACGGCGCCGTCAGATGGCAGTCGAGAATGGCGTACCACTGCTCATCGCTCATCTTCTGGATGACGTTGTCCCAGGTGTAGCCGGCGTTGTTGACGATGATGTCCAGTCCCTGGTATTGCTGGACGGCGGCGCCGACAAAGCGCTCGGCAAAGTCGGTGTGGGTGACATTGCCCACGCAGGCAATGGCCTCGCCGCCCATCTCGCGTATCAAGGCCAGGGTCTCATTGGCGGGTTCCGTATCGAGGTCGTTGATGACCAGGCGTGCGCCTTCGCCGGCCAGCTTGAGGGCGATGCTGCGGCCTATGCCGCGGCCCGATCCTGAAACCAGGGCCACTTTGCCGTCGAGTTTTCTTGTCATTGCTGTCTCCTTGGGCGAATCAATACGTTCTCAGGGCAGGCTGATCCAGGCATCGCCCGCGATCTTGGTCTGGCCATGCTGGTTGGTGCTTTGCACCTCGACGCGGACGCTGCGGTCCGCATCGCGTTTTTCCATAACGCGGCCCGTGCATGAGATCGCATTGGCCAGATGGGTAATGCCCTGAAAGCGCACGTCGAAGTGGCGCAGCCTGGACTGTGGCGCCCAGTTCGTCAGCAGCCGCCCCAGCCAGGCCATGCCCAGCATGCCGTGGGCAAACACATCGGGCACGCCGGCCTTGCGCGCAAAGTCGGTGTCGATATGAATCGGGTTGTGGTCGCCAGAGGCTCCGGCAAACAAGGCCAGCGTGGTGCGGCTGATCGGGGGAAGGTCGAGGGCCGGCAGTGCATCTCCAACCTGGACCTTCTCGTAGCGAGGGGTGTTCATTGCCAGCCCTTTCTAGTTGCGAACGACGATGACGGAGCGCATCTCGGCCACCAATTCGTTGTTCTGATTGACGGCGCGCGATGACTTCACGACAAACTCCAGTGCACCGTTCTTCTTGCTGTAGATGTCATCGATCCTGGACTGCACTGTGATACGGTCTCCGGCGCAGGCGCTTCGGTGATAGCAAAAGCTTTGCTCGCCGTGCAGGATCTTGGCGATCGGGATGTTCAGGGTTTGCAGGAGCAGGTCGGACGCACCGCTGTCCATCTCCGCCGCAAACAAAAAGGTGGGGGGCGCAGGTAGGTCTGGGTAGCCCGCTGCGTGGGCGGCTTCCAGGTCGGTATAGACGGCGCTGTTTTCGCCGATGGCCTTGGCAAAGAAACGAAGGCGGCTACGATCCAGGCTGAGTTCGGAAGAGGGCAGGGCATGCCCTATCCATTGGGTGTCAATCATTGGCCGCTCCTTCAAACGCGCTCGTAGAGGGTGACCACACAGGCGCCACCGAGGCCGAGGTTGTGCTGCAGCGCCAGGCGGGCATTGGCAACCTGGCGCTGATCGGCCCGGCCGCGCAGCTGTTGCACCAATTCTGTGCACTGGGCAAGACCGGTGGCGCCCAGCGGGTGTCCCTTGGATAGCAGACCGCCCGACGGATTGGTCACAAACTTGCCGCCGTAGGTGTTGTCGCCGTCGCAGACAAATTTTTCCGCACCGCCCACAGGGCACAGGCCCAGGGCCTCGTAGGTCAGCAATTCGTTTTGTGCAAAGCAGTCGTGCAGCTCCACTACATCAACGTCCTGGGGACTGATGCCGGCCTGTTCGTAGACCTGACGCGCAGCGTCCTGAGCCATGCTGAAGCCCACCACTTCGCGCATATCGTGGGCCTCGAAGGTCTTGAGGCTGTCCGTGGTCATGGACTGGGCGCGGATGCGCACGCTGTGGTCCAGGCCATGCTTGAGCGCATAGGCTTCGGACACCAGCAGGGCCGCCGCCGCACCGCAGGTCGGTGGGCAGGCCATGAGCCGGGTCATGACGCCCGGCCACATCACGGGAGAGGCCATGACCTCCTCCTCTGACACCTCGGTGCGGAACAGGGCCAGGGGATTGCGCGCTGCATGGCGGCTGGCCTTGGCGCGGATCTTGGCAAAGGTGGAAAGCTGCGTGCCGTACTGGTCCATATGCGCCTTGCCTGCTCCGCCGAAGTAGCGCAGGGCCAGTGGCACGCCGTTGTCGCCGACCAGGGCATCGGTTTCCGCTTCGAATCGGTCAAAAGGGCTGGGCCGGTCGCTAAAGACCGAGCCCAGTGCGCCAGGGGTCATCTGCTCGAACCCCAGGGCCAGCACACAGTCGGCAGCACCGCTGGCCACGGCTTGACGTGCCAGGAACAGTGCGGTGGAGCCGGTGGAACAGTTGTTGTTGACATTGATGATGGGAATGCCGGACATGCCCACCTCATACAGCGCTCTCTGACCAGCGGTGGAGTCACCGTAGACATAGCCTGCATAGGCTTGCTGCACTGCGTCATACGCGAGGCCTGCATCTGCCAGCGCCAGGGACGTGGCACTGGAGCCCATCTGGAAGTAGGGATCACTCTTTCCGGGTTTGGCAAATGGAATCATGCCTACGCCGGCAACAAACACATCGCGACTCATTGGGGCTCCTTGGGAAAGTGGCAAACAGGTGTCGAGCAATGAGAGCCATCGTAGGAATTACCGATGCGCAAACCCATTGCCGAGCGCATCTTTCGTATGTCAAAAGACCTCAAGGTGATCTGTTCATGGCTGCTGCTTCCATCGTTCCTTTCACGATCTCCATGGCGCTGGTGCGGGGTATTGCTGCCGGGGTAAGAAGACACGGGCATGACTGCGAGGAGCTGCTGCTGCGTGCCGGCATAGCCCCTCTGCTGCTGGCGCAGGATGGCGCCAGAGTCACGGCAGACCAGTATGTGGCGCTGATGTGGCGAGTGGTGGAGATGCTGGGGGATGAGGCCATGTGCCAGTTCTCCAGACCGCTCAAGCGCGGCAGTCTGGAGCTGATTGCGCGTCAGGCCCTGTCCGGGCACGGGATGGAGATAGCGTTGCAGCGCATGTGCCAGGCCCATGTGCTGCTGCAGGATCAGGTGGATGTGCAACTGGTGCGTGATGGAGCGCTGGCGGGCATTGTGCTGCGCCCGGTGGGATATGAGCCCTTGCCCAATTTCCTCTATGAGTTTTCCCTGCGCGTGCTGTGGCGGCTTACTGCCTGGCTGATGGGCGGTACGCTCAAGGTGCAGCACTTTGACTTTGCCTTCGGGCAGCCTGATTACGCCAACGACTATGGCGATACCTTTCCGGCGCCTTTGCATTTCGGTTTGCCGTTTTCGGCATTCTGGTTTGATGCGCGCAAGCTCGCCCGCGTCTGCAGTCGCGACGAGCAGGCGTTGCAGACCTTTGTGGCCAGCTGGCCGGCGGCGGCCATCATGCCGCCGCGTACCGGAGAAGGTGTGGATGCCCGCGTGCATTCTCATTTGCTGCAGTCGCGTCCGCGATGGGCGGGGCTGGAAGCCACGGCTGCCGAGCTGAACATGTCGGCCCCCACGCTGCAGCGCAAGCTGGCTGCTGCGGGCACCTCCTTTCAAGCCATCAAGGATGAGCTTCGCCGGGACATAGCGGTCTCCCGACTGGGAACCAGCAAAGTCAGTTTTACAGAGCTGGCGGCAGACCTGGGGTTTGCCGACGCAGCGGCGTTTCAGCGTGCATTCAAGGGTTGGACGGGCAGCTCGCCCGGCCTTTACCGTGCCAGGCCGGTCGAGAGCTGATTGCTTGAAAACCCTTGCGTACAAGCCCTAGTTATTTTTACAAAGCAAATGATTGGTAAAAATAGAAAAGGCCGATATGCTGCGTCTCATGCAAACAAGTCATGAAGCAGTCATAGTAAAAAAGCGCGGTCGTGGCAGGCCTCCGAAGTCGGCCGATGAGCGCAATGAAAGCATGCGTCGTGGCGAGCTGGTGAAGGTCGCGGCGCAGCTGTTCAGGCAGCGCGGATTTCACGGCACCAGTACACGAGATATTGCTGCTGCTGCTGGCATGCAGCCAGGCTCCCTGTTCTATTTTTTCGAGAGCAAGGAGTCCATCCTGCATGCGGTCATGCGCGATGGGATGGCACAGGCTGCCGCGAGCCAGGCTGCTGCGCTCGATGGGCTGACGGCGCGTGCCAGCGGTGTGCAGCGCCTGCGGGCCCTGGTGCGCAATCACCTGCAGATCATGGTCGGTCCGGAGAGCGACTTCATTCCCGTCATGCTCTATGAATGGAGGCTGCTCAGTGATGAGCAGCGCGTGGATGTGGGAGCGCAAAAAGACGAATACGAGGCGCAGTGGATGCCCGCACTGCAAGCCCTGCACCACACGGGAAAGCTCAAGGCCAGTCCCGAGATTGCGCGCCTGTTGATCTTCGGTGCGCTGAACTGGACGGCTCAATGGTTTTCCGAAGGCCGTGGGCTGACGCTGGATGAGCTTACCGAGCAGGCCCTGGCCTTATTCATTGGAGAGCGTTGATGTACCAATCCGTATTCCGTGCCGCATTGTTTGCGGGGCAGGTGGTTGTGGTGACCGGTAGCGGCTCGGGCATCGGCCGCTGCGTTGCGCACGAGCTGGCATCCCTGGGGGCCACAGTTGCCCTGGTGGGACGCAATCAGGACAAGCTGGCTGCGGTTCAAGCCGAGCTGCAGCAGGCCGGAGTACCGGAGGATAGAGTCAGCCGTCACAGAGCGGATATACGGGATGAGGCTGCCGTCAAAGCGCTGGTGGCCGAGGTTCTGGCCCGCCACGGGCGCATCGACGCCCTGGTCAATAACGCGGGTGGGCAGTACATCGCCCCCCTGGCCAGCATCGGAGCCAAGGGTTGGCAGGCCGTGCTGGACACCAATCTCACCGGCGGCTTCCTCATGGCGCGCGAATGCTTTGTGCAACACATGGCAGAGCATGGCGGCTCCATCGTCAACATGGTGGCCGATATGTGGGGCTCCATGCCGGGCATGGGGCACAGCGGTGCGGCGCGAGCAGGCATGGTCAGCTTGACCGAGACGGCGGCTGCGGAATGGGCGCCCCATGGCGTGCGTGTGAATGCCATCGCCCCCGGCTACATCGCCTCCAGCGGCATGGATCACTACCCACCCGAAGCGGCAGCCATGCTGCGCAAGATGCCTGCTACCGTGCCGGCGGGGCGCTTTGGCAACGAGGCCGAGGTTTCCGCCTCCATCGTGTTTTTGCTCAGTCCCGCAGCCAGTTTCATCAGCGGCACGGTTTTGCGCGTCGATGGTGCCCGTCCCCAGGTGCGCATGGGCATGGGTCCGGTAGCCGCCAGTGCCGAGGTGCAGCAACGCGGCGCAGTGCGTGCATTTGATGGCTTTTCTCTCTACCAGACTCCCAAGGTGTTTCAGTCATGAGCGTCTTTGCATCGCAATGGAATGCCGCCGGCGAGCAGGCGCAGCAGCGCCGGGCCGCCACGCTGGCGCGCATCGCCGCCCTGCGTGAGCTGGAGCAGCGGGCGGCCCAGGCATCGCAGCGGGCCAAGCCGCAGTTTGAAAAGCGCGGCCAGTTGCTGCCGCGCGAAAGAGTGGCCCTGCTGCTCGATGCTGGCCGGCCGTGGCTGCCGCTGTGCACGCTGGCGGGTTTCATGCTGGACCATGAAGATCCCTCCAAGTCGGTTCCCGGAGGCGGTATGTTGGCGGGCATCGGCTTTGTCAGCGGCGTGCGCTGCATGGTCGTGGCCAGCGACTCGGGCATCGAAGCGGGAGCCATCCAGGAAAAAGGCCTGGACAAGATGCTGCGTGTGCAGGAGATTGCGCTGCAGAACAAGCTGCCCTTCATTCATTTGGTGGAGAGTGCAGGCGCCAACCTCATGCGCTACCGCGTCGAGGGCTTTGTGATGGGCGGAGCCTTGTTTCGCAACCTGGCGCGGTTGTCTGCGGCAGGTCTGCCGGTCATCACCGTGCAGCATGGCTCGGGCACGGCCGGCGGAGCCTATATGCCGGGGTTGTCGGATGTGGTCATCATGGTGCGCGGTCGCTCGCGTGCCTTTCTGGCTGGACCGCCTCTCCTCAAGGCGGCGACAGGCGAAATCGCGACCGAGGAAGAGCTGGGCGGCGCCGAGATGCACACCAGTGTCTCGGGGCTGGGCGAGTATCTGGCGGAGGACGACCGCCAAGCCCTGGGCATGGCACGCGCCGTGGTGTCTCAGCTGTCCCAGTGGAAAAGGCCTGAAGCACTTGATATATATAAACGAGATGCTATTGGTTCAGGAGTTGTCGAGCCGCGTTACGAGGCCGATGAGCTCTTGGGGCTGATGCCGGCGCACCACCGCGAGCCGGTGGATATGCATGAGGTCATGGCGCGATTGGTGGACGGCTCCGAGCTGCTGCTGTTCAAGTCCGGCTACGGTGCGGCCACGCTGTGCGCGCAGGCGCATATCGGAGGCCATGCCGTGGGCCTGATCTCCAACAACGGCCCCATCGATGTGGCCGGTGCCAGCAAGGCCGCGCACTTCATTCAATGGATGTGCCAGTTGGGCCACCCCATCATCTATCTGCAGAACACCACGGGCTATATGGTGGGTAAGGACAGCGAGCAGGCCGGCATGATCAAGCACGGCAGCAAGATGATTCAGGCCGTGACCAACGCCACCGTGCCGCAGATCACCATCCAGTGCGGGGCCAGTTTCGGAGCAGGCAACTACGGCATGTGCGGCCGAGGCTATGCGCCGCGCTTTCTTTTCAGCTGGCCCGGCGCCAAGACGGCTGTGATGGGCGGCGAGCAGGCGGCCAGCACCATGCGCCAGGTCACCGAGGCCGCCATGGCACGCAAGGGTCTGCCCGTCGATGCCGAGCTGATGCAAAAGCAGTACGACCAGATCGTGGCCATGTTCGAGGCCCAGGCCGATGCGCTGGTGACCAGCGGGCTGCTGCTGGACGACGGCGTGATCGATCCGCGCGACACCCGAGAAGTGCTCTCGTTCTGCCTGCAGACCTTGTACGAAGCGCAGCAGCGCACGGTGCGCCCCGTGCAGTTCGGGGTCGCGCGCATGTAGTGCCGCACCTTTTCCCTTTTCTTCCAAACAGGACTCGACGGAGACAAGCCATGCAATGGACCCATGAACATCTGGAAGTGCGCAAGACCCTCAAGCGCTATATCGACGAGAAGATCAATCCTCATGTCGATGAATGGGAGCAGGAGGAGATCTTCCCGGCGCACCAGGTGTTCAAGGGGCTGGGCGATCTGGGCCTGCTGGGCCTGACCAAGCCCGAAGCCTATGGCGGCGCGGGTCTGGATTACTCTTACAGCCTGATGATGGCCGAGACTCTGGGCCATATCCGCTGCGGCGGCGTGCCCATGGCCATTGGCGTGCAGACCGATATGTGCACGCCCGCACTGGCACGCTTTGGCAGCGATGCCTTGCGCGATCAGTTTCTGGCGCCCGCCATCGCGGGCGATATGGTGGGTTGCATAGGCGTGAGCGAGCCCGGTGCGGGCAGCGATGTGTCGGGTATCAAAAGCCATGCCCGCAAGGATGGCGATGACTACATCATCAGCGGCCAGAAGATGTGGATCACCAACAGCATTCAGGCGGACTGGATGTGCATGCTGGTCAACACCGGTGATGGACCGGTGCACAAGAACAAAAGTCTCATCATGGTGCCGCTGCGAGAGGGGCCGCGCGGCAAGCTGACCAGGGGCGTGGAAGTGGCGCAGAAGCTGCGCAAGATCGGCATGAACTCTTCGGACACGGGCCTGCTGTTCTTTGACGAGGTGCGCGTGCCGCAGCGCTATCTGGTTGGGCAGGAGGGACAGGGCTTCATCTATCAGATGCAGCAGTTTCAGGAGGAGCGGCTCTGGGCCTCGGCCAGCGGCCTGCTCGCCATGGAGGACTGTATTCAGCAGACCATTGAGTGGGCACAGCAGCGGCAGATGTTCGGCAGCACTCTGATCGATCAGCAATGGGTGCAGTTCAAGCTGGCCGAGTTGCAGACCGAGGTCGAGGCTTTGCGCGCACTGACCTATCGTGCAGCCCAGATGTATATGGCGGGCCAGGATGCGCTGCAGCTGGCCAGCATGGCCAAGCTCAAGTCGGGGCGGCTGACGCGCGAAGTGGCCGATACCTGTCTGCAGTTCTGGGGCGGCATGGGCTTTACCTGGGACAACCGTGTCTCGCGCCTGTACCGCGATGGGCGTCTGGGCTCGATAGGCGGCGGTGCCGACGAGGTCATGCTGGGCATCATTGGCAAGACCATGGGGCTGATCAAGCGCCAGGCGCACTGAGGAGCGGCGCATGACTCAGGTGCTTGAAATCGAACGTCTTCCCTTAGGCAACGGCTTTGTGGAATGGTGGCGACTGAACTCGCCGCAAACCCGCAATGCGCTGACCGATGAGGTGGTGCAAGCCTTGCGCGATCACGCCGCCAGAGCGCAGAAGGATTCACTGCTGCGCGTGGTCGTGCTGTGCGGCAATGGCGGGCATTTCTGCGCGGGTGGGAGCCTGGGCGGCTTTGCCAGCAGCATAGGCTCGCCGCTGCCTGCGGGGGCGCAGGACCCGCTGGTTCAGGTCAACCGCGAGTTTGGTCAGCTGCTGCAGCAACTGGCAGAGCTGCCCCAACTGCTGATCGCTGCCGTGCAGGGCGCGGCCATGGGCGGCGGTGTGGGGCTGGTCTGCGTGGCCGACTGGGTGGTGGCGGATCAGCAGGCCGTCTTTGCCACACCCGAGGTGACGCTGGGCATTGTGCCCGCGCAGATTGCGCCGTTTGTGCTGCGCAGGCTGGGCGACGGCTTGGCGCGCCAATGGCTGCTGGGCGGCCAGCGCTGGTCCGCAAGCCAGGCACAGCAGGCAGGTCTGGTTCAGACCGTGATACAGGCCGCAGATGCTGCCCACTGGCGCCAGCAGCTGCAGCAGCAGCTCGAGATCTGCGCGCAGGCCGCACCGCAGGCGGTGGCTACGACCAAAAAGCTGCTGGCAGCCATTGGCGGACAAAGTCTGGATGCATCGCTGAACCAGGGCGCGCAGGCCTTTGCCAGTGCGCTGCGCAGCGCTGAAGCGGGGGCAGGGCTCAAGGCCTTTTCCAGCAAGCAGCCCGCTCCCTGGACCTGCATTGCAGGAGGTGCATCATGAAGCGCATTCTGATTGCCAATCGTGGCGAGATTGCGCTGCGCATCATGGCCACGGCCAGGCGCATGGGCATAGAGACCGTGGCGGTGTACTCGGATGCGGATGCGCAAAGCCTCCATGTGCAACAGTCCACGCAGGCCTATGCACTGGGCGGGCTGACATCGGCCCAGAGCTATCTGGACATGCACAAGCTGCTGGCGGCCGCCAAGGCCACAGGAGCCGATGCCGTACACCCTGGCTACGGCTTTCTCAGCGAGGATGCCGGCTTTGCCGAGGCCGTCCAGGAAGCGGGCCTGATCTGGATTGGCCCTCCGCCGGCGGCGATTCGCCAGCTCGGCAGCAAGGCCGCCGCCAAGCAACTGGCCAAGGCCCATGGAGTGCCCTGTCTGCCGGGCTATGAAGGCGACGACCAGAGCGATGCGCGCTTTGCCGACGAAGCCGCCATGATTGGCTACCCCGTCATGGTCAAGGCCGTGGCCGGTGGCGGCGGGCGCGGCATGCGGCTGGTGGAAAGTGCCCAGCAACTGCATGCCGCTCTGAACAGTGCACGTTCCGAAGCCTTGGCTGGTTTCGGCAATGGTGACTTGCTGGTGGAGCGTGCCGTCATGCATCCGCGTCATGTGGAAGTGCAGGTGTTTGCCGACGGGCATGGCCATGTGATTCATCTGGGGGAGCGCGACTGCTCGGTTCAGCGCCGCCACCAGAAGATCATCGAGGAAGCCCCCAGTCCGGCCGTCAATGTCGAGCTGCGAGAGCAGATGGGCAGCTGCGCCGTGGCCCTGGCCAGGGCCGCAGGCTATGTGGGTGCGGGTACGGTGGAATTCCTGGTCGAAGGCCGGCAGTTCTATCTGATGGAGATGAATACCAGACTGCAGGTCGAGCATCCTGTGACCGAGGCATTGACGGGCCTTGATCTGGTCGAGTGGCAGATTCGCGTGGCGTGCGGCGAGGTTTTGCCGCTGACGCAGCAGCAGGTTCGGCTCGACGGCCATGCCATCGAGGTGCGGCTGTGCGCCGAAGACGAGAACTTTCAGCCCCATACCGGCGTGGTACGGCATTTCTCGGCACCCGAGGCCGCCGTCTTCAGCCGTGCGCCGCTACGCTTTGACCACGCGTTGCATACCGGCAGCGAAGTCACTCCCTATTACGACGCCATGCTGGGCAAGCTGATTGTCCATGCGCCAACGCGAGAGCAAGCCATCGATCGGCTGATTCATGCGCTGGGCAGCCTCTCGGTGCTGGGCTTGCCGACCAATCGCGCCTTTCTGATTGAGTGCCTGAACGACGAGGTGTTCAGGCGGGGCCAGGCTCTGATCTCCTATCTGGCGGGCGATGCGCCACGCTTGCAGCAACTGCTGCGGGAAAAGGAAGCTCTGGCACACCAGCACTGGGGAGCACTGTGCGCCGTGGGCCAAAGGCCGGGGCCGCTGGCCTGCAGCTATGCCCAGTTGCGCAAGCTGCAGCACCGGGGCCGGACACAGGAGCTGATGCTGCGGCCCGAGACCGCAGACAGCTGGTTGCTGCAGCGGCACGGCGCCGAGCCTGAGCTGCTGCAGGTCGACGAGTTGCTGGCCCATGGCTGGCGCGCGAGATCGGCGGGCCTGAGCCAGACCGTGCAGGCCGTAGAGCTGCCCGCCGGGCAGGGCGGCTCGCGCTGGCATCTGCAGGCCGGGGGCGTGGACTGGTGGGTCGAAGATGCAAGCTATGCCCCGCCCGAGAATGCCGCAGCAGCGGGCCAGACCGCAGAGCTGCGCGCCCCGTTCAACGGCCGTGTGGTGCAACTGGGCGCGGTGGCCGGGCAGGCGCTGAAGGCCGGCGATGTGGTCGTGGTCATCGAATCCATGAAGCTGGAGCACAGCCTGAGCGTGAAGGCCGACTGCCGGGTGGAGGCGGTGCAGGTCCATGCCGGCCAGCAGGTGGCGCCGGGTCAGGTGCTGCTGAAACTGGCGCCCATGTCTGGAGGTCCCGCATGACGGATGTCCCTGAACGCGAAATGCTCTATGACCTGGTGCGTCGCTTTGCGCGCGAGCAAATCGCCCCCCATGTCACGGCCTGGGACGAGGCGGGCGAGTTCCCGCGCCAGCTCTATAGCCAGGCCGCCGAGCTGGGGCTGCTGGGCATCGGCTATCCCGAGGCGCTCGGTGGTACCCCGGCCACGCACAGCCTGCGCGCAGCCCTGTGGCTGGCGCTGTGCCGCTACGGCGGAAGTGGAGGCGTGCTGGCCAGTCTGCTGTCGCACAACATCGGCCTGCCGCCCGTGGTGGCTCTGGGCAGCGATACGCTCAAGCAGCAGGTGGTGCCCGATGTTCTCTTGGGCCGCAAGATCGCGGCGCTGGCGATTACCGAGCCCGGCGGCGGATCGGATGTGGCGGCGCTGCGTACCCGGGCCAGGCGCGAGGGTGACGAGTATGTGATCGAGGGCGAGAAGACCTTCATCACCTCGGGCATGCGTGCGGACTGGATCACGGTGGCGGTGCGCACGGGCGAGCAAAGAGGTGCATCCGGCATCTCGCTGATCCTGGTGCCGGGCGACAGCGCGGGACTGCGCCGCAGCCCGCTGCACAAGATGGGCTGGCAATGCTCGGACACGGCCCATCTGTTTTTTGATGGCGTGCGCGTGCCGGCCAGTCATTTGCTCGGAGCCGAGGGTGAGGGCTTTCGCGCCATCATGCACAACTTCAACGGCGAGCGCCTGGGTATTGCCTGCGCTGCACTGGGCTTTGCCCAGGCCTGCTATGACGAGGCGCTGGCCTGGGCCCAGCAGCGCCAGACCTTTGGCGTGACGCTCAATCAGCATCAGGTCATACGTCACAAGCTGGTGGACATGCAGCAGCGCCTGCGCAGCACCGAAGCCTGGATCAACGCGGTCTGCGCACGTGCCGATGGCGGCGATAGCGGGGCGGACTGGGTGGGAGAGGTCTGCGTGCTCAAGAACCACGCCACCCAGACCATGCAGTTCTGCGCCGATACGGCGGTGCAGATTCTGGGTGGCATGGGCTTTATGCGCGGCACGCTGAGCGAGCGCATCTACCGCGAAGTCAAGGTGCTGACGATTGGCGGCGGCACCGAGGAAATCATGAAAGAGCTGGCCGCGCGCCAGTGGCGTATCTAGCGCGGCTGTCGCAGCGGCCTCAGCCGTTGCCGGGAAGTTTGAGCGAAATCAGCCTGAAACGCTTATGTGTAAAGCGTTATCAGCTTCTATTTAAGGAGCGATATGTCCGATAAAGCCATTATTACCTGTTCCATTACCGGGGTGCTGACCGATCCGAATCAGCACCATGTGCCGGTGACGCCAGAGCAGCTGGCGCAGGAAGCCCGCCGAGCCTATGATGCGGGCGCCTCCGTGGTACACGTGCACTTCAGGCGCCAGGAAGAGGGCAAGGGTCATCTGCCGAGCTGGGACCCTGCAGTGGCCAGGGCCTGCGTGGATGCCATGCGTGCAGCCTGCCCCGACCTGATCATCAATCAGACCACCGGCGTGGTCGGTCCCGACTACCAGGGACCGTTGGATTGCCTGCGTGCCACGCGACCCGAGATGGCGGCCTGCAATGCGGGCTCGCTGAACTATCTCAAGACCCGCAGCAACGGAAGCTGGGCCTGGCCGCCCATGCTGTTCGACAATCAGCCTGCCAAGGTACAGGACTTTCTCGATGTGATGGCAGAGACCGGCACATTGCCCGAGTTCGAGTGCTTTGACGTGGGCATCGTGCGCTGCGTGGGCATGTATGTGGAAACCGGCATGTACCGCGGCCTGCCCGAATACAACTTCGTGATGGGCGTGGAGTCCGGCATGCCGGCAGACCCCGATCTGCTGCCCATACTGCTCAGGCTCAAGATCAAGGATGCGCCCTGGCAGACCACGCTGATCGGGCGCAGCGAGATCTGGCCCACCCATCTGCGCACGGCAGAGCTCGGCGGACATCTGCGCAGCGGACTGGAAGACACTTTCTATCTGCCCGACGGCAGCAAGGTCACCTCCAACGCTCCGCTGATCGAGCAGCTGGCTCGCTATGCGCGTGATGTGGGCCGTGAAGTTGCCACTCCCCGGGAGGCCAGGCAGATGCTGCACCTGGCGGCCTGAATCGGGGAGAAGTCACAGATGAACGCTTGTATTCCTCCCCGGACCGTGGCACAGGCACTGGCGCAGACCGTGGCCGCGCATCCAGACAGGACCGCCTATATCGACCAGGGACGCAGCTACAGCTGGCAGCAGGTGGATGTCATGGCCAGCGCCTGGGCTGCCCATCTGTCCTCGCTGGGCCTGCGACCCGGTGAACGCATCGGCATCATCCTGCCCAACGGTCTGCCCTGGGTGCTGAGCTATCTTGCGGCGGCGAAGACGGGGCTGATCGTGGTGGGCCTCAGCGTCCGATATCGCGATGCCGAACTGGACTTCATGCTGCAGGACAGCCAGGTGAAGGCCGTGCTTGCGCCGCGCGAGTTTGCCGGCTTCGACTACCAGAACTATCTGGCGCAGGCCCGTCGGCGTTTTGCGGCGCTGGAGCATCTGCTGTGGGTGGATGAAGGATTCGAGCAAGCGCTGCAGTCCGGCGCGAAAGCCTTGCATGAAGGCGTCGGTCCTGCACCGGATGACCTGCTGATGATCATCTACACCTCGGGCACCACGGGCAGGCCCAAGGCAGCGGGGCTGACGCATCGCTCTCAACTGGGTTCAGCGCTGGCTCAGCATGCGCATGTGAGGGCTGCGGCGGACGATAGGGTGCAACTGGCCATGCCGCTCAATCATGTGGGCGGCATTACCTGCGGCGTGCTGACCATGTTGCTGGCGGGCGGTTGCTGCGAGCTGGTGCCCATGTTCAGCCCCGAATCCGTGTTGAGGATGGCGCAAAAGCATCCGCCGACCTGGCTGGTGGGCGTGCCCACCATGCTGACGCTGCTGCTCATGCATCCGCTTCTGGCAGAGGTGGATATGAGCCGGTTGCGCCTGATTGTGGTGGGCGGATCGAATGTGGAGCCGGTGTTGCTGCAGCGGCTGCAGCAGCAGTTTCCGGGCGTGAACATCATGAATCTCTATGGTCTGTCCGAGACTTCCGGGGCCATCGCTATGACGCCCTGGCAGACAGATCAACAAGCCCTGCTGCACAGCATAGGCAAGCCGCTGCAAGGGGCGCAACTGCGCGTGGCCGGGGTCGATGGTGAAGAGCTGCGCAGCGGCGAGGTGGGGGAGCTGTGGTTTCGTGGTGCTGGGGTGATTCCGGCCTATGTTGGGCAGCAGCAGGACGAAGATGCTTTTGCCGGCGGCTGGCTTCATTCGGGTGATCTGGGGCTTGTCGATGAGCAGGGCCTGATCCACCTCAAGGGGCGGCAAAAAGACATGTTCATACAGGGCGGCTTCAACGTCTATCCCAGCGAGGTGGAGGGCGTGATTGCCAGTCATGCAGGCGTGCTGATGGTCGCCGGCATAGGCGTGCCGGACCCCGTGCTGGGCGAGGTGGGGCGCTACTACATCGTGATCAGATCTGATGCCAGCGTGAGCGAGGAGGAACTGCTCACGCATTGCCGTCAGCAGCTCGCTGACTACAAGCTGCCGCGCCAGCTGGTGTTTCGCACCGAGCTGCCGTTGACCCCGGCAGGAAAGATCCAGAAAGCCTTGTTGCGAACAGAGGAGTGCTGTCCATGAATGTGCAATTCGACTTTTCGGGCCGCCATGTGATGGTGTTTGGCGGCACCACAGGCATCAACCTGGGTATTGCCCAGCACTACGCGATGGCAGGAGCCCGAGTCTCGGTCGTCAGCCGCAAGCAGGCCAATGTGGATGCGGCCCTGGCGACGTTGGGTGCGCAGGCCTTTGGCGTGGTGGCCGATGTGCGCGATGAGCAGGCCGTGGCTGCGGCGTTGGCGCAGGCCGTGGCCTGCCATGGGCCGCTTGACGTGCTGGTGTCTGGTGCGGCAGGCAACTTCCTCGCACCTGCGGAGCAGATGTCGTCCAACGCCTTCAAGGTGGTGGTGGACATCGATCTGCTGGGCAGCTTTCATGTCGCGCGTCAGGCTCTGGCGCACTTGCGGCAGCCGGGGGCGAGCCTGATCTTCATCACCGCGCCCCAGTCCACCGTGCCCATGATGTACCAGGCCCATGTCTGTGCAGCCAAGGCAGGAGTGGACCATCTGGCGCGGGTGCTGGCGCTGGAGTGGGGTGGCAGGGGCATTCGTGTGAATGCCATTTCCCCCGGCCCCATCGAGGGCACGGAAGGCATGCGCCGGCTGGCCCCGCAGGGGGCAGAAGGAGACGCTCTGGTGCGCAGCATGGTGCCGCTGGGGCGCATGGGTACGACCGCGGATATTGCCCGACTGGCCATGTTTCTGGGCAGCGATGCGGCCAGTTATATCTCCGGCACGGTCATTGCCTGTGACGGCGGGGCGCAGGGCCAGCTCTCGCCCATGGTTGCCGCCGCCATGGCAATGCCGCAGCAGGATTAGAGACACAACAAGAAAAAGCGTGGGTTATGGGTTCCGGGTTGCACACTATCAAGGAGACAAACCATGATCGAGATGAGTCTGACGAAGGAGGCACGGCGCATCCGGCGCATTGCGCTGGGCGACCTGCTCTACCGCACGGCGCGCAAGTCTGGCAGCCGTACGGCGCTGGTCGATGGTGCTGAGCGCATCAGCTATGCCGAGCTGGATGCGCGAAGTTCGCGCTTCGCGCATTATTTGCTCTCGACGCTGGGGACGAGCAAGCAGATCGGCATGCTGTGCGCCAATTCCATAGACATGGTGGTGGCCTGCAATGCCATTCACAAGGCGGGGCAGGTGTGGGTGCCTGTCAATATCAAGCTGGAGGTATCGAGCATCGACTACATCCTGCGGCATGCAGAGGTGTCGGCAGTGGTGGTCGATCAGGAGTTGCTGGCCCTGCCCGGGCTGGCCGAAATTCTGCAGCAATTGCAGGTGCCGCTCATCATCACTCGCCGGCAAGTGCAGCAAGTGCTGCCGGGCATATCGCTGACACAGGCCGAGGCAGGCCAGTCCGATGCTTTGCCCGAGGTTGATATTGACGACAACCAGGCGGCCTTGCTCATGTACACCAGCGGCACTACGGGCAATCCCAAGGGCGTGGTGCATTCCCATCTGTCGGTATATGCGGCGGTCAAGGGCAATATCGACGAGATGAAATATGGCGAGGCTGATGTGCTCAGCGGCTGGTTGCCTCTGTTTCATTGCGCCCAGCATGCGCTGGTGCAGACTGCGCTGGCGGCAGGCGCCTGCACCGTGCTCACGCGGCAGTTTGTACCGGCGGAGGTTGGGCAACTGGTGCTGAAGGAAGGTGTGACGATCTTTGTCGGACTGCCCCTGATGTATGCCGCGGTGCTGGCCGATCCGGGTTTTGCGCCCACCACCATCCGGCAGTGCATCTATGCCATGGCGCCCATTCCCAAACCCTTGATCGCCCAGATTGCGCAGCGCATGTGCCGCAATATCTCCCTGGCCACGGGACAGACCGAGATATATCCGGCTACCATGACTTTCTACCCCTTGCTCAACGCCGAATGCGATGCCAATTTCTGGGGGCGCTCTCTGAGCACTTGCGAGACCGCCGTTATGGATGACGATGGCAATCTGCTGGGAGCGGGCCAGGTCGGTGAGATCGTGCACCGCGGCCCCAATGCCATGCTGGGTTATTTCAAGGACCCCAAGGCGACGGCAGAGGCACAGAAGTTTGGCTGGCACCATACCGGCGACCTGGGCATGTGGGACGCGCAGGGGCGCATGGAGTTCATAGATCGCAAGAAGGACATGATCAAGACCGGCGGCGAGAACGTGGCCAGCGTGAAGGTTGAAGCCGTGGTGCTGGCGCATCCGGAAGTGGCGGCCGCCGCCGTGTTCGGTCTGCCGCATCCCCACTGGAGCGAGGCGGTCTGTGCCTTTGTCATGCGCAAGCCGGGGGCTCAAGTGGATTCGGAGTCGATACTGGCCCATTGCCGCAATCATCTCAGCGGCTTTGAAGTGCCAAAACTGGTCCATTTCGTGGAGGCCTTCCCGTCCACGGCGACGGGCAAGGTGCAGAAAAACGTGATGCGACGCCAGTTCGAGCAGGTGGCCAGAGAGCTTTGGGGCACCTGATATCCGGGCGTGCCCCGCAAATGCTGCCAGGGCCTGCAAAAGCAGGCCCTGGTTTCACTCTGCGGTCTCCTGCGCCCAGGACAGTACCGGGTCGGCGCGCGTCTCGATGAGCTTGTTGCGAGCCTTGAGTAGCGGGTCCAGCATCTCCGGCTGAGGCACGATCCAGTATTCACCACGGTCAATGGCTGCAAAGACGCGGTTGGCGAACTCCTCGGTGTCCATACCGTTTTCGTCGAGCAAATGGGTCATCATGCCGTGAAACTTTGCCGACGCCGCGTCAGGTGCTTCTCGGAAGATGGCTGTCCTGACGGGGCCTGGTGCCAGCAGCGAGACCTTGATTTGCGGATCAATGGCCGCGAGTTCGCCAGCCAGACCTTCGGTTAGCGCGACCACTGCGAACTTGGTGGCGGAGTAGGGAGCCATCATGGCGCTGGGCAGAAAGCCGCCTACCGATGCTGTGTTGATGATGCGGGCAGGCCGGTTGGCCCTGAGCAGACGCGGCACAAAAGCGCGCAGGCCGTTGACGATGCCGTTGACATTGACCTGCCAGGCCTGCTGCCACTTGGCATCGCTGATCTCCCAGCTATTGCCGGTGCTGAGAACGCCTGCGTTGTTGAACAGCAGATCGACCTGACCGAAAGCTGCATAGGCCTTGTCGGCCAGCGCATCCAGCGACGCCTGGCTGGTGACATCGGTGGCCACGGCCAATGCCTGATCTCCCAGTTCCAGCGCGACTTTCTCAAGACCCGCCTGGTCGCGGTCTGCAACCACGACCTTCATTCCAAGAGTGACTGCCTTTCTGGCAAGGCCTGCACCAATTCCACTGGCGGCGCCGGTGATGACTGCAACTTTCATGATTTCCTCATTGGCTAAATACGAATGGATTAAAGCATTTCCAGCTTATCTATATTTCTCACGAATTCCCGCTTGACAGTTATTGAAGGTGTTTACAGTCTTTATTGATTGATTAAATGGAAAGACCTGCTTGACATATAAAAAATCCGGGCACAGTACGTCCGAATGAATTAATGGTTTTCACTAGGGACTGTAAACACAAACTTATTTTGTAAAGAGGAAAACTCAGAGTGATTTGAATTTGAAAAGAACAAAGAATCTCAATCCTCATCGCCAATTGGTGGCGGTCAGTCAGTATTGAGGTTTGAAAATGAATCCATTCATCAGTGGTTTGGAAGGAAAAGTGGTTCTGGTCACAGGTGGTGCCTCGGGCATAGGCCTGGCCAGCGCCCAGGCCCTGGCAGCCAGCGGAGCCAAGGTGGTGTGTGCCGATCTGCAGCAAAGCCAGGATTTGCCGCAGGGCTGCGAATTTCGCAAGCTTGACGTGAGCAGCGAGAAGCTGACCAATGAGTTGGTTGCTTACATGCTGGACCGCTATGGGCATATTGATGGGCTGGTGACTTCGGCTGGCATTTCCCGCGTGGGTGATCTGGAGAGCATGCCCTTGCAGGAGTGGGAGCAGGTACTGCAGGTCAATTTGACGGGGACCATGCTCAGTGCTCGTGCCGTGGCCAGCCACATGAAACAGCGCGGTCAGGGCTCCATCGTCACCATCGCCAGCATCAACGGCATGCTGGGCAACCCGACCAATCTGGCCTATTGCACCTCCAAGGGGGCTGTGATCCAGATGGTGCGCAGTCTGGCCGCGGATCTCGGTCCTCACGGGGTGCGGGTCAACAGCATCAGCCCCGGCTATATCCATACGCCCATGACCACCATGCTTGATGAACTGCCTGTAGGCCAGGCTTTCGAGGCCATGCATTTGCTCAAGCGGGCGGGCAGGCCGCAAGAGGTGGGTAATGCCGTGGCATTTTTGCTTTCCGATATTTCTTCATTTATTACCGGGGTCAATCTTCCGGTAGATGGCGGATTCTCTGCAGCAAAAGTAATTAATATTTAAGGAATTCCAATGAAATATGATGTCATAGTGATTGGTTGCGGAATGTCCGGAATTCTGGCTGGTATTCATCTGAAGAATAGCGGGAAGAAATTCATTATTCTTGAAAAGGCCGGGACATTGGGGGGAACCTGGCGGGATAATACTTATCCAGGCCTGACTTGCGATGTGCCATCGCACGCCTACACCTATTCTTTCGAACCCAACCCCGAATGGTCTCGGGTACTTCCGCCCGGAGCCGAGATTCAGCAGTATTTCGAAGGCGTGTTCCAGAAATACGGTATTGCCGATTTTTCGCAGTTCGGCACCGAAATCACGCGTGCCGAATGGACGGGCGATGCCTGGACGCTGCAGGATCAGCATGGCAAGCAATATCAGGGCAAGGTGGTGGTTGCCGCCACAGGTGTGCTGCACCACCCCAACTACCCGCAGCTCAAGGGCCTGGAGGAGTTCGAGGGGAACACGATTCACAGTGCGCGCTGGGATCATTCGGTACCGCTGGACGGCAAGAGGATCGCCGTCATCGGCACGGGATCAACGGGCGTGCAAATTGTCTCGGCACTGGCGTCGCGTGCCAGGGTGAGGCATTTTCAGCGCACGGCCCAATGGATTTTTCCGGTCGAGAATCCAGCTTTCAGCGAAGAGCAGCGCGCCGAATTCCGCAGCAACCGCGATCTGCTGATTTATCTGCAGCGCGAACCTACTTATGTGGCCAATGTTGAACGCTTTACCGAGGGTGTGCTGGATCCGAATTCGGAGCAGATTCAGGAAATTCAGAAAATCTGCCAGGACAACCTGGATGGCTCTGTTGCAGACGCAGCCTTGCGTGAAAAGCTGCAGCCTCATTACCGGGCTGGTTGCAAGCGCCTGATTTATTCGCCCGACTATTACAAGGCGATCCAGCACCCCGATTCCGAGTTGATCACCGAAGCTATTGCCAAGGTCGAGAAAAAGGGAGTGCGTACCAGCGACGGCGTGCTGCATGAGGTGGACATCATCGTCCTAGCCACGGGATTCAAGACCGACCGCTATGTGCGCCCCATGAATGTGACAGGCCTGAACGGAGCCACGCTGGAGCAGGCCTGGAGCGATGTGCCCACCGCATACAAGTCCATCTCGGTGCCGGGCTTTCCCAACTTTTACTTCATGAACGGGCCGACCTCTCCCGTGGGCAACTTCTCCCTGATCGATACCTCGGAAATGCAGTGGGGCTATATCTCGCAGTTGATAGAGCGTGGTCAGCAAGCCGGTGTAGCAGGGCTTTCGGCCAGGCCCGAAGCCCTGGCTCAGTACGACCAGGAGCGCTTGCAGGCCGCCAAAGGCTCGGTCTTCGGCTCGGGCTGCAACAGCTGGTACCTGGACAGAAACGGTGTGCCCAACACATGGCCTTGGTCGCAGTCGCGCTTCAGGCAGGAGATGAGTGCGCCGGTATGGCAGGACTATATCCACCACCAGACCGAAGAGCTTGTGGCCTGAGTGCCCTCTTGCGCCCGTCCTGGCCTGTCCCGGTCGGGCGCGCTTCATCAACTTCAAGGAGTCCCAATGCAGATACACCCCGAAATGGCTGCCGTGCTGGAGCAGTTCAAGGATGCTCCGCCCATTGATTTTGTGGCCACTCCGGTGCCCGAAATCCGCAAGCTCATGGACCACATGGCCTTCCCGCCTGCCGACCTGCCCATGCATGAGGTGCGCGAGATAGACATTCCCGGTGGCGATGGCCAGCCGCTCAAGCTGCGCCTGTACCGTCCCGGCACCGCGCAGGCAGCGCCGGTCATGGTCTATTTCCACGGCGGTGGCTGGTGCATAGGCACGCTGGAAACGCATGACAACCTGTGCCGCCACCTGGCGCGCCTGACCGGCATGAATCTTGTGTCGGTCGATTACCGGCTGGCTCCCGAGCATGTCTTTCCCGCCGCGCTGGACGACGCCTATGCCGCCACGCGCTGGGTGGCACTGCATGCGGCCGAGCTGCATTGCGATGCGCGGCAGCTGATGGTGGCGGGCGACAGCGCGGGGGGCAATCTGGCCGTCGCCACCTGCCTGCGCGCAAAAGAAGACGGCTGGAGAGGCATATCCCAGCAACTGCTGTTCTATCCGGTCTGCGATGCGCATATGGATGCGCCATCGCATGCGCTTTATGGGCAGATGCCGTTTCTCACCACCGAAGCCATGGCCGCGATGTGGCATCACTATCACCCTGCCATGCCTGCACATCCACTGGCCTCCATCATGCAGTACCCCGATCTCGCTGGCTTGCCGGCAGCGGTGCTGGTGACGGCGGAGCTGGACATATTGCGCGACGAAGGAGAGGCCTTTGGCCTGCGCCTGCAGCAGGCCGGCGTAGCCGTTTCCAGCCTTCGTGCGCAAGGCATGTTGCATGGGTTTGCCAACTTCAGCACCCTGGTGCCGGCAGTGGCAAAGTTGCTGCAAGAGGCTTGTGCGAAGCTGTCTTTCGGCAAGATATCGGCTGTTGGACAAGCCTGATACATGCAACTGTTCATGTATACAGTCATGTGTGATGGATGCCTCAGTTTTATCCCCGCATCATGTGGACGCTCTTGTGGAAAACTATGCTTTCAAGCCTTGAAACCCGCGCCAGATGGTGATTTGCACGGATTGCCTAAAAAATAGACGATTTGAGCAAAGGGATTGAATCGAGGGTTTTTGCTAGTGGTTCTGAGGCTGTAAAAAAGCCCGCCAACCGTTGCCGGTAGCGGGCTTTTTTGTGGGCTCAAACGTGCTCAGGAAAGTTGCTGAGGTGTGGGGCGTGTGCGGTAGAACTGCATGGGAGACTCTTGCATTTCCTTGGCATGCTGGTTGAGCACTGACTTCTTCATCTTGCCCACCACATGCATCTCGCAGGGCTTGCAGTCAAAGCGCAGCGTGAGCTTTTCCTTGCCGTTGATCAGCTGCAGCGGCTCTGCCTTGATGGTGCCCTTAACGCCGATCACGCCCTTGGCCTGCTTGGGACACAGGCTCATCGAGAAGCGCACGCAGTGCTTGGTGATCATCAGCGAGACTTCGCCTTCTTCTTCCTTGCTCTCGTAGGCAGCGTCGATGATCTTCACGCCATGCTTCACATAGAAGTCATGGGCCTTCTGGTTGTAGACATTGGCCAGATAGGTCAGCGTGTCTTCAGGGAAAGGCACGGGCGGCTCCACGGGCTTGGCGCGGGGCAGACGCACAAAGCCGTCGGCGCGGGCCTGCTCCAATGCAGCTACGGCATCGCGACGCAGCTGGTTGAGCACCGATGCCGGGACAAACCAGGGCTGGCTCAGGCTCAGTGAAATATCGTTCACCTCGAAAACCGTCGCGCCAAAGCGCCCCAACTGCTCGCGCAGCGTGGCTTCTGCCTTGGCTGGGTCGGTGGCGCTCTGGTGCTCATGCTCGATGGCGGCAGCTCCGACAAACCCGTCCTCGTCGGTCAGCGTCAACGCAAAGCCGGCAGCAGCTTCCTTGAACTCGGCCCACAGGCCGATGCGGCGTTCACTGGATTTTTTCTCCAGCGTGCGCACCCAGTCCATATCGCGGTTGCGGTTGATCTCCAGGCCCTTGCGCAGATCCTTGAACTCGGCAATCTCGTTTTTGGGGAAGACGCGCCAGATGCCTTTCTTGGCGCTCACGCATTCGGCACGATTGATGTGCACGCCCACCAGTTCCTTTTGCAGATCGTAGTAGCACAGACCGTCGCCGTTGTGCAGCTCGGTGGCCTTGTCGCTGGTTTCGATCTCGAACCATTTGTCGCCGACCTGGGTCACCCAGCCTATGGCACGACCCGGTGTCTTGGGCGTGTCGAAGGCGCCGATGTCATCCTTGCGGCCGTTGACGAAGTAGTCGGTGAACTCGCGGTTGAAATTCTGGTCCGGATCGGGTTCGAACGAGAAAGTGGTGCGGCCTGACGACGAGCGCGCCAGCGGCTGATCGGAGAACTCGCGCTCCTCGATGATTTCGTCGAGCAGCTTGCGGTAATGGGCCGTGATGTTCTTCACATAGCCCATGTCCTTGTAGCGGCCCTCGATCTTGAAGCTGCGCACGCCGGCATCGATCAGGGCACGCAGGTTGTCGCTCTGGTTGTTGTCCTTCATGGACAGCACATGCTTTTCATGCGCGATGATGCGGCCGCTGGCATCGGTCACCTCATAGGGCAGGCGGCAGGCCTGGTTGCAGTCGCCGCGATTGGCGCTGCGCCCCGTGTGGGCATGGCTGATGAAGCACTGGCCCGAGTAGGCCACGCACAGTGCGCCATGCACAAAGTATTCGATGGTGGTGCGGCTCGGGTCTGTCGCGGCGCGCACGGCGGCAATCTGCTGGAGGTCCAGCTCGCGCGCCAGCACGATCTGCGACAGACCGGCGTCCTGCAGAAAGCGGCCCTTCTCGGGCGTGCGGATATCGGTCTGGGTGGAAGCGTGCAGCTGAATGGGGGGCAGGTCCAGCTCCAGCAGACCCATGTCCTGGATGATCAGTGCGTCGGCTCCGGCGTTGTAGATCTGCCAGGCCATATCGCGCGCGCCCTGCAGCTCATCGTCACGCAAGATGGTGTTGAGCGTGATGAAGATGCGGCTGCCAAAGCGGTGGGCATGCTTGATGAGCCGCTCCAGATCGCGGATGTCGTTGCCTGCCGTCGCGCGGGCGCCAAAGGCCGGGCCGCCGATATAGACGGCGTCCGCGCCGTGATTGACGGCTTCGATGCCGATATCGGCGTCGCGCGCCGGGGACAGGAGTTCGAGCTGGTGGGGCAGGAGAGACATAGGGGCAGGATTATCTCAGCAAGCCCCGGTTTCGGCACAGCGGCGGGTAATCGCCTGGTTCAATGACCGCGTGGGCTGAATGTGCGCGGAAATACCACGGGCCCGCTGCGGTCCGCCAGCCGGTAGCCCATGGCGGGGCGGTTCGACACGCCTTCCACATGGCCGGCTTCGACCAAAAAGTTCGCTGCCAGCATGCGGGTGCGAAAGCCGCTTTTGTCCACGCTGCGCCCCAGCACGGTTTCATAGACTTGCTGCAACTGGGGTAGGGTGAAGGGCTCTCTCAGCAAAAAAGCGGGCAGCGAGGTGTATTCGACCTTGCTGCGCAGTCGCTCCACCGCCGCCTGCAGGATGCTGCCATGGTCGAACGCCAGTGCGGGCCGGTGCAGCAATTCATCCACTTCGAACCAGGCCACATCGGCCGCATTGGCACCTTTGGTCAGTTGCAGCTCATGGGCGGGAATCAGCGCAAAGTACACATGGGTGGCCGACCAGCCACGCGGGTCACGTGCCGCGCCGCCCCAGCTGCCAAGCTGTTCCAGATAAGGGCTGTCCACCCCCGTCTTCTCCTTGAGCTTGCGCGCGGCGCAGGCTTGCAGATCGGCATCCAGATCCACATTCACAAACCCTCCGGGCAAGGCCCAGAGGCCGGGAAATGGATCGTCTTCATGGCCTGGGCGTTGCACCAGCAATACATTCAAGCGACCTTGCGCAATCGTGAAGATCACCACATCCACCGTGGTGTAGGGACGGGGAAAGTCCGGCGCTGGCTTGGAGTGACGCTGTGTAACGCTCATGAATCAGGCTTGACGGGATGAATATTGGGTTGTATTGTACAACTCACATAAGTTGTTCAATGCAACTTATGCAGTGAAGCCCAGGCAGGCTCTGGCTGCCCTGCAGTGCAAGCACCTGCCGATAGCCAGACAGGCCGTCTGGAACAAAGAGAAAAAGAAAACAAGAAAATGAAAAATCCAAACACCACCGCACGCAGCAAATTCCTCAGCCTGGTGCTGAGACACAGTCCCGGGACCATAGGCCTCAAGCTCGACGAGGCGGGCTGGGCCTGGACCGATGAGCTGCTGGCTTGCCTGGCACGTTCCGGTCGACCCACCAGTCTGATGGATTTGCAGACCATGGTGGCTGACAACAACAAGCAACGCTATTCCTTCAGTGCGGATGGCAAGCGCATACGCGCCAATCAGGGCCACTCCATCAAGGTCGAACTGGGCCTTGAAGCCAGCAGTCCTCCGGCAGTGCTCTACCACGGCACAGCCACGCGTTTTCTGGACGCGATTTTTCATGAGGGCCTGAACCGGCAGTCACGCCACCATGTCCACTTGTCCGAAAGCCAGGCAGTGGCTGCTCAGGTCGGTAGTCGTCACGGCAAGCTGGCCTTGCTGCAGGTGGACGCCGCGCGTATGCAGGGCGAGGGCCATGTGTTCTATCGCTCCGACAACGGTGTGTGGCTGACCGATGTCGTCCCGGCCCGGTATCTGCTGAAGCTGCCGTCATGAAAGTTTCAAAAATCATAGCCCTCGATGCAGATGGCGTGCTGCTGGACTACAACCTCGCCTATGCCTCAGCCTGGGAGCGGGTATTTGGCGAGCGGCCTGTATTGAGGCAACCTGACGCCTACTGGGCCATGGAGCGATGGGGTGTCGCCAACTTGCAGGGCGAGGCTCTGAACCGTTTTCGCGCCAGTTTTGATGCGCAGTTCTGGTCCGGTATACCGGCGATTGCAGGTGCGCTCCAGGCTTGCGAGCAATTGTGCGCTGCGGGGTATGAACTGGTCTGTGTGTCGGCGATCCAGCCGCAGTTCGCCGAGGCCCGGCAGACCAATCTGCGGCGGCTGGGTTTTCCGATCTCGCGTGTGATCGCCACCAGCGGCCGTGCCGATCCGGGTCCCAGCCCCAAGGCGCAAGCCCTGGCGCAGTTGAGACCTCTGGCATTTGTCGATGACTTTCTGCCGTATTTCGACGGCGTGGATGCCCGGATTCATAAGGCGCTGGTGCTGCGCGAGCAAGGCGGGTCACCCAATACGGGGCCGGGTCTGCAGGCTATTGACTCCACTCACGCCACTTTGGCGGACTTTTCCCGCTGGTGGCTGAACCAATATCAAGAAGAACAGACATGAACCGAGATTACGAAATTCGATCCGTTGCCGATCTGGTGGCTCAGCTTGACCAGGGCTACCGTCCCAAATACCTTTGTTTCTGGGGCCATCAGGCCGAAAGGAATGGCTCGGTGGGCAAAGGCTGCCTGAGCCAGTGGTTTTCTGCTCCATTCACCGTCGAGGGGGATCGCTTTGCCACGGCAGAGCATTTCATGATGGCAGCCAAGGCGCGGCTGTTCGGGGATGAAGAGGCGCGCGCTCAGGTGCTGGCTGCGCCGTCTCCGGCCAGTGCCAAGCAGATAGGGCGCAGCGTGCGCAATTTTGACGAGGCACGCTGGAAGGCGGAGTGCTTCGACATCGTGGTGAGCGCCAATGTCGCCAAATTTTCCCAGAACCCGGCCATGGGAGAGTTTCTGCTGAGAACCGGCGAGCGTGTACTGGTCGAGGCCAGTCCGCGCGACCGCATCTGGGGCATCGGCATGGGCGCGGCCAATCCCGACGCCGAGCAGCCGCGCAAATGGCGCGGACAGAACCTGCTGGGTTTCGCGCTGATGGCCGCGCGTGCGCAGCTGAGGGGCGGACAATGAACACGCTGGACCATTTTGAAGGCGCTCTGCTGGGCCTGGCCTGCGGCGATGCCGTGGGCACGACGCTGGAGTTTCGGACGCGCGGCAGCTTTGCGCCGCTGACCGACATGGTGGGGGACGGGCCGTTTTCACTGAGGGCCGGACAATGGACGGATGACACGTCCATGGCTTTGTGCCTGGCCGAGAGCCTGGTCGTCAAGGAAGGTTGCGACCCCGGGGACCAGATGACGCGCTACGCCAACTGGTATCAGTGGGGTTACTGGAGCTCCACCGGACAATGCTTTGATATCGGCATGGCAACACGCGAGGCGATACAGCAATACCTGCGTACCGGCAATGCGCTGGCGGGAAGTGAAGCTGCGCGCAGCGCCGGCAATGGGTCGCTGATGCGGCTGGCGCCGGTGGCCATGGCGTATGCCCATGATGAACAGAGAGTGCAGGAGATGGCGGCGCTGAGCTCTCGCACCACCCATGCGGCTGCGGAGTGTCTGGATGCCTGCCGTCTGTTTGCCGTGGCATTGAGCCGCGCCCTGCTGGGTGCCAACAAGGCGCAGGTGCTGGATCTGGCCGGTCTGCCGTTTGGCAGCCCGCGCATCGCCGAGATTGCGCGAGGCGGCTGGCGCAGCAAAAGCCGTGAGCAGATCCAGAGCTCGGGCTATGTGGTGCACAGTCTGGAAGCTGCTTTGTGGTGTTTCGACCGACACGAGAGCCTTGAAGCCGCCGTGCTGGAGGCGGCCAATCTGGGCGACGATGCCGACACCACGGCGGCCATTGCCGGCCAGATTGCGGGTGCCTTCTGGGGCCGCAGCGGCATCCCTGCGCACTGGCTGGAAAGACTGCATCAGCAGGCCGAGATTCGCGCGCTGGCGCAGTCCGTTCATGCGCTGAGTCAGGTGCTGGCTGGCTAAAGGCTCCTGGCGGCAAATGCTGCGGCGCCTTGTTGATGCATCTGGATCGCGAGATTCCGCGAACAGGCCCATGCCGCCTCGGCGGAGATCGCGAAAGCGGCTCGGGGTCTGCGCGCTCTGGGGCTGCTGCCTGTCTCGTGCAGGAGGGTGAAAAAGCTTGTCCTGCAGCCAGGAAAATCCGCTGCGGCAGACGCCGTCGCCGTCAACGGGGCACAATCAAAGCGCTGACGGAGCGGCGGCGCGCAAGCGAAGTCGCCAGGTTCAGCAGCCCTATCGTCAGCAACCGGAGTCTGTGCTCAGTGCCAGCAGACCCGAGCCAGATACAGCTCTGCAGCCTTCCCGCCATGGAGATCCACTCCAGGGACTGCCTCTCGGTTGCACATTGACGTGGTATGCAAGGTTTGCCGACACGCAGCAGGCTCCGGTCTGGCGTAGGCTTGCATGCCACAGCCTTCCGCTTCATCAAGGAGAAAGCATGTCCATGACTGATCGCTCGGCCCAGAGCCGCCGTGTTCGCACCTCGTCTGCCCTGAGCCTGGCGCTGGTCGCCTTGACCCTGTCGTCCGCTTACGCGGCGGATGCGGAAAAGCCTCTGGTGGTGCGCATTGCCCATGGCGGCCCGGTCTCGGGTCCCATCGCAGCCCTGGGCAAGGATGAGGAAAATGGCGTGCGCATGGCGATTGACGAGCTCAACGCCCGCAAGCTGCAGTTGGGCGGCCGTCCCGTGCACTGGAAGCTGGAGGCCGGCGACGATGTGGGCGACCCCGGTCAGGCCACGGCGCTGGCACGCCGCTTCTGCGACAAGAAGGTGGCGGCCGTGGTGGGGCATCTTCAGTCGGGCACGACCTTGCCGGCGGCCAAGATCTACAACGACTGCGGCATTCCCAATATCACCCCTGCTGCCACCAATCCCGCGATTACCGAGGCTGGCTATGACGACACCTTCCGCGTCATCGCCAATGACCGGGCCATGGTCAATGCCTTGCTGGACTATGCCGTCAAGCACCAGGGCGTCAAACGCATCGCGATCGTGGACGATCGCACGGCCTATGGACAGGGCATCGTCAAGCTGTTTGAAGCCGCAGCGGCCGAGCGCGATGTGCAGATCGTCGACAAGCAGTACACCAGCGACAAGGCCACGCAGTTCTCGTCCATCCTCACCGCCATCAAAGGCCGCAAACCCGATGCGATCTTCTTTGGCGGGCTCGATGCACAGGCCGGACTGATGCTGCGCCAGATGTCGCAGCTGGCCATGAATCAGGTGAAGTTTCTGGGCGGCGATGCGCAATGTTCGGAGCGCCTGCCCGCCATGGCCGACAAGGTGCCGGCGCTCAAGAACGTGGTTTGCGTGATGAGCGGCAGCTCCCTGGGCAATATGCCCGGCGGCCTGCTCTGGAAGCAGAAATACGACCAGCATTTTCCCGGCCAGTATCAGGTCTACAGCCCTTACGCTTATGACGCGACCATGGTGCTGGCCAAGGCCATGCTGAGCGCCGATTCAGCCCAGGCCGAGGCCTATCTGCCCCGCTTGCGCCAGATTCGCTACGAGGGGGTGACGGGCACGATTGCCTTTGATTCGCAGGGTGAGTTGCAGAATCCTCGCGTCACGCTCTACGGCTATGACTCCGGCGAGCGCAAGGAGCTGGTGATCAGCGGCCATTGAGCGGCGCTGGTCTTTTCAAGCAATTGTCATCCGGCCCTTGTCTGTCAGGCGCATAGAGCTATGAATCTTGATGTTTCCGTGCACGAGCACTTCATGCGCCAGGCGCTGGAGCAGGCGCGCTGCGCCGCCGCCTGCGGCGAGGTGCCGGTGGGGTCCGTGGTCGTCAAGGACGGGAAGGTCATAGGCCGCGGCCATAACAGCCCGCTCTCGGCCCAGGACCCCACGGCTCATGCCGAGGTGCTGGCCCTGCGCGAGGCGGCACGGACTCTCGGCAATTACCGGCTCGAGGGCTGCACGCTGTATGTGACGCTGGAGCCCTGCACCATGTGCAGCGGCGCCATGCTGCATGCGCGCGTGGACGCCGTGGTCTATGGTGCGGCCGAACCCAGGACCGGTGCGGCGGGATCGGTGCTCGATGTCTTCGGCTACTCCGCGATCAATCACCAGACGCGGGTGGTGCGCGGCGTGCTGGCTGCGCAATGCTCGGCACTGATGGCGGACTTCTTCCAGCTGCGACGCCAGGAAAAAAAGGCACAGCAGCCGCATCCGCTCAGGGACTGGGCGCTGCGCAATGCCGATGAGGCGTTTGCCGGCCTGCCCGCCTGGCCCTGGCAGCCGCAGTGGCGCAGCGATCTGCCGGCGCTGCAGGGCCTGCGTCTGGCGGTGGTCGATGAAGGGCCGGAGGATGCTGCGCTGACCTGGCTGTGTCTGCATGGCAGCCCGGGCTGGGGCTATGGCTTCCGGCATCTGCTGCCCGATTTGCTGGCCGCCGGTCATCGTGTGGTGGTGCCCGATTTGCCGGGTTTCGGCCGCAGCGACCAGCCCAAGAAAGACAAGCAGCACAGCGCGCAATGGCATTTGCAAGTCATCGCCGAGCTGATCGAAGCGCTCAACCTGAGGCGCCTGATACTGGTCGGGCAGGGTGATGGCGGCCGCCTGGGTCTGGCCGCAGCGCAAGCCCTGCCAGAGCGCTTTGTCGGCGCGTGGCTGATCGATACCTGGCCGCTGAACACGCAGCCACAGCAGCGTCAGCAATGGTTTGAACAGGTTGCACGCAAGCCGGGCTGGGATGTGGCCAAGGCCATGACAGAGCTGGAAGGGCTGCACAAGGCCGTGGATGCCCAAGGGCCTGAAGAGGCGCGCGCCTGGAATGCCCCGTTTGCGCAACCCGGCCACCGGGCCGCACTCAAGGCCTGGCCGCGCCTGCAGACCGAGCTGGCTGCGCCGCCCGCCGATCTGCTGCAGCAATGGGCGCAGGCCGGCAGTCTGTGGCTGCAGCCTGCAGCCACGCAGCAACCCGTGTCTGCCGCGCAATGGCAGGCAGCCTGGCTGCAGGCCGTGCCTCAGCTGGCGGCACAAGCCGGGGTCTGGCGGCAAACCCGGCCTGGCGCTCCGGTTCCTGCAGCAGTGCAGGGCGGCGGTGCGGCGGCTGTGGAATACTTTGCGCCGTAGCCCGATCGGCCAGACCGGCGGAGCAAGAATCTGAACTAGGACTTACGCAAACAAGAATGCAACAAGGGCTCGCTTTCTGAGGCAGTCGTCCTGTCTGAACCTGTTTTGCGTAAGTCGTATGAACTTCTGAATCTGCGGATTCACCCACTTTTCACGGAGCATGCGGCCGATGGCCGCATGAAAAGGCTTTGGCAACCTCGCGCAAATCCCCGGCATCCACTACAACGCCCCAGCACCAAGATCCGCTGCACCATGCCCACTCGCACGGGCAGGAGCCAGCCCAGCAGGCACATGTGCATGACGAGCACTGCAGCCACGAGCACGGCCACCACGATCATCACGACCATGTGCACAGCGCCGATGGCAGCTGCTGCGGCCATGATCACAGCCATGGCGGCAAGCATGTCTATATCTATTCTCCCTCGGGGGCGGTGCGCGACAAGGCGGCTTTCAAGCGCGGCATCAAGCAGCTGGAGGCCCTGGGTCACGAGGTGGAGGTCGACACCGATGCGCTGGCCAGCAGCCAGCGCTTTGCGGGTGACGACGCCACCCGTCTGGCGGCCATCCATCGCGCCGCCGCCAGCGGAGCCGATGTGGCGCTGATTTCTCGCGGCGGCTACGGTCTCACGCGCATCCTGCCGGGCATCAAGTACAAGACCGTGGCCAAGGCGATTGCGGGCGGCACCAAGTTTGTCGGCCTCAGCGACTTCACGGCCTTTCAGCTGGCCATGCTGGCACAGACCGGTTCGGTCACCTGGGCCGGCCCCGCGCTCAACGCCGACTTCGGTGTGGACAGCAAAAAGACTGGCGAGCCCGTGGACGACATCATGCTGGACTGCTTCGAGGACCTGCTCAGCGGCCAGGGTGAGGGCGCGGGCTGGCAGATGCCCAGGATTGGCGAGCTGCCCAATGGCAAGCCGCAGCTCAAGGACTTCTATGTTCCCGGCGGAGCCACCTTGTGGGGCGGCAATCTGGCGGTGCTGGTGTCCCTGCTGGGCACGCCTTACTTTCCGCAAGTCGATGGCGGCATTCTGTTCCTCGAAGACGTGGGCGAGCACCCGTACAAGATCGAGCGCATGCTGACGCAGCTGCTGCTGGCGGGCGTGCTGCAAAACCAAAAAGCCATCGTCTTCGGCCAGTTCACCGAATTCAAGCTCACCACGCATGACAAGGGCTTCAAGCTGCAGACCGTTGTCGACTGGCTGCGCATGCAGCTCAAGCGCCCCGTGCTCCAAGGCCTGCCCTTCGGCCATGTGCCCACCAAGGTGCTGCTGCCCGTGGGGGCGCAGGTGTCGCTGTCCGTGGAAGGGCGGGATGCGCTGATCTATTGGGGACATGTCTGATGCCAGACTGCCGCTGAGGCTGCTGGGGCGTGGCCAGCACGGCCTGCGCCTTGTGTAGCGCCTTAGTTATATCTGTTTTGATAGCTGCCAACGCAGGCTATATATAGGCTGAATGTCGATTTGGCTTGTATTCTGAAAATCTGGAAGGACGCACGCATGGGCAAGGCTGCACTGCAGTGGACCGAGGAAATGCTGGCCTGCCTGGGCCAGGAAAAGGACTCGGTGCTGGCCGAGCGCTGGGGCACATCGGCCAAGACGGTCAACCTCAAGCGCAATGCGCTGGGCATTCCGGCCTACGGGCATTTCCAGTGGACGCAGCCAGCGCTGGCTCTGCTGGGCCGGGAAGCGGACGCCGAGGTGGCAAGGCAGCTGGGCATCAGCAAGGCCAGCGTGGTGGCCAAGCGCACCGAGCTCGGTATTGCCTCGGTGACAGGAGCGGCTTCCAGCAGCGCTTTTGACTGGTGCGACGAGGCTGTGGCCCTGCTGGGGACGGCCTCCGATGCGCGGATCGCAGAGCAACTAGGTCTGAGCCGTCTGACGGTTTACAACGCGCGCGTCGCCAGGGGGATTGCTGCTGCAGGCCGGGGGGCAGCGGGCAAGAGCCGCGAATCATGAACCGTGCTGGCGCGCCAGTGACCGAGCTTGGGTCGACCCGGCCGCGAACTCTGCTGCGCGCGGTACTGCTGGGCTGGCTGTGGCTGGCGGCACTGGCCGGCTTTTCCCATCTGCTGACGCGCCTGCCGCCCTGGGGCTGGCTGCTCGCGGTCCTGCTGCTGGTGTTGCTGCCGGCCTGGGGACATTGGCTGCTCTTGATGCTGCGCAAAAAGCTGCTGCGCTTGCAGTTCGCGCCGCAGGGGCATATCGGCCGCTGGCTTGGCGGCGGCTGGTGGCCGGCCTGCAAGGCATTGGCACTGGCCTTGCTGCTGTGCACCAGCTCACTCTGGCAGGCCTGGTTTCTGGCGCCCTGGGAATGGGCGCTGCTGGCGCTGGCACCCTTGCTCCATGTCTTGCTGGCCTGTGGCATGCAGGCCGGACTGAAGCGAGAGTTTTCATCGCCGGCCTTTGCCTGGGCCTGGACCCAGCGCGCTGCCACCTGGCTGCTGCTGGTGCTTGTGGGTAGCGGCTGGCTCTGTGCCATGGTCAGCCAGCAGGATCTGGGGCGGGCGCTGGCCTCTGGCATGGAGCCCGAGGCATTGAATCATGCGTTGGCCCAGATTCACGCAGCGCCCTCTGGGCTGGTGCGCTGGGGGCTGGATGCCCTGATGGCCGTGCAGCTGGCCAGTGGCGCCATGGCCGATTTGCCCCAGTTGCCCGTGCTGCGCCTATTACTGTTAGCGCTGTTTGGTCCGGTAGGCGTGCTGCTATGCCTGGGGCGAGCCATGCAGGGGGCATCGACTTCCTCGGCCCTGCTGCTGCAGGCCAGGCCTTCGGGGACTGTGCGCAATGCCGCGCCTTCGCCGGCCGCGCCTTTGCTGGCCCTGGTTGCCGTGCTGGTGCTGGGCATTCTGGTGCAGACCACGGCCGTCCTTGACGGTCTGGCCCGTGCGCAGGAGAGCCCGCTGGCGCTCAGGCGTATGCCCGAGTGCGAGCGCATCGGGCAGCAGCTCTACCGCCTCGGCACGCTGGAGGCTACACATCAGCAGGTCCTGCAACTGCTGGGCCGGGCCCAGGCCGGGCAGGCTCTGTGCCAGAGCATCCCGGAGATGAACCAGCAGCTGGATGCGGCCGTCGAGCGCTATCTGGACTGGTATTTCAGCCTGGGTGCGGAGTGGGGGCGTATCCTCAGTCTGCTCACGGGCGATGTGAGCCAGTTTCTGCAGAACAAGCTCAGCGAAACCCTGGGAGCCACGCCAGGGCTGGAGGGCTGGGTGCAGACTCTGCAAAAGCAGGCGCTGAGCAGCGGCGCTGCTCTGGTCGAGGGCCAGCAGCGCATCGAGGAAACCCTGGCGCGCCATCATCTGGCCTTGAGTCCCGAGCAATGTCTGGTGCGTTCCGAGGTTGCCAGCCTGCCTGCGCTGGAGTTGCTGGGTGATGCACGCCAGCGTCTGACGGCCAGCGCTCTGGTGGGCACGGGGGGCGGTGCTTTTGCCGCTGCCGTCGCGGGCAAAGCCATGGCCAAGGCTTCGATGAAGGCCGCTAGCAAGGTGCTGGCTAAGGCCGCTGCCAAGCAGGGGCTGGGCAAGGCCGGGGCAGCGGTAGCGGGTGCTGCCGTGGGCTCCGTCGTTCCCGGTGTCGGCACGGCCGTGGGGGCAGTGGCGGGAGCAGTTGCCGGTGTGGTGCTGGGCGTGGGGATTGACTGGGCGGCACTTTATGCCGAAGAGCTGCTGACACGCGATGCCATGCGCGCCGATCTGCGTGCCGCGCTGGGCGAGCAGCTGCGGAGCCTGAGCCGGGCCATGGGCTGTCCCTAGTCGACCTCGCAGTCGACACGATGCTGCGCCAGGAGCCGCGAAAACCTGTGCTGCGGGTGCTGTCTAGGGCTGCATTCCAGCGAGCGCAGGCGTACAGTGAAGTTTCGCTGCAGGAGTTGCATATGCTCAATTACTCCCTCATGAAACCCGAAGGCATCTTGCTGCTGGAGCCCCATGGGCCCCTGACCGAGCAGGATTTCGACGGCGTCAGCCAGGACGTGGACGATTTTCTGGCCGAACATCCCAAACTGCATGGGGTGATGATCCAGTCCAAGGACTTTCCCGGCTGGCAAAACTGGGCCGGCTTCAGCGCCCATATGGGCTTTGTCCGAGACCATCGCCATCAGGTGGAGCAGATCGCTCTGGTGACCGACAGTCATCTGGCGGGCATGGCCGAGTTCGTCGGCAGGCATCTCACGCATGCCGAGGTCAGGCATTTCCCCTTTACCGAAGATGCCATGGCCATGCAGTGGCTACATGCGGCCTGAGTCGTCTGTCTGAGCCAGCCCGGCAACTGTGCCGCCGAGCCGCGGCACAGTTGCCTGGATCTGCCTAGCCCTGTTTTCGGTGGCCGGTCGTCGCGGTCGCTGCGGCTGCTGCCTGCTGCGGGGCCTGTGCGTAGCGCTTGAACTCCATGGTGTAGGTGGCGCGGCCCTGAGTCATGGAGCGCAGATGCGTGGCATAGCCGAACATTTCCGATAGCGGCACCTCGGCCCTGATGGTCTTGCCGTCGCCTGCGATATCGTCCATGCCCTGCACGGCGCCGCGGCGCGAGGACAGATTGCCCATCACGGCGCCTGCATATTCCTCGGGCGTTTCCACCTCGACGGCCATGATGGGCTCCAGAATCACCGGGGCGGCTTTCTTGCAGGCTTCCTTGAAACCCAGGATGGCGGCCATGCGGAAGGCCTGCTCCGACGAGTCCACTTCGTGGTAGGAGCCGAAGGTCAGCCGCACCCGCACATCGACCACCGGGTAGCCGGCCAGAACGCCAGAGTTCATGGCTTCGCGCAGGCCTTTTTCCACGGCAGGAAGGAACTCGCGCGGAATCACGCCGCCCTTGATTTCATCGACGAATTCAAAGCCCTTGCCCGATTCCAGCGGCTCCACGCTCAGCACCACATGGCCGTACTGACCCTTGCCGCCGGACTGGCGCACGAACTTGCCGTCCACATCGCTGACTGTCTTGCGAATGGTTTCGCGGTAGGCCACCTGGGGCTTGCCCACATTGGCGGCCACATTGAATTCGCGTTTCATGCGGTCGACGATGATTTCCAGGTGCAACTCGCCCATGCCGGCAATGATGGTCTGGCCCGATTCCTCATCGGTGCTGACTTTGAAGGACGGGTCTTCGGCCGCGAGTCGCGCCAGTGCCTGGCCCATTTTTTCCTGGTCGGCCTTGCTCCTGGGTTCCACGGCCTGGGCGATCACGGGTTCGGGGAAGGAGATTTTTTCCAGCACGATGGGTGCCTGCGGATCACACAGCGTCTCGCCCGTGCTCACGTCCTTGAGACCCACGCAGGCTGCGATGTCGCCGGCGCGGATTTCGTCGATCTCCTGGCGTGCGTTGGCATGCATCTGCACGATGCGGCCTATGCGCTCCTTCTTACCGCGGGTCGGGTTGTAGACCAGATCGCCCTTGGCCAGCACGCCTGAGTAAACGCGTACAAAGGTCAACTGGCCCACGAAGGGGTCGGTCATGAGCTTGAAGGCCAGGGCGGCGAATCTCTCATCATCGCTGGCATAGCGTATCAGCGTGGTGCTGGCGCTGTCATCTTCGCTATGACCTTCGACGGCAGGAACATCGAGCGGCGAAGGCATGAGTTCGACAATCGCGTCGAGCAGGCGCTGAACGCCTCGGTTCTTGAAGGCCGAGCCGCAGAGCATGGGCTGAATTTCGGTGGCGATGGTGCGCAGGCGCAGGCCGGTGATGATGTCCTCGGCATCGAGGTCGCCGCTGTCCAGGTATTTCTCGGTCAGGGCTTCATTGGCCTCGGCAGCGGCCTCAACCATCTTCTGGCGCCATTCCTGTGCGCTGGCCAGAAGCGCTGCGGGGATCTCCTGGTACTCGAATTTCACCCCTTGCGACTCGTCGTCCCAGAAGATGGCTTTCATCTTGATGAGGTCGACCAGACCATGAAAATCGGCTTCGGCCCCGATGGGTATGACGATGGGAACCGGGTGGGCCTTGAGGCGGTCCACCATCATCTGGCGCACACGAAAGAAATCGGCGCCCACGCGGTCCATCTTGTTGACGAAGGCCAGACGCGGCACCTTGTACTTGTTGGCCTGGCGCCAGACGGTCTCCGACTGCGGCTGCACGCCGCCCACGGAGTCGTAGACCATGACCGCGCCGTCGAGCACGCGCATGGAACGCTCGACCTCGATGGTGAAGTCCACGTGTCCGGGGGTGTCGATGATGTTGATGCGGTGGGCCGGGAAGTTGTGCTCCATGCCCGACCAGAAGGCCGTGGTGGCTGCCGAGGTGATGGTGATGCCGCGTTCCTGCTCCTGCTCCATCCAGTCCATGGTCGCGGCGCCGTCGTGGACTTCGCCCAGCTTGTGGTTGACCCCGGTATAGAACAATATGCGCTCGGTGGTAGTGGTCTTGCCGGCATCGATATGCGCGGAGATGCCGATATTGCGATAGCGTTCTATGGGCGTGTGGCGAGCCATGATGACCTCCCTGAAACACAGTTCTGAAACTGAAGCGCCGGCACCATGGTTGCGGAGCCGGCAAGCAGAGGAAACGCATCGGAAATACTAGAGAGATGGCTACAAACTCACTGCCAGAGTGGGTATGACTGGCGGCATACAAACAGCGATGGCAAGACCGGGCCCTGGGCAAGGCGCAAGGCTTTCGGCCCGGCCGGCGCCTGGTTTTCTTTCGCATTCAAAGGCCTTGCGGCCAGAGGACTCCTGGACATGACAGAGCAGAGCATTCAGACAGCCGCCCACAAGATGGTCTACATCCTAGTGGTGGAGCAAAGCTTGCGTGCCGGCGAAGGCATGAGCGAGCAGGCGCTTGCCGCCGACCTGCAAAAGCATGGCATCGGCGAAGGCGAGCGCCAGTCCGCGCTGGACTGGGCCGTCGGCAGGGGCTGGCTGGAAAAAGCCGAAGGCGGCGAGGTGCGCCTGACCGAAGCCGGCTTCGACATGAATTTCACGCAGTAGCGGCAGGCGTCGGGCAGCGGCCGCCGCCCCGGCGTCTATTCCAGATACACGCCTTTTTCCTTTTTGCGAGCCCGCATGCCGGTGCGCAGAAACAGTTCGCTGCCGCCTTGCACGGCCAGGGGCTGGCCGGGCTTGCCGCCGTCCTGGGCCAGGTGGGCATCGGCGCGCGCATTCCAGTGCTCCAGCAGATCCTGCAGGGCAAGGCGCTCTGCTTCGGTCAACTGCGGATGCTGCTCCAGGAACTCCTGCAGATACTGGCGTGCATCCAGCTCCAGCTGCTCCCGCGTGGTTGCCAGCGAGATATAGCTGATGTCATCGTCGCGCCCGCTGGTATGCGTTCCCAGCAGATAGCAGCCGATATAGTCGCCCCGGGGCTGACCCACGGCCGGATCCTGGCTGAGTTTCTTGAACAGACTGAAGGGCCACATGCGTTGAATTCCTTGGGACTGACGCAAACAGGGCGGCTCGACGGGCATTTCCATCGACAGAAAACCATGCCCGATCCGAATTTGCGTAAGTCGTTTTCCTAACACCGGGCCGGGGCCCAAACAGGTATTGTCGCCCATGGCTGGACGCGATCAGCATGTGGATGTTGCGCACCGGACGCATGACAAGAGGCGATATGGGAGACATCACTTCGGCGGCAGAGCCCTCTGCCCGTCCCTGGCTCAGGCGCACACTGCATCTGGCGGCTGCGGCCACCGGGCTGGTTTTGTTGGCAGGGGCCGCGTTGGCGGTCTATGGTGTGCGGGCCCAGCCGCGCATGGATGGCAAGCTGGTCCTCGCCGGGCTTGAGCGCAGCGTGTGGGTCAGGCGCGACGAGTCCGATGTCACGCATATCAGCGCCGAATCGCCGCAGGATGCCTGGCGGGCCCTGGGCTTTGTCCATGCGCAGGAGCGCGGCTGGCAGCTGGAGTTCAACCGCCGCCTGATGCAGGGGCGGCTGTCGGAGATTCTGGGACCAGCCACGCTGGAGCTGGACAAGCTGATGCGTGCTCTCGATATCCATGGCGCGGCGCGTCGCCAGTATGCGGCGCTGCCGCCTGCCGTGCAGGAAGCCTTGCAGGCCTACAGCCAGGGTATAGCCGCCTTTTACGCCAGGTCCTCGCAGGCTGCAGCGCCGGAGTTCCTGCTGCTGGGCACCAGGGCCGGAGCAGGAGGGCCATCGACATGGGAGCCGGAAGACACCGTGGGCTGGGCGCTGATGATGGCGCTGGATCTGGGCGGCAACTGGGGCAACGAGTTCGCGCGGCTGAATCTGCTGCAGGTCCTGAGCACCGAGCAGCTGTGGCAGCTGATGCCGGCCTATCCGGGCGAGCCGCCCGCGACGGCGGTGGATCTGGCCGGCCTGTACCGCCAGCTCGGTGTCTACCGGGAGGCGGATGCCAAGCCCAAGGTCTCCGCGTCGGCCGGGCAGATTCAATCAGCCTTGCAGCAATGGGCGGCCTCCATGGTGAGGGATATGGGGACGAACGACGGACTGGGCAGCAACAACTGGGTGGTGGCCGGCAGCAAGACCCGAAGCGGCAAGCCCTTGCTGGCCAACGACCCGCATCTGGGGCTGAGCGCTCCGGCCATCTGGTACTTTGCGCGTCTTCAGGCGCCACAGGGCCGGGCCGGCGACGGCAGCGCCCTGAGCGCGCTGGATGTGACAGGGGCCACCTTGCCCGGCATGCCCTTCGTGGTGCTGGGCCGCACGGCGCAGGTGGCCTGGGGCTTTACCAACACCAACCCCGATGTGCAGGACCTGTATCTGGAGCAGATCAACCCGGCCGATGCCAGCCAGTACCGCACGCCCACGGGCTGGGAAGAATTTGCCGTGCGCGAGGAGGTCTTCAAGGTCAAGGGACAGAGCGATGTCAGGGTGACGCTGCGCAGCACGCGCCACGGCCCCGTGATCAGCGACGCGCAGCAGCAATACGGCAAGGTCATCAACACCGATCGCTATGCGCTGGCCCTGCGCTGGGCGGCGCTGGATACGGATAACCGCACGGTGGAGGCCGGCCTCAGGGCCAACGGGGCACAGACGGTGTCCGAGTTGTTCGAGGCATTTTCCATCTACCACTCGCCCATGCAGAGCATTGTGGCGGCCGATGTGCAGGGACATATAGGCTTCAAGGCCGCCGGCAGGGTGCCGGTGCGTGCGCCCGACAATGACTTGCGCGGCGTGGCGCCGGCGCCCGGCTGGGAGGCGCGCTATGACTGGCAGGGCTGGCTGGGCTACGAGCAGACGCCGCAGGACGATGGCGGCACGCGCGGCTTTGTGGCCACGGCCAACCAGCGCGTGACGGAAGCTGGCTATGCGCATTTTCTGACCCAGGACTGGAGCCTGCCCTACCGCCACCAGCGCATAGAGCAACTGCTGGCGGCCGGCAACCAGCATGATGTGGCCAGCATGGCGGCGATCCAGAACGATGTGCAGTCCCTGGCCACCCGGGCCTTGCTGCCCGTGCTGCGCAAGGCCCGATCGAGCCACGCGCTGGCAGCGCAGGCACAGCAACTGCTGGCGGACTTCGACGGGCAGATGGAGCGGGACAGGCCCGAGCCGCTGATCTTCTCGGTCTGGGTCGACGAGCTGACGCGCGCCCTGGTGATTGCGCGCATTGGCGAGCAGCGCTTTGCCATGAGCTACGGCAAACGGGACTTCCGCGCCGGGCTGGAGGGAATCCTCGCGCGCAATGACGCCTGGTGGTGCGCGCCCATGAGCTGCGAGCAACAGGCCGGACAGGCGCTGACCCGCACGCTGAGCAAGCTGCAGTCGGCCTACGGCAATGATCCGCGCCGATGGCGCTGGGGCGCTGCGCATCCGGCGCTCAGCGCGCACAAGCCGCTGGGCGCGGTGGCGGCACTGGCCGGTGTGTTCAATGTGAGCGTGGCCTCGGGCGGAGATACCTATAGCGTCAACGTCGGGCAGTACAACGCCAACCCGCCGCCCGCCGATGCCAAAGGCCCGCTGGGCGGGCGCTTTGTCAGCCGTCATGCGCCCTCGCTGCGCGCCATCTACGACCTCGGCGATCCGGAGTCCTCGCAGTTCATCTACCAGACCGGGCAGAGCGGGCTGGCGCTATCGGGCCGCTATGCCGACATGAGCCGGGAATGGGCCGAGGGCCGCTATCGCCCGCTGCGGATGCAGCCCGGGCGCTGGCGCCATGTGCTGGAGCTGCAGGCCCGGTGATCCAGAGTTTGCTATTGTTAAATGAGCTTGTAGCGCATGTATTCAATGGATTTAAGATTTAAATCAATCTGAAATCATTTGATGGTATGCGCCAGAAGCTCTTGTTTGGATAGCAGGCGGTCAGCGCAGAAAGTCCTCGATCAGCCTGGCCACGGCCTCGGGCTGGTCGTGGTGCAGCATATGGCCGGCGTCCTGCACATGGGCGATCTCGCATTGGGGAATATGGCGAATGCGCTCGTGGTACTGCTCCAGCGTGTAGCGGCCCTGATGCCATTGGCCCAGGCTGTCGTCCGAGGCTTCGACCGACAGGGTGGGGGCGCTGATGGAGGCCAGGCAGGCCAGGGCCTCGTCCACGCGATACAGATAGGGGTTGGAGAGCTTGTGCGCGGCGTCGCCCAGAATATGCCAGCGGCCTTGGGCATCGGAGGCCGACCAGTGATGAGCCAGCCACAGCGCCTTGTCGCGGGGCAGGCGGCGATTGGTTTTCTGCAGGCGGTTGGCAACGGCCTCCACGCTGTCATAGTCCGAGAGACCCATGCCGCCCGCGCGCTGCTCGCGCAGCTGATCCATCCATTGGGCCAGACGTCCGGGGGCCTGGTCGGGCGTGGTCGGTGCCATGCCAAAGCCTTCGAGATTGACAAAGCGGCGTATGCGAGCGGGCCGCGCGCCCGCATACATGCAGGAGATATTGCCGCCCATGCTGTGGCCGACCAGGTCGATGGGCTGATCGGGCGAAATCTGCTCCAGCAGCATGTCCAGGTCGGCCAGATAGTCGGTGAAGTAATAGCTGTCGCAGGGATCGGCGCTGCGGCTCAGGCCGAAGCCGCGCCAGTCGTGGGCAAGAATGCGGCGGCCCTGCACAAAGGCGTCGCTGAAGGCATCGACCACAAACTGGTAGGAGGCGGCCACATCCATCCAGCCATGGGCCAGCACCAGCACGGGCAGCCCGGCATCGACACCAGAAGCCGGCTCGGGCTCCCAGCTGCGCAGGTGGTAGTGCATATTGCGCACGGGCAGCATCTGTGACTGCCACTGGCGGCGCGGCTGATAGGGCGGGATATCGGTGAGCTGGCTGGTCTGCGCGGGGTTGTGCGTTGTCATATTGTCTCCGTTGTTTTGATTATTGCTGCGCTTGCAGCATGGCCCGTCGTGCGCGGGACAGCTGTGTCAGCAAAAACAAGCAGTCTGCCCTGATCTTGTACTGTCAGGCTCTAAACTTGGAAGCATGACTTTTGCTGCATCCACTTCCCGTCTTTCCATGAATCCCGTTGCTCTGGGGCAGAGCGATCTGCGCGTCAGCCCCATCTGTCTGGGCACCATGACCTTCGGCGAGCAGGTCGATGAGGCTGAAGCCTGGCGCATCATGGACCGAGCCGTGGAGCGCGGCGTGGATTTCTTCGACACGGCCGAGATGTATGCCGTGCCCGCTCGTCAGGCCACCTTTGGCGCGACGGAATCCATCATCGGCCGCTGGCTCAAGGCCCGCCCCGGCATGCGCGAGCGGATCACGCTGGCCAGCAAGGTGGCCGGCCCTTCGCGCGGCATGCCCTGGATCCGCGAAGGCTCGGGCCTGTCGGCGCAGGACATCGTGCGCTCCTGCGACGCCAGCCTTGAGCGCCTGCAGACCGAGGTGATCGACCTCTACCAGATTCACTGGCCCGAGCGTCATGTGCCGGCCTTTGGCACCATGTATTACGACCCGAAGAAGGAAAGCTCGCTCACGCCCATCCACGAGCAACTAGAGGCGCTGGCCGGTCTGGTCAGGCAGGGCAAGATCCGCCACATCGGCCTGTCCAACGAGACGCCTTATGGCGTGCACGAGTTCGTGCGCCTGGCCGAGCAGCACGGACTGCCGCGTGTGGCTACGATCCAGAACCCTTACTGCCTGATCAATCGCAGCTATGAGAACGGGCTGGACGAAACCTGTCACCGTCTCGAGGTGTCACTGCTGGCCTATTCGCCACTGGCTTTCGGCCTGCTGACGGGCAAGTTCGATCAGTTTGCGCCGACCGAGGCCGGTGCGCCCAAGCAGGCACGCATCGCCAGGTATGAATCCGTGCAGAAACAGCGCTGGGGTCGCCCCGATGCGCTGGCCGCCGCACGCCGCTACAACGCGCTGGCTCAGCAGTATGGCCTCACTCCCACGCAGCTGGCATTGGCCTTCTGCTACACCAAGTGGCAGGTGGCCAGCACCATCATCGGCGTGACTTCGGTGGCCCAGCTCGACGAGGATCTCGACGCCTGGGGCACGCAGCTGCCTGCCGAGCTGCTGGCCGAAATAGACCGCATCCGCTGGGAGATGCGCGATCCTGCTGTCTGATCGCTTTATTGAGGGAAAATGGTTGATGGCCCACATCGGGCATGCGCCACTAGCTATCAAAATTGAATCATGGCAAAAAAAGACAAAAACGCCCATGTGAGCGAGACTCCGGCCACGCAGATGCTCAAGGCCCACAAGGTGGAGTTCACCGAGCACCCCTATGACTATGTGGAGCATGGCGGCACCGAGGAGTCGGCGCGTCAGCTGGGGCTGGACGAGCATGCGGTCGTCAAGACCCTGGTGATGCAGGATCAGGATGCCAAGCCGCTGATCGTGCTCATGCATGGCGATTGCAAGGTATCGACCAAGAACCTGGCGCGCCAGATCGGGGCCAAGAGCGTGGAGCCCTGCAAGCCCGAGGTGGCCAACCGCCACAGCGGCTATCTGGTGGGCGGCACCTCGCCGTTTGGCACCAGGCGCGAAATGCCGGTCTATATCGAGGAAACCATACTCGCGCTGCCACGCATTGCCATCAACGGCGGGCGGCGCGGCTATCTGGTGCAACTGGCCCCTGAGGTTTGTACCCGTCTGCTCGATGCCCGGCCAGTGCACTGCGCGCTGGCAGAATAGGGGACTAGCCAGCCGGGGGCAGACGCCGGCCGGCAAAAACGTAAACAACAAGGACTTACGCAAACCAGGATGCACAACGGGCATGGCGGTCGACAAACCGCCATGACTGATCCGGATTGCGCAAGTCGTGACAACAATCGGTGCCGTCGACTTTGGTCGACGAGCCTAAGGGCCAGTCTCTGGCCGAGGAATTCCTTTGAACGCCCTCTATCCCGTTATCGCCGTCATCGCGGCCTATCTGATTGGTTCGCTGTCCTTTGCCGTCATCGTCAGCCGCGTCATGGGCCTGAACGACCCGCGCACCTATGGCAGCGGCAACCCCGGGGCCACCAATGTGCTGCGCTCGGGCAGCAAGGCGGCCGCGGCCGTCACGCTGCTGCTGGATGCACTCAAGGGTCTGGTGCCGGTGGTACTGGTCAAGGCCTTCGGCGAGCCGTTCGGCCTGGGTGACAGCACGGTGGCACTGGCCGGCCTGGCGGCCTTCCTGGGTCATCTGTATCCGGTGTTCTTCGGCTTCAAGGGTGGCAAGGGCGTGGCCACGGCGCTGGGCGTGCTGCTGGGCATCAGCGGCTGGCTGGGTCTGGCGACGGCGCTGACCTGGGTCATCGTGGCCGTGTTCTTCCGCTATTCCTCCCTGGCCGCGCTGGTGGCCTCGGTGTTCGCGCCCGTGTACTACGTGCTGTGCAGCGGCATCGTCTGGGATGCGGAAACGCCCATCACTGCCGCGATTGTGGTGATGGCGATCCTGCTGGTCTGGCGTCATCGCGAAAACATCCAGCGCCTGATTGCCGGCAAGGAGTCCAGGCTGGGGCAGAAAAAGACCGAGGGCTCCAAGCCTGCAGAGGGCGCGGCCCGCAAGAGCGGCAAGAGCAGGCATCGCTAGGACGCTCCCGGAGATAGTCCATGGAGGTCGCCAGACCTCGTATATAAAAGCACAAGAAGCTCTTAATTCAATAGCAAAAAGATATGGCTTCCAGCCCATCGCAGCGCGCCTACAGCGCTCCCTGTCCTGGTTGTGGCGCGCCGGTCCACTTCGCCAGTGCGCAATCGAGCTTTGCCGTCTGCGAGTTCTGCCGCAGCACCGTGCTGCGCGATGGCGAGACGCTCAAGCGCATTGGCTCCATGGCCGAGGTGTTCGAGGACTACAGCCCGCTGCAGCTGGGCGCTTCGGGCATGGTCAAGCGCAACGGCAAGCCCGAGCCCTTCACCGTCGTGGGCCGCGCGCAGTACAAAAGCGCGGCCGGCAGCTGGTCGGAATGGGTGGCTGCGCTCAGCAACGGCGAGCTGGCCTGGCTGAGCGAGGACAACGGCAGCTTTGTCTTTGCCGTGAACTGGCAGCCGCCGGGCTGGAATGTGACCGAATTCCAGCAGCGTGAATGGCGCATGGGCCGCGAGCTCAAGGCAGGCACGGAATCCTTCACCGTCACCAGCATTCAGGATGCGCAGCTGATGGCGGCTCAGGGCGAGCTGCCCCAGTTGCCTCAGCTGGGCAAGAGCTTCAAGCTGGTGGAGCTGCGTAGCGACAAGAACCAGATTCTCTCCATCGACTTCAGCGACAAGGCACCGGCCTTCAGCCTGGGGGCGGCCGTGGCGCTGGAGGCCTTGCAGATGCAGGGCCTGCGCAGCAGCGCCCAGAAGAAAACCCAGGGGCGCCACTTCAACTGTCCCAAGTGCGGTGCCGTGGTGCCCGTGCGCTTCGACACCACCAAGGCCCTGAGCTGCCCCAGCTGCGGCAGCCTGATCGACATGTCCAAGGGCATGGGGGCGGAGCTGAGCTATGCCGAGCAGCGCAGAAAGGTCAAGCCTCTGATTCCGCTGGGCAGCGAAGGCACGCTGGATGGCCTGAAATGGCAGATCGTGGGCTTTCAGAGGCGTAGCGGGCGCGGCCTGGGCGAGGATGAGGACGACAGCTTCACCTGGGACGAATACCTGCTCTACAACAAGAAGGCGGGCTTTTCGTTCATCGTCGATTCGGAAGACGGCTGGAGCACAGCGCGCGTCATCACGGGTGCTCCCAAGCTCAGCAAGAACGGCGCCACTGCGACCTATCTGCAGCGCAAATACCAGCGCGACTACGCCTACCTGGCGGAGACGGAGTATGCCGAGGGCGAGTTCTACTGGCCCGTCTTCAAGGGCGCCAAGTCCAGCAATGTGGATTTTGCCAATGGCGGCAAGCAGTCCACGCTGGCGCTGGAGACCGCCAATCAGGAAACCACCTGGACCCACGGACAGCGTGCGTCGGCAGAGACCATTGCCCAGGCCTTCAGCACCGGCAAGCTCAAGGACCGCTCCCAGGTCAGCCCGCTGTCGGGCAGCGGCTTCAGCTGGGGCACGATCCTGTTCTGGTTGTTCCTGCTGCTGTTCATACTGCCGTTCCTGCGCGCCTGCATGTCCAGCCCCAACTGCGATCCGCGCACCGACCCCAACTGCAGCTACAGCCGCTCCAGCAGCGGCTCCTATGGCGGCTATACCTCCGGCGGAAGCCACAAATAGCACCCCCATCTCATTCGAGGAGAGAGATCATGTTTGACTGGTTCAACCCCCAGAACTTCTTCGGCTCCATCATCTACGCCCTGGTGGGTGTGGTGGTGTTCTGGCTGTGCTTCATCATCATCGACAAGATCACGCCCGTGGACATGTGGGCCGAGATCGTGGAGAAGCACAACAAGGCGCTGGCCATGGTGGTGGCGGCCATGTGCCTGGGGATCAGCATCATCGTCGCTGCGGCTATTCACTAAACACCCCCTGAGGCGCCCGCGCCTTCCCCCTGACCGGGCGCCCCTCTCTCGCTACGCGGGAGGGGGACGACTGCATCGCTGCGCGGCGGCGCTTGCTGGCAGTCTCTCGTTTGCAGCGCGCCGGGTCTGAGCTTCAGAGTCCAATGGGAAGTGCTGATTCCCGAGGAGTGCAGGCCGATGGTGTGCTGAACTAGATAGAAAGTACCTTTGATGACTTCGATGGTGGCCGAGGAGCATAGCGCTGGCCAGGGGCCTCGGCCCATTGATGTGGCGCTGCTGGCCAGCGTGTTCGTGATTGCGGCCTGCGGTCTGCTCTATGAGCTGGCGGCAGGTGCGCTGGCATCCTATCTGCTCGGTGATTCGGTGCTGCAGTTCTCCACCATCATCGGCACCTATCTGTTTGCCATGGGCATAGGCTCGTGGCTGTCGCGCTATTTCGAAGATCAGCTGCCCGCGCATTTTCTGCGTGTGGAGCTGATGGTGGCGCTGGTCGGTGGTGCCTTGCCAGCCGTGCTGTTTCTGGCCAATGCCTATGCGCCGGGCGCGTTCCGTTTTCTGCTCTACGGCATGGTGATGGTGGTGGGCACGCTGGTGGGACTGGAGATTCCGCTGGTGATGCGCATCTTGAAGCGCAATGCATCGCTCAAGGATCTGGTCTCCAAGGTGCTGACCTTCGACTATCTGGGGGCCCTGGCCGTGTCGCTGGCATTCCCCATCGTGCTGGTGCCCAAGCTGGGCCTGGTGCGCACAGGTCTGCTGTTCGGCTTCATGAACGCGGCCATAGCGGTCTGGGCCCTGGTGCTGTTCAAGCATGAGCTGCGCAATCTGCGCGCCCATGCCTGGGCCTGCGCGCTGGTGCTGCTGGCCCTGGGCGGCGGCATCGCGGGCGCGGATCAGCTGACCCGGCTGGCCGACGACCATTTCTACCAGGATCGCATTGTGCTGAGCAGCAGCTCGCCCTACCAGCGCATCGTGGTGACACAGGGACGCCAGGGCGCGCGGCTGTACCTGAACGGCAATCTGCAGTTTGCCCAGAGCGACGAGTACCGCTATCACGAAGCGCTGGTCCACCCCGCCATGGCCGCGCACGGTGCACCGAAGAAGGTGGCGGTGCTGGGCGGCGGCGACGGCATGGCCGTGCGCGAGGTGCTCAAGTACCCCGGCGTGGAGTCCGTGGTGCTGGTGGAGCTGGACCCGGCCATGACCGATCTGTTCAAGAGCAACGCCATGATGACGGCGCTCAATGGCAATGCGCTCAATGACCAGCGCGTGAAGATCGTCAACACCGACGCCTTTCACTGGTTGCAGGAGACTGCGGATACCTTCGATGTGATCGTGGTGGATTTTCCCGATCCCACCAATTTCGCCATAGGCAAGCTGTTCACCAATAGTTTTTATTCGCTGCTGGACAAGCGTCTGGCAGCCAGCGGCTATGCCGTGATTCAGACCACCTCGCCGCTGATTGCGCGCCAGAGCTTCTGGACCGTGGTGCAGACCGTGGAGTCCGTGGGTCTGACGGCGAAGCCCTATCACGTGCATGTGCCCAGTTTTGGCGAATGGGGCTTTGTGCTGGCCAGCCACCGTCCCTGGCGCGAGCCCGAGGCCTTGCCCGCTGGCATGCGCTTTCTGACTCTGCCCACGCTGCGCCTGATGTTTGACTTCCCTCTCGATATGGCGCGCGTGCCGACCGAGGTGAACCGCCTGTCCAATCAGGTGCTGGTCAACACCTATGAGCGCGAGTGGGGCAAGGTGGAACATTGATGCCGGACCATCTGCATCGGCGTGACTGGCTCAAGCGGGCGGCTGCCGGCGCTTTCGGTGCTGCCGGCCTGGCCGGCTGCGGGCAGGAGTCGCCCAGGCTGGAAGATCTGCCTGGCGGCTTCAGCGGCGTGGCGCTGGAGCGCGGTCATGGCCTGCGCCCTTTCTGGCAGCGTCTGGCGCAGGGGCTGGAGCTGCCCGCACCTGCCGTGGTGCACCGGGCGCCGGTCGTGATTGTGGGCGGGGGCATGGCCGGGCTGGCAGCGGCGCGCGCGCTGGAACTGGCTGGTGTTCAGGGCGCAGCCTTGCTCGATACCCAGGCCGCCATGGGAGGCAACAGCCAGGGCGGGCAAGTCAAGGGCATTGCCTGCCCGCTGGGCGCACACTATCTGCCCGTGCCCGGCGACGATGCCCATGAGGTGCAGGACTGGCTGGAGGAGCTGGGCGTGCGCCAGCGCTTCGCTGGCCGCTGGCGCTATGACGAGCGCTATCTCTGCCATAGCCCGCAGGAGCGTCTGTACTGGCAGGGCGGCTGGCACGAAGGACTGTTGCCGGTGCAGGGCGTGAGCCAGCGCACGCTGGAGCAATATGCGCTGTTTGAAAAGCAGGTCGAGGCAGCGGCTCAGGCGGCGGCCTTTGCCATGCCTTCCATCCGTGTCTGGCAGCGCCAAGCGGGTCTGCCTGTCGCCCACGCCGAGCTGGATGCGCAGCGCTTCGACCAGTGGCTGGCCGCGCAGGGTCTGGATGACGAGCGCCTGCTCTGGTATCTGGACTACAGCTGCCGGGATGATTTCGGTGCCGGTCTGAGCCGTGTCTCGGCCTGGGCGGGGATTCATTATTTCGCCAGCCGCCATGGTTTCCACGCGCCGCGTCCGCAGGCCGAGCATGAGAGCGAAGCGGACGGCGAGCAGGTGCTGACCTGGCCACAGGGCAATGGCTGGCTGGCGCAGCAACTGGTGGCGGGACTGAAAGCCACGCAGCTGCAGACCGATTGCAGCGTGCTTGCGGTCACCGAGGACGCGGGCGGCGTGCAGATCGAGGTTTATCACCATGGCCGCCAGCAGCATGAACGCTGGCTGGCGCGCCATTGCGTGGTGGCGCTGCCCAGCTTTATTGCCGCAAGAGTGCTGCGCAATGCCCCCGATTTTCTGCGGACCGTAGCGGCTCGCCTGGACTGGGCCCCCTGGCTGGTGGCGAACATCCATATCGCCCGACCGCTGGCCGACTACCCCGGCGCCGAGCCCGCCTGGGACAATGTGCTGTACCGCGATGGCAATGCGGGCGGGCTGGGCTATGTGGATGCAGGCAATCAGCGACTGGACCGCATCCGCAGCCAGCCCACGGTGCTGAGCTACTACCAGGCACTGGGCGACTGGGCCGATGGGCGTCGGCAATTGATGCAGCAGCCGTTTGCCTTCTGGCGCGAGCGCATCGTGAACACGCTGAGCGAGCCGCACCCAGACTTGCTGCAGCATGCCACACGCATGGAAATCACCCGTTATGGCCATGCGATGGCGATTCCGCGTCCTGGTGATCAGCAGATATTGAGCGAAATAGCCGTCAAGTTCAGTGCCAGTAAGCGCAATCTGCTATTGAATGGGGAGCGAGTGCAGGGCCTGCCAACGCCTGCGACGGCGCGGCTGAGCTTTGCGCATTCGGACTGGGCCGGCTATTCGGTGCTGGAAGAGGCTTTCACGCGTGGCCACCATGCCGGCCTGATCGCTGCACAGGGCGTTTAGAAAGGGTCAGCGTCTGCTACCCGGCAGCTTGACCATGCGGTACAGCTCGGCATTGCCGCGTGCACTGTGAATGCCCAGCTGAGCCATGGAGCGCAGGTCCAGGTCCAGCGTCAGCGACGAGCGAGCCAGCGCGGAGGTGATGGCCGGCCTGCGACCGTCCAGATGCCAGATGGGCGGGTACATGCTGTGGCCGTCACGGTCGATCACGCTGGCAATCTCGGGCTCTTCCAGGCTTTTTCCGCGGCGCAGCACCACGGCCACTTCGCCATTGTCCAGCTGTACATAGGTGCCGGGTGGGTACAGGCCCACGACATCGATCAATGCCTGCTTGATCTCATCGGCGTATTGGCCGCCCTGCTGCAGCACTTGCAGAGACTCGGTGGCCGAGCGGCCGCTACGGGTCTTGCGCGGGCTGATCAGGGCCGCATAACGGTCTACCGTGCCCAGAATGCGTACCAGACGCTCCAGCGGCTGCAACTGTGCCAGCGGCGCGGGCTGCAGCACCACATGGTGGTATTGCACGGTGTCCAGCCAGAGTCGGTCACGTACCATGAGCCGCTCCAGCATCAGCCGGCCCTCTGTGGGGTGCTGCTTGACGGCTTCGGCCTGCTGACTGCTCAGCGGTGTACGTTGCTCGGCCAGCTGGTTCTGCAGCACGGTCATGCCGATGTTCATGGTCAGAGCGGCCCGGATCAGCATGTCGCGCTCGGATTGAGGCAGGTCAAGCTCCTTGGCAAGGATATGGCACAGGCCCGCGCAGACCACGGCGTGAGACGGGCTGTAGCCCACGGTTGTCGAGCTGGCACGCTGAAACATCAGGTACAGCGCGGCATCGCTGTCCTGCGTGATGAGGTCTTGCAGCCACAGATCAAGCTGGTGCAGCTTGATGGCAAAGCCTGGGATGCGCAGCGGCTCGGTCAGCAAAACCGCGAGTGCGGCCTCCAGATCCGACCATAGGCCCAGCAGGTCTTCATAGGGATCGTCGTAGCGTGCGTGCATGGGCGAGAGGCGGGTTCAGTTCTTTTCCAGAACCATCTCATTGCCCTTGCGGGTCATCTGAAACCGGGTCAGCAGACTGTTGCCCAGCAGCACATAGGGCATGGACTGGGGGGCAACGACGGCCTCTATGCCGTAGACCTCCATTTCGCCCAGTTTGACGCTGTCGAGCTTGATGCGCCAGCCTTGGGCAGTGCCGTTGGCCGTGCGCATCAGGACGGGGGCACCCTGCTCGTAGGGCAGGCCCATGCGATCGGCATCGGCGCGGCCTATGGCAATGGTGCTGGCGCCGGTGTCCACCATGTACTGCATGGTTTTTCCGTTGATATAGCCGCGATCGACAAAATGGCCGCGCGAGTCGGCGATCAGGACCAGCCGGCCCGAGCGCGCGGCGCCATCAATGCCGCCCCGGCTGCCCACGCTGACCGGAGCTGCTCCCAGGCGCACCGTCTGGCGCTGGCCCTTGATATCCACCACGGCGGAGTCGCCGCTGATCTGCAGCAGGCGCACCTCCTTGTGGCTTTCGTTGACGGCCAGCGCCTTGGGGGCGCTGCCATCGATGACCAGCAAGGCCTTGCTGCCCAGCACGCCGGTCAGGGCGACGGACTGTCCAAAGGCGCTGCTGGAGGCTACGGCGACTGAAAGCATGAGCCCCATGCGACGCAGGCGAGAGGCGCGGGGCAAGGAGCTGAGCTGGCCGCGTCGCCCTGTGGCAACGGCCTCGTCCCCCTCCCGCAAGGCGAGGGAAGGGGAAGCCGCGGAGCTACGCAGGGGGAGCTTCATTCAATCGCGGAAGTTGTTGAATGACAGAGGGTGGTCGGCCAGATCCTTGCGGATCAAGGCCATGGCCGCCTGCAGATCGTCACGCTTGGCTCCGGTGATGCGGACCTTCTCTTCTTGAATGGCAGCCTGCACCTTGAGCTTGCTTTCCTTCATCAGCTTCTGGATCTTCTTGGCCAGCTCGGACTCGATGCCATTCTTGACCTTGATGAGCTGCTTGACCTTGTCGCCGCCAATCTTCTGTGCCTTCTGGATGTCCAGGAAGCGCACGTCAACATTGCGCTTGGTCAGCTTGTTGCGCAGCAGGTCCTCGACTTGCTGCAGCTGGAACTCGGCATCCCCGTAAATGGTGATTTCCTTGTCCTTGAGTTCGACGGCGGCCGATGTGCCCTTGAAGTCGAAACGGGTGCCAATTTCCTTGGTGGCGTTGTCAACGGCGTTCTTCACTTCGACGAAATCGGCTTCGCAAACAGTGTCAAAAGAAGGCATGTGTAATTCCTATCAGTATCAGAGCGGTAAACAGCCACAGTGCGCCGGGCCGTGATGTACTGCTTGCCAGCAGCAGAGCAGGCGCAGTGCGACAATTGGATGGATGTTAGTCGAGAAAAATGTTCCCCTGCAGCATTGCAACACCTTTGGCATTGCCGCGCGCGCCGAAACGCTGGTGCGCATTCGTAGCCAGGACGATATCCGTCAGTTTCTCGCCGACCCGCTATGGGGACGGCAGCCTGTGTTCGTCCTTGGCGGTGGCAGCAATGTGGTGCTGACGGGCGATGTGGCCCCGGTGGTGCTCAAGATGGAAATCATGGGCATGCGGCTGCTGCGCGAAACCGACAAGCACTGGATTGTCGAGATCGGGGCGGGCGAGCGTTGGCATGACATGGTTGCATGGACGCTGGCCCAGGGCTATACAGGCCTAGAAAACATGGCCCTGATTCCAGGCACGGTAGGCGCGGCCCCGGTGCAGAACATCGGTGCTTACGGGCTGGAGCTGCAGGATCGCTTCGACTCCCTGGACGCGATCGATCTGGTCACCGGCGAGCAGTTCAGCCTCAATGCCGCGCAATGTGCCTTCGGCTACCGTGACTCGGTGTTCAAACATGCACCGGCTCAGCCCAAGTACTGGCCCGTGACAGGTTCGACGGCTGTCCCGCGCGGCCTGGGTCTCAAAGGACGAGCGGTGATCACCCGGGTGCGTCTGGCGCTGCCCAAGAGCTGGCAACCGGATCTGGGCTATCTCGATCTGCAGCGCAAGCAGGCGGAAAAAGGCATAGAGCAGCCGACTGCACAGCAGATCTTTGAATGGGTCTGCGAGATTCGTCGTGCCAAGCTGCCGGACCCCGAAGTCATCGGCAATGCGGGCAGCTTCTTCAAGAATCCCACGGTGACGACCGAGCAATGCGCGGACATCATCGCGCGCGAGCCCAAGATTGTTCACTATCCCATGGATGACGGCTCCATCAAGCTGGCGGCCGGCTGGTTGATCGATGCCTGCGGCTGGAAAGGCAAGACCATGGGCCGGGCGGGCGTCTACGACAAGCAGGCGCTGGTGCTGGTCAATCGCGGAGATCGCCACAGCCTCGACGCCAGCGTGACCGGCGGCGAGGTGATGACGCTTGCAGGGGCAATTCAGACCAGTGTCTACGAACGTTTTGGCATTCGCCTGGAGCCTGAGCCGGTGGTGATCTGACTTTGTCGGTGCCAACAAAAAATGGAGCCAGCAGGCTCCATTTTTGATGGTGAAATGCGCTTATTTCCAGAAGGCTGGGCGCAGCAAAATGCCCGAAATACGGTAAGGAGCCTTGGGCTCGACCGCCAGTTCCATGGGTACAAAGCCCTTGGTGCAGCTCAGCAGCACGCTGGTTGCCAGAGGTGTGGAGCTTTCCATGCGGCCAACCGTCTGGCAGCTGCCGACGCCAGTGCGCACGGAGTCCAGGGCTTTCTGCACGGTGTCGATGGGGGAGTTCTTGAGGAACTCCTCGTTGAAATTGTTGGCAGCCAGCTTGGACTTGCCGTCCATGGCTGCGACAACTGCCTGCAGGCGCTTGCGCAATGCGGCGTCTGCGGCAGCGGCATCCACATTGGCAGGGACTGCCTGAGCTGCGGGTGCTGCCTGCGGCGCAGCGGCCTTGGCGGCATCGGTCGCAGCAGCATCGGGCTGGGCCTGTGCTGCAGTCATGAAGCCGGCGGCAGCCAGCAGGGCGGTCAGACAAACAGCATTGCGTGTTTTGGTGGTAATCATCCGTTGAGCCTTTCGTCAAACAACGAGAGGCACTGTAAACCTTCTGCAAGCTTGATTTCGATAGACGGCAAACTGTTTTTTGTGAATAAATGGCAAAGACCTGATGCTGGCTGTGACGGTGGTGCGACTTTGTTGCAGCACGGACAAGCTGGGTTGTCAGGGTTACTGCTTGCCGATGAGGCTTGTGCACTGCCTAAAATCTGTTGCACTGCAATAGCTCAATTGACGACGGGGCCGACCCCCAGAACATAAAGGACTTGCGATGCAAGAAAACAAAGAGGGCAAAGAGGGTGATGTCCAGGTGGGGAGCCAGCGAATCATCAAGAAGTATCCCAATCGCCGCCTCTACGACACCAATACCTCTTCATACATCACTCTGGCCGAGGTCAAGCAACTGGTCATGGACAGCGAGCCGGTGGTCATCAGGGATGCCAAGACCAATGAAGACCTGACGCGCTCCATCCTGCTGCAGATCATTCTGGAAGAAGAAGCGGGCGGGGCTCCCATGTTCTCCGAGGCAATGCTGGCCAACATCATTCGCTTCTATGGTCATGCCATGCAGGGCTTCATGGGGAGCTACATCGAAAAGAACGTGCAGATGTTCACGGACTTCCAAAGCAAGCTTGCGGGCCAGTCCCAGGGCATGAACCCCGAGGCCTGGAAGCAGTTCATGAGCATGCAGCCTCAAGCCATGCAGGGTTTGATGGGCAGCTATATGGAGCAGTCCCAGAACATGTTCACGCAGATGCAGGAGCAGATGCAAAAGCAGACGGAGCAGATGCTGGGTGTGTTCGGCATCAAGCGCTGAACGAAAACTGCTTTTCCATAGCGGGCCAATGGCCCGCTTTTTTGTGTCTGTTGCTGGCGCCTGCCTGCGCTAGTCCTAATTGACGATGTTTGCGATCGTCGCCGGTCGAACAATGATTTCGTTGCTTCGCAATTGCGAGTGGGCAAGGAAGAAGAACGATAAGAGAAGTTCAATGACAGGTAGATGCATGGCGGATGCATCCAAGGAGACTAGGCATGAAGTTAGGAGAGGGACCCCGTTTGATGGCGGTCTTGGCTGCAGGCGTATTGTTTGTGGGGGGGGCTTGGGCCAAGGCGACGCCCGATGAACTGTCCAGGCTGGGCAAGTCGTTGACCTGCACGGGGGGCGAAAAAGCGGGTACAGCCAGCGGTGTGCCCGAGTTCACGGGCAAATGGCTGGGTACGCCGCCCGGCATTCAATACAACCCGCATGCTGGCCAGCACCCGGTGGACCCCTATGCCGGTGAAAAGCCGCTGCTCACCATCACGGCTGAGAATCTGGCGCAGTATGGCGAGCGCCTGAGCGAGGGTCAGAAGGCCATGTTTGCCAAATACCCCAAGACCTATCGTATTCCGGTCTATCAGGGCCACCGTGACTTTCGCTTCTCGGATGCCGTCTGCGCGGCGGCCAGAAAGAATGCCCAGGATGCCGTGATGAACGCAGACGGTCAGGGTACAACGGGTGCGGTCAAGGGGGCGCTGCCCTTCCCGTTCCCCAGAAATGGACTTGAGCTGGCCTTCAACAACCTGCTGCCTTCGCGTGCTTTCACCGAACACACGCTGCGTGACAACGCCAATGTGCTGGCCGATGGCACCATCGTCTGGGGTCGTGCCGACAATCGCGCCTTCAGTCAGGTCAACGACCCGGCCAACGCAGGACAGCCACTGAGCAGTCCCATGTCCCAGGGCATGAATGCAGTCAAGCTGCCCGAGCGTGAGAAGGGCGGCGTCAGCGTGGTGTCCGAGCCGGTTGAATTTGGCAAGGAAAAGCGCCTGGGCTGGAGCTATGACCCCGGCACACGTCGGGTGCGCCAGATTCCCGAATACGGTTTCGACCAGCCTCTATCGGGCACCGGCGGCAAGCTGACGATTGACTCCGATCGCCTGTTCAACGGCTCGCCCGAGCGCTACAACTGGAAGTCGCTGGGCAAGAGGGAAGTCTATGTGCCGGCCAATGCCTACAAGATTCACGGCAGCAACGTGAAGTATGCCGATCTGCTCAAACCCGGTCATGAAAACCCCGACTACATGCGCTATGAGCTGCGCCGTGTCTGGGTGCTGGAGGCTTCGCTCAAGGATGGCTACCGCCACATGTTCGGCAAGCGCGTGCTGTTCCTCGATGAAGATACCGGCCAGGCACTGATGAGCGATTACTACGATGCACGCGGCCAGTTGTGGCTGCAGGCGGTAGTCAATCATTACTATGCCTTCGACGCAAGGATCTGGCATGCGGGCACCAGCTTCTATCACGACCTGAACTCTGGCGGCTATGTGGCCTACAACCTGTTCCAGGAGCGACCCCAGGGTCCCGTCTTGAACAAGGGCAATATGACTGCAGCCATGTTTACGCCCGAAGCAGCGCGTAACGCAGGCAACTAAAAAATGAATCCGGCAAACAGCTTGTGGCGTACTTTGTGTGGCTGCGGGCTTTTGCCATTCAAGTCAGGAGGCGTTTGCGCCTCCTTTTTTATGTGGCAGTAGCAATGCCCTGCTCAGGGCTTGGAAAAACAAGAGGAGACGTAGATGACAAATCGTTTGCAGGGCAAGGTGGCGCTGGTCACTGGTGGTGCCAGCGGTGTGGGTCTGGAGGTGGTGAAGCTGTTTCTTGGTGAAGGCGCCAAGGTCGCATTCAGCGATATCAATGAAACGGTAGGGCAGCAACTGGCGGCTGAATTGGGCGAACGCTCCATGTTTGTCCGCCATGACGTGAGCAGCGAGGCGGACTGGGCGCTTGTGATGGCGGCGGTGCAGCAACGTCTTGGCAGGCTCGATGTGCTGGTCAACAATGCCGGCATCCTGCTGCCTGGTGATATGGAAACAGGGCGTCTGGAGGATTTCAGCCGCCTGCTCAAGATCAACACCGAGTCGGTCTTCATCGGTTGCCAGCAGGGCATTGCGGCGATGAAGCAGGCTGGCGGCTCCATCATCAATATGGCTTCGGTATCCAGCTGGCTGCCCATAGAGCAATACGCCGGCTATAGCGCCAGCAAGGCCGCCGTGTCGGCACTGACCCGCGCCGCTGCACTGAACTGTCGCAAGCAAGGCTATGCGATTCGTGTCAATTCCATTCATCCCGATGGCATCTATACGCCCATGATGCAGGCTTCGCTGCCAAAGGGCGTGAGCAAGGAAATGGTCTTGCATGACCCCAAGCTCAACCGTGCCGGCCGCGCTTATATGCCCGAGCGTATCGCGCAACTGGTGCTGTTCCTGGCCAGCGAAGAGTCCAGTGTCATGAGCGGCAGCGAGCTGCACGCCGATAACTCGATTCTGGGCATGGGGCTATAGATGAGAGCTTGAATCTGACCGTCCCCGAAAGGCCTTGAAGCGTTTCAAGGCCTTTGCCGTTTTGCTGAGTAGGATGATGCAGGCAATGGTCTTGAGCGGTAAAGATGCGGTCGTTCAAGTTCGGTTGGGTTTTGAGAGGATGTCTTCATGAAATTGGGTTACACAATCATCTACGTCCCGGATGTCTCGGCATCGCTGGAATTCTTTAGCCGGGCGTTCGGCATACAACAGCGTTTTCTGCATGAATCCGGAACCTATGGCGAGCTCGAGACGGGGCAGACCACGCTGGCATTTGCCGCCCATGAACTGGGCGCGTTGAATTTTCCTGGAGGCCATGTCGAAGCACACAGCTCTGCCAAGCCATTGGGATTTGAAATCGCGCTGGTCACGGAGGATGTCGAGCTGGCCCATCGGAGCGCGCTGAGCGCAGGCGCCATCGAGATGGCCGCTCCGACGGCCAAACCCTGGGGTCAGATGGTGTCTTATCTGCGTTGCCCCGACGGCACCGTGGTGGAGCTTTGTACGCCCATGGCTGCCTGAGCCAAAGAGATGCTTGCCCGCAAAGGCGCAAGGTCCGGCCTGGCTTTCCGCACTGTTTGCAATATCGCGCACATGCGACGCAAATTGCACCCCGGCCTAGTTTGACCGGGCAGATCTCTGCGTTGCTTGGCCTGGGAGAGCCTCGGGCAGCAATGCTGTCCCGAGACAAGAGAGACTTCGCGGGCGTAAGCGGCTCTGTGACGACAGGCAAGGACGAGTTCCATCGGCAGTCATTTCCCTACTGCAGCGGGTTAGTATGTTTTTGATAGCTGTCAACGCTTTATGGGCAAGGTGTTGCTTCTATATACTCCCATTTTTTCTTTGAACAGGGGAAGCAATGCTTGCGCGATGGTCTGGTGCTTTGGTTCTGTCGGCTTGGCTGTCAGTTTGGGGTTGTGCGCAGGCTCAGCCCAGCGAAATGGTCAATGCCGCGAAGACAGGCGATGTCGCGGCACAGTACGAGTTGGGAAAGGCCTATCTTTACGGCAAGGGCGTGGAAAAGAATGCCGACGATGCCTTGCGCTGGCTGCGTCTGGCCGCCGAGCACAATCATGCGCCATCCCAGTATCTGCTGGGTCTGGTCTATGTGCTGGGTGCCGAGGGTGTGAAAAAGGATCCTGAGGCAGGCCTGGCACACATTCATCAGGCTGCAAACGCCGGAAATCTCGATGCGCAGAACCTGCTGGGAACTATTTATCTAAAAGGCGAAGCAGTTGAAAAGGACGCCGCAACAGGCGTCGCATGGCTGGAGCGCGCCGCGCAACAGGGCTCTGCCGCGGCACAAAACAGCCTGGGCTTCGTCTATCGTAAAGGCGAGCTGCTTGCTCAGGATCTGCAGGCCTCGTTTCGCTGGTATCTGATGGCGGCGCAGCAAGCCGATGTGCTGGCGCAGTTCACGGTGGCCGAGATGTATTACCTTGGCGAAGGCGTGGAGAAGAATCGTGCCGAAGCCGCGAAATGGCTGACCCCGCTGGCAGACAAAGGCGTGCAGAAAGCCCAATTGCTGCTGGGAAAGATTTGCTTCGAAGGCCAGGGCGTGGACCCCGACTACAAGCGGGCCGTGCTGCTGCTGCACGCTGTTGCCATCCGCGGCTCGGGCGAGGCTTACTATGAACTGGGCCGCCTGTTCGAACAGGGAGAGGGCGAGTATCGCAATGAAAAGGAAGCGATTGCCTATTACACCCAGGCATTGAAGTACCAGCATGCAGCGGCGGCGCAGCGGCTTGAGCAACTCTCCGCTTCGTCGCCCAAGTCCGCGGAGTTTGCGCAGTCCATGGAATACATGGAGAACCTGAACTCGGCTCTCAAGGGCAATGTTCTGGCCCAGTACAACGTCGGTGTCTTTCAATATCTGGGCAAGGGCTTTGCGCAACCCAACTACACCGAGGCCGCCAAGTGGTTCACCATGGCAGCCAATCAAGGCTATGCCAAGGCCCAGTACAACCTGGGCACTCTGTACGAGAACGGCGAGGGTGTGGGCAAGAGCCTGGCTCAGGCGCTGAAGTGGTATCGGCTTGCCGCCGAGCAGCAGGATGCCCCGGCCCAGTACGCGCTGGGAACTTTGTACCGGGACGGTCTGGGTGTGAAGAAGAATGCCAAGCAGGCTCGTGAGTGGTTGCAGCGCGCCGCAGAGCAAGGCCATGCTCCGGCAAAAAAGGCTTTGGCAGAGCTCTGAGCTGACAAGCGGGGGCCGTTTTCGAGGCCCCGGCTTGCCAGCGCGAGGGCGGCTAGGCCGGCTCCGAGATCTCGATGAGGTTCAGGTCGGGGTCACGCACATAGATGGAGCGGATTTTCGATGAGGCACCGGTGCGCATCACAGGGCCTTCGGCGATGGGAACCGACAACTGCTGCAGACGCGCGATAACCTCGTCCAGCGGCACCGAGGCCAGAAAGCACAGATCAAGGGCACCGGGCACAGGCGTGTGGGCCTTGGGTTCAAACTCGCGTCCCTTCACATGCAGATTGATCTTCTGCTGCCCAAATACAAAGGCCTTGCGCTCCACGGGTGGGGTGCCGCCTATGAAGGATTCCAGCCGCATGCCGAGGACTTCGGTGTAAAAGCGTATGCATTGCGCTTCGTTGGCCGTGGTGAGAACCAGGTGGTCGAGGTGACTGATCATGACAAGGCTACTGTCTGGTTGTGAAAATGAGTGTGAGGGCACGCAATCTCGCGTTGCAGGGGAACGGCATGAGCATGGTGCAGTTGCAGGCAGGCATTGCCGTTAAGGCTGCGGTCCGGGTCGATTCTGTCAGGCTGTCGCCGCTCCGTCCTGGCGCATGACGCCCTGCAAGAACGCCTGCTCGGCAAGCTGTGCCAGCGGGGCGCGAGGGATGCGACCGCGGCGCTCGCCGTCGATGAGGGCGATCACGGTTCCCAGCCACAGCTCGGTCAATGTTGCCGCGCTGAAATCGATGCGGAACACGCCTTCCTGCTGGCCACGCAGGAAGAAAGCGTCGACCTTGGGTTCCCAGATCGCATTTTCCTCCATGGGTTTTTCGACCTCGTTCCAGTAATAGGTCAGGAACAGCGTGAATTCGCGATGTTCAAGATGCTTGGCATTGAGGCGCTTGAGTGCTTCGAGCACCGGGCCTTCCTCGATGCGGGCTTCGTCCAGCGCATCGTCCAGCGTGCGCAGGCTTTGTTCCAGCAGTCGCTTGATCAGCAGATCGCGCGTGGGGCAGAAGCGATAGAGGGTGGCCTTGCTGATGCCTATGGCCTTGGCCAGCTCCTGCAAAGTGGCGCGTGGGTGGTTGACCAGGGCCAGGGCCAGTGGAGGGAGGATTGCTGTGTTGTCGTGAGGGGTTGTCGTCATTCGTGGCTCCGGTTGGGGCGGATACGGATGAACCTATTTTGATTCAAGCAGCGGGGCTAAAAGCTTGGGAGAGCAACTTTACTTGGTATCAAAATGCCATGAATCAATATAGGTCTTAATGAATCAAATTTGATTCAAAAAATATTTTCATGCATCATGCACTTCTTTCAAGATTTGACAAGACTCAAAAGCCATGAAGAAGAAAAGCCAGAATGTGCGTGCCTGGTCGGCCCTGGCCGCATTGGCGGCCGCAATGATGTTGGTCGGCTGCATCAAGTCGGAAGCGGGCGGCCCGCCTCAGGAATTGCCGCTGGTGGATGTGGTGACCGTCAAGCCCAGGGCGCTGAGCCTTAGTGCTGAACTGCCTGGGCGGGTCGAGCCCGTACGTGTGGCGGAGGTGCGTGCGCGGGTGCCGGGTATCGTGCTGAGCCGCAACTTCAAAGAGGGTGCCGATGTGAAGGCCGGAGAGGTGCTGTTCAACATCGACCCGGCACCGTTGCGCGCGGCGCTGTCGCGGGCCCGGGGTGAATTGGCGCGAGCGGAGGCCGCGCTCTCCGATGCTCAGTCCGTGGTGCGTCGTTACGAGCCGCTGGTGGCACAGGAAGCCGTGAGTCGCCAGGATTTCGACAGCGCCAAGGCTGCGCTGCACAGCGCCATGGCCATGCGTCAATCGGCCCAGGCCGAAGTAGAGGCGGCACGCCTGAATCTGGACTATGCGACGGTGAGGGCCCCGATTGCGGGCCGCATCGGCCGTGCGCTGGTGACGGAAGGCGCTCTGGTCGGCCAGGGGGAGGCCACGCCGATGGCAGTGATACAGCAGCTTGACCCCATTTATGCCGATTTTCGCCAGACCGCCGCGCTGGCCACGCGCTTGCGTGCACAGCAACAGGGAGAGCGGTCGCAGAGGAGTGCTCCCGTGACGCTGGTGGCGGACGGCCTGGACGAAAAGCGCCAGGGACGCATGCTGTTTTCGGATGTGACGGTGGATCGCGGAACCGGCCAGCTTGCGCTGCGCGGTGAATTCCCCAACAAGGATGGCTTGCTGTTGCCCGGCATGTATGTGCGTGTGACCCTGGGGCTGGGTGAGGATCCCGCGGCCATTCTCGTGCCTCAGCGTGCGGTGCAGCGCGGCAGCGACGGACTGGCCCATGTGCTGGTGCTCGACGAGAACGACATTGTGCAGTCCCAGAAGGTGAGCACCGGCGCCATGTACGGATCCGAGTGGCATATCACCGAGGGTCTGAAGGAAAACGCCAGGGTGCTGGTCGGAGGCCTTGCTGCAGCCGTGCCCGGCACCAAGGTGCAGATCAGAGCTGCCGCTGCAAGCGTCGCTGACGCTGTCAAAGATGCTGAAGTCACGGAAAAGAAATGAGCACTATGCGCTGGTCCTGCAAGCGCTGAATGCCAAGAAGACAAGCCTTATTCAAGGATAGACAATGTCCCGGTTTTTTATTGATCGCCCCAAGCTGGCCTGGGTGGTCGCGATCTTCATCCTGCTTGCCGGCCTGCTGGCTATCCCGGCCTTGCCCGTGGCGCAGTTTCCCAACGTGGCGCCGCCGCAGATCTCCATCTCGGCAACCTATCCGGGGGCATCGGCCACCACGGTGATGGAGTCGGTGACCAGCGTCATCGAGGAGGAGCTCAACGGCACCAAGGGGCTGCTGTACTTCGACTCGTCCAGCGGTGCCACGGGCCTGGCCGAAATCACGGCCACCTTCGCGCCGGGCACCGATCCCGCACTGGCTCAGGTCGAGGTGCAGAACCGCATCAAGAAGGCCGAGGCCAGGCTGCCCGCATCGGTGATGCAGATGGGTCTGCAGGTAGAGCAGGCCAGCGCCAATTTCCTGATGATCTATTCGCTGACCTACAAGGGTGACGACAGCGGCAAGAACGAGGTCCGCCTCTCCGACTATGCGGTGCGCAACATCAACAACGAGATCCGCCGTGTGCCCGGGGTGGGCAAGGTGCAGTACTTCGGCGCCGATGTCGCCATGCGGGTCTGGGTCGATCCGCAGAAGCTGCTGGGCTACGGCCTGTCGGTGGCGGACGTAAATGCCGCCATTGCCGCGCAGAACGCCCAGGTGCCGGCGGGCAGCTTCGGCAGCCAGCCCGGATCGTCCGAGCAGGAGCTCAGCGCCACGATTGCCGTCAAGGGAACGCTGAGTTCGCCCGAGGAGTTCGGCCAGATCGTGCTGCAGGCCAGGGCCGACGGCTCGGCCGTACACCTGGCCGATGTGGCGCGTCTCGAAGTCGGCCAGCTCGACTACAGCTTTGCCTCGCGCGAGGACGGCCACAAAGGAGTGGCGGCCGCCGTGCAACTGGCACCTGGTGCCAATGCTATGCAGACCGCCAAGGCGGTCAAGGCGAGGCTAGCCGAGCTGTCGCAGAACTTCCCCGACGATATTCAGTACGCCGTGCCCTATGACACCTCGCGCTTTGTCGAAGTCGCCATCGGCAAGGTGATCCAGACCCTGGTCGAGGCCGTGGTGCTGGTGTTTCTGGTGATGTGGCTGTTTCTGCAGAATCTGCGCTATACGCTGATTCCCACCATCGTGGTCCCGGTGTGTCTGGCCGGTACCCTGGCGGTGATGTATGCGCTGGGCTTCTCGGTCAATATGATGACCATGTTCGGCATGGTGCTGGCCATCGGCATTCTGGTCGACGATGCCATCGTGGTGGTGGAGAACGTGGAGCGTCTCATGGCCGAGGAGGGCCTCTCGCCGCTGGCCGCCACGGTGAAGGCCATGCAGCAGGTCTCGGGGGCCATCGTCGGCATCACGCTGGTGCTGGTGGCCGTGTTCCTGCCCCTGGCCTTCATGAGCGGCTCGGTGGGCGTGATCTACCGTCAGTTCTCGCTGTCGCTGGCGGTCTCCATCCTGTTCTCCGGCCTGCTGGCGCTGACATTCACGCCGGCACTGTGCGCCACGCTGCTCAAGCCTGTTGCCGAGGATCACCACGCGGAGAAGAAAGGTCTCTTCGGCTGGTTCAACCGCCACTTTGCCAAGCTGACCGAGCGCTTTTCGCTGCTCAACCAGCGTCTGGTCAAGCGCACAGGCCGCTATATGCTGATCTATGCGGCGATCGTGGGCGGGCTGGGCTTTGCCTATACGCGCATGCCCGAGTCCTTTGTGCCTTATGAAGACATGGGCTACTACATCGTCAGCGTGCAACTGCCTCCCGGTGCGACCGAAGCACGTACCGAGGCCGTGGTGCGCGACATGGAAGCCTATGTGCAAAGCCGCCCCGCCACGGCCCAGGCCGAGTTCCTCATGGGCTACAGCTTCTCGGGCATGGGGCAGAACGCGGCCATGGCCTTCGTCACGCTCAAGGACTGGTCCTTGCGCAACAAGGGCCAGGCATCGTGGGACGAGGTCCAGGCCTTCAATCAGCGCTTCGGCAGTCTGTCCGATGGTGCGGCCATGGCTGTGGACCCGCCACCCATCGACGGCCTGGGCAATTCCGGCGGCTTTGCGCTGCGTCTGCAGGACCGCGCCAATCTGGGTCGTGAGGCCCTGGTCGCCGCGCGCGACGAGCTGCTGAAGAAGGCCAATGCCTCGCCGGTGATCGCCTACGCGATGATGGAAAACCTCGAAGACGCGCCGCAGCTGCGCCTGGACATAGACCGGCGCAAGGCCCAGGCCCAGGGCGTGAGCTTCGCGAGCATCAGTGCCGTGCTGTCCACGGCCTATGGCTCGGCCGTGATCAACGAGTTTCCGAATGCCGGACGCCTGCAGCGCGTGGTGGTGCAGGCCGATACGGCCGCGCGCATGACGCCCGAGGCCCTGCTGCGGCTGTATGTGCCCAATGCCCAGGGCGAGCAGGTGCCGCTGGCCTCGTTTGCCAGCGTGGAATGGGAGCAGGGGCCGGTGCAGATCTCGCGCTACAACGGCTATCCGGCCTTCCGTATCGCGGGCGACGCCAAGCCCGGCCACACCACGGGTGAGGCCATGGCCGAGCTCGAACGCATCCTGGGCGAAATGCCGCGCGGCATAGGCTACGAGTGGACGGCGCTGTCCTATCAGGAAAAGGCCGCTGGCGCACAGGCTCCCAAGCTGTTCGCTCTGGCCATCGTGGTGGTGTTCCTGCTGCTCGTGGCCCTTTACGAAAGCTGGAGCATTCCAGCAGCCGTGATGCTGATCGTGCCCATAGGTGCGCTGGGATCGGTGCTGGCCACTTCGGCGCTGGGTCTCTCGAATGACGTGTATTTCAAGGTTGGCCTGATCACCATCATCGGTCTGGCGGCCAAGAACGCCATCCTGATCGTGGAGTTCGCCAAGGACCTGCACGAGCGCGGCCATTCGCTGACGGAAGCGGCATTGCAGGCAGCCCGTTTGCGCTTCCGTCCCATCGTGATGACTTCGCTGGCCTTCATCCTCGGGGTGGTGCCACTGGCACTGGCCACCGGGGCGGGTGCCTCCAGCCAGGCCGCCATCGGCGTCGGCGTGATCGGCGGCATGCTCAGCGCCACCTTGCTGGGCGTGCTGTTCGTGCCCATCTTCTTTGTCTTCGTGCTCTCGCTGCGGCGCAAGCGCCGCGCAGTGCCGGAGGAAAAAAACACAGACTCCGAAGGAGAAACCGCATGAACGGGCGAAACCCCATGCGTACCGCGGCGCTGACGCTGATTGCCGCGGTGCTCGCCGGCTGCTCTTTTGCACCGACCTATGACAGGCCTGCTGCGCCCATTCCCGGCACCTGGAGCGCAGCATCATCAGCTTCGGCTGCATCGGTGCAGAGCTTGCACTGGAAGGATTTCGTGATCGATGAGCGCCTGCGCTCGCGTATCGAAACGGCGCTGGACAACAACCGCGATCTGCGTCAGACACTGCTCAATGTGCAGACCGCACGCGCGGCCTATCGCGTGCAGCGTGCGGATCAATTGCCCGGCCTGGAAGTGCAGGCCGGCGGCAACCGCCAGCGCCTGCCTGCCGACCTGAGCGGCACAGGAGCGGCCAGGGTGCAGAGCAACTATCAGGCAGGCGCTGGGCTGATGGCTTTCGAGCTCGATCTATTCGGCCGTGTGCGCTCGCTGTCCGAGGCCGCGCTCATGGAGTATCTGGCCACCGAAGAGGCTGCGCGCAGCGTGCAGATCAGTCTGATCGCGGAAGTGATCCAGGCCTCGCTGGCCCAGGACAGCGCACGGCAGCGCCATACTCTGGCGCTGCGTACCTTGCAGGCGCGCGAGAAGGAATGGCAGCTGATGAGCGAGCGCAGAAAGACCGGCACGGCAAGTCGTCTCGACGAGCAGGAGGCGCAAGGACAGCTCGAGCTGGCGCGTGCCGAAGTCGAGCGCTTCGAACGCGAACTGCGCCAGGCCGGCAATGCTCTGGACTGGCTGGTTGGCGATGGAAGGGTCCAGCCGGCAGCAGATCTGAGCACCACGCCCCTGGTGCAGGAGATAGGCCCGGGTCTGTCCTCAGATCTGCTGGTGCAGCGGCCCGACATCCGCGCTGCCGAGTACCAACTGCGCGCGCGCAATGCGAGCATAGGGGCGGCGCGGGCCGCGTTCTTTCCGCGCATCTCGCTCACGGGCTCCTATGGCTCGGCCAGTGCCGAGCTTGGCGATCTGTTTGCCGGCGGCCAGCGCTCCTGGTCCTTCATGCCGCAGCTCAGCTTGCCGATTTTCGATGGCGGCCGCAATCGCGCCAACCTGGAAATCGCGCAACTGCGCAAGGACATGGCGATAGCCAGTTACGAGCGCAGCATCCAGACCGCGTTTCGTGAGGTCAGCGATGCGCTGGCCTCCGTGGAGACGTTGAGGCGCGAGGAGCTTGCCCGCCAGCGCCTGGTGCAGACCAGCGCGAATACGCTCAAGCTTGCCGAGCTGCGCTATCGCGCGGGGGTGGACAGTCATCTGCGCTATCTGGATGCGCAGCGCACGGACTATGCGCAGCAGATGGCACTGATCGAGGTCAGCGCGCAGCGGCAGACGGCCCTGGCCACGCTGTTCAAGGCCTTGGGTGGCGGCTGGCAGGTCAGTCCTGGAACCCAAGGTTGAGTGCCCCTAATCTGTCCGCATGATGAGAGGAGCGTTGGTGTTGCCTATGAAGCCGCCCCAACGCTCATGAGACTCAGCCAGATTGCACAGATGGGTCGAGCCTTGCCTGGCCTCTGACATCAAGGAACTGAACCGGTCGTCGACATCCGTGGGATTTGCCGGATGCCGGTGAATTTGTTGGCGATGAGGGGATGGCCGGCAGGTGGCGAAGTGCAGGCGAGCCAAAGTTCCCAAAAAACCACATCTATTTCATTTTTGACTTTAATCGATAATAATTCTCATTATCAAAAATGAGTAACGTATCGTATCTTGTCATACCCATTCCGCTCCTTGTCCGATGTGGCCAAGATTTATGGAGAGCATCACCCCTGGCTCTTGGGCTGGCTGAGGCGCAAGCTCGGCGGAGCTGATCATGCGGCGGATCTTGCGCAAGATACCTTTGTGAGAGTGCTGGCTGCCCAGGCGGAGCAGCGCGCGCTGGTGTTGCGCGAACCGCGCGCCTATCTGACCACTGTGGCGCGCAATCTGCTCATCAATCATGTGCAGCGGCAGTCGCTGGAGCAGGCATGGCTGGACGCGATGGCCCAACTGCCGGAGCCTCTGGCGCCTTCGCCCGAGCAGCAGTTGCTGGTACTGGAGTCATTGCATCAGGTCGATGCCATGCTCAACGGCCTGCCACCCAAGGTACGTGAGGCATTCCTGCTGTCTCAACTCGATGGCCTGACTTACGCGCAAGTGGCGCAGCGCCTTGATGTCACGGTCCGCACCGTCAAGCGCTATATGGCGCAGGCCTTCGAGCAATGTATCTTGCTGGTGGTCTGAGCATGTCCGCTTCACCGTCCTCGACCCTGGCTATCGACCCGAGTGCAGCGCAGCAGGCAGCGCAGTGGCTGGTGCGGCTGCACGCCGATGACGGCGATGCGACGCTGCAGACAGAACTCATGCAATGGCGCAACTCCGACCCACGCCATGAAATCGCCTGGCAGCGCGCCGAACGGGTTCTCGGCCAGCTGTATGCAAGCCGGGGCGGCAACAGTGCAGAAGCAGGCAATACGCTGGGTGGCCTGAGCGCTGCGGCGCTGCGCGAGGCGAGTCGATCGCAGCGGCGTGCTGTTGCACGGCTGCTGGCGACTGTGATCGTGGCGGGGCCGCTCGGCTATGGGGTCTGGCGTCTCGCGCTCTGGCATGAATGGTCGGCGGACATGCGTACCGACACGGGAGAGAGCCGTGAATCGACGCTGGCCGACGGCAGCAGAATCCGGCTGGATACCGGCAGCGCCGTCGACATGGTGTTCACAGCGTCGGAGCGCCGACTGATCCTGCGTGCGGGCGCCATCTGGGTGCAGACAGCTGCCGATGCCGAGTTGCGGCCTTTTCTGGTCCAGACGGCGCAAGGAACGGCGCGCGCGCTGGGAACGCGCTTTACCGTGCGTATCGCTCCACCTTCTGCGTCGACGGATCGCAGCTCCCTCGTCGCCGTTCAACAGGGGGCGGTGGAGCTGATCCCCGCCAACGGCGGCGCGGCGGTGCGCATCGATGCGGGGCAGCAGGCACATATGAGTGCAGAGCATGTGGGCGCGCCCGAAGCCGCCGGTCTTGCCGCAGATGGCTGGACGGCAGGGGTGCTCTATGCGGAAAAGACACCGCTGGGAATTTTTGCTGCCGAGCTCTCGCGCTACCGTCCGGGCATCGTGCGATGCGATCCGGCTGTTGCTGCGCTGCCTGTGAGCGGAGCCTTTCAACTGCGCGACACGGATCAGGCACTGGCGGCGCTGGCGGCCTCCCTGCCCATCAAGGTTCTGCAGCGCTCGCGCTACTGGGTGACCATCGTGCCGCGCTGAGGCACTCGATTTGTTCCGCTTCCATGTCCCCTTTTGGCGGGACGCCGGTCATACAAGAAAGACAACACATTTATCGGCGTTTTTCAGAAGGGTTACTCCATGGCCATGGCGCAGCATTTTTGCGGGCAGACTTCACTACTTTCATCGTCCATCCTGTCCGTCGGTGGCCAGGGATTCAAACAGAGTGCCGTGCAAGCCGGGCTGATACTGCTGCTGGGCATGGCCGCAGCCGGCGGCGTTCAGGCCCAGTCTGGCCAGGGCTTTCCGAGCGAGCCGCAGCGGCGGGAGTACAGCCTGCCTCGCGGGCCATTGAGCCAGGCCCTGGCGCGTTTTGCGGGAGAGTCCGGGGTGACGCTGTCTGCGGACTCCGCCCTTTCCGGGGAACTTCAAACGCCAGGTCTGCATGGCAGGTTCGCAGTCGCCGAGGGTTTTGCGCAGCTGTTGCGCGGCACGGGGCTTGAGGCCGTCCAGGCCCAGCCCGGTGTTTTCATTCTGCGCAAAAGCACTCAGGCCCCTGTGGCGGCGGGTGCCGCCCCCAGTCTGGCGGAAGTGCTGGTGACTGCTGCGGCCGAAGCGTCGGCCTTCTCGGAAGGCACGGGTTCCTATGCGGCGCAGCTCGTCACGACCGGCAAAAGTGCACAGAGTCTGCGCGAAATTCCGCAGTCGGTTTCCGTCGTGACGCGCCAGATGCTCGAGGATCAGAATATCCAGAGTCTCGATGACGCCATGCGCACCGTGCCTGGCGTCACCGTGGAGCCAGGCAGCACAGGGGGCAATCATGGCAATTTCTACCTGCGCGGCTACGCGGTGGATACCGTGCAGATCGACGGCGTCAACACTCCTGCGAGCACCGGCAATGATCTTTCCAGCGGATTCGGCATGGCCATGTACGACCGCATTGAAGTCCTGCGCGGCCCTGCCGGACTGTTTCAAGGGGCTGGCGACCCTGGCGGCTCCATCAATCTGGTGCGCAAGCGCCCCAAGGCGCACAAGGAGTTCAGCACCCAGCTGTCGGCCGGTTCGTGGAGTCGCTATTACGCCGAGGCGGACATGACCGGGCCTCTGAGCAGTGATGGACGCCTACGCGGGCGTCTTGTCACCGCTTATCAGGATCACGGCTCTTTTGTGGATCATGTGTACTCCAGGAAGCCGTTGATCTATGGCGTGCTGGAAGCCGACCTCACTCCCTCGAGCACGCTTACCGCCGGAGCCAGCCATCAGCAATACAAGGGGCGTCCCGCCTTCGGCCTGCCTGCCTATCCGGATGGCCGCTTGCTGGATATTCCGCGCTCCAGCTATCTGGATCCCATCTGGAATCACATCACGGAACGCAACACCGAGTACTTCGCAGAATTTCAGCATCGCCTGGACAATGGCGGGCAGATCAAGCTCAATGCGACCTACCGGGAGCAGGATGAACCCTCTCGCCTGTTCGGCTGGTCGGACTGCGCGGCCGACCCTGCTACCGGCGACAGCTGCCTCATCAGCTGGGCTTACCGCAGCCACTGGAAGACGCATGGCCTGGACGGCTTCATCACCACGCCGTTTGCCGCGCTGGGCTCATCCAATAATGAGCTGACGCTGGGAGCAGACTATCGCAAGGTGCACAAGAGCTTCAAATACGGCGGCGGAGACGGTGCTCCCATCAACATCTTCGATCCCGACAACAACGTTCCCAAGCCTGCGAATTACAGCTTCTCCAACGGCAACGACAACCGAACCGAGCAGTACGGGCTCTATGGACGAATCAATCTGCGCCCGGCCAGCGGCGTGTTGCTCAGCATGGGAGGGCGCATGACCTGGTGGGACAACCATGCCGTCAATCGCAATGCCTACTTCAACCAGTTTTCCGAAACCGATACGCGCATCAGCGGCAAGTTCACTCCGTATGCGGGAGTCGTGTTCGACCTGAGCGAGCAGTTGTCTGCCTATGCAAGCTACACCCGCATTTTCGCGCCACAGACTGCCAGCGACGCTGAGGGCATAACATTGCGCCCACGAGTGGGTCAGCAGTACGAGGCAGGCCTGAAGGGCGAGTGGCTGAACAAGCAGCTCAATGCCCGTGCGGCTGTGTTCCGCATGGAAGACAGCAATCGTGCAATGACCGATCCGGCCAATCCGCTGTTTTCGGTTGCCGCAGGCAAGATGCGTAGTCAGGGTGTGGAAGCCGAAATCAACGGTCGCATTGCTCCGGGCTGGAATCTTGCTGTTGGATACGCGTACACCCAGACCAAAACCCTGGAAGGAACGCCGGACGAGAAGGCTCAGCTCTATACCTTCATCGCTCCGCGCCACAGCTTCAACCTGTGGACACGATACCAGTTCGGTTCGGGGCCTCTGGAAGGCTTCAGTGTGGGTGGCGGTCTGCGCAGCGTCAGCCGGATGTACCGCCTCAATGGTGACGTGAAGTTCTCTCAGGGTCCGGTGACTACGGCTGCATTGCAGATCGGCTATCGCTTCAACAAGAATCTGGATGCAACGCTGACGGTCAACAATGTCTTTGACAAGGTGTATTACCAGCGTGTCTGGGCGGCTTATGGCTCCAACTACTATGGCGAGCCGCGCAATGTGATGCTGACGCTGCGCGGCAAGTTCTGAGCGTCTGTTCAAGGTGGGCCCGGGCCGGGCTGCCGATGCCCTGGCTCGTGAAAGCCGGCTGATGCAGGTGCGAGAGCCCGGGACGCAGTCCGGGGCTTGGGGCATTGCTGGCAGGCGATACGTGCGCTGCGGTTTTCAAGCCGGCCCGGAAATGGCCGGCTTCGACTTGGACTGTTCAGGCCCGTGGCATTGGCCGGCGCCGCGCAAAATATGCAAGATGCTATTGCTGCGCAATGAATTCAAATCGCATTCACGGTTGAAGGCGGCAAAAAGAAAAAAGGCCTTGAATTTCTTCAAGGCCTTTTGTCATTTGGCGGAGCAGGCGGGATTCGAACCCGCGGTGGGCTATTAACCCACACACGCTTTCCAGGCGTGCGACTTAAACCACTCATCCACCGCTCCACAGCGATCCCAAAAATACTTCATTGCTGAAGTAAAAAACCAAGTGTGGTCGACTTGATTTTAAAATCTGGCGGAGCAGGCGGGATTCGAACCCGCGGTGGGCTATTAACCCACACACGCTTTCCAGGCGTGCGACTTAAACCACTCATCCACCGCTCCGTGTGATGAAGCCGCTATTCTAACCAGAAATTTCGACCTCAAAATGAAAGTGCAGAAAGTTCTTTTCTGCATGCAGCCTGTAGCGAGCAGGCTCAGGCGCTCTTGCCCACCTGAACCATCTTCATGGCAGAGGCAATCAGGCCGGAGACTTCCGTCATGTTCGCGGGAATGACCAGGGTGGTGTTGGAGTCCGCAGCCACCTTGCTGTAGGCCTCCACGGCGCTTTCAGCCACCTTGAGCTGCACTGCCTGCTCGCCGCCGGGCTGGCGGATGGCCGTGGCCACTCGCTCCAGCGCCTGTCCGGTCGCTTCGGCCACGGTGGTGATGGCGGCAGCTTCACCTTGCGCCTTGTTGATGGCGGCTTGCTTCTCGCCCTCGGAGCGGGCGATGAAGGCCTCGCGCTCGCCGGTGGCAATGTTGATCTGTTCCTGGCGTCGGCCTTCGGAAGCTGCGATCAAGGCGCGCTTTTCACGTTCTGCCGTGATCTGGGCCTGCATGGCGCGCAGAATTTCAGCGGGTGGCGTCAGATCCTTGATTTCGTAGCGCAGCACCTTCACGCCCCAGTTCAGCGCGGCCTCGTCGATGGCATTGACGACCTGGGCGTTGATCATGTCGCGCTCTTCAAAGGTCTTGTCCAGCTCCAGCTTGCCGATCACGCTGCGCAGCGAGGTCTGGGCGAGCTGGGTGACGGCCATGATGTAGTTGGACGAACCATAGCTGGCGCGCATGGGGTCGGTGACCTGGAAGTAGAGAATGCCGTCCACGGTCAGCTGCGTGTTGTCGCGCGTGATGCAGACCTGGCTGGGCACGTCCAGGGGAATTTCCTTGAGGCTGTGCTTGTAGGCGATGCGATCCACGAACGGGATCAGAAAGTTCAGGCCAGGTGTGAGCGTGCCTGCGTATTTGCCCAGACGCTCCTTGACCCATGCATGCTGCTGGGGAACCACCTTGATCGAGCGGACGATGAAGATGACGGCAATGATGGCGATGGCGAGAGGGACTGCGTAATCCATATTGTCTCCAGCCCTTGTGGGGCGTTGGTGTGAAGAAAGAGAGCGAAGCGTTCCAGCGTCCAGCATAACCATGCCGGGGCTGGCCGGTGATCAGATCTTGTCAACCAGAAGGCGGTTGCCAATGACTTCGGCCACGCGATGCGGGCCCGGGATGGGCAGCGCGCCCTGGCGTCCCATGACGGTCCAGGTGGCGCCGCGATAGCGGACCTGGGCCGTGCCGTCGGTGTTCCACTGTTCGATGACCACGGTTTCGCCCACATCCAGGTTGACATCGCGATTGCTGGAGGCAGGCTGTCTGCGCGGGCTGCGCTTGCGCAGCAGATAGCAGACGAGGACGGCACCGGAGCCCAGCAGGGCCGCAGCGACGATCTGGCTGCTGGTGCCCAGGCCGAAATGAGCGCAAAGCGCTCCGGCAATGGCACCCAGAGCCAGCATGAGGAGATAGAAAGTGCCGGTCAACAGCTCCGCAATGACCAGCAAACCGACAAGCAACCACCACGCGGTGGAGTGATCCATACCTGAGCTCCTGTTAAGGCCTGTATTTAGTGCACCACATTCTGGGTTAAAAACAGCCTGTTTCAAAGCCGCAATAAGGATATTCCTTACACTTCGCGGCTGTTTCGTTTTTTAGGCCTGATTGGTACGGAGGCTGTTCATGAAGTTTCGCTTTCCCATCGTCATCATCGACGAGGACTATCGTTCCGAGAACACCTCGGGACTGGGCATCCGCGCCCTGGCTCAAGCCATTGAAGAAGAGGGCTTTGAAGTCCTGGGCGTGACCAGTTATGGCGATCTGTCGCAGTTCGCCCAGCAGCAAAGCCGGGCCAGTGCCTTTATTTTGTCGATCGACGACGAGGAATTCCAGCTCGGCGGCGACAAGGACCCCATCATTCACAGCCTGCGCGACTTCATCGGTGAAGTGCGCCGCAAGAATGAGGAGGTGCCCATCTATATCTACGGCGAGACCAAGACCAGCCGTCACCTGCCCAACGACATCCTGCGTGAGCTGCATGGCTTCATTCACATGTTCGAGGACACGCCCGAGTTCGTGGCCAAGCACATCATCCGCGAAGCCAAGAGCTATCTGGAGAGCGTGCAGCCCCCGTTCTTCAAGGCGCTGCTGGACTATGCCGAAGACGGCTCCTACAGCTGGCACTGCCCCGGTCACTCGGGTGGCGTGGCCTTTTTGAAGAGCCCCGTGGGCCAGATGTATCACCAGTTCTACGGTGAGAACATGCTGCGCGCAGACGTCTGCAATGCCGTGGAGGAACTGGGCCAGCTGCTGGACCACAACGGCGCCATCGGCGAGTCCGAGCGCAATGCGGCACGCATCTTCAATGCCGATCACTGCTACTTTGTGACCAATGGCACATCGACCTCCAACAAGATCGTCTGGCACCACACCGTGGCACCTGGCGATGTGGTGGTGGTGGATCGCAACTGCCACAAGTCCATCCTGCACTCCATCATCATGACGGGTGCGATTCCGGTGTTCCTCAAGCCCACGCGCAATCACTTCGGCATCATCGGCCCGATTCCGCAGAGCGAGTTCTCGGTCGAGTCCATTCAGGCCAAGATTGCCGCCAACCCGCTGCTCAAGGGCGTGGACGCCAAGGCCGTCAAGCCCCGCGTGCTGACGCTGACGCAGTCCACCTACGACGGCGTGCTCTACAACACCGAGACCATCAAGGGCATGCTGGACGGCTATGTGGCCAATCTGCACTTCGATGAGGCCTGGCTGCCCCACGCTGCCTTCCACCCCTTCTATGGCAGCTATCACGCCATGGGCAAGAAGCGCAAGCGCCCGATGCACTCGGTGGTCTATGCCACCCAGTCCATCCACAAGCTGCTCGCCGGTATCAGCCAGGCCTCGCATGTGCTGGTGCAGGACAGCCAGACCGAGAAGCTGGATCACCCGCTGTTCAACGAGGCGTATCTGATGCACACCTCGACCAGCCCTCAGTACAGCATCATCGCCAGTTGCGACGTGGCTGCTGCCATGATGGAGCCGCCCGGCGGCACGGCGCTGGTGGAAGAGTCGATTGTCGAGGCGCTGGACTTCCGCCGTGCCATGCGCAAGGTGGAAGACGAGTTCGGTGACGACGACTGGTGGTTCGAGGTCTGGGGCCCCGAAGCCCTGGCCGAGGAAGGCGTGGGCACGGCCCAGGACTGGATCATCCGCGGCACCGATGCGTCGACCAAGACCCGCTCCAAGAAGAACGGCAAGGAGTTCGACAACTGGCACGGCTTTGGCGATCTGGCCGACGGCTTCAATATGCTGGACCCCATCAAGTCCACCATCGTCACGCCCGGCCTGGACCTGGACGGTGATTTTGCCGACACCGGCATTCCCGCGTCCATCGTCACCAAGTACCTGGCCGAGCATGGCGTGGTGGTCGAGAAGACCGGCCTGTATTCCTTCTTCATCATGTTCACCATCGGCATCACCAAGGGCCGCTGGAACACCATGCTGACGGCGCTGCAGCAGTTCAAGGACGACTACGACCGCAATCAACCGCTGGCGCGCATCCTGCCCGAGTTCTGCCAGCAGCATCGCCGCTACGAGCGCATGGGCCTGCGCGATCTGTGCCAGCATGTGCACGAGCTGTATGCCAAGTACGACATCGCACGCCTGACGACCGAGATGTATCTGTCGGATCTCAAGCCCACGATGAAGCCCTCGGATGCCTATGCACATATCGCGCAGCGCAAGACCGAGCGTGTGGAAATCGACCACCTGGTCGGCCGCACCACCGTGGGTCTGGTCACGCCTTACCCGCCCGGAATTCCGCTGCTGATCCCCGGTGAAGTCTTCAACAAGAAGATCGTGGACTATCTGGTGTTCGCGCGCGAATTCGCCAAGGAGTGCCCGGGCTTCGAGACCGATATCCACGGTCTGGTGGAGCTGGAAGACGAAAACGGCGAAATCCGCTACTACGCGGACTGCGTGGCCGAGGAAAGCGTCAAGCCTGTGGCAGTGAAGAAGACTGCTGCGGTGAAGAAGCCCGCTGCCAAGAAGCCCGCTGCCAAGAAGACGGCTGCGGCGCCCGAAGCCACGACCGCTGCCAAGACGCCTGCAAAAAAGGCGGCCACAAAGCCGGCAACAAAGGCAGCGGCCAAGTCCGTCGCAAAGCCTGCAGTGAAGGCTGCGGTCAAAGCGGCAAGGAAGGCTGCATAAGCCTTGGCTTTTGCAAGGTCGGGGCGATCCCGGCCTTTTGCACATCAGCCCGGAGTGCCTGCACTTCGGGCTTTTTCATATCCCTGCCATGCCTTCATTCCTGCAACCGGCTGGCCCTGTGCATCTGTGGAAGCTGTTGGCGGCAGCCAGCCTGGGCTGGGCCTTGTTCATGCTCTGGGGCTGCCTCAATGAGACAGGCAGCAGCGGTGGGCTGATTCTCAGGCTGTTCCCGTTTCTGCGTGGCTTTGAGCACACGGACAAGCTGGTGCATGCCGGCCTGCATGCGGTGCTGGCGGGTTTGCTCTGCTGCGCGGGGCTGGCGCGTGCGCATGCTGCGGGCTTGTGCTGGACCGCCGGGCAAGCGCTGGCCGTGGTGCTGATCTGTGCCGGCTACGGCGGCGTGATCGAGCTGCTGCAGGCCGGCTTCTCCACCACGCGGTCAGCCGAGTGGCTCGATGCGCTGGCCAATGCCGCGGGCGCGAGCCTGGCCGTGCTGTTCATTCAGGGGCTGCGCTGCATGAAGCAAAAATAGTAGCTGCTTGCGCTTGACCTGAGTTGTATATAGGCATGAATCTATTTGAAGCACAGGTGGTTATTGCGCAAGCCGCTCCTGATTTTGATGACTATTCCAGAGTGATCTTCGCGTCGCGGATCAGCGCGGCCCAGCTGGCCTGTTCCTTTTGCAGGTAGGCCTGGGCATCCTGAAGGCTGCCGCCCATGGGCGTGCTGCCTTCGGACTGCAGCTGCTTGAGCACGGCGGGGTCCTGCAAGCCGGTGTTCACAGCGGCATTGATCTTCTGCGCCAGCGCGGCAGGCGTGTTCCTGGGGGCCACGATCAGCTTCCAGTCCACGGCTTCAAAGCCGGGAAAGCCGGACTCGGCCACGGTGGGAACCTGGGGCAGGATGGCAAGACGCTTGGCCGAGGTCACGGCCAGTGCGCGCAGGCGCTGGCCCTTGATCATGGGGTAGACCGCCTGAGGCGTACCGAACATATAGTGGGTCTGCTTGCCCAGCAGATCGGTCACGGCAGGCGCAGCGCCCTTGTAGGGTACGTTGAGCACATCGATCTTGGCCTTGTAGGAAAGCATTTCCCCCGCCAGATGGCCCACGGTGCCCGTGGATGCCAGGCCCTGTTTGATGGCTCCGGGCTGGGCCTTGGCTGCGGCGATCAGATCCTGCAGCGATTTCCAGGGCGAATCGGTGGGTACGACCAGCACCACGGGCTGCGAGGCCACCAGCGCCACGGGAAGCAGATCGGTCTTGGCGTTGAACGGCATGCTGGGCAGCAGCGAGGGATTGATGGCCAGATTGGCGGTCTGTCCCATGCCGAAGGTATAGCCGTCGGCCGGTGCCTTGGCGACGGCATCCAGTCCGATATTGCCGCCTGCACCGGGCTTGTTGTCCACCACGATGACCCAGCGATTCGCGGTCGCCATGCGCTCGCTGATCTGGCGCGTCACCGTATCGGTGCCGCCGCCAGGCGTGAAGGGCACGACCATGCGGATCGACTTGGCAGGCCATTCGCCAGGCTGGGCCGCTGCGCTGCCTGCGGCAAGCGTCATGGCCATCAGTGTGCATGCTGCCATCGCCTGGCGGCGGTTCGGGTGTCGGGAAGAAGGGCGGTGTTTCATGGTTTTGTCTCCTGGTAGCTGGAAATTGGGGTAAGGAATCCCCGCAGGGCGTGCATGGGCGCCCTGTTCTGGGGTGTGATGAAGAAAGCGGGGCCGTGGCCCCGCAGGGCCGCTCAGTCGGATCTACCCTGGGCCAGTGCCTGGGCCTGATCCTGGCTATAGCCCAGGGCGGTCAGAATCTCCAGGCTGTGCTCGCCGAGCTTGGGTGGCGAGAGACGCACCTGCAGATGCTTGCCGTCCAGGGTCAGCGGCAGCAGCACGGTCTTGCTGTCGCGGCCGTCCGGCAGGGTGATGGGGGCCAGCGCACCGGTGGCGTTCAGGTGAGGGTCTTCGAGCAGATCGTGCGGACGGGCGATGGGTGCGAACGGCAGGCCCTTGTCCTCGAAGACGCTGGCGATATGCGCGGCGCTGTATCCGGCCATGGTTTCACGCAGCAGCGGCATCAGCCAGCTGCGGGCCTGCACGCGGTCGTTGTTGCTGCCAAGGCGCGGATCGTCACGCAGCTGCTCCAGGCCAAAGGCATCGCAGAACTCGCGCCATGCGCCGTCGCTGACCACGGCCAGAAAGATCTGCTCGCCGCCCTGGACTTCGAACACGTCGTAGATCGCCCAGGCCGAGATGCGTGCGGGCATGGGGGCGGCGGGCTTGCCGGTCACCGCGTACTGCATCATGTGCTGGGCGATCAGGAACACATTGTTCTCGAACAGTGCGCTTTGCACTTCCTGGCCCTTGCCCGTCTTCGCGCGCTGGGCCAGGGCGGCCATGGCTCCCATGGCGCCGAACATGCCGCCCATGATGTCGTTGACACTGGTGCCCGCGCGCAGCGGGTCGCCGGGTCGTCCCGTCATATAGGCCAGGCCGCCCATCATCTGCACCACCTCGTCCAGTGCCGTGCGGTGTTCGTAGGGGCCGGGCAGAAAGCCCTTGTGGCTCACATAGATGAGGCGCGGAAACTGCTGCTTGAGGCTTTCATAGTCCAGGCCCAGCTTCTTCATGGTGCCGGGCTTGAAGTTTTCGGTCACCACATCGGCCGTGGCGATCAGCCGCAGCGCGGCTTCCTTGCCCTCGGGGGTCTGCAAATCCAGCGTCAGGCTTTTCTTGTTGCGGTTGAACAGCGGAAAAAAGCCGGAGCCCGAGCCCAGCAGCTTGCGCGTGGCATCGCCGTTGCGGCCGTGGCCCACGGGTTCGACCTTGATGACTTCGGCGCCCAGGTCGGCCAGCATCAGGCCGCAGCTGGGGCCCATGACCATATGGGTGAACTCCACCACGCGGATGCCGCTATAGGGCAGGGGGGAGGAGGAAGTCTCGGCGGTTTCGGTTGAGGCGTGCATATTCATCTCTTCTTGTTCTCGGCCCGGTTGCGAGCCGCTACGTAATCAGTAACGGTGAGGCACAAAGCCCTTGGGCAGGCCTGCGGGTGGCAGCATGCCGTACAGCGCCTCGCCCGGCAGTCCGGCGGCCAGCGTTTCTCGCGCTGCAAGCAATCGCTCAATATCAATGCCGGTGCGCAGTCCCATGGCTTCGAACATGAAGACCAGATCTTCGGTCACCACATTGCCGGAGGCGCCGGGGGCATAGGGGCAGCCGCCCAGCCCGGCCTGAGATGCGTCGAAAGTGCGCACACCTGCCTCATAGGCGGCCAGGCAGTTGGCCAGGCCCAGGCCTCTGGTGTTGTGCATATGCGCGGCGCCGGCCTTGTCGCCGAGTTCGCTGCGCAGGCGCGTGAACAGGCGCTTGACCTGGGCCGGGTTGGCCATGCCCGTGGTGTCCGACAGACCCGATTCGTCGGCGCCGGCGGCCACGCAGGCTGCAGCCAGAGCGATCACCTCGTCCTCGGGCACCAGGCCCTGCAAGGTGCAGCCGAAGGCGGTGGAGATGCCGGCCTCGATATGCACTGCAGGGGCGATCTCGTCGCGCAGCCTGGCGATGGCGCGCACTTCCTCCACCATCTGTGCGGGCGTCTTGCGCACATTGGCCATGGAGTGCGCGGGGCTGGCCGATACGGGCAGCGTGATCTTGTGCGCGCCGGCGCGCATGGCGGCTTCGGCTCCCTTGAGATTGGGCACCAGGGCCATGATGGTGATGCCGGGGTGGGTGACGGCATGGCGCACGACTTCGGCGGCATCGGCCATCTGCGGCAGCAGCTTGGGCGAGACAAAGGAGCCGACTTCGATTTCCTGCACACCCGCTGCCACCAGGGCGTCGATCCAGGCGTATTTATGGGCCGTGCTCATGGTGGCCGAGACCGACTGCAGGCCGTCGCGGGGGCCGACTTCGCTGATCAGGAGATCGAAGCGATGGGGGAATGACATGGTTGCCTCACTTGGATTTCATGCTTGCATTGCAGCTGGCACAATGTTGTAATGATGTTCTATCAGATAGAACTAAATTCTTTCTATTGAAATATTGCCTTGCGTCCTGATGCCCTGTCAAGCTGAGGGGCAGGAGTTTTTATGCCGCGTAAATCCCTGAATGAATCCGTCGCCGACGAGAATGCCGCGCCTGGCGGTGTGGCCGCAGTGGACCGTGCCCTCAGCGTGCTGGGTGCATTCCAGGATGGCGATGCCGCGCTGAGCCTGGCCGAGCTGGCCGAGCGAACGCGCCTTTACAAGAGTACGGTGCTGAGGTTGCTGGCCTCTCTGGAGCATGGTGGCTGGGTTCAGCGCCAGGATGACGGGCGCTATGCGGTGGGTCCGGCCGTGGCCAGGCTGCATGCGGTTTACGAACAGAGCTTCTCGCTGGACAAGCTGGTCATGCCGGTGCTGCGCGCACTGGTTCAGGCCACGGGCGAGAGCGCGGCCTACCATGTGCGCCAGGGGCGCGAACGCCTGTGTCTGTACCGCGTGGATTCGCCGCATCCGGTGCGCGACCATGCACGTGCCGGTGATCTGCTGCCTCTGGACAAAGGCGCGGGCGGGCGGGTGCTGGTCGCTTTCGATCCGGAGCTGGGCGATTGGGTGAAGAAGCAGCGCAGCCACTATGCGCGGGTACGGGCCGATGGTTACGAAGCCCTGGTGGGCGACAGGCATAGCGAGATCGCCGGTATTTCGGCCCCGGTTTTCCGCCGCAGCGGGGAGTTGGCCGCTGCCCTGACGCTGACCATGCCAGCGCATCGCTATGACGAGCGCTATGTCAAAAACGTGTTGCAGGCCGCGCGCGACCTGGGGGCGCAGCTGCCCTAGCCACTGATGTCGCGGAATTCAGGCGCATGCTCGATGGTCGCGGCCAACGATGAAGCTGTGAATCACGGGCTTGCCGGCTCGGGCTGAAAGCCCGACTCGCTGCGCACGCGCAAAAAGCGGGCAAAGCGCGGCAGCCCGCTTTTTTCGTGCAGTCCTTGGTAGCGGTAGGTGACCCAGCTGCCGAGCGCAGGCGGGCTTTTGCGCATCTGCGCCGTCAGTCCGGAGCCCAGTGAGAACTGCTTTCCGTCCGGGGTCTGCACCAGTAGCGCACCCGTCATGCCCTGCCATTGCCCGCGTCCGCTTTTGTAGCCTATGACCTGGGCTTCGGCATCATCGAAAGGCTTGAGCTTGAGCAGATCGTCGCTGCGGCCCGGGCGATAGGGTGCGCTGCCCTTGTGCAGCATCAAGCCCTCGCCGCCGCCTTTGACGACTGTGTGCAGCCATTGCTGCAGCTCGGCTTCCGAGCCCAGCTTGCGCTGCTCCACCATCTGCACCCAGTCCTGGGCAATGGCGCTCACGGTGCGCTGCAGCAGCGGCAGGCGCTGGTCAAAGCTGCCCGGAGCCGTGGGTAGATCAAACACCATGAATCTCATCTGGCGCCAGGCTTGGTCGTCGGGGATGGCCTGTGCCGTGGTGGACTGGGCATGGCCAAACCGGCCGCGTCCGGCCCAGAGCTCGCCATCCATGGGGGTGGCTGGCCAGTCCCGGACAAACCACTCAGGCGCCGCGATCCGTTGCCCGCCACGGCTGACGAGCTGGTGGCCGTTCCAGTAGCCGCGCACGCCGTCCAGTTTTTCGCTGACCCAGTAGTCCTGCAGCGGCAGGCCGCTGCGCCAGACCTGGGCTAGCATCAGCGACGGCGGCTGGGCCGTGGTCTGTGCCCGCACGGCAATAAAGCCCATGCAGAGGCAGGCGCAGACCAGCCAGAGCATGCATTTCCGCAGGGATCGGTGCCGTGGTTCAGGCATGGCTATCTCCCGGTAAAGATGCAGCTCATGCTAGAGCGCGGAGCCTATGCTGTCGATGCGGGCACGAACCCGTATCAAAAAACATAGCTATCAGCGGCTTATCTATAGGAATTGTGGTGATTCCAATGAAAAAGCCGCTGAAGCCAGGCAGCGGCTTTTGTCCAGGGGCAAGGCCTTCAGTCGCGACTGATGACGGCGCAGGCGATGCGCGCGCCGGCATTGCCCGTGGGCTGGGTGGTGTAGTCGTCGGGCTGGGCATGAACGATGACCGCGCGGCCTATGACATTGCCAGGGCCGGCCAGCAAGGTGATGTCTGCCGACTGTACGTTGACGGTGGCCACGCCGTTGGAGTCGGCCTTCAGGCTGGGCAGGTCGCCCATATGGTGCTGGGTCGAGTCATATTTGCCATGCGGATTGCCCAGCGGGTTGAAGTGGCCGGCAGCGGCATTGCCGTTGTCGCCGCAGTCGCCCTTGTCGTGGATGTGAAAGCCGTGCTCGGAATTGGGCTTGAGGCCGTGAATCACGGCATTGATCACCACTTGCTGTCCGGTCTTCTGGGTGAATTTCACATCGCCGCCGACCTTGCTGCCCGAAGTGGCCTGCAGCCTGGCGATGGCCTGGGCGGGCTGGGGCTCGGGGGTGCTGCAGGCCGTCAGGGCAGCAGCGGATGCGGTCAGGATGAGAAAACGATATGGCATGTAAGCTCCTCTTGAATATTCGTCAGAACCATAGAGAAAACACTGTGAACCATAGCGTCAGTGCTTTGCCGCGCTTGTAGGGCAAGGGCCAAGATGTCGGGGACGGTCTCAAAAAACAAAGCCCCGCAGGCCTCGGAAGCCTGCGGGGCTGGTGTCGTCAAAAGCCTGAGGCTCAGACCTGATCGGCAGACAGGCCTGCAGTCTGGCTGAAGCCGCCATCCACATAGGTGATCTCGGCGGTCACGCCGGAGGCCAGGTCGGACAGCAGGAAGGCCGCGACATTGCCGACGTCTTCAATGGTCACGTTGCGGCGCAGAGGAGCGGCGTCGGCCACGCGGCCCAGCAGCTTGCCGAAGTCCTTGATGCCCGAGGCAGCCAGGGTCTTGATGGGGCCGGCGGAGATGCCGTTGGCACGAATGGCGCGGCCGTCGGCAGTGCGGCCCACGGCTTCTGCCAGGTAGCGCACGGATGCTTCCAGCGATGCCTTGGCCAGGCCCATGGTGTTGTAGTTGGGGATGGAGCGCAGAGCACCCAGATAGGACAGGGTCAGCAGCGAGGACTTGTCGTTCAGGTAAGGCAGGGCAGCCTTGGCCATGGCGGGGAAGCTGTAGGCGCTGATATCGTGGGCGATCTTGAAGTTCTCGCGGCTCAGACCGTCCAGGAAGTTGCCGGCAATGGCTTCACGGGGGGCAAAACCGATGGAGTGCACAAAGCCGTCGAACTTACCCCAGGTGGCGCCCAGGTCGGCGAACAGCTTTTCGATCTGGGCGTCGTCGCCCACGTCGCAGTCGAACACCAGCTTGGAGTCGAAGTCGGCAGCAAATTCGGTGATGCGGTCCTTGAAGCGTTCACCCACATAGCTGAAAGCCAGTTCTGCGCCTTGCTCGTGGCAGGCCTTGGCAATGCCGTAGGCAATGGAACGGTTGGACAGAACGCCCGTGATCAGCAGCTTTTTACCGGCGAGAAAACCCATTGTTGTTCTCCAAAGAAAATTGAAAGAGACGATGGCTGCATCTGTGGCAGACGCGCCATCTTTGAAAACGTATCTGTTCGAACTGGGTGCGAATCAGTCGGGGTAGGGCAGAATTGTCGCATGCGCCATTGGATGATTTGCTCAGCCCTGATTGTCAGCAGCCAAGTTGCCACACCTGCCCTGGCAGCACATGGCTATGCACTCTGGGGGCAGCCCAGGTACGCGGCCGACTTCAAGCACTTTGACTATGTGAACCCCGCAGCGCCCAAGGGTGGCGAGTTGCGCATGGTCAGCAATCTGCGCTATTCGACCTTCGACAAGTACAACCCCTTCACCATCAAGGGCTCGCCGCCGGCCTATCTGGCGGACATGCTGTTCGAGACCCTGCTGACCCCCAGTCTCGACGAGACGGCGACGGGCTATGGGCTGCTGGCCGAGGATGTGGAGGTGGCAGCCGACGGCCTGTCCGCGACTTTCAAACTGCGCAAGCAGGCGCGTTTTCACAACGGCAAGCCCGTGCTGGCCCAGGATGTGAAGCACAGCTACGAGACGCTGCTGAGCAAATATGTCTCGCCCGGCTACAAGACGCTGTTTGCCGAGGTGGCTGCCTGTGATGTGCTCGACGAGCGCACGGTGCGCTTTCGCTTCAAAAAGCCCAACCGCGACCTGCCGCTGACCGTGGGCGCCCTGCTGCCGGTGTTCAGCCGTGACTGGGGGCTGGGCGCGGATGGCAAGCCCAAGGCCTTCGATCAGGTGGTGATGGACACGCCTATCGGCAGCGGGCCCTACAAGATAGGGCCGGTCAAGTTCGGCAAGGACATCAGCTATGTTCGCGACCCTCAATATTGGGGGGCAGCCTTGCCGGTGCGTGTCGGTCTGGCCAATTTTGACCGAATCACCATCAAGATCTACAAGGACAACACGGCGCGGCTGGAGGCCCTCAAGGCCGGCGAGTTCGATCTCATGCGCATCAATAGCGCGGGCGACTGGGCCAGGCGTCTGACGGGACGGCGCTTCGCCTCGGGCGAACTGGTCAAGGGCGCGTTCGAGAACAAGCTGCCCTCGGGTTTTCAGAGTTTTTTCCTGAATACGCGGCGTGAGCTGCTCAAGGATGTGCGTGTGCGCGATGCCTTGGGCCTGGCTTATGACTTTGAGTGGATGAGCCGTCAGATGTTCTATGGCGCATATCAGCGCGTGCATGGATTGTTTGGCAACACCGCTTGCGAAACCACGGGCGATCCCAGCGAGGCCGAGTTGGCTCTGCTCAAGCCCTATGAGGGCAGTCTGCCGCCAGGCACGCTGGGGCAGATGGCCCAGCCGCCACGCACCGATGGGCCTGATGGCCTGCGCGGCAATCTGCGGCGTGCGCAGAAGCTGCTGGCCGATGCCGGCTGGACGGTCAGGGATGGAGCCTTGCGCAATGCCGGGGGCGAGCCCATGGTGCTGGAATATCTGGACAGCAGCGAGAGCGGTGTCAAGATCGTCAGCAGCTGGATGCGCAATCTGGAAAAGCTGGGCATCACGCTCAAGGTGCGCAACGTGGACTACGCGCTCTATCAGCAGCGCATGGACAAATACGATTTCGACATCGTGACGCTCAACGTGCCCGGCACGCACAATCCGGGTCAGGAATATGCCGAGCTGTTCGGCAGCGCCGCCGCCGATGTGGAGGGGGCCTCAAACTATGTCGGTCTCAAGAGCAAGGCCGTGGATGCCATCATCGCCCAGATGGCTGCGGCCAAGTCCGAGCAGCAGATGCTGCCCGCCTGCCACGCGCTGGAGCGCATCATCGTGCACGGCCACTACCTGATCCCGCAGTACTACTCGGGCACCCACCGCATGGTCTATGACGCCTGGAGGCTGGCGCTACCCGGGCAGATTCCTGCCTATTCGCCGGGCGAGCTATGGGCCGTCTATGCCTGGTGGGCCAAGTAAAGTGGCCCCCACGCTCCACCGTTGCACGGGTCGCTGCCCCCCGAGGGGGCTGACCTTGCTTGGGGCGGCCCGGCGCGGCGGCCCAGGTAAAGTGGCCCCCACGCTCCACCGTTGCACGGGTCGCTGCCCCCCGAGGGGGCTGGCCTTGCTTGGGGCGGCCCGGCGCGGCGGCCGAGGTAAAGTGGCCCCCACGCTCCACCGTTGCACGGGTCGCTGCCCCCCGAAGGGGCTGGCCTTGCTTGGGGCGGTCCGGGGCGGCGGCCATCGCAACTGCGGCTGAAAACAAGGGTTGATCGAAGATGTTTGCCTATATTCTCAAACGCATTTTGCTGATGATCCCCACGCTGCTGGGTGTGCTGCTGCTGACCTTTGTGGTCATCCAGTTCGTGCCCGGCGGCCCGGTGGAGCAGTATCTGGCCGAGGCCAAGGCCGGTGCCGGACATGGTGCCGAAGGCGCTTCCATGAGCTATCGCGGCGGACAGGGCGTGGACCCCAAGCGGATCGAGGAGATCAAGGCGCTGTACGGCTTTGACAAGCCGCCGGCCGAACGCTTTGTGCAGATGCTGGGGCAGTTCGCGCGTTTCGATCTGGGCACCAGCTTTTTCCAGAACAAAAGCGTCTGGGCGCTGGTCAAGGAAAAACTGCCGGTCTCCATCAGCCTGGGCCTGTGGACGTTTTTCATCAGCTATCTGGTGGCCGTGCCACTGGGTGTGGCCAAGGCCGTCCGGGCCGGCTCGCGCTTCGATCTGGCGACCACCATTGTGATTCTCATCGGCTATGCCATCCCGGGTTTTGTGCTGGGCGTGGCGCTGTTGGTCGTCTTTGGCGGGCAGCTGCAGTGGTTTCCGCTGCGCGGGCTGACTTCGGCCAATTTCGACGAACTCAGCACCATGGGCAAGGTGGCAGACTATCTCTGGCATATCGCGCTGCCCGTGACGGCCATGGTGGCCGGCAGCTTTGCCGTGACGGCCATGCTGACCAAGAACTCGTTTCTCGAAGAGATCCGCAAGCAATATGTGCTGACGGCCCGCGCCAAGGGCCTTTCCGAGCGCCAGGTGCTCTACAAACATGTGTTTCGCAATGCGCTGATCCCCATCGTCACGGGCTTTCCCTCGGCTTTTATCGGCGCCTTCTTTGCCGGCGCGCTGCTGATCGAGACCCTGTTCTCGCTCGACGGCCTGGGTTTGCTCAGCTATGAAAGCGTGATCCGGCGCGACTTTCCCGTGGTGCTGGGCACGCTGTATCTGTTCACGCTGATCGGCCTGGTGACCAAGCTCATCAGCGATCTTTGCTATGTCTGGGTAGACCCCCGGGTCAAGTTTGACTGATTTATGCAAGATAAGCCTCAAACCATTGCCCTGCAGGCGCAAGAAGCTATGAATACAGGAGTAGAGCGTGTGCCGGCGGCGCCTGCTGCCCAATCCGAATCTCCTGGGCGCCGGGCCTGGCGGCGCTTCAAGGGCAATCGGCTGGGCTTTGTCAGCCTGCTGATCTTCTCGGTGCTGGTGCTGCTCAGCCTGTGTGCCGAACTGCTGTCCAACGACAAGCCGCTCATCGTGCGCTACGAGGGGCAGACCTATCTGCCGCTGCTGCACGATTACCCGGAAACCACGTTTGGCGGCGATTTCCATACGCCGACCGATTACCTCGATCCCTTCATCCAGCAAAGGCTCGGCGAGGGCGAGAACTGGGCGATCTTCCCCATCAACCGCTATGGCAAGTCCACCATCAACTATTTTGCCAAGTCGCCCAACCCTTCTGCGCCGTCGGCCGACAACTGGCTGGGCACCGACGATCGGGGGCGCGATCTGCTGGCGCAGCTCATCTATGGTTTTCGCGTCAGCGTCCTGTTCGGTCTGGCGCTGACGGCCGTGGGCGTGCTGCTGGGCGTGCTGGCGGGAGCGGTGCAGGGCTTTTTTGGCGGCAAGACGGATCTGGCCTTCCAGCGCCTGACGGAAATCTGGGGCTCCATGCCCGAGCTCTACCTGCTCATCATCTTCAGCGCGCTGTTTGCGCCCAGTGTCTCGCTGCTGCTGATCCTGCTGAGCCTGTTCGGCTGGATGGGTCTGGCTGACTATGTGCGGGCCGAGTTTCTGCGCAATCGCCAGCTCGACTATGTGAAATCCGCCCAGGCGCTGGGTGCCAGCAATCGCTCCATCATCTTTCGCCACATTCTGCCCAACAGCATGACGCCGGTGATCACCTTTTTGCCGTTTCGCATGAGCGGGGCCATCCTGGCGCTGACCTCGCTCGATTTTCTGGGCCTGGGCGTTCCCCCGGGCACGCCCAGCCTCGGCGAATTGCTGAGCCAGGGCAAGAACAATATCGATGCCTGGTGGATTTCCCTGTCCACCTTTGGCGTGCTGGTCATCACGCTGCTGTTGCTGACCTTTATGGGGGATGCCCTGCGCGATGCGCTGGACCCGCGCAAGCAGGCGCACACCGGGGCTGCAAAGCGCGCAGGAGGCAAGCCATGAGCAAGGAGAAATACGAGAGCCAGGCCGGCAGCAAGCTGCTGACCGTGCAGGATCTGAGCGTGTCTTTTGCGGGCAAGCCCGTGGTTCAGGGCGTGAGCTTCGAGATGGCTGCCGGTGAGAAGCTGGCGCTGGTGGGGGAGTCCGGCTCGGGCAAGTCGGTCACGGCGCTGTCGCTGCTGCGCTTGGTGGGAGATGCGCAACTGGGTGGCCGGGCCCTGCTGGATGGGCGCGATCTGCTGGGGCTTTCTGAGCGCGAGATACAGGGCATACGCGGCGGCGATATCGCCATGATCTTTCAGGAGCCAATGACGGCGCTGAACCCGCTGATGACTGTCGGCGTGCAGGTGGCCGAGGTGCTGCAGCTCAAGCAGGCACTGAGCCGTGCCCAGGCCCTGACGCAGGCGGTGGAGCTGCTGGCCACGACCGGCATCCCCGAGCCGGGGCGCAGGGCGCAGAGCTTTCCGCACCAGCTCAGCGGCGGGCAACGCCAGCGCGCCATGATTGCCATGGCCCTGGCCAGCCGTCCCCGGCTGCTGCTGGCCGACGAGCCGACAACGGCGCTGGATGTGACGCTGCGTGGCCAGATCCTGGATTTGCTGGCCGATCTGCAACGGCAGACCGGCATGGCCGTGCTGATGATCACGCATGACCTGAATCTGGTGCGCCGCTTTGCCGACCGCGTGGCGGTCATGGAAAAAGGCCGTCTCGTGGAGCAGGGTTCGGTGGCTGAGCTGATGGGGAACCCGCAGCATGCCTATACCCGCAGGCTGCTGGCCAGCCGGCCGGTGCGCAATGTGGCGGATGAGATCGTGCCGGCCGGTGAGGCTGCCGTGGTACAGACCCAGGCCCTGCAGGTGAGCTATGCCACGCCCTTGCCTGGCATTCGCGGCTGGTTCAAAAAGGGCGCATTTGTAGCGGTCAAGGGCGCGGATATGCTGTTGCGGCCCGGCCGTACCCTGGGCGTGATCGGTGAATCGGGCTCCGGTAAATCCACGCTGGCCCAGGCCGTGCTGGGGCTGTTGCCTGCGGCCGGGAGGCTGCAGGTGGCCGGCAGGCAATGGCAGCAGCCGGCAATCCGCAACAGCGCCGCCAACCTGGCGCTGCGGCGCAAGATCCAGGTGGTGTTTCAGGATCCGTTCTCCTCGCTCTCTCCGCGCATGACTGTGGAGGAGATCGTCGGCGAAGGCCTGCAGATCCATGCCCCTGAGCTCGCTGCCGGGCCGCGGCGCGAGCGCGTGCTCAAGATGCTGGAAGAGGTGGGCTTGACCGAGACCCAGTTTCCCGGCCTGCTGCAGCGCTATCCGCATGAATTCTCTGGCGGGCAGCGGCAGCGCCTGGCGATCTCGCGCGCGCTCATCATGGAGCCCGAGGTCCTGGTGCTGGACGAACCCACGAGTGCACTCGATGTCACCATTCAGCAGCAGGTGCTGGCCCTGCTGCAGCGGCTGCAGAAGGAGCGTGGTCTGGCCTATCTGCTCATCACCCACGATGTGGACGTGATTCGCGCCATGGCCCATGAGGTGCTGGTCATGAAGGACGGGCAGATCGTGGAGCAGGGCGATGTGCAGGCGGTGTTGACTGCGCCGCGGCAGGCCTATACGCGCCAGCTGGTCGAGGCCGCCGGGGTCGTTGCCGGGGCGGCGGCTGTCTGAATTTGATAGCGGGCAGCGCTTTCCCTTCAAAGGTTTGAGGCTTTGAATGCCCGCAATTGCTGCCGATTCGCTGATTCGCGAGGCAGGTATTCGCTGAAAAACACTGAATCCGCACTCGAAAGTTTGTATTTATTTGGCGCGAATTCTCTGGCTGTGGCCTAATTGATCCTTTTCAACCTCCCAATTGAGAATTCGACATGGGCAATAAGATCGTTACCGAAGCAGACCGCAAGGCCACTCCCCGTCCCCAGGCACCCAATGGCGTGACCCTGCCCACTCCCGGCCGTGGCCAGCGCGTGAGCCTGGAGCGTGGTTCGCACACTCGCAGCAAGAAGCAGCCCGGCAAGCGCCACGGCTAATTCCTGCGGCAGGCCGCGCCCTGGTGTGCGGCCCGCAAAAAAGCCCTCGTCACTTCGGTACGAGGGCTTTTTGCTTTTCACGGCTTCAGGGTGTTGGTTTGCTCATCCCTGCAGATTTTTTAGCTTGCGGCGCAGTTGCTGCACTTCCTCGATGAGATCGGTAGTCAGGGCGGCGAGCTGAGGGTCGGCGTCGAAGCTGTGTTCCAGCTGCGCAATGCGGCGCGCACGTACCAGCGTCTGGCTGCTGAAGCGCCATTGCTCGTGGCTGATCTCGCGCAGCTGACCTTCGTTGTCGTAGCTGATGACGCCTGTCTGCACATGCTCGATCACCCATTGCGGGCTGGTGCAGCAATGGCGCGCCAGCTCGTGCAGATCGAGCACGGCCTGTTCCAGCAGCTCGGCAGGCTCGTAGAAAGGGTAGTGGGAGGGGCTCATGGGAAAACCTTTCAACTCAGGCTGCGGGCATCGAACTGCGGGAAGGCCTTGGCAAAGTCGGCATACGCCTGCTTTTGCGCGGGTGTCGCTGCGGGCGGGAAGACCACATCCAGCACCAGATACAGATCACCCGGCGTGGCTGCGGGCAGGCCCTTGCCCTTGAGGCGCAGCTTGCGACCCGAGCGATAGCCGGCGGGCACGGTGACTTCCAGTTCCCCGGCCAGCGTCTTGAAGGGGACGGGGCCGCCCAGCTCGGCTTCCCAGGGCGCGAGCGGGACTCGCTGATAGACATCCTTGCCCTCGGACCACCAGCGCGGGTCGCTGCGGAAGTGCACCTCCAGCAGCAGATCGCCTGGAGCGCCCTTGCCCAGGCCCGGGTTGCCCTGACCGGCAAGGCGAATCATCTGGCCCTCGCGCACGCCCTTGGGAATGGTGACCTGCAACTCCTTTTCCTTGTGGGTGGGGATGCCCTGGTCGTCGAGCACAGTGCTGCGCAGATGCAGCGAGCGCACGGCACCGCTGTAGCTGTCCTGCAGATCCAGCTCTATGCTGGCATGCTGGTCCTGGCCGCGCATGTCTGGGGTGCTGCGCGCACCTTGCTGGCCCTGATGGCGCCGTGCACGAGCGGCCTGGCCGAACATCTGCGAGAAGAAGTCGCTGAAATCGGCGTCGCTGCCGGCATCGCCCTGGCTGCTGAAGTGAAAGTCCTGCTGATCCCAGTCGGGCGGCGGGCGAAAGCCTCCGCTGCCCTGAGCTCTGGCATTTTGAGCAAACTGCATCTCGTCGCCCATGGCGTCGTAGGCGGCGCGCTTTTCGGGGTCGGAGAGCACGGTGTTGGCTTCGTTGACCTCGGCCATGCGAGCAGCCGCGTCTTTTTCCTTGCTGATGTCGGGGTGGTATTTGCGGGCGAGTTTGCGATAGGCCTTTTTGATCTCCTCGGTGGAGGCCTTTTTGTCCACGCCAAGTATCTTGTAATAGTCCTTGTAATCCATGGAGTCACCAATCTTCTTGTCAAAAGATGGGCGCAAGACTGTTGCCTTGGCTGCTGCCATTGCTGCGCCCGCATTCAGGAAAATAATAGGGATAGAGTGCGACAGCTTCAAGGGTCTCAATGCGCGCTGGTGGGGTGATGACCGGGGTTTGAGTCCTTGGGGGCATCTGGCGCTACCATTGCTGGGATCAATGCAGGGGCGTGTGCGAAGGCCTGCCCAGAGTTCGTGAAATGAAACAAGAAATTACAAAAGCAGACGCATGGCTGGTTGTCTGCCTCTGTGCTGACTGGTGCGGTACCTGTAAACAGTACCGGCAGCCTTTCGAGGCTCTTGCTGCCCAGTTCCCGCAGATGCGTTTTGTCTGGCTCGATGTGGAAGACCGTGAGGATGTCGCTGGCGATCTGGACATAGAAACCTTCCCGTCCATTTTGGTGGCGCAGGGCGAGCAGGCCAGATTCCTGGGGCCTGTGCTTCCGCAGACGGGGGTGCTGGCGCGGATGCTGCAATCCCTGCCCGCAGATGCAGCGGCGAGGCCTGCCGATGTGCAGGAGGCCCAGGATTTGCTGCAGCGATTGTTGCGCGCTGATGACCTGCAGGAAGTCTTGCGTTGATCGCTGTTTTATGCGAGACACTTTTTGCGAAAACAATGGTTTGCGGCTACAATCACGGCTTCACGACCAAACGGGCGGGTACATACCGCCCGTTTTTTTTGGGCAATTCATGGCGAAACCTGTTTTTGGCAGAGCTAAGTCCATGATTTGACAGATTTTTCGGGATTGAACTGAATACACGTGGCACTACAGCAAATCGTTGAACAAACCGTGACAGGTCTGGGCTATGACCTGGTTGAAATCGAGCGCTCGGCCGGCGGCCTGCTGCGCATCACGATTGATTTGCCTTGGCAGGCGCCGGAGGAAGGTGCGCCTGAGCTGCCCGAGCAGTTCGTGACAGTGGAAGACTGCGAAAAGGTCACGCGCCAGCTTCAGTTTGCGCTGGAAGTCGATGGTGCGGACTACGCCCGCCTGGAGGTCTCTTCTCCAGGCATTGATCGTTTGCTGCGCCATGAGCAGGACTTCATCCGCTTTGAAGGCTCGGAGGTGGATCTGACGCTCAAGGCTCCCATCGGGGCTGCAGGTGGCGACAAGATCAATGCAAACCGCAAGAAATTTCGTGGCACGCTGGAACGGACTGAAGAAGGTGGCTGGCAGATCGTCTGGAGCGATGAGCCGCCTCCCAAGCCGGGCGTGCGCGTCAGCAAGAAGCGTGAGCCAGCGCCGTTGAACGCGATGGGCTTTACGCTTGACGAGTTGCGCGAAGCTCGTCTGGCACCGATTGTGAATTTCAAAGGACGCGCAGCCAAGCCCGAATGAGGCAGCTGAAGCGTTTGAATCTTTTGGGGCAAAGAGGTCGCATGCAAATCCTCTTTGTGTGATTGAAATAGGAGAGTCGTCGCATGAATCGCGAACTGTTGATGTTGGTTGAAGCCATTTCGCGTGAAAAGAACGTGGAACGCGATGTGGTTTTTGGTGCCGTGGAATCCGCACTGGCACAGGCCACCAAGAAGCTGTACCAAGGTGAAGTAGACATCCGCGTGTCCATCGATCGCGAAAGCGGCGACTACGACACCTTCCGCCGCTGGGTGGTGGTGTCTGACGATGCCGGTCTGCAGAACCCCGACGCCGAAGAAATGCTGATGGATGCGGAAGACCGCGTGCCCGGCATTCAAATTGGTGAGTTCATTGAAGAGCAGATCGAGTCGCTGCCCATCGGCCGTATCGGTGCCATGGCTGCCAAGCAGGTCATCCTGCAGAAGATTCGCGACGCCGAGCGCGAAATGCTGCTCAACGAATTCCTGGCCCGTGGCGAGAAGATCTTTACTGGTACCGTCAAGCGCATGGACAAGGGCGACATCATTGTCGAATCCGGCCGTGTGGAAGGCCGACTCAAGCGCGGCGAGATGATCCCCAAGGAAAATCTGCGCAATGGCGACCGCGTGCGCGCCATGATCATGGAAGTCGATGCCACCTTGCGCGGCGCTCCCATCCTGCTGTCGCGCTCGGCTCCCGAATTCATGGTGGAATTGTTCCGCAATGAAGTGCCTGAGATCGAGCAAGGCCTGCTGGAGATCAAGAGCTGCGCCCGTGACGCCGGCTCTCGTGCCAAGATCGCCGTACTGAGCCACGACAAGCGCGTGGATCCCATCGGTACCTGCGTCGGCGTGCGTGGTACCCGTGTGAACGCCGTGACCAACGAACTGGCCGGCGAGCGTGTGGATATCGTGCTGTGGTCCGAAGACCCCGCCCAGTTCGTGATCGGTGCTCTGGCTCCTGCCAATGTCTCTTCCATCGTCGTGGACGAGGAAAAGCACGCCATGGACGTGGTGGTGGACGAGGAAAATCTGGCTATCGCCATCGGTCGCGGCGGTCAGAACGTACGTCTGGCCTCCGAGCTGACAGGCTGGAAGATCAACATCATGGACGCTGCCGAGTCTGCTCAGAAGCAGGCTGACGAGTCGGCTGTCTCGCGCAAGCTGTTCATGGAAAAGCTGGATGTGGACGAGGAAATCGCCAACATCCTGATCGAAGAAGGTTTCGAGACCCTGGAAGAAGTGGCCTATGTGCCGCTGCAGGAAATGCTCGAAATCGAATCCTTCGACGAAGAGACGGTGAACGAGCTGCGTAGCCGCGCCAAGGATGCACTGCTGAGTCAGGAAATTGCTCGCGAAGAAAATGTGAGCAAGGCATCCGAGGATCTGGTGTCTCTGGACGGCATGACTGCCGAACTGCTGGACAAGCTGGCGCAAGCTGATGTGCACACCCGTGACGATCTGGCCGACCTGGCGATCGACGAGCTGACCGAAATTACCGGTCAGACCGCCGAAGAAGCCAAGGCCTTGATCATGAAGGCGCGTGAGCACTGGTTTACCGATGGGCAAGAGTAAGGTCAGGGAGGTACAGAGCATTTATGTCGAGTAATACGGTTGCAGAATTTGCGAAAGAGCGCAACACGACCCCTGATACCTTGCTGCAGCAGCTCAAGGCCGCCGGGGTTGACAAGGCCAATGCGGCTGATGCGCTGACCGAAGGTGACAAGCAGCGCTTGCTGTCTCACCTGCAGGCAAGCCATGGCAGCGGTGCCAAGAAGATCACGCTGACCAAGAAGTCCACCAGCGAAATCAAGCAGGCGGATTCATCGGGCCGTGCCCGTACGATTCAGGTGGAAGTGCGCAAGAAGCGCACTTTCGTGAAGCGGGAAGACACTCCCGCCGAGGCTCAGGCCAATGCGGAAAGCATGGCTAAGGCTGTGCAGGAGCGTGCCGCTAGTCAAGAGCTGGTACGCCGTGAAGAAGATGCTCGCCGCGAGGCCGAGCTGTTGAGCCATCAGGAAGAACAATTGGCCAAGGAACGTCAAGAGCGCGAAGAGCGCGAGCGCCGCGAGCGCGAAGCCGAGGAACGTGCTGCAGCCTATGCAGCCGCGGAAGTTGCCAAGGTGGCTGAAGCCAAGGCGGCTAAGGAAGAGGAAAAGCGCGAGCACGCCGCTGGCGCTGCCGCACGTGCTGCGGCCCAGGCCGAGGCACGCTCCAAGGCCGAAGCCGAATCCCAGGCCAAGGCGGCTGAAGAAGCCAGCCGCGCCAAGGATCTGGATGAACGCCGCCGCAAGGCCCTGGCCGAGGCGGAAGCCATCCGTGCCATGATGGCTGCGCCCAAGAAGGTGCTGGTCGCCAAGAAGCCGGAAGAGCCCAAGAAGGCTGCTCCGGTCGCTGCGGATGCCAAGAAGCCTGTTGCCGCCAAGGATGGCAACAAGCCCGCAGGCGCCGCTGGTGCGGCCAACGCAGGCGGCGGTGCCCGTCCCGGCAAGGAAGTCAAGTCCGCCAAGCTGTCTTCGAGCTGGTCCAACGATGCGGCCAAGAAGAAGGAAATCAAGACCCGTGGCGACAGCTCCGGTGGAGTGGCTGGCCGCTCCAACTGGCGCGGTGGTCCCAGGGGTGGCCGTCGTGGCAATGACCGTCACGAGCAGCAACAGCAGCAGGCTCCCGAGTTCCGTCAGCTGGAGATCTCGGTGCCCGAGACCATCACCGTGGCCGAACTGGCCCACAAGATGGCCATCAAGGCATCCGAACTGATCAAGGTGCTGATGAAGATGGGCCAGATGGTCACCATCAACCAGCCGCTGGACCAGGACACCGCCATGATCGTGGTGGAAGAAATGGGCCACACCGCCAAGGTGGCAGCGCTGGACGACCTGGAGGCCTTCACCGATGAAGAAGTCTCCAGTGCCGAAGCCGAGCTGCTGTCGCGTGCTCCTGTGGTGACCGTGATGGGCCACGTGGACCACGGCAAGACCTCGCTGCTGGACTATATCCGTCGCACCAAGGTGGCGTCGGGCGAAGCCGGCGGCATTACCCAGCACATCGGTGCCTACCATGTGAAGACGCCTCGCGGCATCATCACCTTCCTGGACACTCCGGGTCACGAGGCCTTCACGGCCATGCGTGCTCGCGGTGCCAAGTCCACCGACATCGTGATTCTGGTGGCTGCTGCCGACGACGGCGTGATGCCTCAGACCAAGGAAGCCATCAAGCACGCCAAGGCGGCCGGTGTTCCTATCGTCGTGGCCATCACCAAGGCCGACAAGCCCGAAGCCAACCCCGACCGCGTCAAGCAGGAGCTGGTCGTGGAAGAGGTGCTGCCCGAAGAGTACGGCGGCGACTCTCCCTTCGTGGCCGTGTCCTCCAAGACCGGTCAGGGCATCGACGAGTTGCTGGAGCAAGTGCTGCTGCAGGCCGAAGTGCTGGAGCTCAAGGCTCCCGTGGACGCCGCAGCCAAGGGTATCGTGATCGAAGCCCAGCTGGACAAGGGCCGCGGTACCGTGGCTACGGTGCTGGTGCAGTCCGGTACGCTGAAGGTCGGCGACGTGGTGCTGGCGGGCCAGACCTATGGTCGCGTTCGTGCCATGCTGGACGAAGACGGCAAGCAGACCAAGACAGCAGGTCCTTCCATCCCTGTGGAAATTCAGGGTCTGAGCGAAGTGCCCCAGGCCGGTGACGACTTCATGGTGCTGAGCGATGAGCGCCGTGCCCGTGAAATCGCGACCTACCGCGCTGGCAAGTTCCGCAACACCAAGCTGGCCAAGCAGCAAGCTGCGAAGCTGGAAAACATGTTCGCCGAAATGTCCGCTGGCGATGTGCAGACTCTGCCCATCATCATCAAGGCCGACATGCAAGGCTCGCAGGAAGCTCTGGCAGCCTCGCTGCTCAAGCTGTCGACCGACGAGATCAAGGTTCAGCTGGTGTACTCCGGCGTGGGCGGTATTTCCGAGTCCGACGTCAACCTGGCACTGGCTTCCAAGGCCATCATCATCGGCTTCAACGTGCGTGCGGATGCTCAGGCCCGCAAGACCGCCGAAGGCAATGATGTCGATATTCGCTACTACAACATCATCTACGACGCCGTGGATGAGGTGAAGGCTGCGATGTCCGGCATGCTGGCTCCCGAGAAGCGCGAAGAGATCATCGGTATGGCCGAGATCCGCACCGTGTTCGTGGCAACGAAGATCGGCACCATTGCCGGCTCGTACATCACGCAAGGTCACGTCACCCGCAACGCACACTTCCGTCTGCTGCGCGACAACGTGGTCATCTACACGGGCGAGATCGAGTCGCTGCGCCGCATGAAGGACGATGTCAAGGAAGTCAAGGAAGGCTTCGAGTGCGGTATCAAGCTGCGCAACTACAACGACATCAAGGAAGGCGACATGCTGGAAGTCTTCGAGATCAAGGAAATCGCTCGTACGCTGTAAAAGCAATAGCTGCTAGCGCCTGTTGCACAAGGGTTTGAGGCTGAAAATGCCTTGAAATCCTTGTGCAGCAAGCGCAAATAGCTCCTTTTTTATTCATGGCAACCAAACGCAAATCTGCTGCTCCCAACCGCAGCTTCAAAGTTTCCGACCAGATCCAGCGTGATCTGTCGGAGCTGATCGCCCGCGAGTTGAAGGACCCGCGCGTCGGTATGGTCACGCTGCAAGGCGTGGAGGTGACTCCTGACTATGCCCACGCCAAGGTGTTCTTCAGCGTGCTTGTCGGCGATCCCGAAGTGACGCTGGCAGCACTCAATCAGGCCGCAGGCTTTCTGCGCAACGGCCTGTTCAAGCGTCTGCACATTCATACTGTGCCCACGCTGCATTTCGTCTACGACCGCACTACAGAGCGCGCTGCCGACATGAATGCCTTGATCGCCAAGGCTGTGGCGTCGCGCGGACCCGAACAGGAATAAGCACATGAACGCCCCTCGCACCCGGGTGCAGCGGCGCCCTGTGCATGGGGTGTTGCTGCTCGATAAACCGCTGGGCTGGTCCAGCAACGATATCTTGCAGAAGGTCAAGTGGCTGCTGCGCGCCGAAAAGGCCGGGCATACAGGCACGCTTGATCCGCTGGCCAGTGGCGTGCTGCCGCTGTGTTTCGGCGCTGCCACCAAATTCAGTCAGCTTCAGCTCGAAGCCGAGAAAACCTACGAAGCCATTGCCCGCCTGGGCCAGACCACGACCACGGCCGATGCCGAGGGCGATGTGGTGCTGGAGCGTGCCGTGGATCTGGCCGCCATCACGCCCGAGCGCCTGGCGCAGGTGCAGGCCCAGTTCACGGGTGACATCAAGCAGGTGCCGCCCATGCACAGTGCGCTGAAGAAGGATGGCAAGGCACTCTATGAATACGCCCGTGCGGGCGTGGAAGTGGAGCGCCCCGCACGCGATGTCACGATTCATGCATTGGACCTGACGCTGGTGCAGGACGATCAGGGGCATCCGGCCGTCAAGATGAGAGTGACCTGCAGCAAGGGCACTTACATCCGCACATTGGGCGAAGACGTGGGCGAGGCCTTGGGCTGTGGCGCCCATTTGCGTTTTCTGCGCCGTGTGGAAACCGGCGGTCTTGAAGTGTCGCGCTGCGTGACGCTGCAGGCGCTGGAAGCCATGAACGATGAAGAGCGCATCGCGCAGGTCCAGCCTGTCGATACCCTGCTGCATCGTCATGCCGTCGTCACCTTGGGTGAAGAGGATGCAGGACGCTTTCTATCAGGCTTGCGCCGTCGAGGGTCTTGGGCGGATGCCCCGGCCGTGGCGGTGTATGGTGAGCGCCCGCATGCCCTTTTAGGGGTAGGCCGTGTGGCGAGCGGGGAATTGATTCCCGAGCGCCTGCTCAGTCCGCTAGAAATTCAACAAATTTTGGAAGGAACGCCGCGTCCACAAGCAAGCGGCATTTTGGAAACATTATGAGCAAACAAATCCGCAACATTGCGATCATCGCGCACGTTGACCACGGTAAGACCACCATGGTGGACCAGCTGCTGCGCCAGTCCGGCACTTTTGCCGAGCACGAAAAAGTCGTCGACACCGTGATGGACAACCATGCCATCGAACGTGAGCGCGGCATCACCATTCTGGCCAAGAACTGTGCCGTGTCCTGGAAGGACACCCACATCAACATTCTCGACACGCCCGGTCACGCGGACTTCGGCGGCGAAGTGGAACGTGCCCTGTCCATGGTCGACGGCGTGGTGCTGCTGATCGATGCGCAGGAAGGCCCCATGCCCCAGACGCGCTTCGTGACCAAGAAGGCTCTGGCCCTGGGCCTGCGCCCCATCGTGGTGGTGAACAAGGTGGACAAGCCCGGTGCCAACCCCGACAAGGTGATCAACGCCGCTTTCGACCTGTTCGACAAGCTGGGCGCCACCGATGAGCAGCTGGACTTCCCCGTGGTCTACGCCTCCGGCATCAACGGCTGGTCGTCCAAGGAAGAGGGCGAGCCCGGTGCCAAGTGGGGTGAGGACATGTCCGCCCTGTTCGACACCATCCTGGATCACGTGCCTTCCGTGCAGGGCGATGCCAGCGCTCCTTTGCAGCTGCAGGTTTCCGCTCTGGACTACTCCACCTTCGTGGGTCGTATCGGCGTGGGCCGTATCACCCAGGGCACGCTCAAGCCCGGTCAGCAAGTGGCTGTGATGGCCGGTCCTGACGGCAAGAGCTACAGCGGCAAGATCAACCAGGTTCACACCTTCCAGGGTATCGATCGCGTGCAGGCCACCGAAGCCGGTCCTTCCGAGATCGTGCTGATCAGCGGTATCGAAAACATCGGTATCGGCGAAACCGTCACCGACCCTGTCAATCCCCAGCCTCTGCCCATGCTGAAGATTGACGAGCCCACCCTGACCATGAACTTCTGCGTGAACACCTCGCCCCTGGCAGGTCGTGAAGGCAAGTTCGTGACCAGCCGCCAGATCTGGGACCGTCTGCAAAAGGAACTGCGTTCCAACGTGGCTCTGCGCGTCAAGGAAACCGACGAAGACGGTATCTTTGAAGTGTCCGGCCGTGGCGAACTGCACCTGACCATTTTGCTGGAAGAAATGCGCCGCGAAGGCTACGAGCTGGCCGTGTCCAAGCCCCGCGTCGTGATGCAGATGATCGACGGCGAAAAGCACGAGCCTATCGAGCTGGTGACTGCCGATATCGAAGAAGGCCATCAGGGCGGTGTGATGCAGGCACTGGGCGAGCGCAAGGGCGAGCTGGTGAATATGGAACCCGATGGCCGCGGTCGCGTCCGTCTGGAATACCGTATTCCGGCCCGCGGCCTGATCGGCTTCACCAACGAATTCCTGAACCTGACACGTGGTTCCGGCCTGATCGCCAACATCTTCGACAGCTACGAACCCCATAAGGGCGACATCGGCGGCCGCAAGAACGGCGTGCTGATCTCCATGGACGACGGTGAAATCTTCACCTACGCCCTGGGCAAGCTGGACGACCGCGGTCGCATGTTCGTGAAGGCCGGCGATCCCGTGTACGAAGGCATGATCATCGGCATCCACAGCCGTGACAATGACCTGGTGGTGAACGCCACGCGTACCAAGCAGCTGACCAACTTCCGCGTCAGCGGCAAGGAAGATGCGATCAAGATCACGCCTCCCATCGACCTGTCGCTGGAATACGGTGTGGAATTCATCGAAGACGACGAGCTGCTGGAAATCACTCCCACCAGCCTGCGCGTGCGCAAGCGTCACCTGAAGGAGCACGATCGCAAGCGTGCTTCGCGCGACGCGTAATTCACTGGTCTAGGCTGTGAATCCCAAAAAGGGCCCTTCGGGGCCTTTTTTATTGCGCGCTGCTGCCTGACCCAAGACATCGCAATCACTGCGGTATCGACTCGTCGCTATGCGAACCATGAACCGGGTTGCTGCCAGGCTGCAGCAGTCAAGTGTCGCGGGGGCTGACCTCACGGGTCCGGAGCGAAGTCTGGACGCCTGGCTCCGGAGGAGCTGATGAAAGAGCAGGGGATCCGCTGAGTCGCTGTAGCTTCAGAAACAAAAAACCGCATGGGAGCCATGCGGTTTTTGATAACGGCCCTGTCTCGCGCCGTTGAGAAGCCGTCGCTTTACTTCTGCGTCAGAATCCAGGCCACCAGCTTCTTGGCATCGGCGTCGTTCACCTGGGGATTGGCGGGCATGGGCACGGGGCCCCACACGCCGGAGCCGCCCTTGATGACCTTGGCAGCCAGCTTGTCGGCAGCATCCTTTTGGCCTGCATACTTGGCGGCCACATCCTTGAATGCGGGACCAACCAGCTTCTTGTCAACAGCGTGGCAGGCCATGCAGTTCTTGGACTGCGCCAGGGCCTGATCGGCCATGGCAGGGGCCACGGCAGCGGCGGAAAGGGCGAAAGCGATCAGAAATTGCTTCATCATGAGTTCCCAGGGTGCGGGGTTAAAGTTGATCTTTTAGCGCATTGTAGTGCTTGGCTTGTGTACTCTCCAGTGCACTCTGTGTTCTGGAAAATCAACAAAAAAGGGGATGTATGTATCTGTTAGGTTTGGCGATCGTGTTGTCGCTGCTCAAGCTTGCTGAGATCGGGCCTGTCGCAGGCTGGAGCTGGTGGCCGATTCTGGGCGTTTATGGCGCGGCTGCCGCCTGGTGGGCCTGGGCCGATGCTTCCGGCTATACCAAGCGCAAGGCCATGGAGAAGATGGACCAGCGCAAGAAAGAGCGTATCGAACGTCAGAAGCAGGCCATGGCGCCGGGTCAGCGACGTCGTTGAGCAGTGAATCAGGCATCGTGATTGACGATGCCTCGCGATTGTTTTGCCTGACAGCCCGCCATGGGCTAGGCATCCCTGCCTTGCAGTGCTGGGCCATAATCCAAAGAATCATTTCCCGATAACGTCTTATAGCGAACCCCATGCCCGCATACCGTTCCAAAACCTCCACTGGCGGCCGCAACATGGCCGGTGCGCGCGCCCTGTGGCGTGCCACCGGCATGAAAGATGGCGATTTTGACAAGCCCATCATTGCGATTGCCAATTCCTTCACCCAGTTCGTGCCCGGCCATGTGCACCTGAAGGATCTGGGCCAGTTGGTCGCGCGCGAGATCGAAAAGGCCGGCGGTGTGGCCAAGGAGTTCAACACCATCGCCGTGGACGATGGCATCGCCATGGGTCATGACGGCATGCTGTATTCGCTGCCCAGCCGCGACCTGATCGCGGACTCGGTCGAGTACATGGTCAATGCCCATTGCGCCGATGCGCTGGTGTGCATCTCCAACTGCGACAAGATCACCCCCGGCATGCTGATGGCCGCGATGCGCCTGAACATTCCGGTGATCTTTGTTTCCGGCGGCCCTATGGAAGCCGGCAAGACCAAGCTGGCCAACCCCGAAACCAAGACCATCGAGTTCAAGAAGCTGGACCTGGTGGACGCCATGGTGATCGCGGCCGATCAGCGCTATTCCGACGCTGAAGTGGCTGAGGTGGAACGCTCCGCCTGCCCGACCTGCGGTTCCTGCTCGGGCATGTTCACCGCCAATTCGATGAACTGCCTGACCGAAGCGCTGGGCCTGTCCCTGCCCGGCAATGGCACCGTGGTGGCCACGCATGCCGACCGCGAAGAACTGTTCCTGCGTGCCGGCCGCCGCATCGTCGAGCTGGCCCGCGACTACTACGAGAACGACAACGACAACGTGCTGCCGCGCTCCGTGGGCTTCAAGGCCTTCGAAAACTGCATCACGCTGGACATCGCCATGGGCGGCTCCACCAATACCATCCTGCACCTGCTGGCCATCGCCCAGGAAGCGGGTATCGACTTCACCATGGCCGACATCGACCGCCTCTCGCGCGTCGTGCCCCAGCTGTGCAAGGTGGCGCCCAACACGCCCAAGTACCACATCGAAGACGTGCACCGCGCCGGCGGCATCATGGCCATCCTGGGCGAGCTGGACCGTGCCGGCAAACTGCACACCGATGTGCCCACGGTGCACGCCAAGACCATGAAGGATGCGCTGGAGCAGTGGGACATCATGCGCACGCAGGACGAGGCCGTTCGCCACTTCTACATGGCCGGCCCCGCCGGCATTCCCACGCAGGTGGCGTTCAGCCAGAACACCCGCTGGCCCAGCCTGGACCTGGATCGTGCCGAAGGCTGCATCCGCAGCTACGAGCATGCTTTCAGCAAGGAAGGCGGCCTGGCCGTGCTGCGCGGCAACATCGCGCTGGACGGCTGCGTGGTGAAGTCCGCAGGCGTGGATGAGTCGATCCTGGTCTTCGAAGGCCCGGCCCATGTGGTCGAGTCGCAGGACGAGGCCGTGGCCAACATCCTGGCCGACAAGGTCAAGGCAGGCGATGTGGTCATCGTGCGTTATGAAGGTCCCAAGGGCGGCCCTGGCATGCAGGAAATGCTCTACCCCACCAGCTACATCAAGTCCAAGGGGCTGGGCAAGGCCTGTGCGCTGCTGACGGACGGCCGCTTCTCTGGCGGTACCTCCGGCCTGTCCATCGGTCACTGCTCGCCCGAGGCGGCAGCCGGCGGCGCGATCGGTCTGGTGCAGAACGGCGACATCATCCGCATCGACATTCCCAACCGCAGCATCAATATGCTGGTCAGCGACGAAGAGCTGGCCCGCCGCCGTGAAGCGCAGAATGCCAAGGGCTGGAAGCCTGCCCAGGCGCGTCCCCGCAAGATCTCTGCGGCCCTCAAGGCCTATGCCAAGCTGGTGACCAGCGCCGACACCGGCGCCGTGCGCGATCTGTCGCTGCTCGACGATTAAGTTACGTTTGTTTCGTCATTTCGTCAGCGCGGACTTTACCTGCTGACGGACAATCCCACAGCCGCTCGATGCAAGTCGCGCGGCTGTTTTTTATTGTCTTGCCAGAAAGTGATCTCCATGTCTTTCGCTGTTCGCCCCTCCTTCTTGTTGAAGACAGCAGGGCTGCTGGCCTTGCTGGGGGCATTGACGGCGCAGGCGGCTGAAGGGCGTTACCCGCAGCGCCCCGTGCGTCTGGTGGTCCCTTTCACGCCCGGAGGCTCCACCGATATCGTGGCGCGTCTGGTTGCCGATGCCATGCACACGACTCTGGGTCAGCCCGTGGTGGTCGACAACCGGTCCGGCGCCAGCGGCTTCATCGGGGCCGAGGCCGTGGCCAATGCGGCGCCTGACGGCTACACGATAGGCCTGGGCACCATCAGCACGCTGGTGGTCAATCCCGTCATGCTGCCCCAGTCGGCACGCATAGATCCTGCCAAGGCCTTTGTGCCGGTGCTTGCACTGGCGTCCATTCCGTCGGTGTTCTCCGTACATCCCAATATGGGGGTGCAGAACTACGCCCAGTTCCTCACTCTTGCGCGCAGCAAGCCGGGTCAGTTCAATATCGGATCGGCCGGAATCGGCTCCATAGGCCATCTGATTGCCGAGCGCCTCAATGCCGATCTCAAGCTCAAGCTGCACCACATTCCCTACAAGGGGCAGGGGCCGGTGATCAGCGGCGCGCTGTCGGGCGAGACCCAGGTGCTCAGCGATCAATACCCTTCGTCGGCTCCGCATGTGGCTGCGGGCCGTCTGGTTGCGTTCGCCGTGGCCGCACAGGAGCGCCTGCCTGCCCTGCCGCAGGTGCCTACGTTCAGGGAGTTGGGTCACCCTGTGCTCAACGATCTGGCCATCACCTGGTTCGGTATCGTTGCTCCGGCAGGAACGCCGCAGGCCGTGGTGACCAGGCTCAACAGCGCTGCCAACGCGGCCCTGCAGGAGCCTGACGTGCAGGAACGGTTGCAGTCCATGGGCGTGCATGTATTGGGCGGCACACCGCAGCGATTGAGCTCCATGATGGATGAGACCGCCAAGGTCGTGCGCCAGACCGTGCGCGAGCAGGGCCTGGCGGTGGAAAAGCCGCATTGACGCTTGAAAGAGCGCCGCTGGCGCCGCTGGCGCCGGATGCAGCAGGATGCCAGGTCGGGGTTTTTCGCATCATGGGGCTTTGAGCTGGTGAATGAGGCCCTGCAGCGTTCTCGGAGCATGCAGTTTTGCAGAAACGTCATCGGCCTGCGGCACAATGCCTGACATGCTGATGTATCCGCACATTGATCCTGTAGCCGTGCAGATTGGCCCGCTGGCCGTGCACTGGTATGGCATTACCTATCTGGTGGCCTTTGGTCTGTTCCTGTTTCTGGGCACGCGCCGACTGCACCACCCTCCATTCAAATACATGACGGGCGATCGTGCCTGGGCGCGCAAGGATGTGGAGGATATTCTCTTCCTCGGTGTGCTGGGCGTGGTCGTGGGCGGGCGCATCGGCTACTGCCTGTTCTACAAGCCTGGTTACTACCTCTCGCATCCGCTGGAGATTCTTGCCGTCTGGCAGGGCGGCATGAGTTTTCACGGCGGCCTGCTGGGCGTCATCGGCTCCATGATCTGGTTTGCGCGCTCGCGCAAGCGCAACTGGCTGGAAGTCGCAGATTTCGTGGCGCCATGCGTGCCCACAGGGCTGGCTGCGGGGCGGATCGGCAACTTCATCAACGGTGAGCTCTGGGGGCGTTTTGCGAGTGCAGATCTGCCCTGGGCCATGGTGTTCCCGCAAAGCGGCTCCATGCTGCCGCGTCATCCCTCGCAGATCTATCAGTTCCTGATGGAAGGGTTGCTGCTGTTCATCATTCTGTGGCTGTATGCGCGCAAGGAGCGCAAGCCCGGCCAGGTCGCGGCAGTTTTTCTGATCGGCTATGGGGCCTTCCGCTTCATCGCAGAGTACTTCCGCGAGCCCGACGACTTTCTGGGCATTCTGTCGCTGGGCATGAGCATGGGGCAGTGGCTGTGCATTCCCATGATCGTGGCCGGTGTGCTCATGTGGGTGTGGTGTGGCAAGCGCCAGGCCTACGCGGTTCAGCGGACTACGGCCTGAAGGCCAAATCCTGAAAAACGCAGACTTCGGTCTGCGTTTTTCATGGTGCGGTGTGCGAGGCCGAAAAACTGCACATAATGGCTCAAAGCGTTACTGCAATTGCGGTATCTGCTTCTTCAATGAGAGCATGATGGTGCTGGAACAAGGAGATGCATATGGGGTGGGCAGCCGAGTGGATTGAGCAAACCAAGCTGTGGGTGCGCGGTGCGGAGGGCGAGAAGGGCGACGGCCAGCATCGCCCGCTGGCGCAGCGTCTGGAGGCCACCTTGCGTCGTGGGGAGGAGGCGCTGTCGCCGCGCGAGCTGCGTCGCTTGCTGCAGGACATGCAGCAGGTGGCGGATACCGCGCTCAGCGACGTGGAAGGCGGCCGTCATGCGCAGCTGCTGATGGATTGGTATGGCAAGGCCGACCTGCCCGCACGCAAGGACTTTTGGTTGTTGGCGATAGAAAAGTTCGGCCCCGATGCCAAGGCCCTGCAGGCGGCCCGCGAACGCTACGACAAGGCGGGCAGCGATGTGGAGCGCGGCGAGGCCGAGATGAGCCTGCGCCGCGCCCTGGTTTCATCGCGCACGCGGCTGCTGCAGCGTTTTGCCCAGCCCAAGGGCGGTATGGGCTTTCTGGTCGATATGCGTGCCGAACTGCTGGCCTTGCCCAAGGCGGAGCAGCACTATGTGGCGCTGGACGCCGAGCTGGAGCATCTGTTTTCCAGCTGGTTCGATGTGGCCTTGCTGGAGCTCAGAAGCCTGAACTGGGATTCGCCCGCATCGCTGCTCGAAAAGCTGATCAAGTACGAGGCAGTGCACGATATCCGCAGCTGGGCCGATCTGAAGAATCGCCTCGACAGCGACCGCCGCTGCTATGGCTTCTTTCACCCGCGCATGCCCAATGTGCCGCTGATCTTTGTGGAGGTGGCACTGCTGGACAAGATGGCAGGCAGCATGGCTCCGTTGCTGGACGAGGCCGCAGCGGCTGCCGATCTGGCCAAGGCCAACACCGCCATCTTCTATTCCATCAGCAACACCCAGACCGGACTCAAGGGCGTGAGCTTCGGCGACTCGCTCATCAAGCATGTGGTGGAGACGCTCACGCAGGAGTTTCCCAAGCTCAAGCAGTTCGCCACGCTGTCGCCGATTCCGGGACTGCGCAGCTGGCTGAGCAAGAACGGCGATGCGGCGCTGGCGGAGCTGGACGACAAACAGAAGGCAGCCCTGGAAAAAGTCGCCGGAGGAGTGAGCGCCGCGCAATTGCTGGCTGCGCTGGACGATCCCGGTTCGCTGCCGGAGAAATCGGTGGTGCGCCAGGCCGCCATGTTTTGCGCTGCGCGCTATCTGGGTCGGGAAACTGCCAAGGGCCGTCCGCTGGATGCCGTGGCACGCTTTCACCTTGGCAACGGTGCGCGCGTGGAGCGCCTGAACTGGGCGGCGGACCTGTCGTCCAAGGGGCTCAAGCAATCCATGGGGCTGATGGTCAACTATCTGTATGACCTCAAGCGCCTGGACAAGCACCGCAGCCTGTTGGCGCAGAGCAAGATTCCCGTTTCCTCGGAGATCGAATCGCTGTGCAAGGGTTGAGTGCATCGCGGCTCGCGCTGCACCCGGCCTGAGCCGGCTTGTTGCTGCTGCGTCTTCCAACCACAAGCCCGGCTGCAGCGATGCTGCTGACCGGGCGCGCAGAGGAGACATCGATGCAGGATTCTTGGGAAAAGAGCGTGGGATTGCAGCGGCGCACGCTGCTTAGGTCGACGGGGGCGATGCTGGCGGCCGGGGCATCGGGCTGGACGGGCATGGCCCAGGCATCGGATTGGCCGAGCAGGCCTGTCAATCTGATCGTGCCTTTTCCTGCCGGCGGCGGCACCGACACCTTTGCCAGGCCGTTCTCTGCCCAGTTCGCCAAGACCTCGGGCAAGACCCTGGTGATAGACAACCGCGGTGGCGCGGGCGGCACGCTGGGGGCCAGCATTGCGGCCAAGGCCGCACCCGACGGCTACAACTTCTTCATGGGCGGCACCCACCATGTGATTGCGCCATCGGTCTACCCCAAGCTCGAATACGATCTGGAGCGCGACTTCATTCCGCTGGCGCTGCTGGCCAGCGTGTCGCAGGTCGTGGTGGTCAATCCCAAGAAGGTGACGCATGCCAGCTTGCAGGCTCTTGTACAGGACCTGCGTGCCAACCCCGGCAAGTACAACTATGCCTCGGCAGGGCCGGGTTCCTCGCACCATCTGGCTGGCGAGTTGTTCAAGCTGCAGACCAAGACCCAGATCACCCATATCCCCTACAAAGGCGCAGGGCCTGCGCTGCAGGACCTGATTGCCGGCAATGTGGACATGCTGTTCGATGGCCTGGGCTCATCGGCCCAGCATATCAAGGGCGGCCGCATCAAGGCCTTGATGGTGGCGGGCGCCAAGCGCAACCCCGCCTTCCCCGATGTGCCCAGCGCGGCCGAGTGCGGCCTGCCGGACTTCACCGTCACCACCTGGTATGGGCTATGGGCGCCCAAGGGAACGCCTGCTGCCGTGCAGCAGCAGATGCTGGACGAGGTGCGCAAGATCGGTGCCGCTGAGGACATCAAGGCGGCCTGGGCCAAGAATGGCGCCGATTACGGCCAGCTGAGCCAGCCGCAGTTTGCCGCCATGGTGCAAAGCGAGATCCAGCGCTGGGCCCATGTGGTCAAGGCGGCGAATGTGAAGATTGACTCCTGAGCCCGCTGGCTGCTTTACGGGGTGGCCTTTGCTGGCACCCCATTTTGAAGAAGTGATTTTTTCAGTGCCTGGCGCCACCGGCCAGGCCAGGGCCGGGCCTATGATGGCCATGGACCTTTTGCTTTCACCGTTTCCGAGTTCGACAGCATCACGATGACCGACATGCCTCAAGCCAATCTTTTCAGCGCGTTGCGCGCTGCGTTTCCTGCGGATCTGACGAAAATCGCCGTGGAGGCCATCGAGCCCGATGGCTCCAGCCTCTACTACACCTGGGCCGATCTGGAGCAGGGCAGTGCACGCATGGCCAATCTGCTGGCCTCGCTGGATCTGCCCGAGGGCAGCCGCATTGCGGTGCAGGTGGAAAAGTCGGTCGAAGCCATGATGCTCTACCTGGCCACGCTGCGCAGCGGCCATGTGTTCCTGCCGCTGAACACCGCCTACCAAAGCGCCGAGATGGAGTACTTCATCACCAATGCCGAGCCGGCCGTGGTGGTGTGCGCCCCCGGCTGTTTTGGCTGGGTGTCCAAGATTGCCTTCAACCACGGCGTGGGCCATGTCTACACCCTGGGCACCGACCGCACGGGCAGCCTGCTGGAGCGCGCGGCCCACCACGGCGACGAGCACCAGGTCGTGCCACGTCGCGCCGACGATCTGGCGGCGATTCTCTACACCAGCGGCACCACGGGGCGCAGCAAGGGCGCCATGCTCAGCCACGGCAATCTGCTGAGCAATGCGGCCATGCTCAAGGTGTACTGGGGCTGGCAGGAAGGCGATGTGCTAATTCACGCGCTGCCCATCTTCCATGTGCATGGCCTGTTTGTCGCCATTCACGGGGCCTTGCTCAACGGCAGTCCCATGATCTGGTTTGCCCGCTTCGAGCCCGAGGCCGTCATGGCTCGCTTCAAGGATGCGACCGTCTTCATGGGTGTGCCAACCCTTTATGTACGCATGCTGGCCGACGCCCGGCTGGACCGCGACATGGCAGCGCACATGCGCCTCTTCATCTCGGGTTCGGCACCCATGCTGATCGAGACCTTCCGCGCCTGGAAGACGCGTACCGGCCACACCATCCTGGAGCGCTACGGCATGAGCGAGACCATCATGCTGACCTCCAACCCCTATCAGGCCGATGCGCGCTACGGCAACGAAGCCGAGCGCCGCGGCGCAACCGTGGGCTTCCCGTTGCCGGGCGTGGGTGTACGCATTCATGGCGACGACGGCAAGGCCCTGCCCGCAGGCGAGATCGGCAATATCGAGGTTCAGGGGCCCAATGTCTTCAAGGGCTACTGGCGCATGCCCGAGAAGACGGCAGAGGAGTTCACTGCCGACGGCTGGTTCAAGACCGGCGATGTGGGCATGCAGGATGCGCGCGGCTATTTCAGCATCGTGGGGCGCAGCAAGGACTTGATCATCTCGGGCGGCTACAACGTCTATCCGGCAGAGGTTGAGGGCTTCATCAACGATCTGCCCGGCGTGGACGAAAGCGCCCTGGTGGGCGTGCCGCATCCGGACTTTGGCGAGGTTGGCGTTGCCGTCATCGTGCCGCGCAAGGGCGCGCAGCTGGATGGGCTGAAGATTCTGGAGTCGCTCAAGGCCAGGCTGGCCAATTTCAAGGTGCCCAAGCGCTGCTATGTGGTGGACAGCCTGCCGCGCAACACCATGGGCAAGGTTCAGAAGAAGCTGCTGCGCGACCAGTATCAGCAAGAGTTCTCCTGAACCCGGTCGAAGCGGACGCCAAGCGTTGGTTTTTAGCTGCAATATTGCCTGTGTTTCAGGCGCTTGTCTTTTGACTTGACTCCTGAAAAGTGAGCTGATTTCGCAGATTGCAAGGCATATTCAGCATTGAATCGGGCTAAAAATAAAGCAGCTTGCGCGCAAGCTGCTTTTAATTTGTGAGTGGCAAATGGCGGTCCGTGAGCGGCCTGTGTCACTGGATATCAGGGGCAAGCCCGGCCAGGGGCGCCCTGCGAGGGGCGACCGGCCAGGACCGTCCCCCAGTACAGATGCCATCCCCTCAAGGGAAGCCGCTAAGCGGCTCAGGGGGATCCGATCAGCGCAGCACCAGCACCGGCACAGGTGAGTGCGTCAGCACATGCTGGGTTTCGCTGCCCAGCAGCAGGCGCTGCAGACCCTTGCGACCGTGCGAAGCCATGACGATCAGGTCGCAGTCATGCTTTTTGGCCATCTCCACAATCGACTCGGCCACCAGGTCTGAGTGGGCGATTTCGGTGGTGACGTTGACCTTGCGCTCATGGCCAAAGGCTTTGACGCCGTTCAGCAGGGTCTGGGCCTGATTGGTCCATTGCTCCTCAATGCGCTTGGCTTCCTTGATGTCCAGCAAGTCGCTGCCTTCCAGGTAGCTGCGCGGATAGTGCGAGACAACCTTGAGCGCAATCACGCTGGCGCCGCACAAAGCGGCCAGATCCAGGCCTGCATGCACAGCCTTGTCTGAGAGTTCGGTGCCGTCGGTAGCAATCAAAATGCGGTTGTACATAGCTTTCTCCTTGGGTTGCATGCGTTGTAAATACAAGCATATGTCGATTGGGCAGTTAACGGTTGATTAATGTCAAGGTGGGTATCATCTGGCGTCGTTACGCTTGAAACATGTCCCAACACACTACTGTCCAGTCTTCCGCGGCAGAGCATGCTGTTGCTGACACCGGTTTCCTGAACTTGTCCCAGATGCACAGTCATCTGCTGGACGATCCGCAAGAATGGAGCTCGTTTGGCCGCCCCGCCGGCCAGAGCCCCAAGGCCCCAATCTCCGAGAACGCAACCGAGTCCCCGGTGTGGGATTCCTTTGTGGTTCTGGAGGGCATGCACTGTGCTGCATGTGCGCTGACCATCGAGGAGGCGCTTCGGGCCGTCCCCGGAGTGCAGGCAGCCGAAGTCAGTGCCGCAACGCGCCGAGCCCGTGTCGAGTGGCGTCCTGCCCAGGTGCTTCCATCGCAATGGATGGAGGCCGTATCGCGTGCCGGTTATCGCGCCTTGCCCGCGCGCGACGCGTTCGCGCGCGAGCTGCGCCAGGCCGAGACGCGCCGTGCCCTGTGGCGCTGGCTGGTGGCCGGCCTGTGCATGATGCAGGTGATGATGTATGCATGGCCAGCCTACACGGCTCGGCCCGGCGACCTGTCGCTGGAGATGGAGACCTTGCTGCGCTGGGCATCCTGGGTGATTTCTCTGCCCGTGGTGCTGTTTTGCTGCGGCCCGTTCTTCAAGAGCGCGCTCAAGGACATCACCCAGCGCCGCGTTAGCATGGACCTGCCTGTGGCACTGGGCATGCTGATCACCTTTGTCATCAGCACGCTGGGCACTTTTGATCCCTCCGGTCCCTTCGGTCAGGAAGTCTTCTTCGACTCGCTGACCATGTTTGTCTTCTTCCTGCTCACAGGGCGCTGGCTGGAGCTGCGCCTGCGCGACCGCACGGCCGGTGCATTGGAAGCCGTGATGAACCGGCTGCCGGATTCGGTGCTGCGCCAGCAGCCCGACTCGGGAGAGTTCGAGCGTGTAGCCACGCGCCGCCTGCGCGTAGGTGATGTGGTGCGTGTGCTCACGGGCGAGGCTTTTCCCGCAGACGGCCGGATTCTGCGCGGCACCACCCATGCCGATGAGGCTCTTCTGACTGGCGAATCCACGCCTGTTTTGCGTGCACAGGGCGATGCAGTCACCGCCGGCAGCTACAACCTGGACAGTGTTGTCGAGGTGAGTGTGGACAGTGTGGGTGAGGGCACCCGCTTTGCGCAGATCGTGAATCTGATGGAAAGCGCTTCGCTGCAAAAGCCAACACTGGCCCAGCTGGCCGACAAGGTGGCCCGGCCTTTTCTCGTCGTGGTGCTGCTGGCGGCGCTGGCTGCCGCCATCTGGTGGTGGCCCACCGACCCCGGTAAGGCCATGATGGTGGCCGTGGCTGTGCTCATCGTCACCTGCCCCTGTGCGCTTTCTCTGGCCACGCCCGTGGCCATGCTGACGGCGGCCGGCACCCTGGCGCGCAGCGGCGTGCTGGTGCGCAATCTGCAGGGGCTGGAGGCGCTGGCTGCTGTGGATACGCTGGTGTTCGACAAGACCGGAACGCTGACGCGCGACGGCCTGGTGCTGCGCGCGCTGACACCTGCTGAAGGTCAAAACACTGATGAGCTGCTGGCGTTGGCAGCCTTGCTGGCGCGCCAGTCCATGCATCCCGCTTCCAGGGCACTGGCGCAGGCGGCCGAGGTGGCCGAGTTGCCTGCCAGCGCATGGCTGCTGGATTCCGTCCAGGAAATCGCTGGCAGCGGCCTCGATGTCTGGGTGCAGGCGCGCAGCAATACCGCCTTGCGTCGCCATCTTCGTCTGGGCTCGATCGCGCATTGCGGCGTGCCTGAACTGGCACCGCATGAGCTGGGGCAGAGCGTGGTGCTGGCCGAAGAATCGCAAGGTGGCTGGCTGCCCCTGGCGCAGTTCCATCTGAGCGAGGATGTGCGACCCGAAGCGGCCCGGGTCATTGCCGACCTCAGGCAGCAAGGCGTGGCGGTGCAACTGCTCTCGGGCGACCGCTCTGCAGCGGTGCAAACCGTAGCCGCCAAGCTGGGCATAGAGCAGGCGCAGGGCGACTGCAAACCGCAGGACAAGCTGGCCGCCATGCAGGCGGCACAGGCTGCAGGGCATAAGGTTGCCATGGTGGGCGACGGCCTGAATGACGGCCCAGTTTTAGCCGGAGCGCATGTCTCTTTTGCTTTTGGTAAAGCAGTGCCGCTGGCACAATCGCGAGCAGACTTCGTGGTACTGGGAGACAGCCTGGAGTTAGTGTTGCAAAGCCTGTTGCTGGCCCGACGGACCCTGTCCGTGGTGCGCCAGAACCTGGGCTGGGCAGCAGCCTATAACGCGATCTCTATTCCTCTGGCCCTCGTGGGCTGGATGCCTGCCTGGCTGGCAGGGCTCGGCATGGCGCTGAGCTCCTTGCTGGTCGTCGCCAACGCAGCTCGTCTTGCACGTGCGTTGCCGCTGCAGGCAGCTGATAGCAACGCGTCCGCCCCCGCGCACCTTGCGCCGCGGGGCACCGTCATGCCACTGACTCAAGGAGGCCATTGATGGACATTTTGTATGTATTGATTCCGCTGTCGGTTGTTCTGGTCATGGCCATTGTGGCTGCCCTGTGGTGGGCCGTGTACCGGGGCCAGTTCGAGAGCGTGGAACAAGAAGGCGAGCGCATTCTTCGCGACGATTGATGTGGCTCAACGAGTCCGACCAGAAACCAATGAACACTTTGCAAGATATCTAAGAGGTGCCCGATGGAAGCAACAAATAACAATGCTGTCTATTACGACGACACCGTCGTAAGACAGTTCTCTATCATGGCCGTGGTATGGGGGGTGGTAGGTATGGCGGTGGGCGTGTTTATCGCGTCCCAGCTGGCCTGGCCGGAACTCAACTTCGGCATTCCATGGCTGAGCTACGGACGTCTGCGTCCGCTGCATACCAATGCCGTGATCTTCGCTTTTGGTGGCTCGGCGCTGTTCGCGACCAGCTACTATGTGGTGCAACGCACCTGCCAGACCAAGCTGTTCATGCCCAAGCTGGCCAGCCTGACCTTCTGGGCCTGGCAACTGGTTATCGTCGGCGCTGCCATCAGCCTGCCTCTGGGTTACACCCAGGGCAAGGAATACGCCGAGCTGGAGTGGCCCCTGGACCTGCTGATCGCCGTGACCTGGGTGTCCTATGCCATCGTGTTCTTCGGCACTATCGGCATCCGCAAGGTCAAGCACATCTATGTGGCCAACTGGTTCTTCGGTGCTTTCATTCTGGCCGTGGCCCTGCTGCACATCGTCAACAATATTTCCATCCCCGCAGGCTGGATGAAGAGCTACTCGGCTTACGCCGGCGTGCAGGACGCGATGGTTCAGTGGTGGTACGGGCACAACGCCGTGGGCTTCTTCCTGACCGCCGGCTTCCTGGGCATGATGTATTACTTCATCCCCAAGCAGGCGGGCCGTCCCGTGTATTCGTATCGCCTGTCGATCGTGCACTTCTGGGCGCTGATCTTCACGTACATGTGGGCGGGTCCTCACCACCTGCACTACACCGCTCTGCCTGACTGGACCCAGTCCGTGGGCATGGTGTTCTCGCTGATCCTGCTGGCTCCCAGCTGGGGCGGCATGATCAACGGCATCATGACGCTGTCGGGTGCCTGGCACAAGCTGCGCGACGATCCCATCCTGCGCTTCCTGATCGTGTCCCTGTCGTTCTACGGCATGTCCACCTTCGAAGGCCCGATGATGGCGATCAAGACCGTGAACGCGCTGAGCCACTACACCGATTGGACCGTGGGCCACGTGCACTCCGGCGCTCTGGGCTGGGTGGGTCTGATCACCATGGGCTCTCTGTACTACCTGATCCCCCGTCTGTTCGGACGCGAGAAGATGCACTCCGTGCCCGCGATCGAGCTGCACTTCTGGATGGCGACCATCGGCATCGTGCTGTACATCGCCGCAATGTGGATTGCCGGGGTGATGCAGGGCCTGATGTGGCGCGCAGTCAACCCCGACGGTACGCTGACTTACACCTTCGTGGAAAGCGTGAAGGCGACCTATCCCTTCTACGTGATTCGCGTGACTGGCGGTCTGCTGTATCTGGGCGGCATGCTGGTGATGGCATGGAACACCTGGAAGACCGCAATGGCCGGCCGTTCCGTCAAGGTGGCAGTGCCTGCCGTGGTGGCTCACGCCTGAGCATTGAGGAGCAAAAGCAATGTCTGATCAAAATAACGCAGCTCCCAAGAGCTTTTCGCACGAGAAGATCGAGACCAGCAATTTTCTGCTGATCGCGCTGACGCTGTTCGTGCTGACCATTGGCGGCCTGGTGGAAATCGTGCCGCTGTTCTTCCAGAAGTCCACGACCGAAGCCGTGGCGGGTCTCAAGCCCTACACGCCGTTGCAGCTGATGGGGCGCGACGTCTATCTGCGCGAGGGTTGCTACAACTGCCACTCGCAGATGATCCGTCCCTTCCGCGCCGAGACCATGCGCTACGGCCACTACTCGGTGGCTGGCGAGTTCGTGTACGACCACCCCTTCCAGTGGGGCTCCAAGCGTACCGGCCCCGACCTGCATCGCGTGGGCGGCAAGTACAGCGACGAATGGCATCGCATCCACCTGAACAACCCGCGTGACGTGGTGCCCGAGTCCAACATGCCTGCTTACCCCTGGCTGGAAGCCAACAAGGTGGATGACACGGCCGTGGCAACGCGCATGAGCGCGCTGCGCAAGGTGGGTGTGCCGTACACCGATGCGGAAATCGCCGGTGCTCAGGCCGAGGTCAAGGATAAGACAGAGATGGAGGCAGTGATTGCCTATCTGCAGGTCCTTGGTCGCGCCGTCAAGTAAGAGAGAAAGGGCTGGAAATGGATATCACCACCATGCGTATCGTGGCCACGCTGGCATCGCTGGCGTGTTTCGTGGGCATCTGGTGGTGGGCGTATGCCCGCCGCAACCAGGCCCGTTTTGACGAGGCAGCTCAGGTTCCATTCCTGGAAGACTGAGTCTGATCACCACAACGAGAACATCCCATGAGCGATTTCATTAACAATTTCTGGTCGGTGTATGTCGCGGCGATTACGCTGATCGGCATCTTTGGCTGCTTGCTGCTGCTGATTCTGGTGGCCCGCAAGAAGGTCGTTCCCTCGGGCGACAACACCACAGGCCATGTCTGGGACGAAGACCTGCGTGAACTCAACAACCCCATGCCCAAGTGGTGGATGGGTCTGTTCGTGATCACCGTGGTTTTCAGCTTGGGCTATCTTGTGGTCTACCCAGGTCTGGGCGGCTTCGGCGGCAAGCTGGACTGGAGCCAGACCGGCGCCTACGACAAGGAAATGGCCAAGGCCAAGGCAGACCTGGAGCCTCTGTATGCCAAGTTCACCAGCATGCCCACCGAAGAAATGGCCAAGGACCCTCAGGCCATGGCCATTGGCGAGCGTCTGTTCATGAACAACTGTGCGCAATGCCACGGCTCTGACGCTCGCGGCAGCAAGTCCTTCCCGAACCTGGCGGACGGTGACTGGTTGCATGGTGGATCTCCCGAGAAGATCAGGGAGACCATCACCAACGGCCGTATCGGCATGATGCCGCCCATGGCGGCAGCCGTGGGCTCGGCGGACGATGTGCGCAATGTGGCGCACTATGTGCTGAGCCTGTCGGGCAGCCCTCACGATGCCGTCAAGGCTTCGCAAGGCAAGTCCAAGTTCGTGGCCTGTGCGGCTTGTCACGGCATGGACGGCAAGGGTAACCCAGCGCTGGGAGCGCCTAACCTGACCGATGACATCTGGCTGCATGGCTGGGGTGAGGCGGCAATCGTCAACATCGTCAACAACGGCAAGCACAATGAGATGCCTGCCCAGAAAGAGAAGTTGACGGAGGCTCAAATTGCCGTGTTGGCTTCCTATGTCTGGAGTCTTTCGAATACGCAAAACCAGAAGTAATGCGTTTTTAAAAGGCGGTGCCCTGGCACCGCCTTTTTCGCGTTTCAATTTTCAGTAATTACAAAAATATTAAGGAACTGCGATGCCGTGCGATCAGGGGAAGCCCCGAAAAGTCATACCGATCACGCCTGAGCCCCATGAGGGCGGGCCTGAGTTGGTGCCTATGTTCGCTTCCGAGCAAAAAGTGTACTCACGCTCCATCAGTGGCGTGTTCTCACGGTGGCGCTGGGCCATGGTGTTTCTGACCCAGATCGTCTTCTACGGCCTGCCCTGGCTGCAGTGGGGCGAGCGCCAGATGGTGCTGTTCGATCTGGGGGCCCGGCGCTTCTATCTGTTCGGACTGGTGCTGTACCCGCAGGACTTCATCTATCTGACGGGGCTGCTGATCATCAGCGCGCTGGGGCTGTTCCTGTTTACCGCCGTGGCGGGGCGTCTGTGGTGTGGCTTCTCCTGTCCGCAGACGGTCTACACCGAGATCTTCGTGTGGATCGAAAGCAAGGTCGAGGGCGATCGCAGTGCCCGCATGCGTATCGACAAGAGCGGCTGGACTTTGGAGAAGATCTGGAAAAAGTCGCTCAAGCAGTTTCTCTGGATCGTTCTGTCTCTTTGGACAGGCTTCACCTTTGTCGGCTACTTCGTGCCCATCCGTGAATTGGGTTTGGAGTTGATGGCCTTCCAGGGCAGTTGGCAGATTTTCTGGGTGGCGTTCTATGGGTTCGCCACCTACGGCAACGCCGGCTATATGCGTGAGCAGGTCTGCAAGTACATGTGTCCCTATGCACGCTTTCAGAGTGCCATGTTCGACAAGGACACCATGATCGTCAGCTACGACGCCGAACGTGGTGAAGCTCGCGGCCCGCGCAAGAAAGACGTTGACTACAAGGCGCAGGGCCTGGGGGACTGCATAGATTGCAAGCTTTGCGTTCAGGTCTGTCCCGTGGGCATCGATATCCGCAAAGGGCTGCAGTACGAGTGCATCGGCTGCGGTCTGTGCATCGATGCCTGCAACTCCGTGATGGACAAGATGGAGTATCCGCGTGGCCTGATCCGATTGACCACTCAGAATGCCGTGGCGAAGGCGTGGAAGCAGGTGCAGATGATTCGCCGCATTTTCCGTCCGCGTGTGCTGATCTACTCAGCCGTGCTGGTGGCCCTCAGCGCTGCCATGATCGCCAGTCTGGTGCTGCGCGAGCCGCTCAAGGTCGACGTGATTCGCGATCGTGCTGCGCTTTCGCGCATCGTGGCGGGCGGCAAGCTGGAGAACGTCTACCGTCTGCAGATCATGAATGCCACCGAGTCCGAGCAGCGCTACCGTATCAGCGCCGTGGGCCTGGAGAATCTGGAAGTCGCATCCGAGCAGGAAGTGAGCGTTGGCCCTGCAGAGACACGCGGCATTGCAGTGCGGCTGCAGATTCCGTATGGCTCAGCAACTCCCGGCTCGCACCCCGTACACTTCAATGTGGACGCAGTGACTGCCGGAGCAGGGCGTATTTCCGAGAAGACGGTGTTCCTGGTGCCGCGTTAATGCCAGGTCTTGCCGGTTTTCGTGAGCCATCACGGAGGCCGGACAAGGGCACCGCCAATCGGCAACAATTTATGCCACCCTGCCATGTGTGCCTGGGTGGCCAGAATTTTGGAAAGAGGTTTCATCATGTCGGCAGCACAAGCCAAGGTCTCGCAAACGGCCAAGATCATCCACCCCGAGGACGGCAAGCCCTGGTGGAAGTTTGCCCATGTCTGGCTCATCATCGCCGGTCCGGTAATCGTGGTGATTGCCGGCTTTGCCACGGCATACATCGCACTGAGCAGGCCCGATCCCGTGATTGACCCTGACTACTACCGCCATGGCATGGAAATCAACCAGCGCCTGAGCGAAAGTGAAAAAAGCCTGGCCCCAGCAGTCACCGGCCGCAATCATGCGGCCACGCCAGCCAAGGACCATCCGCTGGATCGCTGAGCGCTCCGGAGCTTGCTCCTTGCTCCGCCAAGGTCGCTTTTGCGGCCTTTTTTGTTGCCGATATCAAAATCAGAGCGTGGTGCGCATGCTCCGTATAACGTTGATGTAGACGTAAATGGTTTTTTGATATTCAGATAGCGCAGGATGCTACTGAAAAGAGAGCAATTCAGGGTTTCCCGCCACGGTGCATGCCCGAAGTCCTGCATGAACGGTCACCACTGTTGTGCAAAATATGACCAAGCCCACAGCCCAAGGAGAATCAGGATGGATGCTCGACGCTGGATGTGGATTGTCTGGCCGGCCTTTCTGGCGGCGGCAATCATGGAGATGGTGGTTTTCGCCTTTGTGGATCCGCTGGATGTGCACTGGCTGGGTTCCCCCCTGGACTGGTCGCGCCAGGCCATCTATACGGTCGCTTTTTTTGCCTTCTGGGTCGTGACCCTGGTCGGAGGTGCGATGACGGTGATGCTGGGGCGCTCCGTCAGCGATCTCAATGGCGGCATCGTTTCGGAGCCTCTGCCCGAGTAACTCGCGCAGACAAAAAAGCCCGCTGTCCGCGGGCTTTGTCCTGAGAGTGTCTGCCGACTTGGTTCAGCTCTGACATTGCTGGCTGTTGACGATGCGTTTGAGCGCCTCGGTATCCAGGATGCGCAGGTGGCGCTGCTTGACTTCCACAATGCCTTCCTCTGCAAATTTGGAGAAAGTGCGGCTCACGGTCTCGAGCTTGAGGCCCAGGTAACTGCCGATTTCTTCGCGCGTCATGCGCAGCACCAGCTCCGACTTGGAAAAGCCGCGTGCCGACAGACGCTGAACCAGGTTCAGCACAAAGGCCGCCAGGCGCTCTTCGGCCCGCATGCTGCCCAGCAGCAGCATCACGCCATGCTCGCGCACGATTTCGCGGCTCATGACCTTGTGCACATGGTTCTGCAGGGCCGTGACCTCGCGCGAGAGCTGCTCCAGTTTGTCAAACGGCATGACGCAGACCTCGGCGTCTTCCAGAGCCACGGCATCACAAGTGTGGTGGTCGTTGACGATGCCGTCCAGACCAATGATTTCGCCAGCCATCTGAAAGCCTGTGACCTGATCGCGTCCGTCTTCGGTGGCCACGCTGGTCTTGAAGAAGCCGGTTCGAATGGCATACAGCGAGGTGAACTCTTCGCCATTGCGAAACAGCAGCCCGCCGCGCTTGACCTTGCGGCGCGTGGCCACAATCTCGTCAATGCGCTCCATTTGTTCATCGTCCAGGCCCATGGGCATGCACAGTTCACGCAGATTGCAGTTGGAGCAGGATGCTTTGATGGTCTGAAGATTCATGGGCTTTTAGCAACGGCGCAGACAGACACAGAGTGGAGAGTCGCGCTGGTCATTGACCTCGTGGTTGAAGATGAGATGGATCAAATTGTCGCAGCACTTGCCTTGAGGTCTCTTGATTTTCATCAAGGACAGGGTGATTGCCTTGGGGCACATTGCCTATATTCGTTCAAAAACATGCGCTTTTGCCTATTTTGGGCATGATTTTCAGGATCTGATTTCCATTGAAATATGCTCCATACAGAGTGTGGGCGCACCCTAACTCCCAGTTATGACCGCAGTCACACCTGAGTTGCTGAGCCGCTTCGATATCCCCGGCCCACGCTACACATCGTTCCCAACAGCCGACCGTTTTGTTGAGGCTTTTGGTGCAGACGACTACATACTGGCACTCAAGCAGCGCAAGACGCATTCTGGCTCGCGCGCTTTGCCCCTGTCCGTTTATGTGCATGTGCCGTTCTGTGAGTCGCTTTGCTATTACTGCGCCTGCAACAAGATCGTGACCAAGCATCATGAAAAGGCTGCCGAGTATCTGGACTACTTGAGCCGCGAGCTGGCCATGCATACCGAGCATTGCGGCAAAGGCCAGCTCGTAAGCCAGCTGCATCTGGGCGGAGGCACACCGACCTTCTTCAGCGATGCAGAGTTGCAGCAGCTGATGGTCTTGATGCGTGAGCATTTCAAGCTGGATCCCGCGGGCGAGTACTCCATCGAGGTCGATCCGCGCACCGTCAGCAACGAGCGGCTGAGAGCTCTCAAGGACATGGGGTTCAATCGACTGAGCTTTGGCGTGCAGGACTTTGATCCCGCGGTGCAGAAAGCGGTGCACCGCGAGCAGCCCGCCGAGCAAGTATTTGCGCTGGTGGCCGAGGCACGCCGCCTGGGCTTTGTCTCCATCAATGTGGATCTGATCTACGGCTTGCCCAGACAAACGCCCGAGTCTTTTGCGCGCACGCTGGCACAGGTCAATGAGCTGCGTCCCGATCGCATTGCACTGTATGCCTATGCGCATCTGCCCGAGCGCTTCAAGCCGCAAAGGCGTATCGAATCGGCAGACCTGCCCATGGGACAGGACAAGCTGAACATGCTCTCCGGCGCCATTGATGCATTCATGAATGGCGGCTATGTCTATGTAGGCATGGACCACTTTGCATTGCCTGACGACTCTCTGGCCATTGCCAAGCGCCAGGGGCGCCTGCATCGCAACTTTCAGGGCTACAGTACCCAGCCTGATTGCGACCTGATTGCACTGGGCGTATCGGCTATCGGCAAAGTGGGTGCGACCTACAGTCAGAACGTCAAGACTCTTGAAGAGTATTACGATGCCGTCGATGGCGGCATGTTGCCCGTGCAGCGCGGACTGGCGCTTTCGCGTGATGATCTGGTGCGCAGAGCCGTCATCATGTCCATCATGTGCCAGGGCTCTGTCCTGTATGAGCCCATGGAGCAGGCCTGGCTCATCAATTTCCGCGAGTACTTCGCTGCGGAGCTGGATGCGCTGGCAGAGATGCAGCGCAACGGCTTGGTCGAGCTGTCCGTCGAGGGCTTCAGGGTCACTGGCCTGGGCTGGTTTTTTGTGCGCGGAGTAGCCATGCTGTTTGACCGATATTTGCAGGCCGACCGGAACCGCGCCCGCTTTTCGCGCATCATCTAGCGCATGTTGTTTTCGCTGGTCTGGACTGCTTTGATCATGGGGCTCGTGGGTGGGCCCCATTGTCTTGTGATGTGCGCTGCTCCCTGCAGTGTGGTCACAGCAGCGAAGCCTGTCGGCGGCGGGCAGCCAGTTGTCGTGCTCGGCCTGCAAAAACGCCAATGGCTGCGTACCAGCCTGTTTCATCTGGGCCGCATCGCTGCCTATGCCCTGCTGGGAGGAATTGCGGCCGTGGCCATGGAAAGTCTGTCCTGGCTGACCAGTCAGACAACGGCATTGCAGAAACTGTGGACGCTGATGCATGTGGCGGTCATGGCCTGGGGACTGGCCATGGTGGTGCAGGCGCGGCAGCCAGCCTGGCTGGAGCGGGCGGGGCGTTCCGTCTGGGCCAGGGTTCAGCCCTGGGTCACCGCGCCGGGCGGCAGTCTGGCAGCAGGCTTTGCCTGGGCACTGATGCCTTGTGGTTTGCTGTATTCGGCGGTGTTGGTGGCGGCCTTGAGTGGCGGCGCCTGGCAAGGTGCTTTGTCAATGGCAGCCTTTGCCGTTGGTGGTGCACTGTGGCTGCTGGCGGGGCCTTGGCTGTGGCAACTGGGGCAGTCGCATGTCAATGCATTGCGGGCCAGGTGGGGCACCAGAGTTGCAGGTCTGATGCTGATTGGTGTTGCGAGTTGGGCTTTGTGGATGGACCTGGTCTACAAACCCAGCCTTTGGTGCCGATAAGTCACACAAGAGGGGGTTGTTGACGCTGTTTGCATCCCAACAGACCCTAGTCATGCTTGAGCAGTCATGGAACTGCGGAATAATGTCTTATCTTGTGTGTAGCGCTCAAAGTGAATCGTTTCGTTGCTATTGATATCGGACAACTGCGTATCGGCATGTATGTCCATCTGGAGACTGGCTGGTTGCGCCATCCGTTTCCCGTCAGCAGCTTCAAGATTGTCAATGACGAGCAGTTGCAGACACTCAGAACCCTGAAGCTCAAGGCAGTCCAGGTTGATCTATCGAGAAGCGATCTGGAATCAGCGGCTGCGCCTCCGGCGGCAGACCCTCAACTCGTTCCTCCCCCCCCCGAGAATGATGCGCATGCATGGCGCAACAGCATTTTGAGCGTGCAATCCAGGTTTCTGGGTGCGGTTTCCGTATTTGATGACGTGCAGGCCTTGTTGCCAGCCAACCCCGAGAAGGCGCGGACAACGACGGATATGCTGGTTGCGCAGCAAGTCGTCAAACTGGCGCAGGCTCGTGATCTGAGTTTGCATCTGCTCGCGGATACGGGGGGGGCCACCTTTGGCGTTCATGGTGTCAACGTCTCTGTACTGAGCCTGCTGCTGGGTAAGACGCTGGGCCTGTGCGATGACGTATTGAAGGATCTGGGCTCGGCAGCCCTGTTGCATGACATCGGCAAGCCGGGGCTTGAGATTTCTGCATCGGCCAATGCACTGAATCAAGGCACGGGCCGCACGCCTCTGCGAGAGACCGTGTATGCGCGGCATGTCGGAGAGTCGGTGGCATTGGCTCTATCCATGGGCTATCCTCCTTCCGTCACGACGGCCATTGCCCAGCATCATGAATGGGCCGATGGGTCAGGCTTTCCACTTGGCTTGCTGGCCGAAGATATGGACATTGCCGGACAGATCCTGGCGCTGGTCAATAATTTTGAGCGCTTGTGCAATCTGCCACTGCAAGGCAACGAAATGACGCCTCATGAAGCCATGGCTGCGCTGTACGGACAGTATCGCCAGCGATATGCGCCCGATGTGCTCAAGGCATTCGTGCAGACCTTGGGGGTCTATCCGCCGGGTTCTTTGGTGGAACTAAGCGATGGGCGGATGGGCGTAGTGGTGTCTGTCAACACCAGCCAGTCGCTCAAGCCGCAGGTGCTGACCTATGACATGCAGGCCCCGCAGAAGCTGCGGTTCGTGGATTTGCTTGAATATGTGGGTCTGGGTATTCGCCGAGGTTTGACGCGAAATCAGCTTTCTCGAAATGCGTTAGAAGCTTTACAGCCGCAAAGGCGTCTTTGCTACTTTTTTGACAGTTCTGCAGCACCTGCTGCCGAGAAAGACCTCGCGTGACTTTGCAGCAGAGTTTTCTGATTGACCCTCTGCTTGCCTCCATGCTCGATGGTTTGCAGGAGGCGGTCTGGCTGCTGGATGCGCAGACATTGCGTGTCGTGCATGCCAATGCAGCCAGTATGCAGCTCACAGGCTACACGCCCGAGCAGGCGCAGGAGCAGTACGTCGATGTGCTGTGCGCCTCCCTGGTGCAAAAAGCGTTCTGGCAGGATGCCTCAAACTGGGTGGGTGGGGCGAAATTTCTCACAGAAATTTGTACAGCCACTGGCTCATTGACAGCTGTGGAGATGGGGGTGAGCTCCATCGCCCTGAATCCACGCTGGTTGATGCTCACCATGCTCGACCGCAGCGAGCAGTTGCGGCACGAGAGCGAACTGGACATGCTGCTTGCAGAGTTGCGGGCGACACTTGAGTCCGCTGCAGATGGCATGCTGGTCTGTGATCTGCGCGGCGGCATTCGGGCATTCAATCACCGTTTCGCGGAGCTGTGGCAACTACCCGAACCCCTGCTCGTGCAGCGAGATGATGCGGCCGTCTTTGCCCATTTGGAGGCGCAGACCATCAGCAGCGAGAGCCAGTTCACTCTTTTACAGGATGCACAGGACCTGTCGGCTCCTGAAACCTCGGAGGTTCTGCAACTGCTCAGTGGCAGGGTTCTGGAGCGCCGCTCCGTGCCTCAGCTCAGTCGCGGTGTGGCGATAGGGCGTATCTACTCCTATCGAGACATCACGGTGGAATCCAGCTCGGCGACAGAACTGCGTCTGGCTGCAAGAGTGTTCGAGTCCAGCCTGGACGGTATCTTCATTGCCGATGCCGATGGTGTCATCGTTCAGGTCAACCCGGCTGGCGGGCAGTTGCTGCATGGCAAGGCGGTGCTTGGGCTCGCTGCCTGGACGCTGTTCGAGTCCGAGGGAGGGCCTGTGTCCGACCTGCTGGAACTGGCCGCCGCGCGCTGGGATGTGGGCAGCTTCTGGGAGGGCAATCTTTGGCTCAAGCAGAGTGAAGGTCAGCGCTGCGCGGTCTGGCTGTCCTGGGTGGCATTGCGTGACGGCTATGGGCGTCTGGTACAAAGCATTGGCTTTATGCGCGACATGACCATGCAGCGCAGTGCCCAAAAGCAGATTGAACAGCTAGCTTACAGTGATGCGTTGACAGGGCTGCCCAATCGCCTGAGTTTGAGCCGTCATGTGCAAGCCGCCATCACTGCTGCGCGCTTCACACAGCAGCCCTTCAGCATTCTGTTTCTGGACCTGGACCGTTTCAAGATCATCAACGATTCACTGGGCCATGACTTCGGCGACCGGGTGCTCAAGCTGGTTGCTCAGCGGCTGAGCGGCCTGCTGCGCCCTGCCGATGTGCTGTGTCGTCAGGGCGGGGACGAATTTGTTCTCTATCTGCACGATTGCACGGGGGAAGGGGCTTCGGCCGTGGCCGCCCGTATTCTGGACGAAATGCGCCAGCCCTTCATGCTTGACGGTCTGGGTTTTTCCGTTCAGTGCAGCATTGGGGCTGCGCAATTTCCAGCGGATGGTTTGACGCTGGACGAGCTGATTCGTCAGGCCGATATCGCCATGTATCGTGTCAAGGAGCGTGGACGCGGCAATTTCAGCTTCTACCAGCCGCAAATGAGTGCGGGGCTGCTCTCGCGCATGAAGCTGGAGCATGCCATGCGCCAGGCGCTGGACAAGGGGCATATGGCCGTGCACTTTCAGCCACAGGTACATATCCGTTCGGGTCGCATCGTGGCGGCAGAGGCTTTGCTTCGATGGACGGACCCCGAACTCGGGGTGATCTCTCCTGCTGCCTTCATTCCGCTGGCGGAGGAGTCCGGCTATGTGGTTGCGCTGGATGCCTGGGTGCTGGAGCAATCAGTGCAAGAGGCGGCGCGCTGGCTGGCTATGGGCATGCCCGTCAAGGTATCGGTGAATGTCTCCGCGCTGGAGTTCAGGCAGCCGGACTTTGTGGATCGCCTCAAATACGTGCTGGAAGCCAGCGGCTTGCCGGCACAGTGGCTGGAGCTGGAGCTGACCGAGAGCATTTTGCTGCAGGAGGCGCAGGAAATGGCTTTGCGCGTGCATCAGATCGCAGAACTGGGTGTGGGCCTGGTCATTGACGACTTCGGTACCGGCTATTCGAGCTTGGCTTATTTGAAAAAACTGCCGATCTCCAAGATCAAGATCGACCAGAGTTTTGTGCGCGGCCTGCCGCACGATGCGGGAGACAAGGCCATTGTGGGCGCCATCATCAGCATGGGGCAGGCACTGGGTGTGGAACTTGTGGCAGAAGGTGTGGAAACGCAGGAACAATGCCAGGCCATTGAGCAGTTACAGGGTGACTACTTTCAGGGCTATCTGTGCTCGCCAGCCTTGCCAGCGGAGCAATTCCGAAAGCGCTTGGAGCTGGGTGCATCCGAGCAGGAGCCGAGAGTTCAGCAGTATTCGTCGGATGACGATGCCAGTGGTATTCATATTGCAGGGCTGCAATAGTCGGAGGGCATGCTTTTTTTTGCTAGGTTTCCTATCGTCTGATTTGACGATGCGCAGTTTGTGAGGACTCAGCAAAATCAAGCCATTTCTTGGGCCGACTTCCGGGTGCGTGCATCAATGAAGAACGCGCGCAGAGTTGAGTAACTGTGCGGTATTTGATGGGCCGGATTTTTTGAGACAGCAAATGCCCAAAAGCGATTACGCAACTTTTGATTTCTACAACTATCGCCCGAATGCTCTTCAGGCCGTCACCGGCTTTCCCGTTCCGTATGCTGTGGAGCCTGAGGCAGCTTCTTCGCCGGAACAGGCCTCGGTCATCGGTACCGAAGCCCTGAGTCAACTGATTACTGCGCTGTACGAGTCAGCCATGGACCCTCAGAACTGGAGGGTATTTCTGGAGCTGTTGCGCTCAAGCGCCAATGGCAACTATGCCTCGCTCGTGGTGCGCGACCCTCATGGTGAGAATGTGGGCTGGGTGATTTCAGCAACGGGCGGTCGCTCCGAGGTCATTCCTTACGACCCTTATGCGCAATGGAGTCCGTTTCTCGGTATCGTCAAGGACAAGGTGCTCACCCTGTTGGATGTGATGACGGAGGCCGAATGGCATTCCTGTCGCTACTACACCGACTGGTGCAAGGGGGTGGACATCGAGCACATTCTGGCCGTGGATGTCATGACCGATAACGGCTGCTCCTATGGTTGGCGTATCACGCGGCCTGCGGCGGCGGGAGCATTCGAGTCAACACATCTGGACGTGGTGCGCATGTTGGTGCCGCACCTCAAGCGGGTGTTGAACATGCAACTGAATCTGCATCGTGACCGGCAGGTCATTTCGCTGTACGGGCGTGCCACTGCGCAGCTGATGATGGGCGTGGTCATTCTCGATCAGACGGGGAAAATGATCGAGGCCAACCCAGCAGCCACCACCATTCTGAACGTGGGCGATGGAATACGGGTCAACAACGGTGCGCTCGAGGCCGTCTATGCCAATGACAATCGCCGGCTGCAGCGTCTGATCCGTGATGCCTTGCTTTCTCCCAAGCTGGAGAGCATCTCCATGACCGAGGGCATGTCCATCACTCGCCAGTCCGGTCAACTCAACTGGGGCGTGGTGGTGCAAAGCATCTCTCCCGATGAATGGACCGAAGGCAAGCAACGTCCCAGCGTAGCGGTTTTTCTGCGTGATACGACGGGCAAGGCAGAGCCACCCGTCAAGCTCACGCAGCAGCTTTTCCATCTGACTCCTGCAGAGACGGCAGTGGCCACGCATCTGAGCAACGGCATGTCTTTGGAGGAGGCGGCCGAGGCTCTGGGTATCAAACCCAATACTGCCCGCGCCCATTTGCGCTCCATCTTCTCCAAGACAGGGGTTCGTCGTCAGACCGAACTGGTGCGACTCTTTCTCAACAGCGTGGCCTGGTTGGGCAATCATTGATTCCAGCCCGGAAAACAGGCAAAAAAGGCCCGCATGCGGGCTGTTTCTTGTGTCTGGTTGGAAGCGGTTGCCAGCGTGGGGCTTGCATTTGTCATCGCCTCGTGGCTGCTGGAGTCGCAGTCATGACGCGTGAAGTCGTCATTCACTGGCTGGGTCCTGCCTTAGAGGTCGGCACTTTCACGGCGGAGACGCTGCCTGCAAGGTTGAAACCAGCTTCGGCTCCTCGAATGAGAAAAGCACGCGACGGGCTGAGGTGTTTGTGGGCAGTGGCTGTAGGGTGGTGCTCGTCCCTGGTCTTCTTGAAAGCTGGAGGAGATGGACGAATGGCAGCTGCGGCAGCGCTTACCAGATTGAGTGTTGAGTACAGGACTCCAGAAAGTAAAAGCAACATAGTGGAGAGCTATGGGTAAACTATTGCTGATTAATTCAGTGAGGCATGTATGGATCGAATGGATGCCAGTGCAACGTATGAAATGAGCCCGCGCAGGGTTGTGTTTGAGTACAGGACCAACGGTGAGGCTCGATCAGCAGCTATCAGTGGCGATGCGCTTGAGCGCCTGACGAGAGCCAAGGAACTTGCTGGAGCGGGGCAGAACTTGGCGGCATACAGAGCCCATTGGCAAGCAATTCATGGGCTGGCGGCGACAAAGCACGATCAAGGTCAGGGGCCTGTCGTCATTCGCGTCGGTGATATTCAAGCTCGATAGAGTGATGTGGGTTCTGTGCCAGGCTCTCTGTGCTCATGAAGGAGTCAGGTGGCAATCTTTCTTGCTTCCTGAATCTGGACGTCAGGCCATTCGGCCTTGGTGGCCCGCTCCGTACCTTACGAAGCGGCTGTAAAGGCTATGGGGCTTGCTTAGTGGTGCAGTGCGCATGGCGCTCCGGCGCTCCAGGAAACAAAAAGCTCGCACGATGGCGAGCCTGTTTGTTGATTGAAGTGGTTTGTCAGAGCCCACTCATGCGGCTCACGGTTGGAGTGTAGTTAATTCATGTTGGGCGTCGTGGCGTTGGCAGATGGCCGCCGTCGACGTAGATGTTTTGACCAGTGATCCATTCGCCTTGGTCACTGCACAGGAATGCGACCAAGTGGGCGATATCTTCGCCGGTACCTGCGCGACCCAGAGAGATGTAGCTGGCGATCATGTCGTCCCACACTTTGCCGCGAGGCACATCATCCAGGCGACTTGTTTCCACGATGCCTGGAGCCACGACATTCACGCGAATCTTCTTGGGGCCAAGCTCTCGCGCCATGATGGTGGTCAGGCCATTGATGGCCACCTTGGTGGTGGCGTAGGCGCCAGTGTCGGGTGCCAGCAGCTGCGCGGCCAGCGATGAAATATTGACGATGGCGCCGCCTTCTCCCTGTGCCTCCATTTGTTTTGCGAACGCACGAGACATATAGAAGGTTCCATTCAGGTTGACATTCATCACCCGATGCCATGTATCGATGGATAGCTCTGTCACCGGGATGCGGTCGTCGCCGCGGGTTGCGCCCGCGTTGTTGATCAGAAAATCCACACGACCCCATTCTGCAATCGTGCATGCAAGCAATGCATCGATGGACTCTGGATTGCTGACATCGGAGACCATAGGCAGGGCGCGGCGCCCGAGCTGACGGATTTCATCTGCCACCGATTCGATATCGCGCCAATGCGCCTCGCGCTCATCTTCCGGATAAGTGTCGGGGGCGCGGCCCGTGCCCGTCAGGACAACATCACAACCGGCTTGCGCCAATGCCAGTGCAATGGGGCGACCGATGCTGCGCATCCGGCCTGCACCGGTGACCACGGCCACTTTGCCTTCAAAACCAGTCAACGTATACGACATGCCACTTCCTTACGATAGGGACCCGGAACATTCAGACGAATCAAGATTCTTCGGTCTGGCTTGATGCTCCTGCTCTCCAGTTTGCGCATCAAGGACGATGCAGCCGTTGAAGATCGAGCAACTCATCGGCCAAATTCTTGAAGTGGCGAAGTTGAGGAAAATCGTCTGATGGGACTAGGGACACGCGCCCATTGAAGGGTTCCTGCTGGCTTGTCAGTCAGAGATCTTCTGGGGTGCGCTGAGTGCAAGTGGAAGAGGTCGGTACGCCTTTTTGCGTTGGAGCAGTGGCAACTAAGAGGCGGGGGGGCTGACCGCCAGCCTTGGCTGAGACATCGCGCTCCAGAAAGAAAAACCCGCACGGCGCGGGTTTGTATCAGGGCAGAATCATTTGCTGAGAAATGATCAGATGCCTTGAAATTTAAACGGCTCGGATGCCTTGAATTGGCCAGTGGCATCCCCTGAATAAGTGTGATTCTGGTCCGGTCCCAGATCGATCTTCATGACCTTGCCTTTTTCCTTGCTGAAGTCCAGTGCCTTCAGGTCCACCCAGAATGTGTTGGGTGTCAGTGCCGACTCAAAGAAATACAGCTTGCGCTCGTGATCAAACACGGTGCGCCAGCGTGTAGAGGAAATATTGGGTTCCTCCGGAGTATTCAGGCCATAAGGAACAGAGGCATTGCGAATCACACTGAACACGCTGGCGAGTGCCTTGTTCGGGCTTTGATCCTTGGGTATTGCGTTCACGTAGAACGAAGCGCGGGCGAAGCGGTCTGCTGCACGGTTGGTGCCAGGCAGCATTGTGGTGCCCCCAATCTGTTTCCAGTATGCATTGAGCGCCAGTTGCTGGTCGAAGGTTGGCGAGTTTGTCATGACCTGGTATTGGCGACCATGATGAATGACTTGCTTGCCTGCGATGTATTCCACGATCGCGCTATCGCCGCTGGCGTCGGAGATTGAAAGGTGTACGGTTGTCAGCCGGTTTTCACCAGGCATGGTGTCGGATACGAGGGTGAATGGTTCCTGAATTAGCGCGGCTACTGCCTGCTGCACTGTCGCAAAGTTGTCCAGTACATATTGAGCCCAGGCGGCAATCGACAGGCCTGGCTTGCTATTGGTGCCAAATGCAGGATATTGCGACTCGACGAGCCATAGAAGGTTGGCATTCAGACCGGCTTCGTTGACTCCGTCGGTAGTGGAAATGTCATAGCCTGAAGTGATGACGCTACCGTACTTGGACGTCCAGCGCACAGTATTGGGGCCGGTTTCGCCAGTGCGCTGCATGCCTCGCGGCAGGACCCATAGGTTGCTGACGATGTCGCTCTTCCAGTCCATGGATCGTGCAGTGATCACTTGGCCGTTGGCTCCGTGAAATACCAGCCTTGTGCATGCCCAGGAGCTGGACATGGCTGCTAGACCTGAAACTCCAAGCAGCAAGGCTGCCACACGAGGGCGGATACACGGCATATTCATCTTCATTGAGCCTCCACGGTTAAAAAATGTGAATGGTGCCAAGCATGCCACATGCATTGGTAGTGAGATGTTGATTGAGCTCCAGCGACGTAGATGTCAGGCCATAAACATTCAAGCGGCATCAGTACCTGCTCTTGCAATAGGCCCGGTAAGGCAATGGCGATTCACGAACGTCAGGCGCGAGGGCTTGTCCCTGGCAATGGCACCTCCTATTTCAAGGAAAGCTGCGATCGTGCAGGCTCTCGGCGTCCATACCCGCATCAAGAAGCGCAAAGTGCTTGATGGCGGTGGGCAGTGGGCGGGAATGACCATTCACAAGGCAGTGATCTGACGGCTGACGGCTCAGGGTCTTGGTTAGCGGTAGATTTGAACTAGGCGAGAACTACGCGATTGCGTCCAGCGGCCTTGCCTCGATACATAGCAGCATCAGCGCGCGAGATGAGGGCTTCTGCGGTTTCTCCCTGTCGATACTGAGTCACACCCAACGTACACGTCACTTGCAGATCTTTGTGCACTAACTGTGTCCACGGGAGTGCTTCTGTGCTTTCGCGAATTCTTTCGAGCAGCACTCCTGCCTGGGTCAGTTGGGTATCACAGAGCACCAGAAGAAATTCTTCTCCGCCGTAACGACCAGCGCAATCGGTTGCACGAATCTGCGAAGACAGAAGTTGTCCAAAGGCTCGAAGCACTTGATCTCCTCCTTCATGACCGTAACGGTCATTGACCTGTTTGAAGAAGTCAATGTCAAGCAATGCGATGCAAAACGGGGCGTCTCTGCGTTGAGCCGCATGAATACATTGTTGCAGTCGATCCATGACCCCTCGGCGGTTTGCCAGTCCCGTCAAGTCATCGTTGCGCACCAAGTTTTCAATCTGCTTCAGCGCGATGGCCAGTTTTTCATTACTCGCACTGAGTCGATATTGCATGCCGCGAAAGTAGGTGACCAGCACGCTGCATCGGACGACTGCTCCGAGCATGACACCGACAGTGAGGGACTGTCCGATGAGGGTGTCGGTGGTCATGCGCATCTGTGGCCCTACCCAGTAGACAGCCAGCGCAACTGCAATGAGCGTGCAACTCCAGGTCATCCAGAAACTGGTCCGCCGCGGCGCAAGAAAGCCGTCGGTACTGAAGACCAGAAGCATAACCAGTGCCTGGAACGCAACCGGAGGAGCTGCGACAAGCAAGCCCAGCACCCCTGTAACCGAGACCAGTTGGTGCCAGAAGAACAAGCCAGGGTCACTCCGTGTCTGGCTCCAACCACTGGCGTAGGCCCAGGTGATGAAGGCCATCCCTGCACCTATCCAGAGCCCATACAGCAGCACTGCATGCAACGGCACGTAGCCTGCCCAGCAGTGGCCGAGGAATAGCATGAAGGCATATAGATGGCTCAATAGGACCGAAGCGTGCAACTGCCATGTGCGCTTGCGCCAGCGTTCGAAATGCTGAGTTTCATTGGCAAGAGGCGATGAAGACTTAGGGCCCCACAAAGGTGGTCCGCGTGTTTTTTCAGGGGAGTGAGCCATTGCCGGTTAATGGTCGCTAAAGTGCGGTTGGTTGTTACAAATAACAGTTTGCCCGAATTCTGGCCCCGGAAAATTACGGTGAGTGACCTGGCAAAGCTTGGCTCGAACTTGATAGCTATCGGTGCATACGGCAAGGTGACCCAGAGTCATTGGAAGGCTATGTCGGTAGAAGCGTTTCCTGGCGCCTTTAACTCGACATGCCGACCTACGGCACTGCGGTAAATGATCATGCTCTTGAACATTGCGCTCCAGAAACAAAAAAGCCCGCTTGAACCGGGACGGTGCACGAATTGGGTAGGCAAACAGGAAGTTCAACAAGAACTTACATGCGGTGCGCGCGGCAAGACTAGCCTGCAATGCTCCACGTTCTTAAGGAGTTGCTATGAAAGCGCTACTTTTAATCGCGGCACTTGCCAGCCTGCTGGCAGGATGCTCAATGATGCCGGGACGTAGTTCCGGGTCTATGCCTGCCGAGAGTTCCAGCCAGACGATGGGCGGCATGAATACGAGCGGCGACCGGGATCGCTGGATGCATGACGACAATGGACGTCCTTGGACCGGAGGTGATGGTGCCTTCTATGGGGCTCAGAACATGTAGGTGAATAGCAGGGTCAAGGTTTTGCTTCGAGGCACTGCACGGTCCTTTCGTCCAGCCGCTCGGCATACGTGCCTGGGCACACGAATTCGTCGCGCAGTGCCTTCACTGGAACAAAGGGCTCATCAGCCTGCCAGAAAGAGCCGATCAGCCTCGTCATCAGGTAGACAGCCAGGTTTTATGGCTTCAAAGCTTCAAAAAACAGAGCGCATCAATACTGACTGTTGTATGAATTAGGTAAGCAAAGTAGCCGTTCAACAAGAACTTACAGCGGGCACACGCCTCAGGAATAGCCTTGAAGACTCCTTCTTCTCAAGGAGTTGTCATGAAAGCGCTACTTTTAATTGCGGCAGTCGCCAGTACGCTGGCGGGTTGCTCGATGATGCCGGGGCGTGATGCCGGACACATGCCAGCGCAAGGTGCCCAGCAGACGATGGGAAGCAGTGATATGCGCTATGAATGGGGGCGTGGAGCGTATCAAGGTCCAGGCAGCATGCCGCTGTGGGCAGGCGGGGATGACACTTCTGGAGGCCTTGGCTGGCGCCGTGATTAGCAGCAAGAACCTCATTTTGTGCGAATGCCGCTATTTCCTGCCTGGCACTCCAAGGATCTTCCTTTAGACGCTGCACGGTCTTGTCGCCCAGCCACTCCAGGAGGTTCCGATCGCCTAGTATTGACTGGGTAAGTCCAGCATCCTTCAACCAAAGGCATTTCCCATTCATCGACCGCAATCATCGCGCGTGTGGCGTTGGCATCGATTTCAACTGGGATTGTCGAAGGAGTTGACGTGGTTGGCCTGCATCAGTTATTCATGCGGAACTTTGATGAGCTGGGCTAGTCGTTGTTGTGGGACTTCAGGTGCTGCAAGAAGTTGGGTAGATGCGCTTGTGGCCGATTTTGATCGGCGGCCCGTCGGGCAGGCGAGAGTGTCTCGGAGCAGGCAGCTGCGGCTGCGGCATGGAGTCTGGTCGGAAACGACCAGAAGCGGCTGCTTAAGCTCAAGGAGCTTAAGGTCCACTCTTTAGGTGGTCGGCGGCCAGCATTTGCCTCAACGCCTCCATGGAGGCTGACTCCTGCTGTGGCAACCAGACCAGATGCGTGGTCACTTCTGCATAGTGTCTGGGCAGGGGAAGCACTTGCAACTGTGGTTCAGCATGTACGGCCCTCAAGATGGAGCGCGGCATGATGCCAACGCCCGTACCGGCTGCAATGCAGGCCACGATGGCGTGGTAGGACGCCATCTCCAGAATGCGGTGAGGGGCAGTTCCGATACTGGCAAACCATTCCTCCAGGATTCGACGGTACGAACAGCCTGCTGGGAATGCAATCACTGTGCAGCGTGACAACTGTTCCAAATCCAGCACACCGGTAGCCGAGCGTGCGGCGATGAGCACCAGTTCCTCATCGAATGCTTTCTGGGTCGCCAGTCCCGGTGTCGTAAAGGGCTCAGAAATCAGCGCTGCATCCACTTCATAACGCTGAACCATGTCCAGCAACCGTGATGTGGATCCGGTAACCAGTTCGATGAACACATCCGGGTAGCGCTCATGAAATCTGGATAGAAACGGAGGCAGTCGCGCCGCTGCCGCGCTCTCCAGTGTGCCCAGTCGTAGCGTACCCTGCGGCGCTCGAAGCAGCATTGCGGACTCGGCCTCTGACGACAGTCGCAATATCCGTTCGGCGTAGCCGCGCAGTACCTCGCCTTCGGCCGAGAGCTTGAGCCGGTTGCCATGCCGCAAAAAGAGTTGCACGCCCAGACGCTCCTCCAGATTGCGGATGCGCGTGGTGACATTGGACTGCACGCGGTTCATCTGCCTGGCAGCCTGGGTGACACTACCGGTATCGACAACAGACCTGAAGAACGCCAGCGATTCCAGATCGATCTTTCTCATTTAAAGATTTGCTCATCATTGGAATTCAGTATTCATGATGGATTTGTTTCACTAAAGTGTGAGGTCTTGCCACCTTCCTACATTTCTCGTGGACTCTCCATCTTTGCTGCTGATCCAGGCGGGCACGCCGCCCGAGGACATCCGAGTCATCGCAGGCGATCTTCCCCAGTGGTTTCTGGCAGCCGTCGGCTGCAGGCCCGAAACCATGGACATTGTGAAGGTGTATGAAGGAGAGCCTATGCCCGAGCCCGGACAGCATCGTGCGGCGATCATCACGGGCTCGTGGTCCATGGTGACCGATCAGCATCCCTGGAGTGAAGCGACCGCCATATGGATACGGCAGGCTGTGACACAGGGGATGCCTCTCATGGGCGTTTGCTATGGGCATCAGCTTATGGCTCATGCACTGGGAGGAGCAGTGGATTACCACCCTGACGGCAGAGAGATGGGGAGTCTGGAGATCGAACAACTGGCGGTTGCAGAGCCGGACGCCTGGCTTGCCGGATGCCCACCTCGCTTCCAGGCCCACCTCACACATCTTCAGACCATCCTGCGCCTGCCCAATGGAGCCAGGGCACTGGCTCGCTCAACTCACGATCCCCATCAGGTAGTCCGATACAGCCCTACCGCAGTGTCCGTGCAGTTTCATCCAGAGTTCACATCTGAAATCATGGCAGCCTGCATCAATGCAAGAGCGCAAGTGCTGCGCGCGGAAGGTCTGGATCCAGCGGCCATGCTGCAAGGCGTTAGTCCGACACCAACGCCGTTGATGCTGCTAAAGCGCTTCATCGAAACCCATGTTGACACCGTTTCAGCAGGCAATTCAGCCGCCTCGCTGAATGTCGCCATGGACAACCACCCGGAATTACCTCAAGGAACGGCGAAATGAGGAAACTCGGCCTCATTGGTGGCATCGGCCCGGAGTCCACCGTGGCCTATTACCGAAAGATCATTCACGGCGTTCAGGCACAGACTGGCAAGGAGAATCTGCCTCGCCTGTCCATCGAAAGCCTCAACGCTTTCAAGGTGTTCAGCCTTTGTCGTGAGCGCGAGTTCGCGCAGCTTGCCGACTATGTGCTCGGCGCAATTCACAGCCTGGCCGCCGGTGGTGCGGACATGGTGGGGTTGACTGGCAATACGCCCAACATCGTTCTGGACCGCATACTCCCGCTGTCGCCGGTTCCCATAGTGAGTGCCATTGATGCCACCTGCAACGCGGCAAAGGAGCGAGGCGCACGAAGAGTCGGTTTGCTGGGTACCGTGTTCACCATGACAAATACATTCTTCAAGACACCTTTTGAAGATCGGGGCATACAAGTTATCGTGCCCAGTGAGCATCAGATTGCGCAAATCCAGGCCAAGATCGAGGCCGAACTGGAGCACGGCCTTGTCAAAGAGAACACTCGCCAGGAGTTCGTTGCCATCATTCAGGATTTGCAGCAACGTGAAGGTATCGACCATGTAGCACTCGCCTGCACTGAACTGCCGCTGATCCTTAGTGACCGCAACAGCCCTGTTCCCTGCCTCGATACCGTCGAAATCCACGTAGAGGCATTGATTCGTGCGGTGCTTTCGAGCTGAGCCTACTTCAGGCCCAGCTACCAAGGCTATTGCGGTCTTCTCGATCGAACAGCGACAGACTCAATCGGCCCAGCCGTTCAGACACCGGTTCGGCGTCTGTAATGCCACCTTGTACACTGCATCTCACTTCAAGGTGATCTCAAGCTTGGTCAAGTTGCCAGCCAACTTGTACAAGTCGCTACTGGTGTCCACGAGGCGCTGCTGAAGTTGGCTGCATTGATCATTGGCGCACGCCTCATGGATCGGGGGCGCTCTTACAGTTGGACCGTGCCTTGCATGCAGGTGACTGTGTGGCCTCCAATCCACAGTTGTTGCTGTGCATCCTTCTGCACGGACACTCGGCCGTTGCGGCCCACGCGGATCCCTTGGCTTGCCACGTAGGGCGCCTGCATATGCTTCTGGGCGATTAGCCACTGAGCCAGGCTGCCATTCAGACTGCCGGTAACCGGGTCTTCCACACCGGTGGTGGAAAAGGCGCGCACTTCCAACTGTGCCTGTGTCTCCTGGCAGGCGCCGCCGATCAGTGGCATCGCATTGGCGGCCTGATACAGAGCCGCCACTCCCACCTTGTGGCCCATGGCCTTGATGCGTGCCAAGTCGGGCTCCAGGCCGAGAACGCTGTCCGTGTTGTCCAGCAACAGGCATAGCCACCGTGCTCCATTGTCCAGGTAGGCGGCATCCTGTACCTGGGCTGCGTCTATGCCCAGAGCCTCGTAGATCAGGTGCAAGTGGTCAGGCAGGGGCAGGGCCTGGTGGGGCGGAGTGGCGAAGGCCAGGCCGTGGATCGAGCGCTGGATGGGGATCAGACCCTTGGCGCACTCTTGCACGATGCGCTCTGGATGGTTGGGGACCCCGCCCTGGGCGAGCCAAGCGTGGCAGGTGCCCAGTGTCGGGTAGCCGGCAAACGGCATTTCGGCGGCCGGGGTGAAGATGCGAACCCGATAGTCGGCTCCCTGGGCACGGCCCGTGTCCGTCGGGGGTAGGACAAAGGTGGTCTCGGACAGGTTGGTCCAGCGCGCAAAGTTTTGCATCTGTGCATCGTCAAGGCCGCGCCCATCAAGCACTACAGTTACGGGGTTACCGCGGTAGGGCACGATCGTGAAGACATCCACGGTCATGAAAGGGCGGGGCTGAAGGGGGATGGCGGTGCTCATGGCGGAGGGATGTTGATGGACAGCGGCAAACAAGAAAGCGCACCGCTTGCGAGACGCTGCGGGTGGGGCAGGGTATGCCTGCGGCGAGGGTGGCGCTGAATCATGTCATACGCTTGCCGGCGATTTCACTTCGGAACGACTGCTTTGTGTTGAACAGCGACAGCCCCAAGCGGTGGCGGATTCAACCAGTCGATGCAACACACTGACTACCGCTTAGGCGGCAGTAGTGTTGCAAATGAAGCAGGTTTCAGGATTGATAGTTGGGATGACCGCTTATCGAAACACGTCAATCGCCTCCACGAGATTTTTCACCTGCCATTGCATGCTGCAGAAGGCTTGCGTGCCCCGGGGAACCAGTCACACGGCTGACGAGCTTTAAGCTTGATGCTCTCATCCCGCACTATTTGCAGCATCCGAAATTCTGCGGAGGCTCGGCAGCACCTACAACGGCTGCTTTATCTTTGGAGCCAGTCACTCGACGGTGCAACTAGGCGCGTACTGAATCGAACTACCGCTTCTGTGCTCAGCGACAGGGTGATGATTACCCAGAGCAGACAGCTATAGCATCTGAATTCAGCCGCGCCGCGAAGCGGCGTGGCTTTGTATCCCTAGGGTCTGTACGCATTGACGTGATCAACCTGCTTGTGGAGGCGGTTGAGCATATCGATCAGCAACTCCACTTCTTCGGGAGTCAGTGTTTGCAGAAGACGACGCTCTCTTTCTTTTGCCACATCGAAGATCTGATCATGCAAATGTTGGCCCTCTGCGGTGAGACTGAGGGTGTATCGCCTCGCATCTACCGCATCGACTTGCGCCTGCACATAGCCTGCGTTTTGCAGCACTTGAACAGATTTGCTCACCGCACTCTTGTCCAATCCGACTACCTGGCAAATCCGCTGCGCAGGAATATGGTTTTCCACCGCCAGCATGGACAAGACACGCCACTCGACGATGCCCACATCGAAGTTCTCTCGATAGACCTGCGATGCCCCGGAAGACAGCTTGTTCGCGATGAAAGCCAGCAAGGCTGGCGCGTAGCGCTCAAGGTCAAGTTTCTTTTTTTTCTTCATGCACTGTAGGCCCAACTTAGGGTAAATATTGGTTGATATCTCAACCGATTTTCATACACTGACGTATCTCTGATTGCACTATAGCTGCGTTTTATTGGTTGATATCTCAACTAAATTTGCGAAACCAATCAGTCAACTGTGAACAGGATCATGAACATGAGCCATCAATCGATCAAACGCTAAGCCTTGCTCCGCGAGTCCAGCTGCCCGGTAGCGGCAACTTGGAACAGGCAACCCAATTACAGCCAAAGTCCATGACGCTCTGTGTCAGGGAGAGGCGTTGGCTTTTTCAATAGAGAGTCCCTCATGCTAGAGCTTGTTGTTCAACGAAGAGTGCAGGAGGCTGAGGACATCATCAGCCTTGACTTCATCTCTGCGCAAGGAATGGTTCTTCCTGCATTTGAACCTGGAGCCCACATTGATGTTCATTTGCCGAATGGTCTAGTCCGGCAATATTCCTTGTGCCATCCAAGCGAATCCCGATCTTCAGCCAAGTACACGATCGCAGTTCAGCGCGAGAAAGAGTCACGCGGTGGCTCGATTTCCGTGCATGAGCAGCTCACGGTTGGATCTAGGGTTCATGCCAGCGAACCCAGAAATCTGTTTGAACTGGCACCTGCAGCGAGAAAGCATCTGCTTCTAGCTGGAGGTATCGGGATTACGCCGCTGATCTGCATGGCGCAAGCACTCGCCCTGCGGCAACATGACTTTGAGCTTCACTACTTCTGTCGATCTCAGGCCCGCGCGGCCTTTGGTGAACTGCTGAGATCGGAATTCTTGGCGCAGTCGGTGCATTTGCACCTGGATGGCAATGCCGACGTCCATCTTGCAGAACTATTAAAAAGACCAGATCCCGACACTCACATCTACGTGTGTGGCCCAGGTGGCTTTATGGACTGTGTGCTTGCTACTGCCTCGGAGCGTGATTGGCCATCAGGCAATGTTCACAAGGAGTTCTTTGCCGCTGACTCATCGCCGCAGGAAGGCGATCAGCTGTTCGAAGTGCAGATCGCCAGCACAGGACGCCGATACGAGATACCTGTCGGTGCATCGGTATTCGAAGTGCTTGATCAAGCTGGCCTGGATATCCCCGTGTCTTGTGAGCAAGGCATATGCGGAACCTGCGTGACTCAGGTACTCGATGGCATTCCCGATCACCGCGACCAGTATCTGACGGATGCAGAGAAGGCCACGAACAAGTGCTTCACGCCTTGCTGCTCCCGAGCGCACAGCAAGCTGCTGGTGCTCGATCTTTGATTTCAGCTTCCCCACAACGATTTTCCAAGGAGACCACGATGACTACCATTTCGATTCATCCCGTTCGAGAGAGCTCTGCGCCGGAAAGGAGCAAATTTCCTCTCAATCAGTGGTATGTCGCAGCACATGCATCAGAACTGGCAGACAAGCCGGTCGGGCGTAAGTTGCTGGGAGAAGCTGTGGTGCTTTTTCGCCTGGGCGACGGCACGGTGGCGGCACTGGAAGACCGTTGCTGCCATCGTGCCTTGCCTCTGTCCTCTGGAACGGTGGAGAGTTGCGGATTGCGCTGCGGCTACCACGGTCTGCTCTACAACCCTGAGGGGAAGTGCATAGAGATCCCCGGCCAAGACAAAATTCCCTCCAAAGCCAAAGTTTCGGCCTATCACGTGCAAGAGCGGGACGGCCTCGTTTGGATCTGGTTCGGAAAGGCAGAGAATCCTGAGCCCCTGTGCGACGCACCGTCGTATCCGGTCCACAGCTCGCCAGAGTATGTCTATGGAGGTGATGTTTACCACTACAACGCACCGTACCAGCTCATTCACGACAACCTGTTGGATCTCAGTCACCTCGGTTATGTGCATCTGCACACCATCGGGGGCAATGCCAAGCTGCATATGAATGCAGAAATGAAGGTCGAAAGCGAAGGAGACTTTGTAAGAGTGGTGCGGTATATGCCCGACTCGGTACCGCCTCCGACTTACTCCGCAGCTTTCCCTTTCAGAGGGAATGTGGACCGTTGGCAAGAGATCGAATTTCGCGTATCCCATCTGCTGATCTGGACAGGTGCTGTCGATCAGGGAACCGACGCAATGGATGATCCGCAAAGAGGCGGGTTTCACATGCGTGGCTTTCACGGGGTCACGCCAGAGAGCGAGACGACCTGTCACTACTTTTGGACCATGGCGACCAATCCGACCAAGGACGTGGAGGAGGTCAAACGCAAGGTACTGGAGCAAACTGAACTCACTTTTGACGAGGACAAGGTCGTGATTGAAGCGCAGTATCAGAACATGGTTCGCTTCGGCCCCAAGTCCATGATTGATATCCATGTCGACGTGGGAGCGAATCGCGCTCGACGGATTATTGAAAGGCTTATGGCCTAACTGCCAACGCGAAAGGCATGGGCTGCTCTGGCCCAACCCTCTCAAGCGTACCCCTGCATCAACGGTAATCAGCCGGTATCCATCCCGCGTCTGATCACCACCCAAATCCGCTTCATCAAAACCGAGATGGACTGCTTTAGCGATGAGCAGGCCAAGGCCGAGCTACGCCTGACGTAGCAACTTATAAAGGATACAACCATGAACCCTTCAGTCGTGGGAAAAATGGATGACAAGCCAATGTCGGCATACCAATGGTTTGTCATCGCCTTGTGTTTTCTCATCAATATTGAAGCCGCGCGCGATAAATGCCAGCTTCACGGTGCGATAAATGCAAAGGCCTGAACTTTCGCACGACGAAAGAGAATTACAAAATGACCTGCCACGAAAGAAAAGCCGGCGTCTGCCGGCTTCGTTGTTTCTGCAGGCTTGGGGGCGGAGCGCCTAGAACAGCCCAGCCGGCTCGTCCTCCCGGTTCCAGCTGTAGATCACCAGCTCACCCCGCTCGACGCGGTTTGCACCGCCTCCGACCGTGTAGTCCAGCTTGAGCGCCTCCATCTCAAAGTCCTTGAAGCACTCCCTGATCGCTGGGTGGTCGTTGATGCTGATAACAGCCTTACCCTTGATCGTCCGCAGCTTGGCGGCCATCAGCTCGTACTGCTCCCAAGGGAACGGCACGCCATAACCCTCTGTCTCCCAATACGGCGGGTCCATGTAGAAGAGCGTGTGAGCTCGGTCGTAGCGGTCGATGCAGGCCGACCAGTCGAGCTGCTCAATATAAGTGCCCGCCGCCAGCCGCAGGTGCGCGGCCGAGAGGTTCTCCTCGATCCGCAGGAGGTTGATAGCCGGTGCCGTCGTCGCTGTGCCGAAAGTCTGCCCGGAGACTTTCCCGCCGAAGCTCTGCTGCTGCAAGTAGAAGAAGCGCGCGGCTCGCTGCACGTCCGTCAGGGTCTCGGGCCGTGTCTCCTGTAGCCATTTGAAGACTTGGCGGCTGGTCAAAGCCCATTTGAACTGGCGGACGAACTCCTCCAGGTGATGGGTGACCACTCTATATAGATTGACCAGGTCGCCGTTGACGTCGTTCAGCACTTCGACGTCGGCCGGGTGGCGTGCGAAGAACACAGCCGCCCCGCCGGCGAACACCTCGACATAGCAGCTATGCGGCGGGAACCTCTTGAGCAGGAGATCGACCAGGCGGCGCTTGCCGCCGATCCAGGGGATGATGGGATTTGTCATTTATCTCAGCTGATGGCCCTCGATGGGGCTCGGTTGGGGCGCTCGTGGCGCTCAGCTGATTGAAGGCCCCACACCTGGGGCACTTGATGGATAGGCGGGAGTACTCCCCCTCGCCCAACTTACGACGGCATGAGCCGCATCGTATTTCCTGCATTGCAAGTCTCTTTTCTGTGGCGAAACTCTGATAGGCTTCACCGCACTCTGTACAGGGTGGCGGGTCTTGCCAGACTTGCAGGCGTGTTCTGCGGTTTGGGGCTTGGCCAGGTGTTCGTAGCACCTGACTAGGTCGCCCGTCTTTTTTTCGTTTAGGTCATAGGCTGATCTCCATTTGGTCGCCTTCAACGCCTACCGGCGCCCCGGCCGTCACCGGCAGCAGAGAAACAGCCAGGCGCGTGCCGGCTGGATACGGTGGCAGGAGCAGCTCGCGGCCGAGGACTGTGATGTGGCCAGCCACTGGTACTTGCTGGCTGGGCCCGCCATTCACCGAGACTCGCACATCGGCGCCATGAGCGGCTTCCAGCTCCCAGGCCAGGCGTGTCCCGCCATCGGGCAGCGGTGCGGCCGACAGATTGAAGGCCCTGGCCACACGACGCTCACCGCTGGGCACCTCGGGCACAACACCCAAGCCCCACTCCAGTGGGTAGTACTGCTCATACTCGTCTCTGACCGTCATACGCACGCGCCTGGAGCTGCTTGGCTCCATGCTGATCACGCGCACGCGCTTACCGGGCGTCTGCTGTGGGCCGCCCAGGAACGTCCAGTCTTCGGGTGCCGTGTCCTCCCACTCTACGGACGCCTGCGGGTTCGGTGTGCCTGCATCCAGCCAGCCTGGCGCGGCCGAGGCGAGCCAGTTGCCCACCAGGGCCAGCCGGCGCGTACGGCCTACAGGCTTGGCGCACCGCACGCTGAAAGGGTCGCCACCTGGCGGTGTGACCATCAAATAGAAGTCATTGCCGTCTGGCAGCTCCACCTCAGCCGACAAATCCACCCAAGCTACGCGGGTGCCCGTCAAGCCCAAGCCGATCAGGCGACCGCTGAAGGCCCAGCGGGTCAGATCGTGGCCGAGCTGGATGATGTCGCCCGTCGCCACGGTCAGCCCCATGATGGAACTCTCCCAGGTGATCGTGCGGCGGTGGTAGTACTTCGAGGCTGCCAGCAGGTTGACCAGGCGCTGGGCCTGGGCCTTTGGCATGCTGTACGTAGCCTGGCTGACCTGCTGATTGACGGGCAGCGTGACGCCTGGAACCTTGGCATAGACCGTGTCTGCCTCATAGTCGTTATCGGCCTGGCTGTATGAGAGCCCGAACTCGTCGACCGTGTCGTCCGTGATGTAGGCGATCTTGAACGTGCCCGCGATGATGTTGCTCGCACCGAAGGCCGCCACCCAGGGCTGGCCATCTCTTTCCCACCAAACCGACAGCTTGCCGGGCGCCCAGGTTTTCCTGGCTCGGCCGGCTGCAGCGATGTCATCGAGCACAGTGCCAGCGCTGCGCGCGCCGCTCAGCAGCATGCGGCAGGTCAGTTGGGCTGCGGCGCAGTACTGCCCCCAGGCAACCAACGTGCCGTAGTCGATGCGGGCATTAGGCAGGCCGGCACCGAAAAGCCGCTCGCCATTGCTGGCTGATGGTTCATCCAGCCAGCCTGCCTGGCCCAGGTGGGCCGGTGCAGCGGTGGGGTTGAGGAACCCGCCGCGCGAGAAATAGAGGAACAGCCAGGCAGGATTCGTGCTGTATGTCCACTGCCAGGCACCGGCACCTACTGCCGGCATGGAGCCGTCCCATGGAGCCGACGAATTCCAGACCCAGCATTTATGGCGCAGCAGGGCCGAGTAGCGGTCGATTCGGCCATTGAGCTGGCCTGTCGCCTTGACCATCATCCCCCGACGCAACTGCGCTGGGTACAGAGCATCGGTATCGCGGAAGATCTTGAGGCGTGTCCATTCGATCTCGGCCACATTGCTGGCATCGGTGTACTCAGGGGTGACACGCCGCACGCGGAACTTGGCCACAGCCTGAGGGAGCATGGCCGAAAACGTCTCACGCAACGGCCGGGTGCTGCCATTGCTGAGAGTCATGGGAGAAAACGGCATCGGTTGCCAGGCGTTCGATCCTGGCAGTTGATACTCAGCCACCACCTGGCAGGTCAGATTCTCGAAGCCGCCGCTTGCTTGCCGCAGCAGACGACCCGAAATATCCATCTGTATGAATCTGCCGGCGACAGAGCCTCGGCGTTCTATCCAGCCGTCATTCTCGACATTTGCCCGCTGTTCCAAGGCGCCGCCATCGACGGTCTGCACGTTGCCAGGGTAGATATCCGTCGGCCAGCCAGCGCTTGCGTAACCACGCAGCACTGTGCGGTCGGCCTGGCCAGGCGGAGTTGCACTGCTGTGCAGCTCAATGGCGTTGTACTGGCTGACAGCGTTGGCACCGATGCGTTCGTCGCTGATGGTCAGGTCGCCAAACCCATAATTGAAGACACTCGTGACGCGCTCCGTGTTGTAGATGATGGTGTAGCCATAGCGCACCAGGACTGGCATCGGCGTGCCCAAAGGATTCCAAGCCATATCAGTCTCCTCCACCACTTTCTGGTGGGGTGATCTGCACCAGGTAGTCCTCATAGGTCGTCACCGAGTCGAACAGCCCTTGGTGACTAATTACAAAGGTATGCGGCTGGGTGACCGTTCCGCCGCTGCTGCTGGTATAGGTGCGGCTGGCTTGGTCTCCGTAGTACTCAATCGTTCCGCTTTCCCAGACATCTGTGCGAATGAGCACCCATGGTGCAATGACTGCTGTGCCCTCGAAGCCGAATTGCGGATGGGTACGGGTTTCATAGACCGGGGTGTTGTTGATCACCTCGGTGGCCGTGCTAGGGTCCGGGACGAATTCGCCAAACGGACGGCCAGCGTAGTCTGGGAATACACGGTGTTCGCCCAGTACCAGTTGCAGCGGCTCATAGTTGCGGGCCGAGTTGGAGCCGCCCTCAATGCTGTACGCCGTGGGCGCATCATCACCCTGGGCAGAGGCAGCGCTCCGGGCGGACAAGCTGCCGGCCAAGGCGGAAATGGCGAAGGCGATCACGGCATTGGCAGCAAACGCGGCCACAGTTCCCAGAGCGAAGGCAGCAGTCCAGCCAATCTCGCCATACATAACCAGCTTGGCTGCGATTGTGCTGCCCTCGACGATACCCTTGGCTACCTGGTGGATGACGATCAGGTCAGATACGGTCACGGGCGTCGCGGCCCAATCCTCGGCCGCCACGGGCAGACCATTGAACATGACGGCTAGGGGTGTTTCAGCCAGGCCCAGACGCTGGATGATGCCCTGCAGAGTTTCGGTACCGGCCAGGGCAATGGACAGTACCTTCCGGTCACTGGCTGGGCGCAACGGGTTTGGACACCAGATGACTGAGAGTGTGGGCATCAGAGCCATTGGTAAAAACCCTCCACACGGTAGCACCGAGGCAAGCGTGCCAGGGGCTGGCGCATGCTCGACCCGAACAGCGCATCGCTGTGCAGCACATAGGGCACGCCCTGAATCAAGCAATACAGCCCGATGTGGGCCTGGCGGCCGCGTGCCAGCATCAGCACGCCACATCCATCGACGGGCTCCTCGATCCGCTTGGCGAAATCAGCCTGGTTGGCCGTGATCAAGGCCGAGCGGTGGGCCAGGTCGTCTGCCTGGCGCCTCGGGAAGTGGATGTCTATGCGGCCGAACTGCTCATGCAAAGCACGTTCGACCAGTTGCGCGCAGTCCAGCACGTCGTGCGGGATGTCTATATAAGAGTCAGACCAGTGCATCAGAAAAGCCCCGGAGCGGTTTCTGGCCGGTAGGTGTACGCCACGGCCGCTTTGTTAAGGATGTCGTCATAGCCGAGCTGTCCAGTCACGGCCTTGGTGGTGACTTCGACGTTGCGCAGATCCAGCGTCAGCTCGTCTTCGATGAAATCGGGGGCGCTGCGCATGATCTGCAGAGCCGTGATGACGGCACCACGGCCGCCATGGGTGCGCTCGAAGAAGACGCCCACACCGCCAGATACGTTGCCGATGCTCAGTGCCGCTGCCGGCGTGCGGCCTTCCTGATCGTCTGGCCAGGTGAACTCGAAAGTCGTGGCCACGTATAGATGAGTGCGAGAGACCACGTCCTGGTTGTCATTGACGAATCGCATGGGCTCGGGCAGCAGCGCATGGGCCAGCTCCAGCAGCACCAGGGGTCGCTCGGCTGGGGCCAGTTGCTGGGCAGCACGGCGGTATCGGGAAGACTTGCGCGTGCTCATGCCCAGTACTCCAGGGTGAAAGAGACCATGAACTCATCCAGGCGGTCGGTGATCGCCTTGTAATCGACCGCACCACCCACGATCCGTGCCCGGCGCAGTGTGGCGCCGCTGGGGTCTTCAACATCTGGCCAGGCGAAGAACCTGGCGCCCAGGGCCAGTTCGGTCTTGCGCCAGACCTCGAACTGCTGCTTGTGCGCCAGGCTATCCAGGCGGTAGGTCAGCGGCACCTCATAGCGGGCCAGAGACTGCACAGGAGCCTGCTCGATAAAGCCGTCCTCCATCTCTGTGCGCTCCACACCACCCATGGGGCGCAGGGTGTAATCAGTCTCGAAAACGAGCTGGGCGTAATCGGGGAATCGGGTGTATGCCATCAGTTGCGCCTCCCTGCCGCGTTGATTGCGCTTGAGGCTTTCCCGCCATTGCTTGCATCTGCGATCATGATTTCGACGACCAGGCGGCCCAATTCCTGTTTGGTTATCGGCTGTCCGACTTGCTGTTTGGGAGTGCCCTGGTTGTTGAAGCGGACCTCCACAGGCTGAGTCTGGCCTGGCATGGCGCCACCGGCAGACGACACAGAGCCCCCCGTGGCAAAGCTCACGCGCTGGCTGGCTGACACCAGGCCGCCCAAGGCGAAGCGAGGCTTTGGCAAGCGCAGGGTGCGCACTGCTTCCATGAACGGCAGGCCATAGTGGTTGACGGCCTTTTCGGGCTGGATGAACTCGTTATTGCTCACGGCAATGGGCCGTTTCCCGTCGACCAATGCGGCGATGCTGTCGCTGGTACCTGTGCCCGGGCCCACGATGCGGCCGCCGCCCGTCGAGGGAGATCCGCCTTCGGCAAACCCGAAAACCTTGCCGATGCTCCCAAAAATGCCGCCGATGATGGTTCCGCCGCCGCTCACATCAGGCGTAAACATATTGGTGAGCAGCCGCTTGATATCACTGCGCACGATGTCACCAGCAATCTGGCGCAAGGTCGCGCTGGCGACCTCACTCAGGCTCTTGAAGTTGGTCACTGCATTGGCCGCCGCATCTGCCACTCCGTCGATGACTGTATTGCGCAGGCGCGTTCCAAGGTTCACGACTACAGGCGTAGCGCCGGCCACTTCATTTTTGAGCTGGCCGATGCTGGTGCTCATGTTGTCTATGGCGACCTGGGCCTCTGGCGGCAGGCTGTCGCGCACGCGCTCCAGCTCCTGGACGATGGATTGCAGCACCGGCACCTGGGCCGCGCGGGCCTGTCTGATGCGTGCCTCGGCCTCGATCTGGCTGATCGTTCCCTGGGTGGCCTGGGTCTGTACGGCCTGCTCGATGATGCCGAGCTGGCTCTGAAGGCGCTGTGCCTCTGCCAGCTTATTGTTGAACTCGGCCTGAGCCGCGCCGGCATCGATCAGCAACTGAATGCGCTGGCGGGATGCCTCGGCCTCGGCCGGATCTGCCTGGCGACCAGCAGCACGCAGGTCCTCCGCATATTGCAGCTCCAGCTGCCTACGGATGGCTTCCCTGTCAAACTGGCCGGTCAGGGCTGCTGTATCCACGCGCAGCCGCACCACGATGTTGGCCAGCTTCAGCTCTTCAGCACGCCGCCATTTACCCAGCTCACGCGTCGCATCTTCCTTGGACTGATCCAGCACCTTGAGCGATGCACGCAGTTCGACGGCACGAGCCCTGGTTGTGCCCTTGGCATTAAGCTCGCGCTCCAAGGCCTCACGCTGCGCGTCAATATCCTGATTAATGCCGGCCAAGCGCTTCTTGTAGGCCTCATCGATGCTGACACGGCCTTCTTCCAACTGGTTGACCAGGAAGGCATCGCTGCTCTTGATTGATGCTTGCAGAGCGCGCAAATTCGAGCGGATCTGTTGGATGGCCTCTTGCTCTGGGGTGTTGCCCTTGGGAGTGCGCGGATTTTTCTTGGCTTTCTCGTCGGCCTGCTTGACCAGTTCGTCCAGTTCAGCCTGAGTGATATCCCCAGCATCGCGCCATCCTTGCCATTTTTTCTTGTTGTCGGCCAGGCGCTTTTCTTCAGTTTCAGTGGCCTTCATGGCCGCCGCATATTCCTCCTGGACGGCCTTTTTGCGGCGGTCCTTGCGAGCTGCAGCTGCCTTATCGTCGGCTTCTTTTTCTTGCTTATCCCGTTGGGCATAAAGAGTGCTCAGTTCGCCTATAGCGTTGTTGAGCAGTTGCGGCATTTGTTGATTACCGGCGAGGTTCGTCCCACGGCGTTGCAGATCAGCCGCCATTTGGGTAACACGGCTCTCTTGCTCTTTGATCTGCTCTTCAAGCGTCTTCTGCTTGTCAATATTGAGAATTGCACCCCAAAACTTGCGCGCGACCTCTGCCGCTGCATTCAGTGCCCGCATGAGAACGCCGAGGTTCTCAGGCACCACGCGGCCGAAGTGGTCAGCGGCCTGTCGGCTCAGTTCGAGCTGGGCTTCCTCGACCCGGCCTTGCTCTACCAGGTCGGCGATGTGCCGGCGCTGCGTTGCCGAGAGGAAGTTGAACTGATCATCCAGCTGCTTGGCGGCCTTGGCAGGCTCCGCAAACAGCTTGGCCAGGGAGCTTGCCGCCGCATCGGTGGACTGGCCGGTGGCGGCCGCATAACCGTTGATGGCCTTGGTCAGGTTGCCGATGACGTCGATGCCAAGGCGACCGGACTGCACCATGGCGACGGCCGCGGACTCGGCTGCGCTCTTGCTGATGCCGCTGACTTTGTTGGCAGCCTCGGCCAGTGCTTCGATGCGCCCCTGCGTCGCGCCGGCCGCATTCCCGGTGGTCTGCACCGCCACATTGAAGGCATAGGCCTTTTTCTCGGCCTCAAGGAACAGCAAGGCCAAGGCACCCACACCCAGCGCCAGGCCACCGACGGCAGCCCTCGCAGGTGTGATTGCAGAGGTGATGGCATTGAAAGCGGGCCCGACACCTCCAAAAGAGTCTTTAATTTGTCCGCCCTGTTGGATGGCCACAAGCCAGATGGGCATGCCGCTGGCAATGCTGGTGGTGATATCAGTGATCTGCGCAGGCAGCATGCGCATTGCCGCTGCTGTTTGCCCTGCAGAAACACCAAGGCCGGCAAAGCGTTGCTGGGCTAGGCCCATGAGACGCGTGTGCTGGTCCTGGGTAATGAGACCACGGGCCAGTGCCGTATTCAGCTCGTTTTGAGCCTGTGCCAAGCGGAAGGCCTCGCTGGCAGCTGGGTCCAGGCTGGCAATCAGGCGGTCAATGGCCAGCTTTTCACGGTCGGTTGCCTTGGCGGCTTCGTCGGAGCCTTTAGCCTGGCGCTGTTGCTGCTCCTCGTTCTTCCTGCTTTGCTGCCCCTGGGATTCGCGCTGCTTGGTCAGCTCCTGCTCAGACTTGGTTGCACGGTCAGAGGTTTCGGCCTGTTCCTTCTGGGCTGCTGACAGCGCGGCCGTGGCTGTGGCTTGCTCTTGAGTGGCCGTGGCCGCCTGCCTGGCTGTAGCGGCCTGGTCGGAGCTGGGTGCCGACGGAGCCGAGCCAGACGCGGGCGCCGGCACGGTCGACATTTCTGACGAAGCTTTTTTGCCGGCTGCGCCCAGCTCTTGGACTTCGGCAGTGAACGCGCGGACTTCTTTGCGCGCTTCGTCCAGTGCAGCCTGGACCCGCAGTCCGATTTCGAGGTTGTTTGCCATGGGCCGCATGGTCTCCCGCCACGGCCATCAGCAATAAGTAAAACGCTTTAGAGTTTGCCCATAAAAAAAGGGCTCAGATTGAGCCCCCTGCAAGTGCGACGGCCGTGTGGGCCGCCTGGTGTTGTGCGTGGCGTTCGGCCTGGTCGCCGATGGCCTGCAGATAGCCTTTCAGCTCGTCGATGCTGTAGCGCCGAAGCTGCTGTCGGTCGTGGCCTGCGGCGATGAGCTGCTGAGCAACGGCGAACCAATCGACATCAGCTTCGCCTGGATCACCTTGATCGCCTGCAGGCGCTGGGTAAAAAAACTGAGGTTTTCCTCCAGCACCACATAGACCGCTTCGAGCACCATGGCTATCGGCATCGCACGCACGTCAGCCACCGACATGGTCTTGGCTTGGCCATCCTGCACAGGTGCCAGGCAAGCTACCAGCAGCTTCTCCAGCGCCAGGCGCAAGGTCGATTCGCCTTGCAGCACCTTGAGGCTGGCCAGATCGAACTGGCCACCCTGCATGCTGATCAGCCAGTCGCCGAACTCGAATGCTTCGGTGAATACCTCGAATGGAACCTGGCTGACCTCGAAGTCATGGCCGGCAATGGTTTTATGAATGGGTGTATTGAAGAGTTTGCTCATTGTTCTTATCCGTTGAAGGACCAGCCCAGCGGCCGATGGAAAGCCACACACCAGTTTTGCAGCGGGTAAGGCTTGCCGACCAGTGCAGGAATATTGGCCGATGCATACATGCCGCGCTCAGGCTCGTACACGTAGTTATCGAGAGCGACCGTAGAGTCGCTGTCTCGCAAGCAGCCGTTGCCGTTATGGACAGTCTTGTCTGCATACCAAACAAAGGCATCCGCAGCCAGGTCACGCGCCAATGTGATCTTTATCGTTGCCGCGCCCACGATCTGCACGCTAGAGATGCCAGGCGTTCCAGAGCTGTCGGTGACCTTGAATCCCTTTGCTGCATAGTCGGTAGCAGCATTGACGACGTACGGCAGATCAAACTTCAGAGGTGGAACGGGGACGTGGAACTCGATGAGAATTTCACGGCCGCTGCCTGAGATCTTTGTTGGCATCAGGGGAAGCCAGCGCCGTCCCTGACGGACAACGCGGTCCCAGACTTTGCCGATCATGTGGCCGAACCAGCGACTGCCATTGCTGTCGAGGTGTCCACCTTTGTCTGTGTACGGGTAGATCGGACCGACCATGGCCACGTCGGTGCGCTCCAGGGCTGTCTCCAGCTGGGCCATACCGACATGCAGGCCGGGCGTACCCGCGCTGTCGATATCGCGGGTGTACGCCGCGCCCGTCTGATACATGAGAAACGCAGGTTTTGCAGACTGCCCTGTCGTGGCCATTGCATCAGCTTGCATATCGCTGATGAGCTGGGCAAGCAGGGTCTTGTACGTTGCTTTGTCCCAGCTGCCGCCGTTCGAGTAGTAGTTGTACTCGCCTTGCATCCAGCAAATGCCATCGACAACGCAGGTATCTGCTGCGGCTGCCGCCTTGATCTTGGTGATGCCGTCGACAAAGCGTGCATAACGATTCACAGCGTCTTGGCTGTTGACCTTGGACAGTTGCTCGATGGTGCGGCCCGACACCGAGGGGTTGAGAGTCACAAAGAGCCGGGTCTCATCATTGCTCACCAGCACAGCCTGGTTGTGTAGGTGCTTTGCAAAATTCAGCCAGGCGTGATTTGGCGGCTCGCCGAAAGCTGCAGCGCCAGGCGCCAGAGCGGCCTCCTGCTGAGGCGACAGCAGCGTGGAGCCATCTGCGCTTTGCGCGATCAATGGCTGGAGGGCTGCCGACCCAAATGTAGGGTAGGTATCACCATCGCTCGCCGCTGGCAGGACATTGCCGCCCAGTTGGAGGTTGCCATATCGGCCAGTGCGGGAAAGAGCTGGCCAGGTCTCTTGGCCCCGGCCCAAAGACTGACCGTATAGCACCTTGACGTTGTACTTTGCAGTGGGCCGCTGCAGATTGACCACGGGCTGTTGCTGTCGGATTGCGGACATGGCAACGGCTGTGGCATCGGCCGAGGTTCCGTCATTGGGAGCCAAGGAAGGCATGCGGGGGTAATCGCTGCGGGCGATGTAAGCGCAATTGGAGCGAGCCACAGCAAACTGAAAGCCTGCAATAGTGGCCGTTTGTCCTGCGGCTGCGTCCGCTCCAATCAAGAAGCGAGAGGAACTTGCATCATCAGATAGCAAGAATGCGCCTTCATAGACCCGAAGCGTCGGGCTGATGGTACTCACCAGCCGCAGCGTGACAGCTTGAATGTAGGTTGATGCGTTCCAAATATAGACCTGAGCTGAAACCCACGTCGATCCTTCAGGCCGCTCCACATAGACACGGGCGAAGGCCATGGCGCCTGGCGCATAAAAAGGCAGGTTGCCACCAATGTACGGCCGCGTCCCTCCAACCCCTTTTTTGAACCCCTTCGAGATCAGATCAGGGTTCGTGAGTGTGACGATGCTTGTTTGGGCTGCTGTACCAAATTTCCACGGGATGTAGTCCGGGTCGTCTCCCATCGCATAGGGAAACATATTGGAAGCAGTGATGCGGCCGGTGTCTTCAATCACGCAACCGGCATGCGAAACAATGCTGTCACCCCATAGGCTCATCAAGGCAATAAATGGATAGCGACCATTCGTCGCCTGGGGAGCGGTGGGGTACTTTGCGACCTTCAGCTCGCCACTAGCCAGGTCAATGTAGGCCGTTTCAATGCTATCGGGCGAGACCGTCATCGGCAGCTTCACATAGTTGGCTAGCTCAAGACTTTCCGGGTTTGAAACGTTGACGGTTGACGCATTTCGGGCATGGAAAGAACGGTAAAAAAACTGGCGAGGTGCATACAGAACCCCTCGTCCACCTCCCAAAGCGTTGATTCGGTCATAGATCAGCTTGAAGCGAGGCGAGAAACCGTCCAGATCTCCGTTCAGCGCACGGTCCATCCATAGCACTTCCTGCCCTGTAAAGGACTGGTACTGGCCCCACCAGCACACGCCCAAAGGCACGATGTTCTCGCTGCGTGGCGGCATGAATCCGCTCTCGGTGAACTTGAATAGCTCCTCATGGGTCGCCGCGATGCCGTACTGCGACATATCGATGTAGTGGTAAACAGCTTTAGAGCCGCTCACAGCCAACGACATCGGTAACTCGAAAAATTCAGAAGCGCCAGCTGCCGGCGTCAATATGCGTGAGGTCTCTCCATTTCGGCATATCGCCAAAATTGGATACCGAACTACAGCGCGTTCCACATCAATGACCACACGTCCATTGCCCTGAAAGACAGTGAACTGTCTCGCCAGAGCCATAAGGCGGTCTACGTCTGCCCGCATTGCTGGCTGATACGCGTTGCGCGTCCACTGAGCGCCGGTCCATGTGTAATAGCCGTTGATGGGACTGGCTTCGGTGTGAGCTGGGTCATCGGTCACGATGCCCTGAGTACCCGCTGGCTGCGTTGTGTCGGCCACCATGGCCGCGCGAGTGAGATAGGAGCGCTCCAGCTTGTTCGCAACGATCAGCCAGGCAGTGCCGATGTTGAGATACAACGTGCGGGTGGCCATCTCCATGGCGATAAGGCCAACCAGAGCGGGATAGCGCTTCCAGACGCCACCATTGAAAACGGCATAAGAGCCATTGGTGAAGACCTGCCCAGATCCGGGTGCAGGGTTTGCGGGTAGCGCACTGGTCGACAAGATGGGCCCGGACAGTGTGCTCAGCGCCATGTGATCGTCGATGCGGCGCAGATTTTCTTCCATGCCGTTGGGGACGGCAAACGGATCTTCCGTTGTGCCGAAACTGGCCCAGATACCCCCTGCCAATTGTTCTTTTGCCATGTCTGGCTCCTTACTTCGTGGGATATGCGGCGCGGTCCAGGCTGTACCAAGCTGCCGGCCCATTGGTGCGGGGCACAGGGCGCAACTGCAGGTTCAACCTGATGCTGCTTGTGGACTGGTCCAACAGCGTCAGACCGCCATCCAGCAATGGCCTGCAGCGATAGCACTGCAGGCGTACGGGCTTGCCGTCGATGAGGTTGGTTCCGGCGTAGGCCAGGCCCAGTTCGATGTCGCCGCCTGTTGCTGCATCAAGCTGCTCCGACCTCCCCTCGGAGGTGCTAGTAATGCGCACGGTCGCGCCTGGTGGACCAGCAATGCCTTGCAGCAGCTCAATGCCCCAGTCGGAGCGGCGCCACTCCACACCCTCGCTCCATGCAGCCCATGACGGCGCCACTTGCACGGCTTGCTCGCAGTCGACCTTGTGAGGCGTCCACAGCATTGCGCCTGCAGGAAGCAGCAGACCAGAGACATCGACTGTGGTGGTGATCCGGGTACTGGCCGTTGCCAGGCGCTGAGCGTTGAGGGCCATGGCCAGATTGGCCGCGCCATGGCCGTAGAGCTGGACAGACACGGACACGCCGTCAATCACGGCATTGCTACGTCCGTCCCAGGGGCTGGTACGAAGCCGGCGCACGTTGGGAGTCACGACCAGGCCGAAGGCATTGCCCAGGCGGCGGCCTGGTGGCAGTCCTGTAGCCCAGTCCCGCATGGCCGGGCCGGCATACAACATGCCTCGGCCCAGGTAATGCGGGTTGTGCTCCTGCTCGTACTGACCCAGATACATCGCTCGCGCCCGTCAGATCTTCAGCGTGCCGTACTGGCTGAAGGGGTTGGCCAAGGTGCCCAGGGGACGCGAGGAATCACGCTCGACGGTACCTGTCAGTTCGAGCTGGGCCAGGTTGTCGCTGATGATGTTCACGGATGCAGCCGGGCCAAAGACCACCTTGAAGAGGTCAAAGTGGATAGGCTGGACGGGGCTTTCGGCCACGTTGTAGCCATCGAAGTGGAGCGCCACAGGCTTGGGAGGCTGCGAGTACAGCTGAATCAGGCGCTGCTCGCGTCGTGTGTAGCTGACCGTGATGTTGGGCTGACCCTTGCCCTGCGCCACTGTCGGTGCGGGGATGGTGGTGCCTTCGACCAGCTTGATAGAGCCTGCCGGCGTGATCTCATAGTCGGTGCCAACGTCATAGGTCGTTTGACCGTCGGCGCTCTTGACCACGATGGCCACGGTGTCGTCGGCCAGGTGGTCGAGTGGCTCCACGGTGCCAGGCCACAGCACATGCTCCTCGCTGGCGACGGCGGCTGTTGCCACCTCGACGTCATCGCCGCTACCGCCCGTTGCGATAGACCAGTTGCGCGGCGAGTGGCAGCGCAGCTGCAGGGAGACGTTGACGGCGTCGATTTCACGGAACGCGCAAGCAGTTCCACCGCCTGGCGTGGTGAAGTCCTTGATGTTTTCCGTGGTCTCGGTCGCGTTGAGCACAAAGCTGGGCGCGTTGCCGACTGGAATGAAGCCTGCGGTGCGCGCCAGGCGGGCCAGGTAATCGACCAGGCTGATTTCACCCCGGCCCTTGAAGCAGCAGAATTTGCGTTCAGCCATTTTTCTCTCCTAAAAACTAGCAATGGATGCTGCTGACGGTGAACAGCAGCGGGTAATAGGCAAACTTGGCCGGGCTATAGAAAGGCCTCGGCGGCGTGGACATCACCAGGGGGCTGTTGCATTGCGGTGGTGTGTAGCCATGCAAGGCCTTGATGAGTTCGCCCAGATGCGGGCCTGCTTCCTGGTCGAGGGCAGCAGCCTCGCGTTGGCTGGCCGCATTGCCGATGGCCAGGACGACCAACCAGCGATGGCTCAGCTGCAGCGAGTACTCGTCCGAGCCAGGCAGGACGGCAAAGCCGTCGTAAACGACATAGACAGCAGGCGTGACCTGCATTTCCTCGGCCACGGCCGCCAGCTCCTTGCGGGTGCCCACTAGGCGGGCCCAGCCGCTGCCATCGGCCGGCTGCGTCTTTGCCTTGAGGCGGTCGACGATGCCGGTCTGAGCGTCGAGAAAATTCCAGGTCGTTTGCATCAGCCGAACCCCCGCAGGGTGTCGTCTGTCACAGCGCGCGGGCTGAAGTCGAAATGGACGTCAGTACCTTGCTGGGCGTCGGCCGCCACCAGCGCGCCAGGCGATCCGCCCCAGGGGCAGGACAGCATGGACTTGCCCATGGCGATGGCATCCAGCTCGGCAATGACCGCCTTGTAGCGCCGGTACACCTCGTTTTCAGGGGCCAGGTCGTCGTGCAGGTAGTAGCGCGCTACATCGCAGGCCATGCGCACCAGGACGGGCGGCATGGCGTATTCCACGGGCTGGCCGGGGATCGGGGGTTTGCGGCAGCCCTGCAGCGGCAGGCGGTAGACCTGGCCCACATAGCCATCGATGAAAGACGAGGCGTCTTCCAGCTTCAGCCCGACACGGGCTTCGTCGATGGTGCTGGGCGGTATGTTGTCCACATCGGTGAGTTGGATCAGCTCCAGGGCACCAAAGCGGGCAACCATGTCGGCGACGGTGGCGTAGCTCATGCGATTGGCCTGCCGTCAGATCAAGGCGTTGCGGGGTGAACGTGGCGCTGGATCTGGACCTCGATGATGTGGCCTTCGGTACCGGCGCCCAGGGCGCGACCGCAGTTGTCATCGGAGTCACCCAGCGCTGCCTTGCCGCTGCCGTCGGCCGCAGGTTTGACCGGATCACCGAAGGCGATGGTCTGGCCTGCTGCGACCTCCACCAAGCCGGAATAGCTGGTGATGGCCGAGAAGGCGCCGCCCACAGCGGCGCCGTACTCGCTGGTGCCTTGAGAGTCATGCACGCCGCCTGCGCTGGTCGCGTGCTGGCCGTTGTAGCCGACAAAGCGGTATTTCTCGATGATGGCCGTGGCCACGATGGTGACCGCGTGCTGCTTGTCAAACTGGCGGCCGGGGTTGTTCTGAGATGCCATGGTTTCGCTCCAGGTCGATGTGAAAGGGTTTCCTACTGGCCCAACCCGGCCAGGTGCTCATGACCTGGACCGGGGGCAGCTTCTCTCTCGGGGTGGTTGTCAGTTGCGCTTCGGGGCGCCCTTGCCCGTACCCTTGGACTGCTCGGAGGGAGCAGCTGCGGGTGCCGGTGTAGGAGCGGAAGCGGTAGATGCGTCTGGCGCGGGTGCTGCGGACTCGCCAGCGTTGCTGCTGTCCTGGGCTCCCTGACCATCGCCAGCATTGCTGCTGCCCTGATCACCTTGGCCACCGTCAGCAGCACCATTGCCACCGGCCCCATCAATCAAGGCAGCGGTCTGGCCCGTGCCATCTGTGCTGGCGACGAGACCGGCTGGGGGCTCGGTGGATCCACGCTTTTGCAGGACAGCCTGGCGCTCGCGCTCAAATTCGCGTTGCGCGTGCTCAGCACGCATGGCCTCGTACTGGTCGCTGGCTTCTTCACGGTCCGTGTCGAGCAGCGCCTTCATCTTCAGCAGCTCGCGCTCGTCGTGGTCGCTCAGGCCCGTCACTTCTGCACCGGGCTTGAACTCTTTACGCACCGTTTTGCCGTCAGCACCCACGGTGCTGGCCACGATGAGGATCTTTGCGATCAAAGTCATGGTGGCTGCTCCCTTAGTTCGGGTTCAGGAACAGGAAGCCGGCATCGGGGTAAGCGATGTTGGGCGCGCGCTCGAAGGTGCCGCCATAGATCCAGCTCTTTTGCGATTCCCGGTATAGGGGCGTCTCGCTGAAGGGGTGGCCTTCGATGACGTTGGTAAAGCCGAAAGCGGGCTCTGCCAGGCTGAATTCGCCGGAGGCCGGGATGTCGGGCGCGTAAGCCAGAACGGCCGCATTGCCCCACACGTCATGACCTTCGTCGTCTTCATCCGTATAGGAGGCATCGCCCACGACGATTTCCTTGACCTTCAGGATCGTCTTGAGCTGCTCCAGTGTCGCCGGGCCCATCTGCGTGGAGGGCAGGTAGCTCTTGACCTCAGCATTGGAGATCAGAGCGGTCTCTGCATCAGCCGAGAGAATCAGCTTGTTCGGGCGGCGACCGACTTTCTTGCGGATCACATTGGAGGCCGCCAGGATGTCTGTCACAGGCGTGCCTGTGGGGGCCGACCACTTCTCAGCACCGGCCAGGGCCTTGGAGTGACCGGGCGCAAAGCTGCTGGGGTCGGTAGCAAACTCGGCCGCCTCGATCTCGTAGTCCAGGTTCAGGACATCGCGCGCTGTGGTCATGGCCACGGTGGAGATGCCGATGTTGGGCGCGAGATTGAGCTTTTTGGCTTCGTCGGATTCGCGGATCAGCTCACGCGGGATAGGCACTTCCACCGCGTGCTGCTTGACGGTGTAGAGCTTGCCCTCGAAGTTGATGGTGATTTGCTTGGTAGCAGTACCAGGCGCGCGGCGCAGGTTGTAGCGGCGGCGAGCGGCATCGCCCATCTTGGCAATAGTCACCGTGCTCAGCGATTGAGGCAGGCGGGGGAACAGGCGGTCGGCCACCATCGTGCCCTGGCCACGGCCGAGCAGCAGGTTGGTGAGGACCGGATTGGCCTTGAGACGGATTTCGTCGAGCGTCATCATGTTGTGGTTTCCTTCTGGGAAGTTGGGGGAATCAGCCCTCGAACGACACAACCTTGCTCACCGCCTCGGCGTAGCTCACGTTGTGCTTGTTGGCGTAGGCCTTGGCGGCCTTGTCGATCTCGGAGTCGCTCTTGCCCTTGGCGCTGCCTTGCTCGCCTTCGGGCACTTGGCCACCGCCGTGCTCGCTGAAATCGACCGATGGCTTGCTGCCGGCGATCAGCTCCTGCAGCCAGGCAGAGGGGCTGACCTTGCGTTTGGTGTCGCCTTCGGAAAACTCCACCGGCTCGACCTCGGCCAGGCGGTCCAACGTGGCCACAGCCATGTCTTTGTCCTTGGGCATCAAGCGGCCGGCTTTGACTTGGCTTTCCGCGAACGAGACGTTGGCGGTGTGGCGATCACGCTTTTGCTGCTCTGCAAACTGGGCCAGCTGGGCGCGCGCCTGGTCGCGTTCAGCGACAGCCGTGGCGGTCTTCTGCGCTTCCTCGGCAGCCTTGCGCTCGGCTTCTTCCTTGGCTTTGCGCTCGGCTTCGATTCGTTCGGCTTCGGTCATGGATGGGTGCTCCTGGTTGGGGGTGGGTTGCTCGGAAAAAAAGATGAGTCCGAATTCGGTGTCGTTTCCGCCTTCGGCGAATTTGGGATCACGCAGGCCTTTGACGGCTGGGGGCTGGGCGCCCAGGAAGCCAACGTGACGCAGGTAATAGACGCCGGGCTTTGGGTTGGCTGGGTCTTCGGGGTGGTAGAAGGCTGCGCTGCGCTTCTTGACGCGACCTGCGCCGTAGTACTCGGCGAACGAGGGGTCGATCTGCTGATGGCTGGACTTGAGCGTCCCGCCTTCGGCCGACAGCTTGGTGACCCAACCCCAGGCGGGGTGGTCGTCTTCGGGATGGCCAATGACCAGGGGCGCTTCGTGGACGGCGGGGTCGTAGGCAGCGGCCGTGGCCGTGACATCGGCCTCGGTGATCACATAGACCTGGCCGTTGGTGGCCGTGCGGGCCCCGGCTTGGAAGATCTCCAGGCCATCAGGAAATTGCGAGGGGGTGGTTTTGTTGCCCATGTCCCGCATGGTCTTGCGGACGGGGCTTGCGCTATAAGTAAAGCGCTTTACTAAATTTCGCCAGGCATTGCACCGGGCGATGGGCTAGCGCGTTGCGCGCCGCCCTTGGGGTCAGTCCAAACCGGGCAGTTGCTGCTGGCGGCTTAAAAACATCTCTCGCTGGTAGGTGTCCACGATCTGGCGAACACGCATTGGAGTGAGGTCGTACTCATCGGCCAGCTCGTCGTAGTTGCCTCGAAACTTTGCGCACATCTCTCGGTCGCGGGCGCTGAGCTGCATTGCCAGGCCGCGCGACAGGTAGATGGTACGGCCACCTTTTTCACGCGCCAAGTGCTGCAGTTGCACCACCGACATATTGGCAAAGGCCTGCAGCTTCTGCGTCCAGGCCTGGTCTGGCTTGGCCTGACCGACGCGCCCGTCCATCAGTGCGAGCGCCTCAAACAGACAGTGAGCAACATCGCGCATTTCGTCGGTCATACCAGGCGGCAGGACAGTGGTGAGCACAACGGCCTCGGCGGCGGTCAGAAAAGTGCGAGCCATGGTTATTCCCTTTCTCCCCAGGATTTCAGACCTTCGATCAACGTGTCGAGCTGGGCGCCATTGGCAAAGCGCAGCGCTGCGGTACCTACCGTGCGCTGCACCCAGGCATTGAGCGATGCAGCGCTGTTGTCGCGCAGCTTCCCGTCGCGGTACAGCTGGTTCCACAGTGCCCAGACTTTGCGCTCCTTGGGACTGGCGGACTGCTTGGACTGTGCGAACGTGTTGCGGCGGCTGCGTGTGGGTTTGGCCAGACCGAGCTTGACCGCCAGCTGCTGCATGTGGTCACGCACAGCCTCCTGCTGAACAGGCGTCATGTCTTTGCTGCTGGACTTGCCCGTCAGGTTCATCAGTAACGCGCGATAGTCGTCATCCGAGAGCTGCAGCTTGCTCTTGAGTGTGTGGATTGCGGCAATGTTGTTGGTCATAGGGAGGATTGAGCAGGAGGTGGGCGAAGGAGTCGGAGGGGCGGACTTGCGGCGGGAGTGGAGTTTTACGGCGGGACGCTGGTGGGCGTATTAGTTCTGCGTAACAGGCTTTGCAGTAGCAGGTCAGCCCGTACTTCCCGCGTGAATCGCTGTAGAAAAACTCCAGGTCTGCGGGCCAGTCTTCGTCGCAGTGGTTGCAGTGCTTTTCCTGTTCTGACGGCATGTTTTGATTTCCGGGCTTTTGGGGGGCTCGCAGCCTTTGCTGCGGCATCCCCCTGGATTTTTCTTTTGGAACGTTTTTGAACGGGTTTCCGGGCCTCGTGGCGCTAAAACGGAGCGGCATCCGGTTCTGTATCTGCAGGAGCAGCGGCGGGGCCGGTTGTCGTCGCCTGTTTGGTCAGTGAGGCGGGCAGCTCGCCGAGGCCGGTGCGGCCTTCGCCGCCCAGGGCCTCGATCAGGTCCGGGAGCATGCGAGACAACTCGCCCGTGGAGATGGCCACATCGGTATCGAAGCCCCCGTCGTCTTGGGACTGTCCGTCCATAACCGCATCCAGCAGCGTGACGCCATGCAGCTGCAGGTTGTCGTTGAGCACAAAGCTCACGCGGTCGTCCCAGGTCATGGCCAACTTGGTCGGCAGCTTGCCGTGCTCGATGTGCTCGCGTACCTCGTCGATATCCAGGGGATGGCGTGCATAGCGCACCACGGCCTTGGACTCGTCAGCAGCGACCAGCTCGCACTGGCGGTCAATCGAAAAGCCCGCAGGTGGTTCCTGCGTGACCAGCCAGTGGGCCATGGCTGCCTGTGGACTGGTTTGCGTGTCCACCAAGGCCAGCGCAAAGCCTGGCAGGCCCTCAACCAGGAGCGACACGACTTCATCGGCACGGCCTTGCGCGCTGGTATCGAGCAACAGCAAGCGGGCCTGGGGGTCGATCCAGACCCACATCGCGCCCTGTTTGGTGAATGCCATGGGCAGCAGATCCAGCTTGGCCTCGTCCTTGAGTTCGCGCTTTTCCTTCTTGCCGGGCTTGCGGCCCGCGGTCTTTTCGATGTGCTCGGCCTTCTCGTTGACCTTGCGGTTGAGCACGCTGGCGGGAATCAGCTTGGCTTCAGTCATGAAGCGCAGCATCCACTGACCAGCGACGGACTCGGCCAGTAGACCATGCTGCTCGCCCCGAGGTGGCACCCAGCCGACCGAGCGCTCCTGGGTTGCGCCACACTCGGCAAACGGGGTCTTTTGCAGAGCAGCCTCAAGCACCTGCAGATCGGGCACCCAGGTGGGGGAGATGCGGTAAGCGATGGCGTTTTTGATCATTCCACGGCCTCCAGCTCAACATCGTCAAAGCCGACGCTATCGGCAGCAACCTGGATGACATAGATCCCAAGCTCCTCGGCTTTGGGCCAGCCTTCGCCATAGCTATCAATGACTTCCTGGGCAGTGCGAAGGCCAGCCACAACGGATTGTTTGGAAAAGTCCCAGCCGCCTTGTTCCATTGCGAGGGAAATAGTCCGTGCACCGAACATACGGATGACGACGCGCACCACGTCCTCGTCCTCTTTCCGAAGGCGGTAGCTGGCATCGCTCCAGAAATCATTGATCTCCTTTGCCAGCTCGGGCGTCAAGAGGTCATGGTCAACCTGCAGGGTGACCTCAGCATCGTTAAACCAGGACGCCTTCACTGTGTACGTTTTGAGATTGCTCATTTGACCTCCTTGGAGAACGTCACGCCGTCGCGCGGTTTGCGCTTGTTGATCTGCTTCAGCCAACGGTCAAGAGCCTCAAGTCCCGCGAGCTGATTGGCGGCTTCTGGCACACCCGGAACCAGCAGCTTTCCTCTGTTTTCGCCGTATCCGTGACGCGCATGCACGCCTACTTCACCTTTGATGGCGTACTGTGGCCCGCGTGCTATCTCGATGGCGTCTGAGCTGGGCAGCTCATTGCCGATTTCAATGAGGCCTGATGCCCAGCACCAGGCAACTTGCGGCGTCATGTCGTAGAAGCTGCGAGCGCCACATTTGGGGCAAGTGGACTCAGTGGCATCGGCAAATCGCTTGCTGGGCACATCCACGCGATCAGCCTTCGTGTGCTGATTGCGGCAGCGGCAGCATTTCATTGGAGTGTTGAGGATGTTCATAAGGCCGCCATATCCAGGTTGATGGCGTCATAGCTGCCCGAAGCGTTGCGTTTGTAGAAGCGGATATAGGGCTTGGTGCTGGCCACGGTGATGCTGTCGCTGATGGCCTGCATGGCCAGGAGCCAGTCTTCGTCCTTGATGTCGATCTTGCGCAGGCCCAACACACGGCCGGTGTTGATTTTTCCTTCCTTGTCGGTCTGAAACGCATGGGTGACCAGAGCCTTGATGTTGTCATCGGAGTTCTTGGCCCAACGGATAACGCAGCGGTCGATCAGCTCCTTCGCGGCCTGCAGCTGCTCGCCGAAGGTAAGGTGATCGGCCATTTGGCGCACGATCTTGTATTCGCCGTCATAGGTGGGCAACGTGACGTTCCCCTTGTCGCCTCCGGTTTTGACGCCGTATTTCTCCATGCTGGTCGTGACCAGTGCAGCCACGTCCTGCATGGAGTCCAGCTTGAACTTGCTCAGGCCTTGGGAGTGCTCTTCGGCCATCTTGCAGAGATCACGCACGACCTGGTCGCGCAGCTTGTCGATATCGGTCACGCGGGATTCGGGCACGAGGTCGCCGCGGGCGTTTTTCCAGTAGCCGGGGGGGATGGTGTTTTCAGTGGTCATGATGGGCACCTGTCAGTGGGTGGTTTGAAATTGCGAGGAGCCTGGGATACCTTGCAGAAGCTCTCCGGCGTATGCGGCCATGCCGATGGAGAGGTCGCCCTGCGCATCCAGGGGCAGCTGCTTGGCCACATAGCGATGCACTTCCATCGCGGCCTGCAGGACGACACCCGTAGAAACTCGTCGCCCATGAAGGAGCGCCAGGAACTCGCGGGCCAGTGCCAGGGATTCCAGCTCGAATTCCTGGCGTGCCATCTCGGGTGCTGTGTGTGCTGTGCTCATGTCCGGGTCTCCTATCAGCAGCGCAGGCCACGGCTCTCGACGCTCTGGAAGTCATGTGCGCCAGGGCGTGTGGGTGTGGATGCGGCGGGCTCCCAAACGGGGGCGCGCATGCGGTCATAGCGGGCGGGCTCCACCACGCCCTCGGCGCGTTGGGGCGCAGTGGCGACCGCACGCTTGCGAGCCTTGGTGCGGCGGCTATCGCCGGGCATGCCGGGGTACTGGCGAGGGGTGAGGTTGAGCTTTTGCATCTCAGTAGCCCTCCATAGCGGTTATGGCTCCGACAGTGGCCAGGACGCCACCGATCAGCACGCCCGTCAGAAAAATCAGAATTCCAATTCCGATGCTCATAGCGGCCAGACTCCAAAGTTGTATTTGATGTAGCCCAGGGCCATGGCACCTGCTGCACCGATTCCGAAGATGCAGCAAGCGACCAGCAGTACCAGGGCGAAGCGCTCGAAGCGGCTGGGCGCGCGTTGATGGCACTCCATTTCGATGGGGATATGGCGGCGCATCAGACGGGTTCCTTCTTGCAGGCCTGCATGGGCGTGATGTGGATGCTGCTGGCCGTCGGCCATTTCTGGTTCGCGTATGCGAAGGCATCCGTCATGTTGAGAAAATCCAGGATCACCACGCTGGGCTTGCGCCCAGCGCATTGGGTGACCGTGATGCAGTAGGTGTGCATGTCGAACCTCCATCACATTGCGGCAATGACGTCACGATTGACCACGGGGGCGCCGATCTCTGCAGCTGCGTTGAGTGCAGCCACCATCCAGTTGTTGACGTTGAGCGGGTACAGCAGGCTGACGTGGTCCTTGCCTGCGTTCACCGTGAGGCGGCTGCGCAGCTCGTCGACGCCATCCACGGTGATCAGCTCGTCCAGCTTGCGGTTGCAGGCCTCGGCGCGAACCTTGAGATAACCAGCCAGGTCGGAGCCCAGGGGGCGCAGGCGAACGATCTCGGTGCGCTGCATCACTTCGCGCACGTCGTGGCGATTGAGCTTGTCTTCCAGCTCGGGGTGGCCCATGAGCAGGATGCCCAGCATGGGGCGGCGGCCCAGGCGCATCTTTTCGTGCAGGCGCTTCAGATGGTTGAGCGTGGGGATGGGCAGCGCGTGGGCCTCCTCGATCACCAGCAGATGGCTGCGGCCCGAGGTGGTGGACTCTTCCAGCAATGACTGCACCTGGCGCGAGCGCTTTTCTTTGCCGCGCGCCACCGTGGCCTTGGCGTTCAGGGTGTAGATGATGGCGGCGTGGATATCCGCCGAGCGCATCGTCTCGCCCTTGTTGTCGGTGTCCTCCATACCCTCGACGCTGGGCTCGACGAGCACCACAGGCTTGTGCTGGCGGGTGATCTTTTCCTTCAGATCGCCCAGCAGCGTGGACTTGCCCGCGCCGGATTCGCCAATGACGGCCACCATGCGGCCGCCCAGCGCTGCCTGCCAAGCAGCCTCCTGCACAAAGCGAATCTCGCCGTTGACGAACATTTCTTCGTCGCGGGTGACTTCGGAGGCAAAGGGGTCAGTGAACAGGCTAAAGGCCTTGCGGGCGTTTTCAGTCAGGGATTGCTTGGGTAGTAGCATTACATCCTCCTCGGGGTTCTTGAGTGGTTTCGGTTCTTCGGGGACGGCCTCGGTCGCTCCAACGACCGGGGCCAACTTTTTGGACAAGGGCGGCAGCGCCGCCTCGGCCTGGTCTTGTGTGGCGCCACGCCTGACCAGGAATGCCCAAATACGGTTGCGCAGTGCGCGTGCGTCGAACTTGGGCCAGATGCCCTGGTTCACGATGCGATTCAGGCCGGCCGCGCTGATGCGGCACTCGCGGCTGATGGCCCGCTGGCTCAGACCCAGGGTCTGGGACAGCTCTGCAAAGATGGTTTGAGTGCTCATCGGGTGCCTCCCACAGCACGCAGGCCGGTGGTGCCTGGTGCGGTGTTCTGCTGATCGCGGCGGGCCGAGATCATCTGTTTGACAACGTCTTCGGGCACGCCTGCAGCGCCATAGCGCTCGGTGAGCCAGGCATAGGTGCCAGCGTCGTACAGCTCGCCCAAGGCCTGCTTGATGCGTTTGCAGGCCTCGGCCACGGACAGGCGTGCGGCCTCCACGCTGGGCGCAGCAGCTTCATGGGCAGTGCCAGGGCGCTGCATGTAGGTGGGCAGGCTGGCTGCCTTGGCCTTGATATCTGCCAGGGGGTCGAACTGGCCCAGATAGGGAGCAACCTTGTCGCGCTGGGCTGCTTCCACCTCGGCGGCTGTTGCGGCCTTGCCGTCCTTGGCGTAGGCCTGCGCATCGACCGCCTGGCGCAGCTGCTGCGCCGGGGTCGTAGGCATGGACTTGAACTCCTTGCCAGCCACGGGGGCCGATGCGTCATAGCCCATAAAGCCCTTGGCTGTGGGCTCCACCTGGTGCCAGACGATCTCGCCGGTTTCGCGGTCTGTCACACCCACGCGCACATTGGGTGCGTCAAAGGGGTTGACCGTCACGAACACCTTGTCGCCTGCCGACAGGCCAGGCACATAGCGCAGGTCATAGTCCTGGCTGCCCTGGCCTTTGAGGGCGTATGTGACACGCATGTCACTGGTGACCGTGCGAGTCTTCGCCATGCTGGCGGGCAGCGCGCGCATGATCTCCATGGATGGAGCCAAGCGCAGATGCTGGGAGCCGATGGTGGCCCAGGCCGCATACCGCGTCATACCGTGGCGGCTGTGCTTTCGCGTGCCGTTGTACGCATGCATCCACAGTTCGGCCAGGGCATTCAGCCGTGCCACGGTGATGCTTTCGGGGTCGAGGAAGCGCAGGCGGGATTCCAGGCCCCGTTCAACCAGGTTCTGCGCGTTCTCAACCAGACCCGTCGCCCGGCTGTTGCGAGGCTTGTGGTGCTGCAGGTCGATCTCCATGGCGCGGCAGAAGTTGGCGAACGGGCCTGACTTGAACGCGCTGCCCTGGTCGGTATAGAGCATGTAGGGCACGCCGTGGAAAGGCATGGGCTGCCCTCCGACATCCTGGCGCTGTGTCATCAGCCACATCAGGAAGTCGAGCGCGTTCTCGGTGGTTTCGCCGCCCAGGTAAAAGCGCGTTCCAATAGCGCCGCTCGCGTGCTCAGCGCCCACATAGCGCACCAGCAGGTCGTTCATGACCCGTGTGTAGTTGTGCAGCTTGTTCTTGTAGTGCACGCCGTCCTCTTCCAGCAGCACCAGCTCGCCCTTGGGCGTCTTGTAGAGCACGCACACCGAGGCGTCGATCTGCCACATCGCATTGATGTGCTCGGTGCGCATGCGGGTGGACGGCGCCGGGCGGCTGATCTGCTCGGGATGCATGCCGCGCTCACGCAGCAGACGGTTCACATGACTGGCGGTCAGGCGTGTGTCGAGTTTGCCCCCATCGAACAGCATGTCGATGGCGTCCTGGCAGGACAGCATCCATTTGCCTGCGCGACGGTCATGCGTCATCGTGCCGCTGATGAGCAGCAGATCGGAGTCGCTGATCGCAGACTGGCCCGCATCGCTGCGGCGCTTGCGGCTCTCACTCAGGCCCAGATCGCGCGAGGCCTTGGAGATCAAGGTGGTAGTACGCTGCACCGAGAGGTTCAGCACATTGGCAGCTCGTTGCACGATGGGGCCGGTCTGGCCCCATGGAGCCTCGGCGCATTCGCGCGCTGCCTGGTTGATGACTTCCATGCGGATGGCATCCATGGCGTGGCCTTATTGCTCTGCCGCGTCACGTTCGGCCTGGCGCTGTTCCATAGCGGCCAAGGCCTCGGGCGACATCCAGGACGGTTGCAGGCGCTCTTCCAAGTCAACCGAGATGTTGAACTCGGCAGCGATATCGACCAGTTGCTGGCAAAGGTATTCCACGCCCTGACGAGCGGCCAACTGGATGGCATCGCGCTCGCTGCCAATGATTGCGGCATCTGCAGCCTTGAAGAGACGGCGCAAACCGTGCTGGGATGCAGCAGTGGCTTCTTGGATTTCATCCAGTAGCAGTTCTTCGTCAGCTGTGCGCGCCTCGCTGCCTGGGCGTGGCTTGAAAGCCCGGGCGGTCTTCTCTTCGAGGCTGGTGATGCGCTCGCTGTTGCTAGCCAGGACGCGGTCCTTGGCTTCGATGGTTTCCTGCTGCTCCTGCACCTGGGCGCTCAAGGCTTCTTTTTCCTTGGCATGCTTGGCGATGATTTCCTCGGCCAGCTCGACAAAGCTCTCCTTGTCGCCGGCCTGGGCCACTTCAATCAGGGCCAGCTTCTGGTCTTCGGGCAGCTTGCGGTACTGGCGCAGCTCGCGGTAGCCGATGCCCATGCGCTGCATGGAATCCAGGGCTTCCTCGCCAAACGAATGCAAGTTGGCAATATCTTGGTTGGCCTTTTCGTCGGAGATGCCGAGTAGCCCGCAGAATTCGACCCAGGTGCCCTTCAACTCCAAACCGTTTGGAGCCACCATTCCGCTAAGTTGTTGATATAGCTTGTTCTCCTTCACATAGGCCAGCTTTGAGACTCCAAACGTTTGGAGCAGGTTGCCTGCAGCTTGGAAGGCTTGGGCTTGACCCAAGAGCTGATTGAGCAGGTCCCGGCCCTGTCCGTAGTTCTTCTGCAGAGCGGCCATCTGGTCGGCCGCCGCCACCGCGCTGCTAATGGCTTCGTGATCGGCGTTTGCAGCCACGGGGGCTGCTGCTGCGAGGGTTTTGCGTCCTGCTTGTGTCATTTCGACTCCTTGAGATGGGTTTCGGGTCAGGTGCGGCTGAAGCGCTGCACGACGTCATTGATGTTTTGCTGGCCTGCCTGGATGCCTGCCGCGTGCTTTAGGGAGATCTGCACGACGTGGGGGCTCAGGCGCCAGCGTTCCTGGTCGGGTGTGCGCTCAGCCCAGCCTGCTGTGCGCAGGTTGTCTAGGTCTCGGGTGATCACCGTCCCCGAACAGTTCAGGGCGCGGGCGATTGCTGTAGGGGCTAGGCCTTGCAGTTCATGCCCAGCAAGCAGGTCAATGAGCTGCAGCAGGCGCTGCTGGGCAGCGTTTGTGTAATCAGTAGTTCGTGTCATATTCACGCGAAATAGTGTGAAAATGCGTTAATCGTTTACGGGCAGGCCCAGCTTGATGCGGACCTCTCGGCCCTCACCGAAATTGCCGTGGCGCAGGCCTCGCACAACGTCAGAAACAGTGCGGTAGCTGAAACCATGCATGGAGGCGAAGGCCTTGAGCGTTAAGCCTTGCTCTGTACGCAGACGGTGTTTGATCTGGTTAGCGGTTGGTTGCGTGGTGGATTGAGTCATCAGCTCGTCCCTTTCTCATTTCGCAGTTATTCCGTGTGTGTCGCTGTTGATGTAGGTGATTCTAGTGTCCATTTGGACACCCAGCAACAAGAAATGTGCTCATATGGACATTGGAAATAGATTGCGCGAAGAGCGGGAGCGCCTGGGGATGACCCAGGAGGTATTTGGTGGCGTTGGAGGCGTGCTCAAACGGGCACTGATTCGCTATGAAACAGGGGAGAGAGTCCCCGATGCGAGCTTCCTGGCTGGGGTAGCTTCAGCAGGTGCTGACGTCCTGTACATCGTCACGGGACAACGCACACCAAAGCCGCCAGAGCAGGACGACACACCAGACCCAGCAGAGCAAGTGCTCTTGAATAGCTATCGCAGCTGCACACCAGAAGCGCGCGTCAATCTCATCCAGACAGCTGCACTGCTATCTGCTGGCCTGGGCGCGAGCAAGCCAACGAAGGCCTCACACACAGCAAGCAATGTGCGTGTTGGCGATCAAACAAGCACACACGATGGATCGGTTCAAGTGGGCTATGCAGGTGGCAATGTCCGCGTAAAAAAATCCTGAACGAAGCGCGATGAATTGAGGGGACAAGACAGATGTGGAAGGTGATTTTGAGCCTGCTACGCCGTTGGGGGCTGGTAGGTCGTAAGCCTGACGTTGGGCAGACAACAATTTCGACCAATGACAGCGAATTGGGTCCAGAGGTACCAAATCAGTCCATAGACGCAGGATCAGGGAACCTACAAGTAGGCATTGCGCATGGAGATGTGGTGAGCCATGTCAATCACCACACCCAGCACATCAGCCACATCACAATCATCCAGGCCCCTTCAGGCCCTCCGTCCCCCGTAGATCCAATCAAGCCAACATCGTCAGAGCAATCTGCTGTTCTGCGCCGGATGGATCAACTACGCAGCAGGATTACCGTGCTCAATTTCATGGAGCGAGAGTTCGGTACAAGAATGGTGATTCACCTTAGGCCGGACCAACTCAATCGAGTTCATCTCTACCTGGATGCCGTCATGCGCAATCCAGAGGCAATCAAGAGCGAGCGTCAAACTAAGAAGCGGGCCTAAAGGGAGCGGGGAAACAATGACAATTAATTCGATGCAGTCTGCTATTTCTGCTGTGTTTGCAGCTGTTGCCTTAACTGCTTGCGGGTCTTCCGATGAAAATTTCATCTGGACAGCTGAAAAGAACATCGCACGAAAACTGAAAGACCCAGATTCCGCAAAGTTCGGGAAGACTTTTATTGTGCGTAAGCCTGCCGATTCCAGTGGCATTTCTGAGGTCGCCGCGTGCGGAACTATCGACGGAAAAAATAGCTTTGGGGCCTATACAGGCGGCACTCGCTTTGTAGTCAGAGGGCTGCAAGGTAATGGCCTACTCGACATCTCCATCATGGAATTGGATGACCCCACAGAAAGCAAACCTACGACTTTTGAGAAGGTCTATTGGAATGCCTATTGCTTGAAGTAGTCGCAAGCCCATATGGATTTATTAGGGAGACAAACTGCATGAGTGATGTTGTCTGGGTTGCGCTTATCAGTGCTGGCGGCGTGATTGTGGCTTCTCTTATGACACAGCTATTGGTGATGAGAAACGCTGCAAAGCAGGCTGAGCGTGCAATGCAGCAGGAGGCACTGCAATGGCAGCGAAATGAGGCCATCAGATTGCAGAAGGAGGCCGAGAAAAACCTCCAGGATTTCTGGCGAGCGATTGTTGAAACTCAAGATCGCCTACTGGACGGCATAAATTCCAAGCCCAACTTTGACAAGTTTTCTGAGGGGTCAATATCGACTGCTGCGACGCGGGCATATGCAATTGCACTCGTGCTGATTCCGAACTTGCGAGAACTCTCCCACGATTACTGCGTGGCCTGCGCAACCGTCGACAACGCAATTCATGATGACCAGAAGCACGCCAGCGAGAAAGTGGTACTTGAGTGGCGACGAGCCTATGACCTGGTGGAAGCAGCCGTGATCCAGGAGGCAGCTCATATCGCTCGAAAAAGTACTGAGGAATCAGCTCCAACTCTCAATAAGTAAAGCGCTTTACTCAACTCAAAAGCGGCCTGCGCGGCATTCTGCCGTGCATGAAATCCCCAACACCACACACCACAGTCCCTCTGGCGCAAGGGGGGCTGTATGGCACTTGATATTCGAGTCGGCATTGTTGGCCTTGTGCTTTCAGCGTCCGGCCTGGTCTACATAGCCCAGCGTGAGGGCTACCGAGAAGACGCGTATCCAGATCCGGCCCTTGGCACCAAGGTGCCGACCATCGGCTATGGGACAACTGGAGGCGTCAAGATGGGCGACAAGATAACGCCCGACCGCGCACTGGTTCGGCTTCGTGCTGATGCCAATGAAAAAGAGATAGCTCTTCGGCGCTGCCTCGGCGACATCAAGCTGCTCCAGCGCGAATGGGATGCTTACGTGGGCCTGGCCTACAACACAGGCGTCACGCCGGTCTGCTTCAACAACGACCGCACGGGCCCCAGCACCATCAAGCAGCGCCTGCAGGCCGAGAACTATGCCGGGGCCTGTGAAGCCATCTTGCTTTACGACCGCGCCGGCCCCGTCAACAAGCCGAGCGACCGGTGTAGCCATCCTGACAACCGCACCTGCAGGGGCGTCTGGACAGACCGCAAGGCGCTGCGTGCGATGTGCCTTGGGGAGCCCATGCCATGAAGGGCCGCATTCTGCTCGCCATCCTCATCACGTTGGCTGCCGTGTTCGGTGCGCGTGCGTGGAACTCCCACCTGGTTGCACAAGGCGACGCCCAAGGCGCCAAGCGTGTGCAGCAGGCCTGGGACCAGGCCGAAGCCAAGCGCCAAGTCGCTGAGTCGGCGGCCAGCGCAAAGGCTGCACTCCAACGGGCTGCAGACGAAACAGCGGCCCGTGTCGCTGAGCAATCCAAGCAGAAGGAAACGGAAAGGATCGCCCATGAACAGGCTCAACGTGAGCAGGCTTCGCGCGCTGCTCTTGACACTGCCACTTCTCGCAATCGCAGCTTGCTCACCACTATCGCCCAGCTCAACGCAAATGCAGCCGCTGCAAAGCTGTCCGGCCCCGGCTCGCAATCCTGCTCCACCGCCGACGTTGATGGAGCCACCGCCGCCCGCAATGCACTCGGGGAGTGCAGCAGCAGATACACAGCGCTGGGAGGCATCGCTGACAAGCTCTCCGGCCAGGTAACTGGCCTGCAGGACTACATCCGTTTCGTGTCCACGCAAAAGGAGCTGGCCGATGGTTATTGAGATGACGCTGGCCAACGTGATCACAGTTGCGGCCTTGTTTATTGCATCGTTGTGGGCACTGGTGAAGGTGATCAGCGGTCAACAGGAGCGCCGGCTTTCGGATCGGTTCGATGAGCTGGGCCGGTCGATGCAAACCATCGTCAAAGCCCAGGAGAACAACGCCAGTGCCACGCAGGAGCTGGAGAGAGAGCTGATGAAGTGGAAGGCGGATCTACCGCTGCAGTACGTGCGGCGCGATGACTACATCCGCAACCAGACAGTGATTGAAGCCAAGCTGGACGCGATGGCATCCATGCTCGGTACCGCGCCAAAGAGAGGAAACCAGAATCATGCAGATTGATCACGCAAAGGTACGCCGCGAATCCATGCGCTGGCTGATTTTGCTCACGCTCAACAATGCCCGGCCGATGGGTGCACAGGAAGGTCCGATCTTGTCGGTGGCCCAGTCCCTGTATCCCGATGCCAGCCCGCTGGAGCTGCGCCGCGAGTTGGACTACCTGCATGACCGCGAGCTGGTCAAGGTGGACCGTGCGCCCAATGGTGTTTGGCATGCTGAGCTGACCCGGTACGGTGTCGATGTGGCCGAGTACACCGTGGACTGCGAGCCTGGCATCGCTCGCCCTCAGAAGTACTGGTAAGCCATGGCCCGCAAAAGCAGCATCGACCGGCTAGACCCGGAGATCAAGGCATACATCACGGCAATGCTGGCAACCGGCAGCATGACGCTGGACGAGCTGATCAAGGATCTGCAGGGGCGCTTCCCAGCTGCAGCAGGTGCTGGTGAATTGCCCAGCCGCTCGGCTGTTGGTCGCTTCGGCCAGAAGCTGGAGCGCCGTCTGGAAGCCATCCGAGCCAGCACCGAAGCCGCACGACTGATTCAAGAGCATGCCGGCGACGATGAAGATGCTCGCAGCGGTGCGCTCACTGCATTGGTTCAAACCGAGCTGTTTGAGTACATCATGCAGTTGCAGGATGCCAGCGAACAGGATGTGGACCCGGTCAAGCGAGTCGAGCTACTCTCCAAAGCGGCCAAGAACATTGCCACGCTCACGCGCTCCAGTGTGAGCCTGAAGAAGTTTCAGAGCGAGGTGCGTGATCGTGCCGAAGCAGCTGCAGCCAACGTCGAGAAGATCGCCAAGAAAGGCGGCCTCTCGGCCGAATCGGTGGAGCAGCTGCGCCGCGAGATCCTGGGGATCGCCGCATGACCTCCGTTCCCTTTGTGACGCCCAACACGGCCACCAGCGCGGTGCCTGCGGCCCTGATGGGCTACCAGCAGCGATGGGTGGCTGATCCATCGCCCTTGAAGGTGATCGAGAAGTCCCGCCGAACAGGTTTGACCTGGGGTGAGGCTTCGGACAACGTGCTATCGGCCGCATCAGCGCGCAGCGCGGGCGGCCAGAACGTCTACTACATCGCCTACAACCAGGACATGACCATCGAGTACATCCAGGCCTGCGCGATGTGGGCTCGGGTGTTCAACTACGCGGCCGGGGAGATTGAGGAAGGCATGTGGGATGGCGAGGACGAAGCCGACCGCAATATCAAGACCTACACCATCAAGTTCCCCGCATCCGGCTTTCGCATCGTTGCCTTGTCCAGCCGGCCGTCCAACCTGCGCGGGCGTCAAGGCACCATCGTGATTGACGAGGCAGCGTTCCACGACCAGTTGGCCGAGTTGCTCAAGGCAGCTCTGGCCATGCTGATCTGGGGCGGCAAGGTTCGCGTGATCAGCACGCACAACGGCACGGACAACCCGTTCAACGAACTGGTGACCGATATCCGCGCGGGCCGTCGCAAGGGAACGGTGCATCGCATCACGTTCCAGGAGGCCGTGGCCGAAGGGCTGTACAAGCGCGTGTGCATGCGCTTGGGCAAGGTCTGGAAGGCCGAGGACGAAGCCGAATGGATGGCGGGGGTCTATGCCTTCTACGGCGATGGCGCCTCGGAAGAGCTGGATTGCATCCCCGCTAACAGCAGCGGCTCATGGCTGACGCGCGCTTTGATCGAATCGCGCATGTCCAAGGACACGCAGGTGCTGCGCTGGGAGTGCAAGCCCGGCTTCGAGGTGCTGCCAGAGCACATTCGCATAGCCGATTGCCGTGATTGGCTGCAGGCGCAGATGGCGCCCATTCTGGAGGCCTTGCCGCAGGATGTGCTCAGCTTCGACGGTGAGGACTTCGGGCGCACGGGCGACTTGTCGGTGCATGTGCCACTCATCCAATACCCCAACCTGGTGCGTCGCCCGCCATTCACGGTGGAGCTGCGCAACGTGCCATTCAAGCAGCAGGAGCAGGTGGCTTTCTATCTGCTGGATCGACTGCCACGCTTCAGCGGCGGCTCATTCGATGCCCGAGGCAATGGCCAGTACCTGGCCGAAGTTGCAATGCAGCGCTACGGCGTGGATCGCATCCACCAGGTCATGCTTTCCGAGACTTGGTACCGGGAGAACATGCCCCCTCTGAAGGCTGCGCTTGAAGACGGCACGCTCGATGGGCTGCCCATGGATGCAGACACCCTGGCGGACTTGCGCCTGGTCCAGGTGATCCGTGGTGTGCCGCGGATTCCCGATGTCCGCAGCACCGGCACTGACAAGGGCAAGCGACATGGTGACGTAGCCGTGGCTGCTGCTTTGGCTTGGCACGCATCTCGCAACGCAGGCGCCCCGATGGAGTTCACCAGCAGTGGACCTATTCAGGATGCCTATGAAATGAATGGATTCCTCTATGGCTAAAAACCGCCGTACTCAGCCGAGCCGGCCAGCGCCGGACCTGAGCAACTATGTGACGCGCCAGGAGCTGGAGACAGAAATTGCCAGCCGCCTGGTTGATCCCTTTGAGTCCAGCTACATGGGCGTGCTGCGCACCAATGACCCGCTGTTGCTGGAGCGTGGCCAGGGCAGTATCGAGATCTACCGCGACCTAAAACGCGACGGCAAGGTGTTCTCTTCGCTGCAAAAGCGGCAGTTGGCCCTTGTCGGCTATGACTGGACCGTGACGCCCATCACGTCGTCCACAAAGGCGGATGAAGATGCCAAGACGATGCATGACATCCTGGATGGCTGCGGCTTCGACAACTTGTGCAAGCAATTGATGGATGCGTTGCTCACCGGTATGGAAGTTGTCGAGATCATCTGGACGGTGTCGGATGGTATGTGGGTACCCAAGCGCTTTGCCCAGCGGGCCCAGCGGCGCTTTACCTTTATCCAGGACACCGCTGATCGCCCCCCTGAACTGCGCATGCTGACACGCGAGGACATGCTGCGCGGCCGTGCGCTGCCAGAGCGCAAATTCATCGTGCATCGGGTCAATCCGCAGGACGACAACCCATATGGCATGGGCCTGGGCCTGCAAACCTACTGGCCGGTGTTCTTCAAGCGCGCCGGCATCGTGGCCTGGAACAAGCGCCTGGCCCGCACTGGCTCACCGATGCCTTGGGGCAAATATCCCAACGGTGCCGGTCCCAAGGAAAAGGACACACTGTTTCGGGCGCTGCGTGCCATGAGCAACGACGGCGTGCTGATGACGCCACAGGGCATGGATATCTCGCTGCTGGAAAGCAAGATGGCAGGCAGTGGCAGCATCAGCTCCGAACGTGAGCTGGCCGAGTACATGGACGACTGGATTGCGGCCGTCTGGACCGGCGAGTCCCCGCGCGGCAAGGCTGGTGGCGCAGTAGCCGCTGCTGCGAAGGAACGCGAGACAGTGCGCCTGGGCCTGACCAAGGGCGACAGCGATCTGCTGACAGAAACGCTGAAGGAGCAGCTGCTCGACCACATCTGCTATTTCAATGGGCTGGAGCCCTGCAAGGTGTATCGCCAGATCAAAGCCGATGAGGACACAAAGGCGCAGTCGGAAACCGATAAGAATGTGGCGGATCTTGGTTTCGAGCCCTCCGAGGCATACATCAAGGAACGCTATGGCGATGGCTGGACCAAGAAGCAAAGCGTGCCTGCTTCAGGTCCGGCAGCGCCCAACGTCAGCCCCGTGGGCCCCAGCTTTGCCGAAGCCAGCGGCGTGCAGGGCCAGGACGCCATCGACCAGGCGCTGGCATCCATCGGCGATGCCGAGCTGCAGGACGCCATGCGCGGCCTGCTGGAGCCGCTTTTTGAGGCCATCGAGGCGACTGATAACTTTGAGGATGCCCTGGCCGTGGTGCAGAAGGCCTTTCCGAAGATGGACAGCGCCAAGCTGCAATCGCTGGTCGCCTCGGCGATCTTTGGCGGGCAGGCCTACGGCCGCGCCGTCGAGGCATAGGGAGACGCCATGGCGACCATCGCTGCCAATCTGAAGCTGCAGCCGGCCGACGCAACCGAGTACTTCCGCGCCAAGGGGTTGCAGGTGACCTGGTCGTGGACGGATATGACGCGGGAGGCCCATGCTGCTGCGTTCACCGTGGCCAAGGCCACGACGCTGGATGTGCTGTCCGCGATACGCACCGAGGTGGACAAGGCCATCGGTGAGGGGCAGACCTTCGAGGCTTTCAAGAAGGCTCTGCGCCCGAAGCTGCAGGACCTGGGCTGGTGGGGACGCCAGGAAGTGCTAGATGGCGAGACTGGCGAGCTGACTACGGCCCAGCTGGGCAGCAATCGGCGCCTGCGCACCATCTTCCAGACCAACGTGCAGACTGCTTATATGGCTGGGCGCTACAAGCGCTATCTGGCCGACGTGGATAACCGGCCGTATTGGCGCTATGTGGCCATCCTGGACGGCCGCACGCGGCCCGCCCATCGCGCCCTGCACGGCAAGGTGTGGCGCTGGGATGACCCGATCTGGCAGGTGATCTGGCCGCCCAATGGCTGGGGATGCCGGTGCCGCGTTCAGGCGCTCACAGAGGCTGAATTCCAGGCACTTGGCGTGCCTTTGGAAAATGGCAGCGAGGCCATTAGCACGATCCGAGTGCCGGTCAACAAGGACGGCGACACGATGGATGTGCAAGTCGTGCGCTATATGGACGAACGCGGCCAGCCACGCACGTTCCGGCCAGATCCGGGCTGGGACTACAACCCTGGCGTGGCATCTCAGGCCAACCTGGACCGCGTCATGGCCGGCAAGCTGGAACAGGCAGCGCCTGCCATCAGCCAGGCTGCAGTGCGTGATATGGCGGGCCAGCCGCAGTTTGGTCAATGGTTGCAGGCGCCCACGGGGGCCTGGCCGCTTGTATCGGTCCCACCGGCAGATGCACAGTCCATTGGCGCCGCCTCACGCATTGGCACTCTAGCCGGCACCGTGGTGCGGGCTGCAGGATCTGCCTCTGTTGACTATGCGGGTGCGCAGCTGGTGATCGAGCAAGGCATTCTGGTGCGCAGCGCTGGCCAGTTGATCTACGTGCTGCGCCAGGGTGAGACGGTTTCGGTAGTTCGGGCCCAGGCTTCTGGCGACAGCCTGGCGGTGGTCAGCGTGGAGCGGCTCACCTTGGAGCAGGCCATGGCTGACGCCGATATCGCTGCAGCGCTATGAGCGGCCTGATCGACATCATCATTGACATCGGCGATGCCGTTCGCCGGTTGGATCGTGCTGCAGCGATCCTCGACAACCCGACGGATCTTTACCGGGGCATTGCGCAGAGCCTGGAGAGCGTGACAGAGGGCAACTTTGAAGCCCAAGGGCGGCCGCACTGGGCTCCTCTGGCCAAGTCCACTATCCAGGAGCGCACGCGCCGTAACAAAGGCAGCTCCACGCTGATGATGCTGCAGGACAGCGGTATTTTGGCCGCCAGCGTCACGTCCGACTTTGGCGCCGACTTTGCCTTGATTGCAGCCGGCGGCGCGGCCTCAGACTATGCGGCCATCCAGCAGTTTGGTGGCGAGATCAAGCGCGCGGCCTACTCGACCAAGGTACGGCTGCGCACGGATGCCAAGGGCAATCTGCTGCGCCAGGCCGGCAACCCCAACCTGGCTGTGTTTGCCCGCGATAGCCACAAGCGGGCGCGTGAGAGTTGGCATGAGGTCGGCGAGTTCACCATCAAGATCCCGGCGCGGCCATATTTGCCATTTAGCGGCCCGCCCGAGGCTCCTATACTGCAACCCGAGGCCGAGACCTCCATCATGGATGTGGTGGACCGATTTCTACGAGGTGCGTTCGGTCAGTAGTCGGTGTTTTCTGTGGCGAAAGCTAATTGCAGGTTCTTATCCCACCATGGCCCGGCAAGTCCCACCACATCCCGATTTATCTCATCTCTCCCTCTTTCTTTATCTCACTCCCATTCACAATATGCTTGATGGGTTTGACGTGCTGGTGATGGCGTTCACCGCTGCGTCGGTCGCCAGCCAATGGAAGTTAAGTGGCGTACAGCTGGGCTATTTGCTCAGTGCAGGCCTTGTTGGTATGGCCCTGGGTTCCCTGGTTATCGCGCCTTGGGCTGACAGGATAGGCCGACGGCCGCTCATCATGTTATGTATTGCGATCGCTGGCGCTGGCATGCTGGCATCTGCGTATGCACAGTCCGCAGTCCAACTGGGCGCGCTGCGGCTGTTCACCGGTCTGGGGATCGGAGGCATTCTTGCCAGCAGCTATGTGATCGCTGGTGAGTATGCATCTAGTCGCTGGCGTGGCCTGGCCATCAGTTTGCAAGCCACGGCTTATGCCTTGGGGGCCACGATTGGGGGACTGATTGCAACTCAACTCATCCCTAGCCTTGGCTGGCGATCGGTATTCCTGTATGGCGGGGTGGCGACCCTGGTAACCCTGCCGGTCATGTTCTTGTGGTTGCCTGAATCGTTGGATTTTCTGATTGCGAAGCGTCCCTCCAATGCGCTTGGGAAAATGAACATCATTCGATTGAAAGTAGGGCTGGAGCCGCTGGCGCAAATGCCCGCTTTCAATCAGTCGGCAGCAACAGCAGGAACGAGCCGTGTTGCCAGCTTGCTTGCACCAGGACTTGTCACCTCTACCTTGCTGATCTGGGCCGCCTTTTTTATCGTTATGTTCGGCTTTTACTTTGTAATGAGCTGGACGCCCAAGTTGCTGGTGACAGCAGGATTGTCCAATCAGCAAGGGATCACTGGTGGTGTTTTGCTCAATGTAGGAGGCATTGTCGGTACCTCGCTAATTGGTTTTCTTGCAGCAAAGTACCGCCTGTCCCGCGTGCTCATGCTCTACCTCGTCATAAACGCAGCATTGATGTGCGCGTTTGTGAGCTTGCTTGGCAGCTTGGGTATGGCATTCGCTACGGCCTTGGCCATTGGCGTGTTTGTCAACGGATGCGTGGCTGGCCTCTATGCGTTGACACCAAACATCTACACAGCGACGCAGCGCGTTACAGGGCTCGGGTGGGCAATCGGCGTTGGACGCATCGGCGCTATTGTCTCGCCGCTGGTAGCGGGCAAGCTCATTGACGCCAGCTGGAAGCCGGACCAGCTCTTTTCGCTCTATGGTCTTGTCTTCTTGGGTGCAGCATTAGCCGTTTATCAACTACAGCGCAGGAATACGGCTTCAACTGCGCCTCAGCCATTGGTGATGCATGATGCCCCTGAAACAGTCGATTGATATGAATTTCTGACCGACTGCTCCTGGCCGGTAGCACTATTTCGTGGACCTGGCTGAAAAAGAAAGCTAAGCTGTCCGATCTGGCTCACCTATCGGTGTGTTTGCTTCCTTGTTCATGCTTGCGCTCACACTATCGGCCAGAAGTAGGCATGTGATTCAGTGAGTACCGTATGCATACTGATGCACAACCCTCCGAAATTCTGAATTGAAGGGAGTTCATTGCTCATGCTCGTCTCAGCCAAGGCTATCGGTTTGATCTGCACTGGCGTGGCGGCAGCTTGGCTGATACGCAATCTAAGCAGATTGCCTGAGCCGTTTCAGAGTCGTAGATGCCAGGGCGTTAAGTGGCATTGGGCATTTCCTCATGCAGCGAAGAATGACATACGCTCATTTCTAAGCATGTTTACTCGTGCATTTGGATTCCCGGAAAAGAAACAACTGTCTTTCGAGCCCGCAGACACTTTTTTGGGGATCTATCGCAGCCTGTATCCATACAAGTGGATGCCGGATGCTTTAGAGCTTGAGACTTTTGCATCGATGCTCAAGAAAACGTATGGCATCAGTCTTGCTGATGTTTGGAGTGAAAAACTGACACTCGGAAAGCTGTTCTCTCTTACCCAGAATAAAACGGGCCTTGAGTGAAACCGCATGCCTGCTTAGGCCGCAAGTTCTTGTTTGAGCGACGTGATAGCGGACTTTCGGGAGTGCATAGGGCGTCAACTGATTGCCACAGTGAAACCTGTCAGTGGAGCAACCCCAGTGCGAGGGCTCGGGTGACTGCACTGGACCTGTGATCGAGAGGTTGCAATGTAGTCATGAGTAGCAACCATCGCTGCTCAGCGGGTAATGGCATGAAAAGCTCAATCTGCTCCGACAGGGCGACAACCGACTTAGGGTTTGCAAAGACCCGCGCGAGTACGCTGATTGCAAGGCGCAGCCGGATCAGGATCGCGCCACAGCCCGACTTTGCGTGCTATGGCCTCTTGCTCGGCAAACTCATACTGTCCACGCGCCTGAGGAGACTGCACGTGGTCACAGGCGCGGTACCACCAGGCCATGCCTTGGGTGATCATGGCCAGGCCAGCATCGAGCGTGCGCGGCCCGTTGGGTGCTGATGCGGGCGTTACCCAAACAGAGCAGACCTGTCGCTGGTACCGATCTGTCTTGGTGCAGCGCAGTTCGGCTTCCTTACGAAATGTCAGCTCAGCCAATGCTTGTCGGGCGCTCTCGCCGAATGGCTGCTTGCGCTCGGGTGCATCGATGCTCTGCAGCCTGACCGTGACCTGCTCATAAGCGCCAGGCTCACCACAGCGGACGGTCAGGGTGTGGCCGTCGGAGATGCCGATGACGAGGCAGAGAAGGGGAGCGGCAAGCATGGCTTCAGTCTATTGGGCAAGAAAAAGGCCCGCAATGCGGGCCAATCATCAATCCAGATAGATGCACAAGTTGTTGATTTCAATTGCCTGCGATTGCTCGGCTTTGTTTGATTCTTCAGGCCGTCTTCGTGGCTGGAAAGCAAGCAAATCAACAGCTTGTGTGTGTAAAGGTGTCTGCAAATGCCACCGGTTCGTCATCCTGAACCGGGGGTTCAGGTGGGCAAGAGCAACCTATCGTTGGGTTCATCTGACGCGAGACGATCACGCTCAATAGGTGATTTATCAAGCCCATGCTCGTTGAGCATTGGTTCAAGGAAATATAAAAACCGGCAGATTTGCAGACGGTTTTATTCTAACGGGTATTGGCAGTCGCGCGGAGGTCATGACTGCTTTGCTGCTGAGGTTACCTGATCAGAGCAGCCTGGCGTCAGCATCCAGTGCCTGATCGAGCTTGAGCACCAGTTGTTCGGCAAGCTCCTGCTGGCGCTGCAGCTCAGCCTGGGCAGCCTCATTGACCTCGGGGGGCGTGAACTGTTCCTGAGCAAGCGTCTGCATTTCTGCCTGGGCGTTGGCCATAAGGGCTTGCTGGGCATCGCGGTCAAGCACGTCGAAAGCCATATTGAGGGCTGCCAGCACTGCCACACGCTCGCGCGAGCGGACTTTGCCGCTGTCACGGATGCGGGTCATGGCGTCGTCCACGCGGCGAACGGCTTCCTGCACACGTTCTTCTTGACCATCGGGGCAGGTCAGCACATAGCTTTGCTGCATGATTTGCACATCGATCTGCTTCATGGGCGTCAGTGGCGGGTCTGGTGATGGAGGGTGACGGCTGTCACTCTCCCTGGTTGGCGGGCAGGCGTTCGATCAATGCATCGACGCGCGCACGTGCGGCCTGCAGGCGCAGACGCAGCAAATCGCGCTCTTGCGTCAGAGCGATGACCTGATCGGTGAGCAGGGTGTTGGTGCGCTGCAGTTCCTCGTGGCGCACCAGCAGACGCTCTACGCGCTCGGCAATGAGATCAAGAGAGGGCTGGGTGGTCATAGACTCTGCCATTGTAGGTCTTGCAGTCCGTGGGTGAGTATAAATGTGCAGGCAAATTCAGCAGTTTGCGCCAGAGCACAGGCTGCTTGACTATCGCAATCGTAAAACTGCAATATTTCTCTCAAAATCGTAGCGTGCTGCACAAGTTCTGTGTGCCTCAAACGCATGTTTAAGGTAAAAAATCGTCACCTGAACCGCGCGAGGCTACTTCGAATGAAGGATTCGCGTCGCGTGGCGCTCATTACAATGGGCGCCTGTTGGTGCTCGAGACTGCTTTTCTGTGGTCTCAGTTCAACGGGAAGCAGGGAGGGGCTGGTCAGACGCACTGGCACTCCGAACCTGCGCTGCCCCCGCAACGGTCGGCGAATGGAATGCTGTGGCATTCCGCCTTTTTCCCCATGGCCACTGGCGCTGCGCGCTGGGAAGGCCGGCAAGAGGATGATTCGCCTAGCCCGGATACCGGCCAACATGGGTTGCCTGCATTCTGTGCAGGTATGTTTGCTCAATGTCGGCGGGTAGGCTGATGTGGGCGTATTCAAGTGTGCTTTCCATGAGTCCGCAATCTTCGTCCCTGCGCATGGCGCAGGTGGCTTCGCGCGCACGCGCATCGTTTGTTCTCCGTCCCACTCTTCTGGCATCTGCGTTGGCAGTGGCGTTTGCCGCACAGGCTCAGTCAGCTGCACAGGCCGATGCGGTGCAGATGAAAGAAACCGTGGTCACCGCCAATCGCATCGAGCAGCCTTTGTCCGATCTGGTGGCCGATATGTCGGTGGTGGGCCGTGAAACGATTGAAACGGCGGGTGCCGTGGGTGTGGCCGATGTGCTTTCGCGTCTGCCGGGTGTGCAAATGGTGCGCAACGGCGGCGCTGGCTCGACCACCAGCGTCTATCTGCGCGGTGCCGACACGCGCTTCACTGCCGTCTATATCGATGGCGTGCGCGTGGACTCTCAGTCCACGGGCGGGGCCTCCTGGCAGGATATTCCGCTGGAAGCGATCGACCGAATTGAAGTGTTGCGAGGCCCGGCGGCGGCTGTCTACGGCTCTGACGCCATCGGCGGCGTGGTGCAGATTTTCACCAAAAAAGGCGAGGGCAAAGCCAAGCCCTATGTGGGCCTGGGCTGGGGCAGTCGTGGCACGGTGAAGGCTCAGGCCGGCGTCAGCGGCGGCGTCGCGGGCTGGGACTATAGCCTGGGTGTTTCGCATGCCAGCAGCAACGGCTTCAATGCCAAGACCTCTGCGGGCTTCAATCCCGATGCCGATGGTTATCGCAACAATGCCTTCAACGGGCGTGTGGGCTACCAGATCAACAACAATCAACGTGTTGAAGCCACGGCTCTGACCAGCTACATGAATGCGGGTTATGACGCCACCGTCTCCAAGACCAGCCCCATGGCTGACGACCGCAGCATCTACAAGATGAATGCGGTCGGCCTGAACTGGCTGGCCAAGTGGAGCGATGTGTACAGCACGCGCCTTCAGTACACGCAGTCACGCGATTTCTACCAGACCAAGCCCAGCGTCTATGAAACCGACACACGCTTGCACAGCTATCTGTTCCAGAACGAGTGGCGGTTGGGAGCGCAGACTGTGACGGCCGCGCTGGAACGCCGTGAGGACAAGCTGGTCAACAACGGCCTGGATATCGGCAGCCGCAATCGCTCCCAGAACGCACTGGCACTGGGCTATGGCCTGCATGCTGGCAAGCACACGCTGCAGCTCAACGCCCGTCATGACCGTGACAGCGAGTTCGGCGGCCACACCACGGGCAGCGCTGCGTATGGCTATGAGTTCATGCCCAACTGGCGCGCAACCGCATCGGCCGGCACTGCCTTTCGCGCACCTACGCTCTATCAGCGCTTCAGCCAATATGGCGATGCCAGCCTGTCGCCCGAAAAAGGCCGCAATGTGGAACTGGGCCTGAAATGGGGCAAGGGCAGCGACAGCTTCTCGGCCACGCTTTATCGCAACAATGTCTCCAATCTCATCAACTATGTGGGTGGGACGGGCACCTGTGCGGGCAATACCGGCCAATACGGCGGCTGCTATGCCAACGTGGCCAAGGCCCGTTACGAAGGCATCACCCTGGCCGCCACCACCCGCTTGGGCATGGTGAATCTGCAAGGTTCGGTGGACTTCCAGGATCCGCGCGATACCGATAAGGATCTGCAACTGGCTCGCCGCTCCAAGCGTTACGCCAATCTGTCTGCCGACACCACACTGGCCGGCTGGAGGCTGGGCGCCGAAATGCAGGCCGCCGGAAAGCGCTTTGACGATGCTGCCAACAAGACCGTGCTGGGCGGTTACACGCTCTGGAATCTGAGTGCACAAAAGCAGCTGACACGTGAATGGAGCCTGGTGGCGCGCATCAACAATCTGGCTGACAAGCGCTATGAGCTGGCCCGAACCTATGCCACCGAAGGCCGCAGCGGCTATATCGGGGTGAAGTGGGAAGCCAGGTAAGAGGCCATGACAGTCACCGCAATGCATGAAGCAGGGCTGCGCTGTCCTGCGCTCTTGATCAGTGCTCCGGCCTCCGGCCAGGGAAAGACCACCATCACGGCAGCCCTGGCTCGCCTGCATGCGCGCCAGGGACGCAAGGTGCGCGTGTTCAAGTGCGGGCCGGATTTTCTGGACCCTTACTGGCATGAGCTGGCAAGTGGTTCGCCCGTGCATTCGGTAGATTTGTGGATGACGGGCGAGGCGGATGTGCGCCAGCGCCTGCATGAGGCGGCCCAGGAGGCCGACCTGATTCTTGTCGAAGGCGTGATGGGCCTGTTCGACGGCAACTTCAGCGCGGGCGATCTGGCGCAGTTGCTGGGGCTGCCCGTGCTGGCCGTGGTTGATGCCTCGGCCATGGCGGGCACTTTCGGGGCGCTGGCCTACGGCTTGCAGCATTACCAGGCCGGCCTGCGCTGGGCCGGCATGCTGGCCAACCGGGTGGCTACGGCTCACCATGCCGATCTGCTCAGGCAAGGCCTGCGCGACCAGTCACTGTGGCTGGGGGCCATGCCCGGGGTGCAACTGGGCGATGCGGCAGTCAAGGCAAGGTCTGCGGCGCTGCTGCCCGAGCGCCATCTGGGCCTGATCGCCGCCCACGAGCTTAGCGATGCCCTGCAGCGCCTGGATGCCGCAGCCGATGCCCTGGCCCAGACGCCGCTGGGGCAACGGGCCTGGAGCTCGGACGACGGTCAGCCCAGCTGGCAGGACTGGTGCGTGGACTTTACCGCGCCCGACACTGACGCGGCTCAGCCTCGGCTGGAGCCCTGGCTGAGTGGCCGTCACATTGCCATTGCGCGTGATGCGGCGTTTTCGTTTATCTATCCCGCCAATCTGGACTGTCTGCGTGCCATGGGGGCAGAGCTGTGCTTTTTCTCGCCGCTGGCTGGCGAGGCGCTGCCGCCCTGCGATGCGATCTGGCTGCCCGGCGGTTATCCGGAACTGCATGCGCGGGCCCTGCATGAGAGTCGGCAGTTGCGCGACGGCATTGCCGAGCATATGGCGCAGGGCAAGCCGGTCTGGGCCGAGTGCGGCGGCATGCTGGCCCTGTGTGACGGAGTGACCGCCCTGGACGGCAGTACCCAGCCCATGTGGGGGCTGCTGCCCGGTCAGGTCGTCATGCAAAGCCGGCTTGGCGGTCTGGGCATGCAGCAGCTGGCACTGGATGCGGGCTTGCTGCGCGGTCATACCTTTCACTACACAAGGCTGGAGACAGCCATGCCGGTGCTCACGCGCAGCAGCCGCCCCGGGGCGGCCGTGCAGGCCGACCGTGGCGAGGCGCTGTATCAGCATGGCAGTGTGCGGGCCAGTTACTTTCATGCCTGGTTTCCGTCCTGCCCGTCGGCTGTGGCGGCGCTTTTTGGCGCAACAATCGAAGGCTGAGCCTTTAGTCCATCACCATGAGCCCTGCAAGCACAGTCTCCTTCGTCATGCCGCGTACCCAGCTGATTCTCGGCGGGCAGAAAAGTGGCAAATCCCGTCGCGCAGAGTTGCTGGCGCACCAGTGGCTGCAGGCGGATGCCGGGCATCAGGCAGCGCTGGTGGCCACCGGCCAGGCCTGGGATGCGGAAATGAGCGAGCGCATTGCACGCCACCAGCGTGACCGTGCCGAGCGCGTGCCCGGCATGCAGACCATAGAGGAGCCGCGCGAGCTGGCCCAGGTGCTGGCCCTGCACAGCAGCCCGCAGCGGCTGCTGGTGATTGATTGCCTGACCTTGTGGCTGACGAACTGGTTGATGCCGGTGCAGGCTGAGAATTTGAAAGGAAATCAGCCTCAATCCATTGACTGGAAAGAGCAGCTAGTTCTCTTTTTGAAAGCGCTGGATGAAGCCGCCGGCCCCGTCATTCTGGTGGGGAACGAGATTGGCTTGGGCGTGATTCCCATGGGCCGCGAAGTGCGCGCCTTTGTCGATGCGCTGGGCTTGCTCAATCAGCAGGCGGCTGCGCATTGCGAAAGCGTCACGCTGATGTGCGCCGGCTTGCCGCTGGCGCTGAAAGGGCCGCAGGCATGAGGGCCACCGTAAAACGGTTTGCCGCTGCTGCGCTGCTTGTTTGCGGCCTGGCCGGGGCTTTGTCGGTGGCGGCGCAACCCGTGCAGATTTCCGATGCGCGTGGCGTCCAGGTGCAGCTGGCCAAGCCGCCGCAGCGCATCGTCAGCCTGCTGCCCTCGCTGACCGAGAGCCTGTGCGCGCTGGGCGGCTGCGAGCGTCTGGTGGGGGTGGATCGCTATTCCAACTGGCCAGCCCATGTGAAGACCTTGCCCGTGGTGGGTGGTGGGCTGGATCCGAACATCGAGAGCATTGTGGCGCTCAAGCCCGATCTGGTGCTGGTTTCCATGGCATCACGGGCCATTGCACGAATGGAGGCGCTGGGTCTCAAGGTGGTGGCGCTGGAGCCGCGCACCCACGAGGAAGCGCGCACTGTGATGCAGAAGCTGGGCCAGCTGCTGGCCTTGCCGCCAGCCCAGGGCGCAGACCGCGTCTGGGCCGGAATCGAAGCCGACCTGAACAAGGCCGCAGCCAGCGTGCCCGATGCCATGCGCGGTCAGCGTGTTTACTTTGAAGCCAGCCGTGGCCCCTACGCCGCCGGTGAAAAGTCCTTTATCGGCCAGACACTGGCGCGGCTGCAGCTGCGCAATGTGATCGATGCCAGGCAAGGACCGTTTCCGCGCCTGAACCCCGAATATGTGGTCAAGCTGGACCCGGACATTCTGATGGCCGGCGAGCGGTCCTGGAAAACCGGTGTGCCGGAATACCCGGGCTGGGCCCAGATGCGGGCGGTGAAGCAGGGCGCGATCTGCGCCTTCACGCCCGAGCAATCCGACATTCTGGTGCGCCCCGGCCCGCGCATGGCGGAGGGGGCGCAGATCATCGTCCAGTGTCTGCAGCGTCTGGCGGCGAGGCAGGGCAAGAGCCCATGAAAGCCAGCATCTCCAGTCATCACCGCAGGGGGCAGCGCGGGCTGGCCACTGCCTGGCTGCTGCTGTGGCTGACGCTGGCTGCGGCTTTGCTGGCGCTGCTGGGCGCGGGTATCGGCAGCACCGGGTTCGAGAGCGTGCTGCATGCCCGGCATGACCCACTGGCCTGGCAGATCGTGATGGACATTCGTCTGCCGCGCACGGCTGCCGCGTTGCTGGCTGGCGGCCTGCTGGGGTTGGCGGGAGCGATTGCTCAGGGTGTGTTTCGCAATCCCCTGGCGGACCCTTATCTGTTGGGCAGTGCCTCGGGCGCGTCGCTGGGCGTGGCGCTGGCCATGGCTGCCCTGGGTGTCTCGCCCTTCGCTCTGGCCGGCCTGGCCCGCTGGGGCGTGACGGGTGCGGCTTTTGCCGGTGCCGTGCTTGCCGTGGTGCTGACCCTGGTGCTGGCCAAGGGCGTGCAGAACACCATGCGCCTGCTGCTGGCCGGTGTGGTGGTGGGCGTGGTGCTAGGCGCCGCCGCATCGCTGGTATTGTTGATGAACCCCGACATCATGCAGGCCATGCAATCCTTCATGCTGGGCAGCACGGCCTTTGCGGGCTGGAATGCCTGCGCACTCATGCTGTGGGTGCTGCTGCCCGCGCTGCTGCTGGCCTGCTGCCTGAGCCGCGTGCTCGACGGGCTGGCACTCGGCGAGGCCACGGCCCATAGTCTGGGCCTGCCGCTGGCGCCGCTGCGTCTGTTGCTGATCGTGCTGCTGGCTCTGGCCACGGGCACCGCCGTGGCGCAGACCGGCCTGATCGCTTTTGTAGGCCTGGCTGCACCTCATCTGGTGCGTTCCATGGTGCGTGCGCTGTACCGCTGGCTGCTGGCACTCAGCAGTCTGATGGGAGCGGTGCTGCTGCTGGCTGCCGACCTGCTGGCGCGCTGGCTGATCGCACCTCAGGAGCTGCCCGTGGGGGTGCTCACCGCCGTGCTGGGAGGCAGCTATCTGCTCTGGCTGATGCACAAACGTGGCGCCATGCCGTCTGGAGAGGGCGCATGAGCGGCAATGCCGAGACCGGAATCGCTTTGGCGACCGAGGCTCTGAGCGTGCAACTGGGCGAGCGCGAGGTGCTGTGTCAGCTCAGTCTGCAGATTCCCAAAGGCCGCTGGACGGCCATCGTCGGCCCCAATGGCGCGGGTAAGTCCACGCTGCTGCGCGCCATGGCTGGCATGCGTGCCGCCAACCAGCGGCAAAGCGGTGCCGTGTTTTTGCAGGGCCGCAAGCTCGGCGACTGGAATGGCAGAGAGCGTGCCAAGGCACTGGCCTGGCTGGGCCAGAATCAGCCCGTTGCGGCCGATATGGCCGTCTATGACCTGGTCATGCTGGGGCGCTTGCCCCACCAGGGCTGGCTGGCACCGGCCTCGAACGCCGACCGGCAGGCCGTGGAGCAGGCGCTGCGCCAGACCCATGCCTGGGACTGGCGCCAGCGCAGTATAGGCCAGCTATCGGGCGGTGAACGCCAGCGCGTGCTGCTGGCGCGGGCCCTGGCCGTGCAGGCCCGGACCCTCCTGATGGACGAGCCGCTGGCCAATCTTGACCCGCCGCACCAGACCGACTGGATGCTGACGGCCCGCAGTCTGGTGCAGCAAGGCGTGACCCTGGTCAGCGTGCTGCACGAGCTGTCCTTTGCCCTGCTGGCCGACGAGATGGTCGTCATGCAGGCCGGCCGTATCACCCACCAGGGCGCTTGCGGCGATCCTGCCACCCATGCCGCGCTGGAGGCCGTGTTTGACCGGCGCATACAGGTGCGCGAACTCGACGGCCTGTGGCTGGCCCTGCCGCGCCTGAGCTGAGCTCGGCCGTAATTTTTGAATTTTTGCCCTTAAGCCCTTGATAGACGAGCGAGAGTAGCTATGAATATTGAAACTCCTCCCACCGAGAAGCCTTACGAAAAGCCCGAGGGCGAGCGCCGCGGCCTGATCATCGTCAACACCGGCAATGGCAAGGGCAAGAGCACGGCCGCCTTTGGTCTGGCCTTTCGTGCCACGGGCCGAGGCAAGGCCGTCAAGGTCTACCAGTTCATGAAGGTGCCGACGGCGCGCTTTGGCGAGCATCGCCTGGCCGAGCAGGTCGGTCTGCCCATCGAAGGGCTGGGCGATGGCTTCAGCTGGAAGAGCAGGGACCTCGATCACTCCGCCCAGCTGGCGCGTGACGGCTGGGAAAAGGCCAAGGCCGATATTCTCTCGGGCGAGCTGTTTCTGGTCGTGCTCGACGAGATCACCTATCCGCTGATCTATGGCTGGCTGCCGCTGCAGGAGGTGCTGGACACGCTCAAGGCACGCCCCAAGGATGTGCATGTCTGCCTGACGGGCCGCCGCTGCCCGCAGGAGATCATCGACATCGCCGACACCGTGACCGAGATGACGCTGATCAAACATGCTTTCCAGGCGGGTATTCCCGCTCAAAGAGGTATCGAAGACTGATGGCTTTTGCCATGTCTGTGGCGCGACAATAGTTCCATGACCGAATCCAAGACCAGCTCCTTCGCGACGATTGCTGCAACGCCTTTTACCGAGGCCGAGCGGGATGCCGTCTACCGCGCCATCTATGAGCGCCGCGACATGCGCCATTTTGCGGGCGGGAAGGTGGCCGACGAGGTCTTGCTGCGCCTGTTGCGTGCAGCGCATCACGCGCCCAGCGTGGGGTTCATGCAGCCCTGGCGCTTTATTCGGGTCAGGAGCGCCGAATTGCGCCTGCAGATCCACGGTCTGATCGAGGAGGAGCGCGTGCGCACCGCCCATGCCCTGGGCGAACGTGAAGAAGACTTCATGAAGCTCAAGGTCCAGGGTGTGCTCGATGCGGCCGAGGTGCTGGTTGTCGCCATGCCGCCGGGACGCGAGGCACATATCTTCGGCCGCCGCACCCTGCCCGAGATGGACATCGCCAGCAGCGCCTGTGCCATCCAGAACCTCTGGCTGGCCGCGCGTGCCGAAGGTCTGGGCATGGGCTGGGTCTCGATTTTCGATCCGCTGGCGCTGGCCAGATTGCTGCAGATGCCTGAAGGCGCCCATCCGCTGGGCGTGCTCTGCCTGGGCCCTGTCGATGCCTACTATGCCGAGCCCATGCTGCAGCAGGAGAAATGGGCCTGCCGGGCACCTCTGGAAGACATGCTGATGGACGATGTCTGGGATGACTCGCGCGTGGTGGCTGCGGCCACCAAGGGCAAGCAGGGTAGTGGGCCGTGCGCCGCGAAGGGCAAAACAGACGCATGACGAGTTTTGGCTGGACTGAGCTGATCGGTCTTTCTCTCAGTCCACTGGCATGGCTTTATCAGACATTTACCGCCGGTGATCTGGCAGCGCTCAACTGGGCTGCCAATGTGCAGGCTGGCTTGCTGGCCGTGTTGGTGGCCCTGCTGCTGGACCGGCTTTGGGGCGAGCCGCCGGTGTGGCTGCACCCCGTGGTGCTGATGGGCAAATTGCTGGGCTGGTCGGGGCAGGTACTTGCACCGCGTGCCGAAGTGCAGAGTGACTATCTGCGGTTTTGCCTGGCAGCGCTTGTCTGGTGTGCACTGGCAGCTCTGTTTTTCATGGTTTATGGCCTGGCCCAGTTCATGCTGGGTTTTGCCCCCTGGTGGCTCTGGGGTCTGGTGATGGGGGTGCTGCTCAAGCCGCTGCTGTCCTGGCGCATGCTCAGGGATGAGGTGCTGGCCGTGGAAGCCGCTCTGCAGCAATCGCTGCCCGCCGGGCGGGAGCGCCTGAGCTGGCTGGTGAGCCGCGACACGACACAGCTGGACGAGGCCACCGTGCGCGAAAGCGCCATCGAGACGCTGGCCGAGAACCTCAGCGACTCCGTGATTGCTCCGCTGTTCTGGTTTGCCGTGGCCGGTTTGCCCGGGGCGGCCGTCTATCGTTTTGCCAATACGGCCGATGCCATGTGGGGCTACCCCGGCTGGCGAGGCCAGGGCGACCGCCGCCGCCACTGGCAATGGGCGGGCAAATGGGCGGCCCGCGCCGACGATGTGCTCAACTGGATTCCGGCGCGCATCACCGCAATGTGGCTGGCGCTGCTGGCTGGCGGCCTGTCCTGGGCCGGTTTGAGGCGCGATGCAGCCGTGACGCCATCGCCCAATGGTGGTTGGCCCATGGGCGCCATGGCGCAGGCAATAGGGGTTCAGCTTTCCAAACCCGGCGTCTATCGACTCAACCCGCAGGGGCGGGCACCGCAGGCGGTTGATCTGGAGATGTCTGTAAGATTTGCATCAAAAGTGATTGCAGTGCATGTCCTGATTGCGTTAGCAGCTATGATTTTGATTGTTGTGTGGAGAGGATGGCTGCTTGCCAATGTTTGATGTGAATGCGGCAGCCATGCATGGCGGTACCGATGCGCTGGGCGTTCCGGCGCATGATTTTTCGACCAATCGCAATGCCTGCGGGCCTTGTCCCATGGCCGTGAAGGCGCTGCAGGCTGCCCATGTCGCGCAGTACCCCGATCCGCAATACAGGGCATTGCGCGCGCAGCTGGCAGCTTTTCATGGCGTGGCGGTGGAGCGCATCCTGATCGGCGGCAGCAGCAGCGAGCTGATTCATCGCCTCACGCTGCACGCTGTGCGCAGCGGTGCCAAAAGCGTGCAGTTTCCCCAGCATCACTATGGCGACTATCTGCAGGCCGCGCGGGTGTGGCGGCTGGCGTTGTGCCGCCGCACAGAAGCGGCCGTGGCGCCGGTGCTCAGCTGGGCCTGCGAGCCATCAAGCCCGCTGGGGGCGGTGGAAGACGTCTGGCCTGCCTGGCAGCAGCCGCCGGCGCAGAAGGAATGGCGCGTGCTGGACTGCGCCTATCGTCCGCTATGGCTGGAGGAGCAGCCACCCGTGCGCAATTTCGACACGGTCTGGCAACTGTGGACGCCGAATAAGGCTCTGGGCATGACGGGCGTGCGGGCGGCCTATGCGATTGCTCCCCTGCAGGCCGCAGCGGCAGAGCTGCAGGCGCTGAACGCGCTGGCGGCATCCTGGGTGGTGGGCTCGCATGGCGTGGCCATGCTGCAGGCCTGGGTGACGGACGAGGTTCAGCAATGGCTGGCCCACAGCCTGACGACCTTGCGCCGCTGGAAGGCGCAGCAGCTGGCGCTGTGCGAGAGACTGGGCTGGCAGATCGTTCCCGGTCATCAGGCCAATTACTTTGTCGCAAGTCTGCCGCTGGCGGAGCTTGCCGCGCCTCTGGCCGGCCTGCGTGCCCAGGGCATCAAGCTGCGCGACTGTGCAAGCTTTGGTCTGGCCGGCCATGTGCGGCTGGGTGTGCTGCCGCCCGTGTCGCAGGCTGCGCTGGAGCAAGCCTGGAAAAGCATCCAATGACCTTGTCGATCAGACCTGATGGGCGCAAGGCGCTACCATTTCCCATGGACACTGAAACCTTGAAGCTGCGCTCGGTGCTGGTGGAGCGCTATGTCACGCCGCTGCGTGAAGGCGGCTCCATGCCGGCAATTGTCGAGACCGACGATCTGGGCACCTATGTGCTCAAGTTCCGGGGAGCCGGGCAGGGCGTGCGCGCGCTGATGGCCGAGATCATCTCGGGTGGCATGGCTCGCGCGCTGGGCCTGCCGGTGCCCGAGATCGTGCTGCTGCACTTGAACGGCGACCTGTCCCGCACCGAGTCCGACCCCGAGATTCAGGACCTGATTCGCGCCAGCGACGGGCTGAACGTGGGGCTGGACTATCTGCCGGGCTCCATCAACTTTGACCCGGCAGTGGACGCGGTGGACGACGACTTTGCCTCGCGCCTCGTGTGGTTCGACACCCTGGTCAGCAATGTGGACCGCACGGCGCGCAACACCAATATGCTGATGTACCAGAAGCAGCCCTGGCTGATCGATCATGGCGCGAGTCTGACGTTTCACCATGCCTGGAATGGAGTGGTTACCGATCCGGCCAAGCCTTTTGCGCCCAGTGCCGAGCATGTGCTGCTGCCGCAGGCCAGCCAGCTGGCGCAGCTGGATGCGCAGCTGGCCGCCAGGCTGGGGCCCGAGGTGCTGAAGAGCATTCTGGACGAGGTGCCCGACTGCTTTCTGGAGCAGGCCGCCGCCGACAAAGAGGGCGATGTGCTCAAGAATGTGCAGGCCCATCGCGCGGCCTACGTGAATTATTTCGTGGCCCGGCTCGCCGAGCGTGGCCGCTGGTTGCAAGGAGTGATCGATGCACGCGCATGAGGTCTACGACTACGCCATCGTGCGGGTAGTGCCGCGCGTGGAGCGTGAGGAATTTGTGAACGCGGGTGTCATCCTCTCCTGCCAGCGCACCGGCCATCTGCAGGCGGCCGTGGCCCTTGACGAACAGCGTCTGCTGGCGCTGGACCCGAATGTGGATCTGGAGGCCGTGCACCGTCACCTGGGCTCCATCGTGGCCATCTGCGAAGGCCGGGTCGATGGCGGGCCGATTGCGCAGCTGCCCATGCGTGCACGCTATCACTGGCTCACGGCCAAGCGCAGCAGCATCATCCAGACCTCGCCCTCGCATATGGGCATGTGCACCCATCCCGGCGAGGCGCTGGCCCGAATCCTGCAGCGCGTGGTGCTGCCGATCCCAACCGAGACCTGAGACATGACAGCACGTTGCATCATGGTGCTGGGCACCAGCAGTGGCGCGGGCAAGAGCTGGGTGGCTACGGCACTGTGTGCCTACTACCGCAGCCAGGGCCTGAAGGTTGCGCCGTTCAAGGCGCAGAACATGAGCAACAACGCGCGCGTTGTGGCCACGCCCGAGGGCCGCTGGGGTGAGATCGGCACGGCCCAGTATCTGCAGGCGCTGGCCGCGGGTGCGGTTCCCGATGTACGCATGAACCCGCTGTTGCTCAAGCCCGAGGCCGACACGCGCAGCCAGGTCGTGCTGTTCGGACAGGTCAATGACGAGCTGAGCGCCATGCCCTGGAGGGGGCGCAGCCTCAAGGTCTGGCCGCAGATCGCGCAGGCGCTGGACGAGTTGCGTGCCGAAAACGATGTGGTGGTGATCGAAGGCGCCGGCTCCCCGGCCGAAATCAATCTGCATGCGAGCGATGTGGTCAATATGCGCGTGGCCAAACATTGCAACGCACATTGCCTGCTGGTCTCGGACATAGACCGTGGCGGCGCCTTTGCCCATCTCTACGGCACCTGGGCACTGCTGCCCGAGGATGAGCAAAAGCTCATCAAGGGTTTTGTGCTCAACAAGTTCCGGGGCGATGCAGCACTGCTGGCACCGGCGCCCCAGATGCTGGAAGAGAAGACGGGGGTGCCCACGGTGGCCTGCATTCCCATGCAGTTCCAGCACGGTCTGCCCGAAGAGGACGGTGTGTTCGATGATCGCGGCAGCACGGGGGCCGGGCGGGCCGTACACACCACGATTGCCATCATCGCCTATCCGCGCATCAGCAATCTCGATGAATTTCAGCCCCTGCTGCAAGTGCCGGGCGTGCGCGTGGTCTGGGCTCGCTCTCCCGCGCAACTCGCCGAGGCGGACTGGGTCATTTTGCCGGGCAGCAAGGCCACGGCTGCCGACCTGGCCTGGATGCGTGGACAAGGGCTGGATGCAGCCGTCGTTGCTCATGTCGGACTCGGCAAGCGTGTGCTGGGTATTTGCGGCGGTCTGCAGATGCTGGGCGAGGCGCTGATCGATCTGCATGGAGTGGACGGCAATGCCGCAGGCCTGGGCCTGCTGCCGCTGGCGACCCTGTTTGCGCAGGACAAGACCGTGCAACCCACGACCCTGCAACTGCCTGCGCTGCAAGCCCCATGGAATGCCCTGAGCGGCGTGCCGGCACGTGGCTACGAGATCCACCACGGCCAGACCCAGCTGCGAGCCGACATGCAGGCAGCCAGTGTGCGACCGGCTCAGGAGTTGTTGCCCGGCATGCTATGGCAGGGAGGCAACAGCGCTGTCATCGGTACCTATCTGCACGGCCTGTTTGAAAACGCCGAGGTGATCCATGCGCTGTTCGGCCACGATGCACCCAGTCTGGAGCAGGTGTTTGAGCGGCTGGCGCAGGGCGTGGAGCAATGGTTTGAGCCGACCGCGCTCCAAGCGTTGGCCTGATTTGTAGGATTGTTCCTGCGGACGCATAGCCGCTGAACCGATAAGCCCAGCCTGAGAGTGCGTGCAAGCTGACCGAGCTATTCACTTTTTGGAATGGAGTTGCGTATGGCTTTTTTAAAGGTTCAGACTCTTCAACTGGCTTTGGGTGCAGCGCTTCTGTCGCTGGCAGGCATGGCCAGCGCACAAGTGGATGCAGCCAAGCCGGCGGCTGAGGCAGCTGCGATGGATGCGGCCAAGCCTGCGATGAAAAAGCACCACCACCGCCATCATCACAAGGGCCAGCGCCCCATGCGCGAGAGCAATTCGTCTTCACGCGAGGCGATGGCGGCAAGTGCCGAAGCCAAGAAGGGCAAGCTCGACGACGGCCAAGGCCTCAGCCAGTACGAGCGCAATGCCTACGCCCGCTGCGCGGTGTTCAAGACCGAAATCGACCAGCAGGCCTGTATGGCGCGTGTCAAGGACGGCGCTGTCAGCGGCTCGGTCAAGGATGGCGGCATCCTGCGCGAAATCACGGTTGAGGAAGTCATTCGCTGAGGCTTTTACCGCGTCTTCAGCCAAGGCCCTTAGGGGCCTTTTTTCATGCTGCTCCTGAGCAATCGGCGAACTTGGCGTTGCGGTGCCGATGAAAGCGCGATACTTGCAGGATCCCAAAAACGTGCCTTCCGCATCCCGGTGGTGGATGGCACTCAGGCCTGATGCACCGGGAATGACTGCACGCATGAGTTCCGCTTCCTTTTCCGAATTCCTACCGTCCGCCATCTGGTCCTGCCCGCAGGTGCAGGACATCCATGACGCGGCGCTTCAAGCCCGTGTCCAGCATCGCCTGGATTTCAAGACCAAGCCCCAGGGATCGCTGGGCGTGCTGGAACAACTGGCCTTGCGCATTGCCAGCATCGTGGGTTGCGAGACTCCCAATCTGTATGCACCGCAGATGGTGGTATTTGCCGCGGACCACGGATTGGCTGCTCAGGGTGTGTCGGCCTATCCGGTCGATGTGACCTGGCAGATGGTGGAGAACTTCCTCGCTGGCGGCGCGGCCGTGAGCGTGCTGTCTCTGCAGAATGGAATTGATCTGAATGTGGTCGACTGCGGCGTGGCCCGCGACTTTGAGGTGCGCGAGCAAGATCCTGCACACAAGCTTCCCAAGGCCCATGAGCCACGCCTGTGGCGGCGCAAGGTGGCCTATGGCACGGCGGACTGCAGCCAGGGCCCGGCCATGAGCGAAGCGCAATGTGCGATGGCGCTGCGCAATGGCGGGGAATTGGTCAAGAAACTGCCGGGCAATGCACTGTTGCTGGGCGAGATGGGTATCGGCAATACGTCCAGCGCGTCATTGCTGCAGGCGCGTCTGTGCGGCGAGCCGATAGAGGAGGTGACCGGGGCGGGTACGGGCTTGAGCAGCGAAGGCCTGGCGCGCAAGATCGCCGTGCTCCGTCAGGTGCTGGATCTGCATGTCGACGTGCAAGATCCCCTGGCCGTGCTGGCAGCCATGGGCGGACTGGAGATCGCCACCATGACGGGAGCCGTTCTGCAGGCCGCTGCCGAACGCCGCCTGATCGTGGTGGACGGCTTTATCACCACGGCCGCCGTGCTGGTGGCCAGCCGCCTGCAGCCCCATGTGCTGCAGCGCTGCGTGTATGCGCATCGATCGGGTGAACCGGGTCATGCCCGCCTGCTGGCCCACCTTCAGGCCCAACCCATGTTGGACTGGCAGTTGCGTCTGGGTGAGGGTTCTGGCGCGGCACTGGCCTGGCCGCTGCTGCGCTCGGCCTGCACCATGCTCAACGAAATGGCCAGTTTTGAATCGGCCGGCGTCAGCGGCAAGAGCTGAGGCACTTGCAAAAATATAGCTGCAAGCGCCTTGTGTATATGTGCTTGAGGCGTTTTCAGCTCTTTTTTCCAGTTGCCGGTGCCGGGGTTTTGGGCGTGAAATCGCAGTATCTAGAAGCCACGCATTCCCAGCAGCGGGGCTTGCGCGCCTGGCAGACATAGCGGCCCAGCAGGATCAGCCAGTGATGGGAGTCCACTGCGTATTCGTCGGGTACGCGCTTGAGCAGTTGCTTCTCGACTTCCAGCGGATTCTTGCCGGGTGCCAGCCCCGTGCGGTTGCTGACGCGGAAGATGTGCGTGTCCACGGCCATGGTGGGCTGACCGAAAGCCACGTTGAGCACCACATTGGCGGTCTTGCGGCCTACACCGGGAAGGGCTTCGAGCTCTTCGCGGGTTCTGGGTACTTGGCCGCCATGCAGCTGAACCAGCATGCGGCAGGTCTCCATCAGATGCTTGGCCTTGCTGCGGTACAGGCCTATGGTCTTGATATAGCTCTCCAATCCCTCGCCCCCCAGATCCAGAATGGCCTGCGGAGTGTTGGCAACAGGAAAAAGCTTGCGCGTGGCCTTGTTCACCCCTACGTCGGTGGCCTGGGCAGACAGCAGCACGGCGGTCAGTAGCTCGAACACCGTGGTGTATTCCAGCTCGGTTTGTGGCGTGGGGTTGGCGGCCTTGAGCGCAGCAAAAAACGGCGCTATATCGTTTTTCTTCATGGGCGATATTGTGGCTTGTGGTTCGTGGGACCGAACAAAAAAAGCCGCTGCGTTGCACAGCGGCTCGGATGCCATGGGCTGGGCGGCTCAGGGGTCCAGGTTGTAGCTCAGCACCAGGCTGTAGCGCAGCTCCCGCTCGGGGTTGTTGACGGAGCGGTCGCCCAGCGGCTTGCTCATGGCAAGGTCGAGTGCGTAATGGCGGCTGTCGGACAGGCGCAGCCCCAGGCTGGCAGAGCGCAGCGTATTGCCGCTGACGCCGTTGGTCTGCTGATGCGTGCGTGCCCACTCATAGAGCAGATAGGGTTCGGCCGACTTGATCCAGGCCTGGTTGATGAGGAACTGGTAGTTGAGCTCGGCACTGGCGCCTACGCCGGAATCGCCTGAGAACTCGCCAGCCTGATAGCCGCGGCCGAAGCGGGTGGAGCCAAAGGAGATTTTCTCCGGGACGGGAAGAATGTCGGCACTGTATTGCCCGCCCACGGCAAAAGCGGCGCCCATCTTGTTCGCGAAGCGATGGCGCTGTGCATAGTCGGCGGTGATGCGTGTGAAGTCCAGCTTGGCCGGGTTTTCATATTTTTGCAGAGTGCCCTGCCGATAGTAGAGGTCCAGATTCTTGTAGGCTCCCAGGCTGTCCAGGCCGTGGGCCAGCAGGACCGAAGCCGAACGGGTAGTGGTCTTGCCAAAGGACGCCCAGGCCATTTGCGCATAGAGCGTGCGAACCTTTTCCTCACGCAGCAGGGAGGCCTGGCTATCGGCCAGTTCACGGCTGTAGTTGATGGCATACAGACCCGCCGTGGTGCTGAGCTGGGTGGTATTGCTCAAGATCCATGGGTGGCTGATATTGAAGTCCAGCTTGCGCTGCTGTGTCAGGTCATCAATGCCGGGAACGCGCGTTGCCGGCGGGTTGAAGCTGCGATAGTCGGAATAGCTGACACGTGCCTGCGTGCCCTCGGGTGTCAGCTGCTGAGTGAAACCGATGCTGCCGAAACGCTCCTTGTCGGGGTTTTGCAACATCGCCGAAGCCTGAAGCTGGCTGCCTGACCACAGAGGGTCGTTCAGGGTGAGGGAGGCAATGATGCGCGGTGTGGGCTTGCGCGCTTCGCCCCCGACGGTGACGGCAATGGGCTTGTGCTTGGATTTGATGACCAGGGGCACCGCACCATCGGTGGTGGTCGGCAGATTGGCCGACGCGGTGATCTGCACTCCTGGAAGGCGTGCCATCAGCTGGGTCTGGTGCTGAAAGGTTTTGGTGGTCAAAGGCCTCTCATTGAGCAGCGGCTGGGCAATTTCGCGTATCTGGTCCTCGGAGCGACCGAAATTTCCCTCCAGATTCAAGCTCTGCACATAGCCTTCGACCACGATGACCTGCACCGCGCCATTGGCAAAGTCCTGCGGAGGAAGGTAGGCAAAAGAAAGGGCGTAGCCATGGCGTTGATACAGCTCGCTGACCTTCTGGGTCGCGGCATTGAGCTCGCCCACCGTATGCGTGCCGTTGATGAAGGGCGTGAAAAGCGCGCTGACCTCTTCGAAAGGAATCGCCGTGCTTCCCTGCACGTTGACGCCACGTACTGCGACCCGGAGGTTGATGAGATCCTGAAGACTTGGCTGGGGCTTGTCTATCTGCACCGGAACCTGCCTGGGCTGCTGTTGCAGATTCCTTGCGGATTCGGGCGTCTGGGGCAGGCTGTTGAGCGGATTGCCGCCCTGCTGTGACCAGGCCAGAGGAGCCCAGGCCGCAAGTGCCAGTGCCTGAATCCTGTAGCCGATGCGGCCCTGTGGTTTTGCTTTTGACTGCAAAAGTCCCTCCTGTTCTATTTTTATGGCTCTCATTGTTCCCTACATCCCCAGAACTGGGTATGGGGCTGTCGTAAAAAAGCCCGCCTGAAGGCGGGCCAGGCTCAAGCGGTGCACTGGCCACCGCTGTTTCCCTTATTTGCTGGTGGCTACCGCTCCACCGCCCAGGCCGAGCGCCAGATTGCCGCCCAGCAGTCCACCCAGCAGGCCACCCGAGGCGCTTGCACCACCTGCAGCGCCTGCACCAGCCGCGACATTGGTCACGCCGCCCAGCACGCCGCCCACGAGGCCGGTGACCGTGCCCACGGTATTGCCCACCAGGCCCGTGACTGCGGTGCCGGCATTGCCGCTGCCTCCTGTTGCTCCGCCTGCTGATCCTGCGACACCGCCGACCAGCCCGGTCACGCTACCCAGCACGCCACCGACCAGATTGCCTGCTCCTGCAACTGGGCTGCCGGCATTTCCGCCGCCGCTCACGCCACCGGTCACGCCGCCCACCAGGCCTGTGACCGAGCCCAGCACGCCGCCGACGATATTGCCGGAGCCGCCGGCAGAGCCACCCGCGCCGCCCGTGACATTGCCGAGCACGCCGCCGAGCAGGCCGCCGTTAGGCGTGCCGGGACCTGTCACCACGCCACCCAGGCCGGCCACGGTCTGACCGACACCCGAAACCACGCCGCCCAGCGGAGCCACAACCGGAACCCCGGTGCTGGTGACGGAAGCTCCCACATGATTGACCACACCGCCCACGGTGCCCAGCAAGCTGTTCACCGGCTGGCCCAGGCCCGTGGTCTGAACCAGATTCTGGGTCGTGCCCAGGACGGTGCTCAGTACCGGTGTGGCGACCTGGCTGACCTGAGTCGTAAGACCCGAGACCAGCGGGTTGCCGGTCAGCTTTGCCACCGTGCCTTCGACACCGGAAACGGTGGTGCCAAGGATTTGCACCGTGCCGCCCGCCAGGCCCGCCACATCGCCGACCACGCCAAGCTGAGGTTTGTCCAGCGCACTGACCGTCTTGCCTGCCGAAGTGACCGCAGCGCCGAGATAGCCGACAGCAGGAGCCACGCCTTGCAAGGTGGTGCCGATGGGGTCGGCCGTCTTGCCGATCTGGCCCAGGCCTGCGCTGACGCCGCTACCCACACTGTTGACGGCATTGTTCACATTGCCAAGAATTCCGCTGGCCGGCTGGGCCACACCGCTCAGAGGCGTGCCGTTGGTGGCCGTGCCCAGAGTGGAGGTCACGATGTTGTTGACGTCGCTGATGACGCCACTTGTTCCGGAAAGCGTTCCTGTGACATCCGCCACGGTGTCGCGCACCGGCGTGAGCGGAGTGCTTGCCACAGGCGGGTTGCCCGTGCCGCCATCACCCCCGCCGGTGTTGCCACCACCGGTACCGCCGCCTGTGCCTCCACCAGTGCCACCGCCCGTTCCGCCTCCGGTACCGCCACCAGTGCCACCTCCGGCAACAACATCTCCGCCGCCGGTGCCGTCGGGTCCGAGGTCGCTGCGCAGAGAGCCGCTGGAGCCACAGGCAGCCAGACTGGCAACCAAGGCTACGGCACACAGGCTGCGCAGGCTTAACGGGGTCTTGCCGTCAATGGCAACAGACAGTGCCTTGCCGGTAAAAGTAGTAGTACGCATAAATCCTCCATCCCAAAAACAAGTGAAAAAATCCGTCAAATACGCGGTCCGTTGATCGGTAGGCGTATGTTCTTGTCAGAGGCTTGGCGCTGTCCAATTCAAAGTTTGAGACACGAAGTTATGCGCAATTAACAATTGCTATCAACTTTTGTATTTTGGTAGGAGTTTGATTACTTGCGGCATGGAATAGCGCCTACATAAAAGCCACTTCCTGTCTCTGGGGCGATTCGCGCGCCACAATGGGCATCTGCCGCTCAAGCAGCGACGAGATTCCCGTAGCGCTTTAACCAAGAAAACGTATGCAATTTGCCAAACGACTCGATAACGTAGAAACCTCTGCGATCCGCGAACTCTTCAAGCTGCTGGGCAAGCCAGGCATCATCAGCTTTGCGGGCGGCTTTCCGGACAGCGCCATGTTTGACGTAGCGGGCATCAGCGCTGCCTCCGCGGCAGCCCTGCAGCAGGAGGCGGGAGCCGCATTGCAGTACGGTGCGACAGAGGGCTACCATCCGCTGCGCGAGCAACTGTCGTCCTTTATGGCCGGCAAGGGCGTGCCCGATGTGGCGCCCGATCAACTCATCGTCACCACCGGCAGCCAGCAGGCGCTGGACCTGCTGGGCAAGACCATGGTGGGAGAGGGTGACAAGGTCATCGTCGAAGGCCCGACTTTCCTGGCCACGATTCAGTGTTTTCGCCTCTATGGCGCAGAGGTGATCTCCGCCCCTGTGGATGAGCATGGTGTGAAGACCGACGAACTGGAGAAGCTGATTGCCGAGCACAAGCCCAAGCTGGTCTATCTGATCCCGACCTTTGGCAACCCCAGTGGTGCCATGCTGAGTCTGGAACGCCGCAAAAAGGTGCTGGAGCTGGCCGTCAAGTACCAGACTCTGGTGGTGGAAGACGACCCCTACGGCGATCTGTACTTCAATGAAGCGCCTCCTGCCAGTCTGCTGTCGCTGACACGCGAAGTCCCCGGCAGCCGAGAGTGGCTGGCTCACTGCGGTTCCTTGTCCAAGGTGCTCAGCCCTGGTCTGCGTATCGGCTGGCTGATCGCACATCCCGAATTGCTTGCTCGCGCCGTGATGTGCAAGCAGTTCAGCGATGCTCATACGAGCACCTTTGCCCAGGCCACTGCAGCCCAGTATCTGAAGTCCGGCGCCATGCCCAAGACCCTGGCCCATGTACGCGAGGTCTATGCCAAGCGCGCGGAAACCATGGGTGATGCGCTGCGCGAGCAACTGGGCGATGCCGTCGAGTTCGTGCAGCCTGCCGGCGGCCTGTTCATGTGGGTGCGCCTGACGGGCGCGCGTGGCCAATTGGCGGATGCGGCCGTGCTGGCCAAGAAGGCCATTGAAGAGGGCGTGGCCTTTGTACCGGGCGCTCCGTTCTATGCACAGAACCCTGATTCGGCGACCTTCCGCCTCTCGTTTGCCACGGCTGACGAGGACAAGATTCGCGCAGGCATTGCTCGCCTTGCCAAGGCGCTGAAGTCATGAGCGACAGTCACGAGGCCTTGCAAGAGCGAATCATGGAGCTGGAGATCAAGGCCAGCTACACCGAGGATTTGCTTGAGCAACTCAATATGACGATCTACCGCCAGCAGCAGCAGATCGATCTGTTGATCAACGAGGTGAGGGAGCTCAAGCGCCAAGCGCCAGAAGGCGGGGGCGCGATGGTGCGCAATCTGCGCGACGAGCTGCCGCCGCATTACTGAGCGCGCTGGGCGATGCGCTCAAGAAAAAGGCCGGAGTGAAAGCTCCGGCCTTTTTTGCACTCAAACCGCGTCATATCGCCAGCAACCCAAGGCAGTGCATGCGCAGTGCGCTATGAAGTCTGGATTTACTCCAATGGGGTGCTGGCGACGTTCTTCATCTTGCCCAGGAAGAGGCGCGTAAAGAAAGCGGCCATGACGATGATCAGCAAAATCACGGCCAGGCTCATCAGCCCGTAGTCGGTGGAAAAGAGATCAATCATCAGCTTCATGGTGCCTCCCTGTTGAGTTTCCGCAGTCTTGCGGCATGTCTCACTATGGCCGCTCGGTCTGGCCGGGGGCTTGTGCTGCATCAAGCTTTGGCTGCTGTCGCTTTGAGGCAGAGCAAGCTGGCGCGCATGGCGAATCCTCAATCCTGGCGGGCGCTTGCAGGGATTTTTGCTTTGAAGTTGCCGAAATTCCTTTCAGAGGAGGAGCCGCTGCCAACTTACTTTCGCAAAAAGGGCAGGGCTACCTCTTCTGGAATGGGGCAGACATAGGGCTTGCCCTCGCGGCGTTGCACTAGTTCTTTCTTGGCGCGTTCAAGCAACTCGGGCTGGGCGAACAGTTCCACAGCGGTGGCGGTCAGAATTTTTGCGGCGTGCACCATGCCGGTGTGAGCCAGGCCGGACTGCCCTTGCGACACCATCTGCCAGGAGTGCAGCGGTGTGCCAAAAGCATAGCAGGCCACCCAGGCCTGAACCGTGGGCGTGATCCAGCTCACATCGGCCACGTCGGTGGAGCCGAACATGATGTCTTTGGCGTTCGGGTCGTAGGGCGTCAGACCTTCAAAAATGGCCGGCACCTTGCCGCGCAGCACACTGGCCAAGGGGCGGCTGACGGCATCGACATCGTTTTTGTCCAGCGTGGCCTGGAATTGGCCGGCAACAGCATGCGCCTGCGCATCGGCTTGCAACTGTCCCAGTGCCTGCATCTGTGCATGCATCACGCTGTTCAGCGTGCTGTTTTGCAGCAGATTGGAGCAGGCCTTGTCGAAGACGATTTCGAGCTTGCAGTCCGTCATCAGCGCGGCACCACGCGCCACGTTCTGAACGCGCTCATAGAGTTCGCTGGCTTCGTGGTTGCGTGCTGCCCGCACCAGATACAGCACTTCGGCGCGCGCCTGCACAACATTGGGCGACAGACCACCGCTATCGGTGACGGCGTAGTGCACGCGGGCGTCCGAGGGCATGTGCTCGCGCAAATAGTTCACCCCCACGTTCATCAGCTCCACTGCATCCAAGGCACTGCGGCCCAGGTGGGGCGAGTGCGCGGCATGCGATGCCTTGCCGTGGAAGACAAACTTTGCCTGAATATTGGCCAGCGTGCTTTGGCTGAACAGACCGGTGTAGCTGGCTGGGTGCCAGGTCAGTGCTGCATCCACATCATCGAACACGCCGGCGCGGGCCATGAAGGTCTTGCCGGAGCCGCCTTCCTCGGCTGGACAGCCGTAATAGCGCACACGCCCGCTCGTGCCGGTGCTTTTCAGGTGCTGTTGCAGCGCAATGGCGGCAAAGTGCGCAGAAGTTCCCAGTAGATGGTGGCCGCAGCCGTGGCCGGCCAGACCGGGGCTGTCGGTGGACGGGGTGCAAACCAGAGCACCGCTTTGCTGGTTCAGGCCTGACAGGGCGTCGTATTCACCGAGCAAGGCAATGACCGGGCCTGCATCGCCCCATTCGGCCATGAAGGCGGTGGGAATGCCTGCTACATCGCGGGTGATGCGAAAGCCAGCCTGCTGTAGCGCATCGATGTGCAGTTGGACCGAAGCGTTCTCGGCATAGCGCAGCTCGGCCAGAGACCAGATCTGGTCGGCCAATGCCGTCATGCGTGGTGTCTCGCGTTGAAAAAAATCCTGCAGGGCGCTCATCGCTTGCATGGCAAAAGGGTCCTTGAGCTGTGGTGAAGAAGATAGGGCATGAAGAAGCAACCGGCGGGCTGCAGGACGGGCTCTTATTCGGGCTTGACGCCGGTCTTGTCGAGCAGGGCCTTGTTGCGCTTGAGTTCGGCGGCGATCTGGGCTGGGAACTGGGAGGGCGCCGCCTCGGTCGCTGTAGCGCCCAGATTCTTCAGATGCTTTTGTACCTCGGGCAGGTGGACTGCTTTGACAGCTGCGTCCTGCAACTGTTTCACGATGGGGGCTGGTGTGTTGCTGGGGACGACCAAACCGAACCAGCTGATGCCCAGCTCATTGAGTTCGTCGTAGCCCAGTTCCTTGAAGGTCGGCACATTGGGCAGGTCGGGCGAGCGGCCATGTGAGGCGACCACCACGGGAAGCAGCTTGCCGCCCTTGATCTGGGGCATTGCCGAGGGCAACTGATCGGTCATGATCTGAACCATGCCGGCCAAGGCGTCATTGAGTGCAGGGCCGTTGCCGCGATAGGGCACGATCTGGATCTGGGTCTTCATGGTTTCGTTGAACGAGGCAACCATCAGATGTCCCAGCGTTCCCAGGCCTGGCACTCCGGCACTGTAGGTGCCTGGCTGGGCCTTGACCTTGGCGAGAAAGTCCTTGAAGTTGTTCACGCCCATCTTGGGGTGGGCCATATAGACCGAAGGCATGGTCACCAGATTGGCCACCGGCAGCAGCTTGCCCTCAATCTTGCTGGCGCGTTTGTAGAGCAGGGGGTTGATTGTGGCCGTGCTCACGGTAGCCATGCCAATGCTGTAGCCGTCCGGAGCTGCCTGGGCGATGGCCTCGCTGCCGATCAGTCCTCCTGCGCCGCCCTTGTTGTCCACGATCACCGGTTGCCCCAGCGTGGTGTGCATGCCTTCGGCAATCACGCGGGCCACGATATCGGTGGAGCCGCCGGCGGCAAAAGGCACGATGAGCTTGACAGGCTTGCTTGGATAGGCGTCGGCGGCCAGCGCCTGCGGCGCGGCCAGGGTCCACAAGGAGCTGGCAATCGCCAGCGAGAGCAGGCCGAAGCTGCGATTGAGGCTATTTGTGCAGCCGCGAGTGCGTGAAGAGGTGGGCATGGAGGGCTCCTGAAAGATATCGGCCGACGCGTGCCTACACCATCAGTGCTGTTCACGAACTTCTGCCGTCATGGAAATGAAATATAGAAATTCCGGAGCCTTGGCAGTACATGTTATTTTCCGCTAGCTATAAGCTTTGCCGATACCTTGGGTGCACCGCGCTATGTGGAGGGCGATGCTTTCCAGTAAAAACCCTTATGCTTCTCGCGATCATTGATCATGTTTGCCATGGTGTTTTTCTTATTAAGGTTCGTCGCATCTAGCAAAGTTCGTCGATGTTTTTCGCAACAAAGTTTGTCGTGGGGATGTAAGAGTGGGATCTTCATTACAGAAGTGGCTCCGTAGCCATTGAAGGGAAGGCGTAGATAGGAATTTGAGCTCTCAGGAGGTCGTTGATGTGCGTCTTTAGAGCCGCTTGTATATTTGCAGTTGTCGGTCTGCGCAAACAGCCGATAGCGGCTCTGGTCCCTCACCCCGACACCTGTAACAAGCCGCTTTTAGGGCATTCGGCATGATCGCCACATGCGGCGACATTGCGCTAGGGCATTCGCTGGTCGGCATGGGTGCAAGTCTGATGGCCGCGTTGCTCCCTGCTCTGCGACAGCAGAGTGGCCGTCACAGTCGGAGATCAGGCTGGCACAGCGAATGTGACCGTGATTGAGCGGCTGTGGGAGTCGTGACACCATCATGAGATAGACATACCGGGCAACGATAAAAACAGTGAACGAGACAAATCCCACACTGCCTCGATTGGAGCCTAGGCGCATCGAGCGCAAACACCTTCTGGCGCGCTTGTCTGAGGCCCGAAGCAAAACCTGCCTCTTGATCCACGGCCCGGCGGGCAGCGGCAAAACTTCGCTGGCCCTGCAGTGGCGGGCGCAGGCGCTGACTTTTGGCCATGACGCGGCTTGGGTGACGGTGCAGCCCGGCGACGACGGGTATGCGCTGATGGCCGCGCTGTTCGATTCGCTCGACCGCGTTGACCGCGACATCGCACGCGAGGCGCGGCTGCTGTTCAACCGGGGGGGCGAGGCGCGCGCGGATGCCATTGTCATCGCCTTGCTGCGTGCTTTTCTGGCGCGCAGCCGGCCTTTGCTGGTGGTGATTGACGATTGGCAGAACATGGGCGACATGCGCGCGGGTGCGGCGCTGCAGACCTTGCTGGATTTTGCGCCACCCGCCTTGCGGCTGGTGATCGTCTCGCGCAGCATGCCCCAGCTGCGCCTGGCGCGCCTGCGCGACCAGGGCCTGCTCGAAGAGATCGGCCCCGCCGAGCTGCGCTTTACCCTGGAAGAAGTGCAGCAGTTTTTGCAGGCCCGCCAGCCGCGCAGCACCAGCCCGGCCATGGCGCGCCAGCTGCTGGAGGTGACCGATGGCTGGGCTGCAGGCCTGCAGCTGCTGGCGCTGCAGCCGCGCACCCCCGCATCTCCGGTGCAGAACGCGCAGGACTTCAGCGCCTACTTCAACCGCGAGGTGCTGTGCCAGGTCGACAAGGACGAGATCGATGCGATGACGCGACTGGCAGCGGCGCGCAGCTTCAACCAGGCGCTGGCCATCACCATCGCTGGCGAGCCCGTCGGCCCCGCCTTGCTGGAGCGGCTGCAGCGCGAGAACCTGTTTGTGCTGCCGCTGCAGGATGCCGCCAGCCAGGGCTGGTACCGCTTCCACCCCTTGTTTCGCGAGCTGCTGCTGACCCGCTTCCAATCACTGCCGCAGGCCGAGCGCCAGCGCACCCATGCGGCCCTGGCGCAATGGCTGGGTGCCCGGCGCCATCTGCGCGATGCCGTGCACCATGCGGTCGAGGCCGGGGACATGGAGCAGGCCGTGCATTGGGTGGAACGCTGGGCGCGTGCTTTGTTTTTGAACGGGCAGCTGCAGCAGCTGGTGCGCGCCGTGTCCGAGCTGCCGCGCGCCATCGTCAATGCCCGGCCGGCGCTGCTGCTGTGGCTGGGCTGGACCCAGCTGTGCTACTACAAGCTCGCCGCCTGCCACGAGACCTTGAATGCGCTGCGCACGCAGCTGGGCGAGCGCGACCATGAAGGCCGCGCGCACTGCGTGCTGCTGGCCTTCTCGCTGGCCTTGCAGGAGGATGACCTGGGCACCGCGCAGGCCTTGCTGCCCGAGCTGATGTCCATCCAGCAGGGCGATGATGCCGTGCTGGTGGGCGGCAAGCGCAACCTGCTGGGCTGGATGTACGGCCACAGTGCCGAGTACGAGAAGGCGCGCGAGGTGTTGCGCGGCTCGCCACCCCTACTGGAGGACGGCACGCCGCTGCTCGACTCGGCCTTTGGCCATTTGATGACCGAATCGCTGCGCGGCCTGTCCTGGCTGTATGCCGGCGATGTGCGCCATGCCGAACCGGTGCTGCGCGATGCGCTCGCCCATGCCGAAAAAACGCTGGGCCGCCATAGCGAGATGGCCTGCAATGCCGCCGCCTACCTGGCGGCCGTGCTGTATGAGACGAATGAGCTCGACGAGCTGCGCCAGTTGCTCGACGGCCGGCTCGACACCACCGAGCGCGTGGTACTGCCCGATGCGCTGGTGACCGTGGCCCTGGTCTGCGCACGCTTGAGCCGGCTGGACGGCAACCCGCTCGAAGCGATCGAGGGCCTGGCGCGCATCGAAGAAATCGCCCAGCGCCGATCCCTCGACCGCCTGCTGGCCTTTGCGATGGGCGAGCGCGTGCGCTGCCTGCTGCAGATGCGCGATCTGGAGGGCGCGCGGCAGATGCTGGGCCAGCTGGAGCTGCTGGCCCAGCGCCATGCCGATGCCCACAGCCCCGTGAGCCTGCGCATCACCGGCATGGCGCGCTACACGCAGGCGCTGTTCCACGAGGCCAACCTGGATGACCGCGCCGCGCTGGAGGCGCTGGGCGAGCGCGGCCGGGACGACAGCGCGCTTTTGCAGCGCCGCGACCGCTGCGCCACCTTGGTGCTGCGCGCCTTGCTGCTGAGCCGCCTGGGCCGGCAGGAGCAGGCTTTGGAGGTCATGCGCGATGCCTTGCTGCAAGGCCAGGAGCTGGGCCTGGTGCGCAGCCTGCTCGACCTGGGTGAGCCCGCGCTGCTGCTGGCCGAGGCCTGTGCCCAGACCTTTGGCGCCTCCGATCCTCTGCTGGCATTTTATGTGGAGCGGCTGCAGCAGCAATCGCAGCGCTACCGCAGCCTGCAGCAGCCCGAGGAGGCGGGGCTCAGCGAGCCGCTGTCCGAGCGGGAGCTGGAGATCTTGCGGGCGCTTGCGCACAGCATGTCCAACAAGCGCATCGCCCAGGTACTGGGCATCTCGCCCGAGACCGTCAAATGGCATCTGCGCAATGTCTACGGCAAGCTCAAGGTGGTGGGCCGCGATGATGCCGTGGCCCGGGCGCGCGACCTGGGCCTGGTGCAGGGCTGATCGCCCACATGGCAGGGGGAAACCCGAGCCACCCACATCGGGTGGGGGCGGGGTGGAGCGGCTGGCCGCATGATGGCTAAAAATAGCAAAGACAGGAGACAAGCCATGTTCATGCCACATCGCTAGGCGGATTGCGCACCTGATCCCATCTACAGCCCCAGCACTGGCGCTGTAGCGCTCCGCCGTCCTGTGCGCAGCTAAGCGCCTTTTTTCCAACGTCAACACCACGATGCCGTCTGCGGACGGCCTGGGCGCAGCTTTGCCTGACTGCGATTGCAACCCATTCAATCCCCTTGCTCGATGACTCCCTCCAGCTCCCCCTCTACCCACCCGCAAGTTTTTGACCCGGCCCGCTTGGACGGCTTTCTGCGCGCGCAGTTGCCAGGGCTGCAGGGAGAGATGGCGCTGCAGGTCATTGGCGGCGGGCAGTCCAACCCGACCTTTTTTGTGAGCTACGGCAGCCGGCACATGGTGCTGCGCAAAAAGCCCGCTGGCGAGGTATTGCCATCGGCCCATGCGGTGGACCGCGAGTACCGCGTGATGAAGGCGTTAGCAGCTACGGCGCTGCCCGTGCCGCAGATGCTGCTCTACCACGCAGGCAGCGATGTGGTCGGCACGCCTTTCTACCTGATGGAAAAGGTCGAAGGGCGGGTGTTCAACGACAACGCACTTGCCGGCATGCGCCCGGCCGAGCGCCGGGCCATCTACCTGGCGATGGCCGACACCCTGGCCACCCTGCATGCGGTGGACTGGCGCGCCGCCGGGTTGGAGGGCTTTGGCAAGGAGGGCGGCTTTTTTGAGCGACAGCTGCACCGCTGGAAAAAGCAGTGGGATCTGTCGCGCATAGCACCCAACCCGGCCATAGATGAGCTGCTGGCCTGGCTGGGCGCAAACCGCCCCAGCGATGAGGAAACCACGCTGACCCATGGCGACTTCAAGCTCAACAACCTGCTGTTCCACCCCACGGAGGCGCGGGTGGTGGCGGTGCTGGACTGGGAGCTTTCCACCCTGGGCCATCCGCTGGCCGATGTGGCCTTCAACACGGTGGCCTGGCGCACCCTGCCCGAGGAGTTTGGCGGGCTGCGCGGGCTGGATCTGGCGGCGTTGGGCATTCCGTCCGAGTCCGAATACCTCGCGCACTTCTACCAGCGCGCCGGCCGCAGCGATCCTGCCCGCCAGGCCGCCCCTTTCCACTGGGCCTTTGCGTTCATGCGCTGGGCCGTCATCTTTGAAGGCATTGCCGCCCGCGCCGCGCGGGGCAATGCGGTGGCCGACAACGCCTCGGAGGTGGGCGCCATGGCCCAGGCTCTGGCCCAGCGTGGGCTGGAGGCGATCGAGACTCCAGCGGCAGTGTTTTGAATTTTTTACAGGAGACGCTCTTGAACTTCCAGTACCCCGAGGACACGCAGCAGATGCAGCGCACGCTGCGCCAGTTCATGGAGCGCCATGTGGTGCCCCGCTACCACGACTACGAGCGCATAGCGGCTACGGGCGCTTACCCGACCGAGGTGGTCGAGCCGCTAAAGCAGCTGGCGCGCGAGGCCGGTTTGTGGAACCTTTTCCTGCCCGGCTTGCGTGACGATGAGCCCGGCACCCGCATGAGCAATATGCAGTACAGCCCGCTGGCCGAGATCATGGGCCGGGTCTACTGGTCGGCCGAGGTGTTCAACTGCAATGCACCCGATACCGGCAACACCGAGCTGCTGCACCTGTTTGCCACGCCCGAGCAGCATGAGCGCTGGCTGAAGCCCTTGCTCGACGGCAGCATCCGCTCCTGCTTCTCGATGACCGAACCCGATGTGGCCTCGTCCGATGCCACCAATATCTGCACCACCATCCGCCGCGAAGGGGATGAGTACGTGATCAACGGCCGCAAGTGGTTCACCACCGGTGCGCTGCACCCGAACTGCAAGTTCGCCATTGTCATGGGCGTGAGCGACGAGAGCCCCGATGCGCCCCGCCACCAGCGCCATTCGATGGTCATCGTGCCGCTGGATACGCCGGGCCTGAACATCGTGCGCAACGTAGCGATCATGCACCACCACGCCCCCGAAGGGCATTGCGAGGTGACCTATACCGATGTGCGCGTGCCCGTCAGCAACCTGCTGGGCGAGGAGCACAGCGGCTTTGCGCTGGCGCAGGCGCGCCTGGGCCCTGGCCGGGTACACCACTGCATGCGCACCATTGGCCAGTGTGAGCTGGCGGTGGAGATGATGTGCGAGCGCGCACTCACCCGCCGCGCCTTTGGCAAGCACCTGAGCGATTACGCCAATGTGCAGGACTGGATCGCCCAGTCCCGCGTCGAGATCGACCAGGCGCGGCTGCTGGTGCTGCAGGCCGCCTGGAAGATGGACATGTTCGGCAATAAGGCGGCGCACATCGATGTGTCGGCCATCAAGCTGGTGGCGGCGCAGCTGCAGACCCGCGTGCTGGACCGCGCCATCCAGGTGTTCGGCGCCATGGGCATCACGCCCGATACGCCCCTGTCCTACCTCTGGTCCTGGGGCCGGGCGATGCGCTTTTTTGACGGCCCGGACGAGGTGCACCTGCGCGCCATTGCCCGCGCCGAGCTGGCCCGCGCACGCGACAACCTGGGCGCCACCGCCGCCTACTACAGCACCAGCCACTGAAGAGCTTGCGATGACCTATCCCGACCAGAACCCGGACGGCAGCGTGCTGCACTGGCGCAGCGGCGCCGTGGCGCATATCCGCTTCAACCGCCCCCAGGCGCTCAACGCCATTGACCGTGGCATGGCAGCCGCCTTTCACCCGGCCTGCAAGGACATTGCCGGCGACCCGCAGGTGCGCGCCGTGCTCATCACAGGCGAAGGCCGGGCCTTTATGGCCGGTGGCGACCTCGATGAAATGCGCGCCGATCCGCAGCAGGCCGCTGCGCAGCTGATTGCCGGCATGCATGGCGGCATCCGCCTGCTGACGGCCTTGCAGGCCCCCGTGGTTTGCGCCGTGCAGGGCGCGGTGGCGGGCGGCGGCCTGGGGCTGATGCTGGCCTGCGACCTGGCCATTGCTGCCGAGGGCACGCGCTTTGGGGTGGCCTATCCGCTGATCGGCGCAAGCTGCGACTGCTCCACCTCCTGGGGCCTGCCGCGCGTGCTGGGCCTGCGCAAGGCGATGGAACTGGCGCTGCTGGGCGACAACCTGGAGGCGGCCGAGGCCCTGCGCCTGGGCCTCGTCAACCGCGTGGTGGCCAAGGACCGCCTGGCAGCCGAGGCCGAGGCCCTGGTGCAGCGCCTGGCCCAAGGCCCGACTCATGCGCTGGGCCATATGAAGCAGCTGCTGCGCAGCGTCCTGGAGCGCGGGCTGGATGCCCACCTCGACAAGGAAGCCGACAGCTTTACCCAGTGCGCCGGCACGGCCGATTTTCAGGAAGGCATCAGCGCCTTCCGCGAGAAGCGCGCAGCGCGGTTTCAAGGCCGCTGAGCAGTTGATCGACCAACCCATTCATGAACGCAAGCCACAGGCATCCTATGAAGACACGTATTACGCAATTGCTGGGCATCCGCTACCCCATCATCCAGGGCGGCATGCAGTGGGTGGGCACGGCGGAGCTGGCATCGGCCGTCTCCAACGCCGGCGGCCTGGGCGTGCTGACTGCGCTGACCCAGCCCACGCCCGAGGCGCTGGCGCGCGAGATCGCCCGCTGCCGGGAGATGACGGACCAGCCCTTTGGCGTGAACCTGACGATTCTGCCCTCGGTCAAGCCGCCCCCCTATGAGGCCTACCTGGATGCGGCCATCGACAGCGGTGTGCGCGTGCTGGAGACCGCCGGCAACAGCCCCGTGGCCTTTATCGAAAAAGCCAAGCGCGGCCATATGCGCATCGTCCACAAATGCACCAGCGTGCGGCATGCGTTGTCGGCCGAGCGCAATGGGGTCGATGCCGTCAGCATTGATGGCTTTGAATGCGCCGGCCACCCGGGCGAGGACGATGTGGCCGGCCTGGTGCTGATCCCGCTGGCCGCCCGCGCGCTGCGCATTCCGGTGATCGCATCCGGCGGTATTGCCGATGGGCGCGGGCTGGCCGCTGCGCTGGCCTTGGGCGCCGAAGGTGTGAACATGGGCACGCGCTTTTGCGCAACGATCGAGGCACCGATCCACGACGACATCAAACGCGCCTTGGTCAAGGCCGGCGAGCGGGATACCCAGTTGATCTTCCGCACGCTCCGCAACACCGGCCGGGTGCTGAAGAACGCGATATCGGACCAGGTGGTGGCCACCGAGCGCCGGCCCGGCGGCTGCGAGTTTGCCGAGATCCACTCGCTGGTTGCCGGTCAGCGCGGCCGCGCCGCGCTGCACAGCGGCGATGTCGATGGCGGTCTGGTCTGGGCCGGCCAGGTGGTTGGCCTGGTGAACGATGTACCCAGCTGCGAAAAGCTGGTGCAGCGCATGGTGGCCGAGTGCCAAGAGGCATTGGCCAGCGCCGCGCGCCGCGCTGGCGTGCCCGAGGCGCCCGTGCTGCAGGAGGCTTGATGACCATGACTCCGTCCACACCCACCCCCCAGCTGAGGCTGGAAACCCATTACGACCAGCGTGTGATGCGCTGCTTTGCCGAGCGGCCAAACGATGTCATCACCATGTGGCAGCAGGCGGCCCGGCGCCAACCCCAAGCCGAGGCGCTGGTCTGCGGTGCGCAGCGCCTGAGTTGGGTACAGCTGCAAGACCGGGTCATGCGCGTGGCAGCCGCGCTGCGCACACGCGGTGTCGCCAAGGGCGACCGCGTGGCGCTGCTGCTGGGCAATGGCACGGAGTTTGTGATCGCCTCTTACGCCACGATGGCCATCGGCGCGGTGGTGGTGCCGCTGAGCATCCGCGACCAGTCGGCCGGCATTGGCTACATCCTGCGCGATTGCGAGGCGGTGGTGCTGATCCATGATGCAGCGCTGGGCGCCGTGGTAGCCGGCATGGGCGAGACGCCGGCGCTGCGGTACCAGGTGGCGGTGGGTGGCGCGCCGGATGCGGCCCAGGCCTTTGCGCAGTTGCTGGCCCATGCGCCACTGCCACAGTGCGAGGCCTTGGACGAAGAAGACCTGGCCATGTTGGTCTATACCTCGGGCACCACCGGTTTTCCCAAGGGGGCGATGCTGACGCATCTGGGCATTGTGCATACCATCCTGCACTACGCGCAGGCGCTGGGGCTGGATGCCACGGTGCGGGGTTGCGCCGTGGTGCCGCTCAGTCATGTCACCGGGTTGGTGGCGCTGATGGCAGTGACTCTGGGCCTGGGTGGCGCCCTGGTAGTGGTGCCGCATTTCAAGGCAGCCGAGATGCTGCCGCTGGCCGCCCAGGAGCGCATCAGCTTCACGATCATGGTGCCGGCGATGTACCAGCTGCTGTTGCTGCAGGAAAACTGCCGCCAGCATGACCTCTCGCACTGGACCGTGGGCGGCTTTGGCGGCGCGCCGATGCCGCCGGAGACCATCGACCGGCTGGCGCAATGGCTGCCAGGGTTGCGCCTGTCCAACTGCTATGGCGCGACCGAGACCACCTCACCGGTGGCGGTGATGCCCGCGCAGCTGACGCGCACGCATCTGGCCAGCGTGGGTCTGGCGCTGCCCTGCGCCGATATCGCGGTGATGGACGACGATGGTCACCCCTTGCCGGCCGATGAGGTCGGTGAGCTTTGGCTCAAGGGCCCGATGGTGGCCAAGGGCTACTGGAACAACCCGCAGGCCACGCAGGAGAACTTTGTTGATGGCTACTGGCGCAGCGGCGATGTGGGCCGCATGGACGCGCAGGGCTTTGTCTATGTGATGGACCGCCGCAAGGACATGCTCAACCGGGGTGGCTACAAGATCTTCAGCGTGGAGGTGGAAAACGCCTTGTGCGAACACCCCGATGTGCTGGAGGCCGCAGTGGTGGCCAAGCCCTGCCCGGTGCTGGGTGAGCGCGTGCATGTGTTTGTGACCTTGCGAGACGACAAGCACACGGAGGCCGAGGCGCTGCGCCGCTTTTGCGCAGAACGCCTGGCCGACTACAAGGTGCCCGAGAGCTTTACCGTCAGCCGCAATCTGCTGCCACGCAATGCCAACGGCAAGCTGCTTAAGCGCGTGCTGCGCCAAGAGCTGCTCGCCGCCCAGGCTTGAAGGAGGGCGCCCGCATGCCAACAGATGCCGCCACCCTGGAGACCCTGCAGCCGGGCATTGCGCTGCTGCGTCTGACGCGCGCCGCGCGCCTCAATGCGCTGAGCCTGCCGGATTTGCAGTTTCTGCACGGGCTGCTGGATACCTGCCTGTCGGATGCCAGCCAGCGCGTGCTGGTCATCACCGGCGACGGGGAGGGCTTTTGCGCCGGCCTGAACCTCAAATCCTTGCTGGATGAGAACGGGCAGATGCCGGCCACGGTGCGCGAGAACATGGATTTGCAGCAGAGCTTTGCTGGGCTGGTGCAGCGCCTGCGCGATACCCGCGTGGCGGTGATCGCCGCCGTCAACGGCGTGGCGGTGGGCGCAGGCATGGCGCTGGCCTTGGCGGCGGATGTGCGCTTTGCCGCGCAGCAAGCTGCCTTCCATGTGGGCGCCGTCAAGATCGGCATCACCGCCGGCGAATGCGGCATCAGCTACCACCTGCCGCGCCTCATCGGCGCCGGGCGTGCCTTTGAGCTGATGCTGAGCGGCCGCCCCGTTGCATCGGACGAGGCGCTGCGCATAGGGTTGGTCAGCGAGGTGCTGCCAGCGGCCGAACTGCTGGAGCGGGCCTTGCAGTGCGCGCGCCAGATCGCCGCCCATGCGCCTTATGCCACGGCCCACACCAAACGGCTGATGTGGCAGAACCTAGATGCCCCGAGCCTGGCCGCAGCCATCGAGCTGGAGAACCATGCCCAGGTGCTGGGCCTGATGACCGAGGATTTCCAGGAGGCTGTCCAGGCTTTCTTGCACAAGCGCAGCCCCGTGTTCCAGGGGCGCTAAGGAGGCGATATGAACGAATTACTGAACCCGCCCGCCCAAGACCGTGGCCTGCAGGTGCCCGTCTGCCAAAACGTCGACGATCTGCAAGCCCTGACCGGCTCCGAGCTGTATGTCAGCCCTTGGGTGGAGGTGGACCAGAACCGCATCGACCGCTTTGCCGAGGCGACCGGCGATTTTCAGTGGGTCCATGTGAACCCGGCGCGTGCGGCGCAGGAGTCCGGCTTTGGCGGCACGATTGCGCATGGCTTCCTCACGCTTTCCCTGCTCGGCAAGCACTACGAGGACTTTATGCCCAGCCTGCTTCCGTTTTGCGACCTGGGCATCAACTACGGCCTGAACCGGGTGCGCTTTATGCAACCGGTGCGTGCGGGCAGCCGGCTGCGCAGCTGCTTTGTGCTGACGGAGGTCAGCTTGGTTGCCGGTGGTGTGCAGATGCTCTTCAACGCCACGGTAGCGCTGGAAGGCCACAGCAAACCCGCTTGTGTGGCCGAGTCGGTGGTGCGCCGGCTGTTCAAAGAAGGAGGCGTGCGATGAAGACCCTGATGCGCGAACAGTTTGGCCCGCCGTCGGCGCTGCAACTGCGCGATCTGCCTGCGCTGCAAGCGGCGCTTGGCGAGGTAGTCGTCGTCGTGCCGTAGCACTTAAACAACCAAGCATTTCCCGATTTCCCTGTTTCCGTCTTGAACACTGGTGCCGCGAGACAAGGGGGCGACAAAGCCCTCGGCACCGATGTGAACCCAGGGGTGGCTCTTGTGGAGTTGCCCTCTATCCAAACCACCTTTCCGAATGGATGAATCATGACGAATGCGAACACCTTGAGCGCTGGTGCAGCAGCGCAGGCCAGTGAGAGCGGAGCACCCGCCGATGCCAAGCGCGCAGCGGTTTCGGGTTTTGTGGGCACCTTGATCGAATACTACGATTTCAGCTTGTACGGCTACATGGCCGTCGTGATTGCGCCGCTGTTCTTTCCCAGCGGCGACCCGACGGTATCGCTGCTGGCCGCACTGGCGGTGTTTGGCACGGCCTACTTCGTTCGTCCCTTGGGCGGCATCGTGTTTGGCCATATAGGCGACAAGTACGGCCGTAAGACGGCGCTGCTGGGCACGCTGATCTGCATGGGCATCGGCAGCACCTTGATGGGATTGCTGCCCACCTTTGAGCAGATGGGCTATTTCGCCACCGCCTTGTTGGTGCTGGTGCGCCTGTTGCAAGGCTTCTCGGCCGGTGGCGAAGTAGGGGGCTCGGCAACCTTTATCTCGGAGTCGTCGCCACCGCACATGAAGGCCACCTTTGGCGCCTTCACGCCAATGGGATCGACCGGTGGTTTTGCCGTTGCGGCCGCAGTGGCTGGCGCGGTCACCGCGCTCACCACGCCCGAGCAGATGAGTTCCTGGGGTTGGCGCATACCCTTTTTGCTGGCACTTCCGCTGACCCTGCTGTGCATCTGGGCCCGTACCCGCGTCAAGGAAACCTATGAGAGCAAGCCCGAGAAAAAAGAGCATTCGCCCATTGGTGCCGTCTTTCGCCTGCAGACCAAGGCCTTGCTGCAATCGACCGCGATCAGCGCCGCCACCAATGGCACGGCTTATATCGGGCTGACCTACATGAGTATCCATCTGGTCAAGCAACTGGGCTACCCCGCTGGCAATGTGTACTGGGTCGCCACCTTGGCCATCGGCCTGTCTGCGCTGCTGATGCCGCTGGGCGGCTATATCGGTGATCGCATCGGTCTGCGCCGCTTGATGCTGGTTGGCCTGATCGGCTACATCATCCTGACCTACCCGATGATGGGCCTGATGGAGCGCAGCCTGATGGTCGCTGCGTGGGCCTATGTGGTGCTGATGCTCAACACGGTTGCCACCCAGGTTAGCGCCTACACCTTGCTGCCACTGCTGTTCCAGCCGCAGTACCGCTACACCGGCGTTGCCACCGGCTGGAACTTGGGCGTGATCATTGCTGGCGGTACCGCCCCCTATGTGGCCGTCAAGCTGGTACAGATGACCGAGAATAAGCAGTCTCCTGCCTATTTTGTAATCGTCGCAGCCATCATTGGCCTGGTTGGTGTTCTATCCATCCGCCGCGATGTTGCGCGCTCGGTCACTTGAAGCTCATCTTGAAGGAGCAATGGGCGAGACCTGATCACTCTAAGGGGGCACATTCGGCGACCTTCCAACACCTCTTTGCGTTACAGAGCACACGGGCCAGCCGCTGATATCAGAGAGAGCCTCCTAGCTCAGCCACATCTCAAGGCTAAGCTGAGGGTAGAGTATCGGGCACTTAGCATGGCGGTCCTTATGCTACTCGCAGTCCAGCGGCGATGTTTGGGCTATTGCCGGTTTCAAAGACACCTTGTTAAGGAGGAAGATAAAACCGGAGGTGGTTTATGGGAACGAGACGGCAGTGCAGCTGGGAATTCAAGGTTGAAGCGGTCAAGCTGGTGACCGAGCGGTCTGGTTGGTGAGGCCACGTAGCCAGCATAGCCTGAGTGATAGGCGGCAATATTGCCTTGCCCGCGGCAGGTGCTGCTTGGCCGGCTTGGTACCAGCAATCGCATCGAGCTTGAGTTCAGACTGTTCGCTAGTTGCCATAGCCGGACGCCGGCAGGGTCAGTCTCTCGAATGAGTGCTAGGCAAGGCCTGAGACTGTTGGCGGCGTCGTGCCGTGTTGGGGCACAAGGGCTGTATTGTGTGCACAATGGTGGCTACGCTCGGACGAGCGGCTCGCGCATTCCAAATGCTGCTTTATATTGATTCGCGTCGCAGACCATCCAAGAAGACCGCATGTCGATCAAATCCATTCTGAAATCCACCGTGGTGGCACTGACGATCGTGACCGGTGGGTCGCTTTTCGCACAGGGCACTCCCATCAATGCAGCGGCCTATGACGCACTGGTTGCGCAGGGGCCTGTGGCCGATGCGGCGACCATCGCATCAAGCACCTGGGCCAGCAAGATCAAACAGGCTGGCACGCTGCGCCTCGGCAGCACGCAAACCTCGAATCTTTTCTCGCTGCTCAATGAGAAAGACGGCAAGATCCGCGGCTTTGACCTGGGCCTGGCCCAGCTCATCACTCGCTACATTCTGGGCGATGCCGCCAAGTACCAGTTCACGCAGGTGACCTCGTCCACGCGTGAGCAGGTGCTTATCAATAATCAGGTGGACATGGTCTTCGCCACCTACTCCATCACTCCTGCTCGCGCCGAGAAGATCTCGTTTGCTGGCCCTTACTACACATCGCAGTCCGGCGTACTGGTCAAGTCGAACAACAAGACGGTTCAGTCGTACAACGACCTGGGCGGCAAGAAGGTGGCCACGCAAGCGGGCTCCACGGGGCCTGCGATATTGGCTCAGTATGCCCCCAAGGCTGTCGTGCAGGAGTTTCAGACACATCAGGAAGCCCTCGATGCACTGCGTCAGGGGCGCGTGGATGCCTACGTGACCGATTACACGCTGCTGCTCAACGCCCTGAGCCTTGGCACCAGCAACGCGCGGCTGGCGGGCGCGCCATTCGGCGCGCAGGACCCCTATGGAGTTGGACTGCCCAAGGGTTCGGACGGCGTAGCATTTATCAATGCCTTCCTGAAGAAGCTGGAGGCTGACGGTACCTGGGCCAAGCTTTGGACTGTCTCCATAGGCCAGCGCACCGGCAGCACCACTGTTCCGACGCCGCCCGCCCTGCCTTGAACAATGGGTGAGGTTTCAAGACTCCTGGCCGACCATGGGCCTGCCTTCTGGCAGGCCCTCTTGCTGACATGGAAGCTCACGGTGGTGTCCTTTGTGCCCGGGGTCATGCTGGGCACGATCGTCGCGGTGCTTAGGCTTATGCCATTGCCGCCGTTGCGCTTGGCTCTGACTATCTACGTGGAGATCTTCCGCAATATTCCCAGCGTAGCGCTGCTGATCTTCATCGTTTTCGCGCTACCCGATCTCAACATCGTGATTGACTATGAGCCCAGCGTGATCCTGACGCTGACTCTGGTCTGCTCCGCGTTCACGGCGGACTACCTGCGCTCGGGTATCAACACCATTCCTGGCAGCCAGATTGAGGCCGCACTCAGCCTGGGCATGCGGCCGCTGCAGATTGTTTCTGCCGTGGTCTTGCCGCAGGCGCTGCGTTCGGTCGTGCAGCCGATGACTTCGCTGCTGATTGCATTGATGCTGTCGACTTCTCTGGCGTCGCAGTTGCCGTTTCCAGGCCGGGAGCTCACCGCACTCGTATCCAAGATCGCCAACGACTCGGCACTCGGCATTGCCGCGTTCGCCGTGGCTGCCACGATGTATGTAGCGACAGGCCTGCTCATCGCCTTGGCCGGCGCGGCTCTGGAAAAGAAAGTGCGGATACTGCGATGAGCCGCTCTCTGGAGGACATTCTGTTTGCTGCGCCAGGCCCCCAGGCCCGGGCTGTCACCAACGCGGTGAGCGCGATCGTCGCAGCCGTGCTGCTTTTGCTGGCGGTGGCAATCGTGTTCCGCTTCCATTCGGCAGGGCAGCTCGATGCCCCGTATTGGGAATTCTTTGCCTGGTTGACGACCTGGAGCTTTCTTGCCAAAGGTCTGCTCGGTACGCTGGCATCGTCGGCGATGGCCGCCGTCATTGCTCTGGTCCTCGGGCTGGTGCTGTTGCTGGGGCGGCTGTCGCGGCTGAGGCTGATGCGTTGGCCCAGCATTGCTGTCATCGAGTTCCTGCGCGGCACGCCGACGCTGCTGCTCATCTATGTTTGCTTTCTGGTGTTGCCATCGATCGGGATCAAGCTGAGCACCTATTGGATGCTGACCTTGCCCATAGGCCTGAGTACCGCAGCCGTGGTTGCCGAGGTATACCGCGCGGGCGTGCTCGCCGTTCCGCGCGGCCAGACCGATGCCGCGCGAAGCCTGGGGTTGACCGAAGTCCAGGTCTTTTTCTTCGTCGTCTTCCCTCAGGCCCTTCGCTACATTGTTCCGGCCCTGGTTGCGCAACTGGTCATCGTGGTCAAGGACACCACCTTCGGCTATGTCGTCACCTATGGTGAACTCATGCAGAACGCCAAGGTGCTCATAGCGAACTACCACTCACTGGTGCCGGTGTACCTGGTCGTGGCGGCGCTTTACTGCCTTGTGAACTATGCGATTTCAAAGGCGAGTCAGCGACTGGGTAGGCCCATGCATTGATCGCTCTCATGAGGTTCACGAGCGGCTGGTTCGGCGCTCTGTCATCAGCAGACGGGGCAATTGCCATGACAATGCGGTGTCGCAGCGTTTCTTGCGAACGCTCAAGCGGGAGTGAACGCACAGTCGGATGCGTGCAAGCCATCCGAATCACGGTCATTTCGATGCTCGATGCGAGTGGCTCGCCCTCGAACACTGGCTGTGTTCGGCGCCGGCGTTGGCGAGAGGCTGCAACGAACTTTGTGGAAGCGATCGACATCCGTTGAAATCATGGCTGCTGACTCTTCTTTTTCTCAGATACAGGCCGGAGCAGGCGCGGCAAGCCCCGAGGGCCGCTTGCTCTTTTCCCGCATGGTCAAGCAGGTACGGCTGCGTCAGTTGCAGCTTTTGCTGGCTTTGCAGCAATGTGGCTCGGTCATGCAGGCGGCAGTGGAGCTGAGCATGAGCCAGTCAGCGGCTACCCAGGCCCTGGCCGAGCTGGAGCGGGTGCTGGACATCAAACTGTTCGAGCGTCATGCGCGTGGCATGCGGCCCACAGTGGCAGGCCAGGCCTTGATCGATTCGGCACGCAGCATGCTGGTGGGACTGCAGGAAGTGTCCGAATCGCTGGCCTCTATCCGGCGCGGGGCTTCGGCTGCGTTGCGCCTCGGGGCCATTCCGGCAGCTGCGCTGTCGGTGCTCTCCCAGCTGCTGCCACGCTTTTACGAGGCACACCCGCAGGTCTATGTGGATGTGCATGAGGACGCCAGCGCCCCTTTGCTGTCGCAGCTCATGGCTTGCGGACTCGATGTGGTGTTCTGTCGCCAGCCCCAGCTTTTGCCGGTGGAGTTTTCCTTCGAGCCGCTGCTGCTGGATGCGGCCGTGGTGATTGCGGATGCAGGTCATCCGCTGGTCGGGCGGCGCGATGTGCCGCTGCCTGCCTTGAGGGGGGCGCGCTGGGTGCTGCCGAGCTTTGGCATTGCGGTACGCCATATCGTGGAGACCGAGGTGCTGCCCGTGCTGGAGGATGCCTCCTGGTTTCCGGCCTCCACCGTGTCCCTGCCCGTGCTCGAGGGCCTGCTCACCCAGCCTGGGGCCGTATCGCTGGTGCCTCGCAGCATCCTGCCGGGACTGCGTTCCCAGGGGCGTGTGCGTACGCTGGATGTGCGTATCGAGGGTGGCTTGCCGCCGCTGGGTGCGGTGTATCGTACAGACCATGCGCCAGCGCTGCTGCAGGAGATGCTCAGGCTCTGGCGTCGGCTCGAACTGACCCATGCAGCAGTACCGGCGTCCGCATAGGCTGGCATTGGCAAGCAAGCTGAACATCCCGGGTCATCGAATCCTTGATGCGGTGAAGCACACCGCACGGTGATCCGGTGTACCTGCCAGGCGACGGACGCGCCTTGGCGACCTTGGGTCAGGGTGCCGCAACCCTGCGCAGCAGGTAGATGTCCATGATCCAGCCATTTTGCTCGCGGGCCTGGGCGCGCCTGATGGTGATGTCTGGGGCGATGTCGCAAAGTCGGCCATGCATGAGCAATTGCTGTGGCATGCCCAGATAGGCGCCCCAGTAGATGTCGACATCGGTGTCTTTCAGCTGTTCATAGCTGCGTTGGCCATCCAGCATCACGACCAGGGTGTTCACTGCGGATGGCCAGCCGTTTTCGCGCAGCTGGCGGCCGGTGGTGATCAGAAAGGGTTCACCGATTTCATTGAGGGCGATGCCGTGGGCGCTGCACAGTACCTGCATGGACGTGATGCCAGGCACGACGCGTACCTGTTCGCGGGCCAGGCCCAGACGCGAGGCAATGCGCAGCGTGCTGTCGTAGAGGGCCGGATCGCCCCAAACGAGCAGGGCCACGCGTCCCGAGCGGGCAGGCAGACGGTCCTGAAGACTGGCTTGCCAGCGCCGGGCAATGGCGTCATGCCATTCGTCCACCTGCTGGTCGTAGTCCGATCCCTGCTGACGGCGTTGCGGCATGTCGAAGTGAGCAATTCGGCTCTCTTCCACGGCCAGGCTTTGCAGCAGCGACAGGCGGACCTGGGCCAGCTCGGCCTTGCTATCCTCCTTGTGCGGCAACAGAACCAGGTCGGCGCCGCGAATCGCTTTCTCTGCTTCCCGGGTGAGGTGATCGGGGTTGCCGGTGCCGATGCCGATCAGGAACAGCTCCAGCATCAGGCGCCCTCGGTTCCGCGAGGGAAGCGCGGTTCGTCGCCGCGCGGCCGGTAGCGGCGATCGTAGTCATTGGCATAGAGTCGGCTGTTGCCGAAATCCTGCTGGCTCAGTGTGGCCCCGACCAGAATCAGTGCGCTGCGCTGCAGCGGATTGGATTGGGCGGCGCTGGCGATATCTCCCACTCGGGTGCGCAGCAGTTGCTCGTCCGGCCATGAGGCGCGCCAGACAATGGCTGCAGGGCAATCTGGACCGTAATGGCTGGTGAGTTCCTGCTGCACCTGCTCGGCCACATGAACCGACAGATGAATCGCCAGTACGGCTCCGGTTGCAGCGAAGGCGGCCAGGGTTTCGCCGTCGGGCATGCTTGACGCCCGGCCCGAAGTACGTGTCAGCACCACCGATTGGCAGGAGCCGGGCAAAGTCAGCTCGGCCTCCAGGGCCGCGGCTGCGGCACTGAAGGCGGGGACACCGGGCGTGACGGTGTAGGGGATGTTCAATGCGCGCAGGGCGCGCAACTGCTCGCCCATGGCAGACCAGATGCTCAGGTCACCGGAATGCAGGCGGGCGACATCCTGCCCTTGCCCGTGTGCGGTCTGAATTTCTGCCACGATGTCTTCCAGCGACATGGGGGCGGTGTTGACGAGACGGGCTCCGGCAGGGCAGTGCGCCAGCAACTCGCTGGGTACCAGCGAGCCTGCGTACAGGCACACCGGCGATGCGGCCAGCAGATCACGCCCGCGAACGGTGATGAGGTCGGCCGCACCGGGGCCGGCTCCGATGAAATGAACGGTCAAGACAAAACTCCAGGGATAAATGGTGTGGGCAGCGGCAAGCCGGCAATCGCCAGCGTCGCACGTCGGTCTGCCGAAACGGTGCGCAGCACCAGCAGCCGGCTATGGGGCAGGACGGCGCCGGCATGCAGGGCCAGGGCTTCTGCAACGCTGCCCGTGGCAAAGCGCTGCTGCAATCTTGCGGAATGGGATGGTGTGGCGATATGCGCAATCGCGCTTTCGGCATAGGTCTTCCAGTCGATATGGCCCGGAATCTGGCCCGCCCAATCCTGCAAGGCGCGGGCCGCTGAGGTCTGGCTCCTGATGCTCAGAAGGGCAAAGGTCCAGTGGCAGGGCGCTGAATCCGCGCTCTCGAGCATATGGCGGACCTGGGTCCAGCAGCTCTCGAATGATTGAGGCAGGGCAGCGGCTTGAAATCCCCAGCCTGCGAACAAATATCTCATTGGCTGCTCCAGACCCACTGCACCAGGGGGCGAGACGGGGCCCAGGAATGCATGCTGCCCAGACTCTGTGCTTCGCTCCATTGCAGCTGATACAGTTGGCCGCCATGCGTGCGGTGCAGTTCCAGCAGCAGTGCCTGGGTGTGCAGCGCCACGGCATTCACCACCAGCCGCCAAGGCCCGGAAAGGCGCATGCACAGGGCATCGAACAGCTCGGCGCTGAAGCCGCCGCCGACAAAGATGGCCTGTGGCTCTGGCTGCAGACGGGGCAGGGCTGCCAGGGCGTGCTCATGAACCACTTCAAGCGCTGCCGCATGGCGCTGCGCGTTCTGCGCAATATTGGCCGCACGCGCGGCATGCTGCTCCACGCAGATGGCCTGGCCCCCCGCCAGACACCACTCGACGGCGACCGAGCCCGAACCCGCACCCAGATCCCAGAGCCACTCGCCTTGACGCGGAGCCAGCGCGGCCAGCGTCATGGCGCGCACCGGGCTTTTGGTGATCTGCCCGTCATGTGCAAACTCACTGATGGGCCTGCCAGGTACCCGGGACAGGCCTTTTCCGCCGCGTGCTTCGAAAGCTGCAGTCACAGGGGCCTTGGCAGGATGGGTTGCCAACAGTGCGGCCAGCTCGCGCACCGTGCCGCTGCGTATGTCCTGCTGATCGCTGCCTGCCTGCTCCACCAGCCACAGAGGGCTGTCGCCCCAGCCCTGCTGCAGCAGCCATTGCGCCAGGGTGTGAGCGGCCGGACCGTCACGCAACAGGCAGATAAAGCGTTCTTGAGGCGCCAGCAGAGGTGTCAGGCTGCTCAGGCTGCGGGCATGCAGGCCTAGGCAATGGGTGCGCTCCTGGGACCAGCCCAGCTCGCCAGCAATCCAGGAAAACGTCGAGGCTTGAGGGTAGTTGCGCCACTCGCCCGGCTGCAGGTGCCTGGCCAGAGATGCACCAGCACCGAAGTGAAACGGATCGCCGGACACCAGCACGGCCACACCTTGCTGTCCACGCAACTGCAGCACGGGCTCGACGCTGAAGGGCACAGGCCAGGCCCTGCCACGCGTCCCTGTTTGCGCCAGTGCCAGATGACGCGGACTGCCGAACACAACACTGGCATCATCCAGGGCTCGTCGCGCTGCAGGGCTCAGGCCTTCCAGCCCTGATGGATGAATTCCGATAATTGAAAGCCACGGATTGGCCATGACCCAAGTTCTCCTGTTAGGCGGCACTTTCGATGCCTATATGTTGTCCACGCTGCTGCATGAGGCAGGGGTGCAAGCCATCTACTCCTATGCCGGGGCCACCCAGACGCGCCGTACTCCGGCCTTGCCGGTACGTGTGGGCGGCTTTGGCGGCGTGCCGGGGCTGGTCGATTACCTGAGCGCGCATCACATCACCCATGTCATCGACGCCACCCACCCGTTCGCGGCACAGATGAGTGCCAATGCCATCGCGGCCTGCGCTCAACTGGATCTGCCCTTGCTGTGCATGGAGCGGCCAGCCTGGCAGGCGCAGCCCGGTGATCAATGGCAGCATGTGCCGGATATGGCGGCGGCCGCCAAGGCCCTGGACCCCATGTTCAAGCGGGTGTTTCTGGCCATTGGGCGCAAGCAGCTGGCGGCGTTTGCGGGCCTGGCCGGCGAGCACCAGTTTGTGCTGCGCGTCATCGACCAGGAGGGCGGCGCCTTGCCTTTGCCTGCATCCAGCTATGAGCTGATCGTGGCGCGCGGCCCGTTCCGGCTCGCCGATGAGCTGGCGCTGCTCGGGCAGTACCGCATCGACTGCATCGTCAGCAAGAACGCCGGTGGCGCAGATACCTATGCCAAGATCGAGGCCGCACGGCAACTGGGTATTCCGGTCATCATGGTTGACAGGCCGGTGCTGGCGTCGCGCACCCAGTGCCAAAGCCCTCAGCAGGCCATGGAGTGGCTGCGCCGCCAGCGTTGCTGAGCACCTGTGCCTGACAAGGCCTTGTGTGCGCTCAGGCATGCTCTGTTACGGCAGAGGTAGTGCTGCTTCCGGCCTCATAGCTGCGCGGGGTGTAGACATGCCTGCCAACCCGCCTGGTCTGGCTGTTGCCCACAATCACCACCGTGCGCATATCGGCCATGTCGGCTCGTGCGTCCAGCAGTCGTACGACCCGCAGCGTCTCATCGGGGCGGCTGACGTTGCGGGCAAAGCAGATCAGGCGCTCGGGCTCGCACTCCTGCTGCAGCACCTGCAGGGCGCGCGAGAAGCCCTCGGGGCGCGAGCGCGAGCAGGGGTTGTAGAAGGCCATGGCGAAATCGGCCTGGGCGGCCAGGCGGATGCGGCGCTCGATGATCTTCGCGGGCTTGAGGTTGTCGGATAGATTGATGGTGCAGAAATCATGTCCCAAGGGCGCGCCCAGGCGAGCTGCCGCTGCCAGCATGGCGGTGATACCCGGCTGCACCTGCACGTCCACGCCCTGCCAGCGGGCATGCTCCTCGGGGCTGGCCTGCTCCAGCGTCTCGAACACGGCACTGGCCATGGCGAACACCCCCGGGTCGCCCGACGAGAGCATCAGCACCTTGCGGCCCAGGGCTGCAAGATCCAAGGCATTGCGCGCACGCTCCAGTTCCTCGCGGTTGTCGCTGGCGTGCAGTTGCAGGTGCTCCAGGCCCTGCAGCCGCGCCACATAGGGAAAGTAGCCGAATACGTCGCTGGCGCTGGCAATGCTGTCGCGCACCTGCTGGGTCAGCAGGGCATCATCGCCCGGGCCCAGGCCCAGCACCAGGAGTTGTGGAGGCATTGTGGTCGTGCTCATGGCGGCGCATTCACATGTCGTTTGCCGGGCGACGGCCCTGGCCGTGCACGACGATGATGGCGAAATAGGGACAGCGCTCGGGTGCGTCGCGCAGTGGCATGACCTGCTGATCGCTCATGGTGCCGTTGATGACGAGCCATGCACGCTCCAGCTTGCCTTGCTCGCTCAGCAGCGAACGGATGCGGCCCAGATGCCGTCCCACCTTCATGATGACCAGCGCGTCCGAGCGCGCCATATGCTCACGCAGCGGCGTATCGGGCAGGGTCGCGGGCAGCACGCTCATCACATCGTCACCCCAAGTCATGGGAATGCCGGTGGCATGCCAGCAGCCCACCATGCCCGGTATGCCGGGCAGCACCTCCACCGTCACCTGTGCCGCCTGGCGCAGGCGCACATAAAGGTGCATGAAGGAGCCGTAGAAGAACGGATCGCCTTCGCAGAGCACGATCACATCCTCGCTGCGCGTGAGCTCCGTCAGCCTGGACTGCCAGTCCTGATAGAAGCTGGACAGCTGGGCGATATAGCGCGGGTCGTCGTGCGGGATCTCCGTGGTCAGCGGGTACTCCATCGGGTACTCCGTGACCTCGGCATGCAGCAGGCCATTGACCAGCTGCCGTGCCTTGCCCGGGTGACCGCGCTTGCGAAAGTAGGCCACATGGCGGGCGTTTCTCAGCAGGCGGTCGGCCTTCACGCTCATCATGTCGGGATCGCCGGGACCCAGTCCCACGCAGAAGATTTTTCCGTGATTCATGGTGACTCTTCCTACTCCACCGTGGTTGCCAGCGCGTTGATGGCGGCAACCGTGATGGCGGAGCCGCCTAGGCGCCCTTGCACGATGGCAAACGGAATCTGCCCCCATTCGCGCAGCGCGTCCTTGGACTCCGCTGCTCCCACAAATCCGACCGGGCAGCCGACGATGGCGGCCGGACGCGGACAGCCCGGGTCCTGCAGCATATGGAGCAGATGAAACAGGGCGGTCGGCGCATTGCCGATGGCGACCACGGCGCCGTCCAGATGCTCGCGCCACAGCTCCAGTGCTGCGGCGCTGCGGGTGTTGCCCATGTCGGCGGCCAGCGCTGGCACACGCGGGTCCTGCAGGGTGCAGATGATGGGGTTCTGTGCCGACAGGCGCTTGCGCGTGATGCCCTCGCTGACCATGCGTGCATCGCAGAGCACGGGTGCTCCTCGCTGCAGCGCGGCTTCCGCGGCTTCCGCAAAGGTCGGGGAGAAATGGATATGCGCGGCCAGCTCCACCATGCCGGCTGCGTGAATCATGCGGCAGGCGACCCGCTCTTCCACGGGGTTGAAACGCTTGAGATCGGCCTCGCGGCGGATGATGCTGAACGATTGCCGGTAAATCTCTTCACCGCACTTTTCATAGTTGTAGGTCATTGAGTTGTTGCTGTATATCGTGAGGATCGGAGTTCAGGGGTCGATAGGGAATGGATGCCCGGGTCGACGGTTGTGCCTCGGCGGGGCTAGCGTGCAGCCATATCTGGCCCGCTGTGTCCTGGCTGGCAAACACCACATTTGTCGCATCGGCAGGCAGGGCACAGAGCTTGGCGCAGCCGCTGATATGAAGATGCCGGTCCGCCTTCTGTGAGCTGGCGAATTGCAAGGCCATGGGCTGGGCCGGGATATGGGCCTGAGGGCAGTTGGGGGCGCCGGTGCAGGCCGAGACCCGCAGGCGCACATCCGCAGACTGGCTGATCCAGTCCCTGGCATCGAGCCGGGCAGGCAGTGAATCCAGGTGCTTGTTCGGCAGCAGCAAGGATTTCCAGGGCGTGACCCGGATCTCCGCTTGTTCGGGCATGAGAGCCGCCAGCTTCTGCATGGCCCATGCGTCCAGGCGCCCCAACGGGGCGCCGAGCAGCAGGCCGTGAGGGTTGAGTGCTCCGGGCCGCAACGACCTGGCAGCGTTCCTGTCCGGAGTGCGGGGCTCAAGGTTATGACTGGCCTTGGCGAGTCCGCAGGCCTGAAGGTCGATGGACTTGGCAAGGCCGCGCAATCGGCCTGCCGCCTGCGCGCTGCGCTCACGGGCAAACCACAGGGCAATCTGTATGGCTGCCTGCACGGCAGCCGGTGCAGTCTCAAAGCCATACCAGTCGTCCGATTGGCCCAGGGCAAGCCCATAGCCTCCATCGGCGCAGGCCCATAGCTGAAGGTCGGAGCTCATGTTTCGGAGATGGCACTGCGGATCGTCGACCAGCATGTCGAATTTGCCGGGCAGGGCCGGAATGCCCAGCTGTTGCAAGGCCAGGGGACTGAGGTCACGCGCCGCTGCACCGGAAAGCGCCAGAGCCAGTGCATGGGTGCGATCTCCTCTTGTATAGAACGGAGTGCAATGCACGGCAGGCGCCAGATCTGCCTGTTTATCGGCAGGGGCCAGTCTCGAGACAACAAGCGCCGTGCGCAAGGCAGGCAGGGCCGATTCGTGCACGCCGCGCAATTGCAGATTGCCGAGGCGGGTCAACTCGATCTGGCCCGAGGCATGGGTGCGTGCGAGCTCGGCCAGTACCAGCCACTGAGCGGCGCTTAGGGACGCGCAGCGAGGGCGTACGCGCACGATCCAGCCGTCCTGTGCCTGCATGGGCTTCCAGGTGCTGGGGCACCAGCCACGAATCTGGATGGTCTCAGGGCTGGACAAGCGCTGCTCCAGGCGACGCGGCCAAGGCACGGCCGGCCCGCTGGGACAAATCTGACTGGCAAATTCCATGCAACATAGGTCATCCACGGTCGGTTTGGCCGATACCCGGGCCAGACAAACAAAATGTGCAGAGGGAAATGAAGAGGTGATGAGCCGCGCGCAGGCGCCGGCATATCACAAGCCACATGCAATCCCGCTGCGCCTTGTACACATCAGGCCGGTCTCCGGACTTACAGAGCCCACCTGAGGGTGGCATGTCGATGCGCCTTCCCGCTTTCGCAGTGGCGGCCATGGCCGTGGGCCAGAGCGTGCATCGCCATATCTCTGATTACCGTTGCGGGTGCAGTGCAGGATTGATGGAGACTCCATCCACCTGCTTCTCGTTTCACCTCCGCGCGCAGAGCACGCCATGAGGCACCTGTGGTGGCGCGATCTTACGCGATAACCCGGTGCACCAGGCCCAAATCATCGGCCTGGCAGCAGCTTTCCTGCCGCCTGTGCGGCTGCCGGATATCGATAAGGCGAGCCGGCTGGCCGGCATGATGCCCTGTCAGATGGTTATCAAAATAGATAGCTGTTGGCGCTTTACCGTTAAGCGATGGAGGCGATTTTTAGTTGAATTTCAACGGCAGTCGCAGAGTATCCGGCCAGGCCTTTGCCAGCCGATCGGCACCGCCAAACAGACGCCTGTTCTGGCCCGCAGCAGTTTCACAGTCCACCAGAATCTGTGCCACGGCAGGTACAGGCCCGTGCTCCAGTTGCAGCACATCGGGGCTGCGGAAGTCGCTGATCAGCCACAGGCAGGATGGTTGCCGGGAGTATCTGGCTGCCATCTGCCAGCCTGACTGCAGGGCATGGGCCAGAGGCGTGCCGCCACCGCCGCGCAGCGGCTCGATCAGGTCGGCATTCCAGCGTGGCGCCCGCGTGGGCTCCAGCAGCCAGTGCAGCTGGCCTGCGCCGAAGCAGAGCAGTGCCACGGATTCGCGTTGCAGATAAGCCCGGCGTAGCCACTGCAGCAGCAGGCCCTTGGCCTGGGCGAACGCGCCGCTCTCCACCATGGAGGCCGAGCAGTCCAGCAGGAACAGGTGTTGCCTGCGCACCGCTCCCTCGGGCTGGCGCCAGCGTAGATGTGCGGGTGCCAGTGGCAGCCCCTGGCGCTGGCGCAGGGTGGCGGTCCAGTCAATTGATGCCCCTGGCATCTTGTGGACGCTGGGTACAGCATGGCTGGCCAGGGCCGGGCCATGGTTTTCGAAGCCGACTTGCCCCCGGCCGGCGCTCAGCGCAGCGGACCGGAGGCTCGGGCTTTTTTTGCGGCCAGGGCCTCCAGGGCTGCCTGTGCCATGGCGTCGGCCTGTTGAGGCTCGAAGACGACGCTGCTCACGGCTTGAGCCTGTCCCCAGCCGGCAGGCGGCTGTTCGAGGCCCGGGCCTGTGTCTTGAGGCAAGGAGTTCGTGGCGCCGGGCTCGCGGGTGGCCGGTGAATGAGACGCTGGCGCCTGGGTGCCGGGCTCTGCGCGGTCTTTGCTGTCCGTGTCGGATGGCGCAGCGGGCGTGGGTGGCGGTGTGCTGGCCGGTGTCTGCCGGGGCTGACTGGCGCTGCCAGGATCGGACTGGCTGGAGCGATGCAGCAGCACCAGTGGCGCGACTTCGGACACATGTGCGGGCGTAATGCGCTGACTGCCTTGCCAGGCCGCCAGGGCGCGTGCAGCGCGCAGCATGACCAGGTCGGCACGCAGCCCGTCGACCTGGGCGGCAATGCACTGCAGGGCCACGGCCTCGTGGACGGCATCGCTCCATGCCAGCTCCGATGGATTGAGGCAACGGCTGCGGGCCTGCACCAGCCGCTGGCGAATCTTCTGTTGCTCGGTTGCACAAGATCGGGCAAAGCCCTGAGGGTCCTGATCAAAACTCAGCCTGGCCTTGACAATGCTGCTGCGCAGTTGCGGATCATTGGCATTGTCCAGTTGCACGCAAAGGCCCAGCCGGTCCAGCAGCTGCGGTCGCAGCATGCCTTCCTCGGGGTTCATGGTGCCGATCAGCACAAAGCGCGCGGCATGGCTGTGCGAGATCCCGTCGCGCTCTATGCGATTGATGCCGGAGGCCGCCACGTCAAGCAGCACATCGACGATGGCATCGGGCAGCAGATTGATTTCATCGACATAGAGCACGCCCTCGTGCGCCTTGGCGATCAGACCCGGAGCGAAGCCCACTTCGTGGCCCGAGAGCGCCTTGGACAGGTCCAGACTGCCGGTCACATGCTCGATGGAGGCGCCTAGCGGCAGGGTGACGAAAGGCGCAGGCGCCAGCAGATCCGCCAGTGCACGGGCCGCCGTGGACTTGGCCGTGCCGCGCGGACCTCGAATCAGCACGCCGCCCAGCTGCGGCTCTATCGCGGCCAGCAGCAGGGCCTGTACCAGGGTGGGCTGCCCCTGTATGGCAGAGAGTGGGAATACGGGTGCCGGATCGTGGTTCGGGCTCATTGGGAAAGTTGTCCTTCCATGAATTCTTCGTGCTCCAGCATCTGGGCCAGCAGGCTCTGGCGGTGCTCGCCGGGCTTCTCCCACATGCCGCGGTCTATGGCTTCCAGCAGGCGCGAAACGATATCGCCCAGCGCCTGTGGATTGTGCTGGCGCAGAAACTGGCGCACGCTCTCATCTTCCACATAGGCCTGGGTGACCATGGCGTAATGCTGGTCCGATACCAGCGCGGTGGTGGCATCGAAGCCGAACAGATAGTCCACCGTCGCCGCCATCTCGAAGCCGCCCTTGTAGCCGTGGCGCATGGCACCCGCAATCCACTTTGGGTTGGTGACGCGGGCGCGCACCACACGGCCTATCTCCTCGGCCAGGGAGCGAATCCTGGCAGACTGAGGATTGCCGTGGTCGCCATGATAGACGGCAGGGTCGCTGCCGCCGAGGTGCCGAACGGCCGCCACCATGCCGCCCTGATGCTGGTAGTACTCGCTGGAGTCCAGCAGGTCATGCTCGCGGCTGTCCTGGTTCTGCAGCACCACATCGAGTGCCTGCAGTCGCCGCTCCAGTGCGGCGCGGGCCGGCACGCCATCGGCCTGCTGGCCGTAGGCATAGGCACCCCAGTGCAGATAGTGGCGTGCAAAATCGCCAGCATCGGTCCACTGGCCGGTGCGCAGCATCTCGTGCATGCTGGCGCCGTAGCTGCCGGTGGGCGCTCCGAAAACGCGCCACAGCGCCTGTTCGCGGGCCGTTTCGGCGATCAGGCCCTGATCCATGGCTGCCTGCGTATCTCGCAGCACGCGCGCGCGGATGGGGTTGTCCTCGGCGTCCTCATCGAGCTCGGCCACGGCACGCACCGCGGCATCGAACATCTGCACCACATTGGGAAAGGCATCGCGGAAAAAGCCGCTGATGCGCAGCGTCACGTCGACGCGCGGGCGACGCAGCCCCACGGCGGGAATGACTTCAAAGTCGGTCACGCGCTGGCTGCCGGCTGCCCATTTGGGGCGAACCCCGATCAGGGCAAAGGCCTGGGCGATATCGTCACCGCCGGTACGCATGGTGGCTGTTCCCCAGACGGAAAGACCGATGGCCTGCGGATATTCGCCGTGCTCCTGCAGATAGCGCTCCAGCAGGCGCTGCGCGGACTGCTGTCCCAGCGCCCAGGCGGTCTGGGTGGGGATGGCGCGGGTGTCCACGGTGTAGAAGTTGCGCCCTGTGGGCAAGGTGTCGCAGCGCCCGCGCGAGGGCGAGCCGCTGGGCCCGGGCGGCACAAAGCGCCCTTGCAGTGCGCGCGAGAACTGCAGTAGCTCCTGCGGGCCGCAGGCGTCCAGTGACGGTGCAATCTGCTGCTCTATGCGCGTCAGCACTCGTAGTGTGTGCGGCCAGTCGCGGGCCAGTTCGGGCCGGGCAATGACCTGCAGGGCCAGCAGCTCGAGCCGCTCGCGCGTGTCGCCGCCGTGGCGCCAGGCACCGGCATCCTGCTGCTGCAGCGCGGCCGGGCGCGGGCCGTTCCAGGGCGCGGCGGCATCCATGTCCAGCGGGTTCCAGTCCATGTCCGGCAGCAGGTCGGCTGCCAGTGCGTTGAGCAGGCCCTGCTCGCTGCCGGCATTGCCGGGATAGCGCGCCAGCGAGAGCAGGGTGGATTCGCGCAGCTGACCCTGGGGGGAGCGACCGAAGACATGCAGGCCGTCACGGATCTGGGTTTCCTTGAGTTCGCACAGATAGGCATCGATGCGTTCCAGCAGCTGCTCGTCGGCATCTGGCTGCGCGTCCGCCGTTTCGAGGCCGAGTTCGCGCAGCAGATCCTGCTGTCTGGCGCAGTCCAGAATCTGCTTGCGCAGCATGCCGGAGCGACGCAGATCGACCAGCAGGGCTTCGTAGTATTCGTCCACCAGACGCTCCAGCTCCTGCATGGGGCCGTGATTTTCGGCGCGCGTGAGCGGCGGCATCAGGTGGTCGATGATGACGGCCTGGCTGCGACGCTTGGCCTGCGCGCCTTCGCCGGGGTCGTTGACGATGAAGGGATAGACATGCGGCAGCGGGCCGAGAATGGCATCGGGCCAGCATTGCTGGGACAGTGCCAGGCTCTTGCCGGGAAGCCATTCCAGATTGCCATGCTTGCCGACATGGACCATGGCGTCCACGCCGAACACATCGCGCAGCCAGAAGTAGAACGCCAGATAGTGATGGGGCGGCACCAGTTCGGCGTCGTGATAGCTGGCGTAGTCATTTCGTCCATCGAGCGCGCGCGCGGGCTGTATGCCCACGAAGACATGGCCCAGTTGCAGGCCGGCAATCATGAACCAGCCATCGCGCAGCATGGGGTCTTGCTCGGGCGCACCCCAGCGGGCGGCGATGGCCTGGGCCATGTCGCCGGGCAGCTGTGCCAGGCGCTGTTGATAGGCCTGCAGCGAATAGCCCTGGCTTGCGGGGCGCAGGGGCCATTTTTTCGGGTCATTGGCAATGCCTTGTTGCAGCAGGCCCATCAGTGCCAGGCCGGAGTCGGGCCGCTCGGCAGCATCCCCCAGCTGCCAGCCGTCACCAGCCAGCTGATCGAGCAGGGCGATCACGGATTCCGGCGTATCGAGACCCACGCCGCTGCCCATGCGTGCCTCGCTGCCCGGGTAGTTGGCCAGTATCAGCGCGGCTTTCTTCTGCGCCGCAGGCTTGCTGCGCAGCTGGCACCAGCGCCAGGCCAGCTCGGCAATCCAGGCGACGCGGTCGGGCTCTGCCTGGTAGCTGATCACATCGGTCTGCGTCAGCTCGCAGCGATGGGCCAGGCCCTTGAAGCTCATGGCGCGCGTCATGATGCGGCCGTCCATCTCGGGCAGCACCACCTGCATGGCAATGTCGCGTGGGCGCAGGCCCTGGCTGTCGGCCAGCCAGTCTTCGCGGTTGCTGCCACTGGCAATCACCTGCAGCACAGGGATGTCGCCCGCCAGCGCATCGGCCGCTTCGCCGGTGCGCGCATGCTCTCCCAGTGCGGCAAACGCCGTGGTGTTGAGAATGATCTGCACCTGGTGGGCGATGCACAGGGAGCGCAGCGTCTGCAGACACAGCCCGTCCTTGAGCGACTCCAGGGCCAGGGGCAGCGGGTTCAGGCCGCGCGCGAGCAGGGCGTCGGCCATGAGGTCGAAGGCCTCGGTATTGGCCGCCAGCAGATGCGAGCGGTAGAACACCAGCATGGCCACGGGCGCGCCGGGCCGCCAGCGTGCCTGCAGGTCGTCGAGGCCCGGCAGATGCCCTGCAGCGTCATCCATCCAGCTTTGCGGCACATGCACGGCCACGGGGGGCAGCACACGCACGGGCGCTGCCTCGCGGCCCTGGTTCAAACCCCAGGCCGCCCCCATGCGCAGAAACTCGCGCGCATTGCCCAGGCCGCCGGCGCGCAGGTACTGCCACAGCGCACGGCTTTGCTCGGGCTCCAGCGTGCCCTTGGCCAGCAGCTCCGGATCCTCTTGGTTGTCGCCCGAGAACATGGCCAGTTTCTGGCCCTTGCGGCGCGCCAGCTTCTGCAGCTGCTCTATGCCGTAGGGCCAGGTGGATTCGGCTCCAAGATGATCGACGATGACCAGCCTGGCATGCTGCAGCACCTCGTCGATATACAGATCGAGCGAGGCGCTCTGGCGTAGGTGCAGCAGGTTGGCGAGCCGCAGCGTGGGGACAGCGGTTTCGGCTTGCTGCCACATCCGGTAGGCATCGGCCAGCAGCGACAGCGTGGTGTCTGCGGAACTGAGCACCACCATGTCTGCAGGCGTCTGGTCCAGACGGGTGATGATGCTGTCGTCTTCGACAAAGCCACCGGGGCGGGTGCTGAGCAGGTGCATGATTCAGAAAAGATAGCTTTATACGCTTGCCAGTAAAGCGATTGAGGCTGATTTTGCTTTTATTTATGCCTGTGCGCCCAGCAAGGCCTGGCGCAGCACGTTGGCGTCCAGCTGCTTGCCGATGAACACCAGACGCGTGGCTGCAGCTTCGCCCTCGGCCCAGGCACGGTCGAAATAGGCATCGAAGCGGCGGCCCACGCCCTGTACCAGCAGACGCATCTTCTTGCCCGGCAGCGCGGCAAAGCCCTTGACGCGCAGCACGCCATGCTGCTCCACGATGGACTGCAGGGCCAGCATCAGGCGATCACGGTCCACGGCACCCAGGTCCAGGTGCAGGGAGTCGAAGGCATCGTGGTCATGGTCTTCGTCATGGTCGTGGTGGCTGTGCTTGTCGTCGATCGACAGCTCGGCGGCGCGATGCTGGCCCAGCAGCACGTTCAGGGGCACCTGGCCCTGCACGGCTTCGATCATCTTCACACTGGCTGGCACCTCTTCGGCCACCAGGGCACGCACCTGGCCGAGTTGTTCGGCCGTGACCAGATCGGCCTTGGACAGCACCACCAGGTCGGCGGCCGAGAGCTGATCCTCGAACAGCTCGTGCAGGCTGGCGTCGTGGTCCAGATTAGGGTCGGCCTGACGCTGTTCATCGACGGCATGCGGGTTATGGGCAAACTGGCCGGCAGCCGCAGCGGGCGTGTCGACCACGGTGACCACGGAATCGACGGTGAAGACATTGGCAATATCGGGCCACTGGAAGGCCTGGACCAGGGGCTTGGGCAAGGCCAGGCCGCTGGTTTCGATCAGCAGTACATCGATGTCGGCGCGGCGCTCGGCCAGGGCCTTCATGACGGGGAAGAACTCTTCCTGCACGGTGCAGCACATGCAGCCGTTGGCCAGCTCGTAGATCTGGCCGTCGGCACCACCTTCTTCCTTGCAGCCTATGGCACAGGTCTTGAGGATTTCGCCGTCAATGCCCAGTTCGCCGAACTCGTTGACGATGACCGCTACGCGCAGACCCTTGGCCTGCTCGAGGATATGGCGCATCAGCGTGGTCTTGCCGCTGCCGAGAAAGCCGGTGACGATGGTGGCGGGGATCTTGGTGGTTTGCATGGATCACTCTCCGGATGGGAATCAACAGGGAAATTCGACAGGTAAAACTGATTCGTGCAGTGCGGGCCGTGGCCCATGCACGCGCAGGTGTTCGTGGGGGCAGTCATGCTGCTGCACATGGGCTGTCAGCACGGGCTCGATCGTCGTAGCATCCATGGGGCCGTACCACACGCCTTCGGGGTAGGCGATCATCAGCGGGCCATGGTTGCACGGGTACTGGCAGCTGGTTTGCAGCAGCATTACCTGCTTTTTGAGCAGCGGGTTTTGCTGCACGGTGCGTGCCAGTTGCGGCCACAGCGCGACGGCTCCCTTGGCCGCGCAGCGTGGGCCCACGCACCACAGCACATGGTGCTGGTGCTCCGGCACTTGGGACCAGGCTTTGGGGTCGCGCTCCCAGTCTTCATCGGCCAGCAATTGCGGCACATCGGGCTGTTGCAGTGCGCTGGGAATGGTGGCGGCCAGCAGCTCGGCCAACGTCGGCAACTGCAGCAGGGGTTGAGCAAACACGATGCGAGGGGCGTGTTTGCCGGGTTGCCCTTCAGCCTGTTGCTTGGCGCGCCAGCGCATGATGAGCTTGTGCAGCCAGCGGCGCAGCGACGCCTCGTCGGGCACCATCACGGGCAGGATCAGGATCTGATCGGCATCGGCGCACAGGTCCAGCGCTTCGGGCAAGGCAGGCTGTGCTCGGTCCACAAAGGCGGGTTGCACACGCAGCACAGGCGTTTGTGCGGCAGCCAGCCGGGCCTCAAGCTGCGTTGCCAGATCGCTCAGTTCCGTCAGGCCGCCCGCATAGGCCGCACCGCGGCTGAGCAGTACGATGGCCAGGCCGGTGTTGGCTGCAGGTAAAGAGGGCGTGGGCTCATTGCTGGTCTGGGTCATAGCAGCTCATCCGGCATGAATTCGATCACGGGCTTGCCCGTGCGTGCGCTAGTGTGCACCTGGGCGCGCACGCCGTAGACACGGGCAATGGTCTCTGGCGTCAGCACCTCGTTCGGAGTGCCTTGCGCCACCAGTGCACCGTGCTGCAATAGGTAAATGCGGTCGCAGTAATGCGCGGCCAGCGGCAGCTCGTGCAGAGCGGCCAAAGTGGTCAGGCTCAGGCCGCGAATCAGATTCATCAGCTCGAACTGGTGGCGCACGTCGAGGTGGTTGGTGGGCTCATCCAGCACCAGCAGCGGTGCCTGTTGGGCCAGTGCGCGGGCCATGAGCACGCGCTGCTTCTCACCGCCCGAGAGCGTAGAAAACATGCGCTCGGCCAGTGGCTGGGCCTGCACCCGCGCCAGCGACTGGGCGACGATGGCAAAGTCTTGCGCGCTGTCTTTGTCAAAGGCGCTTTGGTGCGGCGTGCGTCCCATCAGCACCACATCGCGCACGCGCAGATCGAACTCGTTGGCATTTTCCTGTGCCAGCACGGCCATGGCACGGGCGTTGTCGCGGGCACTGTGCCGCCAGACGTCGCGCTCCTGCATACAGACCGTGCCGCTGGCGGGTCTGAGGATACGGTAGATCATGCGCAGCAGCGTGGACTTGCCACTGCCGTTGGGCCCGAGCAGGCCCACGAACTGGCCACGCGCCACCTGCAGGCTGACATCACGCACGATATGCGCCGCTGCGGCCTGAAAGTTGAGCTGACTGGCCTGCAAAAGCAGTTCGCTGTGGCTGGGTGCCTGAGCTTGATGGGCTTGGAGCATCACAGGCTCAGCCTTTCCCGGGAATTCTTGCGGCACAGCATCCAGACAAAGAAGGGGCCGCCCAGCAGCGAGGTGATGACGCCCACAGGCACTTCGGCCGGGGCAAAGCTGATGCGCGAGAACACATCGACCCAGACCAGGAAGATGGCGCCCACCAGCGCCGCCACGGGCAGCACGCTGCGATGCTCGGCCCCCACAAGCATGCGCGTGACATGAGGCACGATGAGGCCCACAAAGCCGATTGGGCCTGTCAGTGCCACCAGCACGCCGGTGACCAGGGAAACCAGCACAAACAGCCAGCGCCTTGTGCGCGTGGTGTCCACGCCCAGCGTCATGGCGGTTTCCTCGCCCGCGAGCAGGGCATTGAGTGAGCGCGCCTGCGTCAGCAGCAGAACCACGCCAGCCAGCAGCAGCAAGGCTGGCAGGCCCAGCTCGTCCCAGCGCGTGCCGGCCAGGCTGCCCAGTGTCCAGGTCAGCACCGAGTTAGCCAGCTCGCGCTGATCGGCCGTGAGCACGATCAGGCTGGTGACGCCGCCCAGGCAGTAGGCAATGGCCACGCCACCCAGAATCAGGCGCGAGGCCAGTAGCCTGCCGTGGGCATGGGCGAGAAAATACACCGTGGTGCAGGCGGCCAGCGCACCGCCAAAAGCGCCCAGCGGCAGGGCCAGCTCGCCCGCAAAGGCCAGTGTGCCAAAGGCCAGTACGCTGACCGCGCCTACCGAAGCGCCAGACGACACGCCCAGCAGATAGGGGTCGGCCAAGGGATTGCGCACCATGGCTTGCATGGCCACGCCCACCACGGCCAGACCTGCTCCGGCCAGAGCGGCCAGCAGCACGCGCGGCAGGCGCACCCGCCAGACGATTTGCTGCTGGGCCACGGTCCAGTCACCTCCGGACCCACCAAAGCTCAAGCCCAGGTTGTTGAGCTGCAGGCCTATTTCATGCGCCGTGATCTGCCATGCCAGTTGCGGCGCCATGCGCACCGGCCCCAGCGTGATGGCCAGCGTGAGCGAAAGCAGCAGCAGCGCGATCAACGCCGCCAGCCACAGTGCCAGTTGACGGCGCTGGGCCGAGAAAGCATTGGCGGTGGCGCTGACCGAAGCCGCACTGCTTGGGTGCTCGGCGGTCTGCATCATGGCTCGCTCACCTGCTCGGGTATCTGCTCGGGGTGCAGCGCATGGGCCAGGCGCTGGGTGGCGGCGACATTGCGCGGGCCTGGCGTTGCCTCGGCAAACTCCAGCAGCACGAACTTTTGCTCGCGTATGGCCTTGAGGTGGGCCAGCTCGGGCTTGGCCAGTAGAAACTGGCGTTTGCCGTCGGCCACGGGCCTGTCGTTATCGACGATGACTATCCAGTCCGGTTCGCGGGCAATCACGTCTTCCCAGTTGCCGCGCATCCAGCTGCTGTCCAGATCGTCAAAGATATTCGTTGCGCCCGCGGCCTCGATCATGGCCTGGGGCATGGCATAGCGGCCCGTGGTGACGGGGATGTCTGTGCCGCTGTCAAACACAAAGACCTTGGGTTTGTGGCTCACGTTCTGGAGGGCATCGGTCACGCGCTGCAGCTGGGCGCGCTGCTTGCCCACCAGCGCCTGGGCGCGTGCCTCGATGTCAAAGATGCGGCCCAGGTTGAGCAGGTCGTTGAAAGTGTCTTCCAGCGAAACGCGCTCGCGAGCCACCTGGCGTATGCAGGATTCGCTGAGCACATAGCTGGCAATGCCCAGCTCCTTGAGGCTGGCAGGAGTGATCTGGCCGGGTCTGAAGCCATAGGACCAGCCGCTGAAGACAAAGTCCGGCTGGGCGTTGAGCAGGGTCTCCAGGTTCATGCCCTGGCTGGACAGATCGGGCACGCCGGCCAGCAGCGGCTGCATGGTGGTGGGCAGGCGGCTGATGTCGCGCAGACCGCCATAGCCCACAAGCCTGTCCTGCAGGCCCAGGGCAAGAAACATCTCCAGCAGATTGATGCCGTGCACCACGGCACGCTGCGGAACTTTGTCATAGACCACGGGCTGGGTGCAGACATCGATGGTGAGCGCTGTTTTTGCCGCCTTGCTGGTTGAGGCTTGCGGGATGCTGCCGGCCTGATGGCTTTCGCCGCAGGCGCTGAGCGCTGCTGCCGAAGCCAGCATCGCGACAAACCATAGTGGTTGCTTCAGTAACAGGAGCTGCTGGCGAATGTACTTAAAGGACTTCATGGCTGAAAGTGTCTGAACTCAAGAAAATACAAGCGCAGGCAGCTACTGATATCAAAGCGATGCATGGCACTTAGAACGTGAACTCGGCCGTGAGATCGACGCGCCGCCCCTCACCCGGGTAAGCCTGTGCCGCCCTGGCGCTGGAGACGGCCGAGTAGGTGTAGAGCTTGTCCGTCAGGTTGCGCAGCGTCAGTCGATAGGTGCTGTGCGGCTGGGGACGCCAGCTCAGTGCAGCATCCCAGACGGTGTAGCCGCCACTGCGCGCGGTGTTGGCGTTGTCCGCAAAGCGGCTGCCCACTGCACGTGCGCCCAGCGATGCCTGCCAGCGGCCCAGGGTGTTGTGGGTGGTGTAGTGGGCCCACAGATTGGCGGTGTTGCGCGCCACGTTGGTGGGACGCTTGCCGGAGCGGTCGGCGCCACCGGCTTCGATCAGTTGGTCATACTTGGCGTCGACAAAGGCGTAATTACCCTCAAGGCGCCAGTTGGGTGACAGGCGCATCACCGCGCTCAGCTCCAGCCCCTGCGAGCTTTGCTTGCCGCCTTGCACGGACAGCAAAGCGTTGTTCGGGTCGCGCGTGATGATGTCTTTCTTCTCGATGCGATAGGCAGCGGCCGTCCATTCGCCCTGGCCCTGGGCGAACTGCTGCTTCAGGCCCAGCTCAATCTGGCGTGCCGTGGTCAGCTTGAAGGGGCTGTTGCCCAGGTTCAGGGTCAGCACATTGGTGACGGGGTCATGGCCTTGGGATAGCTGGCCGTAGAGGCTGGTCTGGGCACTGAGCTTGTGCGTCAGACCCAGGCGCCAGGCCGTTCCGTTCAGACGTTTGTCGAAGGAGCCGCTGCCCACCAGGTCATTGCGCTCAAAGTCCGTGAGGGCGCGGCGTATGCCGGCCAGCAGCAGCCATTTGTCGCTCAGCGTCCAGGCATCCTCGGCATAGAAGTCATGCGTGGTGGCCTGAGTGCGATAACTTGGCAGCATGGGCGAAGTATTGGGCCAGTAGCCCAGCGAGGGCTCGTTCACGCCGATGGTCGCGCTGCCCGCATAGTCGTTGCGTGCAAAGTTGAACCGGGCGCGGCTTACCTCCCAGCCCGCTACTACTTTGTGTGCACCGGCCTGGATGGTAGTTTCCAGCCGATTGCCGGTCTGGGCCAGATCGTGGGCCAGCTCCAGATAGTCACCCAGCGTCACTTGCTGCTTGCTGGGGTTGTAGCTATAGGCTTCGATGTTGCGCCAGTAGCGGTCGGCCTTGAAATGGTAGAGCTCGTTGCTCACGCTCAGCCAGTCGTTGACCTGGTACTGGACACGGGCGCGCACGCGCTTGTCCTTGATGCGGATATCGCTGTCAGCGGTGTTGAAGTTGCGTCCCAGCAGCTCGGGCACGATGGCACCGTTCATGGTGGGCGTGCCGAAATAGCGTGCAGGTTTTTCGTCGCTGACATCGGCCAGCAGTTCCATGCGCAGGGCCGCCGTGGGTTGCCAGCGCAGCGTGCTCATCAGCTTGCCGCCGCTGGCGCGGCTCATGTCGTGCTCGCCATTTGTGTGGTGGCCATAGGCATCCAGGCGGTAGCTCAGCGTGTCGCTCAGTGCGCCGCCCATGCCCAGACCAAGCTTGGCCGTACCGTGCGAGCCGGCCCCGACCAGTACTTCGCGCACCGTCTCCTTGCTGGGCTGCTTGCGCACCACATTGGCCGTGGCGCCCACGGTACCCGTGCCATAGACGATGGAGGCAGGGCCGCGCAGCACTTCCACGCGCTCATAGCCCCAGCTGTTGGCAGGGTAGGGCGTGGTCGACGAGGCCACGCTCAGGCGCACGCCGTCTTCGGCGATGCCCACCGAGTTGGTGCCGGTGAAGCCGCGCGTGCTGAAGGACAGGCTGCTGTAGCTGGTTGCAGACAGTGGCGTCATGCCCACGGTGCGGCCGATGATGTCGGCCATTCGGCTGTCACCGCGCTCCTGCCAGGTCTGCTCGTCCACATAGTCGAGGCTGGCGGGCAGGTCGCGGGTGGCGATGCCGGTCCGGCTGCCCGATGTTGTTGGCTGCGACAGACCCAGTCCGCCAGGGGCGTTGTCCGTGACCTGTACGGTGGGCAGTTGTGCTGCCGAGGAGAAAGTGGAGGGGCTTGAGCTGTTGGCCGAAGGTTCTGCGGCCAAGGTCAAGGCAGGTGCCAAGCCGATCAGGGCAGCAGGCAGGGCGAAAGATTTCATGTCGTCAGCGAGAACTGACCAGCCTGCATGCATGTGACGAGACCATGACCGGCGTCCGGAGTGCGCCTGGGTGTGCGCGCCTGTCGCCAATCAGCTGCCGTCACGCTGCTCCCCGCAGACGGTCGTTGCAAATGCCGACTGCCGGAATTGCACCCGGACGGTCAGCGCTTAACAGGCCGGTATCCGGGCTGGCAGATTGCGCGAGGCATGCCACTTCGTCTTCCCAGCGCTGCCGCGCACCTCTTGAAGAGGCCACGTAGAACGCCAGTGACTGACTCTTGCAGGTGCAAAAGCCGTGAAGTGGATTGATCTGCTTACCGTTGCGGGGGCAGCCAAGGCTTTGAACCTTGTTCCCGTTTAACCCGATGAAACATCGGGCACCTGCTACGTTGAACAAGCTTGGCAGACCGCAGTCTGAAAGATCGTTCGCGAAAAATTATATAGCACTGGCCATCGGCAGTGACTACGAGGCGGGATCCATGGCGACAAGGACAGACACAGGGCCAGCATCGGCATTGCGGCAGGCATGCCAATTGCCGTCAAACATCTGTCGCAGTAGAAAAACAGTCATGGCTGTTTTTTGAGTGAATCTAGTCAAAACTGAGCTGACATTTGTGCATAAAAATAGAGGCTGAGAAAGCCCCCCGATTCTGAGGACACCATGAGCATCTGGTCCATCGACGCGCAGACCGTCACCCACAGCATTCAGCTCGCTGTTGCGCCGGTTTTTTTCCTGACTGCCGTGGCCGGCATGATTGGCTCCGTAGCGGGGCGGCTGGCCCGCATCATTGACCGGGCCCGCAAGCTGGAGGAAAGCCTGCGCACCCTGGACGATCACGATCTGATCGCCCGCCACCTCAAGGAGCTGCATTTTCTGCGCGAGCGCGGGCGGCTGGCCAACGTCTCCATTGCACTGCTGACGTTGTGCGGCATGTGCATAGGGCTGACCATCGTGCTGCTGTTCGTGGGCCAGGCCTACGGCGTCAACGGCCATGGCTATGCCGTGTTCAGCTTTCTGCTGGGGGTGCTGGCCTTTGTGCTGGCGCTGTGCTGCTTCCTCTGGGAGACCATCATGGCGACACGCATTCTGGACTTTCATATGCTCACCCAGGCCAGGGCGGCAGTGCGCCATGTGGAGTCCGAGCATCGCCCCTGATTGCGCTGCGAGACATGTTTTTCCTGCCTCTGATCCTGGTGCCCATCGTCTTCCTGATGGCACTCGTTCGCCTCTATCAGATTCCCGTGCAGCTGCGTTCGGGCCGGTTGCGGCTGGTCGAGCGCGGCAGGCCGGGCTTGCGCCTGGCCACCTTGCTGGCCTATGCCGGGCTGCTGACGGGCAGCGGGGCATTGCTTGCGGCCTTGGTGTATGCAAGCTTTTTTGCGGCCGACCGGTGGTCGGCCTATCTGCATCTGGGGCCTTATCTGGCGCTTTATCCCTTTCTGTACCTGGCGGCAGCCTGGGTGTTCTATTACGGCCTGAAGAAGTCTGCTGTCGCCTGAGCTAGTCCTGTATGGGCTCCAGCCAGGCGGCTGCCGCATGGATGATGCAGTCGGTCAGTCGCTGCAGGCTGGCCTGGGCATTGCGGGTGTGGGCCCAGTACATGGGGATGTGTAGATCCCTGCCCGGAAGCAGTTCCATCAGATCGCCACTGGCCAGCTGCGGGGTGATCAGCTGGGCCGGGTGCATGCCCCAGCCCATGCCCAGTTCCACGGCACGGGTGTAGCCCTGGTTGGAGGGCAGAAAGTGACGCGCATTGTTGCGCCGCCCGTCCAGCCCCAGACCATGCAGCCATTGGTCCTGCAGGCTGTCCTTGCGGCCATAGTACATCATGGGCGCCCTGGCCAGCATCTGGGCCAGCTCCCTGTCCGACTCGGCCTGGGCCAGGTGACGCTGCACAAACTCCGGGCTGGCCACGGCGATATAGCGCATGCGACCCAGCGGCCAGGTGTTGCAGCCCGCAATCGCCGAGCCTGTGGCAGTGACGGCGGCCATGACTTCGCCTTCCTTGATGCGTTTGGCAGTGTGGTCCTGGTCGTCAATGCTGATGTCCAGCAACTCATTGCCGTCCTGCGTGAAAGCCGCCATGGCATCCATGAACCAGGTCGACAGGGAGTCGGCATTGACTGCCAGCTTCAGCGTGGGCAGGGCGGTTTGGCCTTCGGGGACCAGCTCGGGGTTCTTGCGGCGCAGATCGTTTTCCAGCAGCGCCACCTGCTCCACATGCAGACACAGGCGGCGGCCAGCCTCCGTTCCGGTGCAAGGCGTGCCGCGCAGCACCAGCACCTGGCCCACGCGTTCTTCCAGCAACTTGATGCGCTGGGAGATGGCGGAAGGGGTGACATGCAGCTTGCGCGCCGCACGCTCGAAGCTTCCCTCACGCAATACGGCTGCCAGTGCTTCCAGTCCCGCGTAGTCAAACATTAGAAATTCTTCATTGGATTGAGTAAATGTAATTTTACTTAATTGCTTTGCAGAGCAAGAATCCGGGCCGGTTTGGAGGAGTCAACGGCTCATGGACATGACAACTAATTTTTATTCCGCCTGGATTGCAGGCTTTACGGTGTGCGCATCGCTCATTGTTTCCATCGGTGCACAGAACCTGTATGTGCTGCGTCAGGCAGTGCAGGGCGAACATGTGAAGGCCTGCGTGGCTCTGTGTGTACTCAGCGACGCTTTGCTGGTTGCGCTGGGGGTGGCCGGCATGGCGCAGATGCTGACCAGCTATCCGGCATTGGCCCAGTATCTGACGTTGGGCGGAGCCGCATTCTTGCTGGCCTATGGTCTTTTCGCCCTGCGGCGCATGTGGTTGGCCCCGGATGCTGCCATGGAGGCTGGCGAGCGCAGGGCGGCACCGCGTGGGATGATGAGCGTGCTGGCTGCGCTGGCGGCCATCACCTTGCTCAACCCCCATGTGTACCTGGATACGGTGCTGCTGATGGGCTCCATTGGTGCCCAGCAGGAAGGCACAGGCCGCTGGTCCTATGTGATGGGGGCCGCCTCGGCCAGCTGTCTCTGGTTTGTGCTGCTGGCGATGGCGGGGCGCCGTCTCAGGCACTTGTTTGCCAACCCCGGCGCCTGGCGCGTCATGGATGGCATCACCGGCGTGATGATGCTGGGTCTGGCCTGGTGGGTGGCGAACAGCGCTTTGGGAATGGAAATTTGAGTCTCAGGTTGCGCCAGCGCCACTCATTGCAGACTCTTTCACATCCCCACATTGGGCTTCAAGCCTCTGAGGCCTGTTCCCACAGACCCACGGCTTCGATGAGGTTCCAGCTATTGCATTCAATGCGGTAGTGGCCTGTGGCTCCGGTCTTCTGGCTCTGGCCCTCGATCACCACAATATGCCTGCCGTGACGCTGGGCTTCCGAAATCGGGCGGATCTTGTCGTAGTTGTGCTTCTCTGCAATATCGCCACGAAAGGCAATCGTCACCTGCTCGCGCCGGGGAAAGTAGTCCTTGGCATATTTGTCCAGCGTGCGATCGGCAACCAGCGTGGCCATATCGGGCGAGGTGGCGGAAGAAGTGTTCATCATGTCTCCTCAAGAGTGGACTCTTGTTGTGTGCAGAATCTGAGCCGGTTTATGACGTGATTGTTGCATTTTGTTTCAGTTGGAGCCAGTGCCAATCTTCATGGCAGATGGCAGCCCTCGTGCGGCATCAGTTCGGGTCGCACGGCCACACGGTGTCATGGCGCAGACAGTGGCAGCTGCAGACCGGTCTTGATGCGTTCCAGCGCGATCGAGGTGCTGTAGCGGCGAATGTTCTCGTCACCTTCGAACAGACGTTTGCAGATGGCCTGATAGTCATCCATGTCGGTTGCCGTGACGACCAGGATGTAGTCGGTTTCGCCCGTCACATAGAAGCACTGCTGCACGGCCGCTTCGTCGGCGATACGCGCCCTGAAGCCGCGCGACAGGTCCGGCCTGTCGTTGACCAGCTGCACGGTGATGACCGCAGTCAGTGAGCGGCCCACCTTGACGGGCTCCAGCACGGCCACATTGGCGGCAATCACCCCGGTTTCCTGCAATCGTTTGATGCGCCGCTGCACGGCTGGGGCCGAGAGGTTGATGTGCTCAGCAATCAGACGCTGTGGCATGAGGTTGTCACGCTGGAGCAGGGCAAGAATCGCGTGGTCAAAGGAGTCCAGGTCGGCAGCAGGCATGGTGTGGGATGGGTTGAGAGCGAAACTTGCAGATTCAGGGCTGAAAACGAGCAAATTTCGCGGGTGACTTGCAATATCGTACCCACCTATGTCAAAAAACAGCTGGAATCATTGGTGGCCCGTGTTGGCCGTATTGGGCTCGGTCACTGCACTCGGGCTGGGGACTTCGCTGGCCAAGCAGCTGTTTCCCTTGATTGGTGCCCAGGGTACATCGGCACTGCGAGTGGGCTTTGCCGCGTTGATTCTGGTGTGCGTCTGGCGGCCCTGGCGCTGGTCGCTCAACCGTCAGCAGGCACTGGCTCTGCTGGTTTTCGGCATGGCACTGGGTGGCATGAATCTGATGTTCTACATGGCGCTGCGCGATATTCCGTTTGGCCTGGCCGTGGCCATCGAGTTTTCAGGACCGCTGGCCGTGGCCATCTACTACTCACGCCGCGCGCTGGACTTTATCTGGCTGGCGTTGGCGGTTGTCGGCCTGGCCTTGATTCTTCCCCTGGGCGGCAGTGCTTCGGGCCTCAACCTGTCCCCGGTGGGTATTGCCTGCGCACTCGGAGCCGCCATCTGCTGGGCCTCCTACATCGTTCTGGGACGCAGGCTGGGCCATATCCCCAGCGGCCAGGCCGTCTCTCTGGGCTTGCTGTGCGCGGCGTTGGTGGTGGTGCCGTTTGGTGTGGCCGAGGCCGGGCTCAAGCTGCTGACGCCGTCGATCCTGCTGTTCGGGCTGATGGTGGCGGCCATCTCCAGTGCCTTGCCCTACTCACTGGAAATGCTGGCTCTGCGCCGTCTGCCGCCTGCCACCTTCGGCATCGCGCTGGCGACCGAGCCAGCCATTGCAGCACTGATGGGCATGCTGCTGCTCAGCGAGAACCTGACGGCCACGCAGTGGACCGCCATTGCCTGCATCATGGCAGCGGCCATGGGCAGTGCCGTGACGCGCCCAGGTACCAAATCGCCCGCGGTGGATGCTTCGGCAGCCACTTCCGGATGAATACCCATGCTATGAAAAGAGATGCTGCTAGCGCTTACTCATCAATGCTTTGCTGAAATATTTCTAGTGAATAACCCTTGAAATTTAAGCGGCAAGCTCTGTTTTCTGTAGCTGCAATAGTTCGAAACGCTGCTTGTGCAGCGTTTTTTGTTGTCACCCAGATTGCCTGTAAAGCGATGCTCCGATCAGTTTTTCGCGTCGACGAAATCTTGAATGATGGCAGATAGATAGGGGGCTTTCTTGCTTCCATGAAGACTGGCTTCTATGCTCATTTCGAGTCATATTTTTTGACCGATTTTTGCGCTATCCGGTTTGCGGTTTTGGCTGTCGTGGCTACTGCGTATTTGTAGGAATCTCGGTCTATTCAAATTAGGAGCGAGGTGCTACAACGGACGCACACGGTAACGAATGCCTTGCAACTTTGCGGCACTGATTCGAGCCCTGGTGCCGCCACGGGAGGTCATATGGATGTCATCAGCAATTCCGCAGCACGCTACGTTCGCCTGCGTGAAGAAGAAATGTCGCTGGACGAGTACCTTAGCCTTTGCCAGCGTGATCCCATGGCCTACGCCGGAGCCTCGCAGCGCATGCTGTCCGTCATCGGTGAACCCGAAATGGTGGATACCCGCAACGATCCTGTGCTGTCGCGTCTGTTTGCCAACAAGGTCATTCGTCGCTATCCCGCATTCTCTGAGTTCTACGGCATGGAAGATGCCATCGAGCAGGTGGTGAGCTTCTTTCGCCATGCGGCCCAGGGTCTGGAGGAACGCAAACAGATTCTTTATCTGCTGGGACCTGTGGGCGGCGGTAAAAGCTCGATTGCAGAGCGTCTCAAATACCTGATGCAAAAGGCACCGTTCTACGCGCTCAAGGGATCGCCTGTGAACGAGTCGCCACTGGGTTTGTTCGACCCCGTGGAAGACGGCCCGGTGCTGGAAGACGAGTTCGGCATTCCGCGCCGCAGCCTGCAGCATGTACTTTCGCCCTGGGCTGTGAAACGGCTGGAGGAGTTCGGCGGAGACATTCGCCAGTTCCGAGTGGTCAAACGCTACCCCAGCATTCTCAAGCAGATAGGCATTGCAAAGACCGAGCCTGGCGATGAGAACAACCAGGACATCTCCAGCCTGGTGGGCAAGGTGGACATCCGCAAGCTGGAAAACTTTTCGCAGGACGACACCGACGCCTACAGCTACTCCGGCGGCCTGTGCCTGGCCAATCAGGGTCTGCTGGAGTTCGTGGAAATGTTCAAGGCTCCGATCAAGGTGCTGCACCCCTTGCTGACGGCCACACAGGAAGGCAATTACAAGGGCACGGAAGGTTTTGGCGCGATTCCGTTCGACGGCGTGGTGCTGGCGCACAGCAATGAAAGCGAGTGGAAAGCCTTCCGCAACAACCGCAACAACGAGGCGTTTCTCGATCGTATCTACATTGTCAAGGTGCCTTACTGCCTGCGCGTGAGCGAGGAGGTCCGCATCTACGAGAAGCTGATCCGGGAGTCTTCGCTGGCCAACGCCATCTGCGCGCCTGGCACGCTCAAGATGATGGCGCAGTTCTCCGTGCTCACGCGCCTCAAGGAGCCTGAGAACTCCAGCATCTTCAGCAAGATGCAGGTCTATGACGGCGAAAGTCTCAAGGACACTGATCCGCGCGCCAAGAGCTATCAGGAATACCGTGACTACGCGGGCGTAGACGAGGGCATGGAGGGCATCTCCACCCGCTTTGCCTTCAAGATACTGGCCAAGGTCTTCAATTACGACAGCACCGAAGTGGCGGCCAATCCCGTGCACCTGATGTATGTGCTGGAGCGGCAGATCGAGCGCGAGCAATTTCCGGCCGAGCTGGAGACCAAGTACATAGGTTTCATCAAGGAATATCTGTCCCAGCGCTATGCCGAGTTCATCGGCAAGGAAATCCAGACTGCCTATCTGGAGAGCTATAGCGAGTACGGTCAGAATATCTTTGACCGCTACGTCACCTACGCCGATTACTGGATTCAGGACAGCGAATACCGCGACACCGATACCGGCGAGGTGTTCGATCGCAATGCGCTCAATGCCGAGCTGGAGAAGGTGGAAAAGCCGGCCGGCATTGCGAACCCCAAGGACTTCCGCAATGAGATCGTCAACTTCGTGCTGCGGGCCAGGGCCAACAACCAGGGCAAGAACCCCAGCTGGACCAGTTACGAGAAGTTGCGCGTGGTGATCGAGAAGAAGATGTTCTCCAACACCGAGGAGTTGCTGCCCGTCATCAGCTTCAACGCCAAGGCCAGTGCCGAAGATGCGCGCAAGCATGAGGACTTCGTCACTCGCATGGAAGCCAAGGGCTATACGCCCAAGCAAGTGCGTCTGCTTTGCGAATGGTATCTGCGCGTGCGCAAGAGCAGCTGACAGCGGTGTCGGTGGCCCGGCGCGGCCACCGACAGGACGGTTGAGTTGAGAACAGCCCCTGGAGATGGGAGCACAGATGGCACTGCATATCATCGACCGCAGGCTCGCAGGCAAGAATAAATCGGTGGGCAACCGCGAGCGGTTTGTGCGGCGTTTCAAAGAGCAGATCGCGGAGGCGGTGCGCAAAGCCGTGTCTGCGCGCGACATACGCCATATCGATCAGGCGGAAAGCATCACCATTCCGAAAAAAGACATTCAGGAGCCGGTCTTCAGGCATGGTCAGGGTGGTATCCGCGATATGGTGCTGCCCGGCAATCGCGAGCATGTGCGCGGTGATCGCATTGCCCGGCCGCCCGGTGGGGGCGGCGGTTCGGGATCGCAGGCCAGCGATAGCGGTGAGGGGCAGGATGACTTCACTTTCACCTTGACCAAGGAAGAGTTCATGGAGCTTTTCTTTGAAGATCTGGCGCTGCCGCGTCTGCTGCGCAATCACATCGGCAATACCTTGCAGTACAAGACAAGGCGCGCCGGCTACAGCCATGACGGAACGCCCAGCAATCTGGCGCTGGTGCGCACCATGCGCGGTGCCCTGGGGCGGCGCATTGCGCTGACCAAAGCTTCACACCGTGAGCTCAAGGTACTGGAAGAACAGCTTGAAACTCTGCTGGCGCAGGATGACGGTACCAGCGAGGCCGTGGCCGAGTTGCAGCGCCAGATCGACGCCCTGCGTGAGCGCATAGGCGGAGTGCCATTTCTCGAACAGCTGGATCTGCGGTTCCGCAACCGCAGCAAGGTGCCCGTGCCCAGCAGCCAGGCCGTGATGTTCTGCGTGATGGACGTGTCCGGCTCCATGGATCAGGAGCGCAAGGAACTGGCCAAGCGCTTTTTCATCCTGCTGTATCTGTTTCTCACCAGGCATTACGACAAGATCGAGATTGTTTTCATCCGCCACCACACCCAGGCCGCAGAAGTCAGCGAAGACGAGTTCTTTCACTCCACGGAAAGCGGCGGCACGGTAGTCAGCAGCGCGCTGGTTCTGCTCGAGCAGATCATCAGGGCTCGCTACCCGGTCAATGACTGGAATATCTATGTCGCCCAGGCCAGCGATGGCGACAACTTCAGCGACGACGGCGGCAAATGCCACAGCCTTCTGGCCGAAAGAATATTGCCGCTGGTGCGCTACTACGCGTACCTGCAAGTGGTGCTCGAGGAGCAGAGCCTCTGGGAAGAGTACAGCCGCCTGCTGCCGCTGTTTCCCCATTTCGCCATGCGCAAGGTATCGGCAGCCAACGAGATCTACCCGGTGTTCCGCGATCTCTTCAAGAAGGATGGGGTATCGATATGAACCTCAATCTCTATCCCGTGCTGGATCTCAGCGCCAGCAGAAAGGCCGGAAATTCGCATGCCCAGGGGGAGCCGCGCTTTCGCGATGTGCCGCAGGCACCTTTGATGGCGTCCCAGCGACCGGCGTCTCCCTTGCCCGACCCCAGCGACTGGACTTTCGAGCTGATCGAACAGTATCACGCGGCGATTGCGGCCACGGCTGAGCGCTACGGTCTGGATACCTATCCGAATCAGCTGGAGATCATCACGGCCGAGCAGATGATGGATGCCTATTCCAGCGTGGGCATGCCGGTCAACTACCGGCACTGGAGCTATGGCAAGGAGTTTCTGGCCACGGAGCGCCGCTACCGACGAGGTCATATGGGACTGGCCTATGAGATCGTCATCAATGCGAACCCTTGCATCAGCTATCTGATGGAGGAGAACAGCACGGCCATGCAGGCCCTGGTGATTGCGCATGCGGCCTATGGACACAACAGCTTTTTCAAGAACAATTATCTGTTTCGCATGTGGTCCGATGCGGGTAGCATCATCGACTATCTCGTCTATGCGCGCGACTATGTGGCGCAATGCGAGGAACGCTACGGCTTCGACACCGTGGAGCAGTTGCTGGATTCCTGCCATGCGTTGTCGAACTTTGGTGTGGACCGCTATTGCCGTCCCTCGCATAAAAGCCTGTCGCGCGAGCGCGCCGAGAGAGAGGCGCGTGAAGCCTATGTGCAGCAACAGGTCAATGTGCTGTGGCGCACCCTTCCAGCCCGAAGGGACAAGGACAAGGACAGCACGACGCAAGGCAGCGAGCGCTTTCCCAGAGAGCCCGAAGAGAACATCCTCTATTTCATCGAGAAGAACGCTCCCTTGCTCGAACCCTGGCAACGAGAGATCGTGCGCATCGTGCGCAAGATCGCCCAGTATTTCTATCCGCAGCGCCAGACTCAGGTGATGAACGAGGGCTGGGCCACCTTCTGGCATTACACATTGCTCAACACTCTGTATGACGAGGGCTGGCTGACCGATGGCGTGATGCTGGAGTGGCTGTCATCGCATACCAATGTGATCTACCAGCCGCCCGCTGGCCACCGGGCCTTCAGCGGCATCAATCCTTATGCGCTGGGCTTTGCCATGTACCGTGATATTCGACGGATCTGCGAAAAGCCGACCGAGGAAGATCGCCGCTGGTTTCCCGACATGGCCGGTACGCCCTGGCTGCCGGCGCTGCACCACGCCATGCGCAATTACAAGGACGAGAGCTTTGTCGGCCAGTTTCTGAGCCCGCACCTGATACGCGACATGCGTTTGTTCTCTCTGCACGATGACCCTGACGAACGTGATGTTCTGGTCAGTGCCATTCACGACGAAGATGGCTACCGCACGCTGCGCCAGTTGTTGTCTCAGCAATACGACCTGGGGACGCGCGAACCCAATATTCAGGCATGGAGCGTGAATCTGCGCGGCGACCGCAGTCTTACTCTGCGACATACCCAGTACCAGGGCAGGCCGCTGGCAGAGGATGCACAGGAGGTTCTCAAGCATGTGGCTCGCCTGTGGGGATTTGGCGTGCATCTGGAAAGCGTCAACGGCGATGGCGAGACTCCGGTTTTGCTGCACTCGGTGCCAGCCCCCTCGCATTGAGGCATCTCAAGTGGAAGTTGCTTTAAGCCCTTGCCTGTAAAGCGCTATAAGCGATCAAACAAAAAGAAAAAGCGCTGCAGAAGTAGCGCTTTTTTCTGGGTCAGGTCGTCAAGTGTGGCCGGCGGCCGGTTCTGTCCGGCCCCAGGGCCGCAGCAGGTGCCTGTGCCCACCGTACCCTTCGCAGCGCGACCGCCATCCTCTGCAGAGGATGGGAGAGCAACGTTTCTAAGGCCTTTGCGAATCAGAACGCAGGAACCACGGCGCCCTTGTACTTTTCCTGAATGAACTTCTTGGTGTCTGCAGAGTGCAGAGCGCTCATCAGCTTGGCAATGTCGGCGCCGTTGGCGCGATCCTTGCGGGCCACCACGATATTGGTGTAGGGCGAATCGGCACCTTCGATGAACAGGGCATCCTTGGTGGGGTTGAGCTTGGCTTCGATTGCGTAGTTGGTGTTGATCAGGGCCAGGTCGACATCAGCCAGTGCGCGGGGCAGCAAAGGCGCTTCCAGTTCCTTGAACTTCAGCTTCTTGGGGTTCTTGACGACGTCCAGAGCAGTGGGGGTCAGGCTCTTGGGATCCTTGAGCTCGATCAGACCATGCTTGGCCAGCAGAATCAGCGCACGGCCGCCGTTGGAAGGGTCGTTGGGAATGGCCACGGTAGCGCCATTTTTCAGATCCTTGATGTTCTTGATCTTGCTGGAGTAGGCGCCGAACGGCTCCACATGAACCTTGCCGTTGGGTACGGCCACCAGCGAGGTCTTGCGGTCCTTGTTGTAGCTGTCCAGATAGGGCTGGTGCTGGAAGAAGTTGGCATCCAGTTGCTTGTCTTCCACGGCAGCATTGGGCTGCACGTAGTCGCTGAACTCCTTGATTTCCAGATCGATGCCCTGAGCCTTCAGTGCGGGCTTGATGTGATTGAGGATTTCGGCGTGAGGAACGGCCGTGGCGCCCACCTTGAGCACGTCAGCAGCCTGGGCCGACAGCGCCAGAGTGGCAATAGCGATAGCAGAGAGAGCTTTCTTCAACATTGGTTCTGACCTTCTTCAGCAAGTTGCAATAAATTCCGGGCCTCATCTGGACCGCAGCGAACTAAGGTGCATAGTCTAGTGCCGTGTACCGACGTCTGCAGGACATTTTTCTTATTTGGTTATAAGAGCGTCGTTTTTTATACAAAATCTGATTCCGATTGACTGCCATGAATCCCGAAATGCTGGAGCGCCTGGTGCGCGTGCCTATGCCTTATGGCAAGTACAAGGGCCGTTTGATTGCCGATCTGCCCGGCAACTACCTCAACTGGTTTGCCCGTGAGGGCTTTCCCAAAGGCGAGATTGGTCAGTTGCTGGCCTTGATGCAGGAGCTTGACCACAATGGACTCAGCGGTTTGCTGGAGCCCATTCGCAAGGCCGCAGGGCTGCCGCCAAGAGCACAGGAATAGGCAAGAGAGGGGGCTGGCTTCGGTCGGCCAGATGAATATGCGGCAGGCGGGCCCGCAGAAGCCCTGGCAGTTTGCCTTTGGCCGGAAGCAGGTGGCTGGCCTTGGGCTTGGCTGACTGCGGCCAGGACGCGAGTCTCCCAAATGCCCTGCTTTGACCCCGAAGGCGTTGTCAATCCTCGGCTCTGGACATATAAAGATGCGACTGGTCGCAGGGGGCAGCCTCAAGCCTCGGAGTCTTGCGAGAGGTCCGAATGCTGAACAATGCGCCCCTTGCCTGCATGTTTGGCCGAGTACATGGCCTCGTCCGCACTCTGCATCAGGTTGGCCGAAGAACTACCTGCGGTGCTGATGGAGATACCGATGCTGCTGCCGACTTGCACCATCACTCCACCATTCAGCGCAATGGGCTGGCGCACGGCTTCCATGCAGCGCTTCATGACAGACATGGCCTCACCGGGAGTGCGTAAGCCCGATAGCAGCACCACGAACTCATCGCCGCCCAGGCGTGCAACGCAGTCGCCGGCACGAGCATGGGCCGTCAGTCGGGCAGCCACCACACGTAAAACCTCGTCGCCCGCATCGTGACCCTGGGTGTCGTTGACCTGTTTGAAACCATCCAGGTCCATGAAGCACACGGCAAGCATCTGGCCGTCAGCCAGCTCCTGGCTCAGCGTTTCCTCAAGTGCTCGTCGGTTCGCCAGACCCGTCAGAGCGTCGTGGTTGGCAAGATGGTTGGCGGCTTGTTCGCCTCGCTTGAGGGCGTCGATGTCCACCAGAATCCATAGCGACTCTTCGGCATTCAGCAGTGTGCCGGATGCATCCACCCACAAAAGCCTGCCCTCGGCATTCTGCACCTGGAATTGCGCGTGAAATTTGCCCCGAGCCAGCAAAGAGCCATAGGCTTTTTCGCCGATACGCCTGTAGGAGGCTTCGTCCGGGTAAAGCATGCGCGTGGACGCGCCCTGCAGTGCAGCTGCTGGTTGCTTGAGCAGACGGCGCATGGCGGGGTTGGTCCAGACGATCTTGCGCTCGCGCAGGCGAGCCATGCCGATCAGGTCATTGTTGATGACCAGTTCCTGCTCTTTGCGAATGCGGCGTTCACGCTGCTGCAGCCGGTACAGGGCTACCGAACCCAAAGCAATCAGGGCAATGCACAAGCCGGCGAGACCCCATGCACGCCAGGCGGAGGCGCGCCACATGGCCATATAGGCTTCCGTACCCAGCCCGGTAAACACCGTCAGAGGATATCCGGGCAGCCGATGGTAGGCCGTGATGCGCTCTACGCCATCGATCAGGGTCGGTGTGATGTACCAGCCTTCCTCGCTGTTGCGACTGATGGCCTGGTGATATTCAGACGAGACGGCGGCCTTGCCGATACCCGCGTCGGCATCCTGGCTTGCAGCGGGATAGCGCGCTACCAGCAGTGCCTGATCGGTGCGCAATGCCATGGCGCTGCTGGTGCCGAACGACTGGCGCTGGAATAGCTGGTGAAAATGCTCGGCCGCGACAATGGCATAGACGATGCCCTGGAACTGGCCGTCCTCGGCCTGAAGACGCCTTGCCAGCACGATAGACCACTTTCCGAAGGAGTGGCTGATCAAAGGCTCAGACACCACCATTCGGTCCGTTTCGCGGGCTTGAGCGAAATAGGCACGTTCCGCCACTGAAAACGGCACATCAATTTCGCTGGGGGTGATGAGTACCTCGCCAGCACTGTCTGTGATGCGCAGGGCAGTGACAAAAGGAATCAGGGCCCGCTGCTCATGGAGCATTTCGTACAAGGCAAAGTTGGCTGCGGAAAGGCCGTCAAAGCTGCGCGCGCGGTAACGACTGGCAATCGATGACAGAGCGTTGTCCACCAGTCGCACCTCGGCAGCCAACTCCAAACTCAGGCTGCGTGCTTGGTGCCTGGTGACGGCTACGCCCAGGTCCATGTCCGCGCGGTAATTGGCATGCACGCCAAGCCACGTGGCAAAGCACAGCAAGGCCGCTACCAGCAGGTTGCCGAGCACGATGCGATGCAAAAGCTTGTGAGAGCGAAAGCTTGTCATCTTGATTCTTGAGGTCCTTGAATACCAACCTGGGTCGGAAACTGCTCGGTTCCGGACATTTGCATCAACCACCTGTCGAGTAAAGCATCGCAGAGCTCAACAGCGCAATAGTCTTGCAATCATCCAACAGGTGTCGGGAGGTTGCTGCGAGCATTCTCCCGAGAGGGGCGCCACCTGCGCGAATGGCCAGAAGCGGAGTTCCAGACTCCGAGTATTCCTGATGAATGATTGTGCAGGGTCGAGCCTTTTCTCCGTGCTTGTCGCGGGCACAAGGCGATGCTGCCCGGCAGAAGATGGCGCTGAAGCATATGCGGAAATAGTGAAGGCATTGAGAAAATCTGAAATGAGAATTGATATCATTTGAGGTCTGTTTGAGATCTATCCCCATTGCACCATGCCCGTTGTCGAAACAGCTTCCCATCGTGAAGTCGCCGCGCTTTACACAGATCATCACGGTTGGTTGCAGGGCTGGTTGCGCCGAAAGGTCGGCAATGCCTTTGACGCAGCAGATCTGACGCAAGACACTTTTGTCCGTATCCTGGGCGTGCGTGAGCCGCCGCGCATAGAGTCGCCGCGTGCTTATCTGACCACCGTGGCCAAGGGGGTGCTTGTCAACTGGTGCCGACGGCAGGCGCTGGAGCGTGCCTATCTGGAGGCTCTGGCCCTGTTGCCGGAGCCTGAAGCGCCGTCGCCGGAGCACCGGGCCCTGGTGCTGGAGGCCCTGCATGAGATAGATGCCATGCTTGATGCCTTGCCGCCGCTGGTACGGCGCACTTTTTTGCTTTCACAGCTGGAGGACATGAAGTACGACGATATTGCCTTGCAACTGGGCGTATCGCTGACCAGCGTCAAGCGTTACATGGCCCAGGCTTTCAGGCAGTGTCTGGCGTTGATGGAATGACTGCAATGGATGCACGTTTGCTGGACGAGGCTGCGGACTGGCTGGTCCGTCTGAACGATGAAGGTCTGACGGCTGCCGAACGCGTTGCCTTCGAGCGCTGGCGCCAGGCCAGTCCCGCCCATGAAGGTGCCTGGATGCGGGCCGAGCGGCTGATGGACAAGCTGGGCGGGCTGCCGCCGGCGCTGGCCATGCCGGCGCTGGGCCGATCACAGCGTCGCAGCCGACGGGCCGCTGTGGCCAGGCTGGCTGTTTTGCTGGCAGCCGTGCCTGGTGGCTGGATGAGCTGGCGTGTGGCACAGCAGCAGGGATGGGCAGCCGACCTGCGTACTGTCGCTGGCGAGCAGCGCCTCGTGACATTGGCCGATGGCAGCCGTTTGCTGCTGGATACAGGAACGGCCGTCGATGTCCGGTTTGATGCTCATCAGCGCCTGATACATCTGCGCCGGGGCTCGATCTTGCTGGAAACAGCTGCCGACCCCAGTGGCGTGGACCGGCCGTTGCTGGTTGCGACGGCCGTGGGGCGCCTGCGGGCGCTGGGCACACGCTTTTCGGTGCAGCAGAACAGCGAGGGCAAATTCGTGGATCTGGCCGTAACCCAGGGGGCGGTCGAAGTCACATTGCTCGGAGCCTCCCGGCCCGCGCTGGTGGTGCCCGCAGGCAACTGGGCGAGGTTGACTGCGCTGGGCGCAGGGGGGCTGCAGACAGTACGGCCGCAGCAACTGGCCTGGGTGCACGGCATGCTGGTGGCGGACGCCATGCCCATGGCAGAAGTCTGCGCCCAGCTGTCGCGTTACCGGCCCGGCCTGCTGCACTGTGCCCCGGAGGTGGTGTCCATCAAAGTGTCGGGCGCGTACCCCTTGGCCGATACCGACCGGGCATTGGCCATGCTGGCCGAAACCTATGCCGTGACGGTGCACCGGCGTTGGCAGGGTTACTGGGTCACGGTGGCGGCTCGCTGAGTTCACAAGCAAGGCATCTTCAAAAAAATGCACGAAGGTGAGACTTTCTGGGAAGTTGTTTGGCAAGCAAGGTGAACCACTCATTTTTGCTTCCAAAGGACTGTCTTTCATGCCTGCTTCCATGGCCTCCCGTTCCCTATCGAATCCTGTAATCAGCCCGGTTGCGCGCGCCGCGCAGCTTGCCTTGCTGGGCTGGGCGCTGGCGGCGACCTCCGTGCAGGCCGCCGAGCCGCCCATAGCCGGGCAGGTTCAGGCCTACCGGATAGAAGCAGGCCCGCTGGGCCGGGTGTTGTCCGAGGTGGCGGCTACGGCCGGCATGGCACTGTCGTTCGATCCTGCGCTCACACAAGGGAGGCAAAGCCCGGTGCTTTCCGGCAGCTATACGCCGCGCGAGGCACTGCAGCGCCTGCTGGCTGGCAGCGGGCTGGAGCTGGTGCCGCGTCACGGCGGTAGTTACACCTTGCAAAGGCAGACCGTGGCGCCCGTCTCGAGTGAGGAGGGCAGCACGCTGTCCGAGGTGCGTGTCACGGCTCAGGCCGAACGCAGCGGCACCACGGAAGGCACTGGCAGCTACACCCAGACTGGTCCCAGCCGCACGGCAACGGGTCTGGGCCTGACATTGCGCGAGACGCCGCAGTCGGTGAGCGTGATGACACGCCAGCGCATGGATGACTTCAAGCTGGAGACGTTGGCCGATGTGCTTGAGCAGACCCCGGGCATAGGCGTCTATCGACAGAACAACGCGACGGATTTCCAGGCCCGCGGCTCGGAGGTGAATCTGCAGGTCGACGGCATGTCCCAGCTCAGCAATGGCTGGTACTTTGTCACCAGCACCATGTATGCGCTGGACGATATGGCGGAGATGGACCGCGTCGAGGTGCTCAAAGGCTCGTCGGGACTGGTTGTCGGCAAGGGCGGCTATGGCGCCACCGTCAACCTGATCCGCAAGCGTCCCACACGCGAGTTCCAGGCCAGCGTGCGCGCCAATGCCGGCAGCTGGGATACCTACCGTGCACAAGCCGATATAGGCGGCTCGCTCAACGAGGCGGGGACGCTGCGCGGCCGCGTGGTTGCGTCCATGACGGATGCGGGCAGCTTTCGCGACAACGAAAAGAGCAACAGCAAGATGCTGTTCGGCACGCTGGAGGCCGACCTCACCCCCGATACCTTGCTGAACCTGGGCATCACGCTGCGCCAGCGCGAGGCACGCGGCTTCGGCACGACCCGACCCATCCAGCGCTACACCGCAGCGGGTGCCGAAGTGGGGCTGATGCCGCGCTCGTTCAACAACGGTGCACCCTGGTCGGGCTATGAACAGGAAAGCACCGAGCTGTTCGGCAGCGTGGAGCAACGTCTGGCTCATGACTGGACGGCAAGCCTGAAGTTCTTCCATCAGAGCGTGAAGATGGACGACATGAAGCTGGGATATCTCTGGAACAGCACCACCGCTGCCTATCTGCCATGGCAGGACGTGGAAAACCGCAACTGGTCGGTCAATCTCGACGTCAAAGGTCCTTTCACCCTGCTGGGCCGCACGCACGAGCTGCTGGCCGGCGTGGGCATGTCGCGCTACCACAGCGGCTTGCTCTACGGCAGCTCGAAGAGTGTTTCCCTGGCCAATCTGGGCCTGAACTATGCCCAGGGCGGCGGTGCGCTGGCGCAGCCTGATTTCCGCAACTGGAACTATGACCGCCATGTCTTCAACCAGCGTCAGCAGTATGCCTATACGGCAGGGCGCTTCCGCCTGGCGGAGCCTCTGCAGCTGATAGCCGGCATGCGCGTGACGCAGTACCGCCAGCATGATGTGACGCCCACCTGGTGGAACTACGATATGCGCGAGACCGTCACCACGCCCTATGCCGGCCTGGTCTACGAAGTGCATCCTCAGGTCTCGCTGTACGGTAGCTACGCGACCATCTTCAAACCTCAAAGCGCCCAGGACGAGCTGGGGCGTACCCTCGATCCCGAGCAAGGCAAGACCTATGAGGTCGGGGCCAAGGCCGAGTTCTTCGACAAGCGGCTCAACGCCAGCATCGCTCACTTCTGGATGAAGACCGATAACTCGGCCGAGGAGACAGGCGGTTTCACCCCTGGCGGCGATATGGCCTACCGTGCCGTCAGCGGAGCCACGCGGCGCGGCTGGGAGCTGGAGCTGTCGGGAGAGCTGGCGCGCGGCTGGCAGGTGCAGGGCAGTCTGGTGCAGCAAAACAGCTCGCTGACCAGCTCCAGCCAGTATCCCAAGTACCAGCTCAAGCTCGGCAGCACCTACCGCTTCGATGGCGGGTCGCTGCGCGGCCTGACGGTGGGAGCGGCCACTCGCTGGCAAAGCAAGACCTCGACCAGCGACAGCCACAACACCCTGGCGCAGCAGTCCTATGCCGTGCTGGACCTGATGGCCCGCTACCAGGTCGACAAGCATCTGTCGCTGAGCCTGAACGTGAACAACCTGCTGGACAAGAAGTACTTTGCCGGTGTCAGCAGCCTGGGCGGCCTGTACTACACCTGGGGCGCGCCGCGCAGCGTGAACGTGGGCATGCGCTACGACTTCTGAGTGCAGACAGCACTCCTGACCTGGAGGCCGCCGGTGCCCTCGGCCTGAGTGCAGCGGCGCTCCAGGCTGGCGATCTCTGCTGCCGCTGCCATGGTTCAGCCAAGGCTCTGTGTGGACTGGCGGCGGCAAGCCTGCGCCTTTGCAGGTCCTGCCCCTCAAGCCCGCTTGTGCCAGGGCGTGGCGCGGATGACCCTTTTTGGGTTTTCGTTTGTCATACAGAGAGACAGGCCCTGCGGCCTGCTTCGCCCTGGGTTGTCTTGGGCATCCATCTCTCTCCTTATGTCATGACCCCCTTCTTTCTAAGCTTCGCGGGCAGCAGCGTCCTATCCCGGTTGCTGGCCGCCGTCCTGGGCGGCTACCTGCTGGCCAGTGCCCTGGCCGTCTTCCTTGCCACAGTCTTGCCTGCATCGCGTGCCGAGGCTGTGCTCGCCGGCATGCTGTGGAGTTTTGCGCTGCACGTGCTGGCCGTGATCTGGGCCTTCTCGCCTGTGTCGCCCGGCCGCGTCTGGCTGGGTCTGCTGCTGCCGGCAGCCGTCATGGCAGCGGCATCAGCCTGGCTGGCAGGGAGTGCTTGAGCATGGCCGAGCAGAAAAAAACCTCTGGCGCCGGGCAGGGCGGCTTTCGCCAGGCCCAGGCCTGGCTGCATACCTGGTGCGGGTTGTGGTTCTCATGGCTGCTGTTCGCGGTGTTCCTGACGGGCACGCTGGCAGTCTTTGCTGAGCCTATTTCGCACTGGATGACGCCCGAGCACCATGCCGAAGAGGCCGAGCGTGCGCAGACGGCAGCCACCAACAAGCAAGGGGGCGACCTCGCGCAGCGGCTGGCATGGGGCTTGGCCTATATGGAAAAACACCATCCGGGGGCCGAGATGTGGGAGCTATGGCCCTCGGATGCCCAGGGAGCCGGCGACCTGCGTGTGTACTGGTTCGATGAAAAGCGCCAGTACGCCTCGGCCCAGCTGGATTCCGCTACCGGACAGCCACAGCCAGCTCATGGCGCTGTGCGCGCCACCCAGGGCGGCCACCATTTCGTGGATTTCCACTATCGGCTGCATGCGGGGCAGGCGGGACTCTGGGTGGTCGGCATTGCCGGCATGGCCATGCTGGTGGCGCTGCTCAGCGGCGTCATCACGCACAGGCGCATCTTCAAGGATTTCTTCACCTTTCGTGCCCATAAAGGTCAGCGCAGCTGGCTGGATGCCCACAATGCGGTGGCGGTGCTGACGCTGCCGTTCCAGATCATGATTGCCTACACGGGGATTGCCATCTCCGCGTCAACATTCATGCCGGCCGGCATTGCGGCCTATTTCGGTACCGGCAGCCAGGGGCTGCACTCCTATGTGGTTGCGCTCAACGAGTCGGACAGGCCTGAGCGTTCGGGCCGGGTAATGGCTGTTCCGGATCTGGAGCCGTTTGCTCGGCGCGGTCAGGCGCTGATGGGCCAGCCTGTGCGGGCCGTGGTCGTGGACAACCCTGGCGACGCGGCCGCGCGCATCGGTGTCTACGGCTGGAACGACGATGCTGAAATGCAGCGGCGTCTGAGCCCGACGACCGGCATGGCGATGTTCTCGGCGGCGACCGCAGAAGTGCTGACTCTGCGCCAGCCTGGTGATGTGGACGGTGGTGGCGCCTCCATGGCCAAGTCGGTGATGGGCAGTCTGCACCAGGTGGAGTTCGGCGGACAGCCGCTCAAATGGCTGTATTTCGTGTGCGGGCTGGCCGGCAGCGCCATGATGGCAACCGGGGCCATTCTGTTCATGGTCAAGCGTCGCAGCAAGCATCTGGGCCGGCAGGCTGGCGAGTTCGGCAGTGCCACGGCGCGCGTGTACCGGCTCATCGAAGGGCTCAATGTAGCGGCCATCACGGGTCTGAGTCTGGGCTGCATCGGCTATCTGTGGGCCAACCGCCTGGTTCCCGTCGGGCTGTCCCATAGAGCGAGTTGGGAGCTGGCGGTGTTCTTCGGGCTCTGGAGTCTGGCGCTGCTGCATGCCCTGGTGCGTGCTCCCTCCGCGGCATGGAAGGAGCAGCTGGGCCTGCTGGCACTGTTGTGTCTGTTGCTGCCGCTGCTGAACTGGCTCACGGTCGGGGACAGCCTGCCGGCCCAGATTGCTCGCGGCGACTGGGAGAGCGCGGGCGTGGAGTTGTGTGCCATGGCGCTGGGATTGCTTGCCGCCTGGGCCTGGGCTTGCCTGAGGCGCCGCGGCGCCGACGCAGCGCGGCGTGTTCCTGCAGTCAAGATGGAGGTGGGAGCATGAATGCACTGCAAGCTTCGGTACTGGCGTTTGCGCTGGCCTTTGCCGGCATGGTGGCACTGGCTTTTGCCATGGAGCGCCATCATGAACAGCTCACGGGAGCCATGGAGATTTCTCCGGCTCGATCGCGGCTGTTGCGCTGCGCAGGAGTGCTTCTGCTGGTGGTGGCAGCCATGCCCTGTTTGCAGGCCTGGGGCTTCTCGGTGGGGGTCGTGGCCTGGCTGGGCTGGCTGTCGATAGGAGCGCTGCTCGCTGTCGCCCTGATCAGCGCTGCCGCCCGTTGGGCCGCAGTTGCTGGCTGCATTCTTGCTGCGGCGGCGCTGGCTTGGGTCTGGAGCGTGTGACAAGGATCTGGCTGCGCGCCATTGCATGGTCTGCGTTGCAGACCTTGTCTGTTGCCAGGGCTGCACCGTAGCTGGCAACGTACGGTGGCTGGAGACACCCGGAGGCACGCAGAAAGGGATGAAAAAAGGGATGCTGAGCGCATCCCTTTTTGAATGAGGCCGGTAGGTCTGAATGCCTGGTCGGCCTGTATTGAAGCCCGGTTGAGGGCTGATGATTACTTGGCGGCCGCGCGTGCGGCTTCTGCCTTGGCCTTGGCCTCGTCCAGCTTCTTTTGCAGAGCGGCGGCTTCCGCTTCAGCCTTCTTGGCCTCTTCTTCCTTGGCCTTCTTGGCTTCGGCTTCCTTGTCGCCACCCATGGCGCCGGCAATGGCATTGCCGGCCATGGTGCCAGCCACGGCACCGACGGCAGCGCCTGCCATGGTGCCCATCATGCCGGAGCCACGAGTGGCAGGAGCCGCTGCAGCTGTGGGGGCGGCCGCAGGAGCTGCCGCTGCAGCGGGGGCTGCGGGGGTGGCAGGTGCCGCAGCCTTGGGCGCGGCGGCGGCAGGAGCCACGGGTGCGGGCTGAGCCGGCGCCTTGTTGCCGATGCTGGCAGGGCGAACGGACTTGCTGCTGCCCATGCGCTTGGCCTGAGCCAGCGAAGGCACGGTCAGCGATGCGATGGCGATGGCAATCACGGAGGCAGCAGCACGGTACGAAGTCTTCACGAATTGGTTTCCAGTCATGGTTGTCATAGATGGCCGCCTGCTTCTCAAGGGTGCAGACAACCAGCATGCCTTGTGACGCTTATCGCATCAGGCTTGCTTGCTATGGTATTTAAAGTCAATGGTTGGATTTTCAAGGTGCTGAACTGAAACTGTCCGTAAAAGGACAGGGCTCAGACCCTGGCGGCCGGATGTTGTGTGATGTATGAGGCCGCACGCTATTGTAGGAACAGTCTGCGTGCGCAAAAGTTCCAGCAGTCTTCAATGCAGGGAAATAGTCATGAAATGCCCCGCAGCGCCTGAAACGCGAGCGGGGCATGCCATCGAGCCAGAGGAAGATTGGTTTAGCGCTTCTGGTGCAACTGCACCCAGTCCAGAAAGCGTGTCATGTACTTGACGAGGAAGTCATGGCTGCCCTGGCCGATCTTGCCGTCGGCGTCGAGCAGCGTGTCGGACCAGCGCACAAAGCCCTCGGGTTGGGGCAGGGTAGGCATGTCCAGCGACACCAGCACATTGCGCAGGTGCTGCTGGGCCATGGCCGTGGCGGCCGCGCCGGGCGAGCTGCCGATCACGGCGGCCGGCAGTCCTGCCCAGACGGATTGGCCATAGGGACGGCTCAGGCCATCGAGCACGTTCTTGAGCGATGCGGGGATGGAGCGGTTGTACTCGGGCGTCACGAATAGAACGCCGTGGCAGCCGCGAATCTGGGGTTTGAGGTCGTCGAAGGGCTTGAAATCGGGGGTGTTGTCGAAGTCGCGGTTGTAGAGCGGCAGGCGGCTGATATCGATGAATTCGAAATCGGCCTTGTCCTGCATGAGCGCGGCTAGGCCCTGGCCGAGCTGGCGGTTGATGGACTGCTTGCTGAGGCTGCCCACGATGACGGCGATTCTGAGTTGGCTCATGCTCTGACCTTTCGACCGGGTTGGGGGAGATGCATGGCACTGTAGCAAAGCTGCCGGGGATTGCCGCGTCGCAGCGGGCGCACAAAAGCCGCTGTCCCCGGGAGCAGGGACAGCGGCTTGGTGCTGGGCTGGTCTGTTTCAGCCTATCGGAGCACTTCCAGCAGGCGATCCAGGCCGCCCTCGTTGATGGCGACCTTGGCCTCGTTGCGCACGCGCGGCTTGGCGTGGTAGGCCACGGACAGGCCTGCCGCCTGCATCATGGGGATGTCGTTGCTGCCGTCGCCCACGGCAATGCACTGGCTGGCATCGATGCCGATCAGCGAAGCCACTTCCAGCAAGGTGCGGCGCTTTTCCGCGCCGTCGCAGATATCGCCCCAGGCCTGCTCGACCAGCCCGCCGGTCAGCACGCCGTCCTTGATCTCCAGCACATTGGCGCGCACAAAGTCGATATCCAGCAGGCCGCGCACATGCTCGGCAAAGTAGGTAAAGCCGCCGGAGACCAGCAGCACCTTCAGGCCGGCGGCCTTGGCGGCCCTGACCAGCGTCTCGGCACCCGGCGAGAGTTTCAGGCGTTCGGTCAGAACGCGGGCCATGTCGGCCTCGGTCACTCCGACCAGCTTGCCTACGCGCTGGCGAAGGCTGTCCTTGAAGTCGGTGATTTCGCCGCGCATGGTGGCTTCTGTGATGGCCGCTACTTCAGCCTTCTTGCCCGTGGCGTCGGCGATTTCGTCGATGCACTCGATGGTGATCAGCGTCGAGTCCATATCAAAGGCGATGAGCTTGTAGTCCGCCAGCTTCTGGGGGGCGGTAAAGCCGCGGATCATCAGGCCGGGAGCGAATTCGGTGGCGTCGGTCATTGCGAGTCGTGCGAATGAGGGGGTAGCAGAAAGGGGAATGGCGGAGATCGGGTCTGCGCCATTCCTCAAGATGGCCGCCATTATCCGCTGTTGTGGCGGGCTTCGGCTGGCCATTTCCCTCTGAGTCTGCCCCTGGTGCGCGCCTACTGCGGCTGAATGCCTGCGGCCTTGACCAGTTCGGCATGCAGTCTGATGTCCTGGGCCACGGTCTGCCTGAGCTGCTCGGGCGTCGATGGCGCGACTTCCATGCCGTTTTCACCGAGCTTGGTCTTGATCTCGCTGTCCAGTGCAACGCGCACGGCGCGGTTGAGCTTGTCGATCACGGGCTGCGGTGTCTTGGCCGGGGCGAACAGGCCGACCCAGGCCGAGAGGTTGAGGTCGGCAAAACCGCCTTCCGCCATGGTCGGGGTGTTGGGCAGCATGGCCGCGCGCCTGGGTGCCATCAGCGCCAGGGCATGCAGCTTGCCGGCCTGGATATGGGGCAGGGCTTCGGGCAGCACGGCAAACAACATGTCCACATTGCCCGCCAGCGTATCGTTGACGGCTGGCGCGCCGCCTTTGTAGGGCACGTGCAGCATCTTGGCCTGGGTGCGGGTTTCAAACATCAGTGCGGCCAGATGCTGGGGACTGCCGTCGCCGGATGAGGCAAAGGTCAGCTTGCCCGGTGCGGCCTTCGCTGCCGCCACCACGGCAGCCACACTGGGGAATTTCTGCTTGTCCTTGACCACCAGCACCATGGGCTGGTTCACCAGCTTGCTGACGGGCGCGAAGTCGGTCTCGGGGTCATAGGGCAGGGATTTGAAAATGCTCTTGTTGGTGGTCAGGAATGAGGCCGGCGAGACCATCAGCGTATAGCCGTCCGGGGCGGAACGTGCCACGGCCGGTGTACCGATCTGGCCCGAGGCACCGGCGCGGTTGTCCACTACAAAAGGCTGCTTGAGTTCGCTGGCCAGCTTTTGACTCACGACTCGGGCAATCATGTCGGCGCTGCCTCCGGCGGGCAGGGCGACTATGACCTTGACTGCACGCTCGGGATAGGCGTCCTGTGCCTGGGCCGTGGCGGCAAAGCCTGCCACCAGCGCGCAGGCCAGCGCGGGGCGAGCCATGGCATGAACGGCATGGCGAATTTTGCGGTTGGCGATATTGCGGACGGGTTGGAGCAGCATGCGATCCCTCTCTTTCTCAAGATATGCACCAGCTTGGTGATGGCTGCAGTGCGATAACCCGATGATGAGCAAGCCCTGTGCCAAATGCCTTGGCGTTTTGCCGGATGGGAAAGATGCGGTTTGCGCAGTTGCCGGGAAAGTGGCAGAGCTGATGCGCCTCGACGGCTTCAGCTTTCAGGATTGCCAGGCGGCTGCAGATATATGGCATCCGACCAGGTGGCCACCCAGTGCGGGCGAAAGACTACGAACACCGCCGTCAGCATGCCGGTGGTCACGCCATCGGCCCAGGCCATGAGCCAGCGGGCCATGCGCGAGAGGTCTTCGTTGACATTGGGCAGCACATGGCCTGCCCATTGGCCGACCAGAGACGCGACAAAAAGACACAGAACTGTGCCCAAAAAGCCGCGCAAAAGAATGAATACAAAAATGTTGTGCCAGCACCAGCGGCGTACTGCCACACCCCAGAGCATGGCCAGCGTGGCCGGCACCAGACCTTGCCAGACCACCATGCCAAGGGCTTCTTCCAGTCCCAAGGCAGGAGCCAGTGCAAAAGCTATGGAGCCCACCGAGAGCAGCACGGGTACTGCAAGCGGCCAGCCAATCAAAAGCACGACCAGCGGTGCACCAGACCAGCGCAACTGCAGCGGCGTCTGGTGCAGCGCAGGCAGTGCCCAGACCCAGGGCAGCAGCACCAGAATGGCCAGCAGCGGCGTGACCAGCGGCGACAGCACCGGGTCATGCAGGCCACCGGGGCCGGCCCGGCTGCCCAGCATGCGCCAGGGGCGGCAGAGCAGGGCCAGCAACAGGGCCTGCAGGGCAATGGCGGCTTCAAGAAACATGGCGGCTCGGAAAATCAGGTTCCGTCGCCATCTTGCACCGTCTGCATCGGACTGGCCTCAATAGCCCTGCTGGCGTTGCCAGCAGCCTTGTCAGGCATGGACGGCAGTTTCGTTCTTGAGCGGCTGGCCCAGGCTGCGCAGCACATCGCGCACCATCTGGGCACGGTCCTTGGGGTTCTCCAGCTCTTTTTCGATGCGCAGTTTCTCGTTGCCCGCCAGCTTGATGTGCTTGTTCTTCTGGATCAGGTGAATGATGTTCATGGGATCGATCGGCGGCTGGGGCTTGAAGCTGATATTGATCACGCCGGGGGCGGCATCGACCTTGACCACACCATAGGGCTGGCTCAGCACGCGCAGGCGGTGCACATCGATCAGGGTCTGTGCCTGGGGCGGCAGCTTGCCGAAACGATCCACGATTTCCTCGAGCAGGGTATCGATCTGATCGGCGGTCTTGGCCGTGGCCAGCTTCTTGTAGAAGGACAGGCGCAGATGCACATCGCCGCAGTAGTCGTTGGGCAACAGGGCCGGGGCGTGCAGGTTGATGTCGGTGGATGCCGACAGCGGCGAGAGCAGATCGGGTTCCTTGCCGGCCTTGAGGCTGCGCACGGCTTCGGACAGCATCTCGTTATAGAGCTGAAAGCCCACTTCCATCATATTGCCGCTCTGGTTTTCGCCCAGCACCTCGCCGGCGCCACGGATCTCCAGGTCATGCATGGCCAGATAGAAGCCCGAGCCCAGCTCCTCCATCTGCTGGATGGCCTCCAGTCGCTGCTGGGCCTGTTTGGTCAGGCCGTCCAGGTCCGGCACCATCAGATAGGCATAGGCCTGATGGTGGCTGCGTCCCACGCGGCCGCGCAGCTGGTGAAGCTGGGCCAGACCGAACTTGTCGGCGCGGCTGATGAGAATGGTGTTGGCCGATGGCACGTCGATGCCGGTCTCGATGATGGTCGAGCACAGCAATATGTTGTAGCGCTGGGCGACGAAATCGCGCATCACGCGCTCCAGCTCGCGCTCGGGCATCTGGCCGTGGGCCACGGCGATGCGCGCCTCGGGCAGGATTTCCTCCAGCTTCTGCTTGCGGTTCTCTATGGTCTCGACCTCGTTGTGCAGGAAGTAGATCTGTCCACCGCGCTTGAGCTCGCGCAGCACGGCTTCGCGAATCACGCCCGTGCCCTCGTTGCGCACAAAGGTCTTGATGGCCAGGCGCCGCTGCGGCGCCGTGGCGATCACCGACAGATCGCGCAGCCCCTCCAGTGCCATGCCCATGGTGCGCGGAATCGGGGTGGCCGTCAGCGTCAGCACATCGACCTCGGCACGCATGGCCTTCATGGCCTCCTTGTGGCGCACGCCAAAGCGGTGCTCCTCGTCGATGATGAGCAGGCCCAGGTTCTTGAACTGCGTGGACTCGGACAGCAGCTTGTGCGTGCCGACCACGATATCCACCGTACCGTCCGAGATGCCCTTGATGGCCGCCGTGATCTCCTTGCCCGAGCGAAAGCGCGACACCTCGGCCACCTTGATTGGCCATTTGGAGAAGCGGTCCACCAGGGTCTGGTAATGCTGCTCGGCCAGAAGCGTGGTGGGGGCCAGGAAGGCGACCTGCTTGCCGCCCATGGCTGCCACAAAGGCCGCACGCAGCGCGACCTCGGTCTTGCCAAAACCCACATCGCCACAGACAAGGCGGTCCATGGGCTGGGGGCTGATCATGTCCTGCACCACGGCGTGGATGGCGGCGCGCTGGTCGGCTGTTTCCTCGAAGCCGAAGTCGGCCACAAACTGCTCGTAGTCGGCCGTGGGGAAGCGGAAGGCATGGCCCTGGCGTGCGGCGCGGCGGGCGTAGATATTGAGCAGCTCGGCGGCGGAGTCGCGCACCTGTTCGGCGGCCTTGCGCTTGGCTTTTTCCCATTGCGTGCCGCCCAGCTTGTGCAGCGGCGCATCGTCGGGCGAGACGCCGGTGTAGCGGCTGATCAGGTGCAACTGGCTGACGGGCACATAGAGCACGGCGTCGGCCGCATATTCCAGATGCAGAAACTCCTGAAACGCGGGCGTGCCGTCCGGGTTCTTCTGGCCCATGTCCATATTGATCAGCCCGCGATAGCGGCCGATGCCGTGGTCGGCATGGACGATGGGGTCGCCCACCTTGAGCTCGGACAGGTCCTTGATCAGGGCTTCCACATCGCTGACTTGCTCCTGTCGGCGGCGACGGCGGCCTGTGGGGCTGCTGGCGAACAGCTCGGTTTCGGTGACGAAGTCCAGGCCTTCCTCGACCCAGGCAAAGCCCGTCATCAGGCTGGAGGTGGCAATGCCGACCTTTTCCGTGGCATCGGCCTGGAACTCGGCCAGAGAATCGAACACAGGCGGGTTGACGCCCGAGGCGCGGAAAAAGTCCAGCAGGCTCTCGCGTCTGCCATCGGATTCGGCCAGAAGCAATACCCGGCTTGCGCCAGCTGCTATATGTTTTTGCAGCTTGGCCAGCGGGTCATCGGCCCCGCGTAGCACGGAAAGGTCTTCGAGCTTCTGGAAGATGGCGCTGTCGGCCACATCTTCGGTGCCCGGGCGCAAGGCCAGCTGGGCATGCTCCTTGCTGCGGGTATAGAACTGGTCGGCGCTGAGAAACAGGGTCTCGGGCGGCAGCGCCGGGTGGTCGGGGTCGCCTTGCACCAGGCGGTAGCGATCCTTGGTGTCCTGCCAGAAGCGCTGGAAGGCCGGCTCCAGATCGCCATGCAGCACCACGGTGGCCTCGTCGCCCAGATAGTCGAAGACCGTGGCCGTTTCGTCAAAGAACAGCGGCAGGTAGTACTCGATGCCGGCCGTGGCAATGCCCAGACCCATGTCCTTGTAGATGCGGCTGCGCGTGGGGTCGCCCTCGAGCAGCTCGCGCCAGCGGCTGCGGAACTTGGCGCGCGCCTCCTCGTCCATCGGGAATTCGCGGCCGGGCAGCAGGCGCACCTCGGGCACGGGGTAGAGGCTGCGCTGGGTGTCGGGGTCGAAGGTGCGGATGGAGTCGATCTCGTCGTCGAACAGGTCCACGCGGTAGGGCTGGAGCGAGCCCATGGGGAACAGATCGATCAGACCGCCGCGTACCGCGTATTCGCCATGGCTGACCACCTGGGACACATGCTGGTAGCCCGCCAGCGTGAGCTGGGCCTTGAGCTTGGCCTCGTCCAGCTTCTGGCCCTGCTTGAATTCAAAGGTATAGCCGGCCAGAAACGAGGGCGGGGCCAGGCGATAGAGGGCCGTGGTGGCGGGCACGATGACCACATCGGCGCCATGCTGCTTGTCGCGCTGGTTGATGCGCCACAGCGTGGCCAGGCGTTCGCTGATCAGATCCTGGTGCGGCGAGAAGCTGTCGTAGGGCAGGGTTTCCCAATCGGGAAACAATGCGCAGCGCAGCTCGGGGGCGAAGAAAGCCATCTCCTCCATGAGGCGGTGGGCATCGGCGGCATCGGCCGTGACGATGGCCGTGACCCGGCCGTCCTGCTTTTCACGCTCGCCCAGCCTGGCCAGCAACAGCGCGTCGGCGCTGCCAACGGGGCGGGGCAGGTGAAAGCGTTTACCGGGGGTGAGCTTGGGCAGTTGCATGGTTTTTCACAGACGGGCGCAGGCAGCGGCGCACAGGTGCGGGCTGGATGCAAAAAAACGGGGACAGATTGAATGCGGGCGAGTCCGGCCATCAGAGGCAGGGCTCACAGCCCAATCAGCGCGGAGCTGACGGTTGGCGGCGCATTCACTCAAAATGGGGACACCTCAAGGCGATGCAAGCCGAAAGCAGGTCGTCGATGGATCTCACGCGCTTTCGGACGAAATGGTGATTTTAAAATACTGTGCATGACAGATCGGTTTTTCTCGCCTGAGTCCATGACGGACGACAAGGCAAACGCTGCTGCGGCGTCGTCGTCGGCATCTGCACCCCGTTGCTGGGGGCTGATTCCCTGCGCGGGCGTCGGTCTGCGCGCCATTGCTGCAGATTCCCCGGCCCCCGAGCTGCCCAAGCAATACCAGAACGTTGCCGGCCAGCCCATGGTCATGCACACGCTGGCCGCCATGTTGGCGGTGCAGCGCATGCACCGGGTGCTGCTGGTGGTCTCTGCTTCCGATGGTTTCTGGCGGGGGCGCGCCACGGACGCTCGGCTCGGCATTGCTGCCTGCGGCGGAGTCACCCGTGCCGAGACCGTGAGCAACGGCCTGCAGGAGTTGCTGCGCATGGGGGCCAGCGGCGAAGACTGGGTGCTGGTGCATGATGCGGCGCGCTGTCTGGTCGCATCGGCGCAGGTCAATGCCTTGATCGATGCCTGTCTGCCGGATGCGGTAGGGGGGCTGCTGGCGCTGAAGCTGCCTGACACCCTCAAGCAGCAGGCCGCCGGTGCGGGCCCGGCGCGTGTGGCGCAGACGGTGGAGCGCAGCGACAAATGGCTGGCACAGACGCCGCAGATGTTCCGCATCGCAGCCTTGCTGGCTGCGCTGCAGGCGGCTGGCGCAGCCGTGACCGACGAAGCCAGCGCCATGGAACTGGCCGGTCACTCCCCCAGACTGGTGCCGGGCGGTGCGCAGAACTTCAAGGTGACCTACCCCGACGACTTCGCGCTGGCCGAGGCCGTGCTGCTGCAGCGCAAGGCGCGTGGCTAGACGGATTCGCCATCGACAGGTCTTGGCGGCTGGCAAGACCGTGTCCGAGCCGGATTGGCGCAGATGGTATTTAATTTGATAGCTGCTTGTACTTTGTGGGCAAGGGTTTGGAAGGAATTTTCATGAATTTTCGTATTGGTGAAGGCTGGGATGTCCATGCCCTGGTCCCTGGACGCAAGCTGATTCTCGGCGGTGTCGAAGTGCCTCACAGCCTGGGCTTGCTCGGTCATTCGGATGCCGACGTGCTGCTGCATGCAATCACCGACGCCTTGTTCGGCGCCGCGGCGCTGGGCGATATCGGCCGTCATTTCTCGGATACCGACGCGCAGTTCAAGGGGGCGGACTCGGCCGTGCTACTGGCCGAGGCTGCCAGGCGCGTGCGCGCCAAGGGCTTCGAGATCGGCAATATTGACAGCACCATCGTGGCTCAGGCGCCCAAGCTGGCACCCCATATCGAGAAGATGCGCGAGCGCATTGCCCAGGTGCTGGAGCTGGATGTGGAACAGGTCAACGTCAAGGCCAAGACAGCCGAGAAGCTGGGGCCTGTGGGTCAGCAGCAGGCCATGGAGGCTCGTGCCGTGGCCTTGCTGGTACGGACTGCCTAGCCACGTTCGGCGCAATGGCCGCTGCGAAGGCCGGTCATGAATCGCTGTAGAGGGCTTGCACCTCGGCCCCGGTCAGGGTCGGGGTGTCATTGGCCAGCGCGTAATAGTCGGGCTTCTCGTCGATATAGATCTGCTGTGCCAGTGTCAGCCCCTGGGCATCCTGAAACAGCCCGGCCGACAGAAAATGCTCGTTGCTGGCCAGCAGGCAGTAGAAGAGGTGGGTGCCGCAGCTGCTGCAGAAGGCACGCTCGGCCCAGGGCGAGGAGGCATAGCGTGTGATGGGGCCGCTGGTCTGCACCGCCGTGCCGCCATGCAGGGTGAAGGCTGGGCCTTCTCCCCAGCGCCGGCACATGCTGCAATGGCAGACATGAACTTCGTGGGTATCGGGTGCGGTGACGAGAACGGCTTTGCACAGGCATCGGGCTTGCATGGTGAACTCTCCGGCAGATGGTTGAAAAGGCGATGCCGATTGTGCATGGAGGCGGGCCGATTCAGTCTTCCGCAGTCTCGTCGTCTTTCTTGTCGCGCGGCAGATTGCGCTTGACTTGGGGGCGCTGCAGGCGCTGTTCGGGCGCCGCACCGGCCGTCACACCCATGGCGCGCTGCAGCTGCAGATGGGCGACCAGGCCGCCCGTCGATGAGTTGGAAAGGGCAAACATGCCGCCCATGCGCTGCACCGTCTTGTCCACGATGGACAGGCCCAGGCCCGCACCTGCGGCAGCCGTGCGCGCCGTGTCGCCGCGGAAGAAGGGCTGGGTCAGGTTGGCCAGTTGCTCGGCCGGCACGCCCTTGCCATGGTCGCGGATGCGGATGACCACCCATTTCTCGCTTTCCTTGGCAACCACGTCCACCTCGGTGGTGTCGGTGGACGGGGTCTTGCCGTAGCGGCGTGCATTCTCGAAGAGATTGGAGATCACGCGCGCCAGCTCCACCTCGTCGGCCATGACATAGAGATCTTCGGGCACGTTCATGGTGATCTGCAGCTCACGGTGGTCCTGCACGGCATAGACGCAGGAGGCAACCACGGCGTGCAGATCCACGGGGCTGAGCATGACGCGATGATCGGGGCGGGCGTAATCCAGGAATTTGTCGATGGTGGCGTCCAGTTGAACGATGTCGGCCACCATATGCTCGCGTGCCACATCGTCATAGACGCTCATCTCGGTTTCCAGACGCAGCCGCGCGAGCGGCGTGCGCAGGTCGTGGGAGATACCAGCCAGCATCACGGCACGGTCCTGCTCCAGCTTGGCCAGCTTCTGCGCCATGCGGTTGAAGCCGATATTGACTTCGCGGATTTCGCTGGTCACGGCCTCCTCGTCGAGCTGGCTGGCGTCAAAGTCGCCCTCTCGCACGCGATTGGCTGCATAGGACAGTTGTTTGAGTGGACGGTTGATCAGGCGGGCGATGGCGGCCGCGCCGATGAGCGACAGCAGGGCGGCCGTGATCAGCCAGATCAGCCAGGTCTGGCCGCTGGCGGGAGTGAAGCGCGACTGGTCCATCAGCATCCAGTTGCGGTCGCCGTTGATGGTGAAGCCCACCCACAGGCCGGGTTCTCCGTTGACGCTGCGCGCCACCACGGTGCCGTAGCCCAGGCGGGTGGTCAGCTCCTCGGTCAGCTTCTGGCCCAGCGCGTTCTGCTCCAGCAGCTCGAAGGAGTCGCCGGGCTCGCGGGGCAGAATGCGCACGCCTTCCTGGTCGGCCATGGTCTTGATCAGGGAGACGCGGTTGATCGCGTCCGAATGCTCGAGGGCAGCGCGACTCAGGTTGACCAAAGAGGCTACTTGCTTGGCCGTCTGCAGCGTGCGCGGCTCGAAATCCAGTGCCCGCAGTGTCTGCAGCCAGGCCAGAATGCTGCCCACCAGCAGCAGGGCCAGCAGGCAGAAAGTACGCCAGAACAGGTTCAGCCCCACGGGGGAGCGAGCTGTGCTGCGCCGCTCGTACTCCAGAGGTACGGGGCTGGTGGCGTCGGGCGGCGGATGGTGAAAAGCGCTCATGAACAGCAATGCGGAAATAACTGGGCCCGAGGGTACGCCCAATATGGGCGACACGGGTTACGGTTTGTCCAAAAAGTGTCTATCTACTGGTGTTTGTTGAAAGAGCTTGACTTATGGGCCAGCCCCCAAGCGCAACAAGCCGCGCAGCGGGCGGCTTGTTGCGATGGAGGCGGGCAGAATCAGTTCATGCCATCGGGTACGAACACATAGCCCACGCCCCAGACGGTCTGGATATAGCGTGGTGCGGCAGCGTCTTCCTCGATCAGCTTGCGCAGGCGAGAAACCTGCACGTCCAGGCTGCGGTCAAACGGCTCGAATTCGCGGCCACGGGCCAGCAGGGCCAGCTTTTCGCGCGACAGAGGCTGGCGTGGGTGGCGCACCAGGGCCTTGAGCATGGCGAATTCGCCGGTGGTGAGTGGCAACTCCTCGCCATTTTTTTGCAGCACGCGAGTGCCCAGGTCGAAGGTGAAGGGGCCAAAGGTCACCACCTCGTTGTCGCCAGAAGGCGCGCCCGGTGCTTCCTGAGGCGGGCGGCGGCGCAGCACGGCATGGATGCGGGCCAGCAGTTCGCGGGGGTTGAAGGGCTTGCCCAGATAGTCGTCGGCACCCACTTCCAGGCCCACGATACGGTCCACGTCCTCGCCCTTGGCGGTCAGCATGATGATGGGAGTGCGGTCATTGGCCGAGCGCAGGCGGCGGCAGATGGACAGGCCATCCTCGCCGGGCATCATCAGATCCAGCACGATCAGGTCGACAGTCTCGCGCAGCAGGATGCGGTTGAGCGCCTTGCCGTCCTCGGCAATCATGATCTCGAAGCCTTCCTGCGTCAGATAGCGGCGCAGCAGGTCGCGGATGCGTGCATCGTCATCCACCACGAGGATCTTGTCAGTACGGTTGTTCGTCGTTGCCATGATCGTCCTTGTCGATTTATTTGTAACTGGCCCATTGTTATCGCTAGATCAAAAAAATCCAGCAAAACAAGGTCAAGTCTTGCTGCTTGTTACGATTGTTGCGTTTATTAATGGAACAATAAATGTTTCATGAGGAACTTTTCAAGAGTATTTTGCACTATTGTTTCAGTGTTTGTTCTGTTGGTGTGTCGAATGTGGAGTATTCGTACATAAAGTCACACTCTGGGCTGACATGCTGCGCTGCAGCGACTTTGCGCAATGGTGAAATGCATGTGTATCTGCATGGCCTGATTTACTTACAAGGGTGAACCGCATGAATCAATTTTCCAAGTCTTCCTCTTCCTCTTCCTCTCGCGCCGCGGCCGCCGCACTTGCGCTGGCTGCGGCCTGCGCCGGCGGCAATGTATGGGCCCAGGGCGCCGTTCGTGACATGCAAAGACCCGCCAATGTGGTGCAGCTGTCGGCCCAGGGCACGGTGGAGGTCAAGCAGGACTGGATGACGGCGACGCTGTCGGCCAGCAAGGACGGCCGCGATGCCGCTTCGGTGCAGTCCCAGTTGCAGAAGATCGTGGAGTCCGCCATGACCACGCTGCGCAACGATGCGCAAGGTCGGCAGATGGAGTTGAGCACCGGCAATTTCTCCATCTCGCCGCGTTATGGCAACAACGGCAAGATCGAAGGCTGGCAGGGCCAGGCAGAGATCGTGCTGCAGGGGCGCGACTTTGTGCGCATCACTCAGGCTGCGGCCAAGGTGCAGGACATGACGCTGGCCAGCATGAGCTTCGGCCTCTCGCGCGAAGCACGGGAAAAGGTGGAGGGCGAGGCCCAGGCCAAGGCGATCGAGAGCTTCCGCCAGCGTGCTGCGGCCATCTCCAAGAGCTTCGGTTTTGCGGGCTACAGCCTGCGCGAGGTCGATGTGAGCAGCAGCGGTGGCGGCGGGCATCCCATGCCTCGCCCGCGCATGATGAGCATGGCCAAGGCCAGCTATGCGGATGCCGCGCCCGTGCCGGTGGAGGCGGATCGCACCGAGGTGACAGTCAGCGTCGGTGGCTCGATTCAGATGCAGTGATCGGATCCGCGCGGCGTGTATAAAAAAGGAGCAGCTTGCGCTGCTCCTTTTTGATTTTCATCATGATTTGATGCTGAATATATTTCCTGGCAGGTGCTGGATGCTATCTAATTGATAGACGCATGCGTCGGAGCCGAGCGGCTTTTATTGTGCGGCCCAGCCACCGTCCATATTCCATGCCACGCCGCGCACATTGTTGGCCGCGGCAGAGCAGAAGAAGACGGCCAGTTCGCCGAGCTCTTCGGGCGTGGTGAACTGCATCGAAGGCTCTTTTTCTCCCAGCAACTGCTTGGTGGCGTCTTCATTGCTGATGCCTTGGGCGGCAGCCTTCGCGTCCACCTGCTTTTGTACCAGCGGCGTCAGCACCCAGCCGGGGCAGATGGCGTTGCAGGTCACGCCGGTGGTTGCGTTTTCCAGCGCCGTCACCTTGGTCAAGCCGACGATGCCGTGCTTTGCAGCGACATAAGCCGATTTTTCGGCCGAGCCGACCAGGCCGTGTACCGAGGCCACATTGATGATGCGGCCCCAGTTGGCCTGCTGCATGGCGGGCAGGGCCAGGCGCGTGGTGTGGAAGGCGCTGCTCAGGTTGATGGCGAGGATGGCATCCCACTTCTCCACAGGGAAGTCCTGCACCTTGGCCACATGCTGAATGCCGGCGTTGTTGACCAGGATGTCGACGCGGCCGAATTCGGCGGCGGCGTATTTCATCATGGCTTCAATGTCGGTGGCCTTGCTCATGTCTGCTCCGTGGTAGCCGACTTCGATACCGGCCGCTTTGCCGGCATCAAGCACCTGGGCGCGTGGTGCTTCGACATCGCCAAAGCCGTTGAGCACGATATTGGCACCCTGGCGTGCCAGGGCGATTGCGATACCTAGGCCGATTCCGCTGGTCGATCCCGTCACGAGAGCGGTTTTGCCTTTCAACATGGACATACAAGGTCTCCGAATGAATTACGAACGGTTGGGGAACGCGTCAAGCATAGCTTGGATCATTTCCTTGGCGCCTTTTTGAGTTTCGTCGCTCTCGTCTAGCCCTTCTATGACTTGCTCTAGGAGGGCTGTTTTTAGGTCATAGCCAGTTATCTCGCACAGTTGTATGCGCGTTGGCATCGTGCAGGTGCGAACCCCTGTTTTCCAAGCGCTGATGTGTTGTTGCTTTACTCCCATCATCTCGGCCAGCTTGGCCTGGCTACCGGCTTGTTCTATCGCTTTGTCTATCAAGGCTTTCACGGACATGGTCGCTCCTGTCGTTTACACCAATTAAGTTGTTGACTACACCATGAATTCGTGTACTAATTGATACACGAATTAATTGTGTACACCTTTGTGAGGTGTGTGCTGATTCTAAGCAGGAGCCAACCAGCTCGGGCAGATGCAGTGATCAACAGCACGCCCTACCGCCAGAAGCAGAGCTAGGCGGCTCCTGAGAAAAACCTAGGAGCCGCCAGCATGTCTAAAACCGTTCACACGTCCCCAATAAGTCCTCCGCCTGGTCAAAAAGACCGAAGCGCTCGCCTGGCGGCTTCCGCCCAGGTCGATCAGGTGGAGGGCACCACTCCTCAATCGATCCGCAAGTCATCTAGCCGCGCATTGCCGGCTGTCGGCTTGTCTGGCATCAGAACCCATTTGAACCCAGGCGGCGCAGATGGAGCTTGTGCCGATGGTGCAGCGGGTAGCTTGAATCTCGCCTCTGAAACTCCGTCTCTGACACCTGCTTTGATAGCTGAGTACAGCACCCAGTACGTGAGCAGTAGTCCTATTCCGGCTGCTATTAACGGCAACAGCAGACCCAATCCGATAAATCCCACGGCGGCTTCTCCCTCTTTAGAAGCTGCTGATCTTAAGACGGCTTCCGCCCAGGTCGACCAGGTGGAGGGCACCATTTATCGCCCAATCGGTGAGTACGTGGACTGGCTCTTTGCTGAGCTGGCCCGCTTGGACGGCATGCCATCTAGCCCTGACTATCCGAGCTATCGAGAGTGTCAGGCGGCGTTGCGTGTTTACATGCGCTTCGTAGATCACCGTCTGGGGCGCGCATGAGCACATTCCTTTTCTTCGCTGAATGGGCCTTTCGCGCTCAAGCCCTCATTGTTTTGGCGTTCGGCATTGCCCTGTTTGTGCTTCTGGCTATTGGTTGTGTTGTTGAAGCGGTTCAGCGCTTTAAGGCACGCAAGGGGGCAGGCTCATGATTACCTTGATTGAGCGCACTCCAGGCTCTGGCGGCATGTATGAGCCTCAGGCCTATCAGTCCTACCAGTCGGAGCAGGCTCGCTTTCTTGAGAAAACCCGCCGCAACTTTGAAGCCGTATCCAAAAGGTATGGCCCTTCGCATTCTTGGACGAAATTTTGGTGCCATGAGTGCAAGCGTGAAGCCGGGTATTTGATTTCCGGCGCTTACTGCTCTGGCGCTCCTGGTTGGGGGCGCGTATGACCCGCAATCGTGCTCAATGGCAATCCATTGCCGACTTCCTGACCCGTCAGAACCTCGTGATCGTCTTGCAAGCGCGAGCTGCTGCGGCGAGGGGCCCCGCTTGCGGGGATACGTCCGCAGCTGCTCCCGCTGCTATCAATTTTGGTGGGTACGCACCGGCTTATTCATCTTCTGTCCCCGTAGGTAACACGGGGACAACTTCTACAGGGCAGGGCGTATGAGCAAGCGCCAAAACGATCTAGTCCTGGTCAACAACCGCGAAATCAAGGTGCGCTTGCATGCGGCAAAAGTTGAAGAGTGGTCTTACATCCATATCGACTGGCTGCGCTTCACAGTGAACCGCCGTCATGCACCAGTCCCAAGTGTTGAGCTGCTGTTTCCTGAGCCGGATGGATCTATCGACTACATGGCCGAGCGCGATGGATGGAGTGAGAACCGCCGCGCCGCTGCGCATGCCGAAGTCAAGCAACGCCGTCAGCGTGTGGTGAACCTGCTCAAGGACTTGCCCGACCCAGACTATCAGGCCAGCTCGCAGGCATTCACCCTGGCAGAGGAGGTCGCGGAAATCCTCGGCCAGGACTTCACCGCAGATCCTCTGATTCAAAAGGGCAAGGACTTCTACCGCTTCCGCATCGACATTCTGCGCAAGGGTCATCCGGTCGGCTGGGTGGGTTTCCTGGCCACGAATAACGGCAAGCGTGCCGAGAACCAAAACAACACGCTGCACGTAAATCTGGAAGGCATGGCCTGCACATTTGCGCAGCGCGGCTGGCCCCAGGTCATGGCTGATTACATCGAAGATCATCGCGGCGTCATCACGCGCATCGACTTGGCTGCCGACTTCATGGACGGTATGAGCGACAAGGGCCATGGCGACGTCTTTGAGCGCTTCTTTGAAGAGTACCGCTCTGGCTTGATGGATCACCTCGGCCATCGTCCTGATGAGGACGTTTCAGGCAGCTACCTTTCCAAAAAGAAGGGTCGTAGTTTCTATCTTGGCTCTCGGGCCGGGGGCAAGCTCACCAACATCTACGAGAAGGGCAAGCAGCTTTTCGGCAAAGAGGATGACTCGCAATGGATCCGCGTCGAGCTGCGCTACGGCAACCAAAAGCGTGTGCTGCTGCCCGACATGCTGCGCCGTCCTGCTGACTTCTTTGCCGGTGCCAGCGACTGGCATGCATCCATCTTGCGAGAGCTGGGCGCTCAGGCCATTCCTGAACCCGTCAAGTGCGAGAAGCAAGTCCAGATTCAAACCATCGACGCCGAAGTGACGCGCAATGCGCGCTGGTTCATGAATACCGCTGGTGCGTCGGCTGTCTTGGCCTTCATCAACCTGCCCAGAGAGCAGATGCACAGCCTTTTCAAAGAGTTTGAAAACAAGCTGCCAAACCGCCTCAGGAAATTCGGCATGGCCGACATAGAGGCCGCATATCAACGTGTCTTTACCAAGCTGGCTAGCAGTGGGCGGGCTAGTCCGGCATTTGCCTAATGCCTAAACCAAGGAATCAACATGCGTTTTCAAGCACAAGGTGTACTCACTGGCATCAAGTCCAGCAAAGGCGATTACGAGGGCCGCGCCTTCGACTCGACCACGTTCCATCTGGCCGTCGACCTGCCGGATAGCCAGAACGGCGAAAGCCTGGGCCAAGTCACTCGACCTTTCAAGATGGGCACCTCTGCCGAGTACGGCAAGTGGAAGCACTTGAAGAACTCGTGGCCGGTTGGGGGTGTTGCCGTTGATTGCGTCTTTGAAATGGCTGCAGGCGCTGATCAGTCCTCCAAGCTCGTGCTGGTGGACATCAAGCCCAAGGCATCCGGGAAGGCTGCTTAAGCATGTCCCGCTACGTGATCCAGTCGGCATTTACCGGCGCTTTCCTCTCTCCTGACCCAGATGACGGCCAGCCGCGCTGGGTGCTGCTCTTGCGTGATGCCTGCACTGTGGACGACATGGAAACCGCTGTCGAAATGATCGCGGATCACGTTGATTCATTCCACAAGGCCCAGGTCATTGACCTGGACGAACTTTGATGAGGTATCCCCATGAGCAGAGAACTCGAAGACGACACGGCCTGCTGCGATGAGTGCCACGAAATCAACCTTGGCTTTACCGTCGATGAAGTTGTGCAGTGTGGCTGTCCTGTTTGTGGCTCCAACAACATTCGACCCTATGTCGAATGGGTTGAAGACTTGCCTGATGCGACTGAGTACTGATGCCGTTTGAACGCCAATGACTTACTTCATTTGCACCCAGGTCGAAAGCCCATGTCAGCCCGGCAACCAGGTCGCGATAACGGAAATCACCGTTCAAGACTTTGCCGCGCTGGGCATCACGCCCGAGAGCATCGCCAAGTCTGTGACCCTGGGGTTCGGCATCGTGTTCTCTCTGGCCCTGGTCGGCTACGTGCTTGGCGTCGTGATAGCGATGATCCGCAAGGCTTGAGATTGCAGCCGAGAGCGGGCGCTGTGCCTGCTCCCTGGTGCAAGTTCGCACCGATCTTTTCAGGAGAAATCATGTTCAATAAAACTCGTTCTATCGCCCGTCAGTACGGTGCCAAGGTCGTTGCAGGTTCTGCGGGTGCCTTGGCCGTTGCATCGTCTCACGCTGCAGGCCTGGATGATCTGTTTGACGCTGTCGATCTGTCCGGGATCAACGTCAAGGTTCTCGCCATGGGCGTGATCATCGTGGGTATCGCGCTCTACTTGAAGGGCCCTGCGATCGTCAAGCGCATCATCGCCAAGATCTAAGGCTTCGCCATGTTGATCGTCGCCCTGGTTGTCGCCGTCCACGCTGCTTTTGCGCTGATCGGTGCAATCGGGGCGATTTGTTTTTTCATGCTCGCAAGGATCTAGGCATGCGCAACATCATCCAGGTCCTTTTCCTCTTTGTCGTCTCCTTCTGCAGTACTGCGTTCTCTGCCGAGCAATGCGAGACACCGTTCTCTCAAATCGGCGGACAGTACTACTACGGCGAGATGGCCATTTGCAACGCGAGCGGCGCACGCTATAACCCCAAATGGAGTGCGACTAGAGCGCAAATCTCTGGATCTAAAATTGTCTGCTACGGCTCGTCAAAGCAGGGCGATGGATCCACTGTTGAGGCGGTCATGGCCTATGTGGATTTCTCCATTGCCCCTTGTCCTGTTTGCCCTGCGGGTCAGTATTTCGACAAGGCTAAGGGGCAGTGCACGCAAGATAAGTGCTCTGCACTTGCCGCCTTTTGCTCTGCCGCCAAAGGCTCTCAGCATTCATATGCCACCTACGATGGTGATGCGACTACATCCTGCTATCAGCCCCCTGATGACCTGTTTTGGCACGAACCTAAGTTTCCAGGCTGCAGCCAAGGCTGCATGGCGAATGCCGGCCCAAGCACAGGCGTAACCGATAGCACCGGCAAGACCCTCTACAAGGGCATGGGCACCCTTACAGGCGGCAAGTGCAGCTACGGCACGCCTAGTGAGCCATCTGCACCTGATGCACCGCCTCCTGCGGAAAAAGCCGAGCCAATAGACAAGCGTTGCGCTGGGCAAACCGGAACGGTAAATGGCGACACGGTTTGCATACCTGCTGCGAGTGCCACAGGCGTGGACTGGACAGGAACCACAAAGAACAGCGACGGCACCAGCACCGAAGGCAAGACCACGACAACTTGCTCTAACGGCGTCTGTGAGTCCACCACGACCAAGACCACCAAGGACGCTAACGGCAACGTCACCGGTACCACGACTTCGACAGACAAGGTCAGCCAGGACCAGTACTGCGCCAAGGCCAAAAACAAGGATGGAATGCTTTGCGCTGCGGTCAATGCCAATCCTGTTCCAGGCAAAGACAACCAGAGCGGCACAGGCTCAGGTACTGGAAGCGGTAACGGGAACGGCGATGGCGACGGCTGCACCATCAAAGATTGCGGTAGCGACACGGGTAGCGGCCCTGGCAAGGCGGGTCTTCCTGGCACCGGAGCTGGTGAGTTCGGCAAGCTCTATGAGCCCAAGTATCCGCAGGGGCCTGTAGAGGTCTGGAAGCAAAGCAGTGCAGGCATTAAGAACTCTGGCCTTGGCTCTCTTGCAATGGCCCTGATGCCAAAGATCGGGGATGGCGGAACTGCACCAGTCTGGATCGTTGATCTCAACTTTAGGCCGGTGGGTGATTTCGGTGTGCATGACATCTCTCCGCCCTTGTGGCTTTGGGATGTGCTCAAGGCCATCACCATCCTGACCGCGCTCATTACCGCGCGTCGTCTGATCTTCGGAGGCTGAGCATGTTCGATTGGCTCAAGCGTCGTATTGATGCATTTTTCTCGTGGCTCACGGAGTCTCTGACCGAGTATTTCAAGTGGGCCAAGGATGTCGTTGATGCTTGGTACAAGTGGGCGGCAGACCTCATCAAGGCCATCTTTAAAGCGGCCTGGGACATGTTCACGGACGCCGTGTCCTGGCTGATTGAGAAGCTCTTTGAAATCATCAAAGCCGCCCTTGATGCAGTCGATGTGTCACCGCTCAAGGGCATTGCCGACAACATCAACCTGCCGCCCGAGATCGTCACTGTGATGCAGCTCTCGGGCATCGGCACGGCCATGGCCATTGTCGTCACGGCTATCGGCATACGGCTGGCGCTCCAGCTCATCCCGTTCACAAGGCTCGGCTCATGATCAATGGACTAGAGGGCATCCCTGGCTCTGGCAAAAGCTATGAGGCAGTGGCCTATCACGTGCTGCCCGCGCTCCAGGCCGGGCGCAAGGTCATCACAAACCTGCCGCTGAACATCGATGCGCTCGCGGCCATCGACCCCAGTTATCGCGACCTGGTCGAAGTTCGCACCAGGCCAACACCCCAGCTCGGCGACTGGAACGCAGCCAACATTGCAGAGCAGGAAGCGTTTCAGCTCTGGACGGACAAGGAGCCCATTCCCCAGTCCGAGAACGTGTTTACGTTCGGTACCGTCTGGGACTACTACAGCGAATGGCGCGGTTCCAAGAACCAAGGCCCCCTGTACGTCATCGACGAATGTCACGTCGCGCTGCCCAAGCTGGGCACCCCTGAAAGCGTCGTGCAATGGTTCAAGCTGCATCGGCACTACAACGCCGATGTGCTGCTGATGACGCAAAGCTTCCGCGACATCAACCAGCCCATCGCCCAGCTCATCGCCACGCTCATCAAGTGCCGCAAGGCCGACATCCTGGGCCGGAAAGATAGCTACATCCGCAAGGTGCATGCCGGCTATCGCGGCGCAGTCATCCAGACCGACGAACGCGAATACAAGAGCCAGTATTTCGGCCTGTACCGTAGCAACACGCAAAGCAGCGGATCTGCTGAATCTGGGGTGACAGACGTCAGCCCCATGATCGTCAAATTCAACCGCTTCAAGAAGTTCTGGCTACTCCTGTCGGTGCTTCTGGTGATCTGGGCCTTCTGGCCTGATGGTAAGCACGATGTATGGGGCCGCAAGATCGTGCCTTCGCCACCCGTCAAGCCGCGCGTCCTCGGCCCCGCACCTGGTGCTGTTGCAACCCCTGTCGTCGCGTCATCAGCTCCAGCGTCGGTCGAGCCTAAGCCAAAGGAGTCGCAGCAGGCCACCGCGGCCCCTGCTGAGGCCGCACCTCAGACCAAAGAACCGCTGTTCGGCAAGCAGCTACACGTAGCGGGACATCTGTCGAAGAAGGACAAAAGCGTCACGCTCTTCATCGTCAGCGATGGCACCCGCCGCATGTTTGAGGTCACCAGCGATGACCTGGAGGATGCGGGCTACAGCGTCAAGCGCCTGGCTAACTGCATGGTCACAGTGAAGTTTGACGGGGTCGTTCGGCCCGTCACCTGCGACGCTCCATACCTGAACACCGGCGGCCAGGACAGGCCCCTAGTGGTTGATGCTGCGACTGGTTCACGCAGCGATGGCCGCAACACCCGCTACAGCAACGCGCCAATGCCCCAGGAGGTGGCCCAGGTGCGCCAGGAACAGCAGCAACAGGCAGGCGGCTACCTGGAAGCCCTGGCGAGGCGCAATTCACAGGTGCGCTCTGTTCTGATGGATAACTGAGAGGGCTATCGGCCACTTCTAAATTAAATGGCCAATCAGTCCGTGGACATTTTTATGACTGCAGGTTCTAACAGCTGATGGGGGTATCGGGGGCCGCGCCCCTGATGTCAACGTTTGACCAGGCAGAACCCCACGCACCGCACCAGGTGCGCGCCGCAGCTCTTGCAAGGCATACAGATCGACGGAGGGTGTATCCCTTATTCATAAATGCCGGTCGCCACTCTCGCCTGAGAAACAAATCGCCGAAGGCGCTCAACCCTCAGCAAGTGATTCTGGCCATTTTCAAGAATGGCATTTTTGCTATGAAAAGAGAAGCAATGGATTTAATCTCAGCTTAGATAAATGGCGATCTCAATAGCATTCCAGCTATCAAAACAACGGAGGGAAAAAGTGCTGATTGGATATGCTCGCGTCTCGACAAGGGAGCAGGAGACTTATCTGCAAATTGACGCGTTGAATAAGGCAGGTGTTTCAAAGATCTATCAAGAGAAGGCAAGTGCTGTAAGTGCACGGCCTCAATTGCAACGCTGTCTGTCGTCTTTGAAGGCCGGCGACATCCTTGTTGTTTACAAAATGGACCGTGTTGCCCGGTCCCTTAAGGATTTGCTGGCGATTCTGGACAGCGTCCAGTCCGCCGGCGCGCATATCCGGTCTTTGACTGAGCCGCTTGATACCTCTGTGCCGGTAGGCATCTTTATGGTGCAGGTGCTGGGTGCTGTTGCTCAGTTAGAGCGCTCCATCATTAGAGAGCGGGCCTTGGCTGGGCAAATAGCCGCCTATAACAGAGGGGTAAGGTGGGGTGGGAGTAGGGGAAAGCTCAGTGATATTGAGCAAAACGAGCTGAGGCAATTAAAGCAGGCCGGGGCCACCTTAAAGCAGCTTATGGCGAGGTACGATATCTCCATGTCGACGGTCTGCCGATATCTGAATCCACAGACCTCTCGCAACGTCCGTCCAAAGTTGCCTGTACTTGGAGCCTATGTTGATGACTCTCTCAGCGATTGACGATGCGACGACAGCCATTATCGGCCCCGGTCTTGAAAACGCGTTCTCCATGAATCAACCTACGCTGAATTACGTATCGTGTCCCGGAGCCTCTGCAACGGCTCCCACCTGGGCCAGTGCTCAGCGCCGCCAACAGGTCGAGGCTCAGCCCGAGGGAACGCACCGCATGGCGTACTGGGAATGGAACCATACCGGCAACCCAAGACATCCTCATGTCATCGTCTGCGTGCACGGCCTCTCACGGCAGGGGCGGGACTTTGATGTGCTGGCCGCCGAGCTCAGTCGCTTTGCCCGCGTGATCTGCCCCGATGTGGTGGGACGCGGCGAAAGCGACTGGCTGGCCGACCCCATGGGTTATCAGCTGCCGCTGTACGCAGCCGATATGTTGGCGCTGCTGGCCCAGCTGCATGCTCAGGTGCCTATTGAAACCCTGGACTGGGTGGGTACCAGCATGGGCGGCCTGATCGGCATGGGCATCGTGGGCCAGCCCGGCCTGCCGCTGCCGGTGCCTGTTCGGCGGCTGGTGCTCAACGACGTCGGCCCGACCATTGAGTGGGAGTCGCTGGAACGGATCGGTTCCTATGTCGGCAAAAGCTTGCAGTTTCCCAACTTCGAGAGCGCTGCCGCCGCCATGCGCTTGATTTCCGAAGGATTCGGCCCACATAGCGATGAGCAGTGGAGCCGGCTCTCGCAGGCCATGATCAAGCCAGATCCCCAAGGGGGCGTGGTGCTGCATTACGACCCCCGTATTGCAGTGCCCATGGCTCAGATGACGCGCGAGACCGCTGAGGCTGGTGAGGCCTTGCTCTGGCAGCTTTACGACCAGATCACGGCACAGGTCTTGCTTGTCAGAGGGGCCGAGTCCGATCTGCTTTCGAGCCGTACCGCCCAAGCCATGGCCGAGCGTGGCCCCAGGGCGCATTGCACGGAACTGGAAGGCGTGGGACATGCTCCAACACTGGTAGTGCCGGGACAAGTGGCTTTGATACAAAAGTTTTTACAAGGGGATAAGGGTCTGCCTGCGAGCATCAGTCTTGCGCAGCAGGCCCAAGAGGAAGCTGCATGAAGACCAGCGATACCGTAACCACCGTCTCTGACGCCGCACCCAAGCTCACGGAGCCTACGCCGCATCTGATTACCGCCACTTCCGAGGTTTTGCCCGATCAAGTCAATGCGCTGGCGCGTGCCCGCGCCTTTGCAGAACCGCTGATTGCCGGCGAAGTCATGGAGACCGGTGAAAACACCCTGACCCATGCCGACGCCGTTGCCGCCATCCTCAAGAAAATCGGCGGCTCGGAAACCATGCAGGCGGCCATTTATCTGGTGCATGCCAGCGTGCACCTGAACAAGCCACAGGAAGTGATTGCCAAGGCGTTCGGCGATAATTTTGCGACCCTGGCGGTCGAAACCATCAAGCTCATTCGCGTGCAGCAGCAGGCGCGAGACGCCGAGCTGAGCAGCCAGCATGTCGATGGCGTGGCCACGCAGACCGAGAACGTGCGCAAGATGCTGCTGGGCTTTTCGCGCGACCTGCGCGTGGTGCTGCTGCGCCTGGCGTCGCGTCTGCAGACGCTTCGCTACTACGCGGCCGAGAAGAGTCCGGTTTCACCCAGCATTGCGCGAGAAGCTCTCTATGTCTTTGCGCCGCTGGCCAACCGTCTGGGCATCTGGCAGATCAAATGGGAGCTCGAAGATCTGGCGTTCCGATTTCTGGAGCCCGATACCTACCGCCAGATCGCGCGTCTGCTCGACGAAAAGCGGGTCGAGCGCGAAGCCTATATGGAGCAGATGCGTGCGCGGCTCGAAGCCGACTTGCGCGCCCACAGTATCAGCGCCTCGGTTCAGGGGCGACCCAAGCATATCTACAGCATCGTCAAGAAGATGCGCGGAAAGTCGCTGAGCTTTGACCAACTGTTCGATATTCGTGCCATGCGCGTCATCGTGCCTACGGTCAAGGACTGCTATGCAGCCCTGTCCTGGGTGCACGAGCAATTCACGCCGCTGGAAAAGGAGTTCGACGACTACATTGCCAAACCCAAGCCCAACGGTTATCAGTCTCTGCACACGGTGGTGCGCGATGAAACCGGCCGCACCATAGAGATCCAGATCCGCACCCAGGCCATGCACGACCATGCCGAGCATGGCGTGGCCGCGCACTGGGCTTACAAGGAAGCTGGTACCAAAGGCTATGCGGGCGTGTCTGCGTCCAGCGAATATGACGCCAAGATCGCCGTGCTGCGCCAGTTGCTGGCCTGGGGCAGTGACCTGACGGGCTCGGCCCAGCGTGGTCTGTTTGAAGATCGCATCTATGTACTGACTCCCGATGCGGCCGTGATCGAGCTGCCGCAAGGGGCTACGCCGGTGGACTTCGCCTACTCGGTGCACACCAGCCTGGGCCACCGCTGCCGTGGTGCGCGTGTGGACGGGGCCATGGTGCCGCTGAACACCGCTCTGGAAAGCGGCCAGACGGTAGAGATCAATACGGCCAAGGAAGACCGCCCCTCCCGAGACTGGCTCAATGCCGAGCTGGGTTATCTGGTCAGCAACCGGGCCAAGGCCAAGGTGCGCGCCTGGTTCAATGCCCAGGCTACGCACGAAACCGTCTCGCGCGGGCGCGAGGCTGTTGAAAAGCTGCTGCAGCGCGAGGGCAAGACGGCGATCAAGCTTGAAGAGCTGGCTGCACAGCTGGGCTTCAAGTCTGCCGATGCACTGTTTGAAGTCGTGGGCAAGGACGAGTATTCACTGCGCAATATCGAAGTCGTGCTGCGTCCCAGTGAAGAAACGCCAGAGGAAGATGCGTTCACGCCGGTGCGCAAGGCGCGCGGCCATGATTCTTCGCGCGGCGGGGTGCTGGTGGTGGGCGTTGATTCGCTCATGACTCAACTGGCCAAATGCTGCAAGCCTGCTCCTCCGGACGAGATCGGCGGCTTTGTGACTCGTGGCAAGGGCGTGAGCGTGCACCGCTGCGATTGCTCCAATTTCCGCGAGATGATGGCCAAGAGCCCCGAGCGCGTCATCGAGGTCGACTGGGGTACTCCCAAGCACGTGGACAAGGGCGGACCGGTTTACCCTGTGGACGTTGCGGTGGAGGCGGCCGACCGTCAAGGCTTGCTGCGCGATATCTCGGACGTGTTTGCGCGCGAGAAGACCAATGTCATCGGGGTGCAGACCCAGTCCGTCAAGGGGACGGCATGGATGACGTTCACGGTGGAGGTGGCAGATTCGGGTCGCCTCAACAAGGTACTTGGCATCGTCGCCAGTGTGTCCGGCGTTCGCTCGGCCAGAAGGCGCTGACGTAAGTCCCGATTGCGCCTGACAGTGCTCGATGACAAGAAAATGTTAGCTCTCAAAAAATGAGTGAAAAACCCGTGCTACAATTGCTTCATCGAACAGAACAACAGGCGCGTAGCTCAGCTGGTTAGAGCACCACCTTGACATGGTGGGGGTCGTTGGTTCGAGTCCAATCGCGCCTACCAAACTGCAAACGAAACCAGAGTTTGCAACAGAAAATGCCCGCTGAAAAGCGGGCATTTTTGTTTCCAGAGTAGGAAAAGAATTCTCAGACTTGGGTGCTCAAGTGCGTATTTCTCAGCACAAAAAGTGTCGCAATTCCCCACTAATTTGGATCTTCTCTTTCCACAGGTTCCCACAATTTTTCCATCTTGATCAGCGTTTAGCGATTCAAAGCGCTGAAAAGCTCAACTGTTTGGTGACTCGCAAAAGAGGCTGAGGTCTGCGCAGCCACTGCGCAGATCTCGTATCTGGAGCTACCTCCTAACTGGCGGTACCTGGCTGCAAGGGAGTCCTGGAGGGTCATCCTCGCATCTCCTGGGGCCTGCCTGCGGGTCACGCATGAGGTCATGCGCCTTGGCTACAGCTGGAATCAGCGCACTGGATTGATGTCAGTTGCTGTTTGACTCGGAAGTTTTTTAAGCATGCCGTTCATGACCTTGAACAGTCGCCAGATCTGGGGCGTGATGTCGATCGATTGACCGGCATCCATGCCGGACATGGCGCAGAAACAGCGCCGGCCCGTCAAGTCATCACGCAGCCGGGGGCAGCAAAACGTAGATCGGGTTTCTATCATCCATCGCCATCAGCGAGGAGTAACTAATGCCCGGTAGTGGAGCTGAGAAGTCGCACCCGAGCTTGGTTCGACTGATCAAAAACTCCTGCCCCTTGTGCGTGTGGATGATTTTCCAGCCACGAGCTGAATGCCGTTGCCTAATCGCATTCACAGCGAGGGGGAGAGAAACTGAACTCAAACAGCGGATCAGGACGGGCAGAGGCACTATTCACATACTGCCCGTACGCAATACTTTTGAGATTGTGCCGGCGCCCCTTACGTTGGCTCGTTGCTGCTGTCCCATGGCTACCCAAAACAACCTGTTCCTGGACATCCGCATCTATTTCTAAACTCAAAACTTTTCCTATCGGTTGGTAGCGGCAAACCAAGATATGCTTTTATCCAGCCAGATAGTCAAGGAGCCCAGCGCTTTGAGCGCTTCGTGGTATTGCTTCCAGTTGGCGGTGCGGTAACGAGGCTTGTTCTGCGTGGGCAGATTCATCGCTCGAGGCTACCTCACCTCAACCGCTGATTTATGCAGTAGCGCCTGACATCGATTACACCAAGACCAACGCTAATCACACACAGACCAATGGCATCTGTGATGCTGTTCCACAAGACTATCTTGCACAAGTTCTAGCAGGTGGCATTCAGGCACAAATCTACAAATCCATTGACGAACTACAGGTAGATTTGGATAGCTGAATCGTTTATTACAACGGCCAGCACACACATCGGAGCCTAGTCTGTCAAAACGTCCAGCAGCGAACGTTTCCAAGGTGGTTTCACTGCTCAAAAATGCTTTGCGTACTATGTCCGTCTCTGCCGTCAAGCCATCATAGAGATCAGCGCGCTGGAGCAATGAGTGAGCATTTTCGTCGGCTGAACGGATCTGGAGTTCCAGATCCAATCGCTGCAGGTTGATGTGATGCTCGCTCGCCTCTGCCCGTGCCAAGGTCGCCTGTTGGGGTGCCCGTACCGAGCAGTCCTGTGCGTAGGTTTGTGGGTCACTTTGAGATGGAAATCAACACACATCGCCTGCCAACGTTATTCTGCGCGAATACCCTGTCGCTTGACCACTTCGCCAAAGCGCTGGTGATCTTGCCGGATTTGGATGCGCAGCCGTTCTGGAGACAGTACCTGCACCTCGGCCCCTAGAGCATGGATCTGGGAGGTGACCGCGGGCGTCTGCACGATGCGATTGATTTCCTGGTTCAGGCGCTGGACGATAGACTGGGGGGTGCCTGCTGGCAGGTAGAACGCATGGCTGGTGCCTGCATCAAAGCCCTTGAGGCCTAGCTCATCCAGCGTTGGCGTTTGGGCAAACAGGCTGGAGCGCTTGAGGCTACCCACAGCAATCAGCTTGAGTTTTTTGTTCTGAATATGGCTGATGGCAATGCCTGGGTCGAAGAAGACGTCGATCTGTCCTGCGAGCACGTCCTGCAGCACATTGGCTGCCCCCCTGTAGGGCACATGAAGCAGGTTGATCTTGGCCTGCTCCTTGAGCATTTCACCGGCGATATGGGGAGCCGTTCCGTTTCCGGGCGAACCATAGCTTAGTTGACCGGGGTTGGCTCTCGCATAAGTAACCAGTTCATCGAAGCTGTTGAAGGGCGCATCTGCACGCGCAACCAAAAAAAGCTCTATGCGCGCCGCTGCGGCCACGGGGGACAAGTCCTTTTCCGTGTCGTAAGGAAGCTTGCGATAGACATGGGGATTGATGGAAATAGCACTGCCCGAGGAGGCTAGCAGTGTATAGCCGTCGGCGGCGGACTTGGCTGCGGCATCGGCGCCCAGACTGCCGCCAGCGCCCGACCGATTGTCGATCACAAAAGGCTGGCCCAGGGCCTGTGCCAGGGGCACGGTAATCGCCCGAGCGACCACATCAGGCGAACTTCCCGGCGGGAAGTTGACAATCACACGTACAGGCTTTTGCGGCCAAGTGCCGACGTTGGATGCCATGGTTGGCGAGGTCAGTGCGACCATTGCAGCAATTGCTGCGAGAATCGGGTAGCGTGTGAGTTTGAGGTGGATGGGCATGGTTTGTCTCCTTGTTGTTTGAAATTCAGTGATCTCAGCGGTGCTTGGAGTTGCATGCGTAGGTCCACGTTGCTAAGGGGGAAGCCTACTCAGTACCCAAGTGCAATAAAACTAGCTCTCCACTGAGGGACAGCGAGCAGGCTGTCCCCCTGTTTTCAAAGGGAAAGCGCTGCAGACAGCTCAAGGGAGTCATTCGTTTTCCAGCACCACCAGTCCGTAGGCAGTGTTCGAGACAGGCACATGGTAGAAGCGGTGCAAAGTGTTGACCCGGTCGTTGAGGCAGCCGCGCATAACCAGCCACATGATGGCTTCTACCCCTTCCGAGCCCGTCTCGCGCAGCATCTCGGCAACGCCGATTTCCGCGATCCACTCGGGCTTGTGTATCAAGAGGTCCAACCAGTGCTGGTCATAGGTCGCGTTGATCAGGCCGGCACGCTCCCCCTGCAACTGGTGCGATAGCCCGCCCGTGCCAATGACGGCGACCTTGAGACCGCTGGCATGGCTTTCTATGGCGGCGCGCAAGGCCTTGCCCAGCGCATGGCAGCGCGCAGCTGTGGGCAGCGGGTGCTGTATCACGTTCACGCACAGTGGAATCACCTTGCAGGGCCATACCGAAGGCTGGTCGTAGAGAATCGACAAGGGCACGGTCAGACCGTGGTCTACGCTCATCTCGCTGACCAGGGTGAGGTCGAAGTTCTGGGTGATCAGGGAGTCGGCGATATGCCAGGCCAGCTCTGGAGCGCCCTGGACCTCGGGTACGGGCCTGGGGCCATAGCCTTCGTCATGTGGGGCGAACTTCTCACCCACGCCCAGCGCAAAGGTCGGCGTCAGCCTCAGGTCGAAGCAGGATGCATGGTCGTTGTAGACAATGATGCAGACATCGGGCCGGGTCTTCGCTATCCAATCGCGCGCGGCCAGCATGCCCGCAAACACGGGCTGCCAGTAGGGCTCGTGGCATTTGTCATGGTCAATGGCCGCGCCAATGGCTGGCACATGCGATGTGCCAACGCCTCCAATGATCTCAGCCATGGTAAGCCTCCTTGCGGCTGCGCCAGCCTTCTATGGGCCGGCCGCCGCTGAGCATCATCTGGCGGAATTCGTCCACGCTCATGCCCGTGCCGGACATGGCTGCTCCCGCGTGCTGCATGCTCCAGCCATCGAAGATGGCCAGCTTGAATAGGTAGTAAATGTTGCCGCCCAGGCTCAGCATGGCCAGCCAGTCGCGTGAGCTCACGGCGGCCAGCTGTTCATCGGACAGGGCATGGCCTGCAAGATATTGCTCGGGATCCTGGCGAAAACGCTCGCGGTTGTGTTTGTCGTCCAGGGACTTGCAAAACAGGTTAAGCCTCAGACCCAGGCGGTGCTGGGTACCGTCGAAAACATAGGTGCCGGGGATGTCGGCCAGGGCGGCTTTTGTCTCCATAAGTTGCTCCTTCATGAGCTTTCTCCTTTCGCTTTAGTTGCAGCTACGCCTGCGACTTCCTCGAACGGCAGGCCTGCGTATTGCTCGGCCAAGGCCAACTGGGCCGAGGGGTTGGCGCGCAGGTATTCGAGCTCGTACTCCTGGGCGCGCTGGTCGAAGGCCGAGCTGTCCGGAAAGCGGTGCAGCAGATTGGTCAGATACCAGGAGGTGCGCACCGAGGTCCAGACGCGGCGCAGCGCCATGTCGCTGTAGCCGTCTATGAGTTCGGCCGAGCCCGTGGCATAGAAACTGGCCAGGGCCCTGGACAGGTAAAACACATCGGAGACGGCGAGGTTCAGCCCCTTGGCGCCCGTGGGCGGCACGATGTGGGCCGCATCGCCGGCCAGGAACAGGCGGCCATGGCGCATGGGTTCAGCCACGTAGCTGCGCAGGGGGGCAATCGATTTTTCGATGGACGGGCCGGTGACGATGCGCTCAGCCATCTCCTTGGGATAGCGGGCCTTTAGTTCTTCCCAAAAGCGCTCGTCCGACCAGTCATCCAGGCGTGTGTCCAGGGGCACTTGTATGTAGTAGCGGCTCAGCATGGGGTTGCGCATGGAGGCCAGCGCAAAGCCACGCGGGTGATTTGCGTAGACGATGTCGTCCAGCGGCGGCGTCTCAGACAGGATGCCCAGCCATCCAAACGGATAGACCTTCTCGAACTCGCGCAGCACATCGGCGGGAATGGTCTTGCGCGAGACGCCGTGAAAGCCGTCACAGCCCGCGATGAACTCGCAGTCCAGACGTTGTGCGCGGCCTTTATGCTCGAAGGTGACGAAAGGCGCCTGGTCGTCCACATCGTGCAAGCTTACGTTCATGGCCTCATGCAGTATGCGCGCCGAGCGCGCATCGCTGGCCGCATGCAAGTCCTCCTGAATCTGGGTCTGGCCGTAGGCCATGAAGCGCTTGCCCAGGTGCTTGTGCACATCGATGAAGAAGCTCTCCTGGCCGGCCCAGGCGATCTTCATGCCGTCGTGCAAATGGCCTTCCTTGTCCATGCGCTCGCCCAGACCGCAACTGCGCAGCAGATCGACCGTTCCCTGCTCGAGCACGCCTGCGCGTATGCGTGCCTCAACCTGGGCGCGACTGCGGTGCTCCAGCACCACGCTGTCCACGCCGGCCTGGTACAGCAAATGGGATAAAAGTAATCCGGCGGGCCCGCCTCCAATGATTGCAACCTGTGTTTTCACTTTGAAACTTCTAAATTAAATGAGATGGCGAAAAGTGTGTTTGCGTAGTCGATGGTAGGGACAAGCGCTGCGCTGGATAAGCTAGGAGAGGCTTATAGTGATCAGGTTTTCTTATCGGTAAAGGCCATGACGCTGCAACAGTTGAGAGTTTTTCTGGCCGTGGTGGAGTGCGGCGGCTTCAGGGCGGCTTCGCGCCAGTTGGATATTTCACAGGCCGGGATCACGACCAGCCTCAAGGCGCTGGAAGCCACGCTGGGCGTGCAACTGCTGCGCCGCTCGGTGCAGGGCGTTGCGCTGACGGCCGAGGGCGAGAGGCTGCTGCCGCGCGCCAAGCTCATTACGCGCGAGGCCTACAAGGCCGAGGAGGATGCGCGCCAGGCCCTCACTTCCGAGGGCGGCAGCCTGGCCATTGGCCTGGGGCCCACGCCTACGGCGGTTTTGCTGCACCTGGTGGTTCCCGAGTTCCACCGACGCTTTCCCTCAGTGCAGCTGCGCTTGTTCAGCGGCTTTTATGAGCAGTTGCTGCCCGAACTACAGCAGTCGCGCATCCAACTGGCGGTCACCGCCGTGCCCGATGCGGGAGTGGCCGCGGGCTTTGAAGTGCGCAAGCTGTTTCGCAGCGCCCTGGTGGTGATAGCCAGGCGCGGTCACCCCCTAGCCGGGGCGTGCCGTCTCAAAGCCTTGCAAGGCCAGGAATGGGTGCTGCTGGGCCCGCCCGGCGGCCCCGGGGGCACAGTGCTGCGCTTTCATGCCGAGCAAGGCCTGCCCATGCCGCGGGTGGCCGCCACCTGCGAGTCTTTCTCCCACCTCACGCCCCTGCTCCGAGGGACGGACTGGCTGGCCATGGTGCCCGTGGTCATGATGGACAACAATTTGCTGGGCAACGATGTCGTGGCCCTGCCCATAGAGGAGTCGTCGCCGACCTTCGACAACTGCCTGATCTACCGCAGCGACAGCCCGCTAAGCGCCAGCGCGGATACTTTCGCCGGCATGTGCCAGTCATTTTCCCGGGTGTTGGCACGCGGGGCCAGCGATGCGGTGATAGGGATAACCTAGCTACATGTATGGGCCTCGGCCATTTGGCCGCATGGGCTGCGGCTAGGTTGTCCCAATTGCCGCACGTTGCTGCATCGGGGGCAAGGACGGTAATTCCCCCATTGCCCTGAGAAATAAGCTATGTGGCCATGGCGAGCCGCTGTTTTGGGGTAGTGCCGGCAAAGGCCATGTTCGGGCGTTCGTGGTTACAGTGCCACATCCATTACGTGGCGAACTCCAGAACATCTTCGAGATCGCTCCAATACTAATGTGACAGCAGCTCAAAGCGGACCGTTCTGTTGAAGCGTTACACATAGGCATTCTGCTGGGGCTTGCCTGGCTGAATGTGCTCAATGCGAATTTCTTGGAAACCGGCCTAGTGCAGCAGCGTGGTGCGGATGTATTCCAGCCCGCTGTCACAACGGATCGCCTGTGGCTTTCCACGCCTGGCCATGATCTGCGTCAGCACTCGGATCACACGATGCGTCGGCAGCGAGAAGTCCACATCAATGCCCGGAGCCTCGCGATTGAAGTCATCGATCATGTTGAGTATCCAAGTAGTCAGGCCGTACAACAAGGACCGCAGTCACTCTGATAACTGTGGGCTTTGTTTTTTCGAAGGGAATGGCGTGTCTGGTGCGTAGAGCTGATGCAGGGCTGCCGTGATCGAAGGACGGGAATCGCTGGCGGATTCAACCGGTCAATGCGACACATGCGCTGAATATCTCCGCAAGAGTACGGAAGCCAAGCGTGCCATCAGCCTGATGTGCAGATTGCTGCGAGGTTCTATGCGTGACTGCACGATCCGGACTGCCTAACTGGCCACAGTCCAGACACACTTGTTAGAAGGCCGGGTTCAATTCCAGCAGCAAGTTCGAGGAGCCGGGAGTCACCGAGAACGACTGACTGTAGATATCTCCAGCTCGTGGCATGGCTTGGCCGTCCAGCGACAGCCGCGCCTGCAAACGTAGCTCCGGGAATGACGACAGCGAAACTGAAGGATCGAGCAGGTTCTCCGGTCCCACCGTGAAATGTGCCGGCAGGGAGGTCGCAGGCAGGCGCAGCACTGCCACAGGGCGGGGGTGACCGTCGGCGCGAGCCACGACAAAGACCTGAGCCTTTGCCAATCGGGCTGGTTCAGATGGATTGGCCTTGGAGGCTGCCCAGCGCAATTCTCCGCTCAGGCGGCTCTTGGATGCAGCCGCAGTCTTGGCAGTGATGCTTGAACTGTCTTCAGACGCCAAAGCCTCCAGCTTGAGCAGATCATCTTGCACTCGCAGTGCCATGTCCGATCCTGGCTCCAATTGGCGCAGCAGGGCCTGCCAGTTCTTTTGTGCCTCATCCAGCTTGCCGTGGCGCACGGCTGCACTCCCTGCAAGGGCCAGTGCCTTGGGTTGATCAGGCTGCAACATCAGTGCCTGCTTTATGGCCTTGCCGGCCTCGCCATCCAGATCACCGCCCTGTGCCGATGCCAGCGCGTCGGCAAGATCGGCCCATAACCTTGCCTGAACTTCCTCATCCGCCGCGCTACGCCGCGCTTCCTGCAAAGCCCGCCGGTACGCTTGGGCCGCAGCGTCAAAGAGCTCCAGAGTTTCATAGGAGCGGGCCAGCATCACCCAGCCAGGCAGGTTCTGGGGTTGCTCCTCAAGACGCCGGGCCAGTCCGTCCACCATGGTCTGCACCTGTGTATCGTCCGCGCCGTCTCCGTGCGCGCCGGGCTGCTCCTGCGCCAGCTGCGCTGCAGCCTTGGGGTCGCCCACCTGCAGGTACAAAGCGAACGCGGCGAGAGGGAGCAGCACCGCCAACAACAGCGCGCTGCCACGGCGCAGCCATGGACTTTGGCTCCAGGCAACCGATGCTCGGGGTCTGTCCAGCTCGCTGAGCAGACGTCGCTGAAGTTCTTCGACCGCTTGAGCATGGTCGGTCTCGCTCAGGCGTCCGCCTGAGCGCTCCAGCGTCAGCTCGGCCAACTGGGCCTGGTAGAGGCGGCGCAGCGCTTCATCAGGATCGCTGGCGGGCAATGGGACCTCGGCCAGCAAAGGCGGCAGCAGTACCGCCAGGCTAAGCAGCATCAGGGCGATGGCGCCCAGCCACAACCAGTGCATGGCGCTCATTGGCGTTCCTCCTTCGAGGTCGTGTCCAGCCACTGGCGCGCACGATCACGCTGCTCCGGGGTCAGCGGGACATTCGGCATGAGCCTGCGGCGCAGCGTTCTGCGCAGCAGCACAAAGCCCCCCAGCGCGGCCAGGAAGGGGCCGCTCCACAGCAACCAGGTCGATGGCTTCCAGGGCGGGTTGTAGCGCACAAAGGAGCCGTAGCGCTGTTCGAAGAAGTTGATCACCTGCTCATTGCTATGGCCCTGCTCGAGTTGGTTACGGATCTCGCGGCGCATGTCCTCGGCCATGGGGGCACGCGATTCGGCCACGGTCTGGTTCTGGCAGACGACACAGCGAAGCTGAGCGGCCAGCGCCATTTCACGATCCAGCAGCTCCTGGTCCCGAGCGGTCTGTCCGGCCTGGGCCAGCATCGCCATGCAGGCCAGGAAGGCCGCCGTGCAGGCTGCGCCGATACTTCGCGGTTTCATTGCAGACTCCTGATGACCGGCAGCAGCCGGTCGCGCCATATCTCTGCGGTTACCGGGCCCACATGGCGATAGCGCACGCGGCCCTGGCCGTCAATGACAAAGGTTTCCGGCACTCCCTGGATGCCGAAGTCCATGCCTACGCGGCCATCGCCGTCGATGGCTGAAGCTCGGTAGGGGTTGCCCGCCACCCGCAGCAGCGCGCGAGCCTTGTCCGGCTGATCCTTGTAGTTCAGGCCGTAGACGGCGACCGCGTCGCGCTTCGAGAGTTCAGCCAATACGGGTAGCTCCTGTCGGCAGGGTGCGCACCATGAGGCCCAGACGTTGAGCAGCCAGGCCCGACCTCGCAGGTCCTGCAGATGCAGGACTTGCTGCGGGTCTTCGAGCAGAGGGCGGTCTATGGCCGGTGCTGGCTGTTCGAGCAGCGCCGAAGGCAAGGCCCGTGGGTCACGCTGCAGGCCAAGCCCGAGCATGATGGCTAAGCCTAAAAATATTGCCAGGGGCAGGACAAAGCGCATCAGGCAGCTCCTTGCAGGGCCGGAGCGCCGGACTGGCTGTGCGCTCGCTGCTTGGCTGTACGAAAGCGCCGGTCCATAAGGCTCAGGCCCGCGCCCAGCGCCATCATCAGTGTGCCTATCCAGACCCAGTCCATGAAAGGCTTGACCTGTAGGCGTACGGTCCAGCGCAGGCCTTGATCGTCCAGTGGATCGCCCAGGGCCACGAAAACGTCGCGTGTCCAGCCGCTGTCAATGGCGGCCTGGCTCAGCGCCATGCCCTGGGCGCGGTAAACCCGCTTCTCGGGAAACATGCTCCAGCTGTCCAGTCCCGCTCGGCTGACGGTGAATTGGGCACGTTGCGCGTCATAGTTGGGGCCGGCGGCGGGACCAAGGCTGTCGAAGCGGAAGCGGTAGCCACCCGCCTCGGCAGTCTCACCCTGCGCCAGCGTGGTTTCGTGCCGGCTCTCCAGCCCGTCGGCCAAGCTTACCGCCAGCACGAACACGCCCGCACCGGCATGGGCCATCAGCATGCCCCACCAGCCCCAGGGTTGGCGCGACAGGCGCTGACCCAGATGGCCGATTTCCAGGCCTTGCCCCAGGCGCTGCCAGACATGGGCCAGCGTGCTGAACAGGCACCACAGGCCCAGCGCCAGGCCCAGCAAGGTGGCGGGCGACAGGCGCAGGCCAGTCCAGCCGCCGGCCAGCGCCAGCACGGCAGCAGAGGCTGCACTCAGTATCAAAGCCATGCGAAGGCGCCGCCACAGCTCTGCGGCCTGGCTACTCTTCCAGCGCGCCACCGTGCCCACGCCCATCAGGGCCAGGGCCGGAAGTACCAAGGGCAAAAAGACGGCCTGGAAGTACGGCGGCCCCACGGAGATCTTCTCGCCGCTCAGCACATCGAGCGCCAGCGGGTACAGCGTGCCTATGAGCACCGCCAGCGCGGCAGCCGTGAAGAGCACGTTGTTGATCAGCAAAAAGGTTTCGCGCGAGAGCATGGCAAATTCCCCGGAGCCCCGGCCCAGCTCCGGCGCGCGCCAGGCGAACAGCCACAGCGATGTTCCCACCACAGCCACGATGAAACACAGGATGAAGAGCCCCCGCCCTGGGTCCACGGCAAAGGCATGAACCGAGGTAAGCACGCCGGAGCGCACGAGAAAGGTACCCAGCAGGCTCAGTGAAAATGCGCAGATGGCCAGCAGGGCCGACCAGCTGCGAAAGGCGCCGCGCTGGTCGGTCACGATCAGCGAATGCAGCAGGGCCGTGCCCACCAGCCAGGGCATGAAAGAGGCGTTTTCCACAGGGTCCCAGAACCACCAGCCGCCCCAGCCCAATACGTAATAGGCCCAGGCGCTGCCCAGCAGAATGCCCAGCGTGAGAAAACCCCATGCCGCCAGTGTCCAGGAACGCGACCAGCGCGCCCAGGCCGCACCCAGCTCGCCCGAGATCAGTGCCGCAAGTGCGAACGCAAAAGGCACGGCAAAGCCCACATAGCCCATGTACAGCAGCGGCGGATGTAGCACCATGCCGGGATCCTGCAGCAGGGGGTTGAGGTCCTTGCCTTCCGCAGCAGCCGGGATCAGGCGCGTAAACGGGTTGGAGAGAAACAGCAGGAACAGCAGCAGGCCCACACTGATCCAGCCCAGCACCGAGAGCACGCGCGCCACGAAGGCCGGCGGCAGGTCTCGGCTGCGCCAGGCCACCGCCAGGGTCCAGCCCGAGAGCATGAGCTGCCACAGCAGCATGGAACCTTCATGACCGCCCCAGAACGCTGCCAGCTTGTAGGCCATGGGCAGGTCGCTATGCGAATTGGCCGCCACATACAGCACCGAGAAGTCTGCGCGCCAGAAGCACCAGAACAGGCTGGCCGAAGACAGCACGCACAATGCGCATAGCAAAAAGGCTGCGGGCCGGGCCAGCCTTACCCAGCCCGCCAGTCCCCAGTGGGCACCGGCCAGCGGCAGCACCGCCAGCAGCACTGCCGTAACCAGGGCCAGTACCAGGGCGAACACGCCAAGTTCAGCGATCATGTGCGGCCTCCGCTGGAGACGGCACCGGCGCTGTCCTGGCCGGCTTCCCTGGCAGTGGCGTCGTCGGCAGACTTTTCCGACGGCTTGCCAGCGGCGTTTTTCAATGCATGGGCCGCTTCGGGCGGCATGTAGTTCTCGTCGTGCTTGGCCAGAACCTCGGAGGCCTGGAAGGCCCCGTCCGCCTGCATACGGCCCGATACCACCACACCTTTGCCCTCGCGGAACAGGTCGGGCAGCAATCCTCGATACTGCACAGGCACACTGCGCACTTCATCGGTCACGGCAAAGCGCAGCAGCATTCCATCGCCGCTGCGCTGCAGTGAGCCAGGCTCCACCAGGCCTCCCAGGCGAAAGGCCGCACCATGCGGAACCTCGCCCGCATGAACCTGGCTGGGGCTGTAGAAGAACATCACATTGGAGTTGAGCGCTCGCAGCACCAGCGTGACGGCGGCGGCCACCAGCGCAAGTCCTGCCAACACCCACAGCAGGCGACGCTGGCGCGGCTTCATGGGTTCTCCCCAGGTGCGAGTCCGGACGCGGCTTCAGCCTTCAGGCGACGGCTGCGCACAAAGATGCTGACCAGCTCGATACCCAGCGCCATCGCGCTCACACCGTAGGCCAGAGCAATGAAAAAAGCATGATCCTGCATTACAGACTCTCCTCGCGGGCTCGCTCCAGAATCAGGCAACGTGCCCGTACCAGAGCGACGGCCAGCGTATAGGCCCAGCAGGCCAGCGCCATCAGCAGCATGCCGGCCAGCATGGTGTGTGTCATGCTGGGAGCTGTATCCATGCGGATACTCGCACCCTGATGCAGGGTGCTCCACCACTGAACCGAGAAATAGATGATGGGAATATTGACCACGCCAGCAAGTAGCACGATGGCGCCAGCGCCATCGGCCCGACGCGAATCCTCTATGGCCGAGACCATGGCCATATAACCCAGATACAGGAACAGCAGGATCAGCTCCGACGTCAGACGGGCATCCCATACCCACCAGGCTCCCCAGGTCGGCTTGCCCCAGGCAGCCCCGGTCCATAAGGCGATGGCTGTGAACAAAGCTCCCGTGGGTGCCAGGGCCCTTGCCAGTAGGGGGGAAAGACGGGTGCCGTAAATCAACCCCAGGGCAGCATGGAGCGCTGCCACCAGATAGATGAACATGGACATCCAGGCGGCCGGCACATGCAAAAAGATAATGCGGTAGACCTCGCCCTGTTGGTGATCCGTAGGTGCCAGTCCAAATCCGACCCATAGACCCGCAGCAGCCAGCACGGCAGCCAGCACGGCCATCCAGGGCCAGACTCGACCCGCCCAGTGGTAAAAAATCGGGGGCGAAGTCAGTTGGCGCCATTTGCGGCCGCTGGACCCTGCTGCAGGCGTCGGTGATGCATTGGAAGTAAGAGAATTCATATCACTCCAGCGCAAGGCGCAAGGCCGCTGCTATAGCCCAGGGGCCGGCCAGTAACGCCAGACACAGGCAGGCCCCCAGCAGATTGAGAGCAGGCGCTGCACTCAGCCCTTGCTGCGCCTGGGCCACGGCATGGCTGCCAAAAATCAGGATGGGCACGCTCAGCGGCAGCACCACCAGAGCCAGCAGCAACTGCCCCCGCACACCCAGTGTCAGTGCTGCGCCCAGTGCCGCCAGCAGGCACAGGCTGGGCGTTCCCAGGGCCAGCGATGCCAGCAGAATGCCGACCACCGCCCCATCCAGGCCGTACTGCCAGCCCAGCAAGGGGGCCACCAGCAACAATGGCAACACACCCAGCAACCAGTGCGTGGCCACCTTGAGGCCCACCAGCAGCGAAAGGGACGCAGGCGCCAGCAACCACTGCTCCAGCGAGCCGTCGGCCATGTCGCTCTCGAACAGCCGGTGCTGCCCCAGCAACACGGCCAGCAAGGCCGCGACCCACACAATGCCCGGCGCAATCTGCTTCAGCAGGGGCGCGTCCGGTCCCAAAGCCAAGGGGAAAAGACTGCCCACCAGCACGAAGAAGAACAGCCCGCCCAAGGCATCGGAAGGCCTTCGAGCGGCCAATTTCAACTCTCTTGCGCACACAGCTCTCAGCAAACAGCCACCTGCTCATTCATTGTCGTCGTGACCACGGAGCGGGATAAGTCCAGCGCCGACACCCAGGGCGTCGGCAGCACCAGGTTGCGGTGCGAAGCCACCACGGCCATTCCTCCTGAGGCCAGATGCTGCTCCAGTGCCTCGACCAGATATTGTTCGCCCTGGACATCCAGACAGTTGTCGGGTTCGTCCAGCAACCAAAGCGGACGCTCGCCCAGCAAAACACGGGCCAGCCCCAATCGCCGGCGCTGACCCTGGGACAGTCGGCCAAAAGGCCGTGCGACGACTTCCGTCATCGACAAGGCCTGCAAAACGGCTTGCACGCGTGCTTCATTCCAGCTCACTGCCATCAAATCCAGTGCAAAGCGCAGATTCTCCATCGCTGTCAAGGTGTCGCTCATTCCTGCCTGATGCCCCATATAGGCCAGTTGCCGCTGGTAGGCTGGATCCTGAGGGGACAGCGTAGCGCCGCACCACTGGAGGCTTCCAGTGCGCCATGGCAGAAGGCCGGCCAGACAACGCAGCAGGCTGCTCTTGCCCGCGCCGTTATGACCTCTGAGCATCAGGAGCTGACCGCCACCGAGTTCCAAGCCCAGATCGCGCAGCACCACCCGGCCGCCGCGTACACAACCCAGGCCGGATATGCAAAGAAATCTGGAAGCAGCCGTGCCCAAGCCATTCATCCCGCTACTGCACCGACGCAACCGAAGCCTCAGCTGGCCCTGGCACTTTCTGACCTGGCGTGTCGCTGGGACCCTGTCCGGGGGGAATGTGAGGCAGCTTGTGGGCAATGCCCTTGTGGCAATCGATACAGGTTTTTTCCTTGCTGGCCAAATAGGTGCTGTGCATGTTCTGTGCACGCAAACTCTGCCGCGTCATATCCATGGAGTCGTAGTTATGGCAGTTGCGGCACTCCAGCGAATCGTTGGCCTTGAAGCGAGCCCACTCGTGCTGCGCCAACTCCAGCCGCTTGGCTTCGAATTTTTCAGGCGTGTCGATCGTTCCGAAGATCTTGCCCCACACTTCTTTGGAGGCCTGCATCTTGCGAGCGATCTTGTCGGTCCAGTCGTGGGGCACATGACAGTTGGAGCATACCGCACGTACGCCCGAGCGGTTGGTGTAGTGGATCGTGCTCTTGAGCTCTGCAAACACGTTGTCCCGCATCTCATGACAACCCGTGCAGAATTTCTCCGTGTTGGTCAGCTCCATGGCGGTATTGAACGCGCCCCAGAAGAGGATGCCGCCGATGAAGCCGCCGATGGTCAGAAAGCCCAGGCTGAAATGTACGCTGGGGCGGCGGATCACCGCCCAGTAGCGCTTGAGAAGTGTCAACATAGATGAGCCTCGTGCGCCGCAGCGTCAGTTTTTCTTGGATGCCTTGCCCGACTGGGACTGCAGGGCCTTCAGAATCACGGTATCCACGTCTTCGAAGGTGTTGCTGACCAGAGGGCGGACGGCATCCTGGGCCACATGGCATTGCTGGCAGAAGTAGCGTCGCGTGGATACCTGCCCCAACATGCGCCCGTCGCGATCCATATAGTGCGTGACCGATACCGGCACGGCCTGCGAGATCTCGGCCTTGGTTCGCGAGTGGCAGTCCATGCATTTGTTGAAGTTCTTGTCCACCTGATAGCCGTCCACGCGATGGGGGATCGTGGGCGGTTGCCAGGTGTAGTTGCGCGTGCGGCGCACATCATCATTGACGGCATTGCCAAGCACTGGCGGCTTGGTTGCCTGCATGATGGGCGTGGGGCCACGCGCCGAGTCATAGAAGGTCTCCGCGATGGCGGCTGGCGTCCAGGCCATACCTATATTGAGCATGAGCAGCATGCCCACAAGACGGACGAGTTTGCGCAAGAAGTTCATGGTCAACCTCTCTTTCGTCAAACCTTGGTGATCTTCACAGCGCACTTCTTGAAGTCCGTCTGCAACGAAATCGGGTCGGTAGCATCCAGCGTCACCTTGTTGATCAGCTGGCTGGCGTCGAACCAGGGGACATAGACCAATCCGCGCGGCGGCTTGTTGCGGCCGCGGGTCTCGACGCGCGTGCGCATGGCGCCGCGCCGAGAGGACAGCTCGACTTCGCTGCCGCGGCGCACGCCCAGTGCTTTGGCATCGTCAGGATGCATGTAGCACAGTGCGTTAGGCACGGCACGATGCAGCTCGGGTACGCGCCGGGTCATGGATCCTGAATGCCAGTGCTCAAGCACCCGGCCCGTGGAAAGCCAGAACGGGTAATCCTTGTCCGGAGCCTCCGCCGGTGGCTCGTATGGCAAGGCGAAGATGTTGGCCTTGCCGTCGATATTGCCGTAGAACTGGTAGCCCGTACCAGCTTTCACATAGGGGTCCGAGCCTTCGCGGTAGCGCCAGAGCGTTTCCTTGCCGTTGACCACGGGCCAGCGCATGCCGCGCACCTTGTGGTATTGGTCGAACGGTGCCAGATCGTGGCCATGGCCACGGCCGAACGAGGCGTACTCCTCGAACAGACCTTTTTGCGGATAGAAGCCAAAGGCCTTGGCTTCCTCGTTTTCATAGGCAGGGTCCATGTCGGCCAAGGGGAACTTGTCCACGTTGCCGTTGCGGTACAGCACCTCGAACAGGGTCTTGCCGCGCAGCTGGGGCTTCTTGGCCAGCAGTTCCTCGGGCCAGACTTCCTCGACCTTGAAACGCTTGGAGAACTCCATCAATTGCCACAGGTCGGAGCGCGCCTCACCAGGAGCCTTGACCAGCTGGTGCCAAAAGTGGGTGCGGCGCTCTGCATTACCGTAGGCACCTTCCTTCTCGACCCACATGGCCGACGGCAAGATCAGATCGGCGGCTACGGCTGTGACTGTGGGGTAGACATCGGAGACCACCACGAAATTGTCAGGATTGCGGTAGCCTGGGTAGCCTTCCTGCGCGAGGTTGGCGCCGGCCTGTATGTTGTTGTTGACCATCACCCAGTAGGCATTGAGCCTGCCGTCCTTGAGCGCACGGTTTTGTTCCACGGCATGGTAGCCGGGCTTGGGTGGAATCGTGCCTTCGGGCAGCTTCCAGATGGTTTCAGCAGTCTTGCGATGCTCTGGGTTCGTCACCACCATGTCCGCTGGCAGGCGGTGCGAGAAGGTGCCCACCTCACGCGCCGTTCCGCAGGCAGAAGGCTGTCCCGTCAGTGAGAACGGGCTGTTGCCGGGTGTGGCGATCTTGCCCAGCAGCAAGTGGATGTTGTAGACCATGTTGTTGGCCCAGACACCCCGTGTGTGCTGGTTGAAACCCATGGTCCAGAACGACACCACCTTGCTATTGGGGTCTGCATAGAGCTCGGCAAGAGCCTTGAGACGGTTGGCCGGTACACCCGTGAGCTTGGTTGTGTACTCAAGCGTATAGGTGGATACGAACTTGGCGTATTCCTCGTAGTTTATGGACTTGGCACCGTTGGGATCCTTGGCGTTCTTGGCAGCCTTCTGCAGGGGGTGCTCGGGACGCAGCCCGTAGCCGATATCGGTGTTGCCGAGCTTGAAATTGCAGTGCTTGGAGACAAAATCCTTGTTGACCCTGCCTGTGGTGATGATGTGATTGGCGATGTAGTTGAGTATGGCCAGGTCGGTCTGAGGCTTGAAGGTCAGAGACATGTCCGCCAACTCATACGAGCGGTGCTCGAAGGTGGACAGCACGGCCACCTTCACGCCTGGTGTGGACAGGCGCCTGTCGGTCACGCGCGTCCATAGCACCGGATGCATTTCAGCCATGTTCGAGCCCCATAGCACAAAGGCAGTCGCGGCCTCGATGTCGTCATAGCAGCCCATGGGCTCGTCCATGCCAAAGGTGCGCATGAAGCCGGCAACTGCCGAGGCCATGCAGTGCCGTGCATTGGGATCAATGTTGTTGGTGCGAAAGCCCGCCTTGAACAGCTTGGAGGCGGCATAGCCCTCCCATACCGTCCACTGGCCGGAGCCGAACATGCCCACCGCGTCGGCCCCCTTGGCCTTGAGCGTCTTTTTGAACTGCTCTGCCATGACGTCGAATGCCGTATCCCAGGAAACCTGCTGGAACTCGCCATCCTTGGCATAGCGACCATTCTTCATGCGCAGCAACGGCTTTGTCAGACGATCACCGCCATACATGATCTTGGACAGGAAGTAACCCTTGACGCAGTTCAGTCCCCGGTTGACCTCGGCCTCAGGGTCACCCTGAGTGGCCACTACGCGGTTGTCCTTGACGGCCACCATGACGCCGCAACCTGTACCGCAAAAGCGGCATGGCGCCTTGGACCACTTCAGGTCGGCAGCCATTGCTCCTGCATCCTGGGACAGAACTTCTATGGGGATGCCTGCAACAGCCCCTGCGGCTGCGGCTGCAGATTGACGGACAAAATCACGCCTAGTGCTAGTCATGTGTTACCTCTTGGTTTAGCGACTGCCAGTTCTCAACATGCTGATAAACCAGGGATGCGTTGATTACGCCATCAAGCAGCTCAATCTGAGACACGCAATCAAGTATTTCTCTTGCATGGGGCGCTTCCAAGGTCACCACCAACTTGCCGGCGGGATGACTTCCATGTATTTGAGCGCCTTTGATCGTGACGATGCCGGCAGCTACTTGCGCCAGTGCATGGGGAAGCACATGCACAACCAGACTGGTGATATGCAAGTCGGTATGAGTTTCAATGGGCTCAGATTCTTCATGCATGTGGGGGGCCACCGATGATCATCTGATAAAACCAGATCGCAAAGCCGTAAGACGCAATCAGTACAACGGCCAATATAGGTGCCATAACAACTGCGAGAAATGCGAAGCTGCGCAACTCCTCGGTACGAGTCGATTCAGGCTGAGGTTCTGTCATTAGCAATCCCCCTTGGCTTGGATGCCTGGGCATCCATGATTTGGCGATAGAGATCCGATAACGAACTTTGCCACGAGATTACCTACAAAATTGACTTGCAACAAGGTTCTTCTTGATTCGTTGCTTTGCATCAATTCCTTCATCAAGATTTCATTGAGTGAATTGACATTCAAGTAAATGCCTCGGGCGTTGACTAAATAGCCGGTGGAATCAGGCGGGGCTTGGATCAGCCCTCTGCAAACTGAATTCGCACCTCAATCTCGCACTGATCCGTTGAAGTTGAGGCGTGAAATCCGGCCTGAAACCGATAGCCGCCGCCTGCTGCTTGCTTGAAAACCGTCACTGGATCACCTGACCCGCGTCGAGAGGTAATCGGGGTATCGTGCGGCCGTAGTCAATGATGGCAATCAGCGGGAGAAAGCCAGTCCTGCACAAGAGATTGCTGCAGATCGTGGATTTGGTGGTTCAAGAGAGCGCAGGATCTCGCGGCATTCAAGACGCGCTCCTCTCGGCCAGACAGGAAGCGATAACGAGGCTCATGCGAGCTCAACCTGGATTTGTGCAAACTCAAAGCATCACCGTGCCGAACACGGTGCGCATCGAACCAAAAAGCGCTCCACAAAAGCGCTTTATAGGAGCAAAAGGATTCAGGTGCAGAGCTCTGCACCTGCTCGTCCGTCAGCCTGCATTGGACTGTCCCTAGGCATGTCTACCTTCTAAGGGAAAGTCCAATAGCAGTCTTTATGTTGCTTATAAGTTGCTCGTAATAGGTCGCGATGTGATGCGACAACCACTGCTCAGAGGCTCAATCATCTCCAGCAGCCGCTTGTAGCCCGTGCGCTGCACCCGCCACCGACCGGCGACCCTGGTATAGCAGTCCTCGTATAGCGCACTGCCGGTGAGTATGGTCTGCTCATCCAGATTGATGAACAGATCATTGAGGTACCAGATGCCGGTGGCCGTGTCACCGTTGACCTTGATTTCCGGTGTATGCCCGTTGTGCATACCAAAGCGCCGATGGGTGAAGGCATTGCGGTAGAAGTTCATGGCTTCATCGATGCCATTGATCTCATACTGGTAAGTCGGGCTGTCGAAGCGGATATGGACAGCATCGGCCAGAACGGTTTTCAGAAGCTCCAGGTTGCAGGTGTCGATGCCGCGAAAGTAGCGCGCCTTGAGCTGTTTGATTTCCTCAATATCCAGAAGAGTTTGCATGCTGTTCTCCGCTGGAATTTAGTGAGGTAGGTAGTGGCCGCCACTGACGTCCAGTTGGGCGCCGGTCACCACGCGCGCATAGTCGCTGGCCAGATACAGCGCTGCGGAGGCGCAATCGGCATCGTCGGGAATCTCGTTGCGCAAGGGAATCTGCTGGGCAATTACGTCGACCAGCGATTCCATGGACACCCCCTGGCGCTTGGCTTCTGCCTGGAAATAGCCTTTGACCGGTGCGCCCCACATCCAGCCGTTGTAGGTGCTGTTGACGCGGATACCGAAGGGCCCCAGGTCTTCTGCCAGATACTGCACCGCAGTCTTGAGCGCGCCCTTGGAGACGGCGTAACCCGCTTCAAGCTGATTGGGGCGGCGCGTTGCCATGGTGTTGATCATCACAATGCTGCCGTCTTTTTGCTTTTTCATCTGCGGCACCACAGCCTGGGTCATGTTCATGGAGCCGTAGAGATTGACTTCCATGACCTTGCGCCAGTCATCCATGGAGGAGTTGCTCGAAGAGCCCCAGGTCCCATGGGCATAGGCCGAGTTGATCAGCGCATCGATGCGGCCGAACTTGGCAATGGTCAGCTCTGCAAGCCGCTGGCACTGCTCGGGCTGCGAGATATCGGTGGACACTTTGAGCGTCTCGCTGGAGTGGCCGGCATCGCGAATCGCTTGCTTTGCCTCATCGAGCATGGACTGTGTACGGGCTGCCAGCACCACGGCCTTGGCCTGATATTCCGCCGCGCGCAGGGCGAGCTTGATGCCCATGCCGGGGCCGATGCCAGAGATGATGATGACTTTGTCTTTCAGAAGCATATGGGTCTCCTTGGATATATAGCCTGGGGTTTTCTCAGAATGCAGCCCGGGTGCGGGCAAAGTGCAGCTCTTCTGCGCGGTGCTTGACATCCTCGGCGACCTGGTCAAAGGCGATCTTTACCCAGGCGCCATGCTCGCGCATGATGGTGTCGGCGTTCAGTCCCAGGAACTGGTCGGTCGTGTAGTAGGTGCAGCGGTTGGCGTCAATCGCCTCTATGTATTGATCCCGACGCGCAGCGTCCTTGTTCTCGGGCACGGGGCGCTGTTCCCAGGACAGCAGTTGCTCGGGTTCAAACGCAACCAGGTATTCATTGACAGGCCAGACTTCACCCGTCAGCGGATGGCGTGTTTTCATCTCGACCAAGTCATTGAGCTTGAGCCCACAGCGGATGTCGGGGCAGAAGCGATTCCAGAGGCGGTAGTTCTCCAGATCGGCCAGCACTTCCCAGACCACGCTGGCGGGGGCATTGATTTCTACCTTGATGGAGGTGACGAGGTTGGCAGCTTTGGTCATTGGAGTGATCGCTTCAGTTGATGGGCTTGGAGGTGATCTGCAACTGCTCGCTCAGTGGCTCCACGGTTTCAAGCAAGGTCTTGTAGCCCGTCTCTGCAATCCACCAGCGGCCGTCGCGCTTGACATAGCGGTCTTCATAGATCGCGCCGCCGTGCATATGTGTCTTCTCTTCAAGATTGATAAAGACATAGTTCAGATACCAGAGCGCGCTGGCTTCGTCTCCCTTGACCTCGATCTCCGGCGTGTGGCCGTTGTGCATGGCCAGGCGGGTCTTGGTGAAAGAGGTTTTGTAGAAGTCCAGTGCCTTGTCCAGGCCTTCCAGGTGGAATTCGTAAGCCGGGCTTTTGAAGGCCAGCTTGATGTCTGGCGTCAGCATGTCCTGCAGCAACTCCAGATTGCAGGTGTCGATGGCGCGAAAGTAGCGCGCCTTGAGCTGCTTTATCAACTCAATGGCTTCCAGGTCCAACATGTGTTTTGTCTCCGGTGGTAGTGGGTCAGTCTCAAGCGCTGACTTGATAGAAACTGGTGAGAATGCAGTCGAGGCTGCTGAAATCCATGATGGGAGTCACAGATTCGGACATGTATTTCTGCCGCTGGCGCAGCAGGTCTTCATCTCCTTGCGTGTCATAGAAGCCGTGAGCACTGCCGATTGCGATATCGGGAAACTGCTCCTCGACGATGGCGTGGACTTCCGGTGCGTCCTTGGTCAAGCGCCGTACGACCAGGTTTTGCCGGTATCCGAAGATGGATTGCAGCGGGTAGGCATTGCTGCCATGGCCTTCACGCCAGTGAACCATCCATTCTTCAAAGTCCATGCCGACCGGCTTTCTGAACAGTGCCACCTGGCACATGCCTGGTGTGCGCTTGCCTAAAGCCACTTCAGCATCAAAACGCGCAATGCGCGCCTTGCGCTCTTCGGCGTAAGGCTCGGACTCGCAAACCAGATAGGCATGCAGGCTTGCCACCTGCTGCGCGATCAGCGTATGCACCGGGCCCAGCATGGATGCGCTGTCCAGCCACAGACTGATCATTCCATCGAGAGGATGTTGGCTGAAAGTGATGCGCTGGCTTGCGGCCTTGTCCATGGCGTCATCGACAACCATCACACGAATCCGCGAGGCACCACAGGCTTGCAGGGATCTTTGCAAATCCATCAGCGACTGGCGCCAACTTTCTGCCGAATGCTGTGCGGGGCGCCACAGGCTGAACATGATTTTTTCCATGAAAGCACCTCTTAGCTTTGGGTTGGCAGATGCCGGGATCGGTACAGCGCATAGTCGCGTTGCATCTGCTGCTCGCTCAGGCCAAAGGTCTCCAGGCTGTAGTCATGACCCGCACGCTTTTCCCGGCCGTTGCCAGACAGCCATTGCTGCGCATCGGTGCGGGCTTTCTCGGTGAAGGGCATCTGGGCGAACTGATAGACAGCCTCCAGCACCTCCATGGGCTTGGCCACGGTGTCCGAGAAGTGGATATCCAGAAAGCGTCGGCTGTCCTGCTGCTCGCGCACTTGCATGGTGTGGTGAATACCACGCGCCATGCGGCTGTTCCACTGGCGGCCTGCAGAGCTTGGGTCCGGCTGGTCGCTGTAGATCTGCCACAGCGTATGCGCCATGCTGGCCATGGAGGGGATGGTCTGCGCGGGCTCGCGATGGGTCAGAATGACCTGAGCCAGGGGAAAGACGGACAGCAGAATTTCCAGCGTGTGCAAATGCTGCGGGGCTTTGAGCAGCCAGCGCTGGCCCTGCGCCTCGCCGCGCTGGCTCTTTTGCCATTGCAGAAACTGCAGCATCTTCTTGAGCTGCGTATAGACGGGGCGCTGATCCTGCTGATCGAGCCAGGCGGTGTAGCTGGGCACATCGGCGTAAGCGTCCATGGCGCAGAGAAAGGAATGCTCCATGAGCATGAATTCCTCGTCGCACAGCGTGGCGCTCATGGGGTGGATGGACAGAATCTGGGGAATCGCCTCAATCGTCTGCGCCACTTCCGCCTTGGCCATTGCAATGCGGTGGGCGCAGTCCTGCGGGCCTTCGCCGGTCAGTGGCGCGGGGTAGCGAGTCTCCCACCAGGCAGCAGAGTAAAAGCGCGGGTCCACGGCCAGTGTTCGCTGCAGCATGGTGGTGCCGGTGCGCGGCAAGCCCACGATGACCAATGGGTCTTCGATCTCGATCTGTGCAATTTCGGGAAAGCGCTGGAGATAGTCCTCCATGAGCAGGCGATTGACCAGCTGGCCCACGAGTCGCTCGCGCATCATGGCAATACCGGTTGCCGACAGCTTGGCTTCGGTGTTCAGGGCTTGCGTCAGAACTTCCAGCGCTTGCCGATAGTTGTCGTTGCCAAAATCTTTGAGGCCTGGTGCACGCTCACATGCAGCTTGCAGCAGTTCTTCGACGTGCAGAGTTTGGGGTGTCACAGGGGCATTCATACAGTCTCCAACAACTGGTCTATCGAGATCACTTTGGTGGTGGGGTGGCACTGCTCCTTGGCGCCAACCCAGCGCAGGCACATGGTTCCCTGGCGTACGCCGGCGGTCTGCAGCCAGTTGGCAATGCCAGGGTCTTTTTCGCTCAGCACCAGAGTGACGCCGCCGTTTTCGTCGTACTGGGCCTGGTGCTTGTTGATGCAGATCTGGTGGTAGCGGTAGTCCAGAGACTCCAGCCAGTAGTTATTGATCTGCAGATTCCAGAACGAGCATTCCGGCACCTTGTCGATATGAATGACCAGGGCCTGGTCCTCGCGCAGTTCCCAATGCGAGTGGTAGTAGAAGATATTGGGGTCGCCGCCAACGGACTGGCAGTAGGCCTGGTCCGCAGGGGGCAGCTGGTTGCTATGAGGAAGATAGCTTTGAGCCCAGTCTGCAAAAAGCTTGGCGGTGTTTTCGACAAAGGATGTCACGCGCTGCAGCGACTGCGCCAGCACCTGTGGGTCCAGCGGGCCGGGGGTGTCCGTGGTGCCAATGCGCTCGATGGCGAGCTTGGCGGGCACTTCGCTTTTGCGATCCATGAAGGTCTGGCGCACCAGCAGCGACACCGAGGCATCTTCCATGGGCAGCCAGTTACCCGGCTGCGGGTCACGGCTGACGATGAGTTCGAAGTCGCCGTTCTCGTCAGTCTTGAGTTGTGTGGCGTCGATAAACCCGGTGACGACCATCCGGCCATCGGTTTCATAGCCGCCTTTTTGCGTGCAAAAGCTCAGGTACGAAACGGTGCCTCGGTTGCCATGAATGCGGTATTTCATGGAACCGTTGAGGCGCGAGTATTCGTAGATGTTGTCCGGGTTGTCCGCGCCAATCTTGGCGGTTTCGTGCGAGGTCTTGAAGAAGCTGGGAAACGCCGGGTCGGCGAATTCCACATGCATCTCCAGTGCGATCCGCAGCAGTCGGGTCAGATAGCGATAGCCTTCTGCCCGCGTTGCGGGGTCGGCAGGGGTTTCGGGACGCAGAATCTGCTGGCCGCAGCGTTTGAGGTGATCGCAGAACTGCGACCAGGTTTCGCCGCTAAGCAGTTGTTCATTAATGGTTTGGGTATCCATGATCTGGCTTTCTTTGAGTGCCGCGCATTGCCAGGTGGTGGCTGTGTGCGGTGGGTGAAAGAAGAAAGAGGGCGTTGCAAAGACTGGCAACGCCACCGTTCATCCAGTTGCTTTAGTCTTCCGCGGCGATGATTTCGCGGGCCACCAGTTCGGCGATGATCTTGTCTACCGCCTCTTGCGCAGTCATCGCGGGGGTGGAGATATGAATGTCCGGAGACTCCGGCACTTCAAACGGTGAGTCGATCCCCGTGAAGTTCTTCAGTTCGCCACGGCGCACTTTCTTGTAGAGGCCCTTGGGGTCACGCTCTTCGGCAACGGAAAGCGGTGTGTCGATGAATACTTCGAGGAACTCACCATCTTTCACCAGCTTGCGCGCCATTTCGCGTTCTGCCTGGAATGGCGAGATGAAGGCGGTGATGGCAATCAGCCCGGCGTCCACAAACAGTTTGCCCACTTCGGCGACGCGACGAATGTTTTCCACGCGGTCTGCGTCGGTGAAGCCAAGGTCGCGATTGAGGCCGTGACGCACGTTGTCGCCGTCGAGCAGATAGGTATGCCGGCCACGCGCATGCAAACGGGTTTCGAGCAGATTGGCAATGGTGGATTTGCCAGCGCCCGACAGACCGGTAAACCATAGCAAGGCAGGTTTTTGATGCAGGCGTTCGGAGCGCGCTTCCTGGTTCACATTCACATGCTGCATATGAATGTTCTGCGAGCGACGCAGCGAAAAGTCGATCAGACCCGCGCCCACCGTGGCGTTGCTCAGGCGATCGATCAGGATGAAGCTGCCTGTTTCGCGATTGTCCTTGTAGGAATCGAAAGCGATAGGCTGGCTGCTGGACAGATTGCAGACGCCGATTTCATTGAGCGCCAACTCCTTGGCGGCCAGATGCTCCAGCGTGTTGACATTGATCTTGTACTTGGGGGCGGCGAAGGTGACGGGAATCGTCTTGCCGCCGATCTTCATCAGATAGGGGCGGCCACCGAGCATGGGCTGCTCATGCATCCAGATGAGCGTGACCTGGAATTGATCAGCCACATCGGAAGGTGTATCCGCAACCGCAATCACATCGCCCCGGCTGCAGTCCACCTCGTCGGCCAAGGTCATGGTAACGGACTGGCCAGCAACCGCCTGCTGCAGATCTCCATCCTGGGTAACGATGCGCGCAACCTTGGTCACACGCCCGCTAGGCAGGATGCGGACGCTGTCTCCGGGGTGAACCTGGCCGCTGGCAATGCAGCCCGCAAAGCCGCGGAAGTCGAGGTTGGGGCGATTGACCCATTGCACAGGCATGCGAAACGGCAGCTTTTGCTGGTGCGCTTCGTCGATTTCCACCGTCTCCAGATAGCCCATGAGCGTGGTGCCGCGGTACCAGGGCATGTGCTCGCTCTGCTCGGTGATGTTGTCACCACGCAAGGCCGACATGGGGATGGCCGTGATGTCTTCTAGGTTGATTTTCTTGGCGAACTCGCGGTAGTCGGCCACGATGTCGTTGAAGATTTTTTCGGAGTAAGCCATCAAGTCCATCTTGTTGACGGCCAGCACGATTTTGCGGATGCCGATCAGCGATGCCAGATAGCTATGGCGCTTGGATTGAGTCAGCACACCGCGGCGCGCATCGATCATCACCACGGCCACATCGGCGGTGGAGGCACCAGTGACCATATTGCGGGTGTACTGCTCATGGCCGGGCGTGTCGGCCACGATGAACTTGCGTTGGTCGGTCGAGAAGAAGCGGTAGGCCACATCGATGGTGATGCCTTGTTCGCGCTCTGCGGCCAGACCATCGACGAGCAGTGCGAAGTCCAGCTCGCCGCCCTGCGTGCCGACTTTCTTGGAGTCCGCGACCAGTGCTTCCATCTGGTCTTCAAACAGCATCTTGGATTCGTACAGCAGGCGTCCGATCAGCGTGCTCTTGCCGTCATCAACGCTGCCGCAGGTGATGAAGCGCAGCAGGCTTTTCTGCTCGTGTGCCTTCAGGTATTTCTCGATATCTTCGGAGATGAGTGCAGATACATGTGACATCAGAAATACCCCTCTTGCTTCTTCTTTTCCATGGATGCGGCCGAGTCGTGGTCGATCATCCGGCCCTGTCGTTCCGAAGTACGGGTCAGCAGCATTTCCTGAATGATCTTGGGCAAGCTATTGGCGTCGGATTCGACGGCACCCGTCAGGGGGTAGCAGCCCAGAGTGCGAAAGCGAACATTGCGCATCATGGGAACTTCGCCACTGTTGAGCGGCATGCGCTCGTCATCGACCATCAGCAGCGTGCCGTCTCGCTCCACCACGGGGCGAGGCGCTGAAAAATAGAGTGGAACGATGGGGATGTTTTCGAGATAGATGTACTGCCAGATATCCAGCTCGGTCCAGTTGGACAGCGGAAACACGCGGATCGACTCGCCCTTGTTCTTGCGTGTGTTGTACAGATGCCAGAGTTCCGGGCGCTGGTTCTTGGGATCCCAGCGGTGCTGGTCTGAGCGGAAGGAAAAGATGCGTTCCTTGGCGCGAGACTTCTCTTCGTCGCGGCGCGCGCCACCAAAGGCAGCGTCGAAGCCATACTTGTCGAGAGCTTGCTTCAGGCCCTCGGTTTTCATGATGTCGGTATGAATTTGCGAGCCATGCTTGAACGGGCTGATGCCCATTTCAAGACCTTCGGGGTTGATGTGGACCAGCAGGTCCATGCCTAGCTTGGCTGCCATCTGATCACGAAAGCGATACATGTCCTGAAACTTCCAGGTCGTGTCCACATGCAGCAAAGGGAAGGGAGGTTTGGCCGGATAGAAGGCCTTCATCGCCAGATGCAGCATGACCGCACTGTCCTTGCCGATGGAGTAGAGCATGACGGGGTTTTCTGCCTCGGCAACAACCTCGCGCATGGCCTGAATGCTCTCGGCTTCCAGCCTTTGCAAATGAGTCAGCACCACAGATTTCTCCTTGGTTTTTTGTTTTGGGTGCTGCCAACTGTAGGAGTCCGTTAAAGCAAATCTTTGCGCGAATTGATGTTTTAGAAGTTGCTGCGCCATGCTCGCCATAGGGTCCAGCTTTGCTGACGTTGGGGTTCTGGCATAGGTGTTCTTCGGTACCAGCGATACGTCTTGCACAGTCTTCAAGATGCTGCTGGCCAGTTCGTTCGACTGGCTGAGCATCTCTGTGGCAGCAGGCAGATGAAACAGGCGCAGCCGGTCGTGGCTGTCGCTGGCAAGCGATGAAAAAGTGGCTGCGCGCTGCCACTGCATGGCGGCAAGCAGGGCAAAGATCTTGCCCTCGCTGGAGCACCTGAGGCGATCAAAAAAATCTTCCAGATGCGCCGCGCACAGGCTGCCTTCATACGGTTGCCAATACACCTTGCCGCGGTTGTTGACGGCACGCAGGATGCCGTGCCTCAGGCGTCCTGGGCAGTTGTTATGGGCACCAAAATCATCTATCCAGACAATGCTGGCGCTCTCTTTTCGGGCCTGCTCGCAAATATCCAGATAGGTGCTGGCATACCAGCGCTGCACATTGCTGGATGCCTGCTTCATGCGCTTTGCAGGACGGTCGGCATTCAGGTTCCAGCGCTGCAGGTACTGGGCATTGGTACGCTCGGGCAAGTCAAGCTGCTGGCGCTGCAAGATCAGCTGCTGCATGGCTTCTAGCTGCCACAGCAAAAAAGGCAGGCCGTGGTCGGCGGGCTGGGTGCTGACCAGTTGCACATAGATGTCCTGCTCCTGTATGGCCGACAAGGAGCGGCCTTCGCCAGGTTTGCGGCCTCGCTCGCGCACAAGGACAGCGTTCCATCCCCCTTCCAGCCAGGCTTTGTGGGCGGCAATGATGGTTGGTGTGGACAGGCCTGTCGCCTTGCCGACTTCTTTGAGCGTCTTGCCTTCAAGCCGCAATTTCACAGCTTGAATTCGCAGTGGATTGATTTCCTGGACACTGAGTTTCTTACCAACAGCCATGCTCATTCCTGTTAAACATTCACTCGCTCATTTGCGAAGATCCGGATGCATTTACTGTCGGCCTGTCCTTTGATCGGCGCATAGGCCAAACGGACCACATGAATAACAACACAGGAGATTTTTGTGACTCAGACTCGAAGTGCACTGCTTGAAGACGTAATGGCCATCACCCGCGAAGCGGGTGCTTTAGTCATGAGGATCTACTGCTGCGACTTTGAGGTACGCGGCAAGCAGGATGCATCGCCCGTGACTGAAGCCGACGAAAAGGCCGAGCGCCTGATTCTTGAGCGTCTAGGCGCCTTGCCGTCGCAGTTTCCCGTCGTTTCCGAGGAGGCGGCTGCAGCGGGATATGTACCTGAGATGGGGCAATGCTTCTGGCTGGTGGATCCTCTTGATGGCACCAAGGAATTCATCAACCGCAATGGCGAGTTCACAGTCAATATCGCGCTGATCGAAAATGGAACCCCTGTGCTGGGTGTCGTTTTCGCTCCAGCGCTGGATCGCATGTACGCGGGAGCCATAGGACTTGGCGCATTGCTGGAGGTGCAGGGAAAGCGCCAGGCCATTGAATGCAGAAGCATTCCAGAGGATGGCCTTGATGTGGTGGCCAGTCGTTCGCACGGGGATGCTGATGCGCTTGATCAGTTTCTCAATGGGCGCTTGGTGCGGTCACTCAAAAGTGCAGGCTCATCGCTCAAGATTTGTCTGATCGCAGAGGGAGAGGCTGACCTCTATCCACGCCTGGGGCGCACCATGGAGTGGGATATCGCTGCGGGTCATGCGGTGCTGGCCGCGGCAGGCGGCCAGATTCATGCGCTCAATGGAGATGTTCTGAGCTACGGCAAGCGAGATTTGAGTAACCCTCATTTTTATGCCTGCTCGGCAGATTACCGCTGATTTCAAACTTTCGCACAGCATTGCCACCCGCCCCGAATGCCTTGAGTGCGGGCACTCACCACTTCTCTGTTTGACGATAGATGAACTTTGCAGCGACGCTAATTCGAGCTTGCCTGCTTTGTGGGCTGCTGATGAGTGCAGCCTGTGCCGACAAGGCTGCGTCTCGCCAACCCGTCAAAATCGTTGTCGGATTCGAAGCCGGTGGTGCTATGGATACCCTGGCGCGCGCGTTTGCAACCCATCTCTCAGCGCGACTGCAGCGTTCCGTCTATGTGGAAAACAGAGTGGGGGCGGGTGGAGCCATTGCTGCGAACTATGTTGCGAAATCCAGGCCTGATGGAAATACGTTGCTCTTGGCGTCGCCTGCCGAGATCTTCATCAATCCCATTTACACCAGAAGCCAGGAGTCGGGCGAAGTCGCTGACATGGTGCCGGTGGCCAAAATTTCCTCTGCTCCTATTGTTCTTGCCACGCGTGGCGACTCCGCAATACATCAGCTGAGTGATATCGCAACTGCAGCACAAAAAAATTCCCGGGGCTTGAGTTTCGCGTCCTCAGGAATTGGCAGCTTGCAGCATTTGGTGGGCGAGAGCTTGGGCAAAGCCCTGGGTGTGGAGCTATTGCATGTTCCATACGGAGGAGCTGCTTCTGCAACTGCAAGCCTGCTGAGCAATCAAGTGGACCTACTCTTTGCGGGGCTTGCTCCCATAGCCCCTCATCTGCAAAGCCAAAAGATGCATGCATTGGGCATTGCATCGGCCCATAGGTCTAAGCGTTTCTCCGATATTCCTACGTTTCAGGAGAAGGGGCTCCAAGGCGTCAGCTTCGAATACTGGCAAGGAATCTTCCTTCCAAAGGGAGCATCATCCGAACTGGCTCTATTTTTATCCGCCGAGATCAATAACGTGATCAAAGAAACGGGCTTTGTGGATCAACTGGAAAATATAGGTTTTGAGGTTGCATACAAGGACTACAAGCAATTCAAACCATTTTTGCAAGCTGAAGGTCAGATCTACCGAAGCTTATTTAAGAGAGACGATTTTCTATATTGACCCCATGAATTCTTTGGGGCTCGAACTTAACTAGGTCATTTGATGTAGAAATCGTCGTGCCGAATCTGTTCTTGCTCGGTTTGAACGGCAGCATGAGGTCTGCTGCGCTTGTTCCTGAGCTGTGATAGCGGACTTCAAGCCAATAATCGGGCTGGAACTGGCATTCATGGTCTCCTGCTGGCCATCAACCTGGCGTTGACCGGTATCGCGATGCGGACATGAGTGGCAACCATCGTTGCCAAGCTACCGCAGGGGGGCGTCCTTTGAAGAATATCCGGCGATGGGACATAAGACTTAAACGAATAAATGACGGGAAGTCACTGATTGAGAAATACACCAGAGGAAGCCACGGTCAGAGCCTCATTGGCCCGCGGGCTGTTTCGGACAAGCCATTGCGCTGCACATGCTGGACCAGAAAATCAAGAAATATCCGGGTCTTGAGAGGCAGGTGTGTTCGGTGTGGGTAATAAGCATAAAAGCCCGGGAAGCTTGCCCAATAGGGCTTCAGTACTTCAATCAACTGGCCTGTGTTGAATGCGTCGGTCATGGATTCGCGCCAGCCGGTAATCACACCGATACCATCCAGGGCAGCGCGCATGGCCGTGTCACTATGGTTGACTGTCAGTGGCCCGCTCACGGAGCGCTCGCTCAGTTTGCCGTCGATATTGAATTCCCACTTGTAGACTGCGCCGCTGCTGCTCATGCGGTAGTTGATGCATAGGTGCTGCTCCAGCTCGTCGGGGTGCTCGGGTGTGCCGTGTGTCCTGAGGTAAGCAGGAGATGCACCGAAGCACATGGTCAGATCCTGTGTGAGTGGCACGGCAACCATATCGCCCTCCAGTGACTCGCCATTGCGTATGCCGACGTCAAATCCTTCTCGCACGATGTCCACAAAGCCGTCGTCATAGACCAGCTCGACGTGAATGTGCGGATGCAGTGCAAAGAACTCGGCGAGCATTGGCTCGACGAGCACCTGGCCAGCAGGATGAGAGATGGTGAGGCGCAGCGTGCCGCCTTCGACGCCAGCTTGGAGCTGAAGATCCTCGGTCGCTTCGCGCAGGTTGGTGAGAGCCGGGGAAATGCGTTCCAGATAGATTCTTCCGGCTTCTGTCAGGTTGAGGCTGCGCGTTGTTCGATCGAACAGGCGTACATCCAGACGGGTTTCCAGTTTCTTGATCGTCTGGGACAGGGCGGCTGGCGTGACCCCGATGGCGTGGGCGGCGTAGGTCAGACTGCGATGCTGAGCTACCTGCTCAAAGGCAGCCAGATAGGCGAGTATTTCGGGCTTCACGTCCTCTATTTTTAAGTAAAACTTAATAACTTAAATAGTCTGCTTGACTTTTTCTTTTGCATTGCATGGCGCACACTGCCTCTGCTTCACGCGCTGCCCAGGTGCCTGCAGCAGTCGTCGTGTCGAAAAGCAAACAAGAAAGCCCCCATGCCTGTCAAATTCACTCTCAACGGCAAGCCCGCATCGGCTGATGTGGATCCTTCAACGCCCATCCTCTGGACCTTGCGTGACACACTGGGTATGACAGGGACCAAATTTGGTTGCGGCATGGCCATGTGCGGGGCATGCACTGTGCACTTGAATGGCCAGGCCATACGCTCGTGCATCACGCCCGTCTCTGCGGCGCAGGGACAGAAGATAGACACCATAGAAGCGCAGGCCGCAGACAAGGTGGGAAAGGCTGTCGAGGATGCCTGGGTTCGCAACGATGTGGCGCAATGCGGCTATTGCCAAAGTGGGCAAATCATGAGTGCGACCGCGCTGCTCAAAAGCAATCGCCAGCCCAGCGATGCGGATATCGATGCAGCCATGGCGGGCAATATCTGCCGCTGCGGAACCTATACACGCATCCGTGCGGCCATCCACGATGCTGCCAAAAACCTGTCGGCCTAAAAGAAGGAGTACATCCCATGCCTATTCCCAACCATCTTTTTGCCGACCTGCCCAAAGGTCTGCGTGCGCTGGCGGCTGATTCCATAGATGCAGACCTAAAGCTCGAGCGGCGCGATTTCCTCAAGCTGGCGACGGCCTCTGGTTTTGCGTTGGGTGTATTCCCCGCAGCTGTGCCGGCACAAGCGAAGGGTAACGAACAGGTGTCTACAAGCTCACTCAAGCCTTACCAGCAGCCATCGGCTTTTGTGAAGATTGATCGCGATGGCGCGGTGACGATCACCATCAACCGTCTGGAGTTCGGTCAAGGCGTGCAAACCGGCCTGCCCATGGTGCTGGCCGAAGAGCTGGACGCCGATTGGTCCAAGGTGCAGAGCGTGCACGGCAATGCCGATCCCGCATATCTGGATCCGGTCATGGGAATGCATCTCACGGGCGGCTCCACTGCCATCAAGAACTCGTATGTCCAGTATCGTGAACTGGGGGCGCGAACCCGCTCCATGCTGCTGGCCACGGCTGCCAAGCGCTGGGGTGTAGACCCGCAGTCCTTGCGCACTCAGGCAGGGCAGGTGATCGGACCTCGGGGCAAGAAGCTGAGCTACGGCGAGTTGGCGGATGAGGCCATGAAGATGCCTGTTCCGCAGCAGGTGAAGCTCAAGGACGTCAAAGACTTTCGCATCATCGGTCATGCCACGGGACGGCTCGATGCACGCGCCAAGTCCAGCGGCAGACAGTCCTACGGCATCGACATGCATCTGCCGGGTATGCTGACCGCGGTTGTGGCGCATCCGCCGGTGTATGGAAGCAAGATTCAAGCGGTGGACGATGCGGCAGCCAAAGCCATCAAGGGTGTGCGTGCAGTGCTTCGTGTGCCCAGTGTGTGGGGGGGCGAGCTGGTTGCGGTGCTGGCCGATGGTTACTGGCCAGCCAAGCAGGGGCGCGATGCCCTGAAAATCCAGTGGGACAGCGCCGCGGTTGGCAAAGTCGATTCGGCTCAGCAACTGGCGCAGTATCGTGAATTGGCCAAAAAGCCGGGCGCGCTCAAGTTCGATGCCGATGTTTCGGCACTGAACGGTGCTCCTCACAAAATCAGTGCCGAATATGTATTCCCCTACCTGGCCCATACGCCGATGGAGCCTCTGAACTGCACGGTGCGTGTGACAGGTGCAGGAAAGGATGCCAAGGTTGAGCTTTGGTTGGGCACGCAGGCTCCGGGCTGGGAAGTTGCAACGGCTGCGCGTGTGCTTGGCGTGGCACCGCAGAATGTCCGAGTCAATGTCCAGATGGCAGGGGGCGGTTTCGGCCGCCGTGCCAACCCGCGCAGTGACTATGTGGCCGAAGCCTGCGAGATTGCCAAGGCCGCCAGAACATCTGGTATTGGCGCACCGGTGCGGATGATCTGGAGCCGCGAGGACGATGTCAAAGGGGGCTATTACCGACCCATGCATGTGCATCGCGCCGAAATAGGTTTTGACGGTAAGGGAAAGGTGATCGCCTGGGACCATGTGATCGTCGGCCAGTCGCTTGCCAAAGGCACGGCGTTTGAGGGCTTCATGCTCAAGAACGGAGTGGATACCACGACGGTTGAAGGAATGAAAGAGCCGTACGAGCTGCCGATGAGACTCTCGGTGCATCACCCCGAGCTCAATGCGCCGGTTCTCTGGTGGCGCAGCGTGGGCTCTACGCACACCGCTTATGTGATGGAGACCTTGATGGACGAAATTGCCCGAGCTGTAAAGCAAGATCCTGTCGCATACAGGCTGCAGCAGTTTGGCGACAGGCATCCGCGTCACAAGGCAGCGTTGCAACTGGCAGTCGAAAAGTCGGGCTACGGAAAGCGCCAACTGGCCGAAGGCAGAGCCTGGGGAGTGGCTGTGCACCAGTCTTTCGATTCGGTGGTTGCCTATGTGGTCGAGGCATCGATGAAGGATGGTGCTCCTAAGCTGCATGCGGTTACAGCTGGCGTGCATTGCAATCTGGCGGTGAACCCTCGCAGTGTCGAGGCTCAGGTGCAGGGTGGAGCCTTGATGGGCCTTGGCATGTGCTTGCCTGGAGCTGCGATCACCTTCAAGGATGGACAGGTGGAGCAAGGTAACTTCAATGATTACACCGTGGCCCGCTTGACCGATATGCCAGCGATCTCCGTGCATATCGTGCCGAGTGCCGATGCGCCCACGGGTATGGGTGAGCCGGGTGTGCCGCCATTGGCCCCCGCGTTTGCCAACGCCATCGCCAAGTTGAGCGGCCATACACCACGCGAGCTGCCTTTCCAGAAAGCGTGAGAGCATGAGCTTGGATCGCTAGAAAAGCTCCTGCTGAGAAGATGTCAGAGTGACGAAATCTTCTCCGAGAGGGATCAAGATCGAGTCGGCAATCGGCTTGATCTGTTTCGTCAGATAGTGCTCGTAATCGATGCGTGAGCGGCGGATTTCCAAAGGCTCAGGGCCATTCTTGGTCATGACGTATTGGATCCAGCCGCCGTTCTGGTACTGCCTGGGTCGTCCCACACGATCGTTGTACTCATCGGCAATGCGAGCGGCACGGACCTGTGGTGGCACATTGGCCACGTAGGCATCCAGGCGATGTCGCAGGCGTTTGCGATAGATGAGCAGATCATCCTTCTTGCCCGCCAGTGTCGAGTGGGCATACTCGATGACAAACTCGCGGTAGGGGACACCCTGGAAGACGCGCGAGAGCAAGCCCTCCTGGAACTGCCGTGCCAGCAGTGTCCAGTCGCTGCGCGCCATTTCAAGGCCGCGGTAGATCATCGATTCGTTTCCGGCGGCATCTACACTCAGGCCGGCATAGCGCTTCTTGCTGCCGATGTCCGAGCCGCGGATGGTGGGCATGAAGAACTTCTTGTAATACGTGTCGAACTCGATCTCAAGAAAGCACTTCAGGCCTTGCTCTTGGTGCAGGGTTTGAATCCACCACGCGTTGATGTCCTGGGCCAGCTGGGCAGCCACGGCATATGCCTCTTCGGTGGTATGGGGCCGCTTGAGCCAAATAAAGATGGAGTCCGTGTCTCCATAAATGACTTCATATCCGTGCTCTTCGACCAGATCCCTTGTGAGCTTCACCATTTCGTGGCCACGTAAGGTAATGGCTGAAATCAAATCCGGATTGAAGAATCTGCATTCCGACGCGCCTAGCACCCCAGCGAATGAGTTCATCACCAGCTTGAGCGCTTGCGACAGTGGTTCGTTCCTGGTGCGTTTGGCCTCATCTCGGGCCTGCCAGAGGGTGGTCACGATTTCCGGGAGACAGTGCTTCTCGCGAGAAAAGAGCGTGCCCCTTGGGCCTCTGATCGGGAGCTCTGAAGAGTCGGCATGACGACCCTCTACCAAACCCACGGGGTCAACGAGGAAGGTGCGGATGATTGATGGATAGAGACTCTTGTAGTCCAGAACCACGACGGAGTCGTAGAAGCCAGGCTTGGAGTCCATGACGTAGCCGCCGGGGGAGGACTTTCCTTGAATATCGCCCACGTTGGGCGCGACATACCCCATGCGGTGCATGCGTGGCAAATAGTGATGGCTGAATGCGGCAATAGAGCCACCGAACTGGTCGAGTTGCAGGCCCGTGGTGTGGGCGCGCTCCATCGCAAACTGCAGCAGCTTCGCCTTTTCGAAGATTTGTAGAACCAGCTCGCAGTCGCGTATGTTGTAGGCTGCAAGAGCGGGCTTGTCTAGCTGGTAGCGCCGCTCGATTTCCGCCATCTTGTCGTACTCGTCTCCGATAGCCTTGCCTTCGCCCAGAAGCTCTTGCGCGACGTTCTCGAGGCTGAAGGACGGGAAGCTCCAGACTGCGGCCCTGAGCGCTTCAATCCCGTCAACGACAACTCGTCCTGGCATGGGAGCAAACAGATAGCCTTGTTTACCGGGATGAGTTCGCCATGCAATGGGCTTGCGCTCGCGCCCCAGGAGTAGTGGTGTTGCACATTCGTCTGCCGTTTTCTGCAGCACACGCAGGTCGAACTGAATGACATTCCATCCAATGATGACGTCCGGATCATTGCGTGCAAACCAGTCGTTGAGCTTGTCAATCATGGCTTTGCGTGTTGAGCAATGAATCAGCTCGAAACCAGGCGTTCTTACGGGTTTGGCAGGAGGCTCACCCAGCATGAAAACGACGCGCTCCGCCATGCCGTCCAGTGCGATCGAATACAGATCTTGGTGCTGACTGGTCTCGATGTCCAATGACACGACCTTCAGAACCGGCCGGAAATCGGGCGCAGGAACAAGCTTGCAGTTCACCAGCGCCGCATGTTCTGTCCGACCGCCTTGCAGCGCGACGCCCGCCGTGATGAAGCGCTCCATCAAGTAACGCTCATGTGGTCGAACATCAGCCTCCAGAAGGGGGATGCCTAGTTGCTGGAGAGTGCGTGCAAGTCGCCGTAGTTGACGAAAACTCCGGGCATAGATACCCAAGACGGGCTCTTGCTGAAAACTCTTCAGTCCCAGTTCCCGCAATTCCGCTCCAGCCAGGGGAGGGAGTTGCGCTTCTACCGCTTCTCTGTGACGGGCCTCGACGAAAGCCACAGATTTCTGAGCAGTGAGGAGGACCTTCAGGGGGCCGCTATCGGTTGCCAGCCAATACTCAAGCTCGACGCCCGCCGGTGTGTCTCGCCAATTGCGAGTAAGTATGAATCCCTGGCGTTCTGGAGATAGCACGAAAGATGAAGTCAAGCGAATGTGACTGTCTTGAACCGGAGTTCAAGGCCATGGCTGTGTGTGATGGCATGAGCTTGCAGAGCAAGCCACATGTCTCGAACGAAGTTCCAATGAAATGATACCCAGCAATCATGACCGCGTTTTTCCAACAGAGCCACGTCAACAGCAATCTAGGCGTTCCACAGATCCAAAGCGGATGGAGCACATAGATGGAGTGATGCAAATGCTCCGAGAGGGCTGAAAACCGTCATCAAGTTGCCGCCGATCGATGGCTGCCTCTATCGATAGCAGGCATTAGTAGAAGCTTGGTCTGAAATTCCGAACTGGCGTGAGAGTTGCGCGGGACGCCAGGGTTCGAGTTTTCAGGCCATATGCGAGGACGGATGGATTCAGAGGATGAAAGGGGCGGTGGGGCATCAAGCCAGGTCATCTGACATGGCAATATGCATTTTCAAGGCTTCTATGAATTGAGTCTCGGCAAGCTGTCGATCTGCGCCTCTCCGTAGCGCGACGTACATGTTGAGGTGAACAGCTGGCTCGGTCAGCATCGCTATGTTCAAGCCGTGCTGCTGGCATTCCTCCATCATGAAGGAGGGGACGACCGCGTTACCCAGGCCCGCTTTCACCATGGCAATCATGGTGCCCAGAAAATTCATTTCTGCCCGCTCTTCCTGGCTTGCCTTGACGCGGGGAAGATGCTTGTCAATCAAGGCCTGAATCGGGTTTGAAATCGGCAGAGCAATCATGGGCAGGCCATCCAGGGATTTCCATGTTCGGTGCTGGATCTGTTTGCTGTGCCGCTTCTCTCCCGGGCCGATGCTCATGAGCCGGAATCGGCACACCGATTCTCTGAGCAGGCCTGCGGCAGGTTTCACAAAAAACGCCATACCCATGTTGGCATGTCCTTCAAGAACCGCTTGCCGAACGGTATCGAGGCTGCCATCCATGACCTGGATCCGCACCTCGGGATGTTTGCGCGCAAATTCGGCCACAACCTTCGGCAATAGGCAGGTCGCGATCACTGGCGTTGCCGCAATCGTCAGGGTTGAACGAGAGGCAGAGGAGCTGCCTTGCAAGGCCAGACCCAGTTGCCGCAGTTCCGTCACCACTCTTTCGGCATAGGGCTGCAGCAGTCGGCCTGCGTCGGTCAATGCCACTGCGCGTGTGGTTCGCTCGAATAGCCTGACCCCCAGCTGGCGCTCCAGCTCCTTGACCAGCATGCTGACTCCCGACGGAGACAGATGAATGCGCTCTGCCGCTGAAGCAAAGCTGCCGCACTTGCATATCTCGAGAAACGCCTGCAGTTGACGGCTTCCGACATTAATCAGCTTTACTGATGAATTCACCAAAAATTCCCGTTTGATTCAAATCAATGGACGCGGTGCAATTGCAGCACAAAACACAAGGAGACACCATGCTTACACCTTCCGCCGGAGGCCTGGCCCTGAGCCGCCGCAAGGCGCTTCTTACCCTGGCTGCCGCAGCAGCTGCGGGTTCCCCCGGACTTTCGGCATTCGCGAATACGCAGGCTCCTGTGCGGCTGGTTGTGCCATTCACGCCAGGCACGGGCATCGATCTGATTGCCCGAGTCATCGGCCCCAAGCTCTCGGAGCGCTTTCAGCGTCCCTTCATCGTGGACAACAAGCCAGGGGCCTCGGGCAATATCGGTACCCTGGAGGTGGTCCGCTCCACTCCCGACGGAACGACTTTGCTTGTCACCGTGAACACATTGGTGATGAATACCGAGCTATACCCCAAGATGGGATATAGCCCGGTTCGTGATCTCAGCGCCATCAGCCAGACCAGCGTAGGTCAATTGGTACTGGTCACGGGCTCTCAATCCCGGATCACGGATCTGAAGGAGCTCATCAGCTATGCACAGAAAAATCCTGGCGTGCTGAACTATGGCTCGCCCGGTGCCGGAACCCCCCATCACCTGGCAACAGAGCTGCTCAAGAGCAAAGCCAGGATATCGCTCACACATGTCAGCTATCGCGGCACGGCCCCGGCCTTGACCGACTTGCTGGGCGGACAGATTGATCTGATGTTTCTCCCTATCCACGTCGCCTTGCAGCACATCAAGGCAGGCAAGCTTCGCGCGCTTGCGATAAGTTCAGACACGCCGTCCCCGCTCCTGCCTCAGGTGCCCTCGCTGAGGAGTCTGAATCTGGGCGATATGAATGTGGACATGTGGTATGGCTTGCTGGGCCCCAAAGGCCTGTCTCCCGAGTTTGTGCGCAGCATCAACGAAGCCTTGAAGAGCATTCTTGCTCAGCCTGAAGTTGCCAAAGCATTCGAGTCCCAGGGCATGACGCCCCAGCACAGCACTCCTCAAGCCTTCCAGGCCTTGATTGAAGCCGATGCCAGGCGCTGGGGCAATCTCATCAAGACCCAGGGCATTACTGCCGAATAGGTTGGCCATCACAAGAAAAGCAAATGAATATGCAAGTCAATCAGACACAAGCGCCAGACAAGGATGCCGATGTAGTCATCGTGGGTGGCGGCCCTGTGGGCATGGGGCTGGCGATAGAGCTGGGTCAGCGCGGCATCCGTTGTATCGTCGTGGAGCGCTACGCCAAGCCGCAACCGATTCCCAAGGGGCAGAACCTGACCCAGCGCACCATGGAGCACTTCCACGCCTGGGGTGCTGAAAAGGAGCTTCGCGCGGCTCGTACCATTCCGCCTGAATACGGCATAGGAGGCCTGACGGCCTACAACACATTGCTGGGGTCTTATTCCTACGACTGGCTCCAGCGCGATCTCGTCAAGCCTTACTACTTCACGGCCAACGAGCGCCTGCCTCAGTACGCCACGGAAGCGGTTCTGCGGGACAGAGCTGCCGAGCTGCCATCTGTTGAGACCCTCTACGGCTGGAATTTCGATAGCTTGCAGCAGGACGACGAGGGTGTCAGCGTCACGGTATCCGAAAAAAACGGATCGGATGGCAGGACGCTGCGTGCGAGCTATGTCGTGGGCTGTGATGGAGCGCGCTCTGGCGTGCGTCAGCAAGCGGGCATCACCCAGACCAAGACCGATCATGACCGCCTCATGGTTCTGCTCGTGTTCCGCTCACAGGGACTGCACACGTTGCTTGAGCGCTTTCCCGGCAAGTCTTACTACAACGTGCTTCAGCCTGAACTCAAGGGCTACTGGAAATTTTTCGGCCGCGTCGATCTGGGCAATACCTGGTTCTTCCATGCGCCAGTGCCACCGGGAACCACGGCAGACAACTTCGACTTCCGGGCGTATCTGGAAGATGCTGTTGGAGCATCTTTTGATGTCGAGTTCGAACATATCGGCTTCTGGGATCTGCGCTTCATGCTTGCCGACAGCTATCGCTCAGGCCGGGTCTTTATAGCCGGGGATGCAGCGCACAGCCATCCTCCCTATGGCGGCTATGGGGTGAACTCGGGCCTGGAAGATGCTCGTAATCTCGGGTGGAAGCTGGCAGCTGTGTTGAAAGGCTGGGGCAGCGGAGCGCTGCTGGACTCCTATGATCAGGAGCGCCGTCCTGTATTCAGATCCACAATTGACGACTTTATTGCCAAGTCCATAGAGACGGATCACCAGTTTCTGGACAGCTTTGATCCGGCAAAGGACAGGAGTGCCTTTGAAGCCGCCTGGAGTCAGAGGGCCAATGGGGCCGCAGGCGAGGTGCATGCTTTCGAGCCCAACTATGAGGGCTCTCCCATTGTGCGTAGTGCTCGGGCGTCGGCCGTTAGCAATTGCAGTGCCAAGGGTTCACATATATTCACGGCACGTGCCGGTCACCACCTGGCTCCGGCCGCGCTCGGCGATGGCAGAAATATATTCGAGCATTTGGGGCAGGGCTACACGCTGCTGGCAGCCGATACGCCCGCTCAAACGCTTGAGACGTTTCGGTATATTGCCGACACCAAGCGGCTGCCCCTGACTATTGTCGAAACCACCAGAACGGATGAGTTTGCGCGCTATGGATCTGACTTGATACTGATTCGTCCGGATGCATTTGTGGCCTGGACGAATAGCGAGAAATTCCTGTCGAACGAGGATGTGGAAAATCTGCTCAAGGCAGTCGTCTGAAAGAGCGAGACAGCTCGATGCCCCTTCGCCTGAATCGCACCTGGGCCTGGGCGAGGGGCCGCCTTGGCTACCGGGACTGGTGTCCCGGCAGCGCAATCATGGCTGCACCAAAAGTGCCCGGCCCGAGCGGGCAGGGTTCAGGCAATCAGCGCGCGGGTCAGCAGATCGACTCCTGCCAGGAAATCGTCTATGTCCATGGCCTCATACGGATTGTGAGAGCCATTTTCGTTGCGGATAAAGACCATGGCCGAGGGCACGCCTGCATTGGCGAACACTGCTGCATCATGGCCGGCTCCGCTTGCCATGCGCTCCAGTTTCGTGTTCTGGGCGGCGGCTGCTTCCAGACGGTTCAGCCAGCCCGCATCCATGGTGGCCGGTTCCGTGAACAGGCGCTCGTCGAACTCGAAACGCACGCCACGGGCGCGCTCTATGGCCTGGCATTCTTCGCGCATCAGGGTATAGAAGCGCTCCAGGGTCTGGGTGTCCTGGCTGCGCACCTCAAAGCTGAATGCCACTTCGCCGGGAATGACGGAAACGGCATGCGATTGCGCCGAGGTGGAGCAGATGCCCGTGGTCATCACCATGTCCATGCCCATCTGCAGCAGCACACGCCAGTGTTCGTCCATACGCGACAGCAGCTCGGCAACCGCCAGCAATGCATCCTTGCGCAGCCAGCGCGGCACGGCGCCCGAGTGGCCGGTTTCGCCGATGCAGCGGATCAGGTTGTGGCGGACGTTGCCGCGGATGCCTGTGACCAGGGCCACCGGCCAGCCGCGATTGACCATGACCGGACCCTGCTCGATATGCAGCTCCAGATAGGCAGATACATTCGCGAGATCCAGCAGCGGCTCGGCGCGTTGAATGGCGTCGATATCGGCGCCACAGCGCGACATGGCTTCGCTCAGCACGCCTGCGCCATCGCGGTGAGGGCGTTTCAATGTGGCGGCGGGCAGCTTGCCCAGCAGGGACAGAGAGCCGAGGTAGGCCTTTCCGTACCAGGCGCTTTCCTCGCCGCGCAGGGCCAGAACGCGCAGTGGCGGAGCCTGTTCGTGGCGGCCGCGCAGCTGAAGCAGCATCAGCATGCCGGCGACAATGCCTGCCAGTCCGTCGAAGTTGCCGCCCTGCGGCACGGAATCGGCGTGCGAGCCAACCACGATGTAGGGTTCCGTCCGGTTTTCCTCTGGCAGGCTCAGCCACAGGTTGCCGGCTCGATCCCATTCATGGTTCAGGCCCAGATCTGCGGCCCGCTTCTCAAGTATGCGCAGCGCGGCCGTCTCGCCTGCGCCGTAGCTTTCGCGGGTGACGCCAAGGCCGTCGCGGGTGGCATCGCGAATTTCCGAGAGCAGGGCTTGCGCCAGTGCGCTGGTATCCGTCATGGTGTTGCAGGCCATCATGCTCCGCTACCTCCATGTCGAATGGACCAGTCCACAGGCGAGGCCGAGAAGTCCGCCAGCGTGGCCTTTTGCTCTGCACTGAGCTGTCCGCTCGCAAGCAGCGCTTCATGCAGCTGATTCCATGTCGCTAGAGCATGCAGGGACAAGGCGTGATCGGCCAGGGTGCCTGCCTGGGGGGCATAGAGCGCATAGTCGAGCAGAACCAGCACGTCCTCGACCACGGGACCGGCGCGGCGCAGGGCGGCAACCGTCCCGGCCTTGGAGCGGCCGTCGGTGGTGACGTCATCCACCAGCAGGACCTTGGCATCGGCAGGCAGGCGGCCTTCGAGCTGGGCGGTGATGTCCCAGCCGACAGGACGCTTGCGCAGATAGAGCATGGGCAGCTCCAGTCGCTCGGCCAGCCATGCCGCAAAGGCAATGCCCGAGCTTTCGGTTCCCACGATGGCATTGATGCCGCTGGCGGCAATCAGTGGTCGCATGCGGCGAGCTGCAATGTCCATGATTTCGCTGCGCAGAGCGACATCGGACATCAGGACCTGGGCATCCACATAGACCGGGCTGGCCCAGCCCGAGGTGTAGATGAACGGTTGATGCGAAGCAATGCGTACAGCGCCGAGGCCGACCAGGGCCTGGGCAACGCGTGGCGCGTCGGAAGCGGATAGAAGCATGAGCGTGTGTGTTGGCAAAGTGGGCATGTTAAGTAGGCAGGCTTGCGGCAAGAAGTGGCTAAAATTCCTCGAGCCGTTCCAAAACGTGATGGCTTGAGCTGCGCATCTGGGTGTTGACCGCTGCGTCCTGTCTGAAATCCCTGGCTGCGCTCCCGAGCGCCTGCTTGTCATCGCCCCATGTCCGACTTCACTTCGCCGCGTAGTTTTTTGCGCCAGATAGACCTGTCATCGCTGGATCTGTTCGTGCTGATCTGCGAACACGGCAGTATTGCGCGGGCGGCCGAGCAGGGCGGCATGGTCGCCTCGGCGGTCAGCAAGCGTGTTGCCGAACTGGAATCCCTGGCCCGTACTCCCTTGCTGCTGCGCCATGCCCGCGGGGTGCGCCCGACCCCTGCCGGAGAGTTGCTGCTCGCGCATGCGCGCACGATTCTTCTGGGTGTCGAACACCTGCGTGACGACCTTGGTGAATATGCGCGGGGCGTACGCGGGCTGGTGCGCCTCAGTGCCAATGCCTCCGCCGTGGAGCAGTTCTTGCCTGAGGATATTGCGATCTTCGTGAAGCATCATCCCGATATCCGCATCGATCTGCGCCAGGCAACCAGTCGCTCGGTGGCGCGTGCCGTGCGCGATCACATGGCTGATCTGGGGGTCTGCAGTCCAAGCGACGAAGTCGAGGGCCTAGAGTCCATGCCGTACCGGCATGAACGCATGGTACTGATCATGCCCAATGACCACGCTCTGGCCCATCATCAGGAACTGGCCTATGAAGAGGCACTGGACTACGCACAGATCGGTTTGCGCGACAGCAGCATCGTTCAGGAGGTGCTCAATCAGGAAGCCCGCGCCGGCCGACGTATGCTGCGCCAGCGCATCGAGGTCGACAGCCTGAGTGCCATGTGCCGAATGATCGAATGCGGGCTGGGTGTAGGCGTCATGCCCGAAGGCGCGTACCAGAGACTGGGCGAGGCTCGTGCTCTGCATGCGGTGCCGCTGACCGATGCCTGGGCAGAGCGCAGCCTCAAGCTGTATGCCAATAGCTTTGCCGACCTGCCTGCTCCGGCCAGACATTTTGCGCAGGCGCTGATGCCGAAGGAGTGAGGCAGAGCGGATGGCATGACGCGATATGCCTTTGCTGGAGTCACTTCAGCTGGTCAAGGCCGATGTCTGCAATTGCGTGCCTGCAAAGCGATGGGCAAGTGACGCAGGCAGCCTGCACGGCCCAGGCACGTCGGTTTGTGGATGACTCCTGAGCGAATCACCGGCAGGTCTCAGCTTTTCTTTGCAGCCCACAGATGCTGCGCCCACATGCCGGCCAGCATGGCGGCGACAAACAGCCAGACTTGCGGTGCAAGGGTCGCCAGATTCATCAGCGCCGGGCCGGGGCAAAAACCTGCCAGTCCCCAGCCTATGCCAAACAGGGCTGAGCCTGTCAGCAGCTTGCGATCAATGACGGTGCTGGTGGGCAGTTGCATGGGCCCGCCCAACAAGGCGGTCTTGCGGCGCTTGGCCCAGGTGAACGCAATTAGGCCTACGGCGATGGCTCCGCCCATGACGAAGCCCAGCGAAGGATCCCATCGGCCGAAAAAATCCAGAAAGTTCTGCACCTTGGCGGGGTTGCCCATGCCCGAAAGAATCAGACCCAGGCCAAACACCAGTCCGCAGAGCAAGGCTGCAATATTGATGATCACGATGTTCTCCTTGCTGACTCAAGCAATGACATGGCGCATCACGAACACGGTGATGGCGCCCGTGGCGATAAAGGTCGCCGTAGCGGCCAGAGAGCGCAGCGACAGGCGTGACAGACCGCACACGCCGTGGCCGCTGGTGCAGCCTGAACTCATGCGCGTGCCGAAGCCCACCAGCAGCCCGGCGGCGATGATGATTGCCGGGCTGGAAGGTAGCTGCATCGCTGGCAGCGGGGCAAACAGCGACCAGATCAACGGCGCGGCAACCATGCCCAATATGAATGCCAGGCGCCAGCTCCACTGTTTGACAGAGGACCAGGTCGGCAACTGCAGCAATGCACCGGCAATGCCGCTGATGCCGGCCACGCGACCCAGCAAGGCAATGAGCAGGGCCGCAGACAGACCGATCAGCAGGCCGCCGACCAGAGATGTCCAGGGCGTGAATTCACTCCATAAGATATTCATGCTGTCTCTCCTGGTTGGCAGAACAATTGATACAAGGTTTGCATCAGCTGCAGGGCGCGGGCATCGGCCAGCTGATACCAGATGAATTTGCCTTCGCGGCGGGTGGTGACCAGACCCTCACGCCGCAAAATGCCCAATTGCTGGGACAAGGTAGGCTGGGACACGCCTGTCAGTCGCTCCAACTCGCCCACGGTGCGCTCTTGCAGGGAGAGCTGACACAGCAGCAGCAGTCGGTCTTCGTTGCCCAGCAGCTTGAGCATGGCCACAGCTTCGCCTGCATGGGTTCGCATGGCAGGCAAATCCAGCGCGGCCTGTGCTTCGTCAAAGGTTGATGAGTTCACTGTTCCGTTTTTCAAAATATTTTCATATATTATATAAAAAAGTAAATTGATTGATGTGCTTCGGTGTTTCGGGTACATCGTTTTAGGAGTCGCCATGTCAGCCAATGTGATGCATATCGAGCCGTTTTTTGATGCAGCGACCGGTACCGTGAGCTATGTTCTGGCCGATACGATCAGTGGTCAGGCCGCAGTGATTGACCCGGTGCTGGATTTCGAGCCCAAATCCGGCACCCTGAGCAGCCGCTCCGCGGACAAGCTGATTGACTATGTGCGAGGCAATGGCTGGCAGCTGCAGTGGATTCTGGAAACTCACGCCCATGCGGATCATCTTTCCGCGGCCCAGCATATTCGTCACCATCTGGGTGGCAAGGTGGCGATCGGTGCCCATATCCGTGATGTGCAGGCCGTGTTTCGCAAGATCTATCACTTCGAGCGCAGCTTCTTGCCCGACGGCAGCCAGTTCGACCATCTGGTGCAGGATGGTGAACGTCTGCCGCTGGGTCAGCTGGAGTTGCTGGCCGTGCATGTGCCCGGCCATACTCCGGCCGATATGGCCTATCGTGTGGAAGATGCCGTGTTTGTGGGCGATACCCTGTTCATGCCCGATGTGGGCACGGCACGCACCGACTTTCCCGGCGGCGATGCGGCGACGCTCTATCGTTCGATTCGGCGCATCCTGGAGCTACCTGGGCAGACCCGCATTTGGGTCTGTCACGACTACCCGCCGGCTGGGCGAGAGCCGCAATGGCAGACCACGGTGCAGGCCCAGCGCATCGGCAATATCCATGTGCATGATGGCGTCAGCGAGGCGGAGTTCGTGCAGATGCGCACCGCACGCGACGCCACGCTGGAGATGCCCACGCTGATTCTGCCCTCGGTCCAGGTCAATGTGCGGGCGGGCAAGCTGCCGCCTGCACAGGATGATGGCCGTATCTATATCCAGCTGCCCATCAATGCCTTTGCCAGGAATGGGCAGCTTCCGCAGGGTCTACAGCAGTGATTAATGCGCTGTGCTGCTCTGACTGGCGCTGGCCGCGCGCGTGCTGTTCAGCTCATTGAGCTTGAGCTGCAGGCGCACCATGTGCTCGGCATAGACCAGCACTTCCTGCGTGGGCAGAGGCTTGGCAACACGTGCGGAATAGACCTTCAGTGCGCCTTGAGCCACCTCGGGGTCATCGCTGTCTGCATACCAGGCCCAGTCGGCCAGATGAGAGGCCAGCTCCGGATTGCTGTCTGCCAGCGCCACTGCACGCTGAATCACCGGCCTGGCACCGCCGGCTAGCTGCACGATTTCTTTGGCCTCATTGGCCAGGGGCGCCGGGCGCCAGTGCGATGGAATATCGTCCCACCAGCCGCTGTACTCGCTGACCACCATGCGGCCGATATCCTTGGCCGAGACATAGAGCTCGCGTGCATCGCTTCGCCGGGCCAGCTCCGGCGGCAGTGTGATTTTGTCAATCACCAGATCACGGCGCTCGCCGCTGTTGAGGCCAGCCACCACTTGCCTGGAGATGCTGTCCAGCATCTGGGCCTGGGCGGGCAGTCGGTCCTGAATTTCCCCGGGCTTGGTGATGGCCGGGCCATGCGCAGGCAGCAGCAGCTCGGGTTTGAGTGCAGCCATGTCGCGCAGGGCCTGGGCCCACTCCTCGGGGTAGCGCTGGCGGCGCTTGCCGTTGCCTGCATTGGGCAAAAAGCCCTGGAAGTAATCCGCGCTGGCCACGATCTTGCGGCCGGGCACTGCGACCCAGATCTGGTCTTCGGTTTCGCCGCGCGCATGGGTCAGCACAAAGTCTTCGCCGCCTATGGTGAGCGTGGTCTTGTCCTGGAAGGTCTCTGTGGGGCGCACTGCATCGGCCCAGGTGCGCGGCACATCGGCCACGCTTTGCTGGTTGTTGCGCGCGATCAGACCGTTGCTGCGCATGTCCAGCTCCATCTGGGCGATGAAGCGCTGCTCGGTCACTACACGCGGCTTCTGGTCCATCAATGCCCAGGCGCCAAAGGCGTGGTCGGCATGAAAGTGCGTGAGGATGACGGTGTGCAGCGGCTTGTGGCTGAGCTTCTTCAGCGTCTCGGCCAAGGCCGGGCCTGCCGGGGCGTAGCCGCTATCGACCAGAACCAGGCCTTCATCGGTCTCGAAGACCACCACATTGACGATGGGAAAGCGCAGCAGCCAGGTACGCGGAGCCACGGCCTCTACCCTGAGTCTGGCTCGGGCCTCTGCGATGGCGTTCTGGTCGGTTCGGCTGTACATGCTGTTGGCCACTGCATACGACAGCTCGGTGCCAAAGCCACCGCCTTCCATGATGGACCTGACCATCTGCGGATTGGCCTTGAACACCTGGGCGCGGGCGGCAAGCACAGCGGGGCTTTTCGCTCCCGAGCCCCCGCGGTCATCCTGATCGTGGGCGTTGGCCGTGCCCGTACCGAACTGGCTCAGTGCCAGGGCCGTGGCAAAGGCGTATCGCGAGAGCCGAAATATTTTCTTCATGTTGGACATTGCTGCATTCATTGGGCGTTGATCCGTTGCACGGGCTCCAGAATCCACGAAGGATCCAGCACCTCGGGCCAGGGCTGGTAGGCGCGGGCCATCAGATAGAACAGGTTCTTCTCGGGCGTGGGCAGCCAGTTGGCGCGCTTTTCTGGGCCCGGGTCCGTGGGCTGCAACCAGATGTCCAGGCTGCCGTCGGCGTTGAACTTCATGCCCCTGGTGCGGTCGCCAATGGAGTAGCGGTTGATGGGGTTGTCCACCATGTACTGGCCTCCGGTCACGAATTCATAAAGAGAGATGGACCAGAAGGCATCTGCGGGCAGACGGCCTTGGGGCAGATGCAGGCGGTAAGCCTGTCCCTTGCCGAGCGCCTGATTGTTGCCGTCCACACTGGCCGCGAAATAGGTGGCCTCTGCGGCCTCCAGGCCCAGGATGCCGCCCGACATGGCAGCCGACTGGGCACGCATGGCGTAGTTGCTGCCAAAGCCGTCAGGCAGGCGATAAGGGGTCCAGCCGTTTCTGCGCCTGGGGTCAGCCGTCTTGCGGTCGGCATTCAGGCGATTCTTGAGTTCGTTCTTCTCGATCTCGGGTGCCAGGCTCAGCCAGCGCTGCTGCACGGCCTCGGGCAGCTTGTCCCAGCTGCAGGCCTTGCCGCAGATGCCCACGCTGGCAAAGCGCTGCAGCAGTGCTTGTTCCGTACCGGGCGGAGGGTTGCGTGCCAGGGCCTCGTTGCTCACATCGACAAAGCGACTCCAGTCCTGGGCTTGCGGCTTGAGTTGCGGACTGTCGGCGTCGGCTCTGAGCACAGGCTCCATGCGAAACCCATCCTGTACTGCATGGGCGCTCTTGAGGTCATCTTCACCGGTGACCAGTACGCGCAGATTCAGATAGACATCACGCGTAGGCGCGCGCACGATCTGGTCGACCTGCGGAATCTTGCCGCTCCAGCGCGGGCCGACCAGGGCCACCTTGCGTGCCTTGGTGCCGCCAATGCGCCGGCCGACGTAGGAGAAGGTGTTGAGGTCTGCGCCGATCATGGCGATCACGTAGTAGCGGCCATGCGTTTCGGGCAGGGACAGCACCAGGGGAGACTTTTCGAGATCCAGCCAGGCGGTGGAGTAGAAGGTGTCGCGAATCGGGCCGTTGGCCCAGCGGTCCTTGGGCGTGGCCAGGTGGCGTGAGTGGCGGAAGTGGTTGAGCGTGGTGGCGGTGGCAGAGTCCTTGACCTCCAGGGCTTCATGCCGCATTTTCATGAATTCCTGATAGGGGTAGGCATAGAGCATGGCCTCGCGGATCAGGCTGTCCAGAGCCTGGTCTTCGGTGGCAGCGGGCGTCTGGGCATGGGCCATGCCCAGGCAAAGGCACAATGCAGCAGCCGCCATGGCGCGCAGCCCGGCGCGGTTCAACTTTGACATGTGATTGAAATGGTGTGGTGGTGGTGATGACCGGGGCCGGTGCTTTCTTCATCCCGGCCCAGGCCTTTTTGCCGCGAGCACCGCATGCAGCGTGTGTCAGCGGCTCATGGAGGTGGCAGTCGCTCAGGTGCCGGCGTTGCGCGTGGCTTCAGGGGTGAACATGGAGGGGTTCATGTCTCCCTTGTTGAGCACGGGACCCTTGGGGCGTTCCTGGAACAGGTTGTAGGCCACATAGCCACCGCCGATCAGGTCGTGGTAGAAGGCCGTGCCTGCATGCCAGGCGTTGGAGTCGAACGCGTAGTAGTAATTGATGAGGCCTTGCTGCCACAGATTGCCGCGTGCATCGTAGAAGTCGCTCATCACGGCGTGGCCGGTGTCTTCGTCAAGGAAAAGCACGCGCTTGCCGTAGAGATGGCGATAACCTTCCTTGAGCGTGGCTTCCAGCACCCAGACGCGGCGCAGTTCGTAGCGCATGTAGTCGGGGTTGGCATGGCCGGGCTTGAGCAGGTCGGCGTACTTCACGGTATTGGCGTGAATCTTGTACGCGTTGGCGGGAATGTAGATTTCCTTCTTGCCCAGATTCTTCCAGTTGTAGCGCTCGGGCGAACCATTGAAGAGACGGTCGGAATCAATCGTCATCTTGGCGCCCACGCCGCCCCCCATGGGCTGGTCAAAACCGTACTCGGGAATCTGGCGCACCCGGCGTGTGCCCGGGTCATAGCTCCAGCCCAGGCGCTTGTCCTTGCCGAAGTTGACAGGCTCCCGGCTGACGCTGACCCCGCCTTTTTCGCGCTCGGGCAGCTTGACCGCATTCATGCCCTGGGCCATGGTGCCTTCCAGCGGCTTGCCTGCCTGCTCGGGGGAGTTCAGCAAGCTCATGCTGCGGTTGTCGGCGCGGCCAAAGACGGTGGAGCCATCCTGCATCACGTAGGCGTTGTCGCGCAGCGTGTGTTCGGTGAACGAGCGCAGCGGAAACAGGTTGTTGAAGGCCAGTTCCATGCCGGTCTTGGGGAAGGGAAAGGGTATTGCCCCTTTGACCGCGTTGTCGGCACCCATTCCGTCGGCGCTGATCACGGCGTTCTGCGCATTGGCTTTGGCCGAGGCACAGGCAAAGTCCGGATAGCGGAAGTCGCGGTGACCCGGATAGACGGGAATGCTGAAAGTCTTGGGGTAGCGCGCAAACATGGCCTTCTGGCCTTCGGTCAGATTGGCGGCGTACTTGGCGACATTCTCGGCTGTGATGGAGAACAGAGGCTTTTCACTGGCATAGGGGTCCACCGGGTGCTGGCCCGTATGCGGGGTGTACTGAATTCCCGGCGGCGTTCCCAGCCATTTGCCCGTGTATTCGGGCACGCCGCTGGCGGTGCCGGCTTTTTCGGCACCGATACAGGTCAAGGACTTGCCCAGCTTTTCGATTTCTTCGGGGCTGCCTTTGGCGGCGGCTGCTCCAGCCATGACACTGGTCACGGCCAGCGCGATCAGGGCGCGGTAGCTCACATTGCTTTCCATCACGAATCCTCAAAGATGTATGTGTGCAGCATTTGCACTATCGATCTGCCCGCGAATCGGGCCAAGGTCTAGTCCAGGTCAGCTAGTCGCTGACTTGGCGCCTGTCGATGAATTCAATGTTCAAGCGAGCCTTGCGGCTCACCATCGCTCGTTTGGACTAGCCCCTAAGGCCTAGCGAAGTCACCTCAGAGACAGGCTGCCGCTCCAGCCCTGGGTTGACTCGCTCGGGTAAGGGAAAACCTGCGGCATCCGACCTCGGGAAAACCAAGATGAAAATGCGCTCGAGGGATATCGGGCGTGTTGCTTTTGAAGGCGAAAGGCCCCCATGGGCCGGGCGACGTAGGCCGCAAGGACTAGCGTTGTCTGAAGACCCAGGTGGCGAAGTGTCTGCTTTGTTGTCAGGCCTGGCCGGCGCTGGAATCAGCTGCCGGACATGCCAAACAGGTCATGCGCATCCAGCAGGGCCCAGGCAATCTCGGGCTTGCGCTCCAGCCCCTTGCGGATCGCGGCGGGAATGCTCTGACGCGTTTTGCGGCATAGACCTGGCAGGTCGCCGAGGTCGATCTGGATGCCGCGCATGGTGCGCACCTCGTTGTTGCCGGGGGTGATGCGTATCTCCAGACCCAGGAGCGCGTGAATGCGCTGCTGCATATGCTCGAGATCGACCAGGCTGCTGATGCTCTCCAGGCGCTGCAGCAGCTTTTTCTCTTCCTCGCGCGTGAGCTGCAGAATGCGCAGATCCGCGTCCGGCGTGCTCAGCAACTGCTCGCGCCGGCAGTCGCAGGCGCCGGGTGGGCATTCAACACGGATGGGCAGGGGAGGCGGCTGCATAGGGCGGCAGAGAAAACCTGGGGCAGATGCAAGCATGCTAAGGCTTGCAGTGCCATGCCGCCAGTGGGGGCAGGCCCGGGCAAGGCCTGCGTTGGATGGCGTGCTGGCGGCGCCATAAGTGAATTCACTTGTCCCAGTTGCTCTCAGGTTTGCCTAGACTCAGGCATTATTGAGGGTTACTACTAAAAGTAGGCTGGCCTGATCTGCCGGCATCTACCAGAACGAGGGCCTGCATTGCCCGCTGCCCGGCAGCGCTGCAGCTGGGATGGGATCAATCACTTTTTATAGCGTCAAACGCATTATTCATGCGTGATTCGCGATATTCTTCATGATAGAAATTCGGGATTTATCCCTGACATACCAAGGCCCCAAGGGCCCGGTGCACGCCTTGCGTGGCATCAATCTGGAAATCGCCTCGGGCGAGGTGTTCGGCATCATCGGCCGCTCCGGCGCGGGCAAAAGCTCGCTGGTGCGTTGCCTGAATCTGCTCAACCGCCCCACGGAAGGCAAGGTCATCGTCAACGGACGCGATCTCATGCAGCTGTCCGACGGCGAGCTGCGCGCCGCGCGCCGCGACATCGGCATGGTGTTCCAGCACTTCAATCTGCTGTCGTCCCGCACCGTGTATGACAACGTGGCGCTGCCGCTGGAGCTGGCCGGTATTTCCAAGGACGAGATTTACCAGCGCGTGACGCCGCTGCTGGAGCTGGTGGGCCTGGATCATCTGGCCGACCGCTATCCGGCCCAGATTTCCGGTGGCCAGAAACAGCGCGTGGGCATTGCCCGGGCGCTGGCCAGCAATCCCAAGGTGCTGCTCAGCGACGAAGCCACTTCGGCACTGGACCCCGAAACCACGCGCTCGATTCTGGATCTGCTGCGCAAGGTCAACCGCGAGCTGGGCGTGACCGTGGTGCTGATCACCCACCAGATGCTGGTGATCAAGCAGATCGCCGACCGCGTGGCCGTGATCGACGGTGGCGAGATCGCCGAGCTGGGGCCCGTGATCGATGTCTTCACCCGCCCTCAGAAGACGATCACCAAGAGCCTGATCGACGAAATCGTGCCCCAGCAACTGCCTGAGTCGGTGATGAAGCGCGTGAACCAGCTGGCCGCCCAGTTGCAGCCCGGTCAGCAAGGCCAGCTGCTGCGCCTGTCCTATGCAGGCGAGAGCGCCTATCAGCCGATTCTCTCGCACCTGATTCGCGAGCTGGGTCTGGATCTGTCGATTCTGCACGGCCAGATCGACGAGATCCAGGAGCAGACCTTTGGTTCGCTGGCGGTGTACGCCAGCGGCGAGGCCGCCAAGATTGACGCGGCCGTGGAGCACCTGCGTGCCAGCGGTGTGCAAGTGCAGATCGTGTCCAGCAAGGATTGAGAGCGATGTTTGAGAATTTTTCCGAAATGATGCTCCAGCTGCTGCTGGATTCCTTCTGGGAGACGCTGATCATGGTCGGCATCTCGGGCCTGATCGGCGGCCTGATCGGTATTCCGCTGGGCGTTTTCCTGCGCCTGACCGACCATGGCGGCATTTTGCAGAACGGCCCGGCCAACAAGGTTGTCGGCTGGATCGTGAATGCGCTGCGCTCCACCCCCTTCATCATCTTGCTGGTGGCCATCATTCCGCTGACGCGTTTGATCACGGGCTCCTCCATCGGCACCTGGGCGGCCGTGGTGCCGTTGACGATTGCGGCGGCGCCGTTTGTGGCCCGTCTGGTGGAGACTGCCTTGCGCGAGGTCGATGGCGGCCTGATCGAGGCGGCCCAGTCCATGGGCGCGACCACCGGCCAGATCGTATGGAAGGTGTTGCTGCCCGAGGCGCTGCCTGGCATCGTCGCGGGTCTGACCATCAGCTTCGTCAGCCTGACTGGCTACTCGGCCATGGCGGGCGCCATCGGCGGTGGTGGCCTGGGCGACCTGGGTATTCGCTACGGCTACCAGCGCTTCTTGCCCGACGTGATGCTGGTCGTGGTGATCATCCTGATCTTCTTTGTGCAAGCCATTCAAAGCCTGGGCGACTGGGCCGTGCGCCGTCTGAGCCATCGCTGAGCCGTGCCGTACATTACAAAAAATTAAGAAAAGGGGCGCTGCCTGGAAACAGGCGCCGCCCTAAAATGCAGGTTCAAGATTTTTTGAAAGGCCGCTCTTGCTCAAGGGCGGCCATGATTTTTTCTGGGTAGATAACAGCAAATGATGGATGGTTTGATTACCGGCCGACTGACCGGCATCCCCGAGAGTCGCGTAGACCGCAACCGCCGCCCCTATATGGTGGCCCGCATGCGAGCCAATGCAGGCGACGGCTCCTCGATTCCAGTGAATATCGTCGCTTTCGACAACGCACCCTGCGCCGTGCTGCGCAGTCTCTCCGAAGGCGATGCGATTGCCTTGCGCGGCAGCTTCACGCCCAAGGTCTGGATCGACAGGCAGGATGAGTCCCATGCTGTGCTTGACGTAGTGGCCCAGCAGGTGCTGGCAGCACCCACGATGTCCGATCTTTGACAGCCTGCGCATGCAGACAAGCCCGCCACCGTGAAGGAGCGGGCTTTTTTGTGGGCGCTTGGGTTGCCGCATTCCAACCCGTGAAGGCTTGCATTGCCAATCTGTAGTTTGCATCTGAGCAATCTGTCTAAGAAACAGCGCTCCGGCACATGAAACTGACGCTACAGTCTTAGCCACTCTCAATCTTCCGCATAAGGAATCTGCATGTTGAACAAGCGCTCGCTTTTGCGCACCACATTGGCCGTGGCTGCTGCGGCCACCTTGGGTTTTGCAGCCCAGGCCCAGGACAAGACCATCAAGATCGGCGTGACCGCCGGCCCTCACGCGCAGATCATGGAAGTGGTCAAAAAGGTTGCAGCCAAGAATGGCTTGAACCTCAAGGTCATCGAGTTCGGCGACTATGTCCAGCCCAATGCGGCGCTGGCCGCAGGCGACCTGGATGCCAACAGCTACCAGCACCGCCCCTATCTGGATGCTCAGCTCAAGGATCGTGGATACAAAATCAGCTGGGTGGCCGACACGGTGAATTTCCCTATCGGCATCTACTCCAAGAAGATCAAGGCTTTGTCCGAGCTCCCCACCGGCGCCAAGTTCGGCCTCCCCAACGACCCCACCAATGGCGGCCGCGCGCTGCTGCTGCTGCAGACCCAGGGTCTGATTAAGCTCAAGGAGGGTGCTGGCCTGAAGGCGACGCCCTTGGATGTGGTGTCCAACCCCAAGAAGCTCAAGTTCGTCGAGCTGGATGCGGCCCAGCTGCCACGTTCGCTGGACGATCTGGATGCCTCCACCGTCAACACCAACTTCGCGATCTCGGCTGGTCTGAACCCCAAGAAGGATGCGATTGCGCTGGAGTCGGCCAAGAACCCCTATGTGAACATCATGGTGGTGCGCGATGCCGACAAGAATCAGCCCTGGGTCGCCCAGCTGATCAAGTCCTATCACTCCGATGAGGTGCGCCAGTTCATCGACAAGGAATTCAAGGGCTCGGTCTTCCCGGCGTTCTAGAAGCTCCCCCTGAGCCGTTTTGCGGCTTCCCCCTGAGGGGGACGACAGCATTGCTGCGCGGCGGCGCTTGCTGGCTGTCTCTTTGATGGGGCATGCCTGACTGAGGGCATTGAACTAAGCGCTGCACCTGCAGCGCTTTTTTGCTCTCTTGTTGATAGCTGCCTGCGCTGGCTGCACATTGATTTTCGCTTCTTTCTATGGAAAACCATTTAATCACTGGCGCTGGCAGCTATTGTTTTTTGCTTATTCCATGACCTGAAACCATTCAGCCAGCGGTGCACGCGTGGTCTGGGTCTGGTTGACGGGAGCGGTCTCGTCGGGCCATCCCAGGGCCAGGCCGCAGACGATGTGCTTGCTCTCGGTCAGGCCCAGCACGCGGCGCACGGTGGCAGGGTAGGAGGCCAGGGCACCGATGGCGCAACTGCCCAGGCCCATGGCGGCGGCCGCCAGTTGCAGGCCGTAGAGCGTCATGCCCAGATCCATATAGCCGCCGGGACCGTAATGGGCGTCGATGGTGACGACCAGCGCTACGGGCGCATCGAAGAAGCGGTAGTTGCGCGCAAACTGCGCTTCGCGCCCGGCGCGGTCGTCGCGCGCCACGCCCAGGGCGCCGTAAAGCGCCTGGGCCGAAGCCACCTGACGCTTGCGCAGCTGCATGGGCATGGGGCGCGGAAAGTAGGCGTAATCCTCGCATTCGGGCACCTGGCTTTCAACGTCTTGCAGCAGGGCGGCAGTCAGCTGCTCGCGCAGCTTGCCGCGCACTGCGATCAGCTGGCCCGGCTGCAGATTACCGCCGCTGGGCGCCTGGCGCGCCGTCAGCAGCAACTGCTGCAGCAGGGCATCAGGCACGACATCGGGCAGGAAAGCACGTATGGAGCGGCGCTGCTGCATCAGTGCCATGCCTGCAGGCAAGTCGAAGCCTTCAGATTTTTTTGCGACTGAACCGTTGCTGGACATGTGTTGATAGCTATCAAAAATGAATTCAGGGAGCGGCTTGCAGCCATTGCACCAGGGTTGCTGCGCCGATGCCGCCGGCTCCGGCAATGGCCGCCAGGCCGAGTGCGGCCTCGGGTGTCGATGACTGGGCCTGATGCTCAAGCTGTGCCAGGCAGCGAACCAGCGCGATCGCGCCTGACGCGCCTATCGGGTGGCCGCGCGCCAGGCCGCCGCCTGCGCTGTTGATCTGCTCGGGGGCCAGGCCCATGGCGGCGCAAAAGGCCAGGCCTTGCACGGCAAAGGCGTCGTGCAGTTCGATGGCCGACAGCTCCCGCGCCAGCAACTGCGGCCTGTGCGGCCCGGCCAGCGCCTGGCTGCCTCGGGCCAGCGCCATCTGCGCTGCCGCAATGGCGGCCAGCAGCGGTGTTTCCGGCGCGGCGCCCACGCTGGCGCTGGCCAGCCATTGTGCGCGGGGTTGCAGATTCCAGCGGGCGCAGGCCTCGGGCGTGGCCAGCAAAAGCAGGGCCGCGCCATCGGCCTTGGCCGAGATGGTCAGCGCACTGAGCGCATGGGCGGCGATATCGCCGGGACTGGCGGCTTGGCTGCAGCCCTGGGCCACCACCGGCATGCGCGCGGCACGAGCGGGCTGGAGGGCACGCGGATAGGTGTCGGTCCCAAGCCCTGCCACAGGCACGATTTCCGGGGCGAGTTGCGCCTGGGTGGCCAGGGCCCGGCTGTGGCTGAGCAGCGCATACTGCTCCTGCTGGCTGCGGCTGAAGCCATGCGCGAGCGCATAGTCGGCCGCTGATTGCAACATATCGGGGTCGCGCTCGGGATCGGGGGCAAATGGCGGGCGCTCGTAGCCCTGGGGTTGCTCGTCGGGGAGCAGCGGGCGGGTCTGGCGAAGGGGGGCGCGGCTCCAGGCCTCGACGCCACCGGCAATCACCACCTCGGCCTGACCCGATTGCAGCAGACCCACGGCCATGGCCACCGCATCCAGGCCGGAGCAGCACTGGGTATCGATGGTGTGCGCGGCGCAGCCGTCTGGCAGGCCTGCGGCCAGTGCCAGCATGCGTGCCGGGTTGCCGCCAGCGCCCAGGGCGTTGCCGATGACGACCGCATCCACGGCATGGGCCGGCAAGCCGCTTTGCTGCAGCAGTGACAGCAGCAGCGGCCGGCCCAGCTCATGGGGACTGAGCCGAGCCAGGGCCGAGCCGATCGGAGCCACCGGGCTGCGGGCCCAGGCAATGATGGGGGTCTTGCTTGGCATGGGCCTCAACTCTGCCACGGCTGCAATGCGGGGAGCTGGGCAGGGGATATGCCGGCATCGGTCGGCGCTGTCATCCGGGCGCGCAGGGCCTGGGCCAGCTGGCCGTGATCGGTCTTGCCGCTGGCTGTCTGCGGCCAATGCTCGCAGATCCACCACTGGCGCGGCACCTTGAAGGCTTCGGTGCGCTCGCGCAGCCACTGGTTCAGCTCCAGGGCCGAAGGCACCTCGGTCTGCGGCCTCCATTGCAGCACCGCGTGTACCTGCAGGCCGCGCAGCGCATCGGCCTGGCCGTGCAGCGAGACCTGGGCAATCGCGGGGTGGCTGGCCAGCAGGTTCTCCACTTCCTCGGGAAACAGGTTCTTGCCCTGGGTGACGATCATGCGGCTCTGGCGGCCTGCCAGGCACAGCATGCCGCGTTCGTCGATATGGCCCATGTCGCGCACGGACAGCCAGTCGCCGTCGCGCAGCACGGCCGTGGCGTCATGGGCGTCGCCCACATAGTCCATGAACAGCATGGGGCTGCGGATATAGATCAGGCCGTCGCTGGCATGGCTGGTGCCATGCTCGGCCAGCGCATTTTCTGCGGCATCGCTGCCGGTGGGGCGAATGGATAGCTTTACATTGCTGAATGGCCTGCCCACGGCCTGCGGGCCGCTGGCTTCGTCGGCATCCATCCAGGCGACAAAACTGGCCTCGGAGGCTCCGTAGAACTCGATGATGCGGGCCTTGGGGAACAGGGCGCGCAGCGCTGGTGTGTGGGCGCGCATCCAGCGCGCGCCGCTGATGGTGATCAGCTCGACTTCGGGAATCGGTGCGAGCTGTCTATGCTCCGCCCATTGCAGCATCAGCAGCAACTGGCTGGGCACGGCGACAAGACAGGGGGTATCGCCGCGCGCCAGGGTTGCAAGACAGCGCGAGGCCGAGAACTTCTCCTGCATGACGGCGCCGCAGCCATACCAGATGCCTTGCATGGCTCCGAACAGAAACAGCGAATGCGAGATGCGCCCCGGTGCCAGCGTGCGCTGGGCGACGACGGGGCCGAAATCCTGCAGCCCGACGCGAAAGCTCTCCGTCCACGACAGATGGTGGCGCTTGAAGCCCTTGGGCAGGCCGGTGCTGCCCGAGGTAAAGCCGGTATAGAAGGCCGCCGTCGGTGCGGCAGATTCCAGCTCGCAGGGCTGCTCGGGCAGCCAGCCTTCAATGCGCTGGCGCACGGCCGGTTGCCAGTCGGGGTCGGCGACCGCCGCGCAGCGGCCGCTGTGGATCACGGCCAGAAAGTCCACCAGCCGCTCCAGCGTGGAGCGGCCGGCATCCAGCAACAGCATTTGCGGTGCGCGTTGCGCCACTAGGCGTGCCGAGCGCTGCTCGACCTCGGCATGCAGCTCGCCAAAGGTCCAGGAACCGGCTTCGCTCTGCAGGGCCACCATATCGGGCCGGTGCCGCGCCCAATGGGCTAGCGGGCCATGAACCAGCTGCCAGAAGCCCTGCAGCGGTGCCGCGGCAGACAGCGCGTTCACCGGCGACCGCCAAAACGCCAGTCAGGCATTCCGCGCGCCACGGTGTGGACGATGATGGCGCAGAGAACACATTTGATGAAGTCGCCGGGCACAAAGGCCAGCGTCACGGCAAAGGCCTGACTCAGGCTCATCTTGGCCATCAGCATCAGGCCCAGCACGCCAAAGGCATGCAGGCACAGCAGGCCGCCGATCAAGGAGGCGATGAAGGCGCTCAGCGCCGTGCGACGCGGCGTGCTCTGCGGCAGGGCAGCCATGATGGCGCCAGCAATGCCGGCGGCCAGCATATAGCCGATCAGATAGCCGGCAGACGGTGCCATGAAGACTCCGATGCCGCCACGACCGCCAGACAGCAGGGGCAGGCCCACGGCCACGGCCGCGAGAAACAGCGCCATGGACTGCAGGCCGCGCCAGGGCCCGAGCATGACGCCTGCCAGCATCACGCCCAGCGACTGGATGGTGATGGGCACGCCGAACGGCAGGTCGATCTTGGGAATCAGGCCCATCACGGCCATCAGGGCGGCGAACAGAGATACCTGAGCCATGGAACGTGCGCCGCCGCGCGATACGGTGTGAGAGGGAGTGGTAGTCATCAACGGTCTCCTAGAAACCCAGTCTTGCCCAGAGGGCGTCGGCTACACGGCGCGTGGCCTGCAGCATATGAATCGTCAGCGGTGCAATCAGGCGCAGGCCGCCGCTTTTGCCGGTGCGCAGGCGGTATGCCTCGTCCAGCTTTGTCCATTGCACAAAGAAATGTTCGGTAAAGCGCAGCATGAGTGCAAGCTGCATGGCCACGCGCTCGGTGGGGATGCCCAGGCGGGCCAGCGGGGCCAGCAGCCATTCCAGTACCTCGACCAGATCGCTGGGGCGGGTGGTGATGGTTAGCGCAATGCCCAGGGTCGAGGCGCAGATCAGCCGCAGACTGCTGACGGCTGCCAGCACAGGGTTGCCCATGAAGACATGAAAACCCGCCACCAGCAGCGCCGCGACGATAACCGAGCGCATCAGCCGGCGCGCCACCTGCGTGGCCTGGCCCAGCGATATCCAGAGAGCCAGGCAAGCCACGCCGCAGCCCGCCAGTACCCAGGGGTTGGCGATCAGGAACAGCAGCGTACCGAAAACCGCCAGCAGCAAGAGCTTGAGGCCGGCCGGCCAGCGATGCAGCCAGGTCGCAACTTCGCTGTAGAGACTACCCATGCAGGTCTCCGTGGGAGGTCTTCTGCATCAGCTGCTCCCGCACGGAAGTCTCGTAGGCACTGCAGATGTCGCGGCCCGGGCCGTCGCCGCGCAGCCGACCCTGCTCCAGCCAGATCACGCGCTCAAAGTCGCGCACATGGTCGAGCACATGGGTGGAGACCAGCACCTGTTGCGGTGCAGTGGCAATATCCTGGGCCAGGCGGGCCTGACCGGGCAGGTCCAGGCTGGCGAAGGGCTCGTCCAGCAGCAGCAGTTGCGGCGCGGCAATCAGCAGCGAGAGCCAGCACACCTGCTGGCGCTGGCCCTGGCTCAGACTGCTGACGGCCCGCTCGGCCCAGTGGGCCAGGCCGCGTGCGGCCAGCAACTCGCGCGCCCTGGCCCTGGCTTGCTGCTTGCTCAGGCCCTGGGGGCGAAGGCCCAGGGCCAGTTCTTCCTCCACGGTGGGGAAGATGATTTGATCGTCCGGATTCTGGAACATCAGGCCGATCAGGCCGGGCTTGTGCTGGCGGGCCTGCAGCAAGGGCATGCCATCCACCAGTACTTGTCCGGCCTGAGGCAGCTCGAGCCCACAAAGCAGGCGAAACAGGCTGGACTTGCCCGCGCCGTTGTTGCCGATCACGCCAATGCGCGTTTCAGTCAGGCGAAGGTTCAGTCCGTCAAACACCTGGGTCTGGCCGCGCTGCAGCCGTATATCGACCAACTGCACGCCTTGTTGGGCGGGGCTTTGCAATCCATCACTCATACATCAGCTCCAGCTGCGGGAATGGCAGGGCTGCAAGGTGCCGGGCTGGAATGGGGATGGCAAGAAACGAAAAGGGCTGACATACGGAGGAATCTGAAACCGTGCCCCGACTTCAAACATACGAGGCAGCGTTGGTGGCGGATTCTAGCGCTGTGAATTTGCTTTCAAAAGACCGCCATCTGAGCTCTTTTTATGTGAATTTCCTATAAGAAATGATTTCTTTAATTGGGGCAGCCGCCTGTTGCCATTTGCCCTGCATTTCGTGACAGTTGCGCGCTGGATGACAGTGCGTTGCAGAGTAAAGAATTACTGTGTGCTGTTCTTGCCTGCTTCAGGGGCTAACTCCGCTCAAACTGTACGAGCGCTGGCGCGAAGATTCGTGAGGTTGGCCGTGGATAGCGATGTTTTGACGTGGCTTGCACTGCTGATGAGCGCAAGCTGTGGCGGACCTCTGCCGTCAGGCAGTCAAACCGGTGCGGGATTGGCGGTTTTCTGGCTTAGACAGGCAGTTTGCAAGCACCAAAATTTTTCTGAAAAAATCGCTTTTGATCTGTCCGGACGTGAAAAAGCGGGCACTGGGCCCGCTTTCTGCTGTCCGGCTTTGCCGGATGACATGTTTAGAACTGGTAACTGAGGCTGGTTCCGGCCATCCATTGACGTCCCGGGGCCGGTTCGTAATAGCGTCCGTTGCCTTCGTTGACGATGACCGAGCCCACATAGTTCTTGTCCGCCAGATTGTCGACGCGGGCAAAGGCACTGAGCTTCCAGGCGCCCAGGCGTTTGGTGTAGCCCACGCTCAGGCTGGCCACGTTGTAGCTGGGGGCATAGACCTGGTTTTTGTCGTCGGCGGCAATACGGCCCACATGACGCCAGTCCAGACCCACACGCCAGTCGGTGGCGGGAAGCCATTCCAGCCCCAGGTAGCCCAGATGTCTGGCCGTGCCGGCAATACGGTTGCCGGCGGGAATGCAGTCCTGGCCCTTGCTGTCGCAATAGCCGCTGCGCAGGCTAGCGTCGAGCAGCGTCAGCGCGCCGTTCAGGCGCAGCTGGGGCATCAGCCAGGTGCTGGCGCTCAGCTCCATGCCGCGGCGGCGGGTCTTGCCGGCGTTCTGATACGAGGTGCGACCGTTGTCGTTGCTGGCCACCACGATCTCATTGTCGGTGCTGGTCTGGAACAGCGCCGCAGACCAGTTGCCGTAGAGACCGGCCATTTTGAAGCGCTGCTTGATGCCCAGCTCGGCACTGGTTGATACCGCAGGCTTGAGGCCGAAGTTCAGACCGCCCACCAGATCGGGGCGGTACGAGATCTCGTTGAAAGTCGGTGTTTCCATGCCGCGACCCAGAGAGGCATAGATATTGGTGTCCTGATTGAGCTCGTGCTGCAGCGAAACCACCGGCAGGAGCTTATGAAATCCGGCATTGCCGCTATCGTCTTTGTCGGCCAGGAAATGGTCGCGCGACTGGAACTGCACATTGCTCCAGCGCAGGCCGGCATCGAGCTTCCAGCGCGGTGCAAAGGCCCAGGAGGCTTGCAGATAGGGGTCTATGCTGGTGAGGGTATTGCGCTCGTCGCGCACCAGCTCGCCGACCACGCCCAGCTGGTTGCCCACAAAGTTCTTGTAGCCCTGGCGGTCTTCCCTGACGGTGTTGGCGGCCAAGCCGGCAATCAGGCCCAGGCTGCCGCTGCCCAGCTCGTATTTGCCGCTCCAGCGCGCATCGATGCCCCCATAGTCGCGCTTGAGACCGATCACCCCGCCTCTGTAGCCGGTCTGAGATGCCTTGGGGGTGGACTGAAACTGCATCATCTCGCGCTGGCCGGCATAGGCCATGAAACGCAGAGCCTGGCCAGCGCCCAGCTCGCGCTCATAGGTCAGGCCGGCCTGGGTCTGCTTCACGCTTTTGCGCGAGTCGTAGAGCAAGGGATTGGACGCCACAGCCTTCGGATCTGCCGCCCAGTCCTTGGGCGTGATGCCGCCCGGGTCCTTGGCATCGATGTCCACATGGTTGGCCACCAGGGTCAGCTGGCTGTATTCGTCGGGCTTGACGTCGATGCGGGCGTTGAACAGGTTTTTGTCTGCGGCGCTCTGGGACCGGTAGCCGTCGGTGAGAAAACGGCTGGCGCTGAGCACATAGCCAATCCCATTGGCTTCGCCCTTGGCCTTGAGGCCCAGTCGCTTCTGGCCGTCGCTGCCCAGCGCAAAGCTGCTTTCCACCGAGGGCGCACCCTCGCCGCGTTCGGTATAGGCATTGATCACGCCGCCCGAGGCATTGCCGTAGAGCGCGGAGTAGGGGCCGCGCAGCACTTCCACGCGCTCCAGCGAGGCGATATCGATATTGTTGGTCTGGCCCTGGCCGTCCGGCATGGTGGATGGGATGCCGTCCACATAGATCTGTATGCCGCGCACGCCGAAGGTGGAGCGTGCTCCAAAGCCGCGAATCGACAGCTGCAGGTCTTGCGCATAGTTCTGGCGGTTCTGCAGCTGCAGGCCCGGAGCTGTGCTCAGGGACTCCGAGAGATTGACCTGCAGATTGCGCTCGCGCATGCGTTCGCCGTCGAGCACGGTCACGGAGGCCGGGGTCTGCTCAAGCGCGGACTCCTGCAAGGTGCTGCGCACGGTGACTTCGGACAACTGGGGCAGTTCCGGCTGGGCGGCGGCTTGCTGGGCTGTTGCGGACTGTGCTGTCAGCAGCAGTCCGGCGGCGGCCACAGGCCAGCCAGCCAGATGACAAAGGCGCGAAAAATGCATGTGAATATCTCTGGGGCTTGGGGTGGACGTTCGGTGCCCTGGATGGCTGCAAGCTCTGTCGACAGCGCTTCTTGCTACGGCGTGACGCTCGCTCAGGCAGTACGCGCCTGCGTCATTGTCGGTGCCATGGCAAGGTGCGTGTCGGGCAGCTTGCAATTTTGTTCCAATTGTATTTGGGTGGTAATGTTTTCATGATTTCTGCTGTGGATGGCCTTCTTCCCCGTGATGGAGCATTACCCCAGGTTACAAGTGACGCGACTTTCATGCGGCGGCTCAGGCCCCGTGCAGCGATGCCGTTGGGGTAAGATGGCGCCGCGCTCCGGGGTGCACGCCAGTGCTGAGATCTACACCCGCGAACTTGACCCGGTTCATACCGGCGGAAGAAGAGCTTGCAAGCTGACCTCAGGGCAGTGCGTTCTCGCATGGTCAGCAAGCCTTCGGAGCATGACGTCCCCGCTCTCGAAGGAATTTCATGGACAAGGCCGCTTCGCTGGTCGCCGATCTGCTTGCTTTCATCGCAATGGATGACTGCACCGACGACCAGTTCAATCAACTCGCCCTGCGCCTTTTCGCCTACCAGTACGAATGCAATGCGCCGTTTCGCAGCTTTTGCCAGCGGCGCGGCGCCACGCTGCGCAATGTCAGGAGCTGGCGCGATGTTCCGGCGGTGCCCATTGATGCTTTCAAGGCCATGGAGCTGCGCAGCGAGCCGCCGTCGCCCGCCGAGCGAGTATTCATGACCAGCGGAACCACGGGCCGCGCTGCGCGCGGACGTCATTTCCATCCGCAGCTCGATGTCTACGACCTGTCCATGAAGCGCTATTTCGCTCAGCGTTTCATGCAGGGCCTGGAGCGCATGCCCATGGGCATTCTGTTTCCCGATGAGCAGGCCATGCCCAATTCCTCGCTGGCCCACTATTTGGCCCTGGCTAGGTCCGAATTCGGCTCGGCCGGCAGCCGCTACTATCTGAATTCGGAAGGGCTGGACATGCCGGCCCTTTGTGCCGCGCTGGAGGAGTCCGAGCGCAGCGGCCAGCCCTTTGCCCTGCTGGGCGCGAGCTTCAGCCTGGTCCATGTGATGGATGCCCTGCGTGCGCAGGGGCGCAGCTTTCGCCTGCCCGCAGGCAGCCGCGTGCTGGATACGGGCGGCTACAAGGGGCAGTCGCGGGAGCTGCCGCTCGAGCAGTTCTATACCGAGCTTTCGCAGCTGCTGGGCGTGCCGCGCAGTCTGTGCATCAATATGTATGGCATGACCGAGCTGAGCACCCAGTTCTATGACGATGGCAATGCGGCTCTGCCTTCGGTCAAGTCCGGTCCGCACTGGATTCGCTCGCGTCTGGTCGAGCCGATCACCGGTCGTGATGTGGCCGCTGGTGAGCGCGGCATTCTGGTGCATTGCGATCTGGCCAACTACAACGCGGTGACCACCATCCTGACCGAGGATGTGGGCCTGTGGGCCGGCCCGCAGGAGAAAGACGGCTTTTTGCTGCTGGGGCGGGCCGAGGGCGCCGCCGCCAAGGGCTGCTCGCTGGCGGTTGAAGAGTTTGTGAAAGCTGCCGGCGCATGAGCGAGCAGCGCAAGCTACAGCGTATCAAGGCCGGCTATCTGCCCGGCCTGAACGACGAGGAAGTGCAGTGGCAGACGCTGGACTTCGGGTCTCGGGACGGTCAGCTGCTGGAAGTCAGTGTTCCCGTGCTGACGGCGCCTCAGATGCAGGCACTGGCCTGTCGAGTACGCAAGGCCGCAGCCGCCCATCTGCGCCCCATGCCGGTGGCCGAGATCATCGATGCGGTCGATCGTGCGATGGCCCGCCTGCTGGACCGTAACGACATCTACCGCCAGCAGGCCGAAGCCTGGCTGCCCGTGGTCAGCGGTTATGACGCCGATATGGTGCGGCTGGGGCTGACGGGGTTTTTCAAGACCTTTCGTGCGGCGCAGCTCAAGCGCTTTGTGGCCGAGGATTTTGCCAACCCGGCGGTGCTCGATGGCTTTCAACCGGCAGCCAAGGGCGGGGCCGTACGTGCTTTCGGCCCGGATCTGCTGGTACACAGCTGGGCCGGCAACGTACCTGCGCTGTCGCTGTGGAGCCTGGTCTGCGGCTTGCTGGTCAAGGCCCCCGCGATTGGCAAGCTGGCCAGTGCCGAGCCCTTGTTTGCGGGATGGTTTGCACGCCTGCTGGCCGAGGTCCACCCGCCGCTGGCCGATTGCCTGGCCGTGGTCTGGTGGCGTGGCGCAGGCGGCGAGGAGGCCGACGCACTCTATGCCCAGGCCGATACGGTGCTGGCCTACGGTGGCAACCAGACGCTGGATGCGCTGCGCCGTCGCCTGCCCGTGACGACCCGCTTTTTGCCGCATGGCCACAAGCTGGGTTTTGGCCTGATCGGCGCGCAGGCGCTGGATACGCTCAAGGCTCCGGGCATGGCAAGGCTGGCCGCCTGGGACGTGATGCGCTATGACCAGCAGGGCTGCTACTCGCCCCATGTGTTCTATGTGCAGCGCGGGGCGCCGGTCTCTCCGCGTGCTTTTGCCGACTACCTGGCCGCCGAGCTTGCCAATCTGCAGCGACGATTCGCACGCCGCGAGCTGGATCTGGAAGAAGCGGCGGCGCTGGCCCGCTGGCAGCAGAACATGGAGTGGGGCGGCGAAGCTCACCAGCTGCTGGGGCCTGTGGATGCACCCTGGAGCGTGGCTTACAGCGAGGATCTGCAGCCCCTGGCACCGACAGCGCTGTATCGCACGATTGCCGTGGTGGCCGTGGATCGGCTCGATGCCGTGCTGCCCGTGGTGACCGCTCAGCGTGACTATCTGCAGACCGCCGGCATTGCGGCCGGTCCCGAAGAGCTGTACCGCCTGGCCGGGCTGCTGGGCGCGGCTGGCGTCACGCGTATCAGCGCCATTGGTTCCATGAGCATGCCCGAGGCGGGCTGGCACCATGACGGGCGCTTCAACCTGCTGGATCTGGTGCGCATGACGGAGATCGAGCAGTCGGCAGAACTGGCGGCCCAGCCGCTGGCCTCTTATGCGGACTGAGGGAGTGGATACCGCCGTGGCATTCATGGAGTTCAAGCAGGCCCGATTCAGCTACCCGAGACGAGCGCCCGTGGTGGATGGTGTGGACTGGCAGGTCGGGGCCGGAGAGTTTCACTGCCTGCTGGGGCGCAGCGGCTGCGGCAAGACCACGCTGCTCAAGCTGGCGGCAGGCCTGCTCAGGCCTCAGTCGGGGCATGTCTTGCTGCGCGGCAGCGAACTGGCCGCGCCGGGGCCGCAGCTGGGCTTCATGTTCCAGGCACCGACACTGCTGGATTGGCATACGGTGATCGACAATGTGCTGCTGCCCGTGTCGCTGCAGCGCAAACCCACGCAGCAGGACCGACAGGCGGCCATGCAATTGCTGGAGCAACTGGGTCTTGCCTCCCATGCCCGGCTTTACCCGGGCCAGCTCTCGGGTGGACAGCAAAGTCGCGTGGCGCTGGCGCGCGCCCTGATTCTGGAGCCACCGCTGCTGTTGCTCGACGAGCCTTTTGCGGCCCTGGATGCCATCACGCGCGCCGAGCTGCAGGACGATTTGCTGCGCACCTGCCATCGGCATGGCACAACGGTGCTGTTCGTCACCCACGACATCAACGAGGCCGTCTATCTTGGGGACCGCATTGCGCTCATACATGGCGGCCGCATCGTGGACGACTGGTCGATAGAGCTGCCAGAACCGCGCCAGCAGAGCCTGCGCCATGGTGCGGCGTTCAACGACTATTGCGCGCGCATTCGCGCATCCATGGACCGAGGTTGCGCATGAGCAGCTTGATGAACAAGACACATTGGCTGTCTGCCTCTCTTTTGATAGCTGTCATTGCAGTGTGGGAGCTGGCTGCGAGGCAATTTGGCTTGTCGGCACTGGTCTTGCCCGCGCCCTCGGCAGTGGCGCTGTCGCTGGGGTCGGGCCTGGCGTCCGGCTATTTCTGGCCGCATCTCTGGGCGACCTTGCAGGCCTTGCTGCTGGGCCTGCTCGTCGGCGGCGCCGTGGGCCTGCTGGCAGGCATGGCGCTGGCTGAGTCCGAGTTGCTGGAGCGCGTGCTCAAGCCCTATGTGGTGGTCAGCCAGGTCGTGCCCAAGCTGGCCCTGGCGCCATTGTTTGTGCTGTGGTTCGGCTTCGGCATGTTGCCGACGGTGCTGATCACGGCGCTGATCTGCTTTTTCCCATTGATGGAAAACACATTGACGGGCCTGCGGCAGGTGGATGCTCAGCGCCTGCAGCTGTTTCGCATGCTGGGCGCAACCAGACTGCAGACCTTGCTGCGCCTGAAGCTGCCGACCGGGCTGCCCGCGATTCTGGCCGGGCTGCGCGTGGCCGTCGTGCTGGCGCTGGTCGGTGCCGTGGTGGCCGAGTTTATGGGCGCAAGCCAGGGCCTGGGCGCCGTGGTCATTGCCGCCCAGGGAATGATGGACACCACGCTGATGTTTGCGGCGCTGGTGCTGATTGCCGCCATGGGCCTGCTGCTGTACCAGGCCTGTCTTGTTCTGGAGCGCCATCTGCTGCGCTCCCATCACTTTTCAACCTCGCAGTCGGGCGACCGTGCCTGACTGCATCTTCAAACCATTTGTCATGCACACCAGCAACCAGACTTCGTTCATCTCTCGCCGCAGCCTGCTCGGCGCCTGTGCAGGCCTGAGCGGCCTTGCCATGACCGGCACCAGCATGGCGGTTCCTCTGCAGGGCAAGATTCGCCTGGCCGGCTGGAGCAAGCCCATCAGCGAGATCACCAATATTCTGGTCGAGCCTGAAAAAGGCTTCTTCAAGGCGAACGGTGTGGAGCTGGCCTATCTGCCCGGAGCGGGCGGCGGCGATGCGATTCGCAACATCCTCAGCGGCCAGGCCGATGTGGCGTTTACCGACCCCGGTTCCTTCTTCATGGCTCTGGACAAGGGCGAGAAGCTGGTGGCGATCTACGACATCTATCCGCAGAACGTGTTCAATGTGGTCTCGCTCAAGTCCTCGGGCATTCGCAAGCCCGCAGACCTCAAGGGCAAGAAGATCGGTGTCTACAGCCTTGCCAGCGGCACGCGCCAGAACCTGCTGGTGATGCTGCATCAGGCTGGCCTCAAGGAGTCGGATGTGAGCATTGTCGTGACCGGCCTGCTGAACTTTGCGCCCCTGATGCAGGGTCAGGTTGACGCCACGGCCGCCACGGATACCGGCCTGGCCGTGGGCCTGCGCAAGGGCATCGGCGATGTCAATGTGATGCAGGTCAGCGACCACCTCAATATGTCCAGCGACATGTTTGTGGTGCGTGAAGAAGTGTTCCAGCAGAAAAAGGACTTGCTCAAGGCATTCGTCAAGGGCTACCGTGAAAGCGCTGCCTGGATGATGGCGAATCCCGAGGAGGCTTCGGTGCTGGCCAGCAAATATGCCATCGACGGTACGCGCCGCGACATCAATCTGGATGTGATACGCCTGCGTAACGCTTCTTCCTTGCCAGCAGTCCAGGGCCAGCCGCTGGGCAGCTTCGATTTGGCCGCGCTGCAAAAGGGTGCCGATGCCTACCGATCGCTGGGCATGGTGCAGCGTCAGATCAAGGTGGCGGATGTGGTTATGCCGCTGTAAATCTTCCCCCGCAGGCGCGTTGCCTGCTGTCTCTTCCCAGGGACCTGCCAGTGTTTGAACGGAAATCGTGAATATGAGTCAGTCTTCTTCAATGGGCTTGCGCGGCAAGGTGGTGCTGGTGACGGGCGCCAGCCGCGGCATCGGTGCGGCGATTGCCCTAGCGTTTGCGCGCGAGGGTGCGACCGTGGCCATCAACTACCTGTCCAATGACGAGGCTGCAGCCAGCACCGTGGATGCCTGCCTGGCCGCGGGCAAGGACTCGGGCGGAGATGCCTGGGCGGTCAAGGCCGATGTGGGTTCGCCCGATGCGGTGCAGAGCATGGTGGACAGCATAGTGCGCGAAGCGGGGGGCATTGATATCGTGGTCAACAATGCCTTCAGGCCCTATGCATTCGATCCGGAACGCCGCAGCCGTTTTGACGATCTGCAATGGGCGGACTATCAGGCCCAGTTCGACGGGGCCGTAGGTGCAAGCTTCAATGTCTGCCGTGCAGTGCTGCCGTTGATGCGCCAACGCGCGCGTGGCAGCATTGTCAACATCGTCAGCAATCTGGTGGAGCAGCCTGTCGTTGCCTATCACGACTACACGACATCCAAGGGGGCCTTGCTGGCCTTCAGCCGCAATCTGGCCAGCGAGCTGGGGCCTGTGGGCATCCGTGTCAACTGCGTGGCGCCCGGGTTGGTCTATCCCACGCAGGGCACACAGGGCAGCAAGGAGTCTTTTCGTGAATCGCTGATGGCGGCCACGCCGCTGCGGCGGCTGGCGCGGCCCGAAGATGTGGCGGGGCCGGTGCTGTTCCTTGCGTCGGAGCTCAGCAGTTTCATGACCGGGCAACTGCTGCTTGTTGACGGCGGTCTGGTGATGCGCTGAGTGGCGGGCAGCAAGGCAAAGCCCGTCTGCCTCCTTCTTGACCTTACTGCTTGGCGGTTGCCTGGGCGTGATCTATCGCGTCGATGATGGCCACGCCGGTCTGCTGCACGCCGGGAGCGTTGAAGCCGGGGCCTGGCGTGACGGCAGGGTGGCTGAGCAGCTTCTCGGCCATGCTGGGTGGTGCGGCAGGCGCGCTGACCTGTGCGGGGGCGGGCTGCTTGGTGGCAGGCGCGGGAGCGGCCTGCTCGGTGGACTTTAGGTAGTCGTTGTAGCGCTTGTAGGCCTGACGGTCGGTACGGGTCTGCTCTTGTTGCTGCGAATGCTTGAGGTATTGGTAGGCGACCGTGCCCAGAATCAGTGCTGCCACCAGGAACGCGGCAATAGCGGTGACGACGAGGTTTTCGTCGGAGCGCTGAGGCGCTGGATGGATGGCGGTGGACATGGGGCGGGAAGCTGGCATCTGGGAAAGCACGTCCGAGCAACCGGGACTCGGACCTGATCGGTATCTAACTGTTTTCAGCGTATCAAAAATAGCGGGTTCAGGCCCTCAGATCGGCAATTTTTTCCATAACTTCAGTCGGAAATGTCCGAAACCTTGGTCGTAGGCAAGTTTGTTGCGCAAAAAAGCCGGCACGCCCTGGGCGGTACCGGCTTTTGCAGCTTTGCCAGCTATCAGGCAGCGACGGCTTGCGCTTGCTCGATCTGAGCCTTGGCTGCTTCCATGGCTGCAGCTTTGGCGTCGGGGCCCATGGCCACGCCTTCAGCACGAACGATGGTCACGTCGGTCACGCCCATGAAGCCGAAGATCACCTTCAGATAGCTTTCCTGGTGCTCCATGGCCTGGCCCGCTTCGCTGGTGGAATATGCGCCGCCGCGAGCGGAAGCGACGATGACCTTCTTGTCGCCGGCCAGACCCACGGGGCCGGTGGCGGTGTACTTGAACGTACGGCCAGCCTGGGCGATACGGTCCAGCCAGGCCTTCAGCTGCGAGGGAATGGTGAAGTTGTAGAAGGGGGCGCCCACCACGATCACGTCAGCAGCCAGAAATTGGCTGACCAGCGCTTCGGAGACAGCGTTTTCCTGGCGTTCGACTTCGGTGGCAGCGGCCTGGCCGGTGCGAAAGCCCAGAGATTGCGCGCTCAGGTGGCTGGGGGCGCTCACGGCCAGATCCAGGTAGTCGACCTTGGCTTCGGGGTTGGCCTGCTTGAGGTTGGCAACGATATCGGCTGTCAGGGCGCGGGTAACGGAATTGGAGCCAGTGATGGAAGAGTCGATGTGCAGGATTTGCATATTGGTACCTATACCTCTAAAAATGAGTAAGAGAGCACTTCTTGCCCAGCTCGGATGCTGCGTTGCGGCAAAAACAGTGATTCGTTTTGAATTGCAATGGGATAGATTGTAGATTTGTTTAGATTCGGCAATAAGTCTGCAAAAATGCGATAGATCGTTCCAAATATCAATTCAATCGAGTCCAAGGATATATGCATGGTGGATCTCAACGACATGCTGTACTTCGTCGAAGTGGTCGAGCGCGGCGGCTTTGCCGCTGCGGGGCGGGCACTGGGTATTCCCAAGTCGCGCCTCTCGCGTCGTGTTGCCGAGTTGGAGACTCACCTTGGGGTGCGCTTGCTGCAACGCACCACCCGCAAGCTGTCTCTGACGCAAGTGGGGGAGACCTTTCTGCGTCATGGCCAGGCCATGCGCGATGCCGCTCTGGCAGCGTCGGATGCCGTGGCCGAAGTCCAGACCGAGCCGCGCGGCACCATTCGTGTGACCTGTCCGGTGACACTGGCGCAGACCGTCCTGGGCGAGCTGATGCCCGAATTCCTCAAGCGCTGCCCGCTGGTGCAGGTGGAGATGCACGTCACCAACCGCCCGGTCAATCTGGTCGAGGAGGGGGTTGATGTCGCATTGCGCGTGCGTGCCACGCTGGAGGACAGCGGCTCCATGGTCGTCAAGCGACTCGACAGCTCACGCCAGATTCTGGTGGCCAGCCCCGATCTGCTGCAGCGCCAGGGCACGCCCAGGTCGCTGGAGGACTTGCAGTTGCTGGACAGCATGGCGATGACCGCAGTCGATGGCCACTCCAGCCTGCTGCTCGTCGGGCCCGAAGGCAAGGAGCACCGGCTTCAATTGCAGCCGCGCTATGTGGTCGATGACTTGCTGACGCTGAAATTTGCCGCTCTGGCTGGCAGCGGCATGTGCTGGCTACCTGACTATATGTGTCAGGACGAATTGACCCGGGGCACTCTGGTGCAGTTGCTGCCGCAATGGGCACCTCCGCGCGGCATCGTGCATGCGGTGTTCCCCTCGCGGCGTGGGCTGGCACCGGCGGTGCGGCATTTCCTGGACTTCCTTGGGGAGCGCATGCCGGGCAGCAGCATCTCTGCCGTGCAAAAAGCAGCATCGGCCTCGGCGCAGCATTAGCTTCTGCCCATAAGATAACAACAAAACATTCGTTGGGATTTGGGCAGGCCTTGCCCACAATGACTGCCTTGTTATCAGATCAGGAGCACGCCGGGCTTTTTCCTCTGGCCCGGCTGGCGCTCCGAGATTACAGGAGGCAGCATGACATCCCCATTTCGCATCGTGATCGTGCCAGGCTGGCGCAACTCCGGCCCCGGTCATTGGCAAAGCCTGTGGGCAGAGCAGCTGGAAGGCGCCGTGCGTGTACAGCAGCAGGACTGGCTGGTGCCGCACCGCGATGCCTGGGTTGGGGAGCTGGAAAAAGTCTTGCTCGCCGATGAGCGTCCTGCCGTCATCGTGGCTCACAGCCTGGGCTGCATCACGACAGCGCATCTGGGCGAGGCTGCCGCAGCGCGCGTGCATGGCGCCTTGCTGGTGGCTCCTGCCGACCCCGAGCGTCGTGCCCAGTTGGCGGACTTCGCTCCCGTGCCCTATGCGCCGCTGCCCTATCGCAGCGTGCTGGTGGCCAGCAGCAATGATCCGTTCTGCCCCATTCGCCGTGCGGGCGCTTATGCCAGGGCCTGGGGCAGCGAGCTGGTGCGTTTGCAGAACGCCGGACATATCAATATCGAGTCGGGCTTTGGTGCCTGGCCGCTGGGGCTGGCACTGCTGCAGTCGCTGACCGAGCAGGGCGGCTGGAATGCCCAGGCCTCGGCCCGGCCCTTGCAGGCAGCTGCACTTGCGGCCTGAAATCCAGGGGTTGTTTCTCTTTCATGCTTTTCTTTTGATAGCTGTATGCGCTTTCTGGTAGAGCGCTTGCAGCTATTTCTACCTTGAACTCCCGTGCTGTTTTATTCTTTATATTAAATTTCAGAAAAACAAAGAAAAATATATTCTTTTGAGTTTTAAGGAGTCGTTCGCACAATGTGTACATCTATACACATTGCTCAAGAAAAGGCAGCGAACCATGCATTCCGTGAAGCTCAAGACATTGTTGGCATCCATCGCACTGGCAGCAGCAGGCGCTGCCTCGGCACAAACGCAGCTGCTCAATGTCTCCTATGACGTGGCTCGCGAGTTCTACAAGGATTACAACGCTGCCTTCATTGCCCACTACAAGAAGACCAAGGGCGTGGACATCAAGGTGGATCAGTCCCATGGCGGCTCCAGTGCCCAGGCCCGCGCCGTCAACGACGGTCTGGCTGCCGATGTGGTGACTTTCAACACGACCACCGATGTGGATTTCCTGGCCCAGAACGGCGTGGTCGCCAAGGATTGGAACAAGAAGTTCCCGCATGACGCATCGCCCACGACATCGACCATGTTGTTCCTGGTGCGCAACGGCAATCCCAAGAACATCAAGGACTGGTCCGATCTGGTGCGCCCGGATGTGAAGGTCGTGGTGGTCAACCCCAAGACCGGCGGCAATGGTCGCTACGCTTATCTGGCAGCCTGGGGCTCGGTGCGTGAAAAGGGCGGCACCGATGCGCAAGCGGCCGAATTCGTGCAGAAGCTCTACAAGAACGTGCCCGTGCTGGGCAAGGGCGGTCGCGATGCGACCAGCATCTTCTTGCAGCGCAATATCGGCGATGTGCTGATCACCTTCGAATCCGAAGTCGTGTCCGTGGACCGTGAATTCGGCCAGGGCAAGGTCGACGCCGTCTACCCTTCGGTGAGCATCGTGGCCGAGAACCCCGTTGCCGTGGTCGAGCGCACTGTGGCCAAGAAGGGCACGACCCAGCTGGCCAACGACTATCTGCAGTGGCTGTACTCCGACGAGGCTCAGGAAATCGCTGCCAAGCATGCGATCCGCCCGCGCTCCGAAGCGGTGCTCAAGAAGCACGCCGACCAGTTCAAGCCCATCAAGCAGTTCACGGTGGCCAAGTACTTCGGCTCTTTGACCGAAGCGCAGAAGGTGCACTTCAACGATGGTGGTCAGTTCGACAAGCTGTATACGCCCGGTAAGTAATCGGCTCCCCCTGAACCGCTTTGCGGTTTCCTCCTCTCCCGCTGCGCGGGAGGGACAACATCCTCGCTGCGGGACGGCCCTTGCTTGATGTTTTCGAGCTGGGCCGTGCTTGATTGACCTTCAGTGAAATCCTCTCCCCGTTCCGTCCTTGAATATGTCCTCTGCTGCTCTAGCCCCACGCAAGGCGCGTAGTGCCAAGCGAGTGTTGCCCGGTTTCGGGTTGACGCTGGGCTACACCATTTTTTATCTGAGCATCATCGTGCTTATCCCGCTGGTAGCGCTGCTGTTCAAAAGCTTCTCATTGACCTGGGAGCAGTTCTGGACTGCGGTCTCGGCGCCGGCCGTGGTCGCTTCCTACGAGCTGTCCTTCACCATGTCCTTTATTGCGGCATGCGTGAACGTGGTGTTCGGGATGCTGATCGCCTGGGTGCTGGTGCGCTATCAGTTCCCCGGCAAGAAGGTGGTGGATGCGCTGGTCGATCTGCCGTTTGCGCTGCCTACGGCCGTGGCCGGTATCTCGCTGTCGGCGCTGTATGCGGGCAATGGCTGGATCGGACAGTACTTCGAGTCGTTGGGCATTCAGATGGCCTACAACCCCAAGGGCATCGCCATTGCACTGATTTTCATCGGTCTGCCTTTTGTGGTGCGTACCGTTCAGCCGGTGCTTGAAGACTTCGAGAAGGAGCTGGAAGAGGCGGCAACCAGCCTGGGCGCATCGCGCTGGCAGATCTTCTACAAGGTCATCCTGCCGCATATCGGCCCGGCGCTGCTGACCGGTTTCGCCATGGCTTTTGCGCGCGCCGTGGGTGAGTATGGTTCGGTGATCTTCATTGCCGGCAACATTCCCATGGTCTCGGAAATCACTCCGCTGATCATCATGGCCAAGCTGGATCAACACGATGTAGCCGGTGCCACGGCCGTGGCCGTGGTGATGCTGCTGATCTCTTTTGTATTGCTGCTGCTGATCAACGCACTGCAGGCATGGCAGCGCAAGGCGCAGGGAGGCCGCTGATGTCTTCGATTCACGCAGCGATTCAGGCGCTGTTTCCCAATCTGCAGCCCATCTGGGCGCATCTTTTCACCATCATCGCGATTGCTCTGCTGGTCCTGGTCGTGCTCTACAAGATCACGGCCCCGCCCAAGAGCGCCAAGCTGGAGAAGATGACCACGACCGAGCCGCGCTGGGTACGCTGGGTTCTGACCACAGTGGCCCTGCTGTTCATGCTGATCTTCCTCATCCTGCCGCTGCTGTCCGTTTTTGGCGAGGCGCTGCGCAAGGGCTGGGATGTCTATGTCACCTCACTGGGCGAGCCCGATGCAATCTCTTCCATCAAGCTCACGCTGATCATGGCGCTGATTGCCGTGCCCCTGAATCTGGTCTTCGGTGTGGCCGCCGCCTGGTGCATCGCCAAGTACGAGTTCAAGGGCAAGGCCTTTTTGACCACCTTGATCGATCTGCCATTCTCCATCTCGCCTGTGGTTGCCGGTCTGATGTACGTGCTGGTGTTTGGCGCCAACGGCTGGCTGGGCCCCTGGCTGGCCGAGCATGAGATCCAGATCATCTTTGCCGTGCCCGGCATTGTGCTGGCCACCGTGTTCGTGACCTTTCCCTTCATCGCCCGTGAACTGATCCCGCTGATGCAGGCCCAGGGCAGTGATGAAGAGCAGGCCGCCATCGTGCTTGGTGCCTCGGGCTGGCAGACCTTCTGGAATGTCACCCTACCCAATATCAAATGGGGTCTGGTCTATGGCGTGATTCTGTGCAATGCCCGTGCCATGGGCGAATTCGGCGCCGTGTCCGTGGTCTCCGGCCATATCCGGGGCCAGACCAATACCATGCCGCTGCATGTGGAAGTGCTGTATGCCGACTATCAGGCGGCAGCCGCCTTTGCCGTGGCATCGTTGCTGGCGCTGCTGGCACTGGTGACGCTGGTGATCAAGTCCCTCGCCGAATGGCGTGCCGAGCAGCAGGCCAGGGCCGCTGCCGAAGCACCGCCCGAGCGCCCGGGCCAGATCAGCCTCGCAACGAACCAAACCGCCAAGGCAGCCTGAGCTGCCCGGGTCAGAACAAGAGATTCATCATGAGTATCGAAATTCGTAATGTCAGCAAGCAGTTCGGCGATTTTCAGGCCCTGCGCGATGTGAGTCTGGATATCAAATCGGGCGAGCTGATCGCCTTGCTGGGCCCATCGGGCTGCGGCAAGACCACGCTGCTGCGCATCATCGCTGGGCTGGAGACGGCCGATGTGGGCAGCATCCACTTCAGTGGCGAAGACACCACCGATGTGCATGTGCGCGATCGCAACGTGGGCTTTGTGTTCCAGCACTATGCGCTGTTCCGCCACATGACCGTGTTCGAGAACGTGGCCTTCGGCCTGCGTGTCAAGCCGCGCAAGGAACGCCCCAGCGAGGCAGTCATCAAGGAAAAGGTCATGAAGCTGCTCAAGCTGGTGCAGCTGGACTGGATTGCCGAGCGCTATCCATCGCAGCTCTCGGGTGGTCAGCGTCAGCGTATCGCGCTGGCCCGTGCCCTGGCCGTCGAGCCCAAGGTGCTGCTGCTTGACGAGCCCTTTGGTGCGCTGGACGCCAAGGTGCGCAAGGAACTGCGCCGCTGGCTGCGCCAGTTGCACGACGAGCTGCATGTGACTTCCATCTTCGTGACCCACGACCAGGAAGAGGCCCTGGAAGTGGCGGATCGCGTGGTGGTCATCAACCAGGGCAAGATCGAGCAGGAAGGCACACCCCAGCAGGTCTGGGACAACCCGGCCACCCCGTTTGTCTATGGCTTCCTGGGTGATGTGAACCTGTTCAAGGGGCGCGCCAGCGACGGCCGGGTCTATCTGGACGAAGGCATGCAGCTCGACAGCAGCGATGCGCACGGTGCTCAGGACAGTCAGGCTTTTGCCTATGTGCGGCCCCATGATCTGGAAGTGGAGCGCTATTCCCCGGGCCAGAATCTCGACGCCCAGGGACGTCCGACAGGCATCGTGGCCCAGCTTTCGCGCGCCATTGTGGTTGGTCCCATCGCAAGGCTGGAACTTATTCCTTCCGAGACCACACCAAACGCCAGCCATGCCGGTGAAGACGCGCTGATTGAAGCCCAGATTCCCGCACAGCAGTTCAAGGACATGGGTCTGCGTGAAGGTGAAACCCTGGTGGTGACGCCGCGCCGGGCCAAGGTGTTCCTGGATGAGGCGGCCGGGATTTGACACCCCCTGAGGCGCTATGCGCCTTTCCCCTCTCTTAGGGGGATCACAGAGTCGCTGCGAGGCGGCTCTGGCTTGCAGTCTTCTGCGAAGGAGTCATGCAGGCATCAGAGGGCGTTATCCTTGGTGCTGGCATGATTTAGATATTTCGCAGAAAGATAATGATGCTTCAATGGTTTGAAACTGCGCCACGGCGCATCCTGGCGCTGATCAGCGTCGCCTGTGTGGCCATGCTGGCGTTTGGCCTTTACCTGCAGCATGTGGTGGGCCTTGAGCCTTGCCCCATGTGCATCGTGCAGCGTTATGCACTGATCTTGGTAGCTATCTTCACAGGACTGGCAAGCGTTAGAGGCCAAAAAGGCTGGTGGATGAGCTTCGGCATTCTGGCCCTGTTGAGCAGCGGTTTCGGCGCGTTCGTGGCAGCACGCCAGAGCTGGCTGCAGTGGTATCCCCCCGAGTTTGCGACCTGCGGCCGTGACTTCTACGGAATGATCGAGCACTACTCCTTCAGCCGCTCCATTCCCATGATCTTCCAGGGCTCGGGTGACTGTGCGGCGATTGACTGGACCTTGCTGGGCGGCTCCATTGCCAACTGGTCGTTTGTCTGCTTCGTCATCATCAGCCTGGCCCTGCTGGTGCTGCTGGCCCGCCGTGGCGGCGCGGCCCGCAGGCTCTGACAGTTCGGGGGCTGCGCCGAGGCAATGGCAAGCGGCTAGTTCGTGGCGCGGCGGTAGAAGGCCAGGGAGCCTGCCAGCGCCAGCAACATGCCGCCGCACAGGCGGTCCAGCCACAGTACGGCCTGCCCGCGCAGCAGCCGCGCGGCGCGCGAGCCGGCGAAGGCATAGGCCAGCATCACCAGGAAGTCGATGAGCGCGAATACCAGCGCAATGGCGATGTACTGCGGCGCCTGGGCCGCAGCCGGGTCAATGAACTGAGGCAGCAGGGCCGAACAGAACAGGTAGCCCTTGGGATTGGTCACCGCCACCAGGAAAGACTTGAGCAGCACACTGCGGGCGCTGTAGCTGCCTGTGCCGGACTCGCCCTGGGGCGCCGACAGCGAGCCGCCACGACTGCGCAGCATGCGCAGGCCCAGCCAGGCCAGGTAGGCCGCGCCGGCCCACTTGACTACTGAGAACCAGAATTCGGAAGCCGCCAGCAAGGCGCCCAGGCCTAGAGCCACCGCGCCGACCAGCACGAAGTCCGACAGTACAGCTCCCAGCATGCCCGGCAGGGCGCGGCGCACGCCGTGGCGCGAGCCGTTGGCCAGCGCCAGCAGCACGGTGGGGCCGGGGGTGATGATCGCGATCAGCGCGACCAGCGAGAAGACGAGCAGGGTGGCGAGGGTCATGGCTGCAAAGGCTCAGGCGGTTGGTAACAGCCTGCCACTGTGCCAGCTTTTACTTTTTCCTGCGCGATGCAGCCCCTGAAAACGGCAGGAAGCGGCGGCTCAGTCGCTGCCCACGATGCCTGCGGCAAACACGGGTCCGCGCGTGCCGGGCACCCAGCCCGGGTAAATCTCCATCACTTCGGCGAACAGCGCCGAATCGATCCAGCGCTGCAGCCAGGCCTGAAGGTGGGGCCAGGGCTGCTCGTTCCACTGCGCTTCGTCGATGCGCGCGTACTGCCTAACAAAGGGGCGCAGTGCCATATCGGCCAGGCTGGGGTTCAGGCCGAACAGATAGCCGGTCTCCTCGAGCTGATCGTTCAGGGCCGCCAGCCAGGTCAGTGCATCGGCCTGGGCCTGGTTCACGGCCTCGGCGTCATGGCGCTCGGGGTATTTGCAGCGGTCAAGAGCCTGTTTGAAGAAGCCGTCATTGCGCTCAATCAGGGCCAGCATGTCTTCCAGGCTGCCATGCGTGGGTTGCAGCCAGCCATCGGGGTCGTTGCCGCGCAGCGCATGCAGCATCACCTCCAGGCTCTGATCGATGACTTTTCCATCTTGCAGTACCAGCACGGGCACCGTGCCCTTGGGCGATGCATCGAGCAGCGCCTGCGGCTTGTTGCGCAGATTGATTTCACGCAGCTCGCAAGCCAGGCCGGCATGGGTCAGTGCCAGACGGGCGCGTATGGCATAGGGGCAGCGGCGGAAGGAGTACAGGACGGGCAGTGTGGCGGCGGCAGTCAAGGCAGGTATCTGATGAGATGAATGAAACCAAAGCGCCATGGCGCTTGCTGGGCGTGTACTGTACCCGTTGCCCTGAAGCCATGCAGACCTGTGCGGCTTAGATGGTGCAGAGGACTCACGGATTGATAGCTTGGGGCGCCTGGCATGAAATGGTTCGGACCATTCCGGGGCGGAAGCTTCAGTCTGTTTGCAGCTGGGTCATCAGCCATTGTCTGAAGGTTTGCAGGGCGGCGCTGGCCTGACGCGACTTGAGATAGGTCAGCCAGTAGGCGCCGGTGTCGACCTCATGGGCAAAAGGGCGCACCAGCCGGCCCTGTTGCAGCATGTGTTCGAACATGCGTGCGGGGAGCAGGGCAATGCCTGCACCCTGGGCGGCGGCCTCGGCCAGCGTCAGCGAAGAGTCGAACATGGCTCCGCGCGCCAGCGGGGCTGCCTGCTCCAAGCCAGCAAACCAGCCTTCCCATTCCTGAGTGCGATAGGAGCGCAGCAGGGTTTGCCGGGCCAGGTCGGCAGGCTCGCGCAGTTGCTGTGCCAGCATGGGGGTGCACATGGGCGAAAGCGGCGCGCGCAGCAGCATCTGCGCGTGCGTGCCATGCCAGGCACCGTCGCCAAAGCGCACGGCAGCGTCCAGTCCTTCGCCGGCCAGATCCACGCGATTGTTATTGGTCAGCAGGCGGAGGTCTATATAGGGATGCAACTGCTGGAACTGGCTCAGCCTGGGGATCAGCCAGCCTATGGCAAAAGTGCCGACCACTCCCACGGTCAGAATTTCGCGTGGTCGTGGCTCTGCCACCTGCTGAAGCGACTGCTCTATGCGCTCAAAGCTTTGTGCCACCACGGGCCACAAAGCCTGACCTTCGTCGGTCAGGGCCAGGCCGCGCGGCAGGCGGCGAAACAAAGGCTTGCCCAGGCGCTCTTCGAGATTGCGGATGTGCTGGCTGACGGCGGCCTGCGTCACATGCAGTTCCTGTGCGGCGCGGGTCAGGCTCAGATGACGGGCGGCCGCATCAAACATGCGCAAGGCGTTCAGTGGAAGCTGCATGGGATGATGGAGGTAAAAATTTTTCTAATGGATGGCGTCAATTATTACTGCTGGTTCATACGAATCTACCGATTTATGCTTCAAACCATGGCAGTTAACCAAAAGAGGATCTTATGCAGCGACGCAGCATGCTGACAACAGGACTGGCCTTGGGTCTGGGGGCCTGGGGACTGAGCGGCTGTGCTTTTATCTCCAAGCAGCAAGCCGCAGCAGCGAAAACATTGAGCGATGAGTTGGCAGCGCTGGAGATTGAGGCCCAGGGCCGATTAGGCCTGTATGTGTTGGACACCGTCAGCGGCGCCGAGGCGGGTTGGCGCGGTGATGAGCGCTTTCCCATGTGCAGCACTTTCAAGACCTTGTTGGCTGCACGCATGCTGTATCTGGCACAGCGAGATGAAATTCGTCTGTGGCGCAAGCTCTATTACTCTCCTTCCGAAGTGGTGGCCTGGTCGCCGATATCCGAAAAGCGCGCGGGTGCCAATGGAGGCATGACGGTGCAGGAGCTGTGTGAAGCGATGGTGCTTGTCAGCGACAACACGGCGGCCAATGTGCTGTTGGAGGCCAGCGGTGGGCCGGCGGCGCTGACGCAATGGCTGCGCGAACTGGGAGACGGCACCACCCGGCTGGACCGCAACGAGCCTTCGCTGAACACTGCGCTGCCCGGCGACGAGCGCGACACTACGACACCGCAGGCCATGGTGCAAAGTCTGCAGAAGCTGCTGCTGGGCGATGTGCTGGAGGGCTATGCCCGCGCCCTGTTGCAGCAGTGGCTGGTGGACAGCCGTACCGGTGACAAGCGCGTTCGTGCCGGCATGCCCGGCGACTGGAAGGCGGGTGGCAAGACAGGCAGCGGCGAGAGGGGCACGGCCTGCGATACGCTCATCGTCTGGCCTACTGCGCAATCTGCGCCGCTGCTGGTGACAGCCTATCTGACCGGCAGCCAGCTCGATGGGGCGGGGCGTGAAGCCGTGCTGGCCAGGGCTGGTGAAGCGATCAAGCGCTGGTATTACGCGATCTGATCAGCGAAGGAGCCGCAGGTTCAAAGCCTGTCACGACGCCGGCTCTGCATTGATGCGAAGAGGCGTCGAGATTTTTCATTTAATGAGATTGATTCTCATTTTCTGGTAGAGTCTGCGCTTTCCCGCTCCATCGCTGCATGTTTTGCGGCCGATTCCAGAGCCTGGGCGGCATGCCTCGCAAGAGGTCGAGGTGTACCCGTGGTTGCGCACTATTACGCAGAACTCGTCAGTTTCTTTGCTCGTTCGCTCAATAGCCGGGATGCGGCTGCGGATGTCGTGCAGGAAAGCTATGCCCGCGTCTTTGCCATGCAGTCGCGAGAGCTTGCGGTACGGGATTTGCGAGCACTGCTGTTTCGTACCGGCAAGAACATTGTGATCGACGATGCGCGCCGCCGCGCTGCAGAAGCCCGCATGCTGGAGACCTTGGCGGTGGTGGGGGGCGACGAGGCACCCTCGGCCGAGCGTCAGATGCAAGGGCGACAGCAACTGGTCTTGCTGTCACGGCGCTTGCAAGCCATGCCGCGCAAGCGCCGCGAGGTGTTTGTGCTGGTGCGCATCTATGGCTTCAGTCATGCCGAGGCAGCAGCGCATATGAATATCAGCGAAGCCGCCATCGAAAAACATGTGGTGCGTGCCGTCTGCGATTGCATGGGGTTCAAGTCATGAAGGCCGAGATGCCCGAGCGTAAACGGCTGGAATACGCCTTGTTGCTGATTGCTCGCCAGCATGGCGCAAGTACCGAAGCAGCGCAGGCGGCCGCAGAGGCGCTGGGACGCTGGCGTGCCAGTGAGCCCGCGAATGAGCTGGCGGCCCAGGCTGCCATGGTGGGCTGGGCGCAGACTGAGGGCAGTGCTTTGCAAGGTGAGATGCCCATGCCCGCCACCCAGTCGGCGCGTGCGCAGCAGACGCGCCGTCGCGCGCTGTCCGTGCTGGGGGTGGCTGGTGTGGCGGGCCTGGCCGGCATGCTCGGCCGCTGGCATTGGCTGCAGCCACTGGAGCAGATGGCGCTGCATACAGGCCATGGACAGCAATTGAGCCGCCATCTGGCCGATGGCAGCCAGCTCGATCTGGCACCTGGCACCGATGCCTCGGTGCTGCTGTACCGACAGCGCCGCGAGGTTCATCTGCAGCAGGGCGAAATCCGGCTCAATGTAGCTCATGACGCAAAGCGTCCCCTCGAAGTGCACACGGCACTGGGCCGCGTGCGTGTGCTGGGCACGGTTTTCTCCGTGGCGCTGCGGCCTGCCGGCCTGCAGGTCAGCGTTGCTCAGGGGCGTGTGGCAGTGTGGAAGCAGGGCGGCATGGCCGATCGCCCCCCCGACGCACTCCTGAGCGCAGGCCAGGGCTTGCGCCTGGATGCAGAAGGCCAGCTTGCCCCTTACTCCCTGAACGCGGCGGATGTGGGCGCCTGGCGTGAAGGCTGGCTGGTGTTTGACCACACGCCACTGCCTGAGGTCGTGGCGCGCTGGAATGACTACCTGGCCCAGCCGATGGTGCTGGACGATGCAGCTTCTCTGCAAGCCCTGCGATTGACCGGCAGCTTCAAGCTGCGCGAGCCTGCCATCTTCATCGCCAGCCTGTCGCGCTCCCTGCCGGTGCGGGTGCAGTCACTGCCCGATGGCAGAGTCGTCATCCACCGGCGCTGAGGGCTGGCCTGGACGGCTGAAAATTTTTTGTCCGGTACAAGCCGTTTCATGCGTCTTCACTGTGAAAGCACTTTGACAAGCAATTCACAGGACGTATTTGATGAAAAGAAATCACTCTCATTTTTCTTCTAACCAAGGGAAGGGTTTGGCTGCGGGTTCGCATGGTGGCAGTCTGCGCAGCGTGGCTCTGGCCAGTGCCATGGCCGGTCTGGCATGGTCAGCTCTGGCGGTGTTGCCAACGGCTCATGCCCAGAGCGCCAGCAGCCAGACGGCCATGTCCACATCGCGCAGCCTTAGCTTGCCTGCGCAGCCCCTGGGACAGGCATTGAATGCACTGGCCCGCACCTGGGGCGTGTCGGTCTCGGTCGATGCGGCCTTGGTGGAGGGCCGCACGGCGCCGGCACTGCAAGGCGTTCATACCTTGAACGAGGCGTTGGGCAAGGCACTGACTGGGAGCGGGCTGGAAGCCGTACCTGCCGGGTCGGCCATCACCGTGCGCCGCCACAGCAGCCAGACCGGCATGCTGGGCGAGGTGACGGTGACCGCGCAGGCAGAACGCGAAGCCACAGAGGGCAGCGGCTCGTATGCCGCCTCATATGTGTCCCTGGGCAAAGGGCAGGACATCCGCGAGACACCACAGTCGATCTCGGTGGTGACGCGCCAGCGCATTGAAGACCAGGCCATGAGCAATGTGGGGGAAGTGATGCAGCAGACCACCGGCGTGACGGTGGACTATGGCGGGGCGGGGGGGCTGGGCGGTGCGGCCACCAAGTTTCTGTCGCGCGGCTTCGAGATCAGTAATGTGCAGATCGACGGTGCCAGCGTGGATGCCTTCAGCCAGCAGCTGTTCGACCCCAATCTGGCCATGTATGACAGCGTGCAGGTGGTGCGCGGCGCCAACGGGCTGTTCAGCGGCAATGGGGAGCCTGGCGGTGCCATCAATCTGGTGCGCAAGCGTCCCACAACGCAAAAGCAGATTCTGGGCTCGGTGGGCGTCGGCAGCTGGAGTCGCAAACAGGCCGAGCTGGATGTTGCGGGTCCGTTGAATGAAGCAGGCAGCCTGCGTGGTCGTGCCGTGCTCGCGCATTCGGACAAGAACTTCTTCTATCGTGGAGCGGATTCGCAAAACAGCTTGCTCTACGGCATTCTGGAGGCCGATGTGACCAGCTCCACGCGTGTGAGCCTGGGAGCCAGCTACGACAAGCTCAAGGCCACTCCCTGGCGCGAAGGCCTGCCGCGTGCCGCCAATGGCGATGATCTGAAGCTGTCCCGCAAAACCGCGCTGATGGCGGGCTGGAGCCACTACGACAAGAGCGCCAAGGAAGTTTTTGCGCAGCTCGACCAGCAACTGGCGGGGGACTGGAAGCTCAAGGCTCAAGTCAATTATCAGAAGGTGGACAGCGATGCGCGGCTGGCCAGCCTCAGCGGGGCTGTCGATCCGGTCACAGGTCTGGGCGCCAACTGGACCGGCTTTTCCAACGATTTTCGTTCGGAGAAAAAAAGCCTGGATGTGCATGCCAGCGGCCCGTTCTCGTTATTCGGCCGCAAGCACCGCTTGCTGCTCGGTGCGGACTGGAGCAAGGTGCGTGACGATCAGGACACTTACTACTCCGAGATGGACACGCCGCTTTCGCTGACCAATGTCTACGAGTTCGATCCCGGCAGAATTCCCCCGGCTGCAAGCGAGCGCAAGACACGCAGCTACCCGGGCTACGGCGCCACACAAAAAGGCTTCTATGGTCGTGCCAACCTGAGCCTGACGGATCAGCTCACCGCCATTGTCGGAGGGCGCTATGCCAGCTACTCCTACGACACCCCATACATCAACTACAACGCCGATGGCAGTGTTCGGGCCAGCGGTCGCGAATACTACAGCGAAAGCGGCATCTTCACTCCCTATGCGGGCCTGGTCTATGACCTGGGCAAGCAGTGGACGGCCTATGGCAGCGTGACCGAGATCCACAAGTCGCAGGCCAATATGCTGGCCGGGCCGGCACCAGGCGCTGCGCTGGACCCGATCAAGGGCCGCAGCTTCGAGCTGGGCATGAAGGGGGAGCTCGCCGATGGCAAGCTCAATACTGCGCTGGCCTTGTACCGTATCGAGCGCAAGGGGCAGGCGGTGCGTGATCCACGTTATCCGGATACGGATGTGGGGAATCTGGGTCTGAGCTGCTGCTATGTCGCGCAGGGCAAGATCATCAGCCAGGGCGTGGACATGGAAGTGAGCGGTCAGCTGGCGCAGGGCTGGCAGCTGTTTGCCGGCTATACCTACAACCACAATCGCAACAAGACCGACCCGTCGCAACTGGTCTATAGCTCCATCACACCCAAGCATCTGTTCAAGCTGTGGAGCACCTATCAGCTGCAGGGCCAGCTCTCGCCATGGACGGTGGGCGGTGGCGTGACGCTGCAAAGCGCCACCTATGTCAGCGGCACGGCCAACAGCTACAACCCGGCATCGGGCCAATACGATGGCGATGCCGTTCCCTTCCGTTTCACCCAGGCTGGCTACGCCGTCTGGGGCGCCAGCGTGCAATACCGCATCAATCGCAACTGGTCGGCTGCACTCAATGTGCACAATCTGTTCGACAAGTCTTACTACAAGACGGTTGGGACCTCGGGCAGCGGCAACTGGTATGGCGAGCCGCGCAGCGTGCTGCTGACCTTGCGTGGCGCGTTCTGAGCGGGCCGACATGAGCGGCAAGCCAGCATCCCGGCCCGGACTTCGCCAGACCATGTCATGGCTGCACACCTGGTGTGGCCTGGTGTGCGGCTGGCTGCTCTGCGCCATTTTTCTGACAGGCTCGATCAGCGTGTTCCGTGAGCCCATCACGCTGTGGATGCAGGGTGCACCTTTGGAGGGCAGCGGCCAGCAGCCGCTTTCTCGGGAAGAGCGTCTGCTGGCCTTGCGGCTGGCCGAGCAGCACCTGGGAAAGACGGCGCCGGATGCCGACATCTGGCGCATCGGTCTGCCGCTGCACACCGGCGAGGGCGTCAAGGTATTCGCGCGTTCCCAGGACGGCGATCTGCAGGCCAACCTGCATGTGCAGACGGGCGAAGTCCTGCCCGAACCAGCCATGCGTCAGACCGAGGGCGGCCGGCATTTCATGTCCTTTCACTATTCTCTCCAGGGCGGTATCGCGGGCTTCTGGGTGGTGGGACTGGTCTCGATGTGCATGATGGTGGCGCTGGTCTCGGGCGTGATCGTGCACCGTCGCATCTTCCAGGACTTCTTCACCTTCCGGCCCGGCAAGGGGCAGCGTTCCTGGCTGGATGCGCACAACGCATCGGCCGTGCTCACGCTGCCGTTTCTGTTCATGATCGTCTACACCGGACTCGCGCATTTCTACACCAGCTATATGCCCTGGCCGCTGCAATCGCTATATGGGAAGGACCGTTCGGCCTACAGCCGCTACGAGTCCGAGTTGAAGGCCAGGCCCGAGGTGAAAGCGGCTTCAGATGCGCCTGCGAAGGCTGGTGCGGATCTTGTCGGCCTTGCGCAGCAGGCCCAGTCCCTGCTGACGGAGCCTGTTGTGGGTGTGGTGGTGCAGCGACCTGAAGGTGCGCCAGCCACGGTACGCTTCACGGAAGGGAGGCCGGATACGGCAGCGACGCGCCGAATGGTCAACAGCGCCAATTCACTAATCCTTGATGCCGCCAGCGGTCGCTTGCTGCAAGCACCAAACGATCCCTCCCCCGGCAATCTGGCGACTGACACCTATCCCGTCATCAGCGCGCTGCATCTGGTCACCTTTGGTGGCTGGACGATGAAGTGGCTGTACTTTGTCCTGGGCCTAGTCGGCACGGCAATGATTGCCAGCGGATCGATATTGTTTGCGGTCAAGCGCCGTGCAAGAAGCGGTAATGAATGGGGTGTGGCCACGCATTCCATGTACCGCTGTATCGACGCGCTCAATGTGGCAGCGCTGGCAGGCTCGGCACTGGCGTCGATTGCCTATCTCTACGGCAACCGCCTGCTGCCGCTGGCGCTGGAGCCGCGCTCCGGCTGGGAAATCCGCGTGTTCTTTGCCGTCTGGGCATTGAGCCTGCTGCATGCGCTGCTGCGCACGGCGCGCCAGGCCTGGTGCGAACAGCTATGGATGCTGGCCTTGCTGTGCCTGGGCTTGCCGCTGCTCAATGCCATGACTACAGGCCAGCACCTGCTGCTGTACCTGGCCCAGGGCGATGGTCAGCGGGCCGGGCTGGAGCTGACCTGCATGGCGCTGGGCCTGCTGGTGGCCTGGGGGGCATGGCGGCATGAAAAGTCGTGGCGTAGCAAGAGCGTGAAGCAGCAGCGTGCGGGCCGTGGCGCGGTTACGGGAGGTCTCACATGAAAGCGGCGGCAATAATGACCAGGGCACAGACCAAGCGCTATCGCTGGGCTGTGCTGCTGCGCGTGCTGATGGCCACGCTGGGCGGCTATGCGCTCACGGCGCTGGCCTGCACCGTGATGGCCCATGCGCTTGTGGCCGTGGGTGCCATGCCGCGTGCACCAGCGGTGCTGTTATCCACCTTGATCAGCTTTTTGCTCTACACCGCAGTGGCGCTCTGGATCTTCCATGTGCGCAGCCTGCTGCGCGTGATGGCCTGGATGGCGGGCTCGGCTGCCTTGTTGACGGCTGCGCTGCAGGCGCTGAAAGGTGTGGCATGAGTCTGTGGCAAGTGATGCTCTGCGCCCTGGCGCTGTGCCTGGCAGGCATGCTGGTGCTGAGCCAGGCGATGGATAGGCATTGCGATCAGCTTGTATCGCGCGGCGAGCCCGGGCCGGCGCTGCGGGTTGTGCTGCGCCTGGCGGGGGCCGCGCTGATGCTGCTGGCGCTGCGGCACTGCATGGATTGCTGGGGTGGCGCGGTGGGAATAGTCGTCTGGCTGGGCTGCCTCAGTGTGGCCGCGCTAGCGGTCGCATGGCTGCTCGCCTATATGCCTCGGCAGGGTGCGGTGTTTGCGGCCATGGGTGGCCTGGGCGCCTTGGCATGGACGATTCTGGCGGACCCAATGCGATGACAGTGGCCGCCCGGGGATAGAACGCGGCGGTCTATCTGCCCCGGGCAGTCCGCCTGGTTCTGCTGGGGGTTCCAGGCTCGGGCCTCCATTCGGCACACCTGCGATGCTGGCCGTTGTGGACATTGCGAATCGGCGCAGCCCAGCAGCTGGCGCAGAATGGGGGCATTCGCCCGTTTTGCACCCGCCCCGGAAAGAATGCCCGTCCATGCATCAAGAGCCAGACTTTTTTCACAACCTCAATGAAGAGATGCGCGATGGCAAGCGCTGGCTGGAGCGGACGGTGGTGCTGGCCTATGCCGCGGCAGCGGGGCTGAGCGTGGTGGCTTTCACGCTGCTGGCCGAGGCGGCTTTCGGCTTTTTCGAGAGCATCTACCACGGCGTCCACGGCTGGCTGGTGCTGATCTGGATGCCCGCCATCACGGCTGCGGCTGTCTGGGCCACGCGCAAATGGGCTCCCGGTGCAAGCGGCTCGGGCATACCACAGGTGATTGCCACCTTGGAGCCATCGGTCGATGCCGGCTTGCGCAAGCGCTTTGTGTCGCTGTGGCTGTCGTTTGCCAAGATCGTGCTGTCCAGTGCGGGCTTTCTTGCGGGGCTGTCGATAGGGCGGGAAGGACCGTCTGTTCAGGTGGCTGCCGGTGTCATGCATTCGGCGCGACGCTGGCTGGGCCCCAAGTCCGTCATCAATACCCATGCCTTGCTGGTGGCTGGTGGCGCGGCAGGTATTGCAGCAGCCTTCAACGCCCCGCTGGCGGGCGTGGTGTTTGCAATCGAGGAACTCTCGCGCAAGCTGGAGTCGCGCTCCAGCGGACTCATCATCGCTGCCATTGTGCTGGCCGGCCTGATGGGGGTCTCGGTCTTCGGCAATCTGAGCTACTTTGGCCGCATACGTGTGGCCGAGCTCGGCTGGCGTGACCTGCTGCCTTGTCTTGCCGTGGCGCTGACCTGTGGCGTGCTGGGCGGCTTGTTCGCCAAGCTCATGACCCACTCGCTGACTTCATCCACGGAGCGCCTCAACAAGCTCAGGTCACGCTTTCCCATCCGCTTTGCGGCAATGCTGGCACTGCTGATTGCCGTCATCGGCGTGGTCACCGGCGGCGCCACCTTTGGTGCGGGTTCCGAAGCCGTCAAGCATATGCTGCAGGGCGAGGCCGATGTGCCCGAGTTCTACGTCACGCTCAAATTCATCGCCACCTGGCTATCGGCCTGGGTGGGCGTACCCGGTGGTATCTTTGCGCCTTCGCTGTCGATTGGTGCAGGCGTGGGGAATAACGTTGCATCGATTGTTGGAACTACGGATATAGCTCCTGCATTGATAGCGATGGGCATGGCGGCCTTTCTGGCGGCGGTCACCCAGGCGCCGTTGACGGCCTTCATCATCGTGATGGAGATGGTGGATGGCCACGCACTGGTGCTGAGCCTCATGGCATCGGCCATGATCGCCAGCATGATCTCGCGCATGATTGCGCGGCCGCTGTATGAATCGCTGGCCCTGCACATGCTCCAGGTGGCAAGGGCCTCTTTGCCCAAGGAGCAGGAGCCAGAAACCGCTGCGGCTCCGGCGGAGTCCACGCAGCCAGTGACACTGGATGAGTCATCCGAGCCCGATGCACTGCAAAAATCGCGCCAAGGCTAGGCTGTCAGTTGAATCCATGAGCAGCGTCTACGAGGAATGGAAATGGTTTGGGCCAACGGTGATTATGCTCGGGTGAAGTCAAGGGTTCAGGTGATCCTGGGCGCGTGGCGCAGTCGGTGAGCCGGGCCTACAGGCTCTTTGAGAGAGTCGCACTCAGTCATTGACGTTGGATGCCGGACGGCAGTAAGAGTACTTCCGCCAACCCCTATATAAAGGCAAAGGCGTGAGGCGACCCATAGTGCATCTCAGCGCGGCAAGTGTTATTGTGGGCAAGGCCAGGGGTTGATGCTATCCACTTTACTTACGCGGGGGCGAAGCACAAACATGCGCCAAGTCGCTCTTTTTATCGCCATGGCCTGGGTTGGCTTTGCTCACGCAATACAGCCTGTCGAGGCAGGACTCCAGCCTTTGCTCGATCGCCAGAAGGGCATGCTGCATGAGCAGCAACAACTCAATAAGTTGCTTCAAAGCGCGACCACCGAGCCGAAGGTCCGAGTGGATGCTTACCGTGAGTACCTGATGGTCGAGCTTGAGAGGCAAGAGCTGGAATGTGATATCCAAAGAGCGAGAAGTTGGGCGAGCTCGCCATTGGTGATGTATGCGACGCCTACGACTGAGATCACTTGCGGCACCGATCTGGCCTATCGGTCCAGCAAATCATCTCTTTCGACCTCCGAAGCAAAGCGTTGAACAAGCGTCCTGAATACGACTGTCGCTAGCCGTCCCGGTTGGAGCATGAGCGTCACAAGTGTCAGGTCAATGGGCCTGGACAGTCCGGATTGCCAAGAGTACGTCTGATGTATCAAGTGCGACCCAATTTTCAGGCGTTACGCTTGTTTGCGCACCATCACATGCATGGCTCGTTCGCCCTGTCTCACTTCGGCGACCTCATAGCCCAGAGCACGCATGTCCAGGCCTTGCCAGAGGTTTTCGCCGGCCCCCATCAACAGAGGACGTACAGCGAGGTGAATCTCATCGACCAGTCTCGCCTGCAGGAACTGTCGCACGGTGGCTACGCCGCCGCCTATGCGAATATCGCGACCACCTGCGGCTGCCTTGGCTTGCGCCAGCGCCGATGCAATGCCATCCGTGACGAAGTGAAAATCGGTGCCTCCCTGCATGCGCAGCACGGGCCGCGCATGGTGGGTCAGGACAAATGCGGGCACGTGATAGGGTGGCTCATCGCCCCACCAGCCCTTCCAGCTTTCGTCGGGCCAATGGCCGCGTATCGGGCCGAACATATTGCGCCCCAGAATCCACGCACCGATGTTCTCGAAGGAGCGTTCGGCCATCTGATTGTCGACACCTGTTTCGCCGATCTGAGACCCTCCATGCATACGCTGAAAGACTTGGGTGGGGAAGAACCACTCAAGGATCTCAGGCCCACCGACGCCGAGCGGGTTCTGCAAATCCTGGTTGGGTCCGGCGGCGTAACCGTCCAGCGAGATGCCGAAGCAGAGGACTTTGACTTTCATGACGGAACACCTTTCAGGTTAAAGAGTGATGATCGATGGCCTTGATATCAACGTCTGTACCTGGCGTTTCCACATGCCTCGGTCACCCAGCGCATTGTTGCGCGCAGGGTGTTGGGTCCGAAGCCGCGTCGGACCGCTGCCTTGGGTCTCTGCCTGAATGGATGCTGCTGCGGACTCAGTCATCCAACTGGCTGCCCCGCTTGTTCGCAATTCAAGCGATCCATTTTTCAACCGCATGACCCCACAAAGCCGCAGGCGGTACAGAACTGACAGCCATCCTTTTTGATCATGGCATGTGCTCCGCAGTCGGGACATTTTTGACCGGTGACGGAGGCATTGTTCTCGGAGGGAGATGCCGGCGTGGCCGCCGTGCTGGGCGCGGGCTGGGGTAGGCCCCGGTTGGCGATGATGCTCTGGATGGCGTAGGCCAGCAGCGCCACTTCGCTGTCATGCCAGAGCGGAATGCGGCTGCCGTCATCACGCATCCTGGTGCCGTAGCGTACAGGTCCGCGATCCCAGGCAACTTTGCGCAGATCGGCCAGGGCCTTGTCGAGAAAGCCGCCACGCGCGGCCAGGCTCAGGCTGCGCATGGTGGCCGTGATCCATTGCTGGCTCTCCCCGGTCTGGCCCACGGGCATGAAGAACTCGATGGGACGCTCCACACCGTCGACCACCATGAAGCTGACGACGAGATAGAGACGCCTTATGCCGTCATGCGTGAAGTATTCGATCTTGTCGACCACGGCATTGAGCGGTCCTTCGGGGCGGCGCTCTATCACGGCCGCCGTGCCATTGGAGCCTGAGGAATTGATAGCAGCTTGCGCTTTATTAGTGGGATTTTGAGAGGTTTTTGAGGCAGATTCGGTAGAGAGCACTGCACCCAGCGTGTCGTTGGGGCGGTAGGTGGCACAGCCTTTGAGGCCGACCTCCCAGCACTCCATATAGAGGTGCTTGAAGTCCTCGAACGGATAGTCGGCCGGGATGTTGACGGTCTTGGAAATCGAAGTGTCGATAAACGGCTGGACGCAGCGCATCATGGCCACATGCTCGCTGGCGCTTAGCTCCAAGGCGCTGACAAAGCACTCGGGCAGCGGGGCATCGTCGCCGTGCAAGGCCTTGTAGAGGCGGTAGGCGTGATCCTGTACGGTGTAGAACTGCTCGCCGCCGTCGGCCGTGCGCTTTTTGCGCGTATAGGTCCAGGAAAAAGCGGGCTCGATGCCGTTGGACGCATTGTCGGCAAAGGCCAGCGACACGGTGCCCGTGGGCGCGATGGACAGCAGATGGCTGTTGCGCAGCCCATGTTTTTTGATGGCAGCGCGCAGCTCCTTGGGCAAGCGTTTGGCAAAGCCGCTTTTCAGATACTGCTTGGCGTTGAACAGAGGGAAGGCACCTTTTTCCCGTGCCAGCTCCACCGACGCGGTATAAGCCGCATCGCGCATGGCGCGGGCTATTGATGCGGCCTGCTGCAGGCCTTCATCGCTGGCGTAACGCAGGCCCAGCAGAATCAGGGCGTCGCCCAGTCCTGTGAAGCCCACGCCGATGCGGCGCTTTTGCTGCGCCTCGCGTTGCTGCTCGGGCAGGGGCCAGACGGTGGCATCCAGCACGTTGTCCAGCATGCGCACCTGAACCGCGACGGCGGCGCGAAAGGCCTCCATGTCGAAGAAAGCCTGAGGTGTGAACGGCTCACGCACAAAGCGTGTGAGTATGACGGGACCCAGATCGCAGCAGCCATAGGGCGGCAGGGGCTGCTCGCCGCAGGGGTTGGTGGCGGCAATCTGCTCGGCATACCAGAGGTTGTTGTCGGCGTTGATGTTGTCGAGGAACAGGATGCCGGGCTCGGCGAAGTCGTAGGCCGAGCGCATGATGGCATCCCATAGCGCACGCGCAGGCTGGCTTTTATAGACCCAGAGGCCGTCGTCGCGGCGATGGGCGCCGGCCTGTATTTGAGCCTCGCTGGGAACGGCGACATGCACCAGCTCCCAGGTTTCGTCGTCCCTGACCGCCTGCATGAAGGCGCTGCTCACGCCCACAGAAACATTGAAGTTGTTCCAGCGGCCTTTTTGTCGCTTGGCAGTGATGAATTCCAGTACATCGGGGTGGTCAATGCGCAGCACGCCCATCTGGGCGCCGCGACGCGCACCGGCCGACTCCACCGTGGTACAGGATGCATCGAAGACATCGATGAAGGAGCAAGGGCCCGAGGCAAAGGAGTTGGTGCCGCGCACCAGCGCACCGCGCGGTCGCAGGTTGGAGAAGTCATAACCCACGCCGCCACCGCGGCGCATGGTCTCGGCTGCCTGAGAAAGCGCTGTGTAGATGCCGGGGTTTCCCTGGGTGTCGAAACCATTGGTGGCGTCGGCGACGGGCTGCACAAAGCAATTGATCAACGTGGCCTTGGTGTCCAGCCCCGCCGCTGCCATGATGCGGCCAGCACCGATGGCTCCGCGCTGCAGATTGGCCAGGAATTGCTGCTCCCAATGCGTCTGAAGCTCAGGCTTCTCAACGGCGGCCAGGGCTCGTGCCACGCGGGCAAACAGCTCTTGTTCGGATTGCTCGCCGTCGGCCAGATATTTTTCGGCCAGCACATCCTGGCTGATGGCCTGAGGAGGGAGTGTATTCATGACATGCCTCATGCTAATCGGATGCCGACTTTGTAGCGCAGACTGTTTGCCAGTACTGTGACGCAGCGCAACATCGGCGATGCACCAAGTGACCCGAGGCCTCCGTCGCCAGAACGGGCCCGCCCCAAAATTGTGACAGACCCGCTGAAAATAGACGGAAAAGACCGGGTCGGCGTATGAGGGAGGGCACCGCGCAGGTCGAGCCTCAAGCGGTATCGGCCGACGATAGGGCGAAGCAACGTAAGGCTACGCACGGGTCTGAATCATGCCCCCTCAAAGCGCGCAGCGGCATTCACGACCGCCATCACCGATGCGGTGACGATGTTCGCGTGCATGCCTACGCCAAACCGTGAGCCGGGCACGCCAGGCCATGCGGCTTCGATGATGGCAACGGCGCAGGCGTCGGCGCCGTTGCCCAGGCTGCGCTCTTCATAGCTGTCGATGCGCAGCGGCAACTCCAGTGCAGCAACGGTGGCTGCAATAGGGCCGTTGCCCATGCCGCTGCACAGCCTGAGTTGCCCGTCGGCATCGTGCCAGTGCAGCTCGATACCCTGGCCTTGCGGGCTGCCGAACAGGCGGTGGCTTTGATAGCGCAGTGACCGAGACCCGGCTTGGGCACGCAGGTAGGTGGCTTCAAACAGCTCCCAGATCTGTGCGCTGCTCAGTTCGGTTTCGCTGCTGTCGGCCCAGGCCTGGACGATGGCGCTGAACTCGATCTGCATGCGCCGCGGCATGGTGATGCCCCAGTCCTTTTGCAGCAGGAAGGCAATACCGCCTTTGCCGGACTGACTGTTGACGCGCACGATGCTGTCATAGGTACGTCCCAGGTCCTGCGGGTCTATGGGCAAATAGGGTACGCGCCATGGGGCATCGGCTTTCTGCGCCGCAAAGCCTTTGGCAATCGCATCCTGGTGCGAACCGGAAAAAGCCGTGAACACCAGGTCACCCACATAGGGGTGGCGCGGATGTATGGGCAGGGCTGTCGAGGCTTCGGCGATGCGGGCCACGGCAGCGATGTCGGAAAAATCCAGGCCGGGGGCAATGCCCTGAGTGTAGAGGTTCAGGGCCAGCGTCACCAGATCCACATTGCCGCTGCGCTCGCCGTTGCCGAACAGGCAGCCTTCCACACGCTGGGCGCCGGCCAGCAGGGCCTGCTCGGCACAGGCCACGCCAGTGCCTCTGTCATTATGGGGATGTACCGACAGCGTGATGTGCTCGCGCCGTGCCAGGCGCTGGTCCATCCATTCGATCTGGTCTGCAAACACATTGGCGGTGGAAACCTCCACCGTGGTCGGCAGGTTGATGATCATGGGGCGCTTAGGACCGGCATCCCAGGCTGCAATGGCGGCATTGCAAACGGCCAGGGAAACGTCCAGCTCGGCCATGCAGAAGGTTTCCGGGGAGTATTGCAGCACCCACTCGGTTTCGGGGTGCTGCTCGGTCAGTTGCCTGAGGTGGCGCACATGGTGCTCCACCATGGCAATGATCTGCGGCACTTCCATGCCAAAGACGATTTCGCGGAAGGCCGGGGCCACTGCGTTGTACAGGTGCACGATCACGCGGCGCGCACCCGCCACGCTGCGCACCGTGGTGGCAATCAGGTCCTCGCGCAGCTGGGTGATGACCATGGGCGTGACGTCATGCGGAATCAGCTGCGCATCGATCAGGTGGCGCACGATGTCGAAGTCGGTCTGGGAAGCGGAGGGGAAGCCGATTTCAATTTCCTTGAAACCGATGGCGACCAGTTCCTCGAACAACCGCAGCTTGCGCTCGCGGTTCATGGGTTCGAACAGCGCCTGGTTGCCGTCGCGCAGGTCGGTCGAAAGCCACACGGGCGCTTGCGCCAATGTACGGGCAGGCCATTGGCGGGTGGGCAAGTCCACAACGGGAAATGCGCGGTATTTTGTAGAGGGATCAGCCAGCATAGAGACCTTGGGGTTTGGGAAACAATGATCTGGTCTCCCTGCCCGCATTGGGCTGGCTAAGGTCGGGGTCTGGGGAGACTAGGATGGGACCATGCGCGAACGCGTGCATGCGGACCCCGACCAGATGTCAGAGCCAGTAGGCATAGCGAAAGCGGGTGGCGGTGTTTCACGGCAAAAGTGCGGGTTGATGCAGACAGTGGGGCTACTTTATGTCGTCAACGGTATAGACTTCTATCGATAGATATCCATTTGTTGTAGAGATTTGGACAGATTGAATGGGTTTTGCCTCCCCCGAACATGGTGCGCATGCGCTGGATCTGCAGCATGCCCAGGCCTCGCCACTGCCTGTCACGGGCGTGGAGCAGCGTTATCCGCCTGGTCATGTGGTGCCTCAGCACAGCCATGCCCGTGGTCACGTCATTTATGCTTCTGAAGGCGTGTTGCTGGTCGAGTCCCCCTGCGGCCGGTGGCTGGTGCCACCCACTACAGCGGTGTGGCTGCGCCCGGGCATGCTGCACCGGATCACTGCGACCACGGCGGTGCGAGCCTATGGTCTGTTCGTCGACGAGGCCTGGTCCGCACAGCTGCCGGCCCAGGATTGCGTGCTGCATGTCTCGCCGCTGGTCAGGGAGCTGATGGTGGCGCTAGTCGAATTGCCTCATCAGGGGCCGCATCGCCCGCGCGATGCCTTGCTGGGAAGTTTGCTGCTGGAGGAGCTGAGGTCCTTGGCTCCGCTGCCGTATTACCTGCCCTGGCCGGAGGATGCGCTGATGCGACGCATCTGCGAGAGCATGCTGCATGCTCCGGCACAGCGCACCACGGTGGAGGCGCTGGCGCAGCAGCATGCGCTCACGCCCAAGACGCTGCACCGCCGTTTTCTGAAAAGCACCGGGATGAACTGGGGCAGGTGGTATCAGCAGATGCGCCTGATGGCCTCCATCCCCCAGTTGCTGCAGGGGATGGCCATCACGACTGTGGCACTGGAAAGCGGCTATGAAAGCCATAGCGCATACTCGGCTGCATTCCGCAAGCAGTTCGGCCGCCCGCCATCGGAGTTTGTAGCGTCGGCAGGCCGGGCTAGGCGGCCTTAGCCGGTCTTGCAACGCCTGCCGCATCAAGATCTTTTGCTTCGAAAATAGCTTCCCACGCTTGTTCATCAAACGTTGGAAGCTATTTTGAATAATGAAGGCGGATTAGAGCTTCTTCACCAGCACCTGGCTCTTGCGGCCCCAGTTGTACTTGGCCTTGCGGGCCTCCGGCAGCCATTCGGGCTCCACGGGCTGAAAGCCGCGCTTGATGAACCAGTGCATGGTTCGCGTGGTCAGCACAAACATGGTTTCGCAGCCCAGGGCGCGGGCGCGCTGTTCGATGCGTTTGAGCAGCTTCTCGCCATCGCCCGTACCCTGGCTCTTGGGCGAGACGGTGACGGCGGCCATTTCGGCGGTCTTGGCCTCGAGATAGGGGTGCAGGGCCGCGCAACCGAAGATCACGCCGTCATGCTCGATGACGGTGTAGCTGGCGATATCGCGTTCGATCTCGGTGCGGTCGCGCTTGACCAGCGTGCCGTCTCGCTCGAAGGGCTCGATCAGCTGAATGATGCCGCCCACGTCGTCGATCGTGGCCTCGCGCAGTTCCTCGAGCTTTTCGTCAATGACCATGGTGCCTATGCCGTCGTGCACATAGATCTCCAGCAGCAGCGCTCCGTCGGTGGAGAAGGGCAGGATATGGCTGCGCTCCACACCATGTTCGCAGGCGCGCACGCAGTGCTGCAGATAAAAGCCCACGTCGGTAGGTCGCTGCGCAGGCGGGAGCTGGGCCAGCAGGCGGCGCGCGGCGTCCAGCGGCAGCTCGGTATCGATGGGGTTGTTCTCGTCGGCAGGGCCGTTGGGGTCCATGCGTACGCCAGGCACCTCGGTGAGGAACAGCAGCTTGTCGGCCTTGAGCTCGATCGCCACGCGGGTGGCCACTTCTTCCATGCTGAGATTGAAGGCCTCACCCGTGGGCGAGAAGCCGAAGGGCGAGACCAGCACCATGGCTTCGGAGTCCAGTGCGCTGCGAATGCCTTCCACGTCGACCTTGCGCACCAGACCGGAGTGCATGAAGTCCACGCCGTCGACAATGCCCACGGGACGGGCCGTGAGGAAGTTGCCCGAAATCACGCGCACGCGCGCGCCGGCCATGGGCGTGTTGGGAAGACCCTGGCTGAAGGCGGCTTCGATCTCGTAGCGCAGCTGGCCGGCCGCTTCCTGGGCGCAGTCCAGTGCTATGGAGTCGGTGACTCGCATGCCGTTGTAATAACGCGGCTCCTGGCCCTTGAGGCGCAATTGCTCGTTGACCTGGGGGCGGAAGCCGTGCACCAGCACGATCTTGACGCCCATGGCCTGGATCATGGCCAGATCCTGGACGATGGAGCTGAGCTTGCCCGCATCAATGGCTTCACCGGTCAGGCCCACCACAAAGGTCTGGTGTCGGAACTTGTGGATATAGGGGGCCACAGACCGGAACCAGGGAACAAAGGTGAAATTGAAGACGGTGGACATGGCAGTGCGCGAAAACCTCGAAAAGCGGGAAAAAAGGCCTGCGTCGGGTATTACGCAGGCCTGAGGCGCAAAGTGTAGCGGTTACTCGCTTGCCTTAGCTCGTTGTTGCAGGGTTTTGTGCGCGCTGATCGCACAGTTTGTGGCTTTTGTGGCGTGAAGTTTTCAAAAAATGACGGCTTGTATTTGAGCAGAGCTCCGAGTGGTAGTCAGCGTCGAACCCATGCGAGGCAAAGCTAGACACTCGGTCAATCTGTCCGATTGCCGTCTGCGCAGATCTATCCGTACGGCTCATTTCATGTCGCATCTTTCGACCACGTCGACAAGGGGCCAGCTCAAGATTGTCAATCTAAGCGTCATGGAGAGGGCACATGCCCTCTGCAGGTCATTGCCGTCCCCGTGGATTAGATCAAAGATGTCGAGACTACTTTCAGGATATCTCGTCAGAGAGGCGAATCCGAACCCCTGTTGAAGCCCTCACATGCTGCCGCCCATCATGGGCAGGATCATGCGCACGATTCGAATGATGGCTGGACCCAGAACCACCATGATGATGGCCGGGAAGATGCAGGTCACCAGCGGCAGCAGCATCTTGGTGGGGATCTTGGCGGCGAGCTCTTCGGCGCGCATCTGCCGTTTGTGGCGTAGATCATCCGAGAAAACCCGGAGCGATTCGCCTATGCTGGTACCAAATCGGTCTGCCTGCGTCAGCATGGCCGTAAAAGTGTGAATTTCATCTACACCGGTGCGGGCGGCCAGATTTCGCAAGGATTTTTCGCGAGTGCTGCCGGCACGCATTTCCAGGTTGGTCCAGTGGAGCTCCTCCGCCAGGGCTTCACTTTTGATGCGAATTTCATCGGTTACCTTGCCCAGCGCGGCATCCAGGCCCATGCCTGCTTCTACGCAGACCAGCATCAAATCGGCGGCATCGGGAAAGTTTTCAAAGATCTCGCGCTTGCGGCGCGAGGCCATCCAGCGCAGAACCAGATTCGGCAGGTAGCACGCCACAAGAGCGGTCACCAAGGGGAAGAACAATAGCTGGGTGCTATCTGCCTTGCTGGTTGTCCGCATGAGCGAGTACACCGCCAGTCCCAAAGCAATAGGCAGCAGCGTTTTGACTCCAAAGTACAGCAGTGGTGCACTTTCGTGGCGGATGCCGGCATTCAGAAAGCGCAGCCGCAATGGCGTTGCATCACTGTCTTTGGTGGGTGACGACAGGTGTGCAAATGGGCCGACCAGCTTGACGACTGTTTCTGTCCACCCCTTGTCTTGAGAGGTGGGGGTAAGTGACTGTAGGCGTCGCTCGGCGACTGTTGGTGTTGCCCAGAAGAACAAGGCTCCAGCAGCCAGCATGACGGCGGTGAAAGTGAGCAGGGCGACGATCAACATGGAGGACTCCTTGCGTTTCAGATGGACTCAAACCCTGATACGGGCGATGCGGCGCAGCAGCAACAGGCCTATGACCATCAGTGCGGCCAACCATTTCAAAATGGTGATGCCAATAGGGTCAGTCCAGAGCGGATGCATGAATTCCGGATTCATTAGATTGAGCAGAGCGGCCAGTCCAAATGGCATCAAACCCAGGAACCAGGCCGACATTCGCCCGTCAGCGGAGAGTACGCGGACCTTGGCATGGAGTTTGAGCCGCTCGCGGATCAGGCGACTCAGGTTGCTGAGCATCTCGGTGAGGTTGCCGCCAGATTCGCGCTGTATCAGTACGGCGACGATGAAGTAGCGCAGATCTGTGATCGGTACCCGCTCACCCAGATTGGTCAAGGCCTGCTGTAGCGAGGTGCCATAGTTGATCTCGTCATGCACCAGGCGGAACTCATCGGCGATAGGTTCGGTCAGTTCCTCTCCAGCCATTTGCAGGCTTGCGGAAAATGCATGGCCTGCGCGCAATGCGCGCGCGATAAGGTCCAGAGCTTCTGGGAGTTGGTGTTCCATACGTTTTAGGCGCTGCAGTCTTTTGCGTTGCAGAAACAGCCATGGAAGGGAACCCAGCACCAAACTTGAAAGCACGCCCAACTCCATGGGCTGGCGAAGCATGATGGTTGTCAGCATACCTAGCGCAAACAGCATCGCACTGCCTAGCATCAAGCCCGAAACCGTCCAGTCCAGGCCTGATTGAACGATGAAGCGGTCTAGCTGATGTGCGCGCGGCATGGTTTGCAGCACACGCTGCATTCTGGGCATATCGCTAAGTACGCGCTCCTTGACCAGCTTGGTCGGATTGCTGTTGTCATCGGCTGCTGACAAGGCTCTGAGTCGGCGCTCAAGCCGCTTTGCCTCAGGACTCTTGTACTTCTTCCAGATCGTGTGCAGTGCTTCCAGTAGCAGGAGCACTGCTACAAACACCAGACCGATGATTACCAGGATCGAGTGGGAAGAAAAAAAGGACAGCATGGCGGCACCTTTTTGCGGAGTTCATTGATAGTGGCGCTCTGGAGCGAAGATGCTGTCGGGCAACGCAATGCCGAAGCCTTTGAGCCGATCGGCGAACTTGGGTCTGACACCCGTGGCGTGGAAATATCCCTGGACTTCACCATTGGCGCCGATCCCGGTCTGGGTAAAGGCAAAGATCTCCTGCATGGTCACCACATCGCCCTCCATGCCCGTGATCTCCTGGATGCTGGTGATCTTGCGTTTGCCATCCGTGAGCCGGAGTGCCTGCACGACCACCGTTATGGCAGAGGCAATCTGTTGGCGCGCGGCCTGGTGCGGCAGATTGAGGCCTGCCATGCCGACCATGTTCTCGAGCCGAGCCAAAGAGTCGCGTGGCGTATTGGCATGGATGGTCGTCAATGAGCCTTCGTGGCCGGTGTTCATGGCCTGCAGCATGTCTACCGCTTCGGCGCCCCGGACTTCGCCGATGATGATGCGGTCAGGGCGCATGCGCAGTGCGTTACGCACAAGGGATCGCTGCGTGATTTCGCCACGGCCCTCTATATTGGGCGGGCGCGTTTCCATGCGCACCACATGAGGCTGCTGCAGTTGCAGCTCGGCCGCATCCTCGATGGTGACCACGCGTTCGGTTGTAGGAATATAGCTAGAGAGAATGTTGAGCAGCGTTGTCTTGCCGGCCCCGGTGCCGCCAGAGATGATCATGTTCACCTTGGCCTTGGCCAGAGCCTCAAGAACCAGGGCCATGCCAGGTGTCAGGCTTTTGAGATCGTTGATCAGATTCTCCATGCGCAAAGGGATGCGTGCAAAGCGCCGGATCGACATCATGGGGCCATCAAGGGCCACGGGCGGGATGACCGCATTCACGCGCGAACCATCTGGCAGGCGGGCATCGACCATGGGGCTGGATTCGTCGATGCGCCGGCCTATGCGTGAAACGATCTTGTCAATGATGCGCAGCAAATGCTTTTCATCGGTAAAGACAACGGGCGTCAACTCCAGTCGGCCCTGGCGTTCCACATAGATCTGATCGTAGCGATTGACGAGGATGTCCGATACCGAAGGGTCGGCCATCAACAGCTCGAGTGGACCGAAACCCAGCATCTCATGCTGGATATCTCGGATCAGCATTTTTCTCTCGAGATCGTTGATGGCCGCGGAGTCCTCAGTCAGTAGGCGCTCGGTCATGGTCGCAATTTCTTGCTGCAGTGTCTGCACGGATACTGCATCCAGGGCAGCAAGATCAAACCGCTCCAGCAGCTTGGCATGAATGCGGCTTCTGAGTGCCAGATAGGCCGCAGAGTGACCATAGATGGGGGTGGATGGCGCAGGAGGCTCTGCTGCCGGCATGGCCGACATATCTGTGGACTCAGACACGACCTGCAGCAAAGGCTTGGGCGTGCGTGTCGATGGCGCGGTCAAGAAATCTCGTAGTGACATGACAGTCTCCTTCTGCAATACGGATGCCTACGCCCGGCGAAAGAGCCGGTTCAAAAAATTGCCGTTTTCTTCATGAGTTCGAGGTGACAGTGCATCGGCCCAGGCCGTCAGCTCGCGCACCACGCTGCTGCTGCGAGCGGATTCGGCCAGCGGTGCTCCAGCATTGATGGCTGCTTGTACTTCCTGGGAAGAGTCGGGAATGCTGCGCCATTGCTGCTCCAGGCCCAGGGTCTTGCGCACTTCAGACAGACCGATTTCGCTGCGCCTGTCCACCCGGTTCAGCACCGGATGCAGGCGGCTTTCCGGGTAGCCCAGATCGTGGAACATGCGCAGCAGCTTTTGCGCATTGCGAACGGCGGGTACGTTGGGCAGCAGCACAGGAACAATGCACTGCGCTTTGTCGAGCACGCGTAGAGCCAAGGGGTCCAGCACGCGCCCCATGTCCAGCAGCACGAAGTCGTAGTGCGTGGCAGCCAGTTGCACGATGGCCTCAATATGCCCGGGCTCCACTTCCATGGCATGCATGGCATCTTCGGGGGCCGCCAGCACATGCAGACGCGGTGTGATCTTTACCGTGCTGGCCGTGAGAAAAGAGGCGTCAAGGCGGTGAAGGTCACGTGCCACATCCGCCAATGTCGAGCTTGGCTTGCCTTCATGCAGATAGGGCAGCGCATCGCCAAACTGCAGATTCAGGTCGATCAACAGCACGGAGTGCTTTTGCGCCAGCGCCCAGCCCAGATTGGTGGTCAGGAAAGTAGCGCCGGCACCGCCTTTGCAGGGCAGAAAGGCCATGACTTGCCCTTGTGCACGGGAGGGGGAGCTGTCCTGCAATTTGCTGGCAAGGCGCTGAACGGCATCGGCCAGCGCCTGCGGCGGCGGTGGCGATGGCAGAACCTCGCGCACGCCCGCCCGCATGGATTGCAGCAGAAACTCTGGTGTCTGCTGGGCGCACAGCAGGACCACGGCCATGCGTGGGTGATGGGTAGTTACCTGCTCCACCGGGGCCAGGTCTGCGGGGTCGCAGCACATACCATCGACGATCATCAGATCCGGCAGCTCCTGCTCGGCAATCGTGGGCATGCGGGTCTTGCCACCCTCGAAGGTCTGCACCTGATGGGATTGCTCTTGCAGCACATGGGCCATCTCGCGGAGATGGGCGGTGTTGGGGGAGATGATGGCGATTTTCATACGAATTCTCCCTGATTAAGGAGTGCAGTCCGAGCGGACGTTTAGATCCTGGTACATGATTTCACGCGGCAGGGTGGTGCTAAATCCCGGCATGCCAATGACGGTCTGCGCCGCCGAACCCACGATGGGCGCGATCCATTGGAACTTCAGACCGTCTTGAGGGATGCTTACCGTGACGCTCTGGCAGGTGGCAGTCGTGCAGCTGTCGGGTTTCCATTTCACGTCCACAGCAGTGATCTGCGGCAGCCGATTTTTCATATATTGCAGCACGCTAGCTTTCTGATTCAGGTCATCGCACACCACCGCATAGCGAGCACCGGCACGTGTGGCTTCGTTGGCCGCGGTCCAGGTGTAGAGCAAGCGGCTGAAATCCACCACGCCCAGCAGGAACATCAGAAAGATCAGTAGCCCCAGTGCAAATTCAATGAGCGTGGAGCCGCGTTGAGTGAGGTGTTTCATGTCAGCGTCCTCATCGTGGCGGTGATATTGCCGAAGTTGATACCGCCGTTGGTGAATAGCTGCAGGCCGAACACGCCGGACACCGGTGACGTGAAGTGGTACCCGGTAACGGTGACGGTGACGGTATTGATCAGCGGAAGTGCACCTGTGGTCTGCCAGCTGCAGCTCACGGCGCTGGTCTTGAGTCCGGGGGCCAGTGGTTGGGTGCCCGTAGTAGTTGTGCCGTACACCACAAGGTTCTGCGCATTGGCACACAGGGTGTTTGGCATCTGCACGGAAAGATACCTCACAGCATCTCGTACCGACTTGGTCACCGTGTTGTATTCGTAAAGGGCACGGCCGAACTCGATGACGATCATGCTCAGCATGATCATGAAAGGAATGCTTAGCGCCAGCTCAATCAGCGCTGCCCCTTGTTGTTGATGCTGATATTTGCGCATGAGGTTCACCTTACAAGGACGGGTACCAAAGGGCCGTTTGTTCCGCCTGCCAGACCGGTGGTGGTGCAGGGACTGTCGAGATCGCTGGCATTGCCTCGGAACTCGAGGTAAATGTCCTCTTTGACCGGATTGGAAATTGGCTGAAGCATCAGCATGCAGGCGAAATTGACCACATTGCCTGCGGTATTCACGACAGGTGTCAGTACAAGGCGGCGGTCTGCGCCATAGCTTTGGAGTTGTGCGGAGCTAACAGCAGTTTCATTGCTCCCATTAATGGGGCAGCTGGGGCTGCAAGGAGTAAACGACTGGCGCTGCGTTATGAAGTTGGGGATGCCGCCTTGAGCTGGGCCGTTGTAGGCGTTGAACTTGCTGGGCCAGTTTGTGGCGGTGTAGATATAGCCCGTGTAATCAGGGCGACTTACGGTTGGGCCATTGGTCGCATTTAGAGCACCCTTGTAAATACCAAAGCGGTGATTCCAATATTCAAAAACAGAGGTTTTCACGCCGCTGGTGCCGATAGGAAGAGGAGGATACTCGGAGCTACAGTATTTCCCCTCCATTTCTGCCCATGTTTCGGTAGCGCTCGTCGAACCGTCCAGATTGGCCCAGCCGAAGTCGCTACCACTGCTTCCTGACTTGCTGAGCGCGATGATCCAGTCGCCCTTGTTGAGGGTCGTAAATTTGGACTGCTTCAACTGCACCGGGATTGGGCAGGAACTTTGGGCAACACTTCGTGTGGCCACGGCCCTCGCACCTACGGTGCCTGTATTGGGCCAGGTGGCGCTATCGCCGGTAAAGGAACCCATGGCTTGCAGCAGCCAGAGCTTGATGCTGTTCATGGTGTATTTGCACTCGACATACCGTGCATCTTTGGCGAGGGTAGTCTGTGCATATGTCTTGTCGCGAAAGATCCCTATATCGCTGGCGGCGATCTTGCCAACGCCATTCCAGCTTGCGGATTGCAGGTTGGCGTTGTTGCTGTTTCCCGCCGCCATGCCTGCGCTCTGGGCACGTGTGATGGCGTCAGGCTGGCCGTTGAGCTCTCGTGCCGCGGCCAGCGCGCAGCTGTCCACGGCCGTCTGCAGTTCGGTCTTGACGATAAACAGCCGGCCAAAATCCAATGCAATGCCCATAAAGCCCAACAGGAACAGCATGAACAGGGCAAAGGTAATCAGAAAGGCACCATGCTGCCGCCGCTGTGCGGCAGAACCACGCATGGGCCGGGCTTTGGACCTGAGGTGTGGGTGGTTTCTCATGATGTGTTTCGAATGGAGTGGTTGGCTGGAGAGCCATGACGGACGAGACGACCGCCATGGCTTGTCTGTGGATAGAGTTAGGTGCAGCTAGCCGAGTTGGTCAGGCAAGCCTTGACTTTGGTGAGCCAATCATCGAAGAGGGTGCTGCCTAAGGAGGACTTCATAAGAACAATCAGTCCAATGGAAACTACGGCTACGACGAGCGCGTATTCGATGATCTGCGCGCCTTCTTCATCCTGGATAAAGGCTTGCAGGGAATGGCCAAATTGCTGAGCGATGCTGTTCATGGTGATACCTCAAAGTTGGGTCAACGGCTCCATGCTGGCGCTGTAGCGCGGCGCCAGAACCACGCATGTGCCGGGTTGTGGTCCAGTAGTGCGGGCTGTTTTTCATGGTGCAATGCGCCTTGATCGGTTCCTTGCTAATGGCCATGACAGTGAGCGCGGCTCCGTCATGGCTTACCTCTCAATACAGTTAGGTGCAGCTAGCCGAGTTGGTCAGGCAAGCCTTGACTTTGGTGAGCCAATCAGTGAAGAGGGCGTTGCTGATTGAAGACTTCATTAGCAGGATCAAGCCAATGGAGACCACGGCCACAACGAGTGCGTATTCGATGATTTGCGCGCCTTCTTCATCCTGGATAAAGGCTTGCAGGGAATGGCCAAATTGCTGAGTGATGCTGTTCATGGTGATACCTCAAAGTTGGGTCAACGACTCCATGCTGGCGCTATAGCGCGGCGCCAGAACCACGCATGTGCCGGGTTGTGGTCCAGTAGTGCGGGCTGTTTTTCATGGTCCAATGCGCCTTGATCGGTTCTTTGCTAATGGCCATGACAGTGAGCGCGGCTCCGTCATGGCTTACCTCTCAATACAGTTAGGTGCAGCTAGCCGAGTTGGTCAGGCAAGCCTTGACTTTGGTGAGCCAATCAGTGAAGAGGGCGTTGCTGATTGAAGACTTCATCAGAAGAATCAGTCCGATGGAAACTACGGCCACGACGAGCGCGTATTCGATGATCTGCGCGCCTTCTTCATCCTGGACAAAGGATTGCAGGGAATGGCCAAATTGCTGAGCGATGCTGTTCATGGTGATACCTCTAAAGTGAGTAACGGATCGAAAACATCTACACGGGTTGGGTGCCGGTTTGCAGGGCCGGCGGCAAGTGGCGTGCAAGGCCGCGATGCGATCTGCTCTCCTTTCAAATTCAATGGTGTGGAACTGGTGAATCGGTTTGTTGGAGATTCCGAGGACTAGGGCGTGCCGCCGCTGCCCCCGCCTGCGCCACCGCTTTGGTTGCTGGTCAGCGAGCCGCCAATATTGATGACATTGACTGCCTGCGGTGGCGTTTTGAAGCTGCGCTCGTAGCGCTCCATGGTGTGCGCTGCGGCTCGACCGTCCATGCCTGTGGCTCCATCAACACCGACGCCAGGAGTCTTGCCGGCTTCAGGGTTGAGGGTCATCTGCATGCGGGCGGTGCGCACAGCCTCGCCAAAACGAGCGTCGTAGTGAGGGGTTGTGCTGCCGCAGCCCGCCAGCAGGGCTGCGAGGGCCACGGGAAATAGGATGCTGCGTTCGATCATGGCTTGCCTCCGGTTCAGGTGGGCGGATTCAGGGGGGCGGGACGGTCAACCGAGGGCTCGGCCGGTGCTTGGGGTTGCAGCTCCTGAGGTGCTGCTACCGGGGCAGGTGCCGGAGCTGGGGTTTCAGTGCCGGACGGCATGGCTGCGGCGGGCGCAGTCCTCGCGGCTGACGCGGGCTTGGAGCTTTCCAGCGCACCGTTGAGATAGACCTCGGCGCGTGAGGGCACCACATGGTTGTCGGTGGGCACTCTGGGTGCTTCTGCGAGTGCCTGCACCAGGCGCGGAGTGATGATGAACATCAACTCGGTCTGATCGGTCTGGAACTCGGTGCTGCGGGCCAGCGCGCCGAGAACCGGTATTTCCCCCAGTCCCGGAAAGCGTTTGACGGCCTCGGTGATGTTGTTTTTGATGAGACCGGCAATGACCAGGCTTTGCCCGTCATTGAGCTGCACCGTGGTGTCTGCGCGTCGCACCGAAAGCGAGGGGATGACCGAGGTGACGCCATTGATGGCGGTGAAGGGTGAGCCTGTCTGAGACAGGTCGGACACTTCTGAGACCAGCTTGAGATTGACGCGTGAGCCACCCAGTACGGTGGGCGTGAACTTGACGCCGATGCCGAACTCTTTTTCCTCCAGCGTCATCACTGGCACGCCAGTGGTATTGCTCTGTGCGACGGGAATAAAGATCTTGCCGCCCGAGAGAAAGCTGGCCTGTTGGCCGCTGATGGCCATGATGTTGGGCTCGGCCAGGATTCGCACCAGGCCGTCGTCTTTTTGGCCGTCAATGCTGATCGAGCCTTTGCCTATGCGCATGGCGCTCAGCAGTCCGCCGCCGCCACTCAGGAAGTTGGACGCGATGGAGAAGGTGTTCATGCCATTGCTGGTGATGCGCTGGCCCGCAAGGCTGGCCCCGAGCTTGTCGAGCAATGTCTTGCTGACCTCGGCAATCTTGACTTCCAGCATTACCTGGTGAGGCGAAGTGGTGCGCAGCAGGTTGACGATCTTCTTGCTGTCGCTGTAGGCGCCGGCGAGCGTCACCACATCGTCCAGGCGCAGCGGATTGCTGATCTCTCCGCTCAGGACCAGGGCATTGTCGGCGCCCTGGACGCGGATGCTGCGTTCCTCGGGCATGAGCTCGCTGAGCTTGGCCTGCAGCGGCCCCGGGTCCATGGTGACGATCACGTCCTTGATGAAGCAGGCACCCTGGGCGTTTTGCAGGATGACGTTCATGGAGCCGGACTTGCGGCCGCGAAAGAACAGGTCTCGCGGGCTGAGCAATTGCACCTCGATATCGCCCATGCCGTTCTGCATTTGCGGCTGGCTATTCGCGGCCATGGGTGCTGCTGCCTGGCCCGCTCCGGGTGTCTGGCCGCTCACCAGGATGCGCGCCATGGGCGAGCTCAGCGGAATGACCACGGATTTTCCCAGCGTGACGGTGGTCGGATCCTCCGTGCGGATGGCCGTGCAATTCCTGGCGGGCAGGGTGTTGCGGGGAGCTGCGGGAGCTGCCGCAGCCACGGGGCCGGGCTGGGCAGGTGTGCCCGCAGATTGGGCCAGCACAGGTGCTGAGCTGGCGAGCAGCATGCTAGCTGCTATGTATAGGTGATGATGTTGCACAGCCGACCTCTCTGAGTTGTTGCGAGTAGAAGATCAGAAGCAGTTGAGAGTGCGAGCGCCGCCCTGGATGACCTCGACACAGGTAGCCGTCGAAGTCTGGGGTGCGGGCCTGGCTCGCTGCATTGCGGGTTTGGCAGGAGCTGCGACCTTGATGGGTGCAGGGGTTGGTTCGGGTGTTCCAAAAAGCTGGTGCTTGGTGATGCCAGCGGTGCTGGTCGGGTCCTTGTCAATCTGGTTGCGCAGCACCAGTGAAAGATTGCCTACGCTGCGTGCAAGATCGAGTTTCTCGGCATCTTCCGGGCTCAACTCGAGCGTGACGGCACTCACCACCTTGGGTTTGGTCTCGTCACGATCGGCCTCCTGGGCCACGGCCAGAACCAGCACGTTCTCCAGCACGGTTTTGCTGATCTGGCGCGACTCTTCTGTCTTGCCGTTCTGCTCCTGCTGGGCATTGACCACCACATCCACGTAGTTGCCGGGCAGGGCGAAGCCCGCAACACCGACCACATCGTTGACGCGCACCGTCATGGCCCGCTTGCCCGGAGCGATGACGGCAGCCAGTCCGCCCTTGGTGCCGACCGGGGCCAGCTTGCCTTCGAGCACGGCTTCGCCGCGCAGCACTCCGACCTTGACGACGCGATCCTGTAGCTGTTGCATATCATGGAAGGCGCCATCAGGTATCGAGCCCCGTGGCCAGTCCACCGTGTTCAGCATGGTCGGCAGAATCTTGCCGCCCAGTGGAATGTCGGTGGCAGCGACGACCACCTTGTCGGCGTCTAAGCTGCCGCGTTGGGCCACCCAGTTGGCGGCGTAGACAGCCGCTGCCAGACTGGCCAGTGCTGCGAGGATAAACAGACCCAAAGCTTTGAGGTTTTTCATGGGAGGCTCCCGCTATGCCGTGATGTAAGTGACTAGACCCAGGTGAACTGCCGAGCGACCAGGAACGCCAGGGTTCCCAGGGCGATGCTGACGCCGTAAGGCAAGGTGCCTACCGAATGCGCCGAGTTGGAGCGAGCATCGGGACGGATCCCCGCAGCGACATTGACGTAGAGCAACTGCACTGCCTCGGCCGAGTTGCGCACCAGCTTGCCGGCCATGCGGTGCCAGAGTGCGTAGCTGATGGCAGCCACACCGCCGGTGATGAAGATAAAGATCACGGCCTGACAGGCGGCGGCGGGGCCTAGAAAGCTGCCGACCATGGCCATCAGCTTCACGTCGCCGGCTCCCATGGCATGCAGCAGATAGAGAGGCAGCATCAATGCCAGGCCTACCGCCATGCCGCCCAGCGCCCAGAAAAAGCCGCCGGTGTGGGGATGAGGGGCTAGCAGGCCGTAGAGCAGGGCCAGGGCGGCGCCGCCGAAGGTCAGGCGATTGGGGATGCGACGTGTGCGCAGGTCACAGATGCTGGCTGCCAGCAAAAGCAGCAACAGGATCAGCGAACGCGGCTCGGTGAAAACGGCGGCCACGAGTTCGGATGCTGCGCTGAGTTCGGAAGATGTCATGGTCAACCTCCAGTCCTGTGTTCAGCGAATCCTGTTCGGGCCTCAGAGTTGACGCTGGCTGTCTGCTGCGTTCAGCTCATCTGACTGGTGTCCACAGGATTCGGGCTATGTGTGACTAAATACAATTTTTCTATCAACTTCATTCTTTTGTTTAATTTTGTGGAAATACTATTCCTATAGAAATCGCTTATCAATATTTGAGTTCGTAAGGATTTTTCTAATCTGAATGAGATGCAAATGTGACGCCGTTGTAGGTTGCGTAAGCAGTGGTCTCATGCGCTTGCTGACGCAGACCGGCTCACGCCGCATGACGGGTCTTGAGTCTTGGATCGTGAGCGTGGGCGCTGAAAGGCGCGGGCTCGGAGCCTGAGTGTCTGGGCTCTTTAGATAGCTTCTGAGCAAATCGCGCAGGCCTTCGAAGACCTGCTTCCTGCCGGGTAGCTGCTCTCGGCGCAGGCTTGGGAATACGCTGAACTTTGCTTCGAGCGTTACCCATTTTTAGAAGCTTGCAATGCCTGCCGGTGCATGGCCTGGCTGCTTCGGCATGTTGGCTCCGTGGCTTGGGACAGGGTCTGAGCCAGGGTTGAGTAGCCGCTTTGAGGGATGGGGCCGAGGTAGTCCTCGACCACCAGCAGTCATGTGCCGAGGCAGTTTGTTCGCCAGGCGCCAAGGCTGCGGTCTGGTTGCCTGTCTGCTGTGGGTGAAGGCTCAGTCCATCCGATGCAGGATGAGCGCATTCGCATCGGATACGGTTCTATCGAAAAATAGCGCCTGGCGGTTGATATGCAATGACTTCGATGCAGAAAGACCCGGATGCGCTCATCCAGCGATCGCCAGCAGCTTTGATGTTGATAGCAATCGTCTTGCCGGCTTCAGGCGTTTGCCCTGCGCTGGCTGTGCAGGCCCAGCAGCACCAGCACGACGGCCACCAGGGGCAGCATGCCGATATTGATGCCGTTCCAGCCAGCGCTGTGCAGCAACTGCCCCGATCCGAACGAGGCCACGGCCACCGTGCCGAAGACCAGGAAATCGTTGAGTGCCTGCACCTTGGCGCGCTCCGAAGGGCGGTAGCACTCGGTCAGCAGCGCCGTGGCTCCGATGAAGCCGAAGTTCCAGCCCACGCCCAGCAAAATCAGCGAGCCCCAGAAGTGGAAGATATCCAGGCCCATCAAGGCCAGCACGCCAGCCGCGCCTATCATCAGCAGGCCCAGAGCGGTCACGGGTCGCTTGCCATAACGCGCAATCAGCTTGCCGGTGAAGAAGCTGGGCACGAACATGGCCAGCACATGCCATTGAATGCCCATGGCGGCTTCGCCCACGCTATGGCCGCAGCCCACCATGGCCATGGGGGCGGCGGTCATCAGGAACGCCATCAGTCCGTAGCTGACCACACCGGCAGCGCAGGCCACGACGAATTGGGGGGAGCGGGCAATCTCGCCCAGAGGCCTGGCGTCGCCAGCCACGGCGGTTTTGGTCTGAGGCGGCTGTAGGCGCAGGCCCATGAGCAAGGGCAGGGCCAGCAGGGCCAGGACCGCCTGGCTGTAGAAGCTGCCGGCAAACGGTGTGGCGGGCAGGGCGTCGCGCGTCCAGATCACCACCTGCGGCCCGATGATGGCGGCAATCAGCCCCCCGATCATCACACGCGAAATGGCCTTGGCCTGTTGCGCAGGCTCGCTCACCATATCGGTGGCGGCGAAGCGGTAACTCTGCACGCAGGCCGCATAAAAGCCAGCCAGCGCCGTGCCGATGCAGAAGGTGACGAAGTCGCTGCGGGCAATGCCTTGCGCGGCGACCACGCCGGAGATCACGCCCAGAACGGCGCCCAGCACATAGGCCGCGCGGCGGCCCATGCGGTTCATGATCCAGGCGGCCGGCAGTGTGGACAGCGCCAGCCCGAGCTGGTAGATGCTGACCGGCAAGGTGGACGCGGTGGGGTTGGACGACAGTTGCTGCCCGACCAGACCGCCCAGTGAGATGATGATGGGCGGAGAGGCACCTCCCAGGGACTGGGCTGCGACCAGCAGGCCCATATTGCGGCTTTGTTGTGTGTTGTTGTCTGATTGCATAAATCGCTTCGGCTGCCCATGCTTGTACGCAGATTTGTCACATCTTGCAGCATTCATATTGGCCGCACATTAAAAGGTTTGCTGCGGGCATGGTGCAGTCGCGAGCCTGGTGATCGAAGTGAACGGGAGTGATATGACGTTGAAATGCCTGACTGGCCGGGCTGCAGGCCTGAACATTGCTCTGGCGCTCATGAGCTGGGCGTCGATGACGCATGCCGGGACGGCAGACGCCCCGCATGAAGCGGTGGTCTGGTCCGCGAGCTATCGCGGCGAGATCGCCGGCAAGGCGGTCAAGCTGGAGCTGTGGCGACTCGACGGCGCCGTCGGCGGCAGCTATTGCTACGAGCCCTGCAATCGGCCTGGCGCAACACTTGATCTGGAAGGCTCGGCAAGCGGGCAACTGACCGAGACGCCGATGGCGAGTGCAAGCGATCCCAAGCCTTCGGGCCGCTGGTCGCTGGCGGCCTTGCCTGGCATGGCGCCACCGCGTCTGCAGGGCCAGTGGCAGTCCATGGACGGCAAGAAGCGCTGGCCGCTCAATCTGCTGCGCCAGCCCTCGGTTTTTTCCCATGCGCTGAATTACGAGCTGCGCCTGCTGATGGATCAGAAGCTGCGTTCTCTGGCCGACTGCGGCGAACATACGGATCTCCAGGTTTCCGCCATTCAGGTCTATGAGCAGGGGCGCTTGAAGCAAAGCCTGCCGACCGCCGCCGTGGGCAGTTGCTGGCTGGTGCAGCCGCGCTGGGTGGATGCGAATTTTGACGGCTGGCCTGACCTGACCCAGGCGCTGGATCTGCCTGCGGGGCCGAATATTGCGCACCGCACCTGGCTTTACGACCCGGGCACGCAGAAGCTGGTGCTGGGGCCGCAGTCCCTGCAGGACATCAGCTCACCCGCATTCGATGGCAAGGCCAGGCGCATCTACAGCGAATGGCGCGCCAGCTGTTGTAGCCATGGCGTAAACATCTATGCCTGGAAGCCCGCAGGGCTGGAACTGGTCGAGCAGGCTGAAAGCCATATGCTGCCGGTGCGCAAGGGCGGCAAGCTCATGGCCTGCTATCAGGTGCCGGACTATGCGCAAGGCCATGTGCACTGGCCTGCCGGCCTCTACCAGCGGGGAGGCGAGCTGAGTCTGGGGCAGGAGCCCGCTGCCGACTGGTGCGATGCCGATCCTGCTGCGACCATGGGCCAGAACCTGGTACAGGTGCTGGCCGAGCCCAGACCCGGACAGCCACCCCAGATCCTCAAGGCCTATGGCCCAAGCTACCGCAAGGTCGATACGCCCAAAGGTGCCCGTTACTGCCCCGATATCGCAGTCTTCGATGCCGATGCCCACAAGGTGGTGCGTGTACTGATGAGCGAGAATGCCGAGCAGGACTGCGAGACGGAAAAGCCCGCAGGGGCCCAGCCTTGAAAATGGTTTATCGCTATGAATGGAAATCGCTTGCTGCTATCGTTTTGAGAATGTTTGCTTGTTATACAATTTAGATAATTGAGATTCATTCTCAACAAGCCTTAGCCACGCACTTCGTTTTAGCCATAGGAGATCGATCAAAGACGAGGTCTACATGGCAACCCCAGTTCGTGGCGGCGCAGGCAAGGCGCCGTCGGCTTCAGCGCTCGTATCCACGCAGTTCTCTCCGTTCGCGCATTGGCTGTCTTCTGCGGCGTGCCGCAGCCCCCGCTCAGCCGTGGGGCTGGCTGTGTTGGTGGTTTTGAGTGCAGGCGCCCAGGCGCAGTCCCAGACAGCGGACCCGCAGGAAAAACGCCTGAGCGAAGTCATGGTTTCCAGCAAGCAGGACGGCAACGCTCTGCCTGCGCTGGCCTCTGGTGCCCAGGTCGCCAAGGGCGCAGGCTTGGGGCTGCTGGGCAATGTGGATGTAATGGATGCCGCCTTCAACAGCACGGCCTATTCCGAAGAGTTGATCCGCGACCAGAATGCGGCCACGGTGGCTGCCGTGCTGGAAAACGACTCTTCAGTGCGCTTCACCACCAATACCGGCCATGTCAACGAAAACTATGTGATCCGCGGCTTCGACGTCAATGCCAGCGAAGTGGCTTTCAACGGCCTGTATGGCCTGGCGCCCGACAGCCATGTGCCGACCGAGATGATAGAGCGCGTGGAACTGCTCAAGGGCCCGGGTGCGCTGCTCGGCGGCATGGCTCCCAATGGGGCGGTGGGTGGCGTGGTGAATGTGGTCAGCAAGAAGCCGCTGGCCGATGATCTGACGCGGCTGACCACCACTTTCACCTCGGGTTCGCAACTGCAGGAGCATGTGGATGTGTCGCGGCGCTTCGGCCCCGAGCGCCGCCTGGGCATTCGCTTTAACGGCGCTCTGTCCAGCGGGGAGACCGAGGTAGACGACCAGAAGCGCCGCCGCCGTTTGGGCGCCGTGGCGCTGGACTATCAGGGCGATCGCTTCACGCTGGGGCTGGATGCCTATCACTACAAGGTGAACCTGGACAACGGCAGCCCGGTGATGGTGAGCTTTGGCAAGATGAAGAATCTGATCGGTGCGCCGGATGCCAGCAACAATCTGTTCCGCGGCGTCAACACCGAAGTGGAGAACAAATCGGTGGCGCTGCGCGGCAGCTTCGAGCTCAGCGACAGCTGGCAGCTCTACGGTAGCCTGGGCAAGGCCTGGCATGACTATGCTGGCCAGCCCACGGGCACACGTGTGGTGCTCAATGCCGTGGGCGACGGCTCTGCCGTGGGCCAGACCTATAACCTGCAGGGCTATACCAACAGCACGGCGCTGGACGCGGGGTTGCGCGGCCGCTTCAGAACCGGCGATGTGGGCCATCAGTTGGTGTTCTCGTTCAACGAGCTGCAGCAGCAAAGCGGACGCGCGCTGCCCATCGTGGTCAGCAGCAGCTACGCCACCAATATCTACGATCCGGTGCTGCCGGTTCTGGCGGGCCCGCGCAATGCCGTGCGCCAGGAAAACGACAATGTAATCCGCAGTTTCGCCGTGGCCGATACCCTGAGCCTGCTGCAGGACCGGCTGCAGCTGACGCTGGGCGCACGCCACCAGCGCGTGAATCAGAAGATGAAGGGCTACGACGAGAGCGCCGTCACTCCCATGCTGGGCCTGGTGGCCAAGCCCTGGGGCGAGGATCTGTCCTTCTACGCCAACTACATCGAGGGGCTGAGCCCCGGTCTCGAGGTGGGCTCCACCTATGCCAATGCAGGCGAGACATTCGCACCCTACAAATCCAAGCAGATGGAGGCGGGTGTGAAGTGGCGCCGCGCTGGCTGGACGAATACGCTTTCGCTGTTCCAGATCGAGAAGCCTTCGACCACCATCGATACGGCGGCCAATACCCTCAAGCTCAATGGCGAGCAGCGCAATCGCGGTGTGGAGTGGAATACCTTTGGTGCTCTGAGCTCCAGCTTGCGTGTGCTGGGCGGCATCACCTATCTGCAGCCCAAGCTGACCAGCACCCAGGGCGGTGCCAACGACGGCCATGATGCATTCGGAGCAGCGCGCTGGGCGGCCAATCTGGCGGCAGACTGGGATGTACCGGGCGTGGCCGGTCTGGCGCTGAACGCACGCCTGGTGCATACGGGCAAGCAGTGGGTCAACTCGGCCAACACCTTGCGGGCCCCGAGCTGGACGCGCTTTGATGTCGGTGCCCGCTACACCACGCGCGTTGCCGACAAGAAGGTGGTGCTGCGCGGTACGGTGGACAACGTCTTTGCTCGCAATTACTGGGCCGGCGCCTTTGCCGACAACTTCCTGACCGTGGGCGCGCCGCGCACCGTGCGCATCAGCGCCGCCGTGGAATTCTGAGAAGAGGGAGGCATCAATGCATGAAGATCTCCAAGGCTTGTGCTTGCCGGTGACGGGGCACAGGCCATCCGGAAAAGGGCTGCGCTCCTTGCTTGTTCCAGGTCTGCTGGCTGCGGCTAGCGTCGGCATCAGCGGCTCGGTCGGTGCGGCCCAGCCCTTGCCTGGCGGCTCTGTTCAGAGCGCGGGCAAGGCGGCCTCCTTGCTTGCGGTGCGGGAGCCGCTCTCCGGCCGGCTGGAACCTGGGCAGGCGTTCAGCCTGCAGTTGGACGCACCGGCCGGTGCCGTGGTGCGCGGCAATCTGCAGGCGCTGGGCGTTGTGCTGGATGTGGAAACACCTGACGGGCGCCATCTGCGTCGGTTGAGCCAGGGCGAAGGCGTCGATCACGCATTCACCTGGCAAAGCCGAGGCAAGGTGCAGGAGCGTTTGGTGCTGCGCGCCGTGAAGGTCCAGTCCTATGCGTCGGCAGCAAACGGTGTGTCGGCGGCGCAGGATGGGCGCAGCGATGCTCCAACCTATGCTGCGCCCAGTCCTGGTGCCTACGAGCTGACTATCACCCAGGTGCTGGCGCCGTTGGCGGCCAGCCATGCGCCTGCTGCAGAGATCGAACCAGAGCCGCTGCGCAGCCCCAGGCTCAAGACATTGCAGGCGCGGCTGGCGCAAGGCGGCGACAGCCGCGGCTTCTGGCAGGAAATGGAACGCCAGGGTACGCCGCTGATCGAGCCCTGGGATGCCGAGCATCAGCTGGTGAGCTTTGTCTGGCGCGGCGCCGGGCAGTCCGTGCGTCTGTTCGGCAGTCCCTCGGGCAACCATGAGCCTCTGCAGCGCCTCGGAAGCAGCGATGTCTGGTGGGCCAGCTTCGTCATGCCCAGGGATGCGCGGCTCAGCTATGGTTTTGCTCCCGATGTGCCTGCAGTCTCGGCCGATGCCATGATTCAGCGCCGAGCCATTCTGTCCACTTTGCAGCGCGATCCGCTCAATCGCCAGAGCTGGGGGCGGTCTGCGGATTTGCAGGCGGTGCAGGATCGCTACGACGGTCGCTCCGTGCTGACGCTGGTCAAGGCGCCACCCCAGCCCTGGAGCCAGTCCCGCGCCAGCGTGGCAACTGGCCAGTTGCAGCGTCACTGGCTGGGTAGCCAGGCGCTGGGCAATGGGCGCGACATCTGGATCTACAAGCCGCAGGGCTGGCAGCAGGCCGATGCGGCTCAGCGTTCCTTGCTGGTGCTGTTCGACGCCCAGGCCTATCTGCGTCAGGTTCCCACGCCCGCCATCATCGACAACCTGATGGCCGACGGCCTGCTGCCAGCAACGGCAGTCGTGCTGGTGGCCAATGGCGCAGGCGACGCGCGCAGCCGCGAGTTGCCGCCCAATCCGGTGTTTGCCGACTTCATGGGTCAGCAGCTCATGCCCTGGCTCAAGGCACAGGGCATAGCGGCCGGGCCCGAGCGCACGGTGATCGCAGGATCGAGCTATGGCGGCCTGGCTTCAAGCTATGTGGCGCTGCGCTATCCGCAGTGGTTTGGCAATGTGCTCAGTCTCTCGGGCTCCTATTGGTGGGCACCCAAGGGCGAGTCGCCCAATTGGCTGGCTCGCCAGTATGAGCAAGCACCGCAACTGCCCATTCGCTTTTACTTTGATGCCGGCCTATACGAAGGGGCTCGCGGTGGTCAGGCAGGCATACGCGAAACCAGCCAGGAACTGGGCGATGTGTTGCGTGCCAAGGGCAACAAGGTCGTGCAGCGGGTACACAGCACTGGCCATGACTATGTGCATTGGCAGGGTTCGCTGGCCTGCGGGCTGTTGGCGCTGACGGGGCGAGAACCATCGACCGAGGGGCTCAAGGAGCAGGTTGCACAGGCTTGCGGGCTCTGAGTCCGGGGAGCATAAAGAAAGGGGCCGGAAGCCCCTTTTTTGCTTTTGGCCTGCAGCGCCCGTTCGCAAGCGCTGCAGGCTTTTCCATGCAAGCTTCTACTTGAGCTTGTTGCCGCATTCGCCGCAGAACAGGTCATTGGCGGCTACCGGGGCGCTGCAGGCTGGGCAGCTCGGCGCAGTCTGAGCCTGACGGGCTTTCTCGGTGGCCTCTGCTTCGGCACGGGCCCGGGCTGCTTCACGCTCGGCAGCCTGCTGCCTGGCCAGTTGCTCGGCTTGGGTTTTCAAGCGCTCGGCTTCTGCTTGCTGACGTGCTTCTTCGGCAGCCTGGGCTGCGGCGCGCTCCTCAGCGGCCTTTTGCTGTGCTGCACGCTCTGCTGCCTGGGCTTCGGCCCGCTGGCGTGCGGCCAGTTCCTGAGCTTCGGCAGCAGCACGTTCGCGTGCAGCTTGCTCGGAGGCCTCGGCTTCAGCCTTCAGGCGGGCTGCTTCGGCCTCGGCGCGCAGGCGTGCCGTCTCGGCTTCGCTACGCTGGCGGGCGGCAGCCTCTTCAGCGCCTTGACGTGCTTTTTCCGCCGCATCGGCGGCAGCACGCTCGCGCGCCTGCTGCTCGGCAAACGCCTGCTCGGTGGATGCTGCTGTGGCGGCAGTCAGGCCTGCGGCAGCCGTTGCTGCGGCAGCCGTTGCTGCGCCAGCGCTGGCATTGCTGTCGGTGCCAGGCGGGATGTCGGTGGCGGAGGGCTTGGCTGTGGCTTCCTGCAGGCGCTCGCTGGCAGCCTGCTTGGCGCGCTCGGCCGCGGCCATGGTGCGTTCTGCGGCAGCCATGGTCTGGGCCTTGGCTTCCTCGGCTTTTTTGCGAACATCGCCAATCAGGCTGTCCAGTGCACCCTCGGCCTCGGCAGGGTCCACGCTTTCACGGGCCTGCAGATAGATCAGATTCATGCCCATGATGGCAACCTGGGCCAGCAGTGCGCCCACCACGCAATAGAGAACGCCCAGGCCGGCGATGAGGCCGGTGCTGCCGCCACCCATCATGCCCATGGGATTGAAGCCGCCACCGTAGCCACGGCCGTAGCCGCCGCCCATGAACATGCCGGCCATGGAACCGGCATCTCCAGTAATGCTCATGGCCATCCCGGTCAGGGAGACAGTGGCAGGCACCAGTCCGGCAAACAGCATGAAGCAGACCAGGCCCAAAATGACATAGAGCACGACTTCCATCAGGACCACTTCGATCAGGCGCTTGCGCGCGATGCTCAGCACATTGGCCAGAGCAGCCTTGACGGACAGGCCGCTCCACAGCGCGGGACCCATCAAGGGACCGATGACCCAGATCATGGCGATCAGCAAGGCTGCGGCGACCAGCACCAGAATCGGGTGGGCTACAAAGGCCAGAATGCCGCCGAGCACGGGAATCTTGCAGATGAAGTAAATGACGGCGGCCAGCAGGTAGTAGGCCAGCGTGGCAACAAATATCGCGAGGCCGACCAGCAGGAATTTGGGAAGGCACAGCAGACCGGCTGATGCCGCCGCTGAGAAGGAGCGAACGGGCTCGTTCCTGGCCTTGTCCATGAGCATGATGCCGACGCCCGAAGAGCCTGCCAGCAGCGCGACCATGGCCGCCAGCATGAAGATCAGGTACATGAAGAAGCCAGCCTTGACCAGCATCCAGGCCGCGCCTGCTATCAGTGCACCGGTCAGCAGCAGTGTCAGAAAGCACAGCAGCAGCGGTCGCCACTGCGTCAGTCCTTCGGCGGCTCTGGCGAGGGTGGCAAAACGTATTTCTCCCAGGGATTGCTCTCTCATTTTTCGTCCTGTCTGATGGTTGAGGCTGGCTGGTCCGGCGCGATGAGCCGCTGGCTGGCCGGGGGTCAAAGCTTGCCGCGGATCTCGCCGGCTTCGATGGTGTAGCGCTCCACGCCGGCGGGCAGACCAGTATCGATCTTCTTGATGACAGTCACGGGTTTGCCGCCCTTGGACTGGGTGGTGCCAGTGGCGGTATTCACACGCCCGGCCCTGACATCCTCGTCGGACTGATCGACCACGATGCTGGATGAGCCCCGGTTGTCGGCCAGTTCATTGGCCAGTTCCTTGAGCACATTCATGGCCTGTGTATATTCTTTGCGACCCTTGGCGGCCAGCGGCATCTCCACGGTCAGTGCGGAGAAACTGCGCATCTGGTGTGCCTGTCCCGACTGCCCGTCGGCGATGCTGACGTTCCTGGTCTGTACCGGCCCGGCCACGGCGCGTTGTTTGGCCGGCAGCTTCTGCATGGCTTGAACGGCCTGGGCCTGCATGCTCTGCGCATGCTGCGTCTCCTGATCCAGAGCGGCCTGCAAACGGGCAAAGCGCTCGTTCTGCCCGCCCGAAACAGCGGTTGCGGGCCCGCCGCCGCCAGGGCCGCAGCTGGGGTCTGCGGAATTGGTGACGCGCGAGAGCATGCAGCTCAGCGATGTGGAGGCATCTTGCAAGCTGGCGCAGCCGCCGAGCAGGGTTGCGGCGCAGGCGAGCACAGTGAGTTTGAGTTTTTTCATGGCTTTCAATCCAGCAGGTCATCCAGGGATGGCGCGGCATTCTTCTTGACTGGAGGTGTTCTTGCAGGGGCCGGCACGGGCGGTTTGCCAGATGCCGGGGCTGAAGACGGCTCCGGGCTGGCCGCAGGCGCGGGTGCGTCGCTGGCAGTGTTTGCTGTCGTCGCTGCGGGCGTGACTGCCGTGGCGGGCGCGTTGTCTACGGCACCAGCAATCGGGGCATTTTCGGCAGGTGTCGTTTGTGCTGCGGTACTGCCGCCCAGCGGGCCGACCAGGGCGTCGGCCTTGGCCTTGTCTTCGGGCGAAATCCCATCCTTGCCGGCTTGGGACGAGCTGGATGCGCTATTGCCCGAGCTGGTCAGGCCCTTCATATTGCTTGCCATCATCACACCACCTGCAATGGCGGCGACCAGCAGTGCCAGCACCACCCACTTGATCCAGGCATTGTTGCCGCGCACCGGCTCCTGGGGAAAGGCAGGCGTGCGGTCATTGCGCTGCGCAAAGCTTGCGGCAGGCTCCGACTGTGGCGGCCTTGGCGCGGGTGCATCCATGGGCTCGATCAGGGGAGGGGCCAGGCTTGCGCTGTCAATGGTCTGCGAGGCACCTGAAGGCATGGGCGGCGCAGTTGCCACTGCGGCATGGCTATCGCCGGGGCGCTCGAACACCAGGCCGCATCGTGTGCAGAAGCGGGCCTCGGGCTTGCAGACAGCCTGGCATTGGCTGCAGATTTTTTCAACAGCAGTGATTGCCGCTTCCGGTGCTTGTCTGGCGCCGCAGTTCTTGCAGAACTTGGCATTCGGAGAGAGCGGATTGCCGCATTGGGAACAATTCATGGTCTGCAATCGAGAAAAGAGTCCGCTGGAATGGCCGCTCGGCGGCATTGCTGCCTTGGCAATGCGTGGAATATGGGCCGGTTTTTGCGCATCGGCATGAACCGGTACGGACCCTGAAAAATGATTTGTATCTTAGCGGCGCATTTGCCGCAGCCTGCCGGATCGCTTTACGGGAATGTAAGCACGTTCGGTTTTGACAGCTTTTTGTCAGGCATGGCAATCTATGAATGGAGTTTGGGTTAATGGGACTGCGCGGAGTTTCAAGGGATTTATGGGGCGTAAGTGACTGATTTGAAAAGAAGGAAATAAATCAGGTGCTTTATGGAGGCCGGGGTTGCCGGGAAAGCTCGAATCTCGAAATCTGTTTGATTTTTGCAAATGCTTCAAATGGTTGAGAGTGTTTTGCGCGGTGAAGATTTCAATGAAATACAGGCTTTGCTGAACCTCGAGAGTCAGCAAGGCCGGTAATCACTGCTGCGCAACCAGCGTCAGCAACTCGATTCGCGGTGCCACACCAAGGCGTATGGCAAAACCGGCCCATAGACCCGCGCCGCTGCTGACCAGCAGTTTCATATTGTCGATTTCATATTCGCCGCGCACAAAACCGTTGTTGACGGGCGCCACCAGCCAGCGGTCCATGCCCAGGATCAGCCCGCCGTGGGTATGGCCCGATATCTGCAGATTCACGCCCTTGTCCGCGTTGTCGCGCGCGAATTTGGGCTGATGCGCGAGCAGGATATGAAACTGTGCGCCGGCCTTGCGGGCCTGGGCTGCAACTGCGTCCACATCGGGGGGGACGCCTTCGGCAACCTCGGGGTCGGCGTTGTTGGGCGAGGTGCGGCCGAACACCGGGTCGCCGATGCCGGACAGGGCCAGCTTGCTGCCCTTGATGTTCAGCAGCTGCGTGCGGTTTTCCAGCAGATTCAGGCCCAGGCGGCGGAACTCGGCCATCCAGGCGTTGTAGCCGCTGTAGTACTCGTGGTTGCCCGGCGCCGCCCAGACGCCGTAGCGCGCGCTCAAGGCAGCCAGCGGCGCCACATGGGCGCCGCTGGTGGCGACATCGCCGTCCACCATGTCGCCGGGCAGCACGATCAGGTCGGGTGTGGTGGCCAGGGTGCGCTGCACGATGGTCTGCACATAGCTTGCATCATTGACCGGGCTGGCGTGGATATCGGCCAGCACGGCAATGCGCAGGCCCTGCAGGGCGCTGGGCAGGTTTCTGACCGCGATCTGCTGCTCATGCACCCTGGGCGGCTGCAGGGCGTTGAAGACGCCGATGGCGCTCAGGCAGCCGGTCGCCACCACGGCGGCTGAGGTGAGTGCGGGAAGGTGCAGCAACTGCGCCAGGCTGGCTCGCCCTATGAGTCGGGCGATTAGCCACAGCAGATCGCGCAGCAGCACGAACAGCGCCAGCATCAGCAGCATGGCCAGAATCCAGCCGCCGGGAACCTGCAGGCGCGCCACCACGGCGTAGGGCAGGGCATTCGTCTGCGCGGCCTTGAGCAGCAAGGCCGGCGCAATGCCCAGCAAGGCCGTGATCAGCACGGCCAGCAGGCGGGCCAGACGGGAGGTGCCGTTGAGACTGGAGACAGGCCACCAGAGCCAGAGAGCAAGAAGAGGGATGACGAGAGCAGCAGTCGAAACCATGGGCAGGAGAGAAACCGGAAATTGCCGCGAGCATAGCAAGCGTTGCTGTCCCCGCGATGAACGCTGCTGCAGCCACCATCGCCGGCTGCACCGCATGGCGTTGAAAATGGCGCGGCACGGCTGCTTTTGTCATCACTGCGCAAGACCGGCCAAGGACGGGGATAATCCCAGCCCTTATGTCTTTGAAGATCAACTTCCCCGAGTCGCTCCCCGTATCCAGCCGTCGCCAGGAAATCATGGAGGCCATGGATCGCCATCAGGTCATCATCGTCTGTGGCGAGACCGGCTCGGGCAAGACCACGCAGCTGCCCAAGATCGCACTGGCACTGGGCCGGGGCAGGCTCAATGCCGCGCCCGACGCCAATGGCCAGGTGCGCGGCCATCTGATCGGCCACACCCAGCCGCGCCGTATTGCCGCCAGCTCGGTGGCCAAGCGCATTGCCGAAGAGCTGAACACGCCGCCCGGCGAGGTGGTGGGCTACAAGGTGCGTTTTCAGGACACGTTGCAAAAAGGCGCATCGGTCAAGCTGATGACCGACGGTATCTTGCTGGCGGAGACCCAGACCGACCCGCTGCTCAAGGCCTATGACACGCTGATCATCGACGAGGCCCACGAGCGCAGCCTGAACATCGACTTTCTGCTCGGCTATCTCAAGCAGATCCTGCCCAAGCGCCCAGACCTGAAAGTGGTGGTGACCTCGGCAACCATCGATGCCGACCGCTTTGCCAAGCACTTTGAATCCAAGAACGGTCCTGCGCCCGTCATCATGGTTTCGGGTCGTACCTATCCGGTGGAGATGCGCTATCGCCCGTTCGAGGGTGAAAAGGACAAGGATCTGAACGACGCCATTGCTGATGGCGTCGATGAACTCTGGGCCGGCGGCAAGGGAGGCGATATCCTGATCTTCCTGCCGGGCGAGCGCGAGATTCGCGAAGCCGCCGACCATCTGCGCAAGCATTTGCAGCACTCGCCCACGCTGCGCAGCGCCGAGGTGCTGCCGCTGTTCTCGCGCCTGTCGCAGGCCGAGCAGGACCGCATCTTTGACGGCCATACGGGCCGGCGCATCGTGCTGGCTACCAATGTGGCCGAAACCTCGCTCACGGTGCCGGGCATTCGCTATGTGATCGACGCCGGTACGGCGCGTGTGAAGCGCTATTCCTTTCGCAGCAAGGTGGAGCAGTTGCTGGTCGAGCCGATCTCGCAGGCCGCAGCCAACCAGCGCGCGGGCCGTTGCGGTCGTGTGGCCAACGGCATCTGCATCCGCCTGTATGACGAAGAGAGCTTTGTCAGCCGCGACCGCTTCACCGACCCCGAAATCCTGCGTTCCTCGCTGGCTGGCGTGATCCTGCGCATGAAGTCGCTGGGTCTGGGCGATGTGGTGCATTTCCCCTTCCTCGAAGCGCCCTCGGGTCGTGCCATCGCCGACGGTTATCAGCTGCTGGCCGAGCTGGGCGCGGTGGACGATCACGGCCATCTGCTGCCCATGGGCAAGGAGCTGTCACGCCTGCCGCTGGATCCGCGCGTGGGCCGCATGATTCTGGAGGCGCGCGAACGTCGCTCCCTGGCCGAGGTGCTGATCATCGCCTCGGCTCTGAGCGTGCAGGACGTGCGTGACCGGCCCATGGAGGCGCAGCAGCAGGCCGATCAGGCACATGCCAAGTTCGACGACGAGAAAAGCGAATTCAGCGGCTATCTGCGTTTGTGGAAGTGGCTGTCGGATGCGCGCGGCGGCAAGGTCGTGGCCAAGAGCCGCAAGGAGATGGCGGCCCAGCACGCGCCTGCGGCCAAGCCCAATGCGCGCAACCAGGCCTTTCTGCCCGTCAGTCAGCGTGCCAGTGGTGCGCAGGTCGAAGGCACGGTGGAAGAGCGGCTGGCGCTGTTCAACCCCGCCGAGCAGGCCGACGAGGCCACGCACAAGATCAGCAACCGCCAATGGGAGCAGCTGCTGCGCCAGAACTTCATCAATATTCGCCGCGTGCGCGAGTGGCGCGACATTCATTCTCAGCTGCTGACCGTGGTCAAGGAGCAGAAATGGTTGCTCAACAACGAGGCTGCGGGCTATGAGGCCGTGCACCTGTCCATGCTGTCGGGGCTGCTCGGCAATATTGGCTATCGTGGAGAGGAGAGCGAGAGCTATCTGGGCGCGCACGGCATCAAGTTCCACCCGCATCCCGGCGCGCACCTGAGCAAGAAGCCCGGCCGCTGGATCGTGGCGGCCGAGCAGGTCGAGACCTCGCGTCTCTACGGCCGTGGCATTGCGGCCATAGAGCCGCAGTGGCTGGAGGAGGTGGGCGGCCATCTGCTTAAGAAACAGTTGCTGGACCCGCACTGGAGCAAGAAGCAGGCCGATGTGGTGGCGCTGGAGCGCGCCACGCTCTACGGCCTGGTGGTCTACAACGGCCGCCGCGTCAGCTACGGCCGCGTCGATCCGTACGAGGCGCGCAATCTCTTCATCCGCCAGGCGCTGGTGGAGGGCGAGTGGGAAACCCAATGGCATTTCCTGCCCGCCAACCTCAAGCTCATGCGCAAGGTCGAGGAGCTGGAGCACAAGAGCCGTCGCCAGGACGTGCTGGTCGACGACGAGCTGATCTTTGCCTTCTACGACCAGCATCTGCCCAAGGATGTGTACAGCGGCGCAAGCTTCGACAAGTGGTTCCGCGCCGAGAGCAGGAACCAGCCCGAGCTGCTGCGCCTGTCCAGGGACGAGCTGATGCGGCACGAGGCCGCAGGCATCACCACGGACAAATTCCCCAAGACCGTGAAGCTGGGCGGTGCCGATTGCAGCGCCAGCTATCTGCACAGCCCCGGTGATGCGCGCGACGGCATCACCGTCACCGTTCCGCTGTTCGTGCTCAACCAGGTGTCGGAGGAGCGCGCCGAGTGGCTGGTGCCGGGCATGCTCAAGGACAAGATCCAGGCGCTCCTGAAGAGCCTGCCCCAGCGCCCGCGCAGCCGTTTCGTGCCGCTGCCCGAGAGCGCGGCGCGGCTGGCCGAGCTGTTCACGCAGAACGAGCGCTGGGCCCAGGGTGGGCTGATCGATGCCTTGCTCAAGCAGGTGCGCGACGAGACTTCGCTGGATGTGAAGCGCGCCGACTTCAAGCTGGACATGCTGAGCCCGCATCTGTTCATGAACTTCCGCATCACCGACGAGCATGGCCGCCAGCTGGGCCAGGGCCGCAATCTGGGTGCGCTCAAGGCCGAGTGGGGCGCCAAGGCACGCGGCGCTTTCCAGGCGCTTGCTTCATTAAAGGTAGCTGCTGGCGCTGGTGATCCGGTAAATTCAGAGAAAAAAGCATCTGAAAGTGAGAAGAATAAAGCGCAAGAAGCTCCTAAAAATGATAAGGCTGTGGCGGGCAAGCCGGCCCAGTCGCATGATGCGCGCTACAAGGACTGGAGTTTCGGCGAGCTGCCCGAGCTCATGGAGATCAAGAAGGGCGGCACCACGCTGATCGGCTTTCCGGCCTTGATCGACCATGGCGACGCCGTCGGCATCGAAGTCTTCGACGAGCCCGAAGCGGCTGCTGCGAAGCACCGCGTGGGTCTGCGTCGGCTGTTCGCGCTGCAGATTCGCGATGCGCTCAAGTATCTGGAAAAGAATATTCCCGATCTGCAGAAGATGGCCGTGGCCTATATGCCGCTGGGTACGCAGGAGGAGTTGCGCAGCCAGATCATCGACGTGGCCATAGACCGCGCCTTTCTGCAGGAGCCGCTGCCGAGCAACGAGGCCGACTTCAAGCAGCGCGTGCAGGACGGCCGTGGCCGCCTGACGCTGATTGCCAACGAGGTGGCTCGCATGTCGGCCACCATCCTTATCGAGTACGCGGCCGCCGCGCGCAAGATCAAGGACACCAAGAACGCGCCGGAGGCCACCAAGGACGCGAGCGAGCAGCTGCAAAAGCTGATGCCCAAGAACTTCATCGCAGTGGCCCCCTGGGCGCAGCTCGGTCATTACGCGCGCTACCTCAAGGCGATTACCTCACGCCTGGACAAGTACCGGGCCGATCCGGCGCGCGATGCCGCCAAGCTCAAGGAGCTGCTGCCGCTGGAGCAGCGCTACTGGCGGCTGGTGGCCGAGCGCAAGGGGCAGATCGATGCCCGCATGCAGGAGTACCGCTGGATGCTGGAGGAGCTGCGCGTGAGCTTTTTTGCCCAGGAGCTGCGCACGCCGTATCCGGTCAGCGCCAAGCGGCTGGACAAGGTCTGGGCGCAGCTGCAGCAGTGATGCTGCCCTGACGGTTTGGCAAGTGCGGCCCTGCCTGCCTAGGCGGGCCGGCTTTCGCCCTGCAGCAGCGGATTGCGCGAAAACAGCTCCACCACCCAGTCCACAAAGGCGCGCACCTTGGCGCTGAGGTGGGAGTTGGGCGGATAGACCACATAGATCGGCAGCAGAGGGTGCTTCCAGTCCTCCAGCACCCGTTGCAACTGGCCGTTTTCCAGGTACTTGTGAATCTGGAAGCGGCTGAGCTGCCCTATGCCCTGGCCTGCGAGTATGGCGCTGATATAGGCATTGCCCTCGTTGACGCCAAGATGCGCGGGACTGGCGATCTCTATCACTTCGCCGCCCTTGTGGAACTCCAGCGGATAGCGCCGGGCCGAGACCGGAGAGAAATAGATCACGTTGCGATGGCCTGACTCCAGGTCACGCGGATGCTGGGGCACGCCGTGGCGCTGCAGATATTCGGGGGCGGCTACGGTGATGAATTCCAGATTGCCGATGCGGCGCGCCACCAGGGACTGGTCGGAGAGCTCGCCACCGCGGATTACGCAGTCCACGTTGTCGCTGATCAGGTCCACGGTGCGGTCGCTCACGCCCAGATCGATCTGTATCTCTGGGTAGCGAGACTGGAACTCGCTCAGATGGGGAATGATGAGCAGACGCGCCACGGTCGTTCCCACATCCACGCGCAGGCGCCCGCGCGGCGTGGTGCGGGCCTGGCTGACGCTGGCCTCGAGGTCGTCGAAGTCGGCGAGCAGACGTACCGCGCGGTCGTAGTAGGCCGCACCGTCGGCGGTCACGGTGACGCGGCGCGTGGTACGGTTGAGCAGCTTTACGCGCAGGCGCTCTTCCAGCGCCTGCACATTCTTGGTCACACTGGCTTTTGGCATTTGCAGCGAATCGGCTGCACGCGTGAAAGTGCCGGCTTCCACGACCCGCGCGAAAATACGCATAGCCTGTATCTGATCCATGGGATCTCCTTGTCCTCGCGAAAACCCGGACTCGCCGAGGATGCGGGATTCTCACACACAGCTCACACCGTCATTGTTCGAGAATTGGAAACAGTGTGGCCGCGTTTGCGGGGTTTATGCCGTCAAGTGCTGTTGCTACATTTCTGTTCCATCACCCGGTCCTGTCCGGAAAATCCATGTCAAACACCAAAGCCACCGCATTGCAGCCGATTCCTCATACCGACACCACGATTTCCGTGGCCGACGGTGTGCAGGCCGATGTGCGCATATACGGCGGCAAGCGGCGCGGCGAAGTCGTCCCGCTGGTGCTGCATTTCCATGGCGGCGCATTTGTGGCCGGAGATCTGGACAACGGTTGCACCGTCGGCAGCTCGTTGGCGGCGGCCGGGGCCTGTGTGGTGTCGCTGGCCTATCCGCTGGCACCCGAGCATCCGTTTCCGCGTCCGCTGGAGCTAGGCTACGAGGTGCTGCTGTGGGCTTACAAGCAACGCACCAAGCTGGCCGGAAAGGGCGCTCCGCTCTATCTGGCCGGCGAAGAGGCCGGCGCCAATCTGGCTGCTGGCGTCTGCATGATGGCGCGCGATCAGCAGCATCCGCCGCTGGCCGGGCAGATCCTCATCTCGCCGATGCTCGACCCCTGCGCTGCCACGCCTTCGCAGCGTGCCGCTCAGGGCGAGTCCGTCGAATGCAAATGGGCTGCGGGCTGGTGCCAGTACCTGGGCGGCCCGCACGATGCCGAGCACCCTTATGCCGTGCCCGCGCGTGCCCGCCGTCTGGCGGGGTTGCCGCCGACGCTGATTCTGGTGGGGCAGATAGACCCCATGCGCGATGAAGCGCTGAACTATGCCGCACGGCTGGAAGCTGCCGGATTGACCGTCTTCCCGCATGTGTTCGCCGAAGTGGGGCAGTGGCCGGAGGCGCTGATGGAGCCACCGCCCGAGTCTTGCCCCTGTGAAGGCCAGCTGCGCCAGTTTTTCGAAACCACCCGATGTCGGCTCTGAGCTGATCCTGCCCTGCTGAGACCGCCGACCTGATCCGGCCCCCTGGGCCTGACGCAGCATGGCTGCGCCTTTTTCTTCTCTTTCTCATTCGATTCCTGGCCTGAGCGCTGGAAGGGATGAGTCTTGCCTGCCGCCGAAAGAGCCGCTACCGCTTTCAACCCTTGAACCAAAGACATTGCCATGAACGAGCACTCCAAACTCTCCAACCGCCGCCGGTGGGCCGCCGTCGGCGTCGCCGCTGCAGTGATCGCCACGACCGCCGCCATGCTGGGCCTGCAGGCGTCGCACGCAGAAGCGCCGGCTGCGCAAGCCGCCGCGCCGGCCGTGCCGGTCTCGGCAGCCCAGGTTCTGCAGCAGGACGTGACGCTGTGGAATGAATTCTCCGGCCGCCTCGAAGCCGTGCAGCGCGTGGATGTGCAGCCGCGCGTCTCGGGAGCGGTGCAGGCCGTGCATTTCAAGGAAGGTGCGCTGGTCAGGGCTGGCGATCTACTGTTCACCGTGGACCCGGCTCCCTATGTGGCAGAAGTCGATCGCGCCGAAGCCCAGGTGGTTGCCGCCAAGGCGCGCATGGCCTACACCCAGAGCGAGTCCGAGCGCGCCACGCGTCTGTGGGATGAGCGGGCGATCGCGCAAAAGGAATACGACGAACGGGTGAATGCCCGGCGCGAGGCCGATGCGAATCTGCGCGCCGCCCAGGCGGCGCTGCAGACCGCCAAGCTGAACCTGGGCTACACCCAGGTCAAGGCTCCCGTGAGCGGGCGCGTGGGCCGCATCGAAGTCACCGTGGGCAATCTCGTGAGCTCGGGAGCCGGAGCGCCGGTGCTGACCACCCTGGTGTCGGTGGATCCGATGTATGCCAGTTTCGACGCCGACGAGCAGATCGTGGCCCAGGCGCTGCAGGGGCTGCAGAGCGCAAGCCAGGGACGCAGCACGCGTGCGTTGATTGAAACCATTCCCGTGCAGATGGGTGTGGGCACCAGCGGCGGCACGCCTTATGCCGGTCATCTGCAGCTCATAGACAACCAGGTCGATGCCAAGAGCGGCACGGTGCGTGTGCGCGCCGTGTTCGGCAATGTGGACGGCACGCTGATGGCCGGCCAGTTCGCGCGCATCCGCATGGGGCAGCCCCAGACCACCCAGGCCGTGCTCATCAACGAGCGCGCCGTGGGCACGGACCAGAGCAAGAAATTCGTGCTGGTGATTGGCGAGGGCAACAAGGCCGAGTACCGGGAGGTGCAACTGGGCGCGCCGGTGGACGGCCTGCGCGTGGTCACTTCGGGCCTCAAGGCCGGCGAGCGCATCGTCGTCAACGGACTGCAGCGTGTGCGCCCCGGCGTGGTGGTCGCGCCTCAGGACGTGCCCATGGATGCCAAGGCCGAGCTGGCCGATGGCCGCGGCACCGCCAAGCAACCCACGGTCTGAGAACCCTTAATCCTCCGACACCATGAACCTTTCCCGATTTTTCATCGACCGCCCGATCTTTGCGGGTGTGCTGTCGGTGCTCATCTTTCTCGCTGGCCTGATCGCCATGCGGACGCTGCCGATCTCGGAATACCCCGAGGTCGCCCCCCCCTCGGTCGTGGTGCGCGCCCAGTACCCCGGCGCCAACCCCAAGGTGATTGCCGAAACCGTGGCCACGCCGCTGGAGGAATCCATCAACGGCGTGGAAGGCATGCTTTACATGGGCAGCCAGGCCACGACCGACGGCGTGATGACGCTGACCGTGACCTTTGCACTGGGCACCGATCCCGACAAGGCCCAGCAACTGGTGCAGAACCGCGTCTCCCAGGCCGAGCCACGCCTGCCCGAGGAAGTGCGCCGCCTGGGCATCACCACGGTCAAGAGCGCGCCCGACCTGACCATGGTCGTGCACATGGTCTCGCCCAACGGCCGCTATGACATCGACTATCTGCGCAACTATGCCGTGCTCAATGTGAAGGACCGCTTGGCGCGCATCAAGGGCGTGGGTCAGGTGCAGATCTTCGGCGGCGGCGACTATTCCATGCGTGCCTGGCTGGACCCGCAGAAGGTGGCGCAGCGCGGTCTCTCGGCCGCCGATGTGGTGGCTGCCATCCGCGGCCAGAACGTGCAGGCTGCGGCCGGCGTGGTCGGCGCCTCGCCCGGTCTGCCCGGTGTGGACATGCAGCTGTCCATCAATGCGCAAGGCCGCTTGCAGACCGAGGAAGAGTTCGGCGACATCATCGTCAAGACCGGCTCCGACGGTGCCGTGACGCGCTTGCGTGACGTGGCCAGGCTGGAGCTGGGCGCAGCCGACTATTCGCTGCGCTCCCTGCTCAACAACGACCCCGCCGTCGGCATGGGCGTGTTCCAGGCTCCGGGCTCGAATGCCCTGGAGATCTCGGCCAATGTGCGCTCCACCATGGCCGAGCTGCAAAAGCACATGCCTGAAGGCGTGGAGTTCCGCATCGCCTACGACCCCACGCAATTCGTGCGTGCCTCGATCAAGTCCGTGATCCAGACCCTGCTGGAAGCCGTGGCCCTGGTCGTGGTGGTGGTGATCCTGTTCCTGCAGACCTGGCGTGCCTCCATCATTCCGCTGCTGGCCGTGCCGGTGTCGGTGGTGGGGACGTTTGCCGTGCTGCACCTGCTGGGCTTTTCCATCAATGCGCTGAGCCTGTTCGGCCTGGTGCTGGCCATCGGCATCGTGGTGGATGACGCCATCGTGGTGGTGGAGAACGTGGAGCGCAACATCGAGGCCGGTCTGTCGCCGCGCCAGGCCACCTACCGCGCCATGCAGGAGGTGAGCGGGCCCATCATCGCCATCGCCCTGGTGCTGGTGGCCGTGTTCGTGCCGCTGGCCTTCATCAGCGGCCTGACGGGCCAGTTCTATCGCCAGTTCGCGGTGACCATCGCCATCTCGACGGTGATCTCGGCCATCAACTCGCTGACCCTGTCGCCTGCGCTTTCCGCGCTGCTGCTGCGCGGCCACGATGCGCCCAAGGACGCTCTGACACGCGGCATGGAGCGCGTGCTGGGCGGGTTCTTTCGCCGCTTCAATGCCTTGTTCCGCCGCGGCTCCGATGCCTACAGCGGCGGCGTGCAGCGCGTCATCGGCCGCAAGGCGCTGATGCTGGTGATCTACGCCGTGCTGGTGGGCGCGACCTGTGGTCTGTTCAAGCTGGTGCCTGGCGGCTTTGTGCCGGCCCAGGACAAGCAGTACCTGGTCGGCTTTGCCCAGCTGCCCGATGGTGCCACGCTGGACCGTACCGAAGACGTGATCCGCCGCATGGGCGAGATCGTCAAGAACAATCCCAATGTGGAAGACGCCATCGCCTTCCCCGGCCTGTCCATCAACGGCTTCACCAACAGCTCCAACTCGGGCATTGTCTTTGTCACGCTCAAGCCCTTTGCCGAGCGCACGCATGCAGACCAGAGCGGCGGTGCCGTGGCGGGCCAGCTCAACCAGGCTTTTGGCAGCATTCAGGAAGCCTTCATCGCCATGTTCCCGCCGCCGCCCGTGGCGGGCCTGGGCACGACCGGCGGCTTCAAGCTGCAGATCGAGGACCGTGCCTCGCTGGGCTATGACGCCATGGACGCGGCCGTGAAGGCCTTCATGGCCAAGGCCTACCAGACGCCGGAGCTGGCCGGCCTGTTCACCAGCTGGCAGGTCAACGTACCCCAGCTCTATGCCGCCATCGACCGAACCAAGGCGCGTCAGCTCGGCGTGCCCGTGACGGATATCTTCGAGACGCTGCAGATCTACCTGGGCAGCCTGTACGCGAACGACTTCAACCAGTTCGGTCGCACCTACAGCGTGCGAGTGCAGGCCGATGCCGCCTACCGGGCGCGTGCCGAGGATGTGGGACTGCTCAAGGTGCGTTCCACCACGGGCGAGATGGTGCCGCTGTCGGCGCTGATGAAGCTCGAGCCCAGCTTCGGGCCAGAACGCGCCATGCGCTACAACGGCTTTCTGGCCGCTGACGTGAATGGCGGTCCCGCACCCGGCTTCTCGTCGGGCCAGGCCCAGGCAGCCGTCGAGCGCATTGCCGCCGAAACCCTGCCGCCCGGCATAGGCTTCGAGTGGACCGAGCTGACCTACCAGGAAATCCTGGCCGGCAATTCCGCCGTGCTGGTGTTCCCCATCGCCATCCTGCTGGTCTTCCTGGTGCTGGCAGCGCAGTATGAAAGCCTGACCCTGCCCATCGCCATCATCCTCATCGTGCCCATGGGCCTGCTGGCCGCCATGACGGGAGTGTGGCTGAGCGGCGGCGACAACAATGTGTTCACGCAGATCGGGCTCATCGTGCTGGTGGGGCTGTCGGCCAAGAACGCCATCCTGATCGTGGAGTTCGCCCGCGAGCTGGAGTTTGCCGGCCGCACGCCCGTGCAGGCCGCCATCGAAGCCAGCCGCCTGCGCTTGCGCCCCATCCTCATGACCTCGCTGGCCTTTGTCATGGGCGTGCTGCCCCTGGTGCTGTCCACGGGCGCGGGAGCCGAGATGCGCAGTGCCATGGGTGTGGCGGTGTTCGCCGGCATGATCGGTGTGACGGCCTTTGGCCTGTTCCTCACGCCGGTGTTCTATGTGGTGCTGCGTCGTCTGGCCGGCAACCGCCCGTTGCAGCAGCATGGCAGTCATGTGGCGCCGATCAGCGAGCAGGGTCACGGCGCCTCGGCCCTGCCCATGCCTGCTGCGCCGCGCGGCCATGACGAATAAGCCCCAATCAACCATGGATTCCGATATGAAAACGATGCAAGGCATTCGATCCCTGATGCCGTCCCTGAGCGCGCTGATGGCGGCCCTGGTGCTCGCGGGCTGCGCGAGTGCGCCGCCCACGGTGGCAGAGCATGCCGGCGTGGCCGTGCCAGCGAGCTTCAGCACCGGAAAGGACGCTGCTCCCGGCTGGACCACGGCCGCCCCGGCCGAGGCCCAGCCGCGCGGTGCCTGGTGGCGGGTATTTGCCGACACCGAGCTCAGCGCGCTGGTGGAGCGTGCGGGTGAAGCCAATACCGACGTGCAGACCGCTGCGGCACGTCTGGCCGAAGCGCGGGCACTGCTGCGCTCGGCCGATGCGCAGCGTCAGCCGCAGATCGGGGCCGCGGGCGGTGCCGCCCGTCAGGCCGGTGTGAACACCGCGAACGGCATGCAGCCCGCAACCTTGGTCACGGCCGGCTTGAACTTTTCCTACGAAGCGGATCTGTTCGGCCGCCTGTCGCGGGCCAGCGAAGCGGCACGCGAGGATGCCAACGCACGCGAGGCCCTGCTGCAGAGCACGCGGCTGATGGTGCAGGCCGATGTGGCGCAGACTTATCTGCAGCTGCGTTCGCTGCAGACCGAACGCCAGCTGGTCGAGCAGAGTCTGGCTGCCTATCGCGAGACCTTGACGCTGATCGAGAAGCGCTACCGCGCCGGCGATGCGGCAGAGCTGGATGTGGCGCGCATGCAGACCGAGGTTTCGGCCACCGAGGCGGAGACACTGGCTCTTGAGCGCCAGCAGGCGGCCCTCACGCATGCGCTGGCCGTGCTGGTCGGCGATGTGGCCAGCGGCTTTGCGCTGGCTTCGCAGCCGCAGGCAGCCACGCTGCCGGTGATTCCGGCAGGCGTGCCCGCGACGGTGCTGGCGCGCCGCCCCGATGTGTCGGCGGCCCAGGCATCGGTGCTGGCGGCCCAGGCCCGCGTGGGCGTGGCGCAGGCCGCGTGGTTTCCGGCCATCACGCTCACGGGCAATGGCGGCTATGCCTCGCCGGAGCTGGGCGATCTGTTCAAGTGGTCGGCACGCTCCTGGGGCATAGGCGCCTTGCTGTCTCTGCCCATCTTCGACGGCGGCCAGCGGGCCGCCCAGGAAGAGGGCGCCCGGGCGCGCCTGGAAGCAGCCGTGGCCGCCCAGCGCGGCCAGGTGCTCGCTGCCTTTCGGGATGTGGAGGATCAGCTCAGTGCCTTGCGCCTGCTCTCGGGCCAGGCCCGCGTGCTGGGGCAGGCCGTGCAGTCTTCCGAGCGCGCCACCCATCTCTCGGACGTGCGCTATCGCAACGGTCTGGTGAGCCAGCTGGAGCTGCTCGATGCGCGCCGCAACGAGCTGCGCAACCGGCGCCAGGCCTTGCAGGTGCGCACCGCGCAGTACACGGCCACGGTGGCGCTGATCCGCGCGCTGGGCGGCGGCTGGGACAGCGGAGAGCCTGTGGCGGCAAGCAGCTGAGGCGAGAGCTGTCCCGTCCGCCCTGGCGGCCGGTTTGCCGGCTTGTGACTCCTGCTGCACAGCCAGCCGTGCCCGTACAGGCTCAGTGGTTTGATGGGCATCAAGGCAAGACTTGAGGCTCTGGCGGCGCGGGCGCCAGTGGTGCTAGATTCATTGACGGTCCATGTGGATCGTCAATGGATGCTTCATGAACATCACTTTTCACGGTGCGGCGCAGTCGGTCACGGGGTCCTGTTTTCTGGTCGAGACGCATGGCTGCCGATTTCTGATCGACTGCGGCATGGCCCAAGGCGGTCGCGAGGCTGACGAGCACAACCAGCAAGCCTTTGCCTTTGATGCCGCAGGTCTGGATTTCGTCATCCTGACCCATGCGCACATCGATCACAGCGGCCTGCTGCCCAAGCTCGTGGCCCAGGGCTTCAAGGGCCCTATCTATGCCACGCTGGCCACCAAGGACTTGCTCGAGGTCTTGCTCAAGGACAGCGCCCATATCCAGATGATGGATGCCGAGCGTGCAGCGCGGCGCCGGCGTGAAGGCCGGGGGCACGAGCGCGAGCCGGCGGTTCCTCTGTATTCGCTGGCCCATGTGGCGAGCACGCTGGAGCAGGTCCAGGCCAGGGCCTATGGACAGCGTTTTGAACCCCATCCTGCGGTGACGGTGCGTTTCCAGGATGCCGGGCATATTCTGGGCTCGGCCATTGTGGAGCTATGGCTGGCAGATGGTCATGGCGGCACGCGCAAGCTGGTGACCAGCGGCGATCTGGGCCAGCCGGGGCGGGTGATCCTGCGCGATCCCACGCCGATCATGGAGGCCGATCTGCTGCTCATCGAGTCCACCTATGGCGACCGGCAGCACAAGAGCACGGGCGACACCCTGGAGGAGCTGGTCGATGTGGTCACGCGCACGGCACCCCATGGCAATGTGGTAATCCCGGCATTTGCCGTGGGGCGCACGCAGGAGCTGCTCTATCACTTTCTGCAGCTGATCCAGCAGCAGCGCCTGCCGCCGGTAGAGATATTCGTGGATTCGCCGATGGCGGTGGCGGCCACCGATATCACGCTGCGGCACTTCGGCGTGTTCGATGAGGAGGCCAGGCAGTTGCTGGGCAGCGTCAGGAGACTCAAGGAGTCGCCGCACATTCATTTCATCAGCGATGTGGAGGACTCCATCAAGCTCAACCGCATCAAGAGCGGCGCTGTCATCATCTCGGCCAGCGGCATGTGCGATGCGGGACGGGTGCTGCATCATCTGAAGAACAATCTGTCCAGGCCCGAGTGTGCGGTGGTGATCTGCGGCTTTCAGGCTGAAGGTTCGCTGGGTCGCAGGTTGGTCGACGGTGCCAGGCAGGTGCGCCTGTTTGGAGATGACGTCGAGGTCCGTGCCGGTATCCATACCCTGGGCGGCTTTTCGGCCCATGCAGACCAGCAGGCCCTGCTGGACTGGGCGGCCGCCTTTACCCGCCCGCCGCAGCAGACCTTTGTGGTGCATGGGGAGTCGCATGCATCCCGGGCCTTGGCCACGCTGCTGCACGAGCGCCTGCATTTCACGGTGCAGGTTCCTCAGCTGGCTCAGGTCTTCGAGTTCTAGAGCGTGCCGGGAGTCTCCGAGATGCGGAATCCGTCTTGCGCACGGCTTGTTGCATGATGTTCTGGCGGCGAAGCCTGATGCCGGTCGAGGCCGGTTTCGCGCAGCGGCTTTTCGGCACTACGCTGGATGAACTGTTGCCCGGCATGCGTCTGCATGTGCGGCGTCTGGGCGATACCAGGCGCGCGCTGTCCCTGGGCGGCGGGCGCATCTATCTGCCGCGCAGCTTTTTCGAGCATGCTGATCCGCATCGGCCGCTGCGGCTTTCCCACCCTGTGGTGGCAGGTGTCTTCGCCCATGAGCTGCTGCATCAGTGGCAGCGGCTGCAAGGCCGGGCCGTGACCTGGGAGGCCCTGGGCCTGCATCTGCGCGCGGCATGCCTGCGGCGCGATCCCTATCACTATCAGGCCTGTGCAGATCCGCAGCGGATGCTGCAGTGCTTTCTGGACGCAAGCGTGGAGCAGCAGGGGCAGATCTGGCAGGACCATGTTCAGGCCCTGGTGCAAGGCCAGCCGCTGGCCTGCATGTGCCTGATTGCCGAGCATGTGCTCAAGGCTCAAGCTGGCCAATCCAGGTCGGGCCGAGCCAGCAAAGGCTAGGCCGCCGGGTTGAGCGCGGCTATCAGATCGTGCTCGTCCACATCGCGCGCCGCGCCGAAGCCTGCCACATGCCTGCCGCCTTGCGGCGTAATGCAGACAAAACGAAAGTCGCCCAGCGCCGTCATGGGCTCGGCTTCGGGAAAGCGCGCCAGATAGCTGGTACGGGCGCCTTGCCACAGGCCGCTGTCGCGCGGGGGAGTGGATGCCACGCCCTGAATGCTGATGCGCTCCAGCGCATGCACGGCTTCGCCAGCGGACTCTGGCCTGCTCATCAGCAGGCTGACGGCAGGATGCTGCTCCATGGCCTGTGTGTGGCCGGCAAGCGCACTCACATGCAGTATCAGGCAGCTGAATTCACCACTCCAGGCCCAGGGCACCAGAGACAGGCCCGGGGCGGGGAGATATCCGGGGGCTGATGAACCGGCCTGTGGCTGAACGGCCAGGGCGGCAGTACGCTGACTGGCGAGTAGCTGGCGCAGCGACTGCTGCAGGCGTGATTCATGAGGCATTTGCGCATGGTAAGCCAGAGCACGGGGCAGGACCAGCTTGAGCCGCGCCAGGCCGCGTCGACCGTCACCTGCGTGACCGACTGTTGGGGGCATCCCGGATGCCGGGCCGAGGTTGCGGGCCTAGTCTTGCGGACTGATTAGTCCACCCGGACTATGTATACGCTTTTCTGATTGCCTGACTCATGCCCGCTCACCACAAGTTTTGGCCCAATCGGCTGCCACATTCCATCACCGTTCCCGTGACCAGTGTCTGGGAAAACCTTGCTATCAATGCCAGGCGCTATCCGGACAAAGCCGCGCTGGTGTTTCTGGGCCGCACCACGACCTACCGGCAGCTGTGCGAGGGAACGGAGCGCATGGCCGCCTATCTGCATGGCCTGGGCGTGCAAAAAGGTGATCGTGTCATCGTGCTGATGCAAAACAGCTCGCAACTGGTGCTGGCGCATTACGCCATCTTTCGAGCCAATGCGGTAGTTGTACCGGTCAACCCCATGAATACGGCTGAGGAGCTCAAGCACTACATCACGGATTCGGGCGCCAAGGTGGCCATCACCACGGCTGATCTGGCGCCGGAGCTGGCCAAGGCCAGCAATGCCTTGCCGCAGTCCGAAGCATTGCAGCACTTGCTGGTCACCCGGTTCACCGACGGTTTTGATGCCGATGTGCAAGGGCCGGATGCACCGCCCGAAGCCTGGCGCAACTGGCTGCTTGGCGAGCGCGAACCCGCAAGCCTGAGCCATGGCAAGGTCCATGCCTGGACGCAGGCACTGGCCTGCAGCGAGCTGCCGCCGCCGCATACCGCAGGTCGTGACGACCTGGCCTTGCTGCCCTATACCAGCGGCACCACGGGCCAGCCCAAGGGCTGCATGCACCTGCACCGCAGCATCAACCACAACGCTGTTTCCGGCGCGCTGTGGGGCACGGGCAACAGCGAGAACGTGGTGCTCGCCGTCGTGCCCATGTTTCACATCACAGGCATGGTTTCCGTGCTGCACAGTGCCATCTACATGGGGGCGACGCTGATCATCATGCCGCGCTGGGAGCGCGAACTGGCAGGGCGCCTGATCTCGCACTATCAGGTCACCAGCTGGACCAATATCCCGACCATGGTGATCGATCTGCTGGCCAGCCCCAACTTCGCGTCCTTCGATCTCTCCAGCCTCAAATACATCGGCGGCGGCGGCGCCGCCATGCCCCAGGCCGTGGCCCAGCGACTGCTGGAACAGTACGGGCTGCGTTTTTGCGAGGGCTATGGCCTGACCGAAACCGCCGCACCTTCACACAGCAATCCGCCCGACCATCCCAAGCAGCAATGTCTGGGCATCCCCTTCATGAGCACCGATGCGCGCGTGATCAGCCCCGACACGCTGGAAGAGGTGGCCCAGGGCGAACAGGGCGAGATCGTGGTCAACGGCCCCGAGGTGTTTGAAGGCTACTGGCAACGCCCCGAGGCGACCGAGCAAAGCTTTATGGAGCTCGACGGCAAACGCTTTTTCCGCACCGGGGACCTGGGGCGCGTGGATGAGGACGGCTACTTTTTCATTACCGACCGGCTCAAGCGCATGATCAATGCCAGCGGCTTCAAGGTATGGCCGGCCGAGGTGGAGTCGCTGATGTTCCGCCATCCTGCGATTCAGGAGGCCTGCGTGATCTCCACCAAAGATGCCTATCGCGGCGAGACCGTCAAGGCTGTGGTCGTGTTGCGTGCCGGTCATGAGGCGACGACGGCAGAGCAGATCATCCAGTGGTGCCACGACAATATGGCGGTCTACAAGGCACCTCGTCTGGTGCAGTTCGTGACAGCCTTGCCCAAGAGCGGCAGCGGCAAGGTGATGTGGCGAATGCTGCAGGAGCAGGAAGCCGCGGTCTGAAATGCAAAGAGGGGGAGTGGCGGAAAGCAGCTGGAGTCGAACCAACCCGGGAGCGGCTGACGCCCCCCACCGGGTTTGAAGCCCGGCCGCGCCACCGGGCACGATTGCCTTCCTTTGAGCCAAGAGTGGCAGCAGTCACTCTTGCAGAAGATAGGACAGTGATTGTAGCCAGCAATCCGGCACCTGCTGACAAACAGCACGTCAGGGCCGCATATCCCGCCCTACTCTGATTTGATAGCTTGTTGCGCAGGCGGGATAAGGAACCTGGACTGATTTCTGCGAGCGCTCAGCGTGGCGTGCTATTCCAATGCACGTCAGGGCGCAGCAGATGGGCATCGCGCACGCGGCGCGTGTAGCCGGTGCGGTCGAAGAATTCGAGAATCTGGATGGCGCGCTTGCGACCCAGACCGGTGGCGTCGCGGAATGCGCTGGCTTCCACCTCGCCCCTGGCGTGACGGCCGGCGATGTCGGCAACCAGGGCAGCGAGCTCATCCATGCGCGCCGGTGCATAGAACAAGTCCTTGACGACCTGGAACAGCTGGCCCTGGCGCGAGAGCTTTTTGAGCAGCTGGCGCACCAGCTCCTCGCCTGCGGCATGGTCGCGCGCCAGATCACGTACCCAGGGCGGGTCATAGCGGCCTGCCGCGATGGCGGGCAGCAGCTTTTCGGCCAGCGTCTGCTCGGCATTGCTCAGTTGCACGCTGTGCTGCGGCAAATGCAGCCAGGCGCCGGTGCTGGCCAGTTGCTGGCTGCCGAGCAGGGCATCGATCAGGCCTTGATAGAGCGCGTCGTAGCTGCTTTGCTGCAGGCCGGGCAAGGCCATGCGCCTCAGTCTGGCCGCGTTGACGCCGGGCTCGTCGGGCGATTTTTCGTGAAAGCGCGCCAGGCTGTCGATGAGCTGGGTCTGCAGTATCTGCCAGCGCTCGCTGCCCAGCACCAGGGCATCGCCGCCGGCAATGGGCAGCTGGATGGTGTCGGCCAGGCTGGCCTCGGGGAAGGCATGGCCGCTCAGACGCACCAGCTGCGAGCGCGCAATGCCGTGCGGGGCCTGTGCGATCAGCGGCCTGAAGTCGCTGCGGGCGATTAGCTGCTCCATGGCGTCGAGGTAGGCCATGCGCTCTGCGCTGCGGCGCTTGCGGCTTGGTGCATAGGGGTCGAGCACCATGCCGCCGGCGATGGTGCGGCTGGCCTGGGCGTTGCGCAGAATCAGGCGGTCGCCGGGCAGGGCGAAGACCGGCGCATCCAGCACCAGCTGCACGCGGGCTTCGGTGCCGGGCTCTATGGCCTCATCCTGCAGCAGGGCCACATGGCCTGTGGTGCGTTTGGTGCCCAGGTGCACATGGACGGGCGTCCACTGGGCCAGCAAGGGTGCTTCGCTGAGCAGGTGCAGGTGAATATCGAGGCGGTCCGTGGCCTGCCGCAGGCGCGGGTCCATGATCCAGTCGCCGCGTTCGATCTCGTCCTTGGCTATGCCTGCCAGATTGAGTGCGCAGCGCTGGCCGGCGACGCCGCTGTCGCTGCTCTGGTTCTGCGCGTGAATGCTGCGCACGCGCACGGCCTGACCACTGGCCGAGTGTGCCAGCGTGTCGCCCACCCGCACCTGACCATTGAAGACCGTGCCCGTGACCACCGTGCCCTGGCCCGGCAGCGTGAAGACGCGGTCCACGGCGAGCCGGAACAGGCCGTCCCGGGGACGCTCCTGCATCATCTGGGCCTGCACCTGCAGATGTTCGCGCAGGGCCTTTACGCCAGCATTGCCGGGTTCTGCGGCATTGGTCTCGAAGACGGGACTGCCCGCCAGCGCAGTGACGCCGAGAATGGCGTTGATTTCGCGGTGCACGTCGGCAATGCGTTGCGGCAGCACGCGATCGACCTTGGTCAGCGCCACGCTGCCACGCCTGACACCCAGCAGCTGCAGAATTTCCAGGTGCTCCAGGGTCTGGGGCATGACGCCGTCGTCGGCAGCCACGACCAGCAGGGCGTGGTCAATGCCCACGGCTCCGGCGGCCATGGTGTGGACGAATTTCTCGTGGCCCGGCACGTCGATGATGCCCAGCACGTCGCCGTTGGGCAGCGGGCTGTAGGCATAGCCGAGTTCTATGGAGATGCCGCGGGCTTTCTCTTCCTTGAGACGGTCGGTTTCCACGCCCGTGAGCGCACGCACCAGCGTGGTTTTGCCGTGGTCGATATGGCCTGCAGTTCCGATGATCATGGTGTGCTTGTGGTTTTGATAGCTGCCGGCGCTTGTGTATCAAGCGATGCAAGGTATTTTTGTATAAATCCCGGGGGGCGAGGCCATGGGACTGCCTCAGGCCAGTTGCGGCAGCTGCGCGGCAAACAGGGCTTGTGCCGGGTGTTCGAGGCAGCGCAGATCCAGCCACAGCGCATCGTCATGCAGTCGCCCGATCACGGGCCGGGGCAGGGCACGAAAGCGCGCTTCGAGCCGGGTCAGCTGGCGACCCGCCTGTTTGCCGCTGGCCGGATAGATCCTTAGGCCGAAGCTGGGCAGATTTTCCACGGGCAGGGCGCCGCTGCCGATCTGGCTGTTCATGGCTGCGGTTTCCACCACATAGTCCTGGCCCAGTGCCTGCTGCAGCAGAGGCTGCAGCTGCTCTGCCTGGGTCTGCATGTCGGTGGCCTGGCGCGTGAACAGGCGCAGCGTGGTCAGCTCCTGGGCGAGCTTTTCGGGGTTCAGATACAGGCGCAGAGTGGGCTCCAGCGCCGCCAGCGTGATCTTGCCCACGCGCAGCGCGCGCTTGAGCGGGTTTTTCTTGATCTGGGCAATCAGCTCCCGCTTGCCGACGATGATGCCGGCCTGCGGGCCGCCCAGGAGCTTGTCGCCGCTGAAGGTGACGATGTCGGCACCAGACTCGACCGTCTCGCGCACCGTGACCTCATAGGGCAGTCCCCAGTCGCGCATGTCGATCAGCGTGCCGCTGCCCAGGTCGACAATCATGGGCAGGCTGCTGTCGTGCGCAATGCGGGCGACATCGGCATCGCTCACCGCCTTGGTGAAGCCGGTGATGGCGTAGTTGCTGCAGTGCACCTTCATGAGCGCGGCCGTGTTCTCGCCTATGGCCTCTGCATAGTCTTTCTCATGCGTGCGGTTGGTGGTGCCGACTTCGACGAGCCGGGCGCCGGCGCGGGTCATGACATCGGGAATGCGGAAGGCGCCACCGATTTCCACCAGCTCGCCACGCGAGACCACGACTTCCCGGCCCGTGGCCATGGTGGACAGCACCAGCAGCACGGCAGCGGCGTTGTTGTTGACAACGGTCGCGGCTTCAGCGCCGGTCAGCTCGCAGATCAGAGACTCGACCAGGTCGTCGCGATCGCCGCGGCCGCCGTCCTCGAGGTCATATTCCAGATTGGCCGGGGAGCTCATGGCCTGCACCACGGCATCAATGGCAGCCTGCGGCAGCAGGGCGCGGCCCAGATTGGTATGCAGCACCGTGCCGGTGAGGTTGAAGACAGGCTGCAGACGTGGCGCGAACCGGGCTTGAAGCTGGCGCTGCGCGGCCTGGACGATGCTGGCGATGTCGGCCTGCACGCTCTGGCCGGGCTGATCGCCAGCGCCCAGAAGCTGCTGGCGCAGCTCCGTCAGCACATCGCGTACAGCCTTGGTGCAGGCGTCCAGGCCATAGGACTCGCGCAGCACCTGCATCTCGACCGCGAGCAAGACCTTGTCCACGGCGGGAAGCTGAGAGGGGTGCGAAATTTCGGGGGCAGTCGCTGCGGTATTGCTCATGGCCAAGGTGTGTCGGGTCGTCGAAAAAATGAAAAAGGCGGCAGGAGTTCCTGCCGCCTTCATTATGGTGGCGGTTGGAGCCGGCAGGTTTACGCCGCAGGGTCCACCAGTTCGTGATCGGCCTCGCCTTGCTGCTCTTCGGCCACGGCCACAAACAACAGAGGATTGGCGCTGGCGCGCTGGAACTGGGTCTCGCTCATCAGCAGATCCAGCATCAGGCTGGCCAGATCGTCGACGAGGGGTTCGACCATGGGGTTCTTTTCCTGATTCACGATCTTGCGGTAGCTGCCGCATTCGTCGCAGGTCTCGGCCAGAACTTCTTCGCCCGAACCGTCAATGCCCTGGTAGTGGATGCCCTTGGTCGATTCGCAGTGCGTGCACTTGACGCGAACCATATGCCATTCGCAGGCACAGGTGCCGCAATGAGCGTAACGGTGACCGGCCACTTTGCCGCCAATGCGGATGACGCTGGCCACAGGCTCGCTGGCGCAGACGGGGCAGATGCTGGCGGGGTCGGTGTAGGGAACGTCGCGGCCACTGAGGCTGGCCGAGCGCTTGGCAAAGGTCACTTGCAGCGCAGCCATGATGAAGGGAGCCATGCCCACGTGGCGGGCGGCGACTTCCTTTTGCAACAGCTTTTTGGCAATGTCTTCACGGGTCTCGGGAGTCAGTGCACGCAGCTCCTTGAGCAGAGGCTGCAGCGGTGCAGGCAGGCCTTCGCTACCCTGCAGCGTGTCGAGCATATTGTCCAGTACGGCTTGCCAGGCGGGATCGATGGTGTCCACTGCGGGCAGCAGGGGCATGGAGTGCTCCTGAGCACGCGCCATGAGTTCGGCATCGGGCGCAGATATCTCGATGGTGGCGGCAGCCTTGTGCTGCGCATCCATGATCTGGGCCACAAACAGCAGATAGTCTGCAATGGGATTGCCGTTGGCCAACTGGCGCAGGCGTGCAGCGCGTTCGGCGAACAGACTGCTTACCTGGGGCAGCAAGATGCGGGGAAAGCTGGTGTGATCCAGTGCTTCGATTTCACCGGGTTGAAGAATGCGTTGCATTGACAGGGTTTCCAAATGAATCAGCCGCCGAGCGCCGATAAACGCTTGGCGGCTGGGTTGTTAGGGGAGAGGACTAAAAACCTTAGTCGTTGTCACCCGTCATCTTGCGGTACCAGCCGCGGTGGTGTTGCTTGGCCCAGGCTCGCGTTACTGTGCCATAAAGCATGGCGCGAATGGTGCCACGAGTCCAGATGGCCGCATACACGTGCATGATGATCAGACCGATCATCCACACGGCAGCGATGGCGTGAACCACCGAGGCCGCTCGCACCACGTTGACCGGCAATGTCCACCAAGCGCGCCACATCAGAAAGCCGGTGATCACGATCAGCAGCATGCCGATTACCAAGCCCCAGAACAACAGCTTCTGACCACCGTTGTACTTGCCCTGTTCGGGCATGTCGTGGTCGTCGCCATCGATCATCTTGTTGACGTTCTTGAGCCATTCGATGTCGCGCGGCTCAACGATGTTGAGCTTGGCAAAACGGCAGGCCATGATGACGAAGAATGCACCCATGACAACCCCGATGTAGGGGTGCAGGATGCGGGTCCAGGGACCGCCACCGAACAGATTGGTCAACCAGAAGAAGGCCGGGTGAAAGAACGCCAGACCGGACAGGGCCAGCAAGATGAAGCAAATGCCTACCACCCAGTGGTTGGCGCGCTCCGATGCGTTGTAGCGCACGAGGTCGCGAGGATTGCGTTTCATTTGCCGTTCTCCTTGTTCAGCGCTTCGGCGTCCTTGCGTTCCATTTCATCCTCAAGGTCCTTGGACACGTCGTTGGGTCCCTTGGTGACGTAGTGGAACAGGCTTCCGATTGCAGCTGCACCCAGTGCGGCCATGGCCAGAGGCTTGGCTACACCCTTCCACAGCGACACCATGGGGCTGATGGACGGATCGTCCGGCAGGCCCTTGTACAGCGAAGGTTTGTCCGCGTGATGCAGAACGTACATCACGTGCGTGCCACCCACGCCTTGCGGGTCGTAGAGGCCTGCCTTTTCGTAGCCGCGTTCCTTGAGGTCCACGACACGGCGGGACGCTTGCTCCTGCATGGCTTCCTTGGTGCCAAACTGGATAGCACCCGTGGGGCAGGTCTTGACGCAAGCGGGTTCCTGGCCAACAGCCACGCGATCCGAACACAAGGTGCACTTGTACGCCTTGTTGTCCTTCTTGGAGATGCGCGGAATGTTGAACGGGCAGCCCGTGACGCAGTAGCCGCAGCCCACGCACTGGTCTTGCTGGAAGTCCACGATGCCGTTGGCATATTGGACGATGGCGCCAGGCGAGGGGCAGGCCTTCAGGCAGCCTGGGTCTTCGCAGTGCATGCAGCCGTCCTTGCGGATCAGCCATTCCAGGTTGCCTGTGGCTTCGTTTTCGTACTCGGCAAAGCGCATCACGGTCCAAGACTCCGACGTCAGATCCGTCGGGTTGTCGTAGACGCCAGCGGCCACTGTGCCGATTTCGTCGCGAAGGTCGTTCCACTCCATGCAGGCGGTCTGGCAAGCCTTGCAGCCGATGCATTTGGAGACGTCGATCAGCTTGGCGACTTCACCCGCGTGCGCACCGCGTGCGCTCGGTGAGGGGGTTGTCGTGGCCGAACGGCGTTTGATATCGAGAGACATGGTTGAGGACATCAGCGTGGCTCCTTAGATCTTTTCCACCTTCACGAGGAAGGTCTTGGATTCAGGGGTCAAGCTGTTACCGTCACCCACGGAGGCTGTCAGGTTGTTCGCCAGATAGCCCTTGCGTCCCGTTGTGGAGAAGCCCCAGTGAATCGGCACACCCACGTGATGGATGGTCTTGCCATCGATCTTCATGGGCTTGATGCGCTTGGTCACCACGGCCACGGCCTTCACGAAACCGCGCTTGGACGAAACCTTGACCTTCTGGCCGGTCTCTATGCCCAGTTCCTTGCCCAGTGCCTCACCGATTTCCACGAACTGCTCGGGCTGAACGATGTTGTTCAGCTGAACATGCTTGGTCCAGTAGTGGAAGTGCTCGGTCAGGCGGTAGGTCGTGCCTACATGCGGGTAGTCCTTGGGGTCGCCTTGGGTGCCCTTGGCGGTTTCCAGGATGCGTATCACGGGGCTGATGACGGCCTGCTTGTTGTTGGGGTACATGGGGTTGTAGCCCAGCGGGTTGTCAAACGCCTCGTAATGCGTGGGGAACGGACCTTCTGCCATGCCCTTGCGAGCAAACAGGCGGGCCACCCCTTCGGGGTTCATGATGAAGGGATTGATCACCTCGGGATCCAGGCCCACGGCCACGTCCGGCACGTCCGCTCCGCCCCATTGCTTGCCGTTCCACTTGATCAGCACACGTTCTGGGTTGAAGGGCTTGCCCTGGCGGTCGCAAGACGCGCGGTTGTAAAGCACGCGGCGATTCGCCGGCCAGGCCCAGGCCCAGTTCAGCGTGTTGCCTATGCCTGTTGGATCGCTGTTGTCACGGCGAGCCATCTGGTTGCCGGAAGAGGTCCAGCTGCCAGCCCAGATCCAGCAGCCACCCAGGGTGGTGCCGTCATCGCGCATTTCGCCAAAGCCCGCCAACTGCTCGCCGGCCTTGCGGATGAGCTTGCTGGGGTCCTTGGGGTCGAACAGATCCACCAGCGCACGGCCGTTGTATTCCTTGGCCACTTCCTCGGAAGAGGGATGATCGGCTTCGGCGTAAGGCCAGTACAGGTTGGTGATGGGCTCGGAGAACTTGCCGCCTTCCTTCTGATAGAGAGCCTTCAGGCGCAGGTGCAGACCGGACATGATGGCAATGTCGGTCTTGGCCTCTCCTGGGGGCTCGGCAGCCTTCCAGTGCCACTGCAGCACGCGCGAGGAGCTGACCACGGCACCGTCTTCTTCGGCGAAGCAGGTGGTAGGCAGGCGGAACACCTCGGTTTGAATCGAAGCCGAGTCCACGTCGTTGAATTCGCCGTGGTTCTTCCAGAATTCCGAAGTTTCCGTAACCAGCGGATCCATGATGACCAGGAACTTCAGCTTCTTGAGACCTTCGCGCACGCTGTTGCTGTTGGCCAGAGCCGCCAAGGGGTTGAAGCCTTGAGCGATATAGCCATTGACCTTGCCCTGCGTCATCATCTCGAAGATCTGCAGCATGTCGTACTGCTTGTCCAACTTGGGCAGATAGTCGAACGCCCAGTTGTTTTCAGCAGTTGCAGCCGCGCCCCACCATGCCTTCATCAGGCTGACATGGAACTTGGGCGTGTTCGACCAGTAGTTCATCTGGCCGGGACGCAGCAGCTTGGGCGTTCGGGTGGCGATGTACTGGTTGTAGTCCTGTTCGGCTTCGTTTGGCAGCGTCAGGTACCCGGGAAGCGAAGCAGACAGGATGCCCAGGTCCGTCAGGCCCTGGATGTTGGAGTGGCCGCGCAGCGCGTTCATGCCGCCGCCAGCGATACCGATATTGCCCAGCAGCAGCTGGATCATGGCACCGGTACGCAGAATCTGCGCACCCGTGGTGTGCTGAGTCCAGCCCAGTGCGTACAGGATGGTGGCAACACGGCCGGCTTCGGCGGTCGAAGCAAGCTTCTCGCACACGTGCAGGAATTTTTCCTTGGGTGTGCCGCAGATGGATTCCACCTTCTCGGGGGTATAGCCGGCGTAGTGCTTCTTGAGCCACTGATAGACGCAGCGAGGGTGTTCCAGAGTGGGGTCCACCTTCACGAAGCCATCTTCGCCCAGTTCGTAGTCCCACGACGCCTTGTCATAGGTACGCTTTTCAGGGTTGTAGCCGGAGAAAATACCTTCGTCGAACGCAAAGTCCTCGCGCACGATGAATGAGAAGTCCGTGTAGTTCTTCACATACTCGTGGTGGATCCTGTCGTTTGTCAGCAGGTAATTGATCACGCCACCGAGGAAGACGATGTCCGAGCCGGAACGGATCGGTGCATAGAAGTCAGCCACGGATGCCGAGCGGTTGAAGCGCGGATCGACCACCATGAAGTGAGCCTTGTTGTGCTCCTTCGCTTCGGTCACCCACTTGAAGCCGCAGGGGTGTGCTTCGGCGGCATTGCCGCCCATGATCAAAATAACGTCCGCGTTCTTGATGTCGACCCAATGGTTCGTCATCGCTCCACGGCCAAACGTCGGGGCAAGACCTGCCACCGTCGGGCCGTGTCAGACACGTGCTTGGTTATCGAGTGCAAGAAGGCCCCAGGAACGGGCCACTTTGTGCGTGATGTAGCCGGCTTCGTTGCTGGAGGCCGAAGCGGCCAGCATGCCGGTGGTCAGCCAGCGGTTGACCTTCTGGCCTTTTTCGTTGGTTTCAACGAAATTGGCGTCGCGGTCTTCCTTGAGCAGCTTGGCGATGCGGTTCAGTGCCTCGTCCCAGGACATGCGCTTCCACTCGGACGAGCCGGGGGCGCGGTATTCGGGGTACTTGAGGCGGCTGGGGCTGTGGACAAAGTCCAGCAGCGATGCACCCTTGGGACACAGCGTGCCGCGATTGACCGGATGATCAGGGTCGCCTTCCACGTGCATCACGGACAGGCGGGAGTTTTTCCCGCCGTCGCCCAGGGAGTACATGAGGATGCCGCAGCCTACGGAGCAGTAGGTGCAGGTTTGACGGGTTACGGTGGTGGCTGACAGTTTGTACTGTCGCACCTCAGCAAGGGCGGCTGTGGGTGAGAAGCCCATCAGCGCCAAGCTTGAACCCGCCAGAGTCGAACCAGTCACTTTCATGAACTGGCGTCTGGAGAATTGGTCCATTGTGGGGTACCTTTTCGTATGAACGCTTATGTGAAAGCAAATTTTACGGCCCCCCCCATTTTTGATAGCAGTTACAAACCCTTAATTCTTGAGTAACGTTGAGCGACTTTGAGTTTTATGTTTCGTTTTTGTTTTTCTTAATGACGGCGATAGTTTTCAACCTGCACCTCTCAACCTATCAACTTTCAGCTCGAAAAGCCATCGGTCGGCAGGCCGAATTGAACAGAAAATTCCTAATCTGTGTCGCTTTTGCGTGTTTCGGCAGGAGGGGGCGCGACGGTGGGGACGGGGTCTTCTACCGGTTGTTGTGGATCGGCTGCTGTGCGCTTTTGCGCGATTTCCCGGTTCAGCAGTTTCTCCTCCTGCTCCTGCATGGTGGCAAACAACTCCCAGGCCGCCATGAACAGGGCGGCAATGGCCGGACCGAGCACAAAGCCCGAAAGACCGAACAAGGCCATGCCTCCCAGGGTGGAGATCAGAACCACATAGTCGGGCATTTTGGTGTCCTTGCCGACCAGCAGGGGGCGCAACACGTTGTCCACCAGGCCGATGACCAGCACACCATAAGCAGCAAGGATCAGGCCTTTGGTGACGGCGCCCGTGGCCAGAAAGTAGATGGCCACCGGCCCCCAGACCAGACCAGCTCCCACTGCTGGCAGCAGCGACAGAAATGCCATGACTACTGCCCAGAGTACTGCGCCCTGAATGCCCAGAATCCAGAAAATCAGCCCCCCCAGCGCGCCCTGGGCGGCTGCAACGGCCAGATTGCCCTTGACGGTGGCCCGGATGACGGTAATGAACTTGATGGCCAGCTCGCGCTTGTGTTCGGGCGCGAGCGGCGTGGCTGCCCAGATACGTGCGACCAACTCCTTGCCGTCACGCAGCAGAAAAAAGATCAGGTAGAGCATGACGCCAAAGCCCACCACAAAGCCCAGGGTGTTCTGACCCAGCCCCACAGCCTTGGTGGCGGCGAGCTTGCTGGCCTGCAGGGCGATGTTGGAGAGCTTGGTCTGGATTTCCTCCAGAGTGCCCAGGTGCAGTTTTTCCATCCACGGCGTCAGCCAGGAGGGAAGTGCATTGAAGACTTGCTCCACGTAGCTGCCGGCGGACAGGTTGCCGCTGCTGATTCGATCGTAGATGGCGGCAGTCTCCTTGATGAGCGAGAGGCCTATCAGAGATAGCGGCAAAATGACCATTACCAGACTAATTAGCAAGGTTGCCAACGCGGCCAGCGTGGGCTTGTTGGGCATGCGCATCAGCAGCTTGCGGTGCAGGGGGGCGAAGACGATGGCAAACACCACACCCCAGAAGATGGCTACGGCATATTCCTCTAGAACCAAGCCGAATCCTGCGGTCACTGCTATTAAAAGAAGAATGAATGCACGTTTGTGAAGCGGCAAAAGCGGCATGCGAATCCTTGTTTATGGAGTTCCCGCAATGTAAGCGAGTCCCAGGGGTGTAAACATCTTGTCTTTTATAAGACCAAGACTTTGAACAGTGGCACAATGGCTGCCGCAACTCAAGGCCCTTCCCCAGCCACAGTCGCATCCGCCAATCGGTACAGCCGTGTCGCGGGAGGTTCTACAAACCAGCTAATGCTTTCCGAAGGAAAGCGGAGGTCAGCGAGATATGAGCGATCAGTCAACGATCTATCAAGCCTATCAAGGCAACACCTATCTGTTCGGCGGCAATGCGCCCTATGTCGAAGAGATGTACGAGAACTACCTGGCCAACCCCGGCAGCGTTCCCGATTCCTGGCGTGAATACTTCGATGCCCTGCAGCATGTGCCTGCAGTGGACGGCACCGACAACAAGGACGTTCCCCACCTGCCCGTAATCAATGCTTTTGCCGAGCGTGCAAAGCAGGGCGGCACCAAGGTGGTGGTGGCTTCCGGCGCCGACTCCGAGCTGGGTCGCAAGCGCACGGCCGTGCAGCAGCTGATTGCGGCCTACCGCAACGTGGGTCAACGCTGGGCCGATCTGGATCCTCTGAAGCGCACCGAGCGCCCCGAAATTCCCGAGCTGGAGCCTTCCTTCTACGGCTTCACCGACGCCGACCAGGAAGTGGTGTTCAACACCAGCAACACCTTCTTCGGCAAGGAAAGCATGACTCTGCGCGAGCTGATGAATGCTCTGCGCGAAACCTACTGCGGCACCCTGGGCGCCGAGTACATGTATGCCACCAATCAGAATCAGAAGCGCTGGTGGCAGCAACGCCTGGAATCGATCCGTTCCAAGCCCGTCTTCAATGCGGACGAGAAAAAGCGCATCCTGGACCGCCTGACCGCTGCCGAAGGCCTGGAACGTTATCTGCACACCAAGTATGTGGGCCAGAAGCGCTTCTCGCTGGAAGGTGGCGAGTCCTTCATCGCCGCCATGGATGAGCTGATCAACTCCGCCAGCGCCAAGGGCGTGCAGGAAGTCGTGATCGGCATGGCTCACCGTGGCCGTCTGAACGTGCTGGTCAATACCCTGGGCAAGGCGCCCAAGGATCTGTTCGCAGAGTTCGACCACACCGCTCCCGAAGATCTGCCTGCCGGTGACGTGAAGTACCACCAGGGCTTCAGCTCCGACGTGTCTGCCAAGGGCGGCCCCGTTCACCTGTCGCTGGCCTTCAACCCCTCGCACCTGGAAATCGTCAACCCCGTGGTGGAAGGTTCGGTGCGCTCGCGCATGGACCGTCGCGACGACCCCATGGGCAAGCAAGTGCTGCCCGTGCTGGTGCACGGTGACGCAGCCTTCGCCGGCCAGGGCGTGAACCAGGAAACCCTGGCGCTGTCCGAAACCCGTGGCTACACCACCGGCGGTACGGTTCACATCATCATCAACAACCAGATCGGTTTCACGACCTCTGACCCTCGCGACCTGCGCTCCACGCTGTATTGCACCGACATCGTCAAGATGATCGAGTCGCCCGTGCTGCACGTGAATGGCGATGATCCCGAAGCCGTGTGCCTGGCCATGCAACTGGCGCTGGAATTCCGTATGGAGTTCTCCAAGGACGTGGTGGTCGACATCATCTGCTTCCGCAAGCTGGGTCACAACGAGCAGGACACACCTGCACTGACACAGCCTCTGATGTACAAGAAGATTGCTGCCCACCCCGGCACGCGCAAGCTGTACGCAGACAAGCTGGCCACTCAAGGCCTGGGCGACACGCTGGGCGACGACATGGTCAAGGCCTATCGCGCCGCCATGGACGAAGGCCGTCACACCCAGGACGTGGTGCTGACCAACTTCAAGAGCAAGTACGCCGTGGACTGGAGCCCCTTCGTGGGCAAGACCTGGACCGACGCTGGCGACACAGCTATTCCCTTGACCGAGTGGAAGCGTCTGGCCGAGAAGATCACGACTCTGCCTGCCAGCGTGAACCCTCATGCTCTGGTCAAGAAGGTGTACGACGATCGCGCAGCCATGGGCCGCGGCGATGTGAACGTGGACTGGGGCATGGGTGAAACCATGGCCTTCGGCTCCCTGGTCGCCTCGGGCTATCCCGTGCGTCTGTCGGGTGAAGACTCGGGTCGCGGCACCTTCACGCACCGTCACGCCGTGGTTCATGACCAGAAGCGTGAAAAGTGGGACGAGGGCACCTATATTCCTTTGCAGAACGCTGCCGAGAATCAGGCTCCGTTTGTCGTCATCGACTCCATCCTGTCCGAAGAGGCAGTGCTGGGCTTCGAATACGGCTATGCATCGAACGACCCCAACACCCTGGTGGTGTGGGAAGCCCAGTTCGGCGACTTCGCCAACGGTGCCCAGGTGGTGATCGACCAGTTCATCGCATCGGGTGAAGTGAAGTGGGGCCGTGTCAACGGCCTGACACTGATGCTGCCTCACGGCTATGAAGGCCAGGGCCCCGAGCACAGCTCGGCGCGTCTGGAGCGCTTCATGCAGCTGGCTGCCGACACCAACATGCAGATCGTGCAGCCCACAACGGCCAGCCAGATCTTCCACGTGCTGCGTCGCCAGATGGTTCGTGGCCTGCGCAAGCCGCTGGTCATCATGACTCCCAAGTCGCTGCTGCGTAACAAGGACGCCACGTCGCCCCTGTCCGAATTCACCTCTGGTGGTTTCCAGACCGTGATCCCCGAGCAGGACGAAACCATTGTCAAGAACGCTGCCAAGGTCAAGCGCATCATCGCCTGCTCGGGCAAGGTGTACTACGATCTGGTCAAGAAGCGTGCCGAGAAGGAATCCAAGGACGTCGCCATCATCCGCGTCGAGCAGCTGTATCCCTTCCCCCACAAGGCGTTCGCCGCCGAAGTGAAGAAGTACGCCAACGCTACTGACATCGTGTGGTGCCAGGATGAGCCGCAGAACCAGGGTGCCTGGTTCTTCATCCAGCACAATATTCACGAGAACATGCGTGAAGGCCAGAAGCTGGGCTACTCCGGTCGCGCCGCGTCCGCTTCGCCCGCTGTCGGCTACGCACATCTGCACCAAGAGCAACAAAAGGCACTGGTGGAAGGCGCATTCGCCAAGCTCAAGGGCTTTGTCCTGACCAAGTAATACAGGCGACACCCCCTGTCCGAGGACAGGGGGCACAAGAAACATCTTTGGAAAGAATTCAAAATGGCAATCGTTGAAGTTAAAGTCCCCCAGCTGTCCGAATCCATCACTGAAGCCACCATGCTGACCTGGAAGAAAAAGGTCGGCGAGGCAGTGGCCATCGATGAAATCCTCATCGAAATCGAAACCGACAAGGTCGTGCTGGAAGTGCCCGCTCCTTCGGCTGGCGTGATCACCGAAATCCTGCAAGGCGACGGCGCAACCGTGGCTGCCGAGCAAGTGATCGCCAAGATCGACTCCGAAGCCGTCGCCGGTGCCGCTGCTCCTGCAGCCGCCCCCGCTGCTGCTGCGACTCCTGCTGCTGCCCCCGTGGCCGCCGCTCCTGCCGGCGCCGACAAGAGCGGCGTGGCCATGCCTGCTGCTGCCAAGATCCTGGCCGATAACAACCTGTCCGCTGCCAACGTGGCTGGCACAGGCAAGGACGGCCGCGTGACCAAGGGTGACGCTCTGGGTGCCATCAAGGCCGGCGCAGCCATCCCCACCGGCGCTCCCAAGGCAGCTCTGGCTCAGGTGGCAGCTCCCGTGACCAAGGAGAACCTGGGCGACCGTCCCGAGCAGCGCGTGCCCATGACACGTCTGCGTGCCCGTATTGCAGAGCGTCTGCTGCAATCCCAGGCTACCAACGCCATCCTGACCACGTTCAACGAAGTGAACATGGCTCCCGTGATGGAACTGCGCAAGAAGTTCCAGGACCAGTTCACCAAGGAACATGGCGTGAAGCTGGGCTTCATGTCCTTCTTCGTCAAGGCTGCAGTGCATGCCCTGAAGAAGTTCCCCGCAGTCAACGCCTCCATTGACGGCAACGACATCGTCTACCACGGCTACTTCGACATCGGTATCGCCGTGAGCTCGCCGCGTGGCCTGGTGGTGCCCATCCTGCGCAATGCAGACCAGATGAGCTTCGCCGACATCGAAAAGAAGATTGTCGAATTCGGTCAGAAGGCCAAGGAAGGCAAGCTGGGCATTGAAGAAATGACCGGCGGCACCTTCTCCATCTCCAATGGCGGCACCTTCGGCTCGATGATGTCCACCCCCATCATCAACCCCCCTCAGTCCGCCATTCTGGGCGTGCACGCCACCAAGGACCGCGCCGTGGTCGAGAACGGTCAGATCGTGATCCGTCCCATGAACTACCTGGCCATGTCCTATGACCACCGCATCATCGACGGCCGCGAAGCCGTGCTGAGCCTGGTGGCCATGAAGGACGCGCTGGAAGATCCTTCTCGCCTCCTGTTTGATCTGTAATTCAGCAGATCGAGCTTCTACAAAGCCCACCACCAAAAGCGGTGGGCTTTTTTCGAGTTAAACAGAGAAAAGATTCAAATCATGAGCAAGCAATTTGACGTCGTCGTGATCGGCGCAGGCCCCGGCGGCTACATCGCTGCCATCCGCGCTGCACAACTGGGTTTCAACGTCGCCTGTATCGACGAGTGGAAGAACGCCGCTGGCGGCGCTGCTCCCGGCGGCACCTGCACCAACGTGGGTTGCATTCCCTCCAAGGCGCTGCTGCAGTCTTCCGAGCATTTCGAGCATGCCAAGCTGCACTTTGCGGACCACGGCATCTCCACCGGCAAGGTCGAGATGGACGTGGCCAAGATGATCGCCCGCAAGGAAGCGATCGTGAAGCAGAACAACGACGGCATCCTGTACCTGTTCAAGAAGAACAAGGTCACCTTCTTCCACGGCCGCGGCTCCTTCGTCAAGGCTGTCGAAGGCGGCTACGAGATCAAGGTGGCAGGCAAGGAAGAGGAAGTCATCACCGGCAAGCAGATCGTGGTGGCCACTGGCTCCAACGCGCGTGCTCTGCCAGGCGTGGCCTTCGACGAAGAAAACATCCTGTCCAACGACGGCGCTCTGAGCCTGGGCAAGACTCCCAAGAAGCTTGGCCTGATCGGTGCCGGCGTGATCGGCCTGGAAATGGGCTCGGTCTGGCGCCGTCTGGGTACGGAAGTGACCGTGCTCGAAGGCATGGACAAGTTCCTGCCCGTGGTGGACGAGCAGATCGCAAAGGAAGCCAAGAAGGCTTTCGACAAGCAAGGTCTGAAGATCGAGCTGGGCGTGAAGATCGGTGAAGTCAAGTCCGGCAAGAAGGGCGTGACCGTTGCCTACACCAACGCCAAGGGCGAAGCCCAGACTCTGGAAGTGGACAAGCTGATCGTGTCGATCGGCCGTACCGCCAACACCATCGGCCTGAACGCCGAAGCCGTGGGCCTGGCTCTGGACGAGCGCGGCGCCATCGTGGTGGACGATCTGTGCAAGACCAATCTGCCTGGCGTGTGGGCTGTGGGCGACGTGGTGCGTGGCCCCATGCTGGCGCACAAGGCCGAGGAAGAAGCCGTGGCCGTGGCCGAGCGCATTGCCGGCCAGCACGGTCATGTGAACTTCGCCACTCTGCCTTCGGTGATCTACACCAGCCCCGAAGTGGCATGGGTGGGTCGTACCGAGCAGCAGCTCAAGGCCGAAGGCGTCAAGTACAAGGCGGGCTCCTTCCCCTTCCTGGCCAACGGCCGCGCGCGTGCACTGGGCGACACGACCGGCATGGTCAAGTTCCTGGCCGATGCCGAGACTGACGAGATCCTGGGCGTGCACATGGTGGGTCCCATGGTGTCCGAGCTGATTTCCGAAGCCGTGGTGGCCATGGAGTTCAAGGCATCGAGCGAAGACATCGCCCGTATCTGCCACGCTCACCCCTCGCTGTCCGAATCCACCAAGGAAGCGGCTCTGGCTGTGGACAAGCGTACCCTGAACTTCTAAGTTTTTTTCAGTCTTGCGCGCAGGTTTTGACATGGCTGTGAAGTGCCCGCGCGCAGGCTGAGTTTCTTTTAGAATTCAGAACAAAATGGCTGCTAACGCTTAGTGCATAAGCGGTAGCAGCTATTGTTTTTTGAGCATCTGGAGACAAGACGGTGAATGTAAGACAAGCCTACGAGGCGGAACTGGCCGCCAAGGGTTTCAAAAGCGATCCCGCGCAGTTGCGTGCAGTCGATGCGTTGCAGCGCTGTGCCGACGAGTGGGCCGTGTACAAGGGCAAGCGCTCCAATGCTCTCAAGAAACTGATCAATCACCCCAATCTGCCCAAGGGCGTCTATATGTACGGCGGTGTGGGGCGCGGCAAGAGCTTTCTGATGGAATGCTTCTTCAATGCAGTGCCCCTCAAGCGCAAGGTGCGACTGCACTTTCACGAATTCATGCGCGAGGTTCACCGTGAGATGCATCTCATGCAAGGCACGCAGAATCCGCTCGATGCCCTTGGCGCCAAGATCGCCAAGAAGTACAAGCTGATCTGTTTTGACGAGTTTCATGTCGCCGACATCACCGACGCCATGATTCTCTACAAGCTGCTCGAGTCGCTGTTTGCCAACGGCGTGGGCTTTGTGACGACCTCCAACTTCGAGCCTGACGGCCTCTATCCTGGTGGCCTGCACCGCGACCGGATCCTGCCTGCGATTGCCCTGCTCAAGGAGCGCATGGAAGTGGTGAACGTGGACAACGGCACTGACTATCGCCGCCGCACTCTCGAAGATGCCAAGCTCTATCATTGCCCGTTGGGCCCGGAAGCCGATGCCGCGATGCAGGAGACCTTCGATCGCCTGGCCGAGGCCCATGACGAAGAGCCGGTGATGCAGATCGAAACCCGCAAGATTGCGGCCAAGCGCCGTGCTGGCGGCGTCGTGTGGTTTGACTTCCGCGAACTCTGCGGCGGCCCGCGCTCGCAAAATGACTATCTGGAAATTGCCACGCAGTTTCACACCATCTTGCTGTCCGATGTGCCCGAGCTGCATGTGAACATGGCTTCGGCCGCGCGGCGCTTCACGCTGCTGGTGGACGTGCTCTACGATCGCCATGTCAAGCTCATTGTGTCGGCTGCCGTGCCGCCCGAGAAGATCTATACCGAAGGTCCTCTGTCTCACGAGTTCCCGCGCACCGTCTCGCGTCTGAATGAGATGCGCTCCAAGGAATATCTGGCGCTTGAGCGCCGCGTGGTGGACACCAGCTTGACCTGATCGCCTGCGGGCAGCTGCCTGCGGCTTTAAGATGCCAGCCTGTACTTCGAGTTCTGAGTTGATGACGATGCCCACTATCCTTGCCCAGCTGATCCGCCGCCGCATTGCAGGCTTTGCACTGGCGCCTCTGGCCGCCGTCTGGCTGGCTTGTGTGCCGGCCATGGCCCAGGTAAAGGCAGATTCGGCGCAGCAGACCGACAAGCAGGCGCAGAAGTCGGTTGCCGAAAAGGCGCGCCAGCAACTGAACCAGCAGCGCGAAGCCGAGCGCGGCGAGATTCTCGGCAAGCGCGCCGTTATCGAGCAGCAGCGGGTGGCTGACGAAAAGCTCTGCTACCAGAAATTTGCCGTGGAGGGTTGTCTGGCCGATGCCCGCAGGGCGGCACGTGAAAAAGATGCACCCCTGCGTGCGCGCGAGCTGGAAATCAACGACGCGGAGCGCAAGGAAAAGGCGGCGGCCAAGCTGCAGGCCATTGAAGAGAAAAAAGCCGAAAACGCTGCCGTTCCCATGAAGTCTCAGCAACGCGAGAAGAATGGCAAGAGCCAGCCCGAGCCCACGGGCTCGGGTGCCAAGCCTGCGGTTGACGAGCAGGCGGCGCAGGCACAGCGCCAGACCGAGGCCCAGCAGCGTGCCAGCAAGCAGGCTGACTATGTGCGCCGCCACGAGAAAAACCGTGCCCAGGCCGATCAGGGGCGAGCCGAGCGTGAAGCCAAGGCCAGGGCAGATCATGAAGCCAAGCTAAAGGCTGCAGCCGAGCACAAAGCCAGGGCTTTGCAGCAGGCCAAGGAGCGCGGTCAGACGGCAGGGCCACTGCCAGCACCTGCGCCCTGATACATTGAGGATCGACAGTGCTCTAAAGTAGGGTGCTACCGAAAGCATTGCTGCAAGCGCCTGTTTCCAAGGCGCTCCAGCAGTCTTGCCTGGACTGAGTAGCTCTTCAAGGGTTTGCTGCTGCGGCTGAGGTATCCAGCTTGAGTATCGCCAGCGAGAGGTTGTCACCACCCCCGGCCGCGCGCCGCCTGGCTTTTTCAATCAGAAATTGCGAGGCTTCGCGTGGCGAGAGTCCGTCAAGTACGGTGCCCAGCTCCTGTGCGGTGAAGTAATGCCACAAGCCGTCCGAGCAGGCCATCAAGCTGTCGCCCGGCAGCAGTTTTTCAATCATGTGGTGGCTCATGGGCGGCGGCGGCTCGGCTCCCAGGCAGCCCAGCAAGATGTTGGACTGTGGGTGATGCTGAGCCTCGGTTTCGGTGAGCTCGCCGCGGTCGACCAGTGCCTGTACATAGGAGTGATCGAGCGAACGGTGCATGAGGGAGGAGCCGCGAAAATGGTAGAGCCGTGAATCGCCGGAGTGCATGAAGTGGCAGCGACTGTCGGGCAGGACCACAAAGACCGCGATGGTGCTGTGGGGCTCCTGTTCCGCGGCTATGGCGGTAAGGCGAATGACGGTGTGAGCATCCTGCACAATGGTGCGCAGCATGCGTGTGCAGTCTTCCTTGGTGGGCTCAAAGCGCTCGAAAACCTGGCGGGCCGTCAGCATGACCTGATCGGATGCCTTTCTCCCGCCGCTGCGCCCGCCCATGCCATCGGCTACCACGCCGAGAATGCAGCCCTTGGCATAGGGATGCGCCATGAGCAGAACCTGGTCCTGCTGGTATTCTCGGTCACCGCGATGAATGCCGGTGGCCGCCTGAATGCGGTAGCTGGGTGACATGAGTGTGTGCGAGTGCGCTCGCAGAGCGAGATTTAACGTTGCGTTACATTTTATCGGGCAGGGGCTGGGCCTCTGGCGAATATTGGCGATCTTATGTGAGCTTGCGCTGACTTGGCTTGTTGGAAGGTGAAACGGTTTTGACTCATTTGCAGGAGGCGGTCGCGCAGGTGTTTGCGCAGCAAGGTGCGCTCTCGCTGGCTGAACCCGCATTCACGCCGCGCCCAGGCCAGACCCGCATGGCGCTGGCGGTGGCTCAGGCCATAGAGGAGGGCGGGGTGCTGGTGGTGGAGGCCGGCACGGGTGTTGGCAAGACCTACGCCTATTTGGTGCCTGCTTTGCTCAGTGGTCAGCGCGTGCTGGTGTCCACGGCCACCAAGGCCCTGCAGGACCAGTTGTTTGCCCGTGATCTTCCACGCCTGGTTCATGGTCTGGGCCTGCCTCTGCGCATGGCCAGGCTCAAGGGGCGTTCTTCCTATCTGTGTACGGAGCGGCTGGAGCGTGTGCGCCAGGGTCGTACGGCTCCTCAGGATCCGCAGGTGCTGCGCGCCGTGGCCGATGTGGAGCGCTGGGCCAGGGTCACGCGTACCGGCGATCTTGCCGAGCTGACGGCGCTGGATGAGCGCTCCCCTGTGATGCCCTTGGTGAGCTCCACCAAGGACAATTGCATGGGGTCTGACTGCCCGCACTGGCAGGGCTGCCATGTCAATCAGGCGCGTCAGCAGGCGTTGGAGGCCGACGTAGTGGTGGTCAATCATCACCTGCTGTTTGCTGACCTCGATGTGCGCGACAGCGGCATGGCTCATCTTTTGCCCAGCACCGGGGTGGTGGTGATCGATGAAGCCCATCGGCTCAACGACATCGGCGTGCAGTTTGCGGGAGAGGCTCTGTCCAGTCAGCAGTTGGTGGGGTATGCACGTGATGTCCTTAGGCTGACGCAGGAACATGCACGCGGCATGGCTGACTGGCTGGTGCTGTGTGCCACGCTGGAGCAGGCCATGCGTGAGCTGCGCCTGCAGGCCGGCAAGCCTCCGGTCGGAGGGCGGCTTGCGTGGCAAGCGGTGACTCCGCAGGGACTGGACGCGGTGAAATGGCGTGCGGCACTGGTGCGGCTGGGGCAGAGCCTACGTGCCCTGTTGATTCCACTCTCAAGCCTGGAGGGGGCAGGGGCAGAGCTGCTGCGTCTGTATGAGCGCGGCGCAGAGTTGCTCGCGCGACTGGCACGCTTTGCTGCTCCTGCGGATGATGAATGCGTGCGCTGGCTGGAGGTCGGGGCTCAGTATCTGCGCATGCTGGAGTCGCCGCTGTCGATTGCCCGCATCATGCAGCAGCGGCTGCTTCAGCGCTCGCTGGAGGATGCCGGCATGGACCAGGGCGAGGAGCTTGATCCTTCAAGGAAGAAGGCCTGGGTTTTCACCTCGGCCACATTGGGAAATGACGCCCAGCTGAGCTGGTTTGTCGAGTCCTGCGGCCTGCGCGGAGCACAGGTGCTGCAGGTGGAAAGCCCGTTTGACTACCATCGGCAAGCCGGTGTCTATGTGCCCCAGCCCTTTGTTGCGGCCGGCAGCGCACAGCACAGCCAGCAGGTCGCCCAACTGGTGCAGGATGCAGCGCAGCGCATAGGCGGCCGCACCCTGGTGCTGACTACCACCCTCAAGGCCCTGCATGCGATCAGCGCATCGCTGCGCAGCAGCCTGGGCCTGTTTGCTGATCTCGATGTGCTGGTACAGGGCGAGGCGCCCAAGCTGGCCTTGATTCAGCGCTTTATGGCCGCCGGGGCAGTCGCCGGACGAGGAGCTGTTCTGGTGGCTTCCGCCACTTTCTGGGAGGGGGTGGACCTGCCCGGCGACATGCTGCAGCTGGTGGTGATCGACAAGCTTCCGTTTCCGCCTCCCGATGACCCCCTGGTCGAAGCCCGTTCGCGACTGCTGGAGAGCGTGGGGCGAGGGGCGTTTCATGATTACATGCTGCCCGAGGCGGCCCTGGCCCTCAAGCAAGGGGCCGGACGTCTGATCCGCAGCGAAGCCGATCGTGGCGTGCTGGTCATCTGCGACAGCCGCTTGATGACTATGGGCTATGGAGCGGAGTTGATGTCGGCGTTGCCTCCCATGCGCGTGCTGGGCAGTCAGCCGGAGTTCGAGGCGGCGCTGGAGCAGTTGTCGGCGCAACACGCCAAGCGTGACGGCGAGCAGGCGCCGGCGCAGGATTCAGAGGCGTAGAAATGAAAAAGGATGCGCTTGACGCATCCTTTTGTCCCTCGGGCGGAAAACGCTGCTTACCAGAGCTTCCACCAGGATTCTTTTTTCTTCTCTACGCTTTGCTCGGTGTTGGTGCCATAGCTGCTCTCCAGCACGCGCTGGGCGTCGTCACGCAGCTGAGTCATGCCCAGGGCGTCATAGGATTTGACGAGGATCACCATGGCTTCGCGCACCGCAGGCACGTTCTGGTAGTCCTTGATGGCAGCCTGCGCACGGGCAATTGCTGCGACATAGGCGCCTCGGCTGTAGTAGTACTTGGCGACATGGACTTCGTACTGGGCCAGCGAGTTCACGATGTACTGCATGCGCTGGCGGGCATCATCGGAGTACTTGGAATCTGGAAAGCGGGTCACCAGTTCGCGGAAGGACTCAAACGAATCCTTGGCGGCTTTCTGGTCGCGCTCGGACAGATCCTGGCGGGTCAGCCAGCCAAACATGCCCAGGTTGTCATTGAAGTTGACCAGGCCCTTGAGGTAGAGGGCGTAGTCCATGGCGGGGCTGGCAGGGTGCAGCTTGGTGAAACGGTCCAGCGTGGCCAGAGCCTGCACTTTTTCGCCGGCCTTGTACTGGGCGTAGGCTTTTTCCAGCTGGGCCTGCTGGGCCAGAGGTGTGCCGGCGGCACGACCTTCGAGCTTTTCAAACAGCGGCACGGCCTTGTCATAGGCGCCGGAGGAAGATTCATCGCGCGCTTCGGTATAGATGCGCTCTGGTGTCCACTTGGCCGTCGGGTCGTCCTTGGTGCTGGAGCATCCCGCCAGCGTGGCGGCGATTAACACGGCAGGGACTAGAGTCAGTGAAATACGCGGCATGGTGGACAGTTTTCTGACAATCATTAGCGGTAATAGGAGGCAGGCCCGTAGCATCTGGCGGCAAGGCGCAAACCTACACCATACACCACCAGGCCCGGACCTTCCTGAAAAAGGATCGAAGCATTGTAATGGGCCGCTGGATCGCGCCGGCGAGTTGCTGCCGTCTTTACGCTACGTCCACAGCGAATCTAGAGGCATTGAGTCCGCAGGGACGAAGCGCTCTTCCTACAATAGCGGCCATGTTTGTCCATCTGCGCCTGCACACCGAATTCTCCGTCGTCGACGGAACCACCCGCGTCAATGCCATGATCAAGGCCGCTGCCGAAGATGGGCAGGTGGCGATGGCCATTACCGACTTCAACAATCTGTTTGGCGGCATCAAGTTCTACCGCGAAGGCCGTGGCAAGGGCGTCAAGCCTCTGCTGGGCGCCGAGATCATGCTCGAAGGGCTGGGCGATGCGCCGCCTTCGCGGATCATCGTTCTTGTGCAGAGCAAGCAGGGCTACCACAATATTGCCGAGCTGCTGGCACGCGGCTGGACGCGCAATGTGGTGCGCGACCAGGCACAGCACAAATGGGAATGGTTGCAGGAGCTGGGCGAGGGCCTGATCGTGCTGTCCGGTGCGCAAGCCGGCCCCGTGGGCATTGCTCTCACCCGTGGAGATGAAAAAGGCGCGGCCGAGATCGCCCAGCGCCTGGCCACCATGTTCCCGCACCGCTTCTATATCGAGTTGCAGCGCGCGGGCCGCTCCGATGACGAGTCGCATGTGCTGGCGGCCGTGAAGCTGGCCAGCCGTCTGAATCTGCCGGTGGTCGCGACCCACCCGATCCAGTATGCCAAGCCCGACGATTACGAGGCCCACGAGGCCCGCGTCTGCATCGCCGAAGGCGAGATCCTGGGCAATGCCAAGCGGGTGCGCAAGTTCACGCGCGACCAGTATTTCAAGACCGCTGCCGAAATGGAGCAGCTGTTTGCCGACATTCCGAGCGCGATCGAGAACACGGTGGAAATTGCCCGCCGCTGCAGCCTGACGCTGGAGCTGGGCAACCCGCAACTCCCCAACTTCCCCGTGCCCGATGGCATGACCATGGACGAGTTCTTCCGCCACGAGTCCTACCAGGGGCTGGAGGAGCGTCTGGTGCACCTCTATCCCGATGCGGCCAAGCGCGACGCCCAACGTGCGCGCTATGTGGAGCGGCTGGAGTTCGAGCTGGGAACCATCATGAAGATGGGCTTTCCGGGCTACTTCCTCATCGTGTCGGACTTTATCAAGTGGGCCAAGGCCAATGGCTGCCCAGTGGGGCCGGGTCGTGGCTCGGGTGCCGGCTCGCTGGTGGCCTATGTGCTCAAGGTGACTGACCTGGACCCGCTGGAATACAACCTGCTGTTCGAGCGTTTCCTGAACCCCGAACGCGTGTCCATGCCCGACTTTGACGTGGACTTCTGTCAGCAGAACCGCGATCGCGTGATCGACTATGTCAAGGACCGCTACGGCCGTGATGCCGTCAGCCAGATCGCCACCTTCGGCACCATGGCCGCACGTGCGGCCATCCGCGACGTGGGCCGCGTGCTGGACATGAGCTACACCTTCTGCGACGGCATCTCCAAGCTGATCCCGAACAAGCCCGGCCTGCATGTCACGCTCAAGTACCCGCCCAATCCGCCCAAGGAAGGCGACAAATACACCTACGCCATCAAGGAGGAGCCGATTCTGGCCGAGCGCATTGAGCGCGAGGAGGACGTCAAGACCCTGATCGAGATGGCGCAGAGCCTGGAGGGCATGACGCGAAACATCGGCATGCACGCCGGTGGCGTGGTGATTGCGCCGGGCAGGCTGGCCGATTTCTGCCCGCTCTACCAGCAGCCTGGCAGTACCTCGGCCGTGGCCATGTACGACAAGGACGACGTGGAAGCCGTGGGCCTGGTGAAGTTCGACTTCTTGGGTCTGGCCACGCTGACGATTCTGGAGATTGCGCGCGAATTCATCATGAAGCGCCACAAGGGGCAGGAGAACTTCCAGTTCGAGAACATTCCGCTGGACGACTACCCGACCTACAAGCTGTTCTCGGATGGCAAGACCGAAGCCGTCTTCCAGTTTGAATCACGCGGCATGCAGCAGATGCTCAAGGAGGCCAAGCCCTCGCGCCTGGAAGACCTGATTGCGCTGAACGCTCTTTACCGTCCCGGTCCCATGGACCTGATTCCCACCTTCATTGCCCGCAAGCACGGGCAGGAAGTCGTGGAGTATCCGCATCCGCTGGTCGAGTCGGTGCTCGCCGAAACCTACGGCATCATGGTCTACCAGGAGCAGGTGATGCAGACCGCCCAGGTGCTTGGTGGCTACTCGCTGGGCGGCGCCGACTTGCTGCGCCGGGCCATGGGCAAGAAAAAAGTCGAGGAGATGGTCAAGCACCGGGGCATCTTCCGCGAGGGCGCGGCCAAGAACGGACTGAGCGAGGAAAAGGCCGACGAGGTCTTCGACCTGATGGAGAAGTTCGCGGGCTACGGCTTCAACAAGTCGCACGCGGCAGCGTACTCCCTGCTGGCCTATCACACGGGCTGGCTCAAGGTGCACTACACGGCCGAGTTCTACTGCGGCAATATGACCGTGGAAATGGACAACACCGACAAGCTCAAGGTGTTGTACGAGGACGCGCTCAAGATGGGCATCACTTTCGAGATGCCCGATGTGAACCGCGGCGTGCACCGCTTCGAGCCGGTGACCGACAAGGTCATACGCTATGGCCTTGGAGCCATCAAGGGGACAGGGCAGGCGGCCATCGAAGCCATTGTGGCTGCGCGCAACGGCGAGGGCACAGGCCCCAACGGCCACGAGAAGGGGCCGTTCAAGAGCCTGTTCGACTTCTGCCTGCGTGTGGATCGCAGCCGCATCAACAAGCGGACGGTGGAAGCGCTGATCAAGGGTGGCGCCTTTGACACGATAGACATGAACCGCGCCTCGCTGATGGCGACGCTGGACACGGCCTTCGGCTTTGCTGCCACCTCGATTGCCAACGCCGATCAGGGTGGTCTGTTCGACATGATGGGCGATGACGCGCTGGGCTCGAGCACGGCGGAGCCGCCTATGGCCGATGTGCTGCCCTGGGGCGTCAAGGAAAAGCTGACGCTGGAAAAAACGGCCATCGGCTTCTATCTGACAGGCCATCTGTTCGACGAGGTCGAGGCCGAAGTGCGCCGCTTCGTGCGCACCCCGATCGGCGAGATGCGTGACAGCCGCGAGCCGCAGACCATGGCCGGCATCATCGGCGGGCTGCGCACCATCAACGGCCAGCGCGGCAAGCTCAGCATCTTCACGCTGGACGACAAATCGGCGGTGATCGAGGCCTCGGTCGACGAAAAGACCATGGCAGCTTGCGCCGAAGTGCTCAAGGAGGACGAGTTCGTCGTGGTTTCGGGCCGTCTCCAGCCCGACCGCTTCAGCGGCGGCCTGCGCATGAAGGTGCAGCAGATGTGGAGTCTGGCCGATGCACGCTGCCGTTTTGCGCGCTATCTGCAGGTCAGCGTCGGGGAGAAGATGCCCAATGTGCCGGCGCTGCTGCGCCAGTTCCCGGCCAAGGTCGAGGAAACCGAAAGCGGCAATATCAACCATGGCGTGAAGGTGCGTCTGGACCTGATATGCCGCGACGAGCGCGGCTCGGCCAGTTGCGAGCTGGCGCTGGGCGAGAGCAGCCGCTTCTATCCGTCGGATGCCGCACTGGCCGCCTGGTATGGCTCGGCGGCTGCGGGTCAGGTCAAAGTGGTTTATGAATAAAAAGCATGGGCTGCCTTTTCGAGCTGCTTGCACTCGAATGCCGGATAGGAGCCTGAATTTTTGATAGCGCAGAGCGCTTGCTGGTTAAGGGATTTCCATGGATTTCCCTTGGTTTTGCCAAATTTGCTTCCGGCCGCCTTGAAATCCCTAACAATGCTATGCATATGCCAGCGCAAAAACATTGCAACGGCTCGCTAGAATGGATTTCATGGCTACCCAACTCCCATCAATTCCCCCGGTCTCGCCAGCGATCAGAACGCCTGACGATGGAGATTCCTTGGTGCTTGAACGGCGCCGCCAGCGGCTGCAGCCGCCACGCATGTATCAGGTGGTGATGCTCAATGACGACTTCACGCCCATGGAGTTCGTGATTGCCGTGCTGCAGGAGCTGTTCGGCAAGGACCGCGAATCGGCCACGCAGATCATGCTCAAGATTCATTTGGACGGCCGTGGTGTCTGCGGCGTCTACAGCCAGGATGTGGCGGCGACAAAAGTCGAGCAGGTGCTGCAGGCGGCCCAGAAAGCGGGTCATCCGCTGCAGGCCACATTCGAGCCTGTTGAATAAGCGCAGTCCGCCCTCAGATTAGTTAGCAGAGAGTCAACCAAGCAAGCCGAAAGGAGTCGCACATGATCGCTCAAGAACTGGAAGTCAGCTTGCACATGGCGTTTGTCGAGGCCCGTCAGCAGCGCCACGAGTTCATCACCGTGGAGCATCTGCTGCTCGCCCTGCTGGACAACCCCAGTGCAGCTGAAGTGCTGCGCGCATGCGCGGCCAATATCGACGACCTGCGTTCATCGCTGTCCAACTTCATCAAGGACAACACACCGCAGGTGGACGGCACCGAAGAGGTGGATACGCAGCCCACGCTGGGATTCCAGCGTGTGATTCAGCGCGCCATCATGCATGTGCAGTCCACAGGCAATGGCAAGAAGGAGGTGACGGGCGCCAATGTGCTCGTGGCCATCTTCGGCGAAAAGGACTCCCATGCCGTGTACTACCTGCACCAGCAGGGCGTGACGCGCCTGGACGTGGTCAACTACATTGCTCATGGCATCAAGAAGGGCGAACCGCCCGAGCCTGCCAAGGCCGAATCTCCCTCGGAGAACGAGGAAGGCGCGGCCGGCGAGCGCAATGAAAAAGCCTCGCCGCTGGAGCAGTTCACACTGAACCTGAACCAGGCCGCCAAGGAAGGCAAGATCGATCCGCTGATCGGGCGCGAGTACGAGGTGGAGCGCACCATCCAGATCCTCTGCCGCCGCCGCAAGAACAACCCGCTGCTGGTGGGTGAGGCCGGTGTGGGCAAGACTGCCATTGCCGAGGGTCTGGCCTGGCGCATCACCGAGGGCACGGTGCCCGAGGTGCTCAAGGAAGGCGTGGTCTACTCGCTGGATATGGGCGCGTTGCTGGCCGGCACCAAGTACCGCGGCGATTTCGAGCAGCGCCTCAAAGGGGTGCTCAAGTCGCTCAAGGACAAGCCACATGCCATCCTGTTCATCGACGAGATCCACACGCTGATCGGAGCCGGTGCGGCCTCGGGCGGCACGCTGGACGCGTCCAATCTGCTCAAGCCTGCGCTGTCCAGCGGCCAGCTGCGCTGCATCGGCGCGACCACCTTCACGGAATACCGTGGCATCTTCGAAAAAGACGCGGCCCTGTCGCGCCGTTTCCAGAAGGTGGATGTGGTCGAGCCTACCGTGGCCGAGACCGTGGACATCCTCAAGGGCCTGAAGTCGCGCTTCGAGGAGCACCACAGCATCACCTATGAGCAGGAAGCCCTGCAGGCGGCGGCCGAGCTGTCGGCCAAGTACATCAACGACCGTCACCTGCCCGACAAGGCCATCGACGTGATTGACGAGGCCGGTGCTGCCCAGCGCATTGCTCCCGAAGCCCAGCGCAAGCAGACCATCGGCAAGGCCGAGATCGAGGCCATCGTGGCCAAGATTGCCCGCATTCCGCCGGCCAACGTCAGCAACGACGACCGCAGCAAGCTGCAGACGCTGGAGCGTGACTTGAAGAGCGTGGTCTTCGGCCAGGACAAGGCACTGGAGGTGCTGTCGTCTGCCGTGAAGATGGCGCGCTCGGGTCTGGGCAAGCCGGACAAGCCGATCGGCTCCTTCCTGTTCTCCGGCCCCACGGGCGTCGGCAAGACGGAAGCTGCCAAGCAGCTGGCCTATATCCTGGGCGTGGATCTGATCCGCTTCGACATGTCCGAGTACATGGAGCGTCATGCGGTCAGCCGACTGATCGGCGCGCCTCCCGGCTATGTGGGCTTTGACCAGGGCGGTCTGCTGACCGAGGCCGTGACCAAGAAGCCGCATTCGGTGCTGCTGCTCGATGAAATCGAAAAAGCGCATCCGGACATCTTCAACGTGCTGCTGCAGGTCATGGATCACGGCACGCTGACCGACAACAACGGACGCAAGGCCGACTTCCGCAACGTGATCATCATCATGACCACGAATGCGGGCGCCGAGACCATGAACAAGGCCACCATCGGCTTCACGAATCCGCGTGAGGCCGGTGATGAAATGGGCGATATCAAGCGCCTGTTCACGCCCGAGTTCCGCAACCGTCTGGATGCCATCGTCAGCTTCAAGCCGTTGGACGAGCAGATCATTCTGCGCGTGGTCGACAAGTTCCTGCTGCAGCTGGAGCAGCAGCTGGCCGAGAAGAAGGTGGACGTCACCTTCAGTGACGAGCTGCGCAAGCATCTGGCCAAGAAGGGCTTTGACCCGCTCATGGGTGCACGCCCCATGCAGCGCCTGATCCAGGACACCATCCGCCGCTCGCTGGCCGATGAGCTGCTGTTCGGTCGCCTGACCAACGGCGGACGCCTGGAAGTGGACTGGGACGAAGCGGGCAACGAAGGCAAGGGTGATGTCAAGCTCACCATTACCGAGCTGCCCAAGGACGCCCCCAAGGCCGAGCCCGAGCAGGCCGTCGCCGAGTGAGGCGGACTGATGCAGGCTTTCGCCGGCGTCCATAAAGGGCGCTGAAAACAGAAACCGGCAGTGGAGACACTGCCGGTTTTTTTATGGCCCGCTTCGCCCGGTTTTTGCTCTTGTCTTTGGTCCTGCAGCCCGCGATAGGGCCGCGCATGAAAGCCCCGGGCAGAGTGGTCTGATCAATCGCGCAGGTACAGCAGCAACATGAAGATCGGCGTGCCGATCAGAACGCCGATGATGCAGAACAAGGGGGCGTAAACCAGCAGGCTTATTTCCAGGGTGCGCATGCATCCCGAGAGGCTCTCATGCAGGCAGCTGACCCCGTCGGGCGGCAGAAAGATGCTGTGAAACGGCAGGAAAAGCGCCGCCACGGCGAGGCTGGCAAGCAGTGCCAGAAAGACGGAGAGAACAAGTCGGCCCAGGATTTTCATGATGTGCATCTCTGCCGCAACTATAGATGGTGGAGCCATGAATGCCGGGTTGCGGCGGGAAAACGGCACGGATGCCTGCCTAAGGCTTGTTGCCCCTGATACCGCGCGCGGCCAGGCTGATGAGATTGAGCACGGCGACGACGATGCCCTTGCTCAGCGGCAGCAAGGCGAAGAACAGAAAGAAGAGGTGGTTGGCCTGCCACCGCGGCATTGTGCGCAGATGTGCGAGCCAGCTTTGAGCATGGCCGCCGGCCACGGCGGTCGCAATGGCGGCGGCAAGCAGGGCCAGGAGCGTGACGGCCAGGGCCTTGGCACGCTTGGATGCGCGCTCGAAGGAGAGCGTGACGGGACGGATCAGACAGCAGCCAAAGACCAGGGCGCAGAGAAAAGGCACCAGGTCCACGGCTTCGCCGCGCACGAGCCAAGGCAGGGCTATCGCATAGGACAGAACCAGCAGGCCGAGGCCGGTGGCTCCTATGAGTCGGGGTTGCCGCTGTTGCTGCTGCTTCATGGACGTCTGCCGGTGCGCTGGAACGAGGCCGCGAAACTAATGAAAAAAGGAGCTGTTATCGCTTGATGCATGACGATTTCAGATACTTTTGTATTTGAAAGGCAATGCCGAAAAGCGGCACCAGCTATCAACATTGTTGCTTGAGTCTGACGTCAGTCACTTGACCTGGCGCTTTTCCAGCTTGCGCGCCAGAGTGCGCCGGTGCATGCCCAGGCGGCGTGCGGCCTCGGAGATGTTGAAGCCGGACTCGGCCAGGGTCTCGTGAATATGCTCCCATTCCAGCGTCTTGATGGAGGTGGTCTGGCTGCTGACTTCCACGTCGGTGCGGCCCTCGACCCGCCCGAAGGCGGCTTCGATGTCGTCGGTATTCGAGGGCTTGGCCAGGTAGTGGCAGGCGCCGAGCTTGACGGCTTCAACCGCCGTGGCAATGCTGGCGTAGCCGGTGAGAACGACGATGAGCGCATCGGGGTTGTGCAGATGCAGCATCTGCACGCAGTTCAGGCCCGAGGCATTGCCGGCCAGCTTCAGGTCCATGACCGCATATTGCGGCCGGTGCTGGGTCAGCAGCAGCTGCACTTCCTCGCCGCTGGTGGCATGCAGCACACGGTAGCCCCGGCGCTCGAACGAGCGCTTGAGGGTGCGTGCAAATGCCGCGTCATCTTCAACCAGCAGCAGTAAACGGTCTTCTTCCATGCAAACCACAATGTCTTAAATCGCGAGAGCGGACTGGGGCAGGCTGACCTCCACCAGAGCGCCTCCGCCTTGCTGAGCCGGCAGATTGCCGGCATGAACGCGGCCGCCCAGGGCGCGGGCCACGTTGGTCACCAGAAACAGGCCCAGGCCGCGACCGGGGCGCTCCTGTTTGGTGGAGACATGGCACTGGCCCAGTTGCTGCAGCACGGCGGCATCGAAGCCCGGACCGTGGTCGCGCACCTGGATGCGTATCTGGTCGTGATCGCTGCTCAGGGTCAGTTCCACCCAGTCGGGCGAGGCTTCGAGGGCATTGTCCAGCAAATTGCAAATCATTTGCTGCAATGCAGTATCCGAGAGCATGGCGAAGTCCTTCACGCCCTGCTGGTGCAGTGCGAAGTGCTGCAGGCTGTTATGGGTCTGCCAGTGGCTGACCACGCCTTGCACAAAGCTCGCAAAGGTGGTGCTTTCCGTGCCTTCGGCCCGGGTCTCGCCGGCGGACAGCAGCACGCCCGAGACGATGGACTTGCAGCGCAGCAGCTGGCGCTGCATTTCCTGCAGGTCCTCGCGCAGATCCTCGTCCTGCATGAGGGCCGGCATATGCTGCCAGTCGCCCAGGATTACGGACATGGTGGCCATAGGTGTGCCCAGTTCGTGGGCTGCGCCGGTGGCCAGCAGGCCCAGGCGCACGATATGTTCTTCCTCGCTGGCGCGCTGGCGCATATTGGAGATGCGCTTGTCGCGGCGGCGCGTGTTCTCGACGATGCGGGTCAGAAAGACGATGGTCAGGATGCTGGTCAGCGCAAAGCTGATGAGCACGCCCACGACGTAGAGGCTGGGCAGGCCTTCCTGGCTGACGAACTGCACATGCAGGGGCTGGTGAAACAGGGTCAGGCCCATGACGCCGACAAAGGAGGCCGCGACCACACACCAGGTGTAATGGGCGGGCAGCAGCACGGCGCTCAGAATGCCCTGCAGCAGATACAGATAGATGAAGGGGTTGCTGGCACCGCCGCTCAGGTACAGCTGAATGGTCAGGGCCAGCACATCGGCCAGCAGCGCATAGAAGACGCTGCGCGAGGTCACGGGGCGGTGCAGGCCCTGGCTCCAGTAGATATAGGCCAGGTTGGTGGCCACCAGGGCCACCAGCACCAGCGCCATGGGCAGCAGGGGCAGGGCAATCTGAAAGCCGTAGTGCACCAGCGAGATGGTGACGACCTGGCCGACCACGGCAATCCAGCGCAACTGAATCAGCAGTTGCATGTTCTGCCGCTCGGTCAGGCGCTGTACGCGAAACAGGGAATCGGAAATTTGGCTCACCGCGCAATTGTCACCGAGCGGGGCTGCCACGGACGCCTCTGGGGCTATGCCTTGCTGATGTAGGGCTGTCTGCAGGGGCCGAAAAAAAGCGCTCCGGGGAGCGCTTTTCAGGGGGGCATCAGCTTGCGGCAACTGCCTTGTCATGCCGGCGTACCAGCCAGGCCGCTCCCAGCACCATGATGGCCAGCCCATACCAGGTCAGTGCATAGACCAGATGGCTGTTCGGGAAGCGGATGACCGTCATGCCAGGGCGCAGGGCTTCGGTACCAGCCTCTGTCCGGGCATAGGCCGGGTTGCTGGCGGGTACGCCCTGGTCTATGAAGTAGGGGGCGGGCCTGCTCAGACCCTGGGCCTGGGCAATGGCGGCGACATCGCGCGAGTACCACTGGTCGTTGGCGGGATCGTTCTTGCGCAGGAAGCCGCCGCCGGGCTCGCTCATGCGCATCAGGCCGATGACGGTGACGGTCTCGGCGGATGGCCCGGCTTCGGCAATCTGCTTGAGCCATTGGCCGCGCAGCTTCTCGGGCGTGAAGCCGCGGTTGACCAGTACCTGTGTGCCATCGCTCAGCTGCAGCGGCGTCATGAGCCAGAAGCCCGCGCCGGCCTCGGTCAAGGCCTTGGCCAGCACGCTTTGCCTGTCCAGCCATTGGCCCTGTGCCTTGACGGGCAGGTACTCGTGGCTGGCCGCATTGATCTGCGGCCACTGGCCGGGCTCGGGAACCGCTACGGGGGCGCTGTGCACGCGCTGCTCGACGCGCTCGATGAGATCGAGCTTCCAGGCGCGACGCTGCACCTGCCAGGTGCCCAGAGCCATGAACCCTAAAAACAAGGCGATGCCCACAAACGCGAGCATCGCCTTGGCGAAGGGAGAGCGCTGCCGCGCAGCGCTCTGATTCTTCATGAGGTCAGTCAAGGTGTGACAGCTGCGGGAGCCGTGTGACCTGCGTGATCTGCATGGCCTGCAGCCTGGTGCATTTCATGACCGGGCATCATGTTGGTGTTCATGTGGAACATGACCCAAAGCGTGCCGGAGATGGCAATCGCCAGGAAGATCACCGTGAAGATGGTGGACAGCATGGTCCAGCCGCCCTGGATCTTGCCGTTCATGTGCAGGAAGTACACCATGTGCACGAGCACCTGGATCACCGCGAACAGGCCCAGCACGGCCACAGCCGTGGTGCGGTCGGTGATGATGTTGTTCATGACCAGGTAGAAGGGGATGGCGGTCAGGATGACGGCCAGGATGAAGCCCTTCACATAGTCGCCCATGGTGACGTGCAGGTCGTCGTGATCGTGGTGATCGTCATGACCGGCGTGGATATCGTGTGCGCTCATTTACAGCACCCCCATCAGATACACAAAGGTGAACACACCGATCCAGACCACGTCCAAGAAGTGCCAGAACATGGACAGGCAGTTGATACGGCGCACGTTCTCGTTGATCAGGCCGTGCTTCTTGATCTGGATCATCAGGGTGATCAGCCAGACCAGACCGAAGGTCACGTGGATACCGTGGGTGCCCACCAGCGTGAAGAAGGACGACAGGAAGGCGCTGCTCTGAGGCGTCGCACCTTGATGGATCAGGTGGTGGAACTCATAGAGTTCCACGGCCAAGAAGGCTGCGCCCAGCAGGCCGGTGACGGCCAGCCACAGCAGCGTGCCGTTCACGTTCTTCTTCTGCTTTTGCAGCATGGCAAAGCCGAAGGTGATGGACGACATCAGCAGGAAGGCCGTGTTGACCGCGACCAGCGACAGGTCGAACAGATCCTTGCCCGAGGGGCCGCCTGCATAGCTGCGGCCCAGCACGCCATAGGTGGCGAACAGTGCGGCAAAGATCAGGCAGTCGCTCATCAGGTAGAGCCAGAAGCCCAGCGAGGTGCCGTTTTCCGGATGGGGCTCGTGCGCGAGGTGGTACTCGCGAGTAGCCAGGGCGGCTGCGCCGCCAGCGTTGATATGTGTATTAGACATGGGCTGCTGCAAGCTGCTTGGTACGTGCTTCTTCCGATGTGGCCACTTCGGCCGCAGGGATGTAGTAGTCACGCTTGTAGTTGAAGGTATGAATGATCGAGGCCAGGATGGTCGCGGCGAACGAAGCGATCACCAGAGGCCACATGTGCCAGATCAGAGCAAAGCCCAGAACGGTGGACAGGCCGGCAATCACCACGCCAGCGCCGGTATTGGCGGGCATGTGGATGGGCTCGAAGCCGCTCAGCGGACGCTGATAGCCATGCTTCTTCATGTCGGTCCAGGCGTCGATGTCGTGCACCACGGGGGTGAAGGCGAAGTTGTACTGGGGAGGGGGCGAAGAAGTGGCCCATTCCAGTGTGCGGCCTTCCCATGGGTCGCCGGTCACGTCACGCAGCTCGTCGCGCTTCCAGATGGACACGGCCAGCTGGATGAAGAAGCAGCCGATACCGGCAGCGATCAGGGCAGCACCGCAGGCAGCGATGATGAACCAGATCTGCAGCGAAGGATCGTCAAAGTGGTTGGCACGGCGGGTCACGCCCATCAGACCCAGGATGTACAGGGGAGTGAAGGCAACCCAGAAGCCGACCAGCCAGAACCAGAACGAAGCCTTGCCCCAGAACTCGTTGAGTCGGAAGCCGAAAGCCTTGGGGAACCAGTAGTTGATGCCGGCAAACACGGCAAACACCACGCCGCCGATGATCACGTTGTGGAAGTGGGCGATCAGGAACAGCGAGTTGTGCAGCACGAAGTCTGCGGGAGGCACGGCCAGCAGCACGCCGGTCATGCCGCCGATGGCGAAGGTGACCATGAAGCCAACCGTCCACAGCATGGGCACCGAGAAGCGGATGCGACCGCGGTACATGGTGAACAGCCAGTTGAAGATCTTCGCGCCCGTGGGGATGGAGATGATCATCGTGGTGATACCGAAGAAGGTATTCACGCTGGCACCCGAGCCCATGGTGAAGAAGTGGTGCAGCCACACCAGGTAGGACAGGATGGTGATACACACGGTGGCGTAGACCATCGAGGTGTAGCCGAACAGGCGCTTGCGGCTGAACGTTGCCACGATTTCGGAGAACACGCCGAAGCAGGGCAGGATCAGGATGTAGACCTCGGGGTGGCCCCAGATCCAGATCAGGTTCACGTACAGCATGGGGTTGCCGCCCAGCTCGTTCGTGAAGAAGTTGGTGCCGACGTAGCGGTCCAGCGACATCAGCACCAGGGCTGCGGTCAGCACGGGGAAGGAGGCCACGATCAGGGCGTTGGTGCACAGGGCAGTCCAGGTGAAGACGGGCATCTTCATCAGGTTCATGCCGGGAGCGCGCATCTTGATGATGGTCACGATCAGGTTGATACCTGACAAGGTCGTGCCCACACCGGCGACCTGCAGGCCCCAGATGTAGTAGTCAAGACCCGTGCTGCCGCTCTGATGCCCCAGATTGGACAGAGCCAGCCAGCCGGAGGTGGAGAACTCGCCCAGGAACAGGGAGATCATCACCAGCACGGCGCCGCCGGTGGTCATCCAGAAGCTGAAGTTGTTCAGGAACGGGAAGGACACGTCACGTGCGCCGATCTGCAGAGGAACCAGGTAGTTCATCAGGCCGGTCACGAAGGGCATCGCCACGAAGAAGATCATGATCACGCCGTGGGCCGTGAAGATCTGGTCGTAGTGGTGAGGAGGCAGGTAGCCCATGTTGTCGCCGAAGGCCATGGACTGCTGCAGACGCATCATCACGGCATCGGCAAAGCCGCGCAGGAACATGACCAGACCGAGGATCATGTACATGATGCCGATCTTCTTGTGGTCGATGGAGGTGATCCAGTCGTTCCACAGCGGAGCCCAGAGGCGGAACTTGGTGATGCCGCCGACCACGACGAGGCCGCCAAGCACCACGGCAATAAAGGTCAAGAGCACGATGGGCTCATGCGTCATGGGAATCTGGTCCCATGTGATACGGCCCAACAGCCAGTGGGAGGCCGGGGTTGTTGTTTCAGACATGTTGAGTCTCTTCTGTCGTATTGGAGCGGCTGAGCGGTGAGCGCATCCGCACCGTGAACTACTTATTGCTGTGCGACAGCTCCGGAGGCGGCGACTTCGTCGAGCAGGGCGACAACGCGGTCAGCGTCTTTGGAAGTGCAGACATCCAGGGGCAGGGTCACGCTGGAGGTCTTGCTGTGGTGTGCAGGTGGCTTGCCGCCGGCGGCGTCGATGGCCATCATTTCGTTCATGCACATCTTGCCGTCTTCCACGCAGCGGTTGAGGACCTTGTGGTACAGGCCTTCGTCCACGCTGGCGAAGCGTTCAACGGGGTTGCGCTCGCTGGGCTTGGCCAGATCGATATAGGCATCGCGTGTCAGAGCCTTGCCTTCGGTCTTGGCCTTGGCAACCCACTGATCAAACTGCTCGTTTTCCAGGCCGTGGAACTTGAAGGTCATGCCTGCAAAACCAGCGCCGCTGTAGTGGGAGGACTTGCCGCCATAGACACCGGGCTTGTTGATCACGGCGTTCAGCTCGGTCTGCATGCCGGGCATGGTGTAGATCATGCCGGCCAGATCAGGAACGTAGAACGCGTTCATGGTGTGGGTGGAGGTCAGCTTGAAGTGGATGGGGCGATCCACCGGGGCAGCCACTTCGTTGACGGTGGCAATGCCTTGCTCCGGGTAGAAGAACAGCCATTTCCAGTCCAGAGACACGACCTGGATCTCCAGAGGCTTGACGTTGGGGTCCAGAGCCTTGGTGGCGGAGATGCGGTCCAGGGGACGATAGGGGTCGAGCTTGTGGGTGCTGATCCAGGTAATGGCGCCCAAAGCGATGATGATGAGCAGGGGAACCGTCCAGATCACCAGCTCCAGCGCAGTGGAGTGGTGCCATTCGGGGTCGTACTTGGCTTCGGTGTTGGACTGGCGGTATTTCCAGGCAAACAGCAGCGTCAAAAAGATGACGGGGACGATGATGAGCAGCATCAGCAAAGTGGCCGTAATGACCAGATCGCCTTGCTGCTTGGCGACATCGCCAGCTGGGTTGAGGACGACGGCCTTGCTGCAACCTGCGAGGGTTGCGGTCAAAGCGGCCGCTGAGAGCCACGCGGGCCCACGGATTTCCTTGATTTTTAACATGCTTTGGGCGTGACAAAGTCGCGCTTAGGTGTAAACGCGGATTACTGGATCTCGGCAAATGTAATACCAAACAGGGGCTTGTCCATTGGACATTTTGTCCAAGGTCAACAGTTCGGGATCGGAAATGCGCTATGCGACAAGGGTTTAGCGGCTTTGGCGTGTGGACAAACTTTGAGCTGACAGGGCTTGAAATTGTCAAATCAGCCCTCAGAAACGGGGCCTGCACAGGGCTGGGCTGACAGTGTTCAGGGCAAAAACTCTATTGCAGCTGCACATGCTTGGGCGTAGAACGGAAAGCGTCCCCGGGACTGAAAAGTAAGACAAGGAGTTGTACCTTTATGACAAGCATGAACCCGTCCGTTGGTCTTACTCAGCAAGACTATGAGAACTCGGAAACCCTGGCCTATGCGGATACCGACGAGGATGTGACCCCTGGCGAGATTGCCGTGGGGGTGATCATCGGGCGCTCTTCCGAGTACTTTGACTTCTTCGTGTTCGGCATCGCCTGCGTGCTGGTGTTTCCCTCGCTGCTGTTTCCCTATCTATCCAAGCTCGACGGCACGCTGGCCGCGTTTGCCATCTTCTCGCTGGCCTTTGTGGCCCGCCCCGTGGGCACGGCGCTTTCCATGGCCGTGCAGCGCCGCTGGGGTCGTGCCACCAAGCTGACTCTGGCGCTGCTATTGCTGGGCGTGTGCACGGTGGGCATGACCTTTTTGCCCAGCTTTGAGACAGCCGGCATGAAGGCCGTCTGGGCGCTGGTGATCCTGCGCATCGGCCAGGGCCTGGCGCTGGGTGGTTCCTGGGACGGCTTGCCTTCGCTGCTGGCCATGTCGGCGCCGCCGAACAAGCGCGGCTGGTACTCGATGATCGGCCAGCTCGGGGCGCCGCTGGGATTCATCATTGCGGCAGCGCTGTTTGCCTATCTGTACTCCAGCCTGACGGCCGACGAGTTCATGAGCTATGGCTGGCGCTACCCCTTCTGCGTGGCCTTCGCCATCAACGTGGTGGCGCTGTTTGCGCGCCTGCGTCTGGTCGTGGGTCAGTCCTATACCCAGCTTCTGCAGGAGCGTGAGCTGGAGCCCATCAGCGTGACCAGTCTCATGGCCAACGAAGGCCGCAATGTGATGATCGGTGCTTTTGCCGCGCTGGCCAGCTTTGCGCTGTTCCATCTGGTGACCGTGTTCCCGCTGTCCTGGATTTCCATGTACTCCGACCAGTCCATGACGGAAGTGCTGGTGGTGCAGATCATCGGTGCACTCCTGGCGGGCGCGGCCATCATGCTCTCGGGCTGGCTGGCGGACCGAGTGGGGCGTCGCAACACCCTGGGCACCATGGCCTGCCTGATCGGCATCTTCAGCTTCCTGGCGCCCTGGTTGCTGGGCAGCGGCAGCACCGGCAACAATGTGTTCATCCTGGTGGGCTTTGTGCTGCTGGGCCTATCCTACGGCCAGGCATCGGGCACGGTGACTTCCAACTTCTCGTCGCGCTACCGTTACACCGGTGCAGCCCTGTCCACGGACATGGCCTGGCTCATCGGTGCGGCGTTTGCGCCTCTGGTGGCCTTGGGTGTCTCGGCAAAATTCGGTCTGGTGGCTCTGGGTATCTATCTGCTGTCGGGCGCCTTGTGCACGCTGGCGGCACTGGGCATCAACCGTGCCATCGAGGCGCGCGACCAATAAGAAGTCAGTGAACTTCCCTGCAAAACGCCCGGTGCTTGCATCGGGCGTTTTTCTTGATGCCAGAGGACATGAAAAAGCCGCCTGCAAGAGGCGGCTTCTTATCGATTGGAAGACGGATCAGTCCAGAGCCAGGCCGGCCTTCTTGATCACCTCGCCAAAGCGCTTGCTCTCGGAGGCCATGAAGGCCTTGAATTCAGCGGGTGTGGGGTTGAAGGACTCGTAGCCGAAGGCGGCGAACTTTTCCTTCACGTCCTGGCCGGTCAGCGCCTGGCGGACGTCGGTGCGGATCTTCTCGACCACGGCAGCAGGGGTGCCGGGGCGCACGGCCAGGGCGTTCCAGCCGATGGCTGCGAAATCCTTGGGGCCGCCCGATTCGGACACTGTCGGTACGTTCTCGAAGCCGGCAATGCGGTTGGGAGCAGCCACCGCCAGGAAGCGCAGCTTGCCGCCACGCACCAGAGGACCTGCAGTGCCCAGAGAGCCCAGGGCAAAGGTCAGCTCGCCGTTGGCGACACCCTGGTACAGCTGGCTGGTTTCCTTGTAGATCACGTGCTCCATCTTGGTGCCGGTCTGGTTTTCCAGCAGCGCCGAGCCCAGGTGCACGGGGTTGCCCACGGACCAGGAGCCGTAGTTCAGCTTGCCGGGATGCGCCTTGGCATCGGCGATCAGGTCGCCGATGGTCTTGTAGGGGCTGTTGACGGGAACGCAGACAAAGAAGTAGTTGCGGAACAAGGGCATCAGGATGTCGAAGTCCTTGTTCAGGTCGTAGGGCAGCTTCTTGAACAGGTGGGGGTAGGCCGCGATGTGGACGTTGTCCAGCTGGATCATGTCCGTGCCGTCGGTCGCGCCGCGCTTGAATTCGTTGATGGCGATGAAGCCGTTGCCGCCGGGACGGTTTTCCACCACCACGGGCTGGCCCCAGGCGCGGCCCAGCTTGTCGGCCACCAGGCGCGAAATGCCATCGGGACCGCCGCCTACGGGGAAGGGGTTGATGATGCGCGAGGACTTGGTGGGCCACTTGTCGCTCTGGGCGAAAGAGGGGGCTGCCACGGCTGCGGCAATGGCGCCGAGTGCGAATGCAGCTTGGCGACGGCTCATATTGAGCTTATGGGTCATTTTGTCTCCCTGGAAGGATGTCGATGATGAATTGCGTGTGGACCACGCATTGTTGATATCGTCGGCTGTTATTTTTAGATATTCAGGCCCAGTTAATTACATTGTGTCACTTGGGTCATAAACACCTAGGTCTAGCTGAGGCTAGCAGCTATAGCAAAATAGCATAGCTTGTTTTGAAAGGTGTGAGCATGAATCTGCAGCAGATAGAGACCTTTGTTCGGGTGGCCGAAGTGGGGAGCTTCAGCAAGGCTGCGGTACTGCTGGACACCGCCCAGCCGGCGCTCAGTCGTCAGGTGCGTGCCCTTGAAACTGAGTTGCGCGAGACCTTGCTGATCCGCACCGGGCGCGGCGTGACGCTGACCGATGCGGGGCGCCGCCTGCTCGAGCATGGTCACGCCATCATGCAGCGCGTGGCCATGGCCAAGGAAGACCTGGGCAGTCAGCGCGACGAGCCCGTGGGACGTATCACGGTCGGCCTGCCGCCAAGCCTGGCGCGGCGCCTGACCCTGCCCCTGATCGACGGCTTCAGCCGCGAGATGCCCAAGGCCAGGTTGGCGGTGGTCGAAGGTTTCTCCATGAATATCTCGGAGTGGCTGACTTCGGGGCGCATGGATCTGGGCCTGGTCTACACGCCGGAGCCGCATCCGCAGATCGAGGTCTCGCCCGTGCTCGAAGAGCGCCTGTGCCTGATCGGCCCGGCCAGCACGCTGGCAGGCCGCACCAGCATCCCGTTCGAGCATCTGGCCGAGTTCCCGCTGATCATGCCTCAGCACGGGCAGATTTTCCGCAAGCTGATGGAGGCGCAGGCCACGCTGTCCCAGGTCAAGCTCAATGTGGTCTGGGAGGTTTCCAGCGTGCCCGCCATTCTGGATCTGGTGCGCGGCGGCTATGGCTATGCGGCGCTGACCGATAGCGCCATGCACAGTCATGCCACGGATGCCGCGCTGGTGGAGGTGCCCATCAAGTCGCCGCATATCGTCAGCACCTTGTGCCTGGTGCAGCCCGCCAAAAAGAAGTCCACGCCACTGATGCGCCGCACGGCCGAGCTGCTGCGCCGCCTCAGCATGCAGGTCTGCTCGGTGGAAAGCGGTCATATCTGAGCACGGCGCCTGCACCAGTACCTTGCGGCCGATAGTTAACGCTCCTGTTAGGGGAGCTTGTTGTGCTGATTGAATAACGATTTCAGATATATATCTATCTGAAATCAATTGATAACAAGCGCAATAAGCTTCTGAACTGATAGCGTCAAAGTTGGGGGCGCAAGGTTCTGGCGGCCTCCTGCAGCAGCGGCAGTATTTCCTGCTGCATGGTTTGCGGGCTCATGCGCTTGGCCGATGTCACCACATTCAGTGCTGCCACGGTGCGCCCGCGCATATTGCGCAGCGGCACGGCCACGGCCTGAATGGCCAGTTCATGCTCTTCGAGCGCCATGCAGTAGTCGAGGCGGCGCACCTCGTCGAGCAAGGCCTTCAGCGCCGCACCATCGGAGACGGTGTGCGCCGTCAGCTTGGGCAGGTCATAGGTGGCCAGCCAGTCGTCGAGCTCCGAGCTCGAGAGCGAGGCCAGCAGCACCCGGCCCGTGGACGTGGCGTGCGCCGGCAGGCGCGTGCCCAGGTGCAGTCCGTGGGCCATCAGCCGTTCGCCTTTTTCATGCACGGCGCTGCGCGCGACGATGACGACTTCGCGGCCCTCGCGCACCACGCAGGAGTAGGAGAGTCCGGTCTGCGCTGCCAGTCTGTGCAGCACGGGCTGCACGATGCGAGGCAGCCGCGCCGAGGCCAGATAGCTGCCCGACAGGCGCAGCACCTTGGGGGCCAGCCAGAAATAGCTGCCGTCGGATTCCAGATAGCCGAGATAGGCCAGGGTGAGCAGATGGCGCCTGGCGGCAGCGCGCGTGATGCCTGCGCGCTCGGCGGCCATGGTGGCATTCAGGCGCTGGCGCTCGGTGTCGAAGCTCTCCAGTACGGCCAGGCCCTTGGCCAGGCCGGCAATGAAGTCCGCCGCAGCGATGGTAGGGGTGCCGGGTTCACTCATGCTCGGCTCCGTGGTTCTTGTTTTGCGCGATCATCGTTCTCATTGTGCGATTATCGCGCAAACATCGATTCTCTCCTTTATCTTGATGCAGCACAAAACTTAGTCTTGCTGCACAGCGCAATCGGTGTCGTCAAGCGCGCCGAGCGACAGGTTTTTGAGCCATAACAAGGAGTCACAATCATGCGTACACAAGTCGCCATCATCGGTGCCGGTCCCTCGGGTCTGCTGCTGGGGCAGCTGCTCTACAAGGCGGGCATCGACAACATCATCATCGAGCAGCGCAGCGCCGACTATGTGCTGGGCCGCATCCGCGCCGGCGTGCTGGAGCAGGTGACCGTGGATCTGCTCAAGCAGGCGGGTGCTGACAAGCGCATGAACGAGGAAGGTCTTCCCCACGACGGTATCGAGCTGCTGTTCAAGGGCAAGCGCCACCGCATCAATCTGCATGACCTGACCGGCGGCAAGCGCGTGATGGTCTACGGCCAGACCGAGGTGACCCGCGATCTGATGGAAGTGCGGGCCCAGGAGGGCCTGACCACAGTCTACGAAGCCAGCCATGTGCAGCCTGTGGACTTCGAGAGCGACAAGCCCAAGGTGCGTTACGAAAAAGACGGCCAGGTGCACGAGATCGAGTGCGACTTCATCGCCGGTTGCGACGGCTTTCACGGCATCTGCCGCGCCAGCGCGCCTCAGGACAAGATCAAGACCTTCGAGAAGGTCTACCCCTTCGGCTGGCTGGGCCTGCTCTCCGATACGCCGCCCGTGTCGCACGAGCTGATCTACGCCAACACCGAGCGCGGCTTTGCGCTGTGCAGCCAGCGCAGCGCCACGCGCAGCCGCTACTATCTGCAGGTGCCGCTGACCGACAAGGTCGAGGACTGGAGCGACGAAGCGTTCTGGGAAGAGCTCAAGAAGCGCCTGGACCCCGAAGCTCGCGCCAATCTGATGACCGGCCCTTCGCTGGAAAAAAGCATTGCGCCGCTGCGCAGCTTCGTGACCGAGCCCATGCGCTTCGGCCGCATGTTCCTGGCCGGCGACGCCGCCCACATCGTGCCGCCCACCGGCGCCAAGGGCCTGAACCTGGCAGCTTCCGATGTGGGCTATCTGTCGCAAGCCTTTGTCGAGTACTACCAGCAGCAGTCCGAAGCCGGCATCGATCGCTACTCCGAGCAGTGCCTGCGCCGTGTATGGAAGGCCGAGCGCTTCTCCTGGTGGATGACTTCCATGCTGCACAACTTCCCCGGCGAGGGCGAGTTCAACACCAAGGTACAGGAAGCCGAGCTGGACTACATCGTTCACTCCGAAGCCGGCTCGACCTCGCTGGCCGAGAACTATGTGGGTCTGCCCCTGGTGTAAGCCTGCGAACTGATCGCTCTCGTCACTATCGTGATGATGCCTGGTACCTTCTTGGCGCCAGGCTGTCTGCCTGCATCGCTGTGTGCGATGCAGGCATTTTTTCATCCATGCAATTTGGTTGATGCTGCCTTGCGTAAATTTTGATGCCGAGCCACAAGCCAGCGGGGCCTGCGAGGAGTAAGCTTGCCGACCTTATGGCGCACATCATGTTTTCCCCTCCCTATATTGCCGCTGCCGAGGCAGCCCAGTCCTTGCGCACGCGCGGCTATGCCGTGCTGCAGCCCGAGGACTTCGCCCAGTGGATGGGCCTGAGCGTGAGCGATCTGCATGTCATGGATGCGGATTGGCAGGGCCTGCCGCCCGATGCCTTCCTCAAGGATGGCGGCCGCTATCGCCGCCGCCGTCATTCCTGTTTTGTCAGCGAAGGCGATCAGGTGCAGCAGGTGCCCCACCGCGCCCACTGGCAGCCCGTGGAATACAACGCGCTGCATGGCGGCATGCAGCGCATGTTCGAGCCCATGCTGGACAGCACGACGACGAGCGCGGCATGGCTGGAGATGATCAATGCTCTGGGGCAACTGGCCGATCAGGTGTTCTGCACCGACGAGCGGCATGAGCGCTGGTTTGTCGAGGCGCACCAGTTCCGCATCGACACCACGGACGGCATCGGACGGCCCACGCCCGAGGGCGCGCACCGCGACGGCGTCGATCTGGTCGCCGTGCTGCTGGTGGGGCGCAAGGGCGTCAAAGGGGGCGAGACCCGGGTGTTCGAAGCGACCGGCCCCAATGGCCAGCGCTTCACGCTGACCGAGCCCTGGTCCGTGATGCTGCTCGACGACGCGCGCATGATTCATGAAACCACGCCGATTCAGCCCGCCGAGCCTGGGGGCGTGCGCGACACGCTGGTGCTGACCTATCGCCGCGGCAACTTCCAGGGTGCCGAGCTCCAGCAGCAGCAGGGTCAGGCTGCTTGATTGAGCCGGAGGGCTTTGTTCGGAAAATTTGGGCAAAACTGTAACGTGCTCAATACGTCAAAGTGACGGCCTCAACACTGCATGATGCAGGCTTGTCGCGGCGAAGCTTTCGCCTCTTCGAGTCTTCCCTGCATCCAACAAGCCAGATCAGCTGGCCAACGCCACGCCTAGCAGAGCGTGGTTTTTTATATGAATCGCTTTTACGCCCTTAGTATTTCAGTGCTGACCGCTCTTGTCACCGTAGCGGCCTGCAAGCCTTCGCAAGACCGTCCGGCGCAGGCGGCCTACACCAAGGAGCCCACGATCTACTTTCGCAATGGCCTTGAGATTACCCTCGGCGATACCTCGGTACCGATTCACGGCGTGGAGGAGTGCCCTTATGGTCTGGCCGCGCCGGCCGGGGCCGTGGTCGAGCTCAATGATGCCAAGTGCATTCGACTCTCGGACGATACCGAGCAGATCGTCGTGATGCTGGACATGCCGGGCGGCATCGTCCAGGAGGAATGGACCGTGCGTCGCGATGCGCCCAGCAAACCCCATGAGCCAGCCTTCAAAAATGTATCCCTGCTGCGCCCAGACGGCACGCGCATCAGGATCACCGACAAGTCCGACACTTTGCTGGAAAAGTGCTACGAATACCAGACGGCCCATGTCTGTATCTGAGCCAGACCTCAGCCAGCGTGAACTTCAGGGTTGATTCATGTCAACACGCTGAGGCATGATGAAGGCAGACTCAACGCTATTTCAAGAGCGGCATCTGCCCCGGGCCTCTGGCTTGAGGTCCTTGTCGCCTGCAACCTGAAAGGAGAAACATATGTCCATGTTCAATCACATTCTGGTTCCGGTCGACGGCTCCAAGCCCTCCATGCTGGCGGCGCACAAGGCCGCGGAGCTTTCCAAGGTCTTCGGCAGCGCCGTGACGGCGGTGTATGTGGTCGATCCCTATCCTTTCACCGGCGTGGGCGCCGACTTTGCCTATGGCCAGTCACAGTATCTGAGCGCGGCCACCGCCGAAGCCAACACCGCCCTGGATGCGGTCAAGGCCATCATGGATGAGGCGGGCGTGCCCGTGAAGACGCTGGTGGGCGAGGGCCATGCCGTGCATGAAGGCATTGTGCGCACCATGGAAAGCGTGGGTGCCGATCTCGTCGTCATGGGCTCGCAGGGGCGACGTGGCCTTGAGAAGCTGATGCTGGGCAGCGTCACCCAGCGCGTGCTTGGCGCCGTGCGCGTGCCGGTGCTGGTCGTGCGCGAGTGAGCGTCAGGCGGCTGCCCACGAAGCAACGGCTCCTCAGGGAGCCGTTTTTCTTGTGAGCAAGGGTGCTCAGCGATTGAGCAGTCGGGCCAGCCAGCCTTTCTTCTTCTGCTGCAATTCCAACTCCTGCAGCACTTCCGCTTTGAGTCGTTCTTTTTCTGCCGTGTGTCCGCTCTCTTTGGACATCATGCGCAGATAGACCTTGGCCGAGTCCACATAGCCATGGTCTTCGTTGCGGATGTGGTTGAACAGCCAGCGCGAGAGCATGCCATGCAGTTCGGCGGCCACATCCTCGCCCGCATCGAAGCGGGTCTGCATCTCGATCACGCGGCGCGTGAACAGCTCGTGCACTTTTTTGTGCGGCCCGGCGAACATGTAGCCGGCGCTCTCGATCAGGCTTTCCTCGAAGACGAAGTGCGAGACGGTGTAGTCGATCATCTCCCCGATGACATCGCCCAGACCTTCGCGGTCGGGCGAGCTGCGCAATTCGTAGAGCCGGTTGATGTAATCGACGATACGGCGGTGCTGCCGGTCGATCTCCGCAATCCCGGTGTCCAGCTCGGGGACCCAGACCAGCAATGCCATGATGTTCTCCAGAAATTCAAGGGTTTCCGGAGAAGTATTCACGAGCCTGTCATATGCCGCATTGATGCAGATCAGGCCTATCCGCGCCAGGCAGGGCGGCGCGAATCCTGCGCGCCGCGTCGGGATGTCACTCGATCTTGGCGCCCGAGGATTCGACGACCTGTTTGGACTGCTTGAAGTCGGCCTGGAACATCTTGTCGAAGTTGGCGACACTCATGGACTGGGGCTCGGCGCCCTGGGTCAGAATGGCCTCGCGCACCTCGGGCATGGCCAGCAGCTTGTTCACTTCGACATTGACCTTGGTCACGATGGACGAGGGCGTGCCCTTGGGCATGAACAGGCCGTACCAGGTACTCACATCAAAGCCCTTGAGACCGGATTCGGCCAGTGTTGGGGTGTCTGGCAGCGAGGACGAGCGCTTTGCCGAGGTCACGGCGATGGCGCGCAGCTTGCCGGCCTTGATCTGGGCTATGGCCGAGGGTACGGAGGACACCAGCAGATCCACATTGCCGGCCAGTGCATCCATCATCGCGGGGTTGGAGCCTTTGTAGGGCACGTGAGTCAGATGAATGTCCGAGGCCTTTTCCAGCATCACGCCGGCCAGGTGGATGCTGGTGCCGTTGCCGGGCGAGCCGTAGGTGATCTTGGACGGATTCTTCTTGGCTGCAGCCACCACGTCGGCCAGCGTCTTGTACGGCGAGTTGGCGGCCGTGGCGATCACGATGGGGGTGTAGGCCACGTGAGCCACGGGGGTCAGATCCTTGCTGGGGTTCCAGGGCAGGTTCTTGTAGAGGTAGGGGCCAAGGACCACATTGTCCTTCTGGCCCATCACCATGTCATAGCCCGTGGGCGCCGCTTTCACCGCTTCGGTGATGCCGATGGTGCCGCCTGCACCCGCACGGTTGTCGGGCACCACGGTCCACTTGCTGACTTCGGTGAGCTTGTTGGCAATCACGCGCGAGAGGATGTCGGTGCCGCCGCCTGGCGGGAACGGCACGATCATGCGCACGGGCTTGTTGGGGTAGTCGGCAGCGGGGTCTTGTGCAGCGGCTGAAAAGCTCAGGCCCGCGCTTGCGATCACGGCTGTGCTGATGAGAATTTGGCGAATCATGAAAAAGAAGCTCCAGAGACGAACGGGGGAGCGCTGGCCCGCAAACAAGGGCGGCGCAGTCGCGGCTGGTACCTGAGCCTTGAGCTCGGCAGCCAGAGTCACGGAAGGTGGGCTTTTCGATGATCGGGGACGGTGGTTCCGCCATCAATGGGTATTTGTCTTTACCGGGGAGCGCGAGCCATGCCGTACGGACATGATCGCCATCCGCACGCGCTGCACGACAGGGTTGCTGCCGTTGCTAGCACGGAGGCAGCGTACCGATCGGGTGTCGCTGCCTATGTGGCCCACGGGTGCGGATTGTGGTTCTGCGCACAGCCACGGAGGCTGCTGCAGACCAGTGGAAACATTCTGCCACGCATGAAAGACTTGCCAGGGCTTGGTTCGAGAATAGGCCGTGCCTGTTCCCAGATTTTTTGCTTGGTCTGGTAGTTCACGGCAACAAGAGCTGCGGGCGCCTTTAGCCATTGGTTTGGATAAGGCGGTTGCAGCCATGTTTTGGCGTCCAACCGCTCCGAGTGCGATCTCAAGCCTGGCGTACGTCGGCAACCACCTGGTCGCCGAAGTCCGGCCGTGCCAGCCAGGCCAGCACGCGGGCTGCGGCGTCATCGGCCGAGGTCAGCTGCCCGCTGCCGTGCAGAGCGGCAAAACGGCCCACATCAGGGAAGTCGGTTGAAGCTGCGCTGCGCAGTTGCACCTGCATATCGGTGTCGATGACGCCTGGCGCCAGAGACACGATGCGTGCACCGTTGGGCTTGGCCGCCTCTTCCAGCGCCACGCAGCTGCTGAACTGGTCCATGCCGGCCTTGGCCGTGCAATAGCTGGCTTGCGAGGCCATGGCGCGCCGGCCCAGGCCCGAGGAAATATTGAGCACCTTGCGGGGAATCTGCCAGCTCTCGGTTGCACCGAGAAAGGCTCCGGTCAGGGCCATGGGAGCTTCAAGACCCACGCGCAGGGCATTGATCATGTCGGTTGAAGGCACCTGGGACAGCGGCGCAATCTGCGGGATGACGCCCGCATTGTTGATCAGGGTGATGCTGGCCCATTCACGGGGATCTATCGTGCCCAGCCAGGTCGCCAGGCGCTGCGCAGCAGCAGCGCTCTGTGCCAGGTCCTGCTCCCATTGCAAGAGCTGTGCAGGCTTGCTGGCGCTGGAGGCCAGGGCGGCGCTGGTCTTGCGGGCAATGCTCAGCAACTGATGGCCTTGCTGCAGCAGCTGCTGTCCCATGGACAGGCCCATGCCGCGAGAGCCACCGGTCAGAATCGTTAAATGCTTTGTCATGCGAAGCATCTTACGGTTGATTGAAGGCAGAAAAGAGCAAGCCCCGCAAGACTTGCGTCCGGCGGGGCCTGGCGATGACCTCAGATGAGGTCGGTAAGCTGTCAATGACCCAGATAGGCCTTGCGCACCTCGTCATTGCTCAGCAGGTTGACACCGCTGTCCTCCAGCACCACCTTGCCGGTTTCCAGCACATAGCCTCGGTCGGCAATCTGCAGGGCGCGATTGGCATTCTGCTCGACCAGGAACACCGTCACACCCGCTGCGCGGATGGTCTGGATGATCTCGAAGATCTGCGCAATGATGAGCGGCGCCAGGCCCAGTGTGGGTTCGTCCAGAAGCAGCAGGCGCGGCTTGCTCATCAGCGCGCGGCCTATGGCCAGCATCTGCTGCTCGCCGCCGGACATGGTGCCCGAGCGTTGCGCTGCGCGCTCCTTCAAGCGAGGAAAGAGCTTGAACACATGCTCGACGCCGTCAGCGATTTCGGCCTTGTTCAGGAAAAAGCCGCCCATCTGCAGGTTCTCGGTCACCGTCAGGTCCTTGAAGACACGACGGCCTTCGGGCGAGACGGCAATGCCGCGGCGCATGATGTGATGAGTGGACATCTGGGTGATGTCCTCGCCCTCGAACAGAATGCGCCCGCCGCTGGCACGAGGGTTGCCGCAGACCGTCATCAGAAGCGATGTCTTGCCAGCACCATTGCTGCCGATGAGTGTGACGATCTCGCCCTGATCGACATGCAGGCTGACATGATTGACCGCGCAGATCGCGCCGTAATGGGTGGAGACCTGCTCCAGTTGCAACATATGCTGGCTCATCAGGCCTCTCCCAGATAGGCCTTGATGACCCGTTCATCATTGCGAATCGCCTCGGGCAGGCCCATGGCGATGGGCTTGCCGTATTCCATGACCAGAATGCGCTCGGACACTCCCATGACCAGACCCATATCGTGCTCGATCAGCAGCACGGCCACGCCGTACTGTTTGCGCAGATCGTCGATCAGATGCTGCAGGTCTTTCTTCTCCTGCGGGTTCAGGCCGGCGGCGGGCTCGTCCAGCATCAGCACGCGAGGCTTGGTGATCATGCAGCGCGCAATCTCCAGCCGGCGCTGGTGACCATAGGCCAGATTGCCTGCCTCGCGGTTGGCAAACTGGCGCAGGCCCATCACGTCCAGCCATTGGAGCGCGTTGTCGATCTTTTCCTGTTCGGCACGACGATAGCCTGGCGTGTTGAACAGGCCGCCGAGCAGCGTGGCACGCGACTGGCGATGCTGTGCGACCAGCAGGTTTTCCAGCGCCGTCATGCTCTTGAACAGGCGCACGTTCTGGAATGTGCGCACCACACCGTGGTTGGCGACCTGGTGGCTGCTGTGGCCTGCAATGCTCTGGCCGTCCAGAACGACCGAGCCGCCCGAGGGCTGGTAGAAACCGCTGATGCAGTTGAATACCGTGGTCTTGCCCGCGCCGTTGGGGCCGATGATGGCAAACACTTCCTGAGGGCGTACGTTAAAGCCCACGTTGTCCACGGCCAGCAGGCCGCCGAAGCGCATGCACAGGTCTTTGACTTCCAGCAAATACTCGCTCATGCGCTTGCCCTGCCTGTGGTTGTAGTTATTGAAATAATAGCGTTCAGGTGCAGCTTCATGACTTCACCTCCACCTGGTGTCGCTTCATGGGCAGCAGGCCCTGGGGGCGCCAGACCATCATCAAAATCATGACCAGACCGAAGATCAGCATGCGGTATTCGGAGAACTCGCGTGCCAGCTCGGGCAGCACGGTCAGGATGATGGCGGCCACGATCACGCCCAGCTGAGAACCCATGCCACCCAGCACCACGATGGCCAGAATCAGGGCCGACTCGATGAAGGTGAAGGACTCGGGATTGACGATACCCTGGCGGGCGGCGAAGAAAGCGCCGCCGAAACCCGCGAACATGGCGCCCAGCGTGAAGGCCGAGAGCTTGATCTTCATGGGGTTGAGGCCCAGCGAACGGCAGGCGATTTCATCCTCGCGCAGCGCTTCCCAGGCGCGGCCTATGGGCATGCGGATCAGGCGGTTGCTGATGAACAGCGTCACCATGGCCAGCAGCAGGGCCATCAGATAGACGAAGATCACCATGTGCATGGAGTTGAACTCCAGACCGAAGAACTGATGAAAGGTCGTGCCGTCCTCGGTCAAGGGCGTGCGGGTCATGGGCAGGCCCAGCACCGTAGGCTTGGGAATGCTGGAGATGCCGTCGGGGCCGCCCGTGAAGCTGGTCAGATTGGTCAGCAGCAGGCGGATGATCTCACCGAAACCCAGCGTCACGATGGCCAGATAGTCACCGCGCAGGCGCAGCACGGGAAAGCCCAGCACGAAGCCGAACAGGGCCGAGGCTGCGCCGGCGAGCGGCAGCGCTTCCCAGAACGTCCAGCCAGCCCAGTGGAACAGCAGCGCATAGGTGTAGGCGCCCACGGCATAGAAGCCCACAAAGCCCAGGTCCAGCAGGCCGGCAAAGCCGACCACAACGTTCAGACCCAGGCCCAGCATGACGTAAATCATGGCCAGAGTCGCGATGTCGACGGCATTGCGGCCCGCGAAGAAGGGCCAGGAGGCGGCCATCATCAGCACCACAAAGATGACGACGTTGCGTGTGCCCGATTTCATCTGCGGGACTGCCGGCAGATTGACCTTGGGCAGCTTGCCGGCGAGCAGGGGCTTGAGCATCTGCACGACGAAGATGGCAAGGCAAGCCCAGCCGGTCATGCTCCAGTCAGGGGTGATGATGGTGCGCACGCCGGCGCGCTCTAGGTGCAGGCTGAAGATGGGGGTGACGACGATGGCCGTCATCACGGTGGCGATCAGCGCATCGCGCAAAGCGGCGGAAAAGCTGTACTTCATCAGACCTTCTCCACTTCAGGTTTGCCCAGCAGGCCCGAGGGGCGGAACATCAATATGGTCACCAGCAGGCCGAAAGCCACGATGTCCTTGTATTCCGACGAGATGTAGGCGGCGGCAAGGGTCTCGGCTACGCCCAGAATCACACCGCCCAGCATGGCGCCGGGGATGGAGCCTATGCCGCCCAGCACGGCGGCCGTAAAGGCCTTGATGCCGGCAAGGAAGCCGATGAAGGGATTGAGCTTGCCCACAGCCAGCGCAATCAGCACGCCCCCCACGGCTGCCAGCACGGCACCCAGTACAAAGGTGAAGGAGATGACCTTGTTGGTATCTATGCCCAACAGATTGGCCATGTGCATATCCTGAGCGCAGGCGCGCGAGGCACGGCCCATGCGCGAATGCTTGATGTACATGGTCAGTGCAATCATCAGCACCACGGTCACCGCGATGATGAGCACGCGGGTATAGGGGATGAAGACTTCGAAATTGCCCATGTGGAAATTGATGGCGCCCGGCAGCAGCGAAGGCACGGCCATATCGCGCGCGCCCTGGCCCAGAGCCACCCAGTTCTGCAGGAATATGGACATGCCGATGGCCGAGATCAGTGCTACCAGACGCGGGCTCTGGCGCACGGGCTTGTAGGCCACCTGTTCGACAACCAGGCCATAGACGCCGGTTACGAATACGGCCACCACCAGCATCAGGCCGATGATGGCCCATATGGGTAGACCGCTTTGCGTGCCAATCGCCGAAAGCGTCACGAGGCCTATGTAGGCCCCGATCATATAGATGTCACCGTGTGCGAAATTGATCATGCCGATGATGCCGTAGACCATGGTGTAGCCAATGGCGATCAGGGCGTAAATGGCTCCGAGTGAGAGCCCGTTGAATAGCTGTTGTATCAGCTGGGGGAGAAAGTCTGACATGTAACGCCACCCTTGAAACAGGAAAAGGCCCGAGGGCCAGATAACAAACATCCGGAGGCATGGCCCCTGCCATTGCCTCCGGAGAGAGTGGTGGAATTACTTGGCGAGCGATTTGCTGCCGTCCTTGTGCCACTGGAAGACCTGGAAATCGAAGGAGTTCAGGTCACCCTGCTTGTTCCAGGACACAGGGCCCAGCACGGTGTCCACGCCCGTGGTCTTGTGCATCCAGTCGGCCACCTTGGCGGGGCTGTCGCCAGCGGCCTTGATGGCGGCCAGCAGAGACTGGGTGGCGGCAAACGAGGTCAGCTGGAAGGCGCCCGAAGCATTGCGCTTCTTGTCCTGGAAGGCCTTGACCACGGCGGCGTTCTTGGGATTGGCAGCAAAGTCGGCGGGCAGGGTTACCAGCATGCCTTCGACGGCAGGGCCGGCAATGGCATTGACTTCAGGGTTGCCCACGCCTTCAGGACCCATCATCTTGACCTTCAGACCTTGCTCGGCAGCCTGACGCAGCAGCAGACCCATTTCGGGGTGGTAGCCGCCGTAGTAGACAAAGTCCACGCCTGCGCCCTTGAGCTTGGTGATGACGGCGGAGTAGTCGCTGTCGCCTGCGTTGATGCCCTCAAACAGTGCCACGTCGATCTTGGCCTTCTTCAGGTCGTCACGCACGGAAGAGGCAATGCCCTGGCCGTAAGACTGCTTGTCGTGCAGCACGGCAACCTTTTTGGGCTTGAGCTTCTCGGCAATGAACTTGGCGGCTGCCGGGCCCTGCTGGTCGTCACGGCCAATGGTGCGGAAGATGAAGTGGTAGTTCTTGCCGTCGGTCAGAGCGGGCGAGGTGGCAGAAGGAGTGACGACAACCACGCCTTCGTTGTTGTAGATGGGCGCTGCGGCAATCGAGGCACCCGAGCAGACGGGGCCGACCACATAGCCGATCTTGCTGTTGACCACGCGGTTGGCGGCGACGGGGCCTTGCTTGGGTTCGCAGGCATCGTCCACGGGTACCAGCTCGATCTTCTTGCCATTGACACCGCCAGCGGCATTGGCCATTTCAACGGCGGTGGTGGCGCCTTCCTTGACCATGTCGCCGTACTGGGTCAGCGCACCGGTGGTCGGAATGACCAGGGCGATCTTGATTTGGGCATGCGCGGTGGAGACCAGGGCGGCACCAGCCAGGCCCAGGGCAGCAACAACGGTTTGCATGCGGAACGGAATGCTCATGAGGACTTCCTTAATCTCGAGAGATGTTCGAAAAGCGCGATTGCTGCCATAGCAGTTCGCGCAAAGAAGCTCAGATTAATCGAGTGGTCAACGAAGGCAACAGGGTATGCAGGGGCTGGTGCAGGCTTTCGGTTTTTGCTATGTCGTGCATAGCAGCTAGTACGCAAGGGCTATGGCGTGGCCTGTGTTTGTGATGTATATGCACAGTCCATGCCTGAACTGTGGGCAAGTGTCTGCATCAGCGGTCTTTTTGTGCAGACTCCTGTCCTGCCCCGGCGCAGTTCTGAAGGGTTTTCTGTTGCGGCTTGGCAACTTTGAGAGCTTGACGGCTGCTGCCGATTTGAGGGGGATTAAAAAAGTGGATCGCTTTTTAGCTGCAGCAGTCCGCCGGTGACCGGGTGCACCAGCTCCAGTGCTGCCGCATGCAGCAACAGGCGCGGGCTGGCGCAGGCCACTGCTTCGCTGGCATATAGCGCATCGCCCAGCATGGGGTGGCCTATGGCCGCCATATGCAGGCGCAATTGATGGGTGCGGCCCGTCAGCGGGCTCAGCAAAACCCGGGTGCGGGGTATTCCTGGTTGAGCGGTGTGCTCGATCACCCGCCACAGCGTCTGGCTGCTTTTGCCGGTTTCGTGGTTGATGACACGCAGCGGCCGACGCTCCCAGTCGGCCGCAATCGGCAGGTCTATCAGTTGCCAGCCCCTGGCATCAGCTGCTTTGCTGTGCGCCTGCAACTCACCGGCCACTACGGCGATATAGCGCTTGTCGACCTTGCGTTCGGCAAAGGCCTGGCTGAGCTGGCGTTGGACGGCCGGATTGCGAGCCATGACGACCAGACCCGATGTGGCCTGATCGAGCCGGTGCACGACCAGTGCATTGCCGAAATGCTGGAGGGCACGCAGGCTCAGGCAGTCTTGCTTGTCGGGGCCGCGACCGGGCACGCACAGCAGGCCCGATGGCTTGTCAAGCACCAGCAGGTGCTCGTCTTCATACACACAGTTCAACGCACTCATTCAAACAGCTATCGATTGTTTCAGGGGTTGAGCAGTTCATGCACAGTGGCGCAGAACTCCTGCACATCGTTGGGCTTGTGGATCAAGGCTCTGGCTCCGGCTGCAATCGCAGCCTGCTCGATTTCGGCCGTCACATAGCCGGAAGCCAGTGCAACCGGCAGTTGAGGGTTGATCTGCAGGGCCTGTCTGAGCAGGTCCAGGCCGCTGAAGCCGGGCATGTTGTAGTCGGTGACTATGAGGTCAAAACGCTGTGGCTCCTCATGCAGCGCGGCCATGGCCTCATGAGGATCGGTAAAGCCCGAGACTTCATAGCCGCGACGGCGCAGCAGGCGCTGAAACAGAAAGACCAGAGCCTGATCGTCGTCCACATACATGACATGGCTGGAGCGCGTGGCCAGGACAGGTTCGGGCAGCGGGGCTTCGGGCTTGTCCATGCGCATGGGCGGCAGCGTAGAGTGACTGGAAGTCGGGTCGCTGAGAGGAAAGTACAGCGTGAAGCAACTGCCCTGGCCCAGTTCGCTGTGCACATCGACAGCGCCGCCATGTGTGCGCATCACGCCATGTACGACCGAGAGGCCCAGGCCTGTGCCCTGGCCGACCGGTTTGGTGGTGAAAAAAGGCTCGAAGATGCGTCGCTGAGTCACGACGTCCATGCCGGGGCCAGAGTCCTGCACCATAAAGACCAGGTATTCGGCCACGGCCAGACCCAGGCGTTCGCATTGGTAGCTGTCGGGAGCAATGCGCATGGCCCGCATCTGGATGATGCCGCGCTGACTGCCAATGGCCTGCATGGCGTTGTTGCAGAGATTGAACAGCGCCTGTTCCACCTGAGTGGGGTCGGCCAGCAGCGGCGGCAGATCGTTGGACTCCTGCACCTGCAGCTCTATGGAGGGAGGCAGAGTCACGCGCAGCAGGCGAGCCGTGTCGGACATGACTTCCTGCACCTGAACCGGACGGCGTTCGGGCAGGTCATTGCGGCTGAAGGTCAGAATCTGGCGCACCAGATCGCGGGCGCGGCGACCGGCTTTTTCGATCTCGCGCAGGCTTTCCATGGCAGCCGGGTTGCTGGAGCTATCGGCCTTGGCCAGCTCCACATTACCCAGGATTGCGCCCACGATGTTGTTGAAGTCGTGGGCAATCCCGCCGGCCATGGTGCCTACGGCCTGCATCTTGTGGGATTCGCGCAGCTGGGTTTCCAGCGCATTGCGCTGGGCTTCGGCGCGATTGCGGCTGGTCAGGTCGCGCGCAAAGATGGTGGTGGTGTCGCCGCTGCTGTGGTGCTCGAAGGAGACGCTGATTTCCATGGGAATCTCACGCCCCGACAAGGTCAGACCCGTCATCTCGCCCAGCACGGCCTGTGTGGTCAGCGAGGAAAAAGCCAGTGCCCGAGCGGCATCGGGTAAAAAGCGCTCCAGCGGGCTGCCCAGGGCATCCTGAGGCGAGCACAGAAACAGGGCTGCCGCCGTGGGGTTGAAGACAGTGATGCGCTGGTGCTGATCGACGCAGATGATGGCGTCCAGCGCGGAGTTGATGACCGACTCCAGCCGTCTCTCGCTGGCATAGAGCTGCTGGTTGCGCTCTTGCAGCGCCTTGCGCTCGGCAAGCAGCGGGCCCTGGTTGACAACGGCACACAAATACTGCCAGGTGGCCGGGCCGTTTTGCTGGGGCACGACCACGCCGGCCACATGCAGGTCGCCGCAGAGCTCGAATTCTTCGGTGATCTGGAACAGAACCTCGTGCACCTCGGCGCGTCCCATCGCCTTGGCCTGCTCGAAGGCCGTAGTCACGCGCTCTGCGTCGTTGACATGCACAAAGGGCTTGAAGTTGATCAGCAGCCGGTCTTTTTCGGTGGGCTGAAATGCGCGGTGAGCCATGGCATTGGCCTGGACCACCATATCGTATTCATCAACCACCAGCAGCGGCAGCGGAATGCTTGCAAACAGCGTTTCAAACCGCTCCGATGCGCTCTCGGCCACGGCCTGGCTGTAATTGAGCACCTCGTTTTGCAGCTCCAGCTCGTGCTGGTAGTTGCGCAACTCCGCCACCAGGGCCTGCAGCGGGTCTTCATCTTCCGGTACCAATGGCTGGGTGTTGGCGCTCAGGCCTAGCGGCGCAGCACCGGGGGCCAGCAGGGCATGCAGAGGCAGGCCGCCATCAATGACTGGCAGCAAGGGAGGAGGAGTGGGTTCAGAGGAGCTCATGAGACAGGCAGAAGACCTCGGCAGTGTAAGCCGGTCCCTGCATCTGCCCTTGAAAAAGGCGGGCAGGCAACCGGTATTCAGGCAACTCGATGCTCGGTTTGGCAGCAGCAATGCCGGTTGCATTGAAGTCGTGAATGCATTCACTGCCGGCGAACAGCAACGGGCTGGCTGGTGTTCGACATTGATTGAGCATAAAAAAGCCAGTGCGGCAGAGCGCACTGGCATGGGGGAGACCCTGGCGATCAGTCTTCGTAAGCGTCCATGGGCACGCAGCTGCAAAACAGATTGCGGTCACCATAGACGTTGTCCACGCGGCCCACGGGGCTCCAGTATTTGGCGCGGCGCAGGGCAGGCACGGGATAGGCGGCGGTTTCGCGGCTGTAGCCATGCTGCCAGTCTGCGGCCAGCAAGGCCTCTGCCGTATGGGGGGCGTTCTTGAGCGGGTTGTCATCCCTGGGCAGTCTGCCGGCCTCCACTTCGGCAATCTCGGCGCGGATGGCGATCATGGCTTCGATGAAGCGGTTCAGCTCAGACAGGCTTTCACTCTCGGTCGGCTCCACCATCAGCGTGTTGGGCACGGGAAAGGACAGCGTCGGTGCGTGGAAGCCGTAGTCGATCAGGCGCTTGGCCACATCCTCGGCCATCACGCCGCAGCTGTCCTTGAAGTGGCGCAGATCCACAATGCACTCATGGGCCACGTGACCATACTCGCCCGCATAGAGAGTGGGGAAGTGGTCCTTGAGGCGTGCGCTGATGTAGTTGGCGTTGAGGATGGCGGTCTCGGTCGCCAGTTTCAGGCCCGGCTCGCCCATCATGCGGATATACATCCAGCTGATAGGCAGCACGGCAGCATTGCCCAAAGGCGCTGCACTCACGGCCCCCACCTGACGGACATCGCCTGCCGTGGCATGCCCTGGCAGAAAGGGCACCAGATCCTCGACCACGCACACGGGGCCGACGCCGGGGCCGCCGCCGCCATGAGGAATGCAGAAGGTCTTGTGCAGGTTCAGATGACTGACATCGCCGCCGAATTCGCCGGGCGCGGCAAGACCTACCAGGGCGTTCATATTGGCACCGTCCACATAGACGCGGCCGCCATGGCTGTGCACCAGCTCGCACAGCTCCTTGACCTGGGTCTCGAACACGCCGTGCGTGCTGGGGTAGGTGATCATGATGCAGGCCAGATTGGCGCTGTGCTTCTCGCAGGCCAGCTTCAGATCCCCCATGTCCACGTTGCCGTTGTCATCGCACTTGGTGACCACGACCTGAAGGCCCACCATTTGCGCGCTGGCTGGGTTGGTGCCGTGGGCGCTACTGGGAATCAGGCAGATATTGCGGTGCGCCTCGCCGCGTGATTCATGGAAGGCCTTGATGGCCAGCAGACCTGCATATTCGCCCTGGCTGCCTGCATTGGGCTGCAGGCTGATGCCCGCGTAGCCCGTGGCCTGGCACAGCCAGTCGCGCAGTTGCTGGTCCAGCTCGGCATAGCCTTGCAGCTGGTTGGCGGGCGCAAACGGGTGGATGTCGGCGAACGCTGGCCAGGTGATGGGAATCATCTCGCTGGTGGCATTGAGCTTCATGGTGCAACTGCCCAGCGGGATCATGCTGCGGTCCAGGGCCAGGTCCTTGTCGCTGAGGCTGCGGATATAGCGCAGCATCGCGGTTTCGGAGTGGTGGGTGTTGAAGACCGGGTGGGTCAGATAGGCCGTGCTGCGCTGCAGGGATTCGGGGATCAGCGAGGTCGGGCCTTCGTCCATGGCTTCGATGGAGGGCAGAGCCTGCCCCTCCTGGGCAAAGATGCTCCAGAGCAGCTCGACATCGGCCCGGGTCGTGGTTTCGTCCAGGCTGATGCAGAGATATTCATCCCAGGCCTTGCGCAGATTGACGCCTCGGGACACGGCGCGAGCCGCCAGGGCATCGGTCGCCTCCCGGGTATGCAGGCTCAGCGTGTCGAAGGCCGTGTCATGGTGATGGGCGCTGAAGCCCAGCTGGGCCAGGCCCCGGCTCAGGATCGCGGTGAAGCGTGCCACACGCTGGGCAATGCGCCTCAGCCCCTGGGGGCCGTGGTAGACGGCATACATGCTGGCAATCACGGCCGGCAGGACCTGGGCCGTACAGATATTGGATGTCGCTTTCTCGCGACGGATATGCTGCTCGCGTGTCTGCAGAGCGAGGCGGTAGGCGGGCTTGCCATGCGCATCGACGCTGACACCCACCAGACGGCCGGGAAGGCTGCGCTTGTATTCGTCGCGGCAGGCCATAAAGGCCGCGTGCGGGCCGCCTGCGCCCATGGGCATGCCGAAGCGCTGGCTGTTGCCCACGACAATATCGGCATCCCATTCGCCGGGCGGTGTCAGCAGGGTCAGGGCCAGGAGGTCGGTCGCCACGATGGCGGCGGCCTGCTTGGCATGAATGGCTTGCACATCGGCCTTCCAGTCCACAATCCAGCCGCTGGATGCAGGGTACTGGATGACGGCGGCAAACAGATCGCCTGCCAGGGCAGCTTCCCATTCCTGCTGGCTGTTGGCGATCACCACTTCGATGCCGATCGGCCGGGCGCGGGTCTGGATGACTTCAATCGTCTGCGGGTGCAGATCGCCGGCCAGCACGATGCGATGGCTTCTGGATTTGACTGAGCGCCTGGCCAGCGTCATGGCCTCGGCGGCAGCCGTGGCCTCGTCCAGCATCGAGGCATTGGCGATAGGCATTCCGGTCAGGTCGGTCACCATGGTCTGGAAGTTGACCAGTGCCTCCATGCGGCCTTGCGAAATCTCTGCCTGATAGGGGGTGTAGGCCGTGTACCAGGCGGGATTCTCGAGGATGTTGCGCAGGATGACGCCCGGCGTGTGCGTGCCGTAGTAGCCCTGGCCGATAAAGCTCTTGAGAACTTGGTTCTTGCTGGCGATGGCCTTGAGTTCGGCTAGCGCCGCAGCTTCGGTAATTGGCGCTGGAAGATCCATGGGCCTGGCGCGAGCGATGGAGTCGGGCATCACATCGCGAATCAAGGCTTCCAGCGAGGGCTTGCCGATGGCGGCCAGCATTTTTTGCTGCTCATCGGCGTCCGGGCCTATATGACGGGGGATGAATTCGTGGCTGTTTTCCAGCGCTTCCAGGGAAGCAACGGGGGCGGGAGGCGACATCAGCATGGGAGGGACCTATTCTCAAATACTGTGACTGACGGTTTGCATGCCAGGCATGCGTGAATGCTGTATGCCTGCAGGCATACAGCCGGTGCTTCAAGCAGCGCTGGCCTGTTCCAGCGCGGTGTTCATCAGGGCCAGGCGTTCGCTTTCCTGGTCGGCATATTCCCAATCGGGATATTTGCTGCGTGCCACGGTGTTCAGCCACTGCTGGCAGGCCAGGGCAAGCAGGGCCTGCTTGTGCAGATCGGCATCGATGCTGCCCGTGATCTTGAGCTGACCAAAGGCGGTGGCCACGTGGGCGCGGCAGACCGAGCGCAGATAGCTCTGGTTCATGTCGTCGCTGGTCAGCCATTGGGCCTTGGCCGCATCGTCATGAGTGAGCATGTCCTCGGGCACGGGCAGATCCCAGTCGCTCAGTTGCTGGCGCAGGAAGCGCAGGGTCTTGGCGGGCTTGCCGCCTGCCTGCTCCTGGTACCACTCTTCAAGTGCGGCCAGTGTGTCGCTGCCGTCATCGTTGCCGAAGGGGCTGAAGTCGTCACCGCAGTCGTAATAGAAGTCCTGGGTTGCGACGCGCACAAAGGCCGGGTGGCTGGTCTCGCGGGCGAGACCGACTTCCGGATCGTCGAAATACTGGATGGTGCTCATGGCTGCATGCAAAAACGGCCTTCGCAATGCGATGGCCGTTGATACGCTTAGTTGTCCTTGGCGAAGTCGTTGTAGGCGGTCTCTTCCATCAGACCTTCGAGCTCGCCCACATTGCTCATCTTGACCTTGAAGAACCAGCCAGCGGCCAGCGGGTCGCTGTTGGCGAGCGACGGGTCATCGCGCAGGGCTTCGTTGACTTCGACGATCTCGCCGGTCACGGGCATGTAGACATCGGCGGCGGCCTTGACGGACTCGACCACGCCCGCGACATCGCCGGCCTTGAAGGTGGAGCCCACGGCAGGCAGGTCCACAAACACCACATCGCCCAGCGCATCCTGTGCGTGTACGGTGATGCCGACGATGGCGGCATTGGTGTCAGCGGCGTTGATCCACTCGTGTTCTTTGGAATACTTGATGCTCATGAAAAGCTCCAGATGGGGGATTCAGGGGAATCGGGTGTTGTTTGAGAAAGGTCCAGCTCGCACTTTAGCGGTGTTCTGGCCGCTGTTTGGCAAACTGGCCCGTCTCATGCGCGGCGGCAGACCTAGCCGCGGTAGTAGCGGGTGGGAACGAAGGGCGTGGCGACTACCTTCATGGGCACGGGCTTGCCGCGCACCATGGCGAAGATTTCCGTATTGATGGCTGCGTAGTCGGGCTCGACATAGGCCAGTGCCACAGGCTGGTTGAGCGTGGGGCTGAGCAGGCCGCTGGTGATGTGGCCGATATGCTGTCCGTCCATGTTTTCCAGCACGGCGGGCTCGCGCACGGGAATGCGCTCCAGCGCGATCAGGCCCACGCGCTTGCGGCGCAGCGACTGCGGGTTCTGCAATTGCTCCAGAACGATGGCCGCACCAGGGAAACCGCCCTCGCGCTCGCCGCCGGTGCGGCGCACCTTCTGCATGGCCCAGTTCAGCGCGGCTTCCACCGGGGTGGTGCTGGTGTCGATGTCGTTGCCGTACAGGCAAAGTCCGGCTTCAAGGCGCAGCGAGTTGCGCGCGCCCAGACCGATGGGCGCCACCTCGGGCTGGGCCAGCAGAACTTCGGCAAAGGCTTCGGCAGCGTCGCCGGGCAGGGAGATTTCAAAACCGTCCTCGCCCGTATAGCCGCTGCGCGTGATGTAGAGCGCATGGCCTTGCCAGTCGAAGTGGTTGCCGGTCATGAAGACCAGTTGCGTCACGGCAGGAATCAGGCGTGAGAGTGCCGCAGCGGCTTGCGGGCCTTGCAGGGCCAGCAGGGCGCGCTCGGGCAGAGGAATGACCTCGCAGCGGCTACCGATGCGGCTCTGGATATGGGCGATATCGGCCTCTTTGCAGGCGCCATTGACGATGAGGAACAGATCTTCGCCGCGGTTGACGAACATCAGGTCGTCCAGAATGCCGCCTTGCTCATCGAGCAGCAGGCCGTAACGCTGTTTGTGCAGGCCCAAGTCCATGACATCGACGGGCATCAGCGATTCGAGCGCGGCGGCGGCATCGGGGCCGCGCAACAGCAACTGGCCCATGTGCGAGACATCGAACAGGCCGGCGGCCTTGCGCGTGTGCAGATGCTCGGCCATCAGGCCTTGAGGGTATTGCACGGGCATGGAGTAGCCGGCAAACGGCACCATGCGGGCACCCAGTTTCTGGTGCAGGGCAAACAGCGGTGTGGAACGCAGATCGGAAGAGGTGTCAGCAGCAGTCACAGGCAAGCGCTCCGGTGGTCAAACCAAAATGAGTGGCCATGCATGGCTGGGCCATGCGTGGCGGGCTTGCCCTGCTGTCCGCTTTACCTGAGAGATTCACTGCCCGCATTGCATAGGGCAGCTTGCTCCTTCGGTGGATGCCGGTGCACATACGAAATGACAGCCTGCATCTCTCTCCAGCAAGGGACGCTGCAGGTTTGCACACCTTGCAGCGCTTGTCAGTCCTTTTGCCTGAGCGTTTTGACACCGGGTTGGGGGTCTGCGCCTTCGGCGGTGCAAGGCAGCTTCAAGCTGCAGGCACTCTCTCCTGACGATGGCGATTCTAGCGGTGGGCAAGGGGCTTGCACCACCGCAATTAATGGATTTTGGGGTTTTCGAGCACAGATCGTTGGAATTGAGCTTGCGGCCTCACTGCGGTTCTGTGTTCATGGCGGGCGTTCGAGGAACATCGATCTCCTGGCGCGGAAACACCAGTTGGTAGGGCTGCTCGAAGCAGGCCGTCACGGCCTGGCCCTGGCGCATGCCGGGCTTGAACTTCCAGCGTTCGAGCGAGCGCATGATGGACTTCACGATGCGGGGATCGGTATCGGCGGGCTGATAGGCCACACGGCCGAGCTGACCCTGAGCCGTGACTTCCAGACGGAAGACCACCGTGGTCTCCAGCCCGTTTGGAAACCAGTGGGCGCTGATGAAAGGCGTGGTGTGGCGGCGTGGTCGGGGTTGCTGATCGAGCTGGGCGGGAGGTGTGCAATCTGCATTGATCCAGGCCGGCCAATTTCCGGTTTGGCCGCTGGAAGCCGAGGCGGAGTCAGCCTGGGGCTGGGGAGTGATGTCGGCCGCCTTAGGCGCCATGGCAGGGTTGCCGGCGCAGGCACTGAGCAGCAGTGCTCCCAAGACGGCCGCGTATGCAGCAAGACAGCGTGAGTGGCGTGAAATATCCATGGCGGCATTCTCGGCCATCCCCAGTCGATTTCGGCAGACCTGGTGGAGTCGGTCGTTCAGCCAGGGCCGGGCTGCCTTGCTCCAGAGCTTGTCCTGCAGGGTCAAACATCATGTCCGGCTGGGGCTAAACAGAATTTTTCCCATGGATAGGATTATGACGTTCGTCAAGAACTGTTTATTCAAGGAGAGACAAATGCCCGAAAAAGCCACGAATGAATTCTGGAAATATCTGAAGCCGATCTCTGAATGTTTTCAGCCTGATGCGCAGCCGGAGGTTTATATTCAGAACGCTCCCACGGAGGATGAGCGTTATTATGTCCCATTCTCTGAAACCGTTTCCTCCCGTCCCCTCTGGATTTCTCCATCACAAAACAAATGGTGCGATATTCTGATGGCGAAGGAGGCCGGTCTGGTGAACCGTCATTACCATCCGCACGAAGTGTTTGCCTACACGATTTCGGGGAAGTGGGGCTATCTGGAACATGACTGGACAGCCCGTGCCGGTGATTTTGTCTACGAGACTCCCGGAGAAGGCCATACCCTGGTGGCCTATGAACATGAGCAACCCATGCGTGCGTTCTTCATCGTCAAGGGACCGCTGATCTGGCTCGATGATGACGGAAAGCCAGACGGATATTTCGATGTTCACAGCTACATAGAACTATGCCGAAAGCATTATGAAAAAGTCGGCATAGGTGCAGATTATGTGGACACGCTGTTTCGATAGTCATTTGAAAAGCCATCAATGAAAGGCGGGACTTCCTGAAGAATGAAATAGCCCGCCAAAGACGGAATGGAGAGAGACATGAAAAATCAAGATGAAACCCTCAGGAGCGGGTGGATGAGCTATGAGAACAAGCTGCTGCTCATTCTGTTTTTTACTTTCGGGATTGTTTTTTTTGACCGGCTGGCATTGTCGTTCTTATTTCCCTTTGTCTCCAAGGAACTGGATCTGAACAATGCCCAGCTGGGCATGCTGTCGTCCATTCTGGCATTGGCATGGGCGGCTTCTGGTGCATTCTTCGGGGCCTATACAGACCGCAAGGGCGGACGCAAAACGGTGCTGATTCTTTCGGTGCTGATGTTCTCTCTGTGCTCGGCCTTGTCGGGTCTGGTGGGCGGTTTTGTCGGCCTGCTGTTGTTGCGAGCGCTGATGGGCCTTGCCGAAGGGCCGGTGCTGCCGCTGTCGCAGACACTGATGGTCGAAGCCTCCACGCCGAGTCGTCGCGGCCTCAACATGGGCTTGCTGCAGGGCTCGTCTGCGGGCTTGCTGGGCGCCGTGATCGCACCGCCGGTGATTGTTGCGTTGGCCGTGGCCTATGGCTGGCGCACGGCGTTCTACCTGACCTGTGTTCCCGGGCTGATTGCCGCCGGGCTCATCTGGCTTCATGTGAAAAACACGGATGGCAGGCGTGCGGATGAGCTCGCTGGAGCCCTGCAGACAGGCTCGCGCTGGGCTCTGCTGCGTGAACGCAATATCTGGTTGAGCGTGCTGATCAGCTGTGTTTTCATGGCCTGGTTTGTGATCATCATCTCCTTTGCGCCGACCTATCTGGTCAATGCCAAGGGCTTCGGGCCGGGCACGATGAGTGCTGTCATGAGTTGCATGGGTGTGGCCTGGGTCATCTGGGGCTTTGCCGTGCCCGCCATTTCGGACCATATCGGTCGCCGTCCGGCACTGATCTTTTTCTCCTTTGTGGCGGCTTGCTGTCCTCTGGCCTTTCTGTATGCGCAATCGCCGGTGGTGATGGGCGGCTTGCTGCTGCTGACCTATACCGGCCTGGGCTGCTTCACGCTCTTCATGGCCACGATTCCGGCCGAGACCGTTCCGCGAGCGGCCATGGCCACTGCATTGGGGATGATCATGGGTTTTGGCGAGTTGATCGGCGGTTTCATCGCTCCGACCCTGGCCGGGGTAGCAGCCGACCGGTGGGGACTTGATGTGGTGATGTGGGTGGCAGCTGCAGGAGCCTTGCTTGCCGGTTTGCTTTCCCTGGGACTGATTGAGACAGCGCCCAGGCGCGTTGACGACAGGCGGCCGGCTGCAGCATTGAAGGAGTCGCAGGCATGAAGGCTCTGAAATGGTATGGCGCCCGCGATCTGCGCCTGGAAATCATCGAACGCCGGCCCTTGAAGGCCGCAGAAATCCGTATCGAGGTCGCGTACTGCGGGATCTGCGGCAGCGATATGCACGAGTATCTGCATGGACCTGACTCTATACCGGTCGAGGTCCCGCATCCCTTGTCCCACAGTGTCGCACCCATAGTCATCGGCCACGAGTTCTGTGGCACGGTGGTGGAGGTGGCTGCGGATGTCACAGGGCTGCATATCGGAGACAGAGTCGCCGTGGAGCCGGAGTACCGCTGCGGCCAGTGCAGCTATTGCTGCGCAGGGCGATACAACCTGTGCGAATCCATGGGCTTTGTGGGGCTCATGGGAGACGGCGGAATGGCAGAGGAAGCTGTGATTCCCGCTTATATGGCACATGTGCTTCCCCCGTCCTTGAGCTTCAGGCAAGCGGCGGTGGCCGAGCCCGCAGCAGTGGCATTGCATGCTGTGCGCCAAAGTGCACTGCGCCCTGGCGACGCCTGCGTCATCTTCGGCATGGGGGCCATTGGTCTGCTGCTGGTGATGATGGCCAAGCACCATGAAGCGGGCCGCGTTATTGCCGTCGACGTCGATGCCCGGCGCCTGCGCCTGGCGCGCGAGCTCGGTGCCTGCGACACGCTCGATGCCAGACAGGGCGATGTCGTGCAGCAAGTGCGTGAACTCACAGGCGGGCAGGGCGTGCCGGTATCGTTCGAAGCCGTGGGTCGCCCGGAAACCTTGAGAGGGGCGCTTGGCGTACTGAGCAAGGGCGGCGAAGCCGTGCTGCTGGGGCTCATGCCCGAGGCGAGCATCGATACCTTCGATCTGGTCAACCGCGAGCTGCGCATTACCTCCAGCGTGGGCTATCGGGGCCTGTATCCGGAGCTGCTGGCGCTGATGGCTTCCGGGGTTGTGGATGCCGGGCGTATCGTGACCCATACCGTTAGTCTGGATGCCGCCATACAGGACGGTTTCGAGCGACTGGCATCTGCCGGGGATGCTATCAAGGTGCTGGTTCAGCCGCAGCCGGATGCCATTGTCCGGTGCGCCCGTCCCCACGCTTTTTCCCACAGCTCCTGAGCCTTGCTGGCGCCTGCCGCTTCTGCCGCTAAGTCATGGCACGTAGCTGACCGTGCTGCGCACGCATCTGTGTGGGCGTCATGCCATGGTGTGAGCGGAACCTGCGTGCAAAGTGGGCCTGGCTGGCAAAGCCGCAGCGGTAGGCGATTTCGGCAATGCTGTAGCGCTCCAGCGCAGTCTGACGCAATTCCATGGCTGCACGTTCCAGGCGGCGCACGAGAATCAGCTCGGTCACGCTGTGTCCCTCGGCCTGCAACAGCCGGTTCAGGTGCCTCAGGGAGACACCTGAGGCGGAAGCGACTTCGCTCGCATCCAGCGAGTGGCGGTGCAGGTGTTGGTCGATATGGGCGCGCGCGGCCAGCAGGTGGGAGGTGCGTAGTGCACTGATTCCTGCTGCTTCTCCAGCCAGCATGGTGCGCAGCAGGTCACAGGCCTCGAACTGCATGCGATCCTGGTCCACCCCTTCGGGGTGGGCCATGGCATTGCCTACCAGCTTCTGGAACGCGTGATTGAGCACGCGTCCGCTGCCCGTCGCCCCCGACACACAGATCGGGCCGGGAAGTTGCGCACGGCTGCAGTTGCGGTAGAACCAGTCGGCAGGCGTATCCACGAGGAATTGGTGCATCTGGTGGGTGAAGCCGAACAGATAGGCATGCCGGGTGTCATAGATCACCAGGTCGCCCGGAGCGAGATGGATGCAGCTGTGTTCCTGATAGAAGAAGGCACCGCTGCTGAGCACCAGTGAGACGAAAACCGACTCCTTGGGATGCTGGCGCACCAGCTGTGGCGTGCGCTCGATGACATGGGCATTGCCGTCTATGTCTGCCAGGGCCAGCTGGCCCAAGCGCATATTGCTCTGCCGCGCGTTCAGACCTTCGTCGGCGTAGGATGAGCAGCGCAATCCGACCAGAAAAGAAGCGTTGTAGGCTTCCCATTGGTCCAGGCGCTGGCTGGCGGGAAAGGCATCCGTAGCGATCCGGTTCACCGCACATGGCGCAAGCGAGGGCATGGGGGTCTCCTTGGCAGGTTCTTATAGTGTGTGCCGACCAAGTGGAGCCAGTGGATGTCGGCAGTGCCGAGCAGACTCTAACATGCCATGTTTGCGCCTCGCTCCGTGAAGTTACGGGGGTGCAAGTCGCAAATCATGGTCGCAACGCCTGCGTACATCAAGGCTGAGGGCGCGAATCCAGCCGCTTTGCTTTGCCGGCTGAAGAAGGGGAGTCCGCATCCGCTTTCATATCGGCGCAGGCCCGCCACCAGGCCGAGCCCGCATGCGGAGCGCCCAGGTCCAGGCGCTCGCCCATCATGGGGGTTGCGATCTCTATGCCGTGCCGCCTGCCCAGACTCACGATCTGCTCGAAGGGGTCCCACCAGGCATGCATGGCGAGGTTGAAAGTGCCGTTGTGTATGGGCAGCAGCCATTGGCCGCCGAGATCCCGGTGGGCCTGCACGGTCTGCGCCGGATGCATATGGACATAGGGCCAGTGGGCGTCGTAGGCGCCGGTCTCCATCAGCGTGACATCGAAGGGGCCGAAGTGCCTGCCGATTTCGGCAAAACCGTCGAAGTAGCCGCCATCGCCGCTGAAGAAGACGCGCAGCGGCCTGTCGGCCTGGCGATCTTCTATGGTCCAGGAGGCCCAGAGCGTACGGTTGCCGTCGCGCAGGCTGCGTCCCGAGAAATGCTGGGCCGGTGTGGCCGTGAAACGCAGGCCGTCGACCTCGCTGCCCTGCCACCAGTCGTGCTGCACGATCTTGTCGGCCGGCACGCCCCAGGCCGCCAGTCTGTCTCCCACTCCCAAAGGGCAGAGAAAAATGTCCACCTTGGGCGCGAGCACGCGAATGGTGGCGCGGTCCAGGTGATCGTAGTGATCGTGCGAGAGCAGCACGCCGCGCAAGGCAGGCAACTCGTCCAGGGCAATCGGCGGGGCATGAAAGCGCTTGGGGCCGGCGAACGACAGTGGGGAGGCTCGCTCGGAAAACACGGGATCCGTCAGCCACCAGCCGCCGCGCAGCTTCATCAGCAAGGTCGAATGGCCCAGGCGATAGAGGCTGCGCTCGGGCGCGAGGTTCAGCTCGGCCGCGCTCAGCGGCAGAACGGGCAGTGCCTTGCCCGGCTCGGAATCGGCCGGCTTGTTGAAGAAGAACTTCCATAGCGTCCCGGCATCGGGCTTGGGGCTGTTGGCCGGACGTGGATGCGTGTTGCGAAAGCGCCCGCCCGAGTACTGAGGCGAGTCCTCATAGTCGGCGATGAGGGTGGAGAGGCTTGGTTTGCTAAACAAGATCGGGCGCCTGAGTGGGACATTGGCCGCAGTTTGGGACGGTTTGCAGCGCTGCAAGAGCCGATTTGCAAGAGGCCGTATCGCCGGGGCGGCCATTCCAATGATCCGATAGGGTGAGTGCGACACTCGCTGTCTGAGGAGCAAATGCACATGAATCCCATGGTTCACAATCTGGAGAGCATGCTGGCGGCCGGCAAGGACGGTGCGCTGCTGCGCTATACACTGGGCAAGGCTTATGCCGACGAGGAGCAGATGGCAGTGGCGCGCGAGCATCTGCGCAAGGCCACGGCACTGGATGCCGAATACTCCGTCGCCTGGAAGCAGCTGGGCAAGGTGGAGCTGGCGCTGGGCGATGCGCAGGCGGCGCGAGCCGCCTGGCAGCAAGGGCTGAGCTGTGCCCAGGCCAGGGGCGATGCCCAGGTCGTCAAGGAGCTGCAGGTTTTTTTGCGACGCCTGGACAAGCAGGCTACAGGCGCCTAGCAACTATCAAAAAAATAGCTGGAAGCGCTTGTAGATCAAGCGTTTCCAGCCAGTTTTTTGTCAATTCCTTCAGTGTGCGCCGGCGGCCGCGTCGGCGGCTCCTGCGGGAGAGGCCGGGCGCTTGGTGAACCAGATCAGCACGATCAGGCTCAGGAACAGAAAGGACGATGCCAGAAAGATGTCGTCGGCGGCCCGCGTGAAGGCCTGCTGATCGATCAGCCGGTTGATCTGGGTATAGGCCTGCTCGGCGCTCATGCCTGCGGCCTGCAGGTTTCTGACCGTGCTGGCAAACGTGCCCTGGCCCTGCACCAGCAGCTCGGTCAGATGCGCATGGTGCATGGAAGCGCGGCTTTCCCAGAGCGTGGTGGCAATCGAGGTGCCCATGGCGCCGGCCGTGATCCGCACGAAGTTGGACAGACCTGCGGCGGCAGGAATGCGGTCCGGCGTCAGTCCGCTCAGCGTGATGGTGGTCAGCGGAATGAAGAAGAAGGCCATGGCGCCCCCTTGGATCAGCGTGGGAATCAGGATGTGGGCGAAGTCGGTCTCCACGGTGAACTGCGAGCGCATCCACAGCACCATGGCAAACACGATGAAGGCAATCGTGGCCATCTTGCGCGGATCCCAGACTCCGACCTTGCGGCCCACCATGGGCGTGAGCAGGATGGCCAGCAGGCCCACCGGCGCCAGGGCCAGGCCGGCGGAGGTGGAGGTGTAGCCCATCCATTGCTGCAGCCACAGCGGCAGCAGCACCACATTGCCGAAGAACAGGCCATAGGCGATCGACAGCGCGATCGAGCCGGCCGCGAAGTTGCGTCGCTTGAACAGGCGCAGATCGACGACGGGATGGGCGTCGGTCAGCTCCCAGACCACGAACACGGCAAAAGCCACGACAGCGATCACCGCAAAGGCGATGATTTCATTGGAGGCAAACCAGTCCAGTTCCTTGCCCTTGTCCAGCATCAGCTGCAGCGCCGCCACCCACAGCACGAGCAGGGACAGGCCCACGGTGTCGATAGGCAGCTTGCGTGTGGGCGTTTCGCGGTTGCGGTAGATGCTCCAGGTCATGAGGGCCGAGAGCAGGCCCACGGGCACGTTGATGTAGAAGATCCAGGGCCAGGAAATATTGTCCGTGATCCAGCCGCCCAGCAGCGGCCCCACCACGGGCGCGACCAGGGTCGTCACGCCCCAGAGCGATAGCGCCACACCGGCCTTGGCGGGCGGATAGCTGGACAGCAGCAGGGTCTGCGACAGCGGGATCATGGGGCCGGCCACGGCGCCTTGCAGCACGCGGAACAGCACCAGCATCTCCAGCGAGGAGGCAAAGCCGCAGAGCCAGGAGGTCAGCACGAACAGCAGCACGCTCATGGTGAACAGGCGTACGGCGCCGAAGCGCTGGGTGAGCCAGCCCGTCAGCGGCACGGAGATGGCATTGGCCACACCAAAGCTGGTGATGACCCAGGTGCCCTGGCTGGGGCTGACGCCCACATCGCCCGAGATGGCCGGAATGGCCACGTTGGCGATGGAGGAGTCCAGCACGTTCATGAAGGTGGCCAGCGATAGTGCCAGCGTGCCCAGGGCGAGCTGCGCGCCCTTGAGCGGGGCGATGGCTGGCGGCATGGGGCGGGCCGCCGCAGCCGGTGGCGAGGCGCCCGCTCCGGGGTCGTCAGAGGTCGTGGAAGTCATGGCTGATTCCGCGTCTTATTGCGCAGCTTGGGCTGCGGGCTGGGCGGGCTGAGCGGCTGCGGCCGGGGCGGGCAGGTCGGCCAGCTGGGTCAGCGCAGGCAGCTTGTCGCCCGCGATGATGTGCTGGATGCGCTGCTCGGCCTGGGCCAGGCTGCCGTCATAGACGGTGGTCTGGGCCACGGGCTCGCTGCGCGGCGTGCTGGCCAGGGCCTGGCCGTCCTTGTCGCGGATATCGACCTTCACGTCCATGGACAGGCCCACACGCAGCGGATGCTGCTTGAGCGCTTCGGATTCCAGGCTGATGCGCACGGGAACACGCTGCACCACCTTGATCCAGTTGCCGGTGGCGTTTTGCGCGGGCAGCAGCGCAAACGCCGCACCCGTGCCGGCGCCCAGGCCCACGACCTTGCCTTCGTACGTGGTCTTGTCGCCGTAGACATCGGCGGTCAGCTCCACCTTCTGGCCCATGCGCAGATCGGCCAGCTGGCTTTCCTTGAAGTTGGCATCCACCCAGAGCTTGTGCAGATCGACCACGGTCAGCAGCGGCGAGCCGGCGGCCACGCGCTGGCCCAGTTGCACGCCGCGCTTGGCCACAAAGCCGTCCACGGGCGCGATCAGCCGCGTGCGCTGCAGGGCCAGATAGGCCTCGCGCACCTTGGCTGCGGCCGCCATGACGGCCGGGAAGTCCTCGGCCGTCGTGCCCTTGGTCTGGGCTTCGGCGGCCGTCAGCTGGGCCTTGGCAGCGCGCACGGCGGCTTCAGCGGCCGCCACGGCGTTGCTGGCGGCCGTGGCCAGGGCCTTGGCATGGTCAAACTCTTCCTTGCCCACGGCGCCGGTGGCCGTGAGCGGGCGGCGGCGCGCCACATCGTCGTTGGCCTTGGCGGCATCGGCCTTGAGGCGCAGCAGATCGGCTTCGCGCTGGGCCACCTGGGCGGCCAGCGGGGCGTTGTTGGCATACAGGGTGCGGGTCTGGCGCGCGGTCTGGGCCAGCTGCGACTCGGCCTGGGCCAGTTGCACCAGATAGTCGGCAGGGTCCAGCTGCACCAGCAACTGGCCGGCTCTGACATAGTCGGTATCGTCGGCGCCGATGCTGATCACGGTGCCGCCGACCTGGGGCGTGATCTGCACCACGTTGCCGGCCACATAGGCGTTGTCCGTGGTCTGGTAGTTGCGGGCCACCATCCAGTGCCAGCCGCCCCAGGCGATGGCGGCCACGGCGACAGCGGCCGCCACGATGGTCAGGCCCTTGCGGCGGCCCGCTGGGTTGGCACTGGGCGTAGCTGCCGCAGGAGCTTGGGGAGCGTTCTGAGTAGGCTTGGTGTCGGTCATGATGTTGGCGCTTTGTTATCTGTGAAGCGGTTTTGCGCTATTTAAAAAGAGGAGCTGCTGACGCTTGTCAATCAATAAATTGAATGTATTTCTGCCTTGGATTCAATGGCAGTAAAGCGGTAGCAGCTATTGATTTTGTTGAGTCCGATGTTTATTGCACGGCAACAGCCGAGGTGTCGTCGCTCCAGCCGCCGCCCAGGGCTGCGGCCAGGGCCACACGCGTGTCCAGCTCGCGCGCCTGCAGGTCCACGGCCAGGCGGCGCTGGTTGATGAGCTGGGTTTCGGTGTTGAGCACGGTGATCTGGCTGCCCAGGCCGGCCTGATAGCGCTGCACGGCAAAGTCATAGGCCCGCTCGGCCTTGGACAGTGACTCGGTTTGCAGCAGTTGCTGGCGCTGCAGCGATTGCACGGAGGCAATGGCATCACCCGCCTGCTTGACGGCATCGAGCACCGCGCCGTTGTACTGGGCGATGGCGGTGTCGAGGTCGGCCTGTTTGCCGCGCAGCTGGGCGCGCAGGCGCTTGCCGTCGAAGATCGGCAGACGCAGCGCAGGCGTGATGCCCATCTGGCGCGAGCTGCCCTGCAGCAGATTGTCCAGGCCCAGCGCGTTCAGACCCACGAAGGCCGTCAGATTCACATCGGGGTAGAAGTCGGCCCTGGCGGATTCAATGCCTTGCGTGGCCGCTTCCACGCGCCAGCGCGCGGCCACCACATCGGGGCGTCGGCCCAGCAGATCCGCGCCCAGTGCCTGGGGCACGGGCTGGATGCGCAGCACCGACAGCCGGGGCGAGAGCGCATTTTGTGCATCGGGCGCCTGGGCGCAGAGCACGGCAATCGTGCGGCGCGCCAGCGTGATCTGCTCGCCGAGCATCTCGATCTGGGTTTGGGCATCGGGCATGCCGGCCTGGGCCTGGGTCAGCTCCACCTGGCTGTCGAGGCCCGCCCGGGTGCGCTGTTCGCTCAGGCTCAGCAATGACTGGCGCTGGCCCAGCGTGCGCTCTGCCACTTCCTTCTGGGCAATCAGCCGGGCCAGGGCGATATAGCTGCGTGCCACCTGTGCGGCCAGCTGGTTGGCGGCGGCGGCGCTGTCGGCCTTGGCAGCGCGTGCCTGGCCCAGTGCGGCCTGCAGGTCCGCGCCATGCTTGCCGAAGAAGTCGGGCGACCAGGACAGGCCGGCCTGCAGATTGCCGCTGTTGTAGATATTGCCCGCAATCGGGGCGGGAATCATGCCGTTGGCCGTGTAGCGCTGGCGTGTGGCGTCGGCGCTCAGCGTCCCGCGCACATCGCTGGCCGTGCTGCTGGCCGTGGCCAGGGCTGCGGCTTTTTCAAAGCGTGCGTTGCTGGCGGCCAGGCTGGGGCTGCCGGCCAGGGCCTGATCGATGAGTTGATTGAGCCGGGTATCGCCCAGGCTTGTCCACCATTGGGAGGAGGCGAGTGCCGTGGCATCCGCAGCGCCGAGGTTGGCGGAGTCGTTCAGGCCGACATCGGCCGAGCCCAGTCGTGCCAGCGGCTGGTGCGCCGGCCCTTGCGAGGCACAGCCTGCCAGCGCGAGCACGGCGGCCAGTGCTGCGGTTGCCAGCAGCGAACGGCCGGGGGCGCACTCGGTGGCGGGTTTGCGTGATGGTCTAGAGGTCATGGAAAAGTGCCAGTGGTTTTTATTGAAATAGGGCGGTGAAAAAAGTAGACAGCAGGCCAGCCTAGTCTCTGGGGTCGCGGTCTGCCTCGTTCGTTTGGATGGGGGGCTTGGCCGGCTCCTGGGTCAGGGCATCGCGCAGCGCATCGCCGTTGACCAGCATGCGCTGCAGCATGGACAGCATCAGCGTGCATTCGCTGTGGCTGAAGCCGCGCAGATGGCCGTTGAGCACCTTGGTCAGCACCTTGGGCACCTGGGTGGCGACGCTGCGTCCCTCCTCGGTGAGCACCAGATGCACCACGCGCCGGTCGGTGGTGGAGCGCTCGCGGCGCAGCAGCCCCTTGGCCTCGATGCGGTCCAGTGCGCGCGTCACCGAAGCCGGGTCCATGCCCAGGTCCTTGGCCAGCGTGCTGCTGTTTGTGTCGGCACAGATCAGCAGCTTGTACAGCGGCAGCCACTGCACATAGGTCAGTCCTTGCTCGGCCAGCTGGGCGTCGGCCAGCTGCAGGATGGAGCTGAGTACACGCCGCATGAGAAAGCCTATGCTTTTGTCCGGCGCGTAGACCCCTGCCTGGTAGAAGAAGCTGGATTCGTCCTGCGGGTCGATGATGGGGTCGGTCTGGTTTTGCAATGGCGCCACCAATATTTGCTTGATCAATGATTGAGTCGGCAATTATTGTGCAGCTGCAAAAAAATGTCAGCAAGGTTTTGAGTAGCGGGATATCTGGCCTTGGGATGCTTGTGTCGCTTGCTATGAAAATAAAAGCATTTTGTCCATTGTTGTTATGCGCCTGAACCTGGCACTGCCCCAAAAAAAAGCCCGGTCATGGAGACCGGGCGGGGGCGGGCAGGGTAGAGGTGGCTCAGAGCGGCACGCGCAGCACGACCACGATCACCAGGCCCAGGGCCAGATTGAGGGAAACCCATTTGCGGATGCTCTCCAGCGCCTTGCCGCCTGCGGGCCAGTCCTTGAGCTGCACGGCCGCATCCAGGCGCTTGAACAGTGCAAAGCGGATATGACCGAACACGGCCATCATCACCAGGCCCAGAATGCTCATCACGATCCAGTTGACCGGCATGTTGAACTGGCCGCCGGCCTGGGCGGCCATGGCGTGAATGCTGCCAATCATGCCGATGCCGGTGGCCAGCACGACGACCACCAGTACCATGACCCAGGCAAAAAAGCGCTGCAGCACGCCATGCATCAGCGTCACGCGCTCGGGCGGCTGCAGACCCTGGACGGCTGGGCGCAGAAAGAAATGCGCGAAGAACATGCCGCCCACCCAGATGATGATGGCCAGAAGGTGCAGAAGTTTGAACAGAATGAAAAGCATGGCTTGTGGGGCTTGATAGGGAAACATTGCAAGCCTAACGGAGATCGTCCTACGGGTGGAACACACAGGCCGAAATAGCAGGGCTTTCGCTTTGCCCAGGTCTGATTAGACTTGGCTGCAAACAACAACAGCCAACAACAGTAAAGGAGTCCTTATGTCAGAACAAGCCACCGTCGTCGCTTTCAAGCAGTCTTCCGGACGGGTCGCCTTGCGTACCGGTAGCGGCCGCTTTGTGCTGGCCGAGCAGACCGATTCCAGTGCGCTGCGCGAAGGACTGAGTCTGAACGGCAATATGAGCGAGTTCGGCCCCGAGGTCTGGAGCGACGACAGCGGGCAAAACCAGTACCAAGTCTTTGTGCTGGGCTGGGATCTGTCGCAGGAAGCGGTCGAGCTGGAGATGTGATGTGTTGCTCATGAAAAAAGAGCTGCCAGCGCATGCTTGACAAGCGCTGGCAGCTCTTTTTTTAGGATTTTCCTGCAGCCGGGGCTTTCACCCCGGCGCGCCCTGTTACTTCTTCAGGTCGAAGCGGTCCAGTTCCATGACCTTGACCCAGGCGGCGACGAAGTCCCGGTAGAACTTCTGCTCGTTGCCCTTCTCGGCATAGATCTCGGCCACGGCGCGCAGAACGGCGTTGGAGCCGAAGACCAGGTCCACGCGGGTACCGCTCCACTTCCTGGCACCGCTCTTGCGGTCCACGCCTTCGTAGCTGCCATCCTCCAGAGGCTGCCACTGTGTGCCCATGTCCAGCAGGTTGACGAAGAAGTCGTTCGTCAGCTTGCCCGGAGTCTGGGTCAGCACGCCGTGGTTGCCGGCGGTGTTGATGTTGATGGCACGCAGGCCGCCGATCAGCACGGTCATCTCGGGGGCGGTGAGCGTCAGCAACTGGGCCTTGTCGATCAGCAGGGCTTCGGCGGGTGCTGGGAAACGTCCTTGCAGGTGGTTGCGGAAGCCGTCGGCCTTGGGTTCCAGCGGCGCGAAGGATTCGGCATCGGTCTGCTCGTCGCTCGCGTCGCCACGACCAGGAGTGAAGGGCACGGTGATCTGAACACCGGCGTCTGCGGCTGCTTTTTCCACGCCGGCACTACCGGCCAGCACGATCAGGTCGGCCAGCGAGATGCGCTTGTCACCTTCTGCCGCCTTGTTGAACTCGCGCTGGATTTCTTCGAGCTTGGTCAGTACCTTGGCCAGTTGCGCGGGGTTGTTGGCTGCCCAGTCCTTTTGCGGAGCCAGGCGGATGCGGGCACCGTTGGCGCCGCCGCGCTTGTCCGAACCACGGAAGGTGGAGGCCGAGGCCCAGGCCGTGGCCACCAGCTCCTGCACCGACAGGCCCGATGCCAGCAGCCTGGCCTTGAGGGCGGCTACATCGGCGTCGTTGACCAGTTCATGCTTGGTGGCGGGGATGGGGTCTTGCCAGATCAGTTCTTCCCGAGGTACTTCTGGGCCCAGATAGCGCGCACGAGGGCCCATGTCGCGGTGGGTCAGCTTGAACCAGGCGCGGGCAAAGGCTTCGGCGAAAGCCTGTGGGTTTTCAAGGAAGCGGCGCGAGATCTTCTCGTAGGCCGGGTCCATGCGCAGCGACAGGTCGGTGGTCAGCATGGTGGGCTTCTTGTTGGGGCCGCCATGCGCGTCGGGGATGACATCGCCGGCGTCCTTGGCAACCCACTGAATGGCGCCGGCAGGGCTCTTTTCCTGCACCCATTCGTACTTGAACAGATTCTCGAAGAAGAAGTTGCTCCACTGTGCAGGGGTCTGGGTCCAGGTCACTTCCAGGCCCGAGGTGATGGCGTCGCCGGCCTTGCCGGACTTGTAGCTGCTGGCCCAGCCCAGGCCCTGGGCTTCCAGGCCGGCGGCTTCGGGCTCGGCGCCCACATGGGTGGCGGGGCCGGCACCATGGGTCTTGCCGAAGGTGTGGCCGCCGGCGATCAGCGCCACGGTTTCCTCGTCATCCATGGCCATGCGGGCAAAGGTGTCGCGGATGTCATGCGCGGCCGAGAGGGGGTCGCCATTGCCGTCCGGGCCTTCGGGGTTGACATAGATCAGACCCATCTGCACGGCGGCCAGCGGGTTCTCGAGGTCGCGCTCGCCGCTGTAGCGGCTGTGCGGGTTCTGGGTGGGCGCCAGCCATTCCTTCTCTGCGCCCCAGTACACATCCTGATCGGGTTCCCAGGTGTCCACGCGACCGCCGCCGAAGCCGAAGGTGCGGAATCCCATGGTTTCCAGTGCGACGTTGCCGCACAGCATCATCAGGTCGCCCCAGGAAATCTGGTTGCCGTACTTTTGCTTGATCGGCCACAGCAGGCGGCGCGACTTGTCGATGTTGACGTTGTCAGGCCAGCTGTTGAGCGGGGCAAAGCGCTGCTGGGCGCGGCCCGCGCCGCCGCGACCGTCTTGAATGCGATAGGTGCCGGCTGCGTGCCAGGCCATGCGGATGAACTGGGGGCCGTAGTGGCCGAAGTCGGCAGGCCACCAGTCCTGCGAGTCGGTCATCAGGGCGCGCAGATCGCGCTTGACGGCTTCATAGTCCAGCTTCTGGAAGGCCTGGGCGTAGTTGAAGTCTTCGCCCAAGGGGTTGCTTTTGGCGGAGTGCTGGCTGAGCAGATCCACACGCAGCTGATTGGGCCACCAGTCCTTGTTGCTGGTGGCGTTGCCTGCGGCGGCGGTTTCGCTGTTCTGTCCTTGGTGGAAGGGGCACTTGGATTCAGTAGTCATGGGGCTCTCCGTTTCAACGATCCGACAGGTCGGTAGGTCCAGGAAACAGATATCAATCAATGATTGATATCAATCAATTCAACTCAATAGCTATTGGCGATTGGTTGAGATGAATTATCGGTGCGCGGCTGGCCTGAAGGGCGTGTTGTGCTATTGAAATTACTAAGCAGCGCCATAGGAAGAAATATGGGTCGAGTCTTGAGCCGACGCAAAGTCGGGTTCAGATACTTCGCAAAGTGACTGAGACTGTGACTTTTGAGCGTATGCGAGCCTGCCTGTTTACACAAGCATGAGCCATCAAATCAGGTCGTTGACCTACCTGACCTCAGCTGTGGCAGCGGCTCAGCCGGCTACCAGCTTGTGCACCAGATCGGCTGCGGTGGAGGCGCCGTATTTGCGCATCAGCCGGGCGCGGTAGATTTCCACGGTGCGATGGCTGATGGCCAGTGCCTTGCCGATTTCCTTGCTGGTCATGCCTTCGAGAAGACGCGCAGCGACTTCGCGTTCGCGGCCCGTGAGCTCGGCCTTGACGGGGCGATGGGCCGAAAGGTCCTCGAAGCTCCAGATGCCCGAGGCATGGGGATCGTTGCGGTCCAGCGTGCGGCCGCTGACATGGCACCAGAACACCTCGCCATTGGCGCGCTTCATGATGCGGTTGTCGGAATAGATGCCTGTGGTGTTGAGAATCGGGGCAATGCGCGCGCCCAGGCGCTCGTATTCGTCAACGCTGGGATAAAGCACCTGGAATGTCTGTCCTATGAGTACTTCGCGCGATGCGTGGAACATTTCACACAATTGCCGATTACAGTCAATCATGATGCGGTTGCGCGAGATGACGAGACCTACAGGGGCGGCGTCGAACGCCAGCCGGTAATCCACAACCATGGTACTGCTCTTTACGAAAAACTACTTACTTAAGTACGTAGTATCGTAGCGCATCCAATTTCAAGGAGACATGTGTGAAAAAGCTCTACCCATCCGCAGAAGCGGCGCTGCAGGGCGTGGTGTCCGACGGGCAATTGCTGGCCGTTGGCGGCTTCGGCCTGTGCGGCATTCCCGAGGCCCTGATCGATGCGGTTTGCGCCAGCGGCGTCAAGAACCTCACGGTGGCATCCAACAACGCCGGCGTGGACGGCTTTGGTCTGGGCAAGCTGCTGGACACCCGCCAGGTCAAGAAGATGATCTCCAGCTATGTGGGCGAGAACAAGGAGTTCGAGCGCCAGTACCTGGCCGGTGAGCTGGAGCTGGAGTTCACGCCTCAGGGCACGCTGGCCGAGAAGATGCGCGCTGGCGGCGCCGGCATTCCCGCCTTCTTCACCAAGACCGGTGTGGGCACGCTGGTGGCCGAGGGCAAGGAGTTGCGCGAATTCGACGGCGAAACCTATGTGATGGAGCACGCCATCGTGGCCGATGTGTCCCTGGTCAAGGCCTGGCGCGCGGACAAGAGCGGCAATCTGCAGTTCCGCCTGACGGCGCGCAACTTCAACCCTGCGGCAGCCACCTGCGGCAAGGTCTGCGTGGTGGAGGTCGAGGAGCTGGTGGAAGTGGGCGAGATCGCTCCCGACGACATCCATCTGCCCGGCATCTATGTGCACCGCATCGTGCACAACGCCAATCCCGAAAAGCGCATCGAAAAGCGCACCGTGCGCGAAGCCTGAAATATGGCGGATACGTCCTATTCGCCCGAGGCTGCCGCCCAGGCCGACGTACCGGTCTTTCGTGCGCTGGCCGCGCAAGAGCTGGAGCAACTGGAGCGCGAACGCTTGCTGGTGTGCCAGGTCGCGGCCCGCGAACTGGGGCTGGGCGACTGGAGCATGGACCGCTCGGGTCTGGCGCAGCTGCAGCCGCTGCTCGATCGCGGCCTGGTGTCGGTCGACAACCTGTTGCTGGCCCGAGGACTGGGCGTGGTGCTGGGTGACGCGCTGAGCTGCGAAATGGACGATATGGACTGGCATATGGTGAGCGACGAATGGGGAACTGACCCCGTTGTGCGCTACCGCGAAACCAGCATCCAGGTGGGGGCTCGCGACATGGTCCTCAAACGGCTCGAAGACGGCCAGAGTGTCGATCTGCTGCACTTGCTCGATGGTGTGATTTCGCACCTGCAGCCCATGATCGACTCCGGCGACTACCAATAACGTCAATCACGATTTATTCAGGAGGCTCTTATGCCCTGGACCCAAGACCAGATGGCCGCGCGCGCGGCCCAAGAACTCGAAGACGGTTTCTACGTCAATCTCGGTATCGGCATTCCCACGCTGGTGGCCAACCACACGGGTGACAAGGAAGTGTGGCTGCAGTCCGAGAACGGCATGCTGGGCATCGGCCCCTTCCCGACCGAGGACCAGGTCGACGCCGACCTGATCAACGCCGGCAAGCAGACCGTGACCACGCTTCCCGGCTCGGCCATCTTCGGATCCGACCAGTCGTTTGCCATGATTCGCGGCGGCAAGATCAATCTGTCCATTCTGGGCGCCATGCAGGTGTCCGAAAAAGGCGATCTGGCCAACTGGATGATTCCCGGCAAGATGGTCAAGGGCATGGGCGGAGCGATGGACCTGGTGGCGGGCGTCAAGCGCGTCATCGTGCTCATGGAACATGTGGCCAAGAAAAAGGACGGCACGACCGACCTGAAGATCCTGCCCAGCTGCACCCTGCCGCTGACGGGTCTGGGCGTAGTGGATCGCATCATCACCGATCTGGGTGTGATGGACGTGACACCCGAAGGCCTGAAGCTGGTGGAGCTCGCCGAGGGCGTGAGCTTTGACGAGATCCAGTCCAAGACGGGTGTGACGCTGCTGAAATAAGCGGCGCTGCGCTCCCGGGCAAGAACCGCTGCGGCGGTTCTTTTTTTATGCTTTTTCTGCGGAATCAGCAGAATTAATAGCTGCCGGGGTTGATGGCACAAGCGATGTAAGCTGTTTTTGCTTGAATTGTGGCCCACAAATTATTGCAATCTGCAACAATCGAGTTTGATTGAGCAGACAGAAACAGAGCGCTTTGATGAGTGAGAACGCTGGTGCGCAGGGGCACGAGACCGATGTACATTTTTTGCGCGCAGTCACCGATATGGCCGAGCATACGGAGGTCATGACAGGCGATGCAATCTATACCGACAAGGGCATGAAATTGGTGGACAAAGGCACACGTGTTGACAGTCGTCTCTATGACCGTCTGGTCATGCACAAGCTGCGTGATCCGATCGATGCCAACCTGATCACGGGCGACCTGGTCGACGTGGCATCCCTGGTCACCCTGGCGCGTCAGCAATGCGAGCAGGTCGACCTACTGCATCGCATGGTGGCGTCCATGGGCGATATCGAGCGTCTACTGGCGCCGCTCAAGAGCTTGCTGCTGCCCCAGGCCATCGCCTTCAAGCTCACCGTCATGCGCGAGCAGCGCACCGACCTCTACCAGCACAGCCTGCAGATGACGCTGGTGGCGATCTTTCTGGCGCTCAAGAACGGCTGGACCGAGCGCGAATGCGTGCCGCTGGCCACGGCCGCGCTGCTGCACGATGTGGGCATGCTCTATATGGACCCGGTCTGGACCGACCCGGACCACCGCTTGAGCGGCGAGGAGCGCAAGCATCTGGTCGCGCATTCCGTCACCGCCATGCTGGTGGTGCGCAGCACAGAACTGTATTCGCGCGCCGTGGAAATCGCCGTGCTCGAGCACCATGAGCGCATGGATGGTTCCGGCTATCCGCGCGGCATCAAGGGCAACGCCATTTCGCCCATGGGGCAGGTGCTGCTGCTGGCCGAGGTGGTCTCGGCCTTCTTCGAGAAATTCACGGACATGCCGGGCCAGCGCCTGTCGCTCATGCTGCGCATGAACCACAAGAGCTATCCGGCCGATCTGGTGCACCTGATTTTGCCGCTGCTCTATGACGAAATCAGTCCTGGCAAGCCACTGGCGCCGCTGCAGGCCGAGTTCTCGCACAGCATTGCGGCCCTGGAGGCTGCGCTGCGCAAATGGAGCGAACTCCGGCGCGATTTTCCCGAGCACTGGCAGCAAATGCCCGATGCGCAGGCGGCGGTGGCCGTGGAAGCCAGTCTTGCGCAACTGCAGAAACAGCTGGCCGAAGCGGGCTCCCACCCCAGCCAGCAGCTGGATGTGCTGAGCTACCTCAAGGACGACGCCCTGGGCATGAGCGAGCTGGCCCTGGTCAACCGCGAGGCCCTGTGGCAGTTGCAGGCCATCATGAACGACTGCCTGCGCCGCTGGCCCACGCTGGGACAGGGCGGCTCCACACTGGAAGTCGCGGTGGCCGAATGGTGCGAGGCCTGCGCTCAGCTGATGCCGCAGGCAGGCCGCAGCTCGGCCATGAATGCCGACAAGCAGTCGCTCAATTGAGGGCATTGACTGCGAGTTTTGCCTGCGACGACGGCTGACCTCAAGTTTGATAGCTGCAGGCGCTTGATTGACAAGCGCTAAACCGGTATTTCTTCAAGATTCTGTGCATCACGCCGCAGCGCGGCGTGCTTTGTCGCATCTGTGTGCGCCATCCTGAAAAAGTATTTTTGATAGCGCACAACGTCCGATATAAAAGGGTCGGCCGTATCTGCCGCCGATATTAAGGCCTTGTTTTGCGTGAAAACTCGAATAACTGTATATTTGTACAGTATTCAAGAGTTTTCGCATGCACACCCAGCCTCTGACATCCTTGGTCCATCCTGGCTCACCGCCCGGCATGACGGAGTCTGTCCGGCAGCAAACAGGTGCAGAGAAGGGCGTGCGGCCGGGTCTGCCCGCTGCGAGCAGCCCGCCTTTGTCCGCCATACAGATTCCCGGTGTCTGGCGCGGCACGGACTGGCAGGCCGGCGCCGGCCCTCAGGTCTGGCCCAGCGGTCATGCTGCGCTGGATGCCGAGCTGCCGGGCGGAGGCTGGCCCGGAAATGCCTTGATTCAGCTGCAGCAACCCGCGCACTGTCATGCGGAGTGGGCCTTGCTGTTGCCTGCGCTGGCCGCCCGTGTCCGGCAGCATGCGGCTTCACGCACGGATTCCGGGCTGGGCCAGCTGGTGCTGGTGGCTCCACCCTATCTGCCTTTTGCCCCGGCCTTGCAGGCCGCCGGCATTGACGCGAAGCGGCTGTGTGCGGTGCAGCCGGGGCGCAGTGCCCAGGATCTGGCCTGGGCCTGTGAGCAGGCTCTGCATTGCCGGGATGTGCTGGCGGTGCTGGCCTGGTTGCCCGAGCTTCCAGCGTCCACGCTGCGCCGCTTGCAACTGGCTGCCGCTTCGCAGGGCCGGCCTCTGTGGCTATGGCAGGAGTCGCAGGCCGAGCCGCACAGCTCTCCTGCTGCGTTGCGGTTGAGACTGGAGAGAGTCACGGCAGACTCCGCTGCCCAGCAGGCGCCGGGTTTGCAGATACAGATACTGAAGCGGCGCGGGCCTTTGCTGGAGCGTCCCATACAGCTCCCGCTTTCGCAATGGGCCTGGCAGCCAGTGCTGCAGGCGCAGTCTCAAAGACATGCGCGCCAGAGCGAGGAGGCTGCCATGCTCATGCAGGGGCGCATGACTGTCGCAGCTCCTGCAACGGCTTCGCCTTGGACGACGGAGGCATGAGATGGGCAGCGCAGAGCACTGGATGGCCTGGCCTCTGGCCTGCCTGAGTCAGTCCAGTCCGGTGCCAGAGAGTGCCTGCTGGTGGGCACTGGAGTTTTCGCCGCGGGTGGCCTTGCTCGAAGACGCCTTGCTCATGGAGACCAGCATGGTGCAGCGTCTTTGGGGTGGAGCCGAGGTCTTGCTGGCGCGACTGGACAGTGCTTTTGCGCAAGCTTGCCAGGCTGGCCACCCGGAGTCCGGGGGCGGGGATGCGGCACTGCAGCCGCTGCGCGGACAGGGCGGCACGGCCTGGCAGGCTTTGGCACGGCTGCGGCTGCAGCAGGACCGGCCTTGCGGCACCGTTCCTGCTTCCTTGTCCATGCCTGAGTCATCGCTGCATGCCGATGCGCTGCCGCTATGGACGCTGAGCGCCCTGGAGCAGCACGGCGCCGTGCTGCTGCGTCTGGGCTGCCGCAGCTGGGGCGATGTGCGCGCTCTGCCGCGTGCGGGGCTGTCGCGTCGCATTGGAGCCAAGGCTCTGCGTGTGCTCGACGAGGCCTATGGTTTGCTGCCTCAGCCGCTTGACTGGCTGCAACTGCCTCAGCAGTTCGAGCTACGCCACGACCTGGGTTATCCGGCTCACCATGCCGATGCCGTGCTCCATGCCGCCCAGCCGCTGTTGCGCGCGCTGCAGTCCTGGCTGCAGGCCCGTCACCATGCGGTGCTGGCGCTGCGATTGCGCTGGCACCATGATCTGCGCCGTATTGACGGCCAGGAGCTGCCGGCCTGGGAAGCGCTTGTCATCCGCACGGCCCAGCCCACGCAGGGCATGGCGCATTTGCAGCGCCTGTTGCGTGAGCACCTGGGCCAGCAGCGCTGGCGCGCCCCCGTGGACATGCTGGAGTTGCAGGCGCTGGAGACGGTTGCCTGGACGGCCGAGCCGCTGAGCTGCCTGCCTGCCGCCCAGGGCCAGGGCCTGTCGGATACTCTGGCCTGGCATGAATGGGTGGAACGCCTGAGCGCCCGCTGGGGCGAGGAGACCGTGCAAATGGTGCAGCCGCTGGCCGATCACCGCCCTGAGCAGATGCAGTGCTGGCAAGCTGCGGCGAAGCTGCTGCAGAGCCAGAAGCCAGGGGGCACCAGGGCTAGCGCCAGGGCCGAGGCGGGGGCCGGCTTCAGGCCGCGCCGTCAGCCCGGCTGTGCCGATCCCTGGCAAGCCCTGTGGCCGCCCTGGCTGCTGTCCAAGCCCCAGGCCTTGCCCGTGCAGGGCAACCGTCCCCAATGGCATGGGCCGCTGCAGCTCAGGGCCGGGCCCTACAGGCTGGAGTCCGGCTGGTGGGATGTGGCTGGCGATGCGTTTGCCGAGGCCCAGGTCGGCGCGCCGGCCGGCCTGGCCGTGCGTGACTATTTCGTGGCCTATAACGCCGTGGTCGGCCATGTCTGGATTTACCGCGAGCGCGCCCGTAGCGAACACCTGATGAGCATGACCGCCAGCCCCGCCTGCTGGTTTGCACAAGGCGTGTATGGCTGAGCAGATCCTGGTTGAGCCGCCCGCTCCCGCACTGCGCCTCGCAGGGCCGCCGCCTGCCGCCATACCGACCAGCCCCGTGGCCCAGGGCATGGGCAAAGGGCCGCTGGCCTATGCCGAGCTGCATTGCCTCTCGAATTTCAGTTTCCTGCGCGGTGCTTCATCGCCTGCCGAGCTGGTGCACCGGGCCAAAAGCCTGGGCTATGCGGCGCTGGCGCTGACCGACGAATGTTCGGTAGCCGGTGCCGTGCGTGCCTTTGAAGCGGCGCGGGACTGCGGCCTGCACCTGATCCATGGCAGCGAATTCGCCTGGGGCCCGCTCAGGCTGGTGGTGCTGGTGCGTGATCTGCAAGGCTGGGGCAATCTCTGTGAATTCATCACCGCTGCGCGCAGCCGCTCAGGCAAGGGCGACTATCTGGTCGATGAATCCAGTCCCTGGCAGCTGCTGCAGCAAGGCTGCGAATGCCTGCTGCTGCCGCAGCGCGAGCAGCTCGATGCATCGGATTTGATAGCTATAACCGCTTGTCTGGAAAATGTTTCAGCGCATTTTTCGACAAATAACCTGTGGCTGGGCGTGGAGCTGCACCTGGCGCCCGACGACAGCCTGTGGCTGCAGACCCTGCAGCAGGCGGGCGCGGCGCTGGGGCTGCGCTTGCTGGCCTGCGGAGATGTCCATATGCATGCGCGCTCGCGCAAGCCGCTGCAGGATGTGGTCACGGCAATACGCTTGGGGCGCACCGTGGCTGAATGCGGCTTTGCACTGCAGCCCAATGCCGAGCGGCATCTGCGCTCGCGTCTGCGGCTGGCTTCGCTCTATCCCAGAGCCATGCTGGAGGCGACGCTGGAGCTGGCGGCGCGTTGCAACTTCAGCCTGGACGAGATTCGCTACCACTATCCGCAAGAGAGCGTGCTGCCCGGCATGACGGCCACGCAGACCCTGGCCTGGCTGACCTGGGAGGGCGCGGCGGGACGCTATCCCCAGGGCATTCCCGAGGACGTGCACGATCAGCTGCACAAAGAGCTGGCGCTGATTGAGGATCAGAAGTACGAGATGTACTTTCTCACCGTGCATGACATCGTGCGCTATGCGCGCAGCGTCGGCATTCTCTGCCAGGGGCGAGGCTCGGCGGCCAATTCTGCGGTCTGCTACTGCCTGGGCATCACGGCGGTAGATCCGGAAAACAACAATCTGCTCTTCGAGCGCTTTATCAGCAAGGAGCGCAGCGAGCCACCCGATATCGATGTGGATTTCGAGCATGCGCGGCGCGAAGAGGTCATTCAGTACATCTACGGCAAGTACGGGCGCGACCGCGCTGCGCTCACGGCCGTGGTCAGCTGCTGGCGCAGCCGCAGCGCGCTGCGCGATGTGGGCAAGGCGCTGGGCCTGCGGGCCGATCTGATCGATGCCCTGGCCAAGGGGCAGTACTGGTTCAGCGAGCATGCCCAGGCGCAAGCACAGGCGCACGCGGAGACGGCGGATGCGGCAGAGGAGGACCAGGCGCCCGAAGCACTGCCCGAAGACTGGGTGCAGCGCAAGCTCCAGGAGGCCGAGGTGCTGGCACGCGAAATGCATTGCGCAGTGGGCGTGCATAGGTTGCGCCTCTGGATAGAGCTGGCCTGGCAGCTCAAGGACAGCCCGCGCCACCTCAGCCAGCATGTGGGCGGTTTTGTGCTGACCGAGGGCAAGCTCACGCGTCTGGTGCCCGTGGAGCCTGCCACGATGGCCAAGCGCTCCGTCATTCAGTGGGACAAGGACGATCTCGATGTCGTGGGCCTGCTCAAGGTCGATGTGCTGGCCCTGGGCATGCTCACCATGTTGCGCAATGCCTTGAACGAGCGCGCTCGTTGGCGTGGCGAGCCATGGGAGCTGCACCAGATTCCGCAGGAGGATGCCGCGACCTACGAGATGATCTGCCAGGCCGATACCGTGGGTACTTTCCAGATCGAAAGCCGTGCCCAGATGAGCATGCTGCCGCGCCTGCAGCCGCGTACCTTCTATGACCTGGTGGTCGAGGTCGCCATCGTGCGCCCCGGCCCGATTCAGGGCGGCATGGTTCATCCCTATCTGCTGGCGCGCGAGCGTGCACGCCGGAAGCTGCCACTCAAGCTTGAAAAACCGGAGCTTGAAAATGCCTTGCTGAGAACCCTGGGCGTGCCCATCTTTCAGGAGCAGGTGATGCAGATCGCCATGGATGCTGCCAAGTTCTCGGCCGGCCAGGCCGATGAGCTGCGCCGCTCCATGGCGGCCTGGAAGCGCAAGGGCGGCGTACACAAGTTCGAGCGCCCGTTGATCGACGGTATGGTGGCGCGTGGTTACAAGCTGGAATTCGCTCAGGCCATCTTTGCGCAGATGCTGGGCTTTGGCGAATATGGCTTCCCCGAAAGTCATGCCTACAGCTTTGCACTGCTGGCCTATGCGAGCGCCTGGCTCAAGCGCCATGAGCCGGCCATCTTTCTGCAGGCGCTGCTCAATGCCCAGCCCATGGGTTTTTATTCGCCGTCCCAACTGGTACAGGATGCGCGCCGACACGGAGTGCGCGTGCTGCCTATCGATGTCTGCCATAGCCGCTGGCATTGCACCTTGGAAGCTCCTCTGCAAGCCATGCGCGGCGTGGCCCAGCCCCAGCCGGCCGTGCGCCTGGGGCTGAACCGGGTTGCCAGGCTGGGCAAGGCCGCTGCGCTGCGGATCGAAGGTGAAGCTGCGCAGGCTCCGTGGAAGGACGTGAGCGATCTGGCCATCCGGGCCCGGCTGGACAAGGCGGATATGGAGGCCCTGGCTGCGGCGGACGCGCTGCGCAGTCTGGCCGGCCATCGCCGCCAGCAGATGTGGGATGCTGCTGCGCAGGCCAGCCTGCCGCCCATCTTTGCGCAGGCCGCCATTCATGAGCCAAGGCTTGAACTGCCCCAGGCCGCCGAGGGCGAGGAAATCATGTTCGACTATGCCGCCACCGGCCTGAGCCTGCGCCGCCACCCGCTGGCCCTGCTGCGTCCCAGGCTGGCACGACATGGCCTGAAAACCGCAGCCGAGCTGCGCCAGATGCTGCCGGGCCAGAAGCTGCGTGCCTGCGGCATCGTCACCGTGCGCCAGCGCCCGCCTACTGCCAACGGCACGCTGTTCATCACGCTGGAAGACGAAACCGGTGTCATCAACCTGGTGGTCTGGAGTCAGACCTTTGCGCGCTGGCGCTCTGCGTTGTTGGCCTCGCGTCTGCTGGCGGTGGAGGGCATCTGGCAGCGCAGCACGGCCCCGCAGCTGGAGGCGTCGGAATCAGCGGGGGATATGCCTGCGGCCCAGACAGGGGATGAGCCTGCGGTTCGCCATCTGGTCGTGATGAAGGCCAGGGATGTGACCCGCTGGCTGGGGCGGTTTGCCGAGGTCGGACTGAACAGCCGGGATTTTCATTGAGCGCCAAGGGGGCCGAGTCGGTTGCATTGCACAGTCGGAGCGGCAGAAAACGCAAGCCCATTTTATTGATATGTCATAACGGATTCACGATCGCTTACCAAGATTGCGGGCTTTTCCGCCCTTTGAGATTGGCTTGCGTATGCAGACACCTGTTCATTTTTCCGCACACAAGAAAACATTCGTGCTTCGTGCCGTCGCCCTGGCAACAATATTGACTCTGGCTGGCTGCGGCGGCGGTGACGGCGGCAATCAAGACCAGGTGGCCGAGTACGTGATTCCCGGCCCGCCCGCAGGGCTGGGCACCGAGACGATCAACGTCACAGCGCAAGCTGCGACCAGCATGCCTGTGTCGCGCACCGATGTACCCAGATACCGCGAAGATGCCACCGTCTTCAACTCCGGCAGGCATGATGCAACGGCCAATGGCAACAACTCCTGCTATGCCGATCACACCACCAACAGCACGCTGCGCATTCTCTCGGGCTTCCTCGATATCTGGGAGCCTTCCGAGCGGAAGATGAACGGTTTCAAGAAATCCGATTTCGCTGGAATCTTCGCGCCTGGCGCGACCACACCGGATACCAACGTCGCCGGAAAGCAGGGATGTGAGGCTTTCGCTCTGACTACATGGAACGGTGTCTGGCATGTGCTTACAGCAGACAACACTGATAGCACGCCAGGCCAGGCGCCGGCCGCAGGGACCACGGGAACGATCAAGAAGAACGAGCTATTTCTGCAGAATATGGCGTACTCGTCCAAGCTGACCACACAGACGATTTACACCGATGCGCAGAAGGAGGACATCAAGCTCGACGACACCGGCAACAAGGTCACGCGCACGGTCATGGGAGGCTCGCTGGGGCCGCTGGGCCAGGCTTGGGATGATCTTGCAAAGAATCCCAGCGCTGGCTGGGGCGATACCAATATCCAGACCAACCCCGAGTTCGGCGCGGTGCTTCAGTTCGTTGACAATGCCACGGTCGGCAATATTGCTTCGGACAACGGGCCCAAAGGTTTTTACAAATTCGCCCGTCCGTATCGCTGGTCGGCTGCCGACAGCAGCCTGCCGGTCGTCAAAGTGCTGCCAGAACTGATGTCGCGTCGCGCAGCAGGTGATGATGCAGCTGCTGCGCAGGTCAAGGCACAGCAGGACTCCGACTTCCCCAGCGGCCATACCGCCGAATTCGTGCGCTATTCAATGGCTATTGCCTATATGGCGCCGCAGCGTTTCCATGAAGCCCTGGCGCGCGGGCTTGAGGCCGGTGAAAACCGCATTCGTGCCGGCATGCATTCGGCGCTGGGCGTCATGGGCGGGCGCATGCTGGGTTCGTCCGTATGGATGCCTTTTCTGAAGGGCGCTGGCGATCGAGGTCTGAGCTATACCGAAGCACAGCGTCAGCTCGTGTTTCAGCAAGCACAAGCGCAGTTGCGAAGCAGACTGGGCGTGAATACCGGCGTGGAGCTTTGGAACGTTGCGCACTCGGCCAAGCCCGGCGAAGACCGCTTTGCGGATTTCGCGATCACCAAGGCGGAATATCTCAGGCGGCTGACATTCGGTTTTGCACAAGACAAGGCCAAGGCTGGCAAGCCTGCCGTTGTACCCAAAGGAATGGAAACCCTGCTGGAGACCCGCTTTCCCTATCTGACGGCAGACCAGCGGCGAGCCGTGCTCAAAACCACGGCCATCGATTCCGGCTACCCAGTGCTTGACGATGAAGAAGGCTTTGGGCGACTGAACCTGTTCGATGCGGCCAGCGGCTACGGCAGACTGGAGGCAGATGTGACCGTCACCATGAACGACAGCATCGAAGGCTTCTGTGCTTCGGGCTTCTGCACTTTTGACCGTTGGCGCAACGACATCAGCGGCGCGGGCAAGCTGACCAAGCGTGGAAGCGGCACTCTGGCATTGACAGGCGCGAATACATATAGCGGCGGCACCGTGGTTTCCGCGGGCACCTTGCGTGCGGACTCTTCCACCGCGATAGGCATCGGCGCGGTATACGTCGATGGCGGTACTTTGGCAACCAACGGCAACCAGCTCCAGGTGAGAGGCTCTTACACCCAGAAGTCGGGGGAGTTGAACTTGGCGCTTTCCAGCAGCACTGCCGGTACGTTGGCGGTGACCGACCATGCTGCACTGGCAGGTGCTTTGAACGTGAGCTTCATCAGCGGTTACACACCCAAGGCGGGTGACAGGATTGTCGTGTTGACCGCCAAAGGCGTGCACAACAAGTTCACCAGTGTGGTGGTGGATGGTTTCGCAAAGTCCACTGCGAGCTATGGCGACACCAGCGTGACCATCACATTGGCCAGTTGATCGGGCTTGAGGTAGAAGGCCTGCGCGATTTCGCGGCGCAGGCCTTTTTGCGTTTGCAAAAGAGGCCCGCACTTTTCAGGATGCAATGACGCTGAGGCCTTCCCGGGGCGTGGCCGCTGTTCATCTATGTGACGAGATTTCTAACAGTGGTCTGCTCGAAAGCAATGGTCTTGCTATTTGCAGATGCGAGGAGTTGAGCCGCCGAAGGCATTTCTACAAAGCCTCTTGAGTCGTTGGCCTGCTAGCTCAATCCAGCGACGTAATCCCTTGATAATACTAATTACATTGTGTTGCGATTTGCGCTAGGCGAGTGACGCAGCAAGCGGCTTTGCCGGATCGGCCCCATTTCATGTATCGGAGTGGCCGCTTTGCCGGCTATTTACTTTTCTATGGAATGGATGAAAGCGATGAGATTGACCAAGCTGAACATTGGTGCCCGACTGGGCCTGGGGTTCGCAGTGGTGTTGGCATTTGCCGTGGTGATCACGGTTATCGGCATCTGGCAGCTGAACTCGGTGGGCAAGGCCACGCAGCAGATGATGCAGGAGCCGCTGACCAAGGAACGCCTGATCAGCGACTGGAACAGCAATGTCAGCGTGGCGGTGGCACGCACCACGGCCATCGCCAAGAGCAGCGACGCAAGTCTGGTGCAGTTTCTGGCTGCGGATGCGGCTGCCACTACCAAGAGCACGGCCAATGTGCTCAAGCAGATCGAACCCCTGATCACCCAGCCTGCGGAGCGCGAGATCCTGGACAAGATCATGCAGGTGCGCAAGACCTATCTCGCCAGCCGCGACAAGGTCAGTCAGCTCAAGGCCGATGGCATGGCCGAAGAGGCGGAGTCCACGCTGATCAACAGCTATGTGCCGGCCGCCCAGGGTTATCTGAAGCTGCTCGGCGAGTTGCTGAACCTGCAGCGCGCCAGCTTGGATGCCAAGGCGGCAGAGGTGGAGCAGATCGAGAGCAGCAGTAGGACGTACTTCCTGGTTCTGGCCTTGCTGGCTCTGGCCATCGGCTCTGTCAGCGCCTGGCGTCTTACGCAAGGCATCACCGCTCCGCTCAAGCATGCGGTCGGCGTGGCTCGCCGCGTGGCCGATGGTGATCTGACGGCCAAGATCCATGTGAACAGCAGCGATGAAACCGGGCAGCTCATGCAGGCCTTGCACGATATGAATTCCAGCCTGGATAGGCTGGTGGGACAGGTGCGTCAGGGCACGGACAGCATTGCCACAGCGTCGGGCCAGATTGCAGCGGGCAACCATGACCTGTCTGCGCGCACGGAAGAGCAGGCCAGTTCCCTGCAGCAGACCGCTGCCTCCATGGAGCAGCTCACTTCCACGGTCAAGCAAAACGCCGATAACGCCAGTCAGGCCAATCAGCTGGCGCTGTCGGCCTCCGATGTGGCTGTCAAGGGAGGCATGGTGGTGTCGCAAGTGGTGGAGACCATGGGTGCCATTAGTCAGTCTTCGCGCAAGATTTCCGACATCATCGGCGTGATCGACAGCATTGCTTTCCAGACCAATATCCTGGCGTTGAACGCCGCCGTGGAAGCAGCCCGTGCCGGCGAACAAGGCCGCGGCTTTGCCGTCGTGGCATCGGAGGTGCGCTCTCTGGCCGGTCGCAGCGCTGAAGCGGCCAAGGAAATCAAGCAGCTGATTCAGGCCTCGGTCACCAAGGTGGAGGAGGGCAGTGCGCAGGTCAGCCAGGCCGGTCAGACCATGGATGAAATCGTCAGCAGTGTGCAGCGTGTGACGGACATCATGGGTGAGATCACCGCCGCCAGCCATGAGCAGACCAGCGGCATCGAGCAGATCAACCGCGCGGTGGCCGAGATGGATCTGGTGACCCAGCAGAATGCCGCCCTTGTGGAAGAGTCCACCGCTGCTGCGCAATCCATGCAGCAGCAGACCAGCGACTTGTCGCAGATGGTCAGCGTCTTCCGCCTCAAGAGCGCCTGATTCTGTAGAGCGACCGGGACTGAAGCCTAAAGGTTTGTCCGCGACAGTGCAGGAGGCTGAAATGCCTTCTGGCTGCCGCCCCATCCCTGGCATGCCGAATATGGCCGAAACACTACGGCACTGTCGCGCCTGAAAGCTGCCATGAGTCTTTCGATATAGGCAGTCCCGCAGATTTCTGCTTGCGGTACTGGAGACAGCGAGACCTTGGGAGGCCGGACAGCAAGACGGGCAAAAGCGGTCGGATAGCTCAACGGCAGCAATTGAGCAAAAACAGGGCCTGCTTGGGTGGAGGCACGATGAGATTGGCGCGTATCTGCCGCCGTACCGCAATTCGGCAGATCTGATTCAGGCATCCGCTATCGACTTCACCATCCTGTATGCCGCGTGGTTGCAAGATGAATACGAAGTGGCTACGAGATCACCGCCCGTGACAAGGCTTTCAAAGGCACTGTCTTATGAAACCTCTCATTCTGGACAGGCCCATTGATCATTTCAGGCCGGCTGCTGCTGTGTGGTGCAGTGGATACCTCCACCGCCAGCTGCGATTGCGTCAATGTTGAGTTGCACGATGTCGCGTCCGGGAAATTGCTCACGCAGGATCGCTTTCGTGTTGCGATCGGCTTGCACATGACCAAACTCAGGGCATAGCACCGCGCCATTGCATACATAAAAGTTGATATAGCCTGCAGCAAAGTCCTTGTTCTCATACTGCGGCCGAACATGGTCAGGCCCTGGCATGGTCACAACCTTTAATGGAAGACCACGCACATCCGTGGCTTTGCGCAGGATGTCGAGATGGCGACGTGTGACCGCATGCTCAGGCGAGGACGAATCGCCCTCGAAACCGGCCACCACCACACCGGGCGCGCAGAAGCGGGCATAAAAGTCGGTATGGCCATCGGTGATGTCTTGACCCGCAATTCCTGGCAACCAGATGACTTTCTCGATGCCCAGCACTCGGCGTAGCGCTTTTCGAACGCTGCCATAACAGGCTGAGGTGGTCGGTTCAATGAGAACGCCCAATTCGACCCGTTTCTTACGGTGGGTATCGATTGACGGGAATATTTGCTCCATTGGACACATCCAATGTGTAGATCCATTGATTGCTAAGGAGTGAATCATGGGCATAGAGCACAGCAAAATCCTCGAACGCGAAGAGGTTGCACAGGGTACGATGGCATTCCATCTCGCCAAACCGGCGGGGTTTGATTTCCGCCCTGGACAGGCGTTTGAAATCCAGCTGCCAGGCGCGGTCCCTGGGGAGAGCAACGAGGAGCGATGTCACGCGTTCTCCATTGTCAGCGCGCCACACGAGAGTGAACTAGTGTTTGCCACGCGGATGAGGGACAGTGTTTACAAACGCGCTTTGGGAGCTCTACCCGTAGGTGCTGAGTTGGATATCGATGGACCATTTGGTTCGCTTACCTTGCACAAAAACACGGCGCGAGCGGGTGTGCTCATCGCCGGTGGGATTGGCGTGACGCCGTTCATGAGCATGCTTCGAAACGCTGCAATGCAGCAGTCACAGCAGGATTTGCTTCTGCTGTATTCCAATCGTCGTCCAGAAGATTCGGCGTTTCTCTCTGAACTTCAAGCTCTCGAAAAGAAGAATCCAAAATTCCGGCTCAAGGCCACCATGACGGATATGGCGCACTCAGCCGTGGATTGGAGTGGTGATACACAAACGATCGATAGAGAGTGGCTCCAGCAGGCCATTGAGGGCTTGGCTAATCCGATCTTTTATGTTGCTGGCCCACCTTCCATGGTGGCGGCAATGCAGCAGTTGCTGTTATCAGCCGGCATTGATGAGGACGATGTGCGTAGTGAGGAGTTCTTTGGATATTGAATTGGCAGACTCACCCTGATCAAGGGGAAAGTCTGCCATGACGTATTTGGATGCAGCCGCTTGGCATACCTCGCTAGTCTCTTACCAGTGCAGATAGAACATGGCCTTGGCCAGCAAGACAATGACCAGCACGTGGCAGAACACGCTCAGATGCAATCGGTGCGAGCGTCGCCCATTAAGTTGTCCTTGGCGGCGCCACCACATGGCGCTGGCGAAGTGCGCAAGCACGCTAAGCGCCAGCGCAATCTTGAGCACCATCAGCATGCCTGTACTGCTGGCCAATGGGTGTGCCAGTACCGATCGGTGCTGCCAGGCCAAGCCTGCTCCCGCAGAATACAGCACTAGCAACACCCAGGGAATGACGGCGGTGGCGCGTGTTCCCAGCGCCTGCTCCACGGGGAGCATGTGCTGCTTCGGCACTCGGCTGTGCACGTTGGCCAGCAGCACGACTTCGAAGAACACTGTGCCTGCAAACGCCACGGCGGCCAGCAGGTGCAGTGTGATCAGCAGGCCATAGCTCATGTCTGGGCCTCCTTTCTTGACAGTCGTATGGCAGGAATCAACGGCACTGCGCTGACAGACGTTGGCGGTATCAGGTCCGCAAGAGTGAAGCCATCTAGATGCGCCATGAAGCTGTGCAAAGCTCCTTGCAACATGCCAGCAAGGCGGCAGTCGCCGGTCAGCGTGCACCGGTTGTCGTTGCCAAAGCATTCCACCAGCGTGAAGTCGGACTCTAGTCCACGTATCACTGTACCGATATGGATCTGCTTAGGTTCACGGGCGAGGCGCATGCCGCCTCCCTTGCCACGTACCGTCTCTATCCAACCCTGCAGGGCCAGTTGATGCGTCACTTTCATCAGATTTGCCTCGGAAATGCTATAAGCCTGCGCAACCTCGGAAATCGTGCACAGGCGATCTGGTCGCTGGGCTACATGCATGAGCAGCCGCAGCGCATAGTCGGTCATCAGGGTTAGACGCATTGAGTGATCTCGTTCAAACAGATTCTCTGGACTTGCTGGCGACCTGTCCTGAGGGCTGAGCCGCTGAGAGTCCAGCTGGTGGCAGGCGCGGCCGAATCAGCAAGGGCACAAATCGCCACAGGTACAAAGCAAAGGCCAGCCCCCATGCAAGCGCCGAGGCATGCAGCGCGACTTGAGGGAGCCCCGCAGGCAGAAGTGCCAGCAGGCGCAACAAAGCGGCGGCAAGCACCAGCACATACATGACCACGATGCTCCCATCGGCGCGCAATGGTCGCCCCAGATGGCCCAAAGCCGTACGTGTCACCATGCCGATTATCAGCACCGCAAAGCCGGCCACGCCGATCACATGGACCGGCCAGGCCAGGCGCAGTACCCAGTTGCTCGCCTGCAGCGCTGCCACCAGCAGGCCCGTGCCCAAGGCCGCATGACCCAGGTACAGAATCCACAGCAACGGCACCTGACGCACAGCCCAGGGTTTCCAGGCCAACACCTGCCATAGGGTGATTAGTCCCGTGACAGCCAACGCGGTCACCATACCCGGCCCCCATCCCAGCAACAAACAGACAATGCCAAGCACGCCAGCCCAGAGTTGCCATTGCCCGCTGGCCGTATGCATGGGAATCTGCAGATCCGTCACCGCCCGCATAGCGAAGAATGGAATAACGCGCCGCGCCACCAGTAGTGCAATCACAGCCATGCACAGCAGCCCTGTATAAAGGTAATGCATCAGCGTTGCGTAGTCGCTGCCTTGCCATACCGAGCGCAGAAAGAGTGCATCGGCCACACCCAGACCTGACACCAGCAGCGGCAGGCCGTAATTGCGTCGGCTGCGTGCTGTATAGATCACCCGACCCAGAACTACGGCAGCGACGACGAAAAACAGCAGTTCACACACTACGGCAAAAGCAAAAGCTGTATCACCCACCACCAAGAAACCCACGCGCGCCAGCAGCCACAGCACGCACAACCCGCCCAGCGCCCGGCCCTGAATAGGGTTGCTTCCAGTCCAGTTACTCGCCGCAGTGAGCAGAAAGCCCACGGCAATCGTCGCCACAAAGGCCCACAACATCTCGTGCGCATGCCACAGCACGCCACCCAAACGCCCCGCAAGCCACTGTGGCGCGAACACCCACAGCGCGACCGACACCGCAGCCCACAGACAACCGGCCATGTACAAGGGCCTGAAGCCAAGCTCCAATAAGGCTTTCCACTGGGGTGCAGGAGCCTTGGGTTGGGGCACAGACCTCATCGGCTCCTCGATCTGCAGCAGCTCAGACATGGCTCACCACCGCCGGTAGTGCCTTGGGATCACGGCTCATCTGGTAGCCCGACCACAGGCTCTGTGCAATACGGCGCGCCGCCTGCCACGCTTGATTGGCCATTGCGCGGTTGGGTTGCTCGGCCAGCGTGACCTCGAACAGGCCCAGCCAGCGCTCAAACAGCTCTAGGCTTAGACCGGGTAGCGCAGCATGCTTGGGCATAGGAGCCCCTGAAAAGCGTGCTGTGCGTCGCAAAATGGCCGACCAGAAATCCACCAGCTTGGTCAGATGATGGTCCCAGTCCGCTATACGCGCATCGAAGATGGGGCCGAGCACCTCGTCCTGGCGTATTCGCGCATAGAAGGAGTGCACCAAGCTGACGACTTCCTCTTCAGTGCAAAGCTCATGAATCCTCATTGCGCAACTCCTTTCGCTGTCGATACTGCACATAAGATTCACTAATTATGTATCTTATAACTAGGCATGTCTCTAGGTGCATGGTGTTGTTGCATTACAGGGACTACGGCCACCCTATGTCGATAACTTGTGACGCACAGCCGGCACAGCGGTGCAGGTTGGTCGAAGAGTTCCTCAAAACCCTGGTCAGCGCGAGCAATGAAGTACATGGGAGCGCAATGACATCGTGATGTTTGCGCTGGGGTGAGTAACAGCCGGACGGCAGGGCAGTTGCGGGCGTCAATGCTCGGATGGCCGTTATGGAGCGGTGTCCGACAGGTTGCGAGCGGCTACGGACAGCGGCCATCGCTGCATTTCAGTCGTTGTTAACGTGCATCCGAAATTCTGCTTAGGGTCAATGGCACCAATTCGCCCCAGGTAAAAGCGGTCACTCGAAACTAGCGATAGTCCAATGACTGCTTTGGGCATTAGCTGTCATTGGCATCTTTGAGTCGAGTGACTTCAGACAGCCTGCAGCTGTAGTTCGGAGGTGCACTATGGGAGTCTGCTCATGGCCGAGATGATGAATTCATGGCTACGGCAAGACGCTGACAGCCATAAGGCTGAGGAAGCCGATCGTCGCTAGTCGCTCAAGCGAGTTGAAACCCGCCCTCTAGAGAGCACATCCTGTGTGGCCCTCAACTCGATGAGAGACCATCATGGGACGTAATCCGTGGGAGATGCCTTTACCACTGAGGCACAAGGAGGCAGGTCACTTCGTGAAGGTCAATCCGCGAATGGTCGCCTACCAAGGGTCTCCATCACATGGTCCACAAAGCAGGTGATGCGTGCCGCCAGCGCGGTGTTGCGGTAGTAGACCGCGTTGATGGACTGGCGTACGTCCAGTGTCTGCTCTGGGAACAACTGAACCAGCTTGCCGCTCTTGCGGTCTTCGCGCGTCATGAAGTCCGACAGGCAGACAAGGCCAAGGCCTGCCAAGGCCATGTGGCGCAGGGTCTCGCCGCTGGAGGAGGCAATCGTCGGCTGAATGCGCACAATGTTGCCAGCTGCGTCGCGCAGTGGCCAGTCGTTGAGCGATTCGGGCTGGGTGAAGCCCAGCAGCGAATGCCTGGCCAGCTGCTCCGTGTCGCTTGGCGCGCTGTGGCGCTTGAGGTAGGCGGGGCTGGCCAGAACACGGACCTGACTGGTGCCGACGGGACGGGCGTGCAGGGTGGAGTCCTTGAGCACGCCGATGCGAAAGGCTACATCGGTGCGTTTTTCGATCAGGTCGATGATGCCTTCGTTGGAATTGAGCTCCAACTCCACCTCGGGATAGCGCTCGCGAAAGCCCGCTATCAGCGGCACCAGCACATGCAGCATGAAGGGCGTGGCTGCATCGACGCGCAGCCGACCGGCCGGGCGCATACGCCGCGCGGCCATCTGCTCCTCGGCTTCGTCGACGGAGGCGATGATGGCGCGGGCGCTGTGCAAAAAGCTGGAGCCTTCCTCGGTCAGCTCAAGCCTGCGCGTGGTGCGGCGCAGCAGCGTGGTTTGAAGCTTTTCTTCCAGTCTCCCCAGCGTCCGGCTGGTGGCCGAGATGGTGAGGCCCAGCAGCTCTGAAGCGGCAGTGATGGAGCCCGTGTCCACGACCGCTACAAAGGCTTGCAATTCATCGAGGGTGGTCTTCATTGTTGAATTTAATTCAAGAGAATTTGTTTGATATAGGGCTTAATCTGCAAATATAAACCGAGGACACTGCATTCCATTGAAAAATATCACCGGATTGCAGCCATGCCTCTCGCCCTGCTTGCCCTGACCCTGGCGGCTTTTGCCATAGGGACCACCGAATTCGTCATCGTCGGATTGATTCCGACCATCGCTACCGACCTCAGCGTTTCCCTGCCGTCGGCCGGCCTGCTGGTTAGCCTGTACGCGCTGGGCGTGGCCGTTGGCGCGCCCATTCTGACGGCGCTGACCGGCCGCGTGCCGCGCAAGCTGTTGCTGGTCGGCCTCATGGCCTTGTTCACCGTGGGCAACCTGGTGGCCTGGCTGGCTCCCGGCTATGGCACGCTGATCGTGGCCCGTCTGCTGACCGGTCTGGCCCATGGTGTGTTCTTCTCGGTAGGAACCATCGTTGCGACCAGCCTGGTGCCACGTGAGAAGGGCGGCAGCGCGATCGCGACCATGTTCAGTGGCATGACTGTGGCTTTCGTCACCGGTATTCCTCTGGGCACCTTCATCGGCCAGCACTTTGGCTGGCGCACTACTTTCCTGGTAGTGGCCGTCTTTGGCCTGGTGGCCATGATTGGTGCGCTGGCCTTGGTGCCGCGCAATATTGCACATACCAAGCCGGCACCGCTGAGCCGCCAGTTGCGCGTGCTGTTGAAGCCGCGCCTGCTGCTGGTCTATGCCATGACGGCCGTGGGCTATGGCGGCTCGCTGATCGCCTTCACCTTCCTGGCCCCGATTCTGGAAGACATCACCGGCTTCAGCCCCAATATGGTGAGCCTGGTGCTGTTGGCCTATGGTGTTTCGGTGGCTGTCGGTAATTTCTGGGGCGGCCGTCTGGCCGACCGCAAGGGCCCGGTAGTGGCGCTCAAGCTCATTTTTGCGCTGCTGGCCGCCGTGCTGCTGGTGTTGACCTTCACCGCCCCCAGCAAGCCGCTGATGCTGTTGACCGTGTTGGCTTGGGGTGCCGTGGCCTTTGGCAATGTGCCCGGCCTGCAGGTCTATGTGGTGCGCCTGGCCGAGGAAGTCGCGCCTGATGCCACCGATGTGGCCACGGGCTTCAATATCTCTGCCTTCAATCTGGGCGTGGCCGGCGGCTCCTGGGCCGGCGCCCAGGTCGTCAGCCATTGGGGTCTGGCGCATACCCCCTGGGTTGCGGCGCTGGTGACGCTGGGAGCCCTGGGCCTGACCATGCTGTCCGGCCGTCTCGATCGCCGCGCGGCTGTGCAGCTCAAGCTGGCAGAAGCTTGAGTCCCGGACCTGTTTCACACCGTATTCATCTTTAGCGTTCACTATTTCTTCCAGGAGAGACTGCCATGAAATCCTCGGCTGCTTTGCTTGCCCTGGCCGTTGGCGCGTTTGCCATCGGCACCACCGAATTCACCCCCATGGGTCTATTGCCCGTCATTGCCGATGGCGTGCAGGTCAGCATTCCCACGGCGGGCATGCTGGTCTCGGCCTATGCCATCGGCGTGATGGTCGGGGCGCCGATCATGACTTTGCTGTTCAGCCGCTTCGGAAAGCGCGCGGCGCTGATGGGGTTGATGGTTCTTTTCACTGTCGGCAATCTGCTGTCGGCGTTTGCGCCGAGCTACACGACACTGTTGCTGTCGCGCCTGATCACCAGCCTGAACCACGGCGCCTTCTTCGGCATTGGTGCCGTAGTGGCCGCCAGCGTGGTGCCCAAGGACAAGCAGGCCAGCGCCATCGCCATGATGTTCATGGGCCTGACCATCGCCAATATCGGTGGCGTGCCTGCCGCTACCTGGATTGGCCAGCAGGTGGGCTGGCGCGTGGCCTTCGGTGGCACGGCCGTGCTGGGCCTTATCACCATCGCCGCGCTGTGGCTGGCGCTGCCCAAGGGTGAGCCTGGAGCGCGCCCCGACGTGCGCCGTGAACTGAAGGTGTTGACCCGCCCGGAAGTGCTGTTGGCCATGGGCACCACGGTGCTGGGTGCCGGCGCCATGTTCACGCTCTATACCTATGTGGCTCCGGTGCTGGCCGAGATTACCCATGCCAGCCCAGGCTTCGTGGCTTTCGCCCTGGTGCTGATCGGCATAGGCTTCACGCTGGGCAACAGCATTGGTGGCAAGCTGGCCGATTGGTCGCTGGATGGCGCCACCAAGCTCATCCTCGGTGCGCTGGCTGTGGTGATGGCCGTACTGCCTTTTGTGATGACCACGCAAGTTGGCGCGGCCATCGGCCTGGTGGTCTGGGGCGCAGCAGCCTTCGGCATCGTGCCTCCGGTACAGATGCGTGTCATGCAGGCTGCGGCCCAGGCTCCCGGCCTGGCCTCATCGGTCAACGTCGGTGCCTTCAACCTGGGCAATGCGGTGGGCGCAGCGCTGGGTGGTGCCGTCATCGGCCAGGGCCTGGGCTATGCGGCCGTTCCGCTGGCTGGCGCTGCTTTGGCTGCGGGTGGCCTGGGCTTGGTCTGGCTGGGCAGCAGCCGCCGCCAAAGCGCGGTGCAGGGCGCCTGAGCGGGAGCTATCAAAAGCAAGCTGTAAAAAGGCCAGTCCATAGGACTGGCTTTTTTGTTTTGCATGTATCCAATGGCCTGAAATCATTGATGGTAAAGCGGTGATAGCTATCAAAGTTACTTTTGAATGCCGCAGATTTCCAGGTGTGGATATTTGATTTCATTTCAAAAGAATTTGAGAAATACAGCTCTTAATCTGCAAAGATAAAACGCGCAAACTTCAGTCATCGGGAAAGCAATTCCCGCTTTTCACATCAACCCAGGAGTCCCTTCATGAGCAACATCCCAACTTTCGGCGTCGGCACCTTCCGTTTGAACGGCCAGGTCGTGATCGACTCGGTGCGCAATGCCCTGGACGTGGGCTACCGCGCCGTGGATACCGCCCAGATCTACGGCAATGAGGCTGAAGTCGGCCAGGCGATTGCCGAGAGCGGCGTGGCACGCAGCGACCTGTTCCTGACCACCAAGATCTGGGTCGAGAACTACAGCAAGAACAAGCTGGTGGCCAGCCTGCAGGACAGCCTGAAGAAGCTGCGCACTGATTACGTAGACCTGACCCTGATCCACTGGCCCGCTCCCGGCAATGGCGTGGAGCTGTCCGAGTACATGGAAGCCCTGGCCGATGCCAAAGCCAAGGGGCTGACCCGCCAGATCGGTATCTCCAACTTCAACATCGAACTGACCCGGCAGGCCATCGCTGCCGTGGGCAAGGATCAGATCGCCACCAACCAGATCGAGTTGAGCCCCTATCTGCAGGGCCACAAGCTGACCGCCTTTTTGAAGGAGCAGGGCATTCAGGTCACTTCCTATATGACCCTGGCCTACGGCAAGGTGCTCAAGGACCCGGTGCTGATCCAGATTGCCGCCAAGCACAACGCCACGGTGGCGCAGGTGGCCCTGGCCTGGGCGCTGCAGCTGGGCTATGCGGTGATTCCGTCCTCGACCAAGCGCGAGAACCTGGCCAGCAACCTGCTGGCCCGTGACCTGAAGTTGGATGCGGAAGACATGGCGCTGATCGCTGCGCTGGAGCGCAACGGCCGTGAAGTCAGCCCTGACGGCCTGGCTCCTATCTGGGACTAAGCAGCAGCCATGGCGCGGCGTGGCCGCGCCATATTTCTCTACCAAGGATCATGCTATGAATATTTCGCTCCAACAGGCCGAGGCAGCCGTTGCTGCAGCGCGCCAGGCAGCCGGGCAACTCGGCATTGCCGTGAACATCGCCGTACTGGATGCCGGCGCACACCTGAAGGCCTTTGGCCGCATGGACGGCGCTTTCCTTGGCTCCATCGACGTGGCCCTGAACAAGGCCAAGACCTCGGCCCTGTTTGGCACAGCCACGGAGGAGGTGGGCGAATGGTGCAAACCCGGCAGTCCGGCCCATGGGCTCGAGCGCACCAATGGCGGCCTGGTCGTCTTTGGTGGCGGCGTGCCGGTCTTCGGCCAGGGTGGCCAGCTTATTGGCACCATCGGTGTCTCGGGCGGCTCGCCCGACCAGGATGCCCAGATCGCCCGCGCCGCGGCCGATGCCGTGGTCAAGGGCTGAGCACCAGCAGCGGCGCATATGGAAGTCCCTCGCTATATCAAGACGCCCACTGGCTATCTGATGGTTCTGCGTATGGGCGACAACGCCTTCGCAGAGCTGACAAAGCTGGCCAAGGCCGAGAGCATTCCCGCTGCCAGTGTCACCGCGCTTGGCTTTGCCCATGCGACTTTTGGCTACTGGAATGCGGACCGCAAGGAGTTTGACGCCAAGACTTTCTCCAACGTGGAGATGGGCAGCATCGTCGGCTCGGTGGCGTGGAAGGAGGGCGAGCCGTCCATCCACCTGCATGGCGTGGCTGGCGACAGCAATTTCAATGCCTACGGCGGCCATCTGCTGGATCTGGAGGTGGGCACGGGATCGATGGAGATCACGCTCATCGTCCATGAGAAGAAGCTGGAGCGCGCCATTGACGCCTGCATAGGCGCCAATGTGCTCGGGCTCTGACGTCCATTCCTGCTCCCCCGGGGCGTGCAACGCCCCTATACCCAAAGGCCAGTCCGTTGACTGGCCTTTTTGCTTTTTATCTTCATCAAGCTGGGCAAAAAAAGCATTGATGGATAAGCATGGGGTGCTATCAAAAAAAGAATTGATGATCTTGTTTGAGGCAGCTTCGATGGTTTTATATTTGAATTAAATTCAAAAGAATTTGTGAGATATAGGGCTTAATTTGCAAAGATGAAAAGCGCAAACTTCAGTCATCGGGAAAGCAATTCCCGCCTTTTCACAACCCCCTAGGAGTCCCTTCATGAGCAACATCCCAACTTTCGGCGTCGGCACCTTCCGTTTGAACGGCCAGGTCGTGATCGACTCGGTGCGCAATGCCCTGGACGTGGGCTACCGCGCCGTGGATACCGCCCAGATCTACGGCAATGAGGCTGAAGTCGGCCAGGCGATTGCCGAGAGCGGCGTGGCACGCAGCGACCTGTTTCTGACCACCAAGATCTGGGTCGAGAACTACAGCAAGAACAAGCTGGTGGCCAGCCTGCAGGACAGCCTGAAGAAGCTGCGCACCGACTACGTGGACCTGACCCTGATTCACTGGCCCGCTCCCGGCAATGGTGTCGAGCTGTCCGAGTACATGGAAGCCCTGGCCGATGCCAAGGCCAAGGGGCTGACCCGCCAGATTGGTATCTCCAACTTCAATATCGAGCTGACCCGGCAGGCCATCGCTGCCGTGGGCAAGGATCAGATCTCTACCAACCAGATCGAACTGAGCCCCTATCTGCAAGGCAGCAAGCTGACAGCTTTCCTGAAAGAGCAGGGCATTCAGGTCACCTCCTACATGACCCTGGCCTACGGCAAGGTGCTCAAGGACCCGGTGCTGATCCAGATTGCCGCCAAGCACAACGCCACGGTGGCGCAGGTGGCGCTGGCCTGGGCGCTGCAGCTGGGCTATGCGGTGATCCCTTCCTCGACCAAGCGCGAGAACCTGGCCAGCAACCTGCTGGCCCGCGACCTGAAGCTGGATGCGGAAGACATGGCGCTGATCGCCACGCTCGAGCGCAACGGCCGAGAAGTCAGCCCTGACGGCCTGGCTCCTGTCTGGGATTAAGGGAGAACCTGCAATGACTGCTTCTCTGGCTCGCTTGACCGAAGGTGGCTTCAGCATCGGCATCGAAGCTCCTCTGGATAACGACTGGACGCCTGCGGGCGACCAGGCGCGGCGCGAGGCTGGCCGCCTGCCCGGCGAGCCGGACCTGCGCCGCCATGCCGAACTGGCCCGGTTGGCCGACCGCCTTGGTTTTCGCGCCCTGTGGGTGAGGGACGTACCGCTGTACGACCCGTCGTTCGGCGATGCGGCCCAGGTGTTCGAGGTGTTTTCCTATCTCGGTTACCTGGCTGGCATCACGCAGAACATCCTGCTGGGCACGGCCGCCGTGGTGCTCCCCATCCGCGAGCCGCTGCTCACGCTCAAGTCCGCTGCCACGGTGCAGCGCCTGAGCGGCAACCGCCTGATGCTGGGCGTGGCCAGCGGTGACCGTCCGGTGGAGTACCCGCTGTTCGGGCGCGACTTCGAGGGCCGTGGCGCGAACTTCCGCGATCAGGTGGAACTGCTGCGCGAAGGTGCGCAGGCACGCTTGCCGGGTGGACTGGATGTGCTGCCGCGCATGGAGTCGCCGCTGCCGCTGCTGGTGGCTGGGTTGGCCCAGCAAACCCCGAACTGGGTGGCTGAAAACATGGACGGCTGCCTGGCCTATCCGGGCACGCCCGAGGACCATGCACGCCGCGTGGCCGCATGGCGCGCCGTGGCGGGCGTCAAGCCCTACGCCAGTTTCATCCATCTGGATCTGACCGAAAACGCCGACGAGCCGCTGCAGCGCTGGCGTTTCGGCCTGCGTGGCGGCCGCAAGGCCTTGATCCAAGAGCTGCACGCCTTGCGCGCAGCCGGTGTCGATCATGTCGGCCTGCATTTCCGCCGCAACCAGCGCCCGCTTGACGAGACCTTCCATGAGATCGCCGAGCATGTGCTGCCCATTTTTCATCATTCGTTGGCCAAGGTGACGGCACCGGCCGAGGAGATTTGCAATGCCTGATATCCAAGATCCCTTGTTCAAGAACTATTCGATGGGCGGCCTCGATCTGCCCAACCGCATCGTGATGCCCCCGATGACGCGCTCGCGCGCCAGCCAGCCCGGCGACGTGCCCAACGAGTTGATGGCCGAGTACTACGCGCAGCGCGCCAGCGCCGGCCTCATCATCAGCGAAGGCACCTGGATTTCGCCGCTGGGCAAGGGCTATGCCTGGACGCCCGGCATCCACACCGCCGAGCAAGTCGCTGGCTGGCGACTGGTGACCGATGCCGTGCATGCCGCCGGCGGCCGCATCTTCGCCCAGCTCTGGCATGTGGGCCGTTTGAGCCATACCAGTTTGTTGAATGGCCAGTCGCCGGTGTCTTCTTCGGCCATTCAGGCCCAGGGCGTGAATGTGTTCGTGGCCGATGCCGACGGCAAGCCCGGCTTTGCCCAGGCCTCCATGCCGCGCGCTTTGAGCGTTGACGAGATCCACGCCATCGTCGATGACTACCGCCAGGCCGCACGCAATGCGATGGAAGCCGGCTTTGACGGTGTCGAGCTGCACGCCGCCAACGGCTATCTGGTCAACCAGTTCATCGACTCCAACGCCAACAACCGCACCGACGAATACGGTGGCGTGCTGGAAAATCGCCTGCGTTTCCTGGGTGAAGTAACCCGCGCCCTGGTTGAAGGTACGGGCGATGCCGGCCGCGTCGGCATCCGCCTGGCGCCGCTGACCACGCTCAACGGCTGCGAGGACGCTGACCCCGAAACCACCTACCTGGGCGCCGCCAGGCTGCTGGCCGATATCGGCGTGGGCTACATCCACATCGCCGAGGCCGACTGGGAGCAGGCTCCGCACATGCCGGTCGAGTTCAAGCAGCGCCTGCGTGAAACCTTCCCCGGCACCATGATCTATGCCGGTGCCTACACGGCAGAGCGGGCCAGCGAAGCCGTGGAGCAGGGCTGGGCCGACCTGATCGGTTTTGGTCGGCCCTTTGTGGCCAATCCCGACCTGCCCGAGCGCCTGCGCATAGGTGCGCCGCTGGCCTTGCATGAGCGCGAAACGCTGTTCGGCGGCGGCGAGCGCGGCCTGACCGATTACCCCACGCTGGAAACTGAATCCGCAGAGGCTTGAACCATGAGCAATACCCCAAACATCTCCAAGCGCATCTCCGTGCCCACGGCACTGGGCTTTGGCACGGCACCGCTGGGCAATATGTACCGCAACATTCCAGAGCAGGAAGCCCTGGACACGGTGGAATCGGCCTGGCAGCAAGGCATTCGCTATTTCGACACGGCTCCCATGTATGGTGCGGGCCTGGCCGAAATCCGCCTGGGCGAAGCCCTGAAGCACCATCCGCGCAATGAATACGTGCTGAGTACCAAGGTCGGCCGCCTGCTGACCGACGAGCTCGAAGATACGAGCTCGCGTGATCTGGGCGAGAAGAGCGGCCTGTTCCAGTACGGTCTGGCCAACAAGGCCGTCTATGACTACACGGCCGACGGCACGCTGCGCGCCATCGAGGCCAGCCTCAAGCGTCTGCAGGTGGACCATATCGACTATGTCTTCATCCACGACCCGGCGGTGGACTTCCACGGCGAGCAGTGGAAAGACGTTTTCCAGATCGCCATGGACGGCGCCGCCAAAACCTTGATCAGCCTGCGCGAGCAGGGCGTGATCAAGGGCTGGGGCCTGGGCGTGAACCGCGTCGAGCCTTGCGAAATGGCGCTGGAGCAGTCCGATCCCGACGGCTTTCTGCTGGCGGGCCGCTATACGCTGCTCGACCATGCGGACGCACTGCGCAAGCTGATGCCCGAGAGCCTTGCGCGCGGCGTGGGCATCGTGGTCGGTGGCCCGTACAACTCCGGCGTGCTGGCCGGTGGAGATCACTACGAGTACCAGAAGGCGCCGCCGGAAATCCTGGCGCGCGTGGCCCGCCTGCGCCAGTTGAGCGCGGACTACCAGGTGGACATCCGTGCGGCGGCGCTGCAGTTTGCGCTGGCCCACCCGGCCGTGATCGCGGCCATTCCCGGCGCCAGCCGCCCCGAACGCATTGCCGAGAACCTGGCGCTGGCCAAGGCGCCCATCCCCGCCGCGTTCTGGACCGCGCTGCGCGAGCAGGGCCTGGTGTCGGCCGAGGCGCCTCTGCCTCTCTAAGAAGCCATGAAATGCCGCTGTTCCCTGAAAAGGAGCAGCGGCGCGGCCCATCCATCTCTCCCTGGGAATCCATCATGAACTCCACCAACACTTCGCGCCCGCTGTTCGCCGGCCGCAGCTTCCGTGTCGACTATGACGGCCTGTCGGCGCACAACATCTATTCTGCGGACGGCGCTTCCGTCAGCTATGCCATCGTCAGCGGTCCCTATGCAGGTGCCAGCGGTGAATCGCCCTGCCAGTGGCAGGAGATCAGCGAGGGCGTGTACGCCGTCTCCTGGCAGGAGGCCAATGGCGCTACCGTCGTGCATATCGACGACTTCATTGGCGGTCACTCGAAGGCCTTCTTCACGGCGGCCGATCTGAACTTTTACCGCATGCAGGGGCCGTTGACCGAACTGGAGGTGACCAAGCCCTGATCTTTGTGGGGCTGAAAATTTGAAAGCTGCTTGCGCTTGTCTGTATTGGGTTTCAGATGGAAAACATGCTGAATATCGATATGAGCAAGCGCAAGCAGCTATCTTTTTTAAATCACTTCGGCACATCGTGGACACGGTCCTCGACCACACCCGTGGCTTGCACCTTGTCCAAGGATTTCAGCAGCAGGCTGAGGGTAGGGCTGCGTGGGGCGCCCTTGCGCAGCACCAGCTCATAAGGCTCGCTGCGTGACTTGAGCTGCAACTGCAGCACTCCGACCAGATGGTGGCGGCAGAAGTAGTTCGCCACGTCGTCGGACACCAGGGCCACCAGATCGGTGTTGCGGCTCAGCAGAGACAGGGTGGTGAGCATGGATGTGGTCTCGACCAGGTGCAGCGGGAAGTTGAGCTGCGCTTCGTGGAACTCGCGCTCCAGCAGCCGGCGCATGGGCATATGCGCGCGGTAGACCACCCAGCGACTGTCCTGCAACTCGGTCAGCTCCACCGACTTTGCCCCCATGGCCGGGTGCCCCACGTTGGCGATCACCGACAGCGATTCGTCCTTGATGAACAGCGACTCGTAGATTTCGGGGTCGCGGCTCACCGAGGAGCGGCAGATGGCCGCATCCAGGCGGCCCCGATCCACCAGGCCCAACAGGGTTTCGCTGGTGTCCTCGACTACTTCCACCGACATGCGCGGCTGCTGTTGCAGCAGGTCGGAGATTGCATCGGTGAGCAGCGGTACCGCGCCCATGATGGTGCCTATGGCCAGCCGCCCGCCCGCGCCACTGGCAATCGCATCCAGCTCAAACCGCAGGTTATTGATGTCGGCCTGGATCAGGCGTGCGAACCGCAGCACGCATTTGCCGGCTTCGTTAGGGATTAACCCTCGATTCGTGCGCTCGAAGAGCTCCCGCTGAAACGTCTGTTCCAGCTCGCGCAAGGCCTTGCTGGCGCCAGGCTGGGTGAGGCCGACCTTGTCCGCAGCGCCAAGCAGGGAGCCACTTTCCTCGATGGCGATGAGCAGCCGCAGCTGCTTGGCATGCAGGCGCGACATCACGGAGTTCAGGCTGGGTGTGGTGAGTCGCATGAGGAAAAGTTATATCGCTATGGAAAGCTGTCAGTGTACCGAAACTGGCCGGCTTCATAGACTCCGCCATCTCGAATGCAAAGCAACAGGGGACGGCAAATGAGTGCCTTTAATTTTTATATTCCGACACGTATCCAAAGCGGTAGCGGCCTGGCCAATGAGACGGGCAAGTTGCTGAAGCCGTATGGCATCACAAAGCTGTTGATCGTGACCGATCCGGGCCTCAGGGCAACTCCGGTGGTCGATGTGGTGCTGCAATCGCTGAAAGCCGCAGAAATCGGATACGAGATCTTCAGCGAGGTGGAGCCCAACCCCACGACGGACGTTCTGGATGCGGCGGTGGCGTTCATCAAGCAGACCGGCTGCGACGCCGTGCTGGGTCTGGGCGGCGGCAGCTCCATCGACACTGCCAAGGGTGTGGCCGCCATGGCCACCAATCCCGGCGGCATTCTGGACTACGAAGGCTACGAAAAACTCAAGGCGACACCCCTGCCGCTGTTCGCCATCCCGACCACGGCAGGCACGGGCAGCGAATGCACGGCCTCAACTGTATTCACCAACACGCAAACGCGTTTCAAGACGGTGATCGTCAGCGCGCTGCTGCTGCCCAAGCTGGCCATCCTGGACGCGGAGCTGACCCTGAAGCTGCCCCCGGAAATCACGGCGGCGACCGGCATGGATGCCATGACGCATGCCATCGAGTCCTATGTGTCCAAGCAGGCCAACCCCATCAGCCAGAGCATGGCGCTGCATGCCATCAAGCTGATCTCGCAAAGCCTCTACAAGGCCTATGTCGTGGGCTCTGATGTCCAAGCCCGTGAAGACATGTTGCTTGGCTCTTTGCTGGCCGGCATGGCGTTTGCCCAATCCAAACTGGGCAATGTGCATGCGATCTCGCACACCTTTGGCGGCGTTTTCAATATTCCCCACGGCATTGCCAACGCGGCGCTGCTGCCTTATGTCATCGACTTCAATATCCCAGCCTGCCCCGAGAAGTTCCGGGATATTGCCATTGCCATGGGTCAGGACGTTTCCGGCCTTTCCGCCATCGATGCCGCGCGTACCGTGGTCAAGGCCGTGATTGAGCTGAATGCCAAGCTCAGCATTCCCAGCAATACCAAGGATTTGGGCGTGAATCTGGATGCCTTGCCGAAAATGATCGAAGACTCCATGCGCAGCGGCAATGTGTTGGTGAATCCGCGAATCACCCGCGCCCATGACGTGAAGCAGATCATCGAGAACGCCTATCACGGCACGTTCTGATTTTTATTTTCCATAGGAGTCAAAGATGTATTACGAAATGCGTACATACACCCTGAAAGTGGGTACGGTCAAAGAATATCTAAAGCATTTTGAAGAAGTCGGCCTTCCGGTTATCTCCAAATATGCAAAGCTGGTCGGCTGGTGGTATACGGAGATTGGTGAGCTGAATCAGATCATCCATATCTGGGCCTACGAAAGCCTAGATGATAGAACCGAGCGCCGCGCTGCACTGTACCGCGACCAAGATTGGCTGGAAAAATTTGTACCTACCGCCTTCCCCATGATCGTCAAGCAGGAATCGGTGCTGCTGCGTCCTGCGGATTTCTCTCCGATCAAATAAAGGGCAGTCGCCTCATTCATTCAATCAATGCCTGAGGCATTGATTGAATGAAAGCAAAAAAGCCCGGGATATATCGGGTAATTAAAAAACAGGAGACAAGCCATGAAGATTTTGACGAATGGATTGAGTCGCTTGCTGGGAATCGTGATTGGCATCTGTCTGGCAATCATGGTGGTTCTGGTGTTTGGCAACGTGGTTTTGCGCTATGCCTTCAATTCGGGCATCAGCATCAGTGAGGAAATGTCGCGCTGGTTGTTTCTGTGGATGACGTTTCTGGGCGCCATTATTGCGCTGCGGGAAAACGCCCATCTCGGAACCGATGTGCTGACCTCAAGGCTGCCCTTGATGGGAAGGCGTGTCTGCGCCGTGATTGCCAGACTGTTGATGCTCTATATCAGCTGGCTTTTGATGTCGGGCAGCTGGTCGCAAATACTGATCAATATGGATGTCCTGGCACCGGTTTCCGGTGCTTCCATGGCTATCTTTTACGGCTCCGGCTTTGTCTTTGGTCTGGCCAGCATGGTCATTTTGCTCAAGCAGCTTTGGGCTGCGCTCAGGGGCGACGAGGCCTCCTTCTCGCTAAGCCAGGAAAGCGAAGAGCTGACCCAGTACGAGGCCAAGCTCGACGAGAAAAAACAGGCGCCATGCAGCGCCAATCGATGACAGATTGAGAAGGTACTGCCATGACGGTATTTATTTTCCTTGGCTCTTTGCTGGCTGCCATGGCCATAGGGCTGCCGATCGCCTATGCACTTCTGGCTTCGGGTGTTGCCTTGATGTGGCATCTGGATTTGTTCGATGCGCAGATTCTTGCGCAGAACGTCATCAATGGAGCGGATAGCTTTCCCTTGCTGGCTGTTCCATTTTTCATGCTGGCTGGCGAAATCATGAACGTGGGCGGCTTGTCGCGCCGCATCGTTCATTTGGCCTTGACCTTGGTGGGGCACAAGCGTGGAGGTCTGGGTTTCGTGGCCATCGTCGCCGCATGCATGCTGGCGGCGCTTTCGGGCTCGGCGGTTGCCGATACGGCTGCGCTGGCTTCGCTGCTGCTGCCGATGATGAAGCGCGCCGGTCACGACCCGGCACGCGCCGGGGGATTGATCGCCTCGGCGGGGATCATCGCACCGGTGATCCCTCCTTCCATTGGCTTTGTGATCTTCGGAGTTGCGGCCAATCTCTCCATCAGCAAGCTGTTCATGGCCGGCATTGTTCCCGGGCTGCTGATGGGCCTGAGCATTGCCATCGCCTGGTGGTTTGTTGCCAAGAAGGAGGCCATTTCCACGCCGCCCAAGGCCAGCTGGGAAGAGCGTCTGGCGGCACTCAGGGAGTCGACCTGGGCACTCTTTTTGCCGGTGATCGTGATCGTCGGCCTCAAGATGGGCGTGTTCACACCGACAGAAGCCGCCGTGGTGGCCGCGGTCTACGCACTCGTGGTGTCCATGCTGGTCTACAAGGAGATGAGCTGGGGCCAGTTGTGTGAGGCATTTCTGAGCTCGGCCAAAACCACGGCCGTCATCATGCTGCTGGTGGCTGCCGCCATGGTCAGCGCGTGGCTGATCACCGTGGCCGAAATCCCTGACCAGATGATCGCGCTGCTTGAGCCCTTCATGGGCAACAAGACCTTGCTGCTGATCGCCATCATGATGCTGGTCATGGTGGTGGGCACGGCCATGGATATGACGCCTACGATTCTGATTCTGACTCCGGTGCTGATGCCCGTGGTGAAAGCGGCCGGCATCGATCCCATTTACTTCGGGGTGCTGTTCATCATCAACAACTCCATTGGCCTGATCACTCCGCCCGTTGGCACGGTTCTGAATGTGGTGGCAGGCGTGGGAAAAATGAAAATGGACCAAGTCACCCGCGGGGTTCTGCCATTCATGGGGGCTCAGCTGACAGTCATGTTCATGATGGTTTTCTTCCCGGTGCTGGTAACTGGTCCTGCACGCTGGTTCTACGGTTGATTCAAATAAATCGGATATTCAAGGAGACAAAAATGCAGTATTCCATTTCCAGGGCTGTAAAAATCGTTGCTGCCTGCACTTTGAGCACGGCGGTATTGATGCCTGCGGCACAGGCCCAGGTTTCGGAGCGAACGCTCAAGGCGGCAGCAAGCGTTCCGGCGGATCACCCGATAGTGGTCGGCCTCAAGAAATTCTCGGATATCGTCAACAAGAACAGCGGCGGAAAAATCAAGATTCGTGTTTATCCGAATGCCCAGTTGGGAAATGACTTGCAGGCCCAATCGGCATTGCAAGGCGGCACGCTTGATTTCTTTCTGGGCGCGACCACAACACTGGGCGGAATCGTGAAGGACTTTGGGGTTTACGATTTCCCCTTCCTTTTCAACAAGCCAGAAGAAGCAGATGCAGTGCTTGACGGACCATTTGGCAAAAAGCTGGAGGCAAAGCTTCCCGAAAAAGGGCTGGTTTCTCTTGGCTATTGGGAAAATGGCTACCGTAACGTGACCAACAGCAAACACCCGATTGTCAAATGGGAAGACCTGGGTGGCCTGAAAATCCGTACCATGCAAAGCTCGGTATTGCTGGATGTTTTCAATAATTTCAATGCCAATGCCGTGCCTCTGGCGTTTTCCGAGGTCTATTCCGCACTGGAGACTCGCGCCGTGGATGCGCAGGAAAATCCCAATGCGCTGATTGAATCCTCCAAATTTGACGATGTTCAAAAATACATCAGCCTGACGCGTCATGTATACAACCCATTTATCTTGTTGATGAGCAAGAAAAGCTGGGACAAGTTGAGCGCGGACGAAAAGAGGCTGCTCGGCGATGCGGCGACCGAGGCCAAGCTGTTTGAGCGCCGCCTGAGCCGTGAGAACGACGCGAAGGCCTTGGCCGAGCTGAAGAAGCGTGGCATGCAGGCGAATGATTTCTCGGATGCCGAGCGCACTCGCATGGCGGAGCGGACCAAGCCCATCATCGCCAAGCACTCCACGCAGATCGGCGGCACCGTCGTGAGTGAACTGCAGGCTGAAATCGCCAAGGTCAGAGCCGCCAAATAAGCCCTGCCGGCCTGGCGAGGTTGCCTGCCATGCGGTGGCGATCTGGCTGCCCCAGGTTTTTCCTGCCTCCGGTCTTCCATGTGGAAGACCGGATTTTTCCAATGTGGCTTCCGGAGAAATGCCGATCGCTCACCACGAGCTGCGCGGCCAGGCCGGGGCTGTACGCCTTCAATCCCTCAACCCGCGCCGAGGTCGCAGCGTCGCGCTTGGGCTTCGGCTCCTGGGATCGTGCCGTGGGCTTGGCCCGCAGTGCCTCGACAGCGACTGCAAGGGCCGCTGACGGAGCTGTCGAAGCGAGTTGCTGCTGCCTGCCAGCAGGGTGAGCGCCGGGCTTTTCGACACGCCCTTGCGCAGCACCAGTTCATAGAGCACCAGAACCCTGTCACGGCCAGCGCGTTCCACTTCAGCGCTTTCGCCCGATGGCCAATCGCCGGCCCGCGCCGCAGGCAATCGCATCCAGCTCAAACCGCAGGTTATTGATATCAGCCTGAATCAGACGTGCAAATCGCAGCACGCACTGGCCGGCTTCATTAGGGGTTAACCCTCGGTTTGTCCGCTCAAAGAGCTCCCGCTGAAACGTCTGCCCCAGCTCGCACCAGGCCTTGCTGGTGCCGGGTTGGGCGAGTTCTGCCTTGTCTGATGCGGCAAGCGGGGCGCCACTTTCCTCGATGGCAATGAGCGGCCGCAACGGCTTGGCAGGCAGTCTCGCCATCACGAAGTTCAGGCTGAGTCTGATGCTTGGGATGATGAAAAGTTATATCACTATCGAAAATTGTCAGTGTTCTGAAGTGGGCTGTCTTCATAGACTCCGTCTCCTGTGAATTGTTTGAGACAAGAGGCTATATGGCATTGATCAACTATGTGACCGAAGTACGTTTCGGCGCCGGTACCCTGGCTGAATTGAAAGAAGTCTGCGGCAAGCTGGGTATTACAAAACCTTTGATCGTGACGGACAAAGGCGTGGAGGCTGTTGGCATCGTCGACAAGGTCCAGTCCGTGCTTGGCCAGCAGCCAGCGGCCGTTTTCAACGAAACGCCGCCCAATCCGTCCGAATCGGCTGTGCGTGCCGGCGTCCAGGCGCTGAAGGCCGGCGATTGCGACGGCATCGTCGCCGTGGGCGGAGGTTCATCCATCGACCTGGCCAAGGCGGTGGCCGTGGCTGCGCGCCATGAAGGGCCGCTGCGCCAGTTCGCGCTGATCGAGGGTGGGCTGCAGCGCATCACCGCCGCCACGCTGCCCATCATCGCCATTCCCACCACGGCGGGCACGGGCAGCGAAGTAGGGCGCGGCGCCATCATCATCCTGGATGACGGCCGCAAGGTCGGCATCATCTCCCCGTATGTGATTCCCAAGGTGGCGATCTGCGATCCCGAGCTGACGCTGGGCCTGCCGGCCGGCCTGACGGCCGCCACCGGAATGGACGCCATCGCGCACTGCATCGAGACCTTCCTGGCCCCGGCCTTCAACCCGCCGGCCGACGGCATCGCGCTCGACGGCCTGTGGCGCGGCTGGCGCCACATCGACACGGCTTTCCATGAGCCTGCCAATGTCGAGGCGCGAACCAACATGATGAGTGCCTCGCTGCAGGGCGCGCTGGCCTTCCAGAAGGGGCTGGGCTGTGTGCACAGCCTCAGCCATTCGCTGGGCGGCATCAACCCCAGGCTGCACCACGGCACGCTCAATGCCATCCTGCTGCCGGCCGTGATCCGCTTCAACCGCGGCGCGGAAACCGTGGTGCGCGAAGACAAGATCGCCCGCCTGGCGCAGGCCATGGGCCTGCCGGCCGAGGTGTCGGTCGAGGAGGCGCTGGTAGCCAAGTCCCGCGCCCTGCAGTTGCCCACGGGCCTGGGCGAGTTGGGTGTGACCGAGGACCTGTTCGAGCGCATCGTGCAGGGCGCGTTGGCCGACCACAGCCATCGCACCAATCCGCGCGAGGCTTCGGCCGCGGACTATGTCGAGATGCTGTGGCAATCGATGTGAGCTTCATGCGTACATGCCCGGGCGCCGATATGAGGCCGCTGCGGGGCATGCATGACCCAATAGCCCAACACAGAAAAATGCAGGTGGAGACATGAGCAGCACCTCTTTCAATGCACAGGATTCCATGGCCGCCAAGGAAACCTTGGTTCCCGATGCCGAGCGCCGCAGGGCGCTCTTCGGCAGCGCCGTCGGCAGCACCATCGAGTGGTACGACTACTTCCTCTACGGAACCATGTCGTCCATCATCTTTGCCAAGCAGTTCTTCCCCAGCGACAACGCGCTGGTGAGCCAGATGCTGGCGCTGGCGACCTTCGCGCTGGCCTTTCTGATACGGCCGCTGGGAGGCGTGATCTTCTCGCACATCGGCGACCGTGTCGGCCGCAAGAAGACGCTGGCGATGACGCTGTCCATGATGGGCCTGTCCACCGTGCTCATGGGCCTGCTGCCCAACTATGCACAGATCGGCATGGCCGCGCCCATATTGCTGACGCTGCTGCGCCTGCTGCAGGGGCTGGCCCTGGGCGGCGAGTGGGGCGGCGGCGTGCTGCTGGCGGTGGAGTACTCGCCGCGCGCCAAGCGGGGCTTCTATGGCGCGGTGCCGCAGACCGGCGCGGTGCTGGGCCTGGCCCTGGGCAACATCATCACGTCGATGCTGAGCGCCAGCATGAGCGAGGATGCCTTCCTGGCCTGGGGCTGGCGCATTCCCTTCGTGGGCTCCATCGTGCTGGTGCTGATCGGCATGTGGATCCGCAATGCCGTGGGCGAGACGCCTTCGTTCAAGAAGATCCAGGCCAGCCGCAGCGCCCCGCGCATTCCGCTCAAGGAGACGCTGCAGCACCATTGGCGCGAAGTGCTGATCGCCATCGGGGCCAAGGTCATCGAGACCTCGACCTTCTTCCTGTATGCGACCTTCACCATCTCGTACATGATGGACCACGGCTTTGCGCGCGCCACCATCCTCAACATCGTGCTGGTCTGCGCATTGATCGCGTTCCCCTTCATGCTGTTCTTCGGCCACCTGTCGGACAGGATCGGCCGCAAGAGGGTCTTCATCTTCGGCAGCCTGGCCTTCCTGGCCTGGATCTTTCCGTACTTCTGGCTGCTGGACCAGAAATCCGTGCCTGCCGCGGCGCTGGCCATCGGCGTGGGCCTGGGCATCATCTGGGCCAGTTACGGCTCCATGATCGGCACGCTGCTGGCTGAGGCCTTCCCGGCCGCGATCCGCTACACCGGCATGTCGCTGGGCTACCAGATCGGGGCAGCGCTGGTGGGCGGGCCCATGCCGCTGATCGCGACCGCTTTGATTGCCTATTTCAGCGGCAGCTATATACCCGTGGTTCTTTTCCTCGCCGCCTGTGCGCTGGTTTCCATTGCGGCAGTGGCCATGGCCCGCGACCGCAGCGGCCAGCCGCTGGACGAGTGAATTTCGCTGTTTTCTTCCATCCCGACAATCCAACAGGAGCAACCCCCATGCAACTCACCGGAGAAATGCTGATCGGCCACGCCGCCGTGCGCGGCCAGGCCGGAGGCCTGCGCGCCTTCAATCCCGCAGCCAACGCTGCCATTGCCGAGCCCGAGTTCGGCCTGGGCACCCGCGAGGACGTGGACCGCGCCGTGAGCCTGGCCACCCGTGCCTTCGACAGCTATCGCAACCTGCCTCTGGAGCGCCGAGCCGCCTTCCTCGAAGCCATTGCCGACGAGATCATGGCGCTGGGCGATGTACTCATCGAGCGCGCCCATGCCGAGAGCGGTCTGCCGCTGGCCCGCCTGACCGGCGAGCGTGGCCGCACCGTGGGGCAGCTGCGGCTGTTTGCCCAGGTCGTGCGCGATGGGCATTTCCTGCGCGCCACCATCGACACTGCCCAGCCCGGGCGCCAGCCATTGCCGAGGGCTGACCTGCGGCTGGCCAAGATCCCGCTGGGCCCGGTGGCCGTATTCGGGGCCAGCAACTTCCCGCTGGCCTTTTCGGTGGCCGGCGGCGACACCGCCTCGGCGCTCGCTGCAGGCGCACCCGTGGTCGTGAAGGCGCACAGCGCCCACCTGGGCACTTCGGAGCTGGTCGGCCGGGCCGTGCAGAAGGCGGCGCAGAGCCAGGGCATGCCCGAAGGCGTGTTCTCGCTGCTGATCGGCGCCGGCCGCGAGATCGGCGAGGCGCTCGTGGCCCACCCAGGTATCAAGGCCGTGGGCTTCACGGGCTCGCGCCAGGGCGGCCTGGCCCTGCTGCGCATCGCCAACAACCGCCACGAGCCGATTCCCGTCTATGCCGAGATGAGCAGCATCAACCCCGTGTTCCTGCTGCCCCAGGCGCTGGCCGCACGCGGCGAGGCCCTGGCCCAGGGCTTTGCCGATTCGCTGACCATGGGCGCAGGCCAGTTCTGCACCAACCCCGGCCTGGTAGTGGCCGTCGATGGGCCCGACCTGCAGCGCTTCGTGGCTGCGGCTGGCAAGGCGCTCGGCGCCAAGGCCGCACAAACCATGCTGACGTCGGGCATCCACGCCGCCTACCAGGAGGGCAGGGCCCAGGTGGAAGCCGTGGAAGGGGTCGAACGCGTGGCCTGCGGCGCGGATGCAGCCGGCCAGCCCAATGCAGCCCAGGCCGCGCTCTACGTAACCGATGCCCGGCACCTGCTGAGCAACCCGGCACTGCAGGCCGAGATGTTCGGACCGGCGTCGGTGGTCGTGAAGGCGCGCAGCCTCGATGAGCTGCTGCAGGTGGCCGATCTGCTGGAGGGCCAGCTCACCGCGACCCTGCTGCTGGATGGGGGCGACCATGACGCCGCACGCCAGCTGTTGCCGGTGCTGGAGCGCAAATGCGGCCGCATTCTGGCCAACGGCTTCCCGACCGGCGTCGAGGTCTGCCATGCGATGGTGCACGGCGGCCCGTTCCCGGCCACCTCCAACGCCATGTACACCTCGGTGGGGGCCAGCGCGATAGACCGCTTCCTGCGGCCGGTGTGCTACCAGGACATTCCCGATGCACTGCTGCCCACGGCGCTGCAAAGCGCCAACCCGCTGGGTACCTGGCGGCTGACGAATGGCGTGATGGCTCAGGCCTGAGCCCGCAAGCATGTAGCCGGCCTCCGCGCCGGTTAAAGTTCAAAGTCGCACATGGCTGTCCATGGCGACTTTTTTAATTGCATGGATGGCGCTTTGCGTATGGCCAGAAAAATTCCCCCATTGAACCCGCTCCGCGCCTTTGAAGTCTCGGCGCGGCATATGAGCTTTACCAAGGCGGCGGAGGAGTTGTTCGTCACGCCCTCGGCCGTCAGCCACCAGGTCAAGTCGCTGGAAGAAAACCTGGGCATTGCCTTGTTTGTCCGGGATTCCAAGACGCTCACGCTCACCCCGGCGGGCAAGGCATATCTGCCCGGAGTGCAGGAGGCATTCCGGCAGCTGGAAGTTGCGACCTACCAGTTGCACCGCGAGAAAAGCACTGCGCTGCTCAAGATCAATCTGCCACCGACGTTCGCCGTCAAGTGGCTGATACCGCGTCTGAGCCGGTTTGCCAGCGAGCATCCGGATCTGGACCTGAAGGTGTCCACCTCCAAGCTCATGGCGGATTTTTCCCGCGACGACGTGGACATGGAGATCCGCTATGGACGTGGCGTATATGCCGGCCTGTATTCGGAAATGGTGCTGCCCGTCGAAGTGTTCGCCGTCTGCAGCCCGGCGCTGCAGCAGGGGCCGCATCCCATCCATGATTTTGCGGATCTGAGGCGCCATGTGCTGTTACATGATGACAGCACCTACGACGATGTCAGCAATCCGAACTGGGCCACCTGGCTGGCACACATGGGCGTGCACGACATCAATGCCACACGAGGCCCATCGTTCTGGCCCAGCCATCTGGTGATCGATGCCGCGATCGACGGGCAAGGCGTGGCGCTGGTCAAAAAAAGCTGGGTGCAGCAGGACCTGGCATCCGGAAAGCTGGTACGCCTGTTCCCGGAATACAGCCTGCCCATCGAGTTTGCGTATTACCTGGTGTTTCCGCAAAGTCGCCTGGGCGATCCGCGCATCACGTCTTTTGTCGACTGGATGCGGGCGGAGCTGGCCCGGGACCAGAAGTCTTAATCGCAGGCCGGGCTATCGGCCTTGATCCGGTAGATGCGTGCGGCGTTGCCGGCCCACAGAGCCTGCTGCTGTGCAGACGCCAGAGGCGCAATGGCTTGGGCAAAGGCCGAGACGATGGCTGGGTAGCTGGTGACCAGGCTGTCGACCGGGAAGTTGCTGGCGAACATGCAGCGGTCTGCGCCGAAAATGGCGATGGCTTCGCGGATGACCGGGATATTGGCTTCTGCGGACCAGGGGGTGTTGCGCTGGCCCAGGCCAGAAACCTTCAGGGCGGCATTGGGGGCCTGGGCCAGGGCTTCCAATGCCTTCCTCCAGCCTGCCAATCCTTGTACGCTGCGGTCCGTGGGCAGGCCGGTGTGGTTGAGAACCAGCGTGGTGGCCGGAAAATCGCGCGCCAGTTCCTGGGCCTGCTCCAGATGCCACCACGGCGCCTGGAGGTCGAACGACAGGCCGAACTGCTGCAGCAGTGCATATCCGTCGCGCCAGCGCATATCGTCCATCGAGCCCGGTTCGCCGCGGCAGAAGTCGCCGATCCGCGCCGCCACCACGGGTTTGTGGCGTATGCCGCGCACCATGTCGAAGGCGGCCTGCGCCGCCAGCACCTGCCTCGCGTCTGCGGCACCCAGATCCGTGTGAGCCACCACGACCGAGGGCCGCTGGTAGCGCCGCGCCAGCGTGGCCAGCCAGCGGGTTTCATCCACCGGCGTGCCGCGATCCCACTCCGCTTCGATGTGGACCGTGGCCACCGGCGCGCAGCCCCGGGTGTCGGCCGCGAAGTCGCCCGGCAGGTAGTTGCGCTGCAGCGCCTCGTAGCTGCCGTAGCGGAAGTCATGGACGTTCTCGCCCTGCAGCCAGGGGTAGGGGTTGTGGTCCAAGTCCCAGAAATGGTGGTGAGCGTCTATGAATGCCGGAATCTCGGCGTTTGCAGTGGTCATGGTGAAAAGGGCCACGGATGAGCGATGGAAACTGACTGCTTATGCGGGCAGGACGGTCTGGCCTTGCGCGCCGAATGCTCCAGCATTTTGCAGCTGCTCGATGCGCTCCGAGGAAAGACCGAGCTCGGCAAAGACCTCTTCGGTGTGCGCGCCGAGAAGGGGGGCCGCACGGCGGATCTGCTGCGGTGTGCCCCGCAGCTTGACCGGAAAGCCCAGCACCTTGACCTTGCCTTCGACGGGGTGCTCCATCTCCATCACCATGTCGCGCGCCACGGACTGCTCGCAGGCCAGGGCTTCCTCATAGTTGTGGATGGGCGCGGCAGGCACGCCGGCAGCGAGCAGCAGGTCCACCCATTCGGCTGCGGGGCGGCGCGCGAATTCAGCTTCCAGAATGGGAAGCAGCACGGCCCGGTTTTTGATGCGTTCCACGTTGTCGGTGAAGCGCGGGTCGGCGAGCAGGTCCTGGCGCTCTATCACCTGGCACAGGGCCGCCCACAGCTTGGGGTTGGCGGCGCCGATGACGAAGTGGCGGTCCGCGGCCTTGACGGCCTGGTAGGGCGCGCTCATGCGGTTGGCGCTGCCCAGCGGCGTGGGCACGCGGCCCGTGCCCCAAAATTCGGCGCTTTCCCAGATCGACAGTCCCAGCGCGGTCTCGAACAGCGAGGCGTCGATGTACTGGCCCTGGCCCGTCTCCCCGCGGCCGATAACGGCGCTCAGGATGGCGTAGGCGGCAAACAGGGCGGCGCCCAGGTCGGCAAAGGGAACGCTGGATTTCATGGGCGCGCCGCCGGGCTCGCCCATCACGCTCATGGGGCCGCAACTGGCCTGGGCGATCAGGTCCAGGCCGGGGCGCATGGCCCAGGGGCCGGTCTGGCCGAAGCCCGAGATGCTGGCATAGACCAGGCGCGGGTTGATGGCCTGCAGCGTGGGGTAGTCGATCTTCAGCCGCGCGGCCACGCCGGGGCGATTGTTCTCGACGAGCACGTCGGCGCTGCGCACCAGTTCGTAGAAGGCTTCGAGGCCCTGCGGGTTCTTCAGGTCGATCTCGACGCTGCGCTTGTTGCGGTTGAGCGCGATGAAGCCGCCGCTGTCCTCGCCCTTGAGCTTGAAGCCCATGGCGCGGCGGGTCTGGTCGCCAACGCCGGGCGTTTCGACCTTGATCACGTCGGCGCCCATGTCGCCCAGCAGCATGCAGCAATAGGGGCCGGCCATGATCTGGCTGACATCGAGGACGCGGATTCTGGAAAGTGGAAGAGTCATTGCAGTCGGAAGAAAAAGGTGGGGAAGAAGGATTCAGCGGCCGACGAAGCCGGGGCGCTGCTTGGCCAGGAAGGCCCGGTAGCCGATCTGGAAGTCCTCGGTCTCGAAGCAGTCGTAGGCGACTTCCTGTTCGGCCTCGGTCAGCGGCTGGGGCTGGGCCAGGCGGTGGACGAAGCCCTTGTGCCAGCGGGCCACCAGCGGTGCGCCCACAGCGATGCGGCGGGCCGCGGCATAGCCTTCCTCCAGCACGGCGGTGTCCGGCACTACGCGATTGATCAAGCCTTTTTGCAAGGCTTCCGCTGCGTCGAACACACGGCCTTCGAGCACGATCTCCAGCGCCACGGCGCGGCCGGCCAGCGCGACGAGGGCACCCAGCTCGCCGTAGGACATCACCAGACCCAGGCGGTTGATCGGAGCGCCGAAGCGGCTGGACTCGCCGCAGATACGTATGTCGCAGACCGAGGCCAGCTCCAGTCCGCCGCCTACGCAGGCCCCCTGGATGACGGCCAGGGTTGGGTGCCGGCTCTCGGACACCGCCTTCATGGCCCGGTTCGTCACCTTTCCATAGGCCATGGCCTGGGCCTTGTTCAGCCGGGTGCGGGGAAACTCCTCGATGTCGGCGCCCGCCGAAAAGGCTCGCTCTCCCGAGCCCCGCACCACGATGCAGCGCACCGAGTCGTCGGCCTCCAGCTCCTGCATCAGGTCGCCCAGGCGTTGCCACATTTCCAGGTTCATGGCGTTCATCTTGTGCGGGTTGTTCAGCGTAAGGGTGACGATCTGCTGTTCGTCGCGGGAGAGGAGGATGGTGTTTTCCATGGATTGCTACCTTTGTTGCTTGCTGCGAAGTCGTCATCGCATGGAAAAAGTGTAGGAAGCGCAGCCCATAGCCTCAACCGAGAAAAATTGGGCGTCTGCACAAGAAAAACTCGGGCTCTAATGCATGAGAAAAACTTGGGGAGCGCTTGAAATATTCCACGTTGTTCGGCGTGATCACGGCTCCTAGACTTTCTGCAAACAAAGCCTGCTGCAGTCCATCCGGACCTCATCAAAACAAGCAGGCGCAATGCAGGAAACCAAGGAGACACGATATGCAACGACGCCACTTTCTGGCCGCGGCAGGCTTGACGGCCATGCACGGGATCTCGCCGGCAAGCGAGACCGAAGCGCGGTTGCCCAAGACCCCGATCCGAATCATTGTGGGATTTCCGCCAGGTGGCGGAACCGACGTCATGAGCCGCGTGCTCTCGCAGCAGTTGAGCCTGCGCTGGAACCGCACCGTGATCGTTGAAAACAAGGCCGGTGCTGCGGGCGTCATTGCAGCGGAGTATGTTGCGAAGCAGCCGCCGGACGGCGCTACCCTGCTGATGACCAATTTCAGCAATCACACGATTGCTCCCAGCCTGTATCCCAAGATCGGCTATGTCGCGGAGCGCGACTTCACGCCCATCGTGCTGGTGGGCACCACGCCCTGCCTGCTCATCTGCCGCAAGGAGCAGCAGGCGCAGACCCTGGCCGCCGTCATCCAGCGCTGCAAGGAAAACCCGGGCACGGTGAGCTTCGGATCGTCGGGGCCTGGCTCCATCCAGCATCTGGCGCTGGAGATGTTCCAGCTGCGCGCTGGCGTGAAGGCGCTGCACACGCCATATCGAGGCTCCGCACCCATGATTTCGGATCTGATGGGGGGGCAGATCGACTACAGCTTTGAAACCATGACTTCGGCCGCTCCCCATGTGAAGAGCGGCAAGGTGGTGGCAATTGCCCAGACGGGGCTGGCACGCGCCAAGGCGCAGCCGGACGTCGCCACGGTGGCCGAGAGCGGGTTCCCTGGCTTTGACGCCAAGGTCTGGTATGGGCTGGCCGGCCCGCGCGGCCTGCCGGATGCGCTGGTGCAAGCCATGAACAAGGATGTCAACGAGGCGCTTCTGGTACCCGCGGTGGCAGAAAAACTGGTGTCATTCGGCGCAGAAGATGGGGGTGGATCGGCCGCGCAATTCACTGCCTTCATCGCCAGTGAAAAGAAGAAATGGACGCAGGTGATTCGCGATGCAAAGGTAACGGCTTGATGAGCATGAGCATGGAAAAATTCGTATTGAACCAGACCCTTCCACAGGATCACGCCCAGGCTGCACTCGTGGGGCGCGTCTGGCTGGCCGGGACGGACAGTGAGAAAAGCATTGCGGGGCCCCGCGTCGTGGCTGCGCGCAATGGCCGACTGATAGATCTGAGCGAACAGGTGGCCACGTTCTCGGCACTGCTGGAGCGTGAGGACCGCCTGGCGCTGGCTACTGGCGCAGCGGGCACCGACCTGGGTCCCGTGGAGGAGTGGCTCAGAAGCAGCCTGGCGCATGGGGGCGATCCGCAATATCCGCATCTGCTGGCGCCCTGCGACCTGCAGGTCGTCAAGGCGGCGGGCGTAACCTTTGCGGCCAGCATGCTGGAGCGCGTGATCGAGGAGCAGGCGCGGGGTGAGCCGGAGAAGGCCCATGCCATACGGGCTTCGATGACGGCCGTGGTCGGAGAAGACCTTTCGACGATCCAGCCGGGTTCGAAGGAAGCCCGCAGGCTCAAGGAGGTGCTGTCAGCCCAGGGGCTGTGGTCGCAGTACCTCGAGGTGGGCATAGGGCCCGATGCCGAGGTGTTCACCAAGGCGGCGCCGCTGTCGTCGGTAGGGCATTGCACGGCAGTCGGCCTGCACCCGGCCTCGCACTGGAACAACCCGGAGCCGGAAATCGTGCTGGCGGTGAACTCGCGCGGCGAGATCGTGGGAGCCACCCTGGGCAACGACGTGAACCTGCGCGACTTCGAGGGCCGCAGCGCGCTGCTGCTCGGTAAGGCCAAGGACAACAATGCCTCCTGCGCCATCGGGCCGTTCGTGCGCCTGCTGGACCAGCACTTCACGCTCGAGGACGTAGCGTCCGCCGAGGTGCAGCTGACGGTCTCCGGCACCGACGGTTTCGTTCTGCACGGCAGCAGCTCCATGCGGTACATCAGCCGCTCGCCCGAGAGTCTGGTGGGGCATGCGATGGGCCGGCACCACCAGTACCCCGACGGCATCTTCCTGTTCTGTGGAACCATGTTTGCCCCGACCGAAGACCGTGGTGCGCCGGGAGCCGGCTTTACCCACCAGGTGGATGACCAGGTCTGCATCTACAGCGCCAGGCTGGGCGGATTGTTCAACCCCGTCGGGCTCAGCGACCAGCTGCCAGCCTGGACCTTCGGCATCGGCGCGCTGATGCGCAACCTGACCGCGAGAAAGCTGATCTGACATGAGCTTGCCAATGAATCTGCCGCCGAATCTACCGAGTATTGGTTTCATCGGCATAGGCCTGATGGGCGAAGCTATGACGCTGCGCCTGCGCGACCTCGGCTACCCGGTCTTTGTCTGGAACCGCGAGCCCGAGCGCCTGGCCGCGGTGGCGGCTGCGGGTGCCACGCCGCTGGCATCGCCGGCCGAGGTGGCCCGGCAGTGTGACGTATTGCTGATGTGCGTGCTCGACGATGCCGCGGTCGACTTCTGCACGCGGGGGCCGCAGGGCATAGCCCAGGCAGGCACTGCTGCGGGCAAGCTGGTCATCGATTTCTCGACCATTGCGCCCCGCACCACGCGGGAGCTGGCAGCCCACGCGCTCCAGCATGCCGGCATGGGCTGGATGGATGCGCCGGTGTCTGGCGGGCCGCAGGCAGCGCGCGATGGCCTGCTCACCATCATGGCGGGCGGCAGCGCGGAGGATTTCGAGCGGGCGCGTCCGGTGCTGGATGCGCTGGGCAGCCAGGTGACGCTGATGGGGCCGGTCGGCGCCGGCCAGACGGCTAAGATCATCAACCAGGCCATTGTCGGCGTGGGCTTTGTGCTCATGAGCGAGGCCGCCTTGCTGGCCGAGGCCTCGGGCATCGACGCGGCGCGGCTGCCGGCCTGCCTCAAGGGCGGGTTTGCGGACAGCGTGCTGCTGCAGAAGGTCTATCCGCGCATCCACGAGCGCCGCTTCGATCCGCCCATAGGCTATGCACGCCAGCTGGCCAAGGACATGGATGCGGTGCAGGCCTTCGCCCGCGAGGCCGATTGCGATCTGCCCATGGTGGAGCAGGCGGCGCGGCTCTTCGCACGCTATGTGGAGGGCGGTGCCGCGATGGCCGATTCGGCCTCCATCATCCGTCTGTACGAAACCGGGCAGGCCCAAAACCAGGATCGCCAGGCCGGTGACGAGGGAGAGGGCGCATGAAGCAGACCATCACCTGCGTCGAAGACCTGCGTGTGCTGGCGAAAAAGCGCGTGCCGCGCATGTTCTACGACTATGTGGACGTGGGCTCCTGGACCGAGAGCACCTACCGGGCCAATGCAGCGGACTTCCAGAGCATTCTGCTGCGCCAGCGCGTGGCGCTCGACCTGTCGCGGCGCTCGGTGCGCTCGACCATGGCGGGCCAGGACGTGGCGATGCCGGTGGCGATCGCGCCCACGGGCCTGACCGGCATGCAGCACGCCGATGGCGAGATCCTGGCCGCCCGCGCTGCCAAGGCCTTCGGCGTGCCGTTCACGCTGTCCACGGTCAGCATCTGTTCCATCGAGGATGTGGCCGAGGGAACGGGAGGCCATCCCTTCTGGTTCCAACTGTATGTGATGCGCGACCGCAAGTTCGTGCAGCGGCTGATACAGCGGGCCGAGGTCGCGCAGTGTTCGGCCCTGGTGGTGACGCTGGACCTGCAGATCAGCGGCCAGCGCCACAAGGACCTGAAGAACGGGCTTTCCGCGCCCCCGAAGCTCAGTTTGCTCAATCTGCTGAACATGGCCGGCAAGCCGCGCTGGTGCCTGGGCATGCTGGGCACCCGGCGGCACAGCTTCGGCAACATCATCGGCCACGTCGACGGCGTGGACAACATGACCTCAATGGCCGAATGGAGCTCGCAGCAGTACGACCCGGCGCTGAGCTGGGAGGACATCGCCTGGATCCGCCGCCTGTGGAAGGGAAAGCTGATCCTCAAGGGCATACAGGACGTGGAAGATGCGCGCCTGGCTGTGGCCAGCGGCGCCGACGCGCTCATCGTCTCAAACCATGGCGGGCGGCAACTGGACGGAGCACCTTCTTCCATCCGCGCACTGCCGGCGATTGCCGAGGCGGTGGGCCGGCACATCGAGGTCCACATGGACGGCGGCGTGCGCTCGGGCCAGGACGTGCTCAAGGCCATTGCCCTGGGCGCCAAGGGCGTCTACATCGGGCGGGCCATGCTCTACGGCCTGGGTGCCATGGGCGAGCAAGGCGTGGCCAGGACGCTGGAAATCATCCGCAAGGAGCTTGATCTGACGATGGCGTTCTGCGGAAAAACGGATATCAGGGAGGTGGACGCATCCATTCTGCTTTCCTCTTGAGAACGATTTTTCAAAATACTTAACCGGAGACACTCATGAACCATTCCCCCGTAAAAATCATGTCGGCGGCTCGCCGCAAGCAACTGCTTGCCGGCATCGGCCTGCTGGCGTTGGCCGCCGCGCCCACGTTTGCCCAGACAGCGGCATACCCGCAGCACCCGATAGAGCTGGTCGTGCCCTACCAGGCCGGTGGCGGCGCCGATGTAATGGCCAGGGCCTTCTCCAAGGCCGCTGCCAAGGTGATGCCCCAGGGCATCGTCGTCGTCAACAAGCCCGGTGCGGCTGGCGTGATCGGCTGGCAGGAAGTCATCCGCGCCAAGCCGGACGGCTACAAGCTGGCGCTGACCACGGTGGAGGTGACCTTTCTGCACTACCTGGGCCTGGCCAAGTTCGACCAGCATGCGCTGCGGCCCATTGCCAAGCTGAATGCGGACCCCGCCGTGGTCGTGGTGCGCAGCGATGCGCCATATTCCAGCATCGAAGACTTCCTGGCACTGGCGCGCAAACCCGATTCCAATGTGCAGATAGGCAACGCTGGCCAGGGTTCGATGTGGCACATGGCCTCGGCCGCACTGGCCGAGAAGGGCAAGGCCAGGTTCAACTACATTCCGTACCAGGGCGGATCGCCGGCACTGCTGGCGCTGCTGGGCGGACACATCGATGCCGTGATCGCGAGCGCCCCCGAGGTCATTCCCTATGTGAATGCGGGCAAACTCAAGGCACTGGGAGTCATGTCTGAAAAGCGGATCAAAGGGCTGGGGAACACGCCCACAATGCGTGAGCGGAACATGGATCTGGTGCTGGGAACCTGGCGCGGGCTGGCCGTTCCCAAGGACACACCAGAGTCCGTAGTCAACGCGTTGAGGGAGGCTGCGCAAAAATCCATGCGCGATCCAGAGCTGCGCCAGGTGATGGAAAAGCAGTTCTTCACCACCGATACCTATGAGGATGCACCCACATTTGCCGTAAGCATGGACAAGGAAAGCGCGGAGCTCAAAGTGGTTGCCAACGGTATCTCCCTGCGTCCTTGAGTACATGGAGGTTCACTCCGAAATGCAAGGTAGAAAAAGAGGGCGGATGAAATCTTGGACTATTGAGAGGTGGTTCATGTATTCCTACGAAGACCGAGTCCGGGCGGTGGCGCTTTTCATTAAGCTAGGCAAACGAGTCGCCGCAACAATTCGAGCGCCTATCCATCGAGTGCTTGCGAACTCGAGCGCTCGCTACGCTTCACAGCTTGCTGTTTGAATGTCGAGACCACAGGAGCTTGGTAGTGGGTACTGAGCTTCTTAGACTGGCTAGCACCGACTTGGTCGGAGGCCTCAGCAAAGCAGTTGTGTTCGCAGCCCTCGTGACACGACGACCCTGTGGCGACAGCTGCAGCCCCTGATCCTGGCCTCCGTGCCTTTTGATAGAGGCGGTACGTCAGCGATGACGCTGCCCTCAATGGCCTCCTGTTCGTGCTGCAAGCAGTTGTTCCATGGGAAGACCTTCCTCAATCCTTTAGATAGCGAAGCGGCATGACTTGCTGGCGGCGCTTGCTCGACTGGAACGCTGCTGGTGTCTGGCCGCAGTTGCATCAGTCCATGTTGACCCGCTTGCGTGAACACGAGCAGATTGATGGGTGCCGGGCCAGCATTGATGGCTCCTCGGTGCAAAGCCCCAGGGGTCAGGAAACGGGCCCAACCCGACGGACAGGGGCCAGCCCGGCTCCAAGCGACACATCGTGTCGGACCCACACCGATAAGAGCCAGGAGCGTGCTGCTCGAGTGTTGGATCGGAGCCTCACCAGCGAATGCCATCAGGGCCAGCAGGCATGCCAGCCTTATTACGGTTGCTCCAACAGCAATTTGCCGTCGCGGGCCACGATCTGGCCGTTGGCGATGACCAGTGAGCGGACGGGGCGAGCGGCTACGGCGTGGGCGGGAGTTTGAGCGGGCACCAGCACCAGATCGGCTCGGTTTCCGGGTGCGAGGCCATAGTCGGCGAAGCCGCAGACCTCAGCACCCGTGTGGGTGACACAGTGCAGAGCTTGTTCCACTTCATCGTCGCGGCGCAAGTTGTAGCGCATGCCGATGAACATGGCGCGTTCCAGCATGTCTGGGCGGCCATAGGGCGACCAGGTATCGCGGATACCGTCGTTGCCACCAGCCATCAGCACGCCGGCGCGCTGGCAAGCGCCCAGTGGCGGCACGATGCGCGAAGGCGGCGCACTGGTGACCAGCGAGACTCCCAGCCTGGCCATGCGTGCCAGCAGCGCGCTGCACTGGGCATCGTTCACATCGCCCAGGCAGAAACCGTGGCTGATAACCACCTTGTTTTGCAGGCCGTGGGCTTCGGTACGGTCCAGAATCAGCTTGAGCGAGAAGGCTCCCATGTCACCGGGCTCGTGCAGGTGGATGTCGAGCGGCTTGTTGTGGCGCTCGGCGATCTCGAACAGCACGTTCAGCGACTGAGCCGGGTCCAGGTCGATGGCACAGGGGTCCAGACCGCCCAGCACGTCAGCCCCCATGGCCAGGGATTCATCCAGCAACTGTGCCGTGCCTTTGCGCTGCAGCAGGCCCGATTGCGGGAACGCCACCACCTGAATGTCTTGCCAGGGCGCCATGTCCGCGCGGGTCTGCAGCAGGCCCGCCACATGCCGGGTGCCAATTTCCGTATCCACGTCGGCGTGGCTGCGGATGCGCGTGGTGCCCAACGCGAGAAACTCGCGAGCCATGCGCAGCGACTGGCTCGCACTGTCGTGCTGGGCCTGGGCACGGTAGGCACGCTCGTTGTTGATCTTGTCGACCAACTGGTTGCCCACCTCGTTGACGTACCAGTCCTGGCCCCAGAGCGTCTTGTCCAGGTGGGTGTGGGATTCGATAAGGCCGGGCAGTAGCAACTGACCCAGGCCATCGATGCGCTCAGTACCCTCGGGTGTATTCAGAGAGGTGCCGATGGCCGCAATACGGCCGTGCTCGATTAACAGGTCGCAGGCTGGCTGGCCCATGGGGCGAACGTTCTGCAGTAAAAGGCTGGAAGTGCTCACGTTGAATGTTTCCTGTAGCGATGGAACCTATCGCACCGCGCCGATTTCGGGCGTTGCGATCTGGCGCATCTTCTGGGCGTCTGTCAGGATCAGCTTGGCGAAATCAGCGGGCGTACCGCCCGATTGGCCAATGCATGCTTGGTCGAGCATTTTGATGACTTGGGGTTCGCGCATCACTGCATTGATCTCGGTGCTCAGACGTGTCACCACAGTGTCCGCCACCCCCTTGGGGGCGAAGATGCCGGTCCATACGCCGAAGTCATAGTTGGGCAGGGCCTTGCTCGCCGACATGGCGGGGATGCCATTCAGGACTTCGCAGTTGGTCTTCGAGGTGGTGCCCAATGGCTTGACCTTGCCCTCTTTGAGGAAACCCAGCACCGAAGGCACCATGAAGTAGCCGTAATCCACATTGCCGCCGATGATGTCGGTCAGCATGGGTACGGCGCCCTTGTAGGGGACGTGCTGTATCGACACCTTGGCCTGCTGGTTCAGCATTTCACCGGCAATGTGCAAGGCCGTGCCAATGCCGGAGGACGCGAAGGTGTCAGCACCAGCCTGGGTCTTGGCGCGCGCGAGCATGGCCTCGACCGAGGTGACTGGCACCTTGGGACCGGCGACCAGCACCATGGGCATGACACCTACCAGCGTGACCGGGCGCAGGTCCTTGGTGCCATCGTAGGCAATGGCGTTGTTGAAGTGGCGGGCCAGCACGATTTCGCTGTTGGATGCCAGGATGATGGTGTTGCCGTTTGGTTTGGCACGCACCACACGCTGGGTGGCGATGGTGCCGCCAGCGCCGGCCACGTTGTCCACGATCACCGGCACGCCCAGGCGGCGGGACAGCGGCTCGGCGATCGTGCGCGCCAGAGTGTCGGCGGATCCACCGGCGGTGAAACCCACCACCAGGGAGATGGGGCGGTCAGGCCATGCGGCGTGGGCTAAGACAGATGTACCAGCTAGCGACAGGGCCGCCAGGGCTTTGAGAGGAAAAGCGGGAAATTGCCCCATGGATAACTTTCTAGGGAACAGAAAAATGCCTCAGGCCGGCATGTGCCTGGCAGGCGACGAAGAACATCCACTGATGAGAGCGACGACGATGAAGGCCAGGGTGTCAAAGGCCTGGGCAACACTGCAATAAACAGGTTTCATGGCTCGTCTCTCTTACTTCCAGGGCTGGTCATAAAATGGTTAACCAAATTCTATATTTTGGTTAACCAAAATTTCAGATCTGGCAAATATTTATGCAGGTATTGCGCGTAAACCCTGATATCTAGTGGTGACTGACCGTCTAACTTGAATGCAGGGTGTCCCCGTGCCGCTAAGATTTCACGCTTGTTGTCTTTGTGTTGTCCATGTCCGCTTCCTCCCGCCGCCTTGCCCCCAATGTCCCCAGCGAAGAGCCTGTAGCCGACGGCACAGGCAGCGTGGACGAGCGCGTCTATGAGGCAATCTCGCGGGCGCTGCTGAGCGGCAAGCTACGGCCCGGCACGCCTTTGCGTGAGCGGGCGCTTGCCGAGGCGCTGGACTGCACCCGTGGTGCCGTACGCAAGGTGCTCGCCCGCTTAGGGACTGAAAAGCGACTGATCCTGGAGCACAACCGTGGCGCCTTTGTGCCCAACCCGACGGTCGAGGAAATGCGCAGCATCTACCGTGCACGGCGCATTGTCGAGGCAGGTCTGGTCACCAGCCTGTGCGGCCGGTTGAGCAGCACGCAGATAGAGGTGCTGCAGCGCCATGTGCAGGCGGAACAACAGGCGCTGGAGGAAGGGCGCCGAGCAGACTCTATCCGGCTGGCCGGTGAGTTCCATCTGGTGCTGGCGCAAATGGCGGGCAGCGATGAGTTGCTGTCATACATACAACGTTTGGTGGCCACTACCGAGTTGTACAAAGCCTTATTCGACAGCGTGGCCGCGACCGCATGTGCCCCCCGTGAGCACCAGGAGATCATCAACGCCTTGCTGGGTGGTGCACTCGATAAAGCGTTGGCCGTGGCCATGACTCACCTGGATGAGCTGGAGCAGCGGGTGATCGCTGGCGCGGTGGTCGAGCGCGAAGTTGATCTGGTGACCTTGCTGACTAAAGAAGGCGGGGCGGCTCTCTGCGCCAATATGAACGCATAGTAGTCCACGCAATGGCGTCGAGACCGGCGGTGAGGTCGCCAAGGTGCGGAAATTTTGAGGAGTGCTTCAGTACGAGGAGCAACAGCTCAAGCTCAAAAAGAAAAGGCTCGCACAGGATGTCGAGCCCTGAATAAAAAGCCGGTGCTTTTTAGCTTGTTGGAACTAATGGGCAAGAGAGGACGTAAAAATTCCAACCACGGCGCTAATGCTAAATTGTGAGATATTCATATTGAGGATAAATTCTGATCATTTTTTCCCCATGGGGCTTCGCTAAAACACTGTGATAGATAATCGATCATTGCCTGAACTCGAGCAGGGCGCCTACGTCCTGGAGGTGTTACTATGTGCAATGCAATGGGATTGATTTGCCAATCTTCCATGACTTTAACTAGTCGGCCCTCTTGAAGTTCCTTCCATATAAGAAACTCGGGCTGTAATGCCAGTCCTATCCCTGCCAGCAGCGCAGGAGTTAAGGCCTCTGCATTATTTACGCGCAGAGGCCTCACCATTGATTGAGAAAAATCTCCGTGTAGCTTGTGATTAAACTGCCAATTTGGTCCTTGATGAGAATAAGCATATTGCAGTGCGCGATGTGTCACTAGATCCCGAGGATGATGTGGCTGTCCATGCTGCTCAAAGTATGCAGGGGTCCCAACCAAATGAATGGGGACGGTGCACAAACGACGGGCCAACATGCTGGAGTCTGCAAGAGTGGAGATACGCAGTGCAAGGTCGAAGCGATTGGCAACGAGATTGATGATTTCGTCGCTAAAGTCAATGTCTAGACTTACCTCTGGATTGGCTTGCATGAAAGCGGGAAGCAAGGGCGCTAAGTAAGAGAGCCCAAAGGACATTGGTGCGGAGATTCGCACGGTACCACACAGCTTTGTTGCTTGTTCAGCGAGGACTGCTTCGACAGTCTCTCCTTCTTCGAGTATGCGGGTCGCATACTCCAATGCGGCTAATCCACTTTCGGTGAGTGATATACGGCGCGAGGTCCGGTGAAAAAGCGTAGTTTTCATCCGCTTTTCTAGGCGGTTAACTGCCTTGGAAACGGTTGCCTGTGAAAGTGAAAAATCTGAGGCAGCACGAGCAAAAGATCCCGTCTCAGCGATTTTTGCAAAGATGGCCCAAGCCTCCAAATCTGGCAGTTTTTTCATATTACTCATGAATTCAATCTAGGAAAGTAGATTGATTTTTTGTACGTCATGAAATTGATGCAGTACTCAATTTCTTCATGCCAGGGAATACTGGCGACCTCTTCAAGCATTGAATCATCCTTTAAAAAAGACCCGAGAAGTACATTTGCATCACCCTGTAATTGGAAAAGCAGGAATTCCAATTCTTCTCTTCTGCAGGGGGTGGAAGGGTGCCTACACTGCCACCCATAGTCCATCTTTGAAGAATCTCGTCATGATCGAACGCCGTCCTTATGACAGCCTTGGTGGTGCTGACCATGGCTGGCTTGAGTCAAAGCATCATTTCTCGTTTGCTGAGTATCGCGACCCCAAGCGCATGCACTGGGGGGCGCTGCGGGTGTGGAATGACGACACCATCGCGCCGGGCTCGGGCTTCCCACCTCACTCGCATGCTGACATGGAAATCATTACTTATGTGCGCGAGGGTGCAATCACCCATCGCGACAACTTGGGCAACCTTGGCCGTACGGTAGCAGGCGACGTACAGGTGATAAGTGCCGGCACGGGGGTGCGCCACTCCGAGTACAACCTTGAGCCCGGCGTCACGCGTATTTTCCAGATCTGGGTCCTTCCCAGCCAGCGCGGTGAGCGTCCTGCTTGGGGCACCAAGTCCTTTCCCAAGCACAACCGTGCAGGGCACTTTGTGACGCTGGCCAGCGGTGAAAAGGGCGATGAAGACGCGCTACCTATCCGCGCCGATGCTCGTGTGCTGGGGGTCACGCTCAAGGCGGGACAGAGAGCCGAATACCAGTTCGCCGACGGTGACCGTTACGGCTACTTGGTGCTGTCCAAAGGCCGTGCCGATGTCAATGGCGTGATGCTGGATAACCGCGACGGCGCTGCCATCCATGGCGAACACACCATAGCTGTTGTCGCCAGCGAGGACACTGAGTTGGTGCTGGTTGATGCAATCGAATTGGTCTGAGTGGCTTATTGCTGCCGACTTAGTCGCTCTATTTCATTATTGACGGGGGCCTTGTGCGGCTGTCCCTGCCAGTCTAGCCGGCGCGTGCCCATTCGGGCTCCACACCGGGCAAATGCCGCCGCTTTCCATCTACACCTGAAGGAAGAGACCATGTCCAGCAAGTACACCGAAGTTCTGACTCCCCAAAACAGCCAACTCATCTTCATTGACCAGCAGCCGCAAATGGCCTTCGGCGTTCAGTCCATCGACCGCCAGGTGTTGAAGAACAACGTCGCGGGCCTGGCCAAGGCAGCCAAGGTCTTCAACATTCCGACAACCATCACCACGGTGGAAACAGAAGGCTTCTCAGGCCATACCTATCCCGAACTGCTGAGCGTGTTCCCCGAAAACAAGATTCTGGAACGCACGTCGATGAACTCCTGGGACGACCAGAACGTGCGTGATGCTCTGGCTGCCGGCGCTGCGCAGGGTCGCAAGAAGATCGTGGTCTCGGGTCTGTGGACGGAGGTCTGCAACCTGGGCTTCGCCCTGTCGTGCATGCATGACACCGACTACGAAATCTACATGGTGTCTGACGCCTCGGGCGGCACATCGCTTGAAGCTCACGAGCGCGCCATGGATCGCATGGTGCAGGCCGGCGTGGTGCCCGTGACTTGGCAACAGGTGTTGCTGGAATGGCAGCGCGACTGGGCGCGCAAGGGCACTTACGACGCGGTGATGAACATCGTGCGCGAGCACTCGGGCGCCTACGGTATGGGCGTGGACTACGCCTACACCATGGTGCACAAGGCTCCTGAACGCGTGCAACACGGCCAACGCATCGGCCCCAACCCAGCTAAGTAAGTTCAAGTGCTTGCCAGGCGGGCTTCACGATGGACTGCTTGGCTTCCCGTACTTGCATCGGCGCAGCCAGCACCTTGTGTGCGGCTGCGTTTCCCTCTTGCTTGCCTAACTACCATACCGAGGCGATCCACCTATGAAGCTCTATATCCTATCTCTTGGCACGGGCCTGCTGGTCGGCATCATCTATAGCCTGTTGAACGTGCGCTCGCCGGCTCCGCCACTCATCGCTTTGTTGGGACTGCTCGGAATGCTGGTGGGCGAACAGCTTATTCCAGTAGGCAAAAAACTACTGAGTGGTAGCGCCTTTAGCACTGCCTGCAACGAAACCCAGGCCACGGCATCCGTACTTGGGCAATTGCCTGGCCGGCAGGCCGCCGACAAATCGGCTGCAGGCCCGCAAGCGTAGCAGCACTTAATCCCGTGATGCCTTCTGCGTACTGCTGATGTGAAAGTCCTTTCAGTAGTGCCGCAGGCACAGGCATCCCATGAAAGAAAACGCATGACATCCCGTCGAGATATCCTGGGTGCCGCGACAACGCTGGCACTGGGTAGCTTATTGGGGCGCAACGCCTCTGCAGCCGATCACCAAGGAGCATCTACCATGTCCGATCCCCATCCTGACGCCATTTTTTTTAACGGCCAGATCACCACACTGGACCGTAGCAAGCCCGTGGCCAGCGCCGTGGCCGTCAAAGCCGGTCGCTTCGTCGCCGTCGGTGACGATCAGGAAGTCCTGGCGCTGGCGGGCGACAAGACCCGGCGCATCGACCTCCAGCGCAAAAGCGTACTGCCCGGTCTGTTCGACAATCACACCCACGTGGTGCGTGGCGGCCTGAACTACAACATGGAGCTGCGCTGGGACGGCGTGCGCTCGCTGGCCGATGCTCTGGACATGCTCAAGCGCCAGGTAGCCATTACCCCGGCGCCGCAATGGGTGCGCGTGGTGGGGGGCTTCACCGAGCACCAGTTCGTCGAGAAGCGTCTGCCTACGTTGGCAGAGATCAATGCGATTGCGCCCGATACGCCGGTGTTCCTGCTGCACCTGTACGACCGCGCACTGCTCAATGGTGCTGCGTTGCGCGCCGTGGGCTATACCAAGGACACACAGTCGCCTCCCGGAGGCGAGATCGTGCGCGATGCAGGCGGAAACCCCACTGGTCTGCTGCTGGCCAAGCCCAACGCCACTATTCTCTATGCGACCCTAGCCAAGGGGCCCAAGCTGCCGCTGGACTACCAGGTCAACTCCACGCGCCACTTCATGCGTGAGCTCAATCGCCTGGGCGTGACCGGCGTGATCGATGCGGGCGGGGGCTTCCAGAACTATCCCGAGGACTACGAGGTGATCCAGAAGCTGGCCGATGCCAACCAGATCACCGTGCGCCTGGCCTACAACCTGTTCACCCAGAAGCCCAAGCAGGAGAAAGAGGACTTCCTGAACTGGACCCGATCGGTCAAATACAAGCAAGGCGACGACTACTTCCGCCACAATGGTGCAGGTGAGATGCTGGTGTACTCGGCAGCCGACTTCGAGGACTTCCGCGTGGAACGCCCCGACATGCCTCCCGAAATGGAAGGCGAGCTCGAAGAGGTGGTTCGGGTGCTGGTGCAGAACAAGTGGCCCTGGCGCCTGCACGCGACCTATGACGAGACCATCTCGCGTGCACTTGATGTGTTCGAGAAGGTCAACCGCGACACGCCGCTGACGGGAATCAACTGGTTCTTCGATCATGCCGAGACCATCTCCGACAAGTCCATAGACCGCATCGCCGCGCTGGGCGGCGGCATTGCCGTGCAGCACCGCATGGCCTACCAGGGTGAGTACTTCATCGAACGCTACGGTGCCAGAGCTGCCGAAGCTACGCCGCCCGTCAAGCGCATTCTGGAAAAAGGCGTCAAGGTTTCGGCCGGTACCGACGCCACGCGTGTCGCCTCCTACAACCCCTGGGTGTCGCTGTCGTGGATGATCACCGGCAAGACAGTGGGTGGCACGCAGATGTACCCCCAGCGCAATCTGCTGGATCGCGAGACGGCCCTGCGCATGTGGACGGAAAACGTGGCCTGGTTCAGTAATGAGGAAGGTAGGCGCGGCCGCATTTCCGTGGGGCAACTGGCCGACTTCATCGTACCGAGCAAGGACTTCTTCAAGGTGCCCGAGGACGAAATCTCTTTCCTGACCTCGCACCTCACAGTGGTAGGAGGCCGCGTGGTCTATGGTGAGGGGGAGTTTGCAAAACATGACGGCAACCCGCTGCCACCTGCCATGCCGGACTGGTCGCCCACGCGACTGTTCGGCGGTTATGCAGGCTGGGGGGATCCTGAAGGTGCGGGCAAAAATTCACTCAACCCGGCCCGCTACCGGAGCATGGCTGCAGCCTGCGGCTGCGGTACGAGCTGCGGCATGCACGGACACCAACATGCCGATGCCTGGGCGTCGAGCGTGCCGGCCTCCGACCCGAAGAGCTTCTTCGGCGCGCTGGGCTGCTCTTGCTGGATGGCTTGACATGATGCTCTCCCTGAGCCGCTACGCGGCTTCCCCGGAAAGTGGCATGCTCGGTGTCCGCGCATTGGGCCGTGCCGGTTTTCTGGCACGGAGGGATTGGCTAGATGGCTTGATTGGAGATGTTCCATGAATACTTCAACATCCAGTTTCTCGGATCGCCTGGCTGCCATGGCGCGCCCCGTCTTCGGCGGCGCTGCCATGCGCTGGATTGCCTGCCTGGGCCTGTGCGCAGCCTATCTGCAGGGCGGGCTGGTCAAGCTCACCGACTTCCCGGGCGCCATCGGCGAGATGGAGCATTTCGGCCTGGCGCCGGCGCCCTTGTTCGCGGTGCTGGTGATAGCGCTGGAGCTGGGGGCTTCGGTGCTGATCCTCATCGGGCGGCTGCGCTGGCTGGGTGCACTGGCCCTGGGCGGCTTCACCTTGCTGGCCACGCTGCTGGCGCTGCGCTTCTGGGAGCTGCCTGCGGGCCAGGAGCGCTTCATGGCGGCCAATTCCTTTTTCGAGCATCTGGGCCTGGTCGGTGGTTTTCTGCTGGTAGCCTGGCTGGATCTGCAGGGCAAGGAGAAGGAGGCTTTATGACGGCTGCCAACAACGCATCTCCGGTTGCCGGGCCTGCCCCGGGGCTTTGGGCGCAGTGCCGCGCGCCCGTGCTGCTCACCATCGTGGGCGGCGCCATAGATACGATTGGCTTCATTGCGCTGCTGGGTTTCTTCACGGCCCATGTGACCGGCAACCTGGTGCTGGCCGGTGCGGCATTCGTCAAGGGCGGTGCGGGCCTGTGGATCAAGCTGGGTGCGATCCCGCTGTTCATCGCGACGGTCATGGTCACCAAGACTTGGATCGACCATTGCCGGCAGTCCCATGTGACGCTGGGTTGGCTGTTCGTGGCCGAGGCCGTGTTCCTTACCGGCTTCATGAGCGCTGGCTTGCATTTTGATCCGTTCCGCGATCCTGGTGCCAGCACGCTCGCTTTGACCGGTGGCCTGGGCCTGATGGCGCTTGCCATACGCAATACGGCCAGCAAGACGCTGACCAAGCACATCAGTCCCAGCACCATGATGACGGGCAATACCACGCAATTCGGCATCGACCTGTCCAACTACGTGCGCCAGCCCAGCAGCGAAAACCGGCAGGCAGTCTTCAAGAGCGGCAGCATCATCGTCGGCTTTGTCACGGGCGCCTTCCTGGGGGCAGTGCTCTATATGTACATCGGGTTTTGGAGCGTGCTGCCCTTCATGCTGGCTGTGCTGTATCTGTCCAGCTTGTCCTTTCGCCGGCAATTTATCTGACGCAGGGTATGGTCATGAACAAGAGCCGCCTGGAATCCTTTAGCGACGGGGTCATATCGGTAAGCCTGACGCTGATGCTCTACCAGATCCAGCTGCCGGCTGAGTTCACCTGGAGCGGGCTGTGGAAGGAGGCGCACAACTTCTTCGGCTATGTGCTCAGCTTCATCTATGTCGGCATCTACTGGAACAATCACCATCACCTGTTCCAGATGGTGCGCGGCATCAACGGCAGGATCATGTGGGCCAACCTTCACCTGCTGTTCTGGCTGACGATGATCCCCATCACCACTACTTGGGCCGGTAAGTCCGGGCTGTTGGCGTTGCCCACTGCGCTTTACGCAGGGGTGCTATTCATGTGCGCGCTCTCATACTGGATGCTGGAGAGGGTCATCATCATCTCGGAGGGCAAGGACTCTGTGCTCGCGAGCACCCTCGGCCGGGACTTGAAGGGGAAGATTTCCCTTCCCATATACGCCCTGGCCATCGTCGTCAGTTTCTACAGCACCGTGGCCGCCTTTTCAATTTTCACGGCTATGGCCGTACTCTGGTTCCTGCCCGACTCGCGCATTGAAAAATACCTGACGCAGAATGATGGCAAGTAGCCCAGGGGATACCCCTTCCGTACTGACGCCGTCTCTAGGCAGCTTGTGCTGCCGACAAGGCGGAAGTGCACCGGATTCATCAAATTTCAAAATTGGAAAGCTCTTCATCCGATGCAAGCATTGCAAGGTGTGACTTGGCTGCTTGTATTGCAGCTTACCGGCGAAGCTCTGGCCCATCTATTCAACCTGCCATTCCCTGGCCCGGTGGTAGGCATGCTGCTTCTAGTGATATCGCTACGCTTTCAGGTAGTGCGTGAACCGGTGCATGCGGCGGCCAGCTATTTGCTATCGCATCTGTCGCTGCTGTTTGTACCCGTGGGCGTAGGCGTCATTACCCATCTAGATCTGCTCCGTGACTATGGACTCAAGCTGATGCTGGTCATTGCCTTGTCCACCTGGGCAGGAATGGCCGTCACAGTGCTGCTGGTACGGGCCTTGATGCGCGACCAGCTCGAGACCAAGAAGGAGGACTCTACCGATGCCTGATTTTGTCCAGCTCTGGGTCTATCTCTCGTCGGCACCGCTGTTTGGGCTGACTGCGACACTAGCCGTCTATGTGATGGCGCACGGACTGTACGTACACTCTGGTCAATCACCCTGGGCCAATCCAGTGCTGTGGTCTGTCGTGGTGCTGGGCTCGGCGCTGATGCTCACGCAGGTGCCGTATCCCACTTACTTTGCGGGCGCGCAGTTCATTCACTTTCTGCTGGGGCCTGCAGTCGTGGCATTGGGATTCCCTTTGTGGGAGCGACGTGAAGACTTGTTGCGCAACTGGGGGCGCTTTCTGATCGCAGCACTGGCAGGAGGAACTACGGCGGCCCTGGTTGCGGTGTGCTTGGGTTGGGCAGTGGGTCTGCCGAGTGAGGTTCTGCTTTCTTTGGCACCAAAGTCCGTCACGGCTCCGGTAGCTATGGGCGTGGCGGAAAAGATTGGTGGCGTTCCTGCTCTGGCGGCCGTGTTCGCAGTTTTGACGGGTTTGGTCGGAGCTTTGTCTGCCCGAGCTCTATTCCGAATCCTGGGCGTTGGAACTAGCAATGTGGATTGGGTCGCTCGTGGCTTTGGATTGGGTACGGTGTCGCATGGTATCGGTGCAGCACGAGCACTTCAGGTGAACGCAGACGCCGGTGCATACGCGGGCTTGGCATTGAGCTTGCAAGTGCTGCTCGCCGCGCTGCTGATGCCACTAGTTGCGCGGTGGCTCTAGGCGCAACGAATAAGGGCTGCCCAAGCGTATTTTTGATTGCTTGATATTCGTTGGCACTAGCTGTCAACTTGTTCCTTGAACGACTCGTCGAAATTGGCTAGGGCTTATCACCGCCGGGCTTGGAGATAGGCAGTTGGGCGAACTGAAGTAGAGAGGATGCACGTCGCATTCCATGGGTGATTATCTGCGCCTTGACTCTAAGTGGCTCAATGCTTTGACAGAACCATTGCCTGACCGCACAACGAAGCATCGTCATTTGCGGACCTCCACGCGTCTGATGACGGCCGCTGTGCAAAAGTTTTTGCAGTTAACTCTCCAGCGTTGCGCTCGATAACTGGCTTCAGAGCGCCGCAACGGGTAGCGAGCATCACTACAGGCTGCTCTAGAATCAATGGCTTCATCGGTAACTTAGGTTGAGCCAGAAAATGCCTGTAACCATCCATGACGTAGCTGCGGCTGTGGGGGTAAACCCCGCAACCGTGTCTCGTGCATTGCGCGGTGTTCCGGGCAAGGTGTCTGCAGAAAAACGAGCGGAGATTGAAGCCGTTGCGCGCAAATTGGGATACACACCCAATGTGGTTGCCGCCTCACTGCGAACTAAACGCACCAACATTGCAGCGATTGTTGTTCCGGATTTGGCCAATCCAATGTTTGCGCCCTTGGTCAAGGGGCTGGAACAGGAGTTGCGTAAGCACGATATGCTGGCTCTGATCACACAACCTCCTGATGGGAGGAATGAGCGAGCTGAATTGATTCGAGCTCTGGCAATGCACCAAGTTAGCGGCTTGCTGATTTTGGCAGCAGAGCAAGACGATGCCATGTTGGATGCGGCTATCCAGCAGCGGATTCCGACGGTGCTCTTGAACCGTGGTTCGGGGGATCGTCGCTTCTCCAGTGTGGTCAACGATGACCACGAAAGCGTACGTCAGGTGATTGAGCATCTGCATAGCCTGGGGCATCGGCGAATAGCACATATTGCGGGGCCAGCCTTTTTGTCTACTGGTCTGGCAAGGCGCAAAGCATTCGAGGAGCTCGTTCAGCCTTTGTGCGAGGGTACATTGCCGATTGTCGAAGCTAAGGCATTTACGCGTGAAGAGGGACTGCGGACTGGACGGCAACTGCTAGATTTGGGTCCTGGAGCTTTTACGGCAGTTTTTGCCAGTAACGATCTTCTGGCTTTGGGAATGCTGGATGCAGCGCGTGAGCGCGGGGTATCAGTGCCGCAGGAGTTGTCGGTCGTTGGACATAACGACATGCCCTTTGTCGACATCGTCCAACCGCCTTTGACCACGGTGCATATGCCGATCGCTGAGATGAGCAGGCAAGCCGCACAGATGTTTTTGGAACATGTGCGCGAAGGTGCGATGCCCGCGACCACGCGCATTCTGCAAACCACATTGGTGATCCGCAAGTCCACAGCACAGGCGCCTAGCAGTCGCTAGCGATGCCCTGCAGTCTGGTGACTGCAGGACGGACAGATGTGCCTTTTCAGTTTTGTGTGATCTTGGCTGCGGAGACGAGTTTGCCGACCTCGGTGGATTCTTTGCGGACGAAGGCATCGAATTGTTCGGGGACTACAGATGGGTAGTCTGCACCCAGGGCAACCAGCCGAGTTTTGACGGCGTCGGATTTCAGTGCGCTAGCCGTGGCTTGCCTGATCCGCTCTGCAATGGAGTCTGGCAGCTTGGACGGCGCGAAAAGACCAATCCAGAAATCATAGTCCGAGCCTGGGAAGCCAGTTTCAACTGTGGTGGGAACGTCGGGTAAGGCTGTCGCCCGATGTGGAGAACCGACTGCCAAAGCTAGCAGTTTCTTGTCCTTGATCATGGGTAGGGCGCTGGTGATGGGGGCGAAGAACCATTGCACTTGGCCTGATATGACATCGGTTATGGCCTCGGGCGTACCTCGATAAGGGACATGTACCGCTTCGATGCCCGTAGCCACTCGGAACTTTTCCGCATTCATGTGAGTGGCGCTGCCATTGCCAGCTGAGGCATACAGTAGCTTGGTCGGCTCGGTTTTTGCCTTCTGAACCACGGCCTTGACGTCTTTGAGTCCGCTTTGCGGATTGACCACAAGTACATTGGGTACCGAGGCCAACATGGCGAGCGCCTTGAAGTCCTTCACGGGGTCATAGCGCAATGCGGGATAGAGGTATGCATTGGCGACATGCCCAGCTGAGTGAACAAGAAGGGTATACCCGTCGGCGGGGGCAGACGATACCTGAGCCGCACCCAGTGTGCCGCCTGCACCAGGCTTGTTCTCCACGATGATGGGTTGGCCTAGTTCTTTGCGCATGCCTTCGCCGACAGCTCGCGCGATGATGTCGGTGGCTGACCCCGCAGTGAAGGGGACGACCATCTTGATCGGCTTGGACGGATAGGCATCCTGCGCCAGGACGTTGGGTGCAACTGCCCCTAAAGCGGCGGTGCTGACCAAGACGGTCATCAGCTTGCGTAACGGATGAGATGGGTTGAACGGGCTCATGGACTTGTCTCCTTGAAAGGTGGTCTTAGATCCTGTTGGGCATCACCAGCAGCACACGTGCGGGTGACGGTCCTGCGTTGAACAGCTGTCGCGCTTCTTGTGGCGCGATGCGGCAGCTGTCCATGGGGCCAAGCATGGTCACCTGGCTTTGGTCGCCATGGATGGCGGTGACTTGCACCTCTCCTTCCAGGCAGATGTAGAACTTCTCCATATCCGAGGCGCTGGAGGTGGTTCCCCCGCCGGGCTCGATCAGGGAGCAGCCGATCCAGACAGAGTCTGAAGGGCCCGCCTCCATGCCCTGCAGGCGCTGCATGGTCATCTGTGCATGGCCGGGGGCGCTGTAGAAAGGCGCCTGGGGAAAGGCAACGACATGCATGGCTGGCCTTTTCTTAGGGCGCGAGTACGACGCGATCCATGGAGCCGCTGAGGACCTTGCGATAGGCATCTCCTGCGCTGGACAGAGGAATCAGTGTGGTCTCATCAACATCGAAGGCCATGAGCGAGCCGTCATCGAAGCCGGGCAGCAGGCTGTTGAGTACCTGGGCACACTGGCTGACGGTGAGCTTGAGACTGTCAACACCTAGCATCTGGAGGTTTCGGCGATAGAAAGCAAGGATGTCGAAGGAGACGTTGCGCTCTATGGTTGAGATCAGAACCTGCGTGCCGCCAATGGCAAGGGTTTGCAGAGCCGTATCGAAGTAAGGGGAGCCGACGGTGTTATAGGCAATGTCGGCGCCACGTCCATCAGTTGCAGTCAACAGGTCCTGTACCAAGGTAGGGCTGTGGCTGTCAAAGCTTGCTACGTGAGATGAGGCGTGACCACGGTATTGGTCAGAACCGCGCTCCACGCCGATGACCTTGGCACCAGCACGCGAAGCAAGTTGTGCCGCAGCCTGGCCTACCTTGCCGTTGACACCAAACACAATGACGGTCTGTCCCTGACCTTTGAGGCCCGCGCGACGTAGCCCTTCGTTGGCAGTGATAAAGGGAACGCCCACGGTGGCTGCGGCAGCCACACTGACATTTTTGGGTTTACGGCTAAGGGCGCTTTGCGGGAGCACCAGATAACGGGCATGGGTTCCATCGCGGGTTACGCCCAGATCTCCACCCGTCCCCCAGACGTCTTGACCCATCCATTCGGCGGGTCCAGCCACCACACGGCCAGCAAAATCACGCCCTGGTGTGCGCGGCCAGATTGCCTGAGGCATGGAGCCGAGTGCGGCTTTGACGTCGCTGGGATTGACTGCTGCAGCGAACACTTCGATCACGGCCTCGTCAGCTTGTGGCTGAGGCTTGTTCTGCGGGACAAGGTCTGGGGCTATATCTGCTGCAGTTTCCGCTTTGGCGGACAGGCGCAGGGCTTGGAAAGTAGTCATGGTGAGGTCCTCTGTATGAAATGGGGGAGATGTCGATTTAGCGGATGAGGTGCTGGTTCGTGGGGCGCAGACCCCAGCGTTGGCGCGCTTGTTCGCTGGTGGCCAAGCTGCCGCCGAGGTCTTCGACAATGCGTCGGGCCTTGGCCACAAGCTCGGCGTTGCTCTTGGCCAGCTGGCCCTTGTCGATGTAGATCGTGTCTTCGAGACCGATACGTACATTTCCACCCAACAGGCAGGCTTGAGCTACGCACTGAAATGCATGGCGGCCGACTGCGAAGGCGGTCCATTGCGCCTGCGGTGGAATCAGAGATAGACCGAGCTGCAAGGCTTGCGTCGTGAACGGCAGCGAATAGCGCACACCCATCACAAAGCTGAACAGGCCAGGGCCTTGCAAGGTGCCGTCGGTCATCAAGTGCTGTGCCAGGACCAGGTCGCCGGTATCAAAGCACTCCAGTTCGGGCACGCAGCCGGCGTCGCGGATGACTTTGGCCATACGCCGGACGTTGGCTGGAGTGTTCATCACCACTTGCTCACCGGAGTTCATGGTGTTGAGGTCCAGAGAGCAGATGTCCGGCTGCAAGGCCGTGATGTGCTCCACGCGCTTTTCCGGCGGCAACAGCGAGGTGCCGGGCGCAAACATCTTGGGATCGTCGGAGCAGGGAATGTAGCGACCGCCAGGGCCGGTGGTCAGATTGATGATGAGCAGTGGGCGCTCCCGGCGCAAAGTCTGCACGACCTCGGCATAGTGCGTCAGGTCCATTGATGGCTTGCCGGTTTTCGGGTCGCGCACGTGGATGTGCACGGCTGCAGCGCCGGCATCGTGGGCCTCGATGCAGGCGATGGAGATCTGCTCTGGGGTGATGGGCAGATAGGCGGTCTGCTCGGGTGTAGTGAGGTTGCCCGTGACCGCGCAGGTCAGGATGGTTGGTTGGCTCATGGCAGTCTCCGGAGAGTCTTAAAGGTGACGGCCGCCGTCGGCCACGAAGATGCTGCCTGTGGCATATCGCAAGCTAGTGCAGCAGGCCTGGATGACCGCGGCCACATCGTCCGGAGTGCCTACGCGTTGCAACGCAATAGTGGCTCCGACTTTGGCGTTGAAGTTGGCATCGCGTCCTGCGACAAAGCTGCTATCCACCACGCCAGGTGACACAGCAAGTACACGGACCTTGGGAGCCAGTGTTTTGGCCAGACCCTTGGTCAGCGCATCAATGCCTGCTTTGGCTGCGGCATAGGCTAGATTGCTGCCTAGACCGGTCATGCCTGCAATCGACGAGACATTGACAATCAACCCGTCGTCGCCAGCCTGCAACTGAGGGGCGAAGGCCCGGATCGCAGCAAACGTGCCGCGCCAGTTGGAGGCGAACATGTCATCAATCAGTTCGTCGCTCAAGGCTTGTAGATTGCCAGCTGGCACAGGCTGGGTGTGGCCTGCACAGTTGACGAGAATGCGAGCAGGCCCGAAGCTGCGCTTGACAATCTGAGCGGCGTTTTCAAGCTGTGTACTGTCGGTGACTGAGGCCGTCACGGCACCATGTCCGTGGCCAGTCAGGGTTTGCAGCAGAGGCTGGGCTTTGTCGCTGGTTCCGCGATGCAGAACTACTACGCGGGCGCCGAGCGCGGCGAGGCGTCGTGCGGTTGCTGCGCCAATAGCGCCCGTACCTCCGGTAATAACGGCTACTTGGTCGTCGAGCCGGTCAAGAGGGGTAAAGCTAGAAGTCATGTTGAGGTTTTTGGGTGTGAATTAGGGAATGGGGCATTTGGGGATGCGTGTTTCACCGGGCTCTAGCCGTAGATCCACATCCAGCCTGTAGTGATTGGGGCCCGCAGGTTCGAAATGCCTGAGCAAGGATCCGACAGCGCCGAACACGACGTCGTCGTCTGCATGCGGGTCTTCGGCGTCGAAAAACTGTGTGGCTAGCACCTTGTGACCAGGCGCTACCACCAAGAAGTGCAGGTGGGCGGGGCGCATGGTGTGCCGGCCTTGCGCTGCCAGCAGCTCTCCGCATGGGCCGTCCACGGGCACGGGATAGCCTGCCGGGCGCACGCTTTCAAAAGAGAAGCGACCGTCTTGATCGGTCTCGAAGCAGCCGCGCAGGTTCATGCGAGGCTGGGATTCATCTTGGTTTTCATAAAGCCCCTTGGGCGAGGCTTGCCAGGTCTCCACCCGTGCTCCAGTGATAGGCGATCCATCCAGCGATAGCACACGGCCGTTGACCGTCAGGCGCGGACCCGGTGTATCACTGCAGGAAATGCATTCACCGTTCTTGCGTACAGGTTGGTTGGCACGCCAGAAAGGGCCGATCAGTGCGGGCTCTGTTCCGCCAGCTTCCAGAGCATGACGTGCGTCATGGAGCTGCACCAATGTCGCCAGTCCCAGGATGTCGGCCAACAGAATTCCTTCGTGCTTCTTGGGACCACTGGCTTGTCCAATGGCGACCAAAAAGTCCAGCCCCACTTCCAGCTCGGCAGGGGTGAGGTCTGCTTCGACAGCAAAGGCATGGAGATGGCGGATGCCCCTATCCAGTATTTCCTTCAGTCTCGGGTTAGCTGTTTGGGAGTTGGCGTTGAGTACTGCTGTCAGCAGCGCTTGCGGGTTGGTGGCTAGACCTGATTGTGTAAGCATAAGATCCTCATTTGGGCAATCGATTGCCTTTACTTTAAAAACAAAAAACTCATGGAGTCAAACGTAATTTTGAGTAGGATTGATAAATTTAGGGAAAACGATTGCCCTTTCCAGTAAAGATTAGAGGCACTGGAAGATATTTGGGTTGCTGCGCTAGGTTGGCCCTGATGGCACGCGCTGTCGTACAGCGGCCAGAGCAGGGGAGGATGGAGTGTTGGCATGGCCCACAACCATGCTGGTGGTATGTGGTGCGTCAGCAAGGACTGATACAAGCGATGCGCTCTACGTGGACGCCAACGAGCCATCGGCAATTGTCATTGCGATGGCTCTTGTGGACGTGCGGGCTTGTGCGATGGGCACCGCTGCACAAGAAAGCAGCAGGCTAGGGCTAGTGCGTGGGTCAGATCGAGAAGGTGTCGCACGAAGCCATCTACCGCGCGCTCCTCGTTCAAGCACGCGGGGCTTTGAAGAAAGAACGTTTGGAGCATTTGCGGCGCACAAGGGGGATGCGTCGCTCACGCCACTACACCCAGAAAACGCCCATTCATGGACGGATCGTTGATGCCGTGCCCATCAGCGAGCGTCCAGGCTGTGCATCGAGGATCGGGCAGTGCCGGGGCACAGGGAAGGCGATCTGTTGTTCGGCGATGCCTAGAGCCAGGTTGCAAGGTCAATGACTGTTGCTGCCCAAACCAGTCATTGCACTGATTGGTCCTTGCATGTCAGCTCTGCATCTCAAAGCGGTCACAGGACTGCGACGGGCTCCTAGTGACAGCTATTGCATGAGTTGAATTGGCGTTCTCGACCTGGAACAGTCATTGAAGGCGGACGAGGTCCATCAAGAAGGTTAACCAGACTCCTGAACCTCATTTGAGACAATTACTCAGCATATGGCTGCCGGTGCTGTAGCCAAGGAATCCCTGCATGAGAAGAGCAAACGATTTTCCTTACTACAACGGTTTACCAGCGCGGCTTTCCGGCTGGCAATGGTGCCTCGTTCTGGCTGGCACTGCGCTGGGCTTCGCGGTGCTCATTGCTCCGGTTCCCGGGTTTCAGGATCGTTGGGGTCAATTCGTTCCTGCGACGTTATTCGTGTTGATCCCGTTGGTGGCACTTGCGGTAGCTACGCCCAAGCATTGGAAGGCTCTTTTCCTTCGCATCAGTCGGCGAGATGTCGGCGTGATGGTTCTCATCGCCTTACTGAATCTCGTCATCAGTTTCGCCGTGGGAGTGCTCGTGATGAAGCTCCATGGTGCTGATTCGAATCCCGTGTTCAAGGCCATGGCAACCCGGAGCGTGGCCGATCAGGAGCTTTTCTTTCTGAAGACAATTCCTCAACTTCTTGGGGAGGAGCTGCTCACAATGTTGCCGTTGCTGGCACTCTTGACGCTGTTTCATAGTGCCCTCGGTTTGAGCCGCAGAACAGCCATTGTGCTTGCCTGGCTGCTTTCAGCCCTAATGTTCGGGGCACTCCATCTTCCAACATACAACTGGAACGTCGTTCAAAGCTTCGTCGTGATTGGTACAGCACGCCTCGTCTTGAGCGTAGCCTACCTATGGACTAAGAATCTTTGGGTCTCTGCAGGCGCCCATATTCTCAATGACTGGGCTTTATTTGGGCTGGCGTTGCTATTGGCTGCACTTCCAGCCCAATACTGATTGGCAGGTTAGAAGCGGCGATGGCTGTCAGCCCAGCCACCTTCATCGCAATCGCCTCGATAGTGCTCGATTCCGTCAATGTGAATTCGTCCGGAGCGTCGGTCGATGTCGACCTTGGGTTTATTGAGCCCATTCATCACATACCTTCCGGTGATGCGGTCGCGATTTACCTGTAGTTCTTCCAAATCCCACCAGTTATTGCTACCACCGGAATGAATAGGGGCGATTAGCTTGCCAGAGAGGTGAATGCGTCCGCGCTGCCCAGCGATTTCTACCTGAACTTCAGAGTCAAAATCCTGCGTTCCGTTGGTGACCTCACTGATGGGCTCATAGCGGTCACGCCTGGAGTTCCAGCGATATCCCGAATGTGACTCCACGGAAGGTTTACGACCTTCGCCATAGCAGACAAGCGTTAGGCTAGGAACTTCTCCACGCTGTTCGTCCTGACGGTTGTATGCCGTAGCGCCCTGATTGCCAGGCTGGCCACAGTTCGCTGAGGGGACCGTTTGAATTGCACTGTAGCGCCCATCTGATGTCGCGATCTGCACGCATTCGCGCTGCTGCGAACTCCACCAAAAAGCCCACTTCTCACCACGCACGGTATTTGCCTTGATGAACTGATATCCCCGGGCTTCCATCTGCGTTTCTCCAGAGCTTCCGCGAGCACCGACAAGATCGGCTAGGGCGGAGGGTACTTGAGCATGGGCACCATTGGCAATCAACAAGAGGGCGCTGAGCCCAGCGGAAACCAGAATTCTGTTCGAGGCATTCATAGCGGCATTTCCTTATAAGCAGTTATTGCTTAACTTCACGGCAAACCGGATCTCTCAAGCGCAGGGGCTTAGTCTGATTTGGGAATTTTTGCATAGCAGGCATGTCATGCGGCTATAAGCATGATTTTTGCAAAGTGATTTCCGTCGGGAAAGATCATCTCAGTTGTGAATGACCGCTCCTGGCCGATAGTGTGAGCGCAGGCATGCGCCAGGAAGCAGACACCCCGATACGCGAGCTTAGCCGCAGAAGTCAGCTGTCAGCGAGGTTCAGGAACTGCTGCTGCCCGCTATGAGCAGACACCCATAGTGCACCTCCGAACTACAGCTTCAGGCTGGTTACAGCCGTTCGACTAGGAAATGCCAATGACTGCTGAATAGCCCACCAGCGTCATTGCATCAGGGCCTTTAGTGCAGGCCTGTCCAACACCTCAAAGCTGTCGAGGAGGATGTTCTTTCAAGAGGCCAAATGCTAGGCAGGTATTGCACGAGGTATATCCATATCTGTTTTTCTTCCTTAACGCACCACGAAACAGCTTCTAGAGTCAGGACACGATTTCGCTGGCCTTGAACTTCAGGCAGCGCCGATTCCTCATCGTGAACTGCCTTATGGAACCATATTCCCCTTCCTCGCTTTCGCCCTCAAGAAGGCGCATGCTGCAAAGCGCTGGAGCTTTATCGCTGGCTGCGGCTTTGCCATCCATCGGCAATGCGCAAAGCAATTTGCGTGGTGTGACTTTGCGTGCGGCCACCTATAAAGGCGGCCACAAAACTTTGCTGGAGGCCGCAGGCCTGGCGCAAACGCCGTATCAGATTGACTGGAAAGAGTTCAACTCTGGCGTGCAGCACATTGAAGGCATCAACGCCGATGCGCTGGATTTTGGCTCTGGCAGCGAGATACCAGCTGTGTTTGCCGCGAAGGCCAAGGCCTCGGTCAAAGTGGTTGCGGTCTATCACGAAGACTTGAACAACCAGGCCACGCTGGCGCAAAAAGACTCGGCCATTTACAAGGTGGCAGATCTGCGTGGCAAGCGCGTGGGTTATGTGCGCGGTACCACCTCGCATCTGTATCTGTATCAACAGCTCAAGGAAGCCGGGCTGAGTTTTGACGATATCAAACCCGTCAATCTCTCGCCCGCAGATGGACTGTCGGCTTTTGCGCGCGGCGATATCGATGCCTGGGCCATCTATGGCTACAACGGCCAACTGGCCCGTACACGTCATGGTGCACGCATTCTCAAAACGGCGGTGGGTTATCTGTCGGGCAATTTTCTGATTTATGCCAATCCAAAGGCGGTGCAAGACCTGCAACGCCAAGCTGCCCTGGCTGATTTGCTGCAGCGCCTGCAAAAAGCCTATGTCTGGAGCAATGCCAACTTTCTGGACTACGCCAAGGCCCAGTCTGCACAAACGCGCGTGCCGGTGGGTGACTTGGTCGAAATCTATAACAACCGCAGCCAGAACAGCAGTGTTCAGGCGGTAAGCGACAAGGCCGTTTTAAGTCACCAGCGCGTAGCCGAAGCCTTTCAGTCCATGGGGGTGCTGGAAGGTTCGGCCGATGTGCGGCCGCTGTGGGACAAAACATTCAATCGATATTTAGGCGGTACAGCCTGAGGGAGGGGAAGCAAGATGAGCAAACGACAACTTAAGGCCGGTTTTGTTCTGCATGGTGTGGGGGCGGGTTGGGGAGACTGGCGCCATGAGGCGGCACTGACCGATGGCAGCGTGAATTTCGGCTTCTATCGAGAGCAGGCACGGCTGGCAGAAAAAGCGGGTTTCGAATTTCTGTTTGTGGCCGATAGCGTGCACATCACTGAGCGCTCCAGTCCACACTATCTCAACCGCTTTGAACCGTTGACGATTCTTTCTGCACTGGCGGGGGCCACCTCTCATATCGGGTTGGTTGCCACCATTACAGCCAGCTATAGCGAGCCGTTTACGGTGGCGCGCCAATTGGCTTCGCTAGACCATATCAGCGGTGGCCGTGCGGGCTGGAATGTGGTGACTTCTTGGCTGGATGGCAGTGCGCGCAACTACAGTCGCAATGAGCACTACGCTCATGATGTGCGCTACCGCCTAGCGGGCGAACATCTGGATGTGGTGCAAGGTCTGTGGGACTCGTGGGAAGACGATGCACTGGTGCGCAACAAGGCTACGGGCCAATTCTTTGACAGGAAGAAGCTACACCGTTTGGATCACAAGGGTGAGTTTTTCTCGGTGGAAGGGCCGCTCAATATTGCACGTTCACGGCAAGGCCAGCCGGTGATTTTTCAGGCTGGAGCCTCTGAGGACGGTAAAAACTTTGCCGCCTCACGCTCTGATGCGATCTTTTTTCACGCCGACTCGCTGGAGCAGGCTCAAGCCTATTACCGAGACGTAAAAGCCAAGGTGGCAAAGTTTGGGCGTGACCCGAGCAAGGTGTTGCTCTTGCCTGGCATTCGCCCCATCGTAGGACGCACTGAGGAGGAAGCGCAAGAAAAGTATCGCATTGCAGCGAGCCTCGTGCCTATTGAGAATGCCTTGGCTGCTTTGGCCCGGCCTTTCAATGACCATGACTTCTCGGTCTATCCGCTGGATGAACCCTTCCCTGATTTGGGTGACATTGGACGCAACAGCCAGCAGGCCGCCAGCGATCACATCAAAAAGATTGCCCGTGAAAATGACTGGACTTTGCGTGAGGTGGCGCAGTGGTTCGCTACGCCAAAGACGGTGTTTGTCGGTACGGCCGAGCATGTGGCCAATGAAATTGAGCGCTGGTTCAACAACGAAGGCGCAGACGGCTTTAACTTCTTTGAAGCTTTGCCTAATACGTCGCTGAAAGACTTTGTTGAGCTGGTTGTGCCTTTGCTCAAGCAGCGCGGTATTTGGCGCGAAGCTTATGAGGCTGATACCTTCCGCGGCAACCTGGGGCTGGATGTGCCCGTGAACCGCAATACGGTCAAGCGCTTGGCTCAAGAGGTGAAAGAGACTCAAACAACGCAGAGTCAACCAGAAACAGCAGTGGTTTGAGTGTTCGGTATAGATTAAAAAAGGCAGCTTGCGAGCTGCCTTTTTTGTGGGTGAGCGTAAGACAGTTCAGATCACTTTGAAACCATGGGTACCATCGCGGCCCAGTTGTTCCACTAGACCAAACTCCCAGTCCAAATAGGCCTGCATGGCTTCATGGGCGTTGTCTGTGCCTTCATAGGGCCGGCGATAGCGATCGACGCGGGGGCTGGCAAGGCGTTGCTCACCGGCTTCAACGGGCAGGCCTGTATCGGCCCAAGCCTGGTTGCCTCCCTCCAGTACCTCAACGGTTGCGCCGGTGGCCTCGGCAAACTCTTGCACCGCGTATTTGGCCAACAAGCTGCTACCGCAGGTCAGCACATAGCGATCAGCCTTGGGAATGCGGCTCAGTGCTTGTTGGAGGTCGGTTCGCAGCGCAAACCAGGCACCGGGGATATGGCGGCGCACATGGTTGGCGCTGGTGGTCAGGTCCACCACAGCAATGCTGTCTTTAGGTGCTTTGGCAATTGCATCAGCCAATGCTTGGGGCTTGATCCAGGTCACGGGCGCCGTGGGCGCTGGCAGATTATGCGCCACCGGGCTGCTGTCTGAAAAGTCAGCACTGCTCAGACCGTCAAGCACATACACATTCCAGCCCATCTGGGCCAGCCAAGAGGCCGTCATATTGGCACGCACGCCATCATCGTCAGCCAGCACGATGCGAGCGCCACGTACCGGTGCAGAGACATCGGTTTCTTGCACCAGTTGACCACCGGGCGCGCTGCGAAAGCCAGAGAGATGGCCTGCCGTAAATTCCTCGGGGCTTCTGACATCGAGCAGGTAAGTGGTGCGATCCACTTCTTTCTGCCAGTTGGCAATATCGCTGGGCACAGCGCGCTGTACGCCGGCTTTGTCTGCCACGTCGCGGGCTTGTTTGGCAGCAGCAGCTTTGTGCTCTGCAGAGACTGTGGCTGGTGCGCGGCGATCTGCACCATGCTCCAGGGTCTGGCCTGCCAGCGTCCAGCCAATCGTGCCATTGCGCAAAGCGGAAATAGGATTTGGCAGACCTGCGTTGACGAGCGACTGGGTGCCAATAATGCTGCGCGTGCGGCCCGCGCAGTTCACGATGATGCGTGTCGTCGGGTTGGGCGCCAGTTCACGGGCGCGCAAGACCAGTTCAGCACCTGGCACGCTGCTGCTGCCCGGGATGTTCATGGTTTGGTACTCGTCAAAGCGGCGAGCATCCAGCACCACGACATCGGCTTTTTGATCCAGCAAGGCCTTGACTTCGGGGGCGGGCAAAGAGGGCGTGTGACGCTCGGACTCCACCAGTTCGCCAAAAGACTTGCTGGGGACGTTGACGTCGATAAAGATTTCGCCGCCTGCATCGCGCCAACCTTGCAATCCGCCTTGCAGCAGACTGACCTGGGTAAAGCCTTGGGCTTGCAGACGCTGTGCAGCAATTTCAGCAAGCCCTTCACCGTTGTCATAGACCACGATCTGGGTATTGGGGCGGGGAATGCGCCAGCGCGCATCCAGCTCTAGTCGGCCCAGTGGAAGGTTGGCGGCAAACAGCGGGTGGCCTTGCGCAAACGGATCTTCTTCGCGCACATCAAGCAAGGCGATTTCGCGCTTGGCAAGCAAAGCTTCACGGACTTGAGCGGTCGTGGTGTAGGAAATAGGTTGAGTCATGGAGCGTGAGAAAGAAAAGTCAGTGAAATCAATGAGAGGTGGCCGCGTGCGATTCGGTTTCGCGCGATCTGTCCCAGATGTTGGGCAGCGTGGTGTTGCTGTAGCCAGAGATAAAGGCTTTTTCCTTGCCATCTTCTGTGAAGACAGAACGGTGGACTGCGCCGATATTGGCCCCATAGACATGGATGCTGATGGAGGTTTGGTCTTCAAAGAGATTGCTGACCTGGTGCACATCACCGATGGTGGGAGAAACGGCTTCCACGTCGCCCTGTGAAAGCACATGAGCGGCACCCTGAGGCTGCCATTGCCTTTCAGTGTTTTGCGCAAAGCCTTGGGACTTCTCCCCGCCGCGCAGCAAGCCGATCAAACCCCATACCGTATGGTTGTGCACCGGCGTTTTCTGACCGGGTCCCCATACAAAGCTCACAACGGAAAAGCGCTCAAGCGGATCTGCATACAGCAGGTACTGCTGGTAACGCTCTGGTGAGGGCTGGGCATAGGCATCTGGTAGCCAGTCATCGTGCTGCACTAGGTTGTGCAGCAGCACCTTGCCGCGCTTCAGTAGCGAGGTTTCTTCAGGAGCTTCGTGGACTAGCTGGGTGAATTGCGCGAGAAAGCGGCGCAGTCTTGCAGGGTTGTGGCTTGTCGTCATGGCTTTCGTTTACGAAAAGTGAAGTCTGAGCCGATTGCAGCAGAAGCGTGGCCCTGCTGGCCGAATACTTTCGCATAAGGATCTTCGTTTTTCTTCGTTGGCGTACCAGGGGTCTCTTGGGTTCAATGCAAGCTTGGCAACATAAGGGGATTGGTCATGGTGGCATTGGATCCAGCACAGCTGGGCGAGGGTAATGGCTTGGGGCGTCGTGCATTTTTGCGCACAGCGTCTGCAGCGGGAGCTTTGGGCTTGGTGGGCTTGGGGGCAAACCAGGTTTTGGCTGCTCCACCCGCGCGTAACCTCAAACTGGCCTGGAATATGGGTGCGGTTTGTCTTTCGCCAGCGCCGGTGGCCATAGAACGCGGTATTTTTGAAAAGCATGGTCTGAATGTTGAGCTGATTAACTTCAGCGGATCTACCGATCAGCTGTTGGAATCCATTGCCACAGGCAAGGCCGATGGTGGCCTGGGCATGATTCATCGCTGGCTCAAGCCCTTGGAGTCCGGTTTTGATGTCAAGCTGGTCGGCAGTAGCCATGGCGGCTGCGTGCGCTTGGTGGGATTTCAACCTGCCGGTGTCACCACGCTCAAAGCGCTCAAGGGCAAGACGATTGCTGTTTCAGACCTGAATAGTCCCGGTAAGAATTTCTTCTCGATTCTGCTTCTCAAGGCTGGGCTGGATCCTGAAAAGGATGTGAACTGGCGTCAGTTCCCCGGCGACATGCTGGGTGTGGCGGTGGAAAAAGGTGAAGCCCACGCAATTGCTGACGGAGACCCGAATCTCGCCATCATTGAGCGTCGCACCAAGGGCCTGGTGGAGCTGGCGACCAATTTGAGCGGTGAATATGCGACCAAGACTTGCTGCGTGGTGGGTGTGACAGGCAAGCTGGTGCGAAACGAAAAACCGGTGGTCGCCTCTTTGGTCAGAGCAATCAACGAAGCATCTGATTTTGTGGCCAATTACCCTGCGGAAACGGCTCGCATCTACAGCGCCTATTCGAAGGTGTCAGAGGCTGACTTGCGTGCGGTGCTGGCTACATTGACACACAAGCATCATCCGCAGGGCCAGGCTTTGCGCCAGGAAATTGAATTCTACGCACGTGATTTCAAAACCGTTGGGGTGCTGAAACCCACAACGGATGCCGCTCGCTTTGCGACCCATGTTCACGTGGATGTACTGACCTGAGGAGAAGGCTATGAGTGCGGTGAATATTTCTGCAACGCTGGAGCACTCTCTCGAGGTTAAGTCTCCGTTGTCAGTGCCTCGAACACGTAGATCAATCCAGGCTTTGTGGTTGGTTGGGTTGTCGGCTGCGGTGTCCTGGGGAGTTCTATCTGCAGTGACCTTGCTCTGGTCCAACGCAGAGGTCGGCTTTAGCGATTGGGCCTACACCACGGAGTTTGGATGTGCTGCTGCAGTTGTGGCGCTGGTCGCGTTGCTGCAAGCGATGACCCCTTTGATTGGTATTCCCGTCACAAAGCGGGTTAAAGCACTGGGGCCTTGGTTGGTGGCGTTGGGTGCAGGTTTGACTGTGTGGGAAATTGTGACCGCCAAATTGGCCAGCTTACCAACGCCATTTTTTGCACCACCTCAAAGCCTGATCGAAGTTTTTACAACGGACGCAGCCAAGCTGCTGGACAGTACCGGCAACTCTTTGGTGCTGTTGTCCGCAGGAATTGTGTGCGGTGCGTGGACGGGCTTTCTGGTTGGGGTATGGATTGGCTGGTCGCGTCAGGCCAGCTACTGGATTCACCCTGTGCTGCGAGTTCTGGGGCCCATCCCCACCACGGCTTTGCTTCCTGTCTCGTTTTTCTTCTTCCCATCCAGTTGGTCCACTGCGGTGTTTTTGATCGCGTTAGGAACAGGTTTCCCTGTGGCTGTGCTGACATGGTCTGGCATTGCCAGTGTGAACAAGAATTTTTATGACGTGGCGCGAACCATGGGGGCATCGCAGTGGTTTTTGATCTTGCGTGTGGCGGTGCCTGCTGCCTTGCCTCAGGTGTTTGTGGGCCTGTTCATGGGGTTGGGCGCAGCGTTTTCCACCTTGGTTGCAGCTGAGATGCTGGGAGTGAAGTCGGGCTTGGGTTGGTATCTGACCTGGGCGCAGGGCTGGGCAGCCTATCCCAACATGTATGGGGCGCTGATTGTGATGGCACTGCTGTTCTCGGGCCTGATTAGCTTGCTATTTTTGGTTCGTGACCGCGTGCTGCGCTGGCAAAAAGGAGTGGTGAAATGGTAGGGCGAGTTGCAGAAGTCACGCAGGCCGAAGCATCCACGGTGCGAGCGGGCGCGCATGTGCAAATCGAGGCGGTCAACCACTGGTTTGGTGACGGCGACAAGCGCTTGCAGGTGCTGGATGATTTTTCTTTAGATATTGCTCCTGGCGAGTTTGTGGCCCTCTTGGGCCCTAGCGGCTGCGGCAAATCGAGCCTGCTGCGTTTGGTGGCTGGCCTGGATACGCCTACGACGGGTGAGATACGTCACAACAGCCAGCAGATTGAAGATCCAGATCCTTCACGCCTGTTGGTGTTTCAAGATCCCACGTTGTTCCCCTGGCGCACTGTGCGTGACAACGTATTGCTAGGTTTGCAGGCCAGAAGGTTGCAGAAGACCCATGCCGCAAGGGTTGATCAGGCTTTGTCTTTGGTGGGGTTGCAGGATTTTGCGCAGGCTTTCCCGCATCAATTGTCTGGCGGTATGGCGCAGCGTGCGGCTTTGGCACGAGCCTTGGTCAATGATCCTGAGTTGTTGATACTCGATGAACCGCTGGGCAAGCTTGACTCCTTGACGAGACTCGGTATGCAGACGGAAATTGTGCAGCTGTGGCAGCGCAAAGGCTTCTCTGCGCTGCTGGTAACCCATGATGTGGAAGAGGCGCTATTCCTTGCGCAGCGCATCGTGGTGCTTTCAGATCGACCAGCACGGGTCAAAGCCGTTTTGCACAACGATCTGCCCTATCCGCGCCACCGTAGCCATCCAAAACTGACGGAGCTGCGTCACGAAGCCCTCAAGCTGCTGGGTCTGGATGCAAGCTGGTAACTTGAGAATTTGGTAATGGCGAGCAGAGCTTGAATAGGTTGGTATGACGGATGATGGAGTCAAGACCCTTTTATGGGTCTTGCACCAGGCCCAACTTGGCCTGGCAGCTTTCCTGGAAATATTGGGGGTCAGCTCTTGGCCATTCAGCCATAGGTTGGCGGCAGAGCAGCTTCTTTTTGATCGCGGTCAGGCTGCGCGCGTGGTGTGGGCTGCACTGGTCATTGCTGCATTGCTGCTGATTCTGGCTGTGGCACTGTGGTGGCGAAAGAGGCCACGCAGGCTGCTGGTGCTTGGGGCTCTGGCGATCTTGATCGCTCTGCTCACGCCATGGCCTATATGGCGTTTGCTGTTGACGCCCACCGTCCCCACCGCGTTTCACGCCAGCGCCGTGCCTTTTACCGCCAGTGCAGTGATGCAAGGGCGGCAGCTTTATCAAGCACATTGCTTGCGTTGCCATGGTGCGTTGGGTGACGGCGATGGATTGGAGGCCGATAAGCAAGCGATATGGCCACCTACTTTGAATCGATCCATCTTGTGGCGACGATTTGAGGGTGAGCTGTTCTGGAGTGTTCGCCATGGCATGACAGACAGGCATGGCGCTGCAACCATGCCTGCTGCCGATGCATTAATGACGGATGAGCAGATCTGGATGGTCTTGGGCTTTGTTCGTGTGCAAGCGGCGGGGCAGTCTCTTAAGCGTGAAGGCGTTTGGGAGTTTCCTGTGGCTTTGCCAGATGAGGCCGTGAGATGTGCAGGGCGTGGTCCAAGCAGTCAACGCCTGGATGCCTTGCGCGGGCAGACCGTGCGCCTGGTCTTTGCAGGGGACACCATGGTCAGAGAAGACCCGCGGATGGTGACGGTGTCGGTGGGCGCGACGCAAGGCATAGATTGCACAAGCGATAGTGCAGAGATGCGCCGTGCTTTGAGCATCTTGCTGGGTGTGGAGGATGGCCAGTTGGGCGGGTATCAGATTCTGGTGGATAGACAAGGTTGGCTGCGCGCGCAATCCAAGCCTGGTAGTTCCGGCTGGAGTGAAGATGATCTGGTGTGTCGCACGGCGGATGCCCTCCAGATCAGCAAGCCTGCTAGCGAGGCTGACGGCTTGCAGGCTCTGATACGCCGTATGGATGCCGAGCCCGTTCGCGCGGTGGTTGCGGGCTTCTCTCACTGAGTTGTGCCTCAGGTTTCACATGCGAAAAGCGAATGTGAAAACTCGTTTTTCTTCGTTGGTTGATTTAGGCGTTCGACCTATGGTGGAGGTCAATGATCAACTAACAAGGAATACACATGAGCGCTCAGTTCATCGGCATGATTCAGCCCCATGAAGTATCGGAAATCATTGCCAGACACGGTCCTGCCATAGATCCCGCTTATGTTCGGGCATCTGCTCAGGCCCACGAGTACGCGGGCTTTGACCGTATTCTGGTGCCTGCCAGCGGCAGCAGTCCAGATACGTTGCTGACGGTCAACTATGCCGCAGCTGCAACAAAAAATATTGACTTTCTGCTGGCACATCGCCCAGGCTTTGTCGCACCTACGTTGGCGGCTCGCCAGTTGGCGACTCTGGACCACTACACCGGTGGTCGGGTTGCGGTGCACATCATCTCGGGCGGCTCCGATGAAGACCAGCAGCGTGATGGCGACTTCTTGAGTCATGACGAGCGCTATGCGCGAACCGATGAGTACCTGGGTTTGCTGCGCCGTGTTTGGGGCGAAGACAAACCGTTTGATCACGAAGGGCGCTACTACCGCGCCAAGGGTGTGTGGTCTGAAGTCAAGCCTTTGCAGCAACCTCATATTCCGATCTACTTTGGCGGAGCTTCAGCACCTGCGCTGGAGGTTGCAGGTCGCCATGCCAATCTCTATGCACTGTGGGGCGAGTCTTTGGCTCAGGCGGGTGATCTGGTGCAGCGTGTAAGAGCCGCTGCAGCGCTCCACAAACGTGAGATCGATTTCAGTATCTCGTTCCGACCTATTCTGGGCGCGACGGAAGCCGAAGCCTGGGATCGTGCACAGCATATTCTTGAGACTACAAGGCACTTGCGTTCCGAACAAAGCTATGCCCGTGGTGGCCCGCAGCAAAGCGAGGGCGCACGTCGTTTGTTGGCCGATGCCGCCAACGGCGACCGTGTGGATGAGCGCCTATGGACGGCGATTGCCCGTGAAACAGGTGGGCGCTCCAACACCACATCGCTGGTGGGCACGGCCGAGCAAGTGGCCGATGCGCTGATCAAGTACTACGACTTGGGTATTCACACCTTCTTGATTCGAGGCTTTGATCCTTTGCCAGATACCTTGGCCTATGGGCGTGAGCTGCTGCCTCTGGTGAAGGACAAGCTTGCAAGCAGCAAACGGGTGAGCGTTGCGGTCACCCATTCATCGCCAGCCTTGCAAGCCCTGGCGGCTTGAAACTCTTTTTGAAGAAATCGAATTGTCTATGTCTACTGTTATTGCCTTGTCCGAGCAAGTGCTCAGTCAGCGACTGGAGATTAACGCCCACCCCCGTCGACAAGACTGGTTTGAAGAGCCTGCGCCGCAGCGCGGCATCCTGCAAGAACGTCAATATCGTCGTGAGCAACTTGCAATTGCTTTTCGATTGTTCGCACGCCACGGCTTGCATATAGGCCTGGCCGGCCATATTACGGCCCGTGACCCTGAGTGGAGTGACCATTTCTGGGTCAATCCATTAGGCATCAACTTCTCGCAAATCCGTGTTTCGGATTTATTGTTAGTCAACTCTGCGGGAGAAATTGTGGTGGGCAAAGGGCCGCTGAACCGTGCAGCGTTTGCGATTCATGCAGCCCTGCATGAGGCGCGCCCCAATATCGTGGCTGCGGCGCACACCCATTCCACCTATGGCAAGGCATGGTCCACCTTGGGGCGCTTGCTAGACCCGTTGACGCAGGATTCATGCGCGTTCTACCAGGATCATGCGCTGTTTGACGATTATTCCGGGGTGGTGCTTGAGACCGATGAGGGCGAACGCATTGCCAAGGTGCTGGGAGAGCGCAAGGCGGTAATTCTCAAGAATCACGGTATCTTGACAGCGGGTCCATCGATCGAAGCTGCGGCTTGGTGGTATATCGCACTAGAGAATGTTTGCCACACACAGTTGCTTGCAGAAGCGGCAGGCACACCGCAACCCATACCGCACGAGATTGCTGCATTGACGCATTCGCAAGTTGGTGGCCCTGGTGGTGCTCATCACACCTTCCGCGATTTGGCAGCCGTTATTGTGCGTGAGCAGCCGGAGGTGCTGCAATGAACGCGCCATTGAAATTACCCGAGCTGGTGCGCAGTCTGTCAGCTGATTTTGCGCAGCGTGCGGCCGCGCATGATAGGGATGCGAGCTTTCCTTTTGAGAATTTCTCGGATCTGCATCAAGCGGGCTTGCTGACCTTGGCTGCGCCCATCTCGCTTGGTGGGCAGGGGGCCACACTGGCGCAGCTCAGTGATGTGATTGGAGCGATTGGTAAGGGCGATCCTGCTACGGCACTGGTGCTGATCATGCAGTTCACTCAGCACCGCAGTTTGGGGCGCGTGGGTAATCGTTGGCCCAAGGCTTTGGCACAAAAAGTAGTGCGTGAGGCCGCTGAGAAAGGTGCGTTGATCAACGCCTTGCGTGTGGAGCCTGAGTTGGGGTCTCCTGCGCGTGGAGGTCTGCCTGCCACCATTGCACGCCAGACGCCGCAGGGGTGGCGAGTCTCGGGGCGCAAGCTGTACTCAACAGGTGCTCCGATTCTGAGCTGGTACGCACTATGGGTGCGCACCGATGAGACCGAGCCTAGAGTAGGCTATTTGCTGGTTCCAGCGGGGCTGGCCGGTACATGTATTGAAGAGACCTGGGACCACCTGGGATTGCGCGCCAGTGGTAGTCATGATGTCGTGTTTGAAGATGTGCTGGTGCCTTTCGAGAATGCAGTGGATTTGCGTCTTCCGGCCGAATGGCTTGGTGCTGATCCCCAGGCGCAGGCAGAGATTGCCGTGCTGATCTCTGCGCTTTATACGGGTGTGGCCGAGGCCGCACGTGATTGGTTGCTGGGTTTCTTGCATGCACGCAAACCGTCTTCTTTAGGGGCTTCTTTGGCGACCTTGCCGCGTGCCCAAGAAGTCGTTGGCCGTATAGAAAGCCTGTTGCTGACAAATCAGCGCTTGATCGCTGGACTGGCCAGAGGCCTGGACGATGGTGTATTTCCATCCGCGAACGAAGCAGGGCTGATCAAGAGCGTGACTACCAATAATGCAGTGCAGGCGGTGGAGCTGGCCCAGTCGCTGACCAGCAACCATGGGCTGACACGGCATAACCCCTTGGAGCGCCATTGGCGTGACGTGCTGTGCGGTCGTATTCACACGCCACAAGACGATAGCGTGTGGATTGCTGCGGGGCGCAAGGCCCTGGGGATCTGATCATGGGCGCAATGACAGACGCACCCGCCTTGGCACCTTCGCTGCGCCAGGCCACCGTGCTTAATCAATTGGGTAGTGCGGTTCTGTCTGCATCTACCGGTGTGCAGGTTCTGGATGCGGGCCAAGATTTGGCCTGGGAGCGTTGTCACGAGGCCGATGTGTTGCTGACGGCTCCACGTAATGGCTGGCGCAATGCCCCTGAAGAAAAGCCGGCAGGCTGGCCTGGGCGCCTGCGTTGGGTGCATCTGGCTTCGGTTGGCATCGATTATTTTCCCGCTTGGTTGTTTGAGGGTGTTCAAGTCAGTTGTGCGCGTGGTGTGGCGGCTGAGCCTATTGCCGACTACGTGTTTTCTGTACTGCTGGAGCAGTCTTTGGCGTTGAATGCGCGCCGTGCGAAAAACGCTGCGGATTGGGAAAGGCAATCGACTTTGGTGATCTCCCAACCCATGAGGCTGCTTGCAGAGCAAACACTGGGTATTGTGGGTTACGGTGCCATAGGTAAGGCGGTAGCCCAACGTGCAAAAGCATTTGGCATGACGGTGCAGGCTTTGCGCAATGGAAAAGGATCTGCGCAGTTGACTGAGGATGGAACATCCTATGCCAAAGACCTGTCGCAATTGCTTGCTAGCAGTGACCATGTGGTGTTGGCTTTGCCGTTAACAGCGCAGAGCAGGGGATTGATCAATGCCGATGCATTGGCGTATTGCAAGCCGGGCCTGCATCTGATCAATGTGGCTCGTGGGGGCTTGGTAGACCAGGATGCACTCAAGGTTGCGCTGGATTCAGGTCTGCTCGGCGCAGCCAGCCTGGATGTGACCGAGCCTGAACCCCTGCCAGAAGACCATTGGCTCTACGGCCACGAGAAGGTCAGGCTCACCCCGCATATTTCTTGGGCTGCAGGCGATGTGCAAGCTGCGACCCGGGACAAGTTTGCCGAGAATCTCCAGCGTTATCGGAGCTCCCAAGCTCTGTTTGATGTGGTGGATCTCAGCAAAGGCTACTGAGTTGTCTCACCGTTTTTCGCATAAGCATCTGCGAATTAATCGCTTCACCTAAAGCAACTTGACTGCTGCAATGGTTCTTGTATTTCAGACATCACGAGGACGGTTATGCAAAGAAGACAATTCCATCAAGTGCTGGGCGCTGTTTTTGCGGGTTCCAGCTTGTTGGGCGCTTCAAGTGTGGGGGCGCAAGGCAATCGCGTGCAACTGCGCGCAGGCGATCAAAAAGGCGGGTTGAAAGCCTTGCTGGATGCGGCAGGTGAGACCAAGGATTTGCCCTATGACATCAAGTGGAGTGAGTTCCCGGCAGCTGCACCTTTGGCGGAGGCGTTAAATGCCCGGGCCATTGATTTCGGCATTATTGGCGATGCACCCTTGTTGTTCAGTCTGGCGGCGGGCAGCGCTGCCAAGGCATTTGCCGCACAGCGCTCTGATGCCTATGGCACCGCCATTTTGGTGCGCCCAGATTCGGCATTCAAATCCGTCAACGACCTTAAGGGCAAAAGCATTGCCACGAATCGTGGCTCGATCGGACATTTTGTAGCGCTCAAAGCCTTGGATGCTGCAGGGCTGCCACTGGACTCCGTGCAGTTCAAATTCATTCCGCCAGCCGATGCCAAGTTGGCGCTGACACAAGGCGCGGTGGATGCGTGGGCAACTTGGGAGCCATATACAGCTTTGGCGGAAACTAGCCAGCATGCACGCGTACTGGTGAATGGACGAGGGTTGTGGAGTGGCCTGAGCTTTTTGGCTGCAACCGATGTAGCTCTAAAAGAAAAGCGTGAAGCCCTGCAGGACTTCAAACAGCGTGTCGCCAGAGCACAAATCTGGTCTTACAAAAATGCAGATGCTTATGGGCAATCGCTGGCCAAAATCATTGGCATTCCCGTGGCTGCAGCAACTCTGCAATTTGAGCGTAGAGCCATGCGTTGGCAAGATATTGATGCCGCAGTCATTGCTGACCAGCAGCGCACCGCAGATTTTTATGTGAAAGCACGGTTACTCAAGCAAAAGCTGGAGGTTGAGACGACCTTTGACAAGAGCTTTAGGCTCCTTTGAATCGGGCTGGGATTTATCAAAAAATCTGATGTCAGAAACTGGATCGCACCGCCTTCATGAAAGGTGACTACGGACTTCCAGCTTTTATCGAATGGTGCAGCCGACTACTCAAAGAAACCTGCCATTGAGAAGCTCCCTGCCTTATGGCTCGGATGACTGCCATATGGTGGTTTGCGAAAATTCGTGATGTGAGTGTGAGCAGCCGTAATCACTGCATTGCCGTCGCTCGGCCCATGTTGCTCAGCGTCTGCACTGGGTTGAATCCACAGTCGTTCGGCGACAGTCGCAGATCGGCCATAAGCGGACAACGGCTTAGCATCCATGCAGGTTGGCGGAGCAGTGGTCAGCAGTTCTAAAATCGTAAACATGAAGTCCAGCGACTCCAGGCCACTCGGGCGAATCGGGTGGCGGTCGGGCATTTCTTGGCGCGCTTTGGCCGAGCAAAAGGACTGGGTTACATGCTTGCCAAGCCCTGCCTGAATTCTGTCGCTTATTGCTGGATTGGCTGTCTGAAGAAGAAATACTGTTCAGCTTGGTAGTCCGACGGACTTTTACCTCACACTGGGGCATGGGTCCGATTTGGACGGTGTCAATGTCCTGCGCAAGAACACAGCGGCCCGGACGGTGCTCGTCCGACACAATCTATGACGCCCAAGGGCGGATAGTTCAGCCGCTATGGTCGCCTGGATCAATGGATGACATGCCTTAATGGGGCAAGATCACATTGCGTGACTTACTCACGCTCCGAGCAGGTGCTGTGTCTCGTTGATCCTCAAAAGAGTGGCTTCTCCCTCGTCGAACTCCAGTTCGTTGATACAGCATGGCTCTTGCTTGATGCGCCAGTAACGCGAAAGCGGCAATCCCAACGCATGCATCAAGATCACACGGTTGATGCTGTCATGGCCCACCATCACGATTGTGTCATTCGCATGCGTGGCCAGGACATGCTGCAGAGCGCTTACGCTTCTAGCGAGTACCTGGGCGAGCGTTTCGCCTCCAGGAATAGCTGCCATACTTGGCGTGCGGAACCAAGCATAGAACTGCTCCGGCCAGCGGCCATGGACTTCTTCGTGGGTCAGGCCTTGCCAGGCCCCATAGTCTGTATCGACCAAATCGGGTAGCTTGAATGCCGGTGCACCAGTCGTTGCACTCACTAAAGCGCCAGTGTTCACGCAACGTGACAGCGTGCTGGTGTAAACGGCGGTGGGTTTCCACCGAGATGCAATATGCTCTCCGAGCAATTTAGCTTGCCTCTCTCCCAAGGGAGACAGTGGGAGTTCGGCGCGGCCACGGAAGCGCTCGGGTGCAATCCACGCCACATGCCCATGGCGGGTCAAGATAATTTTGGTCGTCATGTGTACTCCTTCGGTGGTAGCGTTCAAGTCGCGCTTCTGCCGATCCGGCCAAACTCGACAGGTACCTTCACATACGTCAAGTTCACCTCTTGGGTTGAGAGGGCATTCATCAAGGCCTCACAGGCCTTCTCGTCGACGGAAACAGTCACGGCCAGAGGTTGATCTGCGATTTCAAAGAAATGCGCGGAGTGAAACTTGCCCAGGTGGTCGAAGCCTTCACCGCCGCCCACCAGCGTTCCACCTACAGCACCATGTTGCTGGGCAAATTGCAGTAGCCATTCACCGATGGGCTTGCCGTTTACACGTTTGTCCTGCGCGGTGAAAAACGTCAGTTGATAGCCTTGCATTGCAGTTTCTCCATTCATGATTGGTGGATCAACGAGGTGGAAAGCATGCCCAGAGCCGTCATGGCAACGGAGCCGCCGAGATGCAGAGCCACCATGCCAGCGGACCAGGCTACCTGGCCATCGCGCAATAGCGTGAGCAGCTCTGCAGAGAATGTCGAAAACGTAGACAGGCCGCCGGCCAAGCCCGTGATGATGAACAGTCGCCAGTTTGGAGACAGCTCCGGCGCCGTCGCCAGAAAAGCGATGGCGACGCCCACGATATAGGCCGCCAGCAGATTCGCCGCGAGCGTGCCCATTGGCAGGGCGGGTAATACTCCGTTCAACCAAAGGCCTAGCGCATACCTCAGGAGGGCACCTATAGCAGCGCCCACACTGATAGCCAACAGTGCTAGCGCGGTGCTCATGGCTTGCCCCCAGCTTTGCCGGCTTTACAGCGGTGTCGCAGGGGCAGTTCGCACAGGAACATCACTGCATGAACTTTGTGAAGCTCCTCGGCATGGGCGTGCAAGAAAGTGCGCAAGCGTGCCTCGCTGTCGAGCAACTCGATGCATTGCGGATGCTTCATGTTTGTGAGCTCAGGATGAACGTGGGACATCCTTTCACCAGGTAGATACCCCGCGCTCACGTGGTGCTGCAGCACCTGCAGAATGTTCGCTTCCTTTGCTTCTCGCAGGAGATGGCGTGAGAGCGCAGGAGCGCTCAGGTGATGCCAGAAGCGTGTTGCCTTAGCGGTCGCGCCGCTCGGGAAATATAGGCGCACCGCTGCAAGGGGAGCCGAGGTCTTGCTCGTCATGGCTGGATCTCGTTCTTGCCGACGTCTGTCGCTGTATTCCCGCTGGCTTTCTTATGCTGCTTAAAGTCTGCGAGCTCGGCCAGGCGCAGATCTTCAGGGGCTATCGCTCGATGGGCCCGGTGTTTGCTGCGCCCTATGCGCTGCGCGTGGTAGATGCCGGTGTGACCCGAAAAAAGGTAGGCTGTGACGCAAGCGATCGCCGCCAGCGGTGCAATTTCTGCCCCGAACAGCTCCACGGCCATGAACGTGGTGGCGATAGGTGTGTTGGCCGCCCCTGCGAAGACAGCGACGAATCCAAGGCCCGCCATCATGGCAAAAGGCATGTGAAACAGCGGTGCAAGCGCATTCCCCAATGTGGCTCCGATGTAGAACAGCGGAGTAACTTCGCCACCCTTGAAGCCTGTCCCAAGCGATATAGCGGTAAAGCCCAGCTTGCCAAGGAAGTCCCACGGTTGCATTGGCTGCTGGAATGATCTCGATATTTCCGGGATTCCAAGGCCGATGTACTGATAGGCATCCAATACCCAAACTACCACCGCAATGACCATGCCGCCAATGAAGGGACGCATAGGCGCGTAGGGCACACGACGCTTCATGTATGCGCCCACTCGGTGAGTCAGTCCGGAGAACGCCATTCCCACGATGCCGAACAGAATTCCTGCCAAGACGACCGCGAGCACAGGCCACGGCCCAAGCGGCACGACTTCACCAATGGCGTAGTGCGTGTGATGTACGCCCCAGGCCAGGCACACCTGATCCGCAGCGATGGCGGCGACCAGACATGGGAATAAGGCGTCGTAGCGCATACGCCCTATGGCCAGCACCTCCAGCCCGAATACTGCACCTGCAAGTGGTGTTCCGAACACCGAGGAGAAGCCGGCGCTCATGCCCGTCATCAGGAGAATCCGCCGGTCCTCTTGGCGAAGGCGAAGCAGGTGCGTCAACTGGTCAGCCAAGGCCGCACCCATTTGCACTGCGGTGCCTTCTCGGCCCACTGAGGCGCCAAACAAGTGCGAAACCACCGTTCCGCCAAGAACCAGGGGCGCCATTCTCAGGGGGACGACCTTCTTGGGGTCGTGAATCTCATCAATGATGAGGTTGTTACCGCTGTCGACGGGCTTGCCAAAGCGCAGATAGACCCAGCCCACAGCGAAGCCGGCCAAGGGCAAAAACCAGATGATCCATGAGTGCGCTATGCGCCAATTGGTTGCGTGGTCCAACGACAGCAGGAAAAATGCGGAAGCGCTGCCCGCGAGCGCCGCGACGACGCTGGCAATGATGAGCCACTTGCCCACGTATGGCAGAAGCTGGAACTGTTCGATTCGTTTGAGTCTGTGCATTTGATCATGAGAACGATGGAAATCGAACTGACCAACGACAGAAGATGTGGACGCGAACGTCTACAGCCCCGACAGGAGGTCAGGTGTCTGTAGACGTCATCAGCAACAGAGCATGCTGCGGTTAAAGGAGGAACGTCATCTCCTGTTGCGAGAGTACATCAGGCCATCGCCCATGACAAGCTCACATCGACTGAATCTGCGGGCAGAAAGCCGGGAGGTCAGCGCTATGAGGCTCCATCAGGACGCCGCGTGTGCTGGAGCTAGGGTGGCCAAAGCTTTTGGGATGTAGGTGCTTATAAGTGTTTGTTTATCTTGAACCTGAATTGTGTTTACGACTTTAGTTCGGTATGTCACTGCAAATAATGCTGCGGAAGGCGCATGAATGCTAGGCCCGTGTTTACGCTTTTATTCACCCAGAATAAGCTGAGTGGCGATGCCGAGGAAGTGGCCGAAGCCTAGTGGGGAAAAATTGTGACAGGCGATGAGGGAGTCACTTGGATGCTTCGAGCATCTCGCTCTGAAGCGCCCGAATTTTTTGCAAAACTTGGCTTTATGCCGTCGCAGGACGCAATGGAGCGCGCCCGAAAACGCGCAGGCTAGAAATCGTCGCAGATGACAGACAGCAATGGGTCGAATTGCGACAGTCGGAGATCGGCCAGGAGCAGCGGTTCGCGAAGGCTGCTTGGCCGAATGCTTCAAGCTGAGAGCTGACGTAGGCGCTTCAACATCGAATGTCGGCGGCGATCAGCAGCTGAACTTGATGGACTCTGGCTGCAATCTCCGAGAATCGGCATTCAAGGATTTCCGTAGCCCTTGTCTGAGACCACCCCAACCTGGCCCCTTGACGACGATTCACCATGTCTTCAGGCAAAATCCAGATGATCGGGGCAAGCTTGGCGTCAGGTCTGCCGGGAAGCCCACCTTGAAGAATGGAACAGCATCAATGGCACTAACGAAGAAGGGCGAGTTCTGGTATGGGACGACGTCCGGCGACACCCAAGCCGAGCTGCGCAGCTACAGCGTTGCGAATCGCCATGAGGCCGTCCGGTTTGCCTCGTCCAAATGCAATTGCGGGTGCCGGACTTTTGCGCTGCAGACCGATGAAGAAGCCGGCGTGGCAATCCGCACCTGTACAGACTGCGGGCAGAAACACCTGATGGGCGACAGCGCGGACTACGTTGAAGAGGCCGCCCCCGAGGCGCACGAATGCGTGTGCGAGAACGAGGTGTTCGAGCTGATGTCCGGCGTCTCCGTGTACGAGGGCACACATGACGTGCGCTGGTACTACATCGCTTGCCACTGCGTGGAATGCAATCTGGTTGGGGTCTTCGCAGACTGGAAGTGTGAAGCGGGTGATGCGGCGGCCTTCCTCGCCAAGGTATGAGCGCGCGCCCGCAGAGATCCTGCTCGCAGGCTCGAGCTGCCGAGGAGTGTCATGTGGTGGTTGGTGGACTTGGTTGTATCAATGATGGCAATCGCTGCAAGGCAGACATAAGACGATGGCCGACGACCGACTGCAACGGGTCGTTCGGCGACAGTCGCAGATCGGCCAGTAGCGGAATTCCGGCTGATCGATGCCAGCGTCGGCCTCAGGCTGGTTGCCGCTATTCTGATCTGGCAACCTAGTTGGTACGCGTGCAAATATCAGAGGTTGCGATGGTTTGTAGGCCGTATCTATGGTTGAGGTCTGAACCAATTACACAAAATCCGGGCGTGAATCCATTTTCCCTATAGCCTGGCATGTGTGAGGCGCGTATAACTGGGAGCCATCGGCAACGATCTACGAGTGGAGAACCTGAGAATGGTGCACGACTCTTCATGCCAAAGTGGGATGACCCTGACGTCCGATCAGCTGGACGCCTATCTCGCAAAGATCGGGGTCAATAGGCCGGCTTCTCTCGACCTCGACAGTCTGTCAAAGCTTCACCGAGCCCATCTCATGACCTTTACCTGGGAGGCGCTGGATGCCTTCATGGGATGGCCGTCTTCGATCGCACCAGCCGCTGCCTTCACCAAAATGGTGGAGGGTAAGCGCGGAGGCTGGTGCTACGAGATGAACGGTCTGTTCGGAGCTGCGCTCGCCGCTCTAGGATTTCGCGTGACCCGCCTGTGTAGCGGTGTCAATCGTGAAATTCTGGGTGACGTCGTCATCGGTAACCATCTGACCCTGCGTGTTGATCTCGATCGCCCCTATCTCGCCGAGGTCGGCTTGTCCGATGCCATCGTCGAACCTGTACTGCTTGCTCCTGGGCCGATCAGTCAGCGCGGCTTCGACTTTTCGATCATGCCGACGGACGACGGTTGGCTGCGTTTCATGAACCACACACGCGGCATGGCGCGCAGTTTCGATTTCCGGCCCGATCACAGCGACGAGGCAGCCATCGCGGCCATGCTTAGCTGGCTGACAAGGGATCCCGGCTCTCCGTTTACAAACGCGCTGGCGATCCTGCGGCATACAGAGCATGGCTATGTCGGCCTGAAAAACGATTGCCTGTGCAGCTTGACGGCAGACAGCATCAGCGAACAGCGCATCACGAGCGCCGATCATCTGGCCGATACGTTCGAAAGAATTTTTCATATCGAGGTCCCTCAGTATGGACGCGTCTGGGAAAAGATCCAGGCGGTCAGCGGTGATATGACTACCTGAGAAGGCCCTCTGACGATGAACTGAAGTTCGTACAAGATGGAGGCTCGTTGTCCGCTGAGACGACCTGCCGGTCCTGATCGACAGCCCCAACTGGCGCCAGTTGACCTTCACCCAGATACTGGTCGGAGAAGGGGCGTCTGCAGGAGGGCACATGACATAAACAATAGCTGCTTTGTGCGCGATATTTGTAATTCAGGCTCAAGAGCGACCGACGGCAATCGATACTGAGCGAACGTAGACTCGCGGCCGAGCAAAGGCTGCAACGGGTGTCGGGGCACGCAGAAGCGGTCCTTCGAGCCAGCGCGTGGCAAACCGCGTAATCGAGCGGCCGGTCCCGAGGGTGAAGCGGCCGTTCAGGGCAGGCTGCGCTCGACAGCTCTTGTTGGCCTTTGCTGCCGCTCAGGCACTGGACTGTGAATGACCCAGATCACCCTAGACCCGCCGTTCACGGCTACCTACCGGACGACAGCTTCTGGCCGGGAGTGCGTGGTCGGCATGAATCCCCAAAGCAGACGCTCAATTTGAACGCCAAATCATCCAGTGACTGCTTTCGGTGTTGCAAGTGAAATGGAGCTCACGGCCACTTCTAGTCACTCGCGACAGTCAGCTTTGCCTCTGCTTGCCACGACGAGCGCTCATGTATAGTGAATTTGTACAAGCCGTCGCTGCGGTTCATTTGAAGCGGCAATGTTTCATCTCTGGAGAGTCTGTCCAATGTCTAAACCCACTCTACCCACCGAAGGCGGATGCCGATGCGGCAGGGTAAGGTTCCGAATTTCTGCCGCACCCCTGCTGACTATGGCCTGCCACTGCCGCGGTTGTCAGCGTATGAGTTCAAGCGCCTACTCGCTCAGCGCTGCTATTCCGGCCAAGGCTTTCGAGGTTACCCAAGGCGCGCCGGTCATTGGCGGTCTGCACGGCGCGGACCAGCACTACTTCTGTGAATACTGCATGACATGGATGTTCACGCGCCCGGAGGGAACTGACGCGTTTGTCAATTGCAGGGCGACCCTCCTGGACGAGACCGGTTGGTTCTATCCTTTCGTCGAGACCTATACAAGCACGAAACTGCCCTTTGCCTACACGGGGGCAGCTCACAGCTTTGAAGTATTTCCCCCGATGGAGGCTTATGAGGGACTCATCAACGAATATGCCAGGACATCGAAGTAGCAAGTCGGCCAGCGCGCATCGGTGCCCTCGTGTCGCGCAAGAAAAATGACCTTCAATGAGGATTGAAGGGAGGAACTAATCTTGAGTATTGCCTCGGCTCGGAAGCCCTCCTGAAATACAGACTCGAACGTCGGCTTTGCGACTAGCATTTGAATGTCTTGACCGACTGCTGAGGGCGTTAGTAGTCATTGGCATCTTTGAATTGAGCGATTGCAGACAGCCTAGACCTGCCGTTCACGGCTACCTACCGGACGACAGCTTCTGGCCGACTGACGACGGCCCGCACTCGCTGACTGCCCAGGCTAAACCGGACGCTCAAGGCGCAGCCCCGAAGGTCCGCTGTGTGGTGCTGCGCTTACAAGTAGCTAGGCCTGGCTTCAGCCAGAAGCAGTCGTCTGTCGCGTGGCCGCAAGCTGCTGGTCCAGGCTGATCTGCTTCATTCATGCTCCAGTTCGGCCTTGGTCGTTCGATACCCTCTTGCATGTATCAAGTGACGTTTACTAAGACATCTCTTAGAGACGAGGTAGCAATTTCTATATGCCTAATAAATTCTTCAAAAGGTCTTTCGCCGGAAAGAGATACTATTAACCTTCCTTTTTGGAGTATCGCCACTGTAGGAACTGACTTTATCCCATATTGCTGAGCGATAATTGGGGCCTCAGCAATATCAATCGAGCCGAAGAAAATATTGGCATCATTGAAATGAATTGAAATTCTTTCGAATACTGGCGCCATGCGTTTGCATGGTTGGCACCAAGATGCAGAGAAGTAGATGATGGCTAGCTCACCCTGGTTATTGAGATTATTGATGACTCTCTGAAAATCATCAATATGAAGTGTGGCAATATTAGGCATCTCTTCATTCCCATTGCTCAATAAGAAAAAATACTATTCTTTCAGTATAGATATAAATTCGGTGAATGCTTTTAAAGGTGCATCACAACATATACCCCCATCCAAGCCATTCCAATTATTTGCATGAAGAAGAACACAAAGCGCCAAGTGGCCACCGCATTGGTTTGGGGTAGACATATATGGACCAGGCTTTGCGCAATCCGAGCCACCAAGACCAAAATTGCCAAATTATCCAATGTGACGCCGCTCATCCCTGATGTATTGATGGCCAAGACTATAGCGCCATAGACAGGAAGATTTTCAATGCAGTTCCTATGCGCACCCATGGCACGCTGATACCAATCACTTCCTTGCGGTTTTCCTGGCTGCCATTCGTTCACAGTTGCACGCCCCGTCAAAATTCTTGACCAACGATAGACGCCAACAGTGCTGAATAAAATAAGCAACGTCCAACCGGCGAATGCTAGAAGTGTCAATGTGGGAATGTTCATGATCTCTTTTTCTCAATACAAAGTTTTTTAAGATTGAATAAATTTACGATTTATTTTGACTGGTTCTTGTGGAATATTGGAGTCTTCAGGTACTGCGCTCCATTTATCTCAGGATCAGGTAAATTTCCGGCGCGAATATTGACTTGTATGGATGGCCACAGAAGTGCTGGCGCGGGGAGTGCAGCGTCTCGCTGCATGCGGGTAAGTACAAATGTATCTTCGTCAATACCGTCATGAACATGAATGTTTCGTGCACATTGTTCCTCCACCGTGGTTTCCCAGGCATATTCATTGCGACCCGCCGATTTATAGTCATGACACATGAAAAGTCGTGTCTTAGGCGGTGATTTGAGAAGCTTTCTAATGGATTGGTATAACAGCCGTTCGCTTCCGCCCGGAAAGTCGGCGCGGGCAGTTCCGTAATCCGGCATGAACAAGGTATCTCCGACAAAAACCGCATCTTCGACTCGATAGGAGACACAAGCAGGCGTATGCCCCGGGGTGTGTAAGACCTCAATCGAGATGTTTCCTATCGAGAGAGTCTCACCATCATGCAAAAGCCTATCGAACTTGGAAACGCCTTCATCCATTTCAAGGAAGTTGAGCGTGTAGCGAAATGCGGATTGCACATCTCGAATGTGAGCTCCGATGGCTACCTGAGCTCCTGTATGTCTTTTGATGTATGGTGCAGCACTTAGATGATCTGCATGAACATGCGTTTCCAGGACCCAAAGGACCTGTAGTTTTTGACTACATACTGCTTCCAGAACCTTGTCGGCGGAGGAGGTTGCCACTGTTCCACTTCGATGGTCATAGTCCAGGACTGGGTCGATCACCGCCGCATATTTCGTCAAGGGATCAGACAGCAGATAGGTGACCGTGTGGGTGCCCTCGTCAAAGAAAGCTTGAATTTGAGTCGATGTGTTCATGCGGCAGTCCTCAGCAATCTTTAAATTATCAACTTCTAAATTAGAAAAATCTAATATACAGTTTCCACCACTATGAGAGCCAAGACTTCCGAAAAAATTGACAGCGATGCTGGCTTCATGCTAGGCGAAATTCGGGAGGCGTCCGCCCTGTTGAAAGCCATCGGTAACGAACATCGTCTTCAAGTGCTATGTCTATTGATTGAGCACGACGAAATGACGGTGGGAGGGCTGCTTGAGCATGTTTCGCTCAGTCAATCAGCCTTGTCTCAGCACTTGGGGAAAATGCGCGAAGAAGGGCTTGTCGCGTTCAGGCGTGAATCACAAACCTTGTACTACCGAATCGAGAATCAAGATGCGGCTAAAGTCATCGCGACACTCAAGAGCATCTATCGCCCTAAGAGCGGCTAACACTACCTATTCACAAAACGTGTGCAGATGACCATGGCGCTGCTGGACCGGCTCCCGCATCACTGCCATATTCTGGAATTGGCTGCGGAGGCACGAACGACAGCACGGGTCGATCGCTGGCCGTCACGAAGGACCGCTGATGGGTACCCGCGGTTTATCGCGTTGCCCCATCAAGCTGCCATCCGGCGACAGACCGCTCACGCAGCCAAAAGCAGTCCATTGCAGGAACAGCTCCAAGGACTGCTACTGGCCGAAGTCGGACCTAACTACTGGTGAGTACAGCACCACAAAGCTGACCGTCGAGACTGCACCTTGAGCGTCCGGATTAGGATAGGCATTCAACGGAGGCAGGCTGTCGCTAATCGGCCAGGAGCAGTCGTCCGGCACGTGGCCGCGAACGGCTGGTCCAGGCGGGTCTGCCTCATTCGCTGTTTCGTACTTGAACGAAGGTAGTCGCGGACACCAGTCGATGGTTGCCGAACGCGCCCAACTCTTTACGGCCGCCGCACCCTCTACCTGATCACTCGGTTGTGTGATTCAGTGTCAAAGTCCCGAAAGGCTGTTTCTGGGAGTCGCAACAGGCTTAGTCGAAAGATTGCGGCATCAGCCACTTGCACGCCGAGAGTCGCAAACAAGCACAGATAGTTCGTTGAGATCATTCACGCTTTGTTTCACGCAGTCGTCCGGCGCGGTGAAGAGGACGCATGGCCTAGCGGCTCGCAAGTACGGGCGGCATTCCGCGAAGATGCGAAAACTAATATAAATACCGAGAAGTGGATCTCCAGGATGAATGACGAATGCCTCTGGTTGTATTCCTCCTGCTGGTTGTGCTAACTTGACACGTGCCAGAAAATCCCAAAAGGATGCTCCATGAAAAGCCCAAGCATGCTAATCGAGCAGCTTATAAGCCAGCTGTATGAGGGCGTGCTAACCAACGAAGGCTGGGGCGAGGCCTTGCGTACCATATCTGCAATCACCCAAAGCCCGCAGGCCTCTGTGGTCGTATTTGACAAACGAGCGGAAGCGCTGGCCGTAAGTGAAACCTTTGGGATCCCCCAGGAGGCGGTAGTGTCCTTCAACGCCCACTATCACCAACTAGACGAAGGCCGCCCCTACGCGACGACGATGCCTTTTGGACACTGGTATCTAGATCGCCGCGATATTGGCGAAGAGGCCATGCGGCGTAGCGAGTACTACCAAGATTTCCTGATTCCGCATGACATGGCAACGACTTTGTGCAACCGCTTGCTGGGGGATGAAAGTGCAGATGCATTTCTGTCGTTGCAACGGCGCCTTGGCCAGCCACACTACACCAATGCCGACTTGATCGCCTTTGGGTGTTTTGTCCCACATGTGCAGCGCGCTGTGCGCCTGCGCATGCATATGCAACGTCTATCAGCCCATGCAGGTCTGGCATCGGTTGTGCTCGATAGCCTGAACACACCGCTGCTGGTGCTAGATGAACATAGCCGCATCCTCCTAAGCAATGCCGAGGCCGATGCACTGCTGCGGCGCCTACCGCAACTAATGGTTTATCAGGGCTGCCTACATCTGAAGGGCATCCGTGCAGGTCTGTTTGAGCAATTGCTGCGATCCGCATGCGGTCGGCAAGGCCCAGCGATCGCAGGTGGTGTTTCCATTGCTGAATTGAATGGTCTGTCTCCATTGCAATTGCTGGTATTACCTATGCCGGCATGCATGCAGGCCTTTAACCACTGGCAGCGTCCGCTGGCGCTAGTACTTTTTCATGATCCGAACCAAGCCCACAGCATTCAGCCACACTTACTTCAACAACTTTACGGCCTAACTCCCGCAGAAGCCCGTCTCGCATTGACGCTTTATCGAGGGAACTCCCCCGCACAGGCCGCACAGCACCAAGGAATCAGTGTGGGCACTGTGCGCGTCCAGCTCAAAGCTATCTTCGCCAAAACTGGGGTCAGCCGTCAGTCGGATCTCATGCGGTTGCTATCTGCGTTAGGGATTGCAACATAAGTGGCATCCGGGGCTGTCAACTTTAACCAGTTGACTAACGACATTCTTCCTGTGCGGTCAGCTTCTCAAGCCGTCATAGCTGCAAATGCGCAATGTTCATAAGTACCCCTAGCGGTTGCTACTGCCTTTGGATGAAGTGAGAGCCACCCAAACCGCAATAGTAGCTACCTGTTGCTTATTCAATGTGCGTAGCAGCACGCATGCAGACATCTTGCATAACAGTAATCAGAAAATAATGAAAGCTACTCACGGTAACGTAGCCAAGGCATAGAAGATACATCCGACACCAAAAAAAACAATTAGAAAATATACATTTCTTTTATGTAGTTCAAATAACTGTCAGTAGCACTATCGACATACCCCATTTGGGAGATGCGCTTGGGCATCAAACGATCGAGGATTAATCCAACGGAGTCAGTTTATTTAAGCCGAATTTGTCGGTCCACCTGCTTGGCAGGTATCAAGCAGATTTATTAAGCAGCGCAATTATGGAGGCTGATATGAGAGTAAAATCTATTTTTCTTACTACTCTGATTTTTTTTTGGCGTTGCATTGTCGGCTCAAGGACTTACTAGGGAGCAAGTGAAAGCGGAAGAGCAGAGGTGTGCCGAGCTTTGGAAGAAAAACACCGACAATGCCGGCAATGAAGTTGCTCAATGTTATAAAGAGTTGATGGCTAAAAAGAATTCGGCACAACCGAAAGATGATGTATTTCAGCAGACTACACCCAATACCGCCCATTCTCAGCGGAGCTCGATAAATGCATCTTCCAGAAGTGGGACTAATTGCGTTCGACGAGACTATAGTTCGAACTCGCTCGGAGATTTTTGGGAAAATCATTGCAACTTTCCCGTTTGGATCTCGTGGTTCAGCGACGATTGTAAACGCGGCTGTGCCGCAGGTCCCATCTCACCTGGATCTAAGGAATCCACTAACAAGTTAATAGGTCATATGGAGTTTGCGGCTTGTGAGTACCCAAGCACTCCAAGAAATAGAGACCGCTCCCAATGGCGAGGTGTCGGCCCGGTCTTTTGCTCCCAATAGGCGTTGTTGCATAAATCGCTGTGCCGCCAGCCCTAGGCTTGCGGCATGAGCCCATCCAACAAACATCGCCAACGACCGCTAACCGGCATGCAAACTTGCGGTCACACTTCGTCCAGATTGCCCAGTGTCGAGTGACCGCTCCCGCCGAGAGCAGACGCTGGCTAGTGATCTTGCTAGCGACCGCACTGAGTCGTTTGCTGCCGGTGGTCAGAACAAGCAGGCCGGTCATCGCCCGCACCAATGGCTTACTCAGGCAGTACCTTCCCAAAGGCATCGACAATACGTTATGCCGGCCCTTGAGACGAAGTTAACCAAGTCAAAAGCCGCCACGGCAACCGAGGTCGCATGCACGGCAACAGTGCCCAATGCTCCTAAGGTAGAAGCTCCGGCTCTAGCCCCGCTGCAGTGGAGGCTCCCAAGGCTATCGACTCCCAATCCAAGACGCTGAAACTGATGCGTGGTAGCTTCACCATTCCGAATGGATGACTACGAGGGGGTTGATGCGCTAAAACTGCGCGCAGCCTCGCAAGGCCATTTGATCAAGAAGAGGGCGTTGCTGCGAGCAGGCCTCAAGCTGTTGTCCACTTTGGACGACAGGCAACTACTTGTGGCTTTGGCGGCGTTGACTTCGGGGTGACTGGCCATCAGCTTGCCCAGACTGAAGTGGTGACCTCTAACCTCTAGCCCTCGCAAAGTGCCGGCTAAGACCAGAAAAGGCTGCGAAGGCGTCCTGGGTTTTTTGGTATGAAATGTGGCAGGAATTTCCGCCACCTTGTGAAGGATGAAACACCCGCACCTCGTTAGTGCAAGTGATACGGAATCCAGCCGCAAAGAAGGGTTTGGAGCTTAGCCAGAGATATATCGTGCGATGGCGTAGCGAGGGCCAGCTCTTCAAGTTGCTGCAAGGCCTTTGCGCGATTGATGCGCAGTTGTTTTGATAGACGTTCCCCACGATCCAGTAGCCTATTGATCTCGAAATGGTCGTGCCTGCGCAAGGCGTGGACTATCTCCTCTAGTCGTTGCGCGTACAGGTCGCTCTTTTGTCTGCCATGCTGAGCCATGTCTTGAACCGTGCGGCACAACTCCAGTAGCTCAATATGCTGCGCATCCAGTGCAGGGTCGCGCACGCTCATGCTGTGTGTCCATAGTGGGATGACTTTCATCAGCAAACTCCTTGGGTACCAGCACATAGCCAAGGCACGACACCCACAATGTTCAATGGATGTGCTGCCTTGCCGATTTATGTCATATCCGTGTGACGACCTCGAGAAGTTTTACCGATGCTTGCACTGAACAGTCGATTGTTCTCATTGAGGCAGGGTAGTTGTCACCGTTGGGTTTGCGCTTAGGGTCGCAAGCTCCCGTTCGTACGAAACAAATTGCTTGAAACTTGACGTTCAAAATAATGCGAAGTACAGAGCATTTCCTCTACTCAAAATGTCTTGATCCATGAATGGATCAATTGAATTGCTGTAACGTCAGTTGGCCGATTTCAGTCTACGAGCCGACGCTCGTCTGGAATATCTGACTTGAACGAAGTGATGTGTCGATCGCATGAGACAAGTACGAAACCAGATGCTGGGCATGTTAGCGCATCAAGACTTCCAGAGTACACGTTTGGGAGTAGAGATAATCATGCTGTCTCCGGCCCCATGGATGCCGAAGTCACAAGGCCAGTCTCTATCGCGTACTTGAAAAGATCTGCATCGCGCACAATGCCGAGCTTGCGCATGGCGCTATTTTTTTGCGTACTCACGGTCTGCTTGCTACGGTGCAGTCGCTCGGCTATCTCTCCAATAAGTAGTCCTGATGCGAACAAACGTATCACCTCGGCTTCACGTCGAGTCAGGGCACGTGGACCGTCCGGCTCGTTGTGTACAGATCTTGCGGTTTCCAGGATCGCCCTTGCCGCTGGCGAGTAGTAGTTGCCCCCAGCAAAAGCGGCATGAACGGCAGGAACGATATGGCTTGGGTCATCTGACTTGCTAACAATGCAGCCGACATGCTCCGCTGTCAGCGCGCTCAGAATCGCGGGATTGTCCATCATGGTCACTACCACGATGCGCAGATTCGGGTAGCGACGCTTGACGAAGGTGATCATGGGGATTCCATCCCCATACTCGCCACCAGGCATGGCGTAGTCGGTCACCAACACATCGCATGGGTATCTATCAAGGTGGGCCACCATTTCTGTCGAGTTACGGGCAGTCCCCACCAGTTGGAGGCTGCTGATGTTGGTGATTGCGCTTTGCAGGCCCAGGAGCAGGGCGGGATGATCATCGGCGATCAATAGACGAATTGAGAAGACGTTCATGAGCGTGGTCCTGGAATCAATTCGTCGCTGTGCATCTAGGCAGGTGTTTCTTGCCTTTCCTGCGAGTTGCTTGCTTGGTCCCACGTTTCGACTTTCAATCGTTGCTGACGTGGAGAGGCAATCATGAACTGATTCAGTTGTATGAGAAAAAGCCTTCTTTGGACCTCTAAGCGCAATTACCAATGTGAGACTCACAAACCCAAGCAGTAATTCTGTGACCAGCATAGAAATTGGGGTCATCGTTCGCGCTCCAAAAGACCAACTAGGCATTGCTGCCGTTTCGCCAGATTGTGGAAGGAATGTCACATGGAGGTAATCGGACAAAAACGAAAGTTCGAAGTGGGATAGGACGAGTACGAAAATCAAGGCAGCACGCTCACAAATCGCCCCAGATTGACTACATTGCGTGCTTTCAACTCTTCAGGACGAGTGACTGCTGCCATGTGTATTTGCAGGTCCGGTGCAATGCTTTGTCTCATTCAATTTCAAACATCGACAATGAGATAGGACTGCTCAATCGCTTGCAGCGCGGAGTGCTGTTTGGCGGCGCCGCCATCATGTCGCTCGTGATTCTTTTAGTCGTTGGGTTGGCCGTCTACGCCAAAGTATCTGGCTACATTTCCGATGCGCGCTTGGTTTACAGCGCTCAAAAATCGCTGCTGCTGCTGGAAATAGAAACCAAGCAGGCCGCTATGCAGCGCGGGGTCATACATGCCGAGATGCTTTGGAATACCGAACAGCAACACTCCGCGAAAACGGCACTCGCGCGCGACTTCGCGCGTCAGGGAGGCCGTATTTACCTGCAGGCCCACCCCAATGTGCTGCCGCAACTGGCCATCGGTGATGTCGCTAGCAAGCCTGCTGAGATGTACCGAGACTATCTGGCTTTCAGCGAGGGGCAGGCTTATACCGCGAGCGCCAGTTCACTACAGCGTGGGCGTGAATTCACTGGCTATCACTACACGCCTGACGAAAAATACATCACGTTTCTTCCGCCTCCCAAGTCGGGAGACCCGGTGGCGGATGTGCATGCCAAATCCGTTGCAGATCTCATTCATCGTCTGGCTTTCGATCTTGGCGATTTGACGGACCCGCTTGTTGATCGTGCGCTGCATGAATCGCGCAAGGTGAAGTGGATCGCTCCGCATGTCGACCCATTCACCGGACAGCGTGTCGTCAAACTGGTGCAGCCAGCATTCGACGGGGACAAGCCGTTCATGATCTTTGTGAGCGACATGCCCGTGAACGTGCTGTCCGATCGCTTGAATCAGTCTGCTTATGCTGGCAACTTCCTTCTGATTTCCAGTGAGGGTGAGCTGCTGCTGCAGGGCGTAGGATCCGCGGCACGGTCTGACCATCAAGCTCAGGCGCTGGCTCGGAGGGTCGTTGAAAGCAAGGTATGGCAGAACAGTCTGACTGGTTGTCATGACAGCTACAGCGACGGCGTCTTCACTCTAGGAGAGCCCTTGTCTCAAACAGGCTGGACGCTGGTGTATGCCTACTCCTGGAGCACCATCTTGAGTGCGCTGCGCGGCCTCTTGGCGGGATATGCGGTGGCCACCGCATTGATACTGCTCGTCTTGTGGACGGTCGTGCTGCTGTTCCACTACCGAGTATTTCTGCCGGCCCACCGGCGCTCTTTGCGCGTCTACGAGAGTGAGCATCTGAATCGCACGATCATCAAAACGGCTCCCGTTGGGCTCAGTCTCATCGATCAACGAACCGGTGAAGTAATACTGCAAAACGAGGCGGCTGGTGGCTATGTGGTCAATGGCCAGCCATTGAACCAGCGCCTGTTGCAAATCTATTCGGCCCGAGAGCAGGGGCCGGACAGGCAGGTCACGCGGGATCTCAACGTCACGGATGCACACTATCGGTCTGTCGAACTTCACGTCGATTTGGTTCCTGGCAAGTACCAAGGCTCACAAGTATTGCTCTGCAGCCTGCTGGATATCACTGCTCGAAAAGATGCTGAGCGCGCCTTGCACGATGCGCGATCGGCTGCAGACGTCGCCAACCGGGCCAAATCGGCCTTCCTGGCGACGATGAGCCACGAAATCCGTACGCCACTCCATGCCATTCTCGGTAGTTTGGAGTTGATGGAGCATGAAGTACAGGCAGGCACTTTGCACGACCGCGTGCAAACTGTATCCAGTGCCTCACGCGCTCTTGTTTCTCTGATCGACGACATTCTGGATTTTTCGAAAGTTGAGTCGGGACAGATGAACATCGAGTCCGTGCCGTTTGATTTGGTGCAAGAGGTCGAGTCCATTGTTCACATGTTCCTGCCGCGGGCCGAGGAAAAGGATGTGGCCTTGTATTACCGTGTTCGGCCAGGACTGTCGCGCTGCATGGGTGATCCTTTCCGCTTGAGGCAAATCCTGGGCAACCTCCTGAGCAATGCCATCAAATTCACGAATGCCGGTGAAGTGATGCTGGAGGTAGAGACTTATGGTCTCAAGGGGGCGTCAATGCTGTGTCTGCATGTGCGAGACACCGGCATAGGCATAACAGCTGAACAGCAGCAGGAGCTGTTCATGCCATTTGTGCAGGCCGACTCGTCCATCACCCGTCGGTTCGGTGGCACCGGACTTGGCCTGGCGCTATGCAAGAAAATTGCCAACCTGATGGGTGGCACGATCCACGTAGAAAGTCAGGCGGGGCAAGGCAGCACGTTTACCGTTGAGCTTCCCATTGCGGGGGACGAGCCGGCAATGGGCGAATGCAAGACGCCTTTGGCAGGAAAAAGAGTTTCGCTACTATGCGCCAATCCACAGTGGCAAGCAGCCATCGAGCCTCACTTGGTGGATTGGGGAGCGGAGTTGCAATCAGCCAGCTCGCCGGATGAATTGCCCCCCCAATCGGATGTACTGATTGTGATGGGGAGCCCTCGTCCATGGGCGCTTGCCGATGAAGAATCGGCTGCGAGCGACGCCAAGCATGTGGTCGACATTCTGGAGACTGGCCCGCTGGCTCCGGTAGAAGCAGCAGGGCGGGTGCTCGTGTCCTGCTACGCCTTGAAAGGGATACTTTATGCGCTGACGCAAGGGGCTGCTACGGCTATGAACAAGGAGCCGGAAACGCCTGTCAGGGATCTTCGCACCGCAACATCTCTGCGCATCTTGGTGGTGGAGGATCATCCGGTCAACCGGCAACTGTTTCAGGAACAGCTCCGATTGCTGGGTCAGCAAGTGGTGGTTGCCGAAAGCAGTGGTCGCGCGCTGGAGCATTTCCAGCTATCAGAGTTCGACCTCGTTCTGACCGACTTGAACATGCCTGGCATGGATGGCTACACATTGGCCCGTGCCTTGCGAGCGCAGGGGGCTCGGATCCCCATCTTGGCAGTCACTGCGCATGCCAGCGAGCAAGAGCGTGCTACATGCCTGAGGGCCGGCATTGACGAGGTCCTGTTCAAGCCCCTGTCGATTGAGGCACTCGGCAATGCACTTGCGATCTATGCGCGCAAGGATTTCTCTCTGCCCAGCAAAAGTATCGAATTCCAAACGTTCGAGCGGATGCTTCTGGTGGGGCCACTATCCATGCCAATATGGCAAGCGCTATCGATCTCATTTCAGCAGCATATGGCAGCAATCCGCGCCGGCCTGGCATCGAAAGACATGACAGCGGTACGCAATGCACTGCATGCGATCAAGGGCAGCTTTGCCATGGTGCACGAGCAGGAACTCAAAGAGCATATCGATCGCGTCGAGAACCTTGCAGACGAAGGCGACTTCAAGGCCTTGGATGCCGAGCTGGAAACTCTGGAGCATTTGGCAATCGAAATGCTTCGACATCGAGCCCCCTCGGGAGCCTCGCTCGATACGATCTGCAGCTGAATGCAGGTGCTATCCTGGATAGTGTCGCTTATTCAGCGGTGCTGTCAGGAGGTATCTGCGAAGAGGTCACCCAGCCGTGCTCCATAGCGTACCTGACCAGGTCCGTGTCACCCGCCAGGCCCAGCTTCTCAATGGCCCGGATCTTTTGGGTGCTGATCGTTTGCTTGCTACGGCTCAAACGCTCGGAAATCTCGTTGACGGTCATGCCGGAAACGAACAGCCTCACAACTTCTGCTTCTCGTGGGCTGAGTGCTGCAGGCGCACTGGCATTGGTGCGCAGTGCCGTACGAACCTTCAGGACGGCATCAACAACCGGGGAGTGGTATTTCCCACCCGTGTGTGCTGCATGAATTGCGGGGATGAGATGCGACACTGCATCTGACTTGCTCACGATGGCTCGTATGCCCAGATCGTCAAGAGATCCCAGAATTGCAGGGTTGTCCAGCATGGTCAGCACAACCAGTTTGACCTCCGGGAAACGGCGGGAAATGAAGTTAAAGAGTGTGATGCCGTCGCCGTACTTTCCTGCAGGCATGGAATAGTCGGACACAACAACGTCGCACGGAGTCGACTCAAGCATCTCTACGAGCTCCGTCGAGTTGGAGGCGTGCCCCTGTACCTTGATCGTGCCGCTCAAGCCAAGTTCATGTGCCACACCGGCAATCATTGCCGGGTGGTCATCGACCAGCACAACTTTGATGCTCAACATACTTGTTTCCCTCTCTTTGCCTATTGGCTGCGCCGCACCAGCGCATCTTGTGCCAGTGCAGCGAGATGCTCAAGCGCCTGCGGCAGCTCATTAAAATGATTTTGCTTTACCTGCTGCTCGATGCCGGCGCAGGTTTCGGCTACTTCCTGCTCCCGGATCATCGCAAACATGCCCTTCAGCGCATGCAGATCGCGCAGCAGCATGTCCGGAACGGGCTGGTTCAGGGCGGCGCGCAGTGACCCCAGCAAATTCTGGGTGGATTCCTGTAATGCGCTCAGTACCGCTTCGGGTAGGCGTCCGGAGCCGATGCTTTCGTTTTGTACTGCTGATGGCTGAGCAGTCTGAGTATTAAGGACCTTGCGCAGCGTGTGACTCAAGGTATTAAGCAGGATGGGCTTTACCAACACCGCATCAATGCCTTCCGCTTTGCAGCGCCTGTGTTCTTCGATTTCTGCATGGGCGGTCATAGCGACCACCGGAACGGTTGCTCCCTGATTCCGCAGGCTTCGTGTCAACGCATACCCGTCCATGCCGGGCATGCTCAGATCCGTCAATACCAGGTCATAGGAGCCCTGATTGAAGCGGAGCAGTGCATCGCTGCCGTTGTTGGCCAAGACCACTTGATAGCCCAATTCCTCCAGTTGCATGCGGATCAGTTCACGGTTCGATGCCTGGTCATCGACAGCAAGCACTTTGATTTCGTTCAATGTCGTCTTATCTGCAGCAGCATCCGTATCGCTTGGACTCGATACCGGTGCTTCAGTCGGTACAAGTGGCAGCATGACAGTAAATTGGCTGCCGTCGCCTGGTTCACTGCGCAGATCAAGGCTTCCGCCCATCAGCGCGACCAATCGTCGGCACAGGGCAAGTCCAAGCCCGCTTCCGCCAAACCGGCGGGTGATGGTTGAGTCGGCCTGAACAAACGGCTCGAACAACTGTTTCTGTTGCTCCTGGCTTATTCCGATTCCGCTGTCGCAGACTCCGATCACGATACCTGGGTGAGGCAGTCCATTGCCCTTTGAATAAACCTCGATCAGCACATCGCCAGTGTCGGTGAATTTGATCGCATTGCTCAGCAGGTTCGATGCAATCTGACGGATACGGGTCGGGTCACCCAGATAGAAGGGGGCAAGATGCTCGCGGTCGACAATGCAGTCGAACTGCAATCCTTTTTCTTGTGCAACTGGCTCAAAGATAGCAGCCACCTCGCTGATGACAGCCGCCGGGTCGAATGCAATCGATTCGATCGACATCTGCCAAGCCTCGATCTTGGAAAAATCCAGCACGTCGCTGATGATCCCTAATAGCGCATTCGATGACGAGGTGACTGCCTGCAGCCGCTGACCCGCCAGAGGTGGCAGATCCATACGTTGGACCAGTTCAAGATTGCCAAGGATCGCATTCAGCGGTGTACGAATCTCATGGCTCATAGTCGACAGAAATGCCGACTTCGCACGGTTTGCCTCGCCGGCCGCCTGCTTGGCATCACGCAATGCCTGTTCGGTGCGCTTCTTGTCAGTGACATCGGTAAATGCCGTCACCCACACGTCTGCATTCTGATAGCGTGCCTGCGCCAGATTGACTTCAAGGTCGAGCTGACCGCCATCGCGGGTTGCAAGTGCGATGTCGTCGTGCACCTTGTCATCGCTGCCTTGGGCCGCGAAGCGTTGTGCGATTTCTGCAGACAGCGTTGGGGCTTCGGTCACCACACGGCTGGCGACATCCACCATGGCCGGGCTGCGCAGCATGGGTTGACCGGACCGTGCATCGATCACACCTAACCCGATTGGCGCGGTCTGGATCAACAGACGGTTCAGATGCTCGACTTCGGCAGCTCGCTCTGTGTGGGCCAGCATCGGAACGAACACGCGCCGGTTGTACCACCAGAGCAGAAGCCACAACACGGCGATCAAGCCAATCGTGAACGCTGGCGTCCAGCGGATCTGCGGCCATACACCCTTCAGTACGTCACGCCATGAGTACGCATATGCAAACTGCCAGCCGGTCAGGCCGATGGGAGTGCTGACCGTGTACACACCGTTGCTGGCGCGTTGGACAACGGGCCCCAGACTTGGTTTCGCCTCCTGAGCTGCTGCCAGCACTTCAGGACGATTCGAGCCTCCTTGGCTGACGGCCACCAGAGCGCCTGCATGGTCTGTGATGACGAATGTGCCGCCGAAGCGGTCTATCGACAGCAGGCGGGTTCTCAGGGCTAAAGAGGCTTCATAGACAAAAACAGCAAAGGGTTGGCCACTGGCGTCGAGTGCGTAGGTTGACAGCCTCGTGAACTGTTCGCCTGTGAGCGGATTGCGATAGGGACCTGTCCAGCGAACCGCACGTAGCCCGGTTTTGGCATCGATGGCCGAGGCGGGCTCGATCGGTCCGTCTGCATTTCGAGTGAGTGAATCAAAGAAGGCAGGGCGGTCAGAGAGCGCAGCATCAATCTGCGTTTGGCTGGGCCATTTGCCCGATGACCAGGCGATCAGATCGCGTTGTGGCGTATAGAGATAGGCGCTGAACACGAACCCATGGGCGGTGATTGTTGCTATCGTGGTGTCAGTCACATGCTGGGCCAGGGAAATGAACCGGCTCAGATTGGGAACTGTTGCATCGGGTGCAGAGCTCGCAAATAGCAGGGCAGGCGAGTTCTTGCTCTGCTGCAGCACCAGGCGCCCTCCATTTGCATAAAGCCGCTCAACAGCATTCGAAGTTTTTGCCTGACTCTGACTCCACGCCATCTCTGCGACGGAGACCGCGCTGCGCACCGCGATCTCAGCATTGATGAACTCGTTGCTGATTCTGCGGCCCTCGACCTCTAGCTCTCGCCGCTCGTCGTCTACATAGGCCCGAATCATGGACGCCACCGCGAGGCCGAAGGTGATTAACACCATCACGGTCAGCGCAATCCCCCCGCCAAATAACCCAAGCCGCTGATAGCGGCGCATGGCGGAAATCACGGAGGGAGGTGGAGAAGTAGGCATTGGGCGGCAACCCTTGTCGATCCAGGTGTGCCAGCGATGCTAAGCCTAAATAGTCGATCCAGACAGCCTTTGCACAACACATCGGCAACTGAGGCTGCAGGCAGATAAGTGCAGGTGTTGCTAGTTGGCCCAACCGCTCCCGAGTCCGAGCTGCGCTCGGGCTTTCTGTGTATGTATTTCCCGCGGAAAACGCCAGATTCGTACTTGTCCTATGCGTTGAGCCGGTGCTTTCGTTCTTGTCAGATGTGACGAGCGAGAGGAAATTTTTACAGTGGGGGCACTGTAAAGCAAGGTTGTTTTACTGGAGTTCCAGCGGACCAGCATCGATTGATGACAAAGGCACGCAGCGAACTGGCTCATTAACTATATAAGGTGTTTTTTCATGAAGAAAACCATTTCCGCTATCGCCGCCATCGCTGCAATCGGCTCCACTGCTTTCGGTCCAGCCCACGCTGCTGATGGCCTCATCAGCTTTGTTGGCAAGCTTGAAGCCCAGACCTGCACGATCGACGTCAATGGTGTCGCGACTCCCGCCATCACTACCGTCGTGCTGCCTACCGTGTCGATTGACACGCTGGCCACCGCTGGCGAAGCCTCCGGCCAGACCCGCTTCAACATTGGCCTGAAGAACTGCTCAAGCATTGTCGACAACGGCGTGACTGCATTCTTTGAAAGCAGCCCGCTCGTGAACGTGATCACGGGCAACCTGTTGAGCACTGGCACCGCGCACCATGTGGAGTTGCAATTGGTTGATGGCGCCAGCGGTCGCCCCATTCGTGTTGGTGACATGGAACAAAACGCTGTTACGACGAGGATCCGTATGGACGCCACCGGTAGTGCCCTCTTGCCCTACGCAGTGCAGTACTACGTCCCTGGTCCAGCAGCAACTGCTGGCACGGTGGCCAGCAATGTGACTTACTCGATTGTCTACCATTAACAGTTATCGATTCTTCAAGGGTATGGCGGCGGCCTGCGCTACCGCCATACCGTAAAAAACATATACAAGAATAGGATCTATGAACGCCACTTTCCTGAAGCGTCTGTCGCTGGTCTGCACCGCCGTTCTGGCAATGGGCGCGGCACAAGCAAGCGTCGTCATTACCGGAACGCGTGTGATCTATCCTTCTGCGGAAAAGGAAGTCACGGTCAAACTCAATAACGATGGAACAGTGCCGGCGCTTGTTCAGACCTGGATCGACGATGGGGACTCCAGCACTGACGCGCAAAAGAAGGCCATGCCTTTCACGTTAACGCCGCCGGTATTTCGCATCGATCCTGCCAAGGGACAAACCCTGCGCATGATGTACACGCAGGATCCATTGCCCCAGGATCGCGAGTCGGTGTACTACCTGAACGTGCTGGAGATCCCTCCGCGCCCGCAGGTCGACGGTGGTCGCAATATGCTGCAAATGGCATTTCGCTCGCGCATCAAGATTTTCTTCCGCCCCAAGGGTCTAGAAGGTGACGCAAACGATGCTCCTGCCAAAGTGACCTGGAGTGTTGTGCAAGACGCCGCAGGCAAGGGGGTTGCACTGGAAGCGAACAACCCCACGCCGTACCACGTGAACGTCAGCAAAACCAGTATCGAGGTTGGCGGTAAGGTTTACGAGAGTGCTCCCGGCCTGGTTGAGCCTTTCGCCAAGCACAGCTTTGTGCTGGATGGACTGAGCACCCTGCCACCCGCCGCGCTGCGGGTTCAGTACAAAACCGTGAACGACTACGGTGCCACGGTTCCGGCGGTCTTCCCGCCCGAGAACAGATAACGCCCAAGGCTGGTAATCCCTCCTGCCAGCCGTCTCGACCTCTTTTCAATCGCTTTGCCCACTGGCCCTATGGCCAGTCTGGATGGACTTTGCTGTGCCTGGATGATTCCTATGAGAAACGCTCAACTGAGCCGCTATGCTGACACCCTGCAAACGCCGCTGACGCGCGTATGCATGGCTGTGCTGCTGGTTCTGGGCGGCATGGAGCATGCCATGGGCGCAGAAGGCATGGATGCCGCCGTAGCAATGCCTCCAGTGAGTCCTGAACTTCAGGCCAGCGAAGCGATGCAGGCAACTGCGGCCCTGGAAATGTTGGAGTTCAACCCCGACTTCCTGTCACCGCAAGCCGGTATGGGCCAGGTAGACCTTTCGCGTTTTGCGAGGGGCAATCCTGTGCTGCCTGGCGATTACCGTATGGATCTGTACTTGAATGGACAGGCCATGGGGCTCGTCAATGTAGGGGTCAAGCCGGGTAATGATCCTCAGCGCGGCCGCATCTGCATGACGCAGGCCTTGCTTGATCAGGTCGGCCTGGATTGGTCCAAGCTGAGCACCGAGCAGACTCAGGCCTTTGCCGACCCCAATGGATGCGCCGTGCTCGAAGAACATATCGAGAATGCCCGCGCTGCCCTCGATACCGGTGAGCTACGACTGGACATCACGTTGGCACAGGTGCTGCTGCGCCGTTCCCCGCGTGGTTATGTGAGCCCCAAGCTCTGGGATGCAGGCGTCAATGCTGGCATGCTGGGCTATAGCTTCAATGCGTACCGTAACGAATCGCCAGGATTCAGCAACAACTCTGCCTATCTGGGCATCAATGCAGGCATGAACCTGGGCGGCTGGTATTTTCGTCACAACGGCTCGATGAGTTGGGAGCAGAACGGTTCCAGCCGCTATGAAGACCTCAATACCTATGTAAGTCACGATTTTCCGTCGATTACCAGCCGAATGACGCTGGGCGACACCAACACGACAGGTGACCTGTTCGATACAGTCGCATTTCGCGGTGCCATGCTGGCTTCCGACGACCGCATGCTGCCTGACTCGCAGCGCGGCTATGCACCGCTGGTGCGCGGCATGGCCGAGACCAATGCCCGCGTTACGATCCGTCAGAACGGTGCGGTCATCCACGACATGGTCGTTCCGCCAGGTCCCTTCGAGATTGATGACCTGTATCCGACGGGTTATGGCGGCAACCTGGAAGTGACTGTGACAGAAGCCGATGGTCGTAAGCGTACCTTCCTGGTTCCCTACGCTTCGGTCGCGCAACTGCTGCGACCTGGAACTCAGCGTTATAGCCTTACCGCCGGCACCGTGCGTAATCGCGCGCTGCGCCATATGCCGAAGCTGCTGCAGGGCACCTACCAGCGCGGCCTGACCAACAGCCTGACGGCTTATGGTGGCCTGCAGGCCAATGAAAACTACAGTGCTTTGCTGGCTGGCTTGGCCTTTGGTACCTCGCTGGGTGCGTTCTCGCTGGGTATTTCTCGAGCGCGGACACGCACGGCACGGGAGTCCTTGACAGGTTCCAGTGTTCGCCTGGGCTATAGCAAGTTCTTTGACGCAACCCGCAGCAATGTGTCGGTGGCGGCCTATCGCTTCTCCGCCCGGGGCTTCATGGACTTTGCCACGGCTGCGAAGGCCGTCGACATTGCCAGCCAGGGCCGGGCCATCGATGGCATCTGGCGCCCACGGAACCGGGTATCGCTCACTTTCAACCAGTCACTGGGAGACAGGCGCGGCCAGTTGTTTGTGAGTGGCTTTGCCCAGAACTACTGGGGGCAGGAAAAGAAAGACGTGCAGTTCCAGATGGGCTACACGAACACCTATCGCTGGCTGACTTATTCGGTATCGCTCAATCGTGTGCGCAACAATGCAGGCCGGATGGACAACCAGTTCATGGTCAATCTATCCATCCCGCTGGGCAAGACGATGCAGGCGCCGCAGCTCGGAGTCATTGCTACGCACCGGCCGAACGTGGGGTCGACCACGCAGACTACCTTGTCGGGTCTCGCAGGCGAGTACAACCAATGGAGCTATGGTGCCAGTGTGAACCATGGCCCTGGCAATGCAGGCACTGCCGGCACCCTCAATGGCCAGTACCGCAGTCAACTCGCAACGCTGCAGGCGGGGTACTCGCAGGGGGTGGGATACAGCGGCGCTTCCATAGGTGCATCGGGCACCGTGGTGGTTCACCCTGGCGGTGTGACCATGTCCCCGTATACGGGTGACACCATTGCGATCGTGCAAGCGCCGCAAGCAGCCGGCGCGATCATTCAAGGCTATCAAGGACTGAAGTTGGATTCGCGCGGTTATGGCGTGCTGCCTTATCTCACGCCTTATCGCTTGAATGAGGTGGCTATCGATCCCAAGGGCATCTCTGCCGATGTGGAGCTCAAAACCACCAGCCAGCAGGTGGCACCGCATGCGGGCGCCGTGGTCATGCTCCGCTATGCCACTGTCACGGGCCACTCGGCGCTGATCGACCTCGTGTTGCCTGATGGCTCCGTTGTACCGTTTGGCGCTGACATCACTGATGGCGACGGCAATAGCGTGGGCACCGTCGCTCAAGGTGGGCGTGCCTATGTGCGCCTGGCCAACGACAGTGCCGATCTGAATATCCGCTGGGGCGATGCGCCCGAGCAGCAATGCAAGAGCCCTATAACTCTGCCTGAACGCACGGCAGGCTCCAAGGCCGGGATGATCGTCCGCCTCGAAGCGCAATGCGCATTGCAAGCCCGCTAAGGAGTGCAGGGTGATGAAGAACCACAATCAAGAAAAAGTCAGCCTTTATTTGAAATGGATATTGGCTTTAGTTATCGGCATGCTTGCGACCGCAGCGAATGCAACCTGTTCTTACAGGGCAGAAAACCCCTATGGCAGCGGCCCTGCAGATTTAGTTGCGACACTCAATGTCAGTGCATTGACTGTTGGCCGAGATGTGCCGGATGGGACTGTGCTGTACCGGCAAACTGTAAGGACGATGACAACGTTGATCAACTGTAGAAACGACGGAGCCATCGCCACTGTCCAACACAAATATTGGTTGACTGGAACACCACAGCCTATATCGAGCTGGAATGGGGATCCTTTTCCAGGTCGGATATATCAGACCGGAGTACCTGGCATTGGTGTCGCATTGTGGTATTCAGGCAATGCGTTCCCATATACCAGATCAATCACCAATTGCGGATTTATCGGTGGGGGGTGCGATATTAATGGCGCTGACTCGAATTTTGAAATCAGTCTTGTCAAAATTGGACCAGTCTCGCCCGGCCTCGTCCAAGGCGCCAATCTGCCGCGTATGCAGTATGACTTGGTGACAGACAACACCCTTCCTATCATGAGGGCAAGATTTATTGGAAACATTCAAATAGTTGCGCAAACTTGCACAACACCAAACGTGACAGTAGCACTCGGGAGCCACAAGGTGAGCGATTTCAGCGGCGCCGGCAGTGGTACCCCTTACAGAAATTTCTTTATTGAGTTGAGAAATTGCCCAGCTTTTCACGGGGTATCGGCTTCTTTGATCAACACTCATAATGGAATAGGTTCTGTGGAGTCTAGTCGCACGATCAATGCGAATGTCATTGGGATTTCTCTGACCCCTTTGAATGGCGTCGTTCCTTCGCAACGCGGTACGATAAAGCTAGGTTCTGGGAGACCCGGATCTCTCACTGCAACCGGTATTGGTGTTCAGCTTTTCCGTTCCCTTGACGGCTTTCTGCAGTTCGACACGCTCTTGGCGAGCGGCATCAGTCCCAGCGGCAGTTCGGGAGCGAGCTACACCATTCCAATGCAGGCCCGCTATGTCCAGACGGGGACAGCAACACCGACGCCAGGGCCTGCCAATGCTTCGGTGATATTTACAATCAATTATCAATAACTGGTCTGCGTATGTATGGCATACCTGAATTGTCGACTCTGACTACTCAGGTTTTCAAGATGGCCATTTCTTTAGTGTAAATCCTGGGTTTCAGGCAGAATTTTCGTTTTTTCAGATGAGACTAAACCACCTCTGATTAATTTGCTTCACTCGCCAGAATGGGGCTTGCTCCATGGTATTCGACGTGTACCGGGGTTACGTCGAGATATCTCTGTCGCCTCAGAATGAGAGTGCCGGCGAAGGCAATACCAATCGCAAAGTCCTCAAGTTTCACTGCTGCTCCAAGACCTTGAGTGCTGCCTGAATAAATGCCTTTCATCTTCAATGATCTAGTCCTGACCTGGTAGTGCGACTAGCGTGAATCCTGTGGAGCACAGAAAAACATAGGCCTTTGAGAAAAAGGAACTTCGATTCAGTCGAAGCTATTTTGAAAGTCAACCATAGAAAAAGCCCGCAATGCCTAACATTGCGGGCTTTTTCTATGACCGATCACGTATCGCTCCAGCGCTCGGCGCAAGCTTGGGCACATGTGCCTGATGGTCTTGCCTGTCAAACGCGCTGTTCAATGCGCCAGCTTCTGTCTATTTAGGTGAATTTAGGACTCGTCCTATGCGTTGCGACGTCTTTTCGTTCTTGTCAGATATAGCAAATGGGACTTGATTTCTACACTGAAATTGCTGTGTAGCTGAGGTGCTCCACAGCAGTTCAAGCGGCCTGAACCAAGGCTCAGCAAGGGTAGGGCGCAATGAGCGCGAACAGGACTTGCGTTGAAGCATTCCATTGCAATGCCAGTTGCTTACCCGAGGAGATTCGACTGGATCTTCGTGTCGTTTGCACTCCGAAAAACCAGAACTAGGAGCTCGCACCATGTTGAAAACCACTCAGAAACTCGCCGCTTATGTGTCCGAGGAATACATGGTCCGGCTTGCCAATTTGGAAGAACTGGAGCTGGTTTACGGCACCGATTTCTATCAGTTCGCGCTCAGCTTCGCCATAGCCTGTCTGCAAAGAAAGGGCCTGTCTGCTCGTGTGGCAAAACAAAAGCGGGCGACTTTGATGGTCACGGGCCAGTTCTCGACCGTAGAAGACTCTGGCTATCACGGCGAAGCAGAGCGCATCTGTGCAGCGATAGGGCAAGTGCCGGTGATCTGGGGCATCAAACAGATCTATCTGCAGGTCGAAGCGCAGATCCTGAGCACGGGCAAGAACCCGCAGCTTGAAGGTTCCCGTACCGCAGACTGCCGCCGATATCCTCCTGCACGGGGCCTGCGCTTTCTATGGCGTCAGCACTACCAGAGCGATATGCATCTGGCTAGTTGCTTGTTGAATGATCTGCATCAGGGAAACCTCGCCTTGGCATTCCAGTCGGTGGCGACCCGTGAATACTCGGAGTCTGCTCCAACTCTTTACTATGAATGCCTGTTGCGCCGCAATGCGCCCGAGGCTGCATGCTTCAGCTATGTGGTTCCAGATGCGATTCAGGCCTTGGAGCGCTTGGGACTGGTTGAGCGTCTTGACCGTAGCGTGCTATGGACTACGCTGGGAACACTGGCTAGCAGTGAAGGTTTGAATCTGGGTTGCAATGTATCTGCTCGCTCCTTTGTGAGTGCGGCCTGGTGGGATGAGATTCTCACGCATCTGGGGGATCGTCCTGATTTGGCGCAGCGACTGGTGCTTGAAATCACAGAAACGAGCACCTTTCCGGAAGAAAAATCTGCCCTCGGCCTGATTCGACATCTTCAATTGCTCGGTGTCAGGATTGCGCTTGACGACATAGGCAAAGAAGCAGGTTCGCTGGACATCCTGCACAAGGTTCGTGCCAACATCGTCAAGCTCGACAAGTCTGTGCTGGAGGAAACCGCCGAAGGCGAGCTGCCGGCGAGGCTGCTGCAAGGCATGGTGGGGATCTGTGCCGATCACGGGGTGACCGTGATCGTGGAAGGGATCGATTCTGCTGCGAAGCTCGATGTGGCTTTGACCGCAGGAGCGGCTGGCGTTCAAGGGTACCTGATCGCACGGCCTACGCTGCATCTGCAAGCCTTGTTCAATCACGTTGCTCGTGTGGAGGATGACATGCAGACCCGAGCCTCGTTGACGAAGGGCCAGGATGCGTCAACTACCGCAGTGGCTCATCAAACCAAGCCAGACGCCGTTGTTCATTCGCTGCACAACGGAGACGGCGTGAGCTGCTCTCCACGCGTGCGGTTCCCGTACGAGACAGGCTTTCGACCGTATCTGGTTAGAGAAGTCGCAGATAGCTGAGCAGTGTGAGCTTGAGTCACGGATTTGCGTGTGGCACCGATTTATGCAGCCAAGCCCTTGTCGTCCAGGGGGGGGAACTGAACAGAGAACCGGGCAGATTCATGCCTACATCCACATACTGGTGCTGACACAGGCCGCACGCCGGCTGCTGGATGAGTTGCGAGCGGCCGTGCACCGCACGCAGGGGTAGGGGAGACAACTCCGGCGAGTCTTGCCCACTGTCTGCCAGCGGTGGGCGATGAGGAGAAGAGATTTATTGCACCGTACAGGCAAGAGCGAACAGCTGTGGTGCACCCTGAACGGCTGCTGCAGGCTGATCTGAGTCATTTACGATCCGGCACCTGAGCGGTAGCAACGGCCCACACCGGCCGTTGAACGCTCTGTCCTGAGCGGCCGAGCAGCCGCTCGATTGCGTGGTTCAGCACGAACCGGCTCGAAGGGCCGCTTCTGGATGTAGCAACAGGCTCATGTCGACCCAAAAGAGACATTGGTTCGTTGGAAGAAATGCCACTTTTTCAGATCTCTGCCACATTCGTGGGGCTTGAGCCAATAATGGTTAGGTCACCTTCATAACAACCGAGGCTTATGGTGTCTCCACTCTGGTTCTTTGCACTCGCATTCTTTTTTGGATATTTGGCCTACGACGCATCTCAGTTCCGGCATTCGGTGAATCATCGAGTTTGGGCTGTCCCTCCCGCATCTGGCAGGGCCGTGGGTGCCGACCCCTTGTCAGTGCGAGAACAAGGGGCTTCCCGCTCCAACAAGTTCACTGGAGCTGAAGGCATTCCAGGATTGCACTGGGCCTTCTTGGTTATGGCCTTGGCATGTGTCGCTTCAGGCGCGTATTTTTTGATACTTGGTTGAAGCGGTCTCACTCGGAAAACCAACGTCGACCTGAGCTCTAAGCCAAATTCAAACCATGACTTTTGACGATGGCCACAGGCCCCTTCTGGCCAGGAGCGCAGGCTCTAGTCGACTCAGACCAGTCGCTAAGGTCAGTCGCAGTAATGACTAGTTAGATCGTTGCAAGCTACAGTTTCTACATGCAAAGCCTGCTGTTCTTGGGCGACTGCTTCTGGCCGATCTGCGACTGTTGCTGAACGACCCAAAACAGCCGCTCATCCTCTGGCTGCTGACATCATCTGCACAGCGGTTGCAGCCGAGCCGTGATGTTGCTTTGACCGCCGCAGTACGGCGAAACCCGGCCCCTACCTGGTGCCAGTACACATCGGCATCAGGAGGTTGGTATCGCTCCACTTCTTTTTTGCGTCAGCTCCTGGCGTCTGCCATTGAGGAGCACTCCCACGGCAGTGAATCGCACCAGCCAGTGGTAAGTCACCAAGCTTAGCGCCGTCGTTGCCAGTATGTTAGCGACCATCTTCACTCCTGCGGGCCAAGGCAGACCAAACAGCAAGACCCCGAAACCGATGGTGAGTGGCAAGTGAACCAAATACACCCAATAGGAACTGTCTGCCAGGTAGCTCATTGTGCGACTTGGCCGGCCAAGGTAAGTCGAGAACGCGCCGATAAGCGCGAAGCTCCAGCACCAAGCGGTGGCGTTGTAAGCCCAGGAAAATGCCAGCCGCGCTTCTAGCGGCATGGCATCACGAAGTTCGGCAGGGACTTTTTCCAGCACGACGCCGGAAGCCAGGAACAATACCAGCCCCGCGCCTGCGTACCAGGACCAGCGCCTCATGTAATGCGTCAACAGTACTTGCCTATGGGCGTACAGCACCAATCCAAAGACATAGAACAGGCCGCTATGTGCCCACTCTGTCCAGGGCGGAAAAAAGGCGTTCCCTGGTCTCACCAGACCATTGCCGTATGGCAGGCCCACGGCCGCCAAAGTAGCTGCCAGCCCAGCTATTCCCCAAGGGGTACGGCCCATGGCGGCGAGCCAGCGTCCCAATGTCGGTCCGGTGCTGGGTACAAGCCGGCGCATCAGCATCTGCATCAGCGGCGTCAAAAGGCTCAGCCACAACAGCAGCCACAAAAACCACAGGTGCAGCGTATTTGGTGCGCCCTGCGACCCATTCATTTCAATAGGAGACAGACCGAGGTCCAGGCCCCATGTCCCGCGAGCCATGCGATGCAGGAACACCAGCGCCAATACTGAGCACGCAAGGAACAAGGGCGGCCAGAAAACGGCGAAGGGCAGCGCCAAGCGACGCAACCTGTGCTTCACGGTGGCCGTTGGGCCGCGCTGGTCGATGAGCAAGGCAACAAAGAAGCCCGCCAGGATGAAGAACACTGGCATGCGGAATGCATGGATGAAGGCAACCAGCAAGTCAGCCGCAGGCGTCGTTTGGTTGTCGCGCCAGGGCAGCAGAGAAGGGCCGGCCATGTGAATGACGGCCACATGCAGAACGATACCGAGCCACATCATTGCAGCGCGTAGGTTGTCGAGTGCGTATAGGCGTTGTCGACTCTCGTTGCTGTGGATCATTGGTACCTCTCCCAATTGGTGCTTTCGGGCACTCTATCAGGCCTCACTGCAAATGGCCTGAGCAAGTTTGGCGTCGGTGTTTGGACGGCCCACCTCAGCGACAGTGGGCCTGTTGCCTTCATCTCAGTTGTTCAACTGAACCTCGGAGCTCAGGCTGAAGCAGCCAGCAGTTGAAGAATGTCGAACGGCAGCTTCTGGCCGGTTGCGGCTGTCGCAGTTCGACCCTGAGCAGCCATCCAGCAAGAACATGAGATGCCTACGGCCACGAGCCGATTTCGGCAGAAAACACTGCTAAAAACAGTTCACATAGCGCATGAACGTCCTGCAGAATCTGCGAAACGTACTACTCTAGATTGTTTGAGCAGCATATGGCCTGCGTTATTCACTTTGTTGGCGACACCGTAGACGTCGAAGAACTGCAACGCCTTTGCCCAGCGCCGCCCTGTGCTGTGTTCAGAAAGGGATTGCCCCGAACAAATCGACCCACAGCGCGACCGGCGCGAACATCGGGATTGAGCGTCATGGCAAGTGAAGCAGACTTTGACTTTCTTGAAGAACAACAAAAGGAGGCTCTCGCTTTCCTCCAAAAACACCGTTCCGCGCTACTCGCGATGAGGCAAGTCTCTGGACTTGAGTCTGCCTCCATCGACTTCGGCATCTCGATGCGGAATGTAATCGCGCAGTCCGATGCCTTTGAACCCGATCTTCTAGCAGCGCTCGCTGATCTGAAGTTGTGCTTGGTTTTAAGTCAGTATCCAACCGCAAGGAAAAACAAGAAAATTAAGCAATATAGGCGTGCACAGAGAAGTGCGGCCTAACCCTTTTAGGCAAGCCGAAATCGATTCGTGACACGATTTGGCTCAGGCCTTCCACTCGCGGCTGCAGGCAACTCAGGCTGGAGTAGCCAACAACCAAGGACTTCTCACGATCCATAGCTGAAGTTGACCTGCAGCCAACAGAAGGGCCTTAGGCTGGTGGAGCCCTTCATAATCAAGACCTAACCATCACTGGGATCACAACGCTCACGATGGGAAAAGTTCTCCTTGGACTAACGTTCCGCACGGTGGCTTGCCGCCTGTCAAAAAATGAGTAGTAGCACCATGCATATTGGACTTGCAGACTTTGCAGAGCCTACTTTGCTGATACTTGGAGATTCAGTATCGCTGAACTTGCTTGCGGATTGCATCGAGGCGCGACAGTCAATCGATCTAGCGACATCGTCCTTCGTCAAACTGGTGAATGTGGGTTTGATGATTGTGCCCTCCGATGATGAAGGGAGTCTCAGTCGAAGTGACGTGCTGTTTGAGTGGAAGGTTTCGTCGTCGGAGGCGCAGCAATTCGCTGATCAATTGCGCGCGCTAGCAGCTAGTGAAAAGCCGGGACATACGTACTTGGACTCCATGGCAAATAGTGCGGGCGTGGAAGTCATTGCGTCAAAAGGCGAATACAGCGCAAACCCTGTCCTAACTTCCTGAGAAAAACCATCTGACTTGACCGACTGCAACCACCCTGAAGCTATGGTTCGGAAATGCTCTGCGGCTGTCTGCTTCTGGCCGACTGACGACGGACCGCACTCGCTGGCTGCCTAGCCTAAACCGGACGCTCAAGGCGCAGCCCCGAAGGTCCACTTTGTGGTGCTGCGCTCACAAGTAGCTAGGCCTGGCTTCGGCCAGAAGCAGTTTTTCATTCTGTAAAAAAGTCACCTGGTGAAAGAGCTCACAGGCATTGGCAGGCGCGGCTCTTCCCACCGGTAGGTCTTGCTCAAGACATTGCGCTCAAGGGATTGGCTGCTCCAGCGTATATCCAGCAGATCCGCGATAGTCCATGCGGCCCAATCGGAGCGAAAGGGCCTCTCTGCAACGTCTTCAGGCAGGTCTGGCGAAGAGGGGGCTCGCCAGATAATTGCCGGAATACGGTAGCCGGCCTCGGTGCTCTTGCTGTGTCCCGCATGGTTGCGGACATGGCCCACTTCCTGGCCATGATCAGAGAGATACATCCATGCCACCTTGCCTTTTGCCAAGGCAGCTGATTGGGTGAGGCGCAGTGTTTCCGCCACCACATAATCGTGATAAAGCAGCGCCGCATCATATTCTTGGCGTTGCCGGCGCACCCACAAGGAGGTGCCCTTGTTCTTCAGCGATGCATCAATCGCATCTGCTTCATCATCAAAGGGGTTCTGGCCCTTGGGGTAGCGCAGGCTGTAGTGCGGGTGGGCGCCCAGCATGTGAACCACGATGAACTTGCGTTCGGAGGGCGCATCCAGAGCCGTCTTCAGTTCATCGACCATTTCTCCATCCAAAGACACAGAGGAGCGCCCAGGAGTGCGATTCACCATCTGTACGATGTCAGCCAGTCTGGCATGCTGCTGCTCGATTCCAACATCGTCGTGGTTGCTGATCCACCAGACCTTGTAGCCCGATGCTCGAGCAAGCGCGACCAGATGATGGGACTCAGTCGAGCCTGGGGCACCGAAGCCAAACAAGTTGCGCACTGCGGGCAGAGTACTGGCATCCACAGACCATGCATTGCGCAGCACGGTCATCTGGGCCCCAGATGTCCTTTGATGCTCCTGAAGCTGGGGCGTTGTCTGTCTGTCATAGCCATAGAGCGACAAGTTGTCTCTATTGATGCTTTCACTGAGCACCAGCACGACGGTGGATGGCCCGGCATTCGCCAGCAAAGGCTTTGCTTGGATGGCGCGATCCAGCAGTCTTGCTCGTTCCTCATGCTGGTTGGCCAGACTGGCTTTCAGTTTTTGAGCGGAGAGTACCCATTGGGTCCAGAAAATCGCAGGATGCAACCTGCGCCAAGGCTTGCTGGAATAGGCCAGCGCACATACAAGGGCCACGACCAAAGAAAGCACTGCCAGCCTTCTGTCCCTGCGTAAGGTAGCCAATATCGTTCGCCCCGTGAGATGCCACACCAGCCAAGCTAGCAAGGCAAGGCCGCAGCAAATCAGCACGACACTGCGCCAGTGCATTGACAGATATTCGGAGCTTTCACGCCAGTTGGTATTGGCCATCGCGCCGATCACCATGGCACCCTCTGGAGAGGACTGGTACAGCTCCATCAGATAGGCACGCATGGTGCCGTCCAATGCAAAAAGCATCACCCAGGCAAAGGAAAGCCAACGTCGCGCCCTGAGCCATGCAGGGCTGCGCATCGGCCAGGCCAGGCCGACGGGCACAGGCACCATGAGTATCAGGAGCTGCGCAACACGTCGGCCGTCATGTCCCAGAACAATGAAGAACAGGGCAATGGCGGCCAAGCCGCTTAGCGCTGTCCAGGAGACGCGCATGCCGTGAGACGCAGGGGAATCACAGGGGATAGATGTTTGGGACAAGACACTTGACTCATGAAGTTCCACTACCGCAGCAAAATGCTCTTCAAGCATTGGAGGAATGATGGCTTCACTCCCCGAGCTTTCTTGCTGCATCGAACGCAATAGCTTTTCGACCTGCCTTGTGAATCAGGTGGGCGAATACTTCTGCGGAGTTATGTGTCTTTGGTGCTGAAGTCGGCGCTAGCGGCGCGATGCTAGCACTTTTTGTTCCATCGCAAAGCATCGTTGTCGGAAGCTTTTTAGATGAAAAATCTAAGACCGCTTTACGCCGTGTGCTGCTTCTGCTTACGGGGAAAGACTCATCAGCGAAAACGCTTGTCCGCAGCAAATGCGATTCGTTTCGAAAGCTCGGGACAGCATCATGGGCATGCGCCTTGCATTCTGATGCTCTTGTAAACTGCAGTCCCCTTGGGGAGTAGCCTGCTTCCGCCCTGGAAGCGCATACGTCAACATACTCAGCATTCAGTTTGCTGTGGCGTATGCATCCGTTCTTCGGTTGGCGAGACCATCGGCATTTCATCGCGACGAGCTCGGGCCGCGGTGAGATGCCGTTGTGCTCATGCCCGACCGTTAAGAATGAATTCCCCATGAATGCCGCTTCTATCTTGCTCCTGGCCTTTGCCATGTCCACCGATGCCTTTGCCGCAGCCGTCGGCAAAGGTTCTGCGCTACTCAAACCACGCTGGTCTGAAGCATTGAGGACTGGCGCCATCTTCGGTGTCATCGAAGCCATCACACCCTTGGTAGGCTGGGCGCTGGGCTATGCGGCTTCAGATTACGTCAAGGCCTGGGACCACTGGATCGCCTTTGTGCTGCTTCTGGTGCTAGGTGGAAGAATGTTGATCGGGGCAATCAAAGTCCCTGATGGTGAAGAGCTCAGCAAGCCAGCGCGACATGGCTTCTGGCTATTAGTTGCAACTGGATTTGCAACGAGCATTGATGCCATGGCCGTGGGAGTAGGACTTGCATTTCTGGATGTGAGCATCACCACCGTTGCTCTTGCTATCGGCTTTGCAACATTTGCCATGGTGACTATAGGAGTAATGGTCGGACGCATACTGGGAAACATCGCTGGACGTTGGGCCGAGGCCGTCGGTGGCGTGCTGCTGATCAGCATTGGATCGATCGTCCTGTACGAGCATTTGACCGCCATTTAAATCAAGTGATGCAAATTCGGATGTCTGCTATGGCTTGATCGCTGGCCGTCACGAAGGACCGCTGATGGGTGCCCGTGGATTATCGCGTTGCCCCATCAAGTTGCCATCCGGCGACAGGCCGCTCACGCAGCCAAAAGCAGTCCATGGCAGGAACAGCTCCAAGGACTGCTACTGGCCGGTAGGCGACCGTCTCAGAACGACCCGTTGTGGTCTCAGCCTTGGCCTGCAGACCTCGGCCTTGCATCGCTGCTCTTCTACACTTGCGAGGGAAGCGCGTTCTTACACCGCAAAGGCATCGCCTCAATACTCCGGCCCTCCTCGCGGCCACCAAAGGGGGCTCATAGGGCGAGCAACACAAAAGGAGATGAGCAAGTGCAGATAAATCACCAGGATGAGGCAGCTTTCCTCGCCGAATCAATGCTGACCATCGAACAGTTCAGCAAGTTAGTTGCGATGATCTACGAGGGGCCGATGGACGCCATACCTTGGGCTGGTGCGCTGGAGGCAATTCGCGGGCTGCTTGGTGCTAACTACGTGACACTCATTCTGCGTTCGCCGGCTTGCGGGCGCGCCGGCCTCATGGTCCATGCGTCGGCTCAAGGCACGGTACTCCCTGGCGAAGCCTCCTACAGCAACTATTACTATGCGCTTGACCCATTTGTGAATCTCCCGGCCGATCGGATGATTACCGTGGATGAACTACTCGGTGAAAACTTTTGGCGCCAGAGCGAGATGTACCAGCAGTTCCAAAAGCCGTTCGATGTCGGTTACATGATGGGGGCAGACTTGCATACGGAAGACGGCGTTGAATGTCGCCTGCGTGTGTGTCGCAGTCATGATTCCTCAAGCTTTAGCAAGCGTGACAAAGCCGTTTGCAGCGCATTGCTGCCTCATCTGAAACGCGCGGTCCGGTTGCATTCGAAATTCAACGTTGTTGAGTCCGAACGAACGCTTTACGCCAGCACCTTCGATCGCATGCTGGTCGGAATGGTCATTCTGGACGAAAGCGGTTCGATCATGAAGACCAACTTTGCTGCGAACGAGATCATCGCCGAGAAAGACGGTCTTCAAAGAAAAAACAATGTGCTTGAAATCTCGTTCTCGCCGGAAAATCGAAAATTGCAGACGCTCATTCAGCAAGCGCTGGATGAGCGAGCCGGGCATGCACCTGGGGTGGTGCAAGCCATGTCGGTTACCCGGCCCTCCGGCAAAGCCAAACTAGGTGTACTGGTCCGCAAGATTGCATTCAATGAATGGTCTGAAGACAATGCGCGCCGACCTGCTTGCGCAATCTTCGTTCGCGACCCCGATCGCAAATCGCAGGCTTCAGACGAAATCATGCGCAAGCTGTTCGACTTGACGCCTGCTGAGGCAGCATTGGCACTTGCGTTAGCCAATGGATCCACGATTGAGGAGGCGGCGGAAGTGCTGAGTATCAGCAAGAACACGGCGCGTGCACATTTGCGCGCCATATTCTCTAAGACAGGAGCCACGCGTCAGGCGACACTGGTTCGAACCCTGCTGAACAGCGTCCTTTCCCTCGGCTGAGCGCTGCATCATGGTGTGAAGTACTACGTGTGCACCATTGAGTGCGCCGGATTGGCTTTCACACGCTACAGAAAACCGCCTAGTCTATTTCGCTGATGTGATCGGGTCACGTTGCATCTACTCTCCAACACCTCAAGCGCATGTTTGCCGGAGTGGTCTGCCCTGAGCACGGCTTGACTGCGCACATGGGGCCAACGCACAAAGGAGAGTCAGATGGAGTGTTTTGCAGGAAAAGTCGCGTTCATTACCGGTGCCGCGACCGGCATCGGGCGGCAGGCCGCTATCAGTTTTGCAGCGGCGGGCGCTAATGTCGCTCTGGTTGATACCGCAGTGCATGCAGCTGAGGAAACCGCGCACGCAGTGGAGCGCGCCGGAGCGAAAGCTATCGTTCTGCGCGCCGATGTCACGCAGTCAGCGGATGTCACCCATGCCATCACGCAAGCCGTGAAGAATTGGGGCCGTCTCGACTATGCCTTCAATAACGCGGGCATCGCGCCGCGAGGCAGGGCCGCTGCGGATCTGCCCGAAGAAGAGTGGGACCGGACGATCGCTGTGAACCTGAAAGGGGTGTGGCTTTGCATCAAGCACGAATGTGCCTACATGCGAGACCATGGCGGCGGAGCCATTGTCAACACCGCCTCGATCATGGGCGTGGTGGGTGGGCCAGGGCTAGCTGCTTACTCGGCTTCGAAAGCCGGCGTGATCGGGCTCACCCGCTCCGTGGCGCTGGACTATGCGAGCCAAGGGATACGCGTGAATGCCGTGTGTCCCGGCGGCATCGCCCACACGGCCATCACGGATCGTCCCGACAACGCGCGGGACATGGAGCAGCTCATGCAGGCCACGCCCATGGGGCGTCTCGGCAAGCCCGCCGATATCGCGGGGACGGTAATGTGGCTCTGCTCCGAAGGAGCTGCCTTTGTTACCGGACAGTCCATTACAGTCGATGGCGGGTTTACGGTATGGTGATCAGACAGTGTGGTTCATCATGACGTTTCGCTTTCAGCAAGCGGACGTTTTTTTCGAGCGTGGGCGTCGTTTATGGCGCCCGCAGTCTAGCTCGATGGGCAAGTTTCATGGTCAATAGCATGATGTTTGGCCAGCTTCTGGCTGGTAACAGTTAGCCGCCGTGGGCAGCGCACGACCCATTGCAGCCGCTCAAGTGGCGAAGAAGCGGCCACTGGACTTGTTTTGGAATGCAGAGCCCACCTGCCCGCATCACTTAGATACTTCGCTGATTGACCCGCTTGGACAGTTCTTCGGCGCTTTCACGGCGCTCGCTATAGCGATTCACCAGATAGTCGGCACAGTCTCGCGTCAGCAGTGTGAACTTGACCAGCTCTTCCATCACGTCCACCACCCGTTCGTAATACGAAGACGGCTTCATCCGGCCAGCCTCGTCGAACTCGGCAAATGCCTTGGCAACGGACGATTGATTGGGGATGGTGATCATGCGGATCCATCGACCCAGCACGCGCATCTGGTTGACCGCATTGAAGGACTGTGAGCCGCCCGAGACTTGCATCACTGCCAGTGTCTTGCCTTGTGTCGGCCGCACCGCGCCAACGGACAGAGGAATCCAGTCGATCTGCGCTTTGAGAATGCTGGTCATGGCACCGTGGCGCTCTGGAGAAGTCCAGACCATGCCCTCGGCCCATTGGGCCAGCTCGCGCAGTTCCTGGACCTTAGGGTGATCCTCAGGGGCGCCGTCGGGAAGTGGCAGGCCACGCGGATCGAAGAGCCTGGTCTCGGCACCCATCTTGCGCAGCAGCCGCGCTGCCTCCTCGGTTAGAAGGCGGCTATAGGAGCGGTCACGAACCGAGCCATACAGTAGCAGAATGCGCGGCGCGTGCGTAGCACGTTGTGCGGGCAACAGGCCTTCTAGGCTGGGCTTTTCAAAGACTTGCTCGTCCAGGTTGGGGAGATCAGAGCTTGTCAATTCGGTTTCCTTTCGAGTCAATGACGGCTTCCCCGTCTTCTTTGGAGAAGGCGGCCTGTTGAGGCTGCGGCAGGATGTCCAGAACGGCCTCCGAGGGACGACACAAGCGGGTTGCCAGAGGGGTGACCACTATCGGGCGATTGATCAGAATGGGGTGCTGGAGCATGAAATCAATCAATTGCTCGTCCGTCCATTTGGGCTCGCCCAAGCCAAGCTCGTCATACGGCGTACCTTTCTGGCGCAACGCATCGCGCACTGGCACGCCCATGGCTTGGATCAGGCCCAGCAGCGTGGCGCGATCAGGTGGCGTCTTGAGATATTCGATGACCGTGGGCTCTTCCCCACTGTTGCGGATCAGGGCCAGGACATTGCGGGAGGTGCCGCAAGCAGGGTTGTGGTAAATCGTGATGTCGCTCATAGCGCTAGATTCCCGTTGCAAAAATTCAAGACACCACGCTGAGCCGCAAGGCCAGGGCGGCTAGGGTGATGAGCAGCACGGGCAGGGTCAGTACCGCGCCGACTTTGAGGTAGTAGCCCCAGCCAATCGTTGTGCCCTTCTTGCCCAGCACATGCAGCCACAGCAAGGTGGCCAAGCTGCCAATCGGCGTGATCTTGGGGCCCAGATCGCAGCCGATCACATTGGCGTACACCATGGCCTCCTTGACAGCACCGCTGGCTGTGGACGCATCGATGGACAAGGCCCCGATCAAGACCGTGGGCATGTTGTTCATGATCGAGGACAGTACTGCGGACAACACGCCCGTGCCCAGCGATGCGGTCCACACGCCACCGGCTGCAAACTGATTCAGCAACACGGCGATGTAATCCGTGAGGCCCGCGTTGCGCAACCCGTAGACCACCAGATACATACCCAGCGAGAACACTACGATCTGCCAAGGCGCGCCATGGAGCACCTTCCTGGTGCTGATGACATGACCACGAGCTGCCACGGCCAGCAAGATTGCGGCACCCACGGTCGCCACGGCACTGACAGGAACGCCCAGAGGCTCCAACACAAAAAAGCCAATCAGCAGCAAGACCAGCACGACCCAGCCGGCCCGGAACGTGGCCCGGTCTTTGATCGCAGCCGAGGGCTGTTTGAGTTGGGCCACATCGTAGGTGGCGGGAATATCGCGTAGGAAAAACAGCAGCAGCACACCGAGGCTGGCCAGGACCGAGGCGATGTTGACCGGGACCATCACCGATGCGTAGTCGTTGAAGCCGACCTTGAAAAAGTCGGCGGAGACGATATTCACCAGATTGGAGACGATCAGCGGCAGGCTTGCAGTGTCGGCAATAAACCCGGCAGCCATGACAAACGCCAACGTCGCTGCAGGAGAAAAGCCCAGCGCCATCAGCATGGCCATCACGATGGGCGTGAGAATCAGGGCAGCTCCGTCATTGGCAAACAGAGCCGACACGGCGGCTCCCAGCAGCACGATGAAGGCAAACAGCTTGACGCCGCTGCCGCCGCCCCAGCGGGCAAAGTGCAATGCGGCCCATTCAAAGAACCCGGCCTCATCCAGTAAAAGACTGGTGATGATGATGGCGACAAAGGTCGCCGTGGCATTCCAAACGATATGCCAGACCACCGGAATATCAGCTAAGTGCACGACTCCCAGAAGCAAAGCGACAACGGCCCCGATTGAAGCGCTCCAGCCAATGCCAAGGCCGCGCGGCTGCCAGATGACCAGCGTCAGCGTGAAGATGAAAATCAGAATGGCCGTCAACATGGTCAACTGTTCCTAGCAGCGAGCGCTTCAGCGCTGGCACAAAGCCGCGGCGTCTGGAGTGCAGGCTGTGCCCTGACAGCAGTTCTCGGTGAGATATGAGAGCAGACCATTCATGGCGGGAAATGCAGCGCGGTAGAGCACATTGCGTCCCTGTCTCTCCTGGCTCACGAGTTCAGCGTGGGCGAGTTCCTTCAGGTGAAACGACAGTGCATTGGGGGCGATACCCAACTGCTCCGCCAATGCACTGGGAGTCAGGCCTTCTGGCCCCGCAACCACCAACGCACGAAAAACGCGCAGGCGTGCTTCATGGGCTAAAGCTGAGAGGGAACGGATAACTTGGGCTTCTTGCATGCATCAATAATACAAGAAATATTGAATTGTTTTGAGGTTGAGATGCGAAATCGGGATTGCTGTCGAGCTACGGGATGACCACTTAACGGATGCAGGTCAAGTGGCTGCTTGTGGCCGATCTGCGACTGTCGCTGAACGACCCATATCAGACATTGCAAAATGAGTTGTGCAATTAATAAAAGGGAGCACAAGGACAGCCTTGTTGAGTGATATCACATGCCAGCTGCCTCATGGTGAGGTCAGGCTATCAATACATGATCATCGGCTTTTTGCAATTACGTCACTCATGTATTTATTCAAATCGCGAAAATCCTGCACTGTCCAGGGATGGGGCGCGATCCTCACCCCGTTTTCCCGCAACGTTCTCGGAATCAGGTCTCCATTCGGGCGGAGTATTACCGACGAAACAATGACGCCTGGATAATCTTCAAGCCGCTTTTTGAAGGCGGCGGTTGTGAGATCAGGCGTGGGAGGGGTGCTCTTCTTGGCCAATGGTCCGGTGCCCTTGATATCTCCCCCATGGCATACGGCACATCTCTGTGTAAAGAGATTTTTCCCATTGGTGTTTTGCGCAAAAGTAGTGGGCGGTTGAGTGAGCAGCGAAACTCCCAGCAAAGCACTGAACAATTCCCTTTTTTTCATTTGATATTTTCGCGTAGCGCAGGTTGACGAGCCTGAAAAGTATAGGCCTTCCAGCGTGGAACGGCCGCTTGCGGCCGGTAGGCGACCGACCCATAGCTGAAGTTGACCTGCAGCCAACAGAAGGGCCTTAGGCTGGTGGAGCCCTTCATAATCAAGACCTAACCATCACTGGGATCACAACGCTCACGATGGGAAAGTTCTCCTTGGACTCACGTTCCGCACGGTGGCTTGCCGCCTGTCAAGAAATGAGTAGTAGCACCATGCATATTGGACTTGCTGACTTTGCAGAGCCTGCTTTGCTGATACTTGGAGATTCAGTATCGCTGAACTGGCTTGCGGATTGCACTGAGGCGCGACAGATCAATCGATCTAGCCGCTGATCAATTGCGCGCACTAGCAGCTAGTGAAAGCCAGGACATACGTACGTGGACTCCAAGGCAAATAGTGCGGGCGTGGTAGTCATTGCGTCAAAAGGCGAATACAGCGCAAACCCTGTCCTAACTTCCTGAGAAAAGCCATCTGACTTGACCGACTGCAACCACCCTGAAGCTATGGTTCGGAGATGCTCTGCGGCTGTCTGCTTCTGGCCGATCTGCGACTGTCGCTGAGCGACCCATAGCCGCCGTTCGCACACATCAATTGCAGTCAGCTAAAAAGGACGCGCCGAATTGAGGGCTTCGCAGCTTGGCCTTGCTATTGATAGAAGCTGGAGGGCGAGACCCCGAAATGTCGACGGAACATTGCAGCAAACGCGCTGGCACTGCCGTAGCCGCAGTCGAGCGCTACTTCGATGACCTTGTTACCTGCAGCAATCCCGCGCAGCGCGTGAAGCAGCCTAGCCTGCTCACGCCACTGAGCGAACGTCATGCCAGTCTCCTTGGCAAATAGCCGATGCAACGTTCGCTCTCCCACATGGATTGACGCTGCCCATTCCGCAGCATTCGACGCATCTGAGGGGGTTGCGCTAAGTTGGTCGCAAATGCTGCGAAGCCGCTCATCCTTGGGCATCGGCAGATGAAGCGGAAGGGTTGTTGAGACGCGAATCTCATCAATGAGCAATTCCAGAAGCCGTGCGTCGCGGCCTTTCGGCTCGGTGTGGAACCCAATGCGGACCGCCTCCACGAGCAGTTCGCGCAGCAGGGGTGAGACGTTGATGACGCTGCTCTCATGCGGCAAGGTCGTTACCTTCGCGACATCGATGTACGCCGTGCGCATAAGCACGTCACCGGCCATCGTGACGGTATGCCGCAGGCCCGTGGTTATCCAGAGCGCGCGATTGGGGGGGACGATCCAAGACCCCGCGTCGGTGTGCACCACCATAACGCCCTCTGTAGCGTAGAGAAGCTGGCCTTTGGGGTGGGAATGCCAACCCGTGGACATACCGAGCGGCCACCTGTTCTCCATGACGACGACCGGCCAGGCCAGACTGTCGTACTGCTTGTGTTTATGGGATGGATGCGTTGTCATGGCAGAAACTCTACAGATATTGGCAGATGAGCGTGCGACAGCCAATCGGCAAGGACGTAATCTCCAAGTTCAGCCGTTCAACGGCTCAGGTCCAACGCACTTGCCTCTGTATTTCCATGACCGTCAGAACTGCCACTCTCTCCACATCGGAAGCACCTTGCATCGCGGTGCCCGACGCCAAGCCACAGGGATTCCTTCTCCCTATCGTCGGGGGCGCTGCCTTTGCCCACCTTCTCAATGACATGATCCAGGCCATGTTGCCTTCGATCTTTCCCATGCTCAAACAGAGCTTCTCCTTGAGCTTTGGGCAGATCGGAATCATCGCGCTGGTCTATCAAGTCACGGCTTCGCTGCTCCAGCCCTGGATCGGCCTGTATACAGACAAGCATCCCAAGCCATACCTGCTTCCTTCGGGAATGGGGATGACCTTCATCGGAATCGCTCTCCTGGCTACGGCCAGCAGCTACGAGATGCTGTTGGTTGCGGCAGCGGTGGTCGGCGTCGGCTCTGCTACCTTTCACCCTGAGGCCTCGCGGATTGCCAGGCTGGCGTCGGGTGGCAGGTTTGGAACAGCGCAATCCACTTTTCAGGTAGGTGGTAACACCGGCTCCGCCATCGGCCCCTTGCTGACTGCGGTCATCGTTATCCCGCATGGTCAGCCAGCCGTCGCGTGGTTCATGGTAGTAGCACTGGTAGCGATCTTCGTTTTGTATCGCCTCACGATCTGGGTACGTCATCACGGAACAGCTAAAGCCAATGTCCTGTCGAAAGACCATGGCGAGGGGCTGGACCGCGCTGGCGTGATACGTGCGATTTCCGTTATCTGTGTGCTGATGTTTGCGAAGTTCGTCTACATCGCATCATTCACCAATTACTTCACGTTCTATCTGATCGAGCGCTTTCAGCTCAGCGTGCAGACGAGTCAGCTGTTTCTCTTCATGTTCCTCGCAGCTGTGGCCGCAGGTACCTTCATAGGCGGACCAGTTGGAGACCGCATTGGCCGCAAGGCTGTCATCTGGATTTCGTTTCTTGGCGTCGCCCCGTTCGCTCTTGCGCTGCCTTATGTCGGTCTTGCCGGGACCGCCATTCTCGCCATTGTCATAGGCTTGGTTATGTCATCTGCCTTTGCCGCTCTGGTGGTCTACGCGCAGGAGGCCGTACCCGGTCGCGTGGGATTGGTATCTGGGCTGATGTTTGGGTTGATGTTCGGCGTCGGTGGAATTGGCGCTGCCGGACTGGGCGATTTGGCAGACGTACACGGCATTGTGTGGGTCTATGGCGTGACCTCATTTCTGCCGCTCCTTGGCTTCGCCACAGCGTTTCTTCCAGAAACTCAGCGAAAGAAGTTCTAAAACTGCTACATCGCTATACGCCTACGTCCGCTTCCCGCAAAAGTGCCGAATGGCTGCTTCTGGCTGTGGATTCAACTGGTCAATGCAACACAATGACCGCCTCTGGCGGAAGGAGTGTTGGCATGAAGCAAAGACCGCGGATTTACTACACCGAAGCTCAGAAGGCCCTGATGTGGGATCGCTGGAAAGCTGGCGATACCCTGCACGAGATCGGCAAGCTGTTTGATCGCCCGCATACCTCCATTCACACCATCCTGAGTGCGTCTGGCGGCATCCAGCCACCAGCTCGACATCGGTCTCGCTTGGCACTGACCATAACTGAGCGAGAAGAAATCTCCAGAGCGTTGGCAGCAGGGGAATCCATCCGCTGTGTTGCCAGCCGCTTGAAACGCGCTGCATCCACAGTCAGCCGTGAACTTCTACGCAATGGAGGCAAGACTTGCTATCGAGCTGCAAAGGCCGATGAGAGCGCTTGGGAACGAGCGCGTCGTCCAAAGACATGTAAGTTGGCCTGTAATCCCGCACTGGCGCAGATCGTGGCGGTTAAATTGCAGCGTCAGTGGTCGCCCGAGCAAATTGCGGGGTGGCTCAAACGAACTTACCCGGACGACAAGGAGTTGCAGGTGTCTCACGAAGCCATCTACCGCACGCTCTTCGTCCAAGCACGCGGAGCTTTGAAGAAGGAGCTCCTGGCGCACCTGCGGCGTACCAGGGTAATGCGCCGCTCACGCCACTACACCCAGAAAACTCCCAACCATGGTCGGATTGTTGATGCCGTTTCCATCAGTGAACGTCCTGCTTGCATCGAGGATTGGGCAGTGCCGGGACACTGGGAAGGTGATCTCTTGTTCGGCGATGCCTACAGCCAGATTGCCACGCTGGTGGAGCGCCACACACGCTACGTGATGCTGGTCAAACTAGTGGACAAAGACTCATACACCGTTGTTGCAGCGCTGGCCAGGCATGCACAGACCTTGCCGCAAGAGCTGTACCGCTCGTTGACTTGGGATCGAGGATCTGAAATGGCTGGGCACAAGCGATTCACGGTGGCCACCGACATCCAGGTCTACTTCTGCGATCCGCAAAACCCATGGCAGCGCGGAACGAACGAAAACACCAACGGGTTGCTGCGGCAGTACATGCCCAAAGGAATCGATATCTCTGGCTACTCGCAGGATGAGTTGAATGCGATTGCGAGAAAATTAAACGAGCGTCCCAGGAAGACCTTGGGGTACAGAACCCCGGCTGAGATGTTCAACGAGTGTGTTGCGTCGATCGGTTGAATCCACAGCCGATCTGCGACTGTCGCTGAACGACCCAAAACGGTCTGTCAGTTGGCGGGCCGAAGATCGATAAATTGAAATCCGAGGGGGTTTGAAGCTACGACTGCCGTGGCGATCTCCCCCTGCTTAGCAATTCGCCAAACTTTTTCTGAAACACAAGGGCTTATTTCCACTTGCGGGGTAGAAGCGATTAGCTTTAGTCGATAGCGGCAACCTTTACCTTCGTGCGGTGGGTACACGAATTGCACAGTTGTTTGAGTCTCATGCGAAGCAACAACGAACTGAAGGATTGCTGCAGCGATGCCGAAGGTAGCCATCCATCCGGCGATGAAAGTCACCATTGCACCCAGAAGCACAAAAAAGGCCCGTCGAGTTGGGCCAAAACGATTGAATGGAGCATCTGGGTTTGCATCACGAAAGAGTGCATAGGCACTCACAAAGGACACAAAAATTCCAGCGATCACCGCAGCTTGATGCGTAGAGTCACTTGGCAGGAAATTTCGACGGTTAAGCCCAGCCCATATTCCAATACAAATGATTGCCAGCAGGAAGACCGTGAACTGTTTTGCTCGTCGTGAATCCCCGCTTCGGAATATAAAACCCATTCTGCCCCCATAAAGTGATGACCAGATCACATTAGTCATTCAGCAAATGATGCAGCATAGCTTGCATCTTGCCATTTCAAGCGGCTGCTCTTGGCCGATCTGCGACTGTCGCTGAACGACCCTGAGCGGTCAGTCACAAATGGCGGATTCATTTGGCTCCGTTGGCGACCTGTTGCACTTATAGGTAGGCCGTGATTACTAAAAAAGAAGCTTATTTCAATCCCTTTGTAGGACCCATGCGCCATGCGGCCCACATTGACACTAGAGCAAGCAATGTGCAAAACCCCGCAGCGACCAGAGTGAAGTTGAGCCAAAAGTAGAACGATTCGGGTGCATTAGCCAAAGCAAATTCAGCGGGATTCCGCCCCCCAAGCCTAAGCACTCCAGTTTCAACTGCTTGGCTGTAAGTGTGAAGACATGCGATGACCCCAGCCATAAAAAAGGCAGCGAAGAATGACAATGAGCGCCGGGTAATAGGCATTTGCATGGGTTAAATATCCAAAAAAGACAATGCCAGAGTGGCTGCTCCTGGCAGATACTACCGGCAGACACGACCCAAAGCTGTCTTTTATAAAGCAGGGTAGAACGATACCAAAAGCTCGAAGGAGGTTACTCCGAATGCCTGCTTCTGGCCGATCTGAGACTGTAGCTGATCGTCTCTAAGCAGCCTCACGAATATGTGCGACATGGCAGTCACTTAGGGATCCGCTCCATTCTGCTGGACAGAATTGCTGCGACTGCAGGTGCGACCGCAAACGATGCGAACAAGACCAATGCCGTCGACTTCGCGCCATCGACCCCGCCGGGTTCGGTCAATCCAGCCAGATTGGCAACCACACCGGCGATGGCAGCGGCCAGGGCCGTGGCATACAGTTGAACCGTGGTGATGGAGGAAGACGCGAGCGTCTCTTCTCCCGAAGTGGCCACGGAAAACACGCGTGTCAGCAAGTGAGGCCAACTCAGGCCGATACCGAACCCCACGGCGGCGAGGGCTACCCCATATGTCACCTTGCCGGCCATAGTGCTGCCCCATGTCACGCTGGGGAGCATGACAGCCAGGCTCAGCAATGCAGCCAGCACGATCAACGGACCAAACCGTATAAAGCGGTAGGCGGCACGGCCTTCCCCGCGTCCTGCGCTGTATAGCGAAGCCAGCGTCCATCCGCCCGCCATCATGGCGGTCATGTAGCCCGCAGCCAAAGGCGTCATCTGATGGATCACCTGCAAGAAATACGGCACGAAAATCTCGGTCGTCAACCCAATGACAAGCAGAACCATCATGGCGTAGACCACCCCAAGGGGGGCTGACAACGACCAGGCTCCCGACGGCAGCAGCTTGACGCTGCCCAGCCTGTCCCTCTTCGCAATGACAAGGACCAGGACCATGCCTGCCGCAATGCCGGCCATATTCCAAACAAGGCTCTCGCTCAGACTGGCAGTGGAGATTGCCAGCACCGACAGGACCAGCAGGGTGATCGACAGCCAAGGCAGAGGCCCGGAGGCTCCGGCTGCAGGCGTGCGGCTTTGAACCTGGCTTGCCACGATTGCCGCCAGCAGCAGCGCAATTGGCAACAACACCCAGAATGCCAACCGCCATTGGCCGCTTTGCGCGAAGACACCGCCCACGGCCGGGCCGCACAGGGTCGCCACACCCCACATGCCCGACACCAGGGCCATGGCTCTCGGCCACAAAGGCGCCTCAAACACCACGCGGATCAGGGCATAGCTGAGTGCGAACAACACGCCGCCCCCCAGCCCCTGCACGGCTCGCCCAAGCAGCAGGACAGGCATCGACGGAGCCAGTGCGCAGCATGCTGCGCCCAGCGAAAAGATGGCAAGCGCCGATAGATAGGCCATGCGTGGCCCCAGCGCATCGATGAACTTGGCAGAGACGGCCGATCCGACAATGGACGCCACCACGAACAGGGTCGTGTTCCAGGCGTAATACTCCAGCCCGCCGATTTCTTGAATGATGCTGGGCAGGATGGTCGTGACCACGTAGATATTGATCGCATGCAATGCAACCCCACCCGCCAGAGCAATGGATCGAAGCCCATTGCGTCCCTGCAGCAACTCACTCCACGATGCGGCTTTCTCACCGACTGATTCCATCGATACCTCCTTCAAACATCATTCCATTAATTGTTGAAATGATATGAGAGTGGTATCTTGGCGTCAATGAAGACCACAATGAGCGCGACCCTGTCCCCCCTTGAATCACTGGATGACCTGGCCAATGTCGCCAAGACGCTCGGGCATGCCCATCGGCTGGCGCTGCTGGAAGCGATCTTTAAGCGGGAGAGCTCCGTGGAACAGCTGGCTGAGGACGCCGGGCTCTCCATTACCAATGCATCCCAGCACCTGAAGCAATTGCGACAGGCGGGATTGATTCAGTCGCGGCGCGATGGAAAGCAGGTGCTGTATCGCGTCGGCAGCGGTCCCGTCGCCAACCTGCTTGCGGCGCTACGCGACTATGTTTCCCACCAGCAGGCTGACATGCAGCGCATCATTTCGGACAGCATCCAGCGTCCGGAACAACTGGAGGGCGTTTCCATCGAGCAATTGCTCGAAAAATTGGAGAACGGGGCGCTACTTCTGGATGTCCGGTCTCACCAGGACTATGAGAGTGGACACATCCCGGGTGCGATCAATATTCCGACCGAGGAGCTTGATCAACACCTTGCCCAATTGCCGCGCAACCAGGAAATCCTCGCCTATTGCGGCGGCCGCTATTGCGTGCTCTCGATAGAGGCCGTGGCCTGGCTACGCGCCCAGGGATTCCAGGCGGACCGGGTGTATGACGGCTTTCCCGGGTGGTGGGCTGCCGGGATGCGTGTGGAGACGATAAGACACTAGGGCTGTTGTGCCTTGGCGACCTAATGGCGTCCATTCAGGTCCGCTGTTCCTTGCCGTCATCGACTGCTCGTGGCCTTCGGTGACAGCAGACTCCTCTGGCTGGGCTCGCGTAGCGGGTGTCTGCATCCTGGCATATCTGTGTACTCACACTACCAGCCAAAGCCGCCGTTCACAGTTGTATGAGGAATGGCTGGTTCCAGCATAAGCTGGACATCAGGCGTTGAACTGTGCGTTCGGCCAGAGGCTGGCGGCCACCAACAGACGCAACTACCAGCGCGCCATGTACGGTGCTGCCAAAGTCTCGCTCAGCGCTCGTCGTCCATCCTGGCAAGCACGTTGGAAGCCAGCACGACCACGCCTTCAGCCGCAGGCACGGTCTTGACCAGCGACTGCGCGACCGCCCGCGCACGCACTGGTCGATAGGTTCCGGGTAGGAGCGGCGCGAGCAGCTTCCCGATCGGGATCATGATCAGTTCACCGATGCGCGTCGGCTGCTGCAGGCCATTCCGGTAGTCCAGCAACAGTGAGGGTTGCGCGATCACCAGTGTCGTCAGCCCCATCGCTTTGAGGGCGTCCTCCAACTCACCCTTGACGCGGTTGTAGAACACGGAGGATTTCGCATTCGCCCCCACGGCGCTGACCAGTCCCACGCGACGGGCTCCCGCGGTGAACGCTGCCTTGGCTACCGCCAGATTGGCCTCCAGATCGACCGCACGGAACGCTGCTTCACTGCCGGCCACCTTGATCGTGGTGCCGAGCGCCAGATACACCTCGTCGACCTGCGGCAGCGCGGGCAAGCGGCTGAAATCCACGATGTGAACCTGAAGCCTGGGGTGGCGGACACTCAATGGCCGACGGCTCAGGGCATGCACTTCGGAGACCGTCTGGTCGGCCAGCAGGGCCTGAAGCATCAGGCCGCCCACCAGTCCCGTGGCGCCGGCCAGCAGCACTTTTCGTTGATCGACAAGCGTGGTCAAGGTGTGTTTCTCCTCAGTTCAGACACATGGCATGGCGGGCGCTGTGGGGCGTCTGCCCGGTCCAGTCCTGAAATGCTCGATAGAAGGAATTGGGATCTTTGAAGCCGAGCAGGAAGGCGATCTCCGCGCCGGACATCGTGGTGTTTCCCAGGTAGTGGCGGGCCAGGTTCTCCCGCGTCGAATTGACCAAGGCCCGAAAATTTTCTCCCTCGTCTTCAAGGCGACGCTGTAGCGTACGCTTGCTCAAGCCCAGGCGCCCGGCGGTCCTCTCGATGGTTGCCTCGTTGTCGGGCAGCAGTTCCAGCAGGACGGCACGCACGCGTTCCGCCGTCGTCGTCGCATCGAGTTCGCTGAGCCGGCGGCGCAGATCAGGCTCGAACAGGCGCCACATGCCATCGTTGACCGTGAGAAACGGACGCGAATGTGATGCTCGGATTCGCCCCCTGTTGTACGGGGGCACAGAAGAAACTCTCGTAACGCCGGGCATAGGCAGCAGGCGGAAGTTGCGGAAGCGCCACCCGCAGCGCCTGGACGGACTCGCGGGTCGCGAGTCGGGCCAACCGCAGGAAAAATGCGATCTCGGCCACTTGCAACGAGTACGGCACGTCGGTCTGCACCGGCAGCCAGCGAGGCGCTTTACGGCCTGCATGAAATTGTCGCTACACAGCGCCGTGAATAGGGGCGGATCGAAGGACTCGGCCGAGAGGGTTTCGACGAGGTGCAAGGGAAACATGACATCACCCGCCTCAGCCTCCAAAGCGTTCCAGAAATGGAAACAGTCTTCAGTGGGAAGCCCGCGTCTGCCACGGGAAAGCAAATCGTCGGGAAGCCCGGCCCGACGCAACACATGGCCGGGTTGGACACCCAGGTCCTTCAGCAAGGCCTGCCAGCCGATGTCCACCGAAAAAATTATGTTTTGCGCCATCAGGACTCCATCGTCATTCAACGGGGGCTACCTGCCTCAGTCAAGCCACACACAAAGTATAGAGAAGCCGCGTTCCGTGGTTAGTTCAAAGCGCGCCACATAGGCAGCCAACTGCGCCGCCACAGTAGGCACTGAGCCACCAGGGGACGGACTGGCGCCGCTTGCATCAAGACAAGGTAGTCGATGGCTTTCGCCAAGCCTATCCCGATGCGGAAATCCTGAGGCCCGAGGGCGGCAAGTATCCGCATTCCGAAGTCACGCTGATCACAGGGGTTGAGCCTGGCAGCTACGCCACTTCGCATGAAGCGTTGAGCCTGCTCCTCGACGAGGTGCCGCTCGACCTGCCGGCCAACGCCGCGGACCTCTTCCCCGGTGCCGTCGAGTTCGCCAACACGCAGTTACTCGGTGCGCTCGCCAGCGCAATCCTGATCGATGAAGACACCAAGAAGGCCCATCAGGTTCTGCTTGATTTTCAAATCACTACTCTTGAAATTTACATTAGTGCTAATGTATTATTCAAAAAATGAACTTCAAGAAAAACCCAGGATTAGGCGAGCTCCTGCGTTACGTCGGCGAATTGGTCGAGCAGGGAGCGCAGGAACATTACCGAACAATGAGCCTGAACTACCGGCCTCGCTATACACCCATTCTTCGAGCGCTACAGGCGGGGATGCACACGGTCACGGATATCACCACAAGTACTCATCTGACGCAGGGTGCCATCAGCCAGACTATCGCCCTTCTAGAAAGCGACAACCTCATTACGCGCTATGCGGTCAACGATGGACGTAAGAGTGGCATCCAACTCACGGCTACTGGCAGAAGCCTCGTAGCCAAACTCGAACATCACTGGCTTGCGACCTTCGCCGCGATTGCCACGCTTGAAGAAGAAATAGGCTTTCCACTAAGGGAAGTGTTGGAAAAAACTGCTCAGGCGCTTGAGGAACAAGGGTTCTCCGCTCGCATCGCGACAGCCAAAAGCGACCTGGTCGGGAGGGAATAAGACAATGTCAGATCAAGCTACTTCCATTCGCAACTGGTTTGAGCAAGGTGGTCGAGCCTATGCCCGCTTTCGTCCAGAGTACCCGCCAGAACTGGCTACACATCTTGCCGAGATAGCCCTCGATAATCGACTTGCTGTTGACGTAGGCTGTGGCAATGGACAACTCACGCAGCTTCTTGCTCCACACTTCGAGGCTCTGATCGGACTTGATCCCAGTGCAGACCAGATTGCGAACGCCATTCCCCATGAGCGAATCACCTATCAATGTGCACGAGCGGAACAACTGCCACTGGTTGCTGATTGCGCCAGTCTGATTACAGCGGCCCAGGCCGCCCATTGGTTCAACCTGCCTGTGTTCTATCAGGAAGTCAGACGGATTGCAGCACCTGAATGTGTGCTGGCATTGATTAGCTATGGAGTTCTGAACCTCGAATCAGCACTGAACCAGCGATTTCAAAAATTCTACTGGGACGAAATTGGCCCCTACTGGCCTCCTGAACGAAAATTGGTCGATAGTGGTTATGCGACCATAGACTTTCCCTTTGAGGAGCTGGCCGCCCCAACCTTGGACATCAAAGTCGATTGGCACCTTTCCGAATTTCTGGGATATCTCCTGACTTGGTCAGCAGTTCGCAGCGCAAAAGAAGCAGGACGGGAAAAAGTGCTGCTTGACTTTGCCGACGACATCTCATCGCTATGGGGTGATGCAAACATCACCCGCGCAATTTCGTGGCCAATCAATATGAGGATCGGAAGACTATGACAATCCAGGCAGCACCAAGCATTGCCGTAGGGCTTCGTCATATTGAGCACTTCGTCGTCGACACGCGCCACACCGTCCCTCAGGTCGACACGTCCTGGCTAGGCTTTCAGGAAATGCCGCCAGTGCTGGCAACGGCGATGATGGTGGCCTTTATTGAGCAAACCTGCATTCGAAGCCTGAGCCCCTTTCTGGAGCCTGGGCAGAAAACAGTTGGCATCCACGTGGATATCAGTCATATCGCTCCGACTCCCATTGGCATGACAGTCACCGCCGATGTCGAACTCATCGCAGTCGACGCCAGAACCTTATTGTTCAATGTCTCTTGTCATGACGAGGCTGGCTTGATCGGCAAGGGGACGCACCGGCGTTCGATCATCGACGCTACTCGTTTCATGCAACGACTTCAGGATAAGCAAGCTGCTGCAATGGCCCTCAGAGCAGACGTTCGCTAGAGAGATTTTTAACGTCTGAATCGGGTCGGCAACGCCTATTCAAAAGTCACGAGAGCGGACTTTCAGGAGCCCCTCTGGGGCACTGACGACGACGACCTTAAGCCCGTCGTTGAGCGGTCATCTGCGTCGATGCCCGGATGGCTGGTATGGAGCGGTGACCGTTATGAAGCGTTGCGGCTACGAGCAGCGGCAATCGCTGCAAAGCCGTCCCAAGCCAACGCGGCTTGGTCGACGGCTCTGGGTCAACAAGAGCCTATCGGGGCACGCAGTAGCAGTCCGTCGCGCTGGTACGCGGAAAACCGCGCAATCGAGCGCCCGGTTCCGTGGGGGCGGCCGTTCAGGACAGGCAGCGTTCAAGGGTTGTTGTTGGCGGTTGCTGCCGCTCAGTCCCGAGGCCATGAATGATCAGGATCAGCCTAAAGGATTCGTGCGGAGCTTCGCTGCGGCTGTTTGCTCCGGGCCGGTAGCTTACCTTCCTGAGCTGGCTCGTGTATCGGGCCCTCTGTTTCCTAGTGAATGCATGTGTTCACGCTTGCGGGCTATACACCTATGCCTATCTCGAAGATAAGCGATGGACTGTGAAATACAAATGAGCTCCGGCTCGAAGTCTGGGGTCAGCGGTGTGCTCTTGCCTTCGTTTACTGGCGTACTTGAGTCAGCAACTGCTTGCAGTTCACATCGTCGTCAGCGGCAGGCACGGTCAGCGGTACCAAAGCCAGTGCCGCTGGCGCAAAAACGGCAGCAGCCACCGCAGCGCCGGCACGGGCTGCCAGGGGGCCGGGCTCCAGGCCCACATCGGGCTTGGCAAAGCTGCCACGCACATAAAGTGGCGTGCGCAACGAGAAGAACTTCCACTTCAGCGATTCGGGGACGATGCGCAGATTGAGCTGTTCCTGCGCCAGGTTGATCTCGCCCGTGGCCTCAACAACGGCTTCTGTGGTGGCCAGCTTGGCCATGCGTGGGCGGGCAATACCTTGTTGCACATTGAAGTCAGCCACGGCACAGCGCAGCTGCACTTCCTTGTCGCTGCCAAACAGCTTGGCGATGACGATGGAACCTACGTTCAGCCCCGCGAGGTCCAGCAGTTGCGAGCTGAAAGTGCCGTCGCGTACAAACAGGCGCAGCGAGCCATTGCCCGTGCCCAGCCACTGTGCCAGTGACTCGCCCTGTCCGGTGAGCGCGACTGCGCCATCGAGCCGGCCCAGGCTTTTCTTCATCTTTTCAATTGTGGGAAACAGCGCGGAGAGCTTGAGCGACTGCACCTGTGCGTTGAGTTTGGCAGCAACGGGCTTGGCATGGCTGTCCACGCTGGCATCGATATTCAGCGCGCCTTCCGCGAGGCCGAACTTCAGTGGCGAGAGGGTGAGTCTGCCGTTGTCCAGCAGCGCATGCACGCTGAGGTTTTGAAGGGGTAGAGCTTCGGGCCGCAGGATATGGCTGCTTTCATAGCGCAGGTCGAGATCCATCTTGTCCCAGTTCTCGGTCTGGAACCGGACTTGCGGCAGTACCTTGCCGTTGACGGGTTGGGGCTTGTCGGGGCTGTCGGACGGGGCTGCGCCTATGACAGGTCCCAGATCCACCAGTCGCAGTTGTTTGGAGTGCAGCTGTGCCGTCAGCTTTGGCCGGGGCTGGGCGGAGCGGTATTGGAGGTCACCACTCAAATCACTCTGACCCAGCTTGCCCTGAAACTTTTCGTATTGCCAGACGGCCTTGCCTGGCGCTAGGCTGCCGATCAGACGGCCGCTGGTCTCGAACGGCGGAGTGGCGGGCAGCAGCAGGCCGCTGAGCTCGAACAGGTCGGCCATGCTCTTGCCGCGCACCTGAACTTGAAAGTCCAGTCCATCCAGTGTCTTGGGATTGTCGAGAATACCCTCGGCAAATGCTTGCAGGCTGCCGGCCTTGGCCGAAATGCGCAGCGGAAAGCGCAGCCTGTCCTGGCGCAGATCCAGTACAGGTCCCGCCAGACCCTGGGCCTGAATTTGCGCGCGGGTCTTGCCTTGGTGCAGATAGCCAGCGAGGCCAAAGCGCACGCCATAAGGTTGATCGGCACCGAGCGGTCTGCGCAACGTGTCGATACGGGCGCGCACGGCCATGTTCTTGACGGCGTCGGACCAGCCCAGAACGCCATCGCTGATGCGCAGCTGGCCTATTTCAAAACTCCACTTCGGGCCGCTACTTGCGGGCTTGTCAAATGTCCAGTTGTTCTCGCCCTTGTCGTTGCGGGCCAGCACCATGTCGGGAGCCTGCAACAGCAAGGAGTCGAGTTGAACATGACGCGCCAATAGCGGCCAAAGGCGCAGGCTGGCCGTCGCATTTGCAGCGGTGATCATGGTGCGGGCATTGCGTTCGGGCGGTTGCCGGCCGGCATCGGATATGGCGTCGTCGTCATCTACGTTCGTCTTTTTCTCGTTCGCTACCTGGCCTTGCTCGGGCAGGCGACCGGTGTTGAGCTCCTTGGGGTCCGCAGGCAATACCGGCTGTTTGTCATTGGCTTTTTCAGGTGCCTGTTGAACCAGCCAGCCCTGGGGTTGCGAAAGTGTCAGATCGCTGGCATGTATCACCACTCCCGGCACCCAGTGGCGCCAGCCCGTATCGAGGGGCTGTGGCCAGGTCCATTGCAGCTGCAGGTCGCCGTTGATGGCAAAGTCGCGGCCCGCGGAAGTGCTGACTTTTTCATTGATCCAGGGCCTGAGCTTGTTCCAGTCCATGAAGGCAATCAGCAGTGCTGCCGCCAGAATCAAAGCCAGCAGCAGCGCCATCGCAAGGGCTGACCAGCGCAGCCAATGACGTGTCAGGCGCGAATGTGCAGGAGCGGATTCAGGGGCTGAAGTGCTGGTGGGATCGACCATGGCTGTTGCATCCTTTTTTGCCACATGCTATTGCGCATACGTGAAATGCCTCGTCATCCAATTGCCTGATGCATGTATGCCCGCATGCAATGAGCTCAGACTTCGCGACCGATCCGGGAAACGCTGCTGCAGCTGGAAGAGTGCTGTTGCTGCGAATGCAAACATCTGCAGCAATGACTGCGGTGCTTCATGAAGTGCTGCGAAGTGTTGCTCCATTGTGCAAAGTCATTCCGCTCGGCGTTGAGGTGCCAGCGCCTATCCGGTGCCTGCCGATTCCATGCTGTTAAACGGCAAGATTGCCGATGGACCAGGAAACACCGGTATCAAAGTTTGCCTTCAACTCGTCCGCTGCATGTTCCAGCTCGGTCAGAAACATATCCATTGCGGCCGCCATCGCATAGCCGGTGCGCTGATAAGCGCAGCTGTGCAACAGCGAACCGGCATCGTGCAACGCACGCCAGCTCAGGCGCTCAGCGGCGACGTCTTCCGCCACATTGTCCGGTAGCATGAAGGCCAGTGCCTGGCCGCTTGCCACCAGGCGACGAGCCATGGGGATGCTGCTGGTTTGCACCAGTGGCTGGGTCCGGCTCAGCGCACCGTCGCCCAGGCGCTCCAGCATGCTGCGCAACTCCATGTCGGGAGTCATCATGATCAGCGGATAGGCCAGGCAGTCACGCAGACGCAGCAGCCGCGGTCGCATGCGCAGAGGGTGATCGGGAGCCATCACCACCCCCAGGGGCTGGGCCCAGGAGCGCATTTCCTCGACCCCGGCAGGAGGCGTTCGGCGCAGGCAATAGGCCACATCGATCTCGCCCTGCGCCACATGTCGCAGCAGCTCTTCGCCAATGCCTGCACGCACGCTGAAGGTGATATCGGGATAGCGGTGATGCATTGCCGCAATTACCTGGGGCACGAGGTATTCGGCGGTTGCGTGGGGAACGCCCACGCTGACATGGCCGTGGCGCAAGGCATTCAGGTCTTCGACCTGGGCCAGTGCATTGTCAAAGTCGCGCTGGCTGCGCCTGACTGCTGCCAGCACGATCTCGCCCGCCACCGTCAGTTGCATGCCTCTGGGCAGCCGGTCGAACAGGGGCTGACCCACCTGCGCTTCGAGATTGAGGATTTGCTGGTTGACTGCTGCGGCAGTCAGGTGCAGCGTCGCCGAGGCCTTGCGCACCGAACCCCGGCGCGCCACCTCGTCAAAGCATCGAAAAGCCTGGGAAATTGCTGGCATGTCCTGAGTGTAAATTTTTTTCTGACACCTCTTAAAAAACAAATAGCTATTCCTGACGCTGTCGAACTTCTAGAGTGGCAGCCATCAATCCCTCAAGTCACAGAAAGAACCCATGGCTACCACCGTTGACCAGGTCACCCAACGCCGACGCGGCACAGGTCTCATCGCTCATGACAGCGCGCTCAGCGCTGGCGGCTACACATTGATCGCCCCCCAGACGGCCGACGGGCATGTCTATCTCATAGATATCCGGGGCCAGGTGGCTCATGAGTGGAAGCTGCCCGTGCGTGCCGGTCGCCACGCCGTCATCCTGCCGAACGGCAACCTGGGCTACAACGGCAACCATCGTGATTCGCCAGATCTCTATGCCCCCTGGTCCATGTGGCATGGCGGTGATTTCTACGAGGTCAGGCCAGGCGGGGAGGTGGTCTGGCGCTATGAAGACCCGACACACCACCATGACGCACAGTGGTTGCCCAACGGTCATCTGCTCTATGCAGCCTGTGCCCCTGTTCCCCTGGGCTTTGCCGAACGGGTGCCTGGCGGCACCTCGCTTGGTGCTGACGAGGTGATGTACGGCGATGTGATCCGGGAAGTGGACCGCACAGGTCGATTGGTCTGGGAATGGAAGGCCTGGGAGCATCTGGAGCCTGAGGATTTCCCCATTCACCCTGGCTTTGGCCGCTATCACTGGCCCTTGGTCAACGGCCTTGGGCTTGTGGCCGATGGAACAGTGCTGATGAGCCTGCGCACCACTTCGGGAATCATTGGCGTGGACAAGGCCAGCGGCAGGGTGAAGCTGCATATCCCGCCATCGGTGGTCTCGCACCAGCATGCTCCGGTTCCGCTGGCAAACGGCCATGTCCTGACTTTTGACAACGGCAACTTCCGCCAGGGATCCCATGTGGCTTTCTCGCGTGTGCTGGAAATAGATCCTGTCTCCCATGAGATCGCGTGGAGCTACCAGGACGAGATGGTCAATGCCTTCTACACCGCTTTCATGGGCAGCGCGCAGCGGCTCTGGAACGGCAACACGCACATCACGGAGTCGGCCACCGGGCGCTTGTTTGAGGTGACGCCGCAAGGCGAGGTGGTCTGGGAGTTCATCCTGCCCTGGTTTGGCGAGTATCCCGATGCCGCTGCACGACGCACAGGCCCGGGGCGCTTGAACACGGTGTTCCAGACATGGCGCTACCAGGCAGAGCAACTGCCTTGGCTGTCCCGCTGAGTCATTCCAATCCCAGCAGAAAGATCATCATGCAAATACGACGCAGACAGTTTGCAGCCTGGGCGCTGGGCGCTCCGCTGCTGCAGCAGCTATCACAGCCAAGCCAGGCGGCTTCCCAGTCCTGGCCTGCCCAGGCACTGACGGTGGTGGTTCCCTTCGCGCCCGGAGGCAGTGTGGATGTAGCCGCCAGGCTGGTGATGCCGCGTCTGGCAGAGCGACTGGGCCAGCCCGTGATCATCGAGAACATGGTCGGAGCATCAGGGACCATTGCCACGCAGCGCGTCATCAAAGCCAGGCCCGATGGCTATACCTTGCTCTTCGGTGTGGCCAGCTCGGTGCTGGTCGCGCCCATGATCTCGCCGGCAAAGTTCCGCTACGACGGTCTGCACGAGTTGAAGCCCGTGGCACCCGTGGCCTCTTCGGTCTTTGCGCTTGTCGCCCGCCCGGGGCTTGCTGCAGGCAGTGCGGACGATCTCATTGAACTTGCACGCCAGAAACCTGGGCGACTGACCCTGGGCACCGATGGCATCGGCACCAGCCTGCACCTGACGGGGGAGCTCATTCAGCAAATGTCCGGTATAGACCTGGTACATGTTCCCTACAGGTCTGGTCCGCAGGTGCTGACCGAGCTGGCGGGTGGTCAGATCGACCTTGCCGTGCTGCCTGTTGCGCTGGCTCAACCGTTTGTGCTGGAGGGCAAGGTCAAGGCATTGGGCGTGACATCCCGCCAGCGTGTGGCCACGCTGCCCCAAACGCCAAGTCTTTCTGAGACGTCGGCCCTTCGCAATCTGGAAGTCGAGGCTTGGCAAGGTTTGCTGGCTCCCGCTCATACGGATGCCCGCATCGTCAAGCGTCTGGCCGATGAAATCGCGATCCTGCAAGCGGACCCCGAGATGGCCAGAAAGCTGACGGAAGCAGGCTTCAAGCCCATGCGCATGGGGCATCCTCAGTTCCTGGCCTATCTGGAGCAGGAGAAAAGAGTTCTGGAGAACACCATTCGCAAAGCCAATATCCGAGCGGACTAGTCACCGCGAAGTCGCATCACCGTCTGAGCAGGGCCCATGCGGTCATGAAAGCCAGAAGTCGGGCCAGCCACTAAAATCCCGCGCCATGCATAACTCCCACGATCCCAAGGTTCTGCCCGTGCGCGATGGCGTCAGCCCCAGCTGTGTGGTGTTGCCATCCCAGGGTAGGGGGCTGCTGATCGACTTCTTGTGCGAACGCCTGTCTGCCGTTGGGCGCGCAGACTGGCTGCGCCGCATGGCAGCCGGTCAAGTGGTCAGCGAAACCGGAGAGATGGCTGGCCCGGACGCTGCATTCATGCCGGGGCTGCGCTATTACTACTATCGCGAGCTGGAAGGAGAGCCAGAGATTCCGTTCGCGGCGGAAGTCATCCATCGCGATGCGCATCTGCTTGTCGCCGACAAACCGCATTTTCTGCCTGTGGTGCCTGCCGGCCAGTATCTGCAGAACACGCTGCTGGTCAGGCTCAGGCGCGAGTTCGATCTGCCCGAGCTGTCGCCGATTCATCGCATCGACCGCGACACCGCGGGGCTGGTGGTGTTTTCGGTGCAGCGCGCCACGCGCGGCATCTATCAGGGACTGTTCAGGGACAGGGCCATTCACAAGGTCTATGAGGCCGTGGCGCCTTACCGTGCCGAGCTGAAATTTCCGCGCGAACACGCGAGCCGCATGGAGGAGAGCGGGCATTTCTTTCGCATGCATGAGGTGGATGGCGAACCCAATAGCCGCACCCTGATGGAAATCATCGAGCACAACAGCGCCTGGGCGCGCTACCGGCTCAGTCCGGTTTCGGGCAAGCGCCATCAACTGCGTGTGCATATGGCGGCGCTGGGCCTGCCGCTCAGGGGCGATGCCTTCTATCCCGTGGTCAATGACCCGGAACCGGGCGACTATTCCAGGCCCTTGCAGCTGCTGGCACGCAGTCTGGCCTTCGATGATCCCCTGACCGGACAGCGGCGCGAGTTCATCAGCCGGCGCAGCCTGCAGGCGCTGCCGCGCGATTGAGAGCAGTCTTGCCCGACCCTTGCCAGGGCAGGGGAAACGCTGAGTGCTGCAATTATCGGACAAAATTGTCCGATAATTGGCGCCATGTCCACCACCCGTCCTCCATCCGCCGAACGCCGTGCCCAGTTGCTGGACGCGGCCGATGCCGTGTTTGCCGAGCATGGCGTGACCGCACCCTTGGATCTCATTGTCGAGCGTGCCCAGGTGGGCCGCGCCACGCTGTATCGTCAGTTTCCGGACCGTCGCGCCATCATGCTGGCGCTGCTGGAGCGCTCGGTCGAGAAGACCCGGGCCGCTGCAGCCGCCTGGCACGACGACGACCAGGCCTTTTTCAAGCTGCTGGCTCTGGTGGGCGAGCGCATCGCTGTCTCTGCCACGCTGGTGGACTACTGGCGTACGGTGGACCAGAGCGATGCAGAAGTCATTCATGCGCGCCAGCAGATGTGGCTGGTGTTCGAAGAGCCCATGAAGCGTGCGGTGGCCAAGGGCCTGTGCAAGCAGGCCTTGAATGCCAAGGATCTGTCCCTGGTGTTCGGCATGCTGGGCGGTGCCCTGCGTGGTGAAACTCCTGCACAACGCAAGCAACTGGCGCGTCGCGCCCTGCAAATCATTCTGGACGGAATCAAGGCCTGAGGTTTATGAGTCAAGCTGCAGCACAAGCCACTGGGGTTCAAGCCAATCAAGAAGGCCCGAAACCTCCCAGCAGCCAGGCTACAGCTCCTCCAGCCATTCCGCAAGGGCCCGTCATCCTGCTGCGCCGCCCGCCGGACTGGGCCGAGCATGAGAAGCCGGCGCTGCCCGGCTCGCCGGCCATGCCCCATCACGAGCCCTGGGTCCGCGTCTGCTATGGGCTGATTGCTGTTCTGGTCGGGCTGACCGGTGGCCTGGGCAATGCCTTGTTCACCGCCAATCTGCCCACGATTCAGGGGCAGTTGGGGCTGACCTCGGTCGAGGCGGCCTGGCTGACGGGCGCCTACGTCATGTTCAATATGACGGCCAATCTGCTGGTCTACAAATTCCGCCAACAGTTCGGCATGCGCCTGTTCACCGAGATCGGCCTGGGCTGCTACGCCGCGCTCAGCGTGCTGCATCTGCTGCTGGGCAGCTACGACAGCCTGATCCTGCTGCGCGCGGCCAGCGGCCTGGCAGCGGCGACCTGCTCGTCGCTGAGCACGCTCTACATGCTGCAGTCGGCACCGCGCACCTATGTGCTCAAGATGCTGGTGATCGGCGTGGGCGTAGGCCAGCTGGCCACGCCGCTGGCCTGGATTCTGTCGCCGGGTCTGCTCTATAACAGCGAGTGGCACAACCTCTATCTGTTTGAAGCCGGCCTGGCACTGATGTCCTTTGCCGCCGTGGTGCTGCTCAAGCTGCCATCGGGCTTGTACATCAGGACCTTCGAGAAGCTGGACTTCGTCACTTTCTGCCTGATGGTGCCGGGCCTGGGCCTGTTGATTGCCGTGCTGGTTCAGGGTTACTCACGTTGGTGGTTTGATACGCCGGGGCTGGCCTGGATGCTGGTGGCAGCAATCGCGCTGCTCAGCGTCGCGCTTTACATCGAGCACCATCGCTTCAATCCCATGTTCCACACGCGCTGGTTCGCGCAGATGCCGACGATTCGTTTCGTGATCGGAGCCATCTTGCTGCGCTTTCTCACGGCCGAGCAAAGCTACGGCGTGGTGGGGCTGATGCGCACGCTGGGCATGACATCCGATCAGATGCAGCCGCTATTCATGGTTATTCTGCTTGGAACGCTTATAGGGGTTGCGCTGTCTGCTGTTACTTTCGGTGTACCCAATATGGGCAAGCAGATCGTGGTGGCGATTGCGCTGTTTGCCGTGGCAGCGTTTCTCGATCACCACCGCAGCAGCGTGGACCGTCCTTCGGACTTTTTCTTCAGCCAGTTTCTGCTGGCGGTGGGCTCGGGCGTCTTCATGGGCCCGCTGATGCTGACCGGCATCATCCAGGGGCTGAAATTCGGCGCCAACCACATGCTCACCGCCGTGGTCACGATTTCCATGACGCAGGCCATGGGCGGCTTGCTGGGTTCGGCCTTGCTGAGCACTTACCAGACCTACCGTGAACAGATCTACTCCGTGGCCCTGGTGGCGCAGATAGACCCGACCGACCCCGTGGTGGCCGAGCGGCTCAAGATACAGAACCAGATCTACGGCAAGGTCACGCCCGATCCCTCCATGCGCGTCAATCAGGGAACGCTGCAGCTGTCGCAGATCGTGCGGCGCGAAGCCAATGTGCGTGCCTATAACGATGTGTTTGCGCTGACGGCCGCCATCGCCTTGCTGTATCTGCTCTGGAGCCTGGGAGCCTCGGCGCGCGTGCGCCAGGCTGCGGCCATGGTGCGCGCCATGACACGGCAAAGCGGCAACCAGGTGGCGGCAGCTGCCGGGACCGACGGTACGCCCCAGCGCGCACCTTCGGTGGCTCCGGTTGCAGAGCCTGAGGCAGCGAACGTCCATGAGCCCGACGCATCGCAACGTGTCACGGTGGTGGTGCAGCCCACGGCCACCGATGCCTATGGCGATGTGGAAGAGGGCGCTCGGACCGAGTCCGCCAGTCCGGCACGGACCGTAGTGATCGAAGGCGCGGAAGCCAGGCGCCTAGCTGCCGCGGCGCAGGCGGCCGAGACTCGCGAGCAGGCCGTGCTGGCCAGCCGCGATCCCCTGCAGGACAACGCCCAGGCGCTCGAGCTCGAGGCCGAGCTGGAGCAGGAAATCGACAAGGATGCCCGCAGCAGCCCTGCGGCCGGCGATGGCGGCCGGGATGGCTCCGGCCCCCAGGCAAGGAACTCAGACCGATAACAGCAAGAGATTGAGCATGAGCGACAGTCAACAACCCCATTCCCCCGCCGCCTCTGCGGCGACAGCTGCCCCTTCACCCGCTGCAGCATTGCCTCCCACGCCGAAGAAGATCAAGCCTTCTTTGCGCAGTGTGCTCATCATGCTGGTGGTGGCCCTGGCAGGCATGCTGCTCGTGCTGCGGGCCTGGAATCTGTGGCCCTTCAACAGCTCGGTGGTGACCACGGACAATGCCTATGTGCGCGGCGCCGTCACCGTGCTGGCACCGCAGGTCAATGGCTACGTGACCGAGGTGCTGGTCAAGGATTACGAGCAGGTCAAGGCCGGCCAGCCGCTGGTGCGCATCGATAGCCGCAGCTATGAAGCGGCTGTCGCGCAGGCGCAGGCGCAACTGGCCAATGCCCAGGCGCAGCTGAGCAATTCCGAACAGACCCAGGCCCAGAACCGGGCCACCCTGAGCGCCAGTCGTGCCGGTCTGGCTGCCGTGGAGGCAGAGGCCCAGCGTTCGCAGGCAGAACTCAAGCGTGTGCAGGAGCTGGCCGAGCGAGGCTCCGTGTCTCTGAACGAACGCGACAAGGTGCGCGCCACCTCGCGCCTGGCCGCGACCAATGTGGCCAAGGCCCAGGCAGACATCGCGATCAACCATGAAAAGATCAAGGCCACGACCGTGGGCCGTGACTCTCTCAAGGCCCAGGTGCAGATGGCCGAGGCGCTGCTGCGCCAGGCACAGATCAATCTGGACAACACCGTGGTCCATGCGCCCAGCGACGGACAGGTCAGCGAGGTAGCGGTGCGCAAGGGCCAGTACGTGGCGGCCGGTACGCAGCTCATGTATGTGGTGCCGCCCACTTACTGGGTGGTGGCCAACTACAAGGAAACCCAGACCGCCCGGGTGCAGATCGGCCAGCTCGTGAGCTTCAGCGTGGACGCGCTGGGCGGCTTGCGCCTCAAGGGCCATGTGCTGGAGATTGCACCGGCCACGGGTTCGGAGTTCAGCGTGCTCAAGGCCGATAACGCCACGGGCAATTTCACCAAGGTCGTTCAGCGTCTGCCCATCAAGATTGCCATCGACGAGGGCCAGGCCGATGCAGCGCGCCTGCGCCCCGGCATGTCGGTCATTGTGCGCCTCGATACTGCGCAAAAAGCAGAGCATTCAGCTCAGACGCCTCAAGCGATTGATGTCGATTTGGCTCAAAAATCTCAAGCGCCAGCAGCTTCCGCACCCGAACAGACCAAGCCATGAAGAACGCCTTCCCTACCGTGCGTGCCTTGCCCCTGGCGCTTGCATTCCTGATGGCTGGCTGCAGCGTGCCCAGCCTGACTCGGGCTCCGGACAGCGCTCGGCCTGCGGTGCCGGTCAGCTGGAGCGCGGACCAGGCCGCAGGTGCTGCCAGCGCAGTCCAGGTCGGCTGGTGGCAGGCCTTTAGTGATGTGCAGTTGAGCCGCTGGGTGGAACTGGCGCTGGCGCGCAACAACGATGTCCTCACCGCCCTGGCCCGCGTGGAGGAGGCGCGCGCGAATCTCGATGTGGCCGGTTCTGCCGCGGCGCCACAGCTGTCGCTCAGCGCACCGGGCTCGGCCAACCGTAGCCTGAGCGCGCGAACCGGCCAGATGGTGCATGTGCGTTCGGCCCAGCCCGTGTTGCAAGCGAGCTGGGAGCTGGATCTCTGGGATCGCCTGGGCAGTCTGAGCCGGGCTGCCGATAAACGCCTGCAGGCCAGCCAGGTGGATCGCGACGCGGTACGTCTGACGGTGGCCGCGACCGTGGCGCAGGCCTATATCGCTCTGCGCTCGCTGCAGGCCCAGCTTGCCGTGGCCGAGGACACGGTGAAGTCGCGCGAGGAAGCGGTGCGCCTGCTCACCGATCAGGTGCGTGTGGGCTATATCTCGCAGCTGCAGCAAAGCCAGGCGCTGGCCGAGCTGGAAAGCGTGCGGCAATCGGTGCAGCAGATGTCCCTGGCGCTGCAGCGCCAGCGCATAGCGCTGATGCAGCTGGTGGGCGGCAGCGGTGATGACCAGGCACAGGCCTTGGCCCGCTCCAGCTTGAGCGAGCATGCCGGGCTCGAGTCCATGAGCTTGCCCGCCATGCCTGTACCTGGCTTGCCGTCAGGCTTGCTGGAGCGCCGCCCCGACATTGCGCGCGCCCAGTTGCTGCTGGCGGCCAGCGACAGCAATCTTGCGGCACAGCGCGCGGCCTTTTTGCCCCATGTGAGCCTGAGTGCAAACTTCGGCAGCCTGTTCATCAACGCTCTGGATTACAACCCGGCGCGGGTCTGGTCGCTGGGCGGCAGCATTCTGGCGCCGCTGTTCAACGGCGGTCGCCTGCAGGGGCAGTTCGATGCGGCATCTGCCCAGCGCGATCAGGCCGCCTATGCCTATCGCGGTGTGGTCATCAAGGCCTTTGGCGATGTGGAAACAGCCCTGGTCAGTTCCCAGCAACTGCAGGCCCAGTGGGAGCATGCCAAGGAACGCGAAAAAGTGCTGGGTCGTACCCTGGGCTTTGCCAAGGATCGCTATGAGGCCGGCTATGCTAGCTATCTGGAGGAGCTGGATGCCCAGCGCAATCTGTTTGCCGTACAGCAGGAAGTGCTGCGCCTGCGTCAGAGCCAGCTGGAAAACGCCGTGGCGCTGTACCAGGCGCTAGGCGGTGGCTGGCAGTTGGCCGATACAACTGCCCCGCAACCTTGAATCCGAGCCGAAAGTGTCTGAAAAGTGAGCTTTCTTCGCCTGTCTGCTATAGGCTCCAAGGCATCTTGAAGTAATACCAAAGGCCGACGGCAGCCAGTGCCAGCACCAGCAGCCACAGATACCGGCCTTGCCCTCTGGGGACCTCGCCCGGCGATGGCGCTCCGGGCTGAAAGCTGTTGGGGACGCTGGCCCGCGCCGATTGCCGTTGCAGGATCTGCCAGTCCAGCGCAATGCCGTCCATGGCCGCATCGATATGGTCCTTGGCCTGGGCCAGACCCAGGCCCGTGGCGTCGCGCAGCAGCTTGATGGCCTCGATCTTGTTGCCGCGTGCCATGGCGTCTTCCACCTCGGCCCTGGTCTTTGCGGGCACTGCGTTCGCGCCCGACATCAGCGCCTCTATGGCCTCTGCATGATCCCCGCTCACGGTGACGCTGGTGGTGGTCTTGCCATTGACGGTCGTGGTGGTGGTCTTGATGGAGGAGAAGGAACTGCCGGGCGCGGCGCCGTCCCGATTCAGCTGGTCCAGCAGCAAAGTGGCATCTTTCATGCCCAGTTTTTCCAGCTGCTCGCGCAACTGCTGCATGGCTTGCGTCTGCTCTGTCGCGCCATGCTGGACAAAGTCGGGCTCGTCGCTGGCTTCCAGCATGTCTTTGGCCTCCTTCAGACCCAGCCCGCCTTGCTCGCGCAGCTGTTTGATGGCTTCGATCTTGTGACCGCTTTGCCATTGCTTGAGGATGTCTGCCGGAATCTGTGTGGGCATGAGCGGCTCCTTGTGCTTGGGGAGGTTGAACCCGGCATCAGCCGCAGTCCACCTGCAAATGGCTAAAGTCCCTGGCGCGCAGCCTGGCATCTTCGATAAAGGCCATGAGGCGTGCCCCGTCCTGCCAGCACCAGTGGAATTCCTCGTGTGACTGCAGCGTCAGTAGCGAGCGCCAGTGCGAGCTGCCGGGGTGCTCCTCAGCCTCGGGCGTGGGATCGTAGCCCAGACTGTCCCAGGAGGGGCGGCCCAGCAGATAGTCGCGAGGCAGCTCGCCGCTTTCTTCAAGTCCATGGAGCCAGTCCTGGAGTTCATCGAACTCGACTGGCCAGTCCTTGCGCAGCTCCTCGTGGCGAGGTAGGTCGATGCAGTTCTCAAACTGCAGCGCACGGCTGTCCGTGACCCACTGATGGGGAGCCTGGATCTCATGCATGCCGCTGATGTCCGGCCAGTAGAACGCCTTGAGATAGTCCTGGTCGCGCCAGAAGATGGCGTCGTCCTCGTCAAAGCCGTAGAACAGCGACAGCAGGCCGCTGGCCGGCAGCTCTGCAGGGCGACCGGGTCCGGCGGAGAGTTCGGCAAAGTTGATCTGACCTACAAACAGGTAGTGGCCGTCCGGATGCTCGGGCCAGACAAAGCCCGCAGGCACGATGGGCTGGCCGCCAAAGCGGCTTTGCAAGGGCTCGCCCATGGTGGGGCTCAGGCGAATGGCGACGGCGGGCTGGGCCAGATTCAGGAAGTATTGCTTGTGCGCCTTCAGCAGCGGCGAGGTATCCAGGTGTTTTTCAAGCGTTGTGAAGTCCATGAAGCTTGGGCAGTGAGTTTGCCGGTCATTCTGACCCAGACAGCGGCCGGGCCTTGCCAGAGATCGTCCGCCAGATGCAACAAAACGTCTGCTCCTGGCCAGCCCAGGGGCGGCAAGTGTGCAGTCTCATAGCTGCATGCGAAGGTATTCGCCGGAGCGCAGGCGAAATCGGTTCAGAGTTTCCGAGGGGCCGCTGCAGGCCACCGAAACAGGCCTGTCCAGCTGATCGGTCCATGCCTTGTAGGTACGCAACGCCATGGCATGCAGCTGGCCTATGTGTTGCGGCAGTCGAGCCAGGATCTGGGCCTCGCTCTGAACGGCCGGTCCCCGGGCCTGCAGCAGCTCGTCATGGCCCTCGCCGCACCATTGACGTACGCTGTCTGCGGTCACTTCCAGATGGCCTTGAAACGCCCATTGCCGACCATGGACGAAGCCCTTGTTCAGGCAATGCCGACCGTACATGGTGCGCCTGGCTGCCGTGGGAATGTCGAAGCTGTCGTAGTGCCAGTTGAAGATGGTGGCTTGCGCGGGCAGGCTCATCAGTTGCTGGGCGCAGGCAGTGATGCGGACCTCGCTCCAGCCTATGTTCGGGCAGGGGTTGCGCCAGACGCGTGCGCCCATGGCGCGGGCCAGCATCTGCGCGCCAAAGCAGTGGCCCAGCACGGGGATGTCGTGCAGCAGTGCACTTTGCAGCAGGCCGCGTTCCTCATCGATCCATTGCAGATGCTCGTTGGCGCAATGGTTGCTGCCCAGCACGATGATGCCGCGATAGTCGCGCGCATTGGCCGGTGCCGCGTCTTCGGCACAGGGATCTATCAGCACATGGGCAATGTCTTGCTGGCGCAGATGGTCGAGCAAAATGCCGGGGCCTTGCGATGCTTCGTGCTGGAGGATGGCGACAGGCTTCATGGGAGGCGGGCTTGCAGGACAAGCCGGTTGTTGTGAAGCCTTGAATCTAGGAATAAAGGCCTCAAGCCCTTGCATGGATTGTGGCTGCTGCTATCAAGATCGCATAAAGAAAGACAGCTCGGTCCGGCGTCATCCAGGCTTTCCAATTTCCGTCAGCGTGCCATACTGGGCTGCCGGCTCCTAGCGTGAGGCGGTCTCTATCATTGCAAAAGCATGGCTATGTCACAGAGCAAACATGGGCTTCAGGGGGATGGAAAAGCAGGGCAGGGCAGCAGCCAGTCGGCACTGACACTGGCAGCGCTGGGCGTGGTGTTCGGCGATATCGGCACCAGCCCGCTCTATGCGTTCAAGGAGGCTTTTACCGGCGCCCATGGACTGACGGTGGGGCCCGAGAATGTGCTGGCCGCGCTCTCGGCCCTGCTCTGGGCCGTGATCGTCATCGTCGCCATCAAGTATGTGTGGGTGGTGCTCAGCCACGATAACGACGGCGAGGGCGGCGTGCTGGCGCTGACGGCGCTGGCCCATCGCGTGATGGGCGATCAGTCGCGCCGCTCGCGCTTTGTGGTCGCTGCCGGAGTGTTTGCGGCCGCACTGTTCTATGGGGACGCCATCATCACGCCGGCGATTTCCGTGCTCTCCGCCGTGGAGGGCATGAGCATTGCCACGCCGGAGTTCGAGCACTTCATCGTCCCCATCACCATCGGCATTCTGATCGGGCTGTTCTCCATTCAGATGAAGGGCACCAGTGTGGTGGGGAAGCTGTTCGGCCCGGTCACCATTGTCTGGTTCCTCTGCATTGCCTGGGCAGGCGTGGCCAGCATTGTGCAGACGCCCATGGTGCTGCAGGCCGTCAACCCGCTGCATGCGCTGCGTTTCGCCGTGCAACACACGGACAAGGCCTTCTTTCTGCTCTCGGCCGTGTTTTTGGCCATGACAGGTGCCGAAGCTCTTTATGCCGATATGGGTCACTTCGGCAGCCGGGCCGTGCGTCTGGGCTGGTACGGGCTGGTGTTTCCGTCTCTGATGCTCAATTACTTCGGTCAGGGTGCCTTGCTGTTGCGCGATGCGACTGCGGCCAGCAATCCCTTTTTCTTGCTGGCCTCACCGTCCTGGTTGCTGATTTTTGTGGTGCTGGCCACGGCTGCCACGGTGATTGCCTCGCAGGCGACCATCTCCGGAGCCTATTCCATGACGCTGCAGGCCAGCCGTCTGGGGTATTTGCCACGTGTGCGTGTGTTGCATACCTCCGATCAGGAGCAGGGGCAGATCTATATTCCCAGCGTGAACTGGTTGATGCTGCTGGCCGTGATCGCGCTGGTGCTGGCCTTCAAGTCCTCTGGGGCACTGGCGGCGGCCTATGGCATTGCCGTGTCGGGCACCATGCTGATCACCACCATGCTGGTGGGCTTTGTGGTCTATCTGGGGCGTAGCCGATCAAGAGCCGTGACGCTGGCAGCGCTGGCCTGTTTTGCGCTGTTGGAGATAGGCTTTTTTGCCTCCAACCTGACCAAGCTGGAGCAGGGCGGCTGGCTGCCGCTGACTCTGGGCGCCATCATCTTCATCGCGCTGACCACATGGCGCGACGGTACCCAGCTGGTGGCCGAACATCGCCGTCGCCTTGATATTCCCATGAGCGATCTGATGAGCTCGCCCATGAGCGGCGTGCCGGTGGTGTCCGGCACGGCCGTCTATCTGACTTCCGACCCCAAGCTGGTGCCGAATGCGCTGTTCCACAATCTCAAGCATTTCAAGGTCATGCATGAGCAGACGGTATTTCTCCACGTGATCAACGAGAACACGCCCTATGTGCATGATGGCGAGCGCCTGCAGCTAAAGCCCATGTGCAATGGGGTCTGGGCATTGGACATGCATTTCGGCTTTCGCGAGCAGCCCGATATTCCGGCGGCACTCAAGCGGATGACACCGGATGTCGATGGCGAGATACCGAACCTCGACCCCATGACGACCAGCTTTTTCGTCGCCAGGGTACAGGTGGTGGACGGGCCAGGCGGTCTTTCCGCCTGGCGCTGTGCGCTGTTTGGCTGGATGTCGCGCCAGTCGGCCAGCGCAGCTACTTATTACAAGCTGCCTGCGAACCAGGTGGTGGAACTGGGCACGCAGGTCGTGCTTTGAAGGATTGGGATGGCAAGCCAGTGAATCTCTGGCGGCTGTCCTTTGGGTGTCTTACTCGTCCAGGGCATCGAGAGCACGGGCCGAGTAGACCATGGCGGCGCCCGCATTCAAGGCCACGGCCACACCCAGGGCTTCGGCAATTTCTTCCCGGCTGGCACCAGCAGCCTTGGCGGCCTTGGTATGCACGGCGATGCAGCCGTCGCAGCGCGTGGTCACACCTACGGCAATGGCAATCAGCTCTCGCGTCTTGGCATCGAGATGGCCGGTCTTCCTGCCCGCGCCGGACAAGGCCTTGTAGCCCTCCATGGTGCCCGGGCTCAGCTCGGAAAACTCTCCCAGCCTGCCTGCCAATTCCTTGCGGTATTCGTTCCAGTCCAGCATTGCCTGCTCCTTGTTGAATGAAGCATTGATTGTGTGCCACTGCCACCGGGCATTCAAGCCGCAAGCGTTTCGCCCGCTGATCGGCAATCCTGGGTTCGGAGGCGCCTGCAGGGATTTATGGGCTGTATGAAAATACAGGTTTCATTGTCGGCGTCCAGCCGTCTTTTCGCCGAGCATTTTGTGAGCGTCACCGTGACCGCATCCCAGGCCGCCATTCTTCCGCCGCACCGCTTCTACTATCTGCACAACTTCCAGCAGGCGCTGGATTGGCTGGCGCAGCGCTATGGAGATCTGCTCAGCGAGCAGGAGGCTGATTTCATCGCCGGCTTTGCGCGCTTGCCGCAGAACTCCAGGGCGCTGCTGGTACGCATGCTGATGCGGCGCGGACCCTGGTTTCGCGCCAGCAAGCTGACCTACGAGGAGATTCCTGTGACGGGCGACGCCGCAGCACCCTTGCTGGAGCGAGGCTGGCTCAGTGCCACCGAGCCCATGGAGGCGGTCGAACTATTCGGCCTGCACACCAAGCCCGAGCTGCTGCAGATCTTGACTGGCTTTGAGCTGTGCTCTTCTATGCGCAAGGCCGAGATGCTGCAGCGGCTGGCCGAGAGGCAACCCGAGCCTCGGCCGTATGCCGTCTGGCATCCCGAGGCCGTGGATCCTGTCTGGCGCGTCATGGTGGGCGAGCTGGGAGAGCGTCTGAGGCTGATGTTCTTTGGCAACCTCTACCAGGATTGGTCGGAGTTCGTGCTGGCCGACCTCGGTATTTTCCGCTACGAGCCGGTGGCGCTGGATGCTGACTCGCGCGCATTTCAGCGCCGCGAAGATCTGGACTTCTATCTGGAGATGTCGGCACTGCGTCAGGCACTCGACGAAGGTGTGGAGCCCGCACAATTACTGCCTGCGCTCATTGAAAATCATAGCGAAAACCCGTGGCTGGACATGCGCCGGGCCAAGGTTTTGCTGAAGTTTGGCCAAGTTTGCGAAAGGCTGCAGGACTGGCCGCTGGCGGCTCAGGCCTATACGGCCAGCCGCTATGCGGGTGCACGCCACCGTCATATTCGGGTGCTGGAGCGCATGCAGCGCTTTGATGAGGCCCTGGCCCTTGCCAGCCAGGCGCAAGCCGCGCCTGAAAGCGAGGAGGAGCGTCAGCGCGTGGCGCGCATGCTGCCGCGTCTGAGCCGCAGCCTGGGACTGGGGGCCGTGGGGCGCCAGCCAGCTCTGGCACCGGCCGTGGCGGCCCTGCGCAGCGATGTGCAGCTGGACCGACCCGCCCAGCCCATGGCGGTGGAGTACGCGCTGCAAGCCCATTGGCATAGCGCCGATGCGCCGGTGTTCTATGTGGAGAACGCGTTGGTCAACTCGCTATTCGGTCTGCTGTGCTGGCCCGCCATCTTTGCGCCGCTGCCGGGGGCGTTTTTTCATCCCTTCCAGAGTGGGCCGGCCGACATGGGAGCACCGGATTTTGCGTTGCGCCGCCAGCCGCTGTTTGATGCCTGTCTGGCCGAACTGGAGGACGGTCGCTACCGGGCCACGATTCGCCAGCGTTTTGCCGACAAGCAAGGGGTTCAGTCACCATTTGTGTTCTGGGGCTCATTGACGCAAGAGCTGCTGGAGCTGGCGCTGGATTGCATCCCCGCCACTCATCTGAGGACTCTGTTCGCGCGGCTGTTGCTGGACGTGAAGGCCAACCGCACCGGCTTTCCCGATCTGGTGCGCTTCTGGCCCCAGCGGTCCGATGCCGGTTCACGCTACGAGCTGGTGGAAGTCAAAGCGCCGGGTGACAAGCTGCAGGACAACCAGATTCGCTGGCTGGCCTATTGCAAGGAGCAGGGCATTCCCGTGCGCGTCTGTCATGTGCAGTGGCGCGATGAAGGTAGCACGTCATGAAGCCTGCGCTCTGCGTGGCAGTACGCGCGCTGTGCGAGTTCACGGCGCGCGGCGGCGATCTTGATCTGCGCTTCACGCCCGCGCCCAGTGCGCTGGAGGGCATGGAAGGGCATGCCGTGGTGCAGAAACGGCGTGAAAAAGTGGGCGGCTACGAGACGGAGCTAGCGCTCCGAGGCCAGTTCGAAGAGCTTCAGGTTCGCGGCCGGGCCGATGGCTTTGATGCCGTGAAGCAGCAACTCGAAGAGATCAAGACCTACCGGGGTCGCCTCGACGGCGTGCGTCCCAATCACCGGACCTTGCACTGGGCCCAGGCCAGGGTCTACGGGCATTTGCTGTGTCAGGAGCGCGGTCTTGAGCGGCTCAAGCTGGCGCTGGTCTATTTCCAGATCGGCAGCGCAGAGGAGACCGTGCTGGTGGAGGAGTGTTCTGCCGCCGAACTGCAAGCCTTTTTCGAATCGCAATGTGCCCGCTATCTCGACTGGGCACGCAGCGAGGCCGCCCACCGCCGGGCGCGCGATGCGGCCATGGCGCAGCTGCAGTTTCCCATGCCTGCCTTCAGAGCCGGGCAGCGGGAGCTGGCAGTGGCCGTCTACCGCACGGCCCATGCCAGCGAAGGAGGTCGTTGCCTGATGGTCCAGGCTCCGACCGGTATCGGCAAGACTTTGGCCACGATTTTTCCCTTGCTCAAGAGCATGGGAGCCGCCATGGGCAAGGGGGCCACGGATTCAGTTGGTCTGGACAAGCTGTTCTTTCTCACCGCCAAAGGCACTGGCCATGGACTGGCACTGCATGCGCTGGGTCAGCTGCAGCAAGCCTTGCCGGCATCGGCATCGGCAGCGCCACTGCGTATCCTGGATATGCAGGCGCGCGACAAGACCTGCGAGCATCCCGACAAGGCCTGCCATGGAGAGTCCTGTCCGTTGGCGCGCGGTTTCTTTGACCGACTGCCTGCGGCCAGGCAGCAGGCGCTGCAACTGCCGCTATGGGATGCGCCAGCGTTGCGGGCTCTGGCCCTGGAACATGGCATCTGCCCCTATTACCTGTCGCAGGAATTGGCGCGCTGGGCCGATGCAGTGGTGGCCGACTACCACTATTACTACGACAGTGCCGCCATGCTCTATGCGCTGGCCTTGCAGCAGGACTGGCGCGTGGGCGTGCTGGTGGACGAGGCGCACAATCTGCTGGAGCGCGCGCGCAGCATGTACACGGCACCGCTGTCCCAGTTTGATCTGGCGCAGGCCCGCCAGGCAGCGACCGGTGCTGTCAAAAAGGCACTCGATGCACTGCAGCGCCAGTGGCAGGCGCTGAACAAGGCCCAGGATCAGGCCAGTTACCAAAGCTACGAGAGCATTCCTGACGCACTGCTGGGCACCGTGCAGCGGACAGTGGGTGCAATAGCGGACCAGCTGGCTGAGCAGGAGATAACCGGCCATGCGGCCGCAGGGGGGGCGCCCGCGCTTGCCGACCAGGCATTGCTGGATTTTTACTGGGAACTGCTGCACTTTCAGGCGCTGGCCGATCAGTTCGGGCCGCATGCGCTGTTTGATATTCAACTGGCCACGCCGCCGCAGCAGCGTGCGAGCAGAGTGCGTACGCCGGCATCCACGCTGTGTATTCGCAATGTGGTGCCCGGGCCGCATCTGGCGCCACGCCATGAGGCGGCACAGACCACGGTGCTGTTTTCGGGCACGCTGAGTCCGCCAGGGTTCTACCGTGACCTGCTGGGACTGCCTGCCGATACTGCCTGGCTGGATGTCCCGTCGCCGTTTGCGGCCCGGCAGCTGCAGGTACATATCGCACGCCATATATCGACACGCTGGCGAGATCGCGAGGCATCGCTGATCCCCATGGCCGAGTTGATCGCGCAGCAATATGCGCGTCAGCCTGGCAACTATCTGTGTTTTCTCAGCAGCTTTGATTATCTGCAGCAATTGGCCGCCACCCTGGAGCGGTTGCAGCCGCAACTGCCGCTGTGGCTGCAGCAGCGCGGCATGGACGAGGCCGGGCGTGCCGAATTCCTGGCTCGCTTTGTCGAGGGAGGTCAGGGCCTGGGTCTGGCCGTGCTGGGCGGGGCATTTTCCGAAGGCGTGGATCTGCCCGGCAGCCGTCTGATCGGTGCCTTTGTTGCCACGCTGGGTCTGCCACAGCTCAATCCTGTCAACGAAGCCATGCAGCGTGCCATGGATCAGGCCATGGGAGTGGGGCTGGGCTATGACTACACCTATCTTTATCCAGGCTTGCGCAAGGTGGTGCAGGCAGCTGGCCGTGTCATACGCGGCGAGCACGATCGTGGCGTTCTGGTACTGATGGACGACCGCTTCGCGCGCGCCGAGGTGCGCGCACTGTTGCCTGCCTGGTGGCAAATCGAGGGGGCGACCGAGGTTTCTGAACGCATGGTGGCCAGAAACGCTCGCTCACATCTCCGTTTGTAATCCTGCTCGAACGGCTTTCGCCTGCCTTGATACTTGGGGCAAAGGAGAAAAAGGCCATGAATTCCCGCGAAACCTACGACTCTCAAACCCACGCTAACGGGCAAGAGGGCAGCCAGGGATGGGATGCAATCGATGAGGCGCTGCAGACGGTTTATGGCGATCAGCAGCCCGCGCATTTCGGGACGCTGATCAAATTTCGTCTTGGAGGAGATGAGCCGCTGGACGGCGTCAACGTCTATCGCAGCGAGCAGGGCGCGCCGCACTGGCACTATGTCAGCTATGGCTTCAGCGACCTGTATGGCGATCTGGACGACAGTTACGACATCGCTCCAGGCAAGCCCAGTGGCTATGGTTTCGAGTTGAGTTTCAGGCTGATGCGTGACGCCAGCGAGCAGGAGCCACCTAGTTGGCCTGTTAACTTTTTGCAAAATATTGCTCGATATGTGTTTCGCACCGGCAATGTGCTGGCCCCAGGCCACTGGATGACGGCCAACGGCCCGATCAAGGCCGATGCCGACACGCTGCTGACCGAGATGGGCTTTGTGCAGGATCCCGAACTGCCGGCCATTCACACGCCCTACGGCGACCTGATGTTTCTGCAGTTGGTGGGGTTGACCAGTGACGAGTTGCGCGAGGTACGTCGCTGGAATGTGCAGGGAGCGCTGCATTCCCTGCAGAGCTATATGCCGTTGTGGATCACGGATCTGGCCCGACCCAGTCTGCATGACCTGCCCGCTGTGCAGCTCGCCATCGACGCGGGGGCTGCACGAGAAGGCTCCAAGACAGGCGTGCTCTACAACGATGTGCTTGGCTTCAGCCATCGCAAGCGCCTGTTGCGCAGCCCGCAGACCGTGATACGTCTGGGAAGCCTGGGCGTGCGCGACCTCAAGGCCATGCTGCCGGCGCGCCTGCCTCATGGCCGCCCGCTGATTCTGGCAGGCGATGGTTCCACGCTGGAGCTGGTGCCTGCCGGCGACAGTGAAGGCGGGATGCTGGACTGGCATAGCGACCACGAGCTCAAGCTCAGCCTGACCCCGGCTCAGATGCAGGCCTGGAAGCAGGCCGTCAAGGGGCGTGACGGCGAGTACACCGTGCCCGGACTCGATGGTCTGGTCTGGCAGGTCAAGAGCAGTGTGGTGACGGATAGCCAGGGGCGCGTGACCGGCAGGTACGAAGAGCGCTAGGTACCATGCCATGCATCAAGTAGCTGCATGCGCTTTGGAGATAGACGCATCAGCTGCTCCAGCTCGGAAAACAAATAGCTCTTAACGCATGCGCTCGTCGGAGAGCCTGCCCGGCAACTGATCCAGCCCTCTGGCAAACCAGCCTATGCGTTCTGTCTCGCGCACATCCAGCTGCGGCACATAGGGTTTGATGTCGAGCACGGGCGTGCCATCCAGCATGTCGTTACCGCGGAAATGCAGCCAGCATTCGTCCATGCCAAGCAGCTCGACAATGGACAGGCCGATGCGGTTGGGTCTTGCCGGCGCCCTTGTGGCAAAAACGCCATGGCTGCTGGTGTCCATAAAGGGCACGACTTCCAGCTTTTCCGTGGCCTCATGCAGGTGGGTGAGCAGGATCAGGTATTGAAACTCCTGCACATCGCGCAAGCCTGCGGCAAAAGGTGCAAAGATCTCTATCTTTCCCTCATGCTGCTGGGCAGCCACGGTCTGTATGGGCATGCCCACGGCATGCTTGAACGGGCTGTGTACGCGGCCTATGGGTTGCAGAACAATGGATTCGTTCATCAGGGCAGCACCGCCAGCACGACTTGAGAAGCCTTGAACAAGGCCGTAGCCGTCTTGCCCACGGCAAGGCCCAGGTTTTCGGTGCTTTCCTGGGTGACCATGGCCACCACCTGCAGGCCCTGGGCGTCTATGGTCACTTCGGCATTCACTGCTCCGGGCTTGATTCGGGTGATCTTGCCGGTGAGCTGGTTGCGCGCCGAGAAGCGCACGCCTTCGCAATTCGTCACCACCATCACGGACGGCGCCTTGACCATGGCGATCACCGTACTGCCGGCCTTCAGGCCCAGGCTGACGGCGCTGCCATGCGTGATGGTCGCCACCAGCTCCGCATTGTGCTCGGTACGGATCTGGACTTCATCGGTGACGATGCCGTGGCTGATATGGGAGACACTGCCCTTGAACTGGTTGCGTGCGCTGCTTTGCATGAGGGTTTCCTGAAAATGCCGGCGGGAAGGAAGCTGAATCTATTCTTATAGCACCCGGGCCTGTGCAGTTAAATGCTGCGCAGGCCACGACTGCTTGGACCTTGCCCATAATAGCGACTCTGATTTGGGTGCCTGAGGCCAAGAAATGAGTGATCTGAACATCGTGCAATGCACGCACGAACGCCACGCCGCTGCGATTCTGGATATTTTCAACGATGCCATCGTCAACTCCACGGCGCTCTACGACTACCAGCCGCGCACGACACAAAACATGGTCAGCTGGTTCGAGGCCAAGCGTGCAGGCGGCTTCCCCGTCATCGGCATTGAGGATGAGCAAGGCCGGTTGCTGGGCTTTTGCAGCTGGGGAGGTTTTCGCGCCTACCCCGCCTACAAATACACGGTTGAGCATTCGGTCTATGTTCATCCACAGCACCGGGGTCGAGGTTTGGGGCAGCAATTGATGGAGCTGCTGATTGCCGAGGCCAGGCAGCGTGGAGATGTGCATGTGCTCGTCGGTGCCATCGACGCCGCCAACGCGGGCAGCATTGCACTGCACAAGCGGTTGGGCTTCGAGTCCGTGGGCCTGATGCCCCAGGTGGGCTTCAAGTTCGGCCGCTGGCTGGATCTGGCCTTCTACCAGCTCACGCTGCAGACGCCGGAACACCCGATCGACGGTTGATTTGCCGTCAAATCAGGGGCATCAATCTTTTTCGATAAAAGGATTGATGCTTTTGGGGTTTCGGCTCGTGGATACATTCTGTGGCAGACCGGCAATGCCTTGCTCTTGCCATCGTCCGGTTCGACCGCAATTGAAGATTCGGTTTTTTCACTTTTGCCGGAGTGACTGCTATGTGGAAACTGGGTCGTGCGCTGTCACGCTTTCGCAAAGAGCTGCTGCTCGCCTGGGTCGTGCTGCGCGACCCGCGCTCGCCCAAGGCGGCCAAGCTGGTCACCGTGCTGGCGGCGCTCTATATCGTCAGCCCCATAGATTTCGTACCCGACAGCATTCCCGTTCTGGGCTGGCTGGACGATGGCTTGATTGGCTTTTTGCTGCTGCAACTGGCCTTCAGGTTTTTGCCGGCCGAGCTTCTGGCGTCACTGCGCGAACGCGTGGGCACCAAGGCTGGCTAAGTCGCAATCGCTACAACCATGGCGACCAGTGCTGATGCATCAGCGCTGGTCGCTTTTTTACAAGTCTGCCAGACCTTGAATGCCCAGAAATTGAAACGGTACCAAGGGCTTGAGTTCTGCCGTGGCAGAGGTGGAAGATTCATGGCTCTGGCCCGCGCCCAGCTCAAGCTTCTTGACTTTGTCGGTTTTCGGGTTGAAGTCCAATGCCTTGAGATTCGCCCAGAGGACATGGGGCGTGGGCCGATTCGAAAAACACAGCTTGCGCTGGTGATCTGACACCGTGCTCCAGGAGGCGAGATATCGGGCTGCTCGCGCGTGCCGGTGTCGTCGGGCACGAAGACATTGCGGATCGCACGGAATATGCATGATGACTGCTTGGATTCTTCAACACGATTTCAGCCATGGCGATGGCAAGCAACTGGCATACTGAACTCTCATGATCGCAAAGCCCTTGTTCTCCTTTCTGCTGCTGGCGCTGACAGGTCTGGCGGGCTGCAACTCTGGCGAAACCCAAGCACCTCTGAGCAAACAGGCGCAGGCCACGCGTGATGCTGCGCCGGAGCAGGTCTTCAAGGGCGTGCTGGCAGGCCAGCCGGTGTTCCTCCTGGTCCACGACTGCGAGGTCTTTCTTGTGGAGCCCTTGGAAAAGGGCGAAGTCCACTGGGAAAAAGTGCTGACTCCCGAGCCCTACCCGTTCTTCACTTCCTGCCAGCGTCAGTCCATCCGCTACGAGGCAGGCGTGCTCCAGGTCACGCTGGGACGCATGGCCTTTGGTGCGGGCGGTTGCTGTGCCACGGGTGGTGACTATCGATCCACGGACGGAAGAAGCTGGAAAAAGACCTTCTGAACCCCTGAAGTCGAAATCAGGGGGCAAGTAGATGAATGGTCGGGAGCTTGGACACATGGCATGCATAAGTGCCCTGGACACTGCCGAACCGTGGGCAGGATGCACGGCGTTGTACAACCGAGATTCAACCGAGAGCTGGACCTGCCAGCCGGAAATGACCGTGACAGGGGCGGTGGCAGCGATCAGAGCGCTGTCAATGTCCATGTTTCAGCGGCAAAGTCCAGCTGGTGAGTCAACTTCAGTGCACGGAGCAGCATGGCGTCGTGCGAAACGATAATCAGCGTGCCAGCGTATTGGCACAACATGTTCTCCAGCGCCTGCAGAGATGGCAAATCCAGGTGGTTGTCGGGTTCGTCCAGCAGCAGCAATTGCGCCGGTTCGTCACGGTAAAGCGCGCAGGCCATGGCGGCCTTGAGGCGTTCACCACCGCTGAGTTTCCCGCTAGGCTGATCGATATGGCGTGCGTCCAGCCCTAGCTGTGCGAGGCGCATGCGTTGCAGCGACTCGGGCGTGCTCGGACTCGCGGCAAGCAACTGGCTCAGTACCGACGATGCGGGTTGCAGCAGGCTCTGATGCTGGTCGAGCACGGCATGCGTCACATTCAGCTTGCATTCGCCAGCCAGCGGCTGCAGCCGAGCGGCCAGCAGTTGCAGCAGCGTGGATTTGCCGCAGCCGTTTGGCCCGGTGATGGCCATGCGTTGACCGGCGCGCAGCACAAGGCTCAGGGGTGAGTGCCTTGCCACATGAGGCAGTTGCACCTCGTGCAGTTCAGCCACTATGCGATCTCCGAGGGTCGTCAGCCCTTGCGGCAGATGCCAGTGAATGCTCTCAGCCTGCCAGTCCACCTGGCGCTGCAGCGTCAGGGCGGCCTCGCGCACGCCCTGGTTCAGGGCTTCGCGTTTTGCGGCCTGCTGGGTCGCCAGCTTGCCGCCCGAACTCTGGGCGCGCTCCTTGCCTGCGTCCAGCAGAATCTTGGCCTGGTTGCCGTTCTTTCCCAGCTTTTCACCACGTGCCTGCCTGCGACTCTGGCGTTCCTGCTGCGTGCGCAAGGCCTGCTCGGCGCGGCTGCGTTCCAGCTTGAGGCGGGTCAGCTCGTCTTGTGCATTCTGGCTTTTCTGGCGCTGGACTTCTCTATAGAAAGAGTAGTTGCCGCCGTAGATAGTGATTGCGCTGGAGCTCAGTTCCGCCACTGAGTCCATGACTTCCAGCAGGACTCTGTCATGACTGATCAGCAGCAGGCCACTGCGCCATTGGAGCAGTTGCTGTGCCAGGGCAGAGCGGCTGGCAGCGTCCAGATGATTGCTGGGCTCGTCGAGAATCAGAAAGTCGGCCTGGGCCATTTGAGCGCCCAGCAGTGCGACCTGCATGGCTTGACCGCCGCTGAGCTGGCTGGCAGGGGTTTGCGGTGACAGCCGGGGCAGGCCGATCCGCTCGAGCTGCGTCTGAAACTGCTCACGTATATCCCAGCGCTCGGCCAGTAGTTCGAAGTCGCTGGCTTCGCAACTGCCTTGTTCAATACGCTCCAGTGCCTGCAGTGTGCCGCTCAGGCCTGAGAGCGAAGCAAGGCTCAGGTCTGGGCGGGACGCCAGCGGGTTTTGCGGCAGATAGTGAATGCGGCCCGCACGCGTCACGCTGCCGCCACCGGGAGACAACTCTCCAGCCAGGATGCGGGCCAGCACGGTCTTGCCCACGCCATTGCGGCCCACCAGCGCCGAGCGCAGAGAGCCGAAGTTGCCGCAAAGATTGGAAAAGAGTGGCCGCCCATTGGGCAGCGTGTAGGAGACGCCATGCAGCGTCAGGCGAGCTTCTGTCATAGAACCATGCGATGGGTTGATGCCGAACATCCCCGGCTGCGCATAACGGTGGCAGCGATTGGGAGGAGGGGAGGTGGCCGTCAATCAGACGGCGGCATCAATGGCGCATGGGTGAAGAGCCTCGGTGGACAGTGAAAGCGCTCGATTCTAAGCAGTGCAGCGTCGAGGTCAAGCAGGGTGTGGTTGATTGCCGAACTTTGCCAGCACCGTCAGTACGCTGGCGACCGCCGGGTTCAGGGCTGGCAACTGGCGATGGGCGATGGCCATGGGGCGCATCAAGGTGGGCGACAGATGTCGTATCTGAACGCTGCTCAGTTGCTGCTGCTCTTCCATGGCCTCCAGCGGTAGCAGGGCTGCAGCCTGACCGGCTGCCGCCAGGCTTTTGAGCGCCTCGGTATAGGTCAGCGCAATGAACGGGCGAGGACTCAGTCCTGCCTGGCCGAACCAGCCGGCAATCAGTCCGTGCATCTGCGTGGCGGAAGCAAAGCAGGCCCAGGGGCGACTTGCCAGCCATTCGGGGCTGACCCGTTCGGGGACCTCCCAGGCGGCAGGCAATAGTGCCACCATGGGGTCGTTACGCCAGGGCGTGAGCATGATCTCGGCCGTCTCCGCCTGCGGGCTGGCGACCAGGCCGATATCGAGAGTTCCGGCCTTGAGGCGCTGCATGGAGTCGGCCGAGCCCACAGCCTCCAGTTTGATGTCAATGCCCGGGCTGTGACGACTGAGGGCGTCGAGCATCAGCGGAAACAGCCGGATATTGACCCCGGCCGATACGCCTACCTTGACCAGGCCGGCGCGGCCGCTGGCGTGACGCTGCACCTGATCGATCAGGTCGTCGCCGGCCTCGAGCAGCTTGCGTCCTTTCTGCACCAGCACCTGGCCGGCCGAAGTCAGCTCTGCTTGGCGCCTGCCGCGCAGCAACAGCGTGGCGTTCATGCGTGCCTCCAGCTCCTTGATGTGCAGGCTGACCGTGGGTGGCGCCAGATGCAGCGCCTGGGCTGCTGCGGCAAATGTGCCGAGATCGGCGATGGCAATCAGCGTCTGCAATTGGTCGAGATTCAGGTTTCGCATGGGTTTCGAATCAGATTTTCTGAACTGAATAGTCAGATCATTCAACTTTACAGATGTTTGGTGGCCAAAGACCATTGGGCGACCATGAAAAATCATCGAATTGAAGACCCTGATACAGGCTATGACGCATTGGATGACAGGACTGCAACTGAGCCCAAGCACGGGCTTGAAGCCGCAGGATCCGGGGAGGCCCGCGCACGGCGCTGGCTGGCACAAGTCCGGGATTGGCTGGAGCGCGCCGAGGCGCGAGTGATGGCTGGGTTCAGGGTGCCTCCGAATGGTGGCTGAAGAGGATTCCGGGACGCCCTTCAAAGGGCTGCCGCTTATGGCTGAAGCGCGGAGGCGATGACGGCAATCCTGTTGTCAGCACTAGGTCGGCGTTACATTGCGGGTTGCTATGTCAGAGAGTCTTGGAGAGCTTATGTTGCTCAAGCAAATTCAATCCGTCGTGCTGTTCGTCCCTGATATCGACGCTGCGGCCATTTGGTATGCCGAACTGTTTCAGGTGCAGGTGCAGTACGAGAATCATCACTACGCTTTTATCAGCACGCCGGCATGTCTGATCGGATTTCACCCACTTGATAGCAAGTGCCCCGGCGGAGCCGGTGGGACAACCGTTTACTGGGAGGTGGACGATCTGCATCTGGCGCGGCAGGAACTCGAGCAACGAGGCGCAGTTTTGTACCGAGGTCCTATCGTCACAAGCCTTGGTGCAGCTGCGGCAATGCTGCTTGATCCCTTTGGCTGCTCCATAGGGTTGCATCAGGCGCACCCTCATTCCGCGCAAGCGGTCCAGAAATTGCCAGGCACCGCCAGCCAGCAGCCGGAGCCGATGCCTGGCGAATGAGCCATCAAGTCAATGTTGAGCCATGCACCGATTTGAGGCCTTTCCCGAGGCTTCCGAATACCAGGATCAAATGTCAGAATTCCGACGTTTTTGACTTTTGCATCAAGGAGGATCGATGCGTGCACTGGCAGAACTTTTGGAGCGCGACGAGCCGGCCTTGTCGCTGATACAAGCCTGGGCGCAGGATGCGAGCATTCCTGTCGAATGTCTTCCACCCTCGGCCCAGAGAGACTCCGTATTGCTTGCGTTGCAGGTCACGACACGCTCGCCGCTGGGGGCCATGGCCCATGGAACCGGTGGAATTCTCATTGACGGGGGCTGGCTCAGAATGCTGGGCTCGGGGCATCCCAGGCTCACGCGCGATCTCGCGGCGTGGAATCGCGCGCGCAGCAGCGGATTTTTGCTGATTGCCGACGATGCCGTAGGTGGATTCTTCGCCATCAATGGCGGGGCCCTGGGCGAGGATCTGGGGGCTGTCCATTATCTGGCTCCAGACACCTGGGCCTGGGAATCGCTGGAGATGAGGCATACGGCGTTTGTACAATGGGCTTTCACGGAGGGGCTGCGCGACTTCTACCGTGATTTGCGTTGGGAAGGCTGGGAAGCAGAGGTGGCCGGCATGGGCAATGATGCTTGCATGAGCTTCTATCCTTTTCTCTTCACGGAGCAGGGCTCCATACATTCGAGTGCGCGCAAGCCGGTACCGGCAGCAGAACACTACGCCTTCATGAGCAAGGGTGGATAGAAAGAGCCTGCCTGAGCCAAGACAAAGGATGAGATATCAGGTGGCTGTGTCGCTTTCACCGCCTGCGTGTGACCGGCTCAAGCGGGTATCAGCGCTTTTTCCGTGTCGCAACTTCATGGCGTGCTGTCGCCATTTCAGCTAATTGGGCAATCGTGTTGATATTTCTGGCCGTACCTTGGGCTGCTGCTGGAATCCTGAGTTTGGAACTGCCCATTCCTGCACCATAAGCGACATAGATCTCGCGCCGTCCCAACTGCAGTTGTTCGTCCTTGCGACCTTTGAGCTGGGTCAGTGCGTCCGCAGGTGGTGCTTCATCGAGAAAGATGGCAACAGTGCGGTTGCCCGGGGATTCGGGAAAGGGGTTGTTGGCCAGCACCTCTGCCATTTCCCGTGCCGTGCGCACGATGACATCCACGGGCTTGCCGGCGTAACTGGCCAGGCGTCGCTCCAATGCCGACTTGAGCTGCTGCTCGGTGCAATCTGCATCCAGTACTACATTGCCGCTGGCAATATAGGTCTGTACCTGTGCAAAACCTTCGGCCTCGCACATGGACTTCAACTCTGCCATGGGGAGTTTGCCGGTTCCGCCGACATTGACGGCCCTCAGCAGAGCGACATAGATGGGCATGACGGATAAATGGGCTGGATCTCGAAGGGACAGGCGGAGAAACCCCGCACGATGTGACGGAGCGCCAAGGCTTGAAGGAGGATGCTAGCGTATCGCAACAGCGCGCGAGATTGGGGTTGCCTGGATAGAGAGGATTCAGGAGGACTTGCAGTCCACAATGGATCAGGCCGAGATGGATTCTCCCTTCCACGAGACAGAAACTCCACAGCAGCGTCGAGCGGGCTTGGCTTGGGCAAAGCCCTGGTCATCACACGGATTGCTCCTGCATTTCACAGAATTCGCTCAGGCTCAGGCTCAGGCTCAGGCTCAGGCGGCCCTTGTGCCGCCCGCTCGGCTTGGCCTGAGCGCTTGTCAGTTCGGATAGAGGTTTGCCGTTTGTCTGGACTCGATTGTCTGCTCGAGACTGGTGCCAGAAACGGCCTGTGCGGTAGACGGTGCAGGGCTGCCTTGTGCCGAAGCATCCGGCCCGTAGTTGTTGCGCCGCTCTTCTACGGTCATGGATTGAGGGCATTTCGAACCCGTGATCTCAAGTGCCACGCGAGCGGCAGGATCCATGCAGTCCATAGCCAGCGAGGCTGCCTTCATGCCCTTGTTCCAGAGCTCACGGCTCATTTTCAGGCGCTTGCAATGCTCGTCCGTCCAGGTTGTGCCGAAGCTCACGCCAAAGCCAGGGCCGTTGGCACTGCCGCTGCTGCTGCCCATGCAGGTGTCATTGCTGGTTGTGAGGTTGGGACCGCTCACGCTGGGAACGTTCTTCACGGTGTAGGTACCGCTGTACTCGACGATGTTCCTGGATGTCCCGGATACCGTGTTGTTCAGGTTCTGCGTGGTGGTTCCGCTGGTCGTGATGTTTTGATCCGAGCTTGAGGTCGACCTGCTTTCGATGCTGGATACCGATCGGCTGTCCGCCGCAGCAACCGGATTCACGATGGTGATGGATTGATTCTGTTGTGCTCCCACTGATGAGGAGCTGGAGAGGCTTTGTGCACTGCTATCGGCATTCTGCGCAAAGCTGCACAAAGGGACACAAAGGCTTAGCAAGGCTATTGAGGCTTTCATGCTGTTTCTCCTTTGTCCCCGAGTCTTGACTTGGGAGGCCTCAACTCGGGGGCAATACAACTGAGTTCGCGGACCTTATCTAGTTGGCGGCCGAGTTCGCCCATCCATAAGCATTGCCCGAAGTTCCACCACCATTGGAGCCTCCGAAGGCTGTGCCCAGGCTGAAGCCGGTAGTTGTCGCGTTGCCGACAGAGGAGGCACCAGAGTTATTGTTGGTCGAGGTTCCTCCCGGACCCGAGATCGCCTGCGAGTTCCCGCCAAAGTTGGAGTTGGTATGGGCAGTGCTGTTCACCGCCGCAATGCCGTTGCCGATGGATGCAGTTCCAGCCACGTTGTTGGTGCTCGAGTTTGCGTAGCCTCCGGCGCCACCGCTGACCAACTTGCCGGGAGCGTGGCCGAGGTAATTGCTACCTACGTCCGAATGTGCGTTGGCGTTGGTGGTTCCGTAGCCGCCGGCAACGCCGCCTCCGCTGGTCGCAGCAAGACTGTTGACGGTTCCTGTGGTGGAGGCGCTTCCGCCGACACTCGATTGGCCCGAGGCCACAGGCCCCCAGGAGCCGGTGGTGCCGGTGCTGGTTCCAAAGCCGCTTGCTTGAGCGCTGGCCTTCGCACTATTGAAGCTCACAGCGCTGCCCGTGCCGGAGCTGGCAACCGAGGAATAAGTTCCTGAGGACGCATTGGTCCCCGTGTTGGTCGCAGCAGATGCCACACCAGCCAAGGCAGCAACCGCCATGAAAATCAGAGACTTTTTCATGATCATTCCTTTGAACAGCGATTTCTCAGACCACGGGGATGAATTCAGGCGAAGACCATTTGTCATTGGAAAATGATCAATGCCAACCGGAGTTGCGTTTTGGCTTCTCAGATGTCTGTTCCAAAACGTTCTTTCGGTTAATGGCAGTTTCAATAAGCTGGATGAAAACAGAAATACCTTGTTTGGGCACGAAATAGGATTCTGTTGATCTGCTATTGTTATTTGTGCAATTTATTGAAATCTAGAACTGCATTGCTATCAACAATGAAGCTAAATCAGATGATTTCATTATTGTTTTTAAGTGTAATTTTTAAAACAATATAATCGTCTGTATTCGAATAGATGTATGCGGAAAATATTCCTGAGAAGAAAAAATCCTTGTTTTATTTGATTTTAATACCGATATCGAGTGGTTTTTAATTGTAAAGAATGTAGTGTCCTATTTGATTGAATAGTGCTTCATGAATTGATTGCCGTTTTTGAGTTTTCATGGAAGCCGAAAGACGATCACTCAGGAATGGTGCTTGTGGTTTGTCATGTCCGATGTCGGGACGAGCCTAATCCGGCCCAGATTCTTGTTGCAAGCCAATGGGCGGCAATACGGTTGCTCCTCGGCAAGTTCAAGATATCGCCGCAAGTTGCTGGCAGTCGTTTCAATGTCATTCCTCGCAGGCGCGAGCGACGGGATTTTCCGTCCCGGTCGCCCGCCAGAGCTTCAGGCCCTTATGAAGCCTTTCTCACTTTCACTGGCAACCCTTGCCTGACCACTGCTCCCGACACCCAGTCGATCCAGACATTGTCCTTTGCCGGTCGGGTTGGATCGACAAAGCCCAGAGCATTGAGATTCACGCCATTGCCGTGCTGTGGGTTGGCATGGGTGGGCTGGCCGTCAACCTTGTGAGCCACGGTGCCCAGTTGCTTGTGACCGTAGCCGTGCTCAATGGCGATCGCACCGGGCGCAATACCAGCGCGTACCAAGGCCACGCCTTGGAGTTTGCCGCCGGGGGTGCTGAGTTCGATGTGGTCGCCATTGGCGATGCCCAGTTTTGCCGCGTCGGCCTTGTTGATGCTCACAGGATTGTGAGGGTGCACCTGGCGCAGGCGTGAGGCGGCGATGGACATGCTGCTCATCAAGTTGGACTTGTAGCTGGTCATGGTCAGCGGCCAGTCTTGTTCGGAAAACACTTGGCGCATGTCCGAGCCGTCGGCCAGGCGCGTGGGGTACCAGGTGGGGCAGCCGCTGTAGCGCTCGCCGGTCATGGAGTGGCGCATCCTGGACAGACCTTCGTGCCAGAAAGTGGCCGGGAACTTGGCCTGAAGCTTGAGCTGGTCGTCTTTCCATGCGTCTTCAACCCTGTCGAAGCGGCCGCCACGGCTCATGACCATGGCGACGCGGCGCACTTCTTCGGGGGCGACACGCTGCTCCAGCGATGGCATCCATTTCTCGAGGCCGGTGATTTTTATGTCGTCATCGCTGGCTTCGGGTACAGGCTTGCCGGCCTGATAGGCGATATTGCACATGCCGCGCAGGTAGAAGTCTTCGGCGTTTTCCAGGTCCAGCAGCTCGCCTTGCTTGGTGCTCATCGCATTCTTGCCAAAACCTGGCAGACCCAATTGCTTGGCCACGGCAAAGATGAAGGTCTCGAAGCTGATGGTTTGGCCGTCTGCCGTTTTGGCAGTGGCGGCTTCTACCGTGGGCCAGCGCACTGTGCTGCTCTTGGCTACGACGTCGGCCCAGGGCGCTCCAATGCCCCAGCTCTCATAGGTGACGGTGTCTGGCACGATGTAGTCGGCCAGAGCAGAGGTCTCGTTGATGAAGGGGTCCACCGAGACAAACAGCGGTAGCTTCTTCACGTCCTTGACCGAGTCTGCCAGGGCATTCTCGAAGCCGCACATGGCATAGATGGGGTTGCTGATGTGGTTGATCCAGGCTTTGACCGGGTAGGGGTAGCCCAGCATGCCGGCGGCCAGCATCTCGCTGGAAAGGCCGCCAGGCGCGGGGTACCAGGGCGCCTTGGCGGGGTAGGGGTTCTGGCCCGCTTCCTTTTTGCGCTTGAATTCGCTGGTCTTTTCGTAAGGGAAGCGGGTGCGTGACAGGGCCACGCCCCGGGGTTTGACTGCGCCTTCAAACTGCGCAAAGTTGTATCGCGGTCCCGGGCCAAAGGGGCCGAACGGGCCGGCATCCATGACCCAGCCGCCGCGCACATTGAGGTTGCCGATGAGGTTGTTGAGCATGGCAATGGCATAGGCGGTGTAAAAGCCCGAGCCATTCATGGTGCCGCCGTGCGAGTTGGCCACGGCCTGTTTGCCATGACTGGTGAATTCGCGCGCCAACTCCTCGATCTCCTTGACGGGCACGCCGCACAGGGTCGCGTATTCCTCCAGCGTCTTCCTGTGTGCTTCGGCGCGCAGTTTGACAAAGGCGGTGCAGACGGCGATAGGCGCAGGCTCTTCGGTGGCGTCGGCAGCCTTGATGGGTGTGAATTCGCGCTCGGCAACCAGTTCGGCGGGTTGGGCCACGGTATGAGCGGCAAGGCTGCCATCGCTCAGCTGCACCACATACACATCTTCGGCGGGTGTTTTTTCGTCGATAGAGTCTGGCATGGGCAGACCAATGTCCGCGCCGCGCAGGAACTGGCCGTAGCGCGGATGCTTGGGCTCGTTGACCAGCAAGTGGGTGGCGTTGCTCCAGCTGGCTTCGCCGACGCTAGCCATGGCTGCGGGGCCGGGCTGGGTCAGAAACTGCTTGTCATAGCGCTCGTTGTCGATGATCCAGCGGATCAGACCCATGGCCAGTGCCAGGTCGCTGCCGGGTTTGACGGGCAGCCATCGGTTGTTGTCACCTGCCGCATGACTGGACGAAGTGGGCAGCATGGGCGAGACCACCACGTATCGATAGGTATTCTCGCCGCGCGAGCGGGCTTCGGCCAGCTCGCGGCCCACGCGCTGGAACGGATTGCCGGACTGGGCCGGCGAGGTGCCGATGAACAGGCCAAAACGCGAATGCGTCCAGTCCGGCTTGCCGTGGGGCATGCCGGCCATATCGCCCAGCGCCGCGCCCGTGCCCACCCGGTAGGTCTGGCCGCAGTAAGAGCCGTGGTTGGACACATTGATGGTGCCGAACGATTGTTTGGCAAAGCGGTTGACCAGCGGGGTGCGGCCTTCGTTGGCGGCCTCCGTCACCAGCAATTGGTTGGACTTGGGGCCGTATTCGGGATTGGCTTCATCGATCAACGTGCTGACGTCGCGGATGGCTCGCAGGCCGTCCACATGGCCTTCGCCGAAGAGATCGCCGCCTTCGCAGATTTCCTGAACCAGCTCTTCGAGCGTGATGCTCTTCCACTGGCCGGAGCCGCGTGGACCGACGCGCTTGAGCGGCTTGAGAACGCGGTGTGGTGCTTTTTGGTGTTCGAGCATGGCCGATCCACGGGCGCAACTGGTGGCACGTCCTTCCAGACCGTTGTCACCGCCCAGCATGGCATAGACCTCGCGGACCGGTGTTTCCATGGGCGCGGGGTGGGTGGTGGCCAGCGGGTGATAAGGGTTGCCGGCGATACGGATGATCCGGTTGTCGGCAGTATCGACGCGCACACGAACGCCGCATTGTGTCCAGCAGCCCAGGCAAGAAGAGGGGCTGACCACCTGGCCGGGCTGGGTCGTCAGCTTGCCGCTGACGGGGTCTATACGGAATTCGGGCGTCAGCGAGTTGCCGCGCGTGGCACTTTGGGTGGCTTTGCCCGAGCTGCCGGTGATCAGTCCCTTGGCTCCCTTGGCCACGGTTTCGCCATAGCCAGCGGCAAAAGCCGCCAGGCCGCCTGCGACGGCGCCGCCGCGCAGCAGCATGCGGCGGCGGCCGGCATCGGTACGATCGGCCTCGACGTCTTGTGATTGTCCAGGGGAGAGTTTCTTGTCATTCATGGTCTTGCCCTTTGTGTGAGGGAAGGGCAAGCGCTGCAGCGTTTCTATGGTTTTGAGAGCTGCTGGCGCTTGCTGGTATTGCGTTAGATGCGTACTTGGCTTGGTTTTTAGGTGGCACTGGCGGGCTTGCGGGCCGGGAACAGCTCCAGCGCCCAGGTGGTCAGCGCAACCAGTGCCACGCACAGACCTGCCATGCCCAGCATGCCCATCAGGCCTTCTCCGCCCAGAGGCATGTTGTACAAATACAGGCCTGCTCCAAACTTGGGCACGCCCTGCACGCCCATGAACAGTGCCCAGCGGAAGGCCCAGGCAGATACCGCCAGGCCGGTGCCCAGCACCAGGGTGTAGCCCTTGGCTGCCAGACGATGCTCGCCGCGCAGCAGGGCCATCACCACGGCTGCTCCAAACACGGCCGAACCCAGCATGGAGATGCGCCAGACAGGGAACTCATTGAACAGGCGCACAGCCATGTCAAATGAAGGGCTCTGGCCCGCGATGCCGGCAATGCCCCAGGTCAGGGCGCTGGCGATCAGGCCGGTGGCCAGCCACAGGCCCAGATTGCGTAGCCCTTGCAGGGCTGCCGCATCGGGCTGCAAGGATCGGGGGAGAAAGCGGTAGAGCACAAAGCCCATGCCCACGGTGGCCAGCCAGCCGCTGAGTGCCAGATTGATCGGTACCCACAGCGTGTTCCACAGCGGGCGCGAGCGGATGACCATGATTTCGGCACCCGTGTAGACCACGATGCTGAGCGTGGACAGCACAAGTACAGGCACCAGCAGGCGCATCAACCGCTGCTTGCCCAGCCACCACAGCGCGCACATCAACACGCACAGCCCGACAAACGTGGGCATGAGCACGGCACCCAGGCTCATCCACGACCAGGGCGTGAGGTGAGCATAGAAATGCCAGAAGCGCGCAGGCTGGTGCAGGTCGGCCAGCAGGGCCACAGGTGCGGCAATCGCACTGATGGCCAGCACCAGCACCGCTGTGGGCAGCAGGCGCTGGAGCAAGCCTTGGGCCGGGCCGAACGCACAGGCCGAAGTCAGCAGTGCGGCTCCCGTGGCCATGCCGACCAGAAAGAAATACTGCACGGCCCATGGCAGCCATGCCGCTTCGTAGGCTGGGGTCAGGAGTTCAATGATTTGCATGAGGGCACTCCTTTCACAGGTGTTCGGCAACAAGGCGAACCGTGGCCTGACCATCGACACCGTTCACGAACTCATCGGGCAGGCCGATGTAGAAGACGTGCGGCTTGGTCTTCATGCCGGGTTTGAGGACCTTGATATCGTCCTTGTGAGCATGGATGCGCTGGTTGATTTCGCTGTGCGCGTCGTTCAGATCGCCAATGACGCGCGCGCCTCCCACGCAGCTTTCCACGCAGGCGGGCAGCAGACCGGCTTCCAGGCGGTGTTCGCAGAAGGTGCATTTGTCGGCAGTCTGCGTTTCGTGATTGATGAAGCGCGCGTCGTAGGGGCAGGCCTGCACGCAATAGCCGCAGCCCACGCAGCGCTCGTTATCGACAAGAACGATCCCGTCGGTGCGCTGAAATGTGGCTTGCACCGGGCAGACGGGCACGCAAGGCGGCTCGTCGCAGTGGTTGCATAGCCGCGGCAGACTGACCATGGCGGCAGCGGTGTCACCGGCCTGGTCGATTTCGTATTGCAGCACCGTGGTGCGGAACTGGCCGATGGGAGGCTGGTTTTCGACCGAGCAGCTCACAGTGCAGGCCTGGCAGCCAATGCATTTGCGCATATCGACCAGCATGCCGAAGCGCTTGCCTTCCATGCCGGGTCGGCGCAGGGGCTGGAAGCTGGGGTCGCCGGGCAGCGCTGCGCGGGCGCTGCCCGCAACACCGAGGCTGGCGGCCATGGCAATCAAATCCTGCAAAAAACCGCGCTTGGTGGGTGCAGTCACTGCCTGCCGAGGTGCCTGGGTAATGGATGGAGTGCTGCAGGCGCAGGCCGAACTGCTGGTTGCGCAGTCGGAGAGTTCTCGTATCTGAAGTGGCATGGCCCTTCCTTTCATCGTCGCACTGGCACCAGAAAACCCTGATGCTTTAAACATAAAAGAGTATTAAATTAATATCTTTTATGTCTAATTGACTATATGAAAGTTGCCGTTTGCGCCACTTGATTTGAGTCAAGTCTTCGCTTGCTTAAGAGTTTTCTGAATGGAAATCTCTGCAAGCAGATGACTTGTTGCCGAGCATGCAGCCACTTTATTAATGAACTGTTAAGCAATCAGTGTGTTGCCGTATGTAATCCGCTTTGCTTGGTGGCAAATGCTGGAGATCAAGCTATGCATACATGGCATGCCTGAGCGCAGGCCGAGGTCGATCTGCTGCGCGACCGCAAAGATTGCTGCAGCAAACAGATTGGCCTGGAGCCTCGAACGGCTTTATATGTCCTTGACATGGGGCAATTTCGCTGCTGTCCGACAGTGCTGCAGGCCCGCGAGTTTCTTGGAGGCGATGCGTTTTCTGTAAGATGTTCACATGCTGCAGGTTTTATGAGCGGCCGGCCCCGATGCTTGCTGCCTCGCAGCTATCTTGGTGCACTGCCAAGTGCATGCGATATTCCTATTTCGTCACATTGAAAGGATCGATATGTCACGCTCTGTTTCCGACGCCGTTTCCACCGCCCAAGACGATCTGGAAAAACTGGTCAGCGATCTGCGCGGTCTGCTGTCTGCCCGTGAACTGGACAAGCTTCCTGAAATCAGCGTGCTTCGTCAGCGCATCGACGATGGCATGGCCAACGTGCGCGAGTCTGCCGTGCGTGCGGCTCAGGACGCCGCTCGTCAGGCGCGCGAAGCTGCCGATGTGGCGGATCGTTATGCTCACGACGAACCCTGGCGCGTCGCCGGTGCCGCGCTGGCAGTGGGTGCACTGCTGGGTTTCATGCTGGGCCGTCGCTAAGCATTGCTGAGCTGCAAAAGGACAAGTGCCTGTGAATCTGATTTCACTACTGGGTCTTGATTCCCTGCTGGAGCGCTGGCGTGCCAATATGAACGAGGCCGCGATCGCGGCCGAAGATCGTGTTGATCTTGCGCAGCTTGAGTGGCAACAGCACAAGCGCAGCATGCAAGCGTTGGCGGTGCTGGCCATTGTGCTCGGCGCACTCACCGTGGTCGTGCTCATTGTCCTGTCCATGGCTGTGCTCGTGCAGTTCTGGGATAGCGAGCATCGTCAGTTGGTGGCGTGGCTGCTGGTCGGTGGCTGGGTTCTGGTCTGGGGCCTGGGGCTGTGGCGACTGCTGGCAGCTGTCAATCAACTCTCCAGTCCTTTCAGGCTCACGCGGCGCGAGCTCAAATCGGATTGGCAAGCGCTGAAGGAGAGGATTTAGCATGAACAGCATCTCTCCCGATTCGCGATCCACAGAGTTGGAGCCCGTCAAGCCCGCAGGCATGGATGCCCGGCTCTGGGATGAAGCGACCACCGAGCAAAAGCTGGTGTTGTCGCGCATTGCCAAGCAGCGCGCGCGTGTCAAGGCCCGAGCCGCTGCCAAGGCGCAGGCGCTGGCCTTGCGCAGCACGCAGCCTGCGCATGTGGACGCCGATGCTCCCCTGCCCGAACGTCTGCTGTCTTTTGTGCGTCTGCATCCGCTGGCAACGGCGGCAGCGGGGGGCTTGCTCATGGTTCTCGGGCCGCGCAAGCTGATTCGCTGGGGCAGCGCAGCACTGCCCTGGATTCTCAAGCTGCAGCAGCGCGCACGCGGCTGAAGGGTCCCAAAAAAACAGCCCGTCAGGCTCAGGCATGACGGGCTGTTTCTTTGTGCGCAGCCAGGCCACCCGTCAAGTTCAATGCATATGGGCGATGGCCTGGGCGGCTTCGGTCACAAGATCGGGACCACGATAGATCAGGCCGCTGTAAATCTGCACCACATCGGCACCTGCGCGGATCTTGCTCACGGCGTCGGCGCCGCTCAAGATGCCGCCCACGCCAATGATGGGAAAGCGGCTGCCAAGGGCTGAGCGCAGCTGGCGAATGATCTGGTTGCTGGCCTCCAGCACGGGCGCGCCGGACAGGCCGCCGGTTTCTTCGGCATGCTGCAGACCCTTGACGGCATCGCGGCTGATGGTGGTGTTGGTGGCAATTACGCCATCCATGCCGTGGCGCTCCAGCGTCGCCGCAATCACGCCGACCTGCTCTTCATCGAGGTCGGGAGCGATCTTCACGAACACCGGCGTGCGCTTGCCATGCTGGCTGGAAAGCTGTTCGCGGCGATTGGCGACCGCACCCAGCAGAGCATCCAGCGCCTCGTCGCTTTGCAGCGCACGCAGATTCTTGGTGTTGGGTGAGCTGATGTTGACTGTCACATAGTCGGCATGAGGGTACACGCCGTCCAGCGCCTTGATGTAGTCGCTGGTGGCCTCTTCGATGGGGGTTGTGGCGTTCTTGCCGATGTTCAGGCCCAGCAGCATGGCGCCGCCATTGCCTCCTGCTTTTGCGCGCACTTGGGAGCGACGCACATTGGCCAGGAACGCATCCAGGCCTTCGTTGTTGAAGCCCAGGCGGTTGATCAGTGCATTCTTTTCAGGAATGCGGAACATGCGTGGCTTGGGGTTGCCGGGCTGGGGGCGGGGCGTGACGGTGCCCACTTCCACAAAGCCGAAACCCATGGCCGCCAGCGCATCGATGCAGCGTGCATTCTTGTCCAGGCCGGCGGCCATGCCCACACGGTTCGGGAACTTGAGGCCGGCGAGCTCGATGGGGTCGCTGATCAGAGGGCGTGCCCAGGCCTTCTGGAGCAAGGTATTTTGGCCCTTGGCCATGAAATTCATGGTGAGGTCGTGGGCCGCTTCGGGGTCCATGCCGAAAAGAATAGGACGCGTCAGTGAGTAAGGAATAAGAGACATGGGGATAATCGCAGGATTACCTGGATTTTCCCTCATGACGACATCTGCTGCACCTCTTTCTCAAGATGAACTGAAAACTTTGGTCGGACAAGCTGCCCTGAAATATGTGGTCGCCGGTGAAATTGTGGGCGTGGGCACAGGCTCCACGGTCAACAAGTTCATTGATGCACTGGCCACCATCAAGGATCAGATTCCTGGCGCCGTCTCCAGCTCCGTGGCCAGTACCGAGCGCCTGAAGGCCCTGGGCATCAAGGTGTTCGATGCCAATGAAGTCACCAGTCTGGCCGTCTATATCGACGGTGCCGACGAGATCGACGGCAAGGGCCATATGGTCAAGGGCGGTGGTGCGGCGCTGACGCGCGAAAAGATCGTGGCGGCGCTGGCTCAGCGTTTTGTCTGCATTGCCGATGAGTCCAAGCGCGTGCCGGTGCTGGGCAATTTTCCGCTGCCCGTGGAAGTCATTCCCATGGCGGCTGCCCAGATCGCCCGTCGCTTTGAAGCCATGGGCTCTGACGTGACGGCGCAAATTCGCATGAAGGATGGTGCGCCGCTGGTGACCGACAACGGCCAGCATATTCTGGATGTTCGCGGCCTGAAGATCGCCGAGCCGCTGGCCTTCGAGTCCGAAGTCAACCAGTGGCCCGGCGTGGTGACCGTCGGCGTGTTTGCCCACCAGAAGGCTGCGGTGTGCCTGCTGGGAACCGCTCAAGGCGTGCAGACGCTGGAATACTGAGCAGCCAGTTGCTGACGGAAAGCCACCTGCTTGCGCAGGTGGCTTTTTTATAAAGTTGATAGCTGCTAACGCTTTATTGGTAAGCGTTAGAGACTGATTTTATTGAAGATTTCTGGCTCCTAGAAGCGCAGGCCTGCAGGGTTGTCGAGCGTGGGTGTGCCGGGTGCAGGGGCTGCGGGCGCCGTGATGCGTGCCGCGGGACGCTCTGCAGGCTTGGCTGCCTCGGTCGTGGCTGGCGCCGGCGCTGTCAAGGGCTTGGCGGCGGGGGCGTTGTAGTTCTTCGGCAGCCGGGGCTGCTTGGGGTAGCCCGCAGCGCTCAGGTACTGGTCCCAGCTGTCGGCTCCAAAGCCCTTGAGGTGCTGGTTGCCGATGGTGGCAAAGGGCAGGCTGTCCTGCCCGCTGAGCTTTTTGAGTGCAGCCACATCGCTGCTGGTATCTATGGTGCGCTCGTTGAACGGGATGCCGCGGTTTTGCAGATGAGACCGGGCCTCGTCGCAGGGCTCGCAGTCCTTGCCCGTATAGATCGTGACGGGATAGCGGTTGGCCGTCTGGCGCAGCTCGTAAGGCAGTTGTGCGTTGGCCGAAGACGCCGGGCCATCGGCGTTGCCCACGGCTTCGGCGCTGGGCTTGGCGTTGGGGCCGATGGCCCGGTCGGAATAGGTGACCCGCCCGTCGGGGCCCACGCTGCGGTAGAGATTCTGAGCCAGGCTGACTCCGCTGGCCAATGCGGCCAAGGCGGCTACAAGCGTCTTCAGCAGCAGCGCGCTGCGGGACGTCGGTTTCTCGGCCGAAGGCCGGGCAATGAAAAATCGTGGCATCTCAATCTTGATCAATGAAGTGCAATGAAGAGGTCTGAGGGCGCGAACGCCAATGGGCAGAGCATAGCCTGCATGGAGGACTGTCTGCTCCCATGCTCCGGCTTGTCTTGATCTGACCTCGGTACGTGAGTCAGCTTGCGTCAGTCTTGGGCAAGGGCAGGCATGAAAAAGCGCCCGGGAAGGGCGCTTTTGAGGAGGTGGCAGCAGAAGACTCAGGCGGCCTGACTCATGCCTTGATGGCGCAGCAGGGCGTCAATCTGTGGCTCGCGGCCACGGAAGGCCTTGAAGGACTCCATGGCAGGGCGGCTGCCGCCGGCTTCCAGGATCGACTCGCGGTACTTGCGGCCGGTCTCGGGGTTGGGCGAGCCATCGGCCAACATGGTTTCTTCAAAAGCCGCATAAGCGTCCGCGCTCAGCACCTCAGCCCACTTGTAGCTGTAGTAGCCGGCGGCATAGCCACCGGCAAAGATATGGCTGAAAGTGTGTGCCATGCGGTTGTAGGCTGGCGATTGCAGCACGGATACCTCGGTGCGCACCTGGCTCAGCAGCGCCATGAAGTCGTCCGCCGGGTTGTGCTCGGTGTGCAGCAACATGTCGAACAGCGCGAACTCGATCTGGCGCAGGGTCTGCATGCCGGACTGGAAGTTCTTGGCGGCAATCATCTTGTCGTACAGCGCGCGGGGCAGGGCCTCGCCGGTGTCCACATGGGCAGTCATGTGCTTGAGCACATCCCACTCCCAGCAGAAATTTTCCATGAACTGGCTGGGCAGTTCGACGGCATCCCACTCCACGCCGGCAATACCCGAGACATCGCGTTCGTTGACCTGCGTGAGCATGTGATGCAGGCCGTGGCCGGTTTCGTGGAACAGGGTGATCACATCATCGTGCGTGAGCAGTGCGGGCTTGCCGTCCACGCCGGAAGCGAAGTTGCAGACCAGATGGGCCACAGGCGTTTGCAGCTGATGGGAGTCGGGGCGCAGCCAGCGCGTGCGCACATCGTCCATCCAGGCGCCGCCACGCTTGCCCTTGCGCGCCTGCGGGTCCAGGTAGAACTGGCCGACCAGCTGAGTGCCTTGCGCGGTGGAGCGCTCGATACGGTAAAACTCCACGCAAGGGTTCCAGACCGGAGCTTCATCGCGGCGGATGGAGACTTCGAAAAGGGTCTCGACAATCTTGAACAGGCCGGCCAGCACCTTGGGGGCCGGAAAGTACTGCTTGAGCTCCTGCTCGCTGAAGGAATAGCGGGCTTCCTTGAGTTTTTCACCGATGAAGGCCCAGTCCCAGGGCTGGGGGTCGGCAATGCCGAGCTCAGTCTTGGCAAAGGCACGCAGATCGGCAGCATCCTTTTCGGCATAGGGACGGGCTCGTTGTGCCAGATCGCGCAGAAAGTCTATGACCTGCTGGGGCGAATCGGCCATTTTGGGCACGATCGAGACTTCGCCGAAGTTGCTGTAGCCCAGCAGCCGGGACTCTTCCAGGCGCAGCGCGAGGATTTCCTTCATCACGGCGGTGTTGTCGAAGCGTTTGCCATCGCCATCGGCCTGATCGGAAGCCCGGGTCACATAAGCCTGATAAATCTTCTCGCGAAGTGCGCTGCTCTTGGCAAACTGCATCACCGGCAGATAGCTGGGCATCTTCAGTGTCAGCTTGTAGCCTTCCTTGCCATCGGCTTCGGCGGCGGCCTTGGCCGCGGCGATCACGTCGGCCGGAACGCCGTCCAGCTCGTCAATCCTGGCGTAGTAGGCAAAGGCATCGGTGGCGTCCAGCGCGTTCTCGCTGAATTTCTGGGCCAGCTCGGCCGAGCGCGCCTGAATCTGCGCAAAGCGTTCCTTGGCAGCGCCCTGCAGTTCGGCACCCGAGAGCACAAAGCCGCGCATGGCATGGTCCCATGCGGCGCGCTGTTCCTTGTTGAGGCTGGCCGGGTCAATGGCCTTGTACTTTGCGTATAGGCGTTCATCGGCGCCCAGATTGGTCCAGAACTCGGTGACCTTGGGCAGGGCTTCGTTATAGGCCGCGCGCAACTCCGGGGTGTCGGCAACGCTGTTGAGGTGATTGATGGCCGACCAGGCGGTGCCCAGCTTTTCAGTCGCCACGTCCAGCACGGCAGAGATGGCTTCCCACTGTGCGGGGAAGTCCGGTGCAACCACGGTCTCCAGCGCCTCGCTGGCACGGGCCAGCAAAGTGTCGATGGCGGGCGCCACATCCGCAGGCTGAATGCGGTCAAACAAGGGCAGGGAGGAGGATTCGAGAAGTGGATTGCTCATGCTGTATTAAGTGCCGGCAAGGTCGGGAAAATCAAGCGCTCTCAGGGTATTTATTGCTATCGCGTTCATAGCGTCAGCCTGTGGTCAGAAGCGTGCTCGCGCCAGGACAGCGTGCAAGCGCCACCTCGCAGCAAAGCTGTCGTCCCCCTCGGGCGATCAAAGCCGGAGAGGGAGAAGCCGCGGGGCGGCTCGGAGGGCGTCAGGCAGCGGCGCGCTCTGCCGATTCCATGGTGTTGACCAGCAGCATGGTAATCGTCATGGGGCCGACACCACCGGGTACAGGGGTGATGTAGCCAGCAACCTCCTTGACGCCGTTGAAGTCGACGTCGCCGCAGAGCTTGCCTTCGGCATTGCGGTTCATGCCCACGTCGATGACCACGGCACCGGGCTTGACCATGTCGGCGGTCAGCACATCCACCTTGCCCACGGCCGCGACGATGATGTCGGCCTGGCGAGTCATTGCAGCCAGATCGGCGGTGCCGCTGTGGGTGACGGTGACCGTGGCGTTGGCGGCCAGCAGCATCATGGCCATGGGCTTGCCCACGATGTTGGAGCGGCCGATGACCACGGCGTGCTTGCCGCGCAGATCCTTCATGCCGATGGATTCCAGCATCTTCATGCAGCCATAGGGCGTGCAGGCCTTGAAGCCGACTTCGCCGACCATCAGCGCGCCGGCGCTGGCGACATGGAAGCCGTCCACATCCTTGGCGGGGGAGATGGTTTCGATGACCTTGTGGTCGTCGATGTGCTTGGGCAGTGGCAGCTGCACCAGAATGCCGTGAATGCTGGGGTCGTTGTTCAGCGCTTCGACACGTGCCAGCAGTTCGGCTTCGGTCATGGAGGCATCGTACTTTTCCAGCACCGAGTGGAAGCCCACGTCTTCGCAGGTCTTGACCTTGTTGCGCACGTAGACCTGTGAAGCCTGGTTGTCGCCGACCAGAACTACGGCCAGCCCGGGCGTGATGCCCTTGGCCTTGAGCGCTGCCGCGCGTGTGGCGACTTCCTTGCGCAGTTGTTCGGAGAGGGCTTTGCCGTCGATGAGTTGGGCTGTCATTGCTGGAGTACCAATAAAAAATGCTGCTAGCCCTTGATGAACAAGCACTAGCAGCTATCAGAATAGGAGTTGGCTAAAGCGCGAGGCCTGGCCAGTGCTCCCTGGATTATCTCGCGATTGGAGTGGCTTCCGATTTCGCGGGGAGCACTTAGTTGACGGCTGCCGCCGCTTTGGCCGCAGCGCTGGTCTGGCCCTGGCCCAGTGCGATCTTGAGCAGATCGGCCACGGTGTTGGCGTTGAGCTTTTCCATGATGTTGGCGCGATGGGCTTCCACGGTCTTGATGGAGATGCCCAGATCGTCGGCGATCTGCTTGTTCAGGCGGCCGGCGACGATGCGCTCCAGCACCTGGGCTTCGCGGCCCGTGAGCTTGGCCAGCAGGGCATCGCGGCTGGCGGCCTGCTGGTGACCGGTAAAGGCTTCGCGGGCGTGATCCAGCATGCGCTCGACCAGACCCAGCAGCTCTTCCTCGTTGAACGGCTTCTGGATGAAGTCCAGTGCGCCTTTCTTCATGGTGTTCACGGCCATGGGCACATCGCCGTGGCCGGTGATGAATACGATGGGCAGAGGAGACTTGCGCTCGATCAGGCGGTCCTGCAGCTCCAGGCCGGTCATGCCGCCCATGCGGATATCGACGATCAGGCAGGCCACTTCACGCGGGTCGTAGCGCGACAAAAAGGTCTCGGCGGAGTCAAAGCAACGCACGCGGTAGTCCTTGCCTTCCAGCAGCCATTGCAGCGAATCACGGACTGCTTCGTCGTCGTCAACTACGTAAACAGTGCCTTTTTTGGGAATCAAACTCATGCAATCGTCCTCTTTATGGGTTCGCTTGTCGTGGTGAGTGTCGTCGTCTCCACACCCGTTGCCAACGGCAGCCAGAATGAGAACCGGCAACCAGTGACTTCGCTTCCATTGTAGAGGTTCTCGGCATGCATTCGACCCTGATGTGATTCGACAATCGAGCGGCAAAGGTTCAGGCCTATGCCCATGCCTTCGCTCTTGGTGGAGAAGAAGGCTTCGAACAAGTGTTCCAACACTTCCGGCGGCAGGCCCTTGCCCGTGTCTTCCACGGTGAACTCCACACCCGGCAGGCTTTCAAAGACCTGGGGGCGCACGCGTAGTTCCACATTGCGCTGGCCCAGCGGGCGGTCGGACATATCAATTGACTCAGCACTGTTTTTCATCAAATTGATGAGAACCTGTTCGATGAGGATGGCATCGGCCATCACGGGCGGCATGCGTTCGGCAATATGCGAGGTCAGCTGCACATTGCGGCGGCGCAGCTCGATGCCGGCCAGCTCCAGCGCTTCGTTCACCATCTCGCCTACCTGGGCCAGCATGCGATTGGGCTCGCTCTTTTTCACGAAGGAGCGGATGCGCTGAATGATCTGCCCGGCTCGCTGGGCCTGATGTGCTGTCTTTTCCAGTGCGAACTTCATCTGTTCGGGTGTAAGCGTGCCGTTTTCCAGGCGCGTCAGCATGCCGGAGCTGTAATTGCTGATGGCGGTCAGGGGCTGGTTGAGCTCGTGCGCCACGCTGGATGCCATTTCGCCCATGGTGATGAGGCGGCTGGCGGTCTGGGCCTTTTCGGCCTGGGCCGCAGCCTGTTCCTCGGCCAGGCGGCGCTGGGTGATGTCGGTGGCAATCACCATCTGGGCCAGACGGCCGTCCACCCAGCTCAGATAGCGCGAGCGGACTTCCAGCCATTTGCCCAGGCTGGGCACGAAGATCTCGGCGTTCTCGCTGCGTGCGGCGGTCAGCGTGTCCGTGGGCAAGCCCATGAGGCCGTCTTCGTTCTCGGCTTCGGGCTGGTGGCGAACCGGCAGCTTGCCAGCCTGGGCGACCAGTTGCAGATGTCCTTCGGTGTGCGAGCCAAACCACTGGCGGTAGAGCTTGTTCGCAAACAGCAACTCGGCGCTGCCAAGAGGGGCCACGGAAACAGAGGCATCCAGCGCTTCCAGCACGATGGTGAAGCGCTCGTACGAGGCAGACAGCTGTTCGCGAATCCGGTTGGGCTCGGTAATGTCCGTCATGGACGACATCCACCCCGTATGCTGGCCGTGGGCATCAATCAGCGGCGATACATACAGGCGCGCGTCGAACAGGCTGCCGTTCTTGCGCTTCACGCGTACCTGAAAGCCGCCAACGATGGTCTTGCCCGACAGCTCTTCGCGCAGCTGTGAATGCAGATTGTCGTAGTCGTTATCGGGCCAGTAGGAGTAGGGTGGAACCTGGCCGACCAGATCCTTCTCGCTCCAGCCCGTCATCTGGCAGAAGGCCGCGTTCACATAGGTGATGCGGCCATGCAGATCCAGTGCTCGCATGCCCGTCAGCACGGAATTTTCCATGGCACGGCGGAAGTTGGTCTCGGCCACCAGGGCCTCCTGGGTACGCTGACGGCGGCGGGTGTGGCGCCAGGTGGCCAGCAGCAGCCAGGCCGTCATGGCCGACAGCGTGCCCACCAGCCAGAACAGGCCGCTACCGACTACGCCCAGCGAAGTCTGGTAGGCCTGGGCGCGCATCATCAGCGCCGTGCCCACCGGGGAGACGGGCACTTCGTATTCATTCGCAATGGCACGCCAGTGCAGCAGCTCGGTAGGCGTCTTGCGCGGCGCCAGCGGAGTGCCGGCCAGCACATGGTTGTCGGCATCGCGCATGGTGATGGCATAACGGGCCATCACTTCCGTGGGAGTTCCATAGCGCAGCAGACTGTCCACCGAAAACTCGGCCAGCAGCTCGCCCTGGTAGCGGCTGTTGGCGCTGATTGGCACATGCAGCTGCAGCAGTGGCGGCAACTCATTGGGCTGGGCTTTTTCCTGCACATAGATGGGCTGCAGCATCTCGCGAGCCTGCTCATAGGCTTGCAGAGTCTCGCCTTGATGCAGGCTTTCGCCCACGGCACGCAACTGGTCAGTGGCCACCGTCGGCGCTGACTGGCTGTACACAACCTGACGCTTGTCACTGATCCAGGTAATCGATTGCAACTCGGGGTACTGGCTGATCAGCGCTTCCGTGCGGCCGTCGAAGTCGGCCTTGCGCATCTCGCGGTTGCCGATATCACGGGCCATGCGCATCAGCTGCTCCTGACGCTCCAACAAGCGCAGGCGCACGCGCTGCTGGGCGTACTCCACGTCGCGGCGCAGTGCCTCCTGCTCGCGATCCACTTCTTCCGTGCGCAAATACCAGAACGACGCAATGATTGCAGCCATGAACATCAGCACCGATGCCAGCGGCGCGAGCGCGGCATAGCGATCCTGCCGAGTCGGCGACAGACTGCGCCACCAGCTACGCCACCAGCGCACAGGGGATGCAACGGATTGCGCGCTTTTTGCGTCCTCTTTTTCTCGTTCGTGATTGCTTGTTTGCATGCCTCCAGTGTAGGGGAGAGACCTAGTGGAATCTGCGACTATTTCTGTCGCGTAAAAGACAATCTATAGAGGCTTCACTGTATGTGCATTTGCAGCATTTTTTTATATAGTGAAATCACAAAGCACAATTTGAAATTTTAAAAAAATGTGCGAAACTCGCCAGCGATCGACACAGTGAATCGGTTTAATCCGGGGAGCACCCGAAGGTGCTGTGCCACGCGTTATGCGGTGTGGCGCTTGCCGCACCCGTGTGATGCCGCACTCACTGCTTCGTGATAAAGCTACCCCCTCTCGAAGGAGACACTCACAATGACAGCTCAGACTGATCCCAAAGGCGCTGGCTTTCCTGCCGGCCTGGACCAACAAGAATCGCGCGAGTGGATGGATGCCCTCTCTGCGGTGATCGACCGCGAAGGTGCGGACTATGCTCACAAGCTGATCGAGGATCTGCTTGAACACGCTCGCCAAAACAGCGTGGACATGCCTTTCTCGGCCAATACCGGCTACGTGAACACCATCGAAGTCGACCAGGAAGAAAAGTGCCCCGGCAACCTCGAGATCGAAGGTCGTCTGCGTGCCTACATGCGCTGGAACGCCATGGCCATGGTGGTCAAGGCCAACCGCATTCATCCCCCTGAAGGTGGTGATCTGGGCGGTCACATCGGCTCCTTCGCTTCGCTGGCCAATATGTTTGCGGCCGGCTTCAACCATTTCTGGCACGCGGAGAACGAAAACCACGGCGGCGATTGCCTGTACATCCAGGGTCACGTTTCGCCCGGCATCTATGCCCGCGCTTACCTGGAAGGTCGTATCTCCGAAGAGCAACTGCTGAACTTCCGCCAGGAAGTGGACGGCAAGGGGCTGTCGAGCTACCCCCACCCCAAGCTGATGCCCGACTTCTGGCAGTTCCCCACGGTGTCCATGGGCCTGGGCCCGCTGATGGCCATCTACCAGGCGCGTTTCCTGAAGTATCTGCACGCACGCGGCATTGCCAACACCGAAAACCGCAAGGTCTGGGTGTTCTGCGGCGACGGTGAAATGGACGAGGTGGAATCCCTGGGCGCCATCGGCCTGGCATCGCGCGAGAACCTGGACAACCTGGTTTTCGTGATCAACTGCAATCTGCAGCGCCTGGACGGTCCCGTGCGCGGCAACGGCAAGATCATCCAGGAGCTGGAAGGCGAATTCCGCGGTGCCGGCTGGAACGTGATCAAGCTGCTGTGGGGCAAGGGCTGGGACGAGCTGCTGGCCAAGGACAAGGACGGCGTGCTCAAGAAGATCATGATGGAATGCAACGACGGCGACTATCAGGCTTTCAAGGCCAACGATGGTGCCTACGTTCGCCAGCATTTCTTCGGTCGCGATCCTCGCGCGCTGAAGATGGTCGAGCACATGTCCGACGACGAGATCTGGAACCTGCGCCGCGGCGGCCACGATTCGCAGAAGGTCTACGCAGCATTTGCCGCTGCCAACGGCCACAAGGGTCAGCCTACCGTGCTGCTGGTCAAGACCGTCAAGGGCTTCGGCATGGGCAAGGTCGGTGAAGGCAAGAACAACGTTCACCAGACCAAGAAGCTGAGCGACGAGGACATCAAGGCCTTCCGCGATCGCTTCAACATCCCGATCCCCGACAGCCAGATCGCGGACATTCCTTTCTACAAGCCGGCCGACGATACGCCGGAAATGAAGTATCTGCACGAGCGCCGCAAGGCTCTGGGCGGCTACCTGCCGCACCGTCGCCAGCAAGCTGACGAGCAGTTCACCGCTCCTGCGCTGGACACCTTCAAGGCCATCCTGGAGCCCACACCCGAAGGCCGTGAAATCTCCACGACCCAGGCTTATGTGCGTTTCCTGACGCAGCTGCTGCGCGACAAGAACATCGGCCCCCGCGTGGTGCCCATTCTGGTGGACGAAGCCCGTACCTTCGGTATGGAAGGCCTGTTCCGTCAGGTTGGTATCTACAACCCTCACGGTCAGCAATACACCCCGGTCGACAAGGACCAGGTGATGTACTACCGCGAGGACAAGGCCGGCCAGATCCTGCAGGAAGGCATCAACGAAGCCGGCGGCATGTCCAGCTGGATCGCTGCGGCCACCAGCTACAGCCATAGCAACCGGGTCATGATCCCGTTCTATGTGTACTACTCGATGTTCGGCTTCCAGCGCATCGGCGACCTGGCCTGGGCGGCTGGTGACCTGCAAGCGCGCGGCTTCCTGCTGGGCGGCACCTCGGGCCGTACTACGCTGAACGGCGAAGGCCTGCAGCACGAAGACGGTCACAGCCATATCCTGGCCAACACCATCCCCAACTGCGTAACCTACGACCCCACTTTCGCGCACGAAGTGGCTGTGATCATGCAGGACGGTCTGCGTCGCATGGTGCAGAACCAGGAAAACATCTTCTACTACATCACGCTGCTGAACGAAAACTACCCCATGCCCGGCCTGGAAGCCGGCACGGAAGAGCAGATCCTCAAGGGCATGTACATGGTCAAGCCTGGCCAGAAGGTGCCCGAGAGCGGCCTGCGCGTTCAACTGCTGGGCTCCGGCACCATCCTGCGCGAGTCCTTCTTCGCCCAGGAACTGCTGGAAAAGGACTGGGGCATTGCCGCCGATGTCTGGAGCTGCCCGTCGTTCAACGAACTGACCCGCGAAGGTCAGGAAGTGGACCGCTTCAACATGCTGCACCCCCTGGAAGCCGCCAAGGTTCCGTTCGTGTCCCAGCAACTGGCTGCCCACCCAGGCCCTGTGATCGCTTCGACCGACTACATGAAGGCCTACGCAGAGCAGATCCGTCCCTACATGCCCAAGGGCCGTACCTACAAGGTGCTGGGTACCGACGGTTTCGGTCGCTCGGACTTCCGCGCCAAGCTGCGCGAGCACTTCGAAGTCAACCGTCACTACATCGTGGTGGCTGCACTGCGCGGTCTGGCCGATGAAGGCAAGATCAACGCCACGACTGTGGCCGAAGCGATCAAGAAGTACGGCATCAACGTCGACAAGATCAACCCGCTGCACGCCTAAGAAGGGGAGACAGATAACATGGCATTGACAGAAATCAAGGTCCCCGATATTGGCGACTTCTCCGAAGTCGGCGTGATCGAAGTGCTGGTCAAGGTGGGTGACACCATCAAGGTCGAGCAATCCCTGATTACCGTGGAGTCCGACAAGGCTTCCATGGAAATCCCCTCCAGCCAGGCTGGCGTGGTCAAGGAAATCAAGGTAGCCTTGGGTGACAAGGTCAAGGAAGGCTCCGTGGTCGTGATGCTGGAAACCGCCGACGCGGCTCCCGCACCTGCCGCCGCCGCACCCGTGGCTGCCCCCGTGGCCGCTGCTCCTGCACCCGTGGCCGCTGCTCCTGCACCCGTGGCTGCAGCTCCTGTGGCCGCGGCTCCTGCAGCGTCTTCCACCGTGGACATCAAGATCCCCGATATCGGCGACTTCAAGAACGTGGCCGTGATCGAGATGCTGGTCAAGGTGGGCGATACCGTGGCTGTCGAGCAATCGCTGTTCACGGTGGAGTCCGACAAGGCCTCGATGGAAATTCCTTCGCCCTCGGCTGGCACCATCACGGCGCTGACCATCAAACTGGGTGATACCGTCAACGTGGGCGACGTGGTCGGCCAGATGACGGTGCAGGGCGCAGCAGCTGCTCCCGTGCAGGCCGCCGCTCCCGTGGCAGCCGCTGTTGCCGCCCCCGTGGCTGCTGCAGCTGCTCCTGTGGCCGCTGCTCCCGTGGCTGCAACACCTGTGGCAGCGCCCGCAGCCCACAACCCCACGGTGGCGCCTTCGGGTCAGCTGCCCCATGCTTCGCCTTCGGTGCGCAAGTTCGCTCGCGAACTGGGCGTGCCTCTGGCAGAGGTCAAGGGTTCGGGCAACAAGGGCCGCATCACGGCCGAAGATATCCAGTCCTTCACCAAGTCGGTGATGGCTGGCGCCGTGCAGACCCTGGCTCAGCAGGCTGTGGCTCCCAAGTCCTCCGGCGGCAATGTCGGTGGTCTGGAAGTGCTGGCCTGGCCCAAGGTCGACTTCGCCAAGTTCGGTGCTGTCGAGCGCAAGGAACTGTTGCGCATCAAGAAGATCTCGGGTGCCAACCTGCATCGCAACTGGGTGGTCATCCCCCACGTCACCAACAATGACGAGGCCGACATCACCGAGCTGGAAGCCTTCCGCGTGTCCACCAATGCCGAAAGCGCCAAGGCCAAGAGCGACGTCAAGGTGACGATGCTGGCTTTTGTGATCAAGGCCGTGGTGGCTGCGCTCAAGAAGTTCCCCGAGTTCAACGCCTCTCTGGACGGCGACACTCTGGTCTACAAGCAGTACTTCAACATCGGCTTTGCCGCTGACACGCCGAACGGCCTGGTCGTTCCCGTGCTCAAGGATGCCGACAAGAAGGGCATTCTGCAGATCAGCCAGGAAATGGGCGAGCTGGCCAAGAAGGCCCGCGACGGCAAGCTGGGTGCTGCGGACATGCAAGGCGGCTGCTTCTCGATCTCGTCTCTGGGCGGCATCGGTGGCACCAACTTCACGCCCATCATCAATGCGCCTGAAGTCGCCATTCTGGGTCTGTCCAAGGGCGCCATGAAGCCCGTGTGGGACGGCAAGCAGTTCGTGCCTCGCCTGATGCTGCCTCTGTCGCTGTCGTACGACCACCGCGTCATCGACGGTGCAGCAGCCGCACGCTTCAACGCCTATCTGGGCGCTGTGCTGGCCGACTACCGCCGCATCCTGCTCTAAGCAGCTGACAGGCAGGCCGATTTTAGTGAAATCGGCCTGTAGCGCTTATCTGAACTGCGCAAGCAGCTATCTTTTTAGATGCTTTGCGCTTCACCTTGCCAGCCCATGAGTGAGATGAAGAACCTGAGACAGCATCCCATCGAGCATCTGCGTGGCGTCATCCCCGGCATCCGGCCTTTTCCGGATGTGGCTGACGTCTTCGCCGAGCCGGTCGAGAAGTACGCGCGGCATTTTTTGCCGCTGGTCAGCATCGACCTGGCGCTGCTCGACGATGCCTGGAGCGGGCCGCTTCATCTCGTCGCCCCTTGCGAGCCCTACGAAGGGCAAGTCGGGGAGTGGGGCGGTGAGGAGTTTGGCAACGCGCTGCTCAAGCCTGACTGGCTGGCTTTCAAGCTCAACGAACAAGGCAGGTACGAGCTGCTGGGCGACTGGCGCTACTTCATGCTGGAGCAGGATCGGGCCGACTGGGCGGAAAAATCGCTCGACTGGCGCGAGGTGCGCAGCCAGCATCGTGAACTGGTCAAACTTGGGGTTGTGCCGCCGTTTGAACTGCACCACGAGGCCAAGTACTCATGGCGCGATGTGATGGAGCTGCATTACGCAATCCAGCACGCGGCCTATGAGCAGGCCAGGCGGGACTTTCTGGCCCATGGCTGGAATGCCGCCAAGCCCTGGAATGACGCTGCTGAAGTTGCCAAGCTGCCTTTGTATGAGCCAGGCACGGACTGTTATGACTCCACTTCAGGGCGCTATCTGCTCGGCGTGCTGGGCGGGCCTGCGTGGGGTGGTAACTGGAGCAATCTGACCAACCCGCTGCTCAGCGGCATTGGTACGGATGACGGTATTCACCCCATTCACCCGGAAACGGGCGCTGCGTTCGAGTTCATCACCAGCACCTATGCCAACGAGTTCACGGGGCATGACTGCGAAATCCTGCTGTTCTACGAGCCCCAAAGCCGTACCGTGCTGCAGACCTTTGATTGGAGCTAAGGCGTCACCGTCCGGCTTCAAACCGAGAAAAATCGTTTTTGCTGCCTGATCCTTCAGGCGGCGCAGAGACAAAACCAAGATAGGAGCGCATATGAGCCTCATCGATATCAAGGTACCCAACATCGGCGACTTCGCCGAAGTGGGCGTGATCGAACTGCTGGTCAACGCCGGCGACACCGTGTCCGTGGACCAGTCCCTCATCACCGTGGAGAGCGACAAGGCCTCCATGGAAATTCCTAGCAGCCACGCTGGCGTTGTGAAGGAAATCAAGGTCAAGGTCGGTGACAAGGTTGCCGAAGGCTCCGTCGTGCTGTCGCTGGAAGTGGCAGCCGGTGCTGCCGCACCGGTACAAGCCGCAGCGCCTGCGCCCGCCGCAGCCGCTCCCGCACCTGTGGCCGCCCCCGTGGCTGCCGCTCCAGCTCCCGTGGCCAGCAACTTTGCCGGCACCGTGGACATGGACTGCGACGTGGTCGTTCTGGGCGGTGGCCCTGGCGGCTACTCCGCCGCCTTCCGCGCAGCCGACCTGGGCCTGAAGGTCGTGCTGGTCGAGCGCTACGCCACCCTGGGCGGTGTCTGCCTGAACGTGGGTTGCATCCCCTCCAAGGCCCTGCTGCACGTGGCTGCCGTGATGGGTGAAGTCAAACATCTGGAAGTGGCTGGCGTGAAGTTTGCCGCTCCTGAAGTGAACATCGACCAGTTGCGCGGCCACAAGGAAAAGGTCATCGGCAAGCTGACCGGCGGTCTGGGCCAGATGGCCAAGATGCGCAAGGTCACCGTCGTGCGTGGCTACGGCAACTTCGTGTCTGCCAACCACATCGAAGTCGAAGAAACCACCGGTTCAGGCCAGGAAAAGACCGGCAGCAAGAAGATCGTTCAATTCAAGAACGCCATCATCGCTGCAGGCTCGCAAGCCGTGCACCTGCCTTTCATGCCCAAGGACCCCCGCGTGGTCGATTCCACCGGTGCTCTGGACCTGAAGGAAGTGCCCAAGCGCATGCTGATTCTGGGCGGCGGCATCATCGGCCTGGAAATGGGCACCGTCTACAGCACCCTGGGCGCACGCTTGGACGTGGTGGAAATGATGGACGGCCTGATGCAAGGCGCCGACCGCGACCTGGTCAAGGTCTGGCAGAAGATGAACGCGCCACGCTTCGACAACATCATGGTCAACACCAAGACCGTGGGTGCCGAAGCCACGCCCGAAGGCATCAAGGTCACGTTCGCTCCTGCCAAGGACGGCGTCACCGTGCCCGAACCCCAGACCTACGACCTGGTTCTGCAAGCCGTGGGCCGCACGCCCAACGGCAAGAAGATCAGCGCCGACAAGGCTGGCGTGGCTGTGACCGATCGCGGCTTCATCGACGTCGACATCCAGATGCGCACCAATGTGCCCAACATCTTCGCGATCGGCGACATCGTGGGTCAGCCCATGCTGGCACACAAGGCCGTGCACGAAGCGCACGTCGCTGCTGAAGTCATCGCCGGCGAACTGCAAGGCAACAAGGAACTGGCTGCTGCCGCCTTCAACGCCCGCGTGATTCCTTCGGTCGCCTACACCGACCCTGAAGTGGCATGGGTGGGTCTGACAGAAGACCAGGCCAAGGCACAAGGCATCAAGGTCAAGAAGGGTCTGTTCCCCTGGGCTGCTTCCGGCCGCGCCATCGCCAACGGTCGCGACGAAGGCTTCACCAAGCTGCTGTTTGATGACTCCCCCGAAGCCCACGGCCACGGCCGTATCCTGGGCGGCGGCATGGTCGGCACACACGCAGGCGACATGATCGGCGAAATCGCCCTGGCCATCGAAATGGGCGCGGACACCGTGGACATCGGCAAGACCATCCACCCCCACCCAACCCTTGGCGAGTCCATCGGCATGGCGGCGGAAGTGGCGCACGGTTCCTGCACGGACGTGCCACCCACACGCAAGTAAGCGTATCGATCAAGCGTTATCGCTTGCTAAAAAAGGCAGCCTTTGGGCTGCCTTTTTTTAGCTGCTTGCGTTTTATAAGTGAGTACTAGTTTATACAAATAGCAATATTGTTGCTCATTTCTTGTTCTTAAGATTTATCTGTGATGTTTGACAGGATTTTTTCTTGCTGAAATAATGGAGCCAAATTTTTATTTGGAAAAAGATTTTCGAATGATTAAAGAAATAAATATAAATTCTTTGACAAGCTTCACGAATGCAATTGAAGAATATTTGAATATAGATCCAAATATTAAATGGTTTAGGGGGTCTGGTAATGCTAAGGAGCATAAGCTTGAGCCAAGTCTTTTTAGGCACAAAAAGGTTAAAAACTCTGAAATAGATGTGGTTGATTTAGAGGCAAATATTAAAAGAAGGTTTGCCCAGACTAGCCCCCCTTTCTACGAAGGGAGAATTGCATCAAACGACTTTGATGCAATATTCATGCAGCAGCATTTTGGCGTGCCAACTAGGTTGCTTGATTGGAGTGAAAATCCATTTATTGCTCTTTATTTTGCTTTGTCCTCTTCTGAAAAAGATAAAGATGCAGTGGTTTGGATGCTTGATCCAATAAAGTGGAATAAAAAATCTTTAAATAATCAAGGTCTCGATAGAATACCGGATACTTCGTTCGAAAATGCGAGGAGGTTTCTTTCTAATCCGGGGGACGATTTTGCGATGTCTGATCCTATTGCGATTTATGGTGATCATATAAACTCAAGAATAACGGCCCAGAGAGGTAATTTTACAATGTTTTGTAAATCACTAACTCCAATGGAAGATATCGGGTATGCGGGAGATTCTTTAATTAAGATATTAATTCCTTCTTCAGAGAAAGACAATCTTTATAAAAAAATGCTTTCTATTGGATATACGCATTCCGTTATATATCCAGATTTCTCTGGTCTAAGTGTTGAGTTGAAAACTTATTTTGGGTTCTAAAATGAGCGAAGAAAAATTTGTAGTTAGACCATTTTCTACAACGAGTATAGGTTGGTGGTATGCAGAGAGAGATATGCTTGATTTATCTCCTCCTTATCAAAGGAAATCTGGGATATGGAATACTAAGGATAAGGCCTATCTTATCGATTCAATAATCAATGGATTTGATATGCCTAAATTTTACATAGCTGATTTTTCTTATTACAGCAGTGAGCTGAATAAGTCTGGGAAAATGTATGCTGTGATTGATGGGCGACAGCGTTTTGAAGCTATTTTTGATTTTATGGATGGGTCTTTAAAATTAGATAAAGATTTTATTTATTTTGCTGATCCAAGTGTGAAAATTGCGGGTTTGAATGCAGTTGAAATTAATAATCGATATCCTAAAATATTCAAGCGCTTCGAAAGCTTTAATCTTTCAGCGATGGCTGTTTTGACAAATAGAGAGGGGAGAATTAATGAATTATTTATTCGTTTAAACAAAAGTAAGCCATTAACTGGATCGGAGGTGAGAAGCGCTATTGTGAGCGAGGCTGGTCGCGTAATAAAAGAGGCTGCTGCTCATAAATTTTTTACAAATAATGTTGATTTCAGTAATCTGAGAAAACAACATGAAAATGCTGCGGCAAAAATTGTACTTTTTGAGCATAGAGGTGGTTTTGTTGAGACAAAGAAAGTAAATCTTGATAGATTTGTTTTGCAGGCCGTAAGTGCGGAGAAAGATTTTAAGGAAATTGAAAATACTGTTAAGAGAAATCTAGACTTGTTAGCTAAAAGATTTGATGTTAAAGATGATCTTTTGAAAAATTCTGGCGTAATACCAGTTTATTATTGGCTTGTTAGAAATAATCAAAAAATTAATGATATTAGAGATAGAATTGAAAGCTTTGAAGTTCTTAAGAAAACGGATTTAAGTAACCCGGATATCATCTCTTATATTAATGCAAGTCGAAGCACTAATGATGAGCATAGTTATCGTGTTCGATATTTAATATTGGATCGTTTTGTTAAGACCGGGCTGTTGGATAATTACTATGATTTTTAGTATCTATTTAATTAAATTGGTTTTTAAAATTGAAGAAACTCGGGACTTTGCCGTTTAGTGATATATCGTCGCAAGCGACAGATGCAGGGGCGCGCCCGGATAGGCGACTTTCTTTTCTTGCTCGTGCAAGCAAAGAAGGCAAAAGATACGCCCCTACTGTCCGCGTCCCTACACTTCGCTACGGGCAAACCTGCGTCACGCTATTCAGACTGAGGTGCGGAAAAACTCGCTTGGCGCTGGGTGCGTCGCTCAAACAAAGTACCAAAAATTTGATAATGATGCATGGGCGCTCTTCGGTACCAATGCCTGCTGCCTGAACAGCAGCCGCAGGCGTAGACACAAGGGTGAGGAGCCGGGATTGGGCGGCTTGCCTGATTTGTGACGAAATGGCTTCTAGCACTTACTTATCAAGCGGTAGCACCTATCTATTTTGATAAAGAAGCTATCCCGCCTCCCTTGCCCTTTCGCCCGCGCCTGCGATGGCTGCCTCTTGTTGCGGGCAGCTGCACTGCAGAGTGCAAACGCATCATTATCAAATTTGTGCCAATTTATTTGAGCAGCAGTGAGTTTTGCAGCACGGCAACAAGAGGTTGGCGGCGCAGGTTTGCCCCATGGTGCAGCGAAGGGGGACGCGGCAGTAGAGCCAGGCGCTTTGTCTACTTTCTGGCCACAGAAAGTAGGTTGCTCGTCGGGGCGAAACCCGGTATCTGTCCTTCAATCAGGCATGAGGCTAAAACAAAATAACAAGCCAAAACCTTTTCATCCCTAATCAAAATAATCACAAGAAGCTATCAAATCAGTATCGCTTTGTCGCCAGCAACAGAGGGCGCGCTGGTTGGGTAATTTCCCGATCAGGAAATATAGATTCCTTTTCACGGTGCTCTGGCGCATAATTTCCCGAACGGGAATTTTTAGACTCAGTCACCTCATGTCCACGATCCATACCACCGACCAACTAGGCACCGCTCTGCGCACAGCCCGCAAACAACTGGGCCTGACCCAGCCTCAACTCGCCTTGGCCGCAGGCGTGGGCACGCGATTTATTGTGGATCTAGAGGCTGGCAAGCCCACGGTACGGCTGGAGCATGTGCTACGCGTGATCGATGCGCTGGGCGGGGAGTTGCAGCTGGGAGGCTTGCCGGATACAGCTTCTGAGGGTGTAGCAGAGGGTGCAGGCCATGGCGCATGAACTCGACGTCTGGCTGTTTGAGCGGCGCGTCGGCAGCCTGTCACTGGTGCATGGACGGCTGAGCTTTGCCTATGCGCCCGCCTGGTTGGCGCTGCCGCAGGCTACGGCTTTGTCGCAGTCGTTGCCCTTGCAGGCCGAACCCTTTGGCGATCATCAGACCCGGCCTTTCTTCGCCGGTCTGCTGCCCGAGGGGCAGATGCGCCGCTTGATTGCCCAGCAGTTTCAGGTGTCGGGCCAGAATGATTTTGCGTTGCTGGACTATATTGGCGGCGAGTGCGCGGGGGCGGTGACTTTTCTGGAGCCGGGGCAAGCCTTGCCGCAGACTAACGGGACTGGGGCGACCGGGGCAGCGGCCGATGTGGATTGGCTCAGCGATGAAAAGCTGCTCGCTCTGCTGGACGAGCTACCGCGTCGCCCTATGCTGGCGGGAGACGACGGCCTGCGGCTATCTTTGGCCGGCGCGCAGGATAAGTTGCCCGTGGTTTTTGATGGTCAGCGCTTTGGCCTGCCGCGCAACGGCGCGCCCAGTTCGCATATTTTGAAGCCCGCCATCCATATGGTGGAGGACAGCGTGGCCAATGAAGGCTTTTGCATGCTGCTGGCTGAGGTGATGGGGCTGAGGCCTGCCAATGCCCGAGTCCATAGCGTGCTGGGTCGCTCGTTTTTGCTGGTGGCGCGCTACGACCGCGTGCTGAAGAATGATGCACAGCATTCGCCGCAACTGCAGCGAATGCATCAGGAAGACTTTTGCCAGGCGCTGTGCGTGGTGCCCGAGACGAAGTACCAGAACGAGGGCGGGCCAGGCCTGGCGCAATGCTTTGCCTTGCTGCGCAGCGTGACCCGCCCCAGCGCGCCGCAGGTGTTGAGGTTGCTGGATGGGGTGATCTTCAACGCGCTGATAGGCAACCATGATGCGCATGGCAAGAATTTCTCTCTGCTTTATGGCGGGCGTAGCCCTGTGCTGGCACCGTTCTACGACCTGCTGGCTACGGCGATCTACCCCCAGCTGATGCCCAAGATGACAATGAAGATTGGCAGCAAATACAAGTTCTGCGAGCTGGAGGCCAGGCATTGGGAGCAGTTTGCCGAAGAAGCAGGCCTAGCCAAGGCCGCGACGCGCAAGCGTTTGCAGGAGCTGGCGAACGAGCTTCCCATCACTGCTCGCAAACTTCAGGCCGCGCAGCAGCATGGTTTTGCGGGCAATGCGGTGGTGGAGCAGATTGTGCAATTGATAGAGCAGCGCTGCGCCTTGACGCTGCGGCGCATGGCCTGAGCGCGCGCGATTTCACGCCTAGATCGGAGCGTAGCGATGTCAATTTAATTTCCCGAACGGGAAATATTGATTGAAATCAGGTGCTGCAAGTCAAGAATTTCCTGATCGGGAAATTTTATACTTCATAGCTTCTTGTGCTTGCTGCATAAGCACTTGAGTCTGATTTGATGGATATTGAATGTCGCTGGTTTCAGCACTACCGATAAGAACCGTATTGATGGAGACAAACCCGTGCCAACCCCCAGCCTTGATTTTTCCCGACCGCTCCAAGCCGCCTGCCACTGCGGCGCAGTGCGCTTTACCGTGCTGCTCAGCGACGGTCTGAACACCGCGCGGCGCTGCAATTGTTCGTTTTGCCGCATGCGTGGGGCGGTGGCCGTGTCGGCAGAGCTCAGCGGAATCGAGGTGCTGCAGGGCCAGGATGCGTTGACGCTCTACCAGTTCAACACCGGGCAGGCCAAGCATTTCTTTTGCAAGCATTGCGGCATCTATACCTTCCATCAGCGACGCTCGTCGCCGCATCAGTATGGTGTGAATGTGGCTTGCATAGCGGGCATGAGCCCGTTTGACTTTGCCGAAGTGGTGGTGAGCGAGGGGCGCTCGCACCCCAGCGACCGCCGCGCAGGCACTGCTGCGGGCAAGTCTGTGGCGGCAGGCTGGCTGAGTTACAAGGCGAATCCCTTGGCCGAAGCGCAGCTTGAGGAATGATTCTGATAGCTGCTAGTGCTTCAAAGGGTAGCGTTAGCGGTCATTTTTAATGAAATCTTCTGCGTCCGGCATCGAAACTGCCAGCCAGTAGACCGGCGGGCAGTGCAGGTGGGGCGCTGCCTGGCAAGCGCGCCCGGCATGGCTTAGCCGCGCCTAGTCTTGGAGCCGCGCGCTGCCAGCATCAGCACCAGTGCCGAGAGGATCAGCATCACCAGCACGAGATAAATGCTGTACTGCTTGTTGCCTGTGTATTGGGTCATCAAGCCCGCCAGTGAGGGGCTGGCGGCCGAACCCAGATTGCCCAGGCTGCTGATGAGGGCGATGCCACCGGCGGCCACGGCCGGTGACAGATAGTCGCTGACCAGGGCAAAGAACAGCGGGGGCAGGGCCGCAAGTCCGATCAGCGTGAAGGCCAGGGCAATCAGCGAGCCCTCAAGATGGCCGTGCATCTGCAGGGTGACGATCAGGCCGGCAATGGCCATGCCGGTGGCGATGAACAAATGCCTGCGGCGGTCGCGGAAGCGGTCGGAACTGATACCGAAGGCAATCATGCCGAAGAAGCCCGCCACAAAGGGAATGGCCGAGTAGATGCCGACATGCAGCACGTCCTGCACGCCCAGGCCCTGAATCACGGTAGGCATCCAGAAGACAAACAGATAGGTGGCACCGTGCATCATGAAATACACGAGTGAAAGGGCATAGACCTTGGGGTCGCGCAGCAACTGTCCCAGAGTGGCGCTGCTGTGGGCCGCCTTTTGCCCGTGGCCGCCGTGGTGAGCAACTTGGCCGCTGTCGTTGGCGATGTTGTGTTGCAGGCGCGCTTTTTCGGCGTCTGTCAGCCATCCTGCGTCGGCCGGCTTGTCCTGCAGGTAGAAGTAGAGGATAAGACCCAGCATGCAGGCGGGAGGGCCCTGGATGAGAAACAGCCATTGCCAGCCATGCAGGCCGTCGATGCCATCCATATATTTGAGGATGGCGCCGCACAGCGGTCCGGCCACGATGGCCATGGCCATGACGGCTGAAAGAAAGATGGAGATCACGCGGCCACGGCGGGCTGAGGGGTACCAGTAGGTGAAGTAAAGAATGACGCCGGGGAAGAAGCCGGCCTCGAACGCGCCCAGCAGAAAGCGTGCGACATAGAACTGCATGGGAGTCGAGACCCAGGCCATGGCCGTGGCGATGACACCCCAGACCAGCATGATGCGCATCAGCGTCTTGCGCGTGCCTATCTTCTCCAGCAGCAGATTGCTGGGCACTTCAAACAGAAAGTAGCCTATGAAGAACAGACCCGCGCCAAAGCCGTAGGCGGCGTCGCCGAAATCCAGCGTCTGCTTCATCTGGATCTGGGCGTAGCCGATGTTGATGCGGTCCAGATAGGCGACCATATAGCAGATCAGCAGCAGGGGCAGCAGTCGCCAGCTGACCTTGGCATACAGCGCGTTGTCTGCATCGATGTCGTGGCTGGTGTCCTGCCTGGGCGTTGCGCCCGAAATGGTCGTCGCGCTTGGGGTCATGCTTGTCTCTTGGAAGTTGGTATGGGGCGCCGGGCGGCTCCTTGCGGCACGGGTTGCAACATCACGACGTAGACGCTGCAAGCCGCTGTGCTAGGGCTATGCCGGACTTTTTTTGTTGTCTTGAATACAGGGGGAACTGCGCAGAGGCCCACAGCATCAAGCCGTAGGGCATAGGCTGCCAAGTCTTGGTGCCAGGACCTCACGAGGTCACGGCGGAGACTGTGGTTGTGACCAGTGATTGGGTTGCTTGCCTTCGAGTTCCCGGTTCATTTCCTGCTATTGCCCTTCATGGCCTGGACCTGGCTGAGCACAGGTATGCATCAGCCTGTCTTGACCTCTGCGGGGCAGAAATCAAGGAGTTCGAGGGGGCAATGTAGGGCTGGTGCCCTGAATGGACTTAACGCATGCCGCAATTTAGTTGCCAGATCATGACATCCGAGGGTAAGCCTTAGGGTCGGCCTTGCTGCGGCAAGGCAGCGGGAGATGCTGCAGTTTTGAGCGGCGATGGCGTGCGCGATCGAGAGCCATGCTGCACTTGCACTTGCACTTGCACTTGCACTTGCACTTGCACTTGCACGGGGGCAGACAGCCGTTTCATCTGCAGATAGCTGATGTGGCCGAGTATGTCTTTTTGATAACGGCCAGCGCTTTGAGTATGGGGATAGGAGCCAGTTGGGCTTTTATGCGCACAAGCGGGTTGCCAGAGCTTTTGAGCCGCCGCATTGTGTTTGCGGATACGCCCGGCATGGCTCCGGGCGTTGGTGGGTCGCGGGGTTCAGCGATGGGGAGCGCTGCCTCAGGCCTTTTTCAGAAACTCGGATTTGAGAATGAATGGACCCTGGTCCGTCTTGCAATCCACGTCATGGTCACCGTTGTCATAGACCAGGCGAATGCCTTTGATCTTGGTGCCTTTTTTGATGACGGTAGAGGAACCTTTGACCTTCAGGTCCTTGACCAGCAACACGCTGTCGCCGTCGGCCAGCGGCGTGCCGTTGGCGTCCTTGATGATGCGCGGGCCGTTGTCTTCATCGGCAATGGTTTCTGCATGGGCCGACCATTCATGGGCGCAGTCGGGGCAGATCAGCAGATCGCCATCGGGATAGGTGTTGTCCAGACCGCATTGGGGGCAAGAGGGGAGGGGGGCTGTGCTCAAGGATTCGCTTCCGTTCAAAGAGTAAGCACCAAGCCTAGCTGCTAAACAGTAGTGTCCCGGATTGGTGCGGATTGCAAGACGGCCATGCCCGAGGCTAGGGCGCAGCCGCATGGCATGAATTTTATGTTTTTGATAGCTGCTGGCGCTTTCTGGGTAAGCATCAGAGGTTGTTTTGTCTTGAGTTTTTGTGGGAAATCAACGCACCAGATGCTCGGCCAGAAAGTCGATGAACGCCCGTGTCTTGCGCGGCAGGTGGCGGCTGCCGGGGAAGACCAGATGAATCGGCTGGCTGGGCAGGGCGTACTCGGGCAGCACGCGCTGCAGCTGGCCGCTGCGCACATCGTCCTGCACCAGCCAGTCGGGCAGCACGGCCACACCAAGACCCGCCAGCGCCAGCGCACGAATCGCGCTCGATGAATTGGACTGGTGGGCCGCGCGGCCCAGCACCTCGGCCTGCTGGCCTTGGGCGCTTTCCAGCACCCAGTGCGTGGGGTTGTCCAGATTGCTGTTGGCAATCCAGGGCAGATCGACCAGGTCTCGCGGCTGCTGCACGGCTTGCAGGCCAGTCAACCGGGGCGATGCGACCAGCCAGATTTCATAATCTGCCAGCTTGCGGCTTTTGAGGCTGGAATCGGCCAGGCTGCCCAGGCGCACGACCAGGTCGAGCTTTTCGGCTACCAGATCACTGAGCGAGGAGTTGGCATCGTGGATGATGGCAATGCCCGGGTAGCGCTGCACAAACTGCGGGATCAGCGGCAGCACATAGCGCTCGCCAAACTCGGCCGTGGTGCTGATACGTAACTGTCCGCGCAGGCGGCGGCTGCCGTGCTGGGCATTGTCAAATGCAGCTTCGATATGGCCGAAGATCTGCTTGAACTCGTCATAGAACTGCTGGCCGCTTTCCGTCAACGCCACCGACCGCGTGCTGCGCACCAGCAAGGTAATGGACAGGGCTTCTTCCAGCGCCTTTACATGCAGGCTGGCCATGGCTTTGCTGATGTTCAGGTAGTCGGCGGCCTTGGTGTAGCTGCCCAGTTCCACCACGGCCAGAAAAGTCTGCACGCGGTGAAGCTGGGTGTGGATGGCAGTGCTTGTGGTGGCGGCCATTGTTCAGTTCAGTCAAACAAAGTATCAAGCATAGCGGTATCGACGCGGGCAACCGCGCTGCCTACCATGCGCAGCTCAAAGGACAGACATGAGCTACCGTTACCGCATTGCCCTGGTGTTTCTGACCGGGTTTTTTATCGACTGCATCAATATCTTCATGCCCGCCGTTGCCTTGCCACGCCTGGCTGCCGAGTTTGAGACTGCTAGCCTGGACACCGCCTGGGTGGGCAATGCCTACATCCTGGGTCTGACCTTGGTGATTCCCATCAGCACGTGGCTGGCTAGCCGCTGGGGCGCGCGGAGTTTGCTGGCGGCTTCCATGCTGGTGTTTGCACTGGCCGTGGCGGCTTGCGGCCTGGCGGGCAGTTTTACGGCCGTGGTGGTTTGGCGCTTCGTGCAGGGAATGGCCGGTGGGCTGTTGATTCCCGTGGGGCAGGCTATGGCCTTTGCCCTGTTTCAGGGGGCGGAGCGTGCACGGATCTCCACCTTGGTCATGGCCGTGGCCCTGATTGCACCGGCCTTGTCGCCTGGGCTTGGCGGACTGATTGTGGACAGCAGTTCCTGGCGCTGGGTTTTTTTTGCCAATATTCCGCTGGCTCTGGCTGCCGCGCTGCTGGCATGGCTCTGGGTATGCGATTCGTCCGAGCCATCGGCTGTGGCCAAGCCTGATATCACCGGGCTGCTGCTGATCAGCACCGCGCTGGCGGCCGTGCTGCTGGGCATGTCGCTCTACGGCGCGGGCCATAGCTGGGGCGGGGCGCTGCTGTGTCTGGCCGTTGGGTTGGTGGCGGGCGCGCTCTATCTGCGCCACTGGCGCAAAGCGGCAGACCCAGTGGTCGAGCTGCGCCTGCTGCGCAGCCCACGCCTGCGGGTGTCCATGGCCGTGTACTACGCCGTGCCCGGTGTGTTTACCGGCGTCAATCTGCTGAGCCTGTTTTTTCTGCAAGACCTGCTGGCACTGAGCGCCCAGCGCTCGGGCATGTTCATGCTGGTCTATGCCGGCGGCGCGCTGCTGGCCATGCTGCTGTGCGGCCGTATCTACAACCTCGTGGGGGCGAGGCCGCTGTTTGTGGTCAGTCTGCTGCTGCACAGCCTGGGTATTGCCTGCCTGATGGCGGTGAACAGGGCGGACGATCTGCTAAGCCTAGTGCTGGCCTATGCCCTGATGGGCCTGGGCGGCGGTCTGGCTGCCAATGCCGCGCAAACCACGGCGCTGATGGATTTTCACGGGGCGGATATGCCGCAGGCAAGCGTGATCTGGAACATCAACCGCCAGATGGCATTCAGCGTGGGCGCGGCCCTGTTTTTGATGATCTTCAACCTGCTGCAGTCGCATACCGGTGCGCTGGCGGCCTATCACGCAAGCTTTGCCGTTGCCGCTTTGGCCGGGTTGCTGCCGCTGACCTGTTTACACACTCTGAAAGAAAAACACGTATGAACGACCAGAATCTCAAAGCCGCCGCAAAAAGCGTTCAAGATGTGCATGTGCTGATCCAGACCGTCTTTACCCAACAGGGCGAAGCCGCCCAGGCCGCCCTCAATGCGCTGATGCCGGTGTTTGCCGAGCACTTCAGCATGGTCACCACCGGCGGTCAGATCGTGACGCGCGCCCCGGTGCAGCAGATGTTTGAGGGCGCTGCTGGCGGCAGGCCCGGTTTGCAGATTGCCGTGGATGAGCTGAAAACCGTCTTGCATGCAGGCCCGCATGTGGCATTGCGCTACCGTGAAACGCATAGCTTGGCGGGCGCGGTCACGGCGCGCTATTCCACGGCGATTCTGGAAGTCGCAGCTGGCGGCGTGCTGTGGCATGCGCTGCACGAGACAGCTATTGCTTGATCTTGAATCTCAACCCATCACAAAGATGGGCGCAGTTGTGCGAAATGGCAGCCTGCGGCCTGCAGGCAGCAGATAGGCATGCTCGCGCGGCACGCGTAGCTGGTCGCATTGACCATCGGTGATGATGAGGATGGGGCCGTCCTTGGGAAAGTCATCGGTCTGTAGCAGCAGATCCACGCCGGGCTGTAGCACGGTGCCCCCCCGACCCTTGAGTGCGATGCGCTGGGCCATGTCGGCAGCGGGCAGATAGCCCAGGTCGTAGGCCGCGGCGTCGCAGCAGATCAGGCGCACGGCGGGTACATCCTTGGCCTCGGCGTAGCTTGCGATGGAGCCCAGGGCCTTGGCCAGGACATGGCGCTCCATCGATCCCGAGGTGTCCAGCACCACACCAAAGGTGCGGCCTTCCAGCCAGCGGCTGTCGGCCTGAATGCGCGGCCTGGGAATCTCGGGCGTGGCACTTTGGCGGCGGCTGATGCGGGCATAGCTGCGTCGCGTCTCTATGGGAGGGAAGTGGTGATCGAACCAGCGTGCCAGTTCCACCTGCCAGTCAATCGGCGGCTGCAGCAGAGCGCGGATTTCCTCGATCAATCCCGCAGGCAGCATGCCGCGTGCGTCTTGCTCGTGGCGCAGCAGGCCTTTGCCCAGCTGGGTTCGGCAGAACTCGTCGATATCGGTGTAGTCACCCGCGTTGCGCTGGCCGCCCACATTGCGCTCCAGCATGTCGCCCTGGCCACCGGCCAGGGTGCGCAGCTTGCGCATGCGGCGCAGATCGCCTGCGATGCGGTCGTAGACCTCCTCGGCGCTGAGCCCGCGCAGCTCCGGGTCGTAGAGCATGCCAATGCCCGGCGGCTGGCCTACATCCATCTGGATCAGCCAGTCGTTGATGACAAAGTCGCAGGCCACGTTCCACAGAAAAGGCTCACGCCCGCGCCGGCGCGGCAGGTGGCGCAGGGCCACATGCAGCACTTCGTGGGCGATAACGAAACGCAGTTCCAGCTCGGACAGGCGCGGGCCGGGGTTGATGTAGATGGTGCGCAGCATTTCGTCGACCGCGGCGACGGCAATGTCCTCACGCTCGCAGATGCTGGCGTCCTCAATGATGTCAAACGCCGCGACCATGCTGCCCAGCAGCGGAAAGCTGTCCATAAACCAGTGGCGTGCGCGGTCCAGCGCGCTGCTGGCAGGGCGGCTCTGGCCAAACTCGCGGCGCACGCCCGCAGCCATTTCCACGGATTGGGTGACGGAGCGAGCCAGGCCCGCAGCAAACATTTCGGGCCAGTTGCCGTACCTGCGCCAGTACGGCTGAGGCTTGCTGGTGGATGAGGCCGGCTCAGGCCATTGCTCTGGCAAGGCCAGACTGGGGTGAGCGCCGCCCTGGCCGGGACCGGCAAGACTCAGCGCCTGCGCCCAGGCGGGTATGCCCTGTTCGCAGAACTGGGCATACCACTGTGCCTCGTCGCGCTGGGGCAGTCCGTCGGGTAATTCCATGCCTTCGGGCGGACGGCCGAGCTTGATGGTCTGGATGAAGCGGGCCGTGACCACATCGCAGGCCGCGCTCCATTGCGCCCAGTGGCTGCGGTCGCGCTGAAACAGCTCCAGCGCGAAGCTGAGCGTGGCCCGCCCCAGGCAATACGCCCATTCCTCGGGACTGGCCATGCGCTTGGGGTGGATGTCGATCTGGCCGGTAAAGCGCTGGTGGTTGAGGCTGGCCTGCGCCCAGCCATGGATCGGACAGCCTGACTGGGCGCCGCGCACAAAGCCCAGGCTGCGGCTGAGTTCGCTAAAGATGGGGTGTGCCTGCAGCATGGCCAGGCCCTGCGTATAGGCCAGGGTGGCCGGCGTTTCGCGCGTTGGAGCTTTGGCCATCAGGCTCTGGCCGCTTCGCGCGCTTCCACCAGGCGCGGCAGGTCGCGCACGATTTCCACCATATACCAGGCGGGCAGGGTCTGGCCGTCGCTTTCGGCGGTGACGATCTGGGCCATTTCCAGGCTGATCTGGGCCAGCTCCTTGAGCATGGCCTTGGAGCGGTGCACGGTTTGCTGCAGCTCGCCGCCGCTTTGCTGCTTGTCGGCGGGCAGGATCTTGAGCAGACGCGCACGGAAGGCCTGGGCCAGGAAATACAGCACATCCCTGTCCTGCGGCGCATGGGGCCAGTTGGCGTCGCCCTTGAAGATGGCGTCCAGACGGTGACGGTCGTCGGCCAGCTTGTAGAAGGCCTTGAACTGCGCCGCATGCTGGGGCGTGAGGCAGCCGCTGCTCAGGGCTTCCAGCGTCTGTAGGTTCAGCGCATCGCCATAGGAGAGCAAGGCGTCGCTGAGCATATGCCAGGAGCGCGGCGTGGAAAACGCCTCTTCATGTTTGGGTGGCTGGCTCCACAGGTGATCGGGGCGCTGGGCCAGGTATTCGAGCACCAGGGTATGCAACTGGGCCTGCTGCGCCCATTGCAGCCACTCGCTGGCGCTGACCTTGAGCTGCACGTGAATCATGCGGTTGATCAGCGCCGAGGACATGGTGCGCACAATCGCGGAATCCTGGGCACGGTTGCCAGCCGCAATCACGATGGAGCCCTCGGGCATCAGGTACTCGCCCACGCGGCGCTCCAGAATCAGGCTGTAGAAGGCTTTTTGCACATCCTGGCTGCAGGCGTTGAGTTCGTCCAGGAACAGGCAATAAGGCTGCTCGCGCGCAATCATGGCGGGCGGGCAGAAGCGGGTCACGCCGTCAATGATCTGTGGCACGCCCAGCAAGTCCTCGGGTGCGAGCTGGCTGCCCAGCAGGGACACGCAATCAAGCCCCACGCTTTGCGCAAAGTTCTGTACCAGTGCCGATTTGCCTATGCCTGGCGGCCCCCAGATGAACACGGGGCGTACGGTTGCGACGTTGAGAAGGAATTCGCTCAGTTGCGAGGGGGTGAGAGCCAGACTGGTTTGCATGCTGCGTGCAGTCTAAGGCAAGTGCAGCAGCGTCCTCAGCATGCTCAGGCGGCCTGACCTGTAGTCTTACGGGTCGCCGCTCATGGTTCCTGGAACGCCTGCATGCCCTGCATGCAATACAGCAGAAAGCGATTGGCAGCAGGGGACAGATGGCGGCCGGTGCGAGTGATGAGCTGCATCTCCGCATCCTGAAATGCAGGGTTGTGAATGGGAATGGCGCGCAGGCGCCCGCTTGCCAGCTCGGCCGTGACGGAGCAGGGCGGCAGCAGGGTCACGCCCTGGCCGCTGGTGACAAAGGCCAGCAGCACGCTGATGAGATTGCTGGTCAGCGCGGGGCTGAGGTGGATCTTGTCCTTGCGTTCGGCATATTCCACGAGCTGGCGAATGCCATACACACCTTGAAGCATGGCAATAGGCCATTGGCTGAGCTCCTGCAGCGAAGTCTGGGCAGCGCTGGCCAGCGGGTGCTGGGAGTGGACGATGGCGTGCATGGGCTGGCGCGCCGTACCGCGTGCGGTGATATGGCTGTCGGCGGGCGGGTAGTAGACTAGGCCGATCTCGGCAGCGTCCTCGCGAATCCGGCGCATGATCTCGGTCGTGCCGTAGATTTCCAGCGAGATGCTGACGCCCGGATATTGCTGGCGAAAATTGCGTATGGGCCCGTCGATCAGCTCCTGTGCAAAACCCTCGCCGCTGACCACGCTGACGCTGCCGCTGTGCAGCCCGCGCAGCGCATCGACCTTGGCCAGCATGTCGTGGCGGTGGGCCGTGTGTTCGCGATGATAGTCGAGCAGCAACTGGCCGGCCTCGGTAGGTACCACGCCGTTGCGATGGCGCTCCAGCAGAGCCAGGCCCAGTTCCTCTTCGAGCAGGCTGATCTGGCGGCTGACGGCCGAGGGCACGATGCCCAGTTTTTCGGCGGCGGCACGGACAGAGCCGCAGTAGACGGCTTCAAACAGATAGCGGGCACGGGAGTCTTGAAAGGCGGACATGCTGTGATTGTCGTCGCCAAATTACATCTGTATTCATACGTATGTTCACTTTTTTAGAACAGAAAAAGAATGCGTATGCAATAAATGCATTGTTATATTCAGCGCCCGCATGGGTGAGCGCCAGCTTGGGCTGGCCGTGCCCATTTTCAGGGTTCAAAGCTATTTCAGCGCGTCGGCAGCGGCCGTCGTGCGCAAGGAAAGTTGATGCGTACAGAGGTGCAGCCGGCCAAGGCCGCGTTGAATGTGGGCAGCGTGGTGCAGGTATTTGCGCTGGCGCTGGTGATCGCGGCATTGTCCGAGTGGCTGGGGCCGCTGCCCATTGCGCTGGGCGTGGGCAAGGTGGTGCTGCTGCCCATGATCTGGGCGCTGCTCATCGGCCTGGTGCTGGGTCTGCTGCGCAAGCGCATGCCCGGCCCGCTGCAGCTGAGCCTGTACAGCCAGAATCTGGCCGCCGCCGTGCTGTCCTGCGCGCTGTTCCTGTTCATTGCCAAGCTGGGCCTGCTGGTTGGTAGTTCGCTGCCCAAGCTGGCGGAAGTCGGCTGGGGACTGGTGTTGCAGGAGTTGGGCAACTTGGTCGGTTGCGTGGCCCTGGGCATGCCCGTGGCGCTGCTGCTGGGGATCAAGCGCGAAGCGATTGGCGCGACGTTCTCCATCGGCCGTGAACCGGGCCTGGCCATCATCGGCGAGCGTTTCGGCATGGATTCGCCCGAAGGCCGCGGCGTGCTGGCCGAGTACATCACAGGCACTCTGATCGGCGCCATCTTCATCTCGCTGCTGGCCGGCTTTGTCTCCAGCCTCAATATCTTCCACCCGCTGGCCCTGGGCATGGGCGCCGGCGTGGGTTCGGGCAGCATGACGGCCGCCGCCGTGGGCGCGATCGCCGCCCAGCATCCCGAGATGAGCGACCAGATTGCCACCTTTGCCGCTGCCGCCAACCTGATTGCGACGACGGTGGGCACTTATCTGACGCTGTTCATCTCGCTGCCGCTGGCCTTGCGTGCCTATCAATGGCTGGAGCCGATTCTGGGCCGCAAGCGCAAGCAGGCCGTTGTGGAGCAGGCCGTAGACCTGTCTGCCGCCAAAGATGAAGAACAGGCGCAGGTTCCGGCGCTGGGTCTGGGCATGCGCTTCGCTTCCTGGGTTCTGGTCGGCGCCATGGTGCTGATCGGCAACCGCATCGGCCATGGCGTGCCGGTGATGGATGCGCTGCCCGGCGTGCTGCTCATCATTGCTGCAGTGTTTGTCGGTGATCTGATCTATGTCGGCACGCGCCGCATACTGCCTGCCGTGTGCTGGATCTCGTTCATCGCCATGGCCATGACATTCCCGCTCACGCCTTATGCCGCCGAAGTGGCTGCGCTCACCAGCAAGGTCAACTTCCTGGCCATGATCACGCCCATGCTGACGTTCGCGGGCCTGTCGCTGGCCAAGGACATCCCAGCCTTCCGCCGCCTGGGCTGGCGCATCGTCGTGGTTTCGCTGCTGGCCAATGCCGGTGTGTTCCTGGCTGCGACCCTGATCGCCCAGACCTTTGTCCATACGCTGTAAAGCCGGAACACGACCATGATGAACACCATCAAGTGGCCCGGCCAGCAGGAACTTCAAGCCTGGCGCCATGACTTTCACCGTCATCCCGAAACCGCGTTTCAGGAGCACCGCACCAGCGCACGCGTGGCCGAACTGCTGAAGAGCTTCGGTCTGGAAGTGCACACCGGCCTGGCCGGTACGGGTGTGGTTGCCGTGCTCAAGGGCAATATGGGCGCAGGCCCATCCATCGGCCTGCGCGCCGATATGGACGCGTTGAATGTGACGGAGCTCAACCAGTGCGAGCATGCGTCCACGCACGCCGGCCGTATGCATGCCTGCGGCCATGACGGCCATACCAGCATGTTGCTGGGGGCGGCCCAGGCTCTGGCCTCGGCGCCCGATTTTGCGGGGACCGTGCATTTCATCTTCCAGCCCGCCGAGGAAAACGAAGGTGGCGCGCGAGCCATGATCGAAGCCGGCTTGTTCAAGCGCTTCCCCATGGACGCGGTCTACAGCATGCATAACTGGCCGGGCCTGCCTGTGGGAACGGCAGCGCTGCATTCCACGGCCGTGATGGCGGCCTTCGACATCTTTGACCTGACGCTGACCGGCAAGGGTTGCCATGCCGCCATGCCCCATCTGGGCAAGGACGCACTGCTGGCTGCCTGTCAGCTGGTGACTCATCTTCCCGCGCTGATTGCGCGCGAGCAGGAGGTTCACAAGCCGGCCGTGTTGAGCGTGACCAGCTTCAACGCCGGCGATACCTATAACGTGATGCCCGAAGTCATCAAGCTGCGTGGCACCGTGCGCTGCTTTGACATGCCTCAGCGTGCACGCATCGAACAGCGTTTTCGCGATGCGATTGCCGCGACTTGCGCGCTGCACGGCCTGGAAGCCCATCTCGACTACCGCGTCAGTTACCCCGCAACCATCAACAACCCCCAGCATGCCGAAGTCTGCGCCGAGGTGCTGACCAGCGTGCTGGGCGAGGGCAAGGTGCGCCGCGATATGGTGCCCAGCATGGCCTCGGAAGACTTTGCCTTCATGGCGCAGGAATGCCCGGGCGTCTATATCTGGCTGGGCAATGGCGAGGACAGTGCCTCGCTGCACAATCCCAAGTACGACTTCAATGACGCTAATCTGCCGCTGGGTATGCGTTACTGGGTGGCGCTGGTGGGTCGTCTGCTGAAGGACGGCAAGCTGCCAGCCTGACAGCGCAGCTTTGCCATACATGCCTACGCCGGGTCAACGCAGAGTTGAGCCCGGCGTTTTTCATGATCCGGAGGTTTGCAAAACTGCACCAAGCAATGCATTCGGTCACAGAAATGTCGGAAGGCTGACACCCTGTAACGCCATTGGATGCAGGGGCTCTATGATGTTTGTAGCGCTCCGAGATAGTTTCTGTCGTTATCTGAACAGGAACTGGGGCGTGCGTGGCGGCCGCCTTGATCCTGTGGGTGAAGAGTTGGTTGCGCAATAGCAGGTGTTGCATTCCGGAGCATGGCCGGGATTTCACGCGGCGCTGACCGCATCTCTTTCGCAACGCTGCCTGCACCAACCCTGGTGACGCGACTTGTTGCACTGTCCGGGTCTTGATACAGGAGGGCGCTATATGCCGTTCGGCAATCTGGAGGCGGGCATCTGGCCTGCCGGCTTTCCACCGCTGCTGAGCTGGTGCGTGCTGGTTTCGGCCGCCGCCTTGCTTGGTCATCTGGTTCATCGCTTTACCGGCTATCCACGCATGCTGGGCTACACCATGGTCGGCCTGGTGGCCGGCTGGGTGGGGTTTGGTGACCTGCCCTGGCCTTTGCAGGGCAGTTCGGCGCTGCTGCTGGAGCTGGCCGTGGGCGCGAGCCTGTTGCTGGCTGCATCCCAAGTTTCCCTTCCCTGGCTGCTGCGTCAGCCCTGGCTGCTGCTGCAAAGCCTGGGCGAGTCGTTGTTGACTCTGGTGGTGGTGACCACCGCCTTGCTGGCGCTCGGCTGGGGCTGGGCCGTGGCGCTGGCCGTCGGCGTGATATCCATGGCGGCATCGCCGGCCGTACTGCTGCGCATTGCCGATGATTTGCGTGCCAGCGGTGCAGTGACGGATCGCAGTCTGCTGCTGGCAACCATCAGCACCTTGCTGGCGCTGCTGGGGGCGCTGGTGTTGACGGTAGTATTTGTTCCTGCCGCAGCTGCGGCGGGCGGCGGCCTGCAGTTCTCGGCTGCGGGACTGGGGCGTTTGCTGCTCAGCCTGCTGCTGACCCTGTTCTGGGCCTTGCTGGTCACGGCCGCTTTCTGGCCGGTGCTGCGTTGGCAGTCATCGCGCAGCGACAGCACGGCCTTCTATCTGCTCGCGGCCATGACTGCGGTCTGTCTGCTCGCCGAGCAATGGGGTGGTTCGGCTGCGCTGGGCTTTATGGTGGCCGGGCTGATGCTGCGCAATCTCAGTCCCATGCCCTTGATCTGGCCGCAGGCCTTTCAGGCGGCCAATGCCATGCTCAATCTGCTGATGTTTGTACTGGTTGCCAGTATGGCAGCCCAGGTCGGCATGTCGTTCGCTCTTGTTTCGGTAGTGGCTAGCGCTGTACTGGCACGGGCAGTTGGCAAATTTTCTGCGGTTTTGCTATTGGGACACGGTACGGCCATAGGATGGCGCAGGCAGTGGCCCGTGGCCTGCGGACAGTTTGCGCTCTCGGGTGTGGCCCTGCTTATGGTCTCTGCTCTGGTGTCGCAGTGGACTGCTTTCAATGCCAGCGTGGCCCAGCAGCTCGCGGCCATTGCCTTGCCCATGATTGCCTTGTGTGAGGTACTGGGTGTGCTGCTGGCTGCAACGGCGCTGTGGCGCAGTGGCGATGCCCATCGCGGCGTGGGCCGCGCAGCCTTGCAAAGAGGGGAGAGACGCCATGACGCATGAAGTCGAACACATTCAACCGGTAGCGGCAGAGGCCGGTGGTCTGGGCGAATTCGCGCCATCTCAGGCGCTGACGCTGGGCGTGGAGCTGGAGCTGCAGCTGCTCAACACCCATCACTACGACATGACGCCTTATGCGCCCGATATGCTGGCGCTGCTCAAGAACGCCAAGGTCCCGGGCTCCATCGTTCCGGAGGTGACGGCCAGCATGATCGAAATCTCGACCGGAATCTGTCGCGATGCACAGGACGCGTATGAGCAATTGGCTGTCACGCGCGATGCCCTGGTCAAGGCGGCTGACCGGCTCAATATCGCGCTGGCCGGTGGCGGTACGCACCCGTTTCAGCAATGGCATCAGCAGCGTATTTACGACAAGCCGCGCTTCAAGGAGCTGACGGCGCTGTACGGCTATCTGACCAAGCAGTTCACCATCTTCGGCCAGCATGTACATGTGGGCTGTCCCAGTGCCGATGATGCGCTGATGATGCTGCACCGGCTCTCGCGCTATATCCCGCATTTCATTGCACTGTCCGCATCCAGCCCCTTTGTGCAGGGGCAGGACACGGCGTTTGACTCCGCGCGCCTGAACTCGGTGTTCGCATTTCCACTCTCGGGGCGTGCGCCATTTGCCTTGCACTGGGAAGACTTCGAGCGCTACTTTGTCAAGATGGCTGCCACGGGCGTGATTCACAGCATGAAGGACTTTTACTGGGATATCCGTCCCAAGCCCGAGTTCGGTACCGTGGAGGTTCGTGTCTTCGATACGCCGCTGTCCATCCATCGCGCGGCGCAACTGGCGGCCTATGTTCAGGCACTGGGCGCCTGGTTCCTCAGTGAACAGCCCTTCGAGCCCAGCGAAGACGACTATCTGGTCTATACCTATAACCGCTTCCAGGCCTGCCGCTTTGGCCTGGACGGCACCTATGTGGACCCTGCCACCAGCGAGCAACTGCCGCTGCGCGAGCATATTGAGCAGACGCTGGGGCGTATCACCAGCCATGCGCCGGCATCCGGCAAGAGCGCTTTGCAGGAGCTGGCCCGGGTGCTGCAGGGCGGCAACGATGCGAGCTGGCTGCGCGAGAGCTATGCCCGGGTGCAGCAGTTGCCGGAGGTGGTGCGCCAGGCTTCGCTCAGATTCGCCGGCAGACCCTGACTGGCGTTGACATTATCGGCTCGGCGCAAGGCATTAAAGTTGCCAACACTTGAGAGTGGGTGGGAAGGCTTGAGTAAAGCCTGGACCAGACCTGCTTTGTTGATCCGCAGGTCCAGCTGTTCTCATCGCCTGAGCCAAGCGGCGCCTAGCTTTATCGGATATGAGCGATTTCATGGTTGCGACCGTCATCCTTGGCATGCTCTGCGTGCATCTGTTGTGTTTTGGCGTTCTGTTCATGTTGATCAGCCGCAGGCTGCCCGGCAGAAAAATGGGCATGGAGGTCTTTGCGCTGGGCAATCTGCTGCTTGGTTGTGCCTATATATTGCAGTTGCTGGGCGGCAAGCCTGGCTGGAGTGTGATGAGCCTCGTCAATCACACGCTGACGCTTTGTGCGCCGGTAGTGTATGTGCTGGGTGCGATGCGGTTTTTCAATCGGCCGACGCCGGTATGGCGTCCGTTGCTGATTTTGGCGCTAGCCTACAGTGCGGCTCAGGTGCTGGTGCAGTCTACGCTTGGTCTGGAGGCGCGTCAGGCCATGTTGGCTGCAGCATGCACTTTGCTGTTTCTCTGCATGACGATCACTTTGCTTTGGGGAACGCGCAGCTTTGCCAGGGATATGGCCGTGGAAATGGTGGTGTTTGCCATCCTGATCGCCGGCATATGTGTTCTCAATGCCATGAAGCTCATGCTGATTCTGCAGGGTGGATTGCAGGCCTTGGACATGAACAGCCGTTTCCAGATGGTGTTCTATATCTATATGTCCTTCCTTGGCACGGTGATTCCGCCAGGCGCTGTCTGGCTGGCGTTGCGCCGTCTCACCGACGAGCTGGGCAGCATGGCCGCGCAGGATCCGCTGACCAAGCTGCTCAATCGTCGTGGTTTGCTGGATGGGCTGGATGCGCATTTTGCAGTCAGGAAAGCCGCTCCGGTCCACCTCTTGATCGTGGACATTGACCATTTCAAGCGCATCAACGACAACTATGGGCACCAGTTTGGCGACAACGTGCTGTGTCGTGTGGCAGAAGCGATTCAGCAAAGCACGCGCAGGAGTGATCTGAAATGTCGTCTGGGCGGCGAGGAGTTTCTGGTTCTTTGCCCTGGCCTGAAGGGGGATGAGGTTTTGCAACTGGCCGAAAGAATACGTGCGGCGATTGCAGAAATCGCGATACCTGGCATCAGCCTGCACGGCTCTGTCACTTGCACGGCGACGATTGGTGTTTCCAATCCGTTCATCACTGCTCAAGCATTTGACATCACGCTGCAGCAGGCCGATGCGGCTCTTTATCGAGGCAAGAGCGCCGGGCGCAACCGCGTTCAGCGTGCGGACCCCGAATACCTTCTGCCTCGGGCGCCAGAAAGCAAGGCAAGAAGATCAAGCCTTTCCAACCGGGAAAGGGCCTGAAGACGCTCAGGCTGCAATCACCGTTACGGCATAACCCTTGCCGCTTGCAATCACCTCCAGCAGTCGATCGATATTGGGGTGAGCGCCGGGGCGTGCCTTGGCGTCTTCGGTGTGCTCTGCAAACAGCTGCAGACCTTCTTCGGCGGCGGCGACATTGATGCTGCCATGTTTTGCATAGAGCGCGTTGTAGACCGTGACAGAGCCGGCCTTGCCAGGCGCATTCGGAATGCTTGCGGCAAGCTTGCCGTCGGAGTCGATCAGCTGTAGCTCGGCGACATGGGCGATGGAGGGAAGTTGCTTGAGGTTGTCGGCAAAGGCCATGGTGTGCTCGCGATGGTCGCTGTGATGGAAGCCGCTATTGTGAGGCAGTCTGATGGCCTGTTCAGCTGTGGGCGCTGTTTTGCTCCAGCACCCGCAGCGCCTGCTGCATCTGCGCAAGCGTTGGCGCATATTCGGGCAACTCGGCAATTTCATCCATTTCGCGCTGCATCAGTTGCTGAACTTGTGCTGCAAGGTCCTGCCACTGCGCGGCGCTCATGAGGGCCTGCGCCGCCTGCAGCAAATCGGCTTTAGTCTCGTAGCACAGCGAAAGCTTGCGCACCACATTGAGGGCAAATGGCGGGCACAGCAGAATCTGAAACGCCGTGGAGCGTGCGAAGGCCCGATTGCTGTGGCCCTGCTTGCCATGGCGCAGGGCCAGCCAGCTGAGGCAGGCCGTGCTCAGATAGATCAGCGCGAGTGCGATCAGCTGCAGCAGTTCGGAATGCAGCACCAGCAAGGCGGCGGGAAGAGCGAGAAACAGCAGCGCAGCCAGAAAATACAGCGGCAGCGCAAAGGCCTTGAAGCTGCGGGCATGTGCCTCCACTGCCTTTGAAAATGCCGCGTCACCGGGCAGATGAATCCGCGTGGCGCTCCAGCGCTGCCGGTAGACGGGCTGGTGCAGTGCAAAAACAGGCAGCCATAGCAGGCGGTTCTGACGCAGCTCGAAGCCCCGGCTGGCCAACTGTGCCCGCCATCCCGAGCGTAGCGGGCGCAGCAAACCCTCTTCCGGCTTGAGCAGCAAGGCCGCGTCATAAAGATAGAATAGGACAATGGCCAGAACTACCTGCAGCTGCGTGGAGATCGTGAAGTACAAGACGGCTTTCGAGACAAGACAAACCCCGCGATCTTAGCGATGCGCGGGGCAGGGTTACAGGGGGTGAAGCCGTGACCGACCGACTGTTTTATTCTGCGGCTTTCTTGCGGCCAAACAATTTGCCTATGCCTGCGAACAGCGCGACCGCTGCGGCTGCAATGATCTTCCAGCCTGCAGCCAGAAAGCCTGCAATCGCACCCCACAGGCCTTTCTTTGTGGCCACTGCGGCAGCGCCGCCGAGCACCAATGCACCCAGGCCGATGGCGGCGACCTTGTCACCGTTCTTGAACTCGGCATAGGTCTGGCCGCTGTTGTAGTCGAAGCCGGCGAGTACCTTCTTGAATTCATCGGTGTTCTGGGCCAGTGTGGCCGTGTCGGAGACCAGGGTAGCAGTCATCACGCCGCTGCGACCCAGAATGCGCGAGGTGTAGTTGACATTCTTCTCGCCCGACTCGCCGCGCAGACGCAGACCCCATTCCAGTCGCTTGGTGGCTGTATCGTAATGTGGGGGAACCTGCCAGCCATCGGTGTACAGCGCTTCAAGACCCAGCTTCTTGCGTTGCTCGTTGCCGGCCTTGTCGCCTGACTGCATGGATTTGAGCAGGTCGTCGGCATCGATCTTTTCGTCGTCCTTCACGTAACCAGTGTCGTCATACGAGAACACGGCAAACCAGTCCAGCGATTTGGGGGCTATCAGAAAGTGATCGCTGCTGGGGGGGTTGCCAAATGCCTGCAACAGCTTGGAGGTGTCGGCCTCGCCGAGAAAGGCATAGCCCGATGGAATCTTGACGCTGGCCTTGTCGGCGATTTCTCCCTTGCCGCTTTCTTGCCAATGCAGGGCCTTGATTTCAGGAGGTAACTCCTGAGTGGCTTCTGTCTTGGCCCAGATGCCCAGAGAAATTGACAGGCCGAGAACGGCGGCCGCGATGGACTTGAACATTCAATGAACTCCCGTGTTATGAATATATTGAGGAAAGCTATTGGGAATAGCGAACTTGATTTCGCATACGCATTCGAATCATCTGTCGTTGATTCGCAGGTGAAGCATAACGCGGCTCAAACTGAGCTGACAAAAGTAGCAGGATCGATGGCGCAAAGCGTCAGTAATATTGGACAAAAAGCATGTTTTAAGGATTTTTCATGGAGATCGATCATATGCACAGTGCCATATCTTTCTTGCAGGGGCATGCCAATCTGGGCATGGGCAGCTGGCACCTTGGCCAGGGGCGTCGTGGCTGGGACGAGGAGAAAGCGGCCTTGCTCACCGGATTGCAACTCGGTCTGAGCGTGATCGACACCGCCGAGATGTATGGCGACGGCCTTTCCGAGGAACTGATTGGCGATGTGCTGCGCGACCTGCCGCCAAGCCGGCCCCGGCCTTTTCTGGTCAGCAAGGTGCTACCCATGCATGCCAGCCACAAGGGAGTGATGCGCGCGTTCGAGGCCAGTGCCCATAAGCTGGGAGTGGACTGTATCGACCTCTATCTGCTGCACTGGCGCGGCAATACGCCGCTGGCCGAGACGGTAGCTACGTTCGAGGACCTGAAGACGCAGGGCAAGATTCGCCATTGGGGCGTTTCCAACTTCGACACCGACGATATGCAGGAGCTGTGGCAAGTCCCGGGCGGACGCAACTGCGTGGTCAATCAGGTGCTCTACAACGTTTTCAGCCGTGGTATCGAATATGACTTGCTGCCCTGGTGTTTGAAGAACGGCGTGACCGTGATGGCGTATTGCCCGCTAGGACATGGTGAGCTGATCGAGCAAAGCTTGCTGGCCGAAATCGGTGCTCGCCATGGTGTCAGTGCCAGCGTGGTGGCTCTGGCCTGGGCGCTGCGCAGCGGCCATGTGCTGCCAATTCCCGAGAGCGGCTCGGCAGACCATATCCGAGACAACGTTTGCGCACTGAAACTCAGGCTCAGTGCGGAGGAGTTGGCACTGATCGACGCGGCCTCGCCCCCGCCGCGCTCCAAGCAGCCGCTGGACATTCTCTGAGCAAGGAGGGTGTTAGACGAGGTGGCGCTGCTGGCGCCTGCGCCACCACGGTCGCCAGCACCCTGACGTTCTCCGGATTTGCAGAGCGTTCCGGCTCCATCATGCTCGGCCGTGTTCTTACATGACCCGGGCTAGGCGCTGCCTGCGTTGACAGTGCTTGCGAGCCAGCTTGTCGATCGGCCTCATGTTTTGTCATATGCTAGATAGTTGACATATCACCTAGCTGAGAAAAAGAGACAACGTGGTGGAGCCTGTGACTAATCGGGGTCTGAACCCCTCATGGATCATCGTCGCTGCGGGCGTCAGTGCCTCGCTGCATGTGGGCAAGCTGCCGCCCGCCGTGCCCTTGCTGCAGCAGCAGCTGGGCGTGTCCCTGGTGCAGGCCGGATTTCTGCTCTCCACCGTTCAGGTGGCCGGCATGGTGCTGGGCCTGGTGGTCGGACTGGGCGCCGACAAATGGGGTCTGCGTCGCAGCTTGCTGATGGGACTGTTGCTGATGGCGCTGTCCAGCATGGTGGGTGCTGCGGCCACGGGCTTTGCCTGGTTGCTGGCGCTGCGCGCTATGGAAGGTCTGGGATTCTTGCTGGTCGCCATGCCTGCTCCAGGGCTGATTCGTCGCAGCGTCAAGCCGTCGGAACTGGGGGCGCGAATGGGCTGGTGGGGCTCTTATATGCCCATTGGCAGCGCCATGGGCTTGCTGCTTGGGCCTTGGGTGCTGCAGGCGACCAGTTGGCAGACCTGGTGGCTTGCGCTGGGTTGTACCTCCGCCTTGGCTGCCTATGCGGTATGGCGCATGGTGCCTGCGGATGCTGCTGCAACAGCAGCGGTGGCAGCCACTGCCGATGAAGGATGGCGTCCGCGTCTGGCGCTCACATTGCGCAGCCCCGGTCCCTGGCTGGTGTCGCTGGGCTTTATGGTGTATTCGGGTCAGTGGATGGGCATTGTCGGCTTTCTGCCCACGCTTTATTCGGAAGCAGGACTCAGTGCCAAGCTGGCAGGCCTGCTGACGGCCGTGGTCGCCGCCAGCAATATGCTGGGCAATGTGGCCGCTGGCAGGTTGTTGCACCGCGGCTGGAGTCCTGGGCGCTGCCTGCAGACTGGCTATGTGCTGATGGGGTTGATGGCGCTGCTGGCCTATGTGCAGATCGGAGGCGAACCTTTGGCGCCGCTGTGGCTACGCTTTGTGGCCGTGGCACTGTTCTCTGCGACGGGAGGCCTGATACCGGCGACCTTGTTCACAACGGCCATGCATCTGGCGCCCAGCCAGGCCACGGTGTCAACCACCGTGGGTTTCATGCAGCAATGGTCTTGCGTGGGGCAGTTTGCGGGTCCGCCGCTGGTGGCGGCCGTGGCCATGCAGATGGGCGGCTGGCAGTTCACATGGATGGTGACGGGCAGCATGTGCGTGCTGGGCTGGTTGCTGGCGCTGGGAGTGGGCCGTTGCTGGAGCAGCCTCAGAGCCTGAGATTTGGGAGTGATGCTCTGTATTTGTGAGCGTGCAGTTCTTGGTGGGTAAGTGCTGTAGCTCGATTGGGTGCGTTGTTTTGAGCTGGCGCAGAGGGATCGAGTTCCAGTTCGAGCATTATCAGAGTCTGAACTGCGGTTAGGCTGCAGTCTTGTGGAGGTTCATGATGCAAAAGCGCCAGTTTCTCGCCACCGCAGCTTCGCTGACGGCATTGTCATCAACGCCCTGGCTCGCGGGCTGTGCTTGGCGTCGTACCAAGACGGTGGTCAAGCCTGCCGAGCTGATCTATTACGGTGGCCCGATTCTCACCATGAATGACGCACAGCCTCAGGTGGAGGCCGTGGCCGTTAGTGGCGGGGTGATTACCGCCATCGGCTCGCTGCCGGAGCTGGAGGCCTTGCGCGGTCCCGCTACGCGCATGGTGGACTTGCAGGGGCGCACGCTGATTCCGGGCTTTGTGGATCCGCACAGCCATATCGGCGGCGTGGGGCTGCAGGCCATTTCTGCCAATCTGCTGCCACCGCCTGATGGCGGCAATGCCTCTATCGCCGACTTGCAGCAGACGCTGCGCGAGTACATCCAGACCTCGCCCGAGGTCAAGCAACTGGGCATCGTGCTGGGTTTTGGCTATGACGATTCCCAGCTCCAGGAGCGGCGTCATCCCACACGTGACGACCTTGATGCCGTTTCGCGTGATTTGCCGATTGCCGTGATTCATCAGTCAGGGCATTTCGGTGCACTCAATTCTGCGGCCTTGGCCCGTGCCGGCATCGGCCCCGGCACTCCCAATCCAGAGGGCGGCGTGATCCGCCGCCGTGCGGGCAGCCCGGTGCCCAACGGGGTGCTGGAGGAGAACGCCTTCTTCCACAGCCTGGGCCGGATCATGCCCAAACTCACCCTTGAGCAATCCATGGACTGGCTGGAAAAAGCCCAGCAGCTTTATCTGGAGTTCGGCTACACCACGGTGCAGGACGGACGCTCCGATGCGGGAGCCATTGCCTCGGCCATGGCGGCTGCCGAGTCGCGCCGGCTGGTCATCGACGTGGTGTCCTATCCCGACATCCTGCAGCTGGGGGACGGCGCGCTGGCCAACAATCTCAGGTTCAGCCGCAGCTATACCAACCGCTTCCGCATTGGCGGCGTCAAGCTCACGCTCGACGGCTCGCCCCAGGGCAAGACAGCCTGGCTGACCGAGCCCTATCTGGTGCCGCCTGATGGTCAGCAGCCCGGTTATCGGGGCTATGGGGTGCTCAGTGATGCCAGGGCCAACGAGCAGGTGGCCAGGGCCATCCACAACGGCTGGCAGATTCTTGTGCATGGCAACGGCGATGCGGCGATCGACCAGTTCATCGCCGCTGTGCGTGCCAGCGGCCCCGTGGAGCAGGCGCGTGCCGTGCGCCCGGTGCTGATCCATGGCCAGACGCTGCGGCGCGACCAGGTGAGCCAGCTCAAGGAGCTGGGCATCTTCCCGTCGCTGTTTCCCATGCATACCTTCTACTGGGGCGACTGGCACCATGATTCGGTGCTCGGCGATCCACGCGCGCAGAACATCTCGCCGACTGGCTGGGTGCTGGGCGAGGGCATGGTGTTCACGTCTCATCACGACGCGCCTGTGGCCCTGCCGTCGTCGATGCGTGTGCTCGATGCCACGGTGAATCGCACGACGCGTTCGGGCCGTGTGCTGGGACCCGAGCATCGCGTCTCGCCCTGGGTGGCGCTCAAGGCGCAGACCATCTGGTCGGCCTACCAGCATTTCGAGGAAGACCGCAAGGGCTCCATCGAGGTCGGCAAGCTGGCCGACCTGGCCGTTCTGTCGGACAACCCGCTGACTGTGCCGCCGCATCAGCTTGCCAGCCTGCAGGTGCTGGAGACCATCAAGGAAGGGCGCAGGGTATACAAGCGTGCTCTCTGATGCTCCTTATTTGAGAGCGTTGATCGTTTTGTCGGTAAGCGATTTGGCGTATTTTGATGCGGTTTTCATGCATCACGCGAGCCTATCAAGGCGCGCAAAGCGTGCTCCAGTTGCCGGGCGTTCTCATGCACCAGCTGCCATTCGGGCTGCTGCACTGGCTCAGGTGCCGGTGGCGCAGGGCAGTCATCCATGGTCGCCAGAGGATCATCGGCCTTGAGGGCAACCACGGTGGGTTGGTTGGCCAGATCCAGACAGGCATGCGTCAGCCAGCGGCAGTAGTCCGCCATTGCCGCAGGTGGTGGCTTCCCGGTGTGGGCGGTGGCGCGATTCAGGCTTTCGGCCAGCAGCAGAGCCGTGGCATAGACGCGCACGGCATGGCGGTCATAGCGACGGGTGACAAAGGCCAGCCTCTCTGCATTGAGCCGTCCGCGCAGGGACCAGCGGCGCGAGGAATGGGCCTGGCCTACGGCGGCGCGCAGGGCAGCCAGTGATTCATGGGCCAGTGATAGCTGGCCGAGAGCGGTTTCTGCGGCATCGGCTTTTTGCTGCTGACAGGCCTTGAGAATCAGATCCAGACCGTTGGCAAGCTGCTTGAGAAAGATCGAGGCGGCCCGGCCCATATCCTTGATGGGGTTGGAGGTCAGCAACACCTGGCTGAAGACAAGTCCGACCGCTGCACCGACCGTGACATCCAGCAGACGGGCTCCGCCCGCCATGCTGGGGCCGAGCACCAGCACCAGAATCACCGAGACCCCGGCTTGAATCGGCACCACGGGCGCGGGGCCGATGATGGCGCCGAGCAGGATGGAGAGGAATGCGCCAAGACTCATGCGCAGCAACAGATGCTGCTCGGGCAACTGCCACAGCAGATCACCGATCACGATGCCCAGTGTGCAGCCTATGAGTAGACTGCGCGCCTGTTTCAGATGGCTGGGCAGTCCCGGTGCGAGGCAGATCACGGCGGTGACCACGGCGAAGGCGGGCTTGGGATGGCCCCAAAGCTGTTGGGCGATGACCCAGGCCAGCATGCTGGCCAGTGCAGCGGCAATCGCATCACGCAGGGCCAGCCTGGCCCGCGATGGAAAAGTGGTCTTGGCACGGCGCCAGGCCAGCATGAACGGGGTGCTCCAGCGCAATCTCAAACTCCTTGTTATGGCGGTCGATCAGACTCTGATCCAAGGATGTTAGAGGGCTCTATGAGATCGCCCTGTGGGAAATACGCCACGCAACCCGAAAATGCAGTCCAGCGGATCAGTCTGCCGAGTCGTCGTACTGCGGCGGGGTCTTGCGAAAGCCACTGGTGATGATGGCCAGATAGGCAAGGCCGATACTGCCCCAGATGAGGCCCGAGCTCAGCGAGCTGGGCTCCACCTCCAGCCACATGGCGCCTACGCTGATGAAGCCCAGCACCGGGGTGACAAGATAGCGCAGCAGGTCGCCCGGGCTGTGCCAGCGGCCCTGGCGCCACATATATTCGACCAGCACCGACAGATTGACAAAACTGAAAGCCGTCAGCGCGCCGAAGCTGATCAGGGCGACCACATATTCCAGGCTCAGAAAGCCAGCGGTCAGCGCCACCGCGCCCACCAGCACAATGTTGTAGGACGGCGTGAAGGACTTGGGGCTGATGTGGCCGAAGAAGCGCTGGTGGATCACGCCGTCGCGGCCCATCACATACATCAGGCGAGATACACCAGCGTGAGCCGCGATGCCCGAGGCCATGACGGTGACGATGGCAAATGACAGCACCACTGACTTGAACAGCGCGCCGCCCACCAGATGGAGGATCTCGGGCTGGGTTTCGTCCACGGCCTCGAAGTACTGACCGGGGTCGCCGGGGAAATAGAGCTGCAGAAAATACGTGGCCACGATGAAGATCAGGCCGGAAATCAGCGCCGTCAGAAAAATGGCCTTGGGCAGGGTGTTTCGGGTGTCGTGAGTTTCTTCGGCCAGTGAGCTCAGCGAGTCGAACCCCGTGAACGAAAAGCAGAGAATGGTGGCTCCCGTAATCAGCGCGCCGATTTCGGCCTGGGCGCTCCAGAAGGGCGACAGCGTCCACGGGCCCTGGCCGCCATGTTCGGCAATCGCGCCCAGGGCATTGCGGCCTGCATGCAGATCGCGCCAGACCATGCAGGTGAAGATGGCGATGATGAGCAGTTGGAAGAAGACGATCAAGCCATTGAAATGGGCGACAAAGCGAATGCCGCGCAGATTCACACAGACCATCAGCGCGGTCAGGCCGACGATCCAGACCCAGTGGTTGACCTCGGGGAACATGGATGCCAGATAGATCCTGGCCAGCAGGATATTGACCATGGGCGAGAGCAGGTAGTCCAGCAACGACGACCAGCCCACCATGAAGCCCACATTGGGGTGAATGGCCTTTTGCGCATAGGTATAGGCCGAACCCGAGGAGGGGTAGCGCCGGATCATGTGGCCGTAGCTCAGCGAGGTCAGCAGCACAGCCAGCAAGGCGACGAAGTAGGAGGAAGGCACATGCTGCAGCGAATCGCGCGAGACCATGCCGAAAGTGTCCAGCAATGTCATCGGCTGGATATAGGCCAGGCCGATGATGACCACATGCCATAGCAGCAGAGTCTTTTGCAGGCGAGCAGGGGAGGTGGTCGAGGCTGACAAGGGAGGGCGATCAGTCAGTGCAGTCATCTTCTACAAGAACAGGAGAGCCGACGCAAAATTTGCACCGGCCTGCGCGTGGCAACGCGCCGCAGAGATGATTCCCCGCGTGGTTGCCACTGTGTTGTCAATGGTTTGGGCACACCCGAAGCAGGGCGCCGTTCTTGGGTTCCGCTGCGCCTCAGGTCGGGCAACAGCGAAAAGCCGGCATTATCGGCTTTTGTTGCTCCAGAGGTTGCTTATGATGAAAATCGCATTGAGTTCAAGGCGGTATCAGCGCAGCTTGCTATGACTAGAAGAGCATGCACATGCTCAGCCTCAACTCCCTTGCCGCAGAGACTGAATGCATTGCCATTCGGCTTCGGTCACCGGGGTAATGGAGAGACGATTGCCTTTTTGCAGCACGCGCATCTGCGCCAGTTGCGGTTGCTCGCGTAGTTCCGGCATTAGCAGGGGGCGGATCTTTTTCAGCGCCTGCACATCCAGCATAAGCCAGCGCGGTTTGTCTGTCTGGGACTTTGGGTCGTAGTAGGGGTCTGCAGGGTCGAACTGGGAAGGGTCTACGCGCAGATTACCGGCAATGCGGGCAATGCCGTAAATCCCAGGTTCTGCGCAACTGGAATGCCAGTACAGCACACCGTCGCCCACCTGCATATCGTCACGCATGAAATTGCGTGCCTGGTAATTGCGCACGCCATTCCAGGCAATGGTCTGCTCGGGGGACGCCAGAGCATGGTCGATGGAGTACTCGTCGGGCTCGTTCTTCATGAGCCAGTAACGATGGGCTTGGAGGCTGCTGTCGTTCATAGGTGCATTGTCGGCGAGGAGGTTGCTGTCTCAGTCATCACGGTCGCGCTGCCAGGGGCCGCGATCCTGCTGCCAGTTGCGCACCAGATCGCTATTGCGTTGCAGCAGATTTCGGGTGTCCAGCCAGCGGCCCGGAATGTCCAACTCGGCTTCTTCCACCACGCGCATACAGTCCTGAATATGGCGCTCGCCCAGATAGCGCAGAGTCGCGTAGCCTATGGATGCAGCTGCGATTTGACCCAGCAGAGGCACATATCTGGCGGCCTGCTTGGTGCTCATGCGCAAACCCATGGCTTTGCCAAGGCGCAGCACCATGTCGCGGGTGATGAACTTGCCGATCAGCACGGAGCCGACCATGGCGATGGCTTTCTGGACTTGCTCGCGCTTTCCTGGCGTGAGCTGGTCGAGTTGCTCTGGCGTCAACCCGAACTCCTGGTTGATGCGTGGATAGAGCTGTGCGAGCAGGGCGGCATCTGCAGCCCAGTCCAGACCGGGTATGGGAATGGCACTGGCGGCAGCGCTGACGAGAGCCCGTCTTCTCAGTAGTTTGCGGGCCCGTTCAGCGGCTTGGGCAATGTCTTTGCGCTCCGCTCTGGTCGCACTAAGGTTTCTGAAGCTCGGGTCTTTTTTCCACATATTCGATAAGGAGATGACGGAAATAGAAAAAGGGGCTTGTCGGCCCCTTTTGGTCGGAATTCAGATTCAGTTGGCCTTACCGCGCACCATGCCATAAATAAACAAAAGAATCACGGCCCCAATGACAGATGCGATCCAGCCTGCGGTTTGCCCGGGCTGGTACCAGCCCATGGCCGAGCCCAGATAGGTCGCTACAAACGAGCCGACGATACCGAGAAGAATCGTCATGATCCAGCCCATGCTGTCATTGCCGGGCTTGATGGCCCGCGCAATCAAGCCGACGATAAGACCGACGATGATGGTTCCGATGATGGACATATTCTGTTCCCTGTTGGTGCTTTGACGAAAGTCACTCTACGCGGGCCCAAAGCCCGACTCTGTCGGACGATTCTGAATGTCGGCGCGAGAGGGTTGCTTTCATGAAAGTAGACGGGCGCGGCGGCTAGGACAGAAAGCAGAAATGCCTGCTTAGAGCAGGCATTTCTTGCGGGCGCTGATGGAGGGTCAGGGCTGAAGAGGACCCAGGGCGCTGTAGGCAGCAGCCGTGGTGGCCGAGGCGTCAGCACCTTCGACGCGGCGGGCACCGTCGAAGCGGCGCGCCCAGTAGGAGGTCTGCATGCTTTCCACGCGCACGCTGGCACCGGTGCGCGGTGCGTGGATGAATTTGCCGTCACCCACGTAGATGCCCACATGGCTGAATGTGCGGCGCATGGTGTTGAAGAACACCAGATCACCAGGCTTGAGGTCGCTGCGGTCAATCTGCTGAGTGGCATTGGCCTGTTCGGCAGAGACGCGAGGCAAAACCTTGCCCATGGTCTGGGAGTAGATGGCCCGCACAAAACCGCTGCAGTCGAAGCCGGTTTCTGCGTTGGTGCCGCCCAGGCGATAGGGAACGCCAAGGAAGCCCATGGCCGTCACCACCAGATCGGAGGTTTTTTCGGCCACGTTCTGACGTGCTTCGCGCACGAAATCAGTCGTCTTCTCGGCCACGGAGTGTCGAGCTTCACGCAACTGGGTGATGAGGCCGCGGTTGACCAGCAACTGGGCCATGTCGTCGTCACGCTGCTCGCTAGGCGCCGCGTGCGCTGAGGTAACGCCGACAAATAGAAGTGCAATAAGCCATCGGGACATGGGGCGTGAGGGTAACACGTTCATTTGTAGGATGGGGGCTCTATTTCCAATTTTTTCTCTTGGTTTTTGATGCAGCATAGCAAGTGAGCTGCGGGCATAAGCTTATTGCGTGAGCTGCTCTCAAATTTGCAGCGTATTGAAGTGCGTAATTTCCCTATTCTGGTGAATGCGGGTCGGGAATGCACCAATTCATGGTATTGACACGAAAAAGGCGTTGCATTGACGGACTTTCTGCCCCGGCATGCGCTTGCAGCGACAATAGCGCCATCGAATGCAGCCGATGAGACACGCTTCGTCAGCGCGCCGCGCGTCTGTCCTGCGCGAGCGCTGCGCTTTTTAGCAGCGGCTTGACACAGTTTTAAGAAAGATTTGCCATGTTGTTAGAAGCTTCCGAGTCGCAACTGGTTCTGGTGGACTACCAGGACAAGCTGATGCCCGTCATTCACGAAGGCGCGCAAGCGCTGGCCAATGCGGTCAAGCTGGCCAAGATGGCGCAGCTGCTGGATGTGCCTGTCTGGGGAACGGAGCAGAACCCCTCGCGCCTTGGCGCCAATAATGCGGAGCTGAAGGCTTTGTGCCAGAAGACGCTGGAGAAAATGTATTTCAGCGCCGTGCCGGAGGGGCTGGGGGAATGGCTGCGTCCTCCCGCCAAGCCGCAGGGCGGCAATGCGCGCAGCCTGCCCAAACATCTGCAAAAGCCCCAGCAGCAGGCGCCCGAGCGCAATATGGTGGTGATTGCCGGTTGCGAAACCCATGTCTGCCTGTTGCAGACGGCACTGGAGCTGCTGGAAGACGAGTTCGATGTGTGGGTGGTGACGGATGCCTGCGGTTCGCGCACCGAGCGTAACCGGGATGCGGCGTTTGACCGTCTGGCGGGCGCTGGCGCCGAACTGGTGACCACCGAGATGGTGATGTTCGAGTGGCTGCGCACCTGCGAAGACCCCGCCTTCAAGGAGATGCTGGCTCTGGTCAAGTAATTGCTGGCAGCCATTCAGGAAATAAGCGCCTTCCGGGCGCTTTTTCTTTGGGCTGTGCGTCGACCGTCACACTTTCGCCTGGTGGCACTCAGGCCTCAAGAGTTGCTGCCCGGCTTGGCACTCCGTCTCCATGGGGTGTCCACCGAGGAGTCAGGAGCGCTACGCATACACCGTGGCTGGGCGGACACGATATCCGAGAAGAGGGCTTCAAGGAGGACCCTGGAACTGAACGTGCTTGGGCCTGTGCCCTGACGCGGCGTTGGTGCGGTAGTCAAGTGCTGTCAGTTTTTGGCAAGCGCGTTATGAATAATTATGAATTCAGAAAACTCTCTGCAAAAGACGGAGAGTCAAGGAGACATATTCATGACCACGCGTTTCGAAGATTTTTATCAGCGTTCCATTGATGACCGCGACGGCTTCTGGGCGGAGCAGGCCGGCCTGATCGATTGGCAGCAGAAGCCGCAGCAGATCTGCGACTACAGCAACCCGCCGTTCGCCAAATGGTTTGTGGGCGGCACAACGAATCTTTGCCATAACGCCATTGACCGCCATGTGGCAGAGCGCGGCGATCAGAACGCGTTGATCGCCATTTCCACCGAAACGCAGACCGAGAAGGTCTACAGCTACCGCGAGCTGCATGCGGAGGTCAATCGCATGGCCGCCGTGCTGCAGTCGCTGGGTGTGCAAAAAGGCGACCGCGTGCAGATCTATATGCCCATGGTGGCCGAGGCTTGCTTTGCCATGCTGGCCTGCGTGCGTCTGGGCGCCATTCACTCCGTGGTGTTTGGCGGCTTTGCCTCGGGCGCACTGGCGTCGCGCATCGATGATGCCGAACCCAAGGTCATCATCAGCGCCGACGCGGGCTCGCGTGGCGGCCGTGTCGTGGCTTACAAGCCTTTGCTGGATGAAGCGCTCAGGCAATCCAGCCACCAGCCCGCTGCCGTGCTGATGGTCAACCGCGGACTGGCCGAAATGCCCATGAAGGCGGGCCGCGACCATGACTGGTCGGCCTTGCGTGCCCGGCACATGAATGCGCAGGTGGATTGCGTCTGGGTGGAGTCAACCCATCCCAGCTACACCCTCTACACCAGCGGCACCACGGGCAAGCCCAAGGGCGTGCAGCGTGATACGGGCGGCTATACCGTGGCACTGGCGGCCAGCATGCCGCATATCTTCGATGCCCAGGCGGGGCAGACCTTTTTCTGCACCAGCGACATAGGCTGGGTCGTGGGTCATAGCTACATCATCTATGCGCCGCTGATTGCGGGCATGGCTACGGTGATGTACGAGGGGTTGCCGGTCAACCCTGATGCAGGCATCTGGTGGAGCATTGTCGAGAAATACAAGGTCACGCACATGTTCTCGGCGCCGACCGCGATTCGCGTGCTCAAAAAGCATGATGCGGATTACCTCAAGCGCTACGACATCTCCAGCCTCAAGGCCCTGTGGCTGGCCGGCGAGCCGCTGGACGAGCCCACTGCGACCTGGATCAGCCAGGCCATCAACAAGCCCATCATCGACAACTACTGGCAGACCGAGACCGGCTGGCCCATCATGACGCTGTGCAACGGCGTGGAAAAGCAGGCCACGCGTTTTGGCAGTCCGGGTCGGGCGGTCTACGGCTACAACGTCAAGCTGATTGATGACGCCAGCGGCGAGGAGTTGACTCAGGCGAATCAGAAGGGCGTGCTGGCGATTGAAGGTCCGCTGCCGCCCGGTTGCATGCAGACGGTGTGGCGCGACGACAACCGCTTTGTCAACACTTATTGGAAGAGCATTCCGGGTCGGCTGATCTACAGCACCTTCGACTGGGGCATCCGCGATGAGGACGGCTACTACTTCATCCTCGGCCGTACCGACGACGTGATCAATGTGGCGGGCCATCGCCTGGGCACGCGCGAGATCGAGGAGAGCATCTCTGCCCATGCCCAGATTGCCGAAGTGGCCGTGGTCGGCGTTGCCGACAATCTCAAGGGCCAGGCTGCGCTGGCCTTTGCCGTGGTGCGCGATGCCGCCTTGGTGGCAGATGAGGTCTCCAGCAAGGCCCTCGAAGCCGATGTGATGAAGCTGGTCGATTCGCGTCTGGGTGCGGTTGCGCGTCCTTCTCGCGTGATTTTCGTCACGGCTCTGCCCAAGACGCGCAGTGGCAAGCTGCTGCGCCGGGCCCTGCAGGCCGTGGCCGAAGGTCGTGATCCCGGTGACCTGAGCACCATGGAGGATCCGGCGGCCCTGGCTCAGGTCCAGCAACGCTTGTAACTTCAGCAAGCCGTAGCCTGTGGTGATGGCTCTCAAAATCACCACAGTCCAAGCAAGGGCCACCCAGCAGCAAAGTCAGTCGTCCCCTCAGTGAAGGCGCGAAGCAGCTCGGGGGACATTTGAATACAAGGCCTGCGACCATCAAGGCGCAGGCCTTGCTGTTTGCAGCCTAAAATCGCCCGATCGCGCCGCGCAGTCCGCTGCCTGGCGCTATGGAATTGAAAAACTTCGAGAAAGAGCTGTCGTGCAAGTTGCATCCTCCATCTTCAAGGCTTATGACATTCGCGGCATCGTGCCGTCGACACTGACTGAAGAAGTCGCCCGCGGTATCGGCCGCGCATTCGGCATGGCAGCGCTGGTCGCCGGTGAAAAAACCGTGGCGGTGGGCCGTGATGGCCGTCTGTCGGGTCCCGCGCTGTCGGCTGCATTGATGCAGGGCCTGACCGAGGTGGGTGTGAACGTGATCGACATCGGTCTGGCCACCACGCCCATGCTGTACTTTGCCGCTGCCACCTTGTGCACCAGCGGTATTCAGGTCACTGGCAGCCACAACCCCAAGGATTACAACGGCTTCAAGATGGTGCTGGCAGGCCGCGCCATTTATGGTGAGGAAATCCAGGCCCTGCGCGTGCGCATGGAAACCGAGGACTGGACGATTACCGGTGCCGGACAGATCAGCCGGGCCGATGTGCTGGCCGATTACACCGCCCGCATCGTGGGCGATGTGAAGCTGGCGCGGCCCATGAAGATTGTGGTGGATTGCGGCAACGGCGTGGCCGGTGCATCGGCTCCCGCCATCTTCCGTCAGCTGGGCTGCGAGGTGATTGAGCTGTTCTCTGAAGTCGACGGCAACTTCCCCAATCATCATCCCGATCCCAGCAAGCCCGAGAACCTGCGCGATGTGATCCAGGCCCTGCAGACCAGCGATGCCGAGCTGGGTCTGGCCTTTGACGGTGACGGCGACCGCCTGGGCATTGTGACCAAGGACGGCCAGAACATCTTCCCCGACCGTCAGATGATGCTGTTCGCCAAGGATGTGCTCTCGCGCGTGCCCGGCGGCTCCATCGTGTTCGACGTCAAGTGCACCCAGCGTCTGGCCCCCGAGATCGAAGCTGCAGGCGGCAAGGCCGTGATGTACAAGACCGGCCATTCGCTGGTCAAGGCTCGCATGAAGGAGCTGGGTGCGCCGCTGGGAGGCGAGATGAGCGGCCATATCTTCTTCAAGGAGCGCTGGTACGGCTTTGACGATGGCACCTATGCCGGCTGCCGTCTGCTCGAAATCGTCAGCCGCGAAACCGACCCCAGCGCAGTGCTCAACGCATTGCCCACCAGCTTTTCCACGCCCGAACTCAATGTGGCCTGTGCCGAAGGCGAGCCTCATCGTCTGGCGGCCGAGTTGCAGGCGCTCGCTGCCACGGAGTTTGCCGAACCTGCCCGGGTCAGCACCATTGACGGCCTGCGCGTGGACTGGGCCGACGGCTTCGGCCTGATTCGCGCCAGCAACACCACGCCGGTGCTGGTGCTGCGCTTTGAAGGCCATACACAGCAAGCCTTGCAGCGCATAGAAGCGCAGATGCTGGCTCTGCTCAAGCGCGTCAAGCCTGACGCTCAGGTAGGCGCTTCCGCGCACTGACCGAAGCAGCGCTCAAGCATGGCCAAGCCGGCTCCCATGAGCTTTGCCCGTGCGCTGTTCAGTGCGCTGGCCTGGGCGGTGCAGCCGCTACTGCGGCGCAAGCTGCGTCGCAGAGCGCTGGCTGAGCCGGGTTACGGCGTGGCCGTGCCTGAACGCTTCGGCCATTACCAGCCTGCAGATCTGGGGCGCGACGGACGCGGCCGATGGGTGTGGATTCATTCGGTGTCGCTGGGCGAGACCCGAGCTGCCGCCATTCTGATCAAGGCCTTGCGCGAGCGCATGCCGGCTATGCGTCTGCTGCTGACGCACAGCACTGCGACCGGGCGAGAGGAGGGCGCAAAGCTGTTGCAGCCGGGCGATGTGCAGGTCTGGCTGCCCTGGGACTCCCTGGGCGCCACCAGGCGTTTTGTCGCGCAGTTCCAGCCTGCAGTGGGCGTGCTGATGGAAACCGAGATCTGGCCGAATCTGATTGCGGCTTGTGCCAACACGGGCATTCCTCTGGCCCTGGCCAATGCACGTCTCAACGAGAAATCCGAAGCCGGTGCTCTGAGAGTCAGGCCCCTGTCTCGCCCAGCATACGGCGCACTGGCTGCAGTCTGGGCGCAGACCGAGGCCGATGCCAAGCGCCTGCGCAATGTAGGCGCCCACGTGGATGCGGTGCTGGGCAATCTCAAATTCGATGTGCTGCCCGATGCCGCCCAGATCGCCCGGGCCGTGCAATGGCGTGCAGCGTTGGCGCGCCCCGTGCTGCTGTTTGCCAGCAGCCGCGAGGGCGAGGAAGCGATGTTCATCGATGCGCTCAAGACCCTGGGCGATGCTGCAGCGGCGGTGCAATGGCTGGTCGTTCCGCGTCATCCTCAGCGTTTTGACGAGGTGGAGAACTTGCTGGGTAAAGCGGGCTTTGCTGTTTCGCGGCGCAGCCAGTGGGAGCAGATGCCTCCCGTGCAGTCCGGCGCGATCTGGCTTGGCGATTCGCTGGGCGAGATGCCCCTGTATTACGGCCTGGCAGCGGCAGCCCTGATGGGGGGGAGCTTTGCGCCGCTGGGCGGGCAGAACCTGATCGAGGCGCTGGCCTGTGATTGTCCCGTGATACTGGGGCCGCATACCTTCAATTTCAGCCAGGCCTCCGAGCAGGCGCTGCAAGCCGGCGCAGCCCTGGGCGTGCAGGATATGGGAGCAGGCTTGGGCCAGGCTCTGGACCTGGTGGCCAGACCGGATCGTCTGCAGGCTGCCGTACAAAGCTGCCGGCAGATGGTACAGGGCAATCGCGGTGCGGCCGCGGCCACGGCCGAGGCGATCCAAGTGTTGATGAATGCTCCTTGATCAGGAGCGTATAGTGCACTGTGAATAAGGGTTTGAGGTCGATATGACGTTAAACCCTGAAAGCCTGCTTCTCAACCGGTCTTAACGTTTGAACGTTCTGGCTGCGGGCTTTGCGGCAGCCATGCTGCTTGTGACGGCTGGCCTGGCTGCGGCAGCAGGGGCAATGCTGGGTGTGCGTGTCAGTGCGTCGATCATGCGCAGATCATCGTCGCTGAGCACTCCCGTGGCCTGACGCAGCTTGAGCTGCCCAAGCAGCACCTGATAGCGCGCATTGGCCAGGTCGCGCTCGGTCTGGTAGACCTGACTCTGGGCATTGAGCACATCGATATTGATACGCACCCCGACCTCATAACCCATTTTGTTGGCTTCCAGCGCACTCTGGCTGGAGGCGAGAGCCGCTTCAAGCGCCTTGACCTGAGCCTGGCCGGACTGCACGCCCAGGAAGGCGGTACGCGTGGCCTGCTCCACGTTGCGGCGGGCATCGTCGAGCTGGGCGCGGGCTTTTTCCTCCAGCGCCACGGTTTCCCGGATGCGGTTCTGCACCGCAAAACCCGCAAACAGCGGCATGTTCATGACCACGCCGATCTGGGCAGCGTTGGTGCGATAGCTGAGCGGAATGGATGGAGTCATGGAGCCGTTGGGATAACGGTTGACCACATAACCGGCCTGCAGGTCTACGGTGGGCTTGTGGCCGGCCTCGGCCTTCTGCGTGTCCAGCCTGGCGATGTCCAGGGCCAGCTGAGCCTGGCGTAACTGGGGCTGGGCGGCCAGGGCCTTGTCCACCCAGTCTTGCATATTGTCGGGCTCCACCCTGGGTAGGGTCAGCGGCGCAGCCAGCGGCGTGGGCTGAATGCCGACGCGGCCCACGAGCTGATCCAGGGCCACGCGTTTGACCTGCAGGTCATTTTGTGCAGCGATTTCCTGGGCCGTGACCAGATCGAAGCGGGACTGGGCTTCGCGAGAATCGGTGATGGTGGCCGTGCCGACTTCGAAATTGCGCTTGGCCATTTCGAGCTGGGTGCTGATGGCCTGCTTTTGCGACTGGGCCACCTGCACGCTGTCCTGGGCCGCCAGCACATCGAAATAAGCCTGGGCCACACGCACGATCAGGTTCTGTGCAGCTGCATCCAGCTGAGCCTGGGCCACATCCACGCCGCGCTGCCCCTGCTCGTAGGCAATTTTGTTGGCAGGACGGTACAGCGGCTGCTGGGCGCTGAGCTGCACGTTCTGCTGTGTGTTGTTGAAGCTGCTGGCCATGCCGGGTATGGGCACGGAGGTATGGATGTCCACATGGGTGCGGTTGGCACCCGCCGACAGACCCACGTTGGGCAGCAGCCCGGACAGGGCCTGATCGGCACGGCTGGCAGCCGCTCTCGCATCGGCTTGCTGGGCCTGCCATGAAGCGTCATAGCCGCGGGCCTGGGCCACCAGCTCTGACAAGGTCTGCGCCTGTGTCTGAGCGCCGGCCCATGCCAGCAAAACTCCCAAGGAAATGGCACGCAGAGCGTGGGCGGAGGGGGCTTGCAGGGGCCTGGGCAGCTTGGTCATAGATGTCAGGTTTGGGCGGTCTCGATCACAACGGGGAACTCAACAGGCAGGAGGCGGGGATGCCGGACGGTCTCAATAACGGGGCACGCTGGGATCGGCGCTGAGCGACCAGGCGTCAATGCCGCCGGTGACGTTGCTGACGTCCTCAAAGCCGTTGTTGACCAGAAATGCGGCCACGCTCATGCTGCGTGCGCCATGGTGGCACAGGCAGGCGATGGGGTGGTCGGGGTCCAGCTCCTGCAGGCGGCCGGGGATGTCGTGCATGGGAATGCAGCGCAGCTCGAAGCCTTCGCCGGGCTGGATGCTGGCCAGGGTGACTTCCCAGGGTTCGCGCACATCCAGCACCACGGGCCTGACGCCATTCGCGGCATGAGAAGCCAGCCATTGCTGGAACTGGGCGGGCAAGACCTGGGTCAACATAAAAACTCCTGGCGGCTGGCCGACGAATCTGCGGGCCAGCCCTGACACTGAAAGACAGGCCCTGATCGCTGCACCGCCGAGTCGCAGCGCAGAAAGCAGGGCGAACGCAGCAAGCGTTTAGAACGAGAAGCGCGAAGGCTCTTCAAAACCCACGAGGCGGGTGGCAGCGGTATCCCAGGGTTGCTGGACTTCGAAATTGTTGCCGTTCTTGGTCACCAGCGTGAAGCGCATCACGGGCATGTGACCGACGATGGCGGCAATGCGGCCGCCTTCGTTGAGCTGGGCATACAGCGCGTCGGGAACCTGGGCCACCGAGCCGCTGAGCACGATCACGTCAAACGCGCCCTGAGCCAGGGAAGCGGTGGCACCGTTGGCCAGTTTGACTTCGACATTCTTGACGCCGGCGCTGAGCAGATTCTCACGGGCCATTTCGGCCAGTTCGGGGTCGATCTCCAGTGTCACGACTTCCTTGGCCTGGGCAGCCAGCAGGGCTGCCATATAGCCGGAGCCGGTGCCGATTTCGAGCACGCGGTCGGTGGGCTTGATCTTCACGTCTTGCAGCATGCGCGCTTCGATCTTGGGGGCCAGCATGTGCCAGCCTTTGGCGGCGGCTTCTTCGGCAGTGCCCTTCAGGGGGACTTCAATGTCCATATAGGCCATGTTCGCGTATTCGGGCGACACATAGTCTTCACGGTGGACCTTGCCCATCAGCTCCAGCACGGACTCGTCCAGCACGTTCCAGGGACGGATTTGCTGTTCGATCATGTTGAAACGAGCCTGCGCGTGCACATCGCGCGGGTCCACTTGGGCATTCATTGGCAGGGCCATGGTATCTCCGGGGAAAGACTTATCAGGACAAACCATCGATTCTACGAGCCTCGGAGGCTTCGTGCGGCGGCTCATCGCTTTTTGAGGGCACGCCGGACCATTTACGGCGCATCCAATTGGCAAAATCATCAAGATAGCAGTACACCACGGGCACCACGACCAGGGTCAGCAGCGAGGAAGTGATGACGCCGCCGATCACCGCCTGGCCCATGGGGGCGCGTTGCTCGGAGCCCTCGGTGACCGCAAAGGCCAGCGGCACCATGCCGAAGATCATGGCCAGCGTGGTCATCAGGATCGGGCGCAGGCGCACGCGGGCGGCCAGCAGCAGCGCTTCGTTGCGCGGCAGGCCCGGAGCGGTCTGGCCGCTGGCCTCGTCGGTGCGGGGTTCGCGGGCGCGGATGGCAAAGTCCACCAGCAAAATGGCATTCTTGGTCACCAGACCCATGAGCATGACCACGCCGATGATGGAGAACATGGACAGGGCCGAGCCGAACATCATCAGGGCCAGCACCACGCCTATCAGTGTCAGGGGCAGCGAGGTCATGAGCGCCAGGGGCTGGAGAAAGCTCTTGAACTGGCTGGCCAGAATCATGTAGATGAAGATGATCGCCAGCATCAGCGCGGAAATAGCGTAGCCAAAGGATTCGGCCATGTTCTTGGCCGCGCCGCTGAACTGGTAACTGTAGCCGGGCGGCATGGGAATGGTGGCCAGCGCCTGCTTGATATCGGCCGTGACCTCGCCCGTGCTGCGCAGATAGACATTGGCGTTGATGGCGACCTCGCGGTTGAGATTGCGGCGGTTGATCTGGCTGGGGCCGGTGCTGTCCACCACGCTGGCAACCTGGTTGAGGCGCACGATGCGCATGCCGCCATCTCCGGTCGCCAGTGCAAACGGCAGGCGCTCCAGGTCCTGGGGCGTGGTGCGGGCCTCGGGCTCGAGTCGCACGTTCACGTCATAGGTCTGGTCGTCGCTGGCCCGCCAGTTGCCCACGGTCTGGCCGGCCACCCAGGTGCGCAGTGCGCCGGCCATATTGCCTATCGACAGGCCCAGATCGGCCGCGGCATCGCGATGGACCTCGATATTGACCATGGGCTTGTTGGGCTTGAGGCTGGAGTCCAGATCGACCAGGCCCGGAATATCGGCTATGCGCTCCTGCACGATCTGGCTCAGGCGGGCCAGCTCGTCCAGGTCCGGGCCCATGAGCGAGAACTCGACCTGCTTTTGCCCGCCCACAGCCTCGCGCAGACCCACATGGGTGAGCTTGATGCCTGCAATCGCCTGCAGCCTGGGGCGCAGATAGGCCGAAATCTCGTCCACATTGCGGCTGCGCTGGTGGCGGTCAACCAGGCGCACATAGATGTTGGCGTAGTTCTTGCCGTTGGCAACGCCGGTGTTGATGGTGGTCAGCGTGTAGCGCACCTCGGGCAAGGCGCGCAATACGTCCGTCACCTGTCTGGCCTTGGCTTCGGTGGCTTCGATCGAGGAGCCTTCGGGGGTGTTGAAGCTGATCGAAGTTTCCGAAAAGTCCGCCTTGGGCACAAACTCGGTGCCAAGCAAGGGTACAAGAGCGATGCTTGCTATGAAAATAATGAATGCCAGCGCCAGGGTGAGCAGCTTGTGGGCCAGCGACCAGCGCAGTATGCCCTGGTAGAAGTCCGAGAGCCGGTCGCTCATGCGCTCCACCCAGGCCGTCACGCGTCCCAGCGTGCGGTCGTACAGGCTTTTGCGGCCATGCTCTCCATGGGCGTGAATCGCCGGGTCATGCCAGACGCTGGAAAGCATGGGGTCCAGCGTGAAGCTGACAAACATGGAGATCAGCACGGCTGCCACGATGGTGATACCGAACTCATGGAAGAACTGCCCGATGATGCCCCCCATAAAGCCTATGGGCAGAAATACGGCGACGATGGAAAGCGTGGTGGCTAGCACGGCCAGCCCGATCTCCTGCGTGCCTTCCATGGCTGCCTGATAGGCGTTCTTGCCCATCTGCACATGGCGCACGATGTTCTCGCGCACCACGATGGCATCGTCGATCAGCAGACCCACGCACAGCGAGAGCGCCATCAGCGTGACCATATTGATGGAAAAGCCGAACCAGTACATGAAGAGGAAAGTGCCGATCAGCGCGATGGGCAGTGTCAGCCCCGTGATCACCGTGGAGCGCCAGGAGTTCAGGAACAGAAACACGATGAGCACCGTGAGCAAGGCACCCTCGATCAGTGTCTGGCGCACGTTGTCCACGCCCACGCGGATGGCGCGTGAGTTGTCGGCGATTGCCTGCAGGCGCACGCCAGGCGGCAGCTCGGGGGCGATGGCCTTGATCGCTGCATTCAGGCCGTCGACCACCTCGATGGTGTTCTCGTCCTGGGCTTTTTGAACGGACATCAGCAGCGTACGGCTGCCGTTGTACAGCGCCAGGGTCTGCAGCTCCTGCGCATCGTCCTGCACGCGGGCCAACTGGCCGACGCGGATCGGGGCGCCGTTGCGGTGGGCCACGATGATGCGGGCAAATTCCTCGGGGCGCTGAATGCGGGCATCGATCTGCACCACGCGTTCCTGGGCCTTGGAGCGGATCGCCCCCACTGGCAGATCCTGGTTCTCGGCACGCACCGCCTGGGCAACCTGCTCGGGGGTGATGGAGTAGGCCTCAAGCGCCTGCGGGTCCAGATAGACATTGATCTCGCGCTTGGTGGCTCCCACCATGTTCACTGCGCCCACGCCGCGCACGTTCTCCAGCCGCTTTTTCAGCACCTGGTCGGCCCAGCTGGTCAGTGCAATCGCATCGGGCGGCGTCACGCTCTTGCCATCGGGGGCGGTCTCGCCGTGCAGGGCATGGGGGTCTGGCAGCACGGCCAGCGACCAGACAGCCGTGCTGGCCGGGTCGAAACGGATGACGCGCGGCTCCTTGACCTCGTCACGCAGAGTGGGGCGCACCGAGGCGACCTTCTCGCGCACATCGTCGGCAGCGCGGCGGCCGTCTATATGCAGCTGGAACTCGATGATGACGACGCTGGTGCCTTCGTAGCTGCGTGAGGTCAGGGCATTGATGCCGGCGACCGAGTTGACGGCTTCCTCTATCTTCTTGGTGACCTCGCTCTCGACGATCTCGGGTGAGGCGCCTGGATACTCGACCGTGACCACCACCACGGGAAACTCGATGTTCGGGAACTGGTCGACCTTGAGCCGCTGGTAGGAAAAAACGCCCAGCACCACAAAGGCCAGCATGAGCATGGTGGCCAGCACCGGGTTCTTGAGGCTGATGCGCGTGAACCACATTTATGGGCTCCCGGGACGATCTGCATCCGCTGCCTTGGCGCCGGGGGCAGCAGCCGGAGCCGGGCTCGACGCTTCAACCAGCGTGCCTTCGCGCAGACCGCCGGTGCTGCCGGCCAGTATCCGGTCGCCCGCATTCAGGCCCTTGAGGATCTGCACCCAGGTTGCGCCTTCATGGGCGGACTGGCGCCCCAGTTCCACGGTCTTGTGGATTACTCGAAGCTCTGTGCGGCCGGCCATCTCCTGGGCCGGCTCCGGTGCGGCTGCGACCACGGCCGGCTTGCCGGCTTGCAGCACTTGCACATAGGGCTGGGGCTTGTCGGTGCGCACGGCGGCCAGAGGCACGGCCAGCTGGCTGTCCATGCCGGTCAGTATGCTGCCTTGCAGGAACAGGCCGGGGCGCAAATGGGGTGGGCGCTGGCTGCTATTGTTTTTGGCGACCTCGTCCTCTTGTACCGCCAGATAGGCCGCCACGGTGCGCGAGCCGGTCTGGGCGCTGGGATTGATGCGTACCACCTTGGCGCTGATGGCCTGCATGTCCAGGGGGGCACCTGGCACTTGCAGCTCGGCCATCTGGCCGACCTGGACCTGTACCGAATCTGCGGGAGCGAGCTGGGCCATTATTTCCAGCTTGGCTGGATCGACGACTTCGACAATGCGCGCTTCCACACCGACGCGCTCGCCGTTCTGGACAAAGCGCTGGGCGATCTGACCGCTCATGGGGCTGTTGATGACGGCATCCGTGACGGCCTTGCGGGCCGCATCGGCGGCGGCCTGGGCGGCGGCCAGATTGGCACGGGCCGAATCCAGATTGGCCTGGGAGATCAGCAGCGCCGTGGTGGAGATAAAGCCTTTTTGCACCAGGGCCGCATTGTTGTCCTGGTTGCGCTGGGCAATCGCCAGCTGGGCTCTGGAAGCATCGGCCTGCTGCTGCGTCTGGCGCCAGCGTGCCTCGGCCTCCGTAGCATCAACGCGCGCCAACTGCTGGCCCTTGCGAACGCTATCGCCTTCGCGCACGGTCAGGCCGCGCAGTTCGCCCGCGACATAGGCCTTGACCACGGCCGAGTTCACCGCCTGAACCACTCCGTTGAGCGGAACGCTCAAAGCAAGCTGAAGGGGCTGGACCGTCAGAACCTCCTGGGCAGCCAGTTGTATGGGCAGTTCCTGCGGAACCGCAGCATGGTTCGCTGCCTGTTTTTTATGCTGCAGATTGACGACTGCGCGCCAGCCTATGACAACCAGCAAGCCGATCAGGGCCAGACTCAAGGCCCAGCGGCCGGAACGCTTCATGGTGTGTATCCCTCTGATGCAGGTTTTTCTGTTCTATGCGCCACATGGTAGGTGCGTCGGACACGGCTTGTATTGCAAAGCAGCAAGCAGTGTAGTGGGCGCCCTGCAGCATAGCGGGGCCGCAATCGCTGTCATTGGTGAAAATGGGTAGTTGATTTGAGCTACGCTTGACGCGTCTTAAAAACAAGGAGCCGGTGATGGCAGCGGAAACCATTTATCTGGGCGGAGGTTGCTTCTGGTGCACCGAAGCCGTCTTCGACCGTGTGCGCGGCATTGTCGATGTGGAGAGCGGCTATGCCAATGGTCACCTGGATCATCCCAGCTACGACGATATCTGTACCGGACAGACCGGCCATGCCGAAGTGGTGAAACTTGACTTCGACCCCGCGGTCATCAGCCTGCGCGATGTGCTGCTGATCTTCTTCGGCACCCATGATCCGACCACGCTGAACCGCCAGGGCAACGACGTGGGCACGCAGTACCGCAGCGCAATCTTCACCACCCATGCGCAGCAAACGGCCGAGGCACAGGCATTGCTGCAGGAAATGCAGAACGAAAAAGCATTTGATGCGCCCGTGGTCACCCAGATCGAGCCCCTGACCAACTACTGGCCTGCCGAAGACTACCACCAAGACTATTTTCTGCAGCACCCCGGCCAGGGGTACTGCGCTTTCGTGGTGGGCCCCAAGGTGCAGAAATTTCAGAAAGCGTTCTCACGCTGGCTCAAGGATTAAGCCTGTCTTTCAGCGTATGGCCTGGAGTGCAGATACACTCTGCAACCCTTGGCCAATTTCGCACCGTCCGAAGCCGATCTAGCTCCATAACGTGTCACTTCACTCCCATCTGCGCCGACCCAGCCGATCAGCACCTGCTGACGGTCGCCTGTGCCTGCGCGAAATCTGGGTGATGCGCTGGCTGATGGGCCTGCTGGCCCTGGCCATGGTGCTGGGGCCGACGCTGGGCCAGATGCACCGTGCCGTTCATCTGGGCAGCGCGCCTGGGGGCAAGATCTATGCGGTGCACAGCCATGCGGCACCCGCGCTATCGGCAGCCTCTGCCGAAGTGGTGGGAAATTGCCCGGCCGACAGCAGCAGCTGCGCCTCGGACCTGTCCTGGGTGCATGCACTGTTTGCCGGTCATGGACCGGCAGAATGCCAGTTGCTGGACCAGGCCAATCATGGCTATGCAGGGCCTGTGGCCGTGCTCGCTTTCAGTGCGCCGCCACCCGACAGTTTCATCCCCCGGCCTTTTGCTCCCGCGCCCAGAGCCGTCTTTATTGCAGCACCGCTGGCTGCACGCGCACCCCCTCTGTCTCTCAGCTCCCTGGTCTAGGTAGGAGCCATGCTGCGGCATGGCTTGCTGCCCAGGCCAGAACTTCATAATTGATAGCTATAAGCGCTTTATATATAAGCGATTCAGGCTGTTTTTATTGAATATCCGTGCGTACTTTCTTTGATCGTCTGCGTGCGCACGGTTGTTTGTGGAACTGAGATGTCTCAACGTTTTTCGAATTCTTCCGCCCATTCCTTGCGCCGCTCCCCCAAGTCGGCTCTGGCCCGCGCCATCGAGGCGCTGCAGCCGGCAAGGCGCGGACTGGCCCTGGGCACAGGCCTGGGCCTGCTGGCCTGCTCCCCTCTGGCCTTTGCGCAGTCGGATGCTGCCAAGCAGGAGTCCAGCCTGGCTGAGGTGACGGTGTCGGCGACCGGCATGGCCGCCGGCGATATGGCCACGCCCGTCCAGGTGCTCGGCGAAGAGGAACTGCGCCTGCGCCGCGCTGCAACCCTGGGCGAGACCCTGGCGGCCGAGCCCGGCATCAATGCCAGCCATTTCGGCGCGGGAGCCAGCCGGCCGGTGATTCGCGGCATGGATGGTGCGCGAGTCTCCGTGCTCAGCGATGGCTCGGAGCTGCTCGACGCCTCGACCGTCAGCCCCGACCATGCGGTGACCACCGAGCCTTTGCTGGCCAGGCAGATCGAAGTGCTGCGTGGCCCTTCGGCCTTGCTTTACAGCCCCGGCGCCATGGGAGGCGTGGTAAATGTGCTGGATGGCAAGATTCCGACCCAGGCGCCCGAGAAGGGCCTGGAAGGTTCGGCCGAGGTGCAGGCCGGCACGGCTGCAGGCATGTCTGCAGGCGCGTTCTCCCTGACCACGGCCACACCGCTGAAGAACGATAACGGCCAGCTGGTGCTGCATGCCGAAGGCGTGGCGCGCAACGCGGGAGACTATCGCGTGGGCAGCGGCTGGGGCCAGAGCAAGGTTCCGGGCAGCTTCAGCCGCGGCAACACGGGCAGCGTGGGTCTGTCCTGGGTGGGCAATCAGGGTTATCTGGGTCTGGCCTACACGCGGCAGCAGGCCAAGTACGGCTTGCCCGGCCATCAGCACAGCTTCGAAGGCTGCCACGCACATGGCGATCACCTGCATTGCGGCTCCCACGACGGGCATGACCACGACCATGATCACGAGGAAAGCGGCAGTGTGCCTGTGGTCGACCTGACCAGTGAGCGCTGGGATCTGCGTGGTGAATGGCGCAAGCCCACCGCCGGTATTGCCGCGCTGCGTCTGCGCGGCGGCCTGACCAATTACCGTCACGACGAGATCGAGGACGGCAGCGTGGCCACCCAGTTCAGAAACAAGGCCCATGACCTGCGCCTGGAAATGGAGCATGAGCCCATCGCCGGCTGGCGTGGCACGCTGGGTCTGCAGACCCTCAAGCGCCGCTTCAGCGCCACGGGCGAAGAGGCTTATGTGCAGCCCACGGATACCCAGCGCCACAGCCTCTATCTGCTGGAGGAATACCGCTGGCAGGATTGGAGTTTTCAGGGGGCCTTGCGCCACGACCGCCAGCGCGTGGAAGCCGAGCTGAGCAACGAACGTCGCAGCCACAGCGCCACTTCGGCGTCGCTGGGCACGGTCTGGAAGTTCCAGCCCGGCTACAGCGCATCGGCCTCGTTCACCAGCGGCAGCCGCATGCCCACGGCCGAAGAGTTGTTTGCCAACGGCCTGCACATGGCCACGGCAACCTACGAGATCGGCAATCCCAATCTGTCTCGCGAGCGCTCGCAGGCGCTGGACCTGGGCCTGGCCAAGACGGCCGGTGATACGACCTGGAAGCTCAACGCATATCACTACCGCATCAAAGGCTATATCTACGGTGCCACGCTGGATGCCCACGAAGGGCTGCAGCTGCTGCAATACACCCAGGGCAATGCGCGCTTTACAGGCTGGGAGGCTCAGCTGAGCCAGCGGCTGAGCCGCGAGTTGAGCCTGAGTGTGTTTGGCGACGGCGTGCGTGCGCGTCTGGAAGACGGCTCTGCGCTGCCCCGCATTCCGGCTTTGCGTGCCGGCTTGCGTGTGAATGCACGTCTGGCTGGCTGGGACACCATGGCTGAATGGACCCAGGTGCTGCGCCAGAACCGCACGGCCCAGTACGAAACCCAGACGCCGGGCTACGGCATGCTGAACCTGGGCGCCAGCTACCTCTGGAAGAGTGGTGGCAACCAGTGGCAGTTCTATGTCAAGGGCCAGAATCTCACCAACCGTCTGGCCTACGCTGCAACCTCGTTCATCAAGAGTGCAGCCCCGTTGACGGGTCGCAATCTGGTGGTCGGTCTGAGAATGGACTTCTGAAGCAGCTCTTTGTGAGCTAAATGGCATCCAGCCCAGGTTTGCTCTGGGCTGGAGCCATGGCTATAGATAGTGCTGCAGATGGCGCAGGGAACGAGTGCTGTCCACGCCTATCCTGGCAATCACTTCCGATTCGGGCACGCCGGCACGCAGCCATTGCACGATGGCCGTGTTGCGCAAGACCTGCGGCCCCACGCGCTGCAGCGGAAATTTCTGGCTGTTCTCGGGCTGGGCCTGATGGGCGCGCTGAATGATCTGCGAGGCCACATGGAACAGCATGCGTACCGACAATTCGCCGCCACGGCGCGAATAGAAGACGATATGGTTGCCGTCAATCACAGACGGCCCGCGCTGTGCGGCGCTGAATCTTCTCCAGCTTTGTAAGGCCTGGGCCACGGAGTCGGGCAGCTCAAGCAGCCGTTGCTGAGCATTTCTGCCGCCTTCTATCTTCAGGTAGCGGGGCAGGGGCGACTCGCCATTCGCAATGCTTTCCGAGCACCCAACCCAGACCTGATCGGCGCTTGAATGCAGATTCTTCCAAAGCAGACAGCGCACTTCCTCTGGGGCCAGAGCCATCTCGTAGAGCAACAGCACAATGGCGCGGTCGCGTGCGTCCTGGTAGCCGTCTGCGCTGGGAAAATGCCTTGGCAGCGATTGCCAGAGCAGGGGGGGCAGGCAATGGCCTTTGCCGTCTTCGGAGGGCGGGCGTTCGGCCGGCTCAAGACCGGTTGCGGGGTTGGAGCCGATCCAGCCATGCTCCATCGCATGGTCATAGATGCGCTCCAGCAGCCGCCAGTAGCGGCGGCGGGTGACCGGACTGATCTTGCGTTCGGGGTGGTGGTGCGCCCGTTGTCCGTCGCGTATCTGCAGGAAGCTCTGCACATCCAACTCGGTTGCCTGATACCAGGACTTTGAAGAACGCGGCCTGCGGGCAGGGCGCTCCTTGCCTGCAATAGCAGCCTGTCCGGACAGATGCATCAACCAGGCCTGCCAGACCTTTTCATAGTTGCCGTCTGGAGAGGTGTCCAGCGCATCCCAGCTCTTGCTGCCCTCATGCTCGAGCCAGTCGCGAAACAGCTGGTTTCCAGTTGGCAGTGCGGATGGATCTGGAGACTGCTGATCCGGATTGTTTTTGTCTTGCATATGGCAATATTAATGTAACTTACATGAATTATCTATCACCACCGACATAAATTCATTCACTTAACCACAAGCCAAAAGTGATCAGCGAAGAGGGCGCTTTCCGTCGCTGCGCCCTCCCATTTCAATGACGGATCCATCAAAACTCAGGGAGCCAGTCGTTCACGAATCCAGTGCTGGCCTTCCTGGCGGTAGCTCAGGCGGTCATGAAGCCGGCTCTTGCGTCCCTGCCAGAATTCCCAGCGCTCGGGCACCAGACGAAAACCGCCCCAGTGGGGAGGCCGGGGAGGATTGAGCAAAAACTGCGCGCTGTATTTGGCGGCATTGGTCACCAGCACGCCGCGGCCACTGATGACCTGGCTTTGTGGACTGGCCCAGGCACCAATCCTGGAGTCCAGCGGGCGGCTGGCAAAGTAGGCATCGCTTTCCTCGGCGCTGACTTTTTCCACACGGCCTTCGATGCGCACCACACGCTCCAGCTCTACCCAGTGAAATTGCAAGGCAGCAAATGGATTGCCCGCCAGTTGCTGGCCCTTTCGGCTGTCGTAATTGGTGTACCAGACAATGCCACGCTCGTCATAGCCTTTGATCAGCACGATGCGCGTGCTGGGTCGCAGGTCGCCGCTCACGGTCGCCACAGTCATGGCATTAGGCTCGGGTACCTGGGCTCTCACGGCTTCCTGCAGCCATTGGTCGAACTGCTGCAGGGGATTCTGGTTGGAAGCGGATTCGCTCAGCTCTGCGCGTTCATAGCTTTTGCGCAGATCGGCAATGGATGAAGATAGGCTGCTCATGTTCACATTGTGCCGCGCAGCCAAAGCCGGCGTTATGCTCGGCAGCAATATGAATCAAGAAGTTTTGCCCGCTCCCATGGTTGATCCGGACCGGCCTTGTGTGCTGGTTCTCGCTGCGGGCAGGGGAGAGCGATTTCTCGCATCGGGCGGCTCCAGCCACAAGCTCCAGGCCATGCTGGGCCCGCAAACCGTTCTGCAAACTACTCTGGAGGCAGTGCAGGCCTCCGGCCTTCCCTGGCATCTGGAGTGCGGACCTCATCCCGGCATGGGCGACAGCATTGCTGCGGCCGTCAAGGCCACAGCCGGCGCCAATGGCTGGCTGATCCTGCCAGCAGATTTGCCTTTGGTTCAGGCTGCCACGCTACACGAGTTGGCCTGGCAGCTAACGCGGCTGGATAGCTGTGAGCTGCATGTGATTCAACCCTTCTACCAGGGACGGAAGGGTCATCCCGTGGCTTTCAGCCGAGCAGCAGCTCAGGCACTCGCCCTGTTGAGCGGCGATCAGGGCGCGGCCTCCATCGTGCGCAATGCGGCGGAGAATCAGCGTCTGCAATGCTGGGACTGCGATGACATAGGCTGCGTGCTCGATGTGGACACCGTGCAGGCCTTGGAGGAAGCGCGCAGGATCTGGCATGACCGCAATTCACGGTCGTCAAAAAGCCCCTGAAGGAGGAGCTAGGACTCGACAACCATTGACTTTGCCGAGCTCGCCTAGGTTTGTCGCTGTGCCTCGGTCAAGGCTTGGTCGACCATCAGACCTTGTCTTGCTGGCGCGCAATCGCGGCTCTTTCCATGCGAGAGCGACGGCTTTACGCGCCGCGCTCGATCACGGCGCAAGCCAGGCGCGCGCCTGAATTGCCGGTAGGCTGGGTCGTATAGTCATCCGGATCGTTGTGCACGATCAACGATCGACCCAGAATGCCGTTGCCGCCTCTGTCCAGTTTGAACTCCTTGCTCACAAAATCGATAGTCGCCACGCCCTGGGTATCGGCGTCAAGGCTGGGCAGGTCACCGATGTGATGGGCCTTGGTGTCGCCGAATTTGCCATGCGCCTGTTGTCCAGGATTGAAGTGGCCGCCGGCGCTCAAGCCGTCGCCGCTGGAGCAGTCGCCTTTTTCATGGACGTGAAAGCCATGCTCGCTATTCGGCGCCAGCCCTTCCACGCGGCCTTGTACTCGAACGCTGCCGTCCGGCTGCGGGAAGAACTGGACCGTGCCCGTTACCTGGCTGCCCTTGGTGGCTTCCAGACGTGCAATCGATTGCACGCCTTTGCTGAGAGTTGCAGCAGGGATCGTCTCCGAAGAAGAGGGTGCGGCCGTGTTGCTGGTTGTGGAGCAAGCCGTCACGGCCAGACTTGCGACAAGCGCCAGACCTGTCCAGGCTGGGCGCGAAAAGAGGGCGGCAACACGGTTAGGGAGCATGGCGGTCTTTCCGAAATCAAAAGGCCATTGTGCCCCGGATCGCCGGAATTTCAAGCTTGTATCCCAATACAGTAGAGCGATGTTAGCTACGTTTCAAATAGCAGCAACAGCTGAGCACCTGGCTTGCTGGAAGTCCGCATAGGCCAGCAGGCGCTTGAGCGCCTTGTCGTCGATGCCCAGCCGTTGCAGCTCGTCAAAAGTGGCTTGGGCGTAGTCCAGCGTTGTGCCGTATATGCCCTGGGCCTCAGAAAAGATGCGCCGGTATTCATCCGGCGCCAGCTCGCCGGTATGGTGCGGGCTTTGGCGTGAGAGCGTGAATGCGAGGGCCTTCACGGCTCCGTGCGGGGTGCGGCAAGGCAGCCAGCGCGGGTCATAGACGGCATTGGGCATCTCACGCAACCAGAGCTTGCGCATCACGGTATCGCCTTGGTTGCGCGGAATACGGAAGGCCATGCCCTGGCAGCTGCCGCCCGAGAGCATGCCAAACACCAGGCCTGGCACCTGGGGCGTGCCACGGTTGATGGTGCTCCACATTTTCAGAGCACGATGCCAGCCATGTACATGGGCCGAACGGCGTTCGCTGAAGTCAAATTCAGGGCGCCAGATCAGGGAGCCATAACCAAAAATCCACAAATCCTCGTCACCTCCCCACTGCACCAGAGCCCGCTCCAGCATCTGGTCAGCATCACGCATGGAATGATTCAACAAAGGCAGGGCGGACATGGAAACTCCTCAAACCGGATTCAGAGCTGAATTGACTTTGATATATAACGCGCGGGCGCGCCGTCGGTGCACCTGTGCACGCACGAAGGCGTAAAAGCAACGCTTTCCCACTGTGAAGCGGCTGAGATTTGAATCTTTTTTGCGATTGCCGTGAAGGCAGTCGTTAAGGCGTTTCACGGCAAACCTCTAGAATGCGTGGTTTTGTCGCTTTGTCAGCCTGAAGCATGCAGTCAGGAAGCAAGTGTCATAAATACAGGTTTCGTACTTTCATAATCACCCGCAAATACGGAGATTTCATTCATGTCCTTCAACAGCTCTGACGACGATAGCCAGCAACGCTTTGCCCTGGGTTTTCTGTTTGCCCTGATCGCTCTGGTTGTCTCCACCGTCGTTGGCACCGTCGTCTACAAGCGCGGCATTTCCCATGCTCCCAAGGCTGAAGCCGCAGCGTCCGCACCCAGCGCGACCAACGTGCCTGTGGTAGTGGTTGAAGAGGCTGCCCGCGTGATCGTGGAAAACGGTGTGGTCAAGTTCTACTTTGTCTCGGGCAAGGCGGAAGTGGCCGCTGGCGCCAACGAAGCGCTGAGCGATGTGGTCAAGGGCGTGGCTGAAGGCAAGCGCGCTGTGATTTCCGGCTTCCATGATGCAACCGGCAGTGCTGAAATCAACGCGGAGCTGGCCAAGCAACGTGCGCAAGCCGTCCAGGCCGCTCTGGTGGCACTGGGCGTGGCAGAAAACAAGGTCGAGCTGAAGAAGCCCGAGCAATCTCAGGCCGACGGCTCCAATGCCGAAGCTCGCCGTGTGGAAGTGATTCTGGCCGACTGATAAACCCAGTTCTCTTGCAAAAAGCCCGATATGGCATTCGCTGTATCGGGCTTTTTGCTTTTTGCTGTTTACTGCAGAGCAAGGATCAGTTGTTTTCAATGAATCCAGCTACCGGAGGCTTGCCCAGGGCAATGACTCTTTCAATGCCGCCCGCATCGACTTGGCGCATGACAAACGATCCCCGCGCAAAGCGCATGGAACGGATCTGCCAGCACCCGTTGATGCGCTCGTACTCATCGCTGTACTGACCTGAGAGATTGACGATGGTGCGTTCCTTGACATTGATCTGGCAGAACTCCAGATCCCACAAGCCGTTCGCACTATCAGCTCCCGTAAAGCGGATCTGAGGGTTGTGGCCGTGGTGCATGTCCTGGATGGACGGGTTGGCAACCGCCAGCCTGGTGAAGGTTTCAACCCATTCTTCTCGATCCGTAAAAGCCGGGAAACCATCGGCTTCGATGACCGCACCATGCTCCACAAAGCACTCACGCATGGCGTTCGGCTGCTTCTGATCGCAGGCTCGCAAGTACCGAGCCTTCAAGGCCTGTATCGACTGAATATCTTCAAGATGCTGCAAACGCTGCTGGAGTTGCTCCAGAACCGAGTCACTCATTGCCTGTCTCCTGATTCGTGTTGGAGTACTGAGTCTTGAGTACCGGCCTATGCCTGAAAACCCCTGTTTGGACGATAGGTAGCCCGTTCAGGCATGAAAAAAGCGGCAACCAGGTGCCGCTCGTTCCAGGAATCCGGAGAGGAAGAATCAACGCAGACCGGTGCCGGTGCCCAGATCGTCCTTGCGTTGGATCAGCTCAATTTTGTAGCCGTCGGGGTCCGTCACAAAAGCAATCACGGTGCTGCCGCCTTTGACGGGGCCTGCTTCGCGGGTCACATTGCCGCCAGCGGCCTTGATCTTCTCGCAGGCGGCATAGGCATCGGGCACACCCAGAGCAATATGACCGTAAGCCGTACCCATGTCGTAGCTCTCAGTGCCCCAGTTGTAGGTCAACTCGATCTCCGCCTGACCCGGGTTGCCGCCTTCAAAGCCGAGAAAGGCCAACGAGTACTTGTACTCGGTGTTCTCGGAGGTGCGCAGCAGTTGCATGCCGATGACGTTGGTGTAGAAGTCAATAGAGCGCTGGAGATTGCCAACGCGCAACATCGTGTGGAGGAATCGCATGGTCACTATTTTGCCAGCAGGTTCTGAGTTGCATGGCGTTGTTGCACAAATCTACGCACGGCAAGTTGTAGCCTTGTCGCCTGAACCAGTCCATCAAGCCCCACTACCGAGCCACCAACAGGAAACAGTACAACGCTGCCCTTAAAGCCCGTGATCTGTTTCAGAGCAATCTCGCGGGATCTGGATAGCTGATTCCTATGTCATACGGCCCCACTCAAAGATGGCTACAAAGATGGCTGAGCTGATTCGAGCGGACACCTCGGCCACCTTGTGGCTTCGCTCGGTGATCTGCTTGAGCACCTCGATCTTGAATTCTTCGGGATAAGGTTGGTTGGACTTCATGGCTCCTCCTATAAGGCCTCAGATTGAGGCTCGAAGGTGTCTACTTGACCCGGTCCGATTCAGTGGAGCCTTGCTCATCTCGAGTCTGGCGAGCGTCATACCTGAGGAGGCTCAGCTCCTTCGGGCTTTGGAAGACTATCGTGCCTGTCGCAGAGCAACAAAGCCTTGACGGTCCGGCCTTCCGTGCAAACCCTTGGTCATGCAAATGCGTATTGATTATTTTGGAATTCAATTTCAAAATAATCAAATCAACAAGGGGCACGGCATATGAAGACCATTGAGCGCTCGGATGAGCGTATTCTTTCCTCGGACATCTTTGAAAGCGAGCGCAGCTATGTGGGGCAGCGGTCTGCCCAGTGCTACGAAGAGCCAGGCAGAAGCATTCCGGTACACCACGATTGCGATGTCTTGGTTGTCGGAGGAGGTCCTGCGGGAACGGCAGCGGCCGTATCCGCTGCGCGTCAGGGCGCACGCGTCACGCTGCTGGAGCGCTACAACCATCTGGGAGGCTTGTCCACGGGCGGACTCGTGATCTGGATAGACCGCATGACTGACTGGGCAGGGGTTCCAACCATCCGCGGCTTTGCGGAGGATGTTCTGGGGCGTCTGCCATCTGATGCCATCGCCGGACCAATGCCGGAAGAGTGGGGCATCCAGGATCCCACCCGGGCTGCTTATTGGGCCCAGCGGACGGCCGCTTATCACGGAATCGTCACTTGGTCTCCCACCATCGATCCAGAGCGGCTGAAGCTGGCATGCCAAGAAATGGTGCTGGAGAGCAAGGTGCGCCTGTTGTTCCACGGCTGGGGCTCGGTGCCCATTGTTCAGGACGGAGCAGTGCGTGGAATGGTCTTCGAGAGCAAGGAAGGGCGCATGGCAATACGCGCTCGGGTGGTTGTCGACTGCACGGGAGATGGAGATGTGTTCGCCCGTGCGGGCCAGCAATTCGAAACCGATATCGAAGCCAACGATGTGCACCATTGCATGAACACCTCGTGGTTGTTTGGCGGTGTGGACATGGCGCGTTGGATCGAGTTCAAGGCGGGCCAGCCCGAACAGTTCACGGAATTCATGCGCCGGGGCAGGGAGAGCGTGGGCTTGTTTGAGCGCCCGTTTGTCTCATGGCGAAACGATGTGGCCCTCTTCATGGGGCCGAGACAGTCGGGTTACTCGGCCTTGAATGTGGATGACCTCACTGAGGTGGAGATTCGCTCGCATCGACTCATGGCCGCGCATCTGGAGTTCTTCCGCAACAACGCGCCAGGGTTTGAGCATGCCTACATGCTGACCAGCGCCCCTCAGATCGGCGTAAGGCATACACGGCGCCTGGTTGGGGTCGGCAAGATGCTCCGCAGCCAATGGGATTCCGGTCAGCCTCTGCCCGATGAGGTGGGTGTCACGCCGGCTGTCTCGCCCAAGTTTCCCAACATATCCATCCCGTATGGTGCCCTGGTGCCGCAGGCACTCAATGGCTTGCTCGTTGCTGGGCGTCATCTTTCCTGCGATGCCAACTCCCACGGCTTCATGCGAGAAATTCCCCAATGCTGGACGACCGGACAGGCTGCAGGAACGGCTGCCGCATTGGCAGTCAGCGCCCAGGTGGAGCCGCGTCAGGTGGATATTGCGAAACTGCAGACAGCGCTGCTGCGCCAGAACGTGTTCTTGAGACCCGGCGCACATGAGCGGGTAGGTCAAGCCGACGTCACAGCCTTGGCCTGAATGTGACAGGCTTCGGCATGCGAGGAATGGACGCCATCGCGGAGAGCCGCAATGCCAGGTCCTCGCTACGTCGGGGCCGGGAACTGCCACACTGTGCATCTTCAATTGACTATCTACGAGTACACATGAGCCGACCTTCCAAAGCCTCCTCTTCCATGCATGCCGGTGACCTGGGCCAGACCGCCTTGAGCAAGGGCGATACGGTCAGTGCCCTGGAGCGCGGAATTGCCGTGCTGCGCTGCTTCAGCCGTACGGACAGAGTGCTCAGCAACACCGAGTTGTCGGAGCGCACCGGCATACCCAAGCCCACGGTCACGCGCTTGGCAGCCACACTGGTTTCGCTGGGTCTGCTACGTCAGAACGCCGCCACTGAGAGCTTTGAACTGGCGGCTGGAGTGGTTTCAATGGCTCAGGCCTTTCTCTCGGGACTGGACGTGCGTGCGCGTGCCCGGCCCCATATGCAGACGTTGGCAGACCTTACGGGAGGAACCGTGCTGCTGGCGGTGCGTGATGGTCTGGAGATGGTGCTCATCGAGGTCAGCCGACCGCGCATGTCGATGATCTCCAGCACGCTGGATGTGGGTTCGCGGGTGCCGCTGCCCAATTCGGCACTGGGCCGAGCCTATCTGGCCGGCGTCGACGAACGTGAGCGTGCGCAGCTGATCGAGACCCTGCATCTGTCGCGCGGTTCCGAATGGCCGCGCCTGCTGCCGGGGTTGGACAGCGCACTAGCCGAAGCCGGCCGGTGCGGCTACGCGGGCTCTTTCGGCGAGTGGCACCGTGAGATTGGCTCCCTGGCCACGCCCATACAGGGCCCGAACGGGGAAGTGATGGCATTGAACTGCGGAGGTCCGGCCTTTGCTTTCAATGCCGAAAAGCTGCACGGCGAGGTGGCAAAGCCGCTGCTGGCCACGGCAGCCAGCATTGCCCAGGACATCGGAGGCGGCTTGCCCCTGTCCCAATCATTACAAAGAAGGACCCCATGAGATTGACCGACCAAGAGAAAGCCATGTACGACGGCCATGACGGCCCAGCAGTGCAGCGTGCCATGGATTTGCTGGTGCGCTACGGTGAAGCACTGGGCGCGGAACGTCTGGTGGATACACGCAATGTCTGTGGCACCGTCAGTGCCTCCACGCCTTTCATGAGGGACTATGCGCGGCAAAAAGGCGGGATGGATGCAGTGTTTTCCGAGTTCAACCTCGACAGCGACGACGTGGTCAGCATTCCGCCCGTCAAGGCCTTCACTAGCCATCTTCAACTGGGCTTCGATCCGCAACAGCCGCAGCGCATGGGACTGAGCGAGGAAATCATCCACTTCTACAAGCAGGGGGAGCGCTATACGGCAGAGCACGGCATACAACTGCTCAACACCTGCACGCCCTACCAGGTCGGCAACATTCCCACGCGCGGTGAGCACTGTGCCTGGATGGAGTCCTCGGCGGTCGTCTATTGCAACTCGGTGTTGGGCGCGCGCACGAACACCGAAGGGCGTGAAAGCACTGGAGCTGCTTCGCTGACCGGAAAAATCCCTTACTGGGGCTTTCATCTTGACCAGCATCGATTGGCCACCCACCACATCCAGCTTGAGGTACCCGTGGAAACCACGGCCGACTGGGGCTTGCTGGGCTATCACATCGGCGAGCTGGTGCAGGAAAGCGTTCCCGTGGTCAGCGGCCTGAGGTCAACGCCCGACCTGGCCCGGCTCAAGCATTTCGGTGCTGCCGCAGCTTCTTCGGGAGGTGTGGAGATGTATCACTTGGTGGGCACGACACCCGAGGCCAACACGCTGGAGCAGGCTCTGGGCGGCAGGTCGGCGCGGCACGTACTGCGCTATGGCGAGGCAGAACGCCGCCAGGCCTATGAAAAACTCAATCACACGGCCCGCGACAGCCATGTGGACTATGTGATGCTGGGATGCCCCCACTACACGATAGAGCAGATATGGGAAGCCGCCATGCTGCTGAAAGGGCGCAAGGTGCATGACAACAGCGCACTGTGGATCTTCACGCCGAGGGCCATCAAGGCGCTGGCCGACCAAAACGGCTACACCCGCATCATCGAGGAGGCGGGCGGCGCGCTCATGTCCGACAGCTGCTCGGCCATGAGCCGGGCCACGCCTCAGGGCACCAAGGTCGTGGCGCTGGACTCGGCCAAGCAGGCGCATTACCTGCCCGCCATCCTGGGCGTGCAAGCATGGTTTGGAACAACGGCCGAATGCATCGATGCCGCATGCACGGGCCAGTGGAAGGGGGCTTACGCATGACGACGGTGGACACCATGGATCAGCAGGTCCTACGCGGGCGCAAGGTGGTGGGAGGCTGCGTGGAGGGAGAGGTGCTGTGCACCGAAGCCCATATCTCAGGTTGGGGTGGCATCGATTCACGCACCGGCACGATCGTGGAAACCCGGCACCCGCTGAGGGGGCAGAGCTTTGCGGGCAAGGTGCTGGTGTTTCCCGGCGCCAAGGGCTCGTCGGGCTGGTCGAATGCCTTTCATCTGACGCGCTCCATGGGCGTGGCTCCGGCGGCCATGCTGTTCACGGAGATGAGCACCAAGATCGCTCTGGGGGCTGTGGTCACACGAGCGCCAGCAATGACCGACTTCGATGCCGACCCGCTTACGGTGCTGCGCACCGGTGACTGGGTTCGCGTGGATGCGGACAAGGGCATCGTGCAGTTGCTCAGGCGAGCGCAAGAGCAGCCGACAGCCCCATAGCCGCCAGGCCCGGCACTGGGCCGCAGACGACCGGGGCGAACGGGCAAGACAGTCATTAGGCTGCACCGGCCAGGCCCCGATTCCAATCCATTACCGATGAATGCGTGCCACGACACGCAGGGATGATGCATGCCCCTCGATCTTGACGAGCCATGCAGCATCCCCAGAACAAAGACAAGGAGACAAAAAATGAAACTCTGGAACAGACGCGCTTTTTCCCTGACCGCCCTGACCATGGCTTTAGGCTGTGGCAGCCTGGCCGCAGCCCCTGCCTTCCCCGAAGCTCAGCGTCCTATACGGGTAGTTGTGCCTTTCTCTCCAGGGGGGGGCGTTGACGGCCAGGCCCGAGTGGTGGCCCAGAAGTTGGGGGAGATCCTCGGCGCCACCGTGGTTGTCGACAACCGCCCAGGTGCCGGAACGTTGGTGGCCGCACAGGAGGTGATCAAGGCCGCACCCAACGGCTACACCCTGTTCTACGCAGCCTCATCCACGTTCGCGCAGAACCCGCACACCATGAAGGCTGCCACCTACGATCCGCAGAAGGACTTCACGCCGCTGTCGCTGGGTGGGGCAGGGCCGTTGGTGCTTGTGGTCAACGCTGCCCTGCCCGTGCATAGCGTGAAGGAACTGGTGAGCTACGCCAAGGGCCAACCGGGTGGAATCAGCTACGCATCATTTGGCACGGGCACTTCCGCCCATGTGTTCGGCCAGGTGTTCGCCCAGCAGCAAGGGCTGGACCTGGTGCACATTCCCTACCGCGGCGGTGCGGACATGGCGGCAGATCTCATGACCGGCCGTGTGCAGATGGCCTTCGATGCGGCTCCAGCGGCATTGCAGAACGCGGCCACCGGCAAGGTGCGCATCATAGGCGTGGCGGCGCCGCAGCGCACGGCGCTGCTCCCTGGCGTGCCAACCCTGGCCGAACAAGGCCTCAAGAACATGGATCTGACCAGTTGGCTCGGTTGGTTCGGCCCAGCCAAGCTGCCTCCTGAAATTGTCAAGGCTTTGAATTCCGCACTCGTCAAGGCCATTGCCGACGGCAAGGTGCAGGAGTTCTACCGTAACGGAGCCTACACCGCAGAAAGCTCTACACCTGAGCATCTTGCTTCCATGGTACGCGACAGCTATGAGCGCTGGGGCAGTCTCATCAAACAAGCCGGTATTCCCAAGCAGTAGGTTTCCCACCTGAGCCCCAAGGTCTGCTCAGGGCGCAACCGGACGCAACCTCTCTATTTCAAGCCATGCACTACTCAGGCCCGCCTCAGGCAGCGGGTCGGGCTGCCGCATGGCCTGGTGTGCCGTGAGGGTAGGGGCATTGCAAGCGTATCAGGACCGTTGCCAGGCCCTTGCCGGCTTTCAGCGGGACTGCAACAGCCACACCCGTGGCACATCCAGCCATCACGGCGGATTTTTGGAACCTGGAGGAGGCATATGAAGAACGGATCATGGAAATGGGCGTGTGCGCTGGCCTGCGCCGGTGCACTGCCGCAATTGGCTGAGGCACAAAGCAGCAGCGTCACACTGTATGGCATCATGGATGTCGGGCTGCAGCGCACCAGTGCAGGCGGCGTAGGCAGCGTGACTGGTGTCTCCAACGGCGGCTACGCCACGAGCCGCCTGGGCTTTCGGGGGCGCGAGGACCTGGGCAGCGGCTGGAGTGCGGGCTTCGTGCTCGAAGGCAGTCTCAACCCAGATACCGGAACGGGCCGCGCCAGCAATACCAACAACCAAGCTAGCGGCGCTCAGTCGACCACCAGCCTGACCTTCGACCGCCAGTCCTATGTGAGCCTTGCCGGCCCCATGGGCGAAGTGCGACTTGGGCACGACTTCGCGCCCACGCACTGGAACAATATCTATTTCGACCCCTTCAACCAGAATGGGGTGGCCAGAGCCGGCAATCTGACTTTCGCGGCGGTGGGCAGCGGATCGCTCTACACCACCACCGTGGTGAGCAATGCCGTCAGCTACTGGCTACCCAAGGATCTGGGCGGTTGGTACGGCATGGCCATGGTGGGTTTTGGTGAGAACGGCTCCGGCTCGCCACAGAAGAACGACGGCAACTTTGCTGGCGGCCGCCTGGGATATGCCCAGGGTACGCTAGATGTGGCCGCAGGCATCAGCCGCACCCGCTACGCGCGTACTGCAACTATCGGTGACTACATCCATGCCAATATTGGTGCCAGCTACAACCTCGGCGTTGCCAAGTTGTTTGCCCTATACAACCAAGTGGACGTGGATTTGTCAGGCGGCAAGGTTCGAAAGCGCAGCTATGAGTTGGGCGCGCACATCCCCGTTTCCACGCAGGGCAAGGTGCGCCTGAGCTATGCCATGCTGAATGACGGCAGCTCTGGGGGCTTGCTCAATACGGATGGTTCGGCCCGCAGCACCAACGATGCTCGTCAAGTTGGTATCGGTTACGTGCACGATCTGTCCAAGCGCACGGCGCTGTATGGCACCTATGCTCATATCCGCAACCGCGGGCAGGCCAGCTATGCCGTCAGCGGCGGACGTTCGCCATTGGCCGGCCGCAACTCCTCAGGCCTTGAAATAGGCCTGCGCCACATGTTCTAACCACAAACTCCATTCGTAAGGGCGTCGCATGAATGCGACGCCCAAGCGGAGGCGGCGGTGCCGGCTTCCGCTAACGGATTCATACAGGGTCAACATCATGACAATGCCACGTCGTCACTTGCTAGCGGCCATTGGCAGCGCGCTTGCCGCGCTTGCCGCGTTTGCCGCGCCTTCCGCAGTACAAGCCGCTGCAGCGTTTCCCAGCAAACCTATCACACTCATCGTGCCTAATGCACCGGGTGGTGCCGTGGATCTGCTGGCGCGCTTGCTGGAAAAGCCCCTGCAGCAAGCGTTGGGTCAGCCCATTCTGGTGGTTTACAAGCCCGGAGCCGGAACGGTGATGGGCACGGACTTCGTCGCCAAGTCAGCGCCCGATGGACATACGTTGGGAATGGTGGTCACTTCGCATGTCATCAATCCCGGACTACGTCCACAGATGCCGTTCGATACCACGCGGGACCTCACTGGAGTGAGCCTGCTGGCGACTTCTCCAATTGCGATTTCGGCCAGGGCTGACCTGCCGGTCGCAAATCTCAAGCAGCTGATCGACTATGCGCGCCAGCAACCGGGCAAACTCAGCTACGCTTCGCCGGGCGCCGGCAGTTCCATGCACCTGGCGGCCGAGCTGCTCAAACTCACGGCAGGGATCGACATGCTGCACACGCCCTACAAGGGAAATGGAGGGGCCTACCAGGACGTGTTCGGCGGGCGCGTGGACCTGATATTCGACCCCTTGTTCTCGTCACTGCCCCACATCCGGTCGGGACGCATGAAGGCCATCGCAGTCATCGGTCCCGGGCGCTCACCGATCGCCCCCGATCTGGCCGCCGCCAACGAAACCCTGGCCGGCTTTTCGGTGGAAAGCCTGTTCGGCTTGGTTGCTCCTGCTGCCACGCCGGCACCCGTGGTGGACAGGATCAGTTCCGAGATTGCCCGCATTCTTGCCACACCCGAGATGAAGCGGCGCATGGCCGAGGCCGGTCTGACCCCGGTGGGCTCAACGCCCAGGGAGTTCAATGACCTGATCCGAAAGGAAATGCTCCGCTGGTCACAGGTGATCAAGCAGGCCGGTGTCAAGCTGGACTGAGCGCGTGAAGGGCGGTCCGCGAGACGGCAATATGGCTGTCCGCGGGCCTGCCCGGTACCTCACTCGAACTTCACATTGAATTCGCGCACCATTTTGTCGAAGGTGTCGTACTGGCTGCGGAAAAATGCCATGAAGCGTTCTGGCGCCATGCCGTAACCGTCAAAGCCTTGCTGGGCAAGCTGTTGCTTGATAGCGGGCTGCTGCAGCACTTTCTGCAAAGCCTGTGACAGGCTGTCGGTGACGGCAGTCGGCATGCGGGCCGGTCCGAAGAAGCCCGCCCAGGGAAGAATGGTCAGCGCTCCGAGCCCGGCCTCGCGCGCAGTGGGAACCTCTGGCAGCAGCACGCTGCGCTCGTTCTGCAGGGCCAGCAGCGCGCGGGCGCGTCCATCCTTGACAAAGCCTGGGGCCGTGGTGCCGGTGGTGAACAGCATCTGTATCTGTCCTCCCACCAGATCGGTCATGGCGGGAACATCGCCCTTGTAGCGCACATTGGTCACTTGGCGCTCTTTGCCCAGCAACTGGAGCATGGCCAACTCCGATGCACTGTTGCTTGAGGCAGAGTTGTATTGACCCGGCTTGCGGCTTATCTCGGCGAGGAATTCCTTGATATTGTGGGCCGCAAAGCTGGACGGGACCAGCAGGAACATGGAGAACTGCCCGGCCGTGCTGATCGGCGTGAATTGCTTGAACGGATCATATGGCGCAGAAGGTTTGAGCAAGGGCACGGACACCATAGCGGTATTGGTGCCCAGCATCAGCGTGTGTCCATCGGCTGGCGCGGCCAGGAGTGCCTGCGCTGCGAGTATGCCTTCGGCACCAGGCTTGTTGTCTACGATCACCTGCTGGCGTAACTCGGAGGACAGTCCCTGGGCGATGATGCGCGCTAAGGCGTCTGCCGCGCCACCGGGCGCAAAGCCAACGACCATGCGCAGCGGCCGTGATGGAAACGCTGCGGAGGGCTGGCCCCAGGCCGAACCGCAGGCAGCGGCTGTCGCGCCGCCTAGCCATTGCAGCAGTGTTCTGCGCAGCAGATATTCGCCCGATTCGCGGACGGGATTCAGTTCTGGTCTTGTCTCCATGGCCTTCCTTTTTTTGTGAGCGGATTCGAAAGAGGGGCAGGTGGCAGGCGGCGCTTTCCAAGATCGCACCCGCTGCCCTGTGAGGCCGGGCCGGGGTCGGAGTTCGCGGCGTGGACGCCACGTGCCCGGCACTGACTACCTATTTGTCCTGGGCGGCGAGCACTGCGCCCTGAGTGACCGGTGCCACATTGCTGCGGTAGAGTCTGAGCCAGCCGCCGTCGAACAAGGGCGCAGCCGGCTGCCAGCGTGCACGGCGGGCGGCCATCTCGGCGTCGTCCACATGCAGGTCGCAGCGCAGGCTGTCCAGGTCCACGGTGATGGTGTCGCCGTCCTCCACCAGGGCGAGGGGACCTCCGGTTGCAGCTTCGGGAGAAACCTCGGCCACGACCAGACCCTTGCACACCAGGCCGGACAGATGGCCGTCTGTCAGCAGCGCGACATGCTCGCCCAGTCCCGCTCCATCGATGCCGAAGACCACGCGCGAAGCACCGCCGCCCATGCCAGGCCCGCCCTTGACGCCTGCGCCACGCATCACCACCACATGGCCGGCGCGTATGCTGCCGTTCTTCAGGGCTGCCACAGCGGCGTCCGAAGTTTCGAAGCAGATGGCCGGGCCGGTGAAGCGACGCGACTTGCGTTCGTGAATTCCGGTTTTGACAATGCCTGTGTCCGGGCAGAGATTGCCGCGCAGCATGGTGATGGCGGGTAAGGTGGCGACAGGGCGGGCCAGAGGGCGTATGACCTCCTCGTCGGCGACTACAACCCCCTGCAAATTGTGCTCAAGCGTGTGGCCGGTTACGGTCAGAGCATCGAGTCGTAACAGAGGGCGCAGTTGCGCCAGCAGGCCACGTGCCGCACCAGCAGCTTCGAACTCCTCAATCAGGCGCTCGCCCACGGGACGAAGAGCTGCCAGCACGGGCACCTGATGCTGGAAACGCTCGAACATGGCATAGATGTCGACATGGCTCTGCGCTTCACGGGCCACAGCCTGCAGATGCTTGATGCAATTGACTGAGCCCCCCACGGCCAGCACGGCCTTGGCGGCATTCTCGAAAGCCTGCTCATTCAGGATCTCGCGCGGGCGCAGATCATCCCAGACCATTTGCACGATGCGCGATCCTGCGGCGCGCACATCGTCCATCATCTTGGCGCTCAGTGCAGCCACTGGAGCGCTGCCAGGCAGGGCCATGCCTAGTGCCTCGCAGACGATGTGCATGGAATTGGCCGTGCCCAGGCCAGAGCAGACGCCCGGCGAGCGTATGGCCTCGCGACTCATACATACCAACTCCTGTACTGGCATGTTTCCTGTGACTGCATGCATGGCGCCGATGAATACATCCTCAATGTCGGTATGCCTGCCTTGGTACTCGCCGCTGGCTTGGTAGCCGCAGGGAACCATAAGCGTCGGAATATTGAGCCGCGCGGCCGCCATGAGCTGGCCAGGCACCGTTTTGTCACAGGAGGTCAGGCACACCATACCGTCGAGTTGTGCACCTTCAATGGCCACCTCAATGTCATTGGTAACCAGGTCTCGTGCGGCCAGCATGTAGGCGCCCCGAGCGCCCGCGCCGGTGATGAAGTCGCTGGGTGCTGCCGTGCGTATTTCGAAGGGCACGGCGCCCGCTTCGCGTATGGCCTGCTTGATGACCGCAGCGACTTGGTCCAGATGGCTGAAGCAGGCAGCGAGCTCCGAGCTGCTGTTGACTATGGCGATCTTCGGCTTTTCGCAATCCTCCTCGGGTATCCCTAGAGCACGCCAGTGCGCGTTGCGCACCGACCAAAGATAGGAGCCGCGAGGGAAGTTGCTACGTAGCTGGGTGACTTTGAGACGATTCATGGAGTCTTTCTGAAATGGGAGTCGGCGCTATGAGCTGCAGCAAGGCTAGACACAGGTGCATCTGAGCCATAAATCAAAATTATGAAATTAAATTTCAAAAAAAGCCCACAGTAGTAGCACCTAGAAGGATGAAAGGAGAATCACTTCAAGTTCCACACAAGCTAGGAGCCGAGAACAACAAAGGCAACAAGCTTTCATATTTGATTGCCCTATAAAAACCGTTTGCCGATCATTCGTCCGCGACCTCATCAGCGCATGTGGCCTTTTTCTGCGCACGGGGAGTCTCTCCGCCGTCCGTCTTGAGGTGCGCACCTTGTTGAAGGTCGCGCGTCGCGATTTGATGCAACGGTAGGGGGTATCGGAGGCCGCGCCCCTGATGTCAACCGTTGATCAGGCATTGCCAGTTACATCGAACTGGCTGCACGTGGCACCTTCCGCAGTTACATGGAGCTGGCTCGCGTGGCGCGCTTCTGGCAAATATCGGGCCTTCGCTCCGTGTCCTGAAATACAAACCGGCGAAGCCGCTGCAGCGCTTGGATACACTCCCTTACAGGAGGGTGTAGAAATGGCTCGTTATATGGCTGAGCAATCGGATAGTGGTTTTCTGACTGACGTTTTCAAGATTGCACTGGGCGTTTTCATCGGTGGACTGCTGGCCGCATTGGCATACACCAAGTACATGGCTTGGGAAGTCGAATACTCGCTTCGTCAAGCTACAGCTGAAATGCAGAAGCAGGCGAAACAGAGAGCTGAGTTGTCACGAAAGCAAGCTGAAGAAGAGCGTCAGCGTCGTGAGGCTGCTGAAAGTGAGAGAGCAGCTAGAGAAGGTCAGCGAGCGACAGATGCGGCTCAAAGGCAACGACATGAGGCCGATATGCGGGCGGCATGGAGTCAGATCTACAGGCCATCTCCTGCATGTCAGGCAGATCAGATGACGCTGACATGCGCAAATGCCCATGCAGCGGCGCATAAAAGGTTCATGGAAATCTACGGCGAGATGCCACCGCGTTTTTAGCCAACTCGGAATATCGGAGCATTGGCAGCGTGGCCCTCGGTCTGGGCTAGTTTGGCCTCTAGCAGCTCGATTTGCGCCATGAGGCGCTTTTAGGCTTTCGGCCAGTGCTGCGTGTGCTGCAGCGTGATTGAACGTAACGGCGTCGGCTGTCATGCGGCCCCAGGTGGACTCCCAAAAAAGGGCAAGCATCACGGAGCGTGGCGCTTGCCCTTGGGCACGGTACTTTCTGAGCGTTGATGCGCTGATTCCAAGGTGACGGGCTATCTGGTCGATATCGCCATGGACGTCGTTGAGCAGCGTGTGGAGATGGGGGAGGTTGGCTTGAGATGGTGCACGAAACATCACATGACGTTCGAGCTATCGTTATACAAACTGGAGCGATCTACGTTTAAGCAGCTTGGCTCTGAGCCTGACGGCCAAGATATTTAACATAATATACATCGTGTCTAGTAGAAATGCTCTAAAAATAGGAGCGTTAAAGCTCCAGTTTTTGCGGCTTTCAGTAGACCCATGGGACTACGTTTTTACCTCTTCCTCTTAACCAATTCCGCGAGAGTTACAAATAGCTCCCGTTGACGCACGGTTCGGACTCTAAGGACTTCGCTGCCAACTGTCAAACATTTTTGTTTGACCTGTCATCTTTTTCCGGCATCGGCGCTGCGTCCGCTGCTACAAAGTCGCAAGCACTGGACCCGTTCCGAGCCCCCGCAGGAGCCGCACGGCATCCAGTCTGAGTCCACCATTGAATCGTTCACATTGTCGACGTCTCCACATCCAACTGGACACGTGTGTGGATCGAACCCATGTCTGCAAGAACCATCGTCACGCAGCATCTGCACGGTCTTCGCACGTTGAGCAGGCGTTGTGTAGCCGTGTTGAACAGCGATCTCGATAGCGCGATCGAGCTGCAGCTCGGGCACCTGCAGCAGCGCCAGGTCAATGCTGGCCCCCACGCGTAGCTCGTAGGTCTCGTACACCTGGCCACAGCCTTGGTTGGCAGCATCCGACAAGGCTGCGCACTTCGCTGCCCAGTCGTTTTCCGAGAAGACTTCCGCCTCGCGAGCTGGTGCCACTTCGAGCGCTACGACGCTTGGAGACGTAGTAGTAGTTCTTTGTATAGAAGACCCTTGTATATAGAGTGCAGGAAACGGCAAATCCAGTTTGCAGGTTTCGGCAGACGTTTTTGGCTCTAGTTTGCAGGTTTCGGCAGCCAGTTTAGGCTCCAGTTTGCAGGTTCCGGCAAGCGGCTTTGGGGCTTGCTTGATGACTTGTCCAAGCCATTGGCCATCGACGTAATCGAGTAGCCCCTCCAGGACGGCCTGCCTCTCGTCATTAGTCATGGGGCGACCTGGGCATTGCGTGGGCAAGGCCCCGCCAGATCCGCCGCAGTTCCTGCACTGGGTACGATCGTGGCCGATGCTGTGGAGTGAAAAAACAGTGGCCCGTGGCGTGGGCTGGTCGGAGTCCATCATGGTGCGATCGATGTGCTCAAGCTCGGCAATGACGGCTGGGCAGACCGGCATCAATCCATTGCCTGGTGGCCAGCGCTGCAGCCACATGACCTGATCCGGGTATTTGAGGCCGAGTTTCGCGTGGTGCCAGGTCAAACTTCCTTCGGCAAAAGCACTGAGCACGTTCCATCGGTGCCGCAGCCGAAACCAGAAGCTACGCGATTTCCATAGCTCTAGGCGCTTGTCTGGCGCGGTGTTGTCGCCAATCTCGTAATCAGTTGAGCAGGTGGATTTCATATCAAACCATCTTCAATGCGGGATTACTGGGGGGGATGGGTTGGACCCACCGGCCTGGGCTGGTGAGAACAACGCAGGACTGATGGGCCACCACCGTGCCGCGGCTGTGGATCTCATAGCGGACGATGTTTGTGCGGTTTGCGGCTGGCAGGTGCCAGCCACACTTGATGACCTCCCGCTGGGTCTTGGTGCTCAGCTCGTCGACGGTGAGATCCTCATGGCCGTCCTCACGGTCGCCATGGCGTGCGTACTCCTTGAAGATCTTGGGCGACACCAGGGCCATGCCCTCCTCCACAAAGTGAATCGCTGCGCCGGTCTCATTGAACTTGAGCTCGCGGCTGACCAGGCCCATTTGGACCCACTGCATGAAAGCCAAGGCCAGGGGGCTCGGCTCTGGCGGCGGCTTGTCGGGGTTGGAGTCGATCTCAGGCAGTGGCTGTAGCAGGAGTACCGGACCTGGTGTTGCTGCGGACGCCGCCGGCGGACTCGGAGTGATGGTGCGTCCCTTGAGTACGGGCAGGTCATCGAGCTCGTCCAGCTCAGCGGCCATGCGCTTGAACTCGGCACTCACGCTTTGAGAGCGTGGCATCTGGTCATGGCGTAGCTCGTGGGCGGGCTTGCTCGGTGTGCTTGGCGGCGGTGGTTGAGTTGCTGCAGGTTTGACAGAAGGCGGCCTTGCGGCCGTAGATGCGGCAGCTTGGGGCGGCTGGTGCAAGGTGGCGGGCTGAGGAGGCGCAACTGGTGGTGGCAGCGCTGCGGCATCTTGGAATGGTTGCTCCAAGGGCGCTGCGCCCTTCTCTGCCGGCTGTGGATTCTTGGCCGGCATGTTCTTTTTGCCAGGCCTGTCGGATGCTGTTGCAGATTCGGATGGATCGAGGAAGTAGATGCCCTCGCTGTCGCCCAGCAAATACGCTGCTTCGCCGTTGTCGAGGCTGTCGTAGTCCAGCTTCAATGGTGTGGGCACGCCGGATCTCGATGCTGCCCCAGCTTCAAACTCCTCGTAGGCTGTATCAGCTTGGGTCTGTTGCACTGGCGCCGTAGGCGCCCCAACTGCCAAGACTGCCGCAGTTTGGGATGGGGTTTCTTGTGCAGTGGTCTTGGCTGCTGCCGCAGTGGTTGCCGCAGGCCTCGGCTTTGCCGCAGCATTCGGCGGCTTGGTGAAAGTAGGCTCCCGCATGATGGCGGCATGCTTTTTTGCTTCTGCCGCATCCTGGGGGCGTTGCTTCGCAGGCTTTGGCGCAGCTTGGGTTGGCTGGGTTGAGGATGCCGCAGCTGGGTGCGCATTGGCATCGATTGCTGCCGCAGATTCCGATGCACTGAGCGTTGCAGCAGCTTGGTGCTCGTCTTGCCCTGCTCCATCCTTGCGACGGTCGCGGATCTCCAGCCGCCCGCGCATCGCGGCCGGGTACTTGCTCTCGTGGTTGAACAGCTTGGCCAGGGGGAACTTGAGCATGGCAAAGTCATGCATGTAGCCCCCCTGCTCTGACCCATCCTCGGCGTAACCGTGCACCGTGACATGCCAGACTGCCTGGCCGCTGGCAGGGTTGAGCTCGATCGCGCCGTAGTCCTGCCAGGTATCGAACAGCCGGTCATTCTTTGCGTAGCCTGGCACGCTTTCATCGGGCTCGTTTGCTTGGATGTGCTCTCGCACGGTATCGGCGAGGCGCTTGGCCACGAACCAGATCGCCCCCTCGAACACCCAACCTGCGGCACCGTTGCGGTTCAGGGGAAGCTGTGTGCCAGCTTGGAGCATGGTCCTCATAGACTGCATCAGCAGCTCGATGAGAGGCACGGCCTTGGCCGTGGCGAAGCGGGCCTTGGAGCCTTTTTGCAAGGCGCGTTGCGTGGAAAGCTGGTCGGCCCGCTTCACGATCTTGGCAACGAGACTGTCCTTGTCCTGACCGGTGAGGTATTGCTCCAGGGCATCCAAGGCTGTGGGCGTGTGCGCCAGGAATCGCAGCGCACTTTCTGGCGCAATGCGGGGTAGCAGCAGCTGGGCCAGCTTGGCATGGGCGCTGTAATCGCGCTGCCCCTTGGGTGCAAAGTCCACCAGGTACTCGGCAGTGCGCTGGCCTGCGATCTGAGACAGGCTTCCGCCTGCAGGTGCCCAACGGATTGGATCGTTCTCGCCGACTGGACGCCACGCGATACGCAGGTCGGTCATCGGCTTGGCGATGTCATGCAGCAAAGCGCAGAAGAACACCACATAGGTCCACTGGTCGCGCTGGGCGTCAACGACCTCGATCTGGCTTCCGCCTGGCAGCAGATGGGCATTGCGCCAGGTCATGGCCGCGAGCAGCATTTCGATGGTGTGTGACAGCAGGCCGCCTGCGTGGGCGTGGTGGTGCGCTTCCGAGGCAGGCATGAGTTGCACGAACTCGGCGTACCGCCGAATAGCCGGCAGCAGGTCCCGTTCCCAAATGGCCTGGGACTGGTGCGACTGGCTCCAGATCTGGGTGATAGCCCGCTCTGCGCGGACCGTGGCCAGCAGCTGCTGGGCATTGAGCACGCGCAACCATCCGGGCTCACTGCCCGCGATGTGGATCTCGTCCGGCTTGAGTGGCAGATGTTGAGCGCCCGTCGCTACTGGCGCGTCGGGCAGCGGCAGCGGGCCTGCAGGCGCAGACTGCACGGGCTTGGCCTTGCTCCAGGGCACCATCGCAAGCAACTTTGAAGCAATACTCTTCACGCGCACTCCTCTTGGAGCAGGATTCGAGCGAAGTGCTGGGCACGCGCTGACTTGCCATCGGTGGGTGTCCAGATAGACAGCTCCTCCCCAGGCTGGCCCAGCGCGAGAAAGTCCATAAAACTCTGCTGCAGCGGGTTCCATTTGATGCGTGAGGCGATGCCGTCGCGGCCCCAGTCCCCGCATGTTTGTACGAACGGCTGCGCTACGACTCGCATGACGAAGCTGTGCCAATTCTTCTCTTGCTGAGGTTTGGGCACATGCGGCATTTTGGGATGGTCAGCAACCAGCTGCAGCAGGATTGAGCGCACGCAGAAGATTGGATCAAGTTCCTCTTCCAGATACTGCTCCAGCCCCTCGAAGCGGCCTAACCAACGCATGAGCGGATTGGTTTTGCTGGCAAGGCCCAGCAGCTGCAGGCTGTCTGCGATAGCGAATATCGAACAGCCTCGATCAAGCGGATCTCTGCCTAGAAATGGTGGATCACTGTTGGCTCTCTGCTGGATGTGCTGACTATGTAGGTGCGGTGCGCGGGCGAGGTCGTCCATGGGGCGCAACCGTACCTAGTGCGCCCTCAGCTGTCAGCGCGAAACCCTGTGGTGATGACCGGAGGCTTTTCGCTTGAAACTTGTAGTGAAACATGCTAGTAAAATTACAAGTTGCTACATTTATCTTAAGCCCACTGATTGCAATGCACGCATGGGGCTTAAAGCTTCGTCACTTCCGATTAGGTCAAGATTAACGTGGATGTTGATCGTGATGGCTAGCCGGCTATGGTCTGCGCGGTTAAAGCCTGTCTTTGCTCGTTAATACGGGTCAGGAATTTGCCCGAGATATTCTTGCGAACTATGTACATAGAACTGCACCGCACCTTTCGTGAATTACGCCTCACAAAGCAGACCGACGGTGAGACTGCGCTCGTGGAAGGTAGCGATAGATTGACCTTGCCTGAGCTGCTTCTGGAGCGCAGGGTGGTTGTTCTCTCGGAAGGTGGTTCGGGCAAAACATGGGAATTGCAGGAGGCGGCGAAGCGGCTGCGATGCGGAGGCAAGGCAGCCTTCTTCCTGCGCCTAGAGCATGTGGTGAATGGGTTCGACGGAGCCTTCGATGCAGGTAACATGGACGAATTCAACGCATGGTTGGCCTCGACTGAGCCCGGCTGGCTGTTGCTTGATTCAGTCGACGAATCGCGGCTGCGCTCTCCGCTAGATTTCCAAGCAGCAATGCGCGTCGTCAGTACCCAGGTAGCCAAGGCTAAGGACAGAACGTACGTGCTGATATCTGGTAGACCTTCTGCCTGGCGACCTAAGACGGACTTGGAGTTGTGCGTCCGATTGTTCCCCTTGAACAGCGGTCGATCCGAGCTTGCAGGGCAGGACGCAGCCCAGAGCCAGCACCTCATCACGGAAACGTCTGCGGCGGGCGATGTCTTCAAGGTCGTAGCGCTAGAAAGTCTGTCCAAGACGCAAGTGGAGACGTTCGCAGTAGCAAAAGGAATCCATAACATCAAGCCGTTCCTGGACGCCATCGAACGAGGCGACGCGTGGTCATTTGCCCAGAGACCGCAGGACCTAGAAGACCTGGTGGGATACTGGATAGACAAGGGAAAATTGGGCTCGCGCATTGAATGGATGACCGCCAGCGTAGACCGTCGCTTGCAGGAAAGCCAGGATCGCGCCGAAGCGCGCCCTCTGAGCCCTACTCGGGCACGAGAGGGGGCTGAAATGCTAGCAGCCGCGTTGATCCTCACCCGCCTGCAGAACATCCAGGTGCTCGATGGACCGGCTCCAGGGACGGGCTTGAACGCTCGCGAGGTACTGGGATGGGACGACTCCGAGATCTCACCGCTACTTCAGAGGCCCCTGTTTGATCAGGATATCTACGGCACTGTCCGATTCCACCATCGGTCCGTCTTGGAGTATCTTGCCGCGCAGTGGTTTCTCCGGTTACTCCAGCAAGAAGTTTCGCGCCAGCGGGTAGAAGAGCTATTCTTTCGTGAGCAGTACGGTCTGCAGGTCGTAGTTCCCTCCCTGAGGCCGCTCTTGCCCTGGCTTGCAATTGAAGACGACCGCATTCTTGCGAGGTTACGACGAGTCGCTCCCGAGATTGTGTTTGAGGGCGGGGATCCGCAACGTTTTCCGATGCCCCTGCGTAGCTCGATACTAGAACAAGTGTGCAAGCAACTTGCCGCCGGTATCTCGGAGCGCTCCCTGGTCCACCGTAGCGCCATTCAGCGCTTTGCAGCTCCCGATGTTGCAGATACGGTTCGACGGCTGATCCACAGTTATAAGGATCATGGAGCAGTTGTCTTCTTCCTTATGCAGATGGTGTGGCAAGGCAACATCGCGCAAGCGCTCCCCGAAACTTTGGAGGTGGCACTGTCAAATGCCTCCTTCTTGGATGCACGCCTCGCGGCATTCCAGGCAGTGGATGCGGTCGGATCGCATGCAGATATGTCTTCGCTGCGGGCGCGATTCGCTGTCGATGGCCACGAACTAAACCGCAGGTGTATGGCCGAGCTCTTGAGGCTTGTGCGGGTGCCGGACGCTGCAACTCTGCAGTGGATTATGGATTGCGTCCCCAGGCTGGCCGAATACAACGAGCATGACAGCTCTGGGCTATCCAGGGAAATGGCCCGCTTTTTTTTGTACGCTGACGTTAACCTCAGTGTGCTTGCTATTGATCGGCTTTGGGCTTTTTTGATCGATCCGCCTGTGACTGACCGGCACTCTTATTGCCTCTCTGTCCGCTACCAATGGTTGCGTCGGCCGACGGGTGCAGTGCTAAGTCGGCTCCTTAAGGCCCGCCATGACGCGGCATTGCGTCCTAGTGCTGTCGCGGCACTGCACGCGCTGGCCCAGGATGTCGCCTACGATCTCGCCGATCATGACGTGAGAAAGCTGGGTCTTGCGCAACTAGTGCAGGACTGGCTAGAGGTCAAATGGGCCTGGTTTTGGCACAACATTGAGCGTCAGCGTGCCGATAATTCGGGTGAGGTACATCGAGTCACGACCCCCTGGCTGGCCTGGGCCCACATGCCCGGAATCTCCTGGGGTGAGGACGACTATGGGTTTGCGCTCAGAGCTATCGCTGAACGTCGACTGGCTGACGACAAACTGGTTGCGCTGCTCATCGCGTTTCGACTTTATGTTCAAGCTGAGCGCCAGCCTGCGCACCTTCAACAAATGGAGCTCGCAGTCGGCAGCGACGCCGTGCTACAGGGGCATCTGCTGCAGCTTCAGAACCCACCGGAGTTGGACGAATCTCTAAGGAAGCTGGAGCGCGAAAGGGATGAATGGGGGCTGCGTGCCCAGAGGCGCACAGAACTACTCCAGCGTCAGCGCCTTAAAGCTGTAGAACAGTTGGCAAAACAACTAGACACACTTCGCGATCCAGGCTTCGACGATCCTACCGTCATCTCCCAGTCTCAAAACTATCTGCTGCAGCAGATGCGAGTCCTGGAAGAAGACAAGGGGTCTCATTGGACGCTCGGTCACTGGCGTGGCCTCGAAGCAGAGTTTGGCTTCGAAACTGCCCAGGCCTTTCGTGATGGCATAGTGGCTTACTGGCGCAAGCATGCTCCTCAGTTGATCTCCGAAGGAGCACTAATCAGCAGCGTGCCCCTACCCGATATATTCGGCCTTGCGGGACTGACGATCGAGGCTGCTGAAACGCCTGGGCTGATGAGGACTCTCTCAGCTGCAGAGGCCAGTGTCGCGTTTCGCTACGCCATGCGAGAACTAAATGGGTTCCCGCACTGGTTTTCGGATCTCTACACCGCTCACCCGGACGTCGTCACGTCTATGGTCTTGACCGAGGTTGAGTTCGAACTGCAAATGGAAGCGTCGGAGTCTGGCAGCCAATACTTGATTGCGGATCTCCGCCACTCAGGCGAGTGGTTGGGAAGCTGTCTGGCTCCGCATCTCTTTCAATTGTTGACTATGCATCGGGTCCAACGTCTTCAGTTGTTATGTGATCTGGTGGACATCATCTTGATGTCCGCGGTGCCTGATGCCGAGATCGCCGCGCTTGCCTCAAGCCAGATGGCTGGCGGGGATCCAATACATCGTTCGCTATGGGCGGCTGTTTGGACAAGCGTCGAGCCGCACCCTGCCATCGATGCAGTTGAGCAGTACGTGCAAACGCTGAGTGATGCGCAGCAGCGCACCGAATTCGCCATGGCCTTTGCTGCACACCTTCTTGGAAGCAGTACAACACAGTCGCGCATGCGCACTGCGTTTCAAAGCCCCGCAGCGCTCAAGCGTCTTTATCTCCTTATCCATCATTACGTGCGAGTTGATGAAGACATCGACCGATCGGGCAAGGGCGTGTACTCTCCAGGCCTGCGTGACAACGCGCAAGAGGCGCGCGAACGCTTGGTGCGCATACTTGCGACTATTCAGGGGCGCGAAGCCTTTCTGGCGCTGCAGGCCATTTCCCAGGAGCACCCCAAACCCGATTTGCGTCCGTGGTTTGCACAGCAAGCTCACTCCAAGGCGGAAGCGGACAGCGAGCGACCTGCATGGAGCGGGAAGCAGGTTAATGAATTTAACGACTCTTATGAGCGTGCACCGGCCAATCACCGCGAGCTTTTTGACCTGGCGGTGATGCGCCTGCTCGACCTCAAGCATGCGATGGAAGATGGAGACCTCAGTACAGCATCGGTGGCAATCCTCGCGGCGCGGGAGAATCTGCTACGCAATTGGATCGCTGAGTGGTGCAGTCGGCATGCTCATGGTCGCTTCGTTATACCTCAGGAGGACGAGCTACCAGATGCAAAGCGTCCGGACCTTCGATGGATGTGCACGACGTTCAGAGGTGCAGTACCGACAGAGTTGAAGATCGCCAACAAATGGACGGGGCCAGCCCTGTTCGAACGGCTTGAAGGGCAACTGGCAGGCGACTACTTACGTGACTGCGGCTCCAGTAGAGGTATCTACCTGTTGCTGCGGCGGAGAGAAGAAAGACAGAACTGGCAGCTTCCCTCTGGCAGCGTCGTCGGTTTCGAGGAACTGCTTGATGCTCTGCAGGCACATGGAAACTACGTGGCGAATGCTAATCCTCACGTCGAGGAGATCAAGGTAATTGGGATTGACTTGACGAAGCGCTCAGGCTGATTAGCTCCTGCGCATGCGGAAATGAGCCAGGGCCACTTCTTACTTCGGTTCGAGTTGAGGTCGGTACAAGCGCGCTTGCCATCTGGTTCTGGAGCGACGGAACTGAACTATGCCTGCTTCTTTACAGGGAGTCCTGCTCTACCTGAGTGCATGACACTTTCCCGTTCCAGTAGAGCCTTTGTTTTACCCATACCCGTAAATCCTTTGCGCATGCTCCGATTTTGACGAGCATGCGCGCCCTTTGAGTAGGCCCTGTATCCAGTAAAGCCGTTTGTCCTGTACGCGAGTCGGCCCCTGCCGCTCGCCTTCCTTTTGAACCTTTAATTAACAACCATTTATTTCCAAATATGTCAAGCGTAAACCGTTAGGTATGTAACGCACGGTTTACGCTGGAGATAAAGGTACATGTCTTAGAAGATTCGGCCCGGTGACTGACGCAGTGCGTCATCTTTCCTGGGCCACAGATCCTCACGCACACCCTCTTCATGGTTGTGGCCCAGGCTCTTTTTTGGAGTTCCTACGGTCCATGACCCGCATGCCCAGATTCTTTGCCAGCATGGCTTTGCTGGTCATGGCCTGCTCAGCCCAGGCCACACCTCAACTTGTCGACGGAAACAAGCGTCTGCAGTTGGGCCGCTACACCACTGCTGAAGCTCAGCCTCAGTTGAACCTGAATGAGCCGCTCGCCCTCGTGGCTCAGCTCACGTTTCCTCGCGAACAGGTGACAACGGTTGGGGAAGCCATCGAATACACGCTACTGCGTACCGGCTACGCCCTGGTGGATTCGCAGTCCCTAACTTCGGATGCGCGGCGCTTTCTCGGTCTGCCGCTGCCCGAGGCTCAGCGCACGCTGGGCCCGTTTTCTGTTCAGGACGTTCTGAATGTTCTGGTGGGCACAGCATGGCGCTGGCACACCGACCACATCACTCGCCGTGTGTGGTTCACCCTGGCCAACGCCCCCAAGCCACGCCGCCTGGAGCCCATCGTCAGCCCTAGCAGTACGCCTCTGCCGAAGGCGTCCGCCAAGGAGTGAGCATGTCGGAACAAAGCACTGTCGATGCAGAAGTACAGGTGACTGAGCCAAGCGTGCCGCCGCCGCCGCCTCCTGATGTGGCAGATTTGCCGCCAGCGGTTTCTGTTGCCCCCGAGGTCACTGGTGTCGATGATTCAGCTGTCGACCATTCTTGGTTGAGCGAGCTTGAGACTGCCGCTCCTCTCGGTGCTGCCACTGCAACTGCGGCGGCTGCTGCTGCGCCTGTTGTGGCCGAAAAACGGCCGGGATTCCTTGCCCGCGTTTTTGGCCGCGCACCAGCTGCAGCAAAGCCACGCAAGGCCGAGGTGCCTGTAAGTGTTGAATCCAGCGAAATTCCATCTCGCCGCAAGGCGACGAACCCATGGGTACTGCGCGCAGTCGGCATTGCGGGTGTCGTGGGGATCTTGGCACTGGGCTACCTTCAATATGGGCAAAAGCGTCTGCCGGCACTGGATCTGCTTGGCTCATCGCTTCCTGACGCCGGCTTGGTGACGCCACAGCCTGCGTTCGATCCTTCCGAGTTCGATCCCCGCCTGGCTGATACGTCCCCGCTGCCCCTTCCGTCCTTGGCAGATGCGGCTGCGGCACCTATCGGCGGAGCACCAGCTGGCGTTGCGGACCCAATCCCAGTGGGCTTGCAACAGGAATTCGATCCAGAGGCGGTTATGCGGCAATCTGCAGCGGACGCAGGCGTTACCGGCCTGACAGACGTAGGCACGATGCAGGAACCAGTGGCCAACGTCGCACGCCAGCGAATAGAGGCCTCAGCTGTAGCACCGGCTGGTACTTCCCCCACTTCTGCCGCACCCGCGCCGACCATGGCCTTGGCCCCCACGGCAGCGGCGACTGCAACACCAGTGAGTGTCGATCCGCAGATGCTCGACCGCATGAAGCGCATGGAAGACATGATGTTGCTGATGTCCCAGCAGCTGGCCGCGATGCAGCAGGCCAACGCGCTTGCTGGCAAGACCTCTGCGGCACCGGCTCCCGCTCCTGCGGTAGCGCCTGCAGTGGCTCCGGCAGCTGCACAGGCCGCCCCCGTCGACCAGCCGTCGCCGCGCCCAGCGCCCAAGCGCGTAATGGTGAAGGCGAAGCCGCCGGCTCCTCGCCAAGCAGCAAAGGTCGTTGCCGCAAAGCCAGCTGCAGCTCCTGCAGGTGCGCAGCTTGTGTCCGTCGATATGTGGAACGGCGAGCCTTCGGTCGTGGTCGCGTCGGGCGTGCCCGGTGATCGCCGAGTGCGTGTCTTGCGCCCAGGTGATGTGGTCAATGGCCTGTCTCTCAAGTCGGCAGATCCCGTGTCTCGCACAGCCACATTTGTGGCTCCCGGCAGCCAAGGACTGACCCTCTCAGTGAGCAATGGAGGCTGATTCATGAAAAAAACTGCCTTTATTGCCACCGTGGTCGCATTGCAGCTGAGCACGGGCGCCCTTGCGCAGCTGCGCACTGGCCGCACTGCCGAAGCGAGCTCGCTGCCCAGCACGACTCAACAGGGCCGCTCGCAACTGGACGAGACAGCACGTGCTGTACAACAGATGTGGGGTCTGACTGCCGAGGAGATGCAGCGCGCCAAGGTGCTGTCGCTGGGACCTCGTGCTAATTTCTCGGTCAAGGAGCTCTCGCCCCTTGAGGTGCTGGGCATTCATGCTCGCAACGATGCAGAGCGCCGTCAGTATGCCGAGCGCATGGCGCGGATCTTCCACCAGGACGTGGAGCGAAGCATATTGTGGGACCGAGAAATGCAGGCGGCTATGGCCCGCCTGTATCCCAACGAGCCGATGGTGAACTATGACGGCCTGCCGCGCGTGCAGTCGTCTGTAGGTGCAGCCGACATGCTGAACGTGCCGCGCACGCAGATCATCGAGCGCGCTTCGCCAGCTCCTGCCAACCGCGGAAAGCGCTGATATGCGCCGCCTGTTCGCCATCTTCGCCCTTGGATTCGCTTGCAGCGCGCCGGCCCTGGCCGGCGTGGAGCTGGAGATGATCCACGACAGCGGCAAGTCTGTGCCGCTGGCGCCCTATTTGGCCCAGATCGTGGGCGGCACAGATGAGGCGAATGTGCTCGATGGCCTGCGTTTCCCGTTTCGCAGCCAATTGCGCGGCGGTGTGCTCAAGCAAGATGGCGTTCAGGTCTTCAATGGCCAATGGCTGACTCAGCCCATGTTCGTGATCGGCGCGGACGACGCGTCTTTGCGCTGGGTGGCTTTCAACCACAAGAAGCTGATACAGCTCAATGCCGTCGGCATTGTGGTGCAGGCAGCAACGCCATCCGCATTCAAGCTGCTGCAGCAAGTGGCCAGCCCCCTCCAATTGGCTCCTGACACAGGGGCATTCCTCGCCAACACGTTGATCGCCAAGGGTGCGCCAGTTTTCCCCCTACTGGTGCACAGCAATGGCCGCGCCTACCAGATCCTGCCTCAGCGCACGTTTGGAGAGGCTCCATGATCGGACTCGGCCTGGTGCATATTGGATCGGAAGGCGCTGTGAAAGCATGTGCCAGTGCTCGGCTGTTGCGCGCTGAGCTGGACCAGCTTGGAACGGCTTTTGTGCGTGCACGGTCCCAAAATGTTCCAAGCCATCACGGCATGTTCCAGCTGGAGGGCATGCAGTGAGCGACGGGACCATGGAAGGCGTGCTGAGGCCGCCAGTCGAAGCTTTGAGCGCTGTCACAGCCTTTGGTATTGCTGGCGTGGCTGCAGGCGCGCCATGGGCGCTGATGATGCCCCACTCGTTGGGCGCAGTCTCGGGCGCTATCGCTGCCGGCTTTGGTTGCGTGCGAGCGCGCCAGGCCTTCCAGGTCTATAGCTATCAACGCGGGCTGAAGTTCACCAAGATGACGCGGCTTGCCCCCCACAAGCTTCCGGTCAATCTCAAGGAGCATCTTTACCTAGGCGAAGGCTTTGAGTGGACGCAGTTGCACACGCAGCGCTTGCTGGACGCGCGTGAGACAGATGTGCAGCGCTTCGTGAAGGCCTCGCCAACCGAGCTCAAGCTCGCCGCCACCGGCGAAAAGATGCGCAAGTGGGCTCAGGCCAAGACCGACAGCCTGCTGGCCAGAGTACTGGAGCGTGCGCTCGATGTCGGCGGTACCGCCAACCCCTTCGCCACGGGCGTGGACCTGGGCGGCAACCCTGTGCTCCATGGCGTCGGAGTGCAGAACGAAAAGCCAGTGGTGTTGCGCCAAGGCTCGCGCTCTGGCCACTTGCTGGTGATGGGCACGACTCGCGTGGGCAAGACGCGCCTCTTGGAGCTTCTGTGCTCTCAGGACATTCATGCCGGCCACGTGGTGATCGTCATCGACCCCAAGGGCGACGCGGAGCTGATGCTACGCATGCACGCTGAGGCACGACGTGCTGGCCGCCTGGATCAGTTCTATATGTTCCATCTGGGCTACCCGGAGATTTCTGCACGCTACAACGGCATTGGCAATTTCGCTCGTATCACCGAAGTCGCTGGCCGTGCCACGAATGCCTTGCCCTCCTCGGGCAACTCGGCTGCCTTCAAGGAGTTCAGCTGGCGGTTCACCAACATCGTGGCTCAGGCCCAGGTGGCACTCGGCCGCATTCCGACCTACGAGACGCTGCTCAAGGACGTGACTGGCATTGACCCGCTGTTCATGGACTACGCGGGCATGACATTTCGCAAGCTCGCGATTGACCATCCCCAACGCTTTGGCAGCTATCAGGACCGCCTGGTGGAGCTGGAGCGCGCTATTGTGGCAAAGAAGGCTCCGGTCCCCCGAAGCCTGCAGGATCGTTCGCCCGATCAGGTGGCGATGTATCTGCTCATCAAGGAAGCACGACTGGACGACAAGGTACTGGTCGGCCTTGCGGCCGCATTCAGCTACGAGCGTTCGTTCTACGAGAAGATCATCGCCAGCCTGGGGCCATTCCTCGAAAAGCTCACCTCCGGCGCGGTGGGCAAGCTCATCAGCCCTGACTACTTTGACCCGAACGACAAGCGGCCGATCTTCGACTGGATGACGGTGTTCCGCCAAGGTGGCATCGTGTATGCGGGCCTGGATGCCTTGTCTGACTCCGTGGTTTCGTCTGCCGTGGGTAATTCCATGCTGTCCGATCTCGTTTCGACCGGCGGCAAGCTCTACAAGACAGGCCTCGACCCTCACGGTGACGGCAAGCTCCAGCTGCCGACTGTGTGTTGCCATTTCGATGAGGTCAACGAGATTGCCGGCCCCGAGTTCGTTCCCATGGTGAACAAGCTGGGTGGCTCTGGCTTTCGGATCACGGCGTACACCCAGTCGATGTTCGACATCGAGGCAAAGGTGGGTGACAAGGCCAAGGCTGGCCAGATCCTCGACAACTTCAACCACCTTTGCATGCTCCGGGTGCGCAGCAAGGCGACCGCGAGCCTCCTGACGGACCAGGTGCCACAGGTCAATGTGACGGTGCTTACGCCGGTATCGGGCGTGTCGGATACGGCTGCCCAGGGCAATGGCGTCGATTTCACTAGCCAGAACAACGACATAGCGAACAAGTCGAAGGCACCGCTGATCGAGCCTTCTGATGTTCTCTCATTGCCACAGGGTCAAGCGTTTGCGCTGCTGGAAGGCAATCGCTGCCACAAGATTCGTATTCCTCTGGCTGATACCAAGGACGACCCGTTCATCCCAGCTTCGCTCAAGGCGGTTGCTGAGGACATGAAGCGCCGCTATCGCACGAGTGAGACGTGGGCCGCAGAAACCGACTGGCTCAGTACACAGCCCTTGGGCGCTGGTGCAGGTGGGTTGATCGACACGGATCTCGCCTCTGCCTTTGATGACGATATGCCTGGCTACGCCATGGCAGGCGCAACTTCATCCGCCGTAGCCGGCAACGTGATGGGACCGCACTCATGACGGCTCCGAACTCGCCCGCCAGAAAGCCAAGCACACACGGCCCTGTGGGTGTGGCCGTGTTGGTTGGCTTTGGACTATTCAGCGTGACAGTGTCCTCGTGGCTCATCGGTCTGGTGATTGAAATCGGCGGTGGCTACTTCCTCTGGCGTGGCCAGGGCTTCCGCCATGCCCAGGAGATGGTGCAGCAGGACCTGCGCTATATCGCAGCCGCTCCACGCAGTCTGCTGGTGCCGGACACCGTGGACTTTTCGCTGCGCATCGTGAAGTGGGTTCGTATGCCCTACGAGCGTCTTGGCGCGCTGCGCTGGTATCAGCGCAACTTGGCCGCCCAGCAGGCTGGTGCAGATGCCGCACTGCCTAGCTTTCTGGGTCAAAGCGTGCAGCCTCAACTCAAAGGGTTGGCCAAGGCTGGTGCGTCGTTCATCCACATGCTCAGCGAATGGGTGGTCATCAGCATGTTTGTCCTGCAGGACGTTCTGCTGCGCCTCTGCACTGCAGTCTTCGCACTCCCTGCATTTGCCCTTGCCTGCCTGATGGGAGTGATCGACGGCCTGGTGCGCCGGGACCGACGCCGCTGGCAAGGCGGCCGCGAGTCCTCGTTCGTCTACCACCACTCCAAGCGCTATGTGGGCTGGGCGCTTACAGGCGGCTTTGGCTTGTACCTGTCCTGGCCATTCGGCGGCTTCAACCCGGCCTACATGGTCCTGGTGTTCACCATGTTGGTGGCATTCACGCTATCGACAACGGTAGGCGCGTTCAAGAAATACGCATGACATTGATTTTGAAGGAGATATTGATGAAACGCTCTCGACATTCGCTATTTGCAGTTCTGGTCATCGGGGTGCTTGCCACGACCGCATCGGCCTGGGCTGATGTGGCCGACGACGAGCTGGAGCGCGAGCGCCTGGCGCGCATCGCTGGCGAGATTGAGCAGGTGCAGATGATGGTTTCAGAAGCTGAAAAAGCCGCGCCGACCGGCCAGCGCGTGAAATTCCGCTACGACTGGCTGCAGCGCGACCTCGAGCTGCTGCGCCTGGGCGTAACGAACCACGTGGATGCACCTCGCCAGCCTCGCCCAGTCGCCCCATTGCGTGGGGACTATCGGCAATAACCAAAAGAAAAACAAACCATGCGTTCAGAAATGGCGACGGCATTCGTACAAGGCGCCGGCTTCAATCCTCAAAGCTTGAAGTACCTGATTTTTGTCTTGGTGTTTGCGATGGTTTTTTCTGTCGCTGCATGGCTCGGGACACTGATATTGAAGGCCTTTGGGGATGGAGAGCTAGATACATCGGAGGCCATGAGGGCATGTATTGGTGTCGCCATTACCGTTCTATTAGTGACCGGAGTGCTTGGATCAATCATCCTATAGAAATCAATTAATCGACTGGAGAAATCATGAAGAAACATTTGAAAAAAATTAACTCTGGCATCGCATCTATCGCCTTGGCTCCGGTTGTGCTGCTTGCAACCTGCCCTGCTTTTAGCGCTTTGCCAACAATTCAACCTCCTGCAGGTGGAAGTATCGGCGGCGGCACTACACAAGAAGGCGATATTCTTGGGATCATAGGCGCTTATCTGAAACTCGGATTTACCATCCTGGGGTTGGTCCTTGCGGTTGCCGCATTTTTATATGTGGTAATTGCTTCACTGCAACGCTATCGCGACTACACCAAAGGCACTATTCAGCTTGGCGATCTAAAAGAGCACGTAATTGTTAGCGTCATTATTCTCAGCCTCGTGGTGTTGATGGTCAATTACGCTACTCAGACCCTGGCCTGACATGACAGCGAAAGACACCCGTCCTCAAGGCATGCCTATTGCTTCGGCTCCGCTGACCGATCGCGTGAACTCTGAGCCACCTATTATCAATGGCATGGCAGCAAGCGAAGCTGGGTACATTGGGGCCGTGTCTTTCGCTGCAAGCCTGTTTGTCGGAGGCGTGGTTGCATATATCTCTGGACTTTGGATCACTGTTCCAGTTATATGCATTATCGTGCCTTTCACAGTGCTGTGGTATTCATCACTGTACCTGCAAGAAGTAAAGAGAAACCGCCCTGAAGGCTACTACCTTCATTGGATGCATTATTTTCTTGTGTCGCACAACTTGGCCAAGCCAAAATTTCTGGTCCATGACGGCCGGATGCAATTGGGTTGCAGCTATCGCTTGAATTCGATCAGTGCTGAAGCCAAATCATCGGAAACCAAATAATGAGCAGTGGTGATTATCTGGACGCACTTGCGTCCGAGCGCAGCCATAGCGCAAAGCTTACCAAAATCATATTTGGCATAGTGGGGCTGGCAGTGGCTGGCATGTGGTTCGCTTCGCGCGTTCCAAAGAATATCGACTTGCACGTCGCGCCAGATATTAAGGCGGGTGACACGATACGGGTTATCGATGGGCAGTCTCCAGTACCGTCTACAAATGCCTACGGCTTTGCATACTACATCTGGCAGCAGATTAATCGCTGGCAAAGCGATGGCTCTCAAGACTATGGCAAGCAGATTTACGCGATGCAGTTTTATCTGACGCCTCGTTGCCAGGCGCAACTGCAAACCGATATGCAGCAGCGTCACGCCAAAGGCGAGTTGCGCCGCCGTACTCGTCAGATCAGCGAGATCCCCGGCTTTTCGTACAGCGAAAACCGCGTGATCCGTGAAGGCTCGGACGCCTGGACTGTGCTTCTGGACATGCAAGTTCAGGAGACCTTTGCTGGGCAGCCGGTCAAGGACGTGTTCATTCGGTATCCGCTGCGCGTGGTGCGCTTCGATGTCGACCGTGAGCGCAACCCATGGCGCCTGGGCCTGGATTGCTTCGGTAGCAGCCAGCCCGCACGCCTCAATCCTGCGGAGCTCAAGCCTGGCGCCCCAGTTCAAGCGGATCTCAAAGCGCCGCGTCTGCCCGGAACTATTGCCCCTTCGAGCCTGCCTCGTGATACCTCTGTCGATTGATCCACATGATCCAACGTCGTTCTCTCCCGGTCTGTCTCCTGGTAGCCCTGCAGCTACTGCATGGCAGCGTCGCTGCTCAGCAGGTCGAATCGCTGGCGGGTAGTTCCGAGACGCCTGAGTTCAATGAGCCTATTGACCTGGGCCAGACGGGTGCAGCAGCTGCAACACCAGCTGCTGGAGCCAATGCAGGACGTGCCCCAGCTGGCGGGCGCATGGTGGCAGGCGTTAGCGTGCCCGCACCGCTGGCGAATACAGCCGTGGGTTCCGCCAGGCGAGCAGCTGCCGAAGCGTCTCTACGCCGCGTTGGGCCAGCTCCTTTGACTTCTGGCCCCGCCGAGCGTGCTGTGTTTGCGCGTGAGCCAGTCCGGGTGAATCTGACGGTCGGCCAGGAGCGGCTTGTGACCCTGCCAGCCGATGCGTTGCTGCGCATGCCCAGTGACATGGATAGCGTGGCGCGTATCGAGACGATCGCCGGCACTATCTATGTGACTGCGCTCGTGCCATTCACGGCGATCCGAATCATTGCCGAGCTGGTGGATAGCGGCCAGCAGATTCCGATGGATCTGATTGCGGTAGCCGCTCCAGACGCCAAAGACTCCAAGGGCAAGGTCGTGTCCACGCAGTCCGCTAAAGGCGAGCTGCAGGTTTCTGTGATCGAGCCCACGACCGTGCCGAACCCCATTGGTGGAGCCGCACTGTCTGGAAGCCAGTCTCAACAGCAAGAGAGCGTTGCTGCGGATATGGTGCAGCTCACTCGACATGCTGCCCGCCAGCTCTACGCACCTCGACGCTTGGCTGGTGGCACGCTAGGTGTGAGCCAGGTTGGCGTAGGAACCGAACCCGTGCCGACACTGTTCCGTGGCGCTGCCGTGGACGCTGCGCCCGTAGGCCAGTGGAAGTCGGGAAACCTGTATGTGACTGCGGTGCGCGTCACCAACCGCTCGCGCTTTGCCCTGGAGCTGCCCTTGGAGAGCTTGCGCGGGCGCTGGCTCTCGGCCACGGCCCAGCATGGCCGGATCGGTGCTGCCGGTACAGACACCGACACCACGGCGGTCTACCTGGTGTGCGATCGCACTTTCGAGTCTTGTCTGTGAGGCACCCATGGCAGTGAAAAGCAACAAACTCACCCCTGTTCTTGTCATCGTGGCCTTCGTCATCGTCGGCTCGGTCATCGTCATGCGCCAGAACAATACACCGTCCGCTGCGCCCATGGCAGCGGCCCCCCTGCCCAAAACGGCAGGCGCAGATGAGGACACGCCAAGCGAGACACTGGCCACAGTGGTCGCGGCCAACAAGGATCTGCGAGCAGATATTCAGGACGTGCTCCGTGCTAACCAGGATTTCAGCAAGCGCCTGGAACGCTTGGAGAAAGGTGCACCCGCAGGCACCTCTTCTGCTGGTGCTGTCGGTGGTACCAGCAATGACACAGATCCAGCCCCAGTCGATGTCTTTAAGCCCATTGGCGACGCCATCGACTCTGTTACAGGGCTTGGCTCGAATGGCGCCGGCGGAGGTCATCGTCCCGTTGGTGGCTCCCAGGATCTAGGCTTGTCCGGTGGCAGTACTGCCTACAAGGTGGTTCCGCCCATGGGCTACACCACCGAGACAACTCAGCATCAAGGGAAGATGGTTACGCGCTATGTGCGGGTAGCCCCGGACGGCACGCAATCCATGCCCAGTGCGGTCAGCGCTGCCCAGGCCGCACAAGCTGCTCAGGCCACTCAGGCGGCCACGAAGCCGCAACCCGTGGCTTATTTCACGCTGCCGGAGAACTCCACGCTGGCGGGCGTCACCGCGATGACCAGTTTGATTGGCCGTGTGCCGGTCAATGGCCGTGTGACGGACCCCATGCAATTCAAAGCCATGGTCGGGCGCGACAACTTGGCCGCCAACGGCTGGGAGTTGCCCGAAGACCTTGCCGGAATGATCGTTACCGGCGTGGCCGTAGGCGATATGGCGCTGTCGTGCACCGAGGGAAAGATCCGCAGCATGACCTTCGTGTTCAACGATGGTGCGATCCATACGGTGTCGGCGCGTCGTGCGCCGCAGACCCAGGCAGGTGCCGGTGTCACGGCCATCGCCACCAATGGTTCGACGGATCTGGGATTTATCAGCGATCTGTACGGCAACCCCTGCATTCAAGGCAAGTTCGTGACGAATGCACCGGCCTACCTGACCGACATCATCGGTGCCAAGGGCTTGGGCGTGGCCGCCGAGGCTTTGGCGCAGGCCCAGACCACCACCATGGCCAGCAGCAATGGCACCACCTCCTCGATCACCGGAAACGCCGGCAGCTTCGCACTAGGCCGCATGGGCTCGGGCGCCACCGATGAGCTGGTGCGCTGGCTGACCGAGCGCCTCAAGAGCTCGTTTGACGCGGTGGTCACGCCCGCTGGCCAGCAACTGGTCGTGCACCTCGACCGCCAGATCGAAATCGACAAGCCCGCCGACCCAAGAAAGATCGTGCATCGCACGCAGTCCCCCAATGTCCTGTCTGGAGCCCGCTATGGCCTCGAATAACACCCTTCTTCTTGCCATCGTGCTTCCCGCGCTACTGGCTGGTTGCACGGCTATTGGGTCGCGCGAGTCACCGCTCAAGGAGGCAACTGCTGGCAGCCCAACCCTGGTGGATGTGTACCGGGGCAAGTTCCAGCCTCCTCAGTCTGCGGCATCGGTCCGTGAGACAGCTCGGGATCGCCTTGAGCGCGCATCGAGCGCCCGTCCGGTCGCTCGCGGCGACGAGATGACTCAGCGCTACTGGTCTGCTCTGGAGCCTATGCAACAGCGCTTTGCACGCGTGCCCAACCCGGATCTGGTCATGGTGGTGTATCCCCACCTGGCCAAGGGCCGCTACCCCGTGCCTGGATATGTCACGGTGTTCCCAATGTATGAGTCAACGGAGTACGCCATGCCCGGTGAAGTGGCCGAAGAACTTCAGCAAGGCCGCGCAGCGTTCTCGCGCGGCCGCACTGCTCGGGAGGATGGCCAATGAGCGGATTGCTGGAAATGCTGGGCCTGTCTGGGGGCACCAAAGGCAAGCACAAGCGCCGGCTCATGACGGCCGCGGACCGCAGGCAGATGGCTGCTCGTCCGCCCTCCTTCACTGAGCTGCTGCCTTGGGTCAAGTTTTCACGCAAAGACCGCAACTTTGTGATGCGCGACGGCAAGACCTTGGGCGCGCTGTTCGAGCTGGGCGCTGTCGCTACGGAGGCGCAGCCGCTGGAGTACCTGCAAGAGCACTGCCGCAAGATTCAAGAAGCCATTCAGGCGATTCCCGAGGTCGACTCTTCTCCTTGGGTGGTCCAGTTCTTCCTGAGCGATGACCGAAACATCGACGGGCTGAACCAATACCTTCACGATTACATCCTGTCCCAGCACAAGGACGCCAAGCGCGCGCAGGCCATCATCAACTCGGAATACACGCAGTCCGTGCTGAAAGAGTTTCGCAGTCACCTGTCGCAGGTTTCCCGAGAACAAGGACTGTTTACCGACACCTTGGTGACGGGCCAGACCTGGCGAGGCCAGCAGCGGCGGGTACGCTGCTGCATCTATCGCCAGTTTGATGACCTGGTGAATGAGCGCCGCATGGCCGAACAGCAGATGGAGGCGGTGGCCACAACCTTGCTGGCCACGCTGAACGAAGCCGGCGTGACGGCGCGGCGTGCCAACGGCAAGGACTTCTACGAGTGGATGCTTCCATTCTTCAACCGTAATGTGCCCTGGGCCAGCACGGGCGCCGAGCTGTTCCGCGGCGCGCCCTATCCGGGTGATGAAGCTCCAGAGGGCATTTATGACTGGGATTTTTCCGAGTCGCTGAACCTTTCGGAGCCCTCGTGCAACCAGGAACAAGGCTGCTTCGAGTTCGATGGCCAGCCGGTGAAGTTCCTCACGCTGCAAAACCTTCGTGCTCACCCTAGCATCGGGCACTTCTCCGCAGAAAGCCGGATCGGGAACGAAGCCTATGCGCGGTTTGACCGACTGCCGCCTGGATCGATGCTGTCCGTGACGGTGACGATTGCAGCGCAGTACCAGGTCGAGCGCCACGTCGAGGACATCAAAAGGGCTTCCCGTGCTCAAAACGCCGTGGCGCAGGAGACCCATAGAGAGTCGGAGCAAGTGCTCCAGCACATGGCCACGGGGGACAAGCTCTATCCGATGTTCATGGGGCTGTACCTGAGCGGTAAGACCCATGCGGATCTGGATGCGGCTGTTTCCGAGGTCAATGCCCAGCTGACGCCGACCGGGATGCGCTTTATCGAATCCCGAGAGGACCTGGTGCCGCATGACGCCTTCCTGCGTGCATTGCCATTCGCATTCGATCCCACGTTCGACCTTCGCAGCATGCGGCGGTCGCGCCTGACGTTTGCGAGCCTGATCGCAGCCATTTTGCCGGTCTATGGGCGCTCACGCGGCACGGCCAACCCCGGCTTTTGGTTCTGGAATCGGGGCGGCGAGCCATTGTGGATCGACCCGCTCAACAAGATCGACCGCAAGAAGAACGCCCATATGGTGGTGTTCGGCCCCACAGGAGCGGGCAAGTCGGCGACGTTGAGTTACCTGTCCATGTTGGTCATGGCCATCCACCGCCCACGCCTGGTGATCGCGGATGCAGGCAAGTCCTTCGATCTGATGGTCAAGGACATGGCCACCAAAGGCTTGAGCGTGTATCGCGTCAACCTGAGCGGTGACACTGATGTATCACTGCCTCCATTCGTATACGCCAGCGAGCTGCTGCAGGACGTGGAGATCATGGAGTCCTTCAAGGCTGCGGAGGAATACTTCGGCGCTGGAGCGGGTATTCCCACCGAAGAGGAGGCTGAGCTCGTCGGTGCCGAACGACTGATGGAGTCGGTCAATGAAGTGATGGAGCCGGCTGACGCCGACGATGACTCGGACGAAGAGAAGCGCGACTACCTGGGCGAGATGCTCATCTCGGCCATCATGATGATTACGGGTGGCGAAGACGCCGAGCTCAAACGAATGACGCGCGCCGACCGCTATCTGGTCACCAGAGCCATTATTCGAGCCGCAGTGCGCGTATCCAAGGAAGGCAAGCCCCATCCTCTGACACAAGACGTTGCCCTGGAGCTGACGGCCATGGTCAAGGACGTATCTCTGTCGGAACACCGCCGCGCGCGCGCCGAAGAGATGGGCCATTCGATGATGAGCTTCACGACGGGCCTGCGCGGCAAACTCTTCAACCGCCTGGGTCAGGACTGGCCCGATGCCGATGTGACCCTCGTGGAAATGGGCACACTGACCAAAGACGGCTATGAGGATGCGCTTGCTGTGGCCTACACGAGCCTGCTGGACTCGGTGCAGTCGCGCGCAGAGGCCGCTCAGCATGAGGATCGCCCCCTCATCATGCTGACCGATGAAGGGCACTTGATTACCACCAACGAGCTGCTTGGCCCGAAGGTGGCCAAGGGCACCAAGATGTGGCGAAAGCTCAATGCCTGGTTCTGGCTGGCCACGCAAAACTTGAAGGACTTCCCAGGCAGCATGTCCCGCGTGCTGTCCATGTGCGAGTTCTGGATGTTGCTGACCATGGACAAGAACGAGATCGAGGAGATCGCGCGCTTTCGATCGCTCACACCAGAGCAACGCCACATGATGGAGTCTGCCGTCAAGGAGCCGGCGAAGTACACCGAAGGTGTGCTCATCAGCGCGAACAATCAGTGGCTGTTCCGAAACGTGCCCCCGGCATTGCCAATTGCGCTGGCGATGACGGAAGGCCACGAGAAGGCTGAACGCCGCCGTCTCATGGACGAGCATGGATGCACCGAGGTTCAAGCAGCCTACCGCGTGGCGGCACGCCTGCAGGAGGCGCGCGCATGATGCGGTCATCCCTCACTGCCCTGGTACTGGGCCTTTGCTCACATAGCGCCCTGGCCCAAGGCTCCATCGGTCCTTCGGTGACGACCGTGGAAGTCTTCGCCAATTCGGCCACGATGGTGCGGCCGCCGTTTCGCCAGCCTGGCTACGTGCTCAAGGTCTATCGCGTGGACGCCATGGCTCAGCTTGAGCAGCAGCTCAATGCAGGGCTGCCCAAGAACGAAGCCGACGCCATGGCCTATATGCGTCAGCACGAGGCCGAGATCCGCCGCCGTTACAAGGACCAGATCACCAATGCGGCTTCCGGCATGACGCTGGCCGTCCAGTACCGATTGGACCGGCTCCCGGCCATCGTCATCAATCGCGCCAAAGTCATTTATGGAGTTGCGGATGTGGACCGCGCCATCGAACTGTTCGCCGCGGCTCAGCAAAGGCCTTCCCGATGAAAAAACGAGCTTCCCTCAATCTCAGACTGCGCCGCCTCGTCGCGGCCGTCAGTACGGCCTCGATGTGCGCCGTGCTCACACCGGCCACGACCCTGGCCGGAACCACCACCCCGGCCATCATCGCGAATACGGCCAAGGCTGCCTTGTCTTGTGTGTCGTACTCCGTCGAAGGCGTGTGCTTTTTCTTGAGCTGCGGCTGGACCGGATGCTGGATTCGGACATCGATCAAGATCTCCCACTATGTGCCAGACGTGGTGGTCAGCACATACAACGAGCCGCTGCGCCACCCTTGGACCGACATCGGCACGGTCGTGGCCACCACGTTGACCACTGCTGGATCTGCCTTAACGGGACGACTGCTGGACTCGTCCGCCGGCGGGCTGGACAGCAATTCGGCTATGGCGAACTTCAAGGGGGCCGATGCCATCGGCAATCCGGCCGGCATGTTTGCGAGCATGCTCTCATCTGGCGGCATGTTCACGATGCCAAAGTCCATCGCATTTCCCACGGTCAGCGAGTTGGCCAAGTTCCCGTCGAAGGAGCTGCCCAACATTGGACGCCAGTGGACCCAAGTGCCAGCCAGCATTGCGGAGACCGTGGCATCTGATGCCAAGAGCCTGTTGAGCTCGGAATCATTGCTGGCCAGCCTTGGAACGATCCTCAAGACCATCGAGGGCGTAAAGCAGGTGATGGAGATCGCCGAGACAGTGCAGCAGATCCAGGCAGGCATCGCCGGTCTGCAGCAACTCTCCGAAATCCTCTCCGGTAGCACGGGGGGCGCACTCTTCTGCCCTGGAGGAGCCAGCTATTTCAACCTGCACTTCCAAAGCGAGCTCGATGCGCCTTTCTGGCGCGGCATCGTGCCTGTGGAAATGATCTATCCGCAGGCCTGGGTACCCGGACTGGGCGAGATCGGCTCGGGCTATACGCAGACCTGGGGCAACCTGTACCCACGTACCGGAGAAATCATCCAGTCGCATCCCGTGAAGGCTTCTGCAGTGCTGGCTGAGCGTGTCGCCTCGATCATCTACAAGGAAGCTCAGCCTCATATCTACTCGCGTGTCCAGCCCTCCGGGGGCTATCGCTACTTCAACTATGGCGAGAAGCGCAAATGGCAGATGTTGTATCCGCAGGCTTGGTCGGGGTGCCAGCAGTTTGGGCAAAACGACTCCCTGTCGCTGGCCTCCTTCGGGGACGGTGCAACCAGCTCCGATGACGGCTATGCCTGGAACCTTTGGCAAAAGTACACCTGCTGCCGGCGTCGTGGTGTGTATCTCTACTCCGTGCCCTGACCTCCCACTCCAATTTCACTATGACAATCGCACACTCCTCTTCCCTGCGCTTTAAGCGGATCTGCGCGGCCGTGACCTTGGCCTGCATGCTGGCTCCCTCGGTCGTGACACCTGCGGCCGCCCAGACGATTACCTCGTCGGGCCTTTACTACCGGATGGGCGGGGGCTCGCCGATCAGCGCTGCCCCCCATCGCAGCGCCTTATCGATGCAGTTGGGTGCCGGCGTCCGCGCGAACTATTCCTGCGGGAAGTTTGACATCGGGCTCTCCTGGTCGGATCTCATGAATAGCATCCAGAACCTGGGTGCGACGATCACCGGGGCCGTGCAAGCAGGTATCTCGGCCCTGCCGCTGTATTTCCTCCAGCGCGCGCAGCCCGGCCTCTACCAGCTGTTCCAAAACTTCAGCCAGAAGGCCGATCTTCTGGTCTCTGCATCGCTGAAGACCTGTGAGGACATGGAGGCGATGATTAAGAACGGCCAGGACCCGTATGAGGAGTACATAGCCCTGGCCAAGGGCGATGCCTGGAAAGTCAAGGCCAATACGGGCGGCAGCGTGGTTAATGCCAAGCTCGATATCAACAAGAACGAGGCGGGCCAGCGTGCTGGATTGCCATGGGTATTTGGTAGCCGTGCTGGTGGGGCTGGCACCCTACCTATCCAGCCAATCCGCGACCTGGCCGTCGCCGGCTACAACGTCACCATCAACAAGGCAGCCAACTCCCTGTCGACGGCGAACTATGGCAGCTCCTCGCTGGCATCGACGCGCCTGGTCCAGGCCTTCAAGACCCCGGACGACCTGGCTCGCTGGAGTGCCGAAGTCCTTGGCGACCAGAAAATCTATATGTGCACCCAAGGCTCCGACTGCCCGAGCCCCACCATCACATCAACGGCCACCGGCCTTGCTCCGAAATTTGAGCGAGAGTTGGACGAGGTGCTGCCGACGATGCGCAATATGGGCTTTAGCACTTCCAGCAGCCATGCGGACCTGGCCAAGGTCAGCGCTCCCGGCATGGCCGTGAGCCCTCAGCTGATGGATGCCGTGCGCAAGCTGCCGACCGATGTGCGTTCCGTGGCCATCAACCGCCTGGCCCAGGAGGTTGCGGTCTACAAGACCATCGACAAGGCATTGATCGCACGTAACGCGCTGATCTCCGGGATGAGCCTGCCAGAGGCCACGGGAGCTGCGCCCGTTCGATCCGAGGTGCAGACGAAGATTGACCGCCTGACTCAGTACATCAACGACATGATGTTTGAGTTCCGCATACGCAAAGAAATGACCGGCGAGACAGCCTTGTCGATCATGGGCAACCAGCAGCAAGCTGGGGCCGCGTCGATGGATGTTCAAGGCGGCACGCGTGCAGATCCTGCGCCATTGGTCGATGGACGTGTGAGCACAAGATGACCGACACCGAAAAAGTCGTGGAAGCGTCTGAGCCGGCTCCAAAGCGTAAGGGGCGGCTTCGTCGTTGGCTGCCCTGGCTCATCTACGGTGCTTTGATCGTTTTGATTGGCGGCACCTTATTGACCTGGCTGCTCAAGCTGGAGCCCTCTCAGGTCGTCTCTGTCTCGGCGTGGTTTCGTAAGGGCGCACAACTCGGGACGCTTACTCAGACCGCCATGTGCTGTTGGGTGATTGTCAGCTGGCGTCCGATCGTGGCCTGGGGACTCAGACGCGGTTACGTGGCCAAGCATGAGCTGCGGGCGGTGCTGGCTATGCGCTGGCGCGTTGCCGGCATGCTGGCTATGTACCTGGCACTCGTGCCAATAGGCGCGGGCAATATTGCCCGATTCATCATGGGCCTTATCTCCTGATCGATATGCAGCTCGATAGCTATCTTGAACTTTTTACGACGCTCTACGGCTGGGCATTCGCCAACCTTCTTGGCGAGATCCTCACGGGCACAGGGCTGGCCGCCCTTCCCTTCGCGCTCATCGCGTTTAGCGCGTGGCATAGCGCTAAAGAAGAAGGCGCAGGGTTTAACGGCGTGCTGGCTCTCATCGAGTCCATACAGACCAAGCTGATTACAGCATTGCTGGTCATGGCCTTGTGCTTCGCTACCACGCCGCTCACGTCGCTGCACAACATCAATCTCAGCTACAAACCAGAGAGAGCTGCAGATGGTTCTGAGCCCCAGGTCGTGTCGACACAGGGCGGGACGAACTCGGGCTACGACCGAGCGATGGCCGATGCGGTGAATGGGTCTTTTGCCCGATCTGGAAACCTGTCCTATGTTCCTTTGTGGTGGTACAGCGTCATGGGGCTGTCCTCTGGCATCAATGGCGCCTTTCGGGCGGGCATGACCAGCTCTGAACGCGATCTGCGCGTCGTAGCAGATCTGGCCAGGATGGCCACGATTGAAGATCCGGCTCTGTTGCACGATGTGCAGCGCTTCTACAGCGAGTGCTTTGTGCCGGCGCGGAGCCAGTATTTCTCGATGGACAAGAATCAGATCTCAGCAAATGGCCGAGGCATTCTCGCTGAGGGGAGCATCTATGGCCCCACGGATGTGGACTGGGTCGGCAGCCAGTTTTTCCGAACAGAGCCCGGTTTCTATGACGTGATGCGCTCCTATAACCCGGTGCCTGGCTGGAGCATCGACTTCAATCGCGACAGCGAATACATGCAAGGTGGCGCTTCGGATCAGGGCTTTATGAACCCGGACTGGGGGCGCCCAACCTGCAAGCAATGGTGGGAAGCTGACGCTTCTACAGGAGGAGTGCGAGAGCGCCTCACCAGCAACACCTCGACATGGCGGAGTCTCTTGCAAGTCGCCCAAAACACTATCACGTTTAGTTCGACAGATGAGGCCAAGGATGCCATGGCAAAGCTAGCCTTTGAGAAGGCCAACCCGACATTTGTGAGTCCTGACAAGATGCTGGGCGATGACTATGGCAAGGGCACGAACGCGTGGCGTACTGTCACAGGGGGGATTAGTACCATCGGGGTGGGTAAACAGGCATTTGAATCCTCACTCGGCATGGTCCCATTGTTGAATATGCTTCCCATGCTCCAAGCACTTGTACTGATGGCGTTGTATATGTTCCTGCCATTGATCGTAGTGATTAGTTGCTACGATTTGAAAGTGATGGTGGTTGGTGGATTAGCAATATTCACGGTTAAGTTTTGGGCCGTCATGTGGTATGTGGCCCGATGGCTTGACGCCCATTTAATCGATGCGATGTACCCTGGTTTGACCGGATCTGCATTGATGCAAGAGATTACGCAAAGCGTGAGTTCGGGTCAGCCGCAACTATACAAGCGCATGATTCTTAACACTTTATTGGCAATGATGTTCATTGCACTTCCACTCATCTGGAGTTCCATGATGGCGTGGGCGGGCTATCGCCTTGGGTTTGAAAACTACAGCATTAATAAAGCAGACAACCTCTCTAACAAAGCTGGTAAGGGATCTGGCGTTCGATTAAAACGTTGACAGCTTGTTAAAGGTCTTCTTCTTGTTCGCACCAATACTGAAGTTCACCCATACCAATTTCGCCATTTTGGAATGCAGTATGGGCATCGTAAGCGCAGGCGATCGAGGTGCTTTCCTCATCATCCGTCATGGGCGAAGTGAAGAAGGCCCAAGCAGCATTCCAGAGCGAACCAAGAACTAGACCTCCAGCGATGAGGAAGACTCGCCAAAGCAGGCCGATGAGCGCGGTAAAGAGTTTGAGCATAGGGACTCCATCGAAGTGAAATGGATCTTCGTGGCTCCCTGTGCGATCGTGCATCACACACGACCCAAATTGAGTGGCCTCCACATCCTTCTGGATGTGCGCCAAGCAGATCACATACCTGGCGAGTCCAAATCTTGGCCGTTAAAGCGCAAGCGTGTCAGATGGTAACGGGTTCCATGACTGATGTAAAGGTGAACTAAGCACCGGCAATTTCCACTGGGCCAATCCCGAGGTAGACCTGCGTACCTGCTATGTCGGTGACCGACCAGCGGTCATTGTCCATTTGAGTGACTTGGTAATTTTCAACGGTGAGCGGCAGGCCCATTTCTTCTGGGTAGCCCAGCCATGTCTCATAGCGTAGTACCGCTGAAGGAACGAATGTGCTTGTATCTGCTTTGATTTTCATGAGTTCTCGATCATGCACCGTAGGTGCTGTGAAGCGGCTTAACCATAGCGAGTGAGTGTAGATTGACGGAATTGCGTCTTATATTTATTTTCTGACAATGGTTATCGCTCGTAACCCCTACTTTTCGTTTTATTCAGCTCATTCTCGATAGATTTTTCTAGGGTTTGAATTTCCCTCTCCGCTGCCAGCTCCACCTCGGAGATAGATCGCTGTAGATCTCGAATGTCGTCGAAAACAACAGCAGCTTTCAAACCTTCGGCATCAACGGAAACGGCAAGACCACCACACGTTCCGTTTGACACTTTCGTTAACTGGTCGACGTAATATCTAAATTGTTCGTGATCAACACCAATTTCAGTTGACGCCGTACTAATGTAGTCTAAGCAAAATTTACCATCGCCAATCCATTTATGATTTGTGGCTGGCTTAGTAATAATTTCAATATATGGCAAGAATGCAAGACATTTCTTTTTACTATCGGAATATTCGCTTGCAACGCTCAAAAAATGGCAGCGTTTTGAAATATCATTGAACTGTGAATCTTTGAAAGATTCCAATTTATCTCTGAGAGATTTTTTACTTGCCTTGGTTTTTTCGCCAGCAATTTCTTTAAACTCTCTTTTGAACTCAATAATAATATTCCGCCCTCCGACAGAGGTCAAAAGGTCACCAATGGTTTTTTCGCCTTTTCGTGTTTGCTGATATAGCTCGATACCGACCGCAGTTTTTGCCCCTTTTGAGACTGCGCTGAACATATAGCCAAGCGTAAAGAGAAAGGTTCCGATGTAGACATTTTCGTAGGTAGGTTTCACTTTATCTCCTAGGATATGAGGCAAACCAGAGATCATGCCCGAAGGATGGTGTTCCCTGGGGAAGTCCCGGTTCCAATTGGCTCTCACCTGAACTCCCTGCTTTCCGTTGCGAGTCGTCCTAGTAAGTGAGACAGGTCAGCCAGTCGCTCAGCGATCAGGTTGCATACCTGACCTTGCCGCTGCCAACGGCCTTCGACCGCCAGTAGCCGAGAGCCCAGCAACACTTGCCGCTGGTCATCGCGCACATCGCGCCAGACAATGACCTGGGTGCAGCCCTCCTCATCTTCGAGCGACACAAATACAGTGCCGTTGGCCGTGCCGGGTTGTTGCCGTAGCGTCACGATGCCGGCAGTTCGTACCCGCTCGCCGCTGACGACAGTGCGCAGTTGCCTGGAAGTCTTGAGCTTGTATCTATTCAGCCGCGGCCGCAGTAGACGCATGGGGTGACTGCGCAGCGTCAAGCCTGTCGAGGCGAAGTCCCATAGCACCTCCTCTCCTTCCGGCGCCGCCGGCAGTTCAAGGAAAGCTTCGTCAACGGTGGCCACCTCCAGCAGCTCGGGCGCGGCGTGCATGGCTGCCGCATCCCACACCTGTTGGCGACGGTGCCCAGATAGCGTGGCCAGGGCACCCGCAGCGGCTAGAACCTTCATCTCGTGCTGCTGTAGACGCACACGCATGGCAAGTTGCTCAGCGGTGTCGAATGGTGCTCGATGACGCTCCTCTGCAATGCGCTGCGCGCTGCTGCTGCGCAGGCTGGAGACAAGGCGCAGGCCCAGCCGTACAGCTGGTTTGGTGTCGATGTTTTCGATCGTGCAGTCCACCTCGCTGTGCATCACGTCGACGGGCAGTACTTCGACGCCGTGGCGGCGCGCGTCCTGGACCAGCTGACTGGCGGAATAGAACCCCAGCGGCTGACTATTGAGCATGGCCGCAAGGAAGGCGGCAGGCTCATGGCGCTTGATCCAGCAGCTGGCATAGACCAGCAGAGCGAAGCTGGCCGCGTGGCTTTCAGGGAAGCCATACTCGCTAAAACCTTTGATCTGCTCAAAAATTTGCTCAGCGAACTCGCGCTCGTAGCCGCGTGAGGTCATGCCACGCACGATCTTGTCGTAATACCTTTCGAGGCCGCCTTTGCGCTTCCATGCTGCCATGGCTCGGCGCAGGCCATCGGCCTCGCCTGCAGTGAAACCTGCCGCAAGTATGGCCACCTGCATGACCTGCTCCTGAAACACGGGCACGCCCAAGGTGCGGCCCAAGGCCTCCTTTAACGCTTCGCTCGGGTAGCTTACGGGGTCAATGCCCTGGCGTCGGCGCAAATACGGGTGCACCATGCCGCCCTGAATCGGGCCAGGCCGCACGATGGCCACCTCGATCACCAGGTCGTAGAAGCGCCTGGGTTTTAAGCGTGGCAGCATCGTCATCTGCGCGCGGCTCTCGATCTGGAACACGCCAACCGTGTCTGCACGGCAAATCATGTCGTAGGTAGCCTTGTCCTCTGCAGGAATGTCCTGCATCGAAAAATTGAACCTACGGCGCCGACTGATGAACTCCAATGCTCGGCGGATGGCCGACAGCATACCCAGGGCCAACACATCAACCTTGAGCAGGCCTGCTGCATCCAAATCATCCTTGTCCCATTCGATCACTGTGCGATCCGGCATCGAGGCGTTTTCTACCGGCACCATCCTGCACAGCAGATCTCGCGTGAGCACGAAGCCGCCCGTGTGCTGGGAAAGATGCCGTGGGAAGCCGATCAGCTGCTCCGTCAACGTGATGAGCTGCTGCACGGCCAGCGAGCTCGTGTCCATGCCGAGCTCATCGAAACGCTCCTGACGAATGCTGCGGCCGTCAAACCACTGTTGCCCCTTGGCAATGGCGTCGACCACTTCGAGCTCGAAGCCCAAGGCCTTGCCCACATCGCGGATGGCGGATCGAGGCCGATAGGAAATGACGGCAGCCGTCAATGCAGCGCGGTCGCGGCCGTACTTCTGGTACAGGTACTGAATGACCTCTTCCCGGCGCTGGTGCTCAAAGTCGATATCGATATCGGGTGGCTCATTGCGCTCCCGGCTGATAAAACGCTCGAAAAGCACAGACATACGCGCGGGATCTACCTCCGTAACGCCCAGGCAGTAGCAGACCACGCTGTTGGCTGCAGAGCCCCGGCCTTGACAGAGGATGTTGCGCGACCGGGCAAAGGCCACGATGTCATAGACCGTGAGGAAGTACGGTTCATACTTCAGCTCGCAAATCAACTCCAGCTCGTGCTCGATCTGATGCTGAACCTTCTCTGGGATGCCGCCTGGCCAGCGCCGCCCTGCCCCCTCGTAGGTCGCCTGGCGCAAATAGCTGGCGGCCGTGTGCCCTGCAGGCACGACTTCATCTGGGTATTGGTAGCGCAGTTCGTCCAGACTGAATTTGCAGCGCTCAGCGACCCTAAGCGTTTGAGCAAGCAGCTCGGCGGGGAATGTCTGGGCCAGCCGAAGCCGGCTGCGCAAGTGCCGCTCCGCGCTGCGCTGGAGCGCGTAGCCGCATTCAGTGAGCGGCTTGCCGACGCGTGTGGCCGTCAGTACGTCCTGCAGGGGTTTGCGCGAGCGCACATGCATGTGCACGTCGCCCACGGTCACGAGCGGCAATGCGGTCAGATCGGACAGCTCCCGCATGCGATGGAGCCACAGCTCATCATCCAGTCGGCGCACCAGATCCACGCCGATCCAGCAGCGGCCCGTGAAATGTGTCAAAGCCCAGCCGCCCATGGCTGCCAGCTGTGGGTCGGTCGCGCAGCGCTCTGGACACAGCAGCACCAGGTTGTCTCGAAGCTCCTTCCCGTCGATCTCATTGAGATTTAGCCGATAGGTCCCTTTTTCGGAAGAGCGGCGTAGCTTGGTGATGAACTGGCACAGGTTGCCGTAGCCGTTGAGATTCTGGGCCAGGACCACCAGGGTGAATGGTGCTTCGCTGCTATCGCGCGGTTGGATGCTGAACTGAGAACCCAGTAGCAGCTGCAAGCCCGCTTGCTTGGCTGCCACGTGTGCGCGCACCACGCCAGCCATCGAACACTCGTCTGTAATGGCCAGTGCGCTGTAGCCAAGCTCCTGGGCACGCTCTACGAGCTCCTCCGGTCGGCTGGCTCCACGCAGGAAGGTGAAATTGGAGATGCACCGCAGCTCCGCATAGGCAGGCAGGACGTTTTCCATGACGGCCGCACTTTCTCAGGCGTAGTGCCCGTGCAGAAACCAGGCGGTTTGGTCGCCGGCGAGGCGTGCCTGGAAGATCCAGAGCAGACCTGCATGATCGCTGCGGGCAACCCAGTAGTCCCGCTGCACGTTCAGTGGGATTTCTTCTTCATTTCCCTCTTCATGGCCACGATGCCACCAGCCTCCCTCTACCCGATCAGGGCCAAGCAAGAGCTGCAGGGTCCCTTGATAGATCGGGCGATTGGCACGCTCTATAAGACGTAGGGGCTTGTCCAGCACCCAGCTGGGAAGCGGCAGCTCGTGCACTAGATGGGACCTGGAAGCTCGGCGAGCTTCGGTCGAGCCCCACTCCTGCATCCATTCGAGTCGATGATCGGCAGCCAGCTGTGGCCGACGCACCGCGCCATCGCCCAGCCGTGCCTGGATGCGCTCTAGGGCCAACTTGGTGGATTGAGCTCTATTTGCAACCTCCGGGATCAGCGAGCGGCTTTCCTCAACAATGGGCTGCACCTCGGTAGCCAGGATCTCCAGCTCACCAGCTGGTGCGAGCAGCTCGACCTTGGCCAGATGCTCGCCGAGCAGCCGAGCGAAGTGCTCGACGTTCTGTGTTGGCTCCGCTGTACGGATGGTCAGCTCACCTCCGGTACCGGCATCGCGAGCACGCATGTCGTCATGACACCACCGCAATGTGAACGCAGTAGCTCCCAGCTGACGAGCTCTGAGCCAGCCCGCCATCTGCAGAAGCAGCCGCCGCGCCCCGAAAAGCATGGCAGGTGCCAGATCCACGCGACACATGAGCTCCAGTCGCGCTCGAAAGGTCTCAGGCACAGTAGCCCAGGCGTAAGCCTCTGGCCGCAGGCCATATGCGCGGTCCATTGCTTCAAGAAGCTCTTTGTCGAAGCGACGCACGATGCCGCCACGTGGCAGCGCACGCACTTGGCCAAGGGTTCTGCATCCAACCCTCGCCAGGGTCGGCTGATGCTTGGCCACTGCGGTAATTCGCTCCAGCAACAGCCGATCGAGCAGGCGCACCAACGGCTCGTGGAACCCATCGCTCATACCTTGTCGTGCTAACGCAAGGGCTGCCAGGCCTGTCGGTGCCCATGCAACACTGGCTCCGAGTTCTTGCGCCCCGGCCTCCACCAGCGAATGCAACGCCGCTGTGCCGCCGAATAGCCGCATACTTGCCTCGACCTCCAGTAATACGCCCTCTTCGACCATGGCCACGCGCGGTGTGAACTGCAAAGCCCAGACCGCCAACGACTGCAGATCAATGGGCGATGCGGAGCTTGGAAGCGATATGGGTATGAGAGCTGCCCAATGCATGGTGCACCTCCTGTGAAATGCTTGGCACTGGAATGCCAAGGTTGCGCATACGAGGCGGAATGATGGAATTCAGATTGCCTGGAACAGCATTCAGGTGCATTACTTCGACGGCAGCACCACCTCGGCGTTTGCGGATCTGCACATCAATGTCCCAGCCCTGGCCGAGAGCTGCAGAGAGCCGGAGCGGTGCTGGAGAGGCCTCGCGTAGGGCTGACTCGGGACGAATCAAGAACACTGGTGCATCGCATGCATGCGCGTGAACCTGCAGGCGTCGGATCTGGTCCTGCCTTGCTTGAGGAAGCCAGGCAATCACAGCACCGTCTGGCTCAGATTTAATGAGTTGCTCTGCGGCCCACAGCCGTTCAGCCGGCCCTTTGGCATCAATCCAGACAAGTTGCTCTGGGGCAAGGCCGAGCTGAGCAAGGCCCATTGCGAGTGGAGTCTTCGGAGGAGCAACCAGATAGACCCGACTACCCTTGTCCGCCAGCAACTCAGGCAAGGCTGGCCCGAGCAACCGCCATTCACACAACGCGGCCTGGGGCAGCAGCAACTCGCTCAAGCCATGAGTTGGCCAGCCCCCACCGGGCAACGCGGCATTGAGCTCCGTAAAGCCAGTAGGGAAAGCTCGCCCGGTCGAGCGTGCTACCTCTGTGCCGCGCCAAACCGCCTGCGCAAGGTGCGACGGCAGATGCCAGCGGTCAAAGTCACCGGGATCGTGTGTGATGGAGTGGGTTGCGGCATTCATGGCTTTTACCTGTATGGGCATACAGTATAAAAGCCTTGATGCAGATTTGCACCTGGATGTTGGCGGCGCTTAATCAGTGCTGCGGATTGAGGAGCAGCACTGCAGGTCTAGCTGTTGTCCGCGCGAGTTCAAGAGGCAGTGCATGGCGGTCTCTGCTTATCCGAGAGCCCAAGAAGGGCTTCCCCGACTCTCAATGCGTTGGTATGGCATAGGCCACGCCAAGCTGAGCGGCCAACTCTGCGAGGCGTCGATCTGCCGTCCAAAGCAAAGCGCCTGGTGTGATTAGCGTCGAGGCCAGCAGCGATAGATCGACCAAGCCGCAGCCCTTACCGAATAGCTTGTTCTTCTCAAGGAAGGCCAAAGTCTCGGGAATTGAAGCTTCCTGGCTCGGCCGCAGCATGGCCAGGGCTGCGAGCGTATCGGCACGCGGCGCTGGCGGCGTGCCGCAGGCCAACTCTGCATGCACCATGGGATGCATCAGCACGCTGTCTTGCACCAGGAGCTCCTGCAGGTGAATGTCGGCCTCCCGAAAATGCCTCACCCACACCGATGTATCGACTAAAACGGACACCGGCATCAGCGAGAGCCTTCTGCATCCGCCTCACTGCCACGGCGCGGCACATCAGGCATATTTGGCGTGGCACCGCCGAGCGCAGCCAAACGCTTACCTGCCTCGACACGTGTGAAGGTTTCCAGTGCCAGTCGTACCAGTTCCGGCACAGCAATACCGGGCGCGGCGACTGCGCGTGCGCGGTTTACGACATCGTCATCGATCGTGAAAGTCGATCTCATAACTACTCCTTAAACATCAAAACTGATGCATTTTCGCATCAAGATCGATGTTTGTGAATCATGTTTTGTATTGCACAATACAAATATGCAACCTAAGTCTACTGAGCTCGACCTCGCGCATACACGCCGCCTGGCTCCAACGCTGGAAACCTACAACGAGCTACAGATGGCCTACGATCATTTCAACGAGCGGCTTTTCGATGGACAACTTCCAAGCTGCTTGATCACCTTGCAGCGGGAAAAGCGGACTTTCGGGTATTTCTCGGCCGCCCGCTTTGCCTCGGTGGACGGCTCAACGACCGACGAGATTGCATTGAACCCGACCTACTTTGCAGTGGTCCCCATCATCGAAACACTCCAGACCCAAGTCCATGAAATGACGCACTTGTGGCAGCACCATTTCGGCAAGCCGGGCCGCGGCCGCTATCACAACGAGGAATGGGCACGAAAGATGGAAAGCATTGGGCTCATGCCCTCTTCCACCGGGCAACCTGGTGGTGCGCGAACCGGTGATTACATGGCGGACTACGCCGTCGAGGGTGGTCGCTTCCTGGCTGCATGCCAGGAGCTGCTGACTGCAAAGTTCAAGCTCAGCTGGTACGACCGATTTCCTTCTGCAGATCATGTTCTCGCCGGCCAAGCGAGCATGGCCAACCATATTCAAGGTATTGAGGGCACCAAGCCGCCTATGGCAAGTATCACGGCCCTCGCTGAGGCCGTTAGGCCAACGGGCTTCGCTACTATGGCTGCTACAGCAGGGGAACACGGAGGAGTGCTGGCCGCGCCCGAGAACAAATCCAACCGGGCGAAATACAGCTGCACAGGCTGTCAAGACGCAATCTCGGTTTGGGGCAAACCGGGTCTAAGGATAATTTGTGGAGTGTGCCAGCAATCCTTTACCGCCCAGTGACGACCATAGTTGGAAGCTTCTGACTGCGGTGTTCTTCATATCAGTCAATGGATTCCACGCATTGAAAAGACAGCTCAGCAATGGCTACAGGAGGTATCTCAAGTGCCTATCAAAGTTGAGCTGACCTGCAAAGTGACTCCATGATCCGGCCATGCACCCTACAACATGAAGACCGACGTTTGGGCGAGTTGATCTGCTGTTCATACATCGACAGCCATCACGTCTAAGGACCTCACCGAGTGTTTGCAGATTCGCAATAGTTTGGTGATCAATGCTGAAATCATTGCCTTGCACTTAGCACCAGCTTTTGACACCCCAACCATTATTGAAATGGAGGCCTTTCTTCAATCAAGATCTCAACCAGTTGATCAGTGCGCGGGACACAGCGAGGGGCTGCTCCATCGTAGTCATGTGGCCGCTATCCTCAATAACCACGAGACTTGATCCTGAAACCATGGCATGCATCTCCTCATGGCGGGATAGTGGACTCCAGACATCTTGGCGGCCGCACAGGAACATTGTTGGGCACTGCAGTCCCGCGAGGACGGCGCGCGCGTCCGGTCGCCCCAATAGTGCAGTGATTTGTGACAAGAAGGTTTCAGGTGTCTGGCGCTCGATCATCTCAAGAATCTGCTCAAACAGTGGTGAATCAAGCTGGCTTGGGTGCACCATTCCTCGCGCCCAATCACGGCCCATCTTCCTCATCCCTTGAGACTTGGCAACCTCGAGCAAAGCCATCCGCTTTGCGCGTTCGGCAGCGCCTGGCTCTCCGGGAACAATGGGGTCCATTCCGGTGTCGAGCAGAGCCATCCGCTGGACTCGATTTGGTGCTTGGCGTGCAATCTCCAGTGCAACACGTCCGCCCATTGAATGCCCCGCAAGATAGAGCAACTCGGCAGGGGCTGTGTCCAGAACATGTCTAGCCATACTCGTGATTGAAGATAGATCCCCATAGGACGGTATGAAGCAGTCAACGAAGCTGATCGCTTCACACTGGGCCTCCCATACGAAGGCATCACATAGCAAACCTGGCAATAGAACAAGGCAAGTGCTGGAAGTAGTCATTTGTACCGGAACCTCGGACACGAACTTACCTTGGGACTCAAGCAATTGACTCATTCCCATCATCTCCAATCTATTTATAACTTAGCGCACCCTACGGTTTACCAAAGGGTCACTCACATGCGGGCGTGAGTGACCTCTTTACCTGAGTCGATGCAATGAATCAACTGCATCAATAAGCTGAACGTAGCTCAGTTGCTGATGCACATGTACTCCTCTAAAGCGCTTACAGCTCCTCAAAGGTCACTTGCATTGAATCGCTGCAACTAAGTTCGCAAAATCCCGTGAGGGTCAAGCACGAACTTCTTCGGTGCGCCCGCATCGAACGCCGCGTAACCTTGCGGGGCTTCATCCAGCGATATCACTTCGACGCCAACGGTCTCAGCGATCTTGATGCGGTCCCACAGGATGGCCTGCATAAGAGCGTGGTTGTACTTCATTACTGGTGTTTGGCCCGTAAAGAAACTGTGAGATTTTGCCCAGCCCAGACCCAGCCGTATGCTCAAGGAACCAAGTTGCGCAGCTTTGTCTTTGGCACCCGGATCGTCTGTGACGTACAGCCCAGGAATCCCGATGCTTCCAGCAACTCGGGTCACTTCCATAAGTGAATTAAGCACAGTTGCTGGCGCCTCATGTTGCGCACCTTCATGTCCATGGCCACGTGCCTCGAATCCAACAGCATCAATGGCGCAATCCACTTCGTTGGTGCGTAGGATCTCCGCGATCTGTTCTCCAAGTGAGGCGTCCTTGGACAAATCGACGACTTCGTATCCGAGGCTCTTGGGATGGATCAATCGAGCCGGGTTGACATCGCCAATGATGACCACCGCAGCGCCTAATAAACGTGCGGATGCTGCCGCTGCAAGGCCAACGGGGCCAGCACCTGCTACATACACAGTGCTGCCGGGGCGGACTCCTGCCGTCACTGCGCCGTGGTATCCGGTCGGAAGAATATCGGACAAACAAGTTAGATCGCGGATCTTCGCACGCGCTTGTTCACGATCCGGAAACTTCAATAAGTTGAAGTCAGCATAAGGGACCATTACGTATTCCGCTTGACCTCCAACCCATCCTCCCATGTCCACATAGCCATAGGCGCCACCTGGTCGCTCAGGGTTCACGCTTAGACAGACGCCAGTGTGCTGCTCCTTGCACGTTCGGCATCGACCGCAAGCAACGTTGAAGGGTACTGACACCCAGTCGCCAACACTCAATGTCTCGACGTCGCGACCTACTTCAAGCACTTCACCAGTGATCTCATGGCCGAGAACCAGGCCCAACGGCGCAGTTGTTCGTCCTCTGACCATGTGCTGATCCGAGCCACAAATGTTCGTCGACACCACCTTGAGGATTACGCCGTGCTCGATGCGGCGCCCCCTTGGATTGACAAGCTTGGGGGTGTCGATTGTTTGGACCTCGACCTTGCCAGGACCAGCGTACACAACTCCACGATTTCCTGTCATAGTTGCCTTTCAGATTGAATTGAATGATTTGGACGCATTGCGCGTCCAACTTCCCTCACGCAAGCCTGTTGGCCTGCCAGCTCGAACTCAGACGGCCGAGAAGCTTTCTAGGATGTTGAAGCGCTTCCCGGTGAGTTCAATTACGACGCAGTAGATGAGCACAGCGCTGATTTCTGTGAGCGTAACTAGTGTGCAAGTTCGTTTTTTGTACGGCCGCTGTGCGACGATGCCCCACGATTTGCCAACATGGCCACAGCAGCCAATGCGGCGGGTATTGCCAGCACGGACACGATGCCACCAAAGCCCCAGCCAACGCTTAGCAAAATGCCGCCCACCGCAGATCCGAGGATGCTGCCGAAGCGTCCCATGCCTTGCATCCAACTAACCCCTGTGGCACGTGCCAAGGTGGGGTAGCACGCTGGTGCAAACGCATTGAGTCCAGTCTGTGCACCATTCATGAAGAACCCCGCTGCCAACATCCAAAGTGGCATTGCATCCGACGTAGCTCCAGCGCTACCCATGCCTAATACACAGATCGCTCCGCCGACATATGCTGCACCAATCACGAGACTCGGTTTCAGCTTGTCCATAACCCAGCCGGTTAACACAGCACCGACAATCCCTCCTGTCTGGAACATGGCTACGATGTTGGCGGCTTGAGAGATAGGCAGCCCAGCGTCCTTCATCAGGGTAGGCAACCACCCAGTGATTAGGTAGATCACCAACAAGCCCATGAAGTAAGTGACCCACAACGACACCGTGAGGAATCTATAGCCCGTCGAAAACAACACCCCGATCGGCTTTTGAGATTTGACTGCAGGTTCAGGTGCGAAGAACGCGGTGGACGGTTCAAATCGCGCTTGGCAGACTTTGCTCAACGTCTTGGCTATGCGCTCTGCCGAAACCCCTTGAACAAGCATGAGCCGAACTGACTCAGGCAAGTAGATTGCAAGAAATGGAAGAAGGACGAGAGGTAGCACTCCTCCGGCAACCAACACAGAGCGCCATCCCCAGTGTGGAATCATCCAACCTGCGGCAAACCCAACGACGGCAGAACCAACACCAAAGCCGATAAACATAACTGTGATCAGCAACGATCTGCGACGCTCTGGAAGGTACTCGGAGAGCAAAGTTGAAGTGTTGGGCATTGCCGCACCGAGTCCAATGCCTGTCAGAAGCCGCATGACGACCATTGATTCGACGCTCTGAGTGAATGCGGTCAGTAGACTGAACAAGCCGAATACAAACACCGAAGCCAGAAGCATGGTCTTGCGTCCAACTCGATCTGAGAGAGGCCCTGCGGCGAGCGCGCCGATGACCAATCCCACGGGGGCTGCAGTCATGACCCAGCCAAAGCCAGCTCGTGAAATGCCCCATTCATGGATGATGGAGGGTGCCAAGAATCCCATGATTGCGACGTCCATGCCGTCTGCGGCGACTATTAGGAAGCAAAGCGCCACCAACAGCCATTGCCGCGGTGCGATGCCTCGATCGTCAATGAACGCCTTAACGTTCACCGTTGTTGAAGATGCTTTCAATTTGTCTCCTTCTGCTGTCGTGCACGCGCAAGCCAGCCATACCTCACGGATGACTTTTGCGTGCGCCTCAGCGCTTCTTGTCTTAGATTCGGCTCAGCGTGCGTCAGGCACCCGCCGGGTCTGCATGAATGTTTCGAAGCTCTCACCGCGCATCGCGGCATAGACTTCCAGGTTCGTCCATTTGGAGATGCGCGCGTACTTCTCCAGTAGAAAGAAGCTGACGCCATAGCGGATCAGGCCGATCCAATCGTGTCGGCGCATCAGATCCATTTCCTCCTCGGTCAGAGCAGCCTCCTTCATCAGGTCTTCGGGGTCATCTGCGAAGCGCCCGCGCCACACGGGATCAGTGAAGCGCCAGAAGAAGCGGTTCAAGCGAAGCGCACGGTAACTTGCGCGCAGGTCGAAGGCATACGTACCTTGTAAATGCTCTGCGCCGGCCAGTTGTGGGTTGGAGGCTGTTGTCATGCCCGCTCCTCATACAAAGCTACCGTCATGGCAGTCGTGGTCGCCAAGTAATAGTTGAGGTGAAGCAGCTCGATCTTGGGTTTCATGGCTCCGCGCATTGCAAGCCACATGATTTGCTCAACGCTCTCAGCGCCTCCCAAACGCATGTAGTCGGCATGGGTCATCTTTGTCAGCGCTTCAGGATCGTGCTGCAACATATCCAGGAATTGGTGGTCCCATTCCTCATTGTTGAATCCGGTGCGCTCACCATGTACCTGGTGCGATAGACCACCCGTGCCCACGATAGCCACACGGCGCGCTCCACTGAAGCTCTCGACGGCGCGACGAACGGCTTGACCAAGCTTCCAGCAACGTGCAGCGGTTGGGAGCGGAAACTGCAGCACGTTGATCGCAATTGGGACAACGCGACCTGGCCAACCCTGCGCATGCGGCCACAAGAGCGGCAATGGCGACGCACAGCCATGGTCAAGCGGACGATCTTGGAACGTTGCAATGTCGAACTCGTCATTTACCAGCGATTCCGCGATATGCATCTGCAGATCGAGATCGCCGCGAATCGGTGGCAAGGGACGCTTCCCTGCCCCTTCGTCCGCTACCTCGAACTGCTCGCCAATCCCCACAGAGAAAGTGGGATACAGATCAAAGAAGAAGGCAGAGGCGTGGTCGTTATAGAAGACGACCAGTGTGTCGACTTCTTGCTCCTTCAACCATTGCGCCACGGGCTTGTACCCGTCGAACAAAGGCTTCCACGCCGGGTCCTCTTGCTTGCCCTTGTCGTAAGCGACTCCGATAGTGGGCACGTGTGATGTGCCGATACAGCCGATGATTTGTGCCATTTCGTGCCTCAAAGCTTCACGCCCGCTTCAACCGCTGCCATGCGGTACAGGATTTGGCGCATCATCAAGCCAGGCTTATCCGGTGCGAAATTCAGGTCAAACTGTGGCTCGCTATCATTCAGAATGCCCTCCATGATCCATTCAAGTGCGTCTACATCCTCTTTGTAGGCTTTGGTAGAGGCACTATGCAAATGTTCATCAACGGCGCTGTCCTCAAGCTTGAAGTTTCTGCTGCAAAACCACCAATAGTGGATAGCGTTGTTGCTCTCGGGCGTAAAGATGTGACTAATGTTGAAACGGTAGGTACGCGGCGTGCCACTTGGGTCGTTGTTATCCACGATACGAGCGTAGGCTGTATGCAGCGCAGGTGAGACAAACCGTGCGTCGGAGAAGCGGTCGACCGGCTTGCCTGTCAGGCCGGTAGGCATGGCATAGACACCAGGCGGTGGCGAGTTACGCAACTCCCGATCAATGATGACCGCATTGCCTTCCTCGCGGACCTTCAACCGTGAGCGCGCATATTCGGGCGTTCCGATAGCACCGGGATGAAGGAACGGGAAATGAGTCTGATCCAGTAGGTTCTCATGCATGGCCACGTAGTCAGATTTCAAGTGGAAAAAGCCGCTTACGGATTTCCACTCTGGGCTGGCCAGCCAACTGGTGTCTGGCACCATTGCTTCGTCAGCATGGTCGGCATCACCCATCCAAATCCATATGAGTGCGCCGCGCTCAACAACCGGAAAGCTGCGAACATTTGCATTCGTCGGCACGATAGGCATAGCCGGCATGTTGACACAGCGACCAGACGGGTCAAATTGCATGCCGTGGTACCCGCATACGAGAACGTCACCAACAAGAGTGCCCTTAGACAAAGGAAACGAACGGTGAGGGCAACGGTTGCGTACGGCCACTGGCTCACCGGCCAGCGTCCGGTAGAGAGCGACATCGACGCCCAGCAGACGTCGGCTGATGATGTCGCGCGAAACTTCGCTAGCCAGTGCAGCGACGTACCAGCAGTTGCGCACGAGAGGTGTGGTGTGGTCGGCAAAGCCGCCCAGTTTGAATTCGCGTTCCGTCTGAATCTCGAATTCGATAGGTCGTTCAACGATCAAGTCCATGTGGGTCTCCTTCTTTAAAGCACTTAAGCGTCGAGTACCAGCGATGTGCCGCGTGCGCGGGATACGCAGATACAAAGGCTTTCGTCAGTGGCCTTTTCTTCGGTTGTCAAATAGTGGTCGTGGTGCTCGATTCCGCCTTCGGCCTTTATTACGCGCAGAGGGCACAGACCGCACTCGCCTCGCCGGCAGTCCCAAAGCACAGGTACTCCGTCAGCCAGTAGCGCATCCAAAATGCTCACATTGCTGCCTACGTGCACGGTTCGATTGGAGCGCTGCAAATGCACTTCAAACGGCTTTGCATCGCCTGAAATTGAGGCAGTGAACATCTCACTGCGGACACGCTCAGCAGCCCACCCGAGCGCGGCTCCTGCTGCGTGGGCTGCATCAATCATGGGCTTAGGGCCGCAGATGTAGACCGAGGTGCCTTCAGGCTGTGTACTGAGCAGCGCTAGCAGGTCAGGCTGCCCGTGGCTGTCGCTGTGATGAAAATGAGCGCGCTCGCCGGCCAGTTGGTGCAAGGCGTCGTGGTATGCCATGCTGCCCGCGTTGCGGCCTGAATAAAACACCCGGTAATCGCAGCGTCGACGCGCAAGGCTTCGCGCCATCGAGAATATCGGTGTGATGCCGATGCCACCCGCGATCAGTAGCACATTCTTGTCGCGGCGATCAAGCGGAAAGTTGTTGATCGGTGGACCAATGTGCAAGCGGGTTCCGATCTCAAATGTCGCATGGATGTGTGCCGAACCTCGTGCGTGATCTTCACGCTGAACGGCAATGCGGTAGATGTTGCGGGCGTCATCTTGCAGGTCCGGGCCACCAACCAATGAGTAATGCCGCACTATCAACCCCTTCTCTGGGGAATGCGTGTGTACTGCGATATGCGAACCAGCCGAATAGGTTGGCAATGCACGACCATTAACACTTATCAACAGGTACTCACGCACGCGATCAGTAAGTTGTCGAACGGCCGCGACCTGGACTTCAAAATTTGGACTTGCCATGTGCGCCTCAGCCTCGTTGGCAGGTGATTACATGGCGTGGGAAGTGGCCCGCGCAGTTCATGCGTAGTTTCATCATGCTTGTCTCGTGTTTGTAGTGATGCTGTACAGAATTCTAATTATCGAAATCAAAGATAATTAAACTGAATTTTGGTTTTCAGCTATCGACAAAAAGAATCAATGACGCATCTTTATGCACGTCAAGCGGCCCGTCTGCGAGATTTATAAAAAAATGGCGCCGCGAACGGCGCCATTAACCTTGGAGATGCTTTCTCGATAAGACGGTAAATCAGAACGAGTGGCGAATGCCTGCGCCAATGCCCGTCTGCCCAGCACCAGCTGCTGGTGCGCCGCCTGCTGCAGCGCCACTCACTGAAAGAGCCAAACTTCCATCGTTGCTGATACGTCCAGCAGTTGCATACACCGCCGTACGTTTGGACAGAGCATAGGTGCCACGCACTGCCCACAGATTTGCTTGGTTAGCAGAGTTGCGATAGTCGAGCTTAAAGTACTGAGCTTCAACATTCAGCTGTGGCGTGATCGGATACCCTACACCTACCCACCACAACTTACTACGTGGCGTGGCTGCGCTGCCGTCGTTATGCCGGTCAACAAGGCCGACACCAAGCTTTGCGCCAGCGATCTTTGCCCACCCGTTGATCATTGCCCGGCGATCAGTCTTTGAGCTGCTGGTCAGCCCTGCGAATGCACCGGCACCACCTTTGAATTCGTCTATCGAGCCTGCCACGCCCCATGATTCTGTGTCGTATTTCACCATCGCAGACCAAGCACGGCAGGCAGATTTGTCTGTGCTGCTTTCCCCAGCACAGTTTGTTCCTGAGGGGCTCGGGCCAGCGTTGACTGTATCGCGTCCCAGACTGTAAGTTGCGCCGACATCGAAACCGCCAAACTTTCCTCGGTAGGCGATTGAGTTGTCCACGCGGGCGTTAGGAAAATAACTGTCCAGCGATCCTGACCCAAAGAGATTCGGACCCAGAAGGTCAGAGTCAAGCATGGACCAATACAGCATCGTGTACTGTCGACCCAGTGTCACCGTACCCCATGGGCCTGCGACACCGACGAAACTTTGTCGGCCGAAACCTCGGCCGCCCTGGTTAAGCGTCCCGGAGTCCACTCCAAACCCCATCTCAAGAGTGAAGATCGCGCGAATGCCATTGCCCAGGTCCTCGGCCCCGCGAAATCCCAATCTAGACGGCAGGCTGCCGCTGAGATTGGGCATTCGGGTGAGGCTACCAGTAGGCGTATTGCTTAAGTGCTCTACTGCGGTATCAACCAAACCGTACATCGTGACGCTGCTTTGGGCATGTGCGGACGTATACGCCACGCAAAGAGCTGCCGCAAGCGGTAGCAAGGCGATTTTCTTCATAAAGGAGTCTCCTGTTGTCTTGGAATCATTCGAGAGGGTTGCGTGTGATGTCATCCGTCAACCCATCAGGGCTGTGTGCAGGTGAAATTCGCGGCGTCGTTAGCCTGAGCTTGATTAGCGTTCGCTGGACCTGTATAGCGTGGGTAGCTGGGGTAGGCGCAAAGTGGACGGGTGCGGCCATTGGTTGCTGCAGTAGCTGCTGCCGAGTTGCCGTCGGTTGCGATGATGCGTTGAGGTGCAGTCCCCTTCTCCACCCATTCCTCTAAAGCAGCTAGCCAACCAGCACGCGCACTGAACTGGCCACTTCCGTGACCATAGCCAGGGATGTAATAGAACCTGGCAAACCGATCCATTTCGGCCTGGCCGTTCGCGGCAACCAGGCGATTCCAGTTCTCGACATTGGTGACGCCAGTGATGGAGTTGTCCACGGTCCCGTGGTTCATCAACATCTTTCCGCCCTTTGCGGCGAAGCGACTGTAATCGAGGCTGACGTCGTCCAGCCAACCGGAAACTTGCTGAATCCGCGCCTTGTAGTCGCTTGGATTGAACGTGAAAGGATCAAGAGCAAGGTTTTGCGTCATGATGCCGCGCACAGTAGCAGTCGACAGTCCCATCGGCGTGGACGCCCCGTTCAGCGCAAACGTCGTTGAATCCATCGTCACAGTATCACTGGCGCCAAACCAGGACGCGTTCCAGTTCGCCCCCTCAAGGATGTTCCACTTCGGAAAAGTGGTCCAGCCACCGGCGTATGCGAAGTCAAAAGTCACGGGCGAAGAGATCTTCTCAATCGCGGTGATCTGGGCATCGGAAAAGCAAGTGTTTCCCGTGTCAGCACCGCCCGCGCAGCGCATCGTGGTCTTGATGGTGTTGATATTGAAAGCGCTGTTGCAGGCAGAAATATTGCTAACAATGCCATCGGTAACACCATCTAGTCCATCGCAAGCCGCAAATACCGCATTGAACAGCGTAGCCACCTTGCTAGGAGAAAGCCATGAAGGGCTGGGAACGCCCAAGCCTGCTGAGTGGATGGCTTTTCCTGTGGCATTCTGTCCTGACCACATATGGACAACGTTGAATACTGGATACTGCGCGATCACTCCGTCATAGTCGTCCGGATAGCGTTGGGCAGCTTGCACTGCCTCATGCCCTCCCTGCGAGCCTCCGTTGAAATAGGTGTACTTGGGCTTTTGCGCATACATCTTGTCCACGAGGTACTTGGCGACGTCTATCGTCTTCTTGATTGAATGCTGGCCGAAATTGAGCAATTGCTCTTGGTTAAGTGCAAAGGACGCGTTGGCGTTTGAAGCTGCGTCATGGCCAGAATCAGAGCCTAAGGTCGCATAGCCACGGGCCAGAGGAGTTGGTGTGCTGGGCAGTTCACCAGATGACGAGCCAGTTCCCGTTACCACCGATCCATTGAGGCCGCCACCGCCAAACTGAAGCACCCGCTGGTTCCAGCTTTTGGGCAAATTGACCTGAAATCGAATCGGCTGAGCGGCCGAGTCCACCGGCAAAATAGTGCCTGTCACCAAGCAATACGTTCGCGATTGTCCTCCTGAATCCACATCGTTTGTGTCGACGGCATCGCTTACGTTTGCTCCTTTGGTGGGAAGACCGATTAACGCCGCCGGGATGAATGCGCCGCGCAACGAGCTGCATGCAAGCTTCTGCTCAACATTTGCAAGCGCCGGCCCTGTAGTGTCCTGACTGGCCCCCCGGTCGTCGCTCCCATCGCCGCATCCGGCAACTACGACCATTGCAGATGCAACTGCAACGTGGATTGGTTTCATGAGTGTCTCCTTTTGTTATATGCATTGCGCTGATTGATTCGGTGGAAGGTAAATTAGGTGCGATCAACCCCCTCCGGTGCAGCCAGCCGGAAGTCTGTCGCGCCTCATTTGCGCGTCTATATATGGGGATTTTTGGAGTGCTGCGTCGATGCACTTGCGCGCCCAAGAGGAAGGCAAATTTGACGCAAGCAAGCTCCTCCGGTGTAGCCAACCGAATTTCTTTCGCGCAACATTTGCGCGGGTTTCTACAGCTATTTAGGAGGAGCTGCGCGGAGGCTCCCGCGCACCCAAAAGAGGGTCAGTCCAGCTTAATTTTCGACCTCTGAATCAGTGGGCCCCAGTAGGCCTGCTCTTGTTCCATGAGCTTGGACATTTCAGAGGAAGACATGGTGTAGGGCTCGTAGGTGAAGATCGTGAGCTTCTCACGTATTTCTGGCGACTGCATCACCTTGGCGATCTCTGTATTGAGGCGTTGGATAACGTCTTTGGGAGTGCCCTTTGGCGCCAGCAGGCCGTTCCAGCCGCCAACAGTCCAGTCCTTGGGGGCTCCCGATTCTGCGGCTGTTGGCACCTTGTCGTAGCCTCCGATGCGTCGTGGACCTGCCGCAGCCAAGAATCGCACCTTTCCAGATTGCAACATAGGGCCAGCTGTAGCTGCTGAGGCGATCGCCCAATCTGTCTCTCCCATCGCGAGGCCCGTATAGAGTTGTGAAGACTCCTTATAAGGCACATGGGTCATCTGTATTCCGGTTGAAGCCTCCAACATCAACCCTCCCAGGTGAGCGGGACTGGCGACTCCCCAGGACCCATAGGAAACGCTCTTGGGTTTGGCCTTTGCGGCTGCAATTAGATCGCTCATGGTCTGCCACTTGGAGTTTGCAGACACGGCAACAAAGAAGTAGTTCCGCACCAATGGAGTGATTGGATCAAAGTCACGCGTTGCGCTGTAGGGAAGCTTGTCGAACAGATGCGGCTGAGTACCGATGTGGAAGCTATCCATGTGCACCAGTGTGTAGCCGTCAGGAGCTGCCGTCCTGGCAGCTTGGAAAGCGATGAAGCCACTACCTCCTGGTTTGTTTTCCACCACCACGGGCTGCCCCAGTACAGGACCGAGTTTTTCCGCGAGGTTGCGCAACAACACGTCGGGCCCCTGGCCCGCAGGGAACGGTGTCACGATCTTGATGGGCCTTACGGGATAGGTCTGCGCTTGTGCCAGCGAGGGCGCTGTTTGAGCGATCAGCGCGCATAGGACTGCGCCGAAAAATCCTTGTCTCTTCATATTTGTCTCGTGGAATTGTTGTTACGGTGAGAAAATTCTATTGATCGAGATCAAACACAATTAAACTGTTTTTTGGTTTTCTATTAACGCTTTTTTGAACAAATGGATATCACAACCCACATCCAGACATTTGTCGAAGTGGTTCGATGCAACGGCTTTTCCGAAGCCGCAAGACAGTTGCATGTAGTGCCATCGGTTATCGCCAAGCGTGTCTCTCAGCTGGAGCAGGAACTACAAATCAAGCTGTTCGACAGAACCACCCGCAGAGTAACGCTCACGGAGGCTGGTGAACGCCTGCACGCACGTGCAGCGAGCGTTGTAGCTGAATTCGAGGAATTGATGCACGACGTACGTCGAGACGAAGGAAAACCGGAAGGGCATCTGCGCGTGATGGCACCAACAACTTTGACAATGGAACAACTCGGGGGCGTCTTCTGCTGCTTCTTAGCCGCCCATCCACGTATCACTATGGAAATTTCGCTGGTTGACCGCTCGACCAACCCTGCCGAAAGCGGTTTTGACATAGCGATAAGCGGTCGAGCTGCAAGCTATGAGGGAGTCGTAGATGTACCGCTGTGCCCGGTTAACCTCACGCTATGCGCGGCACCTGCTTACCTTGAACAATTTGGCATGCCGAACCATCCTCGGGACCTGGCTGACCATGCGTGCCTGGCATTTTCGGCCACCGGCTTGACCTGGGCATTTCAGAGTAATCGCGGCGCGTTGACGATCGATGTGCGACCGCGTCTGATCGCTGATGACAACCGCACTTTGTTAAGGGCAGCGCTTCAAGCGCTGGGTGTAGTGGCTCTTCCACAATACATTGCAGGCCCGTCGCTTGATAGTGGTGCACTAGTCGAAGTTCTCCCGAAGTTCCCCCTCCAGGAGAATTGGTTTAAGGCCTATGTACCACGTCGCAAGATGAGTGTTACCAGAGTTCGGGCGTTGCTAGACTACCTTCAGGCCAACTGGTCAAACGTGGGCACTCAATGAGTTTCATCTTCGACCCCACTTGCAAAGCGTTTTTGCATGAACCCACCTTTGCAAATCGGCTTCAACATTAACAATTCAACCGCAACGCGATGCAACGCTACCAGCGAACATAGCGCTTGTAGCTAGAACTGCGAGGATGATGATGCTCCACCATGGCATGAATGTCCTTGTGAAAGAGAGAGACATAATGTGCCGTAGTCTCTAGGCGTTCATGGCCAAGCAACAACTGGATGGTGTGCAGTGACGCCCTGCCCTGATATAGGTGAGACGCGAACGCGTGGCGCAGTGTGTGAGGCGTCAGTTGCAGACCGCATTCGCGTCCATACCGACTAACCATACGTCGCAATTGGTAGTATCGGTAGTCAGGATAGCGTCCGCTACTCACAAACAACTTCGCCGTCGACCGGTTGCCGTGTCCTCCCGCCCTGAGTATCAGTTGTCGCGCTGCTTTGTATTGAGCGATCCAATAATATGCATGCTCTCCAACGACAACCAGGCGCTCTTTGCACCCCTTCCCCCAGATCTGCATGGGTTTTCCCCTTGAAGGAACCTGGTCGAGAGTGAGGTTCAGCAGTTCTGCCGCGCGAAGACCCGACCCATAAAGCAGCTCCAGAACCGCTCGATCTCGCATGCCCTTGGCGGTTGTTGTGTCAGGCAGCTCCATCAACTGCGCGATGTCACCACTCGATGGCGGCACCTTTGGACGGCGTAGGCCACCACGAAGAGGCAGCAGCGCGCGTTGGATACCGAGATCCACAATGCCAGTGTCCTTCGCCCAAGCATATAGTCGTTGAAGCATCCATTGCTTTAGTCGAAGTGCCGACACAGATCTAATACCCCTCCAGCTCAGTAAGAAGACTTGCAGATCGTCGACAGAAGCATGATCCCAAGATCGTCCGGTTGCTTCTAAAAGCCAATTGTTGAAAGCCCTCAACTGAACCTGAAGCACTTGGAGCGTGCTTTCCGCAAGCCCATCTTGAAAAAAAAGATCAGTTAGAAAATCTCCAAAACGGAAATCCCAGCCGGCGGGAACATCCATCGTGCCGGCAACAAGCAAATTATTCATTCATCTACCCGTGTGAATGCCCGCACGAAGAAGCCGCCTCATCGGCGCCTTCTTTGGCTGGCGAGACACACACCTCGACAGTTCAAAATATAGATCAATTCGGAATTGATATGTCAAGCGGAAACCATGATGTATGTAACGCACGGTTTCCGCTGGAGGCAACGCCGACCGCTCCCTAAAGTGCGGTCCATGCAAAAGCAATCACATATCAAAGCAATGCCTCGCGTAGTGAGAGGCAGGCTTGCCGCAGCCGCGGCTTTGTTCGTTGGCCTGACCGCTGGAGCAATAGCTGCAGACGTATCAGAGAAGGTTGCGGCGCAGATCAAGGCCGGCGTCAACGCAAACACGAACGGAGCGGTGCGTGTAGAGCAAATCAATACAACACCGCTCACCAACATCTATGAGGTGATTTCCGAAGGGGAGATATTCTATGTGAATGAAACGGGTCGTTACAGTTTTGTCGGCGGCTCGTTGATGGATTTGAAGAGCAAAACAGACCTGACCGCCTTGCAACAAGACAAGAGGATGGTCATTCCATTCAACAAGCTTCCCCTGCAGCACGCGATTAAGGAAGTGCACGGAGATGGAAGCCGTGTGATGGCGCTCTTCGAAGACCCGTTCTGCCCCATTTGCCGAGTCTTCACAAAGTTTGTCGACCAGATCGACAACGTGACGATCTGTCGCTTCATCTTCCCTATCACTGATCGGCGAAGTCAATCTCTTGCACGGATGGCCTGGTGCTCACGCGACCGTGCCGGCGTGTGGAAAGCCATCATGGACGGCGCACGGCCGCAATTGCCCGAGTCGTGCAACACCGACGGTTTGGTAGAGATCCTCAAGCTCGGTGAGCGCTATGGCATGAACAACACGCCCACCGTGGTGCTGGCAAGCGGCAAGCGCTTGGTTGGCGCCACACCGCCCGAGCAATTCATGGATGAGTTGGAGCGTGGCGGTCGTTTGAAGGCGGACCAACGATGATCGCGCCCGCCTCCGTTCGCCCCCTCATTTCTGCCCTATTCCCTGCGCTTGCCATTGCCATGGCGACAAGCGCTCACGCGCAGTCCTGGGAGACCATGCGAGAAGTCGTCTTCGACGGCTCGGTGTTTTCGTCCACGGGTACAGCGGAGGACCGGGAGATCCTCAAGACAGTTTGGGCAACAGAGCTTTCCGCTTCACGACTGGGCAGTGCAGGAAAGCGCATGCCTGCGTTCGCGCTGCTGGGTGACACCGCAACCGCTGAGGGCAAAGTCATCTTCAGCATGTTCGCCGCTGCGGGGAACACACTTTGCCTGGATGCACCAAATGGCGCGGCAGCCATGGACATCTACAGCGTCTGCACCATGCGTGTCATCGCTTGGCCGCCAAGACCTGGACTGCGCGCCATTGAACTCCCCGGCTACTGCATGTTGTACGCCAATACCGACCGATCGCAGAACCGCGTCGAGTACCGCATAGAGCAGTCCCAGCCAGCCCTGACGATTCGATTCCGGGCATGGCAGTTCGGCAAAGTCATTCCCGCATGTAATCGCGCTATGCGCCTGAGCTAGACATGAGCTGCCGCTTTTTCCTGCGTCTATCCAAGCTTGCGTGGCTATTGCCAGCCGTGGCTTTGGCCGCCATCGTCAGCTCTGCAGACATTACCCAAGCCATTCAAAACTCGCCAAATGCGAGTGCCTGGCTCAAGCAGAACGCGCAGGCCGTGGCCAACCTTGCTATCAACGTTGAATCGGGCGGCAACACCAGCGCATTCAACGGCAGCTGCTGCTATGGCGTCCTGCAGATGAACAGGACAAACATCGCCAAGTATGCAGGAGTGACACCTGAACAGTATCGCCAACTGCCCCTGCAGGCCCAGATCGATGCTTGGTCCCAACTGACCGCCGACGCCATGCGCTCCGGCGTGGTCCGCCAATTGATTGGCTTGGGCACTTTTGATGGGCGCGCCGTTGACGGGAATCTGGTGCTCGCTTGCGTGCAGCTTGGCATCGGCAACTGCCAGCGAATGATTAACTCAGGGTCTTGCCGTGGCTTTGCCGACAGCAATGGCACATCTATATGCGACATGGCCGACAGGATGGCCAATGGACGACCTACCAACCCAGGCAACACCAACCCGCCCGGAAACGGCTCTGGAAGCACGGGTGGCAACGGTGGCACCGGGTTGGGGGGGAACAGCTGCCCGCGAGACGCCACCGGTGCATGCATGGAAGTCTCGGCAGCAATGCAGCAAGGCTTCCTGCAGGGCTCCGGGATGCAGATGCCCAGCCTCAAGCAAATGCTCCTTGCAGGAAGCGGCGCGTTTTTCTTTCTTGTCACAGCCAGTGCCTTCAGCGGCCTTTACGGTCGCTACACCTCGGGACGTGTTGCAACGGGCGAGCTTGTGCACTATCTCGTGAAAGGCACAACAACCTTGCTCATTGGGCTGTTGGCCCTCTCGATGCTGTGAGGCGCGGATGTTTAGCCTAGCCCACATCACTCGCAATCTGCTACTAGCAGCCCTCGTCGCCGCACCTGGCCTGTCCATGGCCCAGGTGCCGCCGAAAAAGCTCCCGACCTACGACTGCCTTCGCGGAAACTCCAGGTCTGCCCACTGTGAGCAACTGCTCCGCAACTATTGGCAGCACGAGCCGGCCATTCGCGCGATCGCTGTTCATTACGGACTGGAGCCTGCGCTGCTAATGGCTCTCGTGGCTATCGAGAGCCAATTCAACTCGCGTGCGAGATCGCCTGCAGGTGCGCTCGGCCTCACTCAAGTCATGCCAGATACGGCCCGTGGCGAAGGCTTGCAGGACCCAAAGGTGAACTTGTATCAGCCCGAGCTTGGGCTGGCCACCGGCGCAGCCTACCTGCGAAAGATGTGGTTCGAGTTTCGAGACTGGGAGCTGGCACTCGCCGCATACAACGCCGGCCCTGGCGCCGTGCGTAAGCACAAAGGCATTCCGCCGTACCGCGAAACACAAGCCTACGTCCCCATGGTTCTCGCTTTGTACCGCGAGTTTGCCTGGGCAGACGCCATGGCCCGAGCAAGCAAATGAGGAACGCAATGAAATTTCATCACCTAGGACGATGTGTGGCAGCTGTCGCTGTTGCGCTTACTGCCTGGCCGACCATGGCACAGGAAGCTGAAGGCACTAGCGCCAAGTCAACGCTCCTGCAATCAGAAATCGAAGTCACATGGCAGGACAAGGCGCAAGGCCTGGCTCAACTCTTGGCAGATCGACTGGGCGTTCCCTTCACCAGCCCAGTGCCACTGGACACTCAGGTGTCCGTCAAACAGGCAGGGGGCTCCACGGTCGCCACGCTGATCTCGACGGTCAACAGCCAACTCCCCCCTGGGATCAAGCTTCAGCTCACGGAGACTGCTGCCGGCACCAAGCTGGAAGCAGTAGCCGCGAGCGCGCCGACTACAGCGGTGGCCACTGCAGTGGTACAGGGAAGCGCACCATCGCGCACGCAGATTGAGGGACTGTTCACAACCAGCGCAGTTCCAGGCTCGGGCTCGTGGGTGGACCAGGCACGCCAACACTGGAAAGCCTCCTTCACTGAAGGCTCTGGACAGCCTGCACGTCGCTGGGAGCTCAAGCTCCAGGACGTAACGCTGAACAAGGCCTTCACACGCTGGGCCGCAGAAGCAGGTTATCGGGTGCGCTGGGATGCGCGCAAGCATGTCGTGATCGGAAGCCCCGAGACCTACGAAATGCCATTCGAGCAGGCCGTGACCGCCGCTCTGTCGTCACCAGGCATTCAAGCGAGCGAATACCCGCTCGATGTCTGCTTCTACCCAAATAACCCGCCCTTGGCCCGTATCACCCGCCGTGGCGAGCAAGACAAGGAATGCACCCAATGATTCTGGCCAACCTAAAGCACAGCGTCGTACCCACGGCCCTCGTTTCTGCTCTGCTGCTCGCAGGATGTGTTTCGCCCGCAGTCACCCAGCAAGTTCGTGGCCACATTGACAGCTCCATGGCGGCCGCAGGTGTCATGAATCGGAGTCTGCGCGTCGAAGAGTCCACACAGGGCCACAAGGCTGCCACAAATGCAGCGGCCGCCCGTCAGCTCTCGCCCATCGTTGCTCGCCGTGCTTCGCGTCCATGGATCGGCTCCGAGATGATCGAGATCAGTTCCGAAGACTCCCTTCCCGCCATCTTCGATGAAACCTTCAAGCTCATCAGCTTTGAAGACAAAAGCACTGGCGGCAAGGTCAGCATCGCAGTTTGGGCCGAACGCATGTCCCGCATCACGGGTGTTCCGTTTCGCATCAAGCAGGACGTATACAGCCCGGCGTCATCGGCAGTCGCCTCTAGCCCAAGCACCGCCCAGCCTGCCAAACCCGCGACAGCCACAGTTGCAGGAATGAGCATGCCAGCACCTCTGGCAGCTGCAGGCCAGGCGAGCGTCGAGGTCATTCGCCCTGGTCCAAACCTCATGCTCGACACGGTTGAGATGGACTGGAAGAACAACACGCCGCGCGGCATCACCGAGTTCGTGACAGCCAGGCTGGGACTGTCGTATGCGTATCGCGATGGCGTGATCATCATCGAGCGCTACGTCACCGAAACCTTTGAGATCGCAGCTCTTGAAGGAAGCAAGGACTTTGCTATGAATTTGCAAGGCGGCTCAACATCGGGTGCAAGCAGCACCACCGGCGCCACCGGCAATTCCCAGTCCAATTTCCGCATCGACGAAGCTGGATCACTGGACATCTTCAATTCATTCATGAATAGCCTGCAGCAGATGGTGGCTGCAGTCCCCGGATCATCCATCGCCGTCAACCAGGGTACCGGTAGATTTGCCGTGACCACGACCAAGGAGGCCATGCAGCGCATTCGCCAAGTGGTCAAGTCCGAGAACGAGTCACTGAAACGCCAGGTCCGCATTCAGATGGACATCTACTCCATCACGACGAAAGACGGCGACGAGAAAGGCGTGAACTGGGGCGTGGTGCTCAATTCGCTGACCTCCAAATGGGGCGCCACCATTGATTCGCCCACTTCGCTGGTGGGCGACACGGCTGGCCAATTCGGGATGACGATCCTCTCTTTGGCAAATGGAGGCAACCCGAACAGCGGCACGGTAGCACGCTGGGGAGGCTCACAGGCGGCCATTCAGGCGCTGAACGAGTATGGCACCAACATCCAGCATCGCCCCATTGAAATGCAGGCGATGAACCGCCAATGGGCTCGAAAGACCAACCTCAACGACCGTTCATACGTGTCTGAGACGCTGCCGTCGACCTCCACTGCAGCCGGCTCAGGGTCAGTGGGCATGAAGACTGCCAATGTCACTACGGGCGATCGCTTCATGATCCAACCCGCGATCTTGGACGACGGCTCAGTGCAGTTGAGATTCGGCATCAGCATGACCAACCTGGTGGCGATGACTGAGACGACCTCGGGCCAGGGAACTTCGATCTCAAGGGTCCAAAACCCAGAAAGGTCAGGCATCGACGATCAATCGACGGTCATGCTCAAAGCTGGCCAAGTCATGGTCCTCACCGGCATGGCCCGCTACAAGGCCAAAGACAACCGCCGCCGTCTGGCTGAAGGTTGGAGTTTGCTCGCTGGTGGTTCTGACGCGCAAAGCCTGGAACGTGAGGAATTCCTCGTTGTGGTTCGTCCTGTGCTCATGAACTGAGGCCACCATGAGCGCATACCTCATCGAACGGCGCTATGTGATCGGCGTGACTTGGCAGCAGACCGTCCAAGCCGTGAATCTCAAGAAGCACGCACAACAACTTGCTCGCAAGGCGAAGGCAGACTACTACTGCACGGTCGCACCAGCCACCGTAGGCACCGCGAAACTCAAAGTCTCCAACCAGGGGGAAAAGCTTATCGCCTTGGCTGCCGGCGTGGCCGCCTTCGCCAATGGCCATGTGTTTGCAGCCATCAGGCTCCCGCAAGGGATCTGGATCTGCGCCGCAATCGACGGAGCACCAGCGACTGGCTTCGATGCGCTTGTGACGGACGAAGAAGCGGCTCGCGCGCGGCTGGCTGCATTTGAGCGCTTGGCCACCTCGTCCATCTCACTGTTCACGAGTGAGCCAGATTTACTTTACCCTGCCCCACAGGTTCAGCCCGTAACGCTGAGCCAGGTCATCAGCGCAGCAGCCAGTAATGAGGCCAGCGAGCCCTTGGCCAAGGTCGGCACCAGCATCCCTCCAGCTGTGCTCTACACCGTCGCCGGCGCGCTCCTTTTGCTCGGAGGCGTACGCGCTTGGGACTATTGGCAACTAGAGCAAAGACGGCAAGCAGAGCTCTTGGCCAACGCCAATGAGCTGGACCCCAAGACCGCATGGACTCAAGCCTTCCAAGCATATGCACAGGAGAAATCTTCCTACGGGCACGAAGCGCTACGTGCATTGCGCGAAGCCACCGAAAAACTACCCACCAGCATCGCCGGGTGGCGCCTAAAGGAGACGGACTGCAAGCCAGGCGCTGGCAGCACTTGGGGCTGCACGCTGAAATTCGAGCGCACCGCTGATGTGGGTCTCGACCCCACCAACGAGGACTTCGATCGTTTGCGCCCTCGCGAGTGGACGGTCCGCTATTCCACAGTGGATGAAATAGAGGCGGTGATGCAAGTTTCAGCCCCTGCACGTCGCCTCAACTTCGATGAGCTGACCCCGCTGGCCATCCAGCAAGTACGTGGACTCAGTTCCCTGCAACTGATCTTGCGCGCTTTCAGCGGAAAAACCATTGGGCCCTTCCAGCCGGAAGCCGTTCCAGCACCGCTCAACAAGGTCGGAGAGCCCGTGTCCATGCCTGCAGAGCTAGGGCTGGCCATCTACAAAGCTGCGTTGACCAACCTTAGCGGCCCCCTGCTCAGCGTGGACCTGCTGATCGCTCCAGAGGTGCCAGTGGCATGGACCTCTTTCAAGGTTGACTTTGCCCGACTGCCCAACGACTGGCAGGCCAACGGCGAAGCGTCTCTCAAGAAAAGCCTCATGACGGCCACATTGGCCGGAGAAATCTATGCAAAGAACTAAGCCCGCCGTTGCAGCCGCGCTGATTGGCTTCGCTATGCATGCTGCCGCACAGGATCTCGCTGCGGCCGCATCGCAGCCACAGCCAGGCTATGGCTTTGCTCCAACCGTGAAGAAGCTCATGCAACTCGAAGCCGATAAAGCCGTTGAGGCTGCGCTCGGCCAAACGGGCGGCTCCACTCCTTCAGCCGCGGCTCCACAAGCATCGGCACCAACGGTGCAGCCAGCCGTAGAAGTCCCGCCGGAGCCTCGCCCACTTCTTACCCTCAATGGCATCTACGGGCGCGGAGGCCGCTGGACGGCCGAGGTCGCTATCGACGGTCGAATCTACGCCTTTATGCCTGCAGAGACGAAGGCAGGCTACACAGCGAAGCGCATTGATGCGCGGTGCATCGAACTGCAGCACAGCAAGTTCCCGCAGAAGCTCTGCAGCGACCGCTGAGGAACCAAAGATGCAGTGGCCATTCTTCTCACGTCAACGCTCAACAGTCCCAGCTCCACCGACTGCGACCACTTTCGTCCTCAGTCAACGTGTCATAAAGACCGAGACCGAGCTGCTCAAGGAAGTGAGCTTCCATCGCCCGCTCGGGAAGGACAAGGACATCAACCTGGCGGGAAGTCTGGCCCAGCACATCTGTCCTCTCGAAACACGAAAAGACAGCAAACAGTTCATTCTGCTCGTGAGCAACCGCCACCGAAGCTCGCAGGAACTACGGGCTACGACCGAGCTCCTTCTGTCCAAAAACTACCGTCTCGCACCAGGCGCCAACGTCTATCTGGTCGAGAGTGAAACCATCATCCATGCCGTCTCGCGTGGCCACATCGACGGGACCCAGGGGGAGCGCCTTCGCAACATCTTGGGCGACAGGGCAAAAGCCGGCTACTACCAGTCGTTCGAGGAACTGGTGCGTTACGGCGTAACCAACCGCGCCTCTGACATTCACCTGAACATCTTCACTGCCCAAACACGCAGCGAGGTCCGGTTCACCATCGAGGGCAAGTACGTAGCCCCTCCACGCTTCCACTTGCCAACTGCAACGCTACTGTCCATCGCTGGAGTCGCGTACCAAACTGCCAAGGGCGTCAAAGACCCCGTTTTCAATGGCACTGTCGAATCCCAGTGCCGGATCTTCATCGATCTGGCCGAGCTTGGACAGTTCATGCTGCGCTGGGCGTCGATGGCCTGTGACGAAGGCCCGCAGATCACCATGCGGATCACGCCCATTAATGCCAAGAAAGAACCGCTGACGCTGGAACAACTTGGCTACCTCCCTACGCAGATCGCCATGCTGATGCGAGCCATGCGATCCGAGGGCGGTGCAATCATCCTCTCGGGGGTCGTTGACTCGGGCAAATCGACAACGATATCGACACTACTCAGTGGTGTTCCAAGCACGCGCAAAGTGATGACAGTGGAAGACCCGCGAGAAAACATCTTGCCTGGCAGTCACTTCCACCAGAACACAGTGAGTCGCGACCTTGAAAGCGATGAGGACCCTTTCAAGCCAAAGAAGAGAACATTAAAGCGAACCGCTCTTAACGATCTATTCATCGGCGAGATTCGTGACCAGCAAACCGCAGCACTGCTTCAAGATGCTATCGAATCGGGTACTAACTGCTACACGACTGTGCACGCTCGTAATTGCATGGGTATACCAGCACGCTTGATATCGCCAGGTATTGGCATTGACATCGATGTCGTTTCCACCCCAGGGAACCTCAAGCTACTGGGATATCAGGCGCTACTTCCGAAAAACTGCCCAGGCTGCAAGCTAAAGGCCACAAAGCTCCTCCGAGGTGAAGACGCAATGGAGTGGGAAGACTATTTCTCGCGCATCAAACGTCTCTACGACATCGATCCAGAAGGAATATATGTCAGAAACCCCGATGGATGCGATCAATGCCGGCGTGATGGATTACCTGAATTGAATGGATTACTTGGCCGCACCGTAGTCGCCGAGTTGGTCGAGCCGGACGACTATTTCCTGGAATGTATCCGCGACTCGAAAACAATTGAACTGAGCCGGTATCTGGCGTCATTGCGCACCTCGCGATATGACGATCCAGATATGACCGGAAAATCTGCAATGGACTGCGCCATATACAAAATGAGCAGAGGCGAAATAGACCCTAGAGAGATCGAGCCTCGATTTATGTCATTCGTCACAGTAGAAAGACGCCGCGAAATGGCTGCAGTTCACACAAAAAATATTCCATCCAACAAGAAGTTGCAGGCTGTGTGATGCGTTCCATACTTGAGTTTTTCTCGCCATTAAATCGCGCTGCACGTCAATTTAGAAGGCATCGTGCGGACTATTACGAGTATCTCGCAGACGTGCTTTCAGATTCCGATGGCCGAATCCTGATGCACGACATATTCGTGAAGGATGCTCAACGCTACGCGCCAAAGAACCGTTGGCAGAAGCTCCGCCCCCATCCGCGAGCAGTGCTTTCTGAATACTGGGCAGGCAAATTTTTGGACACAGGCACAGACATTGGCGCAACTTGGCGAGGCACGCTGCCCGATGCAGACATGCTGATTATTGCTTCAGCAGCTAACCACGGAGGCACTGGATCAGTACCAGATGCATTGAAAGAGGCTGCGCGCTTGGTGAGAGTGGTTGATGAGGCCCGCAGCCTGTTTCTCTCAATCATTGCTGTTGCAATATTCGCGATTATTGTTGTCCTTGCAACTCTCACAAGCGTACCTGCTTTTGTGTGGCCGCAAATTAAGGCGACCTTCGACTTTGTTCCTGAAACACTATATGGTCCGCATGCATTGGATCTGGATCATTTCTCCAAGGTCTTCGCCTCATACATCATTCCTCTAGCAATAGGAATACTAATACTTTGCATCGCATTTAGTTGGTCCTTGACACGCTGGAGCGGTCGTTCTCGTCAATGGGCGGAAAAGATAATTATTTATCGCGTCTACCGAAATTATCGCGGCGCGATGTTTCTTTCGACCCTATCTACTTTGGTGAAGCGCGGCTCAGGCCTAAATCTTCGAGAAGGCATTCAGGCAATTTCATTGCAGGCTGAGCCTTGGTTGCAATGGTATTGCCAACGCATTCAAGAAAACATTGAGCTCGGCTTTGTGGATGGTAGGCTATTCGATGTAGGCCTAATGGAGCCGGATGCGCTTTATTACTTGTTCGATATTTCTGAAGCAAAGTCTTTAGAAGCCGGCCTTCAATTAACAGGCCGCCGCACAGAGCGAGATATGGGCAAGAGCATTAAAAAGCGCGCATTCATCCTCCGATGGAGCATTCTATTTGTATCGTTAGCAATAGTCGGCTGGGTTGTTTTCAACACATTTTCTGCCATTCAGGAAATGACCGATGCCGCAAAAATGGTTTTCCTGTAAGTCTATTTCAACCCGCTTTATCAAGGAGCAACAAACTATGCAAAGCTTTATCAATCAATCTCGTCGCCTGCGCAAGTCGTTTCGACGCAAAGGAAAAGAAGATGGCTTCACGCTGATCGAATTGATGGTCGTTGCGGGCATTATCGTGATCCTCGCGGTGCTGGCATTTCCAGCGCTGCAAGGACTCTATCGAGAATACCGGGCGCCCTACTTTGCACGTGATCTAGCCAAGGCCGTGGCGTCGATCCAGGGTGCAGCAAACACCGTGGCCACCGCGACGCCGTATACGGGCGTGACAACGGCCACGCTGGCCAGCGCACTGAAAGACTCTGCTTTCAGCGTTTCCGGCGCTACTGCGACCCACTCCATACAAGCTACCGGATTGAACCCCCAGGCTATTGCCGTAACCGGCACGCCTGGCGCCAACCTGCTGGTCACGGTCTCAAAGGTTCACGAAAAGGCCTGCATGCCGATGATTACGCAGATGGTACGAGCTGCTGAAAGCATCAAGGTGGGAACGGTCGTCGTAAAGGCCGCTGGTGGCCAACCTGCTATCGCGACGCTGCAAAGCAGCTGCGCGGTGCCGGCGGGCGTCGACATTGAGTACACCTTCCAATAACTCCCCTGCACGCCGTGCCGCATCTGGCACGGCGAAAGGACACTATGCTGCGCAAGCGCCCTCATCGCAAACAACAGGCTGGCTTCCTCATGCTTGAGCTCGTCGCAGTGCTCGGCTTGACCGCCGTACTTGGCGTCTATGCATCCAAGGAGGCAATCGACAAGATCAACAGCGGCCGCGCAGAAGCCTCCGGCGTCTACCTTTCGACGCTCAAGGATGGACTGGACAAATTCCTGAACCTCAATGCCCAGGCCCTTGCCATGGGATCAGTTGTGGTCGGCTTCTCCGACCCCCTCGCCCCCACGGTCGACGAGTTGCGCACTGCCAAGTATTTGCCTGCCTCATTTCCTCTCATCGACCCCATGAGACGCAGGCAACTCATCACGGTGGATCGATCTGGCTGCCCAGGATCGACATGCTCGCTTACCGCGTATTCGTATAGCCACCTACCACTGACCGCCAGCTGCAACGGATATGCAACCGATGGAGCCTGCGCGACTGCAACGGGCTCCGTTTGGCATGTGCAAGCAGAAGAGATCAGATCCGCAAGCCAGGGGTATGGCACTACTGTGACCTTGCTTGCGCCCACTCGCCTGCGTGGTAGCAGCTGTGACTATCCGGCTCCAGGGGGCGCTGGCCCAGCCACTTATGGCGTCTGCACGACCAGGACTGCAGCGATCTATTCTCAATTTGTACGCATCCGTGACGACCGCGATCCCGATCTGCAAGGCGACCTGAGCGTAGTGGGGAAAGTGAAATCAGGTTCGCTCGCGTCTCAGTCGTTGTCAATCAGCAATGGACCAACCGAGACCACCAGTATCAACAGCAGCGGCGACCTGACTGTTAAGAATGGCTCTGGTGTCCCCACAGCCGGAATCTCGATGAGCGATGGATCTGGTCGAGCCTATGGCCAAGTCATCAAGCCAACTAGCATTCAAATCAAGGGCAACTGGTGCGGAGGCACACACCAGCAAGGCGATATCGCTCAGGACTCGAATGGCATGGGTTTGGTGATGTGTAACGGTAGTTATTGGATCGGAGTATCCCCGCAAAAAGATGCCGTTGCTGGAGGATGGTGTCCGAGTAACGAAGCCGTGGCTTGGAATAGCCAAGATGTCGCCCTTTACTGCTCAGGGAATCAATGGGTCACGCTTGCTGACCGATTTGGAAGAAAAATATTCTTTGACTCCTATTCGGCATGGAATGGAAGCTGGATCAGTAAGCCAGCTTGTACCTCTGGAACAAGAGGCGCAATGATTATTCTTACCCCTAAAAATCAAAGTACCGACTCATTCAAACTAAATCACTACGCAATGGACTATGGATGGGCATGGGCTGTATCTATTGTCGATAACAACGGAATTGCAGTATCAGGAGAAGCCATTGCACAGACCTACTGCGTATATTAAAGGTGATCTATGAAATTTAGAAAATATATAATTCTGTTCGCGTCTTTTGGAGCCTTTGGCTTGGCTATCGCGCAAAATTATGACTCGACTGGGTCAGCAAGATTATGGGCTCCAAATCCGCCACCTTACGTCCCTGAAAAAATAGTAGTGCCTGGATATGGTGCTTACGCTGAAGGATCTGTTGTTAGTACCTTTGAGGCATTTTACCAAGATGGACAATGTGGAAATCTATTCGAGCGAGGCGTCTGCACGGCTAAACAAGGAGCTCAAGGATACTTGAAAAAAACGTTTATTGGATCTGGTCCAAACGAGTTTAACGGCTGGCGGAAGTACCCAGAAGGACCGTCATGCCCCATGAATACAGAAGGTTATGCAATTACAACCCTCGGTGGGCATGGCGTCTGCAATTAAGTCCTCATAAATAGATCTGACAAAATCTCCCCCTTGTTGAAGGGGGAACTTTTCATCTAAACTAGCTCTGATTACCTGTTGTGAATCGGATTGCTTTTCTAAAGCTCTTGCCATCCGATGATCCGTCAACGGACACGTTGTAGGCAGTGTTCGGCTTTAACGGCTGATTGGGGATCACAAATGCTTGATCCAGTGTCAGCATCTTGTGCACATCATCTGACGCGTTAAAGATCTTAGTATCAACCAGAGCACCAGATGCTACATCTGTCATGCTTGCAGAAGTCACAGTGATCTCACCTCCATTGCCTGAGGTGAGGATGACAGGATGCCCCATCGGAGACACATTGAAGTCACGATTTGGGTAAGGGTTCGGTGCTTCTGACGTAAAGATTGGTGACAGGTCTGTGATTCCATCGCAAGGGAACGATCGAATCTCACCACCGCCATACACCGGGGAACTGGAGCCGGAAGGAGTACCAAAATTGACTACTGCTGCCGAATAGAAAACCGTTTTCCCTGGGATGGAGGTCAGATTGGAGGACATCGAATATCCCACACCCATTTCGTTCCATTCGCTAACCGCCCCTGCCAGATGATAGACGGTCGCAAACAGCCCTCGAATATAGGTTCGACCAGCCGGGTTAACCGGCGCCTCAATCCCTGAGTTACTCGTACCTGCAAACAAGGACCCACTGTCACCACCGCCGGCAATCTCACCCAAGACGCTCGGCTGGTATCCCGCAGCTTTCGCACGCGCCAAAAGATCAGACCCAGTGAATCCTGGGTTGGTACTAATTTGATTATGTCCCATCGTCTTATTTGCTTGCAAATAACCGGCGTGCCCCTGGGCAGAAATATCCAGCAAGGAGTTTTGCTTGATGGAACTGAAGCCGCATGTCGTGCGGTTCCTGTTGATAATGTCGAAGATTTGCGCACGATTCACATCCGAATAATTGCTGGAAGGAATCTCCGTTGGGTAGTTTGCTTTAGGAGTTTCCGGGATCGGCTTGGCTTCAGAAGGAGTGCTACCACTATCACCACCACCACCACCGCATGCAGCGAGTGCACAGGCAATTGCGACAAGGGAAAATGTGCTAGAAATCTTCATATGGAACCTCTGTTTCAAATATGGAAGCCGCACTCGATGTATCAAGTAATCGAGTGCTAAGAACTTATGGGAATCTTGGAAGAGATGCGACAGTCTGTATGGACTGTGCTTGGTAACGATATGGCGTTATTTCATTGGTACTCCGCGTGGGACATATCTTGTGGGCTTCTCACAAGGGGTGACGCGAAGATTTCCAACGAAGCCTTTTGTAACTGTGCGTGACAATTGTATGTTTGTCAAGTGACTCCAAAATAAAAAAAATGGCCACAAGCTGTGAAAACAGCTTGTGGTCAAAATGGGCTACATCGTCAAAAGGTCTCTCGCGAGAGCCATCTCAATGCTTTCGCCCTCGTTATCGTTGAGAACGTCCAGTCCACTTTCGGGCATATCGCCAGAGGTGGACTGCGATACTGCGATTTTCTTGGCCATGAGTCGCAGGCATTCCATTTGTGAAGTGCCGGCGTAGCCAAGGAAGATCACGCGAACATCGTGCTTCTGACCAATGCGCCAGGAGCGCCGGGCAGCCTGAAGCATCGTGTAGACGTTGAATCCCGATTGCATGAAAACAATCGTAGGAAACTCCAGCAGATCCAAGCCAGTCTTCACCAGCTCGGGGTTGGTGATAAGCACATCGATGCCCCGCTCTACCTGGTCGGCTACCCAGTCTTCACGCTTGGCCGCATCCACGCTGGCGCGCAGCACAGCTACCTTGAACCCCCTGGCTTCGAGCAGCATGCGCAACCGGGCCGTGGTGTCGCGGGTGCCTGAGTAGATTGAATAGACCAGAACCTTGCGGCCGAGGGCTTTCTCGTCCATGCAGAGCTGAATGAGTTTGGCCTCTTTCGGAGTGCATTCAACATCATCGAACAGAGCCGGCTGCATGTGCAGCAGCTCCTTGCTTCTAGGATGCCTCACCGTTTCCGAACGAAAGCAGCATTCTGGCCAAGCAAGCAGCACGTTCATGACCACCCCCAACAGCGTGCTGTCTTTCATGGCCAAGGCCAGCTTCAGGATCTGCACCAATTTCCTCGACATATCGGCGTATGCCTCAGCTTGGTCATCGCGCATTTGCACGTCAACAAAGGACTCGTCATAGGCCGGCAGCACCTTCTGCCCAATGTCCCGCAGCTTTAGGAATACCGTAATTGGCAGCACATAGCGCAAGATACCCACGGGGCCGAACCCTGGAGCCTTGCTTGTACGCACAGTCACGCCTTTGCCCTTGGCCGTGCGGTGGGAAGTCGTTGCGGTCTCTTTGTAGATGTCCTTGAGCACCCCATGCACGCGCATGAAACCCATGGTTGCGGCTGCCATGGAGCCGGTCTTGGATGGCTTGAAGCCGTCCTCGATCAGCACCTTGGGATTGACGCGCCAGAGCAGGTGGAAAAGATCATCCGCGTAGCCGCCCATAAGCGTGCCCGTCAGCAACAGCACCTTTTCGCACTGGCTGGCCAACACGCCCATTGCTTGGCCCTGGGCCGAGCCCTCGTTCTTGTACTCGTGTCCTTCATCGACCACCAGCAAACCAAAATAGTTGGTCGGCAGATAGCGCTTGATGAACTCGGTGGGCTGATATCCCCCCTGCCCGATTGAAAACTCGAACGTGGCCAGGCTGCGCTCCATGCGCTTCGCCTGCTTGTCGCTGAATACCAGCTCCCCGTTCTCGTCCATCAAGTTCAAGAACTCGTAGACGTTGTCCTCCAGCATCGCAGCTAGGGTGTTCTCCCCAAACTTGCCGAGCAGCCGTTTGGCAGAAACCGGGCCGATGGTTGGCATCTGCTGTAGTGCGTTCAGCACCAGGTCGGACATGGAGTCCATGGGCCGCCCATTGCGAATGAGCGTCCACAGCGTCGAGTTGCAGTGTTCGCACTTTCGCCGGCGGTCACTGAGGATCTGCTTGGCCAAGGGCACGGACATGGGCAAGGTCTCGTCGTCATTGCCCTTCGATTCGAGCGGCCGCATGCAGCAAGGGCAGCATGCAGCCACGAAACGCTGGCCGCCAACGAGGATGGTGCGCTCGATGAAGGCCGGACGCCAATGAAACCCCATACGCATCCGCACACGGCCAAGCACGAAGAACTCCGGCTGGCTTGTTGTAATGCCCAAGCGGGCACGCATCTGCAGTAACTTGCGCAGCGTGTCCGGGCCATTCAAGATCCAGACCCGAGCGCCGGGTACCGTGTCAAGAATCTCGCGCCGCCACTTGTAGACAAGGTGCGGAGGTGAGATCACAAGCGTGCGCGGATTGCGTCGCTGCAGCTGCTGCAGCAGCACCGACACGCAGATGGCCATCATGGTCTTGCCCGTGCCCATCTCCGCGTTCAGGACAGCAGCTGGCTCGCCTCGATCAGCCAGAAGCTTCACGATGGCCTGAACCGCTTCGGATTGCTCTTTGAATGGCTTGCGCTTTAGATGGTCTAGGATCTGCTGGCGGGCCTGCCAGGCCTCGGACAGCTGATCGCGCTGCGGTAGATAGACAGGCGGGTTCTGTGACCGAACCTGATCGAGCAGGCCTTGGCCAAACTCGCGGATGAAATCTCCAAGGGGCAGGGTTTCATCAATCACTTCGGCCAGAAAACCTGCGCCCTCGATCGCGCCGAGTTCGTCAGCGACTTCCTGTACCGCCGGGGCGGCCTCTGCCAAAGTAGTAGATGCCACTTCCGCAGCGGTCTCAGCAATTGCCAAATCGTTCATAGTTTGATCCAAAAAAAATAAGCGCACACCCCACAAAGGAGTGCGCGCTCAACGGTTAGATGAATGAGGGTAAGAAAGGCCTCTGGCGAGGCCTTGACGGAGTTAAGGAAGGAGAACGCGGTTGCGTACGCCCTCGCTCACATGCCGAATGAAGTGATCAGAAATACTCACACGCATTGCGCGAAGATTTCCGATCCGCGGATAGAGGCCCCCCCCGAGCTCGTGGACAGCGCCCTTCTCTCCACACCAGGCAATCAAGGGTGCTTGCCAGTGATCGAGCAGCGCAATGGGAGCCAAGGTTTTCACCAGGGCCCACACCTTCTCCTCGATGCCGGCGTCGACGTTGGACACGATCCAGCCAATGCGGTTGGGCTTGTCGATCTCCTGTAAGCGTTTGTCGTAGACGAACAGATGGTTCAAAGATCCAAAGAGGTTCTGACGCGGCAGACGGCCGGTGAACTTTCCCAGGCGCTCCGCAGATCCAACCTGGACATGGTTTCGCGTTCCTTCAGGGCTCACCAACGTGAAATCCGTGATTCCGTGCTCAGTCCTGCCCAGCTCCATAGCCGCGATGAACTGCATGGCAGAAGCATCGCGCCCATAGAACGAGAGAAACATGAGCTCGCCCTCATCGTTGCGCAGGCAAGCGTCGGCCCATAGATCCGCGAAACCCTCTATACGGTGAAGCGCTCTTTGCATGAAATGCTCCATTTATGGAGCAGCCCACAAGGGGCGTGCCCCATGTGGGTTGATGAAAGACTACGGATTCGGTATCCAGAGCCAGGCGGCGACGTAGGTACCGTCTTCCGCCGGCGCAACCAGCGGCAAGGGATCGATTACGCATTGGTCATCGGCGTGGATCTCCCTGGCACGGGCGATTGCATCGGCGCACTCAGCGCGATTCAGATCCTGGTTGTTGAGAAGCCTGCCTAGCTGTGTGACAGCACCGGCAAGGTCGCCCGACTCCCAGGAGTCAACGACATCCCGCGCTGTTTCCTCCAGCTCATGCATGGGCAGCCGCCTTTCGTTTTTCCAAAGCGTCGTAGTGCATCTCGACCTGCAGTTTGAGGTCCTCGATCTGCGTCAACGCTTGCGTATGCTGTTCGCGGACAACCTTCTCAGTCACACGCTTAGGCTTTGAAGCCACGAGCGTCTTGCTGAAATCGCCATCGCCGCCGAAGCCCATGACAAAGCGCTTGAAACCTCCCTCTACCAATGACACAGAGGCCGATGTGACGAGGGAGCTATTCAACTTACGTGTTGAGACGGTGAGCACACGCCGGTCGCCGAGATCAATCTCGGTGTTCCCACGGTGACCATCACGGATGTTGTTAGAAAAAGATGTATTCATGGATCGCTCCTGGTTGAAGTGGATAGAGCGAGCCCCTCCCCTGCGGGGAAGGCCCGCACGGGTGGTTGAAGAAATGCCAAGGTCTCTCGACCTGGTGCGCTTTCATGGCTCAGCGCGCCTTAAAACCGTTTCTGATAGGTCAAACGGTTTTCCGCAGCTCACCCTACAGGTGGGCTGGGGAAAACCGGCTGCAGCCGGTTCTCGTGGGTTTAATGGGGCGTTTTACGAACCGTCACTGGTGCATGGCTGGCTGGAGGAACCAAGCAGGCCAAGCGCCAGTGAGAGATCGAGTGCAACCAGATTGCGAAACGTCCGGTCCGATTCCGTCATGCGCTCCCCGAGGTGAAGCATGACGTTCTCAAGACTTGCAGATGCATCACACGCCTTGTTGAGCGCATCCAGGATCTGGGGGATCTTGGCGGGCAGCTCGGCGATTGCGGTGAGCATGGGCTCGTCTTGCATGGTCAGCCCCTGCAGATGGAGGCTGAGGATGTGTTCAAGCAGCTGGACGGTATTTATCGAGCTCACCATCAATATTCCGAAGGCAGCAAAATGGTGGTGACCGCCCAATCTGCATCCGTTATGACCCAGACCTTCTTATCTCCTATCAAGTAGGAAGACATGAGACGGCTTCTGTCCAATAGCGCCCGTTGATTCAATGACTTATCTGACTCGTCCAAGTCCCCCCAATCTCCGCACACATGCCTAGACAGCAGGTCGTATGGATTGAGAGAAAGACGACGAAGTAGATCGTCGGCTCCAACTGTGGCCACACAGCGGCCCAACTGAAAAAGTGGAATTGTTGCCGTAGTAGCTGCTTGTAAATGTGTTTGCATGGTGGATCTCGTTTGGTAAATCGGGTACCACCGGCCCTAGGGGGCTGGTGTCCCCAAGGGTTGAAAAGATGTGCGGCGTGAATTCGATATAGAACTACGCAGCGCGCGCTTCAGCGCGCCATTCGGATGGAAGCATCAGTTTTGTTACCGACCAGTCAGCGCTTGTCACGACCCATACATACTCGCTGTTGACGATGAATGCAGATAGTCGCTGGCCACGCGCTTCTTCCAAGTCGCGCGTAAGCATGACCAACTTGGTGTTGGCCAGCTCGCCTGGATCGCCACAGATGTGCCGCTGCAGCAGCTCGTGGGGATTGATGGTCCCCTGGCAAATTAGGTTGTCCAGACCCAGCGTTGCTACGCATCGGCCCGGTCGAAACAGCGGTGTGTCATAGCGCTGCGATGGTTGTGCTGGCTTCACAGCATTTCTCAAAGTCATCTCCAATCAAGTGAATGAACGAGGACGACCTTCCCTGGGAAAGTGTCCCCAGGGGGTTCTGGTGCGCTGGCCGAGGCCAGCAGTGGTTACAGAATGGCTATGCGATGTTGACGATGTGGCCCAGCCGGTGATCGGGGGTGAACTCAATGGCATTGATGACGGGGACGAATCGGTCCAACATCACCGTGGTCTGCGAGGCTTGACCCTTCTCGTCAAAGTCAACGGACACTTTGCGCTCCTTGCGTTTGTAGGTATCCCCCTTTATCAGGAGAGTTCTGCCGCCGGCGCCGTGGATCATTCCGACCACCTGGCCAGCCGCAAGTGCAAGCGCAAGGTGCCATGGAGTCAGATCGCGCAACGGCGGTCGACAAGCGCCGCCGACTTGGCTGAACTGAGAGGAAAGCCCACTCCACAGGAGACTGGATTCAAACTTGGCCAGCTCGTCGCCGAGCTGCTCGGCATCGATCTGCACAGCATGGAAGTCGAATTCCTGATCAGCCTGCAGGGCAGGAATGACATATGGCTCCAACTCCCAGGAGTCTGGAATGACAGGGGCGCCCTCCTCCGAGGCCTGGGCCTCTATCAGTGGCTGCAGGGCCGCTTTGGTGGCATGAGTTGCTCGGCATCGCTTGCCAATCACAATGCATTGTCGAAACTGCTGCACTGGTGCCATGAAAACCTGCAGATCCTCGAAGTTGCGCACCAGGTAGCTGCGTATCTCGTCGTCGAGCGCGTAGTGCGGAATGATGTAGACCAGCACACCGCCGTAGGCGAGGTAAGGCACGGTTTTACGCAGAAAGGTTCGCTCCAGGCGCTCGGCCTTGTCAGGCTCAGCCAACAGCGAACGCTGGGCTGACTGATCTGCAACGCCGAAGCCATATGGAGGATTTAGAAACAGCAGGCCCATGCTTCTCGGCTTGAGCACCACATCGTGCACGTCCGAATGAATCACACGGTCAAGGATTCGCTTCGCGTGGCGCGCTCTGTCGCGGTCGAGCTCAATGCCGAAGGCCTCGGCACCACCTGAGTGGCCACGATCGACGGTAAGAAGCTGCCGTACATCGGCGAGCGCGCTGCCCTCGCCGCAGCAAGGGTCAAACATGCGAATGCCACCCTTCTCGGGCATCTGCAGCAAGTTTGAGATCCGGCGTATGGACTCCTCGTCCGTGGGGTAGTAGCCGTTTTTGACATAGTTGTGCGCCAGGCGCGAAAACATTAGGGCCAAGGGCAGCTCCAGAAATAGAAAAGCCAGTCTCCTTATGGAGAACTGGCTTGGTTAAAGAGGTGGTACTTCAGTACCGCTTAGAACGGGATCTCGTCGGGATCAAGGCCCACGCCGGTAAGTTCTTGCACCCTTCCGTAGATGTCGAGGCGCGGCAATGCGCGTTTCAAAGCATCTCGATAGAGAGGGTTAGAACGTGCATGCACGGCGATAACGGCCGCAGCCGACTGCTGAGCAGGCAAGTCTTGAATGCGGCGAAAGGCCACGGTATCGGCAAGCGCCATCACTTCTTCTACGTCTGGCGACTGCAGCTCGTCAATCTCAGCACGCAGCTCTAGGCGACGCATGATATGAAAGAGCGCCTCATGATCGAACAGCGTCTGCACGGTCGAGAGCATGTTGCCCCCTTCGTGCATCCATATGCCATTGACACATCTGATCTGCTCCACGGTACGGTCCATGAGACGACACTGGAATGCGGTTGAGCTCAGCTCAGTTGCCTTCGCAATAGCGTCCTTCGCGATATAGAGCCGGTAGGTGACCTCCATACGCGTGTCGTAGACCTCATACCGATGTGCGGGCTCATTCTGAGTCCACAGGAGAAGCTCTTTGAACGCAGCTTCATTTGCACAAATGGACATAGAGTCCTCCAAACTAGGCTCAGGGAACTCCAGCCCAATGGGACCGAAGCCCCATAGGGAAAGAAAATGCCAGCCCTGATTTCTCAGGGACTGGCATGGGTTTAAAGGTGATCCTTCTGAGACCAGTGACCCTTCGCCCAGGCTTTTTCAGCCTTGGCTTGGGTATTCCAAGTCTCCAGAGATTCACGGGTGAACGGGCCACGCTCGGTACAAGTACCGAGATAGAACCCGCCTCCACTACGGAGAACCTGCATCGGCAGAACCTCGCCACATTTAGCAGCGAGAACGCCGAAAGTCACACCAGTAGTTGCTTGCGATTGAACGATTTGCGTCATGTCTTTTCTCCTGTTGATGGGGGAAAAGGACGAGCGCGCCCGAATGGGACACGGCCCATCCGGGGTTGAGAGAGGTTGAAAACGTGAGACACTTTCCAGATGACTGAAAAGCGTCCCCAGTTGAGAGTGATAACAGGGACTCCTCGCCATGAGGAGCCTCTGGACCTTGTGCATCTTTTCGAGGAAATGGATGCGCGAGATGCGCTACCTATTCTTCGAACGAGGATGCGCCAGCAGACGGCGGCGGCAAATTCCGCTCTTTCAATAGTTGAACCAAGCTCGACGGCATCCCGTCAAGCAGTTCCGGCTTTTGATAGCAAGAACTGATCAGCGTCACGATCGAACAAACCTGCCCCGGTGCAACCTGCTCGCGCAGTCGCATCAGTGCTTCGTAGTCCTGCTCGGTACACATCGCCACGAACTTGCGATAGGCGTCATGCATTTGCATGCGCTGGTCCTCAGACCAAGCAATGAGCTTCAGACTGGAAGGTGTGCCCATGGAGACTCCTCCCGATAAGGAGCGGGCACGCCAGCCCTTGCGGACAGTTGTGCCCGCGAGGGTTATAGAAAAAATGATGCCCAGGGCATTGCTGCCTGCACTTTTCAAGGGCTCAAAGTGCGCGAAACCATATTGATGGTCAGATGGTTTCCCAGAAGATCCGCAAGTGCTGCAGACACTCTGGGAACCCATCGGGCTCCCGGCATTGCCAGATTACAGTACCCAGGCCGCCTATAGGCTGGCCGGCTGTCACAACGGGCTCAGACAGCCAAGGAACGGCGCGGTCACGAGGCCGGCTTGGCTTTCACCGGACACGCACTATCGCAAAGCCACTGCGCATCAGGTCGCAGCCACCCTAATTCCACTTTCCCGCTGCCTGGCTACCAGGCAGTAGGCTGATCCATAGACGCGCGATCACGCATATGGATCAGCCCGCTGATGCGGGCGATGGGCTTTACTTTGGACGCCAAGTTTGATCTTGGAATCCGAATTGATAGCTGCCCAGTTGGCCGATGGCCTTGGTCTGCTCCCGCAACATCGAGCGATCGACAGTGGGATCGAGCTTCACTGGTTGAAGACTGCGGATCTGCGCCCAGTATTCCCGAAGCACTTCAGGAAGTTCAGGTGTGTCGACCTGACCTACGTCGTCGACTGATGAAGCTTGTGCAGTTGCTTGGGTTGTTTGCCCAGTGTTCCGCTTTATTCTCTCAATGCGCTCGCGCATCTGGTCACCCAACCGTGTGGGCCCTTCTGTCTTCGACTGGGTACGCGGCGCGGGCAACGGAGCTGGCCACACAGGCGTTTGAGACGCCAGGGATGGCGATTCAAGTAGTGGGTCGGGCTCAGCCAATTCGGTCTCGACGGGAGCATCGGAAGCGCTATCGAGCTGCATGTCATGCAGCGTTGCTCTCATCTCCGTCACGGCTTTTCCGTACGCAATGTACTGATGCAGGAAGATTCTGTTGATCCACACAGTACCGTGATACTCGCCTTCTGCGAACTGATCCAGGAATGAATCCTTGACCTTGAGTTCGCAGCACTCGTGGAATAGCTCCCCGACACAGAAATCGCCGTAGCGGCCACCTCTAATTTGTTTGACACGCAACGTCACGTTTTCGAGCTTTATCAAGCTTTTGCTCCATCAGATTGCGGAGCACCAGTCCAACGCGGGGCCAGGCCCGCGTGGGTGAAAGAAAAACACTCCACACGCATGCGCCTGTGGAGTGCTGTTTGGAATTACCAAAGGACTTCCGATCCTTTGGGAATGAGACAGAACACACCGGTTCGAGGTGTGCGTCAACGAGTGAAGTGTGTACGGTCTATAAGTGCCTCGGCCCGTAGGGCGCGCAAGTTTCAGAGGCTCACCTGCTTCGCTAGTTGCCTAGCATCCGGTTTGGTTTGAGTGATACCGGCAAACACTTGGAAAGGCTGAGAGCATAGCGCAATTCCAGGGTATTCGGGCCACAAATCACGCCCTGAATTGCTTTCGCAATTCAGGGGTGGGTGGCTACTGCTGATTACGCGTAATCATGTTCGCGTCGATCAGCATATCCGCCTTGCCGTTGCTGGCCAGACGTACTGCCGTACCCGCCTGAGCGAGCTGGCTGGCGCGTAGGCGCCGAAGGTGTACGGCCCTGCGGAGCAGGAGCACGATACTGAGGTTGCTGACGTGGAGCTTGAGCTGGTACACGTTCCTGCGATGCAGGTCCATGTGGTTGCTCATCTTGGCCACCCTGTTCAGAGTTGCCAGCATGTTCCTCGTAGAACGCCTCATCGCCATGCGGTTGACTGCCGACATGAGCAGCCTCCACATTCGACTCGGCACGTTGATACACGAGCTCGCCTTCAACCCTCACGGAGTTGACAAGTATCAGACGGCCCTTGATGAGGCCGGCTAGTTCCTTCTGCCCCGTGGGGCGTCCACCTTGATCTCGCACATCTCGCTCGTAAGAGTGAGCGTAGAGGTCAGCAATACGGAAAGAGATCAGCACCTTGCGGCGCTCATCAACTTCCTTTTGCAGACTTTCGATGAGCTCGATGGCCTCGGCAGAGGACACGCGCAAATCGAAGTAGGTGTAGTCGGGAGAATCCGTTGCCCCACGCAGCGCACTGATAGCGCAAGCGAGGAACGGTTCAGCCTTGCGACCACGACCAGTGGGCGTAACCCAACGAACACGGGACAAATATCCAATGCCGTTAGCGTGCAGGTTGAAAAACTCACGTTGAGCAGGTGCTTGTTGTTGCTGCATGATGACTCCAAATTTCCAAAGTTTGGACGGAGCACAGCCACACCTGACCGCAAGGTCTGGATGGGGCGATGATCCCCATCCGGGTTGCGAGGTAATGCTTTGACCAATCCTTGGGGGATCGGCTAACGACTCTCAAAAGCTCAGTCGTCTATGTGTGCCCTAGGGCTTTCACAGGCTTGAGAATAAACGGTGGATTTCAACTCGTCAAACAGTGTTGACAGTTGGCGCCCCACCGGCTTTAGAACCAGTCCGTGTTCCGGTTGAAATGACCACTTGCGCAGGTTACGCGTGACTAGGCTATTGATCTTGACCGGATGCGAGCGGCTGTGAGCAGTCCCCAAGGGCATCCCTATAGATGACTACTATAGGTTGATCTGATCAGCCTATAGTACCGCGTCAATGGATATCGAACAGCCTGGCTGCACGTTCCAGCGTCCACAGATGAGCAAGCAGGTTCTTGGCTCCCGCAGCACCGATTACCGGCTCCGACAGTTCCAGGAACTTGCTTGTTAGTTCTGCATCGGACAGCGGCAACTCCGGGTCACCTTTGCGGTTGGGCTGCAGATGCACTAGCTTAGCACCACTATGGGTGGTGATCTCAACGCGCGCCGACCGCTGGCCCGGGAACGCAGCGTCGATCACGGGGTCCACGCGCGGTTCGATGCGGGTCATCAGCTCGCGCACACGCGCATCCTCCAGTTGTGCAGGCTCGTAGGCAGCCAAGCGTACGCTCCCACGCGTCAGCGCCGTAGCGACGACGTAACGAAGGCTGAAGCGGGCTTCGTTGGCGCTGGCCGGTTTCTCGTAACAGGCTATGTCCAGTGCAGGCCTGTAGGTGTCCACACGAACGTGGGCAATGTCCTCTGCATGCAGGCCGTGCTTCTCACGTAGCTCCAATGCGCCGTCAATGGCAGCGAAAGTGTGGCCGCAGCCGATATGGTTCTTGAAGGTCAGTCGCGTGATGTGAAAGTCGCTCCCAAGCGTGGCGCCGACCTCTGACCAGTCCGGACCGTTGCTCATGGCTTGACCCAGGCCTGACTTTCCGTCCAGCACGTCCAGCGAACCCGTCACGTCGCGCGCTGCCATCTGCGCAGCCAATAATCCCGCCTCGGCTGCACGACCCGCATGCAATGGTTTGGACATGGAATCCATGCGAAAGGCCTGCTGTAGTCCCGCCGCGAATGTTGCGGCCGTGGCCAAGGCATGCGCGAAAGGCAGCGCACCCAAGCCCAACACGCCAGCGGAAGCTGCGGCCGCGCCGAAGGTGCCAACCGTACCTGTGTTGTGCCAAAAGCGGTAGTGCGGACGTCCCATCACCACACCAATGCGGGTTGAGACCTCGTAGCCAAGCACCAGCGCACGCAGGAAGTCCAGACCACTGACACCGGCGTCCTGGCTGGCCGCCAGGGCCGCGGCGATGGTCGCTGCGCCGGGATGGTACATGGCGTCGCGGAAGCTGTCGTCCACCTCAGCTGCATGGGCTGCTGTGCCGTTGTACAGTGCGGCAGCGCGAGCCGTGGCGGTGCGGCCATTGCCCAGTCGAGCGCGCCCATGGTCCAGATCCTCGGCCAAAACCTGTTCGAGCTGAGCAAGAGGGGCGGCCGCCAGACCGGGGAACAGGGAGGCGTACCAGTCGATTACGGCACGTTTGGCGTGGTGAACTACCTCGTCGGGCAAACGGGTGCTGTGGAATTGCTCGGCATACTGGCCGAAGACTTCTGTGGCGTGCATGGGATGGATTTCCTTCAATCGGAGCTAGGGGTTGCGAGCCATTGGCTAAGTAGCGTGTTGATGGCGGTGGCGGATTCGTACTGAACCCAGTGTCCTGCGTCTGGCAGGGTGGCGGTGATGCAGTGTGGGTGGCAGGCAGCCAAGGCTGGTGCAAGCGATATCGGATCGGCGGTCACGTCATGCTCTCCCCAGACAAGCAGCAGTCTGGGCGCCGTGCGGCTCAACAGAGCCTGCAAGCCACCAGATCGGGAGATGGGCTTGCTATGAAAGCGCGTACGCAGGCAAGCATCTGTATGGATTTGCAGGGTCTGCGCGTCGATGCTGGCCTCTGCGTGCAGCATGTGGGCCAGCAGGTTGTGCCGCATAGCTTGCTGCAAAGCCTGCGTGTCGCCCGTCTGCGCGTGGGCACGCCACTCCAGCAACGGAGCCCTAGGACGACGAGTGCCGCCGTGACCAACGGCACCCAGAAGCGCCAGTCGGTCCACGTCGCCTCGGCTTGCAGCCAGGTGTGCCGCCATCAAGCCGCCGAAGGAAAATCCTCCCAGGTCGATGCGCGTACCAGCGCCTAGCAAAATGGTCAGAGAGCTTTCCAGACGTTCCAGCAGAGCCTTCACCGTGGACTCATCGGTCGGGTCAGAATCTCCGTAGCCAGGCATATCGGGCACACAGACCATACGCTGCTCGGCTAAAGCATGGATGTTTCGAATCCAGTGCCTCCATGTCCCATGGCCACCATGCAACAGTACCAAAGGACGGCCATGGCCAAACATTCGCCATGCCACACGGCCACCGTGGCTGTCCACCATTTGGAGCTCCTGCAGCCGTTCGAGCGCGTCCATCATACGGCCTTGATGGACTGTGACTTGATCACCTGGCGCCACTTGGCTTCCTCTGCGCGCACGATGCGAGCCGTTTCCTGTGGATCGTCCAGTGTCAATGCTAACCCCTCGGCGGCGGCTCGGCGCCGCAGTGCATCGGTCTGGGCTGCACGTCGGACGGCGGCGTGCAACTGCTCAACGATGGAGGTAGGCGTAGCGCCTGCCACGAACACGCCATACCAAACGTCGGCGTCGTAGCCTGTTACGCCGGCCTCGGCGAAAGTCGGCACGTTCGGAAGCAACGGCGAACGCTTATTGCTCGTCACCGCCAGCGCTCGCAATTTGCCGCCGGCGAGCAGCGGCGCTACGCTGGGTAGTGTGCCAAAGGCCAGGTCAATCTGGCCTGCCATTACATCGTTCATCGCAGGCGCCGCGCCACGGTAGGGGACATGTGGCACGAACAGGTTCGCTGTACTTTTGAGCAGCTCAGCGGCCAAGTGGGTAGAGGTTCCGTTGCCGGCGGACCCGTAGGAAAATTGACTAGGCTTGGCCCGGGCCTGCGTCAAGAAGTCCTCGGCCGACTTGAGAGGACTGTTGGTACGAACTACTGCTACGATGGGAGCACGCCCGAGCAAAATGACCGGCGCGAATGCCGACTCTGATGGGTAAGGAAGTTTCGGGTGCAGGCTGGGCACGATGGCGATGGCACTGGTGTTTAAGAGCAGCGTGTAGCCATCCGCTTGGCTCTTTGCGACTGAATCATTGCCTATTACGGTACCTGCGCCTGACTTGTTATCTACGATCACGGACTGCCCCAGATCGCGCGTCAGAGCGTCTCCCAGTGCTCGCGCCATCGCATCGGTACCGCCGCCAGCGGGAAAAGGAACAACAAGGCGCAGCGGCCTGTTGGGAAAGGACTGTGCGTTAGCAGGTGCGGTGAAGTACAACGCCATGCTGGCAGCGGTGCCCGTCAACAGGCTACGACGCAGTGTCGAGACGGTTTGTGTGGAGTTTCGTTTCATTCAAGGGTTTCCTGTACTTCTGGGACTGCACGCAGCGGCGTCAAGGCCTGTTCAGGCATGATCCAGCTCCGCAGCGAGAATCCCGGTGCTGTCGTCGGTACACATGTACGCAATGCATCCTCTGCACGGCGATGTTCGAGGCAAGTGTCGTCCTCAGTTCTGCCCGTGCCTACTCGATGCAGGTACTGGAGTGACACTTGTGCACCTTCAGCGTCAGATGGCCTCGGACGTCGCACCGACCGTACTATCCAGGAACATGCGTAGCGCCCGGTTGAAGCGCTCGGGCTGCTCAATGCAGGTCATGTGTGCTGCGTCAGCGATCACGGCGAGCGTGGATCGGGGAAGGTGCCGGTGCATTTCTAGTGATGCAGCCAGAGGCGTGCCGATGTCGTGCTCGCCAACGATCACAAGCGCCGGGCAGTCGATCCGGGGGAGGTCCTCCGTGGTATGCACCGAGGCAATGGCTGCGCAGGCACCGGTCCAGCCTTCAATGGTGGTAGACGCGATGACGCGCGCCACGTCCGCCACAACAGCGGGCTCGGCCTCGCGGAATGCGGCCGTGAACAAGCGCCCGATGGCCGGATCCACAAGGGGCGCAATGCCATGCGAGCGAGCGACACGGATGCGTTCGTACCAGACCGATTGGGGTGTTGCGTCGTGCTGACTGGTGGTATCAGCAAGCACAAGTGCCTGCACGCGATGCGGGTACTTGAGCGCAAAGGTCTAGCCAATCATGCCACCCATGGAGAAGCCGATCCAAGTGACCGCCGTGATGCCAAGATGGTCCATCAGTTGTGCGACGTCATCGGCCAACTGGTCCAACGTGTAGGGAGCCTGGCCAGCACCACTGCGTCCGTGCCCGCGCGCGTCGTAACGAAGCACGCGATAGCGCCCGGCCAGTGCCGCAACCTGAGCATCCCACATGGAAACGTCGCAGCCGAGGGAGTGAGACAGCAGAAGCCAGGGGCCTTGCGTTCCGTCGATGGTGTAGTGGATGGCCGGTGCACCGGCCGGTTCGAACATGCTCATTGGGTCTGCTTTCATTGCGCGGTAATGTTTGCTGCCTTAGCGATGCGTGCGTACTTAGCCACTTCCGATTCAATTAGTTTTTGAAATTCGGCGGGAGTGCCGGCCGCCACCTTCACGCCCATGTCTGCCAGTTGCGCCTTTACCTGCGGCAGGCGCAGGACGTTATTGATGTCCTTGTTCAGTTGGGCGACTACCGGCGCAGGGGTCTTTGCAGAGGCCAGCAACCCGTACCAGAAGCTCCATTCGTAGCCTGGCACGCCGGCCTGTGCAGTGGTGGGCACGTCCGGCATCTCGGCGATGCGTGAGGCTGAAGTCACCGCCAGCGCACGCACCCGCCCGTCCTTAACCATACCGACAGCCGAGACGTAGGGCGCGATATGAAACTGCACGCGCCCGGCGATGGTTTCGGTCATCGCCTCGCCCACGCTCTTGTACGGAATGTTCACGGCCTCGATGCCAGCCTGTTGGCAGAACAGCGCGGCTGCGAAGTGCGAGCTGCTTCCCACTCCGGCCGACGAGTAGCTGACCGAACCAGGGCGCGCCTTGGCCTGCGCCACTAGCTCCGACAGCTTCTTGGCGGGAAGGTCCTTGGGCACCACGATCAGCGCTGGGCCTTCGCCGATTAGCGTGACCGGGGCGAAATCGCGCAGCGTGTCGTAGCCCGGGTTGCGGAAAACGGCCGGAGCCGTCGCATGGGCGGGCGACACGCTGAGCAAAGTACTGCCGTCGGCCGGCGCGGCCAGTACGGCACGTGCCGCCAGCGTTCCGCCCACGCCTACCTTGTTCTCCACGATGGCTGGTAGCCACCAGCGTTCGGACAGGGTCGCCGCGATCAAGCGTGCAGCCGCATCGGGCACACCGCCCGCGCCGAAGCCCACGATGAAGCGGTAACTGGCTAGAGCCGGCGCCGGAAGTTCGCTGCCGGCAGGTGACTGCGCCCAAGCCGGAGCTGCGGCACAGGCGAGGCCCGCCGGTACGCACTTCAGCAGTGCGCGGCGCGACGGAGTATGAACAGAGGTGTAGGACATGTTGTCTCCTGGATTTGTGCTGCCTTAAGGCAGTCTGATGGGAATAGCACGGGGACTGCCCGCGTTAGTTGGTCACAGCAGTAGGTATCGCGGGTCACCGACCCTACTTGCGGGGCCGCTGATCTCGGCCAGCCAGGCAAAATCTTCTCGTAGGCTGGCTTCGCTGCGTTCGCGGGCCCAAAAAACCACGCCGCCTTCCCAACGCGGGAAGCCGTAGCCATTGACCAGAGCTAGGTCCACATCGGTGGCATAGACCGCAACTCCTTCGGCCAGGAGCAGTGCAGCCTCGTTGGCCAGAGCCAGTAGCGCACGGCGCACGATTTCTTCGTCAGTAATGACACGCGGTGCAATACCCTTATCAGCCCGTGCCTGCTCGATTAGCGCATGCACTTCCGGGTCCACCGCCGGCTTACCACCCTCTGCATAAGCGTAGTAACCAGCGTTAGTCTTTCGTCCCAGCCGCCCGGTCTCGCACAACCGGTCGGCTATGTCAACGTAGCGCGTTTGCGGATCACGTGTTGCTGCCTGGGCCTGGCGCATGCGCCAAGCAATATCCAGTCCAGACAGGTCGGCCACCGCAAATGGGCCCATGGCGAAGCCAAAGCGCTGCAGTGCTGCGTCCACCTGCTCAGGCCAAGCGCCCTCCTCGACTAGGAACTCGCACTGGCGCCGGTAAGCGGCATACAGCCGGTTGCCGATAAAGCCGAAGGCATTGCCGGTCAGCAGCGGCAGCTTACCGAGCCTCTTGGCCACAGTCAGTCCTGTGACTAGAACGTCAGGCGCCGACGCCTGGCCGCGCACCACTTCCATGAGCCGCATGACGTTGGCCGGACTGAAGAAATGCAGACCAACCACGTCCTGTGGGCGCGACGTAGCTGCAGCGATGGCGTCCAGGTCCAGGTATGACGTGTTGCTTGCAAGCACAGCACCGCGCCGGGCCACAGAATCGATGCGCTCGAACACCTGCCGCTTGACGTCCAGATCCTCGAAAACGGCCTCGATCACAATGTCTGCTGAGGCCAGGTCGTCCCATCGCAAGCTGCTGCGTAGACGCCCCTGGCGCGCCAGGGCTGTATCGGACGCCATCTTGGCTGCGCGCACACGGCCAGCGTAGTGGTCCTGGATGCGAGTTGTTCCACGTTCCAGCGCCACACCGTCCTGCTCCAGCAGCAGCACTTCGTAGCCAGCATCCAGTGCCGCGATGGCAATGCCGGAGCCCATGGTTCCGGCGCCGATGACTGCAATGACCCGCACTGAACGCGGTGTTACGCCGGCCAGCGAAGGATGTTTGGCGCTCTCACGCTCGGCGAAGAACTGATAGCGCAGAGCTGAGGCCTCGCGCGACCTGCGCAACTGCTGGAACACTGCGCGTTCGTCGGCTAGCGCGGTGTCGAAGTCGTGCACAACCGAGGCCTTGATGGCTTCGATCGCCGCAACTACGGCAGGGCGGTACTTGCCAGCTTTCAGTGCGGCTGTGGAAGCGTCTTCCACGGCTTTGGGATCGGCCGGAGGCACGGAACGATCTCGCAAGCGCCGCTTACGCCCTACCAGGCTTCGTGCCAGGGCCAGCGCCTCAGAGCGAAGCTCGCCTATGGCCTCGGCGTCGATAAGGCCCGCAGCCAAGGCGGATGGGCTCTTAACCCGCTTGCCGCTGCAGATCATTTCTATGGCGCTAGGTACGCCGACCAGACGCGGCAGGCGCTGGGTGCCGCCCGCGCCCGGAATGATGCCCAGCGTGACCTCTGGCAGGCCGACGACGGTGTCGGGCGCTGCGATGCGCGCATCGCAACCCAGAGCCAGCTCAAAGCCGCCGCCCAGCGCCGCGCCGTGCAGCGCGGCCACAAAGGGCTTGCTGCAGGCATCGATGGCTGCTATCACGCTGGGCAACTGAGGCTCGGCAAGCGGCTGGCCAAACTCGCGGATATCCGAGCCGGACATGAAAGTGGTGCCGACGCCGATTAGTACGGCGGCCACCAGGCTGTCGTCGCGTGCCACTGTATCAATGGCCTGTAGAAGTCCAGCACGGACAGTCGCAGAACCGGCGTTAATGGGTGGGTTGTCGATGCCGATGATGGCGACGTCGCCGTCGCGCTCCAGGCGTACCTGGCCCAAAGCTGCGGGATCCATCACGCTAGTACCACCACGCCGTCTGCTGCACACACACCTTGTCCCTGCGGCAATACGAACACTGGGTTGATTTCGGCCTCGACCAAGCGGTCGCCCAACTGCGCCGCCATCTCCGAGAAGGCGACGATGGCCGAGACCAGCGCTTCCACGTCAGCCTTGGGCCGGCCGCGGAAGCCATCCAGCAGCGGCCAGGTCTTGAGATCCTGGGCCATAGTCAGTGCGTCGGCGCGCGAAAGGCCGCCGCTTGGCGGCAACAGGCGCAGCGTGGTGTCCTTGAACAGCTCTGCCGCCACGCCGCCCATACCCAACATAATGGCGGTTCCCAGAGCGTCGCGGTGCATGCCCAGGATCAGCTCAGTGCCGCCACTGACCATCTTCTGTACTAGGAAGCGCCGGGGTCGCACACCGGCCTTGGTTTCGACCTCGGCGGCCATCTGAGTGAGCCGTGCTCCTATGGTCTCGGGTGACAGGCCTACAGCTACACCACCTACGTCACTTTTGTGCGTGATCTGGGCGGACAGAATCTTCAGTACAACGCGGCCACCCAGGGTGCGTGCGGCAGCCTGCGCCTCTTCGGCAGTGGTGACCACTAGCTCAGCCGCGCATGGCAAGCCGAAGCGGGTGAACAGCTGTTTGGCCTCGGCCTCGTCCAGTGATCCACTCGGTAGAGTATCGAGTGCAACGGGTTTAGCCGCCTCGCAACCGTCGGCCGGAGCTGGTTCCTGGAAGTTAGCCACGCGCAACATTCCTGCCAGCGCCGCAGTGCAGCTTTCCGCTGCTCCGAACGCCGGCACCCCGCGTTCTGTCAGCAGTGCACCGATCTCGGGCGCGTGCGGGCTTACGTACGCTAAGACAGGCTTGTCGGAGTTCGGCAAGCACTCTTGAATGGCGCCCACTAGTAGCTCAGGCATAGCTAGGCTGGACGATCCGACGATGATGACCAAAGCGTCGTAGCTCGGACTGGCCAGCAGCGCATTGATGGCTCCGCGCAGAAGGTCAGGCCGCAACCCGGCTAGGGTCACGTCTATAGGGTTTCGGTCCAGCACCGCCTCGCTGCCGGTTTGCAGCGCCCGCAGCGCGTCGGCCGTGGCAAGGTCGGGCGCGGGCGTCTCGAACCCGGCCACGCCCAAATCATCGGAAACAAGCGTGCCGGCACCGCCGGTGGAGGTGAGGATTGCCACGCGCTTACCGCGCAGATGACGGCCGGTGGTCAGTGCGGCGGAGATGTCGAGCAGGTCGGAGAAAGTCTGTGCGCGGATCACACCGACCTGCTTGAACAGCGCGTCGTACATGCTGTCGGCACCAGCCATCGCTCCTGTGTGCGACACAGCGGCTTGGGCGCCAGCCTCGGAGCGACCAATCTTGAAGGCCACGACTGGCTTGCCCGCATGCGCTGCCTTCAGGCAGGCAGCGCGGAATTTCGACGGATTGCGCACCGTCTCCACGTACAGCGCAATCACTTTGGTGGCAGGGTCATCGACCAGGTGGTCAATAAAATCAGCAAGCTCCAGATCAACTTCGTTGCTGGTAGAGATCAGTTTGGAAAGACCAATGCCGCGAGCTGAAGCACGCGACAGCAGTGACCCAAGGATGCCGCCACTTTGCGAGACGACGCCGATCCCTCCGGCCTTAAAGTCGTCCATCTCCAACGCACCAGAAGGCGAAAGCACTATCTTGTCAGTCAGATTGACTAGTCCGATCGTATTGGGCCCCAGAATTCGCATCGTGCCGGCCGCTTCGACCAGTTGCTGCTGACGGCGAGCGCCTTCTTCACCGGTTTCGGTATAGCCACTGGCCAACACGATGGCCGCAGCACAACCGCGCTCCGACAATTCCTTTACCGTAAGATGCGCTCGCTCTGCGCCCAGCAACACAACTGCGACATCAGGAACCTCGGGAAGTGAGGCAACATCTGGGTAACATGGCAGATCACCGATGGCTTCGACCTTGGGGTTCACGGGCATGATTCGACCGGAGTACCCATGCTTTCGCAGGTACGCGACAGGTCGGCCTGTAGTTTTCTTCGGGTCAGCCGAGGCTCCGATGACGGCAACACTTCGTGGAGAAAGCAGCTTTGAAATGGCGCTGTTCATACAATCATTCCTTCGCTGCAGCTTTAGCTAAAAAGGCTTCTACCGAGGCGCGGTGTTCGCTACTCGTGTAGCAGATACCTTGTGCCTGACTGCCCTGCGCGAACACGTCGTGGGACGACAACTCGAAGCTTTGATTGAGGATGGTCTTGGTCAATGCCAATGCGGTCGATGAGGCTTTGGAAAGCTCCGCAGCCCATGCCTGCGCATCGGTCCGCAAGGTGTCGGCACTGGCTTTTCGATCGACGATGCCCAAATCGAGGGCTTCGTCCACTTTGACTTGGCGCCCAGTGAAGATCAGTTCCTTGGCCTTTGAAAGACCTACGCGTCTCGGCAGAAAATACATGCCGCCGCCGTCAGGAATGATGCCGCGGTGAATGTAAGACCAGGTGAAGCTTGCCCACTCGCTGGCGATGATGAAATCGCAGGCCAGCGCAGTGTCGGCCCCCAGCCCAGAAGCTGCTCCGTTGACAGCGGCAACCACCGGTTTAGGCATTGTGTGCAGCAGCGCTTGAGTACGGTGCACACGTTGCTGACGATGCCAACCGTTAAAGCCAACTTCGCCGGCCGGTGCATTCATTCGCTTTTGCATGCCACTGATGTCTCCACCTGCACAGAAGCCTTTTCCTGCTCCGGTGAGAACCAACGCCCTGATGCTTTTATCGGCTGCAACACGTTCCAGCGCGTCGATAAACTCCGTGCGCATGTCATCGCTCATCGCATTGCGCTTGTCCGGACGATTCAACGTAAGCGTTGCCACCGCGTCATTGACTTGAAGTTCTATTAGGGAATAGCTCATTGTTTTCTCCAAAAATTACTCGACACAATGCCGATCAGTCCGGCTTGATGCCGCTTGCCTTGATCACGCGAGCCCAACGTTGCTCCTCGGCTTGTACATATGCATCCAATTCGGCTGGAGTGCCCGCGCTGACAATCAGACCTTCGTGTTCGACCTTGCGGACAAAATCAGGTGAGCGCGCCGCCTTCCGAGCTGCTGCATTCAGGCGCTCTATCACAGCTGGAGGGGTGGCTGCGGGGACATACAGTCCGTACCAGCTATCGACGACATAACCAGGCACCGTGGCAGCAATAGGCGCAATTCCCTTGAACGCCGGCGAAGGCTCAGAAGTTGTGACACCCAGTGCTCTAAGCTTTCCACCGTCCACAAATGGCGAAACTGCAGCTGCTGTTGCAAACATCATGTCCACCTGACCTCCCATCAGATCGGTCAGTGCCGGCCCTGCGCCGCGATAAGGGATATGGTTGATCTTTATCTGGGCCAGATTGGCGAACAGCTCTCCGGCGAGATGGGCTGAAGTGCCAGCCCCTTGGGAAGCAAACGTCAGTTTTCCCGGGCTAGCCTTGGCAGCTGCTACGACATCGGCTACTGACTTGAATTGACTGTTGGGCCGCACAACCAGTACGTTGGGCCCTTTACCAATGAGCATCACCGGCGCAAATGCTTTGTTGCTTCCATATGGAAGCCTGGGTTGCAGTGCTGGATTCACCGCATGCGCGAATGATGCAACGACGATGCTATATCCGTCAGGAGCGCTCTTGGCAACGTTGTCGGTTCCGATCATGGTTCCTCCGCCAGGCTTGTTCTCCACTATGACGGGCTGTCCTAAGTCCTTGGACATTTCTGCCCCCAATGTGCGAGCGATCAAATCCGTGCCACCTCCCGGTGCAAACGGAACAACCATGCGAATGGTTTTATCTGGGAACGTTGCCATAGCAGATCCTGCTGAAGCAACAACGGCCATGAAAAGTGCAATGGATCTCGCACCTCGGCGAACCAGGGAAGCAGTCATTGAGTTGTCTCCTTGTTATGCGGCATCTGCCGCCTGTCTCTCAAAGCCGGAACATCGCGGCTCTCGATGTCGGTCTTTTAAAGCTTAGGGAGAGATAGCAATCCTGGCACCCCCCTATTTCCAACAGATGGAATTTGCAGGCAAAGTTGGCATGTCTCGAATTCCACGGGATGGAACACTCCTTGCCAGTTGGGTGGGTGCAAGAGCGATCAAAATTGCACTAATTCAGCGCCCTCCTTGAGAACCGACGCTATCCCGGTGTGAACTCCGAACCATCAAAAAGCTAATGATCAAAAGCCGCTCTGCCATCCTTAATGACAAGCCGGGTCAATCGCCCTCCAATCGATCGCTTGAGCGAGGAATAGAAATACTTCGCGCTTTCCGACCTGGATCGGAGCTGCTTGGAAATGGCGATATTGCAGAGCGAACAGGGCTATCGAGGTCTACCGTCAGTCGACTAACTCAGACGCTGGTCGGAACTGGGATGCTGCAGGTAGACACATCTGTGCGCGCCTACCGCCTGGCGCCGGCTGTTCTAAGCCTGGCACATGCCATGCGTACCGGCTCGCAGGTCCTAGCCATTGCCGCACCGCTGATGCGGACGCTTGCAGAGGCCCAACGCATCAACGTTGGCCTAGCCGCCCCCGACAGAGATGAAATGGTCTACCTGGAATCCATCCGCTACAGCCGGCGCGTGGTGCTTCGCCATGTGGTTTCAGGCCAGCGAGTCCCCATGGAGCTCACTTCCTTGGGGCGTGCCTATCTGGCGGTCGCGTCCGAACCCAAACGTGAGGCACTGCTAGCCACATTTCAACACCGCAGAGCAGCACAGTGGGAAGTCCTTGAGCACGCGATCGAAGACGCGCGCCAAAGCGTGAGAGCGCGAGGCTTCTGTGCCGCAGCATGGCAGCCTGAGGTGGTTGCCCTGGCAACGCCCTTGGTCACGCCGGATGCAATCTATGTTCTAAACCTTAGCATCTCTACAGAGGAGGCTCTGGCAAAAGTCGTGGAGGACCTGTGGAGCCCGTTGATAGCACTACGAGACGAAATCCAGAAAAGACTGAACGCTCTGCAATCGATGTAAATGGGATTTTTCATCATGCTTATGCTCTGCATCGAAGCCATTGCGATGACGACAGTGCCAAAGCTAGAGTTATCCCAAAAATCCAGCGAAGAAAAGCCGCTATTTCCAAGCAGGGGTCGCCTCAGAAAACGGAAAATAAAGCACGCTAAGCCGGTTGCAGCGGTCGTAGCGGCCTGAACTTGCCCGCGCCGATCTTGGCGCTGCTGCGCCAGAGGTAATCGCCGGTGAGGTTGATGTGCTCCCAACCGAGCGGCGACAGGTACTGCAACAGCGCGTCATCAACGGCATGGCCGTTGCCACGCAGCGCGTGCGCAGCCCGTTCCAGATAGACCGTGTTCCACAACACGACGGCAGCCGTTACCAGATTGAGGCCGCTAGCCCGGTAGCGCTGCTGCTCGAAACTGCGGTCGCGGATTTCACCCAGGCGGTTGAAAAACACTGCCCTGGCCAGCGCATTGCGCGCCTCGCCCTTGTTCAGGCCGGCATGCACGCGGCGGCGCAGTTCCACGCTTTGCAGCCAGTCCAGGATGAACAGCGTGCGCTCGATGCGGCCCAGCTCGCGGAGCGCCACGGCCAGGCCGTTCTGGCGTGGGTAGCTGCCGAGCTTTCGGAGCATCAGGGAGGCCGTCACCGTGCCCTGCTTGATCGAGGTGGCCAGCCGCAGGATTTCGTCCCAATGGGCGCGGACGTGCTTGATGTTGAGCGTGCCGCCGATCATGGGTTTCAGCGCGTCATAGGCGGCGTCGCCCTTCGGGATGTAGAGCTTGGTGTCGCCCAGGTCGCGGATGCGCGGCGCGAAGCGGAAGCCCAGGAGGTGCATCAGGGCGAAGACGTGATCGGTGAAGCCCGCCGTGTCGGTGTAATGCTCCTCGATCCGCAAGTCGGACTCGTGGTACAGCAGGCCGTCGAGCACGTAGGTCGAATCGCGCACGCCGACGTTCACGACCTTGGTGTGAAATGGCGCGTACTGGTCAGAAATGTGGGTGTAGAACGTCCGCCCTGGGCTGCTCCCGTATTTCGGGTTGATGTGGCCGGTGCTCTCGGCCTTGCTGCCGGTGCGGAAGTTCTGGCCGTCCGACGATGAGGTGGTGCCGTCGCCCCAGTGCTCGGCGAAGGGATGGCGGAACTGTGCGTTGACCAGATCGGCCAGCGCCGCCCCGTAGGTTTCGTCGCGGATGTGCCAGGCTTGCAGCCAAGCCAGCTTGGCGTAGGTCGTGCCGGGGCAAGACTCCGCCATCTTGGTCAGGCCCAGGTTGATCGCGTCGGCGAGGATCGTGGTCAGCAACAGGTTCTTGTCTTTGGCCGGGTCGCCCGATTTCAGATGCGCGAAATGCCGAGTGAAGCCCGTCCATTCGTCCACCTCCAGCAGCAGTTCGGTGATCTTGACGTGCGGCAGGATCATTGCCGTCTGGTCGATCAGCGCTTGGGCGGTGTCGGGTACCGCCGCGTCGAGCGGCGTGATCTTCAAGCCTGACTCGGTGATGATGGCGTCCGGCAGCTCGTTGGCCGTCGCCATACGGTTGACGGTGGCAAGCTGTGTTTCCAGCAGCGTCAGCCGGTCGTTCAGGTACCGGTTGCAGTCGGTGGCCACGGCCAGCGGCAATTCGCTGGCCTGCTTGAGGCTGGCGAATTTCGCGGGCGGCACCAGGTAGTCCTCGAAGTCCTTGAACTGGCGCGACCCCTGCACCCAGATGTCGCCGGAACGCAACGCGTTCTTCATCTCCGACAGCGCGCACAGTTCGTAGTAGCGCCGGTCGATGCCGGTGTCGGTCATGACCAGCTTCTGCCAGCGCGGCTTGATGAACTCGGTCGGCGCGTCGGCGGGCACCTTGCGGGCGTTGTCGCTGTTCATGCCGCGCAGCACCTCGATGGCGTCGAGCACGTCCTTCGCGGCGGGAGCGGCCCGCAGCTTGAGCACGGCAAGGAATTCCGGCGCGTAGCGGCGCAGCGTGGCGTAGCTTTCGCCGATGCGGTGCAGGAAATCGAAGTCCTCGGGCTGCGCAAGCTTCTGCGCTTCGGTGACGCTCTCGGCGAAGGCATCCCAGGACATGACGGCCTCGATGGCGGCGAACGGATCGCGGCCCGCCTGCTTGGCCTCGATCAGCGCCTGGCCGATGCGGCCGAACAGCCGCACCTTGGCGTTGATCGCCTTGCCGGACGCCTGGAATTGCTGCTGATGCTTGTTCTTGGCGGCGTTGAACAGCTTGCCCAGGATGCGGTCGTGCAGGTCGATGATTTCGTCGGTGACGGTGGCCATGCCCTCGATGGCAAGCGCCACCAGGGTGGCATAGCGTCGCTGCGCCTCGAACTTGGCCAGGTCGGCGGGCGTCATCTGGCCACCCTCACGGGCGATCTTGAGCAGGCGGTTCTGGTGCACCGACCGCTCGATGCCAGAAGGCAGGTCGAGCGCCTGCCACGCTTTGAGGCGTTCGATGTGTTCCAGCATGTGCCGCGAATTCGGTTTGACGGGCGATTGGCGCAGCCAGGCCAGCCAGGTCGTTTTGCCGTTGTCCCGACGCTTGAGCAGATCGTCGAGGCGGCGGCGATGCGCGTCCGACAGCGGTTCGGCCAAGGCATCGTAGATGCGCCGGTTGGCGCGGGTGATTGCTTCGGCGCTCGCCCGCTCGACGGCGTTGAGGGCAGGCAGAATGACCGACTGCTGCCGCAGGTGCTCGATCAAGGTGCTGGCCAGCACGATGCCCTTGTCGGTCTGCAAGGCCATCTCGGTCAGCAACTGGACGGCCTGCCGGTAGTGGCCCATGGTAAAGGGCTGGAAGCCGAACACCGTTTGCAGTTCGACCAGGTGCTCGCGCCGGGTCTGCTCCCGCTGCCCGTATTCGTCCCAGCTTTCGACGCTGACCTTGAGCTGGTCGGCGACCAGTTTCAACAAGGGCGGAAACGGCGGCTCATCGACGCCCAGGATGACACCAGGAAAGCGCAGGTAACAGAGCTGCACGGCGAAGCCCAGCCGGTTGGCCGGGCCGCGCCGCTGCCGGATGATGGAGAGGTCGGTTTCGCTGAACGTGTAGTGACGGATCAACTCATCCTTGGTGTCCGGCAACGCCAGCAGGCTTTCGCGCTCGGCGGCGGACAGGATTGAACGACGTGGCATATTTACTGATCCGTTCTCAAGTATTGATACAGGGTTTCGCGACTGATTCCGAATTCACGAGCCAGCTTGGTCTTTTGCTCGCCAGCCTCGACACGTTGGCGCAGTTCGGCAATACGCTCAGACGACAGGGATTTCTTCCTGCCACGGTAGGCCCCGCGCTGCTTGGCGAGCGCGATGCCCTCGCGCTGCCGCTCGCGGATCAAGGCGCGTTCGAACTCGGCGAACGCGCCCATTACCGACAGCATCAGGTTCGCCATCGGTGAGTCCTCGCCGGTGAAGGTCAAATGCTCCTTAAGGAACTCGATGCGTACGCCGCGCTGGGTGAGGCCCTGCACCAGGCGGCGCAGGTCGTCGAGGTTGCGCGCCAGACGATCCATGCTGTGCACCACGACCGTGTCGCCTTCGCGCACGAAGGCGAGCAGCCGTTCCAGTTCGGGCCGCCGTGTGTCCTTGCCCGACGCCTTGTCGGTGAACACTTTATCCACCTGGATCTGTTCGAGCTGCCGTTCTGGGTTCTGGTCGAAGCTGCTGACGCGGACGTAACCGATGCGCTGACCGTGCAAGGTATCCTCCTGAGGGAAATGTGTCAGGAAGAAATCTATGACCCTTGACGGCGTATGTCAATCAATTCGGAAGGCAACTCTATTCTGACGATTTAGCGCCGGATGGTCTGACGCCAAGTTAGGGTATGCCTCAGTCTGACAGTGATGAGTCGCAGGCGTTCGGATCGGCATCGGTTTCGCTCCCGGTCTTGGCGCGCGCCTGGAAGCGCTGATAGCACTCCAGCCCGCAGAAGTGCTCGACGTATTCCGCGCCTTCCGGGGTGAAGGCGGCATCGAGCGGGATTTCCTTGCAGCACACGCAGCAACTGGTGGCAGTCGGATCATTTGCATTCATGGTGGCACCCCTCCATTGACTGACGAAGACGGCGAATGCCGCCGCCGGCATCGGCTTGGCGAACAGGAAGCCTTGTCCTGTGTCGCAGTCCGCTTGTCGCAACAAATCAAGACTCGCCGATGTTTCCACGCCTTCGGCCACTACTTCCATGCCAAGCCCATGCGCAAGCTGAATCACGGTGCGCACGATGGTCTGGTCGCGGTGGTCGTTGGCGAGTCCGGCGACAAACGATTGGTCGATCTTGAGCGTGCTGATGGGGCAGCATTTCAGGTGTTGCAGGCAGGAATAGCCGGTGCCGAAGTCGTCGGCGGCGAAGCGCACACCGATCTGTCGCAAAGCTTCCAGGGCGGGGAAGATCGCCGGATCACCGAACGCAACCGATTCGGTCAGCTCAATTTCAAGATACGCGGCGGGCAACCCGGCATCGGCCAGCACGCCCTTTACCCACTTGTCGAAATCTGGCCCCACTTGGCTCGCCGAAACATTGACGGCCAGCCGGAACGGTTGCCATGCCAGCACCCGCCAGTCGCGCATTTGACGGCAGGCTGCGCCCAGCACCCATGCGCCGATTTCCGGCATCAGGCCGGACGATTCGATCACGGGCAGGAACTGGCCCGGCGGCAACAGTCCGAGCGTCGGATGACGCCAGCGCAACAGGGCTTCCGCGCCGACAATCTGCTCACTGCGCAAATCGACAATCGGCTGGTAGTGCAGCTCAAGCTGCCCGCGCTCGACCGCCTGCGCCAGTTGCGCCACTGTCCATTCAATTGGCTGGGAAGCGCTCATGATCGACCTCTGAAGGCCCGCAGCAGCCGCGTCACAGACAGGACAAACAAGCCGGTCAGCGTGAGGGCTGCAATACCCCAGTGCTCGCCGATGAACGCGCCGGCCGTCGTGCCGGCCAGCACAATGGCGAGAATCGGCAAATGACAGGGACAGGTGAGCACCGCCAACGCACCCCACAGGTAGCCGGTGAACGGCTTGTGTGTCTCGGTCGGCAAGCGCTCGGGGCTGTTCATGGCAGACTCTCCGCTTGCTGGGCCGGCGCGGTCGGCATCGCGGCCAACTGCACTTCCAGATCGGCCAACGCTTCGCGTCGGCGTTCGACGAACTGACTCAGCACGGCAAGCTGTGCGGCTGTTTCATCGCAGTCCGCCGCATCCAGCGCCCGGCACAACCGCGCCAATGCGTCCAGGCCGATGCCCGCCTCAAAAGCGGCCCGCACAAAGCACAGCCGCTGCAAGGCGGCGTCATCGAACAAGCCGTAGCCGCCCGTGGTGCAGGCGACTGGCCGCAGCAATCCGCGCAGCAGGTAGTCGCGCACGATATGCACGCTCACCCCGGCCTCAAGGGCCAGTCGGGACACTGTGTAGGCGTTCATCGAACACCTCCTTTTCCTTATCCGGCGCAGCAGGACAGTTGCTTCACGTCCTTGCTGAAGGTCTGCGCCGCGAGCTTCAAGCCCTCGACCATCGTTAGGTAGGGGAACAACTGGTCGGCTAGTTCCTGCACCGTCATGCGGTTGCGAATGGCGAGAACAGCCGTCTGGATCAGTTCGCCCGCTTCCGGGGCCACCACCTGTACGCCAATCAGCCGTCCGCTGCCTTCCTCGATGACCAGCTTGATGAAGCCGCGGGTATCGAAGTTGGCGAGCGCACGCGGCACGTTGTCGAGCGTCAGCGTGCGGCTGTCGGTTTCGATGCCATCGTGGTGCGCTTCCGCCTCGCTGTAGCCCACGGTCGCCACTTGCGGGTCGGTGAACACCACGGCCGGCATCGCGGTCAGATTGATGGCGGCGTCGCCGCCGGTCATGTTAATGGCCGCACGAGTGCCGGCCGCTGCCGCCACATAGACGAACTGCGGCTGGTCGGTGCAGTCGCCGGCCGCGTAGATGTTCGGGCTACTGGTGCGCATGCCCTTGTCGATGACGATGGCCCCCTGCGCATTGACGGCTACCCCCGCCGCTTCCAATGCCAGGCTGCGCGTGTTCGGTGTCCGGCCGGTGGCGACCAGCAGCTTGTCGGCGCGCACTTCGCCCTGTCCAGTGGTCAGCACGAATTCGCCGTCCACATGGGCGACTTGGCTGGCTTGCGTATGTTCCAGTACCTTGATTCCTTCGGCACGGAAGGCGGCTGTGACGGCCTCGCCGATGGCAGGGTCTTCGCGGAAGAACAGCGTGCTGCGCGCAAGGATCGTGACCTGGCTACCCAGCCGGGCGAAGGCTTGCGCCAGTTCCAGCGCCACCACCGACGAGCCGATGACGGCCAGGCGTTCGGGAATGGTGTCGCTGACCAAGGCCTCGGTCGAAGTCCAGTAGGGTGACTCTTTCAGGCCCGGAATCGGCGGCATGGCCGGACTGGCACCCGTGGCGACCAGGCAGCGGTCGAACATCACGACGCGCTCACCACCCTCGTTCAAACTAACGATAAGGCTCTGGTCGTCCTTGAAACGCGCTTCACCGTGCAGAACGGTGATGGCTGAATTGCCGTCCAGGATGCCTTCGTACTTGGCATGACGGAGTTCTTCGACACGGGCCTGCTGCTGGGCCAGCAGCCGCTCGCGCAAGATCGTCGGCGGTGTGGGTGGCATGCCGCCGTCGAATGGGCTTTCCCGGCGCAGATGGGCGATGTGGGCGGCGCGGATCATGATCTTGGACGGCACACAACCGACGTTGACGCAGGTGCCGCCGATGGTGCCGCGCTCAATCAGCGTGACCTGCGCGCCTTGCTCGACGGCCTTCAGTGCTGCCGCCATCGCGGCTCCACCGCTGCCGATCACGGCGACTTGCAACGGGCGCTCGCCGCCGCTGCCCTTGTCGGCGGCACCCATCCAGCCGCGCACCTTGTCGAACAGCCCAGTGCGGTTGTCGGTCGGCGGGGCATCGGCGAGCATCGCTTTGTAGCCCAGGCCAGCCACGGCGGCGGTCAGTGCGTCCGGCGCTGTGCCTGGATCAAGGGCGAGCTGGGCCGCGCCCTTGGCATAGGACACTATGGCAGATTGGACGCCGGGTACTTTTTCCAGCGCTTCCTTGACGTGCGCCGCGCACGAGTCGCAGGTCATGCCGGTGATTTTTAGATGGGTCATGCGACAGATCCTTTTTCGTTTGTGGTAGCAGACAAGGGCGTCAGATGTGCTGCGCTGCCGTTTTCAGTGCCTCACTTCTTGACGCTGGACGGATAGCCTGCGTCTTCGGTGGCCTTGGTCAGCTTCTGCACGCTGGCCTTGGCATCATCGAAGGTGACAACCGCTTCGCGTGTCTCGAAGGTCACGTTAACTTTGCTGACGCCTTCGACCTTGGAAATCGCCTTCTTGACGGTGATCGGACAAGCGGAGCAGGTCATGCCCGGTACGGACAGCGTGACGGTCTGGGTGGCGGCCCACACGGGGGCAACAACGGCAGCGATGGCGAGAGAGGCAAACAGTTTTTTCATGATGAACTCCTGTGATTAATAGAAAAATGGCATGACGTAGGGAAATCCGAGCGCGACCAGAACCAGCGCGGCCACGACCCAGAAAATGAGCTTGTAAGTAGCGCGCACTTGGGGAATCGCACACACATCCCCTGGTTTGCAGGCTTGCGCCGGTCGGTAGATGCGCCGCCAGGCGAAAAACAGCGCCACCAACGCCGCGCCGATGAAGATCGGGCGATAAGGTTCCAACACCGTCAAGTTGCCGATCCAAGCGCCGCTGAACCCCAGGGCGATCAGAACCAGCGGCCCCAGGCAGCAAGCCGAGGCGAGGATGGCGGCTAGCCCGCCAGTGAAGAGCGCCCCGCGCCCGTTTTGAGGTTCAGACATACGCTTGTCCTTTCAAATCTGGATTGGATAGCTTAAGCTTACTTCCGTACCAATGTACGGAGTCAAGCGATATGGAAAAAAATTTGGAGAATCTGACTATTGGCGTTTTCGCCAAGGCGGCCGGGGTCAACGTGGAAACAATCCGGTTCTATCAGCGCAAGGGCTTGTTGCCGGAGCCGGACAAGCCCTATGGCAGCATCCGCCGCTATGGCGAGGCGGATGTGACGCGGGTGCGCTTCGTGAAATCAGCCCAGCGGCTCGGATTCAGCCTCGACGAGATCGCAGAGCTGCTGAGGCTGGATGACGGCACCCACTGCGAGGAAGCCAGCAGCCTGGCCGAGCACAAGCTTCAGGACGTGCGCGAAAAAATGACCGACCTGGCGCGCATGGAAACCGTGCTATCCGAACTTGTGTTCGCCTGCCATGCGCGGCAAGGGAACGTTTCTTGCCCGCTGATTGCTTCGCTGCAAGGGGAGAAAGAGCCGCGTGGTGCCGACGCGGTGTAGCCGAGGGTAGTTACGCCTTAGCGTGCTTTATTTTCCGTTTTCTGAGACGACCCCGAGTTTGTTCAGGAAGGCGGAAAATACGTCATTACTTCAGTGAAGTAAGAACAATGATCGAGCCGCGGCGCCTTCCGGTCCACCTCTCAGACTGGAACTCGCCGCGTCCGCCGCGCATGCTGCCACACGGTTGTAAGGCAGATCAAGCGCCCTGGCTGCGAGCTTGGGCGTCGGACAAACGCTCGACGGTCTCGAATCGACGGCTTAAGGCGTGCGGGTGGAGGGATGTCCGGATGGTGCAGCGCGGCGTGCGGCGTCATCTGCGGCTGAGCGCGCGGTTAGCATGCGACCGGCCGCGTCGACCTTCACCAGGCCGAGCCGGGGGTGGCTCCAGTAGCGCGCCTTTCCCTTCGCGGCCTGCACTTTGGCCGGAGACGCTTGATCGCGCACTTCGTTGTCGGTGGGCGCGGAGAAAGATGCCGCGGAAGCCAGCGACAGTGCCGCGGCAAGGATGGAAGCAAAAAGTTTGTTGGACATGGTCTCAACCCTCATCATTGGTTGACGAAAACGTCAGCAGACTGACGACCTCACTCGGACCCAAGCGATTGGTGTGCGTCGAGATGAGAGGAAGTTTGGAATCCGGCGAGCCACCAGAATGTGATGCGTCGATGACATTTTTGTAATCTGGGAAAACTCCGCTTTGGGAGCGCCCGCAAAGCCGTTCAAGAACATGAAAATCCTGTTGATCGAAGACGAAGCGAGTGCCGCGGCCTACCTGAAGCAGGGCCTCACCGAGAGCGGATTCACGGCGGAGGTTGCCACCAATGGCAGCGATGGCCTGCACGCAGCTATGACCGGCGACCATGACCTGGTGGTCTTGGACGTGATGCTCCCCGGCATCGACGGCTTCGCGGTGCTGTCCGCGCTTCGAACGTCCAAGCAAACACCGGTGTTAATGCTGACTGCACGCTCCAAGGTCGATGACAAGCTCAAGGGCTTCGATCTCGGCGCCGACGACTACCTGGTCAAGCCGTTCCAATTCCCGGAGCTGATCGCGCGCATCCGCGCACTCCTCAAGCGCGGGACCAAGGTGGCGTTCGACGACGTACTGCGCATCGCGGATCTAGAGGTCGATTCCGTCAGGCACCACGCGACCCGGGCCGGCCAGCGCATCGATTTGACGGCCAAGGAGTTCGCCTTGCTAGTGCTGTTCATGCGCAAGAGCGGCGAGGTGCTATCCAGAACGCAGATTGCTTCGCTGGTATGGGACATTAACTTCGATTCTGACACGAACGTCGTGGACGTGGCGGTGCGACGCCTGCGCATCAAGATCAGCGACCCCTTCGAGACGAAACTGATCCATACCGTGCGTGGCGTGGGCTATGTCTTCGAGCCTCGGTCATGAGGCTAAAAAGCCTGTCGGTACGGCTCGCGCTGTGGGTCGGCCTGTTGGGCCTGCTGCAGGGGGCCGGTGTTCTGTGGTTTTCTTATCTCACGATGCAGCAGGAGCTGGGGTCGCAACGGCGGCTCGTGCTGCGTGACAAGGTCGACCAGGCCCAACAATTGATCGGCGACATGCCTGACGATGCGGCCATTCGCGGAAAGGCCTTCGAGCTTGTGGATCTCGTCACTGGACACGCCGAGTTGCATCTGGCGATTGCGCGACAAGGGTCCACCGAGCCGACGGTCGCGTTCAGCCGCGAAGCCAGTGAATCGCTGAAGCGGTTGAAGGACGACATCTGGGGAACCGACGCATTCCTGGAATGGCGCGCGCAAACCAGCGGTGCGCCGATGCTGTCGCAGGCCGGAGCCGTGCAACTTAAAAGTGGTGAAGCCTACGAGATCGTCGTCACCGTCGAGCGCAGCGAAGACCAGCGGCTGTTGCGCAGCTTGCTGGTCACCGCGCTGACCGCGGCACCATTCGGCTTGGCTGTGGTGATCGGCAGTGCTCTGGCCATCGTCATTTTTGGCCTGCGGCCGTTGCGACGCTTCCAGAAGACTGCCACCGACATCACGGCCCGCAACCTCTCGGCGCGGATTGACTCGAGGGGCCTGCCCACCGAGCTGCAAGGCCTTTGCCACGCGTTCAATACCATGCTGGAGCGCCTGGATAACGGCATGCACCGGCTGTCCGAGTTTTCGGAAGACCTAGCGCATGAGCTGCGTACGCCTCTGGCAACGCTGCTGGGGCGCACTCAGGTCGTGCTGTCGCATCCGCGCTCAGTCGAGCAACTGACGAACCTGCTTGAAAACAACGTCGACGAATTGCAGCGGCTCGGGCGACTGGTTTCAGACATGCTGTTTCTGGCACAGGCCGACAATGCGCAAACGGCCCTGGAGCGGCGCGAACTTGATCTGGCTGACCAGGCGCGCATCGTCGCCGAGTTTCTGCAACTGCTGGCCGACGAGCGCGGCATCGAGATCTTGGTGGAAGGTAGCGCGCGCGTGATAGTCGACGGCGGTCTGGTGCAACGGGCGATCACCAACCTGCTGTCCAATGCCGTGCGCCATGGTGCGCTGGGCATGCCGGTGACCGTAAATGTGTCCTATGCCGACGATCTCGATGCGGTGCTGGTGGTGACCAATTACGGGGAACCGATCCCGCCCGCACAGCTGGAGCGGCTCTTCGATCGCTTCTACCGCGTGGACAACTCGCGTGCCCGCGATCTGGGCGGCACCGGACTCGGGCTGGCAATCGTTAAAGCAATCATGGGACTTCATGGCGGGAGGGTTACGGCCAACAGCAGTGCCAGTGGCGAAACGCGCTTCACGCTCTACCTTCCGCGGGGGAACCAGGGTCTGTGACCGATCCTCGGGCTTATGTATTTCGCATAGGAACATACCAGCCCGAGTCGAATCGAGAAGTAGCGCTGCATGCGAAGAGACCCTCCCAACTAAACTTTTGGGCTGGCCCTGCGGTGGATGCGCTCCAGATGAAGGGCCGTTTGGTTTTCGTCAGCGCCGGATGTGTCAGTGACGATTGAGGACGTTGCGGCCCACATACACCTTGTAGTCTTTGGCGCTGAATCCGGCCGGTGCAATTTTTGCCAAATCCAACGCGCGGCTAGGAAGGCCATTGAAGGTCCACGCAAATTGCTTGGCGCCATCTGCGCGGAAGATGAGCGTTTCGCCATAGTTGACGTTGGCGTATTTCGTGGTATTCAAGTCGACCACACGGGCAGTGGCGCCGGCAGTCGCCGGTTGGCCATAAAGCGACTCACCGTTTCGAAACGTGTCGGCGGCGGCAGCACTGCCAAGGGAAGCAGCGACCGCTACTGCGAAGGCGGCTTGACGAATGATGTGAAAGTTGTTCATGGAAACTCCCATTGGTTGGTCAGGTGGCCTCATTGCTGAGGGGAAAGTAGCCGTAACGGCACTGGAATGAACTTTAGATTGCTGACCCAAACAAAACGGAGTCCGTCAAATGACAAATTCGTCCTTTTTTGAAGCCAGAGATTCAGTGAAAGATGAACAACCGACGAGTTGAGAATGTTCTGGCCTTCTCCTGAGTGTCAGAGCCAAGAGGCGCTGTTGCATAAATCGTCACTTGCCGTCAGGTAGCCTTGGGTGATGAGTCAGCCACCGCATTCCAAGCCCCGCTACCGCACCACCAACTGGAAGCAGTACAACGCTGCGCTCAAAGCGCGAGGCTCTCTGACTATTTGGCTGGACAAAGGTATGTCATGGTTTGCCGCTGCCAGCGGCAAGCGCGGGCGCAGTCCGCAGTTCTCCGATGCCGCCATCCAGTTTTGCCTGACCATAAAGAACCTGTTTGGCTTGGCTTTGCGGCAAACCACCGGTTTTGTGCAATCTCTACTGGCCTTGTCTGGGTTGTCGTGGTTTGCTCCGGACTTCAGCACGCTGTGCCGTCGGCAGCGTAGCCTGGATGTACAGGTGGCGTACCGACCCAGCTCGGCTGGACTGAACTTGCTGCTCGACTCCACGGGAATCAAGTTCCTGGGGGAAGGCGAATGGAAGTGCAAGAAGCATGGAGCAGAACGTCGACGTCAATGGCGCAAGCTGCACATCGGTATTGATGCTCAGACACTGCAGGTGCGGGCTATCTTGCGTCACCTCCAACAACGTGACCGATGCTGCGGTCGTGCCGCAATTGTTGGCGCAGCTGCCGACAGATGAGCCCTTGCTGAGTGTCACAGGCGATGGTGCTTATGACACTCAGCCGGTATACGCTGCAGTGATGGGATGCAACGCCATGCCCATCATTCCTCCGAGAAAGAATGCCCGGATGCGCAAAGGCGCTGCCTTTGTTCACCGCAATGCGGCTATCGCCGCATGCCAGCGCTTCGGACGCAAGTTATGGAAAAGCTGGAGTGGGTATCACCGCCGCAGTTTGGTGGAAACCAAGATGTACTGAATCAAGCGACTGGGCGAGCGGGTGATGTCCAGAACGTTCGAACGCCAAGTCAATGAACTACATGTCCGAGTTGCCATACTGAATCGATTCACTGAACTGGGCTGTCCCCAGACGGTGGCTGTGGCATAGCCACGTCTGGGGTTAGGGGAAATCTGGCCCCGAGCTGATTTGTGCAACAGCGCCGCGCAGCCCGCATTGCGCTGCAGCGTGCACTCATGCATTGGAAAGAGCTCGATGAACATCTTCACTGGTGTGAGCATCGTATTACCGCTCACTGTAAAGAAGATGCACAGGTGCAGCGAGCTGCCGCCATCAAGGGCTTGGGGCCACTCACTGCATCAGCGATGGTCGCCACTGTGGGCGACTTCAAGCAGTTTAAGAACGGTGCACAGTTTGCCGCCAGGCTTGGCTTGACACCTCGGCAAAACTCCAGCGGGGGCAAATCCAATCTAGGTGCCATCACCAAACGAGTCGATAGTTACCTGCGCACTTTACTGGTGCAAGGAGCCAAGGCCGTAGTGCTGACCGGCAAACACAACCTTGATCCCATCTCTCAATGGGTGATGGCCTTGAGGCAGCGCAGTGGCTGGCAAAAGGCCGTCGTGGCTTTAGCCAACAAAATGCACGCATCCTGTGGGCGCTCATGACACAGGAGCGTACCTACGAAGCAGCCCATATCAGCGAAAGTCCCAGGCCACCCGTCTCTGCCGTTGCCTGAGACAGGCACTTCAACATGCCAGACGTGAAATCAAAGATGCAATGAACAGGTTAGACCAGCAGCAGGCAAGCTCGGTTGTTGCATTGTGAGTCGCAAGACGTCACGAGATATGAATGGAGCCCTGCTGCGCGGTTTGTTTCTGGGGGCGCACACCTCGTGCCTAACCTCGTCTGTACAAATCTCTTCCGAGTAGAACTCTTGGGTTCGCTGAGTAGACGACCGATATCTTTCATAACATCCTTGGCTCCGGACTTTGCAACGCCGACGACAGGCCATCGAGTATTCCACACAGCTCGACGACCTGCCCGGAACAGCATTGCGCTCTGAGGGCGATCAACTGTCCCTCAAGAGCCTTCAGCTCCTCAATGCGTTTGACTAGCTGGAGGATATGTTTGTCCAGAAGCTCATTTACCTCGCCACAAGGTTCACGCTGCCTATCTTTCAATTGAAGTAAAGACCGGATATCGTCCAGCCCAATATCCAGCGAGCGGCAATTTCGCACAAACGCTAGTCGCTGGACGTGCGATTCGTCATATCGCCTGTAGTTGCCTGCCGTGCGCGCTGCAAGCGGCAGTAATCCCTCCTGCTCGTAGAAACGAATTGTTGGGATCTGCACCCCAGTCGCACTGGCCAATTCACCGATCTTCATTATGTATTCCCAGACGCTAATTGCGGGTTTCCCTTGACTCTCAATCTACTTTAGGGTTTTTAATCATGCGCTAGATGGCCTCCGAGGTCAAGTGACGGCGTGATGACCTACCAGAGTGCGCAGCCGCACCAGATGCCGTTGCTTCGTGCAGCGAACCAAAGATCAGAAATTCAAGGACAACTGACTATGAAAAATGCAATGACGCAAGCAACTTGCGGCTCAGCATGTGGGTGCTCTTCAGGAACCATGAAAGCGACAGTTGAATCGCTCGTGACTGGTTTTTTCATCCGCAATATGGACTGCCCTAGTGAGGAAGCCCAGATCCGCAAGCGGCTAGCGCAAATTGATGGCATCCAAGATGTAGTTTTTGACTTACCCGGTCATTACTTGGAAGTAGTGCATGAACCTGCCGGCCAAAATGCAATCCTGCGTGCACTCCACGACATTGGCATGCAGGCGGTCGTGCAACCCAGGTCTTCGCAGCTTGTCTATCTCATCCAGCAAATGGATTGCCCCAGCGAAGAACGCCAGTTGCGCGCAACGCTGGAGCCTTTGGAGGAGGTACAGAAGTTGGACTTCGACCTGAAGGCCCACACGTTGACGGTATCCCATACGCTCACCGATACCACTCCGATTGCCCAGGCCATCGTGAATCTGGGTATGCAGCCGGTAGAAAAGACGGCGGGTAGCATGCCAATCGCTGTCGAAGCCCTCACCCCTCGCATGGTGGCGTCGTCAATCCGGACACCGGCGACAGGAAACGGTACACGCTTCCTTATTCCGAATATGGATTGCCCCACCGACGAGGCAACGATCCGCAAGCGCCTGGGTGCAATCAACGGTATCGAGCGACTGGATTTCAACCTGATGGGGCGACGGCTCGATGTGCTGCATCATTTGCCGGACCCTGCGCCGATCCTCAAGGCGCTGAACGATGTCGGCATGAAGGCCAGCATCGAGCGCAGCGGCGACACCGCGCCGCAGGGCCAGGCCGTCTACCTCATCGAAAAAATGGACTGTCCAACCGAGGAGGGGCTGCTGCGCAAGGCGCTCGAAGGCATGCCAGGGGTGAAAGCCCTGAATTTCAATCTGATGGGCCGTATGCTCACGGTGAGCCACGATCTTGCCGATCTGGCTCCGGTGACGACCGCGATTGAGCGACTCGGCATGGCTCCAGTGCTCCAAAGCACCTCCGACCCAGAGCCATCCGCGCCCCGTGATTTCGGCACCAGTATCTCGCGCGGGCAATGGATTCGGATGGCGGTCTCCGGCGTACTAGCGCTCGGCGCAGAGGCCATGGTCTTCGCGGGGGCATCCGAGGCCTCCTGGCCCATCATTCTTGCTTGCCTCGCGGCCATCAGCTTGGGTGGGGTCGAGACCCTCAAGAAGGGCTGGATTGCGCTGAAGACGCGCTCGCTGAACATGAACCTGTTGATGACGGTCGCCGTCATCGGTGCGGCCCTGATTGGCCAGTGGCCTGAGGCGGCGGTGGTCATCTGGCTCTTCGGTATCGCTGAGATGATTGAGGCCTTGAGCCTGGATCGGGCCCGCAATGCCATCCGCAAGCTGATGGATCTGGCGCCGGAGAACGCATTGGTACGCCAGCCGGACGGGCAATGGCGTGAAGTCAAGGCGGATTCCGTGCCACTCGGCAGTGTTGTGCGGGTGCGTCCGGGCGAACGCATCGCATTGGATGGTGAAGTCGTCGCGGGCCAATCATCGGTAAACCAGGCGCCGATCACCGGTGAGAGCATGCCCGTGGAGAAAACCGCCGGTGCCACGGTCTTCGCCGGCACCATCAACGAGCGCGGCACGCTGGAGTTCCGCGTCACCTCTCGAAAGGGTGAAACCACCCTCGACCGTATTGCACGATCGGTGCAGGAAGCGCAGGGGCAACGCGCACTCACGCAGCGCTTCGTGGACAAGTTCGCCAGCATCTATACACCGGCGGTCTTCGCGGTTGCTCTCGCCGTTGCAGTCATTCCTCCGTTCGCTTTCGGGCAGCCCTGGTTCGAATGGGTCTACAAAGCGCTGGTGATGCTGGTCATTGCCTGCCCCTGCGCATTGGTGATCTCCACGCCGGTTACCGTGGTCAGCGGCCTGGCAGCTGCCGCACGCCGGGGCATCCTCGTCAAGGGCGGTCTTTACCTCGAACAGGGGCGGCACCTGAAATCGGTGGCTTTGGACAAGACGGGGACCCTGACCCATGGTCGCCCTTCTCTGACCGATGTCATACCGTTGCGTGGCCAGCCGACGGAAGAAGTTCTGCGCATTGCAGCGAGCATCGATGCGCTGTCGGAGCATCCTGTGGCCACTGCCATCGTGGCCGGCTACAACCAACCGCATGCTCAGGTGGGCAATTTCGAAGCGATCCCTGGACGAGGCGTCAAAGGCAACGTCGATGGAGATGTCTATTACGTCGGCAACCACCGGCTGATCAAAGAGCTGGGACTTTCAACACTCGAGATCGAGACTCAGCTCGATGCGTTGGAGAACGAGGCCAAGACCGTTGTGCTCCTCGCAACTGACCAGCAAGTACTCGCCCTGCTGGCCGTGGCCGACACGGTGCGCGACACCAGCCGGCAAGCGATCGCCGAACTCAGGTCGCTGGGGATCGAGCCAGTCATGTTGACTGGCGATAATTCGAAAACCGCGCAAGCCGTGGCTGCGCAGGTGGGCATCACCGACGCCAAGGGCGAACTACTTCCGCAGGACAAACTGTTGGCAATCGAAGGGCTACTCGCGCGCGGGCCAGTCGGTATGGTGGGGGATGGCGTTAACGATGCGCCAGCGTTGGCCAAGTCGAGCATTGGCTTTGCGATGGGCGCTGCTGGCACCGATACAGCGATCGAAACGGCTGACGTCGCATTGATGCAAGACAACCTCCGTAAGCTTCCGGAGTTCATCCGGCTATCGCAACGCGTTGCGGGCATCTTGACGGCCAATATCGTGTTTGCGCTTGGGACAAAGGCGGTGTTCATGGCCTTGGCCTTTACTGGACATGCAAGTCTGTGGCTGGCGATTCTGGCCGACATGGGGGCTAGCCTGGCCGTCGTTTTCAATGGGATGCGCTTGCTGCGGTCGTCTGAGGAAATCAAGCCCCATGGCCATTAAGAGGACTAATTTGTGGGTATACCTGCTGGCCGTGACTGTGCTTACCGCCGACATAGCGACCAAGGCGGCCATCGTCGCGTGGATTCCTTTGTATGGCTCCCATGAAATCACACCATGGTTCAACATCGGGCATTGGCTGAATCCAGGTGCGGCCTTCAGCTTCTTGGCGCAGGCGGGTGGATGGCAACGCAGCTTTTTAGTTGCTCTTGGCATCGCTGCTTCTGCCTTTCTCACCTGGCTTATTGCCCGCGAGAAGACTGCAACACCTGAGGCTGTGGGCTATGCGGCAATTCTCGGAGGCGCGCTCGGCAATGTTATTGATCGCGTGCGGCATGGGGCCGTGGTGGACTGGCTCGATTTCCATTGGGGTGATTGGCACTGGCCGGCGTTCAATGCAGCCGACATTGGCATCACCCTGGGAGCGGGGGTTCTGCTGATCGCTGCTTTTCGCGGCCATGAACGAAACGGCGCAGATTCCCATACGCCAGCAAGATGATCCATCTTTTCATTGACACATGCGGAGCCGTGAACATGGCTTCGGAGAAACTGATGTCCCACTCGACTCTACCAATGCCGCCTGCAAATGCACGCTGAACTTGTTCTCAAGACGCTAATGATGGGCGTCGTCGAAGGCATCACGGAATTCTTGCCAGTCTCCTCGACAGGGCACTTGATCCTGGCGGGCAATGCGCTCTCATTCCTTGCGAAAGAGAAACGCGACGTCTTTGAAGTGTTCATCCAGTTCGGCGCGATGCTCGCGGTCATCTGGGAATATAGGGCTCGTCTGGCAAACGTTGTTGTCTCAGCGCGTGCCGATCAGGGCGCTCGCCGGTTCTTAGTGAACCTCGCCATTGCATTCATGCCTGCGGCAGTGCTCGGATTGCTGATTGGATCTCATGTGCAGAGGCTGCTATTTAGCCCAGGGCCAGTGGCCGTCGCACTCGTAATCGGTGGTATCGCGATTCTGTGGGCCGAGCGGCGGCCCGTGCATGTAAAGGCCGAGCGTGCCGAAGAGATCAGCCGAATCGACGCATTGAAGATTGGTTTCGTGCAGTGCCTTGCACTTTGGCCGGGTACTTCGCGCTCAGGCGCGACGATTATCGGCGGGCTATGGTTCGGGGCTTCACGCCAGGCGGCGACGGAGTTTTCGTTTTTCCTTGGCATTCCAGTCTTGGGGGCCGCCTCCGGATACAACCTCTTCAAGCACTGGAACGCATTGTCGAGCGACGACATCGGCGTTTTTGTAATGGGTCTCCTTGCCTCTTTCGTATTTGCGCTGCTTGCCATACGCCTTCTGATGCGCTATCTGACCGGACATGGATTTGGAGTTTTCGCGTGGTATCGCATTGCACTGGGAACACTAATCTTGGCAGTGCTCGTCACGTAATCGTTCAGCAACCATGACGAAGATGAATATGTTGCCTCTTATAGGCATTCAGCACAGTTGGCTGTGACTCGATCGATAAATGCAACCTAAGTTATGCGGCGTTGTTGGTTGAGCCATTTTTTGCCTACAACAAGCAAACCTCCTTTTTAGAAACTTATGCCGAACGGCCTTGAGCAACGCCCAGTGGGCCATATCCTGAATAAAATGAGAATCAATAACACTTCCATATCATGAAAATGCTTTCTCTTTACGCCAGAAGATTCCTGGCAATAGCCGCATTGTTTGTGCTCTGGTCGGTTTCTCCCGCCTGGGCTGCCGACCCTGCTGCCAGCGATCAGGCTAAGCAAACCTGGCAGTTGCTGGACTACCTGGCGGTTGACTACGGTGGCGCAGTAAGCAACGGCCAGATTCAAAGTGCGAGTGAATACGAAGAAATGAAGGAATTCGCGGCAACCGCTGTGCTGCAGCTAGCCGCATTGCCGAGCACTGCGGTGCTGCCCGAGTTGCAGCGGCAGGCCAAAGTGCTAGTAGACCTCATTGCCGCAAAGGCGGATGCCAAAGCAGTGGCCGACAGCGCCAATTCGCTGGCAGCGGCGTTGGTCAAAGCCTATCCGTTTCCGCTATCTCCTACTCAGCCACCGGATCTCGCACGCGCTAAGGTGCTGTTTGAAGCCAAGTGCGCGTCATGCCACGGGGCAACTGGTGCTGGCGACGGCCCACTCAGCACCAAGCTAGACCCGCCCCCGATCGCCTTCACCGATCATGATCGTGCCCGTTCGCGAAGTGTGCTCGCGCTGTACCAGGTCATTTCTCAAGGCGTGACCGGCACATCGATGCAGGGCTTCGGCACGCTCGCTGACGAGGATCGTTGGGCGCTGGCCTTCTTCACAGGAACACTGTCGCATGACGATGCCATGCGTGCTCGCGGCGAACAATCCTGGGGTCGAGACACCGCCGCCAAGACTGTCTTTCCCGATCTAGCTGCTGCAGCGACCTTGACCGAAGCCGCTTTATCCGAACTGATAGCACCAGATGCAGCTCGCGACCTCACCGCATATGTTCGTAGCCACCCAGAAGTCACCGCTGTTGCGAGCGGCTCTGGCGGACTAACCCTGGCCCGCTCACTCCTTCAGAAGAGCCTTGCCGCGGCGCGCGCGGGCGACCGGGCCAGCGCAACACGACTGGGCCTGTCGGCTTACTTGGATGGTTTTGAGCCGCTTGAGCCTGCATTGCGCGCACGCAACCAGGCACTTCTCACAGAAGTCGAAAACGCCATGCTGGCCTATCGCGGTGCGCTCGCCGGTGGGCGGTTGGAACAAGCCGATGCCACAGCACAGAAGCTGGACGATCTGTTTGCCCAGGTGGACGCCGAACTCGGCGCTAATAAGGCAGACCCACTAACCACCTTCATTGCCTCCCTAACCATCCTGCTACGCGAAGGGGTTGAAGCGCTGTTGATCGTCGTGGGAATGCTGGCTTTCCTGAAGAAGGCAGAACGACGCGATGTGCTGGGCTATGTGCATGGCGGTTGGGTGACCGCACTGGCTTGCGGTGGTCTAACCTGGGCGGTGGCCACCTACTTCATGAGCATCAGCGGCGCAAGCCGTGAGGTGACCGAGGGGGTTTCATCACTGTTCGCGGCCGTTGTGCTGCTGAGCGTAGGGCTCTGGATGCACCAGAAAAGCGCAGCGGGCAAGTGGCAGGCCTACCTAAAGGACAAACTTTCGGCAGCCATGACGCGGCGTTCAGCGTGGGCATTGTTCGCCTTGTCGTTCATCGCCGTCTACCGCGAGGTGTTTGAGACCGTGTTGTTTTACTCTGCACTGACCAGTGACGGCAACAACAGTGCCTTGCTAGGCGGATTGGTATGCGGAGTGGCCATCCTGGCCGTCATTGCATGGCTTATGCTGCGGAGCAGTGCGCGCATGCCGATTGGTAAGTTCTTCAGCCTCAGTTCGATCCTGGTTGCGGTGCTCGCGGTAGTGCTCGCTGGCAAGGGGGTTGCTGGCCTCCAGGAGGCTGGCTGGTTGAGCGCGAGCCCGATCCATTGGCCGCGCATTGAAGTGCTTGGCATCTATCCGTCAGCGGAAACCGCGATTGCGCAAGCTTTGGTGCTTGCCATTGCCTTAGCGGGCTTTGCCATGAACGCCGTGAAGGCTCGGAACCCCCGAATCGTTTGAGATTAATAGGCCCCCTTGGTAGGGTGCTCCGAATATGCTCCGAGCACCCTGACTCTCAAAGATCTTCAGGCACCGGCAAAAACATGATCCATAGGGGAGTTTCAAACAGCAATAGCCTGAAGCACACACCTGTGCTGCCACTAATGGATGCCTGCTTTAGGCCAATCTTCGGCTGTTGGCAGAAAGTAAACGAAAGCCCACGATGACTTGCGAGTTTGGAGCTCTGCTAGTACGGTCTGCTGCCTAAACGAATGTCTTGAACAAAGAGCCTGCCGTGGACGGCAGGCTCTTTTCTATCAGCGACTTGGTTTCAGCTCCGTCACCATGCCTTGCCATTGATCACCTCTGCTTAGGACTTCACCTTATCTCCAACCTTTAGCATCTTCTTTTCGGATGCCGCGAAGCCCATGGTCATGGTCGGCTTAGCCTGGTTCGGAATATCGCCGTGACGCAAGACGACAAGGTTCCTCGACCCGTGTAACCTAAAACCCTTATCGTGGCAGCAATACAGTGATAGTGGACGAGGTAATGAGCAACCGCTGCCTGTCTTTGCTGCAGCGAATATTTCGGTGCTCTTGGCGCTTGGCTTACTGACAAATCCTGATACTTCAGGAAGTGCTGATACCAGCCTTTCAATGCGTTCTTGATTGGGTATCCCAACTGGCGAATTGTGGCCCTGATACGCAAGCCAAGCTTGAAGTAACGTTCAACTGCACGAATCCTGTCTTCGTATGAGAATATGAACTAAATCCTGGTAGTCCTAGCATTTGTTCGCATCCCCCTTCGGGCTACGCCCCTGTTTGCCACTGATAGCGACAAACCATGCTATGCCTTTATCCAACCAGATAGTCAGAAACCCATTTGCTCAACATCGCTTCAAAAATCAATACTTCCTGCATTTTTTAAAAATATCAAGATCAGGATTGTAGATCTCAGACTTTACATTCATCATTCCCAAAACCGAATGGAAATAATTATCATGACTTATCTTGGCATCAACGTCTAATAGAGCAGCACATCCATTTTCGTCGAATTTCTCGCGCTTAAATGATTCAGAGAACCAAGCGATCCAAGGAATCCGTTTCTGAGCATCGGGTGCCAAACTATAAGGTAGGCCATGGAGGTATATATTATTTTCTCCTAAAGACTCGCCATGATCTGAGACATACATCATTGCAGTTGGTCGATCTGGATATGTTTCCTTAATCCAATCAATTGCATTCGAAATGAAATAATCAGTCTCTCTTATGCTATTGTCATATGCATTAACTACTTGGTCTCGACTGCAGGTTTGCAGAGCTGAAGAGTCACACTCTGGGAAGTAGGCTTTTCTATCTGATGAAGAGCGCTTGTAATAGGCTGGACCATGGCTTCCCATTTGGTGAACTAGAATAACGGTTCCTTTAGCTTTGCCAGGTTTTGGCAAGTCTTCAATTTTCTTTTGGAGATTGTTCAACACTGCTGCATCAAAACAGCCATCATCTCTGCAATTGATATTACCTTCGATAATCTCTTGATTACTAGCAGGTATTCTCGCACATACCCCCTTACACCCTGATTGATTGTCAACCCAAAGGACATCCAATCCTGCCCTTTTTAGAACATCTAATAAATTTTCGTAATTTTCGCTTCGATCAAAAAATTCCTCTCTTGATAAATGAGAAAACATGCACGGCAATGACTCTGCGGTGCTCGTTCCACAAGCCCAGGCATTTTTAAATGACAAAATGTCTTTTCGACTTGATAGCAAAGGTGTGGTATCTCTTAAATAGCCATTCAACCCCAAATGATCTGAACGAGCGGTTTCTCCGACTACAAGAAATACTATAGGGTCTATAGTCCCTTCAATGTATGCTCCTTCTCCTATTTTTACCAAATCTTTAGATTTCCTCTTCTGGGAATCGTCAATTTTCTTGAAAACCGCATATATTCCGTTGTATGGATTAATCAAATAGCGAATCTCCTTATGGTTCCTCATGGTTGAGGAGAACGCCTGAAAAGAAACAATTAGGCTTACCACTGCTATTGAAATCCCCAGGAGAGCAAGCATCAAACGTTGCAATATCAGTTTGCCAAAAGTAGATTTTGAGAAATTTCTGCGCCATATAAACCACAATGGAGGCAACGACAGCAGCAAGATCACGAAAATCATCTGCAAGTTAATCAGATCCGAGGCTTCATTGAAGTCTGTTTGAAGCACATTAGTTATCATATTGGAATCAATAACAATCCCGTATGCTTGCATGAAATAGGCACCTGAAGCCGCACCGACTACAAAGATGCTGGCAATTGGCCTTAAAAGCCACCCCCATCCCAAAACAGAAATCGAAAAAATATTCACACCAATCAATATAAAAACAAAAGATATTATTAAACTTATATTCGATTCTTCACCTAGTTTAGATATCTTCAGCCAAAGATAATAATTAGAAAAAATAGCAATCCATATACTAACTCCAATGATCATGCGTGTTGATTGCATGCCACTAGAGCGCAGGAATTCACTTATTTTATTTAAAGTCTTCATTTTACGAAAAGAATTTAATCAAGAACTATTCAGCTTCTCAATGAAACTATTTTTGAATTTATATAAACCCACAATCCTAGAGATAAAATCTGATCTGCACGATGACATTCCGATTACATTTTTGTCATTTTTTGAGCGAAAAAAAACGTGGATCGTGTTACCACGAATCCACGCCAAGAAAATATTACTGATTACCCAGCTATAGCTTGGTTACGAGCATCTCGCTGCGAAGGGGTTTCTTTAATCAGTTCGTCGATAACTTGCTGACGTGTCTTTTCGGGCTCCGTACCTTTCGCCTCAGCTGGGTAGTTTCCGCTGCGCAGTCGATTGTCCCCGCCCTCTCGTACGGCATTCGCTGCTTCTTCACGAACTTGGTCACGGGTTCGAGAGCTCTTGAAATGCTCGGGGTATACTTTTACACCAGCCTCATTATTTGTGGGGTGCCAGTACGTATCTGCGACTGCGACGCCAGGCATTGCCATAACGGTTGCCATTGCGGCTGCGGCGGTGAGAGATGCAAAAATTTTACGGTGAGCCATTTAATACTCCTTAAGTGAATTGATTTTCTTCTCCATCTAAGAAAGTCGTCTATTCAGAGAAGATGGCTTAAGTGTAGAAAATACCCACCGACAGATTGCCAACAGGAATGTGACAATGTTGTCATATTAAGTATTGTTACAAGAAAAAAGCCATGGCCTTAGAGGCCATGGCTTTTATGAGGTGAATTGAACTACTTGTATCAGGCTGGCTTTTCCTCAGTAGACGCCAACACCTGCTCATCCTCCGTCTCGGAGAGATCCTTGCGGTGTATCAAGCTATAAAGCAATGGCAACACGAGAAGGGTCAGCAAAGTCGACGACAAGATCCCGCCGATCACCACTGTGGCCAAGGGGCGCTGAACTTCCGCGCCTGTGCCCGTTGCGATGGCCATCGGAACAAAGCCTAGCGATGCAACCAACGCGGTCATCAGAACTGGCCGCAGTCGGGTCAAAGCACCTTCAGTGACTGCTTCATATAGGCGCTTTCCTTCTTCGCGCAGCGATCGGATGTAGGCAATCATCACCAAGCCATTGAGCACTGCCACGCCTGACAGCGCGATAAACCCGATCGCTGCCGAGATGGATAAAGGAATACCGCGCATCCAGAGCGCCAAGATGCCACCTGTCAGCGCAAACGGAATGCCCGTGAACACGATGAGACCATCACGAACATTGCCGAACATTGCAAACAGCAAGACAAAGACCATCAGCAATGCTGCCGGCACAACAATCGTCAAGCGTTTTCTAGCCGACTCGAGGTTCTCGAAGGTTCCGCCCCATCGGGTCCAGTAGCCGGCAGGCAGTTGCAGCGATTCGAGGCGTTGTTGTGCTTCTGTGACGAAAGATCCAATATCACGTCCGCGCACGTTGGCACTCACCACGATGCGGCGCTTACCATCCTCTCGGCTCACCTGGTTAGGGCCTGGTGCGATATCAAAACTAGCCACGGCCGAAAGCGGAACAAAACCAAGTCGGCCATCCGTACCGCGTGGAAGCGCGATAGGTAGGCGTCCTATCGCTTCCATGTCATTGCGCACTTCGTCCGGCAAGCGAACCTGAATGTCGAATCGCTTGTCGCCTTCGAAAACTGTGCCGGCTTCACGACCGCCCAGTGCCGTACTGATGGTGTCTTGCACGTCACCCATGTTCAAACCATAGCGCGAGGCCTTCTCACGGTCGATTTTCACGGTGAGCATTGGCAAGCCTGTGGTCTGTTCGACCTTGACTTCAGAGGCTCCAGAAATTTGCTGCAACATGCCTGCGACAGCTTGTGCGTTCTTCTCCAGCACGGTCATGTCGTCGCCAAAAATCTTTACAGCGACATCACTACGCACACCCGATATCAACTCATTGAAGCGCAGCTGAATGGGTTGAGAGAACTCGAAATTGTTGCCTGGAACTCGATCTGCGGCGGCCTGAATTGCTGCCAGCAAATCGTCTCGTGTACGTGCCGGATCCGGCCATTCGGACTGCGGCTTAAGCATGATGTAGCCGTCCGAAATGTTCGGAGGCATCGGGTCAGAGGCAATCTCCGCGGTACCTGTACGAGCAAATACCCTGTCGATCTCAGGAAACTCTTTCTTCAAGGTTTTCTCGATCTGCATTTGCATCTCAAGGGACTGGGTCAGGCTGGTTCCTGGAATCCGCAGAGCCTGAATGGCGAAATCGCCCTCGTTGAGGTTTGGTGCAAATTCACTACCAAGACGCGTTGCCAGCAGCAGGCTTAGCACCACCGCCACACCAGCTGCAGTCAGAACAACTGCAGGAGCTCTCATGACGCGATGAAGGGCTGGTGCATAAACGCGACGTGCCCAAACCATGAGGCGATTTTCCTTCTCCGCAACCTTGTTACCCATGAAAAGAGCAATCGCCGCAGGAATGAAGGTAATGGACAGCAGCATTGCGCCAGCAAGCGCGATCACCACAGTCAGCGCCATGGGATGGAACATCTTGCCCTCTACACCCGTGAGCGCAAAGATTGGCAAATAGACCACCATGATGATCAATTGTCCAAACAACAATGGCCGACGCGCTTCCTTGGCTGCAGCAAATACTTCGTGGAAGCGTTCACTGCGCGTCAAAGAGCGTCCGCGTGCTTCTTGCGCGTGGGCAAGACGACGCACGCAGTTCTCCACAATGACCACCGCGCCATCAATGATGATGCCGAAGTCAAGAGCGCCCAGACTCATCAAGTTGGCACTGACTTTGTATTGCACCATGCCAGTAAAGGTGAACAGCATGGACAACGGAATGATCAGCGCTGTAATCAGGGCCGCGCGGAGGTTGCCTAGGAAAAGGAAGAGGATGACAACAACTAAAGCCGCACCTTCCACCAAATTCTTCTTGACCGTTGCGATGGCTTTATCGACGAGGTTTGTGCGATCGTAGACCGTGATCGCTTTCACGCCTTCAGGAAGACTGCGGTTAATCTGCTCCATACGTGCAGCCACAGCCTGCGAGACCACACGGCTGTTCTCCCCGATCAGCATGAAGACCGTGCCAAGCACGACCTCTCGGCCGTTATCCGTGGCAGCTCCAGTGCGAAGCTCACGACCCAAGCCAACCTCTGCCAAATCACGAATACGTATGGGCTGGCCTTGAGCCGAACCCACGATCACTTCTCGAATGTCAGCAATGCCAGAGACTTGACCTGGGGCACGGATCAAATACTGTTCACCTTGACGCTCAATGTATCCAGCTCCCACATTGGTATTGTTGCGTTCCAACGCAGCAACCAGGTCAGCAAGAGTGAAACCATAGGACGCCAGCTGTTCTGGGCGTGGCGAAACCAGATACTCTTTCGCGAACCCGCCAATAGAGTTGATTTCAGTGACACCAGGCACATTACGCAGTTGCGGTTTGATCACCCAGTCCTGTATCTCGCGCAGATCCATAGGTGTGTAAGGCGTTCCATCTGCCTTCTTTGCACCGTCCTCGGCCTCAACGGTCCAAAGATAGATCTCACCCAAACCTGTAGAGATAGGTCCCAGCGTGGGAGTGACACCAGCGGGAAGATTGTCACGGGCCTGTTGGATGCGTTCGTTGACTAACTGGCGAGCAAAGTAGATGTCAGTGCCATCTTTAAACACTACTGTCACTTGCGACAGGCCGTAGCGCGACAGCGAGCGAGTCTGTTCCAGATTGGGCAGGCCGGCCATCACCGTTTCAATTGGGTAAGTGACTCGCTGCTCAGTCTCAAGCGGTGAGTAGCCGCTGGCCTGCGTATTGATCTGTACCTGAACATTGGTAATGTCAGGTACAGCATCAATAGCGAGGCGTTGATAGTTGTATACGCCAAGAGCCGCTAGGGCCAGAACGGCAACCATGACCAGCCAGCGCTGCTCAATGGCAAATCGGATAATTCGTTCGAACATTTGCAGCCCTTGCTTAGTGTGCGTGCTCGGCTGTAGCCTTGCCCAGTTCGGCCTTAAGCATGAAGCTGCCTTCAGTCACATAGGACTGGCCGGACTTCAGCCCTTCAAGAATTTCTGTTGTCTGGGGATCTGAGCGACCAACGCGTACAGGTTGAGCTCGGAAACCCCCCTTGACGGGCACAAACACAACACTGTTTTGGCCGTCCAGACGCTGGATAGCACTGGAAGCTACCGCCACTGGCACTTGTTGCGAAGAGGCCGTCAACTCCACATTAACGAATAGACCTGGGCGCCACGCACCTTCAGGATTCTCTAGAGTGATTCGAGCAGGAGCGGTACGTGTTTCCTGGCCAATCAGAGCACCCACGTAAGCAACCACCCCAGTCGCAGACGACGAGAATGCTGTCGCTTTGACAGTTGCTTTTTCCCCTACCTTCACGGCGGGCAAGTCAGATGCTGCAACCCTCATTTCAGCCCAAACGGAGCGCAAGTCTGAGATTGTGAAAACTTGGGTAGTGTCCTGAACAGCTTCACCGACGGCGAGATGCTTCTCGACGATCACTCCGTCAAAAGGAGCCCTTAATTCAAATCGGTTTAGTGCACCGCCACCGCCTCCGGCGCCGTTGGCTGCCAATTTCTGTTGAGCATTTGAAACGGCAATTTCTGCCTCGCGCAGTGTCTGCCGAGCCTGCAAGTAATCCTGTTCAGCCGATACCTTCTCCTCCCACAGCTTTTGCTCTCTGGCATAGCTTGTACGCGCCAGTGCTAAGCGTTGGCTAGCGGCTTGAAGTTCACTTCGTTGCTCAGAAACAGCCGCACTGCTCAACACAGCCAGCAACTGCCCCTTCTTTACAACCTGCCCGAGATTGGCGGGTACCGAGTCGACGACGCCAGGGACTCGAGGGACAACGTGAGCCGTTTTGTCTTCGTTGAAGCGTATTTCCCCCGGAAGTTGCAGTACTGAGCGAACAGTTGCAGCGCCGACCTCTGCGGTTCGAATGCCTGCAGCCTGCATACGCTGCGAATCCATTTGGATTAGACCTTCATCGTCATCATGAGCACCTTCGGCGCTTTTCTTCTCTGCAGACTTGGCTCCGTCCTTTTGCTCTTTTTCATCATGGTGCTCACCATCTGCGTGTCCTTTTTCATCTTTGTGATCACCGCTTTGCTTCTCGCCGTGATGTTCTGTGTCTGCGTGGCTAGCGGCTTCTGAGTGCCCCTGACCTCCGGCACCTTTAGCACTGCTGCTGTCTGGACCACTGCGAAGAATTAGTGCAGCAGAAAGAGCGCCAACTACTAGGATTGCAGCAATTGCAATCTGAGTACGCCGAGTCCCAAATGGAGATGGTTTTGTATCGTTCATGTTGATGATCTGTGCAAAAAACTTACTCGTCTGTTGTGCCCAACAAGCGTTCGATATCGGCCGAAGCACGATGTGTGGCCATTAACTGGTCCAGGTATTGACTACGTACATCAAACAAAGAGCGTTGCGCGTCAAGTACGTCCAGATAGCCGAATTTCCCTAGCGCAAATCCTTTGCTTGCCGCCTCATAGGCGACTTGTGCAGTCGGCAGCACGCGTTCAGACAGTTGGATAGCTTGTTTACGACTTGCCTCTAGCGTCTCTCGCGCCGCATAAAGTTGAGACTGAAGTTCCAACCGGGTAGCTAGCAAGCGCTCTTCAGCTTGGTCAGCCAGGCGGAGGGCTTGCAACTGATTTCCTCGATTGGTATCGAGCACAGGCAAAGGAATGGAGACGCCGACTACGAGTTGATTGCCGGTCTCTTGAGCGCGCTTCATACCTAGACTCACCGTTGGGTCAGGAATTCGCTTTGCGCGCTCCAGATCTGCGGTCGCCCGGCTCTGTTCAACAGTGAAGCGAGCTTGCTGAATGGAAGGCGACTGCTCCAAGCGGCTTTGAAGAACCCCAATTTCCGGAACAGTAGGCAACGCGTCAAGTTTGCCTTGCGCATCACCAAATACAGGGCCTCCCTCTCCTATAAGGGCCTGTAATTGTTGACGAGCCACTCGTTTTGCGGCCTGAGCTTGGGCTTGCTCCAGCTCTGCACTGGACTCAGCGACACTGGCCCGGTTGGCCTCTAGGGGCGCTGCCTTGCCCGCTGCTACACGCTTCGATGCAGCCTCACGCGCGCTTCGAGCGATGTCAAGAGTTTGTCCTGCGAGGACTTCACGCTGCTGTGCGACTAACAACCCGAAGAATGCGAGTCGGACATCTGCGACAAGATTAGCTTTGGCGGCATCCAGCTCCGCCTCAGCCACATCTCGGCCACGTGCTGCAGCACGCATGCGCGCATCGCGCTTGCCACCGATTTCCAGCATTTGGGTCCATTGAACCGTCGTGGTACGTTTATCTCTGCTCGTATCTTCTTGTGAATACGAGAGCGCAGGGTTAGGCCTCGCCTTACTTTGCAGAACGGCTCCATCGCTTGCCTCAAGACCGCGCTGGGCAGCTCGTAAACGAGGGTGTTGGTCGATAGCGCGTGCTACTGCAGTGTCCAGAGTCAGTGGTGCCAGAGACGCCTTATTGGCAGGATTGTCCTGCGCTATGCCTGCCACGCCAGTTAAAGCCAAACTGGTGGACAACAACGCATGACGCAACGCACTAGCTGCTCGGCCAGCACGATGAGACGACGAAGAAATCATTGTTAAAACTCCTACCCGTGCAATCCAAAGTCAGCCGGGCGATACATTGCCCAGGTGAGGAATAGAAAGCGGGTGGGCGCTGCCACTATAATAAAGTGCTCCCCTCACCATCCTGACAGCCGGATGACAAATTTGTCATTTTCAAAATGCGTGCGCCTATCTCAGAATAGTCAGCATGAAAATCCTGGTTGTAGAAGATGAGATCAAGCTCGCCGATTACCTAAACAAGGGTCTGGCGGAAGAGGGCTTCACTGTGGATGTAGCCCACAACGGTATTGACGGTCTGCACCTGGCCAGTGAAATGGACTATGACCTGATCGTGCTTGACGGCATGCTTCCGGGCATCGATGGCCTAGCCGTGCTAGCTGCGCTGAGGCAAACGAAACAAACACCTGTACTGATGTTGACTGCCCGTGGCCAGGTTGAGGATCGCGTCAAGGGACTGCAGTGTGGCGCCGATGACTATCTCGTTAAGCCATTTGCATTTTCTGAACTGGTCGCACGCCTGCATGTTCTATTACGGCGCAGTGGCCCCAGCGTTGCCCAAGCCGCCCCCGAAGCGACGACTCTGCGCTTAGCTGACTTAGAGTTAGACCTAATTCGTCGTAGGGCCACGCGGGCGGGCCAGAGAATCGAGCTCACGGCCAAAGAGTTCAATTTGCTTAGCCTTCTATTACGCCGCCAAGGGGAAGTGTTAACACGAACAGAGTTGGCATCTCAGGTTTGGGATATGAATTTCGACAGTGAGACCAACGTGGTAGAGGTCGCTATCCGACGCCTGCGGCTAAAGCTTGATCAGCCTTTTGAGCAACATCTCCTCCACACCGTCCGTGGCATGGGCTATGTGCTCGAATCTCGCACAACATGAGCAAGACCGCTGCACCACATTTAGCTCGACGTTTAGCCCGCGCCTTAGCACTGCAAACCATTGTTGGCCTCGGTTTTGTATGCATTGCTGTCTATTTCGTGATCTCCGTCACGCTGTCGGAACGTCAGCAAGACACCTTAGATCACAAGAAAACAGCAATCGAGCACCTGTTAAGCGAGAGCCGAGGGGTTCACTCCCCGGAGGCCTTGAACCACATGCTTAACGACTTCGTCACGGGGCATGACGAACTGTCTTTACGCCTGGTGCCAACCTCCGGTAAAAGCGCATTTGAACTTTTGCGCCAACCTGAAGATGACGACCGGGTTGCAGTTCGCAAATTTTCAGTGGAAGTTCCGACAGTTAACGACGGCCTGCAGCCAATGCAAGCGGTCCTGTTGCTAGACCGTAGACCAGATGACCGACTGCTTAATCGTCTGGCCTGGACCCTGGGCATTGCCGCCGTGGCGGGTGCATTGCTGGTCTCATTTGCGAGCACATGGCTTGTTCGCATAGGACTCAAGCCTTTACGCCTACTGGTGGATCAAACGCGAAGCCTTTCTGCGCAAGACTTGCATCGCCGTTTAGATGATAGCCATCAACCTCAAGAATTAAGACCATTGATCGCACAGTTCAATGCATTGCTTGACCGACTGGCCATCGCCTATCAACAAATGGAGGCGTTCAATGCTGACGTGGCACACGAACTAAACACACCGTTGACCACCTTGATCAGTAGTTGCGAGTTGGCGCTTCGTAAACCGCGTAGTGCTGTTGAACTACAGGACATCTTGGCCTCCAACCTAGAGGATCTACAGCGCATGGCCGGAATCGTGGCTGACATGCTGTTTCTGTCACACGCAGACCGCGGTACTGAAGCGCGGCGATCCGCCAAAGTGAGTCTTGCAGAGCTTGCCTCAGAAGTGGCCGAGTTCCATGAGGCAGTGCTTCAAGAAGCGCACCTTCAAGTTCTAATCGATGGAGATGCAAGTGTTGCTGTGGATGCGCGTTTGGTTCGCCGTGCACTATCCAATCTTTTAGGCAACGCTTCACGCTATGCAGAAGCCGGATCAACGATCACTATCGAGATCTCCCAAAGCGTAGTGGAGACACCCGATGGCAAACGTGACAACGTTAGCATTGCGGTGATCAACCGAGGAGCGGAGATCGATCCCATCCATCTGCCACGCCTGTTTGATCGGTTCTATCGTGCTGATGCGTCCCGCGCACATGCAAATCTCAATCACGGCTTAGGACTGGCCATCGTTGCGGCTATAGCGCGGATGCACGGCGGTACCGCTTTCGCGACATCCTCAAGCGGGATCACCAAAATTGGGATTTCATTACCTGCCTCACCTAAGACAACGCCACACATCTTTGAATCTCAGTCGTGAGATTCCAACTTGGATCGACCTGAGTTTCATAGCTAGTTCAGAGCCTCCTCGTTCCATCAGGAGTCCTTATGAGCTGCCAACGTTACCTCGAAGAACTCGAGAATGAAGCAGCCAGGCAAATCCTGGAGCACGACTGTTGATTTCCACCCAGAAGTGACCCACTGGGGATGCGGACAAAAACTTGGACTACCAGGAGGTAGTTCATGTACTCATACGAAGACAGGATTCTTGCAGTTGAGCTTTACATCAAGCTTGGCTTGCGTGTCAGAGCCACAATTCGCCAGTTGGGATACCCAACCAAGAACGCATTGAAAGGCTGGTATCAGCACTACCTGAAGCATCAGGATTTGCCAGCGAGCCAAGCGCCAAGGGCACCAAAATATTCGCTGCAGCAAAGACAGGTTGCGGTTGCTCATTACCTCGCGCACGATCGCTGTATTGCAGCAACGATGAGGGCTTTGGGTTACCCGGGTCGAGGAACGTTGACTGCGTGGGTTCGGCACGACTGCCCCGAGACCAGCAAATCGATAGTGGGCAGATCTTGGCCGGCTACAAAGCCTGATGCCTTGATGTGTGAGGGAGTGGTGCAACTGTGTTCCCGCCAATCAAGTGCACAGGAGATTGCGGACAAGTTAGGGGTATGTAGGGGGACCTTGTACAACTGGAAAAATCAGTTGCTTGGCCCTTGTGCCCCTGTCGCAATGAAACACAGTCCAAAGCGATCACCAGTGTTGGATGAAGCAGCACTCAGGCGCCAAGTTGAATCATTGCGCCAGGATGTTCGGCGGCTGAAGATAGAACGTGAGCTTCTCAAGCAGGCCCATGAAATCTTAAAAAATGGGGCTGACATTGATCTGCATAGGCTGGCAAACAAAGATAAGGCTGTGCTGGTTGACGCGTTGCACGGGCAGTATGAATTGCCAGAACTACTTTCTCTTGTTGGACTTGCTAGAAGCTCGTATTTTTACCATCGTGCCCGGCTGAAGCTGGCTGACAAATACTTGGATGTACGCCGAAGCATCACCGAGATCTTCGACAACAACTACCGTTGCTATGGATATCGCAGAGTGCAGGCATCCTTGCTCAAGGAGTGCACGGGCATCTCAGAGAAGGTGGTGCGTCGGCTGATGAAGCAGGAAGGGTTGATCGTGGCCAAGCCCAAACGCCGCAGATATAACTCATACCTTGGAGAGATAGGTGCTGCCCCTCAAAACCTCATCAATCGAGACTTCCATGCTGCTGCGCCCAATGAGAAGTGGCTCACCGACATTACTGAATTCCAGATTCCTGCTGGTAAGGTTTACCTGTCGCCAGTCATTGATTGCTTTGACGGGCTGGTGGTGAGCTGGTCGATTGGGACTCATCCCAATGCAAATCTCGTCAACACAATGCTGGATGCGGCCATTGATGCTGTTCAAGGTAGCGAGAGCCGCCCTGTGATTCATTCTGATCGTGGAGCTCACTACCGATGGCCCGGCTGGCTCTCGAGGGTCCATGATGCAAAGTTGGTTCGCTCGATGTCTCGCAAAGGGTGCTCGCCAGACAATGCTGCATGCGAAGGCTTCTTTGGAAGGCTGAAAATAGAGCTGTTCTATCCCTGCAACTGGCAATCAACAACGATTGAGCAGTTCATTGAAGCTGTCGATACTTACATTCATTGGTACAACGAAAAACGTATCAAGGTATCTCTGGGACGTTTAAGTCCTGTGGAATACCGACAAGAACTTGGTCTAGCCGCATAAAACCAGTCCAAGTTTTTATCCGCACCCCCCTTAGCCTCCGGCGGGTCAGTTTTGAGTGGAAATCAACAGGGGAGTGCATGGACAGCCCTAATGGCGGTATCGACGTAGCTTTCTTGCTAGAGGCCAGCGCTTTGAAAATGCGAGCCATTTCTAAAGCCCAGAACTCAAAAAAGGCTATGTTCCTCAAGCATTTTGATCGCTTGTAAACTTTAGTCCCCCTTGGGGAGTAGCCTGCTTCCACCCTGGAAGCGCATGCGTCAACATACTCGGCATTCAATTTGCTGTGGCGTATGCATCCGTTCTTCGGTTGGCGAGACCATAGGCATTTCATCGCGACGAGCTCGGGCCGCGGTGAGATGCCGTTGTGCTCATGCCCGACCGTTAAGAATGAATTCCCCATGAATGCCGCTTCTATCTTGCTCCTGGCCTTTGCCATGTCCACCGATGCCTTTGCCGCAGCCGTCGGCAAAGGTTCTGCGCTACTCAAACCGCGCTGGGACTGGCGCCATCTTCGGTGTCATCGAAGCCATCACACCCTTGGTAGGCTGGGCGCTGGGCTATGCGGCTTCAGATTACGTCAAGGCCTGGGACCACTGGATCGCCTTCGTGCTGCTTCTGGTGCTAGGTGGAAGAATGTTGATCGGGGCAATCAAAGTGCCTGATGGTGAAGAGCCCAGCAAGCCTGCACGACATGGCTTCTGGCTATTAGTTGCAACTGGATTTGCAACAAGCATTGATGCCATGGACGTGGGCGTAGGACTTGCTTTTCTGGACGTAAGCATCGCCACCGTTGCTCTCGCTATCGGCTTCGCAACATTCGCAATGGTGACGTTGGGCGTGATGGTCGGGCGTGTACTGGGGAATATTGCTGGGCGCTGGGCCGAAGCCATCGGCGGTGTCCTGCTGATCGGTATTGGCTCGATCATTTTGTACGAACATTTAGTCGCTATCTAATTCAATTGATTGAGATTTAGATGCCGGCTTCAGTTCGAGTGGGGTCGGCCACTCAGTACAGTCAGAGTAGGCAGTGAGCTAGGGCAGGAGCGGTCCACTTTTGCCCTTGCCAGTAGTATCTTCCTTGCCTACAACTGGCTCCGCTTCTGTTTGGAGCAGAGCAAATTCAGCACAGATATGAAGGCTCGGACCCTTTGTGGCACAGAGGAGTACAGCCACAAGTAGAAAGGTTCGGTAGAGCCGCTTCGGCCAGCGTGACCGGCACCAAGCCTACACCGGCGGGCATCCACTGCGCCCACAGGTGCGATCACGCCAAGCCCAAGTTTCTCAGGCGCGGCACATGCTTCAAACACTCAAGGGGACCTCTGGTCAGTCAGTTCAAAACCACCGGGAGGAGCGATACATATGGCGAAGCTCATCGCAGGCATTGCAAACTTTGCATCGAATTAAAGCTCTGCTGCTCAGTGCAGGATCACCTTCATCGGTCTTTCCGTCACGGGCAACACGATGCCACGGCAAAAAGCAGCCGGCCTCACCGCGCGCAGAAATCCGTGAAATCTTCGTGAGGCATGAGCGGACATATTGGACGCTTTGCCCGACGAACAAGAGTTGGCATCACCCTGTAAGCGTGAAGACGCATGTTAAGCGATGCATGAGGTGCATCCCTGTAATGTATTCCAGCTGTTAGGCAGAAAATTAAATAAAGTTTTTATAAATTAAAGAAGACCAGATTATCAGACAAAAAATAATTGTCATTAATACGGAAGCACTTCCCAAATCTTTGGCTTTCCTGGAAAGTTCGTGATATTGAAGTCCTACTCTATCTATTGCGGACTCTATCGCAGAATTAATTACCTCAACTATCATCAAAAACCAGATACAAGAGATCAGGAGCAATTTTTCCATCATAGATCTCCCAATCAATTGAGCCAATGGAAGCGAAATCACAAATAATATTACCTCAAGGCGGAATGCAGGCTCTAGCCACGCATCTTTTATACCCGAACATGAGTACTTTGATGCATGCCAGACTCTAGAAAATCCTTTTCTATTCTTTTGAATATTATTAAAGATGTTGGATTTTGAGTTGTTTTTCATTTTTAACAGTATATTTCTTGATACTAAAGAATATAAACAAAAGAGTGGCGATCAACCAACAAATGAGAATCGTGACAATGTCATGAGAAATGAAATGGGCTCCTCTCAATTGTTGAGAGATACCAAATGTCAATCCAACCATAATGCCGCACAGCAATCCTAACCATCGATACTTAGGGATGATCATCTTAAAGAAGAAATATAAACCAACCCAGGCATAGCCAGCGCTCGCATGACCAGCCGGAAAGCATTTTCCGCTCCCCATCTCTTGAGGCCTGTGTTCGAAAAGACCAATAAAAGGGCGATCGCCACCAAATTGATTTAAGTTCCACGGGCAATCCATATTTGTCAATACCTTAAGAAGGCTCACCAAAATTACACTGACCAAACTGGATAAAATCAGGTAAAGCAATGGGGACCGCCATTTTTTCCGCTGTTCAGATTTGGAGGCAAGTACAAATATATATAGTGCAATGATCACAACGATTGCTAGGGTGCTCAGATGCTTCCCACCCTTATGAAGCAATTTGTTTGTAACCCAATGATCATTCAAAGACCATTCATAACCCTGCAGGGCATATATTTTCTCGGCAAAGAAAAAGTCCCCTCCAAGATACATGAAATAATAAAAAATTAGCGCCAGGAAAGTAATCGGAATCAGTAAGTGATTTACAAAGAATTCTCTATTTATATTATTTGGCATCTTCCAGCTTGTCACTTTTTGAAAATATTCATTATTTCAACCAACGAAATAGTTGGCAACTACTTTGTCGCGAATTTTATTCTTCTACTACCAGAATTAAAAAAAGAGCGCAAATAAATGCGCTCTATGAATGACCAACTAAATAAAATTAAACTAATTTCGACAGCATTTGCCCCATCTCTACATATTCATCGACAGCTTGATTCATAGCGAATTGTGTACGAATAGCATTAGCTGTAAATGATGCCCTCTCTTGATCGAGATCAACCGTATTTCTATCCATTGCATTCTGAGAGACAGGGCGAAATGCAATCTGAGGATCAATTGATGTTGGAGCAATGTTCCCAAGGTGGGACTTATTCGTAGACTGCACTGTCAGCATTTGCCTTTGCGTCTCTTCAAGCGCAGCCTTGAAGTCTATATCTTTCGCTTGGTATCCAGGAGTGTCAGCATTCGCAATATTGCTTGCTAATACTTCCATCCTCTTAACTCTAAGATATAGAGCGGCATCCTCGAATCTAAGAGAATCCATAGGATTTTTCTAGTAAATTTCGAAGCTTCAATGGTAGCGAAGTTGTCCTCTCAGCAAGATTACATTTTTGACACTATTCAGCCATTTACATGGTCTGAAGATTACATTTCTGACACCTTCTTGTAATCTGAGATCTCAGGAGAACAGAGATCACCCAGCCGATCATCTGCTCTCCCTAAGTTCTAAGCAGACTTTCCGCAGTTTGAGCAAAAACGCGATCCAAGCGCCATCTGCACGCCGCATGCGTTGCAGGCCTGGGGGGCTAGGCCGCTTCCGCACTGTTGACAGAACCGTGCTTGGGGAGAGCTTTGAGTTCGGCAGTTAGGACAAATGATCCCACCGGACACTCCTGGATCGTTGTAGGAGGCGGGTGTCCGTTTTTGATGATGACCATTCCCATGATGATCGCCACCAGATCGGTGATGGCCTCCGAGTAGGCGTTCAAAAAAGCTCATAACTATCCTCACAATTCAAGCTAGTGCACACGAAAACTCTCTGTCGAATTCAGGACTTGGGCACTTTTCCAAGCAGCCTTAGCCCATTGACTACAACTAGGAGACTTGCCCCCATATCTGCGAATACCGCCATCCACATGGATGCATTCCCGAACACTGCCAAGACTAGAAATACGGCCTTGATGCCAAGAGCAAGAGTGATGTTTTGCCAAAGGATCGCATGGGTGGATCGAGACAGCTTCACTGTCTCAGCAATCCTTCGCAAGTCATCATTCATCACGACGACGTCGGCTGCTTCCATAGCGGTATCTGTACCGGCGGCACCCATGGCAACCCCGACGTCTGCTTGGGCCAGCGCTGGGGCATCATTGATACCGTCGCCCGTCATTGCTGTGAGTCCATATTGGCCCTGGAGCGTTTTGATGGCAGCTAGCTTGTCCTCCGGCAACAAGTTTCCTCGTGCTTGCTCGATACCAGCTTCACTGGCTACTGAAGAGGCGGTGGCTTGGTTATCTCCAGTCAGCATGACTGGGGTGATACCAAGCGCTTTCAATTCAGATATAGCTTCACGAGAGGAGCCCTTAATCGTGTCGGCAACTGCAAACAGTGCGATGACTCGTTCCGGGTCGGCAAGCAATGTGACAGTACGGCCGGATTCTTCATGCCGCTTGAGCGTGGCTTCAAGCTCTGAGGAGCATTGGCCACGTTCCTCAATCAAGCGATGATTCCCTAGTACATAGACTGTTCCACTCAGTTCGGCCTGCACACCTCGTCCAGCAAGTGCCGTGAAGTTCTGAATGTCTGCGTTGTTAGGCTTCAGGCCCGCTGCGATGGCGCGCGACACAGGATGATCTGAGTGGCCAGCGAGAGCTGCTGCCACCGACTCCGCGGTATCAAGGCTGCTCGCGGCATCAACCAACGACCAGTCCACAAGGCGCGGCTTGCCCTCGGTAATTGTTCCGGTCTTGTCCAGCGCGATTGCCTTAAGCTTGCGCGCCTCTTCCAGATAGATACCGCCTTTGATCAAAATACCACGGCGGGCTGCTGCCGCTAAGCCGCTCACAATCGTCACTGGTGTGGAAATGACGAGTGCGCAGGGGCAAGCAATAACTAGCAGAACCAGTGCCTTATAGACGGCCTGCATCCACGTCCAGCCAAGTAGCCAGGGGCCTACCAATGCTACGACGACGGCGATAACGAAAATTGCAGGTGTGTAAATTGCAGCAAATCGATCAACGAACCCCTGAGTAGGTGCTCGAGTCGCTTGTGCTTGCTCAACGGCATGAATAATCCTCGCCAACGTCGAGTTGGAGGCCAATGCAGTAACTTCAAACTCAAAAGTTCCAGACTCGTTGATGGTGCCCGCAAACACCGGGTCACCCACCGCCTTGTCAACGGGGATACTTTCACCAGTTACGGGGGCCTGGTTGATGCTCGTTTGTCCTGCCTGAACGACTCCATCCATAGGAACGCGCTCACCTGGCTTGACTCGCAGCGTCGAGCCCACTGCGATTTGTGCAACTGCGACGGTTAGCCAACTACCGTCACTTTGGCGAACCGATGCTTGGTCCGGAGCCATCGCAAGCAACCCCTGAATGGCATTGCGGGCCCGATCGACTGCCCTCGCCTCGATTGCCTCGGCGATGGCATACAACGCCATCACCATCGCCGCTTCAGGCCATTGACCGATGACAAACGCACCAGTCACAGCAACAGTCATCAATGCATTGATGTTCAGCTTGCCACGACGCAGTGCTCCAAACCCTTTTTTATAGACGTCAAAGCCCGCAAGCCAAATCGCAATCGCGGCGACTGCAAAGCCGGCGACTTTCCAAGCCATGGTTTCTGGCGCGAAGTAGCCGACACCTTCCGCAGCGATAGCAAGAGCAAGCGCCGCGACCAACTTTGGAGTTGTGCCACGCACAAGCTCATTGTCGTGGCTGTCGCCGGCCGCATGGCTTGAGTCCGCAGTGTTCGATGAGATCAGCTTTGGCTCAAAGCCAGCTTCAGTGATTGCCAACAATGCGGCAGCAAGGGCATCAGTGTCCGCATCAATTTTGAGAGTTCTCTGCGAGAGCTGGAATCTGAGTCCCCGGATACCTGCAATTGGTTCAAGTGCACGACGTATCTCAGCTTCCTCGCCAGCGCAATCCATCGTTGGAATGCGGTACGTTAGCCCTCGATCCAACGGAGTTGCCTCCACGCTCGGGATGGTGTGTGAGCTACAGCAATCCGTGGTGGCGGTACTAAGCATGTTGTCATCAATGTTTGGGGGCTTCATACTCGATCTCCTGTTGACCATGTGGCAATTAAAAACCTTTTAGTTAGTATAGAGTCAACTCATTTCGAACCGGGTCTATGAAGATTGGTGAACTGGCTGAGGTCGCTGGTACGGCGGTTGAGACCATTCACTTTTATGAACGCGAGAAACTGCTGCCTTCGGCTGCTACAGCTGAAAACAACTACCGTGTTTACTCGACGGACCACATAGACCAACTTGCCTTCATTCGATGCTGCCGATCGCTGAATATGACACTTGATGAAGTACGTTCTTTGCTCTCGCTACGGGAGTCATCTGCGAAGGACTGTGCAGAGGTCAATGCGCTCTTGCACACACACATAGAACATGTCAATCATCGCATCCAGGATCTGAGTGTTCTCGTTGCTGAACTTCAGACGATTCGTGCAAGCTACAGAGCTTCACAGGCACTTTCTGAATGCGGAGTTCTTTCTAGGCTGATGTCAGGTTCCACGACAAGCTGCGGGTCTCCTCGTCCCCAGCGCCATATCTACGGCGCGCACTAGGAAGCCATGCGCTGACAAATTGACCAGACGCTCATGGCTTTCTATTGTTGTGCACACGGGTAGCAATCAATGGCGCTCGAGCTCATTTTTCGCAACGTAGATCTTTAGCGTGCTACCTGCAAACGCTGCAGGTGCGATCTTCGACAGGTCGACGGGCCTATGACCCATCACATCAAATTTCCAGATGAACTGTTCCTTGCCGTTGGTGAACTCGACCGTCTCTCCACATACAAGATTGAGATATTGAGTGCTTCGTGTTGTGTCTACAACGCGTGAGACCTGAGACTCAGCACCTGCTCGTCCAAAAGTTCTGTCTGCAGTACGTGTGGTCGAGCTGGTACTTTCGAAGGACTTTGTAGTCGCGCTTTCCGATGGACCCAAGACGCCACTTTCATTTGCAGATGCAGACATTGAAACGGTGGCGCAGGACAGCACGATTGAAGCCAGAAATACGAGATTAGTTTTCATGATAAAGATTCCTTGATCAATTACTTGAAGAACGTCTGAGTGCTTTTCTACCCAGACACATCAAATATATAGATAGGCACTTTACGCAATATTGTCTGCAACATGATATTTTTGTAATCCACAGCTAAAATTAACCTGATTACTAAAATGTAATCTGAATGTCAGATTTCTGTCGGTATTGCACACATAGAGTTCTGTGCCCCTATTCCAAATCGAATTTCGATATTTCCATTAGGGTTAATAGGATTTCTATGAGCGCACCAGCATCCGAAGATAATCTTAAATTTCACCGGTCAAGAATAGCATTGTTTTTTCAAAAATCTACCGATCGCCATAAGCTATGGGTAACTATTATTGCTCTACTTGTGATGCAAGTTGTTTTTGCATCTCTAGGATATGAAGGCAGAAAAATATTACAGATAAGCGTCCTACTTATACCGACTCTATTATTGTTACTAATTCCAATCAATAACTCTAGATTAAATCTAATTAGAGCATTTCTTGTTTGGAGTTTTGTTCTTGTATTTTTATTAGACTCAGCCGTCCGAGCGCATCTCATCTCAATTTATGCTGCTGCGCCAGATAGTACGATGGTGGTAAGTGCACTTGCAAACACAAATACATCGGAAATGGGAGGCTATATCTCCACACACATCCGTGATTTCAGTGGATCTAGCATTATTTTACTTATTTCAGCGGGTGTTGCTCTCTGGTTATCTTTAAAAGGGGCAAGGAAAAGAACGAAGGTCTCGAAGATTGAGCTGATTGCTTTATCCATCATCATTTTGATATCCGCCGTTTCATACATCAGCAAGCCATGGAGAAGGATAAATCCTCTAATTTTTTGGTCTAATTTAGCTGAATCCGTAAAGAATACGAAAGATAGCTGGGCATCATATGGAAAAGAACGCGCCTTAGCACAAAGGTCAGCAAAAAGTGAGATTCCTTCGATTGCTAGAAAAGACAAATCCACCGTAGTTCTTATTATTTCTGAAAGCATAAATCGAGATAACATGCGCATTTATGGCTACGAAAGAAATACGACGCCGATGCTCGAAAAGCTTCAAAAAGATATGGGCGATAGATTTCTCGTTATCCGTAACTCATGGTCCACGGAAGCAACCACTATTCCTGCCATTGATAGCATGATGAACTTCACAACTGCTGAAACAGATACGAAACTAAACATAATTGCTCTCGCAAAAGAAGCAGGATATAAAACTTGGTGGATAAGCAATCATGATGATATTGCAATTACGCAAAAGCATGCAGCAATGGCCGATGTGATTTCCATGGAAAATAATAAACCAGGTAGATCTAGCAATTCACTTGATGAGATTTTATTACCATCATATGAGAATGCCCTTAAAGATTCACACCCTCGGAAATTGATTGTTTTACATATGCTGGGTGCTCATCCTCATTATCGTCTGCGATACCCGGAAAAGCAGCCTATATTTACCGATGATGAAGTATCAAGAATAATGTCTGCGGCTGAACGTTCAATGTGGGTTCAGGAATTTAGAAATGACTACGATTCAGCTGTTGTTTATCAAGACAGGGTAGTTGCATCTGTCTTTGAAAAATTAATAAGTTCCCCATCCAGTGCAGATGACTATAAGTCCATTATTTACGTATCAGATCACGGACAAGAAGTTGGACATCAAACAAATAAAGTTGGTCACAGTCCAAGTACTGCATCCGGTTATAAAATACCCACAATAATTTGGACATCGACTGGAACTGATGTTGCTTCTAAAAATATATCTGATAGACCATTTAGAGCTGACTGGCTCGCTTGGACCATGTCGGATTTAATGGCATTAAGATGGAATAGTTACGAGCCATCTCGAAGCATTATCAACCCAAGCTATAGCTGGGTTAGCCCAAGCTTACCTATAAAAGACCCAATAACTGGGGCGTTGTTGCACATATCAGCCCCAGGCCAGATTTCCCCAACCCCAGGCGCGGCTAGGCCACAGCCACCGTCTGCGGGCAGCCCAGTTCAGTAAACCGATTGGGGATGGCGGCTCGAATGTGCAGTTCGGCAACTTGGCGGCGACACTCTGGCCCATGCTTTTTGCACTTCCACTCGGCTTCGTCCAGGAACTTGATGCCCGTGGAGTCGACCAGTAGGCGCAGGCCGGCGGAGCTGGACCGGTAAGACTGCGTTAGCGGTTGCACAACGTGCTGAAGTCGGGAACTGGTCACAGCAGTCCAGACAACGCCAGTAGTGTCAGAACAAAGCATGTGGTCTGCCGCAAGGTCAATCCAAAGAGGTTTGATGGTCAGGCCGTACTGGATGGCCGCATCGGAGAACTTCGGGCTGTGCCCGCGTTTGCCGCTGGCAGCTGCAAACCAGCCATGCCTTTGTCCAGCCAGATGGTCGGTGAGCCCCGCGCATTGAGCGCTGCGTTGTATTGCTTCCAGTTGGTGGTGCGATAGCGGGGTTTGGACTACGGGGACTGACACATCGCACGAGGCTACCTAGCCTTAGCCGGCAATTTGAATACGAAGGACTTCCCGCCATCTTGGTCTGCTGGATACGCAGTGTCACGTTGGATCGGCAAGCCAATTTCTTCGTCATTCATCAGGAGTCGTGCCATGCAAAACATCGTCCGTGTTGGGGTAGATCTCGCAAAGAATGTGCTGCAGGCCCATGCAGTCAATGCTCAAGGGAGGATGGTCACTAACCGGGCCATCCAGCGCAGCAAGTTCTTGGCATGGTGTGCGCAATTACCTGCAGGGTGCCTGATGGTCATGGAGGCTTGCGGTGGTGCGCACCACTGGTGTTCGGCAGTTGCTGCGCATGGACTTGGATGCACGCATGATGGCAGCAGCATTGGTTGCACCCTATCGCTTGCAGGGCAAGAGCGGAAACAAAATGCCAATTATGCCGCTGCCATTTGCGAGGCAGCCAGCCGTCCTCAGATGCGCCTTGTTCCCGTTAAGACTTCAGAGCAGCAGGGCATACTATGTGTGCATCAGCCGCGCGAAGGGTCAATGAGGAACGCACAGCATGCATCAAACGTATTCGAGAAATGCTCGCCGAGTTTGGCATCGTCCTGCCGCAAAGCCCCAGAGGCTTGCGCACCTATTTGCACGATATCTTGGAAGATGCGAGCAATGACCTCGCAGGCGCAGCCCGCATTGCGCTACAGCGTGCACTCATGCATTGACAAGAGCTCGATGAACATCTTCACTGGTGTGAGCAGCGTATTACAGCTCACTGTGAAGAAGATGCCCAGGTGCAGCGAGCTGCCGCCATCAAGGGCTTGGGATCACTCACTGCATTAGCGATGGTCGGCGACTTCAAGCAGTTTAGGAAGGGTGCACAGTTTGCCGCCTGGCTTGGGTTGACGCCCAGACAGAATTCCAGCGGAGGCAAATCCAACCTCGGAGCCATCACCAAGCGAGGCGATAGTTACCTGCGCACTTTGCTGGTGTAAGGAGCCAAGGCCGTAGTGCTGACCGGCAAACACAACCTCGACCCTATCTCCCAATCGGTAATGGCCTTGAGGCCGCGCAGTGGCTGGCAAAAGGCCGCCGTGGCTTTAGCCAACAAAAATGCACGCATCCTGTGGGCGCTCATGACACAGGAGCGCACCTGTAACGCAGGCCATGCCAGCGAACGCCCTAGACCACCCATTTCTGCCGTTGCCTGAGGCAAGCACTTCAACATGCCAGACGTGAAATCAAAGATGCAATGAACAGGTTAGATCAGCAGCAGGCAAGCTCGGTTGTTGCATTGTGAGTCGCAATACGTCACGAGATTTGAATAGCACCCTGCTGCGCGGTTTGTTTCAGGGGGCGCACACCTCGTGCCTAACACCGTCTGTAGATGTGCAGTCTGTTTCTCGTTTCAAGCACCTTGATCGTCTTGGCAGTCAGGTTAGTCAAAAGTTACTGATCAGCGCTTGCGTTGACGGGAAGTCCCTGTAGTGCAACAACGCCAATGACAGTCCCTTCTTCTATCAATGGTTCGGTTTCAATTCCGTGACCATAGCTTTGCCATTGATCGACTCTGCTTGGAACTTCACCTTATCGCCAACCTTTAAGCCGTCGAGCATCTTCTTATCGGATACCTCGAAGCCCATGGTCATGGCCGGCATCGCCAGGTTCGGAATATCTCCGTGACGCAGGACGACAAGGTTCTTTTGGATGTCAACCTTGCGGACTTCACCATCAACTAAGGGCATGGTGGAAGCTGATGCACTTGCAGCTGGCTTCATTGGCATTTTCATGTCCTGAGCATGGACTGTTGTGAACGCTGCACATGTGAGGGCTGCGGCAAGTAAGTGAGTTGTTTTCATGGGTCTTTCTTTCTAAAAAATGGTTATGAAGCCTCGACTGAGGACGCTTTTAGGTTCGGAGAGTGGTGTTTAGTGATGGGGCGCTTCCGATGGATCAAGTACCAGGCAGCGGGGATGACAAGCATGCTCAATAGCGGGGCCGTGACCATCCCGCCGACCATGGGAGCAGCGATGCGGGTCATGACTTCAGAGCCGGTGCCATGTCCGATCAGGATGGGCAATAAGCCCGCCATAACCACGGCAACAGTCATGGCCTTTGGCCGCACGCGCATCACTGCGCCCTCGCGAATGGCAGCCAGCAACGTCTCCTCATTGTCTGGCTCGCCCGCGGCCAGATGCTGTTTCCATGCGTTCTGCAGGTAGACCAGCATCACGACGCCAAACTCCGCGGCAACGCCGGCCAGAGCAATGAATCCCACAGCGGAGGCGACTGACACAGCGTGGCCAAGTGCCCAGATGAACCAAAAGCCTCCCACCAACGAAAACGGTACTGCAGCCATGACCAATGCAGCGTCACTTGCGCTACGAAACAGTAAGTAGAGAAGCATGAAGATGACGGCCAATGTGAGTGGCACGACGACTGTCATGCGCTCTGTGGCACGCTCTAGATACTCGAACTGACCGGACCAAGACAATGAATAGCCAGCAGGCATGGTCACCTGTTTTCCGACTAAAGCTTGCATGTCGTGAACGACGGAGCGCAGGTCCCGGCCACGCACGTCCACATAGACCCAGCCCGAAAGCCGTGCGTTCTCACTGCGGATCATCGGAGGTCCTTCCGTGACGGCGATTCTCGCCACATCCTGCAGGAGGACGGTCGCCCCCTTGTCAGTCACGAAAGGTAGCTTGCGCAGGCGTTCCAGCGAATCACGGATTTCGCGTGGGTAGCGTACGTTCACTGGGAAGCGCTCTCGCCCCTGAATAACTTCCCCTACATTCTCACCGCCGATGGCGGTGGATATGACCGCCTGCACGTCAGCCACAGAAAGGCCGAACCGTGCCGCGGCGTGTCGGTCTACATCCACGTCAATGTACCGGCCTCCAGTCAAGCGCTCTGCCAAGGCAGAAGCAACACCAGGCACGCCGCGCACGGCGGACTCAATCTGTGCCGCGAGCTTGTCGATGGTGGCGAGGTCCGGTCCGGCGACCTTGATGCCGACGGGACTCTTAATGCCGGTGGCCAGCATGTCGATACGGTTGCGGATCGGTGGCACCCACACGTTTGATAGACCCGGAACCTTGACCACCCGGTCCAGTTCTTCAACCAACTTCTCCGGGGTCATACCAGGACGCCATTGCTCACGTGGCTTGAACTGGATCGTGGTCTCGAACATCTCCAGCGGCGCAGGATCGGTCGCAGTATCTGCTCGTCCTGCCTTGCCGAACACACGCTGAACCTCGGGCACTGTCTTGATAAGCCGGTCTGTCTGTTGCAACAACTCTGCGGCCTTTGAGACCGAAATACCAGGTAACGCCGAGGGCATGTACAACAGATCGCCTTCGTCCAGCGGCGGCATGAACTCACCGCCCAGCCGCATGACCGGAATTGCGGTGATGGCCAGGGCCAATGCCGCTGCCAGCAGCGTGGACTTAGGAAAACGCAAAACCAACTCCAAAGCAGGCCGGTAAATGGCGATAAGGCTTCTGTTGATAGGGTTCGCAGTTTCCTTTGGAATGCGTCCTCGAATGAGGTATCCCATCAGCACTGGAACCAGAGTCACCGACAAGCCAGCAGCAGCAGCCATTGCGTAGGTCTTGGTGAAAGCCAGTGGTGAGAACAGCCGTCCTTCCTGGGCCTCTAGGGTGAACACGGGCAGGAACGACAACGTGATGACCAGCAACGAGAAGAACAGCGCAGGGCCGACTTCCACGGCTGATTGCGCGATCAGTTCCCAGCGCTCGGCCACGGACGGTGGGCGTCCATGTCGTTCTTCAAAGTGCTCCAGATGCTTGTGCGCAGCTTCGACCAGGACCACCGAGGCATCGACCATAGCCCCTAGAGCAATGGCCACACCGCCCAACGAGAGAATGTTCGCGCTCACGCCTTGCCAGTGCATCACGCCAAAAGCCGCTAGCACCCCAATAGGCAGCGTTACAACGGCCACCAGCGCCGAGCGCAGGTGGAATAGGAAGATGGCACAGACTACGGCGACGACGGCGAACTCCTCCAGGAGCTTGACACGCAGGTTATCGACCGCACGATCAATGAGCTGGGAGCGGTCATAGGTTTCCACCACCTCAACGCCTTTGGGCAGACTGGGCTTTAGCGTCTCTAGCTTGGCTTTGACGGCTTCGATGGTGGCACGGGCATTCTTTCCGGAGCGCATGACCACCACACCGCCCGTGACTTCACCCTCGCCATCCAGTTCGGCGATGCCTCGGCGCATTTCTGGGCCGATCTGGACAGTGGCCACGTCTTTAAGCAGCACAGGTGTCGCTCCGCTGAGGGTGAGCGGGATGGTACGGAAGTCCTCCAGTGATTGAAGAAATCCGCGCGAGCGCACCATGTACTCGGTCTCGGCCATTTCCACTACCGAACCGCCCGACGACTGATTGGCCTTCTGCAGAGCCTGCACGACCACGGACTGCGTAATGCCGAGCACTCGCATCCGGTCCGCGTCGAGCACCACCTGGTATTGACGGACCATGCCGCCGATGCTGGCGACTTCTGCCACATCCGGAACGGTTTTCAGCTCGAATTTCAGAAACCAGTCGTTGAGGGCTCTCAGCTGTCCAATATCGTTATGGCCGCTGCGGTCGACCAGCGCGTACTCGTAGACCCAGCCCACACCTGTGGCATCCGGGCCTAGCGCGGCTGTCGCACCTATTGGTAAGCGGCTTTGCACCTGGTTCAGATACTCCACAACCCGTGACCGTGCCCAGTACGGATCGGTCTTGTCGTCGAACAGGATGTAGACGAAGGAGTCGCCAAAGAACGAATAGCCTCGGACGGTTTTAGCCCCAGGTACGCTCAACATGGTCGTGGTCAGCGGGTAGGTCACGAGGTCTTCCACCACCTGAGGTGGTTTGCCTGGATAGGTGGTGCGGACGATTACCTGCACGTCGCTCAGGTCTGGCAGTGCATCGACTGGAGTGCGAGATGCCGACCAGATGCCTGCCGCCACAAGGAACGCTGTGACGACCAACACCAAAAAGCGGTTGGCGATGGACCAACGGATAAGGGTAGCAATCACTTGGCGCCTCCGGTGGTTCCTGCGTCGCTGCCGCTTTTCTTCACGGAGACGACTTCCCAATCTAGGGGCCCGCCTTTTCGGAACTCGAAGCGCACCAGATCTCCTGGCTTCAAACCCGTGAGCGTCATCAAGTCGGCCTTGCCAAAGCTCATTGTCATGGCGGGCCACTTGAGAGCAGCCACGGGGCCATGCGAAATCGTGATCCCGTCGTCATCGATGCTTTCCACTTTGCCCTCTCCTCGGTAGATGGAGGTGGCTTCGGTGGCCGTAGCGGAAGACGGCTGGGATTGGCCGGCTTCCATGGCTCCCAGAGCTGACTTGAGCCGCGCTTCGGAGTCCACTAGGAATTGGCCGCTGGTAATTACTTCCTCGCCTTCGCGCAAGCCTTGCAGCACCTCCAATTGATCACCCAAGTCCTCACCCAGTTTGATTTCCCGAGGCTCGAAGTTGTCAGACTCCTTGCGGACGATGACCAATGCACGGGTGCCGGTACGGATGACGGCTTCAGCAGGCACGACCAGGCGAGAGGTTGGAGCCCCGCCAACCTGCAAGCGCAGCAGCAACCCCGGTATCAGTTTGCCGCTGCGGTTATCGACCTCGAATCGTGCCTGCAAGGTGCGCGTGCTGGCGTTGACCTGCGGTAGGATCTCCTTCAATTCGCCGTCGAAGGTTTGGGATGCATCGGCTTGCAGAACGGCCTTGACCTTCTGGCCACGCGTCAGACGTACGGCTTGTGCTTCCGGCACTTCAGCCACGGCCCAGACCTTCTCTAGGCCGGAGATACGGAACAACGTAAGGCCAGGTGACACCTGGGCTCCATCTCGCACACCAAGTTCCGTCACCACGCCATTTACCGGAGCCTGCAAGGTATAGCGAGCTTGGGCGACCCCGGTTTCCTCACTCTTGCGTACCAGTTCTGCGGGGATGGACATGGCGCGCATGCGCTCACGGGTTGCCGTAATAAGTTCCAGGGGCACACCTGAACGCTTGAGTGCGAGCAGTTCGTTTTGTGGCCCCAGCCACTCGGGCGCAAAAATGGTGGCCAAAGCCTGACCTTTGCGAACCTGATCCATGGGAGCGCGCACAGCCAAATGCTCGACATAGCCGGCAACACGGGTCTGAACGGCGACGCTCAGACGCTCATCGAACTGCACCGTTCCAACGGCGTCGAACGACGCGCCGATGTCGGCTCGCTTGACCGTCGCGGTCCGAATGCCAAGGTTCTGCTGCACCGTAGAACTGACTTTGACGCCCGTGTCATTGGCTTCGTCCGCATAGACGGGCACCAGTTGCATGTCCATGAATGGCGACTTGCCTGGCTTGTCAAAGCGAGGTCCCGGCACCATGGGGTCATGCCAGTAGAGGACCTTGCGCTCGCCTGTGGGAGCCTTGGATTCCGAGGCGGCTACGGCCTGGGGGGCAGCGCCTTCGGAGGTCAAGCGGCCAATAAAGAAGCCACCGGCTGCCAGCAGTACGCCTGCCGTAACCAATGAAGTGACCAGTGCTGTGCGCTTCATTGGGCACCTCCCTGAGCGATGGGTTTGAGGTTTAGTTGGGCCTGCGTACGTACCAAATCACGCTGCAGTGCGAGGAGTTTTCTCTGAGCTTCGACCTCGGCATGTCGTGCCTCAAACACGGCGGTCAGGGCCAATTGATTTGAGCGGTAGGCTGCCAGGGCGGCGGAAGTGCGCTGTCTGGCCGGAGTCACTACGGAGCCTTGGTATCTCTCGATACGCTGCTGCAGGCGCGCGGCGTCGCTAGTCAAGGTGCGGTAATCGGCCATGGCTGCGCGCATTCCCTCCGTCAGGTCAGCCTCTGCTTTGTCCACCATGGACAGCTTGGCCGAGGTTTCGCGGTCTTGGCGCTGGCTTGGTGCGATTTGGAGCGGGATGCTGACGCCGACTGAAACCAAATCGGAATAGCCAGTGCGCTGGCCGTAGGAAACTTCCCAGGTCCAGTTGGGAGAGCGCTCTTTGGCTGCGACGTTCGCATTCTGGCGAGCAATTTCGACGTCGCTTTTTAAGCCAGCGACGGCTGGATATCTCGCCACGTAGTCCCGCTCCTCGGGAACCGGGAAGGTCGGTGGCTTGTTGAGAGCGTCGGGAAGAACGCCGATCCAGCGTTGCAGACTGACCATGGCTGCAGACTGCTGTTGGCGAACCTCTTCACTTTCATCCTCTGCAATCCCTTTGGCGGATAGGAGTTGCAACGCTTCTGCGCTGTTGCCTGTGGCAGCTGCTATGCGGCTTTTTGCCGCATTCAGCTCCTCGTGCAAGTGATGTTCGGTCTGGGTGGTTAGCTTGAGTGCTTCAGTGGCGAACCAAGCATCGACATACGCCATGCTGGCCTGCAGGCGAGCCTCGGCTTCGGCAATGTCTTTTTGTACGGCGTCGCGGTCGGCTCTTGCACGAGCCGCACCTTCGCGCGCGGCTCGTTTATCGGCGGAGAGCCACTCCTGGCTGACACCGATGCGCTTCATTGTCATGGACTCACGGGTACCGCTGAAGCGGTCTGAGCCGGTAACCGGGAAATTGTCGATGCCGGCCCGCAGCATGGGGTCTGGCAGCTGACCCGCAGCCTGGATGGAATGGACAGAGCCTTGCATCGCCGCCTGGGCTGCGCGGGCTGCTTCGGAGCGTTGGACGGCCAAGCTTATTGCCTGGTCGAATGAAATCGATTCTGCAGCAGCAACGGCCGGCAGAAAGACGGCAGCCAGGGAGGCCGCTCGCAAAAAAATAGGGGACATGGAAACTCCGTGGACGAATGAGGGCATCGCCGGCGTATGGACAAGCCATGCCAGCACCAGTCAGTCGACGGAGTGATCAGACTCTGAGTCTGAGAGTAGAGAGAAAAAGAGGGTCCGGAGGCGGTCGAACCTCCAAGGTGATGGGCCAGGACACTGCAAGTGCAGCATCAAATTCGAGCACTAGCGGCAGTTCCAACACCTGCACGATGGCAGGTAATGACGCCACGGGCAGTTTGACTGCTTCGAAGGTCACATCCGGGGCATTGGTGTACTGATGACACAGAACCGGTTGCTGTTGGTCCATACCTTCGCATGGTATGCCGGCCTCCATCCTGGCCGTCATTGCATCAACGCCTTCCTCCTGTGGGCAGACGTAACCCGCCAACGCCAACTGTGCGAACAGCAGCGAAAGCGCCACAAGGACTGCGGTGGATAGGCGGTGAATGCGACTTCGTAGCATGGCAGCAGTTAGTGTAGTCAATCTACCAGGGGTACGCGGTGAAGGCCATACGTTGCTACCGATCTTTAAATGCTACAGATCTTCGGCAAGCCAGTGGTTAACTCGCATCCTAGGAGCAAACGCTACAGCTGTGTCTGAAGGAAGCGCGACACCGTATGCACAACTCAGTTCTGAAGAAGGCGGTGTCCTGTCCCATCCTCAAGTTAATGGATGAGGAAACATGCAATGTGATGCTCGGTAGCGATATCCGCCTCGGTGAGTCCGCGCATCGTTGAACCCAGTGTCGCCCCCCTAAGTGATGATTGCGATCATCTGGGCCGAAATTCTTCCGGGAAATTTGTAGTTAGCTCAAGCTTATGTTCTACATGCAGAGGCCTCTGTTGCTTGAGGCCTCTGCGGTAGATCGGAACAAAAATGCAGGAAAGAGCTGCATCCGCGATGCATGCGTCTTTGATGGAGATCAGCCTGCAAATGATTGGAGGCGAGCATCTCGCGCAGCTGGCGATTCATTACGCGTTTCGTTGATCACTTGCTCGCGGGTTTTGCTCGATCCTGTCTCGGGAGTTCCACGTGGGAAATTGCTTTCACCGTAAGAAAGGCGGCCCTGCTTCATGGCAGCTTCAGTCTCGGCCTTGACTTGAGCTCGGGTTTTCTGGCTTTCAAAGTGCTGCGGATGCACGATCACGCCTTGTTCATTGTTGGCTGGATGCTCGTAGGCTGCAGAGGCCATTCCAGGAAGAGCCAGGGTGACAACGGCAGCAACGCTTGCGAGTACGGAGGAAATGGAGATGCGGTTTTGAGACATGGTTGGCTCCTAAGACAGTTGATGAACACATCTCCTGGGCCTTGATCAAGGTGAGGAGAAGATGAGTTGATCTTAGGAGTCGGAGCCCAACAAAATCAGGACTGCCCGGTGACATTGTTGTCAGCTTTTTCGCGGCAGCTCTTACCCCAAATCTGCATACCAATAAACCCAAAGCGAAAAGTGAAGACCAACGTAGTTGACGTACACAGCGTGCTCCAGTGCTTGTGCAGACAGATACTTGACATTCACATCATGTGAAGGATGAAACTTTAGCCACAAACTTTAAAGGAGTACGTAATGGCTATTTTTCGCATCAATGACATGAAATGTGGTGCCTGTGCCGCGCGGATTCAGCGCTCCATTTTGGCGATCGATGATGAAGCAAAGATCGGAGTGAATGCGCGAGATAAAACGGTGCAAGTCTCTGGCGATCTGAGCGACGCCGACTACATGTTGGCTATCCAGACCGCTGGATACACTCCAGAATTATTGGCGTTAGCCGAAGCCGAGCAGGCAAATGCTGAGAAGCCGCAGACGAAATGCTGCGGCTCAACTTCAGCAAAGACATCTTGCTGCGGATAGTGTCTTCTTGCTCTCAAGAAAAGCCTGTTTTCTGATCTGCTTAGGAAGTCGGCTGCGGAGTGGGGAATTTCAAGGTGAAGCGAGTTCGTCCATTGGCTGAAGTAGCGGTAATGGAGCCTCCATGAGCTTCGGCAATTGCTCGGGTGATTGCCAAACCCAATCCGCTACCGTCTGAGTCCGGATGAGCCCTGGAAGGGTCAGCTCGGTAGAAGCGGTCAAATAACCTGGGCAGGACTTTGGGATCAATGTCCTGCCCTGTATTTTCCACAGTGACAAGTGTCCAGGAAGCTGCGGTCTCAATGTCGATGGTGACCATGCCTGCATGCGGCGTGTAGCGCAAAGCATTAGATAGCAAATTACTCACAGCACGATGGAACATCAGTCGATCACCATCAACGAGTCCATCGCCTTTTAACTTCAAATGAATTTGCTTTTCTTCAGCGACAGCCTCGTAGAACTCCAGCAATGCATACGATTCTTGCTGTGCCGAAAATTGCTCCTTGCGCGGCAGGCTTACGCCCCGTTCAGTTTTGGCCAGAAACAGCATGTCTGACACCATACGAGCCAAACGCTGAAACTCTTCGGCATTCGAGGCAAGAATGTCTCGGTATGTCGCGGCATCACGCTTGGACGCCAGCACAACCTGAGTCTGCGTCAACAGGTTGCTGATGGGCGTACGCAGTTCATGGGCCAAATCAGACGCGAAATCTGTCAGTCGCTGAAAATCGTCCTGCAACCGATCCAGCATGCGATTGAGCTCATGCGCCAAATCGGCCATTTCTACGGGTACAGCCTCGACCGGCATGCGTTCACTCATCTTCTGTCCCGTCACAACGGCCGCACGTGATTTCATCTCTCGCAGCGGTGCTAGCCCTTGTCGCGCCGCGAGCCAAGACAGAAGTGAGCACAGCAAAATTGCTGCGATCACATAAATGGCAAAGCTTGTGCGAATTCCGTTGAGGAATTGAATGTGATGCTTTGTGTCTGCTGCGATCACTATCTTTAATGGCGACGGTGCGTAGGCCGGGAGCGTCTCAAAGCTCAAGGTGTGGAATTCTGCATCTGCGTGCCGCCACACCCCAAACGATCCTTCCTTGTCGATAAAAGTCGAATTGCGATCCGGCACTGCAAAGCCGGATGCGGGCGATTGAAATACGGTTTCTCCTTGGGCATCTTTCACCTGGACTTGAAGATCCTCGTGATAGTTCAGTGCCTCATTTAGACGCCAACGAGCATCATCGACCGACTTGGTGTTCTGGAGAATTTTCTCGATCAAATGGCGCTTGTCCTGAAGCGTCATTCGGTCCAATTCCACGAAATGCTTTTCTGTAACGACTAGAAATAGGCCGCCTAAACCTAGCACTACGGCTGCCGCAACAGCCGTGAAGAAGAGGGCCAAGCGAATCGTTAAAGAAAGCTTTCCCTTGCGAGTGAGACGCTGCACCTATTCCTCCTCGGGGACTTCAAGCACATAGCCCATTCCTCGTACGGTCTGGATCAGTTTGATCGAGTGGCCTTCGTCAATTTTTGCCCGCAGACGGCGCATGGCCACCTCAATGACGTTGGTGTCGCTGTCGAAATTCATGTCCCATACCTGCGATGCGATCAATGAACGTGGCAGCACTTCACCATGTCGGCGCATCAGCAACTCCAAGAGTCCGAACTCTTTGGCTGTGAGGTCAACACGTTTGCCGTTGCGAGATACGCGGCGACGCAGCAGGTCTAGCTCGAGATCTGCAACAGTCAGAGTAGTACCTTCATTGGCCGGATGTCCACGTCTAAGAATAATGCGAACTCTGGCGAGTAGCTCTGCGAAAGAAAACGGCTTTACCAGGTAATCATCAGCGCCGAGCTCTAGTCCTTTGACACGGTCCTCGACATGGTCCCGTGCAGTAAGAAACAGGACCGGCATATGTAGTCCTCGATCACGCAAAGACTGGAGCACCTGCCAACCATTGAGGCCCGGCAGCATAACATCCAAGATCACCAAGGAGTACTCCCCTTGCAAAGCCAGATGTAAGCCGTCTGAGCCATTTGGGACGAGGTCAGCAATGTAGCCAGCCTCGGTCAATCCCTGGCGCAGGTACTCACCTGTTTTAGGCTCATCTTCAACAATCAAAATCCTCATGTACTCGCTCCGCTGCAGTGGACGATCAAGAGTGTGCCGAGTTTGAAGCCCTCTGACATGAAGATAAGAAAAATGTAATGTTCCTGAAATCCTGGCGATAGAAAGGCCAACACTGCCTCGTTGTTCCTTCCTGGGAAGTCATCAAGCGTGGCTAGCAGAGTGAACCTTTTGACTGCATCGAAGGCATTTCTGGATAGAAGCCCTCCGTCGCACCAAACATGACGCGAGCATTACATGAATGTAATGAATGAGTCACTCCTCCGAAATTCAGCACGCCCTAGCATACTGAACATATCGAGCGCTCATTGCATCAGGCAAGCGTCGCCGAAAACGAATTTCTTGGAAGCTCTGGAGGATTTCACCTTATGCCGCGTCATTCGCCATTTTTTGTCACTCCCACTCAAGGGTTCTCTCGTCGGCGCTTCGTTCAGGGGCTGGCCGCAGGAGGCGTTCTGGCGGGCCTGTCAACGCAGTCGCTCATGGCATTCGCACAGCAGAGCTCCACAGTCCGCGGGGCCGCTCCGGTGCTGAAGGGTAACGAGTTCGATTTGGTGATCGCCGAGTCCGCCGTGAACTTTACGGGCAAGCCAGGGATGGCGACAACGATCAATGGATCGCTTCCTGCACCAACCCTGCGCTGGCGAGAGGGGGAGACGGTGACGATTCGCGTCACGAACAAGCTGCGCGAGGCCACTTCTATTCATTGGCACGGCATTATCTTGCCCTACCAGATGGACGGAGTTCCAGGCATCAGCTTTGCGGGCATTCCTCCTGGAGAGACGTTTACCTACCGTTTCAAGGTTCAGCAAAGCGGTTCCTACTGGTATCACTCACATTCAGGCATGCAGGAACTCACCGGCATGTATGGAGCGATCATCATTGATCCCGCAGGACCTGAGACTATCCGTGCAGATCGTGATCATGTCGTGCTCTTCTCTGACTGGACTGACGAAGACCCCATGCGCGTTTTCGCAAAGCTCAAGGTTCAGGGCGACTACTACAACTACAACCAGCCCACGGTCTTTGATTTCTTCCGTGATGCATCGCGTGATGGCGTGTCAGCGGCATTAGACAAGCGCAAGATGTGGAACGAGATGCGCATGAATCCAACGGATTTAGCCGACCTCTCTTCTGCGACCCTGACCTACCTCGCAAATGGCGTCACACCTGCAGGCAATTGGACTGCTCTTTTCCGTCCGGGCGAGCGTGTCCGGCTGCGCATGGTCAACGGCGCGGGCAATACCTTCTATGACGTACGTATACCGGGCCTGAAGCTCACGGTGGTTCATGTTGACGGTGTCGACGTAGAGCCTGTGACTGTCGATGAATTCCGATTCGGCCCTGGCGAAACCATAGACGTGATTGTCGAGCCACGTGATGACGCCTATACGATTTTTGCCCAGTCGATGGACCGAACAGGCTACGCACGCGCTACGTTAGCAGTGCGCGAAGGCCTGCAGGCTCCAGTCCCCGCACTCGATCCCGTCGAATGGCTGGGTATGAGCGACATGATGGGCGCCATGAGCCATGGCAGTTCTGGAGCCGACATGGACATGACCGGCATGTCTGGGATGACCGGCATGTCTGGGATGACCGGCATGTCTGGGATGACCGGCATGTCTGGGATGACCGGCATGTCTGGGATGACGGGTATGGCCGGGATGGCTGGTATGTCGGGGGCAATGGCCGGCATGGATCATGGTGCGATGGCCGGCATGAATCACGGTGGTATGGCGATGGACCATAGTCAGCATGCCAAGCCTGCTGGGAGCTTGGCAGTGCCCAGCACCACCGCACGCCATGCTCGCACTGAATATGGCGCAAGAACAGATATGCGAGTCGATATGGCCCGCACCAATCTTGACGATCCCGGTATCGGTCTGCGCAATAACGGCAGACGGGTGCTGACCTTGGCAGATCTGCATACACCTTCAGGTCCGATGGACTCGCGCGGTCCTGGACGAGAGGTGGAGTTGCACCTGACGGGGAATATGGAGCGATATTCCTGGTCTCTTGATGGATTGGAGTTCGGGCAATCAACGCCTGTTCACTTCCGTCACGGCGAGCGTTTGCGAGTCATCCTGCACAACGACACGATGATGACTCACCCTATGCACTTGCATGGGATGTGGAGTGAACTGGAGAGCCCTGATGGTCGATTCCTCGCCCGTCGACACACCTTGCCAGTACAGCCTGCACAACGCATCAGCTTCTTGGTGACGGCAGATGCTCTGGGGCGCTGGGCATGGCATTGCCACCTGATGTTCCACATGGATGCAGGCATGTTCCGCGAAGTCGTAGTGTCTTGAACAAACCTCACAAGGAAGATCAAAAATGTCCAAAGCACTCCCTATTCGTGCATTGTCCACTGCGCTCCTCGCTCTGGTGAGTATTGCGGCCCAGGCGCAAAGCGACCATTCATCGCATGGCCAAGCGAATATGCAAATGGAAGCACCGGCAAGCCCTGCCACAACTGCAGCTGATCCACATGCAGGTCATGGTGCTATGACTGGCAGCGCTGCAAGCGGCCCTGCGATGGATCACGGCAGCATGCAGATGCAAGGGGGATCCGCACCTCCAGATGCTCGCGACCCACATGGGTATTCCAATGGGTTGACCTTGGGATCGGGCGATTACGCGGTGCCTGGCGTCCCGCGCTTGATGCTTGCGGACGAGCATACCTTTGCCTCGCTGCGTGGTGAGACCCTGGAACGCCGTTTTTCACGCAGAGGTGATGATTCAACGGCCTATGACTTGCAAGCATGGTACGGGACCTCATACAACAAAGCTGTCTTGAAGGCAGAAGGTGACGTCGCCAAAGGAAAGCTCGAAGAGTCTCGCACCGAACTGCTTTGGAGCCGTGCTGCCACAACCTATTGGGATACACAGTTGGGTCTGCGCTTAGACAACGGCGTGGGACCTAGCCGTCAATGGCTGGCATTTGGTGTGCAGGGCCTGGCCCCTTACTGGTTCGAGCTGGAGGCCACAGCCTATGTTGGCAGTGGCGGCAGAACTGCGCTTCGCCTAAATGCAAGCTACGAACTATTGCTGACTCAGCGCCTGATCCTTGAGCCAAGAGCTGAAATGCAGTTTTACGGCAAGGATGATCCAGAGCGGCATATCGGCAAGGGCCTAGCCGAAGCATCTGCGGGCCTGCGACTGCGCTACGAGTTCAGCCGTCAGTTCGCTCCATATATCGGAGTGGAACGTGCGGGAAGTTTCGGGCGAACCGCTGATCTCGTTCGTGCCGACGGTGGCCGTGCTCAGCAAACACGTTGGGTGGCCGGTGTCCGCTTCTGGTTCTAGCCTGGCCAATGTCCCCTTCCTAGTTGGCGCGTCCTTGGGAGCGCCAACTCTACAGACCTAGATTCGACATCTGTTTTCAAACCACCATCACACTTAGATAGGAGTCTCTCATGAACCGCTCAAACCTGGTCGCTAAGTTCATCGCGCCAATTGCCGCAACACTGTTCGCTTCCGCAGCATTTGCACATCCTTCGTTAGTTTCCTCCTCTCCTGCGGATAAGTCGCAGGTCGCGGCACCTGCCACGATTGAGTTGAAGTTCTCGGAAACGCTGGTTCCTCAGTTCTCGGCAGCGAACTTGATCATGACGGGGATGCCCGGAATGCCGAACCACGGCGCAATGAAGGTCAGCGCAAGCGTCTCTGGCGCTAGCGATGGCAAAACCATGGTCATTACTCCCGCTCAGACGCTTCAACCCGGTGCCTATCGCGTGGATTGGCGTGCAGTGTCGTCAGACACACACCCTATCAATGGCAACGTCACATTCCAGGTGAAGTAAGCAAATGGCCGAGGATTGGTTCACCATCGTATTGCGCCTTGCGCTGTATCTGGACATGGCTGCAGGTTTTGGCGTCGCCATGTTCAGCGTCTATGCCCTTGGCCACGACGAGCGATCCTTGGCAATTGCGCGTCGCTATCGCGTTTGCGTTGGTGTATGTGCAGTAATCGGGATTGGACTGTCAGTGATTGGCATGACAGTCCTTGCCAAGGCCATGTCCGGTGCGCAAACTTACTCCGAGTTGTCAACGCATATCTTCGAGATGCTCATCACCGGCACTCACATGGGCCTTGCTTGGTGCATTCGTATTCTTGCGCTAGCGCTTTGCATCTTGATTGCCCTAGTGAAGTTCAATCCAACGTTTCGCTTCGTTGCCATGTCCGTATCTAGCGGTGTAGCGCTGGCGACACTGGCCTGGGCTGGTCATGGAGCGATGGACGACGGAATGCGTGGATACATCCACCTTGCTTCAGACATCTCCCACCTCTGGGCAGCAGGTGCATGGGTCGGCGCGTTGCTTGCTTTTTTGATCTTAGCCACAAGTAGGGCAAATGCGACACAGGACACCGTAGCCATATTGAGCCGCACATCAAACGGCTTTGCCCATGTCGGAACGCTGATCGTTTTCGTTCTTGCGGCCAGTGGTGTAGTCAACTATGTATTGATCGCAGGGCCTTCGCTTGATCCGCTTGTTTCGACACTCTATGGTCAGTTGCTGCTAGGCAAGCTAGTGCTGGTTCTCGGAATGCTTGCTTTGGCAGCTGCAAATCGGTTCCGGCTTAGTCCAAGTCTGGAGGCATCATTGGGCTCAGGGAATCGCGCGCAAGCAGTCGCTAAGCTACGCCAGAGCCTGTTCATGGAGACAACACTTGCAGTTCTGGTTTTGGCGAGTGTGGCTTGGCTAGGGATTCTTTCCCCAAAAGGAATTTGATCCTCCGAGATCAACCACCGACAGCAGAAGCGGAGCTGCTCTAAGCAGACGTAGACACTGATAGGAAGGGTAAAACGCTTCCGTCGATTCATGCTTGGATGGCGTCCGCGTCATGTAGTCAGACAAAGGCCATCTCAACAAAGAACTATTTCTTAAATTGAGATGGCCACAAGCAGCGAACTCTGATTGCGCTATCTCAGAATAGGTGGATAGAGTTGTTTTTCGAGCAGATTCTGGCTTGACATTCACATGGTGTAAGGGCCAAGAATCGATCCAACATCGTGAAGGGCCATCGGCATGCATCATCATCAGCATCGATCTTCTTCAGAGTCAGTTGAGTTGGAAAACACCATGACTGAGGCTGAGCCTTTGAAGGATCCTGTTTGCGGCATGACTGTCTCTCTACAGTCGCCTCATCAGATAGTTCACGAGGGACGGACCTATCGCTTCTGTAGTGCCGATTGCCAGCAAAAATTTGCTCATGCCCCTGCGCAATTCATATCGAGTAGCGGGCAGGCGGATCACGCAGTAGAGGGCTCAGTCTATGTATGCCCAATGCATCCTGAAGTCCATCAAGATCATCCGGGGCGTTGTCCTAAATGCCAAATGCATTTAGTGCCTGAGGCCCAGTTGCTCAGCTCGCACGAACATGCTCATGTGGCTGCAAGTCATTCAGATCAGAAATCGTTTGATGACTCGGGCGTGGTTCCCGCCGGAACGATCTATACCTGCCCGATGCATCCGGAGGTCCGGCAAGATCATCCCGGAAACTGCCCTAAATGCGGAATGACTCTGGAGCCACTGATCCCGGTTGGAGAAGAGGACAACAGCGAGTTGCAAGACTTTCAACGGCGATTCTGGTGGACGCTACCACTCACCCTGATTGTTACCACTCTGGCCATGTTCGGACACAAGTTCGGCTGGTTCACTATGCAGACCCAAACATGGGTCGAGTTGACTCTTTCCCTGCCCGTGGTGCTATGGACGGGCTGGCCCTTTTTTGTTCGAGGCTGGCAGTCAATCATCCACCGCAGTCCGAACATGTGGACGTTGATCAGCTTGGGATCGGGAGCCGCCTTTGTCTACAGCCTCGTAGCGACGCTGGCACCTGGTGTGTTTCCCGACTCGTTCGTATCCATGGGCCGTGTAGCTGTTTATTTCGAGGCAGCGGTGGTCATCATTTCTTTGACCATGTTGGGGCAGATCATTGAGCTGAAGGCTCGCTCTCAGACCTCGGCCGCTATCAAATCATTGCTTAGCCTAGCTCCTAAGACGGCAAGGCGTATCAATGCAGATGGCAGTGAGGAAGATGTTCCCCTCAGCCACGTGCATGTCGGAGACCTGCTGCGCGTACGTCCAGGCGAGAAAGTACCCGTGGATGGCATTGTCACGGAAGGTCAAAGCGCCGTTGATGAATCGATGCTCACGGGCGAGCCAATACCTGTGACAAAGCGCGTTGACGACAAACTGATCGGCGCCACACTCAATACGAGTGGAGCTCTGGTCATGAGGTCAGAAAAGGTGGGCACTGCCACCATGCTCTCCCAGATAGTTCAGATGGTTGCATCGGCCCAACGGTCTAAGGCACCGATGCAGCGAATGGCCGACGTAGTGGCTGGAAAGTTCGTTCTGGTTGTCGTGCTAGTTGCTGTAGTGACCTTCTTCGTCTGGGGAATTTTTGGCCCAGAGCCCAGTTGGGTGTTTGGGTTGATCAATGCCGTCGCGGTACTCATCATCGCCTGCCCATGCGCGCTAGGTTTGGCCACACCCATGTCAGTAATGGTGGCCACAGGGCGCGCTGCAGAGCAAGGCGTTTTGTTCCGTGACGCAGGCGCCATCGAAAAAATGCGTGAAGTGGATACGCTCATCGTAGATAAAACGGGCACCCTGACAGAAGGTCGGCCTGCATTCGATAAAGCGATTCCTGCTCCAGATTTCACCGCTGACGAAGTTTTGAGGCTTGCCGCTAGCTTGGATCAGGGGAGCGAGCATCCGCTTGCGGATGCCATCGTCCGAGCTGCACGTGAACAAGGCTTGCAACTCGCTAAACCTGTGGACTTCGATTCCGCCAGCGGTATTGGTGTACGTGGAACCGTTGAGGGGCGGCGCTTGGCATTAGGCAACACCACACTGATGGCTCAAGAAGGCGTTTCTGTATCTTCCTTGCAAGCGGACGGAGAACGCCTGCGAGGAGAGGGTGCAAGCATCATGCATTTAGCGGCTGATGGGAAGTTCGCAGGCATCCTGGCAGTAACAGACCCTATCAAAGCTAGCACTTTGGATGCCATTCAAACGCTTCATGCAAGCGGCTTGCGAATTGTCATGGCAACCGGAGATGGTCTTACCACAGCCAAGGCTGTTGGTGCCAAGCTTGGAATTGATGAAGTCCATGGCGAAGTCAAGCCCGCCGACAAGCTAGCTCTCGTGGAGCGATTGCAAAGTGAAGGCCATGTGGTTGCCATGGCTGGTGATGGGATCAACGATGCGCCGGCCTTGGCAAAAGCTGATGTAGGTGTGGCCATGGGAACCGGGACCGACGTAGCAATGAACAGCGGTCAGATCACGCTGGTCAAGGGTGATTTGCGTGGCATTGCCCAGTCGCGTGAAATCTCAACTGACACAGTGCGCAACATGCGGCAGAACTTACTATTTGCCTTTATATACAACGGAATTGGTGTGCCGATTGCTGCGGGAGTTCTGTACCCGTTCACTGGGTGGCTTCTTTCGCCAATGATCGCAGCGTTAGCAATGAGCTTAAGTTCAGCATCTGTGATCTTCAACGCGCTGCGGTTGAGTAAGTCGAATCGCCTCAACTGAATTAGCGACCAGTGTCTACGAAATCACTGATTCGGCCCCTTTCGCCATAAGCTGCATTTATGGAGGGGTCGACTTTGCTCATAGCTCTATACATTAATTCAATAATTGATGTATTATCAACTCATGCAAGAAGCAAACGTCATTCGCTCACTCTCCGCTCTGGCTCACGAGGCCCGATTGCGCGTATTTCGCGCCCTTGTTGTGGCCGGACCTGAAGGCCTGACACCTAGTGCATTAGCTGAGCAGCTAGGCATCGCGCCGAATGCACTGTCCTTTCATTTGAAAGAGCTTTTTCATGCCGACCTGGTCAGCCAGGAACGGCAGGGCCGAAACGTGCTCTATCGCGCGGCCTTCCCCGTGATGAACGATCTGTTGGCATATCTCACCGAGAACTGCTGCCAGGGCGCGGTTTGTACCGATGACGCCGCTATGCCATGCCAGTGCTAGACGTCGCTGCAAGCTTTTCCCACACCCAAGTCCTGCTGCCAAAACCATGTCTGACAACAAAGCTCCCCTGAACGTCCTGTTCCTGTGCACTCACAACTCGGCACGCAGCATCTTGGCCGAGGCCTTGCTCAACGATATGGGTCAAGGCCGTTTTAAGGCCTATTCGGCGGGCAGCAGCCCCCGAGAGAATCAGCAACCCAATCCGCTGGGGCTGCAAGTGCTGCAAAAGGCCGGTGTCTCGGTAGATGGTTTGCGCAGCAAGAGCTGGGACGAGTTTGCGGTGTCTGGCGCGCCGCATATGGATCTGATCATCACCGTGTGCGACAACGCCGCTGGTGAAGTCTGTCCGTTTTGGCCTGGTCACCCCGCCACAGCGCATTGGGGCTACCCGGACCCCTCGGAAGGCGATGCCTCTGACGATGCAAAGCTGGAAGCCTTCCGGCAGACGATGCACATGATTCGTCGTCGCCTGGAGCTATTGGTGAACCTGCCGGCGCAAAAGCTGGAGCAGGCTGTGCTGCAGTCCACGGCGCGTGAACTCTCTTCGCACTGAATCCCGTTACTGCCATTGCGATCCAGCTCCAAAGTCTGGATTGCAGCACCAGGCTTCACTGACGTCCGCACGCTGTGGGCGGCACTGATGCCGACTCATAGCTTTTCTAGGACCTATACGTCATGTTGACGGCCATCCTTATTTTCATCTTCACCCTGGCGCTGGTTATCTGGCAGCCACGCGGCCTTGGTATTGGTTGGAGCGCTTCGATTGGGGCCGGTATCGCGCTGCTGATGGGAGTCGTGCACTTGGCTGATATTCCGGTGGTCTGGCATATCGTCTGGAATGCCACGGCGACCTTTGTCGCCGTCATCATCATCAGCCTTTTGCTGGATGAGGCCGGTTTCTTCGAATGGGCTGCATTGCACTTTGCCCGCTGGGGTGGTGGCAGTGGAGTCAAGCTGTTTGCTTTCATCGTGCTGCTGGGGGCCGCCGTTTCGGCCCTGTTCGCCAATGACGGAGCAGCCCTGATTCTCACGCCCATCGTGATGGCCATGCTGGTGGCGCTGGGCTTTTCTCCGGCAGCAACGCTGGCATTTGTCATGGCCGCCGGGTTTATTGCCGACACCGCGAGTCTGCCGCTGATCGTCTCCAATTTGGTGAATATCGTTTCCGCCGACTTTTTCAAGATAGGCTTCAACGACTACGCATCGGTGATGGTGCCGGTCAACATCGCCTCGGTCCTGGCCAGCCTCGGTGTGCTGCTGCTGTTTTTCCGACGCGATATTCCTGCCACCTACGACGTGGCCCAGCTCAAACAGCCCTCGGCTGCGATCAAGGATGTGGCCACCTTCCAGGCCGGCTGGGTCGTGCTGGTCTTGCTGCTGGTCGGCTTCTTCGCGCTGGAGCCCCTGGGCGTCCCTGTCAGTGCCGTGGCCGCCGTGGGAGCTGCGATCTTGTTGGCGGTGGCTGCGCGTGGCCATGTCATCAGCACCAGGAAGGTGCTTCATGGCGCTCCATGGCAGATTGTGGTGTTCTCGCTGGGTATGTACCTGGTGGTCTATGGGCTGCGCAACGCGGGGCTTACGGATTACATCGCCATGTTGCTGAAGCAGTTTGCAGCCGGTGGCGTGTGGACCGCTTCACTGGGCACAGGCGTGCTGTCTGCGGTGCTGTCTTCCATCATGAACAACATGCCCACGGTCTTGATCGGAGCTTTGTCCATCGACGCATCCACGGCCAGCGGGACGGTCAAGGAAGCCATGGTCTACGCCAATGTGATTGGCTGCGATCTCGGCCCCAAGATCACGCCGATTGGCAGCCTGGCCACGCTCCTCTGGCTGCATGTGCTCGCCAAGAAAGGCGCAACCATTGGCTGGGGCTACTACTTCAAAGTCGGTGCGGTGCTGACCATGCCCGTGCTGCTCATCGCACTTGCAGCGCTGGCCTTGCGGCTCAGCGTGGCGTCTTGAATCTTTGCAACGGAAATCTAGCGCTATGAGCGACATCACGATCTACCACAACCCTGCTTGCGGTACCTCTCGCAATGTTCTGGCCCTGATCTGCAACAGCGGGGAAGAGCCCACGGTCATTGAATACCTCAAGACGCCTCCTGATCGCGCCACGCTGGCGGGCCTGATCCAGGCCATGGGCATGCCAGCGCGCGATCTGTTGCGCCAAAAAGGTACGCCGTATGACGAGCTTGGCTTGGGTGCGCCCAAATGGACGGACGAGCAATTGATTGACTTCATGCTCCAGCACCCCATCCTGATCAATCGCCCGATAGTGGTCACCCCTCTGGGAACCCGCTTGTGCCGTCCCTCGGAGGCCGTGCTGGACATCCTGTCAAAGCCTCAGCAGGCCGCATTCTCCAAAGAAGACGGGGAAGCCGTCATTGACTCGAAAGGAAATCGAATTGGCAATCTCTGATCTACCGAACCTCGACGAACAAGTCTTTGAAAAGCCCAGCCTGGAAGGCCTTTTACCCGCACAGCGCGCGACGCATGCGCCTCGCATTCTGCTGCTGTATGGCTCGGTTCGTGACCGTTCCTACAGCCGACTGCTGACCGAAGAGGCGGCGCGCCTGCTGCGCAAGATGGGTGCCGAGACCAGGATCTTCGATCCGCGTGGCCTGCCGCAGCCCGATGGTGCCCCCGACGATCACCCGAAGGTCAAGCAACTGCGTGAGCTGGCTGTGTGGGCCGAGGGGATGGTCTGGACCTCTCCAGAGCGTCATGGTGCCATGAGCAGCATCCTCAAAGCGCAGATAGACTGGATTCCTTTGTCCGCTGGTGCCGTGCGACCGACGCAAGGCAAGACATTGGCGGTGATGCAAGTCTCGGGTGGTTCGCAGTCCTTCAATGCGGTCAACCAGATGCGGGTGCTGGGTCGCTGGATGCGCATGATCACCGTCCCGAATCAGTCGTCCGTTGCCAAGGCATTTTCCGAGTTCGACGAGACTGGCCGGATGAAGCCCTCTTCGTATTACGAACGGGTGGTGGACGTGATGGAAGAGTTGGTCAAGTTCACGCTGCTGACGCGAGACTGTTCGGACTACCTGGTGGATCGCTACAGCGAGCGCCGTGAAAGTGCCGAAGAACTGTCCAAACGGGTCAACCAACGCAGCATTTAAACGATACAGATGGCACTGAGCCGCACGCAAGTCACAGTCATGCTCGGGATTGCCCAGACCCTGTCCTGGGCCTCGTCGTACTACTTGCTCGCGGTGCTGGCCAGGCCAATCAGTCAGTCGACAAGCACCTCGTACTCTCTGGTGTTCGGCGCTTTCTCGGCAGCCTTGCTGGTGGCTGCGGCGGTAGGCCCCATCGCGGGCCGACTGATTGATCGCTTTGGCGGAAGGTCGGTGCTTCTCGCCAGCAATCTGGTTTTTGCCTGTGGCTTGCTGATGTTGAGCCAGGCCACGCAGACACTGCATATCTTCGTGGCGTGGGCGTTCATGGGCGTGGCGATGGGCAGCGGCCTCTACGAAGCCGCGTTTACCAGTGTGGTGCACCTGTATGGGGTCGCCTCAGAAAACGGAAAATAAAGCACGTTAAGGCAAAACGGCTCCGCCGTTGGGCATCAATACGGCTTTGTCATTGACGCGCTGTCGCGCATTCCTGGCAGAACACAACAGCAGGATCGGCGTTCAACAGTTCCGGCTCCAAATCACTGTGACAGGCGCAGCACAGCCCATAGGTGCCAGAGTCGAGGCGGGCCAGCGCAGCTTCGACCTTGCGCTTGCGAATGGTCAGCCGCTCCCGCAATCCTTGGGCAAGAGCCTGTTGTTGGAGGGCGTCGATACGCGACACCCTACCGACACAGGATTGATCCAGCTCGACCGGCGCGGCGGACTGTTGAGCCTGCTGGATTGCCTCAACGGTTTCCCTTTGCTCGATCAGCAGTCGAGCGCGGAACTGTTCCATGTCCATTGAGGCGACTCCTTCGCTATCGCAGTAGAAGCGTGGGGATGGTCGAGGAACGCAGCAGGTCAGCGGTCTTGCTGCCGAACATCAAAGTGCGCAGCGGCGAGTGACCGAATGCGCCCATGATGAGCATGTCGATGGACTGCTCCTTGACCGTCTTGGCGATGATGCTTTCCGCATCGCCGGGGATCAGTGAGGCGGTGACGTCGAAGCCAGCCGATTCCAAGGTGGTCTTGGCCCAATCAAGCTGCTTGGGTGCATCCTGGCTTTTCTTCCCCGACATCAGCAGGATGATAGGCAAACCTCGGAACAGCGGGCTGCCAGCGACCATTTCGACGCCACGCCGGGTCACGACACCGCCGTCGAAGGCGATCATCACGCGCTGCGGCTCTTTGAAGCCTTCGGTCACGGTCAGGATCGGTTTGTGCAGCGAACGTACCACCCGCTCCACATTGCGGCCCAAGTCGCGCTGTGTGGCTTCTGCGGCTTCGCCACGGCGTCCGAGTATCAGCAGGCGCACGCCGTCTTCCTGTTCGGCCAGCGTTGCTTCAAGTTCGCCGTGCCGCTGGCGAACATCGACCAGCGCGGCACCGGCAGCGGTGGCCCGTTCGCGCAGTCGGTTCAGGAAGATGCGGCCTTGCTCGCGAGCATTCTTGGTGCGGGCCTCGTCTTCGGCGGTGAGCTTGGTCAGCAGATTTTCCTGGGCGTCAATGCCGATGGCACCGCTGTGATCTTCGCCCGATCCCTGCTCGGGGTGGCGGTCGATGACGTGCAGAAACTCCAGCGGCGCGTCCATTCGGCGAGCGGCCCATGCGGCGTAGTCGGCCACGTAATCGGCGAAGTGGGATTGATCCACGCAGGCCAGCACTTTGTTTTCGTTCTTCATGATCCTGTTTCCTCTCAGTGGCCCATCAGCATGTCTTCGGCACCGTCTTTGTCATGCACGGCGAACTTGTCCACCATTGTGGCGCTGGCCTCGTTCAAGCCGATGACTTCGACCTCGGTGGCTTCACGGCGGAACTTGATGACCACCTTGTCTAAGGCGCTAACAGCGGTGATGTCCCAGAAGTGGGCGCGACTTACGTCAATGCGCACTTTCTCGATGACTTCCTTGTAGTCGAAGGTATTGATGAAGCGATCCGCCGAGGCAAAGAACACTTGGCCGGTAATGGTGTAGGTGCGCACGCGGCCTTCGTCCTCGGTGCGAGAGGTGACGCGCAGAATCTGGCCCACCTTGTGGGCGAAGAAGAAGCCCGACAGCAGCACTCCGATTAGCACGCCCTTGGCCAAGTCGTGGGTGCCAACCGTCACTACCACGGTGGCCAGCATCACCATGCTGGAACTTTTTGGGTGCTCGCGCAGATTGCGGATCGAGGCCCAGTTGAAGGTGCCGATAGACACCATGATCATCACCGCGACCAGTGCGGCCATCGGAATGCGGGCCACCCAGTCACCGATAAACACCACCATCAGCAGCAGAAACACGCCAGCGGCCAGCGTGGAGAGTCGGCCACGACCGCCGGATTTTACGTTGATGACCGACTGGCCAATCATGGCGCAACCTGCCATGCCGCCGAGGAAGCCGGTAGCAATGTTTGCCACACCTTGACCCACGCATTCGCGGTTCTTGTTGCTGTTGGAGTCGGTCAGGTCATCGACGATGGAAGCCGTCATCATGGATTCCAGCAAGCCGACGACCGCCAAGGTGGCCGAGACAGGGAAGATGATCTTGAGCGTTTCGAGGTTCAGCGGCACATCAGGCAGCAGGAACACCGGCAGACTGTCAGGCAGTTTGCCCATGTCGCCCACAGTGCGAATGTCGAGGCCGAGGAAGATCGCCACTCCGGTCAACACGACGATGGCAACCAGCGGCGACGGCACGGCCTTGGTGATGTAGGGAAAGCCGTAGATGATGCCGAGACCTGCCGCCGTCATGGCATAAACGTGCCACGTCACATTGGTCAGCTCGGGCAACTGCGCCATGAAGATCAGGATGGCCAGCGCATTGACGAAGCCGGTGATGACCGAGCGAGAGACAAAGCGCATCAATGCGCCCAGCTTGAGCCACCCCGCGAGAATTTGCAGTACGCCGGTCAACACGGTGGCAGCCAGCAGATATTGCAGGCCGTGGTCTTTGACCAAGGTCACCATCAGCAGCGCCATTGCACCTGTGGCCGCAGACACCATGCCAGGGCGACCACCGGCAAAGGCAATGATCGCGGCAATGCTGAATGAGGCGTAAAGACCGACCTTCGGATCAACGCCCGCAATGATCGAGAAGGCGATTGCCTCGGGGATGAGCGCTAGCGCGACGACGATGCCCGCTAGTAAGTCGTTTCGGACATTGGAAAGCCAGTCCTGGCGTAAGGATTTCATCATTCTTCTATTCCGTTGTGGTTGCCAGCCAGTGGTGGCAGTTGGGGCGAACGCAAGCGCGTCTTCCCGGCCAGCGGAATAGAGAACGAACCCCGAGTAATCCAGGGCCAGCAAGACGCAGTGAATCGGACGTGCAGCCTCGTGCGAGCGTGGTGTGTATTGAAGCTGGCTCGCAGCGAGAAAGAGGCTTACACGGGTAGGAACTCCGATAGTTGGCTTGCTGATTCTTTGGGAAAAGGCATTTTACCTTCTTTGCGGCGGCGCAACAATAATAATGTCAGTCTGAGCTATACCCTATCCTGATGTCAGGAGAAGCCACCCAGCAACGTCAGAATAGAGTTAACTTTTGTGTTTCTTGACACCTGCGGCGAAAGGTCATAGATTTCTTCCTGACACTTTCGTATTTGGAGGTATCTTGCAGGGTCAACGCATCGGCTACGTCCGGGTCAGCAGCTTCGACCAGAACCCGGAGCGGCAACTGGAGCATGTCGAAGTCGGCAGGGTGTTCACCGACAAGGCGTCGGGCAAGGACACCCAGCGGCCCGAGCTTGATTCGCTGCTGGCCTTCGTGCGCGAAGGCGACACCGTGGTGGTTCACAGCATGGATCGCTTGGCGCGCAACCTCGATGACTTGCGCCGCCTCGTACAAAAGCTGACCAAGCGCGGCGTGCGCATCGAGTTCGTCAAGGAAAGCCTGACCTTCACCGGCGAGGATTCACCGATGGCGAACCTGATGCTGTCGGTCATGGGGGCATTCGCCGAATTCGAGCGGGCCTTGATCCGTGAGCGGCAGCGCGAAGGCATCGCGCTCGCTAAGCAACGCGGAGCCTACCGAGGCCGAAAGAAGTCTCTGAGCGGTGAACAGATTGCTGAACTGAAACGGCGCGTCACGGCGGGCGAGCAAAAAGCGAAGCTGGCCCGTGAATTTGGTGTCAGCCGGGAGACCCTGTATCAATACTTGAAATTGGATCAATAAATATGCCTCGTCGTTCCATACTGTCCGCCGCCGAGCGCGAAAGCCTGTTGGCGTTGCCGGACACCAAGGACGACCTAATTCGACATTACACGTTCAGCGATACCGATCTCTCCATCATCCGCCAGCGGCGCGGGCCTGCGAATCGCTTGGGCTTTGCCGTGCAGCTCTGCTACCTGCGCTTTCCCGGAATCTTCCTTGGTGTCGATCAGGCGCCGTCTTTGCCCCTACTGAAACTGGTCGCCGACCAGCTCAAGGTCGGCGTCGAAAGCTGGGACGACTACGGACAGCGGGAGCAGACCCGGCGCGAGCACCTGGTCGAGCTGCAAACGGTGTTTGGCTTCCAGCCGTTCACCATGAGCCACTACCGGCAGGCCGTGCACACGCTGACCGACCTGGCCATGCAAACCGACAAAGGCATCGTGCTGGCTAGCACCTTGGTTGAGCATCTGCGGCGACAGTCGATCATCCTGCCCGCGCTCAACGCCATCGAGCGCGCTAGCGCCGAGGCCATCACTCGCGCCAACCGGCGCATCTATGATGCCTTGGCCGAACCACTGTCGGACACGCATCGCCGCCGCCTCGACGATCTGCTCAGGCGCCGGGACAACGGCAAAACGACCTGGCTGGCCTGGCTGCGCCAGTCGCCGGTTAAACCGAACTCGCGGCACATGCTGGAACACATCGAACGCCTCAAGGCGTGGCAGGCGCTCGATCTGCCTTCCGGTATCGAGCGGTCGGTGCACCAGAACCGCCTGCTCAAGATCGCCCGTGAGGGTGGCCAGATGACGCCCGCCGACTTAGCCAAGTTCGAGCCGCAACGGCGCTGCGCCACCCTCGTGGCGCTGGCCATCGAGGGCATGGCCACGGTCACCGACGAAATCATCGACTTGCACGACCGCATCCTGGGCAAGCTGTTCAACGCCGCCAAGAACAAGCATCAGCAGCAGTTTCAGGCATCCGGCAAGGCGATCAACGCCAAGGTGCGGCTGTTCGGGCGCATCGGCCAGGCGCTGATCGAGGCCAAGCAAGCTGGCCGCGATCCGTTCGCCGCCATCGAGGCCGTCATGTCCTGGGATGCCTTCGCCGAAAGCGTCACCGAGGCGCAGAAGCTCGCTCAGCCCGATGACTTCGATTTCCTGCACCGCATCGGCGAAAGTTACGCCACCTTGCGCCGCTACGCGCCGGAATTCCTTGCCGTGCTCAAGCTGCGGGCCGCACCCGCCGCCAAGAACGTGCTCGATGCCATCGAGGTACTGCGTGGCATGAACACCGACAACGCCCGCAAAGTGCCTGCCGATGCCCCGACCGACTTCATCAAGCCGCGCTGGCAGAAGCTGGTGATGACTGACGCGGGTATCGACCGGCGCTACTACGAGCTGTGCGCGCTGTCCGAGCTGAAGAACTCGCTGCGCTCGGGCGACATCTGGGTGCAGGGATCGCGCCAGTTCAAGGACTTCGAGGACTACCTGGTGCCGCCCGCGAAGTTCGCCAGCCTCAAGCAGTCCAGCGCATTGCCGCTGGCCGTGGCCACTGACGGCGACCAGTACCTGCACGACCGCCTGACGCTGCTTGAAGCGCAGCTTGCCACGGTCAACCGCATGGCAGCGGCCAACGACCTGCCGAATGCGATCATCACCGAGTCGGGCCTGAAGATCACGCCGCTGGATGCGGCGGTACCCGACACCGCGCAGGCGCTGATCGACCAGACAGCCATGATCCTGCCACACGTCAAGATCACCGAACTGCTGCTCGAAGTCGATGAGTGGACGGGCTTCACCCGCCACTTCACGCACCTGAAATCGGGCGATCTGGCCAAGGACAAAAATCTGCTGTTGACCACCATCCTGGCCGACGCGATCAACCTGGGCCTGACCAAGATGGCCGAGTCCTGCCCCGGCACGACCTACGCCAAGCTCGCCTGGCTACAAGCCTGGCATACCCGCGACGAAACCTATTCGACAGCGCTGGCCGAGTTGGTGAACGCCCAATTCCGGCATCCCTTCGCCGAACACTGGGGCGACGGCACCACGTCATCGTCGGACGGCCAGAACTTCCGAACCGGGAGCAAGGCCGAGAGTACCGGTCACATCAACCCGAAATATGGCAGCAGCCCTGGGCGAACCTTCTACACCCATATATCCGACCAGTACGCGCCGTTCCACACCAAGGTGGTCAATGTCGGCGTGCGCGACTCGACCTATGTACTTGACGGCCTGCTGTACCACGAGTCCGACCTGCGCATCGAGGAACACTACACCGACACGGCAGGCTTCACCGATCACGTCTTTGCCCTGATGCATCTCCTGGGCTTCCGCTTTGCGCCGCGCATCCGTGACCTGGGCGACACCAAGCTGTTCATCCCCAAGGGGGATACCGCCTATGACGCGCTCAAACCGATGATTAGCAGCGACAGGCTGAACATCAAGGCTATTCGTGCCCACTGGGATGAAATTCTGCGGCTGGCGACCTCGATCAAGCAGGGCACGGTGACAGCCTCGCTGATGCTTCGGAAACTCGGCAGCTATCCGCGCCAGAACGGCTTAGCCATCGCCCTGCGCGAGCTGGGGCGCATCGAACGCACGCTGTTCATCCTGGACTGGTTGCAAAGCGTGGAGCTGCGCCGCCGCGTCCACGCTGGACTGAACAAGGGCGAAGCGCGCAACGCGCTGGCCCGCGCCGTATTCTTCAACCGTCTGGGCGAAATCCGCGACCGCAGCTTCGAGCAGCAGCGCTACCGGGCCAGCGGCCTCAACCTGGTGACGGCGGCCGTCGTGTTGTGGAACACGGTCTATCTGGAGCGCGCAGCACATGCGTTGCGTGGCAACGGGCATGCTGTCGATGACGCGCTATTGCAATACCTGTCGCCGCTCGGCTGGGAACACATCAACCTGACCGGCGATTACCTCTGGCGCAGCAGCGCCAAGATCGGCGCGGGCAAGTTCAGGCCGCTACGACCGTTGCAACCGGCTTAGCGTGCTTTATTTTCCGTTTTCTGAGGCGACCCCAAGCAATGAAAGCCTCCGCCGTACTAAGTCCCAAAGTGCCGCCGATGCTCAGTGAAATAGCCAAAAGGCATAGCTGATATAGCCGCTAGAGGCTTTTTGCAGTGCCAGTGGCGTAAGAGACTGGTTCTATGACTAACACAACTAAAGAGACATCACGCCGACTTGTTCGGTACCTCCCACCAAAGAGCAATACGGAAGTTCATATCGAATATGCCGATCAAGGCACTGGTCGAATCATTTGCATTCTTCCTTCCTTGGCTCGATCAGGTCGCGATTACGACGTCGTGGCGGACTACCTGCAGCAAGACGGCTTCCGCGTAATTCGCCCAGAGCCGCGCGGTATCGGGCACAGCCATGGTCCCATGCAGGGCCTCAGCTTGCATGACTTTGCCGCCGATGTGGCCGCTGTCTTAGATCAGGAACGCACCGGCCCTATCCTCATAGTGGGTCATGCCTGGGGCAGCCAACCCGCTCGCATGCTGGCCGCTGATCGACCCGACTTGGTATGCGGCGTCATCATGGCTGCTGCATCTGCGGGCAAGCTTCCGCCTGAGTCGAGCGAAATGCCATACAGCCGTCTGCGCGACGCCATAGATGGAGCAAGTGACTTTAGCCTGTCAGAGGAACAGCGGCTGGACTGCCTGCGCCGAGCCTTCTTTGCCCCTGGTCACGATCCACGCGTCTGGCTAGACGGCTGGAACACTGAGACTCACGAGGCTCAAAGCCATGCTCGACGCAGCACCCCTGTCGATGACTATTTCTCTGCTGGTACCCATGTGCCCATCCTGGATCTACAGGCCGAGCACGATGCGGTAGTGATTCCGAAGGTAATGAAACTCTACCTTGGCGAGCGTGTCACTGAGCAGGTGATTAGTGACGCCGGTCACGCAATGGCACCAGAGCAGCCACGTGCCATGGCCGATGCCATCGCTGCTTTTGCTCATCGCATCTATCAGAAGTAAGCGAGCCCTGCCACAGCGCTCGCCCAGACCGACAGCAATCCGCTTCTTTGCGTTGTTTCTATTTCGATAGCGCGCCTACCAAAAGGGAGCGTAAACACCGCGTGCCCACTGAAACCGAGCATGGTATGGGCGCATGGCCTGCCACGCCTTGTAGGAATCAGCACAGTTCGACCTCCCTGCAGCAAGACAAGACCACGCAAGAGTCAGCTGCAGGGGTTTTGATAGACATAAAAATTACCGGAGACATCAATGAAACATTCCTTCCAACGCACTATTAGAACGTCCCTCAAGGCGGCCACTATGTTTGCGGCCACCCTGGCCATTGGTCTCAACGCGGCCCAGGCAGCGTTCCCTGACAAACCAGTTAAGTTAGTGGTTCCATTCGCACCCGGAGGTGGGGCAGATCTGATCGCGCGAACGCTCGCAGTCGGAATGTCACAAGAACTCGGGCAATCGGTCATCGTTGAAAACAAACCTGGAGCAGGCACCATCATCGGCTCGGAAATGGTTGCCAAGAGTGCTCCGGACGGCTACACGCTACTCGTGTCCTCTATAGCGCACTCGGTCAACCCGAGTCTTATGGAAAAGCTTCCTTACGCTACAGAAAAAGCTTTCACGCCGGTGTCCATGGTGGTGCGCTCCCCAAATGTACTGGTCGTGCGCGCAAGTAGCCCGTACAAGACAGTCAAGGAGATCATTGCGGCAGCCAAAGCAAAGCCCAACCAGCTGACATACGCATCGCCTGGTAACGGGACTTCGTCTCACCTCGCTGCAGCTCTTTTTGCGGATCTGGCTAAGCTACAGATTCAGCACATCACCTACAAAGGATCCTCCCCTGCCCTCACTGATTTGCTGGGCGGGCAGACCGACATCCTGTTCGGCACATCGGGTTCTGTTGGTCCATTCATTGACAGCGGAAAACTAAGAGCGCTAGCGGTGACTTCGGCGACTCGCTCGAGCGCCTACCCGAATGTACCCACCATGGCTGAAGCCGGTGTCGCAGGATATGTATCGGAGGGTTGGTACGGCCTGCATGCTCCCGCCGGCACGCCTGCCGCCATCATTGAACAACTCAATGCCGCGACCCGTAAAGCGGCTCAGAGCGACTTCTTTAAATCGAAGTTGGTTCATGAAGGCATGGTGGCCCAAACGGGCACTCCAACCGAATACGAAGCATTTGTTCGAACTGAGATTGCCCGTTGGTCCAAGCTTGTCAAGGCAGACGTGATCACGAAATAAGAAGCCATAACGGGAGACAAGCATGAACAAAGCAAATACCTCGCTCGCCCTGAGACTTGCTCTAACAAGCGCCTTGTTTGGAATTAGCGCGATAGCTAGTGCGCAAGACTATCCGAGCAAGACCATCCGTATGGTGATTCCCTACACTCCAGGAGGATCCATCGATACCGTTGGCAGACTGGTAGCTGACCAGTTGCAGCGCCAACTCGGTCAGCCGATCGTCATTGAAAACACACCAGGCGCTTCTGGCCTCCTTGGTTCCATGCATGTGAAGAACGCGAAGGCCGATGGCTACACTTTGCTGTTCAACGCCTCCAGCCAGGCATACCTGCCGCTCGTAGTTGCCAAGAAGACCTACGACCCGCAGCGAGACTTCACTCCTGTGGCGCAGATAGGGTACGTGCCGCTAATCGTTGCCGTAAACAACGGGGTTCAAGCCAAAACGATCGAAGAATTCATCAAATTGGCCAAAGCCAACCCTGGGAAATTCACTTGGGCAACTTCAGGCTTAGGTACGACCAGTCACTTGAGTGAAGAAATGCTCAACCGAGCACTTGGTCTGCAAATGGAGATCGTTCCTTACAAGGGCGCTGTGCCTCAATTGACTGACGTGGTTGGTGGCCATGTCTCCGCCGCGATCTCGCCTATGCCCGGGGTCACACCCTTTGTTCAGGCTGGCCGCCTGCGGCCGCTGGCGGTGACTAGCAAAACGCGAGCTCCATCACTGCCAGACGTTCCGGCGCTAGCTGAAAGCACTGTCCCGGGATTCGAGTTGTTGTCTTGGTATGGCGTATGGGGCCCAGCCAACATGCCAGTCGAAGTTACCAACAGACTGAATGCAGAGATCGCCAAGGCCGTCGAAGCACCGTCCTTAAAGACCAAATTTGCCGAGCTGTCATTTGTGCCTACAAAGTCCAGCCCCTCGCAATTTCGGCAGCTGATCGCAGAAGACTTGCTGAAAATCGGCAAAGCGGTCAAGGAAGCTGAGATTCGAATTGACTTCTAACTAGCAGCCAGGAACTCATAAATGTCGCACTCTGTTTTCACACGTCGCCAGGTTCTGCGGACCGGTACAGCTCTTGCCTCGGCTTCGTCACTTATAAGCTTGGAAGCCTGGTCTGCCGACAACTTCCCGACACGCACCATACGTGTGATCGTGCCGTTCGCCCCGGGCGGGGGCACCGATGTCATCGGGCGGGCTTTGCTGGAAGGAATGCAGCGGGAACTTGGAAAAGCCTTGATCATTGACAACAAGCCCGGTGGCGGCACCATCATAGGCACAGACATCGTGGCCAAATCGCCTGCCGACGGCTACACGTTGCTTCTTACGACCTCAGCTATTGCGATCAACGACTCTCTGGTCAAGAAGCTCCCCTACAAGACGCAAAAGGACTTCACTGAAGTGGCACGGGTCTGCAGCGGGCCTAACGTCCTGGTCACCCCCCCCAACAGCCGCTTCAAAAGCGTCGCTGACGTCATTGCTGCCGCGAAAGCAGCCCCCGGAAGGCTGACGTATGCATCGTCGGGCAACGGATCTGCCGTCCACTTGGCTGGCGAACTGTTCAAGACCATGGCTGACGTGGATATCACGCATGTGCCTTACCGAGGAGCTGGCCCTGCTTACACCGACCTGATTGGCGGTCAAGTCGACCTTTTGTTCGGTACGGCGGGTGGAGTGGCAAAAATGGTTGCTAGCGGCACAATGCGACCGCTCGGCATAACCTCTCCAAAACGCAGCGAAGCCTACAAAGGGGTTCCAGCAATTGCAGAGACCCTGCCAGGGTATGAGGCCGATGTCTGGTACGCAGCGTTTGCACCTGCGGGAACGCCAGCACCAGTCATTTCGAAGATTAATGCAGCTCTACGCAAAGTTGCAGAAACAAGCGCTTATCGCGAGCGCCTTGCTCGCGAAGGGTTGACGGTAGCGGTAAATACGCCGGAGCAAATGACCCAGTTCATGCGCGCCGAGGAGGCACGCTGGCGTAAGGTGGTGATCGCTGGCAAAGTCACTATCGACTGAAGCCTCAATCCTTCATCGCTCCGTAAGTCCCCTCCGTGAACATATGTCCAGTGAATTCCTCCCCACAGACATGATTTTGCTGCGCATGAAGGGCGCGCAGCAATCCATGATTTCCGGCCTCGAACTGCACGTGATGGCCAATCCCCTCAATGCAGAGTTGCGGGGCTCAATCGTGCGCAAGGCCTGGGTAGAGCATTCCCAAACTGCTTATGTTTATCTTGCTCTGCCCCACCGTTTGTCTCTCGCGAAGCAAACATTGGATACTCTGACATGCCCATCCATGCCCGGCATAAGCCTATCTGCCAGTCGCATGACTTTGATGGATAGCTTGACCGGAGCTAGCTTGGTAAGACAGGCGTCGTTTCACTACGTTGTGGAAACGACGCCTGAAACGGGCTGGGAGTTGGAGCTTCAGAGATGGTATGTAATGGAACATCTCCCGGGTCTTTCTCGGACTCCTGGATGCGTGCAGGCACAGAGATTCTGGAACCATGACGAAGGACCCCGGTCTTTCGCATGCTACGACCTAGTCGACGAACAAGCTCTGGCTTCACCCGAATGGCTAGCGGTCCGCCAAACTTCCTGGAGTGATCGCGTGCGCCCTCATTTCACCAACACCATTCGGACCATGTTCACCATTCAGTTGTGAATGTGAGCAAGCGCGTATGGCTCAAAGTGAGCGTGCCCCGTTACGGAAATCCAACTCTCGCAGCAGTTTGGCAGTCTCTGCGACCAGACGTGTTGCGGGCCGAGCACGCGGCATTGCGAGGACTAAGAGATTGTGAATGGCTGGCGGTCCAATCGGAGTTGCTTGGATCTCTGACCTTCTACTGCTCAAGCACAGGGCACTGTCTGGAAGAATAGAACAAGCTAGGCCGTCCTCCACCACCGCCAATGCGGTATGCACTGCCCCAACCTCCGCAACGACGTTCAGCACGATGCGGTGGGGCAGAAGCACCGAATCCACCAGACTCCGGATCGGGTTGTGCGACCCTGGCAGCACCAACGGGAAGTCGGCCAACACCTCAAGGCTAACTTGCCTCGGTAATCGGTAGCCTTTCGGCGCAACAAGCACCATCCGCTCGCGCATCAACGGTTCATACGACAGCAGCGGCGTGGGTGCTGGATCAAATAGCAAACCCAGATCGATACGACCTGCTATTAAGCCTTCGCGCAGCGAAAGACTAAGCCCCTCGACTACGGACAACAATGCATTCGGCAAACGACGCCGAAATTCCCGAATCAGGGGGACCCCCAAGCCCATGGCCACTCGATTAGGCAAGCCAACGACGATTCGTCCAACGGGTTCTGAATGCATCTCCTTAAGGTCCGACAGTGCTTGGCTGGCCGCATTGAGCATGACGCGCGCATGAGCGAGCAGCGCATGACCGGCAGCTGTCGCAGTGACCCCCCTCCCGGTGCGTTCCAACAAACGTTGTCCAAGCTCCTCTTCCAGCAAGGCTATCTGCCGACTGACACTGGGTTGCGCAAGGTTGAGGGTCGCTGCGGCACGGCTGAAACTACCTTGCTCAGCAACAGCGACGAAGTATTCAAGCTGCCGCAGATCCATAGGAAATAGACATAGCTGATATAGGAGCTATCGAGTTTAACTTACCCACTCGAAAGCGCAAACTGATTTCCATGCAGCATCCGCAACAACGGTTGCTCAGCTAATTCAATGACAGGAGCAAGCATGAGAAGGTTCGAATCCAAAATCGCCATCGTAACGGGCGCCGGTTGCGTCGGAGCAGGCTGGGGCAACGGTCGTGCAATGGCCGTTCGCCTCGCCGAGGAAGGCGCCAAAGTACTGGCTGTCGATCGCGACCAGGATCGATTGAATGAAACGCTATCTCTAGCGGGCGATGCAGCCTCTTCCATCACGACCTGCATCTGTGATGTGACCAGTTCTGCAAGCGTACAAGCCATGGTCGAAGCATGTCTGTCGACTTATGGTGCCCCGGACATCTTGATCAACAACGTAGGCGGCTCCGCTGCAGGAGGGCCAGTGCAGTTGAGCGAGGAAGCCTGGGACAGTCAGATTGACATCAACCTCAAAAGCGTCTTCCTGACCTGCAAATATGTGCTGCCACACATGGTGGAGCACAAACGCGGCGCCATTGTCAATGTGGCGTCCACATCAGGCCTTCGCTGGACTGGCAGCGCTCAGGTTGCTTACGCCGCAAGCAAAGCCGGCGTGATCCATCTTTCTCGCGTAGTTGCCGTTCAGCATGCTCCGGATGGGATCCGCGTGAATACGGTAGTCCCAGGTCAGTTGCACACCCCTATGGTTGAGGTGCGCCTAGCCAAGCAGCGCACGGGAGGCGATGTGGAGTCTTTGCTGGCATCACGTGTCAAGCGTATTCCTCTTGGCTTCATGGGTGACGGTCGCGATACGGCAAGTGCTGCACTCTATCTCGCTAGTGACGAAGCACAGTTCATTACAGGAACGGAACTGGTCGTGGATGGTGGCATGACTGCTCGCTGCGACTGAGCAATGCCAGTGCAAGGAGACATATTCGTGAACAAAAGACACATCCTCATCGCGGCGGCAGCGCTCTCGCTGGCACCTATCAGTTATGCGCAGTCCAGTGGAAAACCCGTGCGCATCATCACCTCTTTCAGCGCAGGGGGTCCTGTCGATTTTGTTGCGCGTACCCTGGCTGATCAGCTAGGACGCGAACTCAAACGCTCAGTGATCGTGGAGAACAAGCCTGGTGCAAATGGTGCATTAGGCGCAATGGAGACTCTGCGAGGAGAAGCCGATGGGACATCTATATGGATCACCAGTGTGGGGGCCGCAGCAATCAACCCGTCATTGCAGGAAAAGGCGCCCTACAACACACAGCGCGACTTTGCACCAGTTTCCCTAGTGGCAAACAACGTAGAAGTGTTGGTGGTCAGCTCTAAGGACCCCGCAAAGGATGCAGCGGAGTTCGTAAAAAATGCGAAGGGCATTAAGGAGTCAACACCCATGGCTTCCTCAGGATCCGGCAGCATCCCTCACCTGGCTCTTATCCAGTTGGAAGAGTCCACAGGGGCGAAGTTCCTGCATGTCCCTTACAAAGGAATGGCACCAGCGATGACCGACATCATGGGTGGACAGGTAAAGGGCGTTTTTGCAGACGTCGCAGCCATCATGCCCCACGTCCAAGGGGGACGTCTGAAAGCCATCGGGCTAGCAGCACAGAAGCGACATCCTTCGCTTCCAAACGTGAAAACGTTCGAAGAACAAGGTATCAAGGCTGTCGACACCAATAACTGGTATGCCTTGTTCGTGTCCGCAAAGACCTCTCCCGCCGTCGTCGAGCAACTGAACAAAGCGGTGCGTGCCGCGATCGCGAATCCAGATGTCAGTGCTAGGTTGTTGCAAGGGGGCGCAGAACCGAAATCTTCTACCTCCCAGGAACTAGCCGCTCTGCTGAAGGCGGATACGGATAAATGGGGCGCCATCATCAAGTCCCGCAACATCAAGGCAGATCAATGACAACCTCTCATATTCGCGTGCCCCTGGTGGTACCAGGCTCGAAACCTGAACTAGCTGAGGTAGAAGCACGCATACAGTCCGAACGTGGCCGCATATCACTGCTGTATCAGGCATTGCTCAACAGCGCACCGATTGCTGCGGGATGGGAGGCTATGTTGACCGCCGTGCGCAATCGAACAGGGATTGCGGCAGACCTGCGCGAGATGATCATTCTTCGAGTTGCCGTTTTGAACGATGCAGCCTTCGAGTTCGACGCACATATCCCCCACGCACTCAAAGCCGGCTTTCCGCAGTACAAGATTGACGCGCTCAAAAGTACGACTCCAGAAGGAGTCTTCACTGAGCAAGAGCTGTTGCTACTGGAACTCACCGACCGCATGACACGCGATGTCAAAGTGCCAGAAGAATTGATGGAGCGCATCAACGCACTCCACGATCCTCAGACGGTGGTTGAACTTGTGGCGACAGTAGCGGCCTACAACATGGTGTCTCGCTTCCTGGTGGCACTCAACATCTCGCATTGAAGCACGCAAGCACCCTCAACCAGAGCGAGCCAGCCGTCGCAAGCTCGATCGCTGCTCCTCCAATGGGGTAGTGCTTGGAGCCGCCTACATGCCTGCCCTATGAGCTCGCTAATGGCCTAACACTACCGAGGTTCAAAGCTTCATGGTGTACCAATTGACGCCTAAGCGCTCCCCCCCTGCTCAACTCACCATTGACCTGTATGTCTGCCCTGACCTCCGACTTTGCTCTCCCTGTACGTACCTACCTGGAACACCCGACGGCACCAAAGTTGCGCCTGCCCCCACAGGCATGCGATAGCCATGTCCATGTTTTAGGACCTGTTGCCCGATTCCCCTACAACCCCCAGCGTCGGGCTACTCCAGTTGAGGCGCCTAAGGAGACGTTGTTTGCCTTGCATCGTCAAATGGGCATCGAACGTTGTGTCATCGTTCAGTCGATCACACACGGCACGGACAACCGGGTTGTTGAGGATGCAATTGCTGCTGGAGGGGGGCGTTACCTCGGTGTTGCACTGGTTGATCCAGACATCCCCGACACCGAGCTTCAACGCCTCGCACAGGTGGGCTTTCGCGGCGTGCGCTTTAACTTCATGAGACATATCGACGGGGGGGTTACCGTCGACAAAGTCTTAGCGCTTACGCCACGCCTTGCCGCTGTGGGGATGCATTTGCAGGTGCATTTTGAAAGCGAACTGATTCATGAACTTGCCGAGCCCCTGCAGCGCAGCCATGTACCGGTAGTGATTGATCATATGGGACGCGTGGACGCTACGCGCGGGGCTAGCCATGCTGATTTTCAAGCACTTCTCAAACTGCTAGACAATAGCCAGTTCTATGTGAAAGTAAGTGGAATTGACCGTATTGATGCCAATGCACCTCCGCAGCAACGCTACCGCAACGGAATAGCACTGGCACGCATACTTGTAGAGCGCTTTCCAGAGCGCTGTGTTTGGGGGACAGACTGGCCCCACCCCAATCACACGCACATTCCCGACGATGGAGTACTAGTTGATGCACTGTCTGAAATAGCTAACAGCTCCAATCTTCTTGAACACCTACTTGTCAAGAATCCGCAGGCGCTTTATCGATTTCAGGCGCATTGAGCATCTCCTTCTTGTGGTTCCTGGACGTGAGTTAGCTTTTAACCTTTCCAGAGTATCTTGGCGCGCTTTTTTAGGAGGTTGCATTTCCCGCTCTCACCTCTAAGCTCGGCGTTTTGGGATCGGCCCTCATCGTTGCAGCAATACAGCGATCATGGGCGAGGTAATGAGCAATAGCCACCTGCCTTTGCTGCAGCGAATATTTCGGTGCTCTTGGAGCTTGGCTTGCTGGCAAATCCTGATGCTTCAGGTAGTGCTGATACCAGCCTTTCAATGCGTTCTTGGTTGGGTACCCCAACTGGCGAATCGTGGCTCTGACACGCAAGCCAAGCTTGATGTAAAGCTCAACTGCACGAATCCTGTCTGCGTATGAGTACATGAACTACCTCCTGGTAGTCCAAGTTTTTGTCCGCACCCCCACCGGGGGCTAGTGGGTCAATACTGGGTGGAAATCAACACTCAGCCATCTATGTGTGCCCAAGGGCGTTCAGAGGCATGAGAATAAACGCTAGATATGCACTCGTCAAACAGTGTTGACAGTTGGCTAATCTCGATCGGTGTGATCAATCAGATCAAAAGCACCAGTAAAGCCGACGTCCCCCCGGATTTGAGTAGCGTCTGACTCTGGAGTCCAATCCCGAAGACAGGAGATTGGACGTGAAAAAGAGATTTACAGAAGAACAGATCATTGGCTTCCTGCGAGAAGCGGAGTCTGGACTGCCAGTGGCAGAGCTGTGCCGTCGGCACGGTTTCTCTGAGGCTAGTTACTACCTCTGGCGTAACAAGTTCGGCGGCATGAGCGTCTCGGACGCGAAACGGCTCAAGGAGCTAGAGCTTGAAAATGCACGTCTTAAGCGGCTGCTGGCCGAGTCCATGCTGGAGAACGAGGTGACGAAAGAAGCCTTGAGAAAAAAGTGGTGAGCGCACCTGCACGGCGCGAGCTGGTGCGCCACATGATGGGCTGCGGGCTCAGCGAACGCCGCTCACTGCTCGTGATCGGCATGAGCGCCAGCGCCTACCGTTACAAGCCCGCTGAAGACCGAAACGGTGCCTTGAAGGACAAGATCATCGCTCTGGCACAACGCCATCGCCGTTACGGCGCCGGCATGATCTATCTCAAGCTCAGGCAAGCTGGTGAGATCGTCAACCACAAACGGGTGGAGCGCTTGTATGCCGAGGCTGGTTTGCAAGTAAGGAAACGCAAGCGCAAGAAGATCCCGCAGGCTGATCGCCACCCGCTACAGCGTCCGGTAACAGCCAACCAAGTGTGGTCGATGGATTTTGTCTTTGACCGCACGGCAGAAGGACGCAGCATCAAGAGCCTGACGGTAGTCGATGATTCGACCCACGAGGCGGTAGCCATCGTGGCCGAGCGAGCAATGGGTGGCAACCAGTTGGTGCGCGTCCTGGATCAACTCGCCATCACAAGGGGACTGCCCAAAGCGATCCGAACTGACAACGGCAAGGAGTTCTGCAGTCGAGCCATGCTGAACTGGGCCCACGCCAGGGGTGTTCAGTTGTTTCTCATCGAGCCTGGCAAGCCCAACCAGAACGCCTACATCGAATCGTTCAACGGCCGCTTCAGAGAGGAATGCCTGAACGAACATTGGTTCACCAGCTTGGCACATGCCCGCGTGATCGTCGAGGCTTGGCGCCGGGAATACAACGAGGAGCGGCCGAAGAAGGTCCTTGGCGGACTGACGCCGGCAGCTTATGCCCAAAGGCTGATGCACAACCCGTTAAATTAATCCCCGGACTCCAAAGCCCAGTGCTACTGAAAATGGGGGGACGTCGAAGCTTAACGAAGCAGCACAGCATCATAGAGATACTGTGATTTCGTCTAGCAGCAGTCGATAGACTTCTATACACCAACACATTCTTTTAGTTCCGTTTAGAGTGGCTCACGCCATTTTTATGGGCTCTTGAAAATACTATTGAAAGATCTATTTAACCAATCTTAGAAATATTTCGACTGTTAAGGCATTTAATACCTTGAAGTAGAAAGTCTGCCTAGAGTAATAATATACTAAATAACATTAAATCTATTAAAAATCTAATATGGTGAAGTGCAGTTTTAAAAATTTTCAAGATTCGATAAGAAGAATAGATAACAAAAAAGAATAGATTAAATTTTCCCAGTTTTTCCATTTGCGGAAAATATTACCACATGTACGAAGCAAGAAATCAACTTAAAATATTTAAGGAAAGCTCAGTAGATCATCCTATCGTTGAGCGAAAATTGGTTATCAATCAGTCTGCGGTGATTTTATGCTTCAGCTTAAAAACTGAGTGTTTCTGATTTGTTTTCGATAGAGGCACCTACTATCGATGTAAAGAGCATTACTAAGAGCCATGCATAAATAGAATTTACATAGAATATATTCTGAAAATAAAATATGACAAAAGACCTCTCCGAAAAATTTACCTCGCCGTACACAAAAATTTTCAATGATCTTAACTAATTTATTATACATTGCTGTCAAACTGATTTTTTTGCATCTGGAGTAAATCTATAAACCTAGCTGCAGAAATACTGACCGGCCTGTCTCTTTTAATTATCGTTCCAAACAATGCCAATTCGTGTTTCATTCTGTATGGAATAATTCTAAGAATTCCTGCAGATTCATATTGTTCCGCAATAGTCTTGGAAATCACAGCAACTAAATTTGACTTTTTTATGAGGTTTGTTGTTGTCAAAACCGATGGTGTCTCAATCAATGGCGACGGTAACGCTGAATGATTAGCACTAAATTCCTGCTCGACGACATCGCGCATGGGACTTCCCTTCGGCTGCAGAACCCAGGGGTACCCGAGCAAACTATGAAAACTAATATTCGAAAATTCTGCAAGTGGATGGTGAGGACCTACCACTATACTGAGCTCTTCTGCTGCCATCGGTTGAAATATGCAGTTAGAGTGGTCATCTATTGGCAACCTACCAATCGCCAAGTCAATTAATCCATCATTTAAATACTCCATCAATTTATTACTTGTTCCGACTTCTATTATTATGGAAAGCCGCGGATACTCTTCTTTGATTTTCAGTATGGCATTCGTCAAATGCTCTGGGGATGCGGCCATGATGCTTCCCACCCGCAGCAATAGCGGTCCACCGCGTTGAATCTCTCGCACTTCAGCAGCCATGGCCTCTAATGTTCCTCGAACACCGCGAAAGTAGGAGGTCACGCACTTACCGACCTCCGTCATCTTCAGCCGGCGCCCCATCCGTACAAACAGTGGGTGACCCATGGCCGTTTCGAGTTCATGCAACATCTTGGTGGCGGCTGGCTGTGTCATGCCAAGCTCAGCTGCGGCTCCACGCAGAGTCCCCTGCTCCGCGATCGTCAAAAGCAATACCAATTGACGCATTCGAAGGCGGTTTAGCAGCTGCGCAGGTGGAGTTGGCGAGAAAGTACTTGATTCCATTTTTGCAATCAACTATTGCCATTTTTTCAGTAGTTTGGAATCAGTGTAGTCCGTAAGATTGATCACATACATAGGGTTTTTAGCGCCAGATACCGAGAAAACGCCTGAAGACAGGCTACCTACAACGAGACAACCTACTCATGGAGACGATATGAAGCAGAACCTAGCCGTTGTCGCGCTGACCCTTGGCGATCCTGCTGGCATCGGCGCCGAACTCGTTGCTCGCCTCCTTTCCAAACCCGAAGCCACACAGCATGCCAACCTCGTGCTGATCGGAGACCCCTGGCTGTGGGAAAAAGGCCAGCGCGTAGCCGGCGTACGGGTTGCCACCGTGCCCGCAGAGAACCTTGCCGAAGTGCGTCATCGCTACGACGCTAGCTTGCCCGCCTTCATCGCCATGGAGACAGTGTCGCCCAGCGATGTGGTGCAAGGCCAAGTCGGCGCAGCGGGAGGGAAGTCGGTATTGCAGGTGCTCAACCGCTGCATGGATGCGGCGCTGGCGGGCGATATCGATGCCATATGCTTTGCACCCCTGAACAAGCAGGCCATGAAGATGGGCGGACTGCACCACGAGGACGAGCTGCACCACTTCGCCGAGTACCTGGGGGCCCAGGGCTACTTCTGCGAATTCAACACGCTGGGCGAGCTGTGGACCTCACGCATCTCCTCGCATGTACCGCTCAAGGATGTGGCCAGCTACCTGAGCGTGGAGCGCATCACTCAGGCGGCCGAGCTGATCTACAACGCCCTGCGAGCCAGCGGCGTGGCCGCGCCCAAGGTGGCGATTGCAGGCTTCAACCCGCACAACGGCGACGGCGGCACCTGCGGCCGCGAGGAAATCGACATCATCGCGCCCGCAGTCCAGGCCCTGCAGGCGCGCGACTGGCCCAGCGATGCGCCGTTCCACGGCCCGTTCCCGGCCGACACCATCTTCCTCAAGGCGCAGGCCGGCGAGTACCAGGCCATCGTGACCATGTACCACGACCAGGGCCAGATCGCCATCAAGCTGCTGGGCTTCTCGCGCGGGGTGACGGTGCAGGGCGGTCTGCCGATTCCCATCACCACGCCGGCCCATGGCACGGCCTACGACATCGCAGGCCAGGGCAAGGCCAATGTGGAGGCCACCTGGCAGGCGCTGCAGATTGCCGCGCGCATGGGGGCTGCCCACCGCGATCGCCAGGCTGCCCCAGCCCTCTGAGCCCGTTTTCTTGGCGGCCTGGGCCGCCTGTCCTACTCACTCTTTTCTTCCGAGGTCTGTATGAAGATCAAGTCCGTCCGCGCCCGTGTCTATGAATGGAAGGGCAAGACCGTTCCGCCCCAGGGAAACTTCTGCTCCAACGCCATGGATCTGGTGTACTCCAACACCGAGTCCATGAGCACCTTCCGCTTCCATTCGTGGACCGTGGTCGAGATCGAAACCGATGACGGCATCATCGGTCTGGGCAATGTGGCCCTGGCACCAAGAATAGCCAAGGCCATCATCGACGAGTACCTGGCGCCCCTGGTCATCGGTCAGGACCCCTGGGACTACGAATACCTGTGGCAGCGCATGTACCGCGCCACCCATGCCTGGGGCCGCAAGGGCGTGACCATGGCCGCCATCTCGGCCGTGGACCTGGCCATCTGGGACATTCTGGGCAAGAGCGTGAACAAGCCCGTGTTCAAGCTGCTGGGCGGGCGCACCAAGGAAAAGATTCCCTGCTACTACAGCAAGCTCTACCGTACCGACTTGAAGGAGATGCAGGACGAGGCACAGAAATTCCTGGATCAGGGCTTCAAGGCCTTCAAGATGCGCTTTGGCTACGGGCCCGCCCATCTGCAAGAAGGTGTGAAGGAGAACCTCAAGTCCGTCGAAGCCATCCGTGAAGTGATCGGCTACGACACCGACCTGATGCTGGAGTGCTACATGGGCTGGAACCTGGAATACGCCAAGCGCATGCTGCCCAAGCTGGCGAAGTTCGAGCCGCGCTGGCTGGAAGAGCCCGTGATCGCCGACGACATCGACGGCTACGCCGAGCTCAACGCCATGAACATCGTTCCCATCTCGGGCGGCGAGCACGAGTTCAGCCTCTACGGCTTCAAGCAGCTGCTCGACAAGAAGGCCGTCTCCGTCGTGCAGTACGACACCAATCGCGTGGGCGGCATCACGGCGGCGCACAAGATCAATGCCCTGTGCGAAGCCTATTCCGTGCCCGTGATCCCGCACGCCGGCCAGATGCACAACTACCACCTGACCATGAGCACCCTGGCCTCGCCCATGGCCGAGTATTTCCCCATCTTCGATGTGGAAGTGGGCAACGAGCTGTTCTGGTACATCTTCGACGGCGAACCGGTGGCCGACAACGGCTTCCTGCAGCTGCGCGACGACGTGCCGGGCCTGGGCCTCACGCTCAAGACCGAGTACCTCGACCAGTTCCATATCATCGAGTAAGGAGCCGCAGCATGCCAGCACTCTCTAATCCCCGTTACCGGGGCATCTTCCCCGTTGTGCCCACCACCTTTCACGAGGACGGCACGCTGGACCTGACCAGCCAGAAGCGTTGCCTGGACTTCATGATTGACTCCGGCGTGGACGGCCTGTGCATTCTGGCCAACTATTCCGAGCAGTTTCTGCTAGCCGATGAGGAGCGTGAAATCCTCACCCGCCTCGTGCTGGAACATGTGGCGGGCCGCGTGCCGGTGATCGTCACCACCACTCACGCCAGCACCGCGATCTGCGCCGCACGCAGCCGCCGTGCGCAGGACATGGGCGCGGCCATGGTGATGGTCATGCCGCCCTACCACGGGGCCACCTTCCGCTTCGGTGAGCCACAGATCCAGGCCTTCTTCCAGGGCGTGTCCGACGCCATCGATATTCCCATCATGATCCAGGATGCCCCGGCCGCCGGCACGCCGCTGCCACCGGCCTTCCTGGCCCGTATGGCCAAGGAAATCGAGCAGGTCAGCTACTTCAAGATGGAAACGGCCGGCGCGGCCGGCAAGCTGCGCGAGCTGATCGCCCTGGGCGGCGAAGCCATCGAAGGCCCATGGGATGGCGAGGAAGGCATCACCTTGCTGGCCGACCTGGAGGCCGGTGCCACCGGCGCCATGACCGGCGGTGGCTTTGCCGACGGCATTCGCCCCATCATCGAAGCCCACCGCAACGGCGACAAGGACAAGGCTTTCGAGCAATACCAGCGCTGGCTGCCGCTGATTAACCACGAGAACCGTCAGGCCGGCTTTCTGGCGGCCAAGGCGCTGATGAAAGCTGGGGGTGTGATCACCTGCGATGCACCGCGCGCGCCCTGGCCACCCCTGCATCCCGAGGTGCGCCGTCAACTGCTGGACATCGCACGCCGGCTGGATCCGCTAGTGCTGCGTTGGTAAATTTGAAGTAGCAGATCAACGAAAAAAACTAACCAAAGGAGACAAAAATGCAATCAAAACTACTGCATAACACTCGCCACGCAGCAGCTATCGTCACAATTTTCGCAGCAGGGGTTGCCTCTGCCGGCGATAAATTTCCATCGCGTGCAATCAAGATTGTCGTTGGTTCCGAAGCAGGGAGCGCCCCCGACGTACTGGCTCGTCTGGTTGCCAGCGAAATGGGGACCACTTTGGGGCAGGCGGTCATCATCGACAACAAGGCTGGAGCAGCGGGAACCATTGGAGCGCAAGCTGTCGCGTCAGCTCCCCCTGATGGATACACATTGTTGATGGGCACTGTGTCAAACATTGCTCTAGCACCGTCTTTCTACCCAGTGAGGTATGCACCACTCAAGAGCTTCACACCCATTGGAATGGTGGCGTCTGTTCCCTTGGTGTTAGTCGTAACGCCTTCTCTTGGTGCCACGACATTTGCACAGCTGCAAGCGAAGGTGAAGCAATCAGCCTCTGGAGAATTCAATTTCTCATCGCCTGGTGTAGGTGGGCCGCAGCATCTCGCCGGAGTACTGCTGCAAAAACCCCTTGGCACCAAGCTCACTCACGTTCCCTACAAGAGTGGTGGAGCCGCAATGACCGCTGTTGCAGCTGGCGAAGTCCAGATGGCATTCGCAGGCATCCCAGCAGCAACCAGCTTAGCGCAGGGAAACCGGGTCACTCCAATTATGGTGACGTCATCGAAACGGACCTCAACGATGCCAGAAGTCCCCTCAGCTGCGGAAGTTGGCTTGTCTGGCTTTGAAATCGACAACTGGCATGCATTGCTCGCACCAGCCAATCTACCAATACCTATTCGTACGGCACTAGAAGCTGCCCTGCGAAAAGCTCTCGTGATGCCAAATATCAAAGACCAGTTCACCCGAGCTGGCGCCGAACCTGCCACAGGCGACAGCGAGCAGTTGTCGAAGACCATGGAAACAGAAACAGCACGTTGGGAAAAAGTCGTACGCGACAACAACCTCAAGGCCAAATAATGGAAGCACAGAACCTTCTAATCATCATGGACGACGAGCACAACAAGAACGTGCTTGGATACAACGGCCATCCAGTTGTCCAAACGCCCAACTTAGACAGGCTGGCGTCTGGTGGAACCACATATGAGCGGGCATATTCCAGCTCACCTATATGTGTGCCAGCAAGAGCAGCGTTCGCTACTGGCCGGTACGTGCATGACAACCGATGCTGGGACAATGCCATCGCATATGACGGCTCGATGCCTAGTTGGGCTCATGTACTGCGCGATTCAGGCCACCTCGTCACCTCCATTGGCAAGCTTCATTACACCGGCGAGGACATTGATGGTGGCTTCACGGAGCAAATCATTCCAATGCATATTGAAGCCGGCGTTGGTGACCTTTTCGGGTTGATCCGCGATCCACTTCCTACTCGTCATCAATCTGCGGACTTAGCAAGAAGCATCGGCCCCGGGGAAAGCAGCTATATCCGTTACGACCGCGACATCACTGAAAAAACGATCAATTGGCTTCGAACAGCGGGGAAAAAAAGGCATGACAAGCCGTGGGTACTGTACAGCTCCTTTATGGCGCCTCACTCGCCCCTAATTGCTCCACAAGAGTTCTACGACATGTATCCGGCAAAGGACATTGTTCTGCCGTCAAAGCGAGTGCCCTATCACCCTTGGATAAAGGCTTGGAATGACTGTTACGGGTTTGACTCGTACTTTGAAAGCGACGAGCACAGGCGCATCGCCATCGCGTCCTATTACGGCCTCTGTTCCTTCCTCGACTCAAACGTAGGCAAGATCATGCATGCACTTGAGGAGACAGGCCTCGCTCAGAACACTCGAGTGCTGTTCTTATCAGATCACGGTGACAACCTGGGATCACGTGCCCTGTGGGGAAAATCGACGATGTATGAAGAGTCATGCGGAGTTCCAATGATCGCTTCCGGCCCTGGTATCCAGGCTGGGCGGCGAGTCAAAACACCAGTTTCGCACGTGGATTGCTTCCCTTCATTCATGCAAGCGGTTGGATCAGAAGACCTAACCCCCAAAGATCTGCCTGGGCGCTCCATTTTCGACATAGCCGACAAGCCATACGATGACAAGCGAACTGTGTTCAGCGAATACCATGCAGCAGGTGGCGTGAGTGCCGCCTATATGCTGCGCAAGGGTGACTTCAAATACATCCACTACACCGGGTTGAAGCCTGAGCTGTTCAATCTCGCCCAAGATCCAGACGAGGTCATCGACTTGGCGACAGACGCAACAATGTCGAGCGTTCTCGAAAATTTTCAGCACGAACTCGAGATCATCTGCGATCCAGTCGCTATGGACTTGGCTGCTAAACACGACCAAGCAGCTTTGATTCGCATGCATGGTGGAGTCGAAAAGATCCTTAACCGGGGCGGCAGCAGCTATACCCCGATCCCCGGGGAAGCAATAAAGCTGATGAGCGATGGACATTGACAGGAGCTGATAGTGCCTGAACTCGTTGCTTGGCTATTGACGCCCATTAGTGGAACAACTGAACACCTCATCCAACCTGTAGTCGCTTGGCATGGACGAATCATGGTGCTTTGCTGGGGCGTCGCGATTCCATTGGCTGTACTCATAGCCAGATTTTTCAAGGTGACACCCAGGCAACAATGGCCACATCAACTGGACAACAAGACCTGGTGGACTTGGCATCGTGCATTGAATTACACCGCGGTTGCCGCGAGCCTTATCGCTGGGTTGCTTGTGCTGAACCATGATTCATATAGTGGTCTAGCTCGACAGATGCATGAATGGATGGGTTGGACCATCGTAGTGTCAGGTCTATTGCAAGTCTTAGTCGGAAATTTGCGTGGCACAAAGGGCGGACCGACAGACCCTCGAATAGATTCCGACGGCCAGTTCATAGATCTCCATGGGGATCATTACGACATGACGCCGAGGCGCGTGCACTTTGAGCGCTTCCATAAAGGTCTCGGCTATATGGCGTTGTTACTAGCCGCCGGCACTATGTACCTGGGACTCTGGACAGCAGATGCACCTCGCTGGATGTGGATTGGAATTGGGTTGTGGTGGGCGGGATTGGCATGCGTAGGCGCAAAACTCCAGGCCAATGGACGTTGCCTGGATACCTACCAAGCCATTTGGGGTCCCGACGACACACATCCAGGAAACAACATGCCCGTCATCGGATGGGGCATTCGCCGCGAACGCCCTGGTACCCGTCATCTTTGAAAGACATTTGTGGAACCCATCGAAACTATTGACAACAGATTCGCCCGCGCTTTTGCCGGAGCGTCACTGGAGAAACTGTGTTCAGGGGCCAGCTGGAGCGAGGGACCTGTGTGGATTGCAGAAGACGAATCTGTTTTATGGAGTGACATTCCAAACAACCGTATGCTTCGCTGGTCACGCACTGACGGCATGACAGTTTGGAGAGACAACGTGGAGTTCACGAACGGCCATACGCGAGATGTCAATGGTGACCTGCTGCATTGCTCCCATGGTCAAAGGGCAATCATGCGCACGCCACTGGCTGCTGGCCGGATACAAGCAGAGACCCCAGACCAAACCGTCATCGACAAGTACCGTGGAGGTCGTCTCAACTCACCCAATGACTTGGTTGTTCGAGGCGATGGCACCATTTGGTTCACCGATCCACCTTATGGAATTTTGAGCGATCGCGAAGGCCACCAAGCCCCCAGGGAGCAGGATGCCAACTACGTGTTCTGCTTCGATCCGTCCACAGGCATCCTTCACGCAGTCACCGCGGAGGTTGAGGAACCCAACGGTCTGGCCTTTTCACCCGACGAGTCCTTACTTTACGTTAGCGACACCTCGGCAGCATTCAAGGGGCCAGGCGAAGGTAACCATCACATTGTCGCATTCGACGTCAAAGGGCATGCACTGGAAAACATGCGGATTCTCGCGACAGTCAACCCTGGTTTGCCAGATGGGTTTCGAGTTCACGACAACGGCTGGATTTACACAAGTTCGGAAGACTCTGTGCAGGTTTTCACACCTGAAGGAAGCCTATTGGGACGCATTCCTGTGCCAGAAAAGGTTGGAAATCTAACATTCGGTGGACCAAAAGGTAACCACCTTTACATCGCTGCGAGCACCTCGCTTTACTTGATTGTCCTCAACACCGAAGAGCTTTAAAAATGATCCGCGAAATCCTTCTGTTGGTAGAAAAATGCAGCCACTGCTTTAGTTACTACGACATCTCGACCGGTGAACGCCTGCACAGCATTCAGCTGGAAGACTTCCCTCACGAGTTCGTGGTTGACGAGGAAAGGCAGTTTGCGTATGTCGGCCACTATGGCGTTGAAACCTCTGGCCATCCTGGTGCCGGCGGGACAAGAATTTTTCAGATCGATTTACCCAATCGGAAATTAGCTCGCACTATTGACATCTCACCGTTCAATCGGCTGCATGGCATGCAAATGGATCAGAAGGGCCGACTCTACGCTCTAAGTGAAGAGCGCGCGCAACTAGTCGTTATCCAGAAGCCAGCAACCGACACTGCACCCCGGCGTGCGGTGCCAACGGGAGGCATAAAAAGCCACCTATTTGCTTTGACACGGGACGGAATGACGGCCTTTTCTATGAACCTTCTGTCCCACACAGTGACCAAACTAAAACCTCATGATGCAACCTTTGCGCCGATCGCGTGCTCGCCTGGTGAAAAACCAGAAGGTTACGCTCTGAGTGCTGACGAAAAAACGCTGTTCGTCACCAATCGATGGAGCAACACAATCAGCGCTATTGATGTCGATACGATGAAAGTCATCCGTAGTGCCCAATCACGAGAAGACGCCACTCGCCTCTACCAATTCAGGGATGGAAGGCTGGTGGTAACCAACTACGGAGAGCGCAGCCTTTCCATCATTAATCCCGAAACGCTTCAGGAACTAACACATATCCCAATGGAAGCACGCCCCATTGCGTTGAGCTACCACCCTACGCGACCACTTGCCTTCGTGAGTCAGGACAACGACAAGCTTGGCATATTCAACATGGAAACACTGAAATTTGAAAGATTCTTCGCAACGCAGCGCGAACCGGACGTGTCCCAGCTCATCGTGATGGAAATCTGAAAATGTTGGAACCTATAGCCGTAAACCTACATACCAGCGAACAGCAATATTTGCCTTGCCCAGAGTCCAGTAAGCAAGAAATCGATATATCAGTAGGACGTGCGGCTGCCGCTGCCATCCCATTCTCGTTGCTGAATTCACACGCTCGAGCGGACTTTTTAGAAGCTCTTGCACGCGCACTTGAGCTTCATCGCAATACGCTGATTGCCCTAGCAAACAACGAAACCGGACTCGAATTGCCACGGCTGCATAGCGAGCTCGATCGAACAACGTTTCAACTGAGACGCTTCTCTGCATTGCTGCGTGACGGCGTGTGCGAATACGCAAGCAATGATGCAGCAGTAAGCGGTGCGCCACCAGCAAGTCGACCGCGCTTGACCAAAATTAGGGTGCCCATTGGTCCAGTCGCCATGTTTTCTGCAAGCAATTTTCCATTTGCTTTCTCGGTGCTCGGTGGTGATACCGCATCGGCGCTGGCGGCCGGATGCCCTGTGGTAGTCAAGGGCCACCCTGGGCACCCTAAATTATCCCGAGCCACAATAATTTTGGCAGAGCAGGTGGTGAGGGAGCAAGGGTTGCCTCCAGGGGTTATACAGTTTGTCCATGGCAACTCTACGGATGTAGGGGTCATGCTTGTCGAGTCGGACGCTATTGCAGCAGTCGCATTCACCGGCTCTTTCAGGGGTGGCATGGCGCTGGCTAAGGTGGCAGGTGCCCGAGCACGCCCTATACCTTTCTACGGTGAATTAGGCTCAGTCAATCCCCTGGTAGTATTGCCGTCAGCCCTCGAAGGTAATCAAGCAGCATCATTAGCCGAGGCACTGGCTAACTCTATATGCATGGGGTCCGGTCAATTCTGTACAAGCCCCGGTGTAATCGTGGTTGGCCAAGACGCGCAAGGAGATGCCTTTGTACACGCCTTAGCATCTTGCCTGTCCGCCTTATCTCCACATGGGATGCTTTCGACAGGTATCAGGGCCGGCTTTGAAGATGGTATCCGTCGTTGGCGCAGCATCGCCAAGCTTAAAGTCCTCGTGGATAGTAGCAACGCACGCCATCCGCATCCCGGGCCATTTCTCGGAGAAGTAACCTCTATCGATTTTCTTGAAGACCATCGCCTTCACGAGGAAGTTTTCGGTTCTGCTGCCCTCGTTGTACGTGTAGCTTCTGTTGATGAAGCCGCCGCCGTACTAAATGCTATTGGCGGGTCCTTGACTGTGACGCTTTGGGGAGTGCCGTCAGGCCAAGACTGTCCTGACGGACCGACAGAGCACCTCGTGCGAACAGCGCAGGCTGTGGCTGGGCGAGTGTTGTTCTCAGGCGTTCCCACAGGAGTTGCCGTCACACGTGCACAGCACCATGGAGGCCCATTTCCGGCTTCTACAGCGCCATTCACCACTTCCGTTGGGGATGATGCGTTGGACCGATTTCTTCGACCACTTGCCCTTCAAGATGCACCAGAGTGGCTCTTAGCACGCTACCGGTTGCACTCTTAAGCTCCTGCGAAAAGACGTCTATATTCACTTCGAGGAAAAAATGGCGCTGACTAATTGGCATCGGCAAGGAAAAGACCCAGACTACCGTTTCACACTAGCGAATGAACGTACGTTTCTGGCCTGGATCAGAACCTCTCTTACATTGCTGGCAAGCGGTATTTTGCTAGATCAACTGGGGCCCGCATATCCTAGAGGCCTGATACTACTGACTGCGCTGATGTTGGTTTTAGGCGCAGCATTTTGCTCTGTCACTGCGTACTTCCGCTGGCGAACAAACGAGATTGCAATGCGCTTCAATTATCCGCTGCCGTACACAATAGTGCTACCTGTGATAGTGATGTTGTTCGTTGCGGTAAGCCTAATGGTCGGAGTGCTGCTTCTTCACTAGCATGCGAGATCCTGGACTTCAGCAAGATCGTACTGTGCTTTCTTGGCGGCGCACTGCGCTCGCGCTGGCAGCTAACTCTGCCATTTTTTGTCGCCAAGGCCTTTTACACGGCCAAGCGATACTGATGGGAATTTCCGCACTCCTCCTATTATGTGCATTTTTCGCAATTTACCTCAGTATGCTTAGGCAACGCCAATTTTCCGAAACCAAAGTGCCAATGGTGAATAACCCTATTGCCAATGCGACCTTCAGCCTACTCACTTTGTCGGCAAGTTTGGCAGCCGTGTGGGACATATCGGGAAACTGACTAACCTGGATAGCCGCGTTGTCGATTTAAAAAATCGTACATTGAATATTCCTAAAGAAGCAGTCACTTAGCTGGCAACCGGTGCTTTCCCATTAATTTGAATATTTCTGAAAATAAGTTCAAGGTGCTTTTACTGATGCATAGCCTGCGTATCTACAGACGGTCCTTGGAAAAACCCACTACCCGACGAATTTCGGGTAGTGGGTTGGTTAGAGCTTCTGCTTAGTGATCTGTGCCGGTTGCCTTGCGAGACAGCGGCAGCATGATGACGTTTGTAGAAGGGGTTTGCGGCTTAGCCGATTGCTGGAACTTGTGCCGCTTATGCTCATGGAGTGCGTCACGCGCCCAATGAGCGCAGCAAACGCTAAGTGACCAAAGGGCACCAAGCAACTCCAAACACTTTCGCTTGATTCGCGCAGTAGCCTGACCCAAGTCATGAGCCTTTGCGTATCGAATCTGCGAGCGCTTGACCGTCTCTTCCGCCATCAGATAGGCACCTAGGAACTGAAGTTTCAGATCCGGGTACATATCCAACGTGTTGAGAAATATGCGTGCTACGACGGGGTCGTTGACGCGAGAGATCATGTTCACCAGCAACTGGCGATCCACGTCAAAAGGCGAGGACGCAGGCTTCTTGGCAGAACGTTGAGATTGATGCATGTGTTGCTCCTAGATGTTGGGCAACACGGTCCCCGACGGGATTGTGTTATCCCGTGGGGTTGAAGAATGTCCTCGTCAGCGTGAGCTGATGCGCATCTCTCAAGGACTCAGATGCTACAAGGCTCCGAAGAGCCAGTGTGCGATGATTTTAGCGCCGAAACTGAGTGCAACGCAATCCTTGCTTCCAGCAAATCAACCATCATCTCTTAAAATGCCTCATAATATGTTCTGTCATTTTAATGGAGCATATTGATGTCTAACTCTGCGGTGTCGTACAAGGATCTGCTGGCCCAACGCGCAACACTCGAAGCCCAGATTGAAGCAGCACGTAAAAGCGAAATCGGCACAGCCGTGCAACAGATTAAGGGTTTGATCGCGACATATGGATTGACCCAAGACGATATATTCCCCCAAGCGAAAGCAAAAGCAACTCGCGGCTCTGTTGACCCCAAGTATCGTGACCCTGAGACAGGTCAAACTTGGACAGGCCGTGGCAAGCCTCCTGTCTGGATCAAAGATAAGGATCGCTCGCAATTCGAAATCAAATGATTGCAGCAGGTTTGATATTAGATGGCCACTAAGTGGCCATTTTTTATGGCTGCTTAAAATAGATTAGGCACATTCAAGTGCCAGCACTTCCTCGCGAACTTCATCTGGCACAGTTTCTACAGCCGCTCGTTGTTGGCCAGGCAATGCTTTCTTGGCTGCCTCCACCACTTCCATTTCTGTGGTGTGCTTGTTCTCCTGCAGCTGCAGCACGCCCTCATCGATGGTGCCCTGGATGATTGGCACGAGGACCAGGACATCGCGGATCTGACCCAAGCGATAGGCCCGGTCCTCAGCCTGGCGCATCAAGGCTGGCGTCCACGGCATGGACGCAAATGCCACGATGTTGGCAGCCGTCAGCGTGATGCCCACGCCCGCGGCCATGGTTGTGCCAATGAATACCTTGATACTTGCGTCCCCCTGGAACGCATCTACCGCAGCCTGGCGACGCTTCAAGCTATCTGAGCCGACCAACGAGACACAGCCCACGCCGAGGCTGGCCAGGGCCTGTTTAAGGGCCTCCACGGTGCTCATGTACTCGCAAAAGATGATGAGCTTGTCGTTCTCTCCCATGGCCTGCACGGTTTCGACCAGGTACGGAACCTTCAGACCTTCAAGGCATTTACGCAGGCGAACGATCTTGGGCATGGCCTGCAGGGTCATGTCGCCATAGATCTCCTTGTAGACATCGAGCCCCTCGGCCGACAAAGGCACAAACTGCCTCGCCTTGTCACCCAGATCCTTGAGCACGTCCTTGCTGCGACGGATCATCCACCCCTGAATGGCTGCGGCCAGCGCGGCTCTCTTCTCCGCAGTGCCAGCGTAGTTCTTACGGAACTCGGCAAGCGTGAGGCTTCCCAGGCGATGGCCGGTAATGCGTAGCAGCGTGTGCATTTCGATCTCACGATTGAGCAACGGCGTGCCGGTAACGACAAAGCACCGCTCAATGCGTGCGGCCAGCAGGAACACATTGCGCGTGCGGCCGCTCTTGTATTCCTTCAGGTAGTGGGCTTCATCCACGGCCATCACCGCGAACTCCAGCTCAGTCTCGCGCACTAGACCGCCCATACGTTCGTAGTTGCCGATCACCCAGTCACAGCCAGCCAGCGTAGAAATCCGGTCCTCACCGATCATCCCGACGCGAGCGTCGGGGTAGACCATCTTGATCTCTCGCTCCCAGTTCAATCGTAAGGATGCAGGGCATACGATCAGGACCCGGCCTCTGCCGGCAGCCATCCGGGATGCCACCACCGTCTGGCGACTCTTGCCCAGGCCCATGTCATCGCCCATGCAGGCGCCCGATTGGCGCAGCATGTGCGCGACCCCTTCGGCCTGGTAGTCGCGCAGAACGCCACAGGCGACCAGGCTGGCCAGGGCCACCCGGTCATACGGCATGTCATCGACGTGGCCATGCTCGGTCGACAGGAAACCGGTGCCCTCTTCTTCACCAGGCCCGCCGCCCCCGCCCAGCGGTGGCGATGCAGCGGGCACGCTGATAGGCGAGCCTTCGTTGCCGCTTGTGGTCAACTCTTCGATGACCACTGGCTGCTCATGGACGAATACGAACTCCGACGACACGCCGGCAATGTTGGCCAGCCGCTCCATGATGAGCTCAGGATCGGCTCTGACCTGCCACGCTGACGCATGCTTGTGGAAGTAGCCGCCCAACGAGCGCATCGCCTTCACGCATAGCGGGTCGTAGGTAAAGCTAACCGCCCATGAACCGCGTGCCAGGTCTCCCTTCACCAGCGGGAAGATCTGCACATCGAGCAACTGCGAGAAGTAGTCGGGATCAGGAGCTGCGACAGCGGCGCGCAGTTGCACATCGAGCTGCTCCATATCCACGAAGTGCCCAGCAAACGCATGCTTAATCACATCGTCGGCATAACTGGAGTCGGTAGTTTGAAGCAGCCACATGCGCCGAGCTCCACTCCACCAAGCATCGTAGTTTGCTAGTGGACGGCTCACACCTGGAACTGTCAGGAGCTGCAGGCCCAGCCTGCGTCCATCCGAGACGGCTTTGATAAGGAGATCCGGCGGGCGGATCGTGACGGGCCTAGGCAACATCAAAGCCCCTCACGAACAACTCTTGTTGCTGGTGACTCATAGCCCCAACCTTCGGCCATCCATAGCGCCCATGTGAGCGTTGAATCAGAAACCTGCAGCCCCGATATAAGCGGATCAAAATCGCTGGAACACTTCAAGATAAAAGTGTCGTAGGACTTCCCGATCAGAGCGATATTTTTATTGAACACATCCTGGCAAGTATTGGCCCATGCCACAGGATCGAAATTCGTATCGACTGGATCGGGAACAACGAGCCCCAAAAATTGATATTTTTTTTGCACCATATTCTCCTGTGGACTCAATTGGCGACTGAGCATGCGCCACAGGAAAACCGATATTTATTCTGTCATCTGGTAGCTGAAGTCATGACAGACAAGCCATAACTGCACCACCGCATCAACGCGACTATCAAAGTCGCCAATCAGCATAGAGTCCGACTGCGACGACTCATCGTATGTGACCGTGAGACGCGTGTGCCAGGTACCATCAAACTGGAGCTTGCAATATCCCACACATACATCCTTGCCGTTGGAATCTCGCACGACTAAGAAAGCTGGTGCATTTTCCTCATTCACAGTTTGCGATGGTGCAACCACCATGGTGAATCGACCATCGACAAGCAATGTGATGTCGTCCGAGGCCTGTTGATCGGGATGTAAAGTCAAGATGTGCTCCTTGGTTAAAAACGGTCGTTAAGCAGGCTGGCCTGCGTGGTAGGGTTCTTGCACTTCGCCCGTGGGTCCATCCGACTGCTCCGTGGACGATCGGCGTGGAGCCTCGAACTCAATGGTCTTCACACGCGACAGCAGAAGTGCGACATCCTGGGCCTCGATCTTGAACACCATCACCTGGCCGCCAGTAGCCTCATCGCGCGCCATGTACTCAAGCTCTTCCCCCATCACTAGCACTCTGGCTCCCTTGCGCAGGAGCCGCGCGGCATCACGAGCCTTCGCGCCGTAGATTTCCACCTCGCGCCAAAAACCGCCCACTTCTTCGATTCCACCTTCATCGTTGCGGCCGTATCGGCTGAACCGAACACGCATACTGGCGACATCAAACTCGCCGTTAGGCCCACCCTTGAGCGTCCTGAAACTAGGAGAGCTACCCAGGTTTCCCTTGCCGATAAACAATTGCGACATATCCAATTTCCTTGCAGTGCGTGTTGAATGCCAGAGCTGCTGCACCAAGTCAGCCCAGGCGCGGACTCAGACGGTCGAAATCGGGGAGCGTGGATAAAGAAAGATAGGAGCCTTGTCCACGCTCACGCGAATACGCTTGATATCGCCACGCGTCTGCTGGTGCTCCTCATTCAAGGCCACAGCGCGCTGGGACGCTGCCATGCACCATTGACGGAGTTCACTGGATAGGCCTGACGCAAGCTGCTCGACCTCTTCAAAGCTCAAATGGCGGTTCGACCCCAGGCGTTGGCGCCAGCGCAGAAAGACATAGCCCGTTGTGTTTTTCTGGTGCACGACCAGATAGAAGCTCAGTCCTGGAACAGATTTCGACTTCTCGGACAAATCGCGCATCTGCTTCAGGATTGCGTCAATGCCGTCAAGTTTCTGGCGCAATCTGGACAGGGTGCCCCTACCCGTAAGGGCCTTTACGTCAGCTCGATCTTGACAGTCCTGATCCGCCAAGGCCTGGCGACCCCAGAGCACGTTGTTGACGACTCGGCCACGACCGGTGTGCTGCGAAGCCCCTTTTATTTCCAGATCCCTTTTCACACCAATCCCTTTCAATATCAGTTCCAAACGACTGCGCTCTGTCTTAATCAGCGGTGGCTGTAGCTTCTGGGCCAGTAGATCCAGATGCATCGGAGCCATGCTCTTGCGCCTGCTGCAATTGGTCGCCAACTTGCTGCAGCAACGCACGTTCTGCTTCGCTGATGTTGATGAGTCTGCGCGAATGCGACGGCTTCACCTCGGCCTTGTAGATTTGTGCTGGCACTGCGCCAAACGTGCTCACCACGAACTGAATGCGCTTCGCCGCTTCCGGGTCGGCACTGAACCAGTCGGAGCGGCTCAGTTCCCGAATCTCTGGGCGGCCAAGCCATTTGTCGAATCGGGCGGTGCCGTAGAACACGCCAAGGATGGCGCGGCTCATTGCGCTCAGCACAGCACGCGCCTGCTCATCGCTCAGCAAGTTCTTGCGCTGCAGCGTTTTCTGGATACGAACAAAGTAGTCGTAGTCCACGATCAACATGGAGATCGCATAGCCATATGGGCTGCGAAAGCCTAGGTTCAGGGTCATAGGGCGAGCGGACTGAACGATGCTCAAGCTCAGGCCGCGCTTGCGCTGGCTCTCCAGCAACTCCTCGGCTTTAGCGATTTGGGCGCGCAACGACTCTTGAACTTGCGAGATGCCGTACTCATGGCGTACCAGTGCCCAATCCGCATATGGGTTGTCACGGCTCGTCAGTACCCAAAGGTTCCGCAGAGAGGAAGCAACGCGCTTGCCACCAATGATCGCGTTCAAGCGCTTTTCAGGCTCCCCAGATCGCCCCTGAAAAAGTCGGTGGGCCTCGATGGTGTGAATCGTCATCTGGTCCACGCCTTCGTTCGTCAGCGGCCCGAGTTCATCAATGCCTTGTGCTTCGGAGTTCGTCACCACCGCGTCCGCACCACGACGATCGCGTCGCTCCGCTTGCATCTTCTGGAATTGCTCTTTGCGATCTTCCAGCTCTACATAGCGATCAAACAAAGGATCGTCTTCAGACGCGCCAGCCTGGATGAATGCCGCCAAAGCAGCTTCTTCACCAGCAATTGAGTAGCCGTCACGAAATGGCGAATTCGGGTCGGTGGCGAATTTAATGCCTGGTGCACCTGCACCCAATACACCGGCCAGCATTACTGGCTGAAAGCCGGGGTCTGTTTTGATTCGATCAGTAGCCAAGGTCTTCTCCTTAAATTAAATACTTCGTCTATCCAGCGTCCGGGACTTCTCCCGACTTGCCGCCCTCGTCGGCACTGGCGTTCTCTATTGCCACTTGCGCAGCTTCTTTAGCGATGTCTTCATTCCAACCGTCGATAAATGGAAAGTGCTTCTTACTAACTGATGGCAGCCGCTCGGCAATGGGCTGTCTTAGCAAATCGAGTACCGCATCGCGATTCACGGTCACCAGCGTTTTCGTGTTCTTCTGCACGCGGACATTGATAAATCCGGTCTCTTGCAACCGCTGGAGAGTTCGTTTTACGGTGGGTAATGGAATGGTTCTGCACAGTTCGACTTCAGTGATCGACCCAGACGTAATGGCGATCTCTCCAATATCCCCCCGCTCTTTGAGTAAGACCCAAAGAACCGCAGCATCCGTGTAGCTTCTGAATTGCTGAACGAGCTGAATAAATAGATCGTTCCCTGATTTCTGATAGCTCATATTGCTTCTCTTGAAAATTGCTGTGGCTCATTTCGAGCTACATGGCACTAAGTGCCGCGTGGTTCATTTCGAGCTACATGGCACTACGTGCCGTGTGGTTCATTTCGAGCTACTTGGCACTGAGTGCCATATGGCCCATCTCGGGGTATTCGGAAGTCAGCTCATTTCTTCGCCATTCCGACCTTTGCTGCCCGCTCATTGCGAAGAGCAAGCAACTTGGCACGCGCCGCTTCTTTGCCCAAAGGCCCATTGCCTTCGACCGCCACTCGCACTGGATTGGCGTCGGCGTTGGCCGATCCTTCGTGAAAAGCTTTCAGCGATGCTTCTTTCTGGGCCTGTTGAGCATCGGCCTGTTTGGCTAACTCAATGCGCTCTGCAGCGATGACGGGGGCATACGCCCAGATGCATTCGCCGGCTCTATATTTCTTCACCACACTGCTTAGCCAGGCCACTGGCGACTTCACTTTATGAAATCGCCGGTTCGCTCCTTCCATCTCGTCCAACGCTTGCTGTTGTTGCTCAAGGGGAAACTTGGCCAGCACCTTGGAGAGGGACGCGTGCAGTGACTTCTCAATCCAGGTGGGGAAGATGAGGCCAGAGGCAAGTCCGGCATTCAGCTTGTCCGAACTCGAAGACTTACCACCCTCACCTGCCTGAACGTCAGCCGTGCTGCTGGTGTTCACCGGCGAAGTAGTAGTGGATTGAATAGAAGTCCTTTGAATATTGATTGCGGGAAACGGCAGATCAAGCCTGTAGGTTTCGTCCAAAGAGTCAGGCTCTTGTTTGCAGGAAACGGCAAACGATTCCTTCGCTCCACCCTCGCTACCCTTATCGCTAAAGCTCTTCGCTAACTCCTTGCTGGCATTGGAGATTTGCTCCGACTTGGCGGGCTGCTCACTGATCGAAGAAGTAGCTCCAGCTTGTCGGATTTCGACAGGTTTGTGAGGCACCAGATCGTCGTTCAAAAAAGACAGCAAGAGATCGCGCGGGCGGGGAGCAGGAGGGGTCGCGGACAGTCCAAGCATCGCTTGCGAGAACGCGAATGAAAGCCCGGACAGGTCCAGCGTCTGGTTCGTGGCTGGAGCGCTATTTGACGGTGCAGCCTTCGTTGACGCCGCAGGAGTAGCCTTGTCCGCGTCAGCCTTGCGAGGCAAAGGCTTGATGCTTTGCCCACGCAGGCACAGCAGAATGGCGTCGAAGTTAATGCGTACCAAAGCTCCGCCGATGCCGACCTCGTTAATGAATCCAGCCTTCTTCAGCCGCTCCCGAGCATTGCGCTGGACCTTCGGACCGAGCACAAGCGCTGTTGAGATTTCATCCTGGCTGACCGGGATAGCGCCATCGGTGAGCTGGCCTAGCTTCAGACACTCCCGGTGCCGCTGCAGCAGATAGGCCAAGTACAGCCCGCCTGCGATGCTTCCAGCCACATCAGCCAGGGGCTTGTAGTAGACCTTGCAGCCCTTGAACCAGCTACTTGCCAAGTCCCACGTAAGTTTCTGCCCCTTGCCGCGCATTGCCAATGCCTTGGCGAGTGCAGGTACGTTCAGGCGGTAGTTCAGCACCGCAGGACGCCCAACGAGCATCTCTTCGAGAACGCCCTCGCCCATCAGCAGCTCGCGCACACTGGCTTGCTCGGTGCGGGTCAGCCCAATGGCCGACTTCCACTGCTGCAAGGACATAAAGAACCAGCCACCGCGCTCGGGATGGTTGCGGAGACTGTGGCGCGTCCAGTAGAGCGCCATGCCCACGAAGATGGCGGCTTTGTGGCCGAATTTTTCAGCCAGCACCGGATGAAATGGAACGAAACCTCGATCGTCCAGATGCAGAAAAATTTGCTCGGCACCCTGGTGGATCGGCGCATCCTCCGGCAGTTCATAACGAACTGTTGGAATTGCTGCGAGTGAAAGAGAGCCGCGCACTGACAAGCTCCATCAGTGCGCAGCTGCGGCTACGGAGGTTGTCGCTGCACTGCGCATTGCGCTGGCCAAGGGCATGGCTTGCTGCTGCAAAAGCTCAAGCAAGCGCCGCTTCGAGATCCGATAGGTAATGATGCGGCCCTGACCAGCTTGCTCATGCAGGATGCCCAAGTCCACGAGGGTCTTGCGGCAGGTTTGCTGCTGTGCCCTCGTTATGCCGGTGTCCTTGGTGCAGCATGACGATGACATAAGGATTTCGAGAAAGTCCTCCGACTCGCTGCGACGTTCGCGCTCCATCGCATAGGTAAGCCAGAGTGCGCTCAAGACGTTACCGGTGAGATCCACGAAGGCGCGGTTGATGGTGATGGGCTCTTGGCCGATAAGTTCCAGAAACAGTGCGGACTTCAGAATTTCACTATCACTATTCGACAGCTGGGCGGGTAAGTTCTTGGTGTTCTTCATGTTCAAGCTTTATCGATAATGGTTGTAAATAGAACGTCCTGCGGCTGATTTATTTGCCCACCGGGAAGGCATTTCTCCTGGGAAGAGCCAGGCTATCCTCGTCTTCAAACTCTTTGAGCGTTGAATAAAGCGAGTCGATGGTGTACTCCGCAAAACGAGAATGCAGCTCGAAAATCCAATCACGTAGAGATTGCCCAGGCGTGGATTGGCTGGTAATTTCCGCCCAAGCTTGATGAATCTGATCCCGAACATCAAACTGCTTTGGTAGTTTGGCCCTCCCGCCCGTGACGCTTCCGCCGACCAATTCACGTAACCTACGAATATCGTCTGCGGAGCGCTTAAAAAGCCGCGTAATCAGTGCACGCGAGGCACCATTGCGCACAAAATATTCGCAAAGTGCATCGTCTTGCCTTTGTCGGTCCAGGCCTTCTAGATGCTGCCTGAGTTCGCCAGGAGAAAATATGAGCTTAACCCTCGTTAACTTAGTAGAAATATCCAGAATATCGCGGGTCTTGCGATGCCGAAGTTGGTCGATCAATTCTGCATCGCAACCCATCTGCAATAACTGATCTATTCCATCCTCGGTTTCGATAGCACGAATTACCTCCGTCAGCAGCAGAAAATTCAACTGCGGATTCGTGTGGATATCGACGGGAACAATATGATCTGTCATTGCTTATCTAACGTGTTTATTCCGTAAATAACGGTTTATAGGCTTCGCGGCTATCCTCAGGCCCGGCGATATTGAACTCAGCGAGTGTTTGCATCAGCGCAGACAAGCATCTAGCAACCGCCGCATTGCCGAAGAGATATCCATAATGGTCAGAAGTGACATAAATCTGCCCATTCTTCCCGCACAGAATCGCTCTATCTGTGCACTCCTGACGGAACGTATCAACACCAGCCTGAATAGCCCTTACCCAGCGGCTTTCTGGGTCGCATTTCGAGAGTAGGCTTGAATTGCACTGCCCGGTTTGCGTTGCAAGAAATGGCCAAAGATACACACGCAGAGTTTCGAGATCTTCGGAGAGCTTTTGATCGCCCAAATACGCCATACGTTCTGGAATATCCACTAAGAACCCGTATGGCAATGCCGGCGTTGGCTTCACGAAGTCCGACAGCGGTACGACAGCATTCAGATCCACAAGATTCTGCGATAGCCGCGCAGAAAACGCTGCCAGTTTGTCTGCTGGGCCAGCTCCCGCACCTTGTTGATCTGGCTTTGTCGTGGATCTTTTGTTGCTAGGCGATGCAGCAGCCGACACACCGCCAAGCATTCCCGACAGTGGCGCCTGCTTGGCTTGCTGTTGCACCTTCTTGTTCGCGCTCTCTATCGAGCGCATGTCATCGACTGAAAGCTTCGGGTCCTGGAGGTAGGATTGAACGACTGACTCGATATGGTCGGCGGCAATGCCAAAATGCTTCGAGGACACCGACTGGATCTGAGTGAGTAGCGATGGAACATCCAACTTCACCTCTGTCCGGCTTGCAGGATCGGCCTCGGAGTTCGCTTGCTCCATCGCCTCAAGATCGGTAGCGTGCATCAAGAAGATTTCCTCGATAGCTTCCTTGACTTCTTCGCGTTTGTCGAACTTCGATGCCATTTCGTGAAGTGCCGAAACGGTAGGACGGATATTTATATTGACGTCAGACGTTTGAAGCCAATTACCAATCAACGCGAGATTTTCGACAGCGAAGATGAAGTTTTGAACCATCCGCACCCCATAGCTCAATCCCACCTCTTTAAGTGCTTTATTCAGCTCGGTTGCCGAGAAAGATCTAGCGGTTTCCTTCTCAATTTCGCGCTTGTAATTCATCACGCCCTGAGCACGCTCCCAGAACGAAATATCACTTCGATTGTCGTTTTCGCTCAAGTGCGCAGCAATGACAGCGGCCTCGCCAGGCCACTTCCTGGTAACGACATGGATGCGCCGCAGTTTCTCAACGCCTTCTTTCACCAGCTCTTTTGCGATCTCTACGCGGGTATTTCCGCCGCCATATGGGAAATACTTCTCCGTAGGATTACGACGCGTCACCGAGAACATATTGGTGATGCCATCGACCTTCATACTCGCTTTTATTTCCGCCCGCTGGGAATTAGCTTTCTTGCGAGGATTCAGCGAATATTCATCAATATCAAAAACATCCAAGACGATGATGGAGCCATCAATCTCATCCATCGGATCAAAACTGGTAGTTGATCTTTCAGAGTCTCGATGAAGAGCTGCTTTAGCCGCCTCAAGACGTGCTTGATTTGGAGTGAGCTTTGGTTTATCTGGTGCAGTCATAGCTGACGTCCCTTGCTTATTTCCAGGGGACGTAGTTAGGTTTAGTGAGGCTGCCCGTTCGCGAGCAGTCATGGTTTCAGGTGTACGCATGCTTTCCTCCTAAAATTAATTGGAGGGTGCGTTCAGATCGAGATATTGGGGGTGGTTAGATGCGTACATCTCCGACACGCTGGGCACAATTTCCCAAAGAAGGGAATGAAGCGTGTTGGATGCTTTCACTGGATCAACCCAATGCACTGGAACTCCGGCACTGGCCGCTTTTTTCCAAGCCGTTGCATCGGGAACATCAGTATCCAGCATCGTGATTTTTCCGCTCAGCTCAATAAAGCTTTCGCGAATCATTGCGGACATTTCCTTGCTATCGCTGGTCTTTTGGCTTTTATTGAGAAATGCCTTCATCTGAGGCATCTTCAAGCCCATGGTAGACACGCTATCGTGGCGTTCAATGAGTGCTTTCACATTCGCGATGAACTCGCGAGCCGAGATCATGTCTGGCGTTGCAGGCACAAGCAGCAGATCAGCAGCAACCACAGCAGCATCTTGCAGATGGCCGACAGCACCTTGGGTATCAATAATCACCACGTCGTATGCGCTAGCGATCGTGGGGTGCTTCAAGGGATTCTTGAAGCTGAACTGCATGCTCAATGGATTGCGATTGGCCATCCAGACCTGCAGAGACGAGTCCTTGGCATCAGAGCGAACGATATGCAGGCAACCGCCCTCGCTCTTGGGTGCCTTCTCAAGCTTGCCTTGATAGGAAGTCGGAGGCAGTTGGCAATGCGAGATGCAGTCAGTCGTCAGCGCACCTGATTGCACCAGCTGGGTGAGCCCAAAAGGAGCCTTGTGGGAAAGCTCGTAATAACGCGAGAGCGACGGCTGGATGTCCCCGTCGATAAGCAACACACGGAAGCCGATGTCGTGCAGCAGGCCGCCCAGATTCGCGACTGTAGTGGTCTTGCCGACTCCGCCCTTGGAAGCCAGAACAGTGATTGTGAACATTGAAATTCCTCGTTGAATGGTTGTTGATCCATTCAACGGGAGCTGAAGTTCGCTCGCGCATTGGTAGGCCGTTGCGACCAAAACTGAGGCCGCACTGGCCTTCAGAAGCCACCATTGATCGATGGTTATTTCGTAACTTTTTGTTGAAAATCATGCAAAAAGCCTTGACTTTCAGCTTTAAAAAGTGTCAGAAAATATACATCGTATCTACTAAAAAAGAAGTTCGGACAGAGGCGTCACGACCGTGATACCCGCTCCCAGCTTGCTCAGAATTTCCGCTCCATGTACCGAAGCCTGGGCATGGATCTGCATGGCTGCGCGCAGTTTCTTCATGTGTCGCCCAGGACTGTACATAACTGGGAATCCGGCGAGCACGACATCCCGTATTCGACGTACAGACTGCTGCGCCTGCTCAACCGCATGAAGCTGCCTGACCAGGCTTGGCAAGGTTGGTGCTTCTATGGCGGCAAGCTGATTTTCGTTCGTTCGAAGACAAGAACAGTAGCTGGTGGAGGCCTGGTAGGCACGCTTGACGATGTCTGCCAGTAAGCCCACTTATTGCTCGCAAGATACCGGGCTCACTCATCGTGCCACCGCGCCAGAGGATGTGCAGATCCTTTATGGGCTTGGCTATGTCGTGTAGCAGTGCAGCGTACAAGACACAAGATCAGGCCCGCTCAGACGTGTTTGATTGACTACATCGAGTGCTTCTACAACCCGACGCGTCGGCATTCGACGCTCGCGTATCTCAGTCCCATACAGCTCGAACAAGCTCAAAAAGCTTAAGTCGGTTTCAACGAGACCGGTAGCCGCTCAGTATTCATATCTCGATTTGCAGCGATCTCCTCGATGTAACGATAAAAAATTAGCGCTTCATTGCTGAGCTCTTTCAGAGACGAGCAATAGATTTCCGTCAGAAGGTCTATTCGCGGACGAAAGGGGCGCGTAACAATATCCGGAAAGACACCGGTGGACAAAACCATTGGATTGATTAGTCCGACGCCTACATTTCGATGGACAAGAGCACAAACTCCCATGGATGTACTAGCAACAACACCCGTCTTGAGCTTTATGCCCGCCTCTTGGAGCGTCGCGCGGACCAAGACCGATGTTGGCGACTCCTCGGGCAACGCAATCACCATGTGGCCAGCTAAATCCTCCGGCCTAACCATCGATTTTGCTACCAATGGATGGTGTTTGTGCAGTGCCACCACCAATAGATCCTCAGAAATAGTCTTGCGCTTGCATAGTTGTATCGCGCTTATGGTGTTAGGTGCAGGTGGATTGGTGACACCTAGGTCGACTTCATGGTGTGCAACCTGTCGAAGCACCTCAATGGGTGTTGCCGCTCGCATGCATACATTTACCTCCGGATGGGTGCGCTGCATCCGCTGAATAGCTCCTGGCAGAAGCGCAATCAACGAAGGGGTGTGAGCGGCTACCGTTACTGTACGAGAGGCTCCCTGACGTAATGCCGCAGCCTCTTCTAGTGCCCATTCGAGGTGCTGAGTTACTTGCTCTGCACGGGGAAGCAGTTGATGCGCAGCGGCAGTCGGCTGAAGGCGCCCTCCTCGCCGAGCGAACAACTCCACACCCGTCTCACGTTGCAAAAGTCTGAGCGACTTGCTCACCGCTGCCTTCGTAATGCCGAGTTTAAGAGCGGCTTCGCCAAGCCCTCGGCTACGCATGACAACCACAAACACTTGAAAGTGACGTCCGTTAAGTTGAGAAGTGGAAGAGCGCATAAGCAGTGTCAGAGTCATCCCGAATGTGTAGCTGGAATCGTATACCTTAAGTTGACGATATAGATCGCTCTAATCAACGGGAATTTCTAGAATTCTAAAAAGTACATGCCTGAATTCACCTTGCTTGGAAACTCAAGGTCTTGTTTCGATCCCTCTTCACCAGATTCAAATGACGATGCGAAAACTACTCATTTCTCTCTCACTTTGCGCAGCAGCATCATCCTCCTCCTTTGCGGGTGGATTTCCCAGTAAGCCATTGACACTTGTAGTCTCGGTGCCTGCGGGAGGCACTATTGACGCAATTGCACGGATGGTCGCGAAGGACCTTGGAGACAGTCTTGGTGAACCAGTCATTGTCGACAACCGTGGAGGCGCAAACGGCACCATCGCTGCAGACTATGTGCGTCGTGCCCCCGCTGACGGCCATACGATCCTGATGCTCGCGTCCAGCACCCTCGTGCTGAGCCCCTATGTCATGGGCAAACTACCATTCGATCCACTTAAAGATCTCGCGCCCGTCGCCAAATCTGCCGGTTTGAACATGTCCCTTCTTGTTAATCCATCTGTAGGCGTGTCTGACCTACCCTCGCTGGTGAACAAGATGAGAGGCTCACCTGGGAAGTTGAATTACTCCTCAACAGGCAATGGCTCATTTCCCCACATCGCCGGCGCATTGCTTAACCTCGAGACGCAAACTACCTCCACCAATGTGGCATACAAGGGACTCGCCCCGTCTATTCAAGACCTCTTAGCCAACCAAGTGCAGTTCACCTTCGACTCGGGCAGCGCTAGTTACGTGAAAGCAGGAAAGTTAAAAGCCCTAGCCGTGATCGGCCCCAAGCGTTCGAGTGCTTTACCCGATGTGCCGACATTTCGTGAACTTGGAATACCAGAAATGGAAAAGATCAATGGTTGGCACGGAGTATTTGCACCCGCGGGAACTCCACCTGAAGTCATTCGTCGTCTGAATTCTGAAATCCACAAGATATTAATGAAGACCTCATCTATCGAAAAAATTCAATCTATGGGATTTGAGAGTGTCTCGTCCACGCCTGAGGATTTGGCCGCCGAGCTGCATCGTGACTATAAGAACTTTGGCGAGTTAATGGCGAGAGCAAAAATATCGGCTAATTGAAACCTCGTCTGATGAATAGTAGATCCTCTCCAATAACTGCTTAAATCTCACCATGGGCATTTTTAATTTTCAGTTCGAACCTGCACCTCGAATTATTTGTGAATTGGGTGCATCTCTACGGTTAAATTCCTACTTGGAGGATTGCCGCCATGTGTTCGTTGTCACCGATAGCGGTTTGGTGCAAGCGGGAATTATTGAACAGCCAGTCGCTGCACTAATTAATTCAGGAGTGAACGTCACAGTCTATGACGGGGTAAAGCCAGATCCATCCGAGCATGTCGTACTTGCAGCGGCTGAAGCTGCTCGAAGCGCTGGTGCCGATTGCGTCGTCGGATTCGGCGGCGGCAGTTCGTTGGACACCGCTAAATTGGTGGCCCTGCTGGCATCTACTCCGCAGTCGCTAAAGGACATCTACGGAAGCCAACAAGCCCGAGGATCACGGTTGCGATTGATTCAAGTTCCAACTACGGCAGGAACTGGTTCCGAGGTAACACCAACGGCTGTGGTCTCCACGCCAGACCACCAAAAGAAGGGAGTCATAAGTCGGTTGCTGCTTCCCGACGTAGCAGTGCTCGATGCAGGCTTGATAGTGACCTTGCCACCAGCAACTACAGCGACGACTGGTATTGACACCATGGTGCACGCCATTGAGGCATATACCTCACGTAATCGAAAGAACCCCCTCTCCGACCAATTTTCGATCCGCTCGCTGCAGCTCTCCCATACCTATATGGGCCGCGCTATTGCTGACGGCACTGATCTCCAGGCCCGACAAGCGTTACTTCTAAGTTCTTTGATGGCAGGTGTCGCCTTTGCGAATTCTCCTGTCGCTGCCATACATGCACTTGCCCATCCCTTGGGCAGCCACTTTCATCTGCCGCACGGCTTGGCCAACGCACTGGTCATGATGCCGGTCCTACGCTTCAATCTGCCTGCGGCAGAACTTCAGTATGCGGAACTAGCGCGCGCTCTGCATCCTGAACTACGCGAAGCGACCGACTTCGTAGCCGCAGAAGCTTTCATGATCACAATCGCAAAGCATGTGACCAAGGCGCCGATCCCACAGCGGTTACGCGACGTGGATATTCGTAAAACCGATCTTCCAAAGCTGGTAGATGCCGCCATGACAGTCCAGCGCTTATTAGTCAACAACCCTCGTGAGGTCGGATATTCAGACGCGTTGCAAATATACAACGAGGCGTATTGATCCTTTTTACCCGAGAAGATTTCAATTCTTTACATCTAATTCATTTTTCATTTTTCATTTTTTCCGTATTAATGCATGACAGCACTAATCACGTTAAGAGATCGTCGCTCCCTATATAAATCATTGCAATACTTTCAACAAGCAACGTAGCAACTGAGTATTAATTATATTTCACCTTGATCACCAGCAATTTTCTCCAATAACTTATCTCGAAACGAAGCAAAAACCATGAAAAGCACAACTTTAATATCCGAAAAATTGCTTCCAATTTGCATTGCAGGCGAATGGCGCCTTGGTGGAGGCGAGGTCTATGAAAGTATCTATCCCGCGACAGGTGAGGTTGTTGCTCGTTTATGTGCAGCATCACTAGCTGATGTCGAGGAGGCAATTCAGCGTGCGCACAAGGCATTTCTTACGAGCGGCTGGGCGAAAAAACTCCCTCACGAGCGGGCAACAGTGCTTTTCAGGATCGCTCAGCTTATCCGGGAAAATGCTGAGGAGCTGGCGCAAAAGCAGCGACTTGATAATGGAAAGTCGATTAAAGAAACGCGCGCTTTGGTCGCTAGTGCTGCGGGCACCTTCCAGTTTTTTGGCGCGGCCTGTGAGACATTGGAAGACTCCATCACTCCATCGAGGGGCGACTACGTAACGATGAGTGTGCATGAACCGATGGGAGTCGTGGCAGCTATCACTCCCTGGAATTCTCCTATCGTCAGCGACGCCCAAAAGATGGCCCCAGCACTCGCTGCCGGCTGCGCCATTGTTCTAAAGCCTGCAGAAATCACACCAGTCCTGGCCCTAGAGCTAGCACGCATCTGCCAAGCAGCAGGTGTACCCAAAGGACTCATCAGTGTGTTGCCGGGCAAGGGCTCTGTCATTGGCGATGCAATCACCAAGCACCCTCTTGTCAAGCGAGTTTCGTTCACCGGAGGTACCTCTACGGGAAAGCACATCGCTCGTATTGCAGCCGAAAAGATGATGCCAGTGTCCATGGAGCTTGGGGGCAAATCTCCAACCATGGTGCTGGAAGATGCGGATCTGGATCACGCGGTTGCCGGAGTGCTTTATGGAATTTTCAGCAGTTCCGGCCAGTCCTGCATCGCAGGGTCACGGCTATTCGTTGCTGAGCCGATCTACGACGAGTTCCTAAGCCGCCTCACTGCCGGCGCTAGGGCACTTCGCGTAGGTGACCCGTCTCAGGACACCACGCAGATGGGGCCGCTGATTTCATCCTCTCATCGAAATAGTGTCGAGCGTTACGTGGAACTGGGTGTCTCGGAGGGGGCCAGTATTCGGACAGGCGGTTCTCGCCTTGGCAACGACAGGCTCTTGGGCAAGCTGAGCAACGGCTATTTTTATGAGCCGACTATCCTCGAAGGACTCTCCAATAAAGCCCGCACGGCACAGGAAGAGATTTTCGGACCAGTATTGGTTGCGATGCCCTTCAAAGACGAGGCCACGCTGATCGAGGAGGCCAACGATAGCGTTTATGCGCTTGCTGCAGGCATCTGGAGCCGCGATTTCAAACGTGCCTGGAAGCTTGGGCGGGCTGTACAAGCAGGTACCGTATGGATCAACACATACAAGCAACTCTCCTCTTCAACACCGTTTGGAGGATGGCGCGACTCAGGCCTTGGACGCGAAAAGGGACGCGCAGGAATCTTTCAATATATGGAGCAGAAAGGCATGTACTGGGGTACAAACGAAATGCCGCTCCCATGGGCCAACCTTTCCTAACTGAATAGAACTAGTTTGTAAGTCCCGGAGGATTGGCATCATGAATAAAAGTTTCAATCGCTGGTGGGGTGTACTCACGCTGATGATGGTCGTGGTGATTGCCTATATCGACCGCGTGAACGTTTCCGTGCTCATTGTCGATAGTGATTTCCTTCGTGCCTTTGGTATCGAAGGAGATCGTCAAGGCCAAGGTTCGATGATGACAACGTTCCTTCTGGGATATGGGATCTCAGCACTTATCCTGACGCCTTTATATGAGCGCTTCTTAGGATATCGCCGTGGTCTACTCGTAAGCATGCTGGCTTGGGCAGTTTTAACTGCAATTGCCCCCTGGACAGGCTCATTGTTTGCATTTTTAATTCTACGCACCGTACTAGGCATGAGCGAGGGGCCGCTATTCTCACTCAAGACCATGTACGTGCGAGATTGGTTCTCCGCTAACGAACGGGGAAAACCAAATGCGGTGAGTTCGATGGGAGTGTCTTTGGGGCTAGCAGTGGGTTTTCCCCTGATCAGCTGGCTGCTGCGAGAGCATGGATGGCATTCATCGTTTGAAATGCTTGCGATGCTCAATCTATTGCTGGGGCTGCCACTGATCTACTGGTTCATTCATGAAAATCCGCAAATAGCAAAAGTAGCTTCCACCAAGCCAAATATAGGTCTGAAGCAAACTGTACGTGGCGCATTCACAATGCCTCACTTGATTGCAATGCTTGCAGTAGAAGTCTTCACGCTAGCGTACCTATGGGGCAGCAGCTCCTGGCTTCCAGCCTATCTGGTTCAGGATAAAGGCTTTTCGCTAAAGGAGATGGGGTGGATGTCTTCTCTGCCGTTCGTAGTTGGCATCGTTGCCAACTTTCTAGGAGGGCTCCTGGTCGACCTACTGCCCCAGCAACGTGTTCCGCTGATCTTCACATTTGGGGGGTTAGCCACTGCGCTTTCAGTCTTCATGCTGATGGGCGCTGACAATACCGCTACTACCGTTGTCTATCTTCTTATCGCAAGTGCCTGCTGGGCCCTGCAGGGCGCGGCGATCCCTTCGATCGTGCAAGCCCTCTCTCCAGCGGCCAGCGTAGGAAGTGCATACGGAATCATCAATGGTGTGGGCAATCTTGCGGCGGCATTCATGCCAATGGCGATGGGCTCCATGATGAAAGGAAACGTAGCGGGAGGATTTTCGTTACTCGTCTGCTCACAAGTTCTGGCTGCAGTCAGCGGGTTCTGGATCTTCCTACGCTGGTCATCTGGCCTCGCTGCCAAATCATGAATCCCGGATCGGGTAGCTGCTCGGGGTTCTCAAAACCACAAACGCTGCCCTCCTCTGCGCGGCACAGCCTCGGGCAGCTTCCGACTAGGCCCAAATCTTGGCTCTGATCTTGGACCTACCCGTCAGGTCCCGGATGATTGCGCACGTTCTTGACGAATAAATCGGGCACTTTCATCCTCCATTTTTTTGAGCGCTTGCCGCTGTTGAAGTGGGGTGAGCGCAGTACATGACTCAATCGTCCATTGAAGCGTTCAATCATGCCGTTGATCTGCGGTGTCTTGGGCCTGGTCAGCCGATGTTCGATCTCCAGCGCTTGGCATAGCTGGTCAAACTCATGCTCGCCTGTGGGCTGGCGGCTGCCAGACAATCGGCCTGACGGCTCGGTGAATAAGAAAACTAGAAAAGAGGCCGAAGCCTCTTTTCAAATGCATTGGTGGCCGGGCTGATATTTTTTCGGCTGGCGGTGCCGCAAGCCTTGAAGCCCCTCACCGTCAGCGCTTGTTCCCTTGCTGGGTGTATTGCGCGTACAACTCGTCAGCCATTTGTCGCAGCGCACGACCTATGGCCGCGTACTCATACTCGTTGAGATTGGCCAAGGAGGCGCGTCCCGATGGACGGTCCGAGCCGAAGCCGCGCCCCGGCAGGAGCACGATCCCTGTTTCGTCGGCAATCCGGAACAGCATGTCGCCGGTCGAGGACTGCTTGACCGCCCATTTCGAGAACGCTTCGCCATAAAGCTTCGAGGTCACGTCCTGCAGGTCAATCAAGGTGTAGTAATCGACCGCATTTTCATCTCTTTGCGGAGGCGTTCCCAACTCGCGATACAGCGTTGCTTCACGACGCCGTATCAGTTGCTTGAGCGTGTGCTTGTACTGGTCGCTCTCGTCCATGAGCGCAAACAGCGAGAACAAGGTCATCTGGACCTGCTGCGGAGTGGACAGACCGGCCGTGTGGTTCAAGGCAACAGCGCGGCTGTCGGCAACCAGGCGATCTATGAATTTCAATGAACGCACATCGGGCAGCAGTGAACGGTAGCGATGATCGAGCGCTGTTTTCTCGGACTCCGGCAGCTTGCCCAATGCCAAGTCGAAGATATTTTCCTTGTGCGCGGCCACGACACCCAGACGCCAGCCAGTGGCACCAAAGTATTTGGAGAATGAATAGACCAACAAAGTGTTGGCCGGGCAAATCGCAAAGAGCGACTGAAAGCCATCGGCAAACGTGCCATAAACGTCATCGGTCAGGATCATCAGATCCGGTCGATGTTCGGCCACAATCTTGCGCACACGCTCCAGACTGCGCTCGTCCATCTTTACCGATGGCGGATTGCTGGGGTTCACACAGAAGAAGATCTTGATGGCCGGATCCTTGAGCTTGTCCAGCTCGGAATCCGGATATTGCCAATTGAGGGCCGGGTCGGCATTGATGGCCACCTCCTCCAGCGCATACTGGGCCAGTTCCGGAATTTCTATGTACGGAGTGAAAACCGGCATGCCGATGGCTACCTTGTCACCAGCCTTGAGCAGGCCGTTGACCTTCATGCTCTCGAAGATGTATGCCATGGCGGCCGTTCCCCCCTCGACCGCAAACAGGTTCACGGACTCGCTGGGAATTGCATCGGCCCCCATTTCACGGATGATGTACTGGCGCACGATTTTTTCGCTGATGTTCAGCATCCGAGGGGGAACGGGGTAGTTGCAGCCCAGAATACCGTCGACCATTTCGTGCAGGAAGGCGGCCGGATCCAAACCCAGCTGATCGCGCACGTAACTCAGGGATTTACCGAGAAAGCGCACGCCTTCCTGATCGCGGTTCTCGGCAATATAGCGCTCGAAGCGACCTTCTATGCCCTCGATCTTTGCCAGGCCTCCAACACCCACCGTGGTCATATACGAATACGAAAGTTCCGACTCGGTAGCCGCGAACAAGCCCAGACGGAAAAATGCTCGTCTCGGGGTGGTTGCCAGAAAATTGGGATTGCCCCGCCCCGCATTGAGCATGAGGCGGTTTCCGTCGCCCGAGGCGATCTTGATCAACTCATCCTTGAGCTCGAACGGGCTCAAGTTCGCCAGACTCTGATAATCCTTGCTCATATCGCAACTCCTTCCATTCGTCCTAGTGAATCAGTGCAGGGGTTTCACGCAAAGGCAATGACCAGCGGACCCAACAAAGTCAGGAACACATTGGCCAACGCATAAGTGATTGCAAACGGGGTGGTGGGGATTGAATTGCCGGCCTTGTCCAGAACCTCGCCAAACGCGGGGTTGGCACTGCGTGCGCCGGACAGCGAGCCCGCGAACACGGCAACGTTGTCATAACGCAGCACATACTTGCCAAACAAAATGGCAATCAGCAGCGGAATGATGGTGACCAGAACGCCCAGCATGAACAACGTCAAGCCCTGCTCCATGACCGTGCTGACCGCCTGCTGGCCGGACTGCAGGCCCACCATGGCCACAAAACCTGCCAGCCCCAGATCGCGCAGCAATGTCGAGGCGCTTGTCGGCATATTGCCCATGGTGTGCTTGCGGCTGCGCCACCAGCCAAACAGCAGGCCCGAGAGCAAGGCACCGCCACCGCTGCCCAAGGTGATGGGAATAGCGCCTATGCGCAGCACCAGCAGGCCGATCAGCAGGCCGACGACAATGCCGAAGCCGTGGAACACCCAGTCGGTCTTGTCGCTGGGAACAATGATGGGACCGGCGGCCTGAGCAGCCTTCTGAACGTCCTGAGGTGTGCCGAACAAGGTGACCACATCGCCGGGCATCACCATGGTCTGCGCAGTGATGGGAACCGGCGATCCCGCACGTATCAAGCCCTCGGCATAGACGCCGTGCTTGAGATCCTGAGACAGGCTGTCCAGAATGTCCTTGACGCTGCGGTTCAGATACCGGGAATTGGAAATGGCCACATCGCGGCGCACCATCACCACATCCATGCCCTGGGCACCGGGCAGCTCATCGCCTACCGACTTGCCCAGAGACACCACGGCGGAGCGGCGTCCGACCAGCAAAATAATGTCGCCAGCCTCGAGTACCAGGCTGGGGTCTACGCCGACCAGCGCATTCTTTCGCTGAATGCGCTCCACTGTCACCCTGCCCTGAGTCCCCTCGGCTTCGAGATCAGCCACGGTTTTGCCTGATTGGGCGACGCGGAAAATACGCCCCACCAGATCGGGTGCCGCTGGCGATTCACCCACGCCATAAACCCGAACGCCCTTGAGTTGCTCCTGCTCGGCTTGAACCGCGTCATCCCGGATATTGCGTCCGGTAATCCATGGCAGGACATTGACGCACATGATGATGGCGCCGAAAGAGCCGAATATATAGGTGACCGCATAGCCGATGGCAACATTGGCCTGCATGCGCTGCACCTCTTCACCCGAGAGTCCGAGTTTCTCAATGGCAGAGCCAGCCGTCCCAATGATTGCCGACTGCGTCAGTCCGCCGGCGGCAAGGCCTGCAGCTAGGCCTTTGTCCAGCCCGAATATCCGGGCAATCACCACCACCGTGATCAAGCCGGACAAGGCCACCACGACGGCCATCATGATTTCCTTGACCGAATGACGCCCCAAAGAATTGAAGAACTGCGGGCCGCTTTCGAAGCCTACGGCGTATATGAACAAGGCGAAAAGCACAGCCTTGATGCCTGAATCGATCTGAATGCCGATCTGGCTGATCAACACCGCTGCCAATAGCGAACCAGCCACACCACCTAACTGGAATGACCCGAAGCGGAACTTGCCGACCCAGTACCCCAGAGCCAGAGACGCGAAAAGTGCGGCTTCCGGTGATTGGTGAAAGATGCTTTTGAGTAATTCCACGGCCACCTCGACTTCCGGATAAAAGGATCAAGCAACGGAAAGCCCGCCCTAGCCCCCAAAAGAGGGAGGCATTGGAAATGCTTGAACTCAGGAGAAAGCGGTTTGCTACTGGGAAGCGTGGATCGAGATCGCCTATCTCAAAACTGATGCCACGTCCATTAGCTGGATAGTTTCTTGTCTTCTTCTATTTCCACCCACTATTAAAGACAAATGCGTATCGAAATGTAGGACGTTGCCGATTATTCTTTTCAAAATACTCAGGACTCTTCAATTAGGCTTGGCATTGACCGCCAATATTGACAAGCCGCCGGCAGAAGCCGGCGGTCAAGTCTGTGGCGCCGAGACTGAGCGGGATCGCAGACCAGGAGCCAGCTACCGGTTAGCGCAAGGTTCGCCGGTTAATGGAGCGCCGGGTTGCCGCCAGATTGCTTCGACGCGCCAGGGGTTGAGCCACATTTGGATCAGCTGTATTGGCTGCAGCCGCCAGTCTTTGCTGCGCCTCCAGCAGGCTCTTGAGATCGGCTGCACGCTCCTGTGCCAATGCAGCCGTGTTCTGAGCGGTCTGCAACTGGGCATGCAGATTCAGGATCTCCTGCTCGGATTGTTCAAAGCGAGTCTGCAGCTCTTGATAGCGAGACTCTGCCTTGCGCTCCTGGTCCTGCAGGCTTTTTCGCGCTGCAGTGAGTTCCTGCCGCGCACGATCGACCTCGTTGAGCATATGGCGCTCGTTGCCCGCGTACTGCTCGGCCATGCGCTGGCGCTCGGCGGCGGCCGACTGAATTTCCTCGCTGTGCTTTTGCTGCTGCAACTCACGCTGGCGTACGGCATTGCTCAGCTCATCACGTAGTTCTTCCAGGCGCTGATCACGTTCCTGTAGCGTCTGCTGCATTTCGTCAAGACGCCGGGCCAAGTCTTGGGCGTGATTTTGAGCTGCCTGCAGGGCCTGATTCAGCGCATCTTTTTGCGCTTCCATGGTGGCCTGGCGCTGCGCGAGTTGCTCCTGTTGCGCCACAAATGCCTGCTCCGCAGCTTTCAAAGCCTGTTCGCGAAGATCCAAAGCCTTGCTGGCTGCGGCTTTCGCCTCTTCCTGCGCCGTATTCCAGAGCTCTTCGGCAAGGCGCTGCACAGGGTCTGGCACCGATTGCAACACGGAAGGGTCCTGCTCTCCTGCCACGCCCAGACGACGGCCCAGCGTGGCAAACCAAGTCTCCAGCATAGGGCTGACCGTATTGGGAGAGCCTCGCCCGATCTGCTGGCGCACCCGCTCTATGGTCGGACGCAGTCCCTGAGCAATCAAAGCATCCGCTGCAGCCCAGACATCGGACTCCTGCACACCTCTAGACGTAGTTTTGCTTGTATTCATACCTATTCTTCAAATAAATAACGATAAGTGATTGTTATCGTTATCTATATTACAAATACGTAATACACAATACATCTTATGTATTAAATATTACGTATGAAATTTTCATACAGATGACAACGTACATTAACCCGTTTTCAACCCCTTTTTTTCGGATGAAGTCCGTTCTGAGTTCAAGCAAGAGCAATTTCGCTGGCTTGCATACTGGTGGTTCTGCCAAGCCTGTGATCAGGCTGGCATGAGGGCGCGCTGTGCCTGATAGCTGCCATTGATGTACGCGATGCCTGCCATCAGCTCGCAGGCTCTCAACAGAGTTGCGCCCGCCTGACAGGGCGTGAATAAGGACTCTTGAGTAAGGACGCGTGAGTAAGGACAGCAGGGGCCGCAGTGCTGGGCCTCCTTTTGCCGGCACATTGATTTCAGCTGGCGTGCAAAGTCAGGGCGAAAATAGCGTCATGGATTCACGCAAGCCCTCGCCCTTCCCTGCTCCAGCGGCCTTTGATGCCAACCGCCTACAGATGCGGGATATGCCACCAGCCGCCCTGGCACCCGAAGCGCATGAAGCCATCAAGGAACTGATGCATGAAGGCGAATCCCGCAACACGCGCAACAGCTATCAAAGTGCCATGCGTTACTGGGCGGCCTGGCATCTGCTGCGTCTGGGCCAGCCCATGCAACTGCCGCTGCAGGTTTCCACGGTGCTGCAGTTCATCATTGACCATGCCCAGAGGCAGAGTGGTACCGGCCTGCTTCATGAGATGCCTCCCGAAATCGATGAAGCCTTGGTAGCTGCCGGCTACAAGGGTAAAAAAGGGGCACCTTCACACAACACGCTGGTGCACCGCATGGCCGTGATGTCCAAGGCACATCAGGTGCATGCCATGTCCAACCCCTGTCAGGATGGGGCGGTCAGGGAGTTGATGTCACGTACGCGCAAGGCCTATGCAAGACGCGGTGATCTGCCCCAGAAAAAAGAGGCGCTGACGCGAGACGTGCTGGAGGCGCTGCTGGCCAGCTGTGACGATAGCTTGCGCGGCCTGCGCGACCGGGCGCTGCTGCTGTTTGCCTGGGCCAGCGGCGGGCGGCGCCGCTCCGAAGTGGCCGCTGCTGATATGCGCTTCCTGCGCGCCGTGGCAGGTGGCGAGTTCATCTACACCCTGAGCCATAGCAAGACCAACCAGAGCGGCACCGATGCCCCCGAGAATCACAAGCCCGTCACCGGACGCGCAGCCATCGCCCTGAGAGCATGGCTGGACGCAGCAAGCATCACCGAAGGTCCTATCTTCAGGCGCATCCGCAAAGGAGGCCATGTGGCAGAGCCACTGACTCCCGCTGCTGTGCGCAACATCGTCAAGGAACGCTGTGCACTGGCCGGTGTGGAAGGAGACTTTTCGGCACACTCGCTGCGCTCGGGATTTGTGACCGAGGCCGGCAGACGCAATCTGCCGCTGGCTGACACCATGGCATTGACCGGGCACCATAGCGTGAACACGGTACTCGGCTACTTCCGGGCCGACTCGGCGCTCAACAATCAGGCGGCGCGTATGCTGGACGAGGACTGATCAAGCCCCATCAACTGCAGCGCAGTCTGATGAATGGCAGATTGCGGATCGGCCAGTTGCAGCGGCAAATCAAAGTGGTTGGTAGCCGGCGCCTCCACCCATTGCCCCGGCAGACAACGCGCCTGCCACGCAGCCAAGTATTCGCGCGACTGGCGCTTGAATTCATGGCTTTCAAACTCGCCACAGCTCACGCGCAGCTGACACTGACCATGCGTACTCGCATCGGGAAGTAGAAAGCGCGGGCTGTTGCGTATGGCTGCAGCATCGTCCAGCTGCATCCAGCCGTTGATATGGGTTGTCAGCAGCGGCTGCAGGTCAAACAGACCGCTCAAGGTCAATACCGACCGAGGCACGGCCTGCGCTGGCAGGTCATAGTCTTGCAGCCACTCCTTGGCCAGCAACATGGCTGCCAGATGTCCACCGGCCGAGCTTCCGCAGACACAGATATTGTGGGCATCACCGCCGTAGATGGCAATATTGCGCACCACCCAGGCATAGGCTTGGCGCATCTGCTCGACGATATGATCCAGCGTGGCGGCCGGAGCCAGATCGTAGTCAGGAACCACGACGATAGCCCCCTCCCGCGTCAGCGCGGGTGCCATGAATGCCGAATCATCCTTGCTCAAGGCCTTCCAGTAGCCGCCATGAATGAAGATGAAAACAGGCGCCGCTTGTGCTTTTCCTGCCTGAGTTGCGGGCAGATAGATATCCAGAACATCCACGGCCCTGGGGCTGTAGCGCTGGTTGCGAACTGCACCAGGCAATGCAAACGCAGCCAGGCTTTCCTGCGTGTAGCGCGCCAGATACGCAAGCGGATCCTGCACGCTGGCACGGGCGTTGTATTGGCGGTCGTAGTAAGCAGTCGTGAGGACGGTCGAGATGGGATGCATTTTTCTGCGCGGCTTTGGGCTTCGGGCGGCGATCACTCGCAGCGCACAGCATAAGCCACGCTGGTAGCTCTTTGGAGCCCCGAAAGCGTCAACTGCACGAGCCTGCATCCTCCAATTAGACCTATACGCCTGTCACTTAGACACATTAAATTACATTCATGCAACTGGAATCAGAGCGTTGGAGCAGGTGTTGAGAAAAGCAAAAATGGGGGCTGGCTGCGCAGCCATGATGTGGGGCCTCTGCGCCCAGGCCGGCGGCCTTGATAGAACTGGCCAAGACCTTGGGCCTTTGTTTGAAAACGGCCGCTATCTTTCCGTGGAGACCTATACGGTTCGGCCCCGGATCCAGGGCACGGATGCCTTGGGCAAGTCCACCGGTCAGGTCGCCGACGATTACACCCAATGGGGCTTTGCATACAAGCAGGATGTGAATCCACGCACCTCGGTGCTGCTCATGTTGAGCAAGCCTTTTGGCCTTGACATTGCTTACAGCCCTCTGCAATCGCCTCTTTTTGGCGGCACTCAGGCCCGCGTGAGCAGCCATGAGCTCATGGGGGCCATGCGCTACCGCTTGGATGAGCACTGGGCTGTTCATGGTGGGCTACGCCTGCAGCGCACCGAAGGACATGTGGCTCTGGGGGGAATGGTGTTTGGAGCGCTCAATGGGTACCGGGTGGATTTCAGACCCAGTACCGAGCCTGGCTACTTGCTGGGCATGAGCTATGAGCGCCCCGATATGGCTTTGCGCGTTGCTGCGACCTATTACTCAGCCATCAAGCACAAGATCGCTACCCGTGAAAACCTATGGCCGGGCGAAACAAGCACGGCATCGACAGCTCCGCAGAGCTTCAACCTCGATATTCAGACAGGCATCGCGCCAGGTACCCTGCTCTTTGGACAGATTCGCTGGACCAACTGGTCGCAATTCAGGCTGTATCCGCAGACCCTGGCGGCGGTACTCCCAGGCCACAGCCTGGCAGACATGGAGGACACCACCACCTACACGCTGGGTCTTGGACAGAAGTTGGCTGCGAACTGGTCCGGCTTTGTCGCCATAGCTTATGACAGGCACAACGACAAGGCCGCGCTGTCGCCATTGCGCCCCACCAATGGTCGCCTTGGCTACACAGTGGGGGTGAGCTATCAGCAAGGGCAGTTCAAGCTCACGCCCTGGCTGAGCTACCAGCGTCTGGGCTCGGTAGATATTTCCAGCGGCGGCACAACCCTGGCGAATTTTGATGCCGAGTCCGCCACAGCGTTCGGGATCAGGCTCGGCTATCAGTTCTAAGAACAATCGCAGCTATCACGCTGCTGCAATCTGGCAGCCGGCGCCCGGAACACTCAGCCTAGCGCCGCGATCACCTCGGCCGGGGCCTGTACCAGCTCAATCAGCACGCCTTCGCCGGCAATCGGAAACTCGTCATTGCTCTTGGGGTGCAGGAAAGTGATGTCATAGCCCGCCGCTCCCTTGCGGATACCGCCGGGAGCAAATCGCACGCCATTGGCCGTCAGCCATTCAACGGCCTTGGGCAGGTCGTCGATCCACAGGCCGATGTGGTTCAGCGGCGTGGCGTGCACGGCGGGCTTTTTCTCGATATCCATGGGCTGCATGATGTCCACTTCCACCTTCATCGCGCCCCGCCCCATGGCCAGAATGTCCTCGTCCACGTTTTCGCGCTCGCTCTGAAAGGTGCCGGTCTGCTCCAGACCCAGCATGTCCACCCACAGCTTTTTCATGCGCTGTTTATCGGTGCCGCCGATGGCGACTTGCTGAATGCCCAGAACCTTGAAAGGACGATTGCTCATGAATAACTCCTTGATTGATAGCTTAAGACGCAATACTGATAAGCGCCAGAGCCGGTTTTTATTGAAATATCAGACCTCGCCCAGCAACCAGCTGCTGGCCATGGCAAAGTATTCGCGCAGCCAGGAATTGAAACGCGTGGCCAGAGGGGTCGGAGCTGCCACGGGATAGACCTGAGGCAGATCCTGCCGCTTTGCAATGTTCATGGCACGCATCAGGTGAAAGTCGCTGCTGACCATGGCCATGGGTGCATCCGCGGCCACGCCGCGCTCGGCCAGCAAGGGCCGGCTGAGTTTGAGGTTCAGCTCGGTACTGGTACTGAGCTTTTCCAGCACCAGCCGCTGCGCAGCAATACCGTGACGCTGCTGCAGATAGCGAGCCATGACCTCGGCCTCAGACTCTTTCTCACCCCAATCGACACCGCCACAAACAGCGACCAAGGCCTGGGGCTGCAGCTTGGCCAGTTCTGCTGCCGTATCCAGTCGCGTAGCCAGAACCGGCCTGGGGTGACCATCGAGCGTGCCGCTGCCCAGCACCACGATGGATTGCACGGGCGGCACTTGCTGCGGCGCAAGACCCAGACCGAAAAGGTGGCTCCAGAACCAGAAAAGGCTGATCAGCCACAGCGTAAAGCCAGCCCAACCCAACGACCAGAGCCTTTTATGCAAGGGTCTGATCGAACGCCAGTGTTGCACCGACCGCCATTTCCAGCTCAGCCACAAGGCCGCGATACCCAGCATGGCGGGCAACACCACGCCGACATTGAAATGCCCCATGCCCATCAGTACCAGAGCATCGACAAGCAGCAGCGTCCCCAACAGAGCCAGCAGCGTACGCGCCAATCTGGCAGGGTGGGAAATCGTTGCATCTGCTTTCAATGTCATAGCTGCGATCTGAGTCTGGATAAAGGATAGAGCCGATCTTATTGAAAATTGGAAAGCCCGCAGAGCCAAAGCCGTGCGGGCTTTTGCTTCGGGGCCTTATGCTCAGACCAGATCGGTTCTGAACAGAGGCCCCGAAAAGCTCTCATTACTCGAATTCCAGAATGATGTCGTCCACCGCCAGCGAGTCTCCCTTGGCGGCGCTGATCTTGCTGACCACACCATCCTGGGCTGCGAACAGGATGTTCTCCATCTTCATGGCTTCGATGACGGCCAGCTTCTCGCCGGCCTGCACCTTCTGGCCGGGCTGCACTGCCACGTCGACCAACAGGCCGGGCATGGGCGAGAGCAGGAATTTGGACAAATCTGGCGGAGCCTTGTAAGGCATGAGCTTGTGCATCTCGGCGCCCTTGGGCGAGAGCACCAGCACATCTGCTTGCGTGCCGTTGTGGATGACACGCAGAGCCAGCGGGTTCTTGCCGTTGCCGCGCTCGATCTGGCACGTGAAAGCCTTGCCATTGCAGACGCCGCGAACCACCAGGTCGCGAATATCGGCATTGCTGCGGAACTCGTAGGCCTTGTCGCCGATCACTACCTTGCAAACGCGCGCCTGGGCGTCGAAGTCGGTCACTTCGCCAGTCACATACTGATTCTTGCCTTCAGCCCCCAGAACCACGGCGGTGTACTTCTCGCCCACCTGCACCTGGTGGCCCTGCATCTGGCCGGTGATGGTCGATGCACGCGCACGATAGCGGCGATTGCGGAACAGGGCCAAAGCCACCAGGAAGTCGGGATCATCGTGGGGCACGTCCTCGGCATGGAAGCCGTCGGCATAGTGCTGGGCGATGAAGCCGGTGTTGAACTTGCCCGAGACAAAGTCCGGGTGTGCCAGCAGAGCTGCCTGGAACGGGATGTTGGAGCTGATGCCGCGGATGGCAAAGCCGTTGAGCGCTTCACGGGCCTTGGCGATGGCGTCGTTGCGATCCTTGCCATGCACGATGAGCTTGGCAATCATCGAGTCGTAGTACATGGGGATCTCGCCGCCGTCATAGACGCCGGTATCCACACGCACGCCGTTCAGGTGCTCGGTATCGGACTGCCACATGGTCTGCTCGGGCGGTGCAAAGCGCACCAGACGACCGGTCGAAGGCAGGAAATTGCGGAACGGGTCTTCGGCGTTGATACGGCACTCGATGGCCCAGCCGTCGCGCCTCACATCCGCTTGGGTAAAAGCCAGCTTTTCACCGGCGGCCACACGAATCATCTGCTCGACCAGATCGAGGCCGGTGATGCATTCGGTCACCGGGTGCTCCACCTGCAGACGGGTATTCATCTCCAGGAAGTAGAAGTCCTGGTCCTTGCCGACCACGAACTCCACGGTGCCGGCGCTCTGGTACTTGACAGCCTTGGCCAGGGCCACGGCTTGCTCGCCCATGGCCTTGCGGGTTTCGTCACTGATGAAGGGCGAAGGCGCTTCCTCGATCACCTTCTGGTGACGACGCTGGATCGAGCATTCGCGCTCGTTCAGGTAAACCACATTGCCGTGGCTGTCGCCCAGAATCTGGATTTCGATATGGCGTGGCTCCTGCACGAACTTCTCGATGAAGATGCGGTCGTCGCCAAAGCTGTTGCGCGCTTCGTTCTGGCACGAGGCAAAACCTTCAAAGGCTTCCTTGTCGTTGAAGGCCACGCGCAAACCCTTGCCGCCACCACCGGCCGAGGCCTTGATCATCACCGGGTAGCCAATGCCCTTGGCAATTTCCACGGCCTGCTCGGGGCCCGCGATGGCGTCGTTGTAGCCGGGGATGGTATTGACCTGGGCTTCGCCGGCCAGCTTCTTGGAAGCGATCTTGTCGCCCATGGCCGCAATGGAATGCGACTTGGGGCCGATGAAGGCAATGCCCTCTTCTTCGCAGCGCCTTGCAAAGCCCTCGTTTTCCGACAGGAAACCGTAGCCGGGGTGCACTGCCTGTGCGCCGGTCTGCTTGCAGGCTTCAATGATTTTTTCGCCCAGCAGATAGGACTCGCGGCTGGGTGCAGGGCCCAGGCGCACGGCCTCGTCGGCCAGCTTGACATGGCGTGCGTCCTTGTCGGCGTCGGAATAGACCGCCACGGTCTGGATGCCCATCTTGCGGGCGGTGGCGATGACTCGGCAGGCGATCTCGCCGCGGTTGGCAATCAGAATCTTGGTAAACATGGATATATCTCCTGGTTCTTCTTGTTCTTACAGGGGGATGTTCCCGTGCTTGCGCCAGGGGTTGTCCAGCTGCTTGTTCTTGAGCATTTCCAGCGAGCGGCAGATGCGCTTGCGCGTTTCGTGCGGCTGGATCACATCGTCGATAAAGCCACGGGCGCCGGCCACAAAGGGGTTGGCAAAGCGCTCCTTGTACTCCGCTTCGCGTGCAGCCAGCTTGACGGGATCGTTCTTGTCTTCGCGGAAGATGATCTCCACCGCGCCCTTGGCGCCCATCACGGCGATTTCCGCATGGGGCCAGGCCAGGTTGACGTCACCACGCAAATGCTTGGAGGCCATCACGTCGTAGGCGCCGCCATAGGCCTTGCGGGTGATGACGGTGATCTTCGGCACCGTGGCTTCGGCATACGCATACAGAAGCTTGGCGCCGTGCTTGATGATGCCGCCGTACTCCTGCGAAGTGCCAGGCATGAAACCGGGTACGTCCACGAAGGTAACCACGGGGATGTTGAAGGCATCGCAAAAGCGCACGAAGCGCGCCGCCTTGATGGAGGACTTGATGTCCAGGCAGCCGGCCAGCACCAGGGGCTGATTGGCCACGACGCCCACGGTCTGACCGGCCATGCGGGCAAAACCGATGATGATGTTCTTGGCGTACTCAGGCTGCAGTTCGAAGAAATCGCCATCGTCCACGGTCTTGAGAATCAGCTCCTTCATGTCGTAGGGCTTGTTGGCGTTTTCAGGCACCAGCGTATCCAGCGACATGTCGGCGCGGCCCACGGGGTCTGTGGTTTCGCGCACGGGAGCCTTTTCCTTGTTGTTCAAGGGCAGGTAGTTATAGAGGCGACGCAGCATCATCAGTGCTTCCACGTCGTTGTCGAAAGCCATGTCGGCCACGCCGCTCTTGGTGGTGTGGGTGATGGCCCCGCCCAGCTCTTCGGCCGTGACTTCCTCGTGGGTCACGGTCTTCACGACTTCGGGACCGGTCACGAACATATAGGAGCTGTCCTTGACCATGAAGATGAAGTCGGTCATGGCTGGCGAGTACACGGCGCCGCCGGCACTGGGGCCCATGATCATGGAGATCTGAGGCACCACGCCCGAAGCCAGCACATTCTTCTGGAACACATCGGCATAGCCACCCAGAGAGGCAACGCCTTCCTGGATACGCGCACCACCCGAGTCGTTGAGGCCGATGACGGGAGCGCCGACCTTCATGGCCTGGTCCATCACCTTGCAGATCTTCTCGGCATGGGTTTCGGACAGCGCGCCGCCGAACACCGTGAAGTCCTGGCTGAACACAAAGACCAGACGACCGTTGATCATGCCGTAGCCGGTGACCACGCCGTCGCCGGGGATCTTGGTGTTTTCCATGCCGAAGTCCGTGCAGCGGTGCTCCACGAACATGTCCCACTCTTCAAAAGTGCCGTCGTCCAGCAGCAGCTCGATACGCTCGCGCGCCGTCAGCTTGCCTTTCTTGTGCTGCGCATCGATGCGCTTTTGTCCCCCACCCAACCGAGCGAGTTCTCGCTTGGCTTCCAGCTGCTTCAGGATATCGTCTTGCATGCTTGTCCTCTAACGTGATTTGGGTTGCTTGTCTCGCAATGGTGATGCTGCGATGCTATGGTAATAAGAGCTGCTAGCGCCTACTGCATTTGGGCTAGAAGCAGATTTCTTGCTGCGGTACTGGCGGCGATACGACCCGCTGCCACATCGTCCTGAAGGACGGGGAGCATGGCCTTGACCTGCGGATGCTGGCGAAACGCCTGCTTGAGACCGAAGTCGATGCGCTCCCACATCCAGGCCAGGGCCTGCTTCTCGCGACGCAGGGTCAGGCGGCCGTTCGCGGTTTGCAGCTCCCTGAAGCTGCTGACTGCAGCCCAGAAACCCTCCACCCCCTGCCCCAGCAAGGCACTGATCTGCAGCACCCGCGGCTGCCATAGCGCGCCGGTGTTGGCATGATCGGGGTTACCGTGCATACCCAGCAGGCGCAGGCTCGATGTGATCTGGGCCTGGGCACGCGTGGCGGCATGGGGGTCGATGTCGGCCTTGTTGATGACCACCAGATCGGCCAGTTCCATCACGCCCTTCTTGATGGCCTGCAGGTCGTCGCCCGCATTGGGCAGTTGGAGCACGCAGAACATGTCCGTCATGCCGTGCACGGCGATCTCGCTCTGGCCCACGCCAACGGTCTCGACGATGACCACGTCATAACCGGCGGCTTCGCAGACCAGCATGGCCTCGCGCGTCTTTTCGGCCACGCCGCCCAGCGTACCGCTGCTGGGACTTGGGCGGATATAGGCCTCCAGCCGCATGGACAGTTGCTCCATGCGGGTCTTGTCACCGAGGATGGAGCCGCCCGAGACGGTACTGGACGGATCGATCGCCAGCACGGCCACACGCAGACCCTGCTCTATCAGGTACAGGCCCAGGGCTTCGATGAAAGTGGATTTGCCGACGCCCGGCACACCACTGATGCCAAGGCGAAATGCCTTGCCCGTATGCGGCAGCAGAGCGGTGAGCAGGCCGTCTGCCTGTTCACGGTGGTCGGTCCGGGAGGATTCAAGCAAGGTAATGGCCTTGGCCATGGCCCGGCGCTGCACGGCAGGGTTGCCGCGCAGGATGCCGTCTTGCATTTGCTCAGGTGTCACGTCGCGATCGCCTTTGCTATCGATGCTTGCCGGCCGATCAAAGACCGTTGGCCTTCTTGATCTGCTCCAGCACATCCTTGGCGCTGGCGGGAATGGGAGTGCCGGGGCCGTATACGCCCTTGACGCCCGCGTTGTAGAGGAAATCATAGTCCTGGGCGGGAATCACACCGCCCACGAAGACGATGATGTCGTCCGCGCCCTGCTTCTTGAGCTCGGCAATGATGGCCGGAACCAGGGTTTTGTGACCGGCAGCCAGAGTGGAGACACCCACAGCGTGCACATCGTTCTCGATGGCCTGGCGCGCGCATTCTTCGGGGGTCTGGAACAGCGGCCCCATGTCCACGTCAAAGCCCAGGTCGGCAAAGGCGGTGGCGACCACCTTGGCACCGCGGTCGTGGCCGTCCTGACCCAGCTTGGCGATCATCACGCGGGGGCGTCGGCCCATGGCCTGCGAAGCGGTGTTGATCTCTTCCTTGAGCTTGTCCCAGCCTTCGGCTGAGTCATAAGCGGCAGCATACACACCGGTCACCTTCTGGGTATCGGCGCGATGGCGACCAAACGCCTTTTCCATCGCGTCGGAAACTTCACCTACAGTGGCACGCAGGCGCACGGCCTTGATGGACAGGTCCAGCAGATTGCCATCGCCGGACTCTGCCGCTGCCGTGATGGCAGCCAACGCAGCTTCCACTTGGGTTGCATCGCGCTTGGCCTTGATATTCTTGAGCCGCGCAATCTGGCTGTCACGCACCTTGACATTGTCCACTTCCAGAATGTCGACCGGGTCTTCCTTGGCCAGCTTGTACTTGTTGACGCCGACGATGACTTCCTTGCCCGAATCGATGCGCGCCTGCTTCTCGGCGGCGGCGGCTTCGATCTTGAGTTTGGCCCAGCCGCTGTCCACGGCCGCAGTCATGCCGCCCATGGCATCGACTTCCTCGATGATGGCCCAGGCCTTGTCGGCCATTTCCTGAGTCAGCTTTTCCATCATGTAGGAGCCAGCCCAGGGGTCGATCACATTGGTGATATGGGTCTCTTCCTGAATGATCAGCTGTGTGTTGCGGGCAATGCGGGCCGAGAATTCCGTGGGCAGGGCAATGGCCTCGTCCAGCGCATTGGTGTGCAGGGACTGGGTGCCGCCAAACACGGCAGCCATGGCTTCGATCGTAGTGCGGACCACGTTGTTGTAGGGGTCCTGCTCGGTCAGCGACCAGCCCGACGTCTGACTGTGCGTGCGCAGCATCAGACTCTTGGGGTTCTTGGCGTCAAAGCCCTTCATGATGCGGCACCACAGCAGACGCGCGGCACGCATCTTGGCCACTTCCAGGTAGAAATTCATGCCCACGGCCCAGAAGAAGGACAGACGGCCCGCAAAAGCGTCCACGTCCATGCCCTTGGCAATGGCAGTCTTCACATATTCCTTGCCGTCGGCCAGCGTGAAAGCCATCTCCAGTGCCTGATTGGCACCGGCTTCCTGCATGTGATAGCCCGAGATCGAGATCGAGTTGAACTTGGGCATGTTCTGGCTCGTGTACTCGATGATGTCGCCAATGATCTTCATCGATGGCTTGGGCGGGTAGATATAGGTGTTGCGCACCATGAACTCTTTCAGAATGTCGTTCTGAATCGTTCCGGCGAGTTGGTCCTGCGAGACACCCTGCTCTTCGGCAGCCACCACATAACCGGCCAGCACGGGCAGCACGGCGCCATTCATGGTCATGGAGACGGAGACCTTGTCCAGGGGGATCTCGTTGAAGAGAATCTTCATGTCCTCGACGGAGTCGATCGCCACGCCGGCCTTGCCCACATCACCCGTCACACGTGGATGATCGGAGTCATAGCCGCGGTGGGTGGCCAGATCAAAGGCGACGGAAACGCCTTGGCCGCCGGCAGCCAGCGCCTTGCGATAGAAGGCGTTGGATTCTTCTGCAGTCGAGAAGCCGGCGTACTGGCGGATCGTCCAGGGCCGCCCTGCATACATGGTGGCCTGGGGGCCGCGGATATAAGGTGCGAATCCCGGCAGCGTGTTGGTAAAGGGCAGATCGGCAGTGTCTTCGGCCGTATACAGCGGCTTGACGGTGATGCCGTCCGGCGTGACCCAGTTCAGGTTGTTGATGTCGCCACCGGGGGCCGCCTTGTTGGCGGCCTTGTTCCAGGCTTGCAGATCAGCGGGTGCAAATTCTTGTGGGTCCTGTGCCGGATTCTCTTGGCTCATGTTGTCTCTCGTATGCGGTGCGCGCAGTGAAGTTTGGAATTGCGGTGAACTACCTAGATGCGCCTAGTGTACATGATTCATAATTATGAATTCAAAATACTTGCAGCATATAATCCCGCGTAATGACAAGCAAAACACTTACTCCTCTTGCGCTATATGAGCAGGTCGCCGAGCAGCTGCGTCAACGCATCTTCCGGCGAGAGCTTGAGCCCGGAGCCTGGATTGACGAACTCAAGATTGCCGAGGAATACGGCATCAGCCGCACTCCCCTGCGCGAGGCGCTGAAGGTACTGGCCGCCGAAGGCCTGGTGACCATGAAACTGCGTCGAGGCGCTTACGTGACCGAGGTGTCGCGCAAGGACATCTCCGATGTCTATCGATTGCTGAGCCTGCTGGAGGCAGATGCAGCGGCCGAGGTTGCAGGCAAGGCCACGGACGAGCAATTGCAGCGTCTGCAGCAGACCCACGAGGAGTTGAAGCAGAACACAGCCGACGCCGAGCGGTTCTTCGCGCTCAACGAAAGCTTTCACATGCAGATTCTCGATATCGCAGATAACCGCTGGCGTAATCAGCTGGTGGCCGATTTGCGCAAGGTCATGAAGCTGAACCGCCACAAATCGCTGTTCAAACAAGGCCGTATTGAAGACTCCCTCGCAGAGCACGAAGCCATCATGCAAGCACTGCTGAAGCGCGATCCGAAAATTGCCATGAGCGCAGTGCAGCAGCATTTCGCGAATGGACTTGACGCAGCGATCTAAAAGATCCACTTCTGATCCGCTCTAGTATTTATCCTACATATTTGAAATATTGGATTACCCAATTCATGAGATGCTTGCTGTGTAACTGAATGTGCTTTCAGTGTTACAGGATCATGATTCATGCTGGCGCAATTTTTCTGGAGCCCGTCTGCCGACGCTCACGTGCTCAAGGGTGAATATGACCCCTTCCTTGTGACCTTATCGCTGGCAGTTTGCTGGATTGCCTCTGGCCAAGCTTTGCGCCATGCTGCTTTTGCCAGATTGGCCACATCAAGGCAGTTGCGCAACTGGTCCATTGTGAGCGGGTCGCTGGCACTGGGCATAGGCATCTGGGCCATGCATTTCATCGGCATGCTCGCTTATTCGATGCATGCTGCAGTTCAGTATGATTTGCCGGTCACCGTCTTCTCCATCATTCCAGGTATCGCAGCATCAGCAGTGGCCCTTGCCTTGCTGGCTCACAATGAACTCAATCTCAGGCAATTAGCATTAGGTGGCTTGACGGTTGGTATCGGCATTGCTGCCATGCATTACAGCGGCATGGCAGCAATGCGCATGCCTGCCACGCACCAGTATTCACCACTCTGGTTTGCCATTTCTCTCATTGTTGGCGTAGCGCTGGCCACCTTGGCGCTCTGGATTCGTTTCGGGCTGGCACGTTTCAACCTCAAACAAGACCACTGGCGCAAAACACTGGCGGCCATCATCATGGGCGCCGCGATCTCGGGCATGCATTACACAGCCATGCTGGCGCTGCGAGTCACGGCCGAGCATGAAACGCATGATGCGGCATCATCGAACGATCGTTTGATTCTGGCGCTGACCATTGCCGTGATTACTCTGCTATTTGGCGCACTGATTGCACAAGCCAATGCCTTGATTCAGTACCGCAGTCGCTGGCAGAAAGTGGATATGAATGAAGCTCGACTGCAAGCTTTGGTGAATATGGCAGCAGATGCAATTATCTGCATCGATAATCGAGGATGCGTAACAGATTACAACCCTGCAGCTGAGGTCATATTCGGCTGGAGCCCGGATGAAGTATTGGGCCAGAACGTGAAAATGCTCATGCCCGCAGCGCTGTTCAACCAGCATGATCATTATCTGGAGCAGCATGAAGCCGGCCAGCGAAACAACGCGCCACCTCTGAAGAACAAGATTTCAGAGGTCCTTGGCCAGCACAAGGACGGTACGCTGATTCCCATGCGCCTGGCCTTGAGCCAAGCCGAGGCCCGGGGTCAGCGCATGTATGTAGGCCTTTTGACCGATCTCTCAGACCGCAAGCGAACCGAGCGGCAACTACATATAGCTGCCACGGTATTCAATCATTCCTTTGAAGGCATGGTGGTCCTTGATGCGAACCGGAAAATTGTAGACATCAACCCAGCCTTTGCACGTATCAGCGGCTTGAACCGCCAGGCAGCGAAGAACAAGGAGTTTTCCAGTCTTTTCATCCATGGCGATGACAACACGGCTGTCCAGTGGTCGCAGATCTGGACGGAAATCGGTAAAAAAGGGCACTGGCAAGGCCTTCGCGTCATGCACCACGACAGGAACTGCCATCAGATTTCTCTGACCGCAGTGCGCGACGAGCAGCAACGCTTGCACCATTACATCGCCGTCTGCTATCAAAGCATCGATATCCCGCTTGGAGCCACAATCTGAGTCCTATATCGGCTGGCGCTATCATTCACGTAGCGGGAAATTACCCGCTTTCTGAAGGCAAGCGCATGAACCAAGCAAGTGAAACCGATGTACTGGGTCTCCAAGCAGAGAAACAGCATTTGACTATCGAGCAAGTGCAAACCTTGCCAGAGCTTCTGGCCATGCGGGTTCGCCGCACACCATTAGGCGAGGCTTACCGAGAGTTCGATGAAAGCTCAGGTGCCTGGAAAAGCCTGAGCTGGGCCGAAACAGCCGAACGTGTCGCTCTGTGGAGCCGCGCCTTATGTGCCTCGAATCTTCCTGCCGGCGCAAGGGTTGCAATCTTGCTGCCCAATGGCTTTGATGCAATGACCATCGACCAGGCCTGTCTGCGCTGTGGTTACGTACCAGTTCCTCTGCATGCCATCGACAATGCCGGCAGCATTGCCTACATCCTGGCCGATTCGGGAGCATCCTTGCTTGTGGTGGCCGATGCCAAGGCCTGGCAGAGAATTTGTGCTACAGGTCAGGACCTGCCGGGACTCCAGGCCGTTATTCACGCACAGCAAGGCCGTACCAACGAGTCACCGAGCGCCTCTCCCATATCTGCCGAACAAGCAGAGCAGGAGTCTGTCAAGACCCTGCAGCGAAAGCCGCTCATCGTCTTGTCCGCCTGGCTTCAGGCTGGTCAGCGGCATACCTCTGCCCTCCCCCTGCCACCAAAGAAAACGGAGCTGGCGGGCATTGTCTATACCTCGGGTACGACGGGAAAGCCCAAGGGGGTCATGCTCACGCATGACAACGTGGTCAGCGACTTGCATGCTGTGATGCAGCGTGTGAAGGCTTTTCCCGAGGACGTCTTTCTCTCGTTTCTGCCGCTTTCACACACTTTCGAGCGCACTGCAGGCTACTACCTGGCCATTGCCACCGGCTCCTGCGTGGCCTACGCGCGTTCTGTTGCACAACTCGCACAGGATATGAAGCAGGTCAAGCCGACCGTGCTGATATCCGTGCCTCGCATCTATGAACGTGTTTATGCCAAGGTTCAGGAATCGCTTGCCTCCAGCAGCTTCAAGCGCAAGCTGTTCGAGGCGGCAGTCAACAAGGGCTGGAAGAGCTTCTGCACTCATCAAGGCATTCCCTTGGACGAGCAGTTCGATACCCAAGCAAGCTGGGCTTCTGCCTTGCCAGCCTGGCTGTTGCGCAGGCTTGTCGCACAGCCCCTGCTCGCACAGTTTGGAGGCCGGCTACGCGTGGCCGTGAGCGGTGGAGCCCCATTGTCTCCAACCATTGCACGCAGTTTTCTGGGCCTGGGTCTTCCTATGTTGCAAGGCTATGGAATGACCGAAACCGCCCCTGTGGTCAGTGCTAACGGCCTCGACGACAACTGGCCCGATACCGTTGGCCGGGTGCTTCCAGGGATCGAAGTCCGCATTGGCGATGATCAGGAACTGCAGGTCTCCGGCCCTGTGGTGATGCTTGGTTACTGGAACCGTCCGGAAGACACAGCCAAAGCCTTTACTGCCGACGGTTGGCTCAGAACCGGGGATCAGGCAGCCATCGAAAACGGTCGCATTCGAATCAAGGGTCGCATCAAAGAAATCATTGTTACGTCAACGGGTGAGAAAGTGCCTCCCAATGATGTAGAACAAGCCATCCTCGTTGATCCCCTGTTTGAGCAAGTGTTTGTGGTTGGCGAGGATCGTCCGTTCATCGCCTGTATTGCGGTTGTTGGCCAAGCGGAATGGGAAATGCTCGCCAGGAGTGTTGGACTGAACCCGAATGACGGAGCCAGTCTGCAGCATGCGGCGGCAGAGAGAGAAGCGCTTGCTCGAATAGAAAAGCAGACACGCAGCTTCGCCCGTTATGCGGTGCCCAGAGCCATCCACCTGGTCAGGGATAGCTGGACTATTGACAACGGCCTGATGACCCCTACCCTCAAACTCAAACGAAAGAACCTGATGGCCCACTACGAAGACGCTATCGAGGAGATGTACGGCAAGCCCATTGATAGTTGGAAGACGAAGGCTCAGTAACGATTGATACAGGGTTTAGGGAGCCCTTGAAAAATTCATGTAAGTTACATTAAATATAAATAACCGAATTTAAAATTCGGTTGCTAACTTCATACTCACCGACCTTCTCTCTTCTTCAGCCATTCGATAACGATGTCTGACACTGGCTTCTCATAGCCACGGTAATCATGCTTTGCTCCAGGAACCTCCACTTGGATAAAGTTCTCGGAAACGAGGGACTTGCGAAAAGATGCTGCTCTCACATCCATTTCGTTGTCACCATACACATCGACAACTGGAAGCTTCACTTTTCGCAGATTTAGATTGGTGTTAACAGGCTCCTTGCCTCCCGCAGTCAATCCGACCCCGATGAAACCTACAACCGGCGCAGTGGGATTGTTTGCTAGGAAGCCAGTTGTCATACGCCCACCCATACTGTGCCCCATCAAGTAGACGCGCTCCACTCCTTTCTGCATTTTCAGATATTCAATTGCAGATTGAATTCGCTGATAGGCCTCAGGAAACGAGGCGGCAAGCTCGGGCGAATCAGGCGAGTCTGCGCCAGGATCTGGCATCCGCAAAGAGAAGGTGTGGAAGCCTAAGTCTTTGTGAATGGCACGCCTCAATGGCCCGACTACGTTACCGTCTGGAGAGTTCCCTCTGCCGTGAGCCAGGACAACTCCCACCTTGGAGTCCTTTCCGTCAAGATACTCACCTTGAGGCATCTGCGCCGCAACTGACGTCGTCAAGACGCAGCTGAAAACCCATATGAGTGATTTGAGCACTGACATCACAGGTACCCCCTTGGTAAGAGCTAGCTCTGGAATGACGGACTTGCGCTTCAATAGCGCTAACTTGAGAGAATTGAACTCGCTACGCATACTCTTGGAAGTCATCAATAGAGGCTCACTACTGTCCTCCAAAAGCCAGCTTACATGACCGCCAGGAGTCTTCTACAGCTCTTGAACTGAGCAGCCCTTGAGAAATCAATCGATATTCATAGACTGGTTGATCTGCACCTGTGGGCTAAGCAGCTCCAATTCGTCGTCTCACCTTGCAAGATCACCTCTCAAACGGCAAATGATCTACAGCCTCTGCAGTTCCTGCACCAGCTTGTGCATGCCATAGCGCGCCACGCCCCCAGGCCGCCCTTCTGCAAGCGGGTGATGTCGGCCGTCTTGGACCGCCCCCATGCCACGATGCCTTTTGCATCGCTGACATAATCCTGCTGTATCTGCTTGAGGGTGACGAGACCTTGAACAGGCAGGCCTGTCGCTTGGGCCTCCTCGATTTCTGCTTCACGTCTCCGCAACCATCTCTGGGCAAGAGCACGCTGGGTGAATGTCTTGGACTCGAAAAGAGTCAGCTCTCCGCCTTCTTTCAGACGGATCTGAGCCGGAACGATACGACACCCTTGGCACTCTTTCGTTGGGTGATGGTTCCCATCAGTGCTCCATGAAATTCGTGGTGCACCAATGGAGCATTCAGCATCAAAAACCCGGAAAAACGGGGTACCACAGGGTCAATTTTCAGTGCACCACACGGCACTTTTCATAGTATGAGCACCGAACGAACCATTAAAAAACAAATAGATAGCAGCATGTGGCGTATGTCGGTGGCCCCTATGATGGACTGGACAGACAAGCATTGCCGCTACTTCCACCGGCTGCTCAGTCAGCACGCCCTGCTCTACACCGAAATGGTGACAACCGGAGCTCTGGTGCATGGCGACGTGGCTCGCCATCTGCGGTTTGAGGCCGAAGAACACCCTGTGGCATTGCAGTTGGGTGGCTCGGAGCCGGCCGATCTGGCGCACAGCGCACGCCTGGGCGAGCAATGGGGCTATGACGAGATCAATCTCAACTGCGGCTGCCCTAGTGAACGCGTTCAGCGCGGGGCTTTCGGTGCCTGCCTGATGAACGAGGCCCAACTGGTGGCCGATTGCGTCAAGGCCATGGCCGATGTGGTGTCCGTGCCCGTCACTGTCAAGCACCGAATCGGCATCGACAAGATCGAAAGCTACGATTTTGTGCGCGACTTCGTCGGCACCGTTGCCGATGCAGGCTGCCAGGTGTTTGTGGTTCATGCCCGCAATGCCTGGCTCAAAGGCCTCTCCCCCAAGGAAAACCGTGAAGTCCCGCCGCTGCGCTACGAAGTCGTGGCACAACTCAAGCGTGACTTTCCGGGCTTGACCATCGCTGTCAACGGAGGCATCAAGACCGATGACGTGGTGCAGCAGCAATTGCAGCAGGTCGATGGCGTCATGGTGGGCCGCGAGGCCTACCACAACCCCTGGTGGATGGCGTCCTGGGATGCTCTTTACTATCAGGATGAGAGCAGAGAGCGTACGCGCGAACAGATCGAAGAGCAGATGGTGCTATATATGGAGCGCGAAGCGCGCGAGCATGGCACGCACTGGTATTCGATTGCCCGGCATATGCTTGGGCTGCGCAACGGCCTCGCCGGTGCGCGCCGCTGGCGCCAGGTCTGGAGCGATCACCGTCTCAAGAGCCTGCCTGCGCACGAGGTCATGAAGCTGGCCCGCACCAAGCCGAACGAGATCCAGCCGGAACCCGCAGAGCAGATGCTTTGACCCTGCATGAAAAGCTGGCTTCGGTCAGCTTTTTTACTTTCAAGCGCGGCCAAGTCCGGCATGCGTTGCGCAATCCCCGCAGTTGCGCGGTTTGAAGGGAATTCACTACTTCGCATGTCAAACTCTGCTGTTATATTGCACTGCAACATAACCCGCAGAAGTGCGTCCCATGCTCTATCAGATCTACGAAATGCAGCGCGCAATGGTTGAGCCCTTTGCAGACTTTGCCCAGGCCGCCTCCAAGTTCTACAACAACCCCCACTCGGTCTTCAGCCAGGTGCCCCTGGCCCAGCGCATGGCAGCGGGCTTCAACCTCATGTACCGCTTGGGCAAGGACTACGAAAAGCCCGAATTCGATCTGCATAACGTCGAAGTCAACGGCGTGGATGTCACCATCCGCGAGCGGGTGGAGGTCGACAAGCCGTTTTGTGAGCTGCGTCGCTTCAAGCGCTTTTCCGACGATCCAGAAACACTGGATCTCATGCTCAGCCAGCCCGTGGTGCTGATCGTTGCACCTCTCTCGGGCCACTATGCCACCTTGCTGCGCGACACTGTGCAAAGCATGCTCGGAGGCCACAAGGTCTATATCACCGACTGGAAGAATGCCCGCACCGTGCCGCTGTCCGAGGGCGAGTTCCATCTGGACGACTATGTGAACTATGTGCAGGAATTTATTCGCTATCTGCAAGGGCGCTATGGTCAGTGTCATGTGGTCAGCGTCTGCCAGCCCACTGTGCCCGTGCTGGCGGCCGTCTCCCTGATGGCCAGCCGTGGCGAGGTGACGCCGCTGTCCATGACCATGATGGGCGGCCCCATCGATGCGCGCCGCTCACCGACGGCCGTCAACAACCTGGCCGAAACCCGCAGCTACGAATGGTTCGAGAACAACGTCATCTATGAGGTGCCGAACAATTACCCCGGTGCCGGCCGCCGCGTCTACCCCGGCTTTTTGCAGTACTCGGGCTTTGTGGCCATGAATCCCGACCGTCATGCCAACAGCCATTACGACTATTTCAAGGACCTGATCAAGGGTGACGAGGCCAGCGCCGAGCACCACCGCAAGTTCTATGACGAGTACAACGCCGTGCTGGACATGGATGCCGACTACTATCTTGAGACTATCGCCACCGTGTTTCAGGAGTACAAGCTGGTCAAGGGCACCTGGGAAGTCAGGAACGAGCAGGGCCAGCCCGAGCTGGTGCGTCCTCAGGACATCCAACATACAGCCTTGCTGACCGTGGAAGGCGAGCTCGACGATATCTCGGGCGCAGGCCAGACCCGCGCCGCCCATGATCTGTGTGCCGGCATCGCTGCCGAGGCCCGCCAGCATATCGAAGTCCAAGGTGCAGGCCATTACGGCATCTTCAGCGGCAGCCGCTGGCGCAAGACCGTCTACCCGCAGGTGCGCGACTTCATCCTGTCCCACCAGCCCGCGAGCGCGACAGCCGCCAGCGCTGCAGGCCATCTGAGCAGCGTCAGTGACGACGGAGCCGAGCTGGAAAGCAACGAGGCCCATGCCGACAAGCCTGCCAAGGCCCTGAAAACAGGTCAAAATAGCGCCCCTGCCCAGAAAGGACGCGGCCCCCACCGCGCCAGGGCGTAAAGGCTCGCCAGACCAGAATGAACTCATCCCTGTCCGCAGCCTCTTCGCTTCAAGCACTGGCTGCGAACATCGATGCAGCCCTGCCCCAGACACAGTGCACGCGCTGCGGTTACCCTGACTGCGCGTCCTATGCCGAGGCCATTGCCAGCGGAGAAGCCGCCATCAATCAATGCCCGCCCGGTGGCCAGGACGGCGTACGCCGTCTGGCGTCCATCACCGGCAGGCCGGAGTTGCCGCTCAACGCCGCAAACGGCATCGAAACCCCGCGTACCCTGGCCCTGATCGACGAAGCCTGGTGCATAGGCTGCACGCTGTGCATCAAGGCCTGTCCCACCGACGCGATTCTGGGCGCCAACAAGCGCATGCACACCGTGATTGCCGAGCATTGCACGGGCTGCGAACTGTGCATTCCCGTCTGTCCGGTCGATTGCATAGAGCTGGTCAATGCCAGCGGCGAGGCCACGGGCTGGTCAGCCTGGAGCGCTGCCCAGGCCGAACATGCCCGCAACCGCTATGACGGACATCTGCAGCGCACGGGCCGCAAGGCCAATGCGCCGGTGCGCACCACGGCACAGCCCGCCGCAATAGAAGCCGGTGCTCAAGCCGTCACGACGGCAGCGCCAGCACCCGACAAAAAGGCTGCGATTGCCGCCATTCTGGCCAAGGCCAAGGCTCAACGCGCCCAGAATTGATACCGAATCAGCCTCTATCGCTTATACACAAAGCGCCATCAGCTCCTGATTCAGTAGCCCCCGCGACTGCAAAGCTCTCTCTGGGGGTCACTAGACGCTGACCAGGCTCTTGTAGACGCCGCAGCCCCAGTACAGGCCTGCATGCTTGCAGACATAGGACATCTTGGTCTGCACCTGCTGGTTGCTGGGGTTGATGTAGTCATACTCGACCCACCCCGGGCGCAGCTCGGCCTGGGCCATGATGTCGGCCATCAGGCTGTCGCCGTCAATGCCGGGCACATCCTGCACGCGCAGCCCCACCTTGGCGGGATTGCCGCCGAAGGCCCGGTACTCCCCTTCCGAAGACAGGGCGAACACATACATGTCGCGGTCGTGGAATGGCTGCGCAGGATCGGTCACGGTCTGCAGCAGGTCGGCGACACTGGACGAACTTCTGGCTTGCCGCATGGTCGCATTCACCAGGGCCACGGCCTCCTCGGCCGTGCCCTGCTGCAATCTGAAGCGCGACACGGCGTCCGACAGGTGCTGGGCACGCAGCTGCAACTCCCGGGCCTGCTGCAGCGCCTGACCGACCATCTGGGCATTGTGCTGGGTGATTTCATCGATCTGGTGCACGGCATTGCTGATCTCCTGAAGCCCCATGCTCTGGCTGCTGGCCGAGTCCGAGAGCGTCCCCATATGACTCACCACATCATGGATGGCCCGCGTCACCCCTTGAGTCTGCTCGACAGCGTTGCGCAGCAGATGCGTGCTCTGGCTCACTTGCTGCACGGTCTCGCCGATCAGCTGGCGTATCTCCTTGGCGGCTTCGGCGCTGCGCTGCGCCAGCGTGCGTACCTCACTGGCCACGACGGCAAAGCCGCGCCCCTGCTCACCGGCCCTGGCGGCCTCCACCGCCGCATTGAGGGCCAGAATATTGGTCTGAAAGGCGATGCCGTCTATCACCCCGATGATTTCCCGCATACGCCCGGCATTGCGCTCGATCAGTTCCACCGACTGCACAGCATGCTGCATGGCCTGCGCGCCCTGGTCGGCGGCCGAGCGCACGCCGTCGGCGCGACCATGGGCCGCCTTGCTCACCTCGGCGTTGTGCTGAACCGCTGCGCTGAGTTGCTCGACACTGACCACGGTCTGCGCCAAGCTGCTCGCCTGGGCCTCGGTGCGCTCGGACAAGGCCTGATGATCCTTGACCATACTCTGGCCGGCCTGGGCCACCAGGGCCGCGTTACTGCGCACATCGGCCACCATGGCCGACAACGCATGCACCATGGACTCGGTCAGGCTTGATGTCGCCGGACTCGCTGGCGCCCCTTTGGCAGCGCTCACACTCAGGTCGCCATGGGCGACTTTTTCCAGCGCCAGCTGCATGTCCTGCCATTGCTGCTGCCAGCTCCTGTGCAGAACGCCGACCCAGAACAGCACGCCCAGCCCCCATAGCAGCAAGCCGCCCAGCTGCAGGGCTGCACCCAGTCCCAGCAGGGGCAGAACAGGGCCGGCCAGCAGCCATGGCAGCCCCAAGCACAGCCATCCGGAATTCCTCATTCGTACGCGGTTTTTTTTGTCGGGCAAGATGCGCTTTTGCATTGCCTGTCTCCATTCGTTTTTTGTAGTCGACTTCGTTTGCTGAGCTTGCAGCCTGCTCACGGTAGCCCTTTGCTCTGTCATCCAGCTTACGTAACAAATTGCAATTTACGGTGCCTGCAAACCCGCAAAATCGAAACCATGAGCACTGTTTTCTCATGCGAAAATGGCATCAGCCCATAATGTGTCACTATGAATCCCCTGCTCTCGCGCTTACAGCCTTATCCGTTTGAACGCCTTCGCCAACTGTTTGCCGCTGCCCAGCCGCCCGAGGGCCTGCGCCCCATCAGCCTGGGCATCGGAGAGCCGCGCCACGCCACGCCGGCGTTCATTGAAAAAGCACTGAGCAGCGAACTCCAGGGCCTGTCCGTTTACCCCGCCACCGCCGGCCTGCCGGCGCTGCGCCAGGCCTGTGCGCAATGGGCCAACCGACGCTACGGCATAGAGCTCGATGCGGCGACCCAGGTTCTGCCCGTCAATGGCTCACGTGAAGCCCTGTTTGCCTTTACCCAGGTGGTGGTGGACAGCACCCGAGCCGGTGCGCGCGTCATCTGTCCCAATCCCTTCTATCAAATCTACGAAGGTGCGACGCTGCTGGCCGGGGCCACCCCCTATTACGCCGCCAGCGATGCCGCGCGCAACTTCGCCGTGAACTGGGATGCCGTGCCCGAGGAGGTGTGGCAGAACACGCAGATGATTTTTGTCTGCTCTCCCGGCAACCCCACGGGCGCGGTGATGCCGCTTGGCGAATGGGAAAAGCTGTTCGCCCTGTCCGACAAGCACGGCTTTGTGATTGCCAGCGACGAGTGCTACAGCGAGATCTACTTCCAGGAAGAAGCTCCGCTGGGCGGCCTGGAAGCCGCTCAGAAGCTGGGGCGCCATGATTTCAAGAATCTGGTGATGTTCACCAGCCTGTCCAAGCGCAGCAATGTGCCCGGACTGCGCAGCGGCTTTGTGGCAGGCGATGCGGCACTGCTCAAGTCCTTCCTGCTCTACCGCACCTATCACGGCGGCGCCATGAGCCCCGTGGTGCAGACGGCATCGATTGCTGCCTGGGGCGACGAGGCCCATGTGCAGGAAAATCGTCGTCTCTACCGCGAGAAGTTTGCCCAGGTCACACCCGTGCTGTCCAGGGTCATGGACGTGAAGCTGCCTGATGCCAGCTTCTACCTCTGGGCCGGCATTCCGCCGCAATTGGGCATGGATGATGCGCAATTCGCCAAAGAGCTGTATATTCATACAGGCGTAACGGTTTTACCGGGAAGCTATCTGGCACGCGAGGCCCATGGCTTCAACCCCGGAGCCAACCGCATTCGCATGGCTCTGGTGGCCGAGACAGCAGAATGCCTTGAAGCAGCTCAGCGCATTGCCCGGTTCATCGAGTCGCGCATACGCTGATTTCCACCCCAGGGCCTGCCCGGTGCAGGCCTTTATGACGCAACGATTCACCTCAACTTTCGATCCTTGACCGAAAACATCATGACGCAACAACTGCAATCCATCATCGACAACGCCTGGGACAACCGTGCCAATATCTCGCCTTCCGCCGCCCCCAAGGAAGTGGTGGATGCCGTGGAGCACGTGATTGCCGAACTCAACGACGGCAAGCTGCGCGTGGCCACCCGCGAAGGCGTGGGTCAGTGGACCGTGCACCAGTGGATCAAGAAGGCCGTGCTGCTGTCCTTCCGTCTCAAGGACAATGCGCTGATCAACGGCGGCGCCCTGAACTTCTTCGACAAGGTGCCCACCAAGTTCGAAGGCATGAGCGAAGCCGAGATCGCCGCCACCGGCGTGCGCGTGGTGCCTCCGGCCGTGGCCCGCCGCGGCTCCTTCATCGCCAAGGGCGCCATCCTGATGCCTTCCTATGTGAACATCGGCGCCTATGTGGACGAAGGCACCATGGTCGACACCTGGGCCACCGTGGGCTCCTGCGCTCAAGTGGGCAAGAACGTGCACCTGTCCGGTGGCGTGGGCCTGGGCGGCGTGCTCGAGCCCCTGCAAGCCAACCCTACCATCATTGAAGACAACTGCTTCATCGGCGCTCGCTCCGAAGTGGTCGAAGGCGTGATCGTGGAAGAGAACTCGGTTCTGGGCATGGGCGTCTACATCGGCCAGTCCACCCCTCTGTTCAACCGCGAAACCGGCGAAATCACCTACGGCCGCGTACCCAGCGGCTCGGTGGTGGTCAGCGGCAACATTCCCAAGCAGACCAAGGATGGCAAGGACTACTCCATGTATGCCGCCATCATCGTCAAGCGTGTGGATGCACAGACCCGCTCCAAGACCAGCATCAACGACCTGCTGCGCGACTGATTGTCACCTGGCCATGCTCGCTCCGCCCTGGAGCGGAAGCTGCACCGGCCAGCCCTGCTCACAAGCCTGCCCGCTCCCGAGCGCGCAGGCTTTTTTCATGCTGGAAATCAGCTTTGCGCATCAAGCGCGACCTGCACCGAGTTGACACACGCTAACATGCGCGCATAGAGAGGCTGAGCGAAAAAGGATGAAGAAAAAATGAGCACCATGGAAAAAATTCTGCGTCTGATGTCCGAAAAAAAGGCCTCGGACGTCTATCTCTCCGCCCGTGCGCCGGCGCTGATCAAGATCAACGGCATCTGCATCCCCATCAACAATCAGGAGCTGCCGGTCGAAGCTCCACTGGCCTTGCTTTCCGAAGTCGTCAGTCCGCAAGCCATCGAAGAGCTCAAGCAGACGGGCGAGCTGAACATGGCGATTCCAATGAGCGGCATAGGCCGCTTCCGTATCAGCGCCATGCGCCAGCGCGGCTCCTATGCGGTCGTCGTGCGCTTTATCTCGTATCAGATTCCGTCGCGCAACGAACTGAATCTGCCCTCCATCATCAGCGAACTGGTCATGGAAAAGCGCGGCCTGGTGCTGGTTGTGGGCGCAACGGGCTCGGGCAAGAGCACGACGCTGGCGACCATGGTCGAAGAACGCAACGAAAAACTCACCGGCCACATCCTGACGGTGGAAGACCCCATCGAATACCAGTTTCGCAACAAGAAATCCATCGTCAACCAGCGTGAGGTCGGCACCGATACCAGCACCCTCGCAACCGCACTCAAGAATGCGCTGCGTCAGGCACCCGATGTGATTCTGATCGGCGAAATCCGCGACCGCGAGACCATGTCGGCCGCACTGGCCTATGCCCAGTCCGGCCATCTATGCCTCGCAACCCTGCATGCCAACAACAGCTATCACACGCTCAATCGCATCCTGTCCTTCTTCCCTGAGGAGGTACGCCCCAGCATGTTGGGCGAGCTGGCCGCCTCGCTCAAGGCCGTGATCTCTCAGCGCCTGGTCCGTACCGTTACCGGCACGCGCGTGCCGGCCGTGGAAGTCATGCTCAACACCAAGCTCATCAGCGACATGATCGTCAAGGGCGACTTCGGTGGCGTGAAGGAGGCCATGGAAAAATCCATGGCCGAAGGCTCGCAGACCTTCGAGGATGCACTGGCGGCCCTTGTGCGCAGTGGCACAATTGAGCGCAGTGAAGCGCTGGCCTATGCCGACTCGCCCACCAATCTGATGTGGCGCATGGATAATGACGTCAGCCACGCGGCCACTGCTGCCAACGCCCCGGCCGTCACCGATGTGATTCTGCCCGGCGATGACGATATGCCGTCTTTCACGGAAATCACCCTGGATGTCAAAACCGCCTGAAGCCGCCAGCCAAGGCGGCATAGGCATTGTTTTAGTTTGAAGCCCCTTCCATGTCCCGGACACTGCAACTGACCGAGCAGCTCATCAGCCTGCCCTCCGTCACCCCCGAAGATGCTGGCTGCCTTGAGCTGCTCGCCGATGCCCTGACACCCATGGGATTTACCTGCGAGCGGCTGGACAGCGGCCCTGCAGAATTCCGCGTACAAAACCTGTGGGCAAAGCGCGCTCCTGCGATTTCTCAGTCTACGCAAGGTGCTATCAATTCAGATAGGCCTGTGCTGGTCTTTGCCGGGCATACCGATGTGGTGCCACCGGGCCCGCTCAAGGAGTGGACCAGCCCGCCTTTCGTGCCCATGCACCGCGACGGCAAGCTCTACGGCCGTGGTGCCAGCGATATGAAGACCTCCATCGCCGCCTTTGTCGTGGCGCTGGAGGAGTTTCTGCAGACCACGCCCGAGCCCGCCTTCGACATCGCCCTGCTGCTGACCAGCGACGAGGAAGGCCCTTCGATCGACGGCACCAAGGTCGTGGTCGAAGAACTGCGCCAACGCGGCGAGCGCCTGGACTGGTGCATCGTGGGCGAGCCCACCTCGGTCAAGCAGACCGGCGACATGATCAAGAACGGCCGCCGCGGCACCATGAGCGGCAAGCTCACCGTCAACGGTGTGCAAGGTCATATCGCCTACCCGCAACTGGCACGCAACCCCATTCACGAGGCCTTGCCCGCACTCGCAGAACTCGCGGCCACGGTCTGGGACCGCGGCAATGCGTTCTTCCCGCCCACAAGCTGGCAGATCAGCAATATCCATGGCGGTACGGGCGCCAGCAACGTCATTCCCGGCCATGTGGTGATCGACTTCAATTTCCGTTTCTGCACCGAGTCCAGTTCCGACTCCCTGCAAAAGCGCGTGCATGAAATCCTGGACCGCCATGGCGTCGAATACTCGCTGGTCTGGACCGTGGGCGGACAGCCTTTTCTGACCACGCCGGGCACCCTGGTGCAGGCCGTGCAGGCCGCCATCAAGGATGAAACCGGACTGGATACCGAGCTATCCACCACCGGTGGCACCAGCGATGGCCGCTTCATCGCCCAGATCTGCCCTCAGGTCATCGAGATGGGCCCGCCCAATGCCAGCATCCACAAGATCGACGAACACATCGCCGTGGCCGATATCGAGCCACTGAAAAACATCTACCGCAAGACTCTGGAACAACTCCAGCGCCAGCAGACCGCATGAGCAACACCAGCATCCTCCTGATCTCGGGCAACACCGTTGCCGAACTGATTGCCAGCGGCGCTCAGGCGCTCACAGCTGCCGGCGTGGCTTTTGGCCATGGCACGGCCACGGCCGAAGACGAAGCGGCCTGGCTGGTGCTCTGGAAGCTGGGCCTGCCCCTGGACAGCGAGCTCATTCCTGGCGCTCCAGAATCTGTCGCTAATCAACCTGTACCCCTTGATATACAAGCGCAGACAGCTACACTTTTTGATGAGCGTATCCGCAGCCGCAAGCCCGCAGCCTATCTGACGAATGAAGCCTGGCTGGTAGGAGTGCCCTTCTATATCGACGAACGCTCCATCGTGCCGCGCAGCTTCATCGCCGAACTGCTGGCCGATGGCAGCATCGACGGCTGGCTGTCCGACAAGACCGTGCAGGTGCTCGACCTATGCACCGGCAACGGCTCTCTGGCCTGCCTGGCCGCCATGGCCTATCCCGAAGTCCGGGTGACCGGTGCCGATATCTCGACCGATGCCCTGGCCGTCGCCCGCATCAATGTGGACAAGCACGGGCTGCAGGATCGCGTGACGCTGCTGGAAAGCAACGGCATGAGCCAGGTGCCCGGCCCCTGGGATCTGGTACTTTGCAACCCGCCCTATGTGAACTCGGACAGCATGGGCAAGCTGCCTGCCGAGTACCAGGCCGAGCCCGAGCTGGCCCTGGCCGGCGGCGCAGACGGCATGGACTTCATCCGCCAGCTGCTTCAGGACTTGCCTGCACGCCTGAACAAGGACGCCGTGGTGGTGCTGGAGATCGGCAATGAAAAGCCGTACTTCGAGGCCGCCTTCCCAGATCTGCCCGTGTTCTGGCTGGACACCAGCTCGGGTGACGAGCAGGTGCTGCTGATTACCGAAGAGGCACTGCGCCACTGGTCCGAGGGCAATACCGCAGCCTTGCAGCTGTAAGTTCTTTATCCCGCATCCAAGGTGCAGGCTGTTCAAAGCCCTGTGCCTTTTTCTTTATGCAGGTCTTTGAACAAGCGCTCAAGCCCGTTTGACTGCACCCAGATAGCGAAAACCGCCGCCCGCAACCTGCAGACCATCGCGCCTGGCTGCAAAGAGCCGGGCATTGAGTTGCGCTGGCCCCAGAGCCTCTTCCACCTCGAAGCCCGCCGCGCCCAGCAGACTGGAGCCGGCCGGGCTTGTTTGCAGCTACAAAACTCAGTACGACATCATGCGGGTCGCCAGCTTGGAGATGGGTGTGCGCACCATGCCCTCCACGCGTGCTGGCAGCAGCATGGGCTTGAGCAGCATGCGCACGGCCAGGTCGGCAGGCAGGCGACGGCTGACCAACTCGTAAATGCGCTGAGCCATGTCTTCGAAGCGCGTACTACTATCGGCGAAATAAGGGCTCTTGTGCGCCCAGACATGACGCAGCGCGATATCCGAATCGCTCTCTCGCAACTCCTTGAGGCGGCCGTACAGTGCCTTGGCAATGCGCGTGCGGCCCACAGGCGACTGCTGCTGCAGCTCCTTGAAGTACTTGAGGAAATGCTTGAAGTGGTTGACCTCGTCGTTGCGGATATTGCCCAGCAACTCGCTCAGAACCGGCTCGTCGCTGAGTTCGCGCAAGGTGTGGTAATAGGCCGTGGTGCCGGTTTCCACCACGCAGCGCGCCACCATTTCCAGGCGCGGGTCGGGGTAGAGCTCCTCCATGGTGCACAGCTGCGAATATTCGGCGAAAAAGCTGTCGTAGGCTTGCTGCCAGGGAAACTCCGGCCACACGGCTTCCACATAGGCCCTTAGCGCGCGTCCATGCTGCAATTCTTCGGACTCCCATTGATCCTTGAGCCAGACCGCGATCTCGGGCCAGGCAGCGTAATGCTCGGCCAGGTTGGCCGCGTAGGTATCCGAGCCGGTTTCGATGAACGAGGCGCTCATCAGCAAGAAGAACAGGTCCTGGTTGTGCTCTATGGCACTGCGATCGATGGCAGAGAAGTCAATGTCTTCAATGCGCCAGTGGGCAGAGCCGCTTCTGCTCGGGATGGTTGAATGTGAAGAGAGGGAGAGGTTTTGCTGCATCAGTTGTAGGACCGACATACTTGATCTGTCGGACTTCAGACTTAGAGATATGCCATCTTGTCGACATTTGGCCACTGCGCCATGTCAGATTACACCGACATTACAGGAGACTAACAATTCTTCAAACAGCCTTCTACAGGCTTTCACACCGGCCTTCAAGCTAATATTTTGAGTTGCAACCATGGATCTTCGCGGGCTTCGCTATTTCATCGCCGTGCTGGAGACCGGATCGACATTGTCTGCGAGGCGTGGAGTCTGCAACCAGGCCAACCTCCGGTGATCGAAAACCGCCCCCGTGCGGGCGACAACATCGGTGCGCGCCAGGTCGCCCACTCTGCCGCAAACGGCTACACGCGGCTGTAATGCGGTGCTGAACCAGCCCAAGGTGCGCCAGGCGTTGGAGATGCCAGGCGTTGGAGATGGATGGCAGCAAGGTGCAGATTCTGGACTCCGCCGCCTACACCCGTGCCTTCGAGCAGGAGCTGAAATTCACCGAAACCATGATGCGGCGCATAGGTCTTCAGACTGTCTGAAGTCGTGCACACAGCGGGCATTACCGGGCGCCGCTGCCGCCCGCTCATTCCCTCATGCTCCTGAGCCTGCGGGCATTCGCGGATAATCAGCCCCAGTCATGATCAGTCTCAAGAACATCACGCTGCGCCGCGGCACCAAAGTCCTGCTCGACCAAGTCAGCACCACCATCAACCCGGGAGAGTCCGTCGGCCTTGTCGGCCGCAACGGGGCCGGCAAGTCCAGCCTGTTCGCCCTGCTCAATGGCAGCATCAGCGAAGACGGCGGTGATTTCTTCATCCCTCCCCAGTGGCGCATGGCACAGGTGGCCCAGCACATGCCGGAAACCGATGAATCCGCGACCCGCTTCGTCCTCGATGGCGACACGCGCCTGGCCGAGCTGAATGCCCAGTTGGCTGCCGCCGAAGCTTCCGGCGATGGTATGGAGATTGCCCAGGCCTATGTGGATCTCGCCGATGCCGGTGCACATGATGCTGAATCGCGCGCACAAGCCCTGATTCTAGGTCTGGGCTTCAAGGTCTCCGAGCTGGATCATCCCGTCAACAGCTTCTCGGGCGGCTGGCGCATGCGCCTGCAGCTGGCCCGTGCACTGATGGCTCCCAGCGATCTGCTGCTTCTGGACGAGCCCACCAACCACTTGGACCTGGATGCCCTGGTCTGGCTGGAGGCCTGGCTCAAGCGCTATAGCGGCACGATGATCGTCATCAGCCATGACCGCGAGTTCCTGGACGCCATCACCAACGTCACACTGCAGATTCAGGGCGGACAGATCAACCGCTACGGCGGCAATTACTCGCGCTTTGAAGAACTGCGTGCCCAGCAGCTGGAGCTGCAAGCGGCCAGCTTTGCCAAGCAGCAGGAAAAAATGGCTCACCTGCAGAAGTTCATTGACCGTTTCAAGGCCAAGGCCAGCAAGGCCAAGCAGGCCCAAAGCCGGGTCAAGCAGCTGGAGCGCATGGAAAAGATCGGGCCGGTCCTGGCCGAAGCCGAGTTCACCTTCGAATTCAAGGAACCTGCCAACCTGCCCAACCCGATGCTGGCGATTTCCGACGCAGCCTTTGGCTACGAGGACGAGGACGGCAACCAGACCACCATTCTGCGCGGCGTCAACCGCTCGGTGCTGGCAGGCCAGCGCATCGGCATTCTGGGAGCCAACGGCCAGGGCAAATCGACCCTGGTCAAGACCATTGCGCGCGAAATGAAGGTGCTGGCCGGTACCGTCACCGAAGGCAAGGGCCTCAATATCGGCTACTTTGCCCAGCAGGAGCTGGACGTGCTGCGCCCCAGCGAGAACCCGCTGGAGCACATGATCCGGCTGGCCAAGGAACTCGGCGCTGCCGCACCCGCCGCCAGCCGTGAACAGGACTTGCGCAACTGGCTGGGCACGTTCAACTTCAGCGGCGACATGGTCAAACAGTCTGTGGGCAGCATGAGCGGCGGTGAAAAAGCCCGTCTGGTGCTGGCCATGATCGTCTGGCAACGCCCCAATCTGCTGCTGCTGGACGAACCAACCAACCACCTGGACCTGGCAACCCGCGAAGCGCTGGCCATGGCACTCAACGACTTTGACGGCACCGTGATGCTGGTCTCCCACGACCGTCACCTGCTGCGCGCCGTATGTGAAGACTTCTGGATGGTGGGCCGCGGCGTTGTCGGCCCCTTCGATGGCGACCTGGACGACTACCAGCGCTATCTGCTCGAAGAGTCCAAGCGCCTGCGTGAAGAAGCACGCAATGCCGAACAGCAGGCCGCCAGCACTCCAAAGGTGCAAGCTCCGGAAGAAATCAAGACAAATCTGCCTGAAGCCCTTGAACAAAAAGCGCCAGATGCTCCTAAAATGGAAGCATTCAGCGACACCATAGCCGACCCCAAGGAGGCTCGACGCCTGGCTGCTGCGGCACGTCAGCAACTGGCCGAAAAGACCAAGCCTTTCAAGAAAGAGCTGGAACAGATCGACAAGACGCTGCCCAAGCTCAATGCCCAGCGCGGCGCGCTGGAAGAAAAGCTGGCCACGCCTGGCCTGTCCGGCGGCGATATCGTGGAAGCGGGCAAGCAGCTGAGTGCCGTCAACGCTGAAATCGATCAACTGGAAGAGCGCTGGCTGGAGCTTTCGGAGCAGATCGAAGCCCTGGCCACCGAAACCTGCTAAGCCTAGAAAAAGCCCTGCCATTGACCAGCTTTGGCAGGGCGCTATTCATTTTGAACATGCATGCCGGCTGCTGAAAACATCAGCAAACGCGCGTTGCATTTTCTTGCGCTGTTGATTCAGCTTCTTGTCAACCTGCAGTTCAGTCCAGACGTTGAAACACTCAAAGGAGTGAACTGCAATGACCACCACTGTTACCGACACCGCCAAAGCCCAGCCCGCACGGGCCGCAGCAGCTATGTCTCTGATGGCTTGGCCCTGGGACGAACGTGATCGCAAGCGTGTCCCCGCATTTGCAGCCTGATTATCACTGGATAAAAGAACAGGTAAAAATTTCCAAAAAGCTGTCAACGAGCTGAATCCGTCAGACGTTAAACAGACATACAGGAGAGATTCCAATGCAAACCACGAACATCATGTCCATCTGGCCCGAAGACGAGCGCGATCGCAAGCGCTAAGCGCTCGCCGCGCAACACTGTGCAGACCAAAGCGCAGTGTGTTGTAGCCAGGTGCCCGGGCAGTCGGCACTGATAGGCCAAAGAAGCATCAGCCTTACTGCCCTGCGCTCAACCAGCCGCTTTGCGAAGCGGCACAGAAACTCAAGACCCGCATGAATGATCTCTGCGGGTTTTGTCATTTGGGCATCGTCCCGCTCTTTGCCCACAGGCTTGCAGGGAAAAGCAGCACCGACATGAAAAAAGGAGCCTAAGCTCCTTTTTGCCGAATGCCTGAAAAGGCTTAGTGCATATGCAGGCCGCCGTTGACCGCAAAGTCCGCACCTGTGGAATAGCTGCCCTCTTCCGAAGCCAGCCAGGAGATGATGGAGGCGATCTCCGCAGGCTCGCCCAGACGCTTGACGGGTACGCCCGCCACAATCTTTTCGAGCACATCGGGACGAATTGCCTTGACCATATCGGTGCCGATGTAACCGGGGCTGACGGTATTCACGGTCACACCCTTGGCAGCCAGCTCTTGAGCCAGCGCCATGGTGAAGCCATGCATGCCGGCCTTGGCGGCCGAGTAGTTGGTCTGTCCGGCCTGGCCCTTGGCGCCGTTGACCGAGCTGATGTTGATGATTCGGCCCCAGCCCTTTTCCACCATGTCTGCCACCACCTGCTTGGTGACGTTGAACATGGAGTTGAGGTTGGTTTCGATGACAGACTTCCAGTCATCCGGCGTCATCTTGACGAACATTCGGTCGCGAGTGATGCCCGCGTTGTTCACCAGCACATCAATGTTGCCGTGCTCTGCCTTGGTCTGGTTGAAGGCTTCAACGGTGGATTCCCAATCCCCCACATTGCCAACCGAGGCATAAAACGTGTAACCCAATTGCGCCTGCTCGTCCAGCCACTTGCGGTAGTCGCGCGATGGTCCGCAACCCGCGATCACCTTGAAGCCATCCTTATGCAAACGCTGGCAGATTGCGGTACCGATACCGCCCATGCCCCCCGTGACGTACGCTACTTTCTGACCCATTCATCTCTCCTGTCAATCAATGGTTATTTCACGATCACACTATCAACGATAAACATTCTTAGGTTTTGCTTATCGTTCTGAACGCCACACACCTTGCACGCTGGCCATGCCAGTATGCAATCGAGTAGGTCCGAATGAACCCGCTTTCGCCGTGGTTTACCTCGTGATCTTCCCTAGGGTCGATGGGAGGCTGGCATCAGCGGGCTTCCCAGACTGCGCCGGTCTTCAGGAGCACCGGAGCAGTCTGCAATCCTGAAGCCTCAGCAGGCTTCCACAGCCATAGCAACACCCATGCCACCGCCGATGCACAGGCCGGCCAGGCCCTTCTTGGCACCGCTGCGCTGCATTTCATGCAGCAGCGTCACCAGAATGCGGCAGCCAGATGCACCAATGGGGTGACCGATGGCGATGGCACCGCCGTTGACGTTGACCTTGGCGGCATCGATGCCCAGATCCTGGTTCACCGCACAGGCCTGTGCGGCAAAGGCTTCGTTGAGTTCGAACAGATCCACATCGGCAGCCTTCCAGCCCGCGCGATCCAGGGCCTTGCGCGTGGCGTAGACAGGACCCAGACCCATGACTTCGGGGGCCAGGCCGCTGGTGGCGTAAGAGACGATCTTGGCCAGTGGCTTGAGACCCAGCGCCTTGGCCTTGGCCGCCGTCATCACCACCACGGCAGCGGCGCCATCGTTCAGACCCGAGGCATTGCCGGCGGTGACCGAACCCGCCTTGTCGAAAGCGGGCTTGAGGGTGGCCAGAACATCGGCATTGGTCTTGCGGTTGACGTATTCGTCACTGTCGAACACGATGGGGTCACCCTTGCGCTGGGGAATGCTCACGGGAACGATTTCGTCCTTGAACTTGCCCGCATCCTGCGCGGCCGCAGCCTTTTGCTGGCTGGCCAGCGCCAGCGCATCCTGCTGCGCGCGGCTGACGTTCTTTTCCTTGGCCACGTTCTCGGCAGTGATGCCCATGTGGTATTGGTTGTAGACATCCCACAGACCGTCCACGATCATGGTGTCCACCATCTTCCAGTCACCCATGCGCTGGCCGTCGCGCGAATTGGGCACGGCATGGGGCGACAGGCTCATGTTTTCCTGGCCTCCGGCAACCACGATTTCGCTGTCTCCCGTTGCCACGGCCTGAGCTGCCAGCATCACGGCCTTAAGGCCGGAGCCGCAGACGGCATTGATCGTCAGCGCAGGTGTCTCCTTGGCAATGCCGGCTGCCATCATGGCCTGACGCGCAGGATTCTGCCCGGCCGCCGCCGTCAACACCTGACCCATGATGACTTCACCGACCTGATCCTTGCCCACCTTGGCACGAGCCAGAGCCTCGGAAATCACGGTCGCACCCAGCTGGGTTGCAGGAATCTTGGCCAGAGAGCCGCCGAACTTGCCGACCGCCGTACGCACGGCGGAAACGATAACGATGTCTTCCATTGCTGACGAACCTTTCTAGGTTTCTTACAAGTGATGCATGCGTGCGGGTTGCATCCTGTTCATCGTGCCACCCGCCGCTTCCTATCACGGTGCGAGCCTTGGTTGCTGCACCGCAATATGGAACTGATTGTGCCTCAGGCCTCGCTCAGGCTTTTGACAGAACGTAGCGACCCGGAGCATCTTCGATGGCTTCATAGGCACGTGCACGACCATAGCTCTTGGGAGCCGCGAGCTGCTTGCCTGCATGGCTGCCCAGCCAGGCACTCCAGTCCGTCCACCAACTGCCCGGATACTCCGTGGCCTCGGCCAGCCAATCGTTGAACGCCTCAGGAAATTCGCCATCCTCGCGCAGCCAGTGGCTGCGCTTGTTCTTGGCCGGCGGGTTGATGACGCCGGCGATATGGCCGGAGGCCCCCATCACGAAACGACGCTCACCGCCCAGTACCTGCGACGAGGCATAGGCCGCCGCGACAGGAACAATGTGATCCTCGCGCGAGCCGTAGATATAGACCGGCATCTTGAGCTGGCTCATGTCGATCTTCTCGCCGCACACGGTCAGCACGCCGGGCTTGATCAGATTGTTCTCGAGGTAGAGATTGCGCAGATACCAGGCGTAGAACGGGCCGGGCAGATTGGTGGAGTCGCTGTTCCAGTAAAGCAGATCGAATGGCGGCGGCGTCTCGCCCTTGAGGTAGTTGCCCACCACATAGTTCCAGACCAGATCGTTCGGGCGCAGAAAGCTGAAGGTGGATGCCATGTCCTGGCCCTTCATCAGCCCGCCCTTGCCCATTTGCATCTCGCGCAGGCGCACCATGTTTTCATCGATGAAGATGTCCAGAATGCCTGTGTCGCGAAAGTCGATCAATGTGGTCAGCAGTGTCATGCTGGCGACGGGAAAAACATGGGCCTCCACCTTGGCCGCAGCAGTCTTGTTGCCTGTCTTTGCAGCCGCAGCGCGGCTGCTGCGGGCCTTGGCAGCTTGCGGCTGTCCATGCTCACGGGCATGGCGTGCAGCCAGCACTGCCATGGCAGTGGAAAGCATGGTGCCGCCCACGCAGAAACCCAGCACATTGATCTGCGGCGCCTCGCAGATATCCTGAACCGTGCTCACAGCCTTGAGCACGCCATCTTCAATGTAGTCATCCCAGCTCTTGTGCGCCTGGCTTTCATCGGGATTGCGCCAGCTGACCACAAAGGTGCGATGCCCCTGACTGACGGCATAGCGAATGACGGAGTTGTCCGGCTGCAAGTCCAGAATGTAGAACTTGTTGATACAGGGTGGCACCATCAGAAAAGGCTTCTCGAACACCTTGGCAGTCAGCGGCTTGTATTCGATGAGCTGGAACAGCTCGTTCTCGAAAACCACTGCGCCTTCGGTGGTCGCCACGTTCTTGCCCACGGTGAACAGGCTTTCGTCGGTCATGGAGACATGACCCTGGCGCATGTCCGCCAGCAGATTGGCAATGCCCTGAGCCAGGCTCTCGCCCTTGGTTTCAACAACCTTGTTGAGCGCATCGGCGTTCAGCGCCAGAAAATTGCTGGGGGCCATGGCCGCCACCCATTGCTCGACCGCAAAACGCACGCGATTGCGCGTTTTCTCATCGCCCTGCACCGCTTCGGCCATACCGGTCAGCATGCGACTGCCCAGCAGGTAATTGGCTGCGGCCATCGATGCAACGGGATTGGCACTCCATTCGGGCTTGGCGAAGCGCTTGTCCTTGGCCAGCAGGGCCTGAATCTGTTTGCCATCTGCCAACGACTGCACCGACTGCAGGTATTCCTGCTGCAGCCCCTGCAGTTTGGCCGCATCGAACTGCACCGCCTGAGCCGAACCCGTTGCCATCTGGGGCATGGCCGATTGCATGGCATCCATGATTCCAGCCCAAGGGTTGGGTGCAGCCCCCAGACCTGGCACGGCACTGAGCCCCATGGGAGCACCGGACTGCATCTGCTGAAGCGTCTGGAGGCTCTTGCTCCACTGCTCCTGCCAGAATTGTTGAATGGATTGGCCAGCCTGGCCCCAGCTCGGGTCAAAATTCATGCTTACATCCTAGTCAAGGCAAGCGACCGACGATCTCAGGGTCTGGGGACGCTTGCGGAATCTGCAATACGGCTCACACGGCGGCATTGTCACCTATGTGCCAGGCAGTTCCGACAAGAAGCGGCCTCATTTTGTCGTTGTGAAGCTGTTTTGACACAAAGCAACCCGGAGCCAGCATGCTTTCTGGCTCATTACAGAAACACCATGTACCTCATTGCCATCGCCTGGATGTACGTTGTCGTGATGATGACGATCGCCGAGGCCGCCAGCCCCGGCGGCACCCTGCTGGGTGCATTTTTCACCTTTGTGCTCTATGGTCTGCTGCCACTTTCCATCGTGCTCTACATACTGGGCACGCCGGCCAGGAAGCGCCGTCTCAAGGCCCGGCAGGAACAGGAAGCGCTAGCTGCAGAACACGCGCCCCCCAGCCCAGGCTCAGGCGTCGCGCCAGATACTGGCAGCCAGCCGCCCGCTGCCGCCCAGACGGGCGGCGTCGCGCCGGTGCGAGAAGAAACGTGATGCATTGCTGACCGTGCACCAGGGCAGACTGCCATCGTTGCCGAAGATCGCAGCAATGCCCAATGCAGCAAGCCGCTGGCGTGCCAGCTGCGCCAGATCGGCCAGATATTTGGTGCTGCTGCCCGGTACCGGCACAAAGTGTCGTGCCGCCTCGGCGTCATGCGCCACGAAGATATCGCGCACTTCGCCCCCCACTTCGAAAGACTCGGAACCTATGCATGGGCCTAGCCAGGCCTGGGTGCGGGCGGCAATCCGGAACGGCTCCGTATCGGCCGCTGAAAGCGATGGCTGCGCCTGCACTTTCCGGGAAAAAGACTCGAAAAGCATCTCCAGCACACCGCCCGGCAACGGCCCCTCAGACTGCTGTCTGCCGGGAGGCATGCCGGCCAGGCCACGCCAGCCCGCATGGGCCGCGCCCACGACCAGCCCCGAATCATGGGCCAGCAACACGGGCAGACAGTCCGCCACCATGACGGTGCAGACCACGCCTGCATCATCGGTCACACAGGCATCGAAGGCCGCACCATTGGACTCGGCCACATTGCCTGCGTCCAGCGTCAGCACATCCACGCCATGCACCTGCTGCAAGAACGCCGTGCAGGCACCGGGGGTACGGGTCTGCAGCACCGCGTTGAACAGTTCACGGTTGCGGCGCACGTGAGCGGGGTTGTCGCTCACGTGGTCGCCCAGGTTCATACTGCCCCAGGGTGCCTGACTGACGCCGCCCTCGCGCGAGGTGCAGATGGCATGCACGCCGGGCAGAGCCGGCCAGTCAGGGACCAACCAGGAGTCGGGCCAGAGGTCCGGAGGGCCCGGCCTATAGGTCTTGCTCATGGCGCCCTCTTCACTCCGCATCCGGACAGGCCGAAGGGTGAGCCTGCTGGAAAGCCGGCAGCGCATTGCAGCGCTCCGCCACGCCCATCAGACGCGGAAGTCCGTCCAGATTCACATTGAAGCGCTGGGCATTGAAGATCTGCGGAATCAGACAGCATTCGGCCAGGGTCGGCGCATCGCCCCAGCATAACTCCGAGGGCGGCAAACCATCAGCCATGCGTTCGGCATCCAGCAGCGCCAGTTGACGCTCGAAAGCTTCCAGGCCGGAGCGCACCCAGTGCGCATACCAGCCCGTCTTGGCTTCATCGCTTGCACCCATTTCATGCACCAGATACTTGAGCACGCGCAGATTGTTGAGCGGATGGATCTCACAAGCCACCATCTGCGCCAATGCGCGCACATGGGCACGGCCCAGTGCATCTCTGGGCAGCAATGGTGTTTCAGCATGCGTCTCATCGAGATATTCGATGATGGCCATGGACTGCGTGAGCCAGTGCCCCTCGTCCGTCACCAGTGCAGGCACCAGCGTGTCGCCCACATGGGAGGCATAGGCCGCAGCCTTTTGTTCGCCGCGCACCAGATGCACGGGCACAGAGTCATAGGACAGCCCCTTGAGTTGCAGCGCAATGCGCACACGATAAGAGGCGGAAGAACGGAAATAGGTATGCAGCTTCATGATGCGAGCAGCATAGCGCGAGCCGCACGGACTGGCATTTTCCCTAGGGCCGGAATACGTAAAAGCCGTCATCTGCCACGCCGTCTCCGGGCCTGCATCGTGGCACACTGCTTGCCACATCAACCATTGCTGATTTCAGCGCGTGTTCCTGCCGAGGACTTCATGAGTTACGTGTTCAATCCCCCTGCCGTTGCCAGCCTGCCTGTTGTGGGCCGCGGCGAGCGCTTTCCCATTCACCGCATCTACTGCGTGGGCCGCAACTATGAGGATCACGCCAAGGAAATGGGCTTTACCGGCCGCGAGCCGCCGTTCTTCTTCATGAAGCCTGCGGACGCGACCGTGGCAGTGGAAGCCGCCAGCACCACCACCGTGGCCTATCCCACGCTCACCCAGAATCTGCACCATGAGATCGAGCTGGTCGTTGCCATCGGCAAGGCAGGCAAGAACATCAAGGCAGCCGATGCACTGCAGTACATCTACGGCTATGCCGTGGGTCTGGACATGACACGTCGCGACCTGCAGAACGACATGAAGAAGCAAGGCCGCCCCTGGTGTATCGGCAAGGCTTTCGAGCAATCAGCCCCCATAGGCCCCATCACGCCGGTCGATCAGGCAGGAGACATCGTCAACGCCGAGATTTCGCTGCAGGTCAATGGTGACTATCGCCAGCGCAGCCACATCCACAAGCTGATCTGGAATATCGCCGAAACCATTGAGCATCTCTCCAGCGCCTGGGAACTGCAGCCCGGCGACCTGATCATGACCGGCACCCCCGAGGGCGTGGCCGCCGTGGTCAAGGGCGATGTGCTGGAAGGCGCAGTCACCGGACTTGAATCCATCAAGATCCAGATCGCCTAAGAATCCCTGGCGCACAGGCCGTTGGCGCCGGCCAGGTACTCGGGGAGTCACACCGCAAGGTGCGACTCCCTTTTTCATAGCTGTTTGCGCATGTTGTACACGCGCTAGCGGCCTGATTTGCTTATAGTTGCGGAATGATTTTTCGCAGCCCCATCAAGTTCTGTCGCAATTGCGGCGCCGCAGTCACCTACCGCGTTCCTGACGATGGGGATACGCGCGAGCGTGCCGTTTGTCCGGCCTGCCACACCATCCACTATGAAAACCCGCTCAATGTGGTCGGCACCCTGCCCGTGATGGACGACGGGCGCGTGCTGCTGTGCAAGCGCAATATCGAGCCGCGCCGCGGCAAATGGACGCTACCTGCAGGCTTCATGGAGCTGGCAGAAACCACCAGCCGCGGAGCCCAGCGCGAAACCGACGAGGAAGCCGGAGCCGACATCGAGCTGGGCAGGCTGTTCAGTCTCATCAACGTGCCCCAGGTAGGACAGGTCCATCTCTTCTATCTGGCCCGCCTCAGAAGCACACAGTTCTACCCCGGCCCCGAGACCATGGAGGCCCAGTTGTTCGCCGAGGCAGACATTCCCTGGGAAGAAATCGCGTTTCGCACCGTCAAGCTCACCCTGGAGCGCTTCTTTGCCGACCGCAGGGCCGGCGTGCTGGAGCAGCCGCAGGTGCACTGCATAGACCTGCTCTGAATCTGCCAGATTGGTTACCCACTTTCTCACAGAAAACACCGCTCTGTCTTGGGGGGACAGAGGAAGTTGTCCGACGCCAGACTCACTTCTACAGGCTAAAAATTACCAATAAATACAAATTGCGTGTGATCTGACATACCTCCTACGCAATACCGTGAAAGGTCAAGCCATGAGAGCGGGCATCGTGACGGTATTCTGATCGTCAGCAGGCACATTGCCTTCTGGCTGTTTCATACCAGTCTGCCTTGTTGATGCCCTGACTCATGCATTTACAGTCAATTTACTGGATGAGGCGTCATGAAGGCATCTTTGAGCCCCACACTGAAGTCTCAACAGTTGCTGCAGCGCGTCTGGGCTTTTGCGCTCCTGGCACTGATCCTGATGCTCAGCGCCAGCTGCAGCCTCTATCTGCTCTCCGCCGTGCGAGCTTTCGTCAACGGAGAAAGTCTCTGGTCCAAGGCCCAGAAAGATGCGATTTACTCGCTTTCCCGCTACGCGGATGAAGGCAACCCGATCGACTTCGCCCATTACCAGCGGGCCTTGCAAGTGCCGCGTGGCGATGCCGAGGCACGCATTGCCCTCTACGACAAGCCCCTGCGCCTGGACCTGGCGCGCAAAGGCATAGAGCAAGGCCAAAACCACCCTGATGATGTCAGCTCCCTCATCTGGCTGCTGCGCACATTCCGCTATTTCAGCTGGGTGCAGGAGCCCGTCGCGTACTGGAAGATGGGTGACGAATACCTGAATCAGCTCGATACGCTGGCCCAGGAAATCCGGCATGGATACGAGGTCGGCAACATCAGCCGCGAAAACATTGCCACCTGGAAGCGCGAGATCGACCTGATCAACCAGGGCGTGACGGCCCTGACCAGGGCCTTCAGCGACTCTCTGGGCGAAAGCTCGCGCAACATCGTCTGGCTGCTGCTCGCCCTCAACGGCGCCCTGGCCATTGGCCTGGTGGGCCTGTGGGTCTGGAATACCTGGCGCCTGATCCTGCTGCGAGAGCAGGTTCAAGACGGCCTCAACAGCGAAAAAGAGCGCGCGGAGACCACGCTGGCAGCGCTCAGCGATGCGGTCATCACCACCAATGCCAAGGGCATGGTCAACTATGTCAACCCCGCCGCCATAGGCCTGCTGGGTCTGCAAAAGCAAAGCTATCTGGACAAGCCCATCAAGCAGGTGCTGCAGTTCTACACCATGGACGCCTCCATCACCAGCGAAGGCCTGCTCGCACAGCTTGTCAATGACACCAAAGAAACCACCGTCGTGCGCGACGAGCAAACGCACTGGGTTCGCCGCACCGACCACAGCATCGTGCCGGTCAAGGTGCTGGGCTCCGCCATGCAGCGCGATGCCCAGGCATCGGGGGCGGTGTTCGTGCTGCGCGATGTGTCGCGCGAGCAGCAGTACATGGACCAAATTTCCTGGAATGCACGCCATGACACGCTGACGGGTCTGGAAAATCGCGGGGAATTCGAGCGGCGGCTGCAAAAAATGCTGACCCAGGGTCTGCACCAGGTCAAGCCCTACGCTCTTCTCTACATCGACCTGGACCAGTTCAAGCTCATCAACGAAACCAGCGGCCATGCCGCTGGTGATGAGGTGCTGTGTGAAGTCTCTCGCATGTTGCAGGCCAATCTGCGCGAAACCGATTGCCTGGCGCGCATGGGCGGTGACGAATTTGCCGTGCTGCTGGAGAACTGCCCTCCTTCCAACGTCGCGAGCATTGCCGAGAAGCTGCGCCTAGCAGCCCAGCAACTGCAAACCACCTGGGGAGAGAAGATATTGCGCACCGGTTTTTCGATCGGTGCCGTGCATGTTCCCGGTGATGCGGTCAATGCCTCCGACCTGCTGCGCATGGTCGATATGGCCTGCTATCAGGCCAAGGAGCGCGGGCGCAACAAGGTCTTTTTCTACAAGGCCGAGGACGGAATCTACAGCCGCTATGTCAGCGAGATGGAATGGGCCACACGCATTCGTACCGCACTGGACGAAGACCGCTTCTGCCTCTATGCCCAGAGCATTGCACCGCTGCAGGCCCGCAAGCACAGCCGGCACAGCGGCATGCACTTCGAAGTCCTGCTGCGCCTGCGCGATGAAAACGGCCAGATCCTGGCCCCCGGCCATTACATACCCGCCGCCGAGCGCTACGGCCTGATGCCATCGCTTGACCGCTGGGTGATCACTAGGGCCCTGCAGACACTGGCGCAGCAGCCCGGACACGCCAAGCTGGTGGAAACCTGCGCCATCAATCTCTCCGGTCCCAGCCTGGACGACGACGGCCTGCTGGAATTTGTGAAGGAGCAGTTGCAGCAGCACGGAATTGCACCGCAAAAGCTATGCTTCGAAATCACCGAAACCAGCGCCATTGGCAACCTCAGCAACGCCACACGGCTGATTCAGTCGCTGCGCGCCCTGGGTTGCCGTTTTGCCCTGGACGACTTCGGTGTCGGCATGTCGTCGCTGACCTATCTGAAGCAGTTGCCCGTCGACTACCTCAAGATCGACGGCGGCTTTGTACGTGACATGCTCAAGGACAAGGGAGACCACGCCATGGTGGAGATGATCAATCGCATCGGCCAGACACTGGGCAAAAAGACCATTGCCGAGTTCGTCGAGAGCCGCGAGATCGCCGAAGAACTCATGACCATGGGCGTGGATTATGTGCAGGGCTACGCCATCGCCCGCCCCAAACCCATGACCGCCGAATACTTTACCCCCACGCAGGAAAACCAATTGCCGCAGTGGTGCGGGGCTCTGGCCATGGGCTGACAGCAGCGCACGCCAATACAAAAAACGACGCCTTAAGCGTCGTTTTTTGTCGGCGGCAGTCAGGCTGCAACCATCAGCGCGGCTTGCGCGAACCCTGGCCTGCCGGCTTGGCGGGCCTCGCCGCAGTTTTGAAACCGGACTTGGCCTTGCCAGTCACACCCGCGCGCGGCGGCAGGCCGGTATGCTGGGTCAGCAGCTTGCCCGGTTGAGGCTGGCTGCTGCGGAAGCGCACATCGCCCTTGGGCTCCAGGCTCGCCTCTTCGCTACGGCGTCGCACGGCCACAGCCTTGCCCTCCTTGTTGGTGGTGTAGCCGATGCCTCCACCGCTCTTGGACGAGGTGCTGTTCTTCTTTCGCGCACTCTGATAGCTCCCGTCAACCAGGGGCTGGAAGGTCGGGATCAGGTGCTGCTTGCCGTTGCCAATCAGATCGGCGCGCCCCATGGTCTTGAGCGCCTCGCGCAGCAGCGGCCAGTTGTTCGGGTCGTGATAGCGCAGGAAAGCCTTGTGCAGACGGCGGCGCTTTTCACCGCGCACGATGTCCACGCGCTCCTCGGCCTCGTCGCGCATCTGGCGGCGCACCTTGGTCAGCGTATTGCGACCGCTGTGGTACATGGCGGTGGCCGTGGCCATGGGGCTCGGGTAGAAGGTCTGCACCTGATCGGCACGGAAGCCGTTCTTCTTGAGCCAGATGGCCAGATTCATCATGTCCTCATCGCTGGTGCCGGGGTGGGCGGCGATGAAGTAGGGAATCAAAAACTGTTTCTTGCCGGCCTCTTCGCTGAACTTCTCGAACAGCTGCTTGAACTTGTCATAGCTGCCGATGCCTGGCTTCATCATCTTGGTCAGCGGACCTTGCTCGGTGTGCTCGGGGGCGATCTTGAGGTAGCCGCCCACATGGTGCTGGACCAGTTCCTTGACGTACTCGGGCGACTTCACGGCCAGGTCGTAGCGCAGACCCGAGCCGATCAGAATCTTCTTGATGCCGGGCAGCTTGCGCGCGCGGCGGTAGATCTTGATCAGCGGACCGTGATCGGTGTGCAGGTTCTGGCAGATGCCGGGGAAGACGCAGCTGGGCTTGCGGCAGGCAGCCTCGATCTGCGGGCTCTTGCAGCCCAGGCGGTACATATTGGCCGTGGGCCCGCCCAAGTCGGAGATGGTGCCGGTAAAGCCCTTGACCTTGTCGCGGATCTCTTCGAGCTCCTGGATGATGGAGTCTTCGGAACGGCTCTGGATGATGCGGCCTTCGTGCTCGGTGATGGAGCAGAAAGTACAGCCGCCGAAGCAGCCGCGCATGATGTTCACCGAGGTGCGAATCATCTCCCAGGCCGGAATCTTGGTGGCGCCCTCATGGCTGCCGCTTTCGTCGGCATAGGCGGGATGCGGGCTGCGCGCGTACGGCAGACCGAAAACCCAGTCCATTTCGGCCGTTGTGAGAGGAATGGGCGGCGGGTTCATCCACACATCGCGGGCCGTGGTCCCCTCGCCATGGGCCTGGACCAGCGCACGGGCGTTGCCGGGGTTGGTCTCCAGATGCAGAACGCGATTGGCGTGGGCGTACAGAATCGGATCGCTCTTGACCTCTTCGTAGCTGGGCAAGCGCAACACGGTGCGCTCGCGCGCAGGCAGCTTGGACTTGCTGCGCAGCGAGAGATTGGGCACGAACTGGATAGGCTGGACCTTGGCTACCGATGCGCCGTCACTGGTGCCGTCCGCTTCCGATTTCGCGGCCTCTTCCTTGGAGCAGCTCTGGCCCTGGGCCTCGGCCTGCTCGCTGGTCGTCATATAGGGGTTGATATGGGGCTCGACTTCGCCGGGCTCGTCCACCGTGGTGGAATCGACCTCGAACCAGCCCTGCTCCGAAGCTCGGCGGAAGAACGAAGTGCCACGCACATCGGTGATCTGCTCCACCGGCTCGCGTGCCGCGATGCGGTGTGCCACTTCGACCAGGGCACGTTCTGCATTGCCGTAGAGCAGGATGTCGCACTTGCTGTCCACCACGATGGAGCGGCGCACCTTGTCGCTCCAGTAGTCGTAGTGGGCAATGCGACGCAGCGAGCCCTCGATGCCGCCCAGCACGATGGGCACATCCTTGTAGGCCTCGCGGCAGCGCTGGCAGTAGACGATGGCCGCGCGATCGGGGCGCTTGCCGGCCACATCGCCGGGGGTATAGGCATCGTCGCTGCGAATCTTGCGATCAGCCGTGTAACGGTTGATCATCGAGTCCATGTTGCCAGCCGTCACGCCCCAGAACAGATTGGGCTTGCCCAGGGCCTTGAAGGCCTCGGCGCTGGTCCAGTCGGGCTGGGCGATGATGCCCACGCGAAAGCCCTGCGCCTCCAGCACGCGGCCGATGACCGCCATGCCGAAGCTGGGGTGATCCACATAGGCATCGCCCGTGACCAGAATGATGTCGCAGCTGTCCCAGCCGAGCTGATCCATCTCCGCACGGCTCATGGGCAGGAACGGTGCCGGGCCGAAGCGCTTGGCCCAGTACGGCTTGTAGCTGGTCAGCGGCTTGGCATCGCGGTGGAAAAAGGAAACATCAACCGGGGCGTTCATGTGGATGGGCTTTATATGGCCTCATGGCCTATTCGGAGAAACAACCCGTCAGTGTACTTTTCCGCCCTCAGCCTTGCACGAGCAAGGTCTTGCAGAAACAGGGTTGAACTCTGAACTTCATAGCATCCAGCGCTTTAATTCATTGAAATTCGATGCATAACACACCTTAAATCATTGAAATACAAGCGCCAGACACTCACTTCTTCATAGCACCAAAATCCAGATAACGCGCCGACTCAGTCCTTTTCCTGCCTCGTCACAGCGCCGGTGGCAGGATCAAGCCTGAGCTTCATGACCGTCTGATCGGCGCGCAGCATCTTGACCTTGTAGCTGGTCTTGCCCCAGTCCGAATCCAGCTGGGCCTCCAGCGGCTTGCCAGGCAAGGCGGCAATAGCGGCATCGACGGCCTGGACCAACGTGATCCGGGCATCGGCCAGGCGCTTGGCATGCTTGCCCTCGGCCCGGCCCTTGTTCTCCTCCACTGCGGCATCGCCCGTGCTGGCATTCACGCGCAGCTTGATTTCCTCATTCACGGGTGAGATCAGGGTGACCGAGTAATAAGGCACAGCGCCTTTTTTACCCTCTTCCAGCTCGACATCGATCGCTTTTCCGGGAGCAACGGCCTGGGCTTTTTCGACGGCCTGGTTCAAGCCGATCTGCACGGCGCCTGTCAAGGCCAGCCATTCGGCAGCCGACTTGGCCAGGGCCGGAGCCGCACTCAATCCACTCAGGCTCAGGGCTGCAGATAGCAGCAAGGTGCTGGGACGCAATCTCATGGACCAATCCTCCTACAGTGGCAATGGCTCCAGTCTGCCTCGATTCCGTGGCACGGCCTTGTCGGATATCAAGCCATATCGACTTGTGGAGAATTCATCTCAAACTATTGATAGGCAATGATTATTCGCTATGAAATCCGAGAGTCAGTACGCTGAAAACCCGCCAGGAACGAGCCTGGGCGGGGCGGGCTGACTGTCACGGACAAGCCTTTTGCCTACAGATCTTGCTGGGCAGCCGCAATCATTTCGCCAAACAGGCGGGCATCACCGAGCTGATTGGCGGCCAGCAGCACCAGCTTGACCAGCAGCAGCTCGGACTTGTCCGCGCCCACGGCATCGATGGCGACAGCCAGCTGGTCGTACACGGTTTCCAGACCAGCGATATCAAGAGTGGTTGGGTTCATTTGAATCTCTCCTCAGACAGGCAGGGCCGCCTTGAATGCCGCTTGCAGGCGATTGGCGTCCAGCGCCATCCAGCGCGCACAGACATGTTGATCGGGGCGCAGCAGATAGGCGGCGCCATCGGCCATCACGCCATAGCGGGCGCGGCAGCGGCCTTCGCTGTCGTCGAGCACCAGATCGGCACCCTGTATCGCGCTTGCGGCCTGGCTGCTGACGGCAATCAGGCGCACGCCGATGCCGCGGGCTCTGATAACGGCCACGACCGCTTGCAGTTCGGCAGGAATCGCCTTGTCGCTCGTGAAATACAGCAGATCGAAGCCGCCGCCCAGATGGTCGAGCAGATAGCTGTCCGGCGCAAAGCGCACGTTGAGGGGCGGCGCGCCATGGGCTGGGCCGGCCTTGAACAGCAGATTGTCGTCGCCCATGCTATTGAGCGGCGAGTTGCCGTACTCATGCGGGCGCGAGGTGCGCCAGTGGTAGAGCGGGCCGACAAAGGGTTGGCTCAGCGACAGGGACAGCACGGCATCGCGCAGCAGCCTGAAGCCTCTGCTGGGCGGTGCCATGAAACGCGTGCTCTTGCCGGCCTCCTCCACAATCTCGCGGGCCGCGCCCACGCGCTCGCTGCTGTAGCTTTGCAGCAGCGCGGCGCTGGCCGCCCCCTTGGCGACGAGTGCCAGACGCCAGCCTAGGCCCTGGGCATCCTGAAAACCGGTGTTGGCGCCGCGCACGCCGAAGATGGGCAGCATATGGGCTGCATCGCCCGCAAAGATCACACGGCCATGCACATAGTCGGGCAGGGTCAGCGCGCGGGCCGAGTAGACGGAACTCCAGTCCATCTCCCAGGGCGTGCCGCCAAAGCCGATCATCTCCAGCTGCGCATCGATGCGCGCCTTCAGCGACTCGGGCCTGAGCGCATCCTCGGGATCTTCGCCGGCAGGCAGCTGGTAGTCCACACGCCAGATGCCGTGCGGCTCGCGGTGCATGAGGATGGTGTTGCCCGGGTTCCATGTGGGATCGAAGAATGCGAGACGCTCGGTGGGCAGAGGCAGGTCGATGCGGATATCGGCAATCACGAAGCGGCCTTCGTAGGAGGCGCCTTCCATCAGCAGATTCATGGCCGTGCGAATCCCGGAGCGCGCGCCGTCGCAGGCCACCAGCCAGTCGGCCCGCATCTCGTAGCTGCCTTCTGGGGTATCCACTTCCACCAAAACCTGCTCGCCCTTCTGCTCGACCTTGTTCACGCGGTTGCCCCAGCGCAGCTCGATCAGCGGGTTGGCCTGCACTGCATCGACCAGGTATTCCTCCAGGTACTGCTGCTGCAGATTGATCATGGGAAAGAAGCGGTCGTCGTCGGCACGTGCGTTCTCCATGCGAAACACGCGCTGGCCGCGGTAGATGCTGTTGCCGTAGCACCAGGGCAGTCCGGTCTCCGTCACGCGCTGGGCCACGCCCACCTGCTGCAGGATTTCCATGGAGCGGCGCGTGAACACGATGGCACGGCTGCCTTCGGACACCTGCAGCTCGGACTCCAGCACCACGCAGCGCTGGCCGTGGCGGGCAATTTCCAGCGCCATGGTCAGGCCCACCGGGCCGGTACCGACGATGACGATGGGGTGGTTTTGCTCGCCCGGATGCCGAGAGGCAAGCCAGGGCTGATGCACCTGGTACTGGTAATAGATAGAGCGGCGTGGCTCGGCAAATGGCTGATGCATATTCTTGTCTCCTGGGGGCGCTGTCGTGGTCAAACCGGTGCGCTTTCATCCCCTTGCGGTCTGGCTTGAGGTGCAGTGTAGAAAAGCAGCTAGTGACCGATGTCACCAGATGGAGACAATACCAAGCAGCAACCGATATTCAAGTCGAATCAGCCTCCAGCCTTTACAGATCAGTCACAAGCAGCTATCAAAGTTGACCATCGACAGCTTCAGCGGGCTCCATCAGCAGCGCAAACAGCTCGCGCTGCCCCTGCACGCCCAGCTTGGCGCAGACACGTTTGACATAGGTGCGCGCGCTGCTGACGGTAATGCCCAGACGCTGCGCCAGCGCATCGGCATCCAGGCCCTGGGCCAGTGCCCGCACCACATCGAGATCGCGCGGCGTCAGTTGCTCAAAGCGCCGCGCCAGACGCGCCAGCACCAGCCCGACCAGGTCATCCTGCAGCGTCTGCCCCGCGTAATGCAGACGCATGGCCTGCATGACCAGGGGTGCAAAGGCCTCGATCCGGGCAATGGCTGCAGCGTCGAAGCAGCCATGCTCCTCGCCTCGATACAGGTTCACGGAAAGCCAGCGCGCGTTTTCCTGCAGCATCAGCAGCGACAGCCGCTCGGCGATGCGCGGCAGTTCATAGCAGACATGGCGGTACTCGAGGTGCTGCACATCGTGCGGCCCCTGGCGATGCAGCCAGACGCGCGGCCTGGCATGCGGGTCCCTGGCAAGGCGCGCCAACTCGGCCTGCATCACGCGCTGCGAACCGTCGAGCGGATAGAAGCGCTCGCTGTAATCCTGGGAGATCATGGGCAGCGCCCCCGTGCGCGCCCTGTCGCCCATGCCCACCACACGCGGCCTGGCCATGCCCTGGAAGGAGAAGATCGTGCACTGCGCCAGCGGCACATGGCGTCCCAGCAGTTGCAGGATCTGCTCGGCCACGGCGTCGCTGCTGCTACGCCCCACTCTTTCCATCATGGCCGTCACATCGGCCAGAGCCACGGGCAGCTGCGCTGCCTGCGCGGCAGCCGGCAACAGCATCCAGTGCGAAGAATCGGGAAACGGCGCAGAGCTAGCAGTCATGGGCTGCGATTCTCGCCGCTGCAGCGCGGCTGCGGGCAGGAAAAACCGGCTGTCCCTTTCAGGAGCGGCCGGTCTGGCCGGTTTGGCTTGAAGCAGAAATTGCGGTCAGTCCCCTGGCGCCCTACCACTCGCCCACATTGCGTATGCGCTGCAGCAGCTCCCATTCGTCTTCGGGAGCCGCAGCCTGCAGAGCCTGGGGCTCTGCCAGTTCCTGGGCCAGCGGAGGCGGCGTGAAATGCTCACGGCCAAAAGTATGTTCGCTCAGGGACTGTGGATGCGGATTGTTCATGACGGCCTCCTTTGCTCAAAGCTTAAGGCTCGAGGCTTGCCAAAACTGTAGGAATTGGCTTAAGGACACTGTCGAGCAATCCCCACAAGCCACGTCGTCATGTCATGGATGGGTCACAACTGCTGCCCCCGGCCCAGGCTGCCCGGCCCTGACTTTGCGGTTATGCTGCCGCGGCTATGCCTCAGACTATTCGTGCTCCCGTCTCCAGTGAACTGATCATCAAGAAAAGCCGCTTCATCGGCTGCGTGCAGCCGATGACGGACAGGGCCAGCGCTCAGGCCGTGGTGGACGCACTCTGGCGCGAACACCCGGGCGCCGCCCATGTCTGCTGGGCCTTGCTGGCGGGTGGGCAATCTGCGGCCGTGGACGATGGCGAGCCCAGTGGCACGGCCGGCCGTCCCATGCTGGATGTGCTGCGCCATCAGGACCTGGAGGGTGTGCTGGCCACCGTGGTGCGCTATTTTGGCGGCGTCAAGCTCGGTGCCGGCGGTTTGGTACGCGCCTATACCGACGCCGTGGCACAGGCACTGCTGCAGGCCGAAAAAGTCGCCATTCAGCGCATGCAGATCCTGCAATGCACGGCTCCCTATCCGCTGGAGGGCCTGGTGCGGCGCATGGCCGACGCTGCAGGCGCTGTATTGCTGGAAGTCGATCACGGCAGTCTGGTGAGCTTCAAGCTACAGATGCCTGAGCCCGACGCTGCCGAATTTGTCAGTGCTCTCAATGAAAACGGTCAGGGCCGCATTGGGTGGCTCAAGCCGGACGAGCTGTAGATCACAAAGAAAAACCCGCCTTTGGCGGGTTTCCGAGCTGGCAATTTCAGCAATTGCCCTTCTTGGCCTGGCCCGGTGGGCAGCCGTGGGGGTGAGGCTTTTTGTAGCCATCGTCGTAGTATCCGCCACGGCTGTCATAGACAGCACAGCCGCTCAGCACAAACATGGCTGCTGCCAAAGCAAACATCGTTTTCATGGGGTGACCTTTTCAGATTTTTGAGGGCGTCAGTCTATAGGCGGCCCCGCCCGCATTCTGTCAACAATCCTGTAGCAGCTTTCAATTGGCCGGCTGCTGCTGCTCAACCGCCACCTGCAGGTGCAGCAAAGTGAAATACAGGGTTACATCGCCCTGCTGGTCGATGAAGGTACCTACGGCGCGCTGCAGGCGAGCGGCAATGCACATGCACTCCATGGCCTCGGGACGGCCGCCGGGAATCCGGGCCGTGGTCAGCAATGCCAGCTGATTCTGTCGGCCGAACTCATGCACGACTTCCAGCGCTTCGCCATGCTGCTTGGGAATGGCTTCGTTGGCCCAGCTCCAGACAAAGCTGCCCTCCCGCTCGCTGCTGGTTCCCACAAGGCAGACCGTAGCGATCACTTCATGCAGCGGAGTTTCCAGCGCCAGCAGGGCGCGGTCCAGATCCCAGCGGTAGCTGGGGCTGCCCTGCAAGCCAAATTCCAGGGGCCATGCTGCATTGCGGGCCTGCATCATTTCAACGGCCTCACGGCTCCAGGCGGTCCAGTCGGTGGTATGTGCGTCGTTGCTCATCGCGTTCCATTGCTTTTCAACAGACCGCATTGTCAGCCAATAAGCAGACTGCCACTGTGTTTACACCCACTCCATTCGGACGATTCAACCGGCGAGAGTCCAGCTGCAAACTGGTCCAGGCACTCCCTTGGAGGCCGCCGCACAACCAATGGAGACTACTATGCCCCTCGTACCCACAGGACTGCGACGCGCAGCAGCCATCGCCACTCTGAGCACGCTGACTCTGTCCAACTGGCCGACTGGCTTCGCGCAGACCCAGGCTTCTTCCAACATGACGACAGGCTCTGCGGGACAAATGCTGGCCATTGAGCCACTAGCCCCAGCCTTCAGCCTGGCAAATGCCGACAAGGCCTATGCCATCTGGTACTCATCAACCGACGGAACGGCGGCAGGCAACGACCAGGCGGTTCAGCTCACGACCTCGGGAGCCATCTTTCTGCCCAGGGGGCTTCCGCCTGCCGGTGGCTGGCCGGTAATAGCCTGGGCGCACGGCACCGTAGGCATCGGCGACAGCTGCGCCCCCTCCCGCAACCCACGCTCGGAGCGCGATGCGCAATATCTCAACAACTGGCTCAAGGAGGGCTATGCCATTGTCGCAACCGACTACCAGGGTCTGGGAACGCCCGGCCCTCATGCCTATCTGCACAGCCGAGCTGCGGCCTATGCCACGCTGGACTCCCTGCGCGCGACGCTCAACACCAAAGAGCTCCCACTCGGCAACAAGATAGTCATCGTGGGCCAGTCCCAAGGAGCGGCTGCCGCATTTGCAACTGCTGGCTTTGCCCCAGACTATGCCCCAGAGTTGAAGATTCTGGGTACGATCGCCACCGGCACGCCCCACTCCGGCAGACCCAGCAAGGACGGCAAGATCGCCTATCGCTCAAGCCCTGCCGAGCAGAAGAGCACGGACCCGTCCATTGCCTACATTCTTTACATCGCGGCGGTAGCCAACCAGTCCAAGCCCCGCTTGCCAGCCGAACAGGTACTGAGCGAAAAAGGCCTTGGCGCCATGAAAGCCGCCGAAACCACCTGTGTGCAGCAAATGTTCGATGTGGTGAAAAAAGAGCAGCTAAGCTGGAGCAACACCTTCAAGTCAGACTTCATGAGCTACTACGCTCAACCTTTCAGCAAAGGCCAGTTTCCCACACTGAAGATCGCCACGCCCGTGTTCTTTGGCATAGGAGGCGCGGACAGGGACGCACCGACCAAATTTCAGCAGGACCTGGCCGAGCAGAGCTGCGAAGCCGGCACAGTGGTTGAAGCCCACACCTACCCGGGCATGGACCATTCGCAGACCGTCAACAGCTCCTTCCCCAACTCGCGCCTGTTTGCACGCAAGCTGTTCAATGGGGAAAAGATTGCTGGCAACTGTGTTGCAAAACAAGAGACGCTCGGCCTCCGCTGAACCGCGTGGGGTATCCGTCTGCGTTCAGCCTTGCATCTGCTGCTGAATCCAGTCGACCAGAAGCTGCTGCACCGAGCCCGCCCCCCAACTCTGGACGGCCAGCAGGCAGTATTGCGAGCCATCGGGTACAAAGCCCAGCGGCGCCACCAACCGGCCGGCGGCAATATCGTCCTCCACCAGCAGTTGCGGTCCCATGGCTACACCCAGACCCGCTGCTGCGGCCTGCAAGCTCAGGTAGAAATGCTCAAGCACCAGATCACCTCCTGCTTGCGCCTGCCGGATCTGGGTGGGAGGCTGATCTGGCCGCGTTTTCCACCAATCCCCCCAGGCCTTGGGACGCGTCTTGCTGTGCAAGAGCGTGGCATCGCCACGAAGCGCAAGGCCGCCATCGGACTGCAACGCAAAGAACTGCGCCAGACTGTCCGGATGGCAGACCGGCCCCATGCGCTCTGCGCACAAGGGCCGGATTTGGACATGGGCTCCCCAGTCAAAGTCGTTGCGCCGAATGGCCAGATCGATGCCGCGCCCCCATTCCACGGCACCGCCGCCCGCAACCAGATGCACGGTGTGCTGCGGGTAGCGCGCCTGGAAGTCACCCCAACGCGGAATCAGCCAGCGCATCAGCAGCGTGGGCTCGCAGGACAGCAGCAGCGGCCTGCCTGCCACCCGCTGCCGCACCGCTTCGGCCGCACGTGCCATCTGGCCAAGACCGGCATGCACCCCGTCGAACAACAGCCTCCCCGCTGCATTGAGAAAGACACGGCGATTGCGGCGCTCAAACAGCTGCGCCCCCAACTCTTCCTCCACCGAGCGCACCGCGCGGCTGATGGCTCCATGGGTCAGGTGCAGCTCATCGGCAGCGCGGCTAAAGCTCTCCAGCCGCGCTGCCGCTTCAAAACAGCGCAAAGCGACCAGCGAAGGCATCCGTTGTGGACTGCCAGCAGAAATATGTGAGTTTGAATCACTATTTTCTTGAGAAATCATCGTTATTCAAAAAACCTTGACCGCCCTAGAGTTCATACCTATAGAGCACTGCTTGCCATTCTCGTGCAACGGAACCATCTCACAAACAGATATTTGAACTCAACCAATACACTGCATGAACGCCTGGCCTACCGTGATTCTCGTTACCTCTCTCGCCGTCATCAGCCCCGGCGCCGACTTCGCCATGGTCACCCGTACCAGCCTGATGGAATCGCGCCGTGCGGGTCTCTGGGTGGCGCTGGGCATCGGCTGTGGCGTTCTGATCCATGTGGCCTACACCCTGCTGGGACTGGGCATGGTCCTGCAACGCCTGCCCTGGCTTTTCAATCTGCTCAAATATGCGGGCGCAGCCTATCTGGTATGGCTCGGAATTTCTCTCTGGCGCGGCGCCAGCCGTGCAAATGGCGATCGGCCAGAGTCCCGGTCCAGTGCCGGACCAGGCCAGCGCAATGCACGCAAAGGCCATGCGCCGGGCCGCTCGCTTTTTGTACTGGGCTTTCTGACCAATGCACTCAACCCCAAGACAGCGCTCTTCATCCTCAGCCTGTTCATGCAAATCGTCGGTCCTGCCGTGCCCATGCCGACCCAGTTGGCCTATGGCTTTTTCGTCGCCATGGCCCACGTGCTGTGGTTTGCGCTGGTAGCCTGTTTTTTCTCGGCTCCAGTGCTGCAGCCCAAGGTTCAAGCCATACGTCCCTGGGTAGATCGCAGTCTGGGCTGCGTGCTGCTCGTCCTGGGCCTGCTGCTGATCGCCACCGGCACACCGGCTACGTCGAATCTGATGAATGCCAGCATCCGATATGAAAAGCCCGACAAGCCCAGTGGCCGCAATAGCAGCATCTGCAACACAAACGACAGCTTTGGAGCGCCCACCCGTGCCATGCTTGTCATGGTTGATACATATCAGCAAAACTCCAAAGGAGACAAGCACCATGAAAAGCCGCTACCCCTTTCCCGATCTGAACAGCCTGCCTGAAGACATCAAGCAACGCATCGCCGAGGTACTGCAAAAGTCGGGCTTTATTCCCAATGTTTTTCTGGCCTTTGCTCGTCGGCCGGCCGAGTGGCGCGCCTTCTTTGCCTACCACGATGCGCTGATGCTCCAGGAGGACGGCAGTCTCAGCAAGGGCGAGCGCGAAATGATCGTCACCGCCACCAGCGCTGCCAATCAGTGCCTGTATTGCGTGGTGGCTCATGGCGCCATCTTGCGCATCTATGAGAAAAAGCCGCTGATTGCCGACCAGGTGGCGGTCAATTACCGCAAGGCCGACATCAGCCCGCGGGAGCGGGCCATGCTGGACTTTGCCATGAAGGTCTGTCTGCACAGCGCCGAAATTGACGATGCCGACTACGAAGCCTTGTACCCTCACGGTTTTGATGACGAGGATATCTGGGACATTGCGGCCATTACCGCCTTCTTCGGACTGTCCAACCGGATGGCCAGCTTCGCGGGCATGCAGCCCAATCCCGAGTTCTATCTGATGGGCCGGGTGCCACGCGAGAAAAAAGCCTGAAGCAACAAGCAGTAACTCGCTGCCTGCAATCGATGCAACTTGCATGGGAATGACGCATCATCCCTCGCAGAGCAGCGGCCAACCCGGCAAAACGCTGTTTGCCGGAGGTCATCCAGATGCAGAAAGCCGTTTGCTGCCTCGCCACCCTGCTCGCCACGCTCTGCGCCACAGCGGCTCATGCCACCTCGTGGGAGCTCAAGCCCGGTGGCGACAACAGACTGGAATTCACCGCCACTTTTGAGCAAACGCCGATCACCGGCGTGTTCAAAGAATTCCGGGTTCGCTTTGAATTCGACCCTCAAAAGCCAGACAGCAACAGGCTGAATGTCAGCATTCGCATCAGCAGCGCCGACATGGCCAACCCGGATATCAACCAGGCCATTGCCGGCAAGGACTGGTTTGACTTTGTGCGTTATCCCGAGGCAGTCTTTGATGCCAGGGAGATTCTCGACGCCCCCGGCGCAGCCGGTTACCTGGCACGCGGCACCCTGCTGCTGAAAGGCCTCAGGCAGCCGCTTGTGCTGCCATTCAGCTGGAAGCCCGAGGAGCGCCGCATGGAAGGCGAATTCGTCACCCATCGCTCAATATTTAATATCGGCACAGGAGAGTGGAAGAGCAGCAATGCCGTGGGAGACGCCGTGACCGTGAGATTTCGCGTCCAGCTGCGCGAGTTGCCATGACATTGCGCCAACAGCTGATTGCAGTCCTGCTGACTCTGATCACGGGCTGCTCGCAACCAAGCATCGAGCCAGAGCTGCCTCCCGGCCCGACGGCAAGGCCTGCGGGCTTTCCTGCGGCCTTCTATGCCGATGCTGCTGCACGGGGCCAGTCGGTGCTTCAGATTGATTCCTCGCATTCCCTGGTCTCAATCACCGTTCGACGCGCTGGCGCTCTGGCCAGACTGGGGCACGATCATGTGATTGCCAGCCATGAACTGCAAGGCTATGTGGCCCCCCAGCTTGGTCGGGCCGATCTCTATGTGGCGCTGGATAGGCTATCGGTCGACGAACCCGCTCTGCGCGCCAAGGCGGCTCTGGACACCCAGCCCAGCGCTGCCGATATTGAAGCGACCCGTGCCAATATGCTGAACAAGCTGCTGCAAACCTCGTTCCATCCGTTTGCACTGATCCAGGCACATGCCTCCCCCGAAGCGGACGGCGATGTATTGTTGGCCCTGGAACTCACTCTTCACGGCGTCACACGCAGCCTGAGCGTACCGGCCCGAATCAGCAGGACGCCAGGCGAATTCCATATCAGCGGCTCGCTGAGCATCGATCAATCGAGCTTTGGCATCACGCCTTTGTCCATCCTTGGCGGTGCAATCCAGGTCCGCGACAGGCTCGAGTTGAACTTCGAAGTCCGCACCGCTCCACCTTTGAAGCAGGTATCCCGGTCATGAGAACAGCGCCTGTTGCTGCCTGCGGCGCAGCTCTGACCCTGCTCTGCAGCGGCTGGCAGGTTTCCGCACAAGAGTTGCGCATAGAAACTGCCGAGCACAATGAGGCCATGACGGTGAACGCCTCGGCCGTCATGCAGGTCAGGCTGGCTACGGCCTGGAGCGTGATTTCCGACTACGACCATCTGGCCGACTTTGTGCCGGATATGCAAAGTTCGCGTGTGCTGCAACGCGATGGCAATCAGGTGCTGCTGGAGCAAAAAGGCAATCTGGGGTTTCTGTTTTTTCGCCAGGCAATCGAGGTCAGACTGGCTGTGACCGAATGGCCGCAGCAGCGCATCGCCGCGCATGCGATAGGCGGCAATCTCAAGCAGATGGACGGCAGCTATACCCTGGAAGCCCAAGCCGACGGCCGGGTACGCTTGGCTTACAGCGCTCGCCTGGTCCCGGCTTTCGCCATCCCGCCGCTGGTTGGAAAGCCAGTGCTGCGCCAGTTGTTGAAACGCCAGTTCAGGGCACTGGTGGATGAAATCCAGCGACGCGAGGCCTTGACGCTTCAAGAGCAGAAACAGACACCAGGAAATTAGCGGCAGGCCGTTACAAGGGCAAGATGGTATTGGACGCACGCAAGCCTGGCCCCGAGGCCTCGGGTTGCCGTCATGACTGCGCAAGCATCCGCAAGAACAAAGACTTAAATCGCAGAGGCCCTGAGATGGCGCGTGAACTGCTCAAACTCTGCAGCCATGGGGGCAATGGCTGCCCTGGGCAGTACCAGAGCCTGCATAGCGTCGATAAACAGATAGCAGTTCACGTCATCTTCGGCAAGCGCCAGCACTCCTGACCACGGCAATATCGTGTCACCGCGGACCGAGGCTACCCTGATGGCGTCCGACGAGAGCGTGACCGTTTGTGGCGACAAAAACGCACCATCCGGCAGGAGCATGAGCTTGCGCATGGATGCCTGTGACAGGTATGGCATCGTCACGACGGCGATCAAAGCGACGACCAGAAGGCAGGCAACCACTCCCAGTGGGTGGGAGATCTCAGGAAACTCACGCATCAGTTGCGCATAGGCTGCACCAGCGAGGCCAATGCAGAGCCACATCACAACCTGCAAGAGGAACGGCCAGGAAAGCATCCCTGCCTTCTGATGCCAGCGCCGCGAAACCATTTTCTGCAGGCGAACGAAGTCGGCGGGAACGAGAGTAAAGCTGGTGGTCATGTTCATGGTTGGCTCATGTGGCCACAGGTATGAGCGACCTGCAGCAGCGAGTATTGATCGAAAGGTGCCTGCGGCATCTCACACGGTCGCTGGCTCTGGTTCATGAACGAATACGTTGCAGGCACTATAAGCTGGCGCACCGGGCATTACAGGGTGCGACCAGAGCTGTGCATGCGATACAAGCACAAGCCATGCAGCTGCAAGATGTGAAATTGCGGCAAATCAAGACAGCCATGTCTATGGCGTGACGGGTTTGAAGCATTGATCTTATTGTCTTCCACGTACCGATTGCGCTCCCTCTTCCTTGAATGCTCCAATAGTCAAACAGCCTTGCTGCCAGCACTTGGCCATCAGGCGCTGGCAGCAATTTCAACCTCAAGCCTTGAAAGTCAACCAGGGCTTCAACCGCACACTCGCACGAATCAGCCCCGCCTCTTGCTGCGCCTGCAGCACCGGCCCTACGGGTTTGTAGGCGCTGGGCGCTTCTTCGATCAGTCGCTCTTCACGCAAGGTAATGCACTGCCAGACGGATTCGACCAGCGGCTGTTTCATGCGCCGCGTGTCCTGTCTGCGCACCTGGCGGCCCGCTCCGTGGCTGCAGGACCGCAGCCAGTCTTCATGGCCCAAACCCTTGACGAGAAAGGAGTAATCACCCATCGATCCCGGAATCAGCGCCCACTGGCCGTCATGCGCGGGAGTGGAGCCCTTGCGGTGCACATTGAACTCGCCCTCGGTCATCACCACGTTGTGGGGCACATCCACAATCAGGCGCGATGCATCGGGTGCGGCAATGCCTGCCAGCTCTTTGCGCACCAGCTCCGCCAGCGCCATGCGGTTGAACCACGCGTAGCGCGCAGCCACGCCCATCGCTTGCAGATAATCCTGCGCCAGCGCGCCGCTCAGACCATACAGACCGTGCTGAGGGTGCTTGATGCCCTGCGGCCATTGCTGCCTAGCCAGTTCCATCCAGCGGCGGCCGACATAAAAGCCGACATCGCGCGAGCCTGTGTGGATCATCACCGTGACATCGCCCTTCTTGAGCCCTGCGGCATAGGCGGCATGACGATCGTAGACTTCATCGACCACGCAGAACTCCAGAAAGTGGTTACCGCTTCCCAGGTCGGCAGCAGACGGCGGGCGCAGCAGCTCGCGCGCCTGCAACAGGGCTTCAGGCGCGTAGCGACTCTGGCCCGCAAAGTCTTGCAGGCCCACGCACTCGGCCAGTTCGGCCTGCAGGCGGTCGCGGTTCACGCCTTGCCATAGACCCACGTCAGGCAACTGTTCAATAAAGGCCTGGGGCCCCTCATCAAACAGCGCCTTGAAGCCTGCGCTGCGCACGGGTACATCGCGCCCGTTCTGCAAGATGACGCGGGTCAGCCGCTGCACGATGGTGCTTTTGTGCAGCTCGGCCTGCGCCTGCGTCAGGCCCGTGCTCAGCAGGCGTATACCGCAGTTTCTCTGACGACATGGTAACTGTTACTACCTCTCCAGCTAGAGGAGATACGGGCAAGAAGCATAGGTAACAACTCTATGATCTCCAAATGGCCAAGGTATCTACGGAGGTAACTACTACTCATATAACTACCTTCCCGCACAGCATTGGGCTTCACGTCTAATGGAACCTAAAAACACCTGAGCGCCTCGCCGACCAGTGGAACCACTCGCTAGTAGAAGTCCGCTCTTACCAACCTTACGATAGCAGCCCAACAGCTGTGCAAAGCTTCACCAGTTGCGAAGAAAAATACTGCTTCGACTGCGGTTTCAACTTGTCAATGAAGCGCAATGACCGCCTCTAGTACCAGTGGTAATGGTTTACCAGTTGAGTCCCGCCCCTTAAATCGACAGTGTTTGGAATCTTCATCTACTTCGAAATTCGATTTCCACAATCACGAGAAATGTTGGGTCTTCGCATTCAACGATTGCATTCACGCGCTCCGAATTCGCATTGTCAACAACAGCACAATTCCAGCTGAGTTGCATGGGTGACCGACTTGAAGTGAGTTCAGTAGCTTGCTCGGTTAAGATATCCTGTAACCAAGTGCATCCTGCACGATAAGAATCGCAGCTCTATAGTTTTCACTTATCATCACTTATACGTTCCAGCAGAGCTGGCATGCGGAAAAATGGTTCAATTCTTCAGCGTCCACTGTCACCAACTTCCACTACTCCCCCGGCTTCACGGCATCTGTGCGGGATTCGAGTCTGGGAAGTGGCGTGTAGATCAGCTGTCACGGTACCTGATGGAGTGGTTACCCGAATTTTCTCTCTCGTATACCGAGCGTAAGTCAATCAACGACACAAACTCAGTTGCCCAAATCCGCAAGGCGGCACAGGTTGTTTACGACACAGATAAGTACGAAAAACGGGGAGAGTTTGGCGAACTCTTACTTCATGCTCTTATGCGTGAGGTTATTGGAACCGAGCCGGCAATCAGCAAGATCTTTTTCAAAGATGCAGTCAACGCCACGGTCAAGGGATTTGACGCCGTGCACGTACTCAACACTCCTACGGGCCTCGAGCTTTGGATTGGTGAGGTCAAGTTCTACCAGAGCATTTCCAAAGCGATTGCCGATGTCGTTCCAGAACTAGAAGCTCATTTCAACGATGACTACTTGCGTAAAGAGTTCGTGCTCATCACTGGCAAGCTGGATCCAGAATGGTCGTCCACAAATGCATTGGCAAGCCTGTTGCATCGTAACCGCTCCCTCGATGACATCGTGAGCTCCATCGTCGTGCCTGTGCTGTTGACCTACGACAGCGCCACAACGAAAGGCTATACCGAAGCATCCATGGCATACAAAGCCGCTCTCGAAGCGGAGCTTCAAGCTCACCACAAAAAGTTCGTGACGAAGAACAGCGTGAAAAAGGTTCGCATCGAGCTTTTCTTATTTCCTATGGCTAGCAAGCTCGACCTTCTGAAACTTATGAATAAGCGACTACAGGCGGCTAGAGACCTATGAGCTATAGAGAGTTACGCACAGCGCTGAACGAAATTGACAACGATAAATCGTTTGATGCATTCACCTTCCTTGCACAGTTGTCAACATTCACGTCTCTGGCACCTGACGATGAACAACTGCAACTAGCTCGCGAGTTGCTCATCCGTGTTCTCGAACATGAAGCTCTGTTCGCGCCTTACGCATCTATCGTCCAGGCATTACTACGGGAAGTTGGGCTTTTCCCATACTTGGATGATGCTGAGTCTGGCATTGCGACACTTATAGCAACTGAAACTCATAGGCCGGATGCAATGCCTAAGGACATTGTGTTCACGACCAAACAAGCTGAGGTATATCGACTACTACTTGCAGGACGTAACGTTGTCTTAAGCGCGCCCACCAGCTTTGGAAAGAGCCTCATTATCGATGCGATGATCGCTAGCGGCCGCTACAATAACATCGTCGTAGTAGTCCCTACGTTGGCCCTGGTGGATGAGACTCGTCGACGATTAATGAGGTTTCGCGACCAATTTAAGGTGATAACTCACCTCAGCCAAGAGCCAACCGAGAGAAATATCTTCGTACATACGCAGGAGCGTGTAGTCGAGAACCCACACATAAAAAACATTGACTTCTTCGTCATCGATGAGTTTTACAAGCTACAAATTGACGACAGCAAGGTTGACGAACGAGCCGTATTACTTAATCAAGCTTTCTATCGGTTAGCAAAGCAGGCAAAACAGTTTTACATGCTCGGGCCTAATATCAATGAATTGCCAGATGGATTCGGCGCGAACTACAGTTGTACCTTCATTCGCACAGAATTCAGCACAGTTGCATCTGATACTCATGAGGTACCTTCTGGTGGCGATCCAAGTACCCGACTTAAAAATTTGATACCTCAATTATCCGGACCAACCTTGGTGTTTAGTGGATCTGTCAAGGGGGCAAGAGATTTTTCCAAAGTCATCGCTGAAGCACCGAGAGAATTCGAGCCAAGTGACCTGCTGAAGCACGCAATTAATTGGCTCAGCAATAATTTTAGTCCTCAATGGGGTTTAGTCCAGTCACTGAAGAAAGGGGTTGGCACACATCACGGCAGGCTTCCTCGATCAGTAGCACAGATGCTTGTGCGATTGTTCAATCGTGGCCATTTGGAATATCTAGTTTGCACATCGACACTAATTGAAGGTGTCAATACTGCAGCACGGAATGTGGTGGTCGCTGACAACAAAATTAACAATAAAAAGTACGATTTTTTCACCTTCAACAATATTCGCGGTCGCTCCGGCAGAATGTGGCAACATTTTGTTGGACAGGTTTATTTATTCAATGACCCACCTCAGCCGGAATTAGCGTTCGTCGATATCCCAGTTTTCACCCAAAATGACAATGCCCCGGATTCGCTACTAATCCAGCTAGATGAGAAGGACCTTTCTGACCTAGCAGTAAAGCGAATGCGGCAAATTTGGGAACAGGATTATGTGACGCTAGAAACCATCAAGGAGAACGCAGGGCTTGAACCCTGGGGTCAAATTAGTCTGGCACGTGAAATAGAAGAAAATATTGATGACCTAGCAGCAGTGTTGTCTTGGCGCGGAATGCCGAGCTACGACAACTTGAAGATAGTTTTCGACCTTGCCTGGCGTCACTTCAATGTGCGCGGTGGTGCAGGTGTGAAATCAGCATCCCAACTCACATACCTAATCAACCAATACCGCATTCAGCCGAGCTATACCGCACAGATTCGAGAAGCCGTCAAAGGAAAGTCAGGGGATGACGCAGATGAAGCTCTCGAGACTTTTTTAGAGTTCACCCGGCAGTGGGTGAACTTCAGAGCTCCACGTTTGATGAATGCCGTAAATCGAATTCAGGCTGAGGCTCTTTCAAGACACGCTTACCCCCCTGGAGATTACACATTCTTCTGCGGGCAACTCGAAGCAATGTTTATGAACCCAGTTGTTACTGCTCTTGAGGAGTATGGTGTTCCGATTCAGCTCGGCGAGCGCCTTATGCCAATTTTGGGTGATCCAGAAAATCTAGATACTGCTCTCGAGGCACTGGCAACACGCCGAGCCAGCGAAATCCACGGTACTTCTCCCTTTGAGAAAGCACTTATTCGACCGCTGTGTCAAGACAATGTGTCCGCATAAGCCGGAGCAAACAGTGCATGTATAAATCAAGACAAAAGGTCATGGGTGATGTCACAAGGCATGGCCTCCAACCGTTTCTGCGGCCTCGGCGTTGGTCCGTCTGAGCAACTCACCAAAATGACTGGTCAGCAATAGCAACTTCGCGTAGCTTTACATTCACAAGACGCCTCATCTAGATCAGAATAAGGTTGAAGTGGATCACCATCAGCATCCACACCAATGACCACGTGTCGAAACCAACATGACCACTCCCACCAACTCCTACAAGGATTTACTTGCACAGCGTGCGGCACTTGAGCAGCAGATTGCTGCTGCTAGAAAAGCAGAACTCGCTGGGGCAGTGCAGGAAATCCGAAAGCTCATTGAGGCGTTTGGGCTTACCGAAAACGACATCTTTTCTTCAGGGAAGCAAAAGCGCACAAACGCTGGATCTTCGGTTGCGCCAAAGTATCGTGACCCCAACACAGGCCAAACGTGGACTGGCCGAGGTAAGCCTCCAACATGGATCAAGGACAAGGATCGATCGCTGTTTGAAATCTAATGACTTCGCGACAGCAAAAAAGTGGCCTTCGAGGCCACTTTTTTATTGCTCACTATGCTGCTTGGCTCTGTAGAGATCGATGCGCGATTGAGCAACTTGTTTGGCCGGCAGCGATCAATCCACGTTGCTCCCTCAAGACGCTCATGTCAACGCACGAACGCGATCAGTCACTCACCCTACAAGTGGAAAGCAATCGGTATCGAAGTGGATTCTTAGTGATTGATCTCCATCAATCGCTATACTGTATGCATGTACAGTCATCGACTCTTGAGCGGCATGCCCGTCCAACTCACTGCCTCGCCAGTTGCTTTGCCTCTGGCAGATTGCAGCGTGCGTGCAGGCTTCCCCTCTCCGGCCGAGGACTTTTCAGGCAAACGGCTGGACATAGCTGAGCTGCTGGTCGAACACCCGCAGGCCACATTCTTGCTTCGCGTAGCCGGTCCATCCATGCGCGAATACGGCATCGATGACGGCGACATGATTGTTGTGGACCGGGCGCTACGCGCCCGCCACGGCAGCATCGTGGTGGCCGTAATCGACAACGACTTCACCGTTAAGGTTCTGCACAACGCAGGTGGCGTATTCAAGCTCAGGGCCGGCAATCCCACATACCCCGACATCGTTCCAAAAGAGAACCAAGAGCTGGAAATCTGGGGTGTGGTCAAGTCCTGCATCAAGCGCTTTGCATGAGGATGTATGTTTGCGCTCATCGATGGCAACAACTTCTACGTCAGCTGCGAGCGAGCGTTCCGGCCTTCCTTGCAGGGCATTCCTGTTGTTGTCCTGAGCAATAACGACGGCTGTGCTATCTCACGTTCTGACGAGGCCAAGGCCTTGGGCGTGAAGATGGGACAGCCGTTTTTTCAATTGCGCGATCTGGTCGAGCACAAGGGGCTCGTCTGCCTCTCTCCAAATTTTGAACTGTACGGCGACATGAGCGACCGCATGATGTCGTTGGCTGCCGGCCTGGGGCCCACTCAGGAGATCTACAGCATCGATGAATCATTCATCGGGGACCTGGACGGCATTCGGGATCTGACGCGTCGCGCCTTTGCCATTCGCGCACGCATCCTGAAATGGACGGGGATTCCCACCTGCGTGGGCCTGGCCCCCACCAAGACCCTGGCCAAGCTCTGCAACCATGTCGCCAAGGACTCGGAACGCAAGCCGGGCAGCTACCCTGCAGAGCTGCAGCGGGTCTGCAACTGGGCGGAGCTATCCGATCACCAGCGCACCGACATCCTCGGCCGTACGCCTGCCGGCGAGATCTGGGGGGTGGGCCGCCGCATCTCGGTCCAGCTGGCCGAGCAAGGCGTGCTGACTGCGCTGGACTTGGCCAAGCTGCCTGCCCATGCTGCGCGAGAGGGCTGGAGCGTAGTGCTGGAGCGCACAGTGCGCGAGCTGCAAGGCCTCAGCTGCATGAGCTTAGAAACGACCCCTGCCGCAAAAAAGCAGATTGCATGCACTCGCAGCTTCGGCCACGCCATCACCACCCTGCCACCACTGATTGAAGCCGTGAGCGAATTTGCAACCAGGGCCGCCGAGAAACTGCGAGCAGGAGGATTGCGGGCTGGCGCCCTGCATGTTTTCGCGCACACCTCGCCATTTAGGCCTGGCCCCAAGTTCTACAACATGGCCGTGATGCAGCTCCAGCCCCCGTCCTCCGACACCAAGGCCCTCGTGAACGCAGCGGTGCGCGGCTTGCGCATGATTTATGAGCCCGGCTACCAGCTCTCCAAGGCCGGGGTGATGCTGCAGGATCTGTGCCCTACAACCGTTCAACAAGGCGACCTGCTTTTCGAGGGACCTGCCCGCGATCAAAGCAAGCTGATGGAAGCCATCGACAAGGTCAACAAGCGCTTCGGCAAAGGCACTGTGCACGTAGCCTGCACTGGAGTACCTGAGCAAGATGCGAGCGGTTGGCGTATGCGTCAAGAGCTTCGCACGCCGCGTTACACCACCAAGCTCAATGAAATTCCAATAGCTAGAGCATAGACCTACAAACCGGCGATTAACCAATGGCTAGCTTTCTTGCGGATCCAATGCCTAAACTGACCTCGTTGACGTTCATTTTTGCTCTAGTTGACGATCCCATAAGCTGTCCACTCAATGGCCGTGACCACCAGCAACCATGACAGCAGCCGACACTAGCAAAGAGCCAAATAGCAGGCAAGACAATTGGACGATGGTTTGCCTCAATCCCTTGGGTCTATTGAGCTGCGGAATGATGTCTGACAGCGCCACATAGGCAAAACTACTGGCCGCAAGCACAAGAAGCATAGGAAGCCAACCTGCAAGTTGACCCACAATGAGGTAGCCTGCCAACCCTCCTGCCATAGTGAACGAGCCTGCCAAAGTGACCTTAAGTACAGCTTTTCTTGGTTTGCTGCCTCCATTGCCGACCACAGCTAAATCACTCAAATGGTGCGGCACTTCGTGCAGTAGTACGGCAAACGCCGCGCCCCAACCCAATTTTTCATTGGCTAAAAATGCCGATGCAATCAGAATTCCATCGGCAAATGCGTGTACGCCGCCTCCAAAAAGCACCGCCCAGCGTCCCGTTGGAGCACTTGAAATGTGCTCATGAGGTGTGCGTTGATGACCGCTAGGCAGACCGAGAACATGAGCGCGATGCAAAACTTCTGCATTGTCCAAGACGATGACAGTTAGCAGCCCCAAGAAAAAAATCAGGAACAGAGATTTGGCAGAGTAATCACTATCGAATGCTTCAGGCAATAAGTTGATAAATGCGGTGGCGAGCAAAGCTCCTGCAGCTAAGCTAAGCATGTGCTGTGGATGTCGAGTAAAAAAGCTCCTGCACAGCATCCAGGCAAGCCACACACTAACTACGCCAGCTAGAAAAGTGCCTGCGATAATCTGAATCAACATTGGCGTTAATAGTTCACGATGAAAAAGACCGCGCCAAGCACTTGCATGGCGCGGTGTATTATCAGCAATGCAGTTTGATTACTGGCGAGACAATTTTTCGTAATCGCCAGAGACTCTCAATGTCATCGTCACATCACTTTGGCCACGGTTGCGCCAGAACCAACCATGGTTGCCTGTAAACGCGGCTTTCAATTCGCCTGTATCGGCACCCACAGCGCGCCCCTTCTCGTAACTGATGCTTTTACCTGAAGCATCGCCGTGGGTATCGTAATTCACTACGCCACCTTTGGCAGTCCATTCAAAATTTGCCTTGGCAGCCTCCTTCATACGTAACTTGTATTCGACACCTTGACCCGGTTCGAGCACAAAGGTGACCTCATCTTTCCATTGCGTTGCAACTTTCTGCACAGGCGCCGGCGGAGATGCCTCGGCCGACTTTGCACCAACAATACCGGCAACTGCCGAAGTCGCAACAGCAGTATTCACTGCTTTCTTTTCGCTAGCAGCAGGAGCCGCAGCTCGATCAGCTTCGGCTTCTGCGGCTAACTGTGTCTTGATTTCTCCCATTTCATTTAGGCCGAGAGCTCTACCGATACCAGTGGGATCAATCGCATATTCAGAAGGCAGCACCACCGTGACCAGCAACAATGCGGCGATCGCAAGAGCAGTAAATGTGGACTTCTGCAGCTGCTGGCTGCTCGGCAACTCGGCAGAGGATGGGATTTGGCGAGTGTTACGGGTATTACGTGTATTCATGACATTAGATTTAGCTGGAGATGGAGACAAACAGACCTGTCAGTTGCATGCCAAAAAGCACAAAACCGGCGGTCATCATGGCAACGTTGGCTGTATAGGCATATCGCCCAAAGCTGGCATTTCGGCGCCAGTACCCCATCGCAATAAGAATGGCACCAAGGGCTAGTAACTGGCCCAGTTCAACGCCTATATTGAAGGCCAATAGATTAGGCACCAGCCCATCACGGCTCATCTCGTACTCCTGAATCTTGGTCGCCAAGCCAAAGCCATGGCACAAGCCGAATACGAAGGTAGCAATGCGTGGATTAGGTTGAAAACCCAGCCACCGCTCGAACGCTCCCATGTTGTCAAGCGCCTTGTAGACCACAGACAGTCCGATGATGGCATCGATGGCGTAGCTGCTAATACCAATATCAAAGTACACACCGATGAGCATCGTTGTCGAATGACCTATGGCAAACAAGCTCACATACAAGCCAATATCTTTGAGTCGGTAGAGATAGAAGATCACTCCGAAAAGGAACAAGATATGGTCATAGCCAGTCACCATATGTTTGGCCCCAAGGTATGTGTAAGGAATCAAATTGATGCCGGAGATTTCCTGGATATAGCCTTTGTCACCCTCAGTGACAGCATGTGCCAGTACATCAACCGGCATTAAGGCCAGCATGGCAAGCAGCAACAGACAAAGACGCAGGGGCACATTTATCCCTCTCGTCTGAAATAACGAAAATTCACTGAGCATGAAAACTCCAAATAGATTTAACCGACCCACATTCATGATGTGGGCTACCTTTTAGAGGTAGTGATCTAACGATGGAGGTCGCTCAAGACGCTGAGGCTGGTGACTGAAAAACGGCTCCGGCGGCATAGCTGCGATCCGATGGCGGAGATACCCGGATGGTAAAGAAATCAAAGGGGGCAGATTCGCCGTTTCGTGGCTATGGTCAAGTGGGTTATGTCCATGCTGACTGTTATCAGCTGCATGGGAGTGCGCATTGGGTGAGCTTCGCCATCCCGAAGATCCTTCCATCGCTTCGCCGTCATGTGCGCGATCATGCGTATGTGAAGTGTGAACCTGACCATGAGGCTCATGTCCAGAAGCAGCGAGCAAAGCCATACCGTGCGATTGAAACATGCCAACGCTGGACAGCAACAAGCTGGCTGTCATCAAGAACAGCACCGCCATATGCAGCAACTTTTGATTTAAAAAATGCACGGTATCTATCAAAGCCACAAGTACTCAGGCAAGACCACCCCGTGGCCGTTGCCGATCCCCTTCGCCTTATCGGCGCATTTCTCACAAATGACGTCAACCCTTGTTGAAGCAGTTGCCGAGCTTCTAGCTGCTCTAGGAAGAACTTGAATTTTCAAACTGACTTAATGCGCATCCGGCCAACGAGGATGCAAATCATCTATGGCAAAAGCATGAATGTGCTTACGTCCACCAAGTGCGATACCGCTTTTCAAATGCTCATCTAACGCAGGATCATCTGGGTGCTCATGACCAATCTCATCTTCATCTGCTTTGGGCCACAACCTCCAGCCAAGGATTAGACCAATGACAGTGATCCCCGCAAGGGCCAAAAACGCAGCAGGCATGCCGAATCTTGCCCCCAGTTGGCCGGCTAGTGGATAGGTAAGCAACCAGCACGCATGAGACAGGGAAAACTGTGCAGCAAATATTGCTGGACGGTCATGGGCCGCTGCCGATCGCCTCAGCAATCGTCCGCTTGGAGTCAGTGTCATCGAGTATCCCAAGCCGATGGTGAACCACAGCAATAGGAACGCTGGCCATTCATAACTACCCCCGACAGTAGCGATAAGGAATCCTGCAAATAGGCCGCCCCCCATAATGCTTGCACCGCACAGCATTGCTGGTCGATCAGGACGTTTTTCCAAGATCTTTGGAAGCCACAAAGCCATCAACATCGAGCCACCGCCAAATGCAGCGAGTGCAAAGGGAACATCGGTGCTTGGCCGCTGAAGCTTGCTTTGAACATAGACCACGGTGTTGACAATGACCATTGCACTGGCCGCAGCAGCAGCCAGATTCAAAGCTAGCAGACCCCGCAAACGAGGAGTCCGAAGGTAGATGGACATTCCACGGAAGGTTTTGGCGTAAATACCTCCGTGTTGAACGACTGCTTTGGCTTGCGGCAACGTTACAGACACCACCAGAAGTGCTGAACAGATAAAGCCAACGACGGTTCCCGCAAAAAGCCCATGAAAGGAAATCACGGTCAACAGCGCCGCCGCGAGCATCGGGCTCAGCAAACTTTCCATGTCGTAGGCCAACCTAGACAGGGAAAGAGCCCTTGTGTAATCCTTCTCCTCAGGCAAGACGTCCGGTATCGTCGCCTGAAAGGTAGGGGTAAAGGCTGCGGAAGCAGACTGCAAAAGGAAGATCAAGAGGTATACCTGCCAAACCTCACTGACGAAAGGCAGGGATACTGCAACCGCGGCGCGCACAAGATCCATTGCAACCAGAAATGCGCGCCGCGGCAGACGATTGGCAAAGGCCCCCACTATGGGTGCTATGCCCACATAGGCAACCATCTTGATTGCCAACGCGGTGCCAAGGACACTGCCCGCATTGGGCCCAGCAATGTCATAGGCCAGCAGACCTAACGCCACAGTAGCGAGCCCCGTTCCCACTAGCGCAATAATTTGCGCCAGGAACAGATGGCGGTAAGTTCGGTTTGCCAATACTTCAAGCATCAGATGCTCCTTAGAGGGACAGGGCCTTTATGTACAGCACTGCCTTAGAGTGTCGCAGCAACCTGCTTGGGCTGTATTTGCATGTTCTCCCGCCTTCTCAGGACCATTCCGCAAACCGCAGGAAGGACAAACAGTGTCAGGATCGTCGCTGTAATGAGCCCCCCAATAACCACAGTCGCGAGAGGACGTTGAACTTCCGATCCGGTACCTGTACCTATAGCCATAGGAACAAAGCCCAAAGAAGCAACCAAAGCAGTCATGAGCACGGGACGCACCCGCTCCATTGCGCCTTCTATGACCGCCACGTTAGCGCTCAGCCCTTCCTCAAGCCGAGACTGAATGGCGGAAATGAGCACCAAGCCGTTAAGCACCGCGACGCCCGAGACCGCGATGAAGCCTACGGCGGCCGAAATGGAGAACGGTATACCTCGCAGGGCCAAGGCAAAAACTCCACCAGCTAATGCCAGAGGGACAGCGGTGAGCACCGTGGCCGTCAGCGCCACATTGCCAATTGCCATGTACAACGCAGCAGCAATGAGGACAAAGCAGGCAGGGACGATGATGGCTAAGCGCTTGGTTGCCGCCTGCAGATTCTGGAATTGACCGCCCCACTCAATCCATGAGCCTGAAGGCAGTTTGACCTCTTGCGCAATTCGTGCAGCGGCGTCATCGACAAAGCTGCCCAAGTCACGCCCGACCACATTTGCTTCCACATAAATGCGGCGCTTACCGTTGTCACGACTGACTTCGTTCAAACCTTGAGTGAAACGGAACTCCACCAGTTGACGCAGGGGAACAGATGCTCGAGGCTGACCAGCTACTTCAGGCAACATCACGGGCAGTGCACCAAGCACGTCGAGATTGCCGCGCTGCTCTCCAGGCAGGCGCACAACGATATCGAAGCGTCGATCCCCCTCAAAGACCTGACCGGCAGGCTTACCCGCAAGCGCCGTGGCTACAGTGTCGGCAACCTCTTTGACCGTCAGCCCATAACGTGCGATTGCAGCACGGTCAAAACTGATATCGAAGGTGGGAAAGCCGGTGGTCTGAGCCACACGCACGTCGGATGAGCCCGGCGTTTTGCGCAACACCGCAGCCACACGTTGCGCACTAGCCGCAAGTTGGTCGAGATCTTCGCCATAAATCTTGACCGCCACATCGCTTCGGACACCACCAATCAACTCATTGAATCGCATCTCGATGGGTTGCGTCACATCGTAGTTGTTGCCGACAAGGAATGCTGTTTTCTCACGGATGCGCTCCACAACCTGTTCCTTGGTCGTCACACCTTCGGGCCATTCATTCTTGGGTTTAAGGATGATGTAGTTGTCGGAAGCATTAGGAGGCATCGGATCGGCAGCCAGGCTGGCCGTACCAGCCTTGGAGTAAACGGTCTTGACTTCCGGCAAGCTCAGTACAGCACGTTCCAAAGGTAGATCAATGGCAGCCGATTGCTCAATGGAGGTCGATGGAATACGGACCGACGACAAATTCAGGTTTTGCTCATCGAGCGTGGGCATGAACTCCCGACCCACAAAGGAGAATGCGAATACTGCCAAAGCCAAAACAGCTACAGCAGAACCCACGAAAGGCATGGGGTTCTGAACTGCCCTTGTAAGCAAGGGAAGATAGCGCTGCTTGGTCGCAACGATGACTTTGACTTCCTTCTCGGAGATTTCCTTACGAAGAAGCACCGCAATCATGGCTGGGACGAACGTCAGCGAGAGCACAAAGGCTGAAGCAAGAGCAAGCATCAGCGTAATCACCATAGGTGAGAACATCTTGCCTTCAACACCTTGGAAGGTCAGGCAAGGCAGGAACACCAGGAAAATCACCAATTGGCCGTAGATAGTCGGACGAACCATCTCTTTCGATGATGCGATTACCTCCTCTAAGCGCTCCGACAAGGTAAGCAGTCGGCCCTGCTGTTGCTGCCGATGAGCCAGCCGGCGTAAAGCGTTTTCAACAATGATGACGGCGCCGTCAATGATCAAGCCAAAATCCAATGCGCCCAGGCTCATCAAGTTGCCCGAAATATGCAGGGAGTTCATTCCAATGGCGCTGAACAGCAGCGAGAGGGGAATGACCATGGCAGCAATCACTGCCGCTCGCCAGTTTCCCAGCAACGCAAACAGAATGACCACCACCAATATTGCACCTTCGGTCAAATTGCGCGCCACCGTTTTCACGGTCGCAACCACGAGCTGAGACCGATCCAACGTTGGGACAATCACGACGCCGGGAGGCATCGTCTTGGAGATCTCCTGGAGCTTATCCCCCACGGCCTGTGCGACAGTTCTACTGTTCGCGCCAACCAGCATGAGTGCACTTCCGACCACAGTTTCCTGACCATCACGGCTGGCCGCGCCTGTACGTAGATCACCACCGACACTTACAGCCGCGACTTGCCCTATCGTGACAGGAACGCCTTGACGTTGAGCCACTACGGCACGTGCGATTTCATCTACGGTGCGTATACGTGCATCGGCACGCACAAGATAGGACTCTCCAGAACGCTGAATGTAATTGGCCCCTACTGAGAGGTTGGCGTCCTCGAGTGCACGATTCACATCGGCGTAGGAGATGCCGAAGGCTGCCATCTTTGCTGCATCCGGTTCGACCAAAAATTCCTTGACATAGCCACCCAACGAGTCCACGTCGGCCACGCCTGTCGTGGTGCGAAGTTGAGGCCTGACAATCCAGTCCTGGACTGTACGCAGATATGCAAGCTTGCTTACGCGATCCTTGAGCTTTTCACCTTCATCCGTGAGGAAACTTCCATCGCTCTGCCAGCCAGTTTCACCGTCCTTGACGGACGCGCCTTTGCCGTCAGGGTGCTCAAACTCCACACTGTAGTGAAAGACTTCACCCAGCCCTGTTGACACGGGCCCCATGCGCGGCTCGGCTCCGTCTGGCAAGCTTGCTCTCGCTTGAGCTAGCCGCTCGGACACCTGCTGTCGCATGAAGTAGATGTCTACATCCTCCTTGAAGATTGCGGTAACCTGGCTGAAGCCATTACGCGAGAAAGAACGTGTTCTGTCTACACCATTGAGACCCGCCAAGGCTGTCTCGATAGGGTATGTCACGCGTTTCTCAACCTCCACAGGGCTCAATGTGGGCACAACCGTGTTGATCTGGACCTGCTTGTTTGTGATGTCTGGAGTTACATCAATGGGCAGCAAGTTGAGCTGCCAGGCTCCAACTACTGCCAGCACAGTAGTTAGAAAAAGTACTAGCCATCGTTGCCTAACCGATGCGGAGAGAATTGCATTGATCATTCGTCATCTCCGGCATTCTTCTTGGCTTCTGCCTTGATGAGAAATGCATTGCGTGTGGCGACACGGTCTCCAGCGGCGACACCCGAAATCACCTGGGCAATACCACCACTACGGGCACCGACAAGCACGGGCTGCGCACGGAAACCTTTATCTGTCTTGACGAACAACACATCGCGTCCATCCAGGTTTTGAACAGCGTTTTCCGGAACCGTAAGCCCTGCCGATCCACTACTGCGGGCATGAAGTCTCACTTGAACGCCCTCACCCACCACCAAGGCTACTTTAGGCTCACTGGGAGTAAGCACAACAGTGGCTGAACGCGATGCGCTGCTCGCAGTCGGTGTCATGGAACGCACGACAGCAGCAATAGGGTTGCCGCTGGAAGGAATGATGGTCGCCTGCTCGCCAACGGAGATACGACCCGCTTCCGCTGGCGTTACAGCCGCTTCAATCTGTAAGGCACCAGGGGCAGCGACTCGAAATAGCTCGGTATTGGGCGCCACATAGGCTCCGACAACTGCATTCACCGCTGTGACGCTACCGGAAATCGGACTTATAACTGCGACTGCACGTCCATCTTCCGAGACTTGGGCAGCGCGCGCCACAGACGTTGCTCGAAGCGATTCAGCCTCTGCGACATCTAGTCCTGCTTTGGACGCTTCCATCTCCTGGCGTGGAGTGACCCCTTGCTGGAACAGTTCCAGTTCGCGCGCATATGATTTGCGTGCTAGTTCAGCCTTGGCCTGGGCTACACGACGGTCTGCCGCCATGGCTGCAGCATCCAGACTGTCCACCGATGCCAGCACATCACCAGCCTTGACCGCATCACCCAGTCGTCGTCCCACACGCTGAATCGTTCCGGTCGCGCGAGCCACCAATACCGCCTCGCCTCCGGGGGCTGCAGTAACTGTGGCGGGAGCGAGAATTTCAAGGGCTACGTCACCTGGCGTCACGGCTTCGACGGCGATACCAGCTGCCTTAATGTACTCATCCGGTATCGAAACCACTCCGGAGGGGGCCTCCAACTCGCTGGTTGGATCCGGATTCGTCGCAGCAGCAACTACGGGCGTGGCTGCAGGCTTTCCTACCTGTGCGGCCCCAAAGCCTATTGCAGCAGCGGCACTCGCAACCCCTGCAACCAGCAGCCAAGGGATAGTTCGACGGTTCTCAGTCATTTGATTTCTTCTCCGAAAGCCAGGCGCCCTTCTGCCTGTGCCATTGCCGACAATGCGCGTACGCGCGCCAAACGAGCCTCGATAGTGGTTCCTCGGGCCTCGGACAGAGCACGTCTAATCACTAACAACTCGATCAAGGATGTCTTGCCCGACTCATATCCGATGCGCCCAAGTCGATAGGCCTCATTCGCAGCAGCCTCTCCAGTCGAGGCAGCGGTCAGACGCTGATTCGCAGCCTGTACTTGGGCTAATGCAATGCGCTGATTGGCCTGAGCCATCAGACGAGCTTCTTCTAGCCGTGACTCCGCCGCTATGACCCGTTGCTGAGCCGCAGAGATGCCACCCTCATTACGGTCAAGCAATGGAATCGTTGCACTGACGCCCAGGACATACCCGTTTTGACCGGACCAGGCGTACCTCCTTAATCCCGCACTGATACCAATTTCAGGCACCCACTTTTTCTGCTCAACAACGACTTGCGCTTGAAATACATCCCGCTCCGCACGGGCAGTTGCGACTGCCGGAGGAATCTCGGTTGAAGAAACCGATCCCTCGCCGGTTGCATCCAGCAGGGAACCACTTACCCCCGAGTAGGCGATGTCTGATCCCACCAGAGCCGATAGGCGTTCCAAAGCTTGGGTAAGGTCTGCTGCACTGGACTGTGTACGAGCCTGAGCTGCTGAGACGCTCGCTTGCGCTTGAGCAAGTCTCAATTGGGCCTCCTTGCCTGCTCTGACCTGCGCTTGTGCAGCCCCTAGGTCATCATTGGCACGGGTCAGATCTTCGTGAGCGAGGTTCTTTAGCGCCTGCGCTGCCTCCACGGAGGCATAGGCAACTGCAAGCTCTGCGGCAAAGTCAACCTGCGCTTGGCGACGGCGTGTCTGAGCCAACCCCAAGGTGCGCTCACCGGCTTCAATGCGGGCAGCTCGTTTGCCAAAGACCTCGAACGGCTGGGTTACTGAGTAGGTACTTTGACGCTGACTCTGTCCTCCACTGGCTGGAGCACCCAGGTTTTCGAAAAGAGTGTCGATGCGAGGGTTAAGCAACGCCTTGGATTGCTGCGCATCTGCGACAGCAGCTCCGACATTTGCTTGTTGCTGGGCCAAGACAGGTGCTTGCGACAGTGCCTGTTCCAACAATTTGACATAGACGGGAGCGTCGGCTGCGCTTGCACTGGCAACGCTCAGCACTGCAGCTCCGAGCACCACAATAGCGCGTCGATAGAAGAATACGGAAATGATGGTGGGCCTCCTTTCAGGCAGTCGGCACTCCAGCGTTTTCGAAGGAGTCAAATAGGAATACGGCTCTACCGAGCACTTCCCCTTGCTCTTTCAAAAAAATTTTTACTGGGAGATCAAGGGCCTATTGACCATCGACTTAAGCCTGCCGGAAAGGCGGAGGCTCAAACACTGCTGTCGCGTGCGATAAGCAGCGAAAGTTTGCCGCGGGCCCGTGTGAGGCGGCCCTCAAGCGCTTTGAGCGTGATGCCAAGGGCTGCAGCAGCCTCAGGCTGAGTCAGGCCCACAATGCCTGTCAATACGATGACTTCCCGCTGCTCACGCTGCAGCATAGAAAGCGTTTGCGTGACTTTGGCCAGTTCCCTGCGCGCGGCCGTTTCACGCTCTGGGCCAGGTGCGGGGTCCGCTTGCTCTGGCGTGTCTGGGCTGAGCAGATCAAGCGCACCGAACAGAAAACTACGTACCTTGCGGAAGCGGAATAGATCACGCATCTTGTTCATGGCAATGCCAAACAGCCAAGCACGAAACGGACGATTTTCGTCGTAATCGCCCAGCGCTTTCCAAACGGCCACAAACGTTTCTTGAACTACATCGTCGATGTCAGTTTCAGGGATGCCAAAACTGCGCGCAGCCTGCGCTACGGATACGCCATAACGGTCAACGAGCACTTTGAAAGCTCGCTGATCGCCTTGCGCTGCGCGCTTGGCTAAGATGACGTCCGAATCTACGGAAATCACTGCGACCCACGCCGAAGCGCTTCCACCAACACATTGTCGTACGCTGGTCGATGCTCTGGCTTAAGCCCAGCCCGCATCTCAAACACGTGCACAAGCGTAGCCCGCTGTAAATCGCCCGCAGCTTTCTCGACTTCGCGGATGGCTGACTCCACTTCTGGTGACCAAGTTGGATTTTTGGAAATGGCATCCGCCAACTGGCCATTCGCCGCACGTAACCGCTTCTCTATTTCTTGACGTCTTTGTGCAAAAGACTGCTCCTTGGCTTCGAGAATCTGCTTTTCATTCGCATCAAGAGGAACGGCCCGATGCAGCATTTCGTGAAGGTCTGTTTCAGGGCGAGGAGCGCTATGACGAACCATCACGACTGCACCAGCCACAAATACACCGATCAACGCCCCTGCGATCGTTGCAAGAGCAAAGCGTCGTAATCTTGTAGCCATCATTCCCCCACGAGCAAACCAAACGGCGACGCAGCAGGTGGAGCAGCGATCCATGTTGTGACAGGCTGCTCTAATGCCTTCGAAGCGATGGAATCCAAACCAGCCAAAGCCACAATCGCAGCTACTGCCGCACACAACATCATTAGCCGGGCATCAAGTCTCGCCAGAGCAAGGGAGGATGACGCCGGTGACGAGATGAAACCGATCTGCTGCATCACCTTGTCGCTGTCAATGGGCGTCACTTCCCGCTTGGTTAAATTGGCCGCATCCGCAAGCCATTTGTCAACGTCTACCATGGCAGACCTCCTTTGAAGCCGATCTTCAATCCTTATACGGCTACAAAGCCCTTCCCCCCTCAAAAAATAATAAAAATTTTTGCGAAGGCTAAACACGAGCGTCGCATACCGAGCTCTACGAGCCTGATGAGTTCGATTGGAACCTGCATCCCTAGCCATCTTCGTCGATGAAGAATCATGTTTTTGAAGTCCTCTGGAGGAAGCTAGCGGGTAGCTCCATAACGCTTCAGCACCTGCCCCTCCAATCCTCAACAATATCTCAATAAATTTCAAGCACCTCAAATATCTATTTGACAAAGCGTTTCTAACTTTTTATCGCTTCCCAGTCATCGAGCCACATAAGCCCGCAGCTCATTTCATGAATTATTCTGAAGATTTAGTGAACACAACCATTGATGCAGATTTCCTAAAAATTACGAAAAGCGATATAAAGAAGTATATTATTTATATAATATAATTAATATTAAAATAATAGAATTTATAGCTCTTTTAAAATACGATATATCTCAACATAAAATTTCTAAATTTTAGAAGCGAACAAATAAATAAATGGTATCTTCGGTCGAAATAAAATATTAATTTATTGAATGACCAGATTACAAAAATGTAATATAAATGTCAGCCTCATGTTATCTCTGCGTATCTACAGTAATTTTAGCTTCTTTCCTCAAGATTAAATTCTCGAATAAGAAGTGTAAAAATTCAATATACGCAGAAATCACTAAAAATGGAAACAAGCCTATCCAACAAATCCTATGAGATGGCTCCAGAGGTAAAAAAAGCTTGGGTGGCAATCGCTCTTTTAATAATAATTGAAATCGCGGCTGCCAGTTTTGGATACGACGGAAGAAAAATATTTCAGATTACAGCGCTCCTTACCCCAACTTTACTTCTCTTACTGGTTCCAATAAAAAGTAATCACATTAACTTAATAAGACAAGTTTTTGTATGGATTATTTTTCTTATTTTTATACTTGACTCAATAGTCAGAATACATCTTTTTTCGAACTACGACGCAGCACCAGATAGCTCCATGATTGTGGGAGCAGTTGCAAATACAAATAAAGAAGAAGTAAGAGAATATATTTTTTCTCAGTCTCGCTATTTTTGGGCATCATTATCTATATTTCTAATCATAGCATTATTTTCATTCAAAATCACCCAACAAGGTATCAGAAATAAGCATCGCTCATCGAAGATACATAAATTCATTCTTATCTTAGCTATTTGCATTTCTATGGTGGCTTATGCTAGTAAGCCTTGGCGAAGAATTAATCCATTTATATTCTGGAGTCAGTTTGTAGAATCGGCAATAGAGACAAAAGAAAGCTGGAGAACCTACGATCAGGCTCGTAAAGATGCGTTAGAACTCGCCAAAGGAAAGAACCCAGAGGTTGAGCGGATGGGTAGCTCAACGATTGTCCTTGTAATATCTGAAAGTATAAATCGCGACAATATGAGCCTATATGGATATGAAAGGCAAACCACACCAAACCTCAAATCCTTACAAAGCTCATTAGGTAATAATTTTTTCTTTATCAAAAATGCTTGGTCGACTGAAGCGACAACTATTCCTTCGCTGGATAGCATGATGAACTTCAAATCAAGTAACGCCAATGAGAAACTTAATTTGATTGCGTTAGCAAAGGCTGCGGGCTATAAGACCTGGTGGATAAGCAACCATGACGATATAGCGGTAGCACAGAAGCTAGCCGCTTTTTCGGACGTAGTTGTAATGGAAAACAATAAACCCGGAAGATCAAGTAATTCATTGGATGAGGTCTTGCTTCCTCCATACGAAGCTGCATTGCAAGATCTCACTCCTCGGAAATTAATCATCCTACATATGCTTGGAGCTCATCCACATTACAGACTCAGATTTCCTAACGATCAAAATTCATTCAATGAAGACAGTATCACGAGGAAAATGGCTGAAGCAGAAAAGCCTGCTTGGGTAAGAGAATTCCGGAATGAATATGACTCCGCTATCCTATACCAGGACAAAATTGTGGGTTCTATTTTCGAAAAAGCGACAAGTTCAAATTTTCCCTCTGCAGATTTCCGATCAGTAGTTTACGTTTCCGACCACGGCCAAGAGGTAGGACACTCAACGAATAGAGTGGGACATAGTCCGAGCACAGAGTCCGGTTACAAGATACCGGCGGTATTTTGGGTTTCAGATGAACTGATCAGCACTTCTCAGGAAATGTCAAATATTTCATTCCGAGCTGATTGGCTTGCTTGGACAGTTTCCGATTTATTGTCATTAAAATGGGATGGAAAAATTCAATCAAGGAACATTTTCTCCAAAGAGTACAAATTTCACCCCCCGGAGATCAAATCTTCAATGACAGAAGCAATAAAACACTAAATAATTATCAGATTTAGAAAAGCGTGAATATGTGCATGCACATATTCACGCCAACTAAAAACTTTGAGTGTTACCCTGCCATAGCTCGATTGCGGGATTCACGCTGCTCGGGAGACTCCTTCAACAACTCATCAATGATCTGCTGTCGTGCTTTCTCTGAGCTTGATACCGGTGTATTACCGGGGTACTTCCCTGAACGCATCCGGGAGTCACCTCCCTCAACAACTGCCTGAGCGGCTTCTGCATTTATTTCTTTGCGAGACTTCACACTTTTAAAGTGTTCGGGATGAGTTACCACACCGCTTTCATTGTTTGCAGAATGCCAATATTCACTTGCCGATGCAATGCCTGGTATTAGCAAGGAGGCTGTGATCATTGCCGAAGTGATAAAAGTCGTTGACAAATTACGACGTAACATTATAAAGCTCCTATAAAAATTACATACTTCCTGAAGGCTTATTCCGTCAAGGAAGATATAAAAATTTTATAGCGAGCCAAATTACATATTTCAGTCATTATTATGACAATGTAGTCATCTTTGAGATTAATAACAATCTACATGCATGCAACCCTCTGAGAAATTAATACTTAAAGAGCTCCGCCAAATATTATGAATGGTCAGAACCAACATAATTCTTACAAGAAAATGATAAATTCGTCATTTTCTAATATAAAAGATTCTTAAAAATACTGATTATGAAGATACTAGTTGTTGAAGATGAAGTAAAGCTCGCAGAATACCTTGTCAAAGGGCTTGCAGAGGAAGGCTTCGTCGTCGATACAGCTCACAACGGGATCGACGGCTTACATTTAGCAATAGAACTTGACTATGATCTTGTCATTCTCGATGGAATGCTTCCCGGCATTGATGGATTAGCTGTTTTAGCCGCCCTAAAGCGCGAGAAGCCGACACCCGTTCTGATGCTCACAGCTCGCGGTCAGATAGAGGACCGGGTAAAGGGACTCCAAAGCGGTGCCGACGACTACTTGGTGAAGCCATTCGCATTCTCCGAGCTCGTGGCACGCATGCATGTCTTGCTTCGTCGAAGTAATTTGCACATGACGTCAGGAAGCTTTGAAGCGACTAACCTAGTCTTTGCCGATCTAGAGATGGATTTAGTTCGTCGCAGAGCCATTCGCTCGGGACAGAGACTTGAGCTTACCGCCAAGGAGTTTAATCTTCTCAGCTTACTACTTCGCAGACAGGGAGAGGTTTTGTCACGCACTGAGCTGGCATCGCAAGTATGGGACATGAATTTCGACAGTGAAACTAATGTTGTTGAAGTCGCTATACGCCGTCTTCGACTGAAGCTGGATCAGCCATTTGGACGACCACTTCTTCACACTGTGCGTGGAATGGGCTATGTGCTTGAGTCTCGTCCTGTATGAATACCAAATCAGTACCACACTTAGCTGGCCGCCTAGCTCGTGTACTTGCACTTCAAACCATCGTAGGCCTCGGACTTGTCTGTATCGCTGTCTACTTGGTCATATCAATCACATTGACTGAACGGCAGCAAGACACTTTAGATCACAAACAAACAGCGATTGAAATCCTATTGAAACAAGGTCGTGCGCTGCATTCTTCCGAAGCCATCAAACATTTGCTCAAAGACTATCTCACGGGTCATGATGAGCTATCTCTAAAGCTCGTTTCCGTTGCAGGAGATAACATTGTTGAAGTTCCACGCGGATCTGAAAATGCTGGCCATGTTTTGTCGCGCCGATTCACGGTGAACGTTATTGCGGAGGGTCGCGGTGTAGAGCCTATGCAGGCAATTTTGCTTCTCGACCGCAGACCAGATGAGCGATTGCTCAGCCGTCTTGGATGGACTCTTGGACTCGCTGCTGTAGCGGGGGGACTGCTTGTGTCACTTGCAAGCACATGGCTAGTAAGAGTTGGTCTAAAGCCCTTGCGCTCGCTGGTGGAGCAAACGCGCAACCTATCCGCAAACGACCTAAATCGGCGCCTTGATGACAGTCATCAACCTCAAGAGCTGAGGCCTTTGGTAGCGCAGTTCAATGCTTTACTAGATAGGTTGGCTAAGGCATATCAGCAAATGGAAGCTTTCAATGCGGACGTAGCACATGAGCTAAATACGCCTCTGACGACCCTCATAAGCAGCAGTGAGCTTGCCCTGCGTAAACCACGTAGTGGGCCTGAGTTGCAAGAGGCACTAGCTTCAAACCTTGAGGACCTGCGACGGATGGCCGGTATCGTCGCCGATATGCTATTTCTATCCAATGCAGACCGAGGGGTTGAAGCAAGACGCACGAACGTGGACAGCTTGGCAGAGCTTGCTTTCGAAGTGGCAGAGTTCCACGAAGCGGCAATACAAGAGGCTCAACTTCAAGTTGTGATTGTGGGCGATGCCTCCGCCACAGTGGATGCACGATTACTGCGACGAGCACTGTCCAACCTCCTGGGCAACGCAACTCGTTATGCAGAAAGAGGTTCGACAATTCAAGTTGAAATTGCGCGCAGCAATGTAGACAGCTCGATTCGCATCGCGGTGATCAACAATGGGACTGAAATCGACCCGATACATCTGCCTCGATTATTTGACCGGTTCTATCGGGCAGACTCCTCCCGCACTCAAGCGAACCACAACCATGGCTTAGGTTTGACTATCGTAGCGGCGATTGCTCGAATGCATGGTGGAACTACTTTCGCCACTTCGAGCAACAGAACCACCACGATCGGAGTCAGCTTCTCTTGAAGCTCACACAATCAATTGCTTGACGAGCTTGGCTGTCTAGGGGTCCGCTTAGCGAGCGCCCCTCCGAGCTCAAGACGCAGTTCATAAGGGGGAATTAGACGTCAAGCCGGAACATAGAAAGACTGATGCAAGCCTGCTCTGACATTGAACAGTCCCTTCAGACACCAAAAAGCTGCACAGCATCCACAAAGAAGTTGGGGAATCTCACGACCCTATAATTCTTCGACTATGCCCCGCCGTCTGGCCTTAATGTGCGTAATGCTGAGTATCTTTTGGCAAGCCCTTTCGGTGGCTGGCCAACTGCCCGTATTCGCCTCTCACGAGGAACTTGAACACGCTGCAATGCACCTTCAAGAGGAAGGCCACTACCATCATCATGATGGCGAGCTAGAGTTCGATGACTCCTCGAACTCTAGATTGCACTTGATGGCCGACGCGATGCCGCTAGGGGCTTTTCAAGCAAGTTCAGTGGGTGTTCCAGTGCCTGACTGGGAAAACATCCCGCCAGACGTGACTCCTGCATCTCTCATTCCAGATCCCATCCTGGAAGGTCTGCGGCGCCCGCCCAAACAGACAGCCTAGCTCACTTTCACCATAGGTCGGCTTCAATAGTTTGAAGTCACTCCTTCGTTCGTGCGTGCTTTAGTCATCGCGGTATCTTGCGAGGTATTGCATCGCACTCAGAGCATCTAGAGGCTTTGTGAACCCCAAATTCAAATGGAGGCTCTGCATTCTTGCAGGGCTGACATTGGCGTGCCCTTCATATGCACAGCCAATGGAAGGCGTTGCTGCGTCAAATTTGAGCGGCAACACTCAAAATACAACCCTGGCGTCTGCCGTTGAGGCAGCCTGGAGCCGTGCCGTAGCCTCTGCTGAGGCGGCAGGCATTTCTCGGCAGGCTATCGCTGAACAGAAAGCGTCAAGCACGCTCTGGGCTGCACCACCCTCAGTTGAGTTGAGTCACCGAAACGATCGCCTGCAAAACAACAACGGCGTCCGCGAAACGGAAGTAGCGCTGGCAGTCCCTATCTGGCTCCCCGGGCAGAAAAGTGCCAAGCAGTTGGCCGCAGACTCGCTGTCATCACTCTCTCTAGCTGCTGAGGCCGAAGGGAAGCTACGTATTGCAGAGATAGTCCGTGAGCTGCATTGGCAGATTGCGGAGCTGCAGGCCAGCCAAACGTTGTCGAAACAACAGACCAGCATTTTTGCGGCCATCGCATCCGACGTGGATAAACGTGTCAAAGCTGGCGATCTGGCGAAAGCAGATGCCTTGGCCGCCCAAGGCGAGCTACTAAGTGCACAAGCTGCCGAGTCGCAGGCAGAGACTCAGCTGAACGCCGCTAAGCGCCAGTGGACAGCTCTGACCGGCCTGGCTCAGACGCCCGACGCGACCTTGTCGAATGTCGAAAGCGCATCTCCTCGCAAGCTGGATAAGCACCCTGAAATACTGCGTGTGGAGCAGCAAGTAGACCTGGCTCAAAAGCGTTTGAATTTGGTCCTCAAATCAAATCGAAGTGCTCCAGAGTTGATCACCAAACTCAGGCAGGACCTCCCAGGCCGCAGCCAGGGCTCAGCCTACAGCTTAGGCCTAGCAGTCCGTATTCCATTCGGCACAGACGATAGAAACGCGCCATTGCAAGCTGCCGCTTGGACTGAGCTGGAGGTGGCACAAAGTAAGGAACAAGTGCTTCGAGCTCAGTTGTCTGCTCGCATGGAGAGCGCAAAAGCTGCAGCACAAGCAAGCCAGTTGCAGCTGCAAAAAGGGAGTGAAAAAGCCACTTTGCTCAACGAGAGAGCCAAGTTGATTCGAGCCTCTTTCAATGCAGGCGAAACATCTCTCCCAGAACTCCTGCGCGCCGCCAGTGCTGCTGCTCAAGCCGACTACAGCGCTGCTCGCCAGGAAGCCGCATTTGGCCTCGCACGTGCACGCCTTCAACAAGCCTACGGACAACTGCCATGAATTCCCCGCTTTCAATTCCTCGCGTTGCTAAACGTTTGTTCTTACTGAGCAGCCTCGCTCTTTCTTCGGGGGTCGCTCTCGCAGCCCCTGGCGCACACGGTCCCAATGGCGAACACTTGGACTCAGCCCCAACCGCTGGAGCTAGCTCCTCTGCACCACGGTTTGAGGCTAAGTCTGAAAGCTATGAACTGGTTGGGCGTCTCCAAGACGGCGAGCTCTCCATGTTCATCAACCGATTCGCCACCAATGAGCCTGTAGATCAAGCCAAGGTGGAAGTCGAGCTAGGCCAACTGAAAGCCCCCGCGCCATATAACTCGGACCAGGGCGACTATGCCGTGGCTGACGAGAAGTTTCTGGCAGAACTGAGAAAAAAAGGTGCTCATGCGCTGGTAATAACAATTCTGGACGGCAGTGACTCTGACCTTCTAGATGGGACCTTAAATGTTGCGAATGCTGCAATGCATGAACCAGCACATTCACATACCGGCGATAACGCCCTGATTTTGGGTGGTTTGATGTTTGTAGCACTTATGTTGACAGGTGGCCTCGGCTGGCTTATTGGCAGCGCCTCTCGCAACAACACTGCAAAGAGAGATGCCCAATGAAGCGATTTATCCTCCTCTCAACACTTGCAATCACATCTGTGGCTCAGGCTTCTCCCGGCGCTCATGGTCCCAACGGAGAGCATCTGGATACGGCCTCGGCCACTCCATCGGCAGCAGGTTTGAGTCGCCTGCCTGATGGCAGCGTCAATGTGCCCATGCTGTCCCAGCGTCGATTGGCAATTCGCACGGAAATTGCCTCGATGTCCGAAGCAAGCGCAACCATCGAACTGCCAGCCAAAGTCATTGCAGACCCCAATGCCAGTGGCCTGGTTCAGACGGTTGTGGGCGGAAAGATTGAGGCCGGAGCTCAAGGCTTGCCGTTCGCTGGCAAGACTGTACGCAAAGGGGAAGTCTTAGCGGTTGTGGCCCATCACGCTGACCCCCTGGCCTTATCTGGGCAACGTTCCCAGTTGGCCGAGCTCAGAGGTGCCCGAGAAATTGCACAAAAGCGTGTGGAGCGGCTTAAAGGGCTTGAAGGCACTGTCCCGCGCAAAGAGATTGAAGCAGCTCAGACAGAACTTTCAAGCCTGAGGGCGCGTGAAAGCGCAATCGGTGGCGGCCTTGCTGCCAAGGAAAGCGTAGCGGCTCCCGTCTCAGGTGTAATCGCCAGCGCCAACGTAGTGCTTGGCCAGGTTGTCGAATCCAAGGATGTCTTGTTTGAGATCACCGATCCAGCCAAGGTCATGGTGGAAGCGACAACGGCCGATCCTGCTCTAGCAGCCAACATCAGTGCAGCAACGATCAAAGCGACGCCAGGTGTCCGTTTGGAGCTCATTGGCGCTGGTCGTAGCTTGCGTGATGGAGTATTGCCGCTGACTTTCAAGGCGGTCGCGTCCGATGGTACGCAACAGCTACCGATTGCTATTGGCCAACCTGTCACCGTGATCGCCAACTCCAAGCAAAGTGTCAAAGGCTTTGTTCTTCCCGCACAGGCGATCACCCGCAATCCGGCCAATGAGCCTGTCGTCTGGATCAAGTCAGGAGCAGAGCGCTATATCCCGCAACCCGTGCAGTACCAAGCACTGGATGCGAGCAGGATCGTTGTCACCAAGGGGCTTGGCGATGAAAACCGGGTCGTGGTTCAAGGTGCGGCGCTGATCGCACAAATCCGCTGAACTGTGAGGTGACACATGTTCAACTGGATTGTTCGCAACAGCCTGCATAACCGGCTGTTTGTGCTGGCGTTCGCTGCGATATTGATGGTCTACGGGATCATCACGGCGGTCAAAACGCCTGTTGACGTCTTCCCGGACCTCAACAAACCTCTGATCACTGTTTTGACCGAAGCCGGGGGCATGGCCCCCGAAGAAGTCGAGCAGCTGGTGACTTTCCCCATTGAAACAGCATTGAATGGCATGCCGGGGGTCACTCGCGTGCGCTCCATGTCCGGGGTCGGTTTGTCGATTCTCTATGCCGAGTTTGACTGGGGAACTGACATCTACCGCAATCGCCAGTTGGTGGCGGAGCGGCTTGCGCTCGTACGCGAGCGACTTCCCGCTGATGTGGTGCCGGTGATGGGCCCTGTGTCCTCCATCATGGGTGAGGTCATGCTGCTGGCCCTGCCCTTGAATGTGAGCGAAAAAGGCGCATCGGCCGCAACCCCCATGCAGGCTCGGGAGTATGCAGACTTTGTGCTGCGCCCCCGCTTGTTGGCTGTCCAAGGTGTTTCGCAAGTCATTCCCATTGGGGGTGAAGTACGTCAATTGCGTGTGGAGCCTGACACCGCCCGGATGGCTCAGTTCGGCGTCACCCTTTCTCAGCTTGAAACGGCTCTCAAGGGGTTTGCTGGCAACGCAGGCGGTGGTTTCATCGACCTCAATAGCAAGGAATATCTGATCCGCCACATTGGGCGTACCAACAAGGTCGAGGACCTGCGGTCCGCTGCAGTGGCCTGGCGCGATGGCCGTCCGATCCGCCTGGAGCAAGTTGCCAATGTCCGCTTCGCTGCGGCCATGAAACGCGGTGACGGTGGTTACAACGGCTCTCCTGCGGTCATCGTCAGCGTTCAGAAGCAGCCTGAAGCCGATACGGTTCGTGTGACCCGCGACATCGAGCAAGCCCTTCGCGAGCTCGGTAAGGGCCGCCCAGAAGGAATCAATGAACCCAGAGCCTTGTTTCGGCAGGCCGACTTCATTGAAGCCTCTATTGGCAATGTGACGGAAGCACTGCGTGACGGGGCCGTCATGGTCGCCATCGTGCTGTTTGCCTTCCTGCTTTCAGCCAGAACCACGTTGATCTCACTGGTCGCCATCCCGCTGTCACTGGCTGCCACGGCATTGGTATTTCACTGGCTGGGCCAATCAATCAATGTGATGACCTTGGGTGGACTTGCCATTGCCATTGGCGAGCTGGTTGACGATGCGGTGGTGGACGTAGAAAACATTCTGCGCAGACTCAAGCAAAACCGAGAGCTGGAGCACCCGGTGCCGACGCTTGAGGTTGTCCGCAAAGCCAGCGTGGAAGTCCGCTCCGGTATCGTCTATGCCACGGCCATCGTGGTGCTGGTGTTCGTGCCGCTGTTTGCCCTGCCAGGGGTTGAAGGCCGCTTGTTCTCACCGCTGGGGATCGCCTACATCATCTCCATCCTGGCTTCCATGCTGGTGTCGATGACGGTGACGCCGGTGCTGTGCTCCTACCTCCTGCCAAGGATGAAGCGCATCGATCATGGGGACAGTCCCATCGTCAAACGCCTCAAGCACTGGGATGAAAAGCTGCTGGCCTGGTCTTTCCCAAGAGGCAAGGCGCTGATGGCTGCGGCCTTGGCCGCAGTAGTGATTGCACTAGCCAGCGTTCCCTTCTTCCCAAGAGCGTTCCTGCCAGCCTTCAACGAAGGCTCTCTGGTTCTGGGCATGGTGTTCAATCCGGGGACGTCATTGGCAGAGGCCAATCGAATGGGCTCCTTGGCTGAGACCTTGATCATGGAAGTGTCGGAGGTTACTCAGGTCGGGCGCAGAACAGGTCGAGCCGAGCTGGACGAGCATGCAGAAGGCGTTCACTCTGCCGAAATTGACGTGGACCTGAAGCGCAGCGAACGCGACCGTGAAGCCGTGATGGCCGATATTCGCGCCAAGCTGTCCGTGCTGCCCGCACAAGTCGCCGTAGGCCAGCCGATTTCTCACCGCCTGGATCACTTGCTGTCCGGTGTCCGGGCTCAGATCGCCCTGAAGATCTCCGGTGACGATACCGACACGCTGCGTGGCCTGGCCGAGCAAATGCGGCAAAGCCTCTCAACCATCCCTGGCCTGGTTGACCTGACTGTCGAGAAGCAGGTGCTGATTCCTCAGATTACTGTGCGTCTTGATCATCAGAAGGCTGCCCAGGTGGGGCTGGCTCCCGGAGAGGCTATTCGGGTGCTGCAAGCGCTGACGGACGGTGCTCATGGTGCACAGATCGTGGATGGCCCTCGTCGCTACGAGCTGGTGTTGCGTTTGCCTGATGAAGGTCGCAGCCCGCAAGATCTGGCTCGAACCCTGATCGACACGCCGGCTGGCCGGATTCCTGTCTCCGCTATTGCGACGGTTTCCGAGACAGATGGACCCAACCAGATCGGCCGGGAAAACGGCCGCCGTCGCATCGTTGTCTATGCCAACACGGACGGCTCAGACATGAGTCGTATCGTGCGTGACATTCGTGCGGTGATCGATCGCACCCAGCTGCCGACCGGCAATTCCATCTCCCTGGAAGGCCAGTTCCAAGCTCAGGAGCAGGCGACGCAAAAGATTATCTGGCTCTCTCTGATGTCGCTGGCATTGGTGTTCCTGGTGCTGTACACGCGCTATCGCTCGACAACGCTGGCGTTGATCATCATGGCCAACATTCCCTTGGCACTGGTAGGCAGTGTGATTGCCATGTGGCTTTCAGGGATCACGCTCTCCGTGGCCTCCATGGTTGGCTTCATTACCTTGACGGGTATTGCAGTTCGCAACGGCATCCTCAAGGTGAGCCACTACATCAACCTCTGCAAGTTTGAAGGGGAGCAGTTCGGCCAACCCACGGTTGTCCGAGGCTCGCTGGAGCGCTTGACGCCTGTGCTGATGACTGCGCTGGTAGCTGCGTTTGCCCTGACGCCGTTGTTGCTGTCGGCAGATGCTGCAGGCAAGGAAATTTTGCACCCAGTCGCGGTGGTCATCTTCGGTGGCTTGGTGAGTTCCACACTCCTCGACACACTGCTGACTCCACTGATGTACCTGGCATTTGGCCGAAAAGCCACCGAGAAGCTTCTGGCTCCCAATCCAGATGCCGAAGGCACGCCTGAGCAACAGGAAGCGTTTTAAAGCAATTACGGGCTTTGAGGCGCAGCCCTTGATGCGCCTCGCTTTAGCTAGGAATAGTTATGAAAAAACTGCTGTCTGCAGCTGTCCTGGGCCTTTCTCTGATCAGCATGAACGCCATGGCTCATGGCACTGCCAAGCCTCAGCACGGAGGCATTGTCCAATCGGCCAGCGATCTGTCCTTTGAGCTGGTTCCACAAGCCAATGGTGCTGCCATCTACGTAATCGATCACGACGATCCTGCTGACGTGAGCAAGATGGGCGGCAAACTGACTGCGCTCAATGGTGCGGAAAAATCTGAAGCCGACATCAAGCCTGCCGGTGGCAACAAACTTGAAGCAACGGGTATTAAGGTTGCCAAAGGCAGCAAAGTCGTTGCGACCATCACCGGCGTTGAGGGCCAAACTGTCACCGTGCGCTTTTCGGTGAAGTAATACCCAGCTCGACTAAGCATAGGTAAGACGAGGTAGTTATGAATGTTTTGGCAAACCGTGGAGTTGTCGCCGCACTCAGCGCAGCAGTTCTATTTGGAGCAGGTACACCAGCAGTCAAGATGCTGCTGGAGCATGCCAGTCCCTGGTTGATGGCAGGCATTCTCTACCTCGGCTCTGGCATCGGCTTGCTGATCTACAGGCTGGTGACGAAAGCTCCTGCCGTAACCCTGAAACGTAGTGAGATGGGGTGGTTGGCCGGAGCCGTCGTAGCAGGCGGCATGATGGGTCCGCTGCTCTTGATGACAGGCTTGTCCGGGATGGCAGCAACCGATGCCTCTTTGCTACTCAATGCAGAGGGGGTGCTGACGGCTGTTCTGGCCTGGTTTGTGTTCAAAGAAAACTTTGATCGCCGTATCGCCTTGGGTATGGTGGCGATCGTCGCTGGTGCGGTCGTGCTCAGCTGGCCGAGTCAAACGGGCTCTGCGAGTCTTTGGCCCACGCTTGCAGTGCTCGGTGCTTGTCTGTCCTGGGCCATTGATAACAATCTGACCCGTAAGGTGTCGATTGCGGATGCCTCGTTCATTGCAATGATGAAGGGCTTGGCTGCGGGGGCCACCAACTTGTTGCTGGCTTTGGCAACTGGTGCTGTCTGGCCGTCACCAGGAGTCGTGGCCTTAGGCACAGTGATTGGCTTCCTGAGCTATGGCACAAGCCTGGTCTTGTTCGTGATCGCCTTGCGCTACTTGGGCACTGCTCGCACTGGAGCATATTTTTCTATCGCACCGTTTTTTGGAGCCATTCTGGCGATTTTTCTCCTGGGAGAGCCGGCATCGCCTCGATTGCTCATCGCAGGCGTTCTGATGGGAATCGGGGTTTGGTTACACCTTACTGAAACCCATCAGCACGAGCACACCCATGAGCAAATAGAGCATAGCCATGAGCACGAACATGATGAACATCATCAGCATGTCCATGCGGACGGGTCGACGCCAACTGGTAAGCACACGCATTTGCACACTCATGAGCCTATGACACACAGCCATGAGCACTTTCCAGATATTCATCATCAGCACAAACATTGATGTTTGAGGCATTTTCGGGGCTATCTGCTCTCAGGCAACCGTTGCTTTTACAACGGCTTTTTTGATGAAGTTCGGAATGATTTTGTAGAGATCGCTACAGCATTGCAGCATTCATGACAGCACTCTAAGCTGCTGCCATGACTCTCACTTCGGACTCTTGGCTGGCTTTGATCATCAGCCTCCCCGCCTCAAGCGCTACGCCGCGCATGCGGATTTGGCGCGCCGTGAAGGCATTGGGCTGTGCCGCCCTGCGCGATGGTGCCTATCTGCTTCCAGCGCAAGTTGAGCAAGCTGCGCAATTGCAAGCCCTTGCCGACGATGCGCTGCAGGAAGGTGGCCAAGCCTGGCTGCTGCAGGTGCAAGCGCGCGATATAGCCGAACAAACCACTTTCCAGGCGCTGTTCGACCGAACGGTCGACTACGCCCCCTGGCTGGAAGAACTGGCGCAAGCGCGCCAGACACTCTCCGTCATGAGCGCGACCGAGTTGGGGCGTCTGCAGCGCAAGCACGCGCGGACCTATGAAGCCATCCGCAGGATCGACTTCTTCCCTGCAGAAACCTCGATCCGCGCCGAAGCCCAGTGGCGGGACTTCAACAACGCCATCGAAGCCCTGCAATCGCCGGGTGAGCCACAGGCAATCGCCGGACACATTGCCCGACGTGATCGCATGCAGCACCAGGGGCGTCTCTGGGCAACACGCCGCAATCTCTGGGTAGACCGCGTGGCCAGTGCCTGGCTGATCCAGCGCTTCATTGATCCCCACGCACGCTTTCAATGGCTGGACACCCCGGCTGACTGCCCACCTGATGCGCTGGGTTTCGACTTTGATGGCGCGACCTTTTCGCACGTTGGCGACCGGGTGACCTTTGAGGTGCTGCTGTCGAGCTTTGGCCTCGACAGTGATCGAGGACTTTCCCAACTGGGCGCCATGGTGCATGCACTTGATGTGGGAGGCACATCCACGGCCGAGGCTGCGGGCTTCGAGGCTGTGCTTGCAGGTGCCCGCAAACGTTGGCCCGACGACGACTCACTCCTTGCAGACATAGGCGGGGTACTGGACTCGCTTCACGCCCATTTTTCCAGCCCACGCAAGCCGTAGCACTCAAGCACTTCAGAAACGAACATGAACAACCTCAACACAACGGTATTAGCCGATACCAGCCCCCCTGGCTACACACTCTGGCAGCTCGTGCGCTACATGCTGGCTCTAGGAACCTGGGGCTTTGGAGGCCCCGTGGCCTTAGCGGGTTATATGTACCGCGATCTGGTCGAAAAGCGCCAGTGGATCACCGATGCCGACTACAAGGAAGGCTTGGCCCTGGCCCAGTTGATGCCCGGTCCGCTGGCCGCACAGTTGGCGATCTACCTAGGCTATGTCCACTTTCGGTTTCTAGGTGCCTCTCTGGTAGGGATCGCGTTCGTCCTGCCATCTTTCTTCATGGTCGTAGCTCTTGGTGCAGCCTACGTGGCCTACGGTGGCATTGGCTGGATGCAGTCGGTTTTCTATGGCGTAGGGGCTGCGGTGATCGGCATCATCGCCATGAGTGCCTACAAGCTGACGACAAAGAGCGTTGGCAAGGACAAATTGCTTTGGGTCATCTTCCTGATCAGCGCCGCCGTCACAGTGATCAATAAGTCGGAAGAAATTTGGCTCTTTCTTGGTGCGGGTGTACTCGTATGGCTCTGGAGAGCACCTCCCTCCTGGCTGACCCGTAAAAGCGGCCTCAATGGCGTTGCTATGCCGTTGGTCGGAATGTTCGCACTCAGCACCGTCGACTGGACCAAGCTCAAACAGATCATCCTTTACTTCGCCTATGCCGGTAGCTTCGTTTTTGGTAGCGGCCTGGCGATCGTTCCCTTCCTCTATGGTGGCGTCGTCAAGGAGTATGGCTGGCTAACAGATCAGCAATTCGTAGATGCCGTGGCCGTGGCCATGATCACGCCCGGTCCTGTGGTCATCACCACTGGCTTCATCGGCTATCTGGTCACGGGCTTTTGGGGTGCTGTAGCAGCAGCTGCAGCTACGTTCGTGCCTTGCTACTTGTTCACGGTGATCCCTGCGCCGTACTTCAAGAAATACGGCAAACGCCCTGACGTTATCGCCTTTGTGGATGGCGTCACTGCCGCCGCCATCGGCTCCATCGGGGGCGCTGTAATCGTCATTGGCCAGCGCTCTATCTCCGACTGGATCACCGCCGCATTGGCAATTGCCACCGCAGCCATCCTGTGGCGCTTCAAGAAACTCCCTGAACCCGTCATCGTGGTTGCGGCAGCACTTATAGGCTTGGTCATCCATCCGCTGGTCGCACACGGCTAATGCTCACCTGGATCTCAGCTGAATTTGCCACCCCACATCCGCCAACCTCCGAGGAGCATTCCCATGGTTCTTCAACTGCGCCCGCTCACCATCGATCCAGCTTCGCTCAATGGTCTGTCTGAAAAGTTGATCGTTAGCCATCATGCGAACAACTACACCGGCGCTGTCAAACGCTTGAATGCCATCCGCCAGCAGTTGTCGCAGCTGGACTGGCCATCGGCGCCCGTGTTCACGATTAACGGCTTGAAGCGCGAGGAGCTTATCGCCGCCAACTCGGCCTGGTTGCATGAGTTGTATTTCGACATCCTGGGTGGAAACGGAGTGCTGCCGGATTCAGAGCTCTCAGCCGCCATAGCACGTGATTTCGGCAGTGTTGACCGTTGGCGGGCAGAGTTTTCCGCGCTGGCCAAGGCGATGGGGGGAGGCTCGGGCTGGGCGCTGTTGTCGTGGTCTTCCCGGGAGGGCCAGCTAATCACCCATTGGGCTCCAGACCACACGCATCTAGTGGCTGGCGCCACGCCCATATTGGCCCTGGACATGTACGAGCATGCGTATCACATGGATTTCGGCGCCAAGGCTGCAGCCTATGTAGACGCATTCATGCAGAACATCCACTGGGAAGCGGTGATACGTAACTTCAGAGCCGCAACAGAGGTCTCTCGTACCACTGGCGTCTAGTGGGAAGCAAAGGAGTAGCACCATGAAATGGATAACCCGAGAACGCCCGAAGATCGATCGCATCGCCTGCCCCTGGCTGATTGCGCGCTTTATCGATAAAGAGCCCGAGTTTCTCTATGTGCCGGCTAGCGAGGTATTGAACTCCGCCAGAGCCACGGGTGCCATCCCCTATGACATCCCAAATGTCGAGCTAAGCCATGTGGGGGAGCTGTGCAGCTTTGATGCCTTTATGGCGAAGTACGGCCTGGATTCACCAGCATTGCGCCAGCTGGCTGAGATCGTGCGCGGTGCCGACACATCTCGACTCGACCTAACACCGCAGTCGGCCGGGCTCTATGCGCTATCGCTGGGTCTATCCCATAACTTCGATGACGATCACGAAATGCTCAAGCATGGGCTCGTGATGTACGACGCGCTCTATACATGGTGCCGCTCTTGCCAGACCGAGACACACCGTTGGCCGCCAACCCTGACCGACTGACCACCTGGACCGTGACTATCAAAATGTTTGCCTTCTCCCTACGGTCCCAGGTCCGTCATAACGCCTGGAGCTCCCGACTCGTCCTCGCCACATGTGTCCAGGCCATGAGCTTGGCCGCTGCTTCACCATCAGTTGGACATGGCGAGCTCACCGGCTCGCAGATCCACGCAGCAATCGTCGGCAAGTACGTGACCGACGAACACCATTGGGTGTCACAAATACTTTCCCAATGGACGCGTTGAGCGGTTGGAGAACGAGCGATTGAAGTCAGCACGCTGGTCCATAAAAAACGACCGGCTGTGCTTGCTTCAACCTGAGATCAGCAAGGTCGAGCCGATCTGCTACCGCGTGGTGCGCGACGGGCAAGAGTTGCAATACTTAGATGACAGCGACTATGTGGCGTTCCGTGGCGTGGTGAAGCCCATGCCCAAAAGTGAGTAAGGCTGAATGAGGGCATGCATGCGCTCTCTCCATATCCTCCGTTACAGGAAATCGCTACTATCGTGGTCGTTTTCTACGGGAGGTCGAGTGGCGCCAACGGGGCGGCTTGACCGGGTAGCGAGATCCACTGGTTTCGTCATCTTGCTCATCGCGTTGATCTTTGGCGGACTCTTTTTGGTAGGTTCGACTCCACTAGAGAGAACTCAGTTTCGTTAATGCCTACCTTCCCCAACTGGTTGATGAAGTCGTCAACGAGCTCTAAAGCCCATAGTGCCTTTAGGTAAAACCCAAATTGCACCCCTGGGTGGCCGGCCTCCATCTTTACGACGGTGTTCAAAGACATCTGAGTGGCATCGGCGAGATGTTGCTGGGTCATCTCTCGAATACGACGAGCCATTCTGATCTTTTTTCCCATAAGCAGTGCGGCATCTTCTGACTCAAGGGGCAGCATCGCGGTGTCGGAGGACTTTTTCATAAGCTATGTGGAAAAAATTACCTTTTAAATAGTAATTAAGTCTAATTTTTACCACTTAAAGGAAAGTTTATTGATTCAATTTAGGCAGAAACCTGCCTTGTGCTCGCATCTTGGCTGGAAGGGAGGCTGCACCAAATTTCCCTTTAAATGATATGCAAACCATATAAATAACAATTAAAGGCAAATTTACATACACAGTAAGCGGCAGATGCGTCTTCGGGGCAAGGCTTAAACCAAACAGCCTCTGCGAAACCAGGTGCGATTCAACGCTGAGCTTTAACTTCACTTGACTGCAGCATCAAATCAACGCTTACTAACCTCCATGGTCGTCACAACAGACCGATTGGCTTGATTGAGACTGCTCGCGCTCACAGCAAAGCCGTAGATATTGTGTAAAGCCAAGACAACGCCGCATGATCGCGAATAGCCGCCCTCACAATGGACAACCACGGTCCTGATCTCCGGCGCCAGAGCCTGCACGAATGCATGGATATCCTTCGCCTGCTGGAGCGTAAAACCGTCCTTGATTTTTGCCTTCGCTCGCGCAGAAATCTCCGTGTCCAAAAAATCGACGTCGGCAAAGCTCAGCCGCAAAAGCTGGGTAAATCCATGTACTTCAGCAAGGGCTCGCTCAGGAGCAGTGATCGAAATCATCGCCACTGTACCGAGCGGTGGAAGTTGTTCTGCCACCTGTCTTGAAACAGCAATTGCCTGGCGAACGCCTGATGGTGGTTTATATAGAAGACCTATGACTTCCTTCAGCGACTGACCCACTTTTCATCCCCCTTGCAGCGTGCATCCAGGGCACACTTATTTACGCATATCCCGAAGCGCTCTCCTGTCGCTACGTGATCCCTTCTGGATCGATAGATCCATACCATCTACTGAAGATCAGCGGCTCGCTCATATCAAGAGCCGAGTCGCGATGGAAAGCCGAAGGTTAGTGGAGCCCGTTTAAGCAGCTCATGGACAGCTGACGCCGCCCCTGAGACGCTGCGTCGTTGGCACCTGGTGAGCCTGAAGGCGGCTTGAGATCACAGCGTCATAGGGCGAAGGTGATCCGCTGCAGACCAAGTCGAACCTGCTCTACAACTGCCGGATCCGCCAGACCTTTTTCAGGATGTGATCTGACAAGCTTGTTACGACACCAAGCGGGCCACTGCAAATAGTCATCGTCAATCGCAAGCCAATCAGATGGACGACGACGAAACACATCAGCCCAGACCTGCATACCTCGGTAAGCTGATTCGAATTCGGCCCGATTCATTTGACTGTGAAAGGTTGCCCCGACGACCCTAGTGCGAAGCTCAAGAGGCAGACGACGCGCGGCACCATGACAACCGTACTTCATGGCCCAGGAAGTAGACAGGACGATGCGGACTGCGGGATGAGGCTCCAAGAGCTCGACAAGCAGAGGAGCATGTTCGAATAACCTGTCTCTAGAAGATGCGTCTAGGTAGGGCCCTTTTGACGCTGACCAAAGCACATTATGGTGATGTAAAACCCCGTCGAAATCGAGGTACAGTACCGGCCCGCAACCAGACAAACCTAAAGACTCTGACCTATTGATGTACATGTTCGTCATGGCAGATCTTCTTCGGAAAAGTGCAATTTTTCAGTAGCAGCCGACAATCAGGCCCTCAATACTTCAGGCTCTCCAGCTGACCTACAGAGATCTAAAGTGATCTTTTAACTTACCCATAATCCACAAATTTTCGTCTGCAGTTAGACCCCAAGGCTTTTGGGACAACGATTGTGCAACTGCTTTAAGAAGCGCCTCCCAAGAATGCGATGGTTCTTTTTTCCGCTCACAATAGGTCACAAGCTGATCTACAAGATCTTTGCAGACATCATAACGTTGATAAATCTCATCTTCATCAGGCTGATCAAGATAGTAACGACCATCAATTTTGACAACACTTAATTTTGGCTGTGCGCCAGAGAGTGCGCTGAAACTATGCTGCCTCGGAAAATCTGAGGGTACTTTGTTCATGATTTAGATCTGTCTGTAAGTGGAGCTTCTGAATTCAACGTGCATAGCGCCTGAAGTCACGCCTCACACGCCACTTCTAAGAATATTTTCGAACTTCTCAATAAGCGTTGCATAACCAGAGTGATTAGGAATTCCTTGACGACGAGACAAGATTTCTGCATCCACATATGCATGGAACAACTTCAGCCCTTCGTCGATATACCGCTCCTCAAGTAATTTCGGCGATGCAGGACGAAGATTTGCTAGAGACGGGTGTCTCCATAAGAGCGCGAAAACCATTGCTACTGGGGCAAGGGCATTTCGTCCTAGGTTACCTCTCAACAATGAGACGCTGTCGAACCCTTGCAAATTTGGAAGGCATTTAGCAAGCGCAGCAAGTTCATCCAACGTGAAGTTTGCAAGGGGCTGATGCAGCCAATTTTTCGCCTGCATTTTGCTTAGAGCCTCTGAGTAAGTTAGACCAACCGAGTGCTCTGCTGTCGTTGACATCGCTGTATTTCTCTATGAACTCAAAGGTAGTAGATAGCTTCGGAGATGCCGAGCCTGCGGCACAGCTCTGCCAGCAGCAAGCTGGCTTCAACCTCTCTCAACAATCCATGATCTGCTTCGTTAAATAGCTTCTTCAGCTTCTGTCATTGAGCTGGCACGCCAAGGCCAATGCTACTCAATGCAGCTAGTGCACTGAGGAGGCACAACGATAGCTTTAGTCAAATTGTGCCATATATGTCAGTGCCATATAAGAAGTAGTCACATAAGAAGTCGACGTGCAAGAGGTGTTACAGGAACATGTGATCATGTATGTTCCGAAGCTCCCAAAGCAAAAAACGACTGTCTCTACGAAGGAGCTACTCGCCAAGAATCTTGTGTATCTGCGTGCTGAACGTAAGATGTCCCAAGAGGATCTCAGCTACCTGGCGGGACTAAGCAGAACAGTTGTTAGCCACATTGAACGCAAACAACGCAACGTGACCCTCGAAACTTTAGAGGCTCTTGCAGCGGCCCTCAACGTCCCTGTTCGTGATCTGCTCGAGGAATCCATTCCGAATCAATTGCCGCCAGCCAAAGAATGATGGCCCCCGGTTCGACAGAGGCTTTAGCGTCTATTTGGAGCCGCCATCTCTACAGCTTGAAACAAGCTTGCCTTAGCTACGCCACCCAATTTCAGCTTTGTCAGCAAAGCGATTCTTAGGTTATCCCTGGCGCACAGGGATGAATCTACAGGGCCTCGTTCATCGCTCTAATGACGTCGGCCAAGTCGCTGTCATAGCTGTCTCACTTGATATCAGGGGAGAGATCGACGGTGATCACGAGTCGTTCGAAGATGCCAGCTTGGGACTTTTCTTAGGCAGGACTACGCTGTCGCCAACCTGGAACGGCCGGGCATGTAGAACCTGGTCGGCCACAACAAGCGCAAAGTCCGTAAACATCGGACCTCCCACGACGGCCTGCGATGTGCTTGCAATGACCTATCACGTGTCACCAGCCTTGCCTAGCAGTGAGCTTCCTTGAGCCACGAACCTTGTTGTCTCACCAAGCACAGACCCACCGATTGCGAGTACGTAGCTTTCCGCACGACCTAAGATACCTGACCCGGATCTTAGAAGTTGATAACTATCTAGCTAGACCGACTTAAACTCATTTTCTAATCCACATGCATGAAAACTAGCTGGTCTGATTAATTATTTTTTTGAGGGCCTTAAAATATTGACTCCTGCCCCAAATGAAGCCACTACTCCCTCAAGTTTAGCGACCAAGAGAACAAGACGAGCATTCTCACTTGCTAGACCTCTGTTTTGCACACGTAGCTCTTTTACTTCTGTGCGAAGTTCATCAGCCCGATTTTGTGCTTTCTTAATTGCGGACCGTTTAACCTCAAGCTGCTGTTTCGGCCCCCGCCCACTGGCGTTTCGAATCTCATCAGCAATATCCGAATATTTAGTGTGTATGAGGGTGTGACTTACACCTACTTCACGTGCAACAGCGCTAATAGATGGTCCATTTTTTCCTACCCGATCAGCATCGCGTTTAAGCTTTTTGAAAGCCAACTGTAGGCGCTCCCGCGTAGTACGTGACTCAGGCATTGTGCAACCCTCCTTCTGCGTCTATAAGTTGCGATAAGACTTCCTCTGCCAAAGCAAGCCCTTTTGCAGCTTTTGCCAATCCTCCTGGACCAATGTCTGTAGCATTTAGAAGCTCATTATGCTGTGCACGAAGCCCGCCCCATACTTCCGTGAAACTATTATCAATAACTGCATTTCCACAGTTCGCACACGTAGGCGCGTCAAATAGTCCATAGCCTCCGCAGTCTTGTGCTTCTGCAAGACACCAACTATGGCCGGTGCTACGAATATGCAAGCCTTCTCTGATGCTATCAACAAAATCACGCCTACTTTTGAAGAAAATGGGTTGATGATGCTTTCCCGCATAACTACGAATGCGCTTACCAAGGCCACCAGCAAGAGGCGTAGAAGCCTCCATCCAATGGTCCACTAGCGCAAGGTCAAAATAATCTTCTTCGGCTTCAATGAGCTCATAAAGTTCGCGATCCGTATCCGAAAGAGATGCATACCAATCGGTCATCAGCACACTAGCATGCTTAAAATGATGCTGCAAAGTGACCAAATCAATACGTACTCGTTTATTAAGATGCACTACGATTACCGCATACGTTCTCCGAAACCGATGCGTGCTCAATGGCGACTTCAATAGTATTCCCTTACGAACAGCAAAGGCATTTAACTGTTTATTGTGCGACCGAGTTGTGACGGAGAAATTTTCAACAGGAGACTCTAATAAAAATAGTCTATCGACATTGCGTTCAAGCTCAAGGACTTCCGCTGCTAGTTGCCCACGAGAAATCAAATCCGTCGATTCGGAGAGCTTCCTTCGTGTCGTGATTAGTTGGTTAGCTAAGTCTTGACGAATAGGTAGTGAATGATGCTCCAGAATATCCACGGCCATCTTTGCAATTTCGGGAGCAAGCCATCGTGCTGGGCCATCACCAATTTTCCGAGTTGTCGATTTTAGCCACCAATAGGTCTCTCCGTCTTTTACTTCAGGATAGATGCATCCAACACGCAGATCTCCAAGCTCGTGTACTCTGCAGCCAGTCGTCATTGCCAATATAATGTAAGCAGCAGTCCGAATGTCAGCTAACGCCGTTTCAAATTTAAATGAAGAACTGAACCCAGCGGCGCGCACAGCACGACGCTTAACAGTTGCCCCCCATTGCTTTCTGGTAATATCTCCCTCGGCCAATCCCCACTTCGATTCCAATTCATCTCTGAGTTTCAGCAAGCGGGGTGCATCTTCAAGTTGTAATATGGCGGCACCAAACAATCTAGCGGCCTCGCCCAGGGGAATTAGCTCAGTTTTACGTTCTTCATTCGCTCCTGGCTCCCAGGTTGGTCCTATTATTTCAAATCTAAGCGCAGTAACTGCGTCAGCTGAAAAGCTCTCAATCATTGCATGCCTTAAATCATAGACTTTACGTAGCAGTGAAATATGAGTTGCTAATGTTCGATCACGGACACCGCTATCTCGCAAAAACTGGATATATCTAGACAAATCAAACGCGGTGACACGGCTAAATCCATTTACTCCAGCTGCATTACACCATTTTGCAAACGAATTGAGATTAATACTTTTTTTTGGGATAGTAGCCGGATCAAGTTGGATTCCTCCCAGAGGTTTCCTAAATGTAAAAGCTGCTATAGCACTCTTCATGCAGGATAGCCATTCGACTGGCGTCTTGTTCCAATCGATTTCTTTCTCAACCCTGGATCTATCTGGATGTGGCATAAAAGGCGTGTAGTTCCAGATTTTATCTCCGTAAAATGAAAGGGGCACTTCGTCGCCATTAGAGAGGCGTATATATGAAACAACAAGTTTATCTAATTTTTCAGGAGCCAAGTGCATAGGCTCCGAACATGCTTGATAGGATTGGCTAATCATAGGATGGACCTCAATGCCTCCAGCACGCTTGGGGAACGCCACATAGGATGGGGCTCCAATCGAGAAAAATCCTTCGCTTGCGCAACAACACTGGCATCAAACCTAGGTGCAATATCGCGATCAATAACTCTTACAACCCACCCGAACAACTTATTCCAAGCATCAGGTCCAATGCGGCTTCTCAGCGAAAATAGAGCCCAATAAAAGCTGAAAAGCTTATATAAATCATCTTGGACGATTACTTGAGATTTACATCGAAAACATGACAGAAAGTCTACACACGGCTCACCGTTTCCAGGAGCCAACTCACCGTTCAACGCATCTCGACAACCTGAGTGTGGTGTAGCATCACGCTTAACTGAGGCCCCAGAAAGAGTTTCAACAAGAACCTCGCCCGCTAGTCGGTGTTCTTTAAGCATTTCAGGTGTCACGGCAAGATACCTCTCAACTGAACCTGGGGTACTGGATGCGCTCCTTGCCGTGGCAAGTAGGTCTCCGCGCGATGCCCTCCATATCCTGTTTATTTTGGTATTGCGGAACAACTGACTAGTCATCTTTAATCGAGTTCCATCATCCCGAAGTAAGCAGTGCCGGTCGGTAAATTGATCTGCAATGGAACTGAGTGTCCCAGTGTCCAAACCCAAAACCCGTTGATCGCGCTCATAAACCCAAAGTTTGTCTTCGAGAGAAGTTCCAATAGCACGCTTTGCAGCGGCTGCAGAAAGATGAACCACGCGTTCACAGAGCTTAAAGACATCTAATGAGACAATCCTTGTTTCAGAAGGCTCAATTGGAGTCTTGCTGAAAGCATCAGCGCGTCGCTTGAAAGTAATCAAAATTTTCCGATTCACCCGTGGATGATTAATGAAGCACCTTTCTAGGTTCCTGGACATTTCAAGAAGGGGAGTTGGATTGATGCCTGTTTTTAGAAAAATTGCAAAAATGCATAACCCAAGGCGAGTAGATTCTGCCCATGCAGGATGTGTTCCGTCGAAAACCTGTGCAACCTCGATCGACAGTGGCCTGAGAATACGTTCCCGCTCGGAATCAGAGAGTGGCTGGATGTAGTGACGACGATTTTTCGGATCTGTAGCACCAGGGAATGGATTTCTACGAAACAAATCTTTCGCCAAAATGAGTCGACGATCCACGAGCGCTTCAAGCACTGTCTTGACTTTCTGATATACCGTACGCGAGGTGTTCCTTGACCAGACCTCTCCATTTTTTTTCACTCGCGTATTAAGCCATCCGCAGAAAACCTCAATCAACTCTGAGTTAATGTTCCCCAAGGTTGGCGGATTGCCATACTGCGCGGATTCAATGCAAAACCGAAACCAACATCTAATTCCAGAACTTGCGATGGTGTTAAGTGCATAAGGCTCCGGAACGCCTTGAAGCGACATCAGCCTCAATTCCTGCACAATTGCAGAAATACTATCATCGAAACCAAATCCAAAATACTCTCCATAATCATAGTTGACTTCACGTCCGTTAGGAAGCTCAAGCGACAATGTCGCATACTTACTTTTCAAATCGGGCTTGGCATTCGGAAAAATTGGCGTAATAGGAATGAGATCTTCCCCATTTACTTTGAAGTCTTTCTTTTTGGCCATCTTAACACCTCACTTCTCGTTAAGATATCCGAGCACTAGGGCATCAATTTCTGACTGATAGTTTGTCCCATAACTATCATCAATCGCATCGAGGTGATCCACATAGCGCGATGTTGTGGTGATTGACGAATGTCCAAGTAAGTTTTTCAAAATAATCAACGGCGAACTACGAATTTTTCCGGCACTTTTTAAATCTTGAAGCGAAGAAAGAGTGTGTGTCGCAAAAGTGTGACGAAGCATATGAGGGTGAATATGAAATCCTATTCGCCGACCAAGCCGATCAAGAGGCGCAACTAACCCATCATCAACAAATGGTTTTCCGAACCTATTGAGAAATAAATTATTACTATCAGGAGCTAGACGTTGCAATCTTGGCCGGATTCCCTCCCGATATTGCCAGAGTATATTCATACAACCCACAGATACTCGAACAGTCCTCCTCTTGTTATTCTTTACATTCATATCGGAAGGATCGAGATTTACAGAGACAGTCTTTACTTTCGATGAAAATTTACTGCAATCAACAACGTATTTCTTGGGAAATGAAACAAGCTCCTCCGCACGCAAGCCAGTATTCAATCCGAGATAGAGCACCGCCCTGTGAGTAGGATTATTAGCACCCGACAAAACAGTTTCAATTTGGCCTCTAGTCAAAACCAATAATGGCTCATCTGGCTCAGGTAAACTCAAACTAGAAATCTTCCGTATCTCGCCCTCTGCTGAATTATGGGAGAATATTCCACGATTTTTATGTGCTCGTATATCAATACGCATACTAGGCATCTCGGTAACTAACCCGACTTGAAGTGCCCATGTATAGAAGCGCTCTACCGTTGCTCTTTTTTCATTGATGTAGCGCCCCTTATTACCCACGCTCTTTTTGCACCAATGTACATAGTGGGCAAGTGATGATACGTCACCACTTCCTTCGACAGGAATTCGATCCCAGCTTAGATTCTTTCTAGGTTCCAGATAACCGAAATAATCATAGAGGTGGCGGCCATAGGCCTCCCAGGTCTTTAAGTCTTCTGCTCCAACCCGGCCAATCAGGTAATCCACAAAAAACCGGAGCGCTACCTCGACTATGTGTCCTTTGGAGTCAACAAGAATCGGGAATCCTTCATAGGATTGCCCGCCAACCTCAAAGCTGGAGTCACTGAGATAAAGCCTCACAGATTTTTCTCCATTTGCCACTTGATTCCTGCCACCGAACCCAGACCACAATAAGTCCTTTGGAAGTCTACAAGGTCGTCTACACTTTGCTTTGCACGCCTTTCGCGCAAATTGAAGTCAGCGAGCACGCCATAATTTATAGAACGATCGTTCTTACAGGAGGGCCACTGAAAGGCTAAGTCGCTCTTGCACGGCGGGAATCCATGTATCGAATAAGGCAAGAGAATCTGATGATGAAATGAAGTCTTATGCGAACGACCTTGATAAGGGCTTACGTTTTGCCTTCTAGAATGCCGGCTTTGAATCAACCAAACAGCTAAGCCCTCGCCTGCAAACGCATGGGATGCCCTAAGAGGGGCTAACATCACTTCGTCATAGCCCCTCGCAGAGCAGTTATGCTTGCGGCCCTCATGGCAAGACGACCCGTTAGCAAAGAACTGTGGCGACAGCTACAACCCCTGATCCCAGCCTTCGTGCCTTCTGCCAAAGGCGGTGCGCGCAAGCTCGCGGTCAGCGACGAAGCCGCCCTCAACGGCATCCTGTTCGTGCTGCAAACAGGCATTCCATGGGAGGACCTTCCCCAATCTCTTGGGTACGGCAGCGGCATGACTTGCTGGCGGCGCCTGCGTGACTGGAATGCCGCTGGTGTCTGGAAGCAGTTGCACCAGGCCATGCTGACGCGCTTGCGTGAACACGACCAGATCGATTGGAGCCGGACCAGCATTGATGGCTCCTCGGTACCAAGCCCCCGGGGGGCCAGGAAACGGGCCCCAACCCCACGGATAGAGGCAAGCTCGGCTCCAAACGACACATCGTCGTAGATGCCAGAGGCATCCCGCTGGTGATCTTGGTCAGCGGCGCGAACCGGCACGACTCTAAGATGTTCGAGAGGTGCGTGGACGCGATTCCTGCGATTGCAGGCTTGTCAGGGCATCCCCGTAAAAGACCAGCCAAGCTGCACGCCGACAAAGGCTACGACTTCAAGCGATGCCGAACCCACCTGAGGCAGCGGGGCATCATCGGCCGGATTGCCAGACGAGGCGTTGAGAGCAGCCAGCGGCTGGGCAAGCACCGCTGGGTGGTGGAGAGGACGCACAGCTGGTTTGCAGGCTTTGGCAAGCTGCGAATCCGCTTTGAACGACGGCTGAATATCCACGAAGCGCTCTTGAAGTTGGCGGCAGCGATCATCTGCGCACGCTTCGTGGATAGGTGGTGTTAGCCAGTCTAAGTGTGAGATCGGCTGAGTAACAAGTCTATGTCGGAAGAACAGTTGATGTCCGTGCCGATGGCCGCAGGAATCACGAAGTCTGGCGACGTGGCCACCACCGCCCCCACGGGCGCAATGCTGCCGGGGTGAAAGTCCGGCGTGGCACAGGCTTTGCAGACCTCGCCATGGCCTTGCGGGTCGGCAACCGAGGCGAAGTCCAGCAGTTGACTAACGGCTTTGTGCTCCAGCGGCAGGCTGTCGGGCAACAAAATGGTGGCTGCTGCCTGCTCGTTATGGATTTGATAGATATTGTCTCGGTAGGAGACCTGGATGCCCTGACGTGACAGAGCTTTTTGCAGTCGGGAAAGCTTCCCGGAAGAGTGCGGCATGATGCTGAAAAAACAGGTACGCAACAGCGCATCTCCGAATCTGGGAGATGCAACGCACCTTCGAGCAGCAGCATCAAGAAGGACTGATAAGAGGCTTATTCTAATGAGTAAGCGCCGGGCCGCCTAACCGGCGTTGCTAATATGCTGCAATGCGCAATGCAATTCGGTCCTTTCAGATTCCCGTACCACTGCAGACTTTGTATGACGCAGCCGCGGCCCTAGGCCCGCAGTTCGGCCTGTCGCCCGAAACCGTTTTTGGAGACTGCGGCCTGCGGCTGGAGATCCCTCCCGTGCCCAGCTACATCGATTGGTGCACGCCGCGCAATGTGATGACGTTTGCGACCACGGGCTGCGACAGCGTTCATTACAGCTATCTGGTCGATGAGCGCCTGCCCGATAGCGTCAGCCCCATCGTCATGACACTGCCCTGCGTGAACGAATTGAGCTGGGTGATTGCCGAGAACTTTCAGGAATTCTTTGACTACGGCTACTACGTGGGCTGGCGCGAACTGGAGCAGCTGTACTACGAAGATGAAAAAGGCGAAGCCTGCTTTCACGAGGCAAGCCAGTCATTGAGCAATCTCGGCATGCAGCAGCTGCCGCTGCTGCACAAGGCGTTGAATATGCAGGCTGTGCTGCCGACGCTGCAACGCTTTGGCGATCTGCAGAACAAGTACCAGGCCTTATTGAATATTCCGCCCATGCCGGCAGAGCATGCCTGATTGCGTATCCATCCATCGCCTCGATCCCCATATTCGCTGAGCGATACCGCTTTTCATCCGAAATTCAATCCAGAAATCGGGCAGCCACAGCGGGATCCGGCATCATGCACTGCTCGCTTTTGCCAAACCAGTGATAGCGGTTCCTGGCGATCATGCGGTAGAGCGCATCGCGCAATGCAGCGGGTATCAACCTGATCACCGCTGTCAGTCGCCAGGGCCAGCCCAGTGCGTGCAGCACGCGCAGGATGGCATCCGTGTGCTGCCAGGAGCGTGAGCCGTCCACCAGCAGCAGGGTCTGCAGACCTTCTATGCGCAAGCCTGCATCGGCCAACAGCTTGCCGCCGACCTCGCCCTGTATGGCGGCGAACTGAAAAATGCCCTGCTGGTCGTGCTTGAGCAAGAACTGCACCCAGCCATTGCACAACAGACATTGCGCATCAAAGACCACAATCATTCTTTTTCCTCGGGCAGCAACAGATAGCCACGATAGCTGGCCACTACACCAATGAGGGGTACGGCCGCTTCGACATGAAATTGCATATGCTCGCCGGCTCCGGTTTCTTCGGCCACGATGCGCGGTGCCAGCCAGCCCGGGCATGGGAAGCCCAGAAAATACAGACGCCGCAGTCGCATGAGAAGCCGTCCATCCACCGCCTGCAAGGCAAAGCACAGTCGCGCCAGGCCAAGGCGCTCGGTCAGGTGGCCATTGTTCAACTGCATGGTTGAGCGCATGAGCTGCGAGGGGAAGATGCGAATCCAGGTTTCCACCTCGGGACTGGCCTGCAGTTCGAAATGAATCGTCCCCTCGCTGGCGGTGCGTGGCGTGCCCAGAGCCAGCGCCAACAGCTTGGCCGCCAGAGTCCGGGGGGCGCCGGTCTGTACCCTGCCCTGAAGCTCATGCTCACCCTGCAGGCCGTGAAAGCGCTGCAGGGCGACATCGAGCTTGCAGAACTCATCGCCCATGGCCTGCTGAAACAAAGAGGCACTCCGCATCATCAAGCAAGCTCCCGCATCTGAATATCCAGTCCCTGCGCTTCGTCCGCAAAGTCCTGCAGCGTCAGCAGCCCCACGCAAGGCCTAGCGCCTGGCTCCAGCGGTGCACCCGCAGCCAGCTTGCGTACCAGCGCACTGGCAGCCAGCGTGGGAACATAAGGCCCGTCGCCCGAGCCCGCCATAAGCACCCAGCGGCGCTGGTAGGCTTGCCCCTTTGCATCCAGGCCACTGACCGTGACATGCATGGCTCCTGCATCGCTGCCCCAGTTCCTGAACCAGTCCGCCATGTGCTTGAGCCTGCGCGCATGTGCAGACCAGTCCTGCACCAGCCCTCTGTGAGCCAGCCAGGCCATGGCATTCATCCCGCGCTGCAAAAACGACAACTCAAGCCCAGCACCGAATCTGATGGAAGGACTGCCTTCATAGCGAAGCGGTAGCAGTGCGAGATCCGGTACATCGCAGGCCGACAGCAGCCGCCGTCCAACAGGTGCCGGATAGTCATGCCGATAGCTGCGCAGCCAGCCAATCACGGCTTGCTGCCGGGAGCCAGGCAGCGGCTTGCCACAATAGCTGAGGATGGCAGCGACGGTGGACAGGCCTCTATCCGTACGATTGCCCGGGCTGATGCCTATGTCGATACGGCTGACGCGAGCCATGGCCGAAGCTAGCGCATCCACGACCGCCGAGGACAGCGCAGGCACCGAGCTGGCACCGCTGAGCAACAGCACGCCCGCAGCTTTGGCCTGCGGGTCGAGCACATCGATGCCGCCGACAAAGTCACGCCCATCGGCCAGATCCACATAGTGGACGCCGGCGTGGGTACAGGCTCGGGCCACGCGGTAGTCCTGCCCCTGAAACGGGCCCGAGGTGTGAATGAGCGCATCCACCTCCAGCGTCTTGAGCCTGTCCTCCAGACCGGGCACCATCACGTCCAGCACCGCGTGGCTCAGGCTTGAGCAAGCGCCCGGAGCCAGACTTCCAACCAGCGCCTGCGCCGCAGAGGCCGAGCGCCCTGCCACCACGATGTGCAAACCGCTTTGCCTGGCCAGCCTGGCAACCAGCCGGCTGCCGAAGAAGCCGTAAGCACCGACGACCATGACCTTGAATTCACGCATGCCGCAGTGTAGCGGGACGCGGGTTTCGCTCTGGAGCGCAAGCCCGGCAGCGGCGAGCCTGCTCAGCCGCGTTCATGGCTCGGTCACAGCAGGGTCAAAGCCCGTACTTGCGAATCTTGTCGTGCAGCGTTGTCTTGGGGGTGTGCAGCGCCTGTGCCGTGCGCGTCAGGCTACCTTCGTTGTTGCGCAAGGCTTCGGAAATCAGGGAACGCTCTATGGACTCCATGGTTGCCGCCAACGAAGCCGCTGCCTCGGGCGCCGTACCGGGTGGGGACAGGCCGGCATCCAGCCCCAGCGTGATGCGCTCGGCCGTGTTGCGTAGCTCGCGCACATTGCCTGGCCAGTCGTGGGCAAGCAGCGCCTGCAGACGCTGCGGCGTCAGCTCTGCCACGGGCCGCTGGTGGCGGGCGGCGGCCTGCAACGCGAAATGCTCGAACAGCAGTGCAACATCCTCGCGGCGCTCGCGCAGCGGGGGCAGGTTCACGGCGACCACATTGAGACGATAGTAGAGATCGGAGCGAAACAGGCCCTGACGGCTGAGTTCCAGCAAATCGACCTTGGTTGCAGCAATCACACGGCAGTCGACGGCAATGAGCGTGTTCGAGCCCAGACGCTCCAGCACTCTTTCCTGCAGCACGCGCAGCAGCTTGGCCTGCATGGGCAGGGGCATGCTTTCGATCTCGTCGAGAAACAAGGTGCCGCCGCTGGCATGTTCGATCTTGCCGATGCGCTTCTTGCCCGCGCCGGTAAAGGCCCCGGCCTCGCTGCCGAACATTTCGCTGTCAAACAGCGTCTCCGGCAGGCCGCCGCAGTTGATGGCGACAAAATTGCCGCTCTTGCGCCGGCTGGATTCATGCAGGCTGCGCGCGACTCTTTCCTTGCCGGTGCCCGTTTCCCCCCAGATCAGCACATCAGCCTCGCTGGCCGCCAGGCTTTGCAATGTGCTGCGCAGCTGCTGCATGGGCAGCGAGCGCCCCAGCAACTGGTGCTGCAACACATCCCGACTTTGTAGCTGCTGGCGCAGGCTGCGCACCTCCAGCACCAGGCGACGGCGCTCCAGCGCACGGCGCACGGCTTCCACAAGGCGCTCGGGCGCAAACGGCTTTTCCAGAAAATCGGCCGCACCATCCTTCATGGCCTGCACGGCCATGGAGATATCGCCATGCCCGGTAATGAGAATCACGGGCAGTTCGGCGTCCAGCACGCGGACGGCGGCCAGCAGCCCAAGGCCGCTCATCTGCGGCAAGCGGATGTCGCTGACCACGATGCCGGCAAAATCCGGGGACAGGTGCTTTTGCGCCTGCTCGGCACTGCTCACGCAGATGCAGTCCAGACCTTCGAGGCGCATGGTCTGCTCGCAGGCCATGGCGACATCGGCATCGTCTTCAACGATCAGGACTTTGAGGGAAGGGTTCATGGGCTGCAGGCAATCAGGACAGCGGCCGAGTATCCACCAAGGGCAGGCTCAGCGTGAAGATGGCCCCGCCTTCCGGATGGTTGCCGCCCGTCAGGCTGCCGCCTGCGGCCTGGGCGATCTCGGCCGACAAAGGTAGGCCCAGACCCAGGCCCAGTCCCTCGGGCTTGGTCGTGAAAAAAGGCTCAAACAGTCGCGCTTGCGCCTGATCGCTGAGTCCCGGACCATGGTCGCGCACCGTGATCTGCGCCCAGGCACCGGAACGGTTGCAGGCAATTTCCACGCACCGCGTGTTGCCGCCCTGCACAGCGTCCAGCGCGTTGCTCAACAGATTGATCAACACCTGCTGTACGCGATTGGCATCGCACCAGGCGCTCAACTCAAGATCCGAGGGCTGTCGCACGACCATGACGCCGCTTTGGGCAATACGCGGCTCCATGAGGGACAGAGCGCCATCGACCACCTTGGCCAGTTCAACCGGCTCGGGCTGGCCGGCGGACTTGCGGGCAAAGTTGCGCAACTGCCCGGTAATACGCCCCATACGCTCGGTCAGCTCGGCCATGCGCTGCAGATTGCTTTGCACCATCTCGCTCTGACCGCGTTCCAGAAAGCGCTGACTGTTGCCGGCCAGCGCCCGCAAGGCCGCCAGGGGCTGATTCAACTCATGGGCCACTTCCGTGGAAAGCTGACCGATGACGGCTAGTTTGCCTGCCTGTACCAACTCGTCCTGCGCCGCGCGCAGCGTGGTCTCGGCCTGCATGCGCTCCATCACCTCCTGCTGCAGCGCCACATTGGCACTCTGCAGATCGGCCGTGCGCTGCTGCACCTTGTTTTCCAGCACCTCGTTGGCTTGTTTCAGCGCCTGCTGGGCCGCCAGTTGCTCACGCACATGTCTGCGCCGCTGATACAGCAAAGCTCCCAGCAAAAGCATCAACGCAATCAACGCCCCCGTCACCCAGGCGCGACTGGCCGCCAACTGCAATGCAACGCTCAAGGGGGAAAGCACGGTAATCTGCCAGGGTGTGCCGGCCATAGGTCTGGACTGGGCCAGAAAGCGGCCAGCGCTCTGGTCTGCCGCAGCGTCCTTGACATCGGGAATGCTCACCTGCCTGACGCCCGTGACACTGCCACTGCTCATGCCACGCCACCCCAGAGGCCGCAGGCTCAGGCGGTTGTATTTCTGCGAAGCTTCCAGCTCGGCACGTCTTGCCTCATCCAACGGCAGCAAGGTGGCAAAGCGCCAGGCAGGCATGTTGCTGAGAATGACCACGGTATTTTCATCGCTGACCAGTACCGGAGACTCCGCACTGGCCCAGGATTGCTCGAGCTGCGCCAGCCCGACCTTGACCACCACCACGCCATGCATCTCGCCCTGCCCCAAGGTAGTGGTCAGGTAATAGCCGGGCTCGCCGCGAGTGGTGCCCACGCCGAAGTAGCGCCCGCGCCCTTCTCGCAATGCCTGCTGGACATAGGGCCTGAAACCGAGACTCTCGCCCACAAAACTGTCGGCGCGGCGCCAATTGCTGGCAGCCAGCACATGACCGTCGTGATCGAGCATGTAGACGCTGAGGGTGCCCGCACGACGGCTCAGCTCCTCCAGATAGAGATTGGCGCGAGACTGCAGTCTTTCGTCGCCCGGCGATTGCAGCAGCGACAGGATCTCGGGCTGCAAGGCCACGACATCGGGCAGAAAGGCAAATTTCTCGATCTCGCGCCGCAGGCTGGCAGCATAGAGATCGAGGCGGTTGTTGCCGGCAGCCACGACGGTCTCGAGACCGATCTTGACGAAGCCCTGATAGCCCAGCCAGCCGCCCAGGCTGCTTGCAGCCAGCCAGAGCAGGATCAGCAAAACAGCACGCAGGCGCGGGGGCAGGAAAGCTAACATGGTGCGAACCATGGTAGCAGCGCCCGGCACCGCAGGGGACAGGAATCCGGGCAACGGGAAGATCAGGCTCGAACGCGAATGGGCTCGGGCATCAGCTGTGGCTCGACAGCCAGATCTGCGCACGACTCCGGCTCTTCGTTGCCTTCCCATTTGGCAACCACGGCCGTGGCAATGGCGTTACCCAGCACATTGGTCAATGTACGGCCCATGTCCAGGAAGTGGTCGATGCCCAGAATCAGCAGGATGCCCGCTTCCGGCAAACCGAACATGGGCAGCACGGCGGCCACCACCACCAGCGAGGCACGAGGCACGCCGGCAATGCCCTTGCTGGAGATCATCAGCACCAGCAGCATGGTCAGCTGAGCAGTCAATGTCATCTCGATGCCGTAGGCCTGAGAGATGAAGATGGCCAGGAAGGTGGTGTAGATCATGGAGCCATCGAGGTTGAACGAGTAACCCAGAGGCAGCACAAAGCCTGTGATACGCGGCTTGATGCCGAATTTTTCCAGCTGCTCCATGAGCTTGGGCAGCGTGGATTCGCTGCTGGCCGTGAAAAAGCCCACCAGTACCGGACCGCGAATCAGCGACAGAAGGCGGAAGACATCCTTGCCCAGCACCAGATAGCCGGCGCCGATGAGCAGCACCCACAGCGCGGCCAGCGCAATATAGAAGCCCAACAGGAACTTGCCGAACACCAGCAGCATGCCCAAGCCATGGGTGGCAATGGTGCCGGCGACAGAGCCGAACACGCCCACGGGTGCAAAGCGCATCACATATTCGGTCACGCGCAGCATTACATGCGAGGTCTCTTCCATCAGATCAACCAGCATGTGCTTTTTCTGATGGTTCAGGTAGCCCAGAGCGATACCGAAGAACAGCGCAAACACAAGGATCTGCAACACCTCATTGGTGGCCATGGCCTCGAAGATGTTCTTGGGGAAGACATGGGTGATGAAATCCTTGAAATTCAGCGCACCGGTCTTCAGACCCAGGCTCTCGGCATTGGTGGGAAGCTCCACCGTCAGGCCATGGCCGGGCTGCAACACATTGGCAAAAACCAGCCCCAGAAACAGCGAGCAGAACGATGCCGCGATAAACCAGCCCAGCGCACGACCACCCACTCGGCCCACAGAGCCGGCATCGCCCATATTGGCCAGCCCCGCCACCAGCGTGGCAAACACCAGGGGCGCGATGATCATCTTGATCATGCGCAGAAATACGTCGGTGAGAATGCCGAAATAGCCGGCAATGTCTTTGGCTGTCTCCGGTGTCGCGGCGTTGGCGTGGACGAGATAGCCCACAACCACACCCAGAACCATGGCCAGCAGAACCATGATGGTCAGGCGGTTGGATTTCATTTCTTGGAATCTTGGTATGCGTTGTTTGAGCCGCTGCCTGACTCTAGGCCATGCAGGCACCGGGTTCTGGCAGCGACAACAAACCGAGACGGACCGCCGACGCAACCGAGGTTTCGTCAGCAAGGTCCAGCCCCAGTCTCACTTGGTCAGCCGCAGTGAAGCGGCGTGCCGTCCTTTAAGCACATACCGTGCCAGTCAAAAAATCACGTCCAAGTCTTTGATTTGCTTATATTCAAAATACTTTTCCGCATAACCACAATCGGATTTCCGGACGCCATCCGGATTGATGTACGGAATTCCGAACATGACTCAGGCAGTTACTGCTGAACGTATCCAGTCCGGCAGCGCAGCGGCTTTCTGCCGGGGAAAATCCACCCAGATCACGGTGCCTCCGCCGGCTGCACAAATGACTCCCGGCTGTGCCACACGCTCCATGGTGGCCCAGGTCTCAAAGGTGGTGCGCGCGGGATCGCTGACAAACATCTTGAGCAGCACCTCGTCCGGATACGCAAGCTGCTGATAGAAATTGCAGAAGGCGTTGACGATGACCGGCCCTTGCCCCGCAGGGTCCGGATTCAGGCCCATGCCATGCATCCAGTCGATACGGGCAGTTTCCAGGTAGCGAAAGTACTGGGCGTTGTTGACATGCCCCATGGCATCCATATCGCCCCAGCGTATGGGAAAGCGCGTTTCATAGACCTGCTTCTTCAGCTCGGGCAGCTCGATTTTCATGCCGGTATGTCTCCTGATTGAACAAGGTTTGCAACTGCATCATCACCTTGTTCTAGTTTCTTTGAGGGATGGCACGCCCTGGGGCGATCACTAGCCTATGGACTTTGCCGCAACACCGATTGATGCGCTGTCGCCAAATCTGCACGGTCGTGCCGGGCTGTCAGCATAGAATCGCCCGCATCGCGGTTTTTGCAGACGCACCTGCCAAGGCCGCGCACGCCAGTTTTCCCAATCCAATATCAAGCGAGACTTTCCCGATGACAAACGAAGAGATCCTGGCCCAGTACGGCCCGCGAGAGGCCATGGAATATGACGTGGTGGTGGTGGGCGGTGGCCCCGGTGGCCTAGCCACTGCCATTCGCCTCAAGCAGCTGGCGGCCGAAAAAGGTCAGGATGTCTCCGTAGTCGTGCTGGAAAAAGGCTCCGAGCCCGGCGCGCACACGCTGTCTGGCGCAATCATGGATCCTCGCGCGCTGACCGAGTTGATCCCCGACTGGAAGGAAAAGGGGGCTCCCCTGAACCAGCCGGTGACCGAAGACGCCATGGTCTTCCTTGGCGAGAAGAGTTCCTTGCGCACGCCCAACTGGCTGCTGCCCAAGTGCTTCCATAACGAAGGCAACTACATTGTTCGCCTGGGCTTTGTCACCAAATGGCTGGCGGAACAGGCCGAAGCCCTGGGCGTGGAAATCTTCCCTGGCTTCACGGCCGCCGAAGTGCTCTACAACGAAGACGGCTCCGTCAAGGGCGTAGCCACCGGCAATATGGGCATCAGCAAGGAAGGCGAGCCCACGGGCGACTTCCAACTGGGCATGGAACTGCACGGCAAGTACACCATCTTTGCCGAGGGTGCGCGCGGCCACCTCGGCAAGCAGATCATCGCCAAGTACTCCCTGGACGCCAACCGCGACCCGCAGACTTACGGTCTGGGCATCAAGGAACTCTGGGAGATCGACCCCAAGCGTCACAAACCCGGCATGGTGCTGCACACCGCAGGCTGGCCCATGAAGAGCGACACCTACGGCGGAGCCTTCCTCTATCACCTGGAAGACAATCTGGTCACGCTGGGCTTCATCACCGGTCTGGACTATTCCAACCCCTATCTGTCTCCATTCGAGGAGATGCAGCGCTGGAAGACCCATCCCAATATCCGCTACTACCTGGAAGGCGACGAAGCCAACGGCATCAAGCCCGCCAAGCGCATCAGCTACGGTGCCCGTGCCATCACGGCTGGCGGCATCTCCAGCCTGCCCCGCTTTGTCTTCCCCGGCGGCGCGCTGGTGGGCTGCGAAGCCGGCTTCCTCAACGTCAGCCGCATCAAGGGCAGCCATGCCGCGATCAAGACCGGCATGCTGGCCGCCGAAGCTGCCTACGCCGCCATCGTCGCCGGTCGCCAGGGCGATGAGTTGACGGCCTATACCTATGCGTTCGAGAACAGCTGGCTCTATGAGGAGCTGTGGAAGGCGCGCAACTTCAAGGCCTGGTTCAAGAAGGGTCTGACTACGGCCACAGTGATGAACGGCCTGGAGCAGTTCGTGCTGCGCGGCAACATCCCCTGGACACTGCATCGCAACAAACCCGACCATGCCTATCTGAAGCCTGCAGCCGATTGCGCGCCCATCGAGTACCCCAGGCCCGACGGCAAGCTGACCTTCGACCGCCTCTCCAGCGTGTTCATCAGCAGCACCAATCATGCAGAGAACCAACCAGCTCACCTGACGCTCAAGGACGCCAGCGTTCCCGTCGACGTGAACCTGACCAAGTTCGCCGGTCCCGAGCAGCGCTACTGCCCCGCAGGCGTCTACGAATTCGTGGAGGACGAAGTCAATGCCGGCAAGCAGCGCCTGCAGATCAACGCACAGAACTGCGTGCACTGCAAGACCTGCGACATCAAGGACCCGACACAGAACATCGTCTGGGTGACACCCGAAGGCGGCGGCGGCCCCAACTACTCAGGTATGTAATCCGTCCACGATTGCATTCGGCGGCGGCAACTGCTCCGGATGCTGCGCCACAAAGCCTGCGCCAGCCACTGCTGCGCAGGCTTTTTTCATGGACTGAATGTTTTTAGCAACGCAGGCTGCCAAATGCCCACAAATTTGCAGCATCACAGAAAAAACGCATGCCACCGCAATCGCCGCGAATCACTCAATGAAGATCGCTTGCCAGCGCAGAAAGGGCAATTTTCAAAAAACAGGCAATTGCATCAATATGCCTGCTCATATCGCATAAGGCGCAGGAAAAATGCGGCGCAAAACCGAAATCGGGCCTCACTCAACGCAATATTGCGCGCCATTGCCCGGCTTCCACACACACTAACTCCTGCCAATTAGCGCTTTGCGCAGCTTTCATGCCATTTTTTCGCAATCATCGTATAGGGATAAACAAGGTTATCTCAATCGCGAAGACAGCCAGATCGGTGCAGTAGACTTTGCCGCGAGGCGACGCGCATCACGCACTGCCGTCTTAATTCACCTGCAACACACAACAAACGCTGGAGATACACATGAAGCAGCTGTCCTTGGCCCGCATGGGCGCACTGGCCCTGGCAATTTCCGCCATGTCGGGTGCCTATGCCGCCGACACCAAGTCCGTGGCCGTGACCGCCATTGTTGAACACCCCGCCCTGGATGCGGTGCGCGACGGCGTCAAGGACGCCCTGAAGGCAGCCGGCTACGAAGACGGCAAGTCCCTGAAGTGGCAATACCAGAGTGCACAGGGCAATACCGGTACGGCCGCCCAGATCGCGCGCAAGTTCGTGGGTGACAAGCCCGATGCCATCGTCGCCATTGCCACTCCTTCCGCGCAGGCCGTGATCGCGTCGACCAAGACCGTGCCCGTCGTGTTCTCTGCCGTGACCGACCCCGTTGCCGCCAAGCTGGTCGCCAGCTGGGAACCCTCCAAGAACAATGTGACCGGCGTTTCCGACCTGCTGGCCCTGGACAAGCAAATGGATCTGGTCAAGCAGGTCGTGCCCAATGCCAAGCGCATCGGCATGGTCTACAACCCCGGTGAAGCCAACTCCGCCGTAGTCGTGAAGGAACTTCAGGCCCTGCTGCCCAAGATGGGCTGGACTCTGGTAACGGCTGCGGCTCCCCGCTCGGTGGACGTCTCCAGCGCCGCTCGCTCGCTGGTGGGCAAGGTGGACGTGATCTACACCAACACAGACAACAACGTGGTGTCGGCCTACGAATCGCTGGTCAAGGTGGGCCAGGACGCCAAGATTCCTCTGGTGGCTTCTGACACCGACTCCGTCAAGCGCGGCGCTGTGGCTGCCTACGGCATCAACTACCGCGATCTGGGCGAACAGACAGGCCGCATGGTTGTGCGCATTCTCAAGGGCGAAAAGCCTGGCGACATCAAGCCCGAAGTCTCTACCAAGATGGAGCTGTTCGTGAATCCCGCTGCGGCTGAAAAGCAAGGCGTGAAGCTGTCCGACGCGCTGATCAAGTCCGCCGCGACCGTGGTCAAGTAATCCCACTCCCTGTCGCCAGCACCGCCGCTCTCAGGCGGTGCCAGCACAGCGGCAGGTGCCGTGGCAACATGGCCCTGCCGATTTTTTTAGACGTTTGCCGCGCCTGTCGCTCTCTCTATGTCTCTATTTTCCATCCTCGGTGCCATTGAAATTGGCCTGATATTCAGCCTGGTGGCGCTGGGCGTCTTCATCTCCTTTCGCTTGCTGCGTTTCCCCGATCTGACGGTCGACGGCAGCTTCCCCCTTGGCGGTGCGGTGTGCGCCATTCTGATTTCCACGGGCACCAACCCCTGGCTGGCCACGCTGGCCGGCACGGCAGCCGGAGCCGTGGCCGGCTTCATCACAGGCTGGCTCAACGTCAAGCTCAAGATCATGGACCTGCTGGCTTCCATCCTGATGATGATCGGCCTGTACTCGGTCAACCTGCGCATCATGGGCGGCCCCAATGTGCCGCTGATCAACGAGCCCACACTGTTCACCATGCTGCAGCCGGCGAACATTGAAGACTATGTGATGCGTCCGCTGATCATGCTGGGCTTCGTCATCGTGGCCAAGCTGGCTCTGGACTGGTTCTTTGCCACCGAACGCGGTCTGGCCATCCGCTCCACGGGCTCCAACGCCCGCATGGCCCGCGCTCAGGGCGTCAACACCGGCGCCATGATTCTGCTGGGCATGGCAATTTCCAACGGCCTGGTCGGCCTGGCCGGAGCGCTGTTCGTGCAGACGCAGGGCGGCTCCGACATCTCCATGGGCATCGGCACCATCGTCATCGGTCTGGCGGCCGTGATCGTGGGCGAGACCATCCTGCCCTCGCGCAAGATCATCTGGGCCACGCTGGCCGTGGTGCTTGGCGCCGTGGTCTACCGCTTCTTCATCGCAGCGGCCCTCAATATCGATGCCATCGGCCTCAAGGCACAGGACTTGAATCTGGTGACGGCAGTGCTGGTGACCATCGCACTGGTGATTCCGCAAATCAAGAAAAAGCTGAGCAAGCGCAAGTAAGAAGAAGGACGGCGGAGAACACCATGCTGAACGCACAAAACCTCGAACTCACCTTCAATCCCGGCACGCCGATCGAAACCCGCGCCCTGCGCGGCCTGTCGCTGTCCATCCCCGACGGTCAGTTTGTGACCGTCATCGGCTCCAACGGCGCAGGCAAGTCCACATTTCTGAACTGCGTCTCGGGCGACCAGAGCGTGGACAAGGGCAAGATCGAAATTGCCGGCATCGACATGACGCGCATGCCGGTATGGTCCCGCTCCAAGCAGGTGGCCCGCGTGTTTCAGGACCCCATGGCCGGCACCTGTGAAGACCTTTCCATCGAAGAGAACATGGCGCTGGCTCACGAACGCGGCAATCTCCGCGGCCTGTCCAAGGCAGTCAAGGCCAGCAATCGCGAGCTGTACCGCGACCGCCTGGCCACGCTGGGCCTGGGTCTGGAAAATCGCCTGACCGACCGTATCGGCCTGCTCTCTGGCGGACAGCGCCAGGCCGTGAGCCTGCTGATGGCAGCGCTGCAGCCTTCACGCATTCTGCTGCTGGACGAACACACGGCCGCTCTTGACCCGCGCACCGCGGACTTTGTGCTGCAACTGACCGCACGCATCGTGCAGGAAGCCAATCTCACCACCATGATGGTCACGCACAGCATGCGCCAGGCTCTGGACGTGGGCACGCGTACCGTCATGCTGCACCAGGGCAATGTGGTGCTGGACGTCAGCGGCGAAGAACGCTCCAAAATGGATGTGCCCGACCTGCTGCATATGTTCGAGAAAGTACGTGGCGAGAAGCTGGCCGATGATGCATTGCTGCTGAGCTAAGCCAGAAATCATCAAAACAATAGCTGCTAACGCTTTATACATAAGCGTTGGCAGCTATTTCATATCAAATCAACTCAGCCAGCCTGAGGCTTCAGCACCTGAACCGGCGGCCTGCGCCCCATGGCCGCGCACACCAGCACGGCCAGCAGGGCAATCAGCGCCGTGCCCCATTCCGCATTCTGCAGACCCTGGGCATTGGCCTGCTGCAGAGCCTGGGCACTTGCAGAGCCTGTGGCCTGCAACTGCGCCACAGGCCGAGCTGCCACCATCACCAGCACGGCCAGCCCCAGTGCCGCCCCCACCTGCTGGGCCGTGGCAGCCACACCGGAGGCCACCCCCTGCTGCAGCGGCTCGATGCCCTCGCCCACCAATACCCACATTCCGGTCCAGCTGGCGCCCTGGCCTATGCTCATCACGATGAAGCCCGGCACCAGCCACCAGTAATTGCCGGCCAACGGCAGCAGGGCGGCGGTCCAGACCAGGCCCGCCAGGCCGGCCGTCCAGCCGGCCATCAGCACAATGCGGGCGCTGTGACGCGCCAGACCTCGTTCGGCCCAGCGAATACCGACGGTGCAGACAATGGTGGGCAGCACAAAGGCCAGCCCGGCCTGCAACGGGCTCCAGCCCAGCACCTGCTGAAAGTACAGACCCAGGAAGTAGTACTGCACGCCATAGCAGCTCATGAACAGCAGTGTCAGCAGCATGGCGTGCTGCAGTCCGCGCATCCTCAGCATGGTCAGCGGCATCAGCGGCGCGGCCACCTGTCTTTCAATGGCTAGAAATGTCGCCAGCGCCAGCAAGGCCGCCAGCATCACGGCCAGGGTGCGCCCGTCCAGCCAGCCCCATTGCGGACCTTGCACCAGGGCCGTGACCAGCAGACAACTGCCCAGCGTCACGCTGATGCAACCGGCCACATCAAAGCGGCGCTGATGACGCGGCACGCTGGGCATGGCGGGCAGATAGCGCAGTGCCGCCAGCGCGCAAGGCCAGGCAACCGGAACCAGCACCCACAGCACCCAGTTCCACCCCAGCAACTGGGTCAGCACACCGCCCAGCAAGGCCCCCGCCGCCAGCCCTGCGGCACTTGCCATGCTCCACACGGCCAGCGCCCGATTGCGCTCGGCACCGGGGCGATACAAGGTGTTGATCATGGCCAGCGTGGCCGGGAACAGCAGTGCCGCCCCAACGCCCTGCGCCGCACGCGCCGCGATCAGCAGCCAGGCCTCCGTGGCAAAGCCGCCGGCCAGCGACGCCAGTCCGAACAAGGCCATGGCTGCTATATACATGCGGCGCTGGCCCAGCAGATCGGCGCAGCGCCCGCCCAGCAGCAGACAGCCGCCGAAAGCCACGCTATAGCCACTGATCACCCATTGCAGATGGTGCGCAGGCAGCTGCAGATGCATGCCCATGGCGTCCAGCGCCACAAACACGATCGTCGCATCCAGCGCAATCATCAGCTGCGCCAGCGACAACAGGGCCAGCGCGGCACGCGGATAGCGCAGACTGGGCAGGGCTGGCAACTTGTCTTTCTCTTGATCCATCACATCGGTCCTCATTCTCGAAAAGGAGCGGCTGCTCGCCTCGCCGCCGCGGCGGGCGTGAGTGCTCCAAAGCGTGCTGCATTGCAGGTACAGCGTGAATGACCGGTCAGGCAGGCATCGTATTTAATTCAAGGATGTAGATAAATATGAAAATCATGTTTAACTTATGCATATACGCATCAATCAAGCCTGATCACCATGGATCTGAACGCCGTACACATGCTGGTCAAGGTGGCCGAGTGCAAGAGCTTCACGCAGGCCGCGCACAGCCTGGGAACCACGCAGTCCCGCATCTCACGGGCGATTGCCCAGCTGGAAGCCGACCTGGGCACCCGGCTGCTGCATCGCAATACGCGCAATGTCTCGCTCACGCCTGATGGCTGCACCCTGGTGGACCGCAGCGCCGCGCTGATTGCCGGGCTTGATGAAGCGCGCCGGCTGATGCTGGACCGGCGCTGCGAACCCAGTGGCGTGCTGCGCATGACCGCGCCCTCGGTGCTGGGACGGGTAGTGCTCACGCCGTTGCTGGGGCCGCTGATGGACCGCTACCCGGATCTGCAGATCGACGCCAGCTTTACCGACCGGGTGGTGGACATGGTGGACGAAGGTTTTGACGCTGCCGTGCGCATAGGCCCTCTGGCCGACAGCCGCATGATTGCACGCAGCCTGCCGCCGCTGCGCTGGGTGACCGTGGTCGCCCCCAGCTATCTGCAAGCCCATGGCGCACCGCGTACGCTGCAAGAGCTGGCCCGGCACCGCTGCCTCTCGGTCTACAACCACTACCAAGGGTTTCAGGTGCCCTGGCAATTCAAGGCCGAAGACGAAGAACCGCTGGACTGGATGCCTCCGCAGTCCATCAGTTTCGACAGCGGCGATCCTTTGATCGAAGGCTCGCTGGCCGGTCTGGGTGTGGCCCAGGTCATGGAGTTTGCCGTGCGTGAGCATATTGCCAGCGCACGGCTCATCCCCGTGCTGACGCAACTCGAAGGCCGCAGCCGCGAACTGTCCCTGGTCTACCCCCGCACCCGCCATGCCTCGCCCAAGGTCAAGGCGCTGGCCCAGATGCTGCTGGAGCAGGCGCGCTGGTAAGCGGCAAGCCGACACCGCGCAGAGAGGCAGCACCCACCGCATTGCCCTGATTGAATGCCCCACATTGACCGATGAAGCCCGCAGCCTGCATGACCCGCATCTGCACGGGCAGCACGAGGCCAAAGGCCGCCGCGCCCAGACCACCAGACCGATGGCTGCGCCGGGTGCGTGGTCATGAGCAGCGGCAGCAGGGCCGTGACGATGGCCAGCAACGCCAAAATGATCTTGGTAGCACCGTCCAGCGACCAATCGGCCAATGTGAAACCTATGCCGATCAGTACCAGAGCGAAGGCCACGAAGCCGGGACTGGCATGCGTGATCTCGGCCAGCACAGGCGCCACACAGGTTTGGAGCGCAGACATGGCACCGGCCCCCAGCACCGACAGCAGCACTTCGGGGCAGGCCAGCACCTTCCGCTCGCGGCGCACGTCGGGGCGTGTTCGCGGATCGCCCTGGGGCCGCGCGGCAATGGTGATCAGGCCCTGAACGGCCGTGCCGCCAAAGGCTAGATGCCAGTCCACCTACTGGCCGATCCAGGTCGCCGCAGGCACACCGCCGATAGATTGCCCAAGGTGAACAGCAGCGTCATGAAACGAGCTCCCCGCATGACACCCAAGGCATAGGCCGACACCAGCATGCCCGCTCCATCTTTGCGGATGGAGCCATTTATTCACCAAATTCTCTTGAACTGAATTCAAAAATGAAAGCGTTCCCGGACCGCGCCTTGCCTCAATCCGTTGCATCCTCGCCACCATCTGCGCGCCTCAGGTCGATGCAGAGCACATGCCACCCACAAGCGGCCGCATCGGCAGCAGCGCATAAATCCATACAAAACAAATACTTGGCAAAAAGCTCGGCCGATTCCCCGTACTTCATGACAACCCGAAGCGCGCGCACCCGCCATAAATCGCTCACAATCTGCACCCACTGAACGGCAATGCGTGTCATCGCCGATCGCGCACGCCGCGTTGTTACCCCAGGGACGGCCGTGCAGAACCACAATAATGCAAGCCATGACAACGGCCTTAGCCAGCCTGTCTACCCCTGTCATGGCCTGCCAGAAAACCTCGTATTCATGAGCGACAGCGAATCCACCGCAGCAACCGGCCAGTTGCACCGTTCCCTCAAGGCCCGACATATGTCGATGATCGCCATCGGCGGCTCCATCGGCACCGGCCTTTTTGTCGCCTCCGGCGCAACCATCTCGCAAGCAGGCCCAGGCGGCGCCTTGCTGGCCTACATGATCGTGGGCCTGATGGTCTATTTCCTGATGACCAGTCTGGGCGAGATGGCCGCACACATGCCCGTCTCCGGCTCTTTCGCCACTTATGGCGCCAAGTACGTGGACGAAGGTTTCGGCTTCGCGCTGGGCTGGAACTACTGGTACAACTGGGCCGTGACCATCGCCGTGGACCTGGTTGCGGCCCAGTTGGTGATGGCGTACTGGTTCCCGGGCACCAACGGCGTGCTGTGGAGTGCATTGTTTCTGGCGCTGATGTTCGGCCTGAATGCACTGTCCGCCAGGGGCTTTGGCGAGTCCGAGTTCTGGTTTGCTGCCATCAAGGTCACAACGGTGCTGGTCTTCATCGCCATCGGCGTGCTGATGATCTTCGGTATTTTGCAAGGTGGCGCGCCTGACGGTATCTGGGGCAATATCGCCAACCTGAGCACAGGCGACGCGCCGTTTGCTGGTGGTTTTGCAGCCTTGATCGGCGTGGCCATGGTGGTGGGCTTTTCCTTCCAGGGCACGGAGCTGATCGGCATCGCCGCCGGCGAGTCCGAAGATCCCGCCAAGAACGTGCCCAAGGCCGTGCGCAAGGTGTTCTGGCGCATTTTGCTGTTCTACGTCTTTGCCATCCTCATCATCGGTCTGCTGATTCCCTATACCGATCCCAAGCTGCTGCGCAACGATCTGGGCGATATCGCCGTCAGCCCCTTCACACTGGTGTTCGAGCGTGCCGGCCTGCTGGGCGCCGCCGCCGTGATGAATGCCGTGGTGCTGACCTCCGTGCTGTCGGCCGGCAACTCCGGCATGTATGCATCCACCCGCATGCTGTATGCGCTGGCCAAGCAAGGCATGGCGCCCAAGGTGTTCGCCCAGGTCAACACGCGTGGCGTGCCCGTGCTGGCATTGATCGCCACCACCGTGATTGCCGCCCTGTGCTTTCTGACCAATATCTTCAGCCCCGAAGTGGTCTACATCTGGCTGCTGAATCTGTCCGGCATGTGCGGCTTCGTCGCCTGGCTGGGCATTGCCATCAGCCACTACCGTTTCCGCAAGGGCTGCGAAGTGCAGAACTACGATATGAACCAGCTGCCCTACAAGGCAGCGGCCTTCCCCTTCGGCCCCATCTTCGCCTTTGTGCTGTGCCTGATCATCACCCTGGGCCAGAACTACGAGAATCTGATCAAGGACCAGATCGACTGGGTCGGTGCCATCGCCACCTACATCGGCCTGCCTCTCTTCCTGGCCATCTGGTTTGGCTACAAATGGGTCAAGGGCACCAAGATCGTCAAATACTCGGAAATGGATCTGAACGGCTCGCGTTAATACCTAGTCATTTTTGATCCCGCCCAAGGCAGCGTCGGCAACGGCGCTGCCTTTTTTGCGTCCTGAGCTTGCCTCGAATGCTGTCGATTAGTCCCAACAGACGATTCATGTCATGACAAATATCTGAAGAATGAATGCTCACAGGCAACGGCCTGCAAGGTTTTTTCACTAGGAAAACAAGAGCAATGCAACACAAGACGATGAGCACAGCACTGATGCTGTGCATAGGTTTGCTGAGCGCAGGTGCCGCCTGTGCCAAGGTTCCCGCCGCGGAAGCCGACAAGCTGGGCAAGGAGCTGACCTGCACCGGCGCCATCAAAGCCGGCAATGCCGACGGCAGCATCCCGCCATTCACGGGCAAGATCCTCGGCGTTCCGCCCGGCGTGAAGTTCACCAAGTCTGTGGGACAGTTCCAGCCCGATATCTACGCCAACGAAAAGCCGCTGTTCGAAATCACGGCCGCCAATATGGCGCAATATGGCGACAAGCTCAGTGCCGGCCAGAAGGCACTACTGAGCAAGTTCCCCACCACCATGCGCATTCCCGTCTATCCGGGCCACCGCGACTTCCGTTATGACGACGATATCTGCGCCGTCATCAAGCGCAATGCACTGGAGGCCGAGGTAGTCAACGACGGCAATGGGGTCAAGGGCTTCATGGGCGCGCTGCCCTTCCCCATTCCCAAGACCGGCCTGGAACTGCTCTGGAACAACCTCATGCCCAGCCGCGCCAGCACCGAAGAGGTGGAACGCGACATGGCACTGGTGGGCGCAAGCGGCGATATCGCCTGGGGCCGCACCAGCTATATCCAGCTCAGTCGTTATGACTCCAAGGAAAATCTGGGCAAGCCCAACGAAGGCAAATACGCCTATGTGACCAATTTTTCAATCCTGCCCGAACGCGAAAAAGGCGGCGTGATTCTGTCCATCGAGCCCATGAACTTTGGCACGGACAAGCGCCTGGCCTGGAATTACGATCCTGGCACACGCCGCGTGCGGCAACTGCCCGAGTTCGGCTATGACCAACCCTCCCCCGGCACCAGCGGCAAGGCGACCATCGACTCCGAGCGCCTGTTCAACGGCGGCTCCGAGCGCTACGAGTGGACCATGCACGGCAAGCGCGAGATGTTCATTCCTGCGAACACCTTCCGCATCAACCAGCAGATGAAATACGCCGATCTGCTCAAGCCAGGTCACCCCAACCCGGCCTACACCCGCTATGAACTGCGCCGCGTCTGGGTGCTGGAGGGCAAGCTCAAGCCCGGCTTCCGTCACCTGTACTCCAAGCGTGTGATGTTCATCGACGAAGACACCGGCCACGCCGTCTCGGGCGACTTCTACGACGCACGCGGCCAGTTGTGGCAGCATGGTGAAATCAATTACTACTATGCCTACGACATCAAGAAATGGCATGCGGGCACATCGTTCTACTATGACCTGAATGCCGGCTCCTATGTGAGCATGAATCTGGTCCAGGAGCGCCCCAAGGCACCGATTCTGGGCAAGGACGACCTCAAGCCCAGCCAGTACACTCCCGAGGCGATTCGCAACCTGGGCAATTGATAGACAACAGGTGGCTCAACCACCGCGCGCACCGCACCGCAAGGTGTAAAGAGAGGCCATGAGCCTCTCTTTTTTATGGCCACTCCCGTCCCGAAACTGGCACGCCCCTGCGTATGCGCGGGCAGCGTGCTAGGATGAAACACGGTGCCAGCCTTGAAAACCATAGCAGCTGGCGTCGCCTTTTCTGTCTTCGAGTCGATTTCAACGTGAACATCATTCACAAGCGGCCAACGACCCACCCGGTCGCGTGGCAGGGCGCGGATCTGGCGGGCGCCCCCTCCCGGACTCATCGGCCATCCGCCGACACCCTTGCCGCCATCGACGCCATGCGGGCCCGGTTCGGACAACACCTTGAGTCACTTTGGAACAAGGCGTCCCGCTCGGCCAAGGTCGCAGCCTCGTCCTGTTTTAATCCCTGCACAACAAAGCCCGACTAAGCTTGCAGACGATTTAGTTCGCCGCAATCATGACTTCCATGCAATCCCTGGCCCGATGGCTGCCCTTTCTTAATTGGCCCAAACCGACTTTCGGCCTGCTGCGCGGCGAATTCTGGGCCGGCTTGACCGTGGGCCTGATGTTGCTGCCCCAGGGCGTGGCTTACGCCGCGCTGGCGGGCATGCCGCTGATTACCGGCATCTATGCCTCCATCATTCCTGCTGCGGTGGCCATCCTCTTCAGCCCGTCGCCCCGCCTAGGCGTGGGGCCGACGGCACTGAGCGCCTTGCTGATCGGCGCATCTCTGACCGGCATGGCCGAACCGGGCTCGGCCCAGTGGGTGGTACTCGCTGCATGGATGGCCATTCTGTCGGGCCTCGTTCAATGGAGTCTGGGCGTGGTACGCGCGGGTTGGCTGCTCAATCTGGTCACCTCGCCGGTACTGGCAGGTTTTACCCAGGCTGCTGCGCTGCTGATTCTGGCTTCGCAGTTGCCCACCCTGCTGGGCATGCGCGCCGACTGGTCCACCGTCTGGCATTCGCCGTCCATCTATCTGTTCAGCATCCAATCCATCGCCTACGGCCTGGTCAGCATGGGCTTGCTGATGCTGGCCAAGAAATGGCGCCCTGCTTTTCCCTCGGCCATTTTCATCATCGGTCTGAGCGGGTTCATCAGCTGGCTCACGGGCTTCGCCGATGGGGGCGGAGCCGTGATCGGCCACCTGCCTGCGGGGCTGCCCAGCTTCCAATGGCCCGGCATGCTGGACTGGGAGCAGTTCGGCGCCCTGGTCATGCCTGTGCTGGTCATCTCCCTGGTCAGCTTTCTGGAAACCGCGTCCAGCGCCCAGGTCGAGCATCAGCAGGCCGGCACGCGCTGGAACGAAAACCAGGATTTGATCGCCCAGGGCCTGTCCAAGATCAGCGCCGGCCTCTTCGGCAGCTTTGCCACCAGCGCATCTTTCTCACGCTCTGCCGTCAATCTGCTCGCAGGCGCCAGGACCGGCTATGCCAACGTCTTTTCCATTTTGCTGGTGGTTGTGGTCGTGCTCTGGTTCATTCCCTGGCTCTACCATGTGCCGCAAGCAACGCTAGCTGCCATCGTAATCACCGCTGTACTCAACCTGGTCAAGCCCAGCGCGATTCTCAAGCTTTTCAGGATCTCCAAGGTCGAAGCCAGCATCAGCGTCGCCACGCTGGTGCTGACCATCGTCACCGCCCCACGCATGTACTGGGGTGTGTTCGCGGGCATCATGCTCAGCCAGGCTTACTACCTCTATCACCACCTGCACCCACGCATCATCGAGGTCGGCGAGCATCCCGACGGCAGCCTGCGCAGCCGCCTGCTTTGGCAATTGCCCCCTCTGGCACCTGAAGTCGTGGCTCTGCGCATGGATGCAGACCTGGACTTCGCCACGGCCACGGCACTTGAGCGCTACGCGGCCGATGCCCTGCAGCAAACGCCCCAGGCCAAAGACCTGGCACTGCTGATGCAGTCCATCAACAGCATAGACATCACCGGAGTCGAAACATTTGCCCGACTGGAACGCCTGGTCGCATTGCGCGGCGGTCTGCTGCACGTGGTCGGATTGAAGTTGCCGGCCGAGCAAAGGCTGGAACGCGCCGGACTGCTGCACAAGGAAGGCAGCCCCATCAGGCTCTATCGCACCGATGCCGACTTTCTGCGAACGCTTGGCAATTTCCCCACAGAACTGACTAGGATCAACGCTGACGAAAAGCCTACATCCACAAAAAGTTAGGGGGCGCTGCTACACTGACGGTCATCATTGATAGTTTGTCGTGACTTCATCCGCCCCCCACCAATCCGTGTTTTTGCGCGATCTGCGCCTTGCCACCGCACACAATCTGGTGACTCGCGCGGGCGGTAGCGATAACCGTCTGCCCACCGACACTCCCACCCATTACCTGCAAGCACTGATTGATGGCTTGTGCGCACTGTCCTTGCGCGACCCCCTCACGGGGCTGGCCAACCGGCGCCATTTCCGCTCCGTGATCGAGCGCGAGATCGACCGCGTGGCCCGCTCCGGAGAAACCGCACTGCTGCTGATGCTGGACATCGACCATTTCAAGCAGATCAACGACGAACACGGTCATATTGCTGGCGATATGGTGTTGCAATCCGTGGCACAGACCCTGTCGGAAATCATTCGCCCCATGGACACCCTGGCGCGCTTCGGAGGCGAAGAATTTGCCATCGTGCTTCCGGTGTGCCCTGCGCATCAGGGCCGTGCGGTCGCCGAGCGTCTGCGCCAGGCCATCGAGAGCAACTCCATCGCTGTGTCCTCCGGCCAGTCGCTGAAGGTCACTGTGAGTATTGGCGGGGTCTACGCCCAGCAATGGATCCGCAGCACAGCGCAACTGTGGACCGAGCGCGCCGATCGCCAGCTCTATCTGGCCAAATCGGCGGGACGCAACTGCGTCTGCGTGGAGGATCCGCCCGACAGTACGGTGAGTGCCGAGGAAAAAAGCCTGCTTTTCAGCCCTTTGACTGCCTCTTCGTTAGAGGAAAATGTCTCTGACAATACAGCACCAGACGTAAACACCGACGCCGCAAGCCAGGTCATAACGCCTTGAGACGATGGACACCTTGGCCCCTCACCCTACTTTGCCCGCTCATATATCCATGGAAGATGCCCTGCGGGCGCCTGGCCGCAACAAGCAGGCCCACATCATTGCCGTCACCAGCGGCAAAGGCGGTGTCGGCAAGACTTTCGTCTCGGCCAATCTGGCTGCTGCGCTGACGCGTCATGGCTTCAACGTGCTGGTATTGGACGCGGACCTGGGCCTGGCCAATCTGGATGTAGTGCTCAACCTCTACCCCAAGGTCACGCTGCACGATGTGTTCACGGGTCGCTCCACGCTGGAAGATGCCATTCTGACCACGCCGGGCGGTTATTCCGTGCTGCTGGCAGGCTCGGGCATGATCGAGTACTCGCGCCTCACCCCCGAGATTCGTTCCCAGTTCATGCGCACGGTGGAGCTGCTGCGCCCGCGCTATGACATCATCCTGCTCGACACCGGTGCCGGCATCTCGGATGTGGTGCTGTTCTCCGTCTCTCTGGCAACCGAAGTGCTGGTCGTGGCCACGCCCGAGCCCACTTCGCTGACCGATGCCTACGCCGCCATCAAGGTGCTGGCCCTGCAGCAAAAGCGCCAGCAAATCCGTCTGGTCATCAACCAGGCACAACGCCCCGGCGATGGCCGCGCCATCACGGGCCAGTTGCAGCAGGTGCTCAACCGCTTCGTGACCACCGAGTCCGGCCAGCCGCTGCAGCTGACCCACTGGGGCGATATTCCGGTCGACTCCGCCGTGCGCGAGGCCGTGATGCGTCGCCAGTTGCTGCTGCAGGCCATGCCCGGAGCACCCGCATCCCTCGCAGTGGCACAGCTGTCCAATAAAATCAAGGCAGAGCTGACGGCCCCGGTCTGAGCTGCATCACTGTCGATGCAGCGCCCGCGCGGCCGCCCCCGGATATCGACGTGGCCGACATACTCAACATCTCCTGCTACAAATTCACGCCCCTGCCCGACGCCGACCAGCTGCGCCAGACGCTGCTGGAGCGTGCACATGACCTGAGCCTCAAGGGCACGGTGCTGCTGGCCGAAGAAGGCATCAACTTTTTCCTGGCCGGCCCTGCCGAAGCCGTTCGCAGTTTTGTGGACCAGCTGAAACAAGACCCGCGATTTGCCGATCTGGCTCCCAAGGAAAGCTGGTCCGAGACCGTACCCTTTCGCAAAATGCTGATCAAGGTCAAGAACGAGATCATCCGCATGGATCATCCCGCCATTCGACCCGCCCATGGCCGTGCGCCATCGGTCAGCCCGGCCACGCTGCGCCGCTGGCTGGAGCAAGGCCATGACGACGAGGGCCGTGAGGTGGTGACGCTGGACACGCGCAACGACTACGAAGTGGACGAAGGCGCGTTTGCCGGAACGATCGACTGGCGCCTGGGCAAGTTCACCGAATTCCCGCCCGCACTGCGCCAGCACAAGGACGAATTCGCCGGCAAGACCGTCGTCAGCTATTGCACTGGCGGCATCCGCTGCGAAAAGGCCGCCATCCTCATGCAGGACGAAGGTATCGAAAACGTCTACCAGCTCGAAGGCGGCATCCTCAAATATTTCGAGGAGACCGACGGCAAGTTCTACGACGGAGGCTGCTTCGTCTTTGACGGCCGCGACTCGCTGGGCACCGACCTGTCACGCACCGAGCTGGTTCACCCCCGCCCCATCAAAAAGCATCTGATGGAACAAGACGCAGAGTAAGAAGCGCCAAGGTGGCGCTCAGCGCTACTATCAAAAACTAAGCGGCTAGCGCTGGCTCTGAATAAGTTTCAGAAATATTTAGCCCTGAAACTTCTATAAAACCAGCGCTAGCCGCTTTTAATTGGATAGCACCCAACTTAGCTGAACGCTTATCTGGCCCAGCGCGCTGCGGCCTTGGCCACGCGCTCGCCAAACTGGCGTGCGGTTTCCAGATCACCGCCGGCCATCTCGCCGGCCGATGAGTCAGAGGGCGACTGCGCCATGGCACCGCAGAAGCTGCCCATCCAGTTCACATCGTTGCGCTGGGCGGCCTTGGTGTTCGAAGGCAGCAGGCCCAGTCCCACCCACACGCCGCCATGCTGCATGGCCAGGTGGTAGAAATAATCGAGCGTGACCTGCTTGTCGCCCTGCACACTCGCGCTGTTGGTAAAGCCGGCAAACAGCTTGTCCTTCCAGGCCTGGGCAAACCAGGCCTTGGACGAGGCATCGGCAAATTTCTTGAATTGCCAGCTCGGAGCGGCCATATAGGTCGGCGCGCCGAAGACGATGGCATCGGCCGCGGCCAGCTGCTCCCAGCCGCCCTCGGGCAGATTGCCATCGGCGTCGATGGCCAGCAGTTGTGCGCCCGCGCCCTGGGCCACGGATTGCGCCATGCGCTGGGTATGGCCGTAGCCGGAGTGGTAGACCACAACGATATTGCTCATGATTTCTTCTTTCCTGCTTGCGTCGGCGCGGCCATCCGCCGCACCATCCTGTATCTGTGCCAAATAAAGGCCCGCCGGATTGACACCCGGCGGGCCTTGTCTTCCGAAAGCGCGCTAGCTTATCAAAGCTATGACCGCTTGCGCACTTTCAGCTTGTGCTGCCTCATGCTTCAGCCTTTGCGGGCGTCCATGCTCCAGGCGCCTGCTCCATGAGCCGCATAACCAAGCAGGCCCCCGACCACGGCGATGTTCTTCCAGAACAGCAACTGCTGCATCATGGCGGCCTCTGCAGGCACGCCCCAGAAGTTATGGAAGAAGAAGCTGGCGATCAGCGTGAAGAATCCCAGGATCAAGGCCGCGCAGCGCGTGTGCCAGCCCAGCAATATGGCCAGACCGCCCACGATCTCGATCACCAGGCCCACCGCCACCGCCACCTGGGGCATGGGCATGCCCGCCGATGCTGCATAACCCACGGTGCCCGCAAAGCCGCTGATTTTCTGAATGCCTGCTGGCAGAAACAGCAGGGCAATCAGCACACGGCCTGCCAAGTCCAGAGGATTTCGCAATTGATTCAACATTTCAACTCCAGTCATTGCGACCCAGGGCCGCGTTGGTTCATATCAGCACAAGCCTTGAAATCGTCAGACTCAAGGTTCCAGGTCAAACACCAGAACTTCCGCAGCCCGGCCATTGGCAAGGCGCAGGCGCTCCTCATTTTCAATAAGTGCAGCGTCACCGCTTGTCAGCTTTTGTCCATTCACGTCCAGCTCGCCACGCACCAGGTGCACATAGGTCTTGCGACCGGCCGGCAGGGCCACATCGGCAGCCTCCTCTGCATCGAACAGACCGGCATACAAGCGTGCATCGGCATTCATGGGAACCGAGCCCTCGGCACCATCGGGTGAAGCCACCAGACACAGACGTCCACGCTTTTGCGCCTCGCTGAATGTCTTCTGGGCATAACCTGGCTCGATACCTGTGCATGCGGGCAGCAGCCAGATCTGCAGAAAGTGCGTGGTCTGCTCCTTGGCGTAGTTCTGCTCGCTGTGCACCACCCCCGAGCCCGCGCTCATGCGCTGCACCTCTCCAGGCAGGATGGGGGTCTCATTGCCCATGCTGTCCTTGTGCGAGAGCGCACCTTCGAGCACATAGCTGATGATTTCCATATCACGGTGGCCGTGCGAGCCAAAGCCCGTTCCGGGGGCAATCCGATCTTCGTTGATCACGCGCAGATTGCCGAACCCCATATGGCGCGGGTCGTAGTAACCGGCAAACGAAAAGCTGTGATAGGACTTGAGCCAGCCGTGGTCGGCGTAGCCGCGTTCCTGGGATTTGCGCAGAGTCATCATGGTGTGCTTCCTTTCGTTCAAGTGACTGTCTCTATGGGCTCTACTGTAGAAGTCGCCTGCCAGGCTGTGGCTGAACGGCGTTGATGGCATCATTCAAACTGTTTGAATCATCAATCTCACCATGCCCAGCTCCCGCGATGTGCTCACCCCCGACAGCCTGGCCATGCTGCAGGCCATTGCCGAAACCGGCAGCTTTGCCGCCGCAGCGCGCTCCCTGGGCCTGGTGCCAAGTGCACTGACCTACCGCGTGCGCCAGATCGAAGATGCGCTCGATGTGCTGCTGTTTGACCGCAGCTCGCGCCATGCCCAGGCTACGGAGGCCGGCCAGGCCTTGCTGCGCGAAGGCGCCCGCCTGCTGCAGGAGATCGACGCCGTGGCGCACCGCGTCAAGCGTGTGGCCACGGGCTGGGAGCCGCAGCTGACCATCGTCATCGACGGGGCCGTGGCCCGCACGCCCATCTTCGAGCTGGTCGAAGCCTTCTATGCGCTGACTCCGCCCACCACGCTTAAGCTGCGTGACGGCATTCTCAACGGCACACTGGAAGTGCTGACCAGCGGCCATGCCGATCTGGCCATTGGCGTGGCGGTCAACACCAGCAATGTCTCCGAGCTGCAGACGCGCGAGATCGGGGAGATAGATTTCGTCTTCGCCGTCGCGCCGCACCACCCCCTGGCCAGACTCGATGAGCCGCTGTCCGACGAATTGCTGCTGCAGCATCGCATGGTGGCCGTGGCCGACTCGGGCGTGCGCAGCAACACCAGCTTTGGCCTGGTCAACGGCCAGGACGTGCTTACCGTGGACAGCATGCAGGCCAAGCTGGAGGCCCAGATACGCGGCATTGGCGCCGGCTTTCTGCCACGCGGCATGGTTCAGGCCTATCTCGATGCAGGCCTGCTGGTCACAAGACAGGTGCAGCGCGCCAGTCGCAATCTGCGCCTGCACTATGCATGGCCCGGCCCCGCCCACCGCACGCCAGGACGCGCCCTTCAGTGGTGGCTGACGCAACTGGAAAGCCCCGCTACGCGCAAGGCGCTTATGGAAAACCATCACCGTCAATAAGCTGCTGCGCATCGCAGCCATCACGCGGGAGGTGTAGAGTGAGTTGCGCTGCAACAATTCAGCACAAGCAGCACTTGCTATCTTTTGGATAGCTGCTACGCTAGAACTCAAACGGTGTCGAAAAGGCTTTTTCATGAATGCTTCCCGCACTCGCGCGTCCGCAACTGCCTCCGCTTCTTCCCCTTCCCCGCATACCGGCGCCAAGCGCATTGCCGTCATCGGCGCGGGCATTGCAGGTCTGGCCTGTGCCCGCACGCTGCTGCAGGCCGGGCACGACGTCCATGTCTATGAGAGCCTGACCCAGGCCGGCGGACGCATGCGCTCGGTCAGCGGCCCCTACGGCAGCTTTGACATCGGCGCCCAGTTCTTCACCGTACGCGACCCGCGCTTTCAGCAAGTGCTGGATACCACGCCCGGCAATCTGCGCGCCTGGAGCCTGAACAGCGTGCAGACCCGCAACGCCCAGGGCCGCAGAGTCGACAAGCACACGCCGGTGCGCGAGACCCACTGGGTCGGCATGCCCGATATGCAGTCCCTGCCACTGGCCTGGGCTGCGCCGCTATGGGATGCAGGACGCCTGCATCTGGGCCAGTCCCTGCGCGCCATGAGCCACCACATTGCCAGCGGCAGCCACCACAGCCGCCACCAATGGTCCCTGATGCTGGATACCGAAGACCACGGCCCGCAGATTGCTGCCGACTTCGACGCCGTGGTGCTGGCAGTGCCGGCGCCCGTGGCCGCGCAGCTGCTGCAGACCGCGCCGCAGGGTGCGGCCCTGGCCAGGACCCTGGCCCCTGTGGAAATGGCCCCCTGCTGGGCCATGACGCTGTCCTACCCCATGGCCGCGCAGGCCGGACTGACCACACTGGGCCCGCAGTGGAATGCCGCACGCAGCACGCATGAGCGCGTTGCCTGGGTGGCCCGCGAGTCTTCCAAACCCGGTCGCGCCCAGACCGAGCGCTGGACGATTCATGCCAACCCGCTGTGGTCCAACGAGCACCGCCACGACGACGCCACGCGCGTGCTTGCCAAGCTGCAAAAGGCCTTCGGCGAGATCACGGGCATCCGCGTTGCACCGCGCCATGCCAGCGTCTACCTCTGGCAGCATGCCCAGACGCTGGCGCCCCTGGGCAGGCCGTTCAGCCACGACCCCTCGGTCGGCCTGAGCCTGTGCGGGGACTGGTGCCTAGGCATGCGGGTGGAAGACGCTTTTGTCTCGGGTCTGGAAATGGGGCTGGCCCTGGCCTGAGCCAACTGCGCGCAGTCAAGGGGCGTAAGATGGCGTCCCTCATGACTGCGGCCCTCTCCCGTCCCTCCTCCAGCGGTCCCTGTACGGGGCCGTATATCGGGCGCTTTGCGCCCTCTCCCACCGGGCCGCTGCATGCCGGCTCTCTGGTCGCAGCGCTGGCCAGCTGGCTGGATGCACGCGCCCACCGCGGACGCTGGCTGATTCGCATCGAAGACATCGATCCACCACGCTGCCAGGCAGGCGCCGACCAGGAAATCCTGCGCCAGCTGGCCGCCTGCGGCCTGCACTCCGATGCCCCCGTGGTCTGGCAGTCGCAACGCCATGCACTCTATGAAAAAGCCCTGCAACAGCTGCAGGCGCAAAAAATGGCCTACCCCTGCGGCTGCACGCGCAAGGATATCGAAGCCGCCTGGCAGGCACAGGGACTGGCTCACGAGCGCCATGTGGAGCGACCCTACCCCGGAACCTGCCGTCATGGCCTGCAAGGCAAGCCGGCCAGAGCCTGGCGCTTTGCGCTGGAGCAGCAGGTGCATGAATTACAAGAAAATCAGCCCCAAACACCCTACCAACAAGCGCAAGCAGCTACGCAAAGCAAAGCAATCGGGCACTCTTTCCTGGAAAGCAAGCGCCCCGTGCTGCACTGGCAGGACCGGCGTCTGGGCGCGCAGCAGCAAGACCTGCTCGCCAGCGTCGGCGACTTTGTGCTGCGCCGAGCGGACGGGCTCTGGGCCTACCAGCTGGCCGTGGTCGTCGACGATGCCGAGCAAGCCATCACCGATGTGGTGCGCGGCGAAGACCTGGCAGACAACACCCCGCGCCAGCTAATGCTGCAGTGCGCCCTGGGCCTGCCCCAGCCGCGCTATCTGCACACGCCGCTGGTCTGTATGGAAAACGGAGAAAAGCTCTCCAAACAGCATGGCGCACCGGCCGTGGATGTCAGCCAGCCGCTGACCGTGCTTTCTGGCGCGGCGCAGCAGCTCGGCCTGCCACAAGCGCCCGCAGTCGCATCCTGCAGCAGCGAAAGCCCCGCAAGCGCCTTGCCTTTGGCGCTGGACTTCTGGGTCCGGTGCTGGCGCCAAACCTACAATATCGCCCCGTGACTTCTTCAAATCCAACACCTACCACCGATATGGCCGAAAACGTGCCAGCCGCTGACGCATCCGCAGCATCCCAAGGCCAGGCGCCCGAAGGCGTGGCCTATCCCAAGACCATCAAAAGCTATGTACGCCGCGCCGGCCGTACCACCACGGGCCAGGCCAAGGCTTTTGAAGAACTGGGTCCGCGCTTTCTGCTGCAATACCAGAAGGCTCCTCTGGACGCCACAGCCGCCTATGGCCGCGGCGGCAAGCTGATTCTGGAGATCGGCTTCGGCATGGGTGAAGCCACCGCCCATATCGCCCGCGTGCGCCCCGACGATAATTTCCTGTGCTGCGAAGTGCACGAGCCCGGCGTGGGCGCGCTGCTCAAGCGCATTGGCGAGCAGGAGATCGAGAACATCCGCATCCTGCAGCACGATGCCGTGGAAGTCATCGACAACATGCTGCCCGAAGCCTCGATCGACGGCGTGCACATCTTCTTCCCCGATCCCTGGCACAAGAAAAAGCACAACAAGCGCCGCCTGATCCAGAGCCCGCTGATCGCCAAGCTGGCCGCTCGCATCAAGCCCGGTGGCTACATCCACTGCGCCACCGACTGGGAGCCCTATGCAGTGCAGATTCTGGAAGTGCTGAACGCAGAACCCATGCTGCAGAACACGGCCGAGAACTACGCCGAAAAGCCCGACTACCGCCCCCTGACCAAATTCGAAAACCGCGGCATTCGCCTCGGTCATGGCGTCTGGGATCTGGTGTTCAGGAAGAAGTAACCCCCTGATGCGCTTTGCGCCCTCCCCTAGCCGGGCGCCCCCTTTCTCTACGCGCTTCGCGCTAAGGAAAGGGGGACGACACCCTCGGTGCGGGGCGGCGCGGCCGGCCCAGGCCCTTCCTCGGTGTCTCCGACTTGGGTTATGCCAGTTTCCAAGGGTTCGCTCCAACAATAAAAAACGCTCCTCATCGAGGAGCGTTTTGTTTTTGGGCAAGGCAGCCCAGCTGCCTTTTCCGATACGCTTACAGGCGCTCGGCCACCCAGGCCTGCACGCTGGCCAGCGCTGCGGGCACGGCTGCGGCGTCGGTGCCACCGGCCATAGCCATATCGGGCTTGCCACCGCCCTTGCCGCCCACTTGCTGGGCCACAAAGTTCACCAGCTCGCCAGCCTTGACCTTGGCAGTTTCAGCCTTGGTCACGCCTGCAGCCAATTGCACCTTGTCGCCATCCACGGCAACCAGCACGATCACGGCTGCGCCCAGCTTGTCCTTGAGCTTGTCCATGGTGTCGCGCAAGGTCTTGGCATCGGCGCCTTCGAGCTTGGCGGCCAGCACCTTGACACCATTGACGTCGGCTGCCTGCGTGGCCAGTTCATCACCCTGGCTGGAAGCCAGCTTGCCCTTGAGCGCAGCGATTTCCTTTTCCAGTGCCTTGATCTGATCCAGTGCACCGCCGATGCGGTTGGTCAGCTCGGCCACAGGGGCCTTGAAAGCGGCTGCAGCCTGGTCCACAGTGGACTCCAGCGACTGCAGATAGGCCAGCGCGTTTTCGCCGGTAATGCCTTCGATACGGCGCACGCCAGCGGCCACACCGGATTCGCCCACCACCTTGAACAGGCCGATGTCGCCGGTACGGCTGACATGAGTGCCGCCACAGAGTTCGCGGCTGGAGCCGATGTCCAGCACGCGCACGGTTTCGCCGTACTTCTCGCCGAACAGCATCATCGCGCCGGTCTTCTGGGCCGACTCGATATCCATCACGCGCGCATCGGTAGCGGTGTTGGCCAGCACCTCGGCATTGACGCGGGCTTCGATCTCGCGGATCTGCTCGGCCGTCACCGGGGCGTTGTGCGCAAAGTCGAAGCGGGTACGCTCGGCATTGACTAGCGAGCCCTTTTGCTGCACATGGCCGCCCAGCACTTCGCGCAAGGCCTTGTGCATGATGTGTGTGACCGAGTGGTTGCGCATGGTCGCAGCGCGCACGGCGGTATCCACCTGTGCTTCAACGGCATCGCCCACCTTCAGGCTGCCGGATTCCAGCTGGCCGTGGTGACCGAATACATCGGCCTTGATCTTGAGCGTATCTTCCACGGCAAAGCGGTTTCCGCCTGCGGCAATCACGCCCTGGTCGCCGACCTGGCCGCCGGATTCGGCGTAGAAGGGGGTTGTGTCCAGCACCACGACACCGTTTTGGCCGGCCTGGAGTTCATTCACGCTCACGCCATCGGCGTACAGCGCGACGATCTTGGCAGCCTCGGCCAGCTTGTCGTAGCCGGTGAACACATTGGCGTCCCCCGTGTATTCCAGCGCGCGGTCCATCTTGAACTTGCCGGCTGCGCGGGCCGTTTCCTTCTGGTGCTGCATGGCGGCGTTGAAGCCTGCCTCGTCCACCGTCACGCCACGCTCGCGCGCCACGTCGTTGGACAGGTCCAGCGGGAAGCCGTAGGTGTCATGCAGCTTGAAGGCCACATCGCCGGGCAGCACCTTGACGTCACCGGCCAGTGCGCTGTCCAGGATTTCCATGCCGTTGGCCAGGGTCTCGAAGAAACGCTCTTCCTCGGCCTTGAGCACGCTGGTGATATGCGCTTCCTGCTCCTTGAGCTTGGGATAGGCATCGCCCATCTGGACAACCAGGTCGGCCACCAGCTTGTGGAAGAAGGGAGTCTTCTGACCCAGCTTGTAGCCGTGACGGATGGCTCGACGGATGATGCGGCGCTGCACATAGCCGCGACCTTCGTTGGAAGGAATCACACCGTCGGACACCAGGAAGGAGGTCGCGCGGATATGGTCGGCAATCACCTTCAGGGAAGGAGTGCTCAGATCTTCTGTGTGGGTTTCGCGGCCGGCAGCCTTGATCAATGCCTGGAACAGGTCGATCTCGTAGTTGCTGTGCACATGCTGCAGGATGGCAGCCAGACGCTCCAGGCCCATGCCGGTGTCCACGCAGGGCGCAGGCAGCTTCACCACGGAGCCGTCTTCCTTCATGTCGAACTGCATGAACACATGGTTCCAGATCTCGATGAAGCGGTCGCCGTCTTCGTCAGGCGAGCCGGGAGGGCCGCCGGCAATGTGCTCGCCGTGGTCGTAGAAGATTTCCGAGCAGGGGCCGCAGGGGCCAGTGTCGGCCATCATCCAGAAGTTGTCGCTCTTGTACTTGCCGCCCTTGTTGTCGCCGATGCGAATGATGCGCTCGGCAGGCAGGCCGATGACGTTCTTCCAGATGTCATAGGCTTCGTCGTCTTCGTGATAGACCGTGGCCAGCAGCTTCTCGGCGGGCAGGCCGAAAACCTTGGTCAGCAGCTCCCAGCCCCACTCGATGGACTCCTTCTTGAAGTAGTCGCCGAAGGACCAGTTGCCCAGCATTTCGAAGAACGTGTGGTGGCGCGCGGTGTAGCCCACGTTTTCCAGGTCGTTGTGCTTGCCGCCGGCGCGCAGGCAGGCCTGCACCGAAGTTGCGCGATTGTAGGGACGCTTGTCCGTGCCGAGGAACACATCCTTGAACTGCACCATGCCGGAGTTGGTGAACATCAGCGTCGGATCGTTGCCGGGAACCAGCGAGCTGGACGCGACAACCGTGTGGCCCTTGGAAGCGTAGAAATCCAGGAACGTCTTGCGGATGTCCGCAACGGAAAAAGTGGGTGTACTCATGGTGTTTGGTATGAAGACGCCTGCATGACGCCTGCGATCAGTACGGCCCGGCGCTGCTTTTTCAGGAGCTGCGCAGACAGGCAAATCAGCCGAACATTATAGGTTTGCAGCTACATACCCGCGCGGCCTTGTGCCGATAACAGCGATCATGAATTTTCATGCGTTGCATTAATGTCTTCATCATCGGCTTGCGGATAATCGGCAACCACTATGAGCGACACACCCCAAACCGAGACCTCCAAGCCCGCTGCCCCTGCCAAAAACCGCCTGGTGGTCTGGCTCATCGCCCTGCCCGTGATCATCTTTGGCGCGCTCATGCTCGTCGGCCAGTTCATGGACGATCCACTCAGCAAGCAGCGCTGGACGGAAGCTGAAACCATCAAGATCTGCTGGAAGCAGACGGCCAAGCCCGAGACCGAGCGCAAGACCCAGGAGTTCAGGTCCCCCGAAGACTGCGAGCGCCTCGAGTTCGACTTCAAGACCCGCTACGGCGAAAACCCCTGAAGCAGCTGCGACGGGCAAGCCCGGGCCCCCTGGCACGCGTCCTGCGTGACTCAGAGACTTACTCTTCGCCCCAGTCTTCCTCGGCGCCCTCTTCCTCTTCTGCTGCGGCCAGAGCGATCATGCGGTCGAAGGTCTCGATGATTGCGACGCGACGGTCCTGCTTGTAGCCTTCTTCCGGCTCCAGCTCGTCGATGCTCTGGTCCCAGGCCTGCAGATAAGTGGCTTTCCATTGCTCCAGCGTCTGCAGATCCGGCCACAGCGGATGCATGCCGCTTTCGGCCATGGCGCACAGAAGCTCGATGCGGCAGGGAACCAGATCAGACTCGGGCTCGCCCGCCTGCAAGGCCTCGGGCGAGTCCAGGGCCTCGGCAATTTCATCGATGAGCTGGCCCGTGATATCCGCCAGCCAGTCCAATGCGGTGTCGTTATCGAAATTGCCGTGCGACCAAGTACCCATGACCAAACTCCTTGCAGCGATATGTCAGTAAAGCAAGGCTCAACATAGCGGGCCTTGATGTCAAAACTGTGTCAGCGCGGAAGATCGATCCAGGCGCGGCAGGTCAACGGTTGCGATTTTTCATGGCGCGCTCCACCTCGCGCTTGCCTTCTCGGTCCTTGATCACATCGCGCTTGTCATGCTCGGCCTTGCCCTTGGCCAGGGCGATCTCGCATTTCACGTAACCGTTCTTCCAGTGCAGATTGATGGGCACCAGGGTATAGCCCTTTTGCTCCACCTTGCCGACGAGGCGCTTGATCTCGTCCTTTTTCAAGAGCAGCTTCTTGATACGTGCCGAGTCGGGATTGACGTGGGTGGAAGCCGTCTTGAGCGGGTTGATCTGGCAGCCCAGCAGGAACAGCTCTCCGTCCTTGATCAGCACATAGCCATCGGTGAGCTGCACCTTGCCGCTGCGCAGGGCCTTGACCTCCCAGCCGTGCAGCACCATGCCGGCTTCGTGGCGCTCCTCGAAGAAATAGTTGAAAGCTGCTTTTTTATTGTCGGCAATGCGCGACGATGTTTCTGGTTTCTTGGCCATGGAATATTAGTTGCAGGCGGACCGGAGATGAAAGCTCTCCCTACAATACTGGATTGCCGTCTCGCCTCTGAGCGATGATTTTAGTTTCGCATCGCGCCTCTGGGTGTATTGGCCTAGGCCAATTCCCTGCTCTTGCGCCCTGCTGATTGCTCTTTGTTCATGAAAAACGTCAACAAGTCCGTCCTCATCTGGTACAGCCCCGAAGAAATGTTTGCCCTCGTGACGGACGTGGCCCACTATGCCGACTTTCTGCCCTGGTGCGATCATGCCAAGATTCTGGAGCAGGACGACACAGGTATGACAGCCGAGGTGGGTATTGCGTTCAGCGGACTGCGCAAGTCTTTCGTGACGCGCAACACGAACAGTAGCATGGATGACGGCGGCAAGCAGGTCAGCATGCGTCTGGTCAAAGGACCTTTCTCGCGTCTTGAAGGCCACTGGCGCTTTCATCCCGTAGGCGACGGCACGCAACGCGCCTGCAAGGTCGAGCTGCAGCTGGACTACGGCTTCGACAACGGTGCCGTGGCCGCCATCATCGGCCCGGTCTTCGACCGCATCGCAGGCTCCATGGTCGACGCCTTCATCAAGCGCGCCGAGCAGATCTATGGCTGATGCTCTGCCCGAGGTTATCGACATCACGGTCTGCCTATCGCCCTGCTCCGGCGCCGTGCAGGAAGCCTTGTTACAGCTTCCCGCTGGCAGCACTGTCCAGCAGGCGCTGGACGCCATGACCGCCCCAACAGCCTTGTCGGACCTGCAACTGCCCGAACCCTTGGCCGGCATGGTCGGCATCTGGGGCAAAGTCGCGAATCCGGGCCAGGTTCTCAAGCATGGAGATCGTCTGGAGGTCTATCGACCGCTGACCGTAGACCCCAAGGTTGCCCGACGCGAACGCTTTGCCCGTCAGGGCGCGCGCAGCGCCGGGCTTTTCAAACGCCAGAGAGACGGAGCCAAGGCTGGCTACTAGCCAGCAGTCAGCGGGACTCAAAAAAAGCGCCTTCTGATGGCGCTTTTTTATCGAGACCCCGGCGAAGGCCCCGGCGACTATTGCGCCGGCTCTGCCATGGGCCCGCAATCGGAAGCAATCACGGCATCGGCGCGCTTGATCTCGGCATCGCGCGCAGCCTCGTCCATGAAGCCACGTTCGCCCTTGGCATTCACCTGGGAGAGCAAGCGGCCCGACGCCAGGGTTGCCTTGGCCTGCCTGGCACGATTGCAATTGTCCTGGCGCTGCTTTTCCTTCTGCAGTCTGTCGGCCTGGGTCTTGGCTGCTTCCTGCTCCTGCATCTTGCGCTTTTGCTCTTCCAGCCCTTTGTCCACGCCTTTGTCCGCCGAAGGCTTGGCGGCAGCCGCACTGGCTTCAGGCACGGCCACAGGCGCCGCAGGCTTTGCGCCACCGGGGCTGCGCAAAATATTCTTGGCAGGGATATCGGCCGGCGGAGCCCTGTCGCTGAACACCTTGCGCCCCTGACCATCAATCCATTGCCACTGGGCAATTGCGGGGACCGTGCAGCAGGCAATGGCTGCAAACAAAGCGAACTTGATGGCGTGCATGGAGTCAATAAGTCTTGGACTGGCGTTGGGGATTCTGGGTCACGAGCCCACATTGTGCGGCAAGTCACAGGTACAATCTTTCTTTTGGAGCCATCACATGCGCCTTCTCGGAAAAGCACTGACCTTTGACGACGTCCTGCTCGTTCCCGCCTACTCCGAAGTCCTGCCCAAGGACGTTTCTCTCGCCACCCAATTCACTCGCAATATCCGCCTGAACCTGCCCCTGGTGTCTGCCGCCATGGACACGGTGACCGAAGCGCGTCTGGCCATCGCCATTGCGCAAGAAGGCGGTATCGGCGTGATCCACAAGAACATGACAGCCGAGCAGCAAGCCGCTGAAGTGTCCAAGGTCAAGCGCCACGAATCCGGTGTGGTGCACGACCCTGTGGTCATCACTCCCGAACACACCGTGCTGCAAGTGCTGCAGCTGTCGGAAGAACGCGGCATTTCGGGCTTCCCCGTGTGCGACGGCGGCAAGGTAGTCGGCATCGTGACCAGCCGCGATCTGCGCTTCGAGACCCGCTACGACGTCAAGGTCAGCCAGATCATGACGCCCCGCGAAAAGCTGATCACCGTCAATGAAAAAGACGGCACCAGCCCTGCAGAAGCCAAGGCACTGCTGAACAAGCACAAGCTCGAACGAATCCTGGTGGTCAACGACGCCTTTGAACTCAAGGGCCTGATCACTGTCAAGGACATCAACAAGCAAACCACCTTCCCCAATGCCGCGCGTGACGCATCGGGCCGCCTTCGCGTGGCTGCCGCTGTCGGCGTGGGTGCTGGTACCGAAGAGCGCGTGGAACTGCTGGTCAAGGCCGGCGTGGACGCGATCGTGGTGGACACGGCTCACGGCCACTCCAAGGGCGTGATCGATCGCGTGCGCTGGGTCAAGCAGAACTACCCCCAGGTGGATGTCATCGGCGGCAATATTGCCACCGGCGCTGCCGCTCTGGCTCTGGTTGAAGCCGGCGCCGACGCGGTCAAGGTCGGTATCGGCCCCGGCTCCATCTGCACCACCCGTATCGTGGCTGGTGTGGGCGTGCCCCAGATCATGGCCATCTCCAATGTGGCCGACGCCCTGAAGGGTACCGGCGTGCCCCTGATCGGTGACGGCGGCATCCGCTTCTCCGGCGACATCTCCAAGGCTCTGGCCGCAGGCGCCTCCACCATCATGATGGGCGGCATGTTTGCCGGCACCGAAGAAGCGCCTGGCGAAGTGATTCTGTACCAGGGCCGCTCGTACAAGAGCTACCGCGGCATGGGCTCCATCGGTGCCATGCAGCAGGGCTCGGCCGACCGCTACTTCCAGGAATCCTCCACCGGCAACCCCAATGCCGACAAGCTGGTTCCCGAAGGTATCGAAGGCCGCGTGCCCTACAAGGGCTCCATGGTCTCCATCGTCTACCAGATGGCCGGCGGCGTGCGCGCCTCCATGGGCTACTGCGGTTGCGCCACGATCTCCGAGATGAACCAGAAGGCCGAGTTTGTGGAAATCACCGCAGCCGGCATCCGTGAATCTCATGTGCATGACGTGCAGATCACCAAGGAAGCGCCCAACTACCGCGCTGACTGAGCAAGTCCCTTGAAATCTGACCAGATTGAAAAATCTGGTCAGAATGCTAAAATCTGGCCTGAACTACTGGTTCTAGCCAGATTTTTTGTTTTCCGCCATGCAATCTATCGGTATTTACGAAGCCAAAAGCCGCTTTTCCGCCCTGGTCGAAATGGTCGAGCAAGGCGAGGAAGTGCGCATCACGCGCCACGGCAAGGAGGTTGTGCGCATGTTGCCCATGCGCCGCAAGCCCGTGATCACCGATGAGCAAATTGCCCGTGAGCTGGAGCAGATCTCGGCTCTGCAGCAGACGGTGAAAGCGCCAGCAGTTGCGACGACCGCCGCTGACAGCATCACCGGCCTGCGCCACACAGGACGGAGCCAGGCATGAGCGCCACCGCTTTTGTGCTTGATGCATCCGTCACCGCCGCCTGGTTGCTGCCTGACGGCGCCAGCGAGCACACCAGACGCCTTTACACCCGTATTCGCCGCGACGAAGTGGACCCGCAAGCCCCTAACCTCTGGCAGTGGGAATGCGGCAACCTGATTGCATCGGGCGTGAATAATGGCCGTATTCCACAGACTTCGGTCGAAGGCTTGTGGGGCGTGCTGGAAGCCATTCGCCATCGCGTAGAGTTGCACGACCTGGCTCCTGCACAGCACAAGGCCGTGCTGGATGTGGCGCTGGACACGGGCCTGCCCACCTACGATGCCGCCTACCTGTGGCTGGCGCAATCGCTGCGCCTGCCGCTGGCCACATTCGACGCAGCCCAGATGGCGGCCGCCCGCAGAAGCGGCGTCACCGTCTGGGCTCCCGAAGATTTCTAATCCCTTTTTGCCACCCTCTTGCCCTTGATCACCATGCAACACGACAAGATTCTTATTCTGGACTTCGGCTCCCAGGTCACACAGCTGATTGCCCGCCGCGTGCGCGAAGCCAATGTCTACTGCGAAGTCCACCCCTGCGATGTGAGCAGCGACTGGGTGCGCGAGTTTGCCGCCGACGGCAAGCTCAAGGGCATTATCCTGTCGGGCAGCCATGCCTCCGTCTACGAAGTGGACGACCGCGCTCCCGACGCCGTGTTCGAGCTGAACCTGCCCGTGCTGGGCATTTGCTACGGCATGCAGACCATGGCCACCCAGCTGGGCGGCAAGGTCGAAGGCTCCAACACCCGTGAATTCGGTTACGCCGAAGTGCGCGCCCATGGCCACACCAAGCTGCTGGAAGGCATCGAAGACTTCGCCACGGCCGAAGGCCACGGCATGCTCAAGGTATGGATGAGCCACGGCGACAAGGTCACCGAACTGCCTCCAGGCTTCAAGGTCATGGCCTCCACGCCCTCCTGCCCCATCGCCGGCATGGCCGATGAAGCGCGTCGCTACTACGCCGTGCAGTTCCACCCCGAAGTCACGCACACCGTGCAGGGCCAGGCACTGCTCAACCGCTTTGTGCTCGACATCTGCGGCACGCAAGCCGACTGGATCATGGGCGACTACATCGAAGAAGCCGTGGCCAAGATCCGCGAGCAGGTGGGCGACGAAGAAGTGATCCTGGGTCTGTCCGGCGGCGTGGATTCGTCCGTGGCTGCCGCCCTGATCCACCGCGCCATCGGCGACCAGCTGACCTGCGTGTTCGTCGATCACGGCCTGCTGCGCCTGAACGAAGGCGATATGGTCATGGATATGTTCGAAGGCAAGCTGCACGCCAAGGTCGTGCGCGTCGATGCCTCCGCCCTGTTCCTGGGCGAGCTGGCCAGCGTGTCCGAGCCCGAGCAAAAGCGCAAGATCATCGGCCGCCTGTTCGTGGACGTATTCAAGGCCGAGGCCGAAAAGCTCAAGGCTGCCAACGCCGGCTCCAAGGGTGCCACCTTCCTGGCCCAGGGCACCATCTACCCCGACGTGATCGAATCGGGCGGCGCCAAGAGCAAGAAGGCCGTCACCATCAAGAGCCACCACAACGTCGGCGGCCTGCCCGAGCAGCTGGGCCTGAAGCTGCTGGAGCCCCTGCGCGACCTGTTCAAGGACGAAGTGCGCGAACTGGGCGTGGCCCTGGGCCTGCCCCGCGGCATGGTCTACCGCCACCCCTTCCCCGGCCCCGGCCTGGGCGTACGTATTCTGGGCGAAGTGAAGAAGGAATATGCCGACCTGCTGCGCCGCGCAGATGCCATCTTCATCGAAGAGCTGAACAACTGGATCGACGAAAAGACCGGCAAGAGCTGGTACGACCTGACCAGCCAGGCCTTCACCGTGTTCCTGCCCGTCAAGAGCGTGGGCGTGATGGGCGACGGCCGCACCTACGACTACGTCGTGGCCCTGCGCGCCGTGGTCACCAGCGACTTCATGACTGCCGACTGGGCCGAGCTGCCCTACGGCCTGCTCAAGAAGGTCTCTGGCCGCATCATCAACGAAGTGCGCGGCATCAACCGTGTCACCTACGACGTGAGCACCAAGCCCCCAGCGACCATCGAGTGGGAATAAAGGGCTGTCGTGAACTGACACGCAGCCTTTAGATTTTTTTCGCATGTAAGCCCGTGTTTTCACGGGCTTTTTTCATTTCCATCTAGTCCTATCTGGAACTAGCCGGTCTTACGAAGTCGGCGGGTTTCGATGGCACTTTGCATGGCACCGAGCGTCGCCCATACCATCCGCCTCGTCGATACCAAGATCCGCTCTCTCAAGCCCGCTGGCAAGCTCTACAAAGTCACTGATCGAGATGGCCTCTGTGTGGCCGTAACCGCTGGTGGAGGAATAAGCTTCCGCTATAACTATAGGATCAACGACTGCCAGGAGACGCTGACAATTGGCGCGTATGGTATCGGCGGGATAGCGCTCGCTGCAGCCCGTGAAAATCAGCTGACAGCGAAGAAGCTGGTTCAAGAAGGCATCAGCCCTGTCCGCGAGAAGATCCGCACCAAGTCCCACGACGGAGCTGACGGAACGTCTGGCAAGTGGGCCGAGAAATGGATCAAGGGCCACTGGATGGCCGACAACACCCGTGACATGCGCCACTCGGTCGATGAGCGCGATCTCCAAGGCCGGTTCGGAAAGCTACATAAGGTTCCGCCGAGCAGGCTCCTAGAATCGATTGGGCCCGGTCACCACGATACGCGCATTACAAGTACTGCATACGATCAAAGAGCCGGAAGAAAGACCTGAACGAAAACTGCTCGTTTGCATCAAGCGCAGCAAGGCTGTTGACCATTTCACTGCCTCTGCCCGCCCCTGCTCACAAGATTGCACTGCCAATTCTCGACGTGCCCGCGCCGTGGTTCGTCCCCCTGCTTTGCTTTACTCTGCCTGCCGCAACCTTCAGTAGCCTCTGAAAAATCGGGCACTGTGCATGACTGACTGCAGGGCAGTCTGCAGCATGGCGCAAGCCTTTGCTCATCGCACGGAGACGCTTGATGGTTGCATCAATCTGCTCAGCCTTGGCCAGCAGCACGTTTCTGTCTACTTGTGGAGCTCCGTCGGCGGGGAGCATGGCGCGAATCTCCTCCAGCGAAAGGCCACCGGCCTGTCCGAGCGCTATCAATGCCAGTTGATCGAGCACATCTGGCGCAAAGCGTCGCCGCTCGCCTGCTGAGCTGGTCGCCTTAATAAGGCCTGTCTTCTCGTAGAAACGCACCGTGGAAGACGCTAGGCCCGTGCGCCGGGCGACTTCTGAAATATCCATGGAGAACCCTTGACTTGAAGTTGACTTCAACTTCTATCATGCCCTCATCCAATGATTGCAGCAACGGAAAGGGCAAAAAATGATATCGACGGATGGATTGGCAAGGCTGGTTCTGACTGGGGTCGGTGCAACAGTCGTGATGGATGTGTGGTCGGTGATCCAGCGGAATTTGGGTATCCCTACGCTCGACTACGCAATGGTTGGCAGGTGGGTCGGACACCTTTTCAAAGGCAGGTTCGCCCACATCAGCATTGGCAAAGCAGAGTCCATACCAGGGGAGCGCCCGCTTGGCTGGGCGATCCACTACGCCGTGGGCATCGGTTTCGCAGCGTTTCTAGTCAGTGTCTATGGGTTAGCGTGGCTGCATGATCCTTCTTGGCTACCTGCGCTGGCCACAGGCACTGTAACCGTCGTCATTCCCTTTTTCGTGATGCAGCCCGCACTGGGCGCCGGCATTGCCGCATCTCGCACGCCCAGCCCATGGAAAAACCGTTTGCTCAGCCTACTGACACATGCAATTTTTGGGGTCGGTCTCTATCTATCGGCATCACTTCTAAAAGTGGTGTGGAAATGAGTTCAGCGCCCAGGACAACTGTCATGACAGAAAACAAGCACACAGAGGTGATTCCTCCTGCGGTCTATCTTCTTGCCCTTAGCCTTTTTGCAATGGGTAGTGCCGAGTTTTTGATGGGAGGAATCCTTCCAATGATCGCAGCGGATCTGCGAATCACACTCCCCACTGCAGGCACCTTAATTTCAGCTTTTGCGATTGGTGCTTTGATTGGAGGCCCACCGTTTGCCATCCTGGCGCTGCGCTGGCCTAGTCGCACCACACTGTTCATCAGCCAAGTGGCCTTCATTGCTGCAACAGCAATTAGTTTGCTAGCCCAAGGATACTGGTCCATTCTTGCCGCTCGCTTAGCAATGGGCTTGGCATATGCCTGCTTCTGGGCAGTTGCCGCGGCAACGGCTGTGCAACTATCGCCTCCCCATCGTCGCGCCAAGGCACTTTCCATTGTTGTCAGTGGCTTGACTGCAGCCATGATTCTTGGTGGGCCTGCGGGCACTTTCATCAGTGAATTGAGCGGTTGGCGTGGTGGCTTTTGGGCGGTCATTGGTGTCACAGCGGTATCTGCGATCTGCAGCCTGCTCGCACTGCCTCGTCAAAGTCGCGGCAAGGCAGCCACACCAGACCTCCATACCGAATTGCAAGCAATGAAGCGCGCGGTTCTTTGGGTGGCGTATGCCACGACGATGGTCACAACCGCTGCATATATGGGCACATTCGGCTATCTGGGAGCCCTGCTGCTTGATGTCAGTGGGATGTCCGCTGAATGGCTGCCTGCTGTGCTGACGTTGTTCGGTGTTGGCGCATTTATCGGACTATCGATTGGAGGCCGGACCGCCGATCGCCATCAGTTCGCCACGCTAGTGACGGGAGTAATCTGTTTGATTGTTGTGTCAGCGGCGATTGCACTGTTTGCCCCCTACTGGCAAGCAACCATTGCGTTGGTCTTCGTTCTTGGCTTCGCAGGCTTTTTGCTGAACCCTGCTGTTTGGGGGCGAGTCTATGCCGTGGCTCCAGATGCACCGATGCTTGCGGGAGCAACGAATTCGTCTGCCTTTCAAGGTGGTCTTACGCTTGCACCTTTGATCGCAGGGCTACCGATCAGCTTCGGCTACGGACTGTCGTCGGTTGGCTGGGTTGGGGCTGCAATGGGTGTTGGCGCACTCGGATTGTCGGTCTTGGATAGGTGGCTAAGCAACCGCCAACCGCCCCGCAAGCCTCTGTAAAGATATTGAATCCGATGCATGCAGCCAGGTGCTCTTTATGGCAACTTTCCAAGTAGGCAGATTGGCACTATTTCTTGGATGCATTCATACACCAAGAGTGGCTAACACTGCCGTTCCAGGAAGTGCGCGCAGATGATCGCTGCCGCCAACTTCAGCAGCGCTTCGTGGATATCCGGTCGGCGTTCAAAGCGGATTCTCAGCTTGCCAAAACTTGCAAACCATCTGTGCGTCCGCTCCACCACCCAGCAGTGCTGGCCCAGCCGCTCGCCACGTTCGATCCCCCCGTCTGCCAATCCGGCTGGCAATGCCTCTGTACCTCAGCTGGTAGTCGTAGTCTTTGTCGGCGCGCAGCTTTGCTGGTCTTTTACGGGGGCGTCCCGCCAAGCCTGCAATCGCAGGATTCGCGTCCACGCACCTCTCAAACATTTTGGAATCGTGCCTGTTCGCGCCGCTGACCAAGATCACCAAGGGGATGCCTCTGGCATATACAACGATGTGTCGCTTGGAGCCGAGCTTGCCTCTGTCCGTCGGGTTGGGGCCCATTTCCTGCCCCCCGGGTGCTTGGTACCGAGGAGCCATCAATGCTGGCCCACCTCCAATCGATCTGGTCATGTTCATGCAGGCGAGTCAGTATGGCTTGGTGCAACTGTTCCCAGACACCAGCGGCGTGCCCGACATCCATCCGGTCAGATTCACTGCTTCATGGATGGCGACCCTCATGCTCGCCGCACTGGGCGGAGCGTTCTGCCTCGTCGGTGTTCGGGCATTTCAGCGTGCCCGGACCACGGTGAACCCCATCACCCCGGCAGCATCGACAACGCTGGTGGTCGGCAGGATCTATCGCATGACACGTAATCCGATGTATCTGGGCTTTGCGCTTTTATTGCTGGCACTCGCCATGTATTTGGGCAAGCTATCAGGATTTCTTCTTGTGCCGCTGTTCATGGCCTACCTGCAACACTTCCAGATGCTCTTTGCTCTCGATCACCAGCCAGTAACCTGATCGAGCAGTAGAGGCTTGCTGCAGCCGGTTTTTTACGTCCAATCGTCTCTGACCTCGTAAATGACCCAGGCCACCAGCAAGACGACTAGTTGCAGACCAATCAGTTGAATCATGAGAGTAGACATCGCCGCTCTCCTTGAGTGCATCGATGCAGTCATGGTCCCACTTCGGATGCTCGCCAGCAAATGAAGACAGCTTGCACTTCGCGGGCTTTAGCTGTTACACATTGGGCTGCTCTATCGGATCGCCCGGCAGCTCTGCAGGCGGTTGATCGTTGGGCGGATCAATCGGATCCGGCTTGGGTTCCTGCTCTTTGAGCGGATTCTTCTGAAGAGTCATGGCGGCCATCTCCTTGCAGTGATGAAGTCGGTGCCGAACAGATTGGCGAATGGGTCACAGACACAATGGGTAGCAGCACCATCGATCTCTGACGAGCTGCGGGCAGCATTCGGTGAGACTCAGGATATCTCGAAGATGTCGCCATCTGACAATGCCGCGCTCTCATGGTAGATGTCGTAGAGGTATTGAGGCAGCTCCTCATGAGTGATCTCGGGAGGAACGACCAGATCCACCGGGCCGCGCTTTCCATCGAGTCCAACCGCAAAGCAGCGCCATCCCGAGTTGCTGCGCTCTATGGCCAGGATGTCGCCAAACACATTGAATCGGTACTTTTCCATTTCTGCTCCACTGTTGAGCCTTGCATGCTAGCCGCATCTGCTCACCAGTCTCGGACAGCCTGTCGCACCTGAATTGCCAAACCTGTGCATCAGGAGCCACCAGCCCGAAGCCTTGTCAGAGTCGATGGAAAGGGAGCATCGCGGTTCTTCTTGGCACTCGCGCCCATCCTGCTTATGCACCAAAGCTGACGTTTTACTTATCGGATAGGGCTTCAAGGTTATTAAAAAGAGTACTGTGGCTCTTGGCGATCGATCTTGATTCGTCATCCAGGACTGGAGGTCTATATGCCAGATAGCCGTATTCCCCCGCCAATCCAGAAGTTCTGGGAAACCACCAAGGAGCTGTTCTCCATGGACAAGGATTTCCCTGCGCCGCCCCAACTAGACCCGCAAGAGCCCACAGACATGGAAAAAAAGCAGGAGGAAGAGAGACTGCTGCGCATGCGCCACAACTACCGACACTGGTAACCCTGTCTCTTGAATCCAGCCTTGCGATTGGTTTTCAACCACCTCTTCAGGTGGTTTTTTGTTGCCTTGAGATACAACAGCATGAGCACTTGGACCAGATCAGGCCTAGGCTACAGAGGAAAAGCAGCGATACGATGAATCGAGAACCGTGAAGCTGGAGACGAAACTCGCGGCAGAATCAAATGGATCACCAAGGAGCCCCATGAAAAACAAAGTTGTGCTCATCACCGGAGGCAGCCGAGGCATTGGCGCAGCCACCGCCCTGCAAGCAGCAGCGGCAGGCTGGGATGTACTGCTCAGCTTCAATACAGACCAGACTGCAGCCGATGCGGTTGTCTCGCAAATCACGGAAATGGGCAGGCACGCCATGGCCATTCAGGCGGATATGGGCTGCGAAGAGCAGATTCGCCGTCTTTTTGCCGTGGCAGATGTACAGTTCGGGCGCCTGGACGCCCTGGTCAACAACGCCGGTATTGTGGACACGGCACAGACGCTGGCCGAGTTCAGTTCGCAGCGCCTTGAGCGAATGTTTCGCATCAACACCATAGGCGCTTTTCTTTGTGCTCGCGAAGCGGTGCTTCGCATGAGTACTGCCAATGGTGGCCATGGTGGAGCCATCGTGAATGTGTCCAGCATTGCTGCAAGACTTGGCGCGCCACGCCAGTACGTCGACTACGCGGCATCCAAGGGTGCTGTGGATGTGATGACTCTGGGGCTGGCCAAGGAAGTGGCTGCGGAAGGCATCCGTGTCAACGCTGTCCGTCCCGGTCTCATTGAAACGGATATTCATGCCAGCGGGGGACAGCCGGACCGGGTTCAACGCCTGGCCGCCGGCGTTCCCATGAAGCGCGGAGGGACGGCTCTTGAGGTTGCCAATGCAATCGTATGGCTCATCTCGGACGAGTCGCCATACACCACAGGTAGCCTGATCGAGATTTCGGGCGGCAACCTCTAACCGGGCACAGCCGTCCAACCACGGCCAGCCCTCGGGTAGTCACACCAGGTGACAAGGCATCTTGCGTCAGCCCGGACGTGTTGGCTCGCTGTCCCCTGAACTGGCAAATCGCGGCGCTATCTGCCTCTCAGCCTTCCCTCGTCCGCGCCAGTCGAGGCCTGTCATTCAGCGATGGCCGTGCCCATGACCGCCACCTGGGCGATGGCCTCCATGCGGTGGACGGTGATTTCCATGCCCTCCGTGGCCTGGATGCGGCCTGTGATGCGGTGGGCGATGTGCGTGATGATGGTGGTAGTACCCAGGCCTATATGCAGGCCGCCCATAGTCATAGTAGTACGAGCCACCATAAGGCTGATAGATGTAGGTATCGCTATACCCGTAGCTGTATCCAGGGCCTGCTGCATAGCAGCCCGACAAAAGCAAGACGAGCGCAGAGACTCCAAACAGTTTCTTCATGTGAGAAGTTTAGACGGACCGAAATCGCGCGGTTTTTCAATGTGTAAGCCCGGCTTTGTGCAAACAACTGCCGGCATCTTGAGGAATTTTCTTTTGACATGCCCCACAACGTCCGGCAGCTGGCGTAGGCGCACCGGTTGTATCCGGGGAATGCATGCAAATGTTTGACGGCAAGCTGGCCTGCTTTTTCAGCTTCTGCCTGAGCGCCGCTGCTGTGTGGGATGGCAGCTGCGCCCTCCCCTCGTTCCGGCCAAGGCACTGCGCAATGAGTTCGCCCGACCAAGCATGCATGCCCGGCTGCCGAATTGCAGCACTACGTGATGGTTGACGAGTGGCGCTACGCTAATAGCCCCAGCTTTGGCCTCCTGGATAGGTGCGCCCACCACTCAATCCGGAGCCCGGCCACGGCCACAGGCTGCCTTGATTTTCATGGCCCTCGTTTCCGCGGTCGCGAAAGTGATCCCGGTCCCAGTCGTTTTCAAAGTCGATCGAGCGATCCCGTTGTTGAATATCGTTGTTTCTAAGATCCCGATCCGCATTCTTCTCAACCTGCTGGGAGCCTGGATCCATTCCTTGCCCATTGACCGGCCTCTGCATCACGCATCCGGTCAATATCAAGGCGAACGCAGTCAGTGCAACTAGCTCTTTCATGGCAGCCCTTTCTACAAGTGGCACTGACAGCCTATTCCTGCCAGCGAATACCCGTGTAATGCGATGTTCGTCGGCACGACGGCAGGAATGCGCATGGGAGCTTATGCATCGACCAGCCCCTGCATTCAAGCTCGTGACTTTCGCAGCAGCACAAAGATGCAGCAAGCACTGCTCTCCTGGCTCCTGAAGAGCGCTCGGGAAAGGATTGCACAACTACTCTTTTGCCACAGCAGGCCTGCCGCCAGACCGGGTCACCACAACCAATGAGATACCGCCCAATATGGCGGCACCAGCCAGAGTCAGCCGCATGGTCCAGGGCTCTCCCAACAGGGAAACGGCACCGATGGCGGCCAGCAAGGGAACGCTCAGCTGTATGGATGCAGCAGCACCCGCCTTCAGCTGGGGTAGCGCCGCATACCATGCGACGTAGCCCAATCCGGAAGTCAGCATTCCGGAGCACAGCGCATACATCAATCCTGCCGTGCTCAATGAAGCTTGCCCCTGCACCATCACGAGCATCAGCAGCGAAAGCGGCACCGTCCGTAAGAAATTTCCTGCCGTCACGCCGATCGGATCGGTTGCGCCCTTGCCGAGCAAGGAATACAGCCCCCAGGCAACCCCTGCCAGGAGCATGAGCAAAGCAGCCCCCAGGGGCGGTGCCGAGAGTCCGGGTCGCAGCAACACCACCAGGCCGCCGAAAGCCAGCACCAATCCGCCCCATTGCCGGGGTGCAAGTGTCTCGCCGCGACAAAGGCCCACGCCCACCATCGTCGCCTGCACCGCCCCGAAAAGCAGCAAGGCACCGACACCGGCCGACAGACTCCCGTAGGCGAAGGAAAACATCGCGGCATAAGCGAACAACAAGCCCGCTGACGTCCAGTTGCCAACACCAGTAGAGGGAGCACGTTTCAGGCTCACGACCAGCGCCAGCATTGCCGCGCCCGAAGCCAGACGCACTACCGTAAAGCTCGCGGCATCAATGGAGTGGGATTGGAGCGCAAGGCGGCACAGCAGCGAGTTGCCGGCAAAGGCCAGCATCGCCAGACCAGTCAACACAGCGGTGTGAAACAAGGGCATCACAACCTCGTAGATAGACCAACCCCGGTATTTTTCCATGTCATCCGCCCGCAACCAAGCAACTGCTGTCTTGATGGAGATAGCCCCGCCTTGCTGCCAGCGCCAGCCCTGTGCCAGGGGGTCTGAGATTCAGCCTGGCAGACTGGAAGAACGCGGCTGGGCGCAGCAAGCGCCATCAGCTTCACAAGATGTCTGGAAGAGCAAAGCCCCGGTCGCCAAAACAGCTGGCCTGACGCTCGGATTCAGGAATCAAGCCACACCATTACCTCTGTGCATCAATTGCACACTTCTAGGCACTTTCTGTGGTTCAGAGAATAAGGGCGGTGAAATTTCCGCGACAGCTACAGTCACCATAATTCCTCAAACTTGACACACATCATGAAAGAGGAAGGGTTGGATGGAGTTCCTAGGCAATCAAAGCGCCCAGCTGAGGATGATGAAATGCCAGATCATGGCGCAAGAAGCACTTCTCATTGCCCTGATCGAAACGCTGGATGACAACAAAAAAAGCAATCTGCAACACAACTTCAGCCAGCGCGCCGAAGAGATCAAGGCGGAGGTCTTGAACTCGATGGCGACAGATGAGCTCTACGAGCGCCTGCTGGAACACCTTGACAGATATTCGAAGACCGTCAACTTGCGCCCTTGACTTGTTGCACAACAAAGACCTGCCCGCCAAGACGCGGGCTTTTTCTTTGGTGGCTTGCATGGTGCCGACTGGGTGGATCACGGCCCCAAACCACCTTCCGAGGCCCAATAGCAGCCGACGATTCCAAGGACAGAAGTTCAAACGCCGGCATCGCCTGAGCGGACTTGCCGGCCTGCTCGCATTCGAATCCGGGTGACGTAGATCAGACACAAGGCATGGCTAAAACTTGTGAGATCACACACCAGGATGTATGAATGCTGGCTGCTGGTTGTCGCTTTGCAATCCAGGAACAGGCAATGCAGCTCCGTTTCGATCTTTGATCGAGGAGGCTATGGTCAGATGTTCTCGAACAACGACTTCATCTTGGTTCTGGCGCCATCGCTGGCGATACTGGTTCTGGCTGCCATATTGATCGTTGCCTGGCTTGTCCAACGATCCCAGCGCTTTCTGCTGTGGCAAGCTTGCGCCTATTCGCTCACAGCACTGCCTCTTGGGGCGCAAAGCCTGCTCCCTCTCGAAGAGCTCAACCGCTACGCCTTGCTCATCGGCAGCTTCTACCTGCTGAGTGCATGGTGTCTTGCCAGAAGCTGGGCAGAGCGCTGGCGTGTATCCGCCCAGCCGCATGCAGCATTGCTCATTGCCATAGTCACCCTGGCTGCGCTTTACCAATTCAGCCGGGTCGAGCCGAATGTCTGGGCTCGGGTGAGCTCTTTCAGCGTGGGTTCCGGTCTTGTTTTACTGCTCCCCATCCTGCAGGTCCGCTCGAAGAAAAACTCATTTGACTGGCTCGATGAATCGCTTCTCTGGCTGAGCATCCTCTTCACCGCCTACACCTTCACTCGACCCGTCCTGATCTGGCTGCTGGGATATTCCGATCTCCGCTCCCTGCCAAGCTCACCCTATTGGATCTTGACGCTGCTGAGCATTCTGAACTTCTCGCTGCTCTTCACCGTGGTGATGACCGCGATTGCCGTGAAGGAAACGATTGTCAAGCTGCGCATGGAACGTGACTTTGATGCTTTGACGCAGATACTGAATCGCCGCTCCTTTCAGGAATATGCCCAGAAGCGTCTTGACGACCTGAGGCTCTATCCCATGGCTGTGCTGGCCTGCGATATAGATCACTTCAAACGCATCAACGACGCCTGGGGCCACGAGCGCGGCGACAAGGTGCTGCAGCTTGTCTCGGCGATTTTGCAAAGCAATATGCGAGAACACGACCTTGTTGCCCGGTTTGGCGGTGAGGAGTTTGTGATTCTGCTGACGAACATTGCTCTGAACGATGCCGAAGCCATTGCCCGGCAAATCCAGCTCGACATCGGCTCAAGCAATGACATTCTTCCATCAGGCTCCAGAATGACCATGAGCTTCGGGCTTTCATCGGTCGCCCAGGCTCTTCAATTTGAGCGGGCCCTTAAGGAAGCGGATCAGCTCCTCTACCAAGCAAAGAATGCCGGGCGTGATCGGGTGCATGTGTCTGGAGTGGACTATCCGGATATACCGATCGAAAGCACACTGCAGCCAGACAAGATTGCGGCGTGATCCGTCGCGGCGACTCTTGCCCCTCGGAACCGGCCTGAAGCAGCCTTTCGTTCAGACACGCACAATGCACGCAAGCAAATTCGGCTTGTTCAGAGACAAAGCATGTTCACAACCAAGTGGAGGCCCGCCGCATCCATAAAAGTCAAGGCACTTGGACTTCACTGGCAAGAAGGCAAGTTGTTGGCCGCAGAGGTATTGGATGACCAGGGCCACCTGAAAGGTGTTCGCCCCCTTAGAGGAAGCGTCGAATTCGGGGAGCACTGGCAATCAGCGCTGATACGTGAGTTCAAGGAGGAGCTGGGAGTTGACGTCGAAGTAATAGGTACTCCGCTCGTCATGGAGAACATCTATACCCATGAAGGGGAACCCGGCCACGAAGTGCTGTTCATTTGCGAGGTGCTGTTCAGCATCGCAAATTTTGAAAACCGGAGCAGCATTGAGTTTCATGAAGACAGTGGAACGCAATGCACCGCCAGATGGTTTGACCTGGCCGAACTCGACCTGCCTGAAGGGCCCTCTCTTTTCCCTGTGGGTCTAAAGAAAGCTCTTCAGGGCAAGCATCATTGCCAGGCAAATACTGCCACTCGCAGTCCTGTTTGCGCTGAAGGTCTTGCACTGTCGCTGAATGACTGAAATAGACCAGGCTCCGGCTCTGCTACGGTCAAAAATTCTCCCTTGAAGGAATGCTCCAGCATGGAAGTTCGCCCATCACATATCCGCAAATTTTCTGCTGCCGATCTGGGCAGCGCATTTCAGCTTCTGACAAGCAATGGATGGTCTTACCGCATCCCGGACCGCCAATTTCTTGAGCGCCTTGTCTCAGCATCTCAACGAGTGGTCGTGGCCGTCTCCCACGACCAGGTGGTCGGGTTTGCGCGCGCAATCACTGACGGACTGTCCAATGGCTATCTGTCGATGGTTGTGGTGGCTCCGGAATGGAGAGGCAAGGGAATGGGTAGAAGCCTGGTCAAAGAGATTGTGAGCGACGACGAAGGCATCACCTGGATGCTGCGAGCCTCTCGCTCCCAAGCGCCAGCATTTTTTTCGAAACTTGGATTTGTGCCATCGAGCGATGCGATGGAGCGGACCCGGAAACGCACCAGCTAGCAGTACCGCCGATGCCCCGCCTGGGTCGACTGCAAGCGGCTGCCTTCGACACCAGCAGCAGACAACCGACAGACAGTATTCGCAGGCCCTCGGATGCACATCTGGGATGCGCGCGCGGCCACCTGTCATCAGCCACGCTGACAGCAGGTATTCGAGAAACACATCATGCTTCCCGGTGATCGGCCGCCCCGGACTTCCAGTATCCCTTCGCGCTCACGACATGCCTGGGCAGCTCTCGCTCTTGAAAGTAATGATGCTTCAAGGTACGAATGGCCCCAGACTCTCCCGCAATCCAGATGTAGCCGGGCCCTGTCGGCAAGGGGCGGTGCAGCAGTGCCTGGCACAGGCTCAGGCCGGGTTCAGGCTGGGCATTGATCCACTGGACGCGCAGCTTGGCCTGGCTGTCGATAGGCTGATGCTCACTTGGCGACAGCACTTCCGCATAGACCTTGGCATTGATGCTGGCAGGCAATCGGCTGGCAATGCTCTGGATGCCGGGCAAAGCGGTTGCATCGCCTGCCAGCATGACCCATTGCGTATTGCCGGGGAGCAGGAAACCGCCGCTGCGAGGCCCTGCGATTCCGATGTGTTCGCCAATCAAAGCCCGATATGCCCACTCAGAAGCCGGACCGGAGCCGGATCCTGCTCCATGCAGAACAAAGTCCAGATCCAGCGTTCCGGCCTTGAAGTCGACGCTTCGTATCGTGTAGGCACGCCCTTCCCCGGTGGGAAGAAAGACCTTGACCCAGGCGGCTGGTTCATCGACTCCCTGCACTTGAAGAAATGCTGCAATCTCGTCACCGCCCACCGTGATTCGCCGCATATGTGGCGTGATGGAATGAACTGCCTGCACGACTCCTACGGCTCTTGCTGTGCGCGGCTTGTGGTCGATTTCATGCACGGGGCACTCCTTGGGGCAAGAAGGTCAGCAGCCGCACTGCGACCAGCAGGAATGGGGCGACAAAGGTGCCTAACCATGTCCGAGACAGCAAGACCGTCACAGACTGCGTCCCGATGATCGGAAATCCGGTGAACACCGCCTGTGTGACAGGCAGCAGCTTGATAAATACGTTGACGGTGGGCGGCTGACAGGCCGCCGCAGCCACCGTCCCATGAGAACGAATGGACATCTATCACTCCAAATATGAGCATTTGCTCGATATGTGAAAGAATATGAGCCATTGCTCGCATTGAAAACTCGCGTTCGGACAGACCTATGCCGACCCTGCCTCAACCACGACGCATCCCTCGCCAGAACCGCTCACGGGCCTTGGTCGATGCAATTCTTGAAGCTACGGCTCGCGTTTTGAGCGAGCGCGGCTATGCAGGAACCAATACCAATCTGGTTGCCGAACGCGCCGGGGTCAGCGTCGGCTCCGTCTACCAGTACTTTCCCAACAAGGATTCCCTGATCACGGCCCTGCATGAACGGCACGCGGTAGAAATGCACGCAGCCATGGAAACCGTCCTGGCGGGCACCACGTCGCCCAGCCTGCTGGAGCGGCTGGCAGCCATCGTGCATGCATGGCTGGCGGCGCATCAGGTTGCTCCCGAGTTGCACCAGGTGCTGGAGAAAGAGTTTCCGTTCTTTGATGCACCATCGGATCAGAGCGCGGCCGATCAAAGCATTCATTGCCGCATTCGTCAGCTGCTGGAAGAGCACCGGGATGAAGTCGTCCAGGAAGACCTGAATCTCGCCACCTGGATTGTGTTGCGGACCATGGAGTCATTGATTCATGCCGCTGTCATTCCTCCCGGAACGCCTCACCCGATCCAGAAGACCGAGCAGGCCATCGTGGAGATACTGATTGGCTATCTCTGTAGCGGCTCGCGGCGCACCGCATGAAGGTTGGGCTTCAGTGCATGGTGCTCGCGGGAGCAGCCAAGGCTATGGCATGAAAATAGTTCAATGAGATCGGAAATTCCATTGCGCCCAAGCAAGGCCTGTCCAGTGGTCATTCGGGGCCAAGGCGCTATCGAAATACTGGCATTTGAGCACCCGCTGACAGGTCTGCAACTTGTCAAAGGCACGATTGAACCGGGCGAGAACTCCAGAGAGGCGGCATTGCGCGAATTGCGCGAGGAAAGTGGACTTCAAGCATCTGAAGTCTTGCTGGATCTGGGAATATGGTTATCTGGCTACGAGGACCAAATTTGGGCATTCCATCTGTGTGATGTGCGTCATTCACCCGAATCTTGGACACATCAAACCAGCGATGATGGCGGTCATGATTTCAAGTTCTTCTGGCATCCGCTTGCCCAGCCGCCCAATGAGCGATGGCACTGGGTGTTTCACGGTGCGCTGAAATACATCGCAAGCAAGTTATCCGCGTGACTCGATTGGCTGCTCGGAGGTGGGGCTGTTCCCGCAACCGGCCTGATTGCAGACTTTGGGACAAGGCATCGGACGGAGGCAGGATGAAGCATTTACCAGCCTGACTTGCGTCCGAAGCTCCACGAGGCAAACTCGCTCGGATCTTCCGGCAAGCCGTAAAGAGACACTCTTCGATTGTACCATCCCAAGATCAAAATCGGCGCTTATGCCCGATAAACAGCTTCAGTCGCCTGTATCCCAGCACGATGCCGGTCAGTGCCAGAGCCAACGTACCAATGCTCAGCAAAACGAGGATGGCATCACGCGGCCAGGCGTGGTGCAGCATCCACGGCAGATCCCAACTGTGCAGGAAATTGAACAGCCATCGCCCTGTACGCTGCCTTTGGTCCAGGCTCAGCACAACATCACCTGAGTACGGGCTGATGTATACGATGGTGCTTCCCGGATCTCCAAACTGCATCCGAAGCACAGGCAGATCACGCGCCGCTGCTGAATACATTGAGGCCTCACCCCGACGGTAATAGTAGGCGTCGTACTCGTTCAGCAGCGTTGTCGAGCGAATGGCAAAAGGAAACAACTTCTTCGCAGCCTGTTCTAGCTTCGAACGGTCAAGTTCCCGCTCAACCTGGGGCGCAGCAAGGCTTGCGGACACGATGCGGGTCTCCCCTAGCCCATTGCAGGCCAGGAGGTAGGGCTGTCCATCCAGTACCTTCCATTCGACCTCGCGCGTGTCAAACCCCTCGGCACTGAGCAGTGTCAGCGCTTTGTGCGTGGTGAGCCTGAGGGGATTGCTTCCTGGACCTGCCTGCTGGTAGGCACGCAGATCGGGACGAGGTCCTTGCGGGCTGAAGATACCCAGCGGATTCATGGACATCAGGCCGCTGAAGATCCAGCAGATCATCATCGCTCCAAATACGAGGCCAGTGATGTGATGCCAGCGCATCTGGAACTCCCGATACGGCGTCTTGGCTCCAGATTTGTAGCGACCGTTGAAGCGCCATCGCCAGATGCCCACCAAGGCACCGGCAATGGCGGAGACGGTTCCCAATGCCGAGAGTCCGATGACCAGCCAGCTCCACACAGTGTCCTTGGAACCTTCACGCAGCATATACACCCAGTGAAGCCAGGCTCCCACGTAGTTCCAGTAGCGTTGATGGCGCGGTACATCCATGACCACCTCGGCAGTAGTCGACGAGATGTACAGCAGGCTTGATGCGGAATCGTCCATCAGGACCTTGATGAGAGGCCGATGGGGATCGAGCAAGGCGGAATGCGTCCAGCGATCGTCTTGCGTGTGACCTTGCAGCACTCCATTTGCTCCGGGCAGGAACACCTGGGCACTGCGCAAGGCTGTTGCGTCGTCGGGCAGCGGCACAACAACGCCCGTGCCGGCATCAACCACACGCAGCGTGCCGTCCGCCTCCTTGAGCCGGTAGCTGGGGCGGCCCGCAATAGTGGTGAGCATGATCTGCTGCACCTTGTCAGCAGACTGGCTTTGCTTCAGAGCTGCCTCAACAGGCAGGTAGCTCTGGCCAGAGCTCAGGGAAGGCAATGCCTGCAGGCGCTCGGTCGGCAGCAGTTTGGGGTAGCCGACAAAGAGCATCACCACCCCGCTGAAGAGCCAGAGCGCCATCAGCACACATGCAGCCACCCCGGTCCATCGATGCGCCAGAAACACAAGCCGTTTGGCATGGGCAGAAGTCCACATCGGCGGCCCGTTCAGAAACGATGATTCAGTGTCAGCTCAACACGCCGCCCTTCTCCGACGAACCACTGCGTGTTGGTGTAGTAGGAGGTCGTGAAGTAGTGCTTGTCGAAGATGTTGAAGCCGCGCAGCGTGAACGTGGTGGCCTTGGTTGCCTTCCATTGCAGCGCCAGGTCTGCTGTGGTGTAGGCAGGCAGCTTCAAGGTATTTGCATTGTCTGCATAGCGCTTGCCAACATGGCGAAGGCCGCCGAACAGCGTCCAGTCTGGCACGACTTTCCAGCTCACCCAGACATTGGCGACACGCTCCGGCACATCGGTGGGAATATTGCCATTGCGTGAAACAGCGATGCCGCCCACGGACTCGCTGAAATCGTCATAGCGAGCCTTGAGCAGCGCAAAGTTGGCATCAATCTGCACGGCCTTGCTGACTTGCATCGACAGGGTCCCCTCGATGCCCTTGGAGGAGCGTTCGCCAACCTGTATGCGCAAAGCGGGGTTTGCAGGGTCTCGCGTCAATAAGTTGTTTTTGGTGATGGAGTACCCTGCAAGCGTCCAGTCACCCTTGCCTTCCCAAAAGGATTGCTTGATACCAACCTCAAACTGTTTGCCGCTCGATACGTCAAAGGCGGAATTAGCCGCCGACAGCATCAGCAGGCCGCTCACTGGATCTGCGGCCTTGGATGCCTGCGCATACAGGGACAGCTGAGGACTTAGCTTGTAGACCGAACCAAGTCGCCAACCGGTATTGGAGTAGCTGCGTTTGAAAGCTTGAGTGCCCGCCACCAGGTCCTGGCGCGATAGATCCGCGTGGTCGAAGCGGGTGCCCGCCACGACAGACCAGCGATCCGTCAGTTCAAGCCGGTCTTCCGCAAACAGCGCATATTGCTCGGCCTTGTTTTGATAGCGAGGAATGAAAGGTACGGAGCTGCTGTAGTAACCAGGGACGGGGCTATAGGGGTCTACCGGACCGGAGCTGCCGGTGTAAGTGTTGTTGGTGTGCTGAAACGATGCTCGGTTCACGTCGAAGCCCACGGAGAGCTGGTTTGGACGTCCGAGCAAGCTGCCATTGAAGGTCACATCCGTGGTGTTGCCTGTCTGCGTCTGGTCGTGACCGATCTCGGTGTTGTCCGAGCGGTCGATCAATCCTGTAGCGGTGTTGTACCGGTACGCTTCAGCATTGCGCCAATAGCGGTCGCTGCCGATGTGATAGAGCTTGCTTCGTACGACGATATTGCTGCCGGGTGCCCACTGAGCAGCCAGTTCGGTCCAGCGATCCTTGAACTGGATGCGGCTGTCGGCAACGTTGTAGTTGCGCTCTCGGATCGCAGGGTCTTGTACTCCGTTGATCAGCGGTGCACCGAAGTAACGCATCGGCTTTTGCCGGCCCTGTGCGTGCGACAGTTGCAAGTTGAAGTCAGGTGTCACATCCCAGCGCAGAGCGCCGGAGATCGTTCGATTGCTGGAATCGCCACGATCCACCCACCCATCCGACTGGTCGCCGCTGACATCCAGTCGATAGGACCATTGCTCATTGATCGCGCCTGCGCTGCCAAAGGCCAATGCACGTTTGCCTTTGGTTCCCACCGTGGCCTGGACTTCATTCTGGACAGGCCCGCGCGTGGGCTTTTTGGGGATCACGTTGACCACGCCACCAATAGCACCGTCACCGTAGATCACGGATGCGGGTCCGCGCAGCACTTCGATGCGGTCGATAGACCAGGTGTCGAAGGGAAAACTCACACCGACTCCCCCGTATTGGCGCGTACCGTCGTATAGGCGCATGACCGAGGTGGAGTCTGTAAAACCTCGTGCCGAGAGAGCGCTGCCACTGTTGCCCGGATGTCCCAGACTGGTGATGCCGGTAGATCGCGTGATTGCATCAACCAGAGCAGTGTCGCCGCGAGCTTCCAGTTGCTCGCGCGTAGTCACCTCGACACTGGCCGGAGTGTCGCGTGCACTGAGGTCGAGTCGACTACCGGTGCCCACTGAGCGCTCCAAAGGAGTGTCCCCCGATGAACGTACGGTAACCGTGTCCAGGGTGACGTCGGTTTGCGCCAAACTGCCAGAACTCGCTACTGCAAGAGGGACAGCCAATGACAGATGGGCCACAGCCAGGGCCACGCTGTTGCGTTGAAAGAAGGTGAGCGAAAGAAAACTCGCGTTGCCATTGGGCATCGCGCCATAAAAGGGATGGGTCATGAACTATCTGCGTGCAAGTGAAATCGGCCGTGCAGGACTGGGCCCGACGGCGATAGGCTGTATCCGCCATCGATTGGCGGCACAGTGGACTTACACGAGCGTTGGCGGCCCTCGCGGGGGCAAAGGTGCCCCCACCAGCGCGGCAATGCGCGCTGAAATTACAGGTTGTAGCGTCAAGCCGAGCGGCTGTGGCTGCTCAAGATGCGGTGATGAATAGCTCGGCGGTGTCGTGATAGTCAGACACAGGGGACAGTCCAACGAATGATGAAGCCCTGGCGCGGCCTGGCCGTCCTCATCAAGCATGATCACCTGCATGCTGCCACTTGAGGTACAGACCACCTCGATGGCTTTTGGATGCACTATGGGCGAAGCCATTGCAATACTCAACGTCAGCATGAACCACGCCAGAACCAGGCGGGTCAGTGACAGGGAGTTACGCAGCGCTTGCATGGTTGCGCATTATGAGGCCTCCGATGAAGGCCGAGACTTGTCGATTTCTCGCTACTTCGCGCTATCGAGGAGATGCAGCCGTGTGTGGCCGCGTCCTCGACAGGGCTTGCAACAGAAAAATCGCAGTTTTGAGCGACGGTGACCATTGCAAAGCTTCTGTTCTTCCAGGCAGTCGACCGTGCCCGAACCCCATAGGCCTGCATTCATGGGCTGAGCTTTACAGGGCGGGCAGCACTGCCTGAAAGGATGCCGAACTCAGCGCACCTTCTCGGTGCCGGTCACTTCACGGAAGAAATCATCGATTGCGTCGACCATTTGTGACAGACCCGGCTCCTCGAGCGGATAGTGCCCCGCGTTCTCCAGCATGATGGTCCGAACAGGTACCTTGCCGATTCGGCCGATTACAGGCTCGCTTAGCTCCAGAGGAGTCCAGCGATCATCAACTGGCTGCGTCAGCAAGACAGGGCAGACATTGAAGTCAGCTGGTTCGACTTCGGGCACATGCGACATGTAGGAATCAAGGAATCCGATGGACACGGCGTTTGCAGCGGAGGTTTTATCGCGCATGAAAACTTTCATGGCCGCATCGCTGTTGCACAGCGCGCTCATTTTCCCTGCCTGGCTCATCGGCATCTTCATCTTTGCCAATGGCGTATTGGCCAACTTGCTCATGAGCGGAGCTCCTACGCGACTGACAATCAGATTTTTCGCTGTCTCGTCCCGCACCCGCCGGTCCCGGTTATCAAGAAACGTCATTCCTGCGATACCCTTGATCTTGCGGTTTCGGGACGCAACGTTATAGGTAAGCATGCCGCCGGCAGAGAGGCCATACAAAACGATGGGGCGACTGTCACGCGCCAGTTCTCTGTCAATCAGGTCGCTACCGCACTGGACCCAATCGTCGTAAGTGACGGCGTGGCCCTCCCCTACTTCAGTCAAACCGTAGCCCGGCATATCCGCAGCGATGGTTTCGTAACCTCGTTGAGCCAGCGGGCGACCCAGAATCGTCATCATCTGACGACCATTTGTCCCGACTCCGTGCATCAGAATAACCCTTACCGAGGCGTTCGGATTGCGGTACGCATCGATGTGAATTCGATCACTGTGCCAGTCCCAGAAAGACTCGGAGGGCTCCTCGCTCAAGGGGATCCGATAGCGCTCAGGAAGGAAAGACTGGATTTCTCGCCAGATGGGTTGGTCGGCGTACATGCTCATGGAAGTCTCCGTGATCGATACGCGCTGCGGATTGCGTCGCGTTGTTTTCACTTTAGGAGTTGCGATCCCTTTGCAGAAGGTTGAATCGGGCCAACTGCTTTATCCTTCAGGCCAATAGTCTGGGGAAGATTCATGCAGTTCTGGGATTTCACGCGCAGTCCGGCAAGTGTCCAGTTGCTGCTCGAAGCAGGAGCAAAGCGCGGTCTTGGAGCGCGGGATCTGCTCCAGGGCTCCGGTTTGACCCAAGAACGGCTGGCGGACGCAGAGATCAGCATCGATCCAGCACAAGAAGTAGCCGTCATTCGAAACCTGCTCACTCTCATCCCAGACGAGCCAGGCCTGGGGCTTCTTGTCGGCATGCGCTACCACGCTACGGCCTATGGAATTCTTGGCCTTGGAATGCTTAGTGCGGCAAGCGGTCTGGATGCCCTCCTGCTCGCACACCGTTTCCTCTCCTTAACCTTTGCGCTCGCTATGCTGGAGCATGAGCGCTCAGACGGGATGCATCGGTTGAAATTCGTTGCATCGCCTGCGCTTGAGCCAGCATTGCGCGAGTTTGCAGTGCAACGCGCTGTAGGCGCGACCTGCCGTCTAATGCTGGATGTCCTGGGGACAGACACGCAACTGGAAGCACTCAGTCTCAGCATCAAACGGTCTCCGCATATGCCGTACGCAATCGGCGGCGTACGGATCGAGTGGGGATCGCAAAGCAACGAACTACGCGTAACACAGGCAACTATGTCTCAAGCCCTGCCTCAAGCCAGTGCGGCAACGTATGCCATGTGCATCCGCATGTGCGAAGACCTCATGACCAAACGTCGCACATCGCTTTCGACTGGAACGCTACTTCGAGAAATGCTGGCGGCACAACCTGATGGATCGGCGGCAAACCTGCAGCAAGTTGCTGGCTGGCTTCACGTAAGCGAGAGATCGCTCAAACGCCGGCTTCATGACGAAGGACTCTCGTTTCGGAAACTATACGAAGAGGTTCGCAGAGCACGAGCCGACAAGCTGCTAATTGGCTCTGAGCTATCCGTTGCAGAAATTGCCGCGAGACTTGGCTACAGTGATGTATCCGCGTTCTCGCAAGCATATAAACGATGGACGGGTTTTTCCCCCACAAATGCAACTGAGCAAATGCGCGGCCAAGAAGTCTCAAGTAGCAAGCATCGATAGCCGGCCTTTCAAGATGGCAATAGCAAAGTGGCTGGCGGTTTGGGTTTGCGGATTCAACTGCTCAATGCAACAAAATGACCAGTTGAAGCCACAGTCAAAACAGACGCTCTTCTTGGAAACAAGGCAGCAGAAGAAGTGGTGTGGAAAAATTGATGATGAAATGAACGTTCACGAGATAGAAACCAAACGATTGCGTCTTCGGCAATGACAAGATTCTGACTACCCCATCTTTGCGCGCATAAATGCCGACGCAGAGACTATGCGCTTTTTTCCCGCCACACTTTCGTGTGGAGCAGAGCAATGATATGGAGCAATACTGTCGCGACCTCATCGAGCAGCAAGGTTGGTGATTTTGGGCAGTGAAAGAAAAAGCTACCGCAACATTCCGGCTTGCATAGACCGACCGATGAGCTGCCATTTTCCCCATGCATCGAAATAGCCTGGCGGCTTGTGAAAACGGCATGGGGAAATGGCTTTGCAACAGAAGCGGCAGGTGCAGCACTATCCTTTGCATTTGCACAGTTAGCAGTGTCCGAAATCATTTCCTTTACAACGTTGGATAACGCCGCTTCTGAACGCGTTATCCAACGACTTGGCATGAGGCGAGACGCTCAAACGTTCGAGCATCCCTCTCGTCCTTCAGGACACCCTTTGCGCGAGCACCTCCTATATCGTGCCTACCCAGGCACACGAACCTTAGCGCTCATGTAGCGAAGGCCCAGACCAAAAGGCGGCAACTGACTGCTTGGGGCTGTGAACAGCCCTCAGTGGTTGGCTACTGCCGGCCGGGAGGCACTAGAGTGAACCACTGCGCTATCCTTGACCTGATGAAAAGCTGTCGTGACGCTGCCCCCACCTTCATCAAGGCTCTCCCAGTCAGACCTCTACAACCCGAGTTCGTCAACCTGATTGACGAGGCGCGTGACAGTCTAGTGCGGGAGCTCGGAGTACTCCTAGACAGTCTGTATCTGTACGGCAGCGTGCCCAGAGCGATGGCCCAACCCGGAAAATCGGACTTGGATTTGACGTTGGTGCTGTCGAGGCCGCTTTCCACACCAGAGGCTGAATCTCTTGAGCGCGTCCGTTCCAACCTGGAAGCGGGTCATCCTGAAGTCACCAAGATCGATTTGGATGTAGGTGTACTTGAGGATGTACTGAACCCGGCCAATTTGTATAGTTGGGGCTACTGGCTCAAGCATGAGTGCCGCTGTATTTATGGTTCAGATCTGGCACTTCGGTTTCAGGCATTTCAGCCATCACCCGCAGTTGCGAAAGCCGTCAACGAAGACTATGTCCAGGTGCTCCGCGACTACATGGCGCGCATCTCTCAAGCACATGACGAAGACGCAACGAGACGGCTGAAAAAAGAGGCTGCAAAAAAGCTGGTTCGCGCAACCAACGTCCTGCGCCTTGAGGCAGACCATCTATGGCCTGAATCTCTGGAGGAATACACCAAGTTTTTCTCGGTTCGCTTTCCCGAAATGGCTGAACAAATGGAGTTCTTTCTTGAGCATGCCAAAACGCCCTCGGCAACGAACGACGTTTTCAATCAGAGGCTGGTGTTCTTTGTCGATTGGATGCAAGGGCTCCAGTACTCATCCGCGTCTGCTTAGGCTGAACAGCGACGGCGGCAACCGGCCATTTGCAGACAATCTCTTCAGCTCATGATTTGACGCAGGACGGACTAAAGCACAATAAATACCAGCTCATTCCATCGATTTCAAGCAATAGGGCACCACAGTGATCAATGATCTTTCCAGAGCAGAATTCTGGCAAAAATTCATCTTGCAGGAATGCGGCTTCCCAAAGCCAGAGTCGTTAGCAGAGCAATTTGAAAATGCGGAGCTCTTTGACTTCTGTACCTGCGGATGTAATAGCTTCGCTGTGCGTATAAAGTCAGACTCGATAATCGCCCCATTGGTATCAATAGGCCGTTATGGCTTAATTTTCGAGGCCGATTTCCATCTGATTAATGAAGAAAAAACGCTAGAAATCCTCTTTTTTGCAGGACGCTCTGGGTATCTTGAGTATGTTGAAATTGACTGCTGCGCAAATAGCTTTCCGGTCCCAGACGAAATCCAAGTTGATGGCCCGCCCTACCATCTCTTTGTACATGAGGAGCTTGTCTAGTGACCGCTCAAGGTCGAACAGAAACAGCGGCTCTCGGCCACAAGCAGTCCACGTGTTTCCAGCAGAATGTGCTCTCGCCTTTGGACTGCCAGAAATTGGAGACAGCAGTGAGAACACGCCACTGCCCTAGCACCGTGGATCAGGTATCTATCCGACCCATGAACATTGGGGACTACGACAGCGTCACCGCAATGATGAAGAAAACAGATGGGGTTACTTTTCGGGATGCCGATTCACGGGAAGCTACTCAGCGCTACTTGTCGCGCAACCCGGGTTTGAGCTTCGTTGCGTTAGAGGGCGAGCATATCGTTGGATGCATCATGTCAGGCCACGATGGCCGTCGCGGCTACTTGCAGCACCTTGTCGTCCTGCCTACACACCGAAAACGCGGCATTGCTTCCCGCTTGGTGGAGCTCTGCCTGGACGAACTTGAAAGACTCGGCATTCATAAGAGCCATATTGATGTTCTTCAGGAGAACCATTCTGCCCACGCTTATTGGGAAAGCAGAGGATGGAAGCTGAGGACGGACATTCGCCGGTATTCTTTCGTGCGCTCTGGCAGTGATAACGCCTAGGGACAACTGGCAGACATCCTCGGACGTCTGCAGTGGGTCGATTCACAGTCAATGACTTGCAGGTTCACTGCACGCGTGTTTTATCAGCTCTCATGACAACCATTCTTCGCGCTATTGCATCGCTGGCCGTGCTGCTTTTTTCATCACTGGGCTTTGCCCAGACGTTGAGTTTGACCTTTGATGATGGACTGAACCCCGACAAGCAGGTCCAAGCGCAAGTGTGGAATCAGCAGATCATTACCAGCCTCAAAGACTCTGGCATCACAGCGATGGTATTCCCCTCGCTGATTCGCATAGGCGGTGATCGAGGAATGGGGCTCGTCATGGATTGGGCCAAGGCAGGTCATGCGGTAGGCAACCATACGGCGACACACCGCAGTCTTGCATCCACCGAAACGACACTGAACGAATTCATTGCGGACGTGAAAAAGGCCGATGCAGCTCTGCGTCACATTCCGACTTGGGTGCCGATGCTTCGCTTTCCTTACCTGAAAGAAGGTGACACGGAGGAAAAGCGTGAAGGCATCCGATCCAGGATGAAATCAAATGGCTATAGACCCGCTCCAGTCTCCATTGATGCCAGCGATTGGTACTACAACCAGATCTACTCCTCGCTTCTACAAGCAGGTTCACACGACAAGGCTGTGCGGGTCAAGATGGCCTACATTGAACACCTGCTTGACCGGGCTATTTACTATGAAGGCCTGGCCAAGCAGGTACTTGGTCGAAGCCCTGTGCATGTGATGCTGCTGCACACCAATGAGATCAATGCGGAAACCTTGCCTGATATCGTTTCGGCTTTTCGCAAGCAAGGCTGGACATTCGTACCAGCAACAACCGCATTCAAAGATCCTATCTACTCTTCGCAGCCTGACACATTGCCTACTGGCGAAAGCGTCGTATGGGCAAGCGCGAAAGCTCGCGGCATTTCTGGCCTGCGCTATCCCGCCGAGGACTCGGTCTATGAAGAACCCAAGCTCCGCCTGGAATCACTAGTACCCTAGCAGTCCTTTTGGGGTCATTCCGAGACGGTCGCCTGCCGGTCAGAAGCAGTCATCACGGCGCTTCGCTGCGCGGGCTACCGGAACACGCCAATCGCTTCCACAAGATTTTTCACCTGCCATTGCATGCTGCTGGAAGCCTGCGCCCCCTGGGTCACCAGTTGCGCGTTCTGCTGCGTCAGATAGTCCATGTCCGCCACCGACTTCCCTACCTGGCTGATCTCCTCGCTTTGTTCGCGCGTGGCCTTGCTGATCTCGGCAATGAAGTCCGCCACGCTGCGGGCCTGAGAGACGATATCCCCGATATTGCTCCCCGCATCGCTGACCACCAGAGAGCCCGCCTCGATGGTGGCCGTGCTGGCCTGAATCAGCGCCTTGATCTCCTTGGCTGCATCGGCGCTGCGCTGCGCCAGGGCCCTCACCTCGCCGGCAACGACGGCAAACCCCCTGCCATGCTCGCCGGCACGGGCGGCCTCCACGGCCGCATTCAGCGCCAGCAAATTGGTTTGAAACGCTATGCTGTCAATCACGCCGACGATGTCGGCAATGCGGCGGGAGTTGGCCGTAATCGACTCCATGGTGGAGACGATCTGATCCATGGACTGCCCCCCGCGCAAGGCCGCCGCGCTGGCTTCGCTGGCCAGCACACCGGCTTTTTGTGCCGTATCGGCGCTGGATTGAACCCGGGCCGTGATCTGCTCCATGGAGGCCGAGGTCTGGGCCACATTCACCGCCAGTTGCTCCGTCTGCCCGTGCAGATAGCTGTTGCCCTGCTCGATCTCGTTACAGGCCTGCTGAACATTCAGAGCTTGCTGGTTCACATCGTCCACCAGCCAGCGGAACATGAGACCGATCTGGTTGACCGTGCGCAGCGTGGTGCCGATTTCATCCGTGCGCTGCAAGTATTCCGTCTGCCGGTTGTTGCCGGTTGCCACGTTCAGCGACTGACGCTTGAGCAGCTCCAGCGGCGTGGCGAACTGGCTCTCGAGCAATAGCGTCATCACCATCAGGGCCACCGTCATGAAGGCCGCCATCGACAGGAACTGCATCTGGCTTTGGCCCAGCAGCCAGGCGCCGAGCACCAGGGCGCCCCACAAGGCCAGCGAGTTCAGGCGAATGCGCCGGCGCACCCCCATGTGCCGCCAGATCGAAAGCAGCTTCCCCAGCCCCTTCCTGGAGACTATGCCTTTGTGCAGCTCGGGGGCTGAACCGCCCTTGTCGTGCATGGACTCGTACAGCTTTTGCGCCGCCTCGACCTCTTTGCGCTCGGGCTGTGTCCGCACGGACATATAGCCCTTGGCCTTGTCATTGCGGATGATGGGAATGGCATTGGCGCGAACCCAGTAGTGGTCCCCGTTCTTGCGCCGGTTCTTGACCAGTGCGCTCCAGGGCTCGCCGCTTTTGAGGGTGGCCCACATGTCGGCAAAAGCGGCCGGGGGCATGTCCGGGTGGCGCACCAGATTGTGCGTCTGGCCGAGGATCTCTTGCGGCTCGAAGCCGCTGACCTCCATGAACGCCTGATTGGCATATTTGATGTAGCTCTCCGTGTCCGTGGTGGACATCAGAGTCGCGTGCTCATCAAAGCTGTACTCCCGCTGAGTTACCGGTGCGTTCACTCTCATATGTGCCTTCTGTAGTCAATGGCCTGACAAAACGAGATGCCGCCCAGTTGGAGTGAAGCCGGTACGCCTTGGGCACCCATGCGATCGCTCGTTGAGCGCTTGTTCGTGTCAAGTACTTACATATTCATTGACTTGTTTCATTTTTTGAATAGATATCAGATCTGATGTATCGAACTAGCATCGAATCAGATCTGATTCACAAAATCACCTTGAAGGCTTTGAATTAATTTGATACAAGTCAATTTATAAATTCTGGATTCTTCTTGTTCGGCAACTAGGAGAGGCTCATGGATGCAATGGTCAGCACCGGCTACAGCATGGAATTGGTTGTACTGTCGTACGCGATTTCAATGATTGGCGCCTTCATTGCGCTGATCTCCGCCAAGCGACTTGAGCCGAAGGTTGATGACCGCCAGACCTATCTGATGAGCCTCGGCAGCACAGGGATTGCTCTTGGCGGCATTGGCGTATGGTCGATGCATTTCATTGCCATGCTTGCGCTGCGCATGGACCTTGGGACCGGCTACTCGATATGGGAGACCGGCGTGTCGCTCATTGCCGCAGTGGCAATCTCGGCTCTGGCTTTTCATATCGTGGCTCACAATCCGCGCAGCATTGGTCGCTTGCTTTTGGCGGGATCAATGCTTGGGCTGGGCGCCGTTGTCATGCACTACCTAGGCATGTATGGCATGCGTTTTGGAGGCCACCTGGAGTGGGACTATGAGCGAATCGCCATGTCTGTGCTTATTGCTCTCGTGGCTGCAACTGCGGCGCTGTGGCTGGCATTTCACACCGAAAAGACAAGCATGCGCCTGCTTGCCGCGGCGGTCATGGCCCTTGCCGTTTGTGCCATGCACTACACAGGCATGAGTGCGGCCGAGTTCATTTGCACGACGGAAAATCGCCTTGCGATTCCTTCGGGAAGGTATGTGCTTAGCGCACTTGGACTGCCGATGGTAGTGGCTGTACTGGCCCTGGGCATGTCGATGGTTCTGCTGATGGACTTGGCGCTGGTATCTTTCCAAAAGAGCAGCACAAGAGCAGGCATCCCTCGCAAATGAATTGGGGCAGCAGACTGGTGCCCCTTGTTATGGAGCTTACTTCCCATTGCGCCACCATAAATCTCGACCTGTCTCGTTGGCATGTGTCGCCCGATGACGAGCAATCGGCCCGTTGATCACCACTCCGACTCTGTCTGCAAGGAATAGCTTCTGGGTACCTCGCTTGAGACAAACACGATACCGGCACCAACCGCATCTATGCAACGCTGAAAAGTAAGAGGCAATCTTGAAACACCTGCTCGGATGTTTTCTCTACCACAGTGAAATCGCCAGTGACGCCAGTACGAGCTGTGTCGCAGATATCACCAGAGTCTCACGCCGCTTCAATGAGGCCCATGGGATCACAGGGATCCTGATTTTTGACGGCCAGCGCTTCGTCCAATACATGGAGGGCCCTCAGCAGCAGGTGATTGCATTGGCCAAAAAGATATCGCTGGACAATCGCCATACCAATTTCACTCCGCAGCACGAGGCAAGAGGTATAACGAGTCGCCTTTTCTCCGGTTGGACCATGGCTTACCTCTCGGTAGATGATGCCGAGCCGTTGGCCCAAATGTGGGTTGTCGACGGAGATGCCGCGATGAGTTGCCTGCAGCAACTATTGCCAATGCTGGATGCTGCCTAGCAGCGTCCATTCAAACTCCTTGTTGCTGAAGCACTCTGATTTCCGCAGATTCAAAGATCGTTCCGAGACGGCCGCCTGCCGGCCGGCAACGGAATTTCAACCTGCTTTCATTCACTCCATGCAAGACAGTTCTTCCTCAATATCGCTTTGCAACTGGCGCGGTGAAACGACTACCCCCTGCATTGCAGGCGTTGGGAATACAGCCGCAAGCATGCCGTCCTTTTCCATGCCGGGAAGCCAACGACTCAGAAAATGGTGAATATCGATGCTTGCCGGGGTATTGCCGGCCCATTCGCCAACTGCACAAGCAATCGCGTAATCGGGATGTGACCAAAAGGGGGCCACAGGATTTCCGTTGCTGTACGAGGCTGTCACCCATCCCCCCTCATTCCTCAGTCCCCACACCAATTGCCAGTCCGATACTCGGCCGATGAAATGCCGATAACGCTGATGACTGGCAAGTGCCGATACCGCTTGGAACTGTTGTCGGTTGAGTGGATAAGACTTTTCCATGTGAGAACTGGCGCCGGATGAATGAGGCATTCTGTCAACAGGTTGGAGCCGGAGCTCTAGTCGCTTCGGCAATGATGAACTGGCGATAGCGCCGATGCATATCCCATCTGTGAATCGAACAGCGGCCGCCACAACCACATACGACCGGAAGCGGGCTGCCAGCAGATTTTCTTCTTGACCGCGTTGAGTCCAGATCCGCCATCCCGTCTCAGATACCCGACCACCACCGCCCTGCTCGGCCCTACGCTCATGGCGGCCGACAGCCAGTCGTACCGGTAATGGGTACCATGACCATCAAGGCTGCGGCGCATCCACCCTGCCCTTGATGACGCATCCGAACCGAAGGGTCCGGACCCCTTCGCCACACCTATTCGGCCCCGATAGCCTGGCCATCCGTCATCTCGAAGCAACTCTCCCCGGCAAAGATATTCGTCAAGGCGGCTTTCAGTTCCTCGTACTCGCCGGCCGAAAGATCAAAGGCGATCGACATTTGCTTCAGTTCATCGATGTCCTCCGCCGCCTCGCGCTTGAACGTGACGTCCGCACCGGTACGCTTCAGTACAAACCGCTCAATGCCGCCATAGCGAGCTCTCTGCTGCCCACACCACTCGACATGGTAGGTATTCATGCCCAGTTCTTCATCCTGCTCGTCCTCATCCTCTTCGAAGGAGCGTTGGAGCATCAGGTAATGCTCGGTGCCGTGCTTCTTGTCGGCGAAGCCGACAAGAAGGCAGAAGTGCTCCGGATCTTTTGTGGCGATGCAGGCTGCGCGAAAGGAGAGAGTGTTCATTTGGGTGTTCTTGAGGGTTCAGGGCGGCGACAGGCCCTATGCCGGGAAGGCCCTGGTCACGAGCGCCGTGGATCGACTGGCAGCTGTCTCCCGGCGTTTGCAGCACATGTGCTACAACGGCTTCATTGCTACTTGACTTACTCGGTTGATGAGCCTCGACGCACCGACTCGACTACTGGCTGCTCCAAGATGGATGATGGTTATTGGCGGAGCAGCCGTGATGTTCTGTGGACAGATTATCTGGGTCCTTCTTACGACCTGGTCCATAGGGCCGGTGCCACCAGGCTCAAACCCGATGGCCAAATACCCTGCAGGTATTCAGTTCATGGTCGGGGTAGTGATGATGCCATTCATCGAGACGCTTGCAGGGCAATGGCTGCCAATTCAGGTAACCCGTCGTCTGCTGACATCCTCATGGTGGATTGCCGGACTGGTCTCCGTGATCGTATTCACTGTGCTGCATGGCTACACAGACCGCTTCGCAGTCACCATCTTGCTCGGAGCCATAGTGCTTTCTGCCGTTTTCACCATAGAGGCGAAAAGGAATGGGAGACCTATCCTTTGCACATACCTCACTCATGCGGCTGCAAACTCAATGGTCTTCAGCCTTCAGTTCCTCTGACGTAGGTCAGCTCAGGGTCATGTGCAGCCGCTGCTTTCGGCCTGAAACGGCCGCCCACGCGGAAAACCTGGCAGCAGAAGAGCCAGCGGGCATCAATTGATGACCCCGATGCAAAAGACAGCGAGTTACTGCCTCATCGATGACAGACATCGGTACCGGATCAGCAATGATAGATTCGATACAAGCCATCTTCACAACTCCGGCTGCAACATCCAGGCTGCACAATGCGCCTGAATAATCTGGCAAACCATCGACAGTGAACGGCTCAATGGCTCGTCCTTGCGCAACACCATTCATGGCCATCGCGGAATCACGGCATAACCCAGGCCTATGGCCGCCATCTCCTTAAGCGCTTCGACGCTGTCAAGCTCCATCTAAGGATGCGGTAGTCATGCACAAGGCCTGGACCTGCCGCACGATGGATTGCACCATCGACGCCACCTCCGCCAAGCAGAGACGAATTTGCTGCATTGACAGTCGCCCCCACATGAAGCTTTGTGATGTCAGAGCAGATGGCATGAAGGCGTGTGGGCATATCTGTACAGCGAAAGAGCGGGAAGGCAGTTGATGCTGCAATGGCGAGCCAGGTTTGTAAACGCGTTGCCTGCGTAAGTGCCGACGTGCGATGCAGTTGTGTGCGGGCGCGTCCCCGAAGTGCCTGGAATCAGGAAGATTGCAATTTTGAGCGATCGTGACCGTCGCAAAACTTCTGTTTTTGCGAGCATTCGATTGTCTGCACTGGGTCGATCTGCGGCTTTCGCAGTACGGCCAGAAGCGTACTTTCCTGTGATCGATCGCTAGTTTCGGTAAAAGCCTACCGAAGCCAAAAGATCCTGTCCCGAGGACGCTTGTCAGTCCAAGCAGGTATCCATCCGGATCTTGAACGAGGAACTGCCTTAGTCCGATTTCCTGGTCGCGTGCACACGACCCGCAAGGCATATCCGCCCTCCCGGCAAGCCGAAACTGCCCTATTCCACCCACCCTTAAACAAGTTCCTTTGACCTTTAAATTAGACTATTCAAAGTGCTGTAATGGACGGGGTTGCCACTACCGCCCCCGGCCATGAGCAGCCTTTCAGTAGGATTTTCTGATTTGCAGTCACCATCTTTTGCAGAGGCTGGGCCCGCGGTCCTTGTTCTCCTTCCTGGAATGGATGGCACGGGTGAGCTTTTCGCACCGTTCGTTGCCGCATTCGCGAAGACGACGCCCATCGTCATGGTGAGCTATCCAACTTCTGGTCCGCCACAAACCTATACCGGTTTGACGAAGCTCGCCGCATCGGCCTTGCCACCCGAAGGCCGTTTGGTCTTGTTGGGAGAGTCTTTCTCGGGGCCCATTGCCATTTCGCTGGCAGCGGCATACCCGGGGCGCGTTGTAGGCGTTGTTCTGTGCTGCTCGTTCGTGCGCAATCCAAGGCCGGGGCTTCGCTGGCTCAGCGGTCTGGCGACCATGCCAGTACCGCTTCCCCCCACACCAGTACTGAACCTGATGCTCCTGGGCCGGTTTGCGACGCCAGGTCTGCGAACTATGCTGCGATCCGCCTTGGCCAAGGTTCAAACGGCGGTTCTGCGTTCAAGGCTGAGAGCGGTGGTATCCGTAGATGCGCGAGCACATGCCAAAGCAGTTGATGCTCCGGTTCTCTACTTGAAAGGGATACGTGACCGCCTGGTGCCGCAGTCTGCCGTGACGGATACAAAGCAGTGTTTTCGGAACATAAGAGTTGAAGCATTGGATGCTCCACACTGCCTGCTGCAAGCCATTCCGCAAGAGGCCGCTGCGGTGGTGGCTGACTTCATTCGAGACGTTGCAACACCATGAGAGAGTTCGGGAGTGCATGAATAGGGATTCGAGAACGTAGGCCTGGTGCCGGACGCCATGTCGATCTGGCCTGCACTGGCACGGGCCAGTACCCCCTACGGTCGACACCATACGATTTCAGAGCACCCCGTCGAAATTGAACGCCTCACCGAGTGTTGCGATAGTGATCTCGGATGAATACGGGCAGATCGTTTGATGGCGGCGTAAAAGGTATCTGGTACATCATGTCGCCGACAAAACCTCGGTGATAAGTACCGTGATTCACGATATGCAGAACGATTTGCTCGCGCGTCATGGCACCTTGCCCCCCTCCCACAAACTCGAAATGAACGACTTTCACAAGGTCGTCGTCCGACCAAGTATCGACAAGCCCGGTGTACCAGGAGTCCATTTCCTGAACTGCCTTCCAAAGATCGTCAACGGCAGGCGTCTGGTCTGTATTTCGTGCGGTATAGCTGTGTTTCCTGCCTTGTAAATGGTGCCTGAAGATGTCGTCAACCACATAGACATGGTTCAGCGTATGCACCATGTTTCCGAACCGTGTCGGTCTTTGTCGAAGAGTCTCGCCTTCCGGTAGTTCCAGTACGTTTTTGAACGTAAGTGTGTTTGCCCAGGCCTTGTAGCGCACCAGCATTTTTAATGTGTCTGCTGCTGATGTGGACAGCGTGGTGCGCTCATTCAATGGAGGTGGGCTGTATGGGGCCTGAAAGGTTGTGGACATGCTTGAAAGTTCCTTGGATGTCTTCATGGACTGAGCAGCTTGCCTTTGACATGGGTGTGTGTCTCGCCGCCGACCCAGACTTGGCCGGAATCATCACGGGCCAGATGAATGCGGCCTTTTCGACCAGTGCAGGTTCCTTGAGGGGCCACATAGCTGCTCTCGGTTAAACCCACTGCAAACAGCCACTGGGCGAGCAAGGCATTGAGGCTCCCTGTGACCGGGGTCTTCGACGGTGGCGCCCAGATGGCCGGAGAAGAAGGCTCGTACTTCGTAGGCAGCATCACCGCCTTCGGCATGAGGTCCAATCACGCCGATAAACGAGTGCGATTTGGCTGTCGATCATGTCGGCGTCTCCAGCAATACACACCTCCCCTGCACTATGGGTGGAGGTCGGCACGATGAACGATATGGATTTTGTTGCCGTCAGGATCGCGCAGATAGGCGCCGTAGTAGCCCGCCCCGTAATGAGGACGCGGCCCCGGGGCTCCGGCATCCCTGCCGCCGTGCGCCAGGCCATCGGCGTAGGCGGTGTTCACTGCTGCTGTTGACGGTGCCAGAAAGGCCGCCATGCTGCCATTGCCGACGGTTGCTGGTTCTCCGTTGTACGGGCTGTAGACATAAAAGCGAGGCAAAGCCGCATGCGCGCTTACCCAGCAAAGCGCCGCCGGCCCACCATCGGGCACAACGATCCGCCGCTTCAGGCCAAGCGGTACAAGCACCGCGTCGTAAAAGCGGCCTGACCGCTCCAGGTCGCGCGTTCCAACAGTCACGTGGCTGAACATCTCGCTCTCCATGCCTTCCGTCATCGCGGCCGGCCGCTTTTCATTAATGGCTGCCATGCATAGGCGCCTCCATGAACGTTACACTATTGAATAATCAAATAGTGTAATGCGACACTATTTTTATTGAGACCGCAAACATGCTCCTCCAATCCCCTTGGCAGCCTCGCCTTGCAAGCATTGAGGCCAATGCTGCCGAACGACTTGCGCTTGCGCTCGCCGACGACATCGTCGAGGGCCGGCTGGCGGGAGGTGACCGCCTGCCCGCGCATCGAGATCTTGCAGAGAAGTTGCAAATCGGTCTTGGCTCGGTGACGAAGGCCTATGCCGCTCTTGAGCGCAGAGGCCTGACACGCAGCGTCAAAGGGCGAGGAACCTTTGTCGCGATTCAGCAGGCGCATAGCGATCGACTGATTGACCTGTCGTCCAATGCGCCGCCGGCCGCGCTCAACGCAGGCATTCTGGCGCGGGCATTGACGCGGATTGCACGCAAAGTCGACGCGGATCATTTCAATTTCTATGCCCCTCCTGGCGGGCATCTGGAACATCGTCGTGTTCTCGCCCGCTGGCTTGCGACACTCGGCCTTGTTGTCGATCCGTCGCTTCTGGTTTTGACGAGCGGCGCGCGCCAGGCGCTGTCATTGGCTTTTGACCTAGCTTGCGGCTCGCAAGGATTGCTTTTGACCGAGCGGATCACTTATCCCGGTGCCATTGCACTGGCCCGGCGCAAAGGGTATCGGATGCAAGGTGTCGAGATCGATGCCGAAGGGATGGTGCCGCAAGCGCTCGCAGATGCACTCGGCGGTGTCACGTCAACCGATGGCAAGGCGGTCTACCTCACTCCGACGCTGCACAACCCGACAACCGCCACGATGGGCCTGGAGCGAAGGCAGGCCATTGTGGAAATTTGCCGGAAGGCGGGAGCATGGATCATCGAAGATGGGGTCTATGCCGCCTCTTTCCCTGATTTACCCCAGCTGTCGGCATTGGCGCCCGATATCTCATTGCATGTGAACGGGCTCTCCAAGTCGCTTGGACCTGGGTTGCAGATCGGCATGTTGCTAGTCCCCGCCGAACTGGGCGGCGCCGCACAAGAGTTGATGCAGGATATGGCAATGGCTCCATCGGCTTTCTCCTGTGCGGTGGTTGACGAATGGCTGGCCAGCGGCGTGGTCGCCTCGATCCAGCGGGATCTGCGCCATGAATCCCGGCGGCGCTCCAAGCTCGCAGCCTCGCTGCTGGGGGCGAGTGAGCTTGTCCGGCACCCCGATGCCTACAACGTCTGGCTGCCGATGAAGTGCGAGACCGCCAATAGTCTTGTGGCAGCGGCGGCAGAAATCGGCTTGAAGCTGACTCCGCCGGAAACCATGATGGCAGACCCGCAAGACGAAATGAGCGGCCTTCGGATTTGCCTGGGCAGTCCCAGCTTCGAAGACCTGAGCGACGCACTGAAGCATCTGGCAGAGTTGCTCAAGCTGCAAGCCTGAGTGTGGCGCCGACGCAGGACTGCCGGAAAGACAGCTTAGTCACGGCAAGCACGGCTGAAGCGGGAGCTCTTCCACCTGAGCAAGGAGCGGAACCGATACCGAAGAACTCCCGAGCCTTACCTCTGCGTGGCTGGAAAGCCGTGGTGCCTGGCGGCCCACACAACAGCCAGCGTTGCGGCCAGCAGCACCAACAGCACCGGAGAAAATGCTGCGACGCCGAGACGATCCAGCAAGGCGCCCCCAATCAGTCCACCACCCGCGATCGCGATGTTCCAGGCCGTGACCAGCATCGACTGCGCAACGTCGGCCGCGTCGCCGGCCGTCTTGGCGATGGCCGTTTGAAGCAGCGTCGCCGCCCCGCCAAAGGCCAGGCCCCAGGCGGCCACTGCCGCATACACTACCCCAGGCGCATCGCCTACCAAGCCGAGTGCCAGCGCCGACAGGCTGAACAAGAGCGTACTGCCAAGCGTCAGCGCGCGCAGATGGTGGTCGATCAGCGCGCCGATGATCCAGATGCCCAGCAGGGAGGTGGCGCCGAACACGAGCAGAACCAGGTCTGTCCGTTCCGCCATGTCTGCCGCCGCGAGAAATGGCGCGATATAGGTATAGAGAATGTTGTGCGCCAGAACGAAGGCCAGCACCACGAACAGCACCGGACGCACACCCGGGAACGTGAACACATGCCCCAGAGGCAGCCGTTTTCCCGCGGCCTGCCCCGCGAAATCAGGCACCTTGACCTGTACCCATGCCATGAGCGCCAGTGCCAGTCCGCTCATGATGCCGAAGCACATCCGCCAGCCCAGCAGATTGCCGAGGAAGGTACCCGCCGGCACGCCAAGCGACAGTGCCAATGGCGTGCCCAGCATCGCAATGGCGATGGCCCGGCCCTGCTGGTGCTCGGGCACCATGCGTACTGCATAGCCCGCCAGCATTGCCCACAGCAGCCCAGCCGACACGCCCGCCAGGAGGCGCGCCACCATTGTCAGAACATAGCTGCTGGACAGGGCCGTGACAGTGTTGGCGACGACGAAGCCTGCGATCGCCGCCTGCAACAAAGGGCGTCGACGCACGCCCTGTGTAACGACGGTCAACGGGATGGCGGCCACCAGCGAACCCGCGGCATAGATCGTGACCGTTTGCCCCGTCCAGGCTTCGGACACCATCAAGCCCCGCGCCATCTGAGGCAACAACCCTGCCGGCAGCGCTTCGGTCAGGATGGTGATGAATGCAGCCATTGCCAACGCCAAAAGTGATGCAACGGGCATGCTGTCTTGACGTACGGTGGTCATGGCGCGACCTCAAGCGCACCATAGACCGCGTCGCGCAACTCGTTGACGAAACGACCGGACATGCCTTCGTACAGCGTGTTGGTGAAGGCGACTACGCTCAGGCCTCGAGCCCGATCCACGAACCAGGCATGACCGTAGGCGCCACCCCAACGCCAGGTACCTGCCGATTCTGGTGACGCGGCGCTCAGCGGATCCCGCAAGACTGAAAAACCAAGGCCGAAACCAAAACCCGGCGCATTGGGCAGGTCCAGCCCACGAGTTTGGTCCCGCCCCATCTCGTTGATCAGCTCATCGGGGAGCAATGCTCCGTTGCCCTGCCGCAAGGCTTCCAGCAGGTGCAGAAAGTCTCCAGCCGTGCCTGCCATTCCGGCTCCGCCCGAAGGGAAAGCCCGGGCATCGAAGATACGAGCCGGACTGTATGTGATACCGACTGCGCCCTCGAATGGCGAAACCATTTCACCTTCGGCCAGCGGGTGTGGCTGAGGCGTATCGCTTACATAGGCAGTGGCCACGCGCTGCGGATCGCGCACCCCAAAGCTGGTATCGATCATGCCCAGGGGACCCGTGACCCATTGGCGTACGGCTTCATCCAGCGGGGCGCCATGGATGTGTTCGATCAATGCCCCCAACACATCGGTTGCCAGTGAATAGCCCCAGGAAGTACCCGGCGCATACAGCAGCGGCACGCTGGCGATGCGACGCAGGTTCTCGGCCAGATTGATGTCGGAGCTATCCATGCCGTCCGAGACACCAGCCCGGGCGTAGGGGCCATCTGCATTGGGCTCGAAAAAGCGATAGCCCAGCCCTGCCGTGTGGCTAAGCAACTGCCTGGCTGTGATGCGAGCCGGGCTGCCATCGATCAACCGGGGCTGGAACCCTGGGAGCCAGCGGCCGATGTCCTCATCCAGATCGAGGCGGCCTTGCGCCACCAGCGCAAGCGCAGCGGTCGAAACGATGGGTTTGCTCACCGATGCCAGCCGGAAGATTGTTGTCAGGTCCATCGGGCGCGCGCTCTCGCGGTCGGCATGGCCTGCGGCCTGTTGGTGGATCAACTCGCCGTTGTGTGCCACCAGCACGACGGCACCGATCAGTCGCCGCTCATCCAGAGCCTGCTGAACGACGGCGCGGATGTGGCTGGATAGATGTGCGGGCGGAACGCCTTGACGTAGAGAAAAGATGGGATAAGTCACGGAAGAGTCCTTGCTTCAATGGGCCATACCGTGACGATAGAAAGTCTGAGATGAAAGAAAAAGTAGGCTACAGTTCCTCTTTATGCGGACAAATTTGTCTTCAATCAAGGTGCGTTATGGACAGCCTGAATGGTTTCGCCGTGTTTGTGCAGGTTGCCGAGACGCGAAGTTTTGTTGCCGCCGGCCGGCTGTTGGGCGTGTCCGCCTCCGCCATAGGCAAAAGCGTGGCGCGGCTGGAAGATCGATTGGGCGTGCGCCTGTTTCACCGCAGCACGCGCAGTGTCACGTTGACAGCCGAGGGCATGCTGTTCCTGGAGCGCAGCCGACGTATCCTGGCCGAGATCGAAGCGGCAGAGCTGGAACTGGCGCAGGCCAGCAGTGCGCCACGCGGGCGCTTGAGAGTGAGTTTGCCGCTGGTTAGCTCGCTGGTGCTGCCGGTGCTCGGCGAGTTCATGCGCGAGTACCCCGAGATCGAGCTGGACCTGGACTTCACCGACCAGATGGTCGATGTGATCGAGGAAGGCTTCGACGCGGTGGTTCGCACGGGTGAGCCCAGCGACTCTCGCCTCACGGCGCGCAGGCTGGGTGCTTTCCGTTCGCTGCTGGTGGCTTCGCCAGACTATCTTGCACGGCGAGGAACACCTCAGGCGCCTGCCGATCTGATGCAACATCATTGCCTGCACTACCGCTTTCCCCATAGTGGCAAGCTGGAGCCATGGACACTGCGAACCATGCCCGATGAACCCGAGTTGCAGCTGCCAATCTCAATGATCTGCAACAACATCGAGACGCGCGTGTGCTTCGCACTGCAAGGGCTGGGAATCGCCTACCTGCCAGACTTTTCCATCCGCGAACCATTGGCCGATGGCCGGCTGCAGCCGGTCCTTCTCGACTATGCGGAACGCAGTGGCGTTTTTCATGTTTTATGGCCGGCAAGCAAGTACCCGTCGCCAAAGGTACGGGCACTGGTTGATTTCCTATGCGCGCGGGTGTTCCCGGTTGCCTGATCTACCCATGATTCACGTCGTTTTCGGGGGCTGATAGCAGAGTGAGGTTCTTCGGTCATTGGCAAGCAGCCGCATCTGGCCCAGAGACGTGTCGACCTGCTAGGCAAGCATGTAGTCCTGCAGCCCCTTCAACAGCGCATCAAATGTCACCTTGCAGCTCGGATTGTTGCGCAGATCTTCGTGCATGGTGAGCCAGGTCTCCAGGCTCAGCGGAATGCTTCCAGGCAATATGTTCACCAGATTCGGATCGCGCGCCGCCAGATTCACTTGGCACACACCAATACCGCAGCCAGCCCGGATCAGCGCCATCTGTGCCATGTCGTTGTCGGTGCGCACCGCAAAGTTTTCGCGGCTCCAGATCGGGAATGCCTTGCGTGCGGCACGCACGAACGGCGCCTCTTCATCAAAACCAATCAGAGCATGCTGCGCCAGATCAGCCAGCGAGGCTGGCGTCCCGTGCTTGTCCAGATAGCGCTTGTGCGCATGCAGGCCAAGTGGCATCGCCCCAACACGCCGGGCAATCAGTTGCTCCTGCCTGGGTTGTGTCATGCGCACGGCGATGTCGGCCTCGCGCTGCAGCAGGTCCTGTACGCGGCTGGTCAGTGCCAGTTCCACCGTCAGGTCCGGGTGTGTGTCCTGCAGTTGCGCCAGGATGGGTGGCAATACCTCTTGCCCTATCACCTCGCTGGCCGTCACGCGCACTGTGCCCTGGATACCCGAGCCTTGACTTTCGGCCACACGTTTTAGCGCAGCGGCAGCGCTGTGCATGGTCTGGGCAAACGGCTTCAGCGCAAGCGCTGCCTCGGTGGGTAGAAGCCCCATTTGCGAACGTGTAAACAGCGTCACACCCAGCGCTTTTTCCAGCGCGTCCACATGCCGCCCCACGGTGGGCTGGGCAATTCCCATGGCGCGCGCCGCACCGGACAATGAGCCCTCTTCCAGCACGCCCAAATAGGAGCGGTACAGCTCCCAGCCTATCTCGGTAGTGTTGTCCTTGGTCATACAAAAATGTATGGCGGCCACCACATGTTGGTCAATTGCTTAATAACAGTACCCACCCGAAACTTCCTCTCATCGCAACAAATTCAAGGGTAATGAGATGGAAAGCAACACTGCCTTGGTTCTAGGCGCCACCGGCGGTATTGGTGGCGAAGTGGCACGGCAACTACGCGACGCAGGCTGGACAGTGCGCGCATTGCGCCGCAACAGTGAGCAGCAAATTGAGCAGCGCGACGGCATGGCCTGGGTGCGCGGCGACGCGATGAACCGCGACGATGTGCTGGCTGCGGCCGAAGGCTGCTCCGTCATCGTGCACGCCGTCAACCCGCCCGGCTACCGTCGCTGGGGTGAGCTGGTGCTGCCCATGCTGGAAAACACCATCGTCGCCGCGCAGGCCAACGGCGCCACCATCGTGCTGCCTGGCTCAGTCTACAACTACGGCCCCGGCGCCTTTCCCACGTTACATGAAGATTCGCTGCAGCAGCCCGTCACCCCCAAGGGGGCCATCCGTGTGGAGATGGAGCAGCGCCTGCAGCAGGCCAGCAGCCGGAGCTGCCGAGTGATCGTGGTGCGTGCGGGGGACTTCTTCGGACCCAAGCCGGGCAATAGCTGGTTCTCACAGGGCATACTAAAGCCCGACCAGCCAGTCAAGTCCATCAGCATGCCCAATGCACCCGGCGTGGGCCACCAATGGTCTTACCTGCCCGACGTTGCCCGCGCCATGGTGGAGCTGGTGCAGCGGCGCGACACGCTGCCCCCCTTTGCCGCCTTCCACATGGCAGGCCATTGTGACGCCGACGGCACCCAGTTGGCCGCTGCGATCTGCCGCGTGGTCGTCAAGCACGGCGGAGTCCATCCCAAAGTGAGAGCCTTTCCCTGGTGGCTTACCGCGTTTGCAGCGCCCTTTGTACCGACCTTGCGTGAGCTACGTGAGATGCGCTATTTGTGGAGCACGCGGATAGAGATGAGCAACGCCAAGCTGGTCTCGACGCTCGGGCATGAGCCGCATACGCCGCTGGATGAGGCTGTGGAGGCTGCCTTGGAAGGTATGGGGTGCTTGCCGGCGACACCTGTACGCAGGTAAGCATCGTCAAACAAGCGTTCACCACAGCAGTGGTTGCACTTGCCGTTGGCGTCTGTCTCTACACGATCAATGTGCGTGCGGACCACCTGTTTGCGAATTTGCCAAGTATCGGTCGGTGATCTGACCTGGCAGCGATGGCGAACGACGGCTGTTGCGCATGTCACCGCATTCACGCATTGGGTCGATAGCATCAGTACGTTCAGAACTTGCTCGGCCGTTCATCGCAGTATCGCCTGCACCGCAAATCAAGTGCCCGGTCTCGGAGGTGCAGCGGTCATACGAATTGCAACCCAACGAATGGCCGGTGAAGAACGCGACTGCCGCCAAGGTCACAGTGTTCGAATGACTCTGATCAGCCTGGACCTGCCGTTCGCTGCCACACAGAGATCAAATACCGACGTCTGGCGTCGCCATCAATCTTCGTCGTCGTCCTCACGCCAGCCTCGATGATGGTGTCTTTGCCACCTGTTCCAACGTCGGCCATCTTCCTGCCAGCGCCATCCCGGAACAGCTTCCGGCGGCGGCGCGACTATCACGGGTCTAGGGGCATAGACTGGCCGCGGAACGTACTGAACAGCCGGTGGTCCGTATTGAACGGGCGGTGCCGCGTAATAGTACGAAGGGGAAGGCGCAACAACGTAAGGAGCCGGAGCTCCGTAGCCTATACCCAGGTAGACCTCTGCATGACCAGGTGCTGCAGCCATGGTGAGGGCGGCAAACAGCGAGAGTGACGTGTAGTTCATCAAGCGACTTTCAAGGCAATGGCGCTCGCCATGCTTGGTCTCTTTAACGAGAGGAATTTAGGAGCGTTGACCAAGCATTTGTAACTTGATGCGCATAGATGCTTCGTATTTTTCCGATTGCCGAAAATTTCATCGGCAGCTATCGGAGCATGCGTGGCCGTCATCGATAAGGAGCGAAAATTCCGACTCGTCCTCGGAATTTTTATGAATCTCAATGGCAACCTAAAGGTTTGGGCAAAGCGGATCAAGCGCGATGGTGTGACACTCTGGTTCGCCGGAAAGCACCCCGACACACCGTGGTATGCAAGAGCTCTGGGACTTCTTGTCGTCGCTTATGCGCTCAGCCCGATTGATTTGATTCCTGATTTCATCCCGGTTCTTGGATATGTGGACGATATCCTCTTGCTTCCGGCGCTGATCTGGCTGACTGTCAAGCTGCTACCCCAATCAGTTCTTGCTGAGTGCCGTGTTCAGGCCGATGCGTGGATGGCCGAAAAAGGGTCTAAGCCGAGTAGTCGCACAGGCGCGATCATGATCATCGTTTTGTGGATCGCCACAGGGGTCGCTGCATGGCTATGGTTGAATCCTCGGTCGCCCTGAGACGGTCGCCTACCAGCCATTTGCGGACACACGGACATAGCGCAGAATACTGCAACGCCGGTCCTCTTCGGAATTCCATTTCCCAGCTGAATACGCTGCTCACGCAACTACCCTTGTGTTTTGCCCAAACTGCTCCGCTGAACTCAGATTTCAAGAACATTCTGAATGCTGGAATTGCGAGGCGAGCTTTGCGGACGGTAGTGTATGGAAGCCAATAACATCTCCTATCGGAGAGTTCCGACCATTTCGGAAGCATCCTTCCAAAGTGGCTCCAAAAGCGCCCACCGTTGACTCCACCGGAGAAAAATCGCGAATGGTATCGGCTTGACCATACTGGGGATTTTCTTGGGTGCTACAGGCCTTGTGATTCTGGTGATCATTTTGATCGTCAACCTAAATCCATGCCTTATATGCAGGTAGGTCAGGCACTCTATATCCGTACCTTGTACCTGGCCGATCAGGCCGACCTCCAGACACCTCACGGCGAGGTCTCGCCGGTCGCGTTCAATGGCGACAGCTACTACCAAAAACACTCGAGTCACTGTACGTCGAAAACAGCACGACACCCTGAAGCTACCAAAGAAGAGCCCTCGATGAGTGCCAGCAGGAGTCCGTTACTCCCCTGAATCTAGGCCTTATTCAGGTAGCTCTTCTGCAGCATGTACATACGCAACACGCTTCTATATTGGCCGTTGGCAAAAAATTCATCGACCAGTTCACCTTCCGGCTGAAAGCCAAGCTTCGTGTAGACATGGATAGCCTTGGCATTCTCCTTGTCCACATGCAAAAAAATCTTGTGCAGATTAAGAACCTTGAAGCCATAGTCAAGCGCCAGACGAGTAGCACGAGTGGCAATCCCCTTACCCTGCTGATCAGGAGCAACAATGATCTGAAACTCCGCTCGGCGATGTACCAGGTCGATTTCCACCAACTCAACCAACCCCCCGCGGGCCCCTTCATGCTCGACCACAAAGCGACGTTCGGTTTGGTCGTGAACGTGTGAGTCGTAGAGGCTGGTCAGTTCATCAAAGGTCGCATAAGGCTCTTCAAACCAGTACCGCATGATGCTGGCGTTGTTATCCAGGTGGTGCACAAAGCGCAAATCGTCGCGCTCCAATGGTCTTAGCTGAAGGGATGTCGTCATGGATTCTTTCGTTCAATTGTTTGAGAGGCCGTTTGAAGCGACCATGTTGCCAATGATCAATCAATTTCTTATTTGAGAAAAGTTCAGATCAATCAGTAAAATTGATCTATGGAATGGACACTAGAACGTTTGAGTCAATTCGTCGCCGTGGCGGACTGTGGCTCGATGACTCAAGCCGCTCGGCGCCAGGGCCGAACTCAATCTTCAGTGAGCATGGCCATGGGACTGCTAGAGGCGGACCTCGGGCTAGAGTTGTTTCATCGTGTAGGCCGGTCGGTGCGACTCACGCAGGCTGGCGAAGTCATCCTGCTGGAGGCACGTGCCTTGCTCAATCAGGCGCAGGCGCTAGACCTACGCGCGCGCAAGCTGTCACATGGCCAGACAGCCAAGCTTTGCGTGGCTATCGACGAAGCTTTGCCCTATCCGCCGATTGCTAGGCTGCTGCAGGAGCTGGCGCACCAGTTCCCGGCTTTGGAGTTGACCCTGCTCAATGGCACGGCGGCAGAGGTCGCACGCCAAGTGCAATCAGGTCGAGCTGAGCTTGCCTTTCAGTTTGACCGAGGTCCAGCAGGCGCTCAGTTTGCTCAAACTTATGTGGCTGGCGTTCCTCAGATGGTGTTTGTATCGCGCGACCACGAGCTGGCCAAGTGCAATGGAATCAAGCGCGAGGATCTTGCTTCTCACCGGCAGTTGGTAATGCACATCGAGGGTGTTGAAGACCTCGTGATCAGCCCGAGCATCTGGCGCTCGGAGAGCTTCTACGTGCTTGCCGACATGCTGGCCGACGGCATAGGCTGGGGAATTTTGCCGCGCAATATCGCGCAAGCACCCGATATAGAGCCCCGCATCGTGGCACTGGACTGCCCGGAACTGCAGCTTCCACCGATAGCCGTGCGTATGCTCAATTTGCAAGGTGCAGAGCTGGGCGATACGGCCTTATGGATCGAGCAACGGCTGGCAACGCTGCTGCGTTCGAATTAACCAAGATTAAGCCTTGGGGAATTTCGAAGCTATGGTTTCCAGTTCATCGTGAAAAACCGCATCGGGTCGATCAGCGACAGTCTCGGATCGGCCAATTGCAGACGACCGATGCATGAAGAAGCGGCCACTCAACGTGTGAAGCTATCTGTTGCGGACGGTCAGAAAACCATTACATGGTCAACCAAGTACCTGTCGCCCTGCTGCACCATAACCATCTCTGCCACGAAATCCCCTGGTTATTTGGTGAAGGTTTGTTTCCAGACGATAGCAACAGACTCGGGTCGCCGAAAGATAGCAATGAACTCTCTCTTGTCAAAGAACCCCTTGGTACCCTGATAGTCTCTACAGATCCACTCCAGTCGTTCTTTGGATAAGACGCTCTTCAAGCGATCCGTAAAGTCCTTGATGTGTCTTTCATAATCAATTGCCGTTGAAGCATCCATTAAGTTATCCATGATCGGATTGGCGATCAACATGATTTCGGAATCTGTTTTTTGAGACAAGTCCATACGGGAGCCTTTCAGAGTTTGAGCATTGTCGCGGCCTTAGACTGAGTGCAATCAATTCTTATGGCTTTTCGCGGAACGACAGCTTTGCGGGATTTGTCGGGCTGTCAGCTCAGGGTCGATCGCAGGCCCTCGCCAACGACCGCTAACCGACATGCAAACTTGCGGCCAAACTTCGTCCAGATTGCCCAGTGTCGAGTGACCGCTCCCGCCGAGAGCAGACGCTGGCTAGTGATCTTGCCAGTGACCGCAATGGGTCGATCCACGCCCCTCGTGGTGCCCTCCAACAGAATGGATAGACCCAAACAATTTATTGCCCCCAGGCAATGTCGACCTATGCGTCCCGTAGCTCAGATTTCAGCGGCTGGGCTTGTCCGTTGCCGGATTGGTGTTGTACGAGTTGCTCGCTGATCAGCTGGGTAAGCCACAGACTCAGTCTTTTCCGAATAGTTGATGCGCCTTGAGTCGCCGAAGCGACTGCACACCACCTCGGAAAGACAACGACTCAAGATGGAAGGCAAGCCTGAGAGGTACCAAGAGCCACCATCGCATCAGTGAGTTGGGCCATGTATTCCGACATCGCTCGGCCATCACCCGACTGCATGCCCACGAATGCACCGTCGAATCCTGCGACACCGAAGAATGCCAACGCATTAACCAACTCGTCACCGACCTTCTGGCCCTTGTCGTTAAAGGACATCTGAATCATGTGTCGCATGTAGTCGAGACCCTCTTTGCGGATTTCGGCAATCGTTCGCATTGCTTCGGGAGCATCTGTGGCCTCGCTGCTCATAACCAGCAGCAACAGCAAACGAAGAAAGTCCTCTCGATGCACGAAGACTTCACCCGTCTTGTGCAGGTACCAGCCAAGTCGCTCACGTGGCGTTCCACCTTCTGGGGGCGGCTGGTGAGCATTGCGCATCGCAGCGAAGAACTCCCTCGCGCCACGCGCCATCACTTCGGACAGCAGACCCGCCTTTGACTCGAAATGGTGATAGATCGCACTCTTGGGAATACCGCTTTCCTGCACCAGTGCGGACATCGATGTGCCGGCATAGCCACGCGTAGCCATCACCTTGGCTGCGACATCAAGTATCTCTTGGCGCGAACGTTGCCCGCGCCGATTTCCATTGCTTTTGCTCTCTTCCATATGTGCAGTGTATGTGCCTGGGTACCTCACATGCAGCACTCGGGAGCATTTGCCATGTGTACTCCTGCCCCCTCTCAGAACATGCGGACAACTAATGAGTGTGCACATCAAAAACATACGCACAAACCCTTACTGGTTCTTACCGATCACAAATTATGGACCAATCGGTACATTCTTGTTTTGTACCGATTGGTCCAATCTAATTCATGTCAAAGCATGCTTGATCTAAGCGTCATGACTGGCACCAACGGTTGCGAACTCAGGAGACAAGCCACATGACCACCAAGACCTACGACGCTGACGTCGCCATCGTCGGCTATGGCCCGACAGGGCTGATCGGCGCGCTGACCCTCGCCAACAAAGGCGTATCCGTGATTGCGCTGGAGCGTGAGCAAGATATCTATCAACGAGCCCGTGCTGTGACAGTCAACGATTGGACGATGCGCATCTTCCAGGACCTGGGAATTGATGAGCGCATCGAGAAAGTCATAGATCCACAGCGCGCGCTTCGCTGGATCACCTATGACGGCACGGAAATCATGCGGGTGGAGCACCCACCAAGCACCCTGGGTCGCAAGCCGCGCTTCTACAACATCTACCAACCTACGATGGAAGCAGAACTGCGCCGCTGCGGTGATGCCTACGGGGAGCGCCTACAGGTCCGCTACGGTTCGGAAGTCATCGCTATGGAGCAAGATGCTGAAGGCGTAACGCTGACCAGCCGCGACAAGGCAACTGGCAAGCTGAGCTCCGTGCGAACACGCTACGCGATTGCCGCCGACGGGGGCTCCAGCCCTAGCCGTGGGATGCTCGGGATAGATCTGCTGGGGGACACCAATGACGTGACATGGGTGGTCATCGACTGCCGCGTCAAGCGCTGGTGGCCTGACCGTGACTTCCTCACCTTCTGGTCCGACAAGAACCGTCCTGTGGTAGATATCGCGCTCTCGGCGGGCAATCACCGCTGGGAAATTCCTCTCACGCCAGGCGAGACACCGGCCGACTACCCATCCAGCACAGAGGTCTGGCCACTGCTCAATGCCTTGGGCGTTACGGAAGACGATGTCGAGATTCACCAGCACGCGTTCTACAAACACCACGTACGCATGGCCGACACATGGCGCAAGGATCGTGTCTTCCTGGCTGGTGATGCTGCTCACTTGATGCCCCCGTGGGCAGGCGCTGGCATGCAGACAGGCATGCGTGATGCTTTTAATCTTGGTTGGAAGATGGCTCGCGTCATCAAGGGCGAGTTGTCCGAGAGTTGGCTCGACACTTATGAAACGGAACGCCGCCCCAATGCGGTCTTCTACACAAATCTGGCCGTAGCTCTGGGACGGGTAATCAAGCAGGAGGCTAGTGCCGAGGAAATCGAAGCCCTCCATGCGGTGCCTACCGAGACAGTCACGCCCTACGAGCCACCACTGATCGCACCGCCTGCACTGGAGGCCGGATGGATACGTGGCGTCACGGGTGATGCCAGCATCGTCGGCCGAATGATTCCTCAGCCCATCGCGGGAGACACCTTCGGAAAAATGGCTCGTCTCGACGCCCTGCTGGGTGACGGCTTTGTCTTGCTGGGCGTCGATACGAATCCAGCTGACCTGCTGACCCCAGAAGAAAAGGCAGGCTGGGACGCGCTCAATGCTCGCTACCTCACGGTGCGCCCCAAAACCGCTTACACGCACGGTTCTGATGAGCTGGTGGATCTCGACAACGTGCTACTGCCTTGGCTACAGCGCTACGGAGTCAAAGCCATCGCAATACGCCCCGACAAATTCGTAGCGGCGGCCGATACCAGTGGCCTCGCTGTGCCCGCCTGACACCTCCCGTAGTTCTGTAAGGAGACTCAAATGAGTAGCGTGAATCAACTTGCCTATGTGGGCATTGAGGCCAGTGACCTCGCCGGCTGGGAGCGCTTCGGCGTCGACCTGCTGGGGATGCAGCTGGGCTCCAGGAGCTCTGACTCCCTGCAATTGCGCATGGATGACAAAGTCTATCGATGGTTGATACAGAAGGGCCCCGCGGACGATCTATCGCTCACCGGTTTTGAATGCGGCAGCGATGCAGACCTCGATGCCATCGTTTCGCGGCTACAAGCCGCCGGCCACCAAGTACAGCAAGGCGACGAACTCCTGGCGAAGCAGCGGCAGGTTCAGCGCATCTTTGTAACGGCGGACCCACTCGGGAATCGTGTGGAGCTGGTCACGGGATTCGCAACCGCAAGTACACCGTTCGTCTCCAAAGCGCTGAAATCCAGCTTTGTGACAAGCTTCGGCGGCGCGGGCCATCAGGTGCTCATGGAGCGCGGCATGGATCGCCTGCAGTTGATGGACTGGTATGGGCTGCTCGGCTTCAAACTGACCGACGTGATCGATGAGAAGTTGGCTCCCGACTTCATTGCAAGCGTGGCTTTCATGCACTGCAATGGTCGCCATCACACCTTGGCCCTGGCAAATATGCCGTTTCCCAAGCGCATTCACCACTTCATGGTCGAAGTGTCTTCCATGGATGACGTGGGCCATGCCTATGACCGCTGCATGGACGACCGAAGGCAGTTCGAGATGACGCTAGGCATGCACCCCAACGATCAAATGTTCAGTTTCTATGTCCGTACCCCTTCGGGGTTCAACGTGGAGTTCGGCTGGGGTGGCTTGGTCATTGATGAGCAGACCTGGCAGGTCCAGCACCTTGATCACCTCAGTAGCTGGGGACATCGGCATCCCAAGGTTGTTGCCGAGTTGCTGCAAGCCTGAGCCTCGACTTCATTTCATCTATTCCAAAGTCCCAAGGAGATACCAATGTCTATCACGCAAGCCAGCACCAGCCGTACCGTCGAAACTCGCGACTGGAACCTGCAATATTACGAAGCCGGTGAAGGTCATCCCGTCATCCTGCTGCATGGCAGCGGTCCGGGCGCCACCGGTTGGAGCAACTTCTCCGGCAACATTGAAGCGCTGGCGCGCCAGTTCCGCGTGCTCGCGGTTGATATGCCCGGCTGGGGCCTGTCCGATGCGTGCACGGTGGACCGCCTCGACCATGTGGATGCAGTCATCCAGTTCATGGATGCGCTCGGTATCGAGAAGGCGGCCTTTGTCGGCAACTCCATGGGGGGGCAGACGTCTCTGCGTCTGGCCACCGAGTATCCGGAGCGCATCAGTCACCTCGTCACCATGGGCCCTCCCGTGGGCAAGATGCCTTCGTTGTTTGGAGCCGGCGACGGCCCCTCAGAAGGTCTGAAGGTTCTCATCCAGGCCTACCAGGATGCGTCACCGGAGAACATGCGCCGTCTGGTTGAAATCATGACCTTCGACAAAGCGCGCTTTGCCACTCCCGAATTGACGAAAGCGCGCTCCGATGCAGCACTGGCCCGCCCGGAACATTTGAAGAACTACGTCGCAGGACTGCCTCAAGGTGCTCCTCTTCCCAAATGGGTAGACCGCTCCAAGCTGCCGCACATTCAGGTTCCCACATTGCTGATCCACGGCCGCGACGACCGCGTCGTCTCCTTCGAAAGCTCTTTGTTCCTGCTCGCCTGCATCCCCAACAGCCGGTTGGTGCTGCTCAACCGCTGCGGCCACTGGGCCATGATCGAGCACGCCGAGGAGTTCAACCGCCTGGTTGCCGACTTCATCGCCAGCAACTAAGCACTTGCACAGGCCTGCTGCGCCGACGTGGTCGCAACAGGCCCTGGACTTGCTTACTGAAATTTCATGAACGGAGAACAGCATGAAACTGAAGACTCTCCTGGGCGCCAGCTTGCTGGTGGCAGCATGGGCTGGCAGTGCATTCGCGCAGACGCGACTTGTGACCCTTGGAACCCAGGGCGGACCGCTGCCCTCCACCACGCGCTCGCAACCGGCCAATGCGCTGATCGTCGGCGACAAGGTCTATGTCATTGATGCGGGTGACGGCGTGCTGCGACAACTGTATGCAGCAGGCATAGATCTGCGCAAGGTCAGGCAGGTGTTCATCACCCATGACCATGACGATCACAACGCCGGCTGGGGCTCGCTCTTGGGCGTGCAATGGGATCTGGGCATCTGGCCGGTGGATGTCTACGCGCCCAGTGCGCAATCCATGATGAAGGGATTTCTCCAGTATTTCGCGGTCAATGCACGCATCCGCCAGGCGGACTCGAAGAGCGGAAAACTCTCCCCGGAGAAAGCATTCCATGCACATGACATCCAGGGCAATGGCCTGGTCTTCAAGGATGACTTGATCAGCGTTACGGCCCATGAGAACTGCCACTACAAGACGGACCCTGCGGCCGACGCCAAACGCGCCGACAAGGATCGCTCCTATGCGTTGCGCATCCAGACGCCCGACAAGACCATCGTTTTCAGCGGCGACACAGGCCAGTGTCCTACGCTGACTGCCTTCGCCAGGGACGCCGACATGCTGGTGCATGAGGTCATAGACCTGCCTCTGACTCGCGAGATGATGCGACGCCAGCATGTACCCGATGCAGTAGCGGACGGCATGATGCGCCACATGACTGAGGAGCACACCGTACCGGAAGACGTCGGCTTGCTCGCCAAGGCCGTAGGCGCCAAGAAAGTCATCCTGACGCATCTGGTCCCCGGCGGCGATGAACCTGATACCCGCTACACCGATGGCGTTCGCAAGCACTTCAGTGGACCTGTCGAAGTGGCACGCGATCTCATGGTCTTCGAATAGAGGTCCCCCCCTGAGTAAACAGCAGCTCACCACCGACTGCACCAAGTCTGTGGTGTGGTCGGCCGACTGCGGCCGAAGGCAAAGAGCCTTGCTCCTTACCCAATCACAGCCCCCCATATGACTGCCCCATCAACAAACCTTCACGCTGCTGCCCTGGCCATACGAGAGGCTCGCAGCTCACGCAGCCCGATTGCGAGGGTATCGGAAACCTTTGGCATTACCGGGCTCGACGCTGCCTACCAGGTGGCTCAACTCAATACACAGGCTTGCCTGGAAGATCCAGCCCGCCGAGTCGTTGGCCTCAAGGTCGGGCTCACCAATAAAGCAGTGCAACAGCAGCTGGGAGTGGATCAACCCGACTTCGGAGTGCTGTTCAACGATATGGAGTATCTGAATGGCGACACCATTCCTATGGGTCGACTCATCCAGCCCAAGATTGAGGCCGAGGTCGCCTTCATCATCGGCAAAGATCTCAGCAGCCAAGCACCTTCTTGGTCCGAGTTCATCAACGCCTTGTCCTACGCGCTTCCGGCTCTGGAAATCGTCGATAGCGTGATCCGCGATTGGAAGATCACCCTGGTAGACACCGTCGCAGACAACGCTTCGTCGGCACTTTATGTATTGGGCGAGCAGCCTGTCAGCATCGGCGCACTGGACACCTCGGCCCTGGGCATGCAGATGAGCATCAACGGCAGGACCGTATCGGTCGGCACGGGCGCCGCCTGCCTGGGCCACCCTCTGCGCGCCGCCTACTGGCTGGCCTGCACCATGGCCGAGCGCGGCCATCCCCTGCGCGCTGGCCAGCTCATTCTGTCCGGCGCCCTAGGACCCATGGTAGCTCTCAGCAACGGCGACCTGGTCCAGGCAAACCTGGGCAACCTGGGCAGCGTCGGCTGCCGCCTGGCCTGACTATCCCTTTCCTTCAAGAACACTCCATGAGCAAAAAACTCAAGGCCGCCATCATCGGCAGCGGCAATATCGGCACGGATCTGATGATCAAGATCCTGCGCCATGGCAAAAACATCGAGATGGGCGCCATGGTCGGCATCGATCCCCACTCCGACGGTCTCGCCCGCGCCTCCCGCATGGGCGTGGCCACCACCCACGAAGGCGTGGAAAGCCTCACGCGCATGCCCGGGTTTGCAGAGATCGACTTTGTATTCGATGCCACCAGCGCCGGCGCACATGTGAAGAACGATGCCTTCTTGCGCAGCCTCAAGCCCGGCATCCGCATGATCGACCTGACGCCGGCGGCCATCGGCCCGTACTGCATTCCCGTGGTCAACGGCGACATGCATCTGGATGCGCCGAATGTGAACATGGTCACCTGCGGCGGCCAGGCCACCATCCCCATGGTCGCTGCCGTCTCTCGTGTGGCCAAGGTGCACTACGGCGAAATCATTGCCTCGATTGCCAGCAAGAGCGCCGGTCCCGGCACCCGCGCCAATATCGACGAGTTCACCGAGACCACGTCCAAGGCGATCGAGGTCGTGGGCGGCGCCACCAAGGGCAAGGCCATCATCATCATGAACCCGGCCGAGCCGCCCCTGATCATGCGCGACACGGTCTACACCCTGAGCGCTTTGGCCGACGAGGCCGCCATTGCCGCATCGGTAGAGCAGATGGCCGCTGCCGTGCAGTCCTACGTGCCGGGCTACCGCCTGAAGCAGCAGGTGCAGTTCGACCGTATCGACAGCCCGATCCGCATCCCTGGCGTGGGCAACGCCCTCACGGGCCTGAAGACCTCGATCTTTCTGGAAGTCGAGGGTGCGGCCCACTACCTGCCCGCCTACGCCGGCAACCTCGACATCATGACCAGCGCCGGCTTGCGCACCGCCGAGCATATGGCCGAGCGCATGCTGGCGACGCTCGCCGTGGCCGCCTGAGGAGACGACACACCATGACGCAAACCAAGAAAATCTACATCTCCGACGTGACCCTGCGCGACGGCAGCCACGCCATTCGTCACCAGTACAGCGTGGAGCAGGCCAGACAGATCGCCCAGGCCCTGGATGAGGCCCGGGTCGACTCGATCGAGGTCGCTCACGGCGACGGCCTGCAAGGCTCCAGCTTCAACTACGGCTTTGGTGCCCACACTGACCTGGAGTGGATAGAGGCCGTGGCCAGCGTGGTCAAGCACGCCAAGATCACCACCTTGCTGCTGCCGGGAATTGGCACCGTCCACGACCTCAAGGCCGCCTACGAAGCCGGTGTCCGCGTGGTGCGGGTGGCGACCCACTGCACCGAAGCCGACGTGTCCCGCCAGCATATCGAATACGCGCGCCAGCTGGGCATGGAAGCCGTGGGCTTTCTGATGATGAGTCATATGACCTCGCCCAAGGCCCTGGCCGAACAGGCCAAGCTGATGGAGAGCTATGGCGCCACCTGCTGCTATGTCGTTGACTCCGGCGGCGCACTGGGCATGAACGATGTGCGCGATCGCTTCAGGGCCTTCAAGGACATCCTCAAGCCGGAAACCCAGACCGGCATGCACGCCCACCACAACCTGAGCCTGGGCGTGGCCAACTCCATCGTGGCCGTGGAAGAAGGCTGCGACCGCGTGGATGCCAGCCTGGCCGGCATGGGCGCGGGCGCCGGCAATGCTCCGCTGGAGGTGTTCATCGCAGCCGCAGAGCGCCTGGGCTGGAACCACGGCACGGATCTCTACAAGCTCATGGATGCGGCCGACGACATCGTGCGCCCGCTGCAGGACCGTCCGGTGCGCGTGGACCGCGAGACGCTGGCACTGGGCTACGCAGGCGTTTACAGCTCGTTCCTGCGTCACGCTGAAGTGGCTGCCACCAAATACGGACTCAAGGCCGTGGACATTCTGGTGGAGCTGGGCAAGCGTCGCATGGTTGGCGGTCAGGAAGACATGATTGTTGACGTAGCGCTGGACCTGCTCAGAACGCGCCAAGCAACAGCAAGCTGATTTCTGCGCCCTCCCTGCTGGCCGCCGCATTAACCACCTACCCACACAAGAAAGAACGAATCACGTTCTAAAAGGAGACACCATGGATAAAGCAATTCACTTTCTGATCTTCGCTGCTATCTTTGCAGCAGCGAGTGCGCACGCTGCCGAAGGGGGAGGATCTGTCTACCCCAACGGGGCGGAGAATTTTGTGGCAGGAGCACTTCCTCCGCCAGGCATCTACGGCATAGCGTTCGTGAACCACTACGAAGCAAACCGGCTGAATGACGCCGCCGGCAAGCAGATCGGCATTCCCGGCTTCAAAGTCAGAGCCACTGCCATCACGCCCCGTGTCGTCTGGGTTCCGGGAGTTCCCGTACTCGGCGGCGATCTCGTCACACACATGCTTGCGCCGCTGGTGGAGGTTGAAGCCAAGATGGGCGGCCAGTCTCAAAAGAAAAGCGGGCTGGGTGACATCACGATGGGCCTTGGCGTGGGTCATCACCATGGGCCCAACCTGCACACAATCCTTGGGCTGGATGTAACACTTCCCACCGGAAGCTATAGGAATGGAGATCTTGCAAGCCTGGGTAGAAACTACTCTGCCGTGGAGCCGGTCCTGGCTGTTTCATATCTCAACAACCAAGGTTTCAACGGTGACCTCCGCATGGGATACCTCATCAACCGCGTGAACAAGGCGACTGATTACCGGTCAGGGCAAGAATTTCACTTGGACTATGCAGCAGGATGGGGGCTGGGAAATGGCTGGGTACTTGGCCTGGGCGGCTACTACCGAAAGCAGACCCAACTGGACAAGCAAATGGGAGTTGAGTTGCCCGACAGCAAGACCAGTGGGATGGCAATAGGCCCGAGCATCAAATATGACAGTGGGCACGGTTGGTTTCTAACGGCCAAATGGCAGTTCGAAAAGAACATGAAGAATAGCGCTCAAGGCAATGCGCTATGGATCAGGGCTGCAATGCCTCTCTGATCGATAGGCCCAGCAGTATGCTCCTGGAAGGCTAGCCTCATTGTGAATTGATGAGACCCAGCCTTCAGGTCGACTGCTATCCCATTGAAGAGCGAAGCATGCAATTCCCAAAGTTCGGACTCATCCCCTGCTTGCTTCTCGGTACATTGCCTTCGATTGCTCAGATCAACGCGGGCGCATTGCCCCCACCGCATTTTCCCCGCCGCATCGCCTCCATTCCAGCTCGCGAAGGTCGCGCAGTTCAGTCTGGCCTGGCGCATAGCCTTTCTGCCGGACGGACGCATGCTGATTGCGGAGAAGACCGGAAAGCTTTCCTTGCCACCCAATCCGGGCAGAAGCTTGAAGTCACCGGCGTACCGCTACGAGCAGCAGAATGGTCTGCTCGGCGTCTGCCTGGCTTCGTCCTATTCGAGCGACAGTGCGATCTATCTGACCTATTCGAAGCCCGGGCAGATCTCGGGTATTTCAAGTCTGGCGCTGGCCCGCGCGCCCCTCAAGATCGGCATCAGCAATGCATCCGATGAAATGAAAATTGGGTTGCAGGATCCAAGGATGTGACAACCATATGGCACGGAAAGCACTATTGCAGGCCACCATCAAAAGAGATTGACAAAACTGAGAATCACCGACCAGGCCAGCTCAAGCAAAGCCCACGCAGAAAATAATCCCTTCACCACAAGAAAAAGCGCGCCAACGACAAGCACTATAACGATGAGTTGCACAGCCTTCATACGGTGAAGTCTCCCGAAAAAACCAATTTTTTCATTGGGCATGTTTGGCTCCTACCGATATGCCGTATCGTGTACCTTTGATCAATTTTAGGTTGGTTAAGCACTGTCCCCTCAGGGGCGTTCCGAGACTCTCGCCCACCAGCCAGACGCAGTCACTGGACTAGAATCCAGCCGGAAACAGTGAACGATTTTCAGCGGTCACAGCCTGGCCAGTAGCGGCAGTACTGCGTGGTTTGCTGCGTGATTCGCGTACATTGAAATTCGTCGTTTCCCTCACCCATGGTCAGCATGACCGACAGTCCTTGAGAGCCGTCAACAAGCCTTGATAGGTCGTTGCATCGCCTTGTCGTACTTCTGCACTACCCGCAGCTTCGCGCCTCATCTCAAGCGCAAACCTTTGGTTTGCCGGGTCGTGCCAGCCACTATCAGCAACACAGGACTCGGATGCGTTATTTAGTGATCGGCACCAGTGGCGCGGGCAAATCCACCTTTGCAAAAAAGCTGGCGTGCAAAGTCCAGGCCTCATATATCGAACTGGATTCGCACTACTGGGGACCAGACTGGCAAGCAGTGCCGCCCGAACAGTTCAAGCATTCGGTTGTTGAGGCTACTCAAGGAGAATGCTGGGTAGCCGATGGGAACTACAGTGCTGTTCGAGACCTGCTTTGGTCACGAGCTACGCACGTCGTCTGGCTCAACTACAGTCGCTTCACCGTATTTTCTCGCCTGCTCCGGCGCACTCTTGGCGATGGCATCACCCGCAAGCATCTGTCGCACGGAAACCGGGAGTCACTGCGGATGGCCTTTTTCTCGAAAGACTCAGTCCTGCTCTGGTCGCTATCCACCTATGCAAAAAACCAGTCGAAGTTCGCCACTCTGCGCGAGCGTGGCGAGTTCGCGCATCTGCAATGGATTGAATTTTCTGAGCCTTCAGAGGCCTCGAAGTTCCTCAAGACGATCGCTGCCTCTCAAGAGCGCTGACACGTGTTCACCTCCACAGCCCTGCTACAGCCCGGCATTTCAATGACCATCTTGCAGTCGCTCGGATGCAGGCTCAGGCCCTGACTGCGACTGCCGCAGCCAGACCCGAACAAGGCCGCCGAATATGCTCGCTACCGCTGCACATCGAGGTCGTAAGTGACCCAGTCGGTCGCCGACGCAAGCTTGTCGTAGAGCCGGCGCGCCCGGACATTGCTGTCAGCGGTAATCCACCGCACCAGGGGCCAGCCACGTTCCTGGGCTTTGGCAGCCACACCCATGATCAAACTGCGGCCTATGCCTGAGCCACGCTGGTCTTGAGCTACAAACAGGTCGTCGAGAAAGCCGACGTCCTGAGCGATCAGTGGGTCAGGGCACGCGCGAAAATGCGCCAGTCCCAACAAATGGCGCTCCTCCGACTCTGCGACCAGCCCTTCCATCGGGTGGTGCAGGTCCATCAGCCATGACCAGCTTCGATCCAGGATCACATCGGTCATGGGCGACTGGTAGAAATGTGCGTACTGGCGGTATAGATCGCACCATCGCGTTCGATCACTTATTTCCAGGGGACGAATTTTCACTGCACTCGGCATTGGATTCTCTTGTTCATGATTGCTTCGGCTTGGTCATTCCCGAGTCGGTTCTGTGTTTCTCACCAGACGGCGGACGCCGCCGATGGTCCTTCGCGCGAGGGAAAGTGCGGCAGCACTTCCCTGGCCAGCTCCTCCAGCACCTCGGCTGGCGGGCGCTGTGAAAACTGAATGCCAAGCGCGGCATGGTTCACCCCTGCCGCCTGCCACTCTTCAAGCAAGGCCATCAGCCCTCTTCGCCCGGTGCGCAGAACATAGCCACCGTGCAAGGGGGTCCGAGGATAGCCGGGATCATCCACCAGATCGATCCACTCGTTTGTCATGTGCGGCCTGAACGCCCCTCCGGGGACAAGTTCGCGCCAGGCCCGAATCTTCTCCGCCAGGTGCTGAGGCCCCCTAGGGGTATGGGTTGCATTGGGATAGGTCAGCCATCCATCCGCATGCTCGGCAATCCACTCCAGTGATTGCCCGGACGAACCTGTCACCATCATCGGAATGCTTGCGGATACAGGCTTGGGCAGAAACTCGGCACCTTCAAAGCGCCCCAGCGGGGAGTCGATGTCCAGATGACCGGCATGCATGAGCTGGCGTATATAGGACAGCGCCTGGGAGAAGCGCTCCGCCCGGGTACTGTGCTCCAGCCCGTAGGCCGGAAACTCCATCGGCCTGTCGCCAGAGGCCACCCCCATTACCAGACGGCCACCGGAAAGCTGGTCGATGGTCGTGGCAGCCTTGGCCAGATCAATCGGGTGACGCAAGGAGATGACGGCGCTGCCCGTTGCCAAGGCCACTCTTTGGGTTCGGGCCGCCAGGTAGGACAGATAGGTGAAGGGATCGAACACCTGCCCTGCATCTCCAAACGATGGATCGAGCAAAGGCACATCACGCACCCACACCGCTGCAAATCCGTAGCTGTCGATCTCGGCGACCAGGTCCGCCTGGCCGCGCAGCACCGACATATCGCCGCTGTAGCTGCGCAGCGGCAGAAAGATGCCTAGGGTCAGCCTGTCTGGCGAAAACATGCGTCGGTAGCCAGGGTGTCCGAAAAACGCGGCGTAGGAGGAGCCGCCCGTGCGCTCAGAGAGTCTGGAAGCTTTCATTGTTGGACTCGCGTGATGTTCATTCATGCACCGGTTGCCGGTGCGGGCAGCGTGACGCCTTTGCGTACAGCTGCCCGAGCCGCAACCCGCTCGTGCCATGCACTGAGGTGGCGGTGTTGGCTGAAGTCGAAGTGGATGATTCGCGCGATATGCATCCAGCCGAAATGAGCGATATCTGCAATCGAGTAGTCGTCGCCGGCCAGGTAAGGGCGGCCCGCCAGGGTTTGATCCAACACCGTGAATGCCTCCTGCGTCAGGCGCTGGTAACGCTCGATTGCCGGCGGGATGGACTCATCCGCAAACATCTCGAAGTGCACGCGCTGGCCCAGCAGCGGCCCGACGCTGGATGCATGGAACTGCAACCACTTGATCGCTTCCCAGCGAGCTCGCGGATCTGCAGGCAACAGCTTTCCAGTCCTGTCGGCCAGATACAGAAGAATCGCCGCCGACTCGAACAGCACGACACCTGTCTCGCTGTCCTTGAGCACCGGAATGCGGCCAGAGGGATTCAGCGCAAGAAAGTCTGATCGGCGGTGCTCGCCTTCATCGATGCGCACATGGTGCAGCTGGTAAGGCAGTGAAAGCTCTTCAAGCGCGATCGTCGCTTTGAAGCCATTGGGGGAACTGTCGGAGTAGAGATGCAACATTGAATTTGTAGATAATCTAAAAATACTTGAATCGCTGGCCTCACAAATTCTCAGATGAAATATGCCTCAAATAAAGCGATCATTTCTTCTTAATGAATTTAGAAAATCTAAAGTAGATATGAGTTATCCCTTACAGGCGCTGCGCACATTCGTAGAGGTTGGGCAGCGCAAAAGCGTCAAGGCCGCAGCGCAGGCCCTGCACGTCACCCCCGGCGCCATAAGCCAGCAAATCCGCGTGCTGGAAGACCGCCTGGGAGTTGTCTTGCTGGAACGTGAACGCCTTGGCATGCGGCTGACCGAGGCAGGTGCAAGCGTGCACCCCAGGCTGTGCGAAGCGTTTCTTCAAATTGACCAAGCGATGCATGCCCTGGAGCTCAGCAAGGGAAGACGCAGCCTGACGGTCAGCACCGTCGCAACATTTGCGGCGTCGTGGCTGGTACCTCGGCTTGGGCGCTTCAAGCAATTGCACCCCGACATCGAAATCCGCGTGGAAGCAACGTCCGAACTGGTGGACCTGCGACGCGACCGCGTGGATGTCGCCTTGCGCCATGGGCTTGGCGACTATCCCGGGCTTGAGGTCACCTGTCTCATGGCGCCGGTGTTGACGCCGGTCGCTTCACCCGAGTTTTTGAAAACCTGGCAGGGTGCGGTGATCAATGAGGCAGGTGATTGCCTTGACTATCCCCTGCTGCACGACGGTGACCGCGCAGATTGGCCGCTCTGGCTCAAAGCGCACGGAGTGGCCGACGACGCGCGTGCGCAGCGCGGCAGCGCATTTGAAGACGACTTCCTTCTCATCCGCGCGGCGGAGGCTGGGCAAGGCCTGGCGCTGGTGCCGCAAGCGTATGCCCAGGAAGAAATCGCGACAGGCCGACTCGTTCAGGTGCTGGACAAACCCTGGCCTGCAAGATTCGCCTACTATGCAGTGACCCGGCCTGGAGCGGCTGACCGCTCCGAAGTGCGCGCCTTCCTGGACTGGATTCGCGCAGAAGCGGCCCAGTAAGGCCGCAATTAGATACCCTGCTGCTCTGCGAGCTGCTCGAATTGAATCAACCGGCATTCCCAGCTAGCGCGAAGCCTCTGGCCCCTGCTCAGCGCACCCGTGTTGCCCAAGCCGGCGATACCCACAAGCGGAGCAGATACCGCACTCGGCATCGTGCTTGTGACAGCCATGCCGCAGTGTCTCTCCGCATCAAAGGCAATGCGGGACGACGCAATAACCGCCAGGGCAATCAGCAATTATTCATGCCATTTTTGAATCGCAATTTCCAAGATCCTGAAGGTATTTCATCAATAGCCCCGGCATGCCACGGCAATGATCCGAGAAGGCCACCTTCAAGCATTGAATATCATCCACCTCGCTCATAACTAGATTTTCAAAAAATGAAATATCCGAAAACAATATTCAATCTTTCACTTCCATCTCTGAATAATAAATGATTCTTATAGAAAACCAGTTGAATTATTTAAATCTCCAAAAAATCAACTGAATTTCTAAAAAAATCTATCAAAAGTAGACCAAATGGTTTATTTAAGTGTGCCTTCAATATCCAAAGAAGAAATTCAAATAGCACAAAATCAACGACAAATTATTTCAGTTTTATATGAATTGAAAAATTAAATTTACAGAGTTAATTCAATTAATTATATTTAAGTACTTAATCTTTAAAAAACAAGATAAAACGTCTACCCATTTCTCAGGATTCATTTTGTAAGTTCAGTAAAATTTGACATTATTTGACATTTTCTGTGGATTTCCCAATGAGCACTAATTAATTTCCTAGAGTATTCAAGCCCCCTGGTTTTTTCATCGGGAGCCATCTATGCCAGCCGTCCAGACTTCGTCTTGCCCGCCCTTGTTTAGCAATCACAATGACGCGCCTCCATCGCTTAACCACTCGATGTGGCCTGGGCACATGGTGGGCCAGCGAGAGCAGCCCGTTCGCGTCTTCCTGGTGGACGACGACAGCCATATCCGTAGAGTGATTGCCCAGGATCTGATGGGCGACTCAAGAACCCTGCTGGTTGGTCATGCCTGCAGCTTGCGTGAGGCACGCAAGAGCATTCAACAGCACGACTTCGACGTTCTGATGATAGATCTCAACCTGGGCGACGGCGAAGGTCTGGATCTGCTTGAACTCGTCCAAGGCACACACCCGCATGTGCAAAGCATTATCGTTTCAGTAACTGAAAGAGATGAAAAGGTCTTTCAGGCTTTTGAGAAAGGTGCTGTAGGCTATTTGCTGAAAAACTCCTGGTTTGGCGACTACGCACAAGCAGTATTGCAGGTTGCCAATGGTGGGGCATCCATCACTCCGTCTCTAGCCAAGAAAATTCTGTCGCTGGTTAGCAGATCGCAAACTTATGTCGTTCCGGCGTCAAACCTCTCCAAAGAAGAGAAACTTTCTGAACGAGAAATAGAAATACTGAAGCTCATTGCCTGCGGTTACAGCTCTCCTGAAATATCCACGCAGCTCAAGATAAGCACAATGACAGTATCCACGCATGTCAAGAACATGTACCGAAAACTGCAGGCCAAGACAAGAGCGCATGCTGTAAAAGCTGCCTCTTTGCGTGGACTGATATAGATTTGAAGACATTTTCTTTATTTATCGCCAGAGGCGGCAAGCGTATGGAATCGCTGAGAAATCTTGGTTGGAGGGCAACAACCAGTTTCCTTCAGGCCATCACCATACTCAGCTGGTGTTTTCTCACGCCGCTGCGAGGTCGGAATTGGTTTTTTGTCTTCAGTATTTTGGTGGCCTTGAGCGGATTGCTTATCTCGCTTCGCTACATTCCTGGAATCTATCGTGGCCTCAAGGCCAGAGTGCGCTCCAGCTCCCAGCCCTCCAAGGAAGTCCAGGAAGAGCGCAAGCGCATCGCCTCAGACCTGCATGACACTTTGGGCAGCCAGTTGGTAGAAGCCTTGAGCCTGATGAACTTACAGTCCTCGGTTGAAGATGGCCCTGCCAGAAAAGTACTGGAGCAGTCGCTGCTGGACCTGCGCCTGATCGTCGACTCCATGGATGCCCAATCCGACAATCTGGCCATGCGTCTGGCGCGATTGCGCTATCGGCTGGAGCCCGCGCTTCAACGAAAAGGCCTTGTACTGCACTGGCAGTTGACCGACCCTGAGCTCGGGGTCGGCCAGCAAACCACGCTGCTGCTTCCCAGAGACCGCGTGGCGCATGAAATCCTGGCCGTCGTTCAGGCCAGCCTCAGCAACGCCATCGAGCATGCCGATGCGACCGAGATGTGGCTGACACTGGAGCCCTATCAACAGGGCGACCCGCAAAGCTTCGGCTGGGACTGGTATCTGAGCATTGAGGACAACGGCAAGGGCTTCGATCTTCAAGCCGTGCTCGACAACCCCAGCAAGTCCGGGCACGGCGTCATCAACATGTTTCATCGCATGCGAAGCATCGGCGGCGACCTTCACATCCACCCCCGCCATGGCGGAGGCACACAGGTATTGATGCGATGGCGGTCTGAACCGACCAGCCTTTGCTAGAGAGGCCTGAATTCACGGCGTTCTTATTGTGGACACCGCACGTCATATCCATTCCATACCCACCTCATGCCAGGTTGGGGGCACCCAGGCAAGCGATCTCATCTCATTGATGGAACACGCCGCTATTCAGACAGAACGCCATCAGCTCCTGATTGGACTTCGCCTCAAGCTTGCGCATCGCGGTCATCTTCTGCGAACGACTGTCTTGATGCTGCGGTTAAGACGCTCGGCAATATCGGCAAGGCGGCCTCCCCGCACGTAGTAGCGCAGGGCCTCGAACTCGCGCGGAGTCAATGACTTGAAGCGCTCCCGCAGCATCTGATGCTGAAGGGCGCTATTGCATAAATCAGTGCCGGGCCAAACTTCCCCTGACCCCAGACGTCGCTATGCCACCGCTACCGCTTGCGGACAGCCCAGTTCAGTGAACCGATTGAGAATGGCGGCTCGGATGTGCAGTTCGTTGACCTGGCGCTCGAAGGTTCTAGACATGACCCGCTCGCCCAGGCGTTTAATGCAGTGCATCTTGGTCTCCGCCAGGCTGTGCTGGTGATAGCCACTCCAACTCTTCCATAACTTGCGTCCAAAGCGCCTGCATGCGGCAATCGCCGCATTGCGGTGCACAAAGGCAGCGCCTTTGCGCATCCAGGCATTCTTTCGCGCAGGGATGATGGGCATGGCATTGCGCATCATCCCTGCGGCATACACAGGCTGTGCGTCATAGGCAGCATCACCGGTAACGCTCAGCAATGACTCATCCGCTGGCAGTTGTGCCAACAAATGCGGCACCACCGCATCGCTGACGTTGTTGGAGGTCACGCATATGACTCGCACCAGCAGCATCTGGGCATCAATGCCGATGTGCAGCTTGCACCATTGACCGCCCAGGAACTTGATACCCGTGGAGTCGAGCAGCAAATTCAGCCTATCCGAACTGAGGCGATACGCTACTTGCACATCCAGACTGCGTTGTCTACGACATAGCGTACTGAAGTCCGGAACAGGCCATGGCAGTCCAGACAAAGCCAACAGCGATTGCACAACGCCGACGGTCTGTCGCAAGCCCAAGCCAAACAGGTTCTTGATGGTCAGGCAGAACTGGATAGCTGTATCCGAGAACTGCGGGCTACGCCCGCGCTTGCCGCTGATGGCGGCAAACCATGACATGCACTTGTCCAACCAGAAAGTCAGGGAGCCTCGCGCTTTGAGCGCAGCGTTGTACTGCTTCCAGTTGTTTGTGCGATAGCGGGACTTGGAATGCAGAGACAGACTCATCGCTCGAGGCTACCCGACTCTAGAGAGCGATTTATGCAACAACGCCACAGCCACCACAACCTCGCAAATAGACGGTTTGCGGTTGAGACAAGGCGCGAAGCCGCTGGCTATGCAGAGAAGTACGACAAGGTGAAGCAACGCTGTATCAAGGGTCGTGTCAACCGCTCCAATTGCAGAGCTGCTCACTCAACTCAAGCGTTTCCAACAAGGCTCGGGGCGCAAGTTGCACCGCTACAGCCAGGCGCATCGGCTCTGCAGTCGCGGCTTGATGAAGTTGCTCATAGGCGGGGACCGCCCGAGGCGCGCAAATCAGGCGCATAGTAAAGCTGTGGGTGCTGAGGAGCCGAAGACATGAGATCGGATATTTCGTTTCGTGACCGGGCAGATGCGGGCCGGGCCCTGGCCGCGGCATTGGCGGAGTGGCGCGAGCAAGCCGATGTGCTCGTGCTGGCCTTGCCACGGGGCGGCGTACCAGTCGCCTATGAACTTGCCAGCGCACTGGCCCTGCGGCTGGATTTGATGCTGGTGCGCAAACTAGGCACGCCCGGTCATAAGGAGATGGCGATGGGCGCCATTGCCAGTGGCGGCGTGCGGGTGTTGAACGATGATCTCATCCGTGACCTGTACATCCCCCCAACGGCCATCGACGCAGTCGCACAAAAGGAAGCTCTGGAGCTGCAGCGCCGTGACCTGGCCTATCGGGGCAAACGTCCTGCGCCAGCCGTGGCTGGGCAACGGGTGATACTGGTCGATGACGGACTGGCGACCGGTGCCACCATGCGTGCGGCGATTGCTGCGGTACGCCAGCAGTCGCCAGCGCACATCGTAGTCGCCGCACCAGTCGCACCTGTGGAGACGCTGGCGATGCTGCGCCCTCTGGTCGATCAACCGATCTGTCTGCTCACGCCAGCGCCCTTCTTTTCCGTTGGTCAGTGGTACCGCGATTTCTCCCAGACCACGGATGAGGAGGTAAAGACCTTGTTGAGCAAGGCCTGGCGCAGGGAATTGCGTGACGCTGCGCAATAGCCCGGTGCGCTGTACAGCTGCTGCCCGGCAATTCCAAGCAGGAGTTGGCACCGAGGTACCTGGGCATCAAGGTCGACGATTCCCGCGAGATCTCTGTGCAGACGGAGATTTGAAGCTGTTGAAGGCTGCAATGTGGCGCTGGCGCGAACTTGCACTCCCGGCCAAAAGCGGACTGCGAAGTGAAGGACAAGCGGCTACATAAAGCACCTTTCATCTCATCCAACTGGCAACCGCACGATGACATTTTCCTCGATACGCTCATTTTGAAAATGACTCATACCGCAGGCAACACACGTAACGCTTCGTGCTTAAGACACGCCCACGTTACCAAACATCAAGTGCAATTTGCTCTCCCTCCATTGAAGACATTGAGGATTTTGCTGGCGATCAACTCCTTGACTGGTCGCTGCCGCAAAGCATGGAGCGCGTCAACAAGGGCCAAGAGCTGCGAGCTCGATATGTGCACTGACTCATGAAACGCGTTCGTTTCATTTGGCTACTGTTAGCCAAAATTCATGAACTAAAGTCGACCGTTTAGCCAATTATCGAGAGTCAACCGAGGGGCATTCTGAGCTGATTCTACCAGCTAGAAGCAGTCACATCCTACCCTTGCCATGCCTCGATTCACATTGATCCAAGTGAAAAAATTCATTGAACCCTTCATTGGGGGATACCGCGTGAAAGCGTTTATCCCATTCTGCATTGCCTCGCTGTGCTCCGTAGTATCTGCTCAAACCAGCGTGCCCTCGGGCCGCATAGTCCCGACTCCCATCTACGGCGTCACCGTAGACGATGTGAGTAGGCTTAGCGACATCACGCGCAGCCTATCGTCGCTGGCCTACCGGCCTACCACGCGCATCGTCTTCGATGAGTTCGTGAACCCGGACTATTACCGCAAGCCAGCAGTGGAAATCTCCAAAGTTTCCTATGTGATGGGTGAGATATTGGACTCGTACTACGTCAAGCAGTACAGCGTGGATGCGTACATACAACGGACTAATCAATACCTCAATGCGTTGTCGGATGTAGTGGATATTTGGGAAGTAGCCAACGAGGTCAACGGCGAGTGGCTGGGGACCAATGCCGATGTGGTGGCGAAGATGACCAATGCCTACAACATCGTGAAGGCACAGAACAAGACGGCCGCGCTCACTCTCTACTACAACCAGGGCTGCTGGTCTCAAGCCTCCAATGAAATGTTCAAGTGGGCCGAGACCAATGTTCCTGCCTACATGAAGCAGGGTCTGGATTACGTCTGGATTTCCTACTATGAGGATGACTGCAATGGACTCAAGCCCAACTGGCAGCAGGTGTTCGACAAGCTGCGCGTGATGTTCCCCAATTCCAAGATCGGATTCGGGGAAGTGGGTACCTCACGCAAAACCAAGAAGGCCGAGTACCTGACCCGCTATTACACGATGAAGATCACTACCCCGAATTACGTGGGCGGCCACTTCTGGTGGTACTTCAGGCAGGACATGGTGCCCGTCACCAAGGAGCTGTGGACTACCCTCAATGCGGCGATCAAGGCGGCGCCCCGGTAGGTCAGTGAAGCCTCCTCGTTTTCCTGCGTCACCTAAAAGCAGAGGTTGGGGAAACGTTTGACACAACACGCGGCCGGAGGAATCCGGCCTGGCGATTCATGTGAGCGATGGTGGTTGTAGCGATGCAGCCAGCCGTCGGTCATTGAGCGCACTTCCTGCAACGATTCAAAGACATGACAGTCGAGCACCTCGGTTCTGGAGGTTCGGTTGAAATGGGTGTACCGGCAACATTGATCATGTGTACCAAATGCTCGCTATCAGTGCGCCGACAGCACATGCGACCAGGTGTGTCTACCGAGACTCTCCCATCCTGCAAGCGAATGCAGAAGCTGCGGTGCCAGCCGCGCAGGACGGATGACTGCATCTCTGCATATTTGAACAACGGGTTCCAGATCAGGGAGCCATAGGCGAACAGCCACACGGGCTGAGCGAGTGAGCGTTGCGCAAGCGTCTTGAGCATTGAGGCTTCAATGCGCTGGCGAGACCAACGCGGCTGTTGCGGCAGATCCTTGAACGAGTTCAGATAAGCGCCCGTTTGGATCATTTCTCTCGTAGGCATGCAAATATTGCGGCTACGCCTTCATGGACGCTAAACCGCGTGTTTAGAGATAAATTGATCAGTGACCAGCACCTGCAACAGCGCGGTAGTCAGCACCACGATTGCGCGCCATCAACACAAGCAGCAGTACCAAACCCAAGGCCGAGACTGCGGCACCGACCACTCCCATGTAGGAAATGCCGATTGAGCTGATGGTCACACCACCCAGCACTGATCCCAGGGCGATGCCGGAATTGAAACCCGCGATATTCAGCCCAGCAGCCACGCCATGAGCGTGCGGTGCATGTTCTTCGGCAACACCTATCAATCGAGCCTGAAGCGCAGGGACAGAGGCGAAAGTGAACATGCCCAGCAAAGCGACCAAAATGCCCATGGCCAAAGCCGAGGCTGCGAATATCCACATGGCCAGCGCCACCAAGGCAATACCGCTGATAACGATCACGCTCGACCTATTGACCCCCACCCGATCAGTTAACTTGCCTCCAATAACGTTGCCGATCGCAGCAAACACGCCGTAGACCAACATGAAGATACCGATCGTCGTAGCACTGACATGGGTCACATCAGTGAGTAACGGTGCGATATAGGTATAGGCAGTGAACGATCCGGCGTAGCCCAGCACTGTGACCAGCGCGGCAAGCAGCAGTGCTGGATTAAAAATAGCCTTCAGCGCCTGACCAACGGATTCATGACTTTCATGTCCTGCGGGCTTAGGCGGCTCTTTCATGCCCAGCAGCAGGCCGATGAAGCCGATGCCACCGAATGCAGCGATCGCACCGAGCACCGGGCGCCAAGAAATCACACCGCCCAAATAAGTGCTAAGCGGAACGCCGATGGCCATCGCGATGGTGAAACCACCGAAAACGACCGCAACGGCACTACCCGCTTTTTTGGGACCGACCAAGCGCGCCGCCGTGCTGGAGGCAACAGCAAGGAACAGACCATGTCCCATACCTGCAACAAAGCGCGCAATCAAATGCATGGACAAATTCGACGCGACTGCCGCAACCAAGCTGCCCAACGAGAAAACCAGCACCGTCACCAGCATGGCCCGCTTGCGCGTCCAACCTGCGGTGAGAGCCGTGAGCACAGGTGCAGCGAACGTAGCGCCCAAAGCGTAGAGGGTCACCGAGCTACCGACCTGTTCAACACTGACTCCAAGGCTCTGAGCCATGACGTCAGTCAGGCCAATAGGAACAAACTCGGCGAGGCCCAGTGCGAAAGCACTGAGCGTGAAGATATAGACGATAAGTGGCATAGAGGATCTCTCTCAATCTTTCAGAAAAAGCCTGAAATCAGGGTTTTGATGAATGCTAGAGATCGTCGTTAGATATGAGAAATTATTATTTAATGGTCTTCGTATAAATAATTTTATGAGTCAGGTGTGGCCACTGACCTGTTGGCCACATCAATACTTTGTCGTTAAAAATTTGCCTGTATCGGTGCAACCCTACGTATGAGCCATCTCGACCATCTGCGGACCTTCATCGAAGCGTATCGACTTCGGTCGTTTTCCCGTGCGGCGGAATCCTTGGGCATGACACAACCTGCGGTGTCCTTGCACATTCAGGCGCTAGAAGCCTTCGTGGGTAAGCCATTGTTCGTAAGGCGTGCCCGTGGTGTCGTGGCGACGGAAGCTGCCGATGAGCTTGCCCGTGCAATCGGCCCCATGATGGATGGACTAGAGATGAGGTTGGCCTCATATCGGTCCAGCGGGGAGCCAGGTGGCACCGTGCATCTAGCAGGGCCCTCCGATTTCATCAATTCAATGATTGCGACCGGGCTCGCACCCTTGATGACTCAAGGATTTCAGATTCGTATTCACACAGGCAACCGGGAACGCATCTACAGTCTCCTGAATGCTTCGACCGTAGATCTGACAATCACAGCTTCTATGCCGGACGAGCATTCTCATGGTTTCGCTCAATTGCTGACCGAGCGCCTATTGCTTGTCGTTGCTCCAGAAATAGCGAAGAAATTGGGCAAAAAACCCACTGCTGAGAGTTTGACGAACCTTCCGCTTATCTCGTTCGATGAAGACTTGCCATTGATTCGCCCAGTCTGGACAACGCTGTTTCAGTTTGCGCCAACAATGCAGGCCGCATTGACCATCCCGGATCTGCGCATCATCCAGGATCTCGTCGTGAAAGGGATCGGCTGGAGTGTGCTTCCCGATTACCAATGCGCCGAAGCACTGGAGTCTGGTCGGCTGGTATCAATTACCTCGCACCAGACAGCACCCACTAACAATTTGTATTTGGTCTGGAACAAGGCCTCCATGCGCAGCCCGCGCATTGTTCATGTCCGAGATTTCATTCTGGGAATGTTTAACAACTACTAGAGGCGGCCTTTTTACTCGCATTTATCCGTGCCAAGTCCAACATCTCTTTGTTCCAGAAAAATCGACCGTAGGATTGGACTATCAACTTCAGCAAGCGATGTACAGCCGCACTTCACTGGCAAAGCATGTATGACTGCAATGGGCCGATCCGCGACTGTCGCTGACCGCCCCTGAGCTGTCACTTATCGAAGGGAATTGGTTGCCTCCGCAAGCTTAAGATCTGAGACTAGTGGTGCGTTATGGCCAAAGCACTTGCTTTTGCCACGCAGACTCGTCAGCCGTTTTCGAGAAGATGACTCGTTTATGCAATCGATCTGTGGCACCCTGCCAAAACTCAATGCTTCTTGGTTGCACCGCAAATACTTTCCACCCAAGTTCAATGTATTCGGGGTTTTGACTAAGAAAGGTGTGCGCGTCGTTCAAGCTTCTAGCAAGCTCTTGTTGGGATTCCAATATTTCGCTTTGCCGTGAGGCCATAGCACTGATTTTTGAACCCTCAGGACGCGTGAGAAAATCGTCCGCGCACTCTGCGTCTGGCAGCACCACGGCTTGTCCCCTCAACCGAATCTGACGGCCCAAAGCAGGCCAATAGAAGGTCAATGCGACGTTGGGATTCTCAGCTAATTGCCTCCCCTTAGGACTATTCGCTTTGATCGCAAAGTGCCACCCACGTTCATCCACATTTTTCAGGATAAGAACGCGGGCATCAGGAAAACCATCAGAATCAACCGTAGAAAGCGTCATCGCGTGAGGTTCTTTGACTCCCTCTTCTATTGCATTGTTGAGCCAGTACGTGAATGCTTCCTGCGGCGTATCTGGCAGCGTATCGATGTCCCAGTCAACAAATGGTCCCTTTAGAGAAGGAAGACTGCGGAGCCTGGTTTTCAAGGGGTTTATGCTCATTTACTCTCAATCAATGTCTGCCTCTGGTCGATCTGAGACTGTTACAGATCGAGCCAAAATGGTCAATCGCTCACACGCTTTAGTCACCCTTTTGAGCGCAATATGCTCTCCAGACGAGCGCGCATCCAGCGATGCCATGGGCTGCTCAGATGCCGGTGCTGAAAATACACGTTCAGGGTGTATGACGGCACCTCAAAAGGTGCTTTGAAGATCGCAATCGCTGCCGATGCCTCCAACTGCAGTGCCGCCAGGCGTGGCAGCGTGATGAGCAAATCTGAATTTGCCACGATAAAAGGCGCGGCCATGACACTGGGCAGCTCTATCGCAATCTCGCGAGTCCACCCGCCCTTGCTCAAGGCTGAGTCTATGACGCCTTTCTCCTCCTGCCAGGGTTTAACGACCACATGGCGTTCTGCCAGATATTGCGCCATGGAGAGCCTCTTGCCGATGCGAGGATGACCTCTGCGTGCAACGACGACATAGGCATCGGTATGTCCCTGCAAGACCTCCACGCCTTCTTGCGCGGGTCTGAATTCGTCCGAAAAACCCATGACGAAATGGGCTCCTTCTTGCACCAGGTCGCTGTAGGCATCCCGATGACGCGAATGGAGCACGCGCAGGCGCACATGAGGAGCCTCATGCTCGATCCTGGAGATCAACGCAGGCATCAAAGCAAAGGTGGTGAAGTCGGTCGCAGCAAAAGTGAAAGACTGAGTGCTGCTGCTAGGCGCAAAGGCTGTCGGGTCGCCCAGCTGGGCCGAAAGCGTATGCAGTGCCAGCGTAACTCCCTCCGCCATCTCGGTAGCTCGCGGTGTGGGTTGCATGCTGCTGCCTGTGCGAAAAAACAGCTCATCACCCAATCCCTCCCGCAGTCGGGCCAGGGCATGGCTGCATGCAGAAGGGCTGATAGTCAGCTCATCGGCTGCCGCAACGACACTGCGATGGCGAAACAGGGCATCAAAGACCAGCAGCAGATTGAGATCGAGACGGCGCAAGGTAGAGTGCATGATATGCAGTATGCAATGAAAACAATGCACCATATGCAGCACTCATTCCAACTAGCATCATGAAATTGATGACTTATGAGCCTTGAAATGACCTCCGCCATGACACCAGATCTCACGTTCCGCCATGCCCAACCAGAAGACGCCGATCGCTGCTATGCCATCGAAGCCGGTGCCTATGAGGGTGATGAAGCCGCCACGCTTGCCAAGATCACCAAACGTATTCGTGAATATCCGCATGGCTTCCTGATCATGGAAAACGATGGACAGATCATTGGCTTCATCAACAGCGGCTGCGCCTACCTGGTGCGCATGTCTGACGAGGAGTTCAAGGAGCTGGTCGGGCATGACGCTGCCGCACCTAACGTGGTCATCATGTCCGTTGTGATCGATCCGGCTTTCCAAGGCCGCGGCTACGCCACCACCTTGATGCATACCTTTGTCGAGCAGATGCGTGCCGAAGACAAGAAAACCATCCACCTGATGTGCAAGGAGCGGCATGTGGGGCTGTACTCTCGCTTGGGATTCCAGTACCAGCGTCCTTCGGACTCAGACCACGGTGGCATGGCCTGGCACGAAATGGTCATGACCCTGTGAACTGCACGAACATCGAAGGCCCAAGGTTCTGGCCAATGACTGCTTCTGGTCGATCGCAGAGGGTAGAGGGCTGAGGGCCTAGCGTTCAACCCTTTGCAGCCACATTGCGATTCCTGACTAAGGAAGGTCTGCACAATGCGCTTTGAGATGTGCTGATGCTGGGCAGCCAAACAGATTCGCTGCGACGTTTCGTCCGCAAGCCATCGCAGCGCTGTCTGAAGCTGGTTTTCCTGCTCTTTCGCCGCGTGCTGGCGCACTCATGCCTGCGCTCCCATCAAACGCCCTCGCCCCCTCCACAAGTTCGATAATGCGAACAGGGTGTGCAACTGCGCGGTGTTCTTGGCTAGGCTGCGATAGCGCACCTTCACGTGGCCGAACTGGCGCTTGATCACACGGAACGGGTGTTCGACCTTGGCCCGGATGCTGGCCTCAAGGCGTTCGAATTGGTCGGTCAGCCTGTCGACCGGGCGAGCCTTGTCCAGCAGCTTGCGCTTGCCTGGGCGCATGGCGATGTTCCAGCGCACGCCATGGCCTCGTACTTTGCTGCTGCCAACCGCAATAAGCGCACCGTGTGTGTAGACGTGTCCGAGCCCGAAGGGCGTGGCGTGGTGATGCGCATGCTGCAGGACGCCAACGTGCTGATCGAGAACTTCAAAATCGGCACACTGGAGCGTGGGACAGGCATCCCAGGGGCCCATTTGCGCGGCGCCCACCTTCGCCTGCCAGGCCACGGTGCGGAAGGCCCGACCTTGGAGATTTTCAACTTCAATGTGCTTGAAGAACGCCCCGACGTGGCAGTGAATCGCCCGGGGTTCGGCCATATCGCGTTTATTGTGGATGACGTCGCCGCCGCCAGAAAGACCGTTCTGGCGGCCGGGGACTGCCTGTCGGAGAAATCGTCACGCTCACCAATGCGGCCGGAATACGGCTGACGTGGGTCTATGTGACAGACCCGGAAGTAAACGTGCTCGAACTGCAATCACATCCGACCAAAGCCTAGCCATTCGTGATGCCGTGGGCATCCATGATGCGGTACAGATGCGCCCGGCTGATTCCCAGCAGTTCTGCCGCCCGGCGCTTGTTCCCCTTAGCTTGCGCCAATGCGGACTGGATTTCAGTCTTAGCCAGATGCTGCATGCGTCGCTTCAATGAAGCGCCGACCTCGGCGCTTGCTTGCTCCGGCACCGGTTCCACCTCGGTAAGAAGCAGTTTGCCGGTCACGAGCAGCCGCGTCAGTGCATTCTCCAGTTCCCGGACGTTTCCCGGCCACGGATGATGGAGCAGGCGTTGGCGGTCTTCTGCCGCCAGCCTTGGGCAGGGCTTGCCGAGCCGGGAGGCGATGCGCTCCAGCAACCGATCGGCAAGGGCTGCGATGTCGCTGCGCTCGCGCAGCGCGGGCACTTCGACCGTCAGAACGTTCAGCCTGTGATAGAGGTCTTCACGGAAGCGGCCCGCCTTGATCTGCTGTGTAAGCGATCGGTTGGTCGCGCAGATGATTCGCGCGTTGATGGTCATTGGGGTCGTTCCACCCACGCGAACAATCTCGTTGGTCTGGAGCACCCGCAGCAGGCTGGCCTGGAGCGACAGCGGCATGTCGCCGATCTCGTCCAGAAACAGCACGCCATCCGTCGCCAGCTCGAACTTTCCCGGTTTGCCGCGCTGGCGGGCGCCCGTGAATGCGCCGCTGTCGTAGCCAAACAGCTCGGCCTCGATCAGTTCGCTGGGGATGGAGGCGCAGTTGACCCATACAAAGGGGCCGGTGGATCGGTCTGACAGGGCGTGAACCACGTGCGCCGCCAGTTCCTTGCCGGTACCCGTCTCGCCGGAAACAAGTACCGGCAATTCGTACTGCGCGACCAGTTCGAGGGAGGCGCGATAGGCATCCATGCGTTCGCCGTGGCCCATGACATCCGCCAGCGTGAACCGGGATTGCCACTGTTTACCGCCTTGGGGCAATGAGAGTTCGGTCTTGAAAACGCGCCCGTAGGTGGACTTGAGCAGGCTCACGTCGGAGAACAATGCAAACCCTACGGCGCCGACGATTTCACCGTTGCGCCTTACCGGAACCTGCTTGGTTACCAGCTTGTGCCCTCGCACTTCCAGCGGGTAGCCGACCTGGGTTTCCTTCCCCTGGGCCACCAGATGCAGTTTGGTGGCCGGGCCGATCACATCGGCGATGTGACGCCCGACGAAATCCTCAGGGCTGCCGCCCAGCACCTGGCAGTACGGCTCGTTGATGAGAACGATGGTGCCCGCCGTATCGACAACAACCAGGCTGTCCGAGACGTGGTCAAGCACCAGTCTTAAAAACTCGGCCTCCTCGAATGGATCGAGAAGCCGCTCCGAAAGGGCCATGGAAGTCTCCTTTGTGAGATGCCGCAGTAGAAACCTCTGGCATCCACTGCAAGTGTCTCATATTGGAGATTTCAAAGACTCTGAAAAGAGACAGATTCATGATGGCACGCACTCACCTCGCCTTTTTGAAATCTAGCCGATGAGAGATTTATCAAATAAAAACAATATGTTAAGTTAATTCTTCTCTCGATCAGAGAGCTTGGCACAAGGTTTGCGTAAAGAGCATGGGCCTGGACACCTCCGGGCTCACCGGGGCTGGGCCTGTCCTTCAAAGAGGCGTCCAGTCTTTACAAAGACCAAACCAAAGGATGAGACAAATGACGCGCATCGATACGATGAATATTGGAGACACCGTGGTCCGGGTTTCGGGTACAGGAACACCGCTGGTGTTCGTTCATGGCTTCACGACGACTTCCGAGTTTTGGCGTGAGCAGGTCGAGCCGTTCTCGTCCAATCACAGGGTCATCCGCATCAACCTGCCCGGACACGGAGTGTCGCCCCGTCCCGAGGGGCGTGCCTACACCATCGAGGCGTTCGCCGATGACGTTCTGAAGGTGTATGAGACGCTGGAAATCAAGGACGCCGTTCTTATCGGCCTTTCGATGGGTGGAGCTATCGCCCAGCATTTCACACTGGGTCATCCGCAGCGCGTGCGGGCGCTGGTGCTGGTCGATACCACGCCGCATGGCCTGGGCGAAGACGTCAACGTGGACAACGTACTGAACGCAATCGAGGAACTGGGCGTCGTGACCGCCAGCCAGAACGTCATCGACCGCTCTTTCGGCAGCACCACAAGCGCGGAGTTGCTGGCCTTTGCCAAGGCGGAAGTGGCCCAAACCCCGGCCTTCGTGGCGCGGCAGGCCATCGCCTCGCTCAATGCCACCGACAGCCGCGCACGGCTGGGCGAAATCCATGTGCCCACGCTGATCCTAGTGGGCAACGAAGACATCATTACGCCGCCGTGCGAATCCGAGGTGCTGGTAAAGGGCATCCCCAACAGCCGGCTGGAGGTCATCGCCGACGCGGGGCATTTCCCGATGCTAGAGCAGCCCCAAGCCTTCAACCGTGTGCTGACCGAATTCCTGGCCCAGCAAACCAACTGATGATGGGAGGCCACCATGCAAGCCCAATCCCAGACACCCCATGCCCCCTCGGTCCCTGCCCACCAACAAGACACTAAGCGCGTCGTCTTCGCTGCAGCGCTGGGAACCGTGTTCGAGTGGTATGACTTTTTCATCTACGGATCGCTCGCCGCCTTCTTCAGCACCTTGTTCTTCCCCAAGGGCAATGAAACCGCGGCTTTGCTCGCGGCGCTGGCGACGTTCGGTGCCGGCTTCGTGCTGCGTCCTTTCGGCGCCATCGTCTTCGGCCGCCTCGGCGACGTGGTCGGGCGCAAGAAGACCTTTCTCATCACCATGCTGGTGATGGGCTTCGCTACGGCGGGCATCGGCCTGCTGCCGACCTATGCATCGGTGGGCTGGACTGCGCCGGCGTTGCTGGTGATCTTGCGCCTGCTGCAAGGTCTGGCCGTGGGCGGCGAGTTCGGCGGTGCAGTTACCTACGTGGCCGAGCACTCCGCCGCGAACAAGCGGGGCTTCACGACCAGTTGGATCCAGATCACCGGCACACTCGGGCTCTTCATCTCCCTGATCGTGATCGTGCTGTGCAAATCGTCGATGTCGGAAGACGCATTCGCAAGCTGGGGCTGGCGCCTGCCGTTCATCGGCTCAATCGCGCTGTTGCTGCTCTCGCTCTACATCCGTCTGAAGCTGCACGAGTCGCCGGTCTTCGAGGAGATGAAGAAGCAGGGGCGCACGTCTAAGAACCCCATCGCCGAGACACTGGGCAACGGCAAGAACCTGCGCATCGTGCTGGTGGCCATCTTCGGCATCGTCGCGGGCCAGGCGGTCATTTGGTACACAGGCCATTTTTACAGCCTGTACTTCATGACCACGACGCTCAAGATGACGCACGAACAGGCGGACCTCTACCTGCTCAGCGCGCTGACGTTGGGCACGCCGTTCTTCCTGTTCTTCGGCTGGCTCTCCGACAAGATCGGGCGCAAGTGGATCGTGCTGACGGGGTGCGCGCTTTCCGCCCTGTGCTTCATGCCGCTGTTCCAGGCATTGGCCACCTATGGCAATCCGGCACTTGCCGAGTTCCGCGCCAAGACTGTGGTGACAATCAGCGGCAACGATTGCCGTGAAGACCAGTCGGTGATCGGCCAGTTGTTCAAGCCACAGGCAACGACGCCATGCACGCGGACCAAGGCGCTGCTGACGGCACAGTCCGTGCCCTATACCGTCAAGGCTGACGCGGAGCCTCCGCGCATCCAGATCAACGGTGAAAACCTGCAAGACCCCACCGAAGCGAGATTGCTGGCAGCGCTGACGGAGAAGGGGCTGCCAGCAGCTAAAGCGCCGGTGCAGCCCAACGGGCCGATGGTGGTTGCCGTCCTGTTCGCGTTGGTCTTCCTGGCAACCATGGTCTACGGGCCGTTGGGCGCATTGCTGGTCGAGTTGTTTCCGGTGCACATACGGTACAGCGGCGTTTCGCTGGCCTTGCAGTTGGGCAATGGATGGATCGGTGGATTCGCTCCCTTTGTCGCCACGGCCGTCGTCATTGCCACGGGCAACATCTTCGGGGGCCTCTGGTACACCGTGGGCTTTGCGGGCCTGACGGCTGTCATTGGTGCGTTCCTCTTGCCGGAAACGCGCAATCGCGACCTGCGTGAATAGCGCCAAGTATCGCCGACACAGAAGCAGGGACTGTATCGCTGCGCCATGCAGTGCCTGCCACTCCATCCCTTCCGTGTTTCCTCTGGACTCTTTCGGAAGCGTTCAGAACAACAAAAGAGACAAGCCATGACACAGGACGTGTATCCCGTACCTGCCGGGTTCGCCGGCCCCAACACCATCGACCAGGACGGCTACGACAGGCTGTATCAGGAATCGGTGAATGATCCCGAGGCTTTCTGGCGCCGCATCGCCAAGCGTTTGCAATGGTTCAAGGAACCCACGCAAATCAAGGACACCAGTTTCAAGCCCGACGACTTCCGTATCCGCTGGTTTGCCGATGGCGAACTCAACGCCAGCGTCAATTGCCTGGATCGGCACCTCGACACACGCGGCGACAAGACGGCCATTCTGTGGGAGCCGGACGATCCGAACACGCCAGCACAGAAGATCAGCTATCGCGAGCTACATGAGCGGGTATGCCAGCTGGGCAACGCACTGCGCAGGCTCGGTGTGCACAAGGGCGATCGCGTGACTGTCTATCTGCCGATGGTGCCGGATGCCACCGTGGCGTTGCTGGCCTGCGCGCGCATCGGCGCCATCCACAACGTGGTGTTCGGCGGCTTCTCGCCCAGTTCGGTGGCGGACCGCATCCGCGACAGCGGCGCCAAGCTCATCATCACGGCCGATGAAGGATTGAGAGCTGGCCGAAGGGTTCCCCTGAAGGCCAACGTGGATGCGGCCCTGCAGCAAGAGGGCACCGACAGCGTGGGCAAAGTCGTCGTTCTGCAGCATACCGGGGGTGAGGTGGCATGGCAGCAAGATCGCGATGTCTGGCTGCACGAAATCACTGCCGATGAGCCAGCGCAGTGCGAACCCGAACGCATGAATGCGGAGGATCCGCTGTTCATACTCTACACCTCTGGGTCCACTGGCAAGCCCAAGGGCGTGGTGCACACCACGGGCGGCTATCTGGTCCATGTCAGCTACAGCCACGAGGCCGCATTCGATCTGCGCGAGGACGATGTTTTCTGGTGTACCGCCGATGTCGGCTGGGTCACGGGGCACAGCTACATCATCTATGGCCCGCTGGCTAACGGTGCCACGACGTTGATCTTCGAGGGTGTCCCGAGCTATCCGGACAATTCGCGCTTCTGGCAGGCGGTTGACAAGCACCAGGTCACCATCTTCTACACGGCCCCGACAGCCATCCGCGCACTGATGCGAGACGGGGATGAGCCGGTGAGGAAGACCTCACGCCAGTCGCTGAGAGTGCTGGGCTCCGTAGGAGAGCCCATCAATCCCGAAGCCTGGCGCTGGTACCACAAAGTGGTCGGTAACGGCAAACTGCCTATCGTCGACACCTGGTGGCAGACCGAAACGGGCGGCTTCATGATCGCGCCGATTCCAGGGGCCATGCCGCTCAAGCCCGGCTCGGCCAGCAGGCCATTCTTTGGCGTGCAACCTGCGCTGGTCGATGCGGAGGGGCATCCCATCGAAGGCGCGGGCGAAGGCAATCTGATCATCTCCGACTCCTGGCCAGGCCAGGCGCGCACCGTTTTTGGCGACCATCAGCGCTACATCGACACATACTTCAGTGCCTATCCCGGCGTGTACTTCACCGGAGATGGCTGCCGCCGCGATGCAGACGGCTATTACTGGATCACGGGCCGCGTCGATGACGTCATCAATGTCAGCGGCCACCGTATCGGCACCGCAGAACTGGAGAGTGCGCTGGTGTCACACCCCAAGGTGGCCGAAGCTGCCGCGGTCGGCTTCAACCATGACCTCAAAGGCCAGGGTATCTACGTATACGTCACGCTGGTGGCCGGCGAGGAGCCTGGCGACGAACTGCGCAAGGAGTTGACGGCGTATGTGCGCAAGGTAATCGGCCCCATCGCCACGCCAGACTTCCTGCAATGGGCGCCAGCGCTACCCAAGACGCGTTCGGGCAAGATCATGCGGCGCATCCTGCGGAAGATTGCGGAGAATGCCCCTGACCAACTCGGCGACACCAGCACGTTGGCCGATCCGGCGGTGGTCGAGCGGCTGATGAAGGATCGCCTCAATACATAGGACTCCGTGCAGAGCTACTGAGCGGAGCAAGGGCGGGGCCTGCTCCCCTGTCCCTACCGCATCAAATCCGAGCCAAGCTCACTGCCGAGGCGTCCGGACATAGCTGCGCCACGAACTGTTCGCGAAGCCAGTGGCGCGGCGCGTCGCGCTTGACGCAGACGCGGTGTTGGCGCAAAGCCCAGGGCTCATCCAGTGCTGCAATTACCGTATGCGCTTCGTCCTGGGGCGTGACTGCCGAGCGCGGCAAGATAGCCAGTCCTGCTCCAGAGGCTACGAGTGCTGCAATTGCCCCAAACCCTGTTACCTGTACGCGCACATCAAGACGGCCGCCAAGCAGCACCGCCTGATTGGTCAGATAGGTATGCAGTGCGGTCCCGGTCTGAAGACTGATGAAGGGGTGATTCAGGCAATCGGAAAAACGTAGCGAGCGGTGCTGGGAAAACGCATGGCGACGCGGCAACAGCACGACGAAATAATCTTCCCGGTAGGGGTAGAAAAAAAGTTGCGGATGGTCGGTATCCACAGCCACGATCCCCACATCGGCACGCCCCTCGGCCACAGCCGGAATGATGTCTGTGCCCATGCGCTCCTGCAGATGAATGCGAACATCGGGATAGCTAGCCAGAAAGGCCGCAAGATCCTGAGGCAAGAATGAGTGCAGGACATTGTTGTTCGCCAGCACCGTGAGCCGGCCGCTCAAGCCTTGGGCAAAGGGAGCCAGGTCACCCTCCATCTGCACGAGACCAGCCACGCATCGCTGCACATGCTCAAGCATGATTTCTCCGGCGGCGGTCGGTACGACGCCACGTGCGTGGCGGACAAAAAGCGCCGTGCCCAACGCCTCTTCAAGCGCCTTGATCCGGAGGCTGGCCGACGAGGGGGAGAGATGGCATCGGGCAGCGCCACGCGACACATTCCCTTCCTGGCAAATCGCATGGAACACTCTCAAATCAGTCAGTTCGTAGCGCATTGTCTTTTTGCTGTTGTGAAATCCCAAGTGTGGCTCCATTAAGGAAAATGACAAAGCGTTTGTAAAAGACAAAACCATGATTTGAGAAATCTCGCTTGTTGGGACTGAGCACTCTTTGAATACTTCAGCTTTGATTTACTCAAGGAGACAAACAATGGTTTTGCACGCTACGCTGCGACGTCGGGTTCTGTGGGGCCTATTGGGCGCGACGCTCAGCCCATCGGTGCTGGCCGCTCTAGCATCGGCATCCGGCTACCCCCAACGCCCCGTGACCTTCATTTCCCCCTTCCAAGCGGGTGGCGCCACTGATTTGATGGCGCGTGTGCTGGCTCAAAAGCTCGGAGCAGCTTTGGGGCAGCCGTTCGTAGTGGAAAACCGAGTCGGCGCTACCGGCCTCATCGGGGAAACCTCCGTCATGCGTGCCAAACCCGACGGCTACACCATCCTCATCGCCAGCAACAGCAGCCACGTGATTGCGCCACTGCTACAGGGCAAGCGGCCATTCCATCCGGTGAATGACTTTGAGCCGATCAGCATGCTCAGCAGCTATCCCTTGGCATTGACAGTGGCGGCGGGGTCGCCCTTCAAGTCTGTCGCCGATCTGCTTGCGCAAGCCAAAACACAGCCTGGCACGCTCAACTTCGGCAGTGTGGGACAAGGCAGTGTCATTCACCTCGTGAGCGAACAGTTCGCGCAGCAGGGGCAGGTCAAGCTCACACACATTCCGTACAAGGGCACTCCCGCGTTGACCACGGCACTCCTGTCTGGAGAGATCGAGATGCGGTTTGACAGCGTGGGGTCCACTAAGCCGCTGGTGGAGGCCGGCCGTGCCAAGGTATTGGCTGTCTCCGGGCCTACACGGTCTACGCTGATGCCCCAGGTTCCAACGTTGCGCGAGGCTGGGGTCAGTGGCGTAGACGCCCTTGTATGGGTAGGAGCCTTTGCCCCTAAAGGTACGCCACAGCCGATCGTGGATCTACTGCGCGAAAAGATGCAATCCCTGCTTCGCAATGATCCAGAAGTCAAGCGCGTGCTAGCCGGCAACGGAATGGACCCCATCGGTTCGCAAAGTACCGAGTTCGCAAAGGCCATAGCGGACGAGTCCAACCGCTGGTCCCAACTGCTGACCCGGATCGACCTGCAACTCAATTGATCTAACTAGACAGGAAAATTTTCAGATATGCCTATGCTTGAAAAAGCGGCTCGCAATGATTTGCTGCAACCGGGGCTTGGCGGAGCCTTTGTACGCGAGGGTTTTGGTACTGCTCCGCCTTTTACGCCGACCGGCAATGCCCTGGCCGGCATGCGCATGGGGGTCAAGGATATATTCCTTGTGCAGGGTCAACGCATGGGAGGTGGAACGCCGGCCTGGGGAGCGCAGCAACCTATCGCCCAAGAAAGTGCACCAGCAGTGCAACTGTGCCTGGAAGCAGGCGCGCACTGGATCGGAAAGACGGTCACGGACGAGCTGGCCTACAGCCTTGCAGGTATCAATCATCACTATGGCATGCCCCACAACGCCGGTGCGCCGGGGCGACTACCTGGAGGTTCATCATCTGGCTCGGCTGCTGCCGTGTCCGCTGGTGACGTAGACTTCGCGCTCGGCACCGACGCTGGTGGTTCCTGCCGGTTGCCAGCCAGCTATTGCGGTATTTGGGGAATCCGGACGACGCAAGGGCGCTTGCCGGGTGGGGGATTCAAACTGGCACCCAGCTTCGATACCGTCGGCTGGTTTGCCAAGTCCGGCGAAGACATGGCACGCATTCATGCCGTGATCGACAATGAGGCTGTACACGAGGCCCAGCCTGACCTTCAGATACTCCTGTTTGAAGACACCCTGCATGTGTGTGACCCTGACGTTCGCACCATGTTCATGGACGATTTGCAGCGACTCGGCCTGAATGAGCAGTGGTTACCTGCCGGCGAACTTCCTCTTGCTCACTGGGCGCAAACCCACCGTATCCTGGCAGGAGCGGAAACTTGGAGCATCCATGGCGATTGGGTGACAGCACACGGCGCAGCATTGGGGGCTGATGTCCGCGCCCGGTTCGGGTTCGCTTCGCAAGCCGCTCAAGAAGACCTGGCGGTGTGGCAACTCGTCCGAGATGCCGCTACCCGTATGCTCGACAAGCTGTTTGCTGATACAGGGGCATTCGTGCTGCTACCTACTGTTCCGGGGCCAGCGCCCATGTGCGACACCGCAGCTCATGGATTGCAACGCATGCGAGAAATGGCGCAGCAGTTGCTTTGCATCGCAGGACTGGCAGGGCTTCCGCAGGTGAGCTTTCCGTGGCGCAATGTGGATGGAGCACCGGTAGGCATGTCCATCATTGGCCCTCGCGATGCAGATGCCCAGGTGTTGGCTGCAGCCATTGATTGCCACAAGCGCATGACGACCGATGTTCCTGCAGCGGCTAAAGACGCTATTCGTTGACGGGGTTGAATGTGCTTCGGTACTGCTGAGGAGTGATGCCCACGCAGCGCACAAAAGCTCTGCGCATGCGTTCTGAATCCACAAAGCCGCATTCAAAGGCAATGGCTTTCAGGGGCGTGGCGCTGCACTCCAGCATGGATCGGGCCGCATCCACCCGTGCCCGCTCCACAAACTCCGAAGGCGTTATTTGAAGCTCTTTCCTAACAGGTACCTAAGGTTTGTGGCGCTGCCCCATCAAGTCTGCCGCTCACGCCTACCTACCGGACGACAGCTTCTGGCCGAGAACAGCATTTCGTCCTTTCCTCCAACAGCAGTCCTTCAAGCCGTTGCTGCCCAGTTGAATCCACGCTGACAGTGGCCTGCAGAACGCCTGCTCTAAGCGTCAGTTCACTTGGCTCAGCAATTCGACCCCGCTGCCAGTTTTGCCGTCACAACAGCGCCAAAGGAAGAAAGGACGTTGAACAACACCTGTCCATCTCTCCCAAGCCCAAGCATTGTCTGTCTATCGCTACCCTCTGCCATGATAGAGGCATGGCACCATTGAGCTTATCGATTGTGGAAAGAGGATCTCGATGCTGATCAATTGCGTAGCCTACGAAAAGGGATCCAAGCTGGCAGATATTGCTGTCGCAGATATCAGCGAGTACATCGCAAGGCCTGACTGCTTTGTCTGGGTGGCCTTGTCCGATGCAACGTCGGCTGAGCTGGATGAAATGCGTGAAGAGTTCAACCTGCACGAACTCGCCGTGGAGGATGCCAGCCACGGACACCAAAGACCCAAGATCGAGGAATACGGCCAGTCCCTCTTCACAGTCATGCATCTTCTGGAGCCTGATCCCGCTCAACCCGGTCATTTCAACCTGGGTGAGGTGGACGTGTTCATTGGCTCCAACTACGTTCTGTCGGTCCGAAATCGCAGCAAACAAGGTTTCCTAGGGGTCCGGGATCGTTGCGAGAAAGAGCCCGAGCTACTCAAGCACGGCTCAGGCTTTGTCTTGTATGCGCTGATGGACGCGGTGGTTGACCGCTACTTCCCCATCATTGAAGCCCTGGAAGCCGAGCTGGAAGCAGTCGAGCTACAGATCTTCACGCAGCGAGCTGCACGCGAGAGCATCAAGCAGCTGTATGGGCTGAAGCAACGTGTCATGATCCTCAAGCACGCGGTTGCTCCATTGCTGGAGGCCGTGAGCAAGCTCCACGGCGGACGTGTACCTCAGGTCTGCGCAGGATCGCAGGACTACTTCCGCGATGTAGCTGACCACCTGGTCCGCATCAATGGACTCATCGAAGGAATGCGCGACACCATAGCGACTGCGATGCAGGTCAACCTCGCGCTGGTCACAATCGATGAAAGCGAAGTCACCAAACGACTGGCAGCTTGGGCAAGCATCTTTGCGATCTGTACTGCCTTTGTGGGCGTCTGGGGAATGAATTTCGAGCATATGCCAGAGTTGAAGTGGCAGTATGGCTACCCTGTTGCACTGCTGCTGATTGTCTGCGTGTGCAGTTATGTTTACTACCGTTTTCGCCGGGCCGGCTGGCTATGACATCAGCTTGAATCCGTACTGGGTACATCCTTTTGAATGCAGTCATCCGCAACAACAATGATCGAGCCGCAGCGGCGCCAAGCGCTCTGTCCAGACATTTCCAACAATTCTCGTCGCACAAGCTGCGCAGCTAAAGCCCGGTGCCCCCGCTCTGCCGTCGCCGCTTGATGAAGTTGGTCATGGGCGGGAATGGCTTGGAGCAGCCGCTCCGGGTATCTCCGGCGCTGACTGCTTTAGGCCGCTGATCTGAGTCATTCACGATCTAGCATCTGAACGGTCCCCCCGACACCAGACGTTGAATGCTGCCTGTCCTGAACAGCCGCGTCCCTCACGGGACTAGTCGCTCGATTGCGTGGTTCGGCACCAAGAATCGCTTCTGGATGTTGCGACAGGCTCATGTCGACCCACGGCAGATGTTCGACATGAAGCTTCTGCCGTGCTGAAAAACGGGGATGAGCAGGAAAACATTCAGGCTTATTTGTTGGCAACGGCCACTTGATTGCGACCTTTTGCTCTGGCCTCGTTGAGTGCTCCATCAGCCATGTCAATGAGCGTAGAGGGAGGCGACTCCAGAAATCTCCACGCCCGCCAGCGCTAACTAGGGACTGGGCTACATCAGGGGGACTATAGGCAGCAGTTCATGATGGCCTTATCGTGAAAACGATGCGCTCCGTGGCTGGTCTTTGCCACGCCTCTTCCACTTCGCTCAGCGGCACGGCTTCAGCATCGATCTTCAGCCCTGCAGGCCCGACCGCCTGTAGCAGCTTTCCGACCACCTTGGCGATCCCTCTGGGCGAGACACTGCCCAGCCCGCTGCCAAGCAGCTCCAGGCCGGTGCTTCGCAGAGTACCGGGATTCAGGGCAATGCTTGCCCCCGCAAGCATGCCGATGTTCACGAAACGCAGGCGCGGAGCGTCTTCGCTGTGATCATGGCTCATGGTTGCAGCAAGAATGCTTGCAGCTGGTGGACCCCACAGATAGTCGAGGACGATGTCAGTACCACGCCCCAGGATTTCATCTCTCAGTTCGGCAGTGAGCCGGTCCGCTGGCTGATCTAGACAAATAAATCGGTCTGCCCCGAGGGCTCGCAGCTCAGCTTCCACCGCAGGATTGCGAGCCGTTGCGATCACTCGTGATGCGCCCAGGTACTTTGCTATCTGGATCGCCAGACGCCCGGAGACACCCGCAGCGCCATTGATCAGAACTCGCTCACCAGGCTGGAAATGCGCACGCTCCTGCAATGCAGCCCACGACGACATTCCAGGCAGCGCAATGGCGGCAGCAGTGACATCGTCAACGGAGTCAGGCACAGGCACACAGCAATCAGCCTTTACAGCGACCACTTCGCCCATTGCTCCCACCGGAGTTCGCGGGAATGCGAAATACACCCGCTGGCCGTTCTCCAGCACACCGACACCATCGGCACCAGGCGCCCACGGAAAGACTTTACTGCTGCTGTAGTGCGTTCCATTAGCCTGTGCGCGCACAAGCTGACTGAGTGCTGCCGCACGCACCTTCACCAGGACTTCGCCAGTCGCAGCCTGGGGCGCATCAATATTGCCGTAGCGCGGCGGGCGATCAAAGGCATGAACAATCGCGGCTTTCATCGTTGATAACTCCGATAGATGGAAATGGATATACAAGCGTGTTCGTTCGCATCCATGTGAAACGGGTGCGCTACACGTCTACATTGGCTTCGTGCGTGAAGCCACCTCAGAACGAATGATTGATACCGAACTGAACCCCTTGTGAGTTCTGACCAGGAGATCCTTCGGGAGACACATCGGCAGTGACGTAGGCCGAGTTGCCCTTATTACTGATGTGCGAGTAAGCGGTGTACAGCGTCGTGCGTTTGCTGAGCTTGTAGTCGTAGCCCACAGCGATCTGCCTTGCCTTGTCAGACGTACCGGACACCTTCGCCTGCGCGACCGAAGTCTTGATGGTGCCTGCGCCGCTAACAGGTATGGCAGCCCCGATCAGGTAGTAGTTCTGTTTGTATCCTTCGAGCTTTTGCTGGAGGTAGTTCGCATAGGCTTTGACCACGCCAAAATCATAAGAGCCGCCCAGAGTGGCCGTGTTGTAGTCGCCTGCGGCCATCTTTGTCTGACCGTAGGCGGCTGCAATATTGAAGGGTCCTTTGGCGTAGCCAATGCGGCCGCCGAGATACTTGGCACCATCCACGTTCTCGCCAGCCGCATAAGAGAGCTGGCCATAAATTCCCAACTCATTCTTGGGCAGGAAGTAACCAATCGAGTTGCTGGCACGGGACAGGGTCTTGGCTCCGTGCGAGCCCAGCGGCCACCCATCTATCAGGTTGCTGCTGCCACCGACGCCCACCGTACCGAAAGGCGAGAACTGGGAGACGTTCCAGAAGGCCGGGGTGTAGTCGCGGCCCAAGCGGATCTCGCCGAGTTGCCTGCTGGTCAGACTGACGGTCGAGCGCCGTCCAAAGAACGCACTTTGTGTTGCTCCCGTATCAGGAAGGACCGCGGCCTCCAGCCAGAAGCCTGCAGTAAGGCCTCCGCCAAGATCTTCCGTGCCACGAAATCCGATGCGGCTAGGCAGCAAGTAGCCGCCTTGGTCCATGCCCGTGACATGTTGGTTACCTGCTTTGGCATAGGTCACGTTGAGATCAATGCTACCGAAGACGCTGACATTGGATTGGGCGTGAGATGCCAGAGCTGCCGTCACGCCAAACAAAGCAAATATTTGGGATTTCATCGATGTACTTTCTTGAATTCGAGCTCTCTGGCGACTGCGCTGTCACACAGAGAGCGGATTACTACCTCGAAAATTGCGCGAGACAGCCCATCAGGACTCAAGGCGTATGCCAGCTTGCTTGATGAGTGCTGCCGTCTCGACGAACTCATCGCTCACAAATTTCGCAAACTGCGGTTGGGACATGGGCGTAGCCTCCACACCGAGCTTTTCGAAGCGAGTGATGGTCTCGGGGGCCTTCAACGCCTTGACGACCTCGGCGTTTAGGCGGGTGACTACCTCGCGGGGGGTCTTCGCGGGTGCGAACATGCCAACCCAGAAAAGCTGATCCGCATTGCGCAGGCCACTTTCCGTAGTGGTGGGTACGTTGGGCAGCAAGGGGGAGCGCTTGGAAGCCCCAATGGACAGGGCCTTGAGCTTGCCCGCCTGAACCAATTGAACAGCCAGGGCGAGAGGTAGGAGGAACCAGTCAATGCGCCCGCCAATGACGTCATTCACGCCTTCGGGAGTTCCGCGATAAGGCACATGCAGCACGTCGAGGCCCGCCGCCATGCGGAATTTCTCACCAGCGATGTGCGCACCGCTGCCACTACCGGACGATCCATAGCTGAATGTGCCAGGAGATTTCTTCACCTTGGCGATGAGGTCTTGCAGGGAGGTGTAACCCTTCTGTGGCGAGACGACAAGCACATTGGGCATCGAGGCCAACATCGCGACCGATGCAAAGTCCCTCAGGGTGTCGTACTTCAGCGCAGGATAGAGGGATGCATTAGCAACATGTCCGGCCGAATGGATCAGCAGTGTCTGGCCATCCGCAGGTGAAGTCGCGACCTGCGCAGCACCAAGGGTGCCGCCAGCACCCGGCTTGTTATCCACGACGAAAGGTTGAGCAAGATAATTATTCAGTCGCTCGCCGACGATGCGGCTGATGACATCCGTGGTGGATCCTGCCGTGAAAGGCACCACCACCCTCACCGGCCCGCTTGGATAGTTGGACTGCGCAAAGGTTTTAAACGGTACTGCGGCTGAGCCACAAGTTACCGCTGTCCATTGAAGTAGCTGTCTGCGATCGATCTTCATCGTTTGTCTCCTTGTTTTTTCCTAGGGTGTATGTGAGGCGCTTCTATGGCGCCTTCTGACTCTGAGTTACTCAACAACAAAGGGGCCAGTTGTTTTGAGAAACCAGCTATTCCTTATTTAAGGCAATGGCGGTGTAGGAAGGCGTGTCTCGCCGGGTTCCAGGCACAGTTCCACGTCCAGATGAAAATGGCCTTGGGCATCTGGCTGGAAGTCGCGCAGCAGCGACCCCACTGCACCGAAGGCCGCATCGCTGTAAGCGAAGGGGTCTCGGGAGTCGAAGATCTGCGTCGTGAGCACCTTGTGTCCGGACGCGATGGCAATGAAGTGCAGATGCGCCGGACGCATGTGGTTACGGCCTTGCAGTGCCAGCAATTCGCCGCAGGGCCCGTCGATCGGAACGCCGTAACCAGACGGGCGCACGCTCTCAAACCAGAACCGCCCGTTGGCGTCAGTCTCAAACACGGCGCGCAAATTCATGTCGTCTTGCTCCGGGTCCTGGTTCTCGTACAGTCCGCCTGGCGCCGCCTGCCAGGTCTCCACACGAGCTCCGGCAATCGGCTTGCCGTCGGTGGAGACGACCTTGCCGCGCACGAACAAGGGCGAGCCGCCGGTCTCCTCGGATGCGATGTTCGCGCCATTGGGAAGCAGGGGCTGGTTGGCACGCCAGAATGGGCCAATCAACGCAGGCTCGGTACCTCCGGCAGCCAGGATGGCCTTGGCGTCCAGCAGGAGCACATGGGTTGCCAAGCCAAGAATGTCGGCCAACAAAATGCCCTCGTGCTTTTCTGGGCCGGTGGCCTGGCCTACCCGGACCATGAAATCCAACCCCTTGTGCAACTCGTCATAGGTCAGCTTGACCTCGGATGCGAAGGCATGGATGTGCCGTATCAAGGAGTCGAGGACTTCGCGCGTACGGGTATCCTTCGTGCCTTGGTTGGCTTGCAGCACGGCCTGCAAAAGGGCCTCGGGGTTGGCCGGAATGGATTGCTGCTGTTGCTGTTGAGGTCTGTCCGCCTTCTGGCGTTCTACTGCGGTGATCGACATATGTCTCCTTGGATTCTTGAGGTACTTGTCTCGAGGTCAGTCGGCGTGGATATTGGCCGCGGCAGCCACCTTGGCCCAACGGGGGACTTCTTCGGCGACTCTGCTAGCCAACTCCGTTGGAGTGCCAGCAACGGCAGTGAAGCCCATGTCGTGCAGACTCTTGGCGACTGAAGGGGTCTGAACGAACCGACGCACCTCAGCATGAATGCGTGCAATGGCAGCGCTCGGTGTACCTGCTGGAGCAAACAACGCTTGCATGGTTTCGGACCGATATCCCGGGAAGCCGCTCTCTGCAACCGTTGGTACATTCGGCAGGTCAGGCCAGCGCTGCAGGCTGCCCACAGTCAACGCGCGCAACTTGCCCGCCTCGATCTGAGGACTGGCAACCGGTAGCGCCACGAGCGAGCAATCCACCTGCTTCCCCAGCACTGCCTGTACTGCGGGAGCGGACCCCGAGTACGGGATATGCATCAGGCTCACCTTGGCTCGCTGCCACAGCAGCTCCCCCCCCAGATGAACGCTGTTGCCCTTCCCTGGCGTCGAATAGTTCAAGCCGCCTTCCTTGGTCTTCGCCGAAGCGAGCAGGTCTGATAGCGTGGAAATAGGACTGTCAGCGGGCACCACGATGACATCAGGCGAAGTGACGACCAGCGATATCGGTGCGAACTGCTTGGTGGGGTCGTAAGGTCGCTTGTCGGGATACAAGGCGGGATTCGTCACGAAGGAGGACGAAGCGAGCAGCAAAGTATGGCCGTCTGGTACGGCTCGGGCGACAGCCGCAATACCGATATTGCCGCCCGCGCCGGCCCGGTTCTCCACGATGACGGATTGTCCAAGAGCTTGCCCTAAATGGGCTGCCAACAGACGCGCCACCATGTCCGAGGTGCCGCCTGCAGCAAACGGAACGATTATTCGCATGGTTCCCTTGGGAGTCCAGGCTTTCGCTGTAGAGGATTGAGGTGCGGGCTGCTGCGCCAGGGCGGGAAGCACGCCGGCCACGCCTGCCCATGCCAGCGCCAGGTTCAGCACCCGACGTCGGCTCCACTGGCGTGCGTATGGATGAGTCATTGCTGCTCCTTGTTCAATGCGGTGGGCGGCGGCAGGACCAGCCTGCCGCACGGCATCACTTTTCCGTAGACGTCTCGGCGATGTAGCCATCCTGGCCATAGACCAGGCCCGTGGCTTCGGCAGCCTTGACGACATCGGGGTGCCAGGCAATACGGCCGCACTCCTCGTCGGTACCGCCCACCACCGAATACACAACCAGGGCGTGGTCGTTGGGGTTGCGAAAGCCGCGCATAGTGCCGATGGGGCACGAGATAACGTCCCACTGGTTGAGCATTACCGAGTACTGGCCCTTTTCACCCCAGATCACTTCCATCTGGCCGTTGAGCGGGCAGAACACCTCTTCGGTCTTGTGTGCATGCAGGCTGGCGCCCTGTCCGACCGGGATCTCGATGAACGTCACGCCAAAGCGGTGATTGCCGGGAATGGCCGGCTCCACGCCCTTGTTCTCCAGCACGCCACGATTCATGATCTTGTAGATGTTCTTCTTCATCCCGGGCAGGCGGCTCTCGATGAAGGTTTCGCGGTAAGGCTCCACCTTGCCCCAGCGGGCAATGCGTGTTGCTTCCATTTCTTGCGGGTTGATATCCATTTCGATTCCTTAATGCGATTAGTGATTGAAAGAACAGAAAGCCAATAAATTTCTCTCTGTGGGATGAACTTTAAGAACTTGATCACCCTCAGTCCAAGACCATTTTCTGAACGATTCGATAACATTTCGGCATCGAGAATTGACTGCATACTTCGCAGGTCAAAACCGGAGATTCGATGGACTTGCGACAGCTTCGATATTTCGTTGTTCTGGCCACTCAGCAGCATTTCGGCCGTGCGGCCAGCGTGCTGCACGTGGCGCAGCCCGCGCTGAGCCGCCAGATCCAGCTCCTTGAGGAGGAGCTGGGTGTGCAGTTGTTCGAGAGGCACCCGCGGGGTGCCACACCGACTCCAGAAGCCTTGTTCCTGCTGGAACGAGCCTCCTTCTTGCTTCGATACGCAGAACAGATGAAGCAGGACATGACCGCCCTGCAGCGCGATGCCCGGGGACCGGTGGTCATAGGCATGTCACCTGGCCTGGCCCAGTTGCTGGTGGTCCCGTTGACCAAGGCCGTGCATCAGAACCTTCCCGACGTCAGGCTGCGGGTGGAAGAAGGCTTCTCGCCAGCGCTGCACTCCATGCTGCTGCAAGGTGCCCTGGATATCGCCGTGCTCAATGGCCCGGTACAGTTGTCGAACCTGATCAGCTTTCCATTGCTCGATGAGGAGATCTGCCTGATCGGACGTAGCGACGATCCGGCCCTTAAGCGCCGGCGCATTGCCATCCAGCGGCTTGCAGGAATGCCGCTGGTGATGACCGGTCTGGCCAAGTCAGGTGTGCGCCTGGAGCTCGAAGCAGGGATCGCGCATGCTGGATTGACTCTGAACCAGGTGGTGGAGGTAAGCACCATGGAGGTGGCGAAGCGCCTGATACAGGAGAAAGTCGGCCTGACAGTGCACTTTGCAGCGGCCGTGAAGCGGGAGCTCGACCTCGGCATGCTGGCAGCAGTCCCCATTGAGGGACTGCAGCTGCGGCGCATTCTTGCAAGGGTCGCCGATAGACCTCCGTCCAAGGCCACCGAAGAACTCATTGACATCTTTCGCAATGTAGTCGAGGCAGAGGTACAGAGCGGCAACTGGCCGAACGCAGTTCTCCTCTAGCTCTCACTTCCCGCTGGGCAAGCCCTTTGCCGTGTGTGCTGCAGGAGATTGATCATCAAGCCAGTCTTGACCGTGCACGGCATGCCCTCCGAGCAACGTCAGCAGCGATCGCGTGCGATGCAAATGATTGGCAGGGACACGCAGAGGATCTTGGTTGAGCACCGCAAGGTCTGCGAGTTTGCCTGCCACCAAGCTGCCGCGCGTGTCATCGGCAAAGGCCATCCACGCAGCATTGGCCGTATAGAGCTTCAAGGCCTGCTCTGGCGTCAACAGCAGATCAGAGCGACGCTGCACTGCCCCCCTGAGCGACCGCCCCGTGACCTGGTATTCGATGGCTTGCCAAACACCGGCTACGCCAATGCGGGTGGCGTCGGTGCCGCCAGCGACCATCATGCCCAGGTCAAGGGCTATCTTGGTGGGAGGCGTCTGCTCGGCCACCTGGCGGCCGTTCTCGGCAAGAATCGCAGGCGCCTCGAAGTAAGGCCCCATCTGAACACTGTAGCCCAGTCCCAGCTCGTGCATGCGCTTGAGCGTCGGCAAGGAGCCGGTGTTCAGGTGTGCAAGCGACCACCGAAAATTCTTGACCGGGTGAATGCGTGCCACATCCTCAATGGCGTCGAGAATGGATCGCGCGCTGTCATCGGTATAGGCATGCAACTCGAGAGGAATTCCACGTTGGGCCGCAAAACCGAGAACTTTGCGCATTTCCTGCTGATCACCTCTCGGCGAGGTGAAGCCAGGCCCCATGCGAACCGCGTCATTCATTGCTGAGACCAGGTTTTCGCCCAGGCCCAGGAACGCGATGTAGCCATCATCATGAACTGGTGGGCGATATTCCATGTGCGTCTGCACCCAAGCTGTCTCGTTACCGCCTGGAGGAACAAACAGGCGGTACCCTACCCTCACACTCAATTCCTTTTGTCGGTGCAATGCAAACAAGGGCTCAAAGGCAGATGGACCTCCCGCCGAAGGATCGATGAAACCTGTCACACCGTGTGCATTCAGGTCCTTAAAAAAGGCCCGAAGATTCTCCTGCTGATCCAACCCACGGCTAATTTGGGCAAACAGCATGTTGAATGGCCCGATGCCACCCAGCAGCCTACCTGTCGCCTTCCCTGCGGCATCGCGCTCGACAGTGATGCCCCGGGGAACTTTAGGTTGTGGCGTATCGAGAGCCAACACCTCGATGCCGCGCTGATTGACCAGGGCATAGTCGTACAGCGACTGCACGTAGGCGGGGTGGTCGGGAAGCATATTGTTGAGATCGAGCACCGTGGGCGCGCGCTTCTCGGAAAACTGCTCAGGTATCCATGAACCAACCACCGCCACCCATTGGTCTGCAGCCCGTCCTTGAGCAGCGCGCTGCATGCGCTGCATCCCCTCTCGCAAGCTCGACACGTCGTACCAGTAGGTCTCGAACAGGTAGCTCTGTCCGCCACGAATGCCGTGCAGGTGCGCATCGATCAAGCCCGGGATCACTGTTTTCCCGTGCACATCAAGGATGCGAGTATTCGGGCCGATGTGCGGCCGAACATCGGCATCGCTGCCCACCGCATTCAGGTACTGGCCCTTGATGGCGATGGCTGTAGCCTTAGGATGTGCCGGATCCATGGTCAGCACCCGGGCATTGCGGATAACGATGTCTGCCGCAGGACTATTGGTAGCTTTCGACACGGATCCCGGGCCGACCTGTGCATGGACCTGCACGGTGCCCAGAGAGTAAATTGCAAGAAACGCGTGCAAGGCTAAGCGACGCGTCACCGAATGGGTAGCGATGTTTTTCATGTTGGAATACCTCCCGTGGATGAACCAGCCCGGCGGTCGGGAAATCGCCAAGCCTCGAAGAAGCGTCATGAACCCCATAGCACCCAGAATTGCGGCGAGCCGCGAGATGGCTGGCTTGCTCCATCAGCCTGCACACCGCGATCACCGGCAAAATCCGCACAGAACTACATTTCAAAGCCTTGGCCAGCACACATGATGCGAACCGAGCTCCAGATGTGCACTTAAACAGTGCTTCCACTCCCGGCTGATAGGGCCCAGCATGCCGGTTACCGCTCCTTGCGAACGTTGAATTGCGTCGATCAGCGCCCCCAATTTGGAGACGCATGTCCAACCTTGCTAAGCAACATGTGTGCTGACATGAACAGCAGAAACATCACAAATGTGGGTTTGAGCAATCATCTCGCTAAGTTCGTTGCTAGCAGGCGGCGGCAATGACCGTCAGGCTGAACGGAACCACCTAGCGCATCAGCGTCCGCAGGTGATTGCCAGGGTCGAGTGATGGAGCCTGCTCGGGCAAACGGCACCACGGCCATAGAAGTTCAATAGCTACCAGAGGTACTGCTTCATATGACGCGCCAAATTACGGCTGGAACAAGGTCAAAAGTAGGACAGCAATCTGTGCCATGCCTGCCCCCATCAGGCCCACAAACAATCCGTCGGCCAAGCCAGCCAATGGAAAATCAGGATTGAGGTGGTTGGTGACATAGCAGTTTGCGCGGATGCCAAGGTGCAGCACTGCAAAAAACTGCGCGCTCGGTCAATTGCCAGACGCACGAGGCGTCCAGCAACTCGTTTCGAGACAAGGCGTGGATGCTTGACGCTGGTTTACTTGCGCTGCGAGTCCAGCACTTCTTGGTTCTGCACCACTTCTTGAGCTTTGGTATAGCTCTCGATCAGCAACTGATAGTTCGGGAAGATGCCCGTATAAGCCTTTGCCCATTCAGCAGCATCATCACGGTTCCAGGTCTTCTGTAATTCAGAGGCCACGGCTGCGGTATCGATGGGAACCACGCCAGCCTGCATCATGCGAGCCAGGGTAATTTCTTCTGCCATCTTGGAGTAAGTCCCAGAAGCGTCAACCACTGCAAATACCTGATATCCATCAGCCACGGCAGCGATCGATGGAAAAGCCATGCAAACGCTGGTAATGGTGCCTGCAATGATCAGTTGCTTCTTGCCTGTTTCTTTTACGGCCTGTACGAAATCTGGATTGTCCCAAGCATTTATTTCTCCCTTGCGGGCGACATATCTGGCGTGTGGAGCGTTCTCATGAATCTCGGGGATCAGCGGACCATTTGGGCCTTGCGGCACAGAAGCTGTGGTGATGACTGGGATCTTCGACAAAGTCGCAATCCTGGCCAGCGTGGCCGCAAGGCGGCGCAGCGTGGTAAACGGCATGTCGTGTACCGTCTGGAACAGGCCACTTTGGTGATCAATCAACAACATTGCAACGTTATCAGGATCAATGACCGGCTTTGCACCGTTGAAATTTGCAGGGATGGCTACTTGACTGTTCATGATGGAGGCTCCTGGAGAAGTGACTGCATCCCGTCGACCGAGCCGTACTGGTCATGCTTGGCGACTGGTTGCCGAAGCACTTTAGCCCGCACAAATATCAGACGGTAGTCCTTGATTTGACGTAGGAGCGTTCTATTTCAGGAACACTGACGTGGAGCAGCCGAATCCTTGTCGAACCGTTCGACTAAAAAGTCCAAAAACTTACGCACCGCAGGCTGTAGGCCTCGCCTAGTTGGAAATACAGCATGAATGAGAGCGCCCTTGGAGCTCCATTCGGGCAAAAGTCGTACTAACTCTCCTCGCTCCAGTTCTTCCTCAAGAATCATCAAAGGTAGGTGAACGATCCCCATGCCGGCAATTGCAGCTGCTCGAAGCGAATACATATCGTCTGTGACGAATCGAGGTCTATGGGCGATCAATGCAGTCACTCCACCTGGTCCAATGAGGTGCCATTTGTGATCGCGGTCATCACTCAGACTAGGCATGTCAACGAGGTCAGTTGGAACAGTCGGCATCGGGAAGCGTTGGCAGAAACTTGGGCTCGCTACGAGGCACCAATCGCGCTGCGCGAGCTTTCGCATCGCTAGGCTACTGTCCTCTAGTGGAGGCGTACGTGCCCGGATCGCAATGTCATAGCCTTCTGCAACGAGATCGACAGGGCGATTGATACCTTTCAGATGAACTTCAACCTTCGGATTTAGTGACATGAACTCAACCACAATGCTTGTGACCCGCGAGTGAAGCAGGGCAATTGGACAGCAGACGCGAATGACTCCACATGGCTCGCTAAAGACCTGCTCCACTTCTTCTTGAGCTGCCTTTGCGCTCAGCAGCATCGCTTTACAGTGACGGTAATAGTTCGCACCTATATCCGTCACGGAGAAATGTCGGGTGGAGCGATGAAGTAGCCTCACGCCAAGACGCACTTCCAACGATGCAATACGCCGACTCAGCTTGGACTTAGGCTCTCCCAGCGCTCGTGAGGCTGGAGCAAAGCCTCCATGGTCCACCACATGAGCGAAGTACATGAGATCGTTGAGGTCTTGTTGCATATTTTTCGGTTTTTGAACTACCCCGAAGTGCTCGGAAATTTCATGGCTTGAGTCGGCGACCAACGCGGTTTTCCGACTTACTACGCATTGATAGTAGTTGCGCACGGCTTCTGACGGGAGGATTTAACCGCTGGATGCGAGCAGACAATTACGGTTACACCACGCACTCATTCGAGTGCCGTGAGCTTCCCGGCCCTTTTCGTTTGCTATGGCGGTTCGGGTGCTAGTCAGTCGGCTCCGTTCAATGACCGGTGCTCATTTGAGATCTGTCATTGGTAGATGGGTTGCCTTTGCACTCGAAATGGCTGGTAAATGGGCGCCACCGATCATTCATTATGCTGGCGTGAACTACTGCAACCGCTGGTGGAGGCTCGAACACCGGCAACGGGTCAAAACCGCCTGTAACAACAATGGGCAAGCGGTCGCCAGAGTTGCACTATCGAGTCATGCAATCCCCTTGACCGCACACCCGCAATCGCTCAGCCTCTAATAAGAGCCGCGGACTCGCGAATCATACTGGCCATGTCCTCTTCGCGGATGGGCCTGCAAAGCACCTCATCGGCGCTGGCAGCCATATAGCGCTGCCGTTCCGCATCTTCAATGCTGGCGGTCAGTGCCACGGTCCGGCAGCGAGGTCGAGCCTCGCTGGTTTCGCGTGCGCGCACTCTAGAGCTCAATTCGGCGCCATTCATATGGGTCATCTGGCCGTCCGTGACGATCAGATCGAAATCCGTCTCGGCGCATCGCTCCCTGGCCTGAACGCCATCCTCGGCAACATCGGGGACCACACCTTGATCGGACATCATGCCTTTTTCAGCATTCCGCCCTCGGCGCTTCCAGCCGCTGTCAGGGCAATGCCCCCGTGAGCGGTGAACTTGACGGCGTTGCTGAAGATAGGCCATGCCTCGGACCAGGACAGCCATATCCTCAATCAAGGGCCTGAGCGCCACCGCTTTGGGACTCTAGTGGATCAGGCCTGACTCGATCCGGTCGAGATCCAGCACCTTGTTGAGCAGTAGCAGCATGGTCTGTGCCGCATCCTGAGCCGCTGGCAGGCTGCCATCCTCGGTGGCCGCTCCCTGGCTTCGCTGCCGAGCCATATCCAGCAGGCCGGTGATTGCGGCAAGAGGCGTGCGAACTTCATGGGTCATGATGGCGAGGAACTGGGCCTTGACTTGATTGGCGGCTTCGGCACGCGGTTCCGCACGCCTTGCCCGGCGAACCTGACAGGTCAGGTATATCCCCCAGGTCAGCGAGATCGTGGCCGCCAGGCCGAGTGCGCCCGCCACCCGCCAAGGTGCCTGTCGATGCTCGTCCCCAGCCATCGGCAGGATGTCCAGGCTCCCAGTTGCACATCAGTTCCGCCACATCTTCTGGCGTGATTGCAAGCCAGGCTTTCCCCAGGATCGCAACCAGCTCAGGCTACTGCGCCTGTATCGCCATGGCGACGCGGGGCGTGTCGTCGTCCAATTCGGCGAGGTGCTATTTCCTTGCTTCGGTCAACATACGAACGGCCAAGCCAGCGAGAACCGTTCCCATCAGCCACCGCTGAACCAAGATCCAGGTCGGACGACCGGAAAGAAATACTGCTATCGATCCTGCAAGCATGGCGATCGTGGCGTTCACACTGACGCTGATCACAATCTGGGTGAAGCCCAGAACCAGGGATTGCGAGAGCACGCTGCCATGTTCAGGGCTGATGAATTGAGGCAGCAGTGACAGATACATCACGGCGATCTTCGGGTTGAGAAGATTGGTCAGGAACCCCATCAGGAACAGCTTCTTTGGGCCGTCCTGCGGAAGGTTCTTGACTTCGAACGGAGAGCGGCCACCCGGCTTGACGGCTTGCCATGCCAGATAGACCAGGTACAGAGCCCCGCCAATGCGCAACCCATCGTAGGCATACGGTACCGCCATGACGATTGCCGTAATGCCCAGTGCCGCGCACATCATGTAGAACACGAAACCGAGAGCAACTCCCCCCAGGGAGATAAGCCCGGCGGCACGCCCCTGGCATATCGATCGGGAAATCAAATAAACCATGTTCGGTCCTGGAGTGAGGACCATTCCAAGGGAAATAAGGCCGAAAGCCAGCCAATTCTCAAAGCCAGGCATGATGGTTTCTTAAGTGTTGTTGCATTTGAATATATCAGTCGAGGTCTGCTCCAGACCGAAAGCAGCAGCACTCGACCCGAATCAGGCAGCCGCAGAGAGAGCGGCTCTCTCCAGTCGTATGCGCCCTATATTCATCAACAACATACCGAAGATGGCCGTAGCGCCGCCTCCCAGCAGCGAGCTGGTAATGGGCTCTCCGAGCCAGAAGCTGGACAGCAGCATGCCAAACAGCGGCACCAGGGACATATACGCGGCTGCCGCGCCAGCACCCAGCTCCTGGACGCCCTTCAAGTACCAGGCGTAAGCCAAGGCCGTAGCGCCCAGGGCCAGGGCCACAACGCTGTACCAGGCAGCGGCAGGGGCTTTTGCCAGGCCAGTCCAGGCGGACGACCCCTCCAGAGCGATGCTGGCCATAAGAAGCAGTCCAGCACCAATGAGTGCGGTTGCCGTCGTCGTGGTCAGCGCATCCACACGGGCCAGAACGATGCGTCCTATCAGGGTATAGGCAACCCAGCATACGGCGCAGCCAAGCAGCAGCCACTCTCCCACGCCGGACGATGAAGACACCAGGTCCCCCAAAGAACCGCCGCTCAGCGCATACAGGGCGCCCGTCACGGCTAGCCCCAAACCCAGGCACATGATGGTGTTCACGCGTTCACGAAACAGCAGCGCTGCGAACAGCATGGTCAGGACCGGGTTGAGCGCCACCACCATGGCCGCCTTGCCTGCGGGCACCGTCTTGAGTGCTTGCAAGAAGAACACGGAGTAGCCCAGCACGCCTACGGCAGAAGCGCAGGCCAGGCTCGCCCATTGGCGAGGCCCCAGAACACGCAACGCACCAATGCGCCCGCTGCGGTACAGCCACAGCACCAGCAGGAAACCAGCCAGAAAGAAGCGCAGGCTGGCCGCAGCCAGCGGAGGCATGGCTTGCGCGACGATGCGTCCCCAGGGCCAGGAAGCGCCCCACAGGGCAGCCATGCCGATCAATCCCAAATGGGTGGAAGTTCGTAATGTGTTCATGAGAGGTTACTATCTGATAATCCGTATTCATCGTCGAATGAGTAAAAACTCATGACATTCACGCAACTCGAAGTCTTTGCAGCGCTCGCCCGAGTCGGCAGCTTCTCTCGCGCAGCGGGTGTGCTGGGTATTTCCCAGAGCGGCGTCAGCCATGCCATCAAGCAGTTGGAGACAGCGCTGGGCGTCACGCTTTTCAATCGAGAAGGAGCAGTGGCAACACTGACCGACGTGGGCGCCAGGCTACTGAGCCGCGCCAATGACATCCTTCAGCAAAAAGAGGCATTGCAGCAGGAAGCCGATGCGGAGCATGGCATTGCCCGGGGCACCTTGCGCATCGCATCTTTTGGAGCCACCTCGTCGCTGCGTCTGCTGCCGAAGCTCCTAGCGCGTTTTCAGCAGAAGCACCCCCTGGTCGAGGTGCACATTGAGGAAGCCATAGACGACACAGTCGTTCAGTGGCTGTTGGAGCGGCGTGTGGAGCTGGGCTTTGTCGTCTTGCCCGACGAGCGCTTCGACACCCTGACCCTGGCCGAAGATGAGCTGGTGGCGGTGCTGCCTGCTGCGCACCCCCTGGCGTCCCAATCGGCCATCGCTGCCATGAGCTTTCATGGACAGCCCTTTATCCGTACCAGCGCAGGCTCAGGCCCCCATATCGATGCATTTTTGGCCAGCCAGGGCGCCTCACCCAGAACTCTGTTCAAGTTTGAGCAGCTCACCTCAATGATGGGCTTTGTAGCGCAAGGCGAGGCAGTCACCATTGCCGCACGTCTGGCTCTGCCCGAGCCCCCGGCAGGTGTTGTCTACCGCCCGTTAAAGCCCCGTTGTCGCCGGAAAATCGCGTTGGCCGCGCTGAGCTTTGACAAGCTCTCGCCCGCTGCTTTGGCTTTTGTCGAACTGGCCCGGAAAAGCAGGGATAGCCTGACGATTGAATAAACCTCGTCATCCGAAGCAAGTGGTCTCCCGAATGCCTGGAGCCAAAGGTAACCTGCAAAGGCCACGCAAGGCAGATTGCCATTTCCGACAAGGCAGCCAGTCATGGCCGTCCGATGAATGCCAGGTTCATTGCATGACTGGATATCGGCCAACCAGTCTTCGCCGTCATGGCAGGCTCAAGTCCATGCCGAGCATACTGGCAAGGCCGAAGGTGAACAGCAACACACACAGCAGCGCCAGCATGAAGGCGGCAGCCACCTTGCCGCCCGTGCGCAGCAGCGCGCGCCTGTCCATCCCCTTCTTGCCTTGGTCGTAATGCCACTTGATGGCGAAGAACATGCACGCGCCGAAGATGAGAACCTTGAACGTAACAAAGATTACAGGGACCCAATCGATCATTTTGAAAATTTCCAGCCTATGACTTGACACTGTCTATCGTGAGGAACACCGCTTCCCTAAGGAGAGAGGCGAAGACGTCGGCGATTGCCATACAAGAATGGGATCGCTACACGCTCTGAGGCATATTACTTAAAAGCAATTTCCATACATTGAGACAAAATGTCTGCGTATGAAAACCATACAAGATGATAGTTTGCCAGTTTGGCTGCCGCGATTGGCCGTGCATGGCGGGCCACGCTTCTTGCAGATTGCAGATGCCTTGCAGGCGGCAATGGCAGACGGGTCGCTGAAGCCGGGTGATCGTCTGCCCCCGCAGCGCCAGTTGGCAGCACAGCTGAACCTCGACCTGACGACGGTCACGCGCGCATACGACGAAGCCAGACGCCGCCATCTACTGGAGGGCCGCGGCGCGCGAGGTACTTATGTCGCGGCACCGAGAATTGAACTGACCTCGGTCCTCGACCTGAGCATGAACACACCTCCTCCACCCGCTGGTGTCGACTTCGACGACCTGCTGAAACAAGGCCTTTCTCAGGTAATGATGGGGGCAGACACCGCACTGCTGATGACTTACCACCTGGGCGGAGGAAGCGACTCCGACCGTAAGGCAGGAGCCAGATGGCTGGAACCGATGTTTGGAACTCTGGATTCAGCACAGGTTGTTGTCTGTCCGGGCGCTCAAGCTGCAATTGCCGCATTGATCCTGGCGCTGACGAAGCCTGGCGATGTGATACTGACAGAGCCAGCAAGCTATCCGGGCCTGCGTACTGCTGCGACCCAGCTAGGCCGACGCATCGTTGCGGTGGAAGCGGACCAGCAGGGGATGGTGCCCGAGATGCTGAAGCAGGCCTGCCATCAGCACCAGCCTGGGCTGGTCTACCTCAACCCTACATTGCAGAACCCGACCGCCATCACCATTCCGGGGCACCGGCGAAAAGAGCTCGCCAACATCGCGAAACGCTGCAATGTACGCATTGTTGAGGACGATCCCTACTGGCTGCTTGCCGATGCACCGCCACCACCTATTGCCACGTTTGCCCCGGAACAGGTGCCCTACATCTCGACCCTGTCGAAATGCCTGACGCCCGGCTTGCGCGTCGCCTTCGTGCTCATACCTGATCAGCATGAGCGCGAACGCTTCCTGGTCGCGCTCAGGTCATTTGCGCTGATGGTCGCTCCTCTGACGGCCGCACTGGCCACACAGTGGATTCTCGACGGTTCGGCCGCCGCCTTGATGGAGGGCGTACGCAAGGAGGCGCGTCTGCGCCACTGGATGGCAAGGGATATTCTTGCGGGAAGGTACAGCGGCACCGGAGACGGCCTGCATGTATGGCTCGAGTTGCCAGGGTATTGGAACTCCTCACAGCTTGCGCGTGCGGCCGACAGCGAAGGAATCGCAGTCACGCCGGCGGAGGCATTCGCCACCGGCAGCGGCTCCGTCAATGCCATTCGCATCTCGCTGGGCAGCATCAAGGACCGTGGACGCTTGCAGACGGGCCTTCAAAGGCTGTCTCATCTGCTTGCACGAAGGCCCGAGCCATTCAACACTGCGGTGGTTTAAGTGCCCGGGAAAGACGGCGCACCTTTCAGGAGCTCCCTCAATGCGGCTGCATCCAGGCCGACTCAACCATCGACTGCTCCGGCCTTTTTCGCAGAGGACTCATACGGCCGCGACATGTGGTCGTTCTACGTTGAGCGGATGGACTGCAGCTTTCCGTTTGCAACAAGCACTCTGGCATCTCTGGCCATCCGGTGCTGCCGACATTGCCCTCTTACGCCATCACCACAAGGCCGGTCAGCGTTGATCAGATTGGGAAGGAGAGCCATGCACAACAGAGCGCTGCATATGATGAGTTCGTGATTCTGCACACTTGCTTTGCAAGTACACGCCGCCGACTTCGCCCGACCCGCGTTGACGGAAATCCCTCATTGCCACAGGTTTCTTGCCGCCGCATTGTTGTGCACTCCGCAAACTACCCCAGAGGTGCCCTATGGCTGAATCATCGACTCCCGACAAGCAACCGCAACCCGATCCGGCCGAACTCAATGCGTTCTTTCCTTCCCCCTACTCACTCAGCCAGTTCACGTCGCCCAAGTCCGACCTGAGCGGCGCCGACTACGCGAAAACCTATCAAGGCAACAAGAAGATCCTGATGATCGGCGCAGACGAGCGCTACCTGCTGACCGACAACGGCAGCTTCTTCTCCACCGGCAACCACCCGGTCGAGACACTGCTGCCCATGTACCACCTGGACAAGGCGGGCTTCGCGTTCGATGTGGCAACGGTGTCGGGAAATCCCGTCAAGTTCGAGTTCTGGGCAATGCCTTCCGAAGACGAGACGGTCAAAGGCTTCTTCAACAAGTACCACTCGCAATTCAAGGAGCCGCTGCGCCTGTCGACGGTGCTTGAGCAAGGGCTGGAGCAGTATGCCGCCATCTTCGTCCCCGGCGGGCATGGCGCGCTGATCGGCATCCCCGACAGCCGTGACGTAGGTGCGGTGCTGGAATGGGCTGCGGCCAACAACCGGTTCGTCATCTCTCTGTGTCACGGACCTGCTGCCTTCCTCGCGGTTGGCGACAGCGACATCTACCGAGGCTACAAGATCTGCGCCTTCCCCGACGCACTTGATGCGCAGACCCCGGCCATCGGCTACATGCCGGGTCACCTGACCTGGAAGTTCGGCGAAAGGCTAGAGGCCCTGGGTTTCGAGATCGTCAACGACGGCATCTCGGGTGCCGTGCACCGGGACCGCCATCTGATCACTGGCGACAGCCCTCTGGCTGGCAATGCTCTTGGCAAGCTCGCGGCCGAAACCTTGCTCAAGGAAGTCACGGCCTGAGATGAGCACCACAATCGCGCAGGCGGCATTCCACGGAGCCCTCGCCATCGAGGGCGCCCGCAGCCTCGCCACAATCCAGGATACGGTGCGTGCGGTCGGCGTGCCGCTGGGGTACGACCGTTTTGTGCTGTTCTCGGCTTCCAGCGCTCGGGACGATGCGGTGAAGCGCATCTACTGGATCGAAGGCGACTGGTTCGGCACGGGCGCACCTGTCGATGCTGAAACCTACGTGCGGCACTGCCCGGTGACGCGCCATATCCTGGAGACGAACCAGCCCTTCTTCTGGACCAAAACGAACGGTGCTCAGGGCGAGCGTTACAGCGTCGTCCGCGCGCCGCAGGGCCCGGGTATCCACGGCCTGCAAGTGCCTGTATTCGGCCTCTTGGGGCTGGAAGGCGCGATGAGCCTGGGCGGCGAGCGCATCGATGCCTCGCCGCAGGCCCGGCTGGCGCTGGAGCTGATCGCCCACACAGCATTCCGCACGGCGCGCAGGCTGCTTGAACTGCCCGCGCAAGAGGAGCTCGGCCCCCTATCCGATCGCGAACGTGAGGTGCTCGCATGGACGGCCGCCGGCCGGCGGCAGACGGAGATTGCCGCAACCCTCGGCCTGTCCGAACGCACTGTGGAAAACCACCTGCGCCGCATCCGCAAGCGCCTGGGCGTTGCCACGACGGCGCAGGCCATTCGCGTAGCGATCCGCAACGGAGAGATCGTCGCCTGACTATCAATGTCGGCTCACATCTCCAATGTCCCTTTGGAACATGCAAACAGGGGCAGGAACCGGCCGCAAGAGCTCTTCAAGACATGACCCTGCCGCCTTCTGCTCCCGGTCCAGATCTATGCTGAAGTGGGTAGCGCTTTAATGGAGCGCAGAACATTGCGTGTGACGCTTTGCCGTTTGGCAAGGTCGGCAAGTCTGTTGGGAGTGTCCATGTTCAAGGCGAAGAAGACGGGGCCACTGGGCCACTCTACCCAGCCCACCCACCAGCCGATTTTTCCGGTCCAACCCGTTTTTGCACGCAGTATCCAGTCAGGCCCCGCTTCATTGACCATCACGTCCTTCACAAGCCGCTGGTGCTCGACCTGGAAAGGCAGTTGATTGCGGTAAAGCCGTTGCAGGAAAACAATCTGCTCGAAGGATGAGATGGCGAGGTCGCCCTCAACCCAGAATGGCTTGTCGCCAGTGGCGAGCGCATTGCCATACTCAATCTTTCGCATATAGGCGGTCTCGCGTGCATCGCCGAGTTCCTTGGCGAAGCGCTCATACACCCAGACGGTGGAGTTCCTCATCGCGGAGCGCAGATTCTGGTCCACGTTCCAGGCCTCCACAGGTCGTTTCACACCATCCCATTGAATGGGCTGAAATTCGTCACGTAGCAGCCCTGCATCAAGCGCAAACAGGCTGTGCGGAATCTTGAAGGTAGAGGCTGGCGAGTAACGCCGACCGGAGCGCGACACGTTGTAGACGTAGGTAGCTTCAGAGTTATCGCGTGCATCGAGAACAACAATGCTACCTTGCACATCGACTTCTGTGAAAAACCGAGACCACTCGGTCATTTCTTGAAGCTGGGGACCAGCCGCCGTCACTTGAGCAAACCCTGCGGCCAGGGCGGATAAGACCAAACTACGTCGATTCATGCGGCTAGTTTAAAGGTCAAACGAACTCGTCCTGAGGTGGCCGGGACAGTGGCGGTGCCACCTTGTCGCAATGGGGAGCATCTCTTGCAGGCCGGACAGCGGCAGCCGCAATCGCTTGAATCCACAGCCAGAGGCTGTCTTTCGACCAACCAGCTCGGGAATAGCGAGCACTCCGGGAGTTCGGACTGCCGCCTGAGTTGTCAATCGGCGCTCGCAGGCCCTTTAAGTTCAAGCTGATTGCCGTCCGGGTCTTTGCAGTAAATGGACAGGCCCATGCCGTCAGCGCCAAAGCGTTGCACCGCCCCATCAGCCTCGAGACCATGACCAGCCAAATGGGTGAGTATGGCTTGCTCATCAAAAGGCTCGATACGCAGACAAAAATGATCGACGTTTCTGCGCTCGCCTGAAGCCGCAGCTCCCCCCGCACGGCCTAAAGGGCCCTCAACATTCACCAGGTCAATCATGGATGCACCAGCTCGCAGGTGAACCATACCCAAATCCTCGCGACGCTTCACCAAGGTACAGCCCAGGACCGTTTGGTAGAAGCGGATGCTGCGCTCCAGGTCGGTGACGCGCAACACGATGTGATCAATGTGCTGAATACTGAATCTGCTCATGGCGATCTCCTGCTCCAGTCATGCACACTCCTAATCGTATGCACTTGGTGTAATTGAACCCCAGACGTTCGGCGAGCGTCAGGGACATTTTTCTCGATCCTCGCATTGAGCATTTCGGCGTGAGGCGCTGATTTCCATTTCCTTTCGAGAAGTGTTCAGCGCACTGGCGCCACGCCAATGGGTCAATCACTATTTTTGCGCTCAAGCCACGCCCACGCTGGAGGTAACGGGGATCGCAGCGGCGGCAAGCCTGGCTGCTCCTGCTCCCTGGATCAAGAACACCCCGCCAAGAATCAGGAGCACACCCAGCACACGCATGACGTTGATGGGCTTGGGCTCCAGCCCCATGACACCGAAGTGATCGATCAATACCGCCACGACCATCTGTCCTGCGACTACGGCAACCAGAAATCCGCCGGCACCCAGTTTGGGTATCAAGGCTGCAGCACTGGCGACATAAACAGCTCCCAGGACACCGCCGATCCACAACCACCATGGACCGTGAAACGCAGTGCTGAAATTCGGCATGGGGGCTTTGACCAGAATCAGCATGGGCACCATCACGGCCAGGCTGATCACCAGCGATGTGGCGGCCCCCCAGAAAGGGTGACCAAGAGCACGGCCTACGTTGGCATTTGCAGCGGCCTGAAAAGGCAGGATGGCCCCCGCCAGCAAGGCCATGCCCAGTGAGGTGACCGTCATCAATGCCATCTTGCTGTTCATATCTGCTACTCCTTCAAACGTCTACAAGCAATGTTTGAATGGTCTCGCATACGGATTAATTATGGAAATCGTTTATATGCACGTTTACTATTCTTCATATGGATGATCTGCGCCGTATCGACCTCAATCTGCTGCTGGCACTTCACGCGTTGCTGACCGAGAAGCACGTGACCAGGGCTGCCGTACGCCTGCACAAGAGCCAACCGGCAGTGAGTCATTCGCTAGCTCTGCTGCGCGAGCATTTCAATGACCCATTGCTGGTGCGCAAGCAGGGGAAGCTGGAGCTGACGGCCCGAGGCAATGGGCTGCTGCAACCACTCTCGGAGGCTTTGGGCAGCCTCAATACTCTGCTGGGAACGCCTCAGTTCGATCCACTGCAGGCACAACGACGATTCAGGCTGTCACTGTCCGACTATGCGGCTCGTCTGGTACTTCCAGACCTGATGCGATATGTCCGCAAACATGCGCCCGGCTTTGACTTCGCCATCAGTCAGGCCAGCCGGGATGCCATGCTGGTACAGCTAGCCGATGGTGAATTGGATCTGGCTCTGGGGATCTTTCCCGATCTTGCACAAGACATCCAGGTCGAAACACTGTTCGAAGAGGATTTCATCTGTCTCGCAGACAAGGCCGTCAGTCCGGAAAAAGGAGGACTGTCGCTAGAGGAATGGCTGACGCGCCCTCATGTCATGCTGGCATTGAGGCCGGATGCGAACGACGAGATCGAGCGAGCACTCGCAGCCAAGGGACTTAAAAGGAGGATTGCGGTGGCCTTGCCACACTGGAGCGCTGCGGTTGAATTGCTGCCAGGTACCGATCTGGTTCTGACGATTGCCCGTCGTGCTGTCGGCCCGCTGCGTTCATTTAAGAATCTACGGCAGTTTGCGCCTCCACGCCAATTGCAGCTACCGAGAATGGCGTACCAGCAGGCCTGGCATGCGCGAAAGCACAATGATCCTGCGCTGGCCTGGCTCAGGCTTGCTGTGATGAACAGCTGCAAACCGAATGCTGGCGAGCAGTGAGGTGCCACAAGTCGCGACTTTTGCGGTAATTTTTCTTCAGCCTCCCGGACGCTGCCGATGACTGCAATGGGTAGCTGATTCAATCGGACAATAGCGGTCTTTTGCCCATTGCATCCTGGTATGTGACGATGAACTCCAAACAATTTGTTGAAAACTGGGTCAACCTCAAATCAGAACTTCTTTTGTCTTTCATGAATGCTCATGAGGAGTCGGAAGTCGCAGCGAGGATCAAGGCTCTAGATCTCACGCCCAAGCAGCACGAGCAACTGCGAGCGATTCTGGATGCGGTGCTGAGAGACACCATGTATACCTTGCTGCTGGGACTTGATGGCGCCGCGAGCACTGGAGATGAGCAACAAACGTACATGCTGCATGATGAGAGCGGCAATCTCATCTCTGATAGCGGTGAGCTGGAAGCAGCTGCATGGGAAGCCTTTCACGGGCAGGATCAGGCACCTGAGGACGATTGACAAACCATGCCCAGCAGCTGGCCTGGGTCGTTTGCAGTCCTGAATTCATCAGTGAAGTAGGCGTAACTACGCGCTCTTGGCGCTTGCATCTCTTCAATGCGCTCGACTATGCTGGTTACATTGAGTCACGCAGCGCTAGGAGGGAACTTTGCCAAGCATTGAAGTTTTTGAAAAGCTCACTGGTCGCAAATTTTCGGATGCAGAGCTCTTGCATACAAAGGTGCTCGCTTTCCCCGAAGAGGGCAAAAAGAGAGTTGTCTATGGACTGCTGGCCGAGGCTATCGACATTGACTACTCTCAAAAGTCACTTTTTGAGCTTGGCGAGCAAATAAGGCTGGCCCTGTCCAATATTGAGCGCCTTGCACCCAAAGCCTTCATTGGTCAGAACATTCGTGTGTACGAGGGCGGCAACCACCTGGACATCATCAATGATGGAGTTGGGAGCATGGGCTGGTTGATTGTGGAAGACCACCTGACTTGATTGGACCTCAACGCCCCGGAATTCAGAAGCGCAGCAATCCCTTGTCCGGCTTCTGATGCCTGTTGAGTGTCTGCGCAAACGTCGCCGTGCTACCCGCTGCGCCGGTCTGGAGGCCGTTGCTTGCGGAAGAAGATTTCAACTTAGCGCGTCCAATTGATCTGAACTGGCTGAATCAGAAAGGCTCCTCTAGGAGCCTCTTTGCTTAGACAGAAGAACTCTTTAATCCACAGCAACCATTACCGACGACGCTTTAATGAAGGCATATGCGTTGTCGCCCTCTTTCAACCCCAGGGACTGGGCCGACGTCGAGGTGATAGAGGACGTGACTCTCACACCAGGGGCAACTTCCAGTGTCAATTCCGTGCTGACTGGACCCGTGACAATCGAGATAACCTTGCCTTGCAAGACATTGCGAGCACTGATTTTCATAGTATCTGTATCTGAAGAAGTGACGACGGACAAGAGCATATATTCAGCGACTCAATGGCTGTAGAAGCTTTGCCATATAGAAGTCCTATCAGCAACTGTATGACTGCAGGGGCCGAGCAGCGACAGCCGCAATCGGTTGTCGGCTGCGGACACTCGCCAGCCTTTGTGAGTCAAATGTTCCTCAAAAAGTACCGCTACATGCGCGATAGTCGATACAGACGATGCCCAACCGGTCGATGCACGTATTGTCCTGATTGGTTCAAATCATGACTTCCAAACGGAGCCAGCAATGACACTTCAGGACATCTCGGACAAGGTAGAAATCAACGAGCTCCTGGCACGGTACTGTCATGCTTTAGACGAAAAGGATTGGCACTCCTTTCAAGCGATATTTCTTTCTGATGCGATTTTGGACTTCACCGCTTTTGGTGGACCCAAAGGCTCTCCTGCCGAGCTGCAAGAATTTTTTTTACCAATCCTTGGCAGCCTGGCCTCGACACAGCACACAGTCTCCACCGTCAAAATTGATCTGGCAGGAAATAGCGCCACCGCCCGATCTGCGGCCATCGTCCCCATGACGGGCAGGACGCCTGAAGGCAAAGAAACCACTTTTGTAAGCGGCCTTTGGTATGAAGACAGCTTTGAACGCACAAATGATGGCTGGAAGATCAAATCACGAAAGCAAGTTCGCAGTTGGACCGCAAATATGGCCTGATCACACGCTTTGGCGCAAGCCTGCGAGTTCTCGCATTGCTTGGTGTGCAGCCGTTGCGATCGCTCCCAAGTAGTCAAAAGCACCCTAGGATAGCGGCTTAAGTTTCGCTTCAGTAGTCGCTAGACCTTACTCACCGAATCATTGCCCAGCGCGGCACGACAAGTGACTCCTGTTTCAGGCATCGCTTCTGGCAAGAGTATTCAGAGTCTTCTTGACCACAACACTTGGCTTGCTATGGCTTTTGGTGCCTCACAACGTCGCCGCTATCGTCTTCGCGATAGCCTTGGCTTGTGTCTTGGCAGCAATTTTTCTTTTCGTTCGCAGCAATCAATGGAAGATTGAGGCCTTAGCCAAGAAAAGAGACTTGGGAGCCATCAAGCAATTGCCAATCGGCAAGCAGCGAAATTGATTGCAGTGATTTACATGGACAACTGCTAGCCAGCAGTTAAAGTCTGCCTGGATTCAACCGGTTGATGCAACGCATTCGCTAGAGCCGCCAACACAACCCTTGATACGTCGTTGCTTCGCTTTATCGTACTTATATATTGCGCGGCTTCGCGCCTCGTCTCAACCGATCGCCCACCATCAGACCGGTCAGCAGCAGCCGACACAGACGGTCAACTTAACCGGAATCCCCAACCTTCAAGGTCTGCGGCATCGGTGCCTATACGATGGGAATCGAACCGATCAGACCGGGGTTTAAGGGGGTGTAACCGGCCCATCTCCCTCTGAGAGACATCATTTCAATTCCCGTCGCTCCCCCCTAAACTCCCCAAAAAACTCCCCTGATGCCTCAATGTTCACAGACACCCTACTCTGCCTAGTTGTTGACGCGTGGTTTTGCAGAACCAAAGTATGTAATCAACTGTGGAGTCAACTGATCAACGCAACCCAACGATATCTTTCCGAGCTGATTCTCGGGAAATCAAGGAAGGAAGGTGATAGGCTGTAGTTTTTAACTCGCAGATTCCCGAAGTGGCCTGCGATTCTACGTCAACTGTCTGAGGGATCAATGCGCCTTTATCGTCACATCACTGCTAACGACATTCAATTAGAAGCGTTTCCCTTCAAGCGAGAGCTGTCTATGGAAGCATATTTGATCGACAACGAGGGAGTGCTAGCTCTCGATGACGAAGTCTTTACCAATGTAGAAATAATTGGCGCCGAGATACAACTCAAGCAGGGACAAATAAGTAAGGATACAGATGGTCGTATTGACATCCTAGCCACATACTCTCAGGAGTATATCGCCATCGTAGAGCTCAAACTCGGTCACTTGGAAAGAAAACATCTTTCTCAGTTAGAGGGCTATCTTCTGCAAAAAGGCCAGATACTCGAAAACCAGCCAAACATCCTAAGCAGTGACAGTGTGCCGAGCCCAAAGTGGATTGGCGTCTTAGTTGGAGCAACTATAGACTCAGAGCTTGCAAATGAATTTAGTCAAGGCTATCAGACAACGGATGGCACACCCATCGCTGCGCTAACCCTCCAACGATTTCGTGGTTCTGATGGCAGCGTTTTTGTCAGCACTGACTCCTATTTCAAGCTCCCCTCCAACAAAGACGCTACCAAGTACCATTTTGATGGCAAGGTATACGGAAAAGGACGCCTCGTCCTCGCAATCGTAAAGCGCTATGTTGAATTGAACCCTTCCATTACATTCGCTGAGCTTGAAAGAGCATTTCCAAGTACGTGCCAAGGATCAAGCGGCGTAATAGCTACAGCCGATCAGGCAAACAGCATTTACACAACTTCTGGACGTAAGCGCCATTTCTTGGACCCAAGTGATCTGATACAGCTCCAAGACAGCCTAGCAGCAGTCAGCAACCAATGGGGTATTGGCAACATTGATAGTCTTGTCAGGCGTGCGACAAACCTTGGGTTCTTGGTGAGCGCTACAAATTGCTAGACTCACAAGAATAGGTGCTTGCTTCAACGGATCACAGCCGTCGAACTGGCGATCCCAAGCAGACACAGACGCCCAGATCACGAGCGTTACGCAGCATCAGTTCCTCCAACCAGTCCAGAATCGCAATGTGGCGAGCCATCCCCATATTGCCGCTGACACCACCTTGCGTTAGCCTGCACGCTCCACTATTGCTCAGGAGCCTGCCATGTCCCGTCGTTTGGTTCTTTCTGCCAGCACCGCCCTTGCGGCTGCCGCACTGATTGTGGGTTGCGGCGCCATGGGGGCGTCGGGCGGCAACCCCATGGGCTTCTTCATCACCAGCACCAACCCCGGCAAGGGCGGCGACCTGGGCGGGCTGGCCGGGGCCGACCGCTACTGCCAGTCGCTGGCCGCAAGCGTCGGCGCGGGCAACAAGACCTGGCGCGCCTACCTGAGCAATGCGGCACTGGATGGGCAACCCGCTGTCAATGCGCGCGATCGCATCGGCAACGGCCCGTGGCGCAACGCCAAGGGCGTGGTCATTGCCACCAGCGTGGCCGACCTGCACAGCGCCAATGCCAAGGTCGGCAAGGACACCTCGCTAACCGAAAAGGGCGAAGTCGTCTCGGGCTTTGGCGACGAGGTCAACCGCCACGACATCCTCACCGGCTCGCGCTTGGACGGCACTGTGGCCGTGCCCGAGCCCGGCAAGGACACCACCTGCGACAACTGGACCAAGAGTGACGGCGGCTCTGCCATCGTGGGACACCACGACCACAAAGGCACCAACCCAGACCCTGTGGCCAACGCCTCGTGGAACTCGTCTCACGGCACACGCGGCTGCAGCGTCGAGCAACTCCAGCAAAGTGGCAGCGCCGGGCTGATGTACTGCTTCGCGACCAACTGAGCGGGATGAAAGCGCGGGCTTCGGCCCGCACAAGTGCCTGCTACTCACGAAGTGAACTTACTCATATAATTAGCCACCATATTATATTTTGGCTAACTAATGAAGCTTGAACAGAAGTACCAGGCGCTAATTGAAGAAGCGCAACGACGCGATCTTCCCGATGTGGATGGCATTCAGCTGTGTTTTCAAGTGCTGTCGATGGCTGCAAACATCGACCGCGACTGTGCTGCTTTGCTGGCCCCTCATGGTTTGTCTGAGGGGCGCTTTGTGCTGTTGTTCCTTCTCGATGTGGCACCTGACGGACTCGCACCCAACGCGCTGGCCGAACAGGCTGGCGTGACCCGCGCCACGGTGACCGGCCTCCTAGACGGACTGGAGCGTGAAGGTCTGATTGAACGTCACGCCAACGCCGAAGACCGCCGGGCACTGTGCATTCGGCTCACCTCAAAAGGAAAACAGCTCGCCAGTACCGTTATCGACCAGCATGGCCGGTGGATTGCAGGCCTGTTTGGCAACCTGTCTGCACCTGAACGAAAGCAGCTGGCAGCGCTGCTGGAGAAAGTACGAGGCCCTAAATCGGACGTTGAATCATGAAGGACCCAGTCCGCAAGGGGGCGACGCGCACCGCTGACATTCCTCGGGACGTTCTGCATGCGCTATCGCGCGGGGAGTTGCAATGTGCAACGCTGACTGAATGCCTGGCAGTCGACCAGGCCGTACTGGCACGAACACTCTTTCCGGCACTTACGGTCCAAGCACTGAACACGATCGATGAAGCCTGCCAGCTGGGTGTGCTCAAACGCATGGCCCGTATCGGCGCAGTCTTGCTGGAGGCCCTGGGTACTGAAGGCATTGCACAGTGCCAAACGCACCGCGCCGATATGGCACGCGGCTGGGCGTGTTTCATGGTCGGTGCTCAGCCTCACCTAGATCTCGGTGTACGGCTGGCCGCAATGCGCCCGCTGGCAGACGATGCCCATTTTGGTGTGCGTGAATGGGCTTGGATGGCGATGCGGCCGCACCTGGTGCAAGACCTAGCTGCGGCTATCGCACAGCTGATGCCATGGACACAAGATCCTTCTGAGCGTGTCCGACGATTCGCGTGCGAGGTTTTGCGTCCCCGCGGTGTGTGGAGCACGCATATCTCACAGCTCAAACGCTCGCCTGAACAAGCGCTGCCTTTGCTCTCAGCTCTGAAGAGCGACCCTTCGGTCTACGTGCAGGACTCGGTCGCCAACTGGCTCAATGATGCCGCCAAGGACCAGCCAGCCTGGGTGCGTGACACCTGTGCCCAATGGCTTCAAAGCTCCCAAACCGCCGCCACACATCGTATATGTCAACGCGCACTGCGCAATCTCAAGTGAAAGTGGAACCATGTCTCATTACCTCGTAGAGCTCTACACCCCCAATTCGGCTTGGCTCGCACTGCCCGCCGAACAAAGGCAACACTTTCTCGGCGGCATCGGACTCGCATTAAGTCAACTCTCCAGCCTCGGTGTCGAAGTCCTCTCTCTGGCAGAAACGGACTCCAACATCGACCAAGGATCCGCGCATAAATTCCTTGGCATTTGGCGCTTTCCTGACCAGGCCGCTCGTGACGCCCTGCTGGCGGGCATCAAAGCCAGCGGCTGGTACGACTACTTTGACCATGTGAATGCAGCCAGTACTGCAGGGGCGGCGGATATTCACTTGGCTGCTCTAGCTGCCGCGTAGCGCAGTAATTCCGATAATGCCGTTATGCATCTGCAATGCATGCGGCTAGTCATTTTCTAGTGCCCGCTAATGCCCGCTTAATGGCCACCAGCCACAGTCGCCACTGCGGGCTGGCCAGCCTTCGGCGCAGCATATGCAACACAACATTGGTCCCTGGCTTCGCACAGAACCGGGCACAAGATCGCGTGGAAAGCATGCGACATCAATGTGGATTCACAACACCTGAGCCGCATCAACCGCTACACTGTACATATGCACAGTCATCGTCTTATGAGTGGTATGCCCGTCCAACTGATCGCGTCCCCGGTTACTTTGCCGCTGGCTGATCGCAGCGCGCTTGCAGGCTCGCCCGCCAATGACTTTGCAGGCAAGCGGCTGGATATTACAGACCTGCTGGTCACGCACTCCAAGGCCACGTTTGTGCTGCGCGTGGCCGGCCCGTCCATGCAGGAACACGGCATCGATGACGGCGATATCGTCGTGGTGGACAGGGAGTTGCGCGCCCGTGATGGCAGCATCGTCGTGGCGGTTGTCGACCGCGAACTAGTCATCAGAGTGCTGGACAGCGAGGGCGACACCTGCAAGCTCAAGGCAGGCGCCCCCACCTACCCCGACATCGTGCCGCCAGAAGGGCAGACGCTGGAAATCTGGGGTGTCGTCACCAGTTGCATCAAGCGCTTTGCAAGGTGAACACATGCGCCCCGACGGCGCCATGGCCGTGCCCGAGCCACTACCTGCGGCAACTGGACCAAGAGCGACGGCGGATCCGCCATCGTGGGCCACCACGACCACAAGGGCACCAACCCCGACCCTGTGGCCAATGCCTCGTGGAACTCATCGCACGGCACGCGCGGCTGCAGCATAGACCAGCTCAAACAGAGCGGCAGCGCCGGGCTGATGTACTGCTTTGCGACCAACTGACCTCGGTTAAAGTGCGGGCCTAAGTCCGTTTATAGGTCACAACGATCAAGGGGCACATCGAATGTAACGCCCAGCAGTAGATTAACTAGCCCAGGCCCTGCCTACAAAAAATCACCAAGTCAAATACTGAAGTAAAAAGACAATTTAAATATCAAAATTGCCTTTTACCCCAGAAATCTATTTCAATCTATATTAGTTGCGCGTACAGTAGCTAAGGCTACTAGGGAAAAATAAGCTTTGTGCTCTCGCTCAGAAGTACTCCAAACAGCCTTCTTGCCCATCCGTTCAATGGCTCTATGCAAACATCCCGCCAATGAAATATCTTTCCTGGGAATGCCATTATCAAGAGCAAAATTCAACCAATTGGAATTCATTCTTGGAAGGATCAAAGCAACATCTTTAATACCTTCAATTGAATGATGAGTCTCTATATGACCATAGTGGGTAATTAAAAATCCAGTTGGCAATTCAGATGAAATTTGAGCAAGCTTATCAAAACTCATCCAATAATATTTACCGCCAATAGAAACTAGGTTTCTTGCAAAATCGATTGCATCAGCACCATATTGAAAAGAATTTGCGGAAGCGATGTGCCTAGATAAGGCATCACACCCTTTCTTCTCCAAAATAATCAACTGCTCATCCGCCCAGCTCTTGATTACATCTTTTGAAGCTATAGGTTCAGAAACATTTCTACTTGCCTTACCAGGGAAGTTATCAATATATCCAACAATGCTATCCATATGTCTTCTTGTTATATTATCCGACAGCCCATTAACTGCATTCACACCGAGCAGCGCTCTCCCCGCACTCCCTTCAACTGAAATAGCGGCAAATCCAACGACTTCTCCATCTTGTTTTATGAGCCTCATTCTATCCGCGCAAGCATCTATCATTTCCGGCAAAGCCGATTTAATAAATGGATTATCTTGAGAGAATGAAATTTCCTTCAGAATTTTTTTCGCATCAGTTTTCTCATTCAATTTCCGAACATCATCATGGATTTTCTCCACTGCTGAATTATTCAAACAGAAATACAAATCAACATCCAAACCGACACACAAAGCCGAAATAAAATTACTCAGAGATACTGTTGCCTTATCAGACTCAGAATAGGCTGAACCAGCGGTAACCGTAATATCCTCATTAAGGATACCAGGAAGAATATTCAGTTCAATTTGCGTAGAGACCCCAGTTGGCAAAGTACTAGCATCTATCTGCTTGAATAATGGCCTCAATGATAACCCCGTCGGAAAATTCAGAGAATTCTCCGTATTGCGATCAGCTGTCCAGCGTCTGGTGCGGACCTTCACTGAGTGCGCCGCCATAAAAACCGAGAAAAACCCAATACCAAACCGGCCAGATGAGCGGAATTTTGAAGATCTAAGCCCGGGATACTCAGATTGCAATAACGACGATTTCCAAAAGCTAGATCCGAAATCTAGGAATGGGCCAGTCAGCACATTTTTCCCCATCCCCACGCCATCATCACAAACAGAAATCGTCAACGCTGATGAGCCATCTCCGCATACGGATATCTTAATACTCCCTTGATAACCGTCATCTAAAAACCTTCTGGCTACAACCGCATCTCTTGCATTTTGAATCAACTCTCGAATAACCACTTCAAATTTATTACTCTCACCATAAAGCTTATCTCCACCTAGAGTTTTCACCAAATGTTCGATATCACTAACATGCACTTTTGCATCAAATGGAGTCCAACCGCTTACTTTTACAAAGCGCGTTAATTCCTCAATAGATCCTGCCCCTGAAACCCCCTTGATAAAAAACTCAGTAGACTTTGGTCGCCCTCTTAACTTTAAAAGATTATTGCACTGCTGTAATTCATTATCAATTAGTCGGATAGCGTCTAAAGCAACCCACCAAGCAGCAGCTTCCCCTTCACCAAAGGCTTTCGTTGATGTGTATGTAATCAAATGCGCTTCTTTAATATCCGAACTGGGTCCAGCCAACTTATTTTGCGCTTGCCAATGAGCCATTGACAGGCCACTTCTCTTTATCAGGGCATGCAGAAAATCTGGTGCTCTTGCTTGATTAATATGTGCCGCATCAGCACAACGTAATAGACAAGCAATCTTAACTAAATCAACTGACCATGCTCTCGGAAGAAAATCCGGCGCATTCAGCTGGATATCAAGCTTTTCAGCAACATCATCAATATCCCAATGATGACTAGCAGCTACCAGACCTATTGCTTCACCTAGATGCTTCCTAATTCCCTCATCACTGATCAAATAAATTTCAGATCCATCTCCTGGATCCTTCCAAACACTTTGAAGTATGCTTTCAGCTCGTTTCGCGTGCAAATAGCGCAGTGCGGTAAAGTCAGCATTTTTTCCGGCAAGCTCATCATCTACATCCTTATCTCTTGCTTTCTCAGCTGCATAAGCATCTTTCCATTCAATAGTGCTTCTCACTGCTTCTTGCCCCCCTTCATATGCCTCCCAACACATGGCTGAGTCATGAAGAAGAATTGCTCCACCTAAAATAAATGTTTCAAGGGGATTTATTTGATAGTCATCTCCTGCGATCAAGTCTGCCATCGACCATAGTGCATCAAGGTGAGTTACATCATGAACAGTTAATCCTGGCAAAACTGAATATATTCTCTGAACCAAAACTTCCACTTTATTTCTAAAATTCAAAAACTCTGTACTCAAACGATTACATTGGTCTTGAAAAGGCCCAGACGAACTAGAGAATGCATTAGCCCACAATGATGTAGCTTTAATTGTTTCAATCGACATTTTTTATATCCCCAATTACCCAAATATTTTCGGAAACAGTATTAAATTCATTATCAATAATCCTACCTATTAGCACTCCCCTTCATTTAACTCTTTCACCAATATAATATCTCGTTTTATTTAGATATCAAGACTTAAAGATACAATAAAAAATTCATTTATGACAACCGATTTTTCTTTTGTTAAATGCACGCTATGCAAGATTTCATCTTGGACTAGTTCCTCATATCCTGTACACTTTAGGCACCCCGCAAGGGGTGGAGCGTAAGAACTCCTAAGATCACGCGGAAGAACCGCATCCGATAACTGGCGGTTTTTTTGTGCCCGGACATTGCACGTCTGCACTTTTGCAGACGCTTGATTTATGGCCGGGAGGGCGACGGATACAAGACCCGAAAGGGGAAGAAGTCCGCCTAGCGTGATCTAGGTTCTTAACCTCCCGGCCGCCTATTGCAGTGCGTAAGAACGCTGCGATAGGCACTCAAAGTCTCATCACGGAGCGCCACCATGTCCAAGTCCACTCTGGCTATTTCTCCCGCCGTCACTCTCGTTGACGGCAAACCTTGCACCACCAGCAACGAAGTCGCTTCGCACTTCGGCAAGCAGCATCTGCACGTCATGGAGCGCATTCGCGCCCTCACCGCAGACCTGCCGCATGAGCACCAATCGGATTTCCGATTGGTTGATTACACGGATGCAAAAGGCGAGATCCGCCCCGCCTACAGTCTGACCCGCGACGGCTTTACGCTGCTGGCCATGGGCTTTACGGGCAAAAAGGCACTGGCCTTCAAGCTGGCCTATATCGACGCCTTCAACCGCATGGAGGCCGCGCTGCACCAGCCTGCGGACACGCAGCGCATGGAGCTGGCATTTTCTCTGGCCGCGGAGGCCGCGGCGCAGGTGCACCGCACGGTGTTCAATGCGGTGATGGAGGGTGACGCAGACGAGTGGCAGCACAGCCGCTATTTGCTGAACCTGAACTACGACAGCCAGGGCCGCCCCACCCTGCCCCACGCCCAGCCGATTGCAACGGACCAGATGGTGGTGTCCTTCAGCAGCCTGCCGCAGCGCATTGCCGACGGCGAGATCATGGGCGCGACCGATGCGCAGCTGGCCACGCTGGCAACGGCCTGCACCCAGCGGCTGGCCCAACGCGCCCAACACCGCGAAAAGCAGGTGACGCTGCCGATCTACCCCGGTAATTCCCCCGGCCAGCGCTCCGCGTCTGCACCGGCCCTGTCCGCCAAGCAGCCCCCTGCGCCCGATGAAGGCCTGCTGCGCATGACGTTCCGATAGGCTGCTCGGGTCACCCGAAGCGCTTTGCCATGCAAAAAGCCCCTGGCAGGGGCTTTTGTTCAGGCCTCTGGCTTGGAGGGCCAGAACATCTCTCGCACTTCGGGTGCGTAGTACGGCAATGCAAGCACTGCGCCAAACAGCGCAAAGCCCAAACCCGATGTCGCGTTCCCCAAGCCGGACAGCACAATCGGCGGGCTGAAACATGCGACGACTGCAGTCGCAACAGAAGACCACAGGGTAAACCGAGGCGCCCATGCTCTGAACCGCAGCAGCCCGTAAAAGGAAATGAGGCCGAGCACCACGAGCACCGAGAGCGCCAGCAAGAAGATCCAGTCCGTGGGGCCGACCTCTGACTGCATCAAAAGGCTCTGGGAAAGGTCGGTCAGCTCATGGGGCACGAGATCGAAGCCATATTCCGCCAGCATTCCGAGCACGGGGATGCCCAGCGAAGCCATCACCAATGCGCGATACGTCGATTTGCCCATACCCTCTCCAAGTTGCTATGGGCGAATCGTACTACCGCCCTTCCCGCTCCACCCGCTGATAGCGATCCGCACTGCGGGTTGAGGGTGCCCGAGTGACACTGGCGCGGCGCTGGCAAGCGCCCCATAGGCCCGGCATCCCCCGCGCAAGACATGCTGCGCTGACGTTCAGTTAGTCTGCTTTTGATAGCTGCCTGCGCTTGATGGGCAAGCATCAGGGCCGGGTTTCACTGAATTTCAGGCGTTTGCCTGCCCATCAAAAAACCGCCTGAATACCCACTTCGGGGTGTTGCATCAGCCGCCGCAGAGTGTGAGTATGGGTTGTGCAAGCGTTCGGATTGATTGGCAACCCCACAGGCGCTGGCGCGCAAGGAGGCTGAAAATGTTCAAGCACATTCTGATTCCTACGGACGGCTCCAAACTCTCCGAAGCCGCGCTGCGTGCGGGCATGCAGCTGGCCAAGGAACAAGACTCCCTGGTGACGGTGCTGTATGTGATGCCGGACTATGCCGCCTTGATGTACAGCGGCGAGGCGATGATGACTTACAACACCAGCGACCTGAACAAGGACGCCGAGAGAACGGCCGACAAGGTGTTGCAGGCGGTGCAGGACATTGCCAGGGCCGAGGGGGTGGACTGCAAGACTGCACGAGCCATGAATGCATCGGTGCACAAGGCCATCATCCAGCAGGCCGAGCAAAGCCACTGCGACCTGATCTGCATGGCATCGCACGGCCGCAAGGGCATTGCCGGCATTCTGCTTGGCAGCGAAACCCAGCGCGTGCTGGTGAACAGCCACATTCCGGTGCTGGTGCACAGGCCTGTGGTCAAAGAATAAAGCTGCTTACCACCAGCGGATAGCGGCAATCAAGCCACCCAAACCTGCGGCGGTGATGCCCAATGCGGCCAGCACATAGGCCACGGCAATGCGGCGGGCAAAGCGGTCGGCGCCTGCGGCGTCCAATTGTCCTGTTACGGTCATCTTGGTAAACTTCATCTGAGTTCTGATCCTTGGGCCTTCAAGGGTTAGGAAAGAAAGCCTCAGGCGCTCGTAACGTCTGGGGCTTTCGCCTTTTTCGGGGTCTGCTCAATCGGTCGCCAGCAACTGCCGGTCGATCTGCACCTGCCCTTTCAGGGCGTTGACCTGGGCGTCTCTGCGCTCGACCAGTCCGACAAGCTGGCCAACCACGCCCGCGCCTTCTGCAGCAAGGGTTGCGAGTCGCTGGTGCTGATCTGCGAGATCTCGGCAGGCAGCGGCGTCACCGGCAAGCTGGGCGTTGCGGGTGGCAGCGCCCCTGATGTCGTGCTGCAGGCCTGCAATGCGGGCAGCATCAGCAGCGCGGCCAGCCTCCAGGCGGGCCATTTCTTGCGTGTAGTCATGGGTGTTTTCCTGTTGTCCTGCGGCGTGCTGCAGTCGCCCTGCGGTTTTGATTTCCATAGCAGCCTGCGCTTGCTGCGCCTGAGCTACAGCCTGTTTTGACTGAGAAACCTCAACCTTAGCCAACCGCCGGGTCTGCACGGCCAGCAGCAGGGCAAGCGCCAAGGCCAGCCAGGGCCAGATGCGGGACGCGCCGGTCATGCCAGCCCCGCCTCGCACAGCTGACGCTCTGCCGCGCGGCGTTTGACCAGGCCGGGCAACTGCTTGCCGCCGGCGTAGGTCCAGCGGCTCAGTTCAGCGCAGGCGCCGTCGATGTCACCCGCGTTGGCCTTGCGCACCAGGGTGCTGCGGCAGAACGCTTGGTCGCCCACATTGAAGGCAAAGCTCACAAAGGCGGCGCGCTGGCCGTCGGTCAGCGGCACGGTGACGCAGCTCAAGGCGTCGGCATGTTTGGCCAGGTCCTTGTAGAGCATCTCTTCGCACTGCTGGCGGGTGTAGGTCTGGCCCATCTTGAGCTCGGGCCCGGTGTGGCCCGTGCAGGCCGTGATGATGCCTACCGGGTCGCGGTAGCTGCGCAGCACGGTGCCTTCGTACTTTTGCACTAGGGGTATGGCCAGCGCGACCGCTGCGCCGCCAAGGGTGGCAATGAGCTTTTCTTTCCAGTTCATCGGTTTGCCCCTCCCTTGAGGGCCGTCCAGAAAGCAACGCAGGCACCGCCCAGCATGACGATGGCGGCCAAGGGCTTGGCGACCTTGCCCACCCAGTTCAGCACCTTGAATGCGCCCTTCATGGCGGTAAAGAATTCCAGCAGCTCGGCCATCTGCTGGTTGCGCTGGTGCAGTTCCTGTCGCACTTCATGCAAGCCCTGGGTTGCGGCTTTCAGATCTCGTTCGATGGCAGCCATGCGTTCACTCCCCTGGTTAAAGCGTTGTTGACTTGCTGCAGCGTGGTGGCCGGCAGCTCGTTACCGTAGTCGTCCATTCCCCTTCCTTTCTTCTTTCAGACTTCGATCAGCACATAGGGCATGGCGGGCGCGGGGCCGGTGACGGCGCCGCCTTGTACATAGACACGCACGCCGTTGGCCGTGCCCAGCGGGTTGCGCACGCGCAGCAGGCCTGCGGCGCCTTCGAGCGCAACCAGCGCAGTGCCGTCGGCAAACACGGCGCTGACCTGCCCGGTCATGACGGGGTCGTCTGGCAGCAGGGCCTTGAGGCGCTTGTAGAGGTTGGTGCTCATGCGGCAATCCTTTCGACGGTGACCTGCTGGCGCACGCGGGGCATGGAGGCGCTTACGCTGACGCCGCGCACCAGGCCGCGCCAGGTGCCGTCGGTGTCGGCTACCTCGAGCAGCTGGCCGGGGTTCAAGATGCCGGGGTTGGTGCCGCCCGTGAGCACGGGCATGCTGATGCTGTGCTGCAGCTTGTTGCCGCTGGCCGCCAGCGCCCAACTGCCGCGCATACGAGCGGCGTCGGCATGGGTGATGAGGTCGTCCTGAATCTGCGGGGCCAGCTTGTCGCGCGCGCTGAGGCGGCGCACCACATGGCCCAGCACGCCGCCCACGCTGCCGCCGGCGACATAGATGGCGTTGTATTCGGCACGCGGATCGGGGCGCAGCTCGTCGGTGACGATGACGGCCGCAGGCATTTGCACATCGGGCACGGCCGCGCCCCACTCCCACGGCAGCACCGGGTAGCGCGGTGCGACGATGAGCTGCTCTGCCGTGCGATGGCTTCGCACCACGGCATTGACCGAATCGGCCATGCGCAGCACGGCCTGCAGCGGCGTGCCCTGAAAGCTCCAGGCGCCAGCGGGCACCTGCCAGTCGGGGATCTGCCAATCCAGATCCACGCCACTGAACTCCAGCGCGCCCACCGCCAGTTGCTGCGCCGTTGCCACCGAGGTGGAGAGCCAGGCCTGTTTGGGCACATAAGGGTTGCCCAGCATGGCCGTGACGCTGATGCCCTGCACTGCCACGCGGCGCCGGTCAAACGAGCGGCTGCGCGCAGTGCTGGTGACGGCAAAGACAAACTGCATGCCGTCAATGCCGACCTGCAGCCGCTGCGGCAGCCCGCCCACGGGCGCGAGCTGGTCCAGCAGATGCTCGGGGCCGTTGGCGGACAGGCTCCAGCAGTAGCTGTCGTCGTCGGCCGCAATGGTGACGTCAGTGAGCACTACTGGCTCAAGGCTCGGCAGCAAATGCGCCGTGAGATGGTGGACTTGCATATAGACGGGCAGCAGAGGAATGACGAACGGGGGCAGCGGCGCTATGCCGTGCTCACACACAAAAATCAGACGCCCATCACGCGCCGCCAGCGCTTTGAAGAGCAGGCGCGGATCGGGTACATAGCAGCGATCCACGGGCGGTTCGGGATCGACCGGCGGGCCGGGGCGCTTGCTGATGCCTGGTGGCGGCGGCACCGCTTCCTGGTAGCGCACCGCAAAGCCCAGCAGCCACGGCCGCGCCGTCTGGTGGTCTGTCGACACCCCGGCTACCAGCGGCAGTGCGCTCTGCATACCCGAGCGTTGCTCTGCCAACCGATCACGCAGGCCGTCCTGGTGCGGCAGCTCGGATTGCTTTTGCACGGGCTCGCCGCGCTGATGCCGGGCCTGCAGCTGCGGATTGATAGGCCAGCCGGCCTGCGCCTGCACTGCGGCCGATTCATGCAACGGCAGGCCGTCCTGATGGCGCATTGCGATCTGCAGCTTGGCCGGCCGCAGCGTGCCCACCTGCCGGATCTCCGCCGCCTGGGGCCGGGCCTGCGCGGCTTGCCATCGGCCTTGCCAGCCTGCAGGACTGCGCACCGAGCCCTGCATGCGCTCCAGCACCCCAGCCTTGTGCTGCGCGGCAGACTGCCAGTCCCCCCTGCTGGCGGCCACCAGGGGGCGCTCTGTGTTGCTGGCGTATGCGAGATCGCATTGCAGCGTCATGCCGGGCAGTTGCGCGTCGAGCTGCAGCTCCACGCCAGGCGGCTGTACCTCCTGCCCATCGGGAAGGCCGAAGACCAATCGCCCATTGGCAGCGGGCTTGCGCTTGAAGACCAGACGTGCAGAGTCGGCCATCAGATCACCCCAGCACCGCAGAGATCAGGCGCACCGCACCGCCTGCATACAGTTGCAGACTGGGCAGCCGCCAAGGGCCGGCGCCATCGGCCGCCGTGCATTCGCCATCGCATACGACCTCGCCCGCGCCATTGACCAGGCGCGCCCAGCCGGCCACTCCGGTCAGCAGGGCCATGCCGTCGCCCTCGGGCAGCAGGCGCAGCGCATGGCTCACGATCTCGCCGGCGGGCACCTGCAGCGTCACACGCCCGACTAGGCGCGCAGTCGTAGCGGCTTCGGGCGTGCTGGGCAGCAAGCCGTCGTATATCTCAATACACGCGGCGGCCGGACCGGCGTTGATGTCCGCCAGCGTGGCCTGCAGCCTGGCGCTGTTGTGGCGGGCGGAGATGCGCAGCAGGCTCATACCGAGGGCGCCAGGTTGTCGGCCAGCACGGCCCTAAACTTGTGCAGGTGGTCCAACGAGATCACCGTGAAGCGGGCATTCGGGTTGAGCCCGTCAAAGCGATAGGCACCCGTTGCCGCATCGCTGACCGTCTCGGCCACCAGTTGCAGCGTGGGCTCCAGCAGCAGCACCACCCGGCGGGCGAGCGGCAGCGGCGCAGGGTCTGCCTGCTCCTGCTTCTCCACGGTGGATGCAATGAAGCCATTGCCCAGGCCCACTGCGGCGGCCAGCAGCGGCTTGACCAGCAGCACGGATTGCGGGAATGCCTTGGGCACCCCGTTGCTGAAATCCTGCCGCTGCAGCAGCGGCCGCAGCAGCGCCCCCGACAAGGTGACCGGCCCGCTCATCGCCAGTCCTTGGTGATGTCGACGTAGTAGCCGCCCAGGGTGTTGGCACCGGGTGTTTCGGTCGACCCCATTAAACCGCCGCCCGTTGACGCTGGCAGTGGCATCAAGTTGGATCCCGACATGCCGCCCGGCGCCTCTTGCACCGTCGCTGTCATGGCCCAGTTGCTGTCGGCAGGCACCGAGTAAAGTCCCGGCAAGATGGCACGCCCCACAAAGTCTTTGCCATCGACCAGCCCTGAAGGACTGTGCACCGCAATTACGTTTTGTCCCAACACCAGCCCGGAGTCCGCAGGGTTTACCGACGTCATTCCTCCAAACTGATAAATTGCTGTAGCGCCACCGCGCCTGCCACTGGTCGTCCAACCAAACGGCGGGGAGGAGTTATGAGCCATGCAGCCCAGGCCCAAATACCGCATGGGAATGGCCGCACCGTTTTGCGCCAGTCCGCGGGCAATCACCCGCGCCCCCATGGTCATGGCAGACATGCCAGCGCCCGCACTTCCCACCCCGTTCGCGTAGCTACTCATCGTGTCAGTTGTTGGACCTGCTCCCTCCAGCATCGTGGCGAACTGATCGCCTGCGGCCAGGGTATTGAGTTGCATGAAGTGGCTGCTGGCCACGGCAAAGCCATTGGCTACGACATCCACCGCCGAATAAAAGCCCAGCGCATCGCCGGCGATGATCCAGGGGCGTGCCGCCGTGCCCGATACGGCATTGGCCTTGGGCCACCAGGTCGTGCCCAGCGTCACATAGTTGCCGATATCGGTCACATCGCACACCAGCCGCGCTTGCGTCAGTGCTTTGTTGCTGCCGATGTTCCAGCCCGTGACGGTGTTGCTGTCATCTACGAACAGGCTCACGGCATTGCGGCGGGAGTCCTTGCTGCGGTAGATGCGCTGGTTCGCTGACGTAGCCGTGATCTCGAAGCCCAGGGGCGCGACTTTTGTTTCTCCACCGTTGTAGGTGCCGTTGGGCACGCCGGTCACTTCAAATGTGTAGCTTGCGCCGCTGACTCCGATCACACGGTGCTCGCCGTTTAAAGCTGCGTGGGCCGCACCGGTGTTGAGCGCAACTTGCCACTTGCGAAACTTGTGGCCCAGGGCCGTGGTCGCCACGGCCATGCCATCCGTCACGACGATCTGGCTGATTGTGGCTGCACCATAGCCGTTGACCAGCACGGCATCGAGCAGCGCCACATAGGCGCCGGCATCGGCATACAGCGCGGGCGCACCGGCCATATCGCTGCTAAAAAACTTGCTTTGCGTTCCGTAAGGCATGAGGTCTCTCCAGAATGGTTAAGGCTTGGGGTTGTCCACGTCGCCACGGCCGAGCAGCGTGAAGGTGTCGTCGGGCACCGTCTCGGGACCGGGCTGCACGGTGCGGGCCACCCAGAACGGCATGCCGGCCTCCACGGTGTTCAAGCGCAGCACATTGCCTGCGGCCCAGTTATTGCCCCAGCCTTTCCAGGGCAGCACGAAGTACGGAACGCCCTCGGCCGGGTTGATCGGCTGGCAGTCGGCATCGGTGTTGCCCACGGCAATCACCCCGACGTTCTCGCCAATGACGTCAAACTGCGTGGGCGAGGTAAAGCGCAAGGCCCAGCGCTGGGTGATCGCTCCCCGGTTGGTGACCACTATCGGAAACTGCGCATGGTTGAACGAGGCCAGCGCTTCATTGCCCGTCACCACATCGGCCCACAGTCCCGTCCAGGTCTGCTGGTCAAACACCGTATTGGCACGGGCAAACAGGTCGCTGGCCACGCCCGAGCCGGCCGTCAGCGCACTTGAGACATAGCTGCCCAGCGGGTAGTCGTGCGACAGCGGGCTGGCAAAGCTGATCTCGCCACTGATCTGCACATCGCGCACCACGGCCATGTCCTCGATGCGGTGCTCGATGGTGACGGGCTGCGCCCAGGCGGCCACATCCACGATGTGCACCAGGCCGGCTTCCAGGTTGGCGGTATAGCCGCCATGGATGACCTTGCCATCGGCGCCCACCAGGCGAACACGGGACAGTCGCACACGGCCGCAGTCCACGGTCTGGTCGTTGCTGAAGGTGGCCGTGATCGAGCCCGTATGGCCCACCACAGCCACACCGCCTGGCCGAAAGATCGGCACTCGGCCGTCGCTGGGCAGGCGCACCGGGTCGATACCCAGCAGATCCGCATCCAGCGGCAGATAGCTATAGGCCACGGCGGCGTAGCGCAAGGCGCTGGCGACCACCGGCTGGGGTTTGAAGATCTTGCCGTCCGGCTGCACATTGGCCGGGTCATACCAGGGCTCACCCGCGCTGCCCGCCGCGTTGACCAGGGAGCCGAAACCCAGGCGCACCAGGCCGGTCTCATAGTCGACAGTGCCGACGACACCGGGCGCCGAGATCGTGCCGTCGATACCAGCGGTCACGTTCTGCATGCCACCCGAGACGCGAGGCACCTGCACCGTGAGCGAGCCAGGGCGCAGCGGGCTCGATGCGGTGCGAAACACGTAGGCGCTGGAGATGGCATCGCCCAGCGTCGTGATGCAGCTGACCCGGCGCAGGGTGTTGGCATTGCCCGGTGTCCAGGAGGTGAGCGCCACCCTTGCCGTTGCATAGTTGAGCGTGCCGCGTGTCACAAAGCCCGCCGGCGTCAGCACGCGCAGCGTCCCCTGCCCGTCATCGCTCCAGGGTTGCCCACTGGCAGGCAACAGGACCACGGAGCCCGGCACCATGGGCGCCTGCACTCCGGTGATCAGTGCGAATTCGGGCGCGAACGGCACCTGCAGGGTCTGGCGCGTGGGCGATCCGGTCGTGCGAAACCGGATCTTGACGTAGCCGCTCTCATCGTTCGGAAATATCGAAGGAGCGCTGACATACTCGATGCCCTCATAGTTCAGGCGGTAGCGCGCAGCGTCGCCGGAGAACCCGCCGCCGCTGATCTGCGTGGAGGAGTAGCGGGGCTTGGGAATGCGGATCGAGACATCCGGCTGAAACTCGATACTGCCGGCCGCATAGTCCACCGTACCGATCTGAGCGCCCCCCAGCACCAGCTTGCCCTGGCCGTCGTCACGCGCAATCTGCGTGGGATCGACCAGGCTGACGCCCATCTCCGTGAGCTGCTCCCGGGTATATGTGCCCAGCACGGACTGATCCGTGAGCGTATTCCACTCGACCTCGACCGCAAACGGCACGAGGGAGCCCTGCCCTGCCGCCACCACCAGGCGACCCTGTCCGTTGCGCGATGGGTGGGCAAGATTGACTTCCTGGGCCGCAGCCGTATCGACCGTCACGTCCAGCACGGTGCCGATAGGCGGCATCAGCTTGGGAGCAAACAGCACTTCGGAGCGGCCCACCCGCACCTCGCCCGTGGCGTCGCCTTGCAGCTGCCAGGCGGCATTGGCCGTAGCCGTGCGCTGGGTCTGGCCGTCCATCCATGTGATGTCGAAGGCGCCGGGGTACAGCGCCTGCCCCGCGGGCAGCGGCAGGGCAATCGTCTGACTGATCAGCAGGTCTGCCGCAGGGTGCACGGTCTCCTGGGTCGGCACGCCCCACTGGATGATGATGGAGCTACCCACATCCGGCAGCGCACCCAGGGTGATCACATAGGAGCCAGTGACAGAGTTATAGGTACCTGCGCCATAGCTGGAGTCGATACCGCGCAGGGAGCCGTCGCCAGCATCCGACAGCACATACCAACGGCCCTGGGCACGGTAGCTGAAAGACAGCGTGCCACGTGCAGCCACAGGCGTGATAAAGCCCACATAGGACTGGCTGCGAGACTCTGCCGTGATGGCGATCTCGCTGGACTGCGGCACGCGCTGCATATAGGCAGCCGGGCGGTAGCTGATGGTCTTGCTGCCGGCGTAGTTGCCCGAGCTGCTGGCCACGATACCGTTGGCATAGTCCACCGTGCCCACCTGCTGGGAGCCCGACAGCAGAATGCCAGCCTCGTCCGTGAACTGCGCGCCGGAGCCGATACGGATCTTGAGCGAGCCCGGCAGGCAGCCGCCCGGCAGGGCCAGGTTCGTGGCGCTGTCCCAGGCCTGGGTCGTCACGAACGTGACCTCTTCAGCACCAGAGGCCGGCAGTGCGGCCACGGCATAGGGAACACCTGCCGGGATCGGTGTCTCCGTCTGTGCCGATGGCACCAGCTGGGTGAAGACGCTCTGGGCGACAGCGGTGAAATCCCCCAGCGCGGCAGCCCGGGCCAGTGGGCTGACGCTCACGTAGCTGCCGGCATCGGCCACGACCGTGTCCCGAATCCGGGCCGCATTGCTTGCGTGCGTGAAAAACCGCGAAGCAGACGAGCCGATGAAATCGGTGCGCAGCTTGTCGCTCAACTCCATCGTCACGATGGCGGCCTGATAGTCCGTGCCGTTGGCGTCGGTGAAGGTGCGCACTACCGAACTCACGCGAGTGGCGCGCACATACTGCTCGATCTGATTGGCGGCGCCTTCGTTTTGCACGATGACCAGGGTCTGGCCCACGGCGGGCAGCGCCTCGGCGATACGCTGGAAAATCTGGATGACACGCTGACCCGCAATATGGCCCTCGTAGAGGTAACCAGGCCACTCCGGCCCCTTGTTCAGATAGGCCTCGACACGCTGAATGGCGTCCTTGCGAGTGTCGAAAGCCTGCCCGGTACGAAACAGGGTGACGCTGATACGCGGGTCTTCAGGCGGGTCGGCCACGATGACGTTGGCGCCAAAGTAAGTGTCGGTATCGTCCGTGCGCACGCCCAGCGTCACTTTGCGTGCGCTGAAACGGCCGATGGCGCGGTCCAGTTGCGAGATGTCGGGAAATATCGCATTACTCACACCATCGGGAATAGCTTCGCCAGTCGGGGCACCACCGCCCTCGGGCGCATCGCTCATGACGGCGGACTTGAGCAGCTTTACGTCGCCTGTCTGAATGGGGATCGTTCTTCTCGCTTAAACAGTGATCAGCCGCAGCGTGGCGACATAGGGATGGGTTGCAGCAGGCAGCTCGGGCCGGGAGATGGGCGTGGCGGCAATCGGGTCGTCTGCCGCAAACTGCACGGTGAATTCGCGGCCGTCAGCCAGGCGCAGCGGGTACTGACCGTCTGGCGCATCGGCCAGGGCCTGCACGGCCTGCAGCGTTACCCGGCGAATCCAGCCCTGGTCTTCCACGGCCTGCAAGGTGATGGGCCGGCCCTCGATACGGGCAGCGGCATCGATGATCTGGGCGCCAGTGATGCCGCGCTCGACCGTCTTCTGCACGGCAGACCAGTTGAACTCGTCCACCCACAACATGCCGCGCGGCAGCTCGATGCCCGCGAGAAAATGACCAGCCATCAGTGAACACCTCCTGATAGATTGGCATCACGCTCCAGCGCCGCCATCAGCTGCTGCATCTCCCCGCTGCCTGCTGCGTCCGTGCCCACGTTGTATTGACGGCCGCCAATCACGACCTCGTGCCTGTGGGTGATGACGGATTGGGGTGCTGCGGCTGCAGGGGCTGGAGCCGGCGCCCGAGGCACTGAGCTGGGAGCGCTTGGCTTGCGCTCCGCCTCCTGCTTCGGCCTTGCATTGGTGGCGGCCTGCTGCAGGTCGATAGCCCTGCCCGCTTGCGTGACCGCAAACTGGGTCAGGTCATATTGATAGTTGCCCAGAGCGCCGCTGCTCTTGACGGAGAAAGGGTTGTCCTGCGCATACTGGTTCTGCCATTGCTTCCACCAGGCCTCCAGCTCCTGGCGGGTCTGGAACTGCGGCACCAGGCTTAGCGGCCCGGTGTTCTGGTGCATGACGCCTTGCGAGCCCTGCACGCCGGCATTGCGCTCCTCGACAAAGTTGCGCGGGCCGCCCTGCTCCCATTCACGGGCAGCGTGGGCGGCGCGGCCCGATGCATGCTCGATGCCGCGCATGCTCTCCTGCACGCTGTCGGCCGCCTCGCGCACCCGGCCCATGCCGCTGACCATGCTGCTGACGGCCCGGGCCGTGGCGCGGTCGGTGTTGAGCATGGCCTTGCCCGCATCGTCCACCGCGACTTCGTAGCCTTTGACCGCTGCCTGGGTCTTGAGCCATTCAGGCGCGATACCGCCATTGGCCGCAATCACCTTGTCGGCCATGGACTTCCAGGCCTCGGCAATACGCATGGGCGGCTGCTTGCCGTCTTTTTCCAACTGTTCAAACGCAGCACGCGCCTGTTTGGCCATGCGCTGCAGATCCTCGTTGGTGGTCATGCCCAGGTCTTTGTAGGCCTGCTCCAGCAGCGCGGTGGACTGCGCCGCATCCTGGGCCGTGCTGGCAGCAGCGCGCTGGGCCTTGGCAATTTCCTGCAGCTTGCGCCCGGCAGCATCCAGATTGCCGCTGGCAATCAGTTGCTCGTACTCGGCTCTGAGCTTCTTCAGGTTCTCGGCAGCAACGCGGTCGGCCTCGGCCTTGGCTGCTGCCTCCTTGGCCGCCTTGGCTGCGGCCTTTCCCGTGGCCTCGATGCCTGCAGCTACCGCCTCGATGGAGGGGGCCGCCGCCGCAGCAGCATTGCCGACTGCTGCCACATCCCCCGTCAGCCCGCTCCATGCATCGCGCGCCGTCTGGGCGCCGTCAGCCATGCGTTGCAAGGACTCCTCAGCCTTGGCCTTGAGGGCGTCGGCAGAGGCACCAAATGCGCCCGCCATCTCTTCGGCATCAGCCGCCGCCAGACGAAAGCTCTCACTGAGACCGCCAAAGGTGACGGATGCCAGACCGCTGCGCAGCGCCGCCACACCCTCCATCACCTTGGAAGCAATCTGTGCAAACGCCGCGCCCAGACCGTAGATGGCAGTCAGCACACCATTGACACCCGCCGTCATCACGCCCCAGGCCAGCTGCACCGTGTTGCCTGCATTGGTGGCGTACTGGCCGATGCGCTGCAGCGTCTCGCCCGCCTCGCTGGCAAAGACCTGCAGGCGCAGCACCACGGCGTCAAAGTTGACGTTGGCTGCAAACGCGCGGAAGAACTTGAGGCCGTTCTCAAAAGCCGTGGCCAGGGTCTTGCCGAAGCGCTCCACCAGGCCGCTCTCGACCGCCTTGCGCAGCGCGCCGGTCAGCTCGTCCACGCCTTTGCGCACCACGGGCAGCACGGGCTTGCCCAGCACCTGGGTCACGGTCTCCCACATGCTGCTCAGGCCCTTGAGCGAGCCATTGAGGTTGTCCGCCATGGTCCTGGCCGTGGCCTCTGCACTGCCGCCCGCCTCTCGCAGCTTGCCCGTCAGCTCGTCCAGCGCGCCCATGCCCTGGTTGAGCAAGGCGCGCAGCGCGGGCCCGGCCTCCTGCCCCACGGCATTGATGGCGCGCTCGCCGTCCTTGCCCTTGGCGGCCAGCTGGTGCAAGGCTTCTTCAAAGTTGGTGGTGACTATGCCTGCGGCGCCCAATTCCTTGCGGAAGCTGGAGAGCGGGTTGGCAAACTGGCTCATGATGGAGTTCAGCGCCGTACCTGCGCGGCTGGCGTCGATGCCCGCATCGGCAAACTTGCCGATGATGGCCACCGTGCTCTCCAGACTTACGCCCAGGGAATTGGCAACCGGCGCGGCATAGCTCAGCGCCTGGGCCAGCCCTTCCACGCTGGTGTTGGTGGCGTTGGCGCCCTTGGCCAGCACATCGGCCACGCGGCCTGCATCATCAAACGCCAAGCCCATGCCCATCACGGCCTTGGTCACGTACTCGCTGGATTTGCCCAGCTCGATATCACCCGCCTTGGCCAGGTTCTCCAGTGCGCCAGCAGCCTGGACCGAGGTGTATTTGGTATTGCTGCCCGCCGCCTGGGCGGCCTTGGTCAGCGCGGCCATTTCTGCGGCCGTGCCCTCGGTGGCGGCCTTGACCCGACTCATGGCCGCTTCAAAGTCTGCGGCGCTCTGCACCACGCCTGCAAATGCCTTGATGCCGAAGTAGCCGGCAATCGTCGCGCCCAGCAGCTTCACATTGCGCCCAAGGCGGCTCAGCACCGCAGACGCATCGTCCTTGGCGTTGATCACAATCTGAATGGGCTTGAAGGCCATGGTGTCGGTGCTTGAGTGAAAGTGGTTGCTTCGGTTTGCACTGCAGCCGGCGCTTGGTGGCCGCAGTGCAAACCGCCCCGGCAAGCCGGGAGGTCTGGATGGAGATGGGTTAAGGAATCAGCGCCGCACGGCCGTCCACATAGACGGCCTCGCCGTTGTCGGGCTTGAGCACTTCCACATCGAAGCCGAACTGGCTGTAGTCCGTGCCGTCCTGAATCAGCGGCAGCTCGCCCGTGGGCGACAGCGCTACGCTGGGGAACCACCAGTCACGATTGCTGCCGTGGGCGTTGTCGGCAATCAGCTGCAGTGCGCCCTTCAGATCCGCGCCGTTGCCGGACTTGATGCGCTCCCAGCTGGTCTCTGCGGCGGTGTAGCCCACCAGTACCTCGGTGGCCGCGTCGATCTCGCCGCCCTCCGCGATCTGCAGCAGGCCCAGGTCGGCATCCACGGTGTAATCGGTGCCCGCTGCAAAGGTCGTGGTGCCGTCCTTGCTTTTGACGGTGACGGTGCTCAGCTTGCGCGCGCCCGTGGGGGCCGCTGCGGTAACCCCCAGGCGGTAGATGCCGCCCGGCTCCACCGTATGCGCCTCGTCGGCCACCGTGGCAGATTCCTGTGTGTGGGTCTCTGCCGTGCCGGACAGAAACATGCGCAGGTTGCTGCCGCTGATGTTGTCGGTGGTGATGGCCGCCTTGCGGGTGATCTCGATCAGGACTTCTTCGTCCTTCTCGCGCAGGCCGCCCTGCGAGCTGTAATGCGGGGCCTTGTCGCCCTCCACGCTCAAAGAGAAGGCCGGGCAGTTGCCGAACTGGCGACCGCCCAGCAGGCGGCCCGCTGCATCGAACGGATAGAAAACAAGGCGTCCACGCGGAATCTGGTATTCCTTCTTGACGCGGGGCAGTGCAGCCATGACTAGCTCCTTTGAATGATTGAACGGCGCCGGCCTCAGGCGTCCAGCGACTCGAAAACAGAGACGGTGGTGAACTCCACCGCATAGCCGACCAGGCCGGCGTCCACAAACTCGGCCTCTCGCACTCCGGCGGCGCGCAGCTCTGACCAGGCCCGCCCGCCGGGCACAGCAGGCCGCCAGCCGTGCAGACAGCCCACCACGTCTTCCACGGCGGCATCCAGCTCGGCAGCAGCCGTGTCGCTGCGCCGGTTCACCAGCACGCAGGACCAGCGCGGCTCCAGCTGGGCAGCCTCGCGCGACACATCGCCCAGGCCCGCGCCGGACATGCGCACCTCGATGGCCGGCACCTGCGTGCGGTCGCACAGCTGCGACGCACCTCGCACCTGCCAGGCGGCCAGTGCACTGCGCCCTGCCAGGCGCGACTTGATGATTGGTTCAAGCAGCAACATGGCGCTCAGTTCAGAAAGACGATGGGCAACACGGCCCAGCCGCTGGCGTCCTGCACCACCGGCCCGATCACCTGGCAGGGTTGGCCGCCCAGCAGCAGGCCGGTGCTGCCCTCGGCAATGCCGGGGGCATCGGCAAGCGGCATGGCCACGGTGTGGCGCTCAGCAGTGGCCGCATCGGTCAGAAAGCCTTCCAGCGGCGTGCGGTTGAACACCACGCCAAAGGGCTTACCGCCCTGCCAGCTGGCCGTGGCATTGGCCAGGGTTTGGCTGATGCCCTGATTGATCAGCGCATCCACCTGCGCAAAAGGTGCAGTACTTGCCAACATGCTCAGGCCTTGCGCTTGGCGCGCTGCAGCATGCCGGGGCGGGTGCACATGAACAGTGGGTAGCTGCGCACCTCGGGGCGCACCCACTCCTGGCGGTCCTTGTCCGTGACCACCATGGCGTACACGTCCTGGCCGGGCGTGTTGACGAAGGGGAAGGACTCGGCCGGCGAGAAGCCGACGCGAAACGCGTCCGGCGCACCCACGGGGAAGAACTGGCACTTGTCCGGGTGCACGGCCACGGTGCTGTTGTCGTCGGTACCTCGGTAGTTGATGAACTGGATATTGCCGTAGCGAAACGAGCCGAAGACCTGGCCCACGTCATTGCGCAGGTCACGCGCCTCCTGCTGGTTCAGGTAGGTGCCGCGGGTTTCGGCATTACCGGTGAGGTCGTCGAAGAAGTTGTCGCCGCACAGGCCCACGGCATAGGTCTGGCCGGGCAGCCAGGCGCCATGGCTGGCGCGCATCATGTCGCGGATGAGCGCATTGCACTGCTTGCGGATCTCGCCGCCTTCGGCCGTGGCGTTGGCCAGGTCGAAGTTGATCTCGGCAGGCTGGGCAATGCCAAACTCTTCATACCAGTCCACCAGCACAGAGCCATCGGCGTCCAGCACCTTGCCCTGCACGGCGCCCAGGCGCATGTGCTCGTGCGTCAGCTCCACAGCGGCACGCAGGCCGGTCTTGCCATTCATGATGTCGGCCAGCTCGTTCTGCACGGCCTGCAGCTCGCTGACGGAGCCGAAGGCGCGAATGTTCTGCACCGACGATGCATACAGCGTCTTGCCGCGCGCGATGCGCAGGGTGTCGAAGTGGCGCATGCGGCGGCTTTCGCCCTTGCCTTCTTCGATGGGTGCACCGCGCGGGCTGGTCTTGATGAGGGACAGCACGCCGCCTTTTTCCTCGATCGCCACGGTGGTGGTGCGCGAGCGCTCGGTCGTGAAAATGCCCAGTTGCCCCAGCAGCTGCGGCGCATAGGGCGCGGCCTGGATGGCGGTGGACATCGAGGTCATGCTGAATGCCTCGTGCGCAAAGATATTGAGATCGGCCATATCGGTAGTCCTTTTTCTGGCGCGGCTTCAGCGCGCAACAATGCCCACGGCGGCCAGTTGGGCCAGGGCAGCGGTTTTCTGGGGTTCGGTCGTGCCTGCTGGCCAGGCCAGCGCATGGGCGGCCACTTCGGCGTCGCGGGCGGTGATGACGGCGGCGTGGGCTGCGGCGGTGCTGTCCACGGCGGCAAACAGCACGGCAATGGCGGTCTGGCTGCCGTTGTCGTTGGTGGGGCTGACGGCCGTGTATTCGCCACTGGTAGTGACCTTGCCCAGCACAGCGCCGGGCAGCAGGTTTTGCCCCTGCGCGATAGTAACCACTTCGCGCGAGCGGGTGCCGTTGGCCTCGCTGACCAGATAGCAGGCCGTGCCGGGGCCGAGTTCTTGCACTTGCATGGTGTGTGCTCCTATGGGTGGGGGTTGGGTTACGGTGCGGTGCCAAAGGCCTTGCCCCAACCGGCTGCGGCCTGGGTGGCCGCCTGTGCAGAGCCGTCGGGGCTGGCCGCCTCGACGCCCGAGACATTGGGGTTGCCCAGTGCCGCCATGGCCTGGGCAAACTGGTTGGCAGCCGCTGCGGGGGCTGCAGCGGCTGCGACAGCCGGTGCGGCATCCAGCACGCCCTGGGCCTGCTCGGCCGTCAGGCCGCCGGCAATGCAGGTCTGCGCCAGTGCAGCGTTGGCCGGTGCATGGGCATGGCCCAGGATGGCGCTGACGCGGGCACGCTCGGCCTGTGCGCCTTCGGCGCGGGCTTGCTCCAGGCCTTGCGAGGCAGCAGCAGCAACTGCAGCAGGACCGGCAGGTGCAGCAGCCGATGCAGCGGCGGGGGCCACAACAGCCGCCGTAGAGGGTTCGGCAGGCGCAGCCGCCGTAGAGGGTTCGGCAGGCGCAGCCGCCGCCGGTTGAATGGTTTGGGGGTCGCCCATAGAAGCTCCTTGAAGTTGAATTGAGATTCCCGCCCCTGCGGGGTAACTGCGAGCGCGGCGCGCAGACAGGTCGGCAATCACGGCGTCTGCCGTGCCGATGCGGTCGGCCAGCCTTGCAGCCACGCCGGCCACGCCCCGGTACACGGCGGCGCGCGTGTCGCGCACGGCCTGCTCTTCCATGCCGCGGTGCCTGGCCACGGCCTGCACAAACATCTGGTACAGGCCTTCGATGTCTGCCTGCAGGTGCTCGCGCACCGATGTGGGCAAGGGCTGGTAGGGGTTGCCGTCCACCTTGTGCTCGCCGGCAAAGATGTGGCTGACGTTGATGCCCTCATTGGCCAGCGCGCGGCTGTAGTCCACATGGCGCATCACCACGCCGATGGAGCCCACGTAAGAAGTCGTGGTCAGCACCACCTCGTCTGCCGCGCTGGCGGCCAGGTAGGCAGCGCTGGCCGCCATGCCGTCGGCCACGGCCACGATGGGTTTGCGCCCGCGTGCGGCGTAAATGCGGTCTGCCAGCTCAAACGCGCCCGACACCTCGCCGCCCGGGCTGTCCAGCACCAGGGCAATGGCATGCACCTCGGGCTGGGCCAGGGCGTCTTCCATATCGGCAGCCAGGTCGTTGTAGCCAATCAGCAGGCTGCTGTCGGCCTCCAGCCGGGTGCGGTGCACCAGGCCGCCCATGGCGCTGATGACGGCCACGCCCTCATTCACACGGTAGCCGCGCTCGGTGCGCTCGCCCTTGCGGGTGGTAAACATCTCGGCAGGCAAAGCCGCGCGGGGGCTGATGGCGGCAGCATCGATCTGCAGGCCCTCGGTGCCCAGCAGGCGCTGGCCCAGGCCGGCGATGATGGCGTCCAGCTTTTGCGGGTGCAGCAGCAGCGGGGTGTTGAACAGGCGGTCGGCCAGATGCGGATAGGGTCTGCTCATCTGACGGTTAATTTGGCGGTTCATGGCGCATCCTTTCGGGCGGGTGCGCCCTCTTCCTTGTCGCTGCCGTTGTCTGCGGTGTTGGCAATCCAGGTGGTGGCACCGGGCTCGGGCAGGCCGTGCTCGCGGCGGCACTCGGCCTCCAGGCGCTGCTGGTGCAGCACCTCTTCCCAGTCCAGCCCCTGCTCGGCGCATTCCTGCTCCAGGGTGGAGACACCAATCTCCAGCCGCAGCTTGGCGGCCTGCACTTCCTTGACCGGGTCCACCCAGCCCTTGCCGCCAAACACAAAGCGGCAGCGGGTATAGGCGTAGCGGTTGGCGTAAAAGCCGGGCGCGTCGATCACGCCCGCGTTCACCGCCTCTTCCAGCCACAGCTCGTAGATGGGCCGCAGCCAGGTGGTGGTCAGCCAGCGGCGGCGGCCGTGAAAGTAGCGCCATGCCTCCAGCAGCGCGGCGCGGGCGCTGCTGTAGTTCACGCGGCTGAAGTCCTTGGCAAACAGCTCGTACGGCAGGTTCATGCCGGCGGCAATGCGCCGCTCCACCGCCAGCATGAAGGCCTCAAACGCCACATTGGGGCGGCCCGGCGCAAACGACTGCAGCCGCGCGCCCACGGGCAGCGGGATCACCGCCCCGGCCTGCAGCTTGCCGATGCTGCGCGACTGGGTGACGGACTCCTTCCACACATCGCGCGCCTGATCGCCAAACAGGGCCGACGCAGCCTCCTGGCTCAGGTCCGACTCCAGGAACGCCGCCACCAGCGAGTTGGCCAGGCTGGCCTGCAGCTCGTTCTGGGCGTACTTGCCCGCCATATGGAACTCGCGCATCACTGCGCTGACGATGGGCTTGCCCCGGCTCTGGCCCGTGCGCTCCTTGGCATGCAGGTGCACCACGCGGCGGCGGCCCCAGGGGGTAAAGGCGGGCACGCGCTCCCAGCGGTTCAGGTCTAGCGCCTCGTCGCCGCGCAGGTACAGCGCATCGCCTGGGTGCGCGGCACGAAAGTGGTAGGCCACGGGCGCGCCCTCGCCGTCCAGCTCCACGCCACGGCGAATGCGGGCCATGCCCTCCAGGTACGGCGGGGTCTCCAGCCGGTCGGCCTCGATCACGCTCAGCCGCGTGGCCCAGGGGCTGTCGGGCCGAGGCAGCCATTTGGGAATGGCCACGGCATCGCCGTTCACCATCTCGCCGCCCAGGGCCAGTACCGTCAGGCCCAGCAAATCCAGCGTGCGGGCTGCATCGCAATCCGTCGTGTCGGCCCAGCTGCGAAAGTGCGCCTCTACCTTGTTGCCCCACTCGCGGGCCTGCTCGGGCGTCCAGCCCAGCAGGCGGTAGTCGGGCACGGCAGACAGGCGCAGCACTGCGCCCACCACGTTGTCGCGGTGGGTCTGCAAGCCGCCCGCCATCAGCCCGTCATTGCGGGCCAGGTCGCGGGCGCGACTGGTCAACGTGCCCAGCTCGGGCAGCAGGTCGGCATCGGCGCTGCCCGCCATGGGCTGCCAGTCGCTCAGTGCCAGATCGGTGTGCGATGCACCCTGGTAGGCAGACATGGCCGCCCCGCCCTTGAGCGGCGCTGCGCCCAGCGACGCCGCAAACGACGTGCGGCTGCGGCTTTGACGGCTTAGTTGGTTCTTGCGGCCCATGCTTACACTAGGTAGATGGGCTTGCGCACGGCCTGGCCGTTGCGCTGGGCCAGTTCGGCGTTGATGTCGTCAATGGCGCGGCGCAGCTGCGTCGTGTCGGCATTGAACTGCACGGAGCGCGCGCCCACGCCGTCGGTGCTGTGGCTGGCCTGCGTGGGGCCGGTCAGGCGCGCATCGATGGCGGCCAGATAACTGTCGCGCCGGGCGGTGAGCTGATCGGTGGTGAGGTGGCTGTAGAGACCCATGCGCCGATGGTCGGCGGATGGCTGCGACAAGTCACTGCGACATATGTCTCTAAATCATGTCGCAGCTGTCTAGCGCTTATGCAGAAACAACTCAAACAATCAATTCGATAGCAAAACTGAAAATGAAAATTTTGGGGAAAGGATATTTAGGTCTTTCGAATGAGACTTCGTTTGTCACTCGATGACAGCACTAACTCAACGAAAGGAACCTACATGCCAAAGAAAACGACTCCACGCACTCGCACACCAGTGACGGCAGATGCAGTCAAGCGTGTTCAACAAGCGGTGGCTGCGCAAAACGACGGAAAAACTCCAAAGGATTCGCTTGCCGCAAAGCTTCAGAGCGTATATGACCGCCAGCAAAACGCTTAAACACCAGTCCTAGTCCCAGGAGATAACCATGAGCCGTCAATCCGATCTCGACAACCACTCGAACCAGTGCAATCCCAACAATGATGAATATTGGCACTCACGCGGCGATGACGAGCGCCCAGATGACTGGGAAGATCGCATCGCGAACGAAGAAGACTAACTGACCAACCAGTCCGGCCACTCCAGAGTTCTTTCTGCAACCTGGAGCTGGCCCGCCCAGCGGGCTCTGTACATCGCCCAGTGGTATTCCCAGTCTTTGTCCAGAAACACAAAGGAGATCACCTTCTTAGTCTTGGTGCGCTTAATCCAGCCGGCTTGCCAGCCTAGAGCGAAAACACACATTACTGACGGATGAGCTAGACACTGCTCATCATCCTCTCCAGAAATCCAGCGGCACATTTGTTCCCAGTGTTCGAGGAACTTTTCCGAAGTTAAAGCGCTGGATCCATCGATGTAGTTATAGACCTGATCTTCATCAAAATTCATCCATTCAGCTAACTGCTTTACGGTAGGTCTAGAAGCAGGCCACTCCTTCTTGTAGTTCCGATGGATCACCGCTGCAGAAAACTCTAGCAGCCTACGCACAGGGCGATGCAGTAAACCGTCCGTGGCTTTGAGCTTCTCGCCAGTCAGCGCCTTAGCAGTGGGTTTGGGTGCTATCAGAGGGAGCACCGGACGGTCACAGAATCCCGCGAAATACTGGTTCGCCCACTCCACATCCAACGCACAGTGGAAGGATGCAAAGACCTCCATCAAGAACTTGTCAGCAAGAGGCCTGGCTTGCTCCCAGCTCTTCGCTTCTTTCCATTTGCTAACAAAACAATCAAAAGTGTTCCCACACATTTCAGGCAACTCATGCCACTTCTGAGATCGAACAAACTCCAAAACTGCACACTTAAACGCCTCTAAATCACCAGCCTGATGCGCCCTCTGCAAAACAAGCAATAGCTCATCTATGGCCAGCGCAACAGCAATGCTTAAAGGCAGCATCCTCTCCGGGCTTTGCAAGCTGTGAAGCATTCCTGCAAAGCTTGCTTCCTCGCCATCGCTACAGCGAGGCATGCTATCTAGACGCTCATGAACTTCGTCCTCCGTGTAACCCTTCTTCAAACCCTCATCAACCGCGAACGAGCGAAGACTTTCTAGCAACTTCTTCTGCGTGCTTGGGCGCAGCTTGTCCAGATTTCCCTGGTGCACCCGCCCCTTAGACAAGCCCCCTTTCTCATGCCAAAAGGTGTTGTAAGACATTCCCAGACAGGAAAGCATGACTCCGAATGGATATAGAGAAACCTTCTGAAAAATCGCTCCGAGCTCGTCATATACCCCCGTAGGCTGATCAGCAACGAGAGCTTCCTCAATCGCCTTTGTCATTCGTTCACCAACCCATGTTTGCCAGTCAGATGCCGAATCAGGTCAGCCGTGCGCCACTGCACCATTGACTGCTTTTTCTCTGGAATGCTGAAATCTCCTGGCTTCGTGGTCATCTCGATCTCGGCAGCCTCTTTAGCCATGCACTCCAGATAGGCGAAACCGTGCACTTCTACAGAGTGCCCTCCTGGAAAAACCAGCTGCAAAAGTCCGCTGTCATCCTCCTCGTCGGTCAAGTCACCCGAGGGCAACACCCGCACGCCGCTAAGCATGTGAGTCAGAGGCCCGCTCTGATCGAGTACAAAGTGAAACTGAGGCAGCTGCCGCAAGGCATGGATGTAGCGGGCGCTCAAATTGACGGCTCTGGTCATGTCAATCTCTTCAAGATAGGTTGCGAAATCAATCTGCTCACGAATCCAGGCCGCGTTGCCCAGCTTTTCCAGCTTGGCACGCTGCTCATCGGTCAGCAGAAGCTTGTATGCCTTGGCTCCTTCCGGGGAAATTGGCTTGCGCCCCTGCCCCCGTCCAGCGCCTCCGCGCGATGAAGTGACGTCATTCATGCAGCCTATTTTTCATGATTTATGACCCAATAAATCAAATTTCATTGCATTTACAACAGTAGATAAATTAATTGATTTAAGACCCCATAATTCAATGTTTTTGGCAAAAACAAAGCCCCTGCCAGTCAACACCAGCAGGGGCTTTTCATTGCGCCAAAGACTTAAATAAAAATCAGCCTCTAGCGCTTATCCATCAAGCGCCAGTAGCTATCAAAACTGATTACTTGAAGGTCATCATCAGCGTGCCGGGTGGCAGGCTGGCTGCGGGTTGCGCGGCGGGAAGGCCAGGCTTGGCGGCTTGCTTTTCGCGGTGCTGGGCGCGTTGGGTCAGGCGCTGGGTGCAGGCCGTGGCCAGTGTGGCGAGCTGGGCGTCGGTGGCTGAGAGGATCTCGCCGCTGGCGATGCGCTCGGGCAGCGCGTTGAAGGAGACGATCATCTGGTCGTCGCCAATGGGCTGGGCATGGGGCACGCTGGGCTGGCCTTCGCGGTCGTAGCCCAGATTGAGCAGGTAGCGGGCGTGGCGCCAGTCGGTGTTGTCTGCGGCCATCACGGCATCAAACACGGCCTGCGTGACCTGGGCTGCTGCCTGGGTAGCCAGACGCTGGGCGAGCTGAATGCGCTGGGGGTCTTGCGCGGGCTTTTGCAGCTCTGCTTCCATGCGGTTGAAGGCTGCAAGGTAGGCAACTTTCCACGCTGCAGCTTCCTTGCCGATGAACCCCATCACCAAGAACACAAAGCCATCGCGTGTGATGCGATAAGCGGGATCTTTGCGGGTACGACCCATGCCAAGGTCGGTGCTGATTTGTATCGGCACAAAGTTGCGCTGATAGAAATCAGCCTCCACCACACCACTCAAATTTCGGATAGCTCGCAGTACAGCCTTGTGCTGCTTTCCGAAGTGCGCGGCGATTTGGTTGCTGGTGGTGGTGACGATGCCGTCGTGAATCGAAAGCTCGGGGCGAGCAGATGCGGCAGTTACGGACGAACCAATGGTGATGTCAGCCATGACGGGCTCCTGTGCGACAAGTGTTTGAACCCATCGCCTCAGCCGCCAAGCAAAGGTGATGGACCGTGCAGGGTTGGCGGACCGGACACAGGACCGGCACACCCTCGCGGGTGTCCCCACACGGCCCACCGTAAAGCGGAGCCATGCGCGCGCAGGCATGCTCATAAAAGCAAAAAGCCGCAGACCATGAAGTGATGGCGCGGCTGCTGCGCCTGTGTAGTTCCGGGCCGCCAAGCCCAGATCACGCTTACGGGCGTGACGGCATCATCATAACGCATTTTAAAAATGCTATTGATCGTCTAGTTACCGATGGTTGGCAAATTCAAATTTTTGCAGTAAACTTTAGTTACAAGTTACATTTAAATATTTCCATGTCCAAGTTTAGAATTTATAACGTTCAATTGTTGCCCGATGATCAGAACATTGATGAAATTGGAGCTATTGGCTATAGAAAATTATTCTCTGAACTAAGAGATTTGAATAAAAAACATCTCAGCGCCAAGACTACTACATCGTTTCATTATGATATGCCTGGCGACACATATATTGGTCCAGATAATGATTTTTCTTTCCCTGCTGGTTTTGTATATGGAAATTTCATTCGTTATACAAAAACAGAGCGCTTGACAGACTTGTCTTCTGGGAAAACCATTTTTAAGGCTGGCGAGAAGACTGCGATATCGACAAAGAAACAAATTCCTTTTGTATTTGATACAAAACGCCATCTTCTGGCTATTGATGGCGCACATCTTCCTAAGGGAAAGATATTTATCGAAGCTTTAGAGCGTTTTTTAACTCCAATTTGTGAAGAGTATTTTCCAAATCACAATCTTGAAATTAATATTATTTCAAAAATTAATGCTCTTGAAGAAGTTTTCGAAAAAGCCACCGCATATAAAACAGTGGATATTGACTTGGCATTCCCTAATGGCAATGAAACCGAAAAACTGCTAAGAGAACTTAAAGAAACAAAGACGCAATTGAAGGTTCATGCATCCGCCGGAAAAAAAGGCAGGATGTCGGATATCCCTCATATAATTAAAGATATGCTTAGAGCGGCAGTTAGCTTTGGAACTTCAAGCATCTCATATTTTGTCGAGACAGAACCAGGAAAAGAACGCAGAGCGCTGTACAAATCCGAAGATACACCTGTTACTTTCGAGATAAGAAGTAGTCCAAACGATAAAGAGAAGAAGGATTTTTATGCGCGTGTATCAGATAAACTCGCAGACATCGACATCTCCCCAGATCGACCTCAAGAACCGTCGACAGAACCCGAGCATGTGGAAGAAATCATTGCAAAATAAATAATTCTGACACTAAATAAACTGGAATAAAAATGTCAATATATGAAAGATTAATATCAATACCAGTAGTTGGAACTTTCATTTACATTACAAACACCTATGCATTTAATGGTGACTATTTATCATCAAAGAGATTTGCAGGAGTTAGCAATTATTTAAAAGCTTTTGGTCTACAGATAATAACGGCCTTGGCATTTACGGCTATTACCTTAAAGCCATTGAGCACAGCATTATTTAAATGTCGTACGCTTTCTACAATGGGCCTGTCTGAATTCGCTCAGAAGCCAGGCGATATTATTCTCTCTTCCATTCCATCGCTATTAGGATTTGGAATCGGTGTATATGCGTTAGTATTTGCTTTGTCTCCAAAATTTCTGGGATTTTTAGACAAGTCCATAAATATCCTGAAGGATGCCGGATTAAAGAAAAATGGTTCAGCGTTGATGTTGAACTCAAATTTTGCATACCCATTGACCATACTAACAATAACACTCGGGCTTGGGGCTTTTCAAAAAGCCATTGATTCTGCATATTTATTGATAATTAGCTGGGTATTTTTCTGGTACTCTATGCTCCTTGTTCTTGAAGTTATTGGAGTTATTTTTGGTCTTGGAGATCACTCTATACTTGAAAAGATTGAAGAACAGAAAGAAAAAGAAAATCTTTGATGTATTTTAAATAACTATTTCATACCTATCAGAGAAAAAAGTAGGAACTAGGCTAAACGGATTTTCCGTAGCACAACGCCTCAATAAAAAAATCCTGCATTTAATGTCAAGGATCTAACTACAGCTTACTCTCCAATATTCGTTGTACCTGCCGCACACTTAGACCAAATCTGCACGCCAGCTCCCGAGCATTACACCCATCAAAGCCGGCGCGTATTTCCCGAGCCACACGTTCGCGCTCCCGTACCCGCTCATTGCGCACATACACATTGAGCCCACCCAACCGCTGCACATAGCGGCGCACCAGCTCTTCCGTCAAATCCTCCACTCGCTCCACGCCATGGCATAACGCGGCGGCGGCCAGTTCTTCGCGCAGCACGGCGATGGGGTCCAGCTTGTTGGGGCTGGATACCGAAGGGGTGGAGGTTGCGTCTTTGTCGTTCATTGTTTTAATAGCTGGTTGCGCTTGCTGTGCCTGCGTTTGCATTGGTTTTTATTAATAAAGGCTGATGGGGCTGAAAAGCTCTTCGTCCGCCAGTTGGCGCGACGGGCTGGGCCGCGCTGGCGCGCGTGGCGGGGCTGGTTCATCGCCCTGCGGCTGTGGCTGGGCGGCCTGGGCCGGGGCGGTGTTAAAGAGGTCTTGCGGGGGCTGCACGGTTTGCTCCAGCTGCAGCCAGCGGGCCTCGGGCCATTTATGGATGCCAAGGCACATGGCGGCGTGCAGTGCGTAGTTGCGGCAGTCCAGCACCTCATTGCGCGGCCTGCGCTTGACCCAGCGGTACACGTCTTTGCCGTTGACCTTGACCAGCACGCGCTGCTCTGCGGTGAGCTGTTCGTACCACTCGCGCGGGAGCTTCTGGCTGGTGTGCACGTAGCCAGGGCCGGGCTTGTCGATGGCCAACTGGCCCAGCAGCAGGTCTTTGGCGCTGTCCACGCCCACCAGCCAGAGCTTGATGCCGTGCGATATCTTGCGGCCGCGGTAGTTGACCTCTTGCAGGCTGCTGGGGCCGACGATGTTGCGGTTGTCGTTGTTGTCGCCCTTGATGGCGCGCAGGCCGGCAAGCTGCCCTTGCGCGCTGCGCACCCAGTTGTAGACGGCCTGGGTCTGGTCGGACGAGTCGATGCTGATGGCACTGAGCCCCAGGCTGCCGCCGTGCCAGGCCTGCACGTAGCGCTGCTGCAGGTATTGGGTGACGGGCTCCCAGTCGGCCTCGCTGGCGGGGTTGCCCTGGATGACCTGGTGGGCAATGGCCCAGCTTTCCAGCCCGCGGCCCCAGGCCCAGATGGCGATCTCCCATCGGTCGCGCTGCACGTCGACCCCGGCGGTGAGCAACAGCGCGCCGGCGGGCACGCGGCCCAGGGGGTAGTCTTCGGCCCGGGCCTGCAGGGCGTGTTCGTCGCTGCTGTCGCCCTTGAGCTCCCAGGTCTCGCCCAGGGTTTCGTTGGTGAAGCCGGTCATGGGCGCCACGTCGCCCGCCTGCAGGGCGCGGTGCGCCTTTTCAAACTCATCGACGATGCTGACCCAGGTGCGCTGGGGGCTGTAGGCGGCCCAGACATGCACGCCCAGGGTGCGCGGCGGGCGGCAGGGCTGGCCCGCAGCATCGCGCCAGATGCGGTCTGCGCCGTAGCGGCGGCCGGTCTTTTTGCAGACCCAGGTGCCGGTAAGCGGCCAGCCGCCGGGCAGGTAGTCGGCCTGGGTGATGCTCTCCAGGCAGTGGGGGCAGACGTGGTGCACGCTGGCGGGCTGGCCTTTGACCCATTTGAAGCCGTAGGGCAGCTCTTTGCTGCCCCAGACGAGCGGGTGCTCCGCGCTGCAGCGCGGGCATTCGATGTGGTATTGGACGTAGGCGTCGGATTCTTCGCAGGGGCGCTCTACATGGCACATGCCTTTGACGCGGGGCGTGCTGCCGCCGACGAACTTGGGGTATGGCGCGCCTTCCAGCCGGCCCTTGGCCAGGCTGCCGGGGTCGCCGGATTTCTCGATGCTCTGGTCGAAGGCGCTCCATTCGTCGAGGATGGAGACGGCCACGGTGATGCGGCGGTAGGCTCGCGCAGCCTTGCCGCCCAGCAGGTGCAACACGCTGTCGCGGAAGGGCTTGTATTTGATGGTGTCCTCCACCCCCTTGCCCTGGCGGCGCGCGGCCTGGACGGCGGCCACGCCGTCGAGCACGGGCTCGATCTCGCTCTTGACGTAGCTGTCGCGGTCGTCGTCGGTGGGCTGCCACAGCGCCTGCTTGCGGCGGCGGTGGGCGATGTTGTAGGCGACGAAGGCGGTGATCATCTTGGTATAGCCCACGCGCTTGCTCTTTTTGACGGCCAGCTCTTCGATGCGGTCGTCGCTCATGAAGTCGAGAATGCCGAGCTGAAAGGGCCAGCCGACCCAGCCGCCCTTCTGGTGGCTGGATTCGCCCGCCAGCAGAAAGTGCTCTGCCGCCCATTCGCTGAGGGTTTGCGGCGCATCGGTCCGCAGGCTGGACAACCCCAGCGCGGCTGCGGCCTGGATGGCGGCCATGGCTTCGGGGCTGAAGGGTGCGCTCATGCGGCTTCGCCCTCCTCTTCGCTGCCTGCCCTGATATCAAATGCGGCGGCCTCGTCTGCGTCGAGCTGCGCCATGGCCTCAGCCTCTTTGTTGACCAACTGGGAGGTGGAGCGGATCCACTCGTTGCGCGCGTCGGCCATGATGCGCAGCACGATCAGCAGCACCTCTTGCGGCAGGCCCGGGCAGGCCTTGCGCACCTGGCCTTCGAACTGGTCCATGCGATCGACGATGGCGGAGCTGGCCAGACCGAGCACGTCGGCCAGGATGCCGATGGGCGCGTACTCGCCACGGGCGACGGCGTTCTTCAGCTCCTGCGCCTCGCGCTGGGCCTTGGCCAGGCCGGCGCGTTCTTGCACCAGGTCGAGGCCTAGGGTCTCGCCGATCCGGCCCGCAGCCTGGTCGCGCAGGTGCTCGCAGTAGCCCAGCAGCCAGGCGTGGACGTTTTCACCACGGGTCAACACGCCCTCGCTCACGCGCTTGCTGATGCTGGCTTCGCTGACACCCACCATCTGCGCAAACTCTGCTTGCGAAACGATAGCATCCAAATAAGGCAGAACCTTCACTTAACCCCCTTAGGAAACCCACGAAACAGTCCGACAACGCGGCTCGAATTACCCGCTTCAGAGGCTCGGCGGAAGGACCCGCGACCCTCACCCTGCCTATTTTTTGTGCAATGCATCAAACCTTCACCTCCAGCCCCAGGGCCATGCGTGCGGACTTGCCGGCGTAGTACGAGATGCTGGTGTCGCCACCCTCCATGCGGGCCACGATGCGGCGTGCCCAGTCCTTGCCGTCGTTGCGCTCCTTCAGGTTGACCTTCACAGGCGGCGCAGCCACGGGCGCGGGCAAGGCAGGCAGGCCCTGCTGCTCGGCATAGGTCTGGCGCGGCATGACGGCATCGCACATCTGCTCGAACTGCGGCAGGTTGGGCGGGAAATCGGGGTGCTCTGCAGCCAGGCGGGCGGCTGCGGCCTCCACCACATCGGCAGGAAAGCGACCCAGGCGCGCCTGCCAGACGTTCATGGCCGCACGGATGCCCTTGTCGTGGCCCTGGCCGTCCTTCAGCCCGGTGGCGAACTTGCTGAGGAACAGGCTGCCGTAGCTGCCCTGCAGCAGCACGAAGAGCTTTCGCACCGCCGGTCCGGCCCGCAGCCCGTCTGCCGGATCCGCGGCGCGTGCCTGTGCTTGCTGGATCGCCTCAGCCGTCAACGTCGCCACGTCATGCATCCCACACTCCGTCGAAGATCGTTGCTGCCGCAGCCGCGTGCTTGTTCGCGTTGAACGCCGGCGCACGGCCAGGTGATGGCGCTGCAGCCGGCCTGAGCCACGCAGCCTGCAGCCCTTGCGAGCCGCGTATGCACCACAGCTGCAGAAAGGCCTCCAGCGTCATGCCGGCCTTTGCCGCCTCGGCCTTGGCGCCCTTCAGCACGGTCTCCGTCACCGGTGCCCGTTTGACCTTGCGCAGCTGCAGCCAGTCGGCCCAGGTCTGGTCGGTCACGTCCTCCGGTTGGGCAACAGGTCCTGCGCGCTCAAGCGCAGGTGTGCTGGTTCTTTGATGGTTCCTATGACGGTTCAATGATGATTTAGGTGCGCCTGGTTCACCCCTGGGGTGCGCCTGGTGCGGGGGTGCAGGTGCGCCTGGTTCACCACCTGGTGCGCCTGGTGCGGGGGGTGCGCTATCTGCGGGGGGTGCGCCATCTGCACCACCTGCCTTGCGTCGACTGCGACCGGCAGGTGCTTTGGTCGGGTCAAAACTGCCCGGCGTGATGGTGTAGCTGGTGCTGGCATTCAGGCGATATTCCCGAAAGACCAAGCCGACCTTCTGCAGCCACGACAGCGCCTCTTGCACGGCCCGTTCCGACAGGCAGGTACGCCGGGCAATGGTGCCGACACCGGGCCAGCACACGCCGTCGTCATTCGACTGATCCGCCAGCGATATCAGAACCGCCTTCTGCGCTGCCGACATGCCCTGCAGCGGCCAGCAGGCCGACATGATGATGGTGCTCATACTTCTCTCCCGATCAGGCCAAGGCCGTTTGGCGCGCCTTGCAGCGCACAGGCATCACGTCACGCTGGCGCGGCGACAGGCTGCAGCGGCGTGCGGCGCCCTCCTCCAGCCGTCCGGCGGCCAGCAGGGCATTGACCGTGCTGGCCACGCTGCACAGCTCCAGCCACTCGCCCGTCTGGGCGTTGTGGTAATCGCGCAGCTCGCGCCGGCTCATGTCCCGCACGCCTTGCTGGTGGGCATGGCGCAGCGACTCGTACAGGCGCTCGTGCAAACGGCGGCGCGTTTCGTTGCCCAGAGCGGCAAACGCCTCGGCGCTGGTATCGCGTCCGGTCACCACGGATTGGGGTTGCTGCATGGTCAAACCTCCTGATATCTGCACAGGCGGCTGCGCGCCTGCGCTCAAAGTCGTTGCTGGGTTCATGGAAGTCATACGCCTGCGGCCTCGCGCAAGCGGTAGCGGATACGGCGCTCCAGGTAGGCCGTGGCGTCGGCACGCTTGGCCACCTTGTCCATGTCAAAGCGCGGCAGGTAGCCACGCTTTGGCTTCACAAAAAGCAAGACAGGGCGAACGAGCGCGCCGCCCGTGCCGCTGACGGCCCAGATGCCGCGAGCCAAATGAGCAGTGCGCCCGTCCGGCTCACCCTTGCGGTTGGTGCGCGGCGAATCGCGCTCACCGCCATAGGCAATGAAATAGCGGCGGCCCGCCTGCCTCTTGGTGCCGCGGTGCACGCGCATATAGCCCTTGGCGCTCATATTGGCCTTGTAGCCCTGCTCGCCAAACGCCTGGAAGTAGCTGATCAGTTGCACCAGAAACGGCCCGCGCAGATTGCCCTTGCCGTCATCGCTGCCGGGGTAAGGGCCGCCTCTGGCCTCATCGGGTATCGCCGTCTGATATCCGGCAGGCAGGATGCCCGCACGCTTCAGTGCCACCTCGCTGCGCTTGTCGCGCCGGCGGCCGCCCCAGGCCTGGGCATCCAGAATCTTTTGCGGATCGATCCCCTTGCCGCCCATATAGGTCGGCTCGATCGTCACGCTCAGCCTGGCGGCCGTGGCCATGCGCACAAACGGGCTGCGCAGGATGTAATCCGTAGGCCGGTCGAACACCGCGCGCATCTCGTCCTGCATCGCACGGCGGATCTCGAAGCCCGTATCGTTCAAAGCTTTGGCATAGGCCTTGGCGGCCTGTGCGCCCGTCAGGCCGTGGATCTGCCGCAGCAGCTCCGCCTGGTTCAGCACCCGCGCACTCAGCTGGATATGCATATCAGCCCTCCTCCACCGGCGCAGGCACGCGCGCTGCCGCCGTGGCCAGCAGCTGATTCAAGGCAGATATCAGCTCGTTGTAGCGGTACTGCAGCCGCTTGATCTCGTTGCGGCTCACCATGGCCTTGCCGCCCCGAAAGGCGTCTGCCGCTGCGGACGTGAACTCGCCCACCTCCTGCTGCAGGGCCACAAACGCCTCCACTGGATCGCCCGCGGCCTGGTCGGGCAGCGCGGGCACGCAGGTGTAGCCCAGGGCCGCAGCCATGACATGCAGAATTGCCGGGTTGCCCGACATCACCTGCAGCGCCACAGACTCGCGCAGCGTCAGGTGGTGCGTCGTGTTGTTCGGGTTCAGCTTGTTCTGCAGCGTATTGGCGCTCACACCCATGCGCTCGGCCAGCACGCGCACGCCGCCCGGGTGGTTATGTGCGATCAGGTATGCCGCATCCGTCACATCGGCCGGCATCCGCATGTCGTTTTGACGGCCTGCTTCGCCATTGTTTGCGTGGGGAGGGAAAGAGACACTGCTTCTCATGACCACACCTCACTTCTCAGGCGCATCGCTGACGGCCGCCGCGCAGACAGCCAAGCAAACCCCCATCGCCCCCACACCCGAATGGGCCCACGCCATGGAGCTGCTGCTGCAGCAAATCGTCTTCGTCCTCGACGTCGAAGGCCGCGACAGCTTCACCACCCGCAAAGTCGCCCGCTGGAACAACCAGTGCATCCACGAAATGCTGCGCACCGGCAGCGTGCCCCTGCCCGTCATCGAAGAGCTGCAGCGCGTGGCTGTGCGGGTGCTGACGTGAGCGTTCAGGCTCGAAATAGAGCCCACAACCTCTTTGCGTACGATCGAACTCTCAACATCGTTACCCATGCAAACCATGAGCAATAAACCTTTGAATGAAGACATTCACTACCTCAACGGCCAGATTGATGCGTTGACGGCACTGGTGCTTGCAATTGCAAACTGCACTGTGGACAAGGACGACTTCCGCACGGAAGGTCTTGAGAGGCTGCAATCTGTTGAGACGGCATTGCTTCATCAGGCGGTTCCTGAAAGCCGACTGATCGCGATAGACCACATGAAGCAATGGCTGGAGAGCGTGACAAGCTGAGGCGGTAACGCAAAGAAGCAGCCGCGCGCTCCTGCAATGGATCAAGCCAAGCCATAAGAACCTCCTGGCACAAAGGTGCCCGCCCCACACTTGGTTACGATGGCGGCGACCAAACCTTTACCAACCGCACCAAGGAAGACGGACATGACCAAGGAAAAAATGATGAGCGGCGCCGAGTTCAAGGCCCACTTCAAAGATCTGGTGGATTCGCTCAAGGACGACGACCTGGTGTACTTCGGATCGGCCGACCTGAGCATGTATCGCGTCAAAGAGCGCGGCCCACTCCAAGGACCGCGCATGGTGCAGATCGAGTTCAACGAGCTATACAAAGTCACGACAGCTCCCGACTGAGCCGATCTCGCAACTCGTTCACCAGCTTTTCAACTTCAGCTGCGACCCGCAGGTCTTGCATTGGGGCGTACGACGCATCGGGCGCTCCTTTGCAGGTGCTGGTGATTCGCACCAGTCCGCCCGGCAGCAAATCCAGGGCCACTTGCGCGATTGGCAGGGCCTTGCCGGGCGACTGGACACCCCACCTGCCCAGATAAGACGCAGCGGTCTCCACCAAACCATGAGCGCCTTCCACCGGCAGACGTATGCGCAGCACCTCAGCGTCGCGCGCAAACGAGAAGCAGATCCAGCCGTCGCTTACCGGCGTCGTGCCGCGCCACTGCACAGCTTGATAGCGATCAAGATGAGACGCGGGCTTAGTCACGAGATTCCAGCCTCACAACTTCAGGCACTTGCCGTGGTTGCGCCTGCTTCACACAGATCTCCGGCGGCGCGAAGTGATCCGGCCAGAAGCGATGCAGCGCACCAGACTTCACCAGCACAGTCGACATGAACATGCTCAACGAGAACATGACCCAGAAAAGACGTTCACCAGAGTTCACAGACACCTACCTTCGTTTGTTGAGCGGCAGGCTTGCGACCGCCTCGTGTTGTGGATTCAGTCATGCGCAGACTCCGGCACTGAAATCAGGCTGCTTCCAGTCAGAAGGTCTTGAGCACGGAAGTAGTCAAGCAGCGGCTGAATAGTGTTCACGCGCGGATCCTTGCGCCCGCCATAGAAGAACTTGCGGATGAAGCTGACCTTCACGCCCGTCTCAATAGCAAGTTGGTCAAACCCACTCGTACCGACTTCGGTCAGCTTCTGATGGAGATATTCAGTGATTGGCACGTTCATCAATAAACCCATAAACCGATTTCGGTACAAGTATGACATACCGATATCGGTACAACAAGATCGAACAATGTTTGATATGGATAAAGCAGCCAATCAGACACTCGCCGACAACGTTGCCATGCTCATCAAAGGCAAGGCGATTGGGCGTCTACGTGATGAGATGAAGACCGCTGGCTACGCCATCGGCCAGGGCACGCTTGCTAGGATCATTGCTGGCGACACCGGCGTGAGAATGGAGTCAATTCAGAAATTTGCAGACTTCTTCGGGATCAGCACGGGCACTCTCCTTCATGAATCGATAGAAGATGGCGAGAACGACTTTGTACCGGTCTCTAAGCTGAGCGTTCAGGTCGGTGCAGGCAACGGGCGTCATGTGGGTGTAGTCGCCAGTTTGGGGCTACTCCAGTTTCGTAGGGATTTTCTGAAGTCTGCAGGTGTAAGCCCTATCAATGCGGCGGTTGTCACCGTCAAGGGTGTAAGCATGGAACCCACCATCCGCGATGGCTCTATTTTGCTGCTTAACAAAGCAGACCGCGAACCACGCGCAGGCCAGATCTACGCTTTCTCGTGGGATGGCGAGATGCTTGTGAAGCGTTTTCAAACTATCGGAGGCGTGTGGCGGGCAGTATCAGACAACGCGGACAAGAGCGAATACCCAGACATCATCATTGATGGCAAAGCCGAAACACTCATACAAGGGCGGGCCATCTGGGTAGGCTCAAAGCTGTAGCTACAACGATTTCACATCTGGGGCCTTATGGCCCTTTTTTGTTGTCTTTGTACCGAACTCTAAGCTGGCACACAAAAAAATATCACAAATGTACCGAATTCGGTATTGTTCTTCTGTACCGATATCGGTACATTTAACTCGTCGCAGCAGTGTGACGGGCACCACGGCATCGACCGGGTCACGCCCGGTCTTTAAAAAGAGAGTGGATGGGAAAGGGTCAGGCCGGTGGATCTGGTTCAAAAAGCTTTGCCAACTCTGGTGGCAAGCCAATAGAGACAGACATGGACGCCTCATGATCCTTCTCAGGCATACCGAGAAAATCAGGGTGGTCTTCATCGTGCAAGAGCTGACCGACCAAGGTTGGAGAAACACCCAACCCGATCAAATAGCCTGCCGGATCAGCACGCCAGGCGCCCCAATCAAACACGAAGTTGAACAGCTCGTGCTGGCGGTCGAGAAACGGCTGAAGGCGACTCAGCTCTTCAGGCGTGTAGAAGGCTTCGGGGTCTTGGTCTAGCTTCGTGCCATTGCATCTGCGGCAAAGTGACACAAGATTGCCGGGGACCAGATGCCCGCCATGCGCCATTGACACATGGTGGTCGATACAAAGAACCTTCAGTCCTCTCGTGCCGTGCACGTATGTTTCGGGTTGGCCGCATTTAAAACAACGCGTACCGAACAAGGCAAAGAATTTTTCCCTGTAAACAGCCTCCACAGCAGGGATTGCAAAACGACTGAATAACTGACGCCGCTCTTTCTGGCGCTGACCCGGATAAAGCTCAACCGAGGCCTTTCCTCCCATACGGGATCCCTCCTGTAAGAAGTCTGTGATGTCGGAATCCAGATGTTATTACAGCGAGCGGATCCCACCCTTTTCCATCCACTCTTGCACCGCATGCCCATGTCGTTCGCTCCACCCATGCGGAGCGTCCCCGGGCACCATCGCATCAGCGGGCACGGCCGCTGCTCTGCGCGGCATCCCTGCCGTATCCAGCCGCCAAAGGGCGTACACGGTCAAAAGGGTGAGGCGAATGCGGCCAAGAGCAAGAACGGCAACGCCGGTTGGAATCCCGGCACTGCCCTCCCCGTGCACATCGGGGCCAAACCAGAGCGCCTTGCACCAGGGCGCTGCGGTTTGAACGGTTATCGCCGAGTCAGAGGTATCTCCTCCCTCCACTTCACTTCCTCTGGCACGCCCGTAAGGGCATCGGCTCTTTCTTCACGGCCTGCGCCAGTCGATGGCTGCAGCCGTCAATCCTCCAAGCCCCTCAGCAACCGCTGAGCGGGCTTTGCCTTTGCCCTGAACCGGAGCACCCGATACAGGCAGCTCGCGTGCCGGCCATCACCAAAGGGGCGCCACCTAGTATTTACCCTTCATATATTTTGATGAAGTCGAAATCAATACACCATGGTACAACTGAACACATCCGTCAATTAATAATCCATTAACCAGCATAAAAATGATTAACATTAATAGCGTTATAACGGCATCCATCACATTACTCGTTCTTTCCGGGTGTGTGTCGACCGGCCCCAAGACAGGATGGATACAAAAAGATGCTGGAACAAGTACTGGGATATATGTTTTCGAGGATGGCAGTCGATATGAGGGAGGCTACCTTGGAGAAACATTCAATGGGAATGGAATGTTTTTCAATCAATATGATTATTACGGAAATTATCCATCCACAACTAATGCGCCTCAGATCCATGGTGATACATCAAGTGCAAAATTCAATAATGGCACGATAGACAACGAGTCAATAACATACACGTCAAGATGGGGAACAGGAAATAAAAAAATATCTCCAGAGGCCTTCAAATACGTCGGTGGTTACAACAAAGGCTTCAAAGGACCGGGAACCATCACATTCGGAAGTGGTAGAGTAGTCAAAGGTCAATTCGATAACGAATCAATACCTTACGCCGTTGCGCCAAATGACCGAATATTTTTTAAATCCAGCAATTTAATTGGAAGTTACTTTGAAGGTCCTGTCTCTGTAAAATGGCCTAATGGCGCAACATTTGAAGGCAATGCTTATAGATACTACCTTTTCAATCGCAGTGAAGGATTGAGCAATCCCAAAGGCCTCAGCTGCATAGGATCTATGTTTTTTGGTAAAGGTGTTTTAAAAACTCCAGGTCAACCGGATTATGTGGGAGTTGTCACTGAAGATTTTGATACATACCTTCCTCGACGAGGGCGCGAGGCTGACCTAGTTGCATACGCTCAAGAAATGGCTGAATGTCCATTGATCCTCGTAGCTGCTCGCAAGTTGATAACCAATGCTCAAGCAAATTACGATGCAGAGATGGCACAAGGCCGAGAGAATGCACGAGCCTCACTCGCAAGAGACTTGCGAAATATGTCAGTCAATATAAAAACCAATATGACCAGGGTCGAGTCTGCCTCTCGCGGAAGCACCGTCGAATTGGACAGAGAAAAAGCACGTCGAAATACAGAATTTAATGAAACACGAGCTAAAAGAGAGAGAAATAATCAGGTCAACGAAAATTCAAAGGCTGTTTCTGCATCGAGAACTAGCACTGATGACTTCGAGAAAGAGAAATCAAATCGAAGCAGCAAGTCAAAAAATGAACGCTTGAAATCTGATAAGAGTGAAAATAGTGCAAAGATTGAAAAGGGCTCAAGTGCTAAAAATAATAGCGAACCCTTAATCATCTTAAGGAGCACCACATACGATGTAAAACCACAAATCCCGACTGAAAAAATAACAATGCCAGATACATCGGAAAAATTGGTTATACCACCAGTCAATAAAGACTATCTCACTACTAGAAGTGACACAACCCGACCCAGAACAGGAAGGGTTATGGAACGATAGAATCACAGATAAACAATAAAGTAGTTAATGACAGAAGCCCGCAAGTAGCGGGCTTCTTTTATGGAGAATTTACTTTGAAAGCAGTACGCATTGAGCCGAATGGCGACGGTACCTTTACAGCCTGGATTTTCAGCACCTGGCATCAGGGCACGTACGACGAATGCACGGCCTGGATAAGGGCTCACGGAGAAAGCATATGAACAGCCAATCTCAAACGAACCTCAAGCCGCTACTCTGGAACGCAACCCATTGGAGCGTGATTGCCGGCATTGCATATGCAACCTACGCCCAGCCATCATATGGCGCACGACTGCTTGATGTTGCCGCCATCTGGACAGGAATCATCAACACTCTGCTGCTGATCTATCTTGCATTTCTAGTAGGCAACAAAGAAGTCAATCGCCTCTGGAGGCAACAACAGCAAGAGCGCAAGACTTGGACGAGAGTTCACAGCACGCTGCTTGCAATCGCAGAGCTATTCGTATTCGCTTGGGCTGGCTGGCTATGGAGCTTCGGCATTCGGCTGGTACGGCTTTTCATCTTGCAAATGGTGGCCGTCAGGTCAGAGCAAAACCAAGACAAACCACCCTAAGCCCGCCACTGAGCGGGCTTTTCTTTTGCCCTCAACCGGAGAACCCATGCAAGCAGCCCGCCCCACCTTGCCCAGCGTGCCGATCACCAGCGCGGCATTCCAGTACAGCAACTCGGCCAGCACCAACATTGCCGACACCTTTGCCAAGGCCCGCGCACGCATGGCGGCCGAGCAGGCTGCTGCGACCAGCAAGCCACGCCGCCGCAGCCAGCATGGCCCGGCGCTGATGACCATCAACCGCGTGCGTGCCGGCACCGCCAACCACCTGAATTTGCCGCTTTTCGAGGAGCAGTCGCCATGCGCATCTTTGTTCTGAAATGCGGCTGCGTTTCCATCCAACACGCGGCCCGCAGCGCCGCCGAAGCGTTTGACCATGGCTTTGCCGAGCTGGGCCACCTGGGCTTGGGGATCACCTGCCGATGCATCCGATAGACACCGTGCTGCACGAGCTGCAGCACCGGGACCGCCAGCGCAGCCGCCTGCTACGCGCTATGGAAAGCAAAGCAGCGACCGCCAGCCCAGCAATGCTATCGGTATCAAACTATTTTCAAACGCAGCTAGAGCAAGCACAGCGCGCTCACAAATTCAAAAGCCACTACCCAAACAAAAGCCCGCAAGGCTCCAGGCCCGGCGGGCTTTTTTAGTGCCTAGAACGACGTGAGAGCAGGCCTTGGCCTAGCCTTAAGCCAAAGGAGCACGCACATGCAGACAGTCGCGGTACTGTTCGCTCGCACAGACAGCATCTACAAGAACCTCAAGGACGTGGACGTCTACGACATCACTCGGGATGCTCGAACTTATGACGGCCCCCATCCGGCGGTTGCACATCCGCCCTGCCGCGCCTGGGGACGACTGCGCGCATTCGCGCGCCCTCGTCCCGACGAGCGAAACCTGGGCCGCCTGGCAGTTGCGCTGATCCGCGAATTCGGCGGGGTTCTGGAGCATCCTGCCGGAAGCACGCTATGGCTCGCACAGCACCTTCCGAAACCAGGCACACGTGACTCATGGGGCGGCTGGACGCTGGCGGCGCCCCAGAAGTGGTGGGGCCACAAGGCCGAAAAAGAAACCTGGTTCTACATCGTAGGCTGCGAACCAGCAGACATACCCAACCTTCCGATAGTCCTTGGCGAGGCAACTCATGTTGTCCAAAGCCGCAAGCGCCAGGACTATCGCCCACACATCACCAGGTCGGAACGCGAACATACGCCGCCACCGCTGGCCGAATGGCTTGTCGAGCTGGCACGACGATGCGTGAAGCCCTGACCCCACATAAATTGCCCAAAAGCCCGCAAGGCTCCAGACCCGGCGGGCTTTTTTGATCACCAAGGAATCTAGATGACTGACACCCCAGAGACAGTCCGCGTGCCGCTGTGTGTGAACGGAGAAAAATCTCTCGCATTCCTTGCGCTACTGCTCAGCAGATCGTAAAAACGCTCTTAGATATGCAGCATCGCCAGCCCGCCCACGGCCAGGCCAAGCGCGGCCACGCCAAGCATCCCGTATTCGAGCCACTTCTTCTTGGTCAGCAGCGCAATGGCTGCGAGGGCAATCGCGACCTGCAGCGCCGTGGTGGCCTGGGCCCAGCGGTGATGCAGGTGCATCTGCATCTCGGACTGCTCGTCCCACTGCCGGGCCTCCGCTTCCAGACGCTCGGCATCGCGCTTGATGTCGTCCTTTTCCTTCTCGTAGCGCTCCACCTTGGCCTGGTAGGCGGCCCGCTTGTCCTCCGTGGCCACCAGATCGCGCGCGAACTCGGCCATCGACTGCTTGGTGCTCTTGGCCTGATAGAAGGCCCACTGGTTGGCCGCCTCGGTCTTCTTGATGGCTGCGTCGTTTTTGTACAGCCCGGCATTGGCCTGGGTCGCACCGCCCATGTACGAGAAGATGGCGCCCACCGTGGCAATGACTGCCGTGCACATGGCGATCTGGTTGGTCAGGCTGCCGCCGCCGATGCCGTGGTGGGCGGTTGCGCCATGTTCACCCTGGGCGGCATGTTCGAGTTCGTGATCGTGCGGGCCGTGGACGTGAAAGCCGTTGGAAGACATAGCAGCCAAATTCTTGATAGCAATGGGTGGCGCATTATGGGGGCGGTATGACCGCTACCTGGGCTTCAGAGCCCACTGGCATGCCAAAGGCGCGGCCTTGCTGGACAGGCTTCGCGGCTGACAACACAGCAAATGGTCATGGGTCACCAGCAACCCGGAGAGCTGGCCAGGCTGATAAGCAATGCTTACGCACAGGTTCTTTACTTCACCTGTTTTTTCCCATTCAGCCAGCGCTTGCGACGCACAATTAAATCTTGCACACGCGCATCCTTACTAAGCCAGAAAAGCTCTGAGATCAGGATGGGCACAGAAACAATAATTCCATATGCAACGCTCTTTCCGCTCATGCCCGAATAAGGATTCAAAACCAGGATAATAAAACCAGCAGATATAAATGTCATAAATACATTAAATGCCGCTTGTTCTGAAAACATTTCTCTCTGAATCAGCAAATCATCCAGTCTTTTTCCTTTTACCTTCCACAAATGACGTGCACGTACTGAGCGAAAAATCTTCTTTGATCTCTTGAATGCGTATTTAACAAGCTTGGGAAAAAAAATGATCAACAGCGCCGGAACAAAACTTGTAAACCACCACGACGCGTCTGTTAAATTATTCAGGATACTTTGCATGGCTCATTAAAATTATTCTGAAGCAGCTTCACGTCGCACTCGAACCTCTTCAATCTGATTCGGCAAAGTGTACAAATAGGTCAGAAGAAAATATGTCAGATGATGCATTTGCTCAGCCATCTCCTCCGTCGCATCATCATCGCCATGCAGTGCCTCGTTGCCATCCAGTCGCAACTCATGCGCCCATGTCTGAAGAGCTGGTGTAATTCGATGTTCAGCCGCCAGCTTGTCGATACGCTTTTCCAGCTTCCATGCCTCGACATCAGGGGCAAACTCCTTCAACGCCAGCTCCATGCAACGGCGATAACTGCCACATGCGGCGTTCCAAAGCCCTGAGCGTCTTGATTTCGCTGCCTCCACAAAGCTGCGAGCTACCTTTTCAGGTGTGCTCTGAGGCGCGTCTATAGGCGGCAAAGTGGGCCAAATCTTCTTCAGAACCACTGCTGGGTGCTCGAGAATATTTCCCGAATAGCCCAGTAATTGTTCAGCCCTGTACCCAGCCTGCCTAAAGGCAAATTTGACAACGACACCTTCGTAGCAGGCAGAGCACTGTGCAAAGATCGACGAAGTCAGGCTTCGATTGCTATTGCTGCCTGAAATCGCAGCAAAAGTCATATTTTCTGCGCCGCAATGCGGGCACTGCATCACAAGGACTGCCATGGACTCCCTCTCTTCTATCGTGATTGATGACAACGCCATTTCGGATGTGCTGAATTCTGATGGCGGATTCAAGTTGCGGCAACTGGTGGATTTGTACCGCACGGCACCCGACAGGGATGATTTTGTCTGCACCCTCTGCATGCGGCTGCTGCTGGAGCACCAACGGCACCTTCTCAAGTCAAACCTACCAATTTAAAAAGCCCGCAAGGCTCCAGACCCGACGGGCTTTTTTGATCACCAAGGGATCTTGATAACCAACACGTCAGACCGCGACGAACTGGTGCGGTTATCTGGTGAGCAGCCCCCGCTCTCCCGAGGCCTGCGCAACCTCAACGCCGATCAGCAGCCCGACCTGCTTGACTTGCTCAGGCTACCCACCGAGATAGCCCTGCGCGCCGACTGGCATACCAAAGGCACGGCCTTGCTGGACAGGGTTTGTAAACGGCGCCAGTTAATGACTATTATTTATATATTCCCAGTCATACAAAACAACCTATCTAATCAATGTCGCCAAATATTCAATATTTAATACATTACTTTATCCAAATATTTTAAATGCTCTTCAACCCCGTAATAAGCACTTGGTGTCAGTTCCTTCAATTTCGAGTTTATATTCTGAATAGACAAATAATATTCTTTTATATTAAACCCGCTATATTTCAAGAAAAATATTTGATCTTTACTTTCAATGGCCATCAAAAAATATTTTTCATCTAAGAAATTTCTTAATTCAATGCCATTCTTTATTTCATTAATATTCTCGACAAATTTGTAGATTGACCGAGAATATTCCATAACCTCCGGATTCTTCATCATTTCATGATAATCACTTAATTTAAATACAGAATGAATTTTAGACCTTAGCTCATTAATAAAATCTTTTATATCAAGTCCTATAAAATATAGCAAATGACTTTTTTCAGAACTTATAAAATTCAATAAATTTTCAAAATTTCCAAATGCCTTCCGATCATACTCCGAAATTTTATTAAGAACGCACGAATCATTGAAATTTGAAAAAGAAAAATGTTCTAGAAATTCATAATATTCAACCAGATTTTTGTAATTTACATAGCGGGCATTGAGGCAATTTATAAAAATTAATGCAAGCAACCTCTCAGGAATCATTGCTCTAGCGATATTTGCATAGTTTTTTGCCTCCTCATAACTTATGATATTCTTCTTTTCATTATCTTTAATAAATTTTAACAGCTGATAATTAGTCAAAAAGAATCCACGAAAATAATCAACCTTAGAAAACCCCGACCATCCTAATGGATCATCATTAAAACCCCTTAATTCAAAATTAATTATCCGTTCTTCATCGTATAATTTTTCTGATAAATTTTTATGAAATTTAAGCATCTCATAAAAATTACCATCAAATTTTTGAGCTATTGAATTCACAACTTGCGCTTGCAAAGCATCCGTAGAATCCGACATTTCTTTTCGTGTTAGCTCCAGCTCTTGCAGGGTCGCCTGCATCTGGACATTCTGAATAAGAATAGTCACAAGCAAACCACAGAACGTAAGAAATGTCAGCACGGGCGTTAATACCCCATTAAATAAATCCCCCAATGGCCCTGTGTACTTATTTTCCTCAGACCCTGTAGCGTACGGCATCGCAGTTGAAAAAAGTATAGAAAACAGAAGCAACAATAGAATTACGGCAAAAATATAAGCTGCAGCTGCAGCCATGCCAAATTTTAAACGCTGTCCACGTATATCTTTACTTGGAATAACAAAGCTAAATGCAGAGTAAAATTTTCTTGTTAATCTTTTTCTAAAACTAAACACATCAAAGTGAACGCATAACGCACTTCCCAGCAAAAAAACTAGACCTGCCCAAAAAATAAACGGCATAAAAGCTATCTCCTCCATGGCAGGCGAGCATACACAAGAAGTATCCGAATGTTGCAAAGCAGCACTCTGGCAGTCGCATAACGCAACTGGTTCGCGTACACTCCACAACGTCACGCCAGTAAAGCGTGACCAGGATTGGCGTCCTGAATACTGCTTGCGGCGACAACAAAGCCGCATCTGCTCCGCAGTCGTGCGGCTTTGTCGTCTGTGGCCCCAGTTTTATGGTGGCTCGGAGGGAGAGCCGCAAGGCTCGCCGGTTAGCGCAAGCGGTCCCGGTACGCCAATCTCTTCGAGTCACCGCCCTTTGGTTGGCGTCAAGGGACGGTGGTTGTTGCAAAAATGACCGCAAGGAGGCCGTAATGGCTGACACCCTCAATGCACGCGCTGCTGTGCTGTCTTTTCACTCCACCACTTTTGGCATCGTTGACCACCAAGGGCAGCCTTGGCTCAAGGCCAACGAGATTGCCCAAGCTCTTGGGTATGCCGATGAGAGCGCAATCAACCGCATCTATGCACGGCGCTCCGACGAGTTCACGGACACGATGACCTGCTCGGTCAAATTGACCGACCAGATACAGACCCGCGAAGTCCGCATCTTCAGCCTGCGCGGCGCGCATCTTCTCGCAATGTTTGCCCGCACGACCGTGGCCAAGGAGTTTCGGGCCTGGGTACTGGACTTGCTTGAACAACAGACGGACGACAACGCCTCGCAACGCGACGTTCACCTCGTCGAGCATGCCCACCAGCTGGCCCATGCGGCCACGCTGCAGGTCTATCAGGCCGTGTTTGATGCCGTGATGCTGGAGGGCGAAGCACCCCACTCCACGCGCATGCTGCTGTCTTTTACCCGCGGCGCGGGCGGTGCGATGCAGCCGTATGTGCAGCCCATCGAGACCGGTGCCATGGTGATGACGCTGGCCCAGTTGACCCAGGCTGTGCGCACCGATCTGATCGTGAGCGATACCACGCTGGCGCGACTGGCGGCAGCCTGCACCCAGCGCATGGCCACGCGCGCCGAGTTGCAGGCGCTGCAGCAGGCCCAACCCTCTCAGCCCGGCCACCAAGGCCGTCTGCAGCTGCAGTAGTTATATCAACTTCATAGCTACCAGCGCTTGCTACATCAACGCTAGAGCCTGATTTCATTCAAACCCCAGCCCGCCCGGCCCACGCCGCGCGGGCTTTTTTCATTGCCCAAAACAGGAGGCATGCATGCGCCATACCGGAACGCTTTTCCTCAGCCGCACCCCGCCGCAGGCCAGCACGGCGCTGTGCGGCGCTTTTCAGCTGCAGTTGCTGCTGCTGGACTGCCTGGGCCCGCACCACACCGAGCCATGGCGCGCCACCTGGACGGGCGTGGCGGCGCAGCGCTTTTGGCAAGAGCACCATGCAGCGCTGCTGCCCGGCGCCGCCCTGGTGGTGGAGCTGGAGCGTGCCCGCATCCACACGCTGGCCTGCCGCCCGCCACGCAGCGAGGTGCATGCACGCGTCATTCACTGCGCACTGGTGCCGGCGCGCAGCCAGGAGCCTGCCAGCGCTTCAACGCGGCATGCGCACCCGCAGCACGCAATGTGACCCACGCCATCGATCGAGCAACCCCGAGCCCTGCCACTGAGCAGGGTTCTTCTTTTTCAGGAGGTATGACATGGACTCTTTTCTGACCGCCACCCAGCCGCCACCGGTCTTTCTGGCACCGGACCGCTTTGTCACCATCAAGATTTTTGCGGCCATCTCAGGCTTCACCGAGAAAGCGATTCGCCGAAAGATCGAGAGCGGTGTCTGGATCGAGCGGCGCGAGTACTTCAGATCGCCCGATTCGCACATTTTTATCGACCGTGAAGGAGTCCAGAAATGGGTAATGCGCGGGGTGTAGAGATTCGTGAGAGCGGCATTCGGCTCTCGTTCGCCTACCGGGGAGAGCGCATTCGCCGCACTCTCCTGGTGGACGGCAAAGCCATTGCGCCAACGCCTGCCAACATCAAATACGCCATACGGCTGCTTGCCGAGATCAGGCTCAAGATCCGTGCGGGCAACTTTGTGATGCGCGAATACTTTCCGGAAGGCGGCACGGTGGCCGCCGGCACCACCGTGGCCCACCAGCTGGATCACTGGCTGTCCGTGAAGGTGGCAGAGAATTCGACACTGGCCGGCTACCTCAGTGCGGTCAAGTTCTGGAAGCCGTTCATTGGCGAAAAGCAGGTCTCGGCCCTCAAGCATTCGGACATTCTTCGCGCCATCAAGACCCGGCCGGATCTGAGCGGCAAAACCGTCAACAACTATGTGTCGGCACTCCGATCCGCGATGGACTTGGCTGTTCTCGACAAGCTACTGAGCGAGAACCCGGTCGCGGCGGTCCCCAGCGCCAAGTGGCAAAGGGAGCCGCCCGACCCGTTCGACCGCGAGGAAGTGGAGAAGATCATTGACTACGCGCGCGCCCAATTTGCGCCGACGGTTGCCAATCTGATCGCATTTCGATTCTTCTCAGGTCTGCGCACCAGCGAGATGGTGGCCCTGCGCTGGCACAGCATCGACTGGAGCAAGAAGCAGGTGCTGATCCACGAGGCGGTCGTCAAGGGTCTGCGCAAGCAGACCAAGACCAACAAGGCCCGCCTCGTCAGCCTGAACAGCCGGGCCCTGAATGCGCTGGAAAGGCAGAAGGAACAGACCCCAAGGGCGCAACTCGGCCACATGGCCGGCGACGTCATGCACCAGGCCGCGCCCAAGGATTCACAAACGATCTTCGCCGACCCGACGCATGGCGAGCCATGGGCAGACGACAAGCGGTTTCGTAACCCTTTCTGGGTGCCGATGCTCAAGGCGCTGGGCATTCGTTACCGCCCGCCCAACAACATGCGCCACACCTATGCGACGATGCTGCTCATGGCAGGTGCCACGCCGGCCTATGCAGCCAAGCAGATGGGGCATTCGGTGGAGATGTTTTTGAACGTCTATTCCAAGTGGCTGGAGGACGGTCAGGGGGATATAGAGCAGGCGAAGCTGGAGTCCTTCATCGGACAAAACTCCCCAGGAACTCCCCTGAAAAACAAAGATCGTGATAAGTCTTTGTTTTAGAAGGATAAAGCTGGAGCGGGTGATGGGAATCGAACCCACGTTATTTGCTTGGGAAGCAAGAGTCCTACCATTGAACGACACCCGCGTCTGCGACGAAGCCACGGCTGCAGCTGCCTTCGACACGCTCGCAGTTCCAGGCTGCGAGCTTGGGCTATCGTACATCAAGGCTGTGTAGCCTCCGTTCAAAATCGGAGCATTTTGGCAATTTTTTGCCTCGGAGTTTCCCCGAAAGCAGGGTTTTGAAGACAAGCCTTTCTTCCTCGTTGTTAGGGACACTCCGGTCACGACTGCCTAGCCTCAAATCACATGGGTAAAATTGTGCGCGATCAAAGAGCATGCATTCAACTGCTGCTCCAAGCGTCGAGCAAAGTCCTGGTCCTGGAGCACGCAAGTCTCGCTACGGGCAAGCAGGCTCCTCTCGTTTTACGCTTGACCAAGATCTTCAATAATTTCTGTAAATACTGGCCAAGTACTGACCGTCCCTGCCGAATCATGCCGCTTTGCTTCTGCGATTTTTTCCTGTCCGCTGACCGCCGTGTCTTGCCTGAAGCACAGGCGGCTGGACGACGGAAGCCAGTCCGCGGAGCTGCGGCATGACGGAGCAACAGCTTTATGACCTGGCTCCTGCGCTGGAGCTGATGGCTTTCGGTATGGTGCTGGCCCTGGGGCCCTTGTGCTGGGTCTGGTGGCGCAGTCGCGGCACCGGCCCCGGCAAACGTCTGCAGGCTCTTTGCGTGCTGACGCTGTTCCTGACCTTCGATCTGGTTCTATTCGGCGCCTTCACTCGGCTGACGGACTCGGGCCTGGGCTGCCCTGACTGGCCTGGCTGCTATGGCACGGCCAGCCCTATCGCAGCGCATGCCCAGATCTCCGAAGCGCAAGCTGCCATGCCGACCGGCCCGGTCACCCATGGCAAGGCCTGGGTGGAAATGATTCACCGCTATCTGGCGACCACGGTCGGCGTGCTCATCATTGCCATGACGGTCATGAGCTGGAAGCAGGCTCGGGCCGCCAGGCGCAAGAATCAGCATGCGTCTTTCAGCGGTGCAGCCAATCCCTGGTGGCCGACTCTGGCTCTGGTATGGGTCTGCATACAAGGCGCTTTCGGCGCCTTGACGGTCACCATGAAACTGTTTCCGGCCATCGTCACCCTGCATCTGCTGGGCGGTACCGGCTTGCTGGCCTTGCTGGCCATTCCTGCATCGGGACTGAGCCAGCAGCAGGCCGGTCGCTCTGCTGCCCCGATTGCCGGACGCTTGCGCATCGCGCTATGGCTGTGTCTGGCGCTGCTGGTCGCCCAGGTCAGCCTTGGCGGCTGGGTCAGCACCAATTACGCCGTGCTGGCCTGTACGAGCTTCCCTGGCTGCCAGGGTAGCTGGTGGCCAGCCATGAATTTCGCCGAAGCGCTGCAGATCTGGCGCCCTCTGGGCATGCTTAAGGACGGCAGCCACATCAGCTTCGAAGCGCTGACCGCGATCCATTACACCCACAGGCTGGCAGCCTATGTAGTGGTTCTGGCACTGACCAGTCTGTGGTGGGCAATGCGCCATGTCCCTGCACTGGCCAAGCAGCGCCGGCTGCTGGGATTTTTTGCTGTGCTGCAAGTTCTGACGGGTCTGTCCAATGTGGTGTTGGACTGGCCCCTGGTAGCGGCCGTGCTCCACACCGGTGGAGCCGCGGCCCTGGTAACGATTGTGGTCTGGAGCCTGGCCGTGACGCGTAGCCATGCCGTCACAGCCCCCGACCTTGAAATGGCGCGCCGCCCTGTCTGAGGCATAGCGCAAAAGAGTGATTGCATGAGTCAAAGTGAAGCCTTGTTGAACAACACCTCGCGAATCAGCCAGTTCTACGCACTGACCAAGCCGCGTGTGGTGCAGCTCATCGTGTTCTGCGCCCTGATCGGCATGGTGCTGGCCGTGCCCGGCTGGCCCACAGCCAATCAGTGGATACATATGGGCGTTGCCTGCGTCGGCATCTGGCTGGTAGCGGCTGCCGCTGCGGCCTTCAACTGCCTGGTGGAACGTCATATCGATGCCAAGATGAAGCGCACATCATGGCGCCCCACGGCGCGCGGCGAACTCTCCGGTCAGCAGGCACTGGCCTTCTCGGCCATTCTCTGCATGATTGGCGCCACGATCTTGCTGGTCTGGACCAATGCGCTGACGATGTGGCTGACGCTGGCCACGTTTGTCGGCTATGCAGTGATCTACACCGTGGTTCTCAAGCCCGCCACGCCACAGAACATCGTGATCGGCGGAGCTTCCGGCGCCATGCCACCCGTGCTGGGCTGGGCCGCCATGACAGGCAATGTCGGCCCCGAGGCACTGATTCTGTTCCTCATCATCTTCCTCTGGACTCCGCCCCACTTCTGGGCGTTGGCCCTGTACCGTGTGGAGGACTACCGCCAATCCGGCCTGCCCATGCTGCCCGTTACCCATGGCAGCGAATACACACGCCTGCAGATTCTGCTCTACACCGTTGTGTTGTTTGCGGCCGGTCTGCTGCCCTTCATGTACGGCATGAGCAGCTGGCTATATCTGTTCGCGGCTGTCGTTCTGGGTGCAGGCTTCATCGCCTATGCCGTGGCCCTGTACCGCAATTACTCGGACGAGCTGTCGCGTCGCACATTCCGTTTTTCACTGCTTCACCTGAGCCTGCTGTTTCTCGCCCTGCTCGTGGATCACTACCTGTTCATGGCCTGATCTTTCAAGCCCTGCCATTGCAAAAGCCCGGCTCGCCGGGCTTTCCTACGTCTGTCGGAAAGTGAGCTTCCCGTGCTTTTCGAGTCTACGTTTGAGTGCGGACTCCACGGATCTTGTTCAGCCCAGCCAAACCCTGGGCTCCGCGCCCAGGGCGCAACGTACCGCCGACGGCTCAACGGTGGCTCGGCCAGACACCCACTCTTGATCACCCCGATCACAAAAAAGGCCAGCCCCGACTACAGGGCTGGCCTTGAGCTGCATCCGGCAGACCTAATCATGCGTCCATTTACAGACCCTTGAGCAGCTTGCCGTTCACTTCCTTGCCGTACATGGAGTATTTGCCATGGTGCTTTTCGGCCGTGGCCTGCAGATTGCCATTGAAACGCGGATCCTGGCCACGCTCCTGGCTGTTGATGAAGGTCGCCACATCCCAGGCTTCCTGATCGCTCAGCGTTGCATTTCCGTAGGGCATGTTGTTCTTGATGAAGTTGGCCGCCTTGTCGATGTCATGCATGCCGGCACCCCAGTTATAGGAGTCCTTGCCCCATAGCGGCGGGAACACGGCCACATCGCCGACAAACTGGCCCTTGCCGTCTGCTGCGTGACATAGCGCGCACTTGGCTTCATAAACCTTGGCACCGGCTTCATAGGTGGGTGTCGTTTCGGGCTGGCCCGCTTTCTTGAAACCGGCACCGGGCAGCTTCTCGCCCGTAGGGGCCTTCTGTGCCATCCAGTAGGCATAGGACTCCAGTGCCACCAGAATGTCATGACCGTCGTCCGGTGCCTTGCCGTTCATGGAGTACATGAAGCAGCCGCGCACGCGCTCGGCAAAAGTATCCACATGGTCGGTCTTCTTGCGATAGGCCGGGTACATGGGGTAGGCCCCCCACATGGGGGCTGCGCCCTTCAAGCGACCCGCGTCGAGGTGGCAATTGGTGCAGCTCAGCGGATTGCCCGAGAAGCCTACGGCATTGACCGGTGTGCGTGTGAAGATCGCTTCGCCACGGCGCACCCACTCGCCCATGGGGCCTTCCGGATAGTCGCTGACGCCGGGAGGTGTGAATTCACCGGGCTTGGCTGTCACTGTCACGGCCTTGGCGTCTGCAGCAGGCGCAGCCACTTTGGCTGGCTCTTCAGCCTTCTTGGGGCTGCTGATGCTCATGCCATACCAGAGCGCGCCCCCCAGACCTGCGAACAGGCAGGCCACCACGGCGTATTCAGCGAGATTGGAGCTTTTGGAAGCAGTTTGTTGTTTGTCCGACATTGTCAACTCCCGAACTCTTAAGGCTTGGCGGTTGCTGTGGCAGCAGCGGGGTTGTGCAGGCGCTGGTAGTACGCTGCAACGGCCTTGACGTCATCGGCCGTGAGCTTCTTGGCCACAGCCCCCATCAGACCCAGTGGGCCGGCCTCGCGCTGCCCCTTGTTCCAGGCATCGATCTGACTTTGCATATAGTCGGCAGATAGATGGCCGATGGCCGGAAAGTCCTTGCCCACGCCCACGCCACCGGGGCCATGGCACTGCGCACAGGCAGGAATGCCGTCGACCCAGCGGCCACGCTCGACCAACCAGGCACCGCCATCGTCGCTCTTGCCGGGCAAGGCACCGCGCACGCTCTTGATAGGCAGTTGCAGGCTGGCGTAATAGACGGCCACATCGGCGCGCTCCTGCTCGCTCAAGGCCTTGGCCATGGGAGCCATGACAGCGGACTGACGGGCACCAGCCGCCAGCTGGTTCAGCTGACGCTCCAGGTAACCGGCGTGCTGACCCGCCAGTGCGGGAAAGCCAGGCTGGCCCTCGCCCTTGGCACCATGGCAGGTGACGCAGGCAGCCGCACCGCCGGCCGAGCCGGACTGAGCGATCTTTGCACCGGCAGCGGCATTGCCGCTCAATGCAGTCTTGGCGGCTGCAGGTTCTTGTGCCCAGGCGCTGGTCGCCATCAGCATGGAAATGCCGACAGCCACCCACGACCGGGGCAGAGTCTTTGTGTTCAAGCGATTCATCTTGGGAATGGAGGTTTAAGCGGCTCAGATCTGCCGCACATCAGGCGTGTGCTGAACGCCGACGTCTGACCTGGAATGTCACGAGCCATGGCAGCCCAATGACAGCAAGCACATTGCCCGAAGATACTTATAGAAGATTAAGAGCCAATTAATGCTGCAAACAATTGGCTCCCCCAATCTGACTAATCAGGCGGCGCAGCACAGGACTTCACCGGCAGGCATAAACGCACCACCAGCCCTGTCACCGCTTCTGGCGCCAGGCCGTTGTGTGCCTGCTCGAATGCATAGCCCTTATGCTGCGGCCACTGGGCCAAGGGCAGCAGCTCCAGCTCACCGTCGCTGCACTGTGCAATGCGCTGCACTATCGCCAGCCCCAGACCGCTGCCATGGGCCTGATGCTGCTTGCGCCAGAAGCGCTGGGTCGCCACGGCACAGTCCTCGCTGCTCAGACCGGGCCCATGGTCGATCACTGTGAACTCCACATAACCAGCAGGATTGACGAGCATCGCCTGCGACTTGTCCCCGCCGACCTGCGCCAGCTGCGGAATGTGGCGCAGGCCGAGCAGTATCGCAGAGTCGCCCGGCTCGCCACTTGCCTTCTGCCCATAGCGCAAGGCGTTTTCCATCAGATTGCGCAATGCCGACACCAGCAGGGGCTGAGGCACGGCTACACGCAAGTCCTGCAGCCTGGCGTCATTCAGGGCTTGCTGAGGCAACCAGCGCAAGCGCAGCGAGCCTGAAGGAATGGCCGTGGCGGCCAATCCCCAGGCTTTCTCCAGAGCCTCCCAGGCACAGGCGGGCTCGCTACCGCAGGCCATGGCACGAGAGCCTCCTGCATCTTCGCTCACCGGCTGACAATCCAGCCTCGCCAAGAGCAACAATTGCTCCAGCGTGTGCTGCAAATGCTCCACGCCCTCCCCCGCCTGCTCCAGTGCCTGCCGGGTCATCTGCCACTGCGCGGTTTCCGAAATCGGCCTGGGCTCAGCATCCTCTTTGCCGGCTCCGGACGGATCTCTCAAAGCCACCATCTGAGACCCCGCATTGGCCACCGCCATCTGCGCCACCTGCACATGGGTTTTGACGGCAGTCAGCGGCGTGCGCAGCTCATGGGCGGCATCGTCGCTCCAGCGACGTTCGCGCTCAATGGCTCTGTGCACGCGCTGCAGCAAGTGATTGATGGTCTGCACCAGTGGCGCCAGCTCCTTGACCTGCCTGCCTTGCGCCACGGGCGAATCATCTCCGGGCGGACGCTCGCTCAACTCCTGGCGCAGCGACTCAAGGGGGCGCAGGCCGCGTGTCACCCCCCACCACATCAACACCATGCTGGCCAGCAGCGCCAGCACAAAGGGCAGGATGATGGTGTAGGCGAAACCATGGATCAATCCCTCGCGCACATCGATGCGGTCGGCCGTGGCAATGCGCACGCCATGCTCCTCAAGCACATAGGTGCGCCAGGGCTTGCCGCCCTTGGTGATGCTCGAGAAGCCCAGCGGCAGCGGCCCCTGGAAGCTGGGCGCACCCGCAGTGCGAGCCAGCACCTGAGAATCGGTAGGCTCGGTCGCCTGCTCTGGAGCCGTATCTGCGAAATCCCCGGCGCGGCCGGTCTTTGCAGTTTTGACGCGCGGTGCATCCAGCGGAGATGCCGGAATCAGTGCCGGGCGAGCCGCGTTGCCGCTCGCCTCGTCCGACACAGCATCTGCATCCGGATCCATAGCATCATGCGTAGGCGCAGTATGCACTTCGCTGCGAATCATGCTGACCTCGCAAGCCACACCATCACGCGCCACCACATTGAGCATGGGCCCCCAGTCCCCGGGGCTGGTGTTGTGCGGCTTGAACTGGTGAACAATGCCCGCCACCATGCGGGCCGATGCAATCAGCCGGTCGTCGAGCACGGAGCGCAGCTCATGTCTCATGCCGGCAAACATCCAGGCGGCCACACCGCCCCACAAAGTGCACAGTGCCAGACACAGCCAGACCAGCAAACGGACCCGCAGGCTGCGCATCAGCAACTGCCCCCCTGCACGCGCCCTAATCTGAACCCCACACCACGCACGGTCTCCACCATGTCCGAGCCCAGCTTGCGACGCAGATGGTGCACATGTACATTGACCGCGTTGCTCTCCACATCAAGGCTGTAGCCATAGAGGCTGTCGCGCAGTTGCTCCAGGCTCAGCACTCGCCCTGGCGACTGCAGCAGCGCGCGCAGCAACGCCCATTCACGACGCGACAGGTCCACGATGCTGCCCTCCCGTATGGCCTGGCCGGCGGCCAGATCCACTTTGACATCGCCCAGCACAATCCAGTCCACGGTACGCCCCGCCGCCCGTCGCAGCAGCGCGTGCAGTCGCGCCGCCAGCTCGTGCAGATCGAAGGGCTTGACCAGATAGTCGTCAGCCCCGGTCTGCAAGCCTTCGATGCGCTGGTCCACTGCATCACGTGCGGTCAGCACCAGCACCGGCAGCTCCAGCCCCTGACGGCGCCACCGCGCCAGTAGATGCAGACCGTCCTCATCGGGCAGTCCCAGATCCAGCACGCATACATCGAAGTGGGAGGATTTGAGCGCCGCATCAGCCTGGCTCGCGCAACCCACCACGTCCACGCCAAAGCCCTGTAGCTGCAGGCCCGCCTTCACCCCGCTGGCGACCAAAGCGTTATCTTCCACTAACAGCACATGCATTTTTTCACTGCGCAACCGCCACCCGCACCATCACATCCAAGGATGTGAGTACCCGTTACGCGCCTTGTTTATCCGAAGCGGCCGAGCATCGCAGATTTATCTTTTCGCAGCGTTAACCCCTGCTTAATCCCTTGCGCCCAAGATGCAGGGCTGCCTCATCCAAGACACTCAGCCACCACCATTCATGTCTCTTCGCTCTGCCGCAGCCCTAGTTCTGCTTTCAGTCCTGCTGACGGGGATGACTGCCTGGGCACAGCCGCTGACCCTGCCCAGCCTGAGTGCCGACAGGCCCGCTGCACAGCCCGAAGTCCTGACTGCTGAACAGGCTTTCGAGCTGGTCCACGCCGAGCAAAGCGCCATCAAAACAGAGGCTGATGGCCACCGCCTGCTGGAGCTGCGCTGGAACATTGCTCCTGGTCACTATCTCTACCGCGACCAGTTGCGCCTGCTCGATGCTCAAGGTCAGCCAATACCACTGCAGATTCCTGAAGGTCGGACCCTGAGCGATGCGTTTTTCGGCCATGTGCAGGTCTTTCACCGGGAGTTGCGCATTCAGGCCTCGCTGCCTGAACGGTCGGCGCAATGGCCGCTGGAGCTGCAATGGCAGGGCTGTGCCGAGATAGGTATCTGCTACCCGGTACAGCAGCAGAGCATCAGCGCCGCTCAAGCAGGCATGGACAGGAATGCGGATGCCCCGGCTCCAGCCCTAAGCGAAGGCAATACCGAAGCAGCTCAACCCGGCTTTCTGCAGGCACTGGCCTTGCCCGCCAGCGTGCGGATAGGCCCTCTCGCTCTTCCCACCATGGCTCTTGCCGCATTTCTGGCATTGTTTGCCAGCCAGTGGTGGGCGCGACTCAGGCAGCGGCAAAGCAATCAGCCTGTCGAGACTCTGCTGCTTCAGGCCACGCTTGCTGGACTGGTGGCGGCGCGCGCGGCCTACGTCGTGCAATGGTGGCCCGAGTACTGGCTGCCCGTGAGCGCAGCTCCCGCCAGCGTGCTGCAGATTCTGGATATTCGCGACGGTGGCTGGAACCTCTGGGCCGGGCTGCTGGTGGCGGTTCTCTGGGCAGCCTGGAGCTGCCGCAGCCATGCGCTCCTGCAACGTGGCGTGCTGCAGTCCCTGGGTGTGGGCGCTTTCATCCTGATGGCGGCTTACACACTGCGAAATTGGGTTGAGCCTCCAGAGTCCTCACTCCCCTCCCTGACGCTGGTCAGCGCTGCCGCTCAGCCCACGAATCTGCGCAGCTACGGCGGTCAACCGCTGGTCATCAACCTCTGGGCCAGTTGGTGCCCCCCCTGCAAGCGCGAGATGCCGGTACTGGCCCAAGCGCAAAAAGACCATCCAGGCGTTCGTTTCATCTGGATCAACCAGGGTGAAGACGCCGCTGCAGTGCTGCGCTATTTGCAGTCCATGCCTCTACCCCCAGCCCAGGTGCTCCTGGACACTGAGCAGCTCGCCGGTCAGCACTGGCAGCAACGCGCCCTGCCATCCACCTATTTCTATGACGCGAACGGACGCCTGCGGTCCACGCGTACGGGGGAGCTCTCCCGCGCCAGTCTGAGTGAGCAGTTGCGCATCATTGCGCCTCCAACACAGGCCCCATGACTCAAGATGGACAAAGGTTTTTCGTGCCACGTTTACAGCCCCTGTCACGCCCATTGATGGCACTGATTCTCCCCATCTTCGCTGCAGCCGCAGCCACCGTGGTGGCCGTGGCCTATACCCGCGACGTGATTGCCGCCAGCGGCGCGGCAGCAAGCGGTGCGGCAAGCAGCGACCTGCCCTCAGCGCAGTTTCTCGCCGAGCAAGGCCTGCAGATCGTGGGCCCCATGCAGAGCTCCGGTGGCCTCAAGGCCTGGGCCGCCTACCGCGACCAGCAGCCCATCCCCATCTACCGCATGCCTGACGGCAAGCACTGGGTGATTGGCACCGTCATTGATGCCCAGGGCAAGGATGTCAACGCCAAAGCCTTGCACAACGCCGTGCAAAAGCCCATGGGCCAGGAGCTCTGGTCCGATCTGGAGCGTACACACTGGATTGGCGACGGCAGGCCAGATGCCGCCCGCATCGCCTATGTATTCACCGATCCCAACTGCCCCTATTGCAACCAGCTCTGGCGCGATGCCAGGCCACTGGTGCAAGCTGGCCAGCTGCAGTTGCGCCATATTCTGGTGGGCATGCTGCGCCCCAGCAGCGAAGGCAAGGCCGCCGCCATTCTGGCCTCCAAGGCACCCGAGCAGGCTCTTGCCAGCCATGCCATGGCCTATGCCGACGCGCATGGCAAGAATCCCGATATCCTGGGTATTGCACCGCTGCAGCGCATCCCCCTGTCGGCCCGCGATGCACTAGCCAACAACGCCGCGCTGATGAGCAATGCAGGCCTGCGTGCCACACCCGCAACGATCTGGAAGAATGCCCAGGGGCTGGTGCAGATCCGCACCGGCATGCCGCCCGGGCTGCTGGACGAGTTGATGGACAAAGCTCCAGCCAAGTCGCCCGCACATTAGGATTCAAGTCACCGCATAGCCCCTTCACAGAATTTGCAAGCAGCTATCATTGCGCTGGCAAATCTGCCCCAACACCATGATCCGACCCGACTGGAACACCCTGCTGCCCGCCCTGCGCCCCAGCACCCGCATCGTGCTGCACGCACCCAGCACGCAAGCACTGGTCCGCGCACGCGGAAACTTCAAGAACCTGAAAGCCGCCAACCCTGAGTTGGAGGTCTGGATTGTCGTCAATGCCCAGGCCGTGCAAGCCGTGCTGGACCAGCCGGACGACATGGGCCCTGCTCTGGCACATGTGCTGCTGTGCCCCAACACGCTCAGGAACGCCGGCATCAGCGCACCGGACAATATTCAGGTGCTGCCCATGGGCGCCGTCGAAGCCATCGCCCGCATGCAGCAGGATGGCTGGACCTATATCCGCAGCTGAGCAGGCTGCGGCCTCGGCACTCCAAAGCCGCGCGCTCCGGGCTAAAGACCCCAGTCCTTGAGCGCAGGCAACGCCAGCTGGGTTGCGGCATAGCCCTCATCGATGGACTCGCGCCCCCGGTAGAAGTCCATCAGCCCGACATGCGAGAGGCGCGGAGCAATCAGCACCTCGGCCGGGTCACCCGCCATGCGGCTGCGGGTGATGCGCATCTGCATGATATTGACACTGGCCATGACCACATTGACCAGCGAGGGCACAGGCACAGAAGCACCGTCCTCGGCATCTCCCTCCCCCTTGCGGCCCCTGCGCATGACGGATGAGGACAATGTCTTCACGCTCGTCATGCTGCGCATCCATGCGCCCGCCCAACCGAGCGGTGAGCCATTCGCCGCCAGCGCTTCAGGAATCTGGCCCAGCGGTACCGGAGGCTCCTCCTCTTCCAGATGCAACTGCGAAACCCTGAGTTCGCGGGCATGCAGGTTGATCTCGCTCTCGCTCATGTCAACGGGCTTCATATGCCTGCGCATGATGTCCGCATTCAGATCGACGGCGATGACGATGTCCGCCCCCATGGCACGCGCCAGCGACACCGGCACCGGGTTGACCAGACCGCCATCGACCAGCAGCCGCCCTTCCCGCATCACCGGAGTGAACAGGCCTGGCAGGGCAATGGACGCGCGCACGGCTTCGGCAATCGAGCCCTTGCGCAGCCATACCTCGGCACCTGTCTGCAGATCGGTGGCAACGCAGCCGAACGGCGTGACCAGTTGCTCCACGGTTTCCTGGACGAAATTCTCGCGCCAGAACTCGATGATCTTCTCGCCCTTGAGCAATCCGCCGCCCAGATTGAAGTCCATGAAGCCGAAGACCTTGCGCTTGCCCAGGCCCAGCACCCAGCTCTCGAAGGCGTCCATTTCGCCAGCAGCATAGGTTGCACCGACCAATGAACCAATGGATGTACCGCAGATGATGTCGGGGCTGACACCGGCTTCGCGCAGCGCGCGCAGCACGCCAAAATGCGCCCAGCCTCTTGCAGAACCGCTGCCCAGGGCCAGGCCCACCACGGGTTTGCGTCGCAATTTGTTCATGTAGCCTTCCTTGCTGCTTCTACAGTCGACTCAACCGGGCTGCTCGCCCCTTAGCAGTGCCAGCATGCCAGCTTCGTCCAGCACGGGCACGCCCAACTCCTCGGCCTTGGCCAGCTTGCTGCCCGCCTCTGCCCCGGCCACTACATAGCTGGTCTTTTTGCTGACCGAACCCGAGACCTTGGCACCCGCCGCTTCCAGCATATCCTTGGCGGCGTCGCGGCCCAGCGTGGGCAAGGTGCCGGTCAGCACCACGGTCAGACCGGCCAGAATCTGAGGCGCCTTCTCGGCTGGCTCGCCTTCCTCCCACTGGACACCGCAGGCGCGCAGTTGCTCCACCACCTCGCGGTTATGGGGCTGGGCAAAAAAGGTGTGAATGCTGTCTGCCACCACCGGCCCGATATCCTTGACTTGCAGCAACTCCTCCACGCTGGCGTCCATGATGGCGTCGAGCTTGCCGAAATGCTTGGCCAGATCCCTGGCCGTGGATTCACCCACATTGCGAATGCCCAAACCAAACAGAAAGCGCTGCAGTGTGGTGCTCTTGGATTTTTCCAGGGCTGCCAGCACGTTCTGGGCCGATTTCTCGGCCATGCGATCCAGCGCTGCCAGCGAGCTCAGGCCCAGCCTGTAAAGGTCAGGCAGCACGCGCACCACCTGGGCATCCACGAGCTGATCGACCAGCTTGTCGCCCAGACCTTCGATGTCCATGGCACGGCGATGCGCAAAGTGCAAGATTGCCTCCTTGCGCTGTGCGCCACAGAACAGGCCGCCCGTGCAGCGGTGGTTGGCCTCGCCTTTTTCACGCACCACCTCGCTGCCGCAGATGGGACAGGTCTTGGGCATGCGGAAGTTGGGCACATAAGCAGGCCGCTCGCCCGGCACCCGTCCCACCACCTCGGGGATCACATCGCCCGCACGGCGCACTATGACCTGATCGCCCACGCGCACGCCCTTCTTGCGGATGTCGAACAGATTGGACAGCGTGGCATTGGTCACCACCACGCCGCCCACCTGCACCGGAGCCAGGCGCGCCACGGGCGTCAGCTTGCCCGTGCGCCCCACCTGCACGTCGATGGCTTCCATGAGCGTAGGCATCTCCTGAGCCGGGTATTTGTGCGCCACGGCCCAGCGCGGCTCGCGCGACTTGAAGCCCAGTTGACGCTGCAGGACCAGGCTGTTGACCTTGTAGACCACGCCGTCGATTTCATAGGGCAGATTGGCGCGTTCGGCACCGATGCGCTCGTGAAACGCTACCAGTTCAGAAGCACCCAGCGCAATACTGACTTGCGGTGCAACCGGAAAGCCCCAGGATTTCAAAGTCTGCAGCATGGCGTAGTGCGTGCCGAAGTCCGGCCCGCCCTGCTCCGGCGGCGTGATCTCGCCCAGACCATAGGCGAAGAACGACAGCGGACGCTGGGCCGCGATACTCGAGTCGAGCTGACGGACCGATCCGGCCGCCGCATTGCGCGGATTGGCAAAGGTCTTGGCACCTGCGGCCTGCTGGCGCGCGTTGAGCTTGTCCAGATCGGCCTTGGCCATATGCACCTCACCGCGCACCTCCACCACGGGCGGTACATCGCGGCCGGTGGACAGGATCAGTGGAATCTGGCGAATGGTGCGGATATTGTGCGTGACGTCTTCCCCCACCTCGCCATCGCCGCGCGTGGTGGCCTGCACGAGGCGGCCGTTTTCATAACGCAAATTCATGGCCAGGCCATCGAACTTGGGCTCGGCCACATATTCGATGGCTGCAGCAGACTCATCCAGCCCCAGCTCCTTGCGCACACGCTGGTCGAAGGCAATGGCACCCGTGGCCTCGTTATCGGTCTCTGTCTGGATGCTCAGCATGGGCACGGCATGGCGAACCGGAGTCAAACCGTCCAGCACCGCACCGATCACGCGCTGCGTGGGAGAGTCCGGCGTAACGAGTACGGGGTAAGCTCCTTCCAGTGCCTCGAGTTGCTGATAGACGCGGTCATATTCCCCGTCGGGAACCGTGGGCGCATCAAGCACATAGTACTCATGTGCCCATTGATGGAGTTGGGCGCGCAATGCCGCCACCTTGCTCATCACGCTTTCGGGCACCCCAGCATTGATAGCTGTCGATGGCTTCTGGCCCTGGGGTTCAGCGGAAAAAAGGTCTAAATTCTCGGTCATGCTCTGCCCGCTGGAAATTCAAGGTCCGGGATAAAAAAGGCCAACATTGTTGGCCTGTTTGTTTTAGCTGAAAAGCCTTCTGGCAAGAAGTGAGCCGGCCGACAGCTCTGCGCTGTCGAGCTTGTCGTAGAGCAGCTCCAGGTCATGCTGAATCGGGTCCAGCGCCGAAACCGGCAGCAGATAGCCGTTCTGGTCGCAGAGCACGCCGTCCATGGTCTGGCACAGTTGCTCCGCCACCTGGCGCAGGCGCGCAAACGGCTGCTGTCCACGCGGCACCTGGGCCACATCCAGGCTGAGCAGGAATTCGCGCACGACGGACTGATCCAGATCATCGCCCATGGCGGCCTGGGGGTCGTAGTTCAGCACCAGCACCGGAGGCAGGCCCTGGATGGGGGAGGCAAGCACCATGCGGCCCGGCATGGGCGTGATGACAAAGCCCAGGCGCTGGGCATTTTGCTGGACATAACCAGCACTCCAGGACGCCTGACGCGCACGCAGCATAAAGCTCAGTTGCGCATCGTGCTCGCTGGCGAACTGATCGAGCTCGCGTGCACGCGAGACCTCGTTGAGCATATTGGGCACGTCAGCCATGGCGCCCAGCGCATCGGCGAAGCGCTGCACCTTGGTGACGAACTCCGAGAACTCGATCTCGTTGAGTGCACCGGTACGGTTGGCCAGTTGGACACCGGCCTGAAAGCCCAGATAGCGCTGGCCGGTCTGCAACGGCTCCCACTGCTTGCTGTCCTGGTTCATGCCTTCAATGGCAAAGGGCTTGTTGCCGGCGCGGCGGGTACTGGGCTGGGCCTGCAAGGCCACTTCACCAGGAACAATCTGGGCCACGGTAATCGGAGCAATCGCATCGATCAGCGCATCCAGATGGCCGCGTCGCTCCACTGACGGGGCGGGAGGGATCGAAGCGGCCAGAGGAGCGTCCGTCAGCACGGGCTCCACAGCCTGCGCGGCCTGCTCAGTCACTGCTGCAATGGCTGCATCCGTGCCCTGAGCGTTCACCTCTTGCACAGCATGCGTAGCCTCAGTCGCCTCGGCTTTGTGCTGGGCGGCCACCAGGGCTTCCTGACGCTGCGCTTCCTCATGGGCTTCGCGCGCCACCAGGCGGGCCAGCTCGGCATCGGCTTCGGCAAAGCGACCTGCCGATTCGGGCATCTGCAGGGGCTCGGTACCGGGAATGGCCTTGCCGAAATCCCCCAGCACGGGCTCATGCTGGTATTTGGTCAGGTCCGCACCATGACCGACGGTATTCATTCCGGGCTCGAGACGCTGAGGATCTGTGCTTTCATCCTCAGGCTCGGCCCGCTTGGGCGCATTGCGACGCGCAGTCCAGGAGTTGTAGGCAACGATCAGCGCCAACAGCACCACACCCAGGACGGCCAGACTGATTTGCAAGTTACTCATGTGAGAAAACGGTTCTTCAATAGGGGATGACCGGGCTCAGGATAGCTCAGCCATGGAGAGGGCGGACTCCATGTCCACCGCAACAATTCGTGAAACGCCCTGTTCCTGCATGGTCACACCAATCAGCTGCTCGGCCATCTCCATGGCGATCTTGTTGTGACTGATGAACAGGAACTGGGTTCCCTTGCTCATGCTGTAAACCAGCTTGGCATAACGTTCGGTATTGGCGTCGTCCAGCGGCGCATCCACCTCGTCCAGCAGACAGAATGGCGCGGGGTTGAGCTGGAAGATGGCAAACACCAGCGCAATCGCGGTCAGCGCCTTCTCGCCGCCCGAGAGCAGGTGAATGGTCTGGTTCTTCTTGCCGGGCGGCTGGGCAATCACCTGCACCCCGGCATCGAGAATTTCGTCGCCGGTGATCACCAGCTTGGCCTGACCGCCACCGAACAGCTCGGGAAACATGCGGCCAAAATGGCGATTGACGATGTCAAAGGTGCCGGTCAGCAAATCCCGCGTTTCGGCATCGATCTTGCGAATGGCTTCTTCCAAGGTGTTCATGGCCTTGGTCAGATCATCCATCTGCGCATCGAGGAAGGTCTTGCGCTCACGCGCCAGGGTCAACTCATCCAGCGCGGCCAGATTCACGGCCCCCAGGGCCTGGATTTCGCGGTGCAGGCGGTCGATTTCACCTTGCAGGCCGTGCATGCGCACATTGCCTTCGGCAATCGACTGAGCCACAGCAGCCAGATCGGCCTCGGCCTCGGTCAGCAGATTGCTGTACTGCTCCAGACCCAGGCGCGCGGCCTGTTCCTTGAGCTGGAATTCGGTGATGCGCTGACGCAGCGGATCCAGTGCCTTTTCCAGGCTCTGGCGACGCTCGTCGCTGGCACGCAGCTTGTTGGTCAGATCCTCATATTCACTGCGGCGCTCGGCGACGTCTTTTTCGCGTTGCATCTTCAGATCCAGCGCATCCTGCAGACCGCCCTGCGCTGCGGCATCAGACAGTCTTGCCAGTTCGTCCTGAGCGCGTTGCTGCTCCTCGGCCAGGGACTTGGCCTGCTGGCTGGCGGTTTCGATGGTGCGCGACAGCTCGGCGCGACGCGCGTGCAGCGTGCGCTGCGAGAAGGTCGCCTCCTGGGCCTGACGCTCCAGGCTGCGCAACTGTTCGCGCGATTCGTTCAGACGGCGCTCGGCCTCCAGCACGCGATCGCCCAGCTGGGCATGGCGCTCCTGACTGTCGGCCAGTTGCATGTCCAGCTCTTCAAAGCGGGCCTCGGCGGCGACCTTGCGCTCTTCGATATCGGAGAGCTGGGTTTCGACTTCGGACAGATCCGCCGAAATTTGCGCATTGCGGGCGCGCGCCTGCTCGGCCAGTTGAGACAGGCGCAAGGTCTCGACCTGCAGCTCATGGGCACGGCTTTGCGACTCGCTCGCTTCGCGGCGTGCGGACACCAGACGCTGCGAAGCATCGGCATAAGCGCTTTCGGCGCGCACCAAGGCCGAACGCGATTCATCGGCGATCAGCGCCTGGGCGCGGACTTCCTTTTCCAGGTGCTCTATTTCCTGCGCCCGCGCCAGCAGCCCCGATTGTTCGGAGTCCTGCGCATAAAAAGTCACGCTGTGCGCGGTCACCGCATGGCCGGTGGGCACATAAATGGTCTCGCCAGCCTGCAGATCGGCACGCTTGGCCAGAGCCTCGTCGAGCGTGGGCGCGGTATAGCAGCCCGTCAGCCAGTCCACCAGCACGGTGCGCAGGCCGGCGTCATTGATCTTGAGCAGATCGCTGAGACGCGCAAAGCGCGCAGCCGCCGATGCGCCCACCGCCTGAGCCTGGCTGAAGAAGGCCAGCCGGGCCGGCGGAGCGTCCTGTCCGCCCGAGCCCAGAAAGCCGCGCACCATGTCGAGGCGACCGACTTCCAGCGCACCCAGACGTTCGCGCAGTGCGGCTTCCAGCGCATTTTCCCAGCCCGACTCGATGGCGATGCGACTCCACAGACCTTGCATGCCGTCCAACCCATGCTTGGCCAGCCAGGGCTGAAGCTTGCCATCGGTCTTGACCTTTTCCTGCAAGGCCTTGAGCGCGTCCAGCCGCGCCGACAGATCGGCGTGACGACTGTTTTCGGCATTCACGGCCTGCTGTCGTGCGCGCCTATCCTCATCGAGTTGCGGCACGCTGTCCTGCAACTCGTTGAGGACGGCATCAGCCATCTCGGCCAGCTCCTGCGCCTCGGCCAGTTGCGTCTGCAGATTGTTCAGACGCGCTTCATCCGGCGTTTCCAGTGCATTGCGGTCGGCCCGTAAACGTTCATAACGGGTTTCGAACTGGCGACGCTGCTCATCGAGACTGCGCTGCTCGGCGGCCAGCACCTGAATCTGCTGCTGCACCTGCACCACCGAGTTGCGCTGGTCTGCATCGGCTTTCTGCGCCTTATGCAGAGAATCTTCCAGATCGGGCAGGCGAGTGCTTTGCTCTTCGAGCTGGGCAGCCAGCATCTCGGCCTGCTCTTCGGCATCCATGCCCGCCCCTTCGATGTTCTCGATCTCGCCCTGGGCCTCTTCGCTGCGGCTGCTCCACAGCAGCAGTTGCTCGGCCAGTTGCTGCAGACGCAGTTGCACGCGCTGGCGACCTTCGACCACATAGCGGATTTCGGCCTCCAGCTTGCCGACCTCGGCCGTGGCTTCGTATAGCTTGCTCTGCGCCTGATTGACCTGATCACTGGCGTCATAGTGCGACTGGCGCAGGGTTTCGAGTCCGCTCTCGTTGTTGCGGATATCGGCCATGCGCTCTTCGAGCTCGTTGACGACCTTGAGGCCTTCGACACGCACGCGGTCCTGCTCGGCCTCGGCATCGGCCCGCTTCATGAACCACAGTTGATGCTGCTTGAGCGTTACCTGGGCGTTCAAGCCGTTGTACTTGGCCGCAACTTCGGCCTGCTTTTCCAGCTTGTCCAGATTGGCATTGAGCTCGCGCAGAATGTCTTCCACACGGGTGAGGTTCTCGGTCGTGGCCGAGAGGCGGTTTTCCGTCTCACGACGACGCTCCTTGTACTTGGAAACCCCGGCCGCTTCTTCGAGAAACAGGCGCAGCTCTTCGGGGCGCGACTCGATGATGCGGCTGATCGTGCCCTGTCCGATGATGGCGTAGGCACGCGGTCCCAGACCCGTTCCCAGAAACACGTCCTGAACGTCGCGACGACGCACGGGCTGGTTGTTGATGAAGTAGCTGCTGTTGCCCTCGCGCGTGAGCACGCGCTTGACGGCGATTTCGCCGAACTGCCCCCACTGACCGCCCGCGCGGTGGTCGCTGTTGTCGAAGGTCAGCTCGACACTGGCACGGCTGGACGGCTTGCGATGCGTGGTGCCGTTGAAGATCACGTCCTGCATGGACTCGCCACGCAACTCGCTGGCCTTGCTCTCTCCCAGCACCCAGCGCACCGCATCCATGATGTTGGACTTGCCGCAACCGTTGGGCCCCACCACGCCGACCATCTGCCCCGGCAGAATGAAATTGGTGGGCTCGGCAAAGGATTTGAAGCCGGAGAGCTTGATGGAATTCAGGCGCACGGTGTCGGTGTCGGTCTAGAGGCTGGCCAGCAAAGGCTTGTGATTGGGAAAGAAAACGGCAAAAGCGGTTGCACAAACGCAAAACTTGAAAAAGCCCTGTTCTTGCTCGCAACCGTCAACAGACGGGAATCATAACGCGGCCTGCCCCCTCGTCAGCCAAGATTGCTGCATACACGCAAACCATAGCTGCCTGCGCAGGATCGACAAGGGATTGGGGCAGATTCTGATCGAATAAGAGAGCAGCGGACGCCTCAGGTGCGCGGCTGAAAAGCAATCAGACCCGCCCCCAGCAGACAGACGGCCACCCCTGCCATATCCCAGGCGCTGGGCTTGATGCCATCCACCAGCCACAGCCACAGAAGCGCCACGCTGATGTAGATACCGCCGTAGGCCGCGTAGATACGACCCGAGGCCGAGGGATGCAAAGTCAGCAGCCAGACAAACAAGGCCAGACTGACCGCAGCGGGCAGCAGCAGCCAGGCGCTGCCGCCCTGCTTGAGCCAGAGCCAGGGCAGGTAACAGCCCACAATCTCCGCCACGGCGGTCAGGACAAATAGCAACAGGGTCTTGATTTCAGGCAATTCAATCTCTCACACAGCGAAATGCGGGCATTGTAGAGAGCATGAACCGCCTCAACGCATGGACACCGGACTGAGAGCCGGCGTCGGAGATCCCGGCACATTGCCATTGGTGACCAGGCTCTCGAACTCGCTGACCGGCACGGGCGGGCTCATCAGATACCCCTGCCACGCATAACAGCGTATGCCTTCGAGAAAACGGCACTGCGCCTGGGTCTCCACGCCTTCGGCGATCACATGCAGACTCAGGCTCTTGGCCAGAGCCACAATGGTGCGGGCAATGGCTGCGTCATTGGGATCGGTCAGCACGTCACGCACAAAACTGCGGTCGATCTTGAGCTGGTCCAGCGGCAGCCTTTTCAGATAGGACAGCGAGGAATAGCCGGTACCAAAGTCGTCCAGCGAGAATCCGATGCCGTAGGACTTCAGACGCATCATCTTGGCGATGGTGTCGTCCACATCGGAGACCAGCATGCCTTCGGTCAGCTCCAGCTTGAGCCGACGCGCATCGGCTCCATGCTCGGCCAGCGCCTTGAGCACCTGCTCGACAAATCCGCTCTGATGGAACTGCTTGGGACTGACGTTGACCGAGAGCACCAGTTGCGCATAACGGGGGTGCTTGGCCCATTTCGCCAGTTGCCGGCAGGCGGCCTGCAGCACCCAGTCGCCCAGGGGCAGGATGACGCCTGTTTCCTCGGCCAGCGGAATGAAATGCGCAGGGGGGACAAAGCCTTTCTCAGGATGCTTCCAGCGCAGCAGACCTTCGGCGCCAATCACCTTGCCCATCTCCACCTGGGGTTGATAGAACAGCTCGAATTCACCGGCCTGCAGACCGGCACGCATATCCTGCTCAAGCGTACGACGCTCCTGCAGCGCCGATTGCAGCTGGGGGTCGAAGAAGCAACTGACATTGCGCCCCTGGCTCTTGGCCTGGTACATGGCCATTTCAGCGCGGCGCTGTACTTCTTCACCCGTCAGTTCTGGCTCGCCAAACAGGCTCAGGCCCATGCTGACGGTGATGGAGCGCGGAATACCGCCGATCTCTATGGGCTCACGCAAGCGGCTCAGCCACTGGTCGGCCTGCTGCTCCAGCCTGGCGGCAGCCGCCACGGAATCGCTGCCAAGGTCCTCGATCAGCAGCACAAAATCATCGCCGCCCTGACGAGCAATCGTGGCCCCTGAAGGAAGCAGACCACGGATACGCTGACTCATCGACTGCAGCAGCAAATCGCCCTGATCCAGGCCATAGGTCTCGTTGAAGGCTTTGAAGTTGTCGATATCCAGCAGCACCACACCACCAAAATGGGCCTTGCGTTGCGCCACGGCCAGAGCCTGTTGCAGCCGATCAGCCAGCAGGCGCCGGTTGGGCAGGCCGGTCAAGGCGTCGTAGAAGGCCAGACGGCGGACCTCCTGCTCGGCCGCCATGCGCTGGCTCTGATCCTGCAGCACCATCAAGCACCCTTCGGCTTGTAACACGGCACTGACCGCGACCGGGCGGCGCAGACTGTCTACCCCCCTGAGCATCAATGTCTGCGCAGACACCGTGCAGGCCGACGCCTCGGTGGCGAGCTCGTCCCACTGAGCCTGCACATCGTCGACACGCTCGGATTGGCGCAGCTGCAACGTCCGGCGGGCCTGAGCCTTGGCGACTTCCCAGCGCTGGATGACGCGCTCACGCTCGGCGGCATCGGGGAACATGCGCTCCCACCACTGCTGGGTTGATACGCCGGGCTTGCCCCCATGACCTGCCAGACGCAGAAATTCTTCGTTCCAGTAGACCAGGCGCCCATCCAGATCCTCCATGACCAGACCCACCGGAAGTCTTTGCATGAGATTGCGCAACTGCTGATGACCCAGCCGCTCCATCTGCTCAAGGCGCTTGCGCCCACTGATGTCCTGCACCAGCACCTGCAGGCGCCGCGATTCATGACGTCCGGTCAGAAACGCATTGAGTTCAACCCAGACTGGCGCGCCCTCCTTGGAACGCAGACAGAATTCGCCCGCGCTGTGCTGGAACTGCTGCAAGTCCAGTCCTTCAAGCAGTTGCGCACAGTGCGCCTGGTCTTCGGGCATGACCAGCTCCAGCACGCTGCGTCTGTGAATTTCCTGGGCCTCATAGCCCAGCAACTGACAGAAATGCTGGTTGACCTTGAGTACGCTGCGCGTGGCGATATCAAGCTCGAGCACGCCCATGGCAGCCTGCTCGCACATGGCATGAAAGCGCGCATCACTCTCCTGCCTTGCCTGAGCACTGAACTTGAGGCGCCGGCTCCAGCTCCAGCGGCTTTGCCACCAGCCCGAGACCCAGGCAGCCAGCACCAGCCCTGCCAGCAGACCCAGGCCCAATACCAGCCAGGGCAAATACCTCTCAAACCTTCTCTGAGTGCTGAGCGCGGGCTTGAACTGCAGCGACCAGATGCGGTCATACACCTGTATCTGCCGCTCCAGCGGCTTGATCAAGGCAAATTCAGGATGGGTTTCCGCCTCCGCCCACAGTGCGCCAGTGAACAAAATCTCCGAACCACCGGCAAGCATCGACAGCGGCGTGGTCAGTCTCTTGTGGTCCCCACCGGCCTTTGGCGATGGGTCGACTGGACTGAGATCCACCAGCTTGAAGGCGACCTGAGGGTAGAGGTTGGCCGGAACCAGCCCCCTCGCAAATTCGCCCAGACGGATCCGGGCATTGAGCGTCCCGAGCGGCTTTCCGGAAGATTTCCCGATCGCGGCGCCGCCGCCCTCCTCTGCCGCAGCCCACAACGGAGCCCGCAACACCACGCCCTTGGGGCTATCGGGCAGTTGCAGAAAGCGAAATGGAGCCGACATCGACATCTGACGAGAGTTCCACGCCTGCATCAAGGATTGAAATGCCGCCGCCGGCTGACGCGCGTTGCTTCCCGCCAGTGCCTCGTTGCCTATCAACGGCCAGACGTAGGAAACCTCGAAGGCCTGTGAATCACGCGCAAGATCGGTGTGCTGCTCCGCAGTCACTGCACGGGTCAGACTCAGGGCCTGCAGTCCCACCAGATTATCCTGGCTGAGCAGAGCATGGGCATGCTGGGCAAACACCTGCTGGCCCGCATCCGCATTGCCAGCCATTTGCTCGGCGAGCCTGACGAGCAGACGGTCATAGCTGCCCAGGCGTTGCTCCAGAGCTCGCGTCGCCATATCGGCACTGAGCTGCAAGCGCTGTTGCATGCGCGACTCCTGGCGTTGATGGAGCATCCAGCCCCCCAAACTGCCGCAGGCAATTCCAAAACCCAATGCCAGCAGCGCCAACCAGGGTTTACGCACTTTCATCACTGGCTGAGTTGCGAATTGCGACATGCAAAAGACACAAGATTCCTGAGTTGCGAGGTAGCTCCAGTCGACAGTGGCACCTTGCAACAAAGGCTGCGGCACCATGAGCCAACATGAGGAGCGACATAGTTTGTAGGAGCAAACCTACATCCAAAGAACATTCACACCAAGTGATTACCCTGAAAGCCTTGGCATGATTGCGTCTAGATTTAGATCAAATCATAGGCATAAGCTTGTATATCCAATACAAAGCGCTGCAAAATCAAGAGCAAGCTCAGGTCGCAAAATTGACAAATGTCAATATTTGTCGGAGCTTAGTCCCATTCAGGCCGCATCACAAACCACGACAACCCGTATCTTTTTAGCAACAATCAAGCAGAACCACAGCGCTCTACCCGGTTATTCCTGCCTGCAAGCGCCTGCGGTTTGTCCACCGGCAATAAAGCAACCATGTCACAACGCACGACTCTGCTGATCGTCTACCACTCGCTGACTGGCGGTACACTCCAGATGGTTGAAGCGGCCAGCACCGGCGCCCGGCAGGAGGAATCCGTCGAGGTCCGCGTGCTGCATGCCTCCCAGGCCGGCCCGCAAGACCTGCTGCAAGCTCAGGGCTATCTGTTTGCCACGCCGGAGAATCTGGCCGCCATCAGCGGTCTGATGAAGGACTTCTTCGATCGAAGCTATTACGGCGTGCTCGATCGGATACAGGGCCGCCCCTATGCCAGCTTGGTCTGCGCCGGCAGCGACGGTCATAACGCAGCAAGGCAGATGGAACGCATTGCCACCGGCTGGCGCCTGAAGGCCGTGGCAGAACCGCTCATCATCTGCACCCATGCCCAGACGCCGGAGGCCATACTCGCCCCCAAACAGATTCCGGCCGCCGATTTGCAGCGCTGCGAAGAATTGGGCCAATCACTGGCCACGGGGCTGGCATTGGGCATTTTTTAGAAAAACAAGGGTTTGCCCGCATCATTCCGGGCAGGATAGGCTCCATACAAAGGCAAGAATGGAGCCTTCGAATCGGGTTGTATAAATGTGCCATCATTGCTCGCGCATGCTTTTCCCTGATGCGCGCTCCCAAGCAGGCATAGTCTGCGACTTCACCAGTTCTTGCGTCCATGATTGAACCAGACACCGCACGTCCCAAGCGCACGCCACGCGGCCCCAGTCCGCAAAAGACCCAGGCCACACGCCGCTCCATCGTGGCGGCCGCGTTTGCAGAATTTCTGGAACACGGCTATGCGCGTGGCACCACGGCTTCGGTTGCACAGCGCGCAGGACTGTCCAAGGTCACGCTGTTTCGCTATTTCGACAGCAAGGAAGCCCTGTTCGAAGCCGTCATCCAGACACATATCGCTTCGGCAGCCGTGGCCTTGCAGTCCAGCCCCATGCACGAGCATGAATCCGTGGGAGAGTATCTGCTGCGCACCGTGGGCGCCGCGGCAGAGGTCATCGACAGCAGCGGCCGCTCCGCCACGGCCAGGCTGGTCGTCGCCGAAGGCCTGGAGTTTCCACTGCTGGCGCAGATGTATCGTCGCTACGTGCACGATGCCTTGCTCGAGCATTTCACCCGGCTCGCGCAGCTGGCCGCCAAACGCGGCGAACTCAAGGCTCCGGAGCTGGTTCAACACCCGGAATTGCTGCTTGCACCGCTGTGGTTGGCCATGATGAACAACACCGTCATCCATCCCGAAGTGCCCATGAATGCCGGAACCCTGTTCCGGCTCCAGGTGACCTTGCTGTTCAAGATGCCTTGACCTTGAGTGTTGGCGCGCCGAAATTTCAATGAAATCCCGCTCAATCGCTTTCTGGTAAAGCGTTAGCAGCTATCAAAAAAGCCGCAGCCTTTCAGGCTGCGGCTTTTTCTATGGAGCGACAGCTCACCCATCACCCCTGCTGTGCGGCCTCTTCCCCGCCCAGTGCCTTCCACAGGGTCACGCGGTTGAGCTGCTCCGACAGGCGCAGGCCTATCAGGGTCTGCTGCGCGGTATAGAGGCTGCGCTGCGCATCCAGCACCGTCAGATAGTTGTCCACACCGGCCTTGAAGCGAGCATTCGACAAATCGAAGGCTTTTTGGGTATTGGCCACCATGCTGGTCTGGGCGGCCAGCCGCTCATCCCACTGGGCGCGGTCGGCCAGCACATCCGCCACCTCCTTGAAGGCGGTTTGCACTGACTTCTCGTACTGACTCAGCGCAATGCGCTGATTGCTTTCGGCCACCTGTACATTGGCGCGGTTGCGGCCGCCATCAAAAATCGGCAGCTTGACCAGAGGGATGAAACTCCAGGTGCCGTTGTTGTTGCCGAACAGACGGTCCAGCTCATTGCTGCCGGTACCGACACTGCCGGTGAGCGTGATGCTGGGAAAAAGCGCCGCCCTTGCAGCGCCGATATTGGCATTCATGGCCTGCAGATTGCGCTCCGCCGCCTGCACATCCGGACGCTTGAGCAGCACCGATGAGGGCAGAGGTACGGGAACGACCTTGAGCGCCGCCGTGTCTGTCGCGCTCGTCAGGGTCTGGGCATTGGGCAGCAGCTGTGCAGGCACCGGACCGCCTACCAGCAGTTGCAGGGCATTGCGATCCCTGTCGACCTGGGAGGTGTAGCTGGCCACGTCACCGCGTGCCGTATCGACCGTGGTCTGGTTCTGTGCCAGCACCAAACCGGAGGTCGAGCCCAGCTCATGCATGCGCCGCGTCAGCTCAAAAGCCTTGATGCGGCTGTCCAGCGTGTCCCTGGCCAGCTGCAGACGCGCCTGATCGGCCGCCAGCGTCAGCCAGGCATTGGCGACATCGGCCACCAGACCGATTTGCACATTGCGCCGGTTGTCCTGGCTTTGCAGAAACTGCTGCAACGAGGCTTCGCTCAGATTGCGGATGCGCCCCCACAGGTCCAGCTCGTAGCTGGCGAAGCCCAACTGGGCCGTGTATTGCTCGCTGACGCTGGAGCGCCCTGCCGTCGTCAGATCCCCTGCGGTGCGCGTGCGATTGCTCTGTGCCTGGGCCGTGATGCCCGGCAGCAGATCGGCTCTCGTGATGCCGTACTGGGCCCGGGCCTTCTCGATGTTTTCCAGCGCGACGCGCAGATCGCGATTGTTGCTCAGCGCCAGCGCCACCACCTCGCGCAACTGGGGGGACTGCAACCATTGCAGCGCCTGGGCCTGCTGCAGCGCCGCCTCGCTGGCCTGGGCCGGCAAGGCGTTGCCGGACACGGTCTCGGGCACGGCCAGATCAGGCGTTTTATAGGCCGGGGCCAGATTGCAGCCCGCCAGCAAGGCCGTCACTGCGGCGGCCGCCATGGTCGAAAATCTCATGCTCGGGCGCCTCATGCTGCGCTCTCCTTGTTGACGTCAGCCGTCTCATCGCTGCGCGAGCGGCTCTTGAACCAGCTGCGCACCAGCAGGAAGAACACCGGCACGAGGAAGATACCCAGCACCGTCGATGCCACCATGCCGCCCAGCACGGCCGTGCCGATGGCATTGCGACCACCGGCGCCAGCGCCGGTGCCGATGGCCAGCGGAATCACGCCGAAACCGAAGGCCAGAGAAGTCATCAGGATGGGACGCAGACGCAGACGCACGGCTTCCACCGTGGCGTCGAACAGCTTCTTGCCCTGCTCCTGCAGCTGCACTGCAAACTCCACGATCAGGATCGCGTTCTTTGCCGCAAGACCCACGGTGGTGAGCAGGCCGACCTGGAAGTACACGTCGTTGGTCAGGCCACGCGTATAGGTCGCCAGCAGCGCGCCCACCACGCCCAGCGGCACGGCCAGCATCACCGACAGCGGCACCGTCCAGCTTTCATACAGTGCGGCCAGGCACAGGAAGACGAACAGAATCGAGATGGCATACAGCATGGGCGCCTGCGCACCGGACTGGCGCTCCTGCAAGGACGCCCCCGTCCATTCGTAGGAGATGCCATTGGGCAGCTTCTTCAAGATGTCTTCCACCGTCTGCATGGCGGTACCCGAGCTGATGCCGGCTGCGGCACGGCCTTCGAACTCATAGGCCGGGCTGCCGTTGTACCGCAGCAGCTGAGGCGAGCCATAGGCCCAGTAGGTTCTGGAGAAAGCGCCAAACGGCACCATCTCGCCCTTGTTGTTGCGCACCGTCCATTTGGCAATATCGGTGGGCAGCATGCGGTACTGGGCATCGCCCATGATGTAGACACGCTTGACGCGACCATTGTTCAAGAAGTCGTTCACATAGGTGCCACCCATGGCGCTGGAGAGCACGCTGTTGATGTCGCTGTACGCCAGCCCCAGCGCGGCAGCCTTGCGGTCATCCACATCCACGCGCAGCTCGCTGGCATCTTCCAGATTGGTCGTGCGCACGGCCGTCAGCAGATTGTTGGCGCGCATTTCGCCAAGCACCTGATCACGCGCGGCAAGCAAGGCCTCGTGGCCGACGCCATTGATGTCCTTGATCATGAAGTTGTAGCCCGAACTCGAACCCAGGCCGCGCACTGCCGGTGGCAGCACCACCTGCACGCGTGCATCGCGGATGCTGGCCAGCTCCCTGGTCGCCTTGTTCGCAATGGCTGCGGCCGATTGCGAAGGCAGCGGACGCATGCTCCAGGGTTTCAGACGAATGAAGCCGCGCGCCGAACTCTGGTCGCCGTTGAGACCGGAAACCTGGTTGAAGCTGATCACATCCGGCTGCTTGGCCAGGTACTCGCGCACCTGGTCCAGCACTTCCTGCAGACGGGCGTCCGAAGCGCCGGAAGGCAGATTGACGTTGACATAGACAAAGCCCTGGTCCTCATCGGGCAGAAACGAGGTGGGCAGCTTGGCCATCAGCAGCCAGACCGCGGCCAGCACGGCCAGGAAGATCAGCATCATGCGCTTGGCCCGACCCAGGCTGAACGCCACCGTGCCCTGGTAACGATTGGCCGCGGCATCGAAATTACGATTGAACCAGCGGAAGAACCGGTCGTTGATGCCCAGCACTCCGGAGCGTATGGCTCGCTCATGGCCGTCGCCATGGCTGCGATCCGGTGCCTTGAGAAGCGTCGCACACAGCGCCGGTGTCAGCGTCAGGGCTACGAACACGGACAGCGCCATGGCCGCCACGATGGTGATGGAGAACTGGCGATAGATCACGCCGGTCGAGCCGCCAAAGAAGGCCATGGGCACGAACACCGCCGACAGCGTGACCCCGATGCCGACCAGCGCGGGCGTGATCTCCTTCATGGACTGGCGCGTTGCCTCCTTGGGAGACTTGCCCGTCTCGTGCATCACCCGCTCCACGTTCTCGACCACCACGATGGCATCGTCCACCAGCAGGCCGATGGCCAGCACCATGGCGAACATGGTCAGGGTATTGATGGAGAAGCCCGCGACGGACAGCACGCCGAAGGTGCCCAGCAGCACGACCGGCACGGCAATGGCGGGGATCAGCGTGGCACGGAAGTTCTGCAGGAACACGAACATCACGATCACCACCAGCACCATGGCCTCGCCCAGCGCATGCACCACTTCGCTGATCGATGCCCGCACAAAGGGCGTGGAGTCCGAGCTCACGAAATAGTCGATCTGATTGGGGAAGAAGGGCTTGAGCTCGGCCAGCTTGGCCGCCACTGCATCCGACACCGCCATGGCGTTGGCACCATCGGCCAGGATAATGCCCATGCCTGCGCCCGGCATGCCATTGAGCTTGGCCTGAATGGACAGATTGTCGGCCCCCAGTTCCACCCGGGCCACGTCCTTGATGGTGACGACAGAGCCGTCATTCGAAGACTTGAGCACGATGTCCTCGAACTGCTCCACGGTCTTGAGCTTGGTACGCGCCGTAATGGTCGCGTTCAGCTGCTGGTTCTGCACCGCAGGCAAGGCCCCCAGCTGACCCGCCGAGACCTGGGCATTCTGCGCGTTGAGCGCGCTGCTCAGATCGGAGGGAATCAGCCCGTATTTCTCCATCTTGGCGGGGTCCATCCAGATGCGCATCGCGTACGGCGTGCCGAAGACGTTGATGTCGCCGACGCCTTCGATGCGACCGATGATGTCCACCAGATTGCTGTTGATGTAATCGCCGATGTCCACGGCGGTCACATCCTCATCGGGGGAATAAAAGCTGTAGGTGACCAGAAAATCCTGGCCGCCCTTGTTGATGAAGACGCCGCGCGTCTTCACGGAGTCCGGCAGGCGGTTGACCGCGCCCTGAATCTTGTTTTGCACCTGCACCTGCGCCACGTCGACATTGGTGCCCGGAGCAAAGGTCAGGGTAATGCGAGCCTGACCGGAGGCATTGCTGGTCGAGCTCATATAGAGCATGTTGTCGATGCCCTTGATCTGCTGCTCGATGATCTGCGTCACCGAGTTTTCGACCGTCTCGGCCGAAGCACCCGTGTACTGGGCGCCGATGGTCACGCGGGGTGGAGCGATCTCGGGGTACTGCTCCAGCGGCAGCAGCTTGATCGACAAAGCCCCGGCCAGCATGATGATGATGGCGATGACCCACGCAAAGATGGGCCGGTTGATGAAGAACTGAGCCATGTGTGTCGCCTGCCTTGCTTACTTCTTGGCAGGTGCATCGGCAGCGGCCTGCACGGGCGGCTCGCCCCGCTGGCTCTTGCGCTCGGCCTTGGCCTTCAGATCCACTTCCATGGCCTGGACCTTGTCGCCGGGCTTGATGCGCTGAAAGCCATCCACCATCACACGCTCGCCGGCATTCAGGCCCGTCTTGAGCAACCAGAAAGCGCCCACGGCACGATCCAGTTCCACATCCCGCTTTTCAACCACATCGCCGTCCTTGACGACCATGACATTGGCACGGCCGGTCAGATCGCGGGTCACCGACTGCTGCGGCACCAGCAAGGCATCGGGCGCCAGAGCCGTCGGCAGCAAGGCCTTCACATACATGCCGGGCATGAGCATGCCGTCGGGATTGGGCACCTCGGCGCGCAGGGTCAGCGTGCCGGTGGTGTCGTTGACGATCACGCCCGCAAAGGCCAGCTTGCCCTGATGCGGGTAGTCGCTGCCGTCGTCGAGCTGGATGCGCACGGGAATCTTGTTGCCTTCCACCTTCTGGTAGCGGCCGGAATCCAGATCGCGCTTGAGCTGCATCAGATCGGTGCTGGACTGGGTGAAGTCCACATACATGGGGTCCAGCCGCACGATGGTAGTGAGCGCCGTGGCCTGATTGGCCGTGACCAGCGCACCGGGCGTGACGGCAGACAGTGCGATGCGGCCGCCGATAGGGGCTTCGATTCGGCTGTACTTGAGATTGATGCGTGCGGTTTCCAGATTCGCCTTGGCCACGGCTACATCCGATGCGGACTGAGCCGCCGCCGCCTGGCTTTCGTCGAAGGCCTGCTTGCTGATCGCGTCGATCTTGACCAGCTCGGCATTGCGCCGCGCCGTTGCCGCCAGCGTGCGCTGGCTGGCTTCGGCCTTGGCCACGGCGGCCGCGGCGCTGGCCTCGGCAGCCTTCAACGATGCGGCGTCGATCTGATAGAGCTGCTGGCCCTGTTTGACCAGAGCACCTTCGGTGAACAGGCGCTGCTGAATGATGCCCGAGACCTGGGGGCGCACTTCGGCCGTCATGAAGGCACGGGTGCGCCCCGGCAGGCTGGCATCCAGCTGCTGACTTTGCGACTGCAAGGTAACAACGCCGACCTTGGGCTCGGACTTGGGCGGGCCTTTTTGCTCCGCCTCGGGCTTGGAGCATCCCGCCAGCGCTGCAGCGATCAGCATGGCGCCCACAGCCAGCGTCCAGCGCTGCTGGCGAAGACCCTGCCGGCCTGCCCCGGGGAGGCAAGAAAAATGCGCCTCTCGGCGCGGTCTCGGCGAAGCGGGCTGGTCAATCTTCATACGTGGAACGGTCTGAACTAAGGAACTTGTCAACATTGTGCGCCGACAATATTAATAAAATGTAAAGCAGCCGGGAGCGCGATGACATGCCGGCAATCACCCGCTTGCCATTCCTCTGTCACACAGGCATGCAAGACATGCTGCTCCATCGGCTTGGTGACATCACTGTAGAAAACCTTGGCAGCAAGGCTCCTCGTCATAACGGACTAGAGCCAGAGCCCGCAAAACCCCGAAATCGGCAACTGGCTGCGCTCTCAATATCAGGACAGAAGCCGCTTTTGCTGCCAAATCAATGCTGCGACTTGCCCGGGCGTACGCGCAAGATGCTGAAAACTCCGGCCAGCGCTGCAAAACCGCCGGCCACAGCCAGCGCCAGCAGTTCAGCATTGCCACCATGCCCGCCCGAGATGGCAAAGATGGTGGCCAGCACCACAGCACCCAGCGTCTGCCCGGTCATGCGGGCAGAACTCAGCATGCCGCCCGCTGCACCGCTGCGCGACATGGGGGCCGAGGTGACGATGGTGTGATTGTTGGGAGACTGGTAGAGCGCGAAGCCACTGCCCGCCAGCAGCATGCGCCAGACCATGTCCCAGTGCGCCACATCGACCGGCATGGCCGCCAGCAGCCACAGTCCGCAGGCAAACATGGCCATGCCGATGCCGCCCAGCAGTCCGTCGGGATACTTGCCGATCAGGCGCCCGGCCACCGGAGCCGTCAGCACGGTGGCCAGCGGCCAGGCCGTGATCAGCATGCCGGCCTCCATGGGTGACAGACCGCGCGCCTCCAGCAGCAGGAACGGCAGGGCCAGATAGGACAGCATCTGCGCGCAGAAGGCAGAGACCGAGCCGCACATCGACAGCCGGAACACGGGAATGCGCATCAGATCGACAGGGAACAGCGGAGCTGCCTTGTGCCACTGGCGGCGCAGATAGACGTAGCCGACCACCAGCCCGGCGCCCAGCAGCCACCAGCCCGAAGGCATCAGCGAGCTGCCCGCGGCGCCCTGATCCTGCCCCATGCGCACGCCCAGTTGCTCACCGCCCAGAAAAAGCAGGGTGAACATCAGAATATTGAGCAATACGTCAAGCGCCGCTATCGGCTCGCCATCCTTGCGCACCACGGGGTTGGCCGGCAACGCCTTGCGCCCCATCCACAAGGTCATCAGGCCCAGCGGCACATTGATGGCAAACAGCCAGGGCCAGCTGGCGACCGACAGGATGGCTGCGGCCACCGAAGGCCCGGCCATGGACGAGGTCGCCACCACCAGCGAGTTGATGGCCATGCCGCGCCCCAGCATGGCACGGGGATAGGTCAGCCGCACCAGCGCCGCATTGACGCTCATGATGCCGGCCGCACCCATGCCTTGAAACACGCGCGCCGCAATCAGCGTGCTCAGCGAGCTGGCCAGCGTGGCCGCCACCGAGGCAATGACAAACACCGTCATACCGAGCAGATAGATGCGCCGATAACCCAGGCGCTCGCCCAGGGCTGCCAGCGGCAGCAGCAGCACCAGGCCGGCCAGCTGATAGGCGTTGACCACCCATAGCGTCAGGGCCGAGCTGGCCTGCAGCTCGCGCGCAATGGCGGGCAAGGCCAGATTGACGATGCTGCTGTCCAGCACCGACAGCGTCAGACCCAGAATGATGACCAGCATGGCGCGGCCACGCGCACCGTCAGGCAGGCCGTCGTAGGCAGGGGAGGCTTGAGCAGTGCTTTCAGTCATGGGCGACTCGGTGCACACGGCCCAGCGTGATCCAGGTCAGCGTCACGCCCACCAGGGCTCCGGTCGCCATACCGACCACCATGGGCAGGGGCTTGCCGTTGGAAAAATGCCCCACGATCTGCATGGCCGCCGCGCCGCTCAGCATCTGCAGCGTGCCCAGCAAGGCCGAGGCCGTACCGGCAATCTCGCCATGCTCTTCCAGGGCCAGCACCGAGGTCGTGGGAATCACCAGGCCCATGAAGGCACTGGCGATGAAGTACAGCACGATCAGCACCGTCAGCTGCTCGCCGCCCAGCAGGTAATAGACCAGCAATGCGGCCATGGTCAGGCCCGAGGCAGAAGCCGCGGCCTTGACCACATTGACCAGACCAAAGCGCTGGCCCAGCCGCCCCGTCAGCTGCGCCGCACCGATGAAGGCGATGGAGTTCAGCGCGAACGCCATGCTGTACTGGGTGGATGAGAGACCGTAGTAGTTGATGAGCACAAAGGGCGAGCCCGCCAGGTAGACAAAAAAGCCCGCCATGGCGCAGCCGCCGATGAACACCAGGCCCAGGTAATGCCAGTCACGCAGCAGGATCAGATAGGCCTTGAGTGCGCCGCCCAGACTGCTGTCCAGCCGCGCCTCGGCGGTGCGGGTCTCCTCCACGCCGCGCCACGTGGCAACCAGGCCCAGCACGGCTGCGGCCGCCACCACCCAGAACACGGCACGCCAGCCGGCCAGGGCAATCACGCCGCTGCCGGCCAGGGGCGCCAGAATCGGCGAGACGCTGAACACCAGCATCAGCAGCGACATCATGCGTGCGGCCGCGTGGCCGGTATGCAGATCGCGCACCACGGCACGCGGCACGGCCATGCAGGCCGCAGCGCCCAGGCCCTGCACAAAGCGAAACGCCACCAGGGTCTCGATATTGGGAGCCAGCGCACATCCCACGCTGGCGGCGGCAAAGACCGTCAGACCAAAGTACAGCGGCGGCTTGCGGCCCAGCATGTCGGAGACCGGCCCATAGAGCAGCTGGCCCATACCAATGGAGAGAAAGAACGCGGTCAGACTGGCCTGCACGGCCCCGACCTGGGCATCCAGGCTGGCGCCGATCTGGGGCAAGGCCGGCAGATACATATCGATGGCGAAAGGCCCGATGGCCGACAACAGGCCCAGGATCAGAACCAGACGCAGGGAAACAGAAGCTTGCATAGGGGTGTGATTGTCGTGGTAACTTGATTTATGTGCTGAACAAGCGCCGGTTTCCTGCATGGCGGTGCAGGCTCACGCCGGTCAGCCTCGCACTGCCTGTGCCTAAGCCCTCAATTACGAGGCTTTAGACCCGGTCATCCAAGCCATGACCGCATGGACGACAAGCACAATGGGCTCAACTACCCTTCCCTGCTCTCGCCGTGACTGCTGCAAGCTCCTTCCCACGTCTGCCCTTTTCGCTGCCCATCACACTCGCCGCGCTATCGCTATGCTTGGCGGCTGGACCTACCGGTGCGCAGCCCGCGCCCGCTGCCCCGGCCTTTCAGCTCTCGCCGGATGGAAACATGGTGATAGACACGCGCGCCAGGCTGGCCTGGCCGCGCTGCGCCGAGGGCATGAGCTGGAATGGCAAGGCTTGCAGCGGCCAGGCCGAGGTCTTCAGCTACAAGCAGGCCATGACCCATGCCGCAGAGCGCAGCAAGGCCGAAAATCTGCGCTGGCGCCTGCCGCGCGTCAATGAACTCAAGCGCCTGCTGGACCGCAGCAGCAAGCCCCAGGGTCTGAACCCGGAACTCTTTCCCAATGCGCCACGCGACTGGCACTGGACGGGTACGGCTGCCGTGAATGCCCAGCGCCTGAACACCTACAACTACGCCCAGGTGGACAAATCCAGCAGCCTCTCCGGCCTCTCGGCCCAGCAGGCCTGGGCGGTCAACACCGAGACTCTGCAGGCCGTGCCCGATATGGGCAAGGGCAATGCCTTGCTGCTGCGCCTGGTGCGCCCTGCCACCGAGGCCGAGCTCGGTATTCAGGCTCCGGCCGCACCATGAAAAAAGCCTTGCCGCTTCGGCAAGGCTTTTTCACCCCCCTCACGCACGCTCAGCCGGCGCGCAGCGCTGCCTTGAGGCTCACGCCCAGTTCGGGCTTGTGCGCAAACGGATCCGTGGGGTTGCGGCCCTGAACCACATCTTCCAGGCGCACCTGCACCGAGCCCAAGGCCTGCGGATGGCTGTAGATATAAAACTGGCCCGAGGCCATGGCATCGAACACCTTCTGCGCCACCTCGGTCGCCGTGACCTTGCCCGAGCCCACGGCCTTGTCGGTCATGGCCTGGCCTATCTTCTGGCTGGCCGTCAAAGGCTGCGCCTCCAGGCCCTGGGGACGATTGCGCTCGCTGTGACCTATGCCCGTGGGCACGAAGAAGGGGCAGAGCAGACTGGCGCTGACCTGGTCCGAGACCAGGGCCAGATCCTGGTACAGCGTCTCGGTCAGCGACACCACCGCGTGCTTGCTGACGTTGTAGATGCCCATGTTCGGCGGCGCCAGCAGACCCGCCATGCTGGCAGTGTTGACGATATGACCTTCATAGGCGGGATCGGCCTTGGCGGCCTCCAGCATCATGGGCGTGAACAGACGCACGCCATGGATCACGCCCCAGACATTGACGCCCAGCACCCATTGCCAGTCGGCAACAGTGTTTTCCCAGACCAGGCCGCCCGCGCCAACGCCCGCGTTGTTGAAGACAAAGTGCGGCGCACCAAAGGTTTCCTTGACTTCGGCAGCCAGTCTTTCCATCTGCGCCGCATCCGAGACATCAACCTTGCGCGCCAGCACCTTGGCACCGGCGGCCTTGAGCTCGGCCTCGGCCTTGTCCAGCGCCTCCTGCTGCACATCGACCAGCACCAGATTCATGCCTCTGGCAGCTCCGATGCGCGCGCACTCCAGCCCGAAGCCCGAGCCGGCCCCCGTCAGAACCGCCGTCTTTCCCGCGAAATTCGTGATCATTCTTGTCTCCGTATGTATTTGGATGCAGCTCGGATGCGTCGCCTCACTCGAAACCGGCGCGGCGCAACCAAGGGACAGCAAGCAAGGGCCTATGCCGGCCGCGCCGCCCCGCAGCGAGGCTGTCGTCCCCCTTCCCTAGCGCGCAGCGCGTAGAGAAAGGGGGCGCCCGGCTAGGGGAAGGCACGCAGCGCCTCAGGGGGGTTAAACCAACTTCACCAGCTGCTTGCCGAAGTTCTTGCCCTTGAGCAGGCCCAGAAACGCGCCGGGTGCCGAGGCCAGACCTTGGGAAATCGTCTCGCGCGGCTTGAGCTTGCCGGCTGCCACCAGGCCGCCCAGCTCGGTCAGGGCCTCGCCCCAGACTTCCATGTGCTCGCTGACGATAAAACCTTCGAGCTTGATGCGGTTGACCAGCAGCAACGCCGGGTTGGCCAGCGGCAGGGGCTGGCCGTCATAGCCGGCAATCATTCCGCACAGGGCCACGCGTGCAAAGGCATTGGTGCGCAGCAGCACGGCATCGAAGATATAGCCGCCCACGTTCTCGAAATAGCCGTCGATACCATTGGGGCAAGCATCCTTCAAGGCCTTGGCCATGGTCTTGACATCGGGGTGCTCGCGGTAATCGATGCAGGCATCAAAGCCCAGCTCATGCACGGCGTAGCGGCATTTCTCGGCACCACCCGCAATGCCCACCACGCGGCAGCCACGCGCCTTGGCCAGCGCCACAAAGGCGCTGCCCACGGCACCGGTGGCAGCGCTGACGACCATGGTTTCACCAGCCTTGGGATTGATGATCTTGACCAGGCCATACCAGGCCGTCACGCCCGGCATGCCCACGGCGCCCAGATAGTAGGACAGCGGCACATGGGTGGTGTCGACCTTGCGCAGTGCTCCGGGCACGCTGGGGTCAAGCAGCGAGTATTCCTGCCATCCGCCCATGCCGACCACCTTGTCTCCGGCCTTGAACTTGGGGTGGCGGCTCTCGACAATCTCGCCCACCGTGCCGCCCTGCATGACCTCGCCCAGTGGCTGAGGCTGGGCATAGCTCTTGGAGTCGTTCATGCGGCCGCGCATGTAAGGGTCCAGGCTCAGATAGTGGTGGCGCACCAGCACCTGGCCCTCGCCCACGGCTGGCAGCGGCGACTGCACCAGCTTGAAATTGCTCTCAACCGCCTCGCCCTGGGGGCGGTTGTCCAGAAGGATTTGCTGATTGACCGTCATGTTTCGTCTCCTGTTTGAACTTCAGATTTCATAGCTGCAAGCGCTTGATATACCTCGCACTTGAAGCTGATAGCACACAAAACAACAATAGGGAAAGCGACAGCCGCTCATAAAAACAGAGCAACCGATCCGTACTCAATCCGTGGGCAGGGCTTGCAATCCGCCTTCGGCCGCAGGCCTGCGCTTCATGTACTTGAAGGTGCCCGTGGCATGGACGCAGAGTCGGCCCTGTGCATCGTAGATGCGGCCTTCGGTAAAAGCCATGGTGCCGGTGCGATGCAGCAGCACGCCCTTGCCCACCAGCGGGCCGTTGGCCGCCTGCATGAACGAGGTTTTCATCTCGATGGTGACCACGCCCAGATCGAAATCCACGCTGCGCGCAGCCACGGCCATGGTTACATCCATCAGCGTCATCGAGGCCCCGCCATGGGTGATGCCGAAGGAATTCAGATGTTCGGGACGCGGTGTGAAGTGCAGCTCGGACTCACCGTTCTCCATCTTGTGGAGGGTGAAGCCCAGCTCATGCACAAAGGGAATTTCAGGACCAAATGACAACACCGCGAAACCTTTCAGAAGAGTGATGCGCCGCAGACCGCAGCAGCTGAACCGTGAATGTAAGCGCGGCGGACAGCCTCAGAATGCTGCGCCGCACAAAAACAGGACTCACCCTTCATCCGCCACTATCAACCGCCGACCAGAGCGCTCACGCCGCCATCCACGGCCATCCACTGGCCCGTGATGTGCTTGCCGGCGTCGCTGGCGTAGAGTAGCGTCAGCCCCTTGAGATCCTCATCGTCGCCCAGGCGGCGCAGCGGGGCATGGGAGCGCATTTCGTCCTCGCCCAGTGTCTCGATCAGCACGGCCGCCATCTTGGTCTTGAAAAAGCCCGGGCAGATGGCGTTGACGGTGATGCCGTGCTCGCCCCACTCGCCGGCCAGAGCGCGCGTGAAATTGATGACTGCGCCCTTGGAGGTGTTGTAGGCAATGGTCTTCATGCCCGTGGGATTGCCGCCCAGGCCGGCGATCGAGGCCAGATTGATGATGCGGCCGCTCTTGCGCTCCAGCATGGACAGGCGGGCGATCTGCTGGCTCAGCAGAAAATAACCGCGCACATTCAGATTCATCACCTTGTCCCAGGCCGCTGTCGGGTGATCCTCGGCCGGAGCACCCCAGCTGGCTCCGGCATTGTTGATCAGAATGTCCACATGGCCGAGGCGCTGCACGGCTTCCTTGGCCAGACGGGCGATGTCGGCCTCGTCCGAGCAGTCGGCGGCAATCCAGTCGGCCTCTATGCCTGCGGCCTCGAGCTCGGCTGCGGCCTCTTCCAGATCCTTGGCCTTGCGCGAGCTCAGCAAAATCTTCGCGCCTGCCTCGCCCAGCGCATGCGCCATCTGCAGACCCAGGCCACGCGAGCCGCCGGTCACCAGGGCCGTCTTGCCCGAGAGATCGAAAAGTTGCTGCACCGTACGTGTCATTCTCATGTCTCCTTTTTGTTTTCAAGGTTCAAACCGGGTGCGCAGTGCCTTGCAAGGCCTGCCCGTCAAAAGCTGCATGAATTGTGCGGGCGCCTCAGGCCCGGTGTTGTCACCTGCGTGTCGGCGCTGTCCCGCAGGTGGCAGAGCCCATGCTGGCGCGGCTTGCAGGGTCTGCCGGCAGCAGCAAGGCGAAGCGCGTCCGGCGCCTTCAATCGACATCAATCGGCAAACAGCGACTGCGTACCGCCCCAGGCACCGCCTTCGATCTCCAGCATGCGCAGCTTGGTCAAAGCGCCCTGACCTCCCGAAAAACCGCCCGGTGCCCGCCCCGCCGCCAGCACGCGATGACAGGGAACAATCGGTGCAAATGGATTGGCTCCCAGCGCCTGGCCCACGGCGCGCGCCGCACCGGTTTCACCCAGCGCTGCGGCAACTTCTCCATAGGTGCTGGTTCGGCCCGGTGCCAGCGCGCGCGTGAAGGCATAGACCCGGCTGTGAAATGCAGGGACGGCAAATTCGTCGAGCGCAATCTGCTGCAGATCGGGCAGACCGTCGCCCAACTCACGCGCGAAGGCCTGCCGCATATCGCCCAGCACGCCGAAAGCCGCGGCCTCCGCGCCGGGCTGCGCCCAGCCCGGCTCGATCTGCGCATGCACTCCGGCCAGCAAACACTGAACCCCTGCCATGGCCTGCACGGCAAAGCCCGGAACAGCGGATATGGAGGTCACGGCGCCATAGGCCGCAGGCCCGCGCTGCGGCTGCAGCGCATGGCGTTTTGACAGGCCCAGCAACATGCGCTCCCGGGTCTCGCCCCAGCTGGCCTCTGGCAGTTGCACGGCGCAGATGGCACTGGCATTCCAAGCCAGCCCGCATGCACCGATGCGCGTGACAAACAGGGCATGCCCGGGGAAAGGCAATGAAGCAGCGTGACTCATGTCCACAGTCTACAAAACGCAGTCCATCGGCTGCCGCAAAATATTTTCACAGACTGGATGAAAAAACAGTTAATTACTGTATATTTAAACAGTCAAAACACTGTGGATATACGGACATGCAAGAAGCCCATTTCACCGTCTCTCTTTGCGACTACCCCGAGCTTCCCGAGGACAAGCGCCATCAAGCCGAGGCACGCTATGCCCGCGTACTGGCACGCCAGCTCGGCGGAGAGGAACAGGTCGGCGAAGCACTGTCTCTGGTGCAAGGCCTGGAAGACACCCCGCCCGAAGAGATCACCGACGACGCCAAGCTCACCTTCCAGCGCTGGATGAAAGCGGCCCGCGCCGCTGCCGAAGCCGGCCTGCAAGGCATTGGCGGCACCGAAAGCTGTTTTTTCGATGTGCGGCGCATCTACCACTGAGTGAACAGCCACGGTCGGCGCAAACCCCAAGGCCATTTGCGGCGGCCCGGGCCGCCAACTATTGCAAGGGGCATGTGCCGCCCTGGCCACCGGAGCTCGCTGCAATGCCTACACTGGCGGCTTGTTTGACCGTGTGACTGTTCTCTCTCCATGCAAGCCCTGCTAGCCGCCATTGCCCAGATGCCCTTCCCCACCGATGCCCAGCGCATCTTTCATGGCCGCGGCGGGCGGTATCCGGGCTGCGAGCAGATCTCGCTGGATGCTTTTGCGCCCGTCATCGTGCTGACCAGCTTTGCCCCCATGGAGGAAATTCAGCTGAGCCAGATCGGTCAGGCCCTGGAGCAGCGCTGGCAGCAGATCGCCCCGGCAGGCCAGCCTCTGACCTGGGCCTTCCAGAGCCGTGAGAGCGGCGGCAAGGTCGAAACCCGCGTCATGGCCGGCGAGCTGCCCGAGCCTCATGTGGTCACAGAAAACGGCGCCCGCTATCTGATCCACATCGCACGCGGGCAGAACCACGGCCTGTTCCTCGACATGGCTGCCGGCCGCGACTGGGTGCGCCGGCAGGTGCTGGCCCATGAGCGGCCCGCGCGCATGAAGGTGCTCAATCTGTTTGCCTACACCTGCGCGTTCTCGGTCGTGGCCAAGCTGGCCGGCGCGGGCCAGGTTCTCAATATGGACATGAGCAAGGGTGCTCTGGCCACGGGCCAGCACAACCATCAGCTCAACGGCGTCAAGGCCGGCGCCAGCTTCGCCGCCCACGATATTTTCAGCAGCTGGGGCAAGATCAACCGCAGCGGACCGTACGACCTGATCGTCGTGGACCCGCCCAGCTACCAGAAAGGCAGCTTCATCGCCACCAAGGACTATGCGCGCCTGATGCGCCGCCTGCCTGATCTGCTGGTGCCGGGCGGCCAGGTCCTGCTGTGCCTGAACGCCCCCGAACTCGGCACCGACTTTCTGCGCGAGCAGATGGCGGAAATCGCACCCGAGCTGCAGTTCGTAGAGCGCCTGGCCAACCCAGCCGTATTTGCCGATGTGGACGAGGAGCGCAGCCTAAAGGTCATGGTCTATCGCGCACCGGCGCTGGCTGAGACCCAGCAGCCATGAACGGCGGCACAGTCGACCGTCAGGACCTGCCTCTGCAGCCCATAGATCCGGCCCTGGCAAGCACCTTGCAGCGCTTTGCCCGGCTCGATGCGGACACGCCGACCCCGCAACTTGACTATGTGGAGCGCCGGCGCCTTCTCAGCGAGCTGCAGGCCGGGCTGATTCGCTCGGCCCTGCCCGGCATTTCCAGGGCCGAGCATTTCGTGGCAGCCGAGGGCCGCGAGATCTGCGTGCGCAGCTATCGCAAGCAAGGCACCGGCAGCGGCCGAACGCTGGTCTGGCTGCATGGCGGCGGCTGGATGGTGGGCGATCTCAACACCCATGACGACCTGTGCGAGCATCTGGCCCAGTTCACCGGCCATGTGGTGCTGTCCGTGCATTACCGCCGCACACCGGAGAGCCGCTTTCCTGCGCCGCTGGACGATGTGATGGCCGTGTTGCAGTGGCTGAGCGATATGCGCGGGCTGCTGCCTTTTGCGGCCGACCAGGTCCTGCTCGGTGGCGATAGCGCTGGCGCCCATCTGGCGCTGGCAGCGGCTGTACGCCAGATTCAGCAAGCAGCTGATGCGGCCCGCATTGCAGGCCTGCTGCTGCTTTACCCGCCGCTTGAGCCCGATCAGGACAATGACAGCATGCGCTGCTTTGCCACAGGCTTCGGGCTCACGCCCGCCGCCATGCAGCGCTACTGGCAGGAGCTGGGCCGGCCCGAGGGCCAGGCCGCGCAATGGCTGACGCCAGGCTGCTGCAGCGCAGCCATTGCCGCTTTGCCGCCCACACTTTTGATGACGGCCAGCCACGATATTCTGCGCGACGAGGCCGAAGCCTTTGCCCATGCAGCCCAGGCCCTGGGCGCACCGCTGCAGCTTTTGCGCGCGCCGGCCATGGTCCACGGCTTTGCGCGCATGCTGGCCGCCAGCCCGGCGGCACGCCAGCAGGTCGAGCTCGCCTGCTCGGCCTGGGCGGAACTAATAGGCCGCCAACGTCCTCAGAGCAAATAAGCTTTGCTTTCCAGACAGGTAGCGGCATGGCCCTGCAGGTGTACGCTGCACGGCGCCGGGCGCCGCACTGCCCCCCTTTTCAAACACAAGAGCTGCGACGCTGATGCATCAAGCATCCGGCGCTCACCGCCATATCTTTTTGAGTCATGAGCCCAACTTCCGGTACCCCACAACAACTGATGCGCCTGGCCGTGGACCTGGCCCATGCCAACCGCCTTCAGGGCGGCCGCCCGTTCGGCGCCGTGCTCGCCCGGGGCAATGAAGTCGTTGCCACCGGCGTCAACGAGATCATTGCCAGCCACGACCCCAGCACCCATGCCGAAATGCAGGCCATACGCGCGGGCACGCAACAGCGCGCCAACCCCAGCCTGGCGGGCCTGTCCATCTATGCCAGCGGCCACCCATGCCCAATGTGTCTGGCGGCCCTGGTCATGAATGGCGCCGAACAGGTGTTCTTCGCCTTCGACAACCAGGATGCAGTACCCTATGGTCTGTCCAGTGAGGGGACCTACCAGCGCCTGCGCCTGTCGTTGACGCCGCCGCCGCTGCCAATCACCCGCATCGACACCGGCATCCGCGCAGCCCAACTCTATGGGGATGAGGCCTGGCCCGCCGCCTGATCCTCGCTGCCGCCAAAACCATAACAACAAACCGGGCTGCCCAGGACGAGCGGCGCGCGCACCGGCGCGCTGCACCGCTGGCAGCCTCAGAGCTTCATGACATCGACATCTTCCCGAACACATCGCGTGCCGCCGCTGCTCTGGCTGCTGGTGGTGATGCTGGTCACCATCAATCTGCGTCCCTTTCTGACGGCCCCCGGCCCCTTGGCACCGACCATACAGCAGGCCACGGGCATGGATTTGCGCAGCTTCTCCTGGCTTACGCTGCTGCCCATGGCGCTGATGGGCATTGGCGGCTGGCTGGCGCCCGCCGCCCTGCAGCTCTGGGGCGCACGCGCCAGCATTTGCGCCTCGCTGCTGCTGATTGCCCTGGGCTGTGCCCTGCGCCTGACGCCCGCAGGTGCTGCCACCGGCACTCTGCTGATCGCCACGGCCGGCCTGTGCGGCGCGGGCGTGGCGCTGGCACAGAGCATTCTGCCGGGGCTCATCAAGCGCCAGTCCCCCCACAATGTGGCGCCCATGATGGGCCTGTATTCGGCGGCGCTCATGGGCGGCGGCGCACTCAGCGCCCAGCTCTCGCCCGTGGCCATGCAGCTGGGTCTGAGCTGGCAGGCTTCGCTGGCCATCTGGGCCATTCCCGTGTTGCTGGCATTGCCGCTGGCCTGGTATGCGCTGACCCTGATGCGCGAGCCCGTTGCCCCTGCGCCCTCCGCGCCCCTGGTACAAGCCGACAGCGACAGCAACACCGGCTGGCTGCTGCGCCGTGGCCGCACCTGGCTGCTGGTGATCAGCTTTGGCCTGATGAACGGCGGCTATGGCTCCACCGTTGCCTGGCTCGCTCCGTTCTATCAAACCCACGGCTGGACGGCCACGCAAAGCGGCTCGCTGCTGGCCATTGTGTCGATTGCACAGGCGGCATCGGCGCTGGCCATGCCCGCTCTCGCGCGCCGCAGCCTGGATCGTCGCTCCTGGGTCATGCTGGCCTTGCTGCTTCAGATCGTCGGCTTTGCCGGCCTCGGGCTCTGGCCCGATGCCATGCCCACGCTCAATGCCATCGTACTGGGGCTGGGTCTGGGCGGCTGTTTTTCGCTCTTCATGCTGGTGGCGCTGGACCATCTGCCCTCGCCCACACAGGCCGGCGCCCTCAACTCGCTGATGCAGGGCGGCGGCTTCATCCTCGCCGCACTGGCCCCTCTGGTCATGGCGCAGTTGCACCAGATCAGCGGCAACTGGATGACGGGCTGGCTCTATCAGGCCGGAGTGGCGGCGCTAGTCTGCCTGCTGGTGACACGCTTCAACCCCAAGGGCTACCCACAAGCCATGCAGCGGCCTTGAACATGCCATCTCACGGCAAAAAAGGGCCTGGAAATTTCCAGGCCCTTTTTGTTTTGGCTTGAACTACTCGTTGACCAGCAGTTGCAGCCCATGCGCCTCGGTCGGCAAGGGCACTTCCCATCGGTGCAACATGCCCAGCAACGCGGCATTGCCGAGCGTGGTGTCGCGCTTGCTGTTGCGCGCCAGCAAGGTGGACCTGCTTGCCTCCAGATGCACCAGCTCCACCTGTGCACCATAGGCCAGACACAGGTCCAGCGTCTTGCCGCGCATTTGCCTGGACAGATGCGTGGCGTTCCAGACAAAAGCGGCCTTGGCGCGCAGCAGGCTCTTGGCCTTGTCCACGGCATGATGGGCGGCTGCGCCCTCGTTCTCGCCGTGGCGCAGACCCAGTTCGGTGCGCGCATCGTCAAACGATACCACGGGCCAGCCCGGATGATGCTGGGCCACCCAGTGGTTCTTGCCCGATGCCGGCAGGCCGCACATGACGATGACGCGCGAGCCCGGCTCTTCGTGCAAGGCGTAGTCCGGGTGCAACTCGGCACCGCGGAAATAGCGCACTGCCGTCTCGGCTGAAGCAAAGCTGCGCGGCTTGCGCAAACAGCCCTCTTCCAGCGCCAGTTCCCTGAACAGTTCGATATTCACCAGCACATTGCCCACATCGGGGCAGATGCGGCCGCGAATATCGGCACGGGCCAGCAGCACCAGCAAATGCAGATCGACCTGCCAGGACAGCTCTCTGACCATGAACTCGGGCGAAACGCCTCTGCGCGAATCGGCAAAGGCGAAAAATGGCACCTGATGCACTGCAATCAGGCGACAGACCGCCTCGCGCCGGGCCACGGGCGCGCCAGCCTCCCAGAGCATGAGCCGCGCATCGAGCGCCCCCCGGCGCGAATGGCCGGGCTGCGAGATGCGGCCGTCGTCGGCTATCTGCGTGGTCGAGCACTTGGCGACATCGTGCAGCAGCGCGGCCAGAAAGACCGTCTCGCGCTCCTCGTTGGAGAGCCCTGCATAGTCGCCGTCCTGCAGCAACTCGGTCACCACCATCTGCGTATGCGTCCAGACATCGCCTTCGGCATGGTAGATCGGGTCTTGCGGCGTGGTCTTGGCCAGCTCCAGTTGCGGGAAGGCGTCCAGGCAGGCCGCCCAGTCCACCGAGTCGTGAGCGGAATGCGGCACCAGGGCCGCGATCTGTTTCCAGCTCCACATAAGTTCTCCTTTCACCGCAGCTTCATCAGGAAACTACGGTTTTGATAGCTATCAATGCTTTTTGTAAAAGCCTCACCAGCTTTTTTGAATCTTGTTGGCAAAGATATCGACGCCTGCGCGCAGACCGTTGACGACGATGGGGCGCTCGCTGTGGTGCGAGCCCGACTCCAGGATCACCTGTACGAAGTCGGAGCGCACGAACTTGTAGCGCTCCACGGTCTGGCCGTTCTCCTCGACCTTGATGTACAGACCTTCGGCCAGCTCGGATCGGTCGGTCTGGCGCCAGGCCAGCGGCAGATCCAGCTTCTGTCTTTGCACCTGATCCTCGAACACCGCCTGCCAGCGCGCACTACGCCCCAGAGACGGTGTCAGCAATGCCAGCAAATCCTGCATGCGCCTCGGTGCGATGCCCGCATAGAGCACGGGCACGGACACCACGGGCACACCGTCCAGCAGCGCGTGGCGCTGCGGCGTGTCCAGAAACTGCTGCGCCGAGCGATCCCAGATGTCGAACTCGCAAAACCAGTGCGGCAAGGCGTCGTAGTACAGAGAGTGCTTGGCATACAACCATTCGCCATACATCACATAGCGATCGTCCAGCAGCGCCATCAGCGCACTTTCATGGGCTCGGGCCCATTGCTTGTAGGCGTTGAACTGACGCTCGCGCCCGCCCATCTGATCGGGTTGCAGATAGTGGCCGCGCGACTGCAGCAGCAAGCTGCCGTCGGCGCCAAAGCTCAGCGCCGCATTGGCGCCGTCCAGCTTTTCCTCGACCACGATATGGCGGCCGGCCAGCGCTTCATAAGGCTCGGCGTCGGCCTGATCGCCGACCTGCAGCCGCGAGCCACGCAGATGCGGCGTGCGCGGATATTTGAGGATCTCCAGATTGAATAGATGTGGTGAAGTCATGTTGTGCTTTCCTAAAAGGGAATAAGCCACGCGCAAAAAAGGCGCGGCAGACAAATCAAGGACATGGACAGCGCCGCTCTCCGCTGCCATCGGAAAAAGACAGAACCCAGGCCACCAAGCAAAGGGCCGGCCTGGAGTTCAGAGAGTGGGAGGAGCTTGGAGCCTGAATGCAATTCAGGCCAGAGACGCCAAGCAGGAAGATTGCCGCCCTTCACAGAGCGGGAACTCCACACCGCAGCGCACACGCGAGAAAGATCAGCGTGTGACGAAGTCGTTTAGCTCAAACGAATACGGCAGGACATGGTGCACCTCGAAAATGAGAGCTAATAGCGCAAGTGGAGCAAGGCTGGCGAGTGTATTTGCTTGCAAGCTCAACTGCCAAGCGCTTGACCGAAACTTGTTGCGCAAAGAACACGAAACGGTTTCACAGAGATGAAACAGAGGTTGGTTACAAATCGTAGTTTTCTTCCTGCACCTGCCAAACTCTCAATGACATCTGCACAGACCTTGCGCCAACCTCTTCTGATTTCCCTGATCACAGCCGCAGCCCTGGCCGCCTGTGGTGGCGGTGACAACAACACGAACAACACCACACCAGCGCCTGCTCCGGTTCCCGAAGTCCCGGCACCGGCTCCCGAACCCGAGAAGACGCCTGTCTCGCTCCTGCTTGAGAAAATCGGCAGCTATCAGTCGGGCATCTTCTTGCAGAGCGCCGCCGAAATTACGGCTTTCGATCCCGTCACCAAGCGCGGCTTTGTGGTCAACGCCCAGAAAGGTGCGCTGGATGTGCTGGACATGAGCAACCCCGCCGCACCGCGCATGCTCGCCAGCCTGGATGCCACCAAGCTCTCGCTGGGTGCGGGAGCCTCCATCAACAGCGTGGCCGTGCATGGCGGCCTGGTGGCTGCAGCCGTGCAGGCATCGGTCAAGACGGACAAAGGCATGGTCGTCATCTATGACGCCGACAAGCTCGGCGTGATCGCCGAAGTGCCCGTGGGCGCACTGCCCGATATGCTGACCTTCACCCCCGACGGCAAGACTATTCTGGTCGCCAACGAGGGCGAGCCCAGCGATGACTACCAGATCGACCCCGAAGGCTCGATCAGCGTGATCGACGTGAGCACGCCCGCCAAGCCTGTGGCTCGCACTGCCGACTTCAAGGCCTTCAACAGCCAGAAGGCCCAGTTGCTGGCCAAGGGCGTGCGCATCTTCGGCCCGACCGCAGACGGCCAGGGCACGGCCGCCGTGGCCAACGACCTGGAGCCCGAATACATTGCAGTGGCCCCGGACGGCAAGACGGCCTGGGTGACGCTGCAGGAAAACAATGCGCTGGCCATCGTGGACATCGCCAGCGCCACCGTGACCGATGTGGTGGCTCTGGGCTACAAGGATCATGGCGCGGCCGGCAACGAGCTGGACTTCGCCGACAGTGACGGCAAGAGCCCGGTCATCGACATCACCCAGGCCCCCAACGTCTTCGGCATGTTCCAGCCGGACTCCATCGCCGCCTACAAGGCCGCCGACGGTGCAACCTATCTGGTCACGGCCAACGAAGGCGATGCACGTGCCTGGGGTGAAGGCAACAAGAGCTATTTCGGCACCGCCGCCGACAAGACGAGCGGCACCCCGGCTGCGGCAGGCGACGTGACCAAGGGCTTTGTGGAAGAGTGGCGCATCAAGCACCTGGTGCACAAGGACGGCTTTCTGCGCCGTGCGGGCGACGATCTGCCCGCCCATCTGGCTCAGTTGGCCAGCGGCGCCTATCTGAATGGCGCCAACTTTGCCTGGTGCGGCGCTGTTGGCACAGACCCCAAGACCTGCCGCGATGACGACAAACTGGGCCGTCTCAAGGTCACCTGGACCATGGGCTACCAGACCGACAGCAGCGGCAACCCCGTCAAGGACGGCAAGGGCTATCTGACCTATGACAAGCTCTATGCCTATGGCGGTCGCTCCATCTCCATCTGGGACGCCAAGGGCAAGCAGGTCTGGGACTCTGGCGCGGCCATCGAAAAATTCCTCGCCAGCCCCGAATGCAAGCTGGGTGCCAAGCGTGACATTGCCTGCGCCACCTACTTCAACACCGGTCATGACGAAACGGCCAGGCTCGATGCGCGCAGCAGCGCCAAGGGTCCCGAGCCCGAAGGCCTGACCGTGGGCCAGATCGGCACCAAGACCTTTGTCTTTGTGGGCCTGGAACGCATGGGCGGCATTCTGGTGTTCGACATCACCGACCCCAAGGCACCCAGGCAGATCGACTATCTGAACACTCGCGAGAACTGGACGGCCAGCTTTGACAGCAAGTCCGCGCCGGCAGGCACCGCACTCAGCGATGTGGGCGATCTGGGCCCCGAGGGCCTGCACTTCATTTCCGCGGCCAAGTCACCCAACGGCAAGCCCTTGCTGATGGTGGGCAACGAGGTCAGCGGAACCACGGCCATCTACCAGCTCAATCTGCAGTATTGACACCTTCAGACAAGCAGTCGCTTTCATGCCAAGCCCCGTCCCCACGGGGCTTTTTGCTATTCAAATCAAGCAAAGGCTGCGCCGAGGGTTTCTCAATTACGTAACAATAAGCGCCAGCGGTCGGTGTACCGCCTATGGGTTCCCATTCGCCGCAAGCCAGACGCTTGCGACCTACTAAACCGCCGTGTATCCGGACGGCGGTGGCTTTTTGAACGGAGCACTTAATGACGCACTCTTTCGCTCGCCGCCAGGCGCTGCGCGGCTTGGCCGTGGCAGCTCTCGCCTCCTCCTCCTTGCTGTCCGCAGCGCATGCAGACACCCCCGCCGTGCTGCGCGTTTCGGCCATTCCCGACGAGGCACCGACCGAGCTGCAGCGCAAGTTCAAGCCCCTGGGCGAATACCTCTCGCAAGCCACCGGCATGAAGGTGGTTTTCACCCCCGTATCGGACTATGCGGCCGTGGTCGAGTCGCTGGCCACCCGCAAGCTGGATCTGGCCTGGCTGGGCGGTTTCACCTATGTGCAAGCCAAGATCCGCACCAACGGCACGGCCATCCCCATCGTGCAGCGGGCCGAGGATGCGGTCTTCACCAGCAAGTTCATCACAGCCGACCCCGCCATCAAGACACTGGCCGACCTCAAGGGCAAGACCTTTGCCTTCGGCGCCCCCTCCTCCACTTCGGGCAGCCTGATGCCGCGCTTCTTCCTGCAGCAGGACGGCCTGAACCCCGAAAAAGACTTCAAGACCGTGGCCTACTCGGGCGCACATGACGCCACCGTGGCCTTTGTGGCCGCAGGCAAGGCCGAGGCCGGCGTGCTCAACACTTCGGTGTGGGACAAGCTGGTCGAATCCAAGAAGGTGGACACCAGCAAGGTACGCGTGTTCGCCACGACGCCCACCTACTTTGACTACAACTGGACAGTGCGCGGCGACCTGGACCCGACCATCGTCAAGAAGCTGACCGCTGCCTTCCTGGCACTGGACCCCAGCAAGCCGGAGCACAAGGCCATCATGGACCTGCAGCGCGCCTCCAAGTTCATCGCCACCGACTCCAAGAACTACGACGGCATCGAGGCTGCCGCCAAGTCCGCCGGTCTGTTGAAGTAAGAATTTCAGGCCTTTTTGACTGCCAGCGCTTATGCATAAAGCGCTGGCAGCTATTGTTTTCAGAGTATTCGTCTCATGAGCTTCATGCTGGACGATGTGGGCCTGACCCACAGCAACGGCTTTACCGCCCTGTCCCATATCTCCTTGTCCGCCGCACAGGGCGAGAGCATTGCGCTCATCGGCCCCTCGGGCGCCGGCAAGACTTCGCTGCTCAGCACCATAGGCACAGCCTACCTGCCCACGGCAGGTCGCATGCAGGTGCTGGGCCGGACGGCGTCTGCGCAATCCGCAGCCCGCGAACTCAAGGCTTTGCGCAGCCGAATCGGCACCGTGCACCAGGCCGCGCCCATTCCGCTGCGCCAGCGCGTGGTCACAGCCGTGCTGGCCGGCAAGCTCGGCCAGTGGCCGCTGTGGAAGGCGCTGGCATCGCTGGCCTATCCGCAGGACATTGCGGGCGCCCGCGAAGCCCTGGCCCGCGTGCAGCTTGACGACAAGCTGTTTGCACGCTGCGACCAGCTCTCGGGCGGCCAGTTGCAGCGCGTGGGCATTGCCCGCGTGCTCTACCAGCAGGCCGGCCTGATTCTGGCCGACGAGCCCGTATCCGCTCTGGACCCTGCGCTCTCGCAGGCCACGGTGCAATTGCTGGTGCAGGAAGCTGCCGCGCGCAAGGCCACGCTGGTGGCCAGCCTGCACGCCGTCGATCTGGCTCTGGCCAACTTTGCCCGCATCGTCGGCGTGCGCGATGGCCGCCTGGCCTTTGACCTGCCGGCCGCGCAGGTCAGCGATGCGCAGCTACAAGCCCTCTATGCCCATGCCGATGGCAGCCCGGCCGATCTGCCCACGCTGCACAAGCGCCAGGCTCCGGTCGCTCCTGCCGGTACGGCGGCGCCCGCCCCCATCCAGGTCAACGCATGCCGGTGAACAGGGACACGCCAACTGCCGCGCCGCGCCGCGACCCCGCCGCACGTGGCCGCCTGAGCGGGCTGATCCTGGCCCTGGTCTTGCTCTGGCCCATGCTGCAGACCTCGGGCTTCTCGCTCAAACCGCTTTTCGATGCCGACAATCTCAAGGTCATCAGCGGCTTTCTCGCGCAGTTTCTGCCGCCCGAGACCAGTGGGGAGTTCCTGGCCTATCTGGCTCAGGCCACGCTGGAGACCCTGGCCATCGCCACGGCCGGCATGGCGCTGGCTTTTGTGATTGCCGTGCCCATGGCCTACCTGTCCACGGGCGCGGCACGCGAGAGGGTCACGCTCAACCCCATCGCCCGCAGCGTGCTCACCATCCTGCGCGGCATTCCCGAGCTGGTCTGGGCTCTGGTATTTGTGCGCGTCTTCGGCCTGGGACCCGCAGCCGGCGTGCTGGCCCTGGGCCTGACCTACGGCGGCATGCTGGCCAAGGTCTATGCCGAAATTCTCGAATCCACTGCTCCCGCTCCGGCCCGCGCCCTGCGTGCCAGCGGCACCGGCCGTATTCAAGCCCTGCTCTACGGCCTGCTGCCACAGGCAGCCAAGGAGCTGACCTCCTACACCGTCTACCGCTGGGAATGCGCGGTCCGTGCCTCGGTGGTCATGGGCTTTGTCGGTGCGGGAGGCCTGGGCCAGCTCATGGACCAGGCCATGAAGATGCTCAACGGCGGCGAAGCCGCCAGCATTCTGCTGGCCTTCATGCTGCTGGTGGCTGCGGCCGATCTGCTTTCCTGGTGGCTGCGTCGCGCGCTCGACGCCGCGCCTGCCGCGCGCGCACTGCCCTTCGGCTGGCGAACCAGCACATTTGTGCTGACTGCCTGTGCGGCACTATGGGCCAGCCTGCGGCTTCTGGATATTGATTTCTCGGCACTGTTCACGACAGATGCGGCCGCCAGCATGGGCGACTTTGTCCGCGGCTTTTTCCCGCCCGATCTGAGCCGGCCCTGGCTGCTCAAGGTGCTGCAAGGCATCTGGGAGACCCTGGCCATCTCCATAGTCGGCACCTTGCTGGCCGCGATCGCGGGCCTGCTGCTGGCCCTGCCCCGCTGGCGTGCGCCATGGAATGTGGTGCTCAACGTGCTGCGCTCCGTGCCCGAGCTGGTCTGGGCCACGATTACCGCGCTGGCCGTGGGCCTGGGGCCGTTTGCCGGTGCGCTGGCCCTGGCCCTGCATACTACCGGCGTGCTGGGCCGCCTTTTTGCCGAGGCCTTGCAGAATGCGCCGGCCGCTCCCGCGAATGCGCTCAAGCTCAGTGGCAGCAATCGCCTGCTGGCATTTTGCTATGGCACCCTCCCTGGCGCGGCACCGCAGTTGCTGGCATACACGCTGTACCGCTGGGAAATGAATATCCGCATGGCGGCGATTCTGGGCTTTGTGGGTGCCGGCGGTCTGGGCCAGTTGCTGTACTTCGAGCTTTCGCTGTTCCACTATGCCCAGGCCAGCACCGTGATCATGGCCATGCTTTTGCTGAGCATTGCCGTGGACTGGAGCAGCGCTGCCTTGCGCCGCTCCATGCGTTGAGATGGCGGCGCGGTGCCCCGGCTCCGCGCCGTGACTGATCACACCGCTTAGAGCGATGCTGCTTCACACGCCCAGGGGCAGGTCGGCCTTTTTCAGCGTGCGCAGCACAAAGCTGGACTGGCTATGGCGTATGCCCTTGATCTTGTAGAGCTTCTCGCGCAGCAGGCGCTCGTAATCGCGCGTGTCCTTGACAACGATACGCAGCAGATAGTCGTACTCGCCCGAAACCAGATGCGCCTCCACGACCTCGGGAATGGTGGCCAGCACCTCGCCGAACTTCTCCAGCGTGTTGTCCGAGTGGCTGTCCAGCGTGACCATGACCAGAACCGAATCGGCCAGTCCCAGCGCCTGCGGGTTCAAACGCACGGTATAGCCCTCGATCACACCAGCCTCCTCCATCTTCTTGATGCGTGCCCAGCATGGTGATGCACTCAGACCCACGGCCGCGCCAATCTCCTGCAGACTGGCGCGTGCGTTAGCCTGCAATGCAGCAAGAATCTTTTTATCCAGAGTATCCATATCTCTGAATTTACCGTCAAAAATCCAAAATCAGAAAAATTTTCTGTAGCAATACCGTATTTACAGAATTTGAAGCAACATTTTCTGCACTGCAACATGCACACTTGAGTCCATGGAAGCACGTTTACCGACGCAGCAAAACCATTCAACATACCGCGCCGTTTACCGTCAGCATCCGGTTGGTTGATCCGCAATACGCATATGCAACAGGCCGCATCACTTAAGCACAGTGGTGCGGCCTGTTGATATTTGGACTGCTCAATCGCCCCGGCAAACGGCAGCGGCATGAAAAAACCCGGCCGGATTTCCATCGGGCCGGGTTTTCGGAAGCCGGCCCGGCGCACAAGGCACCCGGCGGACGTTCATGCTGTTTACAGGGCTCGCTGCGGAGCAGCATCGGCTTGCACATGCTTGCGCACCTTGCTGACCAGGCTTTCGCTCACCTCCGAAGCCTGGTTGCCCCAGCCCTTGCGCACGAAGCTGGCCAGTGCTGCCACTTCACCGTCGGTCAGGCGGTCGGCATAGCCCTGCATCACCAGATGCATGGGACGGCGCTCCGTAGCGGGCGAGGAAGCGCCCTTGAGAATCACCGATACCAGCGGGCTGGCATCCTTGCCCTGCACCATGGCATTGCCTTGCAGCTCGGGGAAGATCTCGGGAGCGCCCTTGCCGCTGACAAAGTGGCAGGCGGCGCAATTGTCGAGATACAGGCGAGCACCCAAAGGCATGTCGGGAGACGCGGATTGCAGCAGTTTGGCCGTGGCCTCACCGGCTCCATCCGCCTTGGCAACCGCAGTGCTGCGAGGGCCTGGCGTGGCCACTTTTTCAGGGGCTGCATCTGCGGCCTGGCTGTCCATGGTCTTGAGGAACTTGGCCATGGCGTTCAGATCGGCATCGGTCATGTACTGCATGGAGTGCTCGACCACTAGGGCCATTTCTCCGTTGGCAACCGCATGGGCATTTCGGCCGGTTGCCAGATAGGCGGCCAGTTGCTCGGTCGTCCATTGCTGAACTCGCGAGTCCTTGCCGCGCAGCGCAGGAGCAGACCAGTCGTCCACCATGCCGCCGGTCAGGAAGCTGGAGTCGGACAGGCGTGTGCCGTTCTGCGCCATGAAGGCAGTGCGAGGGCTGTGGCAGGCTGCGCAGTGACCGGCACCTTCGACCAGGTACTGACCGCGAATCTGCTGATCGTCACCGGCCATGGGCTTGAACTCGGCTTCACCCGACAGCGCCAGCCAGTTCCAGGCACGGATGCCGAAGCGCATATTGAACGGGAAGCTCAGGCTGGTGGCCTGCACCTCGTTCCTGACGGGCTTCACCTCGGTCTGGAGGTAGTCGAACAGCGCGCGGATATCGCTTTCCTTCATGAAGCGATAGTTCTCGTAGGGCATGGCCGGATACAGCTGCTGGCCATGACCACCGATACCGTCCACCATCGCGGCACGGAACTGCTCCAGAGTCCAGTTGCCGATGCCGGTTTCCTTGTCCGGCGTGATGTTGGAGGACCAGATGGTGCCCATGGGGCTGTCAATGCCGCGACCGCCGGCCATGGGCTCGCCACCCTTGGCGGTATGACAGGCCATGCAATCACTGGCGCGCATGACATATTCGCCACGACCAGCTTCGGCCTTCCAGTCGGCGGCCAGCGCTTCATTTGCGGGCGTAGGCTTGAACGGCAGGTAGATCAGCGCCAGCGCCACCACAACGCCCAGAATGATCAGCGCAATCAGAATGCTGAGGATTTTCTTCATGTCTTGCTCTCCTCAGACCAGCGGACGTGGGTTTTTCAGATACATGGTGCGAATCGCATGCAGCGTCCAGTAGGCCAGGCCGCCGACCATGCCGGTGGGGTTGTACTGGGTGTTCTGCACGAAATTGCCGGCGCCGAAGACGAACACGTTGTGCTTGTCCCAGGCCTGACAGTAGCGATTCACCACGCCTTCCGCAGGCTTGTCGGACATGATGTGGCCACCGGTGTTGTGCGTGGTCTGGTAGGGACGCACGTCGAACTTGGCACCGATATTCTTGAAACCCGACTGCAGCAGATCCGGTTTCAAGGCGTTGCCCACCTCCTCGGCCTTGATCTTCTGGTACTGGGTCATCCGGATGTCGTTGTCCTGCCAGTTGAAGGTCATGCGCATCAAGGGACGACCATGTGGATCCTTGTAGGTGGGGTCCAGATCCAGATGGTTGTTGCGGTAGGACATGTGCGAGCCATGCGTGCCGATCGACATGGAATGGCCATACCACTCGCCAATGCCCTTCTTCCAGCCTGCGCCCCAGCCCGGCGTGCCCTTGGGCAGCGGCATGGAACGGATGGGCTGACCATTCATGGTGCCCACGCGCCAGTAGGCGCCGCCAATGAAGCCCAGCTTGCCGAAGTCGTTCTGGTTGATACCGTAGTCGTCGATACACATGCCGTTGGAGCCGTGACCGATGAAGGGATTGAAGTTCTCTTCCTTGAAGAACAGGGTCACGCCACCATTCATCTGGTAGGCGTAGTTTTTGCCGGTCACCCCGGTGTTGGTCTTGGGGTCGTAAGGTTTGCCAATGCCGGAGACCAGCAGCAGGTGCACGTTGTTGAGCTGATAGGACGACAGAATCACTAGGTCAGCGGGCTGGAACACTTCCTCGTTCGTGTTGGAGTCGAAGTAGGTCACGCCGGTTGCGGTCTTGCCGTCTTCCGAGCTCTCCACACGCAGCACTTCGCAGTGCGTGCGATAGGAGAAATTCTTCTTGCGCTTGAGCGCATCCAGCACCGCCGTCTGCGGCGAAGACTTGGAGTACTGATAACAACCAAAACGCTCGCAGAAGCCGCAGAAGTTGCAGGGAGCCATCTGCATGCCATAGGGGTTCACGTAGGACGTGGACGCAATGCCGGCAGGCGCCGGGAAGGGATGCAGGCCCATGCTCCTGGCACAGGCTTCGAACTTGCTCGCGTCGTAGGTCGATGGCAGAGCAGGCATGGGGTACTCTTTCGAGCGCCAGCCTTCAAACGGATTGCCGCCGGCCTGGATCTGGCCCTTGATATTGCCAGCCTTGCCCGAGACGCCGGCCACTTCGTCAAACCGGGTGAAGAAAGGCTCCAGCTCGTCGTAACTGACGGGGTAATCCATCAGGTTCATGCCTTCCGGAATGATGGACTCGCCCCATTTTTCCCTCACATAGCTGCGCAGCTTGATTTCCTCGGGCTGAGGGCGCCACAGCAAGCCATTCCAGTGCGTGCCGGCACCGCCCACGCCATTCGCAGGCAGGAAGGAACCCATCGAACGGTAAGGCAAAGCGATTTCGCTGTCGTCGCGGCGTACCGTCACGGTCGCCTGACGGGGATGCTGCATATTCTTCAGGCGCACGCCATAGGTCAGCTCGTCGATCTGATTGGGGTACTTGAATTCGGGCACCGTGTTCTGGTCACCGCCGCGCTCCAGCGCGACGATTTCCAGGCCCTCTGCGGCCAGTTCCATGCCGGCGATGGAGCCGGTCCAACCCAGGCCAACAATGACCACGTCTTTTTTCTTTTCAATGCGTGCCATGACTCAAGCCCTTTCGCCCTTGATAGATACCGGTCCCAGCGGGTACTTCACGTTGTGCTGATCGACCCATTCGGCATAGCTGGCGCGGGCGCCAGGGAAGCCGATGTATTTCCAGGACTGCATGCCGTGGTTGCCGCCATGCAAGGGATCGGCGAAATAGCCTTCCTTGGTATTGGCCAGCAAGGTGGTAAAGAAAAAGCTCAGCTCAGGGTCTAGCTTGATTTCGCCCTTTTGCAGCGCGGTCAGAGCTTCGTCCTGCTGCTCTGCGGCAAGGCCTTTGAACTCCTTGCCAAAGCGCTCCGTGCAAGCCGCATTGAAGGCGGGAATGGCCTTGCGATAGAGCTGCGCAGGGTTCAGAGGCGATTGCCAGCCGCGATCGGGCGTGGCGGCCGGGTCGTGCGGGCCTTCCATGTACCAAATTTCGGCATTGCCGTAGTAGCCCTTGAGCTGGCGATCAATGAATACCGGCACATGAGCTTCGATCGCTCCAGGTCCATCCCCTTCGGACGGGATCAGGCGCGCTGTTGCTGCCAGAACAAAAGCCCACTCGTCCGCATTGAAATACTCGGGCTTGTATGCATCCAGTTTGAGCGCAGGCTCTTTGGAGTTGGCACGCATTGCCACGGCCGTTCCAGCCAGTGCGACGCCAGCACCGGAGGCGAACAGAAAGGATCTGCGGCTTGGTGGGGAAAAGTTGGACATTGTGCGATTCCTACATCGTGTGAACCTCGGCCATGCACAGCCAGTTGCGCGATGAACGAGTGTTCAGGTTTTTTGAATCAGCGGTGGGTTTGGGGTCGGTCAGGAAGAAGCGCACCCCCAAAGAAAATGCCCGCAAAGCGGGCACTCGTATGCAGAGTCAGAGCCTTTTTCAAGCCGGCCCATACCGCCTTAACAATTTGATAATAGTTGTGCTGGCAAGTATCTGTGCCAGGCAAGCAGCTTGCCTACCAGCAAATCGTGGTTTTTCATTGGAGTGCGCAACTGGGGTTTTCACTTAGATATAAGACATAAGACCGCCTGCAACTCTGCGGCCCAAGACGCGGCCAGGCAGTGATGCCAGACTCAAGGCAGTGGAGAAGCCCAGACTCGACCCCAACCACTGACTCATACGGCGAAAAGATGGAAGGTGACGGTGCACTTTTCCGACACTAAGCAGGAGTCCGTGGCAATGAAAACCGGAACGTGGTGCCCTGTCCATCACCCTCGACAAGATGAATGGAGACTCCGTGCAGCTCCAGCATCTGGTGCACGATTCTCAAGCCCAGGCCTCCGTCGCGGCGGGCACCGCCTATGGTAAACGGACGCCTGAACAGGCCTTCGCGCAACTCTGGCGGAATGCCTGGGCCGGAGTCACTGATAGTCACCTCCAGCTCTTGGCCCACTGCTCTTATGGCTATCTTGATCGCCCCGCCTTCAGGGCTATAGCGCAAGGCGTTATCCAGCAGATTGCTCAGGACGCGCTCTATCATTCCCAGATCTGCACGAACTGCCGGAAGTTGAGGAGCAAGGTCCGCCTGCAAGGCAATATGGCGCGACTCTGCCGCAAGCTCGAACTTCTGGAAAACGTCCTGCACCAGATCAGCCAGGAAGAATGATTCGAGCTCCGGTTGCACAAAGCCGTATTCCAGCCTGGCCAGTTCGAACAGGCTTTGGGACAAGGCCCCCACTCTTCGACTCTGGTCGAGCGCAATGCCAAGGTAGCGCCTGCGCTCTGCAGGCTCCAGGCTTGCATCCTTGAGCAGCAAGGTCTCCAGATATCCATGCAAGGATGACAGCGGTGTGCGCAGATCGTGGGAAATATTCGCGATCAATTCCCGGCGCTCCTGATCCTGCCGCGCGAGGACTTTCCATTGCTCGCTGATGCGCAGCACCATCTGCCGATAGGCAGCGTCCAGCACTGCAATCTCGTCACGGCTGTGATCGGCCACATCCGGGGAGCGTTCCGGCATCTCGGGAGGAGCGCCATGCATGTCAAACTGCCGAACCGACTCGGTCAGACGCCGCAAGGGACGCGTGATCAAGGTGAAGGCGACTAGGCCCGCAGCGAGACAGAGCAGCCCGACCATGCCAATCGACAGCAGTGCCGTCTTCAACACCGCATCTGCCGAGCCTCTGGCAGCAAGAAGATCATGGGCCTCGCCAAGCAGCACCACATAGATGAAGCCGACTTGCCGCCCGTTCACGCTCAAAGGGGCCGCACTGAAGACCTTGCGGCCATCGCGGCTGCGCGGATCATCCCCCAAAATGGGCAGCATCTGTCCATCGATGAATCGATGCACCGGCTCAAGATCAACCCGGTCGCGACGCAAACGCCCCTCGGGTGCGGCATGGCCGGCAATGCGACCGTCGGGCTCCAGCAGATAGACCTCCACACTCGGGTTCACCATCATCAGCTGGTTGAAAAAATTTCGCACCGCGTTAGGCATCAAGCCATTCGCATCGGTCAGCTGGGCATCGCGGGCAATACTCTCGGCGACGTCGCGGGACAAGGCTTGCACCACCTCCAGTTCATGCATGCGGTTGGAGCGAAGTTGCAGCCAGGCCGAGGTACCGCTGCAGACCAGTAGCAACACGGCAAACACGATCGCCAGCCGCTGGGTCAGAGTCAGGTTCATTCACTCTCTCCAGTTTCAGCGAACTTGTAGCCGCGCCCCCAAACCGTGAGGATCCGCGTCGGCTGTGCTGGATTGACCTCCACCTTGGCACGAAGCCGGTTGATATGGGTGTTGACGGTGTGCTCGTAGCCCTCGTGCTGATAGCCCCAGACCGCATTGAGCAGGTCCATGCGTGAGAACACCTTGCCCGACTGGCGAGCAAAGAAATACAGAAGATCGAACTCACGGGGCGTGAGATCGAGACGGCGTCCATTCAGGCATGCATCTCTTGCCACCGGATCCATGACCAGACCATTGACCGACAGGCTGCCGGATTCCAGGCGCGCACTCTGAGCCAGAGCATCCACCCGGCGCAGCAGAGCCTTCACCCGTGCCACGAGTTCCAGAACGGAAAACGGCTTGGCCAGATAGTCGTCCGCGCCGATCTCCAGCCCCAGAATGCGATGCACCTCACTGGAGCGGGCACTGATGATGATGATCGGCGTGTAGCGGGTCATGGCACGCGCACGCCTGCATATCTCCAAGCCGTCCACGCCAGGCAACATCAGATCCAGCACCAGCGCATCCCAGCCACCGCGCTCCAGATGCGCAAGGCCGTCATCGCCGCGGGCGCAATGCACCACCTCCAGCCCTTCGTCCCGAAGATGGAGCGAAAGCAGATCGGCGATGTGGGCATCGTCCTCGACCAGCAGAATGCGACGAGCGAGAGTCATGGGTAATCAGGTCTCCGGCAGGGGTGGTTGATGCAGCATCGTGGAGCACAGCCACGTGATTTCACATTGTGCTCAAACTGCTGGCGGGGAGTTATCACGTTTTTTTTAACTTTGCGTGAGGACTTCGGGATCGCCACTCCATAAGCTCAATGTCATCGAACCCAGAAAGCCGATGCCATGACCACCCGACGCCATATGCTGCTGGGCGCAGCAGCCTCCGCCGCAGCGCTTGCCACCGGAATCTTCCAGCGCCACGCGACTGCAGCGACAGAGACCTTCGAAATCAGCTATACCGACGCCCAGTGGCGTGCCCGGCTCAGTCCTCAGCAATATGCGGTGCTGCGCCAGGAAGCGACGGAGCCGCCCGGCAGCAGCCTGCTCAACAAGGAGCATCGTCCTGGAACATTTTCCTGTGCGGGCTGTTCCTTGCCCTTGTTTGCCTCCTCCACCAAGTTCGACAGCGGCACCGGCTGGCCCAGTTTCTGGAAGCCGCTGGACAACGCCGTCGCCACCCGCAAGGACCGAAGCTACGGCATGGTGCGTGTCGAAGCACACTGCCGGCGCTGTGGCGGCCATCTCGGCCATGTCTTCGACGACGGACCGCCTCCCACAGGTCTGCGCTATTGCATGAACGGCCTTGCCTTGGCTTTCACGCCCAAACCCGCCTGAGGAGAAACAGGCCATGCTGCTGATCGTCCTTGCCTATCTGGGTGGTGTGCTGACCATCGTCAGTCCCTGCATCCTGCCCGTGCTGCCTTTCGTGTTCTCTCGCGCGAACCAGCCCTTTGTGCGCAACGGCCTGCCATTGTTGGCAGGCATGGCATTGACCTTTGCGATCGTTGCCTCTCTCGCCGCCGTCGGCGGCGGCTGGGTGGTAGCTGCCAATCAGTATGGCCGCTGGCTGGCACTGGCTCTGGTGGCGGTTTTCGGGGTGACACTGCTGTTGCCGCATCTGTCGGAGCGGCTGACCCGCCCATTGGTGGCTGTCGGCGCACGCCTGTCGGAATCGGCACAGACAGGCGGTGCACCGCAAATAGGATCCTCTGTCGTGCTGGGAGTCGCAACGGGGCTGCTATGGGCCCCATGTGCCGGGCCCATCCTGGGACTGATATTGACCGGTGCCGCCCTGCAGGGCGCCAACACCACCTCGACCCTCCTGCTGCTGGCCTATGCCGCCGGGGCTGCGACCTCCATGGCGGCGGCCCTGCTGCTCGGCGGTCGGGTATTTGCCGCGTTCAAGCGTTCGCTGGGTGCCGGTGAATGGGTGCGTCGCGGCCTCGGTGCAGCCATGCTCGCTGGCGTGGCCGCCATCGCCCTGGGGATCGATACCGGCGTGCTGGCTCGACTGTCAACGGCATCCACCGGCGGCCTGGAGCAGAAACTGGTCGAGCGCCTGAACCAGACTCAGGGTGGAGACCCCATGACCATGCGTGCCAATCCGGACCCGATGATGCGGGGAGCATCCCAGGCCCCCGCCGAAGGGGGCGCCATGATGGCAGTGGGAGCCGCAATGCGCATGAGCGGACCATCGAGTGAAGCCCCTGCACTGCCCGATGAAGGCATCGCACCATCGCTGGGCGGAGCAACCCAATGGCTCAACTCCAAGCCTCTGAGCGGGCAAGACCTGCGTGGCAAGGTGGTGCTGGTGGATTTCTGGACCTACTCCTGCATCAACTGCCTGCGCACCCTTCCCTATGTGAAGGCATGGGCAGAAAAATACCGCGATCAAGGCCTGATCGTGATCGGTGTGCACGCCCCCGAGTTTGCTTTTGAGCGCGACATCGGCAACGTGAGCAAGGCCATGAAAGACCTGGGCATCAACTATCCGGTGGCCGTTGACAACCAGTATGCAATCTGGCGCGCATTCAAGAACCAGTATTGGCCTGCTCACTACTTCATCGATGCCACGGGACGCATCCGCCACCACCACTTTGGCGAAGGCGGCTACGCGGAGTCGGAGCGGGTGATACAACAGCTTCTCCAAGAGGCAGGCAGCTCCCGGTCAACCATGGGCCTGACCGAGGTAGATGCCGGGGGCGTTCAAATGGCCGCCAACATGGATGAGGTCGCATCCCCCGAGACCTATCTGGGTTATGAGCGTGCCGAGAACTTTCTCTCCACACCCAAAGCCGTTCCCGACAGGACGGCAACGTATCTGGAACCGGAACGGCCCAGGCTGAACACCTGGGGCCTTGCCGGGCAATGGATGGTTGGAGCGGAAAGCGCCTTGCTGACCGGTCCATCAGGCAGCATCGTCTACCGGTTCAAGGCACGTGACCTGCACCTGGTGTTGAGCCCCGGCCCTGACGGAAAGCCCGTGCGCTTCAAAGTCCGCATTGACGGCAAACCACCCGGCACCGCCCACGGCGTGGACGTGGCCGCCGACGGTAGTGGCACGGTTACCGGCCAGCGGCTCTACCAGCTGGTGCGCCAATCCGGAGTCATTACCGAGCACACCTTCAGCATCGAGTTCCTGGACAGCGGCGTTTCCGCCTATGCCTTCACTTTCGGATAGCCATATGAACACACGCATCATCTCAGGGGCCGCCTTGAATCGGCGCGGCCTGCTCCAGACACTGGCCGGCAGCATCGTTTTGCTGGGCTGCGGACTGCTCTGGCAGCCAATGGCCTTCTCGGCCGAAGAAGCGGTTCGCCTTCCTGCCCCTGTCCTGGACCTCCCGGCTACCGGATCGTCCTCGCAACGTGCAATTTTTGCCGGCGGATGCTTCTGGGGAGTACAAGGCGTATTCCAGCACGTCAAGGGCGTGCAACGCGCGGTCTCCGGCTATAGCGGAGGTGCTGCATCCACAGCCTCCTACGAGCTGGTCAGCCGCGGCAACACCGGCCATGCAGAATCGGTCGAGATCACCTTCGATCCGACCCAGGTGAGCTATGGAGCTCTGCTGCAGATATTTTTCTCTGTCGTCCACGATCCCACCCAGCTCAACCGACAGGGTCCGGACACAGGAACGCAGTATCGCTCGGCAATTTTCACGACCAGCCCGGCCCAGCTCAAGACCGCGCAGGCTTACATCGCGCAGCTCGATGCAGCGCGCCTGTATCCTAAACCCATAGTCACCCGCCTCGAGGACAAGGCCAGCTTCTATCCGGCCGAGCTCTACCACCAGGACTTCATGACCGAAAACCCGCGCCACCCCTATATCGTCTTCAACGATATGCCCAAGGTGAACAGCCTCAAGCGCCTCTTCCCCGACAGCTACCGCAGCGAACCGGTTCTGGTAAAGAAAACGCGCCCATAGCGACTCCATCTCAGCGATGCTGCGGCAGAGCAGCAATTCTCGGCACAGTTGACGGTCTCGCTGAACCCGGCACACACCGTCGACGCCCCCCAGATCCGCGCGCACATCAAGTACAGCCACCTGGGCCTCCGTCGAGGCCCGGGGTCGTGTGGGTGCCATTCAAGGCCGGCTCCGGAGCCGGTTCGACGGGGTATGGTGTGGCTATCGGCTTCAATGAGGACGGCTTGCCCTCCGACTTGGACGCAGCCGATGGCCTGCTGCACGCCCTAACGATCCTGCCGATCAGCCCGAGCATCAAGAAAGCCCCATGAGTACCATCCTGCCCATCGGCTTCGGTCATGTCCGGCACCAGCGCCAACAGCCTGTGCAGCATGTCTTCGCGGCCCCATCTGCTTTCTCATGCAGCCACCGCTCAGCCAGCGCATGCAGCAGGACGAGGTCTCAGACACAGCTGGCGCGGCTGGATCAGCTTCCACGATTGCCAACACGGCAAGGTCGGTGGCAGTGCGCTGGCTTGGCTCGAACAACTTCTGCACGGCGAAGTCTGGTTGCACGCCTTCCGCGCGTACTGGGCGACCTTCGAACAAGCTTGCCAGCCAAACCCGAGCAACAAGCCCCCAAGGACTCACTCAAGACCGCGCGGTCATCCAAGAATCATCAGGGCTGAGCCCTCTACGCGCCTCAGTCCAGGAATTTGGCTCAACCCTGGCCAGGCAGATTTCAGCATATGCCGGAAGGCTTTTCGCCCCTTCGCCTGCCCGGCACATACCTTGCTCTGGCCGGAATGGCTGCTGCCACGCCGTCCACTTCAAGCTGCATAGCCTGTGCCAACGGGAGGTACGCAGTACGCACACAAACAAAAAAACCTCTTAGATCAATGACCTAAGAGGTTTTAGTATTTGGTGGGTGATACATGGATCGAACATGTGACCCCTGCCGTGTGAAGCCAGGGGGCACATATTTTTACTCAATCCTGCTTCTTCCCGATACGCCCTCGGAACTCCTGATTAACTTTTAAAATCAATCACTTGGAAATCTATCAGCACAAAATGCAACGACATACATCTCTGTCGATCCCGCAATTTTAGCGATCTTCCCGGACTTCACTGTCGCGAAACTGTCGCGAAATTTTTCCTGATTTGCTCAAGGAATTTACGCCTTGGGTACTTCGTTTTGAGGGTCAATTGATAAAGCCCATGGATCGTTTTACGGGGTCTGATCCCGCCTGTGTGGTTCTGTGCCAATGCTGAAGATTTAGCGGGGTGCTGTGGTCTATGGTTGCCAATGCCAGGGCTGTTTGAATTGCTGCCTTGGCTCAAAGGAGATCATGGAATGTAAGACCTCATCTGGCACTTCGGGCCTCACGGGAAAGCTATGTGTCTTGATTGCGTATTCTGGTTGGGCTGACCACCTGTAGCGGTTGCGGCTGACCAGTCTGCTGATCATGAAGGCTGATCTGAGCCATTCACGGTTCGGTGCTTGAGCGGCAGTAATGGTCAACACCAGCCGTTGAAGGCTGCCTATCCTGAACGGCCGCTTCACCTTCGGGACCGGCCGCTCGATTGCGCGGTTTGCCACGCACTGGCTCGAAGGACCGCTTCAGCGTGCCCCGGCAGGCTCGTGTCGACCCCAAGCAGTCATTTGAAATGATGGGCTTTCGCTCATTTCAAGCTAAGCATGACTCAGTAGTTTTGAAAGGCAGCGCATCTCGCTCTTCGCAAAGTGCATTTCTTATCTCGTCGTGGCAGTGGTTGTCACGCTTGATTTCATCAGGCAAATCATTGACAGGAACCAATGTGCACTTTGACCACAAGACATGCTGTCCTGTTAAGTCGTAAACATCAGTTTGGGTTTTCCGTACAGAGGCTTCGACACACTGGGTCTGGATAATTTTTCCAACTGATTCTGTGCGCAAGAAAACCCCAGCATTTACACGAACAATTGCCATAATCTTTAGTTTCCTGATGAAATTGACGGACTGATTGTGACCGAAAGCAGCGACAGAACCCTATCCTAAATAGTCAATCATAACCACGTAGTGGTTTGCTTAAAGTGACTAAGGATCGTGGTTCGTAGCCCAATTTTTCATAGAAATTTCGTGCTGGCATTTGCATTCCGGTTTGAAGGTTGATTCCTGTGAATCCGTCTTCACCAAGCTGCTTTTCAAATTCATACATGAGCTTTTGGCCTATTCCTTGTCGCTGATAGTCCGTGTGCACACATATTTCCTTGAGATGGAAAATCCAGCCGTTCACCCATCGCTCTCCCCAACCTAAAGCAATGCCAATTGCTTGCTCATTTCTGAACATGCTTAAGCCCCTAAAAGTCGGCATAGCAGCAAAACTTTCAAGCCGCTCAGCGGCCACAAGAGCTGTCCATCCATCGTTCCATGGCGGGGCATTGAACACCTCTTGGTAAAGGGCTGCAAATCGATTGGAGTTTTCTGCCGAAATTGGAGTAAATCGATCCATTGATATCTGTACTTTTGGTGAAGAAAAGGTCAGGATGCTCATGCCATCTTCGGCAGAGAGGTGATCATGGTAGGTGATTCACACTGAAGTTGAATGTCGGGTTGTGGCCGAAAGTACCAGTTTTGCCCAGCGCCGCATTGCAGCCGTTGAAGACGGCCACCCGGCCGCAGTTTCCGGTGTGGCCGTCAGCGGCAACATCAAATCTCCGTCTGTTCAAAGATCTCGAGGGCATCGTTGACCTCAATGTCCAAGTACCTCACTGTCACTGTCGACTCCAGCTTAGAGTGGCCGAGCAGCAACTGCACAGCGCGCAGGTTCTTGGTGCGGCGGTAGATCAGTGTCGCCTTTGTCCTGCGCATCGAGTGTGTCCCGTACTCCATGCAGTCCAGGCCTAGCTCGTCAACCCAGTGACCGAGGATTCGGGCGTACTGCCGTGTCCCGAGATGTGGAGATTTGTGTAGTCTGCTCGGAAACAAGAAGTCCTCTGATTTCAGCCCAGCTAGCTTGATCCAGGCTTGCAAGGCGTCACGGGCAGCCTGTGTGATCTCGAACTGCACTGGACGCTGAGTCTTGTGCTGCATGACGACCGCGCGCGATGCCACCTGGTCGCCGTGGCATACATCCCGAACCTTGAGGGCGACGGGGTCGCATCCTCGCAGCTTGCTATCGATGCCTAAGTTGAAGAGAGCAAGCTCGCGCACCCGGCCTTCCATCTGGAGCCTTACGCGCAGCGCCCAGATGTCCTTGAGCTTGAACGGAGCCTTCTGCCCGACGATCTTGCCCTTGTTCCACGGCTCGCGATAAGCGGTATTACCTGTAGATCCCATGATGGTCTCCCATCGAGTTGAGAGGCACACAGGATGCGCGGGCTTCGACTCGCCTGAGCGACTAGTGATGCTCGGCTGCCATAGCTTATGACTGTCAGCTTCCTGGCATAGCCATGAACTCAACATCTCGGCCAGGAGCAGCCGTTCGCGAAGACTGCTTGGCCGACTGCTTCAAGCTGATCTGAGCCATTCACGGTTCGGTGCTTGAGCGGCAGCAATGGCCAACACCAGCCGTTGAAGGCTACCTGTCCGGCCGCTTCACCCTCGGGACCGGCCGCTCGATTGCGCGGTTTGCCACGCATTGGCTCGAAGGACCGCTGGAGACGTCATAACATATTCTGTCTGCGCTAACAGCCGATAGCGGCCTGCTCCTCTACCCCGACACCTGTATACATACAAGCTGCTCCAAGTATGGGACAAGTATCCGCCTTGGCTTGGCCGCAACAGAGATAGGAGCTTGCCTGTCACTACTATGACTGAGCTGCCAGGCATTAGCCCCATCGAATGTTGACGTAGTCAATGCTCAACGCATACGCAGCAGAAGGCCATCCTTAACTATGAACTGGTGCCATAGAGCGGCGACTGCATGAAGACCCACGGCAGCGAATACCAAGTTGGCTCCTGCCTCGTGAATCTCCTTAATGCTGCGGCCCAGTGGCACATCGACAGTCAACGGCAATGTCCAAGAGCCGCCAAAAAAAGCGATGGGCTTACCGGACCAAGCCAAGGCCAATACTCCCAGCACCGGCATACCCAGCATCAACAGGTACAGCACCCAGTGCATAGCGTGAGCAGAAATCTCCATCCAACGAGGACCTGGGGGCAGCGGCGGCACTTGGACGCTGGCGCGCACCACGAGGCGGATTGTCATGAGCAGCAGTACGGCGAGGCCAAAGCTTTCATGCCATAGAGTCATCTGCGCACGATCAGCTGACCCCTTTGGGAAAAAGCCCTTGAGCTCGATGGCTGCGACTGCGAGCGCTGCTGCGACGAAAACCAGCCAGTGCAACAGCACCAGCGAGCGAGGATATGAGTCTGAACGGGTCATTGTTGATTCCTTATTTTTCGGCGAGGAACGTGTTGATATCCGTCATTCATCACGTTGCGTCGAATTGGTTTGATTCAGATTGCAGGGCAGAAAACGTCGAGGGTAGATTCAGGCTGCATTAATCATCAAAATCCCACAGCTCATGCAAGTCCAGCCGCAGACGACTGTCGCTTTCCAGCGTGTCGATGTGTGACATGCGCTCAGCCAGCACCGCCTCAGCGAGCACCCGGCGTGCCGCCAGCAGATCGGCTAATCCAGATTCACCGGCACGATAGGCTCGCATTGCTCGGTCGGTCGCACTGCGCTGAAGCGTCACTGTTTGAGCCTGTGCCGTGGCTGCCGCACGCTTTCCTTTCAACTGACTCCAGAGCACATCGAACTCAGCGCCCAGTCGCCTTTCCACTGCCAAACGGCGTGACAGTGCCGCGTCGGCATCGGCCAGCGCAGCCGCTGCCTGGGAAGCCCGGTGGGCGGAGCCCAGTGGCAGACTGATGCTGAGGCCTGCAATGCGCTCGGCACCACCACGCTCGCTGCTGGCAAACACACCGATCGTGAGGTCTGGGCGGCGTTCGAGATCCGTGCGGCGGGCCTGGTGCAGCGCAAGAGTCTCCTCGGACAGGGCCAGCAAATACTCATGGCTGTGCTCTATGTAGCGCGAGCGCAGCTGAGCCTCCGATCCGTTCGGGAGTGCGGGCAGCGCGCTTGCGTCGATTGAAATGCCGGCCAGAGGGCAGAGGTCGGGAAAGCGTGAGCAGAGCTCGGCCTGCGCCGAGGCCTGTGCGGCCTCTGCTGCGGCCAGCGCAGCCTGCATGCGGGCCTGTTCGGCGGCCGCCAGCTCGGCTTCAAGCCTGGCCGCATCGCCCGCGCGCAGACGGCGCTCGGTGATGCTTGCAAGCTCTGCGGCGGCATCAGCATTGCCCTGCGCCGCCTGCCGGGCTTGAGCAGAGCGCTGAACCGAAAACCACAAGGCCAGCAATTGGCGTGCAGTCTCGTGCCGGGCGTCTTGCGCTGCCAGCAGGCCGGTGGCCCGGGTTGTCTCGGCCAGCTCGGCGTCGACGGCTGCCTTGCCCCAGAGTCGTAGCGGTCGCTCGATGGCAATCTGGCCTTCGGTGAATCGCTGGCCGGAGCCATCATGGGTCCAACGGCGCTGACCACTAGCTCGGACTACCGTTTCATGAGGGCCCACGCGCAGACCGTCGGCTCGAGCCTGAGCACCCCTTCGTGCTGCGTCGGCCGCTTGCACAGTAGGCGACTGTTCTACCGCCATGCGCACCGCCGTCTCCGGAGGCAGGTAGCTCTGAGCCTGGGCTGCACTCGTAAAAAGTAGAACTGCGGCACAGGCATGAAGCAGACGATTTTTCATAGGCAAACTCAGAAAATACGATTTGGAGCTACCGTGTGCTCTATTGCAAAAAGCGTTTGCAGCTTTCATTTTTGTACTTCCCTAGCACTGCGTGCTACGCCAAAGCGCTCAAACAGCAGTGGTAACAACAGCAAGGTCAGAGCCGTAGAACTGATCAATCCCCCTGCCACGACGACGGCCAACGGACGCTGAATTTCCGAGCCAGGGCCAGTAGCCAGCAGCAGCGGCACCATGCCCAGAGCCGTGATGCAGGCCGTCATAAGCACAGGCCTCAGGCGGTCGCGCACGCCTTGACGTACAGCCTGGGTCAGCTCCATGCCCGACACCAGCAGTGCGTTGAAGTGCGAAACCAGCACCACGCCGTTGAGCACGGCAATGCCCAGCAGTGCAATAAAGCCCACAGAGGCGGGCACCGACAGGTATTCGCCGCTTATGCGCAATGCGGCCATGCCTCCCACTAGTGCGAACGGAATGTTGGCAATGACCAGCAAGGCCTGGCGCATTGAGCGGAAGGTGAGAACCAGCAACACGAAGATCGCCGAGAGCGCCACAGGAACGACCAACGCAAGGCGGGCAGCCGCGCGCTGCTGGTTTTCGAACTGGCCGCCCCAGACAATGCGCAGATCCTTGAGTGCGGGGTCGGCAGTCAAAGATGCCCGGGCCTCGCTAACGAAGCTTGCGAGATCGCGTCCTTCGACATTGACCTGAACCACGGCGAAGCGCGCTCCGTCCTCATGGTCGATACGTACCGGTCCGTCCTGAGGGGAAAGTGTCGCTAGCGAAGTGAGTGGCCAAGTGGTCCCGTCGGGGGCGGTCACAAGAAGGCTTGCCAGGCCTTCGGGTGATTGCCGCAGTGTCGTTCCGCCACGAAGCAGTAGCGGCGTACGTACCATGCCTTCGGGCACGATGCCTATACGATCGCCCTCAATCAATGCGCGTAGCTGGGCCTGCAAGGCATCACCGGAAAAGCCGGATTGGCCAAGTGCAGCACGATTGAGAACGACTTGCAGATATTGCACGCCGCTGTTGCTGGGAGCAATGACTTCGGAGGCGCCGGAGACGGTGCGCATGCGTGCAGCAATCGCCTGGGCCGCGGCATCGATCTTGGCCAGATCGGTACCGAAGATCTTGATGGCCACGTCGCCTCGCGAGCCGGTCAGCATCTCGGACACGCGCATCTCGATGGGCTGCGTAAAGCCGTAGATCAGGCCCGGAAAGCCTTCCATCACGCGGCGGATGGCATCTGCAATATCTTCCTTGCTGCCACGCCACTCAGCACGTGGCTTGAGCACCAGAAAGGTGTCGGTCTCGTTGAGGCCCATGGGATCCAGCCCCAGATCGTCCGAGCCCGTGCGCGCCACGATGGAGCGGATTTCCGGGATGCCTTCGAGCAGGGCTTGTTGCACGCGCTGATCCATATCCAGCGATGCGGTCAGTGAAATTGACGGAGATTTTTGCAGCTGCACGATGAGATCGCCTTCGTCCATGGTTGGCATAAAGGTCTTTCCCACTGACAGATACAGGGCTGCCGCGCCGGCCAGCGTCGCCAGTGCTATGCCAAACACCGTGCGCCGGTGCGCCTGGCTCCAGGCCTGTAGCCAGGCAAAGCCACCGGACAGCTTTCGCATCAGCCAGGGTGCATCGCTGGCGTGCGAGCGCAGCAGCAGTGAAGCCAGCGCCGGAACGACAGTAAATGCAATGAGTACAGAAGCACTTAGGGCCAGGACGATGGTCAACGCAACCGGCGCAAACAGCTTGCCTTCCAGGCCTTGCAGCGTCAGCAGCGGCAGGAACACAATGGCGATGATGGACACGCCTGCCAGCATGGGGGCAGACACTGCCGACACGGCATCCCCGATCAGGCTGAAGCGGTCCACGGAGTTTGCCGAAGACACATCTTCTTGCTTGTGCGCCAGTGCTGTCTCGATGTTCTCCACCACCACCACCGAGGCATCCACCAACATGCCCAAGGCGATGGCCAGACCACCCAGGCTCATCAGATTGGCCGTCAGGCCCACGTAGCGCATGAGCAGGAATGTGGCCAGCATGGACAGAGGGAGTGTGGCCGCCACTACCAATGCAGCGCGCACGCCGCCAAGGAACAAATAAAGGATGACGACTACGAGCACACTGGCTTCGACCAATGCGCGCACTACGGTGCTGGCGGCACGCGAAACCAGTTCGCCCCGGTTATAGAACACCTGGATGCTCATCCCTTTGGGCAGGCGCGGTTCCAGTTCGTCGAGTCTGGCCTGCACTGCATCGACCAGACTACGAGCATCCACGCCGCGCAGTCCCAGCACCAGTCCCTGGACGGCCTCGCCCTGGCCATCACGACTCACGGCGCCGTTGCGAGTGGCCTCGCCCAGGCGTACCGTGGCCACATCACCTACCGTGGCTGCGGCCTGTCCGTTTCTGGCCGGAACGATCACGACGGCCCGCAAATCGTCGAGCCCGCGCACGCCACCTTCCACGCGCACCACCCAATGCTCCTCACCTCGGTCCAGCCGGCCTGCTCCATCGTTGCGATTGTTGGCATCGAGTGCCTGACGCAACTGATCCAAGGTCACGCCACGCGCGCGCAGCCTCGCAGGATCGGGAATCACCTCGTAGCCCCGTACCACGCCACCCAGGGCATTCACGTCGGCAACGCCGGCGACAGTGCGCAAGGCTGGCCGTATCACCCAGTCCAGCACACGTCGGCGTTCGGCCAGAGAGTAGCTCTCGCCATCAACCGTAAACATGAACATCTCGCCCAACGGCGTGGTGATGGGGGCCAGCCCACCTTCTGCGCTAGCAGGCAGGTCGCGCTGTATGCCGGTCAGCCTTTCGGAAACCTGCTGGCGAGCCCAGTAAACGTCCGTGCCTTCCGAGAAGTCCACGGTCACGTCGCTGATGCCGTACTTGGAAACCGAACGCACGATGGTCTTGTGCGGCAGACCCAGTAGCTCCTGCTCTACCAGTGTGGAGACGCGCTGCTCCACTTCTTCAGGCGTCATGCCGGCCACCTTCAGGATCACTTTGACCTGGGTTGGTGAGATGTCGGGGAACGCATCTATGGGTAGATGCACATAGGCCCAGGCGCCGGCCAGTGCCAGGGCCAGGGCTGCGAGTAGCACCAGAGCCCGCTGACGTAGCGAAAAATCGATCAACCTAGCCAGCATCACTGACCTCCGGACAGCAGGTTCTTGAGCGCAGCGATACCTGCGATCGCAATCTCCGCATTTGCTGGAAGCACTCCGCGCACCACGGCTGTAGCTTCGTCTCTGGTGTCCACCGACAAGGGGACGAAGCGCACGCTCTTGCCCGTGCGAATGAACACACCGGTCTGGCCTTGCCAGTACACCAGTGCTGAGGCGGAGATGCGCAGACGGTTTCCTGCTTTCGACTGCGCCTTTTCCGTGCCTGAATCTTTCAACGTCAATATGGCTGTAACACTTTCTCCCAAGCGCAGATCCCCGCTCTTGGCCAGCGCAACACGCACACGCATCCCCGCGCTACCGTCGCCAACTGGTGCAATACCCTCGACACGGCCTGCGGCGCCGCGAGTGATGACCTGCACACTGTCACCTACGGCGGGCAGTGGGACCTCTCGACCCAGTAGCAAATCAAGCTCCAACGCCTTGGGATCAGCCACTCTCACCAAGGGTGCCGATGCATCAACACGCGCGCCAGGTTGGACCATTACTTCAGTCACAATGCCTGCACGCGTTGCCAGCAACAGCGCCTCATTCCCAGCCAGCTTCACACCACTGGCAGCCAGCTCGGCGCGTCGGGCTTGGGCCATGGCCGCAGCCTCTGCGGCGCGTGCCTGTGTTGACTGCCATCGACTGGCTGCGATGATGCCGTCTTCATGGAGCAATCGGTCTCGCGTCAGGGATTGCTGTGCCAGCCGCGACTGTGACTCGGCTTCCGCCACTGCGCGACGCGCTTCATAGAGCTGAGGGCTGGTGAAAGTCACCACGGGCTGGCCCGCTCGCACGGACTGGCCTACAGCGACCAGCACACGTGGCAGCCCCCCCGCATAAGGCGCAGCCACAACGGCCTGAGCATCGGGTCTCAGAACCACACGCGCATGAGCCGAAATATTGAGCTCGTCAGAACTCTGGATGGACTGAAAGCGCACGCCCAAGGTACGCGCCTGCTCAGGGGATAGAGACACGGCCTCGGCGGCCATGCCTGCGACTGGCAGCGCAAGTGCGCCGGCCAACAGCCATTGGTGGAAGAACATTCCTGACTCCGGAAAAAGAAAAGACATGCATCCATGCGTCTGCATGGATGCTGGCAAGCCTGTGAAAGGCTTGGGGGGTCAGGAAAACTGAGGCGGAGCTTGGGCCGGGGATGGTCGTATGACGCGACCTTGCCAGCGTGAAAGCCTGTGCGCCGGCTCGGGGGGCGGTGTGGGCCTTGCAGCAGTGCAACGCATGAGCGAGGCACGCAGACCCCAAGTCAGCAGAGTGAGGCCAATAACGGCCAGCAACGGGACAGGGAGCAGATCTAGTGGTTGCAGTGCGTTCTGCACGTCAACTTCAAAAGGCTCGGATTGAGCTTGATGGACATCGCGGTCACTGAGAGAGTCGTGTCCAGTGAACAGATGGAAATGAGAATCAGCAATTCTGGAAGGTGTCGTGTGCACATGCAGGCCAGATTGATTCGGAGTCCCGAAGTGGCCGTGCAGCAGCGGTATCAGCAGTTGCGCCGCCATGATCAGCAGCAGCAATGCGCTCCGCAGAGAAGGTCTCTGGATTGCACGCGACATGTGATTAATTGTACTGCTGCGATTTGATTTGCAGAGCAACAGAGTAATTCTATTGAAGCGGCTCCATATTCAACAAATCAAAGGAAAAGGCGTCCGAAATGATTGCCTACAACTTGGCCCCGCTCTAATGCTTGCTATGCCATAGGCAACTACTAGATTTCTCCGATTATCGAAGCGTGGTCATCTGTGTGCATTGCTACCCGCGCACATTCTCGCCACCAGGACCAGAGCTAGACCATCTAAAGTCCGACGCTACTGAGGGCGCTGGTAGCTAGCGGGTTACTTCTGGATGGAAATCAGTATTAAGCGGCCAGAGCCTGATGATGGACCTCAGCCTGACGCCGCGTTCAGGCACTTAGGTCGGCTTTGCAGCGCAAGCACCTATTCGCACGAGGTGACAGCGGACATCCAGCAACATATCCGCCTACAACTGATGGGCATTGCCCGCTGCTCACCTGATACCCGTCGTTGGGCAGCGCCAGCGTCAATGTTCGGATGGCCCTTATGGAGTGCTGACCGATAGGCCAAGACGCGGCTACGAGTAGCGGCAACCGCTGCGCAGGAGACATCTGCTGGTAATGATTGCATGGCAGCAATGAGTCGTCGCCACCAGTTCGCAGCTGACGAAATACCGTAAGCAGTCCGAGAAGCTCATTGTGAGATGGGGATCAAGAGAGCCAGCCCCGTATCCAGCGCTCGGCGGAAAAGTTCTTCGCGCCCCTGTGAACACCTGCCTATGTGAAAGAGAAACGATGGACTGCATCCGGGGACTCAGGGGGCGATCTCGAGAAGATGAGAGCCCCTGTTTTACCCATCAAGAACGTACGCAATCCTCCGGGATCACCTCTGAGTAATTAGAGCCGACTTACTGGACTTAGGCCGAAAGTTTCACAGCATTTGATTTCACGGCATATGATTACCATTTAGACCCATGCAGAGGTTCCTTAGCCGCCAATTCGGGCATTACCGAGTGGACTGATACGGCAGAACAGATTTGGCTAGCGTATGAACGGACTCAAATGACTTCAGCAGCCTGAACATTGCGAGCAAAAAGAGCGGTGCAATCCGGCGGCGTAAGAAGCCATACATGCATGGCCTCCAAGGGCCTGACGAACGCGGCTGAAATATCGATTGAACGGCATTGAAAGCGATTCTTTATCTTGACTATGACGGCGTCCTGCACCCGGAGCCCGTCTACCGGTCCCCTCGAGGCGGGATGTACTTTAGTGTTGACCATGCTGGACACCGCTTGTTCGAAAACGCAGGCATCCTTGTTGAAGCGCTCGCGCCGTACCCTGAAGTCGCCATCGTCCTGTCTACTTCTTGGGTACGTGTATTAAGCTATTCGCAGGCTAAGACCTACCTTCCCGACGCTCTGCGCTCACGAGTGATTGGTGCCACCTTTCACAGCGCCATGAACAAGTTTGAGTTCGATGCCATGACCCGAGGCGCACAAGTGTTGGCCGACGCCACACGCCGTGCGGTGACTGGCTGGGTTGCGCTGGATGATGACGACGAAGGATGGGTTGGCCCCGCATCTAAGCATCTTGTGCTGACCAACGGGCACAAAGGACTCTCTGCACCGGAGACTGTTGCCGAGCTCTCGGATAAGTTGAGAGAGCAATGCAAGCCACGATAGCTGCCTACATCGAGCGTGAAGCTGGCACCCGTTGCATGGCTTGGTGTTTGGGCAGCTACTGGTGAATCCCCCACTATGTGGTGGTCACGGGCTCGAGCCTGCAAAGTATCAACATCACAGCCCAGATGCACTTTTGCGCCATTGACGGCGCCGCTCAGCCTCGTATTTCTTGGTTTTCCACGCACAGTCACCAGAAACTTAATGCCTGCGCGTGTTGATTTCTGGTGCTCACGGTCGGGAGCAGACTGCTCTGAAGGGCCTATCAGGGCTTGGATTTGCTTTTACGCTCGGCTAAAGCAGCAGGGGTCGGGCCATCTAATGCTTCGAAAAACTCCGACGGCTGCAGATTCAAAGTAGCAATGATCTTGAGGATGTTGATCAAGGCCAAATTGTGCTCACCTCTTTCTATCCCCCCGATGTAGCTGCGATCGATGCCGCATGCATCGCCAAATGCCTCCTGTGAGTAGCCACACGCTTTTCTTCTAGCTCTTACGGCCTCTCCAAAACGCACGAGTTCTGGGACCTTGTTCTTCAGTGATTCTTTCGCTCTAACCATCTCTTGATGGTGTTGCTCTGGGTGAAAAGAATCCACGGGATTTAGTTTCACGGTATATGATTACCAAAAACACATTCCAAAACACCTCAAGACCAATAGGGAGAAGACATGCCGAACGTCAGTCAAAGAGCATTGAGATCAACAACGGTTGGCCTTGATCTGCCCTCTTCCAAGCAACTGACAAGAGTGCCGCTCTCTGCACGCTTTGGTGATCGCCATCCACGAACAAAGGCGATCGCAGCTGCAGCTTGAGCAGTCCTATTTCGCTTCTCTGCAAAGCGAATTTTTTTCATGGTTTGAATCTCTGCGCACCGGCAATAGCTTTGCCGGTTTCTCAAGTTGCGCCTTGTTGGCGCTTATTTTTCAGGAAGTACATGATGACTCCTTTGCATGCACTGACAGCTCTCGTTTTGACCGCAAGCTCGATGACCGCTATCGCAGCAACAGCCTCTGAAGTTGCATCCGTCGCCTCGACGAATTCCAGCCCGAACCCCGGCCAACATATTCAGTGCGCCGCCCCAGCCGAGCCCGCACAGCTAGATGAACTACGCTCACTGACAGACGGGAGGTTGGCCTTCAAGGTCTCCACTTTCTCCCAAGCTTATGCAGGGATAGCGGATCCCACCGATCCCAAACATTCCATGGAAAAGCAGGTTCTGGCGCTGCAAGGACAGAAGTATTTTTGCCTGCAGGACTGAAACATCAGAAAGACAAGCAATTCGCGCCTTGCTTTGAATTCGCGGCCTCTTCAGAACTCCCCCCATGGATGATCACACCCAAACCATGAATGTTCAGCGCATGACGGCACTCAATGCCGTCATGCTGACCGGATGCACGCTGGTCGGAATCTTTTCCAATATCTTCGGGCACCTGTTCGGCAGCAAGGCCAGCGTTTTGATCGCCTTGCTGGCCTGGTTGATTGCCATCGGATTGGCGCTTTATTTTTCTGGCAAAGCCGCTCTGGGTAAACAAGCCAGCAGTCTTTTTGCCTGCGTGCGCCAGGGGCTGAGAACCGCCCGCAGTGACAAGGTGTTTTCGATCATCTTGTTCGTGCTGAGCGTAGGCGCCATCTACTCTGCATACAGCGCCAATAAAGCCGTCAATCTGCAGCAGGTGCATGACGTGGGTCTGCAAACCCAAGCAAACACCAGACACATCATTGAAAAACTGGAGCAAGAAGCGCCTCTGGCGGAAACCTTGGCCAAGCTGGGCTACACCATGTCTCAGGCCGATATTTGTCGGGCCATCTCAGATGGGAGCATGCAAGCCATGGCAATCGTGACCCAAATTTCTGATAAGCCCATCAAGCTCAGCAAGGCAGAAGGCGAAGGTCAGTTTTCCTTTTGTTTGGAAAATTTGCTGCTCTCTGACGGCGAGCATGCAACCCTGCTGAACAAGAGCGAAGGCCTTGTATTTGATACCAAGGACTTGAGTCGGCTCTATGCAGCAGAAGGCATAGGAGCCGACTCCCCTGGCAAGATCGATATCAAAGTCATTGCCAAGCAGGCAGGGACGTCGGGCCACAGCGCTCAGCTGTTGGAAGTACATGCCACGCCCATGATGTTTGCGGTATGGGGGGCTAATTCAGCCGCTGTCAAAGCCCTGATCTCCCAAAGTGCAGATGTCAATGCTGCCTCAAGACTGATGACGGTGACCAAATCAAACGCCAGCCCCATGCCTGCGCTGTACGACATTTTGATCACTCCACTGGCTGAGGCCAAGCGTCTGCAGCTCACCGAAATCACGGATGCCTTGACCCAAGCGGGCGCCAAGACGTCCAGCCAAGCCAAGGCCAAAACGCTGTAAACGCAGCCATGCCTGGGCGCCTTGGTGCGCAAACCCAGGCACACCGATTCTTCCCGAGCCCCTTATTCAGACGGGGTCTGAGGAGGCCTCCTGCCCGCAGGCACCCCCTCAAGCCCATCGCATGTGAAATAAACAGAGAGGAAATATGGAAACCATTGAGTTCCGAGGCAAGCATATTGATTTTCAGCACTTCAGCGGCACGGTGATCGATCAACGCAAGCATGAAACAGTGACAGTCAGCAGTGAAGTCGATCCCCTGCGGGGCGTCAACGTAGGCGGCATGCATATTCCAGGTGAGAAGATTACCTCGGAAGTTAATTCACATCACGATATTTGGCTAAGGCTAGATTCCGGAATAGAAAAGCCCATTTCGCTGACAAATATTGATCTCAAACTGCGCACGGGTCAGAGCGTCACATTTATCACAGCCACCAATCGTGCGACGCAGAAAACCGTCAATTGCGGTGTATTCAATCACAATGCCGATCAATATAAAATAATACGTTATCCGGCCCAAATTAATGACAACCTCAAAGTTCATCACATCAGATTTTGGGGGATCATACTAACCATTTTCATTTGGACGGCTACTTTAATCATCACATCCAGCGTGTGGATCGCAGCGATTTTCACTTTGATATATATATTCACTCTCTGCATTCCAAAAATTCAGAGAGTTCGGAAGCTCAACAAGCAAATCGAGGAAATTCTTGACACCTACATCTCCAATGTACGTGCACTGAAAGCGTAGATCACTTCTTAAACATCCATCCATTAGCATCAAAAAAACATTTCATGAAAATTCTACTTATTGCATTTGCGTATTTAGTCTCTGCAAACCTTGCATTGGCAGCCAATCCTGTACATTACAGAATTCCGACCAGCCTGCCAAAAGACAAAGCGATGACCGCTAAAGGCATGAGCGAAACTGAGTTTGATGATTTTAAATGCGCTAATAAAAATGATGAACCCGTTATCATTACGCATAAGGCCACGGATCAAAAAGGTATCGTGAAATACACTTTTTTAGCACCAAAAAATTTCAGCCCCATGGAAAAAGGCGAGTTCAAGGCCAGCAAACCTTCCAAAACCTCAAAGTCACAGAAGTTTGTTGATGAATACTCAGGGGAAATTCCCGGATTCATCTGTGCTCAGCCCGATCAATGAACGTTGGCGCAACAGCCAACCTCAGACATTTCACAATCTATCAAATTTCATAGGTTAGCTTGAAATTACCAAGGCAACCTACAAATTTTCATAGCTTATGCAGCTCTTCAAAACGCCCGATGAACTAGAGATAGAGCTGGGTGAACAGCTTCGAGCCGAGCGCCTTCGTCAAAATCTAACCATGCACGACATCGCTCTCAGAGCCGGAATTTCAGAGCAAACACTCCGCTCATTGGAGAATGGTTCCGGTGGACGACTGAATTCGTTCATTCGAGTGATGAAAGCCCTGGGCAAAGAAGAGTGGCTAGAAACATTTCGTCCTACGGTGCGCATTAGCCCTATGGATATTGCCAAACGTAGAGGCAAGCAGCGCCTGCGAGCCACGCGCAGTGTGATGGGTCAACCCTTGTCAAAGAAGGATCACTCATAGAAAGCCAGTCATCCCGCTTTGCTGCCGAAGTGGTCAACGCTCTACAGCTTTCGATCAAAGTTGCTGGGAGGCAGGGTGTCCGAATTTTTGTGTAAGCGGTTCATCCTGCAGCCTTTGGGCGAACATTTCAATACGTTGCCCCCACCAGGAGTTGTCCTAGCCAACCTGACGCTCACTCCAGCGACACCTGAGTGCAGGAGGTTCAGACTGGAAAATGGCACAAGTCCAGTTGTGTTTCAAGTTCAATCTTCATGTTCAAAGCCACCACATCAGAGCCAGTCACACAACGCACCTATTTCGGCCTTCAAGTCATAGATGGAAGATATGTTTTGCAATCTGAGATTGCTCAGCTTCCGTTTTTTGATTTCTGGAAGCAGTCGTCCCGAGGCAGTACCTGTTTAGGGACATCGAACGGGGATGTATTGGTCTTTCTGTACGACTGGCAGGCTTTTGCCCATCTATTCATCAAGACAGGAAGGCATCGCTACCAAAAAAATAAGCTCTGAAGCCTTCCAGCATTTGATTGAAGAAAGGTCTGGGATAGGCAGCTGCCCACTGTTCTGGCTCTGTCGTCATGGTTGGCTCGAACTGTTCTGCACACCAGCACGCAACGTGAAGGCTTCTATCAAGCGCTGATAATCCAGCCCTTGCAGCCCCACCCCTTCTTGGCAGAGCACCACATATTTGCGAAGTTGACTTGGCCAAAAAGCAAACCCGGTGCCCGATAGTTCATCGTCTACCGCTTTCGCTTTGTAGGGAGAGCGTCATGCCGGTTCCCGGCCATTCGGCCATGGTGATGTTTGCAGCATGCCAACTGGCTTGGGATTAGGCACATTCCATGAGCTGTTCAATCCATGCACGCAGAGACAGGGACGGCCGCTATGCTGTGCCGCCCGCCAAAATTTCTCCGCAAAGCCTGACTTCTCAGTCATCTCTGTCTTCAGCATTTCCTCAGGCATGCTTGGGACGAGTACTCGTTCAACCAAGTTTCGTGAGTTTCTCCGGTTTGCGGTTTTTCCATTTTTGCAGTCCTTGGGTGTCAGCTGGCTTCACGGCTCTTGCAGCAGCGACGCTGTTTTTTTCCATGGCGATGGGGACCTTGGGTTTCTTGCCGCCACGCACGCGCAGGCCGTACAGCCGTGTGGTCTCAGCGCTGCTCTCACCAATGGCTGCAGCAATTTCATCCGACTCCCAGCCCGATTCACGCATTTGTGTAACCAGTGCGTGTCTGAACAGATAGGCCGACAGGTTTTCCTGGCAACCGTTTTTGCGTTGCTCAGGATTGAGAACAGCAGTGCTCAGGCGCCCAAGGTGAGAACGCATGTTGTCGCTGTTGGCGCTGATGTGTATCTGCCCTTGCCGCTTGAGTTCGTCCACGAACCATGCCGGCAGCATTGCGAGATTGAGCAAGAAGCTGCGCCAGGGCTGGCCCGCCGTAGCACGGACTTTGGCGCCTTCGATGCGGACCTGCACGCCTTGTGCGGTCCATTGCACTTGCACACCCCTCTCCAGCTCTGCGGGTCGCAAGCCGCAAAACCGCAGCAACACTCCGGCATATCGGTAAGTTGGTGACTGTTCGTTGAAGAAATCAAACCGCTCTTGCCAGCCATCAGGCAGTTTTTTGAGCGCAAGCTTTTTGCTTTTGCCTGTGTGCTCTTTTTTGAGGCGTGATGGCGGCCAGTGTTCCTGGCCACGATCTTCGTCATAAGACAATGCGCAGATCTCTTGATGCTCCCACAGTGCTTCTTGCAAAGTCTTCACGGCCCGATACCACGCTCTGCTGTGGCCCAGGCTGCGCTGAAACCGGTCTTGCTCGGTCAGCAGCGTTTGCAAACGCGAGCTGCTTTGCCATTTGACGGCTGAGCGATATTGGAAGAAGGTGCTGCGTGCGACATTGAGCATGTCGAATGTGTCCGTCCACGGCATCTGACTGCCTTGAGACAGGGTGTGTTCAAACAGTGGCTCGAGGTAGTTGATCCGCTTTTGATAGTCCGCCAAGGTGGCGGCACCGGGTTGGGTGTCTTTTCGGAGGGCACGGGTCTCGGCAGTTTCCTTGAGCGTTGCGCGCACGGATTGGATGATTCCAAACGCCTCCTGGCGCTCGTTCTCCGAGATGGGCCGATCATCAACGCTGGGCTCCTCAATCCTTTCTTCACTCCCGGCATTGCCCTGATCCTCGTGGGAAGCCATAGGTTCTGGCCGCAGCGTGGTGGCTTCCAGCAACGCTTCAAATGCCTGGATATCAGGATCCTCTGCCCTGCCCGAATCGAGCAATCCCTGCGCTTTTTGAAGCAGATGGTCGCTCCATTTCCCCAATCCTGGGTGATGGATCATGGCCAATGCGGCATGTTGTTTGGCATGCAGGGCATCGCGATCGTTCGCAAAGATGTCGTCGTTGGCGCAGGCAAGTTTTTCGTCAACGCGTCTTTCGTTGACATCACTTTCGATCACGCCATGTGTCGGTTGCGTATTCAACAGCCGTTTCGTTGACGCAGATGGCTGCACAGCCTGTGGAATACCTGGCTGCAATGGCTGTGTGTCCGCCGTCGCAAAAGCCGCGCCAGACACCGTCACCGGCATAGCCGGCAACGGGTCTGTCACGCCTTTTGCAGGATTGACGGTTTTCATGGGCGGGATGCGCGGGACTGCGCTACGCGCCCCCTCACCTAAAGGTTCGGGTCCGTCCCACATTACCGAACCATCCGGGAAACCCTCCTGGCGGAGGTTACTGCTGGGTTTGCCAGCAGGGTTCGGTAATGTGAAGTCCGTATCGTTTTCGGAAGACCTTTTCGTGATCGAAATGGGTTCGCCAACGTCAAGCTTCGCAGGCTGTTTCGCTGTTCCTTTGCTCATCATGCACGCCCCTTGGCAGCCGCTTCACTGTCGTTGGCGGCAGGCTGATTCGACGTCGCTGCCAAGATTTCTTTTTCTGCTTTTTTGACGGCAGGCTTTCTGGCTGCAGGCTGGAGCACTTTGCTGCGCAGGAATTTTTGAATCAGTTGCGCCAGGTCGGCTTGCTGTCTGAGGTTGAGTGGCAGTGCAAGGTGGATTTGAGGCAGGCCTTTTTTGTCAACTGCGACATTTCCCAAAGGCTGTCCATCCACCTCAATGGCAAGTGGGCTGCCTGGGGTGTTGAACGGTTCAACACCTGGGGTTTGGCCGTTGGCCAGGGCGGCCGCTTCAGCAACCTCAATCAGTTTTCCTATGACTTCCTTGGCTGAGATTTCTTGGCCCTTGATGGACTCGGCGCAAGCGATGACCGAGTCCCTGGACTGGGTCACCGCATCCTTGAGAGGTTTGGCATCCCGGTATTGGATTTCTGATGCACTGCCGAAGGCGGCAATCACGGCCGCAGGCAAAGCGGCGATGTCGATCGCTTTTTGCACGACGGACACATCAAGTCCGACAAGCCTTGCCAGTTCTCTGCGGGAGACGCTTTCGCTCGAAGCGAGGATGTGCTGCAACTGCATGCCCAATTCGTACGGACTCAGCGGCTGACGAAGATGGTTTTCGAGAAGGCGATCGATAAGCTCACGCGTGGGCTGCACTTTTTGTACGATGGCCAGCACCGGGAGTTGATGCATTTTGCAGGCACGCAAACGCCTAGCTCCGGAGATCAAACGGTAGCGAAGTGGGGAGTCCGAAGGGATCTCATCGGGTGCCAACTCCCGCACGGCGATGGCCTGCACATTGCCACGGTTGTGCAGAATGCTATCTGCCAACTTAAAGAATTCATCCGAATCAAAGGATTCCTCCAGTCGATTGGGCGAAGCGCCCACTTCAATGCTCTCGCTAGCCAAGAGGAGGAGCGTCGAAGAGAGATGCGGAGGTGAAGAATGAGGTGGAGCAGAGCCAACCACAGTGACGGAGGCGGGATCCGGGGCAAGAACGATATCGACATCCACCGGATGACCGGATTCAGGAGCCGAGACAGGACGAGCTTCGAGAGATTTCTGAGCAGCATTCATGGTGCATTTCCTTGTGAAAGCACTGCATGCGCATCAAGCTCAGCGATATAGGAAACCCACGCGTGAACCTGCTGCGCATTGCAGCAAAAGCATTCCTAATGGAATAGGTTTTTGGTTCACGGGTGGGCCATCACCGCGAGTACGAGCCTGCCCAGCCCAGCAAATAGCGCGTGATGCGCTTGGCCAGACCCCGCCCATTGTTTTTGCACAATGGGTATTCAGAAGTAGCTCGTCTATTTAAAGAATATCGAAGATTTTTGCGTTGGTGGGCCGGTGGTGGATTTTTAGCGCGCTTTATTTTTGACATTCAAGAATGAGTTCTTGCCCTGGTGCAGAGACTGCATCAGGGCAGCGATCTTGAATTCTTCCTAACTGGCTGTTCGGGGCATAGAGGAGAAGGGAGTCCAAACGGATTCCTCTTCGCATCCTCTGAGGCCTATCTTTGGGCCACGCTATGCGTGATGCGGCATAACGGCATATGTCTTGGTTGCGGCCCGAATCGTCACATTGGATGGACGTCAGTCGCTGGCTGGTTCCGGTGTTTTTTGAGCGTGCCGTTCATGGCTTGCAACAGCCGCCAAACTTACGGTGTGATGCCGATCGACAGATCGACATCCATGCCCGACATGGCGCAGAAACGGCGCCAACCTTTCAAATCATCCTGCAGCCTGGGGCACGAACCACCGCCTGCCAGCAGAGCCCCATCAATCCTCGCTCAGCGTCGCCGCTGTGCATCAACGATTGCCTGGGCGCGTTGAAGCGCCCGCTGAAACTCAGGGGAATCGAATACCTCTTTTGCGTCAATCTTGATCGTGCCCCGACCAACGACTCGCACGGATTTGAAGGAATTGTTGACCAATTGCGCGATTTCCCGGTCACGTTGGGTTGGGGCTAGGCCTAGCAGGCGAAGCAGTGTGTTCATGGACACCTCCGGCAGGTCATCTTCAAACAGCCCTGGCAGCGCAGTTTTGCAGGCAAATCAAGGCTTGAGCCATGCGACAGCACCGATGAAATCCATCACTATGCGTCACGGTTTAAGCAACTCTGCCAAGACAGAATCTGCCACATACTTGGCGACTACCGACCGGGCCAAATCCAGCAATTCAGCAACCCATACCTGCAGATACCTGGATCGCAGCGAGTCAAAGGCAGGAGTAGCACGTTCCAAAAATTGCAAGGCAAAGCCTGGTTGGCTGGCGATTTCATCCTTCAAAGTTTGGCTTGCGCAATGTAAGGCCAGTTGAAGCCTAGGTGGCGGTTGTCCGGTTTCTGCTTCGATGAGGACGGCGCGTGCATCGTCATCGGCAATTTGATTCAGCCAAGCCTGCATGTTTGCGTCCAATGAGCCCTTGCGATGGCACAAGAAATGACGCAGCCGGGCTTCTGCTGTAGGTTCTGGATGATTCATGACGACCTGACGACAAAGCTTAGATTTCACACACTTGCCAGTGCCCCTGCGGGCTCTGCTCCAGCAGCAGACTCGGATCGAATGTCTCGTTTTCGAACTGGCTCGATAGCCGTCCCATGGGATAGCCGCGCGGATTGCAGACCACCTTGCATCCGTTGACCTCATACCGGCATGAATTGTGCGTAGGACCATGAATCCATAGCCCCGCTTGCTGTAACAGCGTGTGCTCCCAATGGCCCGTCGCCCAAGAGCGCCTCAAGCACCTTGCGCAAGTTCCCTCATACCCTCGGCATCTCCTATGGCATCAGGCGCAAAGACACGGTCAATAATCCTGGAAACGATTTCGTGTTCGACGAGATACTGAAAATGGCCAACTGCCAAGCCCATTCCGTCAGGTGTAACCGCCGTTTTGGTGCCTGTGCTGGTGCCGCGTCTACCAGTCCCGAACACGATGGCATTGACGACAAACGAAACTATTTCGCTACACCACCCGACTTCGGGAACCCAATGCATCCGCCCACGTATTTGTGGATAGCGCATATCTTTGGCCAGGCTAAGAAGTGCCTCATCGTTGAGACGCGATGGCACCAAGCCTTCCCACCCATATTTCCTGAGCTGTTCTTTTAAATATTCAATGTCCGGCGCGGCAATGGGGCCGAAATCCTTCAACTTCACAAAAACTCCTTAGCAACTTCAAACGTGCTGCAGCCAACAGGAACTCACCAGCAAAAAACGAGGCGATCGAGTATGAAAGCCACTTGACATGTCAGTACCGATACGGCATCCACTAGAGGCACGCTTTCCTACTCAATGTGTCGCATATCAATTGCAGCAATATTCTATTTTAGACTAATCTAATTTGGAGTATTCCATATGGGAATTCATGCTCTGGCACTTTCCAAGAAAGTTGCCAATGGACAAGACGGTTCACTCGCGTGACTACGCAGTGTTTCTGGCGCTGCTAAAGCGCATTCGCATCGAGGCCAAAGTTCCTCAGACTGAGCTGGCTCAACGTATGGGGGAAACACAAGTCTTTGTGAGCAAGTGTGAGCGAGGAGACCGACGTCTAGACATCATCGAGACGATTCGCTGGTGCAACGCCCTTGGTGTGAGCCTCTCGGAATTGGCTTCCCAACTCGCCGATGCACCTCTAGGGTTGGCGGAGCAGCATCCACCCAAATAAGCCCTGTGGGCTGGCGCAGTTTCAGGTAAATCATGGCCACACCGTAGCGCCGGTGACGCTAAGCCCAAGCCCTAATCCTCTTGGGAAGTTCACAGTTTTTGTCAGCCACAGGCTTGTAGCGGTAGGCTTGAGCTACGCCCAAAGCCCACCGCTCGCCCAGCCCCTTGTCTGTTGATTTCCACCCAAATTGACCCACTAGCCCTCGGCGGCCAATTCAACCGGAATACGCATACGACTGCTCCGCAGCGGTTGCAGTAGCTCATGTCGGCTACCGGAACACCCGGTTTCAGCCAGATAGCAGTCATCCCGAGTAGCCGAAAAGTTGACCCTCAAGAACTGGTTTCTCGTATGTAGTAGACAATAGGGTGATCACCAGCAGAGACGACAGTCACAGAGCCTAGTTGCCCCAGTTTGCGAGGGCCAGCTGAAAAGAAATGGTGAGCCGACTTGCACGATACGTGCTGGAACCATGAGCCGCCCTTGAAGCTGGCCATATCCTTAAGATCCGAACAACGTGAGCGGCAGTGTGCCTATAGCAATCGTCAAGATGCCGCTCCCAAGACTGTAGTAAATGGCAAAACACTGGCCGCCGACGCACCGGAAATGCCTAGCCAGACAGTAGTCAAGGGATCGGCAAGATTGCCAAGCGCAACGCTTGATGAAGCAAGAGAGTCTTGGCGTTGCAAAGCACAAGCGGCGCCGCTACACGCCTTATCTCGGCGAAATCAGCCCCGCGCCCGAGAACAACATCAACCGCGACTTACAGGCCGCAGCCCCCAACGGGAAATGGCGCACCGGCATCACGGAGTTCGAGATTACGGAAGGTAAGGCTCACCTGTCACCGATTATCGATTACCTCATCGGCATGGTGGTGAGTTGGACTATTGGAACATCTCCAGACGCGGAACTGGCCAACATGATGCTGGATGCCGCCAGTGAGACGTTTGCGCAAACCACCGAGCGTCCGGTAGTGCCCTGTAACACGGAAGGCCGCTAGTGCTGGCCCGGCTGGCTATCGAGAATGATCGAAGCAAACCTCACATGCTCAATGTCTCGTAAGACCTGCTTTCCTGACATCGCTGCAAGCGAGGGCTTCTTCGGTCGACCCAAGAGTGAACAGTTCTATCCTAGGGGCTGGAAAGGCCCCACCATCGAGCAATTCATCGATGCGCTCGATTCGAACATCCGCTGGTAAAACGAAAAGCGGATCCAAATCTCTCTTGGCTCCCTCAGCCCCATTGAATATCGAGTAAGCCTTGGACTTACGGCATAAAACCAGTCCAAGTTTTTATCCCCCCCTCCTAGTTCAAGGCATGCGCTACCAGCGTGAGTCCGCTGACGATCAGTAGACCACAAATGACTTTACGCAAGGCTAGAGGCGGCACGCTATGTGCCATTCGGTTACCCAACATCACGCCGAGAACCGCCACACCAATCAAAGCCAGCCAACGCTGCCACAGATCAATATGGGACAGCCTACCTGACCACCCCATGGTCGCCAGCACCGCGCAGGCACTGGCAGCTATTGCCACGGGAGTGCTGGCGCGGACCACATTCACATCGGATAAGCGGCGACTGAACCCTGCAACTACCAGCGGACCTGCTGTCCCAAACAACATTTCAACTACCCCAATGGCTCCACCCATGGCATAGGCCCAAGGTGTGGCCAGTTGGGGGCGCTTAGCTGGTGCGACGCGCAGCGTTTGCGCCCCCACCATGACGACGTACAGACCCAGCACCAGCAAGGGCCAGGTCGCTGCCAGCACGCTGGATAGCCACAAGCCGGCCAAGGCGCCGACCGCAATGCCCGGAAGCAAGCGCCGTAACTCGGCAAAGCTCACCTGGCGCAGGTTCAGACCACCGTGCAGCAGGGAAGCCGGCACATCCATGAGCAAGGTCAAAGCCACCACTTCAGGCAGGGGCCAATGCCAGGCCAGCAAGGGCACGATGACCAGCGCTGAACCAAACCCCGTAATGCCCAGCACCACATAGCCGAGCAACACGACACAAACGGGATAAACCAGATCCAAAATCAGCCCCTCTGGATATCAACGTACGTCATACGTCCAGCTTTCGGCTTGGGCCAAGCTGGCGTCAGCATCGAGCGGATACATGGGACGGCGCAGATGCTTAAATGGGAAAAGTCCATAGTCGGAGCTGCACACACCTGGGCCGCTGATCAAGACAATATGCCGCGCAAAAGGCTCGAATCCCGCGCGGAAATGCTGGCGCGACTTGAGCAGCACATACTTGGATTGCGTTGGGTCCACGCCCGCATGGGTGAAAACACCGGTGTCGTTGGGCTCCTGCGGCCGCTCGGAGATGAAAATACGCACCGAGCCCACACGCAGCACAGCCGTGCGTCCCAGACTCAGCCGCATGCCTGTGAACATGGGGCCGGTGACCGTGTATTCGCCATCGGTCAGGCGCTCAACCACGCCGGTCAAGCGCAGTGGCTGGCCGGTCAAGCCCAGCGCCGGCATATCGATCTTGCCACCAAGATCCACGGTCACTTCGGCATTCACGCCCTGCTCGACCAAGATTGCCACGGTTGCAGGATCACAGAAGGGGCCGGCCACCACATCCTCGAGCCCCTGGCGCAGCACTTCCTCCAGCACCGCCATGATGTCTGTAGTGCCCCCGGCACCGCAGTTGTCGCCATGATCCACCAAAACCACCGGACCTTGCTCCAGCGTCTTGGCGTAGGCTACCGAAGCTGTCACCGACTCGGCCGGGAAGACAAAATCGGCACGCCGCGACCAGGCCAGCTCGCACAGCTCATCCAGGAGGCGATTGCCGGCGTCGATTTGAGCGCGTTCCGCCACGATGACCACCGAGAGGCCTGCGCAGTCGATATCGGATAGCGGAAAGCCGCCAAACACCGAGGCGTTGCACACCAGTCCATCTTTCTCGGCCTGCATGGCACGATCCATGATGTCCTTCATGGGCTGCATGGAAGGGGCCTGACGCAACATATGCGTGAGCATGGGCAAGCGCCGCCACAGCATCACCGGCTGGCTGCGCTTTTCCAGCAATGCGCGAATGCTGCGACCTACGCGTACGCCGGTTTCGTAGATATCGATGTGCGGATAGGTACAGTAGCCAGCAATCGCCGTGGCATGGCGGATCAGTTCGGAGCTGAAGTTGGCATGAAAATCCAGGGCCACGCCAATCGGCAGGCCGGCAGGCGCGGACTCGCGCAAACGACGCAGCAACTCGCCTTCTGCATCGGGGAAGCCATCGACCACCATGGCGCCGTGCAGATCCAACAGCACCGCATCACAGCCTTGGCTGACACTTTGCACCACCGTATCGCACAGGCTCTCAAACGCTTCACGCGTCACCAGCCCGCTAGGTACGGCATTAGCGCAGATCGCAAATTCCACCTCGGCCCCCATCTCACGGGCCAGGTCCAGATAGGCGGCGGCGGCGCTGTTCGTCCCTTCACAGGCCTTGCGGGCGGCTTCGCCATACGCTGGGCCGCTCTTGCCGGTGCCGCGCCTAAAGTCACTCAGCTGCGTGCTGACAGGCGAAAAAGTATTGGTTTCGTGGCGGATCAGCGCAACAACAAACTTCATGGCGTGCATTTCCTGCTTATTGCTTTTCCAGGCCAGATTTTTCAATCAGCACGCGATAGCGCTGGGTCTCCTGCTGTAGAAAGGATTTGGCTTTTTTGGGCTCATACATCACCGTGGCCAGGCCCATCATGTCCACAGTCTTGACGAAATCTTCCTCCTTGACGCCAGTTTTCAGCACGGAATACAGCTTGTCCACGATGGCGGCAGGCGTGCCGCTGCGCACGACCACAGACAGATTGACACGCGCATTCAATGACTTGGGGTTGCCTTCGTTTTGCGGAATCGCCTGGGGAAATTCCTTGAGCGGCGTGTTTTGCAACACGGTCACTGGCAGTACGCGTCCGCTGCGAGCATGGGCTATGGACGATCCCACGACGTCCAGGTGCGCATCGATGTGGCCGCCAATCAGATCGGCCACGGCCGGCGGCGATCCACGGTAAGGCACGATCTCGAAATTCAGACCGTTTTCGCGGCGCCAGTTGTCCAGAGCCAGATAAGCAGCTCCACCCACGGTATTGACGCTGATCGATACCTTACCTGGCTTGGCGCGTATGGCTTTGACCAGATCGTCGAAGCTCTTGTACGGGCCTTGCCCGTTGACGATCAGCCAGTGGGGATAGGTCACGAGAACGGTGACAGGGGAAAAATCACGGTCGCCATCGTAGCGCACGTCCTTGAGCAACCAACGGTTGATGTTGAGCGTGTTGTCGCTGGCCATGAGCAAAGTGTGGCCGTCGGCAGGATCGCGCAGGGCTGCCATCGTTCCGGACACGGTGGCGCCACCCGAGATGTTCTCCACTACCACGCTCACTTTGGGAAAAGCCTTGCCCAGTTTGTTGGCGACCAAGCGTCCCATGATGTCCGCCGTACCGCCGGCCGGATAGGGCACCACGATCCGTATCGGGCGATTTGGCCATTCCGCCTCGGCATGGGCGGCGTTCAGGCCCAACATGGGCGTCAGACATGTGGTGAGTGCCAGGCCTAAGACCTGTCGGCGGATGTGGTGCATGCGTGTCTCCTGTTTATGAGGTTCGGACTCCAGTGGAGTGCGAACGGGCGGAGTATAAAAACGCATCTCGATATCGTCTAATATATATTGAGTATTTTTTTATATAGTTAGTATATGGATGAGCACAGACTGAAATGCTTTATCGCGGTTTACGAGCAAGGCAGCGTTTCGGCTGCCGCCGTGCGCCTACACATGACGCAGCCCCCCTTGAGCATCCTGCTGCGCAAGCTGGAAGATGAATTGGGCGTGGGACTGTTCGATCGCAGCGGGCATCGCCTTGTACCAACTGCAACGGGGGAGCTGTTCTATCTGCGTGCCAAAGCTTTGCAGGCCAGCCTGCAAGCCATGCGACAGGAGCTACGGGAAGCGGAGCTGGGGTCGCGCGGCACAGTGCACATAGGCTGTGCCACAGCCGCCAGTCTTTTCATCATGCCCAGTGTCATGGAGCACATTACGGTCAGTGGGATGAAAATCACCGTGCATGTCCATGAAGGCGAGACTGGCTATATGCTACAACGCCTGCGCGAGCGCAGCCTAGATCTGATCATCTGCCGCAGCCAGTACACAGCGCCAGAACTGGAAAACCAGATACTCATGGATGAGCCCTTGCGGCTGGCTCTGCCGCCGGGCCACAGGCTGCATGACCGTGCCCAGGTCCATATCGGAGAGCTGCGTAATGAACGCTTTTTGCTTCACAGCTCGCTGCTGGGCTCCGGTATTTCCGACATGCTGATGCGCGCCTGCCAGGACGCAGGCTTCACGCCAGACGTGCTGTATTGGGGCGTGGAAACGCTGCCCATGCTATTGATGGTGCAAAAAGGCCTAGGGGTGGCCTTTGTTCCGGAAAGCTTTGCGCAGCTCGGCATGCAAGGGCTTCCGACCCTGGTACCACTCGATGACCCTGCCTTGCGCACGCATCTGAACATCATCTGGCCGCGCCACCATCCGCTACCGCCTGCGGCCGAACGTCTTAAAACAATCATATTGGAGCAATTTTCGCCAACAGCGCTTGAGGAATGAATCCACCAGATTTTCCTAAGTTGCTTGAAATCTCACGAACACTCATCTCTCCAACTCTGAGGGAGACAAACCATCTACAGGCGACTTATTGCCATCTGGAGTTACCCATCAAGCGAAGAAGCGACCTTTGCTTATTCGTGCATTCTTACAAGGAGGAACGTTGGATCGTGCCACTAGTCACTCTCAGAATTGATATCCATTGCGGCTGCATCAACGAAATTAGGCCATTGATTTCCCGTTGAAAATGAAATTCCGAAATGCCTTCGCCGCTGAACGGGAAACCAGAGCACCATTCCACACGGCAACGACCTGCTCAACCTTTCTGTCCAGTTTGAAGGGCAGAACTCGCACCAGCCCCTCCTGCTCCAGCTGGGTTGCGATGTGCTGCGGATAGACCGCCAGAAAATCAGCTGCCTGCATCAGCTTGGTCGTCATGGATACGTCGCTGACTCGCACTCCTTGGGTCGGAGGCGCCTCACCCAAGGCGCGAAACGCAGCTTGCAGGTGATATAGCATGCGCCCACCTTGAACTGGCAAGCACCATGGATGCTCGGCCAATTCCTTGGCCGTAAGCCGTTTGCGACCGAGCAACTGGTGATTCACGCTGGCCACAACGAGAAGCGCTTGCTCCGCAAGCATGGGTGTGCGGCGCAAGAATTCCTGTTCAAAGCGCGGATCGTCATATGCAAACACCAGATCAAGCACACCTTCGTCGAGTTGATCGATCAGCTCCAGGATTCCGCCTTCCACGATGGTGATGTCCACGTTCGGATGGCTCTCGCGGAATGTGCAAATTGCTTGAGCAATGTAAGCGTGCATCGAGGTAGTGCGAAAGGCTAGGCTGAGCTGGCCTTGCGTGCCCTCTTTCAGCGCATGTAGCGACTCTGCCATGCGGCCGAGTTGCCCGATGACGATGGCGGCTCCTTCCAACATTTCCTTGCCTATTTCGGTGGGGCGCATTCCTCGATGCTCACGTTCGAACAGGGGCATGCCGACTATCTCTTCCACTTCCGAAAGCGTCTTTGAAACAGCAGCCGGGCTGACATGGAAATGCTCTGCCACTCTGGCTGCGGTGCGCAGTTCTCCCAGCGCCTGGATCACGCGCAAATGACGAAGCTTGAGACGCGCCAGCAGCGATTGGACGGGATGGACGGCAGACAACATGCAATTCCCAGATGGTTAACTATTTGCTCAACATACATCAATATTAATTCGCTTTTAGCTAATGAGTGCCTGGACTATATTTTCCTGAACGCGAGCGAAATCATGCGAGCCAAGGAACGAAAAAATGCGCTTTGTCATTGCCCTGATGCGGCATGAAACCAATACCTTCTCCCCCATTGCCACGCCGCTCACGGCCTTTAATCGTGGCTCGGACACCAATGGACCGGCGGTTGGTGAAAATGCCATCCGCGCCTGTGAAGGCACCAACAACGCGGCTGCAGCCTTTATCGACATCGTGCGCAGCCAGGGCGATGAGTTCGTCATGCCGCTGTTGGGCAATGCCGTTCCCAGCGGGATCGTGACGGCCGAGGCCTTCGAATTCATGAGCGAGCGCATTGTGTCCGCGGTGCGTGAGGGATGCGATGCCGTGATGCTCGATCTACATGGCGCGATGGTGGCCGAAGGCTTTGCGGACGCAGAAGGCGAGTTACTCAGACGCATTCGGGCTGTGGCACCCGAGATACCGATTGCGGTCGCACTGGATTTTCATGCCAATTTCAGCGATGCGCTGGTGAGTAACGCAACGGTTATTGCCGGCTATTGCACCTACCCGCACGTGGATGTCTACGAAACCGGTGTGCGTGCCGCGCGCACGCTGATGGCCAAGCTGCGAGGCGAGGTGCAGCCTGTCATCCTCCGCCGCACGCTGCCCATGCTCACCCATATGCTGCGCCAATCCCCGCGGGAGCAGCCTATGAAGGACATCATGGACCGTGTCCTGGCCGCGGAGCTCGATGGCGAGGTGCTCAATGCTTCCTTATTCGGCGGCTTTCCGCTTTCGGACATTCCCCACGTTGGCCTGACCGTGCTGCTGGTGGCCGATGCCGGTCGGAAGCAGGCTGCCCAGCAGTTGCTAGATGAGCTGACGCAGATGGCTTGGGAGCGGCGTGCCGATTTTGTCTACCCCGTCGAGCCCATGGCTGAGTCGGTTGCACATGCCAAGACGCTCGAGGGTGGGCCGATTGTTCTGGTGGACCATGGCGACAACTGTGGTGCAGGCGGGCCTACGGACCAGATGGCCGTATTGGCGGAAGTGATGCGTCAGGGCCTTGATGATGTGGTGGCAGGTCCTTTCTGTGACCCCGGCGCCGTGGCACAAATGATAGCGGCAGGTGTTGGCCAGACCATCAGCTTGGAGGTGGGCGGTAAGACCGATATGCCGGCCATGAAGCTCAAGGGTCAGCCGCTGAAGTTGAGCGGGCGCATTAAGTGCATTACCGATGGCAACTATCAGGTCACCGGACCCATGTTCACCGGTGTTCATCTCAGTCTGGGACGGACTGCGGTACTGGACATGGGGGGCATTCTGGTCATGGTCTGCGAGAAACCGCAGGAACCGTTCGACACCGGGGTGTTCACCCATGCCGGGATTGATCCGGCGCGCAAGAAATACATTCTGATCAAGTCACGACAGCACTTTCGCGCCGGATTCGGTCCCATTGCCCAGCACATCGTGCTGGTGGCGGGCCCGGGCGTGTGCAGCTCTGACTACAAGTTGTTTCCTTTCGAGAATCTGCGCCGGCCCATCTATCCGCTGGAGCTGGATACCCCGCTGGAATTCTCGGTGTCCTGACATTCCCTTTATAAAAACCAATCGAGGCAAATCCATGGAACGTTTTTTCTCCTTGCGCAAAGTAAGTGCCGTGCTGGCTGTCGCTTTCGCGGCAATTGCACCCGGTGTCGCTGTGGCCGGCGAGGCCGATGCCACGCCCACACGCATCGTCATTGGCTTTGCGCCGGGCGGCGCCCTCGATGTGCTCGCGCGCTCGATTGCGGACAAGCTGCGGGTTTCGCTAGGTGGAACCGTCCTGGTGGAGAACAAAACGGGCGCGTCGACTCGTCTGGCGGTTGAAGCGGTCAAGCGGGCTGCGCCGGATGGAAAAACAATTTTGCTATCGCCAGCGCCGCCATTTGTTCTGTTTCCCATGACTTATGCGCGCCCTGGCTACGATCCCGACAAGGATTTCATTCCCGTGGCCCACCTTGCGGACGTACCGCTGGTCGCATCCACCAGCGTCAATCAGCCGTTCAAGACCATGCCCGAATATGTTAGCTGGGTGCGCAATCATCCCGAAACTGCCGGCGTTGGCATGGCGTCTATGGGTGGCACCATTCATTTCGGTACTTTAGTGATGAGCAAGTCCTTGAATCTACCTCTGACTCCCACCGCCTATCGCGGCGCGTCGATGATGGTCACCGATGTAATGGGTGGTTCGCTACCCATAGGCATTGACGCCATTGCCAGCCAGGTCGGGCTGCAAAAGTCCGGCAAGCTGCGTTTTCTGGGCGTGACCGGTACCAAGCGCTCCACTTTGCTCCCTGATGTTCCCACGCTTAAAGAAGTCGGAATTCCCGGATTCGACATGGCCTCAGGTTGGTATTCGGCCTTCGTACCGGCTGGCACACCTGCAGCAACCGTCAGCCGACTTGAGAAAGCCATCATCGAGGCAGTCAAGGATCCGGGCTTGCGCGCCAAGATGGCCGTGGCGGGCATGGAAATCACTGGCTTGCCTGGCTCCGAAGCGGGCAAGATCATCCAGACGCAGCGCGCGCAGTGGAAACCCATAGTTGAGTCCTCTGGCTTCATCGCGAATGATTGATCTTTTGACCGTATGAAGTAACAACCTCGCTCTGGAATAGTGGTTCTTTAATTGGGAGCAGGTTGTGATATTTAAACCTGCGCCTGAACATTGAGCCGAGGGGCGGTTCGCTTTGTAACTAAAAGCGCCCGCGGATTTCGACCACCGGGTGCTGAACCAGGCGTTTGCGCGGGCGCGAGTGCAGTGACTTTCAGTACATACAATTCTTGGGACTGCTGCTCGCTTCTGACTAAAGATACGGCTTTGCCCCATTTATGCAGGTAATGTGTAGACGCCCTTAAACGGACTGCGACCTCAGCCACCGAGGGTCCCTTCTTCGTGAATTGCTTGACCGCTTCTTCCTCGAATTCTGGCGTAAACCTCTGTGCGCTCATGGACTGCCTCCTATGCTCAAAAAGATAGATCGCGGTTGTCTACTTGCCTAGGGGCAGTCCAGTATGGAGCGCCATGGGGTGGCAAGTTCCGGTTTGAGGTACTCAGCGGACGCTTGGTCAGATATCGGGTCAACGTCTGGTATCGGCGGGAGCGGTCACAGACTTACCAAGGCGTAGCGACAGCAATCAGCCTAGACCTGCTGTTCGCGGCCACGCTCCGGACGACAGCTTCTGGCCGAACTCAGTCGGTCACGACCAGTACACCGGTCAGCCACAACCGCACAGGCGGTCAATTCAACCGGAATACACATGAGTCGACCACGGACTCCAGATTGAGTGTTCGAACGACTAATGCTAACGCTACCGCGATCCCTCCTTAGAGCTCACGAAATTCGATGTTCGTGCAACGACTTCTAACACTCACAACTACGAACTCAACAATGTGGACCTCTATGCCCACAGGCCGGTAAGATGGAAGAATCCTCCTCTTCATCTAGCTGGCTTCGCCCCAGGCGGCAAATCCGCCTAGGGAAAACTCAGTCCTAAATGAGTCCCGGTAGAGCACAAGTAAAGTCTCCTAGCCATACCAGAGCAACTACTATTATTTGGGAGTTGCAAGTTAAGCCTGCTTCCTAAAGCCTGTGTTCTATGCTCGCCTTGTCCTAATAACGCGCTTACCATCAGGTGGTACTCAATGAATGTGGACAAATTTTCGTGCAACCATGACAGTCGGGTTGCTGTTCAAAGGCTTGTCGAGTTCTACGAAGGGCTGACAGGAGAACATCTACAACGGCTTGACGCGTACTATGCGGCGGATGCCTTCTTCAAAGATCCCTTCAACGAAGTTCGTGGGGTGACAGCGATCGCCAGCATTTTTGAACACATGTTTGCCTCGTTGCAGGAGCCACGCTTTGTAGTTACCCAGACGCTGGTGCAAGGCGATCGAGCATTTCTGGAATGGGAGTTCCGTTTCCGGCTTGGTCTCTGGCGGTCCGAGGTTGAGCAGTGCATTCGCGGCGCTTCTTCTGTGTGCTTCGATTGCGAAGGCCGCGTAACTCACCACCGTGATTACTGGGACACCGCAGAAGAGTTGTACGAGAAATTGCCGTTGCTTGGGGTCTTGATGCGCTGGTTGCGCCGTAAAGTGTCGGCGCCTGCAAAGTCAGTACACACGAATGGCTCCGCATCCTAGCAATTGGCGTTAGAGGCGATTTTTGCCACGGTGGCAAGAGATGGCTTTCCCACCATCAATATCGTCCGAATCTTCCGAACCCTAAAGCAAAGAGAGAGCAGCGCTATCTCACGGCCAAACCATCGAAAGTCGTGCTTGTTACCCAGTCGATGATCTGGTCATGCGTGTATTGGCCTGACTCCTTGAGCAATGCCACGACCGGATCGCAGGCGCGCGCGAACAGAGTGTAGAGTACTAGTTCAGCGGGTAGTCGCAACTGCAAATGACCACCTGTCTGGGCTTCGGTAATCCACGTACTGAGCCTATTGCTCAACGCAATGAGTCGATCCATGTACTCGTCGTTCGATTGCAATGAGGCGCTGAGACTCGAATTTTGCGCCGGAAGTGAGGGCATTTGTCCTTCCAGTTGCGTTTGCATAGCCCACCGCACGACTGCTTTGAGCTGATCCAGCGCAGGAGTGCTCTGACCGGATTCGGCTACCTGCTCGGCCTCTCGGCGCAAGCCATCCACAAAACTCAAAGCACGATCCAGCACGCCGACCATCGCTGCGCCGGCTAGCTCTTCTTTGGAAGTAAACAACTTGTACAGACTGGCCTTGGCGACTCCTGCTTCAGCAGCGACCTCATCCACCGTCATCGCGTCGTAGCCCTTAGTCGCCAAAAGGCGGTTCACCGCCGCCACGACAGCCTCTTCCCGTACACGTTGAATTTGTTCTTTGATTGTTGACCGAGCGTTCATAGCCAATATTTTAGGACGCACAAGATCATCTTGCACACCAGATAGTGCAAATTTGAAATTTAAGGTTTATAGTTTGAACTAAGCAGTTCAAGATTTGATCTTTTTGGTTTTCTTGAGTGTTCACCCAATACTTCAAGGAGCTTTCATGCCTCGCATAGCTGTTATCGGTTCGGGCATATCCGGTCTGGCCGCCGCATTTCGTCTAGCTACCTCCCAAGCATCGCACGGCGTTTGCTTAATCGAAGCGACCAGCCATTTCGGCGGACATGCCAACACGTTAGAGCTCTGCCTAGATGATGTAAGCCATGGCGTAGATACAGGATTCCTAGTATTCAATCATCGTACCTACCCCATGCTCACGCAGCTGTTTAGTGAACTCAATGTGGAAACGGCACCTTCCGAGATGTCTTTTTCAGTTCAAGTTCCCAGCGTCGATGGCAGGTGCGGACTCGAGTGGAGCGGCAGCTCCTTAGGAGGAGTTTTCGCTCAACGCAGAAATCTGCTGCGTCCCCGCTTTATCGGCATGCTGCTCGAGATCTTGCGCTTCAACAGCCTGACCACAGATATCGCAGAACGCCAGATCGAGGCACAGCTCAATGCTTCAATAGAGGACTTTCTGGACCAGCATGGCTTCGGTAAAGCGTTTCGCAGCGACTATCTGCTGCCCATGATTGGATGCATCTGGTCCTGCCCTACGGATCAGATGCTGCGCTTTCCCGTCGCCACCTTGATTCGCTTTTGCCACAACCATGGACTGATCCAGGTCACACATCGGCCTCAGTGGTACACCGTGCGCGGCGGTTCTCAGCAATACGTGCGTCGCATGATTGCCCGAATTAAGCAGGATGGTCGCCATGAAACCAGATTGGACACCCCAGTGCTGAGTTTGAAGCGCGATACGCATGGGGTCATGCTGCAGATGCCCCATGGGTCGGAGCATTTTGATGCGGTTGTTTTGGCCTGCCACAGTGACCAGGCGTTGCGTTTGCTGGGTCAAGATGCGACACCGTTGGAGCGTGCAGTGCTAGGTGGAATTCGATACCAGCCCAATGAAGCAGTTCTGCATACCGATACAGCCGTGCTGCCGCAACGCCAGGCAGCCTGGGCGGCCTGGAACTACGAACGTGCACCATCCCTCAGCGCAGAGAATGCCGGTGTCTGTCTGCACTATCTGATCAACCGTTTACAGCCCCTGCCTTGGCAGCAACCCGTACTGGTTTCACTGAATCCAACTCGACCAGTCGCAGAGAACAAAGTTCATGCGCGTATTCAGTACAGCCACCCTGTTTTCGATCAGGCTGCGATCTTTGCACAACAGCGTGTTGGTGAGTTACAAGGTAGGCGCAATACTTGGTTTTGTGGCGCTTGGTGTGGCTATGGGTTTCATGAAGATGGCTTACGCTCAGGTCTCGAAGCTGCCGATGGAGTGCTCCACTCTCTGAGCCACACACAGCAACCAGTGCTCCCAGGGGCCATCTTGGAGGAAGCTCTATGAGCGTTCCTCCTCTGATTGGCTTTGGCCATATCTGGCATCGCCGGCTTCGGCCAGTCGAGCATGCATTCCGTTACCCCGGATATTTTCTGCTGCTTCCCATGCGAAGCCTGCGTGAGCATCCGGTTGCAGTGCTGCGGCGCAATCGGCGCGGCTGGCTCAGCTTTCATGACAGCGATCATGGCGACGGCAGCTGCGACTCTTTGGCCTGGTTCGAAAAGCTGTTGCAGCAAGAAGGTATCCGGGATGCAGATGGAGAAATCTGGCTGCATACCTTTCCCCGCGTGCTGGGCTATGCCTTCAAGCCGGTGAGTTTCTGGTACGCACACCGAGCAGATGGCTCGCTGGCAGCAATCCTGGCCGAGGTCAACAACACCTTTGGTGAGCGTCATGCCTATCTTCTCGCAGGACCTCAGCTCGCCTGGGATTGCGAGCATGTGGCGCACAAGTGCTTTCATGTCTCACCATTTTGCGAGACCCAGGGAGAGTATCGCTTCCGCTTCAAACGCAGTGAAAGCACCAATCTGGCGCTCGTGGATCTCTACGACGAGACAGGGCCGCTGCTGCGCACGGGCGTCGAAGGGACACTGCATCCCTTGAACACCTCCACAGTGCGCCAGGCTTTCTTCGGCACGCCGCTGATGACACTCGGAGTCATCTTCCGCATCCACTGGCAGGCACTCCGCCTTTGGGCGAAGCGGCTTCCTTTCCATCGCAAACCACCTGCGCCCAAGCGCTTTGTAACACGATGAACACGACCACTGTCCCCCTACTGAGCAAGTCCGCCGGTTCAACGCGCTCCCTGCCACGCAGCGCCAGTCGCGTCATGAAACTGTTGGAGCATTTGCCGCACGGCCAACTGGATTTGCAATTGCCTGATGGACGAGTGCGCCATTTCCCGAAGCAGATCGCAGCGGAAGCAGACGCACGCTGTGCAGTTCAGCACTGGGAAGCTTTGGACCGAATCCTGAGCTCGGGCGATATTGGACTAGCCGAGGGCTATATAGATGGCCAATGGGACAGCCATGACCTCAGTGCGCTATTGCGACTTTGCATCAGCAATCGCGACCATCTGGAGCAGTTGGTGTACGGCCACTGGTGGGGCCGCCTGGGATTCAGGCTGCGCCATCTGCTTCGCCGCAACACGCGGGCGGGGAGCGCAAAAAACATTCATGCCCACTATGACTTGGGTAACGACTTTTATAGGCTGTGGCTGGATCCGACCATGAGCTACAGCTCTGCCTGGTTCGAAGGGCTCAGCGGTACAGCCTTACAAGCCGCCGACCTAGAACAGGCACAACTATCCAAAGTAAGACGTGCGTTGAGCGAAACAGGACTCCAGCCTGGTCAGCGCCTGTTGGAAATCGGCTGTGGCTGGGGGGCGCTGGCAGAGACGGCGGCCACCGAGTTTGGCGCACAGGTGACCGGCGTCACCTTGTCGCGCGAGCAGCTGCAGTGGGGCATGCAGCGCATCACACAAGCAAGCTTGCAGGCTCAAGTCGACCTGCGTTACCAAGATTACCGGGATCTGGTGGCTGAATATGCGGCGCAGCCCTTTGATGCGATTGTGTCCATCGAGATGTTCGAGGCCGTCGGGCATGAATACTGGCGTACCTATTTCCAGGTGCTACGCGACTGCCTCAAGCCCGGCGGCTACGCTTGCCTGCAATCCATCACCCTGCGCGAAGACCTGTTTGCGCGCTATCTGCACTCCACCGACTTCATCCAGCAGTTCATTTTCCCGGGCGGTCTGTTGCCCAGCGTTACGGCCTTCGAGCAAGAGGCCCAACGCGCCGGCCTGACGGTGGAAAAGAAGATGCGCTTTGGCAAGGACTATGCCGAAACGCTCAGACGCTGGCGTCACGCCTTTGAGCAGCGCCTTGATGAGGTGCGAAGCCTGGGCTTCGATGAGCGCTTTGTGCGCATTTGGAGGTTTTACCTGGCCTATTGCGAAGCGGCCTTTGATACGGGCAACACCGATGTGGTCCAGTTCACTTTGCGCAGGCCTGACCATGCATGACATTCGACGGCGCCAAGCCCTGGTCTGGAGCGCCAGCCTTCTTGCTCCCACTATGACTCTAATGACCCACAACCTCTTGGCAGCTACGCCTGCCGCCCCTGCGGAGCTGCGCTCCACCCTGCCCTCGGCGCGCCTGATTGGAAGCGGCGTGCTGCGCTTTTTTGGTCTGCGGGTCTACGAGGCCCGTCTCTGGGCGCAGGCGGACTTCGAGCCGGCGGACTATGCACGCCAGCCGTTCGCGTTGGAGCTGGTCTATGACCGCAAGCTGGAGGGTGAGGCCATCGCCGAGCGATCGGTGGCCGAGATGCGGCGCGTGGGCAGCTTCTCCGAAGCACAGGCACGCCAATGGCTGATGATGATGAAGAAGGCCTTTCCTGATGTCGCTGCGCAGGATCGACTGCTGGGCGTGACTGACGGAGCCGGGGATGTGAGCTTTTTCCACAATGGACGCGAAACCGCACGCCTGCAGGATGCAGAGTACGCGCGCCTGTTTTTTGGTATCTGGCTGTCTGATCAGACTTCGGCGCCAGGCCTACGCGCTGCACTGCTGGGCAAGCGCTGAGGAGACAAAGACCATGCCCTCCCCCAGCTCAGCTCCATCCAAGCCGCTGCCCTGGCGTGTGGGGCTCGCTTATGGAGGTCTCGGCGTGCCGCTGGCATTCGTGTCGCTGCCGCTGTATGTCAACCTGCCTCATCACTATGCAGCGGTCGCCGGGGTGCCCTTGGCTGGCCTGGGGGCGGTACTGCTTGCCACCCGCGCTCTGGACGCGGTGCTCGACCCAGCCCTGGGACGCATGGCCGATCGCCTGCTGCAAAGCGGGCTGCGTGCCGCATGGCTGGCCGCGGTGCTCGGCAGCGTGCTCATGGCATTGGGCTTCGCTGCGCTGTGGCATCCTCCAAACGCCAGCCAAGCCAGTCTGCTGGGCTGGCTGGCTGCCAGCCTGCTGCTCTGCACTCTGGCCTATAGCGCCGTGAGCATCTTGCACCAGGCCTGGGGCGCGCGCTGGGGAGGTGAGCCTGATTGGCGCGCGCGCGTGACCGCTTGGCGCGAAGGTTCAACTCTCGCTGGCGTACTCCTAGCCAGCGTGCTGCCCACCTGGCTGGGTTTTGATGCAACCAGCATGGTGCTCATGATGGCGCTTGTCCTGGGCTTGCTAGGGCTGCATAGCCTGCGACGGTCCAGTGCGATACCGGCGTCCACCGTACAACTGCACACCAAGCCTGCTATGCCCTCACCATGGGCGGACGCAAGTTTTCGCAGACTGCTATCTGTATTCATGCTCAACGGCGTGGCAGCAGCAATACCCGCCACACTGCTGCCGTTCTTCGTGATGGATCGCTTGCATGCGCCGGATCTGCAGCCACTACTTCTATTGTGCTATTTCGGTGCCGCCGCTGCGGGATTGCCACTGTGGGTGAAGGCTGTCTCGCGCTGGGGGCTGGCGCCCAGTTGGCGCGCCGGCATGCTGGCGAGCGTGATCGCATTTTCCATCACCCCCTGGCTCGGGGCCGGCGACAGCTGGATCTTCACCATCATCTGTCTGACAAGCGGATTGGCCCTCGGGGCAGATCTGGCGCTGCCTGGGGCTTTACTGACCGGCGTCATCCACGAGTCTGGCCAAGGAGGCTCTGCAGAGGGACGCTATCTAGGTTGGTGGGCCTGTGCTGCCAAGCTCAATCTGGCATTGGCAGCTGGACTGTGCCTGCCGCTTCTTGCCGCAATGGGATACCGCAGCGACACGACCGACCCTGCCGGCTTGCAGGCACTGGCATGGGCATATGGAGGCCTTCCCTGCCTGTTCAAACTGATGGCCTGGGCTTGCCTGTGGCGTGGCGAGCGCCTGCACCAATCTTGGAGACTGAAATGAAATCCATGACAAGTACTTTCTCATTCCTGCCTTGGCGCCGCGCCGCAATAGGACTGACGTTCATGGGAATGCTGGCCGGCTGCGCGGGTCCGTCTGTGCAGGAATATACCCAGGAGCGCCCAGAACTGGATCTGCGTCAGTACTTCAACGGACCATTGACCGCTCACGGCTTGTTCACGGACAGATCCGGAAAAGTGGTCAAGCGCTTCACTGTGCGCATGACAGGCCAATGGAACGGCGACGAAGGCGTGCTCGACGAGCACTTTGTCTACAGCGACGGCAGCACGCAGCAGCGCATCTGGCATCTGAAATATCTGGGTGATGGCCGCTATAGCGGGCACGCAGACGATGTGGTGGGGCAGGCTCAGGGCCAGACGGCCGGCAACGCCTTCCATTGGAACTATGTACTGGCCCTGCCCGTGGACGGCAAGGTCTGGAACGTGAGTATGGATGACTGGATGTATCTGATGGATGGGCGCACCATGCTCAACCGTGCTGCCATGAGCAAATTCGGTGTTCATCTGGGCGATGTGACTCTGTCCTTCGTCAAGGAGTAAGTGCGATGTCGCTGCTGCACGCAAGGCTCAATCCGCCGCTGTCCCACTGGCAAGGGAAATGTGCCTGGATAGTCGGCGCTTCTTCAGGCATAGGGCGAGCCACCTCAGAGGCTCTACATGCGCAAGGCGCTCGGGTCATCGTATCGGCCAGAGATGCAGTTGCTCTGCATTCCTTGACCCTAGGCCGCAGCGGCTTTCTGGTCCTGCCGCTGGATGTCACCCAGCCCGAGACCATGGCTGAGGCCACTGCGACGGTGAAAGCTTATGCAGGGGCGCCGGATCTGGTGCTGTATTGCGCAGGCCGGTACAGACCGCAACGCGCGACAGCTTTCGATCTGCTGGAGATGCAGCAGCATCTGGCGGTCAACTATGTCGGCGCTCTGCAACTGCTGGACGCTGTCATGCCGATGCTGCTGGAGGCCGGGCGTGGTCACCTGGCTCTGGTCGGCAGTGTGGCCGGCTACCGGGGCCTGCCCATGTCCCTGGCCTATGGGCCCACCAAAGCCGCGCTCAACAACCTGGCAGAGAACCTCTATCTGGATCTGCACCCTCGGGGCCTTGGAGTCTCCATCATCAATCCCGGTTTTGTGGATACCCCTTTGACCGCACAAAACAGCTTCAAGATGCCGGCTCTCATCAGCCCTGAAGAAGCCGCTCAGCATATCTTGCGCGGCTGGAGGCTGGGGCATTTCGAAATGAACTTTCCCCGTCGCTTCACGCGCTGGGTGAAGCTCATGCGCTGCCTGCCCGATAGCTGGTATTTCTCGGCGGTACGTCGTGTCACCGGAATGTGATCTCACCCGCAGCCGTCTGCACTTCAAGTGCGCATACGTCGATGCACTGTTGCCATTCAGCCTGAATCTCGTACACCAGAGCCTGCCGTGGTCTCTGTTTACTTCACACTATCGAGGCGCTTTATGCATATTTCAAGAAGCTCTTTCATGCGCGCTACAGCGCTAGCGGCCGTCTTTGTCGGGACCCAGCTGGCTTTATCGGGCTGCGCCGTATCTGTACCTCGTGGGGTGGATCCGGTGAGCCATTTCGATATCAATCGTTATCTTGGAACTTGGTATGAGCTGGCCCGCATTGATCACCACTTTGAGAAAAATCTGATCCAAGTGGCAGCACGTTATCAGCTCAACGCGGATGGCAGCATTTCCGTGCTGAATCGAGGATTTGACGCGCGCAAGCAGGAATGGCGCAAAGCCGAGGGGAAAGCCCACTTTTTAGGACCGTCCAATGTAGCGGCACTGAAAGTCTCGTTTTTTGGCCCGTTTTACGGCGGCTATAACGTTGTCAGCCTAGACGACGAATACCAGACCTCTCTGGTCATAGGCGGTAGCCTGGATTACTTTTGGCTGCTGTCGCGCCAGAAGTCCATCCCAGAGGAGCAACTTCATTTGCTGCTGCTAAAGGCTAAAAGTTTCGGCGTAGATCTCAGTCGTGTAATCCGGGTGCCCCAATAGCGCCCATTGCCGCCAGGTACAAGCATTTTCAAACGACTTTGAAGTTCGCACCGCGGCCTTTTGCATCGCAGTGAACCGACTCATTCGTGCCAGTCACAGGTAGTCAACCTCAGCCAGACACTCCATTGACATGATGACTTCTCACCCTACAGCGGGCAGCACCGCCCACCGCATTGCCATCATTGGCGCCGGTACGGCAGGGCTCAGCTGTGCACAGTTCTTGGCCCATGCCGGGCACCAGGTGCATGTGTTTGACAAAAGCCGTGGTCCTTCGGGGCGCATGAGCACGCGTCGCAGCAGCGATAGCGATGCGAACTGGCAGTGCGATCATGGCGCCCAGTACTTCACGGCGCACGATGCGGATTTCCGCGCCCAGGTAGCAACGTGGGAACAAGCCGGGGCTGTAGCTTCATGGTCCGCCCGCATCGGCAGCTACGATGGGCAACGCTTCATGCTTCAAACCAGCGCCGGGCAGCGCTTTGTCGGCACTCCGCGCATGACCTCGCCTGCTGCACATTCGGTGCGCTGCATGACGGGCAGTCCCAACCCGGTACGCTTTCAATGGCAATCCACCATCGAGCCATTGCAGGCCGATATGGGCGATGGCTGGCTGCTGCGCAGCCTCGAACACGGCACCGAGTCCTTGCGCTACCAAACCTTACTGCTGGCTGTGCCCGCACCGCAGGCCGCGCAGTTGCTGGCTGGCGTGTCTTCTGAAGCCACCACTCTGTCAAACAATACCCGGATGCGCGCCTGCTGGTCGGTTATGGTGCGCTGCGCCCACCCGGTGCCACTTCCGGTGGACGGCTGCTTGGTCGAGCACAGCCCCCTGCACTGGATTGCGCGCGACAGCAGCAAGCCCGGGCGCATCGGCCCCGAAACCTGGCTGTTGCACGCCAGCGGCAGATGGAGCGAGGCACATGTGGAAGACGACGCAGCCTCGGTAACAGCTGTCCTGTTAAAGGCCTTTGCGAAACTGGGCGGCCCCGATCCGGCCAGCGTGCAGGCGACGGCCCACCGCTGGCGCTATGCCGACACGGCCAACCCGCTGAACATGGGCTCCTGGTGGGACGCGGCTGCCAGTTTGGGGATGAGCGGTGACTGGCTGCACAACGGCACCGTGGAAGGCGCCTGGCTCAGCGGCATCAGCTTGGCCCGCCATGTCCATATGGCACTGCTCGCCCATGCCGGATAAACTTACTGGAAGCGCACTATGCACCACACTGCCAACTAAGCCCTGCCCGTGCTGGGGGTACCCGTTTGCCTGACACAAAAAGTGGGCCCAGATGTGGGAGTAGATTAAGTACTGCTCCGAATGTTGCCGCAGCCAACGCAAACCGCCGCCTTCACCCGGAGCGAAGCTATGAGCACGGCCTGGTATGGCTGCGCAACGACCTGCACCTGCACGACCAGCCCGTGCTGCACGCAGCCTGCTAGCTGGGGGCGCAGCACCTGCTGCCCGCGGTATTCCTAGCCGATGTACAAGCCACCACCCAATGGGCCTCTGTCCGCATCAGCCCGCACAGCAGCGCTTGGTTGGCCAACACCATTCAACACCTGCTGCAACGCTTCCAGCAACTACGCTCTCGGCAAAGCATTTTGAATCAGTGTGAGGCCCCTACCCTGCCCGGCCTGGCGCAGGCTGTGGGGCCAACCGCATCGTCTGTGAGGACATCGCCGCCCCCCCCGAGGAACAGGCCGAAGTCGGTGCCCTGCGCGCCGCCGGCCTACAGACGCACATAGCCACATTCGCTCGCACCGAAGAGAACTTCCAGTTGGGCCAGGTCATCCCCAATGCAGTGCGTGAAGCAGCGAGTGGCAAGGTTGCACCCCTAGCGGTAGACCTTCCAAATAGTGTTTCTAAACTAGTTGCACACACGTTACGGTAGCCGACAGTTGTATCAACGAACCTGCGTTTGGTGCGCCATGAAGGTGAGTTTGAGCAGTTTCAGGGCGAGCTGGCCCTGCACCGTCTGGGCCTAGTGCCGGCGAGTCAGCCTGCACCGCACAACCCCATCCTACGACTTACCAACTAACGGCTGGCAGACGCGTATGTTGAATGGTCCAGGCACTCGCACATGATCGGCAAGGGTTAGCATTAAGGCTTTCCTAGCAAGCTGAACGACTTATCAGTGCTGCTGCCGACTAATCACTCCGCCTAGCGCCTGGAGCTGTATAGCTGGTTCGACACTCAAGGACTACGCCCACGCATCGTTGGTGAATTTCACGACAGCGCGCTACTGTCGGTATTTGCCTAGAGGGGTCTGGGCGTCTTTCCCGTCAGCCACCTTGGCGAAAACAATTTCGCATTCATAAGAGACCTGCGTCTACTTGGAAAAGTCCAAAGCGTGAGAGAGGAAATACATGCCATCAGGTCACTTAGAGGTCAAAGCCATCCTCTAGTGCTGGAAGTAATTCATGCAGCAGTGAGTTCAATTATTGAAGCGCGAGATGAAATGAGCACTCGGCACCAAAAGTCTGTGCTCCATGACAGACGAATCGCCGATCCAAGCGGTCATCAGAGATGGCTTTTTACGGCTTTGTGACCATAGCTTGATCTGCTCAGAGAGCCAACTGCACCTGGTTGCGGCCTTTGGCCTTAGCTGCGTAGAGGGCGGTGTCGGCACGGCTGAAGAGTTCGGGCAGCGAGGACTGGAGACCAGCCGGCTGCACCGCAAGACCAAAGCTGGCGCTCAGGTTTAGCATGCTGCCATCGGGCCGGTGCAGCGGCTGCTGCATGGCTTGGCGCAAGCGCTCGGCCAGGGCCAGTGCCGCTTTGTCATCGCAATCGGGCAGCAGCGCGATGAACTCCTCGCCACCATAGCGGGCCAGCAGATCGCCTCTGCGCAGTTGGGCCTGCGCGAGTTGCGCCGCATGCTGTAGCAACTGGTCGCCGGTCTCGTGACCATGCTGATCGTTGATGCGCTTGAAATGGTCCAAATCGAACAGCATCAGCGCCAGCGGCCAACGATGACGTTCGGCCTGGGCCAGTTGGGCCGGCGCCTGATCGTCGAAGGCACGGCGATTCATCAGCCCGGTCAGATGGTCGCGGTGGCTGAGCTGGCGAAGCTCGGTAATCAGGGCCTCGCGCTCGGCCTCCAGCTCCTGGGTTCGTTGCAGGCTGGCCTGCAACGCATGCACTGCGGCCTGCAGCTCGCCGATCTCGTCGCTGCGCTGGACCGCAGGTAGCTGCCGGTTCAGCCGGCCACGCATCAGTTCCATCATATGCTGGGTGATGAGCAGCAGGGGCGACAGCACACGGCGGCGCAGCGTGATGAAAACGCCAACCTCCAGCACCAGGATGCAGCATCCAATCAGCGCGTTTACGCGCAGCCGCCGCCAGGCTGCCGCCACCTTCTCCAGCGTCTGTTCGCGGCCTACCTCGTGCAGAGTGTCCCGCAGATCGACGATGCTGCGCATCCCCGGGACATGGCGGGAGACAAACTGTGCCGAGTCCATGCCATAGGGCAGGCCGGCAAGGCCTCGAGCGGTAATTTCGGCGATAAAGGGCAAACTTTGACCGAAATAGCGTTCCTGCTGGGCCTGCAGCGCGGCGTCAATGCGCGGATCAGAGAGGCTGGTGCGCGCCTTTACATCCAGCAGAGCCTTGAGCTGCTCGATGCGGCCGAGCATTCGAGGAATGCCGTCGCGCTCTTGCGGGCCGAGGGGCGAACCGCTGGCCAGCGGCGCGGTGAATTGCGAGCCCAAGCGGCCAGCATGCTCACGCAGCTCAGCGGCGTAGCGCGCGCCAACCAGCGGCAGCGACAGGCTGGGATGGATGCGCTCGGCACTGGCCGAAAGCAGGGTAATCGCCTCTAGCACCGTGTCGACGACCTCGAACATCTGGTCGATGACCTGACGGGTGCGGCGTTTATCGACGGCCGCGCGCTCAGCCTGGGGAAGGGCCGCCACCCGCTCAAGCTCTTGCCGGGCTGCCTGCATCTGCGTGCGCGCCCGCTCCAACACCGGCAGGGCAGTCAGCAGCTCGGCTTCCTCACGTCGGCGCAGCCGCGTCAGCGCCACATCGAAGGCCGCATCGGTCTCCAACTGGAACTGCGTCAGGCGCTTGCGCAAAACGTCCGAGGGCGGATCGTTGAGTACCGGGATAGCAGGACCTCGCTCGGCCGAGGCGTGTTCGGCGACCTTCATGGCAGCATAGGCCAGCTCCATCGCCTCCAGTCCGAATTCAGCACGGCGCACGTCCTGCCAGTCGGTCCACATAGTGCGCACCAGCATCAACGAGACCAGACTAAGCAACAGCACAGTGGTGCAAAGGAAAAGACGGCTCAGGCGCATAGCGCCCAATATTGTCGGCGCAGCCGCTACGCTACTGTTGCGCTTATTCCTCCACCAGCCCGGAAACTCCCGGCCGATGCGAAAGTGGCGCTCAATCTTGATCTCTGACGGGGTGTTGTTGCGGTTGCACATACGTACAGACTAGCAAGTCGGATTTCTCTAATGCTGTGTAAATAAACAGTATAAAAATGGGGTTCACATTCACATCGAACATCACTACAACTGGCGCTTTCAAGACAAGCTCGGTAAGTGGCGCACCACCAGGCATCTCTGCTCCGAGGAGATGATTAAAAAGGAACATCCAGAAGCCACCCCGGTTGAGGGAACTCTCACAGTCATAGAGGTGACTGGCACGCTGAACGAAAACTGGCTAGGCACACACAAAAACACAATGTCAGGTGTAATGCGCAAGCCGAATAGTGATGATGCTTGATGAGGACGTGCCCTCTGTTGTGTACTCCAGGCCGATATGGCTTTCCCAATGAGCGCTGCCCTGCAAACCACCAAGAGCTGCCTGTCAGTAGAAGACGCAGCAGCCAGCCAGCACCGCTTTGATATGCTATTGCGAGTCGATAGACAAACATATTTAGCTTCAGCATGATCTTGGAATTCAAGCGCCTTACAGAAATCGACCTGATAGACATCATTTCGCTCAACAACAATCCCGATGTGCTACGGCAAATGCCGCTTGGAAGTGCAAATTTCGATCTTTCGAAGGCAAAAGAATGGGTCCAGCAAAAAGACGTACAGTGGCAACAATATGGCTACGGTCCGTGGGCATTTCTAATTAATCAGAAATTTGCTGGTTGGGGTGGCCTGCAATACGAGAAAGGCGATGCGGACCTGGCTTTAGTGCTTCATCCTGATTTTTGGGGGAGTGGAAAAGCGATTTATCACGAGATCGTTAAACGGGCATTCACCTCTCTGAGGCTGGAGTCCATCACAATTCTGCTTCCCCCCTCAAGGACAAAAATCAAAGGGATTTTCAGGCTAGGCTTCCAGCCTGACGGCGAAGTAAACATTGAAGGTACTCGCTTTCAGCGTTTTCGCCTTTATGCGCCCAACGGCCCCGTTCCGTCAGTTAGCTGAGCAGAGTGCCTGAAGTCGGCCCCGCCTCAAACACACGCACAGTCGCCAACCTAAGCAGTTGCGCCGCCTCCCATATTGCCCCCCGCCAGCCACTGGTCACATCCTGCATCTCGATCGTGATCACGCTGCGCTTGTCCTGCTGGTCCGTCGGCAGCCTGTGGTCTGACTTGTGCATGCAACTCATCGAGGGACGAGAGTCGGTATTGAGACTAGATAGCAAATGAAGCATGTATAGAGTGATCTAGTCAACGAAACTCGAAGTGCTCCCTGTGCAATTGCCAGCTAGCAGTTGGCAACGATTGCTCCAGTGCTTGCTCCAACTGCTTGCCCATGGAAGCTGGGCCACAGAACCACACCTGCAATGGCTTGTCGGCCTGATAACGTTGAAGCACCTCTTTGGGCGTCCAGCGATGGCCGTCGGCAAAGATATCCAGATGCACATCGGGATGAAGCGTCGCAGCCTCTTCCAGAGCTTGAGCAAGAGGATCGGTCGCATGCTGGCAGGCGTATTGCAGCCAGGCCTGTGGGGCATGGCCGTCATGGTGAAGCTGGCCTAGCCAGGAAAGAAAAGGAGTCGCGCCAACGCCTGCGCCAACCCATACATGCACGGCACCATCGTCGTGATCTGGAGGCACAAAGCGGCCATAAGGACCGTCCAGCTCCACAACGATGCCGGGCTGCAGACGCTCGGGCAGGCTGCGAGTCCAGTCGCCCAATTGTTTGATGTGAAAGCGCACGACATGATCTTGCTGATCCGCATCGGACAGCGTGAACGGGTGCGCCTCTTTCTCCCCTGGCAGGCGCAAAAAGGCGAATTGCCCCGCAGCATGGCCTGGCCAGGAATCATCCATACGGCATTGCACCTCCAGCACATCACCGAGCTGCGTGCATGACAGTACGGTGCCCGCATGGGGATAGCGCGATCGCAGGTCACGCACCAGTTGCATCACGGCGGCAACGACGCCGAGGGCCATTGTCAACGCCAGCAGCCAGCCGCCCACTCCGCTCCAATAGCCAGGAGGAGTCAGCACAATGCCATGAAACACCAGTATCAGATATGCCAGAGGCATGAATCGATGAAACCAGTACCAGCGTTTGTAGGGAACTGCGCGACGAGCCAGCGTAATGACCAGCATCAGGATCAATGCATAAAAGGTCCATTCGCCCAAGGTTTTGGCATAGGGCTTTAGGAGGCTGACCCACTCGGGCACGGGCACCTTGGTCAGCCTGCCAGTGCTGCCAATAGCCGTCGCGATGAGGGGCTTGGACTGCTTGACCAGCCAATGCGCCAAGCTCAACGCAATGGCAATGATGCCCAGCCATTTGTGCAAACGGTAGGCCTTATCCATGCCACCCAAAGGCGACTCCACCCAGCGAGGGCGCAACGCCAAGACCATGATGGCCGTCATGGCCCCCAAAGCCAGAATACCGGTCAGAAGCATGCCTTCTTGGCGTGCCACCCACAAAAAATCACCCGAAGGGGATGGCGACAACCAAAAAGCCTCGACGGCCCAGATCACAAAGAAAGAAGTTAGAACAAGAAAAATAGAACGGCGCATGAGAGCACTCCAATTCGCTCGAATCCTGCAGCAACCGGATAAATAAACAGGTATGGGCTTAACGCATACATAAATGGCTACATCGACTCCATAACGGCAGACCAGAATTTCTGCTTTGCGGTTCAAGCTGCTTTTAGATTGATGTCAATGAAGCTAACCTGGCTTCAGGATTAGCTGCTTGCCATAGGTCAAGCCAGGCTCAACGGCGAGTATTGCGGCGCTCCAGCTCACCCATGTAGGTGTTCACATACAGCGTCATGTCATGCCCCTTGGAATTCCAGAACTCGGCTTTGTATCGGCTATTACTCCATCCAATCTCGCGAATTTGATCGTACCCGGCCGCATGTAACTTGTCATATCTCTCTCGCACGCTCAGCGCTGTGGCCAAGGAAGTGGCAGCAGGCTCCAATCTCTGTGCATAGAAGAATCTCGCTTGCTTTCATTGTTTGAAAGATGACGTGAAGCCCGCATGAATTCGCCATTCATCAAAAGTTCATCTACTTTAGGAGCTACGGCAGTTCACACTGGCCAAGCCCAATGAGCTGTGGGGCGTGATGATTGCGGTCGACGGGACGGAAATGCCTTTGTTCGAAGGCTACTAAAGCGGCCACTAGCTATAGCTTCAAGGTACACGTAAAAAAATTTGCACTGGGTGCATCCAAACATCGATCTCGTGGGTAGTACCTGCAGCAACGCAAAAAATGTGCTGCTTCAGTGAATCCTTCCAACCGATCTAATTGGAGAATCTCAATGTCGACCACTCGCTTCGCATACCGCCTCGCCGCCTTTGCTGCCGTCACTTCCGCTGCAGCCCTGCTCGCTGCATGCGGCTCGATGAAGTCACCAGCCAGCAACTTCTCTCAGGCTTCACTGCCTGCTCCCATCCAGGTTCCCGCCGGTCACAAGGTAGCCTGGGAAACGGTTGGCAGTGGCGACATCACCTATGAGTGCCGGGACAAGGCCAATGCACCTGGCCAAACCGAATGGGTCTTTGTTGGTCCCGATGCGGTGTTGAAAGATCGCTCCGGCAAGACTGTGGGCCGCTACTACGGACCTCCCGCAACCTGGGAAGCCAATGACGGATCCAAGCTCACAGCTACGCAACTCGCAGTAGCACCCTCCAGCCCTGGCAGCTTGCCCTATCAGTTGGTAAAGGCCAATCCCGCCATGGGGGCCGGCGCGCTGGTAGACGTGAGCTACATTCAGCGCGTCGCACTCCAAGGGGGTGTTGCCCCTGCAGACAAACCCTGCACCACCGCCACCAAAGGCCAGAAGACCATGGTCAAGTACCAGGCCGACTACATCTTCTGGAAACCCACGATGTAAGGCTTTGCAACGGCATGACTAGAATGGTCGGAGGATTTATCTCTATTTCCTTCTGACCTTCTATTTGTGCCGCCTGCTGCCGCCCTCCAAGACGACGCTTTCGACCATGACGCTGCGCTTCAGGCCTGTGCGCGAGGTGATCGCGAAGCCCTGCGCAGCATCTATGAGCGCGAAACACGCTATCTGCTGGGTGTTGCTCTCAGAATAGTTCGTGACCGCGCTACGGCAGAGGATGTGCTTCACGACGCTTTTGTGTCAATCTGGGAGCGTGCATCGAGCTTCGACGCCAGCCGTGGTGCTGGCCGAGGCTGGATTTACAGCATCGTAAGACATGCTGCACTGAATCGAGTGCGCGATAGCGCGCGAGAGACCATGTTGGATGAACCAGCTACAGCGCACCTGGATGCACAAGCGGCTTTTGCGGCCTGGCAGGAAAGTGGTGATGAGGTTGCACGACAGGCCTCACTTGGCCGTCTGGGGCATTGCCTTGATGGCTTGGAGCCAGCGCGCCGCGCCTGCCTGTTGCACGCCTATGTGGACGGCTGCAGCCATAGCGAAATTGCCGAGCGGGTCAAAGCCCCCCTGGGCACAGTCAAGGCCTGGATTCAGCGAGGACTGCGGGCACTGCGGGAATGCATGCAATGAGCAGCGAAACCCAACAACCACAACCTCCAGACGACCTGCATACACAGGCCGGAGAGTATGTATTGGGCACACTCGATGCAGGCCAGCGTCGCTCTATTGAAGCGCGCCTTCCCTACGAGCCCGCCCTGCGCGCAGCTGTGGACGAATGGGAGCAGCGCTTGTTGCCGCTGACCACGCTAGCCGAGCCTGTGGAGCCAGGAGCCAGCCTCTGGCAGCGGATCGCCGCAAGCATCGCGCCAACGAGTCGCCCTCGAGGCGTGCCAGCTCGAGTACGCTGGTGGCAATGGGACAGCCTCGCTCTATGGCGCGGACTGACAGGCACTGGCTTCGCGGCTGCCGCAGTGCTAGCGGCAGTCCTTGTAGCGCGCGAGGCTCCTTCTCCGGCTGCACCACGCTATTTTGTGGTGCTGGCAGCACCTCAAAGTCAGTCCCCTGGCTGGCTCGTGCAGGCCCAGACAGAAGGCAGACTGCGCCTGGTGCCACTAGGCACCGATAACGTTCCCGCGGAAAAATCCCTGCAATTCTGGACCAAGGCTGATGGCTGGAGCGCTCCAGTATCGCTTGGCCTCGTAAAGCCAGGCGAGGCCATAGAGGTTCCAGTGGACAAGCTCCCCCCCCTACAGCCCAATCAATTGTTTGAGCTGACCCTGGAACCCTATGGCGGCTCCCCGATTGGGCGACCCACTGGCCCCATCCAGTTCATTGGCCGAGCCGTCCAGATCTAGGACTTCTGCCGCTCGAGGGTTGATGAGCCACTTGCCGGCATCTCCAAAAGCAAACATTGCGGCCGCCATAGGCAACCTTGCCTTACACCCGTGCACCCATCGAATCGACAGCAGAAAATAAATAGCGAAATTCAATGAATCCAGATAGGGAGTGGTTGCGTATTCCTTTCAGCCGGCATTTTTCGGCTTGTACATCAAGGAGCATCCATGTTCTCGATTCAATCTGCACGCAAGTTGGCCTCATTCAGCCTGGCTATCTCGATGTCTGCTGTATCCATTTCGGCAATGGCTGATGTGATGGTGGGTGGCGCCCCCATGCTGCCCTCCAAGGACATCATAGACAACGCTGTCAATTCCAAGGATCACACTACGCTGGTCGCGGCGGTCAAAGCTGCTGGCCTCGTCGATACGCTCAAGGGCCCCGGTCCATTTACCGTCTTTGCGCCCACCAATGCCGCATTTGATGCTCTTCCCGCGGGTACCGTCGATACGCTGCTCAAGCCTGAAAACAAAGACACGCTGACAACAATCCTCACATACCACGTCGTTCCGGGTAAATGGGATGCCGCAGCACTCAGCAAGATGATCAAGGACGGCAAAGACAAGGCCATGATCAAAACAGTCAGTGGCGGCACCCTGACGGCGAAGGCAAGCGGTAAGAAAATCATGCTGACGGATGAAAAAGGAGGCACGGCCACAGTGACCATTCCTAACGTGTATCAATCCAATGGCGTGATTCACGTAATCGACAAGGTATTGCTACCAAAATAAACGCCAGCCTGCAGCTGGAGGCTCTGATCAGGCATCTAGCTGCGGATAGGGGATACATCAATTGAGACCGACTCCAGCACCACTGACGGCATGATCCCAACCACGACATATCAATGAGATGCGTGGGAGTACGTTGAGCACCCCAGCAAAGATCAATGTAACTACTCTGTGGATCCTACGACTAGACAGGCAAACTAACGTGGTAGAAAAAGCTCAAACCGATTTGAGGGAAAAATGCTGGCACGCCCTATTACCTACCACCTCGAAATTACACAGGGTTTAATTAAGAATAATCCGGTCGTTCATCTTGAGTCATCATCACCATTTCAACCCTTCTCCGTCGGAGACAAGATGAGTTGGAATGGATTCAGAGACGCGATGTGGCATCCTGAGCCACAGACAGGACAGTTGCTGCGTATCACGGATGTACTCCACTTTATTTGGGATATACGTGGCTCGAACATCGGTCACAAAATTCGTCTGTGCGTCGAAATATGCAATGTCGAAGACTAGCCAATACACCACCGAACCAAACGTCTTCGATTTCTTCAGCATTTAGCCTTCTAGGCGGATTTTTCCAGTCTGATGCGCTTGCGCGATGAGCTACCTGCATGCGGCAGGGCCTTACCGGTGCCACCACAGCGCGGAAATGTATGCTCAAACGCATTTCGTAATGTATTGAGCTGCAAAAGCCCGCCCTTCTTGAAATTATTCCGGTAGCATTCGCGTTGGGCCCAGCTAGTAGGACGTAGATGGAGCCTCTTTACGCCACCCACAAGGTGGCTTTTTTCCCTGAACTCAGGGTCATCTAGCGGGGCTGCTCGAGCATGTACGGCAACTAAGGCATTCCCCTGGGCTACCGTCAATTGGTAGTGCAGCACGGCTTCCGCGTCGTAAGCGACAGTGGCCACACCAGATGGCACAGTACCTTTCATTAACCCAAGTGCGCATTGATTGCCTGACCATCATCGGGCCACTACCCTACCATCTACCTGTTTAAGCCGGGCTTGGGGTGTCCTCTCCTCCCGACATTCCTTCTTCCCCAGACGTGATCCGAAAGGTCACCGGCTCTTTATCTGAGCACAACTACCTCTTGATGAGGTAGTTGTGCGTTCGACGTCCCCCATTTTCAGTAGCACGGGGCTTTGGAGTCCGGGGATTAATTTAACGGGTTGTGCATCAGCCTTTGGGCATAAGCTGCCGGCGTCAGTCCGCCAAGGACCTTCTTCGGCCGCTCCTCGTTGTATTCCCGGCACCAAGCCTCGACGATCACACGGGCATGTGCCAAGCTGGTGAACCAATGTTCGTTCAGGCATTCCTCTCTGAAGCGGCCGTTGAACGATTCGATGTAGGCGTTCTGGTTGGGCTTGCCAGGCTCGATGAGAAACAACTGAACACCCCTGGCGTGGGCCCAGTTCAGCATGGCTCGACCGCAGAACTCCTTGCCGTTGTCAGTTCGGATCGCTTTGGGCAGTCCCCTTGTGATGGCGAGTTGATCCAGGACGCGCACCAACTGGTTGCCACCCATTGCTCGCTCGGCCACGATGGCTACCGCCTCGTGGGTCGAATCATCGACTACCGTCAGGCTCTTGATGCTGCGTCCTTCGGCCGTGCGGTCAAAGACAAAGTCCATCGACCACACTTGGCTGTCATCGGACGCTGTAGCGGGTGGCGATCGGCCAGCGGGATCTTTTTGCGTTTGCGTTTCCTTACCTGCAAACCAGCCTCGGCATACAGGCGGTCCACCCGTTTGTGGTTGACGATCTCGCCAGCTTGCCTGAGCTTGAGATAGATCATGCCGGCGCCGTAACGGCGATGGCGTTGCGCCAGAGCGATGATCTTGTCCTTCAAGGCGCCGTTTCGGTCTTCAGCGGGCTTGTAACGGTAGGCGCTGGCGCTCATGCCGATGACGAGCAGTGAGCGGCGTTCACTGAGTCCGCAGACCACCATGTGGCGCACCAGCTCGCGCCGCGCAGGTGCGCTCACCACTTTTTTCTCAAGGCTTCTTTCGTCACCTCGTTCTCCAGCATGGACTCGGCCAGCAGCCGCTTGAGACGGGCGTTTTCAAGCTCTAGCTCCTTGAGCCGTTTCGCGTCCGAGACGCTCATGCCGCCGAACTTGTTACGCCAGAGGTAGTAGCTGGCCTCAGAGAAACCGTGCCGACGGCACAACTCGGCCACTGGCAGTCCAGACTCCGCTTCTCGCAGGAAGCCAATGATCTGTTCTTCTGTAAATCTCTTTTTCACGTCCAATCTCCTGTCTTCGGGATTGGACTCCAGAGTCAGACGCTACTCAAATCCGGGGGGACGTCGCGTTCTTGGTACCGGTCGTTTAAATCAAGCCAGCCAGTTTTAGCGGACTGACCCAAGCAGCTTTGACGACCTTGTCAAAGCCTTTTCCAGTGGGATGCAGTTCGTTGGCCCAGTCTTTAGGGCCAAGAGTGTTTCGACTATCAATAAACACGAAACGGCCAGGCAATGAACTCTGCAACTGCGCCAAGGTATTCGAGTGACCATCAATGATCAGTTTGACGCAGGCATTGTGGAGTTTCTTCGGCACCCTGGCATCCTCTAGTGCAGGGCGAATCCAGGCCTCGCCACCCATAAAACCCTTGCCAGTAACTGGCGCATAGTCATAGTTGTGCGCGAAAAACTTCGCCGAACCTGGGATTGTGAGCGATGCTTCAGTGATTAGCTGAGCATAGGCTGCACGTACTTGTTGCTGAAGTCTGATGATGGTGTCTTCCCCGTCTCCCTCCCTAAAACACTCCTCTGCCGTGGTTGCGTTCGAGCAATCGCCTTTGAGAAGAGGTCGGAGATCATCAAACCCAGCGAAGTCATTGCCACCGCCGCTCAGCAATATGGCGTCGCATGTTTTCCCGTAAAAGCGCATTACACTTCGAAAACGCTGCTGCCAGTAGCCTTCCGCAAACTTTCGAATTTCGACACCGTTTTTGCCGGTGACCAGGATCTTCCGCCCTGTTGGCTTGACCAAATCCCCGATGTTGTTGATCAGCGATCCGCCCAACATTGGATAGTGGAACCAGGAGTCTCCAAATGCCAGAACTTGAGCATTACTCGGAACAGACTCCTGTAGCTCTTGCATAGACCAATAGACCACATCGTTATGCGCCATGCCGTCTCCTAAAAGTGGAGCAATCAGGCTATGTGTTTCGATCTGTAGCGTCAATTAGAGCAAAGGCTCACATATCCCCATGCATTGGTTGTGCAACCGTTGGCCCCCCAGCCCGCTCGCGGGCTTAGAGTGGCCGTACCTGGCACAGCCTCATACTCACTCAGGCCAGAAGTTGCTACCTCTTTTGGTGTAAGCCGAACTCGTCTTGTTTGGGTCGAAAGCGTCATGCAGAATTCGACTCAATCCACCTGTTACGCCGAGCCTGGGCCCCCCCTCAATCTTTCCCTAGGCATGACTCGAAAGGTCATCGGCCCTCTATTCAAAGCCCGCGGTACCAGCTCGCGGGCTTTTTCTTTGCCCTCAGGAGATTTCATGCATTCTCATGGACACCCTACCCCTGCGACGAAGCTGCTTCTTGCCGCGCAATGGACACTCACCGGCTTCGGCCTCTTCTGTCTAGTCGACGCGGCCGTGGCCATGGCGCTCACGCCAGAAGCCTGGCACCTCTGGGTGTTCATCTTTAATAGCAAACAGGAAATCCTCATGCTGAAGACGATTGTTGACGCCCTGCTTGTCATAGTTGGTACCCAGCTTCTCACAGCCTGGCTGGCCGCACCTGATACCCAAACCGATGCGCCCCAGACCATCACCCAGAGCCTGTGCGACGAATTCGCTTGCCCGGGCATGCCTGTCGAATGGCTAGATGACAAGACGGTGCAGTGACTGAAGGAACAACCATGAGCACGGTACCGCTGGATTGTTAAGAGTGCGCCAGTTTAGGGCCGCCCTTAGTGTCAAGTTCAAAGGTCGAGACAACTTTGACCAGCTCATTCGCCTGTTCGCTAAGACTACCTGCAGCTGCAGAGACTTCTTCAACCAAAGCGGCGTTTTGTTGAGTAACGTGATCTATTTGCATGATTGCCTCACCCACTTGAGCTACTCCCTGACTTTGCTCTCTGCTTGCCGCGCTGATCTCTCCCATCAATCCATTAACACGCTCGATGCCATCGACGATGTCTTGCATGGTGCTACCTGCGCGATGCGCCAAATTGTTTCCGCGCTCCACTCGTTGAACACTATCGGTAATCAGGTTAGTAATCTCTTTCGCCGCTTCTGCCGAGCGTCCAGCAAGACTGCGAACTTCAGCAGCGACCACTGCGAATCCACGCCCTTGCTCACCGGCCCGGGCAGCTTCTACTGCAGCATTGAGAGCCAGAATGTTCGTCTGAAACGCGATGCCATCAATGACACCAATAATCTCACTGATCTTTTGACTAGAGACTGAGATTCCATGCATTGTCTCAACGACCTGCGAAACCAAATCAGCACCTTCGGTCGCAACACTAGATGCACTTTGGGCGAGTCTGCTGGCCTCTGCAGCGCTCTCGGCGTTTTGCCCCACCGTCACCGACAGTTGCTCCATCGAAGCTGCCGTTTGTTCAAGAGCAGTTGCCTGCTCTTCGGTTCTTTGTGACAGATCCAGGTTACCTTGTGCAATTTGCGCACTCGCTGCAGCGACAGATACTGAACCGGTACGTACTGCGCTCACGACAGCAACTAACTCCGTCTGCATGTTTCGCAGAGCCTCAAGGAGCTGCCCAACTTCATCTCGATATTGAACCTCAATGGTTGTATTTAAATTACCATCAGCCACGGCTTGAGCAATATTCACGGAACGACTAATCGGCTTTGTAATTGATCGAACAATCCAGAATCCAAGCCCCGTAGAAATGATGAGTGACAGTGCGATAGCCGCTAATGTAGTTCGCTGAAGAGAGGTCACTGATTTCACCGCATCAAGCGATGATTCACTTGCTAAGTCAGACTGAAACTGAATAGACTGATTCAGAATATTCAAGTATTCAAGCTGAATGGGCCGAAGACCTTCTATCAAATGATGCGTGGCCTGATCTTTCTTTCCCTCATCAAGCAGCTTGAAGTATTGATCACCATCCGATTGAAATTTATTATTCGCTTCTACTGCCTTATTTAATAATTCAAGACCCTTTGGAGCATGCACCTCCTTATAGAGCAACTTTAGTAATCTCTCAGATTTCTCCCTGGAATCCAAGATCGCTTTGTGCTCATTATTAATCTTGTCTGATTCATTGATGATTACCATGTTTCTCAAGAAGCGTGACTGCCTATTAACTTCCAGGCGCAAATCATTGAGATGGGCAATTAAGACCATGCGCCTTTGAGTAATATCCACTATACTGCTCTGTATCGAAGACGCTTTGATCAAGCTTTCTGCCCCTATCAAAACAGTCAGTGCAAGTAGTATGCAAAGCGTTATGGTGAGTCGAGTACCTATTTTCAGATTATTTATAAAATTCATTATCGTGGATTTTCTAATTTACCAAATTGCAATTCTTAAAGGAGAGCAGAAACATCTGGCTCCATCAATCAGAAAATAAAGAGAACAATTCGCATTATTGTTAATTTTTACAAGACTCAAGTGTTTCAAATTATTTCACAGAGTTTTACCCGTATTGACTAACACAGCAAAATATTTCTGCAAATTGATGCAGATCAAGTCATGAAAGGCTTATCCCCAAGCAGGGCAAAAAAGCAAGGTTTATGTAAGGCAGCAATTAAAAGAATGTCCATGTACAGGAACCACAGGGATCAGCTCTACATCACACTTTTACAAAGAGACAGAATTCAAGCACCTATTTAAAATAGGATATTTATCAACCGCTATTTTTTCTACTGAGTTGCATATACTCGTTCAAAAATGATGGAGGTTGCGTTGGCACTACTCGGTTGTTTTCTTTACCACAGCGACATTTCTGTAGATGAGAATGTGAGCTGCGTTGCAGACATAGTGAGACTCTCTCGCGGCTTCAATGAGAATCATGACATCACAGGCCTTCTGATTTTTGATGGCCAACACTTCGTTGAATACATTGAAGGTCCTAGTGAGCACGTGCTTGCACTTTTCGGAAGAATAGCCTTAGACACTAGGCATACAAAATTCACCCCTCTGCATGAGGCTCAAGGGATAACGCAGCGTCATTTTTCAGAGTGGAACGTGGCTTACGTATCGGATGAGGATGCCAATCCTCTCTTGGCAATATGGGCGCTTGAAGGGGAAGCGGCAGTCACTTGCTTGTTGCAATTACTGCCCCAGCTTGACACTGCATAAATTTACTGATAAATCGCCGAATTAGCCAATGATGGTTGTATCGCGATAGATTCCGCTGTGCGCTATCACTTGTTACTTGCTCAGTTTGGATTGCAAGCGGTAATATGAAATAGCAATGCTAGCCATAAGGCACAAAACCGCTCTCGTTCTCGTTCACCCGCAAAGGCTTGCCGACAAACGGGAATGCCCGTTGCGGGCAGGCGCTGCGTTCGCAGACCTTGCACCCCATACCGATAGGTGTTGCGGCGTCAGTATTGCGCAGGTCTAGCCCTCTGGAGTACACCAGTCGTGCAGCATGCTGCAAGTCACAGCCAAGGCCGATAGAGAAAGTCTTTCCAGGGGAGCCCCAACCGGAGCCTGCATGGCTGATGGTGCGGGCAATCCATAGATACACGCGTCCGTCAGGCATGGACGCCAACTGCGGCACGATCCGACCAGGTTGCGTAAAGGCTTCATATACAACCCAGAGGGGGCAGGTTCCACCGGTCTTGGAAAAGTGAAAATGCGTGGCCGACTGACGTTTGCTGATGTTGCCGGCCCGGTCCACTCGAATGAAGAAAAAAGGCACACCTGGCGCATCTGCACGCTGCAACGTGGAGAGACGGTGACATACGGTCTCAAACCCAACTCCAAAGCGCCGAGCCAACAGGTCTATGTCGTACTGCAAGCTCTCCGCAGCTTGCAGGAATTCCCGGTAAGGGAGAACAAAAGCGCCCGCCACGTAGTTGGCCAAACCTGTGCGCGCTAGGCGTTTGGTGGCGTCGTCCTGCCATTGCGTGGAATGAAGCGCTTCGTCGATCAGCGACTCAAACTCCAGCAGCGCCAGTTGAGTAGCCAACTGAAATGCCTGTTGTGCCGGGCTAAGCTGAGGTGCGACATAGAGGGTGCGTGTACCTGTATCAAAGCGGCGATGGCTTTGATCCAGTCCCGTGTCCTGCCCGCTGGATGCGCGCAATACTAGGACGTTGTGCCGTGCTTGCAGGCGGTACTGCAGCCATTCCTGCAGGCTGCTGCCTTGCTCTTTGGCCTGCCTGGCCAAGTTTTCTGCCGCACGGTCCAGCAGGTCAAAGTAATTACGGTGCGCAAAGAAAAAGTCTCGTACCGCCTCAAACGGCATCTGCCTTGCTGGCTCGCCCAGTACCACGCTGCTTCCTTCCAGCTCAGATCGTCCGTCGCCCAGGCGGCTGCTCAGTGCTTCCAGCCGTTCGGCATCGGCCAGATGGCGCTGATGCATGGCCAGCAAGGCCTGGGCCAGTTGCGGTAGCTTGGAGGCCACCTCGCGTAGTTCGGGCAGCGGCACCGTCCCGTCAGCTTGGGGCATGGCTGCCAGCGCATCTCGCAGCTGAGCCAGCAGACGGGCTTCCTCATCCTCGGAAAACTGCTGAATATCTACACCCAACACTTTGTGAATCTTCAGCAGTACTGGCACGGTGAGCGGCCGCTGGTCTTGCTCGATCTGGTTGAGATAGCTCGGCGACAGCTCTAACGCCTTGGCCAGCGCTGCCTGCGTCATACCGCGCTCGGACCTAAGGCTGCGCAAACGAACACCCATGAAAGTCTTGGCCAATTCATCGCTCCTTTTTCTTGTTGCTATGTCTGAATAATTTGCAATATTTGCAAATATGCAGATTCTCCTTCGCAAGCGTTCGCCAATTTAGCTCTATACGGAGAAAAAGCAAATGCGTAGATTGCGAAGTATCGCAGACACAACTGCTATCTCAATCACATCAAGGAGACCCGCATGAGCATCGTGGCCGAACCTCGCACTGCATCCCCCAACACCGCTGCAGGCGCATTCAAGCCCAAGAAGTCTGTCGCCCTTTCTGGCGTGACTGCCGGCAATACGGCCCTGTGTACCGTGGGCAAGACTGGCAACGACCTGCACTACCGAGGCTACGACATTCTGGACATTGCCGAGGTCTGCGAATTTGAGGAGATCGCCCATCTGCTGGTTCACGGGAAGTTGCCCACCCGCTCGGAGCTCAAGGCGTACAAGAGCAAGCTCAAGGCTTTACGGGGCTTGCCTGCTGCTGTGAAGATTGCCCTGGAACAATTGCCTGCCGCCAGCCATCCCATGGACGTGATGCGCACCGGCGTCTCGGCCTTGGGTTGTTCTCTGCCCGAGAAAGACGACCACAATTTGCCCGGTGCCCGCGATATTGCCGACCGCCTGATGGCCAGCCTGGGCTCCATGCTGCTGTACTGGTATCACTTCAGCAACTCGGGCCGCCGTATCGAAGTTGAAACAGACGACGACTCGATTGGTGGGCACTTTCTGCATCTATTGCATGGCGCCAAGCCGTCCGAGAGCTGGGTACGTGCCATGCATACCTCGCTCAATCTGTATGCTGAGCATGAATTCAATGCATCGACCTTCACGGCCCGGGTGGTGGCCGGCACGGGCAGCGATATGTATTCGGCGATCACCGGGGCGATTGGTGCGCTGCGTGGCCCCAAGCATGGCGGAGCCAACGAAGTGGCGTTCGAGATCCAGAAGCGCTATGACAACCCTGCCGAAGCCGAGGCCGACATTCGCCGCCGCGTAGATGCCAAGGAGGTCGTGATTGGCTTTGGCCACCCGGTCTATACCGTGAGCGATCCCCGCAATGTCGTCATCAAGGGCGTAGCCAAGAAGCTGTCGGACGAAGCCGGCAGCACCAAGATGTACGACATTGCAGCGCGTCTGGAGTCGGTGATGTGGGACGTCAAGAACATGTTTCCCAACCTCGACTGGTTCAGCGCCGTCAGCTACCACATGATGGGCGTGCCCACCGCCATGTTCACGCCGCTGTTCGTGATTGCGCGCACCAGCGGCTGGGCAGCCCACATCATCGAACAGCGCCAGGACAACAAGATCATTCGCCCCAGCGCTAACTACACAGGCCCGGATGATTTGCAGTTCGTTCCTATTGACGAACGCCAGTAAAGCAGAGCCTTGAACACCAGCTTGCGTATGACTTTCTTTCCCAATATTTCTCCAAAGAGCGCCCAAGCCATGCGACCTCATTCGCTGTGCATTGCCATCGCCGACAAGCTGCGTGAACGAATACTCGCCCACCAGATCCCCCCCGGCAGCGATGTGAACGATGGTGCTCTGGCGCAGGAATTTGGAGTCAGTCGTACACCGGTTCGTGAGGCGATGAAGCTGCTATGCCACGAAGGCCTGCTCACGGCCCATGCCCGACGGGGCATGACCGTGACTGAGCTAAGCGCACAACAAGTGGATGAAGCAAGGCAACTATGCAGCCTGCTGGCAACCCGGTTGCGGCAACTTGAGCTTAAAGCACCGGATAGCTGCCGAGAGCTCACGCTCGCCATGTACCGACTGGCGCAGGCACGTCTACAGCTGTCGCTGGGCCCAGATTTCGCAACTGCCGGTGCCCATCGAAGGGACTGGGATGTTGCGACCGAAAAGCTAACCCGTTTTGAAGTGGAAGCCCCTCACTGAGGCGCCAACAATCACAGTTACAACATCAGCATCTTCCAAGGAGACAAGCTTGGCTTCCATTTCACGCAGACAATTTCAAAGCAGCCTGGCAGCCTTGGGTGTGGCCTGGCAAAGTCTTGCCAGGGCGGACTCACCATTTCCCACCAAGCCTCTAAAGATCGTCTGTCCTTTTGCGCCAGGCGGCGGATCGGACTTTATTGCTCGCGTGGCTGCCAATGTACTGAACGAGCGTCTGGGTCAGCCTGTGTATGTGGAAAACCGCCCAGGCGCAGGCGGCACTCTGGGTACGGAATACGCGCTGCGCTCGCCCGCAGACGGCTACACACTGCTGCTGATTGCAGGCAGCTACACGGTCAATCCCGCGCTCTATAAGCTGCGCTTCGACCCGGTGGCCGACATGACGCCCGTGATCCAGCTGTCCAAGGGTGCCTATGTGGTATGTGTTAACCCAAAGCTACCTGTGAAGAGCTTGCAAGAGCTGTTTTCCTATGCCCGCCAGCAGGCCGGCAGACTCACGTTCGCCTCTGCCGGCAACGGCAGTCACCTGCACATCGCCACTGAATACATGCTTGGTATGGCCAAGGTGAAGGCCACCCATATTCCCTATAAAGGCACCGGCCCGGCCATCACGGATTTATTGGCCGGCAATGTGGACATGTTTGTAGCTGGCACAGAAGGCCTGATGCCACATGTCAAGTCCGGCAAGCTGCGTGCTCTGGCAGTAACCACTGCCCAACGCCTTACGGTCTACCCAGACATTCCTTCAGTGGCTGAAAGCGGATTACCCGACTATGACGTGGTGGCGTGGCACGGTTTGATCGCCTCGAAGAACCTGCCGGCCTCCATTTTGTCCACTCTGAACAGAGCGCTGGACTCTGGGCTGCAATCGAAGGAGTTGATTGCCCAGTTGGAACCCACTGGGGTCTCTCCTGCAGGAGGCAGCCCCCAGCAGTTCGGCCAGCTCATCAAGACCGAGATTCCTCGATACAGCAAGGTGGCGCAAGACAACGCCATCTCAGGACAGTAACCCTGACCCGCCCTATTTCTTCTCAACGGCCACAACAACCATGACCTCGCCCCAGAGCACGAACGCCAACCACGCCTACCGCAAGCCGTTGCCCGGCTCAGACCTGTATTTCTTTGACGCGCAAGCCGCTGTAGAAGCCATACGCCCCGGCAGCTGGATCACACTGCCCTATACCAGCCGCGTCCATGCCGAGAACCTGGTACGGCGCGGCGATCCGGCCCATCTGACCGAATACCTCACGCAAATCATTGAACGCAAGCGCGAACGCGACTTTCCCTGGTTCCCGGCCCGCGTGGTCTGCCATGACATCCTGGGACAGACTGCGTTGGTCGACCTAGCCGGCTTGCGCGATGCGATTGCAGAGCAAGGCGGCGATCCGGCCGCCGTCAACCCGGTAGTGCCTGTGCAGCTGATCGTGGACCATTCGCTGGCCGTGGAGTGTGGTGGCTACGATCCTCAGGCCTTTGAGAAAAACCGAGCCATCGAAGACCGGCGCAATGAGGACCGCTTTCATTTCATCGACTGGTGCAAGCGAGCCTTCAAGAATGTCGAGGTGATTCCGCCAGGCAACGGGATCATGCACCAGATCAATCTGGAGCGCATGAGCCCTGTGATCCACGCTATCAATGGTGAAGCATATCCCGACACCCTGGTGGGCACGGACAGTCACACGCCGCACGTAGACGCACTAGGCGTAATCGCCGTGGGCGTGGGTGGTCTGGAGGCAGAAAACGTGATGCTGGGCCGTGCCTCGTGGATGCGCCTGCCCGAAATCATTGGCGTACAACTGGCCGGCACGCGCCAGCCGGGCATCACCGCCACCGACATCGTGCTGGCCCTGACCCAGTTCCTGCGCCAACAAAAAGTGGTGGGCGGCTATCTCGAGTTCTTTGGCGAAGGCGCACGCAGCCTGACCATTGGCGACCGTGCCACCATTTCGAACATGGCACCCGAATATGGAGCCACGGCTGCCATGTTTGCCATCGACGAGCAGACCATCGATTACCTCAAGCTCACTGGCCGCGAGCTCGCCCAGGTGCAACTGGTCGAGACCTATGCCAAGCAGGCCGGTCTGTGGGCAGACAGCCTGGAACACGCCGAGTACGAGCGCACGCTGAGCTTTGACCTGTCCAGCGTGGTGCGCAATATGGCCGGCCCATCCAACCCGCACGCGCGTCTGGCCACCAGCGATCTGGCCGCCAAGGGTATTGCCGGTGAGTGGACCGAGCAAGAAGGCCAGATGCCCGATGGTGCCGTGATCATTGCAGCCATCACCAGTTGCACCAATACCAGCAACCCGCGCAATGTGATCGCAGCCGGCCTGCTGGCACGCAACGCGCGCAATCTGGGCCTGACGCGCAAGCCCTGGGTCAAATCGTCGCTGGCCCCCGGCTCCAAGACCGTGCCACTGTATCTGCAGCAAGCTGGTTTGCTGCATGACCTGGAGGCGCTGGGCTTTGGCGTGGTGGCCTTTGCCTGCACCACCTGCAACGGCATGAGTGGCGCGCTGGACCCCGTGATTCAACAAGAGATCATCGACCGCGACCTCTACACTACGGCCGTGCTCTCCGGCAATCGCAACTTCGATGGCCGCATCCACCCCTACGCCAAGCAGGCCTTCCTAGCTTCTCCCCCGCTGGTGGTGGCCTATGCCATCGCAGGAACCATCCGTTTCGACATTGAAAACGATGTGCTGGGAACCTTCCAAGGGCGCGACATTCGCCTCAAGGACATCTGGCCCAGCGATGAGGAAATCGACACTGTGGCCAAGGCTGCCGTCCAACCCGAGCAGTTCCGCAAGGTGTACGAGCCCATGTTCGCCATCCACGCCAACAACAGCGAGCAAGAGGAAGCGCTTTACGACTGGCGCCCGCAAAGCACATATATCCGTCGCCCCCCATACTGGGAAGGCGCACTGGCGGGCGAGCGCACGCTGCGCGGCATGCGTCCGCTGGCCATCCTGCCCGACAACATCACCACCGACCACCTCTCGCCGTCCAATGCCATCCTGATGGACTCGGCCGCAGGCGAGTATCTGCACAAAATGGGCCTGCCCGAGGAGGACTTCAACTCCTACGCCACGCACCGCGGCGACCACCTGACGGCTCAGCGCGCTACCTTTGCCAACCCCAAGCTATTCAACGAGATGGTGGTCAACGACAAGGGTGAAACCCGCCAGGGCTCGCTGGCACGCGTGGAGCCCGAAGGCCAGGTCATGCGCATGTGGGAAGCGATCGAAACCTATATGGACCGCAAGCAGCCGCTGATCATCATCGCGGGCGCCGACTACGGCCAGGGTTCCAGCCGCGACTGGGCCGCCAAGGGCGTGCGCCTGGCCGGTGTGGAAGCCATCGTGGCCGAGGGCTTCGAGCGCATTCACCGCACCAACCTGATCGGCATGGGCGTGCTGCCGCTGGAGTTCCTGCCCGGCACCACACGCCACACGCTGGGTCTGGATGGCTCCGAGACCTTTGATGTCATCGGAAAGCGCAAGCCCCGCGCCGAACTGACGCTGCATATCTACCGCACCACCGGTGCCCGCACCGAAGTGCCTGTGCTCTGCCGTCTGGACACCGCCGAAGAAGTCAGCATCTACGAAGCCGGTGGCGTGTTGCAGCGATTTGCGCAGGATTTTCTGGCAGAGAGCTCCAGCCGCACGGAACTGGCTGCTGAGGCTTAAGTACTACGGCAGCCGATCACAACTCGACGCTGCCATTTTCAGAACTCAACACAGATAGAGACAGAATGAGTGATCACCAACGGTTTGCACCGCAAATCAAGATCCCCGCCACTTACCTGCGTGGCGGCACCAGCAAAGGGGTTTTCTTCAAACTGAAGGAGCTGCCGGAAGCTGCCCAACAGCCTGGCCCCGTACGTGACGCGATTTTTCTACGCGCTCTGGGCAGTCCCGATCCGTACGGCAAGCAGATAGACGGCATGGGCAATGCCTCGTCCTCTACCAGCAAAGGCGTGATTCTGAGTGAAAGCAGCCGTGCCGATCATGATGTTGATTATCTGTTCGGTCAGGTAGCTATCGACAAGCCGTTTGTGGATTGGAGCGGGAACTGCGGCAACCTCAGCGCCGCCGTAGGCCCCTGCGCCATTCACATGGGTCTGATTCCCGCCGAGCGCATTCCGCGCAACGGAACAGCCACCATTCGTATCTGGCAGGCCAACATCGGCAAGACCATCGTGGCTCATGTGCAGATCACTGACGGGCAGGTGCAGGAAACCGGGGACTTCGAACTGGATGGCGTGACATTTGCAGCGGCAGAGATACCGCTGGAGTTTCTCGATCCCGCCGATGATGAGGATGGCGGTGCCATGTTCCCCACCGGCAACTTGGTCGATCGTCTAGACGTTCCCGGCATCGGCAGCTTTGCCTGCACCCTGCTCAATGCAGGCATTCCGACCATCTTTTTGAACGCCAATGACCTGGGCTATACGGGCTGCGAGCTGCAGGATGCCATCAACAATGACGCAGCAGCGCTTGCGAAATTCGAGTCAATTCGGGCACACGGTGCCATGCGCATGGGATTGATCAAGGACTTGAGCGAAGCCGCGACCCGTCAGCACACTCCAAAAATTGCATTTGTGGCACCCGCGCAAAGCTATATGGCCTCAAGCGGCAAAGCCATTGAAGCCCCGGACATTGATTTGGTAGTACGGGCACTGTCCATGGGCAAGCTACACCACGCAATGATGGGAACAGCAGCGGTAGCCATTGGCACGGCAGCGGCGATTCCGGGCACCCTGGTCAATCTGGCTGCTGGTGGCGGTGAGCGCCATGCAGTGCGTTTCGGACATCCCAGCGGCACGCTGCGAGTCGGAGCAGAAGCGACATTGATTAGCGGTGAGTGGCAAGTCAGCAAGGCTCTGATGAGCCGTAGCGCCCGCATTCTGATGGAAGGCTGGATTCGTGTACCCGGAGAAGTCCTGGACGCGCAATAGGCAACGCACAACACAACGGCACGGAAGAAAAGTGCCGCCCCATTCAAACAGAGAGACAACATGAACCCCAAGCAAAAACTCAAGGCCTTGGCCGATGCCCGCCGTGGCGTCATTGTTCCCGGAGCCTTCAACGCCATGTCGGCGCGGCTGATCGCCGATCTGGGCTTTGAAGCCATCTATGTGACCGGTGCCGGCGTGACCAATATGTGGTTCGGCATGCCCGACCAGGGCTTTATGGGCCTCAGCGATATCGCCGACCATACGGCCCGCATCCGCGATGCCGTGGAGGTGCCGCTGCTGGTCGATGCCGACACCGGCTTTGGCAACGCCGTCAATACCTACCATGCCGTGCGCACGCTGGAGCGTGCCGGTGCCGACTGCATTCAGCTCGAAGACCAGGTCAGCCCCAAACGCTGCGGCCACTTCAATGGCAAGGCCGTGATCGAAACCAGCGAAATGCTGGGCAAGATCAAGGCCGCCGTCGATGCGCGCCGCGATAGCGGCACCCTCATCATGGCCCGAACTGACGCTGCAGCCGTCCATGGCTTTGAAGCCGCCATCGAGCGCGCCCAGCAGTTTCAGGAAGCCGGTGCCGACATCCTGTTTGTCGAAGCCGTCACCCAGGCCGAAGAAGTGCGCACCCTGCCGCTGCGTCTGCAAGCCCCGCAGCTCATGAATATGGTCATCGGCGGCAAGACCCCCATCTTCAACGCCGACGAACTGGGCGAACTGGGCTATGGCTTTGTGCTCTACGCCAATGCAGCACTGCAAGGTGCCGTGGCCGGGATGCAAAAGTGCCTGACGCTGCTGCGCGACGATCACAAGGTTGATGAGGACCCTGCCATCGTCGCTCCCTTCCTTGAACGCCAGCGGCTGGTGAACAAGGACTTCTGGGATGGGCTGGAACAGAAGTACAAGTAGGCGCTCCACTCATGACTGCCAACATGGCCGCTACTGGGCCGGCGTCCTATGGAGCCATCGAACTTCGCGAGCTGGTGTTGCCGGCACTCGCCAATCATCACGGAACGCTGTTTGCAGGACAGGGGTTGCAGATGATGGCGAAGGCGGCCTTTCTTGTAGCGCGCGAACTGGCTCAACAAGAGGTCGTCATGGCATCTGTCGCTGGAGCCGAGTTTCTGGCTCCTGTTCCGGTAGGTGCTCAGCTTACGCTTCGGGCCTGGGTCAGTCGGGTTGGCAAATCTTCCATGTCGGTGAATGTCACGGGGCAGGCAACCCGTCTGAGCGAGCCGCCCCAGGTCGTCCTGCAAGGAGCTTTCGAAATGGTCGCGGTGGACATGGCGGGGGCTCCCGTGATCATTGACAGAGGATGTCTGCCGCAGCCCAGCACTTGCTAGGCGTCAGGCTGGTTCGTACGCGCGATCTAGAGGACAGGCTCGCCCCTGAGTACCGAGTTCATATGACATCGTCTGGGCGAAACCAGCGAGGCCAAGAACTTTGATGCCGTGTCTGCTCAGGCACGATGGGAATCAGTACCTCACGCAACACCTGTGATTGTTGGGCACTGACCGAAATTCTATATTTGACGCTGTGAATGCACTCCCGGTCCCCGAACTCACAGCGATTGAGGTGAGTGCCGCCACAAGGGCCGTTGGCCAGCCCTTTGGGGCAGGTTTCGGGACAGACATACAAGGTTTGCTCCAGCCGACAATGGCCGCAGGTATCGCAACCAAGCACAGGTCGCTTGATACCTCGCTCCACGCGATGCAGGATTCGCGCGGCGATTGGCGATTGCCACAAGGGCCAGCGCATCACCGAACCCAAGGCTTTGCCCAAGACCGACTGCTCACTGAAGAACAGGTGATGAAGGGCTTGCAACCGGTGAAAGCGTCTAAGCTCACCAATGCTAGCCTGCACGCGCTCCAGGCCAGGTGCCCAGTCACTTTCTTCAGGGGCAAAGTTCACTTTGCCGGTACCTGGGTATTGCCATAGGCTCGCCCAGGCCTCTCTCCATTGCTCCTGAGTTTCAATATTGCCAAGCAAGCGCTCAAGTGCATTCTCCAGTTCACTGAACTGTGTTTGCCCATGTATGCCGGAGAGGTGTACGCCTGCGTAGCCTTTGAGCTGCAAGCCGAGAATCTGCAAGGCGAGCCGCTCTGTGCTGCGCTGTCGGGACCAATCTGCACCTTGCTGCTCTTCGGCAGCCAGCAGATCCATCATGCTACGTGTGATGACTACCCCAGGCACATGGCGTAAAAACTGCGCACGGGTGTGTGTCAAGGCCATCACGCAAGCCATCAAGGGCTTCGGCGAGACTTGCTTATGCATCCACTGCCATGCTTCGTCGTATTTGGCGACATCAAAGCCCAGTTGCACGGTCAGAAAGTCGGCGCCCGCAATCAGTTTCTTGTGTGCCTTGTAGTACTGGGCAATGCCTTCCTCTTCCAGATACTTGAAAGGGTTGAGCGCTGCGCCAAGTGACGCCCCAGGTAGCTGATGGCGCGCTTGCTGCAATGCTGGAACGGACTCTAAATAGCGCACGCTGCGCTGACCAGGCGTATGAGTTGGATCGCGGTCACCGCTGAGCAGCAATAAATCGTGAAGACCGAATTCTTGCATTTGCTCCAGCTGCGCCTGCAACTGCTGCGGAGCGCGATCCTTACCCGAAAAATGTAGCAAAGTCGGAAACGGCCCTCGATGTCGCTCGAAGCTGGCCAAAGAGCTGAGCTGCGCGTTTTGCCCGACACGGTCAGCCAATGCAGCCACCAGTGGCATTCCAGCCAGTTGCTGGTGCTCCATCAACTGGTGCAGACTCGCCGCAGACGCCTTGTTGTCGCGGGGCGTCCATTCAAGCACACAAACAAACTGCTGCGCATCCAGCGCTTTTTTCAAGAAACTCATTGCAATAGCTGTACGCTCAGACTAGGCATAAGTACATCGCGCCACAGAGCGGGCCGGTCAAAGCACTCATCGACTTCACTCGTTTTTGTAGAACAACTCTCCGAGCCTGATGCGCTCCCGACCATTCGCAACGCGGTGAGCATTGGTGTCGCGCAATGAGTACACACAGCCGCAATACTCTTGCTGATAAAACTCCTCACGCTTGCTGATCTCAATCATGCGGGCAGAGCCGCCGCCTTTGCGCCAGTTGTAGTCCCAATACATGAGGTCGGGGTAGTGCTCTACGGCACGCATGCCACAGTCGTTAATCTGCTGCATATTTTTCCAACGCGAGATTCCCAACGAACTGGTCATCACTGGAAAGCCGTTCTCATGCGCATACAACGCGGTGCGTTCAAAACGCATATCAAAGCACATGGTGCAGCGAACCCCACGCTCGGGCTCATGTTCCATGCCTTTTGCGCGTTCAAACCAATTGTCGCGGTCATAGTCCGCATCAACAAAGGGAATTCCGAACTGCTCGGCAAAGCGGATGTTCTCGTTCTTACGCAGTTCGTATTCGTGCAATGGATGGATGTTGGGGTTGTAGAAGAAGATTGTGAAGTCAATGCCGGAGGCCTGCATGGCCTCCATCACCTCGCCTGAACAAGGCGCACAGCAGGAGTGCAGCAATACCTTGTCATGACCACCGGGCAATGGAAGGGGTTTACGTTCTACGGCGGTGTTCATGAGCTGGCTCCTTGGTTGCCGGTGGTGACAGGCTGGCGAGCCAGTTCGATGAAAGCTTGCATGTAATCGATGGCGGTCTCCGATTCGCGCACGCCCAAAAAGATCTGCTTGGCGATTCCGCGTACCCCAAGTCGCACGGGCACCACGTCCATTTTCACCGCGTACTCATCGACCAGCCAGCGCGGCAGGGCTGCCACTCCACGTCCGCTAGCGACCATCTGCAGCATGATGTCCGTGGTCTCGATGGCTTTGTGGCGCTTGGGCGTAACTCCGGCAGGCAACAGGAACTGGTTGTAGATGTCCAGGCGCTCTATCTCCACGGGATAGCTGATAAGCACTTCCTGAGTCAGTTGGCGGGGCTTCACGTATGGCACTGATGCCAAGGTATGACCCTTGGCCACAACAAGCACCTGCTCATAGTCAAAAACGGGTTCGAACTTCAGACCCGGCTTGTACAGCGGATCAGGCGTGACCAGCAGGTCGATCTCATACCCAAATAGCGCACCGATTCCACCGAACTGGAATTTCTGTTTGACGTCCACATCAACGTCAGGCCATGCAGCCAGATAGGGGGCAACTACCTTGAGCATCCACTGGTAGCAAGGGTGACACTCCATACCTATGCGCAGTGCTCCGCGCTCGCCCTGAGCAAACTGACCTAATCGCTCTTCGGCCAGGTTCAATTGCGGCAACACACGGTTAGCCACTGCCAGTAGGTACTGGCCCGCCTGCGTCAGCCGCAGGCTTCGGCCCTCGCGCAACCAAATATCCGTGCCCAGTTGCTGCTCCAGCTTCTTCATGCTGTGGCTTAGAGCCGACTGGGTCAGGTTCAGAACACTTGCGGCAGCTGTCAACGACCCTTGTTTCTCGACCTGCTTCACGATATTGAGGTGGATACGCTCAAGCATTCAGATGATTCACATTCATGGATTTATGAAATAAAACCATTTTACTTCATTGACCGCCATCAATACCATCTGCACTCATTGCTGTTTCAGGTTTCCGGAGCGCTCATGGGCATGCTTAACAACAAATATCACAGGCACTTGGTGAGCGTCTCTCCGATGAGCGCACTCTTTCGATCAAGCCCTGCTGTCAAAGACGGGTACTCCGGGTGAGCCATGCACAGAAGATTCGAGCAGCTGCGCTAGATCGCAAAGCCGATCTCGTTCTACAGCTATATGGCACGGTCGAGCTGCGAAATGCACCGGCCTTGGATCAAGGCTGGATAGATGCGGCTCAGGCAGTGCTAGAGCTAGCTCTGCGCATGAGACTGCCTTACGGACGGCATGGCGCATGGTCTAAGCACCTGCAATTGCTGCAGGTCACCTGCACCATTCTTGAGAACTGGATGGCAGTGAATTGCACACAGTACACCGACCGTGATGCGGAAAGACTGTTGCTGCGTGCACGCAAATTGCTGGGAATCCCCACCGTTTAAATCTATCTTGGAAATTACAAATGACAAAAACACTTCGTGTGGTCGCGGTCTCCGGTGGCCTGCAAAGCCCCGCCAAATCTGCTGCCCTGGCTGAGCACCTGTTGGGCCTGATTGCGGAAAGCGTTCCATGCGAGCGACGTTTGGTCGATCTGGGCCAGATCGCGCCGCAGTTGGCGGGCTCGGTTTGGCGCTCCCATCTGCCCGAGACCGTGGAGCGGGCACTTGCCTTGGTAGAGCAAGCTGACATCCTGGTGGTGGTCACGCCCGTATATCGAGGCTCCTTCACGGGACTGTTCAAGCACTTTTTCGACTTCATTCATCAGGACGCCCTGATCGACAAGCCTGTACTGCTGGCCGCTACTGGCGGCAGCGAGCGCCATGCCTTGGTGATCGACCATCAGTTGCGTCCGCTGTTCAGCTTCTTCCAGGCGCGCACCTTGCCTCTGGGGGTCTATGCGACCGACAGGGACTTTGCCAACTATCGCTTGCAGGACGAGGCCTTGCTTGAGCGAGCCAGGCTGGCGGTCCAGCGGGCCTTGCCGTTCTTGGAGCTGGCAGGCCATGCCCTAGTCACTGAGGTCAATGAAGCGCTTGCGGCCTAAACAAAACACCAGTCTTTCACTTGAATATTGAATCACCAGATTGCCATGAACGAACAACTTACCTTTAGTCTCAAGAGCATTTGTTTCGATGAAAACTATCTCCCATCGGACAGCACTCGCATTACCACCAACTTTGCCAACTTGGCCCGCGGCACAAGCCGGCAGCAAAACCTGCGCAACACGCTAAGGATGATTGACCGCCGCTTCAATGATCTAGCGCATTGGGATAACCCGACAGCAGATCGCTACTCGGTCGAGCTGGAGATCATCTCTGTGGAAATGAGTATTGCGGCCCAAGACGGCAGCGACGCATTTCCGTTGATTGAGATTCTGAAAACTAGCTTCCTCGACAAGAAGGAAAACAAGCGCATCGACGGCATTGTGGGAAACAATTTCTCCTCCTACGTGCGTGACTACGACTTCAGCGTGCTGCTGCCCGACTACAACGTAAACCGTCCGCAATTCGGTGTACCTACCGATTTTGGCGACCTGCATGGAAAGCTGTTCCAGCATTTTGCGAGTTCCAGCACTTACACGCGGCACTTCACCAAGCAACCCGTCATCTGCATCAGCGTCTCGACCAGCAAGACCTATCAGCGCACTGAAAATCACCACCCCGTGCTGGGCGTTGAGTATCTACAGAATGAACTGTCATCCACAGACCAATACTTCGCAAAAATGGGCTTGCAGGTTCGCTTTTTCATGCCCCCAAACGGCGTCGCGCCATTGGCTTTCTACTTCCACGGCGACTTGCTGAGCGACTACTCAAATCTAGAGCTGATCGGGACCATCAGCACCATGGAGACCTTTCAGAAGATCTATCGCCCCGAAATCTACAACGCCAATTCTGCGGCCGGAAAGCTTTATCAACCGAGTCTGAAAAACCAAGATTACTCAGTAACGCAGATTGTCTATGACCGGGACGAGCGCAGCCAGTTGGCCGTCAAGCAGGGGAAGTTTGCCGAGGAGCATTTCATCAAGCCCTATAAGGGCGTGTTGGAACAATGGGCTCGCAATTTCTCTCATTGACCTGCTTAAATGCAGCACTACCCGAAGCCTGTTCACTCCACATCATTCCTAGAAAGAAATCCAAAGATGTTCGAAACCTCCATCGCCGGTAGCCTGCCCAAACCCGCCTGGCTGGCTGAAACCAACAAGCTCTGGCCTCAGTGGATGGCCGAAGGCGATGCACTGCTGCAGGCCAAGGCCGACGCAACCCTGCTGTGGATCAAGGCCCAGGAAGACGCTGGCCTGGACATCGTGTGCGACGGCGAGCAATCGCGCCAACACTTCGTGCACGGTTTTCTGGAGCAGGTCGAAGGCATTGACTTCGATAACAAGGTCAAGATGGGCATACGCGACAACCGTTATGACGCGATGGTGCCTCAGGTGGTGCAGGCTTTGCGTCTGAAAGGTCGCGTGCATGCCTTCGAAGCACAGTTGGCCCGCGCGCATACCAAAAAGAAGCTGAAGTTCACTTTGCCTGGTCCGATGACCATCGTCGACACAGTGGCAGATCGCTTCTACGGCGACAAGGTCAAAATGGCTTTCGCCTTTGCCGAGCTACTCAACCAGGAGGCCCTGGCACTGCAGGCCGATGGCGTGGACATCATTCAATTCGATGAACCCGCCTTCAACGTCTACATGAAAGATGCCGCCGACTGGGGCGTACAGGCGCTCGAGCGCGCTACGCAGGGTCTGATCTGCACGACTGCGGTGCATATCTGCTACGGCTACGGCATCAAGGCCAATACCGACTGGAAAAGCACCCTGGGTGACGAATGGCGCCAGTATGAAACGGTGTTCCCTGCCCTCGCCCGCAGCAGCATTGATCAGGTCAGCCTGGAATGCATCCATTCCCATGTGCCGCCTGACCTGATGAAGTTGCTGGTCGGCAAGGACGTGATGGTCGGCGTAATCGATGTGGCCAGTGACGTGGTTGAAACGCCCGAAGAAGTGGCCGACACCATTGGCCGCGCGCTGGAGTTTGTGCCCAAGGAGCGACTCTTCCCGTGCACCAATTGCGGTCTGGCACCAATGGGCCGAGATGTAGCCTGGCGCAAGCTGAAGGCTCTCGCAGCTGGCACAAAGCTAGCCAAGGAGCGTCTCGCCGCCGCCGCGTGAGACCGGTCAGCTGTCACGTCGAGCATGGCGCGACGCATCACACATGCAGTGAATCGGCTTGCCTTTTCTGCATTGCTTGACGTTTCGATGCCCATCAAGTTCTACGAATGGGTGCCATGTGACAGTGGCTGGGGTGAACAGTTCACTCTGAGACTGTCGCAATTGGCCAGATGCAGCTTTCTAAGTAGCTATTCATGGTGTTGCCTCACAAGTGATGGCAACACCCGCGTAGCACTCCAGTTTCTGCAGCTGATCCCAATGTCCCGTCGTTCGGCGTCTTGAAGGCCCGCTCTACAAGATGCTGAACGGCAGTTCAGCTTGCAGGCGAAGCTGATTCATATTGGCTTCCCCTTGCGCTTTATTCGTACGATGCACTCCGTAGCGCAATTGCAAGGAAAGATTCTTTGCAGTCCCTTGCTGCACGACGTATCGCACCATCAGGTCTCGTTCCCAATGCTTGCCATTGACTCCTGAGTAGCCGAGGTAGCCGGCGTAGACAGCATTGAGATGGCTGTTGTCTATGCCGGAACCTCGGGTGTAGGCCACACCTGCGCTCAGCCCTGGAGTTGCGATACCGGCTAGGTCTACGTCGTATTTGAGCTGCCACGAGGCTTCGCGGGGACCGTTGAAGTCGGACAGCTGCATAGCGTTCTCCAACCAGATAGAACCACGATTCACATAGTCAAACGGATTGTTTCCGTTGACCTTCTGGTAGCCGAGCCCGAATTTATGAGCGCCTGCGGCGTAGCTGCTCATCAGGCTCCAGATGGTGGTGTCAATCTCGCCAGACTTGGCCTTGCCGGTATCGGTGCTGCGATAGAGGTTCAGATTGAACGACAGTGCACGCTGGCCTGACAGAGGAAGCTTGTAGAAACTGCCCAGGTAGGCGGTGTTCCAGTTATCGGCGTATTTTCCGTAATAGCTGCTGAGCGTCAGATTGGTGATGGGTGTCGCCCATGCGCCGCCTATGAAGCTGAAAGATCCGCTGGTCACGCCCGAATAATTGGCCAGCAAGTCAGCGCCGTTCTTGCGGGCATTGCGGTCCGCCCAGCCGGTGAATCGCCCCGCCTGCAGCGTCAGTGTCGGGATGTCTTTGCTGATGACTTGCCAGCCCCGATTGGTCTCAGGCAGCAACCGGGTGTCGGACGAACTGAAGATCGGTGTCTTGGTTCGCATCTCGCCCGCCTTGAGTTCCGTGGACGAAACTCGCACTTTCAGCGCCGCGCCAGCTCGCCCGAAGCGATCAGGAATGTCCTGTCCGTCTTTGGCCACGTAGCGAGGCGTTGCGCGTGCATGGTCTGCTTCGGTGCCCAGGTTGAGGGCTCCATAGGCATGGGCATCCAATCCCATGCCAACGACACCACGGGTATAGCCCGATTCATAGTTGAGCATCAACCCGTAGGCTGATTCGCGAGCAAGGGTCTGGCCCCTTTGCCAACTGGTAGCACGAAAACTGCTGCCTTTTTGATAGTCGAGCTGCTCGACAAGCACCCGGTTTTGCATATTGAGTGCGCTACCTTCGACAAAGCCCTTGGCATCATCTTGTGCACCGGCAATTGCAGCACCGCTTGCGCACAGCAGTGTTGCGCTCAGCGTATAGAGATGAAAAGGACAGACTCTCATCAGATTCATTTGTGGAGGCAGGCGCAAGCACGATGCGCCTGAACGCGTTGATATCGGACTCATGACACTGAATTACCGAGCAGCAGTTGCTTTAGCGCGCGCAACAATATCTTGGAAGCGCTGCTTGGCTTGTTCGGGCACGTCGTCCGGCACGGAGAGCTTGGACAACGAGCTGTCGCCGACCTGGATCAGCATCACCATGCCCATCGCATAGTGGGGCTGACACTTGACTCCATACAGACCAGGCTCGGTCATGGTGACCGTGATTTCCTGATTCGTCTTGCCCCTGAAAGGCGTTGCCCCTGCCGGTGCCATACCTGTGACGGACACTGCATCGTGACCGCTGCTGGTCGCCAGAAATTTGACGCTGTCACCAGGTGCGATCTTGACGAACTCGGGCTCGTACACCATGGCTCCATGGGGGCCTCGGTTGAGCATTTTGATTTCTATCGTTTCTGCAGCAACCGGAGGCGCGGTACAAATGCACAGCAGCAAGGCTGCATAGCGGGCAGAGTTAAGAACGGGCATACCGGGAACTTTCTGATTCAAAGACTTGGCATTGGCTGGAAGCGCAGAACGCGGCAGCCATCCTGCGGATCGATCAAGGTGCGAACTTGGACTTGAAAGACTTGCTCCAGCAAATCCGGGCTCATCACTTCATGAGGTGCGCCCAGCTGAATCAACTGGCCCTGATGCATGACGGCCAGCCGGTCGCAGACCATGGCTTGATTGAGGTCGTGCAACGCGACGACCTTGGTGATTGGAAGACGCTGGATCAACTGCAACAGTGACAGCTGTTGATGGACGTCCAGATGATTGCAGGGCTCATCCAGCAGCAACAGGCGCGGTTGCTGCGCCAGAGCCCTGGCAATGTGTGCCCTTTGGCGCTCCCCGCCTGACAAGGTGCTCCAGTTGCTGTTTGCCTTGGAGAGTAGTCCGACGTCGCGCAACGCATCTCGGACAATCGATCGATCAACGCTCGACAGGGGGTCAATGGCTGATAGCCAGGGAGTACGCCCCAGCTCCACCGCCTCGGTCACACTGATGGCATCCGCAGTATCGGCAGTCTGTGCCACAAAAGCCAGTTGGCGCGCCACCATACGACGAGGCAACTGATGCAGTCGCTGGCCCTCCAGCAGAACCTCCCCGGAGTTGGGTTTAAGCACGCCTGACAATAGACGCAGCAGACTGGATTTTCCAGAGCCGTTCGGCCCAATCAACCCCAGCATTTCACCCGGACGCACCTGCAAGCAGACCTGCTGAACGATTGGGGTACCTCGGATCTTCCAGCTGATCTCCCGCGCTTCTATGGCCGCCGTATTCTTCGGCTTGTCAAAGGCCTCTTTCATGAGCGACCTTTCTGGCTCCTGAGCAGGATGCAGGCGAACACAGGCGCACCGACCAGAGCGGTAATCACACCAATGGGCAGAACCTGTCCCCCGATCAGGGTACGTGAGACCACGTCGGCAGCAATCAGGAAGATGGCTCCAATCACTGCACTGACGGGGATCAGGCGTCGATGGCGCACGCCCACAATCAGGCGTGCCGAGTGAGGGATAACCAACCCGACGAAGCCGATAGCTCCGACGATCGAAACCATCACCGCAGTCATCAACGCTGCAGCCAGCAGCAAAGTCAGCTGCACGCGGCGCACCGGTACCCCAAGCGCCGCAGCGGACTCGCTGCCGAAGGCAAATGCGTCGAGAGAACGGGCATGTAGCAGGCACACCAGTACGCCAGCTACGGCCACCGAGGCCGTCAGAGCGGTGTCTGGCCAGCGCACACCGCTCAAATTGCCAAGCAGCCAAAACATGATGCCGCGCGCCTGCTCTGCGCTTCCGGATTTGGTGATGATCAACGAGGTCAGTGCATTGAACAGCTGCGAGCCGGCAATGCCGGCCAGCACAATCTGGCCGCCGTTGCGCAACCCCCCATCGCCGGCGGCATGGGCTAACAGTGCCACCAAGGCAAATGCGCACACCGCGCCGAAAAAGGCTCCCGTGGTCATCGATATGAAGCCGGCCCCCAGACCGGCCACCGAAACCAGCACGGCCCCTGTGGACGCGCCTGCAGAGATACCGAGCAGATATGGCTCCGCCAAGGCATTTCGCAGCAACGACTGCAAGATAACGCCGGAGACTGCCAGGCCAGCCCCGCAACTGGCGGCGACCAAGGCTCGCGTCAGCCGGTAATTCCAGACGATCCCCGCGTTGATCGGATCTATCGGATAGCTGGTCCCAAGCAGCCGGTTGGTGAGCACCTCATACACAATGCGGGCCGAGATATCGGTCTCACCTATGGCTATGCCCAAAACAATGGCCAGCAAGAGCATGGCCGCTGCGGCTATCGTCAGCAGGACTGCGCGCAGGAACTGGCTGGCCGGCATGGCTGGCCAAGTTGAAGTCAGCGTAGAGGTATTCATGCCACTGCGATTGGGATATCGCACCTGAAGCGCGACATCCGCTGTGCTCGGCTTATTTGGAGAGGCCTTCGATTTTCAGCACCGCACTGGCAATCTGCTCCATGCCATCCACCTGGCGGATGGAGCCTTGCAGGGCGTCAGCGTCCACAATCACGATGCGACCGTTCTTGACGGCATCCATATGCTGGGTGACAGGGTCCTTCTTGAGAAAGTCCAGCTTCTTCTGGTAATCGTCGGCAGGAAAGCGGCGGCGATCCATGCGGGCAATGATCAGGATCGAGGGGTTGGCCTTGGCAATGGTTTCCCAGCCCACCGTGGGCCATTCTTCTGCAGAGCCGACGACATTGCGCAAACCGAGCGTCTGCATCATGTAGCCTGCCACCCCGTTTTTACCAGCCATATAAGGGTCGGCTGCGAGATCAGCACTAGAGAACCACAGTGCTGCAGACAGGTTATTGAGCTTGGAGGATTTGACCTTGGCCACCGCCTGAGCCTGGCGTTTGCTCAAATCCTTGACCAGGCTCTCGCCTCGGGCTTCGACATCAAAGACCTGCGCCAACTGGCGGATGCTTTTGTACAAGGCCTTCACGTCGTAGCTGGCGGTACGTGTGCCGTCCGAGCCGACCAGATTATTTTTGCCTTCGCAATCCGCCGGCATGGCATAGGTGGCTATGTGGAGATCATGAAACTGCTCGCGGGTACCGACTACCCCATCCTTGCCCACCATCCATTCGAACTGCGACACCACCAAGGCAGGACGCTTGCCGATGACCGACTCAAAGCTGGGAATGTTGTCGGACAGGCGCGGCACCTTGTCATTGATGGCTTTGAAGCGGGGCTGTACCGGATTGAACCAGAGTGCGGTGCCCGCCACCTTGTCGCCCAGCCCGAGGGCATAAAGCATTTCGGTGCCTGCTTGACCGATGGTGACCACCGATGAGGGAGCTTTGTCGAGAGTGACTGTGTAGCTGCAGTTTTGCAGCTGCAAAGGATAGTCTGTCGCGTAAGCAGACCATGAGCAGGCGAGCAAGGCAGCGGCGGCAAGGCTTCGAAGCAGCATCGGATATCTCTCCAGAAGCGGCGGAAGCCCCCTGGAAGACATAGCAAGCCATGCGCCTGCAGCCTGCCTGAATCAGCAACGCGGTACCGGAGCGATGAAAATGCTCACTTCCCGGACACCCCGCCGGCAATGATTGGTTGGTACTCTGGCAGGTCTCCTGACTGGCAAATCATCGCTGGCCATCGCCTTCCCAAACATAGGTTCAGTGGCTGTGTGATGGTTGGCTCATTGCCTACAGTTGCGGGGGCAGTTCCATTTCATGGGCCGGTGTCAAAGAGCACCTGACCCTGGATTCCCTCATGCATTCGTGAGTGCGCATGCATGTTCTGGCGAAACCAAAGTTGCGGTAATGTAGCTGATTTTGTAGCAACAGTCCTAGGTCAAAGTGCCGAATGCGCTCAGATCTCCTATCTAAGTCCCGCATGAACAGCTTTTCTATCCAGCGTGTTGGCGAGTTGCACAAGGTTCAAGATTTTCTGCAAAAAGCACGCATTGCCATGTTCGCCGGGCGAGGCAACACGCTGGAAATTCCTCCGGACCTGCGCTATTTCGAAGAGACCTACCTCTCAGGCAGCGGTTGCATGTTGGCAGCGCTCGACTCCCAGCAAAGGGTACAGGCCACGATTGCTTGCCGGGACTACGACAGCAGATTTCCCCAACTGAACTTTCATCAGTTGAAGGTGGTTGAGCTAGTGCGCTTGTTTGTCGCCCCAGAGTTTCGACGATCCGGCGTGGGTGGTGCACTAGTGGATGCATTGAAGCTACATGCACAGGCTCAACAGGTGCAAGTGCTCTACCTCCACACACATCCCTTCTTGCCAGGGGCCGTCGAGTTCTGGCAGACCCAAGGCTTCGAGGTGATCGACCGCGAAGCAGATCCGCTATGGCAAACCATTCATATGCAACGTATGCTTGAAGTGCATAAAGAGGTCTGATCAGTTCCTTGGGCATTCCTGAAAGGGCTGTTTGCCAGGAGTTGAGTCAGATGTATATTCTTCACTGGCGCCGTTTACCCACGGGCCGGAAGTCCAGTCTTTATCCTCGCGCTCGAACCTACTCCCTCAGCCGCGCTACCAATTTCTTTGGGGCCACATCCGGCATTCGTGCTATTTTCCCGCACACGACTCAAGAGGTCTGGCATCTTTAGATTTTGGTCATTGTTGTAGATCCATGCAGACTGGCGCTAGCGTTTCAGTTCACCCTTGAAAATTGATGCGCCCGCCCGCGCCTAAATGTAGCTATTTGACTGCATATAGGGCGATGTGCTGCTATGAATAAAGCGATAGGCGTCCTACATCTCAGCCGCGTTCTGTGTACTGCACATCACTGAAAGCAGGTGGCACTGAGAAATCACCTCGAAATGCGTGTCAGCGTCGATCTCTGGGCGCAAGGCTTTATTTTGGTGCTGCTCTGAACAATCGCGTTGCACCAATGATTGTGGTGTGTTGTCTCATCCCGCTGTTCTCGCGTACAGGTCCTCTGTATGTGCGTTTATAAGTGGTGAGTGGCTACGTAACTGCACACCAAATATCAACAAGGGCGGCACGAAGCCGCCCTTGTTAGGTGAGTTGCGGTTAGCACTAATCGAGTGCTGTCGCCCTGTGATGCCTTTGACCAGTCTATTCGCTTGTCGGCACAAAAAACAGGTACTCACCTGGCCCCATCTGCGGGGTAATCGCATAGCCTTCGCATTGCCTGTCCTTGCATTTCACAGGTATGGCGCGGGGCCAGATCGTTGCTGCAGTAGGGTAACCAGGCAGGTACTGCGGTACATGCCACACTCCATAGTCACCCACTGGCTCGGCTTGCTGCATCCCTGTCGCACCTTGTTCACCGCTGCCAAAGACCTGGCGTTGAATGCTCAACGGTTCATTGATGGCTCTAGAGTCGGGTGCAGCCAAAGACGAAGCGCAGCATAGTGCAATCGCTAAAAGAGCTAGAGTCTTGCCCATAGCGGTCTCCTAGATTAGGAATCACGCCTGCTAGTTGTCGTACAGCTGTGCTGTACGTGGATCTTCCATCACAGAGGTGGCAGCCGCAGGTCGAGTGACTTCCGGTGCAAAACTTGACTGGGCCTCTGAAGGGGGCGCAGCAGGAGTTGGGCTACCTTGTGCCGAAGCATCCGGCCCGTAGTTGTTCCGACGCTCATCTGCGGTCATGGATTGCGGGCATTTCGACCCCGTGATCTCCAGTGCCACGCGAGCGGCAGGATCCATGCAGTCCATAGCCAGCGAGGCGGCCTTCATGCCCTTGTTCCAGAGCTCGCGGCTCATTTTCAGGCGCTTGCAATGCTCATCCGTCCAGGTTGTGCCGAAGCTCACGCCAAAGCCAGGGCCGTTGGCACTGCCGCTGCTGCTGCCCATGCAGGTGTCATTGCTGGTTGTGAGGTTGGGACCGCTCACGCTGGGAACGTTCTTCAGTGTGTATGTGCCGCTGTACTCGACGATGTTCTTGGACGTTCCTGACACCGTGTTATTCAGGTTTTGCGTGGTCGTTCCACTCGTTGTTATGTTCTGATCTGACGTTGAAGTGGATCTGCTCTCCATCGTGGCCGTTGATCGGCTCTCTGCCGGAGATGCAACCGGATTGACAATAGTGACCGACTGGTTCTGTTGCGCCCCTACGGATGAGGAGTTGGAGGAGCTTTGCGCGCTGCTGTCGGCACTTTGCGCATAACTGCACAAAGGAACGCAAAGACTTAACAGAGCTATTGAGAATTTCATGCTTTGCTCCTACGTTGCCCGAGCCCGGCCAGGCAGCCAGGCTCGGGACAAACACAACTATCTTGGGACAGCTGCCTTAGTTGGCATTGGCCGCTGAGCCTGCACCGGCAGTACCGGAGGTGCCACCGCCGTTGGAGAAGTAGCCAGCGTTGCCAAATGCTCCAGCGTTCTGATGGACGGTACCCACCGAAGTTGCGCCCGATCCGGTGTTGGTCCATGCGCCGCCAGGCCCAGAAATAGCTGCCGAAGTTGCGCCATAACCGGAAGTGGTGCCAGCATTGCTGTTCACATAGGACAGTCCGCCACCAGGGCCAGCGCCAGTGGCAACCTGGTTGGCTGTGTGCGAAGTGGCCGCACCAGCTGCCCCGCCGCTGACAGGGCCTGCGCTATAGCCAGCCAGGGCTGCAGAACCTGCGTTAGCGTTGGTCGCAGCACCGCCACCCGCAACAGCGTTGCCCGAAGTTGCAGAAAGGCTCTTCACGTTACCGTAGGTCGTTGCGCCACCACTGACCGCAGCACCACCGGCACCGTAAGGGCCTACAGCAATGCCACCACCAGCGGCATTGGCGTTGGAAGTTGCACCGGAGGTTGCACTATTCATGCTCAGCGCAGCACCGTTGCCCGAGCTGGCAGCACCCGACACCGTAGCTGAAGATGCGCTCGACGTCGTGTTTGTGGCAGCGATGCTTGAGCCGCTCACAGCAGCAGAAGCAACACCAGCCAGCGCAATAACCGCCATGGCAATCAGAGACTTTTTCATGATGATTCCTTTAAATAGCGAGTTCAAGACAACTGAGACTTTGTGAGCGAGAGACCAGTGCTAGGTATTAAGAAGCAAGGGCCAGTTTGACCGTCTTCAAGCTTTGGATTCCGTGGTTACGTTCCAAAACATGATTTCGGTAGGTGCAGTTTCAGAAAATGCCTGGGAAACAGTAATACCCTATTCGCTAATATTTTCCAGCAAATGAAATCTACACAAAAATATGCTTTGAGCATTGTTATTGGTGGATGGTGCGCTATTGAAGAAATAGCGCTTGTTGAAAAATTCTTACAGTGTTAAAAAAAGTAATCTTTAATTCAATTAGATTTCTATTATTTCGTTTTAAAAAATAGAGGGTTTTCATCTATTCTTTCTTTGACGCCTGAAATAAATACCTATTTATGTTGTGAAAATTTGTAAAAATATTAACTATATTATTCCTTATTGCTTTTCAATAGATTTTTACAGGCTACCGTTTTATTTTTCAGGAGGTTTTTCTCACTTTTCATTACACAGACGGGTGTCACCATGTACCTCTCCGACTCGCCCAAGGGGCCGTACCTTGATGCAGGCAGCACCGAAGTCACCTCCTCTGTCCTGGGTTACACGTGGCCATCCGACATGAAAGGTCAGAAGAGCCAGCCAGTTCGGGTTTTCTTGGCAGATGAAGACAGGCACATCAGGAGCGTGATCGCGCAAGAGCTTATGCGTGATCCCAGGACTATCCTGGTAGGGCAGGCTTCCAGCTACCGAGAAGCGCGCAAGGGCATCTTGGCGCAGGAGTTCGATGTGCTTCTCGTTGACTTGTCTCTTAGCGAAGGACAAGGGGCAGATTTGCTGGAGCTGGTCCAATTGAGAATGCCCAATGTGTTGAGTATCGCAATTTCCTCCTGCGAAAAAGACGACATCGCTATGGATGCTTTCAAAAAAGGTGTCGTAGGATATTTTTTGAAGAATTCATGGCTTGGGAGTTATTCGCAGGCTGTACTGGAAGTGGCCAATGGCGGAGCCTCCATATCTCCAATTGTTGCGAAAAAAATTCTTCCCAAAATATTTAAATACTCCGAATCCGAGGAAAGCCCTCTTGAAAACAAGAAATTCGAGAAGCTGACTGATAGGGAAAAAGAAGTTTTACTATTAATTGCTCAAGGAAAAAGAACCCATGAGATCGGGGACTACATGAAGATTAGTGCATTGACTGTATCAACGCATGTCAAAAATATTTATCGAAAGTTGCAAGTCAGGACTAGAGCGCAGGCTGTTAGGCATGGGGTACTGAAAGGCATCATTTGAATCAATCACAGATGAAATCGTTCAGCGGTAAGGCTTGCTCGAGGCTTTCAACGAGTGAGCTGAACTGGGCTGGACTGTGAGGTTTCGGCCGAGTGGAATCAGCCGTGGCTAAAAGCCTTTGCTCACTGGAACCAGGCCAGGTGCTAGGAGATATTGACCACGGTGTTCGGATACCACTCGGCAATCGTCATTGCCGCGTGTGCATGGGCCAGTCTCCAGTGGTCTGCCGACGTACTGCCGGGTTGATCGGGCAGTTCGATATGTCGGTCGGCAGCCCGGATAGCAACCCATAGACCGCTGCTCCAGCTATTGTTAAGCGGTGGCTTATGGAGTGCTGGCGAAGTAATCACAATCACTCTCTTGCCCGCCGCTCGTGCGTAGCCGATTTCAACCAAGGTGCCATAAGCTTGCAGGTCTTCGAGATACGCCACAACGACATCCGCCCGTGAGATGCCTTGAAGAGCACCACGATATGCGGCGTTCCGAGCCCTGTCGAGCACAGCAGAGGTGGCCTCAAGCATGTGTCCATCATGGGTTTCTTGGGCTTTCCACGGCCCTGAATACATGAATCTCGTGCGCGTTCCATGGAAGACCATTTCTTGCGGCGGTGCGATCAGTATGTCTTCAGCGCCGGGCTCGCCCAGAGCATTGAAGCTGGAAACGTCGAAGATCCGCCAGCAGGAGATATCGTTGTCCTGCTTTCTATTGCCCTCAGTTGCACCCATTTGGCCCGCCATGTAGATGAGCGGGAGTGTGAGATTGGCTTGGCGAGTTGCTTTGCTGTTCTGCAGCCAGTTTTCGATATCCGCTTCAAACCAGCCATTGCTTCTGTTGCTCATCGGCGTGGGTAGAGGGAATTTTTCCTGCCGCAAGAGCTTGTAGAGCATTGATTTTGACAACGCTGTACGCTCCAAGACCTCCGCCGTAGAGATGACATTCCTGCTAAAGCCTGATGTGCTCTCGGTAGACATATTGGCTCTTAAACCCTAACACTCGATGTGTGTAATGCAGTTAATCTTTGCGCACTAAGTGTTGGTTGTTGATAGAGGTTTTCAATGTAGGCGAGACTCTGAAGCACATGTCAAATTCGTACGTCTTGTATTTTAAGGAAACTCCGTTTGCTTCAGGCTTCATCTCTACCCTGCTAGCATCTGGCCGACTCCTAGGGTGCAAACGACTAGCTTGTCGGCCTGTCGCAAAGCCGCAGTTTATTCATTCCGATGGCGGCGACCAATTTCCAAACTGGACGGTCAGGGAGTGCTTCAAATCTGCTATGGGTGCCCAACCTGAAGAGAGCAAGATCGTGCATGCGTCCTTCCATTTGAAGCCCTACACGCAATGCTCTGGAGTGGCAGCTTCTTAATCTAGCCCGATCTCCATGGCTGGCGATTGACGGTAATGCGTGGAGCCTGCAATGTGCCCCTCTCGAGTTGACAGGTTTCACAGGGGGCGCCGCTCCAGGGGCGGACCTTCAACTCGTCTGAACGATAAGCGATGGGCAATTGACGCAGTTTTCTGATAAGCGGCCACCTGGCGCAACAGGAAACTTACCTTCCCAGCTCTATCGGACTGCCGTAGCGCACGCAGGCACGCAAGTCGCTGGCTGTTTGCAGTCGTTCAACCTAGTGGCGATGTGCAAAGCAGGCATCACTAAAGCACTTAGCTGGACTCCCCTATGTATCAAAAAAATCACTGAACTATTTGCATGATCGGCAGTTGCAGACTGGTGCTGGCGATCCCTGGCCGTCGGTCAAGATAAGCCAACGTCGTGTTCCATTTTGTGTTCGTGAGAGTTCAACCCAGCTCCCCTGGGTTCAGACCTACACTTGTGTTAATACTCAAGTCTGTAGTCCGCCATTAGATGTATGGAACGTTTCACTATCTCCCTTGATGACCGACTGGCCCAGGAGTTTGACGAGCACATTGCCGCAAAAGGCTATGGCAATCGCTCTGAAGCTGTCCGGGACATCCTTCACGTGCATCTCGCAAAAGCTCGTGAAACCCAAAACGTTGAGGGTCCCTGCATTGCCTGCCTCTCCTATGTTTACAACCATCACGAGCGAGACCTCTCGGACCGGTTGGCGCGGGTTCAACATCAGCACCACGAGTTGACGATCTCCACCACCCACGCCCATCTCGATCACGACAACTGCCTAGAGACTGTGCTTTTAAAAGGTTCTGCTCAAGCGGTACGCCGTTTCGCGGAAAGCATCATGGCCGAGCGTGGCGTGCACCATGGCAGCATTAACATCGTTGCACTCCCCGAGCAGTCGCACCACCATAGTGCAGATCATCATCACCACTGACCCAAGTTAGGGCTGTCGTCCAAGCTTCGTGCTAGGCAATGCTTGGTCAGAACGATTGGTATGAAGATTGCTAGATCCTTCTTACACAGAGGAGGGATCATGCAAACAATGCTTCAAAAGCCCCGCAGCGTACTGGCACTTGCACTAGTCGCCGCATTCCCCGCTCTCGGATGGGCTCAATCCGTTCCCCACGAATCAACAGCACAAGGTACGGAGCATCCCGAGCTGGCCACAATCGAGGTCAAAGGCCAAGCGATGGCGGATGCGTCAGCGGCATACTCCACGACCACCATCGAAAACGCCCAGATCAAGGACCTGCATATCAGCGAAACCAAGGAGCTGTTTCGCCATGTGCCGGGGATGAATGTCCAGAACTATCAGTTGCCAGGGGTTGCGGATGGCATCGTGATGCGTGGGTTCGGTGGCGGCGGTCATGGCGGTGATATTGGAGCGGCGCTGGATGGCATCCCGCTCAATGAAGCGATGTCCCATGCAGATGGCTATGTTGATTTCAACGTCATCATTCCGCTGGAAATCGACCGGCTCACGGTTTACAAAGGGCCGGTATCGCCGTTGTATGGCAACTTCAATCGCTCGGGTCTGGTTGCCATCAACACTCGCAAAGGTGGGGTGTACAACGACCTGGATCTGCGACTGGGCTCACACTCGACGTTTGATAGCCAATGGGCATTGGGTCGCCAGCTGGAAAATGGCGATGACATCAATTTTGCGGCGCAGCATGCACGCAGCAACGGCTTTCGGCCGCAATCGGATGCCGAACGCAGCACGGTCTCGGGCCGGTGGCGTCATAGTCTCACGAGTGATCTTGAGGTCGTGCTTTCTGGCCGCCTGCACCATGCCAACGGCAACTCGGCCAGCTACATCACTGAGCCGCAGCTCAAGACTGATCCCTATGGCATCGATCCGAGGACCCAGAACGATGGCTCCAAAAAGAATTTTGGAACGCTACGCGCTGATGTGAATTACACGCTCTCGCCGCAGGTCAAGCTCCTGAGCTTTGCGTATTTGACGCGCCAAGACTTCACACGCTGGTTCACCAGGCCCACCAGCAGCGGCTGGAAGCAGCGAGAGGAATCCTACGATCGCACGGTGTTTGGAGCGGGCACCAGCTTGAACGGTCACAGTGATGTGGCCGGCCAGCATGTCAACTGGGTTCTGGGGCTTGAGACCTTTCGTGAAAGCACCGATTACGAGTATTACGACGGCACCAACAACCGAATTCGCACAAGCCCCGCCATCAACGACAGACAGAGCAAACTCAACAGCCTTTCTGCCTTTGGCGAGGTAGAAGTGCCTCTGCACCGACTATTGACGCCAACCCTGGGAATGCGCTGGGATCGCTTTAGTGGCGGCTGCAAGCTACTGGGTCCGGAAACGGGCTCCGACCCCTGCGGCCCACTGGCCAAGATGAGTCATGCCAGCCCCAAGGTGGGCGTGAAGTCCGAAGTGCTGCCAGGCGTTCTGCAACTGAGAGCCAGCTGGGCTGAAGGCTTTGCGCTGCCAAGCACCTTTGCCAAATATGCCCTGGGCGCGTCTGCGGTGAGCCCCAACGTTTTCAAGCAGACTGAAATTGGTGCTCAGCTGACTCCTTTGCAGGGTGTCTTCCTGGATATTGCTGCCTACCGGCTCAACTCCAGTGACGAAATTCGTGCCGTTGCCCCCGGCGTGTATGAGAACTACGGAGCCACGCGGCGTACCGGCATTGAAGCCAGTGCGTTCTGGTCCGTGCACCGGACTCTGGATCTGGCAATGACCTACGGAAGTGCCAACTCCAAGGTCACTGAAAACGGTACTGCCAGCCTGGTCGGAAATCGTGTCGCTGGTGTGCCCAAGTACACCGGCACTGTCAGTGCCACCTGGAAGCCCCTGGCTCAATGGGCCGCGACAGTGACCTATCGCAAGGTTGGTAACTATGCAGTCGATGCCGCCAATACGGTGACTTATGGCGGCTACAACACCTGGGACCTCGGCGTGAGCTATACAGCGCGAGGCAGCCAGAACTACCGCATCTATGCACAGATCGCCAATCTGGCAGACAAGGCCTATGCGACAACAGCGTCGGTCATCGGAGGTACCCGTCTCTATGCACCTGGTGCACCGCGCACATTGAGTGCTGGTGTTCAGTACCAGTTTTGACAAAGCACGACTGGCAGCATTCCCGACACAGGCGAACCGATCGAATAACTCTCATGACCGTAAGTCTGCAAGGAATGTCTATCCGTTCAGTTCAGGGATTTCTGAAATTACATACATAATGCGGCCATGCATCTTCTGCGCACCTCTCCACTACTGCTACGCCTCGTTCTGGCGTGGTTTGTTGTGGTTTTGGGTGTCGCGGTGGCATCGCCTCTTGTCCATCCAGTCTCCATGCAGTTGGTGTGCTCTGCGGGAGGCAACGTCACGGTCGTTGCTGTTGATGACGATGGTCGGCCATTGCAAGCCGGTCAGCACACTCTAGAGTGCTCGCTTTGCCTTCCGGCAGCCTTGCCATTGCCTATTGTCCAGGCGATGCTTGGGGCAAACCAGCTACCTGCTCATGTGCCTCAAGTCGCAGCGGCTGCCAGTCTTGCAGCCCGAGTAGGTGCACCACTTCCTCCACGCGGCCCGCCATCTCCGACGTTGGCTTGAATCCGCAAACAACCAAGCTACGCGCTTGGTACTGAGCTGCGCCTGCCTATCGTGCAGTGCCATCGCATCGGCTCTCCGCACGCCTTTTGTGCATGCATGAGTGAGCGCACTTAGTCTCCATATTCAGTTCCCATAGCTTCGGTGCTCGCATTTTTGCGAGTACCGCTACCTCTACGCGACGCTTTCTATGCATGTGCCATGCAACGAGCGATGAGGTAGCTGATTCAAAAAGAGTCTGTTATGCATAAAAACGCCTGTCGCCGGCGCAGCGTCCTCGTATGGGGAGCTCTGTCTGTTACTGCGGCGCTCGCCGGTTGCTCTGATCAAAAAGTGACGAGTTTCCACGGCCTCAATGTCACCGGGTCGACTTACGGACATGACTTCCGCTTGAAAGACCCAGAGGGACGAGAACGCACGCTTGCTGACTTCAAGGGCCAGGCGGTGATGATCTTTTTTGGCTTCACACAGTGTCCTGACGTTTGCCCTACTGCCCTGTCGCGGGCGATAGAAGTCAAACAACTTCTCGGCCAGGACGCGGACCGTCTTCAGGTGATTTTTGTCACGATCGATCCCGAGCGCGACACACCGCAAGTCTTGAAGGAATACACAGCGGCTTTCGACCCCAGCTTCCTCGGCCTGTATGGGGACTTGGAACGAACTGCCGCTACAGCCAAAGACTTCCAAGTCTTCTACAAAAAGGTGCCCACTGGATCGTCTTACACCATGGACCATTCGGCACTGACCTACATCTACGACCCGGCTGGAAAGCTACGTCTTGCAATGCGCCATCAGCAGACCGCTCAAGAGTTTGCTGAGGACATACGCCAGCTTCTTCATACCGCCTAAGGCCCATCTCTCTCAAACCACACCAAGGAGATCACTATGAAACTCGCCATTCGCTCTCTTGTCGCCGCAGCCGCGCTGATCGCAGCAGCCGCTGCCCAGGCCCAAGTCACTGTCAAAGACGCCTGGGTAAGGGCCACGGTTCCTCAGCAAAAGGCTACTGGTGCCTTTATGCAACTGCAATCAACGAAAGATACCAAGCTGGTCTCTGCGAGCTCACCCCTCACGCCCAACGTTGAGGTGCATGAGATGGCAATGCAGGACAACGTGATGAAGATGCGCCAAGTGCCTGCAATCGAGCTGCCTGCGGGCAAGGTTGTAGAGCTCAAGCCTGGTAGCTATCACGTCATGTTGATGAACCTGCAAAAGCCTGTCAGCGTGGGGGACACCGTCTCCCTGACCTTGAGCTTTGAAGGCAAAGATGGAAAGCGCGAGACAGTCGAGGTTCAGGCCCCCGTGCGACCGCTCAATAGCAACGCAGCTCCTGCCAGCCACGGCGGCCATACACACTGATTGAGGCTGGTCTCAGCCAAGTGCTAGGGGTTTCATCCCACGCCGTCCCCTATCCGTAACTCAATAGCCGTGCTCTTGCCACTTCCGCTTATCAGCCATGCTTCCTGGCGCACTCGGTGCGTCAGGTTGGTCATGCTCGCGCTGATCTGGGGGTGGCTCGCGGCACCGCTGGCTCAGGCCATGGGCTCCTCCGGGGGAAGCTGGGTCCAGGTATGCACCAGTCTCGGCACTCGGTTTGTACAGCTTGATCACGACGATGGCAGTCTGGCTTCAGAGGACGGCAAACCCGCCCCTTCTGCCTCACCGTCCGCTGAATGTCCGTATTGCCGTTTGCACGCCAGCCTCGCGCTACTACCGGTTGTCGTCCAGATGCCGGAGGTTTTACGTCCTACCAATGTGCTTGCGCCGGCACCCGTAGCGACGATTGAGCTTCCCGATCCGCCCTGGCAACCCTCATTGCCGCGCGGACCTCCACCAACGATTTCTGCTTAGACCACCCGACTCAAGCTTGCTTGTGCCGGCGCCGTTTTTCGTGTGCTCCCCAAGGAGCCTGAACAGAAATCACTATGTATTCTTCTCTTTCTTCGCCCCTTCCGCTGGGCATTGCCTGTGTTTTTGCTTGCTCTGCGCCGGTTGCCGGTGCTCAGCCTGCAAGTACACCGTCTTCAAAACAAGCCAATTCAATTGCCGCTGGCAGCGATGAGTCATCACAGGCCCAGCTTCCCACTGTGACCGTGAATGCTCGCCCAGTGGTTGAGGAGTTGGAGCTCGACCCGTTCTCCTCCAGCTCCGCCGTCATTACGCAAGAGCAGCTGCGCGATCAAAATGCCGTGGACTTGGCGTCGGCACTGCGGCGCACGCCCGGCGTTCAGATCTCGCGCTACAACCCGGTCGGCGCTTTCGGCGGCGACCAAGGTGGTGCTGTCTACATTCGAGGCATGGGCGTCAGCCGTCCAGGCAGTGAAATCAAGACCTATATCGATGGCGTACCGTTTTACATGGGGCTGTGGAGCCATCCGTTGCTGGATTTGCTGCCGGCCAATGGCATGCAGGCCATCACCGTTTACAAGAGTCCTCAGCCTCAGATCAACGGCAACAACTTTTCCTCCATCAACCTAGAGACTCGCCGCGCCACAGAAGATGGGGTGCAAGGTGATGCACGAATTTCTGCCGGCTCCTATGGCACTGTCACCGAGCAGGCGACGCTGCTGGGCAAGAGCGGCAACCTGGATTGGAGTCTTGCCCAAGGATTTGCGCGTTCTGATGGCCACCGCACGAATGCAGACGGCCAGCTGAGCAACCTCATGGGACGCATCGGCTATCGCTTGGATAGCAACTGGTCCATTGCAGCCAGCTTCCTACATGTGGACAACAAAGCCCGCGACCCTGGTGATGCGCGTCTTGCCGCTCCGGCTGTAGCGCCTCAGTACAACACCAAGGCCAGCATGCTCAGCACCTCGGTTTCCCATGAGCATGGGGATTGGCGCGGCGAGCTCAAGTTCTACAGCAGCCAGGGACGGGGCGATTGGCTCAACCAGCCGGCACCGGACGGCGACAGCATCAACAAATTCCGGATGAGTGGCCTGCGTTGGAAGGAGCAATTTTCCCCATGGAAAGGCGGGAGCGTCATTGCCGGCATCGACCACGATCAGATCTCGGGCGATGCCACGTTCAGGCGCATATCCCCTGCTCCCAGCGGCTACTTCGATGCGCCGACATTCAGGATCACCTCGCCATATATCGGGCTCAGTCAGGACATTCCGCTGTCAAGTGCATGGAGCCTTGTGCCTTCTGCCGGATTGAGACTTTACGAGCATAGTCAGTTCGGCAACAAGACTGCGCCACACGCAGGTTTGTCTCTCGCCTCGGAGAGGCTCACGTTCTATGCCAATGTCTCGCGTGGCATCAACTACCCGGGCCTGGAAACGCCGCTTCTGGCGTCTCTCATCCCGGCACTCGGCTCCACCTGGAAGCAGCTATCAGCCGAAGAAATGGATCATGCCGAAGTGGGATTCAAATGGACTGCATCGGATTCCACGCAATTCGATGCCAGTGTGTTCCAGGACAAGGTGAAGAATCGGTATGTCTTCGGTTTCCCGCCTAGCCTGCCTCCGCCTCCCCAGTTCATCAATCTTGGTAGCTATCGGATGCGCGGCATGGAATTGTCAATGCGACAGGCGCTGGGCAAAAACTGGTCTGGCTTTGCCGCGATAACGCTGCTGGATCCCAGTATCGATAACTTGCCTTACAGCCCTCGTCGTGCACTGACGATTGGCGTGAACGGCAAAGCGGGCCCGATACGTATCGCCTTTGACGCGCAGTATCAATCCCAGGTTTGGGCACTCAGCCGCGCGCGGGCAGCGGATGCTCTCAATACCGAGAAAGTAGGCTCTTTTGCCGTGGCGAATTTGCGCATGGCTTATCCCTTGCCGGCGCTTGGCTCCAAGGGTGAAGTCTTCCTGGCACTAGAGAACCTGTTCGATCGAAAGTACGCGTACCGCCCAGGCTATCCCATGCCGGGCCGGGCCGCACAAATCGGCCTTGCTGCCAGCTTCTGATTCCGACCCAGTGCATAGGAACACACTCATGAATAGATTCACATGCAAAGGCTTGGCCTTGGCCCTTTGCTTTGCCACGGCCCCAGGGTTGCTAGCGACTCAGGCGTTTGCAGCAACGCCTGCTTCCTCGTCTGCCGAATCCACCGAGTCAACTGCGATTCAACGCGCGATGAAGGATATCTGGGACAAGCCTGATTCGAGACTTGAAGTGGCCCCAGTCTCCATCCTGGGTTCGCATGCTGTTGCAGGATGGATCCAGGGCAGCCGCGGTGGACGTGCTTTGCTCAAGCGCAACGCTCATGGCCAGTGGACGGTTGCCGCATGCGGAGGCGATGGTCTCAAAGACCCCAAGATGCTTGAAATGGCTGGCTTGTCAGCAACTGCCGCAAGCCAACTGGCGTGGAACGTGGCACAAGCCGAGGCTGCCATGACACCCAAGCAACGTGCGCTGTTCTCCTCTTTTGACGGGATGGTCCAAATGGACCCGCATGGTGCTCACCCTGCGCACTCGACTGGAAACACTCATTGAAATGAACTGGAGCTGCAACTGACCAACTGCTTCATCCATTGGCATTTGCAGCTTTCCTCACCCTATTTGGCTTAACGTGACTCTCGCTCGATTCCCACTTTTTCAACGTCATCCAATTGCTTTTGCGGTTGCGATGTCCCTCACTTCCGCTGTTGGTGCCCAAGGACTGGTCGCAGGCACGACAGGCGATTCCTCTTTAACCCTTGGCACCGTCAACGTCAGTGCCAGCGCCTCAGGCCCTCTGTCCGCACGCAATGTATTTAGCTCCGTGGACATCCTGGGCGCGGATGTATTGGCCAATGAGCATGTCGACTACAGCTGGGAGCTGATGTCCAAAGCTCCAGGCGTCCAGGTCACGCAGTTCAAACAAGGCACCGATGCGGGCCGATTTTCGTTTCGCGGCTTTAACGGCGAAGGCCGTGTCAATGCAGTGAAGCTCCTCATTGATGGCATCCCGAGCAACGATAACGCCGGGGGTATGCCGTTTTTGGATGCTGTCTTTCCTCTGGACATCGAGTCCATAGAAATTGTTCGCGGAACCAACGACGCCCGGTACGGCTTGAACAATATTGCCGGAAACGCCAACGTGATCACCCGTACTGGCGGCAATGAAGGACGAGCCAGCATGACCGTCGGCAGTTTCGGCACCAAGGAGTTTCAGCTTTCCAAGGGCATTGAAAGCGGCAACTGGAGCCAGAACTATTTTCTGGCTTGGCGCGACTCGGACGGCTACAGAGATCATGCCGATGCCCGAAAGATCTCGATGTCAGGCAAGTGGTTCTATACCTCTGACGATGGACGCTGGAGAACTGGCGTCATTGCGCGCTACTACCGCAACAAAGCGCTGGAGTCAGGCTACCTCAGCTATGACGAAGCCATGAAAGCACCGCGCAGTTCGCCGGCCTATGCAGCGGCAGACCGCGGAGAGCGCGAAACAGGTCAACTGAGCGCCCATCTCGATGGAGAGCTGACACCAGAGCTCTCACTGGCTGCCAAGCTCTATGTGAATCAGTACCAGAACCAGCGCTGGGTTCGTTTTTCTGCCGCTGGCTCACAACAAGAGCGCTACAACGACGAGCAACAGCAAGGGGCAATAACCACCTTGACCTGGCGCCCTAAAGTCCAATGGGCGCATGAGTTCACACTCGAAGGTGGACTCGACGCGCAATGGCAAAGCAATGTTGGCCAGCGCTTTCGCACGACAGAACGTATCAGAACATCACAGTTTCGCGACTGGGACTTCGACCTGAATACTCAGGGTGCGTATGTTCAAGCGGTGATCCGGCCCATTGAGTCACTCAAGATTATTCCTGCATTGAGGGTCGACAACGTCGATGGAAACTTCACCGATCGCCTCACAGGGGCTAGCTATCCAGTTCATGACTATGGACTGATCAAGCAGCCAAAAATCAGCGTGGCCTACACGCTTAGTTCCCAAGCCAGCGTCTATGCCAACTGGGGGCGCACTTTCCAGATCGGCTCTGGAATCGACGCTTATCGTACGCAGCAGCGCAACCTCAAACCGTCGATCAATGACGGTTGGGAGACAGGAGTGAAGTTTTCGCCCCTACCCTGGCTCAACGGCCGAGTGGCTTACTGGGAGCAACGTGCGTCGGGCGAAGTGGCACGAGTGCTGGGTGTCGATGGGCTGCCCGACCCTGGAGGTCTGGGCAACGTGGGTAAGACCCTGCGCAAGGGGTTTGACGTCCAGTTCAACATGAAGCCGAATGCGCAAACCATGGCCTGGGTTGCCTACTCGCATCAATCGGCACGTATCACTGCGCCTGACCCTAGTGCACCAAACACCTTGGGCAAAGAAATCGAAAATGTGCCGCACTACTTGCTGTCGGCCGGTGTTGACTGGCAAGCGACAGATCGAGTGAAGCTGTCTGCCTGGGGAAATGCGCAAGGGGACTACTATCTCGAGCGCACCAATACTCAAGGCCGAGCGGGAAAATTTGCGGTACTGAATCTAGGCGCTTCGTACCGCTTGGATGACAAGACAGATCTTGGGTTACAGCTCAAAAACGTCACCAACCGCAAGTATGTCTATGCGTGGTATGACAGTGGTTCGTCAGGCTACTCGCCTGCTGATGGCCGCGGGATTTACGCTAGTTTGAATGTGAGGTTCTAAGTGTCTAGCGTCCATCTCAACGTCGAGCAAAAGCCAAGTGACCAGCGCCTTGCGAGCGATCTGTATAGAGCCGTATGGCGATGGCATTTCTATGCCGGATTGCTTGTGCTGCCATTCCTCATTTGGCTCGCCATCACCGGAGGAATCTATGTCTTCAAGAACCAGGTCGATGACTTTTTTCATCATGAGCTGAAGTCCGTCACGCATGCATCGAACCAGGCGCTTCCAGACGGTCAGCTAGCAGCTGCCGCGCTAGCGGCACATCCTGGCACCCTAGTGAGGTACACGCCGCCTCCAAACTCAGCGCGCAGTGCCGAAGCGCTCATTGCCACCAATGACGGCGAGCGACTCTCGGTATTTATCGACCCCTACAGCGCTCGTGTCTTGGGTGCCTTACCTGACGGAGGCAGCGTCGCGTGGACTGTGCGAAAACTTCATAGCCTGAAATACTTTGGCTCCGTCGCACGCGGTGTGATTGAAATCGCCGCAGGATGGTCCATCTTGCTGGTCCTCACTGGAATTTATCTATGGTGGCCACGAGGCCGCAGTGGCGGCGTCATCTCTGTGCGTGGCAAACCCGCAAAGCGGATCTTCTGGCGTGATGTACATGCAGTGACCGGCCTGTTCGTAGGCGGCATATTGCTATTTCTTGCCGTCACAGGGATGCCATGGTCGGTCTTCTGGGGGGCAAAGGTCAATCAATGGGCCAACGGACAGAACTACGGATACCCATCGGGTGTTCGAGTGCAAATCCCAATGTCCGAGGTCAAGCTGTCTGAAGGGGACAACGCTGCTTGGTCACTGCTTCAGGCCAAGGTTCCTCAATCCGGCCACGAAGTGCACGAAGGGCATGATCAGTCTTCAGCAATGGCTGCCCCCCTCGCAACAGGGTTGCCGCCTGCATTGACGCTTGATCAAGCTATTGCAATTTTCAAGACTTCGGGAATCTCAACAGGTTACGCCGTTCAGTTGCCCAAAGGCAGCAAAGGCGTCTATACAGCCTCGGTATACCCTGAGGACATAAGCCACCAGAGAGTGATTCACCTCGACCAATACTCCGGTCGCCCATTGCTAGACATGTCGTTTGAAGACTATGGACCGGTTGCCAAAACTCTGGAGTGGGGAATCAACGTGCACCTGGGGCAAGAGTTCGGTGTTTTGAACCAGGCACTTCTGACCGCAGCTTGTCTGGACATCATTTTGCTGTGTGTGAGTGCCGCGGTTATGTGGTGGAAGCGAAGGCCGAGTGCAGGACTGGGAGTACCTCCGCTACCAAATGAGCGAGGTGTCTTACGGGGTGTTCTGGCAATGCTCCTTCTGGGAGGTGCACTGTTTCCGCTCGTTGGGCTGTCGTTACTGGTGATTGCCTTGACCGACAGGATTGCGTTTTCTTCAAGCAGTTCACAGAGGGCGGCCCGCTGAATCGAGTGTGATATCAGCTGGAGTCGAAATTCAGCGACATCTGGTCTAGCTAACGGCAATCGCTCAGTTGGTACTCAATTTTTGCGCCTGTTACATGGCTAATCGCGTGGTTTGAGGCGTTTCCGGCCAATCACGACTATCGCTGCACCCCAGCTATCGGTCGTCAAAGCGCCGATGACTTTAATCGGTTGATTGCCGACCAACACGAACGACCGCGCATGGGTACCTCAGGTCTGTGGCTCTGTCCCATAAAGTCTGCCACTGGCTGACTGACCGCTGATTAGCCCGAAGCAGTCGCCTGTGAGAGTGCGGCCAAGGACTGCTCCTGGCCGATCTGCGACTGTCGCCGAACGACTGTGGATTCAACCCAGTGCAGACGCTCAGCAACATGGGCCGAGCGACGGCAATGCGGCGATAGCTGCCAACCGAATCTATGACATGAAAGACTGCTCTCGGCCGATTAGCAGCCGTTTAAGGAATCGCATCGAAACATCTTTGCAAAGTCGGAAGTCGTTTAGGAAAAGCTGGTCGATTCAAAGATTCTGATTCGCCTGAAATAACTGACAAAAGATCTGCGCTATGCAGGTATCTCTTCAAAATTTATGTAACAGGTGATAGATTTGCGGACCTTTGACTCTTCTATAGGAGTCAAGTGACAAAGCTTGAGGGCTTTGTTCTCAATTCCTCGTCTTGCGAGCTGCTTTTCATCAAGTGGCTCAATTGCTTGCCATTGGCATTCCCTCAACATTCGACGTGGCCCGTGAGGCTCGGCAATGTGTGAGCAATCGTCAAGGTCGAGGCCTACGGGTTCGGGTTGTTCCCCCGACTCAGCAGGTGGCGTGCCTCATGCACACGCGGCCTGTAAACCTAACGCCCTCCATGGTCATGGGAGCGCGGTTTATGACTTCCACTCACGATGATAAATCACGGCAGAAGACGATTCTTCAAGCTGTGCGGCGCGGCTGCTGCTGGCGCCACTGCTGCATCCTTGGGCTTTGCCCCATCCGTGGCGCAAGCCACTCTTCCCCGCCAGTACAAACTACTGCGCGCCAAAGAAACCCGCAATAACTGCACCTACTGCTCAGTGGGTTGCGGCATGTTGATGTATAGCCTGGGCGACGGCGCCAAGAACGCCAAGGCCAAGATATTCCACATCGAAGGCGACCCGGACCACCCGGTGAGCCGCGGCTCTCTGTGTCCCAAGGGTGCAGGCGCACTGGACTATATCCATTCCGACCAGCGCCTCAAGTACCCAGAGGTGCGTGAAGCCGGTACCAACGAGTGGAAGCGCATCAGCTGGGATGAGGCCAACGAGCGCATCGCTCGCCTGCTCAAGGACGACCGCGACGCCAACTTCATTGAGAAGAACGACAAGGGCCAGACCGTGAACCGCTGGCTGTCCTCCGGCATGCTGGCGTCTTCGGCCGCATCCAACGAAACCGGCGTGCTGGACTTCCGCTTTGCGCGCGCGCTGGGCATGGTGGGCTTTGACTGTCAGGCCCGCTTGTGCCACGGCCCCACGGTGTCTGCCCTGGCGCCTTCGTTTGGGCGCGGTGCAATGACCAACCACTGGGTGGACATCAAGAACGCCAACGTGATTCTGGTCATGGGCGGCAACCCCGCTGAGGCCCACCCCGTGGGCTTCAAGTGGGCCATCGAGGCCAAGATCCACAACAAAGCCCACCTGATGGTGGTCGATCCGCGCTTTAACCGCACCGCCTCGGTGGCGGACTTTTACGCGCCGATCCGTGCAGGCTCGGACGCCGCCTTTTTGATGGGCGTCGTCAACTACCTGCTGCAAAACGACAAGATCCAGCACGAATACGTCAAGGCCTATACCAACGCCAGCCTGATCGTGCGCGAGGACTACAGCTTTGACGAAGGCCTTTTCAGCGGCTACGACGAAGGCAAAAAGAGCTATGACAAAACCAGCTGGAACTACGAGCGCGATGCCCAAGGCCATGCGCTACAAGACCTGACGCTGCAACACCCGCGCTGCGTGCTTCAGCTTTTGAAAAAGCATGTGGAGCGCTACACGCCCGAGATGGTCAACACCATCACCGGCATCAAGGTCGAAGACTTTTTGCACGTGTGCGAGCAACTGGCCAGCACCTGCGTGCCGGACCGCACAGCCACCTTCCTCTATGCCCTGGGCTGGACCCACCACACGGCCGGCGCGCAAATCATCCGCGGCGCGGCCATGATCCAGCTGCTGCTGGGCAATATCGGCATGGCCGGCGGCGGCGTCAACGCGCTGCGCGGCCACTCCAACATCCAGGGCTATACCGACCTGGGCCTGCTCTCGACGCGCCTGCCCGGCTACCTGAACCTGCCCGAGGACAGGCAACAGGCCATAGAGCAGTACCTGGCGGACGCCACGCCCAAGGCCGACCTGCCCGGCCAGGTCAACTACTGGAAGAACACGCCTAAGTTCTTCGTCAGCCTGATGAAGGATCTGTACGGCGAGCACGCCACGCGCGAGAACAGCTGGGGCTACGACTGGCTGCCCAAGTGGGACCGCAGCTACGACATGCTGGCCTACTTTGACCTGATGTACCGCGGCAAGGTCAACGGCTATATCGCCCAGGGCTTCAACCCCGTGGCGGCCATGCCGGACTCGGGAAAGATCCGCGACGCGCTGTCCAAGCTCAAGTTCCTAGTCGTCATCGATCCGCTGCAGACCGAGACCTCCACCTTCTGGAAGAACCACGGCGAGTTCAACGACGTCGATCCTGCCCAGATCCAGACCACGGTGTTCCGCCTGCCATCGTCTTGCTTTGCCGAGGAAAACGGCACCATCGTCAACTCCGGCCGTTGGCTGCAGTGGCATTGGGCGGCCCAAGAACCACCGGCGGAGGCGCGCCACGACGGCCGCATCCTGGGCGGCATCTTCATGAAGCTGCGCGAGCTGTACGCCAAGGAAGGTGGCGCCAACCCCGCGCCGCTGATGAACATGCGCTGGGACTACCACAACCCCTACGATCCGCACCCCGAGGAAGTGGCCAAGGAGACCAATGGCTATGCGCTGGCGGACCTGTTTGACGACACGGGCAAGCTGATCGCCAAGAAGGGTACGCTGCTGTCCGACTTCGGCATGCTGCGAGACGACGGCACGACATCGAGCTACTGCTGGATTTTTGCTGGTTCATGGACCGAAGCCGGCAACCAGATGGCCCGCCGCGACAACACCGACACTGGCCATGGCAACACCCCTGGCTGGGCCTGGGCCTGGCCGGCCAACCGCCGTGTGCTGTACAACCGCGCCTCGGCCGATCCGGCAGGCAAGCCCTGGGATCCCAAACGCCAGATCCTGCATTGGGACGGCAAGAAATGGGGCGGCTCGGATGTGCCCGACTACCCGCTGACGGCCGCACCGAACAGCGGTGTGAGTCCCTTCATCATGCAACCCGATGGTTTGGGGCGCCTGTTCTCGCTCAAGGGCATGAACGACGGCCCTTTCCCCGAGCATTACGAGCCCACCGAAAGCCCGATTGCGGCCAACCCGCTGCATCCCAAAGTCAGCAAGAGCCCGGTGGCGCGCGTGTTTGCCGACGACGCCGCCCGCATGGGCTCGCGCGAGCAGTTCCCTTATGTGGCCACCACCTACTCGATCACCGAGATGTTCCGCCACTGGACCAAGCATTCGCGCTTGAACGCCATCGTCCAGCCTGAGCAGTTCATCGAGCTGTCCGAAAAACTGGCCGAGAAAAAAGGCATCCGAGCCGGCGATGTGATCCGTGTTTCCAGCAAGCGCGGCCATATTAAGGGCAAGGCCGTGGTGACCAAGCGCGTGATGACGCTGCAAGTCAATGGACAGGAAATCGAGCAGATCGGCATTCCTTGCCACTGGGGCTATGAGGGGGCGACGCGTAAGGGCTATCTGGCCAACACGCTGAGCCCTGGCATTGGCGATGCCAACGCCCAGACCCCTGAGTTCAAGGCCTTTTTGGTCAACATCGAAAAGGCATAAGGCGAGCACCCATGACTATGCAATCCCAAGATATTGTGCGGCGCTCGGCCACCAACGACCTCACGCCCGCCGCCCGCGCACGCGACCACAAAGACGATGTCGCCAAGCTGATCGATGTAAGCATCTGCATTGGCTGCAAAGCCTGCCAGGTCGCTTGCAGCGAATGGAACGATCTGCGCGACGACGTGGGTGAGAACTTCGGCGTGTACGACAACCCACGCGACCTCTCGCCCCAGAGCTGGACGCTGATGCGCTTTGACGAGCATGTCAACGAACAAGGCAAACTGGAATGGCTGATCCGCAAGGACGGCTGCATGCACTGCGAAGACCCAGGCTGCCTCAAGGCCTGCCCGCAACCCGGCGCTATCGTGCAGTACGCCAACGGCATCGTTGATTTTCAGTCCGAGCATTGCATCGGCTGTGGCTACTGCGTGGCCGGCTGCCCCTTCGATGTGCCACGTATCAGTAAGGAAGACAACAAGGCCTACAAGTGCACGCTGTGTTCCGACCGCGTGGCCGTGGGTCAGGAGCCGGCCTGCGTCAAGACCTGCCCCACCGGCGCTATCAGCTTTGGCACCAAGGACGACATGCTGCTCAAGGCCGAAGGCCGTGTGGAAGAGATGAAGACCCGGGGCTTTGAAAACGCCGGCGTCTACAACCCGCAAGGCGTGGGCGGCACCCATGTGATGTATGTGCTGCACCACGCCGATCAGCCCGAGCTCTACCACAAGCTGCCCAAAGATCCCCAGATCAGCAGCGTAGTGCAGGGCTGGAAAGGCTGGTTCAAGCCACTAGCAGCACTCGGCTTCGTGACTGCCTTGGCAGGAGCTGCCGCTCACTACATCACCACCGGCCCCAACGAAGTCGACGATGACGATGAGGAGGGTGATCACACATCCACCTCGAAGGGAGAGAAGGCATGAAAAAAGACCGCATGATTTTGCGCACCCCCTTACCTGACCGTTTGTGCCATTGGGCCATGGTGGTGTGCTTCTTCCTTGTCGCTATGTCAGGGCTGTCCTGGGTGTTTCCCAGCTTGAACTGGCTCAATGGCGTCTTCGGTACCCCACAGATGGCGCGGGTCTTACATCCCTTCTTTGGCATTGTGGTGTTTCTGGCGCTGGTCTATTTGTTTGTCCGGTTTGTGAAATACAACCTGTTCGTCAAGGAGGACCGCATCTGGGCAGACAACGTCAAGTCCGTCATTGCTGGCGATCACCGCAAGCCACTGCGTATTGGTAAGTACAACGCAGGCCAAAAATTCCTGTTTTGGGGAATCATGACGCTGATCAGCGTGCTGCTGCTCACAGGTCTGGCCATTTGGCGTGCCTACTTTGCTCACCTGTTCCCCATCCCTGTGCTGCGCATTGCGTTACTGCTGCATGCGGTTGCAGGTGTTGGACTGATCTTACTGATCATCGGCCACATCTATCTGGCTTTCTGGGTCAAAGGCTCCATCCGTGGCATGGTTACGGGCTACGTAAGCCATGCTTGGGCACGTACCCATCATGACCGTTGGCATCAAGAAATCAGCAACAAAAACGCTGAGAACAAGGCAAAAATCAAAGGAACACGATGAGTATTCAAATCGTTCCTGAATCAGAACGCTCACCTGGAGTGGGGGAGATCGCGGCCTTGCAACTTCCCTCCGCCAAGCTTCCCTACACACAGCGATCCAGCCGTCTGCAAGCACTTGCACAGGATCATGCGATGGCGGACTATCTGCTATGGGCAGCGGACCTCGTCAACGCACAACAGACCACCGCGCAAGCTCTACCTCTGCCAGAGGAGGAAAGCCAATATCTTGGTGCTGCCTTGCAGCAGAGCAAGAAAGCGCCATTGAACTCGGCCAAATGGAAGCGATCTGTTCATTGGCAAGCACTGCTGGAACAGTTTCTGGTGCAACTGACCGAGCAGCCGCGCATGCATACCAGCGCGGTACAAAAGGCACTGCAAAGTCTGCAGTCTGCAGACGTCAAGCAGCGCGATGTGTGGGCAGATGCCCTGCTCACCGCGTTGCGTGGCGAAGAACTGGCTGATGTTGCATCATTGCCGGAGCCTGGTATTGCACAGTTGTTGTGGTGTGCGTTGTCCATGTACTGGCGCCAGCTAAGCAGCCAGTTGCCAGCGTCTGGGCAGGCGGAAATGGGTGACCTCAACCATCTCTGCCCCGTGTGCGGCCATGTTCCTACTGGCAGCCTAGTACAAGGTGGTGCTCAGGCTGGTCTGCGCTACCTGCAATGCAGTTTGTGTGAATGCCAATGGCATGTGGTCCGCACTACCTGCACCAACTGTGACAGCACGGGTGCTTTGGACTACTGGTGCTTGGAAAGCGAAAAAGCGCCAATCAAAGCAGAGAGCTGCAATGGCTGCCACACCTACCTGAAAGCGTTCTACCAGCAGCTGGATCACCAGCTTGAACTCATAGCCGACGATTTGGCTAGTCTTGCCCTTGATGCTGAAATGGAAGAAAAAGAGCTAGCACGCAGTGGGGTCAACCCATTGATGTTGCCTGCACTCAATGTTCCAAGCTAGGCAACACAGACTCCTCCAAGTGACTTGGCTATCTTGAGGAGAGACTAACAGCCCATCTGCAGATAGCTCTGCGATGGGTTGTGTCGGCAGACTTGGTTCGTCCATCCTCAACCTGACAGTTTTTAAGCCATGATTAGACTTGCGACGAAGCTTCCAACGCAATGACTACTCCGAGCATCAGCAGTCATTCGGATTTCTGCTGCGTGCGGCTGCAATCAGGTGTGGATTCAACTGGTCAATGCAACACAATGACTGCCACTGGCGCAAGGAGTGTTGGCATGAAGCAAAGACCGCGGATTTACTACACCGAAGCTCAGAAAGCCCTGATGTGGGATCGCTGGAAAGCTGGCGATACCTTGCACGAGATCGGCAAGCTGTTTGACCGACCACACACCTCCATTCACACCATCTTGAGTGCGACAGGTGGCATCCGGCCACCAGTGAGGCGTCGGTCTCGCTGGGCATTGACCATGTCTGAGCGAGAAGAAATCTCTAGGGCGTTGGCCGCAGGTGAATCTATCCGCTGCGTTGCCGGCCGCTTGAAACGAGCTGCGTCGACCATCAGCCGCGAACTCCTGCGCAATGGAGGCAAGACTGGCTATCGAGCAGCCAAAGCGGATGAGGCAGCCTGGACGCGAGCACACCGCCCCAAGACATGCAAGTTGGCCAGCAATCCTGCATTGGCTCACATCGTGGCGGTTAAATTACAGAGTCAGTGGTCGCCCGAGCAAATAGCGGGGTGGCTCCAACGCACTTACCCCGGCGAAAAGGATTTGCAGGTGTCTCACGAAGCCATCTACCGCACGCTCTTCGTCCAAACACGCGGGGCCTTGAAGAAGGAGCTTCTGGAGCACTTGCGGCGCACTCGGGGGATGCGTCGCTCACGCCACTACACCCAGAAAACCCCCATCCATGGCCGGATCGTTGACGCCGTGCCCATCAGCGAACGGCCAGCCTGCATCGAGGATCGGGTAGTGCCGGGGCACTGGGAGGGTGATCTGTTGTTCGGCGATGCCTACAGCCAGATTGCCACGCTGGTGGAGCGACACACCCGCTACGTGATGCTGGTCAAACTGGTGGACAAGGACTCCTACACCGTCGCTGCGGCACTGGCCAGGCATGCACAGACCTTGCAGCAAGAGCTCTACCGTTCCTTGAACTGGGACCGGGGATCGGAGATGGCAGGACACAAGCGATTCACCGTGGCCACCGACATCCAAGTCTACTTCTGCGATCCGCAGAACCCATGGCAGCGCGGAACGAACGAGAACACCAACGGGCTACTCAGGCAGTACCTGCCCAAGGGCATTGACATCTCGGGCTACTCGCAAGAGGAGTTGGATGCGATTGCGAGAAAATTAAACGAGCGGCCCAGAAAGACCTTGGGATACAGAACACCGGCTGAGATGTTTAACGAATGCGTTGCATCGATCGGTTGAATCCACAGCCTGAAGCTGACTTCTGATTTCCAGGTCGGCTTTGCAGCGATTGCTGCTGCTCATGGCCTCATCCTCTCCGTCGTTTGCGGATTGTTCAGGGTGAAATAATTCAGACACATCGATGCCGATGAATCGATTTAGCTTGATATTCCTCTCTGGCCAGCCAGTTCAGAATATCGGAACGAGGGAATAACGGCTTTTTATTTCCGCCGAAGTAGATCGGAGCTGGATAGCGTTCGGGATACATGGCCCTGCGGTTGGCCAGTGTTTTCGGGGTGACTCCGATCAAGAGCGCAAGGGCATCTTGGTCCATATAGGCCACCGCAGGCAGCTCTTTCTCCAGCCGCTGGCAAATGTCGTCGAGCAACGCGTCGCCAACCAGAATGGTGGCATTGGCTGCAGGAGTTTCAGATTGAATAATTTGGCGATTGCCGTACCACGCGTTTTCCAGATTCATGTTTTCTCAAAAAAATTTCTCTGAAGTTATTTTTCACAAAAAATGGCAAAAATTTTCTGGAGCTGGATTTTAGTGTGAATTTTCTCAAAAAATTCTCTAATTCACGTCACTCAAACACATAAAGGAGCATTCCTTCTCCTTTATGTGTTGTTTCGAGAAACGGTTGAATGATATGCAGCAGTTTCCCTGTGAACTTATTTACGAGATTCGTGAAACCGCTTCACCTGATGTGCTGCACGAATATTCGTATATCTGCGGCGGGATCGATCGTCTTCATGGCCTGTAATGGCACCAATCTCGGACTCCCGGAGATCGGTTCGCTCATAAAGTCGGCTGGTGGCTTCGTGCCGTAGGTCATGCATGCGTAGGTCTTGAATTTGGACCTTTTCCTTGGCTCTCCTGTAAGCCGTTTTGACAGCTTCATAGTTGCTGTTGAAGATGAGCTCGCTGGCTTTGGGCTGAGTTTTCAGAATGCGCTCAGCACGCAAGCTCAGCGGCACGACTCGCTCTGTTTGGGTTTTGGTGATTGCGGCAGGCAAGAGCAGATAGGCGCCATCCTTGGTGTGATGCAGATGCTGCCACTGCAGGGCCAGCATTTCTCCACGGCGCAGGCCGGTTTCAATGGCGAAGCTGACAATGGCCCAGAGCCGCAAGCCTTTGCGCTCCCGAGCCTTGATCTTGGGCTTGGCTTTGCTGAGATTGCGTGAGCGCAAGCTGGCAGCGGTGACTTCTTTACGCAAGGGGCGGAACCATTCGGGGTAGCGGCAGGCACGCAGCAGGTTGATCTGCTCACCGCCTGCGGCCTGGAGCAGCGCTGAAATCTCTGGATCAAGGACGTATTCCACGTCCTTCACTTTGCGACGACTGCGCTGCACATTGCCGGCCTGGACTTGTTCCAGGATTTCTGGCGCTCTGTCTTCGAGGCGCCGGTTGCGCTCGTCGCCATATTGAGCCTCGGGGCGGGTGCAGTGTTTGCCTGAGGCTGGGTTGAACGGCAAATGGATGTTCCATTCCCGCATGGCAATGCTGATGATCCTGGAGATCAGCTCCATTTCCTTTTTGACGGTAGCGCCTTTGATGGGTGACCAGGTTCGCAGGGCAAGGCTAAGCTTTCTGGTGTCTACAGGTTCGACGAACCCACCTTCGAGACGTTGATCACGGTAGGCCGCTACATCGCTGGGCTGCAGCATGTGCATGGGAATCTGCGTAATGGGGTGGCGGCAGATTTTGTGAATGCGCACCAGATCTGGATGGTCTGCCTTTTTACCTTTGAGGACCTTGCTTGCGTACTTGCGCATCAGGTCGGCCAAGGTGTTGCGCTCGGCTTCGCGGTAGTCGACGAATTTGCGCTGGTGCATCTCGGCTTCACGAGACACCGACCAAGCTTCGGCTTCGGACTTGGTTTGAAAAGTCTCTACCAATTCCGGAAAGCCTTTTTTGCGTACACGCGCCTGCCAGGCCATGGTCTCGGTTTTTGCCAATTTGGCAACCGCAATGCCATCGGCCTCAAGCTGTTCGGCGAAGCCAAGAGCTGCGCTTTTGCTCAGAAAAGTCTTCTTGATCTTGAGCGTGCTGTCCTTGGCTGAGACTTGCCATGAGGAATAGCTACGTTTGGTGATACTGGCCATCTCGTACTCCTTGTGCCGGCGGCACGTTGCGGAGTTCAGTGGCGCAAAATTGGCACCGGGTCACAAAATGAGGTGCCAAACATGCTCCAACGGGATGAATCGGGAGAGTCACCAAAAACAAAAAACCTCTTAAAATCAACGTTTTAAGAGGTTTTCGTATTTGGTGGGTGATACATGGATCGAACATGTGACCCCTGCCGTGTGAAGGCAGTGCTCTACCGCTGAGCTAATCACCCGATAGGCGTGATTATATCAAGGATTGGCGCTCACATTTTCAAAATTGCGCCAGGCAGTCTTGCCACCGCTGGATTTATCCATCTGCTTGAGCACATCGTCATGGGATTGCTGCTCCTGCTCATTGGCGCGCAACACTGGCAACTTGAAGCTGCTCAGGTCCACCGAGGGAGCGACAATCGCTCCAGCCGCCGGAGCATCTGCCGGCTCCTCGGTCATGAGCAAGGCATCTTGCCCGCGCGTGAGATTGATGTAGACATCCGCCAGCAACTCCGCGTCCAGCAAAGCGCCGTGCAGCGTGCGATTGGAATTGTCGACACCCAGGCGATCGCAGAGCGAGTCCAGCGAGTTGCGCTTGCCCGGATACATCTCCTTGGCCATGACCAGGGTGTCGAGGACTCCGCCCACGCACTGCTTGAGTGGCGGGCGCCTGGCCAGCTTGAGCTCGTTGTTCAGAAAGCCCAGGTCGAACGGCGCATTGTGGATGATGAGCTCTGCACCCTGCAGATACTCCCAGATCTCGTCGATCTTCTCCTCAAAGCGCGGCTTGTCCTTGAGGAACTCCGTGGTGATGCCGTGCACGCGCAAGGCATCGGGGTGGCTGTCCCGACCCGCATTGAAGTACAGATGCAGATTGTTGCCGGTGAGCTTGCGGTTGACCAGTTCCACGCAGCCCAGCTCGATCAGGCGATCGCCATCGATGGCCGACAGGCCGGTCGTTTCCGTATCCAGAACAATTTGGCGCGACATTCAATTTCTCCCAATTACCTGCGGCGCTCACATCGCCCAACAATTTCTAAAACAAGCGCGCACCAAAGCCAGGACACCGAGGACGCGCCGCCGCGCACCGAGGGTGTCGTCCCCCTCCCCTAGCGCGAAGCGCGTAGAGAGAGGGGGAAGGCGCAAAGCGCCTCAGGGGGTGCTCAGTGATTTTCCTTAGCGTGATTGATGGAGTACTTGGGGATCTCCACCGTCACATTCTCGCGCGCCAGAATCGCCTGGCAGGACAGGCGCGACTGTGGCTGCAGGCCCCAGGCCTTGTCGAGCAGGTCTTCTTCCTCTTCCTCCGCCTCGTTCAGGGAGTTGAAGCCCTCCTTGACGATGACATGGCAGGTCGTGCAGGCGCAGCTCATGTCGCAGGCATGCTCGATATTGATGCCGTTGTCCAGCATGGCTTCGCAGATCGAGGTGCCGACAGGCGCTTCGATTTCGGTGCCATTGGGGCAGTACTCGGCGTGAGGAAGAATTTTGATGATGGGCATTGTTCTGTTTATGAATTAAATGGTGTTGACACTCTTGCCGGCCAGCGCCTGCTGGATGCTGCGATTCATGCGTTCGGCCGCAAACGACTCGGTTCCCTTGGCCAGGGCCTGCGTCGCGCCTTCCACGACGGCAGGGTCATCGCTGGCGATGGCCACGCGCAGCGCGGCCATCAGGGCGTCGATGCTGTCGCGCTGTTCGGCGCCAAGCACATCGCCATCCACATCCAGCGCGCTTTGCGTGGCCAGCAGCATGCGATCGGCATCCACGCGGGCCTCGACCAGGGCGCGAGCCTTCATGTCCTCCTGGGCCGTGGCAAAGCCGTCCTGCAGCATCTGCGCAATCTGGTCGTCGGAAATGCCGTAGGAGGGCTTGACGTTGATATGGGCTTCGACACCGCTGAGCTGCTCCTTGGCGCTGACGGACAGCAGGCCGTCCGCATCGACCGTGAAGGTCACGCGGATGCGCGCCGCACCGGCAGCCATGGGCGGAATGCCGCGCAACTCGAAACGCGCCAGGCTGCGGCAGTCCGCCACCAGGTCGCGCTCGCCTTGCACCACGTGAATGGCCAGAGCAGTCTGGCCGTCCTTGTACGTCGTGAAATCCTGCGCACGAGCCGTGGGAATGGTCTCGTTGCGCGTGATGATGCGTTCGGACAGGCCACCCATGGTTTCCACACCCAGCGACAGCGGGATCACATCCAGCAGCAGCAGGTCGCCGGCGGTATTGTTGCCGGCCAGTTGATTGGCCTGAATGGCAGCACCCAGAGCCACCACTTCGTCGGGGTTGAGATTGGTCAGCGGCTCGCTGCCGAAGAAGTCGGCCACGGCCTGGCGAATCTGAGGCATGCGGGTGGAGCCGCCAACCATGACCACGCCCTGCACCTCATCGCGGCCCAGGTCTGCATCCTTGAGCGCGCGGCGCACGGCCGCAAGGCTCTTGCTGGTCAAGTGAGCAGTCAGCGCAATGAACTCCTCACGCTTGACATCAAAAGATACTGAACCCGAGGAAACATCAGCGGTAAACGCTACAACTTCTGATTCAGTCAGGGCCTGCTTGCAATTGCGCGCGGCAATACGCCAGGCGGTCTTGTCTGCTGCAGACTCCAGCTGCGTGCCGGTTTTTTCCGCCACCCAGGCTGCCAGCGCGTCATCGTAGTCGTCGCCGCCCAGTGCCGAGTCGCCGCCAGTGGCGATCACTTCAAACACGCCATGTGCAAGACGCAGCACCGAGATATCGAAGGTGCCGCCACCCAGATCGTAGACGGCGTAGACGCCCTCCGCCGCGTTGTCCAGGCCGTAGGCAATGGCTGCCGCAGTGGGCTCGTTGATCAGGCGCAGCAAATTGATGCCGGCCAGCTTGGCTGCATCCTTGGTGGCCTGGCGCTGAGCATCGTCAAAGTACGCAGGCACGGTGATGACTGCACCATAGAGATCGTCGTCAAACGTGTCTTCGGCACGGAAACGCAAGGTCGCCAGAATTTCGGCACTGATCTCCACGGCCGTCTTGGCTCCGTCCACGGTTTCGACGGAGATGACACTGCTGTCATCGGTCTTGAAGCGATAAGGCAGCTTCTCGGGCGATTCGATATCAGCCAGGCTTCGCCCCATGAAGCGCTTGGCCGAGCTGATAGTGTTGGCAGCATCCTGCGCCTGCGCGGCCTTGGCATCAAAACCGATCTGTCGGCGGCCCATTTCCATGTAGCGCACCACCGATGGCAGCAACACACGCCCCTGATCGTCGGGCAGGCATTCGGCCACACCGTTGCGCACTGCGGCAACCAAAGAATGCGTGGTGCCCAGGTCGATACCTACAGCAATGCGTCGCTGGTGGGGATCGGGGGATTGACCGGGCTCGGAAATCTGCAAAAGCGCCATGAAATTCTTCTTTTGAAACGTCAGAGGCCAGCGTGGCTGGCCCGCTCAAGATGGATACGCCATGCGCCAGGGGCACAAAGCATTGCTCTGGGTCTTATTGTCCCAGTTGATCGCGACGGCGATCCACATCTTGCGCAAATCGCGCAACAAACATGAGGGCTCTCACCTGCTGCACGGCAGCGGCGGCATCGCCTGCCTCGTCCAGCAGACGACCGCATTCGCCAAGCATCTGCTTTTTGGCAGCGAGCATCTCGCCCTCCAGAGCATCCAGCTCCTGCTCGCTGGCAGCGTCTTCCAGCGCTTCGCGCCACTCCATCTGCTGCATCAGAAATGCCGCAGGCATGGCCGTGTTGTCTTCGGCCCGCACCGGCGCTCCCGCCAGCTCGCACAGATAGGCTGCGCGCTTAAGCGGGTCCTTGAGGCGCTGATAGGCCTCGTTGATGCGCACCGACCATTGCATGGCTACGCGCTGCGCGGCTGCACCCTGGGCGGCAAAGCGGTCTGGATGTGCTTCACGCTGCAGCTCTTTCCAGCGTGCGTCGATCTGGCTGCGCTCCTGCGCAAACTTGCGCGGCAGGCCAAACAATTCAAAGTCGTCAGATTGCAGATTCATGGCATTAAAAAACCGCCTGCAGCAGCGCTGAGGCGGTTCAGTAGTTAGTCCGGACGCAACACACGCCAGGGACACCGAGCAAGAGCCGCCTCGCAGCGAAGGTGTCGCCCCCTTGGGGGAAGGCGCGAAGCGACTCAGGGGGAAATCAAATCCTGAAGCTCTCTCCACAACCGCAGCGATCACGCTCGTTGGGGTTGTGGAACTTGAAGCCCTCGTTCAGACCTTCGCGCACAAAATCCAATTCCGTGCCATCGATATAGGCCAGGCTCTTGGGGTCGATCAGCACCTTGATGCCATGGTCTTCAAACACCACGTCATCGGGCTGGACCTCGTCCACATACTCCAGCTTGTAGGCCAAGCCGGAACAGCCCGTGGTCTTCACGCCGAGGCGCACGCCAATCCCCTTGCCGCGACGCGAAAGGTAGCGGTTCACATGACGGGCAGCCGCCTCGGTCATTGAGATGGCCATGGCCTTAGGCTTCCGTCGCCGTGCGCTTTGCGCGGTAGTCGTTCACAGCTGCCTTGATGGCATCTTCAGCCAGGATGGAGCAGTGAACCTTGACCGGGGGCAGCGCCAGCTCTTCGGCGATCTGGCTGTTCTTCAGGGCTGCAGCCTCATCCAGCGTCTTGCCCTTGACCCATTCGGTCACCAGCGAAGACGAAGCGATGGCAGAGCCGCAGCCATAGGTCTTGAAGCGTGCATCTTCGATCACGCCAGTGGCAGGATTGACCTTGATCTGCAGCTTCATCACGTCGCCGCAAGCGGGCGCACCCACCATACCCGTGCCCACGGAGTCATCGCTCTTGTCGAACGAGCCCACGTTGCGGGGGTTTTCATAGTGGTCAACAACTTTTTCGGAGTAAGCCATGGTGTCTACCTCTTGAACTCTTTGTAATCTATGCTTAGTGTGCAGCCCATTGAATAGTGCTGAGGTCGATGCCGTCTTTGTACATCTCCCACAGAGGGCTCAGCTCGCGCAGCTTCAGCACGTTTTCGCGGATCGACTTGATCGCGTAGTCAATTTCTTCTTCCGTCGTGAAGCGACCAAAGGTCATGCGCAGAGAGCTGTGTGCCAGCTCATCGCTGCGACCCAGGGCACGCAGCACATAGCTGGGCTCCAGGCTGGCGGATGTGCAGGCGGAACCCGAGGACACGGCCAGGCCCTTGATACCCATGATCAGCGACTCGCCTTCGACGAAGTTGAAGCTCATGTTCAGGTAATGGGGAACGCCGTTCTCCATATCGCCGTTCACGAACACCTGCTCCAGATCCTTCAGACCATCGAGCAGACGCTGGCGCAGTGCACGTGCGTGCTCCATATCCTTGGCCATCTCTTCCTTGGCAATGCGGAAGGCTTCGCCCATACCCACGATCTGGTGGGTTGCCAGCGTGCCCGAACGCATGCCGCGTTCATGACCGCCGCCGTGCATCTGAGCTTCCAGGCGCACGCGCGGCTTGCGGCGCACGTACAGCGCACCGATGCCCTTGGGACCGTAGGTCTTGTGCGAAGCCAGGCTCATCAGGTCGATGGGCATGGTCTGCATGTCCAGATCCATCTTGCCCGAAGCCTGAGCGGCGTCGACGTGGAAGATGATGCCCTTTTCACGGCACAGAGCGCCGATGGTGTTCAGGTCCTGAACCACGCCGATCTCGTTGTTCACGGCCATCACGCTGGCGAGGATGGTGTCGGGGCGGATCGCGGCCTTGAACACTTCGATGTCCAGCAGACCGTTTTCCTGCACGTCCAGATAGCTGACTTCAAAGCCCTGGCGCTCCAGTTCACGCATGGTGTCCAGCACAGCCTTGTGCTCGGTCTTCACGGTGATCAGGTGCTTGCCCTTGCCTTGGTAGAAATGCGCTGCACCCTTGATGGCCAGGTTGTCGGACTCGGTTGCACCGCTGGTCCAGACGATTTCGCGCGGGTCGGCGCCGATCAGATCAGCCACCTGCTTGCGGGCCTTCTCGACGGCTTCTTCGGCTTCCCAGCCCCAGGCGTGGCTGCGCGATGCGGCATTGCCAAAATGTTCACGCAGCCAGGGAATCATGGCGTCCGCCACGCGGGGATCCACCGGAGTGGTTGCACCGTAGTCGAGATAAATGGGAAAGTGCGGGGTCATGTCCATGACTGGCTCGTCTTGTTTTTGGCTGACAAATCGTGAGGAATCGATGCACCTTGTGGTGCCATCAGGGCGAGGAAACATGCCGCACAGCCATGCATGCATCCAGGCCCTGACTATCGGAGTCGGGCTTCAGAGTGATCTGGTTGCCGCCCGAGCACTGCTCGAGCAGCTGCGGATCAGGATTTCGCGAAGGCGTTACCCAGGGCGAACACCGAGTTCGGTGCGTTCACACGGATGGGCTTGACCACGGGTGCCGTGGAGATGGCGCGGCGCACCACGGGCTTGTCCTCGATCTGGATGCCCTTGGCCAGTTGCTCGTCCACCAGCTTTTGCAGAGTGACGGAGTCCAGGAATTCCACCATGCGCTGATTCAGTGCAGCCCACAGTTCATGAGTCATGCAGCGACCGGCTTCGCCCAGACAATTTTCCTTGCCACCGCACTGGGTCGCATCAATAGGTTCATCCACCGAGACGATGATGTCAGCCACGGTGATGTCCGTTGCCTTACGGGCCAGCGTGTAGCCGCCGCCGGGGCCACGGGTGGATTCCACCAGTTCGTGGCGACGCAGTTTGCCAAACAACTGTTCCAGATAGGACAGCGAAATCTGCTGACGCTGGCTGATGGCAGCCAGGGTCACAGGGCCATTGTTCTGGCGCAGTGCCAGGTCGATCATCGCGGTGACCGCAAAGCGGCCTTTGGTCGTAAGACGCATACGAGCTCCTTCAGTCAGGATTGTTCGTTACAGAAACGCACGCCCGGTCACAGTACCTAGACGAGCACAGTCTCCGCCCTTACTCCGTCCTGTGATTAGGTTCAGAGCCCTTCTGTGAGGGAAGTTTGTTGTTGAGTGTTTGAGGCGAGTATAGCACATTCCCCATCAATTTTGTCGGGTAACAGCGTGCACTCACGTAATAACCCCGAGATTTGCGAAGAAATATTGCTACGGTGCCGCCCCAAACAATTGCTGCTTGAGAAGCGAAAGCTGGTCTCGCACACGCGCTGCCTGCTCGAATTCCAGGTTCCTGGCGTGCTCCAGCATTTGCTTCTCCAGACGCTTGATCTCCTTGGCAATGTCTTTCTCTGACATGTCCTCGACACGCGCCTGTTGTAGAGCCTGCTCCTGCAGGCGCTCTGCCTCTTTGCCGCTCTTTTCGCTGTAGACACCATCAATCAGGTCTTTCACCCTCTTGACAATCTGCTTTGGCACGATTCCGTTGGCTTCGTTGAAAGCCATCTGTTTTTCGCGGCGTCTTTCGGTTTCGCCGATGGCTTTCTTCATGGACTCGGTGATCCGGTCCGCGTACAGAATCGCCTTGCCGTTGACGTTGCGCGCCGCGCGACCGATGGTCTGGATCAGGCTGCGTTCGGCACGCAAAAAACCTTCCTTGTCGGCATCCAGGATCGCCACCAGCGAGACCTCGGGAATATCCAGGCCTTCGCGCAGCAGGTTGATGCCCACCAGCACATCGAAGGCCCCCAGTCGCAGGTCGCGGATGATTTCCACGCGCTCCACCGTATCCACGTCGGAGTGCAGATAGCGCACCTTCACGCCGTTGTCGGTCAGATATTCGGTCAGCTGCTCGGCCATGCGCTTGGTCAGCGTGGTGATGAGCACGCGCTCCTCCAGCTCCACGCGCTGGCGGATCTCCTGCAGCACATCGTCCACCTGATGGATGGCCGGCCGCACTTCGATCTCGGGATCGACCAGGCCGGTGGGGCGCACCACCTGTTCCACCACCTGTCCCGCATGGGTCTTTTCGTATTCGGCCGGTGTGGCCGAGACGAAGACCACCTGGCGCATGCGCTGCTCGAACTCCTCGAACTTGAGCGGGCGGTTGTCCAGCGCCGACGGCAGGCGAAAGCCATATTCCACCAACGTAGTCTTGCGCGCCCGGTCGCCGTTGTACATGGCGTTGAGCTGGCCGATCATCTGATGGCTCTCGTCAAGGAACATGATGGAGTCGCGCGGCAGATAGTCGGTCAGCGTGCTGGGCGGATCGCCGGGCTGGGAGGCCGAAAGGTGGCGCGTGTAGTTCTCGATGCCCTTGCAGTGCCCCACTTCGCTGAGCATTTCCAGATCGAAGCGCGTGCGCTGCTCCAGGCGCTGCGCCTCCACCAGCTTGCCCATGCCCACCAGCTGCTTGAGGCGCTCGGCCAGCTCTTCCTTGATGGTCTCCACGGCCGCCAGCACCTTGTCGCGCGGCGTCACATAGTGGCTGCTGGGATAGATGGTGAAGCGCGGAATGTTCTGGCGCACCCGGCCTGTGAGCGGATCGAACAGTTGCAGGCTCTCGACCTCGTCGTCGAACAGCTCGATACGCACGGCCAGCTCGGAATGCTCGGCCGGGAACACGTCGATGGTGTCGCCGCGCACGCGGAAGGTGCCGCGTGAGAAGTCCTGATCGTTGCGCTGATACTGCATGCGGATCAGCTGCGCGATCGCGTCGCGCTGGTTGAGCGTGTCGCCCGCGCGCAGCGTCATGATCATGCGGTGGTAGCTCTCGGGCTCGCCGATGCCGTAGATGGCCGAGACGGTGGCCACGATCACCACGTCGCGCCGCTCCATGATGCTCTTGGTGCAGGACAGGCGCATCTGCTCGATGTGCTCGTTGATGGCGCTGTCCTTTTCGATGAACAGGTCGCGCTGGGGCACATAGGCTTCGGGCTGGTAATAGTCGTAGTAGCTGACGAAGTACTCGACCGCGTTTTTCGGGAAAAACTCCCTGAACTCCGAGTACAGCTGTGCCGCCAGCGTCTTGTTGGGAGCAAACACGATGGCTGGCTTGCCCAGACGCGCGATCACGTTGGCCATGGTGAAGGTCTTGCCCGAACCGGTCACGCCCAGCAGCGTCTGGAAGGACTCTCCATCATTGACGCCTTCGACCAGTTTTTCGATGGCCGCAGGCTGATCGCCAGCGGGCGGATAGGGCTGGAACAGCTCGAACGGCGAGTCCGGATATTGCACGAAACGGCCTTGCGGCTCGGCAGTCATATTTTGTTCTTGCATGATCTCATGTCCATGACGCATAGGGTAAGCGCGAGTAGAATGGCAGCCCAACCCTCAAGCCTAACCTAGGCTGATGCGTTTTTTCGAGCACCGGGCAATGCCCTGTCCGTCAAACGCTCTCGGAGCAATAGCTGGGGGTGACCTGACTTATTTCCATCCCTCAAGGATTTTTTCATGTCTCTGTTTACCGCCGTCGAAATGGCCCCCCGCGACCCCATCCTGGGTCTGAATGAGCAATTCAACGCTGACTCCAACCCCAACAAAGTGAACCTGGGCGTGGGCGTGTACTTCGACGACAACGGCAAGCTGCCCCTGCTGGAGTGCGTGCAGGCCGCCGAGAAGGCCATGATGGAAAAGCCCACCGCCCGTGGCTATCTGCCCATCGACGGTATTGCCGCCTATGACAACGGCGTCAAGGCCCTGGTGTTCGGAGCCGAGTCCGACGTGGTCAAGTCCGGCCGCGTGGCCACCGTGCAAGCCATCGGCGGCACCGGCGGCCTGAAGATCGGCGCCGACTTCCTGAAGAAGCTCAACCCCAACGCCAAGGTCCTGATCTCCAACCCCAGCTGGGAAAACCACAAGGCCATCTTCACCAACGCTGGTTTTGAAGTCGGCAACTACGCCTACTACGATGCAGCGACCCGCTCCATCGACTTCGCCGGCATGCTGGCCGACCTGAACGCTGCCGCTGCCGGCACCGTGGTCGTGCTGCACGCCTGCTGCCACAACCCCACCGGCTACGACATCACTGCCGCTCAGTGGGATGAAGTCATCGCCGTCGTCAAGGCCAAGGGCCTGGTCGCCTTCCTGGACATGGCCTACCAGGGCTTTGGCCACGGTATCGCCGAAGACGGCGCCGTGATCGGCAAGTTCGTGGCTGCCGGCCTGAACATCTTCGTGTCGACTTCCTTCTCCAAGAGCTTCAGCCTGTACGGCGAGCGCGTGGGTGCCCTGTCCGTGGTGGCCTCCGACAAGGAAGAAGCCGCTCGCGTGCTGTCGCAGCTGAAGATCGTCATCCGCACCAACTATTCCAACCCTCCCACCCATGGCGGCGCCGTCGTGGCTGCCGTGCTGAACAACCCCGAGCTGCACGCTCTGTGGGAAAAGGAACTGGGCGAGATGCGCGTGCGCATCAAGGCCATGCGCCAGAAGCTGGTCGACGGCCTGAAGGCTGCCGGCGTGACCCAGGACATGTCCTTCATCACCACCCAAATCGGCATGTTCTCGTACTCCGGCCTGTCCAAGGAGCAGATGGTTCGCCTGCGCTCCGAGTTCGGCGTGTACGGCACCGACACCGGCCGCATGTGCGTGGCTGCGCTGAACAGCAAGAACATCGACTATGTCTGCAAGGCCATCGCCGCCGTGATCTAAGCTCACGATTCAGGGCCTGGCCCCTGAAAACCAAAGAGCAACGGATTAAAAGTCCGTTGCTCTTTTTTTTTGGCGGCATCAGCATCTGCAGAATATTTGATAGCTGTCAGCGCTCTATCCTTATTATTTTCAGATAGAAAAGCATCCGAAAACCTTTTTTATCAAGCGCAGCAAGCTATCAAAATCTCTATCAGGCGCTCAATCCCCAGATGGCCGAGCGCATGGACAGCGCCGCATACTGGTAGGCCGTATTGAACACGCGCGGCGCTTCGCCCTCCTGCACGGCACCCGCCGCATACAGCAGGGGCAGATAGTGGTCGTGCGTGGGATGGGCCAGACGGGCCTGCGGGCCCCAGTCCAGGAAGGTGCTCAGATCGGCCAGATTGCCGCTGTCCAGGCGCTGCTGCACTTCGGTGTCGAACTGTATCGTCCAGTCATAGGCCTGGTTGTCGCTGGCACCGCGCTGCATGGCGCGCAGGTTGTGCACGATATTGCCGCTGCCCACGATGAGCACGCCGCGCTCGCGCAGCGCACGCAGCTGGCGGCCCATCTCGAAATGCTTCTCGGGCGCCAGTCCATAGGGCATGCTCAGCTGCATGACGGGAATGCTGGCTTCGGGGAACATGGGCAGCAGCACAGACCAGGTGCCGTGGTCAAAACCCCATTTCTGGTCCACCAGCAGGGCCGATCCGTCCAGCGGCGAATGCAGCTCGGCCGCGAGTTGCCTGGCCACCTCGGGCGCGCCGGGCGCCGGATATTGCTGGTCGAACAGCTCTTGCGGAAAGCCGCCGAAGTCATGAATCGTGCGCGGCTGGGCCATGCCGGTCAGCGCCCAGTCGGACTCGGTCAGCCAGTGGGCCGAGACGCAGAGAATCAGCTGCGGCGCAATGCCCTTGGCCGTCAGCTCCTGGCCCAACGCCTTCCAGCTCTGGCGCCAGTGCGTGTCCTCGATCACATTCATGGGGCTGCCGTGGCCCAGGAACATCACCGGCATGCGCGGCGAAGGCTTGAGCTGCTGCAACAGCTGCTCGGGCAACAGGGAAGAAGAAGTGGAGTTCATGGAAAAAGCCTTCCAGCCCCCGCCGGCGGCCAGCACGGAGGCTGCGCCCAGGGACAAAAGCGTACGTCTACGCATCTCGGTCAATCGAACACGCCCCTAGGGGCGCTTTTTTACAGATAGGGCAAGCTTGCCACAGCGCAACAGTGCCCGAAAGCACCGCCTGCGCAACAGACTGTCCTGAAAGTGCCAGCGCCAAGGGCCGGCTTGCACTACAACAGCAGTTGCACAAGCACGTCTCACGCCAAACAGGCTCAGGCAAGGGCTTAGCTTCAAGCAAGCCATCCTGATGCCACCCTGGCTTGCACAAGTCCAGACAAGGAGTATTCCCACTCATGCCCAGCACCGCCATTCAGCCCCTGCAAGGAATTCGCATACTCAGCCTGGCTCTGAACCTGCCCGGCCCCGCCGCCCTGTGGCGCTGCGCCGGCATGGGAGCCGATTGCCGCAAGCTCGAGCCTCTGGCCCCCGACGCTGGCCGCAGCGCCGACCCCATGGGCCTCTATTGCCCCGATGCCTACGCGCAGATGCATGACAAGGTGCAAACCCTGCAGGCCGACCTCAAGACCGCCGAAGGCCAGGCCAGCATGCATGCGCAACTGGCACAAACCGACGTGCTGCTGACCTCGTTCCGTCCATCCGCCCTGAGCAAGCTGGGCCTGGGCTGGGAAGCCCTGCAGCAGCGCTACCCCGCACTGTCGCTGGTGCGCGTGGTCGGCAGTGCGGGCGAGCTGGCCGATGTCCCCGGCCATGACCTCACCTATCAGGCCGAAGCGGGCCTCGTGCACAGCACTGCCCTGCCCCCGAGCCTGTTTGCCGATATGGCGGGGGCACTGATGGCCAGCGAGGCCGTGCTCCAGGCCGTGCTCGTCAGCAGCCGCAGCGGGCGCGGCATCCTGCGCGAGGTCGGCCTGGCCCAGGCCGCGCAATGGCTGGCCCTGCCCTGGCACTGGGGCCTGACCCAGCCCGCCGGCGATGTCGGCGGCGCCCATGCGGGCTACCGCATCTACCCCTGTGCCGACGGCATCGTGGCCGTGGCCGCGCTGGAGCCTCACTTTGCCCAGCGCCTGTGCGAAGCGGCAGACCTGGTGTTCAGCCACCCCACCGATATGCGCAAGCCCGAGATCCATCAGGGCGTGGCCCGGTTTCTGGCCGCCCGCAGCTGCGCGGAGCTGATGCAGCTGGCGCAGGACAGGGACATTCCACTGCACGCCCTGCCCGCTTAAGCCGCCAGAGCCCAGCGGCGCAATCTGCGCCAGCCTCAGGCCGGCCGCTTTTCAAACGCGTATTTCTCGGTATCCACCTCGCCCTGGCCTTGCAGCGCATAGCGGTCGCCGGCAATCGCTTCAGGCTTGAAGATGTCATCGAGCTCGGCCAGCAGCTCGGCGTCGAGATGGACGCGGCCGCCGCGAATGTCTTCGTGCAGATGCTCCACGCTGGTGGTGCCGGGCAAGGCAATCACATGCTCGCCCTGGTGCAGCACCCAGGCGATGGCCAGCTCGGCCAGCGTGCAGCCGGCCTTTTCCGCCACGGCCTGCATAGGTGCGAGCAGACGCAGATTCTGCGCATAGGCCTCTCCGGCAAAGCGCGGCATGGAGGCGCGGATATCGCCCTTGACCAGGTTGTCCACCTGCTGCAGCTTGCCGCTGAAGAAGGCGCGACCCATGGGGCTGAAAGCCACATAGGCAATGCCCAGCTCCTTGCAAGCGGCGAGCGTGCCCAGCTCCGCATTACGCGACCACAGCGAATATTCGCTTTGCAGCGCGGCAATCGGGTGCTCCTTGTGCGCGCGGCGCAGCGCATCGGCCCCCACTTCCGACAGGCCCAGGGCGCGAACCTTGCCCTCTTCCTTCAGGCGCGCCATCTCGCCCACGGATTCCTCGATGGGCACGTTCTTGTCCCAGCGATGCAGATAGTAGAGATCGATCACATCAGTGCCCAGGCGCTTGAGACTGTCTTCGCAGTTCTGGCGCAGCGTCCTGGGGCGACCGTCGATGACGCGGCGCATCACGCCGTCGTCGCCACGCACGCCTGCCATGCCACATTTGCTGGCCAGGGTGATGTGGTTGCGGTGGGGCTTGAGCACGGGGCCGATCAGCGATTCGCTGGCACCAAAACCATAGAGCGCGGCGGTGTCGAACAGCGTCACGCCCGCATCCAGCGCCGCATGCAGCACGGCGTGCGACTGCTCGGTAGAGACCGGGCTGCCGTAGGCATGGCAGAAATTCATGCAGCCCAGCGCCACATTGGCCACGCTGAATGGGCCGATTTTGCGGTTTTCCATTATCTTTCCTTATGCATCCAAAGGCCTTCAACCGAACCAAGCGCGGGCGCAGGCCGCTATACAAGCTGGAGCAATATTATTCCAGCGTCCGCACCGCGTCTGGAACTCGTTCACCCCTCGTCGAATGTGCGGCCACCGCGCACAAAGCACATGCCGATCAGCCCGCACCCCATCAATATGGCAATGGCTGCCATGCCCGCCTGCTGCGAGTGATAAGCCTCGGTGGCCATATGCACCAGCAGCGACCCCAGCCATACAGTTGCCGTGCCAGAGAGAGCGAATATTCCGAAGAAGGTGCCGCTTTCCCCTGGCGGGGTAAGCCGCAGCAGCAAGGTACGGCTGGACGCATACGATGCGGTGATGAAGGCCGCATTGGAAAAACCGATCAACAGGTAGACGAGATCCGGCAGGGTGCGGAAAAACGGACCATCCCACAAAGGCGCAGCCGTTGCCTTGTCGTAGCTCCACAGAAACAGAATGCGCTCGGGCGAGATTCCGATGACGGCGCAAAGCCCCAGCAGCGTCATCAGCACTTCGATCTGTATGGCAGTCTTGGGGCCCAGTGAGGCATCCAGCTTGCTGCCCAGAATCCCGCCTAACGCCGCGAATATGCTGAGCAGCACGCCATAGCCAAGCATGGTCAATGTGTCCCAATGCATGACGCCAGCAGCATAGACACCGCTGAAAAGCAGCACCGCCGTCATCGCGTCAACATACAGCATGCGTGCGCACAGGAAAATGCTCATGTCGCGGTGGCCGCGCAGCTTGCCCACCATGCCGCGCAAAGCGCCAACCCCTTCACTCAGTGCCTGCCCAATGCTGGAGTTGCTGCGCGCCATGTCGGGTGTGAAAAGAAACAGCGGCAGCGCGCCGATCAGGAACAGCATGCCGGCAATGGGTCCGACAATGCGCTCCGGCTCGTGGGCGGCAGAGTTCAGACCGAACAGTGGTTCAGTGGGAATCCAGCCCCATGGCACTTTGCCAGGCAAGGCAAAGGCCCACAGAACAAAGATCAGCACCATCACCGAAATCGCATTCGACAGAGCCAGGCCCAACCCCGAGGCCTTGTGTGCCAGGCGCTGGCCGGCTGCCTGGGCCAGCATGGCGTTGTGCAGCACTTCGGTATAGCCGAACAACACATTGATCACGACGGCGGCCACCACCACGCCGGTGATGCCCAGGCCTGAGCCATCTGGCCTGGCCCACCACAGCGAGATCATCAGCGCGGCCATGACGGCCGTAGACACCAGCAGCAGCGGCTTGCGTGGGCCTATTCGATCAATCGATGCACCCAGCAAGGGAGCCGTCAGGGCCACGATCCAGCCGGCCCACTGCCCATAGGCCGCAACCAGCGCCTGCCCCTTGATGGGGTCACCCACCATGATGGTGGAGAAGTAGGGCATGAAGACATAGATCGTCACCAGCATGACGAAGGGATTGCGCCCAGCCTCAAAAAGTGACCAGGACACGGCTCCCAGAGGCAGTCGCTCACTGGTAACGCTGGATGGAATCATTGGCGTTGCGCTCATGGGGCAAACCCTTCCCGTTCAAGCCTAGAGGATCGGCGCACGTCATGCGCCCGCCCGGTACCGCTTGGCGACAACACCGAGCAGAGAGGCAGGCACGGCGGCCCACCGCAAGTGCATAGAAGGCTTAGGCCTTGGGAATGCAGCGATCGACAATGGCGGACAGCTGCGACAGCGCTGGCACATCCAGAAACCCCGCCGCCGCATAGGCCGGATTCGGATAGTCGTAATAGCCCTTGCCCGCCAGCATGCCGGTGCGCCCCTTGTCCATCAACTGGGTCTTGACGTATTCGGCATTGGCCAGTTGCTGCGCATCGCCCTGCAGCCGGCCCCAGTAGGAGGACACGTCGTAGCAAGTCTTCATGCCCACGATGTCCATCATGCCGAACGGGCCCATGCGGGCACCGCGGTTGGCAATCAGGAAAGTGCGGTCTACATCCTCGGGCGTGGCGATGCCGTTGGTCACCAGCGTCTGGGCGGCCTTGAGCAGTGCGGGGAACCAGGTGTTGATGACATAGCCGTTGTGCTCCGTGGCGATGGGAATCGGCACCATGCCGGTCTCGATGCCGAACTGGGCGACGGTCTCCAGCGTGGCCCGCGCCGTCGCTGCATGCGGCATGATTTCCACCACATTGGCCGACCAGATGTAGTTGGCGTAGTGCAGCGCACAGAACTTCTCGGGCCGGCCCGTGGCAGCCGCGAAATCGCTGGGCAAAAAGGTGGATGAGTTGGTGGCAACCACGGTGTGGTCCTGCAGCAGCAGGGCCATCTGCTGGTAGACACTGGTCTTTACATCCGGGATCTCCGGCACCGCCTCGATGACCAGATCGGCCTTGGCCACGGCCCGGGCCATGTCCGTGGTAAAGCTCAGGCGCTGGCGCGTGGCTTCGATGTCGGCTTCGCCGGCACCGAGTTCTGCCAGATAGATGGCAGCATACTGCGCCTGTGCGGCGCGGCAGCGCTCCAGCGCTTCATCCGAGATGTCGTAGACGGCCACGGTTTTGCCCTTGAACGCGCTGTGCCAGGCGATCTGCCCGCCCAGCACGCCCGAACCCAGGACAGTCAAATGATTCACATGGGTCATATTGGTCTCCTCAACGGGTTTGCGACTTCAGCAGCGCGGCAAAGCGCTCGATGCTGCGCGTGATGACGACCTGCGCGCCCGGCGACCAACGGCCCATGTCGAAGAAGCCATGGATCATGCCTGCGCCTTCGATCAGTTCAGCCTGGCCACCTGCGGCGCGCAGCGCCTCGGCATAGGCCACGCCCTGGTCCCGCAGCGGATCGAATTCGGCATTCACGATCACGGCAGGCGGCAGGTTGGTCAGACTCTTGGCCTGTAGCGGTGCCAGGCGCGGGTCCAGCGTATCGGCGTAGCCGCCCGCGTAGTGGTTGTAGAACCAGGCCATGGTTTCGGCCTCCAGGAAATAGCCCTTGGCGTTCTGCTCGGCGCTGGCGTACTCGGCGGCGGCGTGGTCCACCGCAGGGTAGATGAGGAACTGCGCAGCCAGGGGAATGCCCGCATCGCGCAGCTGCTGCGTCACCACGGCGCAGAAGTTGCCGCCCGCGCTGTCGCCCGCCACAGCCACCATGGCGCTGCCCCCCAGCTCATGCGCGTTGGCAACCACCCATCTGGCAGAGGCCACGGCGTCCTCTATGCCTGCGGGGAAGGGATGCTCGGGGGCAAGTCGGTAGTCCACCGACACCACCACGGCCTGCGCGCCACGGCAGATCTCACGGCACATGTTGTCGTGCGTATCCAGGTTGCCGATGACGTAGCCTCCGCCGTGGAAATAGGCCACGGTGGGAAAAGGCCCAGCGCCTTCGGGCCGGTAGATACGCGCGGCCACAGGACCCGCGCCACCGGGCACAGAGATGTCCTGCACGCTGGCCACGGGCACGATTTGCTCGGGCGTGAGCGAGCCACGGGTCAGCGCCAGATAGCCGGCACGGCCTTCTTCGGGTGTGCCTTCGGCGGTGGCTTTCCTGTTGGCAGCCGCCAGTTGCTGCAGGACGCCGGCCAGATGGGGATCGAGAGCCATGGTTGAAGTCTCCTGTCGTTATAAAGATCGAGGCAAGGGATACGGGGGACGGACCTAGCGATAGGCCAAGGCATCTTCCTGCAGCGATGCGGCGGTCAGAACCACGCGCTCTTCGGCATACTCCATGTCGTGCCTCCAGGGCTGGCGGTCGCCCTGGCCGAACATGGCATCCTGCGCACGCAGCACATAGCCGGCGTTGAAGTTGTCGGCCTCTATCCATGACAGGCGCTGCATGCCGGCATCGGCTGAGGCTACGGTGGGCCGCACCTCGGCATGGCCTTGCTCGTGCATATGGGCAAGCAGGCGACACACCCAGTCGCACACCAGGTCGCAGCGCAGCGTCCAGCTGGAGCGGAAGTAGCCCTGGGTATAGGCCATATTGGGCATGTCCTCGATCATCACGCCCCGGTAGGAGATGCGCTCGCGAAAATCCACCGGCGCGCCATCCACGCTGAACGCAATGCCGCCGAACAGTTTGAGATTGAAGCCCGTGGCAGTAACGATGATGTCGGCGTCCAGATGCCCGCCGCCGGTCAGCTGGATGCCGCTGGCGTCGAAGTTCTCTATGGTGTCCGTCACCACCGAGGCCTTGCCCTCTCGCATGGCCAGGAAGAAGTCGCCGTTGGGCACCACGGCAATGCGCTGCTGCCAGGGGCGGTAGCCGGGGTTGAAGTGCCTGTCGATGTCGAAGCCTTCGGGCAAATGCGGACGAATCTCGCCGAGTAAGAAGGCGCGCATCGCTTCGGGGTGCTGCCTGGAGGTTTGCACGATCTCGTCGGTGCGCGCGATGAAGGCGCGGCGCATGATCTCGTGGTACCACTCGTCGGGCAGGTTCAAAGGCTTGAGCAGCGGCACCAGCGGATGCTCGGACGCAGGCAGGAAGAAGGTGGGCGAGCGCTGCAGCATGGTCACATGGCCCGCATCCGGCGCCAGACTGGGGATCAGCGTGGCCGCCGTGGCACCCGAGCCTATGACCACAATGCGCTTGCCCGTGTAATCCAGGTCCTGCGGCCAGTGCTGCGGGTGAATGACCTGCCCCTTGAAGTCCTTGAGCGTCGGCCACTCGGGCGTATAGCCCTGGCCGTGGTCGTAATAGCCAGCGCAGACCCAGAGGAAACCGGTGGTGAATGTCTGTACCTCGTCCGAGCCGCTGTGGGTGACTTCCAGTGTCCAGCGCTTGTCCTCGGACGACCAGCAGGCCGACTGCACCTTGTGGCCGTAGCGGATCAGCGGCGCCAGGCTGTTCTCCTCAATGGTCTCGGCCAGGTAGTGGCGAATCTCGTCCGCCGTGGCAATGGCATTGCCCGTCCAGGGCTTGAAGCCATAGCCGTAGGTGAACAGGTCGCTGTCCGAGCGTGCGCCCGGGTAGCGGTGCGTCCACCAGGTGCCGCCAAAGCCCTCCATGGCTTCGAGGATGGCGAGGCTGCGGTCCGCGAACTGCTCACGCAGATGGCGGGCCGCGCCAATGCCGGAAATACCGGCACCGATGATGAGAAAGTCGAAATGCTGTGCCATACGGGGTGTCTCCTGGTTGTCTGCTAGGACTTGCGCCAACACGAATGTGCAAGGACTGCGGCCTTGTGGTGAAGCGCCTGCCTGGGTCTGATTTGCCTCAATCGTGTCTGTCACGCAGCCATGCTAGGTCTAGCCCTCTGGCAAAACTTGTGTTTGTGCGACAGGATTTTGATGTTGAACGACATGCAGTACATACCCCGATGCCTGCCAAGCCCGCTGATTCCGCCGTCATGACCAGTGTCCGCGCCGCCTCGCTCGCGGGCTTTGAAGAATTGGTGCGCGCACAGGGCGGCGACCCCGCCGCCATCCTGCGCGCCTGCGGCCTGGTGCCGGCAGATCTGGACGATCCCGAGCGCTACCTGCCCAGCCAAGCCGTGGCCCTGGCCATAGAGGAAGCCGCCTGCGTGCTGGACGTGCAGGATTTCGGGCTGCGCCTGTGCGCCCTGCAAGGTGTCGAAACCCTGGGCCTGCTGGGGCTGGTCATACAGTCCGCTCCCACCGTCCGTGAAGGCATGATGCAGGGCGGAAAGTACGTCCACTTCCACAACCCCACCCTGAGCTACAGAACCTTCATGGCGCCCGACGAGGGGCTGGAATGCGTGGAAGTGCTTTCACGCCTGCCCTCCCAATCCCACATGCCCCAGGGCACGGAAATCTGCGTGGCCTATATGTGTCGGCTGATCCATGTGCTGTCCGAAGGCGCGCTGCGCCCCTCGGCCATCCATCTGCGCCACGACCCCGTGGGCAGCAGCGCGCAATATCGGCGACACCTGGGCCAGTTGCCGCGCTTTCGCTCCAGCTTTGACGGCATTGCCGTCGACCCGCTGGCCTGGCGTCAGCCCATGCCTAGACACAACCGGCTGCTGCAGCAGTTTGTCGAACGTTTCTTGTTGGGAGCAGCGCCGGGCAGGGATACCGGCGTGACAGACCAGGTGCGCAGCGCGCTGACCAATCTGGTCCGCATGGGCATGGCCGACCTGCCCTCGGTGGCACGCGCCCTGAGCCAGCACCCGCGCACCCTGCAGCGACGCCTGCAGGCGGAAGGCTCAGCCTTCGAAGAACTGCGCGATAGCGCGCGCAAGACCTGGGTGGCGCAATTGCTTGCGCAGCCCGACCTGCGTCTGGGTCATATCGCGCAATTACTGGGGTATTCAGACCAGGCTGTTCTCACCCGAGCGTGCCAGCGCTGGTTTGGCCAATCCCCCCGTCAACTGCGCCATGGTTCCCGGGACGCATAGCCCCGCTATAGGGTATGGGGCCTGAATTCGGCCACACAGGAATGTGACTACGATCTCCTCGCGCAGCGACAGAGACTTTGCGCGATGAAACAAGCCCCCGCAGCCACAGGCTGCGGGGGCTTTCGTGCGGAGATGCGCCAGGCAATCAGTCCGCGCTGATCAATCCGCGTTCAGTTGCTGCTCTAGGTCGTGCAGGACCTTGTAGCAGTTGAACACCTGCTGCACGCTGGAGTTGGGTTCGCGGCCTTCGCGGATGGCGGCGAAGAATTCGCGGTCCTGTAGCTCGATGCCGTTCATGGACACGTCGACCTGGGACACATCGATCTTTTCCTCCTTGCCGTTGAACAGATCGTCGTAGCGGGCCAGATAGGTGCCGGTGTCGCCGATGTAGCGGAAGAAGGTGCCCAGAGGGCCGTCGTTGTTGAACGACAGGCTCAGCGTACAGATCGCGCCGTTGGCGGCCTTGAGCTGGATGCTCATGTCCATGGCGATGCCCAGTTCCGGATGGATGGGGCCTTGCACGGCGTTGGCCTTGACGATGGGGCTGCCGGCCTGGTAGGCGAACAGGTCCACGGTGTGGGCAGCATGGTGCCACAGCAGGTGGTCGGTCCAGCTGCGGGCCTGGCCCAGCGCGTTCATGTTGGTGCGGCGGAAGAAGTAGGTTTGCACATCCATCTGCTGGATGTTGAACTCGCCGGCCTCGATCTTCTGGTGCACCCACTGGTGGCTGGGGTTGAAACGGCGGGTGTGACCCACCATGGCCACCAGACCGGTCTGCTTTTGCAGCTCGGCCACTTCCTGCGCGTCCTTCAGGGCATCGGCCAGAGGAATCTCGACCTGCACATGCTTGCCGGCCTTCATGCAGGCGATGGCCTGCTCGGCGTGCATCTGCGTGGGCGTGCACAGGATCACTGCATCGACTTCGGGCAGCGCCAGGCTTTCGGCCAGATCGGTTGCCACATGCTTGATGCCGTATTTGTCGGCCACTTCCTTGGTCTGGTCAAAGCGGCGACCAACCAGGGAGACGACTTCCACGCCGTCGATGTTCTTGATGCCGTCCAGGTGCTTGATGCCGAAGGCACCTGCGCCAGCCAGTGCTACTTTGATGGTCTTGCTCATGATTGGGATCTCCGTAGAGCCGCCTCAAGGAGGCGAAGCCCCCCACAGGGGGGCAGTGAATACGCGAAGCAGCGAACGTGGTGAAACGTTTACTGATTCTCGAGGATCAGATGGCCCACAGCGGTGTTCGATGCGGGCACATGGTAGAAGCGGTGCGCCACCTTGGGCAGCGGTGCGGGGCCGTCCACATCGGACATGGCGCCGCGCGCAATCAGCCACATCACCAGCTCGATGCCTTCCGAGCCGGCTTCGCGCACATAGTCGATATGCGGCATCTGCGCCAGTCCATGCGGGTTCTCGACCAGCAGGTCCAGGAACTGGTTGTCCCATTCCTTGTTGATCAGGCCCGCGCGCGCGCCCTGCAGCTGGTGGCTCATGCCGCCCGTGCCCCAGATATGCACGTTGATGTCCTGGTCGTAGCTCTCCACGGCCTTGCGGATGGCGCGACCCAGGTTGAAGCAGCGCTGGCCGGTGGGCACGGGATACTGCACCACGTTCACGGCGAAGGGGATCACCGGGCAAGGCCAGGAGCCGGTCTTGGGGTCTTGCTCGCCGCACATCAGCGACAGCGGCACCGTGAGACCGTGGTCCACGTCCATCTTGTTGACGATGGTCAGATCGAAGTCCTGCTGAATCACGGACTGGGCAATGTGGCTGGCCAGATCGGGATGGCCAACCACCTTGGGCACGGGGCGCGGGCCCCAGCCTTCGTCGGCGGGCTGGAATTCCGCAGCCGTGCCGATGGCGAAGGTGGGAATGCAGTCCAGGCTGAAGGCCGTGGCGTGGTCGTTGTAGACCAGGAAGATCACGTCGGGCTTGTTGTCCTTCATCCACTGGCGGGAGAAGTCATAACCCTTGAACAGCGGCGCCCAATAGGCTTCCTGGGTCTTGCCCATGTCCATGGCAGCGCCGATGGCAGGCACGTGCGAGGTGAAAACGGATGCGGTGATGCGTGCCATGTCTTAGTTGCCTTCCTGGTTCTGATTGCCTGCGCTGCCCTGGGGTTGATGGTGTGCCTGCGCATCACCGTCCTCACCCACATAGCGATTGCCTTCGGCAGAGCGGCCGCCGCCCATCATCATGGCGCGGTATTCCTCTTCGGTCATGCCCGTCATGGAGCCGGCCATCTGCTGGAAGCTCTTGCCGTCGGTGGCGCCGATCTTGGCCAGGAAATAGATATTGCCGCCAGTGCGCATGCACCAGTTCAGATCGCGCGCCAGCACGGCCTGCTTCTGCTCTTCGGTCATCGCCCACTCGTCGAGATAGGCACGCTCGTCGGCGCGGAAGCGCTCACGGTTCTCTGCCTTCATCAGGCTCATGCAGAACTGGTTGAGCCAGTAGCCTTTGCGGGACTGCTCGGCATCGAAAATGATGGTGCCGGGCACGTCCAGATACGGTTTTTCCAAAGCCATAAATTCTCCTTGTTTACGGATGGCGCAGCCCATGCGACAAGGCTGCGGCCTGTTTCCGGGTGTATGTGTCGCCGGAACTCCGTCAGACCTCTTCGGGCCAGTACAGACGCATGGGGTTGTCCACCAGCAGCTTTTGCTGCAGCTGCGCGGTCGGAGCGATATGGGGAATGAAGTCCACCAACAGGCCGTCGTCGGGCATGTGGTCCTTCAGGTTGGGGTGCGGCCAGTCCGTGCCCCAGAGCACGCGATCGGGGAACTCCTCGACCACGCGGCGCGCGAAAGGCACCACGTCCTGGTAGGCGTTCTGCTCGCCATGAAGGGCCTTGGGGCCGGTGACGGACAGGCGCTCGGGGCAGGACACCTTGCTCCAGACGTTCTGGTGCTCGCGCATGAACTTCAGGAACAGGGCGAACTCTTCACTGTCCACGCCCTTGGTGACGTCGGGGCGGCCCATGTGGTCGACCACCACGGTGGTGGGCAGCGCGGTGAAGAAATCCCACAGCTCGGGCAGATCCACGGCTTCGAAATAGATCACCACATGCCAGCCCAGCTTGGCGATGCGGCCGGCGATCTCCATCAGCTCGTCCTTGGGCGTGAAGTCCACCAGGCGCTTGACGAAGTTGAAGCGCACGCCGCGCACGCCGGCGTCATGCAACTCCTGCAGCTCGGCATCGCTGATGGAGCGCTTGACCGTGGCCACGCCACGGGCCTTGCCGCCCGAGGACTTGCAGGCATCGACCATGGCGCGGTTGTCCGCACCGTGGCAGGTGGCCTGCACCACCACATTGCGCGCAAAACCCAGGTGGTCGCGCAGCGCATACAGCTGGGCCTTGCTGGCGTCGCAGGGGGTGTACTTGCGCTCGGGGGCGAAGGGGAACTCGTTGCCGGGGCCGAACACGTGGCAGTGCGCATCCACAGCGCCGGCAGGCAGCTTGAACTGGGGCTTGCTGGGGTTGGCATACCAGTCCAGCCAGCCGGGGGTCTTTTCAAATTGGCTCATATCAATCCAGTCCTTATCTTGAAAAAGTGATCAGATCACCATCAAATCCTTGCCCACCACGGCATCGCCCTTGAAATGCTGGCGTACATCGGACAGCAGCATTTCGTCGGTGATGCTGGGGTCGTCACCCGGCACGATGTGCGAGAGCACCAGCTTCTTGACGCCGGCGGCGGCAGCGATGCGGCCCACATCCACCGAGGTGGTGTGACAGGCCAGCAAATGCTCCTTGAGCGTGGCGGCATTGGGCACGCGCTTGACCATGGCGTCCACGGCGGGCACATAGATCACCTCGTGCACCAGCACATCGGCGCCCTTGGCCAGCTCGGCCACAGCCGGGCAGTAGGTCGTGTCGCCCGAGAAGACGACCGAGCGGTCCCTGGTGTCGAAGCGCAGCGCAAACGAGTCCGCGATGGGCGGATGAATATTGCGCACCGCCGTCACCTTGACCTTGTCGTTCTCCAGAATCACGCCGGGCTTGGAGAACTCGTGCGTGTTCACCATCTTGCGCAGATCGGGCTTGCTCTCGTCGGGGATGCGGATATCGATGTCGAACTTCATGGATTCCATGAAGGCCTTCGTCATCGCATCCAGCGTCGGCGGCCCCCAGACATCGACCTGGTTGCGCAGGCCGGCAGCCCAGGCCGAATACAGCAAGGGGCCGTATTCCAGGTTGTGGTCCGAGTGCATATGGGTGATGAACACCTTGCTCAGACGCGGCAGCGCAATGCCGGCCTTGACCAGCTGGACCGCCACGCCATAGGCGCAATCGACGACAAACGGCTCGCCGTCGATCAGCAGCACGCTGGCCGGATTGGAGCGCTCGCCGCCCACGCGCGGGCCGCCCTTGGTGCCCAGCAGCACGAGCTGCGTGCCCTTGTTCCCGGCAGCGGCCTTGACGGCCTGCGCCAGCGCATTGCCGGCAGTGCCCAGACCCAGTGCGCCGGCGCCAGCCAGGCTTGCCGCTGCGGCCAGGCAGTGACGGCGCGAGAGGTTCACGGAGGATTTGAAGGAAGAGAACATGCGGTTGCTCCTGTTGTAATGATTTTTGAGGACCGATGTTCCGATTAGTCGATGTACTTGAGGCCGGCCTTTTCCAGGGGCTCGCGCATCTTGTACATATCCAGGCCGAGGACGCCCGAGGCCAGCTTGGCGCGCTTCTCGCCTTCGAAGCTTTCACGCTTCTGGGCGGCGGCCAGCACTTCCACGGCACGCGCGGCGGGCACGCAGACCACGCCGTCGTCGTCGGCCACGATCACGTCACCGGGCGTGACCAGCATGCCGGCGCAGACGATGGGAATGTTGACCGAGCCCAGGGTGGCCTTGATCGTGCCCTTGGAAGAGATGGCCTTGCTCCAGACCGGGAAGTCCATCTCCTGCAGCGTCTTCACATCGCGCACGCCGGCATCGATGATCAGCGCGCGTGCGCCGCGCGCCTGGAAGCTGGTGGCCAGCAGATCGCCGAAGTAGCCGTCGGTGCACTCGGCGGTGACGGCAGCGACCACGATGTCGCCGGGCTGAATCTGCTCGGCAGCCACATGCATCATCCAGTTGTCGCCGGGCTGCAGCAGCACCGTGACAGCCGTGCCAGAGACCTGCTTGCCGGCATAGATGGGGCGCATATAGGGCTTGAGCAGACCGACGCGGCCCATGGCCTCGTGCACGGTGGCGGAGCCCAGGGCGGCCAGGCCGTCAGCAGCAGCGCGGTCGGCGCGCTGGATATTGCGGTAGACAACTCCCAGTTCGTACATGGAAATACCTCTTTGCTTTGACGTTATTGAATCCAAAAAGTGAGCTGGTAGCGCTTGCAGTTCATCAGACTTGAATAGTTTTCTTATCGAAAACGTTTCATAACATGCGCTAGCAGCTCTCTTTTTTAGAAGTTACAGGCCCTTGGCCTTCAGCGCCTTGTCCAGGCGGGTGAAGACGCGGCGGGCATTGCCTTCGTAGACGGCGTGCTTTTCATCGGCCGTCAGGTTCTGCGTGGCTTCGATGTAGCGCTTGGTGTCGTCGTAGTAGTGACCGGTCTGCGGATCGATGCCGCGCACGGCGCCGATCATTTCGCTGGCGAACAGGATGTTCTTGGTGGGAATCACTTCCGTCAGCAGGTTGATGCCGGGCTGGTGGTAGACGCAGGTGTCGAAGTAGATGTTGTTGAGCAGATGCTCTTCCAGCAGCGGCTTCTTCATCTCCTGTGCCAGACCGCGGAAACGGCCCCAGTGGTAAGGCACGGCGCCGCCGCCATGGGGAATCAGGAACTTCAGGGTCGGGAAGTCCTTGAACAGATCCGAAGTCAGGCACTGCATGAAGGCCGTGGTGTCGGCATTCAGATAGTGGCTGCCCGTGGTGTGGAAGCAGCTGTTGCAGCTGGTGGAGACGTGGATCATCGCGGGGATGTCGTACTCCACCATCTTTTCATAGATGGGGTACCAGCTCTTGTCGGACAGCGGGGGCGAAGTCCAGTGGCCGCCCGAGGGGTCGGGGTTCAGGTTGATGCCCACATTGCCGTACTGCTCAACACACTTGACCAGCTCGGGAATGCAGGTTGCAGGGTCCACGCCGGGCGACTGGGGCAGCATGGCGGCGGGAATGAAGTGATCGGGGAACAGCTCGCTGACACGGAAGCACAGCTCGTTGCAGATGGCAGCCCAGGTGCTGGAGGTCTGGAAGTCACCGATGTGGTGCGCCATGAACGAGGCACGGGGGCTGAAGATGGTCAGATCGGAACCACGCTCCTTCATCAGGCGCAGCTGGTTGGTTTCGATGGTCTCGCGGATTTCATCGTCGCTGATCTTCAGATCGGCCACCGACGGTGTCTTGCTCGGGTCCTTGAGGCCGGCGATCTGCAGATCGCGCCATGCGCCCAGAGCCGCAGGCGCCGTGGTGTAGTGACCGTGTACGTCAATGATCATCTTCAAGCTCCGTTAAAAATAATTCGTCAATCAAAAAAGTTCAGTGCGCGCCGCCCAGGCCCAGCATGGAGGTGCGCGGTGCGCCGCCGGCATAGCGGTTCTTGACCAGCAGCGCCAGCGCGGCGATGACACCGGGAATCGCAACCACCATGAAGACCTGCGGCAGCTCCAGGTGACGGCGCGACAGCTCGGCCACCAGGAAAGAGCCTGCAATGCCGCCAAAGCGGCCGATGCCCAGCATCCAGGACACACCGCTGGCGCGGCATTCCGTGGGGTAGTACTCGGCAGCCAGCGCCTGCATGGACGACTGTGCCGCATTCATCAGCAAACCGGCAATGAATACCGAAGCCACCAGCATGCCCACGCCGCCGCCGAGCACCTGGCCGATGAAGGCCACGCCCAGGCTGGTCAGGAAGTAGCCCGTCGCGATGATCAGATTGGCATTCCAGCGGTCCATCAGCAGACCGACAAAGATCGCGCCCACACCGCCGAGCTGGAACAGCGCGGCAATCACGGCTGCCTGGCTGGCGGGAACGCCTGCTTCCTTGAACAGCACAGGCATCCAGTTGACCAGGCCATAGACGATCACCAGGCCCATGAAATACGTCACCCACAGGGCCAGCGTGCCAATCAGATATTTCTGCGAGAACACCAGACGCAGGCCCTGAGGACCTTGCTGTGCCTGCGCGGCAGCCTCGCCGCTGTCGTTCAGCACGAAGCGCGCAGCGTTGCGGGTGCCGGCGGCGATGCGCACCATCACCTTGCGCACGCGGTCTGCCGAGTAGTTCTTGAGCACCATGAAGCGCACGGACTCGGGCAGCATCACGATCATCAGCACGGCCAGGATCAGGGGCACCACGCCGCCCAGGATCAGCAGGCTGCGCCAGCCGAAATGCGGAATCATCCAGGCTGCGATAAAGCCACCGAAGGCCGAACCGATGGGGAAGCCGCAGAACATGCAGTTGGTGATGAAGGAACGCTTGCTGTCAGGGCAGTATTCGTTCATCAGCGTGATGGCGTTGGGCATGGCGGCGCCAAGACCCAGGCCGGTGATGAAGCGCCAGATGGTCAGAGCCTGCAGGTCGTGCACCAGGCCGGAAGCAATCGATGCACCGCCCATCACCACCGCGGCGATGATCAGCACGGTCTTGCGACCCACGCGGTCCGCCAGCGGACCCGCGCCCAGAGCGCCGAACGCCAGGCCGAACAGGGCTGCGCTCAGCACCGGGCCCAGATGGGACTTGTCGATGCCCCATTCGCCGAGCAGCGAAGGCGCGATGAAGCCGATGGCGGCGGTATCAAAGCCGTCGAGCAGAACGATCAAAAAACAGAGGAAGAAAATCCCCCACTGGAAGCGCGAAAACGGGCTCTCGTTGAGCACGGTCTGCACGTTGACGACCTCCGGGCCGATGTTCTGTTTGCTAGTTTGCGAAGTCATATTTGGTATCTCAGTTGCCTCTCTTTGTCGCCTCTATCTCCTGTCTCGCGGCTGGCGCCAAAGCCTCAAAGGCATCTGGTACGTCCGTCACGAAAGGGCTATGACTGCCCTTTTGCTGGATGGGGTGTCAGTGCCAGGCCCCCGCCTGGACACGAATCAATTCAAGCGGGCTCCATGCCCTGGCGGCGTTTGGCCGCTTCGGCTTCAGGCGAAGCCATGAAGGCCAGCAGACGCTGCACGGCATCCGCATGGGCCGAGCCCGTCACAACGCCGGCCGAAAACACGGTGTCGATGGCAATCGCGGCAGGCAGGCTGCCCACGATGCGGATGCCTTCGACATGGATCAGCTCGCTCAGCTGCTGAAAGCCCAGGGCCACTTCGCCCGAAGCAATCATGGAGCCCACGGGAACGCCGGGCCGGGCCTGCACGATGCGGGACTTGATCTCGTCGGCAATGCCCCAGCGCTCGAACAGCTTTTGCAGCGCCACACCGCTGGGGCCGGTGGAATAGCCAATGCTGGGCGCTGCCAGCACGGCAGCGAGCACGGCCTCTTCCGAGCCGATATCGGGCTGGGCCGCAGCGGCAGGCACGGCCACGGCAGTACTGGAGAGCACCAGATCCACCTTGCTGCCTGCAACCACACGGCCGGCGGCCTGCAGCTTGTCGATGGCGTTGGAGGCCAGGAAGACCACATCAAAGGCCTCTTCACCGGACTGCACGCGCTGCGCGGCATCCACACCGCCCACGGATTCGATCTGTACCGGCTCGCCGCCCTGGGCCTGCCAGGCTGCAACCAGATCCGCGAGGACCTGGCGGGTTGCCATGGAAGAAATGCCTTTGAGTGCTGCGCTCATGCCGGAAGACTCCTGAAGTGGATGCCATGGCTGCCCCGCAATCTCGAATGCCGCGTCCCGGCCATTGAGGCCTTTCGAGCCACTCCCGTCACGCTGCGGGCAGACTGCACCGGCAGGACGGGACGCTCGACGGGGCTTGCATCAGGGCAACCATCTAGTCAAAACGAATGAGACTATTGTCGGTAGCCCTGCGCCCTCCCACTAGGCAAGCCCTCCGCTAGCAGCTATGCCGCCAAGGCATAGCAAAGTGTTTACTCATAACACGTATAAATACCTACAAACAAGGCATAAAACCCACAAATAGAAAAGGCCAGATGCTATTTTTTCAATAGCACCCAGCCTTCGTTGCTGTGCATAAGCAACAGTGAATTTAGTGGTTAACCCCTAATTCAGTCGTCATGGCGTCCATGTCCGCGCCCGTGACCGCGCCCCCTGTCATCGCGATCATGCCTGTCCCAGTCATGTCGATCGCGGCGATCGTCTCTGTCCCAGTGCCTATGATCCCGGCGGTCATCACGCCAGTCGCGTCGCTCGTGGTGGTGGCGCGGCGGAGGTCCTGCACGCCAATGGGGTGGTGGGTTGCGCAGGAAATAGACCGGCTGGCCGCAGGCGTGGTAGCGGCCGCAGTAGCGGCGCCAGTTGCGCGAATGGCCGGGCGGCACCCACATATAAATGGGCTGCACCTGCGGCACTACCGGGCCACCCCACATCGGCTGCGCATACAGCAGCTGCGGCGGTGCATTACCGATGTTGACCTGACCGTAAACCCCGGGCGCCAGTTGCCCCGAGATGGAGCCGCTGATATAGGCCTGGGCCTGGGCGGCACCCGCTGCGCAAACCAGCGCCAAGGCTGCCAGGCTGCGGATGATTGAACTGCGATTGGACATATGTCTCCATGCTCGATATAGATCACCGTGGGGGCGGCGAGATCGCGCTTCAACCCGGAAACGCTTAAGCCCTTAACGCGCCAGGGCCGATTCCCGCTGACCCGGATCAATCGTGAAGCGTAAAGAGGCGTAATACGCTGAACCGGCCGAGCGGCCGGCTAGCCCCTCACCGGATCGTCTGGCCCTGCAGACCTTTTTTCAGAATCAGGTCCACCACGGGCTGCTCGCGCTTGTTGGCTCGCATGCAGTGATCCTTCTGGAAGCGATCGGTGATCCGGATGACCCAACGCGCCCAGCGCTTGTTCTCGCGTTCGCGCCAGGCATGCGATGACACGCTTTCCCAGGCATAGCCATTGAGCACTGCCGCGTTGACAAAATGATCCAGCGCCCGCACTCCGGCCCTGCCCCGCTCCGTCTTGCCGAACAGGCCGACCCAGCAAAGAATCAGCCAGCCCACGACCGCCAGCGGGACGACTGCACACATCAGCGCAAAACCTGCCAGGCGCTCCTTCATGCAGCCTCTCTCTTGCGCAAATTGATGCGTACGCCATTTTCGGAGCGAATCGTCAGCCGCCCCACGGGCTGCGGCACATGGCCCGGCGCCGGCAGGATTTCATAGCGCTGCAGCAGGCAGGCCAGAATCAAGACCGCCTCCTGCAAGGCAAATGCAGCTCCCAGGCAGACGCGCGGCCCCATGCTGAACGGCATGTAGGCGTGTTTGATCGCTTCCTTGTCCTCCTCACGATCAAAACGATCCGGGTCGAAGGCATCGGGGTTCTTCCACCATTTTCGGTGGCGCTGCAGCAGCCAGGGCGCCACCACCACCGTGCTGCGCTCCTTCAGCTGCTTGCCTCTGATAGGGCAGGACTGAACATTCTCCCGGGCGAAGAAGCCCACAGGGGGAAACAGACGCAAGGTCTCCCGAAAGATATTCCAGACCTGAGAGAAGCTCTTCATGTCCGCCTGCTGCGGCAGACGATCGCCAACCACTTCCACCACTTGCTCGTAGGCACGCTGCTGTATGTCGGGTGACTGGGCCAGAAGATAGCTGGCCCAGGTCAGTGCGCTGGCCGAAGTTTCATGCCCTGCCAGAAACAGCATGGCGACCTGATTGACCAATTCTTCCTCGTTGAAAGGCTCGCCTGTGTTCGGATCCTTGGCCTGCATGAAAGCGGCAAGAATGTCCTCCTGCTCCTCGGCCTCCCCCTTCAGATGCGCCTCATAGCGCGGCTTGATCATGGCGTGCAGCAAGCCACGAATCTCCCTGGCCGCCTGGTTGCTCTGCCAGCGATACCAGGGCATGGTCAGCCAGCGAGCACCGAACAGCGCAGGCAGCATGAGCTTGGGCGCCAGTGACTGATAGCGGGCAAATGCCTCGAAGATGCGATGCGCATCCGGCCCCTGCATGGGCTTGGAGAAAATCGTGCGAAAAATGATGTCGGCCGTGACATGGGTCATCTCGATCTCGATGTCGTACGGCTGTGCCTCCTCCACGGCATCCAGGCGCTCCAGCATGGATTGCGCGGCTCCCAGCATGCGCGGGAAAGCGACGTTCACGCGCGCCTGGGCAAACGCGGGGTTCATCATGGTGCGCTGACGCTGCCACTGCTCGCCGTTGGTCGTGAAGATGCTGTCTCCCAGCAAAGGCTCCAGCGATTCATGCAGCAGATGGCTTTTGGGAAACTGCTGCGCCTCGCTCTGCATGACTCTCTTGACCTCTTTGATGTCATTGAGCATGTAGAGATCCACGCCGGGCAGATGAACCTCCCCCATCTGCATGCTGTAGCTGCGCTCGAACAGGGCGTCCATCCAGGAGCGCCGCGCATGCCAGAACATGCGCAGCTTCGATGTCTGCTCGGGGTGGGGCTTGGGATAAACGGGACAGAAACGACTCATCGCACCAACTTCCTCTCTATGTAGTCACGCATCGGACCGGCGCTGGTGAGCAACTCGAAATAATCATAGGCACCGGCAACTTCGCCGGCCATCAGATACTGAAAATGCATGCGCATCTTGTTCCTGCGCAACCAACGGTAGGTTGTCGGCAAAAACAGCTTGTGAAAGCGCGGGGAGCATATCGCTTGCGGATTGAATCCCCACTGCGGCCGACGCTTGCTGGAATCAGCAACGGAGTTGACGGCCGTGGCCCCATCCTTGCGCCCATCCTCGCGCAACGACAGCCCCACTACATCGCACATGCCGAAACACACGCTATCGCTGGGAGAAGAAATATCGGCCCAGTACACCGCTTCGTCCATGGCGACCTCACGCAAGGTTTGCCGCAACGCGCCAGCGCCGGGAAACAGCCCGAACAACGGAATGCAATTGCCCAGGGTGACCAAACTCACCAGTGGCTTGCGAGAAGCGTGTGAGGATAACGGTTCTTCAGCCAGCTTACGGCGAAGCGCCTGAGTCAACTTCAGAGCCTGCACACTGCCGACACTGAAGCCGACCACGACCACCTCGCGCCACCGCTGCTGCTGCATGGCCTCCGCCACCTCGGCGGCCATCGCCTCGATACGCGCATCCAGCACGGGGAATGTTTTCCCGGAACTGGCATGGGCAAAGTTCAAAATTCTCAAAAGCCAGCTGATATGCAGATACCGGTCCAGCACAAAGCCGCCCCAGCCAACAGCGGCAAGCACCGCAAGCATCAGCGCGAATGCGCCCTCTTTCGGCAAACCGTCCCATAGATTAACGAGCAAGGATCCCATGCCGACTCCGGCCAGCAGCACCAGCAGCACATAAAACAGCGGGTACATCAGCGCCCACAGAGTAAAGCGCGCCTGCTCTCGCACAGGCTTCAGCCACTGCCTCAAATTCCAGACAGCAATATAGGTTCCCAAGGCCTGGCGAAAGACTTCCGCCCGACTCTGGGGCCAATGAAGACGAACCTGATCATGCCAGTCAAAGAAAACGAAATCGGCAGATGCCGTATTTTCGGAACCCGTCTGAGAAACCCGCCATCGAGAATGCAGTGATTTTTCTTGCGCGGCTTCGCCCTCAGTCCATTTCTCTCTGCTGCCAATCGCGTATTTTCTATCCTCGGAAACAGACGGCTGCTTTTGCGATTCCGCGCGCATCAACTGGTGATAATGTCTTGCCCCACGGGGATCGAAGCCCCCCATGAAGATCACCAGGCGCTCGCAATCACTTGTCTTCCCGGAAGACTCAAATGAGATATTCTTTTCTCTGCTAGTCATTGCACTCCGGAAAACGGAACCCTTCCATACCATGGCTTATTCGACAGAGGCCACCCCCTGCAGCATGGAAGGCATGGCATTTTCCTGATTTTCCTGCCGGGAAACGAATACCGGCTCCACTGCCTCTTCCGGCCAAAGCAAGGGATCCACCGATGAACCGCCTCCCCACAGACGCTGGGCCATCTGTCCATCCAGCGCAGCCCCGCAACGCCATGAGACAGCCGAAAGCCGGCGATAGAAGCTGCCATTGATCTGCGTGCACTCTATCAAGGCCCTGCGAAAGCGCGAGAGCATATCCTGATCAGGAATGGCCTGATGGGCCCGAAACCAGAAATCCCGCATCTTTCCCTGAAAGGTCAAACCTTCAAGGTCATACAAGGCATTGCCACAGACCTTGACAGGGGCACCATGGCCCAATGCGGAAAGACCGGTCGTGCTATTGACAAGCACCACTCCCTTGGCGCTTTTGAGCAAGGAAGGCAGATGCTGGTCATGAATATATAAGACCTTGCCCTGCAAACCATGGCGCCTTGCCAACAGGCTGATGATATTGGCGTAGTTCCGGTGCCCCCGATCCATGGGATGGTGCTTGAACACCACCACGTCACCCGCAATCGACTTTCCACCTTCTGGCACACCGTTCATGCGCTCCAGCGCCTGTGCCCTGGAAAATGAATGCAAAACGTGATTGATGAAGTCCGTCACGAAATCATAGTTCGAGTGAACCACGATCTGGGCATCGTTATATACCTGCAACGGTGCCAGGAAGAATTTCTTGCGCAAATCCCCAAGCAGCAGCTTCTCAGTCTCTTTTTCCGTGCGGCGATACCAGAATTTACGCAGATAACTCAGCCACCACCAAGGCGCATCCCGCACGGTCATGCTTCTGTGATGCAGGGAGTTATTCCAGAACCACTGCCCCAGCCAGGCAGCAAAGAAATACAGCATCCCCCACATGGCCGAATGCCAGAATGAGTTCCCGACTTTCTTCCATGACGTCGTCGTCGGTCCATTCGGGTGAGAGCGCGGCGGCGCAGTCTCTTGCTGCGCCCTCTGCTTAAGCCATATGGCCAGTCTCTTTTCAAAATGAGAATGCCCATTCACGCCCATGGGCTCAAAGGTGATGTGGTCGGGCCGCAGATAGCCCTCTTCAAACACGCCGAAGGCACAGCCCAGACGCTCCGTCATGGAGCGCACGCACGCATGCACAGGCCGGCAATCGCCGAACAGCAGCACCGCGTCAATCCGGTGCCTGATGATGAAGGCCTCCAGAACCTCAGGCCACTGTGCCAGTTCCCCCCGGAACGAATGGGCCTTGCGGGGATAGAACAGCCAATCCCCTGCATTGAAGTTGAACTTGAAAACAGTCGCCCCCACCGAGCGCAAGTCCTTGGCCAGGTTCCAGAAAAAAGGCCCTACCGGGCCTTGTAGCAACAAAACACGTTTAGACGCAAATCCACTCTTGTTCTTCATGCGTTAGGAACTGCGGGCTGTCAGGCCGCTTGGTATCTTTATGGAGGCGTCATGAAATATGACCGCCCTATTTTAGGGGTTTCACCGAGCGAAACCTGTGCACATCACTGCACGTTGACAACAAATCGATGAAAAATAATTGCAAAAAAAGGTAAGTATCATCAACCCGACAAAATCGACTGAAGCAACACCTTGGATTTGCGCCATTGCCGCCTCAACCAACCGGACTTCAGGCCATGCAAACTGCCCGACTGCTCCAGAGCGGTACGTTGCTCAAGCAAGCGCCTGAGCACCGCTTCGCAGCTCGTGTAGCCTCTGAGCACCGGATCCCAGTACAAGGGATAGTGCAGCAGCGCCCCGGCAACCAGCTCATCCAGAGACAGCGAGCGGCTGCGGCGCAGCACTGGCAGCCGGTCCTCTGTGAGGCCCCAACCGGCGTAGAACGGCCGCCCATGGACAACCACCTGCTTGTTGCGCAGCAAGGCATCAAAGCCGGTCAACGAGGTCATGGTCACCACCACATCGCAGGCCTCGATACAGCTGACCACCGAAGCGCCCCGCTCAATGTGGTCGGCATGCTGCAAAGCCTGGGCCGGCTCGACATGGCCCTTGCGGTTGCCGCTGCTCACATCGGGATGCGGCTTGAAGACAATGAATGCATGAGGAAATGCTGTGCGCGCCGCCTGGATCAGACCCAGGTTCGTGCAGACGCCCTCGGCATCGCAGCCAAAGCGAATGGAGGCGTCATCCTCTACCTGACCCGGCACCAGCACCACCTGCCGACCGGCCTGTGGATGTGCATCGCTGAACCAGTCAACCGGGCGATTGGGCTCCAGGTTGTACTTGGTGATGCCGTGCTCGACGACGAAGGCGCGCACATTGCGCGCACGCTGCAGGTCCTGAGCCGTGAATGCCCGGGTGTTGAGCAAATCCTCGAGCTCCGAAGGCTGACCCGGGTCGAAGTAAATGCCCTTGGCATCCAGCACAAAGGACTGCGGCGGAATCAGGTCGGAGCCCAGGCCCACGGAGCGCACAAAGCCGTCCTCCATGCGAAGCAGGCGCACGCCCGCCGCATCAGCCAACTCCTGCACACCTTCTGGCGGCACCCGACCCCAGCAGACCAGGCAATCATCATCAGCAGGCAGCAAAGCCCTTGCTGCAGCGGCATTCTTGACAAAGACCACCTTGCCAGGATGTAGCGACAGCATGGCCTTCACGTTCGCGGCCTTCCAACGCCGAAAGCCCACCACAATCATGCGCCCACCAAAGCGCTGGGCCACCTGCCGCTGACGCGCCAGCCAGTCCACCACATCCAGTACATTGCCGCGCTGCCGAGTCTCTGGATTCAGATAGCGGCTGTAGTGCATATAGCCGGCTGCAAACAACTCGTCCACCGAGCGCCTGCGGCCGGCCCGCCGCAGCATGGCGGCATGCTGCGGCTGGCGATCATCCGTCACACCCCAGCCCGCGTACCAGGGCACGCCAAAGCAGACCACCGGCTTGCTGGCAAGCAATGCTTCAAAGCCCATGGTCGAACTGACCACATAGACCTTGTCCATTTGAGCAATCAGGCTCATCGGGTTGACCGCATCACGCAACACCACTGTGCGTGCGTCGGGCTGCACGCCCGTCAGATAGCCGCCCTTGCGGCCCGAAGTCACTTCGGGGTGGGTCTTGACATAAACCGTGGCCTGCGGATTCTCGGCCAAGGCTGCCGCCAGCATGGCTTCAAACGTAGCGGCATCCGCCCCGCCCTTTGCCACGCTCATATCGCCCGCCGTCTGGTCCACCACCAGTACCCGCTGAGCATCGTCGCTGCGCAGCATGCCCTCAGGCAGGTCCGGGGCATGGTTGTATTTGCTCAGCCCGGCGGACAACAGCTGCTCACGAGTCTGCCGTACCAACTCGGGATCCGGTGCCAACATATTGGTATCGCTGCTCAGCAGGTGCTCCAACGCACTGGGCCTCGTGCAGTCATAGTAAATGCCTGCGTCATCGACCACCAGCGACAGCGGCGGGAAATGCTCGCCGGTGCCAAATGAGCGCAGAAAGCCATCCTCCAATCGCAGCGCTGGAACTCTCAACAACTGCCCCAGACGCTGCGCCATTCGCCCACTGCGTTTGTCGCCCCAACCCACAACATCGGCAGGGCCCAGCAATCCGTGCGGCAAATATCGAACCGGCAAATCCAGAAGCCGCTCTTGAAGACGCAGCCGATGCCTCCACCAGCAGGCGCAAATCCATGCTTTCATGCAATCTTTCTTGGAAACTGCCTACAGGCCGATGGTTTCCACGACTTCCTGCAGCCGCTTGGCCCAGGTGAGCTCCCGCAAAACATAGTCCGCACCGGCACGCGCACGTTCACGTTCATGTTTGCCTCCGCCGCGAAAGATGCGCTCCAGCACGTCATCGCACTCTTCGCGAGAGTGCACCACCTCGCAATATTCGGAAAAGTAACGATCCACTGACAGGGCCGGATTGGTCACCACAATGCTGCCGCAGGCCAATGCCTCCACCAGTCGGCGTGAATACATGCTCGGTGAATCTGTCACTGTATTTACATTGAATTGAACTAGATATTTTCTATAGATATCTGCGGTCTTTTCATTGGAAACACTATCCTTCACCTCGATCCATGGCCAATCTGGATAACGGTAATTTTTTGATTTTCTATCTGAATTACGATCATATACCGTCAATCCATAAGGCTGAGCGGCTGAAAACATCATGTCTTGCCAGTTTCGCCGTTGATCATGAACATGGTGACTGTAACTCCCTACAAAGCATGCACCAGAATGCATTTCACAGTCACTACTCAAGGGGAAGTGATTTCTGGGCTGCACAGGGAAAGGCAGTGCGCGTACTTTAGAATTGACACCCAAAATTTCCTGATAACGTGATATGCAGTTTTCATCGACCGTAAACACAGTGTCGAACAAAGCCGCACTCGCAATGAAACGATCGAAATGCACGGCATCTTCCTTGTTCCAGAAAACGCATGGAATTCCAAGATCACGGGCACAAGTGATCACTTTAGCCAAATCTTTATTGGATCGCTTTGGATAGTCGGGGTATGCCGCGATCTTGTACTTCCAGGCATTACGGTGCCCATGCCAAGCAGATTCCACAAAAACAAAATCTGGCTTCCAAAATTTCAGCACCAACCAGTAATTAATAGAATTAATATTTAAGATATCACACTCTTCAGATAAAGCACAGTATGTTAATTCATCTGATATTAATGCAATTTTTATCTCTTTTTTCACTCTACTCATAGCTCAGCATTGCTAAATGCAATGTACTAATTAACATTAGTTTGAATATTCATATCAACAAATGAAAAATCGACTTCAAAGAGGCACTCCCTTCCCTCTTTTTTGAATCCTATAGACCACCGAGGAGATATTTCTCTTTCTCCATAACTAATCCAGCCTTGTATAAAAGGCGCCATCTGCCCCTTCACTACAAAAACCTCTGACCCTTGCAAAGCCTCGACCGCCACAGCTATTTTTGAAGATTTAAATATCGTACGCCCAAGTTTATCCGTTCCAAAATATTCAAAATCCTTAGAGAAATGGAACCATTGCTCATATGAATTATTATTCTTTGACGTTAGATTATCAGAAATAATGAGCCTTTTTCCCTTCGAATAAATTATTTTTCTCTTAAAATTCACTTCCAACGAATGGAAATACTTCTCCAGAATTAACGTAGACTCATCATTCATTCCACTATAATAATTTATAGCATCCTCATAGAAATCATTCTTTTTAAAATCACCCCACCATGGATAATTGCAACCATTGACTGATACTGTATTATGTGCTCTGGTTCCACTAACAAATTTTCTGAAATCACTTTCGTAGTCATAGCTATACCTCCCCGAATCTTGCAATATAACCACACCACTCTCTGACCACTCAAATGAGAAATCATCAGAGTGTCTGTGCGCATTACTTGGGAAACCGGTCCTAACAGCAAGGTATGAATTATCTTCACCAGGATTATTTCCCGCCAATACAGCATAACCAGCCTCATTAAAGAGATGATCACCTATTGCCGTCTCATGCGTCTGTCGTGAATAATTAGAGTCTCCAAATAATGTTCCAACGCCATTAGGATGAAATAAATATTTAGTATTTTCCTTTACCTTTTTAACCGTATCCAAATCATAGCAAAATTCAAATCCGTCGAACTCCGGACTCAGCAATATTTCTTCAAATTCTTTCAAAATATGGCAATGGTACCCAGTACTATTCTCCAAATGAATATTTTGCTTGCCATACTGCCTAATCCATAGCCAATTAATCTTTTCCACAGAATATTTTTTACACACATCCAAATCCCCTATATATGGATGCAAAGCCAAAAGACTCATTAATGCGCGTATCTGGAATATACCATGATTGTTAGTTTTGAATTTTTTTGGATCAGACAGCTCAAGATAATGTAATCTCAACACCTCCATAACATTTCTTCTTTGAATTTCAGAATAATTATTCTCTTCAAGAAAAACATATTTTGCAAGAATTGAAATTCTGAATGTTCTAAAAGAAACAGCATCATCTTTCCACAAAAACTCTCCTGAGTTCTTTTGTGTAATATAAAAATTTATCCAATCTAAAAAATATTCAACACATAACTCGATAGATTTAATATTTTTCTGAAATTTATAATCAGCCAACAACCCATCCATCCATTGGAATCCATTTAGTATCCAGCGCCAACTACGATGTGTATAAGGATCATCAAGCCAATTAACAGGCAAACTCATGGAATATGGGGGTTGTTTTAGAATACATACAGTCCCATTAACCCATTTAGAAGCCCCTCCTCCTTTTTTTAAGGAGATACCAAAAAATACTCTTTCATAATATTCATGGAAATAATATTGATTATTATACATTCTACAATCCTTAAAAACCAGAAATAATACTGTTACAAACAATATCCTTATCAAATTTCTCTGTGAATTTTGATAAATCGCCTGCCACAACCTCCTTAAGGATTGAACTATCAACTTGCGAGATATTGCTTATAATATATTCCTGTGGGTATATAGAACTTGCCCCAGGCCACTCCAATATTATCGGAACGGCACCACTAGCCATTCCTTCAGCGACGGCCAAGTGAAAACTCTCATTATCACTAACAGAAACTACATAGCCTATTTTTTCAAGCCATTCATCAATTGGACCGAACCCATCAAAAAAAACATTAGCGCCCCACACACTATTATTAATTCTTTCGAATTGCTCTTTGTAAAAATTCATCTCATCAGATTTTCCTTTGGAACGCATCCACGGAAAATCCTCCGGCCTATTACCTTTTAGATATAATTTGTATCTGGTATCTTTTTTATATAAAGATTCGAAGATATCAAGCGCTTTATCAATACGTTTAGAATATGGGACATAGCCTATCATTCCAATATTAAATTCAGACCCAGATTTCTTAGCTCTCCGTAAAGAGCGTGTATCGACCATATTGAAAAACATCTGGCATTTTTTGCGCTCAAGGGAAAATTCAGATATCATCAACTCATAAAAATAAGGCGAGACAAATATATATCTATGAATATTATTATGATTACATGCATCTAAATGACGAGTTTTTAACTCTTGTGCATGTATTCTAACAATGAGCTTTTGACCATTCTTAATATTATTAGAATACCATACTATATTACCAAGCCCCCACTCACAAAATACCACATCCGCCTGACTCAGTAGTTTTTTGCTTTTTTCTTCATCATGTTTATTATGACCCTGCCATTGATCAATTAGCAATTCAAATTCACTGCTACTTTCAATTTTTTCAATGAGAAATTTTGCAAACTTTAGGTCATGACCTGCAATAAGTATTTTCTTTTTATCTTTAGAAAACGTTAAAGCCTTTTTTGCTAATTCTGCAATCTTAGTATAAGAATATTTATCAGCCTCATGTACATCAATACTCAACTTCCCCTGAATAGCATCAAACATAGCGTTCGCGATACCATCAATATCACTTTCGGTTAAGGAGGCGCCGCCAAGCTTACTCAGCATATCGGGAACGCAGCCTTCAGACATCGTTACAGCTAAAACTGGCTTTTTTGCGCCAAGATAGTCAGCAAGCTTTCCAGGATAAAATGGCGTGGCTTTTAACCCCTGATCGCTGAAATCAGCATCTCTCAACAACAAGCAATCCGCGGTAGTCATTACCTCAAGGCTTTCTAGATAGCTGACATTACCCTTGAAGCTCGCAATCCCATCTAACCCATAGTCAGCAGCAGATTGAATATAGCGGTCATTCGCACCATAAAACTCTAAGACAAAGCGACCTTTTAGTTCCGGATGATTTTTCAGGAGTCGCTGAGCACCTAGCATAAATGGCTCAGATGTTCGCTTATATTTGTAGAGCATCCCCACATGCTTGAAACGGAATACATCGCCACGTTCAAGGGAAAAACTTGGCTTTTCCATTTGACTTGGATACATACGCTCGTCAAAGCAATGTGGAAGCACGAAGAACTTACTCTCATCCACAGGCTGCATCTGCGTGGAAGTCACTAGTCCCTGCTGATAGGGGTTTGTAACGATGATACGATCGGCCTTCTGAAGAACCTTAGCTTCTGTAATGCTATCTTCCTCTAAAAGAGGAAATTTGTAAGACTCATTGAACGGATTAGCCGCTATAGGATCACCAAATGAAGCAACCCAGCGCAAGTCAGGATATGCATCTTTAATTGCCATCGCTGCCATGTGCGAAGCGATCTCATGTGAATGTGAGATCATTACTGAGTAATGATTTTCTTCATTAAGTTTATGAAAAAAATCAAGAACTTTCTCTACGAAAAACTTTCTTGCTCCAATGTCTCTGGAGTTCTCCGAAGGTACTTGAATTTCATAGCTATTGAAACGACTCGCCGAATAGCTAAACATCATTTCATTATCAGGTTTTTCTGCACGCTTTATCTGCAGAACATCGTATTCATATCCAGTATCTTTAAGTCGCTTAAAAAGATTAAAAGCAGAAGAAGTTTTATATGGGGGAAAATGCCATGAAACAATCAAAACTTTTTTATTTACGAAATAGCTCATGATGTAAAATCTCCCCAATAAACAGAATCTTCAAGTGCCTCAGATGACAATAGCTGATTAATATTGCATTTAATTATATTTTGGCCGCTATAAAAACTCGCATCATCTGAATAAAATTGATGAGCAAAGCTCATAGCATACGTCACTGTATCATTTGAATAATTAAGAAATTTATATGAATTATCAAAGTTTTCCAGCTCTATAAATAGGTGTTTATTCGGTAGTGTTTGCAGCTCAAAAATTTCTTTAGCTCTTACAACCTCGGCCTCGCTTCTGACAGTAAAAGCCATTGTGGCCGATGGTTGTTTGAGATCGACATCGATCCCAAGAAGACGGCACAGGCTTTGGATCCGATGACCATAGGTGTGCTCACGCATCACTTTGCGCACACCTCGACGGGCAAGCTCGGTATACCGACTGGGCGAGGCTTCTAGATTTCTCAATTGTTCACTGATACTATATTCACCAGGCATTATTACTATATCGCCAAACAATTCTCGAACACCTACTGATTCATTACTGATCACTGGCGTACCAGATGCCAAAGACTCATAAACACGGCGAGCAAACATAGTTGCGGAGTCCTGCACGGAATTCATATTCACCTGGTACTTATAGCCTTTGTGAGCCTTCCAGACCTCTTCCGGTGGTAAATTACCAATAATACATTTTTGATATTTCTCCGGAAATGAGAATTTCTCTATGGATTTTTGATAATTCCTATCATAAATATCATATTGAATACCTGCTGCCTGAAGCTGGCTCATTACCTCATTGAAATCTTCACAGCGTTTAGGTTTATCGCCGTAGTAAGAGCCAGCGAATACAGCTTTTTCTTGGCGATCAATAACTCTTATGGGATTATGAATCTTTGGCTGAGCACCAAACGACAAGGGATAAACATCTATACCAAAGTCAGACTTGTAGCGCGGCACCATATTTACATCGGTGGTAAGAGCTAAGTCAAACAGTGCAGCAATAGCGCCGAATTTATCATAGTGGGGAGGATCTTCTTTATTCCAAAATACAGTAGGTATTCCTCGCTGTTTACAATACCCAAGAAGTCCACTTAATTTTTTTCCACCACCGCTCCCTTTACTCAAGGTGCCCCAATTCCCATCGTTCCCACGCCAGCAACTCTCAACCAGCAGAAAATCAGGATTAATATTTTCCAACTCATCTTTCCAGCTCTCTTGCGTCAACTTGATTAAATTAACTTCATGAGACAGGCACTCCGATGTGAACTCATCAAGAATGCAAGCAACAACCAAGTCAGAGGTATAGCGTTTTATTTTTTTATCATGAGTAATTGGGTTTGGCAATACCTGTGCCGTTATATCTTTTAACCTATTTTCCTCCTCAATAACGTCGGAAGTACATTTCCCTTGTATTCGAACGGCTATGTTTTCATTTTCAGAGATCCCGAAACTTGCCAAGGATATTTCCACTCTTGACACATTAACGGGCAATGATATTTTAAAAACCTCTTTTAAGTCCTCTTCCACTGACTTTGAATTAGAATTTAAATACTTAAAATGTTGTTTAAAAGAGGCTGACATTCCGACACCAGGAACATCATTAATGATATTTCCAAATTTATCTAAAAATCGGAAAAGCAGAACTGACTTTCTAGATTCTTTATCATCATTAATAGCGTAAGCTACAGCAGCAGAAATATCCAATCTAGCTCCTGGCCCTCGAACCTGCAAACACGCAATATCTTTTTTCATTGATCCTCGAAGAACATGCATTTCTGGATGCATCATTTCTCGATTTCCTACCGGAAGCTGATCAGCTTTTTTTAACCTTTGCTCACATAAAAAAACATTGACACGAAAAATCTCCTCACCTAATGTCTTTCCAAGTGATAAATATATATCCAAAGCAGCAGAATAATTACCTTTAGCGTACTCGGATGCAGCTATTTTTACCTGAGACATATTAATTACTTTGAAGATTCAGTATCTATAATTTCCAAATGATATAGATCTAACAGATCTCATCATTCTAGTAAATTATCTTTAGAGGGTATCCACACTATATGCAATGCAATGCAGTGCACTGAAGAAAAATCAAGACACCGCATCTTGAAAATGAACGGTGCCTTGTTAAATATTTTTATTCAAAAAGGCCGACTGCATCAATTGATTTAGCGTGACCCCGGATAACACCAACCTTATTGATAAAGGCGCTGTGCTTCACAAGTACACAAACTACATCTGCACTGCTTAATGCATCTTCCAGAGGAGAAAGCTTCAAATTGCTACGGACCAACTTTTGAGGTAGTTCATGAATATTTGGTTCAACCGTCAATACTTGGCAACCCAACGCCGCCACCTTGTGCGTTATTTCCATTGCAGGACTTTCACGCAGGTCATCAATATTGGGCTTGAAGGCCAGACCCAAACAAGCTACTTTGATATCAGCCATAGTACTACCAGGATTTTTCGTCATGGCGTCCACAATGGCACTTTTGACCTTTTCCAGCACCCATTCCGGCTTGTGGTCATTCACCTCACGCGCCGCACGAATAATTTTTGCCTGATCGGGGTTGCTAGCAACGATAAACCAAGGATCAACGGCAATGCAGTGCCCACCGACACCTGCACCAGGCTGAAGAATATTGACGCGGGGGTGGCGGTTAGCCAAAGCGATCAATTCCCAAACATTAATGCCTTGCTCGTCGCAAATCATCGACAGCTCATTGGCGAAGGCAATATTGACATCGCGAAAGCTATTTTCCGTCAGCTTGCACATCTCTGCCGTTCGGGCATTGGTAACAATGCAATCACCTTCCACAAACGTCTTATATAGGGCGACAGCCATTTCACTAGCCTTTTTGGTCATCCCACCGATTACACGATCATTCGTAACCAGTTCTCGCACCACGTGACCAGGCAAAACACGCTCAGGACAATGAGCCACCTGCACGTCGGCATCTTCACCAGCCTGTTGTGGAAAGGTGAGATCAGGACGTGCTTCCGCTAGCCAAGCTGCCATCTGCTCGGTTGCACCAACGGGCGACGTTGACTCCAACACCACCAGATTACCTTTCTGCAGAACTCGAGCGATCGACTTTGCTGCAGCTTCGATATAACTCAAATCAGGCTGGTGGTCTTCTTTGAAGGGGGTGGGAACCGCAATCAAAAAAGCGTCGGCAGCTTCCGGCTTTGTGGTCGCGCGCAGCCAACCTTCAGACACAGCCGCATGCACCAGAATATCCAGTTCGGGCTCAACAATATGGATCTTGCCTTGATTAATAGTATCCACCGCGTGCTGGCTGACATCCACCCCAACGACTTTTTTCTTGCGCGATGCAAACAAAGTTGCGGTAGGCAGGCCAATATAACCCAAGCCGATCATGGAGATTTTTTCAAACATACTAATAGTTTCCAAATACAAAAATGGAGAGGGAGAAAATTATTAAACAGTAGCTTGCAGCAGCTGGGCAATGCGTGCTGAGGCTTGGCCGTCGCCATAAGGGTTGTGGGCGCGAGCCATTGCTTGGTATGCAACAGAACTATCCAGCAGTTCAGTCGCGTGCTGAACGATAGCTTCAGTATTGGTGCCAACCAACTTGACTGTGCCAGCATCCACGGCTTCAGGGCGCTCCGTGGTGTCACGCATGACCAGTACAGGCTTACCCAAAGATGGGGCCTCTTCCTGTACACCGCCAGAATCGGTAATCAACAAAGTGCAGCGATCCATGAGATACACGAAGGGCAGATAGTCTTGCGGCTCTATCAGTACCACATTGGGGACATTGCCCAGAATACGGCGCACTGGTTCCTGAACCTGGGGATTCAAGTGCACTGGGTACACAATCTGCACGTCGCTACGCTGCGCAAGCTGAGCCAGCGCATGGCAAATATTTTCAAAGCCCTGACCAAAGTTTTCACGGCGGTGACCAGTCACCAGAATCAGGCGCTTGCTAGGGTCGATAAAGCCAAATTGCTCGGCAAAACGCTGCTGCAAAGCAGTGTCGGTCCGTACACGCTGCACGACATCAAGCAAAGCATCAATCACGGTATTACCTGTGACATGAATAGCATGAGGCGCCACACCTTCAGCCAGTAAATTGGCTTGTGCCTTAGGAGTGGGAGCAAAGTGGATGTCTGCAATCGCCCCTGTCAGACAACGGTTCATCTCTTCTGGCCAGGGCGCATATTTGTTGTGGGTACGCAGACCTGCCTCCACATGCCCCACCTTGATCTTGGCGTAATACGCCGACAGGCTGGCTGCCATGGTGGTAGTGGTATCACCATGCACCAAGATAATGTCAGGCTGCCATTGCTTATATACCTCACGCATGCCCAGCAAGACATTGCTAGTGATGTCAGACAGATCTTGGCCGGGCTTCATCAGATTAAGATCAAAGTCTGGGCGAATATCAAAAATCTCCAACACTTGATCCAGCATCTGACGATGCTGCGCCGTCACGCAGACTTTGGCATCTAGTACCGGGTTGGCGGCCAGGGCTCTGACCACTGGGGCCATTTTTATAGCCTCGGGTCTCGTTCCAAAAACAGTAAGCACTTTCATCTTATTTCCCCATTATTAAACCTGCGTATTGATGAACTATCATTTCTCCAATACAATTTCTATTATGATATTTTTTTATATATTTTCGAATAATATCTTTTTTCAAAATGGAATTTTCTTTAAATTCGGAATAACATTCATTTACAAAATCAACAACCTCTTCAAAGGAAACTTTTGAATATTGAGATCCAAAACCACCAAAATTGCTATACACAGCGTCGGTGAAATTTTTCCAATTTTTCACGAGCATATGGCCTTCTCTTCCAGAAAGCACTGTAGAACAACCGCTTGCCAAGGCTTCACTCCCGCTTCTACCTGCAGCAATCGCAAAATTTGTTTCAGAAAGCAAATTTGCAAGGGATTTTCTATCTAACCATCCCAGATATTCTATATGCTCGTCATTTTCAAATATTTTCTTACTAAACGCCCTCAGGTCATTTAAAAGAGGACCGTCACCTGCCACTCTCCACTTAAATAAAGGAATCTCATTAACAGCCTGCTTCTCCCATAACTTTTTAAGCAAGTCTATACCGTCTTTTTTATCAGTATCTATTCGACCAACAAAAGCTGCACAGAAATTTCCACTATTAAATTCAGCATCAAATTTAAACTCTGATACATCCACCCCATTAGGAATTAATAGTATTTTAGATTTTGCCTGTGGAATTTTTTCGAGCAAACTATCTCTTATAAACTGCGATACAGCTACAATCGCGTCAATCTTCTCTACATATCCAGAAATTCCGTCATCCCATGCTCCATGTATCGTCATCATAAGGGGACAATTGGCCATACCTGCTAGTTTTAAGCCTACTTTTCTGCTTGGCCCTGGATGGCAATGAACTAAATCGTAGTTCACTAAGCAATCATGAATAGTCTTTTCAAATCCGAAAATTTCAAAATCAACCTGAATCACACGAATCCCGGAGGCTATCAGCTCTTCAGCAAAACTTGATTTGGGACAAATAACAACAGGTTCTCCACACGCTTCCAAGATTGCGTTGGCGGTATCCCTCACATTTTCGTGAAGACCACCACCAGAAAGACTTCTGAACCAAAGAACTATTAATATTCTTTTTCCCAGAAGTAGTTCATTTTTACCTCTGAAGTTATACTTTTCGCCTGAAGAAATAAGATTCCTTTTTCCTTCTTGATTTTTCGAAAAGAGGATTTCTTTATTATTTTTTAAATATCCCCCTCTAGCATTGACAGATTTCTCAAGAAAAAGCAATGACCTCTTACTGTCCCCAGAAAAATTGGCGGCACGACTAAGGTTAATGTAGCTAGCAGATATCAACAATCTCCCAATCAGCTCCTTACTCCCACCCCATTTTATCGAGATATCGATATACTTTTTTGCTTTAGCAATATCTCCAACTTGAAACAGGGCGATTGCAACCAAAATAGCAATTTCAGCTCGATTGGAACTATTCCTTATCGAACCCTCTCTTAATTGAGCGAGACTATTCCAATCACCACATTGCCACTGATAACGACTAATGTCCAGTAACTCTGAAAGAACTTCACCTTGTGCGTTGATGGACTCTTCTCTTATATTCATTGGTCTTACTATTGGATTATTTTTCCGCACAATTAATCCTCGCGCCAGCGATATAAAACTTTCTGAACCAAATTAATCTGAGATTCTGCTTGATCTAATTCAAGCTGAATTTTTTCTTTATTGATTTTTTCAATTCTTGCTTCCTGCAAGACGACTTGAATTTCTATAAGCTCTTGTTGCTTAATCAATAATTTTTCTTTCGCTACCTTCAATTGCTCATCAGCGCTATTCTTGGCCTGAATGAGCTTTTGGCTTTGCTCGTCATGAGCCTGGATCAATTTAGCCTGCTCATCCTGAGTTCGGCTCAGTTGCGCAACTTGTTGCGCCCCCTCTTGAGCCTGCTTTTCAGCTACTGCCTTAGCGCGAGTCAGTTGCTCGACCTGTACCAAACGCTCCCGCGCCAGCTTTGCTTGCTCGTCACGTTCCTTGCTGACCTGCTCCAGTTTTTGGTCTTGTTCCTGCGACTGCTTTTCAGCAGCGACTGTGGCCTTCGTCAGTTGCTCAATCTGGGCCTGATGCTCCTGTGCCAGCTGGGCTTGCTCGTCACGCGCCTTGGTGAGCTGCTCCAGTTGTTGCGCTCTTTCCTGCGACTGCTTGTCTGAAGCGGCCTTGGCCTGGGTCAGTTGTTCGATCTGAGCATGACGCTCCTGCGCCAGCTTGGCTTGCTCGTCACGTGCCTTGGTGAGCTGCTCCAGTTGTTGCCCTCGCTCCTGCGACTGCTTTTCAGCTGCGGCCTTGGCCTGGGTCAGTTGCTCAGTCTGCGCCAGACGCTCCTGCGCCAGCTTGGCTTGCTCGTCACGCGCCTTGGTGAGCTGCTCCAGTTGTTGCGCTCTTTCCTGCGACTGCTTGTCTGAAGCGGCCTTGGCCTGGGTCAGTTGTTCGATCTGAGCATGACGCTCCTGCGCCAGCTTGGCTTGCTCGTCACGTGCCTTGGTGAGCTGCTCCAGTTGTTGCCCTCGCTCCTGCGACTGCTTTTCAGCTGCGGCCTTGGCCTGGGTCAGTTGCTCGGTCTGCGCCAGACGCTCCTGTGCCAGCTTGGCTTGCTCGTCGCGTGCCTTGGTGAGCTGCTCCACTTGTTGCGCTCTTTCCTGCGACTGCTTGTCTGAAGCGGCCTTGGCCTGGGTCAGTTGTTCGATCTGAGCATGACGCTCCTGCGCCAGCTTGGCTTGCTCGTCACGCGCCTTGGTGAGCTGCTCCAGTTGTTGCGCTCTTTCCTGCGACTGCTTGTCTGAAGCGGCCTTGGCCTGAGTCAGTTGCTCGGTCTGCGCCAGACGCTCCTGCGCCAGCTTAGCTTGCTCGTCACGCGCCTTGCCGAGCTGCTCCAACTGCTGAACTCGCTCCTGCGATTGCGTCTCCACAATCAGCTTGGCCTGAGCCAGTTGCTCCGTCTGGCTCAGACGTTCCTGTGCCAGCCTGCTCTGCTTCTCAAGCGCTTGGCCCAGTTGCTCCAGTTGCAGGGCTAGCTCCTGCGAGCGCTTTTCGGCAGCAGCTTTAGTCTGGGTCAATTGCCCGACCTGAGCCTGAAACTCCTGCAACAACTTCGCCTGTTCTTCGCCATTGAGACGCAGCTTTTGACACTCGCTGTGATGTACATGCAAGGCCGCCCTTGCATCTCGCACAAACAAGGCATACCCAATGCCAGGATGGCGAGTGGCTTCGACTGCAATCTGCACCATGCCTTTTTGTTGAAGAAACTCTGCCACCTCTTCAAGACTCGTGCCGTCTGGCATTGCGTGCATTTCGCCCAGCAGGACTCTTGCAATGACTACATCCACCAAATTCAGCTTGCTGGAGGCTCGCAACAGAGCCCCTGCAGGCAGGCAGTCAATGACCAACCAATGTCCTTCACCCATTGGCTGCTCGGCGTCTTCGCTCAGATCACTGAACAAGGCGTCCAAGGTAATGGCTCTCAGCTCTTTGACCTCTTCCGTTTGCAGATTGGGCCAAAGACTCAAAAGCGATCGAGGCTCCAGCAGGCCACTTTCCTGCTGACTGTTGGCCACGAAAAAGGAAGCCGTGCCCTGTTGAGCCGCAACCACGGTATTGCGTATTTCGCAATGTTGAGCACGTTCGCCCAACAAGTCCAATGTGCGCTGCAAGGTCGAATATTGCAGAGGCTCCGCCTCTATAAACGTCACTCGGGACTTGCTGGCTTGATGCGCCAGCCATTGCGCCCAAATGCCCTTGCCGTTACCAGCCCCCACCAGGGCGATATTTCTGGGAGGCATCAGTACGTTCAAATGCTCCAACCAGGGGATGATGGTATTCATTGAGCTACTCATAAAAATTCTGCCATTTCAGCCACGATCAGTGTGGCGGCAATTAGTGCATGCAAAGCTTCAGTACGACTGGCGCTCTTTTCTGAATGCCTTCACCTCCGCGTACAGGCTCCAAGGCAGGGAAATACGGCCGCCCAGTGTTTTGGTATTTGCCACCAAGCAAGCACCTAAACGATATGAGAGATGTTGTTTGATCAGCTCTGCCTCGTGCGCATCACGATATTGCGTGATGGGCGGTAGTTGGAGGCTTTTGTTTGCAGCCTGATCCCGCGTGTAACGTTTTGCCTCGGCGCGCAATGCAAAAGGCATATTCAACCAACCGCCGATGCTGCGCGATTGCCTGATCATGGTGGCACCCAGGCGATAAGAAAGCTGTTGCTTCACGCGATCCGCAGCACCGTAATAGGCCTGCGGCTGCGGTTTCTGCGTGGCTTTGAGCTTGCTGTTTTCCAGGTAATAGCGCTCTAACTCTTCCTGCACCTTGTGCAATTGGGTTAGCAGCAGCTCGTTTTCTTTTTCCAGGTCAATAGCGGCAGAAGCCTTCGCACCTTGAGCCTGTAATTGTCTTTTCAGCTGCTCTTCGCTTCGCTGCAGTTGCACGGTTTTGTCCTGCGCAGCTTTCAGCTCTGCCTTGACTCTTGGCAGCTCGGCCTGAGTCTTTTCCTCCTGCTGAGCCTGGGCCTTGCGGTTTGCCAGCTCCTGCTGAACTTTCTGCAGCTGCTCCTGCAGCGTCTGTTTTTCCCGCCCAATGGCTTGCAAGGCCGTGTTCTTCTCCTGCGCAGCTCTCAGATCAGCCTTGACTTTGTTCAGCTCCGTCAAAGCCTTTTCCTGCTGGATGGCTTGCTGATAGCGGCGTTCAAGCTCTTCCTGTACTTTGTGCAGTTGCTTCAGCAACAACTGGCTTTCCTCTCCACTTGAATGCAGTTCAGTGACCTTGATGGCCAGCAGGCGCTCCTGCTCCTGTGCACTCTGCTGTGCTTTGACAAGTAAGGTCTGCTTTTCCCGCCCAACAGCTTGCAAGGCGGTGTTCTTTTCCTGCGCAGTTTTCAAATCAGCCTTGATTTTGTTCAGCTCCGCCAAAGCTTTTTCCTGCTGGGTGGCTTGCAGATAGCGGCTTTCAAGCTCTTCCTGCACTTTGTGCAATTGCTTCAGCAGCAGTTGATTTTCCTGTCCACTGGACTGCAATTCAGTGACTTTGGCGGCCAGCAGGCGCTCCTGCTCCCGTGCACTCTGCTGCGCTTTCGCACCAGCCTGATTCAACTGCTCAATCTGCCACTCACGCTGCTGCACTTGCAGGGCTTGTTCGTCCAGTTCTTTACCCAATTGCAGCAGGCGCTGGGCATGCGCCTGCATGGCAGCCTGCTGCGCGACAAAAGCCGACCAGGCCTGATATTTGCGATTGGCCTGCGCGCTTGATGCGACCAACTGTCTTCCTGTCTGCGTCTGGCTGCGCTGCGGCAGCGACGCAGCAGCCTGCAACTGCTCATAAAGCTCAGTCGCTTGCGGATATTCTTCCAACAGTTGCTGAGCAAGCCATTGAGCCAGAGGATTGCAATCAAGAGCTTGCTTTTGCTTGCCCACCGGGCCAGCGCTGACCTGCATAAGGTCATTGCCCAGGTCCTGGCTATCGTGATCAGCTAACGATTGAGCCTCTTCGGTGGGCAATCGAAGTTGGGCATCGACATGCAAGCTGAGTTGCTGCAAATAGCTTTGCGCCGATGCCTTTACCTGCGCTGCGTGAACAAGCAGGCTGCGTTCAGGATTGCGCAAATGAAAATGCAGCAGCGCGGAGTTATAGGCAAGCCAGCCGTTGATTCTGGCCTCCTGCTCTTGCGGACTTGCGTCAGCATGCTCCATGGCCTGGCGTGTAAACATGCTTTGCGGCTCATCAAACACCAGAACGAACACCGTCTGAGGATCTTGTGACTTCCAGTAATCCAGCAGATAGACCGCCTGTGCATCAGCCCAGCCCCACAAAGACTGCTCCATATTGGCCAGCATCAAGTCCAGTGCCAGACCCTGCCAGACCGGCGCCACCTCGATCTGTGCAAGCTGATCGGCAACACACACATGCTGCACCGGAACAGCGCCATGCACTTTGACCAGCGTTTCACTGATCTGTGCTGGCACAAAGCCTTCGCGCCTGGATGGCTTGGCCTCGGCCATGCCACAGTCCAGCAGCAACTCCTCCACACTCTCAAAGCCCGACTGAGGGTGCCCCACCACAATAATTTTGTTCATAGCTCTTCAACGATTCAAAAAAATCAAAGACCAAACACAACCTTTGCACCAATAGCGATCTGGTACATGATCTGGGTGATGTCCTTCCAGAACTGGCGTTTTTTCTCGTCTACCTTCGGCAATACCAGCACTTGATCGCCGGCCTTGAGGCGGGTATTTTCAAAAAGCTTGCCGGTATCGACCTGCTCGAACGCGCCATCCCTGTGCGCGACAACCACACGGGCAGCATCCGCTGTCTGGGTGAAACCGCCAGCTCGATCGATATAGTCCTTGAGGCTCAGAGAGCCGTCGAAAGCCACTGCATTGGGAAAGAGCACCTCCCCGCTGACCAGAACGAGGCCATCCTTGCGCGGTATGCGAATGACGTCGCCGTTTTCCAGCAACATATTGTCACGCTGTGCAGCCTGCGCAATCTGAACCTGGCCAGTGGGCTCCACCTTCTTGGCGCGCTCCACCCATTGCAATGTCAGATCGGCTTCTTCCTTGCGCAGTCGAGCCTCTTCGCTGCTGCCGCTGCGGGCCGTAAGCAGTGCCGTTTCCAGGCTGCGCAAGCTGGTAGCCAGCATCTCCTTCTGGCGATCCTTCACGCTCTGGCGGAAGAGTTGAATGCTTTCAGGCTCGGCGTCTGTCGAGGTCTGAATGTTCTGCATCAGAGAGCCCAGGCGGGTGCCATAAGGCAACACATACTCCTGAGAGTTCATGTGCTCGCCTTCGACGCGCACCGTAATGGTGCCGGGCTTCTTGTCAGCGGTAAATTCCAGCTCATCGCCGTTTTGCAGCACCAAGGCATTGGCCTCCTGCAGCGGGTAGTACTCCGTGTTTTTGACTGTGCCGGTATTGCGAGCAATGCGCACATGAGTGGCCTGCGCCTGTGGCTTGGCCAACTGCATCAACTGGGCAACGGTTTCAGAGCCCTGGGCAAACTCAAAACGCTTGGCATTGTTCACAAGACCCGATACGCGCACCCGGTTGGCAATGGGGGGGACAAAAATCACATCTCCATCATTGAGTTGCAGCAGCGGCAGATGGCCTTTGAGCAGAAAGTCATAGAGATTGAAAGTTGCACGCACGGAGCTGCCGCGCTTGACCTGAACGGTCAAAAAGCTGCCTCGCTCCGGGTCTATGCCGCCCGCCTGGTCCAGGTAGTTGAGCAGGCTGTCCATGCTGGTGCCGTTGTACAGACCCGGACGCATGACATTGCCACCCACAAAGATGCGCACCGGCTGCGCAGCAGCCAGGCTGGCATAGCTGTAGACATTGGCGCGAAACACGCGGCGTACTGCTGCCTCTACCTGCTGCTGAAGATTTTTGTTGGCAATGCCCAGTACCTTGATCGGCCCGACCTGAGGTAAAAAGATATTGCCTTGCGGATCGACCGCAGCCACGCTGTCAAAGGTAAAACCACCCCAAAGCCGCAAATGGATACGGTCACCCACCGTCACCAAATAATCGGGGTTGAACTGGGTTGCCCCGGCACGAGCAAAGTTGCCGGTAAACAGATTCGCACCAAATACATCGCTATTGAGGTTGGCCGTGTAATCCGCAGTCTGGGGTGCTTGTGGCAACACAGGTGCTTGCATTGGGACAGCAGCGCCAGAACGGCTTGCCGAAGCATCGCTGGAAGTCCCGCCAGAAGGCAACAAGCCCAGCGCCTGATTGATCTGGAAAGGATCAACACTGGACGCCGATGTGTCCTGACGTGAACCAGCTTGAGAGACTTGTGCCTGAGCCGGTACCAAACCAGTCAGCAGCACCGCGACTGCCGAGCTGATACAGGTATGCGCGATAAAACGTTGCATGATGAAACTCGAAAAATTCAAAACAATCAGTCGCGGTGGTCGCGCACGATGGATGCCAGCAATTGCACCAGCCCGGCCAGCAGCAAGGCACCCAGAATAAAGGTGGCAATGTTATAGAGGCGGCGGGGGCGCAGAGGGTATTCAGGCATCGATGGGCTTTGCAGCACCAGCACCTTCTTCAAGGTTCGCGTTGCCTCTACCCGGCCCTTTTCCAGTGCGACCAAGGCGCTCTTGTAAGCGTCCTGTTGAAACTGCGCCTCCAGTTCCAGGCGCTGGTACTCTTCTACCGTCTTGTTCAGCGATTGCCCCTTGGCGCTGGTCAAGCGGGCCTTTTCCGTCTTGATCTGCTTTTCCACGGCCTGTATCTGCAGATCAACCTCCACTACAGCGGGAGCCGTGGGAGCAAGATAGCCCAGCAACGCAGTCTTGCGCGCACTGAGTTCGGTTAGCTGCTCATCCAGCTTGTTGACCACGCCGGCCAGATTTTCGGCCGCGGACTGAGGCGAGATCAGACCCTTGGCATTCTGGAAGGACAGCACGCGCTGACGCGCGTTCAGTGCATGCTCGCCACGCTCCTTGACCTGCTTCTCAAGAAAATTCACCTGCTCCTGTGCCAATTGATGACCCAGCGTATTCATGTAACGCTCGCCTTCATGCACCAATGCGCTGGTGATCTTCCTAGCCATTTCAGCGTCATAGGCCTGAGCCTGAATGACCAGCACACCGGCATACTCGTCATATTCCACGCTGATGCGCGAGAGAAAATGCCGGTGAAAAAATTCCAGCGATGCATCATGGAAGAACATGCGCGAAAGCACGTCATGATCGTGGCTGCTGTAATGTTCGCGTAGATTCAGATCCTTATCCAACTGCAGCAACATATCGACGGACAGCAATCGGTCGCGCAGCAACATCTGATCTGCACGTGAGATTCCGTCCCCCCCGGCCAACAGCGATCCAAAGTCGAGCGCTTGTAAAGCCGCCATATCGGTACGCTGAATCAGCACACGGGCTTCGGAAACATAGCGATCAGAAGCGATAACCCCCCAATAGATAATAGCCAATATAGATACACATAATGCAATGGCGAGGGCCTTCAAGCGCCAGACGGCTTTGCAATAATTCTTGAAGTATTCTTTTTTTAAGAAATCAGTCATGTGGCAATACTGTCTTTGTAATTCTTTAAAGCATCTTCGATATTATCGAACCAATGGGCCTTGCCCTCATGCAACCAAATACCGGCCTGGCAGAACTCGCGCAACGTACCGTCACTGTGTGAAACCATAATAAGTCCAGAGCGATCCGCAATACGCTTGAACGCAGCGGAAGCTTTCTTCCGAAATGAAGCATCTCCAGCGGAAGTCGCTTCATCCGAGATATACACATCAAAATCAAATGCAAGGGAAAGTCCGAATTGCAGGCGCGACTTCATACCCGAGGAATAAGTGCGAACGGGCTCATCAAAGGATGAGCCCAATTCGGCAAAATCTTGGATAAATGCAATCTTTTCGGCCATGGCATGTAACGAATCAAATCCATGCAAGCGCGAAACAAACTTGGCATTCTGACGACCAGTCAAGGAGCCTTGCAGGCCTCCGCCATACCCCATGGGCCAGGATACCCGGCTACGCCGCTCTACCGTCCCACGTGTAGGGGTATCCACCCCGCCAATCAGATTGAGCAAGGTTGATTTGCCGGCGCCATTACGGCCGACCAACCCAACACTGACCTTGGCTGGGATAGATAGATTTACCCCTTTGAGAATCCATCGCCCCGCACCATGCGGAGTCTGGTAGCGCTTGTGCACATTATCGACAATAATCATTGCGCTCTCAATTTTCTGGCAAAACGAACCTGCAAAGCCAGGCCGAAGAAAATAGAAACTGCCGCAAACCAAAAGAGGTATTTAAAATTAGCTTCCGGCGCCGCATGATAGACAGGAAAAAAGCTGGACCTCAGCAATTCAAGACCATGCGCGAAAGGATTATAGAAAGCCCACTCTCTGTATTTAACTGGTATTGCCGACAATGGAAATATAGCACCCGATAGAAAATACAAAGGCCGAAACAGAAACATCATCAAATTCCCAGCCTCGGGAACCAGATCACTCAGAACTGAGAGGATAAGCCCAACCCCTAGAGCACCGAGCATTAATCCAATAAAGGAAAGGATGGCCTCCATCGGCGAATCCGGAATAACAGAATGCCCCAACAAAGCCAAAATACTGAGGAGCACAACCAATATCAGAAAACCCAACACTGCTTCAAGGCTCGCTCGAACGATCACGGTATCAATGGGCCGTACCTGACGATAGGCAAACAAGGCCTTGTTGGCATCGACCGCGCCCATGGCACGCTGGAAAACGTTCTGCACCGTGAAGTAGCCAGTCAAGCCTAGGACCAGCCACACAGCCACGTCTGCGCCTGCCACGGAGCGTGCACGCAGAACGGTGTACAGAAGCAGCATGAAGCAAACATGCAACACTGGTTCCAGCACAATGAGTACCCAGGCGCCGCGAGTAGCACTCAAGCGCGCAACGGCTTCGCGCAGGAAAAGTGCATTCCATACCGCAAAAGTAACGGAAAGTGAACTACGTGGTGCAGAGATCTCACCAGAAGACGGGGCTGAGTCCAAAATAAATCCTCGTTCCTTTGGACTCAAGACGCACTGAAATCCAATCGACTGATTGTAAATCAAAACATAAGCAAAACCTTATTACAACCAGTCATCACACCCGTTTCACATTCAATTACATTATAAATAATCTATTGATTTGAACATGTCAATTTATTTTAGCTATTTTATTATTTCAATGTTAAAGGCAGTTAACTTAAATTTTTTCAATCTGAAGATTACGTTAGCGCATGAATATGCCATTCATCTCTCGCGACGATTTCCGATAAATATCAGTCAAGAATAAAAAACCTATTTTTTTGGTATTTATCCATTAGCAAATCTAGTTATCGAATATTCAAAAAATAATATTCCACAACGCCAGGTACACCGCTGAGCCATCTTGGTGCCTCTCCAAGTACATCCCCCAGAGAATCGACAATAGTCTGCAGACCCCCTCAGACAGTCAATAATGAGAACCTACTGTGCATTCGGGATGAACTTCCGGCAGAGCACAAGCATCTCTATCACTACCGCAGCAACATAAGTGCTGCTTGCCGTCTGGATTGACATGAACACCACTCAAGAAACCGCCTCCCCCGCGACCCTGCGCCTGACTTCCCTCTCCCACGGTGGCGGCTGCGGCTGCAAGATTGCGCCCGGCGTGCTGTCGGAGTTGCTGGCCAAAAGCAATCTGCCCAAGCAGTTTTTTCCCGACCTGCTGGTAGGCACAGAGACCGCAGACGACGCGGCCGTCTACAAGATCAATGACGAGCAGGCCATCGTGGCGACGACGGACTTTTTCATGCCCATCGTCGACGACCCCTATGACTTTGGCCGCATTGCCGCCACCAACGCGCTGTCCGATATCTACGCCATGGGCGGCACGCCGCTGATGGCGCTGGCCATTGTGGGCATGCCCATCAATGTGCTGCCACACGATGTGATTGCCAAGATTCTGGAAGGCGGCGAATCGGTCTGCCGCGATGCAGGCATTCCTCTGGCGGGCGGCCACTCAATTGATTCGGTGGAGCCCATCTACGGCCTGGTTGGCATCGGCATCGTCAACCCCAAGCAGATGAAGCGCAATGCCGATGCCAAGGACGGCGATGTGCTGATTCTGGGCAAACCCCTGGGCGTGGGCATTCTCTCGGCGGCGCTCAAGAAGAATCTGCTGGATGATGCAGGCTACCGTGCCATGGTGGATGCAACCACCAAGCTCAACCGCCCCGGCGCCGAGCTTGCCAAGCTCGAGGGCGTGCACGCACTGACCGACGTGACCGGTTTTGGCCTGCTGGGCCATGGCCTGGAACTGGCCCGTGGCGCCCAACTCAGCGCACGTATTGAAAGCGCCAAGCTGCCCGTGCTGCCCGGTGTTCAGGCTCTTGCAGAGCAAGGCATTTTCACGGGCGCATCGGGGCGCAACTGGGCATCCTATGGTGAGCACATCCAGTTGGCATCGACCGTGACAGACGCCCAGAAAGCGCTGCTGACCGACCCTCAGACCTCTGGCGGCCTGCTTGTTTCCTGTGCAGCAGATGCTGTCCAGCAGGTGCTCAAGGTCTTTGCCGACAGCGGTTTTGGCGATGCGGCAGTGATTGGCCGCATGGAGGCTGGCGCGCCCAAGGTCTTTGTGGACTGAGCACGCCGGACAGTCGAGAAGGAGTGCCGCCTTGCTCTCCTTCCACCACAGAATGCAAAACGCCCGGCTCAAACCGGGCGTTTTGCATATGAGCGCGGATTGTGACTCTGGGCTTCTAAGCCTCGCCCACAACCTCGGCCGTGGTGCGACGGTCGATCTTGCGGCTCAGCACCACCGAGGTATAGGTCTGCTGAATGCCGTCGATCAGGCCGATACGGTCGAGCAGCGCATCCAGTTTCTCATTGCTCTCGCAGCGCACAAACACCATGTAGTCGTACTGTCCGCTGACGGCCGACACCTCTTCCACCTCGGTGAAGCGGTTGAGCGCCTGCATCACCGAAGTTGCTGTCTTGGGCTGAACACGGATACCGCAATAGGCGCGTACAGCAGACTGCTCCATGCGCGAGCCAAGGCGAACGCCATAGCCGGCGATCACGCCCTCCTGCTCCAGCTTGGCGATGCGAGCGACCACCGTGGTCCGAGCCAGATTCATCTGCCGAGCCAAATGCGCGGTCGAGGCACGCGCATTGGTCTGCAGCAGGCGCAGCAGCTGGCGGTCCGTTTCATCCAGTCGATATTCCATACCTTGTCTATCCAAATCTTGCCGTGCACTTACGCAAACGCTGCGTTAAACACAAACCCCAAGAACTCTCTGCCACCACCTGCAGCCATGCCTTGTGCCGAGCGACTTCTGTTGCTGTTCGACCTCAGTCAAACGCGTGGAGCGAACCTCAGCGACACCCAACAACCAATCATTGTGTCAGCTAACCCAGCCTGGTAGTGAGCTTGTCTTTTCAGATGGCAAATCTGTATACATTTGTTTCAATCAGGCAAGATATATCAACATATCTGCACTTGCCTGCGCTTGTGACCATGGCAAGGGCGCACTGCGGTACGTCAGAGTGACTCTGGCCAAAACCAGATCTCTGTTGTGGGCGAGTGGTCAAACTCGTTACAAGGACCCAAGTGCGCTCACCGAGTAACAGCGACACAAAAGAGCGAAGAGTCTAATGGTTGTTTTCCCGCGCTCATCGATGCCACCGACGATACGGCGAAAACACTCGGTAAGTTTGGCTGGTTTGCCGCAAATATCTGCGAAATGCAAGTACTTACCCTTATGCATTCTTTGGCCTGGTGCGTCGCTTTCGGCAAAGCCTGAGCCCATCAGACTGCAAGCTGCCTCCAATTATCGAAGGCTGCGACCTTGTCGCTGCCCAGCAAGGCTGGCTGCGCGATAACGTAACCTGAGTGCCTCAAGCGCGCATGACTGAAAGCTTTGGGCTCGCTTGCATGCCTTCCAAGCACACAAACAAAAAACCCTGCTCATTGCAATGAGCAGGGTTTTGATTTTTTGGCAGGGGAGGAAGGATTCGAACCTTCGCATGCTGGAATCAAAATCCAGTGCCTTAACCAGCTTGGCGACTCCCCTACGATGAAACGAATTCTACAACGACTTTTCGCTATAAATTTCGAAGTAGTCTAAAAATGTGCAATTGCACATGGAATAGGTCAGCAGCCTTCCTGGCGTCAAGCCAGCTCAGTCGTTGGCTGCCTATTCCACAACGACAGCCGTGCCGCTGGCCGACACCATGAGCATGCCATTGCCCTGCCCCAGCACCTCGAAATCAAGGTCCACGCCGACCACCGCATTGGCTCCCGCCTCGGCAGCGCGTTGCTCCAGTTCCTTGAGGGCAATTTCACGCGCTTTTTGCAGCTCGCGTTCGTAGGTTCCAGAACGTCCACCCACGATGTCGCGAATTCCGGCAAAGAAGTCCTTGAACACATTGGCGCCCAGAATGGCCTCGCCCGCCACCACGCCGCAATAACGGGTGATGCGTTTGCCTTCGATGGAGGGAGTGGTTGTGACGATCATGCTTTGCTTTCTTGAAAATCAGCGCAAGGAGACTGGCAGCCATACGCTCTGGTCATAGCACTACGCGCGGCAGAGGCAGATATAGGCCAAACCTTGCCGCAGGCTCCGAGTCATCCGGTCGGACCAGTATATGCGTGCAATCTGCGCTGTTATCAAGGCGATGGCGGCGGCATCCATTGGCGCTCAGAGCTTTTCATGACTAGCTCCCAACTGGTCTGGCAGGGCGGATCAGCCTCCATGCTGCGCAAGATGCAGGGCCAAAGCAGAAGTCAGATCGCCCCCCATGAAGAGCAAGACGCCATCAAAAATCATGCATCCGGCAACAGCAGCTTCTGCATGCCTTGCACGGCATCGCGCAGAAAGCTCCAGGTCGTGGCTATGCGCGGAATCTGTCGCGACTCCACAGGCATGCTCATCCAGAAGGTGCGGGTAAAACAGGCCTGCTCAGGCAATACACGGCTCAGTATCGGGTCCCTGTCGGCCACAAATGCGGGCAGCACGGCAAGACCGGCGCCGGCGCGCACGGCCTCATATTGCGCGGTGATGCTGGTACTGCGCAGCGCAAAACGTTCGGGCCGGTGCAAGGTATCCAGCAGTTGCAGCTCGCGCGTGAACAGCAGATCGTCCACATAGTGCACAAAGCTGTGGTGGCGCAGATCCTCGGTTCTGGCCACCAATGGCTTGCGCGCCAGATATTCACGCTGGCCGTACAGATAGAGCCGGTAGTCGGTCAGCTTGGTGACGACGACAGAGCCGCGCTTGGGCCGCTCCAACGAGATGACGATATCGGCCTCGCGGCTGGACAAATGCAGCATGCGCGGCAGCGCCAGCAGGTCCACGCTGAGCAGCGGATAGCGCAACGTGAGCCTGGCGAGCTCGGAGGCCAGCATCTGCGTGCCAAAGCCTTCGGTGGCCCCCACCCGCACCAGACCGGCCAGCCCTTCGGCGGTTGCTGCATGCGCCAGAGGGCCCCGCTCCAGCCCGTCGACCGCGCTTTGCATGGTGTTGGTCACTTCCTGCAACTGCCGCCCGGCTTCGGTCAGCCGCCACTGGCCGCCTTCACGCGCAAACAGTACGGCACCGAGCTGCTTTTCCAGCGCTTGAATGCGCCGCGACACCGTGGTGTGCTCGACTCCCATGCGCCGCGCAGCCGCCGCCATGCTGCCGCTGCGCGCCAGTTCGCCAAAAAAACGCAGATGGTCCCAGTCCAATGTCTTTCCTTGCGATCCGTGGTTCAGTCGTTCACGCTGCCCTGCACCTTGCCCGTGAGGCCCTTGACCGCCTTGACGGCAGCACTGCGCTTGCGTTCGGCACTACGCTGGGCCACCGCGCTCGGCGCGCGCGCGAACTCGTCGTTCTCGTGAATCAGCAGCGACAGCATTTCCATGAACTGCGCCCGTTTGTCGTCAGGAAGAGGCTCCAGCATGCGGCGCTGAGCGCGCAGCACCGAAGGCTCGGCGGCCACCAGCAAGCTGCGCCCCTCTTCGGTCAGACTCAGCAAACGCACGCGTCGGTCCGCAGGGCTGGCGTTGCGCGCCATCAGGCCGCGTGCTTCCAGGCGGTCGATCACGCTGCCTATGGTGGATGTGTCGAAGCCGATATTGCGTGCCAGTGTGCGCTGGTCGATGCCCGGCTGACGCAGCACGGCCGACAGGGCCGCGTATTGCACGGGCGTCACGCCGAATTCCTCGGTCTCTTCCATGAACACGGCTACTGCGATCTGCTGCAGCCTGCGGATGTGATAGCCGGGATAGTTTTCTAGTTCTGCGGGTTGGTATTGCATGTCTTGGGTGGCCGAAGCCGGGCCGCCCTGCCGTACGGCAGTTGAAGGGCCATGACTGAAAGACCCCGATATTCGCACGACTGCCGCCCCGATTCGAGCCAAGCCTGCTACCGGGTTTAACCCAATCATCGCTGACGCAGATCAACATTATGCTAATCATCAGTGTGCTGTTTATTTGATTCACAGCCTCTCTTTGACCCCATTCCAGGCCGCAAGCCGCCAGACCAGGCTGCAACGCACTGCCAAGCAGATCCCAAAGAAAGAGACAAACCATGAGCCTTGCGCAAGCCCAGCCCTCACCGGTCAAGCTCACGGCCCGCGACGCCCCCGGCCAACCCGAGCCAACAGCAGCGCTTGCGCAGCTGTACCGAGGTTTCGAGCAGGAAATGCTGGTGCCGCTGTGGACGGAAATTGGCGGCCTGATGCCTGCTCACCCAAAAAGCCAGGCCGCCGCCCATCTGTGGCGCTGGGACAATCTGCTCAAGCTGGCGGACGAAGCCGGTCGCATCGTCCCCGTTGGCCGGGGCGGCGAGCGCCGCGCGATTGCCCTGGCCAATCCGGCGCTGGGCGGCCGCCCGTTTGCCACGCCCACGCTGTGGGCCGCCATCCAGTACCTGATGCCCGGCGAAGATGCGCCCGAGCACCGCCACACTCAGCATGCCTTCCGCTTTGTGGTCGAAGGCGAAGGCGTGTGGACCGTGGTCAACGGCGACTCGATCCGCATGTCGCGCGGCGACTTTCTGCCCCAGGGCGGCTGGAACTGGCACGCCCACCACAATGCGGCCACCCAGCCCATGGCCTGGATAGACGGGCTGGATATTCCGTTTGCCTACTACACCGAGTCCCAGTTCTTCGAGCATGGCCGCCTGCATCTGGACCCCGAGGAGCGTGCCACGCCCGAGTTCTCGCGCTCCGAGCGCCTCTGGGGCCACCCTGGACTGAGCCCTGTGGCGCATCTGCAGAGCAGTCCGAGCACGCCTTTGCTGGCCTACCGCTGGGTGGATACCGACCGCGCGCTGAGCGAGCAACTGGCGCTTGAAGCCGAAGGCCATGCCGCCACCGTCAGCCCCGGCCATGCCGCCGTGCGCTACACCAACCCCAGCAATGGCCGCGACGTGCTGCCCACCATACGCTGCGAAATGCACCGCGTGGCTTGCGGCGCCAGCACCCGGCCAAAGCGCGAAGTGGGCTCTGCCGTCTTCCAGGTCTTTGACGGCCAGGGAACGGTGACCGTGGGCGAGCGCCAATGGCAGGTGCGGCGCGGCGACATGTTTGTCGTGCCCTCCTGGCAGCTGTTCAGCGCGCAATGCGATGCCGACCAGGCGCAGCTGGATCTGTTCCGTTTTGCCGATACGCCGATTTTCGAGGCCGTCCACGCGTACCGGGTGGATACCCCCTGAGCCGCTTCGCGTCTTCCCCTCAAGGGGAGACAGCCTTTGCTGCGGGGCCGCCCAGGCCCTTGCCGGCTGTCTCACACATGGAACGCGTCTTTTTCAAGCACCTAGTCACCGATACCCATCAGGAATCACACATGACCCAAGCCAACTATCTCTGGGCACCATCCCCCGTGCAATCCCTGCCCGTGCGCGGCAGCGAGCAGCGCCTGCCCGTCAACCGCCTGTTCTTTGTGGGCCGCAACTACCATGCCCACGCGGTGGAGATGGGCCGTCCCGTGGACAAAAGCGTCGAGCGCCCCTTCTATTTCACCAAGGCCCCGCAGACCCTGACCGAATCGGGCGCCACCGTGACCTATCCCCCCGAGACCAGCAACTACCACTTCGAGATGGAGCTGGTCGTGGTCATCGGCAAGCCGGGATTTCGCATTCCTGCCGACCAAGCCCATGAGTACATCTATGGCTATGCCTGCGGCCTCGACATGACGCGCCGCGATCTGCAACTGGTGGCACGCGACAAGGGACGTCCCTGGGATCTGGGCAAGGATGTGGAGCAGTCCTCCGTGGCCAGCGAAGTCGTGCCCATGGCCGGCAAGGTGATCGAGTCCGGACTGATCGAGCTGAGCGTCAACGGTCAGGTCAAACAGCAGTCCGATGTGAACAAGCTGATCTGGAATATCCGCGAAATCATTGCCGACCTGTCGCTGTTCTATCACCTGCAAGCCGGCGATCTGATCTACACCGGTACGCCCGAAGGCGTGGGTGCCGTGCTGCCCGGCGACCGGATCACAGGCCGCGTGGAAGGCGTGGGTGAGATTGCCCTGAACGTGGGCCAGCCCGAGTAAGGCGCGCAGACCATGAAGCTCTACAGCTTTTTTCGCAGTGGCACCTCGCACCGCCTGCGCATCGCCCTCAATCTCAAGGGCCTCACGCCCGACTACCTCCCTGTCGATCTGCGTGTGGACGAACAGGCCGAAGCACCGTTCAAGCGCATCAACCCGCAAGGTCTGGTGCCCGCGCTGACGCTGGACAGCGGCGAGACGCTGATCCAGTCGCCGGCCATCATCGAATGGCTGGAAGAGCGCTACCCCGAGCCCGCGCTGCTGCCTGCCGGTCCCGAGGCACGCGCCCATGTGCGCGCCCTGGCGGCCATCGTGGGCTGTGATGTGCACCCCATCAACAACCGCCGCATCCTGCAGACCCTGCGCCAGCAGCTCGGTGCCGACGAGGCCGCCATCAACGCCTGGTGCGCCACCTGGATCACGGCCGGCTTTGACGCCATCGAAGCCTTGCTGGCACAGGACGACACACGCGGCAGCTTCTGCTTCGGCAAGGCCCCCGGCCTGGCCGACGTCTATCTGATTCCGCAGGTCGAGAGCGCACGCCGCTTTGGCGTGGATCTGGCCCGCTGGCCGCTGATCAGTGCCGTCGATGCGGCTTGCAGCGCCCTGCCCGCCTTTGCCCAGGCAGCGCCTCTGGCCCAGCCCGACGCCCCGCAATAGACCCTTCCCGTGCAGCCGCGCCCAAACGCGGCTGCCCAGCAACGCTCTGCAGTCCCTAAAAACACCCACCGGAGACAAACTGTGAAATACGAGCAACATCAGCACAAAACCCAATCCACACCTACGCAAACAGCTATCAAAACAATAATTTCCGCAGCGGCGCTGCTGGTCGCAGCCGGCCAGGCGCTGGCCCAGGGTGATGCCTCCAGCTATCCCAACCGCCCCGTGACCGTGGTCACGGCCTTTGCCGTGGGCAGCGGCCCCGATGCCGTGCTGCGCATCGTGGGCGAAAAGCTGGCCCAGCGCTGGAAACAGGGCGTGACCGTGGACAACCGCCCCGGTGGCGGCGGCTTTGTCGCCATCGAGTACGCGCGCCGCGCCAAGCCCGATGGCTATACCCTGCTGCAACTGGACAGCGAACATATCTCGGCCCTGCCCTATCTCTACAAGAACAAGAACTTCAACACGCTGAGCCACTTCGACCCCGTGGCCCCGCTGTTCCTGACTCCGTTCTTTGTGGCCGTGCCCACGAATTCACCGTGGAAGAACATGGGCGATCTGATCAAGTCCGCCAAGGCCGAGCCCGGCAAGATCAGCTATGGCTCCTGGGGCGTGGGCAGCCCCGGCCATCTGGGCGGCGAATGGCTGGACTATCTGACGGGCAGCAAGATGACCCATGTGCCATACCGCGAGGTCAGCCAACTGTTCACCTCGGTCGCCAACGGCGACCCGACCTGGAGCTTTGCCAGCCTGCCCTCCAGCCAGGGCATCTACAAAAGCGGCAAGATCCGCTATCTGGCTGTGGCCGCACCCAAGCGCATTGCGCAAATGCCCGACGTGCCCACGGTCGCCGAAGCCGGCGGCCCCGCCGAGCTGGATGTGAACTCCTTTGTCTCCCTGCTCAGCCCCAAGGGCGTGGATGCCGCCTTGCGCGACAAGATCCGCAGCGATGTGGTGGCCGTGCTCCAGGACCCGCAGGTCAAAGAGAAGTTCTCCACCTTCGCCTTCCAGTCCATGAGCTTCACCGTGCCCGAGATGCAGCAATTTGCCAAGAAGAAGTCCGAGCAATACAAGCTGCTGATTGAGAAAGCCCAGATCAGCTTGGATTGAGAGCCGCCTGAGGCCATCAAATAGATCACGGCACAGACATACGCCCACAGTCGGCAAAGCCCCGTCAGCACAGCCTGCACGGGGCTTTTTTCATTGACGCGACGACCCGCCTCGCTCCAGATCAAGAAGGCCGCACCTAGACAGCAGAGCTCCAAAGGCGTGCAGAAAACGACCTCAACCCGGGGTTACACTTATTGCGAGGCGTTTCTCCGGACTTCCATCCCATCTCTAGAGCGCCCGTATGCCATGAGCCCCCGCTGACAAGCGTCAGGGCTGTTCGGCAGCTTCCCGCCCAAGCCGCAGCGCCGCCTGCCTGCCAGGGCCTCCATGCTGTTTTCACGTGACTCCACGTGATTCAGCCCCTTTAAATCGTTATAAAAAGATGAACAATTCCATCAAGACTGCCATCGCTTTTTTGCTGCTGCCCCTGGCCGCAGCTTCGCAGGCGGCCGAGCCGCCTTCGCCCATTGCTGCTGCCGAGCTGTACATCCGCACCCTGGTCAATCACGACGAGCAGGCTATCAGCCAGCTCAATGACTATCTGCGCCCGGACCGCCTGCGATCGGGCCGCAGCGCGGACTACGCCAACGCCGCCGAACTCAAGCAAGCCGACAAGGACTTCCCGCGTGAAGTCACCGACGTGGCCCTGCCCCTGTTCCCCGAGGCGCAGCGCAACGCCCTGCGTGCGCCCGTGGAAAGCCTGATGAGCACGGTGCAAAAGGCGCGCCAGCAATCGCAGTGCAAGACCGTCTCGGCCACCAAGCCCAAGCTCGACAAGCATGGCGTGCTCAATACCGAGGTGAAGTTCAGCTGCCAACTGGTCAAGACCCCCGAGACCTGGGCCGAGGGCATTCAACGCATGGTGCGCAACAAGCTCAGCCTGGATCAGGTGCAGGGCGAACTCAAGAAGCTGCAAGCTGCATACTCAGCCCCCGCCAGCTACACCTACGAGGGCGTACTCTCCCTGGGCATGGTGCCCAAGGACAAGGACAAGGCCTGGCGCAACGACTTCGCGAGCGAAGCCTTTGACGAGATGTTCAGCGAGCTCTAAGAGCACCTGAGAACGGCAAAAGGGCCCCAGTGGGCCCTTTTGCATTTTGCCGCCGCAGGTACTGCAGCCATGCCTGCACGACAAGCTCCAAAGCGCCGGCAGACATAGCATCCACTTGTGCACATTTGCACACCCTATGTGCAGTGTTTGCTATTGCTACAGCAAATCCGCACACATACCATGAGGAACGAATTCACCAACGGAGACACCTCATGAACGCACCGACTTCCGCCAAGGTTCTGGCGCCCACGGTCAAGCTGCTCATCAACGGGCAGATGGTCGAATCCAAAACCACCCAATGGCGCGATGTGGTCAACCCCGCGACGCAGGAAGTGCTGGCGCGCGTACCGTTCGCCACGCCCGACGAGGTCAACGCCGCCGTGGCCAATGCCAAGCAGGCGTTCAAGACCTGGAAGAAGACCCCCATCGGCGCACGCGCCCGCATCTTTCTGAAGCTGCAGCAGCTGATCCGCGAAAACATGAAGGAGCTGGCCGCCCTGCTGACGGCCGAACAGGGCAAGACCCTGCCCGACGCCGAGGGCGATGTCTTCCGCGGCCTGGAAGTCGTGGAGCACGCGGCCAGCATCGGCAATCTGCAGCTGGGCGAGCTGGCCAACAATGTGGCCAACGGTGTCGATACCTATACGCTGAACCAGCCGCTGGGCGTGTGTGCAGGCATCACGCCCTTCAACTTCCCAGCCATGATTCCGCTGTGGATGTTCCCCATGGCGATCGCCACGGGCAATACCTTCATCCTCAAGCCCTCCGAGCAGGACCCCATCGTCACCATGCGTCTGGCCGAGCTGGCACTGGAAGCTGGCGTGCCCCCTGGCGTGCTCAACGTCATCCACGGCGGCGAGGACGTGGTCAACGCCATCTGCGACCACCCCGACATCAAGGCCATCAGCTTCGTGGGCTCGACCAAGGTCGGCACCCATGTCTACAACCGGGCCAGCCTCAACGGCAAGCGCGTGCAATGCATGATGGGCGCCAAGAATCACGCCATCGTCATGCCCGACGCCAACAAGGAGCAGTCGCTCAATGCCCTGCTGGGCGCCGCCTTCGGTGCGGCCGGCCAGCGTTGCATGGCGGTTTCCGTGGCCGTTCTGGTGGGAGAAGCCCGCAACTGGATTCCAGATCTGGTGGCCAAGTCCAAGACCCTCAAGGTCAATGGCGGCACCGAGCCCGGCACCGATGTCGGCCCCCTGGTGAGCTGTGCGGCCCTGTCGCGTGTCGAAGGCCTGATCGAACGGGGCCTGGCCGATGGCGCCACGCTGGAGCTGGATGGTCGCAAACCCGAGGTGGCCGCCTATGCCAAGGGCAATTTTGTCGGCCCCACCATCTTCAGCGGCGTCAAGCCCGGCATGAGCATCTACGAGCAGGAAATCTTCGGCCCCGTGCTGTGTCTGGTCGCTGCCGAGGACATCGATCAGGCCATCGAGTTCATCAACGCCAACCCCAATGGCAACGGCACGGCCATCTTCACCCAATCGGGTGCGGCCGCGCGCAAGTTCCAGGAAGAGATCGATGTGGGCCAGGTCGGCATCAATGTGCCCATCCCCGTGCCCGTGCCGCTGTTCTCGTTCACGGGCAGCCGTGCCTCCAAGCTGGGCGACCTGGGCCCCTACGGCAAGCAGGTGGTCATGTTCTACACCCAGACCAAGACCATCACGGCGCGCTGGTTCGACGACAGCACGACCAGCCACGGCGTGAACACCACCATCAGCCTGAAGTAAGCCGGCCATGAAACCCGACAGTGCAGCCCTGCCTCTTGCCAGGCCCGGGCTGCGCTGTGCGGCTTTGCCGATGATGGCAGGCATGTACGCTCAAGAATTGTCACGCTCCTCACCACTGCGCCGAGCCGCAAACACGTCTCACCGCCCAGCACGGCGGCTGGCCCGTCTGTGCGCCCTGGCTGCCGGCAGCCTGCTGATTGCCCATCTGCCTGCGGCATCGGCCCAGGACAGCGAGCCGGCCCCATTGCACTGCCCTTCAGATCAGCCACTGTCTCTTGCCTGCCTTGAGCAACAGGCCCAGGTCCTGGAACGGGGCATGCAGGTACTTTACCTATACCTGCAGCGCCAGCTGCCGCAGGCCAACGCCCAGGCCCTGCAAACCGAACAGGACGACTGGACCCAGGAGCGCGACCGGCGCTGCCAGCCCAATGGCTATGTCCATGAGGCAGAAGACATGGCTGCTTGCCGCATCGGCATGGCCCTGGGCCGGGTCAAGGCCTTCAAGAACCAGTGGTATCCGCTGGCAAAGAACGCACAGGGTGAAAAGCAGCCATGAACCGGGCAAACCCATATCACTTGCGCCAGCAGACCAGCCCGGGCTGCGATGATGCGGGCATGACGATCCGCATTCAGAAATTCAGGCAACTGCGGCCTGCGACCATTGACACCAAATCGCTTGCTGCTCTTTTTATTGCAGCAAGCTTGAGCCAGCACGCACTGGCCCAGGCCGGAGCCGACTGCGTGCCTGGCGGCACCACGGCCCAGACCAATGCCTGCGCCATCAAGGATTTCCAACAAGCCGACACCGACCACCAGATTCTCTACGGCGATGTGATGCGCGCGCTATCGGCCCATGAGCGCCCCGCCCTGCGCAAGGAGCAAGGCGAATGGAGCCGCCAGCGCATTACCCAGTGCAAGCAGGCCACCAAGGCCTTTGAAGCGCAGCCCGACTGGCCCAGCCGCTACCACCGCTGTCTGGTGCAGCAGATCACGGCCCGCGATGCGGTGCTCAAGCGCTGGCTGCACCAGGGGCCGCCGGACTGATCGGCAAAGCCGTCAGGGGCCAGAAGACGAATAGAACAAAAAAGGAGACATGAAATGGACTTTGAACTCAGCGAAGATCAACGCGCTTTTGCCGATACCGCCCGTGCTTTTGCGCAAGCCGAGCTGGCTCCGCATGCGGCCGAGTGGGACCGCGAGCACATCTTTCCGCGCGAGGCGATTGCCAAGGCCGGCGAGCTGGGCTTCTGCGGCCTCTATGCTCCGGAAAGCATTGGCGGCCTGGCCCTGCCACGACTTGATGCAACGCTGGTATTCGAAGAAATGGCGGCCGTCGATCCATCGACCACGGCCTTCATCACCATCCACAATATGGCGACCTGGATGCTGGGCACCTGGGCTACCGATGCCGTGCGCGCCGAATGGGGCGAGCAGCTCACCAGCGGCAGCAAGCTGGCCAGCTACTGCCTGACCGAGCCCGGCGCAGGCTCGGATGCGGCCTCGCTCAAGACCCGGGCCGAACTGGTCGGCAACGAGTACATCGTCAACGGCAGCAAAGCCTTCATCAGCGGCGCGGGCAGCACCGATGTGCTGGTGCTGATGGCAAGAACCGGCGACGCCGGCTCCGGGGCTTCGGGCATCTCGGCCTTTGCCGTGCCTGCCGATGCGGCCGGCGTGAGCTATGGCAAAAAGGAAGAGAAGATGGGCTGGAACAGCCAGCCCACGCGCGTCATCAGCTTCGACAATGTGCGCATTCCCGCGCACAACCTGCTGGGCCGCGAGGGCGAAGGCTTCAAGATCGCCATGAAGGGACTGGACGGCGGGCGCATCAATATCGCCACCTGCTCGGTGGGCGCGGCCCAGGGGGCACTGACCCAGGCACAAAGCTACATGCAGGAGCGCAAGCAGTTCGGCAAGGCCATTGCCAGCTTTCAGGCCTTGCAGTTCAAGCTCGCCGACATGGCGACCGAGCTGGTCGCGGCGCGGCAGATGGTGCGTCTGGCGGCCTCCAAGCTGGATGCCGGTGCGCGCGATGCCTCGACCTACTGCGCCATGGCCAAGCGCTTTGCCACCGATGCCGGCTTCATGGTCTGCAACGAGGCCCTGCAGCTGCATGGCGGTTATGGCTATATCCGCGAATACCCGCTGGAGCGCCTGATGCGCGATGCCCGCGTGCACCAGATTCTGGAAGGCACGAACGAAATCATGCGCGTCATCATTGCCAGGCGCATGCTTGAGGGCGATGCTCCGGAGGTCATTCGCTAAGCTGCTGCCATCACGCAACGCAAGGATCGTCATGCCCGCCAAGCCCATCGCCCCTGAAACCCTGCAGCTCATAGATGCCGTGCGCGATGCGCTGCAGGATTGCACAGCCGTGGAAGAGAAAACCATGTTCGGCTGCCATGTGTTCATGGTCGACGGCAAGATGTGCCTGGGCGTGGAAAACGACGAGTTGCTGGTGCGCCTGCCCCCCGCCAGTCATGCGCAGATTGCGGAGATGCCTGGAGTGCGCCCGCTGTCCTCGCGCGGACTGATGGACGGCTACTTTCTCGTCGGCCCCACGGCCTATGCCAGGCGCGATCAATGGCTGTACTGGATAGGTGAGGCCCTGGCCTTCAACCCGCTGGCAAAGGCCACGCCAAAACGCAAGACCGGCAGCAAGGCCAGCAGCGAGACCGATAGCAAGAAGCCGGGCGATGGAAAAAGCCCTGCCGGTCAGGGCACCAGCAGCGGGCGCAAGCGTACCAGGGCTGCCCCGAAACCGGTTGATGCCGACGCCCCCAGAAAACATCCTATTTTCGACAGCGAATAAGCACAAAGGACTGACCTCATGGCCATACGCATAGTCCAGCTAGGCAGCGAACGCGCCCCCGACGAGGGCCTGCGCATAGGTACGGTGCGCAGACCGCCGCGCGGCGTGCCCAAGGCCGAGTTCGCAAGCCGCAACTACTACGACTGCTGGTATCCCGAGCTCTCGCCCGAGGTGGAGCTGATGCAGCAGGCCCTGGAGGCCATCAAGCTGCGCACGGCCGGTCAGGAGGCACAGGCCGACAAGCTCTGGAAGCAGTTTGAAAAGCAGTTTCGCAAGCAGCTGGCCGAGCCCGCCGCCGATCGCACCCTGGGCCTGCTCGCAGCCTTGTCGCACAGCTCCGCCTTTTCCCTGGGCTGCTACTGCGACGACGAGGCGCATTGTCATCGCAGCATCTTGCGCAGCCTGCTCGCCGACAAGGGTGCCATTCTCAAGAATTAAGCGAAAAACCAATCAATCGCTTATGGATAAAGCGCTAGACGCTATTAATTCAATAACAGCAAGGAGACAGACATGCAAATCGCTTTCATCGGTCTGGGCAATATGGGTGCCCCCATGGCCGTCAATCTGGCCAAGGCCGGCCACAGTGTCAAAGCCTTCGACCTGAGCCAGGAGGCCATCGCCAAGGTCGTGGCCGCCGGAGCACAGGCGGCCTCCAGTGCCCAGGAAGCCGTGCAAGGCGCCGAAGCCGTCATCACCATGCTGCCCGCCAGCCAGCATGTAGAGAGCCTGTTCCTGGGCCGCGACGGCGCGGCCGGTCTGCTCGCGCACATCGCCAAGGGCACGCTGGTCATCGACAGCTCCACCATCGCCGCGGCCACCAGCCAGAAGGTGGCCAAGGCGGCCCAAGCAGCGGGCATAGACTTCATCGACGCCCCGGTCTCGGGTGGCACCGGCGGTGCAATTGCCGGCACGCTGACCTTCATGGTGGGCGGCAGCGACGCGCAACTGGCACGCGCCCAGCCATTGCTGGAAAAAATGGGCGCCAATATCTTCCACGCTGGCGGTGTCGGCGCGGGCCAGACGGCCAAGATCTGCAACAACATGCTGCTGGGCATTCTGATGGTGGGCACCAGCGAAGCAATCGCCCTGGGCGTGGCCAACGGTCTGGACCCCAAGGTGCTGTCCGAAATCATGCGCCGCAGCTCGGGCGGCAACTGGGCCCTGGAAAAATACAACCCCTTCCCCGGCGTACACGAGAACGCACCGGCCAGCAAGGGCTATGCAGGCGGCTTCGGCACGGACCTGATGCTCAAGGATCTGGGCCTGGCGCAGGACAACGCCACGGCCAACCGCGCCAGCACGCCGCTGGGCGGCATGGCGCGCTCCATCTATGCAGCGCACAGCCTGTCCGGCCATGGCGGCGAAGACTTTTCCAGCATCATCAAGATGCTGCAGAAAAAGGCCTGAGACCATGGCCCTGCCCCACGCCCAACCCGGGGTTCCGGTCGAAGTGCAGCCCTACGGCACTTCGCTGGGAAACCAGAAGACCGCTGCACTGTTCAAGTCCGACACCCTGGAAGTGATCCGTCTGGTGTTGATGGCAGGCAAGCGCCTGCCTGCGCATCAGTTGCAGGGCGAACTGACGATTCAATGTCTGGAGGGACGGCTCGCCGTCATCCAGGGCGCAAGCCGCCAGACACTGAGCGCGGGGCAGTTGCTGTTTTTGCCCGCCCAAGCCATGCATGAGGTCGAGGGCGAGCTCGACTCCTCGGCCCTGATCACCATCGTGCTGCACAACCACTAACCACCAGACCCGGTCACCGGCCAGCTGACCCCGCTATGCTGCAGCGGATATCACAGCTGGCCTCCGGGCTTGAAGCCTGTCAAGCTGTCAGCACCGATCCAGCAAGCGCTGACAGCCATTCTTTCCGAAGCGGACGGCTCCTGCTGAAGACTCCTTGTCTGCCCACGCAAATCGACTCCTGCTGACGCTTGCCACGGTGGTGCAAATCGCTGCCCTGTGTTTAAGATGGCCCCAGAGGAAGTGATCGCTGCGTTGCTCTCAAGGAGTTCTCCATGATGAAGCTGACTGGACAGAACATTCTCATCCTCGGCGCCGGCAAGATCGGCTCAACGATCGCCGACATGGCTGCCGAGCTGCATGAAGCCACCGTCACGCTGGCCGATATGCAGCCCCCGCCCGGCAACGACCCGCAGATCCGCCCCCTGCAGCTGGACATCGACGACGATGCGGCACTGAGCCGCGCGCTGCAGCAGCACTCGCTGGTCATCAATGCCCTGCCTTTCTTCTGTGCCGAGCGCGTGGCCCGGGCTGCGGCGCGGCAGGGCGTGCATTACTTCGATCTGACCGAGGATGTGGCGGCCATGCGTGCCATACAGGACATGGCGACGCAGGCGCGCTCGGTACTGATGCCGCAATGCGGACTGGCACCGGGTCTGATCGGCATGCTGGGCGGCCATCTGGCCCAGCAGTTCGACGAGCTGTTCGATCTGCAGCTGCGCGTGGGCGCGCTCACGCGCCATGCGACGAATGCGCTGCGCTACCACTTCACCTGGAGCGTGGACGGCGTCATCAACGAATACTGCAAGCCCTGCAACACCATCGTCAACGGACAGCCCATGCTGGTGCCGCCGCTGGAGGGGGTCGAGCCGCTGATCCTGGACGGCGAGAACTTCGAGGCCTTCAACACCTCGGGCGGCCTGGGCACGCTGTGCGAGACGCTGCAGGGCCGCGTGCGCAACCTCAACTACAAGACCATACGCCACCCTGGCCACCGCGACGCCATGCATTTGCTGTTGCACGGCCTGCGCCTGATCGAGCGACGCGATCTGCTGCGCCAGGTGCTCGAAGGCGCGGTGCCCCACAGCCGCGAAGACATGGTGGTGGTAGCCGCCATGGCCAGCGGCAAGCGCGCTGGCCGGCTGGAGCAGCTGACGCGCGGTGCCCGCATCTTCGGTGCGGCGCTGCGCGGCAGACAGCGCACGGCCATAGAGCTGACGACCTCGGCCGGCATGCTGGCCGCCGTGGAGCTGTTCGCCACGGGCCAGTTGCCCCAGCAAGGCTTTGTGCGCCAGGAGCAATGCACGCTGGCCGCACTCTCAAGCACCCGCGTGGCCCCCTACTTCGACGGCCTGCTCGGCTGAGGCCTGTATCTCACACCCATCAGGAGGGAATGCCATGACTGCCATCTCCGCGACCGACTTCCAGACCGTGCTGAGCCGCTGCGGCATAGCGCTGCAGGCCCTTGCAGGCAAGGACATCAGCGTGCACTCGCCCATCGACGGCACGGAACTGGCCAGCCTGGCCGCCCTGCCCGGTGCCCAGATCCCGCCGGTCATAGACCACGCAGTGCAGGCTTTCAAGCAATGGCGTCTGGTGCCCGCCCCGGTGCGCGGCGAGCTGGTGCGGCTCTGGGGCGAGGAGTTGCGCAGCGCCAAGGCCGATATAGGCCATGTGATTTCCTGCGAGGTCGGCAAGATAGCTCAGGAGGGCCTGGGCGAGGTGCAGGAAGGCGTGGACATCTGCGAATTTGCGCTGGGCCTGTCGCGCCAGCTGCACGGCAAGACCATTGTTTCCGAGCGTCCCGGCCACCGCATCATGGAGCAATACCACCCGCTGGGGCCGGTGGCCGTCATCACGGCCTTCAACTTTCCGAGTGCCGTGTTTGCGTGGAACGCGGCGATTGCCCTGGTCTGCGGCAACCCGGTGATCTTCAAGCCATCCGACAAGGCGCCGCTATCGGGCCTCGCCACCTTCAAGGCACTGGAGCGCGCCATTGCCCGGTTTGGCGACCGCGCACCAGCAGGTCTGGCGCAGATCGTGCTGGGCGGCGCGGCAGTCGCCGAGGCCCTGGTGGACAGCCCCCGGATTGCGCTGATATCAGCCACGGGATCGAGCCGCATGGGCCGCGCCGTGGGACCCAAGGTGGCAGCGCGCTTTGGCAAGCGCATTCTGGAGCTGGGCGGCAACAATGCCATGGTGGTCACGCCGGCAGCCGACCTGGATCTGGCCGTGCGCGCCATTGTCTTCAGCGCCGTGGGCACGGCCGGCCAGCGCTGCACCTCGCTGCGCCGCCTGATCGTGCACCGCGATGTCAAACAGCCGCTGCTGGACAGGTTGCTGCCGGCCTACCGCAGTCTGCGTATCGGCAACCCGCTGCAGCCGGATACCCTGGTCGGCCCCCTGATCAACCAGGCATCGTTCGAAGCCCTGCAGCACTCGCTGAGTCAGGCGCTGAAAGACGGCGGCCATTTGCTCACGGGCGGCCAGCGCCAGCTGGAGCAGCAGTTTCCCCAGGGCTTCTATGTGGCTCCGGCCATTGTGGACATGCCGGCCCAGACCGGCATCGTGCGGCACGAGACCTTCGCCCCCCTGCTCTATGTGCTGAGCTACGACGAGCTGGAGCAGGCCATTGCGCTCAACAACGATGTGCCTCAGGGCCTGTCCTCCTGCATCTTCTCCAACGATCTGCGCGAGGTGGAGCTGTTCCTGAGCGCGGCTGGCTCGGATTGCGGCATGGCCAATGTCAATATCGGGCCCAGCGGTGCCGAAATCGGCGGCGCCTTTGGCGGCGAAAAAGAGACTGGTGGCGATCGCGAAAGCGGCTCCGACGCCTGGAAGCAATACATGCGCCGCACGACCAACACCATCAACTATTCCCGCGAGCTGCCGCTGGCCCAGGGCATTCAGTTCGGGTGAGGCACAGGACCGCAGCCCGTGACTGCCAGGGAAACCATGCAACGCGGACTCCGGGGTTAGCGAACTCCATTCGAGAGTCCTGACTGTCCGGCTTCCACCAGGTTCTGCACGCTGGCCACAAAGGCCTCGAGCACGGCCGGCATGCCCTGTGGCCGCCAGGCCAGCACGGCCGGCGTGGTCACCCGGCTGCCGCGCAGCGCCGCAAAGCGCACGCCGTTCATGCCCACGGTCTGCATGCAGACAGGCACCAGGGCCACTCCCTGCCCGGCCGAGACCAGGGCCATGACGGTCAGCCACTGGCGCGCGGCATGCCGTGTATGGGGATGGATGCCGGCCTGCTGCAGACAGGCGATGACGTTGTCGTAGTTGGCCGGAGCCACCTCGCGCGCAAACATCACAAAAGTGTCCTGGGCCAGTTCGCGTAGATCGATTTCGCCGCGCTGGGCCAGCGCATGGTCGCTGGGCAGGCAGCAGACAAAAGGCTCCTCGCCTATGGACAGCGTGCGTATATCGTCCTGCGGCGTGCCGATGTTGAGAAAGCCACAGTCGATCTGCCCGCTGGCAATGGCCTGCAGTTGGTCGCGCGTCGACATCTCGTGCAGGCATAGCTCGACCAGCGGGCGCTCGGCGCGAAAGGCCCGGCAAAACCCCGGCACCTGCCGGTAAACCATGGACCCCGTGATGCCGATGTCCAGCCGCCCTTGCAAGCCCTGGGCCACGCCGCGCACCACCTCGGCCGCATGCTGGAGCTGGGCCAGCACCTTGCGCGCCTCGTGCAAGAAAGCCTCGCCTGCGGGCGTGAGTTTCACGTTCTTGGCATCGCGCTCCATGAGCACCGTGCCCAGATCCTGCTCCAGCGCCTTGAGCGCCATGCTCAGCGGCGGCTGGGTGATGCACAGGCGCTGTGCGGCCCGGCCGAAGTGCAGCTCTTCGGCCAGGACCACAAAGTAACGCAGCAAATGGGTTTTCATCATGTTTCGCAAAGTTTGGCCAAGACCATACCCCATGCCACCAGAAGCCGAGGTTTCGCGCCCGGCTGGTGGCAAACCCGGCCGTTCATTTGCTTCAGTCACCAACTTCTGCTGTCAGGCCGACGCAGTAAAAATTTCAAGTCAGATCAGCCTCTAACCCCATCACAGAAAGTGCAAGTAGCTATCAAAACAGCATTGCTTTGTTGCTTACGACAGAGGCCTTGCCGGCCACGCCGGGATTTCGCCCCGGCGGGCGACTCACTTTCTGTTGCCAGAAAGTAAGCCAAGAGCGCAACCCGACCATCTGCGTCCCTGCGCTGCGCTCCGGGAAAACCTGCGTCATGCCATTCGATCTGCGCTGCCGCCCAGCTCGCTGCGCGGCACGCCGCTTCGCTCAGACAGGCGGCGGCAAGCCAGTTCACGATGCAACGCTGTCCTGCGGCAGCGTTGCCCGCAGCCCGAACCGCGTGCCGCAGGCGCAGACACACGGGTGAATGCGGGCGGCCTGCAAGAGTTGTGACGAGATCAACCTCAAACGCTTATTCAAAAGCGATAGCCGATATCAAGAAACAAAGAAGCTATCTTGATTCGCCCTCTTGTGCCCACGCCCGCAGGCGCAGCCGCAGGGACGGGGGCAGCGGGGCTGTGTTCTTTGCTTACTTTCTTGGGGGCGGCCTTCCGTCACAAGCAAGAAAGTGAGGCGGCTGGCGGGCCGAGACCCGCTCTCTGCAAGCAAACCAAGCAAGTCATTAGCTTCGCTCACCATCTCGTGCTGCTAAGCAGCCGCAACGCAGATTTCAAGAAAAATCAGCCTCTAGGCCAGTCACAGAAAGCGCAAGTAGCTATCAAAAACAGCAGCGCTTCGTTTGCTTGACCTCCCCCCTGCCGCTCGGCCGATCAATAGGACTTGGGCAAGCCCAGAACCTTCTCGGCAATAAAGCACATGATGAGCTGCGGGCTCACGGGCGCCAGGCGCGGAATCCACGACTCGCGCATATAGCGCTCCACATGGAACTCCTTGGCATAGCCCATGCCGCCATGCGTGAAGATGGCGGTCTCGCAGGCCTTGGCGCAGGCTTCGGCGGCCAGGTACTTGGCGGCATTGGCCTCAGCGCCGCAGGGCAGGCCCTTGTCATAGAGGAAGGCGGCCTTCTGCACCATCAGGTGTGCGGCCTCCAGCCCCATCCAGGCCTGGGCCAGCGGGTGCTGCACGCCCTGGTTCTGGCCTATGGGCCGGTCGAAGACCACGCGTTCGTTCGCGTACTGGGTGGCGCGCGCCAGGGCCGCACGGCCCAGGCCCACAGCTTCGGCCGCGATCAGGATACGCTCGGGATTGAGGCCGTGCAGGATGTACGAAAAGCCCTTGCCCTCCTCGCCGATGCGGTCCTGCACCGGGATGCGCAGCCCGTCGATGAAGAGCTGGTTGGTGTCCACGCATTTTCGGCCCATCTTCTCGATCTCGGTCACGGCGATGCGGCTGCGGTCCAGGTCGGTGTAGAACAGCGACAGGCCCTCGGTACCCTTGCACTCCTCCACGGGCCTGGTGCGAGCCAGCAGCAATATCTTGTTGGCCACCTGGGCCGTGGAGATGAAGACCTTCTGCCCGTGCACCACATAGACATCGCCGTCGCGCACGGCACGGGTCTGCAGCTTGAGGGTGTTGAGTCCGGCATTGGGTTCGGTCACGCCGAAGCAGGCCTTGTCCCGGCCCGCGATCAGCGGCGGCAGCCAGCGCTGTCTTTGCTCGTCCGTGCCGAAGACCACGGCCGGATGCAGGCCGAAGATGTTCATGTGCACGGCCGAGGCCCCCGACAGGCCGGCCCCCGTGGCCGAGATGGTGTGCATCATCAGCGCCGCTTCGGTGATTCCCAGTCCCGCGCCGCCGAACTCCTCGGGCATGGCAATGCCCAGCCAGCCGGCTTCGGCCAGGGCCTGATGGAAGTCGTGCGGAAAGCCGCCATCCCTGTCCTTCTTCAGCCAGTAGTCATCGTCGAAAGGCGTGCAGACACGCTGCACGGCTTCCCGGATCTGTTCCTGCTCGGCGCTCCATAAAAAATCCATGGCGACTTCTCTCAATCAGTTGAATTTCAATGAAATCCGCCTCAAACGCCTGTCTGACAAGCGCTATCAGCTATTGTTTTTAATCACTCAGGTCGGCGCACGCGCGCGGGGTTTTCGCCATAGGGCGGGCTGTAGATGACCAGCAGACGCACGGGCTGGTCGCTGGTGACGCGAAACACATGCATGCAGTCCTCCGGGAAGAAGCAGGTGTCGCCCGGCTGCATGGCAAAGCGCTCGGTCTGACCCTGGCTTTGCACCTCCACCTCGGCCGTGCCGTCCAGCAGATAACAGGCCTGCTCCATGCCTGGGTGGGCATGCGGCAGCGCACCGCCGCCTTTTTCCAGCGTTCCGAGCACCACTTCCATATGCTGGGCGCCGACATTGGCCTGGCTGACCAGGCGCCGGTTCACCGTGCCGTGGTGGTTGGCGGGGCTGTACCCCTGTACATCCTGCTCGCGGATCAGATAGCGGGGCATATGTCTGTCTCTCTTTGGTCCTTGGATGACGAAGCCTGCATGCAGCCACCGCTGACCTGCAGTGCGGCGATCTGCGCCTCGCCCAGGCCCGCTTCGCGCAGCACCTGCAGCGTGTGCTGGCCCAGTTGCGGTGCCGCGCTGGCCTCGCGGTCCGGGGGGGTGGCGCTCCACTGCGTGGGATTGGCCGTGGTGCGCAACCGACCCTCGCTGGGGTGCTCGATCTCGCGCACAAAGCCCGTGGCTGCATGGTGCGGATCGGCCAGCAAGTCCTCGGGAGAGGCCATGGGCATATTCGGCACGTCGGCCGCATCGAGCAGCGCACGCCACTCGGCCGTGCTGCGCTCGCGCATCAGGCTCGCCACCTCGGCATAGACCGCATCGATATTCGCCGCGCGCTGGCCGTGGGTGGCGAACATGGGCTCGCGCATGCGCTCGCCCTGGCCTATGGCGTTGAAGAAGCTGTGCCAATGCTTGTCGTTGTAGATCAGCACGCAGAGATGACCGTCGCTGGTGCGGTAAGGCTTGCGATGGCGCGTCAGCAGCCGCGCATAGCCGGCATCGCCCAGCGGCGGCTCGAAGCTCAGCCCGGCCATGTGATCGCCCAGGATGAACTGCGTCATGGCCTCGAACATGGGCACGACCACCGCCTGCCCCTGGCCGCTCTTCTCGCGCGCATAAAGCGCAGCCGTGACCGCATAGACCGCATGCAGGCCCGTGACCCGGTCGCCCAGCGTCATGGGCGCATAGGACGGCTCGCCTCCGCCGTACTGCTGAGCCAGCCAGGGCACGCCGGTCGCCCCCTGGATCAGATCGTCGTAGGCCGGCCTGGCCGCATAGGGGCCGGCCTGATCGAAGCCGCAGCAGCTCACATGAATCAGGCGCGGATGGCTCTGCTCCAGCGTCTGCCAGTCCAGCCCCAACCGGGCCATGGCCTGGGGCCGCACATTGCTGATAAAGACATCGGCATCGTCCAGCAGTTGCAGCAGCGCCTGGCGCGCTGCGGTCTGCTTGAGATCCAGCACCACGGAGCGCTTGCCCTGGTTGGCCTGCAGAAAAATGGGGCCCATGCCGGGGTTGCGCATGGGGCCTACATGGCGCATGTTGTCGCCTTCGGGCGACTCCACCTTGATCACATCGGCGCCCAGGGCGGCCAGAATCTGCGTGGCAAACGGCCCCATGATCACCGAGGTCATGTCCACGATCCTGACGCCGGCCAATGGACCGGCCGAAGTACCCGCTGAGGGGCCCGCTGTGCGGCCTGCAGCCTGACTGCTATCGCTGTGCATGCTCGTCATCTCACTGCGCCTCGATGCCGGCCTGCTTGACCAGCTGCCCCCATTTGGCGAGCTGCTCCTTCACATAGAGCGCGAACTCGTCGGGCGTGGCCGTGGGCCAGACTTCGAAACCGACCTGGGCCAGTTGCTCCTGCACGGCCTTGTCCTTGAGGATGAGCTGCAGCTCGCTGTTGATGCGCTCGGCAATGGCCTTGGGCATGCCGGCCGGGCCGAAGATGCCGTTCCACGAGGTGATGTCGAAGCCCGGCAGTGTCTTGCCGATGGCGGGCACATTGGGCAGCAGCTGCGATCCCTTGGCGGCCGTCACACCCAGCGTGCGCACGCGCTCGGTCTTGAGCGTGCCCCAGGCAGAGCCCAGGTCGGCCACATACATCTGGATCTGGTTGCCCATCACATCGGTCAATGCCTGCGGGCTGGATTTGTAGGGCACGCCAGTGATCTGCGTACCCGTGATGTATTTGAAGGTTTCCGAAGCCACCAGCGAGGTGCTGTTGGGCGTGCCGTAGGAGAGCTTGTCCGGATGCGACCTGGCGTAGGCAATCAGCTCGGCCACGGTCTTGGCCGGCACCGAGGGATGGACCACCAGCGCAAACGGCAGCTCGCCCACGCGAGCCACGGGCGTGAAGTCCTTGATGGGGTCGTACTTGAGCCCCTTGACCAGCCAGGGATTGGCCGAATGCGAGGTGTTGGTGGTCATGAACAGCGTATAGCCGTCCGGCTTGGCCTTGACCACATGCGCGGCCGCAATCTGGGCATTGGCCCCGGCCCGGTTGTCCACCACCACGGGCTGCTTGAGTCGCTCGCCCAGCTTGTTGGCCACCACGCGCGCCACCGCATCGGTGCCGCTGCCCGCGGCAAACGGCACCACCAGCGTGATGGGGGCTGCGGGATAGCTCTCCTGAGCCAGCACCGCCCCGCCAAAGCCCATGCTCATGGTGGCTGCCAGGCCTGCGCTCGCACAGGCGCGCAGTAAGAATCGCTTGTTCATGCTTGTCTCCTTGTTCAGGCTGCGGCACCTGTATCCGGTGCCTGCTGTGCATGCTGAGGCGTTCAAGCATTCAAGTCCAATTGTTTAAACCGCATAAATGATTCGATTTACGAATCATTCATCCAGCTAGACATTCCAGCCGCTGCGTACGACGCCTCGCCTTCCCCTCTGCACGGAGAAATGAGCCGGATTTGTACCTGCGCCCTCAGCCCTTAGGCCCTTGAGGTGGCGGCAGCGGCTCCGACACCTGCAAGCAATACATATGCCCCACGAGCAACGCCATCAACCATTCACGCGAGCTACTGCTGGCGCTGGCATTCAGTTTGAGCGAATCGCTGGAGCAGATACGGCGTTCGAAGCACCGCTCGATGGCAGACTGTCGCCTTGTTTCTTCTGTATTCCTCTGACCATGGCCGAGCCTCTCAAGCACCCCGGCAGCGACATCGAGTTCCATGCCGACCCGTCTCTTTTGCTGGCGCCCTTCGATATCTATGATCGGGAAGAGTATCTGGGCCAGGAACTCGCTGCCTATGACCCCAATGATCCCCAGCAGTTGCTGCTGCTGTTCGATCACTATTTCTTTCCCTGCTGTGCGCAAGCTTCATGGAGCACTACGCACAAAGTGATGCTGACCCGGTCATTGCAAGCCGCCTTGCAAAGCCGGCAATACGACTTTGCAGCCCCACTGGAAGACAGCCACGACGACTGCTTCTACCTGCCCTCAGCCTGGCAGATTCAGGCCCCTCGACAGTTCTTCCTGAACGCTTATTCGATCCTGCTGAAACGCTGGGCTGCAGAATTCGCGGCAGCGGGCTTCAGCCCCACGCCTGCCGAGAATCTACGGCACCTGGCATGACAGCTGCCAGTCGCACCCGGACCTCAGTGATACGCACTGACCAGCACTGACGAGCAACGAAACGAGGCGATAAGGCCTGATGCCCTACAGCACTGTCACAAAACGGTGATTGAACTTAGGCCTCACTCGGGGGAGAATGCCTTATTACCGCTTTCGCTCAGGTGCTGTCATGGACCATATCCACTCCACGCCCACCCACCAAGCTCTGGATATCGCTCCTTACGGAGCCAGGCTTTCTGCCGCTCACTCGAGCGTGCTCTTCAAGGCGGAAGATCTGGAAGTCATTCGCGTCGTGCTGCGCTCGGGTCAGTCGCTGCCACCGCATCGCGTACCTGGCAGCGTCAGCCTGCAATGCTTGGAAGGTCGGCTCGAAGTTCTCATCGGCCAGACCGTGCATGAACTAGGCCCCAAACAACTCATGCATCTGCCAGCCAATATGCCCCATGCCGTGCGTGCCATGGAAGACTCGTCCGCGATTGCTACCATCGTGCTCTGTGAGGTTTGAAGAACTTCTATCGAACAGGCAAAAACTGCATGAACGGGCCGGCAAGCAGTCCCTGCGCATAACCGATGACCGAGCGCCGGTAGCGCTCGGTGGTGTAATCCGCAACCAGATCCAGACGGCCGATGATCTTTCCCATCTCGCGCTCGAAGCTCAGATTGCGCCCCTCTTCCGCTATCTGATTCGATAGCAGCAAGGGCTTTCCACCGGGTGCCTTGCGCGAGTTGAGAATCCAGTTGGCGATCTCCAGATTGCGCGCCGCATTGAAGACATGCTGCGGGTCCAGCCCGTCGATCAGCGTGAAGCTGGTTCGCCCGCCATGCGCGGTGATCAGCATATCGGCGGCAGCATGTACGAAGGCCGCAACCCGGTCCCCGGCAAACTCGGGCTGCAAGGCCAGGGACAGCGCCGCCACATCACGCTTGTCCTGCAGCTCATGCCAGGGCTGGCGCTCCATGACGGCAATACGCACATAGGTCATGGCCGCTTCCCGGCTGGAGGCGGTCTTTTTCCATTCGGCGGGGTTGCGGCGGTAGAGCTTGTCCATGATGAGAAACAGGCTCTCCAGATTCTCCTTCATGGCCAGCGTTGCCATGCGATTGCTGTCGGACTGCAGCAGCTCGCGCGAGTGAAAGTTCTCGCCCTTTACTTCTCCGTGATTCGTGGGGGCGCTGGAACAAGCGGCCAGACCGCACAGCACAAGCCCTGACAGCAGCCACCGCCCCATGAGCGGGCGACCACGCAGGAAATCGCGCGTGCAATGGCCTGCGGCGGCATGGGGCAAAGCTCGTGCTGCTGTCATGCTACAAACATAACAGCAGATGCAGCGCGCTCAATCCCGCCTGAGGCGCGCGATTGTTATCAATCGTGAACGACGCCTTCCCAGGCACCGGTTTCGGCGCTATTTGCGCAGCTGCCTGAGGATCTGCTCCAGCACCTTCCATGGCTCGGTCTGGTCGGCCATCGCCACGGGCACGCGCAGCTTGCTGCTGGTTGCCTGCTGCGGCGAAAACAGCAGGCCCGGAGCCAGCAGCAGATTGCTCAGCGCCGCCTGACGCGCCAGCACCTCGGTGTCCACGCCGCAATCGACCCAGGCAAAAGTGCCGGCCACAGGTTCGTACTCCGCATGGCAGCCCAGCGCTTCGAGCTTGCGCAGACAGCGGCCGCGCGCCCGGTCCACCCGCTCGCGCAGCCGGTCCACATGCTTGCGAAAGGAACCGTCGGCCAGGATATGGTGCACGATCTGCTCCGCCGGCAGCGAAGAGGTCAGGCCCGCCAGCAGCTTCATGTCGGTCAGGCGGTGCACATACTCGGGTTTGGTCGCGATATAGCCCACGCGCAGACCACCCGACAGAGTCTTGGAATAGCCCCCCACCAGAATCACGCGCTGCAATCTGTCCATGGCTGCCAGCCGCAGCGGCATGGCGCCCAGGAACTCGGCATAGGTGTCGTCCTCGACCAGCAGGAAATCATGGCGCTCGGCAATGCGCAGCACCTCATGGGCCACACCGGCAGACAGACTTAGCCCCGTGGGATTGTGCACCGCCGTGTTGAGGATGAAGAGCTTGGGCTTGTGGCTCTGGGCCAGCGATGCCAGGGCCGCCACATCGGGGCCTCCGGGCAGGCGCGGCACGCCGACCACATTCACGCCCATGTATTTGAGCCGCCCGAAGATCAGAAACCAGGCCGGATCTTCGACCAGCACGGTATCACCGGGCTTGAGAAAACAGCGCACGACCAGATCCAGACCATGGGTCACCCCGCCCACCGTCATGAGATTGGCCTCGGGATGGGCCGGCACCTCATGGGCCTGCAGATTCGAGGCGATCTGCTGGCGCAATGGCAGAAAGCCCTGTGGATGGCCATAGCTGAGAAAGCTCTGCTCGGCCCGCGCATTGTTACGGGTGATGGCGCGCATGGCACCCGTGATCAGACCTTGATCCATCCAGCTCGAAGGCAGGCAGCCTGCGCCCCCTGTGCCCGCGCTGTCATCGCGAAAAATGCCGCGCAGCAGATAGGCAGTGTCGAAGTCCGCCGGCTGCGCCGAGGCGGCAGCCACGGCGGCGGGTTCCATCACGCGGCGCTGGGCCGCCACATAAAAACCGCTGCCGCGCCGCGATTGCACCAAGCCCTGGGCAGCCAGCTTGTCGTAGGCCTGGACCACGGTGTCGCGGCTGACACCGGCGTTTTCCGCCAGCGCCCGCACCGAAGGCAGGCGCACGCCAACACGCAGGCCGTGGTTGCGGATCAGGCCGCCGAAATGCTCGACCAGCTGATCCACCAGCCCCACCGCACTGGAGCGCATGGGCTGCCAGCCCATCGATGCCGTTGCGGCCAAGGGCGAGGCTGCCGGGGTCGCTGCCCCGCCGTCGTTCTGTGCATCGAGCATCAAGCGCTCCTCAAAGTGTCAGGTCAATTAGAGCAGGCCAGCTCATCAACTGGCCTGCAAAAGTGTACTGATAGTGTACTGGTTGCAGAACTTAGTATAGAGGCACAACGCTTTTGTCGCCCCAAGGTTCACCATGTCATTCCTGCCTGAATCCTCTGCCTTCATCCTGCCTCTGGCCATGTTTGCCTTTGTCAGCTCCGTGACGCCCGGCCCCAACAATGTGATGCTGACGGCCTCGGGGGCCACTTTCGGCTACCGCCGCAGCGTGCCGCATATGCTGGGCATCTGCCTGGGCGTGGTCCTCATGGTGCTGCTGATCGGCGCGGGCCTGGGCAAGCTGTTCGAGGCCGAGCCACGCATCTACACCCTGCTCAAATATGTGGGCGCGGCCTATCTGATCTGGCTGGCATGGAAAATCGCCCGTGCCGGGGGCGTGGACCAGGGCCAGTCTGGCAGCCGCCCGTTCAGCTTCTGGCAGGCCGCCGCTTTCCAGTGGGTCAACCCCAAGGCCTGGATCATGGCTGTGGGCGTGGTCGCGACTTACACACCGCGCGAAGGTTTTTTTGTCAACCTGATGCTGTCGGCCCTGGTGCTGGGCCTGGTCAACTATCCCAGCATCAGCGTCTGGACCCTGTTCGGCAGCACCGTGGGGCGCGCACTGCGCACTCCACAGGCACTGCGCAGGTTCAATGGCGTGATGGCCGGTCTGCTGCTGCTGTCGCTGGTGCCCATTTTTGCCGAGCATGTCTAAACTCGGTCCATGCAATATGACATACGCCAGCTGACTGAGTCCGACCTTTGCAGTTATCGCGCCCTGCGCCTGCAAGCCCTGACAGAATGCCCGACCGCCTTCGGTGCCACACCTGCCAGCGAACGGGCACTCGGCGATGCGCAGATACTGAGTCGTTTCGGCAGCACGCCAGGTCAAGCCATGTGGGGAGGCTTTGACGCAGACCGCAGACTCTGCGCCACGCTGGGCATGTATCGCGAGCAGGGAGAAAAGACTGCGCACAAGGGCAATCTCTTTGCCATGTATGTGGCAGCACAGGCCCGAGGCCAGGGCCTGGCCCGTCGCCTGCTGGAGACGGCCGTTGAGCACGGCAGAGCGCTGAATTTGCGACAGCTGATGCTGGGCTGCAATGCCGGCAACGGCAACGCACTACGCTTGTATGGGCAGGCAGGTTTTAGCGAATACGGGCGGGAGCCTGCGGCCCTGTATGTTGACGGCAAGTATTTCGACGAGGTGCTGATGGTGATGAAGCTGGACTAGTCTGCACCGCATCGGCACATTTCAGCTGGCAGGTTTGAACAAGCCGCCTGGCTCAGCGCGCCTGCATCGCAATGATCTGCTGTGCCAGACCAGCGATGGCCTCATCCGAAAGCTGGTCTGTCTCCAGAACCTGGCGCCGGGGCCATTGCTCGAAGTGATTCGACTGAGAGCGCTCGTAGTGCGGGTCGTAGTGGCGCAGCATCAGCTCTTCGAACAGCGCAGGCAGCTCCCCTGCCCGCGCCCATTGCTGCCAGCGGCCCACCGTCTCCTTGCCCTGCAGCTCCTTGAGCCAGCCCAGTTTGGTGGCCAGCACTTCGGGATCGTCCCCCAGGTAGGCATAGTCACGCAGCAGATAGGACAGGCGTGCGGCGGTCGTCGCACGCACCTCGATGACCGGAGCCTTGTGCAGATGCTGCACCAGCACCAGCGGCAGGCCGACGCGACCGATCTTGGCGCTCTCGCCTTCCAGATAGACGGGACGCGAGAGATCGAATCTCTCCAGCTGCTCGGCAATCAGGGTCTCGAAACGCTTCTGGCTGGGCTGCTCTATACCGGGCAGGCCGCCCAGCAAGGAGCCCTTGTGACTGGCATAGCCCTCCAGGTCCAGCACCTGCTCGCCGCTCTGGGCCAGCGCATGCAGCACGCGGGTCTTGGCCGAGCCGGTGGCACCGCAGAGCACGCGCATCTGCAGCTTAGGCACCAGGCTTTCAAGCTGCGCAATCACATGGCCGCGAAACGCCTTGTAGCCGCCGGCCAGCTGCTGGGCATCCCAGCCGACCAGACGCAGCCAGGTCACCATGGAGCCGCTGCGCAGGCCGCCGCGCCAGCAATAGACCAGGGGCTTCCAGTTGGCGGGCTTGTCGGCAAAGGTTTCGCGCAGATGGCGCGCCAGATTGGCCGACACATAGGCAGCGCCCAGACGCTTGGCCTCGAAGGGGCTGACCTGCTTGTAGATGGTGCCGATCTCGGCGCGCTCGGCATTGCTCAGCACGGGGCAGTTGATGGAGCCCGGAATATGGTCGAGCTCGAACTCGGCGGGCGAGCGGGCATCGATCAGGGCATCGAACTGGTGGCGTTCAGGAACGCGAACGGGCTGGCGGTGGGACACGGCAGACTATCCATGGCTGCGCCTGACGGCCTGCATGGCCGCTGGGCAAATGGCGTGTGCTCGGGCGTGAAGCGGGAATCGCGATGGGGCAGCGATTCGACTTGAGGCTCGGCAACATGAAAAACCTGCCGCCTCATCTCAAGATGAAGCCCGGCAGGCCACGAAGCAAGGGTGTGGATCGAGCCTCGATACGCACAACGGCTGCGGCAAGGTTTTGCGCAACAGTCATTCCCTGTGTAGGGCGTATTTTCGCAGATATGCGGGGCTGCTTCAGCCACGGCCCCAAAACTGCACAGGGCGCAGCTGCTTGCACAACTGCGCCCTGTGTGAGGTCAATTCAAGCTCCAGCACTTATGCGTCAAGTACCTAAAGCTATCAAAATGATCAGGCTTGGTTCTCCTGGCGCGCAAAGTATTCGCGCGTGAGCTGCACGATCACGGGTGAGAGCAGCAGCAGCGAGATCAGATTGGGAATCGCCATCAGCGCATTCAGCGTATCGGCGACCAGCCAGGCAAAGTCCAGCGTGGCCACGGCACCCACAAAGGTGCTGATGGTCCAGAGGATGCGGAAGGGCTTTTCACAGATGGTGCCAACCAGATAGGTCCAGCATTTTTCACCGTAATAGGCCCAGCCCAGAATCGTGGTGAAGGCAAACACCGACAGCGAAACGGCCAGCACATATTTGCCCACGCCGGGCATGGCGGCCTCGAAGCTCTGGGTGGACAGCACGGCCCCGGTAGCGCCGGAATTCCAGACGCCGCTGACCACGATGGCCAGCCCGGTCATGGTGCAGACGATGATGGTGTCGATGAAGGTTCCCATCATGCCTACCAGCCCCGAGAAAACGGGGTCGCGCGTGGCACCGGCCGCCTGGGCGATGCCGGCCGTTCCCAGGCCCGCTTCGTTGGAGAAAATGCCGCGCGCCACACCCATGCGGATGGCCATCAGCACCGTCGATCCCAGAAAGCCGCCCGTGGCCGCCGTGGGGCTGAAGGCCTGCTCGAAGATCAGTGCAAACGCAGCCGGAATGCGGTCGAAGTACACGCCCAGCACATAGAGTACGCAGATCACATAGGCCACGCACATGGCAGGCACCAGCTTTTCAGCCACCGCGCCGATGCGGGTGATGCCTCCCAACACCACGGCACCGGTAAGCACGGCTAGGCCCAGGCCTGTGATCCAGCTCTCCAGGCCGAAAGCCGTGTGCATGGCCGATGCAATACCGTTGGACTGCACCATGGAGCCGATACCGAAACCGGCCAGACCGCCAAAGATGGCAAACAGCGTACCCAGCCATTTCCACTTGCTGCCCAGGCCGTTCTTGATGGCATACATCGGGCCGCCCACCCACTGGCCATGGTCGTTTTTCTCACGGTACTTCACCGCCAGCACCACCTCGCCATACTTGGTGGCCATGCCCAGCAGCGCGGTCATCCACATCCAGAACAGGGCGCCCGGGCCGCCCACGGCAATGGCCGTGGCCACGCCGGCAATATTGCCCGTGCCCACGGTGGCGGACAGTGCCGTCATCAGCGCTGCATAGGGAGTGATGTCGCCATCGGCCTTGTCGCCGGGACGGCGGCTGCGCCAGATCATGCGGAAGCCGCGCACGATGTTGCGCAGCGGCATGAAGCCCAGGCGGACCTGCAGATAAAAACCCGTGCCGAGAATCAGCACGATCATGGGAACGCCCCAGACAATATCGTTGAGGGCTTTGAAGAGTTGGGTTAACCAGTCCATTGAGTGTCGTCTGCCGCAGCCAGCTTTCGCCTGCGGTCCATTGAATGGCAACAGTCCCGGAACATGTCTTTCACCCATGAGCGGCGAGTGCGGCAACCGCAAGAGGCCCGTGTGAGGCCCACGCACAGCGCACTATTCCTGTTTGCCGGTTGGCAAAGCGCCCTACTTTAATCCAGTCTGCGATCGCTTTTGGGCTGCCGCGGCCTATGACTCGCACAAGTGCACAAAATCACGGCCAGTGTCTTCACGGCACTCACTTGCGCGGGCGCAGCAGCATTTCATCGCCGCTCATCTGCACATCGAAGAAGCGCAGAAAGTTCTGGCCCAGCAAGGCGTCGTCGCTATCGTCGCCCGTATAGCCCGTGCCCACTCGCACGTCACGCACGCGCAGACTGGCAATGCGCACCTCGTCGGCGGTGACGATGCGGCCGTCACGTTCGCCGTTGGCCGTGCGAAAACGTACCTTCTCGCCCCCCTCCAGGCCGGCACGCTCGGCCAGCGCATCGGTCACGCTGACCGAGGTGGCCCCGGTATCGACCATAAAGATGACGGGCTGATCGTTGACATAGCCCTTGACGCGAAAATGCCCGTCCATGCCGCGCTCTATGCGTACCGTGCCGTCGGCCATGACCTTGGCCTGGGCCGGCTTGAGAAAATGCTGCATGGCCAGATACATCGCGGCCATGACCACCAGCCAGAACAGCAGAAACAGCATGGTGCTGCGCCGTGCCACGGATTGCGGGGAAGGCTCGGACTCTGGCGAGGACTGGGGTGGCGGCGTGACATTCAGGCGCATGGGCAGGCAAGGAAGCTGAGGACAATGCAGCCATTTTGCCAAGACCGGCGCCAAGGTCATCCCCCGCATCGCGCCACTGCGGCCCCAGCAGCGCTTACATTGAAGCTTGTTTGCAAAATCTACCGGCCTTGCAGGTCGCCCAACCATGAACACATCCCAGTTGCCCGCCCTGGTGCTGCACTATATTTTCGATCCTCTGTGCGGCTGGTGCTATGCCGCCGCCCCGCTGGTCAAGGCCGCGCGCGAAGTACCCGGCATCGACGTGCAATGGCATGCCGGCGGCATGCTGACCGGCGCCCACACGCGCACCATCACCGCGGACTGGCGTGACAAAGTCATGCCCAGCGACCAACGCATTGCCGAGATGACGGGCCAGCCTTTTGGCGATGCCTATCTCAACGGCCTGCTCAATGACATTGGCGCGCCGCTGGACTCCGAGCCCCCCACCACGGCCCTGCTAGCCGCCGAAGCGCTGGCCGGCAAGGGCCTGGAGATGCTGGCTGCGGAGCAAAAAGCCCATTACGTGGAAGGCCGCCGCATCAGCGAGCCCGCCGTGCTGTGCGAGCTGGCGGCCGGCATCGGTCTGGACAGCACGGCCTATGATGCGGCCTACGCCGAGCAAAGCGGCGCAGCCACCGAGCAGCATATTGCCGACAGCCGCCAATGGCTGGGCATGGTGCAGGGACAGGGCTTCCCCACCCTGGCGCTGGAGTTCGATCACCCCGAGCAGGCCGGCCAGCGCGCCGTGCAGCGCATCGAGATCGGCGAATGGCTGGGCGATGTCGACGGCTGGAAGCAGCAACTGGCCGCCTGGGCCGAGCAGATTGCCGAACTCAATCAGCAGCAGTCCGGCGACACCGACACCGGTGGCGACCCCAGTTGCGGCCCCGGCGGCTGCGAGCTGCCGCCGCGCTGAGCGGCGCAGCCTGCGCGGCAGGCACTCTCTTATTCATAGCTTGTAGCGCCTGATATTCAAGGAACTCAGATAATTTTCAATCTGAGTTCCTTATTCTTCTGGCGCAAGCAGCTATTCTTTCTGCATCCTTCTGCTGACGGCTTCACATCCTGTCGCTATTGCGCCAGGGCATAGGCGATCACATAGTCACCGCGCTTGGGCGACTGGCGTGCGCCACCGGCGGTGATCACCACATACTGCCTGCCGCTTCTGGGCGAGACATAGCTCATCGGCCCGCCCTGGCTGCCCACGGGCAGGCGCGAGCGCCAGATCTCCTTGCCGTTGGCGCTGTCGAAGGCGCGCAGATAGAAGTCCTGAGTCCCCGCGAAGAACACCAGCCCCGACTTTGTGACCATGGAAGGCCCCAGCGTGGGCATGCCGATGGGAATGGTCAACCACATGGGAATGCCCAGAGGACCGGTGTCACGCACCGTGCCCACAGGCACCTGCCATTTGATCTGCCGGGATTTCAGATCCACCGCCGTCATGGTGCCGAAGGGCGGCTTCTGACAGGGAATGCCCAGCGGCGACAGAAAGCGCTGACGCATGGCCCCAAACGGCGTGCCTTCCTGGGGCACGGCCCCCATCTCGATGCCGCTGGCGCCAGGCTTCATATCGGCGCGCGCAATCATGTAGTTCGCCAGACCCAGGCGCATATCGTTGACGAACATGGTCTGGCTGATCGGGTCTATGGAGACACTGCCCCAGTTCATGCCACCCAAGGATCCGGGGAACTGCAGCGTCGGTCCCATGCCGGGTGGCGTGAACACGCCTTGGTGTTGCATGTCCTTGAAGGCGATCCGGCACAGCAGCTGGTCAAACGGCGTGGCGCCCCACATATCGGACTCCTTCAGGGTCTGATTGCCGATATTGGGCATGCCCGTGGAATGCGGCTGGGTTGGCGCATAGCGCTCGCCGGGTACATGGCCTTGCGGCACGGGCAGCTCCTGCACCTCTGCCAGAGGCTCGCCGGTCTCGCGGTTGAGCATGAAGATCATGCCCTGCTTGGTCACCTGCAGCAGCGCAGGGTCCACCCCGCCCTGGGCATTGGTCACATCGACCAGCGCCGGCTGGGACGGAATGTCGAAGTCCCACAGATCGTGGTGCACGGTCTGGTAGAGCCAGCGCGGCTTGCCGGTCCTGATGTCCATGGCCACGATGGCGGAGCTGTTCTTCTCCATCTCCGGCGTGCGCTGCGCCGCATAGAAGTCCGGCGTCGCATTGCCCGTGCCCAGATAGGCCAGGCCCAGTCTGGCGTCGTAGGACATGCCGCCCCAGACATTGGGCGAGTTGCGTGTATAGGTCTGACCCTGCGGCGGCTGCCCGGTGATGTCGGCATTGCCCGGGTCCCAGGCCCAGACCAGCTTGCCGCTGAGCACATCAAAGGCACGCACCACGCCCGAGGGCTCGTCGGTCGAGAAATTGTCGGCCACGCGACCACCCACGATCACCAGGTTCTCGGCCACCAGCGGTGCCGAGGTCTGCTGATACCAGCCCTCCTTGACCTCGTCCATGCCCTGGGTCAGATCCACCACACCGTCCTTGCCGAAGTCGGTGCATGGCTTGCCCGAATCGGGATCGAGCGCGATCAGGCGCGCATCGATGGTGGGCAGAAACAGCCGGCGTCGACAGCCCGATGCGACATCACCGGCCTTGCCGGAGGCGCCCGAAGCCCTGAGCGCGGCCTCGTTGCCATCGAAGTAGCCCAGACCTCTGCAGCGCTGCCAGTTGGGCGACCTGGCTTCGGGGTCGAATTTCCACTTCTCCTCGCCCGTGTCCACATCCAGCGCCAGCACCTTGCCGTAGGCCGTGCAGACATACAGGCGGTCCCCGATCTGCTGCGGCGTGTTCTGGTCTTCGGCACCCGAGCCCGTGCTCTGCGGCACATCGCCGGTGCGGGCCGTCCAGGCCACGGCCAGCTTGTCGACATTGTTGCGACTGATCTGCTCGACAGCCGCAAAGCGCTGTCCTGCGAGGCCCTGCCCCCAGTCCGTCCAGTCCGAGGCCCTGATCTCCATGGAGCCTACCGAAGGCACTTCGGTGACCTCGGGGGCGATCACGCCCTTGGGCGAGAAAGCACTGACGGCCGTCGCGACGATGCCCAGGCCCAGCACCACCACCGACACCCCGGCTCCAAGGCGTCCGTAGTCGTTCATGACCAGCTTGCCCGCCTCAAGCTGCCCATAGCCCAGGGCCACCAGCAGGCCCAGCACGGCAAACACCATCAGGCGCGAAACCAGCGGCCAGAACTCCCAGCCCGCATCCCACCAGGCCCAGACCAGGGTCAGCACAAAGGCCAGCGCATAGAGATGGGCGCCGGCCCTGCGCCGCGCCAGCAGCAGTGCCGCCGAGACCAGCAGCGCCAACCCCATCAGCACAAAGTACCAGCTGCCTCCCTTGCCCAGCAGAATGCCGCCGCCTATGGTCAGGTACAGCCCCATCAGCAGCATCAGCAACCCCACTGCAAGCCAGTACCAGCGCCCGTCATTGGATGAAGGAGCCATAGCCTCACCTGAAATTAATTGCCATTTGTGTATTGCACGCTTTAACGCCGATACACATCGACATACTTTCGAGGGTTTGCACGCCAGCCTCAGGACTACAAGCGCCAAGTCTCAGGCGCAGAAAAAAGCCGCACCGTGGAGACGGTGCGGCCGCTGAGATCGCAGTGCCGGCAGGCCTGTGAGGCCACCGGGCAGGCAGCGCAGCTCAGTCCATCATCGAGATCACCACATCCCCGAAGCCCGAGCAGGACACCTGGGTCGCACCGTCCATCAGGCGGGCGAAGTCATAGGTCACATGCTTGCTCTGGATGGCTTTCTCCAGCGACTCGACGATCAGATCCGCAGCCTCGCGCCAGCCCATGTGGCGCAGCATCATCTCGGCGCACAGAATCATGGAGCCGGGGTTCACATAATCCTTGCCCGCATAGCGCGGCGCCGTGCCGTGGGTGGCTTCGAAGCAGGCAATGCTCTCCGACAGGTTGGCACCGGGCGCAATGCCGATGCCGCCCACCTGCGCGGCCAACGCATCCGAGATGTAGTCGCCGTTGAGGTTGAGCGTGGCCACCACCGAATATTCGGCCGGACGCATCAGAATCTGCTGCAGGAAGGCGTCGGTGATCGAGTCCTTGATGATGATGTCCTTGCCCGTCTTGGGGTGCTTGATGCGGCACCAGGGGCCACCGTCGATCAGTTCGGCACCGAACTCGCGCTGCGCCAGCGCATAGCCCCAGTCACGGAAAGCGCCTTCCGTGTACTTCATGATGTTGCCCTTGTGAACCAGGGTCACGCTGGGCTTGTTGTTGTCGATGGCGTACTGGATGGCCTTGCGCACCAGTCGCTCAGTGCCCTCGCGCGAGACGGGCTTGATGCCGATGCCCGAGGTTTCGGGAAAGCGGATCTTGTTGGCGCCCATTTCCTTGGCCAGGAAGTCGATGAGCTTTTTCGCCTTCTCGCTGCCGGCCGCGTATTCGATGCCCGCGTAGATGTCCTCCGAGTTCTCGCGGAAGATCACCATATTCGTCTTCTCGGGCTCCTTGAGCGGCGAAGGCACGCCCTTGAAGTACTGCACGGGGCGCAGGCAGACATACAGGTCCAGCTCCTGGCGCAGTGCCACGTTCAGCGAGCGGATGCCGCCGCCCACGGGCGTGGTCAGCGGACCCTTGATGGACACGGCATAGTCGCGCACGGCGGCCACGGTCTCCTCGGGCAGCCAGACATCGGGGCCGTAGACGCGCGTGGCCTTCTCACCCGCATACACCTCCATCCAGGCAATCTTGCGCTGCCCGCCATAGACCTTGGCAACGGCAGCGTCTGCCACCTTGCGCATCACCGGCGTCACATCAACACCGACACCATCGCCCTCGATGAAGGGAATGATGGGTTGGCTCGGAACATTCAGTGTCTTGTCCGCGTTGACGCTGATCTTCTCCCCCTGCGGCGGAACCTGGATGTGCTGGGACGTACTCATGTTGTGAAATCTCCTAGTCTTGAATATTGCGCGGCAGCGCACCTTTTTGGTGCTATTTTGTTGCCCCCGATTTTGGCACCTTGCTCTAAGCAAATTTTAAGAAATACAGCATAAAAACCTGTCAACGACGGCACAGAGCTGCCGTTGAGAGGGTGTGGGGGACAGATGGGCTGCTCCTCACTTCAATCTGAAACTTGGCATTGCCGCATCTTTAGGAAATTGGCATATATGAAAAAACTACTCGCTGTCCTGATTGCTGGTTCGTTCGCTGCTGGCGCTTTTGCTCAAGCCGCCGCGCCGGCGCAGCCTGCCACCCCTGCCACCCCTGCCGCAGCAGCAGCGGCCCCCACCGTCAAGCATATGAAGGCAAAACCTGCCAAAAAGCATCATATGCAGCACAGCAGCAAAAAGATGCACAAGCCAGCCTGATCGCGCGCTGAAAGCCAGTCTGGCGACACCGGCACTCCATGCCTCTGTACGCCGGACCTGACTCACGCCAAAGCCTGCCGAACGGAGAGTTCTGCAGGCTTTGCATTTTGCAGACCGGCTCCGGCCGCCTATTTGCGACAGCGATTTGCACCGCAACCCACGCGGATTGCTATAGGCTTGTGACTTCCGACTTCCTGTTTGGCATGCAAGGCTCATGAAGAACCTCCCCACCAAGACAATCCCCAAATCCGGCTGGCGCGCCCCGCTGCTGGCCCTGGCCTGCAGCGCCCTGCTGGGCCTGTTCGGCAACGCGGCCATGGCCCGCGATGAAGGTCAGCCGCAGATGAATCTGCGCCGCATCGACCTGACGGCCGGCATGTACCGCATCGACACCCAACTGGCTGTCACGCCGCAGCAGCGCGAAATCGGTCTCATGTTCCGCAAGGAGATGCCCCAGCAGGAAGGCATGCTCTTCGTCTTCGAAATACCCGGCGTGCAGTGCTTCTGGATGCGCAACACCATCCTGCCGCTGACGGCTGCCTTTGTGGCCGATGACGGCACCATCGTCAATCTGGCCGACATGAAACCCATGAGCGAAGACTCCCACTGCTCGGCCAAGCCCGTGCGCTATGTGCTGGAGATGAACCAGGGCTGGTTTGCCAAGCGCGGCATCAAGGCCGGTACCAAGCTGGGCGGCGCGCCCTTCAATCGCTAAGCACCGCCAGAATCCGCATCCTTCATGCTCTACCAGCCGCGGTTTCCTCAGGCACTGAGCGATATCGCCGCTGCACTGCTGCGGAGATTGGAGAAATCGCAAGCACTTGAGTCCTGCCCCGGCTTCACGGCAAGGATTGATGGCGAATTGCTGCATGCACCCTACCGCGTGTACTACGACGAACGTAAGCTGCAGCAATGCATTCAAGAAAGCAGCGGCCCCACACAGCAACTGACCCTGTGCCTGGGCAGCCGCCACGCCAACGGCCATGTGCGCGAAACCTGTCTGCGCCAGTTGCTGGCGCATGACTGCGACTGGGTGCTGCCGTTCGTGGTCCGCGCGACTGGCGAGTATGTGCTGGAGATTGCCGAGCATCTGGCAGCCCAGACCCATAGGCTATCGCCACACAGCTACGGCCGTTTTGCTACCGAAAACCCCGAGTTTGTGATGACCTGCAAGCAGCAGGCCGCCAGTTACTGGGACTGCTACCACCGCCAACGCTATCCGCTGCTGCGTCAACACCCAAGCATACGCTTCCTGCGCTGGGTTGACGAGGCCAGACGGTCACTGCCCCACGCCGGTTGATGCCACTCTGCGCAGAACACGCGGACTACGTCGATAGCGGCTGCGCGCTGCCGGTGGGAGCACGCTCCTGAGCATGCGGTAATCGCAGGCGCCAAAGCGCTGAAAGTTGCGGCGACCTTCGCGCAGCGTCATATGGTTGGGGCCGGAGTATTCATCCGGGCAGTCCACATCCCAGCCACTGTCCTCCCAGAAGCAGACGCTGCAGATGCTGTACTCGCCACGCTCATCCAGCGAGAAATAGTCGCAGCAAGGACACTGATACAGCGGCATGAAGCGCCTTTCATAAATTCGGATCAAATCAAGCTACAGCGCTTATGCATCATGCGCAGGCAGCTTCTATCTATATAGCAACTACTGAGACCGGACACAAAAAAGCCGGAGACCTTTTCAGGTCCACCGGCTTTTTGGGGCGTGGGCTGCACTCGCAGGCGGTGTGACCCGCTCTGCGAGGCAAGCTGGCTTACACCGACGCGATGGCGGCGTTGAAGGTGGCGCTGGGGCGCATCACGGCGTCCAGCTTGGCCACGTCGGGCATGTAGTAGCCGCCGATATCGGCAGCCTTGCCTTGCACTTCCTTCATCTCGGCCACGATCTTGGCTTCGTTCTCGGCCAGGCTCTTGGCCAGAGGTGCGAACTTGGCTGCCAGTGCTGCATCTTCGGTCTGAGCAGCCAGAGCCTGGGCCCAGTACAGAGCGATGTAGAACTGCGAACCACGGTTGTCCAGCTCGCCGGTGCGGCGCGAAGGCGACTTGTCTTCGTCCAACAGCTTGCCGGTAGCTTCGTCCAGAGTCTTGGCCAGCAGCTTGGCGCGGGCATTGTTTTCCTTGATGCCCAGGTCTTCAAACGAGACGGCCAGAGCCAGGAATTCACCCAGCGAGTCCCAGCGCAGGTGGTTTTCTTCCACCAGTTGCTGCACATGCTTGGGAGCGGAGCCGCCCGCACCGGTTTCGTACATGCCGCCACCAGCCATCAGAGGCACGATGGACAGCATCTTGGCCGAGGTGCCCAGTTCCAGAATCGGGAACAGGTCGGTCAGATAGTCACGCAGAATGTTGCCGGTCACCGAGATGGTGTCCAGACCGCGGGCCACGCGCTCCAGCGTGTAGCGCATGGCGCGCACTTGCGAGAGGATGTGGATTTCCAGGCCGTTGGTGTCATATTCCTTCAAGTAGGTCTGCACCTTCTTGATCAGCTCGGCTTCGTGGGGACGATAGGGGTCCAGCCAGAACACGGCAGGCATGCCGGAGTTGCGGGCTCGGGTCACCGCCAGCTTCACCCAGTCGCGGATAGGAGCATCCTTGACCTGGCACATGCGCCAGATGTCGCCAGCTTCCACGTTCTGGCTCAGCAGCACTTCGCCGGTGGCGATGTCCACGATGTTGGCCACGCCGTCTTCGGCGATCTCAAACGTCTTGTCGTGCGAGCCATACTCTTCGGCCTTTTGCGCCATCAGACCCACGTTGGGCACGGTGCCCATGGTCTTGGGGTCGAAGTTGCCGTGCCATTTGCAGAAGTTGATCACTTCCTGGTAGATACGGGCAAAGGTGGACTCAGGCATCACGGCCTTGCAGTCGTAGGGCTTGCCGTCAGCGGCCCACATCTTGCCACCCACGCGGATCATGGCAGGCATGGAAGCATCCACGATCACGTCATTGGGCGAGTGGAAGTTGGTGATGCCCTTGGCGGAATCGACCATGGCCAGACGCGGACGGTGCTCCTGGCACTTGTGCAGGTCACGGATGATTTCTTCGCGCTGCGAAGCAGGCAGGGTCTCAATCTTCTCGTACAGATTGGCCATGCCGTTGTTCACGTTCACGCCCAGCTGATCAAACAGCTTGCCGTGCTTTTCGAAGGCTTCCTTGTAGAAAATCTTCACACAGTGACCAAACACGATGGGGTGGGACACCTTCATCATGGTGGCCTTCACGTGCAGCGAGAACAGGATGCCCGACTCGCGGCAGTCTTCGATTTCCTTTTCATAGAAAGCGCACAAGGCCTTCTTACTCATGAACATGGAATCGATCACTTCTGCAGCCTGCAGCTTGACCTTGTCCTTCAGAACGATGCTGTTGCCGGACTTGGTCTCCAGCACCATCTTCACTTCGCGGGCCTTGTCCAGCGTCATGGACTTTTCGCCGTGGTAGAAGTCGCCCTCTTCCATGTGCGACACATGGGTCTGCGACCACTGCTTCCACTCACCCATGGAATGGGGGTGCTTCTTGGCGTAGTTCTTGACCGCAGCAGGCGCGCGGCGATCCGAGTTGCCTTCGCGCAGCACGGGGTTCACGGCAGAGCCGATGCACCTGTTGAAGCGTGCCTTGATGTCCTTTTCGGCATCGGTCATGGCGGTTTCAGGATAGTCGGGGATGGCATAGCCCTTGCCCTGCAATTCCTTGATCGCTTCCTGCAGCTGGCCCACGGATGCGGAGATATTGGGCAGCTTGATGATGTTGGCTTCAGGCGTCAGCGTCAGCTTGCCCAGTTCAGCCAGATTGTTCGGAGCGCGTTGGGCTTCGGTCAAAAAGTCGGGGAACTCGCCCAAGATACGGCCTGCCAGCGAGATATCGCTGGTCTCCACATTGATGCCAGCCGGTGCTGCGAAAGCACGGATCACGGGCAGGAATGCGCTGGTAGCCAGGCGGGGAGCCTCGTCAGTCAAGGTGTAGATGATGGTGGGTTGCTGCGTACTCATCTCTTGTCTCAGGTTGTGAAAAAAGGGGGAAAGGTGCCTTGGGCCTGCATCCCGGGCTTGCGCAATGGGGCCTGACACAGCGGGACGACACTTTCTTGATGCAATGCGTTCCCACAATACAAAATTCTACGCGCAACCGGGCCGATTTTTTTAAGTCTTGTACAAGACTCAAGGATTTAGCTCAACTTTCAAAAGGTGTTTTCATTGGGAAACTGGCTTTTTTTCCCGGTTTTCTGCCATGTAAAAATGTCGCCCTGCCGCATTCATTTAGAGACCACCACAGCCATGCAAGTTGCGTTTGAGTTGCGTTGAGTAGTTGCGTTGCGCGGCCTTTGGCACAAATTTGCGCGCTCTTTGGCACAAAGTAGCACAAGCTTTGGCACCAAGGCTGACAAATTGGCAAGCGTTCAGGCTCAAAAATTGTTGTTTTTTCGCCAATCATCGAATCCATCACCCAAGCACGGTGCTGACGGTGAATGCCCCGGCCTTGGGACTTCACAGCCTTTCCACGACATTCGTGCCGAGACCATGACCTGGTGCCCTGCCTCAAGGCACCCTATTCATTTCTTGTGGCTTAGCTTTCAGCAAATTGGTCGCTTTGCAATTAAAGACAGGAATTCACTCGAAAGCTCACCATTGCAATCGCCAGCCCTCGGTGCCAAAACGATCACTTCCCCATACATTCCTTGTTACGCGAGCTATTTCTAGAAATTTAGGATCAATTGACATTCATAGCTAGAATGGCCACTTAGCACATTTCTCTAATTTAAAAGCAGTTTTATTCGGTATTTTTTGATAACTCAAGTGCAATTTCATTGTTCTCAAAAAATTTGCCACTTCTAAAATCACTAAGCTCAGGAAATTAAAATGCTGAATGCAGATGACAAAACAGATATCCAAGAGGCTGCAATTCAAAAATCAGAAAGAATTGACGAAGCACATCAGAACCAAGCTTCAGAACAACGTACAGTGGAGCCTCTATATTTAAAGTCCGCATGTGCAATCAATAGCGACCACATTCCCGAACTGATGACTCTTGAAGAAGGCTGGTTTGTCGAATTCAAAGAGCGCACCCCGGAAAATTCAAAAATTGCTAAATCTATCAGCTCCTTCGCCAACTCTCATGGCGGCCTGCTAGTCATTGGGGCGAAGGAAGAGCAGAAAACTCGCCGGCTGGCTGGATTTGCTCCAATGTCTCGCGAGGATGCTGATCAATGTATATTACGGGCAAGAGATGCCGTTACTGCCCATGTAACCCCTCCGACATTTTTCGAAGTCAACGCAGTCGAGCTTAAGGAGATAGAGAAAGACATAGATAAACGCTGGATAGTCGTTATATCAACCCCCAAAGGGCGCCAAGGTCCTTATCTACATAGCAACGGATGCATTTATGTCCGCGTGGGCGACGCTGCATCCCCCATCCAACTGACTGACTCTTCTCAACAAGAACGACTGTGGGCCGATTCACTACATCGAAAAGACAGAATCCGTGCACGTGTAGAGTCTTTATCTGATCAGTTCAAACAGGGTACTCCTTCAATTCATGTTGTGATACTCGCAGATGATGGCGGTGTAAATTCTTCTCACTGCAAGCATTCTGATTTTCGTAAAATTGCACTGACGAAGCATGCGGAAAATTCCCTCCCTCTCTTTGATCAGGTACAAACACTTGACACCTCCTTTTTAGCAAGGAGAACTGAGCGTCAAATAAAAAGCAGTGGCGTAATTTGGGACTATGACTATCAACGAAAGCTTCACTTCATACAGATCCCTATCGCCACCCATATTTGGTCTGATGGTAATTTTGACAATCAGGCCGACCAATACGAGCTACCGAGACTAGCTAAAATCCTTAGAAGCAGGGACATTACAGATAGTCTGATGATTACTAATTTACTGCCATCTCTATATTTTTTATCTGTCATTATTCGCAAAGTGCAGATGCTGCACCAGCTAGAGGCATACAAAGGAAATCTGAAGATTAACGCATGTGTCGTTGATGCAAGGGCGACAGTCCCCTTCCTAGGAACTCCAGCGTATTTCGATGAGATTGAGAATACCAATCTTCCTTATGTCCTGCGCGACATCGGGTTTTTTCGTCCAATAGAAAATGCGCTTTCTTGGTTCAATTTTTCGTCAGAGCCCACAATTAGCGAAATGGAATCCTTGATTAAGATTGATATCCCGGTTGCCTTTTCGGTCTTCTCTTATATTGCGCAGTCAATGGGAATTTCTATTGATTTAACTCTTGGAAATATCCCAGAAGAGGGATCCGATCAGGAAAATATGGCCATCGCTTATATGTTTAGCGAACTAATTAATCGCAGCTTTTCATATACAAGTCAACCCAATCCAAAATTTAACCGCAGGTATTAATTATCTAGTATCATCCAATATTAATTCAAACCATAAATTCAATAACATTCCAGTTTCCCATCGTCGAAGATGGCCCACCCGTCATGCTCAGTATGATTACTATCTGTAAGGACGTGCAGCTCAAGGTCGTGGGATCACCCATCTCTCCAGCTCAGTTTTTTTATTTTTAAGTACTTTTTAATTAACACACCTCAAAATAGTACACAATTCACTCAGTCACTTTCGATTGGAAGTGACCAACTGCATAAGCGATGTATCTCATGTATGAGTGCACCAATTTAGTGCTTTCACAAATATTTACAGAGGATCTCTTTTAAATGAGCACAAATTCGTACAAGGAATTGTTGGCGCAACGCGAAGCTCTTGAACAGCAGATTGCTGCCGCTCGAAAGGCTGAAGTCGCAGGCGCGGTGCAAAAAATCAGGGACTTGGTCGAGGCTTTCGGTCTGATGCAGGATGACGTTTTTCCTACCACCAAGCAAAAACAAAAGCGTGAGACTGGCTCCGTCGCCCCTAAATACCGCGACCCAGCAACTGGCCAAACATGGACTGGCCGAGGAAAGCCTCCGGCCTGGATCAAAGATCAAGACCGTTCCAAGTTCGAAATCTAAAAGTGGCCCTAGTGGCCACTTTTTTTGTTTCGTGGATGCGCCACAGCTTCCTCAGAACAGCCCCGCAGGCTCCTCGCTCCTAGCCCAGCTGTAAATCACCAGCTCGCCACGCTCGACCCGGTTCGCGCCACCTCCAACCGTGTAGTCCAGTTTTAAAGACTCCATCTCATAGTCTTTGAAGCAGTCCCGAATGGCTGGATGATCGTTGATGCTTATGACGGCCTTGCCTTTGATTTCCTTGAGCTTTGTGGCCATCAGCTCGTACTGCTCCCACTCAAACGGCACGCCATAGCCCTCGGTCTCCCAATAGGGAGGATCAAGGTAGAACAGCGTGTGGGCGCGGTCGTAGCGGTTGACACAGGTGGCCCAGTCGAGCTGCTCAATGTAGGTGCCTCCAGCCATGCGCAGATGGGCTGCCGAAAGGTTCTCCTCGATCCGAAGCAGATTAATGGCTGGAGCCGTGGTCGCCGTGCCAAAGGTCTGGCCAGCCACCTTCCCGCCAAAGCTCTGCTGCTGCAGGTAAAAGAACCGTGCAGCACGCTGGATGTCCGTCAAGGTTTCCGGCCTGGTTTCCTGCAGCCATTTAAAGACCTGCCTACTGGTCAAGGCCCACTTGAACTGCCGCACAAACTCTTCCAGATGGTGGGTCACCACCCGGTAGAGGTTGACCAGGTCACCGTTGACGTCGTTGAGGACTTCGACATCGGCTGGGTGGCGGGCAAAGTAGACTGCCGCCCCTCCAGCAAAGACCTCCACGTAACAGCTATGGACTGGAAAGCGTTTCAGGAGCAGATCGATCAGGCGGCGTTTGCCTCCGATCCAGGGCACGATTGGGTTTGTCATTGGTTTCAGCTGTTGGCCCTGCAGGGGGCTCTGGTTCGGTACTCACGGCACTCAGCTGATTGAAGGCCCCACACCTGGGGCACTTAATGCTCAGGCGCACGTATACGCCCTCGCCTAACTTCTTGCGGCAGTTGCCGCAGCGGATATCGTCCATTTGCAAGCCTTTAAACCTTTAAAACTCTGGTAGGCTCAGCGCGCTCTGTACAGGGTGAGCGGGCCTTGCCAGCTTGCAGGCTGGTTCTGCGGTTGGGGCTTGGCTGGGTGTTCGTAGCACCTAACCAGGTCGCCCGTTCTTTTTTGGGTGGCTACACCTCCCCTTCTGTATAGGTGAGGTTCGGAGCTTCGCCCTCGATCGCTCCATCCCGCACAAACACGCGCTGGCCAGCCTGCGCTGGGCCTCGCGCCTGCAGCCTTCCTCCACCTGGCATGTTGATCGTGGCCACACCGTTGATCACAAAAGCCACCGTGCCCACCAGCAAAGGCTTGGGCGACTGCAGATCCATGAACTGCTTGTAGAGGTTAGGCATGAGTTTCGACCTCCAGCGTCTGACGCAGCTTGGGAGCCACCCAGTTGATCGACGTCGACCGCACAATCCCCATCACGGTCTCCGGCCCCATGTAGCGAATAAATTGCCCCGGCAGAATCACACCAGTCTCGGGCAACACCTGCATGGATAGAGAAACCCGCGCCTGGCGACCCGTGTCGGCAAGCTCTGCCAGGCCGCGCTGCCGGTGCACCGTGGAGTCCGTGATCAAGGCGTGTGTGACCTGGGGTGCAGTCAGGTCGCCAGCGCTCCCGGCCCGAGTAATGGGGCCAAACACGCCCGCGCTCATGCCACCAACGAACACCCTGTTGTAATCCGGCTTGTCCAGGAATTCCGCGCCTTCGACCTCTGCCGCTGCCCCTGGAATCTCGAAATCCGACACCACATCGCCCCAATGCCAGGGTGCAGTCGGATACTTGGGCAGGATGCGCAGCACCTGGGCGGTGTTATGGGGCTGCACATAACCGCCAGCCGCCGCCGCGATATCGTTAATGGCATCCATGTAGCTGCCCTGCAGCGCCCAGGCCCCTGCAGGCACTTGCCAGTCCTCCAACTGCCAGTCGACGCCCCAACCAATGGAGACGCCGTTGACCTTGAGCACCTCTGCTGCCAGTTGCTGGGCCGTCAGCGTCTGGTTTGGGCTACCGAAGGACATGGACTTGGCCCAAGGCTCGGCCAGGACTGCGGCAAGGCCACGCCCGGAGACAGACCAGCGCTCCTGGGGCAAGAACCTGCGGTCGCGGCTGGTGCGCTCCAGGCGCAGCTTGAATGACACGCCATTGACGTTGGCCAGGAACTGCGCAGGGTCGCCATCCGCGTCACGGCCAAGGTGCAAAGCCGCATCCTTATGCAGCGAGGCCGTCCAGTTCCACGTCCAGCTCTGGAAGTCCAGGGACATATTGAAAGCCAGAGCAGGCAGCTCGACGCCGGTATCCAACCGCGTCAGCACTATTTTGTTGAGCACGATATACGCCCTTCGCGTTGGGATTACGACCAATGCACCTGGCCCGCCGCCAGTGCATTCACACACAAAAATCAGACGCCCATCACGCGCCGCCAGCGCTTTGAAGAGCAGGCGCGGATCGGGTACATAGCAGCGGTCCACGGGCGGCTCGGGATCGACCGGCGGGCCGGGGCGCTTGCTGATGCCTGGTGGCGGCGGCACCGCTTCCTGGTAGCGCACCGCAAAGCCCAGCAGCCACGGCCGCGCCGTCTGGTGGTCCGTCGACACCCCGGCTACCAGCGGCAGTGCGCTCTGCATGCCCGAGCGTTGCTCTGCCAACCGATCACGCAGGCCGTCCTGGTGCGGCAGCTCGGATTGCTTTTGCACGGGCTCGCCGCGCTGATGCCGGGCCCGCAGCTGCGGATTGATGGGCCAGCCGGCCTGCGCCTGCACTGCGGCCGATTCATGCAACGGCAGGCCGTCCTGATGGCGCATTGCGATCTGCAGCTTGGCCGGCCGCAGCGTGCCCGCCTGCCGGATCTCTGCCGCCTGGGGCCGGGCCTGCGCGGCTTGCCATCGGCCTTGCCAGCCTGCAGGACTGCGCACCGAGCCCTGCATGCGCTCCAGCACCCCAGCCTTGTGCTGCACTGCAGACTGCCAGTCCGAGGTGCTTGCCGCCACCAGCGGGCGGGCGGTGTTGCTGTCGTACTCAAGATCGCATTGCAGCGTCATGCCCGGCAGTTGCGCGTCGAGATGCAGCTCCACGCCAGGCGGCTGCACCTCCTGCCCATCGGGCAGGCCGAAGACCAGCCGCCCATTGGCAGAGGGCTTGCGCTTGAAGACCAGGCGTGCAGAGTCGGCCATCAGATCACCCCAGCACCGCAGAGATCAGGCGCACCGCACCGCCTGCATACAGTTGCAGACTGGACAGCCGCCAAGGGCCGGCGCCATCGGCCGCCGTGCATTCGCCATCGCATACGACCTCGCCCGCACCATTGACCAGGCGCGCCCAGCCGGCCACTCCGGTCAGCAGGGCCATGCCGTCGCCCTCGGGCAGCAGGCGCAGCGCATGGCTCACGATCTCGCCGGCGGGCACCTGCAGCGTCACGCGCCCGACCAGGCGCGCAGTCGTAGCGGCTTCGGGCGTGCTGGGCAGCAAGCCGTCGTATACCTCAATACACGCGGCGGCCGGACCGGCGTTGATGTCCGCCAGCGTGGCCTGCAGCCTGGCGCTGTTGTGGCGGGCGGAGATGCGCAGCAGGCTCATACCGAGGGCGCCAGGTTGTCGGCCAGCACGGCCCTGAACTTGTGCAGGTGATCCAACGAGATCACCGTGAAGCGGGCATTCGGGTTGAGCCCGTCAAAGCGATAGGCACCCGTTGCCGCATCGCTGACCGTCTCGGCCACCAGTTGCAGCGTGGGCTCCAGCAGCAGCACCACCCGGCGAGCGAGCGGCAGCGGCGCAGGGTCTGCCTGCTCCTGCTTCTCCACGGTGGATGCAATGAAGCCATTGCCCAGGCCCACTGCGGCGGCCAGCAGCGGCTTGGCCAGCAGCACGGATTGCGGGAATGCCTTGGGCACCCCGTTGCTGAAATCCTGCCGCTGCAGCAGCGGCCGCAGCAGCGCCCCCGACAAGGTGACCGGCCGGCTCATCGCCAGTCCTTGGTGATGTCGACGTAGTAGCCGCCCAGGGTGTTGGCACTGGGTGTTTCTGTCGACCCCATTAAACCGCCGCCTGTTGATGCTGGCAGTGGCAGCAAGTTGGAGCCCGACATGCCGCCCGGCGCCTCTTGCACCGTCGCCGTCATGGCCCAGTTGCTGTCGGCAGGCACCGAGTAAAGTCCCGGCAAGATGGCACGCCCCACAAAGTCTTTGCCATCGACCAGCCCTGAAGGACTGTGCACCGCAATTACGTTTTGTCCCAACACCAGCCCGGAGTCCGCAGGGTTTACCGACGTCATTCCTCCAAACTGATAAATTGCTGCAGTGCCACCGCGCCTGCCACTGGTCGTCCAGCCAAACGGCGGGGAGGAGTTATGCGCCATGCAGCCCAGGCCCAAATACCGCATGGGAATGGCCGCACCGTTTTGCGCCAGTCCGCGGGCAATCACCCGCGCCCCCATGGTCATGGCAGACATGCCAGCGCCCGCACTTCCCACCCCGTTCGCGTAGCTACTCATCGTGTCAGTGGTTGGACTCGCTCCCTCCAGCATCGTGGCGAACTGATCGCCTGCGGCCAGGGTATTGAGTTGCATGAAGTGGCTGCTGGCCACGGCAAAGCCGTTGGCTACGACATCCACCGCCGAATAAAAGCCCAGCGCATCGCCGGCGATGATCCAGGGGCGTGCCGCCGTGCCCGATACGGCATTGGCCTTGGGCCACCAGGTCGTGCCCAGCGTCACATAGCTGCCGATATCGGTCACATCGCACACCAGGCGCGCTTGCGTCAGTGCTTTGTTGCTGCCGATGTTCCAGCCCGTGACGGTGTTGCTGTCATCTACGAACAGGCTCACGGCATTGCGGCGGGAGTCCTCGCTGCGGTAGATACGCTGGTTCGCTGACGTAGCCGTGATCTCGAAGCCCAGGGGCGCGACTTTTGTTTCTCCACCGTTGTAGGTGCCGTTGGGCACGCCGGTCACTTCAAATGTGTAGCTTGCACCGCTGACGCCGATCACACGGTGCTCGCCGTTGAGCCCGGCATGACCCGCGCCGGTATTGAGGGCGACCTGCCATTTGCGAAACTTGTGGCCCAGGGCCGTGGTCGCCACGGCCACGCCATCCGTCACGACGATCTGGCTGATTGTGGCTGCACCATAGCCGTTGACCAGCACGGCATCGAGCAGCGCCACATAGGCGCCGGCATCGGCGTACAGCGCGGGCGCACCGGCCATATCGCTGCTAAAAAACTTGCTTTGCGTTCCGTAAGGCATGAGGTCTCTCCAGAATGGTTAAGGCTTGGGGTTGTCCACGTCGCCACGGCCGAGCAGCGTGAAGGTGTCGTCGGGCACCGTCTCGGGACCGGGCTGCACGGTGCGGGCCACCCAGAACGGCATGCCGGCCTCCACGGTGTTCAAGCGCAGCACATTGCCTGCGGCCCAGTTATTGCCCCAGCCTTTCCAGGGCAGCACGAAGTAGGGAACGCCTTCGGCCGGGTTGATCGGCTGGCAGTCGGCATCGGTGTTGCCCACGGCAATCACCCCGACGTTCTCGCCAATGACGTCAAACTGCGTGGGCGAGGTAAAGCGCAAGGCCCAGCGCTGGGTGATCGCTCCCCGGTTGGTGACCACTATCGGAAACTGCGCATGGTTGAACGAGGCCAGTGCTTCATTGCCCGTCACCACATCGGCCCACAGCCCCGTCCAGGTCTGCTGGTCAAACACCGTATTGACACGGGCAAACAGGTCGCTGGCCACGCCCGAGCCGGCCGTCAGCGCACTTGAGACATAGCTGCCCAGCGGGTAGTCGTGCGACAGCGGGCTGGCAAAGCTGATCTCGCCGCTGATCTGCACATCGCGCACCACGGCCATGTCCTCGATGCGGTGCTCGATGGTGACGGGCTGCGCCCAGGCGGCCACATCCACGATGTGCACCAGGCCGGCTTCCAGGTTGGCGGTATAGCCGCCATGGATGACCTTGCCATCGGCGCCCACCAGGCGAACACGGGACAGTCGCACACGGCCGCAGTCCACGGTCTGGTCGTTGCTGAAGGTGGCCGTGATCGAGCCCGTATGGCCCACCACAGCCACACCGCCTGGCCGAAAGATCGGCACGCGGCCGTCGCTGGGCAGGCGCACCGGGTCGATACCCAGCAGATCCGCATCCAGCGGCAGATAGCTATAGGCCACGGCGGCGTAGCGCAAGGCGCTGGCGACCACCGGCTGGGGTTTGAAGATCTTGCCGTCCGGCTGCACATTGGCCGGGTCATACCAGGGCTCACCCGCGCTGCCCGCCGCGTTGACCAGGGAGCCGAAACCCAGGCGCACCAGGCCGGTCTCATAGTCGACAGTGCCGACGACACCGGGCGCCGAGATCGTGCCGTCGATACCAGCGGTCACGTTCTGCATGCCACCCGAGACGCGAGGCACCTGCACCGTGAGCGAGCCAGGGCGCAGCGGGCTCGATGCGGTGCGAAACACGTAGGCGCTGGAGATGGCATCGCCCAGCGTCGTGATGCAGCTGACCCGGCGCAGGGTGTTGGCATTGCCCGGTGTCCAGGAGGTGAGCGCCACCCTTGCCGTTGCATAGTTGAGCGTGCCGCGTGTCACAAAGCCCGCCGGCGTCAGCACGCGCAGCGTCCCCTGCCCGTCATCGCTCCAGGGTTGCCCGCTGGCAGGCAGCAGGACCACGGAGCCCGGCACCACGGGCGCCTGCACTCCGGTGATCATTGCGAATTCGGGCGCGAACGGCACCTGCAGGGTCTGGCGCGTGGCGCTGCCCGTGGTGCGAAACCGGATCTTGACGTAGCCGCTCTCATCGTTCGGAAATATCGAAGGAGCGCTGACATACTCGATGCCCTCATAGTTCAGGCGGTAGCGCGCAGCGTCGCCGGAGAACCCGCCGCCGCTGATCTGCGTGGAGGAGTAGCGGGGCTTGGGAATACTGATCGTGACATCCGGCTGAAACTCAATGCTGCCCGCTGCGTAGTCAACAGTGCCTATTTGCACGCCGTTGAGCATCAGTTTGCCGTTGCCGTCATCGCGTGCTGTCTGTGTAGGGTCAACCAAGCTGATGCCCATCTCTGTGAGCTGCTCGCGGGTATAGGTACCCAGTACCGCCAGATCAGTCAGCGTGTTCCATTCGACTTCGACGGCAAACGGCACCAACGCACCCTGACCAGCTGACACTGCGAGACGGGCCTGGCCATTGCGTGACGGATGCTGCAGCGTCACTTCGGTGGCCGCTGCCGTGTCGACTGTCACGTCCAGAATCGTGCCAATGGGCGGCATAACATTGGGAGCAAACAGCACTTCGGAGCGGCCCACGCGCACTTCGCCTGTCGCATCGCCCTGCAGCTTCCACGCAGAATTTGCAGTAGCAACACGCTGCGTTTGACCATCCTGCCACTTGATATCAAACGCACCCGGATAGAGGCCTTGACCCGCAGGCAGGCCCAGCGCAATGATCTGCGTGATCTGCATGTCCACGGCGGCGTGCACGGTCTCCTGGGTCGGCACGCCCCACTGGATGATGATGGAGCTACCCACATCCGGCAGCGCACCCAGGGTGATCACATAGGAGCCAGTGACAGAGTTATAGGTACCTGCGCCATAGCTGGAGTCGATGCCGCGCAGGGAGCCGTCGCCAGCATCCGACAGCACATACCAGCGGCCCTGGGCTCGGTAGCTGAAAGACAGCGTGCCACGCGCAGCCACAGGCGTGATAAAGCCCACATAGGACTGGCTGCGAGACTCTGCCGTGATGGCGATCTCGCTGGACTGCGGCACGCGCTGCATATAGGCAGCCGGGCGGTAGCTGATGGTCTTGCTGCCGGCGTAGTTGCCCGAGCTGCTGGCCACGATACCGTTGGCATAGTCCACCGTGCCCACCTGCTGGGAGCCCGACAGCAGAATGCCAGCCTCGTCCGTGAACTGCGCGCCGGAGCCGATACGGATCTTGAGCGAGCCCGGCAGGCAGCCGCCCGGCAGGGCCAGGTTCGTGGCGCTGTCCCAGGCCTGGGTCGTCACGAACGTGACCTCTTCAGCACCAGAGGCCGGCAGTGCGGCCACGGCATAGGGAACACCTGCCGGGATCGGTGTCTCCGTCTGTGCCGATGGCACCAGCTGGGTGAAGACGCTCTGGGCGACAGCGGTGAAATCCCCCAGCGCGGCAGCCCGGGCCAGTGGGCTGACGCTCACGTAGCTGCCGGCATCGGCCACGACCGTGTCCCGAATCCGGGCCGCATTGCTTGCGCGCGTGAAAAACCGCGAAGCAGACGAGCCGATGAAATCGGTGCGCAGCTTGTCGCTCAGCTCCATCGTCACGATGGCGGCCTGATAGTCCGTGCCGTTGGTGTCGGTGAAGGTGCGCACCACCGAACTCACGCGAGTGGCACGCACATACTGCTCGATCTGATTGGCGGCGCCTTCGTTTTGCACGATGACCAGGGTCTGGCCCACAGCGGGCAGCGCCTCGGCGATACGCTGGAAAATCTGGATGACGCGCTGACCCGCAATATGGCCCTCGTAGAGGCAACCAGGCCACTCCGGCCCCTTGTTCAGATAGGCCTCGACACGCTGAATGGCGTCCTTGCGAGTGTCGAAAGCCTGCCCGGTACGAAACAGCGTGACGCTGACACGCGGGTCTTTAGGCGGGTCGGCCACGATGACGTTGGCGCCAAAGTAAGTGTCGGTATCGTCCGTGCGCACGCCCAGCGTCACTTTGCGTGCGCTGAAACGGCCGATGGCGCGGTCCAGTTGCGAGATGTCGGGAAATATCGCATTACTCACACCATCGGGAATAGCTTCGCCAGTCGGGGCACCACCGCCCTCGGGCGCATCGCTCATGACGGCGGACTTGAGCAGCTTTACGTCGCCTGTCTGAATGGGCATGTCAAACCTCAATGAATCGGAAAGTGGGGAGATACAGTTGCTCGGGCGATTCCTCGCCGTCCTGCAGCTTCCAAACGGGCTGGCCTGTAAAGCCCCCCTTGGCGTGGTCAAACATGACCTGGCGGGCCTGGCCACGCAGAACCAAAGTGAGCTGGATGCCGGGCAGCTCGGCCCAAGCCTGCAGCGTTGAGCACAGCGCCCGCGTGATCCAGGCAGCGGTCTCGGTGCCCATCAAGGTGATGGGACGACCGGCTTGCTTTAAAGCCACGTCGACCAGCAGCGCGCCCGTGGTGCTGTAGCTGGTGGCTTGGTCGACCGGGCTCCAGCTGAACTCGTCCTGCCAGTCCAGGCGGTCGCTGATATGGGCCGTGGTGCCGTTGTAGGTAAGCGTGATCATGAGGACGAGGCCCCTTTCTGGCGGCTCAGCTCCGTGAGGTACTGATGAAGCGAAGCTGCGCCCGATGGGTCAGTGTTGACCTGGCCATAGGGCTGGCCGTTGAGCTGAAGATTGATGGTGGAGACCTGACGCGAGACCATGGCTTCCAGCGGCGTCTTGCTGGAGTTCTCCGCGTTGCCGTTGCCCTTCATGGTGTTGCGCAGCTCCATCGCATCCACCTCGCGGTTCCACTCGAACATGGTCATGTCATGCATGAAGTTGCCGAGCTGGCCACCGCTTTGCGTTGAAAACGGGTTGTCCCTGGCGTACTGCTCTTTCCACTTGGCCAGCCAGGCATCGGCCTGGGCCTTGCTCTCGAAAGCTGGGACCGCATCGGCCCCGCGAATGGTTCCCGCATTGCGCTTGGCTTCCAGGAGCTGCAGCTCACGGGTGGCCAGCTCATTGGCTTTTTCTTGGGAGGCAATTTCTCGCTCGCGCTCTGCGTTCAGGCGCTCCAGGGCCGTGCGGTGCTGGTCGATGGCATTGGCTGCCCGGCTGTGTGAGCCTGCTGAATCGTCGACAGAGCCCTTGAGCCTGAGCGTGGCCCGACCGGCGCTGTCGACCGCAACCTCATATCCGCGCATGGCAGCCTCAGCCTGGACCCAGGCTGGCGCAATGCCCTTGTTGGCGGCAATCGCCGCATCGGCAGATTTTTTAAAGGCTTCGCCCATTTCACGGGCACTGGCCGTGCCGCTGTCGCGCAGCACGTCATAGGCAGCTTTTGCATCGGCTGCCGTCTTCTTGAGCGTTTCATCCGAGGTAATGCCCAACTGCTTGAATGCCTCGCGCACGCTATTAATGCCTGGCGTGGCTGCGTCCAGAGCATCCTTGAGCGCATCGGCTTTCTTTTTAGCCTGGTCAAGCAAGCCATCGGCCAGCGGCTGGCCCAATGCGCTGCGCACCGATTCGATTTGTTCTCGAATGGCCTTTAATGCGGCTTCACTGTCCGCGCTTTCAATGGCCTTGCTGAAACTCGCATTCAGTACTCGCCCGGTGTCGACACCCTCTTCCTTGAGTTTGCCCAGCTGGTCAATAATCGCCTGGGTATCATTAATCGCACTGCGAGATGCAGCGGAAATATTTCCCCGGAGTACGTCATATTCCAGACCAGCACGTTTAATCGCTTCGGTCAGAACTGCATCGGTTAATTGCGCCAGGCGCTGCGCTTCACGGCTGCTACCCAAAAATGCCGCCCGCGCATTGGCTTCGAATACCGCTAAATCCTTGCCCGATAAAGCCTTGGCCCAAGCCGCCTCGGTTTCGCTGGCTGTAATCTTTGCGGTCTCGCCCAGCTTATCCAGGGTGGCCGCAAAATCCTTGATGCCTTGAATCTTGGTTAAATCAAAACCTTCGGTGACGCTCTTTAAGGCATCGGCACTGGCTTTGCCGGACTTTGTCAGCTGCTCAAACTCCGCCACGGCATTGCGCGCAGCCTTTGATAAATCAAATAGCTTGTCTGCCGCGTCCTGGGTTTTCTGGGCCTCGGCGGCACGCGCTGCCGCTAATTCACGCGCCGCTGCAGCGGCGGCTTTTTCCGCCTTCTCCAGCTCTTCGGTGTGGTCCTTGTATCCCGCCAGCTTGGCCGCGCTCTCCCCTATCCAGGTGCCGATATCTTTGATATTGGAAACAATGCCAACCAAAGTGAATGTCTTGAGCCCACCCATGATCGCCGCAAAACGGCTGGTGCTGGCTGCAGCTCCTGCGGCTGCCGCCTGCGTGGCCACGAGCTGGGCATTGGCAGCGGCAATGCCAGTAGCGGCCACTTGCGTCGCCTGGCCAATGCCCAGGAAGTGCTGCGCCAGGCGCAATGCGGTGAATGCCGCCGCAGCCTGACCTAAATCCATCAGCAGGCCCGCAATACTCTGCAGGTTGTTGGCCAGCAGTTGAATGGCTTTGGCCGCTGCGGCGCTGGCACCATTGGCCTGATCCACCTTTTGCACGTACAGCGTCCACTGCGTGGACAGATCCTGCATGGCCCGGCCCACGGTAGGCGGCAGGCGCTGAAACTCTGCGGCAACGGCTGCACTTTGGCCCTGCAGGGCAGCAATCACCGTCTGCGTGGTCAGCAGGCCGGACTCAGCCATCTTGCGCAGCTCACCTGTGGTCACGCCCAGACCATCGGCCAAAGCACGTGCCAGGCGCGGTGCCTGCTCCATGACGCTGTTGAATTCCTCGCCGCGCAACACGCCGCTTTGCAGACCCTGGATCAATTGCGTGATGGCGGCAGATGAGGCCTCTGCGCTGGAGCCACCGATCTGCACGGCCTGGTTGATGGTTTCCGTGAGGCTCAGGCTCTGCAGGCTGGCCTTCTCGGCACTCAAACCGGCATCACGCCCTGCCTGGGCAATGCGAGAAAACAGCTCGCCGGTGTCTTCAAGCGCACTGTGGGTGCGCAGTGCCACCTCGGTCACGCCCTCCCACGATCGCGTGAAATTCTCGCCCTCGCCGGTGACCAGCTTCATGCGGGCCTGCAGATTGTTGGCCTGGTCAGCAGTGGCGGCCAGGTCGAAGGCCAGATTCTTAAGACCTTGCAGCGACTGCAGTCCTATATAGAACTTCTGCAGCCGGTCCAGTTGCTTGCTGATGGACTCCACGCCATCACCGATTTGGCGGTGGCTGCGCACCATGCTGGCGGCGGCATTCTGTGCGCCAGCTGCAGCACCTTGGTGAGCGGGCACCAACGTGAGCACCGATTCACGGACTTGCTCCACCTCCTGGCGCAAGCGCTGCTGCGCCTGCTGGGCATTCTGGCCAGCGACGCCAAAGCGTTGCAGCTCACCTTGGGCCTGGGACAGGGCCTGCTTCTGCTGGTCAAACGTGGAGCGGGCACTATCCGCTGCCGCATTGAGCTGCCGCAGCGCTGCCGCTTCTTTTTCTGTGGGCGGGCCAAGCGCCGAGATCTGACGACCGTAGTTTCTGGCCTCGGTCTCTGCCTGGCGCAAGCTGGTAGCCGATGACTTGGCCTCTGCCTCCAGCTTGGTGAAAGTGGTGATTGCGGCGTCCTGCTGGGCCAGCTCGCGCAGCCTGGTTGCTGCCGTGCGCGCCTCAACCGCAACCTCGCCCTCCAGGACCTTGGCAACATTCTCCAGATCGTCTGCCAGGCCCACGATGGACTCACGTCCCGTGACCCCGGTGTCGATCTGCAGGCTGATTTGCTTATCTGTCATGGATTCCTACAATGGGCGGATGACTCGTCTCATCGCCTTCATTGCATGCATCGCCTTCCTGGTGGGGGCAGGAGTGTCTGTGCGTGCAGGCATGGCACTTGCGGCAGTGGCCTATGGCCTGCTCGGTGCCTATGTCCTGTGGACCGGGCTGCAGATGTTTCTTGGCCCCAGACGGTGACGCTGCTTGAAAGCGGCTTTCAGGCATCACTGTCGGTTTTTGAGCGCCAACAAAAAAGGCCAGCGAGTGCTGGCCTTAGTCTTTTAAAGGGTCTGGTGCGGCGTCATGTTTTGCGCACGCGGTAATACTTGCTGATGCCATTGCCCACCTTGGTGGAGTCCATCAGGACCGAGCCGGTCACCTTGAGATTGATGAACCCGCTTTCCTGCAGCAGCGCGATGGATGATGCCACGCCCTGGCTTGCACGCCAAATTTCCACGATGGCCAGCTTGCCGTCATCGGCTTCGTTCAGCCCTTCCAGGATGATCTCCAGCTCCTTGGGCTTGGTGGTCAGCGCCTCGATCACGGCATAGCCTACGTGAGAATAGGCAACCTTGACCTCTTCACCCTCGGCCAGCCCTGTCGCGTCCTGGAACACGAAGATGCCAGCCGGGCGCACTTCATAGTTGCCTGCCGCAGGCACCACATCGCCCGTGGTTGGGTATTTGTAGTTGACCCAGATGCCCTTGCCATCCGTGACACCGGGCGCAGCGGGATCGAGCTGGATACCTGCCGCCGTGACCGAGTAGTTGCCCACCATGGTGAGCGCGGTGGCCGTGGCCACGCTGTCGCCGATGCGCACCGTCACGTCCGTGGCCCCTGTATGGGCCAGCGCTACCAGGTCGCCCTTCTTGACGTCCAGATGCTCTTCATCGGTCACGGTGGCTGTGCCTTGTGTCGTGCCCTTGCTCAGGACGACATTGCTGGGCTGCAAGTGCTTGGTGCGCAGCAAACCGCCGCGCGTCACCTTCAGGGTCTCATTGCTGGTCTGGCCCTGCTCCACCCCGCTGACCGTGCCCTGCGTGGCGCGCGCCAGGTTGATCGGGTTGATATCGGCCAGCGTCATCGCCAGCTCCACCTCCGTGACGCGGCGGATCTCGGAGTGTGTGCCGCCGCCCAGCGTGGTCATATTGGGTTGCTTTTTCACATCCTCCTTGTGCGACAGCTCGGCAGCCAGCACGTTGCCAATGGGCAGCGGTGCAGTGGTGCTCCCGTACTCGCGGGCATAGATCTGGCCGACCAATGCGGCAGGGGCAAAAATGCGTTTAATGACGTCATCAGACATAGGTCAGTCCTTTGTGTTGACAGGTTGAGGTGGGGTTTGAGTGGTGGACGGAGCGGGTGCGGCCACGCCCATGGCCTCCAGCCATTGCGCGGTGTCGGGGTGCACTGAGATCGCTGCGCCTGGCTGGAGCACAGAGCCCAGGTGCTCGTGCTCTGCCATCAGAGTCACAGAGACCATGGCGGGCTGGGCCGGTGCGGCCTTGCGGCGGGAGCTGGGTTTCATGGCTTCCTCCACTCCACCCAGCTGCGGGTGCTCATTTCCAGCATGGCGCTGTGGCACAGCACCCCGGCGAACATGACCGGACCAGCGCTGGCCACCTGCACGCCGCGCTCTTCCTGGGTGGAGCCGCCCAACATGCCGGGCAGACCCAGCGTGGTGTCCACGCGCACGGCAGCGCGGATGCGTTCGACCAGGTCGTCAAAGATCAGCTCACTCTCCACGGCATCTTTAAAAGCCATGTAGCCACGGATCAGCCAGCGGTGCTCGTTCAGAATGCGACCGTTGGCGTTGACCTCGGTGGTCGCGGTGCGGCGCACATACCAGCCACGGATATGCGGGTCCATGCCGAAGGCATCGTCGGCCTGTGCCGGGCTGTACAGATAAAGCTTGCGAAACTCCGCCTCACTGGAGGCAAAGCGCTCCCGTGAATGCACCATGCCCACGGAAGGCACTGCGGCCAGAACGGCCAAGAGCGCCCTGCGGGCAGCAGACAAAGTGGCGGCAGTCATGCCTTGCCTCCTGTGATGAAGTTGAGGATCTGGGCGGCAGCACCTTCGAACATGGTGATGACCTGGCCGCGCGTGGCCAGGGCCGCGCGCTCCATGGGGCGCTGTGCTTCGGTGCCTTCACGGGCAATCTTTTTGGCAACCAGGAAGGCCACCCGTTTGACTTCTTTTGGTTCACGAATGCCCAGCACAGCCTTGACCCAGGGCTCGATGGCCTTGATCGGCGGCATGTGGGGCTGGGTGCCCAGCTCAATAAACAAGGCCGATGGCTGGCTGCTGCCCACAATGCCGAGCACTCCTGCAGGCGTGCTGGCCACATCACTGGTGATGCTGCGGGCTGTGATGCCACTGACGCGCGGCATGTTCTCCTGCCACTCGCGCTGCACCAGCAACGTGGCCTGGTGCATGGTGGCCTCCAGCACCTGGCGGGTGTAGTCAGGCTCCTGGCGCAGGCCGCGCTCGATGGCGCTCAGATCGCCCAGACTGATGTCGAGGTTCATAGCCCGCCCCTGCTCACCAGACGGTGGCGAGGATTGCGGCGCGGCCAGCTCGTGACAGCTGATGCAGCAGAGCCAGCGACCGCATCCTGCAGCGCCGGGTCCAGCTGGCCAATGCCAGCAAAATAGGCGGCGCGGTAGTCCTTGGCGCGGGCCGCATAGTTGCGCGAGCGGCTCTCGGTGCGAGACATGTCCGAGCCGAGCGTGGTCTCTCGATCGCCTGCAAATCGCGTAGCCAGTTGCTGGCACAGCAGATGGGCCGCAAACGATGCCACCGCCAGGCGGTGACGCTGGGGGATGCTGTCAGCGGTGGCGTCCAGCACATGGGGGAGCAGGAAGCTCACCCGGACCAAGGCATTGCCAGGCAGCGCGTGTTCGCTCTCCAGACCCCAACCATCAGCCGTGCGGTAAGCGTCCGCTAACACGAGAGATGCAGGACGCCGCCCCACTGGAAACTCCACAGACTGGATGACCGCGCCATCCGACCAGCCTGCAGGCACCGGACCAAAGACGCCATTGGCAGGCCACACCACCTCCTCCAGCTCCAGGCGCGGCGCGTCTTCGCTGTAGCGCATGCGCGCCTGGTCGAGGGCGCGATCGCGCACTTCAGTGGTGATCACATCGTCCTGGTCCGAGACCATGTCCTTGAGCAGCTTCTGAAAATCCTCAAGCGCCACGACGGCTCCTAGTGTTTAAAGAGGGAATGAAAAAATCGACCATGGGTTTGCAAAGGCTCCGGGCCAGGCTGGCGGCTTTGCAAACCCGCCCCGCTTGGGGGCAGGCCTGGATGGGACTGACGGGCCGTGCGAGTTACGCGACCACAGCCTTGGTCGTGCCCTTCTCACCGTCGACCAGGACGGTGCCGCCGTAGATGTGGCGGATCTTGTAGGTCAGCTTGTCGTTGCTGAACATGGAGCCGCCGTTGGGCTGGTCCTGCACAAACAGCTCCGGCTCTTCCTGACCGTCAAGGAAGCCAACCTCCAGCACCGGCAGCACCACAGGGTCAGCGACCGTGCACCAGTCGTTGGCGTCCGTCCAATAGCTGACGGGGATCACCTCGGGGTTGATGGTCTGAACAAAGGTCTTGTCCAGGTTCTGGTTGCGCACGAACAGGTCATAGGCCGTTTCCTGCAGCTCGAACGGCACCAGGATCGCTGCCGGGCCTGTGGCCAGGCGCTTGGCGCTGCCTGCGCGGGTCTGCTTGAGCATGGCCAAGCGATGCGCTGCAAACTCGGAAGCCGTCAGCGCGCCCGTGAACAGGTTGCTGTGATCGGCGTGGTACAGCGCCTTGGCGTCGTAGATCAGGCCGTTGATGCGGAAGAAGTCGAACACAAACTCATAGAGCGTGTTCTTGGCCGCCAGCGCCAGCTCGGTGGGAATGCGGCGCAGCGCCTGGACATCGTCGTTCTTGATCGCTTCAAGCGTCACATCCTCCGTGCCGCCGCGCTTGCTCACCGCAAAGGTGGCCTTGTCATCGCCAGGCGAGCCCAGCGGCTGATAAGGAGCACCCTGGGCAACCGCTGGCAGATTGCCATAGCCGCCGATGCGGATGCGCTCCTGGGTGCGAAAGTCTTTGATCGGCGCGGTCGTGGCCACGCGTCGCCAGGCATCCAGGTTGGTCAGGCCGGTGTAGACCGCCTGCATGCGGCGGGTGATGCTGTCGCCCAGCGCATCGCTCCAGGTGCTGCTGGTGACCGACTCACGCATGACGCCCAGGCTCTCGGCCATGCGGCCCAGATCGCAGTCACGGATCTGGCCGGTGACACGGCGGTCGCCCGTGATCTCGATATAGCACTCGCGCAGCGACTGCACGTTGCGGTGCTCCTTGTGCGTCGGGTCGAAAAACGCCGTCAGCATCTCGCGGATGGACACGCTGCGGTCTTCCACGTTGATGGAGCCATTACCGAACGCAGGCACACGCACTGTGCCGGACTCCGTCATGCGGGCGATGTAGTCGCCCTCGGCCTTGATCAGATCACCCACGGCGGCTTCGGTCAGGCGATCAGCGCCAGCGGTGGCCACCTGGGTCAGCAGGCGCTCCTTGGCTGCCTGGGGGAGCTTGGCGGCATTGATGCGCTCGCGAGCAGTGCCTCGCAGTTCAAAAACCTGCAGGTCGGCACGGGTCAGCGGCGCATCATCGCCCTGGGCCTCGGTCACGCGCTGCGTGCCAGGCTCAGGCACCAGCGGGCCGCAAACGGCTTCATGCAGATTGACCACCTCGTCGTCGGTGATGGTGTCCAGTTTGATGGCGGCATGCTTCGCCGGGTCTTTGGCCTTGATGGCCTCCAGCATGCGTTGCTTCCACAAAGGCATGGTTTGGCTTCCTTCTTGAGATTCAGGGGGAGAGGTACTTGGATCGGCAGCGGCTTCGGTCAGACGGTCCAGGCCGCCGCCCGCGCCTGGCTCGACAATCAGGTCCACCGAATGCACCTTGGTGAAGGTCACGGCTTCGCGCAGGGTCTCGCTGCCGTTGCGGCGTTGGCGAGTGCGGGCATCGGCATCGATCGACAGGCCCAGCAGACCTTGCATGCCCCGTTTGACGGAGCCGACCATCTTGGTGACCGTCGAATCGCTGGGGTCGATGGCTTTAAAGGTGCCGACCAGGCTGCCGGTGTCGGGAGTCTTGCCTTCGACAAAGCGCACGCTGTAAATGCCGCCGATCAGATTGCGCACATCCTTGCCCTTGCCTGCGCTGTGATCGGCGTCAGACTTGGCAAACACACGCACGCCCTCAAACATGGGAGCGGCTTCGCGCAGTGCCTGGTCGGGGTAATAGTTGCGGTTGCCACTGCGGCCTGCACGGATCAGCGTGACCTCGATCGTGCCGTCCTGGGCTTCACGGAAGGATGCAGCTTCCTGAGATTCGCGCACGATCTCAGAAAGCTTGACTCTGCCCGCCGCACGATCTGCCTCGGAGATATCGGGGAAGATGGCAGCAGACTTATCGGATACAGGCTGGAACTGAGCCACCACCTCTTCACCTTCAGCCAGAACCACGGTGTTATCCGCGCTGACGGTATAGGAGTAGCTGTAAAGACGGCCCTTAACCTGCACCACGGCCCGGTCAGGCCAGATGCCGCGCATGTCCACGTAGTAGTCGCTGCTGACCGTCAGGCGCAACTTGTCGCGTACCGCCTGGCGCACCAGCTCGATCAGTTGGCCGTATTCGGAAGTGACTGCCTCCGTCAGGCGATCAAAGCCTGTGCCGTGAGGAATGAGCTTGAGCATGGCTTATTTGCCAGTCAGCTTCTGACCGTCCACAGTCACCACGACGATGTGAGTGCCGTAGTCCTTGAAGGACAGCACTTCATCGGCGGAAACTGCGAGGCGCTTTTCTTTGAACTTGTCCTTGCCTTCTGCAGGCTCCAGGACGATGCGCTGAACGCGCTTGGCAGCATCGGCTGCCGTCAGCATTTTTTCTTTGGTCTCGGATTCGGACATTGGCCACTCCATCGAAGATGCGCCGCAGGGCGCGGCATTGCGATGGAGTGACTGTGCCTAGAAGGGCACAAATAAATAAGGCCCGCAGATGCTGGCCTTAGACGATTTAATTGGACTGAAGTTGTGGAAATATTGAATAAACAACAAGTCCCTCACCAACCCATTTTTCTAATACTGAGATCTGATACTCTTCATTATTTTTCGATCCACAGATGCCAAATAATTGTTTCCCCGCATTTGTAAAAAGCACTTTTCCTGTTGATAATTTATTATTATTTTCTGCGGGGAATTCAATAACCATCGGCATGCCAAAATAATAAACAACCGCCCTCTTCAGAAAACCAAATTTAGCATATCCGCCCATTGCCTCGAAAGATATCAACCCAATCGTATCAAGATGCTTTAAATCAGAAAGAGAAATTCCATTTTTCTTTATAATGTCATCATTTTCATTAAAAATAATTGGTTCCGCATCACCTAGCATCCAAACAAACTGACAGAATCTTGTAAAAAGCTCTGCATCTCTTTTGTCAATTGACGAGATCAAATTTACAGTTCTTTTTGAAAATGTCCCTGGATTAGTCGCCTCCTCGGATAGAAGTTTTGACCACAGCGACTGCATTTCTTTATCTGAAACAGTGTCGCATTGCTTAAAAAAATGAGCTACCCAATCTTCATCTAGATTTTTAACATCCGCATTTTCAGGCAACTGCGATGCTGCTTCAACAGCAATACTCTCAATATTCTCCTGCTTTCTGGACTCCTGATAAACAAGTCGTTCCATCGCTCGCTGCTCAAGATCAGTTAGTTCAATACGAGCCAGTGCTTTGATTTTTTCTGCATCCGCTTCTGCGCGAGCCCTCCGTCGCATCTGCGTTGGTTCATAGATCATTCCAACTGCATTGCACACTTTCTCTACCAGCACTGTTGCTGGCTTTGAGAGATCGCCAAAATTTATGAGTGCATTTCCCTCTGCCATTTCGTCTCCTGTACTTGGTACACAAAGTTGAACTCTAGTACCTCAGATTCTGCCAAAGTTACGTTGACTTCAAGGTAGACATGCTCCGATCAGGAAAGCTCATCGGCATCTACATCCGCATCGAGCCAAGAACCCCTTTAAATGCACTTTAAATTCATATTAGATTGCGCCGTTAGGGGCTGACATGCACATCAGCCTTTAAAGGCTTAGCGCCTTGCTCATAGCTACTCACTCCACTCGCATTCCCGCCCTCTTCGCTGCCTGATCCAGCGCAGCCTTGCGCCCATCGAGCAGCAGCTCACCCTCGGTGAAGGGCTTGGCCCCTGGCGTCATGACACGCCAGTTCTTCATCCACGGGGTGGAAATGCACCCGCAATGAATGATCTGCTCCACGGGAGCCCTTGGGTCATGCGGGCACTGCATCTTGTCGATGCCACCGCCAGGGTTGGGCACCTTGAAGGGCTTGCTGGCTTCCACGACCTGGCCGTCGATGATGTCGTGATTCCAGCGGCTGTGGATCTTGCCGCTGCGCCGCCACTGCTTGCCCAGACCTGGTACTAGTGGCTCGGCCTGTTGCAGGCGTTCATTGGATGCCACAGCAAATGCCCGGCTGACTTCCGTGCGAACAATCGTCGCCGCGCGCCTGGGTGACTCGGCCCCGAGAATCTTCTGCACCGCCTGGATGGCTTGGTATGGCGTCTGCGCGCCAATGGTGGTCTGACCCAGCTGCTGACCAATCTTGCGGGCGGCTTCATTGCCCACGTCCTTGAGCCGCAGGGAGCCAAAGGCTTTCATTTGCTTGAGCACGCCCACATCGAGCTGCGCCAGTTGCAGCTCCACGCGGTGGCCAATGATGGCCAGGGGCTTGTCTACGAAATCCTCCCCCAGGGTCCAGGCATCCTGCATACGCATTTCAAATAAGGTACCGGCGCGGCTGGTTGCTCCGGCCAGGACGTCTTCGATCTGACCCAATAAGCGCGAGAGCTGTAGCTGCTGCCAATCGGCAGGCAAGCCTGCCAACGTGGCGAGAATCTGATCGCGAGCCTCTTTGAGCAGCAGCAGAACCTGGGTTTCTCCGACCAGGAGCAGCTGGGCACGCTCGCGCAATCGCCGGGCCAGCTCAGCCTCAAACGCTTTATCTGGCTTTTGGAGCAGCTCCTGCTCGCTTCTGGCTTTCTTAGCCATGGTGCTGACCAGATGCTTCAGCCCGTGCGGCAGCCAGATCCGCCGGCAGGTTGGTGAACACGTCTTCAGCGTCTCTCTTGGCCTTGCGCTGGGCAGATTCCTTGCGCGCGGCCGCCAGCTCGGCCTTGGCATCAAAGTCCTGGCCGAAGCGCTGGGCCACATCAGCCACGATCTTGAGGGCGGTCTCTTCGGTCATCAAACCGGCTTCGATCATCTGCACCACGGACGCAGCCAGGGTTTGCATGGCGCTGGCAAATTTGGTGACGTCGCGGTTGAGCAGTTCAGGGAAGACCGCTGTCACCTGCCACTTCTCCTCTGACCAGTCAGGTGTCACGCCTTGGGTTCGTGCCTGGCACAGCAATACATGGCGGCCAATCTCCTCCAGCATGATCTTGAGGAAGGACTGGCGCATGCTGTACATCTTGAAGGTGGGCTCACCCATCTCAGAGGCAGCAGCGCGGTTCACATCCCCGCCGCCCCCAAACCAGTGCTCAGGCATGGTGCTGCCGCCGAGCACGTGGTTTCTCAGCAAGCGGGCGCTCTCGCTGGTGTCGGCTGCCTGCAGGCTCGGGCTCTTGGCTTCCAGCGTGACGCTGTCGTTATGGACGAACGTGCTGTTGGGCGCAGGCGGCACAAAGGTTTTCTCGTATTCCTTGACCTTGGCGTCATCCGCACCCTTCAGCTCCACGTCCCAAACAAAGGAGCGCAAGTAACCGATGCGGTCCAGCTCGTTGAACAGGAACTCGTCATAAGCATCCAGCCAGTCCATCTGGCCCAGAAGGTCGGAGCGACCCCGGCTGCCATTGGGAAACTTGTTGAGTTGGTAGAGCAGACACTCACCATCTGTAAATTCATCAGCGCGGATGCGGCAAGTGTTCTCGCTGAACAGCTCCGCGTCCTCACCCAGGACGATTACTCTGTATTTATATTGACGCCCTCGGTTGTCGCGCTTGGTAACCACACCAATGGGCTGCTCAGGGTTGCCGGGGTCGTTGACCACGGTGGCAATCTGGCGCGGGTCCAGATAACCCAGCCGCACAAAGCCGTCACCATCGCGCACATTGGCGATATAGCACTGCTCACCCAGCAGGCCCAGGGCGCGCACCCTGCCCTGCAGTTTCAGCGGCCAGTTATTGATGGGGTCAGTCCAGAACGTATTGAGCAGTGCCTGGTGCTCGTCGTCCTGGCACTGCAGAGTGACGCCCTCGGCCAGCAGATAGGCCAGAGGCAGCTCGGTCAGGCGGTTGGCCAGCAGATTGCTTTGCCACAGGTATTCAGCCAGCTTCTGCATGCGGTCCTGGGCCATCGGTGCCAGGTCGCGGTCGTTCAAGCTACCGAGACCGCCGCCACTGAGCTTGCGCCACCCTTCATCACTATTGCCCTGGGCGCTGGCGGCTTCACGCATGGGCTGGGTGTGATGCGCCTGGTCTGTGTCGTGTTCGACCGCCGCCTGGTCAAAACCCAGAAAGGATATGAACCGGCTCCATGCCTGAGGCTTCATGTATTTCTCCTGAACATTCGTGAGGCCTGGCGGGCGTAGCGCTCGCGGGCAGTCTGTACCTGGTGGTTGTTGCCGCCCTGCGTGGCCGCAGCAATGCCACCTGTGACGGCCAGCATGTAGAGCATCTGGACCATGTCGGGACCGTCGTCGTGGTCGGCCTTGGGAAAATGCCTGAACTGGTCAATCAGCGTGGTCTGACTGCTGTGCAGACGGATCAGGCCGTTGTGCATGTGAGGCTGCAGGCTTTCAATGCGCAGCAGCTTGTCGCTGATGGGCAAGAGCGGACGGGCCGGCACCGGGACACCCTGCTGGGCGCTGCGCTTGACCAGCTCCGTGCGCAGGAATTCCTGAAACTGCACGGATTCGAAGCCCCAGACAACGCAGCAGTACTCGCGCTGCATCTCGATCACGTCGCTGATGATGCGATCGGGCACACGTTTGCGGATGGCGGCCTCGACCACATCCATGATGCCGGTCTCGCGGTTGTAGCCGCCGACTCCAATGGCGCTGGGGTCGCGGCTATTGCCAGCCCTGCCCAGGCTGGGGTCGCATGCGCCGTAGAACACCCACTCGGCCAGGCGGTTGACCCAGAAGCGGATGGAGTTAGCAAACGGTGCATCCTCCCCGGCAGTCGGGTCGTTCTGCTGCTCGGAGTCAAAGGCCGAGTGCCCTTCACGGGCGCGGCGGATCATCAGCTTGACCAAGGGGCGCAGCGCCGGCCAGGAGACCTTGCTGCCTTTTTCCATCTCGGCCTGGTGCTCTCTATATAGGGCCATGGCGGCAGCCTCGCCCTCCTGGGGCGTGTCGGCATTGAGCAGAAAGCCCTCGAACTGCTCCCACAGATCCATGCGTTCGGGCCACTGGATGATGGCTTTAAAGACTTTGCGGTTCCACAGCGGGTTCTTGAGAAAACGCGCCAGTACGCTGTCGTAGTGCAGCACAGTGCCCACCAGGATGGCGTCCATGGAGTCGTCAGGCGGCCCCAACGACAGCACGCTCTTGGTCACAAAGGACTGCAGCTTGTCGCGCTGGGCCGGGGTGTTGACGTTCTCATCGTTCTCGATGTCGTCGCAAATCGCCAGATCCGGGCGGTGCGCGCCGTGGCGACGCCCCCGGATCTTCTTGCTGGAGCCGAATGCCTCGACCTTGCGACCGTTGGCCGTCACGATCACGCCCGCCCGCCAGACACGGCCCTGCCCGCAGGCTTCGGGAAAATCATTGGCAATGCGCGGGTTGGCTTCCAGCTCGGCCTTGATGGCCTCCAGCATTTCTGCAGCCTGCTCAAAGGCGTCCATCACGATGATGGCGTACCACTTGGCCCCGGTGACCAGGCACCAGGACACAAAGCTCATGCTGATCTTGGTGGACTTGGCTTCACCACGCGGGGCTGCAATGGCGTCACGCTGACCCGCCGCAGTGTTCACTATTTCAGGCAAGCGCTTGTAGAGGTACTTGTGCAGCTCGCTGGGCTCGGCCCGGCCATAGTGCGGAAAGTAGTTGCGGTCCCAATACTCATAGCCATTGACCGGGTCGCAGACCTTGCGGCGGCGCTCGGCAATGGCTGCAGGATTGGTGTCCCAGCCGTCCAGGTTCGCGTCGATCTGCTTGCGCAGGTCATCGGCCAACGCTGTCAAACCCGCCAGAAAATCCTTGCTGTTCTTGGCCATGGCTATTTCACCTTGGCCAATTCTTCGCCAAATGGCTCCAGCATTTCGACCAGAGCGGCCAAGTGCTGCGGATAGCGCTGCTGGGCAAATGCGGCAAAGCGTTGAAGGATGTCCAGCTGCACTGCCTGGCGGTTCAGCTCGGGATTGAGGCGCTTGAAGCTCGACATGGTCTTGTTGAAGCTGTCGCTCATGCTGGCCAAGGTCTCGGCGCGATCGCGCGGCCCCATGTCTTTGGCCTCGCGCAGCAGATCCATGGTGGCCTGATGCTGAATGAGATAGTCCTCCAGCAGCTTGGCCGAGAGGTTCTTGAAGTTCTCATCGCCCATGGCCACGGCAGCTCGGGCAGTCTCCCAATCATCGCCCTTGTCTGCCGCTTCCTGCTTCCAGCGATTGCCGGTGCTGCGCGGCACGCCGAGCTTCTTGCAGGCCGCTTCCATGGCCATGCGCTGAAACACATACAGGCCGCGCAGCTGGGTACGTTTTTCTTTGCCGTGCGCCATTAGTTCCCCAGGCCCCCACCACGAAAATAGGTCTTGATACCTTCGACGATCAGCGCCGTGCCTACCGCCACGGCTCCGCCTGACACCGCGCCCGCGACCGCAGCCTTCTTTTCGACTTCGCGCAGCCGGGTATCGATGGAGTTGAGCCGCTGATCCACGCGTTCATCCAGCTCTTGAATGCGTTGGTCCTGGCGATTGAGATGCGCGGTAATGCCGTCGAGCTTGCCGTCGATCTTTCCCAGCAGCATCAGTTCGTCTTTTTCGAGTGACATGGTTCCTCTGTTTTTTGTGGCGAGTCATGGGTGCAGCAGCAGCGACCGGCAGGACGCATAGGCCGCGTTAAGGGTTTCGATCTCCTGAATCACTCCTGCAAGGCGCGCAGAATTTGCTGCTGGAAGTAGCCAGTAGGCCTGGCCTGCGTCTGCTGCACCAGGGTCGGTGCTGGCGGCTTGCTCACCTGTGGCGCGACAACCACCTGCCCCACTGGCAGAGGGCTGGGAGACGATGCGCACCCGCACAGGGCGCTGCTCAAGCTCACCAGTAAGGCGAGCGATTTCTTGGACTGCCTGGGCATCGGTTTTTTCCTGCTGTTGGTAAAGCTGATCCAGCCTGGCTTGGGCAGCATTGCGCTCAGCTGTCAGGCGCTCCAGCTCAGCCTTGGCAGTGCGGTTCTGGGTGGCAACGCTGCCCTGCAACCGCTGCAGCTCGGTGACCAAGGCCTGAGACTTGGTCTTCAAGTGCCACATGCCCAAGGTAAGCGCCAGGCACAACAGCAAAGCCAGCGCCAGTACTCCAGGGGTGATGAATGCCAGAAAGCGCTTCATGGCTGCGCCTTCCAGGTGTCAGTGGCGAAGTCGTAGTTAGCGCGGAGCAAAGCCACGCCCAGCAGGCAATCGGTGCGCTCTTTTAAACGGCGGTTGTAGAGGCCCTGGACAAAGCGGTACTCCCACTCGCCCTTGGCATTGCGCCTGCCGGTCTTGGTGTAGCTCCAGACAGGAGTGCCGCTCGGCGCATGGGCCAACGCATCGCAGGCCTCTTCATAGCGCCTGGTGTTGAGCAAGCCCATGGCACGACTGGCGCAGGTCGATGGCTCGCCATTGTTATGACCGTGGCTGGAAAAGGCATCCAATATTGGCTGGGACACTGGCACCTTGATGCAGTCCAGCACCCTGGCCTGCCCCTTGGCCAGCACCTGACTGCCCACGGTCATGCATTGCTCATCGGACCAGTAATCGCCCAGCACAACCGGCACCGGGCTGGCACCCCTGGTCAGTCCCAGGCAGGCCGTGGGCAAGCCCGCCGCCAGCACATCTGCATAGACCACATTCTTGAATTGCGGCCTGCCATCGCGCTTGGCAGGGCCGTCCTCGTAGCCTGAGATATAGGTGACATACGCACCACCACCCAGCACGAGCGGGATGCCAAAGCGCAGAACCGTTTTACCGAGGGAGAGTGTGTTTGCCATGCCCTCGACTTTCGTGGGGCGGGTACAAACAAAAAAGGCCCGCATTTGCTGGCCTTAGATTGATGGAATCTCTCGCTAAATTAGCATACTCGTAAGTGGAACGTACTACTTTTTAACTAAATTTCGTAGACGGATAATATTATGCGAATAGTTTGCAATATAAGCACTAAATGGATGCGTCGTTGGTCGGAATCTACCTATCCAGCCTCTAAAGTCCCATCCAAGATCAATCAAATCCGAGACAGCGAAAATAAATTCTAAAGTATCAACAAGGAACGCGAACTCGGTAAAATTCTCTTGGTAATCAAAAGTACTCTTGCTACCGTGTACATAGTGATTTCGGCACAAAACAGCCTGATTGCAGGGTAGATACAATTCTGGAAATCTTTCACCGGCGACTTCTAGAATCTTGTCTGCCCTGTAATTTATTTTGTCACGCAGACTGGCCTTGCCAATCCGTCCTAAAACCGATAAAACAGACTGCTTTGCGAAGCTATCGGGAAGATCTTTGAATATCTCACGACATTTCACCAATGCTTCACTCAAGGAACTATCCACTTGCTTCGTTTTGGGCACATGACTTTCTGGCAGCAAATCAAACATGTTTGCCGAACCAACTATGCGATCAATACTGTAGCTCCCAAAGAATGCAGTCGAAAACCTTTCTCTCGGATCACCAAGAGACTCAGCGCTATTCATCCAGCCAGTCAACACCTTAGCAAACTCATCAGGCGTCCGCTCTGGACCCAAAAGAATGCTATTTCGACTCACTGTTGAATCCCCACTAACGCGCTCATTACCTAAAGTCCAATACAGCCTTGCTCTCGGAGGTAGCTTTTGCTCAGACTCCGTAGAGCGCTGCAATTCCAGCTCAATCCAACGATATCGCTGGCTGTGCCCAAGGCTCAGTTCGAAAAAACTGTGCAAGGTACGAAGAGCGTGCAGTACAGATTTAATGGTCTGTGGCTCAGGAAACTCAATATTTGCAGTGACTTCGTTTCTGATGCCAATCCCAGAAGGGCTTCCACTATTTTGGGAGGTTCTATTCGTTAATGATATTTTCCCCGTCGTTGACTGGCACGCGATGATTTCCCATAGTCCACTAAAATAAAGCAGCTGGGGATGCTTTCCAATTTGCGGTTCGAAAGGCGTTTTTGGCCAGCCGTTCTCCTCAGCGATATCTTCTAACTGTCTATGATCTAACTCTAAGATTCTTCGTACTTCATCTGCATCTGGGCTTAATGACCGAAAGGTCTTGCTCCCTATCAAAAGACTGTGGACGTTGTCGAAATGGTAACTAACCGCTTTGATCACAGGCTCCCCAGAGCTAATAAACTCTTCTCCGACAACGATATAGTTCGGAAAGAACTGAGTCTCAAACTGGGAATTGCTATCAAATCGATGCCGTCTTTGGGCGTGAAGCACACAATCTATAAGAGATGCTTTTGTTCCATCATCCAGCATTCCATGAATGTCCAAATACTCTGTTTCAGGTAGATTCCAAAAACTTTTCCCAAATATTTTTAGGATGCTGTCTGCACCTGCATTGTTAAAAACTCCTGTAAATTGGTTGTCGCTTAAATGGAAAATACCATTATAATTTTCATGATTTCGCATTTTACTAATTTTATTTATTAAAATTTAGCGTGCTGCTTCCAATTATTAATTAAAAAATTTTGATGAAATTATTTAATTTACCGATGATAAAAATATTTCAATATAATTAAATTTCCCCGCCATGCCAAACCACTCTGCCAGTAATTCTTAGCCTGTTTGCAGCCTCCCCTTCCAGGGTCTGGACGGGATAGTCTGGGTTGTAGCTAATTACCCGAACTCCGCCTGTACTGAAGTCACGCTGCAGTAACTTCACATAGTCTTCTCCCTCAAGCTCAATCACATAGACGCCGTCATGACTCAATGACTGGACCGATGTGTCAACCAGCAAAATATCACCGTCATTGATGCGATCGGACATTGAATTGCCACGCACTCTGACGATCTTTGCGTTATTGCGATTGAGCCCCTTTGAGCGTAGCCAAGCACTTCGGAACGCCAAGCGACCCAAAACCTCCTGCTCACCATTGGTCGCGCCATTTCCTGCACTCATGCAAGCATCCAGAACCTCGATCTGGGTGAACTCACCATCGTCTTGATAGGCCTGTGCCGACCCTGATCGACTTTCTGCGCCCGCCTGCGCACTGAAGTGCTCTACGGTACGACCGGAGTGCCTTGCGGCTCTAAGTAGCTGCTTCACAGGTACTTCACCCCGCTTACGCCAAGTCCTGACCGTTTCAGGTTGAACCTCCATCAAGGCCATCCACCCCGGCCCGAGCGCGTCTGCAATACGAGCAACGACTTCATCTACCGATGGTAACAGGGTGCTTTGAGGATTTTTTTGCATATAGCTATTGACTGCGTTTCGTTTTGAACCAAGAATACGGTTCAACTTGAAACGTTTCCTTTTGAACCAATAGCGTAGCAGCAAATGCATCCAGAACAAATTAAAGCTGAGATCCGTATGCGGGGAACGACACCGGCTGCCATGGCGGATCAGTTGAGTCTTTCCCGTATGACTGTTAGCAATGTCATTCACGGCCGCTCGACTTCGCGACGTGTTGCTGATGCCATTGCCAACCTGATTGAGCAACCAGTCAATCGCATCTGGCCAGGTCAATACGAACCACATCGCACGAACAAGCTGAAACGCGGGGGGCAAAAATGAAACCGCGTCTCAAGCTCACTAGGGATGGGCATCTGGTCGTACTCGTCAGTGGACGAAACCCTTGGGGAGAAATCAGCGCTCGCAAATACATTCAAGAGCACTACGGCTCGCTCCAGGGCTTCGCACGCCGCTATCAGCTTTCGTACAACGCTGTTTGCACAGCGTTGCGCCCGATCTACCGGCCCGAGCGAATGGCAGGCAAAGTCGCTGAGGTTCGTGCAGTACTAGGTCTCACTTCGCAACCCACAGCTCAAGCGCTGCGCGTCGCACGAAAGCAGGAGCACCTCAAATGACTTGGCTCACTGCCCGAGAAATCGCGGGCCTGCCCTGCTTCGTCATGTCCGAGCGCGCAACGCGTGACAAGTTGGCCCGCTTGAGCATTCCACATCGCCCACGTCCTGGTCGTCAGGGTGGTGGTGGCATGGAGTACGACTGCTCCGCTCTGCCTGAAGAGACACGTGCCGCCATTACGGCCCGCACCATTCAAAGTGCAGGCTCTCAAGCCCTAGCCGTAGTGGACACCCCGCCCGTGCGCAGCTTCTTGCCATCTGCGTCTCCGGTCAGCAACACCGTCACCCGTGTGCCCAGCCAGGCAGAAAAAGATGTAGCCGACGCCCGTGTGCGCCTGGTCAATCTGGTGCTTGAGCTGGTGCCTCTGCATGGTCTGCGCCGCGCATGCCAGTTGCTGGCCGCACGCATCATCACAGGCGAAGCTGGAGCCGAAGCTCAGAACATTGCACGTCAAGCGAACCAACGCGCTCGCGGTGGCGAGGTCAGCGCCCGTTCGCTGGAGCGCTGGGTAAGCATGCATCGCAGCAACGGCTGGTTTGGACTCTTGCCCGCCGCTCCACAGTACGAATTGACACCACAAGTTGATGACGATGTGGCTGCAGTGCTGGGCCTGTTCCACAGCAAGGACCACCGCTTTCGCAAGCTGAGTGGCGCAGCCAAAGAAGTCACCCGCATGCTGGGCCGCGACTTCGATGAATGGAACAAGCTGTACCACCGTGCCCGGCGTGTGCTCGACAAGTTGGGCCAGTCCGCCGAAGCCAGCGTGGCGCTGATCAAGTCTCGCCATACCGGCGCACAGCGCGACACCAAGCTGCCCTTTAAACGCCGCGATACCTCCATGCTGGCTTTTGCCGATGTGTTTGTGATCGACGGGCACACCTTTAAAGCCAAGGTTCGCCACCCGGACCATGGTGCCCCATTCGCGCCAGAGTTGACGGTGGTGCTGGATGCCGCCACTCGCCTGATCGTGGGCTGGTCGGTCAATCTGTCCGAGAACGTGATTGCGGTGGGCGATGCCCTGCGCCACGCAGTCGGCCAATACGGCATTCCCGCCATTCTTTACGGTGACAACGGCGCTGGCGAAACGGCCAAGGCCATGGACTGCCCGATCGACGGCATCTGTGCACGCCTTGGCATCGATCACCGCCTGGGCCTGCCCGGCAAGCCGCAAGGTCACGGAATCATTGAGCGCAGTTGGCAGACTCATGCCATCAACGCTGCGCGCAAGTTCGGGAGCTTTCAGGGCGGCGATGTGGATGCAGGGACCTTCCGCAAGGTGGCAGTAGTCCTGGCCAAGGAGCAACGCGCCATCAAGCGCTCGGAGCAGACCGGAGAGGTCATCGCGCTCACGCCCAAGGCTCCGACCTGGAAGCAGTTCGTCGACGGCATCGAAGTGATGGTCCACGAATACAACACGCAGCACCGCCATCGCGGTCTGCCCAAACGCACAGACGGCAAGCACCCCACGCCAATGGAAGCGTTTGACGCCTGCTTTGACTCAGCGCTGCAGGAGAAGCCTTCGGAGCTGGAGCTGCGCACCTTGTTCATGCCGAGCGTGATCCGCACCGCCAAGCGCGGTCAGGTGCAGTTCTTCAACCAGTTCTACCAGGCACCCGATCTGATGCGCCGCGATATCGATGGCCGCGAAGTCAGCGTGCGCTACGACATTCACAACCCGAACTATGTGTTGATTTACACGCTGGGCGGTGAGTTCGTCTGCGAGGCCCAGTGGGATGCCAACCGCATCGACTACTTCCCCAAGCCCGTCATTCAGATGGCTCGCGAAAAACGCGTGGCCCAGGCCGTCAAGCGCCGCGAGCTGCAGATCGACACCGCCCTGCGCGAGCTGGGCCCAGCTATGGACACCACACCCCTTTCCCTGCCGGAGCCAAGCACCCCATTCGTGACGGTGCCCTCCTTCGTGGAGACACCTGTCTCCGCCATCAACTCTCCCTCCACGGAAGCGGTCGCGCAAGCAGCCGCTGGCAGGCCTTTCTTTAACGGACCAAGCGAGCGCTACGAGTGGCTCATGCGCAACCAAGACCAATGGACCGAAGCAGACGGCACATGGCTGCGCAACTACACGGCATCGGAGAGCTATGCAGATCTACGCGACTACTACGAGGGGCGGGGATTGGGATGGAACGACGCGGGCAATGAGCCCGGATTGAAGAGTGCTCTGTGACGGCGGCAACCGTCACAGAGCGTGCCAGAGATTTTTTAAGAAATACGAGCAGGAGAAATGTACTGTGAAACGAGGCTTTGTCAAAACTGAAAACTTTAAGCGCTTGTCCGAAGCCCAGAAGCTGGTGGAAAAGCGTGGTGCTCGCGAGGCAAGCCTGGTGCTGGTCCAAGGACGCTATGGCATTGGCAAATCCGAGCTGACCGAGCGCTGGGCAGCCGATAGCGGCTGGGTGTTTGTGCGCGCCAAGAGCACCTGGACCAAACGCGCCATGCTCGATGAACTCGCCGAGCGCATGGGCCTGGCCAAGACCGGGCGCAATACAGAGGTTCAGTCGCGCATCATCGGCAAGCTGGCGGTCGAGATGGTGCCGATGATCATCGACGAGGCCGACTTCCTGGTGGGCACCACCGCGAGCCTGCTGGAGCTGATCCGCGACATCACCGATCTGACCGGCACCATGTGCTTTCTGGTCGGCATGGAGCATTTCCCGATGAAGGTGGCGCGCTTCGGCCACATCGCCAGCCGGGTGGCCAAGGTGGTTGAGCTGCAACCGATCTCACTGGCAGACGTCAAGGCCACGGTCGCAGCCAAAGCTGAAGTCGAGATTGCCGACGAGGTCCTGCCCGAGATGCTGGCCCAGGCAGAAGGCCGCATGCGGCTGCTGCTCAACGCCATTGCCAACCTTGAGGCCTGGGCGGACGCCAACGGCTGGCCCAAGGTCACCCTGGAGCACATCAAGGGATTGCCCCTGTGCCCCGAGTTCAACGGCAAGCCGCTGGGCCGCAAAGGGGTCAAGCCATGACGACCGCCTCGGTGAAGCCTTACGGCTGGTTCATGCCTGCCACCTTGATCGCTCTGGGTCGCTATACCGCCCATGCAGTGCAGCCCTTCACAGCGGCCGAGCTGCAGAAGATCGTGCCCGAACTGACAGAGGGTAAGGACGCTCGCAGGGCCTGCAAGCTGCTGGAGCAGCGCAGGCTGGCTGCTCCCTGCCCTACCCAGCGGTTTAGCTGGGAGCTGACCCCTGCAGGCGTCCAGATCTGTAAAGCAGCTCTGTATGCGTCGCTGGCTGAAGGCAAATGCAAGCCCGCGATGATGCGCCCCAACAAGCTCACAGTCGCCGAGCAGATCTCTGCGCGCCTGTGGAATCTCTTGCGCATCCGCAATGTTCTGACAAGCGTCGACGCAGTGTCGGTACTGGCCAATGCCGGCGACAACACAGTCTATTTACAGGCTGTCATCGGTCGCCTGCTCAGGGCTTGGAGCGAGGCCTGCCCCGACGCGGTCGAGGTCAGCAAGAAGCGGGTCAATGGTGCATTGCGTTATGTACTTAAGCGCGACATCGGACCGCAAGCACCTGTGCTGGCCAAGGCCAAGAAGGTGATTGCATGAAGCCCGGCTACATGACAGAGCCTTGGTTCGCAATTCTCCTCGAACGTGCGCAGCGCCCAGAGTCCGTTCGGGCACGGATAGCACGCCAGCTGGGCATCAGCGCAGCGGCTTTGAGTCAGGTGCTCAACGCCAGTGGTTGCTATGGAAACGGCACCGCCAAGACCGACCGCATTGCAGAAAAGGTGATTCACACCTTCGGTCGCTACACCTGCCCACACCTCACCGCCGAGGCCACTGGCGACGACCAGGTCATCACTGCAGAGCAATGCCGCGCCTTTGCCCACCGTGACGCGCCCACATCCAGCCCTCGCGACATGCAGCACTGGCAAGCCTGTCGTCAATGCAGTCACCGGGAGGCCAGCGCTCCACCCGTGCCTCGCGCACTGCAGATCAGAGGTGGCCGCAAGGTCATCCCCATTACTCATACCCAGGAGCTCAGCCATGCATCACCTCGTTAAAGACGGCTGCCTGCCCTTGGTGATTGGCCTTGCGCTGCCCATGAGCGAGGCCGACTACCACCGCCCTCCCTTGGGCTGGATCAAACGCCGCGCCAGGAGGCTGATGCGCGCTTACAGCATCGACCGCCGCTATGCCATCGCCTGCGCCGCAGACGACTACTCCGACTTCACGCATATGCACCGCGAACGCCTGTCTCAACTGCTCAAAGGAGAACACCAACATGCCTAAGACCAATCGACCCCAACAGCGCCCTCTGCCTGCCTGGACCATCGAGCACGCCAGCACAGCCCCCATGTCTCGCCGCGAAAAGCTGGCCCTGACGCTCTTCATCTTTGTGCTCCTCATGGCCTTGGGCTTCCTGATCGCAGCCATCACCGGCTACGCCGAGATGCGCTCTGTGTTTCCTTGAACCAGCCAATCACCACCATCAGAAAGAACGTATGAATCAACAAATCTCTCTTCCCGAGATCCCCGCAGGCTATTGGGAAAACGCCAAGGGTGACCTGGTCCCCGAAAGCAAGGTCTCCGACATCGACAAGCTGCGCGACCAACTGGTGCGCGACCTGTGCACCCAGGCTGAGGCCAGGAGCAAGGATCTGGCCAAGTTCAAACTGGACTCCATGGGCGACGTCACGGCCTTTGTGGAAACCAGCGTGGAGCAATACGGGGTCAAGGTTCGCGGCACCAAGGGCAACTTCACGCTCACGACGTTTGACGGCAAGTTGAAGGTCGTGCGCCAGATGCAGGACCAGATCACCTTTGGCGAGCAGCTCCAGGCAGCCAAGAGCTTGATCGACCAATGTGTGACGCGCTGGGCCGAAGGAGCTAACGACAACATCAAAGTTCTGGTCTCCGATGCCTTCCAGGTCGACAAGCAAGGCCTGATCAACACTGGCCGCGTGCTGGGCCTGCGCCGCCTGGACATCAAGGACGAAGACTGGCAAACGGCCATGAAAGCCATCTCAGACAGCATCCAGGTCGCCAGCACCAAGCCCTATATCCGCTTCTACAAGCGCAATGAAACCACCGGCGCTTATGACGCCATCAACCTGGACCTGGCTGCCGTATGACGACTACACGCTTTGCCTCTACCGCCGATGTCGCTCACTCTGTGTGCACCAGCGAGGGTGCCCAATCACTGCCCTTGGTGCAGACCACCAAGATCGTGGACTTCACCCTGCGCACGGTCATCGGTCTGAACTGCCAAAACGGCAACACCCTGGACATCAATCTCGGAAACGGCCATGTCTTGAGCTGCAGCATCAAGAAAGCCATCGGCCCTACGGACGTTTAAAGGAGGCGACATGACCCGCTCTGTTGCTCACACCTCGCCTTTTGCTGCAAAGGATCAGCGCCGCCGTGAGCTGGGCCACATCCATCAGGGGCGCACGGCCCTAGGCTGGACGGAGGATGATTACCGCTTCCACCTGGTTGAAATCACGGGGGTGACCAGCTCCGCAGATCTGGACGCAGCGGGTCGTGCCAAGGTGCTGGCTCACATGGCCAAGCTGGGCTTCCAGCCCAAGCCCAGCAACTTCAAGCCCTTTGGTCAGCCCGAGAAGATCAAGTGGCTCTGGAAGAAGCTCGATGAAGCAGGCGGTCTGCGCGACGTCAGTCTCACCGCCCTGCTTGCCTTCGTGGCCCGAACCATCGGCACTGAGGTGTCGGATGTGAAGTTTCTGCCAACAGCCCAGGCTAGCACGGTCATTGAGGCGCTTAAGTCCATGCTGGACCGGGCCAAGCGTCAGGCACAGGTGAAATGACCCAGACTTTCACCGTTCCCATCGACCTGCTGCCGCCGCTGCTGCAAGAGTTTGAGCGCCTGGTAGGTCTGCAGGCCACCATGACGCTGGTTCAGAAATGGGGTGGGCTGCGGGTTTACTTCCCAACCCCAGAGCGCGTCACCGAAGATCACCCCTATGCCGCAGTCATTGGCGTCGAGGCACTTTTAAAGCTGGCAGAGGAATATGGAGGCCTGCCTCATTTTCAGCTGCCAAAAGCGGAAAGAGCGCTCCAGGCCGTGCGCAATGCGCGGATCGCGGCTGACTACTCGACGAGCAAGACTGCAAGGGAGATTGCTGCAGAGTACGGCCTCACAGAGGGGCAAGTAGTCAGGATCGTGGCGATGCTTGATGTGAAGGCTCCTGTAGACAGGCGTCAGCGAGCTTTGTTTTAGTGACACTCCGCTCTAACGTATTGCCCGGCTTTCGCTAGAAGCCGGGCATTTTTTTGCCTGTCTTTACTCAAATGCACGCAAATGAGAATTGTGCAAATTAGAAATTCCTGTACTGCGTCTTGATCGCATTAATTATGCGTACAAGATCACCATTTCTCAGTGTTGGCTTTTTTCTGTCTGCCGTGCCACTTCTGCGCATCCGGATTAGTTAACACATCAAGTCCAGAATTCGAAGAGTTTCCAAAGTTGTTTCCGCTGCACTGCAACTGAAACAAAATGCATATTGCTTGTATATTCTGCCTTGTATCAGCCCATTGAGGATTGGTACGTCTACACATTCCAAGCTAGGAGTGTTCCGAAGCCCATGCATGGGCAGTGATCTAAGCCTAGCACCGCAGTAAGTGAAGACGGCTTGTTGCGGGCAGCATCTAGCGTAGGAGCGCTTTTTATGATGCGATGGTCCAGTTTTGAGTCCAAGGTTGTAGTCGCATTTGGAGCCGCAACCCTGGTTGTGAGCGGGTTGGCACTATCAACCTGGGAAGTCGCTGACGACGCAACCCAAGCCGCTCAAATGGTGGCACGCACACAGCAACTACTCAACAATCTTGCTCGTATCAGAGGATATTCATTACAAGCGGAATTAGCCACTCAAAATTTCCGACTGACAGGTAGCACGGACCATTTGGAAGAGAGAGACGCTGCGATAGCAGGGAGAGAGCTATCACTGGAAAACGTCCAGCAGCTCACTATTGCAAATCCTGATCAACAGGTTCTATGGCAAGAACTGCGTAAGCTTATTGACCAGCGCATGAGCATCTCGCGCCAGATCGAAAATTTACGCAAAACACAGGGGCAGGAGGCTGCGACTGCATTTGCAGCAACAGCTCCTCTCGCGTCCACCCGCTCCAGAACGTACGAACTGCTGACCGAAATGGACGATCGGGTTCGCCAACAACTGGCTGAGCTTGAAGCAGAACATACACAAGCGCGAAAGCGATTTGTGGTTGCAGGAGTCTTGGTCGCTGCGACACTTATCCTCCTGCTGGTTGCATGCCATCTTCTGATACGACGACAGCTACGCGCATCTGAAGCCAGCCAGCGTGCTCTGGCTGACAATGAAGAGAACCTTGCTACCACCTTGCACTCGATTGGTGACGCAGTACTGGCCACTGACACCGAGGGACGAGTTACTCGCATGAACTCTGTGGCAGAGAGGCTCACAGGCTGGCCACTCGAACAGGCACTAGGTCGCTCTATCGGCGAGGTATTCGATATCATCCATGAGCAGACCCGCAAACCTGCTCAGATTCCTATTGAAGCAGTGTTGTCCACTGGGAGTGTTCAGACGCTCGCTGACCACACCTCGCTCATTGCCAGAGATGGAACTGAATGTCCGATTTCCGATAGTGCAGCCCCGATTCGCGACTCCAAGGGTCAACTACGAGGCGCAGTACTGGTCTTTCGTGATGTTACGACGGAGCGCACTGCAGAACGAATCATCCGGGAACATAACTCAGCCTTAAAAGCTGACGTCCATAGGCGGACTATGGAATGGCATGAAAGTCAGAATCACTTAAACAATGTCATTAGTACTGTTCCCGCGTTAATTGCCTATGTCAATTCAGAGCAGCGATACGTCTACGTCAACTCGCAGTATCGAGAATTCTTTGCGCCTAATCGCGATGACATTACAGGTGAAACTGTAAAAGACGTTCTTGGGGAGCAACGATATGCCCTTATAGGTTCGTTGATCGGCAACGTTATTGCGGGTGAATCAAAAACCTATGATTGGCAACCTTCCCCAGGGTTATGGCAAACTATTCAGTATATTCCGAGACTCCAAGCCAATGGAGATATTGATGGCTATTATATTTTGGGTACGGACATCACTGAACGAAAAAAATATGAAGAACGTATACAGACGCTCAATGCGGAACTAGAGCAAAGAGTTTATGAGCTAGAGCGCATTGGCCGCGCTCTGCGAACATTAAGTGCAGGGAATCGCACCATGCTCCGAGCCACGGAAGAGCAGAGCCTACTTGAAAGCATGTGCCGCGCCATTGTTACTTCTGGAGGTTACGGAATGGCCGCTGTTTGGTATGTAAGCGGCGATACAAATGAAGACCTAACCCCCATGGCAGAGTGCAACTACCCTGGTGGTCTCGCTGCACTGCGCGATCTAGGGATCATGGCGTCTGATTCAGTGCAGGGCCAAAGCCTGACAGCCACTGCAATTCGCAGCGGAAAGGTGCAGTGTATTCAGGACTTGCACCTAGATCCCAAACATATTCGTTGGCGCGATAAGCTTGGAAAATTGAAATCCGGCGCATCCTGCCCTCTATTGGTAAATGAGAAAATCATCGGTGCACTATCTATTTATGACACCGAGACAAATGCATTCGGCGAGGATGAAATTGCCCTGCTTACGGAATCGGCGGATGATTTAGCGTTCGGCATCTCTACTTTACGAACGCGCAATGAGCAACAGCGGGTGCAAGCAGAGATGAACCACATTCTGCGCCATGACTCGCTCACAGGACTTCCCAATGCTATAGAGTTCCAAGAGGTTTTGACTGCGAAAATCAGCGATACGAATTCTCTTCCAGAGCCACTTGCCGCGTTGCAATTCAATATTGAACGTCTTGGAGAAATCAATGACGTTCTAGGTTTTAGCAATGGCGACTATATACTGCGAGATTTCGGACAGCGCCTGCTGCACTATGCCCCTAAGTCTGCATATGTCGCCCGCTTGCGCGGGGATGAATTTGCAGTGATTGCTCCCGCAAAGGATATCGAGTCTGCGGTGACGATGGCAGATGAACTGGCAGCGCATATTTCCCACCCGTTCCAAGTTGCCGATATCGAATTGGATGTTAGTGCGAGAATTGGAATCGCGTTGTTTCCAGAACATGGCAAGACTGCCGATGAAATATTGCGCCGAATGGGAAAAGCCACCTTTCAGGCCAAGGCTCGTGGAGTCAGCCACTGTGTATTCGATGCATCCCATCAAAAAAATCAAGCTGGGCGATTGACTATGGCTGGAGAGCTTCGGCGAGCAATCACCGGCAATCAGCTCCGACTTTTCTTGCAACCAAAAGTTGATTTTTCCTCCGGCGAAATCTGTGGAGCAGAAGCGTTGGTTCGTTGGATGCACCCAATGAAAGGCTTAATTCCTCCTGGCCTGTTTATAGACCTAGCAGAGCAAACAGGCTTGATAAAGCCATTGACAGAATGGGTGATCGTTACTGCTCTTGATCTGCTGCAGAGCTGGCAAGAAAAAGACTGCGCCATCCCAATTGCTGTAAATATCTCCGCACGAAACTTCCGAGACGAGCAACTCTTCGAGAAGTATCGTCAATGGCATTCAGAGCGTAAGGTTTACACAGGGTTACTGGAAGTTGAGATCACCGAAAGCACTGTAATGGAGAATGCCGATTATGCGTTAGGTGCATTAAAAGAACTGCGCAATGCTGGCATCCCTCTTTATGTCGACGACTTTGGAACCGGGTATTCCTCATTAAGCTATCTTCAGAAATTGCCGGTGGATTACATTAAGATTGACAAGTCTTTTGTTTCTGCAATGCTCCACGACAAAGATTCAGCAACGATAGTGCGATCGACCATTGATCTCGTGCATGATCTCGGACGCAAAACAGTAGCCGAAGGGGTGGAGACTAAAGAGCATTGGGATCTGCTTAAAGAGCTTGGATGTGATATCGCTCAGGGCTACTTTATTGCGAAACCTATGCCAGCCAGCGAATTCCCGAAGTGGGCTGAAGATTTCAGAGCACGGCAACTGCAGAATGATTCATTGTTATCGTGATAAGCAATTAGCGATATATATGCACCTGATGCAATCAAATCAATGCCTATCTCACTTCCAGCCTCACAAGAGGTTGGAAGTCTGAAAACATCATCATCGTCCAGCATCCTCTTGATTTAATTGTATTTCCTGGTCGGAACCAACATACGACTTCCGACCTTTAGCTTCCGACCTCAAGGCTACGCGAGAGCAAAGTGTTCATCGCGGCGCAAACGCCCTAAACGGGCGCTAGTCAAAGAAAAAAGTACGCGCGCCTCTCTGTCCCCTGCTCGATCGTTCTCAGCCCATTCTGGCCATTGTGCGTGCGTGCACGGCCCATTCTGTGCCAAACCCTCTGCAACCAAAAGCAAGCCTTAAGTCCCCTGCAGAGCCTTGCCAGCATTGAGAATTCCAAAACCTAAAGGCTTCATCAACGGTGCCAAAGCGGTCACTCCCCCACAGAGTTGCGTTGCGCGGTCTTTGGCACAAATTTGCGCAATCTTTGGCACAAAGTAGCACAGCCTTTGGCACCAAGGCTGACAACTTGGCAAGAGACAGCACCACGAATGTGTTGTTTTTACACCAACAGACCGAGCGACTCCTGGCGATAAATGTATAAGCCAGTGGACTTTTCAGCCTACAGGAGCGGCAGGAAGCGACCCGCAGCGGATGATCGAGGGTGAAACCTGACAGCCAGAAATCAGACATTCGGATGCTTAGCAAGATTAAGTCCGGCTCTGACTCCGTGGTGGTATCGGCGATACTGCTCCTTTCCGAATTTGGCTGGCGACTATTCCCGCTATGGTCGTTTTAGATTTGTGCCGGCGTAGCCATAAATAAGAAGGGAGAACATGTCCATCAAATCGGCAATGAAAGTCACAGTAATGCCTGCCGGACACGGTGACTGCATTCTCGTGCAGTGCGACGATTTCAATATCATGGTGGACTCGGGCCCTTACAGAAAATGTATCCACGAGCGTGTGCACTCAGGACTGGTCACCGCGCTCGAGGGGCAACCGATTCATCTCGCGATCATTACCCATAATGACGACGATCACATTGGTGGCTTAGTGCGCACGCTGTGCGATGCAACGTTATCGGTTAATGCACTTCTGTTCAATTCCCCGCAACTCATCCGTAAGTACATAGATCACTGCAGTGGGGAAGAAGTAAACGTGTCTACACGTCAGGCATTCAAAGTGGCCAGCAAGCTTACCCCCTGCAATAAGAAGGTCCTCGTCGCGGGCGACACGCGCACTTTTTTCGACGATCGCATCGTTTTGAGAGTCCTGTCTCCTTTGACGGAGGATATTCTTAACTATGGGTCACACATGCTCGCGCCGTTCGAAAAGGAAGAACTCGCGGGCGCTCGCGGCAGGGATACGCCAGTCTGCGGAACAATTCACGAGCTGCGAACCATGGATGATGATGGCAAGGCCGCCGACGCTTCCCAAACCAATGCACTGAGCCTTGCTTTCATACTTACTTTTGAGGAGCGATCAATCCTCTTTCTTGGAGACAGCTGGCCCTCCCGTGTGATGCCCTCGCTTGCCAAGCTGGATCACGAAGGAGCCCCCATTCAACTCGACTTGGTCTTCGTATCTCACCATGGCAGCAAGAACAACAACACGCAGGAGTTATACCAGCACATTCAGACGGAGAGGTACGTGATTTCTGCTGATGGGAAGCAGAACCCGGACGTTGAGACGTTTGGGCGAATTCTACGAGCAGGGGTGGGGAACATTCAAAAATTCTATTTTTCAGAAAATTCGCAACAACTCAAAACAATGTTTTCGAAAAGCGATATCAATGTATATTTTCCGGACAACGGACCCTTGACCTTTGACCTTTGACCTTTGACCTTTGACCTTTGACCTTTGACCTTTGACCTTTGACCTTTGACCTTTGACCTTTGACCTTTGACCTTTGACCTTTGACCTTTGACCTTTGACCTTTGACCTTTGACCTTTGACCTTTGACCTTTGACAAAGCATTTGATGCCTAACAGTGAAGCAAAGTACGCCGCCATCGTCCAACGGACACTCCATCAGGTCGAAAAAATCGCCCCTGATATTGGAGATGCCGTCGTTCCCGTGTGGCGCGAAAGCAATAACGGTGAGCTAATCCACATCGGCACCGCCTTTTTTGCGGAGCGATGTAAGCGTTCATTCTTGGTCACGGCTCTCCATAACTTCAAAAATCTTTCTGGTGCCTCCTTGAAAATCAAATTTTCTGGAAAGATCTGGACGCTGAACGAGATGAATAAGCGAATCTCAACCGACGACGATCTGTGGGTAGCCGAAACATGTGCGGAACTACATGATTGCCTGCAGGGTATCAAGGTTCCTCTATTGTTACGCGACAACCCGAGAGATTGCACGTTTGGCACAGGCTCTGTGCTTTTGGGTTACCCCGAGGAGTTGAACTTGCAGGGTGAGCCATTCAAACCTCTGGCGATCTCAACGATGCTGGAAACCCGAGACCTAACCACAGTGAGCAAACTTCCGGAGCCAATCGTATACAACGTGCAAAGCGATTTTCTCAGCACGGCCTGTGGTAAGCCCGTGATGGAAAGACCTGACATATTTGGTATGAGTGGGGGACCGGTGTTCAGTTGGTACTGCACAGAAGGTGTAAATGGCAGCCCCTACACGTTTCATTACTTCCTTCAGGGGGTGATCCTCAGTTGGCAGGAGCGAAATGGCTACGTTGTCGCTTGCAATGCGGCGCGTATTGCCACGCTGCTGGGGGCCGACTCAAAAGTCCAGGCGCCCGATTGCTGACGTTCGTGAATGACGGCAACTGGCCGTCAGCAGCCCGTCACAAGGGCTGCAATCGACAAACGATGGCTCACCCAATATCATTACCAACTTTCCTAGTTTTCGGAATTTCCGGTGGCGTAGAGGCGAAAGCGCATAAATTGAACGCCATCAATATCAAATTCACCATCTGATTTAAATCCCAGCCTAAAAATCCCTCTAATTCTTTTTCTTGAGGGCGGAAGCAGAATAGTGATGGAACTCAAGCCCATGCTGGTGAAAGCACGATTAATAATTCCCTGATAAATGACTTTACCACTTCCCCAGTATTTGGGGTGCAGCACCAAGGCCAAGTCTGCCTCACCTGCTTCATGCTGCAGCCCTCCCCACCCAGCAAACTCCTGATCTACAATAAATGCCCAAGGACCGTACCCATATTTCGCCCATTGGGCGTCTTTGTTTTCAACCCAGTCCTTGGCTTTAACTTCATCGAAATCGGCCCTGCCTAGAGGCATTTGACGTAGCACTTCGGGAGTGCTGTTGAGCGCAATGATTTTTTCCAACCCGACTTCGGTAAGACGTTTGAATTCTAGAGTCATGTCTTGACTTTATCTGGATTTGAGTGGATGGTGAAGTATGTTCGTCAGAGGCTATAGTTCAGCCTGCTGGCATCCTCAAGTTGCGCCCTTCAAGCGCACCAACAACCTCTTTTGGACAAACATCCTCGGACTTCGTCCTTTTGGAAAGACCTCGTTCATGCAAGCTGACAAGCTTTAGCGCCAGCTTGACTGTGCGGCTTTCCCAAATTTTTTTCATCGGCTCTATGTTTTTCTGAATTGATACGCATCAAATTGGGACACAATGCATGCGGTCACTTTCAATTGCAAGTGAACTAACTGCATAAGCGATGTATCTCATGTATGAGTGCACCAATTTAGTGCTCGCACAAATATTTACAGAGGATATCTTTTAAATGAGTACAAATTCCTATAAAGAATTATTGGCACAACGCGAAGCTCTTGAGCAGCAGATTGCAGCCGCTCGAAAGGCCGAAGTCGCAGGCGCAGTGCAACAAATCAGAAGCTTGATCGATGCTTTCGGTCTGACGCAGGATGACGTTTTTCCTACCACCAAGCAAAAACAGAAGCGCGAGACAGGCTCCGTCGCCCCTAAATACCGCGACCCAGCCACAGGCCAAACATGGACTGGCCGAGGAAAGCCCCCAGCCTGGATCAAAGATCAAGACCGTTCCAAGTTCGAAATCTAAAAGTGGCCCTAGTGGCCACTTTTTATTTCTTACCGTAGCCACCGCCCCGGTTTGGCTACTACACCACCCCCCCTGTATAGGTGAGGTTCGGAGCTTCACCCTCGATCGCTCCATCACGCACAAACACGCGCTGGCCAGCCTGCGCTGGGCCTCGCGCCTGCAGCCTTCCTCCACCTGGCATGTTGATCGTGGCCACACCGTTGATCACAAAAGCCACCGTGCCCACCAGCAAAGGCTTGGGCGACTGCAGCTCCATGAACTGCTTGTAGAGGTTAGGCATGGGTTTCGACTTCCAGCATCTGACGCAGCTTGGGAGCCGCCCAGTTGATCGACGTCGACCGAACAATGCCCATCACTGTCTCCGGCCCCTGGTAGCGAATAAATTGCCCAGGCAGAATCACACCTGTCTCGGGCAGCACTTGCATGGATAGCGAAACCCTCGCCTGACGGCCCGTATCCGCAAGCTCAGCCAGGCCGCCGCCTGTGCACCGTGGAGTCCGTGATCAATGCATGCGTGACCTGGGGCGCAATCAGGTCGCCAGCAGTCCCGGCCCGTGTGATGGGACCAAACACGCCCGCGCTCATGCCGCCGACAAACACCCGGTGTAATCCGGCTTGTCCAGGAACTCCGTGCCCTCTACTTCGGCCACGGCTGATGGAATCTCAAAATCCGGCACCACATCACCCCAATGCCAGGGTGCCGTGGGGTACTTGGGCAAGATGCGCAGCACCTGGTCGGTGTTGTGGGGCTGTACATAGCCGCCAGCCGCCGCCGCGATATCGTTGATGGCGTCGATATAGCTGCCCTACAGCGCCCAGGCTCCGGCAGGCACTTGCCAGTCCTCCATCTGCCAGTCGATATCCCAGCCAATGGAGACGCCATTGACCTTGAGCACCTCAGTTGCCAGTTGCTGGGCCGTCAGCGTCTGAGTCGGGCTGCCAAAGTGCATGGATTTGGCCCAAGGTTCTGCCAGAACTGCGGCCAGGCCGCGCCCGGAGACTGACCACCGCTCCTGCGGCAAGAACCTGCGGTCGCGGCTGGTGCGCTCCAGGCGCAGCTTGAAGGGCACGCCATTGACGTTGGCCAGGAACTGCGCAGGGTCGCCATCGTGGAGCGCGTGGTCGAAGGGCTATGGAAGATGCCGGACGACCTAGCCGAGCGTGGCCGCCAGTACGACGCGCAGCGCCTGGGTGGCGTAGCCGTGGAAATGAAGTCCCATCTTCCCATCGAGCGGCAGGCCCGCGTGATCGGCGCGACCTGGCTTGACCAGCAACTGATCGGCGGCGGCCGTGGGCTGGGCGACCTGGGCTTTGGCGGCAATGCGAAGCAGGCCATGCAGCAGCGCGCCTACTTCCTCGAAGAACAGGGGCTGGCGCAGCGGCGTGGGCAGCGCGTCATCCTTGCACGCAACCTGCTGGGCACGCTGCGCAATCGGGAGCTGGCGCAGGTCGCCAAGGACATTGCCGCCGAAACCGGCCTGGAGCATCGCCCGGTGGCCGACGGGCAGCGCGTGGCCGGCATCTACCGGCGCTCCGTCAGGCTCGCCAGCGGGCAGTACGCGATGCTCGATGACGGCATGAGGTTCAGTCTGGTGCCGTGGCGGCCGGTGATTGAGCAGCGGCTGGGGCAGCAGATCGCCGCGACGGTGCGTGGCAGTGGCGTGTCATGGGACATTGGGCGGCAGCGGGGCCCATCTGTTGGGTAGCCGGCTGACCGGGCCACGCAGATGGACGACACAAAGGCAATTGTTGACTGATCTGTAAAATATTGGTTCAATCTCCCACAGGATTTGTGTTGGAGAACATCGACTATGAGCGGAAGGCCCAAGGAATACGACGACACCGCCGTCATCGACGCTGCGATGGATGTTTTCTGGACGAACGGCTACGAAGCCAGCTCGACGCAGGAACTGTGCGAGCGAACAGGCTTGGGGCGTGGCAGTCTCTACCATGCCTTTGGCAGCAAACAGAAGCTCTATGAGCAAGCCCTGCGCCGCTATCAGGAATTGGGACTTCGGGCACAGATGGACATTCTGGACGGCCCTGGCACTGCCAAGGAACGGTTGCGGGCGTTGCTGCAATGGGGCGTGGATGGCGATCTTGACCCTGTAAAGCGACGCAGTTGCATGGCGCTGTTTTCTGTCATGGAGCGCAGTAGCAAAGACCCGGTGATCGAGCAGATCAACCGCGCCTACGTCGCCAAGCTAGAAGCGGGGCTCTGCCGCGTCATTGCTGTTGGTCAACGCAATGGCGAGTTGTCCAGTGACCGGCCAGCCCTGGAAGTTACGCGCGCTTTCTTAGCGAGTTACTACGGGCTGCGCATCCTGGGGCAATCCATGCCGGATCGCGCGTTCCTTCAAGATGTTCTGGAAGGCACTGTGGTAGGTCTGTGATCGGCAAAGCACGCTTTGGATCAGATACGCATGGGCTGATTGGCCTTTTTATTTCTCAAATAGTGTACCGATCATTACACTATTGATATGCGGAAGGAGTCCCATGAGTCGGCCCGCAAATACTGATATTCGCAAAATCCCTACCCGGACTGGTGCGGTCGCGATTCCGGCCTCTCTGGAGGCGGATGTCGCACAGTTCCACTACGCACCGGCGCGCCGCGTAGGAGATTTTGTGTACCTTTCCGGCATTGTGGCTTGCAACAGATCGACCGAGCCAATGGGCGATATGGCATTCTGCGATGAACTGCGGGACGTGTTCCGGCAGATCGAGTGCCTGCTTGTGGCCAGTGACGCGCAGATGAACGATGTGATCGAGTTGCAGATGTTCCATGTATTTGGCAGTGACAGGCTGAACCTCGACAAGGCCGGCCAGTTGGCCGCCATCGCGCGGGTTCGTGATGAATTCTTCGCCGCGCCCTATCCGATTGCAGTGGAACTGGGAGTTGCCGCCTTGAACCCCGATGGCGGGCTGGTGGAGATCAAGGCGGTCGCATTCTCACCAAATGGGCGCATATCTGGCATCGAAATGGTCGTCACTTGACCCGACGCATGCCGGATCTCGTTTTTGGAATAAACGATAGCTTTGATCCCCAATAACTGATCCCGGCCCGTCGGCCGGTTCTTTTGGATCAATTTTGTACTGAACGATAAACTATTGAAGGAGTTTCCCATGCCGTTAGTGGTCTACATCCTGGGGCTGACGATCTTTTCGTTGACCACATCCGAGTTCATGGTGGCGGGCATGATGCCGTCGCTCACGCAAGCCTTCGGCGTATCGGTGACGCAGATCGGCTACCTCATTTCGCTGTATGCCATTGGCATGGTCGTCGGCGGGCCGTTGCTTACCGTCGGCCTGCTCAAGCTGCGCGTGCCCAACAAGAAGGCGTTGCTCTGGCTATTGGGCTTCTATGCGATCGCGCAATCGGTGGCCGCTTCCGCGATGAGCTACGACATCATGGCGATTGCTCGGGTGGTCACCGGCGTGGCCGGTTCCGCCTGCTTTGGCGTTTCGCTGGCGATTTGCGCTGAGATGGTTGACGTCGAGTCTCGGGGTCGCGCGGCATCCATCGTGGTTGGCGGACTGATGCTGGCAACCGTGCTGGGCGTGCCCATTGCCACGATCATCGACCAGCACTGGGGTTGGCGCGCCAGTTTCTGGCTGGTGGTGGCGTTGGCCGTGTTGTGCGCGGTGGTCATCACATTCCTGGTGCCGCGTGCCAAGACCTCCGCAACGGTCAGCCTCGGCGCGGAGTTGGCGGAGTTCAAAAATCGGCACCTGTGGGCGGCTTACGCCACCAGCGGCTTGATCATCGGCGCGACGTTCGCCGCTTTCAGCTACTTCGCACCGATACTGACCGAAGTGACCGGCTTCGCCGCGTCCTCAATTCCTTGGCTGCTGGGGATCTACGGGGCGGCGAACGTGGTGGGCAATATGGTCGTGGGGCGTTATGCCGATAATCACACCATGCCCATCATGGCGTGGGGCCTGATCGTGTTGGGTGCCACCTTGGCGCTGTTCGCCGTGTTTGCGCAAAGCCAGGTTCTCAGCCTTGCCGCGCTGATCGTTATCGGCTTGGTGGGCGTTCCCATGAATCCCGCGATGATCGCCCGTGTGATGAAGACCGCGCATCCGGGCGCGCTGGTCAACACCGTACATACCTCGGTCATCAACATCGGGCTTGGCCTCGGCGCATGGATCGGCGGCTTGGGCATTGCGACCGGCTACGGCGTGCGCTCGCCTTTGTGGGTAGGCGCCGGGCTGGCGCTGCTCGGTTTGCTCAGCCTGTTGCCTTATCTCGGGCGCAAGGCGGGCGACGCGCGCTCGCTGGCTTCCGGTCAATAGTGCTTTTTGATGGCCGTCGGCAGGCCGGTTTTCTCAAAGTCCTTGAAGCATGCCAGGACTGCAGAATCCGGTCATTGATGCCGATGATGGCCTGGCCTTTGATTTCCTTGGGCTTTTGAGCCGTCAGTTCGTACTGCCTCTACTCGAACGACACACCATGGTCTTCGGTCTCCCAGCGGATGTGCCCTGCCGTATCGATCCATCTGCGCCCAAGCAAGCTGTTCGATGTAAGCATCGCCTGCCATTCACAGATATGCCGCTGATAGGTCCAGCCACGCCGTGAGCGAGGCCACATTCAGCGGGCTGCGACAAGGGGCTTGCTCACATGTCCAAGCAGAGCTTCCGGCCCAAGTCCAGAAACGTCAAGCCATTTGGCCTGCCCGAGAAGATCAAGTCGCTCAGGAGGAAGCCGGATGCAACGGCAGCCTCGCCACCTCGCTCGCTTTCGTGCGCCGAACTCTAGTCGAACACCGCTCCTGAAAACTACCCAGTCTTCATTCAAAGCTGGACGTTTTTATAACGTTCTCCAAACTGATATGGCTCAAGAATTCAAAAGAAAAAAGCGAACTCCTGTTGAGAGCTCCACCGTAAAAATTCGAAGCTGCTTGAATTCAAGCATCTGTGTAATGCGTCTTGATCGTATCAATGACACTGAAAAAGAACGCTATTTATCTGCTGACTACTGAATATCACATTGCCATGCCGAACTAGCAAACGGACGCTTCAAGATCAACCGACACACAGAATTTCGCAAATTTCGACGCCTCTGCAATGTGAACCAATGACAACAAATGAAACAAATCGCATATTGTTTGTATATTTGAGCTTGTATCCCTCAGTTTGCATGTTGATGGGACCCTGCACATTCCTCCTATCTGGAGTGTCTGGCTCCCTTGCGTGGATGGTGATGTCAGCCTAGGCCCGCGACAAGTGAAATGGCTTGTAGCGGCCTGCATCTAGCGTAGGAGCGCGTTCTATGGTGCGGAGGTCTAGTTTCGAGTCAAAGGTTGTCACAGCATTTGGAACAGCCGCGCTGGTAGTGATCGCGATGGCACTATCGACGTGGGAAGTCGCAAATGATGCAGCCAAAGCCGCCCAAATGGTGACACATGCACACCAGTTGCTCAACAATATAGATCGCGTCAGAGGCTATTCTCTCCAATCTGAACTAACCACTCAAAATTTCCGCCTGACAGGTAATGCCGAGCATATTGCCGAGCGAAATGCAGCGATGGCTGAGCGAGAGCTTTCGCTGGAAAAAATACGTCAACTAACGATCGATAATCCAGATCAACAACGTCGCTGGACAGAGCTGCGTAAAGTCATTGACCAGCGCATGGCAGCTGCACGCCAAATTGAAAAATTGCGCAATACCCAAGGTCAGAAGGCAGCAAGTGCATTTGCTGCCGCAACTACGCTTGCATCCACGCGTTTGCGCACCTATGAATTGCTGAGCGAGATGGATACCGAGGCGCGCCTGCGACTCGCTCTCGAAGAGGCCGAGCACAAGCAAGCGCGTCATAAGCTGGTGATGGCTGGAGCATTGGTCGCTGTGGCTCTTATCTTGCTGTTGGGCTCCTCCTATCTTCTGATAAGACGTCAATTGCGCGAAACAGACACCAGTCAGCGTGCTCTGGCTGACAATGAAGAAAGCCTTGTGACTACCTTGCACTCGATCGGCGATGCAGTACTCGCAACAGACACTGAAGGGCGAATCACTCGCATGAATTCAGTGGCCGAACAGCTCACAGGCTGGAGTATTAATGAAGCTCAAGGCCGCTCTATCGAGGAAGTATTCAATATCATTCATGAGCAGACCCGCGAGCCTGCTCACATTCCTGTAGCAACGGTGCTAGCCACCGGGGAAGTGCAGGTACTTGCCGACTACACCTCAATCATTGCCAGAGATGGCACCGAACGTCCAATCTCTGATAGCGCCGCCCCCATCCGCGATTCCAAAGGCCAACTACGAGGTGCGGTACTAGTCTTTCGGGACGTTACTCTGGAGCGAAAGGCACAACGAATCATCCGTGAGCAAAACGCGTCACTTGAAGCCGACGTGCACCAACGCACTTTGCAATGGCATGAGATTCAAAGCCATTTGCACAACGTCATCAGCGCCGTTCCGGCGCTGATTGCCTACGTTAATGCACAACAGCACTACGAGTACGTCAACACTCAGTACCGGGAGTGCTTTGCACCTGACCGTGAAGACATCACTGGTGAGTCGGTAAGAAAAATCCTCGGAGAGGAACGCTATGTTGTTGCCAATGATCTGATCGGCAAGGTCCTCGCAGGAGAGCCGCAAACATATGATTGGCAGCCCTTTCCGGGAGTTTGGCAGACTATTCAGTATGTTCCCAAACACCAAGCGGATGGAACGGTTGCTGGCTATTACGTATTGGGCACAGATATTACTGAGCGCAAGCACTATGAAGAACGTATTCAGACGCTCAATGGGGAACTTGAACAACGAGTGCATGAGTTAGAGCATATTGGCCGCGGACTGCGAACCTTGAGCGCCGGTAATCGCACCATGCTACGTGCCAGCGAAGAACAGAGTCTGCTTGAAAACATGTGCCGAGCCATCGTGGCTGCAGGAGGCTATGGCATGGCTGCAGTCTGGTATTCGGGTGACGAGCCAGATCAACAACTACGTCCGATGGCCGAGTGCAATTATCCAGGCGGTATAGAAGCACTTCGCAGTCTAGGGCTCATAGCAGCCGATACGGAGCTAGGCCAAAGTCTGACATCTAGCGCAATTCGCAGCGGCAAGGTTCAATTTGTCCGAGACATGCGCGTAGATTCCAACCATGTTCGATGGAGCGACAAGCTTGGTGAACTGAAATCAGGTGTATCTTGCCCTTTATTGGTTGAGGGCGAAGTCATTGGTGCGCTATCCATTTATGACACCGAACCGAACGCGTTCGGCGAAGATGAAATCGCATTGCTGACCGAGTCAGCGGACGATTTAGCCTTTGGCATTTCCATTCTGCGTACACGCTCAGAACAACTACGTGTGCAAGCAGAGATGAATCATATGCTGCGCCATGATTCCTTGACTGGACTACCCAATTCGATTGAATTCAGGGAAATTCTGACTGCGAAAATTGAGGAAATCTCTTCACATCCAGAACCAATCGCGGCTTTGCAATTCAATATTGAACGTCTTCGAGAAATCAACGAAGTGCTAGGTTTCTCTAATGGGGACCAGATTCTCAGAGACTTCGGAGAGCGCCTAAGGCAAAGCATTCCTGATTCTGCACATATTGCGCGTTTACGCGGAGACGAATTCGCAGTATTAGCGCCCACTCTGGATAGAGGTTCTGCCGTAGCCTTGGCCGAAGAGTTGGAAAAAACCATTTCCCGCCCTTTTCCGATCGCAGATATTGAATTGGATGTCAGCGCAAGAGCCGGCATAGCTTTGTTTCCCGAACACGGTACAACCGCCGACGAACTATTGCGTCAAATGGGAAAGGCCACCCATCAAGCCAAGGCCCGCGGATTGAGCCAGTGCGTATTTGACCCGTCGCATCAGAAAAATCAAGCGGGACGCTTGACCATGGCGGGGGAACTTCGGCGAGCCATTGCAGGCAACCAGTTGCGACTATTTTTACAGCCAAAAGTTGATTTTTCTTCCGGAAAAATCTGTGGAGCAGAGGCCTTGGTACGCTGGATGCATCCGCTTAAAGGACTAATTCCTCCCGGATTGTTTATCGACTTGGCTGAGCAAACAGGCCTGATCAAGCCTTTGACGGAGTGGGTCATTGTCGCAGCTCTTGATCTGCTGCAGAACTGGCAGGAAAAAGGTTGTGCTGTTCCTATTGCAATCAATCTCTCCGCGCGAAACTTCAGAGATGAACAGCTTTTCGCCAAGTATCGCCAATGGCATTCAGAGCGCTCTGTGTCAACCGGACTATTGGAAATCGAGATTACGGAAAGCACCGTAATGGAGCATGCTGAATATGCTCTAAGAGCACTGAGTGAGATGAGCGATGCGGGGATTCCTCTTTATGTGGACGATTTTGGAACAGGGTACTCCTCATTGAGCTATCTACAAAAATTACCAGTAGATTACATCAAGATCGACCAGTCATTCGTTTCGGCAATGCATCGCGACCGGGATTCTGCCACGATTGTGCGCTCCACCATTGATCTCGTGCATGATCTCGGACGGAAGACAGTTGCCGAAGGTGTGGAAACCAAAGAGCACTGGGATCTGCTCAAAGATCTTGGCTGTGATATTGCACAAGGCTACTACATCGCCAAACCTATGCCTTCTAGCGATTTTCAGCAATGGGCCGAAGATTTCACAAAATGCCAGCTACGGGATAAATCCTCCTTCTCCGGATAGCCAACTACATGAAATCACGCGCCTAGCAACAAAAAATAGACTCATAAATTTCATATTTACGCCTGAAATTTTATGCCAACAAATTCAAAAAACTCAGCCGGCAACTAATAGCCTATAGAGAGAAAAAATAATCCTGCGGTTACAAGGCTCTCTCCTTTCCCCCGCACTTCGCACATTCAGAGCTCAATACATTCTCACTGCCGACTTCGTACAATATTGCAATTCTTCAAATTTATAAGCATCAGGCATCTATTTGATTTAAATGATATTCAAAGGGAAAAACCAAAAGCAATCGCAGGCCTTATAGATTCCGGCCTCGGACTGAGTTCCAAGCACACAAGAAGTGCTTCAAATGCGCTAAGCAAAAAAGCAAGCACGCCAGTGGCGCTATGCTGATCGCTATCGTCTATGAACTCAACTGGTCAGCGCAACACAATGACCACCTCTGGCTGTGGATTCAGCTGGTCAATGCAACACAATGAATGCCTCTGGCGCAACGAGTGTTGACATGAAGCAAAGACCGTGGATTCACTACACTGAAAATCCAAAGAGCCGCACTTTGTACCCAAGCAGTCATTCCCCAACACCCGCTGTCAGTCCGACCTCGCTGTCCAATTCACTTACCTCGGACTACTACGCCAGCCACCATGACACCTGACCAATATCTTGCGCATTTGCATGCTGTGTATGCTGCATTCCAGCTACGCTTTCACCTCTTGCCGCCGGCCAGCGAACAGGATCTGGCCGCTTTGGCCGCCGCGCTGGGGCCTCTGGATACCAATCTTGCCGCATTCTGGTGCCTGACTGCAGGCAGCAGCACCGACAGCACCCAGCCCCTGTTTCAGCGGCCAGGCTTTGTGGATGCACTGGACCTTCTCATGCCACCGCAGGCCATGGCCCAGGCACTCCGCATGGAAAAGCGGGCCCAGCGCATGTGGGATCTGGCCGGGCCCGCATCCCAGGATCCTCGCCTGAGCGGGTGCTGGTGGCACGCCGGCTGGCAGCCGTTTGCCAGCTTCTATGGCGACATCGTGCTAATGGTCGATCATCATCCCGGTCCTGAAGGACAGCGCGGCCAGATCATTGCCTATGTGCACGACCCCGACCAGATCTGCTGGATTGCCCCCAGCTTCTCAGCCTATCTTCAAGCGTCCGCCGACTCGATTGACGATGACAGAGAAGAATTCTTGAATGGCCCACTGGACGAGCAAGAATAAGCGGAGCTCTGAGCTACGCCCCGGCCTGAAGGCAGTAACTGGACAGCGTGGCTGAGTCCATGAAGGCCTCTTCAAAGTAAACGCGGCGGGCCAGGTCCTGCTCGGCCGCCCCCACCACCACCATCAGCGGCAGCAGATGCTCCTCCCGCGGATGGGCCATACGCGCGCCGGGAGCCCGATCCCAATCGGCCAGCCGCTGGCTGCGCGCGGCAGGTGTCATCAGCATCAGCGTCTCGGCCAACCAATCGTCAAACAGCTTGGAAGGCGCCCGCCCTACGGGGCCGAAGCTACGCATATTGTGATAGCTGGAGCCGCTGCCAATGATGAGAACTCCCTCGTCGCGCAACGGGGCCAGCGCACGGCCTACGGCCAGATGTTCTGCAGCGTGCAGATTGCTGCGCAGGCTGAGCTGAAGCACCGGCACATCGGCCTGCGGATAGATCACAGCCATGGGCACAAACATGCCATGGTCGTAGCCGCGCTGGTCATCAGCCCGCACGTCCTCTCCAGCCTGCGCCAGCAACTGCTGCACCCTGCCTGCCAGCTCAGACGAGCCGGGCGCACGGTAATGCAGGTTATAGGTCTGCGGCGGAAAGCCGCCATAGTCATACAGCATGCCAGGATGGGCGGCACTCTGCACGGTGAAAACCGGCTCCTCCCAATGGGCGGAGATCAGCAACACGGCCCTGGGCCTGCGCGCCAGTTGACACGGAATATTGCGCAAGCCCTCAGCCATCAGCGCATGCCAGTCGTGCATCTCCGGCACCCAGGGCCAGGGGCCGGCGCCATGGCAGAGAAAGTACACGGGCATGCGAGCGCCTGCCTCTATTAGCCCGGAAACCGCCTGACTGCCCAGGCCTTCACGCTCCTCCATGCCAGTCTCTCCCATGCATCAATAGGTCATCAAAAACATAGCCGCCTGCACTTTCCGTATCAAGACTGGAGACCTAAAACTCCTCATTCTTAGCAGACAGGCATAAAAAAACCTCCTTGCGGAGGTTTTTGCCAACGATCAGGTCCGAGCCGTGCAGCCGCAGACCTGATGCCGTATTGCCGTGATCAGGCAGCGAAGTTGGCTTCGGCGAACTTCCAGTTCACCAGCTTTTCCAGGAAGGTTTCGACAAACTTGGGACGCAGGTTGCGGTAGTCGATGTAGTAAGCGTGTTCCCACACGTCCACGGTCAGCAGCGCCTTGTCGGCGGTGGTCAGGGGGGTACCGGCAGCGCCCATGTTGACGATGTCCACGGAACCGTCGGCCTTCTTCACCAGCCAGGTCCAGCCGGAACCGAAGTTCCCGGCAGCGGAAGCCACGAAAGCCTTCTTGAACTCGGCGTAGGAGCCCCACTTCTTGTTGATGGCATCAGCCAGAGCACCTGTAGGCTCTGCTCCGCCGTTGGGGGTCATGCAGTTCCAGAAGAAAGTGTGGTTCCAGATCTGGGCAGCGTTGTTGTAGATGCCGCCGGAAGACTTCTTGACGACTTCTTCCAGATCCATGTTTTCGAATTCGGTGCCCTTTTGCAGGTTGTTCAGGTTCACCACATAGGCGTTATGGTGCTTGCCATGGTGGAATTCCAGGGTTTCCTGGCTGTAACCGAACGGAGCCAGTGCATCGATAGCGTATGGCAGGGGGGGCAGAGTGCGTTCCATGATGGTTTTCCTCGTGGTTGAAATTTTTGGGGGCCGTCCAGTGCCAAGGCGCCTGAGCGGTGACCGCTGTGCCGGCCGGCACATTGCTGTACTACAGACGTCAAGTATTGCACTAACCGAACCATTGTAGAAAGAACTGAGAGGCTGCGCGCCACTCATCAGGACTATTGCACACGCAGCCAAAAGCATCCGCTAACGGCTTACAGCGCATGAACACTGGCCCCTGATGCATTGCCTGCTCCGATTGCAAAAGAGTTCTGATGAAGAACCCGGTGCGCGTGCAGGTGTTTTGTGGCCAGCTTGTGGCTGGCGAGCCTCAAAGCAGACGCGGCTGAGTGACCACCACATCCACCGACCCGTCCGACAACTGGGCCTTCAGCGCCGCTCCCGGCACGGCCTGTCCGACCCGGGTCACAGGCCTGCCCCGTTCATCCGTCAGCAAGGCATAGCCGCGCTGCAGCACCAGGCGAGGGTCCAACAACTGCAAGCGCAGGTCGATGCGATCGAGCTGCTGCTTTTGCTGCTCCAGACTGCGTCGGAGAATATTAGGCAAATTAGCCTGAAGTGCCTTCTGACTCTGCGATAAATGCTGCAATTTAAGTAGCATCGCATGGCGCAGCCGCTGTGCCTGCCGGCTGAGCTGCAGCTGGTTGCGCGCCAGTTGCTCGCTGGGCCGCCCCAAACGCTGTGCAGCGATATCCAGGCGCTGGGCCTGGCGGTCCAGCACACGCTGCACCGCGTTGTCCATACGGTCCTGGGCCAGAGCCAGCGCACCCAACCAGACCTCGCGCGGCTGGGCTGCCAGCTCGGCCGCAGCCGTGGGCGTGGGCGCGCGCAGGTCGGCGCAAAAATCGGCAATGGTGAAGTCGGTTTCGTGACCCACGCCGCTGATCAGCGGCACCGGGCTTTGCACAATGGTGCGCGCCAGCTGTTCATCGTTGAAGGCCCACAGGTCTTCCAGCGAGCCGCCACCGCGCACCAGCAAGATGGTGTCAATCACCGGCTGCCGCGCGGGGTCAGCAGGCAAATTGCCGCTTGGGCCTTGCCCGTCTCGCGCCAGCCGATACAGTTTTGACAATGCCTGCACCAGCGACTGCGGCGCCTGTGCGCCTTGCACCAAAGCCGGCACGATCACCACCGGAATATGTGGCACGCGACGGCGCAGCGCCGTCACCACATCGTGCAAGGCGGCCGCGCCCAGGGACGTGACCAAGCCGATGCCGCGCGGCAAGGGTGGCAGCGGCCTCTTGCGCGCAGGGTCGAACAGTCCCTCGGACTCCAGCTGGGCCTTGAGGCGCAAAAACTGCTCGAACAGTGCCCCCTGCCCGGCTCGCTGCATGCTCTCCACCACCAGTTGCAGATCGCCACGCTGCTCGTAGACACCTAGACGCCCTCTGACTTCGACCAACTCTCCATCACGCGGCGAGAAGCCGACCTGCTCGGCCGCACGACGGAACATGGCACAGCGAATCTGCCCGCTCGCGTCCTTGAGGTTGAAATAGCAATGCCCGCTGGCAGCGCGCGAAAAGCCACTGAGCTCGCCACGCACCCCGACCGGATTGAAGCGCGCCTGCAAGGCATCGCCAATGGCGTGGCATAGCGCGCCAACTTCCCACACATGCGGCGTGGCTGCTGGGTTTGGACGTTCAAACATTGAATTCATGCGGTGTCAGCGAGGTCTTACGCGGGCCGGATTCTCCACAGATGTCGGCGTCCAGCCCTGTCGGCGACAAAGCCGGAAAAATCCTAAACAGCGCATGAGGAACATCATCCATCTTATTGATTTAAAACAACTTATAAGGCTTCACACAGGTGTCAAACTCGTAACAAGCCTTTAAAGCGAAGCAGACAACCGCCCGGCATAGCAACTAGATCACAAAGTTATCCACAGATTTCTGTGATATACGCGAAAGCATTCGCAAATAATCGCAAGCTCTTTGTGACTGCTCTGCCGCTCCAAGCTCCGTTCGCTTCAAGCGCTGCCGCACGATCTTGCTGTGCTGGCTCAAGCCTACCGTATGAGGCCTGTAAAAACGGGTCGCAGCGGCACGGCAGTGGGTCATAATCGTCGGCTGCAATTTCTGAACGACGAGGGAGAGCAACGTTGCTGTCGATCATACAAGCCGCAGGATGGCCTATCTGGCCTTTGATTGCCTGCTCGATTTTGGCCCTGGCCCTGATTTTTGAGCGCTTTGCCTCGCTGAAAGCCAGCAAGGTCGCGCCGACCAATCTGCTCAATGAAGCGATTTCGGTCTCCACCAAGCACCTGCCCAGCGCTGAAACCACCCAGCAACTGGCCCAAAGCTCGGTATTGGGTGAGGTTCTGGCCACTGGTCTGCGTACCCGCCAGGCACATCCCGAAAGCAGCGAGGAAGAGCTGCGCTCGGCCATGGAAGGCGCGGGCCGCGCCGCCGCCCACAAGCTGGAAAAATATTTGAGCGCCCTGGCCACCATTGCCTCGGCCGCGCCGCTGCTGGGCCTGTTGGGCACGGTGATCGGCATGATCGAGATTTTCGGCTCCCAGCCCGGAGCCAGCTCCGGCGCCGGCAATCCCGCCCAACTCGCCCATGGCATCTCGATTGCGCTCTACAACACGGCATTCGGCCTGATGGTGGCCATTCCGTCGCTGATCTTCTGGCGCTATTTCCGTGCCCGTGTGGACGGCTATCTGCTGGGCATGGAACTGGCGTCCGAGCAGTTTGTGCGCCATCTGGGTCGCCTCAAGCCTGCCAAGTAAGAAGCGGAACGCATCCATCATGAACTTCCGTCCTCGTCACCGCGATGAGCCCGAGATCAATCTGATCGCCTTCATCGACGTGCTGCTGGTGGTGCTGATCTTTTTGATGCTCTCCACCACTTACAGCAAGTTCACCGAGCTGCAGCTGACCTTGCCCGTGGCCGACACCGAGCAGCAACGTGATCGCCCCAAGGAAATCATCGTCGGCGTCTCCGCTGACGGCCGCTACTCCGTCAACAAGCAAGGCGTGGATGACCGCAGCGTCTCCTCTGTTGCCGCCGCCCTGTCCGGTGCGGCAACAGCGGGCAGTGACAGCGTGGTCATCATCAGTGCCGATGCCAACTCCCCGCACCAGTCGGTGGTGACCGTCATGGAAGCGGCCCGCCACGCGGGACTGTCGCAGATCACGTTTGCCACCCAGACCTCGGCCAGTGCAGGCAAGGCCAACTAGGAGCCCCTCGGGGAATGGGCAGCACATGAAAAAACGGGCCAGATGGCCCGTTTTTCTTTGCACCCATGCCATTTCTCAGGCCTGGAGTCCCAGCACCGTCAGATCCAGCTTGCCGCCAGAAACCGGCGGACACCAGAAATAGCAGCCCGTCAGCGGCCTGGAAAAGCGGAACAGTCCGTCGCTGATGCCGTCATCCATGCCCAGCATGCGGCGCATCTGAGCCTCGAAAGCGTCAAAGCTGCAGCCAAAGGCGGAGAACATCAAGCCGCTGCGATCACTGCCCTGCGGGCTGACGCTCCACCAGGGCATGGAGCGTCGCACCACAAAGGCTTGCGGCTCAAAGCTCTCCTGCGCCGTGCGCTTGACATGGGCCGATTCAGGGGCATCGTCCAGCTCCTCGTTGTCGCTGCGGCGACGACCCACGGCATGGTCCTGCTCCGTGGTGCTCATGCAGCCAAAGGCCGAGTAGTCATGTTCCCACTGTTGCAAGGCCCAGTAGCTGCAGCCGTCCATGCCTGCCCCCTGCTCTGCCGCAATGCCGGCTGCCACGGCCTCATCGTCCTCGGGGTTCTCGGTGCCGTCTTCATAACCGGTCAGATCACGGCCATGACCGTTGTCCGAGCGCTGGTGCACAAAGGCATCCACGATGTGATCAAGCTTGAAGACCGGTGCCAGCAAGTTGGTCAGCTTGGCCGTCAGGGCGATCAGCTCACCACGTTGATCGCCGCGCAGCCACAGGCACAGCGCATAAGGTGTGCTGGGTGCTTCGAACTGCGGGCCCTTGAGGTGCGGGAACTCGCGCATCAGCGGCAGTTTCTTGTCCAGTTGCTGCAGCACCTGCAGTCCCAGACCCGCCACTACCTGCTGACCGTCAACACTGGTCTGCAATTTCTTCAGACTGTTCTGCAAATCTGCACCTGCACCGGCCAGGGTAAAAAAAACATAGCGCCCCTGTTCAGGAAGAGACGCCAGAATGCCTGCTTGTGCTTTTGTCATGGGGTTGCCGATTCAATTGATGGAAAACACATCAAAGTTTAGTAGCGAATCAGCAGCTCCCAGCCAAGCCTTGGCTGGGTTGCAGAATGAGAAAAATAGGGCTCGAACGCAAAAAAGTCGCGACTTTGCCCAAACCACCATTTTTCCGCTGCTAGAATTCATCCCATCGACGACAGGCGCGTAGCTCAGCTGGTTAGAGCACCACCTTGACATGGTGGGGGTCGTTGGTTCGAGTCCAATCGCGCCTACCAAACATCGCAAGCAAAACCAGAGCTTGCAAGCAAGACAGCCCGCTGCAAAGCGGGCTTTTTTGTTTTGCACCTCTCTTGGATCGCCGACGCATGGATCACGCCATGCATTGACCTCAGGCCGTCAATGTCGCGCTCTGCGTCGCTTTCACGCTCCGTCAGGGATGGTCGGCTCCACCAGGAGGGCAAGCAGCTGCAGCGACTCCTGCCAACCCAGATAGCAGGCCTGCTCGGGAATCATGTCGGGAACGCCCTCCTGCACCACATGCAGCTCGGTGCCGCAAAACACGGCTTTCAAGGTCACGGTGGTGATCATTTCACCCGGCAGATTCGGGTCCTCGAAGCGGTCGGTATGGCGTATGCGCTGGCCCGGCACCAGCTCCAGAAACTCGCCGCCAAAGCTGTTTTGACTGTTGGCGGAAAAATTGATGAAGCTCATGCGATAGCGGCCGCCCACGCGGGCGTCAAATTCATGCACCTGCGCCGCGAAACCATGGGGCGGCAACCACTTGACCATGGCTTCTGGGGTCGTGAAGGCCCGATAGACGCGCTCGGGCGGAGCTTTGATCACACGGTGCAGTCGAATGGTCTGTGGCATGCGAGACTCCTGAGGTAGAGGCCGCAAGCTTAGCGCTCATCACAATGACTGGCTACCAGCTTCTCGAGGATGCGCTCATCAACCGCTGCGTCGATACAAGCACCGCTACAGCAAACTCCATTGACCGGTCCTCGACATTCACAAAACCCGATGAAGGATTCGCCGACTTTAGGCAGATGGCTGTCCATGGCGCGCGATGACGAGATCGTCATCGACGCCGCCGACATCAACCACGAGGCATCGTCCAATCTGTGGTGCTTTTCTCCGGACGATGAGGAGTCCCGGGGCATCAGCGCAGAAGCCCTTGCCGACTTCATCGGGCAGGTCGCGGCAGCCAGACAAAGCAATTGAGTGGAAATGTGCCCATGCTTTTCTATTGCTGGCATGACGCACAGACGAGGCAGCTACGCTTCAGTCTTGTCTCCAGCACACATGGCCGGCTGCCTTTCGGCTGCGCCATTGACCCCTCTTCAGAGCTCGCCGTCGTCGCAGGACATATCGCCGACTGAGGCAAGAGTCGCGCCACATCGACACGCTGGCGTACCACACGCAGCGCCTGAGCCTGCAAGGCCGCGTGACGAGTTCGCACCTGACGTCCATGCACTCCATGGACAACTATTACGTCTCCAAGCTGATTCCGCTGATGCGCGAAGCCGGCGTGTCGGCCGTCGCCAACCCGCTGAGCAACATCACGCTGCAAGGCCGCCACGACACCTATCCGAAGCGCCGCAGCATGACGCGCGTGCCCGAGCTGCTGGCCGCTAGCGTGCCCGTGGCTTTCGGCCATGACTGCGTGATGGCCCCTGGTACAGCCTGGGTTCAGGCGACATGCTGGAAGTGGCCCACATGGGCCTGCAGGTGGCCCAGATGACGGGCCAGGACGCCATGCGCGCCTGTTTCGACGCCGTCACCACCACGCCGACCAAGATCCTGGGCCTGGATGAAACCGGCCTGGCGGTCGGCAAGCGCGCCGACCTGGTGCTGCTGCACGCGCGCGACGCCGTCGAGGCGCTGCGCCCCACCCGCCTGATGGTGCTGCGCGCAGGCCAGGTGGTGGCGAGCACGCCGCCCGCCACCGCCACCCTGAACCTGCCGGGCCGTCCGGCCCAGGTCAGCTTCCAGACGCCGGCCCGCTGAGCGCGCAAGGCTCGGACGCGTGTCCGCCTGCTATTTCAACGGCAGACAGATACGCGTCTGCAATTGCGCCGGCGGCGTGGTGCGCGGATCGTTCAGGTACTGCTCGAACATGGGGAAGTCGGCCGGCACCTCGCCGCTGGCCGGCAGCCATTGAGAGAACATCCAGTTGTAGGGCTTGTCCATCTCGTTGTAGGGCCCGGTGTAGGTGAGGATGGCGCAACGGCCTTGCGGAATCTCAAAGCGCTCCAGCTCGCCGCCCAGGTCGGCGTCGGCCGCCACGGACATGCCTGCCATGGAGCGCAGCTGGCTCGCCGGCACCTGCTCGGGGTCGTCGAAATACACGCCATAAACGATAGATTCCGGCTGCGCGATGCCACGGCTGACGGCCAGCATAAAGGCGCGCGTGAACAGCGGGCCGATTTCCTGGTAGCTGCCGCGATGCGACAGGACCGCCAGCGTCGCGCCCGAAAAGGTTTCGATCTTGATGGGATACATGCCTAGCTCCTGTGGGTCAAAGGGACGGGAGCGGACAGCCCGGTAGCGCCCCGGCGATATGCCGAAGGTCGCGCCGAATGCCCGGTTGAACGCTGCGTCCGACTCATAGCCGGCGCGCTGCGCCACCTCGCGCAAGGAAGCCTCGGAATTCCCCAGCGCCACCGCCGCGCGGTGCATGCGGATGCGCTGCACGGTGGCGTTCACCGTCTCCCCCATCATGGCGCGGTAGACCCTATGGAAGTGGTACGGTGACAGGCAGGCCAGCTCGGCCAGCCGGTACAGGTCCGGGTCGGCATCGGGGTGGCTTGCCAGCCAGCGCAGGACGGGTTCCAGGCGCTGGCCATAGTGATTCAGGGTTGCGGGCTTCATGCGGTCTCCTTGGAGAGCAATGTAGCGGGCCGGCCTTTGCAGATTTTGCGCTTTTTGGCCGGCCGCGGGCAGGGGCCGTCAGCGCCCGATCTCCCGGCTCCAGTGTGCGTTGAACGCGGGCCGGGTCTCGTTGATCTGATCTGGGCCGAACGGTCCTGGTGCAGAAGCAGCCTTGAGCCTGCCCGTGTTCGTTGCCAATCTGTAGTAGCCAAATCAGGCCTTCAGATTCATCACGGCCCAAGCCAGTCACCGACCTGAACGCTCCCGCCGCGATTCAGAAGTTGCCCACGGACATAGGGCAGGGAACATGGCACACTGTGGCAAACAGCAGCGAGAGCAATGCGGGCCGGAGCATCGCTTTGCTAGTCGCAAGCTTGTCTCAGCCTCATGAAAGCTGCCCCGGGAGTTCGTATGGGCAAAGGCAAACCAGACGCCGCAGTGGCGTTTTCAGCTATCGCATCCCCGCTTGTCGACTCGGCAGTCGAACAGGCTTGGCACATAGCCCGAGAGCCCGCCGCCGAGGGGATTCATCAATTGCGCGTCGCGCTGCGCAACCTGCTGACGCTATGGTGGCTCTACCGCCCCCTGATGGGCGCCGAGGAATATGCACGGCATCGCGGCTGCCTGAAATCGATTGCCAGCGCAGCAGGCAAGGCCCGCGACTACGACATTCTGATCGAGCTGCTGCGCCGTCATGACAAATGCAGTGCAGCCGGCATTGCCGCAATATACGTCGCTCGCGAGGCAGCCTTGCAGGCTGGCAGAGAAATCCTGTCACCTGCGCATATACAGACATGTCTGCTGAGAACTCTGACACAAACAGAGGCAAGCGTGCGCGCCAAGCCTCGCCCGCTGCGATTGGGAGCACTTGCCGAAGCACGGGTCGCAAAGTCCAGGCGGCAGTTGCACCGCCGCATCAAGTGGACAATAGCTGCGAACAAGCCAGATATCGAAGCATTTCACGATGTCAGAAAGGCTGGCAAGAAAACTCGTTATCTGCTGGAGCTGTTCGAACCTCTGCTGCCCAAAGATCATCACCGTCTGCTCAAACGCCTCAAGAAAATCCAGCAACCTCTCGGAGAGCTGAATGATCTTGCCGCCAGCGAAAGCCTGCTACGCCAGAACCTGCGCCTGATCGCCACACCAGACCAAGCGAAAAAGCTAGAACGCTGGCTCAAGAGAAAACGCAAACGTCGCCAGAGTACTCTGGCCTGCTCGCTGCGGCAGGATTGGCAGCCCAAGCGGCCCGGTTAAGGGCCAAATACGGCACCAGTATCAGTCCACACATGGGTCAGGTCATCAGGGCTGACTTATCGCCCGTTGTGCTCCAGCGCGGCGATCAACGCCATGTCCTCGGCATCCAGCTTGAGGTCGCGCGCCAGCAGGTTGCAGGCCAGGTTCTCGAATCACCGCATAGCCCAGCTGCAGTGCCCAGACCAGGGGCTAGCTGCGCCACCGTGGCGTTGTGCTTGGCCGCGATCTTGGCCAGCACCGGGCCCTTGAGCACCTTGCCGTAGGCCAGGGTCATGTACGAAGTGACCTGAATGCCCTGCTCTTTGAGGAAAGCTCGTCAACTTGTAGCCTTGCAGATAGGGGTTCAGCTCGATCTGGTTGGTGGCAATCTCGCCCTGGCCCACGGCCGCGATGGCCTGACGGGTCAGCTCGATATTGAAGTTGGAGATACCGATATGGCGGGTCGGGCCCTTGGCCTCGATCTGAGCGCGAGCAAGGAAATCTGGTGCAGTTGTTCAGCAAGCAGACGCTGGACCTCTGTCAGCCCATCAATGCGCTCTACTATCGAAACACCGCGCTGGCAGCGAGCATCACCGGCTTCATGGAGCATGTGGTGGAAACGCTGGGCAGCCGTCCTTTCTAGACCTGGGCGGCGCGAGCCGGTCCGGCGCTGTCATACCTGTGTCGCGATGAGGCTGCGCAATGGGCCTGCAGCGCAGCACCTGTGTGGCGAAGCTGCACCGCAGCAGCAGAGCAGGCCGGGCTGGACGGCAGAATCAAGCCTCCTTTGGCTGGCTGCTGCCGGCCCGCCACAGGCTGCGCTGCTTTGGACTTGAACGCCGTGACTGAACGGTTTGCTTAGGGAGGTGCATGTGATCAGCATTTTGGGGATCGTTCTTTCACTCGGTCTGCTCATCACCTTGGCCTATCGCGGCGTCAGCGTGCTGCTGCTGGCGCCACTGACAGCCCTGCTGGCCGTGGCCTTCGGTGCACCGGAGCTGATGCTGGCCAGCTACACCCAGATCTTCATGGTCAGCCTTGGCGGCTTTGTCATCGCCTACTTTCCGCTGTTCTTGCTGGGCGCGGTCTTCGGCAAGCTGATGGAGGCCTCTGGGGCTGCTCACATCATTGCCCAGGGCATTGCGGCAGCACTGGGCGAGCGGCGCGCCATACTCGCCGTGGTGCTGGCCTGTGCCGTTCTCACCTACGGCGGAGTTTCCTTGTTTGTCGTGGCCTTTGCGGTGTATCCCATCGCCCAAGCGCTTTTTAGGCGCGCCGACATCCCGCGCCGTCTCATGCCGGCCACGATTGCGCTGGGAGCCTTTACCTTCACCATGACGGCACTGCCCGGCACGCCGGCCATCCAGAATGCGATTCCCATGCCCTATTTCGGAACCACGCCATTTGCAGCGCCGGGGCTGGGCCTGATCGCCGCAGCCGTAATGCTGATGCTCGGCCTGTGGTGGCTGCACTGGCGCAGCGCGCAGGCGCGCTCCAGGGGCGAAGGCTTTACCGCCGAGGATGAAGCCCAGCAGCCGGCGAACGAACTTGCTCCGGCAGCAGAGGCCGCCCCCAGTCGTCTGGAGCTGAGCAAGGCCTTGCTGCCTGTTGCCGTGGTGATCGCTCTGAACTATCTTTTATCGGTGCATGTACTTCCAGGTCTGGACACGCGCTATCTGGCCGAAGCCCGTTTCGGCGCCACCAGCATCGAGGCGCTGCGCGGCATCTGGGCCGTGATTGCGGCCCTGACCGCGGCAATCTGCCTGCTGGTCGCCTTATGGTGGAGCCGCCTGCCACAGCTCAAGCAACTGCTCGACGAAGGCGCCAGCGCCTCGGCCCTGCCGCTGCTGAACACGGCCTCCCAGGTCGGTTATGGTGCGGTCATCGCCTCGCTGGCAGGCTTCACGCTGATACGCGATGCGGTGCTCAACATCTACCCGGACAACCCGCTGATCTCGATGTCGATTGCCATCAATATTCTGGCCGGCATCACCGGTTCGGCCTCGGGTGGCATGAGCATTGCCCTGCAGACCCTGGGCAGCACCTGGCTGCAGATGGGCGAGGCCGCCGGCCTGTCGCCCCAGTTGCTGCACCGCGTCACGGCCGTGGCCACGGGCGGGCTGGACACCTTGCCGCACAACGGCGCCGTCATCACCCTGCTGGGCATCTGCCGGCTCACGCATCGCCAGTCCTATCTGGACATTGCCATGGTGGCCATCGTCCCAGCCGTCGCAGCCCTTGCCGTCATCGTGGCGCTGGGCAGCCTGTTTGGCAGCTTCTGACCTCAGGCTTCCGGGATCAGCGTTCGGGTATTTGTGCATCACGCAGGCCGGTTGGCTGCGGGAACTCCGGCCGCGCCCGTATGATCCGAACCCCTATGCCTCAAAACACCGTCCAAGCATCCACCTCACAACATGGCTTGCGCGCCCTCTGGCGCCGGCGTGGCGCGGGTGCCTGGCTGCTGTGGCCGCTATCGCTGCTCTATCGCATGCTGCAGGCCTGGAACGCCAGGCGCATGCGCGGCCGCCAGCAAAGCACGGGGTTGCCCGTCATCGTTGTCGGCAATGTGATTGCGGGCGGCGCGGGCAAGACCCCTGTGACCCAGGCCGTGGTGGCCCACCTCAAGGCCAGGGGCTGGCGGCCGGCCATCATCTCGCGCGGCTATGGCCGCAGGATCGAGAACGGGCAGGATTGCCGCGAGGCCCTGCCGGACAGCCCCGCCAGCGAGGTCGGCGACGAGCCCGCCCTGCTGGCGCGCAGCACCGGCGTGCCGGTCTTTGTCGCCTCCAGGCGCATGGAGGCGGCGCAGGCGCTGCGCCAGCGCCACCCGCAGGTCGATGTGATCGTGAGCGACGACGGCCTGCAACATCTGGCCCTGGCACGCGATGTGGAGCTGTGCGTCTTCAATGATGAAGGAGTCGGAAACGGCTTTCTGCTGCCCGCAGGCCCGCTGCGCGAGCCCTGGCCCCGCCCGGTGACGGCCATACTGCATGCCGGCCAACCGCCCAGGCCGCTGGGAAGTTCCCCGGCTTTCGCGCTGCAGCGCAGCCTGGCCGACACCGCCTCTAACGGCCATGGCCAGAGCATCCCACTGCGCAGCCTGGCCGACCAGAGCCCTGAGGCCGTGGCCGCCGTGGCACGCCCCGAGTCCTTTTTTGCCATGCTGGCCGCCCAGGGCATCACTCCGGCAGCAACCCAGGCCCTGCCTGATCACTATGATTTCGAGAGCTTCTCGCGCAAGCTGGAAAACGACAAACCCTTGATTTGCACCGAAAAAGATGCCGTCAAGCTCTGGCGCAGCCATCCTGAAGCCTGGGCCGTGCCCCTCAAGCTGCAGCTGCCGCAGGCCTTCTGGGAGCTGCTGGATGCGCAGCTGACCAAGGCCAACGCCAATATTCGCCGCGATGACAAGCCAGCCTGACTATCATTGAGCCTATGGATCGGCCCCCGGCTGATCATCTCTTTTTGCTGCGCCAGCCCCCCTGCTGGCGCCCTCATCCCGTTTTGCAGGAATATTCCATGGACGCCAAACTTCTCGAACTGCTGGTCTGCCCCGTCACCAAGGGCCCGCTGCGCTTTGACCGCGAGCATCAGGAGCTGATCAGCCACAGCGCGCGTCTGGCCTACCCCGTGCGCGACGGCATCCCGGTACTGCTGGAAAACGAAGCCCGCACCCTGTCCGACGATGAGCTGGAAGAAGAAAAGCAATAAGCCATGAGCTATACGGTACTGATCCCGGCCCGCCTGTCCTCGACCCGTCTGCCCGGCAAGCCGCTGGCCGATATTGCCGGCCTGCCCATGGTGGTGCGCGTGGCCCAACGCGCGGCTCTGGCCGGTGCAGCCCGCTGCGTGGTGGCGGCCGACGACGAAAGCATTGTGGCGGCCTGCGCCGAGCATGGCATCCAGGCCATCCTGACGCGCAAGGATCATCCCAGCGGTAGCGACCGTCTGGCCGAAGCCTGTGCGCAGCTGGGCCTGTCCGGCGACGATGTGGTCGTCAATGTGCAGGGCGACGAGCCGCTGATCGACCCCAGGCTCATCGAGGCCGTGGCGCAACTGCTGCTGGCCCGCCCCGAAGCCAGCATGGGCACAGCCGCCCATCCTATTGATAGCCTGACGGACTACCGCAACCCGAATGTGGTGAAGGTGGTCTGTGACGCCAAAGGTCTGGCCAGCTATTTCAGCCGCGCGCCCATCCCTTTCTCGCGCGACCACGGTGATGAAGCCTGGTGGCAGACAGCGGCCCCCAAGGCCGGTCACCCAGGTTTCACACCGCTGCGCCATATTGGCATCTACAGCTACAAGGCCGGTTTTCTGCGCGAGTTCCCGCAACTCGCGCCCGCCCCCACCGAAGCCATGGAGCAGCTGGAGCAGCTGCGCGCCCTCTGGCACGGCCACCGCATTGCCGTGCATATCACGCCCGATGCACCGGGTGCCGGCGTCGACACGCCCGAAGACCTAGAGCGCGTGCGCGCTGTTTTTGCTGGTTGAAAAAAAGACCTGCGCACTTTGGCGACACCGGTGCGCAGGCCGTCTTCATCCAGGGCTGCTCACGCATCAAGCCAGCAGCTGCCCAGTCCGCGCACGCCGTCCCAAAGGGCCCTGAGCCAGTCCAGGAAAGCGCTGATCGCTATACTTTCCGCATAGTCCGAATAGCATATGTAACGACTTCGGCACCTGGATTACAACTACAGCAATCGCGTTTGCAGCGGATACATGCCTTCAATTGGCCGCACTTGTGACAGCCTTGACTGAATTGTGTAAGCCTGTGTTGGTCTTGTGCGTGCTATCCTTGCCCGCGAAAAAATACGGCCCGGGGACTACGGACGACCACCCGTCTGCCTAGGCCAGCAAGAATTTCTACTCTCCTCAAGGATTTCCATGAAACTGATTTTGTTGGGTGCACCCGGCGCCGGCAAAGGCACTCAGGCGGCCTTTATTTGCCAAAAGTACGGTATCCCTCAAATCTCCACGGGCGACATGCTGCGCGCGGCCGTCAAGGCTGGCACCCCTCTGGGTCTGCAAGCCAAGGCCGTGATGGACGCCGGCCAGCTGGTCAGCGACGATCTGATCATCAACCTGGTCAAGGAGCGCATTGCTCAGCCCGACTGCGCCAAGGGTTTCCTGTTTGACGGCTTCCCCCGCACCATCCCCCAGGCCGATGCCATGAAGGCCGCCGGCGTGAAGCTGGACTATGTGCTGGAAATCGATGTGCCCTTCGACGCCATCATCGAACGCATGAGCGGCCGCCGCAGCCACCCCGCCTCGGGCCGGACCTACCACGTCAAGTTCAACCCTCCCAAGGTGGAAGGCAAGGACGATGTGACCGGTGAAGACCTGGTGCAGCGCGAAGACGACAAAGAAGAAACCGTCAAGAAGCGCCTGGACGTCTACAGCAGCCAGACCCGTCCTCTGGTGGACTACTACAGCAACTGGGCCAAGGCCGATGCAGCAGCGGCCCCCAAGTACCGCGCTATCAGCGGCACAGGTAGCGTGGAAGAAATCACCGAGCGCGCTCTGGCCGCTCTGGCTTCCTGATCACTCGCTCACGGAGCCTTGCCGACTTTTCGCGGTCAGGCATCTCTGTGCAAAAAAGGCCGGTGTCTTCACCGGCCTTTTTTATCAAAGCTCAAGGCCTTCCGACCGGCCTCCGTCCGATGCGGGAAAGCTGCACCGAGGATGGCGTTGCAGTCATCAACATTCATAGCTTTCTGCGCCTACATTCATTGAATTTCAGACAGAAATGCAGTCAATACCCCGCATCAACACCGGCCAGCAGCTCTCAGAATAAGAGCATCAACCCAATGCACAAGGCCAGCCCATCAGCTCCAGCATCAGGCTGATTCTGGCCTTGGCCGCCGGCAGTCTGCTCACACGGCTATCCCGCGCTCCATCAGCTTCCACCACCGGCCCCTCCTCGCACCGGGTCGTGATGCGCAAAGCCATGCCCTGCGCCTGCGCCCAGTCCAAGGCTGGCACCAATGCCTGATGGACCGTGCCATTGCCCGTGCCCACCACCACCACGGCACGCACGCCTGCCGCATGCCAGGCCTGCATCACCGCCAGCGCCACGGCACTGTTGCAGCCCGCATGGCTGTGCAGCAGCTCCACCTGGGGCCATTGACCTGCGGGCGCTAAAGCGATTGCAGGCGAGCCAGCCGCAGCGGCTCTTGGCAGCCCGCCCGTTGCCCAGCGCAGACGCCCTTCCTCCACCCAGCCCTGCGGGCCGGCGCCACTGCCATCGAAGGCATCCACGCGGTAAGGATGCACCTTGCGCACCTGGCGTGCGCTGAACACCCTGCCCGCCATCACCGCCAGCACGCCTCGACCGGCGGCCTGTGCATCGGCCGCACAGGCCACGGCATCGCGCAGATTGCCGGGGCCGTCGGCCGAGATGGCCGTGGCCGGGCGCATGGCACAGGTCAGCACCACGGGCTTTGCCGGACGCAGAACGCATTGCAGAAACCAGGCGGTTTCCTCCAGGGTGTCGGTGCCGTGGGTGATCACGATGCCGCTCACATCATCACGCGCGAGCAGCTCGGCACAGCGCAGCGCGAGCGCATGCCATGTCGCATGATCCATATCCTTGCTGTCCAGTTGCGCCAGTTGTTCCGCCTGAAGCGACGCAGCGGCAACGCACTCCAGGTCCGGCACGGCCTGCAGCAGTTGAGCCACGCCCAGCTGGGCCGCGCGGTAGCCCACGCTGGTGCTGGCCTGCTCGGCGACACCGGCAATCGTGCCACCCGTGCCCAGGATGAGGATATTTTTGTCACGTTCCACTTGCAGTCCTCTTCAAACTGATTAAAAATACAGGTACTGGATGAACACACAGTATTCATCATCGATCGATCAAGGAATGCCCATGGACCACCCCAAGCTCACTCCCCGCCAGCAGCAGATTCTGGACCTCATCCAGTCCACCATCGCTCGCACGGGTGCGCCTCCTACCCGGGCCGAGATTGCCAGCACCTTTGGCTTCAAGTCGGCCAATGCTGCAGAAGAGCATTTGCAGGCACTCGCCCGCAAGGGCGTCATAGATCTGGTCAGCGGCACATCGCGCGGCATTCGCCTGCGCGCCGATACCGTGCGCAACATCAATGCGGCACGCGGTGCCAGCTTTGCGCTGCCGCTCACGGCCCTGGCCCCGCTGGTGCTTCCCCTGGTCGGCCGCGTCGCTGCTGGCTCGCCTATTCTGGCCCAGGAACATATCGATCAGAGCTATTCGGTCGAGCCCAGCCTGTTTGCCGCCAAGCCCGATTACCTGCTCAAGGTCCGCGGCATGTCCATGCGTGACGCGGGAATCATGGACGGCGATCTGCTGGCAGTACAGGCCACGCATGAAGCGCGCAACGGCCAGATTGTGGTGGCCCGCCTCGGCGACGACGTGACCGTCAAGCGCTTCAAGCGCACGCCTCAAGGCATCGAGCTGCTGCCCGAGAACCCCGACTACAAGATCATTCACGTCGATCCTGAAGAGCCATTCGCCATCGAAGGCCTGGCCGTAGGCCTTATCCGCAACAGCATGTTCATGTAAACGGCAGACGGCGTCCCTCCGCCTATGCAGCGGAGGCACCGAGCCTCTTTCCCTCTCAAGCCCAGGTGGTAGGCGCGAAGCCGTTGAGCTTCGCCCTGGGCGGAGCTTTGTCGGAAGAATGCAATCCTGCCCTTATCCATGCCGCAAGGTCATCAAAGGAGTTGCCAAATGGGATTCGCCACATCACTGCAGGCGTTGACACGCCTGACCCTTAAAAGCCTGCCTGCCACGCTGTCGCTCAACCCGAACTTCAGCTCCGATGATGCAAGCGACACCGCTGCAAAACCTGCATCCTTCACTACCAATCGTCCAAAGGCGAAGCAGATCAGCATTCCTGTCATGCGCGCCAACCGCGGCCGCAGTCGCCTGGGCAGCAATACGCTTTGTCCTCAAACCTTTGCAGCGACACCAGAGCTGCAATCGCCAATAACCGACGAGTCTAGGCAAGCAGCTTCTCCACGACTTCTCAAAATCGTGCAGCGAGAACCACGCAAGCAGCCCGAATGCCTGCTGATCTGCGGACGCATGGCCGATGTCTGTGCCGCGCTGGAGCGTATGGCACTCCATGAGCAAACAGCCCCGCAAGTCTGAAAGCACAGTGAGGTTTGACTGCCTGCACCCATGCAACCTCGAGCCCGACCCGCGATAGGCCTGCAGGCGATGCAACAAAGCTTCCCTATGCATCCAACAGGAAGCCATCTCAACGCTCTTTACCCATCGGCTGGCAGATATGGCGCCAGACAACTCTGCCAGCAGTGCATAGGCCAAAAACTCGATATCGCCAGAGCAGGCCCTCTGTGTTTACGCCGAACGATCTGGATCGCCATGTAAATTATTTGCCGATGCTCTGCCTGCGCCTGTACGCCGGAACGCATTTCGCACAAGCCTCGCAGCCTTCCAAACTCCTTGTCAGGCGCGAATATGCGTCAGAACGGATACCCGGATCAGGGTATTGCGGCACCTCTTCGACAGTGGAAACATTCATATACACATGTCAACGAGGGCGTCTTATGAGTGCCTACCGCAAGCTCTTGCAGCACATACAGGCCAAAGACGCCAATGGAGACCTGCGCCTGATTCTGGTCTATCAGAGTTTTGATGAGGTCGACATGCCGCATGGCGTCTCCATACGCCCGTCTACCATTTACTTTGAAACTGCCGATCATCAGGAGGTCAACTGGCTCAATCCGCAGCAGTTCGAGATAGAGGCCACTGGCGAAATCCTCAATCGCGTTCCTCCTTCGCCCGAGGAATGAGACAACTCGACGCGATCGGCCCCGTTACAGAGTCTTACCTCCTGTCTACAACTCTGCTGCATCAAGAACTAGGCATTGCGCGGCTCGAAATATTGGAATAAATTGATTCTCAGGCACATCTTCCGGCATCAGGAGGCTGAACATGTTCAAGCACCTGCTCATTCCCACCGATGGCACCAAACTGTCAGAGGCTGCCGTGCGTGCTGGCGTTCTGCTCGCGCGTGAACAAGGCGCCAAGGTGACCGGCCTTTATGTCATGCCCGACTACCGAGCCATCATCTACGGCGCAGACGCACTGCTGACTTACAACAGCACAGAGTTCGAGCGAAGTGCCAACAGCGATGCAGATGCGGCTTTGCAGTTCGTTGACCAGATTGCCAAGCCTGAAGGCGTACCCTGCAACTTTGTGCGAGTCACCCACGCCTCTGTTTACCAAGCCATTGTTCAGCAGGCACAGGAATTGCAATGCGACCTGATTTGCATGGCTTCACACGGTCGCAAAGGTATCGGTGGAATTTTGCTGGGCAGCGAAACCCAGCGCGTTCTGACGCACAGCCATGTCCCGGTGCTGGTACACCGGCCCGCCTCCACCGGCAAACATTAAGGAGCCAGAAATATCGAATAGCAGTCCTGCATGTCGCACGCTTGCCTCGATACAAGATGGGCTCAAGCGACTTGCAAGTCATGGCTGCAAAATGCAGGCCAGCCAGTCAGGAGTTGCTGGCCGCACCCGATGGGGCAACCTGTCAACCGTTCAAACGCGTCAGCAACAGTGCAAGAGCGATAAACGGCGATTGAGGCCAAAGTAACGCCTCTGCCAACTATTCAAATGCATTGACTGTGTGAGCTGCAGAACCGGATCGAGAGGACCCCAAAACTTGCCCGCCTTGCGCGGGCATTTTTTTGGCTGCTAGGCACATCGCTCCGATACTTCTCCCAATCGCTCGCGATGCCCTGGCAAGGTGAACAGAATCTGGAGATTCTGCGAGTCCATTTGCTGCACCACGATGGAGCCGTCTTCGTGCAGATAGATCCGCACAGTGTGTGCATCATCCAGATCCCAGTGCGCAACACTCGTATTCACCCCCCGCCAGCCATGCTCCTCGCACAGCCGACGCCGGCGCAAGGCCTTCAAAAATTCCTGCGAAGCACCGAGCTCTGCATTGGTTTGCACCCAGCTGTCGATCACCAGCTCATAAGCCATCTGCTGCGTATGGCAAGGCTTGGCCAGCTTCATATGCCTGATCCAGGCATCTAGACGGGAGGCAAAAGTGTATTGCAGGTGGTGGGACATGGGCTTTTTTTTGAATTCAGTAGGGCATCGGGCTAGATCGCCACTTGCGCATCAAAATCAGAATTTTCCTACGCCCAATTTACCGAAAAGTGCAGCAGAAACAAAATCTACATCACCAATAGGTTCAGGGTTTAACACTGCTTGATGACTGGCCTGAGAGACAGCTGGCAAAGCGAGACTGGCCAGAGCCACGGTGAACCCTGAGCCTGCACGGTGGCATGTATCAAGGATTGGACAAGCTGGCTTTTGGACGCTTGCCAGCTGCTCAGCCACCGCATTGCCAAGTCTTTCGGGAGTACCTACCGATGACTTGCTTGTTGGAATTCAGGCAAGGCGATTCAGCCCTTCTTTCGATGACTCAGGCCTAGAGCATCGTCATTCTGAAATTCAATGTGCCCCTCTAAAAATTGTCATCATCAGGCAATCTTTACGCTCAAACCCATGCCAGCTCAAGATAGATTTCATTAAAAAAATCTATCTTTTCACTCAGTTACTTAGCACGGCTACTTCATCAAGAAAAGATGACAGCGGCACCGGCAAAGCACCTCCTCAGAGCTTCAAAGAAGCTCACACATCAGATCTGCTCTATCCATTAGCGCGATCTGTAAGTGCCTACATACTTCCTTACATCCTCTTGATACAACATCAGTCAAATGCAATGAAATGTCAGCTCGCAGGTCCTGCGGCAAGTCGCTGAGCAACAGGGAGTGTTGTCATGAGAAAAGTTAATCCTGCCGCCAAGAACGCGAACCGCGCTTTTGTCCGGCTGCACACGTATGTGACCAAGCAATTCGACTGGGATCTCTTCACCAAGGACTACCGGGTAGTCCTGCACACAGACGAGGATGGAGGCGTCACGCTCTACATCGTCAAGGTCTTCGACAAGGATGGACAGCCTGCCGCACTAGGGCCAAAGATCCCTAACCAGATTACGTTCTCTTACCGTCAGGCTCCCATCATGTCGGTATGGACAGAGTTCTTTAACGACGGCAAATTCAGTTGGCGCAATGTCTCCTGCCGCTAGGGCGCGGCGGTGGAGGATGGTGGATTGGCTGTCGGCATAGACACCCGTCGCTGCGCCAGGAGCGCCATCCTGTCCAACACATTCAGGAGAGTTGCATGACCCGCTTCCAACCGATGCTTGCAACTGCTGCCCTGCTCAGTCTCATGACGCTACATCTCAGCAGCAGCTCCATGGCACAGGCCGCCTTTACAACTCCGGGCGGCTACACCAACTCCTACAGCGGCCAGATCACGGGCAACGGCATCGTGCAATACGGGCTCGAAACGCGTCCCTTCCAGCGCATGACCGTCACGCTCAACACCAACAACCCGTCCAGCCAGATGAACGTCTTCAAGGACGGCTCTGCCCAGCCTCTATGCCAAGGCTCGGCCAACAACAACATCTGCACCTTCCGCATCGAGCGTGGTGCCAGCTATCGCGTGCTGATCTTCCTCACGCGTGAAGCCGCCCAGCGCGGCGAAAGTGCACGCTTTACGCTCACCACCGAAGAAAGCACCTGACAGCTTGACTGCTGTCAAGAACCCCTCAGTCCATGGCTTGTAAACTGGCTTCAACAGATTCAAAGTGAAAGCCCGTTACACGATATGGAAAACTTTCCCAAAGACATCTACACCGAGCCCACGCCCGATGTGAATACCCTGGCCAACCTCGGCCCCCTCACCGGCATGGCCGGCATCTGGACTGGCAAGCGCGGCCTGGATATCAATCCCAAGGCTGACGGGCCTGAAAAGCAGGCCTTTATCGAGCACATGGAATGCCAGCCCATCGATGCGCAAACCAACGGGCCACAGCTCTTCTATGGCCTGCGCTACCACACACGCATCGTCAAGCCCGACGATGTGGAAACCTTTCACGACCAGGTCGGCTACTGGTTGTGGGAGCCTGCCACCGGCAACATCATCCAGACCCTGACCATCCCGCGCGGACAGACCGCCATGGCCACGGGCAAGACCACGGCCGACGCCACCAGCTTCACTCTCAGGGCCGAGCGCGACTCCACCGTCAACGGCATCTCTAGCAACCCGTTTCTGGAGCACGCCTTCAGAACCGACGCCTATACCATCACCGTCACCAAGCACTCGGACGGCACCTGGTCGTACGAGCAGGAAACTACGTTGACCATCCCCGGCCAGAGCGAGCCTTTTGCCCATACCGACCGCAACACCTTGCACAAGATTGGCGAGCCCACGCCCAACCCCACGGCAAGGGCCGCAGTTGAAATCTGATTAGCACCATCACGGGACTCCACGTCCCGGCCGAATTCGCGGGCTCCACAGGTCGCACACTCCCCGATTACCGCATCGCCCGCGATGGCCTTGCGCTGCTGGCCACGGGCCTTACGGGCAAGAAGGCGCTTGCCTTCAAACTGGCCTGTATGGATGCCTTTCATCGCATGGAGGCCATGCGCACCAGACGGCCGACACCCGGTGCATGGGGCTAGCCTTCAATCTGCTCACAAAGGCTGCTGCCTAGACGCACCGCACTGCGTTCATGACCTTGATACAGGGCGATGCCGACAAATGAGCGCGCAGCAGCCATCTGCCGAACCTGAATTACGCCGCCCCTACTCATGCACAGCCGATTGCAGCCGACCTGATGCCAGCCTCCTTCGAGAGCCTGCCGTGGCGCATTGCCGACGGTGAGATCATCGGTGCGGCCGATACCCGACTGGCCAAACTGGCAACGGCCTGCTCCCTGTGACTGACGCAACGTTCCCAGAACTCGGATCGTCTGCTTTTGATAGCTTCTAACGCTTTATGGATAAGGGCTTGAGGTGGCTTCTACCTGCAACCTCATGAATTTGATTCCCATCAAGAAACCGTCTGAATACTCATTTCAAGGTGTTGCATTAGCAGCCCTGGAGTGTGAGGATGAGCTTAGTGATAGATCGAATTGATTTGGCAACAAGACGCGCACCCATGCGCAAGGAGGCTGGATATGTTCAAGCACATTTTGATTCCTACGGACGGCTCGAAACTTTCTGAGGCCGCGCTGCGCGCAGGCATACAACTGGCAAAGGAACAAGGCGCACAGGTGACCGCGCTGTATGTGATGCCGGATTACGCAGCCATGATTTACGGAGCAGAGGCGCTGATCGCCTACAACTCCGCCGAGCTCGACAAGAGCGCCCAGAAGGAAGCAGATCAGGTATTGCACGCTGCCCTGGACATTGCCAGGACCGAGGGCGTGGCCTGCCAGACGGTGCGGGTAACGAATATCTCCATCAATCAGGCCATCATCAAGCAGGCGAAGGAGGGTAACTGCGACCTGATCTGCATGGCATCACACGGCCGCAAGGGCATTGCGGGCATTTTGCTAGGCAGCGAAACCCAGCGCGTACTGGTCAACAGCAGCATTCCGGTTCTGGTGCACCGCCCGGTTTAGGTCTGATCGACTGCAGCGCTGCCACTTCCCGGCCGCTCTCATAATGCAAGCAACGCCCCATCGCCCTCGTGCGGTGGGGCGCTTTTTCATGGGCCGATCGTCGTGTAGCATCGCCGCATCAAATTGTGAACTGTTGGTTCCATTTGTCACGTCGGCAGCGGCGTCTCTTGTTCATTTTGAAAAAAGGGAAAAGCAGATGAGTCACGCAATCGCAACCGATGCCGGCCTGGCGTGGCAGACCGGCCCGATTCGCCCGAGATCCTGCACCTGCGGCAGCGTGGTGTGCCAGTTGCTGCATGAGCGGGTGATGAGCGATATGTCGCGCCGCATGTTTGTGGGCGGAGTGGCGGCCATGATGGCGCCATTTGTGGCCCTGCATGCTGCCGAGACAGGCGTGGGCGGAGCGGCCAGACCGGCCGGCCGCCCCGTGTTGCTGACCAATCTGCGCCTGTTTGACGGTACGGGCAAGTCGGTGCGCCAGGGCGTGCAGGTGCTGATCCAGGGCAAGCTGATTGCCGCCCTGCCCTCTGCCGGCGAGAAGGTGGACGGTGCGCAAGTGATCGACTGCCAGGGCAAGCTGGTGATGCCGGGCATGATCGATACGCACTGGCACACCATGCTGGCGGCCGTGCCGCAAATGACGGCCATGACGGCAGATCTGGGCTATCTGTACATCTCCGCCGCACAAGAGGCGCAGCGCACGCTGATGCGCGGCTTTACCGCGGTGCGCGACGCGGGCGGCCCCGCCTTTGCACTCAAGCGCGCGATCGACGAGGGCATGATCCCCGGCCCTCGCATCTATCCCAGCGGGGCGATGATTTCTCAGACCTCGGGGCATGGCGACTTCCGCCTGCGCAGCGATATTCCGCGTGCAGCGAACGAGCCGCTGAGCATGGTGGAGCAAACCGGCGTGGCCATGATTGCGGACGGCGAGGCAGAGGTTCTGCGCCGCGTACGCGAACAGCTGATGCTGGGGGCATCGCAAATCAAGATGCTGGCGGGAGGCGGCGTGGCATCGCTGTACGACCCGCTGGACAGCACCCAGTTCACCGAGAAGGAGCTGCGCGCCGGCGTGGAAGCCGCCGCTGACTGGAACACCTATGTGATGTCGCATGTTTACACGCCCAAAGGCATCAAGCGTGCCATCAAGGCGGGCGTGAAGAGCATCGAACACGGCCAGTTGGCCGACGAAGAAAGCGTGCGCATGATGCGCGACGAGGGCGTGTGGTGGAGCCTGCAACCGTTTTTGCAGGACGAGGACGCCAACCCCTACACCGATGCTGTGCGCCGCGAGAGCCAGTCACGCGTGGCCCAGGGCACGGTGCGCGCCTATGAGATGGCGCAGAAGTACGGTATCAAGACAGGCTGGGGCACGGACATTCTGTTCAGCCCCAAGGGCACTGTCACACAAGGCAAGCAACTGGCCAAGCTGACGCGCTTTTACGACCCGATGACGTTGCTGAAGCAGGCCACGGGCAGCAACGGCGAACTGCTGGCCCTGTCGGGCGAGCGCACCCCCTATCCCCAACCGCTGGGCCGCATCGCCCCTGGCGCATTTGCCGATCTTCTGGTGGCCGACGGCGACCCGACAGTGAATCTGGACTTCCTGAGCAACCCGGAACAGAACCTGCACCTGATCATGAAGGATGGCAAGGTGTACAAGAACACGCTGTAAGGGAGACAAATGACCCAGCACATCAACACCACTCCGGGCATGGCTGCGGCGGCGCTGACCGCGAGCCTGCTGGCAGTCACGCCGGCCTGGGCTCAGGACAAAGCGGCGGCCGATGCATGGCGCTATCAGCTCACGCCCTATGTATGGATGACGGGGCTGGACGGCAGCGTCCGCCCGTTCAGGGGAGCGCCCACGGTGAGTGTGAACAAATCGTTCTCGGACATTCTGGAGAATCTGGACGCTGCAGCCTTTGTGAACGGCACGGCGCGCAAGGGAAGCCATGTGCTGCAGGGCGACTTCAGCTACGCAGCCACATCGGACCAGGCCGCCCTGCCCCTGGGCCTGAGCGCAAATGCCAGGATTCGTCAGACCTCGCTGACGATGACCGGCGGGCACAACTGGATGCTGAGCCCCCAATCAAGCTTCGACCTGATGGCGGGCCTGCGCCTGTGGCAGATCAAGGCCGAAGTGAATGTGCCGGGGGTGGCTGCCGCGCAGTCCAACACCTCGTTCGTCGACCCCGTGGTCGCCGCACGCTGGCGCTACGACATTGCGCCGCGCTGGTCCAGCTTGGTGTATGCCGATATGGGCGGCCTGGATGTGGGCTCGAAGTTCACCTGGCAGGTTCATGCCTCGGTGAACTACCAGGTCAAAGAAAACATTTTTGTGTCCGTAGGCTACCGCCACCTGAGCGTGGACTACCGCGACAACGGCAAGCGACTGGACTTCAGCCAGAGCGGTCCGATCGTCGGAGCGACGTTCAGGTTTTGATCACCACCTGCGAATAGCCAACACCCAGCCCGTCAGACCTGCGGCTGCAACGCCGCGTGCAGCAATGGCATAGGCGATGGCAATCGCTGCGGGCGAACCAGGCTGCGCCAGGCCCTCCATAGCAATGGATTACCTGGTGCGCGATCTCGCTCGGTTTCAGCGCATGAAGCCTCCTCAACCACCGAGGAGTCAGAGCCTGGAAACGCGCTCGACACACCGCCGCCGGACAAACCAGGGAGCGTGCGTACTCATTGCTGCTGCCTGCCTTTCCTTGCTCCATCAGCCGCCCGCGCCGGGCGACAATGTCAAAGCAGCACGAACTGACCAAAACAAGAAATCCGACAGGCCACAAGGCATCAATGAACCGCACCGAATTCCTGCAACAGCCCGAAGTCATTGGCTTTACCGACTGGCTTGCAGCCACACTCCCCCTGCGACAGATTCAGTTGAACATTCGCTCTTCCAGCTACGTACCCACGGGCTTGAAAGCCACCACCCGTTTTGCCGATCTGGTACCTCATCACTACCGCTGGCGGGCGACTGGCCTGGCAACGGGCGACTGGGCCGAGTCGTGCATCAAGACAAGCGCTCTTTCTGCCAAGCTGCGCGCTGCCGTGCAGGCCAACGATGCGACAGCCACCCTGGCCGCCTGTAGCGATGTGCTGGACTGGGGCGGCGAGCGAAACCCCAAGGAAGGCGCGCGGCCCTTTCTTGTGAGCCTTGGCACGAACATCAGCCACTACATCGCCCAGACCCACCAGGAAATGGCGCTTGGCTCAGCCAGCCTGCGCACCGGCTTTCCGACAGTGCGGCTCATGAACTCCATGCTCACCAAGGTGCACGCCTTTTATTCAGCCGAAGGCTTGCCCATCTATGACTCACGGGTCAGCGCCGCAGCGGCCGCACTGGTGGAGTTCTGGCGCCGCAGCAGCGGAAGGCCCCACCTGCCCGATACACTGAGCTTCCCGCTGGCCGGCGGCAGCCAGAAGCCCCAGCACAAACTGGCTTGCCTATTTGACCAGCCACCGACGCCCGGCACCCTGCTCTACACCAGCCAAAGCACGCCCCAGCGCTGGGCAGGCGCCAAGGTGCGGCTGGCCTGGGTAATGGCCGAGACCCTGCGCAAGACCCCCAGCCTGTTTCCAGGCCAACCCGATCGCATGCGCGCCATGGAAGCTTCACTCTTCATGGTGGGCTACGACCTGAACTGCCTGGCCTGAACAAAACAGCCCCTGCCAACCAGTAGTTGCAGGGACTTTTCTCCGCATCCAGACATTTAGGTCAAATAGGCGTCCAGCGCTTATCCATCAAACGCCGGAAGCTATCAAAACGGCTAGCTCTGGAAAAAGCCAATGGGCCTTTCGAGTGCGGACAAGGGCAGCACGGCAGGACTGGCGGAATCACGGCAACTCCCTTCACCAGGGCATAGAGCCTGCCGGTAGACCCGCCTTAGGGTACGGCGGTCGGAGCGAATTGCATCGGGGAGGCAGCGACCGCAATCCTGAATGAGCCCAGAACCCACCACATCCTGCTGCGCGTCCGGATGAATACTGTGAGGAATATCGAGAGTTCCGCCTCAAACGTAAACCAAATGCTACGTAATGGCCGTGAACTCACAAAATTCAGCGTTGCGCCACGTTCTCCTACAGAAGGGTTTTCCATGACTCGGCGACCATGCCCACACAGCAAGCCAGCCCGGTTTGCTGATCACCAACCTGAAGGAGTGAAGGACATGACGCAACAAGCGAACCAGCAGCACAGCCCCAACCAACAGGACAAGCAGCAACAGCAGCAGCAAAACCCTGGGCAACGCCAACCAGGCCAGAACACCAGCCAACCCGGCCAGCAGCAACAGCAAACCCCAGGACAGCAGAAGACCCCTGCTCAGCAACAGCAGCCTGGGCAGCAGCACAAAACGCCCCAGCAGTGAATGTGAGCGTCTCAGCGCTGGCCCAGCTTGCCAGCGTTGTTCTGTACAACGCAAAGAAAGGAGCAGGAATGCAGCCAGCCTCACCTGTCATCTCATCCGATCGTGTCAACGGCACCAACGTCTACAACCCCAACGGCGACAAGCTGGGAGCTATCGACTCACTGATGATCGACAAGCTCACCGGCAAGATTCGATATGCAGTGATGCAGTTTGGCGGTTTCCTGGGCATCGGCTCAGATCTCTACCCACTGCCGTGGGATAGCCTCAAATACGAACCCAGCCAAGGCGGGTACGTGGTCTCTGTCACCAAGGAACGACTTGAAAACGCCCCTCGCTACGAGGGAGGCACATTGCCCGAATACACCGACGACTACGGCCGCCGTGTTTATGACCACTACGGTGTGCCCTTTGTCTAACCCCGGCACGCAACCACACATGCGCTAGTGCCCAAACTCAAGAAGAACCGCAGGCCGGTCGGCGCCGGCCGCCAACCAGTTGGAGTTCAGCCCACCTCGCGGTCGGCTTTTTTTGCGCGGAGATTTTCAAATGTAGCCTCCTGGCCCCGCGGGCCTTAAGCGCGACCTCTCCCCGCAGGGTCAAGCGGGGCCATCCGGTGTGATTGCTCCTGATACAAGGTATTGCTCAAAATCGAGGCCTGAAATACGCTTTATCAAAAGCCGTAGTGCACAAGCCGTGAGCTGCGGTCTGAGCGATCACACCAGATGGTGATGATACCCATTGCTTTCTGCCGAGCCTGAGGTTCTCTACCCTCCCTCTGCTTCCCCAGGCACGCCGCAAGGCATCGGCCTTTACACGCAAGCCCACCAGCCAACGCCGGTGGGCTTTTTCTTTGCCGGTAGGCGCTCAGTGCAGGCACGCAACACATGAGGTCGATGTCTGTTGACGCGCTGTACAGGGTAAATTTAAACTACTGTACAAATGAACAGCACTGATAAAAACAACAGTAAAATTCAAAGCAACAGCTTGCTGCGCCAGAGCGCGAAGCGCATTCACTCCATACCTTTGTTGGTTTCGCCTGCTCTCAAGAGCGCTGGTCTTTTTTATCCGCCCCCGCCCATCCAGCGGGCCTGCTTCTCGCCAAAAGGAGACTCCATGCTGTACAGCACCGTTCCTCAACCCGTTGATGAAGACCTCGTGCAGCGCCTGCGCGAGAAGGGAGGCCTGTGAAATGGCCACACATCCCCACCGCCCTGCTCGCGCTGCTCCTGACAGTCCTGCTCTTGATCGCCCCGGTCTTGGAACAAAGCTACTGACCGCCGCGCAATGGGGCCTCAGCCTCCTGGGGATCTTTTGCCTCATCGGCGTGGCCGTCGTCATTGCCACCACCCCGGAAGCCTGGCCGCTGTGAACGGTCAACTTCATCGATTTTGATAGCCACAGGCGTTTTCCTGACAAGCGCCAGACCGGAGAAATATCATGGAAAAGATCATCGAATCCCTGATCCTCGTCGCCGCCATCTTCATGGGCGTACTGTGGCTTGCCACCCCCAACGCCCAGGCAGACGAGCCCACCACCCTCACCAAATCCGTGCGCGACGAGTTCGCCTGCCCGGGCATGCACGCCGAATGGCTGGACGCCCACACCGTCCAGTGCCTGCGTGAAAAACCCTGATCTACCGCCCCGCAGCCCCCCGCGAACAGCCCATACCCCATCGACACCGCACGGCAATATCTGCAGCACCGCGACAGCCAACACAGCTGACTGCTGTCCACTATGGAAAGCAAGACAGCTAGTTCAATCCAGACGATGTCTGGGCTGTTGCCGGTTTTAAAGACACCTTGTGAAGGTGGAAGATGAAACCGGAGGTGGTTTATGGGAACGAGACGGCAGTTCAGCCGGGAATTCAAGGCTGAAGCGGCCAGGCTGGTGACCGAACGAGGCGTTGCAGTGACGCAAGCTGCACGCGACCTAGATGTGCATGAGACGCGGCTGAGGGCATGGGTACGCGAGCTGACGGTGGGCCCGCAGCAAGCGTTTCCTGCAGCGGGCGTGATGAAGTCCGAGCAGGTCGAGATTGAGCGGCTGCGCAAGGAAGTTGCCAAGCTCAAGATGAAGCGCGACATCCTGAAAAAAGCCACGGCCTTCTTCGCCAAGGAGTCAATGTGAAGCTCGGCTTCGTTGCGAAACACCGAGGGGTCTGGCTGATGAATCTGATGTGCGAGACGCTCGGTGTCTCGCGAAGTGGCTTCTATGCCTGGTTGGCGAGGCCACGCAGCCAGCGTAGCCTGAGTGATGAACGGTTGGGTTCGCAGGTGCGACAAAGTCTCTTGGGGAGCGACCGAACATACGGGGCACGGCGCATCCGGCATGACGTGCTGGCATTGGGGGAGCTGGACTGCACCGTATCACGATTGCTGCGTAAGCAGGCGCTACAGGCTCTTCCTCGTCGCCGAGGCTTGCCTAAGGACCATGGCGAGCGCAGCGCCAGCACAGGCAACTTGCTGGGCCGCCAGTTCAAGGCCGATGCACCGAACCGCAAGTGGGTGGCCGACTTTATCTATATCTGGACGGCTGCAGGCTGGCTGTATGTGGCGGTGGTGCTGGACCTGTACTCGCGACGCATCGTCGGCTGGTCAATGCAGTCCGGCATGACCAGCCAGCTTGTGGCGGATGCGCTGATGATGGCTGTTTGGCGTCGTGGACGGCCGCAGGAATTGCTGCATCGCTCTGACCAGGGCAGCCAGTACACCAGCGAGCACTTCCAGCGTCTGCCGAATGAGCAAGGCATCGTGTGCAGCATGAGCCGTGCTGGCGAAGTCTGGGACAACTCGGCAATGGAAAGCTTCTTCAGTAGCCTGAAGACGGAGCGCACGGCTCGCAAGGTCTACCGCTAGCGCAAGCAAGCGAAGTCGGATGTGTTCGATTACATAGAGCGGTTCTACAACCCGACGCGACGGCACTCGACGCTTGGGTACATCGGTCCGATAAGGTTCGAGGAAGCTTAGGTTGGTGTCTGCGAAGCCGGCAACAGCCCAGCCATCAGTAGCAGCACACTTTCAAATGCAGATAGGGCAAGCGCAACGCGATCACCAATTCAGAAGCTCGAAAGCGCCCGCCAAGCAGACAAAAGCCCGCAAGGTTCCAGGCCCAGCAGGCTTTTTTGCCGAGCGCTTGGCATGTACTACCGCTACCTCGATCTGCTATGGCAAGCCCGCAAGCACTTGCGCGAGCGTTACTCGGAAGGTTTTGCGTAGACCTCTGCACTCAGCACCTCAAGGCCGACAAAAGGCTCAGTCCCTTCGACCCAGGCATCATGACCGGGTGGGATGGCGTAGGACTCCCCTGCACTGAGCATTTTCTGAGAGCCGTCCTGCATTTGAACGGTGAGCTTTCCCGAAACGACGTGCCCCACATGCGAGAGTTGGCAGTATTCGGTCTTCACCACGGGCTTGATGCATTCGGACCAGCGCCATCCGGGCTCAAAGTTGAACCGTCCAATCGTGTAGCCCTGAAGCTTTACGAGCTCCACGCGAGTTTTGCTAGGTGTGCGAAGTTCATCGGGCTCGCTGTGTGACCTGACTTCTAGCTTCTCAACGCTGACTGGAGTGGCCATGATTTTCTCCTTCATAAGAGCTGCACCTCGAGCCCCCAAGGAATTCTTCAGGTATAGCTGGTGAGCCGAAGGACAGATGAAAAAACTTATCACTATGTCATTCGCATGGCATTGTCAGGAGCGCTTATCAGTTACCAATTGCTGCATGCGGTACGGCACCGCTTGCGCCGCCCAATCCACGGCTGGCAGCAAAAAGCATGCTTTGACATACAGGGGACCAACGCGACCCATCTAAAGCGCCACAAGTTCGCACATATTTTTCAGATTTGCATACAGCAAGCAGATCGAATGCAGTTGCACCAAGAACGGCTGACTTCTTTGCGCAGACCCAAGGCGGCGCGGTGCTGACTGTTTTGGGCACAGCCAACACAGTACCCATTGGTAACGCTGGCTGAACTGTCCAGATCCAGCCCACCCAGCCTGCGCAGTGTGGGTTTGTTTGTTTTCTATTCACGGAGACGCGATGGGTCACGCCGCCCCCTTGACCTCAGCGAGGTACATGCCCGCGTCATCCTCCGCGCACCAGGCGCCTACCAACACTTGAGCCCGCCAGTGTAAAGACTACGGTTCGGTTACTTTGCAGGGTGGTCGCGGCGGAACAGCTCCCACTCGTCGACTTCCATGCCGTTGGGCAGCACGCATATGCCGCGCTCTCCGGCAGTGGTCTTCTCGATGCGGGTCTTGCCGCCCAGCTTGGCGCAGTACACCGATGCTGGGTTGGCCATGCCGATCACAGGCGTAGCGGGCTGAGGCTGGGCGCAACCGCTGATGGCAAGTGCAGAAAGTACTGCGCTGGTGGTTCCAAGTGCTTTTTTCATGGGTTCAATGTAGCAAATGCTGCCTTTTCAGCTGCGCCGCCAAAAATCCTGATTCGCATCAATCCCTCGTTTCCTTCATCCATATGGGCTAAGGGTTGGCACCGACGATGCTGGCGGCACTCTGTCAGCCAATGTCACTTTTAGTTATTTCACCTCCAAAAAAAGGAAAAGTGAACTGTCAGAAATCGCAAGAAGTTGTTAATTTCTGATCCGGAAGATGAGCGGCTGACACATTAATGGCCGCCTTGGCATTTAGATTTGACTAGAGATATGGCCAGTCTGGCCTGTCTGTTGGTGATCACTAGCAGAAGGGCTGTGTGTATGCATACGAGCAACGACCACATCTTTGTGTTGATGCCATCTCTGTCCCTGCTCTTCCTGGCCGGCCTGCTGGGAGTGTGCTGGGCGACCCAGCCCAAGCAACGCTTTCTGCTCTGGCTGTGCGCCGCTTTCCTGCTAACCGCAATGTCCATCAGCATTCGCAGCGTGCTGAGGTTTGAAGTCCTCAATCACTATGTGGTTCTCGTCAACGCACTGTTTCTGGCGGGAGCTTGGTGTTTCTCCAAGAGCTTTTCAGAGCGTCGGTGCGTACCCACATATCCGCTTGCTGCCCTTGTCTTGTGTGCCGCGACGCTGGCCTCGCTCTACTATTTCGCCAACGTGGCACAGAACCAGGTGGGTCGGCTGCACACATTCGGCATAGGCGTAGCTCTGATGCTCTTGCTGCCAGTGCCGGCAGTTCTCAAACGAGGCCTCACCAACGACTGGCTGGATAGGATTTTGCTGTGGTCCTATATGTCTTATGCCGTCTTTACCATGCTGCGCCCGACGCTGGTCGCGACTTTCGCGCATAACGGTCTCGGCGATGCCATGGATCCCAGTTCAACCTATTGGCTGACAACGCTGATGAGTATTTTGCTTTTTGCATTGCTCTTCACGGTTTTAGTCTGTGCAGTCACCATCAGGGACACAGTCCGTCAACTGCGCACTGAACGCGACCTGGATGCTCTGACCCAGATACTGAATCGCCGCGCATTCAGTGAAGCCGCACAGCATCGCCTGGCCGACCAGCGCCTGTATCCCATGGCGCTTCTGGCCAGCGATATTGATCATTTCAAACGCATCAACGACAACTGGGGGCACGACAAAGGTGACGAGGTCTTGCAGCTTGTCGCCAGAGCGATGCAGCACAATGTGCGCAGCAATGATCTGGTTGCACGCTTCGGCGGTGAAGAGTTTATGGTTCTGCTGACAAAGATCGATTTGCAAGGTGCCGAGCAAGTCGCCAAGCGCATTGGCCTGGAGTTGAGAAATGACCGGGAGCTATTGCCGAAAGGGCCAGCCCTGACGCTGAGCTTTGGCATCACTTCAATCAGCAATGCCGACCAGCTTGAAGGTGCACTGAGGCAAGCCGACCAGTTGCTGTACAGCGCCAAAAATGCTGGCCGGGACCGCGTTCATGTGGAAGGCCGCACTTACCCGGACATCAGCTTTGAACACACCCTACCGGCAGACCACCCCATGGCATTGCTGATGTAAGCCGGTGAATTCGCTGCCCCATGCCATCGCGCACCTGGCAGCTCACGTATCCAACTTGGCCCACAATGATTCCTGCATGGTCGCTGGCAAACCAGTTTGTCAGCATTGATGCACCCCGTCATGGGTGCACTTTTGTCAGTGGAATCCTTGATGCGCAGACTTCGCCATCTCACCAACCGGCATCGCACGCCGTCCACCAATATCGCCCTGGGTCTGCTGCTGGCCTTTAACGCGGGCGCGGTCAACGCTGGCGGCTTTCTTGTGCTGCGGATGTATACCTCGCACATGACGGGCTTTGCCTCTCAACTGGCTGACGGCCTGGTGCTTGAGAACGCCAAGCTGCTGCTGAATGCGCTTGGTGCCATCATCGCCTTTACAACGGGCGCGGCCGTCTGCGCGTTGCTGGTGAACTGGGGGCGCAAACGCCATCTGTACAGCGTCTATGCCCTGCCACTGATGCTGGAGGCCGTCATGCTGATTGCCTTCGGCCTGATGGGCACAGTCACCTTGACATGGAACACGCCCTTTGCAGTGCCGCTGACCGTGCTGCTGCTGTCCTTCATGATGGGTTTGCAGAATGCCGTGGGTTCCAAGACATCCGGCGGCAGCACTCGCACCACGCACATGACCGGCAATTTCACGGATCTGGGCATGGAACTGGGCAAGATGTTCTTCTGGAAGCGCCATGCCAACGCCGGCCTGCAACTATCACCCCTGGTTCGGCATGACTGGCGCCGTATGAAGGTGTCCGCAGGGCTGATCTTGATGTTTGTGCTGGGCGGCATTACCGGTGCACTCGGCTTCAAGCATATCGGCTTCATCTGCGTGGTTCCGCTGGCGGCTCTTTTGCTTGTATTGTCCGTGCCGCCATTTATGCGCGATGCAGCGCAGTCCGCCGAGCGGCCGTCACTCTTCAGCAAGAAGAGCTGAGTGCCTCCGGCATCTCACGCCGCTGCCGCGACGTCCCCGGGTCCATGCGCGACGACCTGATCGCGCCCAAGCTCCTTGGCCTTGTAGAGTTGCTGGTCAGCCCTCATTACGGCTTCGCGCAGATCGCTGCCGAATGGACTGACCACGATACCCATGCTCAAGGTCACGCGCTGACCATCGGGCAATGGCGCAATGATCTCGACCGCTCCGGCACGAATACGCTGTGCCACACGTTGTGCAGTCTCAATGTCGGCATGGGTCAACAGCAGCACAAATTCTTCGCCTCCAAAGCGAGCCACTAGATCGGTGCCGCGGACACTTGCCTGTATGACTTCCGCGACGGCCTTGAGTACTCCGTCGCCATACTCGTGCCCCCAGTTGTCGTTGACCCGCTTGAAGTGATCCAGATCCGCTACCACGATGGAAAGCGGTTGCGCTTTTCGATCCCGGGCCAGCGGGTCTGCAAACTCCCAGAAGCCGCGACGATTCAACACGCCAGTCAGCATGTCGTGATTGCGCTCGTCTCTGAGTGTTGCCATTGCATCCCTCATCGAAACGATGAGCATGAGGCCCGAGAACACCAGGCTGAACAATAGCGAGCCCAGCATGGTGACCAACCAGTAAATGGAGCTGAGCATGTCCTGGAGCTCAGTGAATCCAAGAAACAGCACCATGATGGGCCTGAGCACTGTATAGATCGCAAAGGCCCCGTAGGACTGGTAGAGCAGCTTCTCCAGCCCGTCACGTCTGACTTTTTTTAGCGCGATGGCAGGAAACGGTATGAAGTGAATGACGCCAAGCCCTGTGTTCAGCCAGAGCACTCGTGCAGCAATGTTGTCCTGCACGATGCTGTACTCGTAAAGAGCAGCAACCACGACGATCGATACCAGGGCCGAGATCTTGGGATATGAGGAGACAGAAAATTTTTGAGCGACGCCCCAGGTACAGAGCCAGGCACCAAGCAGATAGATGGGCCCGGTGTAAACAGCCCACCGAACCAGTTGTCCGTGAGGTGTCAAGCATTGCCAACCCAAGGCAAGCCCCGTAAGTGTCAACCCACAAGCCGTCGAGAGCAGAAACACTGAGCGGCGCTGTGCAAGCCAGCAAAAAGCCATGAGTGCGCCCAGTGCCGTTATGCATACCGGCGCGACCAACAAGTAGAGCTGCAAATTGCTAGGCATGAATTGGCGGATCAGAAAAGCTCATTCACGCGGCAACGCAATTGTGGTGACCCATGCTCTGAGACTCAGAAGGTGGAGTCCATTTGCTAAGTGGACTGATGAACGACCGAATGTTAGCAATTGTGCCGAAAGCCCTGCAAATCTCCTCCAAATCACATCGGTTTCCTTGGTTCGTCACAGGTCCGTCAAGAAACCGCAGCTTGCGATCACCCACACCCGCAACACTCGCCCCGGCCCCTCCTCTGAGCAGGCTTTTCATGACTGAATCAAAGATGCACCTCCCAGGCAAGACCTCCCAGAATCATCGCCAAAGAAGTCGCTGCCCAACTGCCAGGCCTGTCCGGGAAGACCTTTGAGCGCCTCGCTCGGCAAGACGAGTTGCCCCCAAGCTCTACAAATCGGTACGGGACGCTGGCTGGCGCTCTTGACGACTGGGCGAACAAGCACTCTTGTCCCGATTGCAGTCACCAGAAAACACCGGCGCCAAAAAAGCCTCTTCGCAGTCACACAGCATCGGCCTGAACAACGGCCTAGAGCCCCAGTGCCAGACGGCTGCAACCATTGCTGCGTCTCGGCGTCGTATTTGTGGCAGCGACAGATGCCAGCCGCACCGGGAATCACATGACTCGGAATCGCTTCCACTGCCTCCTCGGGAGGGGCTTGGATACATCGGTGAAACAGGTACTCGGCCAAGTCCAGAACTCGACCTGTCACATGCGCCGGTCTACCAAGGACTTATACCTATAAACCCAACTTTTAGCTGACGCAGCAGCCTCCAGTCGCAACCCAGGACAACCTTGGATCACAATAGCATTCCCAGCGGACAGAGCTTTTGCGACATGGGCATCAAGATACATGCCAATTCCTTGGGCCAGCGTAGCTTTCAAAACCTGCGCCAAACCTACGCTAAGCTCTGGAGTGTGTAGGGTGCGCGTAGGGAATGTGGTGGCGTCGATTTGGCGTAAGTTTTCACAGAAGCAATCCTAAGCCTTTGATCGCATTGAATTTCATTCAATAAACTCAGCCACTTATTTAAGGATTCCAGTGGTGAACATCGTTATCCTGGACGATTACCAAGACGCGGTTCGCAAGCTCGATTGCGCCAAGCTGCTCGATGCCTTCAACGCAAAGGTCTATACCAACACCATCAAGGGCGTGGGTCAGCTCTCGGTTCGACTGCGCGACGCGGATGTCATCGTCCTGATTCGCGAACGCACCCAGATCTCGCGCCAGCTGCTCGATAAACTGCCCCGGCTCAAGCTGATTGCCCAGACGGGCAAGGCTGGCGCCCATATCGATGTGCAGGCCTGCACCGAACGTGGTGTGGCGATTGCAGAGGGCGTGGGCTCTCCCATTGCTCCGGCAGAGCTGACCTGGTCGCTGATCATGTCGGCCATGCGCCGTCTGCCGCAGTACATCTCCAATCTCAAACATGGTGCATGGCAGCAGTCCGGTCTCAAGGCGGCCTCCATGCCGCCCAACTTCGGACTGGGCAGCGTGCTGCGCGGGCGCATGCTGGGTATCTGGGGCTACGGCCGCATCGGGCAACTGGTGGCGGGCTATGGCAAGGCCTTTGGCATGCAGGTCTGTGTTTGGGGCAGCGAAGCCTCTCGTCACAAAGCCGAGGCCGATGGTTATCTGAGCGCCCCGTCCAAGGAAGCTTTTTTTGAACAATGCGATGTGCTGTCGCTGCATCTGCGTCTGCACGACGCGACGCGCGGCATTGTGACGGCACAGGAGCTGGCACGCATGAAGCCGACAGCCTTGTTCGTCAATACCTCGCGCGCCGAACTGGTGGAGCCCGAAGCATTGCTCTGTGCCTTGAACCGTGGCCGCCCGGGCCTGGCCGCGATCGATGTATTCGAGAGCGAGCCAATCTTGCAAGGCCATGCCCTGCTGAGACTGGAGAACTGCATCTGCACGCCCCATATCGGCTACGTGGAGCAGGACAGCTATGAGCTGTATTTCCGTGCTGCATTTGAGAACGTTGTGAACTTTGCCGACGGCCAGCCCAGCAACATCCTGAATCCTGAAGTTTTCAGCGGCCCACTGCGTTTGAACCGCTAACCGCGAGAGCTCGGCGATTACTGCGGGGCTTGGGCTTGCTGCGCCAACTCGGCCTCCACGGCCTCGTAGACCGATTGACGCACCACGGTCTCCACTTCTTCACGAAGGCGAAGCACCATGGACCGGGTCTGTGCCTCCACAACCTGAGCTATTGCTTCCTTGAGCTTCTGCTCCAGCACAAGATCCACTCGTTGCATGAGCCGGTGGACCAGATATTCTTCGGCCACCACGGCACCGTGCGCATCCAGTGCCTGCTGCAGGCCGGCGGCCTCGACGACCGGGGCGGGTTCAGCGGCCTGCTCCACATCTTGTGACTGGACGAGTGGCTCGGAGGCTTCCTCATCGAGTGCCTCAGACCCGGGTTGAAGTTCTTCATCCTGGGGTTGGTCAGCGTCCGTAACGGATGGCTGCTCCGCCTGGTCTGCGAGCGGAAATGCCTCCACGAGTTCGGTAGCTACCAACTCAGTCTCAGGCTCCACCTGCCCGGCCGATGTTGCGTCTACCACCTCCCCAGCCATGCTCTGAGCAAATGACTGCTGCGGCGGCAGGGACTCCGGCAAAGGGGGCAACTGATGCGGAATACCTGCAGGCCGACCACGGCCGTAGAGACCATCCGCCAGCCATGAGGTGTGAAACGACGGCCTCGCCAGAGGGACAACGCTGTCTCCCAGCGTCCGCGGGCCTAGCACCTGCTGCGCAGCGCCCTGAGACGGCTCCGGCGGCGCCGACTGAGCGCTGTCCGCAGTGTCTTCGGGCGCGGCAGCTTCGGGCTGGACTACCTCGGTCAAGGTAGGGACGAAGCGTGGCGGAACTTTGGATGAGGAGTTCATGACCTAGCCCTTGAGATTCAGATCGTGCCGAACAATGGAGAAACCACGCGCTGCATAGTCGCGCCAGCGGGCACGCGCATCCTGGCGATCCATCTCATCGCCGGAAGAAACGATTTCCACCACGCGCGCAAAGCGCTCAAACCCCGATGGCACCTGCGGCGTGAGATTGACCAGCACATCGTAATGAGGCAAGTCCTGCAGGTGTTCGGCCAGGATGACGGGAGAAGCAGCAAGCATCTGCGCTCCATCCGACTCGGAAGCATGCGCGAGAAAATCCGTGGCCGACACGCTCCACAAACGGGGCGAAAGCCGGCTCAGCGCAGCTCCATCTCCCAGAACCACGATGCGCGCACCATGACGCAGGGCCTTGCGTGCGAATCGGCACACATAGCCCAGCTTGTCTGGTGCATTGAAATGAAAGGCAATTTCTGTCACAACTCTTGGCGGCAGATACGGCCTGCAATTAGGCCGTATCTGCCGACTTTTCTTAAGCCGAAGCCTTGGCAGTCACACGCGTGCGGCGCGAAGCCGCAGGTTTGGCAGCACTCTTGCGAGCCACCGGAGTCCTGGCAGCAGTCGCTGCTGCAGCGGAAACCCGGCCTTCCTGACCCAGCAGATATTGCACCAGCAGGCCTACGGGGCGACCCGTAGCGCCCTTGGCGGCACCGCTCTTCCAGGCGGTACCGGCAATATCCAGATGCGCCCATGGAATATCGCCCACGAACTTCTGCAGGAACTTGGCGGCTGTCACCGCACCTGCGGCGCGCCCTGCCACATTGCCCATGTCCGCGAAATTGCTCTTGAGGCCATCGGCGTACTCCTCGTCCAGAGGCATGCGCCAGCAAGGATCAAGCGCCACATCGCCAGCGGTCTGCAACGCGGCTGCCAGCTCGTCACTGGTCGAAAACAGGCCGCTGCGCAAACCGCCCAGGGCGATCACGCAAGCGCCAGTCAGCGTGGCCATATCGACCAGCGCAGAGGGCTTGAAACGCGCTGCGTAATGCAGCACATCGCACAGAACCAGGCGGCCTTCTGCGTCCGTGTTGAGGATCTCGATGGTCTGGCCGCTCATGCTGGTCACCACATCGCCGGGCTTGACGGCCGCACCGTCGGGCATGTTCTCGCATGCAGGGATCAGGCCCACGACATTGATGGCCGGCTGCAGCCTGGCCAGCGCCTGGAACACGCCCAGCACGCTGGCAGCACCGCCCATGTCGAACTTCATCTCGTCCATCTCGGCTGCAGGCTTGAGCGATATGCCGCCCGTGTCAAAAGTGATGCCCTTGCCCACCAGCACGATGGGAGCCACGCTCTTGGCCGCACCGTTGTAGTGCAATTCGATGAAGCGCAGGGGCTCACGCGAGCCCTGGGCCACCGCCATGAAAGCGCCCATGCCCAACTTGGCCACATCGGCAGGGCCGTGAATCTTGCAGCTCATGCGTGCTGCCTTGGCAATGCTCTTGGCAGCATTGGCCAGCAAGGTTGGCGTTGCATGGTTGGCCGGGCGGTTGGCCCATTCGCGGGCCATGGCCACACCCTCCTGCTGCGCCACTGCGGCATTGAAAGCAGCGGTAACAGCAGCCGTCTTGGACGATACGCCCAGCACGAGCTTGGTCAGTGCAATGGGCTTGGCCTGGGATTTGGTGTGGGTATAGAGGTAGGTCGCATCGGCAACCGCCTGCACGGCAGCCGCTACAGCCTGGACATCGGCATCAAAGGCAAAGCTCACAACGGCCTTGGCAATGCCTTCGGTCTTGAGCACCGCGCCGCAGCCGGCCAAGGCATTGCGCACGTCCTTGGGAGTACCAGCACCCACGCCCAACAGCACCACACGACGCGCGGCAATGGCGGGCACTTGGTACAAAGGCAATTGCTTGCCGCAAGACAGGGCAAAATCACCCTGCTTCACCGCATGCGCCACCATGGCTCCGATGGCGTCGCTGCCGAATGTGCCCGATGCTGCCTGTTCAGAAACCAGCACCAACAGCAAATCACATTTTTCGCGCGCTGCAGCGGCAGCGGTCAGAGCCTTCAGTTCAAAGTTCATAATCGGTGTTTTCCTTTTAGCCAATGTTATTCGATTCATCCATACGCAAAGAGCTGGCCCGCAGCTTTGGTGCGACGGCCGTGGTTCTGATCACTGTGGTGATGACCATGATGCTGATCCGCACCCTGGGTCAGGCTTACAAGGGCAGTGTCAGCCCTTCCGACGTGATGCTGGTCATGGGTTTCACCGTGCTCGGACAACTCCCGACCATTCTGGGCCTGAGTCTGTTTGTCGCCATTGTGGGCTCTCTTTCCCGCATGTACCGCGACAGCGAGATGGTCATCTGGTTTGCCGCCGGCCAGGGTCTGGCCAGTTTGCTCAAGCCTCTGCTGCGCTTTGCCTGGCCCGTGATTCTCATCACGGCCGTCCTGGCACTGGGCGTGCTGCCCTGGTCTTATCAGCAAATTGAGCAGATCAAGACCCAGTTCCAGCAGCGCAGCGACCTGGATCGCATCGCTCCCGGCGAGTTCCAGGAATCGGCGGGCGGCACACGCGTGTTCTTCGTCGACAAGGATTCCCCTTCGGATATGGCTGCCAGCAATGTCTTCGTGGTCTCGCGCGACCCCGGCAAGGAGTCCGTGACCTCCGCCAAGGGCGCGCATCTGGCCGTCATCAAGGGCCAGCGCATGGTGATCCTGGAGGACGGCCAGCGCATGGAGACGCGCAGCGACGACGGCTCGGTGCGCATTACCGAATTCAAGGAATACGGCGTGCAGGTCGACAACGACAACCCCGTCACCATTGAGGAGATGGCGGCGCGCAGCATGCCCACCAAGGACTTGATCGGCAAGGACGAGCCGATCGCCCGCTCGGTGCTGGCATGGCGCCTGGGCCTGCCCTTTGCCGCGCTGAATTTTGTCATTCTGGGCCTGGCCATCTCCAGCGTGAACCCGCGTGCGGGCAATAGCAGCAGCCTGATGATCGCCCTCTTCGCCTTTATCGTTTACTACAACCTCATGACCCTGGGCGAGAGCTGGGTCAGCGCCAACAAGATAGGCATGTGGGGCATTCTGGGCTTGCTGCATGGAAGCATCCTGATCGTCAGCGTGCTGGTATTGCTGGCGCGCCACTTCCGCTGGTCACCGCGTGATCTGCTGCGGCGCTCGGGCAAACCTCAGGAGAGCGCACGATGAAAGTTCTGCGCAACCTGATCTATCGCGAAGTCATACAGGCCGTCCTGTACGTCTCGCTGGCCTTTCTGGCGCTGTTCTTCTTTTTTGATCTGGTCGATGAGATGCGCTGGGTGGGCAGTGGCAATGCCGGCTACACCGCCACGCGCGCGCTGCTGTTCGTGACTCTATCCATTCCGGGCCACCTCTACGAGCTGATGCCGATTGCCGTGCTGATCGGCGCCATCTTCGTGATGGCCAAGTTCGCCCAGAGTTCGGAATTCACCATCATGCGCACCAGCGGCATGGGCCCCTGGCTGGCGCTGCGCACGCTGCTGGTACTGGGTATGAGCTTTGTAGTCCTCACGGTGCTGGTGGGTGACTACATTGCCCCCGCTGCCGACAACTTCAGCCAGAAACTGCGTGTGGTCAGCAAAGGCCAGATCTCCCGAGGCGCCACCGGTGCCTGGCTCAAGGAAAAACAGGGCAATCACTCGGTCGCCATCAACGTCGGCGCCGTCAAGAGCCCTGGTGACTTCGTCAATGTGCGCATCTTCGAGTTCGACAGCAAGGGCCGCATCGCCGCCCAGATCAACGCCCAGTCGGCCCAGGTCGACGAAGACAGCGAGCAGTGGACGCTGCAGGGCGTGCAAGGCAGCAAGGTGTCCCAGGATGGCGATGTCACCAAGCTAAGCCCAATCAGCGAAGCCAGCATGAACTGGCCCACCAAGGTCACTGCGGCCATGGTTTCGGGAGCGCTGCTCAAGCCCGATCGCATGACCACGATTGCGCTGTTCCAGTTCATACGCCATCTGCAGGACAACGGCCAGGCGGCGCAGAAGTACGAAATCGAGTTCTGGCGCAAGGTCTTCTACCCGCTGAGCTGCCTGGTGATGGTGGTGCTCGCCCTGCCTTTTGCCTATCTTCATTTCCGCTCGGGCGGTATCACGGCCTATGTGTTCGGCGGAGTGATGGCCGGCATCAGCTTCTTCCTGCTCAACAACGTGTTCGGCTATATCGGCACCCTGCAATCCTGGTGGCCCTGGCTGGCCGCTGCGGCGCCGGGCCTGCTCTACACCGCGCTATCGCTCTCGGCCTTTGGCTGGCTGGTACTGAGGCGCTAGCCATGGATGACGCAGCCAACCACTCTCCAGCCCGGGCCGGTCTGATCCTGTTGGCCCATGGCTCCAGAGACGCTCTCTGGCGCCAGCCCATAGAAGCCGTGCATCAGCGGGTACAGGCAATGCGGCCCGACCTGCCCTGCATCTGCGCCTATCTGGACGCCTGTGCCCCGGATCTGCCTGCAGCCACGCAGACCCTGATTGCGCAAGGTGTCCAACATCTGATCGTGCTGCCGCTGTTTCTCGGTACTGGTAAACATGCACGAGAAGACATTCCGCGTCTTCTGGACGAATTGCGCCGGCAGCACCCCCTCTGTCGGTTCGATCTGCAGACCGCTGCGGGTGAGAATCCGCGCGTCACGTCCCTGCTGGCGCAGCTGGCGATAGAGGCGGCTGCCGGCACCTAAGCGCTCAAACATACAGATTTCAAATAAAAAATAGCTTCTTTAGATATTTGAAGCATAATGATGCAAGTTCTTAGTCCATGCCGTCATGAACCTGCATCAATTCCGCTTCGTTCAGGAAGCCGCCCGCCGCAATCTCAACCTCACCGAGGCGGCCAAGGCCCTGCACACCTCCCAGCCCGGAGTCTCCAAAGCCATCATCGAGCTTGAAGAAGAGCTGGGCATCGATATCTTTGCCCGCCACGGCAAGCGTCTCAAGCGCATCACCGAGCCCGGACAGGAAGTCCTCAAGAGCATCGAGCTGATCATGCGCGAAGTGGGCAACCTCAAGCGCATCGGCGAGCAGTACAGCGCCCAGGACAGCGGCACGCTGAGCATCGCCACCACCCACACCCAGGCCCGCTATGTGCTGCCGCCCGCCGTGGCACGCCTGCGCGAGCTCTATCCCAAGGTCACCATCAGCCTGCACCAGGCCACGCCCGCCGAAGTCGCGCGCATGGTGATCGACGAAGTGGCCGAGATCGGCATGGCCACGGAATCGCTGGCCGACTACCCCGATCTGGTGACCCTGCCCTGCTACGAATGGCAACACGTGCTGGTCATCCCCACGGGCCACCCGCTGGCGCAGAAAGAGCGCATCACGCTGGAAGACATCGCCCAGGAGGCCCTGATCACCTACCACCCGTCCTTTACCGGACGCGGCAAGATCGACCATGCCTTCGAGATGCGCCGCCTGCATCCGCATATCGTGCTGGAAGCCATCGATGCCGACGTGATCAAGACCTATGTGCGTCTGGGCCTGGGCATCGGCATCGTGGCCGAGATGGCCATGCGCGACGACACCGTCAACGACCTGGTGGTACGCCCCGTCGGCCATCTGTTCGGCACCAGCGTGGCGCGCGTGGCCATCAAGCGCGGCGCATACCTGCGCAACTTCGTCTACCGGTTTGCCGAGCTGCTCAGCGACCGTCTCTCGCGCGACCTCATCATGCGCGCCATGAACGGCAGCGTGGACGACTTCGGGCTCTGATCCGGCCCGCCTCAAGGGCTGGTGCCTGTGCGCCCAGCCCATGCATTGCAAGACTATCGTGACTCCCAACTTCCCCAGCAAGCTGCCCAATGTGGGCACCACCATTTTCACCGTCATGTCGGCGCTGGCCGCCGAGCACAAGGCCGTCAATCTGGGCCAGGGCTTCCCCGACTTCGGTTGCGACCCCAGGCTGCTCGACGCTGTCAACGACGCCATGCGCGCCGGTCACAACCAGTACCCGCCCATGACGGGCTGGCCCGCGCTGCGCGAGGCCGTGGCCGCCAAGATCGAGGCGCTGCACGGCCGCCGCTATGACGCGGGCAGCGAAATCACCATCACCGCCGGCGCCACCCAGGCCATTCTCACCGCCATCCTGGCCACCGTGCATGCAGGTGATGAAGTCATCGTGCTCGATCCCTGCTACGACAGCTATGTGCCCAATATCGAGATGGCCGGCGGCGTGGCCGTGCGGGTGCCGCTGACGCCCGGCAGCTTCCGTCCCGACTTTGCCAGGATCGCCGCCGCCATCACGCCGCGCACGCGCCTGCTGATCATCAACAGCCCGCACAACCCCAGCGCCACCATCTGGACCGATGCGGAAATGCGCCAGCTCGAGGCCCTGCTGGCCCCTACCAATGTGCTGCTGATCAGCGACGAGGTCTACGAGCACATGGTCTTCGACGGCGCCCAGCATCTGAGCAGCGCCCGCTACCCGGGCCTGGCCGAGCGCGCCTTCATCGTCTCCAGCTTTGGCAAGACCTACCACGTCACGGGCTGGAAGGTCGGCACCGTGGCCGCGCCCGCCGCCCTCAGCGCCGAATTCCGCAAGGTGCACCAGTTCAATGTGTTCACCGTGAACACGCCCATGCAGGCGGGTCTCGCGCAGTACATGCAGGACCCGGCGCCCTATCTGGAGCTTTCGGCCTTCTACCAGGCCAAGCGCGATCTGTTCCTTGGCGGCCTGCAGGGCTCGCGCCTGAAACTGCTGCCCACGGCCGGCACCTATTTCCTCTGTGCCGACATCTCCACGGTCTCCGATCTCAACGAGGCCGATTTCTGCCAGTGGCTGGTCCGGGAAATCGGCGTGGCCGCGATTCCGCTGTCGGCCTTCTACGGCGACGGTTTCGATCAGCGCGTGGTGCGCTTTTGCTTTGCCAAAAAGGACGAAACCCTGATCGAGGCTGCCGCGCGCCTGCGCAAGCTCTGAAACGCTGTGGCCCATAAAAAAGGAGCGCCTACTGCGCTCCTTTTCTCGTTTTCAACATGTTTTCATGCTGGATCTGTTTATCAGCAGGCGCAAGCAGCTATCGAATTAGAGAAACTTCATGCCGTCTCTGCCAGATGGCGCAGCATCAGCACCGCCCCCAGCACAATGCCGGCAAGGGCCACAAAGCTGCCCAGGCTGAGCATGGAAATCGCGCTGATGCCCTGGCCCACGGTGCAGCCCATGGCCGTCACCCCACCCACGCCCATCAGCAGTCCGCCCAGCAGATGGCGGGCCAGATCCCTGCGGTCGGCAAAGCCCTGCCACTGGAAGTCCCTGCGCCACAGCGCATGGACAAAGCTGCCCAGGATCACGCCTGCCACCGAGGCAATGCCCCAGGTCAGCACCTTGTTGCGATCGCTGAAGAACATCAACCAGTCCAGCGTGTGCGCCACCGGCGTGACAAAGCTGAAGGCCTCGATACGGCCGCTATAGGTCGCGGCATAGACCTGCTCCAGCGTCTCGGGGTGCTCGGCCACCAGCGCCAGATGGCCTCCTAGCCACCAAGCCGCCGTCACGCACAGGCCGACCAGCAGCCCGCCCAGCAGCAGGGAGCGGCTGCGCTCGGCGCCGGGCCGGGGATCGAAGGCCAGCAGCAACAGCAAGCCCCCCAGACCCAGGCCCAGCACGCCGCGCAGCAGCGTCAAGGGCCAGGCCATATGGCCGGCCAGCCATTCGGGCAGCAGGGCCGGGCCCGCGAATTCAAGATGCACGCTGTCCAGCCAGCGCACCCGCGCCACGGCGGTAATGCCCTTGAGCGTGGCAAAAGCGGCCACGCCCATGACCAGCAGCACCACCAGCGCCTTGAGGCTGCCGCTGCCCAGCCGGGTCAGATTCCTGGCCCCGCACCCCGATGCCAGCACCATGCCGCCGCCAAACAGCAGCCCTCCCGCCAGGGCCGACAGCCACAGCAGGCGGCGGCTGGCATACAGGGCATCGCCCACCTGCAACTGGCCCCACAGCGCCAGCGCCGTGAAGCCCAGCATGCTCACGGCGATGGCCATGCACCACTGGCGCGCCCGTCCCCAGTCCTGCAGATACACCACATCGCTGATGGCACCCACGGTGCAAAAGCGGGTCTCGCGCATCACGAAGCCCAACACGGCGGCCAGCAACAAAATGGCCACCAGAACGGTGGCCGTCAGGGATTCAAACTCGGCAGGACTCATGCGGGCATTGGACGGCGCGGCCCGGCTTCAAGGCATTGGCATATACCCCAGCCCGCGCGCTAACACTGTCTTAATCGGCTTTCCAATCGACTTTTCTCAGGCCTTGGCCAGTCCCTGGTTGCCGCCGACATTGATCAGTCTGGGCTCGTCGAGCCGGCGCGGCCCCAGCGTCTTGCGGTCCTTGAGCCAGGGCTCGACCAGCTCCCAGATGGGCTTGTTGCCGGCCGTCTTGGCTTCTTCGGCCACCGGCGCCCAGCCGGCCACCTTGTATTTCTTGTCCGCCTCCAGCAGTTGGTCGTTCAGGCGCATGTCGCTGATGCGCCGTCCCGCGCCGGCCACCGGGTCGCACTGGTATTGCAGGCCGCCCACGCGCACCATGTCGCCGCCCTGCTGGTAATAGGGATCGGGGTTGAAGAGATTGTCGGCCACGTCTTCGAGCACGGTCTTGATCGTGGCCCCCGTCATCTCGGTCACCGTGGCATAGGAATAGGTGGTGGCCGTCATGTCCATCAGCCATTCGCGCGTGATGTCCTGCCCGGCCAGCAGCGAGGTCCCCCAGCGAAAGCCCGGCGAGAAGGCAATCGGCGCATTCTGCACCTCCATCATGGCATCCAGCAGCAACTGGTCGCCCGTACCGTTGAAGTTGCCGCGGCGGTACAGCGTGCCGTCGGTGCGCGCCAGCACTTCGCCCAGCCGGCTTTCATAGGGCGCACGCACCCGGGTGATCAGCGCCTGCATCTGGGCATCGGCAGGCAGGATGTTGGCGAACACCGGCAGCAGGCGGTACTGGAAGCCACGTACCTTGCCGTCCCTCACATCAAAATCCAGCACACCGAGAAACTTGCCGTTCGAGCCCGCGTTGGTGACGATGGTCTTGCCGCCCGCGTTCTGCACCAGCGTGGGCACTGGCATGCCGTCGTGCGTGTGGCCGCCCAGGATGGCATCTATGCCGCGCACGCGGCCGGCCATCTTGAGGTCCACGTCCATGCCGTTGTGCGAGAGCACGACCACCACCTTGGCGCCCTTGGCGCGAACCTCGTCCACCATCTTCTGCAGATTGTCGTCCTGGATGCCGAAGCTCCAGTCCGCCACCATATAGCGCGGGTTGGCGATCGGCGTGTACGGAAAGGCCTGACCGATGATGGCCACGGGTACGCCGTTGATCTCGCGGATCACATAGGGCTTGAACACCGGATCGCCGAAATCGGCCGTCTTGACGTTTTGCGCCACAAAGTCGGTCTGCGTACCGAAGTCCTTGTCGATGATCTCCTGCACACGCTGCATGCCGTAGGTGAACTCCCAGTGGCCCGTCATCACGTCCACGCCCAGCAGCTTGCAGGCATCGACCATGTCCTGGGCATTGGTCCACAGCGATGTGGCCGAGCCCTGCCAGGTATCGCCGCCGTCCAGCAGCAGTGCGCCAGGACGCGAGGCGCGCATGCGCTTGACCAGTGTGGACAGATGGGCAAACCCACCCACCTTGCCGTAGCGCCTGGCTGCCGCCTCGAAGTCCAGATAGCTGAAGGCATGGGCCGACGCCGTGCCTGGCTTGATGCCCACGGAGTGCAGCAGATGCTCGCCCACTAGGTGCGGGCGCTGGTTCTTCATCGCAGCGATACCGAGATTGACACTGGGCTCGCGGAAGTGAATCGGGTTGAGCTGAGCATGGCAGTCCGTCATATGCAACAGGGACACATTGCCGAACGGTGCCACCTCATACAAGGCCTTGTCGGCCAGCGACTGATCGGCGTAGGCATAGCGCTGCAATCCCATCCCCGAGACACTGGCTGCCGCGAGCACTTGCAGAAATTCGCGTTTGGAAAGACTCATGCTGATATCCGTTGGTACCTATGCGAACAAGGAGACAAGCACGGGCATTTCTACCCTGCCTGATCCGAATTTGCATAAGTTGTGTGCGTAATGCTGCGCGCCACAACTGCTTGGCAGATGCCAGGCAAGGGGCTCGAAGGGTCATCCACTCTCGAATTGCGAAGCAACGCGAGAGTGGGGGCAAGCGGCATAGCCGCTCAGAGGAAGCTATTTGTTGACGGGAGAGGCAGGATCGACAAGCAAGGCGACAAGATCTCGTGTCTGTGCTTCGGTGAGGATGCCGGAGTGACCGAAGCGGGGCATGCCCGAGCAGGCGTTGTAGGCCTTGGCGTTCCAGATCTTGCCCCAGGTGTACTCGACGATGGCTCTGGATTCGGCACTGGCCGGATCCTTGATGCCGCGAATCTTTCCATAGTTGTAGAGACTGGGACCCAGCGTGCCAAAGGAGATCTCCTCCCTGCTGATCTGGTGGCAGTTGTAGCAATTGCCGCCATTGGCGCTGCCCGCCTTGTCGCTCCAGGTCATGCCCCGGCCGTTCTGGGCGATCTTTTCGCCCTCCTTCCAGTCGCCGACCAGCTTGCCATCCTGAGGCCATTTGACGGTTTTGAGATTGGCAGCTTCGATGGCTTGCGCACGCGCAGGCGCCAGCGGCTTGCCGGATGCATCGGCAGCGCTGCAGGCCGCATTCGATTCGTCCTGCTGCAGGCGATCGACCTTGGCGATGCCCTGATCGCGGAAAGAGGTCTGCACCATCTTGGCCGTCAAGGCATCGATGTCCACCGCCCCGTCGACGGAAGCACAGCCCAGCACCAGCAACGATGCGGCCACGGCCAGGTACGGCATGTATTTTTGCTTGCGCATGGGGCCTCCTTATCGCTTGATTGCCGGTGCGGTCGACGTCCCGCCCTTGCCGTTGACGCCCATGAATACTCCCAGCGCCACCGTCACGTCGCTGGCGTAACCTGGATAGGGAAAGCGCTGCTGACGGAAGCAGTCGTTGAGGCGGCGCTGCATGCTCCAAAGCTCGCCCGATGAGACCCGATAGGCGGGCCAGGCGCCAAAGCCTTCCGCTGCCCCGGGGTTCCTGGTCAGATTAGGCAGATCCTGCATGCGGATACGCTTGCCGTCCGCACCATGGCAGGAAGCACAGGCAAAGTCATGCGGGCCGCCGCGCATATAGAACATGCGCTTGCCCGCCTCATACATCTGCCTTTCCTGCGCATGGCCTTGGGGCAGGTTGAACTTCATGCCTTTGGACTGCGATGAAATCCAGGCCACCAGCCCTTCCATGTTCTTTTGCTCGTCCTTGCCGAACGGTGTTGCCGCAATCTTTTGCGCGTCCAGCCCCTGCAGCCTTTCCATGCAGGTCAGCAGGCGCGACTCCAGATCCTGCACCTTGCCCGTGTCGGCAAAATAGCGCGGCAGCTCCACAAATGCGCCCTTGACCACGCCCGGCCCCTTGCCCAGATCGCACTGCTCCATGGACGCCTTGCGGGGGCCGCGCTTTTGCTTCCACAGCTCCTCGCCCTTCATCTCGAACAGCTCGGCGGGGTTGCCGTCCTGCAGCATCTCGCGGTACTCGGCAATGCCGTCGGCCGTGGACTTTTGCGCCAGCACCGGCGCGGCCATGCACAAGGCCAGCACGGCGGCAGCCGCCTGACCCGGGGAGGAATGTCTCATGGGGCACCTCTCTGTTTTTTGATTGATTCTGGACTTGGGTGAATGCTGGCCGACGGCCAGCCGCTGTCTCTGCCGTGCTCAGCTCACGGTCGCTTCATCCGTACGGGTCTCGCCCTTGTTGTCCTTCCAGCTCACCGAAATCTTGTCGCCAGCCTTGGCTCCCTTGACCACGAACTGCAGAAACGGGTTCTTGGAAACCGCAGGCCCCCACTCAGCCTGCAGCACCTGCTTGCCGTTGTGCGCGGCCGTCACCTCCTGAATAAACCAGGCGGGCACGGTCTTGCCTTCCGCATCCTTGCGCTGGCCGGTCTCCATTTCATGGGACATCAGCACGCGCACGGTGGTCTTGTCACCCGCAGCCTGGGCACGAATACGCATTGGATCAGCCATGTTCTTCTCCTGTTTCAGATGACTTTTTTCAATCAACCGCCGCAGCCACCGAGGGTGACCTTGACTTCCTTCTTGGCATAGAAGGCCTTGCCGTCATTGGTGATGGCCACTGCATAGACATCCGAGGACTGGCCCAGCTTGGCGCGCGTCAGGAAATTGGCTTCCAGCGCCTCGTTGACGGTAAAGGCCGCCACCAGCGTGTTGGGGTTCTTTTCCACCAGCACCAGCATCTGCTTCACATTGGGCAGGGTAGTCGCGGCCCCCAGGGGTACGACAGCACCGTTTTCGGCAATGTCGGGCGCGGTCAGCGTCACATCCTTGCTCTCGGCAGGCGCGGCAGCTCCCATGGCCTTGAGCACATCGGCCACGGTCTTGGCGTCGAAAGCGGTCTTGTTATAGGCAGCCTGCGCTGCTTGCGGCAGCAGGCCGGCAGCCACCAGCATGCCGAGCACGGCCGCACTGTTCCTGAGGGCGTCTCTACGTTTCATCTTTGTCTCCTTTTCATTCACTTCACAGTCGCACGACACAAGCTGCATCAGGGCTTGGCGCCCGCCGCCAGCCACTGGGCAATTACCTTGGCATCAGCATCGCTGAGATTGGGCTGAGGTGGCATGGGTGTTGATCCCCAGACGCCCGAGCCTCCGACCCTGATCTTGTTTGCCAGATAGTCCTGCTGGCCACTGTGCTTGCTGGCAATTTCGCTGAAGGCCGGGCCGACGAGTTTCTGCGCCATGCCGTGGCAAGCCATGCAGGCGTTCTTTTCCAGCAAGGCCGTCGGTGCCGCACTGCCCGATTTCCTGTCAACCGCAGGCTTGACCGCCTTGCTTGCACCGCCATCGGTCTCGATGCCACGCTGGGCACCGACCAGCCGGTTCTGCTGAGCCAGATTGCCGTGGTTGTTGCTGGCATGCTCGGGCAAGGCCGAGCGCAGCCTGGGCTCGGGGCCGCAGTTGCTCATGCAGGCAGTGGCCAGCACATCGGGCCTGGCGCCTTTGCCGAACTCGTTGCCGGGCCACAGCGCGTGCCGGGTCGTCATGCCGTTGCGGTTGGGCAGCTTCTGCTGCACCTCGGCGATATTCCTGTCGCTGAGCGTGAAGTTCTCGGGCACCACACCGCCAAGGTTGAGCAGATAGGCCGTGACGGCATACACCTCTTCGGTGGACAGCGACTTGGGCGCATTCCAGGGCATGGCCCGGTTGATGTAATCCCACAGCGTGGAGACCGTGGCCACCTTCATCATGGTCGTGCGGCCCGGAAAGGCCGGATCCTTGAGCCGCGCCACATGCCCGGTCTTGATGTCCTCGGCCGTGGTGCCGCCGACCAGCGGGCTGAACACCTCGTTGGATTCGCCAAACACCCCATGGCAGGATGCACATTTGGCCTCCCACACATCCATGCCTTTTTGCACCGAGCCCGAGCCCGCGGGCAGCCCCTTGAAGTCAGGGCGCACATCGATATCCCAGGCCAGAACCTCCTTGCTCGTGGCATTGCGGCCCACGCCGGGATAGCGGTCGTCGGCAGACTTGCTCTGCGCCGCAGCGGGTCCGGCGGCCACGCCCATGGCAAGCAGCGCCAGCAGGAGCAGAGGTTTATGCAAGCTGAACATTCGCGACCTCCCCGTTGGCACGTACCGCCCAGGACTGGATGGAATTGTTGTGATAGATGGAGCGCGTGCCGCGCGCGGCACGCAGTTGCTGGTAGGTGGGCTGCACATAGCCGGTCTCATCCATGGCGCGGCTCTGGATGATGCATTCCTCGCCATTCCAGACCCAGTCCAGATTGAAGCGCGTCAGGCATTTGCCCATCACCGGCCCTTCGAGCCGAGCCGTGCGCCAGTTGCGACCGCCGTCGACGCTCACATCCACGCGCCTGACCTTGCCGCGGCCCGACCAGGCCAGCCCCGTGATGTTGTAGAAACCCTTGTCCAGCAGCATCTGCCCACCGGAAGGCGTCGTGACCACACTCTTGCATTCCTGAATGCTCGAGTACTGGCGGTGCTGTCCGTCAGGCATCAGATCGACATAGTGGATCGCCTCGTCCTTGGCCGCATACGGCATATCACCGACTTCGATACGGCGCAGATACTTCACCCAGCTCACACCTTGCACGCCCGGCACCACCAGGCGCAGCGGATAGCCCTGCTCGGGCCGCAGCATCTCGCCGTTCTGGCCATAGGCGACCAGCACCTCACCGGAAGTGATCAACTCCACGGGAATGGTGCGCGTCATCGACGAGCCGTCGGCTCCCTCGGCCAGGATGAACCTGCCTTTTTTCAGATCGGCCCCGGCCATCTCCAGCAGGGTGATCAGGGGCACGCCCGTGAACTCGCTGCACGACAGCATGCCGTGTGTGTACTGCACCGTGGGCACGGCCACATTGCCCCACTCCATGCCGGTGTTGGCGCCGCATTCGATGAAATGAAAGCGCGACACCGAAGGCAGACGCATGATCTCGTCCATGGTGAAGACCTTGGGATTCTTCACCAGACCGTTGATCATCAGTCGGTGCTTGGAAGGGTCGATATCCCACCAGCCCTGATGGTGACGCTCGAAATGCAGACCGCTGGGCGTGACGATGCCGAACAGCGACTGCAGCGGCGCAAACGATACCGAGGCCTGCTTGGTCTGGGTCAGCCCCGGGCTCTGGCGGCGCTGCACATTGGCCTCGTATCTGGAGGGCTTGCCGTAGCCGTCGGTGACTACCGGCTGGCCCAGGCCCTTGCTGTGTGCGGGCAGCTCCAGAATATTCGGATCTCCATCGCCGCTCGTGGCCTGCCGGCCCTGCGCATGGACGGCTGCCGCGCCGGCCGCCGCAGCCGCGAAAGCCCCGCGAATGAAGTCACGCCGACCTGCCCTGGCTTCGGCAAACACCGTACCTACATCGTCCGCCCGCACAAAGTTCTCGGGTGCCTTGCGCACCTTTCCCATCAACTGGCTTTGCATAAGCTCTCTCTTTGATCGTTGGTGGCACTCACCGGGAAAGCACGACACACCTGTTTCATTTGGAGCCCTTGAGAATCCAGGCCGCCAGCGTCTGGGTGTCTGCATCGCTGAGTGCTGGCTGGGCGGGCATGGGCACCGGCCCCCATTTGCCGGAGCCACCGGCCTTGATGCTTTTGACCAGATAGGTCTGCGCATCAGCCTGGGCCGCATATTTCCTAGCCACATCCTGGAACGCCGGGCCTACCAGCTTCTTGTCCGCCGCATGGCAGGCCATGCAGGCGTTCTTCTGCGCCAATGCCTGATCCGCCTGTGCCAGTGCGGGAACAGCCAGCCCCAGCAGCACCGTCAAGCCACTCAGCCAGGATGCAGTTTTCATCGCTTGGTCTCCTTATATTTATATATAAGCATGTTGTTATTTAAAGTATCGGGCAGGACGCCGAATTTGAAATCCCGCGCTAACCCTCGTTCTTCCCCAGCAGGAACAACGAAGCTCAGCGTCCCTGCACCGCCGCGCGCGCCGTCTGCATACGCTGCTCCAGATAAGCGCCATAGAAGTCGGGGATGGAGCTGCCGCTCAAACGCTCGGCCACCTCCTTGTGAGCGGCTCCATAAAAGAGCACGGTCGGCGCCACCTCTATGCCCAGTTGCCTGACCATGCCGCCATGCGTGGTCGTCACGCCATCCCAGTCCCGCAAAGGCTCGGACGACAGAAAATGAATCTGGGTCACCAGGGCTCCGGAGCGCTGCAGCGGCAGCAGATGATGCTCGCGCACCAGCTTGCAGAACGGGCAGCCGTGCAGGCTGGCCATCACCACCAGCGGCTGCTTGCCAGCCAGCGCCAAGGCCAGGTCGTGCTGCAGGCTCTGGCTGGTGGGCAGCAGACGCTCCGAGGCATCGAGCCCCGCCCATGCCGGGGCCGCACCCGCCAGCAAAAGCTGCAAGCACAGTCTTCTGCGGGCACGAAAGGAGCTGGCTGCTTCCATCACTGCTTTTCCTGCTCCATCAACAAAAAGGTGTTGTAGGCATTCATGCGATTGGCTTCCTTGAACAGCGGATAAGCCGAGAACCTGGACCAGTCCGTCGTCTGATAGGCCTCGTCAAACGGGTCGAGGTTGGCTGCGGCCTTGCCCATGGCCTCGCGCAGATAGTGCAGATAGTCTCGCGTCAGCTGCATGTCCTGACGCGGCTGCTCGGAGGCCGGGCCGTGGCCCGGCACCATGACCTTGACGGGCAGCTTGAGCAACTCGTCCAGCGCGGCAATCCAGTGCCGGCTGTCGGCCTGGCCCACATAGGGAATGCGGTTGCGAAACACCACATCGCCGATGAAGAGCACGCCGCTTTGCGGCAGGAAGATGGCCGTATCCTCCGGCGTATGCGATGGCCCCATATGCTGCAGCACAAAATCCACGCCCCCGACCCTGAGTGTGGAGCTGTCGCCCGACACCCATTGGTTCGCCGACACCAGCTGCGTGTTCCGGTCGACCCAGGGTGCCAGATCCTTACGCGAAGCCTCAAGCCGCAGATGCGCGGTCTCTGAGTTGATGTATTCACGCGCCTGAACATGGGCCACGATCTTTGCGCCCAGAGCCTCGAACACCTGCAAGCCATAGATGTGGTCGGCGTGATAGTGGGTCAGCAGCACATGGCTGATGGGTTTGGGCGTCAGCGTACGGATTTTCTGCACCAGCTCCTCGGCCAGTGCGGGCGAACCCAGCGCATCGATCACGACCACGCTGTCATGGGTGATGACAAAGCCTGCATTGGAGATGAAGTTGCGATTGGCCGGGCTGCCCAGCGCCGATACGCCCTGCACAAAAAACACATTGGCAGCCACCTGTTGCAACTCCATCACGTGCTTGCTGGCCGCTTGCGGAATGAACGACCTCGGGGCTGCATCATGCGCTGCCGCTGTACCTGTCGCTGCAATCGCTGCCCACACAAAGCTCCTCAGCACAGCTCCTGCCCAGCTTGTCATGGCTTTGTCTCCCCTGCATGGGCAGCGCGTCATGCATGCATGTCGCCACTAGCGCTTGCCCTATTTTTGAATGTTTGCGTCATCGTTAATATAAGCAAGTGGCAATATTTAACCAGCAGCATCTTCCCTGATGCCTACAGACCCCACAGGAGACCTTCGATGAAGCGCCAACTTGTTGCCCTGAGCTTTGCCCTGTGTACGGCGATTGCCGCCGCTCAGGATGTGAAAGTGGTCTATCACGTCAACACCGGAGTGGAGACCGCGGCCGCCATACTCGCCAATATCAATAACGAACTCAATGCCTCGCCCACGGACAAGATCGTGGTGGTCACCCATGGGCCCGGCATAGACTTTCTGCTGAACAATGCCAAGGACAGCAAGGGCCGCGAGTTCAGCGGCCAGGTCAGCGCACTGGTGGGGCGCGGCGTGGAGTTCAAGGTCTGCAACAACACGCTGCAAACGCGCAAGCTCGAGGCCTCAAGCCTGCTGATGGAAGCCTCGGTCGTCCCCTCCGGTGTGGCCGAAGTCGCACGCCTGCAGGCCAAAGAGGGCTTTGTCTATCTCAAGCCCTGAACCGCATGGGGCCATGAAAAAAGGCGCACGGTGCGCCTTTCTTCTTTTGGGGCTCAAGCCATCAGTTCTGTTCGATGGCAATCTGCACACAGATGGTGCGGCACATATGGACGACCTTCTCGTTGGCGATGAAGTAGTAGATGCTGACCCCTTCACGCCTGCGGCCCAGAATGCCGGACTGATACAGCGTGTTCAGGTGCTGAGACATATTGGGCTGGGTCGTGTCTATGGAAGCCAGCAGCTCGGAGACGTTTTTCTCTCCGTTGCACAGCGCGCTGATGATCTTCAGCCGCATGGGCGCAGCCATGGCTTTGAACAGCTCGGCCGCACTCTCGAAAACGCTGTCATCCTCAAGCTCTGACGATTCCATGAAACACTCCTGAACACCGCTTCAGACTGCAACCCTCATTCAAATAGAGGTGGCACGCCATGGTGCATGGCACCAGTTTATAGGAAGGTCATGCAGCGCCTGTCATCACCCGACGACAAACACTGGCTGGCATCAGGCAATCCCGAAAAAGAAGCAGCCAGCGCCCGACTGATATGAATTTCAGGCACTTTCATAGCTAAAACCCATTTTCGACGTGCGCAAGCAGCTATCAAAAAGTCAAGCCGGCTTCCACTCCAGAGACCAGGCACCGCTTTGCACATTCTGCAACCACAGACAGCAGCTCAAGGTCTTGGCATCGGTGACCTGGCCGCTACGCACGCCGTCCAGCAACTCGGCAGGTGTCATGCTGCAGACATCGAGAAACTCGTCGGCATCGAGCTGGCGCTCGCCTGCAGTCAGGCCGCGCGCAAAGAAGATGTGAATGACTTCGTCCGAGTAGCCGATCGCCAGATGCATGGGCCCGGCATAAGCCCATTCGCGCGCACTGTAGCCGGTCTCCTCCAGCAGCTCGCGCTGGGCGCAGAGCAGCGGCTGCTCGCCCGCATCGAGCTTGCCTGCGGGAAACTCCGTCATGACCCGGCCCACGGGGTAGCGAAACTGCCGCTCCAGCAGCACGCGGCCATCGTCGAGCAGGCCTATCACCACCACGGCGCCGGGGTGCACCACATACTCGCGCGTGGCCTGACCGCCATGGGGCAGGCGCACGGTATCAAGCTTTACTTGCAGAAAACTGCCCTGATGCACCAGCTCGCTTTTGATGGGGTGCTCGATCAGATGGGCTTCCTGAGCCTGTTTGTCTTGTTGGGTCATCTCCGACTCGTCTTTCAAAGCGCTGTGGTGACAGCGCAAATACATCCAAGGTCTTAATCTTCGCAGAAGCCGGCTTCACTTTCCTCCACTCAGACCATGATGCATCCCACCGACACAGCCCAGACAGACATACAGCGCCACCAGTTCGGCCGCGTGACGGTGTTTCGCGGCGCCAAGGGCGGCAAGTATCCGGACGGCAACCAGATCATGATTCGCGGCAGCGATACGCTGGCAGCGCTGGATACGCCTATCGTTGCCAACCACATCGGGACCGAGTTCGATGCCACCGAGCTGGTGGTGATGGGTCATGTGCATGAAGACCATATGGCCGGCCTGCACCGCCTACCAGACGCACAGGTCTTTGCTCATGTAGGCGATCTTGCGGCCTTGCTAAGCTGGGAGGGCCTGGTTGCCACCTTTGGCTGGGTCGATTCGGCTCAGGCCGACATCATGCGCAACAAGCTGGAGAGCGAATTCTTCTACGCCCCCAGACCCGATGCCAAGGGCTACGAAGATGGAGCCGTCTGGGAGCTGGGTCAGTCGCAGATTCACGCCATTCATATGCCTGGCCATACCGCCGGCCATACCGTGCTGCTGATCGAGCCCGAAGGTGTTGCCTTTATCGGCGATATCGACCTGACAGGCTTCGGCCCTTATTACGGCGATGCCTGCTCCTGTCTGGCGGACTTTCGCCGCAGCCTGGCGCGGCTGCCCGAGATCGATGCCCGGGTCTGGGTGACCTCGCACCACAAGGGCATTTACACGGAACGCGAGGCGTTTCTGCGAGACCTCAAGCGCTTTGCTGCGGTCATTGACGAGCGCGGTGCACGCATTCTCGAATGGCTGAGGCAGCGGCCCATGACGCTCTCGCAGATGGTGGAGCAGCGCCTGCTCTACCCGCAAGGCTTTGATGCGCCCTGGGTACAGGGGGCCGAGACGCGAAGCATTTCCCAGCATCTGGATGAGCTGCTGGCGGTCGGAGAAATCCTGCAGGAGCGCAACGTGCGCGGCGAAGACCTTTATCTGCGGGCTTGAATCCAGAGAAATAAAAAAGCCGACTTCTCAAGGAAGTCGGCGGGGGTAGGCGCTTGGCCACGCATCCACCAGGCAAGCGTGACAAACGCACAGCGGCTAGATGAGCCGGGCCCGGTCACCCGGGCTTTGAGACTCAGGCCACAGCGTCCATGGGCTTGCGCAGAAAGCCCTGGTTGGCGCCCTTGCGGTTGGGCGCGAAGCCGTTCCTGGCCAGGGTTTCGTCGGCGGTTTCGTAGAACACGCCGATCTGCTTGATCTCGCGGGCCTGCTGGGCCGTGGCAATCGGGCGACCGAACTCGCCCGCAATACGCACCAGTTGCTTGATCTGCTCCACGGTGCTCATCTTGCCGGTGCGGGTCTGATTCCACAGCACGTCTTCGATACCGCAGCGCACATGCAGGCCCAGGGCCATGCCGATCATATTGATGGGCAGCACGTTCAGCACCGAGCTTTCCACCGTCACGATGGCGTTGTCGGGCACGGCGCGCAGCATATTGGCCAGGTTGTAGATATTGGCCTGGTCCATGCCGCCGCTGATGGCGACCCAGTTCATGACCAGCGGGCCCTTGTAGACGCCGCGGCGGATCATGCGCTCTATGGTCTCGAAACTGTTGATGTTGTAGACCTGGAAGGCGCTCTGGATGCCCTTTTCGGACAGGCGACGGATATGTTCTTCAACGAAGCTGGGGTTCGAGGGAACAATCATGTCCTTGTAGGTCTTGTGCAGATGCGGGAAACCGCGCGAGACACCGCGGAAGTCATCCTCGCCGGCATGCTCGGTCACGTTCATCTGCGTGGTGTTCACGGTCACCGTCACCTGGTCGGGTACCGGAGTCAGCTCGGCCAGCATATGGCGGGTATCGTCGGAGAGCCACTTGGCTTCGCCATCCGGGCCTTCGGGCGCAAAGCTGATGGAGCCGCCGACCTGGATGATCATCTCGGGCACACGCTCACGCACACCGGCAATAAGCTCGTTGAACTTGGACAGACGCTTGCTGCCCTTGCCGTCGTCTTCACGCACATGCAGATGCAGCACGGTGGCACCGGCCTCATAGCAGTCCACGGCCTTCTGAATCTGCTCTTCCATCGTGATGGGGATGTCCTCGGGGAAGTCCGAGGGAATCCAGCCCGGAGCGTAGGGAGCGGCAGTGATGATCAGCGGTTGCTGGTTTTCGGGATACAGGTGACCGTCAAGAAAGTTCATGGTTGTTGTCTCCGGTTTGAGTGCGAGAAATCAGTGTCTGGACAAACTGCATCAGCCGATTTCAGGCCATTGCCGATGCGTGAGGCCAGTATCAAATGCCGTGTGAGATGCCACTTTGCATTTCAAGACACGCGCTTTCTCAAACGCGACAAGGCCGGCAAACCAGGCCTGAAGGTGATTGGGGCAGGCAACAGAGAGACGAAATCGGTTCATGCACTGCAAAAGTCCAGGCGACTGCTGCGCACCATCGGCAACCTGCGATCCCCCCCCTCCTCGCGGCTCCGATTGCAAGGCGCCCATACCGCGCCTCAAGCACGCTCGAAGCCATGCAGGCTGCAGCCCTACATCGGGTAAGTGCGGAGTACTGCAGTCATCAAATGCGAAGTCGCAGGCATGAAACGCCAAGTCACCGAACTTGCGGACCTCCATCATGAATTGGTGCATTCCTACACCCCAAGCACAAGAGCGCAGGGACATGCCGGCCGATTCAGCGGATCACCTATTCGTTGGGTCTGCCCCCCCTGCGAGACAGAGATCGGCGTCATGCCGAATGTCTGCCCCCCATGAAAAAACGACAGGAGACATCAATGACAACCGCTGTGAATTTTGCAGGACCACCCGGCCCGCAAGTGATGCCAGTGATTCGCGTCTTGCAAGCCAGAGCCGATAACGCCGCTGCAAAGCAGGCGCTGAATGCTTACGTTCTTGAAGATGAGGGTCACAGACTCTCCCTCCAGCGCCATCTGAGCAACTCCATTTAGGAGCCCACACATGCGAAACATTGTTCAAAACCTGCGTTCCTGCGCCGCAATTCTTTGCGTCGGCGCAATGGTCAGCACCTCCGTACAAGCCCAGACCCCAGCACCCGCCTGGCCCGTCAAACCCATCCGCCTCGTCGTTCCTGCGCCTCCTGGTGGCATCACCGATGGTGTGGCGCGCCTGGTGGCCGATCATCTGCAGACCAATCTAGGCCAGCCCGTGGTGGTGGACAACAAGCCCGGCGGCTCGGCCGTGATTGCCGAGCGCGCCGTGATGAATGCACCTGCCGACTGGCATACGCTGATGATTGCGCCCTCCAGCATCTGGACCGACTTTCCACTCACCGTGAAGACGCCGTTTGACGTACACAAGACATTCACCTATGTCTCGGATGTGGCCTCCATGGTGCATATGCTGGTGGCCAACAACAGCTTTCCCCCCAACAGGATTCAGGAGGTGCTGGACTATGCAAAAAAGAGCAGCAGCCCGATCAATATCGCCAACCTGAGCCCCGGCACTCGTTCCGACATGCTGGGTGAGTTGCTGAGCGAGAAAAGCGGCGGCAAGATCACCGCCGTGCCCTACAAGGGCTCGGCCCCTGCCATCGTCGATCTGATCGGCAACCAGGTACAACTGACCTTTGAAGTGGTGACCAATGCCGCCCCGCTGGTCAAGGCCGGCAAGGTCAAGGCTCTGGGCGTGGTCTCGCCCAACCGCTCGCGCCTGCTACCCGATGTGCCCAGCTTTGCCGAGCAGAACATGCCCGACTTTGTTCTGCCCGATGCGAGTGTGGGACTGTTCGTGCTCAGCAGCACGCCCCCGCCCCTGATCCAGAAGGTGCGCCAGGAGATGGACAAGGTGACCCAATCCCCAAAGTTCCAGACGCAGCTCAAAACCCAGGGCTTTGACGCACCCCAGCCCAGCACGATGACTGAGCTGCAACAAAAAATGCTGAACACGGTGGAGCAGAACCGCAAAATTCTGAGCAAGCTCAGAATCGCCAGCAACTGAAGGACGCTGGCGTAGCCGCCCTCTCCCAGGGGCGGCACTTTGGTAGTGTGTTTGGCGGGCCCCTGCGGCCCGCTTTTTTATGCGCCGCCCGTGCCTTCGGTCTGTGCCTTGGCACGGCTGTCCTTGGCACTGCAGCCAAACTGGCTCTGATACCAGCGCGAAAAACTGCTGGGGGCCGTAAAGCCCAACAGCTCGGCCACTTCGGTCAGAGAGCGGTTGCTCTCAAACACATAGCGCACGGCCAGTTCCTTGCGGATATCGTTCATCAGAGAAGAAAAGCTCTGCCCCTTTTCCGTCAGCCGGCGCTGAATGGTGCGTGGCACCACACCCAGGTGCTCGCTGACCTTCTCTATGCTGCAGCGACCGCTGGGCAACAGCAGCAAGATGGTCCGGCGCACATCGTCCAGCACCGCTTCCTCGCTCGTGGGCGCCACGGACTCCAGCAGCTTCTGGGCATAGCGCACCATGGCAGGATCGGCAAACTCGTTGCGTGTATCGAGATCGGCCTTGACGCAGACAATGCAGTTGAACTCCTGATTGAACTGCACGCGCGGGCCGAACATCAGGTGATGCATGCTCAGGTCCTTGGGCGCGGCGTGCTCGAAACACACCATGCGAGGCTGCCAGTCGCGACCTATCAGCTGCCGAATGGCGCGCACCATCACGCCCAGCGCCAGCTCCACGCGCTGACGCGTAGGCTCATGGGCACGGCCGGCCAGCAACAGCTCACGGATCAGCACCGTGTCGGCCTGCTCGTCCAGCTCCAGCGTCATGGCGCCGTTGAGCAGGGCCAGATGGCGCACCAGCAGGTTCAGCGAATCGCGCAGCGTAGCCTGATCGCGAATCAGCAGGCCCACCGGCCCCATATTGGACAGCAGGCGCGAGCGCGCCATGCACAGACCAAAGCTTTCATTGCCCGACTGCGTGGCCGAGGCCTGCAGCAAACGCCCCACCTTGTCCACCGGAATCATCAGATCCGGCTCGTCGAGCACACCGGGGTTCAGGCCGGCATCGAGCAGCATGCGCGCGCCATTCAGCCCCGAAGCCTGAGCGACTTCGGCGTAATTGGTCAAGCAGGCTGCGCGAACGAGAGAGGCCATGGGGTTTCACTAACTTGGCACTAATTGCAAAGCACCAGTCATGTAATGACAAGCGCCGATCGAGGGGAGTTTTCACACTGGCGACATTGATTCTATAAGGAGACTTCCCAATGAAAAACGAGGTTGGCGCAGCACCCGCCCTTATCCGCTCCAGCTCTTTGACCCGCTCGCTGGAAGTCAATCCTCTGACCTGCTCCATCGGTGCGGAGCTGTCCAACGTTCACCTGGGAGCGGCCGCAGAGGACGAGGGCTTGATGGCCGAAATCCGCCAGGCACTGCTCAAGCACCGCGTGATCTTTTTCCGCGACCAGGACATCACACGCGCCGAGCATGTGGCGTTTGCGCGCAAATTTGGCGAGCTGGAAGACCACCCGGTGGTGGGAAGCCACCCCGAGCACCCTGGCCTGGTGCAGATCTACAAGACCCCCGACAACCCTCTGGACCGCAACGAGAACTCATGGCACACCGACGCCACCTGGCGCGAGCAGCCCCCCATGGGCTGCGTGCTGCGCTGCGTTGAATGCCCGCCCGTGGGCGGCGACACCATGTGGGTGAACATGGTGATGGCCTATGAGAACCTGCCAGACGACATCAAGGTCAAGATCGAGCATCTGCGTGCCCGCCATAGCATCGAAGCGAGCTTTGGTGCCGTCATGCCTATCGAAAAACGCCTGGCACTCAAGGCCCAATACCCCGACGCCGAGCACCCCGTGGTCCGCATCCACCCCGAAACCGGCGAGAAGATTCTGTTCGTCAACAGCAGCTTCACCACCCATTTCACCAACTACAACACACCTGCCAATGTGCGCTTCGGCCTAGACAAATCGCCCGGCTCCTCGCAACTGCTCAATTACCTCACCAGCCAGGCCATGATTCCCGAGTACCAGGTGCGCTTCAAATGGAGCAAAAACAGCGTAGCCTTCTGGGACAACCGCTCCACCCAGCACTACGCTGTGATGGACTACCAGCCCTGCCACCGCAAGATGGAACGCACCGCCATCATCGGCGGCCCCACGGACTGAGCCAGGAGACAGAAGATGACCTTGAAGCACACGATTCTCATCATCCCCGGCCTGCGCGACCATGTGCAAGAGCACTGGCAGACGCTGCTGGCCAAGGAACTGACTGCGCAGTCCGTCCCCTGCGTCACCGTGCCACCGCTGGAGCAGGACAAGCTCAGTTGCCAGGCCCGCCTGGACGCGATCGACCGAGCACTGGACGGTATCGACGGCCCCGTCATCATCGTGGCACACAGCGCCGGCTGCATGATGGTCGCGCACTGGGCGCTGCGCCGAGCCCGCCCCATTCTCGGAGCCTTGCTTGCAGCCCCCGCCGATGTGGAAACCCAGATGCCTGCCGGCTATCCCCCCAAGGATGTGCTGACAGCCCACGGCTGGACGCCCATCCCGCGCCAGCGCCTGCCGTTTCCCACACTGCTGGCAGCCAGCAGCAATGACCCGCTGACCCAGTTGGAGCGCGCGCGCGGCTTTGCGCGCGACTGGGGGAGCGAGCTGGTGGAGCTGGGCCCCCAGGGCCACCTGAACCCGGCCTCGGGCCACGGTCCCTGGCCGCAGGCAAAACAGCTGATCGAGGATTTGCAGGCTCGGATCGAAGCCCGACAGCCCGAGCCAACGGCCTGAGCCGCCTGAAGACCATCACGATGAATGCGCAGCCACCCACAATATATAAAAGGTGCGCGCAGATGGGGAGCCAGATCTCCCCATTGAAGGAGACAAGCAATGAAGGCAACGACACCCGCCTCGCGCAATTCAGTGGACACCGCAGGTTTTCGCACCGCGACAGCCTGCGCACTGCGCCGGAAATTAGGCCTGGCCGTCATGGCCGTGGCCGCCAGCCTGGCCTTGCCCGCACAGGCCGAACAGACCACGGACTGGCCGACCAGGCCCATACGCCTGATCGTCACCGGGCCTGCCGGTGGCACAGCTGACACCCTGGCCCGTCTGCTGGCAGAGGGCATGCAGCAAGAGCTCAAGCAGCCCGTGATCGTGGAATCCAAGGCCGGTGCCTCGGGGGCCATCGGCATCCAGGACCTCAAGTCCCATGGCAAAAGCGGCTACACCTTTCTGGTGATTCAGGACGGAGCACTGAGCGAGGCGCCCCTGGCCCAGAAAGTCAGTTTCGACCCGTTCAAGGACCTGACGCCGCTGGCCCAGCTCACACGCACCGGCCTGGTCATGGTCGCCAACAAGGATCTGCCGTTCCAGACCCTGCCCGAATTCATCAGCTACGCCAGACAGCAACGCGACTGCGTGGACTTTGCCTCCTACGCCACGGGCCTGAAGGGTCACAACGGGCATGCTGCTGGGCCAGTTGGCCAAGATCAATATGCGCCATGTGGGCTACAAGGGCTCGCCCCCTGCGCTGGTGGATCTCATGGGTGGTCATATCCCGGTGATGTTCGATGGCGTCACCACTTCGCTCCCCCTGATTCGCAGCGGCAAGATCAAGGCACTGGCCGCCGTCTACCCGACCCGCCTGCAAGCCCTGCCCGACGTGCCGACGTTCACGGAGCTGGGCTATCCGCAGCTGTCCAAACCCGGCTGGTTCGCCCTGTGGTCCCACCCGCAAACCCCGGCCGTCATCCAGCAGAAGCTGCGGGATGTGGCGCTGGCACATTTCCGCAAGGAGTCCGTGCTCAAACAGCTCGCCACGGTGGGCATGGAGCCCGGCCAGCCCCTTACCACGGCAGAAATGACGGCCGACCTCAAAGAGGCCAGCCGCAAGCAGGCAGCCCTACTCAAGTCCATAGGCTACAAGCCCGAAAACTGAGGCCCGGGTCCTTGAGCAGTGGCTCTCAAGCGGCTCCATTACTTATCTGATTCAAGACCTCTGCCCGGTGCCCACCCTTGGCACCGTGGGCAGCTGCACCCGGCTCAAGTCCTTTTGCGGGACTAGAGCTGGAGCTTGCCTGCGCCCTCACCCCATTCCCAGGCCCGGCCTTGCCCGGCAGTGTTTTTCGTCGGTTTGCCATCAGGCATCTTTTTTCAACGGTTCAAGGAGACATGAATGACTACAAAAAAAATGGCTTTCAATGCGCTGAGCGTTCTCGCATGCACGCTGGTGCCGCTGGCGGCCTCGGCACAATCCTCTGTGCAGGTCTATGGCGTAGTGGATATGGCCGTATCCAACTACCGAGGCGCTGGCGCAGGCTCGCGTCAGATGCTGACCTCCAGCGGCAATCAGGCCAGCCGCCTGGGCTTCAAGGGCCGTGAAGATCTCGGCAGCGGTCTGGCCGCCGGCTTTGATCTGGAGGCGGGCCTCAATACCGACAACGGCACCGGCCAGGCCTCCAACACCAACAACCAGCCTTCGGGGGCAGGCAGCAGCAACGGTCTGAGCTTCAACCGCAAGGCCCTGGTCTATCTGCAGAGCAAGCAATGGGGCGAGGTACGTCTGGGCCGCGACTATGTGCCCGCCTTCTGGAACATGTTCAACTACGACCCCTTTCGCCTGGGCGTGGGCATGAGCCTGCATGTGCTGCACGGCACCACTGTGACGGGCTTTCGGGCATCGAACAGCATTGGCTACTTCTCGCCCGGCTGCTCCAGCTCCAGTTGCAAAGGCCTGTTCTACCAGTTGATGACTGCATTCGGTGAAAACGATGCCGGCCCCAACCGCCAGGACGGCCGCGTCTATGGTGCACGCCTGGGCTATGGAGGCGATAACTGGGATGCAGCCGTCGCCATCACGTCCACCAAGAACCGTGTCGCCGACGACTACAGGCAGATCAATGCCGCCGCATCCTACCTCTGGGAGGGCCACCGCCTCATGGTTCTGGCTGCCGATCACCGCACCGGCAACCGCCTGGCAGGTCTGGACAATGCCGACCATGTACGCTACTGGCAGCTGGGAGCCATCTGGAAGGTCGGCAACGGCAACATTCCCATGAGCTTCATGCGCCTGAACCGCAATGACAACAGCGGCAGCAGCTCCAACAAGTACGCCGTGGGCTATGTGCACAACCTCTCCAAGCGCACCGCACTCTACGGCACCTATGCCTATGTAGACAACCGCGGCAGCATCAACCTGCCGGTGGCCACGGGCGCGCTGCAAGGCCCGATTCCAGTCGCAGGCGGCAATGCTTCGGGCTTTGACATCGGCATTCGCCACACGTTCTGAGTCCGATCCATGGCAACCGGCGCCCGCCGGTTGCCGGTTGCCGGTTGCCGGCCAGCGGACATCAATCCTGAAACCATAGAAAAAGGCCCGCAGAGAAAATCCGCGGGCCTTCTTCATCGCACATCGGCGCTCGATGGTTCAGCAGCAGTTGTCAGGCGGTTTGAGCCAGAGCAGTCCCTGCCTGACAAGAACTTCGTAGAGCGGGATCGTCATCTGCGGCGATGCCGTGCACCTGCCGCTGCGGATATCGAACTTGAGTCCATGCGCGGGGCAGCTCAGCACATGAGCATCGCAATTGCCGCCGGCCATGGAGGCACCCGCATGCGGGCAGCTGTTCTCCAAGGCATAGAACTCGCCTTCGACATTCAGCAGCAGGATGCTCTGGCCACCAGGCGTGAAAACCAGCTTTCGCCCGCCAGGCGGCAATTCCCGCACGGCGCCAGCGGCCAGCAATGCGGTATCAGGCGAAGATGCTGTTGGCAACACGGGCATGCTCCATGGCGCGCAGCAGCTCCGCGGGCGCCACCGCACCCGTCACCTGCAGACGCTGGTTGAACACCATATGCGGCACGCCGCCGGTGTGGCCGGCCTCGCTTTGGTAGCGCAGCGCATCAAAGCGGGAAGGATTCCAGTCCAGTGCTGCCGAGTGCGCCAGCTGCTGCAGCACCATGACCGAGCCTATATCGCGGCCCTGCACAAAGTAAGCGGCAAAGATGGACTCCACAAAGCGGATCATGGATTCGCCATCGAGCAGAGTCTGGGCGTAGTTGACCAACGCACAAACCAGGCGCGTGCTGGGGAAGGTTTCAATCAGCGCATGATTGATCTGCAGGCCCGCCGCGTGGGCCGCCGAACGCACCTGGGCACGGCGAACCTCCACGGCTCTGGGGCCACCGAGCCGGGCTTCGTAGAAGGCCTGGTAAGGCACTCCATGCTCCGGGATCTGGGGCAGCAGAGTGTCTGCATGCCAATGGATTGCAAGCTGCTGGTCGGGATATCTGGCCAGCAGCATCTCACGGGCGGCCAGCAGATTGCGCAGACCGATCCAGCACCAAGGGCAGATCAGGTCCAGCGAAAAGTCGACCTGCAGTGTCGTTGCAGCAGAGCTTTGAGTCATGACATTTATTTCTTTGGGCAGTCACCAAGGTTGATACAAAAAAGGGCTGAATGGCTCAGCCCTTTCATACCGTAGTGCTGCCTTCGATATCTCAGAGCGTGAAGATGGCCGATCCCACAATCTTGCGGGCTTCCAGATCACGGTGAGCCTGCACGGCGTCTTCCAGCACATAGCGCTTGCTGATGTCCACCTTGATACGGCCTTCGGCCACATGGGCGAACAGCTCGTTGGCCAGCTCTGCACGCTCCGTGGGGTCGGCGATGTAATGCGCCGATGCGGGACGGGTCAGGAAGAGCGAGCCCTTGCCGGCCAGAATCTGCGGGTTGAATGGAGGAATGGAGCCGGAGGCCGTGCCCAGACAGACCATCAGGCCGCGCACCTTGAGGCTGTTGAGCGAGCCTTCGAAAGTGTCCTTGCCCACGCTGTCGAAGACGGCATTCACGCCCATGCCATCCGTCAGTTCACGCACACGCTTGGCCACATCTTCATGGCTGTAGTTGATGGTGTGAACGCAGCCGTTGGCCCTGGCCACTTCGGCCTTGGCATCGCTGGAGACGGTGCCGATCACGTTCAGGCCTTCCAGCTTTGCCCACTGCGACACCAGCAGACCCACGCCACCGGCTGCAGCATGCAGCAAGATGGTGTCGCCCTTCTTGAAGTCCCAGATGCGGCGCATCAGGTAAGCCGCCGTCAGTCCACGCATGGTGATGGCTGCCGCGGTTTCAAAGCTGATGTTGTCAGGCAGACGGATCAGGGGGGCAGCGGAAATCAGGCGCTCCGTGGCGTAAGCGCCGATGGTGTTCAATGCGCCGGTATAGGTCACGCGGTCGCCGACCTTTAAATCCGTCACGCCGTCGCCCACGGCCGTGATCGTGCCGCAAGCCTCGCTGCCCACGCCCGCGGGCAAAGGCGCGGGATACAGACCGGAGCGGAAATAGGTATCGGCAAAGTTCAAGGCCACAGCACCTTGCTTGAGGCGGACCTGACCTGGACCGGGTTGGCCGACTTCAATTTCTTCCTGCCGCAGCACCTCGGGGCCGCCAACTTCGTGATAACGGATTACTTTAGCCATACAAACTCCCAGTCAGATACCAATCGAAAGGTGATACAGCACACGGCCTCACCTCGAACAGAATCAATACGAATCAATGACTTAAGCCATATCCCCGGTATCACTCCATTCAGACTGGGTTGAATTTATGGGAATTCTTCTCCAGGACATTTCCCGAGAACGCCGCTCTCTTGTCTTTACGCGACACCACGGGTAAATACCAAGTCAAAAAATTTAACTTCAAAGTTTCTCTTTGAATGAAAGCTTGCCGCAAGCGTTGGCCACCATATTGCGCGTCTGCGACTGCGGCAAGCCCGTCCCAGCCTCTAGAATCATTCCGTTTACGTAAACGTCAAACCAATGCGAGGGCCTGGCATTCTTGCTAGGCGCCGGACATGAAGTCGAGGGAAGCCCCTGCCATCCGTGGCGGGCAACATCCCCAACAATCCAAGGCACAACCCAGGTCTGGCAGCCAGCCGGGCCAGCATTCAAGGAAACAGAGACGATGACCTACAAAGCGCCCATCAAAGACATGCTGTTCGACATGGAGCATCTGGCCCAGATCGAGCAGGTCGCCCAGATTCCCGGCTTTGAAGATGCGGGGCTGGAAACCGCGCAGGCCGTTCTCGAAGAATGCGCCAAGCTTTGCGAAGGCGTGGTCGCTCCCCTGAATGTGCCAGGCGATGTCAATCCCTCGTCCTTCAAGGATGGAGTGGTCACGACGACTCCCGGCTTTGCCGATGCCTTCAAGCAATATGCCGAAGGCGGCTGGCAAGGCCTGCAGCACCCTGCGGACTTTGGCGGCCAGGGCCTGCCCAAGACCATTGGCGCGGCCTGTATCGAGATGCTCAACAGCGCCAACCTGAGCTTTGCTCTGTGCCCGCTGCTGACCGACGGCGCCATCGAGGCGTTGCTCACTGCCGGCAGTGACGAGCTCAAGTCCACCTACCTGGAAAAGCTGGTCACCGGCGAGTGGACCGGCACCATGAACCTGACCGAGCCCCAGGCCGGCTCCGATCTGGCCCTGGTGCGCACCAGGGCCGAGCCTCAGGGCGACGGCAGCTACAAGGTCTTCGGCACCAAGATCTTCATCACCTATGGCGAGCACGATATGGCGGACAACATCGTCCACCTGGTGCTGGCCCGCGTGGCCGGCGCTCCCGAGGGCGTCAAGGGGATCAGCCTGTTCGTCGTGCCCAAGTTCCTCGTGAACCAGGACGGCTCCTTGGGCAAGCGCAACGATGTGCACTGCGTCAGCATCGAGCACAAGATGGGCATCAAGGCCTCGCCCACGGCCGTGCTGCAATTTGGCGACAACGGTGGAGCCATCGGCTACCTCGTGGGCGAGGAAAACCGCGGCCTCGAATACATGTTCATCATGATGAACGCCGCGCGCTATGCCGTGGGCCTGCAGGGCCTGGCCGTGGCCGAGCGTGCCTACCAGCACGCCGTGGCCTACGCAAAGGAGCGCGTGCAAAGCCGCCCCGTCGACGGCTCGGTCAAGGCCAGCGCCACCATCATCCACCACCCCGATGTGCGCCGCATGCTGATGACCATGCGCGCCAGCAACGAGGGCTGCCGCGCCATGGCCACCACGGCCGCTGCCGCCTACGATGCCGCCCACAACCACCCCAATGCAGAGGTGCGCCAGGCCAACCAGACCTTCTATGAATTCATGGTGCCCCTGGTCAAGGGCTACAGCACCGAAATGAGCCTGGAAGTCACCAGCCTGGGCGTGCAGGTGCATGGCGGCATGGGCTTCATCGAGGAAACAGGCGCCGCCCAGTACTACCGCGACGCCAAGATCCTGACCATCTACGAAGGCACGACCGCCATCCAGGCCAATGACCTGGTCGGCCGCAAGACCGCGCGTGATGGCGGCCAGACCGCCAAGGCCATTGCCGCCCAGATCGAGAAGACCGAAGCCGCCCTCACTGCCAGCGGCACTGACACGGCCAAGGCCGTTGCCAGGAATCTGGCCCAGGCCCGTCAGGCCTTTGTGCAGGTGGTGGACTTCATCGTGGCAAAGGCCAAGGCCGACCCCAATGCCGCTTATGCCGGCAGCGTTCCCTATCTGATGCTCACCGGCAATCTGGTCGCCGGCTGGCAGCTGGGCCGCTCGGTGCTGGCTGCGCAAGACCTGCTGGCCAAGGGCCAGGACGCGGCCTTCATGCAGGCCAAGCTGGCCACGGCACAGTTCTATGCCGAACATATCCTGTCCCGGGTACCCGGTCAGGCCGATGCCGTGATCAACGGCGCGGCCAGCGTGATGGCATTGCCCATGGATCTGTTTTGATCCTGGACCTGAAGGCGGGGTGGCAACGCTCCGCCCCATCGTGAAATACATGGAAATAGCGGCCAGCGCTTATGGATAAAGCGCTGGCCGCTATTTTTTGAATCTCTAGAACGTACTGTGGCCATCGCTGCTGCCTGTATTGCTGGCGCGGACCGCCGAGTGCCATTGATGGAATGAGCTTTCCAGGCAGAGCGGGTCTACACAGCCAGGACACTGAAGCGTTGGGCTAATGCTGCGCAATCAGGATGGCGCGCAGACGGTCGCGCTCTCGGCGATTTCCGGCCAGCCCCTCGTCCAGGCGCGACTTCAGGGCGTCGATATGCGCAATCATCAATTGCTCCGCCTTGGCGGTATCGCCTTCGGCCAGAGCCTCGACGATCGCAGCATGATCGTCATTGGAGACCTTGGCTTCTGCCTTGGAGTGATATAGCGCCGCAGCCAGCATCGACCTCGCCGACAGGTCGACGATCATCGACGTCAAAAAACGATTGCCCAGGCATTCGGCCAGACAGATATGAAAGTCCGCGAGCAGCGAGCTGCGCTTGGCAGCATCGTCGGCAGCGATGGACTCCTGCTCATCCGCAATATGCTGACGCAGGCGCTTGAGTGCCGCCTGCAGCGGCTTGCCTGCATCGCGCAACATACCCGACTCCACAACGCGCCGCGCGGCATAGGTCTCCTGGGCCTCCTCAAACGAGGGCTCGGCCACATACCACCCGACACGCGAGCGCACCTCGACAAAGCCACGCGCCTGCAACTGGATCAGCGCTTCGCGCACCAAGGTACGGCTGACCTGGAACAAATCGGCAATATCCTGCTCGCCCAGCCTCACCCCGGGCCGCAATCTTCCGGTCAGGATGGACTCGATCAGACGCTCCGCAATCTTTGTCTTGGCAATCAAAACAATACCTTCTGCATGACTCTCCGTTCAATCAACAGGGCGGCGCGCAGCACAGGACACGGTCCATTGCTGCTCAGGATGCCACGACAAGGGACTGCCGCGGCAGGCTGCAGTTTACCGTTGCTTACCTTGCTCCAGCCTCTCGTGGCCCGGCCCTCCTGCTGCCTATCCCACGCTGCCGGAGCGCGCACCACCGCTGCAGCAAGCCAGCCCATTCGGAACTATTTGTAGGCACTCCAATGACCAAGGGTTCCCACCAATTCGAGCCCTTGATGGGTTGTATACATTTTTCGACTTATCCGATGTATACAAGATGATGTTCAAGATTGTTGCTTGATATCTCTCATCTCCAAAGCATCGGATTGCATGTCTGGCGCCCCCAAGCCCGGACATGCCAATGTCGCGTTGTTTGGGTGAGATGGAACAGATTGCCTGAGAAAAGCCGATGCACCGGACACGCGGCTGCTCCCCATAAAGGCAAAAATGAGAGACCTAGCAATCAACGAAGGCGGCCACTTCGCCCCCAGCCCCAGCACCGCAGCGCCCCGACTGCAACCAGGCTTGCCGCCAGGCGTCTCACCGGCGCTCTACAACGCAGACCTGGCTCCCACCGCAAAAGAAGGTCGATCCTGGAGCGCCTACAGCCTGTTCACCCTCTGGGTCAACGATGTTCACAATCTAGGCAACTACTCTTTTGCCATCGGCCTGTTTGCCCTGGGCTTCAGCGGCGGGCAGATCCTGACGGCTCTGCTGCTGGGCGCCGCCTTTCTTTTCGCGCTTCTGAACCTCTCCGGCTTCATGGGCTGCAAGACAGGCGTCCCCTTTCCCGTCATGAGCCGCATCAGCTTTGGCACGCGCGGCGCGCAGATACCGGCGCTGATACGGGGCGGCGTGGCCATCGCTTGGTTTGGCATCCAGACCTATCTGGCCTCCAAGGTGCTCGATGTGCTGGTGCTGATGCTGCTGCCGCAATGGCAGCCACTGGCGGAGCAGACGATGCTGGGGCTGCCGCTGCTGGGCTGGATCAGCTTTACGCTGCTCTGGGTGGTACAGGTCGTCATCGCCTGCTGGGGCATGGAGAGCATTCGCAAGTACGAGGCCTTCGCCGGCCCGGTGATCTTCATGACCTTTATTGCTCTGGCGGGCTGGATTCTCCACAGCTCGGGCGGGCAGTTGCACTGGTCGGCACCTTCCGTGCAGGCCCATGGCTCCAAGTGGGTGCAGATTCTGGGAGCCGCCTCGCTCTGGGTGGCGCTCTACGGCACTTTTGTTCTGAATTTCTGCGACTTCACACGGGGCACGACTTCGCGCAGCGCGGTGATCAAGGGCAATTTCTGGGGCATTCCCATCAATATGATGGTCTTCGGTCTGATCGTCGTGATCCTGACCGGCGGTCAGCTCTCCATTGACGGCACGCTCATCAGCAGCCCCGTGGACATCATCCAGAAGATTCCCAGCAAGCCTCTGCTGATACTGGCCAGCTTTGCGCTGATCATCCTGACCATTGCCGTCAATCTGATGGCGAACTTTGTAGCTCCCGCACTGGCTCTGACCAATCTGCTGCCCAGAAAGCTCAACTTCCGCAAAGCCGCCCTGGTCAGCGCCATCCTGGGCTTTGTCATCCTGCCCTGGAACCTCTACAGCTCGCCCGTGGTGATCGTGTACTTCCTCGGCGGTCTGGGCTCTCTGCTCGGCCCTCTGTTCGGGATCGTCATGGCCGATTACTGGCTCATCCGCAAGCAACGCGTGGATGTGGTGGCTCTGTACACCCAGAATGCGAACAGCCCCTATCACTACCGCAACGGCTTCAACCCCAGAGCCATTCAGGCGCTGATTCCATCAGCCCTGATTTCGCTGCTCTTCGCCTTTGTGCCCTATCTGCAATCCGTCTCAGCATTTTCCTGGTTCATTGCCGCAGGGCTGGGAGCCTTCTTCTACTGGCTGGTCGCCCCCAAAGGGCTGACCTACGCCGATCGGGATGGCGAAGCCATCGCTGTTGCAGCGGCCAAGCACTAAGCCATTGCACCTGTTTTCGACGTGCATATGAAACGAGGCGCCCTGGCGCCTCGTTTCGCTTGAAGCCGCAGCTTGCTGGCCAGCGGCAGCGCGGTCGGCGCTTCACACTGTCGCCCCGCGCAGCAGCACCATGCAGCGCTGCTTATTGAGAGCTCTCGTCCTTTGGCGTGCACTCAGGGACTCACAAAACCCAGTAAAAACCCCTATTTGCATACGAATGCAAGCCACTGAAAGTGCTCTGCATACGTATGCAAAACCTCTACTGACCCACTGATAGGAAGCCTGATGATCAGATATCTCAAACGCGGCAAGGAAATGCAAGTTCGAGCAGATGACGACGCCAAGGTGCGTGCCACTGTCGAAGGCATCATCAAGGACATAGAAACCCGCGGCGACGAAGCCGTGCGCGAGTACAGCCGCAAGTTCGACAACTGGGATCCACGGGATTTCCGCCTCAGCCGCGCCGAGATCGAAGCCGCCCGCAAGAGCCTCTCTGCCCGCGAGATCGAGGACATTGCCTTTGCCCAGAAGCAAGTGCGCAACTTTGCCCAGATCCAGCGCGACTCGATGAAGGACGTGGAGGTGGAAACCTATCCTGGCGTCGTTCTCGGCCACCGGCACATTCCCGTGAGCGCCGTGGGTTGCTACATCCCAGGCGGCAAGTACCCGCTGCTGGCCTCTGCCCACATGAGCGTGCTCACCGCCAAGGTGGCGGGTGTCAAGCGCGTGGTTTCCACCGCGCCACCGTTCCAGGGCAAGCCCCACCCTGCTATCGTCACCGCCATGGACATGGCTGGTGCCGACGAGATTCTGGTGCTCGGCGGTGTGCAGGCCGTGGTGGCCATGGCCGTGGGCACGCAGAGCATCGCGCCGGTGGACATGCTGGTCGGACCGGGCAATATGTTCGTTGCCGAAGCCAAGCGCCAGTTGTTCGGCCGCGTGGGCATCGACCTGTTTGCCGGCCCCACCGAGACACTGGTGATCGCTGACGACTCCGTGGATGCCGAAATCTGCGCGGTTGACCTGCTGGGCCAGGCAGAGCATGGGCCCACCAGTCCTGCGGTGCTGCTGACCACGAGCGAAAAACTCGCTCGCGACACCATGGTCGAAGTGGAGCGTCAACTCAAGATCCTGCCCACCGCCGCCATCGCTGCGCAAAGCTGGGCCGAATATGGCGAGGTCATCGTCTGCGACAGCGACGCGGAAATGCTGCAGGTGGCCGACGACCTGGCCTCCGAGCATGTTCAGGTGATGACGCGGGACCCCGATTATTTCCTCAAGAATATGAGCAACTATGGAGCCCTGTTCTTGGGGCCACGCACCAACGTGAGCTTTGGCGACAAGGTGATTGGTACCAACCACACCCTGCCGACGAACAAGGCGGCGCGCTACACCGGGGGCCTGTGGGTGGGCAAGTTCCTCAAGACCTGCACCTACCAGCGCGTGATCACCGACGAAGCCAGCGCGCTGATGGGGGAATACTGCTCGCGCCTTTGCCATATGGAGAACTTCGCGGGCCACGGCGAACAGGCCAACATCCGTGTGCGCCGCTATGGCACCCGCCCTGAAGTGCCTTGGTACCAGCCCGTGCCGGTAGAGGCATGAGCATGAACGCACTGCCCCGTACCCCCAGCTTCCGGCTGGATGGCAAGCGCGCACTCGTGACAGGCGGTAGCCGCGGCATTGGTCTGGCCATTGCCGTTGCACTGGCAGAGGCTGGCGCCACCGTCACGCTGGCTGCGCGATCCGAGCCCGAACTGCGCGACGCCTGTGCACGAATCAACGCCGAGTTGGGTGGCAGCGCCTGCGACCATGTGGTGCTTGATGTCACCAAGCCGCAGAGCGTGGATGCACTGCTTGATGCCCATGCGCCTTTCCACATTCTCGTGAACAACGCCGGCATGAACCGTCCCAGGCACCTGGTGGAGCTGGGCAACGAAGACATTGATGCCGTGCTGAACCTGAATGTGAAGGCCGCGTTCTATGTTTCGCGTGCAGTCGCGCGCAGCATGCTGAAAGCGGGGCAAGGCGGCAGCCTGATCAACGTCTCGTCGCAGATGGGCCTCGTCGGAAGCCCCGGTCGCACGCTGTATTGCGCCTCCAAACATGCGCTGGAAGGCATGACAAAGGCCTTGGCGTGGGAGCTGGGCAGGTCTGGCATCCGTGTGAACACGCTGTGTCCGACCTTCATCGAGACCGAGATGACCGCAGACATGTTCCGGCAACCGGGCTTCAAAAACTGGGTGCTAGAGCGCATTGCACTGGGGCGCCTCGGACGGACGGAGGAAATCATGGGGGCCGCCGTGTTCCTGGCCAGCGATGCCTCAAGCCTAGTCACTGGCAGCGCCCTGATGCTCGATGGAGGATGGACAGCGGCATGAAACTACAGGTAACTGCACAGGACGTTGCGCGCCTCGCGGAGGTCTCCCAATCCGCCGTCAGCCGCACCTTCACCCCCGGGGCAAGCGTCTCGGAAAACACGCGCGCCAAGGTGATTCTGGCCGCTCAGACCTTGGGCTACCGGCCCAACGCCTTGGCGCGCAGCCTCATCACCCGGCGCAGCAGGATGATCGCGCTGGTAATGAGCTATCTCGAAAATCAGTTCTATCCGCTGGTGATACAGGCGCTGTCGCAGAAACTGCAGAAGCAGGGCTACCACGTGCTCATGTTCATCAGCGAGATGGACGAAGCCGATGCCGTACTCACCGACATCCTGCAGTACCAGGTGGACGGCGTGGTGATGGCGTCCACCGTGCTGTCCCCTGCCCTGACCAAGACCTGTACCGATGCGGGTGTGCCAGTGGTGATGTTCAACCGTGTGCCTGATACGGGTGGGTTTGCCCGCCCTATCACCAGTTCCGTCACCTCGGACAACTACCGTGGTGGTCGCATGATCGCGGAGCTGCTCGTGTCTCGTGGCTACCGCAGACTCGCATTTCTGGCAGGTCTGGAAAATTCCTCCACCAACCTCGATCGCGAACGTGGCTTTCTGGATGCCCTGGAGGAAGCCCGGCTGTCGCTGCACAGCCGCGCCGTCGGCAACTTCAGTTTCGAAGGCGCCCGGCAAGCCACACGAGATCTGTTCGCCGATGCGCGACACAGGCCCGAGGCGGTCTTCGTCGCCAACGACCACATGGCCATCGCCGCCATGGACGTACTGCGCCAGGAACTCGGCTTGCGCGTTCCGCAAGACGTAGCCGTTGTGGGTTTCGACGATGTGCCTCAGGCCGCCTGGGGGGCCTACCAGCTCACCACCGTGGTTCAAAGCGTGGAAGACATGGTCAGCGCCACGGTGACATTGCTGCACGAGCAGATGCAGGGAGAAGTCAACCCACGCAATGTGGTCATACCCGCCCGTCTGGTGGAGCGTGCCACCGTCGGCCGCGTGGCGGCCTGAAATCCATTGACCCACACCGCAGAGATACCGCACTCAGAGCATCACTCACAACAACGATCCTACGATCCAGAGAGAGACCCCGTGAAAACAGCACCTCCTTTCCAGTTTTCCTCGCTCAAACGCCGCACCATCCTGCTGGCAGCCCAGACCGCTCTGGCCTGCAGCGGCCTTGCCACATGGACGAGCCATGCAAAGAGCATGACCACACCGGCAGGACCCGATGGCTATCCGCACAGCGGCCGCGTGGTCATCGTCGTGCCGTTCGCACCCGGAGGCGCAACGGACATCATCGCTCGGCTGGTGGCCGATGAGCTCGGCAAGCGCTGGGGCACCGCCGTGGTGGTGGATAACAAGCCCGGCGCTGGCGGCGGCATCGGTACGGAATATGTGGCCCGTGCCAAGGGCGATGGCTACACACTGCTGCTGGGCACGCAGACGGCGCTGGCCGTCAATCCGGTGCTGCTCAAGAAGGTTGGTTACAACGTCGACAAGGATTTCGCCCCCATCACCGAACTGGCCGACACACCACTGGTGCTGCTGGCCAGCAAGAAGTCCGGTGCCACGAACCTGCAGGAACTGACCGCCGCCATCAAATCCAAACCAGACGCGATCTCCTACGGCAGCAGCGGCAACGGCACCTCGCAACACCTGACTACGCTGATGATGCTCGAGCGCATCGGCGGCAAGGCCGTGCATGTGCCGTACAAGGGAAGCAGCCAGTCATTGGTGGACTTGGCAGGCAACCAGATAGACATGCAGTTCGACAATATGGCCACGGCGCTCGCCTTTGCCAGGAACGGCCAGGCCAAAGCGCTTGCCATCACCAGCCTCAAGCGCTCGCCGCTGCAACCCGATCTACCCACCCTGAGCGAAGCGGGTGTGCCCGGCTTCGAAGCGGCGACCTGGCTCGGCCTGCTGGCACCGGACGCCACGCCCGCACCTGTGGTGCAGTATCTGAACAGGGAAGTGGTGAGCATTCTGAACACTGCCTCCGTCCAGGAACGGCTCGCCGCCCAGGGTTTCACCGCCCGCTCGATGTCCAGCGAGCACTTCAGAAAGTTCATCCGGGATGAAACCGTCAAATTCGACAAGCTCATCAAGTCCAACAATCTGACCATTGATTGAGCCACACCTTATTCCATGCGCCCCTCGGAATCATCAGCTCCCTGCGCAATATCGGTGCACCCGTCATCCGCAATGCGCTGCAACGGGCCATGAACAGGCCCGCCCTCTTCGACAGCTGCATGGAGGCCGCGTTCGAGCCCTGCCCTCCGTCGTGGGCATTGCAGGCACGGCACGCATCCGTGTCTGCGCTCTTTCTCTCCAAAGCCTACCCAAATGCACCGGACACGCCGCCGTGGCGCTCAGGTCACCGTGTCCTGCGCAACTGGCACACTGCATCGCCCTCATGCAGCCGGCCAACTCAGCGTGTACATGTCGCGGACAGCCATGCACGACGCCGATGAGATCCACTGACCACAATACCAAGCGACAGGAGACACACAATGGACATCCGCCACCCCATCGATACCCGCCTCCAACCCCTGCTGTATGGAACGGAACGCATCCGCGGCCTCTTCAACGGCTTGCCGAGCCCCGCCATCATCGAGATGTGCGCCTATGCCGGTTTCCGCTTCGTGATCATCGACAACGAACACGGCTGCGCTGACCTGGAGACCACCGAGAACATGCTTCGCGCAGCACGGGCCAGCGGAATAATTCCCGTGGTGCGCTGCCTGGAACACGACCTGCCCCGCGTGCTCGATATGGGCGCTGGCGCCGTGCAGATTCCGATGGTCAGTACGGCGGCGAAAGCCCGCGAGCTGGTCAGCAAGGTGCGCTACCCCCGCATTGGCCAACGCGGCAGCGCGTTCAGCACGCGTGCGGCTGGCTACGGCGCGTTTGGCGGCATGCCGCACACCGAACGCAGCAACCGTGACATCTCGCTCATCGTGATGATCGAGACTCCCGAAGGCGTACGCAACGCCGCCGAGATCGCCGCAGTCGACGGTGTGGACGCCGTCTTCATCGGTCCCAACGATCTGTCGCACGCCATGGGCTTTGACAACAACTGGGCTGCTCCGGATGTCGAAAATGCCATGGAGCGCACCATTCGCGCCGTAACCGCTGCCGGCAAATGCGCGGGCACGGTAGCGCTCACCCATGAGGCCGAGCAGAAATACGCCGCATGGGGTGCTCGTTACTTTGCCAATGTTTCGACCAGCATCTTCACGCAGGCGCTGCGCAAGGCCACCAGCGAAGGCGATGCCGGCAGCGTCAAAATCGAGTATTGAGGGCATCCTCCGACACCGATGTTCAGCAGCATGCTTTTGCACTCTCAATCGCCTCCGGCCGGGAGCAACGATTGCGCAAAGCCGATGGTCTGGCGGAACGGGATGGCAGCATCCGGGAGCTGCATTTGCAGGCGGGCTGCGTACAGTTGCCCGACCTGGGCAAACGACCGCAGGGCAATCCGCCACCAGCTTCCGCATGCTTCAGTCCGTTCGCGACTTCGTCTCGGGTTTCAACAAGGCTGGGGCGCTCCACGGCTGCACCTGTACCCTGATCTCTGCCACAAGCCCGCGTAAAGCAGCCAGAGCAAGGCCTGGCTGGAGAGCCCAGACGTGAGTCCAACAGCACGCTCCCTCGGCTCTATCGCGCAGCACCCATGAGGCCGTGCAAAGATCACCCTTCAGCATCAGGCTGGGCCAGCACACGCTTTTCCCTGATCCGTAGGTACTGACCCTGCAAGATATTCGTCCGTGTCAGGACTATTCCTGCTCTCATTCAGAGCAGCACGATATCGTATTGCTCCTGCGCCATCGCAGTCTCGGCCTGCAGCGAAATGGGCTTGCCGATGAAGTCCGAAAGACTGGCCAGATGCTGGCTTTCCTCGTCGAGAAACATCTCCACCACCTTGGGTGACGCCACGACGCGGAACTCATGCGGATTGAACTGGCGCGCTTCGCGCAGGATTTCACGCAGCACCTCGTAGCAGATGCTGCGCGCGGTCTTGACATTGCCCTTGCCGGAGCAGGCGGCGCAGGGCTCGCACAGCATATGGGCCAGCGACTCGCGCGTACGCTTGCGCGTCATCTCCACCAGGCCCAGCTGAGAGAAGCCGCCGGCCATGGTCTTGACGCGGTCACGCGCCAGCTGGCGGCGGAATTCGGAGAGCACCTCGCCCTGATGCTCCTCGCGCACCATGTCGATGAAGTCCACGATGACGATGCCGCCCAGATTGCGCAGCCGCAACTGACGCGCAATGGCTTGCGCCGCTTCCAGATTGGTCTTGAAGATGGTGTCGTCAAAATTGCGCGCACCGACATAGCCGCCGGTATTCACATCGATGGTGGTCAGGGCTTCGGTCTGATCGACGATCAGATAGCCGCCCGACTTCAGGTCCACACGCCGCCCCAGCGCGCGCGCGATTTCCTCGTCGATGTTGTAGAGGTCGAAGATCGGACGCTCGCCCTTGTACAGCGCAAGCTTGGGCACGGCCGCCGGCATGTATTCCTGGCCAAAGCTCTTGAGCAGCGCAAACTGCTCGCGCGAATCGATGCGAATGCTCTGGGTGTTCTCGCCGACCAGATCCCGCAGCACACGCTGCAGCAGGTTCAGATCCTGGTGCAGCACCGACATGACGGGCAGCTTCTGCGCCGCATCCTTGATGCGCGCCCAGGTCTTGCGCAGATAGCGGATGTCATCGGCCAGCTCGGCATCGCTGGACTCCTCGCCATTGGTGCGCAGAATGAAGCCGCCACCGCCGCCCCCCTCCTTGGTGCCGACCAGCTCCTGCAAACGGGCACGCAAGGCGTCGCGCTCGTTCTGGGGAATTTTCTGGGAGATGCCGATATGGTCGTCCTGGGGCAGAAACACCAGCAGACGCCCGGCAATGCTGATCTGAGTGGACAGGCGCGCACCCTTGGTCCCTATGGGGTCCTTGATGACCTGCACCATGATGGACTGGCCTTCGAACACCTGCTTTTCGATGGGTATCAGCGGCTGGTCCTTGCGCGCGAACATCGGCGCTTCGCCGCTTTCCTGACGCTGCCAGACATCGGCCACATGCAGAAAGGCCGCACGCTCCAGGCCGATATCGATGAAGGCGGACTGCATGCCGGGCAACACACGCGAGACCTTGCCCAGATAGATGTTGCCGACGAGTCCCCGCTCCAGCGGGCGCTCCATGTGCAGCTCCTGCACGGCGCCGTTTTCGACAATCGCCACCCGCGTTTCCTGCGGCGACCAGTTGATCAGAATATCTTGCTGCATTGACTGTCGTTCTTTCTTTATATGTCCTGGCTTTTGCTGCGCCTAGTGTGCGACGCGCGCATGGCTGGCGCAAGACAGCTGCCATGCAGACCTTCCCTTGGGGGAAGCTTCAAGAACAGAGTGCTGATTGCGCCAAAGGTTCAGAGCGACCAGCCCAACTGGCGCAAAAGCTCGGCAGTTTCATAAACCGGCAGGCCCATGATGGCCGAATAGCTGCCGCTGATCTGCGCAATATGCGCGGCCGCCCTGCCCTGTATGCCATAGGCACCGGCCTTGCCCATGGGCTCGCCCGTGACCACATAGGCATCGATCTGCGCTTCGGTCATGGGCGCAAAGCGCACGGTGGACACCGACAGGGCCTGCAGACGCCGCGCGCCGCTTTGCAGCGCCACGGCGGTCAGCACCTCATGCTCGGCCCCGGAGAGCAGACGCAGGATGCGTCGCGCGTCTTCGGCATCGGCGGGCTTGCCCAGAATCTGCTTGCCCAGTGCAACGGTGGTGTCGGAGCACAGAATGGGCGCTGCCGGCAGACCACGCCGCGCATGGCGGGCCACGGCCGCATCGAGCTTGCCCGCCGTCACGCGCTGCACATAGTCATGGGGGTCTTCCCCGGCCAGCTCGGCCTCTATGGCCTCCGCATCCTCGGCGATATCGCCGGCTACATTGGGCAGCAGCAATTCATGCGCCACGCCCAGCTGCTCGAGCAGTTGACGACGGCGGGGACTTTGGGATGCAAGATAGAGAAATGGCGCCATGATTTTGATTAAAAATGGCCTCTAGCGCCCATATATCAAGCGCGACAGGCTATCAAAATCATAGTATCACGCACTGCGTGAAATTGCACGCAGAGTCCGATCACAAGCGCTTATTCGCGGTGATAGGGATGACCGGCATTGACCGACCAGGCGCGATAGAGCTGCTCGATCAGCAGCACGCGCACCATGGCATGCGGCAGGGTCAGATCCGAGAGACGGATGCGCTCATGGGCTGCGGCCTTGAACTCAGGGTCCAGACCGTCGGGGCCGCCAATGACCAGGGCCACGTCGTCGCTCTCTAGCTGCCAGCCCTTGAGGCGCTGGGCCAGCGCCTTGGTGGTCAGATTGGTGCCGCGCTCGTCAAGCACCACGATGCGGGTGCCTCTGGGGATGGCTGCTTCGATACGCTTGCGCTCTGCCGCATACAGGGTCTCCAGCGTCTTGGAGCCGCGCGGCTCGGTCTTGACGGCCTTGAGTTCAACCTTGAGTTCGGACGGAAAGCGCTTGGCATAATCGTCGTAGGCCGTCTGCGCCCAGTCGGGCACATGCAGGCCTACGGCCACGATGGTCAGCTTCATTTAGGCCTTGGCGCGGGGAGCACGCTTGGCTGCGGGTTTGGCGGCAGCCGGCTTGGCAGTACGGGGAGTGCTGGGCTTGACGACCACGGTCTTGACCGTCTTGGCGGCGGCGGACTTGGCAGCGGGCTTCTTGGCTGCAGGCTTGGCACCGGCAGCCGTCTTGCTGGCGGGCTTCTTGGCCGCAGTCTTCTTGGCAGCGGGCTTTTTCTCGACCACGGTGTTTTCCGCAGCAGCCTTGTCCACGGCCTGCCTAGCCGCCAGCTTCTTGGCGGCCACTTCGGCGGGCTTGGGCTTGGCGGCACCGATCTTCATGCGCACCGGTGTCTCGCCCCAGATTTCTTCCAGGCGGTAGTACTGGCGAATGGCCGGCTGCATGATGTGGCAGACCACCGAGCCGCAGTCCACGATGATCCATTCGCCGTTTTGCTCACCTTCCTGACGGGGCACGGGAAACCCTGCTTCCTTGACGGCTTCACGCACGCTGGAGGCAAGTGCCTTGGTCTGGCGATTGGAGGTACCCGAGGCCACGATCACGCGCTCGAACAGCGGGGACAGCGCTTCGGTGTTGAACACCTGGATGTCGTGGGCCTTGACGTCTTCGAGGCCGTCAACAATGGCTCGCTGGAGTTTGGTGACGTCGCGCTTGGCTGCGGAATCCGATTTGGTGGAGGTGGTCATCAGGCGATGGAATCAGTAAATGATGGGATCAATATAGCGTGTGCCGCGCCACACCCGTATCAGGGTTGGGTTGACATAGGCGTCCAGACCGCCAGGGCCTGTGCTCTTCACGCATTGAAAAAGGTTGACGCGCCAGTCGATAGCGCGCATCCAGCTATGGAAATTATAGTTTTCTAAAAATTTCCCTGCTGACAGGGCCTTATGCCCGATCAACAGGGGGAATCCGGCCTACCGGACAGAGGCCTGCGCCTCAGAGCCAGTCACGGCGAATCAGGAATTTCTCGAGAAGATCGCGCTCGGGCGTACCGGGCGCATCCTCACGCTGATAGCTCCAGTCCGCATGAGGGGGCATGGACAGCAGGATGGACTCCGTGCGGCCGCCGGACTGCAGGCCGAAATGCGTGCCCCGGTCCCAGACCAGGTTGAATTCCACATAGCGGCCACGACGGTAGCGCTGGAAATCCACCTGCTGCTGCGTGTACTCCGCATTCCGGCGGCGTTCCACGATGGGCAGATAGGCCTTCAGAAAGGCATCGCCAACCGAGCGCAGCATGGCAAAGCTCTGCTGCTGTCCCAGTTCGCTGAAGTCATCGAAGAAGATGCCGCCAATGCCGCGCTGCTCGTTGCGATGCTTGAGAAAGAAGTACTCGTCGCACCATTGCTTGAAGCGTGGATAGAGCGGCTCGCCAAACGCTGCCAGCGCATCGCGGCAGGTCTGGTGGAAATGCACGGCATCTTCCTCAAAGCCGTAGACCGGCGTCAAATCCATGCCGCCGCCAAACCAGCAGGTCTTGGGCTGCCCCTCATGGCCGGCCGAAATCATGCGCACATTCATGTGCACCGTGGGAACCAGGGGGTTGCGCGGATGAAACACCAGCGACACGCCCATGGCCTCGAACGGTGCCCCTGCCAGCTCGGGCCGGTGCTGTGTGGCCGAAGGCGGCAGCTGTGGCCCGCGCACATGCGAGAAACCGCAGCCTGCGCGCTCGAACACGCGCCCGCCCTCCATGATCTTGGTGACGCCGTTGCCTTGCAGCTTCTCGCCTGGCTCCTTGTGCCAGGCATCTGACAGAAACCGCGCACCACCCTCGCCTTCGATCGCTTCCAGCGCCTCGGTGATGCGGGTCTGCAGACCCATCAGGTACTCACGCACCTCGGCCGCAGGCAGCTGATCAGCCACGGAAGTTGAGGATGCCTGGGTCATCAGTCGGCTTTCTTGACGGCGCGGAAGCCGATGTCGCGGCGATACTGGGCACCATCGAAATGGATGCCGCGTGCCACGTCATAGACCTTCTGCTGCGCCTGCTTGACGCTGTCGGCCAGTACGGTCACACACAGCACGCGGCCACCGCTGGTCACGGGCTGGCCGTCATCGCCCAGCTGGGTGCCGGCATGGAAGACCATGGCATCGTCGGCTGCGGCGGGCAGACCCGTGATGACATCGCCCTTGCGCGGGTCTTCGGGGTAGCCGGCAGCAGCCATGACCACGCCCAATGCGGTGCGGCGATCCCATTGCAGTTCCAGTTGGTCCAGCTTGACTTCGCAGGCAGCCAGCATCACGTCCACCAGATCACTCTTCAGGCGCATCATGATGGGCTGGGTTTCCGGATCGCCCATGCGGCAGTTGAATTCCAGTGTCTTGAGATGACCGGCCTTGTCGATCATCAGACCTGCGTACAGGAAGCCGGTGTAAGGTACGCCGTCTTTTTCCATGCCGCGGATGGTGGGCAGGATGATCTCGCGCATGGCGCGGGCATGCACATCGGCAGTCACCACGGGCGCAGGCGAATAAGCGCCCATGCCGCCGGTATTGGGGCCCTGGTCGCCATCCTTCAGGCGCTTGTGGTCCTGGCTGGTCGCCAGCGCCAGCACGTTCTTGCCGTCGCACAGCACGATGAAGCTGGCTTCCTCGCCTTCGAGGAACTCCTCGATCACGACGCGTGCACCGCCTTCGTTGTGCTGGACACCGTACTTGTTGTCCACCAGCATGAAGTCCACGGCATCATGGGCTTCCTGCAGCGACATGGCCACAACCACTCCCTTGCCGGCCGCCAGGCCGTCGGCCTTGATAACGATGGGAGCACCCAGGCGATCCACATAGGCGTGGGCCGCGACGGCGTCGGTGAAGGTTTCATATTGCGCCGTGGGAATGCTGTGGCGCGCCATGAAGTCCTTGGAAAAGGCCTTGGAAGACTCCAGCTGCGCTGCAGTCTTGGTCGGGCCGAAGACCTTGAGTCCGTGGGCACGGAACTCATCGACCACACCGGCCGCCAGCGGAGCCTCGGGCCCCACCACGGTCACGGCAATCTTTTCGGCCTGAGCCCATTCGCGCAGAGCCTTCACATCAGTGATGTTGAGGTTCTCCAGCTTGCCGCCAGCCAGGGCAGTGCCACCGTTACCGGGAGCCACATAGACCTTGGTCGCCTTGGGCGATTCGGCCAACTTCCACGCCAGAGCGTGCTCACGGCCACCGCCGCCAATCACAAGAATTTTCATAGTTCTGCGTTGTGGTAGACGTCCTGAACGTCATCCAAGTCTTCAATCATGTCCAGCAGCTTCTGCATGCGAGCTGCATCATCGCCTTCAAGAGCGATTGTATTTTCGGGGCGCATGGTCACCTCGGCCATGTCGGTGGTAAAGCCGGCAGCCTGCAGTGCATCACGCACGGCTTCAAAGTCGCCGGGTGCCGTCAGCACCTCGATGCCACCTTCGTCATCGGTGATCACATCCTCGGCACCAGCTTCCAGCGCGATCTCCATGACTTTTTCTTCGTCCGTACCGGGGGCAAACATGATCTGACCCACATGCTTGAACTGGAAGGCCACCGAGCCTTCGGTACCCATATTGCCGCCGTACTTGCTGAATGCGTGGCGAACATCGGCCACCGTACGTACGCGATTGTCCGTCATTGTGTCCACAATGATGGCCGCGCCGCCGATGCCATAGCCTTCGTAACGGATTTCCTCGTAGGTCACGCCGTCGAGGTTGCCGGTGGCCTTGTCGATATTGCGCTTGATATTGTCGGCCGGCATATTGGCTGCCTTGGCCTTGTCCACCGCCAGACGCAGACGCGGGTTGGCGCTCAGATCGCCCCCACCCTGGCGGGCGGCAACCATGATTTCACGAATGATGCGCGTCCAGATGCGGCCACGTTTTTCATCCTGGCGACCCTTGCGGTGCTGGATGTTGGCCCATTTGCTGTGTCCTGCCACAGGGAATCCTTTGATATTTGATTTAACCTAGCGGGAGCGATTTTACTTTTGACTGCATGCCCCCCCAGAGGAAACCCGAAATGGCTTCACCCCTTTTGATTGCCCAGCACTCTGCCACAGAATGTGTCCTGCTGCCCGGACTGGCCAATCGGCATGGCCTGATCACCGGCGCAACCGGTACCGGCAAGACCGTCACGCTGCAAAAACTGGCCGAAAGCTTCTCGCAGATCGGCGTGCCGGTCTTCATGGCCGACGTCAAGGGAGACCTGAGCGGCATCAGCCAGGCCGGCAAGATCGAAGGCAAGCTGGCCACCTCGCTCAAGGAGCGCGGCCTGACGCTGCCCCAGCCCCTGGCCTGCCCTGCAACGCTGTGGGATGTGTTCGGCGAGCAGGGCCACCCCGTGCGCGCCACCATCTCGGACATGGGCCCGCTGCTCATCGGCCGCATGCTGAACCTGAACGAGACCCAGATGGGCGTGCTCAATCTGGTGTTCAAGATCGCCGACGACAACGGTATGCTGCTGCTGGACCTCAAGGACCTGCGCGCCATGCTGAACTTTGTGGGCGACAACGCCAAGCAGTTCACCACCCAGTACGGCAACATCAGCTCGGCCAGCGTGGGAGCCATACAACGCGGCCTGCTGACCATTGAAAGCCAGGGCGGCGACAAGTTCTTTGGCGAGCCCATGCTCGACATCAACGACCTGATGCAGACCGATGCCAACGGCATGGGCGTGATCAACGTGCTGGCGGCCGACAAGCTGATGAATGCGCCGCGCCTGTACTCGACCTTTTTGCTCTGGCTTCTGTCCGAACTGTTCGAGCAACTGCCGGAAATCGGCGACCCCGAGAAGCCCAAGCTCGTGTTTTTCTTTGACGAGGCCCACCTGCTGTTCAACGATGCACCCAAGGTGCTGATCGAACGCATCGAACTGGTCGTGCGCCTGGTGCGCTCCAAGGGCGTGGGTGTGTACTTCGTCACCCAGAACCCGCTGGACGTTCCCGACAGCGTGCTCGGCCAGCTGGGCAACCGCGTGCAGCACGCCTTGCGCGCCTTCACCCCGCGCGACCAGAAAGCCGTGGCCTCGGCCGCCTCCACCATGCGCCCCAATCCGGGCCTGGATATTGCCGCCGCCATCACCGAGCTGGCCGTGGGCGAAGCCCTGATCAGCTTCCTCGACGAAAAAGGCCGTCCCAGCGTGACCGAGCGCGTGTTCGTGATTCCGCCCGGCAGCCAGCTCGGCCCCATCACGGCCGAGCAGCGCAAGGCGCTGATCGAGGGTTCCCTGGTCGCCGGCGTCTATGAGAAAGCCGTGGACCGCGAGTCGGCCTTCGAAATATTGCGCGACCGTACTGCGAGCGCCACACCTGCCAAGCCCGGTGACGCCCCTGCCGCTGCCACAGCGGCAGACTCGACCCAGCAAGCCAGTACCACAGACTCCATGATGGACGGACTCAAGGAGCTGCTGTTCGGCCGTACCGGCCCGCGCGGCGGCCAGCACGACGGTCTGGTGCAGACCATGGCCAAGTCCACGGTGCGCACGGTGGGCAACAGCCTGGGCAAGGAGATTCTGCGCGGCGTGCTGGGCGGCATTCTGGGCAACAAGAAGCGCTGAGCCCAACGCGCCCACTCGCTCCAAGGGCCTGCTTCAGCAGGCCTTTTTTATGCCCGCCGGACAGAAAACGCTCAAGGCGGCAGTCATTATGTCGATACATAATAAATCCATCCCTGGTGCCAACCGCCAGTCTCTTGGACATGTGCTGCTGCCGGCAGGCACAGCTGCTTCTTTCCTCTACGCTAACCACGCTGCCCAGTCTTGCCGCAGACCACCAGTTCGCTCGGGCCGGGCAGTGCTTTTGCAAATTTTCAGCCAATGCAATTCAATCAATGGCGTGTATCCACCAAGCTGTGGTGCACTTTGGGCGGGCTTCTGACCATGATGCTGGCCGTCTCGCTATGGAACCAGCACTCGTCCACCCAGGCCCTGCAGGCCGGCATGCAGACCCTGACCGACTATGACAATCGCATCAATCTCGCCCTTCAGTGGAAAGGTGCGACCGAGACCACGGGCGAACGCGTGCTCACCAGCAACATGACCACCGACGAAGCGCTGACCCAGCGCATGGACGAGCGTGTCAGCGAAGGCGTGGCCGTCAATGGGGCGCTGCAGGCACAGGTCATCAAACTGGCTCAAAGCGATGCCGACAAGGCTGCCCTGCAGAAGATCGCAGCCGTGCGCGCCGAAGTTCTGGCGCTGAACAAGCAGGCACGCGAGATCAAGCTGACCGGCGATATCGAAGCCATGCGCGACTTCATCCGCCTGCAGTATCTGGGCGCCATCGGCCGTTATGTCGATTCGCTGCAGGACTTTGTGAAGCTGCAGGAACAGCAGCGCGACGCAGCCAGCCTTCAGTTGCAGCAAGACCAGCAAAAAGCGATCTGGCTGTCCTGGGCGGTACAGGCCCTGGTACTGACCGCCGCACTGGGCCTGGCACTGGCCCTGACCCGCTCCATCACCCAGCCTTTGAATGAAGCCGTGGAGCTGACCCAGGCCATTGCACAGGGCGATCTCACGGTAACCGCCAGCAACGACCGCCATGACGAGTTCGGCCGCCTGCTGAGCTCCGTCTCGACCATGGCAGCTCAACTGCGCAGCCTGGTGGCCGATGTACGCACCAGCGTGCACTCCATCAGCACCGCATCGGCCGAAATCGCCACCGGCAACCATGACCTGTCTGCACGCACCGAGCAGACTGCCGCCAATCTTGAGGAAACCGCGGCCAGCATGGAACAGCTGACCGCCACCGTCGCCCAGGCCTCGGACACCGCCCGCCAGGCCAACCATCTGGCAGGCAATGCCGCACAGGTCGCCCAGCGCGGCGGCCATGTGGTTCAGTCCGTGGTCAGCAGCATGGGACGCATCAGCGACAGCGCGCACCGCATCTCCGACATCATCGGCGTGATCGACTCCATCGCCTTCCAGACCAATATCCTGGCCCTCAACGCGGCAGTCGAGGCCGCACGCGCCGGCGAACAAGGCCGGGGCTTTGCCGTGGTCGCCGGCGAAGTGCGCGCCCTGGCCCACCGCAGTGCCGAGGCCGCCAAGGAGATCAAGGCGCTTATCACCACGTCCGTGGATGCCGCCCAGGAAGGCGCAGACCAGGTTTCCCAGGCGGGGCGCGTGATGGAGGAAATCGTCAGCAGCGTCGGCAAGGTTTCGGACATGATTGGCGAGATCAGTGCCTCCGCCATGGAGCAGCATGACGGCATCAGCCAGGTCAACCAGGCCGTGACCAACCTGGACCAGATGACGCAGCAGAATGCCGCCCTGGTCGAGGAATCCACGGCGGCCGCAGTCTCGCTGAGCGACCAGGCCCAGCGTCTGACCGGCATGGTGTCCGTGTTCAAGGTTCAGGCCGCAGACAGAGCACCGGCGCTGACGGCCTGAGCCGGCAGGGGCATGCCGGCCGGCCACCCCGGTTTGCCCGGGGCAGTCACGCTTGTGACTGGCCCGCCAGGCGCCGCAAGACACCATGCGGCATGCCCCACACCTCTGACGACACCTTGCTGACCGCCGGTCTGAGCAGCTTTCGCCTGGACCTGGTCGACCATATCGCCCATCTGGTGCTCAACCGCCCCGATGCCTTCAACACCCTGAACCCCAGGTTCTGGCAGGAGCTGGACCTGGTGCTGGATACGCTGCAGCGCAGCGGCCAGTCGCGCGCGCTGGTCATCAGCAGCACGGGCAAGCATTTTTGCGCCGGCATGGCACTCGAGACCTTTGCCGACCCCGCCTTTGCGCCCAACGACCGCACGCCCGAGGGCCGCGCCGCCATCATCGACACCCTGGCCCAGCTGCAGTCCACCTTCAACAAGATCGAAGCCCTGCGCATGCCGGTGATCTGCGCCATTCAGGGCGCCTGCGTGGGCGGTGGGCTGGACCTGGTGGCCACAGCCTGCATACGCTATGCCAGCGCCGAGTCCTTTTTCTGCGTGCAGGAGATCAATATCGGCATGACCGCCGACCTGGGCAGTCTGCAGCGCCTGCCCAAGCTGATGCCGCTGGGCATCGTCAAGGAGCTGGCCTACACCGGCCGCCGCATGACTGCGCAGGAGGCCGCCAGCCACGGTCTGGTCAACGCCGTCTACGACACGCCCGAAGCCACCGTCACAGCAGCTCTCGCCTGCGCGCGCGAGATTGCGGCCAAGCCGCCCGTGGCCATCTGGGGCAGCAAGCAGGTGATCAACTACGCACGCGACCACAGCGTGAGCGACTCGCTGCAGCAGATGGGCTGGGTGCAGAGCGGCATCTGGAGCAACCGCCATGTCATGGAGGCCGTGGGTGCCATGCAGGCCAAGCGCGCCGGCGACTTCCCCCCGCTGGAGCCGCTGCAGGCTTTTGCACCAGCGCTGCCCAAAGTGGGCGATCGCTCCTGATTGAATAGCCATCATCCCTTTCCAATAAAGGGCTACATGCCTTTTCTGCTCGTATTCCTCTATCTTTTCGATGGCCCGCTGAGCGCCATCGACATGGAGCCAAGCGACTACGCAGCGATTCGGGTTGAAGTGGAGTACGCGCCGTTATCATGGGTTCAGTCACCACCTCAGCCTGTCCTGCCATGAGCACAAACACCGCCCCCCTGCCCACTTATGACGATGTCGTGGCCGCTGCCCAGCGCCTGCAGGGCGTAGCCCATCGCACGCCGGTACTGACCAGCCGCACCATGGACGAACAGCTGGGCGCGCGCCTGTTCTTCAAATGCGAGAACCTGCAGCGCATAGGCGCTTTCAAGTTTCGCGGCGCCTACAACGCTCTGGCGCAGTTCACGCCCGAGCAGCGCAAGGGCGGCGCCCTGGCCTTTTCCTCCGGCAACCATGCCCAGGCGATTGCCCAGGCGGCCCAGTTGCTGGACATGCCAGCCCTGATCGTCATGCCCGAGGATGCACCGGCTTCCAAGATGGCGGCCACGCGCGGCTATGGCGCCCAGGTCGTCACCTACAACCGCTTCACCGAAGACCGCGAAGCCATCGCCCACAAGCTGGCGACCGAGCGCGGCATGACACTGATCCCGCCTTACAACCATCGCGACGTGATCGCCGGCCAGGGCACGGCGGTCAAGGAACTGCTGGAGGAAGTGCCGGATCTGGACTATCTGTTTGTCTGCCTGGGCGGCGGCGGCCTGCTCTCCGGCAGCCTGCTGGCCGCCAACGCCCTGGCGCCGCAATGCAAGGTGATCGGCGTCGAGCCCGAGGCCGGCAACGATGTGCAGCAGTCGCTGCGCGCCGGCCATATCGTCAAGATCGATACGCCGCGCACCATTGCCGACGGTGCCCAGACCCAGGCGCCTGGCGATCTGACCTTTGCCATCATCCAGCAGCGAGTGAACGAAGTTCTTACCGTCAACGACGAGCAATTGGTCCAGGCCATGCGCTTTTATGCCGAGCGCATGAAAATCGTGGTCGAGCCTACGGGATCGCTGTCTCTGGCAGCCGCCATCCACGGTGGTTTGCCGCTCAAGGGCAAGCGCGTGGGCATCGTGATCAGCGGCGGCAATGTGGATTTAGAGCGTTTTGCCAGCCTGCTGTCCGAGTGACAGCGAAAATAGCGTCCGTTGCGGCCCGGCCCGCATCCGCCTGATCCCATTTTTTGCAAGCACGAGTCCGCCACAAGCGGGCCTGCCTGCCTTCACCACAAAGACCAAGAACATGAGCACTCTGCATTTGATCGACCACCCTCTGGTCCAGCACAAACTGACGCTGATGCGCCGCAAGGAAGCATCGACCAACAGCTTTCGCCGCATGCTGGGCGAGCTGTCCACGCTGATGGCCTATGAGTTGACACGCGACTTCCCGCTGCAGGATGTCGAGATCGAAACCCCCATGGAAAAAACCATGGGCAAGGTCATTGACGGCAAGAAGCTGGCGCTGGTTTCCATTCTGCGTGCAGGCAACGGCTTCCTGGACGGCATGCTCAACGTGGTGCCCGGCGCGCGCATCGGTCACATCGGCCTGTTTCGCGACCCCGAGACCCTCAAGCCCGTCGAGTACTACTACAAGATGCCCGAAAACATGGGCGAGCGCGACGTGATCGTGGTCGACCCCATGCTGGCGACCGGCAACTCGGCCGTGGCGGCCGTGCAGCAGCTCAAGGACAAGAGCGCGCCCAAGTCCATCAAGTTCATGTGCCTGCTGGCCGCCCCCGAAGGCGTGAAGACCATGCAGGCCGCCCACCCCGATGTGGACATCTATACCGCCGCCGTGGACCGCGAGCTGGACAGCCATGGCTACATCCTGCCCGGCCTGGGTGATGCAGGCGACCGTATCTTCGGCACCAAGTAAGCACGGCTGCTTGCCAACAAAAAGCCCCAGGCGCAAAGCCTTGGGGCTTTTTTCACGCTTAAAACAGCCTACAGCGCTTATGTATCAAGCGCTGACAGCTATCAATTCAGATCCAGTTCAGATCTGATTCAGCGCCATATTGTTGAGCTTGTCCAGCCGAGCAGGCCAGCTGCCCTGCCGGGCCGACTGCAGCAAGATACGCGTCCAGGCGATCCAGGCATCCCACTGCACGCGCTTGTCCCAGGCATTGCCCCAGGTGCAAAAGCACTGCAGCGCGCTCTCTGCGGCCCTGGCCGCATCGGTGTTGCGGCCCGCGCTCAGGTACAGCTGGGCCAGCACCATCTGCGGCTCGCCCACCCAGGGGTTGAGGGCCACGGCCTGCTCCAACGTGGCGGTGGCAGCGTCCAGATCGACCAGCGGCTGATCGAGCTGGATCACCGACCAGTACAGCGCCACGGCCGCAGCCTCGTTGCCCGCGCTCAGCAGCTGACTGCAGTTCGCAAACACCGGCGGCAGCGGCAGCTGGGTCTTGAGCACAGGATGCTGCAGCGCCCGGCCCAGGCCGCTGATCTGGCTGAGCATACGGCTGCTGGGGCGCATGGGGCCGGGCCACAGCGACGCCGCCCAGTGCACGGCCTGCTGACGGCTGTGGTCCACGGCCGGGAAGCGCGAATAGATGTCTTCCTGCCAGCTGAACCACTGCTCCATGCTGTCGGCCATGCTGACGATCGCGAACACAGCCACTTCATAGGCCGTGAGCCTGATGGTCTCGCGCGGCTCGGGGCCGTTGCGCTCGATCTGCAGGCTGCCGTCGGCTCCCAGCTCGCCCGCCAGCAGCTTTTGCACGAACTGGGTACGGCTCATGGTGCAGAACAGATAGACCAGACGCTCGGCCTGCTCCCCGACCAGGCGCTTGAGCTGCTCGCGCTCATTGCCGGCATCGAACTTGACCAGATCGACAAAGGCATTGCCGTAGACGCTGTGTAAGAGACCCAGCTGGCGCACCTGCCTGGGTTGCTGCCACAGCGCCAGAGAGCGCGCCACGCCTGCCAGATGGTGGCGAAAAGTGCCGGCCTTGTGCCAATCCTGGCCCACGCCGCGCTCCAGCACCACAGGCAGCAGCGGCGCCAGATCGGCATCACGGCGCAGCCATTCCTCGTCCAGCAAGGTCTTGGCGCGCTCGAACAGCGCCGCGTCCAGTTGATTCCAGGGCTGATTCATGCGCTCACCATGCGGTTGTGTAAGCACCCTTGAAGGTCTTTTCCACAAAGGCTTTGACCTCGGGTGACTGGTAGGCCTTCACAAAGGCCTGCAGGCCTTTGCTGTTTTCATGGCCGGCACGCGTGACGATGAGCACGGTCACATAAGGCGTGTTCACATCTTCCAGCGCCAGCGAATCGCCCTGGGGAGACAGGCCGGCTGCCACGGCGTAGCTGCTGTTGACGGCCGCCGCATCCAGATCATCGAGGGCGCGGGCCAGTTGGGCGGCTTCGAGCTCGACAAACCTGAGCTTTCCGGGGTTGGCCGTGATGTCGAGCACGGAGGTACGCGCACCGGCATCGGCCTTGAGCGTGATCAATCCCTGCTTGGCCAGCACCATCAGGGCACGCGAGCCATTGGTGGGGTCGTTGGGAATGCCCACGCGCGCGCCGCTCTTGAGGTCGGCCAGCTTCCTGACCTTCCTGGAGTACACGCCCATTTGCTGGTTCACGGCCTTGGCCACGGGCACCAGCTTGTAGCCACGGTCCTTGTTCTGGGCATCGAGGAAGGGTTGATGCTGATAGATGTTGGCGTCGATATCACCGGCGGACAGCGCCGCATTGGGCTGGATGAAGTCGCCAAACTCCACCAGCCTGACCTTCAGGCCCTGCCTGGCGGCAACCTGCCTGGCCACTTCGGCAATCTGGGCGTGGGGGCCGGCCGTCACCCCGACGGTCACGGCCAGATCCTGGGCCTGGGCCAGCAATGCGGCAGGTGCCAGGGCGGCAACCGCCAGGGCTTTTACAAGAGAACGCTTGTGCACCATGGGCACCTTTCAAGACAAATCCGGGAAACTCAGGTCCGCCAAGCATGCACACACTCAGGGACAGCAGCTTGAAACTTAACGCATAAAGCAAACCTCGGCAGCCTGGCTGGGGCCAGCCCCCATCACAAAGCGGGATGGCTGGCAGCGCGGCTCGGAAAATATCAATAAAAACCAGCTCAATTCCTTACTCACAAAGCGATAAAAGCTATCAAAACAGGAATACCTCGGGCACACTGCATGCTTGACATTGAACTGCACTTCAAGCTTAAGTTGGGAGCCACAGGAGACTCCCCATGCCCCGTCGCATTCTTCACGTCGTCAGCAACGTCGCCCACTACGATGACCCTGCCGAACCCACCGGCCTGTGGCTGTCGGAGCTCAGCCATGCCTGGGAGGTCTTTGCACGGCGGGGTTACGCGCAACACCTGGTCAGCCCGCTTGGCGGCCGCTCGCCGCTGGAGCCGCGCTCGCTGAAATGGCCGAACCGGGATACCACGGCCAGGGCATGGCTGGCGGATGCAGCGCGCATGGCCCTGCTCTCCAATACGGCCGCCCCTGATGCCATGGACGCGCAAGACTTTGATGCCATTTATTTCGCCGGCGGCCATGCAGTGATGTGGGACTTTCCATCCTCGCAGGGGCTGCAGCGCATCACGCGCGACATCCATGAACGCGGTGGCGTCGTTGCCTCGGTCTGTCACGGCTATTGCGGTCTGCTAGAAACCCGTCTGTCCGATGGCTCGCTGCTGGTCGCCGGGCGCCGGCTGACTGGCTTTTCCTGGCTGGAGGAAAAGCTGGCCGGCGTGGCCGGCAAAGTGCCGTACAACGCCGAAGCGCTGATGCGCCAGCGCGGTGCCCAATATGAGAAAGCCTGGCTGCCCTTTGTCTCCAAGGTCGTGACGGACGGCAGGCTGGTGACCGGGCAGAACCCGCAGTCGGCCCGGGCCACTGCCCTGCAGGTGGCTCAGTTGCTGGGCTGAGCGGGCCGGCCAGCCGCCTCCTCATCCCGCCCCAGCAAGCGCATTTGCGACAGCACGCGCCTTGCATTGCCGGCGCAGTCCATGTCTTCGGGTCTGGCCTCGATCTGTGCGATCAGCTCGCCCAGTTCGGCGCGATTTTGCGTCAGCTGTGCCAGCATCAGATCGATGCTCTGCAGCTTGCGACGCAGCGTGTCCAGCAACTCGTCATGCTGCCACTGCTCCAGATCCTCTGGCAGCAGCTAGCGCAGCTCCTGCAGGCTGAAGCCGGCCCGCTGCGCCGTGGCAATCAGCCTGAGCGCCAGCACCGCCTCTTCGGGATAGCTGCGATAGCCGTTGGCCTGGCGCTGGGCAATGCCCAGCAGGCCGATGCGTTCGTAGAAACGAATGCGCGATGCGGCAAGACCTGTGCGCTGGGCGAGTTCTCCGATCTTCATGTGCGTCATTCTCGCGCAATCCGCGCTTGACCTTGAACCAGAGTTCAAGCTCACGCCTGCACCATTCCCGGTCGTTGAGGCTGGCGAAGCCTATGCGTCAAGAAGTGGAAGCACCGATCCCTATCGGATACCAATGGTCAGATCGCCTTGCGCGCAGTACGACGATTTCTGCCCGGGCAGTCTCGGAGGATGAACGGCCAGAGATTTCAATGGAATAAACAGCGCCCTTGAACTGTTTACAGCAGGTCAACCTCAAGGAGATCTCCATGACCCGTCTCGCTTCCTTCGCCACCCTCACCTCGGTGTTCCTGGCGGCCTGCGCCGTGACAACTGCCGCCCAGGCGCAGACGCCGGCTTCTGCCATGAATGGTGTGCTCGTGGGCCCCAACCAGATGACGCTTTATGTCTTCGACAAGGATGCCGCCGGATCCGGCAAGAGCGTATGCAACGGCGGCTGCGCCACGAACTGGCCGCCTCTGATGGTGGCCCCGGGTGCGACGGCTACCGGTGACTGGAGCCTGGTTGTCCGCGACAACGGTGATCAGCAATGGGCCTACAAGGGCCGTCCTCTCTATTACTGGGCCAAGGATGCCAAGCCCGAAGACAGAACAGGAGATGGATTGCTCAACAACAGCTGGCACATCGCCAAACCCTGAGAACTCAAGCCTGGATCATCAAGAGGAAGAAACAATGAAGTTCAGAAAAATGAAGCTCGCGCTGAGCTGTGTCATGGTGGTGCCGCCGGCGTTCACCCTGGCAGCCGAGCAGGAAGTGACGGCACCGCGGGTGGTCCAGGCCCTGGAAGCGACCTTTGGCGTGCATCAGGGAGAGCGCCGCAATCACATCAAGGGGAGCTGCGCAGTGGGCGAGTTCACCGCTACCGCCGAGGCTGCCAGCTACTCACGCTCCGCACTGTTTTCCGGCCAAGCCGTTGCGGTGATTGCGCGCTTCTCGCTGGCAGGAGGAAACCCCAAGGTTCCAGATGTTGCCCAAAGCGCGCGTGGAATGGCCTTGCAATTCAAGCTCCCCAAGGGCCAGTTGCACCAGATGTCCATGTTGAACACCCCCATGTTTGGTGCCGCCCACCCCGGAACGTTTCTGGACTTGACCGAAGCTCAGCGCCCCGATCCGGCCACCGGCAAGCCGGATCCGGAAAAGCTCAAAGCATTTCGGGCCTCCCATCCTGACAGCCTGGCTCAGGCGCAATACCTGGCCAGCCACAACCCTCCCGACAGCTACACCCGCAGCGCATTCTTTGGCATTCACACCTTCAAGTTCATCAATGCACAGGACAAGGTGACTCTGGTGCGCTGGCGCTTCGTACCGCAGGAAGGGGAGAAACCGCTAAGCAACGAGGCGCTGAAGACGGCTGGGACGGACTTTCTGGAAACTGCCTTGATCAGCAGCACATCGAAAAAACCGGCTCGCTGGGACATGCTGGTGACAGTCGGGCAGCCGGGTGATCCGCAGGACGACCCCACGCAATCATGGCCCGCACAGCGACCTGAGTTCAAGGCTGGCACCTTGACGATCACGAGCGCTTCGACTCAGAAAGGAGGCTTGTGCGAGCCGGTCAACTTTGATCCGATGGTGATGGCCGACGGCATTGCGCCCACCAATGATCCGGTGCTCCGCTTTCGCTCGCAGGCCTATGCAGTGTCATTTGGCAAGCGCCTGAGTGGTCAATGAACTTCGAGGATCAAGCTCAGTACACTCCTCCTTAGGTTCCGGCAAGGCCAGGCCCAAGCAAGCGCGAACTAGGGCCGATCTGCGAGTGTCGTTGATCGGCCATTGAGGAAATCGGGTTATGCGACTGTTTTCGCCTGTCATCCAAGCAATTCGCTTGCGATGTATGTCAGCGTTCGCTAAGACACCCAATGCCATTGCTTGATCCGCTGCTGTGACATCAAGTGCCTGAAGAACCTGAAGTTCTGGCCACCATCTTTTCCAGTTCAATACTTCAAGCCTCAGGCAGAAGTCCGCTCTGCAGCCAAGGGCGCTGCTGGCTCCCACTCTCGCTTTACCGCCATGCACTTGATCTCGACCAGCAAGCCTGGATGTGCGAGTTCAGCAACGCCTATTGACGTCCATGCGCAGGTGCCGCGTGGAAAAACCCTATTCTTCACCGCGCGAAACACGGGCATATGTTTGCTCATCTGCACATGGTAGGTGGTCATATCAACCACATCCTCAAATGTGCATCCTGCCGCTTCCAGCACTGCGCGCAGATTCTCCCAACAGGCCAGAAATTGCGCCTCGGGATCACCAATCACTTCTAGATCAATGGTGCGCCCAACCTGCCCGGCACAGAAAACGGTAGCGCCGACCTTCACGGCCGGCACATACCCCGCACGCTCCACTATGGATTGCATCATCGGTGGAACAATTAATTCACGGTCTGCCATATCGAGTTGTACCCGTCTACCTCCATAACCGCCAGCTTGCGCCGTCAGACTGACGGGCCTGGAGGGGATGACTGAGGCTTAGTTAGTCCATTGAGATCTTCGCGCTCTGGATGATCCCGGTCCAGCGCCTTACTTCCATATCCATCAGCTTGGCGAAGTCGGCCGCATTGTTGGGATACGGATATGCACCCTGCTCAGCCAGATGAGCCACAAAATCCTTCTCATGTGCAATCGCCAGGATCGTATCTTGGAGCTTCTTGACGATGGCAGGCGAAGTTCCAGCCGGAGCCATGATTCCATACCAGGATTCAACAACCACATCCTTCACACCACCCTCGGCAAATGTGGGAACTTCTGGAATAGCGGCCGCGCGCTTGTCCGATGCGATTCCCAGCAACCGCACCTTGCCACTCTTGGCGAACGGCAGAACATTGGGCAGGTTCGCAAATAGAACGTTGACCTGCCCTGCCTGCAGATCTGTGGTGGCTGGCGACGCCCCCTTGTAAGGAATATGGGTCAGCTTGATGTTCGCACGACTCTCGAACATCTCACCTGTCAGATGATTGATGGAGCCGATACCTGCGGACGCCATGTTCAGGCCACCTGGGTGGGCCTTTGCATAGGCCACGAACTCGGAGAGATTCTTCGCAGGAGTGTTAGTGGATACGGCCAGAACATTTGGCACCGTGGCAAAGGTGGCTACCGGCGTAAAAGCCTTGTTGCCGTTGAAAGACAGCTTCTTGTACAGCAGCGGCTGCACAGCTTGCCCCATGGAGCCCATCAGCAAGGTGTATCCATCTGCCTGAGCTTTCGCAGCGTAGGCTGCACCAATCGTACCGCCGGCCCCCGCGCGGTTGTCCACCACCACTGGTTGGCCCAAAAGTGATCCCATGCGATCTGCGATGAGGCGCCCCATCAAGTTAACGGTTCCACCTGGAGGAAACGGCACCACCAGGGTAATAGCCTTGGAGGGATAGGTGTCTGCGGCTGCATTGAACGAAAGAGTCAGTACGGCCGCGAGAGCTGCAAGGTGCTTAATCATCGGAGTATCCAGTGGGTCAGGAAATGGGGTTTTCAACTGAGGTTTAAGGCATTTGCCATTGAGGGTATGGCAGGGCTGTTCTTGTCTTCTTTATTCGAAAATCTCGGCGCAGGGCAGGCTGTCGGCGCACTGCCCGACAGGTGGTCACGCGTGAATCGAGGCCTGAACAATCTCGTTGACGGCATGCTCCAGCTCATCATTGGCAGCATCCAGCTTCAGCCTAGTGCTATGCAGCCAACCAATATCACCTGCGTTGTCCGTCAGCGCTTGGCCGAGTAGCTTGGCCACCTGGGCAGGGCCCACACTCCCATCCGTTATGCGAGTCTCCACAAAACGGCGCGGGTTCAGTGCCGCCTGAATAAATTCGTCGCTCAGACCCAGCGGTTTTCCTCCGATATCCACGGCGGCCTTGTCAAGCATCGCACCAGTCAGTTCATAAGGCGGAACACCTGCTGCCAAGCTGTCGCGAACAAGGCGCGCAACAATATGATGGACTTGGCGAAAAGACAGCTTGCACTCACGCACGATGAGGTCTGCGAGGTTGCTGGACGTACACCAGCTGCTCTCCAGTGATTGGGCCATGCGATCTTCATGGACGATGAGCGTTTCCATGACACCGGTGAACAGGTCCAGCATTGCCTCGGTCGTCGTCAGAGCCTCATCCAGCACCGGTAGCTCCCGCATTGCCTGGTCGCCCGTGCCTTCGCCCCGGAAAGTAGCCAGTGCGGTTGTGACCCAGGTCACCGACCCGCCGGCTGCGCGGCGGATGGTTTCCAGGGCTGAAGGATTCTTCTTCTGCGGAAAGATGCTGCTTGTCCCGCAGTAGCTGTCGTCGCACTCCACGAGACCAAACTCGCTGCTTGACCAGATGTGCAGGTCTGTCGCCAGATCATTGAGATCGGCCATCACGAACGACAGTGCACTCAATGCGTCAACACCGTAGAAGGCTTCACGACCCAGCTTCGAATTCTCGATCAGACCATCAAAACCCAGCAGTTGTGTAGTGCGCCTGCGGTTCAGAGGCCAGGAAGTTCCCGCCAGCCCGACTGCGCCCAACGGGTTGCGATTGACCCGCGCAAACGCCTGGGTGAGGCGCTCGAAGCTATCGTGCAGCCGAGAACTGAAACTGAGCAGGTAGTGGCCGAAAACCCAGGGCTGTGCCTGCTGCATGTGGGTGTATCCGGGCATGATGGTGCTCGCATGTCTGCCAGCTTTCTCGACAATCACCGCCTGAAATGAGACCAACTGCGCAATCACATCAAGCATGCGATTGCGCTGATAGAGCCTGCGAACGGTTGCACCTTGGTCAATGCGACTGCGGCCGGTATGCATCTGACCACCGATATCTTCGCCAACTTCCGAAAATAAAAAAGATTCAATCTGCAGTAAAAAGCTGCCTTTTCGGATATCGACAGGAAAATCCTCTTGCCCCAATTTTCTAGCGGCGAGCAACTGCTCCAATATTGCACGCCCAGCGTCGAAAGAAATAATCTCCTGCTCCACCAGCATTGTGGTGTGAGCTAAATCAACCGCCATAAATTCATCGAATTTCCTCTTCTCTCCTTCAAGCTTTGGTAATTCGTTGTATTTCAAATGTCGTGCAGCAGCAGGAGACTTGAGACGGGCATCTGTCAAAAGGGTTTCGGTATTTGATGTCATTTTTTCTACAGCAGATGTATCTGTTGTTCCGTGAATGACTAAATGATGAATTGCACGAACACATAACACAACCCCATATTCAATTTGACGCACATAACAAAATGTTATGCACCTTAGAGCACGCAACAACTTACAGTAGGAGGCATGGAACTCAACCCAAGACAGCTAGATGCTTTCCGCAAAGTGATGCTCACAGGCAGCATGACCGTCGCGGCAGAGCGATTACAGGTGAGCCAGCCGGCGGTCAGCAGACTGATCAAGGACCTGGAAAAGACCATCGGAATACGTCTGTTCCGCAGAGAGGGCAATCGCCTCATTCCGGGAGCTGAGGCACAAGTGCTGTTCCGGGAGGTCGACTTGTTCTATCGAGGCATCGAACAAGTCGAGCGTGTTGCGCGGGATCTCAAGTCTGTACGCATTGGCCGCCTTCGAATTGCATCGCTCAGCGCCCTTGCCCTCAATGTCTTGTGCGAGTGCATCAACCAGTATTCGGCGTCGCGACCAGGCGTTGAAGTTTCGCTCGACGTCAGGAACTCACTCAGTGTTTTAGAGTTGGCGGCCGCAAATCAGATTGATGTGGGATTCGTACACCAACTCCAAGCAGAATATCCGGGTGTCGACACCTTTCCTTTAAAAAGTGTCCCCGCCGTTTGCGTCATGCAAGCGGGCCATCGATTGGCCGCACAGGACTTGGTTCATCTCCACGACCTGCGCGGTGAACAGATCATCTCGCTGGGCCAGAACAACCCACTGCGAGCTCGGTTGGAGTCCGCTCTGCGTGATGCCGGCATCGATTATCAAAGGCCGATTGAGACAACTCTTGCCTATTCAGCCTGCAATTTTGTCCGAGGCAACTTGGGAATCACAGTCGTGGATCCATTCACCGCAGCGAACTTCAAAGATCCCCTGGTGGTCAGCCGCCCTTTGTTTCCGATGATTCCGTTTGAATGTTCCTACGTTCTTCCGACCCACCAGCACCGCCCCAAAGCCGTGGAGGATTTCATTCATACAGTCAAGGAGCATTTTGAAGCGGTTTGATGCTGGTGCAATGTGTGGCGGCATCCGCTGAACAGAAAGCGCTGACCACTAAGACTCAAACGGCCGCAACAGGTCGAAACCCGCGGCAGCTCAATCGCAACTCTCGGTCAAGCACAATTGCTGACGAGTTGTGGCTTTGGGGGTGGCTCGCCAGACTGCGGCGCTTGAAGGCAAAGTCTCTGAGATACTGCCTAGAGTCACGCCGAGCGACATGTCATGAACCTTATAGACCTTTCGCAACTGAACGCTGAGCGAGTGCGTGCCATTTGGGCGCTCGTCGATACGCCCTGCCAACCTCTCCAGGGCAAGGTGGGCTGGTCGTTTGAAGGCAACGGCATTCGTACTCGCACAAGCTTCATCCAGGCGTTTCAAGAGCTTGGCTTGTCATTTGTCGAGTTACCCAATTTGCTCAAAACGCCCGAGAGAGCTGCCGATCTGGCCGGCTATCTCGACCCTTTTTACGATGCCTATGTCGTGAGGGAATCCAATCATCAGCGCCTCGCGGAGTTTGCCTTTGCGTCACAACGCCCGGTAATCAATGCCATGTCCAGCCTGGGGCATCCATGTGAGGTGCTGACTGACGCTTTCTACATTGACAGGTCGATAGCGCCCATTGAGCAAGCCCGAATCTGCTTGTGGGGCCCGCCAACCAATGTGCTGCGGTCGTGGCACGAGCTGGCTTTCTCGCTGCAACTGCCCATCATGCATATCTGCGATGAACGGCTGCATGAGACCCTGCCATACGTTGAATTTTCATCAACTCCATCCCGAGCCGCTGACATTGTCATTACCGATGGCTGGCCAAGCAGTGCCGAAGCAATGGCTAAGTCACTTACTGTGGCCGATCTGGATTGCATGGACATGCCCATGCTGCTTGCTACACCGCCATTTTCCATTGGGCGCGAGATTGCATTTGACCCGGTGCAATACCCCCGCTTCTCCGGGTACAGTCAAAAGTCGTTATTGCTGCCCGTGCAAAAAGCAATTCTGCGATACCTGCTCGCCCGCTGAGCTTCCGTATCGATGCAGAGATTGATGCCAGTCTCTGACAGACACGCCCTATGCATGACCCGGCATCCGATATCCGTTTCAACCGAAAGCTTTACGAACCAGAGCGAGCAAAACACTCTGCACTGCAGCGCTTGCAAGCTGCGAACCAGTGACGCCTGGTTTGCTCGCTTGGGGAGTAGCTTCGCATGAGTTGCCCGGTTCTGCGGCTGGACTCTTCATTCATGGGTGCGAAATCGGCTGCGGTATTCGGCAGGCGTGGTGTTCAGTTGCCGGCGGAATGCACGAGTCAGCGTATCGGTGGTGCTCAGGCCGCAGGCGATGGCGATGCGTACCAAAGACTCATCAGACGTCTCAAGGCGGTTGCGCGCCATCTCCACGCGCACGGACTCTATATACGCGGCAGGCGTGGTGCACAGCTCGGTCTTGAACAGGCGGGCCAATTGTCGCTCGCTGACGTGGATTCGTTCGGCCAGCAGCGGCAGCGTGAGCGGCCTGGCGACGTTCTGCGCTATGTAATGGCGTAGCGCGTCCATGCGGCGTGTGGTCGAAGGTTGGGCTATGGCTACGCTGAACTGGCTCTGCCCGCCGGGCCGCTTCAGGAACATGACGAGCTGCCGGGCCACACGCTGCGCTGCTGGCTCACCAAAGTCGTCTGCCACCAGGGCCAGCGCCAGATCCAAACAGGCTGTCAGGCCCGCGCCCGTCCACAGATTGCCCTCGCGGATAAAGATCGGCTCGGCATCCACGGTAACGGCTGGGTACTCTGCCGCCAGCTGCTGCGCGGTGGACCAGTGCGTGGTGACACGCTTGCCATCCAGCAACCCTGCTGCGGCGAGCACATGTGCGCCCACGCAGACAGAGGTGACGCGGCGGGTGCGGGCAGCCAGCTTCTTCACCCACGACACGACTTGCGGATCGACCACGGCGCGCAGTTCGCGCGCCGCATTCCTTTGTACCGCGCCGGGCACTACCAGCGTGTCGATGCGCTTGCGCGCCAACTGGGCAAAGGTGGTGTCAGGCAGCACGCGCACACCCGCGGAGGTCTGCACTGCCTCCAATGTCTCGGCCGCCAGCACCACACGATAGCCTGTGGGCTGATCCATCTCGCGCTCGAGTAGCGAGAACACTTCGGCGGGACCGGTCATGTCCAGCAGATCCACCTGGTTGAACAGGACGATGACGATGAGGCGTTCCATGTGCTGCCTGCAGAGAATGTCTGAATCTGCATGTTATATGACATTGCAGACATCATCCCGCATTCCTACCATTCCTTCATCGCTCAACATTGATAAGGAAGCCGGACCATGACCCCCTCCAAGACCCTGAGAGAACTCAACGCCCTCGACACCTCGCCTGCCACCCTGGCCAACGCCACCTTGGTGCTGGTGGACTACCAGAACACCTACACGCGCGGCGTGATGGAACTCACGGGCTGGAAACCCGCGCTGGAAGCAGCTTCAGCCCTGCTTGCCCGCGCACGTGCTGCGGGAACAAAGATCATTCACGTGATGCATGACGGCGGCGCGGGCTCTGCCTACGACATCACGGAGGACATCGGGCAGATTCACGCCAGCGTGGCACCCATCAACGGCGAAGCCGTGGTGGTGAAGCAGGCCCCCAACAGCTTTGTGGGAACCAATCTCGGGGAGCTGGTGGACGCAGCAGACCGCCAGCAACTCATCATCATCGGCTTCATGACCCATATGTGCGTGACATTCACGGCAGAGGGAGCCTTTCTGCGCGGCAACCAGCCGACCATCGTGGCTGATGCCTGCGCCACGCGCCCCTTGCGCAGTGCCGTGGCAGAGGTGGAGGCAGTGCAGCTGCACCACAGCGCGCTGGCCACCATTGCCGATTTGTACGGTGTCGTCGTCCCCTCGGGTGCCGCGCTGCACTGAAGCTTGGCGGAATCCGCGGCTCAGGTGGCTCTGGTTGATGGCCTCTGCCAAAGGACCCAAGGGACTGGGCCTATTGGCAGCCTTGAGATGCCGGGCATGTTTTGGGTAGGTGCTGCTGCCCGCGAGCCCTCACCCTTGGCAAGGCGCTCCAGCGCTTTGTCTTTGAAGCAGCCAGGCGGTTGCGCCCCGATGTGCTGGACACTTTCAGCCCCATTGAGCACTCAATCCCAAGCCCAGCCGAACAGGCGCGCCGGATTTTTCACCAGCACCTGTTGCTGCTCGTCGTCATCCATCAGCCAGCGGCCTATGTCCTGCTGGATGGTCTGGGTGGGCACCATGCGGAACTGGCTAGGTTCCAAGGCGGGGACGCCAGCATCCCTGGCTGTATGCGGCCAGTCACTGCCCCATAGCACTCCCTGTGGAGCATGGCTCACCAGATGTCTTGCCCAGGCGCGGGCCCATTGCGCTTCAGCCAGACGATAAGGCGCGGAAAGCTTGACGAATATCCGGCCACTTTCTGCAAGCCGCAGCAGCAATCCGTCATCTTGAGATGCTGTTGCCGAGAACGGCACCATTGCGAAATGGTCCAGGACATAAGACCCCGGCAACCGACTCAGATGCGTGCTCACGGCTTGCAGCACCGGGTAAGCCATGTATAGCTGGATACTCCAGCCCAGATGGCAAACGCGTTCACTCCAGTATGAGAGTTCGTTGCAAGCCGAGGCGACGTCTTCGTTGCCCGAGCTTTGCAGGTTCACACGGATTGCTCGCACACCTGCTGCATGCCAGACCTTCAGCTGAGCCTCGCTGACTTCGCGCGGTGCTACTGCCACGCCACGAGCACTGTCGCCGAGCTCGGCCAGAGCATCCAGCAGGCACTGGTTGTCAAACCCGTAAACGCTTGGCTGCACCAGCACCACGCGCTGCATGCCGATGGCCTGCAAATGTTGCCGCAGCGCCTGAACAGATGCTTGGTGCGGTGTGTAGTGCCGCATTGGATCCATGGGATATTGCTGCTGCAGCCCGAATACATGGGTATGCGTGTCGCAGCGCAAAGCCGGGGGCTCTGCACCCGTCCTCGAACTTCGGTCAACTACCTCCATGACTTCGCCTTGCCTGGCTTCACAGCGTCAACGCAGCGATACGCTGTGACAGCTTGCGGCCTGTGGCCGCCGTGCCGAGCTGACCGCCCACATCGCGCGTGGCCTCGCCATGCTCGACAGCCTGGCCTGCACAGGTGACGATGGCCTCGCTGGCCCGCACAAAACGTATGTCATTGCTGCGCTGACCGTACCAGTTCAGCAACTGGCTTGCCGACAAGATCAGCGAAAACGGATTGGCGATGTCCTGGCCTGCGATGTCCGGCGCAGATCCATGAGCCGCTTGCCCCATCGCGTATTGCTGGCCAGCATTGACGGAGCCTCCCAGGCCCAGACTGCCGGACAGCTCGGCCGTCAGATCAGAGAGGATGTCACCGAACATATTGGTCGTGACGATGACGTCGAAGCGTTGAGGCGCACGCACCACATGGGCCATCATCGCGTCGACGATGAATTCATCGACTTCGATCTCTGGAAAATCCTTGGCGACACGCTGACATTCTTCAATGAACATGCCGTCGCCCAGCTTGAGCACATTGGCCTTGTGGACGATGCTGACATGCTTGCGCCGGCGCTGGGCCAGCTCGAAGGCCGAACGCGCCACGCGTGCGCAGCATTCGCGGGTGATCCGGCGAAGAGAGACGACCACATCCGGCGTGATCAGCATTTCACTGCCGCCCGATGCAATGTTGCGATCTGCGTAAAAGCCTTCGGTGTTTTCACGAACCACGACCAGATCGAAATCATCCACCTTGTGTGGCACGCCAGCCCAGGTTCGCGCCGGCCGGATGTTGGCAAACAAGTCCAGCTCCTTGCGGAAGAACTTGGAGGGGTTGATCTCCCCCTTGGCTTCGTCCTTGAAGTCGTAGGTGGCCATGGGGCCGAGCATCAGGCCATCAGCGGCCTTGACCTTGGCCAGGAGTTCCGGCGTGACCGTCGCACCATATTTGCGCAGGCTCTCGTGGCCGGCGACATCGTGATCCAGGGCCAGATTCAGATCAAACTTTTGAGATACAACCTCCAGCACCTCCACTGTGGCGGCCATGGTTTCCGGGCCGATTCCATCGCCGGGCAATACAACCAATTTCATACTCAACTCTCTTTTTTCAACGCTTAATCGATCAATACGGAAGTGCTTCGGACCAGTTGCCGGTATTTGGTGATTTCCTTGCGGACAAAAGCATCCACCTCCTGCGGCGTATAGCTTTTGACCAAAGTGCCTTCTGCCTCGAAACGTGCCTTCAACGCAGGCTGCTGCACGACCTGGTTGATTCTTTGCGACAGCAGTTGCACCACGGGCGCCGGCGTCTGCCTGGGAGCGAAGTAGCCCCCCCAGAGGCTGAATTCAAAACCCGGAAATTTCTCTGCAACCGTGGGCACCCCTGGCAGGGCCGCAATGGGCTCCACACCGGTGACAGCCAATGCGCGCACCTTGCCGCCTTTGATATGTGACAGGATGGATGGCGTGCTGGCCATGAAGAACTGCACCTGCGCTCCAATGAGGTCGGTGATCGCCTGGCCGGCCCCCTTGTAGGGAATATGGGCCATCTGAACTTTGGCGGCCTCTGCAAGGGCTGCTGCTGCCAGATGTCCTGGCGTTGCCGTACCGGACGAAGCGTATGCCACCTTGCCTGGCGCTGCTTTGGCAGCGGCGATCAGATCGTCCAGCGATTTCCATGGTGCGCCGGCAGGAACCGCCAGCACCAGCGGAGAGTCGCCAACCAGGGCCACACCTTGCAGATCCTTCAGGCTGTCATAGCCTGGGCTCTTCATGGCCGCACCGTTGATGGCGATCTCTCCGGTCTGGCCCAGCAGCAGCGTCAAGCCATCGGCGGGAGCGCGCACCACCATGCGTGTACCCAGCGCTCCACTGGCGCCAGGACGGTTGTCAACGATGACAGATTGCCCAAGTGCCTTGCCCAGATCGTTGGAAATCAGTCGTGCGAATACATCGCCCTGTCCTCCTGGCGCATATGGAACGACGACGGTGACTGGCCGCCCGGGAAAGCCTGCCTGCGCTCTTGCCATGTTCGCGACCGCCGCAGCAGAGCCAGTGCAGATGGCAGCCAGCACCTGTCTTCTCGACACCAGGCCTGATGGATCGTGGGATAGCAACATGCTCAGAGCTCCATGCCAGGCTTGCTTGCCACAGCGTTCCACTTGCCCAGCTCATCGTGAAGTTCGGCGGCAAAGGCTTTCGGGCTCAGGGAAATCGGCGTTGCACCTTCATGCTTGAGACGCGAGCGCACTGGCTCAGCGGCGGCGGCTGCATTGACGGCCTGATTGAGCTGATTCACGATTTCTGGTGACACCCCGGCAGGCGCAAGCACACCCCACCATGTGGTCACGTCATAGCCCTTGATCCCGGCTTCTGCCATGGTGGGCACCTGCGGAAACAGGCTGGAGCGCTGAGCACTGGTGACGGCCAGAAGCTCCAGCTTGCCGGTCTTGAGGTGCGGAAGAATGGTCGGCACCGTGGCAAAGAATGCATCCACACGACCTGCCAGCAGTTCCAGCGCAGCAGGGCCGCTGCCTTTGAAGGGGACATGCGTCATTGGAAGCGTCGCCTGCTGCCTGAAAAGTTCGCCAGACAGGTGGTTGATGCTGCCTGCGCCGGCTGAACAGTAATTGATGCCGCCTTCGCGTGTTTTGGCAATCTTGGGCAGATCCGCGACCGACTTCGCCCCCAGTGCCTTGTTGGTTACCAAAAGCAGAGGCCCACGACCGATCATTGCCACCGGAGCAAAGTCTGTTTCCGGCTTGTAGGGCAGCTTGGGATCAATGGCTGCGTTCGTCGCGAAAGTGGATGTTGCAAACAGCAGCGTGTAGCCGTCAGGCTTGGCTTTTGCCACAAAGTTCGCACCTATGGATCCACCAGCCCCGCCCTTGTTGTCAACGACCACGGGCTGACCAAAGCGGTGGGACAACTGGCTGGCTATGTCACGTGCGATGCTGTCTGTGCCGCCACCCGCCACAAAAGGAACAACCAGCGTAATGGGCCGCTCGGGCCACTTCCCCTGCGCTGTTGCCGAATTCACCAGCATCAATCCAGCGGCTGCGGCGAGCCACGCTTTTCTGAAATCACCCAAGCCTTGCATTTCGTCTCCGTTTCTTATGTTCTGGACGAATGATCAGTGATTTAATTAATGCAGTAAATTGCAAAAAATCTTCTCATTGATGCGTTTTTCAAATGAATTTCGACATTGCTGATCTCAAAGCCTTTGTGGCTGTGGCAGAGCTGGCCAGTTTCAGACGCGCAGCCGAGTTGCTGCACATCTCACAACCGGCCTTGTCGAGACGGGTCGAGAAACTGGAGCAGGCCCTGTCGCTCAAGCTTCTGGAGCGCACCACTCGCAAAGTGGAACTCAATGCCATGGGACGGGTTTTCTTGCCTCGTGCCCAGCATGTGCTGGCCGAGCTGGAGGCCTCGCTGATAGGGATGACCGAACTCAACGAACGGCTGCACGGTCTGGTGACCATTGCCTGCATCCCTTCGGTGGTGGATACGGTGGTGGCGAGCGCCATCCATCAGATCAAGAAGCAGTTCTCTCGCATTCGGCTGCGCATCCTGGACCAACCCGCTGCAGATATCCTGCTGACCGTGGCGCGCTCCGAAGTGGATTTCGGAATCGGCTATCTCGGAGCCAGCGAGCCTGACCTCGACTTCGAAGAACTGGCTTCGGAGTCTTTTGTGCTGGCCTGCCGCAAAGACCATCCTCTGGCCACCCGCAGCAGCATTAGCTGGAGCGAACTGGCACACCAGGACTGTGTCACTCAAGCGCAAGGCAGCGGCAATCGCCTGCTCATCGACCAGGCTCTGTCAAACACCGTCACCCAGCCCCATTGGGTATGCGAAGTTCAGCATGTTCCCAGCCTGCTGAGCCTGGTTCGGCGCGGGGTGGGCGTGGGCGCAGTCCCTCAGCATGCGATCAGCGGGACCGATCTCTGCGGCATCCCGTTGGTAGAGCCGCAGGTACTACGCAGCATCGGTTTGATCTCGCGACGGGGCAAGGCACTTTCTGCCATGGCCCAGGAATTCCAGAGGGCGCTGCGACTGGTTCATAGCCAGCAGTTGAACTGAGCGCAAAGCGGTGAGTAGATGGCTGACTGAATAGCAACTGCTGGCTGAGCGCGCTACTCCTCGCCCAAGCCTGCGCTCTTTCCGGGCAGGGCGGGAGGGCCCGTCATTCCTGCGCAAATTGCGCTTGACCTTGAACCAAGCTTCAAGCTTACGCTTGCGTCATTCCCGGTCATCAAGGCTGGTGAAGCTATTCATCAAGGAGCAGGAATGCAGACCATATTGGGCGCCAACGGACAGATCGCCACCGAGCTGGCGCGCGAACTCAAGCGCAACTACAGCGATGAGCTCAAGCTGGTGAGCCGCAGGCCGCGCAAGATACATGACACAGACCTGCTCGAAGCCGCCGACCTGCTAGATGCAGAGCAGACAGCCAGAGCCGTTCAGGGCAGCAGCGTGGTCTATTTCACCGCAGGCCTGCCTCCCGATACCCAGCTTTGGGAGCAGCAGTTTCCGACCATGCTGCACAACGCACTGGCGGCCAGCCGCGCTGCGGGCGCCCCGTTTGTCTATTTCGACAACACCTATATGTACCCGCAGGACGCACAACTGCAGACCGAGCAGACGGCATTCGCCCCCGTGGGGCGCAAAGGCCGGGTGCGCGCCGCCATGGCCGAGAGGGTGCTGTCCGAGATGGAGCGCGGGGAGATTCCCGTTCTGATCGCGCGGGCGCCCGAGTTCTACGGCCCGGCCCAGACGCAGAGCATTACCAACACTCTGGTGATTGACAGGCTCAAGGCCGGCAAGACACCGCTGGCCCCGGTGCGAGACGACCGTCTGCGCACCCTGATCTGGACCCCCGATGCCAGCCGCTCACTGGCCTTGCTGGGCAACACGCCCGATGCTTACGGCCAGACCTGGCATCTGCCATGCGACGATGCACGCCCCAACTACAAGCAGCTGATCGACTGGGCCAGCCAGAGCTTTGGCCGCTCTTGCCGCCATCACAGGCTGCCCCGCTGGGCACTGAGCGCTGCCGGCCTGATCTCCAAACCCGTGGCCGAGCTGCAAGAGCTGCTGCCCCGCTATGCCCACGACAATCTGTTTGACTCCAGCAAATTCAAGCAGACATTTCCGGGGTTTGCCGTCACCAGCTACCAGCAGGGGCTGGCGCTGATTGCCGATGAATTTCAGAGAAATCAGTAGCAATCACATACTCAGCCTTCGAAAGCAGCTATCAAATAAGAATCGATAGTTAAAAAGCTACCAGCTCAGCGCCTGCGCCAGCTGCTCGGCCCGGGTTTGCTCGCGCAAGCTCGCCACCGAGGCGCGCAGGATGGCGCGGCTTTCGCCCTGATCAACGATCCAGAAGACGACATGCTTGACGGGCGCTGCGCCCGGCCGGCTCTCCTGCGGGCTCACTTCAAACGTCCATTGCCGACCTTCAGGCCGGCGATCCCTGGAGCGCGTCTGCGCAGTGAAGCTGCGCTTCTTCAAGCTCCCCGCCTTCAAGCGGAACTGCTTTTCCAGCGCGGTACGCAACAGCTTTTCCTGCGCTTCGTCGGACTCGGGGATCTTCAGCCCCGTGGTCAGGCCCAGCAGCTGTCCGGTCATCAGATCGCGGTACATCATGCGCTGCGAGTCCCGCGGCTCCTGCAGATGAAAACCCGCCGCACGCATGGGCAGCACCATGCCGGTATGCCGATTTTCCAGGTCGGCCACCTTCGGGTCCTGGGCCTGCATCCAGATGTTCTGCAGCCCGCCGGCATTGCGCAGGTACTGGCGCATCAGTCGTGCGGCATCGGCGTCGCGACCCTGCTGCGCCGCCAGCTCGGCCCCATATTGCTGGGCCAGGTCCACCAGCTCGGACTCCAGCCTGAACAGGCTGACATAGGGCCAGGCCTGCAGTGCCTGATCCAGATAGCGGCCGGCCTCGGCTTGCTGACCTGCCTTGAAGGCCGAGATGCCAGCCACCGTATTCAGGCGCGCCAGCTCGGCGGGGAACTGCGCATCGGCCAGGGCCGCGCGGGCCAGTTGGCCGGCCCTGGGCCAGTCGTCATCGACCCGCCAGGCATTGCTCACCTCGCGCTCCTGGCGCGGTAGCTCGGTTGGCAGCTCGGGCGCTTTGGGCCATTGCATGGCCTGCCACAGCTGGGGCAGTTGCTGCAGTGCGCTGTCACGCTCGCTGTCCAATTGCTCGGCATGCAGGCTCAGTCTCCAGTTACCGCGCACCAGCCCCCAGCCCAGATGCAGGATGTCGGGCCTCCCCTCTTCTCTTTTCTCGCGGCTGGCCTGCTGGCTTTGCACGGCGTCGGCAAACGGCAGGGCCGGCAGCCTGAGCCCAGGCTCTGGCGTCTGCTCGCCGGCAAAAATGCTGCGCTCCTGCAGCAACGACTTCTGCCTGGCTGCAGCGTCCATGTCTTTCAGACCATCGTCATAACCGAGCCGCATGCGGACCCGCAGGCGCCTGCCATCGGGCTTCAGATAGACGTACTCCAGGTTCGCGGAGTCGTTGCGATCCCGGGCCGGCTCCAGCTGGACCAGTACCCAGCGCCCCTGCACCAGCGGCACGCTGAGCTGAGCTGCCTGGTAGTGCAGTTGCTTGCCTGCCATATTCCACTGCCACAGCGGCGCAAAAGCCTTGGACTCCTGCTGGAGCGCCTGCAGATAGCGAGTCAGTGCGCCCTGATCACCGGCCATCATGGCGGCCGTCAGACCGCGCTGTATCAGCGCCTGCATCTGACCGCTGACCGGGTCGTAGTCCTCGGCTGCAGCCAGAGCCATCATCTGATCGGTCTGCAACACGGCCTGCGCGTACTGCCCTTGCTGATAAAGCAAGGCGTAGAGCAAACCAGAAGCATCGAGCTGCTCGTAAGGATTGCCACGCGGCAGCGTCATGTCCAGCAGCTTGCGCGCCTGGGCGATGGCATCGTCCCAGTGTCTGGCCTGTGCCGCCTCGACCACGGCACGGCGCAACCTGAAAAAAGGCGAATCCTGTTCGCCAGGCGAATCAGCCTGTCGGGCAACCCCCGTCTGCCTTTCAGGTTCAGCCGCCTGCGGCGCAGGGCCTGCCAGCAGCAAGACCACCGCCATGGCAGTCAGGGAAACAGGCACGGGGATGCGAGGCAAAAAATACATGAAGGCAATCCACAAGGCAGTTCAGCAGCCTTGCAGTATAGAAAACCGCTGCCCGCCCGTAGGCCAGGGAAAAGTCAAAAAAAGAGCGGCCCAGGGCCGCTCTCTTTGCCAGACGGCAATGACTTCAGTCCACCAGACCGGCGTAGACATGCTGAACATCGTCGTCGTTTTCCAGACCGGCCAGGAATTCCTGCACTTCTTCCTGTTGCTCGGCGGACAGGCTGCTCATGCTGATGGGGTTCTTGGCCTTGTAGCCCAGCTTGACCGACAGCACCTTGATGCCTTGCGCGGGCAAAGCCTTGCTCACGGCGTCCAGATCGGCAATATCGGTAATAAACAGGGTGGTGCCTTCTTCTTCGCCAGCTTCGAAGTCCTGCGCGCCGGCTTCGATGGCGGCCATTTCGACGTCGGCGCCATTCTCGGGCTCGCCTTCGATCATGCCCACATGGTCAAAATCCCAGGCCACGGCGCTCATCTGGCCCTTGCGGAAGCAGACACGCATATTGGGAGCCGTGCGATTGGGATTGTCGGTCAGGCACTCCACCATCACGGGCACGCGATGGGGGGCATAGCCTTCAAACAGCACGCTGGAATAGTTCACGGCGTCGGCACCAACGCCGGCGCCCTTCTTGATGGCGCGATCCAGCGTGTCCTTGGGCATGGAAGCCTTGCGGGCCGCTTCCACCGCCATGCGCAGACGCGAATTGGCTGCAGGATCGCCGCCGCCCAGGCGCGCAGCAACCATGATTTCCTTGACCAGCTTGCCAAACAGCTTACCCTTGGCATCGGCGACCAGCGCCTTGCCCTTTGCTTTCCATTGCGCGCCCATGGCTGCGTTCCTTGTTGAATATGGTCCAAGCCTGCGTTGTGCACACACAAGCCGCCCGCCAAAACTGCGGCGAGCAAAAGCCGGATTTATACACCCGCGCGCAATCTTTTGTCGGCAAACTGCATCAAGCCCAGGTCATAAACACAGGCAAACAGCGCACAGTCGCCCAGCACCGAAGAGGAGAAAACATGTACCGCATCACCGTTCAAGCCCTGAACTGCAGCGTGCTGGCCCTGCTCGGCTCGCAAGCCCTGGCTGCCGCCGGGCTGGACACGCAAACCGTGACAACAGGGCTGGAGCACCCCTGGGCACTGGCCTTTTTGCCGGACGGGCGCTATCTGGTGACGGAGCGCCCTGGCCGCATGCGCATTGTGGAGGCAGAGGGCAGGCTCAACGCCCCGCTCAAAGGTCTTCCTGCCATCGCCGTCGCCGGGCAAGGCGGCCTGCTGGATGTGGTGCTGGACAGCGACTTTGCCAGCAACCGCCAGCTCTATTTCTGCTTCTCGGAACCGGGGCAGGGAGCCGACCGGGGCAAGAACAGCACGGCCATGGCCAAAGCCCGGCTCTCGGCCGACGCCAGCGCCCTGGAAAACGTTCAGATTCTGTTCAGCCAGCGTCCCAAGATCGATTCGGCCCTGCACTTCGGCTGCCGCATCGTGGAACGCAAAGTCAACGGCAAACCCGACGGCTCGCTGTTTCTGACGCTCGGAGAGCGCTACAAGGCCATGCAGGAGGCCCAGAATCTGCAGACTCACCTGGGCAAGATCGTGCGCGTCAACAAGGATGGCAGCGTGCCTCGCGACAACCCCTTTGCGGGCAGCCCCGATGCGCTGGCCGAGATCTGGAGCTATGGCCACCGCAACAGCCAGGGCGCCGCACTGGGGCCAGATGACGAGCTCTGGATGACGGAACATGGCCCGCAGGGCGGCGATGAACTCAACCGCATCGAGCCGGGCAAGAATTACGGCTGGCCCGTCATCACCTATGGCGAGAACTATGGAGGCGGCAAGATCGGTGCCGGCATCACCGAAAAGGCGGGCATGGAGCAACCCCGTCATTACTGGGTACCGTCCATCGCGACCTCAGGACTCGCCTATCTGAGCAGCGAGCGCTATGGCATGGCCTGGAAAGGCTCCTTCATCACGGGTGCGCTCAAGGCCATGCAGTTGCAGCGCCTGCAGATTGCCGATGGCAAGGTCACCGCCACCGAAGTGTTGCTCCCGCGCCTGGGCCAGCGCGTACGCGATGTGCGCCAGGGACCGGACGGCCTGCTGTACCTGCTCACCGATTCATCCAATGGGCAATTGATGCGCGTGCTGGCAAAGCCTTGAATGCGGATCAGCGCAGCACGCCGCGGCTTTTGAGCCAGTAGAGATAGCCCACAATACAGAACCAGAAGATGGCCTCCCCCAGCCACAGGCCTAGCGACAGCATATCGACCTGGCTGCCGAGCCTTCTGACATACCAGAACATGCCAGCCTGGCTGACCGCGCCGAGCACCACGTAAAGAACGCCCAGCAGCAGAGCCGAGCGATTGCGCGTCCACAGCAGCCACACCAGCGTGAAGCACATGGCCGAGTTCAGCGCCAGCATGGCCTGCAGCACCAGCGCCCACTGGATCCTGGCAGCAGTGCGCCAGCCGTCTGAAAAATCGGCCTCCAGCAACATCCATCCGCTCATCAGGCCAAGAAAGCCGAACAGACACATCAACAGGGCCAGCCCCTTGCCATAGGGCTGCTCCCAGAGAACTTGCTTTGCTGTCATCCGTCCACTGTCCCTGTCTGATTCAAAACATCTGAGGGCCCGCCATACTCACCCGGGCAACCAAGGAGCCACAGTGTGCCATTGCAGCCCCGGTTTCGCGCCACAATCGGCTGCAGTACAAAACAGGCGCTTATATGCTCAATGCCTTGTGGCTCGGTTTTTTTCTCGTGGCAGCGGCAGCTGCGCTCGCGCAGTGGCTGCTGGGCGGTCAGGCAGATGTGTTCTCGTCCATGGTGCAGGCCCTGTTTGCCATGGCCAGGCTGTCCGTCGAAGTGATGGTGCTGCTGTTTGGCACGCTCACGCTGTGGCTGGGCTTTCTGCGCATCGCAGAAAAAGCGGGGGTGGTCGAATGGCTGGCAAAAATGCTGGGCCCGCTGTTTGCCAAGCTCATGCCCGAGGTACCGCGCGGTCACCCCGCACTGGGCCTGATTACGCTGAACTTTGCCGCCAACGGGCTGGGGCTGGACAACGCTGCCACGCCCATGGGCCTCAAGGCCATGCGCGCTCTGCAGGAGCTGAACCCGAAGCCCGACACCGCGACCAATGCGCAGATTCTGTTTCTCGTGCTCAATGCCTCGTCGCTGACGCTGCTGCCAGTCACCATTTTCATGTACCGCATGCAGCAGGGTGCGGCCGATCCGACGCTGGTCTTCCTGCCGATTCTGCTGGCCACTTCCGCTTCCACACTGGTGGGCCTGTTCAGCGTCGCATTCGTGCAGCGGCTGCCCCTGTTCAGTCCCGTGGTGCTGGCCTATCTGGTGCCCGTGGGGCTGGCGCTGGCAGCCTTCATGGCCTTTCTGGCCACGCTCAGCGCGGCAGCGCTGGCCCAGCTTTCCTCGCTCATGGGTAACCTCACGCTGTTTGCGCTGATCGTGCTGTTCGTGGGTCTGGGTGCATTGCGCAAGGTGGCCGTGTACGACAGCTTTATCGAGGGCGCCAAGGAGGGTTTTGACGTGGCCCGGAACCTTCTGCCCTATCTGGTCGCCATGCTTTGCGCCGTGGGTGTGTTTCGTGCCTCGGGGGCACTGGAATATGCACTGTCGGCCATCCGCTGGACGGTGGACGTCCTGGGCATGGATGCCCGCTTTGTCGATGCCCTGCCCACGGCGCTGGTCAAGCCCTTTTCAGGTAGCGCGGCCCGTGCCATGCTGATCGAGACCATGCAAAGCCAGGGCGTGGACAGCTTTGCGGCTCTGGCCGCAGCCACGATTCAGGGCAGCACCGAAACCACGTTCTACGTGCTGGCCGTGTACTTTGGTGCCGTGGGCATTCAGCGTGCGCGCCATGCCGTGCCCTGCGCGCTGGTGGCCGAGCTGGCTGGCGTGGTCGCCGCCATCGTGGTTTGCTACCGCTTTTTTGGTTGATGTCCGGGAAACCGCATGACAGCTTCAGACCCCCTCTTTGAGCGCTCCTGGCTGCGTGCCTGGCAGGCGCTTCACGCCACACCGTCTCAAGGCCTGCAGCAGGCCCTGCTGGCCGCCTATGCCGAGCCGCAGCGCCACTACCACACGCTGCAGCATCTTGGCGAATGTCTGGCACATTTCGAAACCGTGGCGGACCAGGCCCGGCACCCTGGCGAAGTGGAGATCTCGCTTTGGTTCCATGACGCCGTCTACGACGTCAAGGGCAAGGACAATGAGCTGCGCAGCGCACGCTGGGCGGCCCAGGTCCTGGGCAACAGCGGCGCGGACGAGGCCGCCTGCCGGCGCGTGCAGGCCCTCATCATGGCCACCTGCCATGAGTCCACGCCCGAGGACGATGAGGCCCGGTTGCTCGTGGACATCGACCTGGCCATCCTCGGTGCCGCCCCCGACCGGTTTGCCGAGTACGACTCCCAGGTGCGTGCCGAATACGCCTGGGTGCCGCGCCCCATCTATGCGCTCAAGCGCAGGCAGGTGCTCAAGGGCTTTCTTCAGCGCCAGGCCATCTACGCCACCTCGCACTTCCACGCCCTGCTGGAGCAGCAGGCCCGCAGCAATCTGCAGCGGGCCGTGGCCTAGGACAGGCGGGCGTCGTCATTCACGCCATGGCCTGACGCTATTGCGTGCGGCCCAACACGAGGCGCACCGCCACATAGTCCTCCAGCGGCTTGTCACTGGGAGCGGCCCAGGCGGCCCGCGTCGCCTCCGATGCCGGCAGATTGATGGCCACTCCCGTCGGCGGCACGGGCTTCATGAACCACTTGTCGTAGAGCGCGGCGACGTCGCCGCTGGATGTCATCTCGCGGATCTGGGCATCGAACAGCTTCTTGAATTCAGGCGACTTCCTGTCCAGCATGATGGCAATGGGCTCCACGCTGAAGGGCTCGCCCACGATGGCGTATTGCCCCGGATCACGCAACCGCGACAGTCCCGACGCCAGGATCTGGCCGTCCGCCACGCAGGCATCCGCGCGGCCCGTCTCCAGCAGGATGAAGCATTCGGCATTGTCCTTGGCCATCAGCACATTGAAGTCCACGCCCTTTTCCTTGCTGAAGCGCCTGAGCAGGGTCACGGCCGTGGCGCCCGTGGTCGCGGCCACGTTGCGTCCCTTGAGCTGCGCCACCTCGGTAATGCCCGAGCTCTTGCGCACTGCCGTGCGCACCTCCTCCATGTAGACCGTGGGCGCGAACGCCACCTCCTTCTGACGCGCCGCATTGTTGGTGGTAGTGCCGCATTCCACATCCACCGTGCCGTTGGCGACCAGGGGCACGCGGTTTTGCGCCGTCACCATCTGGTAGCGGATCTCCAGCCGCGGTAGCTTCAACTGCTGCTGCACGCGTGCCAGCGCCTTCTCGCACAGCTCCACATGGAAGCCCGCGTACTTGCCGTTGCCCAGGGTGTAGGACATGGTGCCCGAGGCCTCGCGCACGCCCATGGTCACCACGCCCGTATCCCTGATCCTGTCCAGCGTCTCGGCCTGCGCTGCGCCGGCCAGGCAGGCCGCCGCCCCCATGACGATATGGCTCAATGTGACTTTCATCGCTCAATCCTTTTTGTTCTTGCCTGGAGAAAAACATCGCTTTGCGGGCGCTGCGGGAACAGGCCCGGACGCAACTCGCCGCCTACTTGGCGAACAGCTGGCTCATGTCCTTGAAAGCCTTGAACTCCAGCGCATTGCCGCAGGGGTCGAGCAGGAACATGGTGGCCTGCTCGCCCACCTGCCCCTTGAAGCGGATGTAGGGCTCGATGACGAATTCGGTGCCAAAGGACTTGAGGCGCTCGGCCAGGGCCTCCCATTGCGGCCATGCGAGCACGATGCCGAAGTGCGGCACCGGGACGTCGTGGCCGTCGACTGGATTGGTGTGGGCGCTGTCCTGGGAGACAGTCTTCGGATGCTCGTGGATCACCAACTGGTGGCCGTAGAAGTCGAAGTCCACCCACTGCGTGCTGGAGCGCCCTTCGGGCAGGCCGAACACTTCGCCATAGAAACGGCGTGCCGCGGGCAGGTCATACACGGGAATGGCCAAATGAAAGGGAGACAGGCTCATGGGGAAACTCCGGAAATCGTTATGGGGTCGAGTCAAGGGTCGGGAAAAGCCTGCAGACAAGGCCTGGCTGCGTTGGACCTCGATGTCCGGCATCGCGGCTGACCCGGCGCATGCCTGAGACTGCAGCCATCGTAAAAAACCTTGATAAAAAACAAAATCAATATATTTTTTCCAAATACACAAATAAAATTTATGAATGTTGAAAGAGCTGAACACCTTCATCGCCGTGGCCCGCGAAGGCACCTTCGCTGCGGCGGGCGACCGGATAGGCTTGACCCAGGCCGCCGTCAGCGCACAGATGCAGCGCCTGGAAAGTGAATTGGGGTTCGCCTTGTTCGACCGCATCGGCCGCACGGCCCGTCTGAACAAGATGGGACAGCAGGTGCTGCTGCAGGCGCAGGAGCTGCTGCGGCTGTACGCCAACCTGGGTTCTTCGGGACAGGGTCAGCCCGCCAGCATTTCAGTGCAGTTGGGCTCCATAGCATCGCTGCAGCGTTCCCTGCTGCCCGATGCGCTGGCCAGACTCCACCAGCAGTTCCCCCAATGCCGCACACGCATCATTCCCGGCGTGTCGCTGCAACTGATGAATCTGGTGGATGCGGGCGAGCTGGACATGGCCGCGCTGATACGCCCGCCCTTTGCGCTGCAAAGCGATCTGCGCTGGACGGCGCTGGCGCACGAGCCTTTCCGGCTGCTGGTGCCGCGCGCCACCCGGGGCGACGACTGGGCCGAGCTGCTGGCCAGCCAGCCCTTCATACGTTACGACCGGGCCTCGTTTGGCGGCCGTCAGGTCGACCGTTTCCTGCGCAGCATGCACTTCACGCTGAAGGAAGTGTGCGAAGCCGACGAGCTGGAAGCCATCGTCAAGCTGGTGTCCAACGGCGTGGGCGTGGCCCTGGTTCCCCAGACCGCGGCGCAGCGTCGATGGCCCGCGGCCGTGCGCGCCATCGACCTGGGGGCGCACACCTTCCACCGCGACGTGGGCCTGGTGCATCGCGCCGAGCGGCACCTGAGCGAGCCGGCGCGGGTGCTCATCGCACTGCTCACCGAGCTTGCCAGACGCACCCTGCCGCAGGAGCGCTGATGCGGCTCAGTTGAACGGCTACGCTCAGCTTTCGGGAACCAGATTGCTGCCGTAGTCGTAGAGATCGCCCAGAATCTCCTCGCCGCGCTCGTCCACGGACTCCGACAGCGCATCGATCATGGCGAACATCTGCTCCGCCGTGCGCGCCCCGCCCTGGCCTTCGATCAGGCAGGCTGCACGGTGCTGCTCCCAGCGCTGCTGCTCCCCGGCATCGAGCGTCTGAGGGAAATTGCGCGCACGATAGCGCCAGGCCAGCTCGGTCAGGCGTGCATCGTCAAAGCCGGTCTTGTCCAGCGCCAGCTCCTGGGGCGAGAGGCGCTTGATGCGCTCCAGACGGCGACGGTCCTCATTGCCCACAAAGCCGCCATACAGATCCTGGTCGGCATCCAGCGGCTCGCCCGCCTCGCGCGTGAAGACCGCCTTCCATTGCGCGCTCATATCAGGCAGGTCACGGGCAATCGCCGCATGCTGCAGCGCCAGCTCCAGGTCCACGCCCCATTTTTCGGCCATCGCGGGACTCAGGGTTTTGAGGCTTCCCACCACCATGGGCGACTTGTTGACGTGGATGCTCTTGATGGGCAGACGGGTCACGCCCTCGGGCAGCTCGGCCTGACGCGTGAACAGACGCAGGCGCAGGTCCTCGATGCTGATGCCCGAAAGCTCGGCCGGGTCGGCCGCCAGATCCCAGCAGATGACTTCGTTCTTGTTGGTCGGGTGGGTGGCCAGCGGCCACATCACGCCCAGACAGCCACGCGCGGGGCTGATCATGCCGGTCACATGCAGAAAGGGACGCGCGTGCTCCTGCGTGGCGGGCAGGCCCATCTCGCGCAGAGCGCCGTCCTTTTTATGCAGACCAAAGGCAAAGTCAAACAGGCGCGGCTGCTTTTCGCGAATCAGCCGGGCCAGAGCAATCGTGGCGCGCACATCGCTCAGCGCATCGTGGGCCTGCTCGTGCAGCAGTCCATTGGCGCGGGCCAGGTCCTCGAGTTTGAAGCTGGGCGTGCCGTCTTCTTTCCTGGGCCACTGAATGCCTTCGGGACGCAGCGCATAGACCATGCGCACCACGTCGAGCAAATCCCAGCGGCCGCAGCCGTTCTGCCATTCGCGCGCATAAGGGTCGATGAGATTGCGCCAGAACATGAAGCGCGTGATCTCGTCGTCGAAACGAATGGTGTTGTAACCCACGCCCACCGTGCCGGCCTGCGCCAGCTCGGCCTCGATCAGCGCTGCAAATTCATGCTCGACAACCCCTTGCTCCAGCGCCCGCTGGGGCGTAATGCCCGTGATCAGACAGGATTGCGGGTCGGGCAGATAGTCATTGGCCGGCTGGCAGTACCACATCACGGGCTCGCCGATTTCGTTGAGCTGGTCATCCGTGCGTATGCCCGCAAACTGCGCGGGACGGTCGTAGCGCGGTTGGGCGCCAAAGGTTTCGTAGTCGTGCCAGAAGAAGGTATGAGCCATGGGCCCGAAGTATGCCTGCGAACCGGCACAGCTTGCGGCTCAGTTCATCAACTTAAAGCCTTTTTGGCCTTTAGCGCTTATGGATAAAACGCAAGCCGCTATCAATATGATTGTTTAAGCGGCTCCCAATTCAAACCAAATTTGTGCAGAAATTTGCGCGGCCGGTCTGCATCGTTGACCACGTTTTTTTTGCTGGCGCACCTGGTCAAACAACTTGCAGCCCGTATCGGGCATCGCGGTCGATGCGCGGCAGGCGGCAATGACGGACTGCAGCTGCAAGCGGTCAAACAGAAAGTGATGACGGCCAATGATGCCGCCGCACGCCAGATGATTGCCTGGCCTTTCCAGGCCATGTGCAACCCCGAGAGCTTGGAAAGCTGCAACCACAGCGCGGGCCGCGTGAGGAGCCGCACCAAGGCCAAGAGGTGTACTCAGTGGCCGATCGGATCAAGGCCACCGAAGGCATGAGTGCAAGCCATTGAACAGAAAGCCATTCCGGGTGTACACCTGCCACCGGAGGTCATGCGTGCCGCCGCACTCAAGCAAAGGCACGATATGACGTTGCTGCTCGCCGGTGAATCAGGCAAGCCAGGCTGGGGCTTCACCTCGCTCAATAGCAACCAAGACTTGCTCATTTAGCAGGCTGTGCGATAGCGCACAGGGGAAGCAGGCTCCGAAAACGAGTGGACAGAGGCGTTAAGCTCAGCGCTCGAGAAGTGCATATGCCCAAGCTTGGAGCAAGGTGCAGGCAGCGATTCGGTTTTGTTGGAGAGTTGAATGAATGGTTCCGCAGTAGCGGCCCTACTACCGGTGATTGCGTTGATCGGTACGGGGTTTGGCTTGGCACGTGTCGGGCTGGTGCGACAGGCAGCAGTCAAGGATATGTCCAACCTTGTGTTCCTATTGCTGCTGCCTTCACTGCTGTTTCGCACCATGGCTCAGGTCCATATCGGCGAATTGGATTACCGACCGATTGGCGTGTATTTCCTGTCGGCCATCATCGTATTCGTGACAACGATGCTGGTCTACGGCTTCAACACTCTGGCTGCGGCGCGCGGATTGGCCAGCATGTTCAGCAATGCAGCCATGATCGGCGTACCGCTCGTGGGCCTGGCCTTTGGCGAGCGGGGACTGGTGACGCTGTTCACCTTGATCTCGGTGCATGCCCTGGTATTGCTGACGGCCGCGACCATGGTGTTCGAGCTGGCATCCTCCCGCGAACAGCATGCGGACGACATCCACAACAAACGGTCCATGGGGCGCACTGTCTGGCAGGCAGTGCGCAATAGCGTCATCCACCCCGTGCCTTTGCCGATTCTGGCCGGCCTGCTGTGGTCATTGACAGGCTGGCCTCTGCCTGACGTGCTGGATACCTCACTCAAGATGCTCGGCTCGGCCATGGGTCCCATGGCGTTGCTGCTCGTCGGCATCACGCTGGCCTATACCAGGATCGGAGCTTACTGGCGACCCGCGATGCGCATCACGCTGGTCAAGTCGCTGGTGCATCCACTTGTGTTTCTCGTCTGCGCCTGGACACTTCAACTGCGTGGCCCGGCCATGGGGGTGATGCTGATCTGCTCGGCCTTGCCCGTGGGCGCCAACGCACTGCTATTCACCCAGCGCTACCGGGTTGCCGAGGATGAGGTGGTGGCCAGCATTGCCCTTTCCACACTGCTGGCCCTGGTGACCATGCCGCTGCTGCTGATGCTGCTGCACGTCTTGCATGGGACATAGTCGTCAAGGTAGTCCTTGGCGCATATCCACCCTTGACTCAATCGGAGCTCGGTCTTGCTCTGCCGGCGCATGGCACTGCGGCATTGGCTGAAACATTGCAGTGAACCGAGTGGGAGCCATCCAGCGAAAGTTGGAGCAGATCTCGACCTGGCCTGCAGAAAAGCTTGGCTTTGGCGTCCAGGCGGCTACTCCAAAGTGCAGGACGGGATGACGCAAATCAGTAGACAGGGAACAGCGCTCATACGGTTCGACAAGGAGGAAGAAGGCAAGGACTTGGGCTCTGTCGCTCAGAAGCCGCAATCACTCATAAAAAGGTGCCCCTGGAACTTGCAAAAAGTTACACTTTGAATGCATGGACACAAACTGACACGAGCTCTCAAACCGAAAGCATTGGCTGCTAAAGGAGGCGCACGAAATGGATCGTTTGAAAATTTCCACTCGGCTGACTTTCTCGTTCATGACATTGATGGTGCTGATACTACTGCTGGGAGGCGTTGCACTTTGGGGGTCGTCGACTCAGCGCTCAGCCCTCACTGACATTACCCAGAAGCAAATCCCGATCATTCGCACTCTGAACACCATCACGGATGGCGCCAATGAACAGGCGATTCAGTTCCGCAACCTCGCGATCTTTTCCACGGAGACGCTCCAGGCCTCGGCACGTGCCATGATTCAGAAGACCCGCACCGAGCTGGCTGCAGAAATGGATTCGCTGGGCAAGCACACTCACTCGGGCCTGGGCCAATCGCTGCTGGAGGAGCTGAAGCTGCGCCGTCTGACCTTCCTCAAATCCGGTGATGAATTTATTGGACTGATCGATCAGGGGCAAAGAGATGAAGCCTTGAGGTTGCTGGAAACCCAACTGCGCCCCAACCAGCTCGAATATCAGCGGGTGATCCGCAGCATGCTGGATCACCAGACCCAAAGCTCCGACGTGGCCAGCCAGAAGGCAGAAGCTGCTGCCGACAATCTGTTTCAGGAAGTGTTGGCGACAAGTGCAATCGCCATTCTTCTAGCGGTGACCCTTGCCATCACAATCACTCGCTCCATCACCCGCCCCCTGTCCCTGGCCATGGCAGCAGCCGACCGTGTGGCCAGAGGTGACCTCAGCGGCCAGATCACGGTGAAATCTCAGGATGAAACCGGTCAACTGTTGAGTGCGCTGCAACGCATGCAACACAGCCTCGTGAGCACGGTGTCGGCGGTGCGCGGCAATGCTCAGGGAGTTGCTTCGGGCAGCGCTCAGATCGCCATGGGCAATAACGACCTATCCAGCCGCACGGAAGAGCAAGCAAGTGCTCTTGAGCAAACTGCTGCGTCCATGGAACAGTTGAGTGCGACGGTCAAACAGAATGCCGACAACGCACGCCAGGCCAATCAGATGGCAGTGAATGCATCCTCTGTGGCTACACAGGGCGGTGAAGTGGTCGCAGAGGTAGTGGAGACCATGAAGAGCATCAATGAAAGCAGCCACAAGATTGCCGACATCATCGGTGTCATTGATGGCATCGCTTTCCAGACCAATATTCTGGCTTTGAATGCCGCCGTCGAAGCTGCCCGCGCCGGTGAGCAAGGACGAGGCTTTGCAGTGGTAGCAAGCGAAGTGCGGGCTCTGGCTGGACGCTCGGCGGAGGCCGCCAAGGAGATCAAGCAGCTCATTACCACCAGTGTCCAGCGCGTGGAGCAGGGTTCCTTGCTCGTGGACAAAGCTGGCGAGACCATGACCGGTGTGGTCACAGCCATTCGGCGCGTCACCGATATCATGGGTGAAATCAGCGCTGCCAGCCATGAGCAAAGCTCGGGCATGGCCCAGATTGGGGAAGCCGTTACCCAAATGGATCAAACCACGCAGCAGAACGCGGCCTTGGTCGAGGAAATGGCTGCCGCAGCCAGCAGCTTGCACAACCAAGCACAGGCCCTGGTCGAAGCGGTGGCAGTCTTCAAGTTGTCAGGGCACGAACAACATGCTTCTTCCGCAATGCAGGCAGCGTCGGTCAACCCGACAAAAACGGCAACAGTGGCAAAGGTATCGGAGTCGCCTCCAAAGCCCCTCATGGCCACCAAGTCCCCTGTGCTGCGTCGCCCAGTTGCTATCGCTGGAACACAGCAGGTTACGAATAAGAATGGCGATGACTGGGAAACTTTTTGAGGGAGCTTCCGAGCAGATCCAGTGAGCAAAGGCGGTGAGGCGTCAAGCCTGCCGCTTTTGAACCTATCGGTGTCGTTGCACAACTCAGTGCTTTGCAGCAGATATGCGTAGACGATGAGCAACTCCACACACCAAGACCTGCTGCCAGTGGCTCCTTGGGAGCATTACAACGGCCAGCCCTGCGTGATGCCCGCCAGTCATCACCTCTGACAGCAACTCTGTTCTTATTCGAGACGGTGATGGATCGGGATTCTGGGGGAGCTGCCTCCCCGCGCTAGAGCAGACATCCAAGTACTCGCATATCCCCGCCGGCTGCGGCGGTACTTCGCAGTTCACAGATTGTCATCATGGCCAGTTGGCTCGGGGCCCGGCTGGTCGCTCCACGCAAGGTGCAAGTTACGCGTTTCACGGAACGTGTACAGGTGTTTTACAGTTCCACCCGAGCTTCGCGCCGTACGGCCTGTGGCGGCATGCCGAAGCCGCGCAGGAAGGCTTCGCGCATATGGCGCCGGTCACGAAAACCTGTCTCCCGAGCAATCACCTCCAGCGGATGCCGACTGCCCTCAATCATCAGCCGCGCGGCTTCAAGCCGAAGGCCCTCCACGGCTTTGGCGGGGGACTGGCCCGTCTCGGCCGTGAACACCCGGCTGAACTGGCGTGGACTCAAGCTGGCAGCCTCGGCCAGCTCTTCCACACTCAGTGCTTGAGAAAGGTTGCGCCGTGCATGCTCCAACGCCTGCTGGATACGGTCTGACTTGGGTGCCAGCTTGAGCATCTCCGAGTGCTGTGACTGTCCGCCCGAGCGGCGCTGGTGCATGACCAAGCGATGTGCAACCGACCGTGCAACCTTCGCGCCCAGGTCTTTTTCCACCAGCGCCAACGCCAGGTCGATCTCCGCAGTCATACCGGCAGAGGTCCAGATCGGTCCGTCGGCGATGTAGATGCGGTCGGCCTCAATCTGCGCCTGTGGGTGGCGCTGCTGCAAGGCCTCGGCCCAATACCAGTGCGTGGTGGCGCGGCGTCCGTCAAGCAGGCCCGCGTCGCCCAGCAGGAAAGCGCCCGTGCACAGACCGGCCACGCGCCGCGCGGATACCGCCACCTTGCTCAGTAACCGGATCAGTTCCGGTGCCGGAGCGAAGTCCCTTGGAGTGAGGTTGCCCGCAACCAGCCAGGTGTCTGCCCTGCTGTGTACGGTGAGGGGCTTTGCCTGCAATGCAAGCCCGGCCGAGGCTCGGGCCGTACCACTCATCGCATAGGTTTCCACCTCATAAAAGGGCTTCTCCACCATCAGGTTGGCGAGTTCGAACACGGCCTGGGTGGCCAGCGCCATGACTTGGAAGCCTTCCGGCAGCATGTAACCGATGCGGTGCATAAGGAACGTCCTTTCCAATGTCCTTTTTCATGACTATATACGTCATTTACGACAAACCCCGCACATCGCACCATTCAGGCCATGGACAACATCCATCAACCTCAAGGAGTTTCACCATGGCACAAACCCATCTCGGTACAGCCCTCATTACCGGGGCGTCCAGCGGCATCGGTGCGCTATATGCAGAAAAGCTCGCTCAGCGTGGCTATGACCTGATCCTGGTCGCCCGCAACCGCGAACAGCTGAACGCGCTGGCGAGCAGCATCAGCACTCGCACCGGCCGTGCGGTAGAAGTCCTGCCGACCGACCTGAACAACCGCGCTGAACTGGCGCGCGTGGAAGAGCAATTGCGCACGGACGCCAGCATCACCTTGCTGGTCAACAACGCGGGCATGGGCACACATACGCCCCTGCTGCACAGCGACGTTGAAAAGATGACCCGCATGGTCGATCTGAATGCCACGGTACCTATGCGGCTGGCCTATGCGGCGGCTCCTGGCTTCGTGGCTCGCGGACGTGGAGCGATCATCAACATTGCGTCCATCGTCGCCATCTCCCCCGAGACGCTGAATGGCGTCTACGGTGCCAGCAAGGCTTTTGTGCTTGCCTTCAGTCAGTCGCTTCAGCATGAGTTGACTGACAAAGGTGTTCGGGTGCAGGCAGTGTTGCCTGGCGCTACGGCCACGGACTTCTGGGCCATCGGTGGATTGCCGATAGAGAACCTGGATGCAAGCATCGTGATGAGCGCCGAAGACCTCGTCGATGCAGCACTGCTGGGGTTTGAGCGAGGAGAAAAGGTCTCGATCCCCTCGCTGCATGCTGGCGAGAAGTGGGATGCCTATGAGGCCGCACGCCGAGCTATGGCAGGCCAGCTGTCCAGCAACATCGTCGCCCAGCGCTACGCCGCCGCGCACTGACTATCGCAAGGAGCCCATGTCATGAAAGCCGTTATTGCAGCTTATGCGCGCTCGCCATTCCAATTCGCCCGCAAAGGCCGCCTGGCCGAAGTGCGGCCGGACACGCTGGCAGCCCAGGTTGTGCAGGGGTTGCTGAAGCGCTCCGACCTGGATCCTTCACTATTGGAGGATGTGATCCTCGGCTGTGCCTACCCCGAGGCCGCACAAGGCAACAATCTGGCGCGCATCGTCGGCCTGCTGGCTGGCCTGCCCGAAACCGTGGGCGGCATGACTGTGAACCGCTTTTGCGGCTCGTCGATGCAGGCCGTTCATATTGCCGCAGCGCAGATCGAGGCCGGCATGGGCGACGCCTTCCTCTGTGTGGGCGTGGAGTCCATGACGATGGTTCCGCAGGGCGGCTTCAACTTCTCCCCGAACCCCTTGTTGCAGGCAAATACCGACGCCTATATTTCAATGGGCGAAACAGCGGAAAACGTAGCGCAGAGATGGGAGGTAAACCGCGCCGACCAGGAGTTGCTGGCACTGCAATCCCATCTGAAAGCCGCCGCGGCCCGCGACCAGGGTCTGCTGGTCGATGAAATCGTGCCTATTCTTTTACCAAGCGGAGAGCTGCTGGATGCCGACGGCTGCATACGCCCCGGCACCACACTGGAGGCCCTGGCCGGGCTCAAGCCCGCTTTCAGGCCAGATGGAGTGGTCACGGCGGGCACATCGTCGCCGTTGACCGATGGTGCTGCGGCCGTGCTGGTCACCCGAGACGATTTTGCCGAACGCCATGGTCTGCAGGCACTGGCGCGCATCCGCAGCTTCGCGACCGTGGGAGTGGACCCATCGATCATGGGCATAGGCCCGATCCCTGCCACGCGCAAGGCGCTGGCCCGTGCAGGTCTCTCTGTGGCCGATCTGGATGTGGTTGAGATCAACGAAGCTTTCTCTTCGCAGGCGCTGGCCTGCATCCGGGACCTCGGCCTGGACATGGCGACCGTGAATATTGACGGCGGCGGACTGGCCATCGGTCATCCACTTGGCGCCACTGGTGCGCGCATCACGGGCAAGGCAGCGGCCTTGCTTTCACGACGGCAGGGACGATATGCCCTGGCCACCCAATGCATCGGCGGTGGGCAAGGTATTGCTACGGTGCTGGAGAGACCGTGAGCTCATATCGACAGAGACCAAGACTTCAACTCCACTCAAGGAAACCATGATGCTCCGTAGCACCGAAACCCTGGACAGTCTGCTTGAACGCCAGCGCGGCACACTGCCCGATACCTTTGGCGCACGACCGCTGGCACTTGCCGAAGGCCGCATGACCATGGAGCTGACTATTGCGCCGTGGATGATGGCTCCCAATGGCTTTCTACATGCTGCCACACAGGTGATGCTGGCCGACACCTGCGCCGGCTATGCAACCCTGGCTCATCTACCGGAGGGCGCGAAAGGATTCACGACACTGGAGCTGAAATCCAACTTCCTTGGTACTGCGAAGCAAGGAGTCTTGCGCGTGGAGGCCGTGGCCGAACATCTGGGAAGGACAACGCAGGTCTGGTCGGCCACCTTGTTCGATGACAAGGGGCGCAGGCTATCGCTCTTCCGTTGCTCGCAGATCGTGCTCTGGTGACTGAGCCCTTGCCGCGCTTGAGTCAGCAGCCTAAAAACATCCGACAGAAATCAAGCGCTCCCGGGGTGAAGACGGCGTTCGGATGCCGCACGGCGCGCAGGCCAGGCTTTCGCTATGACCTGCGATCCGCGCCAACAGCGAACCTCCGTGCGAAAGTCAACCGAGCCGACGCGCAAGACGCGCCCCTCTAACTCGCAGGAACCAGGCTACCTGCACCGTACATTCCGGCAGCGATGCGCTCAACGCAAGCTCCGCCATGAGTTTCACGCCGGGGCTGCGGCTCTATGGCGGCACACAAAATCTCTTGGCACTCCCCGCCACTTAATGAAGTGCAGCCATGCGCCGCAGCTGTGCCACGATTTCCATCCGACCGGTGGCGCCGAACTCGAGACCGTGATCGGCGACACCAGAGGCATGCTGCCATCCTTGACTTCAACGAGGCGCGGAGGGAGTGAGCTAGCTTGCCTCGATCAGGCCCATCAGGACCTGACCCACATCGGCCTCCACCTTGAAAGCCAGCAATGCATCGGCCCTTGTCACGCCTTGATTGATGGCCACGATGGACTTGCCCTGCTCATGCGCTGCCAGCGCAAAGCGGTAACCCGAATACACCATCAATGAAGAGCCGGCGATCAGCACGGCGTCGGCCCTGGCCACGGCAGCCATGCAGGTCTGCACGCGTTCACGCGGCACGGTCTCGCCAAAGAACACCACATCGGGCTTGATCAGGCCTGTTCCGCAATGTGGGCAGGCCGGCACGACAAAATGGCTGAAGTCCTGGTTTTCCAGATCGGCATCGCCATCGGGCGCCGGTGCTGCATACAGTTCAACCCAGGCCGGGTTCAGCGCCAGCAGCCGCTGCTGCAGATCGGCACGGGCAGAGCGCTTGTCGCAGTCCATGCAGCGCACGGTGTCGATGCGCCCGTGCAGGTCCACGATATTCAGGCTGCCGGCCGCATCATGCAGGCCATCGACATTCTGGGTGATCAGCAACTCCAGTCGGCCTTGCTGCTCCAGTCGCGCCAGAGCCTGATGGGCGGAACCGGGCCGCGCCTGACCCATCACGCGCCAGCCCAGCATGGAACGCGCCCAGTAGCGCTGACGCACCAGCACATCGCCCATGAAGGCCTGATAGGTCACGGGCTGGGGGCGCTTCCACTGTCCGTTGCGGTCACGATAGTCGGGGATTCCGACTTCGGTGCTGCAGCCGGCGCCACCAATAACCACCACACGCGGGTGCGCATGCAGCCAGTCTTGCAGGCGCCACAGCGCCAGAGCATCCACACAATGGTTCACTGTTTCACTCATTACAGCAGCGGCGATGTCAATCGGGCCACGGAACCGACCAGCCGTCGCCGCAGACCTTTTTCGCTGCGATATTGCACCATTCGGGCCTGGCCCAGGTCGGCCTCGAACTGCGCAGCGATGGCCTGATTCAGCTCTGGCCCGTAACCGATCACACAGACCTCGTAGTTGAGGAAAAAGCTGCGATAGTCAAAATTGGCCGTGCCGATCATCGCCATATTGTCATCGACCACCAAGGTCTTGGAGTGCAGCATGCTGGCCGCGTATTCATAGATATGCACACCACAGCGAATCAGCTCGTCAAAATAGGAGCGCGCAGCGGCCGTCACCAATAGCGAATCCGACTTCTTGGGCACGAGGATACGGACTTCCACACCGCGCAGCGCGGCATTGGTGAGAGCGGTGAGCGCGCCTTCTGTCGGCACAAAATACGGCGTGGTCAGCAAGATGCGTTGCTGGGCTGCGTTGATGGCCGCCAGATAGGCGCGGTAGATGGCGTCAAGCTGGTCGTCGGGCCCCGAGGTCACGACCTGCATGGGGATGGGGCCGTCTTCGCAATCGGGCAGCAGGTCATCGAGATCGTCGGGCAGGCGGTGCGGATTGTCGCTGCGGGTGTAGGCCCAGTCCTCGAGGAACACTGTCTGCAGCCAGTTGACGACGGCGCCTTCGACCCTGAGATGCACGTCATGATAAGCATCGTCACAAATGCGCTCGTTCTCTTCATCGGTGACGTTCACGCCGCCCGTAAAGCCCACCTTGCCATCGCAGACCAGAATCTTGCGGTGGGTGCGGAAATTGACCACAGGCCGCAGCCTCCGCCCTATCTTGGCGTCGTGAAAGCGCAGCACCTCGGCCCCGGCCTGCAGCAGCGGCTCCAGAAATTTGCGCCCCAGCTTCTTGGAGCCCAGAGCATCCACCAGCAGACGCACCTGCACACCCTCACGGGCTTTATCGATCAGCAAATCACGCAAGGCCGTGCCGGTCTGATCGGGCTCGTAGATGTAGTACTCCAGATGCACATGGTGGCGTGCGGCGCTCACAGCCTCCGCAATCGCATCAAAGGTCACGGCTCCGCCCACCAGCAACTGCATGGAGGTGGCCGTGCTTACCGGGAAATCGCTGGTCATGCCAACCAGCCGTGCCACCTGACGCAGGCGCTCCTGCTGGGCCGGAATGCGTTCCCTTAGCTTTTGCATGCTGTTGCGCACACGCGAACGCTTGCGCGAGCGCAACCGCTTGATACGCTGGCGCTTCATGCGTTGCGGACCGAAGTAGTAATAGACCATCAGACCCACCACAGGTAGCGCTGCCATGGACAACAGCCAGCTCAGCGTGGCAATCGGCTGGCTGCGCTGCAGCAAGATCCAGATGCCCACCACGATGACATACAGCGACCAGCCCACGGATAGCCAGAGCTTGACGCTCTCGTGGCTCAGCTGCATTGCTATCCAGTCCAATTGCGCACTCCTGTTGTTCGATGAACCATCACCACCATGCCCTCGCAGTATGGCAGCGGCATGGCAGACTGCGGCGGTCCGCCTGACCGGGGGAAACACCCTCCAGCAGGTGCCATGCTTTTGTACCGCGCTACAAAGCGTATATTGATACGCATGATTTCCGAACTCATCACGACTCTGGCCCAGGCCCGCAAGACCGCCCGCATCACCCAGGCCGATCTGGCCGAACGTGCCGGCCTGTCACGCATGGCCGTACAACGCACTGAAACTGGCGATGTAGACCCACGCTTTTCCACTCTGCAGGAAATGGCCCGTGTGCTGAATATGGAGCTGATCGCCGTGCCGGCCGAGCTGCACGCCCAGGTGCTGGCACTGATTCAGCCCCAGACCGACCAGACGGCTGCAGCCGACCGCATCGCCAGTCCGGTGACCGGCCAGGATTCGCTATGAAGTCTCACGTATTGTTAACTTGAGAACCCTGTTTGCTCGGCCACAATGGCCCGAGATTTTTTTACGCGACACTCAGAGGTTTGAGAGATGGCAATTCACAACTGGGATTACGCACCGGAGGCACTGGAGGTACGGGTCAGCGAATTGTTGCTGGCCACGGCAGATCGAAGCGACGAACTGGTCGATGAAAACGTGCGCCTGGTCCTGCAGGAGCTGCGCCAGCACCTCAATATGGAGGTGATTTTTGTCTCAGAGATCCGCAATGGCCAGCGTATGTTCCAGCATGTCGATACCGCCCCCGGCAAGGAATTGATTGCCACTGGCGGCGGCAGCCCCCTGGAAGAGTCGTTTTGCCAGTGCGTGCTCGACGGCATTCTGCCCGGCCTGGTCCACGATGCGGCCAGCCACCCTGCCTTTGCCAAGCTGCCTGCAACTCCTTTTCGCGTGGGCGCCCATCTGAGCACGCCCATCGTGCTGGCCAGCGGCAAGGTCTACGGCACGCTGTGCTGCTTCAGCCAGGCGGCCGATGAAAGCCTGACGGCCAAGGACCTGCAAAAACTCGAATGCGTGGCCAGGATCACGGCTAGGCGAATCGATATCAAGCAGGCCCAGCAACTCCAACCGGCCGAAGAAAAGCGCACGCCTTCCGGCCCGGCTTCTCCCGGAAAGCTCTGAAAACCAGCTCTCCGGGAAAAAGCTGCGTCAGTTCACCGCCACGCAGACCTGGCGCTGCTCGCCCAGTCCGTCAGCTCCCAGCCGCACCACGTCGCCGGACTTGAGGAAGACGGGCTCTGGCTTTTGTCCCAGGCCCACGCCTGCCGGTGTGCCGGTCAGCACCACGTCCCCCGGCTCCAGCGTCATGAACTGGCTGATATACGAAATGAGCGTGGGCAGGCTGAAAATGAAGTTGGCCGTATTGCCGTTCTGCATGCGCTTGCCGTTGACTTCCAGCCACAGGCCCACGCGATGCGGATCGGTAATTTCGTCGGCCGTCACCAGCCAGGGGCCCAGCGGTGCAAACGTGTCATGGCTCTTGCCCTTGGTCCAGGTGCCGCCACGCTCCAATTGCCAGCCACGCTCGGACACATCGTTGGCCAACAGATAGCCGGCCACATGGGACAGAGCCTGCGCCTCGGTCACGCGCCGCGCGCGGCTGCCGATGACAACGCCCAGCTCCACCTCCCAGTCGACCTTGTCCGCGCCCTGCGGAATCTGTACCGCATCGCCCGGACCGCAGATCGCCGTCACGGCCTTCATGAACAGCACGGGTTCGGCCGGCGCTGGCAGTCCGGCCTCGGCCGCGTGGTCGGCATAGTTGAGGCCCGCACAGACCAGCTTGCCCACCTGTGCCACGGGGCAGCCCAGGCGCGGCGTTCCGTCAACCCTGGGCAAACGGCTCCAGTCCGTATGCCGTATGCGCTCCAGCGCATCGGGACCTAGCTGGCCCGGGCCCCAATCGGGCACCAGGGCCGATGCATCACGCAGCACGCCGTCGGCGTCCAGCACGCCCGGGCGCTCCGCACCCGCGCTGCCATAGCGAAGCAGTTTCACGATGGTTGTCTCCTTATGAATCGGTCAGTGTCGCCCTCTAAGGCCTTCATCATGCAATATCGAACAGACGGCCCCAGCCTTTGACGGAGGAAGGATCACGCCCGACCGCGCGCAGCATGCCCCAGACCGTGGTGCTCACGGTATCGAGCAGCGGCACGCCCCAACGGCGCTCCACCTCTTCGGCCAGGTGCGCAGCGCGCAAATTGGTGCAGTAGGTCACGACGGCGTCGGGCTTGCCCTCTTCGATCACGTTGCCGATGAGTTGCAGCAGCTGCTCGGGCTCCACCAGCGCAAAGCTGTGGTTGACCGAGATGTCCAGATGGCGCTCTGCCGTGGTCTCGACGCCTGCGGCGCGGTAGTTGTTGACGATGCATTGCTGCACGTCCGCCGTGTACGGGCTGACGATGGCCAGCTTCTTCACGGAGAGCTTTTCCATCAGCTCATTGAGCGCCAGGATGGCCGTCGTGGCCTTGATGCCGGTGCGCTCGGCAATACGCTCGCACAGCCGCATGTCGGTCTCAAAGCCACGCCATCCTGCGGCCGTGCCGCTCCAGCCGATCACGTCCACCTTGGCATCGGCCAGCAGCTCGGCGGCGGCCAGGATCTTGCTGTCGTCAAACTGGTTCAGTGCCCCCTCGGCCAGCGAAATCTCGGTCACCGTGAAGCGCGAAAAATGGGCCGAGCAGTTGCCGGCACTGGCAGCCAGCGCGCTGGTCAGAGGCTCCAGCGCGGTGTTGGAAGAAGGCGTGAGCACGCCCAGGCATGTCGTAGTTGCAGTCATCTTGCTTGTCTCCGTTGTATGGCCAACCGGCAAACCGGTTGGCCGGCATTGTTCACCTCGCCCAAACAAACGTCAACAATATTGTTGACAATAAATCAAAATCAAATCGCTCAAAGTTATCTGACAAGAAAATCTTCACTGCGTCGCCACCTTGCACCTCACAGCGTATTTCATAGAAAAATTCCCAAATAGGTGTTTACGATATTGTTGACAATATTGTCGACATTTAGATTTCGACCTCACATCGAACAACCAACCAACCGATGGAGCGAGACCCGAGATGCAAAACCCAACCACACTTGCCGCGCCACAGGCGGCGGCAGCGCCGACCAAGGTGCGCTGGAAGATCTTCCTGATGATGCTTTTCCTGATCGCGGTCAATTACATTGACCGCGCATCGCTGTCCGTGGCCATGCCCATGATCGCCAAGGAGTTCGATCTCAGCCCTGCCGTTCAGGGCCTGCTGATGAGCTCCTTCTTCTGGACCTATGCCTTCATGCAGATTCCCGGCGGCATGCTGGCCGACCGTTTCGGCCCACGCGTGGTCATCGTCTGCTCCACCCTGGGTTGGGGCTTCTTCCAGGCCATCGCCGCAGCTTGCACCGGCTGGGTGTCGCTGCTGATCACCCGTCTGGGTCTGGGCGCCTCCGAGGCCCCCATCTACCCCGCAGGCGGCAAGCTCAACGGCATCTGGATGACCCAGAACGAACGCGGCCGCGGCGCCACGCTGCTGGACGGTGGCGCACCGCTGGGCGCGGCCCTGGGCGCGCTGATCATCGCCGGCCTGCTGACTCACTTCGACTCCTGGCGCGTATCCTTCGTCGTCGCGGGCGTTGGCACCATGATCGCGGGTGTCTTTGCCTGGTGGTATATCCGCAACCATCCCCGTGAGCACGCCGGCGTCAATGAAGCCGAAGCTGCCTTCATCGAGGAAGCACATGCCGCCGACCTCGCCGCCGAACCCGCCCATGCCAGCGGCAAGGTGATGGACTTCTTCAAGTACCGCTCGGTATGGGGCATGTTCTTCGGCTGGATGTGCTTCAACGCGCTGTTCTACGGCCTGCTGACCTGGATGCCCACCTACCTGTCCAAGGTGCATGGCATGGACATCAAGCAGATGGGCGGCGCCGTGTTCATCATGTTCTTCTCCGGCTTCGTCGGTGAGATGGTCGGCGGCTGGATTGCCGACAAGTGGAAGGCTGCGGGCGCTTCGCAAGCCAAGGTGCTGCGCACGCTGTTCGGTATCGCCTCGATCATCGCCACCATCGCCATCTACAACGTGGCCCGCTTCAAGGACCCCGTGACCATCGTGATCCTGCTGTCGGTAACGCTGTTCTTCCTGCGCTGGTGCGGTCTGTTCTGGTGCGTTCCCTCCATTCTGGGCACCCGCAAGCGCGTTGGCTTCCTGGGCGGCGTCATGAACCTGGGCGGCAACTTCGCCGGCATCGGCGTACCCATTCTGGTGGGCGTGATCGTGCAGGCCACCGGCTCCTACGACATGGCCATGATGCTCTTCGCTGCTGCAGGCGCAGGCCTGTTCGTCTGCTCGTCGATCGTGATCGACTACAGCAAGAAGATCCCGGTCTAAGTACCGCCCCGCCTCGCCTGGACACTTTGATGGAGAACCCCATGCCTTTGCCCACACGCCGAGCCTTGGCCCTGACCTGCGCCACGGCCATCGCCTCAACCCTGAGCACATATGCCGCCACGCCAGCCAGCCGCAACTCCGTCGCCGTCCAGGCGAGTCCTGATTTCCCTGCTGCCGCCCCCGAGTCCGTAGGCGTGGATTCGCGCCCTCTGGTTCAGTTGTCCGAGATGATCCGCAAGGAAAACCTCGACGTGCGCAGCTTTCTCGTCGTCAAGGACGGCAAGCTGATCTATGAGCGCTACAGCCAGGGCCTGACGCGCAACCACAACTACGAGCTGTACTCCATCACCAAGAACGTGACGGCCCTGGCCGCCGGCGTTCTGGTGGACGAGGGCCACAGCAAGCTCGACGAGAAAGTGGCGCCCATCCTGGCCAAGGCCCGCCCCGACCTCCAGGACGCCTTCTCCGACAAGCAATCCATTGAACTGCGGCATGTGCTGTCCATGTCCACGGGCCTGATCTACAACTTCAAACCCACCGACGACCCCATCTACTACGGCGCCCCCGACCGTCTCAAGCTGGCGGCCGAAACCACGCCCAAGGTAGCGCCCGGCACGACCTTCGACTACACCGACGTCAACCCCATCCTGGCCAGCGCCACGCTGGGGGCCGACGCCGGTATGCCACTGCAGGACTTTGCGAAGGAGAGACTCTTCAAGCCCATGGGCATGAGCCATTACGCCTGGGAGCGGGCTGACGACAAGGGCCTGGTCTCCTCCGGCTGGGGGCTGCGCCTGCGCGCCGTGGATATGGCCAAGCTAGGCCAGCTGGTGCTGACCGGCGGCCGCTGGGACGGCAAGCAGATCGTCTCCCAGGCCTGGGTCCGTACCATGACCGCGCCCGCCTCGGCGCCATGGTATGGCTATTACTGGTGGATCAACGACATCGTCGCCACCGAGCCCGAAACCCACGCCATGGGCTTCAAGGGCCAGTTCATCGTGGTATTGCCCGAGCGCAATGCCGTGGTGGTCATGACCAGCATGCTGCCCATCGAAGGCGGCCTGCGCGAATCCCGGAACGTGCTGGCCATCCGCCGCATGGTCAATGACTACGTGCTGCCCGCGCTGAGCAACCAGGCCCATGCCAAACCCACGCCCGCCCGCCACAAGGCGTTGGCGCGCGAACTCGAACTCGCATCACAACACCAGGGCAAGTCCGGAGCACCGGCAGACCCTACCGACACCCCGAAACTCTGATATTCAGCATGAAATCCAGCGAATTTGATCTCGTAGTGCGCAATGCGCGCGTTGCCACCGCCAGCGACATCTTTGAATCCGATATAGCCATCCGCGACGGCAAGATTGTCCAGCTGGGCACCAACCTGCCCGCCGGCGCCCGCGAATATGACGCTGCCGGCCGCGTGGTCACGCCCGGCGGCATCGACGCCCACTGCCACCTGGACCAACCCATGGAACCGCCGGTGCGCATGGCCGACGACTTCGACAGCGGCACGCGCGCCGCTGCCTGCGGCGGCACCACCACCGTGATTCCGTTCGCCGCCCAGGCCAAGGGCCAGTCGCTGCGCGCGGCCGTGGAGGACTACCACCGCCGTGCCGACGGCAAGGCCCACGTGGACTACGGTTTCCACATGATCGTCAGCGACCCCACGCCCGAAGTTCTGGAGAAGGAACTGCCCCAGTTGATCCGCGAAGGCTATACCTCCTTCAAGATCTACATGACCTATGACGATCTGAAGCTCAACGACGGCCAGATCCTCGACGTGCTGGACGTGGCGCGCAAGTACGACGCCACTGCCATGATCCATGCCGAGAACGCCGACTGCATCCAGTGGCTGACCAAGCGCCTGGAAGCCAGCGGCCGCTCCGCTCCGCGCTACCACGCGGTCTCTCGCCCCATGCTGGTGGAGCGCGAAGCCACCCACCGCGCCATTGCCCTGTCCGAGCTGGCCGACGTACCCATTCTCATCGTCCACGTGTCGGGCCGCGAGGCTGTCGAGCAGATCCGCTGGGCCCGCTCCCACGGCATGAACATCATGGCCGAAACCTGCCCGCAATACCTGTTCCTGAGCGCAGAAGACCTGGGCATAGACGACAGTTATCAGGGTGCCAAGTGCGTGTGCAGCCCACCGCCGCGCGACCAGGCCAACCAGGAAGTGATCTGGAACGGGCTGAACGACGGCCTGTTCACCGTGTTCTCCTCGGACCATGCGCCGTTCAACTACGATTCACCCGAAGGCAAGAAGCCCAATGGCGAGGAGGTTTCCTTTGGCCACATTCCCAACGGTATTCCTGGCATCGAGACCCGCCTGTCGCTGCTCTACACGCATGGTGTGCTGACGGGCCGCATGACACTCAACCGCTTCGTGGAACTGACCTCCACCAACCCGGCCAAGGTCTACGGCCTGCATCCGCGCAAGGGCAGCATTGCCATCGGCGCCGATGCCGACCTCGTGGTCTGGCAGGAAGGCGAACGCGCCATCAGCAACCGCGATCTGCACCACAACGTGGACTACACGCCCTATGAAGGCCAGCAGCTCAAGGCCTGGCCCTGCCTCACCCTGTCTGCGGGACAGGTAGTCTGGGACGGCGAGCAGTTCCACGGCCGCTCCGGCGGCGGCCGCTTCCTGCAGCGCGGCGCGCCCACACTGCTGCCCAAGCGCCACCAGGCCCGCTTCTGAATCCATTTCTAAATCAACCGATTACTTTGTCGGCTTCGCTTGTCGTGCTACAGCACTGCCTGCGCTTCGCCTTCGCCCACTCGGTTGATTGAGAAACGGAGTAAAACCTCTTCACGAACACACCATGAAACTGCTCATCATCAACCCCAATATCTCCGAGAGTGTCACCGCCCTCATCGAGAAAGAGGCCAGGCTGGCCGCCGCGCCGGGCACGGAAATCACCATGATGACCGCGCCCATGGGCGTGGCTTATATCGAGACGCGTTTCGAGGCCATGATCGCAGCCTATGCCGTGGCCGAGCTGGCCGCCGAACATGCGCACCAGCATGACGCCGTCATCCTGGCGGCCTTTGGCGATCCGGGCCTCGAAGGCCTGCGCGAGGCGCTGGACATCCCCGTGCTGGGCATGACGGAGTCCGCGCTCATGAGCGCCTGCATGCTGGGCAAACGCTTTTCCATCATCGCCATCTCCAGGCGCATCACGGCCTGGTATCGCGACATGGTGGAGCGCAATGGCCTGATTGACCGCTTGGCCAGCATCCGTTGTCTCGATGAGCCGCTGCGCGACATCGGCAGCGTTCAGGACGATCATGCAGCGCGCTTGCAGGCCCTGTGCGAAGCCGCCTTTCATGATGACGGCGCCGATGTGCTGATCATCGCCGGCGCGCCGCTGGCAGGCCTGGCCCGCTCCATCAAGCACCAGTTGCCGGTGCCCGCGGTTGACGGCGTCTCCAGCGCCGTCAACCATGCGCAAAGCCTAGTCTCGCTGGCTCCCGCGCCCGCCCGGGCCGGCAGCTTCGCCAAGCCGCCACGCAAGGACTTCAAGAACCTTCCTCCTGGACTGACTCAGCTCCTGAGCAAGCTGCCGTAAAGGCTTCAAAGAAGCCTCATGCCGCGCGTCTATCGGGAGGCTTGCCAGCCGATACTAGAATTCACCCACATGTCGACAAAAACGGCTTTTAAAGTGAACAATCGAAACAGCGCCTCCCGCTCCGAAATCACCGTAGATGAAATGGCTTCGCGCATTGCGACTGCCATCCATGAACATCGTTTGCTACCGGGCACCAAGCTGGGAGAAGACAGGCTAGCCAGCATCTTCAACACCAGCCGCGCCCGGGTTCGTGAGGTTCTGGCCCGCATGGCCCGCGAGCAGATGGTGGAGCTTTTCCCCCAACGCGGTGCTTTTGTCGCCAAGCCGAGCATTGATCAGGCCTTGGATGTGTTTGAAGCGCGCCGCCTGATCGAACCAGGTGTGGTACAGCGCCTGGTCAAACATGTCGACAATACCAAGATTCGCAGACTCCAGGCCCACCTCAAGGCCGAGCGAGACGCTAGAAAAAATGCGGACAAACGCGCCACCGTCCGCCTATCAGGCGAGTTCCACGTGCTGCTGGCCGAACTCGCGGGCAACTCTGCACTGCTTCGCAGCATGCGTGAGCTGTCAACGCTGACCTGCCTGACCATTTCTCTCTACGAGTCTGCCGTCAATACCTGCTGCCTGGTGGACGAACATGAAGCCGTTGTCGACGCCATCATTGCAGGCAACAGCGAGCAGGCCGAACAATTGATGCTCAAGCACCTTGATCACATTCAGGGCAGCCTGCGTCTGGAGGCCGATGCAGACGGAGCAGATCTCGAAGAAATTCTGGGCGACATCTAGGCAGCTAGGCAGTCACTCTTTGATATGACCCTGGCTTGCGCCATCTGCGCAACAGATGCCCCTGTCTCCACTGAAGATGGCTTGGCCGCGCGGAGTATCGATCTACAGGGTTAGCATGAGCGGCACCGCCCGATCACCCGACATCCGCCCCCGGGGCACTTATGAGCACCACCCCTGCCCCAACCGCCATCTCGCGCCCTCGCCCACGCGATCTGCGCGAGCTTTTCTGGTCGCTGACCTTTCTGGCCTTGCAGGGCTTTGGCGGCGTACTGGCCGTGGTCCAGCGCGAGTTGGTGGAAAAGCGCCAGTGGTTGAGCAACGAAGAATTCATCGAAGACTGGGCCGTGGCGCAGATCATGCCCGGCCCCAATGTGGTGAATCTGTCCATCATGCTGGGCGAACGCTACTTCGGCTGGCGCGGTGCCGTCGTGGGGTTGTGCGGAATGCTGACGTTTCCCATGCTGGCGGTCATCAGCCTCACCCTGCTCTATACCCAGTTCGCGGCCAACCCGGCCGTCGCCGGAGCACTGCGCGGCATGGGCGCCGTGGCGGCAGGGCTGGTGGCCGGCATGGGCCTGAAGCTGGCTGGCACACTGCGCAAGCACCCGCTGGGCAAGTGGTATTGCGCAGGGCTGGCCATCGCCGCCTTTGTGCTGGTGGCCGTGCTGCGCCTGCCGCTGTTCTGGGCCTTGCTGCTGGTGGGCGCAACAGGCTGCGTGCTGACCTACCGGAGGCTGGCATGAGCACGCTGACGATCGAGCTGCAGACCATGGACTGGCTGCATCTTTTTGCCTATTTCCTGACGCTGTCGCTGATGGCCGTGGGTGGAGCCATCACTGCTGCGCCCGATATGCACCGCTATCTGGTCGACGGCAATCGCTGGCTGTCGGAAACCCAGTTCACCAGTTCCATCGCCATTGCCCAGGCCGCCCCCGGCCCCAATGTGTTGTTCATCGCCCTGCTGGGCTGGAACGTGGGTCTGAATGCGGGAGGCGGCGCCGGCCCGGTGGCTTGGGGACTGGGAGCACTGGGTGTTGCGGTGAGCATGGTGGGCATTTTGCTGCCCAGCTCGCTGCTGACCTGGCAGGCCTCGCGCTGGGGTCAGCGCAACCGGGACAAACGCGGCGTGCGCGCCTTCAAGCAAGGCATGGCTCCGCTGGTGATTGGCCTGCTGCTGGCGACAGGCTGGCTGCTGGGCAGCGCCAGCGGCAACCCGGGCAAGGACTGGAAGCTATGGCTGCTGAGCCTTGCATGCACATTGCTGGTATGGCGCACACGCATTCATCTGCTGTGGCTGCTGGCTGCCGGCGCGGCGCTGGGGGCACTGGGCTGGGTGTAAACGCAGTACCGCCCCCCGGGGTTGGAAGATCGGCGTCAACTGCCAAAGCAGTCTCCTTACTGAGACAGCCGCTAGCAATCCAATGCTGGCCTACGCGGGACTTGCCAGCAGCAAGGGCAGCACCTGTGCCGATGGCATGGCGATCATCTGGTCGGCCACCGAGTCCAGCTCGCTGGCATGCGGGTTGATGATGACCACGCGCGCCCGGTTGCGCCTGGCGATCTTGGCCAAACCTGCTGCCGGGTAGACGGCGCCCGACGTGCCGATCACCAGCATCAGCTGACATTGCTCTGCCGCCTGCTCCGCCCTGGCCCAGGTCTGGCCGGGCAGAGACTCGCCAAACCACACGACGGCAGGCCGCAGCAGATTGCCGCAGGCGGCGCAATGAGGCGGCTCGCCCGGAACAACCTGCTCCATGTCGCAGGACGCACAGCGGCGATTCAGCCAGCGATTCCTGCTCAGCTCCCCATGCAGGCTCAGCACATCTTCACTGCCCGCCTGCTGGTGCAGGCCATCCACGTTCTGCGTGATGAGTGTCATTCGACCGGGATGCTGCCTTGCCCAACGCGCCAGCGCCAGATGCCCCTCATTGGGGGTCACCTTGGCAACCAGCGCACGTCGGTGCTCGTACCAGCGCCAGACATGAGCCGGATCGCGGCGGTACCCCGCCTCGCTGGCCATTTCCTCGGGCTTGAACTGGGACCAATACCCGTCTGCATCCTCCCTGAAAGTGGGCACTCCCGACTCGGCGCTGACACCGGCCCCGGTTAGCACGGCCAGTCGCTGCGCCTCGCCCAGCCAGCGACGCACGCAGGCAATCGCACCCAAGGACGTCGAAGAATTGTCAATAAGTGCTTGAACCAAGGCTATAACCTCAAAAATCTAGTTGCAACGTGGAATACTTGAATTCCTCTGCGGAGCTTCTTCTTTGCCTGATATTGCACCACACCAGCATATGAACGAATCGGGCCAATTGTTCGCACTTCAGCAAGCCATGACGCCTGCAGCATTGGCATGGGGTCTTGTTGATGTCCAAACATTGGAACTGCGCTTTGCCAATCCTGCATTGCAGCGCCTTCTGCAGCCCAGTCACCAGGCACCCGGCATTCCCGAACGCGAGATTCTGGAAACAGCCAGGCTGGCTATCAGGCAGTGCATGGAGACAGGCCTGGAAGCGACCGCAAACTTGCCCGATCACCCCGGGCTCTGGCATTTTTCACCGATTCAGGGCAATGGCACGGCAGAAGCGGTGCAATGCTATGTATTGCCGACCGAAACCTCGTTTCGTGAACCCGATGACGAACTCGGGCTGGGGCATGTCAACCGCTTTGAGGACTTTCTGGACCACCTGCCCTACCAGGTCTGGATTGCAACACCCCATGGAGAGGTGACCTGGCTCAACCGGGCCCTGCATGAATACGCCTACCGTGAAGTACGCCCCCTGAGCCTGCGCGAAGGCATCTGGATTGATATCGTGCATCCCGACGATCTGGCGACCGTCAACACAGGTCTGTCGCGCGCCCTGATCACCGAAAAGCCGACGGGATACCGGCTGCGCATCAAGCGCCATGACGGACAGTTCCACTGGTTTTTTTCGTCGCTGTCTCCCGTCAAGAATGCGCAGGGCAGGATTCTCTACTGGGTCGGTGCCAACCTGGGCATAGACAGCCTCCGGCAATCCGAGAATCAGCTGCGCGACCAGATCACCACGCTGAGCCACCAGCTGAGACTCAAGCAGCAGGCGCTGGATCAGGCCGAAACCTACCTCGCCCAGGCCCAGAAAATGGGCATGGTGAACCAGTTGTCTGCCGGTGTCGCGCATGACATGAAGAACCTGCTTTTCATCACCGGCCTGCATGCCGGCATGCTGGAAAAGCAGCTGGGTGAGCCCGAGCAGCTCGAACATGTGGATGTGATACTCAACACCATTCAGAAAGCGGGCAGCCTGGCATCGCATCTGACCGGGTTCAGCAGTCGCAAATCCATGCAGCTGGCCGCTGCCGACCCCCGTGCACTGGTGCAGGATCTGGAGCCTCTGCTGAGCAAGGCCGTCGGCCACAACGCTGAACTGCAGCTGCACATGGCGTCCAGCATCTGGCCCATCAGCGTGGACAAGCTGTATTTCGAGAACTCACTGATCAATCTCTGCATCAATGCGCGTGATGCCACCGAAGAACACGGCCAGATCACGCTGACCGCAGAGAACGTGCTGCTCAAGCGCGCCAGCCATGCGGGTGACTACGTAATGATCAGCGTGGCCGACAACGGCATGGGCATGAGTGAAGAGATCAAGGCCCGCATCTTCGACATGTTCTTCACCACCAAGCCCGAAGGCAAGGGCGCGGGCCTGGGTCTGCCCATGGTCAAGAACTTCATGGACCATGTCCAGGGTCTGATCGAGGTGGAAAGCACCCCAGGCCTGGGCACCATCGTGAGCCTGTACTTTCCGCGCGCACAACCGGTCGTGCCGCAGAGCCCGCAAGCCTCGGCCCCGGCGGGCCGGCAGGAAACGATTTTGCTCATTGAGCCCGATCTGGCCACGCGCAATGCCATGGCCCAGGTGCTCTACGGACTTGGTTATCAGGTCGTGACCGCCTATCTACCCGAAGTCGCGCTGCGCTATATCAACAGCGGCATGAAGGTGGATCTCATCATTGCCGCCGATGAGTTTTCCGGCGCCTTGAGCATCGCAAAAATGCAGGAAAAGCTGGCCCGTGAGCATGTTCTCATTCCGCTCATCCTCATGACCAGCAGCGAAGAGGCCGAAGTGCCGCATGCTCAGGAATGCCGCTATGTGGTGCTGAACAAGCCCATGGAGATTGGCGAGCTGGCACGCACCGTACAGCGCATGCTGCATCCGGACTGCACGACGCCAGCCGATCTGCCGGCCGTCTGAGAACGGTTCGGCCGGGCCCACAAAAAAGGCGCGGCTGCTTTCGCTGCCACGCCTTGCTTTCTTTTCAGTAGCAGGGCCAGCCGGCTCAGGCCTTGATCGCAACGGCTGCGGCCAGGCGCTGGCGCAATGCCTCATAAAGACACACACCGCTGGCCACGGACACATTCAGGCTCTCCACCGCGCCCTGCATGGGAATGCTGACCAGCGCATCGCAGGTCTTGCGGGTAAGCTGGCGCATGCCATCGCCCTCGGCCCCCAGCACCAGTGCCGTCGGTCCGGTCAGATCCATCTGGTAGAGATGTTTGTCGGCATCGCCGCTGGTACCGATGATCCAGATGCCGCGCTCCTTGAGTTCCTTGAGCGTGCGGGCCAGATTGGTGACCATAAAGTAAGGCACGGTCTCGGCCGCACCGCTGGCCACCTTGGCCACGGTGGCATTGATGCCGGCCGCATGGTCCTTGGGGGCGATCACGGCATGCACGCCGGCACCGTCGGCTACACGCAGGCAGGCCCCCAGGTTGTGCGGATCGGTCACACCGTCGAGCACCAGCAGCAGCGGAGCTTTCACCCCCTCCTCCTCCAGGTCGTCGAGCAACTCGTCGAGCGTACGTGTGTCCTTGACTTCTTCCACGCGCGCAGCCACGCCCTGATGGCCGTGAGAGCCAGCCAGCTTGGCAATGCGCAGGGCATCCGCCTCGATCAGACGCACACCGGCCTCCTTGGCACGATCCAGAAACTGGCGCATGCGCGCATCGCGACGCGAAGCCTCGAAATAGACTTCAATGATGGATTGGGGGGCGGTCTTCAGACGCACGCCTACGGCGTGAAAGCCGAAAAGAACTTTGGGGGACGACATGGGGCCACATTATCCCGGCGTTTACGGCAGACCTGAGACTCGCAGGGCCATGTCTGGGCTGGCAGCTGAGGTTTTCCATTGCCGCTACACTGCGCCCCCAACGGGCAAGGCGCCGGCTCATCAAGCAGCACCAGCATAGCTTTTTCCGAGTGCGAGTCTTTACATGAAGCTCCACTGCCACCCAGAACGACTGACAACAGGCTCGAGCCTGTTGCCCCTGCATTCACGCATATAGCCTCTTCATGTCCGGCATGAGGAGGCTTACGTGTTTGCATCCCCCTCCAATCCCATAACGAATACCCAGCATGCTCAACGCCTTGCTCGATTGGTTCAACCGCAGCAGCCTGGTGCTGCAGATTCTGATTGCCCTGATTCTGGGCGGACTGGTAGCCTGGCTATGGCCGGCCGCCGCCCAGTCGGTTTCCCTGTTGGGCAGCTTGTTCATTGCCGCGCTCAAGGCTGTCGCTCCGGTTCTGGTGCTGCTGCTGGTCATGGCGGCCGTCAGCAGCCACCGCCCCGGCCAGGAAACGCAAATCAAGCCCGTGCTCTGGCTGTATGTCATCGGCACGCTGGCGGCGGCCTGCGTGGCCGTTGCAGCCAGCGCGCTCTTTCCCTCGGTGATTCACTTTCGTGAAGCGCCCAAAGTCCAGAGCGTGCCCGGCGAGATCAGCCAGGTGCTGAGCACCGTCGTCCAAAGCCTGTTCGACAACCCCGTCAATGCATTGCTGAACGCCAACTACATCGGCATTCTTGCCTGGGCTATCGCGCTGGGCCTGGCACTACGCCACGCCACACCCACCACCCGCACCATGGTGGAGGACTTTGGCCATGCCATCACCCGCGTGATTCAAGGCGTGATCCGTCTGGCCCCCTTCGGCATCTTCGGCCTGGTGGTCGCCACCTTCTCCTCCGGCGGGCTGGAAGCACTCAAGGACTACGCCCATCTGCTGGCCGTGCTGGTCGGCTGCATGGTGTTTGTGGCACTGGTGATCAACCCAGTCATTGTCTGGACACAGACTCGCCGCAATCCCTACCCGCTGGTGCTGACCTGCCTGCGCGAAAGCGCAGTGACCGCCTTCTTCACGCGCAGCTCGGGAGCCAACATTCCCGTCAATCTGGCCCTAGCCCAGAAACTCAGGCTCGACGAGAACACCTACAGCATCTCCATCCCGCTGGGCGCCACCATCAATATGGCCGGCGCTGCCGTCACCATCAGCGTGCTGACACTGGCCGCTGCCCATACGCTCAATATCTCGGTGGACATTCCCACTGCCATACTGCTGTGCGTGGTCTCTGCGGTCTGTGCCTGCGGTGCCTCGGGCGTACCCGGTGGCTCGCTGCTGCTGATTCCGCTGGCCTGCAGCCTGTTCAACATCCCCAACGATGTGGCAATGCAGGTGGTAGGTGTCGGCTATGTGATCGGCGTGATTCAGGATTCGACCGAGACAGCCCTCAATTCCTCGACCGACGTGCTGTTTACCGCAGCCGCCTGCCGCGCCGCAGAGCGCAGGGCTGGACTGGAAGTCGCGCGCATCTGAGGCTTGAACTCAGAATCCACGGATTTAATAGCTGCAAGCGCTTATTTGATGAGCGCCAGATCTCCAAAAAGGCCTGTGATCACACAGGCCTTTTGGTTTTTCAGACAGAGCGCCCGGCTTCTATGGTGATGCTTCGATCACATTGCGCCGCAATCTCGCGGTCATGCGTAACCAGGATCAGAGTCGTGCCGCGCTCGCGGTTGAGCGCAAACATCAGCTCCATGATGGTCTGGCCCGTGGCGAAGTCCAGGCTGCCGGTGGGCTCGTCGGCCAGCAGCACGGCCGGCTCCACCACAAAAGCACGCGCCAGGGCCACTCGCTGCTGCTCGCCGCCCGACATCAGCCTGGGATAGTGATTGAGACGCTGGCCCAGGCCCACGCGCTCCAGCATCTGCGAAGCCCGTGCTCTCGCATCGCGCTGACCCGCCAGCTCCAGCGGCAGCATGACGTTTTCCAGCGCCGTGAGATTGCCCAGCAACTGAAAGCTCTGGAAGACAAAGCCCATCTTCTGTGCCCGCACCGCAGCCCGGTCGTCCTCGCTGAGTGCAAACAGATCCTGGCCCAGCAGGCGGACCGTGCCGCGACTGGGGGTATCGAGGCCGGCCAGAATCGACAGCAAAGTGCTTTTACCCGAGCCGGAGGCACCCACAATGGCAACGGTTTCGCCGGCAGTGAAACTCAGATTGATATCCCGCAAAATATCCAGCACGCCTGTGGAATCGCTCACCGATTTGGACAGCTGCTCAACGGCAATCAAAGGAATGGCAAGAGTTGTGGACATGAATCAATTGGATAGCAAAAACGTCAAGAGTCGCAGCCAGCACTTTGCACTGCAGCGCCGTCACTGTATCGCTGTTGCTCTGACGCTCGCCATTTCAGGGGCTTGCGGTGCGGCAGTGGCCTCATCGCCCGCCAGGAACAAGGAGCCGGCCAAGGCCGCTCCCGGCGCGAAACCCGGCCCGGTGCTGGTGCTTGGCGATTCTCTGAGCGCCGAATACGGCCTGACGCGCGGCAAGGGCTGGGTGCAGTTGCTTCAGCAGCGCATGAATGACGAAAAGAATCCGCGCAAGGTGGTCAATGCCAGCATCAGCGGCGAGACCACGGCCGGCGGCAGAGCGCGCCTGGCATCGCTGCTCCGGCAGCATGAGCCGGGCATCTTGATTCTGGAGCTGGGCGGCAACGATGCATTGCGCGGCCTGGCGCTGCAGAGCACGCAGCAGAATCTGGAAGTCATGATCAAGGCCGCCAGGGAGGCCGGGGCCCAGGTGCTGCTGGTGGGCATGCAGGTACCTCCCAACTATGGAGCGGCATATACCGAGCAGTTTGCCGATATGTTCAGGAGCATTGCCGACGCGCAAAAGCTGCCGCTGGTGCCGTTTCTGCTGTCGGGCATCGGCGATGCTGCGGACGCCGAGCGATGGTTTCAGAGCGACCGCATTCACCCCAATGCCCAGGCTCAGCCACAGATGCTGGCCAACGTCTGGCCCAAGCTCAGGCCTTTGCTGAAATAAACGGCGGCCGCGCGGCCTCAGTCGCCGCTACCTCCGCCATCGCCGCCGGAGTCACCGCTGTCCGAGCTGCAGACACCTTCGCCACTGCCCGAGCCACAAAAATAGCTGTCGTTGAAGACGTCGCTGCCGTCTTCACGGCTGCTTGCCGAAGTCCAGGCCAGCTGCGAATCAGCGCTGCGCCCCGGCACGCCGGACTGAGGCGAGAAGACTTTTTTCAACCAGTTCCAGAACTCCATGGCATCCCCCTCATTGCGCCTCAGGCAGCGATCTCCTTGCTTTCGGCGCGGACGCTGGCCTTATAGGCATGCCAGCTGGCACAGCCCAGCAGCGGCCCGATGACAATCAGACCCACACTGTAGAACAGCAGCGAGGCCGCGATCAACACGGTGATGATCAGCCCCCACAGCAGCATCACGCCCGTGTTGGCGCCCACCACGCGCATGCTGGTAATGCAGGCCGTCAGCGCATCGGTATCCAGATCGAGAATGGCGGGCAGTGAAACCACCATGCTGGCAAACACCAAGGCAGCAAATATCCCGCCAACCGCGGTGTAGCCCAGCAGGAACTCCCAGTTCTCGGGCCGCAGCAGGGTCTGCAGCAGGGTTGCCGTACTGGGCATGCCGGTATCGAACGAAATGGCGAACACCACCATGGCGGCGCGCCCCCAGAGCATCTCCAGCACCATCAGCACCATGACCAGCATGCCCATGCTGGCCAGATGCTTGTCCCAGCAGGTCAACGACTCCGACAGCAGAACGGGCTTGCCCTGCTCCAGCTGCTTGCTGACGTAGTACAGACCCATGGCCAGGAAGGGGCCGACCAGCAGACAGCCGCTGGCCATGGACATCAGATATTCGGGGCTGGAGCGAAACACCCAGGCCATCAGACGTGCCATGCCCCAGAAACACAGGCCGTAGAACAGCGCAATGAAGGGTGCGCGACGCACATCGCTCAGGCCCAGCAGCAGCCATTGCCAAGGCTCGCTCCAGCGCAATTGCAGAATCTGCAGATTGCCGGACTCGGCCTTGACTTCGGAAACAGGGGAAGCTTGCATGCGAGACCCTCCTTGTCGCCCGTGCCGCACCTCGGTGGCGGCCGCTGACAGGAACAAGTTACCCGCTCAACCTCGAATCTGCATTGCGGAAAGCCCGCATGCCAGCCCCCGCGTTTTCACTATTAAAACAAGAGCTTATAGCGCCCAGCTTTTATTGACTTCAGTCAATAAAAGCATTGGAATCGCTTCTCAACAATCGCTGCTAGCTCCTATGTAAATAGCTTCAACCAAAGGCCTTGTGCAGGGCCTGGGCCAGATCGGCCTGCAGATCGCTAGTATCTTCGAGGCCGATGGCAAAGCGCACCACGGTCCCTGCCTTGATATGGGGTGTGGCACGGCTGCGCATCTCGGGCAACTCGTAGGGCACGACCAGGCTCACCGGCCCGCCCCAGCTGTAGCCCAGCTTGAACAGGCGCAGGCTGTCGCAGAAGCGATCCACGGCCGCCTGATCGAAGCGCTCGTCGATAACCACGCTGAACAAACCGGCAGCCACGCCATCCTGGCTCTGGCCTTGTCCGCACAGCTGTTTCCAGCAAGCATGGCCCGGGGCGTCAGGCATGGCGGGGTGCAAGACCTGCGCCACGGCACTCTGGGCGGCCAGCCACTGCGCCAGCTGGCGTGCCGAGCGATCCTGTGCGTGATAGCGCAGACCGATGCTGGGCAGGCTGCGCAGCACGGCTTCGGCGTCGTTGCCGCTCACCCCCAGGCCCAGGCGCATGTGCGCGAGCTTGATACGCATATGCAGTGGCTGGTTGCGCGTGATGATGCTGCCCATCAGCACATCGCCGCCGCCGCTGGGGTATTTGGTCAGGGCATGGACCGTGACATCGACGCCCAGGCTGCCATCGCCCAGCAGGTCGAAGGGACGGAAAGCCAGACCCGCGCCCCAGGTGTTGTCCAACACCATGGTCACACCCCTGGCTCGGCACAGGCGCACCTGCTCGACGAGATCGGGAAACTCCATGGTTACCGAGCCAGGAGCCTCCAGCCAGACCAGCTTGGTGGCCGGCGTGATCTTGGCTGCCAGGTCTTCGACACACATGGGGTCGTAATACTGATGGCGAATGCCGAAATGGGCCAGCTCGCCCTCGGTCAGCGTCTTGTTGGGACCGTATACGTTATCGGGCACCAGCACCTCGTCACCCGTCCTGAGCAGCGCCAGCGACACCGTGGCAATCGCGGCCAGGCCGCTGGGTACCAGCAGGCATTGCAGACCGCCCTCCAGCGATGCCAGACGCTCTTCCAGGGTGTAGGTCGTGGGCGTGCCATGCAGACCGTAGGTGTAGCTGCTCTTGTCCAGCCAACGGCGCTCGCGCATGGCCTGCACGTTCTCGAAGTACACGGTCGACGCCTTGTGCACGGCCGGCTGCGGGCCTTCGAAGTCCGTCGGAGCCTTGTAGGGATGGTGAATCAGATGGGTGGAAAGCTTGTGGTCGGCTTGGGTCATGCCCTGATCTTAGTGCCATGCGAGCACAAAAAAGCCAGAGGGCTTACGCGCTCTGGCTTCATGCGAGATGCAGGCCGAAAGGTATCAGCCAGCCTTCACGGTCAGATTGTTGTTGACCGAGGTCACGCCCTTGGCAGCCTTGGCGATCTCGCCGGCCTGGGTCTTGACGGCTTCGCTGGGCACGGTGCCGGTCAGGGTCACTGCGCCGCCCTTGGTGTCCACATTGATCTGCAGAGCGCTGATTTCCGGAGCCTTGATCAAATCGGTCTTGACGGCAGCGGTGATGCCAGCGTCATCGAGGGCAGCACCCGCCTTGGCAGCGCCTTCCTCCATCTTGTTGCCAGCCTTTTCCATGGCGGCACCAGTAGCTTCACCAGCCTTGGCCAATGCATCGGCAGCTGCATCGCCGGCCTTGGCCGTACCTTCTTCAATCTTGCTGCCAGCATTTTCCGCAGCCTTCTCGGTCTGGGAAATGGCGGAATCGAGCTTCTGGCCAGCGGTCTTGTTGTCGTCGGACTTGCCGCAGGCAGCCAAGCCAAAGGCCAAGGCGGTAATGGCCAGAACTTGAGCGGAACGCTTGAACATAGTGGTCATATCGATTTCTCCCTTAATGCTTGCAAAAACATGACGGTCAACTGTAACGAACCACCATTTTGGCTCGGATACGAACTTTTCCCGCATCCCTGTAGGACAAATTTGTCCGAATTTGTGACATTTGATTAATAAATGTTTTCTTCTGTGATTTACAGAAACTCTATGCAAGCCATGCGCTAATCCGCAACCCCTTGCATGCGAGGATGGCGTGCAAATGCCAAGCCCAGCAGGGTAGCCAACAGCATCACAAAGCAGGCAAACAGGCTCACGGCCAGCTGGACGCTCCAGTGGTCTGCAATCCAGCCCACTGCCATCATGGGCAGCATGGAGCCCAGCAAACCGATGGTCTGATAGGTAGACAACATACCTGCCCGGTTGTCGGGCCTGGCAAGACGGCCCACCATGGTCATGCCGGCCAGCATGCACATGCCATGCCCCAGTGCCGTCAAACACACGCCCACGATGAACAGCAGCGTTGATCGCAGTTGCAGATTCAGCAACAGCATGCCGTTGCTGAGCACCAGCAGCGCCATGCCGGCAAAACCGCAGCGGTGCAGCGGCAGGCTGGCAGCCACCAGCTGAATGCCTGCAGAGACGAGCAAAATCACCGCAATGGCCGTACCGCTGACCACAGGGCCGCTCCAGGGAATCATCTGCTGCAGAAACAGCGGCGCCATGGAGGCATACAGCCCGAATACGCCAAACGCCACGAACGGGTAGCCGCAGGTCAGTGCAAAGGCCAGGGAATCCTCGCGCACAGGCCAGGTCAGCCGCGGCAGACAGTCCCGCCAGTGCAGGCGGCCCTGGGCCTGCCCCAGTTGGCCCGGATCCCGCCGCACCGACTCCGGCAGCTTGAGCGCGACAACGCCCGCCACACCGATGCAGCCCAGCACCAGCGGCACCAGATAGGCCGTCGTCAAGGGCTGAGGCAGCCACTGCCCCGCCACACCACCGATCAAGGGTCCCAGACCAAAGCCCAGCACATTGAGAAAGCTGGCCACCATGGCCACCCGCTGAGGCTGTAGATGGGTGCTTCCGCTGGCCGCCAGCAGTGTCAGGCCCGTGGTGGCGCTGATGGTGATGAGGCTTGATGACACTCCCACCATGAAACGCCCGACGATCAGGCTGGGCAGATTCCAGGCCAGCATGGAGATCAGGGTGCCCGCCAGCGTGAGACACAGAAAGCACTGCATCACGCGCTGAAAGCCGATGCGGTCAGGCAGGCGCCCCAGAAACAGCAGAGCGCACAGGCCACCGCACATATAGAGCACATAGATCAGCGAGATATCGCTGGGCCGCAACTGCCAGGCTTGCTGATAGAGCGCATAAAGCGGACTGATCAGCGCTGCCCCCAGCACTCCCACCACCAGGCCGAAGCCCACCCACCAGACCGAGGCCTGTGCCGTTGTGGCGCCGGCCTGCCATGTATTGCTTTGCGACATTTGCTGCCTCTTGATCGTGCCGGACCTGCGACAGGGACAGAGCGCACAGGCGTTCGTCCTGTCGCGCCGTCAGAGCGGGCCAGCCACTTGCTTGTGATGAGAACATTGTCTGCACAGCCGCATCGGCACGCATAGGCCAAACAAAGGATACATGCCCCAAACTATTTGCCATCAAGCACAGGAAGCTATGCTTTTTGACGATCAAAACCAGTATGCCAACGCATCAAACACCCGTCGCTATACTTTGCGCCCTAATGACAGCAGGATTTCCCGGCATGCGCCTGAATGCTTTTTTGCGCCCCTTGGTCTGTTTGAGTCTGCTTGGCCTTGCCGCCTGCGGCAGCAATCCCCCCAGCCCCGCAGCGACACCCGAGCCGCCCACCGCAACTACATCAGCCCCCCCGATCAAGATCGGCCTGGCGCTGGGCGGCGGTGCGGCCAAGGGCTTTGCCCACATCGGCGTCATCAAGATGCTCGAGGCCAACGGCCTCACGCCCTCATTCGTGGCCGGCACCAGCGCCGGCAGCGTGGTGGGTGCGCTCTATGCAAGCGGCATGAACGCCTTTGAGCTGCAGGAAAAAGCCGTGGCGCTGGACGAAGCCAAGATCCGCGACCTGCAACTGTCCGCTGGCGGTCTGGTACTGGGCCAGAAGCTTGAGGACTATGTGAATGAACAAGTCCACCGCAAACCGCTGGAGCAGATGGCCAAGCCCTTTGTCGCCATCTCCACGCGCCTGGAGGACGGTGAACGCACGGTGTTTGCACGCGGCAACGTGGGCCAGGCCGTACGCGCCTCCAGCAGCGTGCCGGGCGTGTTCCAGCCCGTCACCATCGGCAAGTACCACTATGTGGACGGCGGCATTGTCAGCCCCGTGCCGGTGGATGCCGTGCGCAATCTGGGTGCGGACATCGTGATCGCCGTGGACATCTCCAACAAGGCCAGCGGCAAGACCCCGGCCAATATGCTGGGAGCGCTCAATCAGTCGATTGCCATCATGGGCCAGAAGCTGGGCCAGGCCGAGCTGGCGCGAGCCGACATCATCATTCGTCCCAAGGTGCTGGACATCGGCCCGGCCGACTTCGCGCAGCGCAGCCATGCGATTGTGGAAGGCGAGAAGGCCGCCACTGCACTGATGCCGCAGATTCGCGAACGCATCGCCCAGTTGCGCGCCGAACGCGCCAAGGCCACTCAGGTAGCGCAGCAAAAGGCCGCCGAAGCCAGCTATCAGGACTGCCTGAAACAGCGCTCCAGCCTTCAAAAGCTGTCCGGCATGGTGGGTATGAGCGGCAACTGCGAAAAGCCCTGAGCTGAACCTGCTCCATGAGAAAGGCCCGCATCAGCGGGCCTTTTTTGCAGCGCTGCGAGGCTCAGAACGCCTCTTCCTCCAGCCCGGCACAGGTCATGTCGCGCGCCTTGACCACCTGCAGCCAGGCGCCGATGCGCGGCAACTCGTAATGGAAGAAGTAGCGCTGCGCCGCCATGCTGCCGCGGTGGGCGGCAATCGCCAGATCTTTGTCCATGGTCAGTACGGCCAGCGCCACATCCAGCCAGATCCAGGCCAGCACCAGATGACCGAAGGCCTGCATATAGGGCACGGCATTGGCCAAGGCCTCCTGGGGGTTGCCGCTCGCCCAGGCCGCCTTGGTGGCGGCGCCTACATCAGCCAGCGCACGCGCCAGTTGATTGGCATAGGTGCCCAGCTTCTCATGCTGCATGGCTCGCTGGATGGTGACGTTGATGCGTGCAGCCAGCAGCTGCAGGCCCTTGCCGCCATCCATGACGACCTTGCGGCCCAGTAGATCCATGGCCTGGATGCCATGAGTGCCCTCGTGAATCATGTTCAGGCGGTTGTCGCGCCAGTACTGCTCGACCGCGAAATCGCGCGTATAACCATAGCCGCCATGGATCTGGATCGCCAGCGAATTGGCCTCCAGGCAGAACTCGCTGGGCCAGCTCTTGGCCACCGGCGTCAGCACCTCCAGCAGCAGCCTGGCTTCTGCCGCCTGCTGTGCTTCGCCCGTGTACTGTTCGTCCACCAATCTGGCGCACAGCAGGTTCAAGGCCAGCGCACCTTCGCAATAGGCCTTTTGCGCCAGCAGCATGCGTTTGACGTCGGCATGTTCGATGATGCGCGACTGCGGCTTGCTCGCATCCTTGCCCCCCTCGCCTATGGGCCTGCCCTGTGGACGGCTTTGCGCATATTCGAGACTGGCGTGGTAGCCCGCCATGCCCAGCATGGAGGCCGCCATGCCGATGGAGATGCGCGCCTCGTTCATCATGTGGAACATGCATTTGAGGCCCTCGCCGGGCTTGCCGACCAGATAGCCGATCGCACCCGCGCCGCGCCCGTCCAGGCCTCCGCCATGCTGACCGCGCACCGGGTATTTGCCTTCGCCGAAATTGAGCAAGGTATTGGTCGTGCCGCGCCAGCCCAGCTTGTGGTTGAGGCCCGCCAGGGCCACGTCGTTGCGCTCTCCGGTCAGCCGCCCCTCGGCATCGACCAGCTTCTTGGGCACGATGAACAGCGAAATTCCCTTCACGCCGGCAATGGTCTTGCCATCGGCGCCGGGAATCTTGGCCAGCACCAGGTGCACGATGTTCTCGGTCATTTCGTGGTCGCCCGAGCTGATCCACATCTTGTTGCCCTTGAGGCGATAGCGCGGCCCCAGCGCGTCACTCTCATGCTCGACGCCATCGGGCTCGGCGCGCGTGGCGATATCCGACAGCGAGGAGCCCGCCTGCGGCTCGGACAAGGCCATGGTGCCCGCCCAACGGCCGTTGAACTCGTTGGCGGCAAAGACTTTTTTCTGCCGCTCGGTGCCATGGGCCATGATGGCGTTGGCATTGCCCGAGGTCAGCATGTTCGAGCCAATGCTGATCGAAGCCGCTGCGAAAAAGCAGTTGGCCGCAGCCTCCACGGTATAGGGCAGCTGCATGCCGCCCATCTCGTAGTCCTGGGCCGCGCTGAGCATGCCCGATTCGGCATAGGCTTCGCGGGCTTCATAGGTGCATTGAGGCAGGATGACCTTCTCGCCATCGAACTGCGGCTCCTGCAAGTCCACCGTGCGGTTGAAGGGCGCGTATTTCTCGCGCGCGATGCGCTCGCAGGTATCCATCACCGCATCAAAAGTATCACGCGAATGATCGGCAAAGCGCGAACGGCTGGTCAGGCCTTCGGCCTGCAGCCAGTCGTAGAGCAGAAAGTCAATGGTGGAACGCAGGCGCATAGATTACCCATCAAAACAGGCTTCATCGCTTATGGATAAAGCGCTTGAAGCTATCAATTTCACATATCCAGAGGAGAAAAAAAGCCGCCTCCTGCTCCCACCCCAAGGTGGCCAGAAGACGGCTTGACCAAGCCCTGCTTACAGGACTTCAAACACGCCTGCCGCGCCCATGCCGCCGCCGATGCACATGGTCACGCAGACGCGCTTGGCGCCACGGCGCTTGCCTTCTATCAGTGCATGACCCGTCAGGCGCTGGCCCGATACACCATAGGGGTGCCCCACGGCAATCGCGCCGCCGTTGACGTTGAGCCTGTCGGCCGGAATGCCCAGCTTGTCGCGGCAGTAGATGACCTGCACGGCAAAGGCTTCATTGAGCTCCCACAGGTCGATATCGTTGATCGACAGACCCAGCTTCTTGAGCACCTTGGGAATGGCGTAGATGGGGCCGATGCCCATTTCGTCGGGCTCGCAGCCGGCCACGGCAAAGCCGAGGAAACGGCCCAGGGGCTTGAGGCCCTTGCGCGAGGCGTATTCCTCGCTGACCACGGCGCAGGCGCCTGCCCCGTCGGAGAACTGGCTCGCATTGCCGGCCGTGATCACGCCGCCGGGCAGCGCGCTGCGCAGGCCGCTGATGCCTTCCTTGGTCGTACCCTCACGGATGCCCTCGTCCTTGCTGACGGTCACCTCCTTGGTGATCAGACCGCGCACCTTGTCGGCCACGCCCATGACGGTCTTCATGGGGGCGATTTCCGCTTCGAACAGGCCGGCCGCCTGTGCCGCAGCCGCTTTCTGCTGGCTGGAAGCGCCATACTCATCCTGGGCATCGCGGCTGATGTTGTAGCGCTTGGCCACCTGCTCGGCAGTCTGCAGCATGCTCCAGTAGATCTCGGGCTTCATGGCCGTCAGCTCGGGATCGAAAGCCATGTGCGGATTCAGGTGAGGCTGCACGCAGGAGATGCTCTCCAGGCCGCCCGCCACCAGCACATCGTTCTCGCCCGCGATGATGCGCTGGGCAGCCAGCGCAATCGCCTGCAGGCCCGAGGAGCAGAAGCGGTTGATGGTCAGGCCCGATGTCGTGACCGGCAGACCTGCACGCATGGCGATCAGACGGGCGACGTTGCCGCCGGTCGTGCCCTCGGGCAGGGACATGCCCATGATCACGTCCTCGACCTCGGCACCCTCAATGCCGGCGCGCTCCACAGCCGCCTTGACGGCGTGGGCGCCCAGGGTGGGGCCATAAGTCATGTTGAAAGCGCCCTTCCAGCTCTTGGCCAGCGGAGTGCGCGCGGTAGAAACAATCACTGCGGATGTCATGTTCTGTCCTTTGATTCTGGGTTTTTCGTGGCAGATCGTCCGCGCCTAGCTGAACTGCTTGCCTTCGGCGGCCAACTTGGCCAGCAGCGGCGCGGGCTGCCAGAACTTGGCATCGTCGTTGGGGTTCTGGGCAAAGCGGCCCATGGCCTGAACCACGTTGAACAGGCCGACTTCGCCCGCATAGTGCATGGGGCCGCCGCGCCACAGAGGAAAGCCGTAGCCGGTCAGATACACCATGTCGATATCGCCGGACTTGCTAGCAATGCCGTCCTCCAGAATCTGCGCGCCTTCGTTGACCAGCGCATAAACCAGGCGCTGCACGATTTCCTCGTCGGAGATCTTGCGCGGCGTGATACCCAGGCTCTTGCGATGCTCGTCGATCATCTTGGCCACCACCTCCGAAGGGATGGCATCGCGCTTGCCGGGCACATAGTCATACCAGCCCGCACCGGTCTTCTGGCCGAAGCGGCCCAGCTCGCACAGACGGTCCGCACTGGCGCTGTACTTCATATCGGGTTTTTCGACATAGCGGCGCTTGCGAATCGCCCAGCCGATGTCGTTGCCCGCCAGATCGCCCATGCGGAACGGACCCATGGCAAAGCCGAACTTCTCGATGGCCTTGTCGACCTGCTGTGGCGATGCACCTTCGTCCAGCAGGAAGCCGGCCTGGCGGGAGTACTGCTCGATCATGCGGTTGCCGATGAAGCCGTCGCAGACGCCCGAGACCACGGCCGTCTTCTTGATCTTCTTTCCTACCTTCATCACCGTGGCCAGTACATCCTTGGCCGTGGCCTTGCCGCGCACCACTTCCAGCAGCTTCATCACATTGGCGGGACTGAAGAAATGCATGCCCACCACGTCCTGCGGACGCTTGGTGAAGGCGGCGATCTTGTCCACATCGAGCGTGGAAGTGTTGGATGCCAGAATCGCGCCGGGCTTGGCCACTTCATCGAGCTGCTTGAAGACCTGCTCCTTCACGCCCAGCTCCTCGAACACGGCCTCGATGATGAGGTCGGCATTCTTCAGATCGCCATAGTTGAGCGTGGTGGACAGCAGGCCCATGCGCTGCTCGTACTTCTGCTCGGAGAGCTTGCCCTTCTTGACCTGGGCCTCGTAGTTCTTGCGAATGGTCGCCACGCCGCGATCCAGGGCTTCCTGCTTGGTCTCCAGGATCGTGACGGGAATGCCCGCATTCAGGAAGTTCATGGAAATGCCGCCGCCCATGGTGCCGGCACCGATCACGCCCACGGCGCGGATCTCGCGCACCGGTGTATCGCCAAGCACGTCGGGGATCTTGGAGGCGGCACGTTCGGCCATGAACAGATGGCGCAGCGAACGCGACTCGGGAGTCATCATCAGCTGCATGAAGGCTTCGCGCTCGGCCACCATGCCGTCGTCGAACTTCTTGGTCGTGGCGTTCTTGACGGCTTCCAGGCAGCGCAGGGGCGCAGGGAAGTTCTTGGACATGCCCTGCACCATGGTGGCGGCAAACTCGAAATAGGCCTCGCCCTGGGGATGCTTGCAGGACAGGTCGCGCACACGCGGCAGCGGGCGGACATCGGCGACCTCCAGCGCCAAGGCCTTGGCCTCGGCCAGCAGCGTCTCGGCCGAAGCAGACATCTTGCTGAACAGCTTCTGGCCAAGCAGCATGGCCAGCATTTCGCTCATCACGGTCTCGCCGCTGACAATCATGTTGAGTGCGGTTTCCACACCCAGTACGCGCGGCAGGCGCTGGGTGCCGCCGGCGCCTGGCAGAAGACCCAGCTTAACCTCGGGCAGCGCCACGGCCGTGCCGGGGGCCGCAATGCGGTAATGACAGCCCAGCGCCAGCTCCAGCCCGCCTCCCATGCAAACGCTGTGAATCGCGGCGATCACAGGCTTGGTCGACAGGTCCAGTTGCTGGATGACCGAAATCAGATGCGGCTCGCGGTAGGCATCTTCCTTGCCGAACTCGGTGATATCGGCTCCGCCGGAGAAGGCCTTGCCGGCGCCGGTAATGACGATGGCCTTGACGGCGTCATCCGCCAGAGCCTGGCGCAAACCCTCAACCACACCTCGTCTGGTGGCCAGACCCAGGCCGTTGACCGGCGGGTTGTTCAAGGTAATGACGGCGATGGCTCCGTCCACTTTGTATTCAGCAGTCATGCTGTTGTCCCCTGTTCAATAAATAGAAAAGAACGGTCGTGCGTTTTTTATTTTCCGAATTTTGCTGCGTTGCGCAACTGATGCTTGTCCTGAGCGAGACAGCTCACAGAATGAGCACACCTCATGTCAGAGACATCAAGCAAGGGCCTGGGCGACCCCACCGCCCCGCAGCAAGGATGTCGTCCCCCTCCCGCAAAGCGAGAGAGGGGGAAGCGGCAAAGCCGCTCAAGGGGTGTGTCAGCTCAAACCTCCAGCCACTCCTTGCGAACCTTTTCGTTCGCCCTGAGGGTTTCGGGAGTTCCATCAAAAACAATATGCCCATGACCCATGACCAGCGCCCGGTCCGAGATATTCATGGCGATGGTCAGCTTTTGCTCGATCAGCAGCACGGACACGCCACGATCCTTGATCTTCTTGAGGTATTCGCCCACCAGCTCCACGATCTTGGGTGCCAGCCCTTCCGTGGGTTCGTCGATGATGATGAGATCCGGGTCACCCATCAGCGTGCGGCAGAGCGTGAGCATCTGCTGCTCGCCGCCCGACATCACACCGGCCTCGGTGTGCTGACGCTCCTTGAGGCGGGGAAACATGGCATACATATCGTCGAAGCCCCAGCGACTGCCTTTGCCCTTGCCTTTCTGCCCCAGCATCAGGTTCTGATGCACGGTCAGATTGGGGAAGACATCGCGGCTCTCCGGCACATAACCGATACCCAGATGGGCCACCTCGTAGGCTTTTTTGCCATGCAGGTTCTTGCCTTTCCAGTCCAGTGCCCCCTCCCAGTGCACCAGGCCCATGATGGCCTTGGCTGTGGTGGAGCGGCCCGAGCCGTTACGCCCCAGCAAGGCCACGATCTCGCCGGCATGGACCTCGAAGTCCACGCCATGCAGCACATGGCTTTTGCCGTAATAGGCGTGCAAATCATTGATCTTTAGCATGGGGACTCCTTCAATGCGCAGAGGCCTGTTGATCGGCGACGGAGGAGCCCAGGTAGGCCTCCTGCACCCGCGCATTGGCACGCACGGCTTCGGGAGTGTCATAGGCGATGACCTCGCCATAGACCACCACGGCAATCTTGTCCGCGAGTCCGAAGACCACGCCCATGTCGTGCTCCACGGTCAACAGCGTCTTGCCTTCGGTGACCTTCTTGATCAGCTGAATGAAATGCGCGGTTTCGCTATTGCTCATGCCTGCCGTAGGTTCGTCGAGCAGGATGACGCTGGCACCCCCGCCGATGGTGATGCCGATCTCCAGAGCGCGCTGCTCGGCATAGGTCAGGTTCACCGCGAGCGTGTCGCGCTTGCGGTGCAAACCGATCATCTCCATCAGCTCGTTGGCACGTTCATTGGCATCGTGCAGATTGGAGAGAAAACGCCAGAAGCTGTAGCGGTAGCCCAGGCTCCAGAGCACGCTGCAGCGCAGGTTTTCAAACACCGAAAGCTTGGGAAAGATATTCGTGATCTGAAAGCTGCGCGACAGCCCCATGCGATTGATCTCGAAAGGCTTTTTTCCGTCAATGCGCTGGCCGTGCAGCAGCACCTCGCCACTGCTGGGCTCGAAGCGGCCGCTGATCAGATTGAACAACGTGCTCTTACCCGCACCGTTGGGGCCGATGATGGCGACGCGCTCGCCCGCATTGACCGCCAGATTGGCGCCGCGAATGATTTCTGTCTTGCCGAAGCTCTTGCGCAGATCGCGCAGCTCCAGCGCATGAGCCGACTGCTGCACCGCTTGCGCAGCCGGTTGATGGATGGCGATGCTGGACATGGTTCAGCCCTCCCCTTTCTTGATGCTTTCTTCGATCGCTTCCTGTATCCGGCCCCAGCGACGGGCCGTCAGTCGGCGCACGCCCTCCAGCAGGCCCATGCCGACCACGAACACCACGATCGCCACGGTCCAGGTGGCAGCAGCACTGGTGTCCAGCTCGGCTCCCATGAACGGCACCTTGGGGCCCAGAGCCGCATTGAGCTGCATGTGATAGATCATCTCGATCAGCGAGGCTGCACCGATCACCGTCACTATGCCCGCCGCCAGAATGCCCAGATAGGGCATCAGCAGGCGCTTGAAATGCCCGAACTTGGCCACACGCAGATTCATCATGATCAGGCTGGCCACACCGCCGGGGGCATACATGACCATGAGCAGGAACACCAGGCCCAGGTACAGCAGCCAGGCCTTGGTCAGCTCGGACAGCAGCACCGATGCCAGCACCAGCAGTACGGCACCGATGATGGGGCCGAAGAAGAAGGTGGCACCGCCCAGGAAGGTGAACAGCAGATAGCCTCCCGAGCGCACCACGCTGACGCTGTCCATGGCCGTGATGATCTCGAAATTGATGGCTGTCAACCCGCCACCAATGCCGGCAAAAAAGCCTGCAATGATGAAAGCGAAGTAGCGCACGCGTTGAGTGTTGTAGCCCACGAACTCGACACGCTCGGGGTTGTCGCGCACGGCGTTCAGCATGCGCCCCAGCGGTGTGCCGGTGAAGGCGAACATGGCAGCCGTGCAGACAAAGCAATACACGGCAATCAGGTAGTACACCTGCAGGCCCGAGCCGAAATCCAGCCCGAAGAACTTGCTGTAGACCCGGTCCGTTGTGATGCCGCCCTCGCCGCCGAAGAACTCGGGAAACATCAGCGCCATGGACGCCACCAGCTCTCCCAGTCCCATGGTGATCATGGCAAAGGTGGTGCCGGATTTCTTGGTCGTCACATAGCCGAAGATCGCGGCGAAGAACATGCCCGCCAGGCCGCCCACGATGGGAATCAGCACCAGCGGAATGGCCATCTCGCCTGCAGCGGCCTTGTTCATGGCATGAATGGCCAGGAACGACCCCAGGCCGGTGTAGACCGCATGACCGAAGCTCAGCATGCCGCCCTGCCCCAGCAGGATGTTGTAGGACAGGCAGATGATGATCAGATAGCCGATCTGGCTGAGCATGGTCAGAGCCAGCGAGCTGGTGAAAATCAGCGGTGCCACGATCAGCGCCAGCGCAAACAGGCCCCAGATCAGAATTCGCCCTATGTTCAAGGGCTTGAAGCGGTAATGTCCCTGGGACCGAGCTTTGTCGGCAGCAGAAGAATTCATGGATGTTTTTGCAATCGAAGACATGGCTCAATCCCCTCTGGTACCCAGCAAGCCCTTGGGGCGGAAGATCAGAATCAGCACCAGGAACAGGTAAGGCAGGATCGGCGCGACCTGCGACAGCGTCAGCCGCAGCACGGGCCAACCGAAGGTGGACTCATTGACCTGATGGCCCATGGAGGTGAACAGGCCGGCCAGAGACCAGTCCAGCGCCACGGCAAAGGTCTGCACCAGACCGATCAGCAGCGAGGCCACGAAAGCCCCGGCCAGCGAACCCATGCCGCCGACCACCACCACCACGAAAATGATGGAGCCCACGGAGGCAGCCATGGCTGGCTCGGTCACATAGGTGTTGCCGCCGATCACGCCGGCCAGGCCGGCCAGCGCGCAGCCACCGCCAAACACCAGCATGAAGACACGCGGTACGTTGTGGCCCAGCGCCTCCACCATTTCGGGGTTCTTGAGCGCGGCCTGAATCACCAGGCCGATGCGTGTGCGCGTCAGCAGCAGCCAGACGGCCACCAGCATCAGCAGCGCCACCAGCATCACAAAGGAGCGCGACTTGGGGAACTGTGTGCCATACAAGGTAAACAGCGGTCCCTGCAGCGCCGACGGCAGCGCATAAGGCACGGTTCCCCGCCCCCATACCAGCTGCACCACCTCGAGAATCAGATAGGACAGGCCAAAAGTCACCAGCAACTCGGGCACATGACCATATTTGTGCACGCGGCGCAGGCTGTAGCGCTCGAACAGCGCCCCCAGCACGCCCACCAGCAGGGGGCAGAGAAAGAGCGCGGGCCAGAACCCGATGATGCCGCTGAGCGTGTATGCGAAGTACGCACCCAGCATGTAGAAACTGGTGTGAGCGAAATTAAGCACGCCCATCATGCTGAAGATCAGCGTCAGGCCTGAGCTGAGCATGAAGAGCAGCAGCCCGTAGCTCACACCGTTGAGCATCGATATGGTGAAAAATTCAGGCGTCATCGACTTGCCTTGTTCTCATGAGCAAAAAGACTGCGGCAGCACTGCACCTGTTATGCGTTCTTGTGGGTACGGATGCTGCAGCACGAGGGAGAGTGAGCCTGATTCAGGACGGACGCTTCATCTGGCAACTGGTGGGCGTGCTGGCCACATAGGGCTCGTAGTACTTCACGGGGGCGAAGGTGTAACCGGTGTTTTCCGCGTCATAGGGGAACTTGCCGCCAGCCTTCTGCCACCTGGAGATATACAGGCCTTGCTGCAGTTGGTGGTCGCTCTTGCGCATCTCGACCTCGCCGTTAAAGCTCTTGAGCTTCATGCCCTCGAGTGCCGCCGCCACCTTGACCGGGTCGGTGGAGCCTGTCTTGACAAAGGCTGCATCCAGCAAGGCGAACACATGGTAGATGGAGCTTTGCGTCAGATCATCATTGAACTTCTTCTTGAAGCTTTCCATGCTGGCCTGAATCGGCGCACCCATGTTGTAGTGCCCGTAAGTCACGGTATAGACCTTGCCCTCGGACGCTGCGCCCATGGCAGTAGGCCCCCCAGGACCGAAGGCATAGTAGGTATAGAACTTGACGTTGTTCATCCCCGCATCATTGGCGGCCTTGAGCAGCAGCGACAGATCCGCTCCCCAGTTGCCGGTGATCACCGTATCGGCCCCCGACTGCTTGATCTTGGCCACATAGGGTGCAAAGTCGCGCACCTGGGCCAGCGGAGAGAAGTCATCACCCACGATCTGCACATCGGGGCGCTTTTTCTTGAGCAGGTCCTTGGCGTATTTGGACACCTGCTGACCATGACCGTAGTTCTGGTTGATCAGATAGACCTTTTTGACCTCGGCATCGTCCTTCATGAATGTGGTCAATGCCTCCATCTTCATGGAGGTATCGGCATCGAGACGGAAATGCCAGTAGCTGCATTTGTTGTTGGTGAGATCGGGATCCACCGCCGCGTAGTTCAGATAGAGCAGCTCCTTGCCCTTGTTGCGATTGTTGTGCTTTTCCAGCGCATCCATGATGGCCAGCGCCGGTCCCGAGCCATTTCCCTGCGTCACATAGCGCACGCCCTGATCCATGGCCGAGCGCAGCGCGGCCGTGGTCTCCTGCGGGCTGAGCTTGTTGTCCAGCGCCACGACCTCGAACTTCACGCCCGAGGCGTTTTTCTTGTTGAACTCTTCCGCCAGCAGCTGAAAAGTCTTGAGCTGATTCGTTCCCACGGCAGCCATCAGACCCGACAAGGGATCAATCCAGGCGACCTTGACGGTTTCACCCTTCTGAGCCCATGCACCACCTGCACTCACAGCCATAGCCGAGAGGGCCACCGCACGCATAACCCATTTCATACTTGTCTCCTTTCATTGTTTTTGCTAGCGACTGCCGACAATCTACCGGTCGGTAGACTTTTTCCCGCTGGGGAAAGCCTTAGGAACTATCACGCATGCGACTTCCAAGGCCGATTCGCGGCAATTGGCGACACTTGTGCGACAGCTGCTCGCACTTGCAGACGAATGAAACCAGGGAATAAAAAAGGACGCCACCAGGGCGCCCCGAATATCGATCCCGCCTCCCCGCTCAGGAGGGGCGTTTCATCTGGCAACTGGTGGGGGTGCTGGCCACATAGGGCTCGAAGTACTTCACGGGAGCAAAGGTATAACCCGTGTTCTCGGAGTCCATGGGGTATTTGCCGCCGGCCTTCTCCCATCGCGCGATGTACAGGCCCTGCTGCAGCTGGTGATCGGTCTTGCGCATCTCGACCTCGCCGTTGTAGTTCTGGAACTTCATGCCCTCCATGGTCGCGGCGACCTTGACCGGATCGGTTGTCTTGGCTTTTGCAAAAGCCTGATCGAGCATGTTCAGCCCCGTGTACACGGTGCCGGTGTACATATCCTCGTTGACCTTGGCCTTGAAGCCCTTGACGATCTTGTCCATGGCGCCGGGCATGTTCAGGTGGCCGTAGCCCACCATATAGACCTTGCCGGCCGCCGCCGCACCCATGGCCGTGGGAGCGCCCGTGGCAATGGCGTAATAGGTGTAGAACTTGACGTTGTTCAGGCCCGCATCGTTGGCGGCCTTGATGAGCAGCGCCAGGTCCGAACCCCAGTTGCCCGTGATCACCGTGTCTGCGCCCGACTGCTTGATCTTGGCCACATAGGGCGCGAAGTCGCGCACCTGGGCCAGCGGAGAGAAGTCATCACCCACGATTTCCACATCGGGGCGCTTGCGCTTGAGCATCTCCTTGGCGTACTTGGACACCTGCTGGCCATGCGAGTAGTTCTGGTTGATCAGATAGACCTTCTTGATCTCGGGTACGTCCTTCATATACGTGGTCAAGGCCTCCATCTTCATGGAAGTATCGGCATCAAGGCGGAAATGCCAGTAGCTGCATTTGCTGTTGGTCAGGTCCGGGTCCACCGCCGCATAGTTGAGGAACACGACCTCCTTGCCCTTGTTGCGCGCATTGTGCTTTTCCAGCGCATCCATGATGGCCAGCGCCGGGCCCGAGCCATTGCCCTGGAACACATAGCGCACGCCCTGGTCCATGGCCGAACGCAGCGCGGCCGTGGTCTCCTGCGGGCTGAGCTTGTTGTCGATGCCGATGATTTCGAACTTCACCCCCGAAGCACTGCTCTTGTTGATTTCCTCGGCCACGTACTGCAGGCTTTTGAGCTGATTGGATCCCAGCGCTGCCATCAGGCCCGAGAGCGGGTCAATCCAGGCGACCTTGACGGTCTCACCCTTCTGCGCCATCGCACTCCCCGCGCACGCCAGGATCACCGATGCTGTCAAAGCCTTGATTGCAAACTTCATAGAGCGTCTCCGTTGGTGGTTATGAGCGACGCCCAGACTAAAGGGCAAGCCAGCGCCTGCAGCCTGGGGGTTGCCCTAGCGCATATCACTTTGGCGACTGCAGGGTTTACCTCAGGCCGAAGCTCCCAAAACAATAGCTGCCGGCGCCCGCCTATAAAAATGCAGAGACTTATCCGATTCAGCGGCCTAGAGCGGCAACTGGCTTTCCGTCAGCGGCAGGCCGCTGGAGCTGGTCAGCACCTGCGGTTCCGGCAGTTCCCTATCCTCCAGAAGCGGGCCTATATCGCGCATCAACTCGTCGAAGCTCAGCCTGCCGGCCTTGACCTTGGCCAGCAGTTCGGCCACTCCGGGCAATTGATCAAAGCGTGCTCCTGCAATCAGCGCCAGACACAGATAGTTGAGCAGATCGCGCGTACCAGCAAGCCCATGGCGGCGCGCAAATTCCAGTTGCTGACGCGCAAACCAATGCATTGCCAGCGGCGGCAATCTGTCGCGCAGATGGACCTGGTTCAGATTCAGGTAATAGATCAGCAGATCGGGCACATTGCCCTTTACCAACGCATCGACCTGAGCGGTGCTGAACTGAAGTGGCAGGGGCGCCGCAGGCCCGGCAAAATCAGCCACCGCATATTCATGCAACCGGCCCGATCGACTCCAGCACCACCAGCGTGCAACCGGACCCAGCAAGGCCAGGCACTGGGCGGGGCGCAGCACGGGTTCGACGCCGGTTTGCGTGTCCGGATCGCTTTGTCCGAGCAAGGCCGCCAGCACGGCAGGGTCCCAGAAGGCAAGATAGCTGCCGTCGCCGCCAGGCAGTCTTGGATCCATGACCAGGCGCAGATGGGCCAGCAGCACCGGCATCTCGCACTCGCTTGCCAGCAAGCTGGCACAAGGGCTGGCCTGCACCACATCGAGCACGGCCTCGAGAAAATTCTGCTGTGGCCTTTTCAAGGCCTGAGCAGTGCTGCCGAGGTGTACCAACCAGGGACTGAGCTTGCCCTCCTTGCTCGCGCGCGTGAAAGCAAACAAGGCCTCGGCACCGATTTCCGGCACCTGTGCCAACAAGTCACTGTTCTGCGCCGCATCCAGCAACAGATACAGCTGCAAGGGCTTGCCTGCTGGCTTGCCGGTCGAATTAAGCTGCGACCAGCGCAGAGGCTAGCTCTTGCGTGCAGGCCTTGTTTGCGGCCACAGCGGCCCGGCGCTCATGGCAACTCCTTGTTCACAAAGGCTGAGCGCTGCTGTGCCCGGCGTGCCAGACATTCCAGACACACATTGCGCGGTGCGGCCGGGGCGACAGTCTCTGACCCGCAGGCTGCTGCAGGCAGACTCCATGCACCCAGCCCGCCCAGCAAGGCGGCTCCGAGAAGCTGGCGCCGCGGCAAGTCGTGGGCACGACCACCATCCGATATCGAGGGTGGCGAGCAGTCGCAAAAACCGGAAGCTGAAGGCATGGATGTCAACCAATGGCGCCAGAAGAGGCACAGACAAAAAAGCCATCATCTCACGATGATGGCTTTGCTCTGGCCTGGCCGGGGGCCGCTCAGACCGCCGTGGGCAGTTGGTAGTCCTTGAGTTCCTCGCGCAGACGGGTCTTGAGCATCTTGCCTGTGGCACCGATCGGAATAGCTTCCACAAACACCACATCATCGGGAATCTGCCACTTGGCCGTCTTGCCCTCATAGAACTTCAGCAGCTCCTCACGCGTGATTTCCGCGCCGGGCTTCTTGACCACAGCCACAATGGGACGCTCGTCCCACTTTGGATGCGGCATACCTATGCAGGCCGCCATGGCCACGGCCGGGTTGGCCATGGCGATGTTTTCAATATCGATGGAGCTGATCCATTCGCCGCCGGACTTGATCACATCCTTGCTGCGGTCGGTGATCTGCATATAGCCGTCGGGGTCTATCGTCGCCACATCCCCCGTCGGGAACCAACCGTGGCCGTCAGCCCCGCGCACCAGGGGGTTGCCGCTGCCTTTGTAATAGCTGTCGATGATCCAGGGGCCGCGCACCAGCAGGTCGCCATAGCTCTTGCCATCCCAGGGCTGCTCGTCGCCGGCATCGTTGACGATCTTCATCTCCACACCATAGATCGCGCGCCCCTGCTTCTGCAGGATCTTCATCTGCTCTTCCTTGGGCAGTTCCAGATGCTTGTTCTTGAGCGTGCACAGCGTGCCCAGCGGACTCATCTCCGTCATGCCCCAGGCGTGCAGCACCTCCACGCCGTAGTCGTCCTGGAAGGCCGTGATCATGGCTGGCGGGCAGGCGGAGCCGCCGATCACCGTGCGATTGAGCTTGGAAAAACGTAGGCCACCCGGCTTCATATAGCCGAGCAGCATCTGCCAGACGGTGGGCACGCCAGCAGCAAAGGTCACGCCTTCCGACTCGATCAGCTCATAGACCGACTTGCCGTCGAGCGCCGGGCCCGGAAAAACCATCTTGCAGCCCGTGAGCGCCGCCGAATAGGGCAGACCCCAGGCATTGACGTGGAACATGGGGACCACGGGCAGCACCGAATCACGGGCCGACAGGCACATCACATCGGGCAGCGCTGCAGCATAGGCGTGCAGCGTGCTGGAGCGGTGGCTGTAGAGCACGGCCTTGGGGTTGCCCGTGGTGCCGCTGGTGTAGCACATGCTGGAGGCGGTGTTCTCGTCAAACTGCGGCCAGCGGTATTGATTGGACTGGCCCGCAATCCAGCTCTCGTAGCTGACGAGGCCGGGAATGCCGCTGTCTGCCGGCAGCCGGTCTGCATCGCAGAGCACCACCCATTGCTGCACCTGCGGGCATTTGGCATGCACGGCCTGGATGATGGGTAAAAAGGTCAGGTCAAAGCACAGCACCTTGTCTTCGGCGTGGTTGACAATCCAAGCGACCTGCTCGGGGTGCAGGCGCGGATTGACGGTGTGCAGCACCCGGCCCGAGCCGCTGACGCCAAAATACATCTCCATGTGACGATAGCCATTCCAGGCCAGACTGGCCACCCTGTCGCCCTGGGCCAGGCCCATGGCATCGAGCTTGTTGGCAAGCTGACGCGAGCGCGCCGCCAGATCCTTGTAGGTATAGCGGTGGATATCGCCTTCCACACGGCGGGAGACTATCTCTCCATCGGCATGGTTGCGAGCGGCAAACTCGATCAGGGAAGAAATCAACAGCGGCTGGCTTTGCATCAGACCCAACATTGGCAGTCTCCTGGATATCGTTGTGATGATCGGGAAGCATCCTAGCGCGGGCTTCCGGGCCGTCATCTGAGGACTGTCACCAATGCGTAACCTTGGCGACCTTTGTCCACATCCTCCCTCTGAACGATGTGCGCGCACTCAGGGAAAAACCTAGGCCGCCCTCCAACGGAAACCGGCTCAACAACCCTGCAAACCCTGTCCTTGATGCTGCTCAAGCACAATGATTGCATGAGCGAATCCCCTGCCCCGCAATGGCGCAAGCCCGGCCGCTTCGAAGCCCTGGGCCCGGCTTTTTTCACCTATCTGCAACCCACGCCCGTACCCGAGCCGCACTGGATTGCCACCAGCACCAGCACGGCCCGCTGGATGGGTCTGAACCCCGAATGGCTGCACAGCGCCGAAGCGCTGCAAATCCTCAGCGGCAATGCTCTGACTACTCAGGGCCATAGTGACAGCAAGCCGCTGGCCACTGTCTATAGCGGCCACCAGTTCGGCGTCTGGGCCGGCCAGCTTGGCGATGGCCGTGCCATTCTGCTGGGCGAGACTGAGCAGGGCTTTGAAGTCCAGCTCAAGGGCGCAGGCCGCACCCCCTATTCGCGCATGGGCGACGGCCGGGCGGTCTTGCGTTCGTCGATTCGCGAATTTCTCTGCAGCGAAGCGATGGCAGCTCTGGGCATTCCCACCACGCGAGCGCTGGCGCTGACGGGCTCGCCCCTGCCCGTGGCACGCGAGACCATGGAGACCGCCGCCGTCGTGACCCGTGTGGCCGAGAGCTTCATCCGCTTCGGCCATTTCGAGCATTTCGCCGCGCGCGACATGCTGACCGAACTCAAAGCCCTGGCCGACCTGGTCATAGACCAGCATTACCCGGAATGTCGTACGGCCGCTGCACTGAACGGAAACCCCTACGCCAATTTGCTGCAGGCCGTGAGCGAACGCACTGCCCGGCTGATGGCCCAGTGGCAAGGCGTGGGTTTTTGCCACGGTGTGATGAATACCGACAATATGAGCATTCTGGGCCTGACCATCGACTACGGCCCCTTCCAGTTTCTCGACGCATTCGACCCCGGCCATATCTGCAACCACAGCGACAGCCAGGGCCGCTATGCCTTTAACCGCCAGCCCCAGGTGGCCTACTGGAATCTCTACTGCCTGGGCCAGGCCCTACTGCCGCTGATCGGCGACGAAGAACTGACGATTGCAGCGCTGGAGTCGTACAAGACCGTCTTTCCCGCCGCCTATGCGCGCCAGATGCTGGCCAAGCTGGGCCTGCCCGAGAACGAGGCCGGCACGCCTGCCACCGAAGGCCGCTTTGCGCAGCTGGTCAACCCGCTGCTGCAGATCCTGGCAGACAGCAAGGTGGACTACACCATTTTCTTCAGCCGCCTGACTGATGCAGTTGCACAGAGGCAGGAAACGAAAATTGACTTTGAGCCACTGCGTGACATCATTCTGGATCGCGCCAGCTTTGATGCTTGGTCACTCACTTATTCAGAGCAACTGGCGCAAGTGGATCAAGCGCAAGCCTTCGATTTGATGCAAAAATCCAATCCGCGCTTTGTGCTGCGCAACCATCTGGGCGAGACCGTGATTCGCGCCGCCCAGGCAGGCGACTTTGCGCCTGTGCAGCAAATGCTGGCGGTGCTGCAAGCGCCTTATGAATCGCACCCGGACCACGCCGACTGGGCCGGCTTCCCGCCCGACTGGGCTTCCTCGATTGAAATCAGCTGTTCATCATGAGCTTTCCTGTCCAGAAATCCGACCAAGAATGGCAAGCCCTGCTGCAGGACAAGGGTGCCGAAGCCGCGGCCTTCCAGGTCACACGCCACGCAGCCACCGAAAGGCCGTTCACCGGCAAATACGAGCAGTTCTGGGCCGATGGCAGCTACCACTGCATATGCTGCGGCAACAAGCTGTTCGACTCCCACACCAAGTTTGACGCCGGCTGTGGCTGGCCCAGCTTTGACCAGGCCGTGCCCGGCGCCATCACCAATATCGTGGACCGCAGCCACGGCATGGTGCGCACCGAGACGGTATGCAGCAACTGCGGAGCTCATCTGGGCCATGTCTTTCCCGACGGACCCACCGACACCGGCCTGCGCTACTGCATGAACTCGGCCTCGCTGGATTTCCAGAACGAGCCCCAAAAATAAGAGCTGCCAAGGCTTGGGCAGCAAGGGCTACGCTTCCAATCGGGCTTGCTGCGCTGGCGTTGCGTATCAGCTTTGATAGCTGATTCCGTCCGGCGCACAAGGCTTTGCTCACAGTATGACCTGGGCTTTGGTGCATGATGCGGCTTTGCTCGCAGCACCGGGAACCTTGCCGCTGCTACGCAGTCTGAATTTCAGAACGACTACCATTTCGCGCATGAAGCTGCTGATTGATTTCTTTCCCATCATCCTGTTTTTCGTGGCCTTCAAGGTCTGGGGCATTTACACCGCCACAGCCGTGGCCATTGTCGCCACCGTGGTGCAGATCGCCTATCTGCGCTTCAAGACCGGCAAGATCGAGCCCATGCAATGGATGAGCCTGGGCGTCATCGTACTGTTCGGCGGCGCCACTTTACTGGCCCATGACGACAACTTCATCAAATGGAAGCCCACGGTGCTGTACTGGCTCATGGGCGGTGCGCTGCTGATCGGTCAGCTGGTGTTCAAAAAGAACCTGCTGCGCTCCGTCATGGGCGCGCAGCTGCAACTGCCCGACGCCATCTGGCTCAAGCTCAACTGGGCCTGGACCGCTTTCTTCGCCGCCATGGGCGGACTCAACATCTGGGTAGCCTATAACTTCGACACCGATACCTGGGTCAACTTCAAGCTGTTTGGTGGCATGGGACTGATGGTGGTGTTCGTGATTGCGCAAGCCATCTACATGAGCCGCTACCTGCCCCAGGACGGCGTGCCCAACGCGGCCGAAGCCAAGGACAAGCAGCCATGAGCCTGACCATCAGTGCCCAAGCCATGGACGCCGCCTTGCGCCAGCGCCTGGCCCCGACCAGACTCGAAGTCATCGACGAGAGCTATCAGCATGCCGGTCATGCCGGAGCCAACGACAGCGGTGTGGGCACGCATTTTCGCGTGCGCATCGCCGGCCCTGCCTTTGATGGAAAAACCCGCGTGGCACGCCACCGCCTTGTGTATGATGCACTGCAAGACTTCATTGACCAGGGTGTTCATGCCATCGCCATTGAAGTACTTTGAGAACGCACTGTTCTGACCACAGGCTCCTTGACGGGAGCCTGTTGCGTATGGACTGAACTTCACTCACTTTTCTCAATCACAACTCGAATGAGCATGAAACAAAAGCAACTGGCCCGCATCGTGGCCGCCGCTGTTCTGGGCGCAGCCGCCCTGTCCGCCTCGGCCCAGAATGTGGCCATCGTCAATGGCAAGGCCGTTCCCATGGCCCGCGTCAATGCCTTGAAGACCCAGATCGAAGCCAGCGGCCAGCCTGTTGTGCCCGAGATGGAAAAGATGATCAAGGATGAAGTCATCGCGCGTGAAATCTTCATGCAGGAAGCCAACCGTCGCGGTCTGGCCGGCTCCGAAGCCTACAAGCAGCAGATGGAAATGGCACGCCAGACCGTGCTGATCCGCGCGCTGTTTGACGACTTCCGCAAGAAGAACCCCGTGACCGATGCCGAAGCCAAGGCCGAGTACGACAAATTCGTCGCTGCCAATGGCGGTAAGGAATACAAGGCCAGCCACATCCTGGTGGAATCCGAAGACCGCGCCAAGGCCATCATTGCCGAGGTGAAGGCCGGCAAGAAGTTTGAAGACATCGCCAAGAAGGAATCCAAGGATCCCGGATCGGGTGCCCGTGGCGGTGATCTGGACTGGGCCAACCCCAACAACTACGTACCCGAGTTCACCGAAGCCCTGATCAAGCTCAAGAAGGGCGAGATGACCGACGCGCCCGTCAAGAGCCAGTTCGGCTGGCACATCATCCGCATGGATGACGAGCGTCAGGCCGAAATGCCCAAGTTTGAAGATGTCAAACCCCAGATCACGCAACAGCTGCAGCAGCAAAAAGAGCAGCAGTTCCAAGATCAGCTGCGCAAAAGCGCAAAAATCCAGTAACATGATCTAACGTCAGTACCCAAAAGTACTGGCCAGACCATCACCCAAGCCCGCGTCAAGCGGGCTTTTTTTGTCTCATTGCGGCGGATCCGCTATATATTTAGAAGCATTCTGCCCAGGTTTGGCATCATCCGGCTGCGTTTCCCCATGCTTTCGCGGGCGGCAATCCTGGGGCTTGCCTGCGATGCCAGAGGCTTTGTCTGCCCCCTCTTTTGCAGCTTGCGTGTTGCCATGCACCTCAGCCGTCAAGGGGCATAGCGGCAATTGCGCGCTTGACCTGGAGATCTGCGGCGCCATGGCCTCCGCCGTGGCAGCAGATTCTGTGGTCTCATCGCTGCGGGATGGCGCTTCGGCAGCCGGCTTTGCGGAGCGCGCCAGTCTGGCAGAGGCTGCCGCACCCGAGGCCGGAGCAGCCTCTGGCCGCAGCACAGGGGCTGATGCAGCTATAGATGCTTCCATATCCATAGCTTCTGGTGTTTTCTTTGCCTGGATTCGAGTCTTTTTTTCCGTGGATTTCTGCGCCAGCGCCGCTGCGCTCGGAGCCGATTCCGCCACGGCGGCGCGATCCGCATCCTCAACGGCCGGAGCCGGCTGCGATTCAGCTGGCTGGACGACTGCTTCGGCCCTGGAATCTCGCTCGCCCTCCTTGTCCGGGCCACGCCACCAAGCGGCATGCTGCAGCATCAGCCAGCCCACCAGTCCGACTGCCGCCAATCCGCCCAGCGCATGACGCAGCCAGAAGCGGTCATTGGCTGCAGGCTTGTCCATAGGCTCCGTGGGCTCCTGCCCCACACCTTCCGCGCGCTGGCGTGCGCGCTTGAGGATGGCAGCGCTGCTTTGCACACTGGGGCCACGGTCCTCTGCCACAGCCTCGTGGTAGAGCTCGCGCAGCGCATCGGGCTTGTCGTCGCCGGACGGGTTTTCGGGGTGCATATTCATGCCAGTTCCTCCAGCGCGGCGCGTAATTTGGTACGCGCATAGCGCAAACGGCTCTTGGCCGTTTCCTCGGCAACGCCGGTGGCCTGGGCAATTTCGGCCAGCGTCAGATCAGCCTCGACCTGCAGCAGAAAACACTCGCGCTGCTCGGCCGGGAGCCGGGCCAGTGCAGACAGAATGGCCTGGGCCATGAGCTGGCGATCAAGTTGCTGCTCGGGCTCGAAGCCCGAGGCCGCAAACAGGCTTTCGGCCAGCCGCATGGACTCTGGCGTGTCTGCCGACAGGCTGATGCCCGGCCGCTGCCTGCGCCAGTGATCGACCAGGCGGTTGTGCGCCATGGTGAACAGCCAGGTCGTGAACTTGCTGCGCACCCCATAACGGGCGGCGCTATCCACCACGGCAAACCAGAGGTCCTGCGCCAGATCGTCGGCCAGCGCCGCATCGCCGGTGTTTCGATAGAAATAGCGCCATATGCGCAGGCTGTGCCGGGAATAAAGCGTCTCGAAAGCTGTGGCCTGCCCTGCGGCATAGCTGCACATCAGGGCTTCATCGGCGGGTTGGGCTTGGGCAAGCGACGGTGCAAGCATGCCTGCGATTATGCAAACTCCGACGACGGCGCATTCAACTCAGTTGCGGGGTGGATCCGGCACAAAGCCGTTGTCCCCCGGGAAAGGATTGGGCGCGCGCGGCTGGGTCGGCCGTGGACGAGGCTCGCGAATGACGCCTCTGGCGACCAGATTGGCATAGCTGTCGTAACGGATACGCACCATCTGCCGGGGCTGGTCTGTATCGGCCTCGAAGTCCACCTGGGTGACTTGCGAGCGCTCCACCGCGCCATGGCCCGTACCCAGCGAGGGGGCTGGCGAGGCCGATGGTGCCCGACGCTCGGCGCTGCGGCTCTTGCTGGCGGCCTGCGGCACAGCGACATCCGCCGCCGCAGATTCAGCCGACGAGGCGCCGACCGAGGCTTCGGGCTCATGGAGCGGCCCCTGGTAGGCAGCTGGCTCGGGCAGCTTTTCGCGGTACAGTGCGACCCCGATCACGCCAACATCCTGCGGCCTGCCGGTTCTGGCGGCATAGGACATATCGCTTTGCGAGAAGTAGAACGCGGCCACGTTGTCATTGCTCTTGCGCCAGCCCCGCACGTCATAGCTGTCGCCCGCATCCAGCACATAGCCGCCTTCGGCGCGAGAGCTCGCCGTGCGGCCGTTGATGGCATTGACCCCGTCGACGCTGATGACGCCCATGATGCGGCGGCTCTCGAGGTTGCGGATGCGCACCGCATAGTTGGCACCGGGACGGCCCACCACCCACAGCTCCCCCTCGTGACTGTACTGGGGCAGTACCCGGCCCGTGGCACGTTCGATGATGCTGACCTGGGCCAGCTTGTGGTTGCCACGCGTCCAGGCCGAGGCCGGCGCGGCCAGCGCCAGCGCGGCAGCGCAGAGCAGCGAAGCGCGCAGCAGACGACCGCGCGACAGCAAGAAACCTGGAACCTGGGGTTCGATACGGACAGACAACATGGACAAGGCCTCCTCAAGATACAGCCACAGCGGCATGAAACAAACTTGTCGGAGGCTGAAACGCAGCAGCAGACGCAACGGGGTCAGGACAGGCGCCCTGATTTGCAAGCATTTGCAACACAGCTTTGCGCTGCAGTTCTGCCCCGACGCGGCATGTCTGGCACAATCGCGCTCGCTGCGGCCCAAGGCAGGCAGCAATGCTGGGGGTGTCCTGACCATGACCGGTCAGGGCTGAGAGAGTCCCTTTGAACCTGATTGCGCAAGCGGTGTCTTGACGACCGCTTGCCCGAGATCATCCTCGCGCAGGGAAGCTGTCCAAGGTGTCAGACCGCGACTCGCCATGTCTTTGATGGCCTGCCGCGCCAACCATGCGGCCCCTGCTTCGTTTTTCTGGCGGAGCATTCATGAATTCATCTTCTTCCACATCGGCCAATCGGGCCCTGGCCCCGGTGACGGCCCAGGAGCGCGTCTTTGCCTGGCGCGACCATGCCTCGCTGTGGTTCAGTCTGGGCGTGGGCCTGCTGGTCATGCAGATGGGGGCCTATCTGCTGCCAGCGCTCAGCCCGCTGCATGCGCTGATCGCGATCGGTATCGGCTCGCTGATCGGCGCCGGCCTGCTGGGCTGGGTGGGCAAGCTGGGTTGCGACAGCGGCCTGTCCAGCGCCGGGCTGATGCACAGCGTCTACGGCCGCCACTTCGCACGACTGCCTATCGTGCTCAACATCATCCAGCTGCTGGGCTGGGGCAGTTTCGAGCTGGTGGTGATGCGCGACGCCACCGTGGCGCTGGGTAAGCAAAGCGGCACCATGGGCGCCGCCTACTGGCCCTGGCTGGCCACGCTGCTCTGGGGTGGCGTGATTCTGCTGCTGATGAGCGGCTCCATGACCACCCTGGTACGCCGCATCATCTCGCGCGTGGCCTTGCCGCTGGTGATTGCCTCGCTGCTGTGGCTGAGCTGGCAATTCCTCAAAATGGCCGGCGCCACCGGCCTGGGCAACTTGCTGGCCCGCGAGGGTGCGGGCGGCATGAGCATGCTCGGCGCTGTCGATCTGGTGATCGCCATGCCCATCAGCTGGCTGCCACTGGTGGCCGACTATGCGCGCCACGGCAAAAGCGGCAAGTCCGCGCTGACGGGCGCCTGGACCGGCTTTGCCCTGGCCAATATCTGGTGCTACTCCCTGGGCGTGCTGGTGGCCCTGACCCTGCCCAGCGAAGACCTGGTCACGGCCCTGCTGCTGGCCCAGGGCGGGCTGATTGCCCTGTCGCTGATTCTGATCGACGAGGTGGACAACGCCTATGGCGATGCCTACTCGGGTGCCATGTCGGCCCACAGCCTGCAACCGCGCTGGAGCATTCGCCGCTGGGGCCTGCTGATCGCGGCCCTGTGCACGGCACTGGCCATGGTGCTGCCCATGCACAGCCTGGAGCCGTTTCTGCTGTTGCTCAGCTCCTGCTTTGTGCCGCTGTTCGGCGTGATGCTGGGGCGCCTGGCCTTTGGCACCGATGCCGTGCAACTGATGCAAAAAGCGCCCGCCGTGCGCTGGGATGCCGTGGCCATCTGGGTGCTGGGCATTGCCTTCTATCACCTGCTGCCCTATGTCAGCACGGCCCTGGGTTCGGCACTGCCCACGCTGGCGCTGACCTTTGCGGCGGCAGTCGCCACACGCCAGCCGCAGCCTCGCTCCGTTGCCGCCTGATAAAAAATCAAAATCAATAGCGAAAAGCGCCCTCTAACAGAGCGCTTCAGCCATTTTCTCTATTACTTACCTAGCGCCCGCGGCCTGGAGCAGCTGCACCACGGCCTTCTGCCCGCGCTGGCGTGCATGGGCCAGGGCCGTCACCCCATCCTTGTCGGGCAGATTCAGATCCGCCTTCGCGTCGATCAAGGCCTGGATGATGGCCTGATGGCGCGGCCCGCCATCGCTGAGCACCACGGCCTCCATCAGGCAGGTCCAGCCCAGCCGGTTGACATGGTTCACATCCACACCAGCCATGATCAGCGCCTGGGCGGTTTCCAGATGGCCGCGCTCGCAAGCCGGAATCAGGGCCGTGCCGCCATAGCGGTTGGTGCTCTTGAGATCGGCGCCATAGGAGATCGTCATGCGCACAATCTCCAGCCGGCCCTGCGCGCCGGCCAGCAGATAGGAGCTGTCCTGCATCTGGTTCTGGATATTGGGGCTGGCACCATGCATCAGCAGCGATCGCGCCACCTCGATATGGTTGGCAGCCGTGGCCAGCAGCAACGGGGTATTGCCCCGGGCGTCCTGCACGTCGACAGGCGCGTTGCCGGCCAGCAGGTTGCGCACCGCCACGGCATCGCCCTGCGCGGCAGCGGCCAGCAATTGCTGGCCCAGCATCTGCGGGTCCCCCGCCTTTGCCGCCGCAGCAGCGGCAGGTGTTGCAGCCGGAGCATTCGCCGACGCCCTACTCTGGCAGGCGGTCAGCAGCGTCGCTGCTGCCAGAGCTGTCAATGCAAGCGTCAATCGAGTCGTCAACGAGGCGCGCCCATAGGCGCTGGTTGGCTGGTTCATGGCATTCCTTCATGGCTGTCGGGCGTTCAGCCCCTGTCAGCTTTCTACAGGAACTATAGCTAGCCACGCAAGTCCGATGAGGGTTACAGCCTGTTTTCAATCGATAAAAGGAGAATCTGCCTCGTGCCTTGCAACCGCTGGATCCGCACCGCCGCCACTTCAAGCCTGATCGCGCTGGGTGCGCTCACCGCCGGCCTGCTGCCGGCCCTCGCACAAGCCCAGGAATTTGTCAGCATCAAGGGCAAGACCGTGAATGTGCGCGAGCAGCCCAACACCCGCTCCGCAACCCTCTGGGAACTGAGCAAGGGCTATCCGCTGCAAGTCACCCAGCGCAAGGGCCAGTGGCTGCGCGTGAAGGACTATGAGTCGACGCTAGGTTGGGTCCACGCTCCGCTGACCAGCAAGAGCCCGCACATGGTGGTGACGGCGCGCACGGCCAATCTGCGCTCCGGCCCCGGCCAGAAACACAACCGGGTAGGCAAGCTGGAGCAGCATGAGGTGCTGCAGACTCTGAAAAAGCAAGGCAGCTGGGCCCAGGTCCAGCGCAGCAATGGCCAAAGCGGCTGGGTGGCCAAGAATCTGGTCTGGGGCTGGTAAGCCCTACAACACGAACACCCAAAGCAAAGGCCTGCAGCTGCAGGCCTTTTTTGCGGGCGCCGGCGGCAATCAGCCTTCGACGATCAGCTGCGCTCGTGGCGCATAGCCGTGATTGAGGGGGCCATGGCCCTGGCCGGTATAGACCTCGGCTCCTGCCTCGATGGCACCCAGAATATAGCGGCGCGCCTCGGTCACTGCGGCCTCCAGCGCCAGCCCCTGGGCCAGGAAGGAGGCAATCGCCGACGACAGCGTGCAGCCCGTGCCATGGCCGTTATGGGTGACGATGCGCTGCGACTGCAGGCGCAGATAGTCGCCAGCCGGCCGGCCTTGCCGGCCCAGCACATCCATGACCAGATCACCGCTCAGATGCCCGCCCTTGAGCAATACGGCCGGCGCCCCCATGGCCAGCAGATCGGCCACGGCCGCATCCAGCGCTCCAATGCCTTCGATGTTGCGACCCAGCAGCAAAGCTGCTTCATCCAGATTGGGGGTAATCACCGTAGCCAGCGGGAACAGCTCCTGCACCAGCGCCTGGGCCGTCTCGGGAACGATCAGGCGATCGCCGCTGGTGGCCACCATCACCGGGTCCAGCACCACGTTCCTGACCCGGTGGCGACGAATCGCATCCGCCACCACGCTCACCACATCGGGGGTTGCCAGCATGCCGATCTTGACGGCATCGACGCCTATGTCCTGCACAACGGCATCGATCTGGCCGCGCACGGTATCCAGCGGAATGCCATGAATACCCGTCACGCCCAGCGTGTTCTGCACGGTGATGGCCGTGATAGCCGTCATGCCGTAGCAGCCCAGAGCCGCACAGGTCTTGAGGTCGGCCTGGATGCCGGCGCCGCCGCCGCTGTCCGAGCCGGCGATGGAGAGCACGCGTGCATAGCGCTTTTTTGCGGCGCCGGAGATGGGGGAAGAAGCAATCACTGTCATGGCAAAAATTATCGCCCATGCGCATGGTCAATGCGTGCTGTTTGCGGTTGTGCTGTAATGTCCAACGGACGAAACAGGGGTGTCCCGCAGGCAAGCAGCCTGTGCGGACTGAGAAACACCCTGGGGCTGCGCCAGCCAACGGCTGCGCATCAGAGCACCATCCGTGCCCTGCGCCCCCTGCACCCGATCCAGGTCATGCTGGCGTGGGGAGTTTCACAAGCCGCAAGGCATGCCGCGTTTTGTCCTGCACATGGCCCTGTTCCTGTGTCCGGATGGAAAACGATTTGCACATGTCATTGCTACAAGCTTCTTCAAAGATCGCAATTCTCGGTGGCGGCCTCATGGGCCGTCTGCTGGCCCTGGCCCTGGCCCAGCGCGGTCATGCCATCGACCTCTATGACGCGCATGGCCCGCAAGGCGATGGCGCTGCGGCGCGCGTGGCAGCCGCCATGCTGGCGCCGCTGGCCGAGTCGGCCATTACCGAGCCCGGCGTGGTGCGCATGGGCCAGCATGGACTCAAGCGCTGGCCCGAGCTCATAGCTCAGCTCGAGCAGCATGTGTTCCTGCAGCAAAACGGCACGCTGATTCTCTGGCACCGCCAGGATCAGGGCGATGCGGCGCGCTTTTTCGGTCTGCTGGAGAAAAACCGGCGCATCAACCCCAGCCTGCCGGCCATGCAGGAGAAGACCGGCGCGGCGCTGCAGGACTGCGAGCCCGCGCTGCAGGGACGCTTCAACCAGGCCGTCTATCTTCCCGGCGAAGGCCAGCTCGACAACCGCCAGTTGCTGACGGCGCTGGTCGACAAGCTCAGCGCCCTGGGCGTGCAGCTGCACTGGGACAGCCCGCGCGAGATCGGCGACTTCCGCCCCGGTGAGGTCGGCCAGCCCGACTTCGTGTTCGACTGCCGGGGCCTGGGGGCCCGCAGCCAGTGGAAGCAACTGCGCGGCATTCGCGGCGAGGTGGTGCGCATCCACGCGCCCGAAGTCACGCTGCAGCGCCCCACGCGCCTGATCCATCCGCGCTACCCCATCTATATCGCGCCCAAGGAAGACCACCTGTTCGTGATTGGCGCGACCGAGATCGAGTCCGACGATATGTCGCCGGCCAGCGTGCGCTCCACGCTGGAGCTGCTGAGCGCTGCCTATACCGTGCACTCCGGCTTTGCCGAAGGCCGGATTGTGGAGATCGCCACCCAGTGCCGCCCCACCCTGCCCGATAATCTGCCCGCCGTGCGCCTGCTGACGCCACGCGTCATGGAAGTCAACGGCCTCTACCGCCACGGCTTCATGATCTCGCCCGCCATGCTGGACGTGGTGCTGGAGCTGGTGGACCACAACGACTCGCCGCTGGCGCGCGAGTTCGATGTCGCCGTGCATCGCGGCTGAGCTGCGAGCCCGAACTTTGGCGCACAGCACTTGCACCCCCGGCGCACGCAAGCACCGTCGTGCAGAGGTTTAACTTAGCACCCGCTTTATTTTCCGTTTCATGCCATGAAGATCACTCTCAACCAGCAAGCCACCGAGCTGCCAGCCCATGCCACCGTGGCCGATGCGCTGGCGCAGATGCAGGCCAAGCCCCCGTTTGCCGTGGCGGTCAACACGGTGTTCGTGCCCAAGACGCAGTACACCGACCATCCGCTCAGTGAGGGCGACAGGATGGAAGTCATCTCTCCGGTGACTGGCGGCTAGGAATGAATCCCCCTGAGTCGCTTCGCGCCTTCCCCAAGGGGACGACACCCTCGCAGCGAGGCGGTTCATGCTCGGTGTCACTGACTTGGCACATGCCTGTTTGAGGTTCATTGGGCTTCACGCGCATTGCGATACAAAGACAAGAGATATAGATAAATCATGAATACCAAAACCACCGACGACGCCCTGGTTCTCTACGGCCAGCGTTTTGAAAGCCGCTTGCTGCTGGGCACCTCGCGCTACCCCTCGCCGGCGATTCTCGAAGCCGCTGTGGAGCGTTCCAGGCCCGCCATGGTCACGGCCTCGCTGCGCCGCCAGGGCAGCAATGCCGCCGAGACCGGTGCCAGCTTCTGGGAGCTGCTGCGCAAGCTCAATGTGCCCGTGCTGCCCAACACGGCAGGCTGCATGACCATCCAGGAAGCCGTGACCACGGCCCATATGGCGCGCGAAGTCTTCGACACACCCTGGATCAAGCTGGAGCTGATCGGCGACGACTACACGCTGCAGCCCGACACGCTCAATCTGGTGGAGGCTGCCTCCATCCTCATCAAAGACGGCTTCCAGGTCCTGCCCTACACCACCTACGATCTGGTGCTGTGCCAAAAGCTCGTCGACGTGGGCTGCCAGGCCGTCATGCCCTGGGCCGCGCCCATCGGCACCGGCCGCGGCCCCATCAACCCCTATGCCATGCAGATGCTGCGCGAGCGCCTGAAGGTGCCGCTGATCGTCGATGCCGGCCTGGGCCGTCCCTCCCACGCCTGCACCGTGATGGAGTGGGGGTATGACGCCGTGCTGCTGAACACCGCCGTGGCCCTGTCCGAAGACCCCGTGGCCATGGCCGGCGCGTTCTCCGATGCCGTCAATGCCGGTCACGCCGCCTGGCGCGCTGGCGCCATGGCAGAGCAGAACGCAGCCCAGCCCAGCACGCCCGTGCTGGGCACCCCTTTCTGGCATCAGGAATAAAGGCCGGCCCATGGACTCCCCAGAAATCAAGGCCCTGGTGCAAGCCATCATCCACCAGCACAGTGCCAACTTTGGCGCCCAGCTGCACCACGATGCCAACTCGGTCGAGCTGACGCCACAGCCCGTGCCGCCCGCACTGCGCCAGGAGCCCGCCTATCTGGCCGCGCTGGAGGCCTGCAGCCAGCTGGGCTTTATCGCCGTAGATGCGCAGACACTGGCCCAGGCCTGGCAGTGCCAGAGCGAGCGCAACAATCACTTCGATGCCACCCACTGGCCCGACGACCCACGCGACTTCGGTCTCGGCAAGGCCGACCCGGCCCAGGCCTTTGCCCACTGCCCGCGCGAGCTGGGCCTGTATGGCGTGCTGCCCACGGCCGAATGGGTGGGCCGCATGGCCCGTGCGGGTGTGCCCACGGTGCAGCTGCGCTTCAAATCCGGCGACCAGGCCGCTGTGGCCCGTGAAGTCAAGGCTGCTGTCGAAGCCGTCAAGGGCACACATGCACGCCTGTTCATCAACGATCACTGGCAGGCCGCGCTGGACGCAGGCGCCTACGGCATCCATGTGGGCCAGGAAGACCTGGACGTGATCGGCCAGCGCGATCTGGAGACCATCCGCACCTCGGGCACCCGCTTGGGCGTCTCCACCCATGGCTACGCCGAGATGGTGCGCGCCCATGCCGTCCAGCCCAGCTATATCGCCCTGGGCGCCGTATTCCCGACCACGCTCAAGAAGATGGCGACGGCCCCGCAAGGTCTGGCGCGTCTGGCGGCCTATGTGCGACTGATGCAGCAATACCCGCTGGTCGCGATTGGCGGTATTTCCGAAGACCTGTTCCCCGCCGTTCGTGCCACGGGCGTGGGCTCGGTGGCCGTGGTACGCGCCCTGGTCAACGCCCCCGATCCAGAGGCAGCAGCCCAGCATCTGCTGCAGCGCATGGAGGCCGCAGCCTGAGCGCATCTACTTCCAACTTAATGGCTGCCAGCGCTTGATATAGGTGCTGGCAGCTTTTTTTTACTGCATGCTCAACGAATGCAGCAGTGCCGGACATGCCTGGGGCACGAAACTCCGGAAATGACAAGATTGAATGCCCGCAGCCAGCGGGCATTTTTGCTGGCAGCCGCTGTGCAGACCGCATATCTGCTGGGTTTTCTTGATCGGCGCAAGCCCTGTTCGCGGTAAAAGCGGACACACAGGTGACAACCCTGAGCCCCGCAGTTGCGGCACAGCCGGTCCCACACGCGACAATGGGGCGGTTACCAGTCACGCATAAGACAGAACATGGACGAGCCAATTCTTAGTATGGAAGAACGTGAGGCGATCAACTCTGGTCGCTGGTTTTCATCCCTTTCGCCCTCTTTGCGGCACGACATTCTTCGATGCGCTTACGTCAAACGATACAAAGATGGCATGCTCATCTGCGCTCGCGGCGAACCGCCCGAGGAGTGGATTGCCTGCGCACGTGGCGCGGTGCGGGTCAGCTCCACCTCCATCACGGGCAAGCAGATCACGCTGACCTATGTGGAGCCGGGCATCTGGTTCGGGGATGTGGCGATTCTAGATGGCGACAAGCGCACTCACGACGCCTATGCACATGGCGAGACCACGTTGCTGTGCGTCTCCAAGGCGGACTTCAAGCGCATTCTGGCAGAGCATGTGGAGTTTTCCGAAGCGATCTTGCGCCTCAATGCACGCCGAGTACGTCAGCTCTACGGCCTGGTGGAAGACCTCAACACCTTGCCGCTGCGCGCGCGCCTGGCCAAGCAGTTGCTGCACCTGACGCGCAGCTATGGCGTGATGAGCCTGTCGGACAGCAACGAAATCCGCATCGGCCTGCATCTGGCCCAGGAAGAGCTGGCCCAGTTGCTGGGCGCCTCGCGCCAGCGCGTGAACCAGGAGCTCAAGTCCATGGAGCGCGAGGAAGTGATTCGCATCGAGCCGGGTGGCCTCATCGTGCGCGACCGGGTGACGCTGCTGCGCATTGCAGACACGGATCACTGATTCACCCCCTGAGCGGCCTTGCCGCTTCCCCCTCTCTCGCTTCGCTGCGCTTGCGGGAGGGGGACGATGCCATCGCCGCGAGACGGCTCTTGCTCGGCATCTCTGGCGGGGATCGCGCCAGTTTTCACCTTCGTTTCTCTCTTGCCGCGTTCTGCGGCAGCACTCCCATTTCACGCATTCGCTCGCTGCACTTTTGTGCGGCGTGGCGGGCTGCGCCTTGCCCATCACAAATCGAACAAAGGACTGAGACAGCATGAGCACTTATGAGCATTTCGTCGGCACCCGCGCGGTTTCCGATCAGCATGCGTTTGATATCGATGCCATGACCAACTGGATGAGCCGGCATGTCCAGGGCTTTGAAGGTCCGCTGCAGGTGGAGATGTTCAAGGGCGGCCAGTCCAACCCCACCTACAAGCTGATCACGCCCGGCCGTAGCTATGTGATGCGCGCCAAGCCCGGTCCCGTGGCCAAGCTGCTGCCTTCGGCCCATGCGATCGAGCGCGAATACCGTGTCATGAAGGGCCTGGCCGGCACAGATGTGCCCGTGCCGCATATGTATGCGCTGTGCGAGGATGAATCCGTCATCGGACGCGCCTTCTACATCATGGAATTCATGGAAGGCCGTGTGCTCTGGGACCAGTCCCTGCCCGGCATGACGCCTGCGCAACGCGCCGAGATCTACGACGAGATGAATCGCGTGATCGCGGCCCTGCACAGCGTGAAGTTTGCCGAGCGCGGCCTGGCCGACTACGGCAAGAGCGGCAATTACTTCGAGCGCCAGATCGGTCGCTGGAGCAAGCAGTATGTGGCCTCCGTGACCCAGCCCATCCCCGAGATGGACAAGCTGATGGAGTGGCTGCCCGCCCATATGCCGGCCAGCGCACGCGACGAGGGACGTGTCTCCATCGTGCATGGCGACTACCGCCTGGACAATCTGATGTTCCACCCCACCGAGCCGCGCGTGATTGCCGTGCTGGACTGGGAGCTGTCCACGCTGGGGCACCCGCTGGCCGACTTCAGCTACCACTGCATGAGCTGGCATATCCCGGCCGAGCTGGGCCGCGGCATCGCGGGGCTGGACATCGCAGGTCTGGGCATCCCTGCCGAGCACGACTACATCCAGCGCTACTGCCAGCGCACCGGCATTGCCGATGTGGCCACGCTGCAGCGCGACTGGAACTTCTACCTGGCCTACAACATGTTCCGCATCGCCGCCATCTTGCAAGGCATTGCGAAGCGCGTCGAGGCCGGCACGGCCTCCAGCGCCCAGGCCAAGGCCTCGGGCGACACCGCCCGCCCCATGGCGGAACTGGCCTGGTCCTTTGCCCAGCGCGCCTGACTTTTTATCCACCACCACGCAACTTGACCGTCCCACAATAAAAGGAGCACTCATGGACTTCGACTACTCGCCCAAAACCAAGGACTTGCAGCAACGCCTGCTCAAGTTCATGGACGACTACATCTACCCGGCGGAAAAGGAATATGCCGACGAGATGCAGGCCAACACGGCCGCCGGCAAGCGCTGGACGCCGCTGCAAACCATTGAAAAGCTCAAGCCCAAGGCCCAGGCCGCGGGCCTGTGGAATCTGTTTCTGCCCGTGGACAGCGCCGAGGCTTCGGGCTACCACGGCGCGGGCCTGACCAATCAGGAATACGCACCGCTGGCCGAGATCATGGGCCGCGTGCCATGGGCTTCCGAAGTCTTCAACTGCTCCGCGCCGGATACCGGCAATATGGAGACCATTGCCCGCTACGGCAGTGCCGAGCTCAAGGAGCGCTGGCTCAAGCCCCTGCTGGAAGGCAAGATCCGCTCGGCCTTCGCCATGACCGAGCCCGAAGTCGCCTCCTCCGACGCCACCAATATCTGCACCCGTATCGAGCGCCAGGGCGACGAATACGTGATCAACGGTCACAAGTGGTGGATCTCGGGTGCCGGCGATCCTCGCTGCCAGGTCTTCATCACCATGGGCAAGACCGACCCAGAAGCGGCCAAGCATTCGCAGCAGAGCATGATCATCATCCCGGCCGATGCCAAGGGCATCCGCATCGCGCGTCCTCTGAACGTGATGGGCTATGACGATGCACCCCACGGCCATATGGAGATGTACTTCGAGAACGTGCGCGTTCCCGTCGGCAACATCCTGCTGGGCGAAGGACGCGGCTTCGAGATCGCCCAGGGCCGCCTCGGCCCCGGCCGCATTCACCACTGCATGCGCCTGATCGGCCTAGCCGAGCGTGCGCTGGAGCTGATGTGCAAGCGCGCCAGCAGCCGCGTGGCCTTCGGCAAGAGCGTGGCCCAGCAGACCGTGACGCAGGAGCGCATTGCCGAAGCGCGCTGCAAGATCGACATGGCGCGCCTGCTCACGCTCAAAGCCGCCTGGCTGATGGACGTGGCCGGCAACAAGGTGGCCAGAACCGAGATCGCCATGATCAAGGTAGTGGCCCCCAGCATGGCCTGCCAGGTCATAGACTGGGCCATGCAGGTCCACGGCGGCGGCGGCATGTGCGACGACTTCCCGCTGGCCTATGCCTATGCCGCAGCACGCACGCTGCGCTTTGCCGACGGCCCCGACGAGGTGCACCGCAACGCGATTGCCAAGTGGGAGCTGGGCAAATACGGCAGCTACGGCAAGAACGCCGAAGTGCCCATCACGCGCGGCGGCTGATGCAAGGCGGCAGGAGCGGCTTGCGCAGCTCCTGCCCCGGAAACAAGAACACCCCGTCAGCGAAGCTGCGGGGTGTTTTTCATGGGAAAGACCGACTGCAGATCTGCTATCAATAAGGAAGCTTCTCTCGCATGAAATCAAATGATTTCAGATATAAAACATTCCAAAACTTAATGAAATGATGCGGAAGCCGCTTCCCTGTCAATAGCAAGACCCGGACCCAAGCCGGCCACCGGACTTAGAAGCTCTCCCACTCGCCATCGTCTGCCGTCGCGGCCTTTTGCGACTGGGGTGCTGCTGCGCTTTTCCCGGGGCTCAGAACCGGCGGCTTGCTCGCAGCCGACATCGCGGGACGCCTGAGCGCAGCCGACGGGACCTTGAGCGGGGCCGGAACCTTGATCGCAGCCCTGGCAGGCGCGGACCTGAGCGCCGCAGGCGCCAGGGCCGGTGTGGCCTGCAGACCGGACTGAGCGCCGAGCTTGAAGAAGCTCACCGTCTCGGCCAGCGCGGCGGCCTGGCTGCGCAGCGCATCGGTCGCGGCCGCCGCCTCCTCCACCAGGGCGGCGTTCTGCTGGGTCATCTGATCCATCTGCGTCACGGCCTGGGTGACCTGCTCGATGCCCGAGGTCTGCTGGTGGCTGGCCACCGAGATCTCGCCCATGATGTCGGTGACACGGCGCACGCTCATCACGATCTCGTCCATGGTCCTGCCGGCCTCGTCGACCTGGGTGCTGCCTTCCTGCACCTTGCTCACGGAGTCGTCGATCAGCTGCTTGATCTGCTTGGCCGCCTCGGCCGAGCGCTGGGCCAGGGTGCGCACTTCGGAGGCCACCACGGCAAAGCCACGGCCCTGGTCACCCGCACGGGCCGCTTCCACCGCCGCGTTCAGCGCCAGGATATTGGTCTGGAAGGCGATGGAGTCGATCACGCCGATGATGTCCACGATCTTGCGCGAGGACTCGTTGATGGCCGACATGGTCTGCACCACCTGGGCCACGGTGGCTCCACCGCGTACGGCCACCTGCGATGCGGCAGACGCCATCTGATTGGCCTGCTGTGCATTGCCGGCGTTCTGCTGCACGGTGGCGGTCAACTCCTCCATGGAGGCTGCCGTCTGCTCCAGCGAGCTGGCCTGCTCTTCGGTGCGCGAGGACAGATCCTGGTTGCCGCTGGCAATCTGGCTGCTTGCCGAGGCAATCGAGTCCGTGCCCTGGCGCACCTGACCCACGATGCGTTGCAGGCTTGTATTCATGTCCTTGAGCGCCTGCAGCAACTGGCCCACCTCATCCTGGCTTTGCACAGTGATACTGGCGCTCAGATCGCCCGCAGCCACGGACTGGGCCAGTTGAACGGCCGACTGCAAAGGACGCGAGATGGAGCGTGCGATCAGCACCGCCAGCGCCACACCGATGACGATGGAGCCCAGCAGCAGCGCCATCACCCACCAGCGGGCAGCGGCATACAGGTCATCGCCGGCCTGATTGGTTTCCTCGGTCGCCTGATGGTTGATCTCGCTGAGAGCGTCCAGCCGTGTATTGATGCCGCGGCTGATCTTGAGCGACTCGCCGCGCAAGATTTCGCTGGCGTCATCATTGAGCAACTGGTGCGACAGATCCACCACCTTGGCCGTCTGCACGGCATAGGCCTTGAGCTCCTCGCCGATTTCGGCCAGCAGGGCTCGCTCCTTGTCGGTCCTCACGTACTTGGCATACGACTGCTGGTTCTGGACCAGTTCGTCCCAGAGCTTGGGCATGCTCTTGTCATAGACCGCCATTTCCTCGGACGACTGCGCCATCACATGCTGCATGGTCTGCGAGCGATAACGCTGAAGCTGATAACGCATGTCCTGCAGGTTGCGGGCCGCCGGCAGCCACTGGCGCGCCAGATCGGTGGCCGTGGCATTGACACGCTCCATCTGGACCAGGCCGTACAGACCCGATACCGCACTGATCAGCAGGATCAGCACAAAAGACACCAGCAGCTTGTTGGCCAGCTTGAGGTTGCGAAAGAAGTTCATGGGGGAATTGGGCGCCTGAGCGACCTGCAAGGTCTGGCACCTGCGAGATGGGGAATAGGGGAAACTGCCTGAAAGCGCGTACACACTGCGCGCGCCTGCGAATTCTATTCAGAATTTGTTACCTCGAGTAACGGCATTCATGAATAAAACCGATGGTGGTATCAGGGGCATAGCTGGGCTCAAAAGACACCCCGATGAAGCACTCAAAAGCCCTGTCGAAGGCCATTGCATCCTTACAGCCGTCCGGCATGAGAAAATCAGCCCTTATTTATCAGCAAGAACAACGGATTCACCATGGAAGCAGAACGCGTCAACTCTATCGGCAACACCCTCCAAGATCTGGCCGAACGCACGGCAGATCTCCGGAGGTATCTTTGACTACGATGCCAAGTACGAACGCCTGCGCACGGTAAACGCCTCACTGGAAGACCCTGCCGTCTGGAACGACCCCAAGAAGGCACAGGAGCTGGGCAAGGAGAAGAAGTCGCTCGACTCCGTCGTGCTGACCCTGGAGAAGCTCACCACCGAACTGGCCGACAATTCCGAGCTGTTCGAGATGAGCAAGGAAGAAGGCGATGATGCCGGCCTTGAAACCATCGAAGCCGAAACCGCCAAGCTCAAGCCGCTGATCGAGGAGCTCGAGTTCCGCCGCATGTTCGGCGGCGAAGCCGATCCGCTCAACTGCTTCATCGACATCCAGGCCGGCGCCGGCGGCACCGAAGCCTGCGACTGGGCCAGCATGCTGCTGCGCCAGTACCTGAAGTACGCCGAGCGCAAGGGCTTCAAGGCCACTGTCGAAGAAGAGACTCCGGGTGACGTAGCCGGCATCAAGAGCGCCACCATCAAGGTCGAAGGCGAGTATGCCTACGGCCTGCTGCGCACCGAAACCGGCGTGCACCGTCTGGTGCGCAAGTCGCCCTTCGACAGCTCGGGCGGCCGTCACACCAGCTTTTCCTCGCTGTTCGTCTACCCCGAGATCGATGACTCCATCGAGATCAACATCAATCCGTCGGATGTGCGCACCGACACCTACCGCGCCTCGGGCGCCGGCGGTCAGCACATCAACAAGACCGACTCGGCCGTGCGCCTGACCCACATCCCCACGGGCATCGTGGTGCAGTGCCAGGACGGTCGCTCGCAGCATAGCAACCGTGACGTGGCATGGCAGCGCCTGCGCTCCAGGCTGTACGACTTCGAGATGCGCAAGCGCATGGAAGAGCAGCAAAAGCTCGAGGACACCAAGACCGATGTGGGCTGGGGTCACCAGATCCGCTCCTATGTGCTGGACAACAGCCGCATCAAGGACTTGCGCACCAACGTCGAAGTCTCGGCCACCCAGAAGGTGCTGGACGGCGACCTGGATGTGTTTATCGAAGCCTCGCTCAAGCAAGGCCTCTGATCCTAGAAAGGAATCGATATGCTGCAACTGCGTGACGGGCAAGCCCCGGCCACCGCCATTTACCGTGCCGACTACGAGGCTCCGGCCTGGTGGATCGACACGGTAGATCTGACTTTTGACCTGGACCCGACCAAGACGCGCGTGCTCAGCAAGATGCGCGTGCGCCGCAACCCCGAAGTGCCGGCACAGGCGCTGCGCCTGGACGGCGACGAGCTGAATCTGGCGCGGGTGATGGTCAACGGCGGTGGAACCTCCTTCAAGATGGATGGCGACCAGCTGGTGCTGGAGAACCTGCCCGAGGGCAACGAGCCCGTGGAGCTGGAGATCTTCACCACCTGCGCCCCCATCAAGAACACCAAGCTCATGGGCTTGTATGTGAGCGAGGACACGTTCTTCACGCAGTGCGAGGCAGAAGGTTTCCGCCGCATCACCTACTTCCTGGACCGCCCCGACGTGATGGCCATGTACACCGTCACGCTGCGCGCCAGCAAGGCCCAGTACCCGGTGCTGCTGTCCAACGGCAATCTGGTGGAGTCCGGCGACCTGGAAGACGGCCGCCACTTTGCCAAGTGGGTCGATCCGCACAAAAAGCCCAGCTACCTGTTTGCGCTGGTGGCCGGCAATCTGGTGGCCCGCGAGCAGAAGATCAAGAGCCGTGCCGGCCGCGATCACCTGCTGCAGGTCTATGTGCGCCCCGGCGACCTCGAAAAGACCGAGCACGCCATGAACTCCCTCATGCACTCCGTTGCATGGGACGAGGCCCGCTTCGGCCTGAGCCTGGATCTGGACCGCTTCATGATCGTCGCCACCAGCGACTTCAACATGGGCGCCATGGAGAACAAGGGCCTGAACATCTTCAACACCAAGTATGTTCTGGCCAGCCAGGCCACGGCCACCGACACCGATTACGCCAATATCGAATCCGTCGTCGGTCACGAATACTTCCATAACTGGACGGGTGACCGCGTCACCTGCCGCGACTGGTTCCAGCTGAGTCTCAAGGAAGGCCTCACGGTCTTCCGCGATCAGGAGTTCAGCATGGACATGGCGGGCACGGCCTCGGCCCGCGCCGTCAAGCGCATCGACGATGTGCGCGTGCTGCGCACCGTGCAGTTCCCCGAGGATGCAGGCCCCATGGCCCACCCCGTGCGCCCCGACAGCTATATCGAGATCAACAACTTCTACACGGTCACGATCTACGAAAAAGGTGCGGAAGTCGTGCGCATGCAGCACAACCTGGTCGGCCGCGAAGGCTTTGCCAGGGGCATGAAGCTGTACTTCGAGCGCCATGACGGCCAGGCCGTGACCTGCGACGACTTCTCGCAGGCCATTGCCGACGCCAACCCCGACTCTCCCTTGGCCCAGCATCTGCAGCAGTTCCGCCGCTGGTACAGCCAGGCCGGCACGCCTGTGCTCAAGGCCGTGGGTCAGTACGATGCCGACGCCCAGACCTATACGCTGACGCTGTCGCAAAGCTGCGCGCCCACCGTGGGCCAGGTCGAGAAACTGCCGTTCGTCATTCCCGTGCAAATGGGTCTGCTCACGGCCAGCGGCCAGCCCATCGCCCTGCAATTGCAGGGCGAAGATGCAGCCCACGCAGTCGCCAGCCGCATGCTAGTGCTGACCGAAGCCGAGCAAAGCTTTGTCTTCAGCAATGTGAGCGAAGCCCCCGTGCCCTCGCTGCTGCGCAGCTTCAGTGCCCCGGTGGTGCTGGAGCATGAATTCAGCGATGCCGATCTGCTGACCCTGCTGGCCCATGACAGCGACCCCTTCAACCAATGGGAAGCCAGCCAGCGCCTGGGCCTGCGCTATGCCCTCAAGGCGATCGCTGCCAGCGGCGAAGTCAGTGCCGAGATCCTGCCGGCAGACTTCATCGAAGCCATGCGCCGCGTGCTGCGTGATGACAAGCTGGATGCGGCTTTCAAGGACCTGGTTCTCACGCTGCCGTCCGAGAGCTATATCGCCGAACAGCTGGCCGAGGTCGATCCGCAGCGCGTTCATGCGGTGCGCGAAGCCATGATCTTGCAACTGGCGACCGCGCTGCAGCCCGAGTGGGAAGCCGCCTGGGAGGCCGACCGCGACACCGGAGCCTACCGCCCCGACCATGTCAGCGCCGGCCGCCGTGCACTGGCAGGCCGCGCCCTGTCCATGCTGTGCCTGCAAGCCGCCCGGACTGGCGACACGGTCTGGCCCGGCAAGGCCTACCAGCGCTGCAAGGACGCCGGCAATATGACGGACCGTATGGCCGCCCTCTCCGCTCTGGTCTACAGCGCCAGCCCTCTGGCCGAGCAGGCACTGCAGCGCTTCCATGCTCTGTTCAAGCAGGATGCACTGGTGCTGGACAAATGGTTTGCCCTGCAGGGTGCAGCCAGCGACCGCGGCGGCGATGTGCTTCCGGCCGTCAAGGCGCTGATGAAGCATGCCGACTTCCAGATCAAGAACCCCAACCGCGCACGCAGCCTGATCTTCAGCTACTGCAACAATGCCGGCGCCTTCCACCGCGCCGATGCGGCGGGCTATGTGTTCTGGGCCGATCGCGTGATCGAGATCGATGGCTTCAATCCGCAGGTGGCGTCCCGTCTGGCCCGTGTGATGGATCGCTGGAAAAAGCTGGCCGAGCCCTACCGCTCTGCCGCCCGCGAGGCCATCGCCCGCGTGGCAGCCAAGCCCGATCTGTCCAACGACGTGCGCGAGGTCATCACCCGCGCCCTGGCGGACTGATGGACCTGCACATGCTTGCTCGACGCGCGGCCCGGGGCTTACAGACCCTTGCCGTCGCTGCGGCGAGCATGTCGCTGGGCGCCCAGGCCGCCAGGCCGGACGCAGGTTTCGAAGCGCGTTTTTCGCCCTTGTATGCCACGGTCTTCGACGAAGGCGGCAGCTTCAGCGGCAGCACCATGAGTGCCGATCTGCAGGCGCTGGAGCCGTTGCTGAAAAAGCCCGGAGCCGCTGCACGCGACCGCTTCCGGCTCTACTACACCCAAGCCAGCGTCTATGCACGCCGCAGCATGCCCAAGGAGGCTGCCAAGGCAGCCAGCACGGCGCTGACCGCTTTGCCCGGCGCCCAGGCAGACCCCGAGCTGTCCTATGCACAGTTCTTCCTGCGCTACTCCGGCATTCGCTGGCTGGCGCAGGCCGGTCAGCATGAAGCGGCGCTCAGGCAGGTCAAAGCCTTTCAGGCTCTGTACCCGCTGCCACGGATCGCCGAGCTGCCGACCGAGATGCGCTGGGACGAAAGCGTGAAGCCTGCGCGGGCTCTGGATTTTCCGAGCCAGATGCAGATTCTCGGCGTCTATGAGGACGAAGGATATCTGCTGCATGAACTGGGGCAATTTCGCGAGGCAAGGCAAGCCAACGAGCGACTGCTTCCTGTCGCGCGTGAACGCCTCAAAGTCATGGGCAAGCTGCAGCAAATACGCGGTGTACTCACCAACATTGCGCAAAATTGCTATGAGCTGGGCGATCTGAAGCAGGCTGCCACCTATCTTCAGGAGCGCCTGCAGATTGCGCAGGCGGCGCAAGACCATGCCACTGTCTACGACAGCTATTTCCAGCTCATGGTCCTTGCCCATGAGCAAAAGCAAGAACCGCAGGCCCGCCAATGGCTGGCCCGCTATGAACAATACGCGCTGAACCAGAAAGACAGCGAGCAGCAAACCCGCGTCAAGGAACTGCTGGCGGAACTGGAGCAGCACACTGCGGGGCGTCGTCCATGAAGGCAGATGCCCTGCCCTGTTTTCTGTCCATTTCAGATTTGCATCGAATATCAAGGAGTTGAAGTATGAAGAAAAACATCAGCCTGACCCGCTATCTGGTCGAGCAACAACGTGTTGACGGGCTCATCCCGGGCCAGCTGCGCCTGCTGCTGGAAGTGGTGGCCCGCGCCTGCAAGCGCATCAGCTTTGCCGTGAACAAAGGTGAGCTCGGCGACGTCATGGGTACGGCCGGCAGTGAAAACGTGCAGGGCGAAGTGCAGAAAAAGCTGGACATCATCGCCAACGAAACCCTGATTGAAGCCAATGAATGGGGCGGTCACCTGGCCGCGATGGCATCGGAGGAAATGGAAGGCATCTATGTGGTGCCCAACCGCTACCCCCAGGGCGAATACCTGCTGATGTTCGACCCCCTGGACGGCTCGTCCAATATCGACATCAACATGTCCATCGGCACCATCTTCAGCGTGCTCAAGAAGCCTGAAGGCCACCCAGGCGTGCACGACAGCGACTTCATGCAGCCCGGCACCCAGCAAGTGGCTGCAGGCTACTGCATCTACGGTCCCCAGACCACCCTGGTGCTGACCGTGGGCGACGGTGTCTCCATGTTCACGCTGGACCGCGAGCAGGGCTCGTTCGTGCTCATCGAGGAAAACGTCAAGATCCCCGAAGACACCAAGGAATTCGCCATCAACATGTCCAATATGCGCCACTGGGATGCCCCCGTGAAGCGCTATGTGGACGAATGCCTGGCCGGCGTCGACGGCCCGCGCGGCAAGAACTTCAATATGCGCTGGGTGGCTGCCATGGTGGCCGACGTGCACCGCATCCTGTGCCGCGGCGGCATCTTCATGTACCCCTGGGACAAGCGCGAGCCGCAAAAGGCTGGCAAGCTGCGCCTGATGTACGAAGCCAACCCCATGAGCTGGCTGGTCGAACAGGCTGGCGGCATGGCCACCAACGGCCGCCAGCGCATCCTGGACATCCAGCCAACGCAATTGCACGAGCGCGTGAGCGTCGTCCTCGGCTCCAAGAACGAAGTGGAACGCGTGACCAGCTACCACCTCGAGGCCGATGAAAAAGCGCTATAATCTATAGCTTATCGCCGGTGTAGCTCAGTCGGTAGAGCAGCTCATTCGTAATGAGAAGGTCGGGTGTTCGATTCATCTCTCCGGCACCAGAATAAAAGCCCCAGGTTCGCAAGAGCCTGGGGCTTTTTCTTTTGCCGCTCCTCAGTTTCATCACGATTTGCGCATAAAAGAACAATGCTTTATAATCTGCAGATTGCTGCGTGGCACTTGCCCTGCGCAGTATCTCTCAGGCAGTTCTCACGTTGCCCACGCTTGGTTCCATACAGCCATAGCACTCCATGGCAAGAAGCACAAGCCACCCGCAAGCGGCTGGCTTATTGATCTTGGCTCATCAGAGCCGGATTCCTTCATTTTTCATTGGTCGGCATGCCCTGCCCTGGGTTTGTGCCGCCCGTTGACTCGATATGCACACAGAACAAATCACAGAGCGTGTCGGCAACTACATTGTGACTGCCCTCACCCAAATGACTCACTCCGGCAAGGTTGCTGCAGCGGTTTCCATCCGACGCGGAACCTATGATCGGATTTTCAGGTTTATCCGCCAGTTCGACACCCCGGATATGGCCAGCAAATATGCCCTCGCCGAGGGGCGCAGCATGGTGCTGGACAACCAGTTGAACTGACCTCTTTGTAGAAAGGAAATATTTTGGCCAAAGAAGAATTGATTGAAATGCAAGGCAGAGTGGACGAGGTTTTGCCGGACGCCCGCTTCCGTGTGACGCTGGACAACGGCCACCAGCTGATTGCCTATTCCGGCGGCAAGATGCGCAAGCACCGTATTCGCGTGCTGGCCGGCGACAAGGTAACGCTGGAGATGTCTCCCTATGATCTGAACAAGGGTCGCCTGACCTTCCGTCATATCGAGCGTTCCAACAACAGCAACCCTGCACCGCAGCAGCGTCGCCACTAAGCTTCGGCAGTTGATCTGGTGCGCTACGGTCACCAGCTCTGACATGCTTGTGTCAGCTGCAGGATCACGGGGCCGCGCAAGCACCCGGCCTGCAGCTCAATTGCAAGCTCCGCCTGCTCCAGATGCAGATCGCAGCGTTCAGCTCTGGCTCTTCGACGCTCGCACTGCCTTCAGCGCGTGTCGATATGGATCGCTGAGGCACTCTCACGCCATTTGCTTGAGATTCCCGCAGCCTGCACATCCAGCCTGGAATCAGGCATACACAAAGTCCGCCACCAGTCACCGGTGGCGTTGCTATCGCCGGCCTCATCCCAGCACCAGCCTCTCGCTGCAAGTGTTGAACTTCCTTGTAGATCTGCGACCTTCCTGCACGTAGCGCTGGCGTCGATGCAGCTCATAACCATCAGAGCCAGCATCAACCATACATCTACATGATGCCCTGTCGTGAATCATGCGATAGGCCAACCGGCATGCCTTCGCGGGCAGCAGTGTTCAGACCAGATATTCGCAGGAATACGCTAGCCGGCTTCGGTGCTTTTGCTGCGCCCTGCGCCGACCTCTTGGCCATGGCTCGACAAATACCTCCAGGCAGCGTTCCCCTTTGGCAAGACTACGGATTTGAAATGACGGCTCGCGCCCTCAGATTGCTTGACGGTCGTCAAAGGATCCGAGAGACCAGCTCCGACAGCTCAGCACTCGGCACGATTGCGTCCAGCCGCCTTGGCCCGATACAGGGCTTGATCGGCCGCTTCAACCAGATCCAGCGGACTCGCCAGTCCATGCCTGCCCTGCATGCTTGCCGCTCCTATGCTCACAGTGACATGGCCGAATTGGCTGGACTCATGGGCAATGCCCAGTCCTCGTATGCACTTCAGCAACTCCTCGGCAACGCGCATGCCTCCCTCCAGCGCGGTATTGGGAAGAATGATGGCAAGTTCCTCTCCGCCGTAACGTGCTGCCAGATCCCCTGAGCGCTTGGCCGAGAGCTCCAGCTGCCGCGACACCGCTTTCAGGCATTCGTCACCGGCGACATGACCATAGCGGTCGTTAAAGCCCTTGAAATGATCCAGATCGATGAGCAAAAGCGAGAGCACCGTCCCGTCACGCGCGGCACGCCGGACCTCCAGTTGCAGTACCTCGTCGAAGCGTCGCCGGTTCGCCAGCCCTGTCAATGAATCCAGGGTAGCCAACCGCTCCAGTTCGAGGTTGGCATCCAATAACTTCTCACGCACTGCCATCAAGGATGTCTCGGCCTGCGCACGCTGTCGGATGAGCAGGATCAGGCGCCAGCCTATCAGTGTGACAACTGCCAGCAGTCCTAGCACCACACCTGCCGTCAGCAGCGCCTGGCTTCTCCAGGCTTGCAGTGCCTCATTCCGCCCCCGGGCCACCACCGTGAAAATGGGATAACGATCATTGCTCCTGAAGGCATATAGCCTTTCCGTTCCATCTATGCCGGACTCAAAGGACGCCGTGCCGGATTTCAGGTTTGAGTAGTAGCGCCGAAAGTTGGGTGAGCGAGAGAAGTCGTGCCCCAGATCCTGCTCACGAAATGGATAGCGCACCAGCAACTGTCCGCTGGTCATTACCAATCCAATAGATCCTTGCTCGCCGACATCGATCTTGCCGAACAAGTGCAGAAAGTTCTCTATCCCCAGCACGACAACGATGACCCCGGCAAAGTCGCCTTCCTGGTTCTCAAATCGCCGGCTGATGGTAAGCACCCATTCACCCGTAGAACGGCTGCGTATGGGCGCACCGATGAAGATCTGGTGCGACGGGTTATCCCGGTGATATGAAAAAAAGCGACGGTCAGCGCTGTTGGTTCCCTCGAGAAATCTCCCTCTCGATGACATGAGCCATTTACCGCTCGCATCGATGACGAGCAATTCGTTGAGCTGGGAAAGCAGATGCTCCTGGCGAGCGACCAGCTGTTGCATGCGGACCAGATGCTCAGGCGTGGTGCCCTCCACCTCCAGCCGCTCAAGCATGCCGAGCAGCAGCATGGAGCTCTGGGTGAAGACACCCTCGGCATAGGTGTTCAGCGTCTGTGCAAGATTGCGATTGTTGGTATCAATCTCGCTCAGTGTGCGCTGATGCGCCGACCAGATTTGCCAGCTGGTGGCCACCAGTACGGAGACCCAGATTACCAACAACAGACTAGTCGCCAGTTGAGCATCGCGCTTGGCAGCCAGAACTTTGCACACGCCATCACGACTGGTGACGCCGGTCTCCCTCTTCTTCTTTCGACACCACACCTCGACATTCCTCTCATCGTCAACCTGGCAAGAGCGGCACTTTTGCATTGCCTGCTGTTTCCCTGCTCAGATTGGACAGGGTCGGACGGATTTTCCACCATCTCGTGAAACGACATGGAACAGAGCAGCAGACGAGGCAGAATCTGAAGCTACGGTTCAATCGCTGCCAACGCGGCCGCAGCGATCATTCCTGCCCAAAGAAACATACGGTACAGATCCCAGGGCTGCGGCAGCATCTGCCAAACTGTGCCTGGTGCCCATCGACAGAAGCCATTCAGGCTCTGCCTGCCCGGCTTGCCGATGGGAACGGCAGGCAGACGGGTGATCCATCCAGTGAGCAGGACATGGGCCCTGTCCCCTATGGAGCCGCTGATCCGGCGATAGACGGCACCAGCGCCGAGCCATCACCTGCCAGCACGCGCCAGCTACAGCAACCAAGGCAATACCGTCAGGAAACATCTGCCCGGAAAGCGGCCGCCATGGCCCAGACTTGCAATCCAGCAGTTCGAAGCCTCTTCTGGCGCAGACATGCCTCGATAGGAAACAGGTGATCTGGCTCAAAGCGGTCTTGCAAGGCTCAGCCAATCCCGGCGCCGGTTTGCGAGATCAATGCCCCCCTGAAGCCATGGCATTCAAGTGGTTGCATCTACCACGGTCCAGGTCAAAGCAGCCATCTATTGAACAGCTATGTTTTGAATAGCTTGTTCCGATTGAATTTACTTGATTTCAGATAGAAATCATGTCAAGGCTAATGTATTTCAAGCACAAGCCGCTCTCTTTCTTATAAGAACCAGCACCTCACGCACGTCCGGCGCACAGCCACAGCACAAGTCTCGCTCATGAATTGATACAGTCTCTTCGGTGCATTGCGCTTATGCTCGTAGCGTTTTGAAACCGATGCGGCCATGGCTCGGACCATGGACTGCCCCACCCACCATGAAGAAAATCCTTGCTCTTGTTTCCATCTGCCTGCCTGTGGTGCTGATTGCCACACCACTGAGCAGCCAGGCACATGACCGCCATCACCATCACCACCACAAGCGCGAGCACAAAGAAGAGTACTGGGACGGCCACTGCAAAGTGGAGCGCAAGTGGAAGAGCAATGGCGAGTACAAGGAAAAGCGCAAGTGCAGAAACCGCCCAGATGCCTACTATGCGCCACAACCTGTTTATGTAGCCCCGCCCCAGCCGGTATATGTCGCGCCGCAACCGCAAGGGCTGGTGATTGATTCACGCATCGTGCTCAGGCCCTGAACCGCTATTCGCCCAGCAGATCGACCGCCTCCTCTGCAATCAGATCCCAGACCAGATGCGCGACAGGCGATAGCTCACGCTGCTGCCGCTTGACCAGCATGATGCTGCGCTGCACCTTGGGCACCAGAGGACGGCTGACCAAAGCGGCACTACCAGCTGCCGCGGTCGTAGCAGCCTGAGTTGCCCAGGCCGAGGGAATAGCGAGACGCGGCACCACGCTCAAACCCAGACCTTGCTGCACCATGCTGTAGATGGTGGCCGTATGCCCCACCTCCTGCACCACCGATGCAGCCGCGCCATGCGCCTGCAGTGCGGCATCGATCAGGCGTCGGCTGCCCGATGCATGATCGAGCAACACCAACGATTCACCCGCCAGCTGTGCCCAGTGCACCTCTTGCTTGCGCGCCAGGCCATTCGAGGAAAGGCAGACCAGACAAAAAGGCTCGGTCAGGATGGTCTGTGCATGCAGGTCCTGTTTCTCGGATGGGTCAATCACCACCCCAAAATCCACCTCCCCGCTGCGCACGCTGAGCAGCACATCGCTTTGAATACGATCGAGCAGCTGGATATTGACGCCCGGCGACTGCTGTCTGCCACGCGCAATGCATTGCGGCAGCAGATTCGCGGAAAGTGTGGGACTGCTTGCCACTTTGACGCGCCCCTTGCGCTGTGTCGCCAGGCCCTGCACCTCCAGCAGACAGGCATCCAGGTCCTCCAGCACGCGCGAGAGATTACCCAATAGCAGACGTCCGGCTTCGGTCAGCTCCACCTCACGCGTGGTGCGATGCAGCAGCAGCAAGCCCAAGGCCTGCTCCAGATCCGTCACATTGCGGCTGACGGCAGGCTGGGTCAATGCCAGGGCGTCGGCCGCACGACTGAAACTGCTGCTTTGGGCCACTGCCACAAAGGCACGTAGTTGACGCAGGCTGATATTCATATCAAAAAATTATAGGTCTATCGAATAAATCCATTTCTCTTTTAAATGGATTGCGTGTCCAATACGCAGCCATCGCGCACCGGCCCGGTGCTTTGCATGGATGGCTTCAGTTCAAGAATATGTCTCGCCCCCGCTTTGTCCCCGATAACTTCACGCTGGCTTTGATTGCCACCGTCGTCCTCGCCAGCTTTCTGCCTGCATCCGGCCAGTTGGCCGAGTATGTGGAAATTGTCACCACAGGCATCGTCAGCCTGCTGTTCTTTCTGCATGGCGCCAAGCTCTCGCGCCAGGCCATCCTGGCGGGCATAGGTCACTGGCGCCTGCATATCTGGATCTTCATCGCCACCTTTGTACTGTTCCCCGTTCTGGGACTGGTACTGCGCCCGGTGCTTTCGCCCATGGTCACCACCGAGATGTATATCGGCGTGCTGTTTCTTTGCACCCTGCCCGCCACGGTGCAATCGGCGATTGCCTTCACCTCCATGGCGCGCGGCAATGTGCCCGCCGCCGTGTGCAGCGCGTCCGCCTCCACCTTGCTGGGCATTCTGGTCACGCCGATTCTGGTGAGCCTGATCCTGCACAAGAATGCGGAAGGCGGCGATGCCTTGCATGCCATTGGCAAGATTGCCATGACGCTGCTTCTGCCCTTTGTCATCGGCCATCTGATGCGCCCCGTGATCGGCGGCTTTTTGCAGCGTCGCGCGTCCATCATCAAGCTGGTGGACCAGGGCTCCATCCTGTTTGTGGTCTATGCGGCCTTCAGTGCTGCCGTCATCAGCGGCCTGTGGAAGCAGACACCACTGCCCTCGCTGCTGGGCTTGATCGTGTTGTGCTGCATTCTGCTGGCCGTCGTGCTCCTCATCACCACCTGGGGTGCACGCCGCCTGGGCTTCAGCAAGGAGGACGAGATCACTCTCGTTTTCTGCGGCTCCAAGAAAAGCATGGTCAGTGGTATTCCCATGGCCAATGTGCTCTTTCCCGCCGCCTCCGTGGGTGCAATCGTGCTGCCGCTGATGCTGTTTCATCAGATACAGCTCATGGTCTGCGCCGTGCTGGCGCAGCGCTATGCCAAGCGTGTGCAGATCGCCGACCAGAGCGAAGCTCATTAGGAGCACAAGACCCATAAAAAGGGGCGCTTCATGCGCCCCTTTTTCTTTTCATGGAAGATCAGTCATTTCAAGTAGCCAGCGTCAACGCGTTTTGCTGATGCAACAGCTTCGCAGCCTCCGCATTGACGACATCGGTCACCACCACTTGAATTCCAAGCCCTGTCGCAGTCTCGACGATGGCTTGCAACAGATGCAAGGCACCAGGGCTTTGCGCAGCCTGCTCCGAGAATTCTCCCCCCAGCTTCACATAGCGCAGCGGCAAGGTATGGAGCTTGGTCAAGCCCATGGGCTGCTGATCCAGGCGACGCAGCCCCACGCCCACACCAGCCATTGCCATGGCCTGGCAGAATTCAGTGACTTCATCGGGATACGCCGCAAGTCCGTGCGCATCCAACTCCAGACAGAGTAGCGGCAAGCGGCGCGCCCATCCCGGAGCGTTCAGCTCTTCACGCAGTCGCCCCAGGAAGTCCGGCTGAGCCAGCGAGGGCAAGGAGATTCGAATGACCAGCTCGCAGTCGTTCTGTTCAAGCCACGCAGCCCCGAGGGCCACCGCTCGCAAATCGAATTCTGCCGACAAGCCCAGGCGCACGGCGACCGGCAGGAACAACGACCCCATCAAGGTCTCACCTGAAGCAGTGCATAGCGAGAGCGAGGCTTCGCCACGCTCCTGCAGCCCATACCTGCCCCTGAATTGCAGGGGCTGAACGGACAGGGAAAGCGTATCCCGAGCCTCCAATGAACCAATCAGCATCTGACGCCACAAGGTTTCCCCAGCCAGATCAGAGACCACCTCATCATCCCCGTAGGTCACATACTCCACCTCTGCCTGGCCCGAACTCTCGGCTCGCATCAGACCGTAGTCCAGCCGCGCAAGCACGCCTGTGACCGAACTCGATGCCGAGTAATCGGTCAGGGCAAAGCTCCAGCGGCACCATTGGCCGCTGCTCAAGGTCACACGCATGGACAGCAGCACCTGTCGGATCTGCTGCACCAGCGACATGGCCTGGGGCCCGGCCAGGGCCGGCATGAGAACCACAAAGTCCGAGCCATTGAGGCGTGCCAGCTGAGCCTTGCACTCGGCACGCCCCCTCAACACCTGATTGACCTGTTCACCCATCGCGGCCAGCCAGGCATCGGCACTGGCTCGGGACATCTGCGCATTCAGAGCCAGCAGATCTCGCTGCCTGAACAGCATCACATGGCCATGTGCCGCAACGCCATCAGCTCCGCTGAGCGCACGACGCAACTCATTGACAAAGTATTTGCGATTCGGCAGCTGAGTAACAGGATCACGATTGACCTCCAGCTCCAGTGATTCGATACGCGCCATTTGCTCCTGCGCCGTAGCCTGCACCCGCTCTCGGGTGTCTGCAATGGCACTGAGTACGGGCACCAGCTCGGCAACGACGGCCCTGGCGGGCTTCGCCAGTACCTCACTGCCGGCTTGACGTCCAATCGCCTGAACCTGTGCCGAGATTTCCTGCTGCAAGACCTTGCGAAACCATCTGAACAGCAGGACTACAAAGAAAGCCCAGGCCAGCCCGGCCAGCACCACCACACCCGTCAAGCGCACGCTGCTGCCCCACAGTGCCTGGCTCGCATAGCTGTTGTCCACAACCAGCGTCAATTGCCCAACCTGCTTCCAGCCGTCGCTGATCACACGCTCTGCCTTTGGCGAACGCAGCGGCAGCATCTCCACAAACCACGGCGGAGCAGCACTGTCCTTGAGCTTGGCTGCAGAGGCAGAACCATCGGTAACGCCGTTGTCGCGTCTGCGCTCGAACAAGGTCTCGCCCTGCGGGGACGCCAGGCGGATCAGCTTGAACTGCCCGCCATCGAACAAGGCCATCATCAGCAACTCCTGCGTGACCGGATCCTGGTTGGCCGGCTGCGACAGCGACAAGGCCAGCGAAGATGCTGCGTTCTCGCTCTCGGACTGCAACTGCCCATCCAGATACTGGCGCGCAGCACCGATGCTGAAAGCCAGGGTGCCGATCAAGATTGCCACAATGGCCACCGTCACGCTGATCAAAAGTTGTTTTAACAACGACATCTTGCTGCCTTATCTGTGTCGACCATTCAACATCGCCCCACTGTCCGCACTGCCAAACATGGCATTCATGGCAAAAAACCTTCCTGCTTCATGCGCGCCAGCAGATCGCGCCAACGCGTGATCCTGTCCACCGAAGCAGGCTGTGCGCCCGCGACATATACACCCTGTGCATTGAAGCTGAATACAGGAGTCAAGTCCTTGCGCTGGCTTGCCGGCATGATGTTGTCCAGCAGACTGTCCAGCACCAGCGGCTCGGCTGCGGGTGTCTCGTAATAGCCCAGCACCATATGCGCAATGCTCTGCGTACTACCCACGCCCCCCAGGCGGGCACGCACATAGATCAGGCGCAGTTTCTCTACCGCGATGCCCAGGCGCAGCAGCGAGAAATACTTGCCAATCACGTAATCCTCGCAGTCTCCAGCCCCCCTGCCCAGGGTTTCAAGGGGCGTGGCCCAATAGTCCGACTGGGACCAGAGGACGCTGTCCTCCGACTGCAGCACTGCGCGATTCCAGAACGTGTTGACGGCCGGCAGTTGCTGCTGCAGCGACCTGTCTTTCTGGGCTTGCAGCATCGTCAGCCACTGACCCAGCCTCTGGACACCTGCGGCACCATAGCGGGACTGCATGCTGCTCTGCAGCCGCTCGCCGTCGAAATCCAGCGCAACGGCTTCAAACCCGTTCTGCAGCGCCCAGGCTCCGAGAATCGCCGAGCCATACAAAAGCATACCTCTGCGCGACAGGCGCTGCGTTTTTTCCACGGGCTGTGGAAACAGTAGGCTGGGCGAAGTACTCAAGCGAGTTGCAAAAAGAGCAAGCGCGCAAGACATAAATTGCTTGAGACGCCTGTAAATATTGTGATGACTGCTATGAATCTTGAAAGGTCGACGAGAACACAGACAAGATTCAATGCTCACAAATGTAACCAATCAAGCAAGTTCTTGAAACAACCTGCCGATCACAGCCGAGCGAAGAGGCAGAAGACTTGATATTTCAAGACTTCTGCCTGACCTCACCGGGGACTGCTTATCAGCTGTGGTCGATCTTGAGCTTGCCTTGATCGATCAGCTCCTTGATCAAGGCGTTCTGATCCGCCGTGCTGGTCAACGAGTGCCCAGCGGTGAGATCCACTCCCTTGAACGTGATCAGTTGATCGTAGTTGGAGCCTGAGGTACCCAAATTTCCATCGGTAGAGACCTTGAGTACGGTATCTGCACCACTCTTGGAGAAGTTCAGGAACTTGGACAGATCCGTGCTGCTCTCCTCTCCTTGCAGCAGATCATGCAGGTCCAGCACATCATTGCCGTTGACGTCGGAGCCGCCCTTGCCGAAGTCGTTGATCACATCCTTGGCAGGAGCGTCAGGTGTTCCCTGATCGCCCTTGAGCCAGACAAAGATATCGTCGCCCGCTCCGCCGATCAGAATATCGTCGCCCTTGCCACCAATCAACGTGTCGTTGCCGGAGCCCCCATCCAATGTATCGTTGCCAACTCCACCGTAAAGGATGTCATTGCCATCGTCGCCGAACAGAGTGTCGTTGCCGCCCTGGCCGTAAATGATGTCGTTGCCGTTGCCGCCATGCAATTCGTCACTACCGCCACGCGTATCGCCCTGCACGTCGAACATCCCATGGTTATCCGAGATGAACTTGTGCAGATCGGCGTCCGTAGGTTGTACGCCGTTCTTCAGGAACAGAAACTGCTTGAGTCCATCCAGGCCGGACCCGTCCAGGTAATCGGCGGGTTTGGCGGGATTGCCGTTGACACCCCACGGCAGCTGGTCCGTGTTGATCGCATCCCCGAACAGGATGTCATGGCCGTCGCCGCCGAAGATCTTGTCGTTGCCGACAGGCGCAAGTTCGCTGGTCGTGCTGCCGCCGATCAGCGCAGTCGCTAGGTCCGACGGATTGAGTACGACCTGCGAGTTGTCGGTACGGCCGGTGGTGTACGTACGGATGTTGTCGATGTCCACGCGGAGTTGGCTGCTACCCGAGGTCTTGTCGTTCAGAACGAACTGATAGAGGTAGTCGCCCGGACCATAAATCCCGCTCGTCTTGGTATTGGCGTCGGTACCAGACTCAACTTCCTTCCATTCCGAACCGTTCCACTTCAACAGAACCCACTTGAATGTATCGCCCGTATTCTTGTTTGCGACAGTTGCATCGAATCCGAACGAGGCGCCAGCGGGATTGGTTACCGTAATCTTGTTGGCCGCATTCATGGTCACGGTAAATGCCTGACCGTCAGCGGAGGTATCCGTGACGCGCATTTTGTAGCTATTGCTGCCATTGTTGTTGTTGCTGCCAATTCTCGTCACGGAACCCGTGCCGTCCTGTTGCCACGTGTTCGGATTATTCGCGCCCGTGGGGGAGCTTCCTCCGGAGAAATCTACGTAGACTGATCCACCAGTGGAGAAGCGGCCGCCGGTGTTGTCGTAGTTGTTCAGCGTCGAGGTGGAGACGCCCGAGCCGATGCCGATGCCATGTACTTCGCTGACGCCGGCCAGGGAGCTGAACTCAGTGTTGCGGTCATAGCCCCACAGCCCTTCGGAAGTGGGTTCACCGTCGGTCAGGAAGAATGTCAGGTTCTTGTACGCGTTACCGTTGCTATCCACCGTGGGCTGTCCGTCAAACCAGGACTTGGTTTCATGGAAAGCGGCGCCATACGGCGTGCCGCCGTCAGCCTTCAGACCCAGCAGGATGTTCACCATCTGATCGACATTGTCGGGGGTCAGACCAGAGATGGCCTTTTGCATCTTGGCGCTGCTATCCGCGAACGTGATCAGCGACACGTTGATAGTGCCATCGTGGTTTGCCAGCTGATTTTCCAGCAGCGATTTGAGTGCTTTTTTGGCAGTATCGAGGCGCTTTTCCTGGTTGGAACCACTGCCCCAGGTGTAGTCCATCGAACCCGACAGGTCCAGTACCAGCGCGATGTTGTAGCTGGTGCCCGGCGTCACGTTCTTCAGCATGCCGCCCTGGTCTCCCAGCAGCACGTCGTCGCCCGAACCTCCCTTCACGGTTTCGTCGCCGTTGTTGCCCGTCGCGAACTGATCCACGTGCAGTGTGAATGTCTGCTGACTGGACGAGTCCTGGCCGCCGTTGGCGGTACCGCCAGTGTCCTTGACATGGAACTGGAAGGATGCGCCGGCGTTTTCGCCGACGTTCGAGGCATTCGGCGTATACACCAGCTTGCCACCCAGCAAATCCGCCGCGCTGATCTCTTGACCTTGCGTCACAGCCTGGCCATTGAAGTACAGCGTGCCACCGGAAGGTAGGGAATCGATGATCACCGACTTCATCGAATGGCCTTCCACTGGATCCGAGAACGCGAAGTCCTTCGTGCCGAACACGTAGTCCTTGCCTTCGGTCACATGGCCGAAACCGTCCTTGGATACGGGAGCATCGTTGACCGGCAGGACATTGATGTTCAGCGTGGAGGAAACCTGGGCGGTGCCGTCCGATACGGTGTACGTGATTGTCGGGACTACCCCGTTCCAGTTGGCGTTCGGCGTGAAGATATAGCTGCCGTCGGCTTTGATGAAGATCGCACCGACGCCAATGACGTTGGCCGTGGAGCCTGCCGTGTACTTCGTGCCGTTGATCGTGAATTCAGCGACGGTCAGCGTGTCGCCGTCCTTATCGGTGGCGCCGACAAGCACGTTGCCGGACACCGAGTGGTCTTCCAGACCCTGGTTGGTTTGGGCCTGGAGCAGCGGTACATCGTTGGTGCCGTTGATGGTGATGGTGATGGTGCTGGTGGCGGTGCCATCGGCGGAGGCAACCGTGTAGGTTTCAACGATCGACTGACCAGCCTTCAGGAACTGCACCGCGGCGTTATCGACCTTGTAGGTGTAGGTGCCGTCGGGGTTGATGTCGATGGTGCCCAATTGGCCGCCAGTATGCGTGGAGCCGGTGAACTTGAGGCTGCCCGCGTTGAAGGTCGACTCGCCGGTGTCGGTGTCGTTGATGGTGACGGCGCCGTTCACGCTGAGCTTGCCGCCGGAGACACCCACGTCTTCGGTGACCGACTTGGCATCGTTTGTCACCGTCGGCACGTCGTTGGTGCCGTTGATGGTGATGGTGATGGTGCTGGTGGCGGTACCGTCGGCGGAGGCGACCGTGTAGGTCTCGACGATGGACTGGCCGGCCTTCAGGAACTGCACCGCGGCATTGTCGACCTTGTAGGTGTAGGTTCCGTCGGGGTTGATCGTGATGCCGCCCAGCTGGCCGCCGACATGCGTGCTGCCGGTGAACTTGAGGCTGCCGGTATTGAAGGTGGACTCGCCGGTGTCAGCATCGCTGATGGTGACGGCGCCGTTCACGCTGAGCTTGCCGTCGGATACACCCGCGTCTTCGGTGACCGACTTCGCATCATTGGTCACTACGGGGATGTCGTTAGTGCCCTTGATCGTAATGGTCAGCACTGCCACGCTGGAGTCGCCATCAGCATCGGTAACGGTATACCGGATGGTTTCGGTCAGGAGCTGGCCCGCCTTCAAGGCTTGGACAGCGGACAGGCTGTTGTTGAGCTGGTACGACCAGGTGCCGTCGCCGTTGTCCACCAGCGTGCCGTACTTGGCGTCGCCGGTGGTGATGACAACCGTGCTGGCATCGGCGCCGAGCGTGTCGTTGGTCAGCACGTTGCCGGTGATCGCAGCGGTGGCGTCTTCGGTGACGGTGCCGCCGTCATCGTCCTTGGCCACGGGGGCGGTGTCGATGATCTGGATGACCAGGTCGTTGCTGGTGGACTTGCCGGCCACGTCGGTGACGGTGACGGTGAAGTGGTCCTGGACGCTGTCGTCGCCTGCCGTGTGGTCGTCGGCGCCGCCGGTTTCCTGGTAGGTGTAGGTGATCTTGCCGCTGGCAGCGTCGTAGCCGCTGACGGTCAGGATGCCCTTGTCGGTGGTGATGACGACCGGGGTGGCGGCGGTGGCGCCGGTGACGTCCTGGCCGCCGACGGTGACGCCGGCGATGCCGGCTTCGGCGGTGACGGTCACGGAGCCGGTGACGGTGTCGCCCGTGCCTTCGACCACGCTGTTGTGGGCGCCGGTGACCGTGCCGTCACTGTCCTCGGGGGTGATGACCGGGGGCGCATCCGTCTGGCCCGTGATGGTGATGGTCAGCGTGGCGGTGCTGGTACCGCCTTCACTGTCCGTGACGGTATAGGTGATCGAGCTGGTTGCCGTCTGGCCGGTAGCCAGGTACTGGAAAGCATTGCCGGGGTTGAACGAGTACGAACCGTCGGCATTCAGGATGAACGTACCGCCGTTGGAGCCAGCCGTCGGCGTGCCCACGCTGGCAGTGGCACCATTGACTTGCGAGACAGTCAGGATGTCGCCATCCGGGTCAACGTCATTGACCAGGACGCCGTTCTGAGCGTCGACGTTGAGCGTGGTGTCCTCGTCCGTGGTACCAGTATCGTCGGCAGCAGAGGGGGCCGGGTTGGTAACGTCCCAGTTGAAATTCTGGGAGGTCGTAGCACCGGACGGGTCGGTCGCAGTCACGGTGACCGTGTAGACACCGTTGTTGCCGCCCTGCGAAGCGGAATGATCGATGCTGCCAGTGATTAGGCCGGTGTTCGGATCGATGCTCAGGCCGGGCGGCAAGCCGGTCGCAGTGTAGGTGAGCTTATCGCTGGTGTCAGGGTCCGAGAAATGGCTGGATACGTCATAGCTCACACCGGTTTGAGCATCGATGCCCGAAGTGTCGGAAATGGAAGTGGAAACCGGACCGTCGTTGGTACCAGTGATGGTGACGGTGATGGTCTGAGTCGCTGTGCCGCCGTGGCCGTCGTCGACGGTCACGGTGATGGTGTCGGTGACCTTCTGACCTTCGGCCAGGGCCTGCACCTTGGGATCGTCGTTGTTCAGCACGTAGGTCCACTCGCCGTTCTGGTCGACCGAGAAGCTGCCGTACTGACCCTTACCTTCGTTGCTGACGCTCCAGCTGTGGGTATCGGTGATGTCGACATCGGCCACGTCGAGCTTGCCGGTGACCACCGACACGCCGTCTTCGGCCAAAGCCCCATCGGCCTTGCCGGTGAGGACGGGATCGTCATTGGTGCCAACGATGGTGACAGTCAATGTCGCAGAAGAACTGGCGCCGTCTTTATCGACCAGGGTATACGTAAAAGTTTCGACCAGGGTCTCACCCACACCCAATGCCTGCACAGCATTCAAGCTGCTATCAAGCTGATAGCTGTAGCTGCCATCGGAATTGAGGGTAATCTTGCCGTACTGCCCTTGATCTGCACCGACCAGAACAACTCGATGTTCTGTCAGAGTCCCTTCACCCAACCTGTCGTTGGCGAGCACATTGCCTTGCAAGGCAGATACGGCATCTTCGAAGATCGCACCCGAATCAGCACTTGCCTGGGGAATGCTTGTGACAGGCTGAGGCGGCGTAACTTGATCCGTGTTGTCCGCCAAAGCGCTCACCCCACTAAAAAGTGGAAGGACGGTAGTCGCTGGTACAGAACGTCCATACTCCAGCGCCAGCGGCGACACTGCCTCAATGATGCTGGAAAGGCGCACAAAAGTACTGCCACCCTCGCTGCCGCCCGACAATGTGGCCGCCGTGGGATCCAGCTCATCGAACGGATCCTGGCCAGCGTTGATGGCCGCAATGATCTGGTCAATCTGTGCATTCGCGGGGCTCGCCACAGCAGCCTCTTCCACGGTGGGCGGCTGAATCAGGTCCGCAGTGAGATGCACATCCTGATTCTCGCCCACCATCAGCGGTGGCTGGCCACCCACCTGCAACTGCACGGTGCTGCCGGAAGCCGTCACTATCTCGGCGTCAGCGGGGATGCGCATGCCTTCACGGAGTTCCGTCAGATTGCCATCAGGACCACGCATCCAAGCTTGGCCAGTGAGTTTGGTAACGAGAACGGTTTGAGCTGCCATGAGGGTCTGCCTATCCAGTCAGATTAAAAAGTGAAGGTGCACAAAGGCACCTCTCCAATATTTCAGCTGAATGTTAGAAGCCAAGGCCCCACAGCACTATTGGCGCCAAAGCCAATCGGGATCTGTTTTATTCGATCTCTGCTGCTGTAAATCAAAAAAGCCTGAAGCCTGCAATATGCAGGCTTCAGGCTTTTCAGCAACAGGCACTCGAGAGGAAAGAGGTGACTATGTATTCATCAGCAGCCCAAAAATCAGGTTCAAGCCAGCTGCTTGCGCCCGATACCGTGAACCCTCAGGGTCAGCGCCAATCGATCCTGTACCTGCAGCTTTTCAAAAACCGCAGACAGATGGGCGCGCACGGTACGCTCGCTGATAGACATGCGCTCGGCGATCTCGGCATTGCTGTCGCCCAGCGATGCATAGCGGGCCACCTCCTGCTCGCGTGCCGACAACGGCTCGGCCCAGTCTGACTCCTGCTCAGGCAGGCGGGCGTCCACATCGCGCAGCAAACGCTGCAGCAAAGAGCGTCCGAGCCAGATATTGCCGCCAGCCATGCTTTGCAGCATCCGCGACAGCACCTCCGGGCTCGATTGCGCATGGGCGTAGCCCGATGCTCCGCGGGACAGCAGGTTTCGCCCCTCCTCATCGCGAGGACGGTTGCTGAGAACCAGAACCTGAAGATCCTTCAGCAGCTCAATCCAGCGGGCCGCAGTCGACTCGGGCAAGGATGGCAGGGCTGCATCCAGCACCACCACGGTACGACCTTGCTGCTTCCAACGTTGCAAATCGGCCAGGCTCTGGCCGCGCGCAGGCATCCACTGAGGGCCTGCGATCTGCTGCCATTCCTGCCACAGCGTGGCATCCTGAGTCAGCATCAATACAGGCAAGGCATTCATAGAGTTCCTTTGTAATTGTTGGCGATCCATGAACTAACGTTCGATCAATGCGTTGGACTTGGCACGCAGAATCGGCTTGAGCAGATACTGCATCAGGGTGCGCTTGCCCGTGAGGATATGCACCTCGGCCTGCATACCGGGAATGATGGGGCGCGAGTCATCGCCCACGTGAGCCTTCTCCGTGCGCACCTTCACGATATAAAAGGAGTTCCCCTTTTCGTCGGTAATGGTGTTGGCACCGATCTGCTCCAGTTTCCCCTGCAGACCTCCATAGATGGCAAAGTCATAGGCAGTGAACTTCACTTCGGCCTGCTGACCAAAATGCAGGAAGCCGATATCGCGTGGATTGATTTGCACTTCCATCAACAAGGTGTCATCCAGCGGCACGATGTCTAGGATGTCCTTGCCCGGCTGCACGACACCGCCGACGGTATTCGCCATCAAGGTGTTGACCGTGCCGCGCACGGGCGCGCGCACCTCGGCCAGCTTGACGCGATCCTCCAGCGCCACCTTGCCCTGCTCCAGGGTGCCCAGTTTGGCCTGGGTTTCCGAGAGCTCGGAGCGAGACTGATTGCGCATATTCAGTTCCGACTCCTGAATCTTGCGCTCCGCTTCCTGAATCGCGGCCTGAATGCGCCCGATTTGCGCACCGGCCGCCTTGGCCTCGCCACAGAAGCGAGCCACATCACGCTGCAGGCGCAGCAAATCCACTTCGGACACTGCCCCGCTCTTGAGCAAGGGGCGAGTCACCGAAAGCTCTTCGGACGTCAAGCTGCAACTGGACGAGGCCTGGTCGCGATTGGCCTGGGTTTCGCGCAGCTCTTGCTGACGTTGGCGCAGCTGGTCACGCGCAATATTGACGTTGGTGTTGAGCTCCTGGGAGCGGCTTTCCCACATGCGCCGCTCCATCTCCACCAACTGAGGCGCCAGAGCCTGCACATCTTCCGGAGCCTTGAAAGGCTCGCCCGATGCCAGGGCCTGAAGACGCGCGGCCTTGGCCTTCAAGGCCAGAAGTTCGGCCTTGTTCTCACCCAGGGATGAGCTGTAGCGCGTTGGATCGATGCGCAAGATGACCTGCCCCTGCTCCACATGCTCGCCGGGATGCACCAGAATTTCCTTGACGATGCCACCATCCAGGCTTTGCACCACCTGAACCTGACGAGAAGGAACCACCTTGCCCTGGCCTCGCACCACTTCATCAATGCGACCCAGGCAAGCCCAGAGCAGCAGAACCACCACGGTGACCAGAGATACCCATATCAACAGACGCGAACCACGCGCCTGCTGCTGCCCGGCAGCCCACTGCGCATCGGCCTTGAGGTCATCTGGCCGATGCGTTCCGACAACCTCGCTGCCGTCAAGCAGCCATCGCTCCACTCGCGTCCAACGCTCCTTGAGCGCACCCTTGAAGTGCGACGGCTTTTTTTCTGGTTTGGACTCGCTCATGCTCGCCCTCCTACTCCACCAATCCGCCCCTGCTTCAGGGCCTCGATCACCTGATCCTTGGCTCCATCGGCAACAATTCTGCCGCCATCAATCACGATCAGCCGGTCAACCAAGGTCAACAAGGCCGTGCGATGAGTAACCAGCAAAATGGTCTTGCCCTGGGAAGCCTCTTCCAGACGACGTTTGAGTTGTGCCTCGCTCTGGTTATCCAGATTGCTGCTAGGCTCATCCAGCAACAATATGGCCGGGTCATTGATCAGGGCACGAGCGACAGCAATGGATTGGCGCTGGCCGCCAGAAAGTGACTCGCCCCGCTCGCCAACCAACATGTCGTAGCCCTTGGGATTACGCGCCGCGAAATCATCCACACCCGCGATGCGTGCCGCATGCAGCATGTCCGTCTCATCCGCGAATGGCGCGCCCACCAGCAAGTTGTGCTTCAAGCTGCCATAGAACAGCATCGGGTCCTGCGGCACATGCCCGATGGCCCGACGCAGATCCACCGGGTCTATCTGACGGGCATCCATACCATCGATCAGAACCGAGCCTTCACTGGGCTGATACAGACCCAGGACCAGCTTTTCAAGCGTGGTTTTGCCTGAACCGATACGCCCAATGATGCCAACCCGTTCGCCAGGCCGGAGCGAAAAGCTCACCCCCGAAAGACTGGCCTGCTCGCTTCCCGGATAGCTGAAGCTGACATTGCGAAACTCGATGGCGCCACGCAGATCCGGACGTGAGACGAATTCGCGCTCAGCCTCGTGCTCGACCGGCATCTTCATATAGTTGTCAATGGAATTGAGCGAGGTACGCGCATTGTGAAACTGCATCATCAGCCCCGCCACCTGACCAAAGGGTGCCAGACAACGCCCTGCAATCATGGAAGCTGCAATGATGCCACCCATGGAAAGTGACGCATCCTGCACCTGGTACACGCCGATGACGACCACGGCTATGGTGACCAGTTGCTGCAAGGTCTGAACGAAGTTCACCGTACCGGACGAGATGAACTTGATCTTGCCCCCCATATAGGCAATGTACTGAGTGGAACTCTCCCACAGCCGCTGCACTCCGCTTTGGGCATTGAGTGTCTTGACCGCCTCCAGGTTGGTCAGCGACTCCACGAGCAGCGCGTTGCGCTGAGACGAAGCCTGAAAGGTCTTGAGCGTCAGACTCTCCATGCGTGCCTGGGCCCAGAAGGAAACCAGCAAGATCGCTGCGATCGCCACCACAGGCGGAATCAGCATCCAGGGCGAAACCCATGCAATCGCCACCAAAAACAGAAGCACAAAAGGCAGATCCACCAAGGTCGTGAGACTTGCAGACGCAATGAAGTCACGAACCGACTCAAATGAGCGCAGATTGGCCGCAAACGAACCGACGGATGCGGGTCGGCTCTCCATGCGCAAGTCCAGGACGCGCTCCATGATCTGCGCGGACAACTGCACATCCACACGCTTGCTCGCGGCATCCACAACATAGGCACGCGTCGTCGTCAGCACAAAGTTGAAGATCAGCACCAAAGAAATGCCGATAGCCAGCACCCACAATGTTTCCACCGCGTTGTTGGGCACCACCCGGTCATACACATTCATGCTGAACAAGGGCATTGCCAGTGCGAAGACATTGATGAGTACGGCTGCCAACAGGGCATCGCGGTACAAGCGTCGATTCTCAAGGATCACCGCCCAGAACCAGTGACTGCTGCGGGGCTCCATGCCTTGCTGCACGGAGCGCGGCTCGAAGCGAAACTGCGGACGCACAAAGCACATCAGCCCAGCGTAGTCCTGCTGCAAGACCTGGGCCTCTACCTCGACCGGACTCTCCGACTCCGGATACTGCAACAGGAAGCGACCACTCTCCAGCGCTCTGAGCAACAGACAGGCACGGTCTCCATGGAGAATCAAAATTGCCGGCAGCAAGCCCTGAGGAACGTCGTCAAGACTGCGCTGCACGATACGCGTGCTGAACTGTGCGCGAGCCGCAGCCCGAGCCAGCAATGAAGGCGTCAGGCGCTGATCCACCAACGGCAGACCATTGCTTAGTGCCTGAGCCGTATAGGGCTTGCCATGCAGGTGGGTGAGCTGCACCAAGCAATCCAGCAAGGGATCAGCATGGGTCTCATGGGCCGGCATGCGCCAGTCCCCCGCCGGTGCACGCGCCGAGCTTCGCGCTCCCAGAAAGGCCGGGCCGGCCTGCTCCGCCGCTGCCGCGGCTTCCGGCATAGAACCTTGCCCGGTCTTCTGAGTCGCATCCGTACCGTTGCTCGATGCCAATGAAGGCTCAAAGTCTGGTCTGGTCATCTTCAACAATCAACCTATAAAAGCTCTTCGTCGTCATCAATCAAGTCCAGCGAATTACGCATACGCTGGCGCGCCTGCTTGCGCTGGTTCAGCTTGTCGAGCGCCTGCGGCGGAAGATCCGTCAAGCGCAAAGCCCCATTGGCAAGCAAGGCGTCAATCAAATCCTCGAGAACGCGGATGAAATCCGCATCCAGTGCCGACAACTCCTGCCGGGAGGACTGCTCCGAAGGTGGTGAATCGCTTTTATCCATCTTGTTCATCAACTCCCACTAAAAGCTGCGCCAGACACCACCAGCTATCACTGGCGGCCAGCCGCACCAGATACCGGCGCCTGGGCTGGAGCCCCCAGATCAACCGCCGCGCTGGCAGGCACAGGCGTCAGATTGCTGGTGTCAGGCACCGAGGATTTGCAGCTACGCAGCAGATCATCCGGCAAGTTCAGCGCCTGCTGCTCATCCGGACGGCTGTCGTCATGCGGCTGCGCGAGCCCCAGTACAGGTAGGATCTGGCTGGACAAGGTCAGCCACTGGTACTCGGCCTTTTTCAGGTCATATTGAGCGTTGACCAGAGCGCGCTGGGCATCGAACAACTCGTTTTCCGTATTGAGCAAATCCAGCAGCGAACGCTGACCGATCTTGAATTGCTGCTGATACGCCACGCGAACCTTGGCCGTGGAAAGAACATGCTCACGCAGGAACGGCGTTTGCTGACGCAGGCGGGCCATGTTGTTCCAGGTAATCGACAGTTCCTGCTGGAGGTTTCGGCAGGTGTAATCGCGCACGTCCTGTGCGGCATAGCCCTGGGCAATCGTCTGACGCAGGCGCGCCTCGTCTGCACCACCGCGGTACAGGTTGTAAGTCAGCATCAGCTGCACTCGCGAACTCTGCACATCCCAGTAGGCCGGCGAATTCTGATCACGATCACGCCCCGTGGACGCCAGCAGCTCGAGCTTGGGCATATGCGCCCCCTTGGCAGCCTTCTGACCGGCCTCCGCCGCTTGCACCAGAGCCTGCTTCGACAATAGCAGCGGACTCGCGCGCAGCGACTCGCCGAAATCCTTGGCCACCCCGGAAGCAGGCAGCTTGGCACTCACATCGGGCACCGGGTCCAGCGTGGCCGCAGGATACTCACCCACCACGCGGCGGTAGCGCTGCAGCACATCGTTGAGGTTGTTGCTCTCGGTCATCAGATTGGTCTGCGCCAGCGACAGACGACCACTTGCCTGCTCCAGGTCAACACCGCGGCCCACGCCGGACTGTTGGCGCTCACGCAACTGCCCCAGCGTCACCTGGTGCGTGCCGAAATTCTCACGGGCCAGCTTTTCCATTTCGCGATAACGCTGCACATCCAGATAGGCGGCGACAACATCATTGGCCAAATTTTCAGTGGTGGCGCGCAGATCGTAGAACTTGGCCAGCTTCTCAAAGCCCAACTGACGGATATTGCTGCTAGTGGTGAAGCCATCAAAGATCAGCTGACGCAGTTGCAGGTTCCAGCCCGGACGGCTCCAGTTCTGCGATGGAGCATCCTGAATATGGCTACGCCACTCGCGACCGACCCAACCCTGCGCGGTAACTTGCGGACGCCAACCTCCCCGAGCCACATTCTGACCTTCAGCGGACGAACTGAAATCCTGAAAGCGCGCCTGCACTTCCGGATGAGTCATCAGTGCCTGCTCGACAACCTTTTGCAGTGCAACACCCTGCTCGTTGGCTTGTTGCGCATTCATGGTCGTCTGAGCCATACCCCCCATGGCCCACGAGGCCACACCCAGAGTGGCTACCACTTGTGCAATCTGACTGAATTTCATTGTTATCCCTCTTGTTTGACTCCGACCGGGCAATGCGATGCCTAGCCCGCCAACAAATTGACGAGAGCAATCGGTACGACTTCTACAAATCGTTCCCGCGGAAGCTGGTTGTTAATGTGGATCGGCTCGCTGCTGCCCGAAAAGGCATTGCATACGGCCTCAGAACTCGCAAAATGGAATTCTGTAACTCTCGTGCTCACAGCCTTTGGCGTCATGCCAACACCGCACAGGAGACTGACGGCCAGGTCAAGCTTGTTGCCTGATCGACAAAACTCACTATTTTTGCTTGACGAGCCACCACTCAGCAGTGGTACAGGGATGACATCGCCAACCCCTTGGCCAAACAAATCGCGCGGACAGGCTGTGGAGCGTCTATAGGCTAGACACAGCGCATTTGGAGATTTTCCTTTCCACGATAGCAAGGCGGAGCCTCCGGTTTCCGGCCGGTGTTCTTGACGCATAACCCTGCATGCGAAGCCGTGCGTTGATGGCAGATCTCCTGGCAACACCATCAAACAAATGGATTCAGTTGCAAATCTAGCACAAGGCATGCAAGGATTTGTTTCAAAAAACCACTCAACTAGCCGAACTTCGAATTTTTTGCCGGGAATTGGCAATTCTTTTCATTCCTTCTTTATATCAAAGAAATTAAGAATCAATACCGCTTCCAGCACCGCAGCCATAGCGGCGCACGCGCTACAAAGTGAAATCAGCCTGCATTCAAAGTCGTAATCGAACAATTGACAATGAATTGATCCGCAATAGAAAAAGGGCTCCTGACTGAATAGTCAGAAGCCCTTGTCTAATTGGTCGGAATGGCGGGATTCGAACTCGCGACCCCTTGCACCCCATGCAAGTGCGCTACCAGGCTGCGCTACATTCCGAAGACTTGAATTATACACAGAAATTCAACATCAAAGAGAAAGCAGCGCCCTGATCTGCAAAAGCTCCTCTTTGACCTCCTCCATGCCCATTGCACCGGCAGGCTCCGAGCGGCCCTGTTCCAGCATTGCAGCCAGCAGATGGCTTTGCGCCAGCTCTTCCTCCTGCAGGGGCAGGGCCGGATGCACAAGCACCGGCTGCTGCTCGACTGCCCTGCCGTGACCCGTCACCAGTTCGCGCAGACGATTTCGTGCACCGCTGATGGTGAAGCCCTGCTCGTAAAGCAGCTCGCGAATGCGACGCACCATCAACACCTCATGATGCTGGTAGTAACGGCGGTTGCCACGACGCTTCATGGGCTTGAGCTGCACAAACTCCTGCTCCCAGTAACGCAGCACATGAGGCTTGACGTCGCAAAGATCCGCGACCTCACCGATGGTGAAATAGCGCTTGGCGGGAATTGCTGGCAAAGAAGAAGCCATGGCTGGTTGCAAGCGGTCAGTGAAGGGATGGGTGAAAGATATGCAATCACGACTTGCGCAAATTCGGGTCAGGCACGGTGTTTTGTCATTAGAAATGCCCGCCATGCATTCCTGTTTGTGCAAGTCCTAGCAATATAGCGCGAAGAGCTGACAGGACCTTGCACCGCACGCGACGCAAGACTGTCAGCTCTTCAATGACCGATGCTCCGCTTGACAGTGCATCAGCCGTGTGCCAATTGCTTAAGATCCCGAACTCTCGCCCTGGATCAGCTCCTTGAGCTTGCTGCTGGCATGGAAGGTCACCACGCGGCGCGCAGCGATGGGAATCAGCTCGCCAGTGCGCGGGTTGCGACCGGGACGTGGTGCCTTGGTGCGAATCTGGAAGTTGCCAAAGCCCGAAAGCTTGACATCTTCGCCTTCCACCAGCTTTTGCGAGATCAGGTCGAAAAACGCATCCACCATATCCTTGGCTTCGCGCTTGTTCAAACCGATTTCGTCAAACAGCAGATCGGCCAGCTGCGCCTTGGTCAACGCGGGGCTGTCGATGCTCTCTACGGCAAGCTCCATGGGTCGATCTCCTTGTGGATTGAACATATCAACGCAGGCGAGCCGCAACGCGTTCAACCAGAGCTGCAATTGTGCCCTGCATGGCGGCATCGATTTCCGCATCGGTCAGCGACGCGGTGTCGCTGCCCAGCGTCAGACGCACGGCCAGGCTCTTTTCGTCCTGGGCCAGGCTGCCCGGCGCCGCTTCCTCACCCGCCTTCAGCTTCTTGGGACGGAATACGTCGAACAGCACGGCCGAGCGCAGAATGCCGCCCTGCACACCTTGCTGCACGGCTTCCATCACCTGGGCGTGGGTCACGGCTTCCTTGACGACCACGGCAATGTCGCGCTCCACGGCCTGGTGCTTGGCCACGGGCTTGAACACGGGGACCTCGCGGGCCAGCACGGCATCGAGTTCCAGCTCGAACATCACGGGAGCCTGGGCCAGATCCCATTCCTGGCGCCACTGGGGATGCAGCTCGCCGACAAAGCCGATGGCCCTGCCGTCCAGCAGCACGCGTGCGCAGCGGCCGGGGTGCATGGCGGGATGTTCGGCAGGCTCGAACACGGGCTTGGCCGGGGCCAGCAACGCTTCCACATCGCCCTTGACGTCGTAGAAGTCGACCTTGGCCTCTGCCCTGCCCCACTGCAGCTGGTCGGCAGCGCCGTAGGCCAGACCCGCCACGCGCATGGGCTGGTAAAAGCCCTTGACGGTGGTGTCGGAGTCAACCACGGACTCGTCCTTGAAGAACACACGACCCAGCTCGAACACGCGCACGCGCTGAGCCTTGCGGTCCACGTTGAACTTGAGCACCTGCAGGAGCGAGCCCAGCAGCGACGAGCGCATCACGCTCAGATGGCTGGCGATGGGGTTGAGCAGCTTGATGGCGTTGTTGTTGCCAGCCAGCTCCTGCTCCCACTTTTCTTCGACAAAGCTGAAGTTGATGGTTTCCTGGTAGCCCAGGCCCGCCAGTTCGTGGCGCACGGCATAGGGGCTGCGCTCGTTCTCGGCGCGCAGCTTGGGCGAGATCGGGGCCAGCGGCTTGGTGGTCGGCAGGTTTTCATAGCCGATCATGCGGGCCACTTCTTCGATCAGATCTTCTTCCAGATTGATGTCAAAGCGGAAGGTCGGAGCCGTGACCGAGATCACACCTTCGCTGACCACAGTCGCGGGCAGACCCAGGCCGTTCAGGGCATCCAGCACCTGCTGCTGGGTCACGTCCATGCCGATGACCTTGGCCGCACGGGCCACGCGCAGTTGCACGGGCTTGGGGGCTGGCATATTGGGCTTCTGGTCGTCCATGACTGCCACTTGCGTGTCAGGCGTGCCGCAGATCTCCAGCACCAGCGCGGTGATGCGCTCGATATGCTCGGTGGTGAACTCGGGGTCCACGCCGCGCTCGAAGCGATGCCCTGCATCGGTCGAGAAGTTGAAGTGGCGCGAGCGGCCGGCCACGGCCTTGGGGAACCAGAACGCGGCTTCGATGTAGATGTTTTGGGTGTCGTCGGACACGGCCGTGGCGTCGCCGCCCATGATGCCGGCCAAGGATTCGACCTGCTGGTCATCGGCAATCACGCCGACCTTGATGAAGTCGTCGATCTTGATGGTGTTGCCATTGAGCAGCTTGAGCGTTTCACCTTCCTTGCCCCAGCGCACATTCAGGCCACCGCTGATCTTGTCCAGATCGAAGATATGGCTGGGACGGCCCAGCTCGAACATCACATAGTTCGAGATGTCCACCAGCGGGCTGACCGAGCGCTGGCCGCAACGCGCCAGACGGTCCACCATCCATTGGGGCGTCTTCACCTGGGTGTTGACATTGCGCACGATACGGCCAGAGAAACGACCGCACAGATCGGTGGCTTCAATCTTGACGGGCAGCTTGTCTTGCAAGGCCACGGCGGCAGCGGGAAAGGACAGGGCTTTGAGCGGCGTGCCGGTCAGCGCCGACAGCTCGCGTGCCACGCCATAGACGCTCAGGCAGTGCGCCAGGTTGGGCGTCAACTTCAGCGTGAACAGCGTATCGTCCAGATTCAGGTACTCGCGCACGTTCTGGCCCAGGGGCGCATCGGCGGGGAACTCCAGCAGGCCGCTGGCGTCTTCATCAATGCCCAGCTCCTTGGCCGAGCACAGCATGCCAAAGCTCTGCACGCCGCGCAGCTTGCCGATCTTGATCTTGAAGGGCTTGCCATCGGCACCGGGCGGCAGCTCGGCACCCACGGTGGCGCAGGGAATGCGGATGCCCACGCGCGCATTGGGCGCGCCGCAGACGATGTTCAGCAGCTCGGGGCCGCCCACGTCGACCTGGCAGATGCGCAGGCGGTCGGCGTCGGGGTGCTGCACGGCTTCCTTGATTTCACCGACCACGATGCCGGTGAAGGGAGGCGCCACAGGATCCAGCTCTTCCACTTCCAGACCGGCCATGGTCAGGGTATCGGCCAGCTGCTGGGTGGTCAGATTGGGGTTGCAGTATTCGCGCAACCAGGATTCAGGAAATTGCATAGTCAGACTCTTTGGCGTTCATGCCAGTCGCACCGCAGGCGGTCTGCAACTGGCTGGGCATGCGTATCTCAAAAGAGGAGCTATCTACGCTTGATTCACAACGATTTCATTATCAAAGTCACTTGAAATCATTTATATACAAACGCTAGAAGCTCACTTTTTTAATTACTGAAACTGCGACAGAAAACGGATGTCGCCGTCGAAGAACAGGCGCAGGTCGTTCACGCCATAACGCAGCATGGTCAGGCGGTCGGGGCCCATGCCAAAGGCAAAGCCGATGTATTTTTCGGGATCCAGGCCCATGTTGCGCACCACATTGGGGTGCACCTGGCCGGAGCCCGCCACTTCCAGCCACTTGCCGGCCAGCGGGCCGCTCTGGAACTGGATGTCGATTTCGGCCGAAGGCTCGGTGAACGGGAAGAAGCTGGGGCGAAAGCGCAGCACCAGATCATCCTGCTCGAAGAAGGTCTTGCAGAAGTCGGTGAACACGACCTTCAGGTCCTTGAAGCTCACGTTCTCGCCGATCCACAGGCCTTCGCACTGGTGGAACATGGGCGAGTGGGTGGCATCCGAGTCCACACGGTAGGTGCGGCCGGGGGCAATCACGCGGATCTCGGGCATGGTCTGACCGGCATCGAGCGCGTTGCGGTAATTCTTCACATGCTGCACGGCATGGCGCACCTGCATGGGGCTGGTGTGCGTGCGCAGCAGATTGGGCGCGTGCTGGGTGCCGCCTTCGACATAGAAGGTGTCGTGCATGGAGCGCGCGGGATGGTCTTCAGGCGTGTTCAGCGCCGTGAAGTTGAACCAGTCGGATTCGATCTCGGGGCCCTGGGCCACATCAAAGCCCATGGAACCGAAGATGCCCTCGATACGCTCCATGGTGATGGAGACGGGGTGCAGCCCTCCCGCGCCACGACGGCGACCGGGCAGAGTCACATCCAGCACCTCGGCCTTCAGATGGGCCTGCAGCTCGGCGTCTGCCAAAGCCTTGCGACGGGCGGTCAAGGCCGCTTCGATCGCCTGCTTGGCCACGTTGATGGCGGCGCCGCGCGACTTTTTCTCTTCGACGGAAAGCTGCGCCATGCCCTTCATGAGCTCGGTCATCTTGCCCGACTTGCCCAGAAACTGCGCCTTGGCATTTTCCAGATCAGCGGGGGTGTGGGCTTGCGCAAACAGTTGCTGTGCGCTTTCGACCAGAGAATCCAACTCGTTCATATCGACTCTTTATCGACTTGTAAAAATAAACAAGGGCTAGTGCCTTTTCAAGCCCTAGCCCTTGCTGTTTGTGCATCAGCAGCTACTGAACAAGACACGACTTCTGCAATCAAGTTCAAGCAAGATGCTCGCCCATCGGCAAACGCCTATGGGGATTCTTGTCTGCAAAAGTCCTACAAGAGTAACTACCGATCGTGACCTCAGGCAGCCAGCTTGGCCTTGACTTGGTCGACGATAGCTGCAAAAGCAGCCTTGTCGTGCACGGCGATATCGGCCAGCATCTTGCGGTCGATTTCGATGGCAGCCTTCTTCAGGCCGTTGGCGAATTGGCTGTAAGTCAGACCCAGTTCACGTGCAGCAGCGTTGATACGAGCGATCCACAGCTGACGGAACACGCGCTTCTTGGTACGACGGTCACGGTAGGCGTATTGACCAGCCTTCATGACCGCTTGCTTGGCAACGCGGAAGACGTTACCACGGCGACCGCGGAAACCCTTGGCCAGATTCAGAACTTTTTTGTGACGGGCACGGGCCGTTACACCACGTTTGACGCGAGGCATGTGTTTTCTCCTAGTTCGTCAGTGAATTACAGACCAGCGCCAGGCAACATCTTTGCGATGGAGCCCATATCGCCTTCATGCACGTTGACAATGCCACGCAGGTGACGCTTGTTCTTCGTGGTCTTCTTGGTCAAGATGTGACGCTTGAAGGCTTGACCGCGCTTGACGGTACCACCGGGACGAACGCGAAAACGCTTCTTCGCGCTGCTCTTGGTCTTCATTTTGGGCATATGAATGCTCCTATTGAATTTGTGCTCGCAAGGCGGTGTGCAACCCGCACACACTTCGCTGGCCTCCGAGGCACTTGTTTGTCAGTCCGGCCAGGCCGGGCTGACTCTTGCAGGCAAGCCTGCAAATTCTTTGTCTGCCGCACAAAACAAAAGTGGGCCAAGCCCACTCTTGCCCGAAAGGCAAAACCGCAATTATGCCTTATCTGCAGCTTCAGGTGCAGCTGCGACGCCATCACCTTGTGGTTTTGCACCACCGGCAGGCTTCTTGCCGCCTGCACGAGCCGGCGCAACCATCATGATCATCTGACGGCCTTCCAGCTTGGGGAACTGCTCCACCTGGATGGAATCGGCCAGATCGTCGCGCAGACGGTTGAGCAGATTCAGACCCAGCTGCTGGTGCGTGATTTCACGGCCGCGGAAACGCAGCGTGATCTTGCACTTGTCGCCCTCTGCCAGGAAACGGCGGATATTGCGCAGCTTGATGTTGTAGTCACCGTCATCCGTACCAGGGCGGAACTTCACTTCCTTGATTTCGATGACGGTCTGCTTGGCCTTGGCTTCAGCAGCCTTCTTCTGTTCCTGGTACTTGAACTTGCCGTAATCCATCAGACGGCAGACTGGAGGAGATGCGTTGGCCGCAATTTCCACCAGGTCGACATCCAGCTCGCCAGCCATGCGCAGCGCTTCTTGCAGCGGCACGATGCCCAGAGGCTCGTTGTCAGGACCAGACAGACGCACTTCAGGCGCCATGATTTCTCGGTTCAGTCGATGCTTGCGCTCTTCACGGTGGCGCCGATCGCGAAATTCAGTAGCTATGGTTTTCACCCTTGGATTGAAATGGCTACAACAGCGTAGCCGGCTAGCGTGCCTTGCACGCTGACCGACCCGCCACAAAAATTAATCTGCTTCAGGCCTTGGCCGTGATGTCCTTGGCGAGCAATTCAATGAATGCATCAACCGACATCACACCGAGGTCTTTGTTACCCCGGGCGCGCACTGCAACCGCACCAGCGGCCTTCTCCTTGTCGCCCGCGACAAGGATATAGGGCAGCTTCTGCATGGAATGCTCGCGTATTTTATACGTAATCTTTTCATTGCGCAGATCTGTCACCACTCTAAGGCTTTGATTCGGCAATGCTTTTTGCAGCTTCTGCGCAACTTCCTGCGCATAGTCGGCCTGAGCGTCCGTGATATTGAGCACGGCAGCCTGCACAGGAGCCAGCCAGGCGGGCAGCGCGCCCGAGTGATGCTCGACCAAAATGCCGATGAAACGCTCGAGCGAACCCAGAATCGCGCGGTGCAGCATGATGGGACGATGGCGCTCGCCATCCTCGCCCACGAATTCCGCATCAAGACGCTCGGGCATGTTCGGATCCACCTGGATGGTGCCGCACTGCCATTCACGGCCCAGTGCATCCTTCAGGGTGTACTCGATCTTCGGACCGTAGAACGCGCCCTCTCCCGGCAGATACTCGAACTCGCAGCCCGATGCGCGCAGACCTTCGGCCAACGCGTTCTCGGCCTTGTCCCAGGCTTCATCGGTGCCGATGCGCTTCTCGGGACGGGTCGACAGACGATACAGGATGTTAGTGAAGCCGAAGTCGGCATACACCTTTTGCAGCAGCGAGGTGAAAGCCGTCACCTCGGCCTGGATCTGGTCTTCGGTACAGAAGATGTGACCATCGTCCTGTGTGAAGGCACGCACGCGCATGATGCCGTGCAGCGAACCCGTGGGCTCGTTGCGATGGCAGTTGCCGAACTCGCCAAAGCGCAGAGGCAGATCGCGATAGCTCTTGATGCCTTGCTTGAAGATGATGATGTGGCCCGGGCAGTTCATGGGCTTGAGGGCATATTCACGCTTTTCCGAATCGGTGGTGAACATGTTTTCGCGGTACTTGTCCCAGTGGCCGGTCTTCTCCCACAGGCCCTTGTCCAGAATCTGCGGAGCCTTGACTTCCTGGTAGCCGTTGTCCTGATAGACGCGGCGCATGTACTGCTCGACCTGCTGCCAGACCGCCCAACCCTTGGGATGCCAGAACACGGTGCCGGGCGAGTGTTCGTCGATGTGGAACAGATCCAGCTCGCGCCCCAGCTTGCGATGGTCGCGCTTTTCAGCTTCTTCCAATCTGAACAGATAGTCCTTGAGCTCGTCCTTGGTCGCCCAAGCGGTACCGTAGATGCGCTGCAGCATCTCGTTGCGATGGTCGCCGCGCCAGTAGGCACCAGCCACCTTCATCAGCTTGAAGTGCTTGAGCTTGCCGGTGCTGGGCACGTGGGGGCCGCGGCACAGATCCTCGAAGGCGCCTTCGCGGTAAAGGCTCACATCTTCATTGCTGGGAATGGAGGCAATGATCTCGGCCTTGTAGGCTTCGCCGATGCCTTTGAAGTACTGCACGGCCTCGTCGCGCGGCAGCACGCGGCGCACCACCTGCTCGTCCTTGTTGGCCAGCTCGGTCATCTTCTTTTCGATGGCGGCCAGATCTTCGGGCGTGAAGGGACGCTTGTACGAGAAGTCGTAGTAGAAGCCGTTTTCGATCACGGGACCGATGGTGACCTGCGCATCGGGAAACAGCTCCTTGACGGCATAGGCCAGCAAGTGAGCGGTGGAGTGGCGGATCACCTCCAGACCGTCGGCCTCCTTGGCGGTGATGATGGACAGCGGCGAATCCTGCTCGATCACAAAGCTGGTGTCCACGACCTTGCCGTTGATCTTGCCGGCCAATGCGGCCTTGGCCAGGCCGGAGCCGATCGAAGCAGCGACTTCGGCAACCGAAACCGGGCCCGGATATTCGCGCTTGGAGCCATCGGGGAGCGTGATGTTGATCATGAAATTCCTTGTCAAACCAAATTTGTGTGGGTGAGGGCCAGCGCCAGAGCTTTGGAGTTGCCTGAAAGCAAAAAGCGCGGAACCAGTCCGCGCTTTGATGAGGGTGTCGAGAAATCTCGGGCAGGCGCGAACCGCCAGCTGCCATCAGCAGCTGAAGTACATCTCCGATGTAGTTCGCGGTGTCATAACCGTTGATGCCTTTCTCGCCCTTGTGAATTGAAGTCGCGCCATTTTAACCCGGCAAACAAAAAAGCGCCCGAGACTTTCGCCCCGGGCGCATAACCCCACTTTTTCTACCTAGACAGAATCACGATTCATCGTGGCTCAATGGAACTGCTCTTCCTCGGTGGAACCGGTCAGCGCCTTGACGCTGGAAGAGCCGCCTTGGATCACGGTGGTCACGTCGTCGAAGTAACCTGCGCCCACTTCCTGCTGGTGCGAGACAAAGGTGTAGCCCTTGTCACGTGCCGCGAATTCGGGCTCCTGGATCATTTCCACGTAGTGCTTCATGCCTTCGCCGCGAGCGTACTCGTGGGCAAACTTGAAGGTGTTGTACCAGTTGCTGTGAATGCCGGCCAGCGTGATGAACTGGAACTTGTAACCCAGTGCGGACAGGTCTTCCTGGAAGGAAGCGATCTGGCTGTCGTTGAGGTTCTTCTTCCAGTTGAACGAAGGCGAGCAGTTGTAGCTCAGCAGCTTGCCTGGGCAGGCTGCGTGCACGGCCTGGGCGAATTCGCGGGCAAAGCCGATATCGGGCACACCGGTTTCGCACCACACCAGATCCGCATAGGGAGCGTAGGCCACGCCGCGGCTGATGGATTGCTCCAGACCATTCTTGACACGGTAGAAACCTTCCTGGGTACGCTCGCCAGTCAGGAACGGGATGTCGTTCTCGTCATGGTTGCTGGTGATCAGGTTGGCCGCTTCGGCATCGGTACGGGCCAGCACAATGGTGGGCACGCCCATCACATCGGCCGCAAAACGGGCGGCAATCAGCTTTTCGACCGCTTCGCGGGTGGGCACCAGCACCTTGCCACCCATGTGACCGCACTTCTTGACCGCAGCCAGCTGGTCTTCGAAGTGCACGCCGGCAGCACCTGCCTGAATCATGTTCTTCATCAGCTCGAACGCGTTGAGCACGCCGCCAAAACCGGCTTCCGCATCAGCCACGATGGGCAGGAAGTAGTCGATGAACTCCTTGTCGCCGGGGTTGATGCCCTTGCCCCATTGAATTTCATCGGCGCGCTTGAAGGTGTTGTTGATGCGGCGCACCATGGTGGGCACGGAGTCGTAGGCGTACAGCGACTGGTCGGGGTACATGGTCTCCGAGGTGTTGCCGTCGGCAGCTACTTGCCAGCCCGACAGGTACACGGCTTCCAGACCGGCCTTGGCTTGCTGCATGGCCTGGCCAGCAGAGATGGCGCCGAAGGCGTTCACATAGCCCTTCTTCGAGCTGCCGTTGATCTTGTCCCACAGCACTTCGGCACCGCGCTGGGCCAGGGTGTACTCTGGCTGCAGGCTGCCACGCAGACGCACCACATCGGCAGCGCTGTAGCCGCGCTTGACGCTCTTCCAGCGTGGGTTCTGTGCCCAGTCTTTTTCGAGGGCTGCGATTTGCTGTTCACGGCTCAGTTGCTGAGTCAGGGATTGGGGCATGGTGCACTCCTTAGCGGTTAAAACAAGATGAATTGGTGTTCGTCCTTGGGATCTACTTTATGTCTGCGACGTTCTTCTGAAGAGTCTTATGTCTTATAAAAGACTGAAATTTATAATCAATAAAATCAATGACTTATTTTTATTTTTCACAATAAGAAAGTGCATTTCTCGTATTGAGAAATTTTGCGGCAGCGCAGCATTTGCATTTTTCATAATAAGAAATTGGAATCTTGCTTCATGAAAAATTTGCGGAAGCACGGCCTTAGGAGTCGTCATCCTTTAAACGCAGTACGAAAAAAGTCCCGGCGCCTGCCTTGATCTGCTCATTTACCCGGCACGAAGACAGGCCGAACCACTTGAACAAAAACAGGTGACACGACAAAGACATAGCGCCCAAGGCGGCGAGAACCAAAAAAACAACAGTTCCCTCCCCCTGGGTCAAATGCATGCAACAGCCCTGCCACACTGCCTTGCATCACCTTCTCTTGTCATTGAAATCCATTTCGCCATGCACACGCCCAGCCGCCCCATCGCCTATCTCTGCCTGGCGCTCAGCATGTCTTTGGTAGGAAGCTATGTGGCTTTGTCCAAGCCTCTGGCTGCCATCTTTCCGGTCATGCTGCTGGCTTGGCTGCGCTTTGGCATCGGTGCCGTGGCCATGCTGGGCTGGCTCAGGCCACCAGCGCACGAGACAACTCTGACCAGGCAGACCAAGTGGCTGCTGTTTTTTGAGTCCTTCTTCGGCAATTTCCTTTTCACGCTCTGCATGATCAGCGGCGTAGCCTTGACCAGTGCCGTCACGGCGGGCGTGACCATGGCCGCAATTCCTGCCGCAGTCGCCATCATGAGCTGGCTTTTTCTGCGCGAAGCCGTTGGCGCGCGTACATGGACAGCCATTGCTTTTGCAGTAGCCGGCATAGGGCTGAATGCCTTGAGCAAGACCGAAAGCAGCAGCCTTGCCGCACATCCTCAGCAAGGCCTGGGCCAGTTGCTGCTGATTGCTGCCGTGTTGTGCGAGGCCGCATATGCCGTGATCGGCAAAAAGCTCACCGCCAGCGTAAGCCCCAAGCGCATTACGGCGCTGATCAATCTCTGGGGGTTCGTGCTTTCCACACCCGCCGGGCTCTATCTGGCCTGGCAGTTTGATTTCTCCCAGGTTTCGGTGCCTGCATGGGGTCTGTTGCTGTTTTACGCCCTGGCCGCCTGCGTCTGGACGGTGTGGCTGTGGATGACGGGACTGCGCGCCGTGCCCGCATCGCGGGCCGGCATTTTTACCGTGCTGCTACCCATCAGCGCCGCTGTGGTGGGCATGCTGGCCCTGGGCGAGCGCGTCGGCAGCATGCAATTGCTGGCCTTCGGCATTGCCCTGATCAGCGTGGTGATCACAACCTGGCCCGGTTCATTGCAGATCAGGCGTTAGGCGCCGTCGATTTCAATCAGGAAAGCAGATTGCGGCGGCTCAGCACAATGCCGTCGGAGTCGGCATACAACCAGTCACCCGGGCGAATCCACAGGCCGGCGATCTGCACATAGACATCGCGCAGTCCCTGGCCTTGCTTGACGGTAGGCATGGGGTTGAGCGCCAGCGCATACAGACCCACGGGCGTGGATTTCAGCTCGGCCACGTCGCGCACGCAGCCGTAGACAAGCACCCCGGCCCAGCCGTTCTGGGCCGCCGATGTCGCCACATTCCCTCCCACCAGAGCCCGGCGTAGCGAGCCGCCGCCATCGACCACCAGCACACGACCGTCTCCCGGCTCGGCCAGCGCCGCTCGCACCAGGCTGTTGTCGTCCAGACACTGCACAGTGCTGACCGCCCCCATAAAGCTGACATTCCCGCCATAGCTGTGGAACACGGGCGGCAGCACACGGAAATCGCTGCTGTCATCGCTGATATGCGCATCGCACAAATCGCAGGTGCTGAAACCAAGAGAAGCCGAGGAATCGCTCATGAAAATCTCCACAGAACCAAGTTTCCTGCATCTTGCCCTGAGCACCGGACATAGCACAAGCACCAGCGGACACACACAGAGAGCAACTTTTTCACAACACTCTCGAGGAAAAACCCGTGAAAACGGACACTAAAGGGCCTGAGAGCAACAAATCGAGGCAAAAAAACAGCCCACTAGCTTGGAAGAGCGATTTTTTGCCATTAGCATCAGACTCAGCCAGTGGATTGCAGCTGTATTTCGCTGGTGATAAGTCCACTACCCAATTAGGAATAAGCAATATGGCAACTGCAAAGAAGGCACCCGCTGCAGCACCGGCAGCAGCTCCCGCCGCTAAGAAGCGCACTCCCAACGCTGCCTTCATGAAACCTCTGACCCCCAGCGCCGCTCTGGCTGCCGTGGTTGGCAAGGATCCCCTGCCCCGTACTGAAATCATCAGCAAGCTGTGGGTCTACATCAAGGCCAACAACCTGCAAGACGCTGCCAACAAGCGCATGATCAACGCCGACGCCAAGCTCAAGGAAGTCTTCGGCAAGCCTCAAGTCTCCATGTTCGAGATGGCCGGCCTGATCGGCAAGCACGTCAAGTAAGCACTGCGCTTGCGCTGACCACAAAAAAGCTGGCCTGAGCCAGCTTTTTGCGTTTCTGGGACAAGCATTGTGGCCGAACGGCTGATACCACCCGACAAGCCGAGTGCTTGCCATTGAGTTCAGCGCGAAGCCACCCTGCACGGCAACGGGCAAAGGTAGTCTCGGCGCTTTTCAATACACATCGCGCCGATAGCGACCCGAGCCCAACAGCTCGGCCACCTTGGCCTCGCCCAGAATGGCCTGCAGCGTCAAATGCACGCCTTGACCCATGCCGTTCAGGCTGCCGCAGACATAGATGGCTGCACCACGTTCCACCCACTGCCGGACTTCCTCGGCATGGCTGCGCAGCAAATCCTGCACATAGCGCGAATCCTTGCCATTGCGCGACCAGGCCTGATCCAGCCGTGCCAGTCGACCTTGCCCGAGCCATGCGCCCAATTGATCGGCAAATAGCGCGTCATGCTGTGGACTGCGCTCTCCGAACAACAGCCATTGATCACCTAGCTCTTGCTGCACGCGCGCCTTGATATGGCTGAGTAGGCCCGCCAGGCCCGAGCCATTGCCGATCAGCATCAACGGCCGCCCGGCGTTGTCACCGAGCCTGAAGCCGCGGTGCTCGCGCAAGGTCAACGGCAGCACATCTCCCTCGGCCATGTCGCAGCACAACCAGTGCGACGCAAGGCCCGGCGAACCATCGGCACGCGTGCTCTCGCGCACCAGCAGTTGCAGGCTGCCGTCGGCCGTGATCGAGGCGATCGAGTAGTCGCGCGCGCGTTCAGGGTCGGCGGGCACGCACAGGGACACCAGATCTCCCGACTCCCAGTGCGGCAGCTCGCCGGACTGCGGCGTCCACTCCAGCAGGTATAGAGCCCCGCCCTGGCTGCCGGGATTGAGCAAACGCCGTCGTCCTAGCACAAAGGGAATGCTGACCGGCGCCTGCAACCAATCCGACTCCGGCTCCTGGGTGGGCGCAGACTCGCCCAGCAAGTCCTGTCGCATCTGAGCGACCTGGGTCTGCCAGCTCTGCAAGCTCGAGGCATCCATATTGTCCACGCAGACCAGATCGCTGCGCGCGCCGCTGGTCTGCAACCACTCATGCACCTCCACACCAAACGCACAGAACTCCTGGTATTCACGATCACCCAGCGCCAGCACCAGGCTTTGGTGCCGGGTCAGCGCAGGCTGCGTGGCCATGAGCTGCTGGACAAAGCCCAGTGCATGATCGGGTGCATCGCCCTCGCCCGTGGTGGACAGCAGCCACAGGCTGCGTGCATATTGCTGCAGCAGCTCGGTCGTCAGCTTCTCCACGGCCAACAGACGCACCTGCAGACCGCCATCGACCAACATCTTGCCCGTGGCGCGCGCCAGAGCTTCGGCCTGCCCCGTCTGGCTGGCATAGGCAATCAGGACGGCAGGCGCAGCAGCACCGCCCTGCGAGGCATTGCTCTCGGCCTCATCGGCCAAGCGCTGCTTGCGTACCTTGGTGCCAATACCCCAGCACATGCCGGCATAGGCGGCTACCAAACCCATAGCCCCATAGATGCGCTCGGGCGTCAAAATCCATTCCACTGTCATGCCTCAAATTGGTTGATCCAGGCGGGTGTCTTGAGCACCTGTCTGCGAGCCTCATTGCCATCGGATGCGAGATGCGATGTGAGCACGGCTGCAATCTCATGCTCACGGGCAAAGTCCAAGCCTTGCTGCGGACCCAGCACCGTGAGCACGGTGGCCAGCGCATCGGCGTGCATGCACTCCTCATGAAACACGGTCACGCTGGCCAGATCATGCGTCACCGGCCAGCCCGTGCGCGGATCCAGCGTGTGCGAATAGCGCCTGCCAGCCTGCGTGAACTGATGCCAGAAATCGCCCGAGGTGGCAAAAGCGCCCTCCCTGCAGGCCACGACCAGCGATTCGGCCTCGGCAGAACCGCCCGTGCCCAGCTGCACCTGCCAGGGCCGCCCGTCAGGGCGCGCGCCCCAGCTGCGCAGCTCACCGCCGATTTCGAACATGCCCGCAGCCCAGCCTGCGGCCTGCAGCTTTTGCACCGCCCAGTCCACGGCAAAGCCCTTGGCAATGCCGCACAAATCCAGCTCCAGACCACCGCTCTGCTGCAACTGCCGGGTCTGTGCATTCCAGCGCAGATGACCATGGCCGCTGGTCTTCAGCAAGCGTTCGATCTCCTCGCTGGGCGGTGCCTGCCCTGAATGCGGCTGCAGCGGGTTCTGACGCGGCCCGAACCCCCATAGCGAGACCAGCGCTCCCATGCCGGGGTCCATCGCCGCGCCTGAAAGCCTTGCCCAATGCAAGGCCGCTTCCAGAACCAGAGCAAACTCCGTAGGAAGAAAATGTATTTCACCGGGTCTTGAGCGATTGAACCGGGTGATCAGCGAATCCGCCTCCCAGTTGCTCATCTGGGCAATGACATCCTCAAACACCTGTTCCAGCAGGGCCTGCACCGGCTCCGTGGGCAGGTAATCGGGATTGACCAGGCGCAGCGACCAGTGCGTGCCCATGGTCTGGCCGGACAGGCGGTGAATGCGCCCGTCCTGCTGGTGCTGCAGGCTTGCGGGTCTCCAGCGCTGCACGCCAAAGTCCAGCGCCGGCGTCCGGGGACGAGCCTGACTCTGTGCCGCCGACGAGGGCAGTTGCCAGAGACTGGCGTCAAAGCGTACACGGGGGGGGGTGGGCATGGGCATCCAGACAAAGACGAAAACAACGACGCGCCCGTAGCGGGCGCGCGCATTCAGTCCATCAAGCGCTAACGCTTAAGGCAGGACTTCCAGAGTCGCGATATAGCCCAGGCGGCGCTCTGTTGCCTTGGCAATGCTGGTCTTCTTGTCCGTGGCATCGGCGTTCAGCCAGAACAGACCTGCACGAGGGAACTTGATCTTGACCTGCCCCTTGGCATCGGTCTTGAGCTTCATGGCGTCCACACCGTCGCGATAGCGAATGCCGTCGGCCACCAGCTCCAGCTCCAGATCGGCGGCGGGCTTGCCGTCAAGATGGAATTCGAACGTCGCTTCTTCGCTGGCCACCAGATCATTGGGGTGGGTCACGGGCTTGAGCTCCAGGCCCTTGCCGGTCAGCGCCAGCGCCGAAGGCTTGCCCAGGGACACAAAGGTTTCCATGCGGCGCAGATTCTCGGTCACGCGCACTTCCTTGGCATCGGCAGGAATCTGCTTGAGCACTTCTTCCACCGAACCGCGCAGGCGCTTGGGCTGGCCGTTGGCATCCTTGTAGCCGCCCATCACGCCGGTCATCAGCATGGTGACGCGGTAGGTACCGGTCTTCTCAGGCTTGAAGTCGAACATGCTGCGCAGCTCGCCCTTGGCCACATTCTTCATTTCCACGGCCGCGCCGTCGGGTGCGGTCACCTTGACGGCTTCCAGACCCAGCGGACGGTGGTTGAAGAAGAACACATCGTTGGACACGGCCGCATCCACCGTCACCCAGTCGGACTTGGACAGCACGGTGCTGGAAGGCTTGAACCACAGATCATGCGCCTGGGCGCCCAGGGCAGCCAGAGCCAGAGTTGCAGCGACGATGGCACGAGTTTGGAACTTCATATCAGGTCCTTGAAAACAGAAAGGGTGACAAATCCGAAAATGAGGCGAGGTGCAAGCCAGGAACACCGGGCAAGAGCCGCCTCGCAGCGAAGGTGTTGTCCCCCTCCGCGAAGCAGAGAGGGGGAAGGCGCTGAGCGCCTCAGGGGGTGATCAAGGCTTCAATTCCAGCTTGATCGCGCCCAGCTCGGTGCTGCCATTGGCGCTCAGGCTGGTGGCCTGCTTGACGGGCCACTCGAAGGGAATGGATACCAGCTCGCGGCCGCCGACTTCACGGGCGGCTTCCACCATCAGCTTGTACTGACCGGGAGCCAGCTGGGGCAGCGGGTTCTTGCCTTCGGCAAAGGACAGCGCATGGCTGCCCACGGGCTTGGTCGGCTGGGTCACGCCGTCGATGGGGAAGCTCAGCTCACGGCCGGTACGGCGCCACCACTGGCGCATGTCCTTGAGCCACTTGGTGCCCTCGGCGTTCTTCATCTTTGCGTCGTACCAGACGGACAGATTGGCTGCCACGCCGCCATCGGCCTTTTCCAGCCACACGGCAACATAGGGCTTGTGGTATTCGGCCACCTGCAACTGGGGCACGGTCACCGCCACATTCATACCGCCCGCGAGTGCCGGCAGGCCCACCACGGCGCTCAATGCCACCGAGGTTTTGAAAATCCGCTTCGCCATTTTTTCTTCCTTCACAAAATTCTTGGGCTCAGTGCACGAGCAGCAATACCAGCAGGGCCGGCAGCACCAGTCCCAGGCCCACCATGGGCCAGGTCATGGGTCGGCGCTGCGCATGCATCTTCAGGATCAGCAGACCCGTAATGCAGAACACCAGGCAGCCAATCGCAAAGACATCTATGAACAGGCTCCAGGCTCCGCCCGTATTACGCCCCTTGTGCAAGTCGTTGAGGTAGGAGATCCAGCCTCGGTCGGTCTTCTCGTACTCGACCGCGCCCTCCTTCAGGTCCACACGCAGCCAGGCATCGCCGCCCGGGCGCGGCATGGGCACATAGGCCTCGTCTTCGCTCCACTCCACTGCAAAACCCTTGGCACTGACCTTGATCTGCTGAGCCAGCCAGCCATCCACCTCGGCAGGCAAGCCCACGGCATTCTTGTTCGCCGCTTCCACACCATGCCTCTGGGCTTGCTGCAGTTTTTCGAGCAAATCCCGAGGCAGTTGTGCATCACGCGATTCGACCTTGGGCTTGGACTCGATCTGCCCGGCGTGATTCAGGGTGAATCCCGTCACGGCAAACAGCAGCATGCCGATCAGGCAGATGGCGGAGCTGATCCAGTGCCACTCATGTAATTTCTTGAGCCAGTACGCCCGCTGCGGGGCGTTGGAGGAAGCCGCGGTCATTCAGAACTTTCTGGGATTGCGTTGCCGCCGGGCCGGGCAGAGCCGACCTTTGGGACATAGCGCCACAAGGCCAGTCCTTGCTTGCGCAGCAAGCCGGCATTCTAGTTGTGCAGATTCTAAATGCATCTCACTTTTATTTACTTTACTTGACGTAAACAAAGCGCCCGCCCAAGGCCAGGGCATTTACGCCATCCCGAAAACTCGTGGCTGCATAGACCGGCAGAACCCGCACCGTCTATCCAGGCAGCCTGTCTGTTGCCGTACTGCAACAAAACGTAGATTATCGGACTCCATTATTGAATGGTATCGAGAATTATTATCAATATCACCTAGAATTCGCACGCTTTTTCAAAAATCGACTCTTCATCAAAAGCATGTCCAACAACCATCTGACCCCGACCGACTCCAACGGCTTGCGCTGCGAGCTCAAGCAAATCGTGATTGCCGCAGGCCTGTGCCTGATTGGCGCCAGCGCGATGGCTCAGCAGGAAACCACCTTGTCCACCGTGAATGTGGAAGCCGCTGCCGACGCCAGCTTCAAGACCGAAGCCAGCCCTCAGGGCAAGTTCACAGCGCCCCTGCTGGACACGCCCAAGACCGTTCAGGTCATCAATGAAGAGATCATCAAGCAAACAGGTGCCACCAGCTTGCAGGATGCTCTGCGCTCCACCCCCGGCATCACCTTCGGCAACGGCGAAGGCGGCAACCCCAGCGGCGACCAACCCTTCATCCGCGGCATGGACGCCCAGTCCAGCACCTTTGTGGACGGCATGCGTGACATCGCCGCCGGTACCCGCGAACTGTTCAACGTCGAAGCCGTGGAAGTCATCAAGGGTGCTGACTCCGCCTACGCTGGTCGCGGCGGCGCAGGCGGCTCCATCAATATCACCACCAAGAAGGCCAAGAACGAGAACTTCATCTCGGGCGACGTGGGTCTGGGTACCGACAACTATCTGCGCGGCACACTGGACATCAACCGCAAGATCAACGAGACCACCGGCATTCGCCTGAACGCCATGGGCCACAGTGCCGACGTTCCCGGCCGCAACGGTCCTGACAACAAGCGCTGGGGCATTGCCCCCACCGTGACCTTTGGCATGGGCACAGCCACCGAAGTGACCCTGTCCTGGCAGCATCTGCAGACCGACAACACCCCCGACGGCGGCGTACCTTATCTGTATAGCAATGGTGCCAACGCAGCCGGTTCAACCAACGCAACGCAACTGCCCGGTGGCTCCAAGATTCGCCCCACTTACGGCAACAGCCGCGACAACTGGTATGGGCTGAACAACCGTGACTACGAGAAGGAAAAGAGCGATCTGTTCACGGCCTCGGTCACCCACAAGTTCACCGACACCAACAAGATCCGCAACAGCCTGCGCTATAGCAAGACCAAGCAGGACTATGTCTGGACACAGCCCGACGACTCCAAGGGCAATGCCCTCAATGGCTATGTCTGGCGCCGTGGCAACTATCGTGTCTATGACACCACCACGCTGCAGAACGTGACCGAGTTCACTGGCAAGGAGCAGACCGGCTCCATCGGCCACAGCTATGCCTTCGGCCTGGAACTGTCCAAGGAAAAAGCAGATGGCAGCTCGGGCGCAATCCAGAGCGGCACTGGCGTGTGCACCTCGGTGTCCGACCCCTGGTGCACCACCTTGAGCAACCCCAGCGGCGCCAATGCAGCCTGGAATGTCCCCTTGACTCTCCCAGCGCAATCTACCGTCAACAAGATCGACACCATTGCTGTCTACGGCTTTGACACTCTGAAGCTCAACGAGCAATGGCTGGTGAATGCCGGTCTGCGCGTGGACCACTACAAGCTCAACGCTTCCGGCCCCGCCGGCGGCCGTGGCGCCAGCGCCTACCCGGCGTATGACCTGAGCCGCAGCGATACGATGTTCAACTACCAGCTGGGTGTGGTCTACAAGCCCGCATCCAATGGCAGCATCTACGCCAATATCGGTACCTCTTCGCGCCCCGGTGGCTCGACTTTGGGCAACGGCAGCGAGGACCTGACCACGACCACAGATGCGCTGATCAGCCTGAAGCCGGAAAAAACCAAGTCCATCGAGCTGGGCACCAAATGGGACCTGCTGGACAAGAAGCTGAACCTGACTGCCGCAGTCTTCCGCAATGAAGTGACCAATGTGCGCATCAGCGATGCAACCGGCACGTACATGGGCGGCAACAAGGAAGTCAATGGCATCGAACTGGGCTTTACCGGCCAGATCCTGTCCAATCTGAGCGTGTTCGGTGGCTATACCTTTATGGATAGCGAATTCAAGAACATGGGCAAGGACGATGTTCGCAATGGCCTGCCCTTCTACAACACACCCAAGCACAGCTTCAGCCTGTGGACCAGCTACAAGCCCATGGCCAAACTGACACTGGGTCTGGGTATCTATGCTCAGAGCGACGTTGCTGCCAGCTACATTCAAGGCCAGGGCGGCATCGTGACCAAGGGCGCCTCCGGCTATGCCCGCTACGACGCGATGATGGCCTACCAGATCGACAAGAACCTGAGCTTTCAGCTGAACGTCTACAACCTGGGCAACAAGGTGTACTACACCGGCGTGCGCTCGCCTCATTACGCCAATATGGGCGCTGGCCGCTCGGCCGTGGCCTCGCTCAAGTTCACGTACTAATTCATGTACTGACAGGAGCAATGACAGCCCTGCCTGCGCTTGATCTGGCGCAGGCTTGCTGCAAACCATCATTCCAAGCCCCGCAGGCTCCTGATGCCAGCGGGGCTTTTTACATGCACACTTGGCGGGTCAAGCGCATTGCCGCTGGCTCGCAAAGCCTGATCTTCGCCATCAAAACCATAGCTGGTAGCGCCTATCCATAAATGTTTTCAAGCCAAGAAGTCATTGAAAGCTATAGGTATCAAACGCCACCAGCTATGGTTAATGATGTAACCCGGATCATCAACAGATAGATATCGCCTCACTTCCGCCATGTTGCTACGCATCCCCTGCCTGCTCACTCCCGATGAAGTTCGCCACTGCCGCCAGGCGCTGGAAGCCGCCAGCTGGCAGGACGGCAAGACCACGGCCGGTCATGTGGCGGCTCAGGTCAAGAGCAATCTGCAGCTGCCGCTGGACAGCAAGACCGGCCAGCAGATAGGCGACCTGATCCTGGACCGGCTGGGCCGCAACCCGCTGTTCATGTCGGCAGCCCTGCCGCTCAAGGTCCTGCCGCCGCGCTTCAATCGCTATGAAGGTGGAGGTACCTATGGCAACCATATCGACAACGCCTTCTTCACCATTCCGGGCACGGCCATCAAGGTCAGAACCGATGTCTCCACCACGGTGTTCTTCAGCGATCCTGACGAATACGAGGGCGGCGAGTTGATGGTAGAAGACACTTTCGGCCAGCAAAGCGTGAAGCTGGCGGCGGGCGACGCTATCGTCTACCCCGGCACCAGCTTGCACCGAGTCAACCCCGTGACGCGCGGCACGCGCTATGCCTCGTTCTTCTGGACGCACAGCCTGGTCAAGTCGGCGGAGCAGCGCCGTCTGCTGTTCGATCTGGACCAGAGCATTCAGCAACTCACGCAAGAGCAGCCCGAGCATCTGCGCATCGCTGCCCTCTCGGGTACCTATCACAATCTCTTGCGCATGTGGTCCGAAAGCTAGCTCCCTCCTGATCGGCTTTGCCGCCTCCCCTTGAGGGGACGGCAGCCTTTGCTGGAGTTGCCTTCGCTGGCTGCCCCCCCCACTTAGCCATGCCTGCTTTGCTGCCTCGCCCCAATCCAACCGGCTTGATTTATGACTGTTGAACCTTTGAATGCCGCAGGCCAGCCCGTCAAACCGCCACTGACGCAGATTTCCGCGCAGATAGGCTCCCTGGCGGACTACGCCCGGCTAGCCCGCGAGCATATGGAGGCTCAGGCCTGGACCCACCTGGAAAGCGGTGCGGACCAGGGTCTGACCCTGGGCCACAACCGCCAGGCCTTCGACCGCATCCGTCTCTGTCCTGAGCCACTGGCCGATCTGTCCGCCGCGCATACGCGGCAAAGCCTTTTGGGTCAGAGTCTGGACTGGCCGTTGTTGCTGGCACCGGTCGCCTACCAGCGGCTGGCGCACCCCGAAGGCGAACTCGCCACGGCGCGAGCGGCCATGGCCATGCGCACCGGCATGGTGGTCAGCACTTTGTCCAGCTGCACGCTCGAGGAAATCGCCCAGGCCGCGCAAGCCGCAGCGCAGGAGCTGGGGCGCAGCGGCCCACTGTGGTTCCAGCTCTACCAGCAGCCAACGCGCGAGCACACGCTGCAGCTGATTCGCCGCGCCGAAGATGCCGGCTACCAGGCCCTGGTCTGGACGGTGGATGCCCATATCAAGCGCTCCAGCTACCCGCTGCCGCCAGGCGTGGAGGCCGTCAATCTGCGTGGCATTCCCCAGCCACGGCAGACCGGCGATCTGATGAGCGAGCACATTCTGTTCGGCAGCGAACTGGCCCGAGGCGCACCCACCTGGGACGACCTGGTCTGGCTGCGTCAGCAAACCCGGTTGCCCCTGATCGTCAAAGGTCTGCTCTCGGCCCGCGCCGCCGCGCAAGCCGTGGAGCTGGGGGCCGATGCCATCGTGGTATCCAACCATGGCGGGCGAGTGCTGGACACCGCCGTCTCCCCCCTCGAAGTGCTGCCGGCCATTCGTGCGGCCACGCCTGCCCATATTCCACTGCTGATGGACGGCGGCGTGCGCCAGGGCACCGATGTACTCAAGGCCATCGCGCTGGGTGCCAGCGCCGTGCTGCTGGGTCGGCCGCAAATGCATGCCCTGGCAGTGGCCGGCATGCTGGGCGTGGCTCATATGCTGTATCTGCTGCGCGCCGAGCTGGAGCTGGCCATGGCCCAGACCGGCTGCGCCAGCCTTGAGCAGATCGGGCCCGGGCTCTTAACCACTTGCTGATTGTGCGTAATTTGGTGGCATGCATTGCAAATGCGATGGATTCTCATTTATACTCCGCCTATTACATCAATAGCCAGCAACAACTGCCTGTAGCCATGATCGTCTGTGTATGCCGCCGGGTTTCTGACCGAGAAATAGCACGCCACGCGCATGCGGGGATGAGCTTTGACGAAATCCAGTTTGAATTGGGTGTTGCCACACAATGCGGGCGCTGCGAAGGCTGCGCACGCGATGTCGTCGCCCAGTGCAGTGCAAGCCATCCGATCGCGGCCATCCACAACGAAGCGCAATCCTGCGCGTCGGTGCAGACGGTTCAGCTTGCCACCAACATTCTGGAAAGCAAAGCATGGCCCACTTCTCCGTCCTCTCAGCCGTCTTTGGCAGTCTGATTCTCGTGATGGTATGCACCTGGTGGATCCTGCGTGAATGATGCAATCCTGTCAGCGTGCCCTGCTTCCTGTGCCTGCTATTGCCGGTTGACCAGCGCTTCTCCCTTCTGATCCCAGCCTGCGCTGGTTGCTCTTCTCGTTCTTATGTCCCAGTCTGATCGATTTGCACCTGCCAGCGGCCCAAGCCGCAATATGGCAGTTGCTGGTGCTGTGGTTGTCGTACACGCTGCCGCCCTGTGGGCCATGCAGCATGGCCTGGCACAGCAAAAGCCGCCAGAGATAGTGATTCCCGCCAGCGTGATTGCCCAGTTTGTGGCACCGCCGGCTGCCGAACCTACCCCGCCGGCCCCTCCCCCTCCTCCCAAGCCTCCGGCACCAGCACCCAAGCCCGAGACCAAACCGCAGCCCAAGCCCGAAGTCAAGAAGGCTCCGCTGCCCAAGGCCATCAAGGACCCGACACCGGCACCGGCTGCACCTCAAGGGGCATTGGAGAACAGCGACAGCAAACCGGACAAGACACCGCCGGCGCCACCCGCGCCCCCGGCACCTCCGGCTCCGCCTGCGCCTCCCGCACCACCAGCCCCACCCAAGATCGAGCAGCCATCGAGCAATGCGGCCTATCTGAACAACCCCGCTCCCGCTTATCCTTCGGTCAGCAAGCGCATGGGGGAACAAGGCAAGGTGCTGCTGCGCGTCTATATCAACGAGCAGGGCCAGCCCGAGAAAATCGAAATCAAGCAGTCCAGCGGCTTTGACCGCCTAGATGACGCCGCCGTCAACACCGTGCGCCAGTGGAAGTTTGTCCCCGGCAAGCGCAACGGCGTAGCCGAACCCATGTGGCACATCGTGCCCATCAACTTTGTTCTCAAATAAATCTGCAGTTCTCAGGAGTACCCATGGAATCCCAATTCGGCATTGCCCACGTCTGGACACAGGGCGACTTCGTGACCAAAGGCGTGGCCATCATCTTGCTGGTCATGTCGGTGGCCTCTTGGCTGGTCATCATTCTCAAGGCGCTGGATATTGTGAAATTCAAGAAGTTCGCTACCCAGGCGCAGGACTTCTGGCACAGCCCCGATCTGGCCACTGGCCTGGAAAAGCTGGGTGACGACAAGCAGAACCCCTTCCGCTTCATGGTGCTCGAAGGCCGTGAAGCCTCCGCCCACCACCGCAAGACCAGCGTCCACCTGCATGACACGCTGGACATCAGCGACTGGGTGACCCGCTGCCTGCGCAACGGCATCAACGAATTCACGGCCCGCCTGCAATCCGGCCTGGCCATTCTGGCCTCCGTGGGCTCGACCGCTCCCTTCATCGGCCTGTTCGGCACCGTCTGGGGCATCTACCACGCCCTGGTGGCCATCGGCATGTCCGGTCAGTCTTCTATCGACAAGGTGGCCGGCCCCATCGGCGAAGCGCTGATCATGACTGCCCTGGGTCTGGCCGTCGCCATCCCCGCCGTGCTGGGCTATAACGCTCTGGTGCGTGGCAACAAGGGCATTTTGAACGCCCTCAACAGCTTTGCCCACGACGTGCACGCCTATTTCGTGACTGGTGCCCGCGTTTCCGTGGACGGCCAGGTCTCTGGCAACGTGCTGCCCCTGAAGAAAGGCGCCTAAGCCATGTCATTCGGAACCATGGACGATGGGGACAGCGATGATGTGATGAATGAGATCAATATGACGCCTCTGGTGGACGTCATGCTGGTTCTGCTCATCATCTTCATCATCACCGTGCCCGTGATGAAACACTCGGTCAACGTGGACCTGCCTCGCGCCACCAACCAGCCCGAGGACACCAAGCCTGCCACCGTGCAGCTGGGCATCACGGCCGACGGTAAATATTCCTGGAACGGTCAGGAAATCAGTGACGAGCAGCTGGAGACCAATCTTCAGACCGAGGCCGTCAAGGAGCCGCAGCCCGACCTGCATATCCGCGGCGACAAGGAAGTGCGTTACGAACGCGTGGCCCAGGCCATGGCCGCCGCCCAGCGTGCCGGCGTCAAGAAAATCGGCTTTGTGACCGACCCATCCAAATAAGCCCATGCTTGCAAAAAACGGCCCTCAGGGGCCGTTTTTTTATTGCGGAACCTGCATCAAAACAGCATTCAAGCCGCCCGGCACAGGCACAAACTGCTGATGGACCGCCGGCAAAAGTCCTCAGATGCAGCTGGACAGATTCCAGTTGAAAAATAAATGGCACTTTTTTGCGAATGAGATTAAGTATCACTTGCTTTTCAATTGAGAATTGTTATCATTACACAAGTTTTTGATCTTAAGGAATCACGGCATGTCTGCACCGCTTGTTGCGACCTCACAGCCCAACAACCGTAGCACCTCCTCCATGGCTGCTGCAACCCCCTCAGCCGCTGCCGGCTCCAGCCTGGGCCTGGACAGCGCCCTGCTGCTCAACGGTCAGAAAGCCGTCACCATCTTGCACAACGGCACGCCCTATCGCCTGCAGGCCACCAAGCTGGGCAAGCTCATTCTGACCAAATAAACCGTTTCATCGTGGGGCGACACCGCAAGTGTCGATTCGCCAGCCATAGTCGTTGTAGAGCACTTGCCCTCTCTTGTGCTCACACTTCACATAGCCACGCGTTTTTTCCTCATTCGCAACCCGCCAAAACAAAACCCCTGCGCGCATCAAGCGGCAGGGGTTTTGTTTTGGACTCTGCCACCGCAGTGGCAAAGTCAGCAATTACAGGCCCAGGGCAGCAATGCCGGCTTTGGCAACCTGTGCGTCTTCATTGGCCTTCACACCGGAAACACCCACGGCACCCAGCACCTGACCGTCCTTGACGATGGCCACGCCACCTTCGAGCAGGCCGTCCACAAACGGAGCGCTCAGGAAAGCGGTGCGGCCATTGTTGATCATGTCTTCAAAAGCCTTGGTGTCCTTGCGGCCCACGGCTGCAGAGCGAGCCTTGGCGGGGGCGATATGCGAAGAGATGGGAGCAGCACCATCCATGCGCTGCAACAGCAGCAGATGGCCGCCGTCGTCCACGATGGAGATCGTCACGGGCCAGTTGTTCTTCAGTGCTTCAGCTTCGGCAGCCGCAGCGATGGCTTTCACATCGGCCAGTTCGAGTTCGTGCTTGGTCTTCATAAGATAAAAAGCTCCGTTGGATTGTCAATGCAGCAAGCATATTCTGTACTTTGCAGGCAAAAGTAGATGCGATGTGAAAAACATTCCATCCTAAAACTGCCGCATTGCAACGGGGTATTGCAAAGGCTTCTCAAGACCCCCACCTAGAATGACAATGTTTCAACACACAATTCCTGAAGGAGGAATGGCTACATGAACGAACAAGTCACCACACTGGGCTCTGCGGGCTACGGTGTCTCGCAGCAAGAGCGCAACCGTGTCTTGCGCAATACCTACTGGCTGCTGGCACTCAGCCTGATCCCCACCGTGCTGGGTGCTTGGCTGGGCGTAGCCACTGGCATGACTCGCGCGCTGACTGGCGGCGTGGGCCTGATCGTGTTCATGGTCGGCGCCTTCGGCTTCATGTTCGCGATCGAGAAGACCAAGCACAGCGCCGCTGGCGTGCCCGTGCTGCTGGCCTTCACCTTCTTCATGGGCCTGATGCTCTCGCGCCTGATCGGCATGATCCTGGGCTTCTCCAACGGCACCCAGCTGATCATGACTGCCTTTGCCGGTACCGCGGGCGTGTTCTTCGTGATGGCCATGCTGGCCACCGTGATCAAGCGCGACCTGTCGGGCATGGGCAAGTTCCTGTTCGTGGGCGCCCTGGTGCTGATGGTGGGAGCCATCATCAACGTCTTCGTGGGCTCCACGGCTGGCATGATGGCCATCTCCATGCTGGCTATCGGCATCTTCTCCGCCTACATGCTGTATGACCTCAAGCAGATCATCGACGGCGGCGAGACCAACTACATCAGCGCCACCCTGGCCCTGTATCTGGACCTGTTCAACGTGTTCCAGAGCCTGCTGGCCCTGCTGGGCATCATGGGCGGCGACCGCGACTAAACCTCGCCACCACCCAAGCAAAAAGGAGTGCCTTGCGCACTCCTTTTTGTTTCCAGTAACCTTGGCATCAAGCGCAGTCATCGCATTGATGGATATTTCAGTCATGGCCTAAATTTCCGACTGCCGCTGCCGATAAGCAGACAAGATGAAGCCAAACCACCTTCCCCGCGCACTTGCCATTGCCCTGCTGCCTCTGGTACTGGCAGGCTGCAAGATCGAAGACATTCCGGGCCTGGGCCCTGATCCACGCACCGTGGCGCGCGAATCCGAAGCCAAGGCCATTGGCGGCGCCTGCCGGCATGCCATGCGCGGACTGGAAGACTGCTACGTCCTCAACCCCAAGGCACCCAAGGCGCTGGTGTTTGCGGGCTGGAAGGACATGGATGAATACATGCGCTCCAACAAGATCGAAGGCGTGCCTTCCGTGCTGGGACAGAGTGCCGCCGAGAAACGCGGTGCCCCGGAGCCCGACAACAGCAGCAGCCGCAACCGCAGCTGAAATCGCTGATGGCAGGCCCGGAGCATGAGCTCCTGGCCCTGTCACTCAGCATTGATCGGCACAAGCCGTAGCAACAGCGCTACGGCTTTTTTTATGTCCGGCCACCGCCCTGCCTAGGCACTCCCGGATGTCATATTTTCTTTACGTGTATTGAATACAAACAATTCTCATTTATATTCATGAATTATTGATTCCATTCTTAGCTGCACATACGCGCATCCCAGCGACGAGTTCTGTTGTGCTCTCAACCATGGGGACAAGACTGCCGTGCCAGATGATGACTTCAACCAACTACGCCTTGAGCATGAGGCCCTCATGCTGACCTATATGGAAGTGCAGACCCGCTGCACGGCACAGATGCAATCGCTGGCACGCGAAGTGGAAGCCCTCAAGCGGCAGCTTGTGCACCTCAGGGCCAAAGTCATTGTCCGTGACAGCGCACTGGCCTGGGAGCGTGAGCAGCGCCACGCGTTGGCCCAGGCAATGGCACTGAATCTGGTGCAAGCTCCCCCTCAAGTACCTCAGGCAACGACGGCGGCCGACATTGACTGGCCTTCGGTCGAGACTGCCGACAGCCAGGCCCTGGCCGAGCAGCAGTTGCTGGAGGACAGCCTGCATGCTGCCGATCTGGTGATCTGCCAGACGGGCTGCATCAGCGACGGTGCCTACTGGCGGGTGAAGGATCACTGCAAGCGCACTGGCAAGACCTGCCTGCTGGTGGATCAGCCGACCGCCTTGCGGGTGGTGCGCATTCATCCATCGGGAGAGGACGGAAAAGTCGTGGCAGCCCAAGCCTGCATCGAAGGTGCCTCATGAGAGTCCGCACGACAAACGCCTCGGCTGCCGATTTGCTGTCCGCCTGGAAGCGGCACACCCGCACAGCACTGGCCGCAACGCTGGAGCATCGTCATCTCTCGGCACAAAAGCACTATCGCCATGCGCAGCAGCTGAGTCTGCAACTACTCAGCGCGGAACCCGCAGACACTGCCGACGATGACCGCATTGCGGCCTTTGTCGTGGCCCACCTGAATCTGGCGGATGCCTTTGACGCCGCAGGCCAGCCGGGTTCGTCCTCCGAATGTCTGCATGAGGCGCAGAAGACGCTGATGTCACTGCTGCAGCAGGGCTGCACCAGCCCTTCCCTAAGTCTGGCGATATACCGTCATCTGCCCCAGCTGCTGGCCGCACGGGCCGAGCAAGATGGAGCAGACACTCATGCCAGCGCTGACGTCTGTGCCTCGATATCTGCAGCCCTTCTCACTCACCCCGCCAGCGACAGGCAGTCCCGCCTTGCCAGCTTCGAGCCCGTGCATTCATCACTGCACTGACTTCCCTCTCTCTCACTGCCAAGGCTTTCCCTCATGAGCTATACCCTGCCCCCACTGGCCTACGACTACGCGGCACTGGAGCCGCATATCGATGCGCAAACCATGGAGATCCACTACTCCAAGCACCATCAGACCTACGTCAACAACCTCAATGCGGCACTCGAAGGCAGCGAGTACGCGCAATGGTCGCTGGAAGATCTGCTCGCCAAGGTCGAATCGCTGCCGCAAACGCTGCGTCAAGCGGTGCGCAACAACGGCGGCGGCCATGCCAATCACAGCCTGTTCTGGCAAGTCATGTCTCCTGGCGCAGGAGGCCTGCCGCAAAACGCTCTTGCAGCAGCCATTGACAAGGACCTGGGCAGCTTCGAGAACTTCAAGACCGAATTCACCAAGGCGGCCATCAGCCGCTTTGGCAGCGGCTGGGCCTGGCTCAGCGTGGACCGCAGCGGCAAGCTGCATGTGGAAAGCAGCGCCAACCAGGACAACCCTCTGATGCTGGGCATTGGCAGCGGCAACACGCCGATTCTGGGCCTGGACGTATGGGAGCATGCCTATTACCTGAAATACCAGAACCGCCGCCCCGAATACATCGCCGCCTTCTACAACGTGGTGGACTGGAATGAAGTGGCACGCCGCTTCGCCGCCGCCACCCAGGCTGTCAGGAGCTGAACCATGGGCCCGGACGGACTGCAGACCGCCTCTTCCAGCCATACCCCTCTGCCGCTCAGGACCCGGCTCGGGCTGCTGATCTCTGCGGCCGGCGCTCTGGTGCTGGCATCCATGGTCTGGAAGCAGCTGCAGACCAATCCCGCAGCACTGAATGCACTGCTGGGCGGCAGTGTGGCGGCGCTGGCGACCGCGCTGGGCGCTTTGCCTGTGCTGCTGACCCAGCATCCGTCCGAACGCACACAGGACACGCTGTTTGGCTTTGGCGCAGGCGTGATGCTGGCTGCCTGCGCCTTTTCATTGATTCTCCCCGGTCTGGAAGCCGCCAAGGCAGCGACCTCGCCCGCCGGCAGCGAATGGCTGGGCGGAGCCTTGATCGGCACAGCCATCTTGCTCGGAGGTGCAGCCCTGCTGGTCATGGATCGCCTGCTGCCGCACGAACACTTCATCAAAGGCCGTGAAGGCGCCGATGCCAAGCAGCTGCGGCGCACCTGGCTGTTTGTCATTGCCATCACCCTGCACAATCTTCCGGAGGGTCTGGCCATAGGCGTGGGCTATGCCGCCAACGAGGGGCTGCGCGCCAGCTCGCTCACGCTGGGCATTGCCATACAGGATGTGCCCGAGGGTTTTGTCGTCGCAGCCTCTTTGCTGGCGGCCGGCTATACCCGCGGTTTTGCAGTGGTGCTGGGGGCTCTGACAGGGTTGATCGAGCCCTTGGGAGCCGTGATCGGCGCCATCGTGGTCAGCAGCTCCACCATGCTGCTGCCCTGGGGTCTGGGCTTCGCCGCTGGTGCCATGCTATTTGTCATCAGCCACGAAATCATTCCCGAATCGCATCGCAAAGGCCATGAAGCCTGGGCCACCACAGGGCTCATGCTGGGCTTTGTGCTGATGATGATTCTGGATACGTCTCTTGGCGGCTGAACTGCGCCGCGCAGGCGCAGTTCAGGGCATGCTCGCTTATGCGCGCTCGAAAACGGCCATGGACTCCACATGCGCCGTATGCGGGAACATATTCACCACACCGGCTGCCACGCAGCGATAGCCGGCCTGGTGTACCAGCAAGCCCGCATCGCGTGCCAGCGTGGCCGGGTTGCAGCTCACATAGACAATGCGCTTGGGGAACTGCCAGTTTTCCTGCCCCTCGGGCAGCGGCGGCAACAAATCGGGCTGCTCTTCGCTGGCCACACCGGTCTGCTTGGCGCCGATGCGGATCTGGTGAATATCGGCCAGCGCCTTGGACAGCGCAAACGCACCTTCACGCGGAGGATCGACCAGCCATTTGTCGGAATTACCGTCGGCAATCAGCATGGCAGGCGTCATCTCGAAAAGATTGCGCGCCACAAAGCTGGTGGGAGCCAGCTTGTCGTCTTCGCTGCGCGTGGCATTGTTGCCAGCGTAGTTCTCGTGCGAACGCTTGACCAGTGTTTCCGAGCCTTCGATGCCCAGTACCTCGCGCGCCATGGTGGCAATGGGCAGCGTGAAGTTGCCAAGACCGCAGAACCAGTCGATGACGCGCTCGTTCTTTTTCGCATCCAGCAGACGCAGCGAGCGTGTGACCAGCACGCGGTTGATATGCGGATTGACCTGAGTGAAATCGGTCGGCTTGAACGGCATGGTGATGCCGAAGTCCGGCAGACCATAGGACAGCTGTGTGCCGCCTTCTTCCATCAAATGCACGGTATCCGGGCCCTTGGGCTGCAGCCACCATTGCACGTTCTGCGCGGCGGCAAAGTCGCGCAGGCGCTGCTTGTCGGCGTCCGACAGAGGTTCCAGATGGCGCAGCACCAGGGCGGTGACATGGTCACCGCAAGCCACTTCGATCTGCGGGCAGGTTTCGCGGGCATCCATGCTGGCGATCAGTGCGCGCATGGGCATGAGCATTGCGTCCACATGGGGCGGCAAAATCTTGCAGACCTCCATGTCGGCGATGTAGCGGCTCTTGCGCTCGTGGAAGCCCACCAGCACCTTGCCCTTCTTGGCCACATAGCGCACCGACAGGCGCGAGCGGAAGCGATAGCCCCAGGCCGGGCCTTCGATGGGGCGCAGCAACGTCTCGGGCTTGACCTTGGCCAGATGCCAGAGGTTGTCTTCCAGTACACGCTGCTTGATGGCAACCTGGGCCGCCACATGCAGATGCTGCATCTTGCAGCCACCGCAGGCGCCGGCGTGCAGGCCGAAATTGGGGCAGCCGGGCGTCACGCGCTGCGAGGATTCACGGTGGATTTCGGTCAGCGTGGCCGCTTCCCAGTTGTTCTTCTTGCGATGGGTGTTGGCGCTGACGATTTCACCGGTCAGGGCGCCGTCGATGAAGACCACCTTGCCATCGGGCTTGCGGGCTACACCCTGGGCATCCATGTCCATGGACAGCACTTCCAGCCAGCCCTCGGGCAGCGCCGGGGCATCGGATGGGACTTCGGGCAGGTTCTCGGGAATTTTGTTGTCGCGGGATTCACTCATGGTGCCCGATTGTCTCAGGCCACCCCATACCCGAGGGCAGACCACGGCAAAAAACTGCACGGACTACGGGATGACGCCCTGGCCCCGGCATCCGCCGCGCGTCAGATAGCAAGCATCAAAATTGCCTCAAACGCTTGGTGGTCAATCGCCAACAGCTATGCAATCAGAAGCGCTGCTCTTCACGCAGGCGACGCTCGCGGTTGTTGCGCGCCGCAGCAATCTGGGCACGCTCGGCGATCAGATTGACCTCGGTGGCGCAGTTGTACTCGTCGAGCGAGAAAAACATGCGCGCTCCGGGGGAGAGTTGCGACACCGTCTGGTGCAGGGGCAGAGAGAGATCGACCGGCGCCACATTGGAGCGATAGATCAGCTCGTTATTGGGGGCATAGACAAAATAGCAGGCAGCCGACGCGGCCTGGGCCAAGGCACAGGCCGACAAAATCAACGCAGCACGCAAGGCGGATGCAGCGGTCATGAACTCTCCCTTCCCTAACGGGGCTTCATGCCCCTGTAATGCAGCTATTTTACGAGTACGGACACAGTGAGCAAATCGGCTCGAATTTTCTTCAGCCAAAGAAAATCCGCTTCCAATCCTGCCCACCAGAGCGCGCTGATCACAGTATCAGCGCCCTAAGCAGTAAAGTGGCTTTTCAAAAACACAAATTTCTGTATTGACAGAAATTTCAGACAAGACCACACTACATCCCATGCAACTGAGTCCTATCGCTGAACGCTTTGTGCACCACTGGGGAGATATGGGAAACGCCTGGGGCGTAAATCGTACGGTGGCGCAAATTCATGCACTACTGTTCTTTCATGGCCGCCCCCTCAATGCCGATGAAATCTGCGAAACCCTGGGTGCGGCACGCTCCAACGTCAGCAACAGCCTCAAGGAGCTGCTGAACTGGAACCTGATTCGCAGCAGCCGCAGGAGCGGCGACCGGCGCGAGTATTTCGAGACCTCGGCCGATGTCTGGGAGCTGCTGCGCACCATCGTGCGAGAGCGCAAGCAGCGCGAGTTCGACCCCACCAGCGCACTGCTGCGTGAATTGATCGCCCAGCCCGAATTCGAGCAGGAAACGCCCGATGCCCAGGACCGCGTGCACGAGACGCTGCGCCTCATGGATTCGCTGGGCATCTGGACCGACGAAATGCTGCGCCTGTCTCCAGCCACGCTGGACAAGATCCTGCGCCTTGGCGCCAGCGTCCAGCGCTTTGTCCGAGGCAAGGATGGCGGCCGAGAAAGCGGCAACGATTGAAGCCCAACTGAATTCTGTCAAGGCAGAAAACTGCAAAGGAGTAGCGTATGCGAGTTCTGATCTGCGGCGGCACAGGCTTTCTGGGTCGACATATCGTGAATGCGCTGGCCCTGCTGGACCACGACCCCGTGGTGCGCAGCCGCCACAGCCAGCCGCCACTGGACTTTGGCGCCTGCACTACGGCCGAGGCATGGCTTGAGCATCTGCAGGGCATTGATGCCGTCATCAACGCCGTCGGTGCGCTGCGAGACAAGCCCGGCCAGGATCTGCAAACCCTGCATTCTCTGGCTCCCATCGCGCTGTTCGATGCCTGTGCCCAGGCCGGCGTGCGCCGCGTGGTGCAGGTCTCGGCCCTGGGCGCGGGTCAGGGAGGCACCCAGTATGCAAGCACCAAGCGCGCGGCCGACGAACATTTGCTGGCACTGGGCAGACAAGGCAGGCTCCATCCCGTTGTCGTGCGACCCAGCATCATCTTTGGTGCGGGCGGAGCCAGCAGCCAGCTGTTCCTGAATCTGGCCAGAATGCCCGTTTTGCTGCTGCCCGAACTCATGCGCAGCAGCCAGATACAGCCCGTGGCCGTGCGTGATCTGGCCGAAGTGCTCGCGCATATGGCGACATCGGACACCTCTGAAGGCATCGTCGAAATCGGCGGCCCCCAGCCGCTTTCGACAGAGGCTTTCATCGCCAGCCTGCGCAACCAGATGGGTTACGGCCCGGCATCGGTATACGCCCTGCCCGACTGGATGAGCAAGGGCAGCGCCAGAGTTGGCGACCAGATCCCCGCCCTGCCCTGGTGCAGTGAAACCATGGCCTTGCTGGAAAACGACAACGTTACCGATCCTCAGACCCTGACCTCGCTGCTGGGGCGCGCTCCCGTGGCTCCGGATGCCATGCTGGCCACCTTGCCCAAGGAAGGCCGCCGCCATGCCTGAGTTGCAAAACAGCAGCAGACCCAGCCCGCAGAAGCAAGCTGCCCAATTCATGCACGCGAGTCTGGTCGTTGTCTGGCTGGGCACGGCTCTGGTCAGCGCACTGGACTATCTTGGACTCTCGGGCCTCAACCACGAAGGTGCCCGCTTGCTGGACCAGGGCGGCATTGGCGATACACGCTGGCAGGCACTGCTCATCTGGTCCGGCCTGCTGGCCGATTTGGCTCTGGGTCTGGCCTTGCTGCTACGTCCGGGCCGCGCCATCTACTTGAGCGCCCTGCTGCTGATGACGGCCATGACCGTGATCGGCACGGCTCTTCAACCCACGCTGTGGCTGCACCCTCTGGGACCGCTGCTCAAGAACCTGCCCATCGCCGCCATGCTGTGGTTCCTGCTGCAAACAGACAACTCGCACAACAGGCTTGAATCATGAATACCTATCTGTTGCTCAAGACACTGCACATCCTCTCCAGCGTGCTGCTGGTCGGTACCGGCCTCGGTTCGGCCTTCTACATGTTCTTTGCCAACCGCAGCGGCTCGGTCGCGGCCCAGGCAGTGGTCAGCCGCCTGGTGGTGCGGGCCGACTGGTGGTTCACCACTCCCTGCGTCTTCATTCAGCCGGTCACGGGCATTGCCATGGCCTATCTCGCAGGCTGGCCGCTCACCACTCCCTGGCTCGCGCTTTCGCTGGGCCTGTATGCGCTGGCCGGCATCTGCTGGCTGCCCGTGGTCTGGCTGCAGATCCGCATGGCTGCAATGGCGACCCAGGCGCATAGCCAGAACCAGGCCCTGCCGCCTCTTTTCCGGCAATACCAGTTGCGCTGGGAGGCCCTGGGCTATCCCGCCTTTGTGGCCATGGCCGGCACCTATTATTTGATGGTGAACAAGCCGCAGCTCTGGGGCTGAGGTGCTTGTCGCGGGCAGATCGCCCACATCTGGTCCAAGGAGGGCAGCCGGCAGCCCATCGCAGCCATCGGACTGCCCTGAAATTCTCCAGCTACCGGAACACGCCAATCGCTTCCACAAGATTTTTCACCTGCCATTGCATGCTGCTGGAAGCCTGCGCCCCCTGGGTCACCAGCTGCGCGTTCTGCTGCGTCAGATAGTCCATGTCCGCCACCGACTTCCCGACCTGGCTGATCTCCTCGCTTTGTTCGCGCGTGGCCTTGCTGATCTCGGCAATGAAGTCCGCCACGCTGCGGGCCTGAGAGACGATATCCCCGATATTGCTCCCCGCATCGCTGACCACCAAAGAGCCCGCCTCGATGGTGGCCGTGCTGGCCTGAATCAGCGCCTTGATCTCCTTGGCTGCATCGGCGCTGCGCTGCGCCAGGGCCCGCACCTCGCCGGCAACGACGGCAAACCCCCTGCCATGCTCGCCGGCACGGGCGGCCTCCACGGCCGCATTCAGCGCCAGCAAATTGGTTTGAAAGGCAATGCTGTCAATCACGCCGACAATGTCGGCAATGCGGCGGGAGTTGGCCGTAATCGACTCCATGGTGGAGACGATCTGATCCATGGACTGCCCCCCGCGCAAGGCCGCCGCGCTGGCTTCGCTGGCCAGCACACCGGCTTTTTGTGCCGTATCGGCGCTGGACTGAACCCGGGCCGTGATCTGCTCCATAGAGGCCGAGGTCTGGGCCACATTCACCGCCAGCTGCTCCGTCTGCCCGTGCAGATAGCTGTTGCCCTGCTCGATCTCGTTACAGGCCTGCTGAACATTCAGAGCTTGCTGGTTCACATCGTCCACCAGCCAGCGAAACATGAGACCGATCTGGTTGACCGTGCGCAGCGTGGTGCCGATTTCATCCGTGCGCTGCAAGTATTCCGTCTGCCGGTTGTTGCCGGTTGCCACGTTCAGCGACTGACGCTTGAGCAGCTCCAGCGGCGTGGCGAACTGGCTCTCGAGCAATAGCGTCATCACCATCAGGGCCACCGTCATGAAGGCCGCCATCGACAGGAACTGCATCTGGCTTTGGCCCAGCAGCCAGGCGCCGAGCACCAGGGCGCCCCACAAGGCCAGCGAGTTCAGGCGAATGCGCCGGCGCACCCCCATGTGCCGCCAGATCGAAAGCAGCTTCCCCAGCCCCTTCCTGGAGACTATGCCTTTGTGCAGCTCGGGGGCTGAACCGCCCTTGTCGTGCATGGACTCGTACAGCTTTTGCGCCGCCTCGACCTCTTTGCGCTCGGGCTGTGTCCGCACGGACATATAGCCCTTGGCCTTGTCATTGCGGATGATGGGAATGGCATTGGCGCGAACCCAGTAGTGGTCCCCGTTCTTGCGCCGGTTCTTGACCAGTGCGCTCCAGGGCTCGCCGCTTTTGAGGGTGGCCCACATGTCGGCAAAAGCGGCCGGCGGCATGTCCGGGTGACGCACCAGATTGTGCGTCTGGCCGAGGATCTCTTGCGGCTCGAAGCCGCTGACCTCCATGAACGCCTGATTGGCATATTTGATGTAGCTCTCCGTGTCCGTGGTGGACATCAGAGTCGCGTGCTCATCAAAGCTGTACTCCCGCTGTGTCACTGGTGCATTGACTCTCATAGATGCCGCTTTTTGGTCATTAATCGAGAAAGACTGCACAGCCTTGTGCCGCAGCCTGTACTGCGGCAACCACCTCTGTGTGTATCAATTATTTACATGTTTTTTGCGGCCCATCCATTCCCCCAAAAGCAGCTGTTGCTCGCCTGCGTCAACGCAGATACAGAGACCTGAACCCTTCATTCAAACGCGCTTTTCTCCTACAAAGGCAGCCGCGCATCGTCCTTGATCTCCTCCATCACCGCATAGGTTCTGGTCTCGCGCACGCCCGGAAGCTGCCATAGCACCCGGCCCGCAAAGTCTCGGTAGGCGGCCATATCGGCCATGCGGGTCTTGAGCAGATAGTCAAAGCCGCCGGCCACCATATGGCATTCCATGATGGCGGGATAGGCCAGCACGGCGGCCTTGAACTCGTCAAACACATGAGGCGTGGTGCGATCCAGCAGCACCTCGACAAACACCGTCATGCCCACGCCCAGCTTCTGCGGATTCAGACGCGCCTCGTAGCCCAGGATGTAACCATCGCGCGTGAGCCGGGCCACGCGGGCCTGCACGGCCGTGGGCGAAAGCGCCACCTGTTCGGCCAGGCGCAGATTGGAGATACGCCCATCGGTTTGCAGAATTGCCAGTATTTTTCGGTCAATCCTATCGATATCCACTTCTGAAGCATCCATCATTGGTGAATTCCTCTTTTTAATCCACTCAATATAGTGATTCATTCTTCAGCAAACCAGCAATGATTTTCCCTATGTAGACAGCCGCGTCCGCGCCGCTTGCAATGCAGCTGTGAACATGGTGAAGGCCGCGCACCCGCTCGCGTCCAGGCTCTTTGACACCTGCACCGACATGCCGACCTTCACTGCGCTGCCAAGCAGCAAACGCCCTGCCGACACACTGCGCCAAGCCATTACCGCCGCCACCCGCATGGCCGAGACCGATGCCGTGGCCCGGCTGCTGCCCGCCGCCACCCTGCCTCCAGCACAGGCGGCCCAGGTCGCCGTTCATACGCAAAAGCTGGTCGAGCAGTTGCGTGCCCAGCCTGCCAGCGCGGGACGCCAGGGGCTGGTGCAAGGCTTGCTGCAGGAGTTCTCTCTGTCCTCGCAGGAAGGCGTGGCGCTGATGTGCCTTGCCGAGGCCTTGCTGCGGATACCCGATGCCGCCACACGCGACGCGCTGATCCGCGACAAGCTGCGCGGCGGCGACTGGCAGGCGCATCTGGGCAAAAGCCCTTCGCTCTTTGTCAATGCCGCCGCCTGGGGGCTGGTGGTCACCGGCAAGCTGGTCGATACGCATAGCGAGCCGGGCCTGCTCGCAGCGCTCAAGCGTGTCACTGCCAGGGGGGGCGAGCCTCTGGTGCGCAGGGCCGTGGACATGGCCATGCGCCTGATGGGCGAGCAGTTTGTGATGGGCGAGACCATTTCTCAGGCTCTGGAGCGCGCTCGCGAACTGCAGGCCAGAGGCTTTCGCTATTCCTACGACATGCTCGGCGAGGCCGCTCTCACCGCCGAGGACGCACAGCGCTACATGCAGTCCTATGTGAATGCGATTCATGCGATCGGCAAGGCCGCTGGCGGCAAGGGCGTCTATGAACGGCCGGGCATTTCCATCAAGCTCAGCGCCCTGCACCCGCGCTACAGCCGCGCGCAATGGCAGCGCGTGATGAGCGAGCTGCTGCCACGAGTGCTGCAACTGTGCGAGCTGGCACGCAGCTACGACATAGGGCTCAATATCGACGCCGAAGAGGCCGACCGGCTTGAGCTGTCGCTGGACCTGCTGGAGCAACTGGCCCACGCCCCTGGCCTGGCAGGCTGGAACGGCCTGGGCTTTGTGATTCAGGCCTATCAAAAACGTTGTCCCTATGTGATCGACTATCTGATCGACCTGGCCCGTCGCAGCGAGCGACGTCTGATGGTGCGCCTGGTCAAAGGCGCCTACTGGGACAGCGAAATCAAGCGCGCCCAGATCGACGGTCTGAGCGACTACCCGGTCTACACCCGCAAGCACCACACCGATGTGGCCTATATTGCCTGCGCTCGCAAGCTGCTGGCCGCACCCAGCGCCATCTACCCGCAATTCGCCACCCACAATGCTCAGACGGTTGCAAGCATCGAATCACTCGCCAGTGCCCTTCCCTACAGCGTAGGCAGCTATGAATTTCAATGCCTGCATGGCATGGGCGAGCAGCTCTACCTGCATGTGGTCGAGGCCGAGGACAAGGCCGCACGCCGCCCCTGCCGCATCTATGCCCCCGTGGGTACGCACGAGACACTGCTGGCCTATCTGGTGCGCCGCCTGCTGGAAAACGGCGCCAACAGCTCATTCGTGCACCGCATCGCCAACCCCGACTGGCCCATCTCTGATTTGATAGCAGCCCCTTCAGACCAAACCTGGGCTGAGGGCCAGCCGGGCCTCCAAACTAGAGCCGAGGTGGAGACCCTGCTTGCGGCCGATGACGTAGGCCTGCCCCACCCCCGCATAGTGCTGCCGCGCGAGCTGCTGGGTAAACAGCGCCGCAACTCCTCTGGTCTGGACCTGAGCGATGACGGTGTGTTGAGCGCTCTGTCTCAAGCGCTTGCGCAAAGCCGGCCCGCACAACTTCTCCAGGGTGTCCATGCCGCGCATGCCGCCGACGCCATCGGCACAGCCATCACCAACCCGGCCAACCATCAGGAGTTGCTGGGCTATGTCAGCGATGCCACGCCCGCGCAGATTCAGCAGGCAATGCAGATGGCCGCACAGGCCCAGCCCGCCTGGCAAGCCAGCCCGGCCGAGCTGCGCGCCAGTCTGCTGCAGACCGCAGCCGAGCTCTTTGAAACGCAGATGCAGCCGCTGATGAGCCTGCTGATGCGCGAAGCCGGCAAGACTGCGGCCAATGCCGTGTCCGAGGTGCGCGAGGCCACCGATTTTCTGCGCTATTACGCGGCCCAGATTCGGCGGCAGGCCGATGCGGATCTGCTCGCCCCCGGCATAGGCCCTGTGGTCTGCATCAGCCCCTGGAATTTTCCGCTGGCCATCTTCACCGGCCAGGTCGCCGCCGCCCTGGCAGCCGGCAATGTGGTGCTGGCCAAGCCCGCCGAGCAGACCCCGCTGATCGCCCAGGAAGCCGTGCGCCTGCTGCATCAGGCCGGCATTGCGCCAGACGTTCTGCAACTGCTGCCCGGCCGGGGCGAAACCGTAGGGGCAGCGCTGGTGGCCGATGCGCGTGTGGCCGGCGTGCTGTTCACGGGCTCCACCGAGGTCGCGCGCCTGCTGAACTTGCAGACCGCCGCCAGGCTGCGCCCCGACGGCCAGCCCGTGGTGCTGGTGGCCGAAACCGGCGGTCAGAATGCCATGCTGGTGGACTCGTCCGCGCTGGTCGAGCAAGCCGTGCAGGACATTGCTGCATCCGCCTTTGACAGCGCCGGCCAGCGCTGCTCGGCTCTGCGCCTGCTGTGCGTGCAAAGCGACTGCGCCGACCGGCTGCTGGCCATGCTGCGCGGCGCCATGCAGGAGCTGCATTGCGGCGACCCGGCCGAGCTGGCCACCGACGTGGGCCCCGTGATCGATGCCGATGCCAAGACTGCTATCGAGCGGCATATCGCCAGACTCAGGGCGCTGGATCTGCGCATCCATCAATCGCCGCTGAGCCCGGAAACTGCCGCACAAGGGCATTTTGTGGCGCCCACGCTGATCGAACTTCCCGATCTGCATCAGCTCAAGCACGAAGTCTTCGGCCCCGTACTCCATGTACTGCGCTATCAAAGGCGCGAGCTGCCGCAGTTGCTGGAGCGCATCAACGCCCTGGGCTACGGCCTGACCATGGGATTGCACACGCGCATCGACGAAACCGTGCAAGTGGTCGCCCAGGCGGCACATGTTGGCAATCTGTATGTGAATCGCAATATGGTGGGGGCCGTGGTCGGTGTTCAGCCCTTTGGCGGCGAGGGGCTGTCGGGCACCGGACCCAAGGCCGGCGGCCCCCTGTATCTGCCTCGCCTGCAGCAGACACCCGGCTCGCCCCTGCGTTTGCTCAGTCTGCTGCTGCATCAATCCGGACAGACACAGGCAAGCGCCACGCCCGTCACGGCAGCAGCGGCGACCGCCTTGCACCAGTTGGGCCACTGGGCCAGGCAGCATGGTGAGGCCATCGTTGGCCACGATTGCGAGCGCCTGCAAGCGGCCCTGCCCGATCTGCATGCCGCACGTCTGTTGCCCGGCCCCACAGGCGAGCGCAATCTCTACCAGCTGCTTGGCAAGCCGCGCACACTGTGCCTGGCGCAGGAAAGAACCATGCTGCTGCTGCAACTGGCCGCCGCACTGGCCTGCGGCTCGCAAGCTCTGTGGGTACCCGGCCCACTCGGCACCACAATTCACGGCAAGCTGCCAGATGCACTGCGCCGCCATGTGCGGCTGTTGCCTGCCGAACTGAGCGTCGAGGAAATTGCGGAGACCGAGGCCATGGATGCAGCACTGCTGGAATGCGACGCCCCCGAGTTTCTGCGCTGGGCGCAGGCCTTGGCAAGGCGCCCAGGCCCGTTGGTACTGCCCACGCGCTGCCAGACAGGCCAGCCCGTGCGGCTGGAGCGGCTCTGGCATGAACGCGCTCTATCGCACAACACAGCGGCAGCGGGCGGCAATGCGGCATTGATGACGCTCGAATAGACAAACACCCCCTGAGGCGCATTGCGCCCTCCCTTTCTCTGCTTCGCCGAGGGGGACGACAGCCTCGCTGCGGAGCAGCGGGGCCGCCAAGGCCCTTGCTTGCTGCCCACTGCTTAGGCCATGCCTGTTTGGCGCTGTGCACCCGATACTCGCCGCGCCCCTCAGAGCCGCCAACACCGCCTGCCAAACCGCTGGTTTGCCATCAAGGCCAGGCGCGAAGCAGCGACATAACAAGAATGGTATTGGTGGGTCCAAAAAAGAGAGCACCCAGCGCAAGCAGTACTTGCGCTGGGTGCTGTTTTGATATGAATTCTGAGATTTACAGCTTGGCGATGGACACCTCCGTGGACTTGACCAGGGCCACAACCTCCGAGCCCACCGCCAAACCCAGATCATTGACCGAGCGCGTGGTGATCACCGAAGTGACGATGCCCCAGGGCGTTTCCACATCCACTTCCGAAACCACGTCACCGCGGATGATTTCCTTGACCTTGCCCTTGAACTGATTGCGTACGTTGATGGCTTGAATGGACATACAAAATTCTCCTGAGAAGTCATGAAGGTTCTGAAAAACAGTGTTTGCTGCACTGCATGAAAACAATTCTGAAACCTTCTCCAAAAAACTCAAAAGAATAAAAACAAAAATTTTTATATCAAAAACATCTTATGAAAATAAGCAACCGTAGCGTGACACAAGCCTGCGCGGCCATGCATCGTGCCGCAGTCCGATCGCGCGGATGACAAGGACGCCCAACACCACGATATGGCAGCGCAAAAAGTTCGAGGCATTGAGCACCACCTGCGCCAGCCCCTGCTGCACAGTCGCCCCATGTAGTGCAATACCAGGGGCTTGAAGCTCTTTCGAGATGTTCGAGTTGAAATTCAGTCTTCGGCAGATTGCAGTGCCGCACGCACCACCTCGGACGTCAGCGTAGGCACAAAGCTCTCGATGAAGGCATAGGCATAGCCACGCAGCCAGGCATCGCGGCGCAGAGCCAGGCGCGTGAGATTGACTTCGAACAGATGACGGGCATCGATAGCGCGCAGATGGCGATCGCGCTCGACATCGAAAGCGATGGAGGCAATGATGCCCACGCCCATGCCCAGCTCCGCATAGGTCTTGATCACATCGGCATCCATGGCGGTGAGCACCACATCGGGCACCAGCCCTGTCGCCGCAAACGCCTTGTCGATATGGGCACGCCCCGTGTAACCCTGCTCGTAGGTGATGATGGGGTGGCGCGCCAACGCTTCCAGTGTCAGTGCTCCGTCCGTATCGAGCAGTTCATGGTCAGGCGGCACGACCACACTGTGCGACCAGCGGTAGCAAGGCAGAGTCACCAGGTTCTCATAACTGCCCAGCGCCTCGGTGGCCACACCGATATCGGCCTCACCCGATAGCAGCATCTCGGCTACCTGGCGTGGCGAGCCCTGATGCAGATGCAGCGAAACCTGGGGGTAGAGCCTGCGGAAATCACGCACCACCTGGGGCAAGGCATAGCGTGCCTGGGAATGCGTAGCAGCAATCGACAGGCCGCCGCGCTCGCTGGCGTGAAAGTCCTCGCCCGCACGACGCAGATTGTCGGCTTCGAGCAGCATCCGCTCGACAATAGGCAGCAAGGCCGTGCCGGGCGGCGTCAGCCCCGTCAGACGCTTGCCGGCGCGCACAAAGATATCGATGCCCAACTCCTCCTCGAGCTCGCGAATCTGCCGGCTCACACCGGGCTGCGAGGTGTGGAGCATGGCCGCCACTTCGGTCAGATTGAAGCCACGCCTTGCGGTTTCACGAACCGAACGCAGTTGCTGAAAATTCATATCTTGATGGCAGGCGGCACAGCTTGTGGCCGCGCCAGCTGCCTGTTTCTCTTTGTTTTCGTTGGATGCTCAAATCGCCCAGCGCAGGCCCGTAGCCGGCACGCCAGGCCAGCTCTGCAATCCGGCTGCCTGTTCTGACTCGGGCTTTTGCAGCACGCGATCCAGAATGCGCGTCTCCAGCGCGGCAAAGCGGGCATCGCCATGCACACGCGGACGCGGCAAATCGATGCGCTCGTCGAGCGCAATGCGTCCGTCTTCGATCAGCACCACGCGGTCGGCCAGCGCCACGGCTTCCTGCACATCGTGAGTGACCAGCAAGGCCGTGAAGCCATGGCTGCGCCACAGACCTTCGATGAGGCGGTGCATCTCGATGCGCGTCAGTGCATCGAGAGCGCCCAGAGGTTCGTCAAGCAGCAGCAGTCGCGGCTGGTGAACCAGGGCACGGGCCAGGGCCACGCGCTGGCGCTGGCCGCCAGACAGCCGCGCCGGCCATTCGTTTTCGCGGTCAGCCAGTCCCACCTGCGCCAGCACCTTGCGCCCCTGCTCGCGCGCCGAATCGGGCAACCCCAGAATCACGTTGTCCAGCACCCGCTTCCAGGGCAGCAGACGCGCGTCCTGAAACATGATGCGCGTATCCCTGTTCTGCCGGCGCTGCTCGCGCGCATCGCCCGCATCGATCAGTAGCTGCCCAGCACTGGCCTCTTCCAGCCCGGCCACAAGGCGCAGCAAGGTGGACTTGCCGCAGCCGCTGCGCCCAACGATGGCGATGAACTCGCCGGGCTGGACGTCGAGCTGCACCTGTTTGAGCACTTCACGCTCGCCATAGCGCTTGGTCAGCTGCCGAGTCTGCAAATGCACGCCCTGCACGTCCTCGGCCTGCTCTTTCTGCTGCGCATCCGACTGCTGGCTGCTGTCCTTTTTTCCATCTTCCGCATCCTTGGCCTTGTGCCACAGCTGGCCGCTAGCCTGCAAGGCCTCGGCCTCGTCCCAGGATGCCTCCCATGCCACCAGCGGCTGACGCGCATTCAGCGCACCTGCACCCACCAGCGACTGGGCCAAACGACTCCACAAACTACTCATCGCAAGCTCCTCTCATTCTTTCCACCAAGCCCCAAAAAGCGCACGACCCAGGCCAGAGACATCCAGCAAGAGCCGTCTCGCAGCGAGGATGTCGTCCCCCTCCCGAAGAGAGAGAGGGAAGCCGCGCAGCGGCTCAGGGGGAGTCACCCCTGATACCCCGGATGCCAGCGCAGCCACCAGCGCTCCAGCGAGCGGGCGAACAAATCGGCCAGCTTGCCCAGAATCGCGTAGAGCAGAATGCCCACCAGCACCACATCGGTCTGCAGAAATTCGCGTGCATTCATGGTCAGGTAGCCGATGCCGGCCTGCGCTGAAATCGTCTCGGCCACGATCAGAATCACCCACATCAGTCCCAGCGAAAAACGCAAGCCCACGAGGATGGAGGACAGCGCCCCCGGCAACACGATGTCGCGGTACAGCTGCCAGCGCGTGAGGCCGTAGCTGCGCCCCATCTCGATCAGACCCGGGTCCACATTGCGGATACCGTGGAAGGTGTTGAGGTAGATGGGGAAGAACACCGAAATGCTGATCAGGAACAGCTTGGCCGACTCGTCGATGCCGAACCACAGAATGACCAGCGGAATCAGCGCCAGCGCAGGGATGTTGCGCACCATCTGGATCGTGGAATCGAGCAGCGTCTCGGCCCATCGCAGCGAACCTGTGAGCAGGCCCAGCAGCAAGCCCAGGCTGCCGCCAATGGCCAACCCCGCCAGCGCACGCCCGGCACTGACCTTGACATGGGTCCATAGCTCGCCCGACTCTGCCAGAGCCCAGGCTGCACGCAACACATCCAGCGGTGCGGGCAGCACCCGTGTGGACAACCAGCCATAGGCCGATGCGGCCTGCCAGGCTGCGATCAGCGCGACCGGCAACAACCAGGGCAGCAGCCGCAAAGCGAACTGACGCGCCAGCAACTCTAGGCGCGGTACCGGCGGGCTTGCAGGCTGGGCAGCGGATTGCAACGTCAGCGTTTGAACATCACTCATACACTCTCCTTCAGCTTTGGGACACTCGGACCTGCTCGCGCTCCGGAGCAGCGGCTCCCGAAGCAGCAGCTCGCGGCGAGTACAGATTGGCCACGGTCTCGCCGAACGGGCCGCCGGGGTTGCCACCGCCGAGCTTTTCCTGCACGTTGACGGGCAGCAACGGGAAGACCAGCTCGGCAAAGCGATAGGCCTCCTCAAGATGCGGGTAGCCCGAGAGCACAAAGGTGTCTATGCCCAGATCGGCATATTCCTTGATGCGATCGGCCACAGCCTGGGCGCTGCCCACCAGGGCCGTGCCCGCACCGCCACGCACCAGACCCACGCCGGCCCATAGATTGGGGCTGATCTCCAGGTCCTTGCGGCTGCGCTTGGTGCCTCCCGCATGCAACTGGGCCATGCGGCGCTGGCCTTCGGAATCCATGCGCGCAAATGCGGCCTGTGCCTGCACCACGGTCTCGTCCTTGAGGCGGCTGATCAATCGCTCGGCGTCGGCCCATGCCTCCTCATCGGTTTCGCGCACGATCACATGCAGACGGATGCCGAACTTGACCTGGCGGCCGCGGCGCTCGGCCTTCTCGCGCACATCGGCAATCTTTTTGGCGACTTCGGCCGGTGGCTCGCCCCAGGTCAGATAGGCATCGACCTGCTCCGCCGCCAGCTCGTGGGCGGCAGGCGAAGAACCGCCGAAATACACGGGTGGATAGGGTTTTTGCAGCGGCGGGAACAGCAGCTTGGCACCCTTGACCTGCAGATGCCGGCCTTCGAAATCCAGCGATTTTCCCTCATGGCTGCGTGCCAGAATCTCGCGCCAGATCTCGATGAACTCGGCCGATTGTTCATAGCGCGTCGCATGATCGAGAAACACGCCATCGCCCTCCAGCTCGGCCTGATCGCCGCCGGTGACCAGATTGATCAGCAGCCGCCCGCCGGAAAGCCGGTCGAAGCTGGCCGCCATGCGAGCAGCCAGGCTGGGCTGATGCAGACCAGGACGCACGGCCACCAGGAACTTCAGGCGCTTGGTGACGGGCAACAGGCTGGACGCCACTACCCAGGGATCTTCGCAGGAGCGTCCCGTGGGAATCAGCACGCCTTCGTAACCCAGGCTGTCGGCCGCCACGGCCACCTGCTTGACATAGTCATGGCTCAGCTGGCGTGCGCCTTCGCTGCTGCCCAGGTAGCGGGCATCACCATGGGTGGGAATGAACCAGAACACTTGCATGACGAAATCTCCTTGAACCTGACTTAGAACCTGGACGCCACGGCGGGCGTGATGGATGAAGCGGCGGGGATCCCCTGGCCATGGCCGGCGTATTCCGCCGGGGTGGGCTGCCAGACGATGTCGGCCACCTTCACCTGGCGTGGAATCACGCCCAGACGAAAAAAGGTATCGGCCACGCGCTGCTGCTCGACCACGATGGCGGGATTGAGCAGCGTGGTCGGCGAGCTGGGCCTGCGGCCGATAAAACGGCTGACCACATTCGCATCCAGCCCGCTGAAAGCGGCCAGCAGTTGCACGGCCTCCTTGCGCGAGGTCTGCACCAGCTGATCGGCGCGCGTGAGTTCGTCGAACAAGGCCTTGATGAGCTGGGGATGGTGCTCGACCAGGCTGCGCGAGGCCAGATAGAAAGAGTTGTTGCCCGACAGCCCTTCACCGCTGGTCAGCACGCGCGGCCGGATGCTCAGCTCGGTGGCTGCATAGAACGGGTCCCAGATGGCCCAGGCATCGACGCTACCGCGTTCGAAAGCGGCACGCGCATCGGCCGGTGCCAGATACACGGGCTGAATGTCGGCCCAGGCAATACCCGCCTTGTCCAGCGCACGCACCAGCAGGTAATGGGCGCTTGAGCCTTTTTGCAGCGCCACGCGCCTGCCTTTGAGGTCGGCCAGGGTTTTCAGCGGCGAATCGGCGAGCACCAGAATGGCCGAGCTTTCAGGCTTGGGTGGCTCGGCCCCTACATAGCGCAGATCCTTGCCCGCTGCCTGGGCAAACACGGGCGGCGAATCGCCGGTCAGGCCAAAGTCCAGGCTTCCGGCCGACAGAGCCTCCAGCAACTGCGGCCCGGCTGGAAACTCCAGCCAGCTGATCCTGGTGCCTGGAAAGCGCTTTTCCAGAACGCCATGCTGCTTGAGCACAACCAGATTGACGGCCGACTTCTGATAGCCGATGCGCAACTGGGCCGGAGCTGCAATAGCCGACACAGGCTGGGCCAGTGCATCGTTGGCGTAATACGCGGCCAGGGTCCAGCTGAAAGCCGTGGTGCCCAGCAGTTGCAGAGCCTGGCGACGGCCGCGATGGAAACGGGGTGAAGAGGATGCAGGACTCATGGCAATGACCTTTTCATGAATCAGCGGCTGGCCAGCAAGTCCACGGGCGCGGCATGCAGCAAATTGAGCTTCTTGGGGATCAGCTTGAGATCGAAGAAGGTGTCGGCAATCTTTTGCTGCTCACCCAGGATTTCGGCGTTCACGGCCTTGGTGCCGAACTCGGCGCGGCTCAGGTACAGCTCGGTCACGGCGGTGTCCAGGCCCAGGATCTGAGACAGCTCGGCCGCTGCTGCACTCTTGTTCTTGCTGGCCCAGGCATCGATGGCAGCAATTTCCTCGATCGCGATGCGCAGCACATCGGCATTGCGGCTCGCATAGTCACGCGAGGTGAAGTAGTAGGCACGGTTGTTGACCACGCCCTTTGCATCGGCCAGCAGGCGTGCATCCAGAGCCTTCTGGGCCGAGGCCAGGAACGGGTCCCAGATCACCCAGGCATCGACCGAGCCTTTCTCGAAGGCGGCACGCGCATCGGGAGGAGCCAGAAAGACCGACTGCACATCGCCGTACTTGAGGCCATGCTTTTCCAGCAGCTTGACCAGGAAGTAATGAACGTTGGAGCCCTTGTTGTAGGCAATGCGCTTGCCCTTGAGGTCGGCCACGCTGCGGATCGTCGAGCCCTTGGGCACGATCACCGCTTCCAGACCCGGGCGCGCCACCGTGGCACCCGCATAGACCAGAGGCGCACCGGCGGCCTGGGCGAAGATGGGCGGGGCCTCGCCCACATCGCCAAAGTCGATGGAGCCGACATTGAGCGCCTCCAGTTGCACAGGGCCGGCATTGAATTCAACCCAACGCACGGCCACGCCCAGCGGGCTCAAGCGCTTTTCCAGCGTGCCGCGATTCTTGAGAATCGACAGCCAGCCTTTCTGATGGCCCACGCGCAGCACGCGCTGCCCGCCTGCCGTGCCATTGCCCTGCTGCGCATGCAGTCCGCCCGAAGCCAGGGCCAGCGCCGAGGCTGCCGTACCCGCCAACCACTGGCGACGTGTGGTGTTCAGCAATTGCGACGAAATAACGACAGAAGTGTTGTTGCGATCGGTCATGAGAAATCAATCCTTGGAGCTTGCAGCCCACACACTTCAGGCGTACCTTCGGCCTGATTTCAGGCGCAACTCGGCCTTCGCAGTGCGGGGACTGCTATCAAAAACATAGACATGGAGAAATAGGCGCCGCCCCATCGGTGAGACGGCAAGCAAGGGCCCCCGCAGCGATGCTGCCGTCCCCTAGGGGAAAGCCGCGCAGCGGCTCAGGGGGGCGTTAGTTCAAACGCTACATCGCACGTCGGCAAACGCGATGCTTTCAAAGTCATTGGCTGCGGCCCATTGGGCACTGCGGCGCAGATCGGTGGCCAGCAACTGGGCGGCATCCTCGACGCGCTCGGCGATCTCGGGAGCCAGGCCATAACCGCCTTCGGGCAGCAAGGGCACACCCTGGTCGGTGGCATAAATGCCGGGCAGTATGTGGCGTGCGCCAAGCGACTGCAGCACGGGGCGCAGCGCATAGTCCAGCGCCAGCATATGGTGAGGGCTGCCGCCAGTGGCCAGGGGCAGAACCAGCTTTCCCTTGAGCGCCGTCTGCGGCAACACATCGAGAAACACCTTGAGCAGGCCGCTATAGGCCGCTTTGTAAACGGGTGTAGCCACCACCACCGCGTCGGCCTGGGCCACTCTATCGGTCACGGCACGAATCTCGGGATGATCGAAGCGGGCATGCAACAGGGCTGCGGGGTCCAGCTGGTTGAGCTGCAGCACGGGCTCTGTGCTCAGGCCCTGTGCCTGCAGGCGGGCAGCCACGGCATTCAGCAGGGCACTGGAGCGCGAGGGCTGCGAAGGACTACCGGCAATCAGCAAAATCGACATGGCTTGGCTCTATCTTTTAGTTATTGCAAAGACAGGAGCACTCATCGTGCCCCCGTCTTTCGTTTCACTTATTTCTTGGTATAGATCTGATCAAAGCTGCCGCCGTCGGCAAAGTGAGCCTTGTCTGCCGCCGCCCAGCCGCCAAAGGCCTTGTCGATGGTGAACAGCTCCAGCTTGGGGAACTGGCTGGCAAACTCGGCTGCCACCTTGGCATCGGTCGGGCGGTAGAAGTTCTTGCCTGCGATGCGCTGGGCCTCTTCGGAGTACAGATACTTCAGATAGGCCTCAGCCACGGTACGCGTACCCTTTTTATCGACCACCTTGTCGACCACGGCCACCGAAGGCTCGGCCAGGATGGACAGCGAAGGCGCGACGATCTGGAACTTCTCGGGGCCGAACTCCTTGAGTGCCAGATAGGCTTCGTTCTCCCAGGCCAGCAACACATCGCCCAGGCCGCGCTGCACAAAGGTCACTGTGGAGCCGCGCGCGCCGGTGTCCAGCACGGGCACGTTCTTGTAGAGCTTGGTGATGAAATCCTTGGCCTGTGCATCGCCTCCGTACTTGCGCTTGGCAAATTCCCAGGCTGCCAGATAGTTCCAACGTGCGCCGCCCGATGTCTTGGGATTGGGAGTGATCACCTGGATGCCAGGCTTGACCAGATCGTCCCAATCCTTGATGCCCTTGGGATTGCCCTTCTTGACCAGGAACACGATGGTGGAGCTGTAGGGCGCGCTGTTGTGAGGCAGGCGCTTTTGCCAGTCGGCCTTGACATTGCCGTTCTTGACCAGGGCGTCGATATCGCCTGCCAGGGCCAGCGTGGCCACGTCTGCCTCAATGCCATCGATGATGGAGCGCGCCTGCTTGCCCGAGCCACCATGCGACTGCTTGATGGTCACATCCTGGTTCTGCGTCGCCTTCCAGTGCTTGGCAAACGCCTGGTTGTAGTTCACATACAGCTCGCGAGTGGGGTCATAGGAAACGTTGAGCAGCTGCACGCCGGTTTGAGCAAAAGCGGGCAATGTGGGCAGAGCCGAGAGGGTCAAGCCAGCCATCAGACCGGCAGCCAGAGGAAACTTGATAAAGTTGCGACGATTTTTCATTGGACTGTGTTCTTGGAGTGAATGGTTAACGGGCTTCTGCCCCGTTGCTATGCATTCTTGAGCCGCATTCTTAAAACTCAAACTACTAAGATTTCAGTTTGTTATTACCTAAACATCTGAAATCAACCAAGAGGACCCTACACATGGCACGTACCGTTCACTGCATCAAGCTTGGTCAAGACGCTGAAGGCCTGGATTTCCCTCCTGCCCCTGGCGAACTGGGCAAGCGTATCTATGAAAGCGTGAGCAAGCAGGCCTGGGCCGACTGGCTCAAGCACCAGACCATGCTGATCAATGAAAACCGTCTGAACCTGGCCGACGCCCGCGCCCGCCAGTATCTGGCTCGCCAGATGGAAAACCATTTCTTTGGCGGCGGTGCCGATGCTGCAGCCGGCTATGTGCCTCCCAGCGCCGAGTAAGTCCTTCTGACTCGGACACCAAGCCCCGTGGCCCTGCCCCGGGGCTTTTTTATGTGTGAACTCGCAGCCGTAGCGGCGAGGTCCCACGGTCGGTCAGCATGTAGCAGGTCATCGAGGACAGCCTGCCGATCGTGGCGAGAACAGCGTCGGACATCCTCTCCTTACGCCCGGCTCCATCCGTCAATTCCTCCCGGCGACTCAGCCCACAAGAGATACTTGAAAATCCGCATCCTGCGACGATTCGCCTCGCATACGGCCCGTTCCATTTCAATCAATGCCACGACCCCGACCGTCGCCCCGAGCAACTGATCGGCTCCCGCGCTGACACATCCATCGTCCATGGTTCTCGATCCCTTCACCCTGCTCGTCCTCTCCGCGGCCATGGCCGCCGCCTCGGCGCTGTACCTGGCTGCGGAATGGAGCAGCGTGCGCGAACGCTCGCTGCTGCTCTGGAGCGCGGGGTTTGCGATCATCGCCGTGGGTAGCGTGCTGGCCTTGCTGCGCTCCAGTGGCTATGTACTGTTCGGCATCTGGTTCCCCAACGGCTTGCTGATCGCAGCCCACTGGCTGTTCCTGGCTGGCGTTGCCGGATTCACGCGCGCCCGGCTGCCGCGCGCCTGGTGGCTGCTGGCCGTCGTTTGGCTGGCGATGCTGTTTCTCCCCGACGGGCTCTGGTGGTCCAAGACAATGCTGGGCATCCAGTCGCTGATGATTGCCGTCATCGCCTTGCGCGCCGGCCTGCTGCTGCGCCCGCATGGCGCAGCGCTGAGTGTGGGCGCAGCGCAGTTGCGCTTCGTCCTGCTGGCACACGGCCTGTTCTACCTGGCCAAGGCCGGTTCTACCGTGGCACCGGACGCCTTCGTCAACCTGGCCAGTTTCCGAGGCGCGGTGATCCTGGTCTCGCTGGTGGAAGGCGTGATGGCAATCATGCTGCTCGCGATGTCCATGACCGGTACCGAGCGCCATCGCCGCGAAGAGCGTATCGCACAGATCGCCGCCCGCGACCCACTGACCGCCCTGGACAACCGCCGAGCGCTCTATCTACGCGCACCTGAGCTGCTGCGTCAGGCCTCGCGGGCCAGCCCCGGCGCCTTGCTGCTGATCGACATTGACCACTTCAAGCAGGTCAACGACCTGCACGGTCACGATGCCGGCGACCGCCTGCTGGTGACCCTGAGCGACATCATCCGCGGCTCGCTGCCCCACGGCGCACTGGCGGCGCGACTGGGCGGGGACGAGTTCGTGATTCTGCTGCGCAGTGTCTCCGGCGCCGCCGCGCAGGCGCTGGGGCAAAACCTGCGCGAGTCGTTCGCGCAGCAGGCGCGCGCAATGTTCGCAACGCCCGAGCCAGTGTCCCTGAGCATCGGTGCGACCTTGTTCGACCAGCCCGAGACCGAGCTGTCACATTGGCTCAAGCGGGCCGACGAAGCCCTCTACGCATCGAAGCGCAAGGGACGGGACCGGATGGAACTCGCCCCGCTTCCGCCAGGGCGGTCGCAATGATGATCCTCTAGCCTCGACAGGAGCCTGTGTGGCAGCCCGGATGTACTTCACCTTCGGCGGCGCGCCCCGGCGAAGCGGATGCTCCTAGAGAGAAATCATGGGCAGGAATCGAGCCCCACTATGATTTCCTCCAGCGCACCCAATACCTCATTGAAATCTACTTGGTAAAGGTTATGCGAACCATCATCGTTGATTGCGAGAACGTGAGAACAGAGGTTGATTTTTGGTCAGCATATATACGCACAGTCAAACCAGATGGAGCTCAGTTTTTTGGTCGAAACCTCCATGCATTTGAGGATGCTGTGCTAGGTGGTGGGCCTGGTTGGCCAGGCGAGTGCCACTTGCATTTCGTTAACACCCGACCATTGCACTCCATTGAAAATGGTCGCTTTCTCGAAATGTTACGCGGCGTCGTGCAGCGATCAGCGTGGATAAAAATCTGCATTGACTAGAACTCAGAGACTTCATCCGACTATTGAGTTGTAGACATTGGCTCGGTTGATGATTTGATGGCTGCTTCGGGCAGAACTGCGACAGTCGCAGATCGCCATCGCAGACCTTCGCGTGCTGTCGTCCCTGGTCTGCTTTGCAGAAGTTGCAGACAGAGTGAACACGCAAGCCTGCACTGAACCAGACAGTGTCTGGCCGCAAGGTTCTAGAAACTACTCAAGCGAGGGCTTGAAACCGGAAGCCTGCGGCAGCTTCCGTTCCTGGATACCGACAGCTCAGCTCGAAGCCTTGGTCAGTTGCTGAAGCTCAAGTTGCCTGGCAGCACTGGCTTCGAGGTTTGCACGCTCTTCATCCAGATAGCGATAAATGCTTTTGAGGTCGGCGATTTTCTGTCTGATCTCCGCCATCTTCTTTTCAATGAGCTTGGCGCCATCAGCACAATCGATCGCCTTGTTCCGCTGCGCATCCAGAATCTGGCCTATTTCCCCCAGCGAAAAACCCATGCTTTGCGCGCGCTGGATAAAGGTCAGATCCTGCAGAGTTTGCGCAGTGTAGACGCGATAGTTGTTGGTTCGTCGCGTCGGCGAGATCAGGCCGATTTGCTCGTAGTAACGCAAAGTATGGCGGCTGGCGCCGCTGCGGGTCTCAAGTTCGCCGATTCTCATGAAAATACCGCTTGACTATAGAGTTAGGTCGACACTCTACATTTGATTTCTCACCTTACCAAGGAGCAAGAGAATGAACGTGGAGTGCTTTGTCACGGGAGGGACCGGCTTCATCGGTCAACATTTGCTGGCGAACCTGAGTGCCAAAGGTCACACCGTCCGGGTGTTGATGCGCCGCCCAGAACGACTGACTGCACTGCAAGAGCAGGTCGACAATCTGGGAGGAATTGCAGCCCGGATATTTGCCGTTGCAGGCGACCTGGAGCGGGACAACCTCGGGCTGAGCCCTTCCGACCAAGCAGTGCTAAGGCAGGCCAGAGTCGTATTCCATCTGGGTGCCCACTTCGCCTGGGGGCTTTCATTGGAGCATTCTCGCGCGGTCAATGTGGAAGGGGCAAAGCGCGTGGCGCTGTTGGCGGCTGAGCTAAATAGCCGCTTGGTGATGATCGGCGGCTACATGCTGAAGAATCATGAACATCTGCTGCGCATCGGAATTGATCCTCGCCATCCAGAGCTGACCGATTGGCCTGCCGTCTACCGGTGCGTCGGTGCTTACGAGGCGAGCAAGCTGGAGGCGCACTTTGCAACCCTGCAGGTCATGTCCACCAAGGGCGGGGAAGTTACCGTAGTTCACCCCGCGACGGTCTGTGGCCACAGCCGTACCGGACATATCCTTGACGGTCAGCCGCTGGTGGCTTTGATACGCAATCTTGCGCAGGGAAAGCTGGCTGCAGTGCCCGGTACTGCCGAGCATTGGCTGCCACTGGTCACCGTGGATTACCTGGTTGAGTTGGTGGCGGCTTGTGCTTTCGATCCTGCCATGGTGGGCAAGGAACTACTGGCACTTGATGACCAAAGTCCCAACTTGCGAGAGCTGCTGGGACAGGTAGCACAACCCATGGGCCTGAAGCCTCCCAGGCATCACATTTCACTACGATTGCTGAAGTTGCTACTGAGTATTCCGCCCGTCGCGCGGTTCTTGAGTACAGACGTCGAAGCCTTGGACTTTATCCAGACCACTCGCTTCGATACGACGGCGGTCGAGCAATTTGCCAACAGGCATGGAATAGCCAAACCGGATATACGTCAGTCTTTGCAGCATACTGCAATGTTCGTCAACTCATATTGCATGGCCAAGGACAGGGCTGCCTGACTTATCCACTGGGGCACCAGACAACATCAAGATCCGAGGTGGTCGTACGAAGCAGGACAGCGCGGTCTCGGGCATGCCGCAGATGTGCGCTTGCAAATGCCCACAAGGGTCTGCTGCACCATTTCGGCACACACGAAAGCAGTCATCCAAATGATGTCGGACATGACAACAGATCGCATGGCCGGTCTGGGATGGAATCGATATTCAAGGCCGACCGACAAGACGGTTATCGGCAAGAGAGTTCATCCCCGCGGCAAATTGGATGCGCACCCACGACAGCGGCCATAAAGCGTAATTTCATGGCTGTCTACCAGAAAGCCAGGTGGCGCCATAGGTGCTCTCAAATTCGGACTCGGCCACCAGAAGGTCAGCGAGAACAACCCGTTTGACTATGTGAATCGTGGCTCCATCTGGTTGGAAACGCAATGCAACGTCCGACTTCAACGGTCCGCGCGAAGCCTCCTGGCAACTCAAGTACGACATGGGCCTGAACTCCGTCGCCCCCCTGAATTGAGCGCGGCCTACACCAGAGGCTCCGACGCCGTGTACGCTAGCCATCTCGGCTATTCGGCAACCAATGGCAAGCACTGGCTCAATCCCCAAAGCACGCATTCGACGCGAACGACACATCAGCCGGCGACCGCTTTCAGGGCATGAGTGAAATGGAGGTCTTGGTCATAAGCCGTCGCCGGAGGCAGGCGAAACTGGCGCTCAGCGCAGGTATCGGATAGCGGTGAGGAGGTACATGCAACCGAGGGGGAGCAAGCGATCTTCATCCAAAATGAGAAAAGATGATCCACCCCCGCTTGGGAATTACTATCAAGCCAGACTCATGCCCAGTTGCATAGAAGGAGCCTGGTTCTCTCAAGGCCTCATTGATATCGCGCTCCATTTCGGAGGGAATATCCGAGCACCCCTCGTTCATACCGGTCAGCCAGCCGTTTCGAACTATTTCGTCCTTCGGCTCAATGTAGGGTGTTTCCTTCCAGTCACTGTATTCACGAGCTTTATGCCGCCTAGCCTGCTTAGCTTCTCTTAACGCATCAAGCCCATTCGCGCGAATGTGTTCCAGCGATAGTCCATCCATTTTGTAGATAGCTGCTCCGCAACCTTCTCTGAAGCCGCCGCTGTCTTCGACAAACAGTAGTTCTTCAACCTCGATCGCCTGAGGTAGGTAGCCTTCGTACCAGTAGCTGTTGAAGCTTGCACAGCCTCGGGTTGCAAGGAGGAACGCAGCCACAATTGAAAGAGCCATCAAACTGAGCTTCATTGCGCCTCTCATATCGCCCTGGGGTAACCCTTCAGTCAAGCCGACCCGCATTCTGCGGTCGGCTTACCTAGTCCGTTAGACACTCTATGTCCGTATCCTTGTACCTGGCCGATCATGCCAACCTCCAGACGCCTTGCAGCGAGATATCGCCGGTCACCTTCAATGACGACGGCTACTACTGGTTCCTTTACCGCTACCTTGAATCAGCAAACCTCGAACGCCACAAAGGTGAGCTGGTTGATCTTTACGGTGGCGGTGTCATCGAAGGCTATCAACTGCATCGCCTTCGCACCGAGCTAGAGCAAGCAATGCAGGATGTCGCGCATAAGCCGGACTCCTGGCTGGTTCTCGTCGGCTGGCAGGGCGAGAGCGTTTCCGTCCAGACTGAAGACTGGCGCAAAGTCGAAAAGCTCGAAGTGCTTCACGTCATCACTTCGCTCCTCGCACTCATCTTGTCAAGCTCTCCTACGCGAAAGATTGTCTGCGATGGAGACTGAAGCGCCTAACGTCGAACATCAATAACTGTCTGCATTGGGCTGAACTGCGACTGTCGCAGCCTGGCCAGGAGCTGACGTTCGTGAATGCCTGCTCCCAGAGCATGAACTTCACGCCTCTGTTGACTCAGTTTCCAGTGAACGAGCTTCTGCAACGGAAACCTGCATGTACGCGGATGCCAAAGGCGCTCCGCGTGGACACGACTCAATCCGGCGCTATGCCGTGGGAAATCGCTCCGCGATGTCTTCGAGTGGCATCCGCAGTGCGTTGGTCAGATAGCTGACTGTTCGATAGAAACCTGCCAGCATCAGGAGTTCCATCAAGGCGTTCTCGGGGAAGGTGGCACTGAGGCTCGCCCAGAGTTGGTCATCGATATCGCAGTGCGAGTGCAGTGCATCACAGACGCGAATCAGCAGTTTCTCCTCGTCGCTCCAGCAGGCATCTGCTGCCGAGCCGAGCACGGTCGAGCGAACCTGCTCGTGAGTGAGTTCGGCCAGCTTCGCAAAGCCGGTTACGTGGACCCCCCATTCGTATTCAGAGCGACACAGGGCCGTCGTGCGGTCAATTACGATTTCCCTTTGCCGTATTGTCAAATGACCGCGATCCAACAGACTGCCGGAGAAGAACTTCCTGGCCAGACGAGGATCGCGGGCCAAGGTCGCGAAAAGCCATAGCGGCGGACGACCCTTCATGGTCTTGTCGATGCGCTCCGCAATATCGGACTCAAAGGGGGGTTGTGCGGGGGCGATGCGTGCTGTCATGTATTGCCTTCCAGAAAGTGCAGGTTGGAGCAACCGCCAACCGGTGCCCCTAACCTGAAGTTCAGGCTATATTGCGCGCTGTATAAAGTAAAGCAAACGTATGACACCCGTTATTGACAAACCAGTCCGAGGCTCCAAGTCAGGACGCCCCCTCATGGTCGCCCTGGATCTGCTAGGAAGACGGACTACGCTGCGGATTCTTTGGGAGTTGCAGTCCGGCTCGCTGACATTCCGCGCTTTGCTGGACGCTTGCGAGACAAACACCCGTCTATTGAACATTCGACTCGGCGAACTGCGTGAGGTGGGCTTGGTGGATCACGCGGAGGGGGGTTACCGACTCACGGAAGAAGGCCGGAAGCTGGGAAGTGCCCTCAAGCCCCTGACACAGTGGGCTGATCAATGGGGGCACCGGATGCGAGATCAGGCCAAAGCCGACGCGGCGGCATCTGATTCTGCCGACTAAACTGTGGATTCTCCTCAGATTTCGTGCAGGGAAAGGAAGGCATCCTCTGCGCATCTAGCACTGAACCTGATCTTTTGGAATTCCACTTAGGAACCGCGGACACCGGCTGCCAAAGCGCTGAGGCGGCAACCAGCCCGAAGCAGTGACCTGAGAGAAAGCCATCCAGGACTGCCTCTGGCCGGATGCTCCATTCACTTGCGACCCCGAAATCAGGCGCAGGACGATTTGGCACTCACATCGAATGTCTGCTCCGGGAATTCATGACGCCCGCAGCCTCCCTGTCATGAGCTGGCCTGAGGGGTCTGAAACGAATAATTCCCGAGCAATCCAGCCTGAACTTGCTCGCGGCTTAATGAACCCACAGCACCTCAAACTGCTGTCGGACTTGAGCGACCTGTATCGACACCTCATCACCTTCGCACTTACCCAGCATATCCCTGCCCAGGGGGGCTTTGCTGCTGATGACCTGGATGAGTTCAGTGCCGATGAACAACTTCATGTTCCCCCCATCCGGGCCGAGAAAGAGCTGTTGTTGCTTGTCGTCTGAATCCACCAGGCAGATCAGTGCGCCGAGTTGTATACCTTTGCTGGCGTTGTAGGGCAGCGGGCGGAACTGGCGCCAATTGGCCATCGCTTGGCGGATGGCTTCTGCGCGACGAGCTTGGCCAGCAGCCAGGTAGGAAGCTTCGAGACCCAATGTGTCGTATTTGTTCTCGGCGATATTTTCCTCATGGGTCGCCGCTTCATGGGCAACCCTCGCTGCCTGCTCGACTTGCAGAAGATCCTCGGCGAGACGTTTCAGCACCTGCTGCTGCAACAACAATTTATCCATAACGAAAAGTGGGCATCTCGAACACGTTGGGGGTCTTGATTATGAGGGCCCCTCCTCCTTTCGACGCCTCTATTGGCTACAGGTCAATGGGTTGTCGGCCCCCGCCCGGCATCCGTGCCCATCACTTGGCCAGCAGTTGCCAGACTGAGCTCCCACGGACTGCATTGAGCAAATACACTGCTTCTCACTCTGCCTCGGGTGATGGCAGCCTCCAAGGCCTTGCTTCAAGCAGATTCCGGATCTCGACTCAAACGCCACTCAATAGAACTACCAAGGAGACCTCAATGAACCGTCGACAGATACTCGCGTCAATTGCCGCCGCAGGTGCGCTCACCACCATGGCAACTGCTCGCGCAGAAGCAGCTTTCCCGCAAAAACCCATTACCTTTGTCGTTCCCTATCTGGCTGGAGGAACGACCGATCTTGTGGCACGAGTCGTGGGCGAGCACATGGCACGCACGCTGGGTCAACCGGTGGTGATCGAGAACAAGCCTGGTGCCGGAGGCAATATCGGCATGGATGTCGTGGCAAAGTCCAAGCCCGACGGCTACACGATCGGTTTCGGAGCCATCTCCACCAATGCGCTCAACCCGCACATCTACAAATCGATGGCGTTTGATCCCCGCAAGGATTTCACGGCGGTTTCCATGCTGGGCTACTCCACCATCGTGCTGGAGGTGGGCAAGAGCTTCCCGGCAAACAATGTGCAGGAGTTCATCGCCTACATCAAAGCAAACCCTGGCCTTCAGTACGGTACTGCCGGCGCCGGAACCAGCATGCACCTGGCTGGCGTGATGTTTGCGCAAATGACTGGCCTGGATACTGTCCATGTGCCCTATAAAGGTAGCGTACCGGGTATTACCGACATGCTTGGCGGCCACCTACCCGCCATGTTTGATAACCTGCCCGCTTCCCTGCCACACATTCAGGCAGGCAAACTCAAAGCACTGGCCGTGGCAGGCAGCGAGCGCAGCCCATCGCTACCCAATGTGCCGACGATCGCCGAGAGCGGTCTCAAAGGCTACGCAGTCGATCCATGGTTCGGCGTATATGGCCCAGCCAAGCTAGATCCAGCCATCACAGCCAAACTCAATACTGCCATCAACCAGGCCCTGAACGATCCTGCCGTCAAGGACAAGCTGGTGCAGGCCGGATTCACCCCTAAGGGGTCCGCGGCCCAGGGCTTCGAAGCGCTGACACAGTCCGAATACAAACGACTGGGCGAGGTGGCACGCAAGGCCCAGATGCAGGTCAACTGACGACACGGCCTCCAGGCGCCTGGCAATAAAGCACCGAAGCCGGGCCTTTCAGCACCTCGACATGTTCCAGAGGCAAAGGTTCTTCCGCGAAGTCGCCGAAACAACCATCCGGGCGAATGCGCAGACCATCCAGGTAGGTTTTGCATTCCGCGAGGAAACCGTGCATGAACAAGTTGTTGGCACTGGCCTGCCCCCTTCCGAGCGCACACCCGGGATGTAGCGCAAGGCTTTATGGAGGGTCTGAATGCCTTGCCCGTTCACTTGTCCGCGAGTGACCACGGACACGGCCTGCGGGGGTCTCGCGCAGGCCGGTGTCGGTCTTGGTGCTGGTCGCCGTCCGCTTGGCAGTCCAGCACACTACGGGACTGGTGGCGGCTTCATGCTCGGCTTGAACCGTCACCCGCACCTCACCCAAGGTGAGATCGTGCCCTGCTGCAGCGCCGGATGTCACTACGGGCATGCACCTGTCATTGCAGGCAGAAGCAATTGCCAGAGAGGGTACGCGTCGAGCCAAATAGCCAAGCAGCCGACCCCGAGGACGAAGTTGCCGCTCAAGCAGTGGTCCGTGATCGGCTGCGTATTCCGGTCAAACTGACCGCGTGTGCCGGTTGTGGCTGACTAGGCTGCTGGTCGTGACCGACTGAGTTCGGCCAAGAGCAGACTGTCGGTTTTGCTAGGAAAAGGTCAGTTTCAGGCATTGCGGCTGTGAACTCTGGACTGACTTTCATGACGCCCTGCTATCGGACGCGCGGAAACACTCGTCCAGTGCGCCCCTGGTAGCTTCTGTATACATTTCCGAAGTGCTCGACCATCATGCGCTCCTCGCGCGGAATCCGAGCCACGCAAAGTGCGAAGACTGCAATGAAGGCGGCCCAACCGGCGATCCAGTTATTCAGTAGCATCGCTTGGCTAAGACCTAGCGCTATGAAGGATGCATACATTGGATGGCGAACATGTCGGTACACGCCCTCGGTGATCAGTTGGTGGTCATTGCCGAGTTCCAGCGTCACCGACCAGTTCTTTCCAAGATCCGCGTGCGAACGCCAGAACAGCCAGAGGCCATAGATCGCAAGACATGCGCCAATCCAGACACAAGCTTCGGGAAGCGTGTAGTCAGCGAATCGAAGCAGCCGCGACGACAAATACAGTACAGGCAGCAAAATCTGCCCCACAACAACCAACAGGATGAGGATCCTGTCTTGGAAGTCGGCCTCGCTGATTTGCTTGGGCACCGAAGCCGTCCGGGCCCTGTAGAAGACGCGGATGGAGAGGTAGGTCAACAAGCCTGCGAGAAAGAGGAGATGAGGCAGTTCAAGGTGCATACGAATACTCGGACCCAAAAGAGGTGTTGATAGGATGTTGCGAATATGCGAGCATTTATTCAGTTTTGCTACTCGTGTTCGAATCCGCCGTGAAAGAAGCTCCTCCTCCTCGCAAGTCACCACGTCAAGCACGCTCCCACGCGACGGTTGATGCAATACTCGATGCCACTGCTCGCATTCTGGTCGAGCGTGGGTACGTCAATGTGACCACGAACGCCGTCTCCGAACGAGCCGGCGTAAGTGTCGGATCCCTTTATCAGTACTTCCCTAACAAGGAATCTTTGCTGGGAGCGGTGAGGCTGCGGCACTCGGAGCGAATGGAGCGAGAGGTTCTTCGCGCCTTTGATCAACCCGAGGCAACCTCATTCGATGATGGGATGCGTCGGGCCATCGAAGCAGTGATCAAGGCACACCTTGTTGAACCGGATCTTCACCAAGCGTTGGAAGGGCAGTTTGCAGTTAGCGACAACACATCGGCACACGATTGCAGCGTAGATATGGTGTTGGAGCGCTTGACCATTGCGCTGGTCAAGCATCGGCGCCAATTCACCATCGAAGACGAGAAGACTTCAGCCTTCGTGTTGACCCAGGCGATTCATTCGCTTGCCCACGCGATGATCAGAAGCCGGCCGGGCGGGATCTCCGTCCAGCAGATGACGCGCGAGGTGGTCTGCTTGGCGCGCGGCTATCTGGTGTGCCCACGATGATGAATACGAACTCTCGCTCAACATGTCTAAGACAACTAGCTACGTCAGCTTTGGGTCGTTTGCTGCCGGTGGTTAGTACAAGCAGGCTGGTCCTCACGTATCGGAATGATGGTCAATTAAGGCCAGCGACCGCAATCGGCAGCCATAAGTCCGTAGCGTTGATCAATCCAGAGAAGGCGGTTCTCGACCAAGGCCACTTCTCTTTTGAAACTCCAACGAATAAGTTCCGCAGAGCTATGCAAAAGCGACTAGCGCACCTCCTGCATTGCTCGATAGGCCACCTCAAAGCGGGGGTCCAGCATGGCACCTACATTGCAGCGCGACCAAGGCGAAGTCTGGCTCGGATCAAGGTTGAAAACATGACCCGGAGCCATGGTGACTTTGTGGGCCAGCAAACGCTCGGCTAGACGCACGGCATCCGGATTGCCGGGGAACGTGGCCCAGAGGTAAAGCGACTGAGGGTTACGCGCAAACACTTCGCAGTTGTGCATCTCCAACCAATCCAACGCTTGCTCCGTTGCCTTACCCAAACGCTGGCGCAAGCGCACGAGATGCCGCTCGTAATGGCCTTCGCGGAGCATCACATCGACCATGCGCTCGCAGTATTCGGACCCGCTCACATGGATCAGTGATCGCAAATCTGCCAGGTCGCTGGCTAAAGCATCGCTGCAGGCGATGAATCCCACGCGAAGGGCTGCAGAAAACGACTTAGAAAAACTGCCTATATAAATCGTGCGTTCCAGTTGATCCAGCGTGGACAAACGCACTGACGAGGTTGGTTTGAAATCGGCCAATGGGTCGTTCTCCACCAGCAAGAGGTTATGCCGTTCTGCAAGTTGCAGGACCCGGTAAGCCTTGGCAGCGCTGATGTCCGAGCCAGTGGGGTTGTGCGCCAGAGACTGGGTAAAGAACAAGCGCGGGCGCTCGGTCAACAGCAACTGCTCCAAAGCCTGGACATCGGGTCCATCGGCTTGCCTGGGGACTCCCAGCACGCGCGCCCCTGCCAGCTTGAGCTTGCCAAACAGCAAATAGTAGCCAGGATCGTCTACCAGCACCGTCGCGCCGGGCGGGACGAAGTAGCGAATCACCAGATCCATGGCTTCATTCGCACCCTGGGTCAGGACCAGTTGCTGAGGTGTGACACCCAGGCCGAACACACCCAGCTTGCGCACCAGGCTATCGCGCAGCGGCGCATAGCCAAAGCGGCTGCCATAGCGAAACAAGGACCCCAATCCGGTTCGCACCACTTTCTGGTGATAGCGATCCATGCGCATATCGGCCAGCCACTCTATAGGCGGAAATCCATCGCCAACCGCGACAGCATCTGGCTGGGTCTTGAGTTGCTCGCGCATCAACCAGACCACATCCATCGCACGATTGAGCTGTCCTGCGTCTTCATCCTGAGCCGCATGGCGGGCCTGCGGTTGAACATAAAAGCCAGCACCACGCCGTGACTCCACCAAGCCGCGCGAGACCAAAAGATCAAAGGCGGCCACCACGGTGTTTTTGGCGTAACTGTGCAAATGCGCCAGCTCACGCAAGGACGGCAGCTTGTCCCCTGCACGATACACGCCATCGGTTATTTGCTGCCCTATCAAATCAGCTAAACGCTCTGCAATAGGGGCCTGACGCTTGCTACCACCCGCCATTCAAGTCTCCTAGATCGTGAGTTGTCAGTATGTATGCAGATGGGTCCAATGCTGCATTGCGGCAGTACTGTTCTTGCAAACTGTACCTGTATTTAAAGGTACAGTTTGAATAAATTCTCGGCCAACCGTCCCCTTGTATTGATATCCAGATCTGGATCTGTAGGAGTTTTCATGGCCGTCGATTCGCGTCTTCCCAATTTCCGAGCTCTCACTCCCGCACAGCGCTGGGAGCATGTCGCCACCGCATGCAATCTCAGCGCCGAAGAGCGCAATCTACTAACCCAAGCGGGCGCCCTGCCCGCCACCTTGGCTGACGGGATGATCGAAAATGTGGTGGGCACGTTCGAGCTACCCATGGGGGTCGCCGGCAACTTCCGCATCAATGGTCGCGATGTGCTGATTCCGCTCGCAGTGGAAGAACCCTCCATCATTGCAGCTGCATCGTATATGGCCAAGCTGGCCCGTGAAGACGGAGGCTTTGATACATCAAGCACCTTGCCGCTGATGCGTGCGCAAGTGCAAATCGTCGGCATCAACGACCCCTATGGTGCAAGACTGGCGTTGTTCAAGGCCCGCGATGAGATCCTCGCGCAAGCCAATAGTCGAGACAAGGTGCTGATCAGCCTGGGCGGTGGCTGCAAGGACATCGAAATCCATGTCTTCCCCGATTCTCCACGCGGCCCTATGGTCGTGATGCACCTGATCGTGGACGTGCGCGATGCCATGGGTGCCAACACCGTGAACACCATGGCCGAATCAGTCTCGCCACTGGTGGAGAAAATTACCGGTGGTTCGGTGCGCCTGCGCATTCTCTCGAACCTGGCAGATCTGCGCCTGGCCCGTGCTCGTGTGCGCCTGACACCACAAACCCTGGCCACCAAGGAGCGCAGCGGCGAAGCAATTATTGAAGGCGTGCTCGACGCCTACACCTTCGCCGCCATCGACCCCTACCGCGCCGCTACCCACAACAAGGGCATCATGAACGGTATCGACCCCGTCATCGTCGCTACAGGCAACGATTGGCGCGCGGTGGAAGCCGGTGCCCATGCCTATGCCAGCCGCAACGGCCAATACACCTCGCTGACGCACTGGGAAAAAGACAATGCAGGCGCCCTGGTGGGAACGATCGAGTTGCCCATGCCCGTGGGCTTGGTGGGCGGTGCCACCAAGACCCATCCGCTGGCACGCCTGGCGCTCAAGATCATGGAGGTGAAATCTGCCCAGGAACTGGGCGAGATTGCCGCCGCCGTGGGTCTGGCCCAAAACCTGGGTGCTTTGCGCGCGCTGGCCACCGAAGGCATTCAGCGCGGCCATATGGCACTTCACGCTCGCAATATTGCACTGGTCGCAGGTGCCGTGGGTGAAGAAGTAGAGATCGTCGCCAAGCGCCTGGCTGCCGAGCATGACGTACGCACCGATCGCGCACTGGAAGTGCTGCAAGAAATTCGCGCCCAGCGCTAAGCGTCCTCAGTCTCGCCAGGCACATTCGGGCGAGGCTTTTTCTACCCGAAACGGGAACAACAACAAGCAAGGAGACAAGGCTATGAGTTCCGACAAGCAAGCCTCGCACTGGCAACTCGCTGAGGTCTGGGGTGATACCGTTGACCTGAAGCACCTGAGCTGGTCCATCCTGATCGGCATCGGCATCAGCGTGCTCGGCTTTTTTGCAGCCAGCCGCTGGTTGAGCTCGGTGGTCGAATCCAAACAGCTGGCTCATGCCTACGCCATGCTCGCTGGTCTGGCCGGCTGCGTGCTGGCCGGGATTATTTGCGCCCGCATCTTCCCTCCCAAACGTGTGGTGACCGAAGAAGACATCTCCAGCAACCCTGAATGGCGCGCCGAGGTGCTGCGTGAGCTGGAGCAGCAGCCCGGTGGCCTGGGTTCGGTGTCTGACCTGCCTCCAGTCGTGGTGCAGGAGCTCAAGGAACTCAAGCTCTACGAGCTTTTCATCACGCCCGGCACATCCAGAAGCCGTGATGGTCAATAACCCAGGGAGTACACGGCATGGATCCTCAACTCATTGAACAAATCGGCGTTGCTGCGGGCATGGGCCTGATCGGCGCCATCGTCTTTGCTGCAATCGGACTGGTTTCCGGCACCGACGAAACCACGACACTCGCACCACTCACCCTGCTGGTCGTTTTGCTCGGCGTTCCGCCTGCAGGCGTCTTTACCTTCTTTCTGGCTGGTGCTGTTGCCAAGCACATGACCCATGCCGTTCCTACAGCGCTGCTGGGCATCCCCGGAGATACACTCGCCACGCCTTTGCTGCAGGATGCAGACTTGCTTCGCAAACTTGGCGTGCCGCATATTGCCTTGCGCAAAATGGTCTCGGGCGCCATCGTCGCTGCCTTTGTCGCCGTGCCGCTGGCGGTGCTGTTTGCCGTGATGTTGGCACCGTTCGGCTCAACCATTACCAAGACTGCGCCCTGGATTTTTCTGGCCGCAGCCGTGCTGATTGCTTATTTCTCCAAAGGCCGCTGGGGTGCAATTGCTTTGCTCGTGCCTTTTGTGGTGGTGATTCTGGCTCTGCAGGCACTGACTGCCAAGTACGACACCAAGCTCAGCATCAGCTACTTCCTGGGTATCGCCATTGGACCTCTGGTCGCCGATCTTTTTACCGTGATGGCGCCCGCGGGCCGCAAGAGCATGTTGCGCGACAAGGTTCGCCAGTTCAACCTGGCTCCTGATGTCAAAGGTTGGTCAGGCTATTTCCCCAATCCTCTCAAGGTGCTGGATCGAACCCAGACCCGTTGGACATTGACGACTGCCGCCATTTCCAGCGCAACCTTTGTGTTCAGTCCCGTGGCCATGACCGTGGTGCTGGGCGAGTTGGTGGGCTCTCGCATCAAACACGCGTATCACCGTCTGACCACGGTGCTGAGCGCTCGTAACGGTGTGACAGAAGCCACCTACATTGCTGAAGCGCTGATCCCGCTGATCGCCTTTGGTTTGCCCTTGAGTCCTGTGGCTGCCGGCCCTGCTGCTCCATTGTTCAATGCACCTCCACGCTTTACGGTGGATGCTGCTACGGGCCAGACCCACAATCTGCACAACCTGCTGAGCCACTGGGAGTTTCTGGGCTACGGCATGTTGTCGGTGTTGCTTGCCGCAGTGGTGTCCTATCCGTTTGCAATGAACTACGCGCGCCGTGCTGCAATGTTTGTCTCGCGCAAAGTCAGCCATGAAGCAATCATCGCCACCTTTGTCGGCCTGATCATCGTGATCAGCGTCTGGGAAGGCGGTCTGCTGGGTCTGCTGGTGATCTTGACCATGGGCCTCATGGGTGGCCTGCTCTCCCGAACCTTCGGCTTCAACACCGGCGTGCAGTTCATGGGCTATTACACAGCCGTGCTCAGCGTTCCTGCGCTGCTCAAGCTCATCTGAAAGCGAGGACAGCGATGTCGAATGCATCGGACCGCCGGGTCAAGATCGTGGAAGTCGGGCCACGCGACGGCCTGCAAAACGAAAAGCTTCCTGTGCCATTGAACGCCAAGGTCGAGCTGATCAATCAGCTCAGCCGCGCAGGCCTGCGCTTTATCGAAGCGGCTTCGTTTGTGTCGCCCAAATGGGTGCCGCAAATGGCCGGCAGCGCCGAAGTCATGGCCTTGATCGACCGTGACTCCGGAGTTTGCTACAGCGCACTGACGCCCAATCTGCAAGGACTGGAAACCGCTCTGGCTGCTCGCTGTGATGAGGTGGCGGTCTTTGGCGCGGCTTCGGAAACCTTCTCGCAACGCAATATCAATTGCAGCATTGCACAGAGTCTGGATCGCTTCAGGCCTTTGGTGCAGAAGGCGCTGAAGGCTGGCGTCCCTGTGCGTGGCTATGTATCCTGCGTGCTGGGCTGTCCCTATGAAGGCGATGTTGCTGCAGAGGCAGTCTTGCAGGTTGCGCAGGAGCTTTTGGCCATGGGATGCCATGAGATTTCTCTGGGCGATACGATTGGCCGCGGCTCGCCCGAATCCACACGCAAGCTGCTGGAAGTCTGCCTCAGGGACCTTCCCAGCGCGCGCCTGGCGGGCCATTTTCACGATACCTATGGTATGGCAGAAGCCAATGTCTGCACTTCGCTGGAGATGGGACTGCGCATTTTCGACAGCTCTGTGGCAGGCCTGGGGGGCTGCCCCTATGCCCTGGGCGCTTCCGGCAATCTGGCCACAGAAAAGCTGCTCCATGCCTTGCATGCCATGGGCTATGAAACCGGCGTAGATATGTCCAGGGTTCAAGCCGCAGGTCGCTATATCCGACAAGTGCTGAGCGATTTGCATGACCGGCAAGTGGTGCAGCACTGAAACCTGCGCTCTACATAGACACCAGCGCAAAAAGGCCTTGAGATCTCAAATCTCTCGGCCTTTTTCTTTGAAGGCGTCAACGCCCGCTGTCAGAGCAAGTCCCGACTTCTACACGCAAGTCCGCCATGCGCTGCAGCAATCGTTGGAGTCTCTGAGATGAACTGCCTCGACCCGCCAGAAGCACTCACCAGAGAGAAGATCTTCAAGGAATGCTCCTGGCCGAACTGCGACTGCCGCTATTCGACCCGGAGCGAACATTGGTAGGTACTTTGCAGCCTTCAAGTTAAAGTGCAACTCCGTTCTGGATGAACGTCGCGGTGCATCGATCGCCAACCAAGATTGCAAGCCACTTCTGCAGGCGGCTAAGCTCAAACATTAGGTCAATCAAGATATGCAGCTAGGCTTTCACGCGAGCATTTTCGACGAGTCCACCCGAACTCTCGCTGATGCACTTCGCCCGCTCTTTGACAAGCTATCTGAGCAACTGTCAGGCGAGTACGGCGGCCCAATGGAGCATCTTTGGATTGACGTAGAGTTGCGCATAGGCTCGGCCAAGCCAGATGGCCAGCCCCGACATACCTTTCGACTACAGAAGCGCGTCTCCGGCAGAGGTCATTTTGGTCTTCCAGCCATACCAGACAGGTTCAATGTCGGGCACTATAGCGTTCGGCCAGATTTTTCGATTTTGGCCACTCATTCAACTGAAGAGTCGATATCGCACATAGTTCAACTCATCTATGAGTCTCTGGCGGCGCTTGAACTCAAGCGGCGCAAGGTTGGCGAATTCGACATAAGGCTACTTCGCGAACGCTTCCTGCATACATGCAAAGAACTTGGCGTTTCGATTCAATCCAGCTAACCAGCCATCAAAAGTGCCGTCGCATTTCTGTGCAGTACCTGTGGCCCAGCTGGTTGGTTAAGCCGACGCGCACAAGCTTCACTTGCGTATGCCCTCCGGCTTCGCGCCACGGTGCAGCCTACCGCGAGCGTTGTTCTTCCGCATTGACGTTTTGATAATGGCTGCTTCTGGCTGTCTTTCACCTCAATGATTGCGATGACTGGCTCATACTCGTCAACAGAGTCGATTGTGGTGCACCTCCAGCCCAGCGCCAGACAACTCACCTCCCCTCTTGCTGAGGGACAATAAAACTAAGCGTCGCGGTATAGCGTACATCGTTATATTTTTTACCGCCCACAGCAACCACTGCATCATTGACGCGAGCCGATACCTCGAGCACATACAGGCCAGGGAAAGACGGCGTGAAGCTCACCGTACCGTCCTTTGACGGGGTCAGTGAACGGCGCCATCCTTCCCCCGTTTCGATATTCACTTGACTCGCTGCAACAGCTCGTCCCTTGAATATCAATCGAAAGGTGCTTCCATCAGGATGGGTCGGAACCAGCTCCAAGTCGTTGATGGCCTGAATGTCCTGGCGACCGTAGCGAGCTTGATAGTAGGTAAGAACTCCATCATCGAACCCGGTTGCAGAGAAGCGCAGATCGCTGAATGGCCTGGGAACAACGATATGGTTGATCGCAGTCTGAATTGGCAATGATTTGCCATCAGCTTGCATTGCCCTGGGCTCCAGCAATGTAGGCAACTTGTCTAAAGGTTTGTGTAACTCTCCTACGTAGGCTCGGACCTCCGTCCCCTCGGGCTGCACCCAGAGATACTCCGCTTGTGCCTCTGCTGAACACCATAGGCCACTGACTAGCAGGCACAACGCCATTCGATGAAATACGGGAAACAATTGCACTCAGCGATCCTCATCTTCAAGGTTGTATCCAATGCGCTCGGTGTCTTGGCGCCTTTGGGATTTCTTCCTGCTCGACAATGGTCTGCAGTTCAGGCTCTGCATCGAACAACACATAGCAATGGCTGGGCAGGCTTATTGCCGGTCAGCGCGGAGTTTCTCTCCGCCTTGCCCAGAATCAGTTGTGGTCCATCATTGCGAACTCCACGGCAGCGAAGTACCGACGTTTAGCTTTGAATATCAGCATTCAGAAGTCATAACGCATTCCGACATTTACGCTGCGCGGAGCACCCCAGGTGTAGAACAAGCCTGCCGCGGTAAAGTTGGTGAGCCCGGCCATGTACTTCTTGTCCAGTGCATTGTTCACGTTCAGGCTGAACGACAGGTGCTTATCGACCTGATAGCGCGCCATCAGGTCTAGCACCGCATAACCCCTCTGCGACAAAGTGGCAGCGCTATTGCTCATCGAGGTCTTGCCCTGCCAGCGTGTGGCCGCTCCCACAGTCAGTCCCCGCAACGAGCCCTGGTCAAAGCGATAGGTCGTGCCGAGCTTGAACTGGTACTTGGGATATTGACTGGCGCTGGTGAGCGAGCTGCTTTGCTGCACCAGACTGCCCTGCGCTTGCCAACCGCGCGCGAGTTCACCCGCCAACTCCAGCTCCCAGCCACGCCGCGTTGCAGACGAGACCGCACGATAGGCCGTATTGCCCGCAGGAGTGAGATCACCGCTCTCCTCTGCGGTGTTTTCCGTCTTCATCCAGAAGTGAGCGATGCTGGCGTTCAAGCGCTTGTCGAAAAATTCGCCCTTGGCGCCGATCTCATAAGTGTTGCCCTCCTCCGGTGCCAGCGTTGCACCCCGTGCATCCTGAGCCGTCTGCGGCTGGAAAATGTTGGCATAGCTTGCGTACAACGACACGTTCGGCCGCACTTCGTAGACCAACCCAGCGTACGGGGTGATCACGCCGTTCTCCTTCATGTCATAGTTCCACCAGTATGGTGTGATGTCACGCTCTTCAAACCGTGTGACGCGTAACCCCGTGATCAACTGCAGAGGATCCGCCACCCGGAAGCGTCCCGCAGCATAGGCATAACGCTGCTTCTGACTGAATTTGTTGTTGCCGTAGTTCAAAACACTGAAATCAGGCTGAGGCAGCACCGCCCCACCCTGTGCCATGTTGATACCGAGATTGCCGAGCGGCACCAGGTTCAACGCATTCAGCGGCAATTGCACATTGCTGTGAAAGCGCGATACGCCTGCGCCGGCCAGAATTTCATGCGAGCGGCCCAACAGCTCGAATGACCCCTTCACATCCAGATTGACGCTCCAGTTATCGGTCTCCATGTTGCGCCACCGGCCGAAGCTTGCGCGGTCCTGGTCGTAGAAGTAGCCAGCCTTCATATCGTCCATGGATACGTTCTGATGTGAAAACTTAAGCGTGGCTGTCCAGTCATCCGCCAGACGTTGCTCCAGACTGCCGAAGAGATTGAGACCTTTTTGGGAATATCCGCCCCAGGGGGCCCCGGTGTTGAAAGAGCGCGGCATCCACGCCACCTCACCACCTGTTCGCGTGTAGCGCTGGATCGGCTGCGTAGTGCCGATGCCTTGTGCATCGCGTTCGCGATAAGTCATACCGAGGTTGAGGACTGTACTAGGAGTGATGTCCGCTTCGAGTGCCCCGAACAGCATCTTGCTGCTGCTCTTTTCATGATCGCGAAATCCCCCTGCGTCCATGGCAGAAGCGACCAAACGCCCCCGCACCGTGCCCGCCTCGTTCAGTGGACCGCTCACATCGGCCTGTGTTCGATAAGTGTCCCAGCTCCCCGCATTGGCACGCACGCTGGCCTGAAATTCGCGGGTCGGGCGTTTACGGATCATGTTCACTGTCGCGCCATAGTCGCCCTTGCCGACTACCAGACCGGATGAACCCTTGAGGACCTCGATCCGGTCGATCTCCGCCATATCGTCAAGCGAAAACATGGTGCTGGTAAGGTAGTACCAGCCGCTGCTCAGCTGTGCCATGCCATCAGTCTGCAGGTTTACCTTTGCCCCGCGCGCTTGAAAGTCAGTGGCATTGTTCTGCCTGTAGACGGCGATGCCGGGGGTCTGTTCCATCACATCGGTCAGCGTCTCCAGCTTGAAGTCATCCATGCGCTGACGCGTCATGACAGTCACGGATTGAGGTGTCTCGCGTAGCGAGAGATTCAGGCCCGTTGCCGTCCGGCTGGGACCCGTCTGGGTGTAGCTGCCGGTGCCCTCGGTCACGCCGTCCCTCTCAAGCTGTGCGGTCACCGTGACTGTGGCCAGCGATGCGGAATCATCATTTGACGCGATGGCCCTGATGATCAGGCCACCCCCTTGAGTCACGGCGACCAAGCCGCTTCCAGCCAGCATCTGCTCCACAGCCTGCTTCAGCGTGAGTGCTCCATGGACGGGGCGCGCTGTCTTGCCGGCTACCAGCGCGGGAGCAAAACCGATCGAGGTGCCAGAGGCTGCTGCCAGCTCGTTGAGTGCGCTCCCCAATGGCTGGGAAGTGATCGAGAAGCCGATGCTCTTTGCGCTATCAGCAGCGGATTGCGCCTGCGCAATCATCGGAGCAAGGACTGCCAGGGCTGCGGCCAAAGCAAGAGGAGCGGGCTGGAAATGAGGCTGCGTGAAGCGCATGGAGAGGGATTCCGAACGTCGAGTAATGAATGAAAATGAAACTCACTACTCTTTAAGACGCATCAGATCACCAGAAATACACCCCTGGTCCGAAAAAAATTCGAAATGGCCGCATTGAGCATGAAGTGCTCAATGCGCACTGACGATTTCAGTCTTCCCCGATGACATGCTGACCAGCTTCACAGGCAGGATCTGGGTCAGCATGCGCGCAAACTCCCCTGGCCTATCAATCTGGTAGCTGCCGCCGATGGTCAGAGCGGCAACCACAGGGTCGCGGATCTCCAGGCCCGTAGGGCCATAGCGTTCCAGCTCCAGCAATGCATCAGCCAGTGAGGTGTTATCAAAACGCACCAAGCCCTTGCGCCATAGGGCAACACTGCCGGGAGAAATGCTGGCTACCTCGCCTAACACCCCATTGGATGACACCCTCAGACCTTGTCCCGCCAGCAATTCGACAGGCAGATCAGCCTTCGCGCTGGCGGTGCTGTAGGAACTGGCGACCCGTACATGGCCCTTCTCCACCGAAACATTGACAGCCCCGGCATCAGCCCCCTGGTTGCGATAGCGAACGGAAAACCGTGTCCCGAGTACCGTGACATGCGCAGGCCCAGCGAGAACATGAAATGGCTTATTGGGATCGGCCGCAACCGAGAACATGATGTGTCCATCAGCAATCCGCACTTCTCGGCGGTCGCGGTACATGGTGACCTGAGCCTGGGTGTCGGTGTCCATGGCGAGCTCGGTACCATCTGGCAAGGTGACAAGTCTTTGCTGCCCCTTCTGTGCAACATAGCTGCTCTCGAATGTCGGCTGCAGCATCCATTGATGCCATCCAATCCCTGCCGCAAAGACCGCAGCACAACAGGCAGCGACTAGGGCAGAGCGCGGCTGCATCCAGTTCAACAGAACGCCTGCACGCGCCCATACCTCCATCGCCTTCGGCTTCGCGGGCTCACCGCCTGGCTGCGCAGAAGATCCACCGCTGGCAATGGCTTCGCTCTTGAACGAGGAGCGTGCTTTTGCAACCATGTCGGAAGGAGCAGAACGCAGCACCGCCATGTCTTGCGTCAGACGACGAAATGCCGTGTCATGCGCAGCATCCTCAGCCAACCACTGACGCAGGGCTTCATGATCGCTCTCGCTCAAGCCTTGCTCCCAACGCGAGTGCCATTCGACGGCCGCCACATCTACCGGATTCTGTCGACTGAAAAAATCCGCAAGCTCGCGCGCTTCCGCAGCCTCGTCAAAGGAGGCTGGCACATTGCGCTGGGATGCAAAAGAGTGACTCATCTTATGGATACGGATGCGCGGGACGGGGCAAGAATTCACCCTCGGCGAAACAGCTACGCAAAACGCACGCGAATTTGCGATCACTCGGCATTATCAAGTTCCATTCTGCGCGCAGCACAAGCAAGTTTTCCGCGGCTGATGTACTGATTCACCATGCTCAGCGACACCCCCATCCGCTCTGCAATTTCCTTGTTGGGCAACTCATCGAAGATGTACATGCAGAAGGCATCACGACACCGAGGCGGCAGTCCCTCGATAGTGTCAAGATACGCTTGAATGCTCTGAGACGACGCATAGGCATGCTCGGGCTGCAGATGCAGAGGACTCGCAGGCTGATCCATCTCCTCCAAAGAATCGATATTTTGATGCTGGCGCACCTCAGCCCGTCTATCCATATCGATTTTGGCGCGCAAGGCCACCTGCCTCAGCAATGCACCTGGCTCAAGAATGACCTGCCCCTTCTGCTGCATGGAAAGCACACGGGCATAGCTTTCCTGCGCCAAGTCAGCCGCAGTATCGCGGTCTCTCACTTTGCGCATGCAGAAATTCAACAGGTCTCTGTAGTAGCGGGTCAGCACGATCCAAAAAAGCCAGTAGCTATGAGTGAGGTCGAACGTGCGCGGCAATAAGACAGCCTGGAGCCCTGGCGCAAAGAGTTGCGATCAACTACACGGCAAAAATTATAAGTTGTTAATGCGACTTATTCTCAATCAATGTATCCAATGTGATGCGAACTGCGGGTACTGGTCGGTCGTGACCCCTGTTCAGCTCAATGTTGGCCGGCATACCTGATGAGCACCGAAAGCAAACGCCTCAAGCCGCCGTTCGGAAATCTGCCGTGGCCGGCAGCTACTGGCCGATAGCTGCCAACCGACAGAGACCCGGAGCCAGGCTGGTGCCGCTTTAACTGCTCCCCAAGGTACCAATGTCAGCAGCCACTCTGCCTCTTTCATTTACTCAGCCTGCCACTGGTCGATACACAACTTTCAGCTCCTGCGCACCACACGTTTCTATTGCGTGGACGACCGAAGAAAAGGCCATTGCATGCCTCGATCCAAACAGAGCACATCCAGGCTGGAGTCGTATATAGAGCGCAGCGGTTTGATGGCCCTGCCTTCAAAGAAGAGCAAAGCACGAAGCTGGACCGATCTGAAAAAGCTGGCTCCTGAAGGCAGACGTTCACTAGCCGGTAATGAATGAACTACGTGGCCATCAGCTCGTATTACCGCTCTGCCGCCATGAAGTTTGACGGCTTGCTCCCGAGCCTCTTGCGAAACATCGTGGAGAACGCACCCGGACTGTCATAGCCCAGTTGAAGCGCCACCGTTGTCACCGAATCACCGGTCCCCAGCTTGGACATTGCAACAAGAAGACACGCCTGGCTTCTCCACTCTGAAAACGATATTCCGGTTTGCGAGCGAAAGAACCGGCTGAAGGTGCGTTCACTCTGGTGTAGCTGCTGTGCCCAGGCCAGTGGCGACAAGCGCACGTCGGGCTGGTGAAGGAAAGCAATGCACAGAGTCGCCAGCCGCTCATCTCGCGGTAGCGGCGCAAAGAACGGCAGTGCTTCAGCGCGGCCGACCTCCAACAGCAAAAGCGACATCAGCACGCCATCGCGACAGCGCTCGTCATACAGCGCCGGCAAGTCGATGGCTTCGATGAGCAACTGCCGTAGCAGCGGGGACACGGCCAGCACCTCGCAATGCGATTGGCTCCGTGGTACCTCGTCAGGCTCAATGTACAGGCTTCGAGTGTTGACTCCCACCATCTTCACCCTGTGCGGCTTGCCTGCTGGAATCCACACGCCGCAGTGGGGAGGTATCACCCAGGCGCCATCGTCAGTACCGACCTCCATCAATCCAGTCGCTCCATAGAGGAACTGTGCACGGCGATGGCTATGGGTATCCAGAACGGTGCCAGGCGCATAGTCGGTGCCAATGGCCACAACGGCGCGAGGCGTGGCATCGAGGGAGTTCAGTGATTGATTGCGCACAGCAAGACTGCAAGGAGCGAATGGCCGAAATGCAAATATTGTTGACCAAACATCGAAAGCGCGCCACTCCAGAGCCATCTACTGTGATGGCTCCTGCATCAACGGAGTTTTTCGTGTCCTTGTATTTATTGTTGGCGGTCTGCGGATGTGTGACAGGCGTCACTACCGTTCTCTTTGGTTTTGGTGGCGGATTCGTGGTGGTTCCACTGCTGTACCGCTTGCTGTCTACACCGAATGCCCCAGACAGCGCAGCGGGGCAGTCTGCCATGCAGATTGCCGTTGCAACATCCACCTGCGTGATGGTCTTTGGTGCGCTACTGGCAACTTGGCGTCACCAACGCGCAGGAACAGTGGATTGGACGAATGTCAGGCCTTTGCTGGGTCCCATTGGCGCAGGGGCCGCACTTGGCGCACTTGCGGCAACCGTTGTTCAAAGCGAATGGCTGCGTTGGGCATTTGCGGCATATCTGGTGCTGACCATTCTGGACTGTTGGTTGAGGCCTGGGTTTCTTGCTCAGCCCGCAGCAAGGCAGCACCGCCCTGGGCCGCTGGCGAATGCACTGTCCGGACTGGTGATCGGGTGGGTTGCTGCATTGCTAGGGGTCGGCGGCAGCGTGATGACCGTTCCCCTGATGCGCCGCCGTGGAGTCGAAATGACACGAGCTACCGCCATGGCGAATCCGCTATCGCTGCCGGTCGCGCTGGCAGGAACAGGGACCTACATCGTCCTGTCCACTCAATCTCCTTTACCTCTTGGAGAGTGGCACCTCGGCTATATCGACATACGAGCCGCTGCTGTGCTCGTGGCCGGTTCCTGGATCGGTATCCGTGCAGCATCGCTGTGGATCGGGCGCATTCCAGACCGAGTTCACGCGAAGGTCTATCTAGGTCTGTTGATCGCCGTTTTTTTGGCTATGGTGACAACATGACTGTGCACTACTCTGCCTTCATCCCGAACGTCGGCTTGTGAACGAAGGCTCTATTTCGCCAGAGCCCCTGAAGCAGTCGTCAGCCGACTTGCTGCTTGCATCGAACGCCTGCTGACGCAGGCTTCTATAGAACCCGCACTACCGGCCATTGGCATTCGTTCGGGTGAGAAGCCTTCACGATCTACCAAGAGCCGCATGTGCGATATGGCCTGATGAGGCCTCTGATAAAGGTATGGCTCAGGCAGTAAATCGCTTCAGAATCAACGACGCATTTACACCGCCGAAACCAAATCCGTTGAGCATGGCGTGCTCCATTGCATGAGCACGCGCACTCCTGGCGATCAGGTCCAGGCCGTCCGCCAAAGGGTCTGGCTGCTCTAGGTTGAGCACGGGTGGCGCGATCTGGTCGCGCAAGGCCAATACTGTGAAGATCGCAGCAGCTCCGCCTGCAGCTCCCAGCATGTGACCCACGGCTGATTTGGTGGCCGTGATGGAAGGGCCGGTGCCTAATCCAAACACTTGACGAATGGCTGCCAGCTCTCCCCGGTCACCCACGGGAGTAGAGGTTGCGTGAGCATTCAGGTGTTGAATATCACGAGCTTGCAACTGCGCCTGTCGCAACGCGGCGCGCATCGATCGCGCTGCGCCTGATCCATCCTCGGGACCTGAGGTGACATGGTATGCATCGGCAGAGGTGCCATAGCCCACGACCTCGGCCAGCGGTCTGGCGCCGCGCGCCAATGCATGATCCAGTGCCTCCAGCACCAGCAGGCCGGCACCTTCGGCCATGACAAAACCGTCCCGTGCCTGATCGAAAGGTCGGGAAGCCTTCGTGGGATCGCCGCCGCAGAAAGTGGTCACTGCTTTTGCCGCTGCAAAGCTGCCGATCGCAACTCGGTCAATCGTGGCTTCGCTACCACCGCAGAGCGCCATGTCCGCTTCGTCATTGCGAATCAGACGTGCCGCATCGCCAATGGCCTGGATGCTGGCTGCACAAGCCGTCACCGGAGCACCCAACGGCCCCTTGAGCTGGTGCCTGATCGACACCTGTCCCGAAGCCAGATTGGCCAGGAACGCCGGTACGGTGAAAGGCGACAGGCGCTGCGGCCCTTTGCCATCCGTGGTTCGCACCGCTTCAACAATGGTGCTGAAGCCGCCCACACCGGAGCCGATGACGGTCGCCGCGCGCTCCTGTTGTTCGATGCTTGGATGAGCCCATTGCGCGTGTGCCAGAGCCTGGTCTGCCGCGCCCAATGCAAATGCGATGAAGCGATCCATGCGGCGTAGCTCCTTGGCCGAGATCACGGCTTCGGGACTCCACCCTGCTTGCGGGTCCTCCTCCAGGCCCGGCACCCTTCCGGCGATGGAGACGCCTGTGCCTTCACCTACACCGGCGCCCAAGGCACGTACCCCGGACTGGCCGGCCAGCAGGCGTTGCCAGGCCAGCTCCACATTGCATCCTAGAGGAGAGACCAAGCCCAAACCGGTGATGACTACCCGACGTCCCATGCTGCACCTTCCGCTACTGAACCCAGGAGCTGGGTCCAACTTTATTGATGATGGTCATAATCATAAATGAGTTTTGATGATGAGTATCATCTAACGTATGAAAGTGAGCAAAGCACAGGCCGCCGAGAACCGCGAAGGAATCGTGGATGCCGCTGCGCGCCTTTATCGAGAAAAGGGCCTGGATGGCGTGGGCGTGGCAGAGATCACACGCGATGCGGGCTTGACACATGGCGGGCTGTACCGGCACTTCGAGTCCAAGGATGCTCTCGCACGCGAGGCCTGCCTGCGTGCATTTGAGTGGACCATCACGCCGCTAGACGGATTGGAGTCCTCGGAGGCGGATGGCGCGCCTGCAACCAGACTCCGCGCGCTGGTGCATGGCTATCTTTCTGCGACGCATCGCGATCACCCCGGAGAAGGCTGCCCCGCTGCGGCATTGGCAGCAGATGCGGCAAGAGCGGGGCCTGAGATGTCGGAGGTTTTTGCCCAGGGAGTGGAACGCAATATCCAGCGCTTTATGAGCGTGCTCCAAGGTGATGACGCGGCCAAACGTACTCAGACTATCGTGACCCTCAGCAGCATGGTTGGTGCATTGGTTCTCGCTCGTGCCACGGCAGCGGGCAACCCGGCACTTTCTGAAGAAATATTGACAACCTTGCGGGAGCAGTTAGCCCCGTAGTCGCCCGAACAAGGCACGCGCTCGCACATCTGATGCTCATCTCAATTTTGAGCGTGGTGATGGTCACGGTCTGGCCCGGGCCGCACTGGATATCCAGACCGTTGGAGCACCAGCGCAAGTCGCTATACGACTGCATCAATACTGCCTTTGTGCAGCAGGCCGACAGGCGCCGGAAGCGCCCCCTGGGCTGCAGCAGAGAGCGGCTTGTGCGGCCGCTGTCGTTCAGCGAGCGCCGTATTCGCTCAACTTCTTGCTGAACCTGAAGGTCCATAGTCGCTGCGCACGATCGTTGACGTCATTGGTGGTGAAGCGCAGGCTCGCCGCGCCCTTGGCGCACTTGCCGTCGTTCACGATCTTGCCGTCTGCATCCACCATGCATTTGGTGACGTCCGAGCCTTCGATTTCCTTGCCGCTGGCGTCCAGCACGGCCAGCGAAACACCGAAGTCGGTGTCGTTGGTCAGCGCCAGGGTGTATTCATCGACCAGTGCCAGGCCTTCGGCCTTCTCGGCCACCCAGCCGGTGGCGTTCAGGTTGAAGAGCCGGGTCTTCTTGAGCGTCACGACCTTGGAATAGTCCGAACCATTGACCGGCTTGCCAGTCAGGCTGCTCTTTTCCAGGTCGGAGCCCAGCGCGGTGATGTCGGTGGCGTTGGCGTTGGCGTTGGCGTTGGCCGGAAATTCAATCAGAACCAGGTCGTTGAAGACTTTCTTGTCCTTGCCCGTGCCTTGCTCGATGGCGATGAACTTCCCCTTGCCCAGCGAGACCACATCACCCAGCTTGGCATTGCCGGTCTTGCCCTGGCTGTACCAGCTACTGTCCACGGGCAATGCAAACAAACGGGTTTTCTCGGTGGTCGGGTCAAACTCCACCCAGCGCACAAAGCGGGCGTAGTCGCGCACGTTCTCCGACTTGCCGGTGGCGCCGGGAACGGCAGTGGTGGTGTAGTCGGCCTTGCCGTCGTCCAGAGGGCTTTGCAGGAAGCCGTGCAGCTTGCCGCTGGCCGCATCGATGCTCAGCCCCTCCATGCCGCGGTTGGCGCGGCGCTTGGCGAGAATGGCAGGCAGATCGGCCGCGCCAGTGCCCGGCTTGTATTTCTTCAGGATGATGCCGGTCGCCGGGTCGATCTTCACGATGAAGGGTCCGTATTCGTCGGACACCCACAGCGCATTGCGTGTGGTATCCACCACCACGGATTCTGTGTCCAGGCCGAATTCGCTGTAGCCCTTGGCCTTGCCGGGATAGGTGAAGGAGTCGTCCAGGACTTGCTCGCCCGTGTTGCCTGTGATGCCCCGTGGCTGCACGCGGCCATTGGCGTTCTGTGTGGCGCTGAACTTGACCGGCAGGGTGGAGACGAGCCTGGCACCGTCCTTTCCGAGGGCGATCACGCCGATGGACGGAGTGAAATTGGGCGAAGGAAACACCGTGGAACTGGCAAAGCCCGCGGGATTGGAGCCGTCGGTGATCTGCGTGACCGGGCCGGTGGTCGCGTTCGGGCCGCGATCGGTGATGGCGTAGAACTCCAGCGTGCCGTCGGCGCGCCGGCCCTTCAAGGCCAGGCCCGAGCCATAGGCCGGCAGAAAGCCTTTGGGGAAATCGGCCTTGGTGCCGGGATGGAAGCCTTCGTAGGGGAAATAGAACTTGTCGTCGAACTGGACGTCCTGACGCGTGACGACGGCGCTGATGCTGCCGACGCCGGTGGTCTGCATGACCGCCTCTGGGCTGGCGACCTGGAACGGGCGAGTGTCGGCGCAGGCGCTCAGCAAGGCAACTGCGGCGGCGGTCGCAGCCATCAGGCAGGAGGAAGAAGTAAGGTGGCGCATGGCGGGTATGGCTTAAGAGGAAGATGGAAGTCCCCAAAAAAGCCCAGCGAGGCGAAGGCCTGCCAGACCTTGGAGATTTCCTTGCGGAAAGAAGCGTCGTGCCGCTCAGAATGAGTGGCTGATGCCGATATCCACACCAGTCGACCCGGTGTTGGCGACACCTGCGGGGCCGCCGATCAAGCCAATGCTGGCGCCATTCTTGTTGTTGACACGCGCAATCCCGGCGTACATGGAGGTGCGCTTGGAGAAGTCGTAGACATATCCGATCGAATACTTGTCGGTCTTGCCACCGCTGCGTGTGAGGGCCGTGGCGTTACCGCTGAACTTGGCGCTGGCGTACTTGACGCGGAAGCTGCCTGGCCCCACGGGGATGGTTGCGCCCAGGTAGACGCCGTCCACCTTCCCGGAGGTTGCGCCGCTGACGGGTTTCCACTTAAGGCTGTTGTATCCGCCATTGAGCACGAAACTACCAAAGTTGTATGAAGCGCCCAGCACCAGGTCTTCCAGGTCGCTGGTTGCGGCGATGGCGCTGGGCGAAGTCACGGCTGTAGTGCCGTCGATCTTGCCGTAACCGATACCCACGTTCAGCGGGCCAGAGCGATAGCCCAGGTTACCGCCTATGTATCTGCGGGCCTTGCTTGCGCCAGAGTTGGAGGCGTTTTCATCACCAAAGGAAACCGAGAACTGGCCGTAGACACCGCCCAGGTTGCGCGGCAGGAAGTAGCCCACGGAGTTGCTGATGCGCGTGCGATCCACCGTGCCATTTTGGCTGGCGGCGTTATACGCAGTCTGGCGGATCGTCTGGAACAGGTTGGCCTGCACGCCGGTGGTTGTGTCGGGGCCCCCGAACGCGGTGAAGATGTTGTAGCTGGGGGTGTAGTCGCGCCCCAGGCGTATTTCACCCCAGGAATTGTTGATCAGTCCGATAGTGGAACGGCGCTCGAAACCCAGAGAGCCGCTGCTGCCGCCACTGCCGGCGTCAGGGCTGAGGCCACCTTCGAGCCAGAACTGAGCCTGATTGCCGCCGCCGAGATCTTCCGTGCCGCGAAAGCCAATCAGGCTGGTCTTGCCTTGGCTGGAGTTCAAAGCATTGAGCCTGTTGCTGCCGGACTTGGCACTGGTGATGCCGACGTCCACTACGCCAAAAATGGTGATGGAAGACTGTGCCAGGGCCAGACTGGAAGAAGAGGCTAGGAATGAGCCAACCACGATTGCCAGAGTACGCGAGCACGTTTTATGATTTTTCATTGGCGAGATACGAACGGAACTTATCAGAGGGAATGGCGGTGGCTCTCTTGCAACCGCTGCCGGAACTCTAAGCAACACATAAGTACTTTTTGTGACGCTTGTACTGTGTGACATGAAAGTAACAGCAGCGGTGCATGCGGAGCGTTAGCTACCGGCAGTTCCTGACCGGACTGCGACAGTCGCAGATCCACCCGTTGCGGTCGTTCAAGTGTCAACGACCATGCCTGCTATGCAGCGCTTACCGGCTGGTGCACACATGCGCGCTAGCCGGATGCATAGAAAGAGGCGCCTGAATAAAAACCGACGAGGCACATCCAGCACCTGAAAAGCTCAGCCGAGCCGCGCGACTCTCGTCACTGGCGACATGGCTTTTTATCCGCGTGGAATCCAGCGCATGTCATTCAATGCGGTACAGGCTGCCGATGCCTCCCTCCTGCGCCGGCGTGCAGTCGGTGCAGCCAGGCATTGGCAGGCCCTGTCCCCATCCGGCCGCCAAGACCTGCACGTCATGCATAGGATCGGACGCCTTGGCACGCTCATTGCGGATGCGGCAGGTTTCAGGATCGGTGGCGAACAGCCCGCGTGCGAAGACCCGACCCTGCTCCGCCAGCCTTGCGGTTTTCGAAGCACGGATATTTGCAAACGCCTGAAAGACGTCGTCCAATCCGTCGCTTGCGCCATCCAGGCACCGGGCCAAATGCCACGCATCTTCCAGCGCCTGGCAGGCACCCTGCCCCGACGTCGGCAACGGCGCATGCGCGGCATCGCCAACCAGCAGCACATTCGCCCGGCTCCATGTATGCAGCGGCTCCAGGTCATGCACCGCAATCAGCCGGATGGCATCTGCGGACGTGGCACGAATGATGCCTGAGACCGGCTCAGGCCATTCCGCGAACAGATCTTCGACCTCCTTGCGCATATCTGCGGTGGGCGTGGTCTCATGTAGGGGCCGTGCCTTCGCCGCAGCCCAGTACACCAGGTCGGGTCGAATCGGCACGCAACCAAAGCGCTCGCCGGCCCCCCAGAAGTCCTGAATCGAAATATCGTCCACCAGCGCCTGCGGCGCCTGCGCCACACCGATCCAGTTCACGAAGCCCTGATAGACAGGTGTGTTGTCCCCTGCGACAAACTTGCGCGCCACTGACTCCATGCGGCCGTCGGCGCCAATGAGCAGATCCGGGCGGATGCTCGCGCCATTTTCGAAATGGGCCACGGCTCTGCCATGAACATCCTGCTCAATGGCCGCCGCCCGGCGCCCGAACTCCACCGGAATCTCCGCCCGTACCGCATGGTCCAGCAACACCTCCTGCAAGTGCCTGCGCAGCACCGTGTAGGTCGGGTATCCCATCGTCCGGTCCAACATGGAGATATCGAGGCCCCCCAGCGGATTTCCTGTCGCATCCTGGCGACGCACGCTCCGCAGTCGACCGCCGATGGCACCAATGTCTTGCAGCAGTCCCAAGTCCTCCAGCACAAAGCTGGCATTGGGCCAGAGCGTCACGCCGGCCCCCATGGTTGAGGGCACCCCACGGCGCTCATAGACCCGAGGGCTGTAACCCCGCTGGCGCAATGCCAGTGCCACGCTCAGGCCCGCAATGCCGGCGCCAAGTATTCCAATTTCCACGCTGCAGCTCTCCTTGCTCATACAGTGCCCGGTGCACGGTCCACCGCGTCACATCGGGCAAAAGGGCATCTTAGATTTCGCCACCACAGAGAACTAGCATGCAGAATTGGGACGTTTTCATACCTCAAGCGGGATAATCAATGCGCGATGCACTCGATCTGAATACTGTCCGTGTCTATGCGGCAGTTGTTGATGAGCAGAGCTTTGCTGGCGCATCGCGTCTATTGGCCATGCCTTCGTCCAACGTCAGCCGCCACGTTGCCGCACTGGAGCGCAGGCTCGGCACACGCCTGCTGGAGCGAAGCACCCGCCATCTGCGCATGACGGAAGCCGGTCGACTGCTCTACGAACGAGCAAAGCCCTTGCTCGACACCCTGCTCTCCACGCAGGAAGAGCTTGGCGCGGTACAGCGCGAACTGCGCGGTCCCCTGAAGATGTGCATGCCTGGGGAGGCGCCAAGGCTGCTGGCTCCCATCCTCGCCGAATTCTGTAGCCTCCATCCAGGTATCGAACTCGAATGCGATACCCGGATGACCGGGCTGGAGGTGCTTCGAGAGGACGTCGATCTTTCCATCGTCTTCCACCGGGGCCATCAGGAGGACAGTGCTTTCATCACCCGCGAACTCGCCACACTGCCCAGCATCGTGGTTGCCGCCCCCTCCTTGCTGGCCAGGACCGGCATGCCACGCCATGTGCGCGAGTTGAAGTCTCTGCCCTGCATCACCACCCTCAGTGCGCTGAAGGGCCAGCCCTGGCAGTTTCAGGACGCTGCGGGCGAAATCGTCAAGGTGCCGGTCCGCAGCCGCTACCGCGTCAACAGCGGAGAACTGGCCGTGGCAGGCGCACGGCAAGGCATCGGCTTCGCGATTGTGGCGGCTTATCCCTGCCAGGAAGACCTTGCTACGGGCCGATTGCAGGAGGTACCACTGGACCTGTGTCCCGCGCCACTGCAATTGCTGGGGGCATACAGCCATCGCCATTCCGTGACTGCGCGTGTCCGGGCGCTGCTGGAATTGATACAGCTACGGTTGGCTGGATCGGGAAGCCCTCCCACGGACCCAAGACCACGTACAAAGGTCTAGGACCCAAGTGGCGCACCGGACTCAAAGTCGAGTCTTTTCGAGTGCACGCAGTCGCTTGGTATGACTTTTTCAATGCCAGCCTATAACCAGGCTGTGCCAATCGTAGATCGACCCATAGTGGTGAGTCCCGTGTCGTAAAGCGGGGGTCAGCTTGTGCTTTCGAAAGGCCTATGAGGTGGCTGGTTGAGAAATCGCCAGGTGATGAGACTTGCAGCCAATACGCCGACTGGATACGACAAACACATTCCGAAATAAAGCGATATGGCAAGGCCAACATCCCATGCGGCGGTTTGCAAAGCAATAAGACTCTGAAAAATGTAAGCCGCGATAAGCGCCCAGAGAAAAGTAAGCAGCCACGGCAGGCACAGCACTGCGAACCACACTATGAAGCTGGCAAGAAGAGGTGCGATTCTTTGCTGATTTACTTCATGCTGGAGCGCTCGATACAGAGCGAAAGTAATGCCAGCGAAGGGCAGGATAGTGACAAGAGCGATGACCAAAGCGTTCATGTGAGACCTCACTTGAACTAAACACGGCATGACAGAGCACGGCTAGTCCGCCAAGTGTCTTCACATGCTTTGTCTCTGACTTGAAAGATTTCTTTTGTAGCGGTACGCGATACCTGAAGGCTTGAACGGAGTGATCTTGAACGTGGCACCGGCAGGACACGGCCAGCTTCCGAAAATCAACGCGGCATTTACCTGCTCAGATGCCGACATGTGCTCCTGATTGGCAATCTGTTCATGACCGGACTGCGGAATTCCCTGTAGATGCGTTGCAATCAGCTATTTTCTAGAAAAATACCAAAAAGATATCAGTGCAAGTAGCACATAGAACAGCACTCCGACAAACAGCAAACCTGTGGCGGTGACGACTCTCTGCCCATCGCGCTTGAACCAAAGTGCTCCTGCTCCGCTATATAGACGTCCTTCACTGCTGCGCAGCTTCTCTCCACGCCATTGACCGAAGCTTGCAATGGCGACAACGATTTTTCCAGTAAATATCAGCACAAAATCGATACAGCACCACAGCAGCAAGGCAATTACTTCGCTCATCGAAAATCCTTGATCGCATTAGTCAGCACTCTTTTCCATGAGGTCGGGTGAGCCCTTGATCTTTCAATCTGTCGCTAAAAATGACAACATCTTTTCTCGCGATATCAACGATTTTCTTCTTTAGTGCCACGCAAGCCATGTCGTTTTCAGAGGCTGTGCAAAAGCTCCAGGTTCTTGAGCTTGCCAAGCATAGCTCTGCGTATTGCGAGGGGCAAGGCATACCGACCAACCAATCCTATGACAACTGGCTGAATAAGAGTGGAGTCCTTTTTTCGGCAGCGCTTGTAGCTATCGAGAAGCAAGTAAGCAAGCAAGGCGTGTCAAAAGATGATCAGACAGCAGCCAGGGCGATCATCGTTAACGATATATCCAAGGGCGCTCAAGAGTACCTGTCAACAAAAGTGATTGACTGTTCCAGGTTCGATTCAATATTGCTGACGTATTCACGTCAACTGAAGCGATGAGCCGTTGCAGGCAGTGAAAATGGGGGCCTGTAAAGCTGCGCTCGGAGGTTCGCTTCTGGCCGATAGTGTGAGCACACGGATATGCCAGGAAGCGGACACCCCGATATGCGATCCCTGCCGGAGAAGTCAGGCTGTCAGCGAAGTCCATAAACCAGTGCTACCGGCCTGAACAGGCGGCCTGCATCATTCATTGCCGCGCAGGCAGACTAGAAGACGTCCATAAGCAGGCGTTGCCGATGGTCGAGGTTGCGTCAGCCTTGAGGCATCTGGCTCATGTCCATGAACATGATTTCCCAGATGTGGCCGTCTACATCCTCGAAGCTGCGCCCATACATGAAGCCGTGTTCTTGCAAGGGGTTCACGTCCGCCTTGCCGCCGTGAGCAGAAGCGGCCTCAACCATGCTGTCGACGGCCGCGCGGTCGTCGGCGCTCAGGCACAACATGACTTCGCTGGCAGCATGGGCGTCGACGATAGGCTTTTGGGTGAACGTGGCCCACTTCGAGTGGGTGAGCAGCATCACGTAGATGCTGTCGGAGACGACCATGCAGGCGGCGGTGTTGTCACTGAACTGCGGGTTGTTGACGGCGCCGATTGCTTCATAGAAGGACTTGGCCTTCAGCAGGTCAGTGACGGGCAGATTGACGAAGATTTTCTTGGACATTTGAGACTTTCAAGGTCTGTGTTGAGAGGGAATCTTCAGGCGTTGGCGAGCGACGTCAACAGTTCGTCCAGGAGCTGCATGCTGGATGCGAGGCCGTCTTCCTGCCCAGGTAACCACAGCTTCCCAGTTTCGGAGCGGGTGGCTATTGATACATCATATCCAGCCGCACCAGTGTCAGCCAACCGCGTTAGCTGTCGTTCAGGTCGCAGGCTGACAATGGCCGCAACCGAGAGTCGCCAGTGTTCCAAGGCAGCTATCGACCCATTGCACCCGCTCAAGCCTCGTTGATCTACTACTGCTGTACAGCGATTGCCGCTGTTCGTAGCCGCATCGCGACCTATCGGTCACCGCTCCATAACGGCCATCCGGACATTGACGCCAGCAGCTACGCGGCGTTGTGCGGGCGCTGCCATACAGGCGGATTGCCATAGTGCCTTCTGCTGTTCCAGGCTGAAGAATGCACCATGACTTCCCGGGGCCGTACATCCAGGTGCTCCTATTGGAACGGAAATAGGAGGCTTTGAACCATCTACAGACTCTGGTCGATTTATCCTGAAAAATTTAAGACCGAGGCGATCAAGAGAGGTTGAACCTCCGTCCGGTCAGCGCCCCAGTTCTTTGGCACTGACGCCGGCAATGCCCCAGTTCTCCTTGGGCACATCGTGTATCCAGACCCGCACATTGGCGGAGGGAGCGCCAACGGCCTCGACCAGGGCCCGGGTAACCTTTTCGATCACCGCCTTTTTCTGTTCCTCGCTGCGGCCTTCCAGCATGTAGATTTGTGCGAATGGCATATGGCACCTTTTTCCATCAGTTATCGATTGCGCTGCGCTTGGTGGGCAGCCCCTCATCCCAAAGGATGAGGTAGCAAAGCCCAGGCCCAGGGCACAGCGCCCAAAACCTCCCTGGCCCACCTGGGGACGGGAGGGAGCGTGGCCCCACCCAAAAAGAGATAGGAGAAGACCGCGCAGGAGCTCAGGGGGTACTTACGCTTTAATTCCCAGCTTGCGAATCAAGTCTCCCCAGCGCTTGTTCTCAGCGCGGATGAAATCGGCGAACTGCTGGGGCGTGTTGACGCGCAGATTGCCCGAGATGTTGTCAAAGGCCTGCTGTACCTCGCCCGTCCTGGCACCGACCTCCCAGGCCTGGTGCAGCTTGGTGATCACGGCCTGGGGCGTAGCGGCCGGCGCGACCAGGCCGAACCAGGTCTCGACCTCGAAGCCGGGGTAGCCCGACTCGGCCACAGTGGGCACATCGGGCAAGGCCTTGGAGCGCTGGGGCGAGGTCACGGCAATGGCCCGCAGCTTGCCAGCCTTGATGTGCTGCAAGGTCGTGGCCAGCGAGCTTTCCATGCTCATCATTACCGTGCCCGACAGCAGGTCGGGCACGATCTGGCTCGAGCCCTTGTAGGGCACATTGATCAGCTGGATGCCGGCCACGGACTGCAGCAATTCGGCCGCCAGATGGTTGCTAGTGCCAATGCCCGAGGTCGCGTAATTCACTTTGCCGGGATTGGCCTTGGCATAGGCCACCATGCCCTTGAGGTCGGAGAACGGCGCGCCCGGGTTGATCACCAGCGCGCAGGGCGTGGTGCCGACCAGGGAGATGGGACGCAAGTCCTTCTCCACATCAAAAGGCACGCTGTTGTACAGGTGGGGCGCAATGGCCAGGCTGCTGATGGCTGTGAGCCCTATGGTGTAGCCGTCGGCTGCGGCTTTGGCCACGGCGTCCGTGCCGATATTGCCGCCGGCCCCTGCCTTGTTCTCCACCACAAAGGGCTGGCCCAGCTTGTCGGACATGGCCTTGGCAGCCGCGCGGCCCATGACGTCCGTGGGGCCGCCCGCAGGAAACGGCACGATCATGCGCACCGGGCGCGTGGGATAACCGGCCTGCGCCAGGGCGCGCCCGGGCAGGCCCACGGCCACGGCAGCCATGGCGACCGCTGTCATCAACTCTCTTCTTTGCATTGCTTGTCTCCGTTGTCGTTCTGAAAAAACTTGATGGTGCGCATCATTTGGAGGCGCCAAGACAGCTCTTAGCGCTGTTGCAATCCCTTGCCTGAAGCGCAGCCTTCCCGTTGTGGTGCGGGTTCAAGCGCCCTCCTGCTTTACAAGCCCGCTCTGGCTCAAATCCCAAATGCCTCAAAGCCCGGTGCGGCTCAGGCCTGGGACTCCGAGCACAGGCCGCCCCGTAGCGAGGGCATCGTCCCCCTCCCGAAGAGAGAGGGGGACGACGCGAAGCGGCTTAGGAGGTGAACTGAATCGAGGTACTGCCCATCCCCTGCACGCGCAAGCAAACATGGTCGCCAGCGGTCACCGCCATGGCCTCGGTAGCGCCGCCCGACAGAATCAGGCTGCCCGCCGGAATTTCCTGACCACGCCGGCCCAGGTGGTTGGCCAGCATGGCAATGGCCGCTGCTGGGTGGCCCAGCACCGCCGCACCGGCACCCATGGCCACGGGCTGGCCGTTTTTCTCCAGCACCAGGCCCACGGTGCGCAGGTCCAGGGCATCGGGACGCACGGGCTGGCCGCCGACCACAAAGCGCGCGGCCGAGGTGTTGTCGGCCACCACGCTCTTGAGGTCGAACTTGAAGTCGCGGTAGCGGCTGTCAATGACCTCGATGCCGGGCATCACAAAGTCAGTGGCGGCCAGCACGGCTCCGATGTGGCAGCCAGGCCCTTTGAGCGCATGCTTGAGCACAAAGGCGATCTCGGGCTCCACCTTGGGGTGGATCAGCTCCGAGGTCTTGACCGTGCCGCCATCAGGCACGCTGAAGTAGTCCACCAGAAAGCCGAACACCGGATCGGTGACACCCATTTGCTTCATCTTGGCGTGCGAGGTCAGCCCGGCCTTGAGGCCCACCACGCGCGCGCCGCGCGCCAGCTTGCGCGCCAGGATGGCGGCCTGAATGGCGTAGGCATCGTCCCAGTCCATATCGGGATGGGCGTCGGTGATCTTCAAGGTATCGTGGGCCTGCAGCTCGCAGTTCTCCAGGTGCTCGGCCAGTTGTTCAATGGTGGCGGGGTAAAGTGCCATGTGGTGCTCCGAATATCGAAAATGAATGGACGGGCAAGGCCTGCTCAGGTCTGACCCAGGGTGAGCTCGGCCGTGACGGGAATGAGGGGCGAGCGCGTGTTGTCCACGACTTCCAGCACCCAGCGCCCCTGTGCGTTATTCAGCCATTGACCGCCCACTGTGGGTGTGGAGCAGACCTTGCGGCGGGGCAAGCGGCCTGAGAAGCTCAGCGGCCCGACCACGGTCCTGGCCTTGACGCGGACTGCACGGCCAGATCGACCATGGCATGGGAAAAGCTCAGCGTCTGCGCCCAGGGCTTGCCGGTGCGCGTCTCGTACTCTCACGCCACCTGGGCCGAACTCGCGCTGGTATAGCCCGAGCTGAAAGGCCAGGCCGGCGACCACCAGACTTCGTTGGTCAGCGCAAGACTCGGCTGATCGATCTGGCCCACGGCGTCCGTAAATGCAAAGGCCTTGGCCAGGGAGAGCATGCGTGGCTGGTAGCCGACCTCGTGTGCAGCTGCGTGAAATGCGATCGCCATGTGCGGCGGCAGCACGCCCGTGACCATGGATACCTTGGCATCGCGCAAAGGCCGCGAGCGCCCTGGTGTCGTGCGAGATGATGGCAATGCGCAGCGCGCTGCCATCATCGGCCGCAGAGGCCTGGGTGGACTGTGCTAGGCTCCAGGCCGCCGATGCATTGAGCAGGGCGCGGCGCTTCATGCTGCGACCTTGATCCCGCGCGCACGCGCCATGGTCAGCGCCGTGTCTTCGATCATGTCTTCCTGGCCGCCGACCATGCCGCGCCGGCCCAGCTCGACCAGCAGATCACGCGCAGAAATACCGTACTTCTTCTCGGCCCGCTTGGCGAACAGCAAAAAGCTGCCGTACACGCCCGCATAGCCCAGGGTCAGCGCGTCGCGGTCCACGCGAATGGGGAAGTCCATCAGCGGCACGACCAGATCTTCGGCCACATCCTGGATCTTCCAGACATCGACGCCGGTCTCAATTCCCATGCGCTCGCACACGGCCACCAGCACTTCCATGGGGGTGTTGCCCGCACCGGCGCCCAGGCCTGCAGCCGCCGCATCGATGCGGTTGGCGCCGGCTTCCACCGCGGCGATGGAATTCGCCACGCCCATGGCCAGGTTGTGGTGGCCGTGAAAGCCCAGCTCAGTCTCGGGCTTGAGCGCTGCGCGCACGGCGGCAATGCGTTCCTTGACCTGGTCGGGCAGCAGATAGCCTGCCGAGTCAGTCACATAGACGCAGTTGGCGCCATAGCCCTCCATCAGCTTGGCCTGCTTGACCAGACCTTCGGCGCTGTTCATATGCGCCATCATCAGAAAGCCCACGGTGTCCATGCCCAGCTTGCGTGCGGCGGTGATGTGCTGCTCGCTCACATCGGCCTCGGTGCAATGCGTGGCCACCCGGATGGTGGTCACGCCCAGCTCATGCGCCATCTGCAGGTGGTCCACGGTGCCTATGCCGGGCAGCAGCAGGGCCGAGACCTTGGCCTGCTTCATCAGCGGGATCACGGTGGACAGGTATTCCTCGTCACTATGCGCGGGAAAGCCGTAGTTCACCGAGGCTCCGCCCAGGCCGTCGCCGTGCGTGACCTCGATCAGCGGCACGCCGGCCGCATCCAGGCCCTGCGCCACGCTCTTCATCTGTTCCAGCGTCATCAGATGGCGCTTGGGGTGCATGCCGTCACGCAGCGTCATGTCGTGGACGGTGATCTTCTTGCCTTTGAGTTCCATGTTGCCTCTCCTTCAGGCGGCTATAGGGGCCACGGGTGCGAGCGTGAGCTTGCCGGCCAGCATTTGTTCGGCGAACATCTCGGCCGTGCGCGCGGCAGCGGCGGTCATGATGTCCAGATTGCCCGCGTACTTGGGCAGGTAGTCGCCCAGGCCCTCGACCTCGAGGAAGACGGAGACGCGTTTGCCGTCAAACACCGGGCCGTTGACCAGGCGGTAGCCGGGCACGTATTTCTGCACCTCGGCCAGCATCTGGTGGATGGAGGCGGTGATGGCGGCCTGGTCGGGCTCGTCCTCGGTCAGGCAGTGCACGGTGTCGCGCATCATCAAAGGGGGTTCGGCCGGGTTGATGACGATGATGGCCTTGCCTTTTTTGGCACCGCCCACCTTCTCCACCGCACCTGCCGTGGTGCGCGTGAATTCGTCAATGTTCTTGCGCGTGCCCGGCCCCACGGACTTGGAGGACACGGTGGCCACGATCTCGCCATAGGCAACGGCCTGCACGCGGCTCACCGCCGCCACCATGGGGATGGTGGCCTGCCCTCCGCAGGTGACCATGTTCACATTCATGGCGCCGCTGCCCAGGTGCTGTATCAGGTTGACCGGGGGCACGCAGAAAGGGCCTATGGCCGCCGGCGTGAGGTCAATCATCAGCGCACCTCGTTCGTTGACCTTGCGCGAGTTCTCGGCATGCACATAGGCGCTGGTGGCGTCGAACACGATTTGCACGCCATCGACGTGCATATGCGGCAGCAGTCCATCCACGCCCTCAGCCGTAGTCTTGATGCCCATTTCACGCGCCCGCTTCAAGCCATCGGAATCGGGGTCTATGCCCACCATCCACACCGGCTCCAGCACGGGGCTGCGCTGCAGCTTGGCCAACAGGTCGGTGCCGATATTTCCCGGCCCGATCAGCGCGCATTTGATTTTTTGACTCATCTTTTGTCTCCACAGAAATTGCTTATGTGTTGCTGCCGACTTATCTCAGCGCGCCAAGCTTTGAACTGGCGGGGCCCAGGTCAGGGACAGCGAGCTAGGGCCGCTCCGCCGCGAGGCTGTCGTCCCCCTCGAGGGGAAGGCGCGAGGCGACTCAGGGGGGTCATATAAATCGGACGGAACAACCGCCGATGCCGCCAATGGAAACGCGCAAGTTGTCCCCGGCCTTGACCGGCACCATGGCGGCCAGCGAGCCGGAGAGCACGACTTCCCCGGCCTCCAGCGCAATGCCGTGGGCGCCCAGGGTGTTGGCCAGCCAGGCCACGGCATTGGCCGGATGGCCCAGGGCCGCGCTGCCCGCGCCCGTGGCCACTATCTCGCCGTTTTTCTCCAGAACCATGCCGCAGGTACCCAGGTCCACATCGCGCGGGTCGACCAGGCGATCTCCCAGCACAAAGACGCCGCAGCTGGCGTTATCGGCCACGGTGTCCTGGATCTTGATCTTCCAGTCGCTGATGCGGGAGTCGACGATCTCGAAACAGGCCATCACCCCCTCGGTGGCGGCCAGCACATCGGCTGCCGTCACGCCCGGGCCCTGGAGCGTTTTCTTGAGCAAAAAGGCGATCTCGCCCTCGGCCTTGGGCTGTATCAGGCTGCTCGCCGATACGGCCTCACCTTCGTTGAAGACCATGCCATCGGTGAGCCAGCCAAAGTCGGGCTGGAACACGCCCAGCATGTCCATCACGGCCCTGGAGGTCACGCCTATCTTCTTGCCAACCACGCGCTCACCCGCCTCCAGGCGGCGCGCCAGCATGCGCTGCTGTATGGCGTAGGCGTCGGCGATGGTGATCTCGGGGTGGCGCGCGCTCAGCGGCTCGATGGCCTGGCGCCCGCACAGGGCGGCGTGGAGTTCGTCGCCCAGGGTCTGGTGCAGTTCAGCGTTCATAAAAAATCTCAGAAAATTGGCAGATGGTCTTCATGTCCGGGACTCGCGTTGTGAAACTGGCGCAGCCCAACTCGGAGACACCGAGGAAGGGCCTGAGCCGGCCGCGCCGCCCCGCACCGAGGGTGTCTCCCCCCCTTGGGGCAGGCTCACAGCGCCTCAGGGGTTGATGTGGTCAAAGCTTTATGCAAACGTTCTTGAGCTCGGTATAGAACTCCAGCGAATGCACACCGCCTTCGCGGCCGATGCCCGATTGCTTGGCACCGCCAAAAGGCGTGCGCAGATCGCGCAGAAACCAGCTGTTGACCCAGGAAATGCCCACATGCATGCGCTGGGCCACGCGGTGGGCGCGGGCCAGGTCTTGCGTCCAGATGGCGCTGGCCAGGCCGTAGACGTTGTCATTGGCCTTGGTCAGCACCTCTTCTTCGGTATCGAAGGGGGCGATATGGCAGCAGGGACCAAAGATCTCTTCCTTGATGACGCGTGCCGTCTCGGGCAGGCCGGTCCATATCGTGGGCTGCACCCAGGCGCCGTCCGCATACTGGGCCCCCAGGTCAGGCATGCCGCCGCCGGTGACCACGGTGGCGCCTTCCTGCACCGCCAGTTGGTAATACGACAGCACCTTGGCCTGGTGCTCCTTGCTGATCAGCGGGCCCAGCTTGGTGTCATCGTCTTCTGGCACGCCGATCTTCCAACCCTCGATCTGCTGCTTCAGCGCGGCCACAAAGCGTTCGTAAATCGGGCGCTCCACATAGACGCGCTCCGTGCCCAGGCAGACCTGGCCGCTGTTGACAAAGGCCGAGCGCAACGTGCCATCGATGGCCGCGTCGAAATCGCAGTCGGCAAAGACGATGGCGGCGTTCTTGCCCCCCATCTCCAGGCTCACGGGGCGCGCGCCCTTGGCCGCAGCCTTCATGATGGCCTCGCCAGTGCGCGTCTCGCCGGTGAAGGTGATGGCATCCACGCCGGGATGGCTGGTGACGAACTCGCCGGCCGAATCGGGGCCGAAACCATGGACCACGTTGTAGACGCCAGGCGGAATGCCAGCCTCGTTCATGACCTCGCCCAGCAGGGCTGCAGTCTGGGGCGATTCCTCGGAAGGCTTGACCACCACGGTGTTGCCGCAGGCCAGGGCCGGGCCTACCTTCCAGGTCATCAGCAGCAAGGGCAGATTCCAGGGGCAGATCACGCCCACCACGCCCACCGGGCCACGGTGGCCGTAGTTGATCGCACCACGCCCGTCCGGCGTGGCCATTTCGAAGAACTCGGTGGGCACGTTCTTGACCACGTCGGCAAAGATCTTGAAGTTGGCCGCACCACGCGGAATGTCGATATGACTGGCCACACTGCGCGGCTTGCCCGTGTCCGCACATTCGGCGGCCAGAAACTCCTCGAAGCGGCGGTTGATGCCATCGGCCACGGCATAGAGTTTTTCCACGCGCTCGGCCACGCTCATACGGCCCCAGGGTCCGTTCAACGCAGTGCGCGCTGCAGTCACGGCGGCATCGACTTCGTTGCGGCCGGCCTCATGCACCTTGGCAATCACCTTGCCCGTGAGCGGTGAGTGCTTGTCGAAGCTGCGCCCCGTGGAAACGTAGGCACCGTTGATGAAGTTCTGGATGTCTTTCATGGTTTTCTTCCTGTCACGCATGCTTTTGCAGCAACGATAAATTCGGTGTTCAATACTGTCCAATACTGAATTTTCCAAAATAGATACCCAAAAGGTATCAAGGAGCCACCCCATGGACTTGAGGCAGATGAGGTACTTTCTGGCGCTGGCAGAGGAGCTGAATTTCGGCCGAGCCGCGGCCCGGCTGCACATGGCCCAGCCACCGCTGACGCGGCAGATACGCGCCATCGAAGAGGAGCTGGGCACCGAGTTGTTTGTGCGCACCTCCAAGGGCGTGGAGCTGACGGAGGCAGGCCAGACCCTGCTGGACGAGGTGCCCAACATCCTGTCGCTGGCCGACCGCGCCCGCGAGCGCACGCAAAGAGCCGGTCAGGGGCTGACTGGCCAGCTGGACGTGGGCATTTTTGGCTCCGGCGTGCTGGACGTGATTCCGCGCCTGCTGGCGGCGTTTCACCAGGCCAGGCCCGAGGTGCGCATAGCGCTGCACAACCAGACCAAGGACGAGCAACTGCAGGCGCTGCGCGAACGCAGAATCACGATTGGCTTCAACCGGCTGGTGCCTGCAGAACCTGGCATAGGCGTGCAGACCGTGCTCAAAGAAGCCCTGGTCGTGGGCCTGCCCGCCACGCACAGGCTGTGCGCGCGCGAAGAGGTCACACTGTCCGAGCTCGACAACGAGCCCATGATCCTCTACCCCAATCTCTCTTTGCATGGCCTGGCCCAGGAAGTCAGCAATGCCTTCCACCGCGAGGGCCTGCGTCTGAACGTGGCCCAGTCGGTGGAAGATGTGCTGACCTGCGTGGCTTTGGTTGCAGGCGGTTTTGGCGCCTGCATCACCACGCGTTCGGCCACCAGCTTGCGCCTGCCCGGCGTGGAATACCGGCCGCTGCACTCGCACCACTTGCGTGACATCGAGCTCAGCTGCCTGTACCGCAGCGACGATGCATCGCCGGTGCTGGCTGCCTTTCTGGACATGGTGCGCACCTTTGCGGGCCAGGGCAAAACCTAGGCCTGGAGGGGCTGGCAGGCGCCAGGCTCTAGCCACCTTGCTGGTCCTCAACTAGGCCCAGGGCCTGCAGGCCGGCCTCGGCAATGATCTCGTCCTGCTGTTCGCTGCCGCCGGACACCCCGATGCCGCCAATGCGTGCGCCCTCCACCACTATGGGCCGCCCACCGCCAAAGCCCACAAAGCGCGGTCGCAGTACCAGGCCCTGGCGCACAGCCAGCGAATGCTGGGCCAAGGCCTCATTCCACTGGCCCGTGGGCAGGCCAAAGCTCACGGCCGTATAGGCCTTGTCCGTGGCGATGTCCATGGAGTGCAGGGGTGCGCCCGTCATGCGCACAAACGCGGCCTGCACCCCAGCCGCATCCACCACGGCCACATTGACACGCACGCCCAATTCCACGGCCTTGGCTACGGCCGCACCCACGGCGCGCAAGGCGGCGTCGGTGCGGATCACGGGCTGAGAAACCATCAGTGAGTCCAGCATGTCAAGCCTCCTCAAAATGCTTTGACTACTGTGAAGCGCACCAGCGACCCCTTGGGCAGGGCCCCCGTGCCGGCCGTGGCGCTGACTTCCTTGTAGACCGCGCCCTTGAGGAACACACCTGCACCCGGCACCGGGTAGACCAGCTCTGCGCCCAGTGCATGGCGCGAGGAATGCTGGCTCGTGGCACCCGGGCCTTTGTCATCGCTGATCTGCCACTGGCTGTAACCCACCAGGCCGGCTTGCACGGCACCAAAATGCTTGCCCAGACCCCACTCCAGCGTCACCTGGTTGCCGTTGCGAAAGCCCATATCGTTCTTGCCGTTGCGCTCAAAACGCATCAGACCCGAGGCCGAAATGGTCTTGGCAGCGTCAAAGTAATAGGTCAGGCCACCGGTGAGCATGGTGCTTTTGTAACCCTTGCCCGGCGAAGCCGGATCGCGGCTGCTGGCCGAATCCAGCCAGATACCGGCACCTGCCACAGCGTCCCACTGCGGGCCATGCCAGCCCAGCACCAGCGGCCCCAGATAAACGTCGCCCACGCCCGAACGGCTATCGGAAATGCCGGCCGCATTCACCGTGAGTGAGGTACGCATCACCGGCACGATGGCTTCCATGCCGTAGTCGGCACCGAGCAGCTTGTAGTTGGTGATCCAGACAAAACGGTTGGCCAGGGCGGTCACGGTTCCACGGTTGTGGCCGGGCAGGCTGTCGCTGCTGCCCGGCGCGCGGAAATCGTCGATGCTGTAGTTCACCATATAGCCTAGGTAGTACACGCCGGGCGGCGGCACGCTAGGGCCTTGCATGCCCTCCACACCGGGGACGTAATGGCCTTCGGCCTGCACGGCCGAGGCTGCCAGCGTACCCAGCAGGGCCAGGGCAGCAGATGCAATCTTGTGGTTCATTTCTATCTTTCAGGTGGGTTCACAGATGTCTCGGGGGGTCATGCACCACGCATGTGCTCTACGCCTTGGCCAGCAACCTCTCACGCCCACCCTCTCCCCAAAGGGGCGAGGGAGCAAAGGCAGGGGCTCAGCGCAAATAATTTCCACATGTCGCATGCCACGTCCCTTTCGCCTGGAATAGCGAGCAAGGACCTACGCCGGACGCGCCGCCCCGCAGTGAGGCTGTCGCCCCCTCCGGCGAAGCCTGAGAGGGGAAAGGCGCGTCTACGCCTCAGGGAATGCTCAGGTGTACACATCCGTAAACGACGCCACAAGCTCACCCGTGTGATAGAAGATGCCGCTGCCCAGACGGTCCTCGCTCCAGGTGGTCACAGGGCGATCGGGCTGGGCCAGATAGCCCAGACCGGCAAAGGTCTCGTTGCGGTTGCCGCTGGGGTCGAAGAAGTAAATCGTCTCGCCGCGCGTGATGCCATGGCGCGTGGGAGCCACGTCGATGCGCACCTTGTTCTTGGCCATGACGTCGGCAGCCTTGAGCACGTCGTGCCAGGAGTCCAGAAAGAAGGCAATGTGGTGCAGGCCCGAGGTGGGGCCGCCCACAAAGGCGATGTCGTGCGGCGTGGTGGAGCGCGCCATCCAGGTCGCGGCTTGCATATTGCCTTCGGGGCCGACCAGAATCTGCTCGGTCAGGAAGAAGTCCATGCACTCTGCCATGAAACGGGTGTTGTCCTCCACGGTGTTGATACCGGCCTCGGGATTCATCTCGCACATCAGCAGGCAGTGGTCTATCCAGTGCGCACCTGCGCCCTTGAGACCATCGGGCCAAGGGTCGGGGTTCAGAGAGCCCACGTCCGTGCCCACGCACTCCTTCTTGGCGTACAGACGCATCTCATGGCCGCTGGGCAGATCGAACTGCAGCATGCGGCCCACCGTGGGCTGGCTGCCTTCTGGCAGCATGGTGGTCTTCACACCCCAGGCCTCGATGCGTGCCTGCAGGCTGTCGAGGTCGGCATCGTTTTGCACCTTGTAGGCCACATGATTGAGGCCGGCGCGATCACTTTGCGTGAGGATGAGGGAGTACTTGTCCCACTCGTCCCAACATTTGAGGTAGACATTGCCCGCTGCATCGCGCAGCATGACCTTCATGCCCAGCACGTTTTCGTAGTGCTTGAGCGCAGCATCCATGTCCATCACGCGCAAGTTAGCGTGGCCGATTCGCATTACACCCATGTTTGTCTCCTTAGTTGCTTGTTGGTGTGCCGTGGGTTGTGGGCGCCGGGGAGGCCGCCCGCAGAAAAAATGGTTTGTGCAGGCGCTGTGCCACCGCAATGCGCACGGCCTCCAGCGGGGCTACACGGCAGGCCAGGGTGTAGCCCTGATCGCGTTCGAGATCGCTCACATGGGCACAGCTCACGGGACCCAGATGGCGTACCGCACCTTCGAGCACCTGCACCTTGCAGACGCCGCAGCCGCCGTTGACGCAGCCCACCGGAATGCCTTTGCGCCCCAGGCGCAACATGCCACTCAGCAGGCTTTCGTGGGTGCCGCAGGCATAGGTATCGCCGGTTTGCTCCACGCTGACTTGCACGTTTTGCATGGCTGGCATGGCGGCCTCAGACACGCTTGAACAAGGGGCTGCGCGCGCCTTGCGCATCGGCGGCCGAGAGGAATTTCTCGGTGTAGATGTCGCGCTCAAACAGCCGGCCCTGCATCAGGGTGGAAATACAGGCCTCGACCATGGGTGGTGGCCCGCACAGATAGGCTTTGCAACCCGCAAAGCCGCCTTGGAAATGGGCTTGCGCAGCCTCGTGCACAAAGCCACGTGCGCCTTGCCAATCCCCGCAGTCATCGCCAGATATCGCGGGGATGTAGGTGAAATGCGGGTGCTGCGCGGCCAGGGCGCGAAACTCGTCGTCGTAGTACAGCTCCTCTCGCGAGCGCTGGCCATAGACCAAGGTGATGGGCTGCTCGCAACCATTGGCCAGCAGCTCCAAAATCATGGCGCGCGGACTGGAAAGCCCCGAGCCCCCGGCCATGAAGACCATGGGTTGGCGTGCCGAATGGCGCACAAAAAAGCGCCCATAGGGCCCGGCCAGCTGCAGGCTGTCACCTTCGCTCAAATGCTTGTGTAGCCAGCCCGTTCCCTCACCGCCCGGCACTAGGCGCACATTGAGCTCGATCTCCTGGGCGCAGCCATCGGCGCCAGGCGCGTTCGCGATGGAAAAAGCGCGCGAACCGCCCTGCTCCTTGCTCAGACCGGGTATGCGCAGCTGCACATACTGGCCCGCCTGGTAGCGCATGGGCTGGTCCAGGCGCAGGTGCAGAGCCTTGATGGTGGGCGTCAGATCGACGATGCGCACCACCGCAGCCGCGAAGTCGCGCACGGGGATGATTTGCGCGTCGGGCTCATCCTCGAAATCGGCCTCGATGGTGGCGTCGGACTGCAGCGTGGCGCAGCAGGCCAGCGTCATGCCGTCCTCGCGCTCCATGTCCATCAGCGCGAAGGGATTGGCTGCGCCGTGGTCCACATCGCCGTCGCAAACCTGGATCTTGCAGGTGCCGCACAGGCCGTGGCCGCAGGCATGAGGAATGTAAATGCCCTGGCGCAGCGCGGCGTCCAGCAGGGTCTGGCCTTCCTCTACTTCAATCGAGGCGCCCAGGGGTTCTAAGGTCAGTTGGTAGCTCATATCGTCTCGCTCTCATTCCTGCAGCACCGGCCAGGCCAGCGCAGCAACCGCCAGGGTGGTTAGCTGTAGGAGCCTTGGATGCCGATCAGGCCCGGAGTGCGAAAGCGGATCACGTCCTTGTGCGCCAGGCCGTTGTCGGCCAGCGACTTGGACGCATCGGGCGACCAGGGCTGGCCCGACTTGAACCACTGCACCTCGCTCCAGTCGATGCGTGCAAAGTCGGGGTGGGCGCCATAGACATCGGGCAGCACGGCCTTCAGCGCACCGAAAGGCATATCGGCCGGCAGCGGCAGAGCCACGGGCGAGCAGAACATCAGGTGGTCTTCCCAGCCGATATAGAGCAGAGGCGCGGGAAAGTTCTCGCGCACATCCTTGGCGGGAAAGCGATAGGGCTTGAGTGCGGTGACGCTCATGGCTGGGCCTCCTGGCTGGGGTTGGCGGAAGCGCTACTGGCTGCGTTGTTGGCCGAGGTTGCCGGTGGCGGATCGCCGCGCCAGGCCGCGAAATTGCGCTGATCCTCCGAACCCTCAAAATCCATGTTGTCGCGGCCCGCATTCATGCCGTACCAGTCCAGCACGGCAGCCAGCGGGTCAAAGCCTTCGGCCGTGGGATCCACGTCGGGCTTGAAGCAGTTGCCCTGGTAAATCTGGTGCACGGGCAACCAGGACTGGACAAACTTCTCGGGCTCATCGTCGAAGACATGCTTGCAGCCGTCGCTGCAGAAGTGGTACTTGTTGCCCTCGTAGTCGGACTCGCGATAGCAGATCTTGGTGGCGTCACCGGGCTCGGTGAAGCCCATAGGGATCTGGCAGGTGGTGCACAGCATGGGCAGGGTCTTGCTGTAAAAGCGCTTGCCGGCCTGCTGCTCGGCACGGTAGTGCTCCAGGCGGGGACGGTAGTGCCTATCAAAGCTGTCCGGGTATTTTTCGGACAGCCACTGCATCTCCTGCTCGCCGGGCACCCAGGTGTGAAAAGGTGCGGCCGCCGTGTAGTTGTAGAAGATATTCCAGGCCTGGTGGCTGATGTGGTCCTTGCCTTCGCAGGCCAGCTTCCAGCCTGCGGGCTCGCGGATGCCGTAGCGCGCCAGGTCGCGGAACAGAGCGCCGCCGTTTTCCTCTGCATACATCTCCCAGGCTTCCTTCCAGCTCATCACGCGCTTGGGCAGCATGTAATCCTGCATCATGGCCACCAGGGTCAGCACGCGGTAGCCGCGCCAGAACCACTTGTCGATCCAGCGCTGAACGATGGGCACGTTGCCCGGGTCCTGCTCCAGCATGAACTTGATGCATTCGATGCCCAGTGTCATATGGCGCGACTCATCGCTTTGCGCCGAGAAGCCAAAGGTCACGGTGGACAGATCGCCGTTATGCGCCGCGCCCGACATAAAGGGCACGAACAGCAGATTGGTCAGCACATATTCGAAGGAGAAGCTCACTGCCGTGAGGAACTCGAACGGGCCTGCGCTCAGCGCATCTTCAAAAAAGGACTTGGGCACCGACAGAAACCAGACCCGGTCGAACCAGTGGCTGGAGCTGTGCATGCCGTTGAAGTACTTGTTGTAGTTGGACAGCGCATGAGTCTCGGTCTGGAAGTGGCGCAGCTCGTCGATGGACTGCATCTGCGCCGCCACGCGTGCCCCCGCACCGGTGAAATGCCGGCCCGCATGGGCAAAGCCGCGGTGGGCGTAATACTCCAGCGGCACCACGCCCTGAATGAACAGTTTGAGCGCGTTGAGATAGCGCGCATCGGTCACGCCCAACTGGCCGTTGTTCTGGGCAAAGGCCTCGATCACGGCGTAGAGCTTTTTCTCTTTTTCGCCTTGGTACTTCCAGTAGGCGTCCATGGTCAGGCGGAAGGGGTCTTCCCACTTGTCCCAGTCGTGGATCTTGATGCCCTCGAACTTGTCATAGGGGAAGACCTTGTCCATGGGCTGGTAGCTGGTCTCCCAGCCCAGGCCACGTGTCATGGCGGTGTAGCGGTCCTTGAGGCCCAGCTTTTTCTTGATTACAGGTGCGTCCATGGTGTCTCCTTGGATGGCGTTTTCTAGTGGTGTTAGGTGAGCAGCTCTTATTGGTTCCAGCTCAGGGAGAACTCGTCGTCGTCCTCATCCACATGGCCGGACAGCGTGACCAGATTGATCTGGAGCTGCTGCAGCTCGTAGGGGCGACCGGTCTGTTCTTCAATGCTGGCGCGACGTATGACCAGACGGCCAGGGGCGTCGATCTTCACGAGACCGGGCGAGTACACGGCCTGGGCGTGGGTGTTGTCGGCGAGGATGGCGTCCACCACGGGGCGCGACTCCTCGTTGTCCTGAAAGGCGATGAACACCTTGGAGACGGGGGTGCTGGCAGATGTGCTCATGGCGCTGCTCCTCAGATGTCCAGACCAGCCTTGCGGGCACGGATATCCAGGCTTTGGCGGACTTCGCTGAGCACGGCCGCGCCACGCTCACCCAGGGCCAGTTCGGCCACGGCGGCCAGTGCCACGCCGGCATGGTCGGCATAGCTCAGATACCAGCGCGACAGCTGGCTGCGGTTGTCTGCGGATTCGGCTGCAGCCACCTTGACCACGGCATCGATCCAGCGTGCGGTCTCGGTGTGCCACTCGGGCATGAAGGCCGTGAGCATGGCCACGGCCGTGCCGCCCTGCACCGTGACACGCTCGTCCACGAAGTGGTTGTAGACCAGGGGATAGAGCAGTCCGTCCAGCACCATGTTCTGAGCCACGAACAGCTCCATGGGGTCCTGCACCACAAGCAGGTCTTCCACCAGATGGCGTAGCGGCTGCCAGGCCGGGTGTTGCATCCAGTCGTTCTTGCCGGCCTCAAGCACGCCGGGCTCGTCCATGACCAGGCCCAGGCGCGTGAGGTACTGGGCCACACCCAGATGGTCCATGGCATGCATCATGGCCGGAGCCGTGAAGGGCGTACCGTAGCCGCGTGAACAGATCTGGCTGTTGTTCATATTGCCGCCCCAGGCCACATGGCGCAGCGGCATCAATACATCGCAGGCCTTAGCGCGCAGGGCATCGGACATCTTGCCGGCCAGATTGCGCGACTCCACAAACTGGTAGTTGGCTTCCATGGCCTCCTGCTGCTTGGCACGAGTCATGGTCCAGGTGGCGTAGTAGTACTGACGTGGATCGCGCAACGCGTTCCAGTCGGCCATGCGGATCGCTGTGCGGCCGGTGTCGAACAGCTCGAACTCTGGTTCCCACAGCGGCCGGTAATGGAAGTGATGTGTTGGCTGCACGCCCAGCGTGGCCTCCAGATAGCGCGACGCGGGCTTGTCTCCCGTGTAGGCTGCCACGCGGGCAAAGGTATGGCGCAGAGGCTGTATCTCGCGCGCCGAAAGCTCGATATTCATGGGCTTGTCTCCTGTGTTGTCGTGGGATGCGTGAGTGATGGTCAGGCCAGCCTGGCTTTCTGGACCTGGCAGAAAGCCTCAAAGTCGGCCTCTGTCATGGCCAGCTCCACCGTGAGTTCGGGCCAGCCCACGGAGAACTCGAAGTCCACAAAACCGTTGGCGCGCTTTTGCAGCACGCGCACCGAGCGGCGCGTGAGATCGCAGGCGGGAAGATCGAGAGTGCTTGTTTCCATGAGGGGCTCCTGGCGGGTCTATGGCCTTTGCAATTGCACAGCCCGTGCCAGTTCATGAAAATATCGATAAATCTAGGGTTACTCCCTAAATTTGTACGTGTTTGAGCAAGCTGGGTAACAGTGATTTCCGGGCAAACCCTAGGACTGCAGCCGCAGTGCTTCGATGCCTACTGCAGTGCAGCATGATCAAATGATCAAGCACGCCATGCAAAGGTTCGCAATTCATCAATTGCGCCAGCAGTTCAAGGCAGGGGATGCGGGTCAATCCCGTAGCCAGAATTTAATGTTTTATCGATAGTTTTCTAATGCCCCACACTCCCCCCGCCTTACCCTCCGATGCCGATTTGCGCAGCCAGGTCCGCTTCTCCACCGAAGACGGACTGATCTGGCTCTCGGGCCAGCGCATGTTGCTGCTGCACCTGGCCTCTCTTCACGCCTTGCGCCGCGAAATGATGAACACCATGGGCCCCGATCACACGCGGCGCCTGCTGCTGCGTGCCGGCTATGCCGCAGGTGAGCGCGATGCGCTGCTGGCACGCCAGATACGGCCCACGGCCAGCCTGTTCGAGATGTTTGCCGTTGGGCCCCAGCTGCACAGATTGGAGGGTGCGGTGCGCGCCACGCCGGAAATCTTTGAGGCCGATGAGCAGGCGGGCCACTTTCAATGCGTGGTGCGCTGGGAACACAGCTGGGAAGCGGAAATCCATTTGCGCGAATGGGGTCCCCAGGACCAGCCCTCGTGCTGGATGCTGCTGGGCTATGCCTCGGGTTACTCCAGCGCGTTCTTCCGTCGCCCGGTGTTTTTCAAGGAAATGCAGTGCTCCACCTGCGGCCACGCACACTGCCTGATAGAGGGCCGGTTTCAACATGAGTGGCCCGATGGTGAACAGATCGCACGCGACTACGACCCCGACTCCATGCTGGTACGCCTGGATGAGCTGCAGTCCCAGGTCGAGGCCTTGCGTACCGGCCTGGGCCCTTGCGACAGCCAGGGCCCCTTGCTGGGCCATTCACGCGCCTTTCAGGCCGCGCTGGAGCTGCTGTCCAAGGCTGCTCCCACCCAGGTCACCGTGTTGCTCACGGGTGAGACCGGCGTGGGCAAGGAACGCTTTGCGCGCGCCCTGCATGCCATGAGCCCGCGCGCCGACAAACCCTTTGTGGCCGTGAACTGCGCGGCCCTGCCCGCCGACCTGATAGAGAGCGAGCTGTTCGGTGCCGAAAAAGGCGCCTTCACCGGCGCCACGGCCACGCGCATAGGGCGCTTTGAACGCGCCCATGGCGGCACGCTGATGCTGGACGAGCTGGGCGAACTGCCCCTGGCCGCCCAGGCCAAGCTGCTGCGCGTGCTGCAAAGCGGCGAGGTGGAACGCCTGGGCGGCCACCGCAGCACCCAGGTCGATGTGCGCGTGATCGCCGCCACCAATGTGGACCTGGAAAAAGCCGTGGAACAGGGGCGCTTTCGGCGCGACCTGCTCTACCGCCTCAACGTCTACCCCATACGCATCCCCGCGCTGCGCGAGCGCGTGGACGATATCGAGCTGCTGGCAATGCATCTGCTGCAGAAATACTCGGCCTTGCACGGCAAGCCGGCCCCGGGCTTCAGCGACCGGGCGCTGACCGCGCTGCGCGGCCACAGCTGGCCCGGCAATGTGCGCGAGCTGGAGAACCTGGTGGAACGCGGCCTCATCCTCACGCCGGCCGGCGAACCCATTGATGTGGCTTGCCTGTTCCCCCAATGGAGCGACAACGGCCAAAGCACCATAGACGACCAAGGCCATCTGGCCCAGGCCTGCGGCACAAATGGCGATCTGCACACGGCCAGTGTCTACGACAGCATGCAGCACCAGGGGCTTTCGCTGGACGCCCTGGAAGACCGACTGTTGCAAGAGGCCGTGCGCCGCGCCAGCGGCAATCTGGCAGCAGCGGCCCGCGCCCTGGGCATGACCCGCCCCCAACTCAGCTACCGGCTCTCACGCATCCGTGAACGCAGCATCGAGGAGTAAACGCTTGGCCAAGAAATCCTTTGTGCAATGCCTGGCCATGCCCGAGGCTGAATCCAGCGGCGGCGAGGCATCACGCACCCTGACCGAGCAAACCTATGCCCGGCTGCGCACCGATATTGTCGAAGGCCGCCTGCTGCCTGGCAGCAAGCTGCGCATAGAGCATCTGCGCCAGGCCTACGAGGATGGTGCAGGCACCTTGCGGGAGGCGTTGACGCGCCTGGTCAGTGATGCCCTGGTCACAACCGAAGGCCAGCGCGGCTTTCGCGTCTCCACCATCGCCATGGACGACCTGCAGGACATCACCCGCCTGCGGGTACATATCGAAACCCATGCACTGCGTGAATCCATACGCCATGGCGACGCAGCCTGGCGGGCCCAGTTGCAGGCCAGCTATGACGAGCTCTCGGCAGCCGAGCAACCGCTGTCCAGCGACAACCGCCGCCAGTGGGAGGCATTGAATGTGCGCTTTCACGAGTCCCTGCTCTCCGGCTATGCATCCCCTTGGACATTGAAGGTGCTGCGTCTGCTGGCGCGCCATAGCGAGCGCTACCGCTGCTACGCCATGGAGCAGCCCGCGCTCACCCGCGATGTGCATGCCGAGCACCAGGAGATCTTCGAGCTCGCCATGGCTGGCCACGAGGCCCGCGCGGCCCTGGCCCTGGAAGCCCATATTTGCACCACCCCCCATCTACTGCTGCAGGCAATGCGCGAAGGCAAGCTGGTGTTGCCTGGCACCCGGCCGGAAGGGGAGGTATGAACTGCAGCACAGCTTTATCATTTTGGTAGCTGTCTGTGCTGGATGGGACAGTGCCAGAGGATAGACAGGGTATGTCTACCTGTCTAAGGGCAGTCAATCCACTCGATTGCCGCTGCCATTCAGGCACGTTCGTGCTGATGAGTGAAGCAAAAAAGCCAGCTCGCAGCGGTGCCCGCCAGCCGTAGGCTTGCTCACCGCTCGATCGTCCTCTCCAATAGGTCTTCCAGCCAGTCCGCGAATACTTGAACGCGACGTGAAAGGTGCTGCCGATGCGGATAGAGCAGGGTCATCGGCAGCGGCTCGGCCCGGTAGTCTGTCAGCACTTCAACCAGTTCGCCGGCCTCCAGATGAGGGCGGACGTCATAGGCGGGGATCTGGATAAGCCCGAGCCCCGAAAGGCAACAGGCAATATAAGCTTCTGCACTGTTGACCGTGACTCGCCCACGCATCATCAGGGTTCGCATGTCATCGCCCTCGATCCACTCCCATGGCCCCACCCGCCCGGTTGAGGGCGAGGCGTAGTTCACTGCCCAATGGCGGGCGAGATCTTCCGGCGTCTGCGGCGTGCCATGCCGCTCCAGATATGCCGGACTGGCAACGTTGATGAGCGGCAAGGTTCCAATCGCTCGGGCGATTAGCTCGGAATCGCTCAAAGGCCCGACGCGTAGGACGCAGTCAACACTTTCCTCGATCAGATTGACCGCACGGTCGGTGATACCCAGGTTAATGTCGATCCGAGGGTAGAGGTCGAGGAAGACGGGCAACGCCGGTGCGATGATGAGACGGCCGATGCGCCCTGGTGCATTGACCCTCAGCTCCCCGGAGGGCTTGGCCTCGTTCTGCCGGAACAGGTTTTCAGCCTCCTCGACATCGGAGATGAGGCGTTGGCACCGTTCGTAGAAGGCTTCGCCGTCTTGGGTAGGCGAGACTTTGCGCGTGGTCCGATGCAATAGGCGGGCGCCGACGCGCTCCTCCAGTTCCCGAACGGCTGCGGAAACAGAAGAACGTGGGACGCCCAGTGTGTCGGCGGCACGGGTGAAATTCGCACACTCGACGACGCGGGCGAAGATGCGAAACAGGTCAATGCGATCCAAAACGGTGGCTGCTTCAATTAGATTGAATTTCTGACAAGTGATGTCAGAATGATAGTCTTTATCTTGAAATACTAGACGATATCCTTGCCTATCGAAGTAGCCATCGGCGTGGCTGCAAGTTGACAAAGGAGATCGTTATATGGCCGACCACAGCATCAAAGGCAAAGTTGTCATTATCGCCGGCGGGGCGAAAAACCTCGGTGGGCTGGTCGCTCGCGATCTCGCCGCGCAGGGTGCAAAGGCGATAGCCATCCACTACAACAGCCCCGCTACCAAAGCCGAAGCAGAAGCGACTGTCGCCGCCGTGCAGGCCGCCGGCGCACAGGCTGTCGCCTTCCAGGCCGACCTGACCTCGGCGAGCGCGATGGAAAAGCTGTTCACTGATATGGTCGCGGTGATCGGGCGGCCGGATATCGCCATCAACACCGTCGGCAAGGTGCTGAAGAAGCCGATGACCGAGACCAGCGAGGAGGAATATGACGAGATGGCTGCTGTAAACGCCAAGACCGCCTTCTTCTTCCTCAAGGAAGCTGGCCGTCACGTCAACGACAACGGCAAGGTGCTGACGCTCGTCACCTCGTTGCTCGGCGCCTATACGCCCTTCTATGCGAGCTACGAGGGCATGAAGGCGCCGGTCGAGCACTTCACCCGTGCAGCCTCCAAGGAATTCGGCGAGCGCGGCATCTCAGTCAATGCCATCGGCCCCGGCCCAATGGACACACCATTCTTCTACCCAGCCGAGGGGGCGGATGCGGTCGCTCATCACAAGAGCGCGGCGGCGCTGTCCAATTTCTCGAAGACGGGCCTCACCGATATCGAGGACATCGTGCCATGGGTGCGACTGCTGGTTTCGGATGGCTGGTGGATGACCGGCCAGACCATTCTGGTGAACGGCGGCTATACCACGAAATGAAGGTGAAGTCGGCCAACCTTTCGAGGCTGGCTGTCATTCGGGTATCCGCATAAGGGAGTTCACATGCACATGCTGCTGACTATCGTAGGGGGCGTTGTCCTGTTTGGCAGTTTCGCCTTGTTCGGCAAGCTCTGGGGCGGTGATGTCGCCGGCATCGTCTTGGGGGTGAAGTGGTTCATTCCCGTCTGGCTCGTCATCTCGCTTGTCAACATGTGGGTAGGCGTGACCCATGCCGGCTATTCGGTGCAGGACGAATTGCCGATCCTGCTCGTCGTCTTTGCGGTTCCGGCAGCGCTTGCCGTTGTCGCGATCTGGCGGATGTATTGACGGGAGCAACGGCAGACAACGGCGATCATCATTCACTCCTGCGGCCGCGTGACGGCGCGCCATGCGCACGTCACCCATGAGGAATTGTTCTTTGATCTCGCCCATGTCTTCGCGGTGACGCAGCTCAGCCATGGGCCGTTGGACGATCTGACGCCAACAGGCGTGATCCAGACGCTGATTCTTTGATTCGTCGTCCAACTCGGCTGGCAATACACCTGCTGGGTCATGAACTGGTTCTATCCCGAGATGCCACGCATCAAAACTTCGTGGTAGCACGAAGCCCAGTTGATTACTGCAGAGCCTTCGGTATTACTACATAGCCCGCCCAAGATTTACACCACACCCCTTTCCAACTCAAGTCTCTTCAAGACTTCAAACGTTCGCCAGAATTATTTAGTATTTATTTTTTCTTCTAAAAGATAAATACCACCTCTCAATATAATAAAACTTTAAATACACAGCACATCCAGAAAAAATCGAATTCTTTTTAAAAACAGGATAATTAATTTAAAAATATGCAAAATTGTAAAGCATTGTCAAAAATACGTCTTCTACGCTATAAAACGGAGAAAAATGAAGCACCCTGCTAAGCTAAAATTTCTGTTTCAGAAGATTCCCATATCAATTTCAGCTTGTGAATTCCAATTGTGTCTTACTGGTTACGCTCTGGCATTTCGAATGCAAAAATTCTGGTCATCGATGACAACGTGACTGAACTGAAGATGTTGCTGGAACTACTCAGGATCAATAGTTATCATCTATCCGTCGCAATGGATGCAATGCAAGGCTACCGTCGAGCCACAGCTCAACAATATGACTTAATCCTATTAGATGTGAATATGGGGCATGTAGATGGATTCTCCATATGCAGGCTATTGAAGGCAGACTCATCCACCAAAGACATTCCCGTGATCTTTGTGACATCTAGTATTTTACCTCACGAGCGTATCAGGGGATTGCAGTTGGGAGCTGTGGACTATATCTCAAAGCCTTTCGATATTAATGAAGTTTTAGCGCGTATTGAAATCCATCTTGCTTTAGCGAAATCCCGCAGAGAAGCATTTGAATATTCCATAGCGTTATCAGAATCATCTGATCCATTATCATCGATCGATGCATCAGAGAATAAATTAAAAGTAAAAAATATTGATCACAATTTAACGTTACTGCGGGCCGCCCAGCAACTGATTCTTTCTGACTTGTCAAAGGTTCCCATTCTTACAGAGTTGGCGGCTCAGCTAGGAACACATGAAAAGCGCTTGGCACAGGTATTCAAACAGCACACGGGAAAAACGATTTACAAATTCATCCGAGAGGCCCGGCTTCATGAGGCCAAACGCATGCTTTCCAGCTCTATCATGCACATCGAAGAAGTGGCTGCAACCATAGGATTCTCCAGCTCAGCTAATTTCTCATCCGCCTTTCACTCCTACTTTAGCTGCACTCCATCGAATTTTCGACGCTCCTGCCTGAGTCAAAAATCATGAGGCAACGTATACCTGGCAGCATCCAGCTAATCTGCAGCATACTGCTATGGTGGTCGATCAATGCTAACGCAATTGAAAGTTCTCTTCCTTCGCCAATTAAAATTAGCGATGTAACTTTTGGAAATAAAGTCCAAAACAACACTGTCGAGATTCTAGAAGAATGGCTCGGATCCGATAATCCACTACAGATAGCAGCCCTTCCAAGTGGTCAGAGTGATGGATTTAAAATCGCTAATTCCAGCGTTTTGAATGGACGATTCAATACAAAAAACCTGTGGCTAAGGTTTACATTGCATAACGATTTATCAACCCCTCAGGCGATGCAATTAGCATTGAGGGCAAGTTGGTTGCAACGTGTAAATTTCTATCTACTACGCATGCAAGATGGTCAATTTCGGGTAAGTCGATCCCTGGATGGAATCAGCGTAGGTTCAAAGTCGCCAAATCGAGTCCCTCAGATTACTCTTAATATATCACCAAGAGAGACTGTTAGCGTACTCATTCATATAAATAGTAACACCCCCAGCAAGCTTGGATTTACACTACAAACAGTAGATCAATGGCATGCGTTAGAGCGAAATTATGCTTTATTTAGTGGAATATTGATTGGCAGTATCATTTTTTTTGCAATTTATTCTGCAGTTCTTTGGAGAACATTACGAGTTCCTCTAATGGCGTGGCAAACACTGGCTCTTTTACTGATAGCGCTATATGAAGCGACCTACCGAGGTTATGCTCGAATAATACTATGGCCCAGTAGCACAGAGTGGAGCCACAAATCCCATCATGTTTTGGTAGCAGGGATAGTTTTATGTACCACGCTGTATTTTAGAGCCAGGCTAAAAATCACCCCCAACATTTTACCTGCAGCGGGAGAATTTCTACTTAAGACTGTAGCCCTCATAGAAATCATTGCTCTTTTAGGAGTTCTAATTGGCCCTTATGAATGGTTCGCAACTGCGGGAATTATTGTTGCGCCAATAAGCTTATTTATAATTCTAGGTTGCACATACGTATACCATCGCAGTGGAGGGCCAGGGGGGCGGAGTACTTTATCACTAATATTCATCTTGGCATTCTTGGCATTGCTACGAGCTTCAGTTTTATTACTCCCAAATATTGCTTTGATAAATAATTTTCAGCAATATATTTTTTCCCTACCCGCCCTAATAGTAGGAATTTTCTACATAATCATTTGGATTCACAATACTTCTCTACAACGTCAGCAAGCAGAGAGTGAGCTTCTTCAATGGCAAAGCCAGCAGAAAGCACGCCTTGAGCACGAAGTCGAGTACAAAAGTCGCACTCTAAAAGAAGCTTTAGAAAAAGCAGCGCAACATTCGCAGGAGCAAAAGCAACTACTAGCCTATGTTAGCCATGATTTGCGAGCGCCTGTCTCTGTGATTATCACATATTTGCGACAGATAATAAAATCTTCTAACAAAATTGAAACAGAGAAATTATCCGTAATTGAAAGAAGTGCAACCTACCAATTGGAATTAATTGATGACTTGGTAGAATATGCCAAAGATGATTTACAGCCGCATTTAACGTTGAATGAGAGTTTCGAAGATCTGCGTTCTGTACTGAGTGATTTAGAGAGGCACGCGCATATCCTAGCCTCCAGCAAGCGAAATATTTTCTCGCTAAAAATACAAAGCGAATTGCCCACCCATATTTATTTAGACCGAAAACGCCTAAAGCAAGTTGTTCTCAACCTCCTATCCAATGCCGCAAAATTTACTTCTCACGGAAGCATTGATTTGAGACTTGGAGGGAAATATCTTGGACAAGATAAGTGGAATTTTCGCTTTGAAGTTAGCGATAGCGGATCTGGTATAGATCCTGAAATTCTCGCCACAATCCAGAAATTTCTAACAGAGCAAGGTACTTATGAAAATCGCGGCCTGGGGCTAGTTATCGCACACCGAATCATTGAAAAAATGTCCGGTCATCTGATTTTTGAAAGTCAACCAGGGAGAGGTACTAACGCGATATTTTTTCTAATGATCACACAGGTACCTGAGAGTTCTCAATTTCGAGAAATAGTACCTCTCCCCAAAAATATTATCTCTCATCTTAATAAAAATGAGGAGAGATATTCCCTCAAAAACCTGGAGCCTCTTACAGAGAATCAGAAACTCGAACTAGAGAAACTGGCGATCCAAGGCAGGTGGAGCGATTTACATGTCTGGATTGACTCAATAGACAATGGCCTAGACTATAGAACGTTAGTTTATTTAGTCAAAAAATCATTAGATGATCTAGATTTCAGAAAAATTATCGATATTGCTCGATCTGCGCCACTGAAGTGAGCAACCAGTGATTTCCAGCGGGAACTCCAATACTTCCATCAAGACGAAAGATAATTATCAATGCATGAAAAAGATATATTTTTATAGAAATAACTCATGCACCGCATCACCATATTTAAACCATGATTTCACCCAAGATGCACGAGAATGGCTGTTTCAGAAGCACTGATAACTATTCCTGACTTTTCACTGCAGGCGTATTTGTTAGTATTAGCTCAAGACTGCTAGAAGGTGGCACGTGCTCCAGGCTTTACCGCACCAAACTGGAGTCAATAAGACCCTTGGTGTGTCTGGTTACACAGGCAGTTGTTGCCTGGCCGGCCTTGGTTTCGACTGCTGCCAGTCCGGCGATCATTGCTGTCACGCCTCGCTGCGCCCTCGAAGTTGTGCGACGTTCTTCAGCTAACATTTTCTGTCACCTGGGTCTAGGCCAGACTCCATACAAAGCAGCGCAGCTTTGCAAGCTTCTTTGAAGCGGCAATTGTCTCTGCTCCACCTCCACCCGCCCTCTTCTATGTTCGCGCTCGTTTATGCCTGCAACTCTACTTGAATGGTCTGTGCCTGCAGCGATCCTCTTGTGCGCAGGCGGACTCAGCGCCTTACGCTTCGTTGGCTTCAATACGCTCCAGTGGGGTAGTGCCCTTGCCTGCTTGGGCACTGGCTACGCCATCATGCTCGTTCAGGCCAGCGAACTTTCCCCTTATAAACAAGCCGTCGAGGATGCTTTCATTCTGTGCGGCGTTATTTTGGCATGCCGTGCACTGCAAAGCCGTTGCGGCAGGCACAGCTCTCCCTACATTGATATTGCGGTCCTGCTCGCTTCAACCGCAATGGTAATCGTCTCGGTTGTTCTGTTTTCCAGCGCAAAACTGGAGACATTCTTCGTCCAGGCCTCTTGTGCACTGGTGATTTGGCGAGCCACACTCTCTTCTGCAAGACAAGCCACAACCAAGTCTGACAAGGTGCTCGCCGCCGCATTCCTCTTCATCGCGCTAGTATTGACGGGACAGTGCATCTTATATATTGCAGCCCCCACACCTTCTCTTGCGCTGGGAGAATGGAGAGTCTCCGTCTGGGGGACTTTGATCCAATACACAGGACTACTCGGGAGCATCGTTCTGACCTTCGCGGTCATCATCGCGACGAACTACGACGCCATGGCGGAATTCCGTCACCAGGCCCATACCGACGCATTGACCGGCCTGCTGAATCGACAAGGTCTCGATAGTCATCTTGCCACCCTTTCCAAGCGCTCTTTTCCGCATGCGGCGAGGCCGCTCGGGGTGATCATGGCCGATATCGACAATTTCAAACGCATTAACGATGTCTTCGGCCATGCGTTTGGCGACATAGTGCTCGCTCGATTTGGAGGCCTTTTGCGGCCGGAAGCTGGAGCGCAGATTTGCGCCGCACGGATGGGCGGGGAGGAATTTCTGCTGCTGCTGCCCGGAGCAAATCTAGAAAGTGCCGTCGCAATTGCAGATGAAATCCGCGCGAATTTCGTGGCGCAGCGTTGGTCCCCGCATGCTCCCAATTCGCGTTTCACAGCCAGCATGGGCGTGACTCTGGTTCAACCGGGCGAATCCATAGCCAGCGCTGTCAAGCGCGCAGACGACTTTCTCTACGCAGCGAAGCGACGTGGACGTAACTGCACGGTTTCGAGTGAAGCGGCAGGAGAAACCGCTCATGGCCTATTCACGTGCGGCGACAATGTGGACGCAGAGACAAACTGAAAGCCCGCGACGTCACTTATAGCGCTTCTTCAGCAAGAGCATCAATGCAGGAGTAATTGCTTGCGCCTGCGCCGAGGTCAGCGGGTCGTACGAGACAACAATATAGGCGCCCTCCTCCAGTACATTCGCACGGGCGACGTGGTCGCTGAGCATGCCGACCACCTGCTCTGGCGTAAGTCAGAAGTAGTTGTTGCACTGTTCTCTGGCCCAGTAGTTCAGTTGCCTGATGTGAAAGCACTCTTGTCTACGTGGACCGGATCGAGCCCGGACCTGCATACGCTCTTCATCACTTGATTTCCAGAGTTCATCTTCCTCTTCAGCCAGCACATCCATATACTCCACCGCAGCGAAGAATGCACCAAAGCTACGTATGTAGAGGGGGATCACCTGATCGAAAACATACTTCAGGTCGGCTCCATTTTTCGCAGAATTGAATTCGACAGTCATGTAGTCTTCAAGGCATGGAAGCGCCTCTGAACTTCGCCGGCACCCCGGCTTAAAAGTCCAATTTCAAGGCGCCTGACCTCCTCGTGAAGTCGATAGCTCACTTCATGGATAGGCCAATCAGGCCGATCTTCAAATGTGATGACATCCACATTGGCCAGCCCCCAAGGCGCAGGAAGCAAAGACAAACTCTGGCATAGCTTTGCGTAGATTTCAGAAGGACTTTCGTCGAAGTCGAATACTCTGCAAACTCTGACAACATTGGACGTATTTTTTATTTTCTTCGCTGCCGGACATTCATTCCGCTCGGACAGGCCGAGTGGATTCCGAAATTCAATCTACGCTTTTCTGCCGCGCTTTTTGCTCTGGCATCTGTAGGCAAGTACCGCTCGACATACATACCATTTGGGTGCAGCACAGTCGCGGAACGATTCATGCAATGCCTTCTCCGAATTCAGATCGCCGAAAAAGGCGGCCGGAACGAAAAACCTGCGCTCTCAAGCCACCTCGAATGAGCCAATACACGCTCCCGCCCAAATTACCGCTGGGGGCGCTGTTGCACAAATTGCCGGCTAAGGTGAGATCCTGCGGCGAGGATGTTTGATCTGGAATGAGCAAGGATAGGAGCGGACTCGAGCGAGCAGGATAGGAAGATTCTTAAAAATGGCCGTGAGGGTGCGCCGGCGCAGCGCTGGCCAAACGAAGCGCAATGGCTTTCGTTCCGGCGAGCTTTGCGCTTTTTAGCCTTCGATGTCGTGCGTATGAGTTTTTATGGCGGACTGTTTCACAGACGAGGATGCGGGATTGCGCGAGTCATGGCGGGCTCAGACCGGCCTTCCGCCCCCCAGGCCGGCAGCCGCAGAACCACACCAATACAGGTATTAACCCGAATAAAGTCGCTGAAACTGGCTAGAATCGCGCCCATCCCGCGGGAGAGCGGAGCCTTTCGAGGGTTCCCGCCGAAGGCGCAAACTCCCATAATCGCTCAGGCAATAAGTACCGCAGGTGGGTCTGACAGGACCCGGATATCGCCAACTGGAGAGCAGCCCGCAACCACAAGTCTGCAGGGCTCACCGAAGGGGCAAGCATGTCCACCGCGAAGGTGCTCATGCGCAACTCTCAGGTAAAAGGACAGCGGGAGAGGCAAGCCGGACACTCCCGCCGATGTGAGTGGCTGGTCTATTTTCAAGTGCCTTCATGCTTCCTTCCGTCTCTTTGCTGGACTCGTTCCAGGCCTCCAACTTCACCGTCATGCTGGTCATCTATCTGGTGGCCATTACCGCCGAAGCCATGTCCGGCGCACTCGCCGCAGGCCGGCGCAATATGGATATCTTCGGTGTCGTCGTCATCGCCTTTGTCACAGCCCTGGGCGGCGGCACCATCCGCGACATGGTGCTGGGCCACTACCCCATCGGCTGGACCCAGCACCCTGAATATGTGTATCTGGTCATCAGCTTCGGTCTGCTGACCACCGTGATTGCACGCCATATGCACAGGCTCAAGCAGGTGTTTCTGCTGCTGGACGCCATGGGCCTGATCGCCTTTTCGCTGATCGGCTGCAATACCGCGCTGGAGCTGGGCTACCCCACCATCGTCATCATCATGGCCGGCATGATTACCGGCATCAGCGGCGGCATCTTGCGCGATGTGCTCTGCAATCAGGTCCCCGTGGTGTTCCGCCGCGAGCTGTATGCCAGCGTGTCGCTGTCCGTATGCCTGATGTTCCTGGGCCTGCGCTACCTGGATGTCAGCCCCAATATCAGCACCATCGTATGTTTTGCCGGCGGTCTGGCCTTCCGTCTGGCCGCCATTCGTTTCAAATGGCGCCTGCCGGTTTTTTCGTACCAGCAGCGCTGGGAGTGATCGAGACTCCCCCTGTGGCGCTGCGCGCCTTCCCCCTCTCTTGCTACGCAGGAGGGGGACGCAGCCATCACTGCGGGGCGGCCCTTGCTTGGCTGCTCTGACCTAGACTGCGCCATGCATTACCTATGTAGTTTCACTTTCCATGTCTGAACCGATCACATGGATGCCGGATGGCACCCCCTATAGCACCAGATTCGGCGATCGCTATCACAGCGAGTTCGGCGGCCTCGACCAGGCACGCCAGGTTTTTCTCGGTGGCTGCGATCTGCCGGTGGCCTGGGCTGATGCTGCGCAGTGGCGCATTCTGGAAACCGGCTTTGGCTTCGGCCTGAATTTCCTGGTCACCTGGGCGGCATGGAAAGCTGACCCCAGGCGCCCGCGCATTCTGCATTTTGTCTCGGTGGAGGCCTACCCTGTCTCGCGCGAGGATCTGCTCGCGTTTTTGCCTGGCGATGAGGAACTGCGCCCGCTTGGCGAACAACTGGCCGAGCAATGGTGGGGACTGCTGCCCGGTGTGCATCGCCTCTCATTTGACAACGGCCAGGTGCTGCTGACGCTTTATATCGGCGATGCCAGGACCATGCTGCGCAAGCAGCAGATGACGGCGGACAGCGTATATCTGGATGGTTTCTCTCCTCAGCTCAACCCCGAGATGTGGGATGAAGATGCCATGAAGAACATCGCCCGCCATTGCCGCCGGGGCACGCAGCTTGCCACCTGGTGCGTGGCCGGCGATGTGCGCCAGGCGCTCAAGGCTCAGGGCTTTGAAGTAAAGAAGCGCGCTGGCGTGCCGCCCAAGCGCCATAACCTGCATGCAACCTACAACCCGGCCTGGGAGCCGCGCCATCGCCCTGACGGCCTGCCTGCGCCGGTGAGCCAGGCCGGCCGCTGCCTGGTGCTGGGTGCAGGCCTGGCTGGTGCCGCCGCTGCCGCCAGTCTGGCCAGACGCGGCTGGGAAGTGACGGTGCTGGATGCGGCAGCCGAGCCTGCGGCAGGAGCATCAGGCCTGCCAGCCGGCTTGTTTTGCCCGCATATTTCGCCCGATGACAGTGTTCTGTCGCGCTTGTCCAGAAGTGGCGTACGCACAACGCTACAAAATCTGCAGCAACTGAGCCAAACGCAAAAGTTGCATCCAGACCAGGACTGGGCCCATGGCGGCGTGCTGGAGCATGACCTGAACGAGCCCTCCCACCTACCCAGGTCATGGCTGCAACCCGGAAGCGACACCTCCCCCTGGGGCCTGCACTGGAGTGCGCCCGCCCTGCCGGCTCAGCTGGCTGCGGCAAAGCTGCCTGCAGACAGTCACGCCGTCTGGCATGAGCAGGCTGGCTGGGTACGTCCTGCACAACTGGTGCACGCGCTGCTGCAAGCCCCCGGGATTCATTGGCAGGGCCATGCCCGAGCTTCGCGCCTGGTGCGCGATGAAGTGCGCAATATCTGGCAGGTGCTGGATGCTCAGGACCAGACCCTGGCCGAAGCCCCCATGCTGGTGCTGGCCCTGGGTCCGGACACCAAGCCCTTGTTGCAAGCCAGCGGCCTAGCAGCAGGGGAATGGGAGCTGCAAGCCATACGCGGCCAGGTCAGCGTGGCCGAGCATGATGCAGTGACGCTTGCGGCCATGCCGCCCTTCCCCGTCAACGGTCATGGCAATCTGGTGCCGGACTTTCCCTCGGGCGACCAAGCTGGCGCGCACCAGTGGATCATGGGATCGACCTTCGAGCGCGATGTGACCGAGCTGCCGCCCACGGCCGCCGACCAGCAGGCCGCCCATGCCAGCAACGGCGAAAAGCTGGGCGCTTTGCTGCCCGGCTGCAGGCAGGCGCTGGGCTCCTTCTTCGATGCAGACCAACGGCCCGCCACCTGGGCGCGCCTGCGTTGCGCGGCCTATGACCGTCTGCCGCTGGCAGGCCCCGCCGGGCAGTCGACAGCCGATCTACCGGGCCTGTGGGTGCTGACTGGGCTGGGCTCACGTGGGCTGACGCTATCCATGCTTTGCGGCGAACTGCTGGCGGCACGCCTGCATGGCGAGCCGCTGCCGCTGGATGCCAGGCTGGCTCAGGCCCTGGGTACGCAACGCCTGTGGAGCCGCTCCCTGCAGCAGCCCAGGTAAGCCACTCGCGAAAAAAAGCACGCAGCGCTTACGGAGAAGTGCTGCGTGCCGTTTCGGGCCTGATTCTGAAGCCGGTTTTATTCGCTGCTTAGCGATGCCACAGTGACCAGAGGCTCGAGCCTGGTCGCCAGCACCTTGTCCAGCGTCTTGCCGTCCATGTCCACGACTTCAAAGCGCCAGTCTTCCCACTCCACCACGTCGGCCTCGGTGGGCACACGGCCCAGCAGCAGCATGATCATGCCGCTCAAGGTGTGATAGCGGCCGCGCTCTTCCTCGGGAACGGTATGCAGGCTCAGGCGGTCCTTGAGTTCGGGCACGGGAATATGGCCATCCAGCAGCCAGCTGCCATCTTCGCGCTGCACGGCCCAGCTGGTTTCGGGATCACGCGGCTGAAATTCGCCGGTAATCGCCTCGATCAGGTCCTGCAGCGTGACAATGCCCTGCACCTCGCCGTACTCGTCGATCACAAAGGCCATATGCAGATCGGAGGTGCGGAAGTTGTCCAGCAACTCCATGCCGGTAATGGTCTCGGGCACATAGAGGGCAGCCTGCAGAGGCTGGTCCTTGAGCGCCTGCCTGCCCTTGTTGAGCAAGGCCTGCGTCAGCCACTGGCGGGCATTGAGCACGCCCACGATATTGTTCATATCGCCACGCACGACCGGGAAGCGCGCATGGTCGGCCTGTTCGACACGGGCCAGAGTCTCTTCCAGGCTCTCGTCGATATCGAGACAGATGACATCGCTGCGCGGCACCATCAGCGAGCCGATCTGGCGATCGTCCAGACGGAACACATTGCGCACCATGGTGTGCTCCTGCGACTCGATCACGCCGGCCGTGTGACCTTCCACCAAAATGGCCTGGATTTCCTCTTCGGTCACCACGCTGCCATTGCTTTCCTTGACGCCCAGGACCTTGAGCAGGCCGCGCGTCGATGCCGACAGCAACCAGACAAAGGGTTTGGTGGCCAGGGCCAGGAAGTTGATGGGACGCGAGATCAGGCGCGCCAGGGCCTCGGGATGGGTCTGACCCAGGCGCTTGGGAACCAGCTCGCCCACGACGATGGAGAAGTAGGTGATCAGCACCACCACTAGGCCGGTGGAGAGGTAGTCGGCATATTTCTGGGTCATGCCCAGGGTGATCAGCCAGTTCTCCAGCGGGCCGGCCAGAGCCGCCTCCCCGACGATGCCGTTGAGCACGCCGATGGAGGTGATACCGATCTGGATGGTGGAGAGGAAACGCGTCGGATCCTCTCCCAATTTGATAGCAGCCGCCGCTCCGCTGTCGCCCTCATCCACCAGTTTCTGCATGCGGGTTTTGCGAGCGGTGACTAGCGCAATTTCCGACATGGCGAAAACGCCGTTCAGACAGATGAGAGCGAAAAGTATGGCTATTTCCATAGTCAGGCACCCGCTTTCAATCCAGGCGCCTCAATCATTGAACAAGCCTTGATTCTAGAGAATGCCCGGCGCAGGGCCGCTCACAAAATGCAAGCGCGCATAAAGGAAATTGGTTCAAGCGCTCCGTACGAGCGTTCTGGCAGCTCTTCACATATTCATTCAGATATATATGAAGCACTAAATAATCGTTTGTTTTTATATAAAGCCTCTCTACAGTTCGGTCCAACGATCCAAGTGCAATGCCACCCGCGGCAGGGCATACGCTCCACGGAAGAACTGAAGACATGTATCAATACACCGATTTCGACAAAGCGTTCGTCAAGCAACGCGCCGACCAGTTCCGTGACCAGCTCCAGCGCTGGCAGGCAGGCAAGCTCACGGAAGACGACTTCCGCCCGCTGCGTCTGCAAAACGGCTGGTATGTGCAGCGCTATGCGCCCATGCTGCGTGTGGCCGTGCCCTACGGTGAAATCAATTCCGCCCAGATCCGCGTGCTGGCAAGGGTGGCACGCGAGTACGACGAGCCCGAGGCCGAAGTCTTCAAACAGGCTCTGGAAGGCCAGGGCAAGCTGGGCACGACCTACCTGCCCAAGAACTGCGCCCACTTCACCACGCGCACCAATGTGCAGTTCAACTGGATTCCGCTGAGCAAGTCCGCCGACGTGATGGATCTGCTGGCATCCGTGAACCTGCACGGCATCCAGACCAGCGGCAACTGCATCCGCAACACCACCACCGATGCGCTGGCCGGTATCGCACCCGACGAGATCATCGACCCCCGCCCCTACGCAGAAATCCTGCGCCAGTGGACCACGCTGCACCCCGAGTTCGCGTTTCTGCCGCGCAAGTTCAAGATCGCCATCACAGGCGCCAGCGAAGACCGCGCCGCCACGGGCTGGCATGACGTGGGCCTGCACATGGTCAAGAACGAAGCCGGCGAGATCGGCTTCAAGGTCTTCGTGGGCGGCGGCATGGGCCGCACGCCCGTGATCGGCACCGTGATCCGCGAGTTCCTGCCCTGGAACCAGATCATGAATTACATCGAGGCCATCGTCCGCGTCTACAACGAGCTGGGGCGCCGCGACAACAAGTACAAGGCCCGTATCAAGATTCTGGTCAAGGCCGAAGGCCAGGCCTATATCGATGCCGTGGAAGAGGAATTCCGCCAGATCGTCGAAGTGGACGGCGGCCCTCACACCGTGCCCCAGGCCGAGTTCGATCGCGTGTCTGCCATGTTCACAACGCCCGCTCTGCCCGTAGTGGCCGATGCCGCAGGCGATGAGCAGGCCCTGATTGCGCAGACCGCCAAGGAACCCGCCTTTGCACGCTGGATTGCCCGCAACGTCCACGCCCACCGCGTGGCCGGTCTGCGCGCCGTGACCCTGTCCTTCAAGCGTGTGGGCCAGGCCCCCGGCGATGCACAAAGCGAACAGCTCGACGCACTGGCTCATCTGGTGGACAAGTTCTCTGCCGGCGAAGCCCGCGTGACGCACGACCAGAACGTGATGCTGCCCTGGGTGCAGGTCGGCCAGCTGCATGCACTGTGGACCGAGGCCAAGGCCCTGGGCCTGGCCAGCACCAATGTGGCGCTGCTCACCGACATGATCGCCTGCCCCGGCGGCGACTTCTGCGCGCTGGCCAATGCCCGCAGCCTGCCGATTGCCGACGCCATCACGGCCCGCTACCAGGATCTGGACGAGCTGGACGACATCGGCGAGATCGATCTGCATATCAGCGGTTGCATCAACAGCTGCGGCCACCACCACAGCGGCCATATCGGCATCCTGGGCGTGGATAAGGACGGCAAGGAGTGGTATCAGGTCACGCTGGGCGGCTCCGACGGCTCGACCCTGTCCGGCCAGGCCGTGGCCGGCAAGGTCATCGGCCCCTCGTTCAGCGCAGCCGAAGTGCCCGATGTGATCGAAGCCGTGCTCAGCACTTATCGCGACCTGCGCCAGCCCGGCGAGCATTTCATCGACGCCGTGCGCCGCATCGGCCTGGACCCCTTCAAGGAGGCCGGCAAGGCCGCCCGCCACCCTGCGGAAGCCGAAGAAGAAGCGCTGGCCTGAAGCCATAAGAACAAGGATAGAGTCATGAAAATTCTGGCAAGCAACGAATACCAGGCCCCCACCGAAAGCACCGGCAATGTGCTGGTGCTGGCCAATGACGTGAACGCCCTCGAGGCGAATCTGGACGGCATCACGCAGGTGGATCTGTACTTCCCCAACTTCACCGACGGCCGTGCCTTCAGCCAGGCCTATCTGCTGCGTCGCCGCCTGAAGTTTGCGGGCGACATCCGCGCCACCGGCGATGTGCTGATCGACCAGCTGGTTCAGATGGAGCGCACGGGCTTTAGCAGCGCCGTGCTGCGCGAAGGCGTGGACGCCGCCGACGCCCAGCGCCAGTTCGAGCGCTTTGGCGGTTTCTACCAGGCCGATGCCGTGCACACACAGCCCCATTTCGTAGAGGTGCAAGCATGAGCCAGCTCGCCCCCGCAAGCACCCTCGACCTGGATCTGGCACGAATCAACGCCGAGCTGGGCCGCGACGCCCAGGCGCTGGTGAACTGGGCCGTGGGCCTGGGTCAGTCCACCATAGTCACCACCAACTTCCGCCCCTTCGAGGCGGTGATCCTGCACATGGTCACGCGCGCCAACCCCGACGTGCCCGTGGTCTGGATGGACAACGGCTACAACACCGAAGCCACCTATCGGTTTGCCGATGCGGTGACCAAGCAGCTTGGGCTCAAGCTCAAGATCTACCTGCCGCTGCGCTCACGCGCCCACCGCGAGGCCGTGGAAGGCGCCACGCCAGCGCTGGACGATCCGCGCCATGCGGCCTTCACCGAAGAGGTGAAGCTGGAGCCCTTTGCCCGCGCCCTGCGTGAAACCGCACCCAAGGTCTGGTTCACCGCCCTGCGCGCCACCGACACCGCCGTGCGAGCACAGATGGAGCCCGTGAGCATCAATCCCGACGGCCTGATCAAGGTTGCACCTCTGCTGCACTGGTCGTCCAAGGAGCTGTACGAATACTGCGAAAAGCACGGCCTGCCCAACAACTTTGACTATGTGGACCCCACCAAGGGCGAAGACAACCGCGAGTGCGGCCTCCACATCGCTCACTAAAAAATAGCAACCAGCGCTTGCTACATATGCGCTAGAGAACTGTTTCGCTTGAAAGTGTATTTATGAACGCCCGTGTGGATACTTCCGTGTTGAGCCATCTCAGCAATCGCCACCTGGATGCGCTGGAAGAAGAAACCATCTTCATCCTGCGCGAAGTGGCCGCCGCTTTTGAACGCCCCACCCTGCTGTTTTCGGGCGGCAAGGATTCGCTGGTCATGCTGCGCTGCGCCGAAAAAGCCTTTGGCGCAGGCCGCATCCCCTATCCCTTGCTGATGATCGACACCGGCCACAACTTCCCCGAAGTGACCGATTTCCGCGACCAGCGAGCCAAGGAGCTGGGCGCCGAGCTGATCGTGCGCAGCGTGGAAGACTCGATGGCACGCGGTACCGTGCGCCTGGCACACCCCGGCGAATCGCGCAATGTGCACCAGTCCGTGACGCTGCTGGAGGCGATTGACGAGTTCCGCTTCGATGCCTTGATCGGCGGCGCGCGCCGCGACGAGGAAAAGGCCCGCGCCAAGGAGCGTATCTTCAGCCACCGCGACAGCTTCGGCCAGTGGCAGCCCAAGGCCCAGCGCCCCGAGCTGTGGACGCTGTTCAACACCCGCATTGCACAGGGCGAGCATTTCCGCGTCTTCCCTATCAGCAACTGGACCGAGCTGGATGTGTGGCAGTACATCGCCCGTGAAAACATCGCCCTGCCATCGATCTACTACACCCACAAGCGCGATGTGGTGGAGCGCAAGGGCCTACTGGTGCCCGTGACCGAACTGACCCCGCCGCGTGACGGCGAGGAAGTCGTGCAGCGCGATGTGCGTTTCCGTACCGTGGGCGACATCACCTGCACCTGCCCCGTGGAAAGCACGGCAGCAACGGCCGAAGACATCGTGATCGAAACCCTGGCCGCCGAGGTCAGCGAACGCGGCGCGACGCGCATGGACGACAAGACCAGCGAAGCGTCCATGGAAAAGCGCAAGAAAGACGGCTACTTCTAAGGCATCCCCTGAGGCGCTACGCGCCTTCCCCTTCTCTGGAGCTTCGCTCCGGAAGGGGACGACACCCTCGGTGCGCGGCGGCGCTTCCTCGGTGTCTCTGAGTTGGGACATGTCGGTTTTTAGAAAGAATGCGATGACTGAGACTATTAATTCCGTAGCTGCTAGCGCAAACCCATCAAGCGCTTCAGGCCAATTTGATGCACATAACAGCAGCGCGCTGCGCTTTATCACCTGCGGCTCGGTCGATGACGGCAAGAGCACGCTGATCGGTCGCCTGCTGGTGGACACCCGCGCCGTGCTGCAGGATCAGCTGGCCGGCGTCACCAAGTCCGGCGAGACGGATCTGGCCCTGCTGACCGACGGCCTGGCCGCCGAGCGCGAACAAGGCATCACGATCGATGTGGCCTACCGCTACTTCGCCACCGAGTCGCGCAAGTTCATCATCGGCGACGCTCCCGGTCACGAGCAGTACACACGCAATATGGTCACGGCGGCATCGAGCGCCGACGCCGCCGTGGTGCTGGTCGACGCCACCAAGCTGGACTGGAAGAATGCCGATCTGGAGCTGCTGCCCCAGACCCGCCGCCACAGCCTGCTGGCCCATCTGCTGCGCGTGAATTCGCTGGTGTTTGCCGTCAACAAGCTCGATGCCGTGCAGGACCCGGCCCTGGCCTTTGCCCATATCAGCGCGGCGCTGCAGAAGTTCACGGCCTCCGCAGACATCAAGATCACGGCCACCGTGCCCGTGTCCGCGCTCAAGGGCTACAACGTGGTCAACAGCACTGACGGTTGGGCCGGCTACCACGGCCCCAGCCTGCTGCAACTGCTGGAGCAACTGCCCAACACGCCCACCGACAGCGATCTGGCGCTGGCCTTCCCCGTGCAGTGGGTGGAGAAGTTCTCTTCTTCGTCCGACACAAGCCAGGGCCGCCGCGTGTTCTGGGGCCGTGTCGCCACGGGCGTGGCCCGGGTCGGTGCCCAGGTGCAGATTCTGCCCAGCGGCCAGCTCGCGACCGTGGCCCAGGTCATAGACCATGCCCGCGCTCCCAAGGAGGTAGCTGCCGGCCTGTCCGCAGGGATCACGCTGGACCGCGAGGTCGATGTCTCGCGCGGCGACTGGATCATTGCCGCCCCGGTGCAAGCCGAAGTGGCCGAGGATGACTTTGATGCCCCTGCTGCCGCAAGCCCCTGGCCCAGCAGCCGCGAAATTACCGCCACCGTGGCCTGGATGGACACAGAACCCCTGGTGCCCGGTCGCGTTTACTGGGCGCTGCATGGCCATCGCTGGGTCAAGGCCAAGGCGCGCCGCTTGGTGCACCGCCTCAATATCAATACACTGGACAAGGAAGACGCGCAGCAGCTCGAGGCCAATGCCATCGGCCAGGTGGAGCTGGTGCTGCAGGAAGCCATTCCGGCCGCCCCCTTCACCCAAGCCCGCCAGCTGGGCTCGCTGATTCTGGTGGACACCGCCAGCAATGCAACGGCCGGTGCCGCGCTGGTGAACTGAAGCCAATGAAGACAAGGCCGCAACCGCGATCTGGCCGCCAAACCAGATCTCCATACGGCCTTATCCAGCCAGGCACTGGCGCTGCGCGGGAAAAAACCTAAAATCACGGGGTTTTACCAATCCCCACCCAAGAAGAAGATTCTCAATGACTCACGTCGTTACCGAAAACTGCATCAAGTGCAAGTACACCGATTGCGTGGACGTTTGCCCCGTGGACTGCTTCCGTGAAGGCCCCAACTTTCTGGTGATCGATCCCGATGAATGCATCGACTGTGCCGTCTGCATTCCCGAGTGCCCGGCCAATGCCATCTTTGCCGAAGAAGATGTCCCCGCAGATCAACTGGCCTTCATCAAGCTGAACGTGGATCTGTCCCAGCTCAAGAGCTGGAAGAGCATCACCAAGCGCAAGGCTTCGCTGCCCGACGCCGACGAGTGGAATGGCAAGCCGAACAAAGTGGATTTGCTGGAGCGCTAAGCCAGTCAGGACGCGGACTGCGCTACGCTTGCCTGCATGAGCCTGTCCAACGCAACGACCAACGCTTCCCTCTCACTACAACCCGCCGTGGAAACCGACGCCATCATCATTGGCGCAGGTCCGGCGGGTTTGTTTCAGGCCTTCCAGCTTGGCCTGCAGGGCATTCAAGCCCATTTGATCGATGCCCTGCCCCATGTGGGCGGCCAGTGCAGCCAGATCTACGCGCACAAGCCCATCTACGACATTCCCGGCATTCCCGTCTGCACGGGCCTGGAGCTGGTGCAACTGCTGGAAAAGCAGATCGCGCCCATGCAGGTGACCCGCCATCTATCCCAGCAAGTACAGACTCTGCAAGCCCTCGACGACGGACGCTGGCAGGTCGGCACCACGGCAGGAGCGCTGTTCCACACCCGTACCGTCTTCATCGCCGCAGGCGTCGGCGCGTTCGTGCCCAAGGCCCTCAAAGCACCGGGGGTGGATGAGCTCGGCACGGGCCAGCTGCACTATCACCCGCAGCAGCTGGATATGGCTGCAGGTCGCCAGGTGCTGGTCTATGGCGGCGATGAGGATGCCGTAGCAGCTGCCATTGCCTGCAGTTCAAGCGCGGCCAGAACCGTTCTCATGCATCGCCGTGACAGCTTCAATGCCGAGCCGGCGCAACTGACCCGGCTTCAGCAACTGCGCGAATCTGGCACCGTCGAAGTACTGATCGGCCAGATCACCGAAGTGCGGCACGGCGATGGCCTACTGGAGTCCGTGCAATGGATGGACGGCGAAGGCGACGAACATCTGCATCCTGTCGAACAGTTGCTCGTCTACCAGGGCATTTCACCCAAGCTGGGCCCGTTGACGGACTGGGGCCTGGCACTGGAGCGCAAACAGCTGGCCGTGGATCCGGCAACGCTTGCCACCAGCGCCTCGGGGATTTATGCCATCGGCGACATCGTCAGCTACAGCGGCAAGAAACGGCTGATCCTCTGCGCCTTCCACGAGGCCACCATGGCCGCGTTTGCAGCCGCCGAATACCTGCAAGACAGCAAGCCGTTGCTGGAATACACGACGACCAGCGCGCGCCTGCATGCCATCTTGGGTGTGTCCCACTGAAGAGCCGCCAGTGTCCTCCCTCGGACTCCTTGGAGTCCGCCGCTTTTGAGGCTGGCATAAAAAAACCGCTATCCCTCGGGATAGCGGTGTAAATCACGACGGGGTCAGACCCCACCGCGCGCACTTTGATCTCGGCTCAATGGCCATGTGCCGGCTTGACCGGAATGATGGGCACTTCCTTGCCTTCCTTGTCATAGACCTTGCCACCTTCGACGCGGTCCCCATCGGCCAGGGCTTCCAGCACATGCTGGCTCAGGGCGCGGCCATAGCCGGCTTCAAAGACGGAAGGCTGATCGGAATTGCCTTGCTTGAAGTGGTTGTAGAGCAGGTTCAGGGTCACGGCAACCAGCGCCGTTGCGCTGATGCCCGAGTGGAAGATCGTGGCAAACCATGCAGGGAACTGGTCATAGAACTTGGGAGCCACCACCGGCAGCAGGCCCGCGCTCACCGAGGTGGCAACAATGATCAGATTCATATTGTTGTTGTATTCCACCTTGGCCAGGGTACGGATGCCGCTGGCAGCCACGGTACCGAACAGCACCAGGCCGGCACCGCCCAGCACGGAGGGAGGCACGCAAGCCACGATGCGGCCCATCACCGGCAGCACGCCAAACACGATCAGGATCAGGCCGGAGAAAGCCACCACGAAGCGGCTCTTGATTCCGGTCACGGCCACCAGACCCACGTTCTGTGCAAAAGCGCTTTGCGTGAAGCCGCCGAAGATGGGAGCCACAATGCTGGAGAGCATGTCGGCGCGCAGACCATCACCCAGACGGCGACCGTCCACAGGGCTGTCCACGATTTCGCCCACGGCCAGCACGTCGGCCGAGGTTTCCACCAGGATCACCAGAATCACGATGAACATGGAGATGGTGGCCGCCATGTCGAAAGTGGGCCAGCCGAAGTGCAAAGGCGTAGGCACCGCAAAAATGGGGCCGTTGAACACCTGCGAGAAATCGGCCTTGCCAATGAAGACGGCCGTGATGGTACCCACCACGATCGCCACCAGAATCGACAGGCGCGACAGCATGGCATTGCCCAGCTTGCTGAACAGCAGCACCATGAACAGCGACAGACCGGCCAGACCGATATTGCCCATGCTGCCGTAATCAGCAGACTTGGCATTGCCGCCCATGGCCCAATGCGCAGCCACAGGCATCAGCGACATGCCGATCACCGTGATCACGCAGCCATTGACCAGCGGTGGAAAGAATTTGGTGATGCGCGAAAAAACCGGTGCAATGATCAGACCCAGTACCGAGGCGTACATGACGGCTCCCAGCACGCCCTGCATGCCGCCCCCGGTGTGCAGAATGCTGACCATGGTGGCCACGCCTGCGAATGAAACACCTTGAACCAGAGGCAGACGGCAGCCGAAGAAAGGGATGCCCAGGGTCTGCAGCAAGGTTGCCACACCACCCATGAACAGGCAGGCGGTCACCAGCAGACCGGCATCGGCAGCAGACATGCCTGCCGCTTCAGCCACGATCAGAGGCACAGCCACGATACCGCCGTACATGGTCAACACATGTTGCAAGCCATACATGAGGTTGGCGGTGACGCCAAGATTCTCATCCTCGGGGCGCTTGACGGCCGCATCCCTGGATGCTCCGGTCTGATCGTTCATCTTTGTCTCCTAAATTACCTACTCACCAAGGCTCTAGAGGCCTTTCGCTCTGTCCGGTCGACTTGCAGCAACTCTTTCGGCAGCGATCTTTTCCGATCGCCCCAGCGAGGCCTTGTGCTGCAGCCAGTCGCTCTTCTTCGAGAGCGATCCGACCTATAGAAAAGAGCAAACCACTCTTTCATTCACCCAGGTCAGTCTTTCAATCTCCTTTGATTGCATGACATCCGCCGGACGGACTATTCCATTACGCAATCAAAGCCATACCCAGAAGGGCATGAGTCGAGACTGTACGTTGCTAGGACACCAAAATTGTCTACAGTTTTGTATACAAAGTGCTGACCAGAACCTTTCCAAAGCAAAAAAAACAGCCTCATTGGCTGCGATCGGGCACTTGAAATTGATGCAGATCATGTCCATCGAGGCATTCATGCCCTCTATAACGAACAAAAGGATGCAAGACACATTCCCAGTTGTGTCTTGCATCCAGCAAAGAAGAGAAAAGAGAGATCCGGAGCGCTTGTCAGTGGCCGATCAGTCTTCCTCGGCCTGAGCGATGCCGGGAAACAGTACATCGGTAAAGCCGAAACGACTGAAATCGCGCACCCTCATCGGATAGAGCTTGCCCCAGAGGTGGTCGCACTCATGCTGGACCACGCGCGCGTGAAAGCCCTCGACCGTGCGGTCAATCGGGTCGCCGTAGATATCAAAGCCGGTGTAGCGCACCTTGCTCCAGCGTGGCACCATGGCTCGCAGACCGGGAACAGACAGACAACCTTCCCAATCCAGTTGCTCCTCTTCACCGATGGGTGTGATGACTGGATTGATCAGCACGGTGCGGGGCACTATGGGGGCATCCGGATAACGGGGATTGGGCTCACCCGAGCCAAACACCACCATCTGCAAATCCTCGCCGATCTGCGGCGCCGCCAGGCCAGCACCGTTGGCAGCATGCATGGTGTCCAGCAAATCCTTGAGGAGCAGATGCAGCGCATCCGTATCAAATTCAGTCACGGGCTTGGCAAGCCTCAGCAGACGGGGATCACCCATCTTCAAAATGGTACGTACAGTCATATATCAATATGGCGTGCAGCAACCACCGGGTCACCGCACTGTTCAATCATCAAAAGCATAGCGTCGCCACCAATCCACGTGAACGGTGCGGCCAGTTCGGGTATCAGGCACAGAGAATTTAATGAAATTGTGATGAACTTCCTGCGAGCTCATTTTTACACCCTATAATCTAGGTCTTCTTCCTCAATAGCTCAGTCGGTAGAGCGCCGGACTGTTAATCCGTAGGTCCCTGGTTCGAGCCCAGGTTGAGGAGCCAAGAATTCCGATGCTTTGCGGATATCAAAGCATCACACCGACATATTCCTCAATAGCTCAGTCGGTAGAGCGCCGGACTGTTAATCCGTAGGTCCCTGGTTCGAGCCCAGGTTGAGGAGCCAAAAATTTAGTTGCCTTGCAATCGCTCAAGGCATGTCACACCGACACATTCCTCAATAGCTCAGTCGGTAGAGCGCCGGACTGTTAATCCGTAGGTCCCTGGTTCGAGCCCAGGTTGAGGAGCCAAAATTTAGTCGCCTTGCAATCGCTCAAGGCATGTCACACCGACACATTCCTCAATAGCTCAGTCGGTAGAGCGCCGGACTGTTAATCCGTAGGTCCCTGGTTCGAGCCCAGGTTGAGGAGCCAAAATTTAGTCGCCTTGCAATCGCTCAAGGCATGTCACACCGACACATTCCTCAATAGCTCAGTCGGTAGAGCGCCGGACTGTTAATCCGTAGGTCCCTGGTTCGAGCCCAGGTTGAGGAGCCATTCAAAAGCCTGTATGCATTCATACAGGCTTTTTCTTTTATCTGCTCAGGCAGCTCTCACCACCCCCACCGAAGCACCCACGGGCGGCGCATCTACGGCGACGGCCTTGTGTGCAGAGTGAGGGACATAGGGATAGTGATGCGGCACCACGGGAATATGCTGCTCGCCCTGCTCCCAGGCTCGCAATTCATCCTCCAGTCGCGCGGCACGTTCGGCGTACATCTGAGCGGAGGACTGGTAGTACTCCGCCGCGATAGTGTGCTCCAGAACAGCCATGCGCGCCTCTTGCAGATAGGCACGCGTACGGCGGATATAGCGCGGTTCGGAACGTCCAAAACCGAAGATCTTGCCGAAAAACATGTCCAACCTCCTTTTCCGGTAACAACGCAAATCCGTCACGACTCCTCAACCGATGGAGCAATGTTGCCAGCGTAATGTCTCCGGTTCAAGACATCTGTCCCACAGCAAGAGTTCGCCTCGTAGGAGGGGCACCCGCCACTTGCGGCCGCCCACCCAAAGCCGGCTCCAGGCAGGGCTTGAGATACAGCCATCCTGCCACAAAGCCCAGCTCAAGAGTCAATCAGACACATTGTTCGGGTATTTGCGGAAGCCCCCACATCGCCCGGTGGGCAAGGGCCTCCCCCTCGGATTGAGCTATGCATTGCAGCCACGCTCCGGGGTACAGCTCGATGCCGACCGCCGCCTGCCCACAAATAGCAATAGCAATGCCGACTTGCGGCCAAGCCTAGCCCGCCTAAGCGCTGCGGCAGACAAGAACACCCGCCATCAAGGCGGGATCGCTCCAGGATTCAATGCAGCGTCCCCGCCACACAGACAGGCACAAGCTCGCGAGTCAGTTGTCCCGCAGAAAGTTCAGCACCCCTTCGGCCACATGAACACCAGAGGACATACAGGCCGTGAGCAGATAACCGCCCGTGGGAGCCTCCCAGTCCAGCATTTCTCCCGCACAGAAGACGCCAGGCAGAGCAGCACACATCCCCCGCGCATCCAGAGCCTCCAGACGAACTCCGCCTGCAGTACTGATGGCCTCATCGATGGGGCGCGGTGCGATCACCGTCAAAGGCACCGCCTTGATCGTGGATGCCAGGCGCTTCATGTCCGCCATGCCATCCTTGCCGAGCACCTCATACAGCAAACCCGCCTTGATGCCATCAAGCCCCAGACGCCCTTTGAGATGACTGCTGAGACTGCGCGAGCCGCGCGGCCGCATCACCTCCTGCTGCACACGCTCCGCACTCCACTGCGGCAGCAGATCCAGCTCGAAGCGCGCAGCGCCCTGGCGGGCAATGCAGTCCCGCAACAGGGAGGAGACAGCATAGATCAGGCTCCCCTCCACCCCGGTCTGCGTCGCAACAAATTCACCCTGACGCTCAAAACCGGCACCTTGCTCGTCCGCAAACTTCAAAACCACCGACTTGAACGGCTGCCCGGCAAAGCGCTGAGCAAAGACCTCGCTCCAGCCGGCTTCACGTCCTTGCGGCCAGCCCACATCAAAACCACAGTTGGCCGCCTGCAGCGGGGCAATGCCCACCCCCTTGTCCTGCAGCAACGAAACCCAAGCGCCGTCCGAACCCAGACGCGCCCAGCTGCCGCCACCCGTCGCGAGCACCAACGCCTTGCAGCCAATCTTGACTCTGGCATCCTCTGTCTGAAGAACCGGCTTGCCATCCTCTGACCAGCCTATCCAGCGATGACGCATATGAAACTGCACGCCCTGCGACTTCATACGCACCAGCCAGGCACGCAACAGCGGCGCCGCCTTCATATCCGCAGGAAACACTCTTCCGGATGACCCCACAAAGGTATCAAAGCCCAGTTCCTTGACCCAGGCCTGAAGCTCGCTCGCCCCCCACTTTTCGAGCCAGGGAGTCAAATCTGCAGAGCGGCAGCCATAGCGAGTCACAAAGCTCGAAAACTCCTCGGAGTGCGTAAGATTGAGACCGCCTTTGCCGGCCATGAGGAATTTGCGAGCCGCCGAGGCTTTCGCCTCGAACACTCTGACCGACAAGCCGGCCTTTGCCAGTTGCTCGGCCGCCATCAAGCCTGCAGGCCCGGCACCGATCACAGCCACATCACAGACCCATTCGGAATCGGCCATCAAGGGCTCCGAGACACTCATACTTCTACCACCTCAATCTGCCGGCAGCCACCGGCCGCCAAAGGGTGCGCAGAATACCACCGACGGCATTTCTGCAATATTGCGGGCACTATTAGCGCGATAGCTGCAAACAACCAGCCACACACCGTGGCGGGAGATGAGTTTCTGTCACAATCAACTCACTAGGCGAATAGACCGCCTACCTTTTTGATTCAAGAAAATCCAGGACTACAAATGGCCAGCGAATTGATCAAGCACATCACGGATGCAAGCTTTGAGTCTGACGTACTGCAACCCGGCACGACCGTGCTGGTGGATTACTGGGCTGAATGGTGCGGCCCTTGCAAGATGATCGCCCCCATCTTGGACGATGTGGCCGAAGGCTACAAAGGCAAGGTGCAGATCGCCAAGATGAATGTGGACGAAAACCGTGAGATCCCTGCCAAGTTCGGCATTCGCGGCATTCCCACGCTGATGCTGTTCAAGGACGGCCAACTGGCCGCCACCAAGGTTGGCGCGTTGAACAAGACGCAACTGTCCGCCTTCCTCGACCAGCACATCTGATGCATTCAACAAACAGGGCTCCCAATGGAGCTCTGTTTGCTTCTGGGCACGCGCAGCCCCCCATTTGCATCTGCTACAGACCCGGCACAGGCTGCAGATGACAAGTCCTCGATAAATTGCTTGCAAGCTGCGCCAGTTTTCCTGTCATAATGTATGAACCGCCGGCCACCGCATGGGACCGCGCTGGATTTTCTTCAGGCAAGCCTGCCCACTTTCACAGTGTTTCGTTAGGCTCTACGCCTCCCCCCCTGGTTATTCTCACTCCACGCTTGGAGTCATTTCATGCACCTTAATGAACTCAAGGCACTGCACGTGTCTGAAGTCTTGAAGCAGGCCGAAGCGCTTGAGATCGAAAACGTCGGTCGCATGCGCAAGCAGGAACTGATGTTCGCCATCATCAAAAAGCGCGCCAAGGCCGGTGAACAGGTTTTCGCCGACGGCGTGCTGGAAATCCTGCCCGATGGCTTCGGCTTCCTGCGTAGCCCCGATACCAGCTACACCGCCAGCACCGACGACATCTATATCTCGCCCAGCCAGGTGCGCCGCTTCAATCTGCACACCGGCGACATGATCGAAGGCGAAGTGCGCATCCCCAAGGACGGCGAGCGCTACTTTGCACTGACCAAGCTCGACAAGGTCAACGGCGGCCCACCCGAGCAAAACAAGCACAAGGTGCTGTTTGAGAATCTGACCCCTCTGTTCCCCAAGGAGCAGATGCGCCTTGAGCGCGACATCAAGGGCGAAGAAAACATCACCGGCCGCATCATCGACATCATCGCCCCCATTGGCCGCGGCCAGCGCGCGCTGATCGTGGCACCGCCCAAGAGCGGCAAGACCATGATGATGCAGAGCATTGCCCATGCCATCACCGCCAACCACCCCGATGTGCACCTGATGGTGCTGCTGGTGGACGAGCGCCCTGAAGAAGTGACGGAAATGCAGCGCTCGGTGAAGGGCGAGATCATTGCCTCCACCTTTGACGAGCCAGCTACCCGTCATGTGCACGTGGCCGAAATGGTGATCGAGCGTGCCAAGCGCCTGGTGGAACTGGGCAAGGATGTGGTCATCCTGCTGGACTCCATCACCCGCCTGGCCCGCGCCTACAACAACGTCGTGCCCTCGTCGGGCAAGGTGCTGTCGGGCGGCGTGGACTCCAATGCGCTGCAGCGCCCCAAGCGCTTCTTCGGCGCGGCCCGCAATGTGGAAGAAGGCGGCTCGCTGACCATCATCGCCACGGCACTGGTCGACACCGGCAGCCGCATGGACGAAGTGATCTTTGAAGAATTCAAGGGCACCGGCAACAGCGAACTGCACCTGAACCGTCGCCTGTACGAAAAGCGCGTGTTCCCGGCCATCGAACTCACCAAGAGCGGTACACGCCGCGAAGAGCTGCTGCTGGCTCCCGAGATCCTGCAGAAGACCCGCATCCTGCGCCAGTTCATGTACAACATGGACGAGATCGAGTCCATGGAACTCATGATCAAGAACATGAAGGCCACCAAGAACAATGTGGAGTTCTTCGACATGATGCGTCGCGGCGGCTAAGGCCTTCGTGCACCGAAACAACAAAGCCCCGCCTCGCGGGGCTTTGTTGTTTCTGGCGCTTGACTCCATTGCTTGACATAGCTCAAACTGAATTGCGAGCCACCCCCCAATACTAGGGATATACATCTATACAAATCTTGCGATAACCGGAAGCCAAAAGCTTTCAAGTCGCAGGTTCTGCATTCATGGCCCCTTCAGCAAATCGCACACCACCCTACAACACCACACCGATACGCCTGCTGGCAGCAGCCACATTGCTGACGGCACTGGCCGCCTGCAGCCCGACTGTGCCGATTCTGCAGCCACAGGCCCAGGCCAAGCTGCCGGACAAGTGGCCTCAGGAGTGGACAAAAAAACAAGAGAACGCCGCGCCAGCACATACGGCCTCGATTGCCTGGCAAGACTTTTACCTTGACCAAAACCTGCAGGAGCTGATTCGCGCAGCTCTTGCCCACAATCAGGACCAGCGCCTTGCATTGCTGCGTGTGCAGGAAGCCCAGGCTGCCTATGGCATACAGAGTGCTGCTCGATTGCCGAGTATTGGCCTGGGCAGCAGTCATGGCAGAGCACGTGTGCCCGGCGATCTCAACGCAACCGGCCGCTCCGTGGTAGCGGGCGATCAGGAGGTGTTCATCGGGCTCAACAGCTGGGAGCTCGATCTTTGGGGCCGTGTCAAAAGTCTCAGCGATGCTGCCTTAGGCAATTATCTGGCGCTGGATGCCACGCAGCATGCGGTTCAATCCAGTCTTGTCAAGCAGGTTGCACTGAATTATCTGGCCCTGCGCAGCCTCGACGAACGCCTGGCCCTGACCCAGCGCACGGTTGCCAGCCGCGAGGAATCGCTGCGCATCTTCAAGCGCCGCACCGAAGTGGGGTCCACCTCTCGCTATGCGCTCACGCAGGTACAGACCCTGGTTCACCAGGCCAAGGCCATAGGCACCCAGCTGGCACAGCAACGTGCGCTGCAAGCCAATGCACTGCAGCAGCTCACGGGAATGGATACAGACCGCTTGCCGCAAAGCAGTTCCACCGCCGTAATACTGAAACCCATTCCCGAAGGTCTGCCATCCGATCTGCTGACACAGCGCCCCGACATTATTGCCGCCGAGTACGGGCTGCAGGCGGCCAAGGCCAATGTGGCCGCCGCGCGCGCTGCGTTTCTACCCCGTATCGCGCTGACTGGCAGCTGGGGCACGGCCAGCGCGGAGCTCGACGGCCTGTTCAGAAGCGGCAGCCGTGCCTGGCAGTTTGCCCCCACGATTTCGCTGCCGATCTTTGACGGCGGCCAGCGCCAGGCCAACCTGAATATGCAGGCCGTGCGACAGAACATGGCCGTGGTCCAGTACGAAAAAACCATAGAGACCGCAATGCGCGAAGTGCTGGATGCCCTGTCCAGCCGCACCATACTCGAGCAGCAGCTCGTGGTGCTGACCGAGCAGCGCGCTGCACTCAAGGAACGCAGCCGCCTCGCCCGGCTGCGCTATGACCAGGGAGCCTCGCCCTATCTCGATGTGCTGGATGCCGAACGTGACCTGCTGAGTGCCGAGCAGCAACTGGTTCAGGGCCGTGAAGCCCTGCTGTCCACCCAGGTCGCTCTCTATGCCGCTTTGGGTGGAGGCTACTTTGCTCAAGGCCAGAGCAGCGCCCCCAGCCCTGCAGCCCTCCAACCTTGACCTGCGAATCCATGTCCATGAACAAGAAATTGACCATCGCCGCGCTCATCGTTGCCGCAACCGCCCTGGGCGCCTATGGCTGGCAGCAATGGCGCAGCGCACAGGCATCCGAAGGCCTGGTCAGCGGCAACGGCCGCATCGAAGCCACCGAAATCGACGTCGCCACCAAATATGCGGGCCGCATCGCTGAAATCCTGGTGCAGGAAGGCGAGTTCGTGAAAGCCGGTCAGCCACTGGCGCGCATGCAGATCGAAAGCCTGCAGGCCCAGCAGCGCGAAGCCATTGCGGGCCGCGAGCGCGCCTCTCATGCCGTGACATCGGCGCGTGCCGAAATCGCGCTGCGCGAAAGCCAGTACGCTGCCACCATGGCCACTGTTGCCCAGCGCGAAGCCGAACTGGATGCAGCGCTGCGCCGCGTCAAGCGCTCCGAGACACTGGCACGCGAAGGTGCTTCATCGGAGCAGGAACTGGACGACGACCGGGCCCGCGTGCGTGGCGCCCAGGCCGCACTCAAGGCCGCCCAGGCACAGGCCACGGCAGCCAAGGCGGCCATCGACGCTGCCAAGGCCCAGACCATAGGTGCGGAATCGGCGGTGACGGCCGCTGCCGCCACCGTCCAGCGCATCGATGCCGATGTGAAGGACAGCGAACTCACCGCCCCGCGCGACGGCCGCGTGCAATACCGGCTGGCCCAGCCCGGCGAGGTGATCGGCGCAGGCGGCAAGGTGCTGAACATGGTGGATGTCTCGGACGTCTACATCAGCTTCTTCCTGCCCGAGACCGTGGCAGGCCGGGTAGCACTGGGCACCGAGGTGCGCATCGTGCTGGATGCGGCTCCGCAATATGTGATCCCGGCTCAGGTGTCCTTTGTCGCCAGCACCGCCCAGTTCACGCCCAAGACCGTGGAGACGGCCAGCGAAAGACAGAAGCTGATGTTCCGCGTCAAGGCCCGCATTGCACCGGACCTGCTGCAAAAGCACCTGACTCAAGTCAAGACAGGCCTGCCCGGCGTGGCCTGGATCAAGCTCGATAAAGAGCGCGAATGGCCGGCCAAGCTGGAACTGCGCACCGGCGACGCTTCGGCCTCGTGAACGCCCGGGCCCTGTTTGCCATGAACAAGCATGTAGCCATATTGCGCGAGGTGACGCTGGCCTACGGCAAGACGCAGGCGCTGCGCGGACTGAGCCTGGAGATTCCTGCAGGCATCATGGTCGGCCTGATCGGCCCTGACGGCGTGGGCAAGTCCAGCCTGTTGTCTTTGATTGCCGGAGCGCGCGCCCTGCAGGGCGGCGAGATACAGGTGCTTGGCGGCGATATGCGCAGCAAAAAGCATCGCGATGCCGTCTGTCCCCGTATTGCCTACATGCCTCAGGGCCTGGGCAAGAATCTCTACCCCACGCTGTCGGTGGAAGAGAACCTGCAGTTCTTCGGCCGCCTTTTCGGGCATGACGCGGCCGAGCGCCGGGCGCGCATTGACGATCTGACCCAGAGCACCGGACTGCAGAAATTCCTCTCCCGCCCAGCCGGCAAGCTCTCGGGTGGCATGAAGCAGAAGCTGGCGCTGTGCTGCGCCCTGATCCACGACCCCGACCTGCTGATTCTGGACGAGCCCACGACCGGCGTGGACCCGCTGGCGCGCGCACAGTTCTGGGATCTGATCAACCGCATCCGTGGCCAGCGCCCGCAGATGAGCGTGATCGTTGCCACGGCCTATATGGACGAGGCCCAGCGATTCGACTGGCTGGCAGCCATGGATGACGGCCTGATTCTGGCCACCGGCACCCCCGCCGAGCTGCTGGCGCGCACCGGCATGCCGGCGCTGGAAGCGGCCTTCATCGCCCTGCTGCCCGAGGAAAAAAAGCGTGGCCATGCCGCCGTGGTGATCCCGCCGCTGCAGACCAGCGATGACGACATCGCCATCGAGGCGCGTGATCTCACCATGCGCTTTGGCGATTTCGTGGCCGTGGACCATGTGAATTTCCGCATTCGTCGCGGCGAGATCTTCGGTTTTCTGGGCTCCAACGGCTGCGGCAAATCGACCACCATGAAGATGCTGACCGGGCTGCTGCCCGCCAGCGAGGGCGATGCCTGGCTGTTTGGCAAGAAAATCGATCCGCATGACGTGGCCACGCGCCGGCGCGTGGGCTATATGTCGCAGGCCTTCTCGCTCTATGGCGAGCTGACCGTGCTGCAGAACCTGGTGTTGCACGCCGAACTCTTCCACGTGGATCCGGCCGAGATCCCTGCGCGGGTCGAGGAAATGCTCACCCGCTTCGGGCTCACCGAAGTGCGCGAGACGCTGCCCGGCAATATCCCGCTGGGCATGCGCCAGCGCCTGTCTCTGGCCGTGGCCATGGTGCACAAGCCGGAGCTGCTGATTCTCGACGAGCCCACCTCGGGCGTGGACCCCGTGGCTCGCGATCAGTTCTGGCGCTTGCTGATCGAGCTCTCGCGCCGCGACCGGGTGACGATCTTCATCTCCACGCACTTCATGAACGAAGCCGAGCGCTGCGACCGCATGTCCATGATGCATGCGGGAAAGGTGCTGGACAGCGACAGGCCGGCAGCACTGACCGCCAAGCGCGGCGCTGCCACACTGGAGGAGGCCTTCATCGGTTATCTGGTGGAGGCCTCGGGCGAGGCTGCCCCCGTGCTTGATATCAAAAAAGAAGCTGCCACCGCTTGCTCGGACTCGTTTTCAGCATCAGAAGATGCCGATTCCAAATCAAGTCAACCGCAGCAAGCTACTGTTTCCGCAGCACACTCCAGCGGCACCGGCTTCAGCCTGCAGCGCCTGTGGAGCTATCTGTGGCGCGAGGCGCTGGAGCTGCAGCGCGATCCCGTGCGGGCCACCCTGGCTCTGGTGGGCTCGCTGGTCCTGATGGTGGTGATCGGCTTCGGCATCAGCATGGACGTCGAAGACCTGAAGTTTGCCGTGCTCGACCGCGACCAGAGCACGATCAGCCAGAACTATGTGAACAATCTCGCAGGCTCGCGCTATTTCATTGAAATGCCTCCCATCCAGGACTATGCGGACCTGGACCGGCGCATGAAAAGCGGCGAGCTGGCGCTGGCCATCGAGATTCCACCCGGTTTTGGCCGTGACGTGCTGCGCGGCTCGAAGGTAGCCGTGGGCGCCTGGTTCGACGGCGCCATGCCCCAGCGCGGCGAGACCGTCAAAGGCTATGTCCAGGCCATGCACCAGCTGTGGCTAGTGCAGCAGGCGCGGGAGCGTCTGGGCATTCAGCTCGGCAGCCAGGTCAGCCTGGAAACCCGCTTTCGCTACAACCCCGATGTGAAAAGCCTGCCCGCCATGGTGCCGGCCGTGATTCCGCTGCTGCTGATGATGCTGCCCGCCATGCTCACGGCCCTGGCCGTGGTGCGGGAAAAGGAACTGGGCTCCATCGTGAATCTGTACGTCACTCCCGTGACCCGCATCGAGTTTCTGCTGGGCAAGCAACTGCCTTATGTGGTGCTGGCCATGCTGAACTTCTTTCTGATGTGCGCCATGGCGGTCTTTGTCTTCGGCGTGCCCATGACCGGCAGCTTCCCTCTGCTCGTCATGGCCGCCCTGCTCTTCAGCATCATTGCCACGGGCATGGGACTGCTGGCCTCTGCCGTCACCAGCAGCCAGATTGCCGCCATGTTCTTTGCCATGCTGGGCACCTTGATTCCGGCCACGCAGTTCTCGGGACTGACCGATCCGGTGTCCTCGCTCGAAGGCGCCGGTCGCTGGATTGGCGAGATCTACCCGGCCACCTATATGTTCGCCATCAGCCGTGGCGTCTTCAACAAGGCGCTGGGACTGCACGATCTGGCACCTACCTTGCTGCCGCTGCTGATTGCCGTTCCCGTGATCATGGGCGTGGCCATCTGGGCTCTGCCCAAGCAGGAGAAGTGATGAAGCTCCCCCTGAGCTGCTGCGCAGCTTCCCCCGTGTGCACGGCGCCCTCTCTCGCTAACGCGGGAGGGGGGCATGCGGGCAACCGACGACAGCCTCGCTGCGGGGCGGCCCTTGCTCGCTGTCCTGGCGGTGGGCCAGCGCCAGTTTCAGCAGCAGCCCTCGTTTTCGTCATGGAGAAACACCATGTGGCATAGCCTGAAGAATATCTGGCGCCTGGGCGTCAAGGAACTGTGGAGCCTGTGGCGCGATCCGGTGATGCTGGTGCTCATCGTCTACACCTTCACGGCCTCGGTCTACACCGCGGCCACGGCCATGCCCGATACGCTGCACAAGGCGCCGATTGCCATCGTCGACGAAGACCAGTCACCGCTGTCCGCACGCATCACCTCGGCGTTCTACCCGCCTCAGTTCATGCCTCCGCAGATGGTGGATTTCAGCCATGTGGATCCCGGGCTGGATGCAGGCGACTTCACCTTCTCGCTGACCATTCCTCCCAACTTCCAGCGCGATGTACTGGCCGGCAGAAAGGCCGAGCTGCAGCTGAACGTGGATGCCACACGCATGAGCCAGGCATTCTCCGGCAGCGGATATGTGCAGCAGATCGTGCTGGCCGAAGTCAACGAGTTCGTGCAGCGTCACCGGGGAGGCAGCGCACTGCCCGTGGACCTGGAGCTGCGCGCGCGCTTCAACCCCGGACTGAACAAGATCTGGTTCGGCGGACTGATGCAGATCATCAACAATGTCACCATGCTCTCCATCATCCTCACGGGCGCGGCGCTGATCCGCGAACGCGAGCATGGCACCATCGAGCATCTGCTGGTCATGCCCGTGACGCCTACCGAGATCATGCTGGCCAAGGTCTGGTCCATGGGAGCCGTGGTGCTGCTGGCGGCAGGTGTCTCGCTCAATCTGGTCGTGCGCGGCGCGCTCAAAGTGCCCATCGAAGGCAGTCTGCTGCTGTTCATGGCAGGCTCGGCACTGTGCCTGTTTGCCACTACGGCCATGGGCATCTTCCTGGCCACGGTGGCGCGCAGCATGCCGCAGTTCGGCCTGCTGATGGTGTTGACGCTGCTGCCGCTGCAATTGCTGTCCGGCGGCATGACACCCCGCGAATCCATGCCCCAGCTGGTGCAGGATGTGATGCTGTTCGCCCCCACCACGCATTTTGTGGAGCTGGGTCAGGCGATTCTGTATCGCGGCGCCGGCATAGAAACCGTGTGGAAGCCCTTTCTGTGGCTGGCGGGAATCGGCGCCGTGCTGTTCTGGCTGTCGCTGATGCGGTTCAGAAAAACCTTGTCGAGCATGGCCTGAGTTCTGGCCGGGCGCCACGGCAACCATGGCGGGTGTATCGCCTGTTTCTGCTGAAAGTCTTTTCCCTTCCAACTTCAAGGCCTCGACCCATGCCATTCACCATCGAAGAACGCCAATCACTGCTTGCCCTCAAGGGCGTGGGCCCGACGGTACTGAGCCGGCTGGAATCCCTGGGCTACGGCTCATTTGCCCAGTTGCGTCAGGCCAACGCCCTGGACATCGTCGCCAAGGCCTCTGCCCTCACCGGCTCCAGCTGCTGGAAGAACAGCCCTCAGGCACGCGCGGCCATCCAGGCGAGCATCGATGCGGCCAGGCAGCATCCGGCGCAAGAGAGCGAAGCCATTCGGTAAAGCGGCAACCGCCCAGCCGCTGCTCTGGGCCGCCATGAATATATGCATGGCGCCTTCAAGCCCGGCCGCTACTCGATGCGCGTCAAAAAGACTATGAATCCGCGAGAAGCCGCACCGTATCGCGGGCGGCCACCCACTCCTCATTCGTAGGCTCAACCGCCACCACTACCCGGCTGTCTGCAGATGAAATGACCGGCGCATGGGCTGCATTGGCCTCAGCATCCAGCCCCAGGCCCAGCCAATCCAGACCGGCACAGACGCGGGCGCGAATCTCCTCGCTGTGCTCGCCAATGCCCGCCGTGAACACCAGCATGTCCAGCCCGCCCAGCGCAGCGGCCAGAGAGCCGATCTCCCGCACGATGCGGCGCACAAAGAGGTCCAGCGCGATGCGTGCCCGCTCGCCAGCCTCACCTGAATCCTGGACATGGCGCAGGACCACGCGCGGCTCGGACGAGATGCCCGACACGCCAAGCAGCCCCGAGTCGTGATAGAGCAGACGCCCCACCTCTTGAAGCGTCAGTTTCTCGATCTCCATCAGATAGAGCACGGCCCCCGGGTCCAACGCCCCGGTACGGGTGCCCATCATCAATCCGTCCAGGGCCGAGAAGCCCATGGTGGTCGCCATGCTTTGCAGCTGCTGCATGCCACACAGACTGGCGCCGCTGCCCAGATGGGCGACGATGGTGCGCCCCCTGGCCCTGTCTCCATGACGCTCGGCCAGCGCGGTCGCCATATAGGCATACGAGAGCCCGTGAAAGCCATAGCGGCGCACGCCGCGCTGCCACCATTCGTAGGGTAGCGGAAGGATCTGCTCCACCTTGGGCAAGCTGTGATGAAAGCCGGTATCGAAGCAGGCAATCTGCACGATGTCGGGCCGCTCGCGCAACAGGATCTCGATGGCCTCCAGCGCAAACGGCTGATGCAGCGGCGCCAGCGGCACATAGCTGCGCAAGTCTCGCAACACGCCTGCATCGATGCAGGTGGACTCGAAATACTTGCTGCCGCCATGCACCACCCGATGGGCGATCGCCGCCACGGGCCGGTCCGCGAGCCGGGCCGTGATGCGCTCGCGGATGATGCGCAGCGCATCGCGATACGGATGCTCTGCGCCCAGTTCGATGGCAAAAGGCTGGACGCCGGTTTCACCGAAGTCGGGAGCGGGCCCGCCAATCCCCTGTACCTTGCCGTTCCACAGCGGCTTGCGCGGCAGGGGACTAGCGGCCTCGAAGACGGCGAACTTGATGCTCGACGAGCCGCAGTTCAGGACGATGATGACGGAATTGCTCATGTCAGTGCCTTTGTCTGCCGACAGAGCACAGACCGTGGCAACGGCCAGCCCGGCGCCATCGGCCATGTATTTCAGGGCGGCGTCTGCCGATAGTGATGTGCGAGCAGCAGCGCTATCGCGCAGGATGCAATGCGGGATTCGCGCGAATCGGCGCGGCTGGTCAGCACGATGGGCACCTTGGCCCCGAGCACGATGCCCGCGCTGGCAGCGCCCCCCAGGTACATCAGCTGCTTGGCCAGCATATTGCCGCTTTCCAGGTCGGGCACCAGCAGGATGTCGGCCTGACCGGCCACTGGAGACGTGATGCCCTTGGTGCGCGCGGCCTCGATGGAGACTGCATTGTCGAAAGCCAGCGGTCCGTCCAGCACGCCTCCGGTGATCTGGCCTCGGTCGGCCATCTTGCACAGTGCGGCAGCATCCAGTGTCGCGGGCATGTTGGGGTTGACCGTCTCGACGGCGGCGAGGATGGCGAGCCTGGGCTTGGCCACACCCAGAACCTGTGCCAGCTCGATGGCATTGCGCGCGATATCGGCCTTCTGCAACAGATCGGGGGCCAGGTTGATGGCAGCGTCGGTGACGATGAAGGGGCGTGGGTAGCTGGCCGTCTGCAACACAAAGCAATGGCTCACACGCCTCTTGGTGCGCAACCCGGCACTGCCGGCAACAACAGCCGCCATCAGCTCGTCGGTATGCAAGCTGCCTTTCATCAGTGCCTCGACTTCGCCGCCGGCGGCAAGTCTGGCACCGCGCTCGGCTGCTGCATGACTGTGCGGCACGTCCTCGATGCGCAGGCCCTGCAGCTCGATCCCCTGCGCAAGAGCAACCGCCTCCAGCCTGGCGCGCGGAGCAATCAGGACCGGCTCGATCAGCCCCAGCCGATGCGCGTCAAGCGCTGCGGACAGGCTGGTGGCATCGCAGGGATGGACGACCCCCACGCGAACCGGGGGCAGCTCCTTGACAGCCGCCAGCAGCCGGGTCAGGCCGTGATGTGAGGCAACGTCAAGCGGCTGCGCTGCGCCGCCTGATGGCATGGAAACCGCTTGCTGCGAGGATGGCTGCCGAGGCTGTGCATCGTGGGCGCAGAGCAGCGTCAGCGTGCTCGCGTCACGGGAGGCAACGGTGACGCGCAGGCTGTCGCCGACGTTTATGCCCTCAAACGGCTGCAGCGTCATGTCTGGGCTCGCTTGACTCATCGCACTCCTTTCTTGCCGCGTGGTGCGGCCGGTTTACGTCGCGCAGCAACCGCAGCCCGCTGGGGTGCTGCAGGAGTCTGCACCGGAGCCGGCGCCAGCTCCAGAGGTGCCTGGATACGAGGCTGCTGCGCCAGCGCGGCCTGCTCGAACAAGGCCTGCACCTGCTGCAAGGCATGCTTCACGGCATCCTCCTCGGCGCCAGGCTCCTTATCGATGGCTGCCATCTGGGTGATGGCTTCGCCGGCCTTGCGGATGGTGTCGGCAGGCGTGTTCTTGAGCAGGCCGGGAATGGCTTCGATGGCGGCGCTGCCGCATTGCCTCATCACCAGGGTCTGCTCGCGGATGGCGGCTCGCAGCTCGGCCAGACTCCAGCGCCCAGGTGCTTGCTGCTCCAGCAATTGCGCAGCCAGATGGTAGTAGCGCTCGTCCACAGCGCGGCGCCGGGACAGCACGTTCAGCAAGCCGCGCAGCGTGGCTTCAAGCACGCCCCCTTGATCCACACTGCTCTCTATCTGTCGCTGCCTGCCCGCCATCAGCGCCAGATGCTCTGGGGTGGAGCCAGGATGCTGGCGCACCGCTGCGCTCTCGCCATAAGCATGCCCGGCCAGCGCCTGCATGAGCGGCGAGCCATAGAGCATGTCGAACCACAAGGCGTAGATATGATCTCGCCGGTCGCGGAAATCATCGAGAGCGCGATCCAGCGCGGCCGAGCACCGCTGCTGCATCTGCCACCAGGGATTGGCTTCATCCACGGGCTGGCGATGTTCGCGTATGTATTCGGCGCTGCTGCGTATCAGGCAAGCCAGCGGGTGCTGGCTGCTCCATGCCTCGAATTGCAGGCGCATGGGATGCAAGGTCTGCAACCAGTGTGCCGATTGGGAAGTGCTCAGCGCACGCACCCAGGGTTGCCACATGCTGCGGTACAGAGCCAGGTTGATGTCGGATACCCGGGCCGCCGCGTCGAAACGGCGATCGGACTCGGGATCGGGCTTGACGATATCGCGCACTTCATCGATGCCGCTGGCACGGATGCTCAACAGATAAGGATCATGGAGCAGCTTTTGCTCCTGCTTCGTGGCATCGTCAACGCTGGCGCGATAGATGCCTGCCGGCAGCAGATTGATCTGCTCGATGGCACTGGCGAACTTGCGGTGCTGCTTGCTGCCGACGGTGCCCGAAACAAAGATGCCCAGATGACCGATGCTGTCGTGCGTGCTGAAGATGATGGTCTGGTCATGAGCGCGCACGTCGTCGTCGCTGGCGTACAAATCGGTGATCCAGCCCAGGGCCTGGGCCGGCGGCGTGATGTTGTCGCCATAGGAGCAGAACACCAGGATGGGCGAGCGGATATTGCGCAGATCGATGCGCACCCCATCCGATGTCAGCAACTGGGCCGTCGACAGCCTGTTGCCTATGAACAGATTGTCGACGATGTACTGCATCTCCACATCGTTGAGGAAGACATAGCCGCCCCAGTATTTCTCGAAGCCTATATAGCGCTCGGCTTCAGTGTCGACATTCGCATAGACCTTGTACTGCTTGCTCCAGAGCGTGTTGGCCGGATCGAGCTGCTCGAAGTTCTGCACCAGATGGGCGCCGTCGAAGCGGCCGTTACCCAGATCACTGGCCAGAGCCGTCATCCAGCTCCCCCCGAGAAGCCCGCCCGAATAACGCATGGGATTGTCACCGGCCCAGTACGAGAGGGGCGCTCCGGCAACAATGATGGGCCCGAACAGCTCGGGCCAGACAGCGGCCGTCATCAGGATCTGCCAGCCCGCCTGGCAGTTGCCGATGACTGCTGGCTTGCCTTCACTCTCGGGGTGAAGCTCGGCCACGCGACGCATGAACGCGGCCTCGGCACGCATCACGTCCTCCACCGTCTGACCAGGTACGGGATCAGGCAGAAAACCGACGAAGTAGCAAGGGTGACCGGCCTCCAGCGCCGCACCGATCTCGCTATGAGGCTTGAAGCCACCTATGCCCGGGCCATGCCCGGCGCGTGGATCTATCACGACGAATGGACGCTTGGCGGGGTCGGCAGGTCGATCTTCGGACGCCTGAATGCGCACCAGGCCATAGTTGACAGGTCTTGGGAGGTCCAGCCCCGACATCACGAATTCAGCGGGGAAATGCAGCACGTTCGGCATCCTGGCCTCACGCTGAGTCCGGTACTGGTCGCCCACCTGCCGCTCGATGTCGGCATACAGCACGGCACGTTGAGCGGCGTCCACCGCATAGGTCCCGGCGGCCCGCCACCACGCAAAAGGATCAACAGACCCGTTGGTCGACGGACCGACCCCGCTGGGTTTGCTCATGTCGTGCTCCCGAAGTCACAATCTTCTCTCTCAAGAAGATTCAAAAACAATAGCTTCCAGCGCTTCATGGTTCAACACAAAACGCCGAAAACACCTGATTTTTTGCAATGAAAAGCCAGCTGACCAGCCGGCCCGGAGGCAGCAGCGCCGCCATCTTTAGCTGAAGCTGCGCCAGCCTGTTGCCTACTTCTGCGCCGCTTTGCCGCTCTTGGCCTGAGCGGGGTCCTGAGTTGCCGGCGCCCAGGCAGACAGCCATTGCTTGAAGATGTCCTGCAGTGGCAAAGCGGGCAGATTGGGCGCGCCGTCTGCACGCAGGGCCTCGGCTACAGATTTTTGCCAGGCCTCCAGGGCCTGCTGCAGACCGCTGGCAAAAGCCTGCTGGTTCTTGATTGCGATATCGCTGGCGCTCTTGGCATCACTCATGCGATCTTCGAGCCTGCGCATGAAAGCCTCGGCGGGCAGACTGGCCAGTGATTGCCAGTCTTCGGCACGCAGCAGGCTTTGCAGCTCCGCCGTGGTTTCACTGATGCCTGCAGCACTGGTCTGCTGCGCGGCTGCCAGCCAGCGATGGCCACTTTCACGCATGAGCTGAGCGATGCGCAGCTGCAGCTCGGCATTGGCCTTGAACAGATTCAGGGGGGTCGCTTGAATGCTCATATCGTTCTCCCTATGGTGATGGTGGTGCCTATCGAGAGGCTGGCGAACCGTCCGGCATATCACCGTGACCAAACGGCTTTTGAAAACTCAATGCCCGAGCACGTACTGGCCCGGAGCGTCATGCAAGAGCCCGCCGCTCGTACCGCCCATACGCGGCGGAGCTATCGGTGTGCCGGATCTGTTTTTGAGCCACTCGTCCCATGCCGGCCACCAGGAGCCCTGGCGCTGCTCGGCCTCTTGCTGCCACTGCTGGGCGACAATGTCCTGGGCGCCGACAGGCCGAGTAAGCAACTGATAACGGCGTCGCGGATGACCTGGCTCGCTGACAATGCCGGCGTTGTGGCCGCCACTCGTCAGCACAAAGGTGATTTCAGCCGCAGTGTGGTGATGCAGTTTGAATACCGATTGCCAAGGCGCTACATGATCGGTGAGCGTTCCCACACAGAAGATGGGCACTTGCAGATTGAGGAGCGAGACCGGCTTGCCATCGACCGGATAGCGGCTTTCACTGAGATCGTTATCCAGAAACAGACGGCGCAGGTATTGCGAGTGCATCCTGGCAGGCATGCGCGTTGCGTCGGCATTCCAGGCCATGAGATCGCTCATCGGCGCCCGCTCGCCCAGCAGGTATTGACTGACCATGCGCGACCACAGCAGATCATGGGAGCGCAGCATCAAGAATGCGCCCGCCATCTGATCGGCGCGCAGATAGCCTTGCTGGGCCATCTGGGCCTCAAGCAGGCTGACCTGCGCTTCGTCGATGAACAGCGCCAGCTCGCCAGGTTCGGTGAAATCGGTCTGCGCGGCCAGCAAGGTCATCGATGCCAGACGCTCGTCTCCATCGCGCGCCATGGCAGCGGCCACGATGGCGAGCAGCGTGCCGCCCAGACAATAGCCAGCGGCATGCACCTTCTGCCCCGGAACGATGGCCGTGACGGCATCCAGCGCAGCACGCCAGCCCAGCTCGACATAGTCGTCCATGCCCAGATCTCGATCTCCGGCATCGGGGTTCTTCCAGGAGACGCAGAACACCGTATGTCCCTGATCGACCAGATACCTGATCAGCGAATTGTGTGGCGAGAGATCCAGGATGTAGTACTTCATGATCCAGGCCGGCATGATCAATACCGGCTCGGGATGGACCTTGTCGGTGGTCGGCGCGTACTGGATCAGTTCCATCAGCTGGTTGCGCAGCACCACCTTGCCAGCGGTGACGGCCACATCGCGCCCCACCTGAAACCCCTCGCAACCCGCAGGCGGCGTGTTTGCGAGCTGCGCATGCACATCTTCCATCAGGTACTGGAAGCCACGCACCAGATTCGCCCCGCCCTCTTTGACGGTGCGCTCCAGAACTATCGGGTTGGTGGCAAAAAAGTTCGCGGGCGAAAGCATATCCAGCCACTGCCTTCCCCAGAACCCAACCAGACGCTCGTGGTGTCTTTCAACACCCGGAACGCCTTGGCTGGCAGCCTGCCACCAGCGTTGCTGAGCGGCAAAGCCCGCACTGATGACATTGAACGGCCATTGCTTCCATTCAGGAGCCTGAAAGAGACGCTCCGCCTCCTGCGTCTGTGGGCCGCCATAACAAAGCCTGGCCCATTCCTCCAGCGCCAGCCTTGCCAGATCCAGACGCTTTCCCGGGCTGATGGCAAGATTGCCAGCCCAATCCAGCCAGGCCTGCCATTGGGACTCGGGGGAAACCGACAGCCACTGCTGCGCCCACATCGCACGCACAGCTTGATCAAGCTGCTGGCTGGAACTGAACTGAGCTTCGGCCTTGCGGTCAACCATAGCGGCCCCTTTTTGCTGCATGGCAATAACGCAACATCTTATGCGCTGCAGAAGTTGTTGCATAGTCACGACCTGCCGGGAGTTGAGCCACATCAAGCTCCCGCAGCCAGAAGCGCTCCGGCATGCGCAAGCCGGCTCCAAGCACCGGGCTGCAGCAGCTAGAAGAACTCTGCAGCCTTGCCTGGATCAGGCCTTCCACCGAAGCGATTGGCCATGGTTTGCAAGCTGAACGCACACCGCAGCCTGCCGACGCATACGGTACTGTTTTCTCATTGTGTGCAATAATGGAGAGCTTTTATGCGGAAAGTACACCGGACAGGCTGGTGCGGCTCCCGCACTTGACCAAAGGAAAGATCATGAAAGAAGGCATTCACCCCAATTACCGCGAAGTTCTGTTCGTTGACATGTCCAACGGCTTCAAGTTCGTGACTCGTTCTTGCGTTTCCACCAAGGAAACCGAAAACTTCGAAGGTAAAGAGTACCCTCTGTTCAAGCTGGATACCACTTCTGAATCGCACCCCTTCTACACTGGCACACAAAAGTCGGTGGACAACATGGGTGGCCGCGTGGAGAAGTTCCGCAACCGCTTCGGCAAGAAGTAATTCTTACTTTTTTGCTGAAAAGGCAGCCCGGGCAACCGTGCTGCCTTTTTCTTTTTGGGGTGTCGCCCCACGGAATCCCAATGCTCCTATCATCGGAGCACCAAGCGCTTTGACCTCAAGCGCTTTCGCCTGATCTGGCCGTGCAAATTCGCACAGCCGCTACTGGATTGATTGCGTGAACCAGCCCACACCTGCCATCGTTGCCCAAAGCGCTGTACGCCGCCTGCCGCGCTGGGCCCTGCTTTTGCTGTGCCTGGCCTATGTGATCCCCGGCTTTGTCATGCGTGGCCCCTGGCGCTCCAACGACATGGAGGCCTTTGGCTATATGCGCGAGCTGGCGCTGGGCAAGACCGACTGGCTGGCCCCCAAGCTCTCGGGCCTGGCTCCCAGCATGGACGGTCTGCTTCCCTACTGGCTGGGTGCCTTGTCCTTGCAGGGTTTCGAGTGGCTGCTCGGCGCCGAGATGGCGGCGCGCCTACCCTTCATCGCCTTGCTGATCGTGACCCTGGGCGCCACCTGGTGGGGAGCCTATTACCTGGCACGCACCCCCGGGGCGCAGCCCGTGGCCTTTGCCTTTGGCGGGGAAGCCCAGCTGATCGACTATGCCCGCGCCATGGCCGATGCGGCTTTGCTGGCCCTGGTTGCCTGCCTGGGCCTGGCCCAGCTCTCGCATGAAACCACCAGCTATGTCACGCAGCTGGGCTGCACGGCGCTGCTGTTTTTTGCAGCTGCGGCCATGGCCTATCACCCCAGGAAGTCAGCCGGGGCACTGCTATTCGGCCTGCTGGGATTGGCCCTGAGCGGCGCCCCCACTCTTTCCGTGCTGTTCGGTCTTGGCGGCAGCGTGATCGCCTTCACACAGCGCAGCTGGGGCGACAATCCCGGCCGTGCCCACCGTCAGGCCCGCACCTGGGCCGCAGCCTGGCTGGCCGCCACGGTGCTCGCAGCCAGCCTGACCACGGCCCTGGATCAATGGGTCTGGCATCTGGTGGACTCGTTCAAGGACTGGGATGCCTTGCTGCAACTGCTGCTGTGGTTCTGCTGGCCTGCCTGGCCCCTGGCTTTGTGGACGCTGTGGGTCTGGCGCCGCCAGATTGCCTACCCCGGCCACAACCCGCATCTGTCCATCGCCCTGCTGTTTGCCACAGTCCCTGTGGCTGCCTGCCTGAGCAGCACCCCTGCCGATCGGGCACTGCTGCTGGGACTTCCCGCCATCGCCACCCTGGCCGCCTTCGCCCTGCCCACTTTCCGCCGCAGCATCAGCGCGCTGATCGACTGGTTCACGCTGCTGTTCTTTACGGCATCCGCAATTGCCATCTGGGTGGTCTGGCTGGCATTTCAAACGGGATTTCCACCCAAGATCGCTGCCAATATTGCGCGTCTGGCTCCGCAATTCGAAGCAAGCATCTCCTGGCCCACGGTCATCGTGGCGCTGATCGCCACTGCCGGCTGGTTTGTGCTGGTGATCTGGCGCACCTCGCGCAATCGCGCAGCCATCTGGAAGAGCCTGGTGCTCCCGGCCGGCGGCGCCACACTGAGCTGGGTGCTGCTGTCCACACTCTGGATGGAGCCACTGGATCATGCTCGCAGCTATCAATTCCAGATGACGCAGCTGGGTGGCGAACTCAAGCAGAACGGTGCCACAAGCTGCGTGCTGACCTACGGCCTGGGCCGTTCGCAGATTGCGGCCGTGCGCTACTACACCCATGTGGATACGGCGCTATTGCGCCGCAGCAATCCCGGCGACTGCGGCTGGGCACTGGTCGACGCAGACCGCTGGGCGGGCGATCACAATCGCAAGCTGCGTCAAGGCTGGAATGAGGTCAGCCGCATCACCCGTCTGGCGGGCCAAAAGGAAGTCCTAGTACTGCTCAAGTACAGCGGCCCCAAAGCCCCATGAAGGGCGAATTGCAGTACATAGGCCGGCATGCAGGCACCGTGCTGGCCGGACAGCTGGCCGTCATGGCCTTTGGCACCACCGATACCATCGTGGCAAGCCGCTATTCCAACGATGCCGTGGCCGCCCTCTCCGTAGGGTCGGCCATTTTCATCAGTGTCTATGCCTCGCTGATGGGCATTTTCCAGGCTCTTCTGCCCTTGTGGTCCGAACAGCGGGGTGCCGGTCAGCCGCAGGCCATCGGCCATTCGCTGCGCCAGTCCATGTATCTGTGTGCACTGGCCTGCGTGCTTGGCATGGCGGTGCTGCTCATGCCCGGCGCACTGCTGCGCTGGACCGATGTGCCCGATGCGCTGCAGCTGGAGGTCAAGCGCTATCTCGCCGTACTGGCCTGGGGCTTGCCGCCGGCGCTGCTGTTTCGCATCTACAGCGCGCTCAACCAGGCGCTGGGCCACCCCAAGCTGGTCACCTGGCTGCAACTCATCTCGCTGCTGATCAAGATTCCCTTGTCCATCTGGTTCACCTTTGGCGGACTGGGCCTTGCCCCCCTGGGAGCAGTGGGCTGCGCACTGGCCACGCTGCTGGTCAACTACACCATGTTTGCCGTGGCCCTGTGGCTGATGCGCACTCAGGATTTCTATGCTCCGCTGGCGCTTTGGCAGAGGCTGGAGCGCCCTGACTGGCGGCAACTGGGCCGCTTCTGCAGCCTTGGCATCCCTGCAGGCCTGGCCATTCTGGTGGAAGTCACCTCCTTCACCCTCATGGCCCTGTATGTGGCAAGGCAGGGCTCGCTCTCGTCTGCCAGCCACCAGATCGCCGCCAATCTGGCAGCCATCTGCTATATGGTGCCGCTGTCTCTGGCCATTGCGACCAGCGCTCGCGTCAGCTACTGGCGCGGCGCCGGTGACGAAGCCCAGGCCAGGACGTTGATTCAACAGTGTTTCAAGCTTGCTCTGCTCATCGGTATTGCGACAGCAGCTACGCTCTTTATCGCTCGCACCTGGATTGCAGACATCTACACCGACTCCCCGCGGGTGCTGGCAATGACGTCCTGGCTGCTGATCTGCGTGGCTGCATACCATGTGGCGGACTGCGTGCAGACCTATTGCATTTTCGTGCTGCGCTGCTATCGCGTGACCGTGGCGCCTCTGGTGATCTATTGCCTGCTGCTGTGGGGCGGCGGCCTGGGCCTTGGCTACTGGCTGACCTACCGATGGCAAGCAGCCGAAGGCTGGCTGGACTGGCAGGCCACGCCCATGCCCTTCTGGGTTTGCAGCGCGGCAGCCCTGTTTGTCACGGCCATGGCCTTCAGCAGCATTTTGCACAGAGCCATACGACCTCCAAAGCCGCAGGCCCAGCCTAACGCCTCCTAATGAGAAAGTGCCTTGGCAGGTACTTCAGCAGCTGCCCGCACACGGCTGGGCGGGAAGGTGACGGCGAATTCCGAACCCTTGCCCAACTCACTCTGGATACTGAGCCTGGCGCCATGCCGCTGCAGCACATGCTTGACGATGGCCAGCCCCAGGCCGGTGCCGCCTGTGTCGCGTGAGCGGCTGCGATCCACGCGATAAAAGCGCTCCGTCAGACGCGACACATGCTTTTCGTCGATGCCGGGACCGGAGTCCTTGACGGCAAAGCGGGCCGATCCATCGGGCAGCAGTTGCCAGCGCACATCGATCTGCCCGCCGGCCGGCGTGTAGCGCATGGCATTGGCCAGCAGATTGGAAAACGCGCTGTGCAGTTCTGCGCTCGCGCCTGCCAGATCTCCGGCCTGCCGCAGCGCCTGCTCATCAGGAAAGTTCAGTACATGGGGTTTGGCCTGCTTGCGCGTCAAGGCATTGGAGAGCCCACGAGCCTCGTTCTCGCAGCGATTGAGCAACTGCGCCACCGACACCCAGTCATTGTTGCTGGGCAGCGGGCTTCCCTCCAGGCGCGACAAGGTCAGCAAGTCTTCCACCAGATGCTGCATGCGCTCGGCCTGCTGGGCCATCAGCTCCAGATAGCGCCTGCGCTCGTCTTCCTCGAGCGGCAGGTTCTGCAGGGTCTCGACAAAACCGGCCAGCACGGTCAGAGGCGTGCGGATTTCGTGGGAGACATTGGCCACGAAGTCACGGCGCATGGCCTCGGCCTGCTCCAGCGCCGTCACATCGCGTGCCAACAGCAGCTTGCGCCCTTCACCGTAGCCGTAGAGCTGGACCGACAGCTTGACCGGCCGCGAAGGTGTGCTTTCGCGCCCCTGCATGACCAGATCATGGCTGAAGTCCTGCGCCGCAAAATAGGCACTGAACTGAGGATCTCGCACCAGATTACCGATGCTTTGCAGCACATCGCGCTCGGCATCAAAGCCAAACTGCCTGGCGGAAATCTGATTGCACCATTCGATGCGGCCCTGTGCATCGAGCAGCACCACACCATTGGGACTGGCCTGCAAGGCAGACAGAATGTCATTGAGCCGCTGGTCGCCCTGCTGCACCTGCTGCACGCTCTGGCGAATCCAGCGGCGCATGCGCACGCTAGCCTCGCCCCAGATACCCGCCAGATTGGGCACCGCGCCCAGCTCCGACTGACGCAGCCAGTGCAGCAGCCGTGCGCCATTCCAGCTGTCCACCAGCCACCATATCCAGCCGCCGATCAAGGCGCCCGTCATGGCCGCCACGCATTGCTGCAGCACCGTCGCATCGGGTGCAACGAGATAGGCCCACAGCAGCCATACCACCACGGCTGCCGCGACCTGAGAAGCCAACAATCGAAAACCACGCCACCCCATATTTGCTTTCAGTTGTGATTTTTGACGACCCAGCCAGGCCGGGCCGAGGTTCGGGGGGAAGTGCTGTCAGGCCATGGCCTGGGCGCTGAAACGGTAGCCCGCACCGCGCACGGTCTCAATCAGAACACCCGCCACACCCAGCGATTCTCGCAAGCGCTTGACGTGCACGTCCACGGTGCGCTCTTCAATGAAGACATGATCGCCCCAGACCTTGTCGAGCAACTGCGCACGGCTGTGCACGCGCTCGGGGTGCTTCATCAGATAGTTGAGCAGCTTGAACTCGGTGGGACCGATCTTGAGCAGATCGCCCTGCCAGCTCACGCGGTGGGCTGCGGCATCCAGCACCAGCTCGCCAATGCTGACCTTGTCCTGGACCTGCTCAGGCGCACGGCGGCGCAGCACGGCACGAATGCGGGCCAGCAGCTCCTGTGTGGAGAAAGGCTTGGTGATGTAGTCATCAGCTCCGGCATCCAGGCCCGCCACCTTGTCGGGCTCGTCGCCACGCGCGGTCAGCATGAGAATGGGCACGGCCTTGGTGCGGCTGTCGGCGCGCCATTTGCGGGCCAGTGACAGGCCGCTGGCTCCGGGCAGCATCCAGTCGAGCAAAATCACGTCGGGCAGCACGGCATCAAGCTCGCGCTGCGCCGAAACACCGTCTTCCGCCCAGACGGGCTGGAAGCCGTTATGCCTCAAATTGACCGCGATCAACTCTGCAATCGCAGGTTCGTCCTCCACGATGAGGACCATGGGCATCTTCTTCATCCCTGAGTAGCCTCCGTCTTACAACACCGCAGATTCGATTTCAGCCATGGTCTGATGGCGCACATCCTTGCCCTCGACCAGGTAGATGATCAGCTCGGCCACGTTCTTGGAGTGGTCGCCGATACGCTCGATGGCCTTGGCCAGGAACAGCAGGTCCAGGCTGGCGGAGATGGTGCGCGGATCTTCCATCATGTAGGTGATGAGCTTGCGCACAAAGCCGTCGAACTCTTCGTCGATCAGATCGTCTTCACGCAAGATGGCAACCGCCGCCTTGGTGTCCAGGCGGGCAAAGGCATCCAGGGTCTTGCGCAGCAGCTCGGAAGCCATCTGTGCCGCCATGCGCAACTCGCCGCTGGGCAGCGAACGGGCAGCGCCGCTTTCGATGATGGACTTGACCATGCGGGCCATCTTGCAGGCTTCGTCGCCCATGCGCTCCAGGTTGGCCGTGGCCTTGGAGAAGGCGATCAGCAGGCGCAGGTCGCGGGCCGTGGGCTGGCGGCGTGCAATGATGGACGACAGCTCATGGTCGATCTCGACCTCCATGGCGTTGACGCGCTGCTCGGTGCTGATGACCTGCTCAACCGCCTCGGTGCTGAAGCTGGTCAGTGCATAGACGGCATTGCTGATCTGCGACTCGACCAGACCGCCCAGCTCCATGACGCGGGCAGAGACACGATTGAGTTCGGAGTCGAACTGCGTGGACAAATGTTTTTCTGTCATTTTTAAGTCCTTAGCCGAAGCGGCCTGTGATGTAGTCTTCCGTTTCCTTGCGCTGGGGCTTGAAGAACATTTTTTCGGTGTCGCCAAACTCCACCAGATCCCCCAGATACATATAGGCCGTGTAGTCGCTGCAACGGGCGGCCTGCTGCATGTTGTGTGTCACGATGACCACGGTGTAGTCGTTCTTCAGCTCCGCAATCAGCTCTTCGATCTTGGCCGTGGAGATGGGGTCCAGCGCCGAGCAGGGCTCATCCAGCAGCAGCACTTCGGGCTTGATGGCAATGCCGCGCGCGATGCACAGACGCTGCTGCTGCCCGCCCGACAGGCCCGAGCCGCTTTGCTGCAGCTTGTCCTTGACTTCGTTCCACAGCGCCGCCTTGCGCAGTGCCCACTCCACGCGGTCGTCCATGTCCGAGGCGTTGAGATTCTCGAACAGCTTCACGCCGAAAGCGATGTTGTCATAGATGGACATGGGAAACGGCGTGGGCTTCTGGAACACCATGCCGACCTTGGCACGAATCAGGGCCACATCCTGCTTGCTGGTCAGCAGGTTGTCGCCGTCCAGCATGATCTGACCTTCGGCGCGCTGCTCGGGATAGAGCTCGAACATGCGGTTGAAGGTGCGCAGCAGCGTGGACTTGCCGCAGCCCGAGGGGCCGATGAAGGCCGTGACCTTCTTCTCGGGAATATCAAGATTGATGTTCTTCAGCGCGTGAAACTTGCCGTAGTAGAAGTTCAGGTCGCGCACGGCCAGCTTGATGTTGGCGGGAGCAGTGGTTGCAGTCATGATCTTGAACTTTCGAATTATTTCTGGCGGGTGATGAAACGCGCCAGGATATTCAGACCCAGCACAGCCACAGTGATGAGGAAGACACCGGCCCAGGCCAGTTGCTGCCAGTTCTCATACGGGCTCATGGCAAATTTGAAGATGGTGACCGGCAAGCTGGCCATGGGCTTGCTCATGTCCGCATTCCAGAACTGGTTGTTCAGCGCCGTGAACAGCAGTGGAGCGGTCTCGCCAGCAATGCGGGCCACTGCCAGCAGCACGCCGGTGATCACGCCGGCGCGGGCTGCGCGCAAGGTCACCATGATGATGACCTTCCACTTGGGCGTACCCAGCGCATAAGCTGCTTCACGCAGGCTGGCCGGAACCAGCACCAGCATGTTTTCCGTGGTGCGGATGACCACGGGAATCACGATCAGCGCCAGCGCGATCACGCCGGCCATGCCGGAGAAGCTCTTGAAGCGCACCACCACCACGGTATAGACAAACAGACCGATGACGATGGAAGGTGCCGACAGCAGAATGTCGTTGACGAAGCGCGTGGTGGAAGCCAGCCAGCTCTTCTTGTCGTACTCGGCCAGATAGACGCCGGCCATCACGCCGATCGGAGTGCCGACAAAAGTGGCCAGCGTCACGATCATCAGCGAGCCCCAGATGGCGTTGGCAATGCCGCCCTCTTCGTTGGGAGGAGGCGTCATCTGCGTAAACAGGGCGAAGTTCAGACCGCCCACGCCCTGGCGAATGGTTTCCCAGAGAATCCAGACCAGCCAGAAGACACCGAACAGCATGGCGGCCATGGACAGGGTCAGCGCAAGCTGATTGAGGCGCTTGCGCCTGTCGTACTTGGCCTGACGCACCGCAGCCAGGTCGGCCGCATCGAGCATCTTGGCGGAGGTAGAGGTCGGGCTCATGAGCGTGCTCCTTCGTTCTTCTGCAGGCGGTTGAGCAGCACCTTGGACAGGGCCAGCACCACGAAGGTGATGAAGAACAGCACCAGACCCAGATAGATCAGCGACGCCTGATGCAGGCCTTCGCCGGCTTCGGCGAACTCATTGGCCAGGGCAGAGGTGATGCTGTTCGCAGCCTCGAACACGGACAGGGAATTGAGCTGGTTCATATTGCCGATCACAAAGGTCACGGCCATGGTCTCGCCCAGCGCACGACCCAGGCCCAGCATGACGCCGCCCAGCACGCCGGTCTTGGTATAGGGCAGCACCACTTTCCAGACCACTTCCCAGGTTGTGGAGCCCAGGCCGTAGGCCGACTCCTTGAGCAGCGCCGGTGTGACCTCGAACACATCGCGCATCACCGAGGCGATGAAGGGGATGATCATGATGGCCAGAATGATGCCGGCCGACAGAATGCCGATACCGACGGGAGGGCCGGAGACAAAAGCGCCCAGATAGGGCACGCCGCTCAGCAAGTTCTGCAGAGGCTGTTGCACGTAGGTGGCCAGCACGGGGCCGAACACCATCAGGCCCCACATGCCGTAAACAATGGAGGGAACTGCGGCCAGTAACTCGATGGCCGTGCCCAGAGGGCGCTTGAGCCAGGCGGGCGAGAGTTCCGTCAGAAACAGGGCAATGCCGAAGCTAACGGGCACGGCAATGAGGAGCGCGATGGCCGAAGTGGCCAGCGTGCCGTAAATCATGACCAGGCCGCCGTACTGATTCTGGACGGGGTCCCAGACACTGCTGGTCAGAAAGCCCAGACCATATTCGGAGATGGCGGGCCAGGCACCGATGATCAGCGAACCCATGATGGCCACCAGCAGCACCAGCGTCAGAATCGCTGCACTGCGTGCCAGGCCACCAAACAAACGATCCGCCATACGTCCCGAGATCATCGGAGCACGTGGCGGAGAAGGAGAGCGTCGCTTGGCGGCATCGGTGGAGGCTGCAGCCAGCGAACTGGAGGGCGACGTAGTGGACACGTGAGCGCCTTTATTCGCAAAGGGTTGAAACAAGCAGCGAACATACCGTCCGGCACGGCAGCCCGCTGCTCACTGTTGACACGAAATTACTTGGAAACAACCTTACCCGAAGTGTCCTTGATGTCGTTCCAGGACTTGTAGATCACGTTCTTGACGGACTCGGGCATGGGCACGTAGTCCAGATCGGCGGCAGTCTTGTCACCTTGCTTGTAGGCCCACTCGAAGAACTTCAGCGAAGTGGCGGCCTGGGCGGGCTTGTCCTGAGTCTTGTGCATCAGGATGAAGGTGGCCGAGGTGATGGGCCAGGCGCTCTTGCCAGGCTGGTTGGTCAGGATCTGGTAGAAGCTCTTGGCCCAGTCGGCGCCGGCAGCGGCAGCCTTGAAGGTATCGTCGTCAGGAGAGACAAAAGCGCCTTCCTTGTTCTGCAGCTGTGTGAAGGTCAGCTTGTTCTGCTTCACATAGGCGTACTCGACGTAGCCGATGGAGTTGGGCAGACGGCCCACAAAGGCGGCAACGCCTTCGTTACCCTTGCCGCCGGCACCGGTGGGCCAGTTCACGGCCGTGCCTTCGCCGACCTTGTCCTTCCACTCGGTGTTGACCTTGGAGAGGTAGTTGGTGAAGCCGAAGGTGGTGCCGGAGCCGTCAGCGCGGCGCACGGGAGCGATGGCAGCATCAGGCAGCGCCACGCCGGGGTTCAGAGCGACAACGGCGGGATCGTTCCACTTGGTGATCTTGCCCAGGTAGATGTCGCCCAACACCTGGCCCGACAGCTTCAGCTGGCCGGGAGCCACGCCCTTGATGTTGACCACGGGAACAATGCCGCCGATCACGGTGGGGAACTGCAGCAGGCCCTTCTTCTTCAGCTCTTCATCGGTCAGGGGAGCGTCCGAGGCGCCGAAGTCCACGGTCTTGGCATCGATCTGCTTGACACCGGCGCTGGAGCCCACGGACTGGTAGTTAATCTTGACGCCGGTTGCCTTGTTATAGTCGGCAGCCCACTTGGAATACAGAGGAGCCGGGAAGCTCGCACCAGCACCTGTAGCTTCCTGGCTGGCGTTGGCAATACCCGCCGCAGACAGAGCACCAGCCACCAGAACGTGAATCAAGGACAACTTCATGAAACGACCTCTTAGGGTTGAAAGATTCGATGGAGTGAACTTTAAAAACCTTTTATGACAAGGTCGTGACATGAAAATTTCAAGGCGCAACCGAGTGAAAGACCTCCAAAGCAGTCATGCGAGTGTCATATTTCATTCGCAAACTGCTGAGCCTTAACCCGCAGACCCGACCCGACTTGACCTGAGTAACAGCTTGTCGCAAGGCTGGAGTCTGATCGCCAGCAATGTATGACATAGTCTGTCACACAGCATGACCACACTCCAGCGGCCCAACCCGGCAAATACCTGACTTGGCAGAGGTTGAACCCAGCGCCCCACAAGCTCGATGACGGCCCGTATTGCATATTCCACTGCCCAGTGCATGTGTCGCCAGTTCCACCACACTCATGCTCTGCCCGCGCCCCAACCCGCATAACAACAACGCATTGATTGGCTCAGAAATGGCTCCTGAATCGCTTCTTGCCGCCGTAGACCTTGGTTCCAATAGTTTTCGCCTTGAAATAGGCCGTATCGGCTCGCATCAACGCATCGAGCGTGTGGAATACCTCAAGGAAACCGTGCGCCAGGGCAATGGCCTGAACTCGCGCCAGGAACTCTCCCGCGAAGCCATGGAGCGTGGCTGGGAATGCCTGGCTCGCTTTGGCGAGCGCCTCAGGGGCTTTGATGCCTCGCATGTCCGCGCTGTAGCCACCCAGACTCTGCGCGAGGCACTGAATGCCGACGAATTCGTGACGCGTGGAAGCCAGTTGCTGGGCTTTCCCATCGAAGTCATTGCCGGCGAGGAGGAAGCTCGGCTGATCTATCGCGGCGTGGCCAGTTCGCTGCCGCCCAGCCAGCAAAAGCGCCTGGTCATCGACATTGGCGGACGCTCCACCGAAATCATCATCGGCCAGCACAGCCAGCCTCTGCAAGTGGCATCGTTCGCACTGGGCAGCGTCTCCTGGAGCAGCCGTTTCTTCAGCGACGGTGCACTGAACAAGGCCAACTTCCAGGCCGCCGTTGCCGCCGCCAAGCAATGCCTGACCCAGGCCCAGTTCGCCTACCCGGGCACGGCCTGGGACTGCGCCTATGCCTCCTCCGGCACGGCCAACGCCGTGGCGGACGCTCTCACGGCCCAGGGCCTGGACGGGCAGGTGATCACGCCTGCCAAGCTGCGCTACCTTTACGAGCTGCTGCTGGACATCGGTCATGTGGAGCGCCTGCGCATGCCGGGCCTCAAGGAAGATCGCCGCCCGGTGGTCGCAGGCGGTATCAGCGTGATGATGGCCGTGGTCGACCTGCTGGGCATTACCGAGCTGGAAGTCGCACAGGGCGCACTGCGCCAGGGAGCTTTGCACGACCTGCTCGACCATGAGCCCCCTGCCGACAAGGAAGCCGCGGAAGTCGGCGCGCTGCAACTGGACTTCGGCGTGGACGTACCCCATGCCCAGCGCGTGCAGCGCATTGCCACCCAGCTATGCCAGCAAATCCTGCCCGCAGAAACCGCACCGCTGAGCACTCAGGCCCTGGCCATTGCCGCGCAACTGCATGAGATCGGCATGCGCGTGGCCCTGAGCGACTATCACCGTCACGGCGCCTACATTGTCGAGCATTGCGGCCTGGCCACCTGGGAGCCCGAGCTGCGCCAGCGCATCTGCCAACTGGTGCTGGGTCACCAGGGCAAGCTGCGCAAGCTGGAGGACGCCATCGGCGAGCCCCAGCTGGCCCTGCCGCTGATGGCGCTGCGCATCGCCGTGCAGCTGTGCCACACCCGCCGCGAGCCGGACATGAAAGGCATGCAGATCAAGCGCTCGGGTTCGGAATGCAGGCTCTCAACCCCTTCGGGCTGGATGCTGACCTATCCGCAATCCGCACGCCTGCTGGAAGAGGAAGCCATGGCCTGGAGCAAGACGCCCTGGAGCCTCAAACTGCAGCTGCGTTGATGCGACCGGCCATGCAGCCGCATGGCAAAGACAAAGGGACTGCGAGGCAGTCCCTTTTTTGCATTCAGCCTTCAAAAAGAGAGCTGCACGCGCCTGTCAGATAACGATTTCAGTATGAAAAGCATCTGAAATCCTTGGAAAACAAGCGCAATCAGCTCCTTTTTTTGATAACTCAGAGGCTCTTGCCGCCGTAGCGCACCATCAGCGCCTGCTGGGCCCCCTTGCCCTCCAGGGGACGCTCGGGCTTCTGGTAAGCGCCCGAAGCATCCAGCGTCCAGGCATCGCGGTCATCGCCCAGATAGGCCACCAGGCACTCGTCAATCACGCGCTGGCGCAGCTTCTTGTCCAGCACCGGCCAGGCCAGCTCCACACGGCTGAGCATATTGCGATTCATCCAGTCGGCGCTGGACAGCAGCAGCTCTTCCTCCTGGCCCCAGGCAAAGTAGAAAACGCGCGAATGCTCCAGGAAACGGCCGATGATGGAGCGCACGCGAATATTGTCCGTCACGCCCGGGCGCTGGGCCGGCAGCATGCAGGAGCCGCGCACGATGAGATCGATCTGCGCGCCCTTGCGACCGGCCTCGACCAGAGCGCGGATCAGCGGCTCGTCAGTCAGTGCGTTCATCTTGAGCACCATGCGCGCCTTCTCGCCCCGCGCCGCTGCGGCGGCCACCAGGCCGATCAGCTCCAGCATGCGGTTTTGCAGATGGAAGGGCGCCATGACCAGCTTTTGCAGCCTGGGCATGGTGTTGTGGCTGGAGAGGTGGCGGAACACCGCATCCATATCGGCCGTGATCTCGTCATTGCAGGTCAGCTGGCTGATGTCGGTGTACAGACGCGCGCTGCGGGCGTTGTAGTTGCCCGTGGACAGATGGGCATAGCGCTTGAGCTGGTTGTTGCGCTTTTCGCGCCGCGTGATCAGCAGCATCTTGGCGTGGGTCTTGAGGCCGACCACGCCGTACACCACCTGCACGCCCAGCGACTCCAGCTTTTCCGCCCAGTTGATGTTGGCCTCTTCGTCAAAGCGCGCCTTGAGCTCCAGCACGGCCAGCACTTCCTTGCCGCGGCTCACGGCCTCGGCCAGCAGGCTCATGATCTCGGAGTCGGTACCCGTGCGGTAGATGGTCTGTTTGATGGCCAGGACCTGCGGGTCGTTGACGGCCTCGCGCAGCAACTCCAGCACGCCATCGAAGCTCTCGAAGGGCTGATGGATGATGATGTCGCTCTTGCGCATCTGCGCCAGGATGGAGCGGCCGGGCACGAGCTGCGTGGGCCAGGCCGGCTTCCACTTGGGAAACAGCAAGGCCGGGTCGTCGACCAGATCGATCAGCTGCATCTGGCGCACCAGATTCACCGGCCCCTTGACGCGGAACAGCGCCTCGGCCGGCAGGCCGTATTGCTCCAGCAACAGGTCAGAGAGCACCACAGAGCAGGACGAGGACACCTCCAGACGCACGGCCTGGCCGTAGTGACGGTGGTGCAGGCCCTGGCGCAGGGCCATGCGCAGGTCAACCACATCGTCTTCATCCACGGCCAGATCGGAGTGGCGGGTGACACGGAACTGCGAGAACTCCGACACTTCGCGCCCCGGGAACAGCTCGGCCAGATGGGCACGCACCACGCTGGAGATGCTGACAAACAGCTTTTGCTTGCCCGAGATCTTCTCGGGCAGACGGATCAGGCGCGGCAAGGCACGCGGCACCTTGACGATGGCCACTTCATTGGCCCTCCCGAAGGCATCCACACCATTGAGGCGCACGATGAAATTCAGGGCCTTGTTGGCGACCTGCGGGAAGGGATGCGACGGATCCAGTCCCACCGGCATCAGCAGGGGCTGCACCTCGCGCATAAAGTAGTCGCGCACCCATTTACGCTGCGCCACGCTGCGCTCGCCGTGAGAAACCAGGCGAATCGCATGCTTGTCGAACGCGGGAATGATGGACTGGTTATAGAGCTGGTACTGCTTGGCCACCAAGCCGTGGGCCGTGGTCATCAGTCGCTCGAAGCTGGCGCGCGAGTACGTCCCCTGTTCATCACCCACCTTGGCGGCCGAGACATGAGGTGCACAGCGCACCTCGAACCACTCGTCGAGATTGGAAGACACGATGCACAGATAGCGCAGGCGCTCGAGCAGCGGCACATCCTCGCGCTCGGCCCAGTTCAGCACGCGCTCATTGAAGACCAGAATGCTTTGATCGCGGTCCAGCAGCTCCAGGGTCGGCTCGATCACAGGCGGCATGGCTACCTCGTTCTTGGACGCCGCTCGGCGTCGGCGCGGCGCTTTGGCAGGGGCCGGTGTCGCAACGGCACCGGGCACACCATGGTGCCCGGCCGCCCGGGCTTGCGCAACTGCAGCCGGTTCGCTCGCGGAGCTGACGGCCGCCGTCGTGACGGAAGGCACAAGCGAGATATGCGCCAGACCCAGGGATGCAGGTCCCGCCTCATGCGCCTGACTATCGGTCTGCGAGGTCACTGGGGAAACTGCAGCCGGATCCTGCCCTGAAGATGAAGTGATGGAAGCGGAAAAGAAAGAATCGGAACCAGGTACGGATTGGGACATGTGGCTGCAGCCTGCGAAAGCTTGAAGCGCCCCTGAGGGCATGTCCGCAGTCTGCCCATGGTTTATGACAATTAGATGACCAAAAGATGACTGTCATCGTTGTTCATGACAGTCATCAGGGTTTGCGCAGCTTCAGCTGGCCCTGACCACCTCGGCCAGACGCTCGGCACAGTTGCTGGCCATGTCCGCACTCCTGGCCTCGACCATGACTCGCACCAGGGGCTCGGTACCGCTGGGACGGATCAGCACACGGCCGTCACTGCCCAGCAGCTTTTCGACCGCTGCCTGCTCACCAGGCAGCTTGGCGTTGCTCTTCCAGTCCTGTCCCGGCTGCAAGCGCACATTGATCATGACCTGGGGGAACAGCTTCACGGACTCCAGCCACTGGGCAATGGTCTTCTTCGAGCGCACGCAGGCCTGCAGCACCTGCAGTGCGCTGACCAGGCCGTCACCGGTCGTGTGCTTGTCCAGCGCCAGCAGGTGGCCCGAGCTTTCGCCGCCCAGCTGCCAGCCCTTGGCATTGAGCGCTTCCAGAACATAGCGGTCTCCCACCTTGGCACGGACAAAACCCACGCCCTGCGCCTTGAGCGCCTGCTCCACCGCCATATTGGTCATCAGGGTTCCCGCCACGCCGCTGACTACGTCGCCGCGCGCCAGACGATCGGCCGCCATGAGATAGAGCAGCTCGTCGCCGTTGTAGAGACGGCCTTGCGCATCGACCAGCTGCAGACGGTCGGCATCGCCGTCCAGCGCCACGCCATAGTCGGCATTGTTGGCACGCACTGCCCTCACCAATGCTTCGGGATGGGTCGCACCAACGCCCTCATTGATGTTCAGGCCGTCCGGGGAGCAGCCGATTTCCACCACATTGGCACCCAGCTCGTGAAAGACCTTGGGAGCAATCTGATAGGCCGCGCCATGGGCCGCATCCACGACGATCTTCAGGCCGCGCAACGACAGGCTGTGATCGAAGGTGCTCTTGCAAAATTCGATATAACGGCCTGCGGCATCGGCCAGACGCCGTGCCTTGCCCAAAGAGGCTGAATCCACCCAGACGGGATCTTCCTTGAGAGCGGCTTCCACATCCTCTTCCCAGGAATCAGGCAGCTTGGTGCCCTCGGCACTGAAGAACTTGATGCCGTTGTCATAAAACGGGTTGTGACTGGCACTGATCACCACCCCCAGACTGGCGCGCTGGGCGCGTGTCAGATAGGCCACGCCCGGTGTCGGCAAGGGGCCAAGCAACATGACATCGACACCGGCAGAGTTGAAGCCCGACTCGAGCGCGCTCTCCAGCATGTAGCCAGAGATGCGGGTGTCCTTGCCGATCAGCACCAGAGGACGCTCTTGCGTGCGGCGCAACACGCGCCCCACGCCATGCGCCAGGCGCAGGGCAAAATCAGGCGTGATGGGCGACTTGCCCACCGTTCCGCGAATCCCGTCGGTGCCGAAATACTGTCGTGCCATATTCTCGTTGTCCTTTTTAGATTCAATACTCTGTCGCCTGCGCATCACGCATGGCCTGCCAGACTGCCAGCGCAGCCACCGTATCCTTCACATCGTGGACACGCACAATTCTGGCCCCACGCTCGACCGCCAGCAATGCCGCGGCCACACTGGGCACCATGCGCTGATCCACAGGCAGGCCGGTCACCTGCCCCAGGGAGCCCTTGCGCGACCAGCCCGCCAGCAGGGGGAAGTCTAGGCCCAGCAGCTCACGCTGATGTGCAAGCAAGGCAAAATTTTGTACCACGCTCTTGCCGAAGCCAATACCGTAATCCCAGGCGATGCGCGAGCGCGCGACGCCTGCATCGAGCAAGGGCTGCGTCGCCTGCAGCAGAAAGTCCCGCACTTGAACCACGGCATCGCCCTGCATATGCTCCATGTGCATGTCTTGCGGGGTCTTGTGCATATGCATCAGGCACACGCCACAGCTGTCGTGCCGGCTCACCACCTCGAAGGCGGCGGGCTGGCGCAGCGCCCAGATGTCATTGATGATGTCGGCCCCGAGATCCAGGGCTGCCGCCATGACTTCGGGCTTGTAGGTATCGATGGAGATGGGCACATCGAGCTTGACGGCTTCGCGCAGCACGGGCAGAACACGCGCCAGCTCATCCTCCAGGCTGACCGCAGGTGAGCCCGGCCTGGTGGACTCGCCGCCTATATCCAGAATATGCGCGCCCTGCGCCAGCAGCAGCTCTGCATGGGCCATGGCCAGGGATACCCCGGCATGCTTGCCGCCGTCGGAAAAGGAATCCGGGGTCACATTCACGATGCCCATGACCTGGGGCTTGTCGAGCTGCAAGAGAAAACGCGAGGTTTGCCACTGTTGCGACATAGATCTTCCGATATCTGAGAATGCAAAAACAAAAGGCCCCTGAGGGACCTTTTGTTGCGGAGACTTGGCACTCAAGCCGTAGTCGGTGAAGGCTCAGCATTCGATGCGGGATTGCCTCCAGAGGAGTTGCCGCCATCCGACGAGGGCGGATTGCGAGGCGTCCAGTCCTTGGGAGGACGAGGCTCCTTGCCTGCCATGATGTCGTTGAGCTGTTCGGCGTCGATCGTCTCCCAGTCCAGCATGGCCTTGGCCATGGCGTGCATCTTGTCGCTGTTGTCTTCGATCAGCTTGCGCGCCAGCGCATATTGCTCGTCGATGATGCGACGCACTTCGTCGTCCACCTTCTGCATGGTGGACTCGGACAGATTGGAGCCTCGGCTGAAGGTACGGCCCAGGAAAGGCTCGCCTTCCTGCTCGGAGTAGACCATGGTGCCCAGGGCATCGCTCATGCCGTAGCGCGTCACCATGTCGCGGGCGATCTGGGTCGCGCGCTCGAAGTCGTTCGAGGCACCAGTCGTCATCTGGTTCATGAACACTTCTTCGGCGATACGTCCGCCAAACAGCATGGCAATCTGGTTGAGCATGTACTCCTTGTCATAGGAGTAGCGGTCCTTCTCGGGCAGGCTCATGGTCACGCCCAGTGCGCGACCGCGTGGGATGATGGTGACCTTGTGCACGGGATCGCACTTGGGCAGCAGCTTGCCGATGAGGGCATGGCCAGCTTCATGATAGGCCGTATTGCGGCGCTCTTCCTCGGGCATGACCATGGTCTTGCGCTCGGGGCCCATGATGATCTTGTCCTTGGCCTTCTCGAAGTCCTGCATCTCCACGGTGCGCGCATTGCGGCGTGCCGCCATCAGCGCAGCTTCGTTGCAGAGATTGGCCAGGTCGGCACCCGACATGCCGGGCGTGCCACGCGCGATGATGGCGGGGTTCACGTCCTGGCCCACGGGAATCTTGCGCATGTGCACGTTCAGGATCTGCTCGCGGCCGCGGATATCGGGCAGCGTCACATAGACCTGACGGTCGAAGCGACCGGGGCGCAGCAAGGCGGCGTCGAGAATGTCGGGGCGATTGGTTGCCGCCACCACGATCACACCGAGGTTGGTCTCGAAACCGTCCATCTCGACCAGCATCTGATTCAGAGTCTGCTCGCGCTCGTCGTTGCCGCCGCCCATGCCGGCGCCGCGCTGGCGGCCGACGGCGTCGATTTCGTCGATGAAGATGATGCAAGGCGCATTCTTCTTGGCGTTCTCGAACATGTCGCGCACGCGGGCCGCGCCCACGCCGACGAACATTTCAACGAAATCGGAACCCGAGATCGAGAAAAAAGGCACCTTGGCTTCGCCCGCGATGGACTTGGCCAGCAGCGTCTTGCCGGTACCGGGAGGGCCGACCAGCAGCAGACCGCGGGGAATGCGACCGCCGAGCTTCTGGAACTTGTTGGGGTCCTTGAGGAAGTCCACAACTTCCTTGACTTCTTCCTTGGCCTCATCGGCACCAGCCACATCGGCAAAGGTGACGGTATTGCTGTTCTCGTCGAGCATGCGCGCCTTGGACTTGCCGAAGCTGAAGGCGCCGCCCTTGCCGCCACCCTGCATCTGGCGCATGAAGTACACCCATACGCCGATCAACAGCAGCATGGGACCCCAGCTCACGAGCAGCGTCATGAGCAGCGAGCCTTCTTCACGCGGCTTGACATCGAACTTGACGTTGTTGTTGATCAGGTCGCCCACCAGACCGCGATCGAGGTAGGTGGCCGTGGTGCGGATCTTGCGATCATCGGTGGTGGTGGCTACGACCTCGGTACCGCCGCCACCTTCCTGAATGGTGGCGCTCTTGATACGGTTGTTGCGCACTTGCTCCAGGAATTCCGAGTAGCCAACATGAGAGGCACCGCCAGCACCTCGGGTGTCAAACTGTTTGAACACCGTAAACAGCACCATGGCGATGACCAGCCAGACGGCGACTTTTGAAAACCACTGATTGTTCAAGCGGGGCTCCAATGGAATATTCAGACGTAAAGGCCCGGAGGGGACTCCAGACCTAGTTGAGGTTCATTTTAGGTGTTTCAAGCGCCAAAGACGCCTATTTCCCCCTATAGCGGCCATAGGCAAGGTATGGCCCTGCAGGCAATCGGCCCTAAGCCTGTGTTTTATCAAGGCTTTGCGCTATCAGTTTCACTGGTTTGCTGCAGCAAACCATGAGGTCAAATGCCCCTATGCAAGCCGGCAACTCCGTCAAGAGCCCTGCTTGAGACCCATTCCCACGAGAAAAATCTCGGCAGACCGGTCACGCGAAGCCTTGGGCTTGATGGGCTTGACCACCTTGAAGGTCTGCTTGAAAAGATCCACCAGCTCGTTATAGCCGCTGCCGTGGAAAAGCTTGACCACCAGTGCCCCCTCGGGCTTCATGTTGTTGATCGCAAAATCGACGGCCATCTCGATGAGCACCGCAACCCGCGCCCCGTCCGTGGCTCCATGGCCCGACAGATTGGGCGCCATATCCGAGACCACCACGTCGGCCTTGCCACCGCCCATGGCCTCTTCAAGCTGCGCCAGCACCGCCTCTTCACGAAAGTCGCCCTGGATGTAATGCACGCCCTCGATAGGCTCCATGGGCAGCAGGTCCAGCGAGATGATGCGGCCGTTGAGTTCGCCCACGGCCGCACCGCTGGGCGAGAGACGACGGCGCACATACTGACTCCAGGCACCGGGCGCGCACCCCAGGTCCACCACGGTGTGACCGGGCTGAATCAGCTTGAGCGACTCGTCAATTTCCTTGAGCTTGTAGGCCGCGCGCGCACGATAGCCGTCCTTTTGGGCAGCTTTCACATACGGGTCATTGATGTGATCGTGCAGCCAATTCTTATTGACCTTCTTGCTTTTGGTTTTCGTTTTCATGCCTGAATTCTCGCAGCCTTGATAATACGGGTATGCCCCAAATTGAATTAACTCCCGCGCAGCGCCGGGAACACCGCGCCGAAGCCCACCATCTGGACCCCGTCGTCCTCATCGGTGGCGATGGTCTGACCACTGCCGTTCAAAAGGAAGTGGACGCCGCACTCAATGCCCATGGTCTGATCAAGGTCCGCGTTTTCGGCGACGACCGTGCAGCCCGCGAGCAGATCTATCAACAACTCTGCGACGAGCTGAACGCGGCTCCCATCCAGCACATCGGCAAGCTGCTGGTGCTGTGGCGCCCTATTCCCGAAAAGGAAAAGGCCTTTGACGAAGACCGCATGCCCGGTCCTCGCGACGTCAAGGTGCTCAAGTTCGGCCGCGCCGGCCAGAAGCCCGAAGTCAAGCAGCTGCGCGTGCTCGGCAACCAGCGCCTGACCGCCGGCGGCACCATCAAGCGCGCCAAGCCCAAGCAGAAGTCGGTCAAGAAAGGCCGTCAGGACTGATCTGCCGATCCGCCCTGTCTGCCCGCCCAACCGCCTTTTTTCTTCGCCCAGACCACCAAGCCATGGCTCAGATCACACAGCAGCAACGCCACATTCTTTGCATGAAATGGGGCACCAAATACGGCCCGGAGTACGTCAACCGACTCTATGCCATGGTGCGCCGCCATCTCAGCGGAGATTTTCGCTTTGTCTGCCTGACCGACAGCACAGAGGGGATTCGCTCCGAAGTGGAGTGCTTTTCCATCCCCGACCTGAACATTCACCTGGCGCCCGGCCAGCGTGACGGCGCCTGGAAGAAGCTCACCACCTTCGAGCGCGACCTGCATGGCCTCAAGGGTCAGGCGCTGTTCCTGGACCTGGACGTGGTGATTGTGGGCAGCCTTGACGAGTTCTTCACGCTGCCCGGTGACTTCCGCATCATTCACGACTATCCGCGTTTCTGGCGCTTTGGCGAACGCATTGTCGGCAACTCTTCGGTCTACCGCTTCAAGCTGGGCGCCCATGCCGATGTGCTGGAGCATTTCCGTGCGCACACCGAAGAGATGCGCGGCAAGTACCGCAACGAGCAGGAGTATCTGTCGCACTTTCTGCACAAGCAGGGCAAGCTCGACTACTGGCCTGCAGCCTGGTGCCCCAGCTTCAAGTACTACTGCATTCCGGCCTGGCCCAGCAACTACTGGAAGGAGCCGGTACCGCCGGCCGATGCGCGCATCGTGATCTTCCACGGCGAAGTGAACCCGCCCGATGCCCTGGAAGGCCGCCGCAACAAGCGCTTTCGCCATATCGAGCCCGCCAGGTGGATCGAGAAGGCCTGGGGCTGAGAGACGGCTGCAGTTGCAGCCTCAAAAACAAAAGGCGTTGACCGCGAGGTTCAACGCCTTTTTTGTGCTCGCCTGACCGATGGATCAGCGATATTTGGCATCGACCAGCGGATGCCCCTTCATGCGCGAGAGAATCGACAGCGGGCTGGCCGCGGGATTGTATTCACTGCCTGGTGGCAGAAACAAGGTCTGCTCCAGCATGTACTGCCCCGACATGACGGCATGCACTGCCTGATCGGAGAAACACACCCAGGAGGAACCTGCCGCGAAAGGCACGGTTTCCTGGGGAGCATTTTTCTGATAGTCAGGATCGCCCTTCATGCCGTCATGCAGCTGCAGCATCAGATGGTCGTATTCGCTGCGATAGGACTTGGTCACATGCAGCAGCTCCAGCGCCTTGGCCTGCCAGGCGCTGTAGGGCTTGGCACGCGGCACAAAACGCTTGGCCACATCGGTGAACGGCTCGCCCACTCGCCAGACCCGGGGCTGGCCATCCGGGTTGACATTGGTGAAGACGCGCAGAATGCGCTCGCCATAGTTGGGCCGCGAAGGAAAGGCATCCACATGCATGCGCTTGTCGTCGGCACGCCAGGACTGCGCCCGCGTTTCCACCTGCGAAGGGCGGTAGCTGGTGGGTGCCATGCGTACCACCGGCATATAGGCCGGGAACAGGCCTGCGATCAGCGCCGTGGCCTGCTCGCGAAAGCGTCCGATCATGGCCGCCACCTGCGCCTGCATGGCCTCGTCGCCCGCCACGCCCTTGATCGAGCCATCCACATTGAGGCTGATATTGCGCGTCTTGGGATCGCGCACATCGGGGCGCAACAGCGCTTTTTCCTGCTCGGTCAGCTGAAAGCTCAGCTGGGGAAAGTACAGCACCTTGCCGGCCTCGACGGCAGCAGTCCATTCATCGCGCCCCTGGACATTGCTCCATTCGGTCGCGTCGATTTTTACGATTTGAGATTCCATGGCTTCGGCAGTGTACTCCCCGCAGACGAACCGGGCTTGCACTGGATCAAGCCGGCTTGCGAGCACCCGCCACACGCCACAGCACGATGGCGGCGCACAGCCACTGCAGCGCATACATGCCGATGCCAACGCTGTGCCAGAGCCTGAGGTTCTCGCGCGCCACGATCTTCGGCGATACGCCATACTGCACCAGCAGGGCCAGCAGCATGCCTGTGATAACAAAACCGATAGCTGCTTGCGCCCATTGCTCAAGCTTTTCAGCATGTTTCCGCTTTGAAAACACCAGCAAAAGAGCGCAACACGCTATCGATATCCAGGTCTGCGCCGCAAACAGCTTGGCTGCCATGAAGCCCGCCAGAGCCGGCGTGGGCAGATGGGCAAACAGCATGGGTACGGCCACAAAGCCGATGGCCGACAGGCTGCCCCACCACAGAGCCGCAAAGAAAACAGGCAAGCGTTCAAACATCATGGTGAAATTTCAGCATGGCAGAGCGCAAACCAGAGATGCCGAGCAAGAGCCGCCTCGCGGCGGGGCCGCCCAGGCAAGGGCATCGCCCCCTCCCACAGCGCGAAGCACGTAGAGAGAGGGGAAGGCGCGCAGCGCCTCAGGGGTGATTAGATGTACTTTACGCCTACGATCTCGTAGCGACGCTCGCCGCCCGGTGCCTGCACCACGGCGGTATCGCCCTCTTCCTTGCCGATCAGGGCGCGGGCAATCGGGCTGGACACATTGATCAGGCCGTGCTTGAGATCGGCCTCGTCCTCACCCACGATCTGGTAGGTCACGGCCGAGCCGCTGTCTTCATCTTCCAGGTCCACGGTCGCACCGAACACCACGCGGCCGCCTGCATCCAGCTCGGTAGGATCGATCACCTGCGCGGCAGACAGCTTGCCTTCGACCTCGATGATGCGACCTTCGATGAAGCCCTGCTGCTCCTTCGCGGATTCGTATTCGGCGTTTTCGCTCAGGTCACCCTGGGCACGGGCCTCTGCAATGGCTTGAATGACCGCGGGACGATCCACAGTCTTCAGGCGTTGCAGTTCCACCTTGAGCTTTTCTGCTCCGCGCTTGGTGATTGGGATGGTGGCCATGATCGAGTCTCCAAATTCAGCAAACGCCGCGCCCAGCGCGGCACCTCTCGCACAGGCCTGAGTGACAACGTCAAACAGGGGCCTGTGCCCCAAAAGCAAACCGCCGCACGTTGCCGCGCGGCGGTTCAAATACATTACCGCAGATTATGCCGTGTTTGCTGCGGCACAAGTGCGGTAAAAACCCGGCAGCCCTTGCGGGCTGCATCGGGCGTCAGGCTTTTCAGGCCTTGGTCAGCATGGCATGCAGCTCTTGCACCGAGTGCACGTCCAGATTGCCGCGCATGGCCTTCATGCCTTCCACGGCGGCTTCCGCGCCGAAGATGGTGGTGAAGGTGGTCACACGTGCCAGCAGTGCGCTGGTACGGATCTGGCGCGAGTCGGCGATGGCGTTGCGGCGCTCTTCCACGGTGTTGATGACCAGGGCGATTTCGCCGTTCTTGATCATGTCCACGATGTGAGGGCGGCCTTCAGTCACCTTGTTGACCGCTTGCACTTCCAGGCCAGCTTCCGCAATCGCTGCAGCCGTACCGCGTGTAGCGCACAGGCTGTAGCCCATGGCAACCAGCTCCTTGGCCACGGCCACGGCACGGGTCTTGTCGTTGTTCTTCACCGACAGGAAGACCTTGCCCTCGGCAGGCAGGTGCACGCCAGCGCCCATCTGACTCTTCACAAAGGCTTCGCCAAAGGTCTTGCCCACGCCCATGACTTCACCGGTGGACTTCATCTCGGGGCCGAGGATGGTGTCCACACCAGGGAACTTCACGAACGGAAACACAGCTTCCTTGACGCTGAAGTAAGGCGGTGTGACTTCCTTGGTGATGCCCTGCTCGGCCAGCGTATCGCCGGCCATGCAGCGTGCAGCCACCTTGGCCAGTTGCACGCCAGTGGCCTTGGAGACGAAGGGCACGGTGCGCGAGGCACGGGGGTTCACTTCCAGCACGTAGATCACGTCCTGGCCGTCCGCTTCCTTGATGGCGAACTGCACGTTCATCAGGCCCACCACATGCAGGCCTTCGGCCATGGCTGCGGTCTGGCGCTTGATCTCAGCGACGGTTTCGGCCTTCAGGTAGTAAGGGGGCAGCGAGCAGGCGGAGTCACCGGAGTGAACGCCGGCTTGCTCGATGTGCTCCATCACGCCACCGATGTACACGGCACCGGTCTTGTCGCGCACGCAGTCCACGTCGCACTCGATGGCGTTGGACAGGAAGTGATCCAGCAGCACGGGAGAGTCGTTGGAGACCTTCACGGCTTCGCGCATGTAGCGCTCGAGGTCGCGCTGCTCGTGCACGATTTCCATGGCACGGCCGCCCAGCACATAGGAAGGACGCACCACCAGGGGGTAACCCAGGCCGGCAGCCTTTTCCAGGGCTTCGGCTTCGGTACGCGCAGTGGCGTTGGGAGGCTGGCGCAGACCCAGTTCGTTGAGCAGCTTCTGGAAGCGTTCGCGGTCCTCGGCGGCGTCGATCATGTCGGGCGTGGTGCCGATGATCTTCACGCCTTCGCGCTCCAGGCCCAGGGCCAGCTTCAGAGGCGTCTGGCCGCCGTACTGCACGATCACGCCTTCAGGCTGCTCCACGTCCACGATTTCCAGCACGTCTTCCAGCGTCAGGGGCTCGAAGTACAGGCGATCGGAAGTGTCGTAGTCGGTGGACACGGTCTCGGGGTTGCAGTTAACCATGATGGTTTCGTATCCATCTTCGCGCATGGCCATGGCGGCGTGCACGCAGCAATAGTCAAACTCGATGCCCTGGCCGATACGGTTCGGGCCACCGCCCAGCACCATGATCTTCTTCTTGTCCGTGGGAGCTGCTTCGCACTCTTCGTCATACGTGGAGTACATGTATGCGGTGTTGGAAGCGAACTCGGCCGCGCAGGTGTCCACGCGCTTGAACACGGGGCGCACTTTCAGCGCCTTGCGCGCTTCGCGCACGGCCTTGTCGCTGGTGTGCAGCAGCTTGGCCAGGCGGCGATCGGAGAAGCCCTTTTGCTTGAGGGCGCGCAGGGTCTGGGCATCCAGAGCCGCCAGAGCACCCTCGCCCTTTTCTTCGTACAGCTTGTCCAGGTCGAGTTCGATCTTGACGATCTCTTCGATCTGCACCAGGAACCACTTGTCGATCTTGGTGATGTTGTGCACTTCGTCCAGCGACCAGCCGGCAGCGAAAGCGTCGCCCACGTACCAGATGCGGTCGGGACCGGGCTCGCCCAGTTCCTTTTCCAGGATTTCGCGGTCCTGGGTCTTTTCGTTCATGCCGTCCACGCCCACTTCCAGGCCGCGCAAGGCCTTCTGGAAGGACTCCTGGAAGGTACGGCCGATGGCCATCACTTCGCCCACGGACTTCATCTGTGTGGTCAGGCGGTTGTCGGCAGCGGGGAACTTCTCGAAGGCGAAACGCGGGATCTTGGTGACCACGTAGTCGATCGAGGGCTCGAACGAAGCGGGGGTCTTGCCGCCGGTGATTTCGTTCTTGAGCTCATCCAGCGTGAAGCCCACGGCCAGCTTGGCAGCGATCTTGGCGATGGGGAAACCCGTGGCCTTGGAGGCCAGTGCCGAGGAACGCGAGACGCGGGGGTTCATCTCGATGACGATCATGCGACCGTCCTTGGGATTCACCGAGAACTGCACGTTGGAGCCGCCCGTGTCCACACCGATTTCGCGCAGAACGGCCAGAGATGCGTTACGCATGATCTGGTATTCCTTGTCGGTCAGTGTCTGGGCCGGCGCCACGGTGATGGAGTCACCGGTGTGCACGCCCATGGGGTCCAGGTTTTCGATGGAGCAGACGATGATGCAGTTGTCGGCGGTGTCGCGCACCACTTCCATCTCGTACTCTTTCCAGCCCAGCAGGGATTCTTCGATCAGCAGCTCGTTGGTGGGCGAAGCCTCCAGACCGCGCTTGCAGATGGTTTCGAATTCCTCGGGGTTGTAGGCAATGCCGCCGCCGGTGCCGCCCAGCGTGAAGCTGGGGCGGATGACGGTGGGGAAGCCCATCTGCTTTTGCACGGCCCAGGCTTCGTCCATGGAGTGGGCGATGCCGGAGCGCGCGGAGCCCAGACCGATCTTGGTCATGGCGTCCTTGAACTTCAGACGGTCTTCGGCCTTGTCGATGGCTTCGGGCTTGGCACCGATCAGCTCGACCTTGTACTTGTCCAGCACGCCGTTCTTCCACAGGTCCAGCGCGCAGTTCAGCGCGGTCTGGCCGCCCATGGTGGGCAGGATGGCATCGGGACGCTCCTTGGCAATGATCTTCTCGACCGTCTGCCAGGTGATGGGCTCGATGTAGGTGACGTCGGCCGTGGCCGGGTCGGTCATGATCGTGGCGGGGTTGCTGTTGATCAGGATGACCTTGTAACCCTCTTCGCGCAGGGCCTTGCAGGCCTGCACGCCAGAGTAGTCAAACTCGCAGGCCTGACCGATCACGATGGGACCGGCGCCAATGATCAGAATGCTTTTAAGGTCGTTGCGCTTAGGCATTGTTGTGTTTCTCCATCAGCGCTGTGAAGCGGTCAAACAGATAGCCGATATCGTTGGGGCCGGGCGATGCTTCGGGGTGACCCTGGAAGCAGAAGGCAGGCACATCGGTGCGCTCCAGACCTTGCAGCGTGCCGTCGAACAGGCTGATGTGCGTGGCGCGGGCATTGGCGGGCAGCGACTCGATCTCCACCGCAAAACCGTGGTTCTGGCTGGTGATGCTGACGTGACCGGTGTCCAGGTCCTTGACGGGGTGGTTGGCACCGTGATGGCTGTTCTGCATCTTGAAGGTCTTGGCACCGGAGGCCAGAGCCATGATCTGGTGACCCAGGCAGATGCCGAACAGAGGCTTCCTGGCGGCCATGATCTCTTGCACAGCGGCAATGGCGTAGTCGCAAGGCTCTGGGTCGCCAGGGCCGTTGGACAGGAACACGCCATCCGGATTCAGGGCCAGCACATCCTTGGCAGGCGTCTGGGCGGGCACCACGGTCACGTCGCAGCCGCGCTCGGCCAGCATGCGCAGAATGTTCTTCTTCACGCCGAAGTCATAGGCCACGACCTTGAACCTGGGCGCTTCGAGCTTGCCGTAGCCTTCGCCCAGCTTCCACTCGGTCTCGGTCCAGGGATAGGACTTGTCGGTGGTCACGACCTTGGCCAGATCCAGACCCTTCATGCTGGGTGCGGCCTTGGCTGCGGCGATGGCCTCGTCGATCCTGGCCTGGGTGACTTCCTCACCAGCGGCCAGACCCACGATTGCGCCGTTCTGCGCGCCGTGATCACGCAGCAGTCGCGTGAGCTTGCGGGTGTCGATGTTGGCGATGGCGACGGTCTTACCTTCGGTCAGGTACTCGGACAGCGTCTGGGTGCTTCGGAAGTTGCTGGCCAGCAAAGGCAGGTTCTTGATGATGAGACCTGCGGCATGGATCTTGTCAGCTTCGACGTCTTCAGGATTGACACCGTAGTTGCCGATGTGCGGATACGTGAGCGTCACGATCTGCTGGCAATAGCTGGGGTCTGTGAGGATTTCCTGGTAGCCGGTCAGCGAAGTGTTGAAAACGACTTCGCCAACAGTGGTGCCTTGCGCACCAATCGAGTTGCCAATAAAGACCGTGCCGTCTGCGAGCGCCAGAATGGCGGATGGGAAATTTCCCTTGAGAGACAAAAGCACTGGGTTCTCCGGTTTTTTAATTACGGTTACGCCCAACGAAGCCCCGGCGTGTGCGCTGGGACATTTGTGTCTGCAGGGAATGGCGAGGAAGCGTCGCTAGGCGTATGAAGGAATGCTTGAAAGCCGCCCATTATAGGCTCTCTCCGCTTCACCCCTTTGAAGCGCCCCGGGATTACCCTCTACGGCGTAGCATGCTTACGCTGCTCGCATGCAGGCAGATCGCGGCTGCAGCGGCCACATTGAGTGACTCCTCACCTCCGGGCTGCGCAATGCTGATGCGGTGCCGCGCCATCTCCATCAGCGCCTCGCCCACGCCCTGCCCTTCATGGCCCATGGCCCAGGCACAGGGCCATGGCAGATCGGCCTCATGGATCAATGTCCCCTGATGGGAGCTGGTCACTACCAGGGGGACTTGCAGGCCTTGCACCTCATCGACCGAGGCCGCCTCGACCAGATGCAGGCCGAAGTGAGCCCCCATTCCGGCGCGCAGCACCTTCTGACTCCACAGTGCGGCCGTGCCCTTGAGCGCCACGATCTGGGTAAAACCAAAGGCCGCAGCACTGCGCAAGATACTGCCTACATTGCCGGCATCCTGGACGCGGTCCAGCACCACGGTGGCAACGCCCGGCTGCACCTGCACACCCGCATCCCAGTCCATCACATAGCCCATGCGGGCAGGAGATTCCAGACTGCTGATCTCGTCGAACAAGGCATCGGCCAGCACCACGACCTTGCTGGCCGCCAGCACCCACTCTTCGGGCGCCTGAGGCCAGAACGACTGCGCAAACACCGCCACCTTGGGCTTGAGACCGCGCACCAGGGCCGCACGGCAAAGATGATCGCCTTCCAGCCAGACCTGGCCCTGCTTGCGGTAGGCCGTGCTGTCCTGGGACAGGCGGCGCAGTTCTTTGACGAAAGCGTTGTCACGCGAATGAATATCCGTGACCTGGGGGCGTGCAGCCATGTCGACCTCTGAGAAAAAACAAAAACCCGGCATGCAAGCGCCTGACCGAGCTTGAAACAAGAAGATAGAACGCCCGAGGCGGCCCTGCACCGCACTCGGGAATGCAGACAATGTCTATCAGGCGCGCATCAGACGTAGAGCGATGCCTGCGACATCAGCAGGCTGGATGTCACACCCGACAGCCCGGTCTCGCACAGCACAGGCTGCGCCGTGCCGCCTGCACACACCTGGCCGGCCTGCAGCACCTGAGCCACGGGGGCAAAGGAGCGCCTGTGCTCTGCCGTCGCACCATGGGCACGCAAGGCCTGCAGGTGCGCGGCCGTGCCATAGCCCTTGTGGCCAGCAAAGCCATACTGCGGGTACTGGGCATCCAGGCGTTCGCACCAGCGGTCGCGCGTGACCTTGGCCAAAATGGACGCAGCAGAAATGGCCTGCACCAGCGAGTCCCCCTTGACGATGGCCTCGGCCTGCACATCGATCTGCGGCAGCTGGTTGCCATCCACCAGCACCAGCACGGGCTTGAGACGCAAGCCCATCACCGCGCGACGCATGGCCAGCAGCGTTGCCTTGAGGATGTTGATCTCGTCAATCTCCTGCACCGAGGCCTGCGCTATGCAAAAGCACAGCGCTTTGGCACGGATTTCGTCATAGAGCACCTCGCGGCGGTTGGCCGTGAGCTTCTTGGAGTCGTTAAGCCCGGCAATGGGCTTCAGATCGTCCAGGATGACGGCGGCAGCCACCACCGGACCAGCCAGCGGGCCGCGCCCTGCCTCATCCACCCCTGCGACCAGCCCGGGCGGATGCCAGGGCAGGCAGCCTTGCTCAAGCAGCGGGGGTGGCAATGATTTTTTGGATCGCATGGGCAGCCAGTTCGGCGGTATCGCGGCGCAGTTCGTGATGTAGCGCGGTGAAGCGCTCAACCAGCGCTTCAATGGTGGCAGGAGAATCCTGGCTGGCTCTAAGCCAACCCAGTGCGGCCTGGGCCAGCGCCTCGGGTGTTGCCGCATCCTGCAGCAGCTCGGGCACGACAAAATCGCCGCACAGAATATTGGGCAGCCCCACCCAGGGCTGCAGCTGTTTGCGCTTCATCAGGCGCCAGCTCCAGGGATGCATGCTGTAGCTGATGACCATGGGGCGCTTGTAGAGCGCCGCCTCCAGCGTGGCGGTGCCGCTGGCAATCAGCGTGCAGTCGCAGGCTGCCAGCACATCGTGGGACTGGCCCTTGACGATGAGACATTTGCCCTGCATGCCGGCCTCGGCCGCAATGCGCTGCACCTCTTCGTACAGCGAAGGCACGGCAGGCACGACGATGCGGGTCTGGGGCAATGCCTTCTGGACCAGCGCTGCCGCCTTGAAAAAGCCCGAGGCAATGTAGCGCACCTCGGAGCGGCGGCTGCCAGGCAGCAAGGCCAGCACCAGCCCCTCTTCGGCCAGACCCAGGCGCGCACGCGCGGCGGCTCTATCAGGATGCAACGGAATCACCTGCGCCAGCGGATGACCGACGTAGGTGGCTTCGATGCCATGCTGAGCCAGCAGTTCGGGCTCGAACGGGAAGATACACAGCACATGGTCGGCCGCGCGGCGGATTTTCTCCACACGATCGGCACGCCAGGCCCAGATCGACGGGCAGACAAAGTGCACGGTCTTGACTCCGGCTTCACGCAAGCTGGTTTCCAGCCCCAGATTGAAGTCGGGGGCATCCACACCGACGAAGACCGAGGGCGGATGCGCAATCAGGCGCTGACGCAGCCTTTTGCGAATACCGAGCAACTCGGCCACGCGCGCCAGTACTTCCCAGCTGTAACCGTGCACGGCCAGGCGCTCTGACTGCCACCAAGCATCGAAGCCGCGCTCCTGCATTCTGTCGCCGCCTATGCCCATGGAGCTCGCATCGGGCCAGCGCTGACGAAGACCGTCCAGCAACAGCGAAGCCAGCAGATCGCCAGAGGCCTCGCCTGCCACCATGGCAATGCTGGGCGCTACGGAGTCTGCAGCAGCTTGCGCTTGCTTATTGGGCATTTCAGGGCTATTCACGACTCAAATCCAGATGGAGACAGCGCAAGCTGCTATCAACGTGTGATGCCACTGGTTGCCGATGCCAGAAAGGACTGCATGAAGTCCACGTCCTGCACGGCTTCGGGCGTTGCCGACTTGATCGCATCCATGGCCGCGATGGCCTGCTCCAGCGTCAGACCCTGGCGGTACAGCAGCTTGTGCATCTCGCGCACCGCGGCAATGCGTGCATCCGAGAAACCGCGGCGCTTGAGGCCGATCAGATTCACGCTGCGCGCGGCCAGCGGATTGCCGTCCACCGTCATGAAGGGCGGCACATCCTTGTTCACATGGGCCTGAAAGCCCACCATGGCGTGCGCGCCGATGCGCATGCGCTGCAGCACGCCGGTCAGCCCACCGATGGTCACCCAGTCGCCGACATGCACATGGCCTGCCAGCGTGGTGTTGTTCGCCAGCGTGGTCTGGTTGCCGATGATGCAGTCATGCGCGATGTGCACATAGGCCATGATCCAGTTGTCATTGCCGATGGTGGTCTCGCCGCGGTCCTGCGTGGTGCCCGTGTTGAATGTACAGAACTCGCGCACCGTGTTGCGATCACCGATCACCAGACGCGTGGGCTCGCCCGCATACTTCTTGTCCTGGGGCTGCGCACCCAGCGAAGCGAACTGGAAGATGTGGTTGCCTTCACCAATGGTGGTGTTGCCTTCGATCACGCAATGCGCGCCCACCTTGCTGCCGGCGCCAATGCGTACGCTGGGGCCGATGACGGCATACGGCCCCACCGACACCGAGGTGTCAAGCTGAGCCGCAGGGTCCACCACGGCGGTGGGATGAATCAAGCTCACAGCCGCCATCAACGCTTATCCCACGTGACGCATGGTGCACATCAGCTGGGCTTCAGCGGCCACTTCGCCATCCACGCTGGCGACGGCGTTGAACTTCCAGATGCCGCCGCGCACGCGGTCGATGGTAATCTCCAGAGCCAGCTGATCTCCCGGCACCACGGGGCGCTTGAAGCGTGCCGAGTCGATGCCCACGAAGTAGTAGATATTGTTTTCATCAGGCACCTGACCCATGGCGTCGAAGGCCAGCAAGCCGGCAGCCTGGGCCAGAGCTTCAAGAATCAGCACGCCGGGCATGACCGGACGACCGGGGAAATGCCCGGTGAAGAACGGCTCGTTGAAGGTGACGTTCTTGATCGCCTTGATGCGCGTGTTGCGCTCAAGCTCCAGCACCCGGTCCACCAGAAGAAAGGGATAGCGGTGAGGCAGTTGCTTGAGAATTTCTTGAATATCCATCATCAATTTCCGTTGTTGCTTTGCCGGCCCTCTGCCAGCGCTTGTTCAAGCTTCTTGACCCGCTCCCGGAGCGTGTACAACTGCCTGAAGGTTGCAGCGTTCTTTTCCCATTGCTCGTTCTCTTGCAACGGAAAGATGCCTGTATAAAAACCTGCCTTGGGCAAGGAGCGAGTGACCATGGAGGTCGGCGAAATCACCGTGCCGTCCGCAATCGTCAAATGCCCCAGAATATTGGCAGCTCCACCAATCTGGCAGCGCTTGCCGATGCGCGCACTGCCGGCAATACCGGTATTGCCGGCAATCACCGTATGCGCACCAATGTGCACATTGTGGGCAATCTGCACCAGATTATCGATCTTGACGCCATCTTCAATGACGGTGTCATCAAGTGCCCCACGATCCACGCAGGTGTTGGCGCCGATTTCCACATCGTTGCCGATGCGCACGGCCCCCAGTTGCTCTATCTTTTCCCATTGGCCCGCCGAGGGCGCGAAGCCGAAGCCGTCGGCACCGATGACCACACCGGGATGCAGAACGCAGCGCTCGCCCAGCACACAGCCCTGGCTGATGGTGACGCGCGATTTCAGCACCGTATCGGCACCGATGACCGCGCCTGCTTCCACCACACATTGCGGCCCCACATAGGCACTTTCATGCACCTGGGCCGTGACATCCACCACCGCACTCGCATGGATGCCGCGTGGCCTGCAGCCCTGCTGGTGCGCCTTCCACCACTGGGTGGCACGCGCGAAATAGGCATAAGGATCGGCCGTGACAATGCAGGCGCCACGCTGCGCCGCTTCATCACGCATCGTCGGCGCCACAATGACACAGGCCGCCTGTGAGGCGGCCAGTTGCTGGCGATAGCGGGGATTGCTTAAAAAGCTCAGATCACCGTGACCCGCAGAGTCCAGTGGAGCGATGCGCGAGATAGGCATCTCGCGCTCGCCGCCGATCAGTTCTCCACCGAGCGCATCGAGAATCTGTCCCAATAGAACGCTCACAAAAGTATCCTTGGGATTACTTTGCGCCGTTCAGGGCCTTGATGACCTTGTCGGTGATATCAAACTTGGGGTTGATATACACGGCCTCTTGCAGGATGACGTCGTACTTTTCAGTCTCGGCCACTTGCTTGACAACCTTGTTCGCACGATCCAGCACGGTGGCCAGCTCTTCGTTCTTGCGAGCGTTCAGGTCTTCCTGGAATTCACGGCGCTTGCGCTGGAATTCACGATCCTGATCCACCAGCTGACGCTGGCGCGAAGCACGCTGACTCTCGGACATGGTGGTAGCTTCACGCTCGAACTTGTCCGAGGCGTTCTTCAAGGAATTGCCCTGATCGACCAAATCCTTTTCACGCTTAGAAAACTCCTGCTCAAGCTTGGCTTGGGCAGCCTTGGCAGCGGATGCCTCACGGAAGATACGATCCGTGTTCACAAAACCGGCCTTGAATTCCTGTGCATGCGCAGAGACGGCCATGGCGCCAAGCAGCACAGCCAAAGAAAGATGGCTAGAGAGAGATTTCATTAGAAAGATGTTCCGATTTGGAATTGCAGTTTCTGGATTCTATCGCCGGTTTCCTTACGGATTGGCTGAGCATACGCCAAACGCAGAGGGCCCAGCGGCGAAATCCAACTAATACCGATACCGGTGGAAGCACGCAAGGTTCCCAGATCCATGCTTTCACCTTCCGCCCACACATTACCCACGTCCACAAAGCCGAACAGACGCAGTGTTCTGTCATTACCGGCACCTGGGAACGGGACCATGAATTCGCTATTCAAAGTCAGCTTGCGCGTACCACCCAAGGCCAGATTGGTATTCACTGAGTCACGACGCCCCAGAGAGCCCTGCTCAAAGCCACGCACCGAACCCAAACCACCCGAATAGAAATTCTTGAAAATAGGATAGGGATTGCCGCCCAGGCCCTTGCCCCAGCCCAGCTCGCCGTTCAGGGCAATCGTGTACTTCTTGTTCAGCGGAATATATTGCTGAATCTGGTAGTTGGCCTTCGCATAGCGCATATCGCTCATGAACGAGGCTTCCAGATTCACACGCTGATAGCGACCGGCATTGGGTGCCAGGGCACTGTCGCGGTTATCACGAGACCATCCCAGAGTCAGAGGGATACCAGTCTTGGAGCAGCCTATGTTCTGGCCAGACAGACCACCGCAATACTCGTTATAGACCGCCGGCATGTAGGTGCCAGGCTTGATCTCATTGCCTTCAACACCGGCACCGAAGAAGATGGTGTCCACTTCGCTGAAGGGCACACCGAAGCGCACGCTGGCACCCTTGGTGATGATCTTGTAGGCGCCATCGTCATAGTAGGGACGGATGGTGCGGTAGTACAGGTCATAGGTGCGCGAGATACCGGTATCCGTGAAGTACGGATTGGTTGTCGACACCACCATGGTGCGGTTGTACTTGCTGGTGTTGACATCCAGACCCAGGTAGTTGCCCGAGCCGAACACGTTTTCCTGCTTGATGCCGAAGGACAGCGAGACCTTTTCAGCGCTGGAAAAACCTGCGCCCAGCTGGATCGAGCCGGTGGGCTTCTCAACCACATTGATCATCAGATCAACCTGATCGGGAGAACCGGGCACTTCCTGGGTTTCAATGTCCACCTGGGTAAAGAAGCCCAGACGGTCCACACGGTCGCGCGACAGCTTGATCTTCTGGCCGTCATACCAGGAGGCCTCGAACTGACGGAACTCGCGGCGAATCACTTCGTCGCGGGTCTTGTTGTTGCCGCTGACGCTGATGCGACGGATATAGGCGCGACGCGAAGGCTGTGCCTGCAACACGATGGCCACACGATTGTTGGCGCGATCGATTTCGGGCACGGCCTCCACCTTGGCGAAGGCAAAACCGAAATTGCTGTAATAGTCGGTAAACGCCTTGACGGTCTCGGAAACCTGGTCGGCGTTATAGGGCTCACCGGGCTTGATCTTGACCAGCGACTTGAACTCGTCGTCACGATCCAGGTAGTTGCCTTCGAGCTTCACACCGGAGACCACATACTGATTGCCTTCGTGAATATTCACGGTCAAGCCGATATTTTGCTTGTCCGGAGAGATGGCAACCTGGGTGGACTCCACACGGAACTCCAGATAGCCTCGCTGCAGATAGTAGGAGCGCAGCGACTCCAGGTCGGCATTGAGCTTGTTGCGAGCGTAGCGGTCGGACTTGGTGTACCAGCTCATCCAGTTGCCTGTGTCCTGGTCAAACAGGTCCTTGAGCGTCGATTCCTTGAAGGCCTTGTTGCCCACAATGTGGATTTCGTTGATCTTGGCCGGCTCACCTTCGGAGACGGTGAAGGTCAGGTTCACTCGGTTGCGCTCGATAGGCGTCACCGTGGTCACCACTTCAGCGCCATACAGGCTGCGGTTGATGTACTGGCGCTTGAGCTCCTGCTCGGCACGGTCGGCCAAGGCCTTGTCGAAAGGACGGCCATCGGCCAGGCCCACGTCACGCATGGCCTTGAGCAGAGTGTCCTTGTCGAACTCCTTGGTGCCGGCAAAGTTCACCTCGGCAATGGTGGGACGCTCTTCCACAACCACCACCAGCACATTGCCATTGGCTTCGAGGCGCACGTCCTTGAACAGACCCAGAGCAAACAGTGAACGAATGGCAGCCGCGCCCTTTTCGTCGTTGTAGTCATCGCCCACGCGCAAAGGCATGGAGGCGAACACCGTACCGGGCTCCACTCGCTGCAAACCCTCGACGCGGATATCTTGAACTTTGAAGGGCTCCAATGCCCATGCCGCTTGCGCAGCTAAAACCATAGCAGCCAGGGCCGTTGCAGAGCGCACGCCCAAGCGATTGAAATGTTTTTTCATGAGTGGAAATCGCCGCGAATGCGGCCTACCGTAGCGGTAAAAATTAGCCCCAGAGCCGGTTGATATCGTTGAAAAAGGCGACTGACATCATCAGCAATATGACTGCGACACCTGCACGCTGCAGTCTTTCAGCCCAGACATCAGAGACACTGCGCCCCGTCAAACCTTCCCAAAGATAATACATCAGGTGCCCACCATCCAGAACGGGCAATGGTAGCAGGTTGAGAACGCCCAGGCTGATGCTGATCAGCGCGAGGAACGACAGGTATTGCACCAGCCCCATGCTGGCGGACTTGCCTGCATAGTCTGCGATCGTCAAAGGACCGCTGATATTCTTGAGCGAGGCCTGACCGATCAGCATGCGCCCCATCATGCGCAGCGTCATGGAGGACAGCTCCCAGGTCTTGTGCACACCGGCGCTCAAGCCATCCAGAAAGCCATGGCGCACCAGCACCATCTCGGGCTGGCTGCCGATGAAGGCATTCACGCGTGCCGCAGGCGCCTGACCATCCTTGCCAGGTACTATTTCCGGCTGCACCTGCAGATTCAGACGCTGGCCCGCACGCTCCACCACCCAGGCCTGCGGCTCGACTCGACCGGATGCTCCCGAGGCACGAATCGCAGCGCGTGCCTGAGCGCCATCCTGAGCTGCCTGGCCATCGATGCTGAGCAGCACATCGCCTTTTTGCAGGCCCGCCTTTTCTGCGGGGCCACCTGCAACAACCTCTTCTATGACCGGACGACTCCAGGCCCCCTGCAGCCCTACCTTGTCAAAGAAAGCTGCATCGGGTTCCTTTTGTTGCAAAGAAGCGAGATCGAGCGGCACGACACGCGTCGCGCCATCATGCTCTTGTGTCGCCACCTCCAGCTGCAAGGTCTCACCTTCAATGGCAGCCGTCGTGACCAGCCAGCGCAAATCACCCAGGGCACGCACAGGCTGCCACTCCTGGCCTCCCACGGAGGCACGCTGCACCCAGTCGCCACTTTGAATACCGGCCTGCTGCAGCAAGCTGCCAGCCGCAGGAGCAGCAAGCCGGGCTGCTGGCTCGTTGACCCCCAACCAGTTGACCACCGTCAGCAGCGCCACGGCCAGCACCAGATTGGCCGCCGGTCCCGCGGCAACAATGGCTGCACGTGAACGCAGGGGCTGATTGTTGAAGGCCAGGTGTTTTTCCTCGGCCCTGACCTCGCCCTCACGTTCGTCAAGCATGCGCACATAGCCGCCCAGAGGCAGCGCCGCGATCACATATTCGGTGCCCGACTTCTTGCCGACCCAGCGCAGCAGCGGCTTGCCAAAGCCCACGGAGTAACGCAGCACCTTGACGCCACAGGCCACGGCAACGCGATAGTGGCCCCACTCATGCACCGCAATCAGAACGCCGAGCGCCACGATGAAAGCCACAACCGTCAGCAACACCTGAAACTCCTTAATGCCAATCAATGTTTGGAGTGCGCAGCAGGCCGCAAGTTCAACCGCGAGCCCTCAAGCCACCAAACTCGGCGCCAGATCAGCGCGCCCACTGCCTGGCTATGTCAGCCGCACGCTCGCGGGCTCGCTCATCGAGCGCCATCAACTCTTCCAGACTGCCCACGACACCGGGTTGCACGGATTCCAGCGTCTGCAGATTGACGGCATGAATGCGGTCAAACGACAGGCGACGCTCCAGGAATGCGGCGACAGCCACTTCGTTCGCTGCGTTGAGCACCGTGGTCGTTCCCTCGGGCGCGCGCAGCGCCTGCCAGGACAGATGCAGGCCTGGAAAGCGATGCGCATCCGCCTCCTCGAAGGTCAGCGCCGCCAGCTTGGTGAAATCCAGCACAGGTGCGCCGCTCTCGATGCGCTCGGGCCAGGCCAGACCGCAGGCAATCGGCACACGCATATCGGGCGTACCCAGCTGAGCGATCACCGACGAATCCCTGAACTGCACCATGGAGTGCACGATCTGCTGCGGATGGATCACCACCTTGATCTTCTCGGGCGCCATATCGAACAGCCAGCGCGCCTCGATCACCTCCAGCGCCTTGTTCATCATGGTGGCCGAGTCCACCGAGATCTTGCGCCCCATGGAAAAATTGGGATGCGAGCAAGCCTGCTCGGGCGTGATTTCGGACAGTGTCGCCGGATCACGCTGGCGGAAGGGACCACCCGATGCCGTCAACAGCAAGGAGTCGACGCGGTCAGCCCAGGTGCTGCTGTCTTCGGGCAAGCACTGGAAGATGGCCGAGTGCTCGCTGTCGATGGGCAGCAAAGTGGCACCATGGCGTTTGACGGTGTCCATGAACAACGCGCCGCCCACCACCAGGGCCTCCTTGTTGGCCAGCAGCAGACGCTTGCCGGCCCTGGCGGCCGCCAGACAGGGCGCCAGACCGGCCGCTCCGACAATCGCCCCCATGACGGCATCCACATCGGGGTGCGACGCAATCACTTCAAGAGCATCCCGCTCCTGAAGAACCTGTGTTTGAAGCCCGTTTTGCTTGATTGCCTCAGCCAGTTGACGAGCATGGGGCGCACTGGCCATCACAGCGAACTGCGGCTTGAACTGCGCGCATTGCCTGAGCATCAGATCCACCTGAGTGGCTGCACTCAGCGCGAAGATTTCGTATTGTTCAGGGTGGCGCGCCACCACATCCAGGGTATTGGTTCCGATGGAACCGGTAGAACCCAGAACCGTGATTTTCTGCTTCATGGATGCACAAAGGATGAGAGCATCATCGCCAACGGCAGCGTGGGCAGGAGGGCATCAATGCGATCCAGGACACCACCATGGCCGGGCAGCAAGCCGCTGCTGTCCTTGACACCGACGCTGCGCTTGATGAGGGATTCGACCAGGTCGCCCACTACACTCATCGCAGCCATAAACACCGCAGCCAGCAGCAGGAACCAAAGTCCGCGCGACTGCAGCACCGAATAGAAACTGGGAACACCGGCGCCGTAGTGACGATCTGCCCAGCTCCAGACCAGAGCCAGCACAATCACCCCCAGCATACCGCCCCAGACACCCTCCCAGCTCTTGCCGGGACTGATGGAAGGAGCAAGCTTGTTCCTGGTGAACTTCAGGCCGAAAGTGCGGCCTGCAAAATAGGCGAAGACATCAGCCACCCAGACCAGCACCAGCACCGACAGCAGGAAGTTGATGCCGATATTGCGCGCCTGCACCACGGCCAGCCAGGCCAGCCACAATGCCAGCACGCCGCCGACCAGACGGACTGCTGCCGGAATATGCGGCCAGCCCGTCACGCCAGCGCGCAGCAGCAAAACGCCCCCCAGCACCCAGAGGGAACCCGCAATCAGCCACACCGTGGGCAGAGGCTGATCAACCCAGCCGGCCCACCAGGAGCCGGCGCACAGCGCCGTACAGACAGCGCCCAGGCCCAGCGAGCCTGCCTGCCCAAAACCATTGAGTCGCCCCCACTCCCAGGCACCAGCCGCCATGAACAACAGCATCAGTGCGGCAAAGGGCACGGTGCTGGCCGTATAAAACAGTGCCGGCAGCAAAATGGCCAGCAAAATCAAGGCGGTAATGACGCGCTGCTTGAGCATGGCACCTCTTATGGTTAGACCGTCAAGGTGACGGTGGATGATGGTTGAATCTGTTCGGAAGTCTGGCCGAAGCGGCGCTCACGACCGCCAAACACGGCAATGGCCTCGTCAAGAGCCGCCTCGTCGAAATCAGGCCACAGGGCATTGCTGAAAAAAAGCTCTGTATAAGCAGCCTGCCAGAGCAGGAAATTGCTGATGCGAGTTTCACCGCCGGTGCGGATCATGAGATCAGGATCCGGCACATGGGCCAAGGCCATGGCCCTGTCCAGATTCTCGGGAGTCAGCTCCAGCCCCTGGGCCACCAGCCTCTGTGCAGCCTGGGCAATATCCCAGCGGCCACCGTAGTTGAAGCAGACGTTGAGAACCAGGCGCGTGTTGTGAGCGGTGATGCGCTCGGCCTCTGCCAAGCCCTCCCGAACCTTGTCGCTCAGCCCCTGACGGTCGCCGACAAAGTACAGGCGCACGCCGTCACGGCTGAGTTGAGCGACCTCCTTGGCCAGGGCATTGGCCAGCAGGCTCATGAGCCCCGAGACCTCTTCCTGAGGCCTGTTCCAGTTCTCGGAGGAAAACGCAAACACAGTGAGCACCTGCACGCCACGCTCGACGCAGGCGCGAGCGCAGCGGCGCAGGGACTCCACTCCCTGCTTGTGACCGGCAAGACGTGGAAGCAGACGGCGCTTGGCCCACCGTCCGTTGCCGTCCATGATGACGGCAATATGGCGCGGAACCGCGCCGTTTTTCTTGGATGTCAAAAGTGCAGGTCCTTTGGAAAGACTCAGACCGCCATGATGTCCTGTTCCTTGGCCGCCACCAGCGTATCGACCTCGGCAATATGCTTGTCGGTGATCTTCTGGATTTCGGCTTCGGAGCGCTTCTGATCGTCTTCAGAGGCTTCCTTGTCCTTGACCAGCTTCTTCACGCCTTCATTGGCATCGCGACGCAGGTTGCGAACGGCAATCTTGGCGTTCTCGCCTTCGTTGCGCGCCAGCTTGGTCATTTCCTTGCGGCGCTCTTCGCTCATGGGAGGCATGGGCACGCGAATCAGATCGCCCATGGAAGCGGGATTCAGGCCCAGATCGCTCTCGCGAATGGCTTTTTCGACCTTGGCAGCCATGTTCTTTTCCCAGGGCTGCACGCTGATGGTGCGGGAATCCAGCAAAGACACATTGGCCACCTGAGACAGAGGCACCATGGAGCCGTAGTACTCGACATGGATGGCATCCAGCAGCGCGGGATTCGCACGGCCGGTGCGCACGCGAGCCAGGTTGTTCTTCAGAGCCTCGATGGACTGACCCATCTTGGTTTCGGTGTTCTTTTTGATTTCAGCGATCGTCATGTTCTTGTTCCTTTGCGAGCATTGGGCGGCAAAACGCTCAAGCGTACACCAGAGTGCCTTCGTCTTCACCCATGACCACGCGCTTGAGTGCGCCGGGCTTGACGATGGAGAACACGCGAATCGGCAGCTTCTGGTCGCGGCACAGCGCGAAAGCCGTGGCATCCATGATGCCCAGATTGCGCGAGATGGCCTCATCGAAAGCCAGCTTGTCGTAACGCGTGGCCGAAGGATCCTTGACCGGATCAGCCGTGTACACGCCATCCACCTTGGTGGCCTTGAGCACGACTTCGGCGCCGATTTCAGCACCACGCAGCGCAGCGGCCGTGTCGGTGGTGAAGAAGGGATTGCCCGTACCGGCAGCGAACACCACGACCTTGCCCTCTTCCAGGTATTGCAGCGCCTTGGGGCGCACATAGGGCTCGACCACCTGCTCGATACCGATGGCGGACATCACACGAGCCGTCAAACCCTGCTTGTCCATGGCATCTGCCAGAGCCAGGGCGTTCATCACCGTGGCCAGCATGCCCATATAGTCGGCAGTCGCACGGTCCATACCGACCGAGCCACCGGCCACGCCGCGGAAGATGTTGCCGCCGCCGATCACCACGGCAACCTGCACACCCACCTTGGTCACTTCCACGATCTCAGCCACCATGCGCTCGATGGTTGCACGGTTGATGCCGAACTGGTCATCTCCCATTAACGCCTCCCCCGACAGCTTGAGCAAGATGCGCTTGTGGGCTGGAATGGCGTTGGACATGGTGTTTCTCCGATGGAAGTTGAATGAGTATGAAAACGGGAGGGGAATAAATCAATCGCGGCTCTAGGCCGCGATTGTTGCTAAGGCTTAGGTTTAAGCACCAGCCTTGGCTGCTGCCACCTGGGCAGCCACTTCAGCGGCGAAGTCGTCAGTCTTCTTCTCAATGCCTTCACCCACGACATACATCGTGAACGCCTTCACATTGGTGTTGGCAGCCTTGAGCATCTGAGCCACGGTTTGCTTGCCGTCAGCAGCCTTCACGAAGACCTGGTCAGCCAGGGACACTTCCTTCAGGTACTTCTGCACGGAGCCTTCCACCATCTTGGAGACGATGTCGGCAGGCTTGCCGGATTCGGCGGCCTTGCCTTCGGCCACAGCGCGTTCCTTGGCGATCAGGTCAGCAGGCACGTCAGCGGAAGTCAGAGCCACGGGCTTCATGGCAGCCACGTGCATTGCCACGTCCTTGGCAGCAGCAGCGTCGCCGTCGAACTCGACCACCACGCCAATGCGGGTGCCGTGCACGTAGGCAGCCAGGCCAGCGCCGCTGAAAGCCTTGAAGCGACGGAAAGACATGTTTTCGCCGATCTTGCCGATCAGACCCTTGCGCACGTCTTCCAGAGTGGGGCCGTAGCCGTCTTGTTCGTAGGCCAGGGCGCCCAGAGCGTCCAGGTCAGCGGGATTGTGCTCGGCGACCAGCTTGGCAGCGGCGTTGGCCATGGCCAGGAAGCTGTCGTTCTTGGACACGAAGTCGGTTTCGCTGTTCACTTCGATCAGGCCGCCCTTGCCGCCGTCGATGAAAGCAGCCACAACGCCTTCAGCAGTCACACGGGAAGCGGCCTTGCCAGCCTTGGTACCCAGCTTGACGCGCAGCAGCTCTTCAGCCTTGGCCATATCGCCATCAGCTTCGGTCAGAGCCTTCTTGCATTCCATCATGGGGGCGTCGGTCTTGGCGCGCAGTTCAGCGACCATGCTTGCAGTAATTGCCATCGTATTTCTCCAGTATCAGTTCGATTCGTTACAGGATTCCGGCTAAAAAAACGGGGCTACCTAGAGCCCCGCTTTTTCTCGCGATGCGGTCGCGCAGCCGGACTTCGCTTAGGCGGCGGATTCTTCCACTTCCACGAACTCGTCGCCGTTCTCACCGGCAGCAGCCTTCACCACGTCGTTCAGACGAGCTTCACGGCCTTCCAGGATTGCGTCGGCAATGCCTTGGGCGTACAGCTGCACAGCCTTGGCGGAGTCGTCGTTACCAGGGATCACGTAGTCGATGCCATCGGGGTTGTGGTTGGTGTCAACCACGCCGATCAGAGGAATGCCCAGCTTCTTGGCTTCAGCGATAGCGATCTTGTGGAAGCCCACGTCGATCACGAAAATGGCGTCGGGCAGACCGTTCATGTCCTGAATGCCGCCGATGTCCTTTTCCAGCTTTTCCAGTTCGCGAACGAACATCAGCTGTTCCTTCTTGGACATGGATTCCAGACCGGCTTCTTGCTGAGCCTTCATGTCCTTCAGACGCTTGATGGAGGTCTTGACGGTCTTGAAGTTGGTCAGCATGCCGCCCAGCCAGCGCTGGTCAACGAAGGGCACGCCAGCGCGCTTGGCTTCTTCAGCCACCAGCTCACGGGCTTGACGCTTTGTACCCACCATCAGGATGGTGCCGCCGTTAGCAGTCAGCTGCTTGGCGAACTTCTGGGCTTCCTGGAACATCGGCAGGGACTTTTCCAGGTTGATGATGTGGATCTTGTTGCGGGCACCGAAGATGAACGGAGCCATCTTGGGATTCCAGAAACGAGTTTGGTGACCGAAGTGGACGCCGGCTTCCAGCATCTCGCGCATTGTTACTGCCATGTTAATTACCTCAAAGGTTGGGTCTAAAATCCGGCCCAACGATTGCAGCCGCCTTGAAAAAGCGTTTGCAACACCTTGGATAGGCCGGTTTGCTATTTGCCTTGCCGACTTAAAAGCAATTGTTGCAACACACAAAACGCCATCGCATCAACCACTTTCAGAGCTTTTCAAGTCAATCCTCACGGACTAACCCTTAGCAAAGCCGCAAAATTTTAGCACACTGCCATGCAACTCGGCCTCAGTCACGTCGCTCTTGAGATTCGCGAAGGCCGCCAAAGCGCCGCAAGCCTCATGCAAATGAGCATTGCTGCCGCGCAAAGCCCCTTGTGCGCCAACGTTTTCAGCCAGACTTTTTTGACGAGGCACGCTGGGCTGCTGCAGAAATGCCATCCACTACGCCCTTGGCCATCTCGCTCAAGGAGCTCGCAAGGTGCGCGCAGTGCCGCCAGCTCCCTGATGCTGCAGGCGCGGCCATCATCGGTGGCTTCTCGCCCGCCGAAAGCCATGCCAGGCACCGACGCCATCTGCAGGATCCCGCCAAAGCCGCACTCTGCGATCCCCGGGTACGCTCGCGCATAGAGCGCGGCGCGAGCATGAACGCAGCCGACTATCGCCTGATTGACTGCAAAGATAGGTTGAAACCGTGAGCTCCAATCCCTACCTCGCGTTTTTACCCGCCGACAGGCGAGGCGCGTCACATATAGAAACGCACGAGAGCGAGTGGTCATGGCACGACCATCGCGTTCACGTGATGAAGGCCTCTCGTCCGCAAGCAGCCGTTCGCGTGATCGTCGTTCATGGGGCTGGAGGACACAGCGGGGCCCTCTGGCCGTTGGCCGCGCTTCTCACCGAGCAGGGCGTCGATGTCACCGCCGTTGACCTTCCACTGTACGGGCGAACCGCTTCACCTCGACCCGGGACGGTGCGCTACGGTGACTGGGTGCGACTGCTGAGCGATTTCGTTGCGGCCGAGCAGGATGATCGCCCTCTCATCCTGTTTGGAGCGAGCATCGGCGGCATGCTGGCCTACGAGGTCGCCGCGACATCTCCCTCGGTCGCGGCGGTGGCCGCAACATGTCTCCTCGATCCCTGCGACTGGCGCGCCCGTGCACGGATGACTCGCTTCGGGCCGCTCGGCATGCTTGCAGGGCCCTTGTCCGTGCTTGCCCGTGGCCCGCTTGCGACGACGATGATTCCGATGCGCTGGGTGGCCAATCTCTCGAAGATGAGTCGCAATCCCGAACTTTCGCGGATGTGCGCCGCTGATCCGCTCGGAGGCGGAGCTTCGGTGCCCCTGGGATTTCTCGCTTCCTACCTGCGTTACCGACATGCTTCTCCGGAGTCCATGACCGTTCCGGTGCTGCTCGTTCACCCTGATCGGGATGAGTGGACCCCTGTGGCGTTGAGTACCCGCGTGCTTCGCCGGACGGCGGCGCCGACGCGGCTTGTCCTGCTTCGCGAGTGCGGACATTTCCCGATCGAAGAGCCGGGCCTCACTGATCTTGCGGATGCCATGCGTGACCTGGTGAATCGTCTGGCGCCCGATCTTCCTGCATCCACCGTGGAAAGTGAGCAGAAAAAGCGGGCCACATAAAAGCGCGAACCCCCTCTCCTTCTTCCAAAAAAGGGAGGAACGAAAGCGATGGTTGACTTGCTCCTCGCACCGACAATGGTCGCTTCTCGATCACCGGGGGCGACTCATCCCTTTCGTCAGGAAAGGGGGCGATAGCGTCCAGCTGTCACACAACGCCTGTATCGCCGCCAGCCCCGCGTTGGCGCGTTCCTTCTTGCGCTCCGCGTCCGCCATCGAACCGACGCCATCGCGCTGCAGTTCGGCGGCGGGCTGCTCATCCAGGAAGCGGCTCGGCTTCAGCCGGATGCACTCGCTGGATCTGCCGACAGCGCGCAAGCACTGGATTGCCAGGATGGAAAGTGCCATTGCCGGCCACGACGCCCTGCTCTCGCCCACCACACCGATCACGGCACCCACGATTGCATCCGTCGCCCCGGCCAACGGGATCGACGCCGCAGCCGACGCCAAGCGTGACGAGAAATTTTTCCGCGTCAACGGCCTGCTGCTGCGCAATACCAGCGTGGTCAATTGTTGGACGGCTGCACCCTGTCACTACCGTGCCACAACCCGAACGAACTCCCCATGGGCCTGATGATCTGGCATGCCGCCCTGCACGACGATGCCATCTTGAATATCAGCGCGGGCATTAAAGCCGTGCTCAATCGCGACTGACTTCAATTTCTGTAGCTATAACCGCTCATGGTTATTGGACCACAAGGCAAAAATCATCAAAATCCACAAATGCGCAGCCGGAGGCTATCCTCGGGCCATGCTGCGCATTTCCCCCTCCGACACCCCGCCCACCTCCATTTCCGCTGGTCAAGGCTGGCCGCTGTTCAGCACCGCCGCCACACGTCAGATCGAGAAGGCTTGCGCCGACCGACTGCCGCCTCACAGGCTGATGGAGCGCGCAGGCCTTGCCATCGCCAGGCTGGCAATGGCAATAGCCCCGCACGCACAACGCATCTGGATTGCCTGCGGCCCTGGCAACAACGGCGGCGACGGCTTTGAGGCGGCGGCGCAGCTCAGGGCTATGCTGCCCCATGCGCGAATCATGGTCAGCGAAGTGCGCGCGCCTGCCGAACTTCCGCCCGATGCACAGATTTCCCGGAACAAAGCCTTGCAGGCTGGCGTGCAATGGCTCAATGACGCCCCCATCGATCTGGAGCCACAAGACCTGTGCGTCGACGCGTTGCTGGGCATAGGACTGAGCCTGCGCACTTCTGGCAAGACCTCGGCTGCCGATCAGCGTCTGCCGCAGCTACTGGCCCAGGTTCAGCATTGCATCTGCAACGTGCTCTGTGTAGACGTTGCTTCAGGCCTCGATGCCGATACCGGTCAATATCCGAGGGGATTCGTACCCGGCCATATCGCCGCCGGCCAACGGCGCCATACGCTTGCCTTGCTGACCCTGCAGCCCGGCCTGTTCACCGGCCAGGGCCGCGATGCCTGCGGACAAATCTGGTGGGACGACCTGGGCTGCGGCATTGCCAGCGTTCCCGACGTATCGCACTCACCCACCCTAGCCGCGGCAGCACAGCCCACGGCACATCTGAGCAGCCCTGGCCTTGACTCCTCAAGAGCACGCCCGCACGCCAGTCACAAAGGCAGCTTTGGCGATGTGGCCGTGCTCGGCGGCGAAGGCCTGGGCATGCGCGGCCTGTCGATGACGGGCGCCGCCTGGCTGGCGGCACTGGCGGCACTGCACGCAGGAGCCGGTCGCGTCATGCTGGCCTTGCTGGACGAGCAATCACCACAAGGCATTGCGCCCTGGCCGGAAATCATGTCGCGCCAACCCGCCGCGCAGGACTGGAGTCAGGCCACCGCGGTCTGCGGCTGCGGTGGCGGCGAAGCCGTGCAGGCATGGTTGCCCCACATACTGGCACAAGCACCGCAACTGGTGCTGGATGCCGACGCACTCAACGCCGTTGCGGCCAGCCAGGCATTGGCACAGCAGTTGAGCCAGCGCGCCGCACGCCAGCAAACCACGGTCTTGACCCCCCACCCGCTGGAGGCCGCGCGCCTGCTGCAAACCAGCACCGCTCAAGTACAAGCCAACCGCCTTCAAGCCTGCCTGCAGCTTGCCAGCAAATTTCAGTGCACGGTGCTGCTCAAGGGCTCGGGCACGGTTGTTGCCAATCCACAGCAGCAAATCTGGATCAATGCCAGCGGCAATGCCCGGCTGGCCACGGGCGGCACGGGCGATGTGCTGGCCGGATTGATAGCGGCGCTATGGGCACAGGGTCAAAGTGCCGATATGGCAGCGATTCAGGCAGCCTTCCGCCACGGCCACATTGCAGATGGCTGGCCGGCAGATCGCCCATTCAGCGCCAGTGCACTGGCTCTGCGTCTAGGCAATCAGTAAACCGCCAAAAACAAAGGCCTTGCCATTATCTGGCAAGGCCTTTCAGCTCTTGATAGGAGAGCAATCAGCGCTCGGTCTTGCGCTTGCTGGTTTTGCTTTCCGGTGCAGCCTTGGTGCCTGCCGCAGGCTTGGCAGCAGCCTTTACGGCTTTGGGAGCCGACTTCGCCACAGACTTCGCTGAGACCTTGGTTGCGGGCTTTGCGACCGATTTTGATTCAGGCTTGACTGCAGCCTGGGCAACAGAGATGGCCGGAGCATCAGGCGCAAGCAGGGCTGCAATCTTTTTCCTGCCTGCCGCCTTGCGAGGCTTGGCTTGCTGCACCGCAGTGACGGGCTCCATCACAGGTTCAGGCTTAGGCGTGGCGTGCTCTTGTGCGTACTCTGCCTCCAGTGCTGCCAGATTCACGCTTTTCAGCATGGCTTTCTTGGCGGCCTTTCGCCCCTGCTTGGCGCGATCGGGCTCAGGTGCAGAAGCAGCCCCCGCAGCCGCATTGCGCTGCGCACGATTAGCCTTGGCATCGCGACGACTCCACTTGTCGGCATAGCCTCCCGCACTGCGTTCGTCACGTGACTCGCGACGACCACGCCCCTCATCCTTTGCCTGACCGCGGCCGCTGCGGGGCGTCTGCACCAGGCCATCCTCGCCATCGCGAACCAGGCGGAAGTCGATGCGACGTCCGTCCAGATCCACTCGACTGACCTGCACCCGCACTCGTGCGCCGATGCCATAGCGAACACCCGAGCGCTCGCCACGCAACTCCTGCCGGGCTTCGTCGAAGCGGAAGTAGTCGCCGCCCAGCTCGGTGATATGCACCAGCCCTTCCACATACATGGCATCCAGCGTCACAAAGACTCCGAAGGTCGTGACCGAGGAAACCGTGCCCGCGAACTCCTCGCCCAGATGTTCGCGCATGTATTTGCATTTGAGCCAGGCCTCCACATCGCGGCTGGCCTCGTCGGCGCGGCGCTCGTTGGCACTGCAGTGCAGGCCAGCAGCCTCCCAGGCCTGGAATTCCTTGGCCGCCGAGCGCTTGCGCGGCTTTTGCCCCGGCTCGACCACACGCGAAGAGAGGCGCTTGGCCATCTTTGCTTCAGCTTCACCCGGCGTGGGCAGGCTGGGCAGCTTGTAGTGTGTGCCGTTCAGCTCAGCCTTGATCACGCGGTGCACCAGCAAGTCTGGATAACGACGAATCGGGCTGGTGAAGTGGGTATAGGCCTCAAAGGCCAGGCCAAAGTGCCCCGAACCTTCCGGCGTATAGAAGGCCTGCATCATGGAGCGCAGCAGCATGGTGTGAATCTGCTGCGAGTCCGGCCTGTCCTTGGTGGCATTGGCAATCTGCTGGAACTCCTTGGTCGAAGGGTTCTCGCTGATGCTCATGCTCACACCCATGGCCTTGAGGTAGTTGCGCAGAATTTCCTGCTTTTCCAGCGAAGGCTTGTCGTGCACACGGAACAGACCAAGTTGCCCGCTTTGGTCGATGAAATCTGCGCTGCAGACATTCGCCGCCAGCATGGCCTCTTCAATCAGCTTGTGCGCGTCGTTGCGGGTGCGTGGCACGATTTTTTCGATGCGACCGTTGTCGTCGCAGACGATCTGCGTCTCTGTCGTCTCAAAGTCCACGGCACCGCGCGCCTCGCGAGCCTTGAGCAGGGACTGGAAGACACCATACAGATTCAACAAATCCTGCACGCGCTCCTTGCGCTTGGCCGCTTCTGGTCCACGCGTATTGGCCAGGATTGCCGCCACCTCGGTATAGGTGAAGCGCGCATGGCTGTGCATTACTGCCGGGTAGAACTGATAGGCGTGAATCTCACCTTGCGCCGTGATCAGCATGTCGCAGACCATGCACAGCCGATCGACGTCAGGGTTCAAGGAGCACAGCCCGTTGCTGAGCTTTTCCGGCAGCATGGGAATCACTCGGCGCGGGAAGTACACGCTGGTGGCGCGGTCGTAAGCATCCACATCAATGGCACTGCCGGTGGTCACATAGTGACTCACGTCGGCAATCGCAACAAGCAGGCGCCAGCCCTTGCTGCGCCCCACCTTGGCGGGCTCGCAATACACGGCATCGTCAAAGTCGCGCGCATCTTCACCGTCAATGGTAACCAGAGGAATATCGGTCAGATCAATGCGGTGCCTGTAGTCTGCGGGTCGGACTTTTTCGGGCAGCGCCTTGGCCTGCTCGAGACAGGCGTCGGAGAAGATATGCGGCACGCCATACTTGCGCACCGCAATCTCGATTTCCATGCCTGGGTCATCCACCTCACCCAGCACTTCGATGATGCGACCCACAGGCTGACCGAACAGCGCCGGCGCCTCGGTCAATTCGACCACCACCACCTGCCCCGGCTTGGCCGCGCCTGTGGCGTTGGAAGGAATCAGAACATCCTGGCCGTAGCGCTTGTCTTCAGGGGCCACAAGCCACACACCGCTTTCTTGCAGAAAACGGCCAATGATGGGCTGGTCTGGACGTTCCACGATTTCCACCACACGGCCTTCGGGGCGACCGCGATGGTCATGACGGGCGATACGCACCTGGACCTTGTCCTTGTGCAGCACCGCTCGCATTTCATTGGGGGGAAGGTAGATGTCACGCTCACCGTCGTCACGGACGACAAAGCCGTGTCCGTCGCGGTGGCCCTGCACAGTGCCCAAAATTTCTTCGTTCATATCGGCAACTTTTGCGCGAGGGTTCATTTTCTTGATATACAATCTATGTCTTTCCTGAGATGCCCAGGTGGCGGAATTGGTAGACGCACTAGTTTCAGGTACTAGCGGGTAACTCCGTGGAGGTTCGAGTCCTCTCCTGGGCACCAAGTTTAACGACAACCTGCAAGGGTTGAAACAAACTTGGGAAACATTCCTCAAGGGAATGTTTGCAAGCCAGACGGCATCTTAGAAAATTTGAAGATTCGGATTGAATGCAGAAAAATGCATTACAATACGAAGCTTCCCTGAAAGCCCAGGTGGCGGAATTGGTAGACGCACTAGTTTCAGGTACTAGCGGGTAACTCCGTGGAGGTTCGAGTCCTCTCCTGGGCACCAAACACGACAAGCCGTTGCATGCAAATGCAGCGGCTTTTTCGTTTTTGCCGCACCTCAACTGCCGTGCAAAATTTCATGAAAAATCCACATAAACCGGCATGAGCAGTACTCAAGCCGCTATATAATTCGCTCACTCTGAAATGCCCAGGTGGCGGAATTGGTAGACGCACTAGTTTCAGGTACTAGCGGGTAACTCCGTGGAGGTTCGAGTCCTCTCCTGGGCACCAAACACGACAAGCCGTTGCATGCAAATGCAGCGGCTTTTTCATTTTTGCCGCCACCTCGGCAGTCGCGAGAAGTTTTCCGAAAAATCCGCGCAAACCGGCATGGGCAGCTCTCCAGCCGCTATATAATTGATCCACTCTGAAATGCCCAGGTGGCGGAATTGGTAGACGCACTAGTTTCAGGTACTAGCGGGTAACTCCGTGGAGGTTCGAGTCCTCTCCTGGGCACCAAACACGACAAGCCGTTGCATGCAAATGCAGCGGCTTTTTCGTTTTTACCGCCACCTCAGCAGTCGCGAGAAGTTTTCCGAAAATACGTGCAAACCGACATGAGCAGTACTTAAGCTGCTATATAATTCACTCACTCTGAAATGCCCAGGTGGCGGAATTGGTAGACGCACTAGTTTCAGGTACTAGCGGGTAACTCCGTGGAGGTTCGAGTCCTCTCCTGGGCACCAAACACGACAAGCCGTTGCATGCAAATGCAGCGGCTTTTTCGTTTCCGCACAACACCTTTGAGCCACCTACACCAGGAGCCAGACACTGGCGCAAGCTGGCTCCCTCGTCTGCCGCACTCTCAATCCTGAGAGTCAAGGAAAACAGCTCAAGCCCTAGAACACTCTGCCGACAACTTGCAAAAAAGTGCCTCAACTCACCTAGCAGCCACTTTGAACGCTATATAATTCGAGTCACTCTGAAAGCCCAGGTGGCGGAATTGGTAGACGCACTAGTTTCAGGTACTAGCGGGTAACTCCGTGGAGGTTCGAGTCCTCTCCTGGGCACCAAACACGACAAGCCGTTGCATGCAAATGCAGCGGCTTTTTCGTTGACGAAGCCCCCTTCCGTCAGTACGCAGTTGATCCGCCCTGCCATAGATTGACACCTATCCGGGACTAATCTCCAGCCCCAGCCGACTGACCGGAAACGCCCGATGTACTGCATCAGGCGTTTTGCATTTCAGGGACTGCTGCCACCGGCACTCTTTGTACAGCCAGACCGATTCGCCCACCATGGTACGTGCCTGCGAGAGATCTGCAGGTCGTTGCAGCAAGGATTCCATCCTGAGGATGCCAGTGACCCGCTCAGCCAGAGCGTTTTGGCAGCAGTCATAGCCATCGGTCATGGAACAGGTGATGCGCACGAATGCACTGGTATCGAGCCGAGCAGCACTGCCCCCCCCTCGATCAGAGGGGTGCAGGAGCGGCTGATCTGTTTGCCGCTGGCGCAACGCGATCTTCAACACCTGGCTGACCTGCTCGACCACCAAGCTCAGGCAGGTAGCCTTCTCGCCTTCTCCTTAATGGGCAGATACGTAATGTCTGCGACCCACAGCCGCTCACAGCCACTGGCCACGGTTTTAGCCGAGCAGTGCATCGCGCCCGATCTGGATTGACTTTCCTTTCTGCCCCACAGAAAGGTGCCAGCCCAATTCAGGACGGGTCATACATACGAAAAAAGGGAGCCCAAGGGCTCCCTTTTTTTTAGCAACCGCCTCCCATCGAGGCGATACGTCGCTTACTTGCGCAGCAATTGCTTGAGCGCGGTCTGCAGGCGACGGGCAGATGCCTCATCGCTGGCACTGCCCAGCACAGTGGCCACGTCCTGACCCCAGGTCTGCTGGGGCGAAGGATCGTTGCGGCGGGTCAGCATCTGCAGCTGCATCGCACGGCGTGCCGCCAGCTGATCGGCCGGAGTATGCACATCGGCAGCCATTTCCAGGCGCAGCAAGGCCTCTGCGGCATTGCCCTTGGGCGCAGCAGCCACAGCACCGGACCAGGAAGAGCGCACAGGCGCCGTCACCTTGCTACCCAGCTGCTGAGCCGATGGCAGCTGCGCAGCATCACGAGCCTGCCAGGCCCCGAGCAGCTGAGTCAGCGCTTCGCCGTGCGCCTGGGCCGCCAGCTTGCGCAGGGCCTCCTGGGCATGCTCCACGGCATCACGCTGGGCACGGAAGGCTGGATCGGCCAGGCGTGGTCCGCGCTCCTCGCGCGTGAACTCGCGACGGCCACGGCCGGCATCACGGCTGTCGCGACCATCACGGCCACCGCGCTCGCCACGGGCTGCATCGCGGCCACGGCCGCCATCCTTGCGATCACCAGGACGACCACCTGCAGCAGCAGCCGCTTCCTTCCTCATGCCAGGGCGGTCATCGCCACGCACGGCCACCACGGGGCGTGCCGGCTTGGCCACTGCAGCGGCTTCGCTCGCTTCCGCCTCAACAGCTTCAGACGCTTGCCCTGCCTGGCCCTGGGGCTGGTTTTCATCAGACTTGGCGGGCTGAGCCTTGATGGCTGCTTCGAGCTCGGCCAGCGCTGCGTGGATCTTTTGCGCATCGCCGCTGGCATTGGCCGCCTCGACCGCCTTGGACGCATCCAGCACCCGACGATCATGCTCGGACAACTCAACCGCCACCTGGCTGCGACCACCACGCTCCACGCTCTTGCGATTGAAGGCATCGTCCAGCGGCTTGCGGAATGCATCCCAGAGCTTTTGCTCGTGCTTGCGATCCAGTGGCACCACCTGGGCTTCGGCCTGCCAGCGCTGCTGCAGCGCCTTCACGGCGTCGATGCGCAGGCTGGGGGCTGCCCCCAGGGCCGTAGCTTCGTCGATCATGGCATGGCGACGCTCCAGGCTTGCCTTTTGTGCAGCCTGCAGGGGCGCTTCGGCTGCAGCCATGGCCTGCTTGAACAGGGGCTGCAGTTCGGCAAACAGCTTTTCGCCGATATGGCCGCTTTCACGCCAGCGCTCACCAAACTGGCGCAGAGCGCGCAGCATGTTCTTCCAGTCCTGGCTGGCCGCATTGGTTGCAGCCCAGGCCTTGATTTCCTCGATCAGCGCCAGACGCTGAGCCTTGGCCTGTGTGCTGTCCTGACGAATCTTGTCGTGCCAAGACTCGACTACCTTGTAGGCTGCGTTGCAGGCCTCGTCAAACTTCTTCCACAGCGCATGATTGGCCACGGCACCCTGGTCGGCCTGCTTCCACTGTTCGCGCAGGCTGCGCAGAGTTTCCTGAATCTTGCGGCCACCCAGTGCCTGACCTTCAGGACGGTTGAGCAAGGCTTCGGCCTTGGCCACCAGGTCTTCGCGCAGTTTCTCCGCCAGATGGCGCTGCCAACCCTCGGCTTCACCGGCGGCCAGCAGGGCCTCATGCACTTCACCCACCAGCGCTTCGTCCACAAAGCGGCCATGGGCCTTGATGGCTGCGCGCATGGCCTGGACGGCTTCGGAGCCGGCCTGGCTGTTGCCAGCCGCAGTTTCTGCCTTCAGCGCCTGCAGAGCCTGACCCAGGCCCGCCTTGGCTGCTTCCACCTGCTCGGGCGTGGGCTTGCCACGGCCGGCGGCGGCTGCGCGCGGTGCTACGGGCTTGGCCACTTCCACAGCAGCGGCTTCGGGAGGCAGACCACGAGCCACGCGGATTTCGTCGGCCCAGACGGGGACCGTGGGCAACGGCGCTGCCTCGTCGGCGGCAGCGGCCTCGGTCTGTGCCAGTGCAGACTGGAAAGCATCCCAAACCAGCGCCAGTTGTGCAGAGGCTGCTTCCAGCTGAGGCGGGAAACGGCCGTCCACGCTGCTCCAGCTGGCGTCGCCGGTCAGCTCCTTGGCCTGTTCCTGCCAGCGCGCGACATCGACTCCCAGGGCTTCCAGCACCGCCTTGGCATCCTTCCAGGACTTGGTGGACAGCACTTCGATGCGCTGCGCCAGCAGCAGCGCTACTTCGCGCTGCACCTGGGTGCGATGCTGCAGGTCTTCCACAGCCTTCACGCGCTCGCCCAATCGGGCCTTGAACTGCGACAGAGGCTCGCGCGACAGCGCGGCACCGGCCTTTGCGGCATCACGCTGCCAGGCAGTTGCAGCCGCGGCATCGAAGGGCTCTGCAGCCAGCAGTGCCTGAGCCTTCTCGGCCCATTCCACGGAAATTTTTTCCTGATTCGCGGTGCGACGGATTTCATCAAGGCGCTCGCGCACGGCACGGGCAGCACTCTTGTCGCCCTTGCTCAGTTCCTTGTGAACGTCCTGGAGTTGCTCGACCGTGGGCTGAGTCGCCAACCAGTCGCGAATGCGCGCGGCGCGATCACCCGACGTCTCGGCGGAGAAAGCACCACCCGTCAATGCATCCAGCGGATGTTGCTCAGTATTCTTGGCAGAGGCCGGGTTCACTTCAGATGCATCAGACATGGTGCTGCTAGGAGAAATAGATGTCATGTAAGGGTCAGAAAATGCTTGGCAGCCAGCGCAGTCAACGCTGCAACGGGCCAGTGCCAACCCACATGAGGGCAGACTTTCCAAGCGCAAGCCCAGGCACATGCGCACCTGGGCAAACCGGTATTTTCGCCTTTATTTAAAGGCAAGCCAAAAAATGCGAAATCGCAAGGTATTTCGCAGCACTTTCATCACTGCGCAGACAGGCTCAACTGGGCACGTGGCGTCCAGTCCTTGTCCTGCACATCCAGCTTGGGAGCGCCCAGGAACAGGCGCTCCAGCGGCAGTTGCTGCGTGGACAGATAGTCCCGCACAGCCACACCGCGCGCCAGCGCCAGCTCGCGCATGGCATCGTCAGGCACCTTGATGCTGGCCACCAGCAGCGCCGTCATCTGCTCTGCAGGCAGATCCTTGGCCATTCCGACCATGTTGCGGGGCTTTTTGATGTCGGCACGGCCGTAAACGGCCTTGAGCAGAGCCGGACGCTCGGCATCGCTGAACTCCATCACCTCGTCGCCACTCTTGCCTTCGCGAATCACGTTGCGGCGCTTTTGGGCCAGCAGCAGACGATCCAGCTCTTCAGTCTTCCAGGCCTCCTTGTCTTCGGCCTCACGCGACTCACCCACCACCGTCATCTTGAGTGCGGGGCGGTCGTTGAGTGCCTTGACGATCTTGGCCAGTTGCTCCCTGGCCTTGCCGTCGAGCTTGGCGCTGCCCGGCGCAAAGTTGACTGCGCCCGACTCGTCGCCACCCGAGAACGCTCCCGACAACAGCGCAAACGGCGCGGTCACGGCCTTCATGATGATGTTGCCGATCACCTTGAAGATGATGGGCGCCAGACGGAACTGCGGGTCGTTGAGCGAGCCACTCAGAGGCACATCGAGATCGATCACGCCGTTGCGGTCGGACAGCAGGGCCACCGCCAGCTTGACGGGCAGCGATGCGGGCGCGCCCTCCACCTTGTCGCCAAAGGTCAATTGGCGCAGCACCAGCTTGTTCGATGCCGTGAGCTGCCCATCAGGCTGCACCTTGTAGTTCACATCCATATAGAGCTTGCCGCGCTCTATGCCATAGCCCGCATACTTGATGGAATATGGCGACAGCGGCGACAGCTCCAGGTCATTCATCTGGGCGCGTACATCCAGTGCCAGAGGCTTGGCCAGCGGGTTGACCTTGCCGCTGATATCGAGCTTCGCCGTACCCTGGGCCTTGCCCTTGATTTCTAGATCGGCCATTTGCGGCTCGACCTGGCCTGCAGGAGCCTGCGAAGAAAAGGCACTCAGACGGCCGGTCAGCTCACTCAGATCGGCCGAGTAGTTGGGCTGAATGAAGTAGTCGGAAAACTGCACCTTGCCGCCCGTCAGCACAATGGGCCCTACCTTGATGATGGGCGCGGGGCCGGCATCTTCGGGCTTTACGGGCTCGGCCACGGGCCTGCTGAGCTCGGGCTTCTCGCCTGCAGCCGCCTGGGCATTCGCCTCTTCGTTCTGCGCGACGGACTGTTCGGACTTTTCGGTCTTCACAATGTCCTGCAAATTGATGCGGCCGTTGCGCTGCACGATGACGCGCGCAAAAAAGTCGCTCAGCGCGGTTTCGCGCACGCTCACCCGCAGCGGCTGGGCCGGCTGCATATTCAGGTCCAGGCCGCGCACCACCAGTGTTTTCCAGGCCAGCAAATCATCGCCCAGGCCCAGACCTGTGCGCGCAGCCAGTGCCTTGGCACGGTCTGCCGTGGAGTCATTGAGCACCGCCGTCAGCGCGCCCTTGGCGGTACTGGGCTTGCCCACCTCCTCCTGCACAGGAGCCGCAAGCGTGGAACGTACACGCAGGTCGTTGAGCTCCACATCGCCCGACACAGACAACTGCGGCCCCTTGGCATGTGCCAGATAGTTAAGCTTGCCCCGGAAGTTGCCGTCGGCACGCACCAGATCCACATTGAGCTTGTGACCAAAATACGGCTCCAGCGCATGCAAGGGCACGGCACGGGCCTGCAACTGCCCCTGAGCCGAAACCGGGGTCAGACCCAACTGCCCCTTGAACTGAATATGACCAGCCTGCACACGGCGACTGGCAGCGAGCTGAGCCGAGACCTCCAGCGGAGTCGGCGCCGCCTTGGCCGCCAGAGGCTCGAAAGCACCCAGGCGCACGCGCAATGCGCTCACATCCAGTTGCACGGGCCGTGCACTCCCGCCTTGCACAGGTGCTGCATCGCGAAACTGCAGCGCACCGCCATCCACGGCAATCGCTGCCAGTTTGACCGACCAGGGCTTGCCCGGCTCCGCCTTGCTGCCCTGCGTTGCCGGCTTGGCTGCAGGCGCTGCCACGGGCAACCAACGCTCGTACATCCAGTGCCCTTGTGCGTCACGCAGGGCCGCGAGCTGCGGTTTCTGCACGGCAATGGCCTCCACCTGCACCTGCCGGGCAGCAAGATCGACCTGAACGCCGCTGACCTTGATCTGTTCGACACTGACAGGGGCCTGCTTGTCCTGCAGCTGCAGCTTGTCGGCGGTCAGCTCGGCCACCTCTGCCACAACTGCGCCCTCACCCCAGGAAATCCGGGCATCGGTATTGAGCATGGCGCTGAGCTGCGGCTTGAAATGCGCTTCCATATAGGGCTGCACCCATTGCAGCGGCATCTGCTCGAGCTTGAGATTGAGCTTGCCCACCTTGTCCGTGGCTTCTCCATCCACAGCCAGCCTAGCGGCCCCTTCCGCCCGGGCCTGCTCAGTCGTTTGCAGGCCTGCAGTAGCCGTCAGTTGCAAAGGCTCCTTCATGGGCCAAGCCAGATTCTTGACCTGCAGCATCAAAGGAGCCAAGGTCAGCGCCGCAGGCGCCGCGCCTGTAGCAGCATCCCTCCAATGCACTGTAGCGCTATCGATATCGAACTGCTTCACGCTCACTGCGAGGGACTGGGCGGGCGCCTCGGCCTTGGTGCCGGAGGAATCAGACTCAGGCTCTGCATTTACGGCGGGCGCTGCTGCAGCGGTGGACGGCGCATTCAACCCCAACCAGTTGATCACGCCCTGCGCATTGCGGCTGGCATAAACCTCGGGCTTGACCCAGCGTACCGATTCGAGCGCAATCTGGTTCTGCAGAGGCTGAACATTCTTGAGCTGTACCTCCAGTGCCTCAAAGTTCAGCAACGGTGCGCTCTGGCGGTCCTGCACCGCGACATTGCTCAAGGCCAGCTTGCCGTTGATGCTGACCACAGGCTGGTCTTTTTGCTCGAAGCTGATCTGCAAATCCGTGTCCAGCACGCCAGACAGAGGCTGCACGGGAACGCTGGCAGGCACATAGCCCAGATAAGGGGCCAGATCGATGTGCTCCCATTTGAGTTGCATCGCCGTCTGGCGGGTGTCGGTGAACGGCGTGCTCTCGCCCGACGTGTCGAACTTGCTGCCGTTGAGATCGAAAGCCAGATGTGGCAGCACCTTGATCTCGCGCTTGGAGGCCAGATTGCTGATGAAAGGAATGCTCAGCTGCAAGTCCTTGAGCTCGTGCTTGCGCTGCACAAACTCGTCATTGAGCTCGATACGGCCGTCGCGCAATGCAATGTTGTAGAGCGCAAAGCTCAAGGGCTTGGACGGCTCTTCGTCATCGGGCTCGGAGAGCCTGGCAATCACATCGTCGATATCGAGCTTGCCCAGCGAATGCTGGGTCAGTCGCACCACCGGCGCATCGACCTCGATCGCATCCAGCACAGGAGCAAGCCTGAACAAGGACTGCGCGCTGGCATTGATGAAGATGCGCTTGATCTGCAGCTGTGGCTCGGCGGCAGACTCCAGATCTTTCTGAGCCCCAGAGCCTTCTGCATCAGCAGTTTCAGCTACTTTTTTTATAGCTTTATCGATCACCAGTTCGTGCAAGGTGATGGACATGGCCCAGGGCGCAAACTCGATCTTTCCCACATGCACGCCGCGCCCCAGCTTCTCGGCGGCCCGTTTTTCCAGCTGGCTTTTGGCCACCCAGGGCACTACCGCCCACAGCAACAGCCATAACAGCAAAAGAGCAAGAACAGACCAGATCAGCCGACGAAGCCAGCGATTCGATGTGAGCAAGGACATGGGCAATTGTTATTGATGCAGAGATTGAAAGCCTTCCAAGACTCTCAGGGGCGGGACCCGCCGCGCGCCCGGAACACCACTGTACCTTGAGCGCACTCTGGTGTATCTAGATTGCGCTCTATATATAGATAGAGGCAAGAGGCGTTTCCAGGGAGAAGTTTGCGCTATAGGAATGCCGACCAGAGGCAGATGAACGTGAAAAATGCAAACAATGCGCTTCAGAAAAACGGCAACGCCGGAAATGACAAAGCCCGGAAGTGGCGAAACCGACTTCCGGGCTTTACGGCCGGTACCAGACCGGGCCGTTTTTCGCGGTTCAAGGAGGGTGTGGTCCTTGCCGCTGGAAGCAACGATTGCTCCCTTTTGTGCCTCAAGCGAAGATAAAGAGCAAGTGCCAACAGCCCATGGAATCAAAGGCCTCGGCGGAATTTGCTTTTCCTTTCCTTTGGCAAGCACCTGCAACGTGCAGGCAGATTCACTATATCTGTGCTTGTGTAGGGCTACCAGGCTTTTTGCACTTTATTTCGCCTTGATGACAAATAAAACGATGTGAGCGTATACACCTCTTGAATCCGTGATTTTTTGCTGTAATTTCTTGAGCAAGCTGTATATTCATACAGCTTTTATATAATTTTAAAATCTAAAAAGTATTTTTGTTAGTGTTGACTGAATATTTAGGGCGCTTCTAGAATCCGCCAGCGCTCGAAATGAGCGTTTTTTGTTTCCGCTGCCTCACGACTGAGCAGACCGATCGGCGCCCCAAGGGGCGCTTTTAATCGGCCCGCAGCAAACCTCATCGGCCAGTTGTCCTGGTTGCACCGCGAGATTGATCCGGTGCGACCTCGGGCGATAGCCAAGAAAGGACAAGCTATGCCAGCGTCAGGAAAATTAATCGCCTCTGCGCGAACGTTGGGCCATAAGACGGCCCACGGTTTTCTTGCTCTTACTCACAACGGTTTCGCCCTGCTGGGCTTGGCCGTGGCCATTTCGGCCCTGATTCTGATCTCTCGTCCGGACCTGCGTCTGGCCGGTGCAACCGAGCTGCGCGAGTGGCTCGACACACGCCTGCCCGCCAGCACCGTTGTGGCTGCCGCCGAAGTGGAGGAAGCCCCTGCTTCCGCCAACATCGTCGTCGCCAGCGACCGCGCCACGGCCGTCAACCCCAAGAACCTGCCCAAGGAGCAGGCGGCTGTGGCCTACTGGCTCAGCAAAAAATACCGGGTGGCGCCCGAACCGATTGCCGCCCTGGTCAGCGAAGCCTATGTCCAGGGCAAAGCCAACAAGCTGGATCCGACGCTGATTCTGGCCATCATGGCCATTGAATCGAGCTTCAACCCGTTTGCCCAGAGTTCGGTCGGTGCCCAGGGCCTGATGCAGGTGATGACTTCCGTGCACACCGACAAGTACGAAAGCTTTGGCGGCCAGCACGCTGCCTTCGACCCGGTGACCAATCTCAAGGTCGGCGTCAAGGTGCTCAAGGAATGCATTGCCCGCGCCGGCTCCATCGAGGGTGGCCTGCGTTACTACGTGGGTGCAGCCAATCTTCCTTCGGACGGCGGCTATGCTGCCAAGGTCCTTGCCGAACACCAGCGTCTGCGCCAAGGCGTGGGCCTGCAGGCCAGCCCGCTGATGACGGCCAAGTCCGACGAAGCCACCAAGGTCTCTCACGCTCAGCAAGTGGCACTGGCCAACTCCAACCTCTAAGCGGCAGACCCCTGCATTTCTCAAGCTGGCTCCGGCCAGCTTTTTTTATGCCCCGGCTAGGTCCTGCGGGAAAAACGGACATAGGTTTTTCAGCCATGCCAGCTCAGCTACACTAGCGGGTGTACGCAACTGGCGATAGGCGCAGAATTTTCTGCCGCTGACGTGGAATCCGGCAGACTGCAAGGTCTGTGAACCACCGGGGAGCGTACCGCCCAGGGCCGCAGCGACTGCAGCCTGCAAGCGTTTCAGCCGTTCGCCTGGGCAGCCCTTGGCCTCAAGGGAATTTCTAAGTTCACAGGACTGCCATGTTTCAACGCACCGATACCGTCGCGAAAGTCGACCCCGAACTGTTTGCAGCTATTGAAGCTGAAAACCATCGCCAGCAAGAGCACATCGAGCTGATCGCCAGCGAGAACTACTGCTCGCCCGCCGTAATGGAAGCCCAGGGCTCCCAGTTGACCAACAAGTACGCCGAAGGCTACCCCGGCAAGCGCTACTACGGTGGCTGCGAGCATGTGGACGTGGTCGAACAGCTGGCCATTGACCGCATCAAGCAGATCTTTGGCGCCGAAGCCGCCAATGTGCAACCCAATTCCGGCTCTCAGGCCAACCAGGCTGTGCTGATGGCTTTCGCCAAGCCCGGCGACACCATTCTGGGCATGAGCCTGGCCGAAGGCGGTCACCTGACCCACGGCATGGCGCTGAACATGTCCGGCAAATGGTTCAAGGCCGTTTCCTACGGTCTGAACGCCGACGAAGCCATCGACTACGACAAGCTCGAAGAGCTGGCCCGCGAGCACAAGCCCCGCATCATCGTGGCTGGCGCTTCCGCCTATGCCCTGCGCATCGACTTCGAGCGCTTCGCAAGAATAGCCAAGGAAGTCGGCGCCATCTTCTGGGTGGACATGGCCCACTATGCCGGCCTGATTGCCGCTGGCGTGTACCCCAACCCCGTGCCCCACGCCGACGTGGTCACAACCACCACTCACAAGAGCCTGCGTGGCCCCCGTGGTGGCGTGATCCTGATGAAGGCCGAGCACGAGAAGGCCATCAACAGCGCCATCTTCCCCGGCCTGCAAGGCGGTCCCCTGATGCATGTCATCGCCGGCAAGGCCGTGGCGTTCAAGGAAGCCCTAACTCCCGAGTTCAAGGCCTACCAGGAACAGGTCGTGAACAACGCCAAGGTGTTTGCCGAAACGCTGACCGAGCGCGGTCTGCGCATCGTCTCCGGCCGCACCGAAAGCCACGTGATGCTGGTGGACCTGCGCGCCAAGGGCATTACCGGCAAGGCTGCCGAAGCGGCCCTGGGTCTGGCTCACATCACCGTGAACAAGAACGCCATCCCCAACGACCCCGAGAAGCCCTTCGTGACCAGCGGCATCCGTATCGGCACGCCCGCCATGACCACCCGTGGTTTCGGCGAGGAAGAAGCCCGCATCACCGCAAATCTGGTGGCCGATGTGCTGGACAAGCCCGAAGACGAAGCCAATCTGGCCGCCGTGCGCGCCAAGGTGGCCGCGCTGACCGCCAAGTTCCCTGTCTACAGCAAGTAATTCCTGCTGCGCTGATCTGTCATGAAGTGCCCCTTCTGCAACCACCCGGACACGCAAGTTGTTGAGACCCGCGAGTCCGAGGACGGGGGCTTCATTCGCCGCCGCCGCCGCTGTGGCGGCTGCGACAAGCGCTTCACGACCTACGAGCGCCCCGAGGTCAGCTTTCCGACCGTGGTCAAGAGAGACGGCCGCCGTATCGAATACGAGCGCGCCAAGCTGCAAGGCTCTTTTCAGATCGCGCTACGCAAGCGCCCCGTGAGCACCGAACTCATCGATGCGGCCATAGAGCGCATCGAGGACAGGCTGCTCAATCTGGGCCAGCGTGAAATCGATTCCAGCCGCCTTGGCGAGCTGGTGATGGATGAACTCAAGGGCCTGGACAAGGTCGGCTATATCCGGTTTGCCAGCGTATACCGCAGCTTCGAGGATGTGGACGACTTCAAGAACATCATGGATGAGGTTCGCAGTCCCAAGGCCAAGGCCGCCAGAAAGCCACAGGCCTGACCGCCGCCATGACAAAAGCCACCCTCGGGTGGCTTTTGTTTTGCGCGCTTGACGGCAGGCGTTTACTATCAACTTATGAGCATCTAGCGCAATAATTCAAGGGATATCAGATAGATTTTTATCTGATATCGTTAATGAACACGCATGATGCGCTCCTTCAAAGGTAGCACCATCGGGCCGCTGCGGCTTTGCTCGCGCAGATATTCCGCCAGTGCATCCAGATCCAGCATGCCGCCCACCACATCGATGCCTTGCGCGAAGATGCTGAAGTTGTCGCCGCCGCTGCCCAGATAGCTTTGCAGTCCCACGCGGTAGCGCCGCGACATCTCGAGCCGCCGGCCGTTCAGGCGCAGCTCGCTCACGCGCCGGCCTGCGGGCTGGCTGCGGTCGAAGCGGTAGCTGAAGCCCTCAGACACCTGCAGAATGCGCGGCGCGCTCACGGTGTTGCTGCCGCTGTCGAACTGCTGCTCCAGTGCCTGGCGAATCTGTTCGCCCGTCAGACTCATCACCATCAGCGTATTGCCGAACGGCTGAACGCTGAACAACTGTCCATAGGTCACGCTGCCGTCGGCCACGGGCAGCAGGTCGGCGCGGACGCCGCCGGGGTTCACAAAGGCCAGCTGCGCCCCGCCTGCGGCGGCATCGCGCGTGGCAGCGAGTATGGCGTCGGCCACGATGCGTCCCATCACGCTTTCGCCATTGGCTTGCGGCATGCGACTGACAGGTCCGGCCAGCCGCCCTGCGCCAGCCTCGGCCAGCGGTCGGGCCGCTGCCTTGTAGCGCGCCACCAGCGCCGCCACTTCGGCATCGGCGTCAAAGACCGGAAAATCGGGCTGCAAGCCCACTTGGCCACCAGCACTGCGATAGCCCTCGCCCTGCACGATGGCCTGATGCGCCGATTTGCGACTGACGCGGCCGGTGCGCGCATCCACCGTCAGTCTGACTTCGGTCAGCAGCGTGCCGTACTGGCCGGCGCTGGTCAGCAGAAACGGCTTACGGGCATTCACCCTGGCGTAATCGCAGATATAGGAGCGATGGGTGTGACCGGAAATCACCACATCGACCTCGCTGGAGAGCTGCCCCAGAATCGGCACGATCGCGCCGGAGAGGCCTTTGCAGCTATCGTCCTGCAGGCCCGACGTGGTGGCCCCGCCCTCATGGATCAGCAGCACGATCACATCGGCGCCCTGAGCACGCAGCTGTGGAATCAGCGCATTCGCCGTCTGTGCCTCGTCGGCGAATGCCAGCCCCCTGACCCCGCTGGGTCGCACCATATGCGGGGTATTCCTGAGCGTCATGCCGATGAAACCCACGCCTATGCGCAGACCGTCTTGCTCGAAGAACTTCACCCCGGTCGCCGGAAACAGCGGCCGGCCGTCTTCACGCAGCGTATTGGCCGCGAGAAACGGGAACTGCGCGCCTCTGAAGGGCTGGCTGATCTGGCATGGCTGCTTGCTGGTGAACTTCTCGCAGCCACCGTTCTGCATGCGCTGCAGCTCGGCCACGCCCTGGTCGTATTCGTGATTGCCGGTGGCCGCGAAGTCCACCCGCATGAGGTTGAGCACCTCTATCGTCGGTTCATCGAGAAACAGCGCGGAGACCATGGGCGAGGCCCCGATCATGTCCCCTGCCGTGACCAGTGCCACATGGCGGCTGGCCTGGCGGCGCTGGGCGATGGCCCGGGCCATGTAGGCCACGCCGCCGGCGGGCACGGCGACGTTCCGGCCCTGCGCGTTCTGTGCCGTCACCGCCAGCCCGGGCGGCTCCAGATGGCCGTGCAGGTCATTGAAGCCCAGCACGGTGATCTCCATGCTGGCCGGCCTTGTCGCACCACCGCTGCATGCGCTCAAGCCCAGCGCAGCGCAAAGGGGGACGGCGACCTTGCGAAAAGCACAACGCCAGCCTGGCGACGGAGCGCGAGGCTGGCGTTGATCCGGTTTTTTGTCAGTTGCAACCATCGGACTCTCCTGAGTCAGAGCTTGTAACGCACAAAAAGGTCTGGGTGATGTCAGCTGGCCGAGGCCGGAATCGGAGTCAGGCCCGAATCCACATCGGCATTCTGCGCGCGGTGGCGCAGCGCATGGTCCATCACCACCAGCGCCAGCAGCGCCTCGGCGATCGGCGCGGCGCGGATGCCCACGCAGGGGTCGTGGCGCCCCTTGGTGATGACTTCGGTGCTCTGGCCGTGCACGTCTATGGACTCACGCGGCGTGATGATGGAGCTGGTGGGCTTGATGCCGATGCGCACTTCCAGATCCTGGCCGGTGCTGATGCCGCCCACGATGCCGCCCGCATTATTGCTGCGGAAACCCTCGGGACTCAGCGAATCGCCATGCGTGGTGCCGCGCTGGGCCACGCTGTCAAAGCCTGCGCCGATCTCCACGGCCTTGACGGCGTTCAGACCCATCATGGCGTAGGCGATGTCGGCGTCCAGGCGGTCATACAGGGGCTGGCCCAGGCCGACCGGCATATTGCTGGCGTTCACACGCAGCGCCGCGCCGCAGGAATCGCCACTCTTGCGCAGCTGCTCCATGTATTCCTCGAAGCGGCTCACATCGGCCACGGGCGCGAAAAAGGGGTTGTGCGGCACATGCTCCCAGCTCTCGAAACCGATGGGCAGCTCGCCGATCTGGGTCATGCAGGCGCGGAACTCGGTGCCGAACTTTTCCTTGAGCCATTTCTTGGCCACGGCACCCGCAGCCACGGTAGGCGCCGTCAGGCGTGCCGAGGAGCGCCCGCCGCCGCGCGGATCACGGATGCCGTACTTCTGGAAGTAGGCATAGTCGGCATGACCGGGACGAAAGCTCTGCGCGATATTGGAGTAATCCTTGCTGCGCTGATCGGTGTTGCGGATCAGCAGGGCGATCGGCGTGCCCGTGGTTTTACCCTCGTAGACGCCCGAGAGGATCTCGACCGCGTCGGGCTCGTTGCGCTGGGTGACGAACTTGCTGGTGCCGGGACGGCGACGGTCCAGATCATGCTGGATGTCCGCCTCGCTCAAGGCCATGCCCGGAGGGCAGCCGTCAATCACACAGCCAATGGCCGGACCGTGGGACTCACCGAAATTGGTGACCGTGAAAATTGTGCCGAAGGTATTGCCGCTCATAGGCTACCGATTATCGTTGAAGTGATGATTGACGGCTGCACACTGTCCTGCCTAAAGTCTTTTCACCATGCTCAAACTTGCGTTTATTCTGGCCTCGGCCCTGATGTCCGTGGTGATCGGCGGCGCCGGTGGTCTGCTGTTCTTCGAATTTGCACCGTCGCGCTGCGCGGGCCAGTATGCCTGCGGCTACGGCAAGGCCGTGATCGGCATGATGGTGGGCCTGGGTGTCGCCTTGCTGTGCTTTGTGGGGCTGCTGCTCAAGGGTCTGCGCAAGGTAAAGCCGCCAACGCCTGTATCAGCGCCCGCACAGCCCGGCTGACCGACAGCCTTAAGGCAACGCTGCACCGCCTGCAGCAAACATCAGGCAGGACATGAAAAACCCCGCCTCGGCGGGGTCTGCAGCAAAAGCCGGGCTTGAAAAGCTGGCTTATTCGGCGCCCTGGCGCTCGCCTTCGGGCCAGTCGCGGATATAGGCCTTGAGCATGCGGTTCTCGAAGTTCTGGCTGTCCACCACGGCCTTGGCCACGTCATACAGCGAGATCACGCCCATCAGCATGCGCTTGTCCATCACGGGCATATAGCGCGCATGGCGGTCCAGCATCATGCGACGCACCTCGTCCATATCGGTTTCCATGGTGCAGGTCATGGGCGCATCGTCCATGGCGCCGCGCACGGAGATGTTCTCCACGCCGCCGGTCTTCACAAAACCCTGGATCACTTCACGGAAAGTGAGCATGCCCACCACATCGCCGTGATCCATCACGACCAGCGAGCCGATGTCCTTCTCCGACATCACCTGCACCGCCGCGGCCAGGCTTTCGTCGGGCGACACCGTGTACAGGGTATTGCCTTTGACGCGCAGGATGTCACTAACTTTCATTGCTGTTCTCCGAATCTGTTTGGCACGCTGTGGCAGCTTTTGTCCTGCATGTGTCAGCACATGCGGCATCGCTTTGCACAGAATGCAGGTACGTGCACAAATATAGCCCACAATGGCTTGCATTGAGAAAAACTAAAGCAATGACGAAACATATGAATTTCTACATATTCATTCGTCTATCCGACCAAATCGATATTTGATTGCGTGCTCGATCACACATTACGTCGATCAAAACCAGCCATGGAGACAAAACATGCCCGGCTACTCTGACCCCGGCTTTGACACCCTGAGCCTGCATGCAGGCGCCCAGCCCGACCCCGCCACCGGCGCACGTGCCGTACCCATCCATCTGACCACGTCCTTTGTCTTCGAATCCAGCGACCACGCGGCAAGCCTGTTCAATCTGGAGCGCCCCGGTCATGTCTACAGCCGCATCTCCAATCCCACCAACGCAGTGCTCGAGCAGCGCGTCTCGGCCCTGGAAGGCGGCGTGGGCGCGATTGCCGTGGCCAGCGGCCAGGCGGCGCTGCACCTGTCGATTGCCACGCTGATGGGCGCGGGCAGCCATATCGTGGCCAGCACGGCGCTGTACGGCGGCTCGCAGAATCTGCTGCACTACACGCTGGCGCGCTTCGGCATAGAGACTACCTTCGTCAAGCCCGGCGACATCGATGGCTGGAAGGCTGCGGTGCGCCCCAACACCAAGCTGTTCTTTGGCGAGACCGTGGGCAACCCCGGCCTGGATGTGCTGGACATCCCCACGGTCAGCCAGATCGCCCACGAAGCCGGCGTGCCGCTGCTGGTGGACTCGACCCTGACCTCGCCCTGGCTGATCAAGCCTTTCGAGCATGGCGCGGACATCGTCTACCACTCGGCCACCAAGTTCCTGTCCGGTCACGGCACGGTGATCGGCGGCATCGTCGTCGATGGCGGCAGCTTCGACTGGGAAAAATCGGGGCGCTTTCCCGAGCTGACCCAGCCCTATGACGGCTTTCACAACATGGTATTCAGCGAGGAGTCCACCACCGGTGCCTTCTTGCTGCGCGCGCGCCGCGAAGGCCTGCGTGACTTCGGCGCCTGCATGAGTCCGCACAGTGCCTGGCTGATCCTGCAAGGCATTGAAACCCTGCCGCTGCGTATGGAGCGCCATATGCGCAACACCGAGAAAGTGGTGCAGTTCCTCGCCAGCCACCCGCTGGTCAGTCGCGTGGGCCACCCCATGCTGGAGACCCACCCCTCGCACGCTCTGGCCAGGAAGCTGCTGCCGCGCGGCGCAGGCTCTGTGTTCAGCTTTGACATTGCCGGCAACCGCAACCAGGGCAAGAAGTTCATCGAGACACTGAAGGTCTTCAGCCATCTGGCCAATGTGGGCGACTGCCGCTCTCTCGTGATCCACCCCGCCAGCACCACGCATTTCCGCATGAGCGACGAGGCGCTGGCCCAGGCCGGCATCGGCCAGGGCACGATACGACTGTCCATCGGCCTGGAAGATGCCGACGACCTGATCGACGACCTCAAGCGCGCACTGAAGGCGGCCGAGAAAGCCGCCTGAAAGACCTGAACAAGCATGGTTGCCACAACTTCTGCATCGCTGGACTGGAAGCAGTTTGAACAGACTTTATTCAGCATCTACTGGCAAGATGCTCAGGCTTTCCTGGCCGCGAACCCTCAGGAAAGCATCTACGCGCTAGCACTGAACGGCCTGTATCGTGAGCAGGACGGCCCCATTTACCTGCCCACGCTGTCTGCCAATAGCGAGCAGGCTTATTCACAAATGGCGGATGCCCCCGAGCCGCAGGGTCGCTTGTCCGAATTCGACCTGGATTCCGGCCAGTTGGGCAGTCTGCGCTGGAACCCACCGGATTGGGAATGGGAAGAGCTGGATTCGGCCTCGGACTCTCAGGAGTTGGAGCAACTGGAGCAAGCCTTGCTGGCCGAGGCCAATAAAAGCACGCCTGCCCACTGGTTGCGTACCGAAGCGCGCCTGATCAAGGCGCTGATCCGCATCTGCAAGCAACTGACCAAAGCCTGTCAAAAATCGCCATGGGCCAGCCAGCTCACTCCAGAGTTTGCGGTGCTGATCTACGTGGAAGACACTCAGGAATGCGAAGCCATGGCACGCGAGAGCATGGGGGAGGCGCGCTTTCTTGCATTGTTTCCCAGCCATGACCAGGAAGCGCAAAGACGCACCAGAGTTGCCGCGCTCCCCCCCGCTCAACAACTGCAATACCATCTGAGCTGTCTTGAAGGTATCGGGTGCCCGGAACTGGGACTGAGCCCAAAAGAGGCGCAAGTGCTGGGCGAAGAGGCCGAGACTGCGCTGCTTGCCCTGGATCACAGCCAGGTGGCTCATGCACTGCTGCCCATGCTGACTCGGTCTGGCAAACAATGGCGTGCGGCCATGTTGCTGGCCCAGATAGCTTACCGGGACGAACAGGTACTGGCTGCACTGCGCCAACAGGTTCAGACCCCCATCCGCAGCCCCAGGGAAGAAAGCGAGCGAGGCTGGTGCGCCAGTGCCTTGGGGTCGCTAGGCGACCAGGAATGGCTGCAGCAGCAAATAGGCACCACGGCCGTGCCTGTGGACAGAATCGCGCAGGGCATTGCCTACCCCTACCGCTCCTGGAACAGCAAGCCAGGAGCCACGGCCCTGCACCTTGATTACGCGCCGCTGGAGCGGGCACTGGACCTCAAGCATCCGGCCTTGACCCAGGCACTGAATGAAGAGCTATCGCCCGGAACCGGCTATTGCAGCCTTCGGGTTGAGGATTTGGAGCAAGCCCTGTTCGCTCTTCATTCCGTTCACGCACTGGTGCGCGTTCATGCGGCTTGCATCATGGGAGAGCGAAGCCTTGGGGCCGCCGCGGGCAGGCGCATCACTCCTGTACTGGCACAAGCCCTGAGTCACGACAGCAACGAGAACGTACGTTATCAGGCCATGCTGGGCCTGCGGTACTGGAAAAAAGCCAGCGCAGCGCAGCGCGCCACGATTGAGCATGCCGCTGAACACGATGCCAGCGACGACATACGCGAACTGGCCCAGCAATGGCTGAATGAACACTGCTGAACCACAAAGAACAGAACCGGAGACAAACATGCAAATCAATGTGCAAGGCGCAGAAATCTACGCCTACACCGGCGGCAAGGCTTTCGACGCGGCCAAGCCCACAGCCATTTTCATCCACGGCGTGCTCTGCGATCACAGCGTCTGGGCGCTGCAAAGCCGCTATATGGCCAATCACGGCTGGAACGTCCTGGCCATCGATTTGCCCGGCCATTGCAAAAGCAGCGGCCAGGCCCCGCAAACTGTCGAAGAAGCTGCGACCTTCATCGGCGCGCTGATGGATGCGGCCAACCTGCAGCAAGCTGCGCTGATCGGCCATAGTTGGGGCAGCCTGATTGCCATGGAGACTGCGGCCAGGCTAAATAGCCGCATCAGCCATCTGGTGCTGGTGGGCACGGCCTTTCCCATGAAGGTATCGCCCGCGCTGCTGGAGTCAGCGCTGAATACGCCCGAGAAAGCCATCCAGATGGTCAACACCTTCTCGCGCGCCACGCTGGCACCACCCAATGGCGCAGGCAGCTGGGTGTTTGGCGCCGGCATGGCCCTGGGCCGCCGCGTGCTGGCCAGCAACGCTCACACGAATCTGCTGCATGCAGGCTTCAAGGCCTGTGACAGCTATGCGGGTGGCGAAGCGGCCATGACGCAGGTCAGCTGCCCGCTTCTGTTTGTGCTGGGCGAGCAAGACCAAATGACACCACCCAAGGCTGCAAAAGGCTTGATAGAGGCCGCCAAAGACGCGGGCAAAACGGTGAACGTGCAGATCATTCCCAACGGCCACAACCAGATGACGGAGTCGCCCGACGCGACGCTGTTCGCGATTCGGGATTTTCTCGCTGCATGAGCCATTAAGCTTGGGCCATGAGCCAAACCTTCCAGCACCACGGCCAACTGGCTGCCGCCTGCGCCGAATGGGCCAAGATTTCACTGAACGGTCTGCAGCCCCGGCGCAATCTCAATCTGAGCGATAAAAAAGCCGACTGGAAGGAGGCACTGAGCGCGCTCAAGCGCTTTGCCGGCAGCGACAGCTATAAAGCGCCCCAGGATTTCAAGGCACATGCCGCGCTGGAAAACTACTGGAAATGGAAGGAAGTGGGCGCGCAAGCGCGCTGGCTGCTGATCTATGGCATCGATCTTGGCCTGAGCGGCGATGTGCTGCGCCCCATCTACCAGGAAGTGGCCGCACTGTGGATTGATGCGGCCTCGGTGGCCGAGCATGCGCGCGCCAGCATGGCGCAGGAGACTGGCGAGGACTATGGCGTAGGTGCGCCCATCAACACACGCGCTGACGACTACGCTACTGCCGTGACCCTGCTGTCACTGGCCACACTGCTGGATGCACAGGACGACGTACCGGCGATTGACGAGCATGTGCTGGCCTTCGATACGGACCAGTTGCTGGATTATCTCTGCGCAGGTGGCCTGCAGTTGCAGCAGGTCAGCGAGGAGCTTTTCCACAAACGCCCTTATGGCGCCATGAAGCCATTTTTTGAACAGCTCGAAGCCCTGCCTAACCCACTGCTGCCCTATCTGCAAACCCAGTACCAGGAGTTCCTCAAGCTCTCGCCCAAGCAGCAGAAAAAAGGCAGTCCGTGGCTGGGCACGGGCTACTGGGCGCTGGAGGTGGCCGCCCTGGCCGTGCTCTACGGCTGGGATGACAGCGCCCTGCGCGCCAGCCCCCACTATCCGGCCGATCTGGTCGACTACGCGCGCGGGCGCCTAGATCAGACAGAGTCAGGCGATTCTTGACAGAAAACCGGCGATGCGGCTGCTGATGCGATCGGGCAGCTCGCGGTGCGGCACATGGCCGCCGCCGGCAATGATTTCCGCCTCGCAAGGGCCTTGCGCCCAGGTGCAGATGTTCTCGGGATGCACCAGGGAGCCGAATTCATCGAGCTCGCCGTGAATGGCCAGCACCGGGCAATGCACCTGCTTCAAGGCCGCATCCAGCCGGTAATGCGCAAAAGGCGGGCTCAACCAGGTATCCACCCAGGCAGACAGCACCCAGGCCGCCTTGTCGCCATGGTAGCGAGCAAGGCGCTCCAGCTGGCCGGGCTGGGCAAAGTTGTCGCGCGCCGTACTGATGCCCTGCAAGGTGCGGTCTTCGACAAAGCTCTGGGCCGATTCGGTAATCAACGCCTGGCATTGGCGTCCATACGCAGCCGCCACCATGGCCGCCATACCGCCGCCTACGCTGTGTCCCAGCATCACGAAATCGCCCAGACCCAGCGCCTGATGAAGCGGCGTGAAGCCGGCGGCGACCTCGTTTTCCACAAAACTGGGTTGAAGCCGATGCGGATTGGGGTCCGAATGACCAAAGCCCAGGCGGTCATAGGCAATGACTTCGCGCCCGGTGGCCGCGGCCAGCTGGGCGGGAAATTCGCGCCACAGATCGACACTGCCCAGCGAGTCGTGCATCAGCACCAGCGGCGCCTTGGCCGCCCCGCCCTGCGCTTGCCAGCGCTTGACATGGAGCTGCCCGTCGGGCGCCTGAACACGGGTTTCACTGGAGCTGATCACAACGGGCGGCATGGTGTCGTCAAACATGGGCAGGGTCTGGGTTGAGGGGCGAGGGGGCGGTGCCGCCACCTTAGCAAGAGAACGCTCATGGCAGCTCGGCCAGAAGCTGGAGTGGCTGCAAAGATGGCGAATCTGGCCGATTTTGCGCAGTCTTGCCGTATATAGCCTGTCGTTCAGGTGACGAAGACCTCCGACCGCAACTTGCCAACACTCGCTAACCCGCTGGCCCGCACCGGCTGTCGGCAGTATAAAAACAGTATCCACTTCACCGGGGTTTGCCATGTCACAGACCACGACCTCAGAACCGGACGACGCTGTCAAAGCCAGCGTGGACCCGCGCCAGTTCAAGAGCTTTGCCGAGTTCTACCCCTTCTACCTGGGCGAGCACAGCAACGCCACTTGCAGGCGGCTGCACTTCATCGGTACCAGCCTGTCGCTGGTGTTTCTGCTGGCGCTGTTTTTGACGGGCGACTGGTGGTATTTGCTCGCAGGCCTGATCTGCGGCTATGCCTTTGCCTGGGTAGGGCATTTCGGCTTTGAGAAAAACAAGCCCGCCAGCTTCAAGCGCCCGCTCTACAGCTTTCTCGGCGACTGGATGATGTGGCGCGACATCTTGCTGGGCCGCATCAAGATGTAGTGCCACTCCCTCTCTGCTGCGCGCCCGCTGGCCTGCTTTGCAGGCAGCGAATCGGCTGTCCGGTCTTGAGTGCAGATATTCATAGATATCTGCCCGCAGCCATCAAACTCTATGAATATTTCCGTCAGGAGCGGCAATCAGCTCGGCCACGGTCATGGCATCGAGCTGGGCGCGCTGCCACAGCGGCCGTACCGCCTCGGACGGCTCAAGCAACAGGCTCTGCACCAGGGGCTCGACCCGCGTGGCATGCGGATCGACCAGCAGCACATAGCGCGGCTCGGTGCTCTCAAGCGACACATAGGCATCGGGCGGCTGCACGGCCCCAACCCAGTCCAGCTTGGCCAGCGCCTGCAGCACGGGTTGAATCTGGGAGGCTTCCACGCGCAGGCGCCGCGAAAGCTGGTGCACATACAGGCCCTTGTGCGGCAGCTCGCGCTCCTTGGCCAGGCATTGCAGTACCTCGACGGCCAGCTCGAACTGCCAGCCCCGATGCCCTGTCAGCCGCTCCACCCCTGCAAGCACCGTGGGCAGATAGGCCGTGACCAGGGCCCCCAGCAGCACAATGCTCCAGGCCACATACATCCAGATCAGCAAGATCGGCAGCGTGGCAAACGCACCGTAGATCACCGAGTAGGTCGGCACGGATGACAGATAGATGCCCAGCACCTTCTTGGCCACCTCCATGAACACGGCCACAAACACGCCCCCCACCAAGGCATGGCGCCAGCGCACCGGCGTGTTGGGCACATAGTGGTAAAGCCCGGCCATGCCGGCGGCCAGCACCACGAACTCTATGGAATCAAAGACAAAGCGCAGGCTGCCGGGCAGCGCATTGACCATCCCCTTGGAGGCCGACATCACATAGGACGACAGCACCAGGCTCAGGCCCAGCAGCAGCGGCCCCAGCGTGATGGCGGCCCAGTAGATCAACACGCGCTGACCAAGCGGCCGCAGCTGGCGCACGCGCCAGATGTTGTTGAGCGTGCGGTCGATGGTCAGGATCAGCGCAATGGCCGTGACCATCAGGATGGAGAAGCCGACCAGGCCCAACTGGCTGGCCTTGGAGGCAAACTGCGTGAGATAGCCCAGCACCTGGCGCGCAATGGTCTCGGGAATCAGGCTGTCCATCAGCCAGCGCTCCAGCACCTTTTGCGCCTTGCCAAAAATCGGGAAGGCCGTGAACAGGGCCAGCGCCACGGTAAAGAACGGCACCAGCGCCAACAGCGATGTGAAAGTAAGACTGCTGGCCGTCACGCCCAGACGGTCTTCCTTGAAGCGCGCCAGCAGCACCTGGGCCGTGTTGTGCCAGGGGAAGGTACGCAGGCGCTGCTGCGCACGGCGGCTCCTGCGGCGCAAGGCAGTCTTGAGCTCCTGCTGGCTGGGCATCTGAGGCCTGGGGATACGCCCGGCCAGATCCTTGCAGCTGGCCGCCAGCGCCCTGGCCTTGTCGAGGCTGCTGCTGCGCGGGTGCTCGGCAACGCGCTCCGGGCGCAGGTCAGAACTGCCGGTCACTCCTGAAACAGAAGCATGCGCCTCTTTCCGCTCCTGGGCTGGCGTCGCATTCGGCGTGGAATAGCTGGTCCAGCCCTGAGCTGCCGTGCTGAATGCCGCCGCAGGCGTCGCGGCAGGAGCTGGCACGGGCTCTGGCCGAGCCAGATCGTTGCCAAGATCGGGCATGGGATCGAACACTGGCTCCAGCGGTAGGCCCGGACCGTCAAGGCTGGGTTCCTGGCGCTGCTCGACCTGTCTGGGCTCGGCGGCCACGCTCGCTGCAGCAGTTGAGGCTGTCGACGCCGACGATACCGCACGGTCCTGATCTTCCATCACCGGTCTGGTTTGCTGCGCCTTGCCTTCCAGCGCAGCCCAAAAGCCGGCACGCTCGTTTTTCTTCATGACGGCACTCCTTCACGAACGCAAAAGGAGGACGGGTGCTGCGCAACATCAAGCGCAGAACGCAAAACAAAACGACCGGATTCAAACAGGGCTGGCATGACCGATATGATGCCACTGCTATGACCGACGCCCTCTCGCCCCAAGCCGCCGAAAACACTTCTTCACCAATCCAGCAGCCAGGCTCCGACGTGGCCGCCACGCGCTGGTTGGCCGTGGGCAGCCTGCTGGCATTGATGCTGCTGTGCGTGGCCTGGGAGCTGTGGCTGGCCCCGCTGCGCGAAGGCGGCACCTGGCTGTTTCTCAAGGCCCTGCCGCTGGCGTTTGCCGTGATCGGCCTGCTCAAGCGCCGCATGTACACCTATCGCTGGCTCAGCCTGCTGGTCTGGCTGTACTTCACCGAGGGCGTGGTGCGGGCCTGGAGCGATGCCGCACCCAGCCGCTGGCTGGCGCTGGCAGAGGTGGCGCTGTGCGTGCTGCTCTTCATTGCCTGCGCAGCCCATGTGCGCCTGCGCCAGCGTGCCGCCAGGGCGGCCCGGCTCAATCAAGCATGATGCCTTCGAACTGCGCCAGCGTCTGCACCTGCGCCGCCAGCGCATCGAACAGCAACTGGGCGGCCGGCGACAGCGCGCGGCGCGGGCGCTGAATCAGCAGCGTACGGCGCAGGATGCGCGGCTCGTCCAGCAGGCGAAAGCCCAGATTGCCCTGCAATCCCAGTGAAGGGTGACGCGCCGTCAGCGCCGGAACGATGCTGACGCCCAGGCCCAGGCTCACGGCCTCGAACAGCAGTTGCGGATTGGACAGGCGCAGCGGTGTCTGCAGCAGGTTCTGCGGCATGCCCGGTGCCGAAGCCAGCAGCTGGCTGATGGCGGTGTCGGTGGTCAGGCCCACAAAAGCCAGATGGGGCAGTTGGGCCAGATCGGCCGCCGTCAGCCGCCCCGCCTGCAGCAAGGGCTCATCGAGCCTGGCCACCAGCCCCATGGCATCGCTGATCAGCGGCTGGGTCAGCAAATCGCCGCCTGCCGGGTGCGCCGCCCCCACGCCGAAATCCACGCTGCCGGCCTGCACGCGCTGGGCGATGCCTTCGGCGCTGTCCTCGATCAGATCCACCTCGATGCCCGGATGTCGGGCCCGCAAGGCCGGCAGCACCGGCAGCAGCAACACCGACAGCACCGACGGTGCGGCAGCAATGCGCACCTTGCCGCGGCGCAGAGCGGCCAGATCGCCCAGGTTCTGAAAGCCCTGCTCCAGCGTCTCGAAGGCCTGGCGCACATCGAGCAAGAAGGCCTGGCCGGCGGCCGTCAACCCCACGGTTCGCGTGGTGCGGTCAAACAGCCGCAGACCCAGGGCCTCTTCCAGCTGCCGAATGGATTCGGACAGGGCCGACTGCGTCAGGCACAGCTCGCGGGCCGCTGGGGCAAACGCGCCCTGCCGCGACACCTCGTCAAAGGCGCGCAGTTGGCGCAGGCTGACATTGTTCGGAAAAACCGGCATAACCAAGCAATTTATTTCGATTGTCCCGTAGTCTGCCATGCTCTACGCTTGCGGCTTCATGGTTTTCCGGCTGCGGCCCTGTACGTGGCTTAGGATTTCCGTCTGTCTCCCCTCTCTGCCGCCTTGCTGCGGCCTGCCTGCCATGACTTCCACCGCTTTGCTTGAATCCCTGCGCCAGATTGTGGGCGCGCCCCATGTGCTGACCGATGGCGACCTCAGCGCCTACGAACAGGACTGGCGCAAGCGCGTGCACGGCAAGTCCCTGGCCGTGGTGCGCCCCGGCAACACGGCCGAAGTGGCCGGCGTGGTCAAGGCCTGCGCCGCAGCCGGCGTGCAGATCGTGCCCCAGGGCGGCAATACCGGGCTTTCCGTGGGCTCCACCCCCGACGACAGCGGCCGGCAGATCGTGCTCAGCCTGACGCGCCTGAACGCCGTGCGCCATATCGACAAGGACAATCTGACCTTCACCGTCGAAGCCGGCTGCATTTTGCAGAACCTGCAGGAGCTGGCTGACCAGCAAGGCCTGCTGTTCCCGCTGTCGCTGGCCGCCGAAGGCAGCTGCACCATTGGCGGCAATCTGGGCACCAACGCCGGCGGCACGCAGGTGGTGCGCTATGGCAATACGCGCGACCTGTGCCTGGGCCTGGAAGTGGTGACGCCCCAGGGCGAGATCTGGGACGGCCTCAAGGGCCTGCGCAAGGACAACACCGGCTATGACCTGCGCGATCTGTTCATCGGCAGCGAAGGCACGCTGGGCATCATCACCGCCGCCACCATGAAGCTGTTCCCGCAGCCGGCCGCCCAGCTCACGGCCTTTGCCGCCGTCCCCTCCATGGAAGCCGCCGTGCGCCTGCTGGGCCTGGCGCACCAGCACCTGGGCGCGGGACTGACGGGCTTTGAAGTCATGGGCCAGTTCGCACTGAGCCTGGTCGTCAAGCATATGCCGCAGCTGCGCGTGCCCTTTGCCGACATGGGCGACGAGGCCCCTTATTGCGTGCTGCTGGAGAACAGCGACAGCGAGTCCGAGCAGCATGCGCGCCTGCGCTTCGAACACCTGCTGGAGCTGGCCTTTGAAGACGGCTGCGTGGTCAACGCCGTGGTGGCGGAGAGCCTGACCCAGGCCCATGACCTCTGGCATATCCGCGAGAGCATTCCTCTGGCCCAGGCCGAGGAAGGCCTGAACATCAAGCACGATATCTCGGTCGCCGCCTCGCGCATTCCCGCATTTGTCGAGCATGCCGACGCCGTGCTCAAGCGCGAGATTCCCGGCGTGCGTCTGGTCAACTTCGGCCATCTGGGCGACGGCAATCTGCACTACAACGTGCAAGTACCCGAGGGCGAGGACGGCAAGGCCTTTCTGCGCGACAAGGAGGCCCTGGTCAACCACCTGGTCTACGAGGCCGTGGACGCCTTCGGCGGCTCGTTCTCGGCCGAACATGGCGTGGGCGCACTCAAGACGGACAAGCTCGAAAAATACCAGTCCCCCGTTGCCCTGCAGATGATGCGCGCCATCAAGAATGCGCTGGACCCCCAGGGCCTCATGAACCCCGGCGTGGTGCTGACGCGCGGCTGATCCGGGCATCGCCGACAAAAAAGCCCTGCATTGCTGTGCAGGGCTTTTTGCATTGACCAGGGCTTTAGCGAGAGGCAACGATATTGCGCAGCATGTTCTCAACCGCGCTGGGCCAGGGGATGTCTGCGCCATCCACATCGGTGAACACGGTCTGCCTGCCCTCGCTGAGCAACCAGACCCGCAGGCCGTTGCGCACCGGGTCGATCACCACGGCGGCCATTTCCTCGCCGCCCTGATGCTGGCGGTTGCCCATCACGTACAGCAGATCTGCGGAAGACTCCAGCGGCCCCAGGGCCTGCAGGTTCTTGAGCAGCGTCTCGTACTGACTGCCGCCCATCAGCGTCTTCAGCCGCTGGGCCAGCACGCCGTCCTTCACATAGTCCACGCCATCCCAGCGGTACTTGCCCTGCAGCGGCTTGAGGCTGTCCAGGCCTGGCTCGCCGTCCTTGGCCACATGGGGAACGCGCACTTCCTCGATGGAAACCGTGGCCGCCTCCTCGATCTGCGCCGTGGCAGCGGGCTCTTGGGTCTGGGGCATGGCATCGGGCGGGGCGGCAGCAGCTGCAGCTGCAGCGGCCGCGGTGGGTGATGGTGCCTTGGTCTTGTCGCAGGCAGTCATCAAGGCCGCCGCCGCCAGCGCAAAAGCCGCAGCGCTCACAAAATTGCGTGACATGAGCTCACTCTCCTTGTTCGGCTCGGTTGTTTTCCATGACATTGTGAAGCCAGCTGCGGCAGATTTGAGACTGACAGGGCCGCAGGTCGGGTCATTGACTGCAGGCAACTCGGCATGCTCCGGCCCGTGGCACACTTCGACTATCGCGGCCCCCGCGGGCCCGCCCTCTTCAAGAGCAGCGGCACCTTGTGTACGCTGACGGCACAGCCAGTCTTTGCAAGTCTTTGACCGCTTTTTGCACCATGAACTCCACCACCAGCACCCTGCGCCCCGTGCGCTGCCAGTACGAAACCTTTATGCGCCATGTGTTCGAGCATGGCGCGTCCAAGACCGACCGCACGGGCACGGGCACGCGCAGCGTGTTCGGCTACCAGATGCGCTTCAACCTCAATGAAGGCTTCCCCCTGGTCACGACCAAGAAGGTGCACCTGAAGTCCATCATCCTTGAGCTGCTGTGGTTTCTGCGCGGCGACAGCAATGTGAAATGGCTGCAGGAGCGCGGCTGCACCATCTGGGACGAATGGGCCGACAAGGAAACCGGCGACCTGGGCCCGGTCTACGGCGTGCAATGGCGCAGCTGGCCCAAGGCCGACGGCACGCATGTCGACCAGATTGCCGAAGTCGTCAAGCAGCTCCAGAGCAATCCCGACAGCCGCCGCATCATCGTCAGCGCCTGGAACGTGGCCGAGCTGGACCAGATGGCGCTCATGCCCTGCCACTCCTTCTTCCAGTTCTACGTGGCCGACGGCAAGCTCAGCTGCCAGCTCTACCAGCGCAGCGCCGACATCTTCCTGGGCGTGCCCTTCAACATCGCCAGCTACGCGCTGCTGACCCATATGCTGGCCCAGCAATGCGGCCTGGAGGTGGGCGACTTCATCTGGACCGGCGGCGACTGCCACATCTACAACAATCACTTCGAACAGGTGCAGACCCAGCTGTCGCGACAGCCCTTCGCCTATCCGACGCTGAACATCAGGCGCAAGCCCGACTCCATCTTCGGCTACGAGTACGAAGACTTCGAAGTGCTGGACTATCAGCACCATGCCGGCATCAAGGCGCCTGTGGCGGTCTGAGCTGCACCCCTCCGGATCACTATAAAAATCAAAGCTGCTTGCGCTTTCCATCCTGCGATTTCAAATACTTTCATATCTGAAGTCAATGAATAGCAAGCGCCAGCAGCTTCTTTATTGATAGCTATGGCCATTCAACTCATCTACGCCCGCGCAGCCAACGGCGTCATCGGCAAGGACAACACCATGCCCTGGCATCTGCCGGAAGACATGGCGCATTTCAAGGAGCTGACCCGAGGCTGCGCCGTCATCATGGGACGCAAGACCTGGGACTCGCTGCCTGCGCGCTTTCGTCCCCTGCCGGGCCGCAGCAATATCGTCGTCACCCGCCAGACCGACTGGCAAGCCGAGCCGGCGTCCGACCAGGTCCTGCGCGCCGCCAGCCTGCCAGAAGCGCTGGAGCTGGGCCACAAGCTCTCGCAAGACGTCTGGGTCATCGGCGGCGCGCAGATCTATGCCCAGGCCCTGCCGCTGGCCGATGCCGTGGAAGTGACCGAAATCGGCCGCGACTTCGAAGGCGATGCCTTTGCCCCCGAACTGGGCGCTCAGTGGCAGGCCATGAGCCGCAGCGAGCATGTCTCCGCCAATGGCCTGCCCTACTGTTTTGTGCGCTTCGAGCGCCGGGGCTGACCTTTGTTTCGTGCCGTGCGGGATCGCATCCGCACGGGGCGGCCAGCAGTCCGGCACGAGACAAAACTCTCTTGCCCTCGCGGTGTTGCGTTGCAACAATTGTCAGCTTCATTGCATGACTGCCGTATGACAATGGCAAGGCAGCCTGCTGCAGCCTGAGTCCTCCAAACCCGCAAGCCTATCGTCCTTCATCATGAGCCTAGTCCAGCCCCTGCCTCCTGGCGCCCTCGATATCGTTGGCGATATCCACGGCGAATACGCCGCGCTGGTGCAATTGCTGGGCCATCTGGGCTACGACCTGCAGGGCCATCACCCCGAAGGACGGCGACTGGTGTTTGTCGGCGACTTCTGCGACCGTGGGCCGGACAGTCCTTCCGTGCTCGCGCTGGTCGGTGCCATGCTGGCCTCGGGCACGGCCCATGCGGTGCTGGGCAACCATGAAATCAATCTGCTGCGCGAAGATGCCAAGGATGGCTCGGGCTGGTTCTTCGACAGCCGCATCGACTCCGACCAGCCCAAGTACGCGCCTTTCGCGCGCATGCCGGCCGAGCAGACTCCCGCCATGCTCGAGCAGCTCGGCCAGTTGCCGATCGCGCTGGAGCGCGAGGATCTGCGCATTGTTCATGCGGCCTGGCGACCCGAGCAGATTGCCATGATTCGCCAGCTGCCCGACGGCAGCGCTCGCGCCGCCTATGACCACTTCGAGACGATTGCCGACGAGCAGGCCATCGCCCAATGCGTGGCCGAACGCATGCGCCAGGAAGCGCTGAGCTGGCCCTACAGCCTGGAGGACTATCGCCACGAGCCGCCGTTTCTGCCGGCCCACAGCGAGAACGAACTCAACAAGGCCATGGTCAACCCTCTGAAGGTGCTGACGGCCGGCGTGGAGCGCGAATGCCGCAATCCCTTTTACGCGGGCGGCAAATGGCGTTTTGTCGAACGCGTGGGCTGGTGGAATGAATATGAGGAGACGCCTGCCGTCATCGTCGGCCACTACTGGCGCCGCCTGCGCCCGGCCGACGCACCCGCGCATGGCTCGCAGTTTGAAAACCTGTTCGGCGGCACACCACCGCTGTCTTGGCACGGCCTGCGCGGCAATGTGTTCTGCGTGGACTACTCGGTGGGTGCCCGCTGGCTGGATCGCCTGCGTGGCGACAACCCCGTGCAGCGCAGCAAGCTCGCCGCCATGCGCTGGCCCGAGCGCGTACTGGTCTTTGACGACGGCACACAGGCCATATCGGAGAATTTCGAGCACTCCGTGGTGCTGCGCGATTGAACCCCTCTTCCACGCCTGAGCAGCGCCTTGCCACGGCCTGAAGCCAGGTCTGGGCCTCGACCTATTTCGCGGGCGGCTGCCGCGCGTGCTGCACCCATTCCTCAAAAGCAGAGCCGTCAGGCAGCACGCAGGTATTTCGATCAGCATCCACCCCCTTCTCGGTGCGCAGCACACCGCCCTGCTTTTTGCAGTTGGCTTCCGAGGGGTTGCCAAAATTGACGGAAACCGATTGCGCGCAGCCACCGGCTGCCGCCACGACAATCATCATCCCTGCCAGGCTTGAAGCATGTTTCATGGGCTCAATGTAGCAAACCCCTGCACGCCTGCTTGTGAGCAATTTGCTTTCCGAAAGCATCAAGAAAGACCATGTCCCTCCAGAGAGTCCGGCATCCCGAAGCCCTGAAAGGGATCGCTGCAGACAACCTTGCCTGCTCCAGAGCTTGATTTGCTGCCAGCCACAGGCTGAACCCGATTTGGATCGCCACTGCCCCCGTGGACAGTTGGCAGGGTCGCCTGCCAGGTGGTTGGAGAGGTGTCCAACTCGCGTGAGTTTCACAGCGGGGGAACATGCCCAAACTCACCACCTGCATGCACGGCATTGATGCGCAAGATGCCTATTCTGGTGTGCTCCCAGCAGGCCTCGCTATCGACCAGGGCCCCTCTATCCCTCGTCTTTAGCTGTGAAAGAACTGCTTGAGCCTTTCATAGAGGAAATCATTGAGCAACTTGATGCGCCGGGGCGTGTGTTCGCGCTGGGGAATGAAAACATGTACGTCCAGACGAGGGCCGCTGTAGCCGAGGGGGAGTTCTACCAGCGCTCCGCTGGCTATGAGAGGTCGCGCAAAGTAATCTGTCAGTTGACCGATGCCTGCCCCCTGCAGCACGAGCTGCCGCTGCACGGCAGGGTCCTGCGTGATGAAGGAGAACGGCGGCTCCAGCATCGTCTGCCGGCGAGCCGATTGAAAGGTCCAGGGCCAGATGCGGTTGGTGCGTGGGTGCCTCAGGCCGATGCAGCAGTGCTGCAGCAGTTCTTGCGGACTCTTGGGTGTCCCCTTGGCGGCCAGATAGGCAGGCGCGGCGCAGAGCATGTGAGTGAAACGCCCGACTCTGCGCGCGACCAGCGATACGTTGAGCAGTGGCCCGCCGATTACACCGATGTCCATGCCCAGGTCCACCGTGTCGGGCCAGGGGTTCTGTGTCACGAGTTCGATGCGGATATCGGGATAGCTTTCATTGAACTGTGCCAGCAGTGGCGCCACCAGCAACTGCCCCAGACTCAGGCTTGAGGCCACCTTGATCGAGCCGGTGATGCCGCTTGCACGGTCGCGCAATTCGCGCTCGCCCTGGTCGATCGACTGAAGACCGACGCGGCAACGCTCATAGAACACACGACCGTCTTCCGTCAATGCCATGCGGCGCGTGGAGCGGTGAAACAGGCGCACGCCCAACCACGATTCGAGCTGTGATATTTGCTGACTCACAGCCTGTGGCGTCAGGTGCAGCGATTGCGCGGCACGGCTGAAATTCTCTGCCTCAGCCACGTTCATGAATGTGGTGATGAGTCTAAGCCTGTCCATGTATTTACAAATTCTGCTTGAAGCTGTTTCAATCTTGCACCTACTGTGACAGCACGCGGGCGCTAAGTAAAGTTCGGCAAACATTCAAAATCGCCGGAGACACACAGATGCCCCACCTGCTTGGACAACTATTACTCCCCCTTTGCCTCGGCCTCGGCGGGGCTGCTTGGGGCGCGGCCGCGCAAACCGGCATGCCCACACATCCGGACAGGCCCATTACCTTGGTCGTCTCGTTCCCGCCAGGAGGAGCTCCCGATCAGATAGCACGCCTGTTGGCGCCCCAGCTTCAAGCGCGCTGGAAAAATCCCGTCATCGTGGTGAACAGGGCGGGTGCGTCGGGCAACCTGGGCAACGACTCCGTCGCCCGCGCCGAGGCAGACGGCCACACCCTGCTGGTGACACCGAACACCTTCACCATGGTCCCTCACGTGCTGCCGGCGGGCGGGCAGCATGCCGATGTCGTCAAGGACTACACTCCGATCGCGCTGCTCTCATCAGCCTCCATGCTGATGCTCGCCAACCCCAGACTCGGTGCAAAAACGGCGGGCGATGTGGCCCGGATGGCAAAGACACAGCCCGACCTGGGCTACGCCACCTCGGGCAATGGGTCTCCCATGCATATCGTGGGTGAACTGTTCAACAGGGCAGCCCGCGTGCAATTGCGCCATGTGCCCTACAAAGGTACGACACCGGCGATCAACGACGTGCTGGGCAGCCATGTGATGCTGACCTTCCTCGGCATGCCTGTTGCCAAGCCCCTGATCGATGCGGGACGCCTGGTACCGCTGGCCGTGGCCGACAAGGCCCGCAGCTCTTTTCTGCCCAGCTTGCCAACCATGCAGGAACAAGGCTTTGCAGGGGTGGAGGTCGACATTTCCTTCGGCGTCTATGGCCCCCGCAACATGGACCCGGCGCTGGCTGACGATATCAACAAGACCTTGCGCGAGATTCTGGCCAAGCCCGAGGTCGCAGCCCAGTTCAGAAACCTGTACCAGAGCGTGGAAAACCAGCCACGCAGCGCTTTCGCCGAAAAGACCCGCGCCGACTACAAGCGCTACGGCAAGCTTGTGAAAGAACTTGGCATCACTGCCGACTGAAAGCCGGCCCCATGACGAACAAGACTCCCAACGTGCTGCTGATCGTCACCGACCAGCAGCGTGCCGATCACCTGGGTTGCGTGGGCAACACGCTGCTGCAGACACCAAACATCGACCGCCTGGCCCGTACCGGCGTACGCGCCAGCAACTTTCACGCTGCCAGCACCACATGCATGTCCAATCGTGCCACGCTGATGACCGGACGGCTGCCATCGCTGCATGGCGTGGTGCACAACGGCATCAGCCTCTCGCGCGATCACACTACCTTTGTGGAACTGCTGCGCGCAGGAGGCTATGCCACGGCACTCATAGGCAAGTCTCACCTGCAGTCTTTTGGCTATGACGGCCCTGCACGCCGTCGCTGGAGCCATGGCGACCAAGGTGTCGCACCGCCGCTCGAGCTACTGGACGCACGAAAGCGCCAGCGTGACGGCGACGGGTATTTGAACGAATGGACGTCCGATTGGCGCAGTGGCAAGCGCATGGCGGTGAGCACCCCTTACTACGGTTTCGAACATGTGGAGCTGGCTACTTTCCACGGCGACCAGGTTGAAGGTGACTATGCCCGCTGGCTGGCCCAACGCCACCCCGCACCCGACAGTCTGCGCGGCCGCGCCAACGCCCTGCCTTCGCCAGGCTACAGCGCGCCGCAGGCATGGCGCACGGCCATGCCCGAGGCACTGTACCCCTCGGCCTGGGTGGGGGAGCGCGGCTGCAACTGGCTCAGAAAACATGTGCAAGGCTCGTCCGGCAAGCCGTTCTTTCTCAACTTGTCCTTTCCTGATCCGCACCACCCATTCACCCCCCCGGGACGGTTCTGGGATATGTACCAGCCTGAGGACATGCCATTGCCACCCAGCTTCGGCAAGCCCGGCAACTCTCAACTGCTGGTCGACGTTCATCGCTACACCAGAGAGGGAGGCTCCCGCGAGGGTTACGGCGCCTACGCCGTAAGCAGCCGTGAATGCAAGGAAACGCTGGCCCTGACCTACGGCATGGTCAGCATGATCGACGAGCAGGTCGGGGCGTTACTCCAGACTCTTCAGGAGTTGGGCATAGAGGACGACACGGTCATCATCTTCACCAGTGACCACGGCGACATGATGGGCGACCATGGCATCGTGCTCAAGGGTGCCATGCATTTCAGTGGGCTCACGCGCGTACCCTTCATCTGGAAGGACCCATGCAGCCGGGCCGCTCCTCCGGTCCTGGATCTGCCATCCGGAACCATCGACATTGCCAAGACCGTGCTGGCGCGCTGCGGGCTCGCCCCCTACAACGGGATCCAGGGACTCAATCTGCTGCCCTGGCTGGACGGGCAGTCGCAAACAGTCCCATCGCGCCCTGGCGTCATTGTAGAAAGCGAGCCTGTGGTGCTGCCGCACGGAAGAACGCGCCGCTACCGCCTTCGCAGCCTCGTCAGCGAAGAATGGCGCCTGACCTTGAGCAACTTGCCCGAGCTGTGCGAGCTCTACGACCTGCGCGCCGATCCGCTCGAGCAACACAACCTGTGGCATGAGCGCGCTGTCGAGCGCGGACAGTTGTGTATGCAGCTGCTGATGGAGCTCAGCGAACAGGCTGATTGCTCGCCACTGCCGACGGCCATCGCCTGAGGTGCGTACGGACGTTGGACCGCAATGCTGGAGGAGACCCCGATGAACAAGCAATTTTTCCGTGCCGCTGCATTCCTGTGGGTGGGAGGCGCCTGTCATGCTCAACCAAACATCACAATCTATGGGTTGCTCGATACCGCTGTCGAACACATCAACCATGTGGGTGCCACTGGTTCCGGACTCACGCGCATCCCCAGCAACGCGGGCAACATTCCATCCAGGCTGGGATTTCGTGGTCGTGAAGATTTGGGAGGCGGAATAAGTGCCCAGTTCGTTCTCGAAATGGGCATCGCACCTGATTCGGGCGTCTTGAACCAAGGTGGGCGCGGGTTTGGGCGACAGTCGTTTGTTGGCCTGAACGGCCCCTGGGGTCAGGTTGGCCTGGGCCGGCAGTACACGATGCTGTTTTGGTCGATGCATGACGCCGATGTCATCGGACCGGGTATGCACAGCATTGCGAACTTCGACAGCTATTTTCCGAATGCGCGCGCCGACAACGCCATCTCCTACAAGGGCATATTCTCAGGACTGACCGTGGGCATGACCTACAGCTTTGGGCGTGATACGGTCAATGCCGGCCCTAGCCCCGCCGGCACAAATTGTGCCGGCGAGAGTGGCACCGACAGGAACGCTTGCCGCGAATGGTCGATGTTGCTCAAGTACGACTCCGCCAGTTGGGGGGCTGCGCTGGCTCATGACGTACTCAAGGGGGGCTCGGGTGCATTTGGTGGTCTAAGCCAAAGCAGCATGAGCGACAAGCGCAGCATGCTCAACGGTTATGTGAAACTCAACGGAATCAAGATTGGAGCGGGATTTCTGCGCCGCGACAACGATGGCTACAAGGTCTCCCCCCGCAGCGACCTGTGGTTCGTCGGCCTTTCATATCCCGCGGGGGCATGGACTTTCGACACCCAGTACTACCGGCTCCAGTACAAGTCCAATAGCGACAAAGGCCAGTTCATGGTGCTGCGTGGCACCTACCACCTCTCCAAACGAACCGCCGCCTACGCATCACTGGGACACACGAAGAACAGCGGCAATGCCACATTCAGTGCTAGCAGCGGCCAGGCTGGCAGCCTGCCGGTCGCCGGAATCAACCAGACAGGCTTCGGCGTCGGTATCCGTCATATGTTTTAGCCAATGGCACTCGCCCCAATACGAGCCTGACGGAGATGCCGACCCAGCCTTGTTGCCGTGACATGGCTCAATCACCTCGCTGGTACAAGCCGTCAAGGCCCTGGAGCGTGTGCGTAGCCTGATCACACTCTGGCTGTGACACCGGCACAGCACCTGCAGATGATGGCACATGTGCGACGGCTCAAAGGCATGTTCAGCACTCACGGGCTTGCGACTGCAACTTGGCCGCCTTATTCCAAAACGCGCTCGCTCAGCGGGAACTATGTGGCTGATACGATAGAAGGAGCTGAAAGCACGACCATCTTTGAACACTTTTTTAGGTAGCTAGCTGGGTAGCTGGAGCTAGAAACCTAAAAATCAGATACGCAACCCATTGAAATCAAGTGGGCTTATATGACAATGAAAATTGCCACCTGGAATGTGAACTCCTTGTCCGTACGGCTGCCGCAGGTGCTGGACTGGCTTGCCGCCAACCCCGTCGATGCACTGGGACTGCAGGAACTCAAGCTCACCGACGACAAGTTCCCGCACATGGCGTTCGAGGAAGCTGGCTACAAGGCCGTCAGCCACGGCCAGAAGACCTATAACGGCGTGGCCTGGATCACGCGCGACACGGGGCGCGATGTGGTGCGCAACATCCCCGGGCTTGACGACGAGCAGGCCCGCATCATTGCCACGACCATAGACTCGCCGGATGGCGAAATTCGCCTGATCAACGGCTACTTCGTCAACGGCCAGGAACCTGGCTCGGAAAAATTTGCCTACAAGATGCGCTGGCTGCAGGCGCTGCACGATTGGATTCAGAGCCAGATGACCCTGCATCCGCGCCTAGTGCTGGTGGGGGACTTCAACGTGGCCCCCGAAGATCGCGACTCCTACGACCCCGTCGGCCTCAAGGACACGATTCATCATACGGTGGAAGAACGCGAGCATTTCCAGCGCCTGCTGCAACTGGGCTTGAGCGATGCCTTCCGCATGTTCGAGCAACCGGAGAAAAGCTACTCCTGGTGGGATTACCGCATGCTGGGCTTTCAGAAGAATCGCGGCCTGCGCATCGACCATATTCTGGTCAGCGAAGCGCTCAGGAGCAAGGTCAGCGCCTGCAACGTGGACCGCGCTCCGCGCAAGAACAAACAGCCCAGCGACCACGCCCCCGTGGTTGTCACACTGGACTGAGGCGGAACGCAGATCAGGCAGCGCCATGGCTCAGCCACTGCAAGGCCTGCAGTTGGCCGCGCAACAGCATCACATGGCGTTTGAGCAGCTTGGCAACTTTGACCGGCAAATCCAGCTGAACAGTGTGCTCCGTGCGCTCCAGCCAGGTCTGCAAGCGCCGCAGCACATCCAGCCAGGTTTCGGCCACCGTCTCCCCCAAGTAGTCAAGCCATGTCTTGCGCACTCGCTCCAGCAGACCGCCCTCATCCAAGGCCATGGATAGCGGGGCTTCCGGAACACCATCAAGCAGTTCCTCCAGCTCGGAAACCAGCTTGTGTGAATCCTGCGAGAAGCGGCGCAGAGCATCGACAGCCATGCTGGAGTCCGCAGTCGTCAAGAACAGTCTGGAGCTTTGCGCAAAACGCAGTCCTGCCTGCAACGCCATAGCAAGACTGTTCTTCGCCATCTGGCCCAGTGCGGCCTCCGCGCAAGGCTTGGACACGGGTGGAACAATCGCACGGCGCCAGGCTGCCTTGACGGCTGCTCTGACCTGAGACCAGTCCAGCAGGCTGCCCCCGCAATGCCGCGACCAATGCTGGCGCAACTCGGCCTCCAGGGATTCGAAACTCCTGCTCTTCCCTGAAGCCGACTGCCGAGCCCGATATCTGCCGGCCTGCCAGCCCAGCAGATAGGCGGGGTAATACTGATCAAAGCTACGCCCAGGGACAAAGTAAGGCTCACACATATAGCGCTCGTGCCAGAAGGCCTCCTCGGCCTCCGGCATCTGCAGCAATGGCGACAAGGCGTTCGCATCCCGCGGGAAAGACTCCGGTGCAGGCGGGAAAGAGATGGGTAAAGGCAAGGCAGACAACGCAAACAGTCCAATCAACAAGAGGCCTGTTGATTTTTATCCCTGCGCCATCTGCCTCATGTCGTCAACCGTGATTGCACTATGTAGGACAGATAAAACCCACCGCGAAAGCAAGTGGCCACTACACTGCTTCAGTCGAAATTCTCGTTTTCCAGCCCCAGCTCCTGCAACTTCCGGGTGATGGTGTTGCGGCCAATCCCCAGCCGGCTGGCAGCCTCCACTCTGCGACCATGCGTGGCTGCCAGGGCCGTTCGCAGCAACTGTGCCTCGAACTGATGGGACAGCTGATCCCATACATCGTGGTGGCCTTGCGACAAAAGTTCCTCGGCCTGCTTGCCCAATCCTTCCAGCCAGCCCTCGGTCAATGTCGGAGCTTCGGTCAAAGGCGTTGCCGCAGTGCCTGGCACGGACATGGCTACCGCTTCAGGCAGACTTGCCTTGGACTGGTCCAGGCCCACACCACTGCTCAATGCACCGGCAAAGACTGCGGTGCTCGCCGATGCAGAGCTGCCCAACACTTCGGGTGGCAAGTCCTTGAGTGCAATCTGCTGGGCCGGAGCCATGACGGTCAACCAGTGGCAGATGTTTTCCAGCTGGCGCACATTGCCCGGGAAGTTGAAGGCCTGCAGACGGCTCATGGCGGCCGTGCTCATGCGTTTGGGCTCAACCCCCAGCTGACGCGCGCTTTGCTGCAGGAAATGCTGGGTCAGCATGGGGACGTCTTCCTTGCGCTCGCGCAATGCAGGCAGGCGCAGGCGGATCACATTCAGACGATGGAACAAGTCCTCGCGGAAAGCACCGTCCTTGACGCGCAGCTCCAGATCCTGGTGCGTCGCCGCAATCACACGCACATGGGCCTTGACGGCCTGATGTCCGCCAACCCGGTAGAAATGACCATCGGAGAGCACGCGCAGCAGACGCGTCTGCAGCTCGAACGGCATGTCACCGATTTCATCGAGAAACAGCGTACCGCCTTCGGCCTGCTCGAAACGCCCCCTGCGCTGGGTCTGCGCGCCGGTAAAGGCGCCTCGCTCGTGGCCGAACAGCTCGGACTCCAGCAGATCTTTCGGAATGGCGGCGGTATTGATGGCCACAAACGGTCCGCCTGCAACGGGAGAATGCTTGTGCAGCGCCCGTGCCACCAGCTCCTTGCCGGCACCGGACTCCCCGGTGATCAGCACCGTGACATGACTCTGGCTCAATCTGCCGATGGCGCGAAACACGTCTTGCATGGCGGGTGCCTGACCCAGCATTTCCGCCTGTACCGGAGCCTGGATATCGGCCACCTCCTCTCGCTGGCTTTCCTCGACGGCGCGCCGGATCAACTCCACGGCCTTGGGTACGTCAAATGGCTTGGGCAGATACTCGAAGGCTCCACGCTGGAACGCCGAGACTGCACTGTCCAGATCGGAATAGGCCGTCATGATGATCATGGGCAGTCCGGGCTGCTGCGCCCTGACTTGCTCCAGCAGCTCAAGGCCCGAGCCGCCAGGCATGCGTATATCGCTGACCAGCACCTGCGGAGCCTGACGCTCGGGATCGCTGTTGTCCACATCAGCCAGGGCCTTGAGCACATCACGCGGCTGGGTAAAGCTGCGAATGGGCCAGCCTTCACGCCCCAATGCTTTTTCAAGCACAAAGCGGATGGAAGGGTCGTCGTCCACAATCCAGATTGGCTTCATTCGTGCAACATCCTTCCCTTCTTCTGCATATTGATAATGTCAGGCTTTATGGCAGCGGTATCAGGATTCGGAAATCCGTCCTCCCCGGCTGGCTCTCGCACTCGATCAGGCCATGGTGACGCTGCACAAAGGTCTGAGCCAGCGTCAGCCCCAGGCCGGATCCGCCGTCCCTGCCTGAGACCAAAGGATAGAAAATCCGCTCCTTGATGGCATCTGGCACGCCTGACCCGTTGTCGATTACATGCAATTCCAGTGCCAATCTGTAGCGCTCGCGCCCCAGAGTGACCTGTCTGGCCACACGCGTCCTCAGAGTGATCTCGGCATCGCCCTCTGCAATGCGCCGCCCAAGCGCCTGTGCCGCGTTCTGAACGATATTGAGCAGGGCCTGTATCAGCTGTGCGCTGTCGCCTCTGAACTCGGGGATGGAAATGTCGTAGTCGCGCGTGATCTTGAGCCCCTGAGGATGCTCGACCAGCACCAGCGAACGCACGCGCTCGCAGACCTCGTGGATGTTGACGTCGCCCACTTCATGCGGGTGGCGATGCGGGGCCAGCAATCTGTCCACCAGCGCCTGCAGGCGATCAGCCTCGTGAATGATGACCGTGGTGTATTCCAGCAACTCGGGCGTGACCAGATCCATCTGCAGCAGCTGGGCCGCGCCGCGAATACCGCCCAGCGGATTCTTGATCTCGTGCGCCAGATTGCGGATCAGTTCCTTGTTCGCCAGCGCCTGCTCTCGGATGCGCTCCTCGCGATCCTGACGGGCCTGCTGCTCCAGTGGCCACATCTCTACCATGACATGGCCGGCCTTCTCGGCCAGCGAAACCGCCGCGTGAATCGGCAAGGGCTCCTGCCCCAGGCGCAGCAGGCTGGCCTCGAAGCGCAGCGCAGCAAAGTCGTTGGAACGGGCGCCGCTGAGCGCCTTGTCCAGCAAGGCAGGCTCGGCAAAGCAGGTGGCGAAGTCACTGCCCACCATGATGCGGCGCGACTGGCCCAGGGCGTTTTCCAGCGCGGCGTTGACGAAGCGCACCATGCCGTACTCGTCAAGCACGGCAATCAGGGTGCAAAGCCAGTCCAGCGACTGGTAGCCGTGAGCATTGGCCTGATCCGGATCAGGCCTGGAGATATCGGGGAGCGGGGCTGCAGTGGAACTCATTCGATAGACCAAAAATGACCAGCCCCAGGGGCCGGATTAATTGACCGCAGGCAGCCGGTCCAGCTCTCGCCTGATGCCTGCGATATCACTTTCCTGGCGTGTGATATCGGCCTTGAGCTTGGCCACCCGCTCCGGGTAGCCCTGAGGATTGCGCAGCTCCAGCGCCGTGCGCACGGGGTTGCCATCGTTGTACTCTGTCTTGAGCTCGGCCAGTCTGGCCTGGGCCTTGTTCAACTCGCCTTGCAGGATGGCTCGTGCATCGGAGTCACGCGCTTTCTGCGCGGCACTGTCGCTACGGGCCGGGGCCGGTGCGCTCGATGCAGAGCTACTTGCCGCCTTGGGCTTGGCCGCAGCCGCAGCGGTATTGCCACCCGAGGATCTGGTGCCGTGAATCACCGTCACGCCACTGCCATCGACCGGCTTGCACCCTTTGGCCTTGGCCTGCGAAACATTGTTGGTGTACTCATTGCCGCAGCGGTAGATCACATCCTGGGCAGAAACCAGCCCGGATGCAAGGCACAGCAACGACAACACATAAAACTTCTTCATTCGGTCCTCTCAGGCAGACGGCGGCCGCAAGTCCGCAATACCCTGAGTATCGCTCCAAGCCCGCGGCTTTTATTGACTACTTGACCGCCACCAACCCGTTTGGTTCCTTTGCTTCCACGCCCACCGCAGCGGGCGCTCAATAAAAAAGGCGGCTTGCGCCGCCTTTTTTGACCTCTGCTTTACAGCGAGAAGTACATATCGTATTCGACAGGGTGCACCGACTGGCGATAGCGAGTCACTTCGCCCATCTTCAGCTCGATGTAGGCATCCAGCATGCTGTCGGAGAACACACCACCCTTGGTCAGGAACGCACGGTCGGCGTCCAGGGCTTCCAGAGCCTGATCCAGGCTGTGGCAGACGGTAGGCACCAGCTTGTCTTCCTCGGGAGGCAGGTGGTAGAGATCCTTGGTCGCGGCTTCGCCGGGATGGATCTTGTTTTCCACGCCGTCCAGGCCGGCCATCAGCAGAGCGGCGAAACCCAGGTAGGGGTTCATCAGAGGATCGGGGAAGCGAGCTTCCACGCGACGAGCCTTGGGGTTGCTGACGTAAGGAATACGGATGGAGGCCGAGCGATTCTTGGCCGAGTAAGCCAGCTTCACGGGCGCTTCGAAGCCGGGAACCAGACGCTTGTAGCTGTTGGTGCCAGGGTTGGTGATGGCGTTCAGCGCACGAGCGTGCTTGATGATGCCGCCAATGTAGTACAGGGCAAAGTCGGACAGGCCGGCATAGCCGTCGCCGGCGAACAGGTTCTTGCCATCCTTCCACACGGACTGGTGCACATGCATGCCGGAGCCGTTATCGCCAGCGTAGGGCTTGGGCATGAAGGTTGCCGTCTTGCCGTAGGTGTTGGCCACGTTCCAGATGATGTACTTCTGCAGCTGTGTCCAGTCGGCACGCTCGACCAGGGTCGAGAAGCGTGTGCCGATTTCGTTCTGACCGGCACCGGCCACTTCGTGGTGGAACACTTCGACAGGAATGCCGACGGCTTCCAGCAGCAGCGACATCTCTGCGCGCATGTCCTGGGTGCTGTCGACAGGAGGAACGGGGAAGTAGCCACCCTTGACGCGAGGACGGTGACCACGGTTACCGGTCTCGAACTTGGTGCCTGTGTTCCAGGGTGCCTCGTATTCTTCGATTTCGAAGAAGGGGTTGTGAGGCTCGGTGCCCCAACGCACGCCGTCGAAGATGAAGAATTCGGGTTCGGGGCCGAAGTAAGCGGTATCGCCCAGGCCGGAAGCCTTCAGATAGGCTTCGGCACGCTTGGCGATGGAACGGGGATCGCGGTCGTAGGCCTTGCCGTCACCGGGCTCGATCACATCGCACTGCAGAATCAGTGTGGTTTCTTCGAAGAAGGGATCGATATTGGCAGTGTTGGGATCGGGAACCAGCTGCATGTCCGAGGCTTCGATACCCTTCCAGCCAGCAACGGAAGAACCGTCGAAAGCATGGCCCGAGGTGAACTTGTCCTCGTCGAAGTGCGACACGGGCACGGTCACGTGCTGTTCCTTGCCGCGGGTATCGGTAAAGCGCAGGTCCACGAACTTGACCTCGTTATCCTGCACCATCTGCATCACGTCTGCAACGGTCTTCGCCATTAGATCTCTCCTGCCAACTTTGGCTGATCAAATAAAGAATGAATAGTATCTAGCAGTTTGCGTGCCAACTCGACCTAGGCGCCTCACAACAACATCTGCGCACCGAAACCGAGCCTTGGTGTAAAGATATTCGGCACAAGACATAAGCACTTACCAGAGCTGTATCTGCAAACTGCACCAAACAGACGCGCATTGTCTCACTGCCAGAGCACGCCTCACAGCTGCACCATCTTGGTGAATAAAAATGCACCAAGATGGTGCATTTTTGAAATAAGATTGTTTTTGGTGCATGACGCCTGATTCGCCCTGCTACAGACGCTCATCAGCGAGCCACCGAAGCTGCACCATCCGAATCACCTGCACCAGGTGCAAACGGGACCTGCGGGTCGGCAGCACTGGGGATGGTCTGCGCCCTCATTTGCTCCAGCGCCGCCAGGCAGAAGTGAGCGAACCACAGTGCAGAGAAGGCAAACACCAGCGCATAGATCCAGATCGCAATCGGAACCAGAATCCAGAAAGCGGCCAGGAACAGCAGCCCGGAAATCCAGACCACACCAGGTGCTGCACCCAGATAGCCGCAGATCACCCCCATCAGAATGAGCGACATGCGGTGACGGGCAAACAGGGCCCGGCGCTCGTCCTTGCTGGCATGCTCGGACAAGGCGTCAAATGCCATGACCCTATAGGTAAGCCAGCCCCAGATCAAAGGCGCCACCACCAGCATCAGCGGCGGGAACACCCATAGCGGCAGAGTGACAAACAAGGCCAGCAGCGCAATCAACGTGGAGCCGCCCGACCAGACCAGGCTGGCCACAGTAGAGCCACCATGCTTTTTCTCCAGCCCGGCAAAGCGTTTCTCGGCCACCAGTTGCGTCAGCACAGGCGCCATGAACAGGCCCACCAGCAGCAAAACCAGCACCACGAGTACAGGCGTTGCTCCCAACACAACAAAAATGGAAGCCACCACCTCCGAGGCATACCCAAGGCCCAGCCCTTGCAGCCATAGCCACAAGGAATGCAGCCAGCCCACCCCATCAAGCAGGCTTTGCACCTTGAGGACCGCATCGGCCCAGAAGAAGTAACCAAGAAGCCAGGCCATCAAGGCCATGGCCAGCAGCGGCAAGAGTGACCAGACAATGACCCGCTTATGCAGGCAATACGCCATGGCACGCCAAAAAGAGTCGAGTAGCAAGCTCATGCTGGCAAGCATACTCAAGGATTGACTTATGCGCGACCCATCAATCGCAGGACAGCCAGCCACTGCTGCGCCCAGAAGCCACGGCCATAGTCGCGCAGCTGCCCTTTCGCATTGGCCTGCACCTGATCGCGAATGCCAGTGGGGTCATAGCGCAGATCGAAATTGGCCGTACCGAACAACATGTCCCACCAGGGCAAGAGCACGCCGAAGTTGTTGCCGTGGACCTTTTTGTTGCGCACCGGCGCCATGGGCTCGTGACCGATACCGATGGCGTGATGGCGTCGGTGAAAGCGCGGGCTGATCCACAGACGCTCACCCAGCTGGCCAAACCAGATGCGCACGTTGGCGTGCTGAAAGCTCTCGCTGAGCTGGGTCAGGGCCACGATGGCCACGAACTGCCCGGGCGCCACGCCAATCAGTTGCGCCACCAGCACGATGATGGCGTCATGGATCACGTCGTCGAGCAGGTGATTGCGGTTGTCGCTCCACACCGTCATCTGGCGCTGCGAGTGGTGCACGGCATGCAGCTTCCACCACCATGTAAATCCATGCTGGCCGCGATGAATCCAGTACTCGACCAGATCGAAGACAACCAGATACATCAGCAGGCTGACCCAGGCGTTGTCCGTCACGCCCGGCCAGATGTCGTCAAGGTGAAAGCCCGGCAAGCCCCAGACATGGAGCTGGCCCATGAGCGAATTCCACAGCGGCTCTGTCGTGAAGAACAAGGCCAGCCGGAAAAGTCCCAGCCGATGAATCAGCGTGTAGAGGATGTCCACACGAATCGCCTGGCGGTCGACCACGGGCTCGACCGGCCTCCAGCGCTGCAGCGGCACGATCACCGCGACCATGACCGCTATCTGCAGTAAGCCCACCAACAGCCAGCCTGTGGCCGTGTAGCCATCTTCGAGCAGGTTCGCCATGCCGAAATGGAACAGAAACGGCTGAACCACGCCTTCAAACAAGCGTTGCTGCGCCTCTCCAAACATCTGAACCAACCAATCCACAACTCACTCCTCTTGCAGCACTCAGCGGTGCTGCGCAATCCAGCCCTGGTACGCCGGATGCTCGGCCAGCGTACGAAAGCAAAAACCCTTATCCAGCAGACCGACGATCAGCGGCTCCAGCACCGCCGGGGCCCAGGGGTCTTGGCGCGACCAGATGCCGAGGTGGGCCAGCAAGATATCGCCGCCGCCTATGTTTTTGAGTGCCTGGGCCAGCAAGCGTTCATTGGGGTACCTGTCGCTGGGCAGCTCATCGCCCAGAAAGCCTGCCGGCGCCCAGCCCACATGCTGAAAGCCGCCTTGCTGCGCTGCGGCAATCAGTGCTGGCGATGTCTTGCCGCCGGGCGCACGATACAGCGGCAAGGTCTTGCGACCCGTGATCTGCGCCAGCCGCTGAGCGGAGCGGGCAATCTCCTGGCGGTACTCATCGGCAGACACCACATAGCTCTGACCGGCTCTGGGCCCGGCCGAGGGCTTGACCTTGAAGTGCGTGACCTGGCCCGTGGCCTTGTCGCGGATATCGGCCAGCCAGTACATATGGTCGAAGGTATGCGATGCAAGCTGGTGACCTTCGTCGGCACGCGCCTTCCACCAGGGTGCCCAGAAGTCGCCCAGACTGCTGCCCCCCTCCTTCGTGGCCTCATTGGCCGCAAAGAATGTGACGGGCACCTTGTGCTTTTGCAGAACCTGGGCGACAAGCTGGGCTATGCCCATATGCCCGGTATCAAAGGTCAGGTAAACCGCCTTGGAGCAAGTGCCTGAAGCTATCTTTTTTGAAGCTTCGACAGCGAAGGCTGGAACGGCAGACAGGCCACCGACCAGCGATCCAAGCATGAAACAACGTCTTTGCATCCACCCTCCTTGAGGTGGTCAACACGGAGACCAAGCCATCCCTGCCGTTTCGATGCAGCAAGGACAAGCACCTTAGCGCGCAGCGTGGGACAGCGTCCAGACACCGTGAGGCGACTTGCCCACGTTAACCTGATTGACCACCTTCTTCTCCACCGTGTCGATCACCGACAGCTTGCGCGCCCAGCGCGAGGCCACGAAGATGTAGCGACCGTCAGCCGAGACATCCATGCAGTCGGGGCCGCCAGGCGCCGGGTAATTGGCAACGACCTGGCTGCTGACCATATCGATCTTGCTGATGGTATTGGCCACGCGATTGCTCACGTACAGATGGCGATCATCGCCGGCAGCGCGGAAGGCATGCGCTCCGGCAGCCGTCTTGATCTGACCCAGGCTGCGTGGCTCGGCGCCGGTGATATCGAACACCTCGACACCATCGCCGCCCGTCAGGCCGACAAACAGCTTTTTGCCATCAGGGCTGCCATAGACGTCCGCAGGCATGGGGCCTGTGGGCACGCGGGCCTTGATGGTCTGGGTGGCGATATCGATGGCCACCAGGGCGTCGCTGTCCTGCATGGTGGAGTACAGCGTCTTGCTCTGCGCGTCGATGAACAAATGGCTGGGCGTCTTGCCGGTGGAGACGCGCTTGACCAGAGTCGGCGTCTGCGTGGCCGCATCCCAGCGGTAGAAATCGATGTGGTTGAGGCGGTTGGCAGCCGTGACGAACCATTTCATGTCCGGTGAAAAGCGCAGGTGGTATGGGTCCACGATATCGCGGATCACACGCTGCACGGCCCCCGTGCGCGGATCCACCAGAGTCAGCGAATCGCCCAGCGCATTGGCCACCACCAGCGACTTTTCGTCTGGCGTCAGATACAGATGATGAGGCTCCTTGCCCGTAGGAATGCGCGACTGCTCCTTCCAGGTCTGTGGATCGATCACGCTGATGGATGCATCCAGGGAATTGAGCACAAAGATGGGCGTTGGGCCTTGCACTGCACGCGCCGCCTGTGCGGGCTTGACAGCGGCTGGCGGCACAGATGCACCGGTTGCAACCGCCGCCGCGGGCGCGACCACAGGAGCGGCAGCGACCGCCGGTGCGGCTGCCTTGGCAGACTTGAAACCGGGCAAGGCCGAAGCCCCCAACCATGCCGCGGCACCCACGCCCACGACCAATGCCACAGCAGCGCCAGTGCGCCCAATAGAAAGACGTCCCACAACCACCACCTTCTCAGAATCCATGCAGTGTAGCTGCGCCAATGCAGCCGCTGCCAACACAAGCCTTCTGGTTTACAAAGCTTGTTGAAATGCCACGCCAAGCTTGCCTGATCGACGCAGGCCGCATCATGACAACAATTCAAAAACAGGAGCAGCTAGCTCATGCTTTTATTACAGTACAGCTTTAAAAAAGCTTGAAACCGTTGGAATAAAGGCACATGGCGCTCATCTATTGATGAACATCATTGCTCTATAAAAAAAGGAGCCCTGAAAGGGCTCCTTTGCCAACGTCGGTGACGGGTCCTCAGACCTTCCACTTCTCCGCCAGCTTTTCGGGATTCAGCGTGTCATAGCCTTCGAAAGGCTGGTGAATCCAGGGGTTGGTGGCCAAGAAGTCCACCGAATAATCGGGCTCGAAGGTCGACACGCCCTTGGTCCAGATCACGGCGCTGCGCAGCTCCGTAATGGGTGCGTAGTTGGTCTTGAGCATGGCGATCACGGCCTTGAGCGTGGCGCCCGAGTCCGCCAGATCGTCCACCAGCAGCACGCGGCCGGAAATATCGCCCTTGGGCGTGGCAATGAAGCGACCGATGTCCAGATGGCCCTGCACCGTGCCGGCTTCGGCGCGGTAGGAGCTGGTGGACATGATGGCCAGAGGCTTGTCGAAAATGCGGCTCAGGATGTCGCCGGGACGCAGACCACCGCGTGCCAGGCACAGGATGGTGTCGAATTCCCAGCCGGACTGGTGGATCTTGATGGCGAGCTTTTCGATGAGACCGTGGTACTCGTCGTAGCTCACATACAGGTGCTTACCGTCTTCTGTCAGCATGGGCACAGTTCCTTTGAAAGTTCAGTAAAACCCGGCCCGATCAGGCGGCGCTGTACGGGTTGTGCATCAGGATGGTGTGGTCGCGGTCGGGGCTGGTGGACACCATGGCAATGGGCACACCGGTCACTTCAGCGATACGGTCCAGATAGCGGCGAGCGTTCACGGGCAGCTTGTCGTATTCGGTCACACCCACGGTGGAGTCTGTCCAGCCAGGGATGGATTCGTAGATGGGCTTGCAGCGCTCGATATCGTCCGCGCCCAGAGGCAGCAGGTCGATCTTCTCGCCGTCGAGCTCATAGCCCACGCACAGTTGCAGCTCTTCGATGCCGTCCAGCACGTCCAGCTTGGTGATGCACAGACCGGACAGACCGTTGATCTGGGCCGAACGCTTGAGCAACGCAGCATCGAACCAGCCGCAGCGGCGCGAACGACCGGTGGTCACACCCTTCTCAGCGCCCACAGTGGACATGACCCAACCGGGAGTGCCTTCCTTTTCCCATTCCAGCTCAGTGGGGAAGGGACCGCCACCCACGCGGGTGCAGTAAGCCTTGGTGATGCCCAGGATGTAGTGCAGCAGACCCGGGCCCACGCCAGCACCTGCGGCGGCATTGCCGGCCACGCAGTTGGACGATGTGACATAGGGATAGGTGCCGTGATCCACGTCCAGCAGCGTGCCTTGCGCGCCTTCGAACAGCAGGTTTCCGCCTTCGGCGTGCACAGCATTGAGCTCGCGCGAAACATCGGCAATCATGGGCTTGAGCAGCTCGGCATGACGCATGGCTTCTTCATACACGGCGTCGAACTGCACTTCGCCGTCCTTCATGTAGGGAGCCAGGCCAGCGCCGAAGTCGAAGTTCTTGGAACCCAGCACATTCACCAGAATGTGGTTGTGCAGGTTCAGCAGCTCGCGCAGCTTGGTGGCGAAGCGCTCAGGGTGCTTCAGGTCCTGCACACGCAGGGCACGGCGGGCGATCTTGTCTTCGTAGGAGGGGCCGATGCCCTTGCCGGTGGTGCCGATCTTCTGCACGCCACCCTTTTCGCGGGCCGCTTCACGGGCCACGTCCAGAGCCTGGTGGAAAGGCAGGATCAGCGGGCAGGCTTCGGACACGCGCAGACGCTCACGCACTTGCACGCCGGCCTTTTCCAGACCTTCGATTTCTTCAAACAGCTTGCCCACGGAAAGCACCACACCGTTGCCGATGTAGCACTTCACACCAGGGCGCATGATGCCGCTGGGAATCAGGTGCAGAGCCGTCTTCACGCCGTTGATGACCAGTGTGTGACCGGCGTTGTGACCGCCCTGGAAACGCACGACGCCGTTGGCGCTTTCGGTCAGCCAGTCAACCAGCTTGCCCTTGCCTTCATCACCCCACTGGGTGCCGACGACGACCACATTGCGACCTTTGGATGTATTCATATTCCAATCCGATAAATCGAAGAATTAGTCAAATGCCTTAAATGGCTTGCACGACCCATTGCCCGCCTACATTGGCAAGCTCACGGTCGCAGTGGAACTCATCCACTTCGCTTTCATGCCCTGGCAGCACGCAGACCACCGTCTCGCCCTGCTGACGCAATGCGGCAATGGCGGCAGCCACTTGCGCGTCATCGCCCCAGGGGGCGCGGATGGCAGCCTTGAGCGGACGCTCGGGCACGACAGCCACCAGTTGTTTGATATCGAGACTGAAGCCGGCAGCGGGACGATTGCGCCCGAACACTGCACCAACTTCGTCGTAGCGGCCACCGCGCACCAGGGCATCGCTGCCGCCGGGCACATAGATCGCAAAGCGCGTGCCGCTGTAGTAGGAGTAGCCACGCAGATCGGCCAGATCGAAGCTGACCTTGACGCCATCCAGATGCTGCACCAGCCAGCGCAAATGTGACAGCACATTGCGCACGCCGGCAGTGCGCTCCAGCAGCTTTTCAGCTTGATCGAGCACTTCCATGCCGCCGTACAGTTGCAGCAGCGCCATCAGGCCTTCACGCGAGGCCTCGGGGAAATCGCGGGTCAGCTGAGCCAGCTCGGTTGCATCCTTGGAGGCCAGGGCTGCATGAACCCCTCGCAGCACTTGCTCATCGACCAACACGCCAGCCAGCAGACTGCGCACGATGCGCACATCGGCCAGGTCCACGATGACATCCTTGACGCCCGCTCCCTTGAGGCAGTCGAGAGCCAGGTGCAGGGCTTCGAGGTCGGCTTCCAGGCCTTCATGACCGTAGATTTCAGCACCGAACTGGAACGGCTCACGCGTGGCACGCGGACGATCGGGGCGCGCATGAACGACAGGGCCGCAGTAGCACAGACGGGTTACGCCCTTGCGATTGAGCAAATGTGCATCAATGCGTGCCACCTGCTGCGTCATGTCTGCGCGCAGGCCCATGGTGCGACCGGAGAGCTGGTCAATCAGTTTGGAGGTTTGAAGGGCAAGAGCTTCGCCTGTACCCGTCAGCAAGGACTCCAGATACTCCAGCATGGGTGGCATGACAAGCTCATAGCCATAGCTGCGCGCAGTATCGAGCAATCCTCGACGCAATTCTTCGATGTGCCGTGCCTCGGAGGGCAAAACATCGGCAATGTGATCCGGCAGGACCCAAGCAGACATGGAGAAATGGGGAGGCTGTTAAAAATGCGATTCTACCGGCTTTGCCAGCCTCGCCCAATTTGACCGCTAAGGCCTAGCCAGTATCGGCAGTATTTAAAGCAGCACCAGCATGATGGCGCCTGCTGCGATACAGAGCAATCCGCAAAAGCGCAGCTGCCCATCCCTGAGTTGCAGCAACTGGGAAAACAGCTGGCGCCACAGTCCGGGCGCGAACAGGGGCAGCAGCCCCTCCAGCACCAGCAGCATGGCGATCGCCAGTCCCAGGATCTCCCACCAATCCATTGCCATCCTCCAATAGACAATGGCCCTCAAGGGGCCATTGCTTGTATCGCTGTCAAAGCTTTACGAACCTGCGCAAACAAGGATGCACAACAGGCATTGCTCTCGGCAAAACACCATGCCTGATCCGAATTTGCGCAAGCCAAGGCTTATTTGCCAGCGGAGCCGCCACTGCGATAGGCCTTGAAGAAGTCGCTTTGCGAAGGATCGAGCACCAGCACATCGCTCTTCTTGGAGAAGCTCTCCTTGTAAGCATCCAGACTGCGATAGAACTGCGCAAACTGCGGATCCTTGCCAAAGGATTCTGCGTAGACACGTGCCGCTTCAGCATCGCCCTCACCCTTGATCTTCTGGGCATCGCGGTAGGCATTGGCAATGGTGATGTCACGTTGACGGTCGGCCTCGGCGCGAATCTTTTCACCCTCAGCCGCGCCTGTGGAGCGCAGCTCGTTGGCCACGCGCTTGCGCTCGGCCTCCATACGGCGATAGACGGACTCGGTGATGGTTTCGGCATAGTCCACGCGAGTGATGCGCACATCGACGATGTCGACACCCCAGGGCTTGGAGCCGCGCACGGTTTCCAGCACTTCACGCTTGACGTCGGCCATCAGCGTTTCACGCTTGGAAGACAGCAGCTCACGCACGGTACGGCGGTTGATCTCTTCCTGAAAGGCATTGCGCACCACACGGTTGAGCTGCATGGCACCGGCAGATTCATCCAGACCCACGTTACGGATGTATTCCGAAGGCTCGGAGATGCGCCAGCGCACATACCAGTCGATGACCACGCGCTGCTTTTCAGCCGTGAGCATGGGCTCGGTATCGGTGCTGTCGAGCGTCAGCAGACGCTTGTCGATGTAACGCACGTTCTGCAACGGTGGCGGCAGCTTGAAGTTAAGCCCGGGCTCGGTGATCACTTCCTTGATCTGACCCAGCGCATAGACCACACCGAACTGACGCTGATCCACGACAAACAGGGTCGAGCTCAGCAAGGCCAGCACCACGAGAATGCTGGTGACAAAAAATCCGATTCGATTCACTGCATTCTCTCCTAGCGTGCGTCACGGTCACGGCTGCGCGCATCGCGGCTGCGGGCATCACCGGCGGGATTGGGTACTACACGTACGTTGGCTGGAGCCGAAGCTGCGCCACCGGCAGCTGCATCACCCGACGCAGCGGGAGCAGCGGCGCTGCCACCCACGTTCTGCATGATCTTGTCCAGAGGCAGATACAGCAGATTGGAGCCCTGGCGCGACTCCACCAGAACCTTGGTCACGTTGGTGTAGACCTGCTGCATCGCATCGATGTAGAGACGGTCACGCGTGACCTGAGGAGCCTTCTGGTACTCGGAATACAGCGAACTGAAGCGTCCAGCATCACCCTGAGCCTGGGCCACGATCTTGGACTTGTAGGCAGCAGCCTCCTCACCCAGACGCGCCGCTGCACCTGCAGCACGAGGCACCACATCGTTGGCATAAGCCTGGGCCTCATTCTTGGCACGCTCACGCTCCTGACCAGCCTTGAGCACATCGTCAAACGAGGCTTGCACCTGCTCGGGTGGCCGCACGCCGCCTTGCTGCATATTGATGCCCACCACTTCAACGCCCACCTTGTAGCGGTCCAGAATGGACTGCATCAGATCGCGTACTCGCGGCGCGATCTGGTCACGCTCCTCAGCCAGAGCCGCGTCCATCCTCATCTTGCCGACGACTTCACGCACGGCGGACTCTGCCACCTGGATCACGGCCTCGGAAGGACTGCGGCTTTCGAACAGCCAGGCTCGCGCATCGCTCAGACGGTACTGCACGGCAAACTTGATCTCGACGATGTTCTCGTCCTCGGTCAGCATTGCCGATTCACGCAGCCCCGTGCTGCGCACGATGTTGTCACTCCCCACCTCCGCGGAGCGAATCTGCGAAACATAGACCAGCTCATGCTTTTGAACGGGATAAGGCAAGCGCCAGTTGAAGCCCGCTCCCACGGTGCTCTTGTACTTGCCGAACTGCGTGATGACGGCCTGCTGGCCTTCCTGCACGATGAAAAAGCCCGTACCCAGCCAGATCAGCACGGCCACGCCGGCAATCAGGAAAATTCCTTTACCGGGGTTGAAAGGCTCGCCTGGCTGACCGCCGCTGCGACTGGGTGGCACACCACGGCCGTTGCCGGAGCCTCCACCGAACAGGCCGGAAAGCTTGCGGTTGAGATCACGCCATACCTCTTCCAGATCAGGCGGCTGGCCTTGCTGAGGAGAGGAAGGACGGGGTCGCTGCTCGGGAGCGGGCGGCATCGGAGGACGATCCCCTTCGGGTGCCGAGCTGTCCGGCTTGGAGCCATCTTCGTTGTTGTTGTCGCCACGACCCCAGCGCGGATCGTTCAAATTGAACATCCCGCGAATGCGTTGCGGCAGCACCGCCAGGCGATGGACGCGTTGTGAAAAATTCATGCGAGACGTCTCTGTGTTTTCAAAAAGACATGGACCATGGCAAGCATTGTGCCCAATAGGAACGCAAGCCCCTAGTATTGCGCGTCGTCATCAGGGGACATCCAGTACCTATCGTCCTGCCCCTCGACTTCTTCGCGTGCCGCCTCTTCACGTACCTGCAAAACCCGGTCAGCCAACATCTGCCGCAGCTGCGCCAGCCCCTGCCCCGAGCGAGCACTGACAAACACACGCGGCACCGGCGTGCCATCGAGCTCATACATATCCTGCAGCATGGCAGGCTGACGCTCGGGCTCAATGGCATCCAGCTTGTTGAAAACCAGAATCTGAGGCACATCATCGGCCCCGATTTCACCCAGAACTTTTTGGACTTGTTGTATTTGTTCGGGGAATCCGGGGTTCGATGCATCCACGACATGCAGCAGCAGATCGGCGTCAATCGCCTCCTGCAAGGTGGCCTGGAAAGCATCCACCAGACCGTGCGGCAAGTCACGAATAAAACCGACGGTATCCGACAGGGAAACCGACTCCTCGGCCTCCGTCAGATACATCTGCCGGGTGGTGGTATCCAGCGTGGCAAACAGCTGATCTGCGGCATAGGCGCGAGCCTTCACCATGGCATTGAACAGCGTGGATTTGCCGGCATTGGTATAGCCAACCAGGGAAATATTGAAAACTTCGCGACGCGAGCGCTGACGCCTCTGCGTGGAACGCTGCTTCTTGACCTTTTTCAGGCGCTCCTTGGTGCGCTTGATGGCATCGTCAATCATGCGGCGGTCCAGCTCGATCTGCTTCTCACCGGGGCCGCCACGGCCACCGATACCGCCAGCCTGACGTTCCAGGTGACTCCAGCGGCGCACCAGGCGCGTGCTGATGTATTGCAGGCGAGCCAGCTCCACCTGCAGCTTGCCTTCATGGCTGCGTGCACGCTGGGCGAAGATTTCCAGAATCAGCATGGTCCGGTCGTTGACCGGCATCTGGATATGGCGCTCCAGATTGCGCTGCTGCGCCGGGCTCAGAGCCTGGTCGAACCAGACTTCCTTGGCGCCGTGCATCTGGGCCAGCATGCGGATCTCATCCGCCTTGCCACTGCCCACGAACAACGCAGGATCGGGAGCTTTGCGCTTGCAGGTCAAGCGCGCCACGGGTTGCAAGCCAGCGGTCTGTGCCAGCAGGCCCAGCTCTTCCAGCTCGTCATCGAAATGGGGAACACCAAAATCCACGCCCACCAGCAGCACTGGCGCAGACGCGGAACGTTCAAAGGATTCAGAACTCAAATACCTGTCCCGTAGGGTAAGAGCCGCGCCGGACTAGCCGGCGGGCGTTGACGCAAGAAAGCTTAGGCAGCAGCGGCGTCGTTGTCAGCCGGAGTAGCGGCCGAGAAGTTCACGGCGCGACCGGGAACGATGGTGGAGATGGCGTGCTTGTATACCATCTGGGTCACAGTGTTGCGCAGAAGCACCACATATTGGTCGAACGACTCGATTTGGCCCTGCAGCTTGATGCCGTTGACCAGATAGATGGAGACCGGCACATGTTCACGACGCAGTGCGTTCAGGAACGGATCTTGGAGGAGTTGACCTTTATTGCTCACGATATTCTCCGTGTTCGAAGAGTGTTGTTGTAAACCGACACATTACCACAGGGCCCAGGAAAAACAGCGAAAAGGGTTTTCCCGTAGGCACCAGCAGACAGCTATTAATCCTTGTCGGCGTAAGGATTATGGGAGGTTTTCAAGTCGATGCGCAACGGGGTGCCGACAAGATTGAACTCCTTGCGGAAACGACCTTCCAGAAAGCGCTTGTACGCATCGGTGACCAGTTCCAGCGAATTGCCGTGGATCACGATGATGGGCGGGTTCATGCCGCCCTGGTGGGCATAGCGCATCTTGGGACGATAGGCCCCCACCTTCTTGGGCGTCTGGAACTGGATCGACTCCATCAGAATGCGCGTCAGCACAGGAGTAGGCATCTTGCAGGTGGCTGCACGATGGGCCTGGATGATGGATTTCCACAGCGGCTCTAGACCCTGGCGCTTTTGTGCCGAGATGAAGTGCAGCGGCGCAAACTTCAGGAAGGACAGGCGCGTCTCGATGGAGCGCTCCAGCATCTGACGCTGGTAGTCATCCACGGCATCCCATTTGTTGATGCCCAGCACGACCGAGCGACCGCTTTCCAGGATATAGCCCGCAATATGGGCGTCCTGGTCGGTCACGCCTTGCGTGGCGTCGATCAGCAGCAGCACGACGTTGGCGCCTTCGATGGCCTGCAGCGTCTTGACCACCGAGAATTTCTCGATGGCTTCAAATACCTTGCCCTTGCGGCGCAGACCGGCGGTGTCGATCAGCTCGAACTTCTGACCATTGCGCTCGAAAGGCACAGTGATCGCATCGCGCGTGGTGCCAGGCATGTCAAAAGCCACCAGGCGCTCTTCACCCAGCCAGGTATTGATCAGCGTGGACTTGCCGGCGTTGGGACGACCTGCCACCGCCAGACGCACGGGCTTCTGGTCTTCCTCGCCAAAGACCTCTTCTTCAGGCTCGGGCAGATTCAGCAGACCCAGAGCCGCATCCACCAGGCTGCGCACGCCCTGACCATGGGCTGCGGACACAGGCATGACCTCGCCGAGGCCCAGCTCATAGAACTCGGACAGGTGCACGCCGTCCTTCATGCCTTCGGCCTTGTTGGCCACCAGCATAGTGGGCTTGCCCAGACGGCGCAGGTAGTTGCTGATTTCGTGATCCTGACCGGACAGACCGGCGCGCGCATCCAGCACGAAGATCACGACATCGGCTTCCGCCACGGCTTGTTGCGTCTGCTTGGCCATCTCCTTGAAGATGCCGCGCGATGCGTCCGGCTCGAAACCGCCCGTATCGATGACGATGTACTCATGCTTGCCCTGACGGCCCTGGCCGTAATGGCGGTCACGCGTCAGCCCTGCAAAGTCGGCGACGATGGCATCCCTCGACTTCGTGAGTCGATTGAACAGCGTCGACTTGCCCACATTGGGGCGCCCTACCAGGGCAATAACTGGCTTCATTCCAAAAACAACCTATCAATCCGGCTTGAAGCCATACACAGTTCCGCTTCGGCTGACGATCACCAGGGTATTGGCGGCGACAACCGGGGAAGTGGCAACTCCTGCCTTGTCAGTTTCCAAACGGGCCAGTGCAGAGCCGTCTTCACGCGAGAGCATATGCACCGTCCCCAAATCATCGGCCAGCACCACGGAACGGCCCAGCACCAGAGGCGCCGTCAGCTTGCGGTACTGCAGCTTGTCGATGGACCACAGACGCTGACCGTCTGCACGATTCCAGGCCTGTACCGTGCCGTTGCCTTCCGCGCCAAACACGGCCTGCTCGTCGCCCGCCACGCCATCGCTACCCTTGGAGGTCTGCGTCCAGCGCACATTGGCCGTACTCACATCCACGCACCCTACCGAGGCCTGGAACGCACGTGCGCAGACACTGCTGCCCACACGGCTGACGGGACCGACCAGATCCACCAGTCGCTCCACATCGTTGGTCCCGCGCGGTGCGGCCAGAGGAGCCATCCAGCGCACCGAGCCATTGTCAGGATCAACACCTGCCAGACGTCCGGACACGCCTACCACCAGATTATTACCAACGGCCTGCAAAACGCCTGGCTGACGCAAAATAAGCGGTTCATTGCTGGGGCCTTCAACCGACCACAGCTCACGACCCGTATTGGCATCGAAGGCCGCCAGAGAACGGTCAGCCGCCATCACGAACACGCGGCCGCCAGCCACCAGAGGCGGCGTATAGACTGCGGCGGTCAGATTGTTCTTCCACAGCTGCTTGCCTTCGGCAAACACCATGAGCTGGTTGCTGCGTGTAACCACCGCTGTGCGCTGTCCGTCGCTGCCCACACCGGTGGTCAGCGGCTCGCCCGCACTGAACTTGCCCAACTGGCTGCCGGTATTGCCATCAAGCGTCGTAACGCTGCCATCCTTGGTGACCACGGTGACGGTATTGCCCTGCACCAGCGCAGGCATGGCCAGAGGCACTTCGCTGCCCAGCTTGGCCGACCAGGCCTGATGCACCGCGATCTTGCCTGGATTGGGCCCCAGGTCCAGGGGCTTTGGCTTGTCCTTGCCGCCGAACATGGAGCAGGCAGCCAGCGACGCGGCCACCGCAGTCAGCACCAGCACACGGGCTGCGGATTGCGCTGCGGGGGCAGCGAACTTCACTTGATGGGCAAAAGTCTTCAAGATTATTTCTCCGACGGCGTTGTCTTGACCAGGGTCGCGGCTTCAGGAGCCACGCCCAGCGCATTCAGCTTGAATTCCACCAGATGACGGTAGTCCAGATCCTTGTCCAGAGCCTTGTAGGCAGCCTGGTACTGGGCAACCGCCTCAGTCTGCTTGCCCAGCGCCACATACAGATCGCCACGGCGATCAGCCTGCAGACCAACATAGGACTCGGGCATGGCCGCCTCAAGCACCTTCAGGCCTTCGTCATAGCTTTTTTGCTGCTCCAGCACGGAAGACAGACGAATGCGGGCGAGGGCCTTGAAGCTTTCATCGCCCTTATCGGCCACCCAGTTCAGCTGAGCCTTGGCGTCATCGAGCTTGCCGGCATCCACCGAGGCCTTGGCCATCAGCAAAGCCGTCTGGGCGGCCTGCGCCGTGCCCGCGTACTTGTCCCGCAGCTCGCTGAAAGCCTGGTCGGCGCGCGCCGCATCCTTGGCCGTCAGCGCTTCGTCCACGGCAAACTCCAGGGCCGAGGCCTGGGTGGCCTGACGCTTTTGCCAGTACTGCCAGCCGTTCCAGCCGGCCAGTCCGAGAAAGACCACGACCAGCACGCTGGTGATCAGAGTTCCCCAGGAATTCCAGAAATGCTTGAGCTGCTCAATTTGCTCTTGTTCTTCAAGATCGAGATGATTTGCCATGGCTACTTAGATTGGATGGAACGCTGGTCGGAAAACGAGGTGCGGAAAATCAAACCGCCGATTTTAGGCTGCCGGCCCACAGGGCCACGTCCGCCAGAGCTTGCTGCACCTGCTGGCCTTCGCCGTCGCGCAGCGACTTCACAGTCACCTTGCCCTGGGCCAGCTCGTCGGAGCCGAAGATCAGGGCAAAGCGTGCACCCGAGCCATCGGCCTTCTTGAACTGGGACTTCATCGAGCCCATGCCCTCGGCCGAGCCGCCGGCCGCCGCATGCATCTGAACCGCCACACCGGCTGCACGCAGTTGCTGCACGGTCTTGAAGACCTGAGGCAGCACCGAGGCGTCGGGAATGATGGCGTAGACATCGGCTGCGGGCTGGGGAATCTCCACCCCCACTTCCTTGAGCACTTCGAGCACGCGCTCCACGCCCATGCCCCAGCCCACGGCCGGAGCGGGCTTGCCGCCGATTTCCTCGATCAGATAGTCGTAACGACCGCCGCCGCAGATCGTGCTCTGCGAACCCAGCTTGTCGGTAATGAATTCGAACACCGTGAGGTTGTAGTAGTCCATGCCGCGCACCAGACGCGGGTTCAGGCTCCACGCCACGTCGTTGGCATCCAGAATGTCCTGCACAGCCTTCAGATGCGCCTTGGATGCATCGCCCAGATAGTCCATCAGCCTGGGAGCTGCGTTGACCATTTCCTGCATGGCAGGATTCTTGGTGTCCAGAACGCGCAGCGGATTGCTGTACATGCGGCGCTTGGCTTCCTCGTCCATCACCTCGGTGTGCTGCTCGAAGTAGGCAATCAACGCCTCGCGGTGGGTCTTGCGCTCCTCGGGCTGACCCAGGCTGTTGAGCTCCAGACGCACGCCTTCAATGCCCAGTTCTTTCCAAAGTTGAGCGGCCAGCAGAATCACTTCCGCATCCAGCTCGGGACCGGCAAAACCCAGGGCTTCCACACCGACCTGGTGGAACTGGCGATAGCGACCGCGCTGGGGCTTTTCGCGCCGAAACATCTGACCGATGTAGAACAGACGCTTGCCGCCTTCATACAGCAGATTGTTTTCCACCACCGAACGCACCACGCCGGCCGTACCTTCAGGACGCAGGGTCAGATGCTCGGCCTGGCCATGCTTATCCGCCCGGTCCTCAAAGGAGTACATCTCCTTTTCGACGATATCGGTCACCTCGCCCAGGCCGCGCACAAACAGGGCCGTGGGCTCGACGATGGGGGTGCGCATATTGCGATAGGCAAAGCGGCCCATCAGATCGCGCACCTTGGCTTCAAACCACTCCCAACGCGCCGAATCGGGTGGGAGAATGTCGTTCATGCCTTTGACGGCGGTCAGTTTTTCGTTCTTGGCCACGTGAAGTCTCACACTTGGGCTACTAGCAAAACAAGAGCATATTGCGCATGGCAATCATGCTCTTCAACTAGAAACCTAATTCAAATCCATACAGATAGTGCGCAAGCAGCTATCAATTCCAAAGTCTTGGCTCGCTGGCATTGTGCCAGCAAGCGCAATCACCACCCGCATGCCGGGCCGCTGCAAGCGCTCGACTCGCTCAGGCCTTCTGGCCGTAGCGGCGCTGCACATATTCCAGCACCAGGGTCTGGAACTCCTCGGCGATATGCTCGCCGCGCAGCGTCAAGGCCTTCTCGCCATCAATGAAAACGGGCGCTGCTGGCGCTTCGCCATTGCCGGGCAGACTGATACCGATATCGGCATGCTTGCTCTCGCCGGGGCCGTTGACGATGCAACCCATCACGGCCACCTTCATGGCTTCCACGCCAGGGAACTGGGTGCGCCAGACCGGCATTTCACCGCGCAGGAAATCGTCAATCTTCTTGGCCAGTTCCTGGAAAGTGGTGCTGGTGGTGCGGCCGCAGCCCGGGCAGGCGGTGACACTGGGCACGAACACGCGCAGACCCAGGGCCTGCAGAATCTCGGAGGCCACCACGACCTCCTGCGTGCGCGCTTCACCCGGCTGGGGCGTGAGCGAGACGCGAATCGTGTCACCAATGCCCTCTTGCAGCAGCACCGACAGCGCAGCAGTGGATGCCACCGTGCCCTTGGTGCCCATGCCGGCCTCGGTCAGGCCCAGATGCAGTGCATAGTCGCAGCGGCGCGCCAGCTCTCGATAGACCGAAATCAGGTCCTGTACACCGCTGACCTTGCAGGACAGGATGATGTTGTCGGGATTCAGCCCCATGTTCCTGGCCAGCTCGGCCGAGGTGATGGCCGAGGTGATCAGTGCCTCGTACATGACCTGGCGCGTTTCCCAGGGCTGGGCACGCTTGCTGTTCTGGTCCATCAGCTCGGCCATGATTTCCTGGTCGAGCGAGCCCCAGTTCACGCCGATGCGCACGGCCTTGTCGTACTTGGCGGCGATCTCGATCATCTGGCCGAACTGCTTGTCCTTCTTGTCGCCCTTGCCCACGTTGCCGGGGTTGATGCGGTACTTGGACAGCGCCTGGGCGCAATCGGGATAGTCGGTCAGCAGGCGATGGCCGTTGTAGTGGAAGTCGCCCACCAGCGGCACGTACTCGCCCATGCGGTCGAGTTGCTCACGGATATAGGGCACGGCCGCCGCCGCCTCGGGCGTGTTCACCGTGATGCGCACCATCTCCGAGCCAGCCTGGGCCAGCTGGCGCACCTGGATGGCGGTTTCAACCGCATCCACGGTGTCGGTATTGGTCATGGACTGCACGCGCACGGGCGCATCGCCCCCCACGGTGACCACGTTGTTGCGCCACACCACCCGGGCCTGGCGCGATTTGCGCGGCAGCGGGCTGGCGATGGCTATCGCCTGGCTGAGCTGCTGCGAGCTTTGAGAATCTTGCACTCTTGTTTACCTCGAACGGTTACTTCACCTCGAAGCGAGCCACATTGTCGCGTGTGCTCGAGATATCGAAGGGTTCACCACGTACCGTCACCTGCGTGCCCTTGGCATTGCCCACAATCACCGACAGGGGCAACTGGCCTTCGGCAGTCGCAGTTTCATCCTTGGACAGGGTCTTCTCCAGCACCACCTTGCCGGCTCCATCCCTGACCTTGACCCAGGACTGGCCGGTATTCACCTTCAGCACCAGCAGGCCGGCAGCGCCGGTCACGGGCACAGCCGCCTCGGTTGCCGGGGCTGCGGTTTGGGCAGCTGCCACAGGTGCGGGAGCGCTTGCTGCAGCGCTGTCGCCTGGCATGCCGGCCGCAGCAGCAACCGACACAGGTTCTGTCACCGGCGCCGCAGGGACGGCAGAACTGCCCTGTGCGCCGCTCTCGGCCTGGGCAAGCGGTTCTGCAGCCGGAGCGCTCACCGCTGCCGCCTGGCCAGACTGGGCCTGAGCCGGCGCTGGCGCGCCTGCCCCATCGGCGCCGTCCACCATCTGCTGGAATGGCACAAAGTACACGGCAGCGGCAGCCGCCAGCAGAATCAGAACGCCTGCCGCAATCTTGCGAGAGCTGCTGTTGCCGGAGTCCAGCGGTGTACCCGTGACCTTGAAGCTGCTGCGCACCTTGACGGTCTCGTTGATGCCAGGACCTGTTTTGGCAAGGCTTTTGATCTCGGTGCGTGGCAGCTTGGCCAGCACCGATTCGGCATCGATATGCAAGGTCCGGCACATTCCCATGGCCAGAGCACGCATGAACACATGATCGGGAAAGGCCGCATAGTCATCGGCCTCCAGCGCTTCCAGCTTGTGCTGCGGCACCTTCAATGTCGCAGCCATCACGGGCAACTGCATCCTGGCTGCTTCCCGCGCCTGACGCAACAAGACCCCGGCCGTGGCCTGCCCCTGAGTTGGCACCTGCTCTTCGCTTTGCATAGTTTCCTCTTCCACCGCAGCCTCATTCATTGAAAGCTCCACGCTCATAGGCCAGCCACTGACGCGATTGAGGAAAACGCTCGCGCAACTGATCGGCCTGTTGACGCGCTCCAATGTCGTCGTGCAATGCCCTGTCTATTTTGATCCCCAGCCAGAGGCTTTCCGCACTGGCCTGGTTGCTATTGTTATTCAAGCGCCGGATGTAGAACTGCGCCTTCTTCAGATCACCTTTGAGCCAAAGCACATTTGCCAGGTTGTAGCCTGCGGCGGGGTTGCCCACATCCATCTCGTAGGCACGAAACATGTTCTGGTAGGCCAGTTCCAACTGTCCTGCCTGCTGGTAGCACATGCCCTTGGCCAGCAGGGTCCTGGGCTGTTCACGGTAGCCCGGAGCCTGCAAGGCTCTATCAAACCACTGCTGGGCTACGTCGAAATGCTTTTGCTGGCATTGCATCCAGCCGTAATTGTGAATCTGGTTGCCGTCGCGCGGATTGAGATCCACGGCCTTGCGCATGGCGATCTCCGCCTGCGTCCAGTCCTGGTTCTGCATGAGGATCAGGCCCAGCAGGCCGTATGCATCGGCGTAATCGGGCTTGGCAGCCAAGGCCTGCCCCACCTCATCCATGGCCACATCCAGGCGCCCGGCCTGAAAGTAATTGGCAGCCAATTCCAGGCGAATCTGTGCACGGCGATTGGCATCGGCGACCTGGGTCCCGCCCGTGCCAACCACAGAAGCCTGGGGGACGGACGTAGAGGAAGTGGTGGTGGTCGTTGTCGAAGTACAACCCACAAGTGCCGCAACCGCAACCGGTACCCCCCACCGGGCCAACAAGCCCCAATGTTGCCAAACCGGTCGCTGTACCACTGCCCTCATTGATTGTCCTTTATTCAAAACTCCGTCAAGACACCTGCTTGAGCGGGATAGTACGCTGCTTGGCCATACGCTCGGCGGCGCGAGTTCTGTCCTTCACATCGCCCGCGAGCTGACCACAGGCCGCGTCGATATCGTCGCCCCGGGTCTTGCGCACCGTGGTCACGATGCCGGCATTGCTCAGCAACGTAGCGAACTCGGTCACACGAGCCGAAGGCGAGCGCAGCAAACCCGAAGCAGGGAAGGGATTGAACGGGATCAGATTGAACTTGCACCAGCTCTTGCCATCGCCGCGCGCGCGCACCAACTCTATCAGCTGGCGCGCATGCTCAGGCTGATCGTTAACGCCGTCGAGCATGCAATATTCAAAGGTGATGAAGTCACGCGGCGCGAACTCCAGATAGCGCTCGCAGGCGTCCAGCAGCTCGGCAATCGGGTACTTCTTGTTCAGCGGCACCAGGTTGTCACGCAGCGGATCATTGGGTGCGTGCAGCGACACCGCAAGCGCCACCGCGCAGTCCTGCGACAGGCGATCCATCATGGGCACCACGCCCGATGTGGACACCGTCACGCGACGACGCGACAGGCCATAGCCATGGTCGTCCAGCATCACGCGCAGGGCAGGCACCAGCGCACTGTAGTTCTGCAGCGGCTCGCCCATACCCATCATCACCACGTTGGAGATGATGCGATCTTCGGTACCGAAGCGCTTGCGCAGCGAATGCTCGGCATACCAGAGTTGGGCAAGGATTTCGCCAGTATTGAGGTTGCGGCTGAAGCCCTGATGCCCCGTAGAGCAAAAGCGGCAGCCCACGGCGCAACCGGCCTGGGACGAGACACACAGCGTGCCACGGTCGTCCTCAGGAATGAAAACGGATTCAACGGCATTGCCGTCACCCACATCGAACAGCCACTTCACGGTGCCATCGGCCGAGACATGCTCGGTCACCACAGGCAAAGCGGTAATGTGGGCCCGGCTTTTGAGCTTTTCGCGCAGGGACTTGGCCAGATCGGTCATCTGGTCGAAATCGGATGCGCCACGCTGGTGAATCCAGCGGAACAGCTGCGTCGCACGGAAACGCTTCTCCCCGAGCTGCTCGCAATAAGCGGTCAGGCCTTCGAGGTCAAAATCAAGCAAATTAGTAGTCATATCGGCATGTGGCGAGGCGTCTTGCGAACGGTGTTTGCCACGCCGTGGCCAGCATCTTCAAGTGCTGACACCCGCTTTGCACGAATGCAAAGCGCTGGCGTCAGCGAGAGCATGCTGTAAAGCTAGCGTGGATTAACGCGAGTACACGTTCATGCCGGGGAAGAAGAAGGCAACTTCCACAGCAGCAGTTTCAGCAGCGTCGGAGCCGTGCACGGCGTTGGCATCGATGCTGTCGGCGAAGTCGGCGCGGATGGTGCCCTTCTCGGCCTTCTTGGGGTCGGTGGCGCCCATCAGTTCACGGTTCTTCAGGATGGCGTTTTCGCCTTCCAGAGCTTGAATCATCACGGGGCCGGAGACCATGAAGTCCACCAGATCCTTGAAGAAAGGACGAGCAGCGTGCACAGCGTAGAACTGCTCGGCTTCGCCGCGCGACAGGTGCACCAGCTTGGCAGCCACGATCTTCAGGCCAGCAGCTTCGAAGCGGGCGTAGATTTGGCCGATCACGTTCTTGGCAACTGCGTCGGGCTTGATGATGGAGAGGGTACGTTCGATAGCCATGATGATTATTTCCTAATCAGGGTTACTATGGGTTTTTGCCGAAAAAGCAAAACAGTTGATTTTAGCGGTGCCGCCATAGACCTTGAAGTCCGGGCAGCACTCAAATCCTTACGGATGCCTTTTTAGCGACCGCCGCGGCGACCGCCACCACCGCCGCCACCAGGGCGACGCTTGGCGTTCTGGCGGGCACGCGACAGGCTGTCGCTGCCGATATAACCCACCGAGGTGCGCATGGGGTCGGGCTGACCGCCCCCCTGCGAGCGGCCCGAGCCACCGGAGCGGCCGCCGGACTTGTTGCGCGGGTTGTCACCCAGCATGCCGCTAGGTGCCGGACGATTGCCGTCCCACTCGCCACGGCGCTGGCCACCGCCTTCACGACGTCCCTGGGGTGCGCGATCGGCATTCATGCCATTGCCACGACCGCCACTGCGGTTGTTGCGGCCGCCACGGTTGTTGGCACCGCGGGCGCCGCCGTTGTTGCGCTCGACGGGAGCACGCTCCTTGACGCCGGCTGCGGACATCAGCGCCTGGATATCGGCCTGATCGAGCTCCACCCAGGCGCCGCGCTTGAGACCGCGCGGCAGCATCATGGCGCCGTAGCGAATGCGGATCAGACGGCTGACGGCATGGCCCACGGCCTCGAACATGCGACGCACTTCGCGGTTGCGGCCTTCGGAGATGGTCACGCGGTACCAGCAGTTGGCACCTTCGCCGCCGCCATCTTCCACGGCACCAAAGCTGGCTTCGCCGTCTTCGAGCTGCACGCCGTCCAGCAGACGCTGCTTTTCTTCCTTGCTCAGCGCGCCCAGCACGCGGGCCGCGTATTCACGCTCCAGGCCGAAGCGGGGGTGCATGAGCGAGTTCGCCAGCTCGCCCGAGCTGGTGAACAGCAGCAGACCTTCGGTATTCAGGTCCAGGCGCCCCACCGACTGCCACTTGCCATGCTGCAGCTTGGGCAGCTTGCGGAACACCGTGGGGCGGTTCTGCGGATCGTCATGCGTCACCACTTCGCCCACGGGCTTGTGATAGGCAATCACGCGTGCGGGAGGCGGGTCGATGCGGAAGCGGATGGGCTGGCCGTTGACCTTGACGATATCGCCGAACTGAATGCGCTGGCCGACGTGGGCAGGCTCGTTGTTGACCGAGATGCGCCCTTCCAGGATCAGTTGCTCCATCTCCAGGCGCGAACCCATGCCGGCCTGGGCCAGCACCTTGTGCAGCTTGGGAGAATCAACCTGGGGCGCAAGCACGCGCTTGGCGGGCATGGCGCTGCCATTCTCTTCCTCGTCGTCGAAATCGCCCGAGATCACATCGGCAAAGTCGATGTTCTGACCCTTGCGTCCCTTGGATCCATGAGGAGCGGGAGCGCTCTCCACAGCCACTTCCGCAACGACGGCATCTGCTGCGTCATGGTCCTGGGACTGGGCCTCCACCTCCTGCTCAGCCACGGGCTGAACCGGCTCCTCGACGGCCACGGCTTCTTCGGTACGGGGCTTGGTCACTCGCTTGCGCGCAGGCTTGGCCTCGGCAGCAGCGTCCTTTTTGACGCCGGCGCGCTTGCGCGGTGCGGCAGGCTTCTTGGCCTCGGTGGCATCCTTGACCCCATCGGCCTTGGCTGCGCGGGGCTTGCGAGTCTTCTTGACCGGCTCGGCTTCGGGCGAAGCGGCTGCGGACTCGGGCATCGGGTTCGATGTCTCGTTGTTCATTCCAGTTTTCCTTCGGGGATGACGCCATCGCCATCCTCCACAATTCGTTGTTCTGCCGACCCGACGGCATCGTCGGCCCGCGCTTTCGTATTTGTGTCCTCGGCCTCGTCGTCGCTGCCGTAGTCATCCTCGAGAAACGCCTTCAGGCCCACCCACTCGGTACGCCCGGCTTTCTTGGCCACCGGTTTGGGCTCCGGCTCTGCCGCCTTGGCAGTCCTGGCGGGCCTGGCCGCTTTGGGCTTGCTCACGGCTGGCGGCGCCTCAGTCGGCCCTGGCTCCGAATCCGGCAGCTCAATCGCTATCTCTTCAGTAGCATCTTGCTCAATATCACTCTGCACTTGGTCCGGATATGGCTCCAACTCTGGCGCATCCGCCTCGGGCTGAAGCTCCGACACAAGCTCTGCAGGCGCTTGCGCCACAGGGTCGGCATCGGTATCCGGCAGCTCCTCGGCGCCATCTTCCTCATCTGGGGCACCCAGGATCTCACTCTCCGCCGCATCGGACTCTGTCACGACATCCGTATCCGCAGCGACCTCGGCCGGCTCTGCGGCCTCCACGCCCTCCTGGCGCTGGGCGCCCTCGGCCCCGGCCTCCGGCACGGCGGTCTGGTCGCCCACCTCCCCATCCAGCGCCTTGAACAGACTTTGCTGGGCCTGGGTTTCCTCCAGCATGGGCAGCTGATCCAGCGACTGCAGACCCAGATCATCGAGAAACTGGCGTGTGGTGGCAAACAGCGCGGGCCGCCCCACGGTTTCACGGTGGCCGATGACCTCGATCCAGCCTCTATCTTCCAGTTGCTTGATGATCAGGCTGTTCACGGTCACACCGCGAATGTCCTCGATATCACCCCGCGTGACCGGCTGACGGTAGGCAATGATGGCCAGCGTCTCCAGCGTCGCCCGCGTGTACTTGGGCGGCTTCTCGGGGTGAAGCTTGTCCAGATAGACGCGCATCTCGGGCCGGCTCTGGAAACGCCAGCCAGAAGCCACCTGCACCAGTTCCACGCCCTTGAGGGCCCAGTCCTTTTGCAGATCCAGCAGCAAATCCTTAACCGTGTCCGAGCCCAGCACATCATCAAAAAGTGAGCGCAATTCCCGCAGCGTTACAGGCTGCGGGGCACAAATCAATGCTGTTTCAAGAACCCGCTTGGCATCTACCGTATTCATGGGCGCAGCGTTTCGGGAGCGGCTGTCGCACCGACTGCGGTGGGACGCCTGATTCTAAGAAGAGAGGGAAGCGCCCCAAAGATGCCATGCGAGTGATGGTCAGAGGCTTTCCGGCAGATTGTAACGCAGACCCCATAAATCCAGTGCACCGGCCATGTCTTGTGGCAGCGGCGCATAGTGGACCAGCGGCTTTCTCGTCACAGGGTGCTCGAAGGCCAGCCTGAAGGCATGCAGCGCCTGGCGCTCCAGTCCGCCCTCGGGCTGGCCGCCATACAGCGTATCGGCTATCAGCGGATGACCGAGCGAAGCCATGTGCACCCGGATCTGGTGCGTGCGGCCGGTGTGCAGCGTGCAGCGCACCAGGCTGTGAGTTGCATCACCATCGAGCAGATCGAAGTCGGTACGCGCCTGCTTGCCGGGATGCAGATTCAGGTCCACCACCGCCATGCGCAGGCGGTTGCGCGGGTCGCGGCCGATCGGAGCATCGACCTCGCGGCGCTTGCGGCTGCCCCATTGCTTGTGGGCAAGCGCCAGATACTGACGGCTCACGTCGCGCGCGGCAATCATCTTGATGAGCGCATCCATGGTGCTGCGATTGCGCGCCACCACCATCAAGCCGCTGGTGTCCTTGTCCAGCCGGTGAACAATGCCGGCGCGCGGCACCTGGCGCGCTTTTTCGTCACGCGCCAGCAGGCCGTTGAGCAGTGTGCCGGTCCAGTTGCCGGGAGCCGGATGCACCACCAGACCCGCAGGCTTGTTGATGACCAGCAGATCCTCGTCCTCATAGACCACCTGCAGATCCATGGCCTCGGGCTGGAAAGCCATGCTCTGCTGGGTGGGCCGCATCTCCACGCGCAGGCGATCGCCCACGGCCACCTTGACCGAGGGCTTGATCAATACCTTGTCGTTGAGCGTGACCGCACCATCGGCCAGCAATTGCTGCAGATAGCTGCGCGAGAACTCCGACACCCCCAGCGCCAGCACCTTGTCCACACGCTGTCCGTGATGCTCGGTGCCGACCATGAGTTCGCGGTTCTCGACCTCCGCCGAGGCAATGGCGTCTTCGGCTGCTTCGTCCCAGCTCTGCTCGACCGCGTCAGAAGGCACAAGCCCCTGCGGGGCAGGGGCTTGTGCGGCTTGCTTGCGTTGCGAGGCCATGCTCAACGTGAAGGCAGATAACGCGAAGGATCGACAGGCTTGCCCTGGCGACGCACTTCGAAGTGCAGCTTGACGCGATCGGCATCGGTGCTGCCCATCTCGGCAATCTTCTGTCCCTTCTTCACGGCCTGATCTTCCTTGACCAGCAGCGACTGGTTGTGGGCGTAGGCGGTCAGATAGGTGTTGTTGTGCTTGAGGATGATGAGATTGCCGTAGCCACGCAGGCCGGCACCGGCATACACCACACGGCCATCGGCCGCCGCCACCACGGGATCACCGGCCTTGCCGCTGATGTCGTAGCCCTTGTTGCGCTGCTCGTCGAAGCCGGCAATCAGCGAGCCGCTGGCAGGCCAGATGAAGTTCACATCATCGGCTCCCTTGGCAACAGGCGCCGGGCTGGTTGCAGGCGTGGCCGGTGTAGCAGGCACGGGCGTTGCAGTTGCTGCGGGGGGAGTCACGGGTGTGGTCGTCGTTGCGGCACTGCCACCACCCACAACCACGGGCGCGACACCGCGGCCCGAGCCGGACGATGCGGCGGGCGCCTCGCGTCCTGGCGGCACCACGCGCACCACCTGACCGACTTCGATCACGTTGGGATTGTCCAGATTGCTCCAGCGAGCAATGTCCTTCCAGCTCTGGCCGTGTTCCAGACCAATCCTGATCAGAGTGTCGCCAGGCTTGATGGTGTAGTAACCCGGCTTGCCGGCATTTTCAGCGCCGGGCAGCGACTTGACGTCCACAGTTGAAGACGAGGAGGCCGACTGTCCGCGATCCTCCACAGGAGCCCTGTTTGCCTGGGCAGCACAACCGGCCAGGATGACACCTGCCAGCACGGCCGTTCCCCATGCACCAAGACTTCGCGATACCAACATAAGCTATTCCCTTCTAGGCGATCCCCGATTTTAGAGGGACAAAGTTGACTGCTTCCAAAACTGTCTGCGTAAAACCGTGTGAACTCTTGTCAATCACCAGCAGTGCCTGCTTACCCGCACCCACCACGACCGGAGCCACCAGACGCCCGCCCACCGCCAGTTGATCACACCACTCCTGCGGCACCACATCACCGCCGGCAGCGGAGATGATGCCCGCATAGGGCGCGCCACTGGCAAAACCCACCATGCCGTCACCGAGGATCAGATGCACATTGGACAGGCGCATGGGGCGCAGATGGCTGCGCGCCTTCTCGTGCAGGCCACGCAGCCGCTCTATCGAATAAACCTCTTTGGTGAGCATGGACAGCACGGCCGCCTGGTAGCCGCAACCGGTGCCGATCTCCAGCACGCGCCCTTGCCCGTTGCGGGCCGCATCGGAGTCGAGCAGCAGCTCGATCATGCGGGCCACGATGCTGGGCTTGGAGATGGTCTGGCCGAGGCCGATAGGCAGGCTGGTGTCTTCATAGGCCTGGTTGACCAGAGCACTGTCGACAAAGCGGTGGCGCTCCACCGTGGCCATGGCCTGCAGCACGGCGGGATTGCTGACGCCGGCCGCACCGATGCGCTGGGCCATGCGGGAGCGCACCGTGGAGGAATCCAGACCCACGCCCACGGGCGAAGCGGCCACACGCAAGGGATTGAGGGGCTTGGGAGCAACAGGCGGCCGCGCCGCGCTGGTGCCTGTCTGCACGGAACGTGCAATCCAGCCCGGCACCTGAGGCGGACGACGCTCGCTCACGATGCGGCCGCCGATGTGTTGGATGGACCTGCCAGCTTGCTGGCCGTCTGCGCCCAATAGCCGAGGTTTTCATGATCTGTCAGATCGACCTTGAGCGGCGTCATGGAGACATGGCCATGGGCCGTGGCATGGAAGTCCGTGCCTTCGGAGTCATCCTTGGCTGCGCCGGCGCTACCGATCCAGTACATGGTCTCGCCGCGCGGGCTTTGCTGCTGAATGGCCTGCTCTGCCGCATGACGGCGCCCCAGGCGACACAGCTTGACGCTTTTGAGTGCATGCAGCGGCATATTGGGAATATTCACGTTCAACAGCCAGGGAGCAGTACCGATCAACTGCTGGGCCAGCATCTCCTGAACCATCTGACGGGCCGTGGCAGCTGCCGCCTCCAGTTCGGCCCAGCCCTTGTCAACCTGCGAGAAGGCAATCGACGGGATACCGAACAGATAGCCTTCCATGGCCGCCCCCACGGTGCCCGAGTAAATCGTGTCGTCGCCCATATTGGCGCCGTTGTTGATGCCCGAGACCACCAGATCGGGCCGGTAGCCAAGCAGGCCGGTCAGCGCGATATGCACGCAGTCTGCGGGCGTGCCGTTCACGTAGCGAAAGCCGTTATAGGCCTGGTGCACATACAGCGGCGCGTTCAGCGTCAACGCATTGGACTTGGCGCTGTTGTTGTGCTCGGGCGCCACTACTTCGACGTCTGCCACGGTGCGCAGCGCATCGTGCAAAGCCACGATGCCAGGGGCCTGGAAGCCGTCGTCATTGCAAATAAGAATCTTCATGGATGAGGCGGATTGTAGGCGGCTCCAAGGTCACGACAGAGACACGCGGCATTCGCACCACACTTCTATCATCTGCGAGCCGATTCCCCCCAATCTCACCTCAAGAAGATCAGGAGACAAGATATGCACGCATGGCTCTGCACCACCCCCACCGGCGTCGAAACACTGAAATGGACCGAGCAGCCCACACCGCAGCCCGGCCCCGGCCAGGTGCTGCTGGAAGTCAAGGCTGCCAGCCTGAACTTTCCCGATCTGCTGATCGTGCAGAACAAATACCAGATCAAGCCGCCCCTGCCCTTTGTGCCGGGCTCGGAATACGCCGGCGTGGTGCAGGCCGTGGGCGAAGGTGTCAAACATCTCAAGGTGGGCCAGCATGTGGCCTGTCTTTCGGGCACGGGCGGGTTCGCCACGCATACGCTGGCACCCGCCGCCATGTGCATGCCACTGCCGGCCGACTTCCCCTTTGTCGATGCCGCCGCCTTCATCATGACCTATGCCACCTCCCACCATGCACTCATGGACCGAGGTCAGCTCAAGGCCGGAGAGACCGTACTCGTGCTGGGCGCGGCGGGCGGCGTGGGCACGGCAGCCATACAGATCGCAAAGGCGGCCGGTGCCCGGGTGATTGCAGCTGCCTCCACCGACGAAAAATGTGCGCTGTGCAAGGCGCAAGGTGCGGACGTCACCATCAACTACAGCCAGGGCGATCTGCGTGAAGCCATCAAGGCAGCGACAGACGGCAAGGGACCCGACGTGATCTACGATCCCGTGGGCGGCGATTTTGCCGAACCTGCCTTCCGCTCCATTGCCTGGCGCGGCCGCTATCTGATCATCGGCTTTGCCTCCGGCCCCATCCCCTCGCTGCCGCTGAACCTGCCTTTGCTCAAGGGCGCTTCCCTGGTCGGCGTGTTCTGGGGCGACTTCGCCAAGCGCGAGCCTCAGAACAATGCCGCCATGATGCAGGAGCTGTCGCAATGGTGGGCCCAGGGCAGGATCAAGCCCGTGATCGACCGCACCATGCCCATGAGCGAGCTGTTCGCCGCCTACGAACGCATGGGCTCGCGCCAAGTACAAGGCAAGCTGGTGCTGGTCAACGCGTAAAGCTGCGGTAAACCGCGGCGATGCCTGTGGGGTCGGGGAGATACTTCCAGCCACTGGCTACAAAACCCCAACACCGCAGCATCGCCATGTTTTCTCCTCTTCACGCGCCTGCGCCGGAGCGCCGGCGCTTTCTGATTGCCTCCAGCCTTGCCACGGCCGTGGGTGCCCTGCCCGCCTGGGCCCGAGCCACGGAATCACTGACCCACAACCCATTCACCCTGGGAGTGGCCAGCGGCGACCCGGAACCCGACAACATCCTGATCTGGACACGGCTCACAGCGCCTCTGGACTACCTGGGCACGGCGACCGCGCCAGACCTGGCAGCACAGACCGTGCATTGGGAAGTGGCCCATGATGCCCAGTTCCGCCAGGCCGTGGCCCATGGGCAGACACAGGCCAGGGCAGAATGGGGCCATGCCGTCCATGTGCAGGTCAACGGCCTGAGCCCTGACCGCTGGTATTTCTACCGCTTCCGCTGTGGGGACGCCTTCAGCACCACGGCACGCTGCCGCACCGCCCCGGCGGCCGGCGCCGATGTGCGCAAGCTGCGCCTGGCCGTGGCCTCCTGCCAGCGCTGGGAGCATGGCTTCTACAGCGCCTGGACCGATGTCGCGCAGGCCTCGCCCGATCTGGTGCTGTTCCTCGGCGACTACATCTATGAATATGCGCAACCGGCCAAGCCCGATGGACTGGCGCGTCCACAGCCGCTGCGTACCGCCCAGACCCTGCAGGACTACCGCGACCGCTATGCACTGCACAAGAGCGACCCCCATCTGCAGGCCGCCCATGCCGCGTGCAACTGGTCCGTCATCTGGGACGATCATGAGGTTGAAAACGACTATGTCGCCCAGTACGGACGCGGTGACAGCGCTCACTTTTTAGCAAGGCGCATGGCAGCCTGGCAGGCTTTTTATGAAAACATGCCGCTGCGTGACAGCGCATTGCAGCGCAACTTTCAAGGCCTGGCGCTGTACCGCAGCCTGCAGTGGGGCAAGCTGGCCAGACTGCATCTGCTGGACGGCCGCCAGTACCGCGATCTGCAGGCCTGCCGCCCCGAGGGCAAGGCCAGCACTGGCACCGTGGACCCAGCCGAATGCCCTGCCCTGCAAGATCCGGCACGCAGCTTCCTGGGCTGGGATCAGGAGCGCTGGCTGGCCCGGCGGCTGCAGGACGATGCTCGCCAGAGGGCCGAGGCCACCCGCTGGAGCACCGTGGTGCAGACCACCTTGTTCGCGGCCCGCAAGCATCCCAATGGCCGGCAATCGACCGACAGCTGGGACGGCTACCCTCAGGCCCGCCAACGCCTGGTGCGCCAGATTGCCGAGAGCCAGCCGCGCAACAGCGTGCTGCTCGGTGGAGACATTCACCAGAACTATGTCTGCGCCATTGCAACCCAGGCCGATCAGGCTCCGGACAAGGCCAATCCGGTGATCGCCAGCGAATTCTGCGGCACCTCCATCAGCTCGCACAGCGGCACGACGCAGGCCAGGGTAGATGCCATCGTGGCCCACAACCCCCAGGTGGTTTTCGCACGCTGCGAGGAGCGCGGCTACAGCCTCGTGGAGATCACGCCGCAGTCCATGAGCACCGAGCTGCGCGCCGTGAGCAACCCGCTCCAGGCCGACAGCAGCCTCTATACGCTGGCACGCTTTGTGGTGGAAGATCGCCGCCCCGGCCCTGTGAAGATCGCCTGATGCGCTGCGGCATACTCGGGTCATGCAAAACACACAGGCCTCGAGACCCGAACTTCCCCTGTGGCGCGGTACGGCGGCCGCCCTGCTGATCGCGGGGCTGCTCACAGGCTGCGGTCTGCCGCCCCTGCCGGATCGCACTGCCACGCAGGCTCTGAGTGCCGAACAGGCCCTGCAAACCCGGCTCGGCCAGGCTCTGGAGCCGCTGCAGCAGGCGCATCCGGGGCAAAGCGGTATTCACATGCTGGCCGATGCCCATGACGCCTATGCCGCCCGCGCCCTGCTGGCCCGGGCCGCGCAGCGCACGCTCGACGTGCAGTACTACATCTGGCGCAACGACACCACAGGTCATTTGCTGCTCGATGAGTTGCTGCTCGCGGCAGACCGCGGCGTGCGCGTACGCCTGCTGCTGGACGATGGCGGCACCGGCGGCATGGACGCCATGCTGGCCGCCCTGGACCAGCATCCGCAGATCGAGGTACGGCTGTTCAATCCCTTCGCGTTGCGCACGCCCAAGGTGATCGGCTATGTAACGGACTTCGCGCGCACCCAGCGGCGCATGCACAACAAGAGCTACACGGCCGACTCCGCCGCCACCATCGTGGGCGGGCGCAATATCGGCGACGAGTACTTTGCTGCCTCCGATGGCGTGCTGTTCGCCGACCTCGATGTGGTGGCCACAGGCTCGGTGGTGGGTGAGGTGGCAGCGGAATTCGACCGTTACTGGAACAGCCCCTCCGCCTACCCGGCAGCCAGCCTGCTGCCCGCCATGCCACAGCAGGCCGTGGACAAAGTCTATGCAGGCCTGCACGCCGATGTGAACCGCCCGGAGTCACAGGCCTATGTGCAGGCCGTGGGCCGCAGCCGCTTCAGCACCGACTTGCTGGCGGGTCGACTGCCGCTGCAATGGGCCGAGACCACCCTGGTCAGCGACGACCCGGCCAAGGTTCTGCGCGAAGCCGCGCCCGAGGACTTGCTGCTGTCCCAGCTCCAGCCGGTGATTGGCAAGCCGCAGCAGTTGCTGGAAGTGGTCTCGCCCTATTTCGTGCCCACCCGGGCCGGGGTCGACGCCTTTGGACTCCTGCGCCAGCAAGGCGTGCGGGTACGCATTCTGACCAACAGCCTGGAGGCCACCGATGTGGCCGTGGTGCACGCGGGCTACGAGAAATACCGCAAGCCGCTGCTGAAGATGGGCGTGGAACTCTACGAGATGCGCCGCCAGATCGATCTGCGCAGCCAGCCCGCTGCCACCGGGCCGGACATGACACCAAGAAGCGAGCCTGCCGAAAAGCCCCCCAAGCGCGAAGTCCCGTCACCTGCCGCGCTGAGCGGCAGCTCTGCCACCACGGGCAGCTCGGGCGCCAGCCTGCATGCCAAGACCTTCGCGGTTGACGGCAAGCAGCTCTTTGTCGGTTCCTTCAACTTCGATCCGCGCTCGGCCATGCTCAACACAGAAATGGGCGTGGTCATCAAAGACCCGGCCTTGAGCCAGCAGGTCAGCACCAGCCTGGATCAGCACCTGCCGCGCATGGCCTACAAGGTGCAACTGGACGCGCAAGGCGGGCTGAGCTGGACGGGCCAGAATCCGCAGCCGCCCCATGAAGCCCAGACCTTCAGTGCCGACCCCGGCACCAGCTAGTGGCAGCGCTTCATGGTGCGGGTGCTGAGCTGGCTGCCCATCGAAGGATTTTTGTAACTCAGTCCAGGCGGATGGAGGGCCGCAGCCGCGCATTCATCAGGTCGATCAGCCACAGCAGGCCGCCACGCCAGAAGCCGTAAAGCCGCGCCTGATGCGAGCGGTACAGCATGATGTGGCTGAGCATGGCCATGCGGCCACGGATCACGCCGCCATTGAACAGGCCGAACTTTCCCAGCGAGCCATAGGCGTCGTAATGCGCAAGGGACACCAGCGCGCCAAAGTCGCGGTAGGCAAAGCCTACGGGTTTGGCACCGGGACGCTCCAGCACATGGGGCAGGGTCTCGATCAGATAGCGGGCCTGCTGGTGGGCCACCTGGGCTGTGGGAGGCAGGGCCTCCTGCTTGCCCGGCAAGGTATAGCTGGCACAGTCGCCCAGGGCATAGATATCGGGGTCGCTGGTCTGCATCTCGTCATTGACCAGCAGCTGATTGCTGCGCGTGGTCTGCAAACCCAGCTGCATCAGGAATTCCGGCGCCTTGACCCCGGCTGCCCAGACACGCAGGCTGGCGGGAATCAACTCGCCATTGGCCAGCTCGAAACCCTGCTCGGTCGCACGGCTGACGCGGCCACCGACGATCACGGAAACGCCCAGGGCCTGCAGCCGCACTCGCGTGGCTTCGGAGATTTCTTCGGGAAAGCTGGGCAGCAAGCGCGAGCCTGCCTCTATCAGCACGATGCGGAACTTGGCCGCCTCACCCAATGCGCCGTAGGCCGTGGCACTTTCTGCAAGCTGGACAAGCTCTGCCGCCAGCTCAACCCCCGTGGCACCGCCGCCCACGATGGCAACCTGCAACTGCTCCCCGCTGGTCATGCAGCGCACCATGCGCAGCCGGATTTCCTGGTTGAAGGCATCGGCCTTGCGCCGCGAGTCGATCATGAAGCAATGCTCATGCACGCCGGGCGTGCCGAAGTCGTTGGCGCCGCTGCCCACCGCAATCACCAGCTTGTCATAGGCAAGACGCCGACCCGCTACCAGTTCGCGACCATCGGGTGCATAGATGGGGGCCAGCAGAATCTCGCGTGCCTCACGGTCCAGGCCGCACATCTCGCCGGGCTGGTAGGCAAAGTCGGCATCGGTGGCCTGGGCAAGATAAGTGGTCTGCTGCTGGGCCAGATCACGGGTGCCGGCGGCAATCGTGTGCAGCATGGGCTTCCAGACATGGGCGGAGTCGCTGTCCACCAGCGTCACCGTGTCGATGCTTTCGCTCTTGAGCTTGCCCAGGGCCGTGGCCACTTCCAGCCCCGCCACGCCACCGCCCACGACCACGATGCGGGCCCCATGTCCATCGCGTGGAGGCTGTGGCTTTCGAGCTTGCGGCTCCCGGGATTCGATGACGGGCTGCTCGCCCTGCTCTGCTTGATTGACTGCGTTTTCCATGAACGACCCTGACTCTGCGTCTGTTGTGACCGGACGCCAGAACATCCCAAGATATCTGGCACGCATTGATTGTTCTTCAATTTTTATAGCAGGAAACTCAATATGGACAAGGCAGATACTGATGATATATATCTTTTATAAGACTTGTGCTGTACGAATGCAAGGTCTGCCTTGAAAGCTTTCAATTTTCTGAATAACCCTGGCTGCAAGCAATGCCAATCAAGCGTGGAGCGCTATCAACTTCTTGAGCGCCATGTCGTACGACGTGGCCTTAAAACTCCATTCGACGAACAGCGCTTGTCAAGCAACGGCAAAACCGCGGCTCCAACCATGCAATTTGCATTTGTCAATATACGAAACGTATACAGACCTTATGATGCTCGACCATGGGAATCGTCAAAATTTCAGACCAGTTGCACGACCAGATTCGTGTCTCCAGCGCGGCCCTCGGCCGCTCCATCAATGCCCAGGCCGAGCACTGGCTGCGTGTAGGCCAGTTGGCCGAGCATCACCCCCAGCTCAATTACGAAGGCATCTGCGCCCTGCTGCTGCAACAAGCCGAGCGTGAACTGCAGCCTGCCAGCGCTCATGAGGCCGACACAGTCGTGCGCCGCCCCCGTCCCGTGCGCCTGGTAGGAGGCATGCAATGAAGCGCGGCAAACAAAAAGTCGTGCCCATTCATGACGCCACCGACATCTACCTCTCGCGCAAGGCCGGCGGCCTGGCCGCCAAGGTGCTGGCCATGCTCACGCCCCATGTGCAGCCCGGCGTGAGCACCGAGGAGCTGGACAAGATCTGTCACGACTACATCGTCAACGAGCTGAAATGCACGCCCACCAATGTCGGCTATTACGGCTTCCCCAAGACCGTGTGCACCTCCGTCAACCACGTCGTCTGCCACGGCATCCCCGATGCCAAGCAGGTCCTCAAGGACGGAGACATCGTCAATGTCGACGTCGCAGTGACCACGCCCGAAGGCTGGATCGGCGACACCAGCCGCATGTACTACGTGGGCCAGCCCAGCAATCTGGCCAGGCGCCTGGTCAACACCACCTATGAAGCCCTGGTGGCCGGCATCCGCGCGGTCAAGCCCGGAGCCACGCTGGGCGATGTGGGCCATGCCATCCAGACCGTGGCCCAGCGTGAGCGCTTCTCCATCGTGCGCGAGTACTGCGGTCACGGCATCGGCAAGGTCTATCACGACGAACCTCAGGTGCTGCACTACGGCACGCCCGGCCAGGGACTGGTGCTGCAGCCCGGCATGATCTTCACCATCGAACCCATGCTCAACGCCGGCAAGGCCGCCACACGCGAACTGTCTGACGGCTGGACCGTGATCACCAACGACAAATCGCTGTCCGCCCAGTGGGAGCATATGGTGCTGGTGACGGAGGCCGGGTTCGAGGTGCTGACGCCCTGGCCCGAGGGCACAGGCGACTACCCAGCCATCTGATCAAGCACGGCAAATCGCGCGTATTGCCTGCCCTCGGCGAGGCGCGCACAGTTGCCGGATTTTGGCAATAACGGCCAGAAGCGGTCCGGGGTCTTGGAACCAGCCCGGCCCCAGCCGCACTAAAGTGCCCGGCATGACAAATTACCTGTATCTGGGCCTGGCCATCATCTGCGAGGTGATTGCCACCTCCTTCCTCGCCAGGTCGGAAGGCTTCTCCAGGCTCGGCCCCACCGCTGTTGCCCTGGTCGGCTATGCGATTTCGTTCTATCTGCTGTCGCTGACACTGCGCACCGTTCCCACAGGCGTGGCTTATGCGATCTGGTCCGGCGTGGGCATCGTGCTGGTCTCGGCCGTTGCCTATTTCTGGCAGGGCCAGAAGCTCGATGCCCCCGCTCTGGCCGGCATGGCCATGATTGTGGGGGGCGTGCTGGTGATCAATCTGTTTTCAAAGACCGCCGGTCACTGATCGCCCTCGCCCCCGACGTCCTCCACTGCCTGCGTCAGATCCTGCAGCCACTGCATGCTGGCGCGCAGTTCCTCGGGCCGGATCTCATGGGCGCCTGGATACTCGTGATAGCTCAGCTGCAAGGGCAAGGAGGCCAGGCGATCACGCACGGCATGGGCGCTGGTCAGCGGAATCACATTGTCATAAGTGCCGTGGCTGACCCAGGCCGACTTGCCCTCGAATGCGGCAGCGGGCGCGTGCAGCGACGCGATCTCGGGCAACAGGCGGCTGTGCCAGACCAGTGCGGCACGCAAGGTCTGTGGCTGGGTCAGCAACTGGCTCAGACTCATGATGCCGCCCTGGCTGAAACCTCCCAGCACCACCCGCTCGGGCGGGATGTCCAGTTGCTGCGCGGCCTGCTCCACCGTCTGCTGCAGCAAGATGCGCGCCTGCTGCTCCTGCGGCACATTGATATGGCGCGTGCCATCGGCATCCACAGTGAACTGAAACCAGGCATAAGCGCCCATGCCCATGGCAAAGGGCGCACGCAGACTGAGCACATGAAATTGCGGCGGCACATAGGGCACCAGGCCGAACAGGTCCTGCTCATTGCTGCCCACGCCATGCATGAGCACCAGCAGCCAGGCAGGCCGGCCGGCGTCAAGCTGCGCGGGCCGCTCCAGATAAGTCAAAGGCAATGTGCTCATGGACAACTCCCGAAGGCAGCACGGAATTTGATGGGAAACAGGCTGTAGCGCTTTTGCATTCTGCGACTGCAGCTATCAAAACAATATAGCGCAGACCCGCAGCCGACTGACCGATCCGCACTCGGCCCGACAGGGTACGCGCATGCCTTTTGATACAGTTGACTGGCCTGAGCGTGGCTTTGCCGCTACACAAGCTCAGTCATGCACCCGCCCGCGCAATGCCTTGATGCCGGCGCGCAGGCTTTTACCCTGCAGGCGCCTTTGCTGCGAGCCCCAGGTCGGCTTGGTGGGCTTGCGCGGGCGCGGCGGCCTGGCAACCATTGCCACCAGCGCATTGAGGCGCTGCAGCCCATCCCACAGGTTGTGCTCCTGGGTGCGGTATTTTTGCGCCTTGATGACCACCACCCCATCGGTGGTGATGCGCGAATCGCCCAAAGCCAGCAAGCGCTGCTGCACATCGGGCGGCAGACGCGAGGCCCGGACATCAAAGCGCAGATGTACGGCGCTGGCCACCTTGTTCACATTCTGGCCGCCCGGGCCTTGAGCGCGCACGGCGCTCCATTGCACATCGGCCTCGGTCAGCTCGAAGACGGCGGCATTGCTCACGACAGAGCCTCCTGCAGTGCGGCGCAGAAGGTGGCCGGATCCTCGTGCTGCACCCAATGGCCGACATTCCGCATCACATGCCAGTCCAGCGCCCCCCCGCACTGGCGCTGCATCAGCAGTTGCAGCTCGGCCAGGCAGCCCGCATACAGAGGGTCATGCTCACCATAGATCGCCGCCACCGGCACTTTGATACGGGTCAGAGCCCGGGCCAGCACATCGGTGCGCGACAGCCGTCTGCGCGGCAGCCGGTCACGAGCCACATTGAGCGCATGCAGCGCCAGCGTTTCCTCATCGATCAGCGCCGCGTCATGCAGCATGAGGGCCGCGATATTGTGGCGATGGGCCTGCATCTGTGCCTCCTGCCCCTGCAGGTGGCGCCAGCCCAGCAGGCGCACGCTGCGGCCTTCGGTCATTCCCATGCCGGGAGCGCCTACCACCACCAGCCTGCGGGCCAGCTCCGGATACTCGGCGGCCAGCAGACCGGCGGTCATGCCGCCAAAGGAAAAGCCGACCAGATCGCAGACCGGCCCCATATCGGCACTGCCCAGCAGTTGCCGGATGCCACAGGCCAGAGGCTCCAGCATGGTGTCCACATCCATGCCGCCGGGCACGCCATCGGATTCGCCAAAACCCGGCAGATCGGCCAGCCACAGGCTGTAGCCCGCCTCGGTCAGCGGCTCGATCACACGCAACCAATGCGTCCAGCTGCCGCTGCCGCCATGCAGCAGCACCAGCGGCAGGCCACGCTGCGCCACCCCGGCCGGGGGTTGCCAGCCATGCCAGACCATCAAGCCGCTGCCGGCAGCATCTCCAAGCCGGGTCTGCACGCGCTGCGCCGTGGCCTGCAGCCGGGCAATGGCTGCCGGTATCTCAACCCCCAGCTCCTGCGAGACCTGCTCCAGCGAACAGGCTGCTTCAACCGCCGATGTCACCACTGCGCCACCGCATCGATGGCCAGGCCGTAGCCTGCCACGCCGAAGCCGCACATCACGGCACGCGCCGTGGCCGACAGATAGGAATGGTGGCGAAAGCTCTCACGCGCATGGACATTGCTGATGTGCAACTCCACCAGCGGCACGGCCGTGCCCTTGACGGCATCGAGAATTGCCACACTGGTATGGGTGTAGGCCGCTGCATTCATGATCAGCGCCTGCAACTCACCCTTGGCGTGCAAACGGCCTGCCTCGTGAATCCAGTCCACCAGCTCGCCCTCATGGTTGCTCTGGCGAAACTCCAGCTTCAGGCCATGGCGTGCACAGGCCTCTTCGCAAAGCTGGCGCACATCGACCAGCGTGGCCGAGCCATAGATGGCGGGTTCGCGCATGCCCAGCAGATTGAGATTGGGGCCATTGAGGACGTAGACGGTTTTCACGGAAGCACTCTCCTGTTTTTTAAGGACTGCCCCGGATTATGCGAGCGCGGCACCCGGCCTGCGGGCATAAAAAACGGCTGCCTGGGCAGCCGTCCGTGGTGCAGAGTCTTTCAGGACTCTGTTATCGATGCCATCAACGGTAGTGATGATGGTGATGACCACGCCAGCGCGGGCCGCCACCGTAATAGATAGGGCCGGGCACGACCATCACGGGTGCGGGACGGTACACGGGAGGCGGCGGCGCATAGTAGACCGGTGCCGGAGGCGCATAGTAGACAGGGCGTGGCGGCATATAGACCGGGGCCGGCGCCACATAGGGCGTGGCGTAAACGGGAGCGCCGACGCCCACGGCCACGCCGGGCACGCCGATGCCGACCGACAGGCTGACGCCGCCATGCGCCTGGGCGCCTGCGGCAGCCATCAGGCCGGCCACAACGATAGAGCCAGCGGCAAGCAGCTTGGCCATGCGGGGGGAAGTTGTTCTGGACATCACAATCTCTCCTCTGTTTATGAGTCACCGAGGGCAAGCCTGCAGATCTGTGCAGCGCCTTCGGCCCTTGGGGATATAACGTTTCAGAGTCCCGTCAGGATGGCACGGTTCCTCAAAAACATTGTGTCCAAATGCACACGAGGCAAAGCTGCAGTGTCCGCTGATCGACATGAGGTCATGGCAGCCGGCCTAAAATGGTGCAATGAGCTCTGCTGACGCCTCCAAATCCAACAACGCCGCCCCTGAAGCGGTCAAGCCAACCAACTTCCTGCGCCAGATTATCGAATCGGATCTGGACAAGGGCACTTATGCCGCCCGTCACTGGGGCGGCGCGCCCGGCGATGCCCAGCATCACCAGAGCGGCCAGGTCGACGAAGCGAAGATCCGCACCCGCTTTCCGCCAGAGCCCAACGGCTATCTGCACGTGGGTCATGCCAAGTCCATCTGCCTGAACTTCGGTCTGGCCCGCGACTTCGGCGGCGTCTGCCATCTGCGCTTCGACGACACCAATCCCGAAAAGGAAGACCAGGAATATGTGGACGGCATCATCGATGCCGTGCGCTGGTTGGGCTTCGACTGGAAGGATGTCGACGGACACGAGAACCTCTACTTCGCCAGCAATTACTTCGACTTCATGTACCGCTGTGCGGTCTACCTGATCGAGCAAGGCCTGGCCTACGTGGACGAGCAGTCGGCCGACGAGATGAAGGCCAACCGCGGCGACTTCACCCGCCCCGGCGTGAACAGCCCTTTCCGCGACCGCTCCGTGGCCGAAAACCTGCAGCGCTTTGCCGACATGAAGGACGGCAAGCTGGCCGATGGCGCCGCCGTGCTGCGCGCCAAGATCGACATGACCGCGCCCAATATCAATCTGCGCGACCCGGCCATCTATCGCGTGCGCCATGCCGAACACCACAACACCGGCAACCAGTGGTGCATCTACCCGATGTATACCTTTGCGCACCCCATCGAGGATGCCTACGAGCACATCACCCACTCCATCTGCACGCTGGAGTTCGAGGATCAGCGCCCCTTCTATGACTGGCTGCTGAACCATCTGCGCGAAGGCGGTCTGATCGACGCCCCCCAGCCCCGCCAGTACGAGTTCTCGCGCCTGAACCTGACCTATGTGATCACCAGCAAGCGCAAGCTCAAGCATCTGGTGGACAACCAGTTCGTCACCGGCTGGGACGACCCGCGCATGCCCACCGTGGTCGGCCTGCGCCGCCGCGGCTACACGCCTGAGTCCATCCGCAACTTCTGCGAACGCATCGGCGTGACCAAGGACTACGCCTGGATCGACTACGGCACGCTGGACGGCTGCCTGCGTGAAGACCTGGAAAACAAGGCCCACCGCGCCATGGTCGTGCTGGACCCGGTCAAGCTCGAACTCAGCAACTGGGCCGAGGTGTTTGGCAGCGCCGAGCATCTGGAGGACTGCCACCTGCCCGCCCTGCCCCACGCGGCAGAAGGTAAAACCGTGCCCGAGCGCCGTTTCACCCTTGGCCGCGAAGTGTGGATCGAGCGCGAGGACTTTGCCGAAGTGCCGCCCAAGGGCTACAAGCGCCTGTTCCCCGGCAACAAGGTCCGCCTCAAGGGCGGCTATGTGATCGAATGCACGGGCGCCGAAAAAGATGCCGATGGCAATGTGACCAAGGTGCTGGCCACCGTGGTGCCCGATACCAAGAGCGGCACACCGGGTGCCGACAGCGTCAAGGTCAAGGCCGCCATCACCTGGGTGGGCGTGGCCGATGGCCTGCAGGCCGAAGTGCGCATGTACGACCGTCTGTTCACCGATCCGCAGCCCGATGCCGGCGGCAAGGATTTCCTGAGCCTGCTGAACCCCGACAGCCTGAAGGTGGTCACCGCTTATGTGGAGCCTTCGCTCAAGGCGGCCCAGGCTGACGACAAGTTCCAGTTCGAGCGTTTTGGCTATTTTGTGGCCGACCGCAAGGATCACCGCAGCGACAAGCCCGTGTTCAACAAGATCACCGGACTCAAGGACAGCTGGGGCAAGTAAACACTTCAGCCGGTTTCAGCAAGGCTGCCAGGATTCACTGGCAGCCTTTTTTATTACGCAAACCGCCGCGGCATTTATCTCGGGAAAAGCTATTCGGTTCTCCGATCGAAAAATGGATAGCGCCCTATGGACTCTGGTTACATATTGAAATAAATACCGCCGGTATTGATTTTTAATACTTGAAAAGCATTTACATAAAATGTTCTGAAATTCAGAGCATTTGATTATTTTCTTTCTAGAATCCTGCTCACCACAACATTACCAATCCGCAATTCATTCGCGGATTTTTTATTTTCATCAAAGGTCAAGAATGAACAGGAAAGCAGGAGCAGGCATTGCAGCGGCCGTCGCCGTGATCGTGGCAGGAACACTGGGCACCAGCTATTACATGGGCGGCAAGCTGCAGCAGAGCTTTACCGAAGGCCTGGACAAATGGAGCGAGCATGGCGTGAAGATTCAGGTCACCAGCTATGACCGCGGCGCCTTTTCTTCCACCGCCAAAACGGTATGGACCCTGGACAGCGGCGACGAGCCCGTCCAGTTCACCGCCGAGCACAAGATCAGCCATGGTCCGCTGCCCCTGGGCCATGCCGCCGAGATTCACACCAGCTTCAATCTTCCCGAGGACACGGATCCGGCGCTGAAGACCGCGCTCAACGGCCGCTCGCCGCTGGAAGTCGACACCAAGGTCGGCTGGGGCCGCAGCAGCTCCAACGTCATGACATCGCCGGCTGTGAGCAGCAAGATCAAGGACAGCGAAATGAACTGGGGCGGGATGAAGATCGTCTGGGACATGCCCGCCGACATGAAGGCCGCCAAGGGCACGGGCAGCTTTGCCGGCCTGCAGTTCAAGGACGAGGAAGGCAGCGTGACGCTGGACAAGGCCGATATGCGCTTCGACATGAAGCAGCCCCCGGGACAGCAGTTCTGGACCGGCCCGTTTGCCATGACGATTGCCAAGATTGCCGCCACCAAGCAGGAAGAGGAAGGCAAGAACTCTGCCAGCCACTTCGAAGGCATCACCATGGATTCGGACACCGTGCTCAAGGGCGAGGTGGTGGAGATGACGCTCAAGACCGGCATCAAGACCGCCAAGCTCGAAGACAAACAGGCTGACGATCTGGTGCTGGACATGGCGTTCAACAATGTCGATGCCAACTGGATCAACCAGGTCGTGGAAATGAGCAAGCGCAAGAACCCGCTGCTCGGCGAGTCCACTGACGACGAAGATGCCGAGGAGCAGCGCAGCGGCGATCTGCGCGAGAAAATGCTCAAGTCGCTGACACAGGCCCTGGCGCGCCAGCCCGTGATCGAGCTCAAACGCCTGTCCATGCGCACCCCCGACGGCGTGAGCGAGTTCGCGGCAGCCATTCAGTATCTGGGCGATGGCGAGAAGATGGGCACTCTGCTGCAGGACCTGAAGGTCAGCCTCAAGGCCGATATGCCCAAGCCCTTCATGGAAAACATGATGCTCTCGCGCAGGCGCTCCAGCCTACTGGCCGTGTTTGAAGGCGAGAGCGAGTACAAGCCCGAAGATATCGAGGAAGCCGCCAAAGCCCAGACTCAAGCCAGCCTGGACATGCTCAAGGAGCAAGGCATCTTCGAAGACAAGGACGGCAAGATGCGCACCGAGATCGTCTATGCCAAGGGTGAATTCCAGGTCAACGGCAAGCCACTGGATGCCATGGGCACGAGCACACTCATGGGCACCATGACCGAATGATGTAACCGGTGCGTTGCTTCGCGGATAGCTCCAGGGCCTGCCTCGCGCAGGCCTTTTTCATGGAAAAAATGCCCCGAGCGTGGAGATACAGGCGAGCAACCGCCCTCTGCATGCTTTGCCCAAAGTTGTTGGTATTTTCAGCCTTCAAGCCTTACCTACACTGCGAAATAAGCTATCAAGATTTATATTCTCCTGTGGAGCGTGGCCTGCAGCCACACGCTTTATTTGCTTACAACACTCTGTCAACAACGGCTCAACACTGGCGTTAAAACAGCATCCGCCAAAGCACCGTGATTTGCACGGCGCGGCGCAAGGAGCGTCAGATGTCGCATTTCCCCCGGACCCGGCCTGAGCAGCCGGAACTGCAGCCAAACACGGTCGCCCGTCTCTGGCACCCGGGCGTGATAGCCCTGGCCGCCGCCATGGCGCTGAGCGCGTGCAACGACAAGGATTCACCGATCAAGGCGGACAGTGCACCGCCGGCCTCGGCATCGGTCGCCACGCTCGATGCCGCCCAGCCTCAGCCCGCAGCCTATGTGCCGCCCGATGCAGACGCGCTCTACCGGATGGTGGCGCCGATTGCGCTGTACCCGGACAAGCTGGTGGCCCAGATCCTGGCCGGTGCCACCTATCCAGACCAGATCAGCGCCGCCGAAACCTGGCTGGGGCAGAACCCCGGACTGCAGAAGACGGCGCTGAGCAATGCCGTCAACGCCCAGAACTGGGACCCGTCCGTCAAATCATTGACCCAGTTCCCCAACGTGCTGGAACAGCTGGCCTCCAACCTGCCCTGGACCACGGCGCTCGGCAAGGCCTATTACAACGATCCCTCGGATGTGATGAACGCCATACAGGTCATGCGCAGTCGGGCCTACAAGGCCGGCACGCTCAAGACCTCCAGCCAGCTCAAGGTCAACCTGGCGTCCACGCCCGCCGCCGTGGCCTATACGCCAGGAGCCGTGGTCACACCGCTGCCCGACCCGGTCATAGAGCCACCGGAGCAGTTCATTGAAATCAGCCCCTCCCAGGTGGATACGGTCTACGTTCCTCAGTACGACCCGGCTGCGGTCTACGGTCAGCCGCTGCCCGTATATGGCGGCTACCGTTATGTGGAGGTGCCGCCTCCGGCTCCCGTGGCCGGCATGCCCGTGATGGCCGGCCTGCTGGGCTTTGGCACCGCCATCGTGCTGGCCGGGTCCATGGACAGGCATCCGTCCTGGGGCTGGAATGCCTGGAATATGCACTGGGGCGACCCCGAAAGGCCCTGGCGTCACGGCGAACGTCCCCCGCCCCCGCAGGCACGCCCGGCCGTGGTCTACAACAACACAACCTATATATCCCAGTCGCGAACCGTGGTGCAGAACATCCATCGCACGGACAACACCTACATCAACAACATTCATGAAAATGCCTCAGGCGAACGCCGCGGGCCAGCCGGGCAGCCCCAGGCTGCAGGCACCCTTACAGCGCCGGGCACGATGGCCGCGAGCGCAGCAGCGAGCGCAGCCGTCGGTGCCGCCGCCCTCGCAGCCGGCGGCCATGTCCTGAACCAGCGCCAACCAGCATCAAGCCCCCTGGCGACACAGCCTCAGGGGCGGCCGGACTTTGCCCAGGGCCCCAGCCAGGCTTCAGGCGGGCCGCGCGCATCCAATGGCAATGCCTTGATGCAGCCGCAAGCCCCACATGATCGCCATCCGCCGCAGGCACCACAGATGCAGGCTGCCATGACGGAGAAAGCCTTGCAGCAACGCCCACAGGAGCCAATCCAGCGTCAGCAGCCAATGCAGCAAGTCCGCGAGCGGCAGGAGCAGCGGCAAGCCCAGATGCAGCAGATGCAACAGCAACACGCCCAGGAGCAGGCCCAGCGCCAGCAGCCAATCCAGCAAGCCCGAGAGCAGCAGGAGCGCCAGCAGCAAATGCAGCAGCAAGCCCGTGAACAGCAAGAGCATCGGCAGCAAACCCAGATGCAGCAGATGCAACAGCAGCACGCCCAGGAACAGGCCCAGCGCCAGCAGCAAATGCAGCAAGCCCGAGAGCAGCAGGAGCGCCAGCAGCAAGCCCAGATGCAACAGCAGCGCGCCCAGAAGCAGGCTCAACGCCAGCAGCAAATGCAGCAGCAACAGGCCCGTGAACAACAGCAGCGCCAGCAGCAGGCCCAGATGCAGCAGATGCAACAGCAGCACGCCCAGGAACAAGCTCAGCGCCAGCAACAAATGCAGCAGCAGCGTGCCCAGGAGCAGGCTCAGCGCCAGCAGCAAATGCAGCAGCAACAGGCTCGTGAGCAACAGCAACGCCAGCAGCAAGCCCAGATGCAGCAACAACGGGCGCAGGAACAGGCCCAACACCAGCAGCAGGCTCAGCAGCACCAGGCCGAGCAACAGGCTCGCATGCAAGCGGCGCGCTCCGAGGGCCGCTCGCGCGGGGATCGAGAGCACCGCTGAAACGCCACTCGCCTTCGTGCCATGCCGCCTGTCATGCAGGCGGCTTCTCGGCGCGCAGCCTGCATGACGGTATAAACAAGCTCATAAAAGCTCATTCGTTTTTGCACCACTCATTGCAGCAGCCTTCATGTACAACCCCAGCCATTTCAAGGTCGACGACCCCACCGCCCTGCATGCCCTGATCCAGGCTCACCCGCTGGGTTGCCTGGTCACCCAGTCCGATGCGGGGTTGGATGCCAATCACCTGCCGTTCGAGTTGCTGCAGGACGAGGATGGCATGCTGCGACTGATCGCCCACGTGGCACGCGCCAATCCTGTGTGGCAGCAGATCCGGGACGACAGCCCCGTGCTGGTGATCTTCCGTGCCGAGCAGGCCTATATCTCTCCCAGCTGGTATCCCAGCAAGCACGAGACCCACGAGCAGGTGCCGACCTGGAACTACCGTGTGGTCCACGCGCACGGCCGCATCAGCGTGCGCGACGATGAAAAGTTCGTGCGCGGCGTGGTGGGCCGGCTCACCCGCCGCCACGAGGCCAGCAACAATGCCGAGGCCCCATGGAAGATGAGCGACGCTCCGCCCGACTACCTGCAACGCATGCTCGGCGCCATCGTGGGCCTGGAAATGACTGTCGACCGCCTGGAAGCCAAGTTCAAGCTGAGCCAGAACAAGCAGCAGCGCGACCGGCTTGGCGCGGTCCAGGCTCTGGAGCAGCGGGGACAGCTGGACCTGGCCCGGAGCATGCGCCAGCCCTGATCCCGCAGCCGGTCTTCAAGGCATGACCAGCGTAAAGCTCACATGTCTGTATCGCCTTTAGCTCCGCTATCGATAGCAATGCAGCACAATGCCTGCACAACCCGATAAGCACCATGCCGACCGAAAACCTCACCAGCCCCTCTCTCCCGCCCGAACGCCGTCGCCTGCTGCAATGGATGGCACAAACAGCGCTGTTTGCCGCCGCACCGGCCTGGGCGGCACGCAGCGCCAGCTCGGACAGCGCGCTATGGCCGCAGGACAGCCGGGTTCCCGGCGGCGTCGCACGCCTGTCGCTGGGCCCGGCTTCCGCACGCCCCCTGGTCACGGCCGCAGAGGCCGAGGTTCTGGTGGTGGGCGATATGATCGAATGGACCGCAATCGTGGGCATACCGCTTGCCACCGCACCGGGCGAGCAGAGCATTGGCGTGAAGACCGACGGCCGTTTGCGCAGCATGAGCTATACGGTGCGCGACAAACAGTATGTGGAGCAGCGCCTCAAGGTCTCGCCCAAGACGGTGGACCTGTCTGCCGAAGACAATGCCCGCTACGAACGCGAGGCCGCCCACCTGAAGACCGTGATGGCCACCTTCACCGAGCCGCTGCCTTCCGGCAGCCTGCACATGCGCGTGCCGGTGCCGGGTCGGCGCTCCAGCAGCTTCGGCCTGCGCCGTGTCTTCAACGGCCAGTCGCGCAATCCGCACAGCGGCATGGACATTGCAGCCCCCACGGGCACGCCGGTGCGCGCACCGCTGCCCGGCAAGGTGATCGACGTGGGCGACTATTTCTTCAACGGCGGCACGGTCTGGCTGGACCATGGCGGTGGCCTGCTCACCATGTACTGCCACCTGAGCCAGGTGGATTGCAGACCAGGAGACCAGTTGCAGACAGGCGATGCCTTTTGCAAGGTCGGAGCCACCGGCCGCGTGACCGGCCCCCATCTGCACTGGGGCGTGATGCTGAACCGCGCCATGGTGGATCCGGCGCTGTTCATCTGAACGGATCTCGCTGATAAAAAAGCGGCTCACGGAGCCGCTTTTTACTTTATTGCTATCAAATCAGGACCTAAAGCGTATATCCGTCAAGCACTACGGGCTGATTTGCTTGAAACTATGGCGCATCCTGATCCTGCTTCAGATAGTTCTCCACCAGCTCGAAAAAACTGTCGTAGAAGCTGCGTTTGGAAATGGTCTCGCTGCCCACCTTGACCAGGGAATCGTTGCTGGAAGAAAACGGCAGAGACAGCGACCCCAGAGCGCTCACGCCCACGCTGGCCGAGGTTGCGCTCTTCTTGAGCGAATAGCGATCCTGCAACGCTGTCGCAAAACCCAGACTGACCAGGCCGTCGCTGGTCTGCGGCACGCAGACCACACGGAAATTGATTTCCAGATTGGTCTCCGTATTGGGCTGGAAGTTCTTGCGCCCTTCGATCAGCTCCTGCGTCCTGGCCGTGGCGATATAGCCCTGGCTCAGCAAGGCGCGGCGCGCGGCCTCGCAGGTCTGTGCCGGTGTCGCATCAAAGCCGCGGGAAAACGTGGAACTGGAGTCGAAAGTCTCCTGAACCGGCATATGCTGAGGTGCAGTGGCCGAGCATGCCCCCAGCAAACCCGCCAATATGCCCACAGAACCCAGCCGCCCCCAATTCAGCCCAAACAAAGCAACACCACCTAAGCGCACAGAAACTCCTTGATGCCTGGGCCATAGTTTCTTCATGGCCCGAACCTTCGAAGCGTAGCAGCTTGGCAAAGACTAATTTGACGAAGCGCTGTCTAGACGTACGGATTTTTTCGATCTTTACAGCGACTTCACGCCCGAGCAGCACATCTGATTTCTCCGCCCTTCAGCGTGCAGCATTTGTTGACACTCTGAGGTTGTCGAAGCGCAAAACAACAGCAACGTTGGGTTAAGGTCAGATACAACCCGCAGGGAACTGATATGGTCAGCGAGACTCTGTTTCTGCTGACACGGTTTGCCGTATTCCTCTATTCCACCTTAAGGAAACCCTATGAAATTTCGCTGGACCTGGTGCCTTCCCCTTGTTGCTTCCATGACGCTTGCCGCCTGCGGTACGACAGGCGGCGGCGGTGCAAGCAAGCCCGGCCCTACAGGCCCCGCAGGCGATGCCGCGTCGCTGACCGCCTACCACTGGAAATTGCAAGAGGCCTTCACGCCAGCTGGCAATGAGGACCAGAGCTGGTTTCTGAGCTCCAGCCAGGCACCTATCGAGCTGGACTTCGTGGACCAGCGCGTTGTCGTCAAGAATCTGTGCAACGTCATCTCGTCGGCTTACACCGTGGAAGGCCAGCGCATCAATCTGCAGCGCGGCATGAGCACCCTGCGCGCCTGCAATGACAACCAGCTGATGATGCTGGAGCAGAAGGTTGCGCGCATTCTGCCTACGGCCAAGCAGTGGAACGTGCAGCTCGGCGGCTCCACTACTGAACAGCCTCGCCTGACGCTGCAGTTCATCGATGGCACGCGCTGGCAGCTCAACGGCAAGCCCACCGCCCAGACCCAATACGGCAGCGCTCCCGAACGCATATTTCTCGAGGTCGGTCCCGAGCGCAAGGCCTGTAGTGCAGGTGCAGGACGCCATCAGTGTCTGCAGGTGCGCGAGATCCGCTACGGCGACAACGGCGTCAAGACCTATACCGGCCAGTGGGAGAACTTCTATAGCGAGATTGAAGGCTACAAGCACGAAGCCGGTGTGAGCAACGTGCTGCGCATCAATCGCTTCAAGCGCCAGAATGTACCCGCCGATGCTTCAAGCTATGTCTATGTACTGGACATGGTGGTGTCCTCGGCCATCGCCGACAAGCGCAAGTAAGCCTGCGTTCAGGCATTGAAGAAGCCGGCCCAGGTGCCGGCTTTTCTATTTCCATGCGTACATTCAACGCCGATGTTTCACGCACCACGCTCCATCAATCGAATTCGTTGCCAGAGGACGATTTTCTTTTGGCAATAAATACTTAGGCAATGTTTTCTGAACGCCGCAGTTCGGGAAACAGGATTGCAGGTTATGCCCAGCGTCTGTGGAGCCGCCTGTGGACAAGCCTCGGAAAAACAGGGCGAGGCCGCACAGGCATTGACTTCGGCCCCTGCGATCAAAAAATACGCAGGAACGGTTGAACCTGCAATGTTTCACGGAGAAAAAAGCCGACACCTTTCGGATGTCGGCAAGAGAGGAAAGTCACTGACCTCACACACAAATCATTGAGCTGGCTCGTGCCCCGGCTCCATGCCCCGGGCAAGAGCCGGAAGATTCAACGCAGGCGGAAACGACCTTCCACAAACATGGAAGAACGATGGCCGCTTTCGCATTGGTTGTCGGCATAGGACCAGAAAGCCTGCACCGTGCCCTTGGCCGAGTCAATGACCTGGCTGACCGTGAAGCCGGTTTTCTCGATCCAGTTCAAAAAATGTAGGTGATCGCTCAGTTGCAAATAGCTGAGGTTCTCGCAGCCCTCGGAAATATGCCCTTGCGAGTCCACCACGCGCCAGCGCATCTGACCGCTGGCGGTGTAGCGGACTTGGGCCTGGCTGTCCGGGAATTCAATGACTGCTTCGCGGCCCAGAAGAGTTCCTGCGTATTGCATCGAAAGCATGGACATGATGTGACTCCTTGAGAGAAAGCTTCGCTATTCATAACGCAAAACCATTTGTGTGAAGCTATGATGAATCGCCGCTGTTTCTTTGCGTGTGGGAAAGTGACTCATGCCTTCGTCGGTAAACATTTTTTGACAAACAAGGCTTCTCTCCTGCATGGCATGAAGGTCAATCCGCAGCCTGCTTGCCGGATATGAACCGCAGCAGAAGTGAATGCTCATAACGGCCACAGGCACTGCAGAGAACAAGGCGATCGCGCATACTCGGCCCTCTGACATTTCAGGTCGCCAAGGCAGGAAGTCGGCCCAGGCCAACTCCCGCCTCCCCAGCCGCACTCACGGATCTCACCTTGTCCACCCCCGTCACCTCTACAGCGCCTCAGGCCGCCTCCATCCCGCCATTGCGCGATCCCGCTTTTGTCAATTTCGTGCTGGCACGCATGCTTGCCATGTTTGCCCAGCAGATGCAGGCCGTGGTGGTGGCCTGGCAGGTATACGACATCACGCGCGAGCCTCTGTCTCTGGCCTATGTCGGGCTGGCGCAGTTCCTGCCCATGGCGGGTCTGCTGATTCCCGCTGGCGATCTCAGCGACCGCATGAGCCGCAAGCGCCTGCTTGGCATCAGCTGGCTGGTGGCCGCAGTCTGCTCGGGCCTGCTCTGGCTGCTGGCCGAGAGCGGAGCGCACGATGTGCACTGGATCTACGCCGTGCTGGTGCTGTTTGGCTGCAGCCGCGCCTTCAGCGGACCGGCGCTGCAAAGCCTGCTGCCGCAGATCGTCGCCCGCGAGCAGCTGGCCAAGGCCCTGGCCACCAACAGCATGCTGATGCGCATCTCGGCGATTGCCGCTCCCGTGCTGGGCGGCCTGCTCTATGCACTCGGCGGCGGCGTGCTGACCTATGCGGTCTGCGGCGTCGCTCTGCTTCTGGGCGCGGTCCTGCTGAGCCAGGTCCCAGTGCACTTTGCCAGCCCCAGGATCGGCCTCGACGTTCAAACCACCATGTGGCAACGTTTTGCCGAAGGTCTGCATTTCATGCGCACCCGCCCCATCATCCTGGGCACCATCTCGCTCGATCTGTTTGCCGTGCTGCTGGGCGGCGTGGTGGCCCTGCTGCCCGTCTATGCGCATGAGGTGCTGCAGGTCGGCCCGCAGGGTCTGGGCCTGCTGCGCTCCTCCATGGCCGCAGGCGAGGTCTGCATGGGCCTGTGGCTGGCCTCGCGCCCCATCAACCGCCGCGTGGGCAAGGTGATGTTTGCGGCCGTGGCCGTATTCGGACTGGCCAATCTGGTGTTTGCGCTCTCGCACTGGTTTGTACTGTCCATGCTGGCACTGGCCGTGGCCGGTGCAGCCGATATGGTCAGCGTCTATATTCGCGGCGCATTGGTGCAGTTTTCCACGCCCGACCATATGCGCGGCCGCGTGAATGCAGTGAACATGCTGTTCATCGGCTCCTCCAACGAGCTGGGCGAGTTCCGCGCAGGCAGCAGCGCGTCCTGGTTTGGCGCAGTTCCCGCCGCCATTCTGGGCAGCCTGTGCACGCTGGGCGTGGTGGGTGGCTGGATGACACTGTTCAAGCCCCTGCGCGATGTGGACAGGCTCGAAGATGCGGCGCGCGTGAGCGGCCTCGAGCCCCCCGCAAGCACTTAAAAATCAATAGCTGCCAATAATCGGACAATTGACGCCGCAACCCGTTTCGACACAAAAAAGCCTCGCAGACCCTGCGAGGCTTTTTGCTGATCGCGGCGGCTGATTTACAGCAGCTCCGCACGCAGTTGTTCGGCGCTCTTGGGCGACAGCAGGCCAGGGGCCACGTCAAATACGGTCTTGCAGCCATGTTGGCCAGCCTGGGCCAGGCGATGCACGGCGCGGGCATAGGCCACAAGCACGCTGGAAGTGAACTCGGGGTTGCTGTCCAGCTGCAGGCGGTATTCGATGACCTGCTTGTTTTCGGCACTGGTGTTGCCGCTGCGGATCACAAAGCCGCCATGCGGCATGCGGGCATGGTCGCGGGCCAGCTCCTCGGCGCTGATGAAGTGGACCGTGGTGTCGTACTGGTCGAAGTAGTGAGGCATTTCCACAATGGTCTTGCGCACGACTTCAGCGCCTGCGCCATCCTTGAGCACCACATGGCATTCACGCTGGTGCTTCTCGCGGGTGGACAGCTCGGGGCGCACGCCGGAGCGCACCTTGTCGACGGCCTCTTCCACAGGGATGGTGTACTGCACGCCGCCGGCCACGCCTTCCACGCGGCGGATGGCGTCGGAATGGCCCTGGCTCAGGCCCTTGCCCCAGAAGGTGTAGGTAGCGCCGTCAGGCAGCAGGGCTTCACCGAGCACGCGGTTGATGGAGAACATTCCGGGGTCCCAGCCGGCCGAGATCAGGGCCGTGCACTGCCCCCCCTGAGCGGCCTTGTCCACATTGGCGAAGTGTTCGGGGATGCGGGCATGGGTGTCAAAGCTGTCGACCAGATTGAAATGGGCAGCCAGCTCGGGCGCCTGTCTGGGCAAATCGTCCTTGGAGCCGCCGCAGAGAATCAGCACATCGACCTGACCTTTGTGCGACAGCAAAACATCCATGGAATGCACAGGCGTACCTGCATTCAGGGGCTGGAGCTGGGAAGGGTCGCGACGGGTGTAAATCCCCTTGAGCTGCATATCGGGGTTCTTGGCGACAGCAGCTTCCACGCCGCGGCCCAGATTGCCGTAACCGACGATAGCAACGCGGATAGGGGATGGGGTCGATGCCATGACGAGCTATTCCTTCAAACAAAACAAAACTTCAATTATTGCCCTGTGATGCACCAACTTGGGGCTGGAACTGCAGCAATCTCAGTTCGATGTGTGTGAACGCCCACGCCATGAATGCCGCAAGCCGTCGCCAATCAGCAGGCCCACGGCGGCAAAGATCAGCGCATAGCTGGTCTGCTGCTGCGGCTCCATGCTCTCGCCCAGCAGCCAGGCCACCACGACCAGCAGGACCGGCTCCACATAGGACAGCAGACCGAACAGGCCTAGCGGCAGCCAGCGGCTGGCAATCATGTACAGCGCCAGCGCCACGGCGCTAACGATGCCCAGCAAGGGCAGCAGGCCCCATAGCGTCGGATGACCCGCCACCAGCGGCCAACTGTCGGGCGTGCGCAGCGTGAAGACAATGGCCACCGGAACCAGCAGCGCCATGTCTATCCAGTGACCGGCCAGGGTATCGGTCTGCAGCCAGCGGCGCAGCGAGAAATACACCGTGTAGCCCAGAGCCACCACCCAGGTCTCCCAGGACATGCCGCCGGCCTGCCAGAACTCATGTGCCACGCCCGCAGCCGCCAAGAGCGTAGCCAGGCTCTGGCCCAGCGTCAGACGCTCGGCAAACAGCACACGCCCGGCCACGACCATCACCAGCGGCAGCAGAAAATAGCCCAGCGACACCGGCAGCGCGCGTCCGTTCATGGGGGCCCACATGAAAATCCAGAGCTGCACGCCCAGCAGCGCCGAGCTCAGCACCAGCAGCAGCCCGAAGCGGGGCTGGGCCAGAGCTCGCGCCAGTAAGGCATGTACCGCAGCCACCTCCTTGAGAGCGAACAGCAGGGCCGTGGTAAAGGGCAACGTCACCAGCACGCGCCAGCCAAAGATCTGCTCGCCATCGAGCGGGGCGAGAAAAGGCGAGAGGTAATACAGCGAGGCGAACAGCACGGACGCCAAGACCGAAACCACCACGCCCTTGAACATCACAGACACAAGATCAAGCCTCCAAATGACGGCCAGCATTGATCTGTCAAGCGCTGGCAGCTACTTCAAAAAAAATGAGCCGACGTCGAGCGGCCCGCACCGATTTTCGGCCACGAAGCGGCCTGTCGGCAGGCAGACCCTGGTCAGCAAAGCATTGCACTGTGCGCTAGAGTGCGGCTCGCCCTCTTCTGTCTGCCTTCCACATGCCCGATACCGCCCTATCCGACGGCTCTGCCAATCCACCCCTGCACATACTCTGGCAGGACGAGCATATGGTCGTGGTCTACAAACCCGCCGGCTGGCTGGTGCATCGCACGGGCCTGGATGCGCAGGAGACCCGCTTCGTCATGCAGACGCTGCGCGACCAGCTGGGCCACCATGTCTGGCCCGTGCACCGGCTGGACAAGGGCACTTGCGGCGTGCTGCTCATGGCGCTGCACAAGCAAGCGGCCCAGGCTCTGGCTGCCAGCTTTGCAGCCCATGCAACCCGCAAGGAATATCGGGCCCTGGTGCGCGGCTGGCTGCCCGAAGCATTGGAGGTCGATCATCCCCTCAAGCCCGACGATGCGCCCGAGGATGCCCCTGTGCAGGAGGCTCACACGCACTTGCGCTGTCTGGCGCGCCTGTCCTGGCCCGAAAGCTATGACGGCCGACACCCCGAAACCCGCATCAGCCTGGTCGAAGCCCTGCCAACCACGGGCCGCCGACACCAGATCCGCCGCCATCTCAAGCATGTGGCCCACCCCATCATCGGCGACGCCACCCATGGCAAGGGGCCGCTGAACCGCTGGTGGGCCGAACGCCTGGGTCAGCAGCGGCTATGGCTGCATGCCAGGGCACTGGAGATTGCCCACCCCGTGAGCGGGCAGCCCATGCGCTTCGAGGCCGACTGGCCCAGCCTGACTCAGCTGCAGGAAGCGCGGGACTGGCAAAAGCTGCTGGCACTGCCGGGCTGGCAATCCATAGCATAAGAAATAGCTGTCAGCGCTTGTATCTCAAGCGTTGGCAGCTATGATTTTCTGCAACTACGCAGACTTTGGCGTTGCGCGAATCCACTTGCCCTCTTCGTCGAACTGCAGGCCTGGTGCGGCCGCAAACTCGTATTGCGCTTCGGGTTCGGCCTTGAGCTCCCCCTGCAGCAACTCCACCAAGCGCTCGTTGCCCATCTTGAAGCCACAGGCCTGGGCATGGCCGCCGCCGCCAAAGCTCTCCGCCAGAGGAATGCAGTTGAACTCCGAGCGCGAGCGCAGGCCCACCTTGGTGCCCTTGTGATTGGCATGCCACATCAGGGCAAAGCTGCCACTCTGGCGCGCCAGCAGATCACCCACCTGGCTGTGGAACATGCCCGGGCAGTTGACCATCAGGCCCTGCCTGCCGTTGAAAACCAGCACCTGGGCACCGTCGGCAATATCGGCACAAAGCTTCTGGAATTTCTCGTCCATGGCGCCGCCACGGGCCATGTAGACGATTTCCTGCTCGGGCGTGAAGGCCGCAATCTCAGCCCAGCGCTCGAAGCTGCGCACGGGTTCCATGTCCAGAGCCGCGAGAAACGCCGCGCTTTCGGGGAATTCCCATTTCCAGATATCACGGTCCTCGATGTAGCGAATCAGACCAGGCACGGGCTTATCGGCCTGGAAAAACTCCCAGGCCAGACGCGCGCCGGACTTGCTCATATCGAAATGCACCACGCCGCATTGGCACTGGTAGCCACTGAGTTTCTCGGCCGCACTCTTGTGATGATCCAGCACCACGAGCTTGGCCACGCGCGACTCGATCTCGGCCATCAGCGTGGGCTCGAAGGCAAAGTCCAGCACATAGACGGCGCGACCGGCCAGCTCGCCCAGGTCGTCGGCCGTCTGAATCTCGCCGTGATCCAGACCGCGAAACTCGGCCTGACCTTCATAGAACAGCCAGGCCGCCAGCGCCGCGCCAAAGCCGTCGGGGCAGCGACGGCCATGGTAGAGGATGAGGGGGTTGGGATCGTTGCGATCGGGGCGCACCAGCAACTGCTGGAACAGGGAAATTTTGGCGTTCTGTGCGGTCATAGCCCGGTATTTTCGCCGTTTGCGCCGGAACGAGGCGACGCACGGGGCATTGCGGGTTCACGACTGACTGCATCGTCGGGTGTTTCGCCCCACCAGACAGGGCCGGCAGGGCTCATCCGGCTGCCCGCAAGAGGACTCACGCCTGGTAAGTCACCGCTTGCTTTTTTCTCGGTTAGCACAAACGCTGAAATCCCTGATTTCGGTATCTACCTAAGCCCCCACTCCTCGCGTACGCCTATGATGGGGGTCTTGCTATTGAAATGCTGCGGTCACCGGCAGGCCCGCAACGCTTGCCTGCCACGACAGTTTCAGCGCTGGGTGCTCCGCGGCCCCTGTATGCGATCTACACCCGATATCACTCCTCACCTCGGTACGCTGCTCAGTTTTCGCCGCGACCTGCACGCCAATCCTGAGCTCAAGTACGAAGAGCACCGCACCGGCGACAAGGTCGCCGCATACCTCACGGCCCTGGGCCTGACCGTGCATCGCGGCCTGGGCCAGACTGGCGTCGTCGCCAGCATCTACGGCAAGGGCCGCAGCAAGGACAACCCCGGTCGCAGCATCGGCATCCGCGCCGACATGGACGCCCTGCCCGTCACGGAAATCAACACCTTCGAGCACATCAGCCAGAACAAGGGCCGCATGCATGCCTGCGGCCACGACGGTCACACCACCATGCTGCTGGGAGCCGCCACCACGCTGGCACAGCAGCCCGACTTTGACGGCACGGTGCACCTGATCTTCCAGCCCGGCGAAGAAGGCGGTGCAGGCGCCAAGGCCATGATGGATGACGGCCTGTTCGAGAAATTCCCCTGCGAAGCCGTGTTTGCGCTGCACAACTGGCCCTCGCTGCCAGCCGGCCAGATGGCTGTGCGTGTGGGCCCCATCATGGCCTCCACCCTGCGCTTTCAGATCCGGGTCCACGGCAAGGGCGGCCATGCGGCCATGCCCCACACCACGCTGGACCCGATTCCCGTGGCCTGTGCCATCGTCAGCCAATTGCAGACCCTGGTCTCGCGCAGCACCGACCCGCTGGACTCGGCAGTGCTCACCGTGGGCAAGATCACCAGCGGCACCGTGGAAAACATCATTCCCGATGACGCCATCATCGCCGGCACCGTGCGCACCCTGAAGAAGGAAACGCGCGAGATGTTTGTCGAAGGCCTCAAACGCATCAGCAGCCATGTGGCAGCCGCCCATCTGTGCACGGCCGAATTCACGCTGCGCCCCGGCGCCTACCCCAACACCACCAACCACGCCCGCGAAGCCAAGTTCATGGCCGCCGTGATGCGTGAAGTGGTCGGTGACGACAACGCCTTTGACGATGTGCTGCCCGCCATGACCTCTGAAGACTTCGGCTTCATGCTGGAGGCCGTCCCCGGTGCCTATGGCTGGATTGGCAATGCCAAGGGCGACCAGCCCGGCGTGAGCCTGCACAATCCGGCCTACGACTTCAACGATGACAACATCGGCCGCGGCTCCAGGTTCTGGGATCTGCTGGCACGTCGCTATTTTGAGCAGCCGGCCGCCTGACAACAGCCAAGAACTACGCTATTCATAGTTGATAGCCCTCAACCAGCAATGGTTGTGGGCTTTTTTCATATCTTGGCAGCGGCATCGGGCTCGCCCAACACTTCGACCAGCCAACGCGACTGCGGCATGGGCATGCCGAGCAGCATGCCCTGCAGCACGATGTCCGGGTTCCACTGCGTCAACTGCAGCGCCTGCTCGGACAGTTCCACGCCTTCGGCCACCACGCGCAGCTGCAAGCGGCGCGCCACCAGCAACATGGCTTCCACCAGAGCCGCGTCTTTTTCGGAACGATGGCTGCCGCTGACAAAGCTTCTGTCGATCTTGAGCTCCTGAATAGGCAGGTGCTGCAGGCTGTACATACTGGAATAGCCGGTCCCGAAGTCATCGAGAGAAATCTCTATGCCCAGGCCGCGCAGTGCCAGCATGCGCCGGCGTGCCTGATCCAGATCCCGCAGCAAGGTGCCTTCGGTGATCTCCAGTGTCAGCTGGCGAGAATTGGCACCGGTTTCCCTCAAGACCTTGTCCAGCGTGGCCATGAAGTCGTCATGCGCAAATTGCTGGGCGCTGACGTTGACCGACAGACGCAGTCCACGCTCTGCCATGGCCGGCCTGGCCAGCAGCATGCAGGCCTGGCGCAGCACCCAATCGCCCAGACGCACGATGAGCTCGGACTCCTCGGCCACCGGAATGAACTCTCCCGGACTGACCAGCCCCCATTCGGGATGCTGCCAGCGCACCAGCGCCTCGGCGCCCACGCAACGACCGCGCGCATCGGTCTGGCTCTGCAGATACAGGCGCAGCTCGCCCTGGGAGATGCCGTGGTACAGATCCCTGGCAATGCGCACGCGCCGATACACATCCTGGGCCATGCGCGGCTCGAACAGCACCACGCTGCCCGGACCGCCCAGCTTGGCCTCATGCAAGGCCACGCTGGCAAAGCGCAGCACATCATGGCTGTTGCCGCCTTTGATGGCCGGCTCCAGCACCGCGCCACCGATGCAACAGCTGACAAACTCGGTTTCCACCCAGCTGTTGAGGGAAAACGGCTTTTGCAAGGCCTTCTTCAAGGTCTGCGCGTACTGCTGCAGCTGCTCCTCCACGCCCTGGGCATGCTTGTGCAGGCTATCAAAGACGATAGCAAACTCCGCAGCCGCGATACGCGCAATCCAGGCATCGTCAGGCAGCACCTCGACCAGTCTGGCCCCCATGGCCTGCACCAGCTCGTCGCTGTGCTGCATGCCATGCACATCGTTGAAGACGGAAAAGCGATCTACATCCAGCAGCAGCAATCCATGGCTGGCATCCTGCCGAACCAGGGCCAGTTCGCGCAGATGCAAGGTCAGCGAATGGCGGTTGGGCAGCCCTGTGAGCGAGTCCAGGTAGACCAGATCGTGGATACGGCGCTCGGCCAGAACACGCTCGGAGAGATCGCGCTTGAGCTCCACATAATTGACGACCTCTCCCTGAGGCGTGCGAATCGGCGTCACCAGCACCGACTCACGCAAGGCCTCCCCCTTGCTCGTGCGATTGGTCATCTCGCCACGCCATAGCGTGCCCTTGGCCAGTTGCTTGAGCGCGCGCTGGCGGTGACTGCGATCCATGCCCATGGTGGATACCAGCTCTGTAGACTGGCCGAGCACCTGCTCACGCACATAGCCCGAGCGCAGCAGAAAGGCCTCGTTGACATAGATGACCTTCAGCTCGGGATCGGTGATGACGATGCTCTCGGGGTTCTGCTCGACCGCCCGATAGAACTTGCGCAACTCGTTCTGGCTGGCCTCCAGTGCGGCCAGCATCTCCTGGCTTTTCTGCACGCGCCGCCCCAAGCTGGCTCTTGCCTGCAAGCAAATGATGAGCACCAGCATCATCATGCCCAGCAAATGAATCATCGCCAGCAGATGCTCGGCTGCCGATAGAGCCGCAAATGGCGTGCCGATATGCGGAGCCAGCCACCATAGAGCGGCAACGGCGATGGAGGACAGCCCCAGCATCGTCAGGGCCGCACGCGTGCCCTGCACCCAGAGCGCAACAGCCAGCCAGGCAGGAAATGCCATCACGGCCGGCCCATAGAGCCCTCCCATGTGCCAAACCCAGAGCAAGCTCAACAGCCAGTTGCCCCAGACAAAGCAGGACACGGCCCAGACCCACTGCCTGGCCTTGGCCAGGCCCATGCACAGCAGCGACAGCAGCATGACGCCACCGGACAGCGCCAGATCCATGTCGTCCATCGCCGGCGTCAGCAACCAGACCAGACTCATCGCAGCGCCCAGGACCCACATCCAGAGACAGCCCAGCCACACCATGCGGCGCATGGGCAACCGGTATCTGGCCTCGACGAAGTGACGCTGCATGCAAGCCCTTTGGCATTCAGACTGAATGATGAATGCTAGGGGCAGTTGCCAATTAGTTCAATCGTCCTGCGAGCCAGGTCTTGAAAGCCCAGACGCGCGGCCTGCCCGGCTTGAGCGCATACCGCTCCGGCTGCATCGGGCTTGTCGCCTGCAGCCTAACGCTGCTGCTGGCGCCGCGCGCTTCGGCGTGCCTTGGTCTGTGCATCTTTCCTGGCCTGGCGCTCCGCATCTTTTTGCTGGCCCTCGGCAAGCCAGACCTCGAATTCGGCCGGAGTCTCCAGCGTGATGCGGCCAATGCTCACATCACGGAAGTCGGTCAGCACCAGCTCGGCCGCCTTTTGCAGATTCACGCGGCCGCCGCTCATCACGGCTCCACGCTTTTTGCCGATCATCGTCAGCAACTCGTCATCGTGCAACGCCGCAATTTCTTCGGCCGAAATGCCCAGCTTGTAGCGCGCCTCCAGCATGGAAGCGTAGTGCTTTTGCAGATACAAAAGCAGCTCCAGCGCCACCAGGTCTTCGTCGTAGGCATTGCGCCCCACGGCGCCGCTGGCCGCCAGGTTGTAGCCGCTTTTCTCCACGATGATGCGCGGCCACAGCATGCCGGGCGTGTCCCAGAGGTAGAAGTCGTCGGCCAGCACGATGCGCTGCTCCAGCTTGGTCACGCCGGCCTCATTACCGGTCTTGGCCTGGGTCTTGCCGCTCATGGAGTTGATCAGCGTGGACTTGCCCACATTGGGCACGCCGCAGATCAGCACGCGCATGGGCTTGGCCAGACCGCCGCGCGAGGGCGCCAGCAGCTTGCACTGCTCGATCAGACGCTTGGTGGGAGCAGGTTCCGAGGCGTCCAGCGCAATGGCGCGCGTCTCGCTCTGGGCGTTGTACCAGTCCATCCAGGCCTTGGTCTGGACCGGATCGGCCATATCCTGCTTGTTGAGTATCTTCAGGCGCGGCTTGTGGCCCGTCATCTCCTGCAGCAAAGGGTTGGCGCTGGAGCCGGGCAAGCGCGCATCCAGAACCTCGATGACCACATCGATTTCCTTGACGCGCTCCGTGATGGCCTGACGCGTCAGATGCATGTGACCGGGAAACCATTGGATGGCCATAAGCGGAGATCTTTCTTTTTTGCAGGGTGTGAGCACGCCATGGGCGCAAACACCCTTTTATGTCAGTGAATTCAGGCGCGCAAGGATAATCTCCCTCTGCTTTTCTGACCTGCCAGCTCGCTTATGCCCTTGCCCTCCGCCCCCCAAAAGTCCAAAGCCCGCAACGAAATTCTGATCAAGGGCCTGACGATTGCACTGATCGGCATCATCATCTTGCTGGCCCCGGTGTTCAAGCCTGAAAGCGGAATTGCCCAGCTGTTTGCCCAGTCCCATATCGTGGGCTGGTTTGCTCTGGTTCTGGGTCTGGCCTTCATCGCCCAGTTTCTCTGGGTTCGCTTCAAGAAATGAGCGACACAGCCCTGCTGCAGCCGCTGACCCAGGCGCGCAGCCAGATTGCGCTATGGCAGCAGCGCGCCGCAGCAGCGGCGGTGAAGCTGCGCCAGCCGCCGCCCGAGCCCGCTAGCTGCTGCGGGCGCGGCTGCAACGGTTGCGTCTGGGAAGGTTACTACGGTGCGCTGGCTTTCTGGCTGGAGGATGCGGCCCAAGCCCTGACCGCAACCTGAAACCCGCTACTCGGGACTCATGCCATTTCGGCTTCCAGCGCAGCCAGGCGAGGCACATGGACTTCTTTTTCCATGAAATCTACCTCGATATCGGCGATCTCGTTCTCCAGCGCTTGATAGTCGATACGGAAGCGCCCCGCCCCTGCCTCCAGCCTTTGCGCCTGATGGAATAGCTCGCGCGCTGCCGCGCTGGACTCTGCCACCAGGCCGGCGTTCTGGCTGGTCATGTGGTCCAGCGCCTGCACCGCCTCGCTGATCTGGGCGATACCCTGATTCTGGGCCTGTGCCGCCTCGGTGATCGAAGCGATCAGACCGCTGACCGTGCGCACATCGCGCACGATATGCTCCATGCGCTGGCCGGCCTGCAGCGCCAGTGTCTGTCCCGACTTCATCTGCTTGGTGGAATGCTCCATGAGCTGGCGGATCTGCTTGGCCGCTTCGGAACTGCGCTGTGCCAGCTCGCGCACCTCGGCCGCCACCACGGCAAAGCCACGGCCCTGAGTGCCTGCCCGCGCTGCTTCCACGGCGGCATTCAGCGCCAGGATATTGGTCTGGAAGGCAATGCCGTCAATCACCCCCACGATGGCCGCCACCTGCTGGCTGCTTTGCGCCATGTGCTCCATATTGCGAACCACTTCCTGCACAACGCTGCCTCCGCTGGCCGCAGCCTCGGCGGCGCTGCGCGCGCTCTGGTCGGCATGGCGCGCACTGTCGGCCGAATGGGTGACCAGGGTGACCATGTTTTCTATGCTGCTGACCGTGGCCTTGAGCTGCTCTGCAGCATGGGCTGTGCGATCGGAGAGATCGCTATTGTCCTGCGCCATCTGACTGGATGCGGCAGCCACGGCCTCCACTCCACCCTGCACCTCGCCTACCAGGCCGCGCAACTGCCTAGTCATCAGCGCCAGCGACTGCATGAGCCGACCCAGCTCGTCGCCGCGCCCCGTCGCCGGCGGTGCATAGCTGAGATCGCCCGCCGCAATGGTCTGCGCCAGCTGCACCGCCTCGCTCAAGGGCGTGGTGATGGAGCGAATCGTCGTCAGCGACAGCAACGCCCCCACCAGGCCCATGAACAGGCCCACGCCTACGGCCATGCGCTTGGCAATGGCGGTTTGCTCGCGCCCATGCTGCTCGGCGTCCAGACGCTGCTGCTGCTGAGCCTCGATAAAGGAGTCCTGCGCCTGGACATAGCGCTTGGAGGCGGGAATCAGTTGTTCGTCCACCAGCTTCTGCGCCTCCCAGGCCTTGCCCAGATCTCGCGCCTGATAGGCCTGCTCGTAGATATCGAGCACTGCCTTGCGTTCCTGCTCCACCCTGGCCAGGCCGCTGCGATCAACTTCGCTCTGAGCATCGGCCTGCACCTGTTGCTGCAGACCACCGGCTTGTTGCATCAGCCCGCGAGCTTTCTGCGAGAGCTGAGCAATCAGATGCTCTTCCGAAGAGAGCACGCTGGCCAGCGCAGCCTCCACGCTCTGCAGCGTCAGCGCCTGCCAGCGCAGCGCAAGATTGATGCGCTTGTCCGTGGCCTGAACAGCGGCGCTGACCCGCTGCTCCACATTCTGCAGATAGCTGAACAAGCCGCCTGCCACCAGCACATTGCACAGCAACAGCCCCAGGAACAAGGCCCACATCTTGCGAGCCACCGAAAGGTTCTGGAATTTCTTCAACAACATGAGCACACCGCCGATCAAGCGCGGAGCGCAGTGCTCCGCTGATCGTTACGATATGAAACACAGATGACAGTGACGTGACAGCCGCAGCACCGAATGCAATAAAAAAGCGCCTGCAACCCAGAGATTGCAAGCGCTCCCAGCTATCAAATTCCAAGAATTACAGCAGGCTGGCTGGATCCATATAGCGCTGGCGCCACTCTTCGAACGTCATGGTGTCGGCAGCCTCGATGGCTTGCTGCGCGGTCACCGACTCCTGGCTCATCCGCTCGTAGCGCGCCTGCTGCTCGGCCGTCCAGGGCATGGCCAGCAAGGCATCGCGCGCCTTGGCGGACTGTGTGGTCATGAAGTCTATGAAACGATTGTCATAGGCGCCGGTGAGCTCCTGCAGCACATGGGCCGAGGGCGTGGACTGCGCGTCCTGCACGCGGGCCAGAGCCTGCTCCAGCGCGGCGCTATAGTCGGCCGTGCCATGCGCGGCATCCAGCGCCTGGGCATAGGGATGGCACTGCTCCAGCACTTCCTGTGCCCAGTCGGTCAGCAGCACCTGCTGGCCGTTGCGCACCAGCGTCAGGCCCGGCTCGCGGCCCTGCTCGGCTGCCAGATGCTGGTTGTGCTTGAGGTCGGCAATTTCCTGGGGCGTGTCATCGGGGCTGTCGCTGTGCAGGCAGTGCAGCAGGAAGACGTCGATCATGCGCATGGTGGCCGGGGCGATACCCACGGTTTCATAGGGATCGATGTCCATGAGCCGCACTTCCACGTATTCCACACCGCGCTCGCGCAGCGCGTGAAGCGGGCGCTCGCCGCTCTTGACGGTACGCTTGGGGCGGATGGTGCCGTAGAACTCGTTCTCGATCTGCAGCAGGCCCGTGCCCAGCTGGTTGTAGTCGCCACCGGGGTTGCGCACGCCCAGTTGCTCGTAGGCCGGGTAAGGACGGGTCAGCGCCTCATGCAGCGAGTCCGCATAGCCGTCGAGTCCGTTGTAGCTGACATTGATGCTGGACTGCGCGTCGCTCTGATAGCCCAGGCGTCCCATGCGCAGCGATGTGGCATAAGGCAGATACAACGCATGCCGGCCGTCGCCCAGCGGCTGCAGGCGATGCTCGCGCCCTTCCACAAAGCAGGGACACAGCGCGGGAGAGGCGCCGTACAGATACAGCAGCACAAAGGCGTTGCGGCGGAAGTTGCGGATCAGCGCAAAGTACTGGTCACTGCTCACTCCGGGCAGCGACCAGTTGTAATGAATCCCCGAGATGGTCTGCATGCGGCGGCCATAGCGGTGGCCCAGACCCATGCGGTACACACTCTTGGAACGACCCGAGTGCGAGCTGCCATAGCGGCCCAGCGGAATCGTCTCGTCTATGGGCAAGCGGCAGGGCATGCTGGAATTCCACATCAGCTCGCCGCTTTCGCTGAGGTTGCGCAGCACGAACTGATGGACTTCGGTCAGCTCGTCCAGGCATTCCTCGACGCCCAGGCGTGCGCCGGTGATGAGTTCCAGCTGGGACTCGCTGTAATCGGTGGTGATGTGCGGGTGCGTGAGAGCCGAGCCCAGTTCCGCCGGGTGCGGCGTCAGGGCCAGCGAGCCCGTGGCCAGTGCCCGCAGTCCCTCTTTCTCGATACCGCGACGAATGCCCAGCAGCCTTTCGGCGGTGGGCATATTCACGGCGGCCTGCGATGTCTTCATTGTTCTTACCTTCTTAGTGAAGACGCTGACGACAAACTTCGTCTGCCCAATCGCGCCCAGACGGCGAATGATAGAGAAACAAGACGCAACGCGATGGCGGCTGGCCGCTTAACCACGTTTTTCGGCCTGTTGAGCCGCCAAGAGCCAGGGCCTCTGCCAGAAATTTGTCAGGTTAACAGCAACCCAAACATGAGCACATGCTCACTCCAAAACAGAAAAAGCCCTCGCGAGAGGGCTTTTTTCAGCTGTGCTAATCGCAATCGCCAGCCGCTCTTGCCGCTCGCACAGGGCAAAAATTTCAGCGACATTGGCCTTGATCAATGTCCATGCGCTTTCATGGCCTTGCCCACTTCCACCTGTCCCTGGACGGCGCCGCTGGCCGGCACCTGCTGGCCTTCGCTGGCCGTGACTTCAGCCAGACGCGCGGCCAGCTCTTCGGGAACGGTCTCGCCCATGCCCAGATAAATGCCCTCGGTCATGGTGATGTGCGCGGCCTCGAAACCGCCGGCACCGGCGCAGACAATGGTGCGCGTGGGCGCGCTCTCGTGCGCCAGCACCAGCATGGCGGGCACCACGGCCTCCGGCTTCAAGGCTTCCAGCACCGGCTCGGGCAGCAGGCCTGCCGTCATGCGCGTGGCCGCCGTGGGGGCCAGCGCGTTGACCCGGATATTGTGTTTGGCGCCTTCGATGGCCAGCGTCTGCATCAGACCCACCTGGGCCAGCTTGGCCGCGCCATAGTTGGCCTGGCCGAAATTGCCATAGAGGCCGGTGGACGAGGTCGTCATCACAATGCGGCCATAGTTCTGCTCCTGCATATAGGGCCAGACGGCCTTGCAGCAGTTGGCCGCGCCCATCAGGTGCACGTCGACGACCAGGCGGAAGTCCGCCATATCCATCTTGGCAAAGCTCTTGTCGCGCAGAATGCCGGCGTTGTTGACCAGAATGTCCACGCGCCCCCAGGCCGTGATGGCCTGCTTGACCATGGCCTGCACGGCTTCGAAGTCGGTCACGGAGGCCGCGTTGGCAATCGCCTCGCCGCCCGCTGCACGGATTTCATCCACCACCTGCTGCGCCGCCGTGGCCGAGCCGCCCGAGCCGTCCACCGCGCCGCCCAGATCGTTGACCACCACCTTGGCGCCGCGCCTGGCCAGGGCCAGCGCATGCAGACGCCCCAGACCGCCGCCCGCTCCCGTCACGATGGCCACACGACCTTGAAAATCCATTGCCATGATGTCTTGCTCCTTGCTTGTGCATTGATGCAATCACTTTAAGCGCCCATGCTGCAGCGCAACGTAGCGTTTGCGACTGCCTGCGGGTAAGTCAGGAGAATGCTATTGACTTGGGAGCTATTACCGCAAGCATTCAATTATTTCCAATATCAAAACTATTTAAATTTCATTACTTTCAAGCGTTGAAAGCTCTTCTTTCAATAGCAAATATCGGCCATCCACAAGCGACGGGCTTTTCCCCAATTTTTCTCAACAAGCCTGTGGACAAGCCTGAATAGCTTTTGCAGTACTGGCTCAAGCACTTGATTTATCGGTAGTTTTTCAAACTGCCCGTTTTTTGATCAGCTCCTATCCGACAACCAGCCACTTATCCCGTCCTACGCTGGACATCCTTGTGAACAACTGCACCCGCCCCATGAATAAGTCAGGCAAGTCATTGATTCCAAAGGGTTCATTTTCCAACGCTGAAAAAACAGGCAATCCGCACCAGGCCCACGGCCTTGGCAAACCGGCTACAACAACAGGTTTTGCAAAGAATCACCACAGCGCCTCATGTCCAACGACTCTGCTTTTGCCCCTCCCTTCTTCATTGCCAAGTGCGAGCCCAGCGGCCTGCAGGTCGACGCCTGGACCGACCAGTCCCTGCTGGACTCGCTGGAGAGCGGCGGCGTGAACTGGCCCAGCTCCTGCCGCAACGGCACCTGCCGCACCTGCATGGGACAGCTGGTATCGGGCAGCGTGCACTACGACATCGAGTGGCCGGGTGTTACGACCGAAGAGCAGGCAGAAGGCTATGTGCTGCCCTGCTGTGCCTATCCCGACAGCGATGTGGTGCTCAAGGATCATGAGTATCTGTAAGCCACTCTGAGCCGCCTTGCCGCCTCCCCCAAGGGGGAAGGCATCCTCCGGGGCCGCTCTTGCTGAACGCCACGCATTGGAACTGCGCCCGGTTCTTGCACTGCATCATGGTTTCAGGGTCGGCTCGCGCGCTCAAAGCCCGCTCTGCAATAGAATGAGCGCTTTCCGCAAGGCCCTGCCCTGCAGAAAGCGGCTCCGCCCAGGCGGCCTCCCGCCTCACACGTTCTTTGGAAGTCCTGCCTGCGCCCATGGCGGCGTAGGCAATGCCTCACTGGTGCGTGTCATGCGCCAGCCGCCGACTGCAGTGCATCGCATCCAGTTCACGTCCAAAAAGGCATTCCATGAACAGCTCCCTCCAACCTGTGCCCATCTCGCCCGTCGAAGAAATCGTGGCGGAAATGCGTGCCGGCCGCATGGTCGTTCTCGTTGACGAAGAAGACCGTGAGAACGAAGGCGATCTGGTTCTGGCATCCGACCATGTCACAGCGGAAGCCATCAACTTCATGGCCCGCTTCGGCCGTGGCCTGATCTGCCTGACGCTGACGCGCGAGCGCTGCGAATTCCTCAAGCTGCCGCCCATGGCTGCACGCAACGGCACCGTGTACAGCACGGCCTTCACCATCTCCATCGAAGCCGCCGAAGGCGTGACCACAGGCATCTCGGCCGCCGACCGCGCGCGCACCATCCAGGTGGCCGTGAACAAGAACAGCCAGCCCAGCGATCTGGTGCAGCCCGGCCATATCTTCCCGCTGCAGGCCGTGGACGGCGGCGTGCTCATGCGCGCCGGCCATACCGAAGCCGGATGCGATCTGGCCGCGCTGGCAGGCTGCACGCCCTCGGCCGTGATCTGCGAGATCATGAAGGACGACGGCACCATGGCCCGCCTGCCCGATCTGCAGCTGTTCTGCGCCGAGCATGGCATCAAGATCGGCACGATTGCCGACCTCATCGAATACCGCAGCCGCAACGAATCGCTGCTGCAGAAAGTGGGCAGCCGCCCCATGCAGACGGCCCATGGCGAATTCATCGCCCATGCCTTCCGCGACGTGCCCAGCGGCTCGGTGCATCTGGCACTGGTCAAGGGCGAGTGGCAGCCCGACACCACCGTACCCGTGCGCGTGCATGAGCCGCTGTCGGTGCTCGATGCGCTCGAGATCGGCCGCAACCAGCATTCCTGGTGCCTGGACGAGAGTCTCAAGTACATCAACGGCAATGGCCAGGGCGTGGCCGTGCTGCTCAACTGCAGCGAGTCCGGCGAGCAGTTGCTGACCCAGTTCGAAGGCAAGGCCCGTTCGGCCCAGGCGCCGGAGCGTGGCCGCATGGACCTGCGCACCTATGGCGTGGGCGCGCAAATCCTGCGCGAGTTGGGCGTAAGCAAGATGCACCTCATGGGCCAGCCCCGCCGCATGCCCAGCATGGCAGGCTATGGCCTGGAAATCACGGGTTACATCCCCAAAGAATAAGAGACGGAACACCAGATGCAAAACGCAGAAAAAGGCCAAGGCCAGAACCTCAACGGCGCCGAACTGAAGATCGGCATCGTGCAAGCACGCTTCAACGAAAGCATTACCAACACCCTGTTTGCCTCCTGCCGCGACGAGCTGCTGGCATTGGGTGTGAAGAGCGAGAACATCGACCATGTCACCGTCCCCGGCGCACTCGAAGTGCCCGTGGCGCTACAGACACTGGCCGACACCGATCAGTACGACGCCCTGGTGGCGCTGGGCTGCATCATCCGTGGGGAGACATACCACTTCGAGCTGGTAGCCAACGAATCGGGCGCAGGCGTGACACGCCTGTCCCTGGACTACCGCCTGCCGATCGCCAACGCGATCATCACCACTGAAAACATGGAGCAGGCCATTGCCCGCCAGGTCGAGAAGGGCCGCGACGCAGCCCGCGTCGCCGTGGAAATGGCCAACCTGCTCAACTCCTACGACGATCATGAGTGAAGAACAATCCAGCGAGTCCGGCTCGCGCCGCCCTCCCCAGAAGCGCACCGGCCTGACCAGCACCGGCGCACGCAAGGCGGGCTCCAAATCCAATCGCAGCCGCGCACGCGAGTTCGCACTGCAAGGCCTGTATCAGCACATCGTGGGCCGCAATGCGGTGCTCGACATCGACCGCTTCACGCGCGATCTGGCCGGTTTTCACAAGGCCGACGTGGTGCACTACGACGCGCTGCTGCGCGGCTGCGTGGAAAACGAAGTCTCCCTGGATTCGCTGATCACGCCCAAGCTCGATCGCGGTCTGACCGAGATCTCGCCCATCGAACATGCCTGCATGTGGATTGGCGTGTACGAATTCCAGAACTGCCCCGACGTGCCCTGGCGCGTGGTGCTCAACGAGTGCATCGAGCTGGCCAAGGAATTCGGCGGCACCGACGGTCATAAGTACGTCAACGCCGTGCTCAACGGACTGGCTCCCGAGCTGCGTGCCACCGAAGTGGCGCATGACCGCGCCAACAAGTCTGCCAGCTGAAGCGCTTGACCTGCAGCGCCGCGCCTGCGCGGCCCTGCTGCCGCTGCATGCATAGTCAAAGCAAATACTGCAACCGGGCCGCTGGTGCTATCGTGCACCCGCTGGCTGGTTGCAGTTTTTTTATGGGTGCCAAGCGGCTGCATCGCTCGCCCCGCAGTTGCCCGATTGCGCCCGAACGCTGATTGATTGAAAGAATAACGTCGTCCATGTCCGTCATCGAGCTTTCCCGCCGCGCCCAACGCATCGAGCCTTTTTACGTCATGGAAATGGCCAAGCACGCGCAGGAAGTGGCCCGCCAGTCCAGCGCCAGCGGCACGCCCATGATCTACCTGAACATCGGCGAGCCGGACTTCAGCGCCCCGCCTCTGGTTCAGGAAGCGGCCGAGCGCGCCATCCGCTCCGGCCGCACGCAATACACCCAGGCACCGGGCCTGCCCGAGCTGCGCGAGCGCATCAGCGCCTGGTACGCCAGCCGCTTCGGCGTGGACGTGCCGGCGCGCCGCATCATCATCACGGCCGGCGCCTCGGCCGCGCTGCAGCTGGCCTGCCTGGCACTGATCGACGAGGGCGACGAGGTGCTGATGCCCGACCCCAGCTACCCCTGCAACCGCCACTTTGTCTCGGCGGCCGAGGGCAAGCCGGTGCTGATACCCTCCTCGGCGGCGGAGCGCTTTCAGCTCAGCGCCGCCAAGGTCGAAGCGGCCTGGGGCGAGCGCACGCGCGGCGTCATGCTGGCCTCGCCGTCCAACCCCACGGGCACCTCGATTGCTCCCGATGAACTGCGCCGCATCCACGACGTCGTGCGCGCCAAAGGCGGGTTGACCATCGTCGATGAGATCTATCTGGGCCTGTCGCATGACGAAGCCTTCGGCCAATCGGCACTCAAGCTGGGCGACGACATCATCTCCATCAACAGCTTCAGCAAATACTTCAATATGACGGGCTGGCGCCTGGGCTGGATGGTGGTGCCCGAGTCCCTGGTCGCGCCCATCGAGATGCTGGCCCAGCATCTGTTCATCTGTGCCAGCACCGTGTCGCAATATGCGGCCCTGGCCTGCTTCGAGCCCGAAAGCATCGCCGAGTACGAGCGCCGCCGCGCCGAGTTCAAGGCCCGCCGCGACTACTTCATCCCGGCTCTCGAATCGATAGGCCTGCCCGTGCCCGTCAAGCCCGACGGCGCCTTCTACGCCTGGGCCGACTGCCGCGCTGCCGCCGAAAAGCTCGGCGTGAAGGGCAGCTGGGACTTTGCCTATGCGCTGATGAACCAGGCTCACCTGGCCATCACTCCCGGTCGCGACTTCGGTCAGGCCGAGACGGCGAACTATGTGCGCTTTTCCACCGCCAGCTCCATGGAGCAGTTGCAGGAAGCGATTGCTCGCATGAAAAAGCTCTTCTGCTGAATCCGTGATGATGCAGAGCCAACCAGCGCCTTTGCCTGACGGGGCCGATGCCATGCAAACCGCCGCAGCCGGGGTGTTCACATTCCCGATGCGCGTTTACTGGGAAGACACCGATGCCGGCGGCGTCGTGTTCTATGCCAACTACCTCAAGTTCTTCGAGCGTGCCCGCACCGAGTGGTTGCGCTCGCTGGGCATCGCCCAGCAAAAGCTGCGGGAACAAACCGGCGGCATCTTTGTCGTAACGTCTGCGCAGCTTGAATATCTGCACCCGGCGCGACTCGATGACCAACTCTTTGTTACCGCTAGCTTGAAAAGTGCCGGCCGTGCTTCGCTCACAATCGAGCAGCAGGCGCTGCTGGTGCATTCCGACAGTCACGCCCAAGAGCCCACGCCGCTGTGCACGGGCTCCATCCGAATTGGGTGGGTGGATGGCAAGACCATGCGCCCCGCGAGAATTCCGAACCATATCCTGGAGCAACTTTCATGAACTCCCAAGACATGTCCATCCTCAGCCTCATCATGCAGGCCAGCTGGGTGGTACAACTGGTCATGCTGATCCTGGTGATCGCATCCATAGCGAGCTGGGCCACCATTTTTCGCAAGGCCCAGACCTTGAAGCGAGTGCGCTCGCTCAACGATAACTTCGAGCAGGACTTCTGGTCGGGCACCAGCCTCAACGACCTCTACGCCTCTGCCGCGCAGAACGCCAAGACCGGCGGCCCCATGGAGCGCATCTTTGCCAGCGGCATGCGTGAGTACCAGAAGCTGCGCGAGCGCCGCATCGGCGATGTCGCCACGCTGATGGACGGCACGCGCCGAGCCATGCGCGCAAGCTTTCAGCGCGAACTCGACGAGATCGAATCCGGCCTGTCCTTCCTGGGCACCGTAGCCTCGGTCTCGCCCTACGTCGGCCTGTTCGGCACCGTATGGGGCGTGATGCACGCCTTCACCGGCTTTGCCAACATGGAACAGATCACGCTGGCCACCGTGGCCCCCGGCATTGCCGAAGCCCTGGTCGCCACCGCCATGGGTCTGTTTGCGGCCATCCCCGCCGTGACGGCCTATAACCGCTACGCCCACCACATCGACCGCATCGCCAGCCAGGAAGAAACCTTCATCGAAGAGTTCTCCAATATCTTGCAGCGCAATGTCGGCTCCACCGCCAGCAGCTCTGCCTCCGGCCATTGAGATGAAACTGTTCCCGAGTCGCTTCAGGCCTCTGGCCTTGACAGGACACAAGGCCCGCGGGCCTTTGCACTGCGCCTCTGGATTGAGCCCCGCGCAAGCAGGACGGCTGCGCGCCAAGCAGCCTATTTGTAAGGAGTGTGATCCATGCCAGCCATGAGTTCACGCGGTCGCAATCGCCGCACCGTCAACGAAATCAACATGGTGCCCTTCATCGACGTGATGCTGGTGCTGCTCATCATCTTCATGGTGACGGCCCCCATGCTCACGCCCGGCTCCATCAACGTACCCAGCGCAGGCAAGTCCTCGCGCCCGCCGACCAAGAACATTGCCTATGTGCTGCTCGACAAGGACGGCAGCATCCAGTTCAAGAACGGCAGCAACACCCAGACCATCAAGCTCGACGACCTCAAGGGTCTGGCCCAGTCCTGGCAGCAAGGCCAGGGCGAGGACAGCGCCATCCAGATCATCGCGGACAAAGGTCTGCCTTTTGACGACGTCATGAAGGCGCACACCACGCTGTCCAAGGCCGGCGTCAAGCGCATTGCCTTCGGCGTTGTTTCTTCTTCCAGCAATTGATCCCCTACAGGAAGCTCTGCAGCCAGCCGCGACTTTGATGCCTTGAAGCCGCAGCCCGCGCAGACCACCAATTCACCATGCCTAACCAGCAAGATCGCGATCAGTTTGCCCCGCCCCGCCCCAAAGGCCGGGCGCGCTCATGGTCGCTCGCCCTGGCCGCGCACGGGTTGCTGATCGCGGCCCTGCTGTGGACGGTGCGCCCCCCCAAAGAAGCCGACGAAGCCATGGTCGAAGCCGAGGTCTGGAGCAGTTCCGCCCCGGCTTCCGCAGCCGCCGTGACACCGCCGCCTCCCGCCCCGGATCCCACTCCGGAGCCAGCCCCGGCTCCCGAGCCGCCGCCACCTCCGCCGGAGCCCGTGGTGGCACCGCTGCCTCCTCCTGCGCCAGCCCCCAAGGCTCAGGCCCATGACGACGATCATGAGGCCGAGATTGCCCTGGCCAAAAAGAAAAAGCAGGAGCAGCTGAAAAAGGAAAAGGCCGAGCAGGAAGCCCGCGAACAACGGGAAAAAGAACGCAAGGAAAAAGCCGAAAAAGACAAGGCCGATAAGGAAAAGGCCGAAAAAGCGCAGCTGGAAAAGCAAAAGGCCGAGAAGGCTGAAAAAGCGGAAAAGGAACGCAAGGAAAAGCTCGAGCACGAGAGAAAGGAAAAGGCCGACAAGGCTGCCAAGGACAAGGCCGAGAAGGAAAAAGCGGAAAAGGCTGAGAAAGAAAAAGCCGACAAAGCCGCCAAGGACAAGGCTGCCAGGGAAAAAGCCGAGAAGGACAAGGCTGAAAAGGAAAAAGCCGCCAAGGAAGCCAAGGAGAAGGCGGCCCGGGACGCCAAGGATGCCAAGGCAGCCGATGACCGTCGCAAGGCCGAGCTGGCACGCCTGCAAGGGCTGGCCGGCGGATCCGGCGGCAGCGATCAGGCCGGCAGCGGCGGCAGCCGCACGGGCGGCGCGGGCAGCAGTGCCAGCGGCGGCCCCTCTGCCGGCTACGGTGCCAAGGTGGCCGCGCGCGTCAAGCCCAACATCGTCTATCCCGACGCCATCAGCGGCAATCCGCGCGCCGAGGTTCGCGTGCGCACGGCACCGGACGGCACCATCACCAGCGCCACGATCTCCAAGTCCAGCGGCAACGCGGCCTGGGACGAGGCCGTGGTCCGCGCCCTGCACAAGACCGACAAGCTGCCGCGCGATATCGACGGCAAGGTGCCCTCGGATCTGGTTATCGGCTTCAGACCTCAGGACTGACGCAGGACTGCCCCCCGCGCTGCCCCTCAAGCCCCGCAGGCATGGCCTGCGGGGCTTTTTTCCATCTGTGGCCAATCCACAACGCATCGATCTGCACGGCTTGCGCCGCCGCCTGCCAGTCCATAGCATGCTTTCCTTTGCCGCAATCCACGAAGGATTGCGCGCCTGTCCCACTCACGCAAAGGAGAGAGCCATGTCCCAGACGACAAATCCCTTTGCAGTCGTGCACGCCTAAAGCCTTCTAGCGCTTCCCGCCACGCTGCAGACCCTGGCCGACCCATGAAACGACATGGAGTCAGGCTTTGCGCTGCGCGTGAATTCCCGGATGCCTCTCGGCCGAGCATGTCGCGACTGCCCATCGCTGATTTCATGCATTCGACCAAGGGCCATTCATGGGCAATTCTTTTTCGGACACCTATATCAAGGTGTTCGCCAACCGCAGCGTCTGGATCGAGGACGCTGCCATCCAGCAACTTCACACCACCGCCGCCAATCTGGACGGCATCCGCGCCGCCGTGGGTCTTCCCGACCTGCATCCGGGCCGGGGCTATCCCGTTGGCGCGGCCTTTTTCTCGACAGGACGCTTCTACCCGGCCCTGGTCGGCGGCGACATAGGCTGCGGCATGTCCCTGTACGCAACCGAGCTGGCCGTGCACAAGACTTCGGGCGCCAGGCTCGAAAAAGCCGTAGGCAATATCGACGGCCCTCTGCCCCAGGAACTGCTGGACGCAGTGGACATGGAGCAGCTGCAGCAGATCGCGCAGACCAGCGGTGTCGCCGACCTGGCCTATCTGCTGCAGAGCCTGGGCACCATAGGCGGCGGCAACCACTTTGCCGAACTGCAGCAGGTCGAGACCCTCTACGAGGAAGGCGCACTCGACAAAAAGCGCGTGCACCTCATGGTGCACAGCGGCTCGCGCGGTCTTGGCGGCTCCATACTGCGCGAGCATGTGCAGCGCTTCAGCCACGACGGCCTGGCCGCCGGCACCGAAGCCGCAAGGCAGTACCTGCTGCAGCACGATGCCGCCATTGACTATGCGCAGCTCAACCGCCGCAGCATCGCCCAGCGCCTGCTGCGCGCGATCCGCACCCAGGGCGAGGCCGTGCTCGACATCACACACAACCATGTGCTGCCCCACCACTGGCAGGGCCAGGACGGCTTTCTGCACCGCAAGGGCGCCACGCCGGCAGACCGGGGGCTGGTCGTCATTCCAGGCTCGCGCGGCGACTACAGCTACCTGGTCCGGCCCGTCGCCGGGCGACACGAGGCCCTCGATTCGCTGGCCCATGGCGCCGGCCGCAAATGGGCGCGCACAGACTGCGTGGGCCGGCTGCGGCCCCGCTTCACGCTGGACGAGCTGCTGCGCACGCGCTTCGGCAGCGCCGTGGTCTGCGCCGACCGCGAGCTGGTCTACGAGGAGGCCCCCCAGGCCTACAAGGATGTGGACTCCGTGGTCGCCAGCCTGCAGCAAGCCGGCCTGGTGGAGCTGGTCGCGCGTCTCAAGCCCCTGCTGACCTACAAGAAGGGAGCCCTGCAATGCTGCTGATGCAACTGAGCTCCGCCCACGGCCCCGCCGAGTGCGAATACGCGCTGCAGCTGACGCTGCGCAAGCTGCTGCAGGCCTGCGCGGCCGAGGATCTGGCGGTCGAGGTGCTGGACGAGTTCCGCACTCCGGCCGGCTACAGGTCGGTGCTGCTGCGCTGCGAGCGCGAGACGCCAGCGCTGCGCGAATGGCTGGGCACCATCCAGTGGGTCTTCGCCAGCCCCTTCCGACCCCGGCATCCGCGCAAGAACTGGTTCGTCGCCGTGCAGCGCTGCGAGCCGCCGCGCCAGCTGGCCATGGACGGCGAGATCCAGTTCCAGGCCTGCAAGGCTTCTGGCAAGGGCGGCCAGCATGTCAACACCACGGACTCGGCCGTCCATGCCCTGCATGTTCCCAGCGGGATTGCCGTCAAGGTCATGAGCGAACGCAGCCAGCATGCCAACAAGCGGCTGGCACGCGAGCTGCTGGCCATCAAGCTGGCGCAACACAATGCACGCAGCGAGGGGCAGGCCCAGCGCCTGCGCAGTCAGCAGCACTGGGAAGTCGAGCGCGGTCAGGCCGTCAAGGTCTTCCGCCTGTAGCCGTCCCGGAACGACATTGCCGCCCTCCCCCGAACACAGGGGTGGCGACAATGTCGCAGCGGCCCTCCGGGGTGCTGCTCGGCAGCCTGTGGCTGGGCCTGCATCCCTTGCTGCTAAGGCCCGGCCACTCAGAAACACAGGTAGCCCCCCAGGGCCAGCAGACTGAGCATCAGCAGCTTCCGGAAAAGCTCGGGCGAGAGCTTTTCACGCAGCAGCTCGCCCCAGCGCATGCCGGCCAGAGCCGGAATCAGCATCAGGGCCGAAGCCAGCAGTCCCAGTCCCATCTCCTTCGCCTGCGTGCCCAGGCCTTGGCCCTGCCAGAGCAAACCGGCCCCCAGAGCCAGCGTGGAGGTGGTAAAGCACAGGCCCATGGCCTGCATGAGTGCGGGACGGGACAGGCCCAGCGACTGCAAAAAGGCCACGGCTGGCACGACAAAGACACCGGTCACCGCCGTGATGGCTCCCGTCAGCAGGCCGCATACTGCCCCCAGCCAGGCCTGGTGCGGCGCCGGCGTCTGCCAGCGCAGGCCCGACAGCCCCCACAGCGCGTACATCACCAGCGCCAGGCCCAGCGCCGGCCTGGCTGCGGGCAGACTGCCGACTCCACCCCAGAGGGCCACACCTCCCAGCGTGCCCAGCACAATGCCCAGCTGCATCCAGCCCAGTCTCTGCAGCAAGGGCCGCAAGCCGGCCACGGGCCGCATCTGCACCAGATTCGTCACCAGCGACGGCAAAAGCAGCAGGGCAGCCGCCTGCGCGGGCGGCATGAACACCGCCAGCAAGGCCATGGAAACCGTGGGCAGCCCCAGTCCCACCACGCCTTTGACACAACCCGCCAGTCCAAACACGGCAATGGCTGCCGCAGCCATCCAGCCTTCGTTCCACATCTTCAATCCTTCGTATCATCCGAACCATAAAAGCCAAGCAGGAATCATCAACACCTTGCATGACGCCGATAATCCAGCGACAGAAGGCGCCTGACCAGCGGGATTTGCCAAAACCAGACTTCGTATAAACCTTAGACTTGAACCCCCATGCGCTTTGACCTGACCGACCTCCAGCTGTTTGTGCACATCCTCGACAGCGGCACGCTGACGGCAGCGGCACAGCGCAGCCATCTCACGCTGGCATCGGCCAGCGAGCGCGTGCGCGGCATGGAGGCGCTTCTGGGCACGGCACTGCTCATTCGCAAGGCACGCGGCGTGCAGCCCACGGCTGCGGGCCATACCCTGGGCCAGCATGCGCGCCAGGTGCTCAGCCAGATGCAGCTCCTGCGCGGAGCCATGGGCGAATTCGGCGCCGGCCTGGCTGGGCAGATCCGGCTGCGCGGCAATACCTCGGCCGTGCGCGAGCATCTGCCGCTGGCCGTCAGCGGCTTTCTGCGCCAGCATCCGCAGATTGCGCTGGAACTGCAGGAATGTCCCAGCAGCGAAGTGCTGGCCGGACTGCGCCAGGGCCTGTGCGATATCGGCGTGGCGGCCTGGGATGCCGAAGACAGCAGCGCCCTGGCAGGCCTGCACTGCCAGCCCTGGAGGCCGGACCCGCTGGCTGCCGCATTGCCGCGGGGCCATGCGCTGGCCGGACGCCCGCAACTGAAACTGGCCGAGCTGCTGCACGAGAACTGGGTCGGCCTGCCACGCGACTCCGCCTTGCAACAGCTGCTGCAGAAACAGGCCTTGCGGATCAACGACAGGCTGCTGCGCATCCAGGTCCAGCTGCAGCATTTCGAGGGACTGTGCCAGCTCGTGGGCCAGGGCGTCGGCATTGCCGTGCTGCCGCTGGCCGCCGTGCAGCGCCACGGCGCCGCCACCGGCGTGGTGGCCGTGCCGCTGTCCGACGTCTGGGCGCAGCGCCAGCTGCTGCTGTGCACGCCCGCCGCGACGGCCTCCCTGTCATTGCCTGCGCGGCAGCTGCACGCGCAGCTGCTACAGACCGCGTAGCCTTAGCAAGCCACGGTGAAAAGCGCTATGCGGGACAATAGCGCCATCATGACCCTCAAAGCCCCCGAACTGCTGCTGCCTGCCGGCTCGCTCGACAAGATGCGCGCCGCCTACGACTTTGGTGCCGACGCCGTCTACGCCGGCCAGCCGCGCTACAGCTTGCGCGCGCGCAACAACGAATTCCGCCTGGAGCAGATCGGCCAGGGCATTGCCGAGGCCCATGCACGCGGCAAGAAGTTCTTTCTGACCAGCAATCTGATCGCGCACAACGACAAGGTGCGCACCTATATCCGAGACATCGAGCCCATCATCGCCATGAAGCCCGACGCCATGATCATGGCCGACCCCGGCCTCATCATGATGGTCAAGGAAAAGTGGCCCGAGCAGGAAATTCACCTGTCCGTGCAGGCCAACACCACCAACCACGCCACCGTGAAGTTCTGGCAGAAGATGGGCGTCTCGCGCATCATCCTGTCGCGCGAGCTGAGCCTGGACGAGATCGAGAAGATCCGCCAGGAATGCCCCGACATGGAGCTGGAAGTGTTTGTGCACGGCGCGCTGTGCATCGCCTACTCGGGCCGCTGCCTGCTATCGGGCTACTTCAACCGCCGCGACCCCAACCAGGGTACCTGCACCAATGCCTGCCGCTGGGACTACAAGACGCATGACGCGGCCGTGGACCCCAACACCGGCGAGGCGCTGGGCCAGACCATGGAAAACGGCTTCAACTTCGAAGAAGCCAAGAACGATCTGGACAACCAGTTCACCAGCACCTGCGGCGACCAGCAGCGCCATCCCAAGGCCGATGCCATCTATCTGCTCGAGGAAAAAGGCCGCCCCGGCGAGATGATGCCCATCATGGAAGATGAGCATGGCACCTACATCATGAACTCCAAGGACCTGCGCGCCGTGGAGCATGTGGAGCGCCTGACCAGGATCGGCGTGGACTCGCTCAAGATCGAAGGCCGCACCAAGAGCCTGTACTACGTGGCCCGCACGGCCCAGACCTACCGCCGCGCCATCGACGACGCCGTGGCCGGACGCCCGTTCAACCCGCATCTGATCACCGAGCTCGAAGGTCTGGCCAACCGCGGCTATACCGGCGGCCTGCTGGAGCGCCGCCCTGCCAACGACTACCAGAATTACGAAACCGGTCACAGCGTGCTGCAGCGCAGCCACTTCGTGGGCGCGGTGCGCGGCTGGGCCGACGGCATGGCCGAGATTGAAACCATGAACCGTTTCGCCGTGGGCGACACCATCGAAGTGATCCATCCCCAGGGCAACCGCCAGGTCAAGCTGGAGAAGATGTTCAACCTCGAAGGCCAGCCCGTGGAAGTCGCACAGGGCAACCCCGTGCGCGTGCGCATTCCGCTGGACGGCCCTGTGGAAGGTGCGCTGATTTCGCGTCTGCTGTAAGCTCGACCGGCTTTGCTTTTCCAACGCCCCATACGCTGGGGCGTTGCTCTTTTCTCTATAGCTGCTTTCGCTCGTATCCTCTTGAATTCAAATTGAATTCATGCTGAAAATCAACGATAACAAGCGCAAGCAGCTCCTCAATTTGAAGAACACACATGGAACTGAAGATTGACGAAGGCCTGAAGGCCTATATCGACCCTCTGACCCCGGACGAGCACGAATCGCTGGAGCGCAGCATCCTCGCCGAAGGCTGCCGCGACTCCCTGGTGGTCTGGGGCGATCTGCTCATCGACGGCCACAACCGCTACGGTATCTGCCAGAAGCACGGCCTGCCCTACAACACCGTGCAGGCCACGCAGTTCAAGAACATGGACGACGTGCATCTGTGGATGATCGACCAGCATCTGGGCCGACGCTCAGTCTCCGACTTCCAGCGCGGCGTGCTGGCGCTGCGCAAGCGCGAGATCATTGCCGAGCGACGCGCTGCGGCAGCCGCTGCCGTAAACGCCGCCAAGGCCGCCCAGCCGGCCAGCGAGGAAGCGCCCTGGGAAGGCGAGACCGACCCCGTGGTGGCCCAGGCGCTGGCCAGCGTGGCCAAGGTGCCCGACGAAGCGCTGGACACACGTGAAGCCCTGGCCCGAGCCGCCCGCCTGTCGGCCGGTCAGGTCAAGATGATCGAGACCATCCAGGAAAAGGCCGCGCCCGAAGTCGTGGCCGCCGTCAAGGCCGGTGAGCTCTCGCTCAATGCCGCAGCCGTGGTCGCCACTCTGCCCGAGGAAGAGCAGCAGGCCGTGGCCGCCGAAGGCGCCGATGCGCTCAAGCAGGCCGCCAAGCGCGTGCGCGATGCCAAGAAAAAGCCCAAGGCCGCCAAGCCCGAAGCCGAAGAATCGGCAGAGGCCGCGCCAGCCGCCAGCCCCGAGGAGCTGCAGGCCCGCGTCACCGAGCTGGAGGCCGAGAACGAGCGCCTTCGCCTGCAGGTCAAGACCTTGCAGGACCTGCTGGCCGAACAGGGTTAAGCGGCCCTCTCGCCCGGCTCCCGCACGTAGCTTCCCCGGACGGCCAGATTGCCGGACGGGGAAGCTGTTTTTTTGTGTCTCAACATAACCACACACAGCCAAATGACAGCAATTCTCATTAATATCTGCGCCTGCCAATAAACGCCACATAGCCCCCTCCGGCCCCGACTGAAGACAAGAGATGCCGCCAGCGCAAGGCTGGGGGCAGCGCGCTGTTCATGCCAGCCAGGTGCTGTGTGCCCTCCTCTACAACACCTATGGCTAACCTCCATCTTTCCGACTCCCCCGCTTTTCGCCTGAGCAGTGCCGCCGCTGCCGTTGCCGCAGCCCTTGGCGTGCTCGCCAGCCCCGTTCATGCACAGACGGCCAGCGCCGCAGCTGCCGAAGCCGCCCTGGACTCGGTCACCGTCACCGGCAATTGGCTGGATGGCGATATGTCCAGTGCCGAGAAGGTGCTGGAGCATCCAGGCGCCCGCACCATCGTCGAACGCGAGCGCATTCAGGAAAGCGGTGCCACCACCTTGCGCGAAGCGCTGCGCCTGGTGCCCGGTGTGCAGGTTCAGGACAGCAACGGCACGGGCGGCAGCGATATCTCCCTGAACCTGAGCGTGCGCGGTCTGACCGCGCGCCTGTCGCCACGCTCCTATGTGCTGCAGGACGGCGTGCCCGTCTCCTATGCTCCCTACGGTCAGCCCCAGCTGTCGCTGGCACCCGTGGCGCTGGGCAATCTTGACTCCATCGACGTGGTGCGCGGCGCAGGCTCCGTGCGCTACGGCCCGCAGAACGTGGGCGGCATCATCAACTTCACGACGCGTGCCATTCCCAAGACCTTTGCGGCGGAAGCCTCCATCGGCACCGAGATCTACAGCCACGGCGGCAACGTGAAGACCTCGCCCAGCTTCTTTGTGGGCGGCACCAACGATTCAGGCCTGGGCCTGGCCGTGCTGTATTCGGGCACGCACGGCAAGGGCTGGCGCAGCAGCAACGACAAGACCGACATCGACGATCTGCTGGTCAAGGGCAGCTACAAGCTCAGCAACAACAGCAGCATCTCCGCTTCGCTGCACCACTTCGAGGGCAAGGGCCAGATGCCCGGCGGCCTGACCACGGCGCAGTACGCCGCCGACCCGTTCCAGAGCACGCGCAACTATGACCAGTTCACGGGCCGCCGCACCGACGGCTCGCTCAAGTACAGCTACAAGGACGGTCGCAACAACTTCGAAGTGCTCAGCTACTACGTGGACTCCTTCCGCGGCAGCTATATCGAACGCGACGCCACCGGCGCCAATGCCGGCAAGCGCAGCCTCACGGCCGCACCGCGCGACTACAGCTACTACGGCGTGGAGCCGCGCTACTCGCGCATTTTCGAGACCGGCTCCGTGGTGCAGGAAGTCAGCGTGGGCTATCGCTACCTGAAGGAAAAGAGCTCCGAAACGGCGCTGGCCACTTCGGGCTTCTATGTGCCCGGCCAGGTCGATGCCATGGCTCTGCCGCTGAACACCACCCAGACCAGCCAGGGCGGCACCACGGCCAATGCCTTCTATATCGACAACCGCATCGATGTGGGCAACTGGACCATCACGCCCGGCGTGCGCTACGAGCGCATCCGCTCCTTCAACAATGTGGTGGACTACAAGGGCGCGACCGCAGCGGCCATCTATCCGACGGCGGCCGCCAACGAACTGCTGCCCACGCTGTCGGTGCTCTACCGCGTCGACAGCCACTGGTCGGTGTTCGCCAATGCCGGCAAGTCCTTCGGACCCCAACAGTACGCACAGCTGGCCCAGTCGTCCAACAACCAGCTCTACCCCGAATCGGCCAAGACCTATGAGCTGGGCACGCACTACAAGAGCGACACCTGGAACGGCGAGCTGACGCTGTTCAATATCGACTTCAACAAGGAGCTGTTCCTGGACCGCCCGGGCGACGGCACCGGCAACGGCATCTGGACCGATCTGGGTGCCACGCGCCACCGTGGTCTGGAATCGGCGCTGCGCTATGACTTCGGCAAGAACTACCCGGCACTCAAGGGCCTGTCGCTGGGCATGAGCTATACCTTCACCCAGGCCACCAGCCAGGCCGGTCCTTTCGCAGGCCGCGACCTGCCGCTTTATTCGCGCCACACGGCCGGCCTGTCGGCACGTTATGCGATGGAGCGCTGGACCTTCAATGCCGATCTGAACGCCCAGTCCAAGCAACGCTCGCCCGGCACGCCCGGCACCAGTGCCAAGCCCAATTCCTACATCACGCAGGAAGATGCCAACGGCAATCTGGGCGATATCCCGGGCTTTGCCATTCTGGGCCTGCGCACCAGCTACCAGGCGGGCAAGGAGCTGAACAATCTGCGCCTGACCGTGGGCATGAAGAACGTGTTTGACCGCCGCTACTTCACCCGCTCCACCGACAACAACGGCGGTGGCAAATACGTGGGCATGCCACGCACCCTGTACGTTCAGGCCACCCTGCCGTTCTAAGCGGCGGCCCCGCGAGTCCGTCTCAGGACCGGTCACGCGGGGCATCACAACATCACGCGCAATGACTTCGCTCCGTTCTCTGTGGCTGCGGCTGCACCGCTGGTTTGCCCTGAGCCTGGGCTGGATTCTGATTCTGGCCGGACTCACCGGCACCCTGCTCATCATCGGCCAGCCGCTGGACCGCATGGCGCACCCCGAGCTGTTCCAGGCCCGCACGACACAGGCCCAGCAGGCCGCAGCACTGACGCCGATACTGGCCAGAGCCCATGAGGAGTTCGGCAGCAAAGCCACTTTGCGCTTCCGGCTGCCTCAGGAGACACAGGACAGCCTGTGGCTGCGCGTTCAGGCGGCCAACTGGCGCGGCACCATCTACCTGGACCCTGTGACCGGAGCGGAGCAGGGCCGGCGCGGCGAGACCGAGGGCTTTGTCAACACGCTGTTCAAGCTGCACAGCACCCTGCTACTCGACGCCAATGGCAAGGCCATACTGGCCTGGACCACGCTGGCCTACGTGCTGCTGCTGCTGACGGGCGTCATTCTCTGGTGGCCCAAGCGCTGGCCGGGCAACTGGCGCATAGAACTCAACAAAAGCCTGGTGCGCGCCCTGTTCGACATGCACCGCATCGGCGGCGTGATCATGGGCCTGCTGATCGCGGTGTCGGTCGTCACCGGTGCCTATATGGCATGGCGGCCGCTGGGCGACTGGCTCAATGTGCTCAGCAGCAGCAAGGCAATCAAGCCGCCCAAGCTGCCCGCACTGGCTGAGGAAGGCACCCTGCCCGCCGATGTGGACGCCATGCTGGCCGCAGCCCGCGCGGCCATGCCCGATGCCCAGGCCAGCTTCGTGCAGCTGCCGCCCAATGCCAAGCAGGCCGTACGCATCCGCTTTCGCGCCCCCGACGAACCGCACCCCAACGGCATCAGCTCGGTATGGCTGGACCCGCGCAACGGGGCGGTACTGGACGTCAGGCGCTGGAACGAACTCGACCCCGGCGCTGCGGCGGTGGCCGTGGCCTATCCGCTGCACACGGGCGAGCTGGGTGGCGTGCTGATGGAAATCCTGGCCGGCCTCAACGGCCTGGTGCTGGGCGGCCTGGGCATCAGCGGAATCTGGCTCTGGTGGCACCGCCGCAAGGCCAGAAAGCTTGCGGCCCAGAGAAAGTCCTGAAGGAGCCAGGCTCGGATATCCCTGTTCAGGGCCGGGTCTGCTTGCATCACAGCCTCTGCGGCCTCAGCATCTGCACTTCCACCGATGAGCAGACAAGGAGCTGAAGATGGCTATGAATCCCGTTGGCTGGTTCGAGATCTACGTGCAGGACATGTCGCGCGCCAGGAGCTTCTACGAAGCCGTGCTGGGCTGTCAGCTGCAAGCGCTGGCCATACCGGAAGGCGGCGAGCACCCCGATATGGAGATGTGGGCCTTTCCCGGGCAGCCGAACAACGCTGGCGCCACAGGGGCGCTGGTCCGCATGCCGGAATGTCCGTCTGGCGGCGGCGGTACGCTGGTCTATTTCGTCTGTGAAGACTGCGCCGAGCAAGCCGCCCGCGTCGCGCGCAACGGCGGCAGCCTGCACCGCGACAAGGTCTCCATAGGCCCTTATGGCTTTATTGCCCTGGCCATCGATACCGAAGGCAATATGTTTGGCCTGCACTCGATGAAATAGGACAGACTGGCGCCAGCCCACGCAAAAGGCCTGCCTCCGAGGAGAGCAGGCCTTTTTTACGTGGCAAGCGGGCGCAATCAGGCCAGCAGTTGCCTCAGCACATAGGGCAGGATGCCGCCATGGCGGTAGTAGTCCACCTCGATGGGAGTATCAATGCGCAGCTTCACGGTCACGGTTTTCTTGCTGCCGTCGGGCCTCGCGATCACCAGCTGGGCATCGCTTTGCGGCGCCAGGTCGGCAGCCGGGATCACATCGATGAACTCCTCGCCCGTCAGACCCAAGGTTTGCCAGCTGTCATTGCCCTTGAACTGCAGCGGCAACACACCCATGCCCACCAGATTGGAGCGGTGAATGCGCTCGAAGCTGCGCGCCACCACGGCCTTGATGCCCAGCAGTTGCGTGCCCTTGGCCGCCCAATCGCGGCTGGAGCCCGTGCCGTATTCCTCGCCGGCCAGCACCACCGTGGCACGACCCGCGGCCTGGTACTTCATGGCCGCGTCGTAAATGGCCATCTTCTCGGTCTTGCCATGGTCGTCGCGGAACAAGGTGACACCGCCCTCCTCGCGCGAGCCGTCGGCGGCTGCGGGAATCATCAGGTTCTTGATACGCACATTGGCAAAAGTGCCGCGCATCATCACCTCATGATTGCCCCGACGCGAGCCGTAGCTGTTGAAGTCGGCCTTTTGCACGCCATGCTCGAGCAACCACTTGCCTGCCGGTGAAGACTCCTTGATGGAACCTGCAGGCGAGATATGGTCGGTGGTGATGGAGTCACCGAACAAGGCCATGATGCGGGCGCCGTGCACCGCGCTGGAGTTAGAGCCTTTCTGACCTGCAGCGCTTTCTCCATCTGCGGATGGCGCTTTCAAATCCAGAGCAAAGTCGGTAAAGAACGGCGGCTCGGCGATATAGGTGCTCTCGGGCCAGGTATAGGTGGAGCCCGTCACACCCCGAATCTTTTCCCAGAGCTTGCCTGGCTCGCTGGCCACCTGCTCGTAATTGCTGCGGAAGGCCTTGCCGTTCATGGCGAACTTGAGCAGCTCCTGAATCTCCTCGCTGCTGGGCCAGATGTCGCCCAGATACACGTCCTTGCCGCCCTTGCCCTTGCCCACGGGCTCGGTCATCAGGTCCTTGCGCACCGTACCGGCAATCGCGTAAGCCACCACCAGCGGAGGACTGGCCAGGAAGTTGGCCTTGATATTGGGGTGAATGCGGGCCTCGAAATTGCGGTTGCCCGAGAGCACGGCCGAGCAGACCAGATTGTTCTGCGTGATGACGGCATTGATCTCGGGGGTGAGATCACCCGCGTTGCCGATGCAGGTGGTGCAGCCGTAGCCTGCCAGCGCAAAGCCCAGTTTTTCCAGATAGGGCAGCAAGCCCGCCTCGGTCAGATAGCGGGTGACCAGGCGGGAGCCCGGGGCCAGCGAGGTCTTGATATGCGGCTTGACCTTGAGGCCTGCCTGCACTGCCTTCTTGGCCAGCAGGCCTGCGGCCAGCATGACGCTGGGATTGGAGGTATTGGTACAGCTGGTGATGGCTGCAATCAGCACATCGCCGCTGCCGATATCGAAGCTCTTTTCCGGCGCTGCAACCGCATGGCTGGCATCCACAGCAATCGCACTGGCCTCGACCTTGCCGGTCTCGGGCGTGTTGCTCACCATCTCGGCCTTGTTGCGCTCCGCACCGGCCGACAGGGGTTTGCTCTCGGGCTGCAATGACTCGGGACCATCGGGACTCACCACGTGGCGACGCGCCAGTTGATCGGCAGGAAGATTGAAGCCATTCTGGGCCACGGGAGCGCTGAACAGCTCGTCGAACTGCCCGGCCACATGGCCGATCTCGATGCGGTCCTGCGGGCGCTTGGGCCCGGCCAGACTCGGTGCCACCTTGCCCAGATCCAGCTTGACCACATGCGAGTAATCGATTTCGCCGGCCTTGGGCACGCCAAACAGCTGCTGGGCCTTGAAGTAGGCTTCGAAGGCCTGGATCTCACTCTTGGTGCGTCCCGTTCCCTTGAAGTACTCGATGGTCTTTTCATCGACAGGGAAGAAACCCATGGTCGCCCCATACTCAGGGGCCATATTGCCGATGGTGGCGCGATCCGGCAGCGAAAGGCTGCGCGTGCCTTCGCCAAAGAACTCGACGAACTTGCCGACCACTTTTTCCTTGCGCAGCAGCTCCGTGACGGTGAGCACCAGATCGGTGGCAGTCACGCCTTCGCGCAACTGGCCGGTCAGTTCGAAGCCCACCACATCGGGCGTGAGGAAGTACACGGGCTGGCCCAGCATGGCCGCCTCGGCCTCGATGCCACCCACGCCCCAGGCCACCACGCCTATGCCGTTGATCATGGTGGTATGGCTGTCGGTGCCGACCAGCGTGTCGGGGTAATACACCGCTTCACCCTTGCCACTCCTGGCCTTGTGCACGCCGCGCGCCAGGTATTCCAGATTGACCTGGTGCACGATGCCGAAGCCCGGCGGCACGACACCGAAGGTGTCGAAAGCCTGCATGCCCCATTTCATGAACTGGTAGCGCTCCTGGTTGCGCTGGAACTCCAGCTTCATGTTCAGGTCCAGCGCCTTCTTGGTGCCGAAGTAGTCCACCATGATGGAGTGGTCCACCACCAGGTCCACGGGCACCAGCGGCTCGATGGACTTGGGCTTCTTGCCCAGCTTGGCAGCGGTGCTTCGCATGGCTGCCAGGTCGGCCAGCAAGGGGACGCCGGTGAAGTCCTGCAGCACCACGCGCGCGACGACAAACGGAATCTCGTCGACCCGCTCGGCCTTGGGTTGCCAGCGCGCCAGCTGCGCCACATGCTCCTCGGTGATCTTGTTGCCATCACAGTTGCGCAGCACCGATTCGAGCACGATACGAATCGAGACCGGCAGGCGCTTGATCTCCGGGAACTGCTTGGTCAGGGCCGGCAAGGAATAAAACTTGCCCTTCTTGCCCTCGGCCAGTTCAAAGGACTTCAGGGTTTTGGCAAAAGCATGCGACATCGTGAGACTCTCCATGGACAGAACACAGGGGAAACGCTTTTGCATTCCATTGTGCACACAATGCCCGTGAAAAGGGTGGGAAAGGGCGCCGGCAGTGCAAACCGGCTCACATGGGCGCAGAAAAAAGAAAGCCCGCGCTGGGCGGGCTGGAGTCGCGCTGAAGCAAGCTCAGGCGCCGGTGTCCGGCAGAAACTCCTCTCCTTCGCTCAAGGGCGCAAAGCGGTAGCTGGCCGGCGTGCGGCTGAGCTTGACCGGAGCGCCCAGCCCCTGGTATTGGCCCATCGTCACCACCATCTCGCGGTGCACGGTATGCGGATGCTCTAGCGCCTGAGCGACATCGAGCACCGGCGCGGCAGGCACGCCGATGGCCATCAGCTCGTCGGCAAGCTTCACGCCATCGAGCGGCGCAAACGCCTGCTCCAGCAAGGGCTTGAGCTCGGCACGATGGACAGAACGCTGGCCTGCGGTGGCAAAGCGCTCGTCCTGCGCCAGCCCCTCCTGCCCGACATGCTGGCACAGCAACCGGAACTGCCTGTCGTTGCCCACGGCCAGAAAGATGGGGGCACCGCCCGTGCTGAGAACGTCATAGGGATAGATATTGGGATGTGCATTGCCCGAGCGCTGCGGCACCTTGCGTCCCATGAACCAGTTGGCCGCATGGGGATGGAGCAGCGACAGCCCGGAGTCGTAGAGCGAGGCATCCACCAGTTGCCCCTGTCCGCTGCGCCCCCGCTCGTGCAGGGCCAGCAGCACGCCTATGGTGGCATTCAAACCCGTCACCATGTCCACCACCGGCAGTCCCACGCGCAGCGGGTCACCGTCGGCTTCGCCATTGATGCTCATGATGCCGGCCATGGCCTGGATGGCGGCGTCGTAGCCGGGCAGGCTTCCCAGAGGGCCGTCGGCGCCGAAGCCCGTGACGCGGCACCAGATCAGATGCGGCAGCTCTTCTCGCATCTGCTCATAGCCTATGCCCCATTTCTCCATGGTTCCGACCTTGAAGTTCTCCACCACCACATCGGCCTCGGCCATCAATGCGCGCACGCGCTGCTGGCCTTCGGGCGCGGACAGATCGAGAAACTGGAGGCGCTTGTTGCGGTTCAAGCCGAAGTAGTAGGAGGCCACGCCATCGCGAAACGGAGGCCCCCAGGTGCGGGTGTCGTCGCCCTGCGGCGGCTCCACCTTGAGCACATCGGCGCCATGGTCGCCCAGTATCTGGCCACAGAACGGCCCGCCGAGAATGCGTGACAGATCAAGCACCTTGACGCCCTGCAGGGCTCCGGCGCCAATCGAGGCTGGATTGTGCATGTTTCACTTTCCGACAGAATGCGGGCCCATGGCCTGCGTGTTGATCAAAGATTGCTCGTGAGCTTGCACCGCCAGTCGCGGCAGCCCATGTCTCAGGCCAGAGGCTTTCGGCTCACGCCGCGCACCAGCGCGCTCAAGCGCTGATGGATGGCATGGAAACTCTGGTCCGCCTCTACCTGCGAGGCAACGGGCTGGCGGAGGTGCTTGCCCTCCCGCTCCAGCTTGGCGCGGATTTCCGGATTCACCAGCGCCTGCCCTATGGCGCTGCGCAGCGCGGCCACGCGGTCGGCGGGTGTGCCCTTTTTCACGAAGTAGCCAGCGCTGACCGTGTATTCAAAGTCGGGGCTGAGACGGCTATGCGATATCAGCGGCACATGGGCCAGCTCCTTCGGCAAGGCCTTGGAAAAGCTGGTCAGAATCTTCAGGCGCCCCTGCCTGACCATGCCTTCGAAGCTTGTCTGATAAGGCAGGATGGCGAAGTCCACCTGCCCTCCCGCCAGGTCCTGCAGGGCCGGTGCACCGCCCTTGTAGGGCACATGCAGAAACGGCAGCTTCAGTCTGGCTGCGAGAGCATCGCCCATGAGGTTGTACATGGAGTCCACACCCACCGTGCCATAGGTCAGCGGGCCGCTTTTGCTGGCGCGTGCATATTCGATGAACTCGTCATAGCTTTCGACAGGCAGCCCGCTCTTGACCATGAGAACGATGGGCGACTCCGTCGTGGGAGCCGCCAGCGTGAAGTCGCCCGGCTTGTAGCGCGCTGCCGTATTGAGCATGGGCGCCAGGAAGATCTCGTTGGCCGAACCATGGAAGAACATATAGCCGTCTGCAGGCGCGTTGAGCACCTTGGCTGCGGCAATCAGGCCCGTTCCGCCGCCCAGGTTCTCCACCACCACCTGCTGCCTGATGCTGCGACCTATGGATTCGGCAAAGATGCGCGCAGCCACATCGCTGGCCCCACCTGCGGGAAAAGGCACCATAAGGACCAGAGGCTTGGCCGGAAAGCTTTCTGCAGCCCGGACCCCGGTCGAAGCTGCCGCCAAGGCAGCCGCCTGCCACAGCGTGTACCGCATAAAGCCGCGGCGGTTCCCTGTGTTCATCTTTTCTCTCCCGTTCAGAGTGCGACCGCTCAGGCCAGATAGCTTTGCACCAAGTGCGTCCAGAAAGCTGCCCCTATAGGCAGGGCCTTGTCATTGAAGTCGTACAGCGGGTTGTGCACCATGCAGCCTCCGTCCTCGCCCACACCGTTGCCCAGCCGGATATAGGCACCGGGGCGCTTTTGCAGCATGTAGGCAAAGTCTTCGCTGCCCATGGTCGGCGTGCGCTCGCCCACCTTGTCCTCGCCCAGCAGGCGTATGGCCACCTGCCGCGCGTATTCGGTCTGGGCTGCGCAATTCACGAGCACCGGGTACTTGTGCACGTAGTCGATGTCGCAGCTGAGCTGATAGCTCTCGGCCTGGGCCTGCACAAAGGCCTTGATGCGCTTTTCCACCCAGCTGCGCACGTCCGGGTGCAGGGCGCGCACGCCGATCTTGAGCACGGCGCTTTCAGGCACGATGTTGAAGACCTCGCCGGCCTGGATGGAGCCCACCGTGATCACGGCCGCCTGCTGGGCATCGATCTCGCGCGTGATGATGGACTGCAGCCCCAGCACGATGCTGGCCGCGCACTGCATGCTGTCTATGCCGTGGTGCGGCATGGCGCCATGGGCGCTGCGCCCGCGCAGCGTGACGGTCACGCGATCGAACGAAGCCATGGCCGGCCCCGAGCTGATCGCCATCCGGCCCACGGGCAGGCCCGGCGCGTTGTGCAGCGCGTAGATCTCGTCGCAGGGAAACAGCTCGAACAGGCCTTCGTCCACCATGCGCATGGCTCCGCCCTCGTTTTCCTCGGCCGGCTGGAAGATCAGGTTAAGCGTGCCGTCGAAATCAAGCTTCTCGGCGATGAACTTTGCCGCGCACAGCAGGATGGCGGTATGTCCATCATGGCCGCAGGCATGCATTTTCCCGGGCAGGCGACTGGCGTAGTCCAGGCCTGTTCTTTCATGGATGGGCAAGGCGTCCATGTCTGCGCGTATGCCCAGCGACTTGCTTCCCGATCCTTTTCTGAGCACGCCGACCACGCCGGTGACACCCAGGCCGCGGTGCACGGCATAGCCCCAGCGAGCCAGGGATGCGGCCACCATGTCGCTGGTGCGCGTCTCTTCAAAGGCAAGTTCGGGATGAGCATGGATGCTGCGGCGAACCTCCACGAACTCGGCAGCAACGGACTGCAGTTGGGCGAGCAGAAGGGACGTTGAAGATGTCATGGCTATGGATGGTTGAAGTACCCCGGCTCATGCCTTGCATGGACTCTCGGGCAGTGGCAGGAAGTGGCAGGCAGTGCGAAACAGTGTCCTCCTCACGGCCAAGGCGAGGAGTTTCGAAAAGTTCTAACACGTCCAACCTTCGATGGCATGCCTGCGCTTGCGCCCAAGCGACAGCGCCATCAGTCAAGCTTCACGCCAGCCTTTCGCACCACCTCGCTCCATTTGTCGAGCTCGCTCTTCACGAAGCCGGCCAGATAGGCGGGCTGGGTATCCGCGCCGCGCTCCAGGCCCTGGGCCGCAAAGGCTTTCTTCACATTCTCGGAATCCAGCGCCTTGGCATAGGCCTGATTGAGCAGCTCCACCCGCTCTGCCGGCATGCTCTTGGGTCCGACCACGCCGAAGAACACGCTCACGTCGTAGCCAGCCAGACCTTGCTCGGCGATCGTGGGGATCTGGGGCATGGCACTGGAGCGTTTGGCCGTGGCCACGCCGAGGGCCTTGACCTTGCCGGCCTTGATATAGGGCATGGCCGTGAGGATGTCGGTGAAGGTCATGTCCACCTGACCAGCCAGCAGGTCGTTGAGCGCCGGCCCCGTGCCCTTGTAGGGCACGTGCTGCAGCTGGGTGCCTGCCATGCCGTTGAACAGCACACCCGCCAGATGGGACGAGGCGCCGTTGCCCGAAGACGCGAAGTTGAGCTTGCCGGGCTTGCTCTTTTCCAGTGCGATCAGCTCCTTGACGTTGCTGACGCCCAGGTCCGGCCGCACCACCAGCACATTGGGCAGATAGCCCACATAGATGACGGGCGTGAAGCTCGTGCGCGGGTCGTAGCTGATGGACTTGTACAGCGGCTTGTTGATGGCTAGCGGGCCCGACGTGCCGAACATCAGCGTGTAACCGTCCGGCTTGGCGCGGGCCACGAAGTCCGCACCGATATTGCCGCCGGCGCCGGCCTTGTTCTCCACGATCACGCTCTGGCCCAGCTCCTTGGTCAGCTCTGTAGCCAGAATGCGGGCCATGGCATCGGTAGGGCCGCCGGGCGGGAACGGCACGATGAACATGATGGGGCGCTCGGGGAATTTCTCCGCGGCCTGGGCATTCGAAGAGATGCCCAGGCACAGGGCTGCGCTGGCGACCGCGATAGATCCGGCCAGCAGGCGACGGCTGATGTTCATGATTTGTCTCCTTGGTAGGTACGCCAGTCGGTGTTGGCTTTCAAAATACATAGCTGCTGGCGCTTGTCTGTATTACGTCAGAGCCGTTTTATTCATTGATTCACTCTTGCCAAGCAGGCGGCATCTCGGCCGCCGCCAGCGGATCGCGTGGCAGCACGCGGTGCAGCAGCACCAGTTGCGACAGGCGCAGGCGTTCTGCCGAGCCGGTCTGCGCGGCCTCCCACGCCATGGCGATGGCCGTGGTGCAGTTGTAGAGGCCGGTAGCGGCCTGGCGGGCGAGCACATCGCCGCCATCCTGCGCGGCCTTTTCCGCCAGGGCGCTGGCGCGGGCCAGCGCGTCCTCCAGGGCACTGCGGTAGCCGGGTGCCAGGCGCGCCTGGTCGAGCAGGCCGTGCAGGTATTGCTGCAGCACTGGCAGCGAGCCTTCGCGCTTGATGGCGCGGATCACGTCCAGCGCCACGATGTTGCTCGTGCCTTCCCAGATCGAGCCCAGGTGCGCGTCGCGCACCAGGCGCGGGTCGCTCCACTCCTCGATGTAGCCGCAGCCGCCGCGCACTTCCATGGCGTCGCCAGTGACCTTGCGCGCATCGCGGCAGGCGCGGAACTTGATCATCGGCGTGAGGATGCGCAGCAGCGCATAGGCGCCCTCCTCGCCCGCGTCGGAGCGCATCAGCGTCTGCGCGGTCTGGAACACCATGGTGCGTGCCTGTTCGGCGGGCACGCGCAGCTTGTCGAGCTGGCGCTGCATCAGCGGCATGTTTTCGAGGCGCTTGCCGAAGGCGATGCGCTCGTGGGCGATGAACTCGGCCTCCGCCACGGCGCGGCGCATCATGCCGGCCGAACGCACACCGTTCGACAGGCGCGAGTTGTTGACCATGTCGGCCATCTGCACGAAGCCCCGGCCCTGCTCGCCCACCAGGTAGGCCACGGCGCCGTCCATGCGGATCTCTCCGCTGGCCATGGACTTGGTTCCCATCTTGTCCTTCAGGCGAACGATGCGGTAGTGGTTGGTGCTGCCGTCGTCCAGGGTGCGCGGCAGCAGGAACAGCGAGATGCCCTTCATGCCCAGCGCACCGCCTTCAACGCGCGCCAGCACCATGGCGAACTCGGCATCGGGGTTGGAGCAGAACCACTTGTCGCCCGTGAGAAGCCACGAGCCGTCGGCCTGCGGGCGGGCCATGGTCAGCGTGTTGGCGATGTCGGAGCCTGCGGCCTGCTCGGTCATGAACATGGCGCCCTGGGCCTGTTCGTCCCAGTCCAGCGACAGCAGCTGCGGCAGGTACTTGCTCACCAGCTCGGGCGTGCCGAATTTCTTGAGCGTGCGCGTCAGCGAGTCAGTCATGGACAGCGGGCAGCACAGGCCGAACTCCGACTGCACGAACATGTAGGTGAGCGCGTATTTGACGGCCGGCGGCATCTTGCCCCGCCAGCCCAGCATGTCGTCGCGGTGCGAGATGGCCTGCAGGCCGAACTCGCCATAGGCAATGCGCTCCAGTTCCTCGTAGGCCGGGTGCTTGATGATGCGCTGGCGATCGACGCCGGCGCGGGTGCGGTATTCCAGCTCGGGGGGGTTCTTGTCGGCAATGCCGGCCAGCTCGTCCACACGCCCGCCCGCCAGATGGCCCATGCGCTGCAGATAGGGTTGCAGGTGGGCCAGCAGATCAGCCGGCAGGTAGAGTGCGAGCAGCGACTGCAGCTCAGGATCGGTGGCGTAGAAATTGGCACCGTGGCGATCAGGCACGGGATGGTCTGCAGCGCAGACAGCCTGGGCCACGGCATGCATCTGGCTCTTATCGTTGGCGGACATGAACGTCTCCTGCTGAATTCGAATATCCCCTGAGGAGCTGAGCACCCTCTCATTGAAAAGAGGACGACAACCTCGCTACAGGGCTTACCTTGCTTGCCGTCTCTGGTTCAGGCCGTGACGAATTCGGGCGATATGTACCGCACACAACGCCAGCAACGGAGGCAAGGACTGCCACGAATTTCAGCACCCTCATATATTCACGTCAAATATTATTAAAATCTTTCTCAATACTTTTTAAATATCAATAAAACATGGAACTGAGGTTGCTGCACTACTTCGTCACCCTCGCCGAAGAGCTTCATTTCAGCCGTGCGGCGCAGCGGCTGTCGATCTCCCAGCCCCCGCTGTCCGTGGCCATCAAGCAGCTGGAGCAGGAGCTGCAGGCCCAGTTGTTCGAGCGCAGCAGCAAGGGCGTGCGGCTGACTGCGGCCGGTGAACATTTGCTGGACAAGGCACGCCAGCTATTGGCGTTGAGTCAGCAGGCCGCCCAGGAAACGCGCGACGTGGCCCAGGGCACGCGCGGCCATCTGCGCCTGGGCTTCGTGGGATCGAGCCTGTACCGCGGCTTGCCACAGGCGCTGGAGCGGTTCCAGCACGACCACCCCCTGGTACGCGTGGACATGCTTGAGGCCAACAGCGCAGAGCAAATCCTGGACCTGCAGCAAATGCGGCTGGACATGGCCCTGGTCCACTCCATACAGCCGCCCGAAGGAATTGCCAGCCGGCTGCTGATGGAAGAGCCTTTCGTGGTCTGCCTGCCCGACCGCCACCCGCTGCAGGTCAGCTCCGCCATCGATCTGACCGAACTCAAAAACGACCGTCTGATTCTGTTCTCCAGCCTGGTCTCACCCACCTATCACCAGCGCATCTACGAGATGTGCCTGGCCCATGGCTTTGCACCCGAAGTACGCCACGAGGTACGGCACTGGCTGTCGGTGATCTCGCTGGTCTCGCTGGGTCAGGGCGTAGCCCTGGTACCCCAGGCGCTGACGCGCGTGGGCATGCCGCGCCTGGTGTTCCGCCCGCTCAAAGGCTCGCACCCATCATCGGAGATGCTGGCCATGTGGCGGCGTACACCGGCCAATCCGCTGGTGCAGGCATTGCTGGCCTGCCTGCACCAGGCGGTGACGGAACTATGACGCCAAGTCAGGACCGATCATCGCTGACCGGCAGGCCTGCCCGTATCTACTTCAGCGCTTCACAGCCGAACTCTTCGAGATAGCATTGGCTGCCCACAAGGAACTCTCGTCTGAATGGAAATAAGAGGCCAGGACGACTGACACAATTCCGGGCAATTCATCCTGCGACCTGGCTAGTGAATGGGAAGCCGGTCACGCGCTTGGCTCGGGGGGGAGCGTAGGTACGGACCTTGGAGGTGCTCAGGCCCAGGCGCACCAGCGACTCGGCAATGGTCACGGCCGCAGCTACTCCATCGACCACTGGTACACCAGTCAGTTCACGGATCTTGGCATCCAGCTCGGCCATGCCTCCACAGCCAAGGCAAATGACTTCCGCATGGTCTTCGCTGACGGCAAGGGCGGCCTGGCGAACAATCGCTTCAACCGCGCGCTCGGGTTGAGTCTCCAGCTCCAGCACAGCCATGCCACTGGCGCGAACCGATGCACAGCGGTCGTTCAGGCCAGCGAGCTTGAGTCGATCCTCTATCAATGGCACAGCGCGATCCAGCGTCGTGACCACCGAGTATTTGTGGCCCAGGAACATGGCCGCGGTGGCCGCTGCCTCGGTGATATCCACCACGGGAACGTCCAGCAACTCCTGCAGGCCTTCGCGGCCATGCTCACCGTAGCCGGCTTGAATGACGGCGTCAAAGGGTTGTCCATAGCTCATCACCGCATCCATAACTCCGACTGCGGCAAGATAGCTCTCGAAATTCCCCTCGACCGATTCGGCCCCAAAGCGCGGGGTCAGCGCGACTATCTCTGTTCCAGGCGCAGCAACCTTCCGAGCTTGCATGCCGATGGCATGGGTCATCGACTCGGTGGTGTTCACGTTCACGATCAAAATGCGCATGATTTTCAACTTTCCTTCTCAGTGTTTGGCGGAGGCTACGGAAATGGCTTCGCCATCCTGGTCGTCGTAGGTGAGGCCTTTTGGTGCAACCATCCAATAGAACAAGGCGCCCAGTCCGGCTGCAATGAACCAGGAGAACTGGGACAGCGATTGCAGCGTCGGCAGGAATGCAAAGAGCAGCGAGATCAGGGATGAAGGAATCAGAGCCTGAATTGCCTTGGGGTTGATGCCGTTGCGGTAGTGATAGGGGCCTGCAGGGTCGTGTGTATAGAGCGCCGGAACGTTCACGCGCTGTTTGCGGATCAGCCAGTAGTCGGCCATCACGATGCCGAACAGCGGACCCAGAAAAGAACCCAGGCCGCCCAGGAAGTAGACGATGACCAGCGGAGAGTTGTAGAGATTCCAGGGCAGGATCACGAAGCCGAGAACTGCGCTGACAAGAGCTGCCCGGCGGAAGTTCAGATGCCTGGGCATGAGGTTGGCCAGCGCCAGGGCCGGAGCCACAAAGTTGGCCATCAGGTTCACGGCGATGGTCAGGATCAGCAGCGAAAGACTGGCCAACATCAACAGCGGCTTGTTGGGAATGTTCTGGACGATGTCGGTCGGGCTTTGAATCAGCGTGCCATCGATGGCAAGCTGGCCGCCTGTCAGGATGACCACGATCAAGCCGAAGATCAGCATATTGATCGGAATGCCCCAGAAATTGCCTTTCACCACGGCGCTGCTGGAGGTGGCTGCCCGTGTGAAATCACAGAAGTTCAGCACGAAGGTACCGTAGATAGCAACCCACAATGACGCGGCGCCCAGGATTTGCAGCCACATGGCACCGCCGCTGCTTTCAAAAGGGGCGGACCAGTGCAGAGTCCACTTGGCGCTGTAGAAGATCCATCCTGCCAAGGCAATGAAAGTCAACAGAATTACAGGTCCGGCAAAGGCCTCGTACTTTCGGATGCTCTCCATGCCCCAGCAGGCAATGAGCACCTGCACAATCCACAAGATGGAGAAGCTAAGCCACCCCAGCAATGGCAGGCCCAGTACAACTTGCTCTTTCAGCGACTGCAAGCCGGGAAACAGCGTGATCAGCATCACGTCGAGAACCATCGATGCCAGGTAGGTTTGAATGCCGAACCAGGCAATAGCGACTCCGCCGCGGATCAATGCAGGAATCTGCGCACCGCGTGTGCCAAAGCTGATGCGGCTCATCACCGGAAAGGGAATCCCTGTACGGGTCCCCATAAAGCCCGAGAGGGACAGCAGCACGAACAGAAATGCCGCACCCAGCAGAAGCGCCATCAGAATCTGGTGTCCTCCCAGCCCAAGCGTAAAAAGACCAATGGCAAACGCGTAGTTGCCGAGGCTGTGTACATCGTTGGCCCAAAGAGTGAACAGACTGTAGCTCCCCCAGGTACGCCCCTCCTTTGAGGTAGGAGCCAGATCGTGGTTGTACAGCGCCGGAGAAACTCCGGCCGGCAAGCCTTTATCTCGCTTTGAGCTTGTAGTGTTGGCCCCTGAGGCCAATGACTCACCATGGGTGTCCAGTACTAGGTTGTTCATATGCCGCCTTCCATCAGGGTGCTCCGTGGAGCCCCTTTGCCATGACCTCATTTCGGCTGAGCAGGTCATGCTTGTCTACCGTTATTAGCGGCTACGGGCGACGCAGGCCTGCAGCCATGTTTTCGCTGCTGAAGAGCTGTGATGCCTATGAAGCGAATCTGCCTCGTGTCCACCTGCTTCAGCAAGCTTGTTCAGAAATGCTTTGAACACATCACTGACATGCATGCAATGTATACAAGACATGAATTCAAGGCGCTAGTAGGAACCCTGGTTCTATCGGCCAGAGATATTGGTTCGATGGAGTCTTCAGATCGGAGGACGAACGGTCACTTGCAGGCGCAGCAAGCCCTGGCGTGCATTTCTGCCCCGGGCGAGGTGCTGAAACCTACACTTTGATCATGGCTGTTTTGCGTAGATACCTATCTATGAACCTCTACACGATCCGCGCAGTGCAAAGCCAGGTTGCTGTGCGTATCAAGAGGCCATAGAAAAGACTCTCGAATTCACACACCGGAATGAGTACCAGTAGTCACTGGTCAGTTGTTGCAAAGCTGGCATTCAGCCAGCGTCCATCGCCGCAATATCGCTCGCCAATGAGCAATCGGCACTGATGCTCCCATGGCTTTGAGATCAGTTGCGATGTCGGGCCGGGCAGAGACAGCTGCATTCACCAAGGTCGGCAGCAGTTGAGATAGATGGATTGCCCATTCGGCAGGTAATGCGCAGACGAGCGCCTTGTTGCGATCGGTGGCATTGGAAATTCTTGCTGGAAGACCATTCCACGATGCGATGGCTATCCATGTGGTTTCATGGCCCTCATTGAAATCGTTCCAGCCTCTATCTGCAACGCGAGCCATTCCAGGTCTTGGTCGAGGAACTGGCGTAGCGTCGGTGCCATGATTACCATGGACCGAGGCGGCTCCTCGATGAATGCTGCCGGGCACGATCAGCAAACGCGTAAGTCATCACCAGCACAGATGGCGAGTTCAATCGCGCCCTGGTAGGGGCAAGCGCTTCAAGCTTCAATATTGGCTCGCCTGAAAGTGTTGGGAGCTCAAGATCAGCAAAGCGGCCGAGCGGCTCAACCAGGCTGGATCCCGTCAAGGACTCCCATCGACTTTGAAACGCCTATTTGGCTGAAGACGAATCTTCAGGAGCCAGAATGGAGCGGAGTCGGTTGCGTGCTCCGCGACGACCGATCAGGCTTTCATCAAGGCGCGATGCCAATGCATCGATGTGAGCAATCATTAATTGCTCAGCTCGCAGATTGTCTCCAGCCGCCAGCGCCTCAACAATGGCGGCGTGATCGTCATTGAAGACTCTGGCCTCAGTCTTCGATTGGTATAGATCTGAAATCAGAGTTGTGCGTGCCGAGAGATCGACCATCATGGAAGTCAGGAACCGATTGCCGAGACACTCTGCCAAGCAAATATGAAAGTCGGCCAGCAGCCAGCTGCGCGCTTCTGCGTCCCCACAGGCAATGGCTTTGCGCTCTTCGGCGATGTGCTTGCGCAGGCGTTTCAGTGTTGCCTGCAAGGGTTGACCAGCATCACGCAGCATGCCCGGTTCAACGACGCGCCTCGCTGCATAGGTTTCCTGAGCCTCCTCAAACGAAGGCTCTGCAACATACCAGCCAACCCTGGAGCGGACCTCCACAAACCCCCGGGTCTGAAGGTGCATCAATGCCTCGCGGACCAGGGTGCGGCTGACCTGAAACAAGTCCGCAATGTCTTGTTCACCCAGTTTCTCTCCCGGGCGAAGCTTGGCTGTCAGGATCGACTCTATGAGACGCTCGGCGATCTTGGTTTTGGTGATGACTGGAGTACTCATTAAATTGATTTTATGCGACCGAACTGTTACGAAGTTGAGGATAGGAAGAGTCAATAAATTCGACCATGCCCGCAATGGCAAGTGATAAATCTTGCGCCCCAGAGAACATGTGACGGAGCTGGCTGAACGAGGAGCGTAAGTTAAATATGCCTGGTGGGCTATTCGCCCTTCTTCTCCTGCGATTGCCTCAAGAAACGTCCGGTACACCTTAAGGGAGAACACCTAGCTTTTCCTCAATCAACGTTGTATACAAGTGTTGAGTTCAAGATTTATGATGAAGCAATGGAAACCTCACTCACCTGGTCCATTGCAGAAAGTCTGACCAAAGCAATTGTTGAACATCGGCTGATGCCCGGCACCAAGTTATCGGAACAGAAGCTGGCCAATCATTTTGGTGTTTCCCGCACTCTGGTTCGCCAGGCTTTGTTTCAGGCATCACAGAACCGGCTGATCAAGCTCGAGCCCACGCGCGGCGCCTTTGTGGCCACGCCCTCGGTTGAAGAAGCGCGCCAGGTCTTTGCCGTGCGTCGTATGCTCGAAGCCGAAATGGTGCGCAATTTTGCCGCGCAGCAGACACCCTCCCGCTTGTTGGAGCTCAAGGCGCATGTGGCTGCCGAGAAGAAGGCCATGGAAGCCAATGACGTGGGCCAGTGCACCGAGCTGCTGGGCGACTTCCATGTGCGCATGGCCGAGCTCATGGGCAACGAGGTGCTGGCTCAGCTGCTGGGCGAGCTGATTTCCCGCTGCGCATTGATCACCCTGATGTACCAGTCTGCATCGGCGGCCGAGCATTCGCACGAAGAACATGCCGACATCGTGACCGCACTGGCTGCGGGCGATGCCGAACATGCGGTGCAGCTGATGTTGCAGCACCTCGATCACATGGAAGAAGGCATGTCCTTTAACCGTATTTTGCCAACGCGCGACTTGTCGATGGCACTTTCATCCGTATCCCTATGACTTACGATTCCACCGCCTCCTACCCACGCGACCTGATTGGCTACGGCCGCAACACGCCCCATCCCGAATGGCCCGGCAAAGCCCGCGTGGCCGTTCAGTTCGTGCTGAACTACGAAGAAGGCGGTGAGAACCATATCCTGCATGGCGACCCCGGCAGCGAGCAGTTTCTGTCGGAGATGTTCAATCCCGCCAGCTACCCGGCCCGTCACATGAGCATGGACGGCATTTATGAATACGGCTCGCGCGCCGGCGTCTGGCGCATCCTCAAGGAGTTCGAGAAGCGTGGTCTGCCGCTGACCGTGTTCGGCGTGGCCACGGCGCTGCAAAAGCATCGCGAGCTGGCCCAGGCCTTTGACGAGCTCGGCCACGAAGTGGCCTGCCACGGCCTGAAGTGGATTCACTACCAGAACGTGCCCGAGGAGATCGAGCGCGCCCACATGCAGCAATGCGTGGACATCTTTGAAGAGCTGTACGGCGCGGGCGGCGACCACGGCCTGGGCTGGTACACCGGCCGCGACAGCCCCAACAGCCACCGCATCGTGGCGGACGCAGGTCGCTTTACCTACGACAGCGATTACTACGGCGACGACCTGCCCTTCTGGATGAAGGTTGCCAAGAGCGACGGCACGACGCACCAGCAGCTGATCGTTCCCTACACGCTGGACGTGAACGATATGCGCTTTGCCCTGCCCCAGGGTTACTCGCATGCCGATCCGTTCTTCCAGTACATGAAGGACACATTCGATGTCCTGTACGCCGAGGGCAATGCCAGCGGCGACAACGCCCCCAAGATGATGAGCATCGGCATGCACTGCCGACTGCTGGGCCGTCCCGGCCGGATTACAGCGCTGCAGCGCTTCCTCGACCACATCCAGAAGCACGACAACGTGTGGGTGTGCCGCCGTATTGATTTGGCTCGTCACTGGGCCGAGCGTTTCCCCTGCAATGAAGCCGTCTCGGCCTGACTGTACGATCCGAAAACCCCAGGAGATTGAGGAAGGCGAGCAGGGAACTCGATTTTTCGAGGCGTCATCCGCAGCCAGTTGCAACTAGTGCGGCCCTGCACCCCTGCCCTGTGGGCAGGGGTGGCATCTGCCGGGGACTAGCCAAGTGCGCCAAGTGCTGTCCCTGCTTTATCGTTGATCGATCCATGCTGACCAAAAGTGCTGGGGGTTATCGCCATCCCTTGCGAGGAATCGGACGAACCCGATCAGCCTCGATAAGCACCGAGCAATGCGAATGCATCTGCTTACAGCCCGCATCCAGAGCGCGTGCGCTCGGGAATTGATAGCTGTCTTTGATTCCCGAAGCCAGTCGCGGGATACTTCAGGCTTCGAAAATTCACCGAGAACAACAACTATGCAAGGCCATCCCGAAGTCGTCGACTACCTCAAGGACCTGCTTCGCGGCGAGCTCGCGGCGCGCGACCAGTATTTTGCCCACTCGCGCATCTATGAAGACCAGGGGTTCGCCAAGCTCTTCACGCGCCTGGACCACGAGATGCAGGAAGAAACCCAGCATGCCGACGCACTGCTGCGCCGTATCCTGATGCTGGGCGGTCGCCCCGACATGCGCCCCAAGGAATTCACGCCCGGTGAGACCGTACCCGAGATGTTGCGCAAGGACCTGGATACCGAATACGAAGTCCGTGCCGGCCTGCAACAAGGCGTGGCGCTGTGCGAGCAGCACCGCGACTATGTGAGCCGCGACATCCTGCTGGCCCAGTTGCACGATACCGAGGAAGACCACGCCTACTGGCTGGAAAAGCAGCTGGGCCTGATCGAGAAGGTCGGGCTGCAGAACTATCTGCAAAGCCAGACCTGAGCCCCTGCAGCGCAGCGCGGAGAAAGACTGAGGCCGTCCTTGAAAGACGGCCTTTTTTATGGGCTCGAGACGAATTCAGAAACCCTAGTCATCACCAATGACGGCGGAGCGGCCTTCTGCCGGATTGTCGATCTTGCAAGGCTCGCCCGGACCCATCTTCTGGAACGAGGCACCACCAAATTCACGCCCTTGTGACGCCCCATTGACTCGTTGACAAACGACAAGCCAGAGCAACCTCGGGCGGCTCGGCCATCACCGAATGTCATCCGGGACTGCCGCTCGCCGCCTCCAACCTGGCACAAGCTGCGGCTGCCTGCAGGACCTGGCGCTGCCGATGCACATGTCACCCACGACAGGCCTCTGCACCCAGGCCTGTCCTGCATACCGCGTCCTCAGCGGATTGCCGTTGCGGGCGTGGCCTGCACGCTCATGCTGCGCACGATGGCCGCCAGCACCACACCATAGGCCGGGACAAACAGCAGCAGACTCACCCCCAGCTTGATGACATAGTCGACCATGGCGATTTCCACCCAGTTGGCCGCCATGAAGGCATCGGAGCTATTCCAGAAGGCGATGGAGAAAAAGGCCGCAGTGTCCAGCACCTGGCCGAACACCGACGCGGCCGCCGGAGCCAGCCACCAGGAATGGCTTTTCTGGCGGATGCGGTCGAAGACCTGAATATCCAGCAACTGACCCAGCACATAAGCGGCAAAGCTGGCCAGTGCGATGCGGAACACAAAGCCGTTGAAGCTTTGCAGCGCCTCCCAGCCATTGAAGCGGCCTTCGTGGAACAGCACGCCCACCACATAGGACACCACCAGCGCGGGCAGCATGGCACGCATGATGACGCGCCGCGCCGCGGTCTTGCCGATCAGGCGCACGGTCAGGTCGGTGGCCAGAAAGATGAAGGGGAAGCTGAAGGCGCCCCAGGTGCTGTGAAAGCCCAGCAGCGTGATGGGCAGCTGCACCAGGTAGTTGCTGGCGATGACCAGCGCGATATGGAAAGCGACGAGAACGGAGAGATAAAACGGCACGCGCGACGCTTGCGTCTGCACGGCATGAGCGGATGTCATGACAGTCCTTTTTGGTCGATGGGGGCGAGGGAACCCATGGTTGCGAAGAGTACGCCAGCGCGGCGCAACCGTGAATTTTACGCGGTACGGGATTATCTCTGCCTCCCTCGGCCCGCTTATCCGCCCGGGCGCATGGCGGATATAAGAAAAAGCATAGCTTGTAGCGCCTGCCAATCCATGTTCTCAACAATGAATCAGCCTGCTTTCAATAGATGACAGGCGCTAGCCGCTATCCTTTTTCATCGCTCAAAGCGCGAGCTGCGCCTCCCGGCGAGCCTGATGGCGCGTGGCACGCAGCCCTGCCCACTGCAGATCGGCCAGGACCAGCACCACGACCGCCTGCGCCGCCACCCAGGCCAGACCCCAGGCGCTGAGCGCCAGGCCGGAGCCAAATACCAGGACCGCGCAGCCCAGTGCCCAGCCCAGATTGCCAACCGCCACCAGACCGATCAGCGTGCGCGGCAGGGGCTGGCGACGCGCCATCCAGGCGGCGGCCGATGCATAGGCGAGCAGGAAAAGACCTGTTGCCGTCAGCAGGAAGGGCGGCAGCCCCGTCAGATCGGCCAGCGGCCGCTGCAAGGCCAGCTGCAGCGCACCCGTGGCGGCACAGGAGGCCGCATCGGCCCACATCACAAGACGCAGAAAACGGGGAGAGGCAAAGAGGGACATGGAAAACTCCTGTTCTGAGAGCAAGTTCTTGCGGCCGGCCCTGTGCCGGCTGCTGGGGTCCATGATTGCCAGCCGCGCGCACAGCGTCGATAACCTCGCAGGTCATGGCCGCTTATGCGGCCTGCCACTACGATGCGGCCATGACTTCCAGCACCGCCCCCTCTTCCTTTCATGCCGCCCACATGCCGCCCGGCGCACGCGCGCCCTTCGGCGAACACCTGCGCCACTGGCGCCAGCACCGCCGGCTGAGCCAGCAAGGGCTGGCGCTGGAGGCCGAGATCTCGACGCGCCACCTGAGCTACGTGGAAACGGGCCGTGCCCAGCCCAGCCGAGAGATGGTGCTGCGCCTGGCCGAGCGCCTGTCGGTGCCGCTGCGCGAGCGCAATGCATTGCTGGTGGCGGCGGGCTTTGCGCCCATGTACCAGGCCCGCCCGCTGGACCATCCCGATCTAGCCGCCGCGCGCCAGGCCGTGGAGCTGGTGCTCAAGGGCCATGAGCCCAGCCCGGCGCTAGCCGTGGACAGACACTGGAACCTGGTGGCCGCCAATGCCGTCGTGCCGCTGCTGCTGGACGGCGTGGCACCCTGGCTGCTGGAGCCGCCTGTGAATGTGCTGCGCCTGAGCCTGCACCCCGAGGGACTGGGGCCTCGTCTGGCCAATGCCGGCCAATGGCGCGCCCATCTGCTGCACCGCCTGCAGCAGCAGATCGCCGCCACGGCGGACGGCGAGCTGCAGGCACTGCATGACGAGATTGCAGCCTATCCGTTCGCGGGCCTTGAGGGCCCGGCCCATGGCGCGGCAGCCACCAGCGCTGCCAGCCCGGTCGCCAGCCATATCGCCGTGCCTTTCGAGCTGCACACCGATCTGGGCACGCTGAGCTTCATCAGCACCATCACCATCTTCGGCACGCCCGTGGACGTGACACTGCAGGAGCTGGCCGTCGAATCCTTCTTTCCCGCAAATGCCGAGACGCAGAAGGCGCTGCAGCGGCTGCAGGCCCGGCACACGGCCTGAAAAGCAAAAAGCCCGCAGGACTTGCATCCTGCGGGCTTTGGGGGCGGGCCCTTGAAGACCCTGTGATCTGGCGCCTGAGCGCTTAGATCTTGGCCGCCACTTCCGCGTACTCGGCGATTTCGTTGAAGTTCATGTAGCGGTAGACGGAGGCCTTGTCGGCATCGATCACGCCCATTTCCTTCAGGTACTCTTCCTTGGAAGGCAGGTAGCCCAGACGCGAAGCGATGGCTGCCAGCTCGGCCGAGCCCAGATACACATTGGTGTTCTTGCCCAGACGGTTGGGGAAGTTACGAGTGGAAGTCGAGATGACAGTCGCACCTTCGCGCACTTGAGCCTGGTTGCCCATGCACAGCGAGCAGCCGGGCATTTCGGTACGTGCACCAGCAGTACCGAAGGCAGAGTAGTGACCTTCCTTGATCAGCTCGTCCTGGTCCATCTTGGTGGGAGGAGCCACCCACAGCTTGACGGGGATGTCACGCTGGCCGCCCAGCAGCTTGGCTGCAGCGCGGAAGTGACCGATGTTGGTCATGCAGGAGCCGATGAAGGCTTCGTCGATCTTGGCGCCGGCCACGTCAGACAGGGTCTTGGCATCATCAGGATCGTTCGGGCAGCAGACGATGGGTTCCTTGATGTCGGACATGTCGATTTCGATGACGTGAGCGTACTCAGCGTTCTTGTCGGCTTCCAGCAGGTCTGGCTTGGCCAGCCATGCTTCGACCTTCTCGATACGGCGCTGCAGAGTCTTGGCGTCGGCGTAACCGTCAGCGATCATGTTCTTCATCAGAACGATGTTCGATGTCAGGTATTCCTTGATCGGCTCAGGGTTCAGCTTGATCGTGCAACCGGCGGCAGAGCGCTCGGCAGAAGCGTCGGACAGCTCGAATGCTTGTTCAACCTTCAGATCTGGCAGACCTTCGATTTCCAGGATGCGACCCGAGAATTCGTTGATCTTGCCGGCCTTGGCCACGGTCAGCAGACCTTGCTTGATACCGTACAGAGGAATTGCGTGCACCAGATCGCGCAGGGTCACGCCAGGCTGCATTTCGCCCTTGAAGCGCACCAGCACGGATTCGGGCATGTCCAGAGGCATTACGCCGGTAGCGGCGCCGAAGGCCACCAGACCGGAGCCTGCGGGGAAGGAAATGCCGATGGGGAAACGGGTGTGCGAGTCGCCACCGGTACCCACGGTGTCGGGCAGCAGCAGACGGTTGAGCCAGCTGTGGATCACGCCGTCACCAGGACGCAGGGCCACGCCGCCGCGGTTGCTGATGAAGTTGGGCAGTTCGCGGTGGGTCTTCACGTCCACGGGCTTGGGATAAGCCGCTGTGTGGCAGAAGGACTGCATCACCATGTCGGCGGAGAAGCCCAGGCAGGCCAGATCCTTGAGCTCGTCGCGAGTCATGGGGCCGGTGGTGTCCTGCGAACCGACGGTGGTCATGCGAGGCTCGCAGTAAGTACCGGGGCGCACGCCCTGGCCTTCGGGCAGACCGCAGGCGCGGCCGACCATCTTCTGGGCCAGCGTGAAGCCTGCGTTAGAAGCAGCAGGAGCCTGGGGCAGGCGGAACTCGGTGGATGCGGGCAGACCCAGGGCTTCGCGAGCCTTGGCGGTCAGCGAACGGCCGATGATCAGGTTGATACGGCCGCCGGCTTGCACTTCGTCCAGCAGCACGTCGGACTTGAGCTGGAAGTCAGCCACGGTTTCGCCGTTCTTGACGATCTTGCCAGCGTAGGGCAGCACGTCGATCACGTCGCCCATTTCCAGCTTGGAAACATCGACTTCGATGGGCAGAGCGCCGGAGTCTTCTTGCGTGTTGAAGAAGATGGGAGCGATCTTGCCGCCCAGCGTTACGCCGCCAAAGCGCTTGTTGGGAACAAAGGGAATGTCCACGCCCGTGCCCCAGATGATGGAGTTGGTGGCGGACTTGCGCGAAGAACCGGTACCGACCACGTCACCCACGTAGGCAACCAGATGGCCCTTCTTCTTCAGGTCTTCGATGAACTGCATGGGGCCGCGCTTGCCGTCTTCTTCGGGCTTGAACGCCGCGTCGGGACGCGTGTTCTTGAGCATGGCCAGGTAGTGCAGAGGAATGTCGGGACGGCTCCAGGCATCGGGAGCGGGCGACAGGTCGTCGGTGTTGGTCTCGCCAGGCACCTTGAAGACGGTGACGGTGATCTTTTCCTCGACCTTGGGACGCGAAGTGAACCACTCGGCGTCGGCCCAGCTTTGCATCACTTCCTTGGCCTTGGCATTGCCGGCCTTGGCCTTGTCGGCCACGTCGTTGAAGAAGTCGAACATCAGCAGTGTCTTCTTCAGCGCATCGGCAGCCACGCCAGCCACTTCGGCATCGTCCAGCAGCTCGATCAGGGGGTGCACGTTGTAGCCACCCACCATGGTGCCCAGCAGCTCGGTGGCCTTGGCCTTGGAGATGAGACCCACCTTCAAGTCGCCGTGAGCCACGGCAGCCAGGAAGGAAGCCTTGACCTTGGCTGCATCATCCACACCGGGCGGCACGCGATGAGTCAGCAGATCCATCAGGAATGCGTCTTCACCGGCGGGTGGGTTCTTGATCAGCTCGATCAGGTCTGCGACCTGCTTGGCATCCAGAGGCAGCGGGGGGATGCCCAGTGCGGCGCGTTCTGCCACATGGTCACGGTAGGCTTTCAACATGGGTTCTCTCCAATGGTTTTTTGAAAAAGGCTGCGCGTGGAGCGCGAATTACAGGACTGGCGCATGTGCGATACGCCAGCCCTCAGCCTCGCCAGACTTATTTACTGTCCAGCAGGCTGGGAGGTGGGTTCTTGCGGATGGCTTCGGCCACTTGCTGCTGCTCGGGGCTCATGCACTCATCCGCCAGACGCTGGCCGGCCTTCTGGTTCATCAGCATGGACTTGTTGGCGATCTGCAGCCACACGGCTCCGGCAGCCTTGTCTTCCAGGCGCACGGTGCCGGTGGAAGTCTTGACGGGAGACATGTGGTACTTGAAGCCACGGCCGTCCACGATGAAGTAGCCGGGGTTGGCTGCGTCGGCGTTCACGTTCACATAGGCGCCCAGCTCGCAGGCAATGCGGCCCTTGTGCACGCGTTCGGCCACGGCCAGCTCTTCCGTGCCCAGAGGGGAGGAAGCCGGGCCGGCGGCCACGGCGGCGGCAGCGCCTGCGCCACCTGCAGCGACGGCAGCGGCAGCCTTGCCCTTCTTGGACGTAGTGGTGGCCTTCTTGGCGGCGGGAGCCTTCTTGGCGGCGGCTGCCTTGGCCTTGGGAGCGGTTTCTGCCACGGCAGAGTGGCTGATTGCGACCAGGGGGGCGGCAATCATCAAAGTGGCGATCAGGGTCTTCATAGGAATTAGCTCCTGCAGACTTGTTATGAGTTCAACGGATTGAGGCCGGGGCAAACCAGGGTTGAACTTCAACCGGCAGGACCTGCCCCGTCTGGTGAGCGCGCTCCAGCAACTGCCAGAAATAGCGGTAGCTCGCGCGGTCGTGTAGTACACCACCAAAACTGATGGGCGCCCAATTCTGCACCGCTGCAGAGGTAAGTATTTGTGCCGCCTGTAGAACTTCGTCCTCTGCTGGCGCAAATGCACGCAGAATCGGGCGAATCTGGTCAGGATGGATGCTCCACATGCGTGTGTAGCCAAGCTCACGCGAGGCTTTTTGCGCACAAGCCTGCAAAGCTTCAGGATTCTTGAATTCCGTGACCACGCAGTGCGAGGGCACCTTGCCGTGGGCATGGCAGGCCGCCGCGATCTCGAGCTTGGCACGAACCACCAGCGGATGCTCGAACTGGCCCTGCGCCGTCATGGCGGAGGCAGGGATGGCGCCGCCATGGGCCGAGACGAAATCCATCAGCCCGAAGGAGATGCTCTGCACGGCCGGATGTGCGGCGATGTCGAAGGCCTGCTGCACGGCAGCAGGAGACTCAATCAAGACATGTAGCGGCACACGCTTGTCTGTCGCGCGCTGCAGGGCCACTTCGGCCTTGATGACGTCATCCACCGACTCCACCTTGGGAATCATGATGTGGCAGAGCTTGTCTGCCGCGCCGCCGGCAATGATGTCCATGTCGGCCTGGAAATGGGCATGGTCCACCGCATGCACCCGGGCCGCCACGCGCGCGCCTTGAGCCGCTCCATTCGCCAGCTCGACCACCAGACGCGCGTGCTCGGCCTCCTGGCCGACGGGAGCGCCGTCCTCGCAGTCCAGCGTCACGTCGAACACGCAGGTGCCGAACTCCAGCATCATCTCGGCCTGCAGCTGCAGGCTTTTGCGCATGCGCGCTTCCACGCCGCTGTAGTGATCGCAGACGGGCAGACGCTGAGCGCCACCCTGAGCGTCGAGCAGCACGGTGGCGGGATGAACCAGTTCTTTCGTCATGACTTGCGCTGAGCCACCATGAAAAGTCGGGGGAAAGCCAGCAGACGCTTGCCGTCGGCTCGCTCCGGATAAGCCGCATCGATGCGGTTTTGATACTCGGCCAGATACTCGGCCTGCAGCTCCTGGGGCAAACCTTCCACGAAAGGCTTGAGGCCCGTGCTGCTGAGCCACTGCACAATCGCCGCGGCCGAGTCCATGGGATGCTGGTAGACGGTGTGCCACACATCCACGCTCGCGGCCTCGTTCGCGGGAGCAGCCGGCTGGGGCGCTGCCAGCAGGTCGTAATAGACCCCAATGGGCAAAATTTCGGTACGCACCTTGCTCGCATTTCCGATGTGCGCCGCAAACCGGGGCAGCTGCGCGACTTCGCGCATGTTTCGGTGCGAGGGTTCCTGACGGTTGTCAGGCATCTGCACGGCCAGCACGCCACCGGGCGCCAGCAGCGAAAACAGACGGGGAATCAGGCTCTCATGCTCGCCCACCCACTGGATGGAGGCATTCGCATAAATCAAATCAGGCGCTGGCTCACCTTCGGCAGGTGCCCAGGAGGCAATATCACCAGCCTCGAACCTGGCCTGCGGCAACTGCTTTCGCGCAGTCTCCAGCATGGCTTCGGAATTGTCGACACCGACCACATCGGCGCCGGGAAAACGCTCCACCAGAAGCTCGGTGGAGTTGCCCGGCCCGCAGCCCAGATCCACGATGCGGAGGCTGCGAGCGGGTGAATGCAAGCTGGAAGGTACTCTTGCCAGCAGTTCTGCCGCAGGGCGTGTGCGCTCATTGGCAAAGCGCAGATACAGCGCAGGGTTCCAGTCTTGCATAGGTTTTGCGCTGATTAATTACAGCAGGTGCTTGACGCCGTCTTGCTCGCCTTGCAGCTCAGCCAGAGTCTTGTTGATGCACTCTTGCGAGAAGGCATCGATTTCCAGACCTTCGACGATCTTGTATTCGCCGTCAGCCGTGGTGGTCACGGGGAAGCCGAACACGATACCGGCGGGGATGCCGTACTCGCCGTTGGAAGGCACGCCCATGGTGACCCATTCGCCGTTGGAGCCCAGAGCCCAGTCACGCATGTGATCGATGGCAGCGTTGGCAGCCGAAGCAGCCGACGACAGGCCGCGAGCAGCAATGATGGCGGCGCCGCGCTTGCCCACGGTGGGCAGGAACACGTTGGCATTCCATTCCTGGTCGTTGATGGCTTCCTTCACGGACTTGCCGTCCACGGTGGCGAAGCGGTAGTCGGCGTACATGGTGGGCGAGTGGTTGCCCCACACGGTCAGCTTGCGGATGTCGCCAACCTTGAAGCCGCCCTTGGCAGCCAGCTGGGAAGCCGCGCGGTTGTGGTCCAGACGCAGCATGGCGGTGAAGTTCTTGGCGGGCAGATCGGGGGCCGACTTCATGGCGATGTAGGCGTTGGTGTTGGCGGGGTTGCCGACCACCAGAACCTTGACATTGCGCGAAGCCACGGCGTTCAGAGCCTTGCCCTGGGCGGTGAAGATCTGGGCGTTGGCGGCCAGCAGGTCCGCACGTTCCATGCCGGGGCCACGAGGACGGGCGCCCACCAGCAGAGCGTAGTCGGTGTCCTTGAAGGCGGTCATGGGGTCGGCGTGGGCTTCGATGCCAGCCAGCAGGGGGAAGGCGCAGTCTTCCAGCTCCATGATCACGCCCTTCAGAGCGTTTTGAGCCTTTTCGTCGGGGATTTCCAGCAGTTGCAGAATAACGGGCTGATCTTTACCCAGCATTTCGCCGGAGGCGATGCGGAACAACAGGGCGTAACCGATTTGGCCAGCTGCGCCGGTAACGGCGACACGGACGGGCTTCTTGCTCATGGTGAAACTCCAAGATTGGAAAAAAGTGAGATGTTATGGGCGCCAGGTTGCACCAGCGTAACCACCAGTAGCGCAAGCTCCGCAAACATGCGGCAAGTGTACTGCTGAAATCAAAGCCCGGTCAATTTGTCTTATGTCTTATATAAGATATGATCTTCACTTAGCGACCAGAGTCAAATCGACTGTTTTTGTGCATCGCATCGCGGAGGCGATACCTTCAAAACTAACTATGCCCAGCCCCCACAACACAGCCCCGGACAACAACGCCAGCCATAGCGGTGGTGCCGGCGTCTCCACCCCAGCCTTCAGCCCTCTGTACCAGCAGATCAAGGGCCTGATCCTGCAAAGTCTGGAAGCTGGCGAATGGCGCCCCGGAGAACTGATCCCCAGTGAAATGGAGCTGGCAGCCCGCTTCAAGGTCAGCCAGGGCACGGTGCGCAAGGCAATCGATGAGCTGGCTGCCGAAAATCTGGTCATGCGCCGTCAGGGCAAGGGCACGTTTGTGGCCACTCACGCCGCCCAGCAGGTGCAGTATCGCTTTCTGAATCTGCGCCCCGATGCCGGCGACCTGCAGGGCGAAGGCCGTGCAGAGCGCCACATCCTGGAGTGCCGCCGCCTGCGCGCGCCTGCCGAAGTGGCCCGCGCCCTGGCCCTGCGCACCGGCGACGCCGTGATGCATGTGCGCCGCACCCTGTCCTTTGCCGCAATCCCGACTATTTTGGAGGACATCTGGCTGCCTGGCAACGCCTTCAAGGGGCTGACGACCGAGCAGATGTCCAACTACCAGGGCCCCACTTACGCCATGTTCGAGCTCGACTATGGCGTGCGCATGGTGCGGGCCGACGAGAAAATTCGCGCCGTTCTTCCGGACGCCGAGCAAGCCCAGTTGCTGAACATTCCCAGCACCACGCCGCTGCTCAGCGTGGAGCGAACCGCTTACACATACAACGATGTTCCCATGGAGTTACGACGCGGTCTGTACCGCACCGACACCCATCATTACCGCAATGCATTGAACTGAATCCCCCCGTAAAAGCGTTGATTGCAACAGAGCCCAATCATCTGCTATGCAAATTCGGCTAACGGATTCTGCTGCATTGCAATAGAATTTTGTGTCGCTTCGCACTAGCGATTACAACGCAGTTACATCCACGAAAGTACCCTGCCATGACAGAGCAAAAAGCAAAACAGCGGCCAGAGTTCCGCAATATCAACTTCTTCTCGGACCTACCGACCTATCGCCTGCCCCTGGCAGGCATTGTGTCCATTCTGCACCGCGTCAGCGGCCTGCTGATGGCGATCCTGCTGCCGTTCATCATCTGGATGTTCGACAACTCGATCTCGTCGGAAATTTCGTTTGACTCCTTCACGTCGGTATTCGCAGGTCCCTTTGGCTGGTTTGCCAAGCTCGTCTGCCTGGCACTGATCTGGGCCTATCTGCACCACTTCTGCGCAGGTGTCCGCCATCTGGTGATGGACGTGAACCACCATGCCGTGAACAAGCAGACCGGCAAGTCCACCGCCGCCGTCGTTCTGTGCATCAGCGTTGCCCTGACCGTGGTGCTTGGCGCCAAGCTGTTCGGCCTGTACTGATCAGCGCCCAGTCAATAACACCTCACGATAAGGAAACAACCATGTCCGTGAATTACGGCTCCAAGCGCACCGTTGTCGGTGCGCACTATGGCACCCGCGACTTTCTGGCTCAACGCTCTACCGCCGTCCTGATGGCGCTGTACACCGTTGTGCTGCTGGTGCGCTTTCTGACGGTCGGCGGCCCCGTGGGCTACGAGCAGTGGGCCGGCATTTTTGCTCCCCAGTGGATGAAGTTTCTGACCCTGGCCCTCTTCGTGGCTCTGGGCTGGCATGCCTGGATCGGCGTGCGTGACATCTGGATGGACTACGTCAAGCCCGTGGGCCTGCGCCTTGCACTGCAAGTGGTCACCATTGTCTGGCTGGTCGGCTGCATCGGCTGGGGCATCCAGGTTCTGTGGCGTCTCTGATTGAGACACAGTCTCCACGATTGAAGGTTAAGAATGAGCTACTCCAAAGCAAATATCACCAAGCGCAAGTTTGACGTCGTGATCGTCGGTGCCGGCGGCTCCGGCCTGCGCGCTGCGCTGGAACTGTCGCGCGCCGGTCTGTCCGTCGCCTCGCTGTCCAAGGTTTTCCCCACTCGCTCGCACACTGTGGCTGCCCAAGGCGGCGTGTCCGCTTCGCTGGGCAATATGAGCGAAGACAACTGGCACTATCACTTCTACGACACCATCAAGGGCTCCGACTGGCTGGGCGACCAGGACGCCATCGAGTTCATGTGCCGTGAAGCGCCGAACGTCGTGATCGAGCTCGAGCACTTCGGCATGCCTTTCGACCGCAATGCCGACGGCACCATCTACCAGCGCCCCTTCGGCGGCCACACCGCCAACTACGGCGAAAAGCCCGTGCAACGCGCCTGCGCTGCCGCTGACCGTACCGGTCACGCCATGCTGCACACGCTGTACCAGCAGAACGTCAAGTCCAAGACCAACTTCTTCGTGGAGTGGATGGCGCTGGACCTGATCCGCAACACCCAGGGCGATGTGGTCGGCGTGACCGCACTGGAACTGGAAACCGGCGATCTGTACGAGCTGCACGCCAAGGCCGTGCTGCTGGCTACCGGCGGTGCCGGCCGTATCTTCCAGGCTTCGACCAACGCCTTCATCAACACCGGTGACGGCCTGGGCATGGCTGCTCGCGCCGGCATTCCTCTGCAGGACATGGAGTTCTGGCAGTTCCACCCCACCGGCGTGGCCGGTGCCGGCGTGCTGCTGACCGAAGGCTGCCGCGGCGAAGGCGCTATTCTTTTGAATAGCGAAGGCGAGCGCTTCATGGAGCGTTACGCTCCCACGCTGAAGGATCTGGCACCGCGTGACTTCGTGTCGCGTTCGATGGACCAGGAAATCAAGGAAGGTCGCGGCTGCGGTCCCAACAAGGACTACATCCTGATGAAGCTGGACCACCTGGGTGCCGAAACCATCCGCAAGCGTCTGCCTTCCGTGGAAGAAATCGGCCACAACTTCGCCAACGTGGACATCACCAAGGAACCCATCCCCGTGGTTCCCACCATCCACTACCAGATGGGCGGCATCCCGACCAACATCAACGGTCAGGTCGTGGTCTGGGACGGTCAGCAGAACAATGTGGTCAACGGTCTCTACGCCGTTGGCGAATGCTCGTGCGTGTCCGTGCACGGCGCCAACCGCCTGGGCACCAATTCGCTGCTGGACCTGCTGGTCTTCGGCAAGTCTGCCGGCAAGCACATCGTGGAATTCGTCAACGGCTTCGGCGCTCACCACGAAGCGCCCGCCGACGGCGCCGACCGCACCCTGGCCCGCCTCAACCAGCTGCAAGACTCCAAGGACGGCACCTACGCCCAGGACGTCGCTGGCGAGATCCGTCAATCCATGCAGACTCATGCTGGCGTGTTCCGCACGCAAAAGAGCATGGACGAAGGCGTGGAAAAGATCAACGCGATCCGCGAGAAGGTCGGCTCCGTGACCCTGAAGGACAAGTCCATGGTGTGGAACACCGCTCGCATGGAAGCCCTGGAAGTGGACAACCTGATCGAAGTGGCACAAGCCACCATGACCTCGGCCGCAGCCCGCAAGGAATGCCGTGGCGCACACACCGTGTACGACTACGAGCACCCTGCCGACCACGCCGAATTCCCCCTGGGCCGCAACGACAAGGAATGGCTCAAGCACACACTGTGGGACAGCGCGACCAACAGCCTGACCTACAAGCCTGTGAACCTCAAGCCCCTGACCGTTGCCAGCGTTCCTCCCAAGGTCCGCACGTTCTAATTCAGCAGCCCACGAGAGAAGATCAAAATGAAGCGCACATTCAAAATCTACCGCTACGATCCGGACAAAGACGCCAAGCCCTACATGCAAACCGTGCAAGTGGAGCTGGACGGTCACGAGCGCATGCTGCTGGACGCCCTGGTCAAGCTCAAGGCCATGGACCCCTCCATTGCCTTCCGCCGTTCCTGCCGTGAAGGCGTGTGCGGCTCCGACGCGATGAACATCAACGGCAAGAACGGTCTGGCCTGCCTGACGAACATGAACACCCTCAAGGGCGACATCGTTCTCAAGCCCCTGCCCGGCCTGCCCGTCATCCGCGATCTGATCGTGGACATGACCCAGTTCTTCAAGCAGTACCACTCGATCAAGCCCTACCTGCAAAGCGATGTCTACGCATCGCCCAGCAAGGAGCGCCTGCAGTCGCCCGAAGAGCGCGAAGAGCTCAACGGCCTGTACGAGTGCATTCTGTGCGCCAGCTGCTCCACCAGCTGCCCCTCGTTCTGGTGGAACCCCGACAAGTTCGTGGGCCCGGCCGGTCTGCTGCAGGCTTACCGCTTCATCGCGGACAGCCGCGACACAGCCACGGGCGAGCGCCTTGACAATCTGGAAGATCCTTACCGCCTCTTCCGCTGCCACACCATCATGAACTGCGTGGACGTGTGCCCCAAGCACCTGAACCCCACCGCAGCCATTGGCAAGATCAAGGAGCTGATGGTTCGTCGAACCGTCTGATGCTGATGACGAATACTCTGCTCGACGAACGTGAGCGCGACCTGCTGAGGTGGCGCAGCCGCCGTGGTCTGGTTGAGAACGATCTGTTCATCGAGCAGTTCTTCGCCACCTACGGAAGCCAGCTCACGCGGAGACACGCGACTGGCCTGTCTGCCTTGATGGATCTGGCAGACAACGACCTGATGGATCTTTTCTTGCGTCGCAAGGAACCTGAAGGACAACTCGATACCCAAGAAGTCAGGGAAGTGCTGGAGATGGTGCGCAAGCGCCAGCCCGGTAACTGTCCCCAGTAGGCTAGGCAAACTAGAGAAGGAAGTTTGGAAATGAAACTCGCTGACAACAAAGCAACGCTGTCTTTCAGCAATGGCGCTCCCAGTGTGGAAATGCCGGTGTACCAGGGCAATATCGGCCCGGATGTAATCGACATCCGCAAGCTCTATGCCCAGACTGGCATGTTCACGTATGACCCGGGCTTCCTCTCTACCGCCGCCTGCCAATCCGCCATCACCTACATCGATGGCGACAAGGGCGAGCTGCTGTACCGCGGCTACCCCATCGAACAACTGGCCAAGAACTGCAACTTCCTGGAAACCTGCTACCTGCTGCTGTACGGGGAACTGCCCAACGAGAAGGAAAAGGCCAACTTCGAAGAGCTGGTGACCAAGCACACCATGGTCAACGAGCAGATGCAGTTCTTCCTGCGCGGCTTCCGTCGTGATGCTCACCCCATGGCCGTGCTGACCGGTCTGGTGGGCGGCATGTCGGCCTTCTACCACGACAGCACCGACATCACCAACCCCGAGCACCGCAACATCGCTGCGATCCGCCTGATCGCCAAGATGCCTACTCTGGTCGCCATGGCATACAAGTACGGTATGGGCCAGCCCTACATGTACCCCAAGAACGACCTGTCGTATGCCGGCAACTTCATGCGCATGATGTTCGGCAACCCCTGCGAAGAGTACAAGGTCAACCCCGTGGTTGAACGCGCTCTGGATCGCATCTTCATCCTGCACGCAGACCACGAGCAAAATGCCTCGACCTCCACCGTGCGTCTGTGCGGTTCTTCGGGCACCAACCCCTTCGCCGCTATCTCCGCTGGCGTGGCCTGCCTGTGGGGCCCTGCCCACGGCGGCGCCAACGAAGCCTGCCTGAACATGCTGGAAGGCATCCAGGCCAATGGCGGCATCGAAAAGGTCGGCGAGTTCATGGAACAGGTCAAGGACAAGACCAGCGGCGTGAAGCTGATGGGCTTTGGCCACCGCGTCTACAAGAACTACGACCCCCGCGCCAAGCTGATGCAGGAAACCTGCAACGAAATCCTGGCCGAACTGGGTCTGGAAAACGATCCCCTGTTCGCCCTGGCCAAGAAGCTGGAAAAGATTGCCCTGGAAGACGACTACTTCGTCCAGCGCAAGCTCTACCCCAACGTGGACTTCTACTCCGGCATCGTGCAGCGCGCCATCGGCATCCCCGTCAACCTGTTCACCGGCATCTTCGCTCTGGCCCGCACCGTGGGCTGGATCGCTCAGCTCAACGAACAAATGGCCGACCCCGAGTACAAGATCGGCCGTCCCCGCCAGCTGTTCACCGGCTCCGTGTCGCGCGACGTCAAGCCTATCGCTCAGCGTTGATCGGCACACCCAGGCCCGGATTGCCGGGCCTGATGGTGGCAAAAAGCCCGCAGACTGCAAAGTCCGCGGGCTTTTTTACGTGATCCCCCGATCTCAGCTTTGGTAAAACCATAGCTGGTTACGCAAGACACAGGTCGATTTCAAGTGTGAATCATCTCAGTATCCTTTGATACAAAGCGCTAGCCGCTATAGAAATTAATGAATCGGTCCAAGTCAGAAATGCGGAGCGAACCCGGAATCGGCTCTTCTATACTGGTCTTCATGCATGCACAACGACAACGCAATCTGGAGCTGGCCCATGCCGTGCTGGACTGGAACCAGCGCCACCTGAACCGCCACAAGACACTGAGCCGCGAGCAGGTCGCCGAGTGCTTTGCCGAGCAATTCGTGGTCGAGCCCAACGGCCGCCACTATGCGGCCAGCCTCGAGAGCTATCGCGAATTTCTCGAAGGCATGAAGCAGGACATGGAAGGCATTCGCTACGACATCCGGCACACCACGGCCGACGATGACTCCGTGGTCTTTTCCATGGATGTCTGCATCACCAAGGCCGATGGCAGCGCCCAGCACTTCGTCGCCATGCTGCTCATGCGTTTTGACGAGCACGAAAAAGTCAGCCTGTGGCACGAGGTCTATCTGCCACGCCCCCAAGCCGGCGCGCAGTAAGACCGCTACCGCTGATAGCCCCCGTCAAGGCACGAGCAAGATGGGCTGCTGGGCGCCATGCGCCTCCAGATGCCGGTGGGCCTGCGCCGCATCGGCCAGCGCAAACTCCTGCGGCTCGCCCATGCGGAAATGCTTTTTGCGCAGCGCCTCGAACAGGCGCGCGGCCATGGCATCGCGCTCCCTGGGCTTTTTGACGAAGTGAAACACCATGGGCCGGCACACGCTGTTCGACTTCGCGGCCAGACGCGCAATCTCCAGCGGCGGCACCGGGCCGGAAGACTGCCCGTACATCACCAACTGGCCGCCGATGCCAAGACTGGCCAGCGAGGCGTCGAAGCTGTCCTTGCCCACGCCGTCATAGGCCACATCCACGCCTTCGCCGCCGGTCAGCTGCTGCACACGCGCAGCCACATCCTGGGCGCCCGCACCGCGATAGCGGATCACCTCCACGCAGCCGGCCTGATCGGCCTTTTTTGCCGTGGCATCGCCGCCTGCCGTGCCGATCACCATGGCTCCGAGCTGCGTGGCCCACTGGCTCAGAATCTGTCCCATGCCGCCACCGGCAGCCTGCACCAGAATCCGCGAACCGTGGCTTACCCTGGCCACCCGGTGCAGCAACACATCGGCCGTCAGTCCACGCAGCAGGCTGGATGCGACCAGCGCATCGCTCAGGTCATCGGGCACGGCAATCAGCTCGTCGTCCGCGATCACGCGCTCGGCGGCGTAGATGGCATAGGCGCCAGAGACATAGCAGACCCGGTCGCCGGGCCTGAAGCGAGTCACGCCCTCTCCCACTTCTGCCACCACCCCCACGGCTTCGATGCCGGGCGTGCCTGGCAGCGCCAGCGTCTTGTAAAGCCCGGAGCGCACATAGATATCGTGAAAATTCACACCAATACGCGTGTGCTGCACGCGTATCTGACCGGCCGCCAGCGGCGGCGAAGCGACCGAGGCGATCTTCAGGACCTCGGGGCCTCCGTACTCCGTCATGACAATGGCTTGATGCGTGGCCTGAATCATGGTTTGCGCTCCTTTATGGTTGGAATCCTCCGAATGTAGCCTGCCGCCGCACTTGTCCCTGCGCCCCGCTGCGACGCGGCAATTCCCGCACAATGCGCCTCCTGCACACCGCTATTGATTCTTCTATGTCTTTTGCCCCCCTAGGCCTGCGCGCCGAGCTTCTGGATGCCACACTCGATCTGGGTCTGCGCGACGCGACGCCGATTCAGACCGAGGCCATCCCCGCCGTGCTGGCCGGACGCGACCTCTGGGCCTGTGCGCCCACGGGCTCGGGCAAGACCATGGCCTATCTGCTGCCCCTGCTGCAGGCCTGGCTGGCGCAAAAGCGCGGCCACACCGGCTTTGTCCGGCCGCTGGCCACCTTGATTCTGGTGCCCACGCGCGAACTGGCCCTGCAGGTTCATGAAAGCCTGAGCGACATCACACGCCAACTGCGTGAGCAACCACGCAGCCGCGTGGTCTATGGCGGTGTCTCCATCAACCCGCAGATGATGCAGCTGCGTGGCAGCGCCGACTTTCTGGTCGCCACGCCGGGCCGCCTGCTGGATCTGGTGGAGCACAATGCCGTGCGCCTGAACGCGGTGCAGCATCTGGTTCTGGACGAGGCGGATCGCCTGCTGGACCAGGGCTTTGCCGAAGAACTCAACCGCGTGCTGGCCCTGCTGCCCGCCAAACGCCAGACCCTGCTGTTCTCTGCCACCTTCCCGCAGAACGTGGAGGCGCTGGCTACCCGCCTGCTGCACGACCCCGTTCGCGTACAGGTCGATACCGACCAGGCCGCCGAGCATTCGACCAGCCCCGAGAACATCAGCCAGCGCGCCATTGCCGTGGACAGCACCCGCCGCACCCAGCTGCTGCGCCAGCTCGCCAAGGAAGGCGAGAACCAGCCCGAATGGGAGCGAGCCCTGGTCTTTGTCGCCAAGCGCCACACCGCCGAAATGCTGGCCGACAAGCTCTACAAGGCTGGCATCTACGCCACCACCTTCCACGGCGATATGAGCCAAGGGGCGCGCAAGGACGTGCTCGACCAGTTCAAGGCCAAGCGCTGGCAACTGCTCATCACCACCGACCTGGCCGCGCGCGGCATCGACATCGCACAGCTGCCCACGGTCATCAACTACGACCTGCCCCGCTCGCCCGCCGACTATATTCATAGAATTGGCCGCACGGGTCGTGCAGGGCACGCTGGTTGCGCCATCACTTTTGTAAGCCCCGCCGACACCGCTCACTGGAAGCTGATCTGCAAGCGCAATCAGCTGGAGATCGATCTGGAGCAGATCCAGGGCTTCGAGCCTACCGAAGCCGTACCGCCACCGCCGGTCGCGCAGGACGGCAACGGCGGTATCAAGGGCCGCAGACCCAGCAAGAAGGACAAGCTGCGCGCGGCGACTGCGACCACAAAGCAGCAGCCAGCCGATTAAGCTGCCGCGCAAGGCCAAGGACTCCTTCGCCTCACCTCATCAAAAAGGCCGCCCCCGCGGCCTTTTGTGCGTCTGACAGAGAGCGCCTTCAACTAGGCCAGACGCAGCTTCCCCCCTCCTTCCGCTTTTTCGACAGAGAAATCTCCTAATTTTCATAAACTAAATTGAAATTTATTCACCAATAGACAAGAGCTATTCCTACGCCGCAAAACACGATAGTCGAAGACATTAGGAAACATGGTTTACATGAATTTTTTAAATAGAAATTGGTAAGCCTGGTCCCTTGCCATCGCTGCGAACGCGAGCCAAGGATGTCACTGACCTGTCTGCATGCGCCTGTGAAGCGATGCGGGAGGAACGGCAATGAAATCGTTGAAAGCACTGGCAGGATTGACCATCGTCATTGCCTGCTTCGCAGCCCAGGCCGATGAAGCCAACCAGTCTGCCGAGACCACTCAGCCCGCCGAGGTCAATCAGCCTGCCCAGGCCAGCCAGTCTGCGGGCGCATGGCATATCAACCTGCACACCGTCAGCCATCATTTCAGCGAACGGAAACACGGCAAAACATGGAACGAGGAAAACCTGGGTTTTGGTATCAGACGAGAGTTTTCCAGCGATTTCTCCGTGCAGGCCGGCTTCTATCGCAACAGCATCGACCGCTGGAGCACCTACGCCATAGGCGAGTACACGCCGCTGACTTTTGGCAATCTGCACTCTGGCGTTTATGCCGGCTTGCGCACCAACTACACAAGCCCCGTCATGGCGGCCGCCGGAGCCCTGGTGCGCTGGCAGGGTGAGCGTTACAGCGTTACGGTCCGCGCTGCACCGAAAACCTGCGGCCAATGCTCGGCGTTCATTGCGCTCGAGTTCGGCTGGAAACTGTGACCAATTTGTAAAACGGGTACGGAACCGCAGTGCACACATTGCCAATCAGCATCATCAGCACCAGGGAGCGCGCTAAAGTGCCAGCTCACTGTGCTTTTTGATGCCCCATGCACGCAGACTCGAATTCCGCCCTCATCACCCGCCAGCTCGAAAAAAGCCGCCAGGCGCTGCTGGACCTCTCCACACGCAACCGGCTGCTGAGCCTGCCTCAGGCCGCCACGGCACGCGTGCTGCATTTTGCGGATGAACGCACGGACGAAGTCTATCGCCTGCTGGCGGGCGAAAGTAAAGCCATGAGCTTTGCGCCGGCAAAGGCCGAGGAGGAGCAAGCGGCCGCAGACCCTGCAGAGGCCCAGGAGACACAAGCCACCCTCGCCCTGCCCCAGCCAGAGGAAAGCGTCGACGAGCAGCTCGATGCGCGCGGTGTGGCCCAGCGCCATCGTGACCTGAAATTGCAGACGCGCCTGTCCAGCGAGAAGCTGCAGCGCCGCCTGCTGGACATGTATTCCGATGCCCGCACCTTCATCGAGGAACAGGGCGTCAACATCTTGTTTCTGGCGCTGGGTCAGCTGCAATGGTTCGACCGCAATGCCCCCGACAAGCCGCGTTTTGCGCCGCTGATTCTCCTGCCCGTGGCACTGGAACGCAAAAGCGCGGCCGAGCGCTTCACCCTGTCCTCGTTGCAGGAAGATGCGGCGGAGAACCTGTCGCTGGCAGCCAAGCTCAAGGCCGACTTCGGCCTGGAGCTGCCCGAATTCAATGCCGGCGACGACTTCGATCCCCGCGCCTATCTGGCCGCGGTCGCCTCCATGGCTGCGGCCCAGCCCGGCTGGCAAGTGCTGCCCGACGCCATGACGCTGGGCTTTTTCAGCTTTGCCAAGTTCCTGATGTACCGCGATCTAGACACTGCGACCTGGCCGCCGGAAAAGCGGCTCGACCAGCAGGCGCTGATTGCCGCCGCTCTGCAGGACGGCTTCGAGGCACGCGAACATCTGTTCCCCGAAGACGCCGATGTGGACCAACTGATCCCCGTGGACAGCCAGCGCCATGTGGTCGATGCGGACAGCTCGCAGTCACTGGCCATCGAAGCCGTGCGCCGCGGCGAGAACCTGGTCATTCAAGGTCCGCCGGGCACGGGCAAGTCCCAGACCATCACCAACGTGATTGCGGCGGCGATTGCCGACGGCAAGAAAGTGCTGTTCATCTCCGAGAAGATGGCCGCGCTGGAGGTGGTGAACCGGCGCCTCAAATCCGTGGGCCTTGGGCCTGCCTGTCTGGAACTGCACAGCCACCATGCCAACAAGCGCAAGGTGCTGGAGGAACTCAAGGCCACGCGCGATCTGGGCAAGCCGCGTGTGGAGCACCGCGAACAAATCATCCATGAGCTGAGCAACGTGCAGCAGCAACTCAACTCGCACAGCCGGACCATGCATCAGGCGCTGGCGCCCTGCGCACTCACGCCCTACCAGATCCTGGGCCAGCTGGCGCGGCTCGATGCGGTGCAGATCGCGCATCTGCCCGATCTGCTGCAAGGCGCACAGAACTGGTCGCCCGAGGACTTTCATTCGCGCCAGCAGATTGCAGAAGCGCTGCGCCAGGCGATGTCCAAGGTGAGCCCGGTGGCCGGGCATCCGTGGCGCGGCGTATGCCATCCGGCGCTGCTCAAGCTGGATGCGCAACGCCTCGCCCAGCAACTGCCGACGCTGCAAGCAATGCTGGCCCGGTTGCAGCAGGATGGTGAGCTGCTGGCGCAATCCCTGGGCGCGCTTGCGGCACAAACCATTCAGACCCTGCATGAGCAGATCACGTTGGCACAGCAGCTCGCCAGTGCCCCGGCCATAGACCGGCAGGCTGCCGCCAACAGCATCTGGGATCAGGGCCTGGACCAGCTGCACAAGCTGGTGGAATGCGGTGCACGGTTCAGCCTGCAGGCACAGAACCTGCGCAGCAGCTTTGCCGAATCCGCCTGGACGGCGGACTGGAATGCTCCGCGCCAGAGCATCGCAGCACATGGCGACTCGCTGTTTCGCATTTTCAACAGCGGCTACCGCGCGGCGATTGCCAACCTCAAGGGCCAGCTCAAGACGACATTGCCGAGCTCGCATGCAGAGCGTCTGAACCTGCTCGACAGCCTGATAGAAGCCCAGCAACTGCGCCAGAGTCTGAGCCAGCAGCAGACCCTGGGAGCAAACGCCTTTGGCAGCCTGTGGCTGGGCGAGCAAAGCGACTGGGGCCACCTGCAGACGGTGCTGAACTGGATGGCCGGCCCCGACGGACACGGTCGCAGTGCGGCCTTTCGCCAGCTTTTTGCCCAGCTGCCATCGCCTGAACATTGCGCGGACCTGGCTGCCAAGGCCAGCGCGTCGCTGCAGACGTTCAAGGATGCTGCGCAAAGCTTGCTGGACAGCTACCGGCTCGATACGCAGGAAGCCTTTGGCGCTGCCGACCTGACCCGCATTCCGCTGGCCGACTTTGGCGAGCGCCTTGCGCAATGGATCGCCGAGCCCAGCGCCTTGCTGGACTGGACCTCGTACCACGCCACCCGCGAGCAGGCGCGCGCAGCTGGCATGGCCGCCCTGGTGCTGCAGCTCGAGAATGAATCCATTGTGCTAGATGCCCTGCCCGCCATCCTCGAGCGCGCTTATTACGAAGCGCTGCTGCGTCAGGCCACTCAGGCTCACCCCGAGCTGGTCGCTTTCAACGGCGATCAGCACAGCCAGAAGGTGCGCCAGTTCCGGGCGCTGGATCTGGAGCGCATCGAGCTCGCGCGCGCCCAGTCAGCACTCTCGCATTACGAGCAGGTGCCACGCAGCGCATCCGGCATGGGCCCGCTTGGCGTGCTCAATGGCGAGATTGCGCGCAAGCGCGGCCATATGCCGCTGCGCAAGCTGTTCAAGCTCGCAGGCGAAGCCGTCCAGGCCATCAAGCCGGTGTTCATGATGAGCCCGCTGTCCGTGGCCCAGTTTCTGGAACCTGGTGCGGTCGAGTTCGATCTGCTGGTGATTGACGAAGCCAGCCAGATCGAGCCCGTGGATGCGCTGGGCGCCATCGCCCGCTGCAAGCAGCTGGTGGTGGTGGGCGACGACCGCCAGCTGCCGCCCACGCGCTTTTTCTCGCGCATGACCAGCGAACCGGACGAGTTCGACGACGAGGACGAAAATGGGGACGCCAGCCAGCTCATCGCCGGAGCTGCCGATGTGGAGAGCATTCTGAGCCTGTGCCTGGCCAAGGGCATGCCCCAGCTCATGCTGCGCTGGCATTACCGCAGCCGCCACCAGTCGCTGATTGCAGTGTCCAACCAGCAGTTCTACAACAGCGGCCTTTACGTCGTGCCCAGCCCCTACACGGCCCGCTCGGGCATGGGGCTGCGCTTTCACCATCTGCCCGAAGGTCGCTTTGACAGCGGCGCCAGCCGCATCAATCGCGTCGAGGCCCAGACCATTGCGCGCGCCATCATGCAGCACGCACAGCAGTCGCCGCAGCTCAGCCTGGGCGTGGCCGCTTTCTCGCTGCAGCAGAAAGTCGCCATCCAGGACGAGCTGGAACTGCTGCGTCGCCAGCAGCCCGGGGCCGAGTCCTTTTTTGTCGCCCATCCCAACGAACCCTTCTTCATCAAGAACCTGGAAAACGTGCAGGGCGACGAGCGCGATGTGATCTTCATTTCGGTGGCCTATGCGCGCAACGCGCAGGGCTATCTGCCCATGCGCTTCGGCCCTGTGAGTGCCGATGGAGGCGAGCGCCGCCTGAACGTGCTGATCTCGCGCGCCAAGCAGCGCTGCGAGGTGTTTTCATCCATCACCGCCGACGATATCGATCTGGAACGCGGCAAGGGCAAGGGCGTGGCTGCGCTCAAGGTATTCCTGCAATACGCGGCCACCGGTCAATTGGCACTGGCCGGCATCAGCGGACGCGATCTGGAGTCCCCGCTCGAAGAAGATGTGTACGAAGCGCTGACGGCCCAGGGTCTGCAGGTGCAGACTCAGATCGGCATTGCGGGCTTTTTCATCGACCTGGCCGTGGTCGATCCCGAGCAGCCGGGCCGCTATCTGCTCGGCATCGAATGCGACGGCATGAGCTATCACCACAGCCGCAGCGCGCGCGACCGCGACCGCCTGCGCCAGTCGGTGCTGGAGAGCCAGGGCTGGACACTGCTGCGCATCTGGGGCTGCGACTGGTTCCGACAGCCGCGCGCCCAGACCGAGCGTGTCCTGGCCGCCGTCGAAGCTGCCAGGCAGCGCAAGGAGGCCGAACCAGTTCAGCCGGCAATGGCCACCCATCCGTCACAGACAGCCACAGAAGTCATAGAACGCGCAGCACGGTCCGATGCCGGAAGCGCCGAGACGGAATCAGTCGCCGGCCCTGACGACAGCCTCTATCAGGAAGCCCGCTTTGCCGTTCCCTCCGGAGAACTGCACAACCAATCCACCGCAAAGCTGGCCCAACTGATGCACCGGACAGTGGAGCTGGAAGGACCGATTCATTTCGACGAACTGGTCACCCGCATGCGTACGCTTTGGGGCCTGCAACGCGCCGGCAGCCGCGTGCGCGATGCGCTGGAACAGGCACGCCAATCGCTGCTGGCCGATGAGGCACTGGCCGCAGAGGGGGAGTTTCTCGACCTGCCGGGACGAGCGGTGCGGGTACGCAATCGCGCAGAGGTAGGCTCGGCCAATCTGCGCCGCATCGATTGCCTGCCGCCAGCCGAGATCCGTGCAGCGATTGCCCTGGCCCTCAGGAGCAGCCTGGGCGGCCAGCGCGATGAACTGCCCGCTGCGGTGGCCCGGCTGCTGGGCCTGAGCGCCGTCACCACGCCGGTACGCGAGCTGGTGCTGACGCAGCTCGATGCGCTGTATGGCAGCGGCGCCGTGGCATTCAACGGGACGCTGTATCGACTGCCGACCTGAGTCCTGAGTCCTGAGTCAGCAATGAAAACGCCCTGAAGAAATTCAGGGCGTTTTCATTGCGCAAGGCCGCATGCCCGCACCACACGCTCCGTCAGTGATCGTTGCTGACCTTGCGGTCCTCGCTCTTGGCCTCCTCCATGGCCTCGGGCTCCAGTTCCTCCGCCGAACGATTCAGGTGAACAAACACCCCCCAGCCGACCATGAGCATGCCGACTGCAATGACCAAGGCGGCGGAATACAGCAGCTTCTCGGGCTGCTCCTGGGCCTTGAAGGTCGCCACCAGTCCCTCGACGGCCAGGGCGACCACCAGCACCACCATAAAGCGTGAGAGAAAGCGACGCACCCTTGTCGGGCCGCTGATATGGGCGTCGCGCACCACCTCTTCTTCAATCACGGTCTGGGAAATCTGCAGAGCCACCACGCCTGAGGCCAGAATGCCCAGCGCCTCCACCACATGCAGCGTGGCCTCCGGCTCCAGGCCGGCAGCAATCACGGCCCAGGCCTTGGTGACAGCCATCCAGATCAGGCACAACGCCGCCAGGCCGAACAGCAGGGCAATCAGCGAATGGGTCAGGGTGTAGAGCCAGTGAACAAACTTCATGAGCAACTCCAGGACCGTGTTGACGATCCATCGCCGTCCATGCTTGCAGACTTGATCTGGCCGCTTCGTAGGACAGTCAAGAAAACTGCTGACTCAATGCAAAGAGCGCCCTGTTTGCCCTGAGCACTCCCCAAATCTGCCTACCATTGGCATATGCCTCGCCAGAACACCAGTCCCGCAGAGTTTCCGCCCGCCATTCTTTTGCAGATAACGCAGCTGGCCCAGCACATCGTGGCCCTGCGCAAGAGTCGAGGCGAAACACAGACGCAGTGGGCAGAGCGGCTGGGTATTTCCCAGCCCACCATGGCACGCATAGAGCGCGGCGACCCGGCGGTGGCCATGGCGACCTATGTGTCCTGCCTGTGGCAGCTCAATCCCGAGCTGGACCTGACCCGGTTGCTCGCCCCCAAGGCTCCAGCGCTGGCACCCGCATCCCGCTCGGATGCACCCTGCCTAGACAGGAAAAGAACTGTGGCACCAAAGAGGGCCAAGTCCACAGCCGAACCTGCCGTCGAGACCGCGAACCACGATGAGCAGCAGGCGCAGATCGAGCGCAATTTTGCGGCCGCCAAGGCCGCTCTGGATTTCTTCAAGAGCCCTCTGTTCTGATCGGCTGGCCGAAAAACCGGCTGCTTCCGACTGGATGCCGCGAGCGCATCAGTCTCCGAACCGCTCCCGATAAGCGACAGGTGTGATGCCCAGCTTGCGCACGAACAGATGTCGCAGCGCCTGCTCCGAGCCCAACCCGACCTTGGCGGCCACGGTCTTGAGGGGCAGAGAGCCCAGATTCTCCAGCAGCTGCTTGGCCCGCTCCAGGCGAGCGTTTTCCACAAAGCTGCTGGGACTGCAGCCGGTCTCCTGCTGAAAGACGCGGCGAAAATTGCGCTCGCTCATCGCCGCCTTGCCCGCCAGCAGCGCCAGCGGCATGGGCTGGTCCAGGTGCTCCAGCACCCACTGCTGGGCGGCCCGCACTGCGCTGTGCTGCGTGGCCTGTGCGGCCAGGGACACGCTGAACTGCGACTGGCCGCCCGGGCGTTTGAGATACATGACCAGATCGCGCGCCACCTGCAGTGCCAGCGCATGGCCGAAATCATGCTCCACCACCGCCAGCGCCAGATCAATGCCGGCAGTGACGCCGGCCGAAGTCCAGAGCTGACGCATGCCATCGCTGTCCTTGATTTCGTCGCACACATAGATCGCATCGGCATCCACCTGCACCCGCGGATAACGCTGGGCAAGCGCCCCGGCCACACTCCAGTGCGTGGCCGCGCGGCGATCATTGAGCAGACCGGCTGCTGCCAGAAAAAAACTGCCGCTGCACAGCGCGATCATGCGACCGACCCCGGGAGCCACTCGCGCCACCCAGTCCACCAGCTCGGGCGAAGCCGCCAGCACCTGCTCGATATGGCGCGCACCCACCAGCAGCACCGTGCACCCCGTGCCCTCGGCCTCGACCTGCGCCAGGGTATGGCTGGCCTGCAAGCCCATCAAAGTGTCCGAGGGAACCAGACCGGCCTGTGACGCCACCACCCGCACCACATATCCGTCAGGCAGGCCTTTCTGCCGCAGATGCACATTGGCATAGTCAAACACGGACATGGGGCCTATGGCCTCCAGCGCCTTGAAGCCGGGGTAGACAACCAGATCGACGCGGTGGGCGCCAGCGTGATGGTGTTCCATACAAAAATCAGAGCAGTTCAAGCATATACAACCAGCGCTACAGGCACTTGCAGCGCACAAGCCTCGACTATACGCAAGCCCTCTCGGCAGCTAGTGCTGGCAGTCGCATCCACTGCTAAAGTCCGGGGCTTCTGTCCCTTTTTCCGCCCATGATTCCCGGACCTCTTTTTACCCTGCCCATGCTGTTGCTGCTGCTCGCCCCCCTGGTGGCAGCCGGCCTGAGCCTGTGGCTGCTGCTGCTCGGGCTGTTCTGGTGGCTGCGCCATAGGCACGCACCCGCCTCCGAGCGCCCGCCGTTCTGGCACTGGCCCGTCGTGGTGGTGGCGATATTGGCCCTGGCCGGCGATGTATGGGGCCTGGTGCTGGCGCGCAAGCTGGTGCAGATTGAAGAGGCCGTGACGCTGCGAGCCCACTATCGCGAAAGCCGACAGCGCTTTGTGCTGCCCGAGGACTTCCGGTATGGAGAGCAGCTATTCCCCCAGGGCACGCTGATCAACCGCTACGACGCCTTTGACAACGGCGAGCGCCAGCGACCGCTTGGTCTGCGAGGCCTGAGTGCGGCGCGCTTTACGCAGCCGGTGCAGATCGCAGGTGCCTGGGTCAGCGCCATCGGCAACCACACGGTGGAGCTGGCCCGCGACCAGCGACTCGGCCCGGTGTTCCACTTCGATCCCGATGCGAAGCCGGGTTATGGCGCCTGGGTGATCGACCCGAAGCGCGCCTATCTGGAATGCCGCAAGGGCGATGTCGCCAGCCTGCATGTGCCCTTGATCGACTACGACATTCAGGCCGAGTTTCTGGTCGGAGCCCCCGACGGCCCCGAGGCGCGCTACCGCCCCAGTCAATGGGGGTTCATCGATTGCCAGGAGGGCAAGCCCGCCATTGAGGTGCAGCCGGCCTATGACGGCCCGGCACCACCAGGCGCACATCTGCCGGTATGGGGGACGCTGATACCGAATGAGGATTGAGCTGGAGACGCTAGGCTCGCCGGTGCTCTCTGCGCGGCCAGGCTACTAGGGACGATGCATGCGGAACTTCTGCTCATCGCCAATCGAGAAATAGTCTGCGGGCCCCCCCGCGCGCAGAATCACCCCGGCACTGGCCGTCTCAAACACACCGTCCTTGAGCAGCCGACGGTCAATGTAGACCTTTACCACCTCCCCAAGCACGAGCCAGGATGGAATCGACTCGTGGCTCGCGGTACGCAACTGGTGGATGTCGGTCAATCGGCATTCGAAGCTCACCGGGCTCTGTGCGACTCTGGGCACCCGTATCAGTTCCGAATCCGCGGCTTCCAGCCCTGCCAGCTCGAACTCATTCACCTCCGCAGGTACGGCGGCACAGGTCTGGTTCATGGCATCGGCCAGCTCACGCGTGGCCAGATTCCACGCGAACTCGCCCGTTTCCTGGATATTGCGCACCGTATCTTTCCAGCCGATGCTGGAAAATCCGATGATGGGGGGGATGTAGTTGAAGGCGTTAAAGAAGCTGTAGGGTGCCAGATTGACCTGCCCGCTCGCGCTCCTGCTCGAAATCCATCCTATGGGTCGCGGGCCGACGATGGCGTTGAAGGGATCATGCGGCAGTCCGTGCCCTTTGCGGGGCTCATAGGTATGCGAGTCAGTTTTCATCGCTGGTGTTTCTAGCGTCTGGCCTGTCGGGAAGTGCCCAACTGCGTTCTTGGGCAATAGTGCAAGTCTAATGGCGCGCTGGAGGAGTTCAGGCTGCGGGGGGACCGAACCCGTCGCTACAGCCGCCTCGCACTGGTAATGTGCTCGCGCCTCAGCACAAACGATGAGCGCCTGTTTTTGCGCAGAAAATCCGTCCTTTGAAACGGGAAACCAGCGCCTACCCCGAGCAAGCAGTCGCTCCTGCGGCTGCACGTGGCAGTCTACGCAGCTCCAGCCAGCTTTCTTTGACTACAGACCGGTTGGAAAGTGCACGCCAGCGCGCTGGGCAGCCTGCACGATGTGCGCTGCCATGGCCTGCTGTGCCAGCTCCGGCCGGCCCTGGGCCAGACCGTCGATGATGGCCGCATGCTCCTCGCAGGTTGCATGGCGCGCACCACGCTTGTAGAACGGAAGGCGCTGGCTCTCTTGCATGACTTCGCCGCTGCCGCGCAGCACGTCTGCAATCGCGTGATTGCCCGAGATGGTGGCGATCTGCATGTGGAAATCGAAATCCAGGTGGCTGGCCTGCAGGAAGTCCGAGGCATCTATGCATTGCTGCATGCCCTGCAGATTGGCCTGCAGCAACGTCAGGTCTTCAGGCTGCACCACCAGGGCCGCAAGGCGCGCCGCAAATCCTTCCAACGCGAAGCGCAACTGATAGACATCGGTGAGCGCATGCGAATCGGCAAAGCGCCAGGCCTCGCTGGCTGGCGCCTCGGGTGCCTCGGTCACATACATGCCCTTGCCGGGCCTCGCTACGACCAGCCCCAGCCCCTGAAGCGTCGACAAGGCCTCGCGCAATGACGTCCGGCTGATGCCCAGCTGTTCCGATAGATCGCGCTGCGAGGGTAGAAGCGAGCCTACCGGATAGGTGCCGGCTTCGATCCAGTCCCGGATCAAGCGGGCGGCCTGGCTGGCAACGGCGACATTGGAGGAGACAGAGGGTTCCATTCGGAGGTAATCGTTCATCGCAAAAAGGGGTTGCGCGCCATCTTAACGACTGCGCAGCACATCCCGCCTCGAACACCGCCCCTGACACCGCTCCAGACCACACTACGGCAGTGCTTCCGGGCGGTGCCTGCCGCGATGCGAGGCTATTTGTTGACCAGCTTAGCCGGCACGGTATAGGTCAGAAAGGCGCCGAACAGCAGCACGCCAGCCAGCACGAACATGGCCGCATTGGTGCTCTGGGTCGCATCCTTGATCAGGCCAATCATGTAAGGGCTGATGAAGCCAGCCAGATTGGCGAAGGAGTTGATCAGCGCAATACCTGCTGCCGCCCCTGCGCTGGACAGGATGGCCGTGGGCAGGCTCCAGAACAGCGGCGAAGTTGCAAGGCTGCCGCCCGCAGCCAGCGCCAGCGCCGCTAGGGACAGATAGACATTGCCGCTGAAAACGGCTGACAGCATCAGCCCCAGCGCACCCACGCAGAACGGCACGATCAGATGCCAGCGGCGCTCGCGCATGCGGTCCGAGCTGCGGCTGACCAGGTTCATGGACACTACGGCCACCGAGAACGGTACGGCCGTCAGCAGGCCGATCTGGAAAGCACCTTCCACGCCCGACTGGCGGATCAGCGAGGGCAGCCAGAAGGTCAGGCCGTACTGGCCCATCACCGTGCAAAAGCAGATCATGGCCATCTTGATGATGCGCGGATCGGCGAACAGCGCGCGCAGCGTCATGTGGCTGTCGGCCTTGCTGGCGTTCTCGCGGGCGATGTTGCGCTCGAGCAGCGTCTTCTCCGATTCACTGAGCCAGTTCGCGCTGCGGATGTTGTTGTCCAGATACCAGAGCACGGCCAGGCCGAGCAACAGCGAGGGAACGGCCTCGATCAGGAACAGCCACTGCCAGCCGCGCAGACCAGCCACACCCTGCATCAGCTCCATGATGCCGCCCGACAGCGGCCCGCCCAGGATGCCCGAGACCGGGATTGCGCACATGAACAGCGCCACCATGCGTGCGCGTCGGTACGACGGAAACCAGTAGGTCATGTACAGGATCATGCCGGGGTAGAAGCCCGCCTCGGCCGCGCCCAACAGAAAGCGCAGCACATAGAACTGCGTGGGCGTGGTCACGAACATCATGGCTGCCGAGATCAGGCTCCACATGATCATGATGCGGGCAATTGTGGCCTTGGCGCCTATGCGGTGCATGAGCATGTTGCTCGGCACTTCGAAGAAGAAGTAGCCGATGAAGAACAATCCTGCACCGAGGCCGTACATGGCCTCGCTGAACTGCAGGTCCGCCAGCATGTGCAGCTTGGCAAAGCCCACGTTGACACGGTCCAGGTAGGCCGCCACGTAGCAGGCCATGATGAAGGGCAGCAGGCGCCAGGCGACCTTGCGGTAGACCGCGGCTTCTGCGGCGGTTTCGCCGGCCAGCGTTGCCGCCGGCGCAGCGGCGTCAGGGGTGGAGGAAAGGGATGACATCTTGGATCCTTGTTGGCGGTGGTTTTCGTAACTGGTATTACCGGTATGAATTAACGACCGCAACCATAATCAAGATCAAGACATTACGCACTCGCAATTACCCTAGCCAATCTTTCGAATTGCGATTTGACAAAGCCGCCGAGGCAAAACATACTGGTATTACCAGTTAGACCAAATCAAACAACGACCTTTTATGACCACTGTCCTGGCAACCACGCCCACCTCCGGCGGCGCCCCTGTCCTCCACCGCCTTAGCATTCAGCCCCTGACTGCCGAAGCCTTTGCCCGCTTTGGTGACGTGATCGAAAGTGCGGGACATACCCCCATACAGATCAACCATGGCATGACCGAGCGCTACCACGCACTGGCGCATGTGGACACAGGGGGCGCCGAAGGCCATGCGCTGATCAACCTGTTCCACGCTCTGCCTTACGAACTGCCGCTGCGGCTGGAGGAGATGGAGCGCCACCCGCTGGGCAGCCAGGCCTTCGTCCCCTTGCAGGAGACCCCTTTCATCGTCGTTGTTGCGGCTGCGGGCGATAGTGTGCAACCCTGCAACCTGCAGGCCTTCGTGACCAATGGCCGCCAGGGGGTGAACTACCACCGCGGCGTTTGGCATCACTCTCTGATCGCCCTAGAGTCCTCTGCACGTTTCATCGTTGTGGATCGCGGCGGTCCCGGCCACAACTGCGATGTGGTGGCCATTGGCGACGGCAGCGGCGTATTGCTGGAGCTGCCGGACGCCGGCTAAAGCCTCGGGAAGCGGCCCTATGGCCCTTCCTTACAGGCGTGATTACATCTACATGTTCACGCTTTTGATTCAAGAGCCCAATCGACGGGCTTTGTGGGATAGTCCGCCTCGGCCCAGGCACTTGCGCTCGCCACAAGCGTGCAGGCCAGAAACAAAGCTCTTTTCATGTTGTCTCCAAGTGATGTGGAAGCCGCGTCCCTCGCGAAACAGTGCGATCGCCGCACCATGCGCACAGCGCTCAAACACCAGATTGCCGCTGCTTCGATGAGGCAATCGCAAAGGACTGCTGCAACAAATTCTGTGAGGCAGCATTCATTTGCACAATCGACTAAATTTCATCAACAGATTTCCGCGAGGAATAAGTGAGCAAGCCGCTCTTGCCCGGGAAACGGGGTGGATGGAGCCTCGCTGGAAACAGCTCGTGACAGGGCGAAATTCGCTCTTTCTTCAAGCCATCATGTGGCCGCATAGAGTGGTCGAAGAGGCACCGCGACAAGAAAGCCGCTTGAGCTTGACCACTTGTGAGCCCTAGCAAACTCCTGGCGGGCCGCACTGCCCTGCCTCGTGCGCCATCAGCCCCTGACATTCGGCCAAAGAGCCGCCATCTGCGGCCATGAATTTCCACAGGGCGGCGGGATCGCCTACATTCACACTTCACACCCGGTGCGCCCGGCCAGGCCCAGACCCAGCCTCAGGCAGCCACCGCATCCTCAGCCTTCCAAGAAAGACCTGCCCATGAAATCCCGCGCCGCCGTAGCCTTCAAAGCCGGAGAACCCCTGCAAATCGTCGAGATCGACGTCGCGCCGCCCAAGGCTGGCGAGGTGCTGGTCAAGATCACCCATACCGGCGTCTGTCACACCGACGCCTTCACACTGAGCGGTGACGACCCCGAAGGCATCTTCCCCGCCGTGCTGGGCCACGAAGGCGCGGGCATCGTGGTGGAAGTGGGCGAAGGCGTGACCAGCGTCCAGCCCGGCGACCATGTGATTCCGCTGTACACCGCCGAATGCGGCGAATGCCTGTTCTGCAAGAGCGGCAAGACCAATCTGTGCGTGGCCGTGCGCGCCACCCAGGGCAAGGGCGTGATGCCCGACGGCACGACACGCTTCAGCTACAACGGCGAGCCCATCTATCACTACATGGGCTGCTCGACCTTCAGCGAATACACCGTGGTTGCCGCCGTCTCGCTGGCCAAGGTCAACCCCGATGCCAACCCCGAGCAGGTCTGCCTGCTGGGCTGCGGCGTGACCACCGGTCTGGGCGCGGTCAAGAACACCGCCAAGGTGCAGGAGGGCGACACCGTGGCCGTGTTCGGCCTGGGCGGCATCGGCCTGGCCGTGATCCAGGGTGCCAAGCTGGCCAAGGCCGGCCGCATCATCGCCGTCGACACCAACCCCGGCAAGTTCGACCTGGCCAGGACCTTCGGCGCCACCGACTGCGTGAATCCCAAGGACTTCGACAAGCCCATCCAGCAAGTGATCGTCGAGATGACGGGCTGGGGCGTGGATCACAGCTTCGAATGCATCGGCAATGTGGAGGTGATGCGCGCGGCACTGGAATGCGCCCATCGCGGCTGGGGCCAGTCGGTCATCATCGGCGTGGCCGGTGCCGGCCAGGAGATCAAGACCCGCCCCTTCCAGCTGGTGACCGGCCGCAAGTGGCTGGGTACGGCCTTTGGCGGCGTCAAGGGCCGCAGCGAGCTGCCCGGCATGGTGGAAGACGCCATGGCCGGCAAGATTCAGCTCGAACCCTTCGTCACCCACACCATGGGCCTGAAGCACATCAACGAAGCCTTCGAGCTGATGCACGAGGGCAAGTCGATCCGCTCGGTCGTCAACTACGCTGACGCTTCGTAACCCCCGAGGCGCTTCGCCTGGGCGGCCCCGCGCCTTCCCCCTGGCCGGGCGCCCCTCTCTCTAAGCGCTGCGCGCTATGGGAGGGGGACGATGCCTTCGGCTGAGCGCCCCCCGCCGCGAGGCGGCTCTTGCTCGGCATCTCTGACCAGGGCTGTGCCAGTTTTTGATGCCTCGTCCTGCGCTTTTAATTTCATAGCTGCTTGCGCATGCTTTGATTCATATTTAGATATAAAACAGCTGCAAACGCTTGATTAACGAGCGCAAGCAGCTTTTCTTTTAGGAGTGACTGCCATGGAACTCAAAAACGCCCACGCCTGCTTTGGCGGCGCCCAGCGCTATTACGAACACCATAGTTCCGAGATCGGCCTCGCCATGAAGTTCTCGGTCTATCTGCCGCCCAAGGCCGTGATGGGCGAGAAGGTGCCGGCCCTGCTCTATCTGGCCGGCCTGACCTGTACCGAAGAAACCTTCATGATCAAGGCCGGAGCCCAGCGCCTAGCCTCCGAACTCAATATCGCCCTGATCTGCCCCGATACCAGCCCGCGCGGCGCGGGTCTGGCGGGCGAGGCCGACAGCTGGGACTTCGGCGTGGGCGCCGGTTTTTACCTGGACGCGACCACCAGGCCCTGGGCGCTGCACTGGCGCATGGAAAGCTACATCCTCAATGACCTGCTGCCCCTGGTCGGCAGCAAGCTGCCCGTGGACCTGCAGCGTCTGGGCATCTTCGGCCACAGCATGGGCGGCCACGGCGCGCTGACCCTGGCGCTGCGCCACCCCGGCCGGTTCAAGTCGGTCTCGGCCTTTGCACCGATTGCCAACCCGCTCAACTGCCCTTGGGGCCACAAGGCTTTCAGCGGCTATCTGGGCGAAGACAAGGCCGAATGGGCCAGGCATGACGCCAGCGAGCTGATGAGCACGCAAGCCTCTGCCCCCTACCCGGCAGGCATCCTCATCGACCAGGGTCTGGCCGACAAGTTCCTGATCGAAAAGCAATTGCTGCCCGAAGCCTTCGAAGCCGCCTGCGCGAAGGCCGACCAGCCGCTCACGCTGCGCCGGCATGCGGGCTACGACCATGGCTACTATTTCATCCAGAGCTTTGTCGACGATCATCTGCGCCACCATGCGCAGCAACTGGGCGCCTGATTCTTCGGGCCTGGTTCGGGCACCCAAGGGGGCTGGCCGCAGCTGTCACACCTCAAGCAATGCAGTGGTCCGCCTGGCCCCGATCCGCCACGACCGCCCGGTGCCCGCCCTGCAGCTTGGCGCTGTACAAGGCTTGATCGGCGCGGCGCATGATGTCCTCTAGGCTGCTGTCGGTCGGCATGAAATGCGCAATCCCGACGCTTAATGCAGGCACGGAGCTTCCCGTGGCATACCGCTGCAGCGCCTGCTGTCCGGCCTCCAACAGCTCCCGCGCCAAGCCGGAAACCTGGGCAATATGGCGATCGCAGCACAGAATGGCAAACTCGTCGCCGCCCAGGCGACAGAACACATCCTCGGGAGCCAGCAACCAGCGCACGGCAGCAGCCAGATCGCGCAATGCCTGGTCACCTGCAGGATGTCCCAGACCATCATTGATGGCTTTGAAGTGGTCTACATCAAAGCTCATGAGCCAAGCTGGCCGCCCCTGCAGCCTATGGGCCGCATAGGCTTGAGCCAGCTCGCGCATGAAACCCCGGCGATTGCACAGACCCGTCAACTCATCATTCAAGGCCTGCTCCTGCAACTGCTGCTGCATGCGCTTGCTGGCCGTGATGTTGCTGGCCACCCAGACCACGGCTCTCTCGCCCCAGAACAGCTCTCCCAAGGCACTGACGCGACCTTCAAACCAGATCGCCTCGGCAGGTCCTTCCAGGGGCAGACCCAGCACATCGTGCGCACTCAGCTCATACTCCACGACCTGCATCTTCTGGCTGCTCAGCGCCTCCTGAATCTGCTGTATGAACCACTGAGCCTTGACGGGAGCCAGCACATCGACGATGGATTGGCCGACCAGGGACGTTCCGTCATGGTAGTAGCGCTGGTCCTTGCCGCCCAGGACTGCCGCGTAACGCCCCGACTCCGTCAGGATGAAGGTCGGATCCGGCAAGCCGTTGCAAATGTTTTCGTACTGGCTGGCTGTGAAGAATGTGGTGTCTGACATGAGCACAAGCGAAGCGGGAACGACAAATTCTCGCAGAATCATTTTTTCACCTGCCACCAGCACAGCTGGGTGTATCCACAAGCAAGAAAACCGCCTGACGGCGGTTTCTCCTTGATGCGGTCCGGCGCCGGATCAGTCCTCGGACCGCTCGGTTCTCCTCGCGCGCCGCTGCTGCTCGCGCTCATCGGCACGCTGGGTCTGCACATACAGCTGCTCCACCTGTTCGCGCGCCCAGGGCGTCTTGCGCAAAAATTTCAGGCTCGAAGAGATGCTGGGATCCAGATTGAAGCAGCGCACGGGCACGCGGCGCCCCAGCTCACGCCAGCCGTAGTAATCCACCAGATCGGTAACGATGCGCTCAAGCGTCAGCCCATGCAGCGGGTTGCGCGGTTGTTCTTGGGAAGTCATTCGCGCATTGTCGGGGAATCGCCCGGCAGAGACAGCCCCGGGGACAAGATCCGCTCTGTCCGGGACAGCCTGTCCGGGACAGCTTGCGCAGCCGGGCGCCACGCCAATGACATGGGTTTGGCTTTCCTGTGCGCCCGCAAGAGATCACACTTTTGGCAACCGGCCTGAGCGAAGACAGGTTCGCTTCAACGGCCGTGGAGAGGCGCGAAGGAGCAAAGAATGTCCAAGCAACAGCAAGTCCCCCAAACCAGGGGGGTGGCCGTGCAAATGCTGGCCACGCTCGACCTGGGCCCCGAGATCGAAGGCATGTCGGGGCGACAGCTTCGCATGCGCCTGGTGACCATGGCGCCGGGCGGCGTGTTCGGCCCGCTTCACGACCACAGGGACCGACCCGGCATGGTCTATATCCTCGAAGGCTGCATCACCGACCACAGAGATGGCGTGGCCACCGACTACGGCCCGGGCGTGGGCTGGCCCGAAGACAGGAACACAACGCACTGGCTGGAAAACCGTTGCGCCGTGACGGCAGTGGAAATATCGGTAGACATCATCAGGCTGCAGCAGACTTCAAACTAGGCGCGCTCACGCCAAGCCTCTTCATGCAAGCCTCTGCCGACAGTTCAGGTGGCGCGTGACGCCTGCACCTCGTAGAGCCGCAGGTCCCGCTGCCCGATTCCCAGCTCCGGCCAGGCGGCGCGCCAGGCCTGGATATGCGCCGATGCGAAATGTGCATCCAGCGCCGCCTGATCCTCCCACAGCTCCTTCACATGGATCAGCCCCGGCACCAGCACATCCTCGGCATAGCCGTACTCAAGACAGCCCGGCTCGGCGCGCGAGGCCTCCACCATGGCACGCATGGCGGGTCGGGCAAGGGCCAGGTTTTCGGATGGCAAATGCACCGTACCCACGATCAACAGCATGTCTTCTCCTCTTCAGCACAGGCAAACATCGTAGCAAGCAACGCTCACTCGCTCTGCCCGGGACGCAAAAAAGGGAGGGCCATGCCCTCCCTGAAACACCTTGCAGGCGTTGATGCTGCTCAGCAGTCCTTGGCCGGGGCTCTCAGGCCCGCATGAAAGACTCGAAATAGGCGCTCAGTGCAGCGTGATCGCCCAGGGGCAGAACCTGGGCCACATACTGGTCGGGACGCACCACCACCAGAGCGCCCTGCTGGCGGTCGATGCCACGCAGCTCGAAGATGTCCTGGCCGGCATTCTTCAGATCCGGACTGAACACTTTTTCATAGTCGATCATTCCCAGCTGGCCCTTGGACGGCAGCAACAGGGCCGGCAATGTCTCCAGCGCCACCTCGGTATAGGCCTGCGGGAAGATGACACGCAGATCGAAGATGCTGTCGATATCCTGGCCGGCCGGCGTGAAACGGCGCAGCGGCGATGCCGCATCACCCTCCAGGAAGCGGCACAGCGCCAGCAGGCCGGACTCGGGCTGCGCCAGGTCGTTCTGGCCGGCGAACGCATACAGGCGCCAGCGGCCATCGGCCTTGCCGCAGTGGCCCAGCTGCACGGGCTTGGCGTCGGAGACACGCACCACCGGCGCGGAATGGAAACGCATGCCCACGGTGAAGCCGCTGGCCAGCGCCTGATGCGTGGCCTGCCCCGTCAGCAGCGAGGGCGCATAGTGCGTGCCGACGCCGGCGGTGAAGCGGCCATGCTGTTCGAAATACTTCTGGAACTCCTTGGGGTCCACACCGCCCTGGCCGCCTTCCTTGGCCGGGTCGCTGAACATCTTGGCCCATTCGCGGTCAAAGTCGATCAGTTGCTGGGCAACGACCTGGCGCTCTGACGAATAGGTATGCAGCAACTCGGGCGCACATTGCTTGCGCAGCACGGCGGCCAGCTTCCAGCCCAGGTTGAAGCTGTCCTGCATGGAGAAATTCATGCCCTGGCCGGCCTTGGGGCTGTGGGTGTGGCAGGCATCGCCGGCGATGAAGACGCGCGGCAGGGGCGAGTCCGGCGTGGCCACGGCATCGGCCACATCGTCATATTTGGCACAGATGCGCTGGCCGATCTCGTACACCGACCACCAGGGCACATTCTTGACGTCAAGCTTGTAGGGATGAAGCACGCGCTGGGCGGTTGCTATCAGCTGCTCCACCGTGATGTTGCGGCTGGCCACACGCTCGTCGGCATCCAGCTTGTCCATCTCCACATAAAAGCGCACCAGGTGACCGCCTTCGCGCGGGATGATGAGCACATTGCCCTGCTCGGACTGAATGGCCACCTTGTAGCGCACATCGGGGAAGTCCGTCACGGCCAGCACATCCATCACGCCCCAGGCCTGATTGGCCGAATCGCCGACCAGCTGGCGGCCGATGGCCCGGCGCACATTGCTGCGCGCGCCGTCGCAGCCCACCACATAGCGGGCCTGCACGGTTTCGATCTGACCGGCATGGGCGGCGTCGCAGCGCTCCAGCGTCACGGTAACCGGATAGTCCGCTGCGCTGTGGTCGATCTTCACGTCCAGCACGCGGCGAGCATAGTGCGGCTCCAGGCGACTGGGCGAATTGCGCATGCGCTCCAGATAGTGGTCGTGCACGCGCGCCTGGTTCAGGATGACGTGAGGGAACTCGGACAGACCGTCTTCCGTATCCTGCACGCGGCCATGGCGGGCGATCCGGCCGGGCTGGCCGGGGTCGGGCTTCCAGAAAGTGACGTCGTTGATCCAGCAGGCCTCCTTGAGGATGGAGTCGGCAAACTCGAAGGCCTCGAACATCTCCATGGTGCGGCAGGCAATGCCGTCGGCCTGGCCCAGCTCCATGGCGGCTTCCTTTTGCTCCACGATGCAGGTGCGGATGTCCGCAAAGGCCGCCAGCTGCGCGGCCAGCGTCAGGCCGGCAGGGCCACAGCCCACGATCAGCACGTCGACCTGCGAGGGCACGGCCTCGGTATGGGCAGGAGCCAGCGGCGAAGCCGGAGCGATCAAGGGGTTGCCGGGACGAAAACCGTTCAAATGAAACTGCATGGAGGCCTCAAGTTCTTCAAGTACGCAGACGCCAGTGTCTGCCCAATCAGTCCGCACACAAATAGTATGTATGCATACCAAATGCATGCATCGTATTATTCGAGCCTTGAAATGCCAACCCTACCTAGGGAAAACCATGATTAACTCTGCACTGCCAAACGCTGCCTCAGACAGCGCCAGCAGCCACCCCTTCTTTCCACGCCTGGAGGTGGAAACCTTTCCCGGCCACGGCATACGTCGCCTGCAGCAGGTGGCCGTGGCCGTTTTCAGCCAGGCCACGGAAGCCTGGGGCGTGACGCCGCTGCAATTTGCCGTGCTGCAGAAACTGGTGCATCTGCCGGGCATAGACCAGCGCACGCTGAGCATGGAAGTGGGCTTTGACAAATCCACCATCGGCGGCGTGATCGACCGCCTGGAAGCACGCGGTCTGCTGTTGCGCCAGCACACGGCCAAGGATCGCCGCGTGCGTCTGCTGTCCCTGACGCCAGAGGGCCAGGCCCTGCTGGCCGATGCCGGCCCCTCCGTGCTGCAAGCCCAGCAGCAGATGCTGGATCCGCTGAGCGAGACCGAGCGCGAGCTCTTCACACAGCTGATGCGCAAGGTCATCGAGCATCACGAGCAGCTCGACCCCGAGGCACAGACGCCCGCAGGCTGAGCCCAAACCGCAGAAAAAAAGCCCCGGGCCGTCAGGCCTGGGGCTTGGCTGTTCAGGGCCGGCTCGCAGCCGGGTCTGCGAGCGCCCGAATCGCGTCCTAGAACGGCATTTTTCCGGCACGCATCTCGGCCGCGATCTGCGCCAGCACGGCCGGCAGATCGGCCACGCTGCGCACCACGTAATGGGCTCCGGCCTTTTTGAGCTTGGCTTCGGCCACGGCGACACGGGCCTCGACCTCTTGCTCGGGCGCCCTGGCAAACTCCTCCACGCTATAGCCGACCTCGTTGCCCGACAGGCTCAGGCCCACGGTCCACATGCCTGCGCGCAGACCTTCCTCGATGCCGGGCACGGTGTCGTCGACCTTCACGCAGGCACGCACATCGCCAATGCCCAGCGCCAGCACATTGGCCAGTGCCATGAAGGGGCCGGGACGGCCGCCGGCCTCCAGCTCGTCGCCCGCCACCACATAGTCGGGCTTGAGGCCTGCGCCCTCGGCCTGCGGCAGCAACTGGTTGAGCACCTCGCGCGGGTAGCCCGAGCAGGAGCCGACCTTGAGACCATGGTCGCGCAGCCATTGCAGCGTCTGCACCGCGCCCGCGATGGGGGCCGAGAATTCGCCCACCTTGGCAATCTGCAAAGGCATGAAGCGCGCGTAGATGGCATCCACATCCTCATGGGTCGGCGTCCGGCCAAAAGCGGTCTGCCACTGCGCAGCAATGCTTTCATCCTGCAGCAGCTGGTGGATATGGTCCCATTTGGACAGGCCCATGGGGCCGCGTGCCTGCACCAGGGTGATGCTGATGCCGAAGCTGGCAAAGGCTTCGACAAAAATCTGCGTGGGCGCGAGCGAGCCAAAGTCCACCAGCGTGCCGGCCCAGTCAAAGATGACGGCTTGCAGCGGTGACAGGTCGGCGTTGGGCTGGGACAGCACCAGAGTTTCAGCTTGAGCGATGGAGTTCATGGTTTTCAGTGGTGGCTTCAACGGGATGGAAAGCGGGAACCTGTTCGGGCTCCGGGACTCAGCTCAGAGAGCGAATGAAGTTACGGCCGCGCGGGCCGCTGGCGGCTTTTTGCACCATGGCGCTCCAGGCCTCGGGCGGCACGCCATAGTGGGCCGGATCGGTGGCAACGCCCAGCCCTTGCAGAATGCTGCGCAGACGCTCGATGGCTGCGGCAGGCGTGCTGGCATCGAAGATGGAGAGCAAGGCCGCATCGGCCGCCGCGTCTGCGCCCAGTGCCATCTCCAGCACCAGGGGCAGGCTGAACGAGCAGGCCAGACCGTGCGGCACGCCATGCTGCAGCGTGATGTCGTAGGACAGCGAATGCGCGAGCGCGGTCTTGGTGTTGGAGAAAGCCAGGCCGGCCATCAGCGCTGCCTCGGCCATCTCGCTGCGCAGCTGCGCGCTGCCCAGATCCTGCATCAGCGCGGGCAGCGTGGCCAGGGTTCGGCGGGCCGACTGCACGGCCAGAGCCATGGAGACCGGGTTGCGGTTCACATTCCAGATGGATTCCAGCGCATGCGACAGCGCATCCAGCCCCGAGGCCAGCGTGGCGCCTGCCGGCAGGCTGGTCATCAGCTCGGCGTCGATCACCGCGGCCTCGGGCCAGGTGCAGGACTGGTGCAGCGAATACTTCTGGCCGGCGGCCTGATCCCAGATCGTGGCCCAGGGCGTGACTTCGCTGCCTGTTCCGGCCGTGGTGGGGATGGCGATCAAGGCCTTGTGCCCTCCCTGCCCCAACTGGCCGCCCCGCTTGAGCAGCGCCAGCAGGTCGGCAAACCGGCCTCCAGGCGTGTGGCAGATCAAGGCCTTGGCCGAGTCGATGGCGCTGCCGCCCCCCAGGGCCACGATCACGGGCACCTCGGCATGGTTACGCTGCACCTGCTCGTACAGCGGCGCCAGCCACTGCACGTCGGGATTGGGGGCAATGCTGTCGATCACGCCGCGCAGCTGCGCACCCAGCAGCTGGCGCATGCGCTGCACCAGGCCCAGGCTTTCGGCCTCGGGAAAAGTGACCAGCAGGCAGTTGCGCCCGGCCAGCAAGGCCGGTAGTTGATCGAGACTGTTGCGACCCACGCTGATATGCACGGGGTTGTGATAGGTCCACACGAGAAAGCCTTTTGACGTTTTTGAGCGAAATCAACCCTTGACGCTTATGTAACAAGCGTTGATAGCTCATATTTTTGATGTTTCAAGCACTGCGGCGCACACCTGCACCGCAGTGGGATCAGTGGCGAGCGCCCTGCTGTATGCGGCTGCGCAGCCAGTTGGATGCCATGTCGGCGGCAATCACCATCACCGTGATGACGATGATGCAGGTCGCGGTTTCCTGGTAGCGGAACAGCTTGAGGCTGCTGACCAGCTCGAAGCCCAGCCCGCCCGCACCCACCATGCCCAGCACGGTGGCCGAACGCAGATTGACCTCGAAGCGGTAGAGCACCACGGCAATCCAGGCGGTGATGACCTGCGGCACCACGCCAAAGGCGATGATCTGCAGCTGGCTGGCACCGGCGCTGCGCAGGGCCTGCAGCGGGCCATCGTCGATCTCCTCGATCGCCTCGGCAAAGAACTTGGCCAGCATGCCCATGCCGTGCAGGGCCAGGGCCAGCACGCCGGGGAAGGGGCCCAGGCCCACGGCCGAGACAAACACCAGCGCCAGAATCAGCTCGTTGATGCTGCGGATCACATTGAGAAACTGGCGCGTGATGCGGCGCAGCCAATGCCAGCCGTGCAGATTGCCGGCCGCCACAAAGGACAGCGGCAGCGCCAGGATCACGCTGAGCAAAGTGCCCCAGATGGCGATCTGTATCGTCTCCAGCGCCGGTGCCCACAGGCGCGGCAGCATGCTCCAGTCCGGCGGAACCGAGCGCGAGAGAAAGTCGCCAATCTGCGGCATGCCGCCTGCCAGCTCGCTCCAGCTCATCTGCGCGCCCGCAGCGCTCCAGTGCAGCACCCAGCCGATGACCAGGGCCAGCGCGGCATAACCGAGCCAACCGCCCTTGCCTTGCGGGCGTGCGGCCGTCCATTGCCAGCGGTCTGGCTGCTTCAGGCTCTGGCTGTTCATTGCAGACCTCCTGCGGCCGTCGCTGGCGACATCGCCCCGGACAGCCAGTTGCCGGCTGCGGTGCTGCTGACATGCAGCGCACCGCCCTGCCCTGCGGCATGTCCGGCGGGCTGAGGCTCGCCGCTGTAAATGGCGTTGAGCGCGGCCTCGTCCAGCATCGCCGGCACGCCGTCAAACACCATGCGCCCCTGCGACAGGCCGACGATGCGATCGCCAAACTCCCGGGCGTAATCGACCTGGTGCAGATTGCAGACCACGGCAATGCCCAACTCGCGCGTGGCATCGCGCAGATACTGCAGCACGCTGCGCGCGGTCTTGGGGTCCAGGCTGGCCACGGGCTCGTCGGCCAGAATCACCTGCGGCTGCTGCGCCAACGCACGGGCAATGCCCACGCGCTGCATCTGCCCGCCCGAGAGTGCCTCGGTGCGCTCATCGGCCTTGTGGGCCAGGCCCACGCGCTGCAAGCACGAGTCGGCCAGTGCGATATCGCTTTGCTTGAACAGCTGCAGTACCGAAGCCAGCGTGCCGACCTGGCCCAGCCGCCCCGTGAGCACGTTCTTGCGCACTGACAGGCGCTGCACCAGGTTGTGGTGCTGGAAGACCATGGCCACATGGCGGGCCAGCTCACGGCGCGAGTGCCTCTGCATCAGGTCAATGCCGCCCACCTGCAGCTGGCCGCTGTCGGGCTGGTTCAACCCGTTCATGCAGCGCAGCAAGGTGGACTTGCCGGCACCCGACAGGCCCAGCATCACCACGAACTCGCCGGCCTTCACATCCATGTCGATGCCGTGCAGCACATGGTTGCTGCCATAGCTTTTGCGCAGATTGCGGATGCTGATCATTTCATCTTCCCGAGGTCCAGGTTCAGCGCCTTGGCGGTCTGGCGCACCACGTCATAGGCCTGATCGTTGGTGGGCGCAAAACCATTGAGCTCGCCACGGTCGCCCCAGGGCAGTCCCTTGATCTCGGCCAGAGCCGCAGCCACTTTCTTCTTGGTGGCTTCGTCCAGATTCTTGCGCCAGGCCATGGGCGACTCGGGGATGTCCTTGGAGCGCCAGATGACCTGGAAGTCCTCTGCCTTCACATGGCCCTTGGCGACGGCCGTCTGGAAGATGGGATCGGCCACGGCCGCCGCATCCACCTTGCCGTTGGCCACGGCCATGATGCTGGCGTCGTGCGAGCCCGAGAAGATCACGCGGGAGAAATACTTGTCGGTATCGATGCCCTCGCCCTTGAGGCCGGCCTTGGGAAACAGATGGCCCGATGCCGAGCTGGGATCGACAAAGGCAAAGGTCTTGCCCTGCAGCTGGGGCACAGTGCTCAGGCCCTTGTCCTTCTTGCTGATGATGATGCTGTTGTACGAGCTCTTGCCGGACTTCTTGGCCACGGGAATGGCGAAGGCCTCGGCATTCGCCAGCTGGCTGGCCAGCACATAGGAGAAGGGTCCGAAATAGGCCACGTCGATCTTGCCCGAGCGCATGGCCTCGATCACGCCGTTGTAGTCATTGGCCACAAAAGGCTTGATCTTCAGTCCGGTCTTGGCGGCCAGCTGGTCCATCACCTGCTGGCTGGCGCGCATCATGGCCTGGGCGTCCTCGGAAGGGATCAGGCCCACGCGCAGCTCGGTGGGCTGCTGCGCCATGACGCCGGTGGTGGCGGCAAGCGTCAGGCTGGCGGCTGCGGCTTTCAGCCAGGTTTTGCGGGTCATCGTCATGGATTTCATCCTTTGCAAGTGCGTCTGTAGAGTGCGGCTGGGTTGCCGCCATCGCACCGTCACTGCAGTGCGTTGACGCAAATATTAGGGACGACATATGACTGTCATGTGAAGGTTTCAGAATCAGTTTTGACAGCTTCCATAGATCAAACCTTGAGATGAAACCTGCATGAGCACCGCCCGCTACCGAGCCTTTATCGCCGTGGCCCAGCAAGGCAGCCTGAGCGCGGCCGCCCGCGCCCTTGGCCTGAGCCAGCCCACGGTCTCCAGCCAGATCGCCACGCTGGAGCGTCAAAGCCAGATCGAGCTCTTCCATCGCCAGGGCTATCGCATGACGCTCACCGGCGCCGGCCACAAGCTCATGACGCTGGCGCAGAAGCTGCTGGCACTGGAGGCTGAAACAGAATTCTTTCTGCGCGACTCGGGCCAGCTCAACCAGGGCGAACTCAAGATCGGCGCCGTGGGGCCCTTCCATGTGATTGAGATGGTGGCGGCCTACAGCGCCCGCCATCCCGGCATGAAGCTGTCGATACGCATGGGCAACTCGCAGCAGGTGCTGCACGATCTGGAGAACTACACCACCGATGTGGCGGTGCTGGCCGGTCTGTATGACAGGCCCGAACTGCTGGTGCGCGAATATGCGCGTCACGCCATCATCCTGTTTGTCCATATCGACCATCCACTGGCAAGGCGCGAGCAGGTCGAACTGGGCGAGCTGCACGGCCTGCCGCTCTTGCTGCGCGAGCAAGGCTCGACCACACGCACAGCCATCGAAAAAGCGCTGCAGACGGCCGGCGTGAAGCCCCGCACCCAGCTGGAGATCGGCAGCCGCGAAGCCATACGCGAGGCCGTGGCACGCGGCCTGGGCATCGGCGCAGTGTCCGAAGCCGAATTCATTGCCGACCCGCGCTTTCGGCCCGTGCGCATTGCAGGCGACCCGGCCAGCACCACCACCTATGTCTATTGCATGAAGGAGCGCAGCGAAAGTCTGCTGGTGCGCTCCTTCCTCAAGGCCATTGAAGGCAGCGCGGCTCCCAATCTGCCTGTACTACGAACCGCTCCAAAACCCTTGATCGCTCCAACGGCCAAGAAGCTGGCGTAATTCGTCAAACCCTCTGCCCCCCTTGCGCCGAGAATTTTTTGACAGTGCTGCCCGGGCACCTCGGCCAGGACTCTCTCGCCGGGACGGTGCGGCGGCCCGGTGCACTGACACAGCGGTGGCTGCCGGGCAGTCAAAAACAGAGGAGACAATGATGAAACAAACCATGCTCTGGAGGGCCGTTGCCCTGGCAACCGGCCTGAGCCTGAGTGCAGCGGCCATGGCGCAGCAAGCGCCCTGGCCCGTCAAGCCCATACGCCTGGTGGTGGGCGGCCCGGCCGGCGGCAATGCCGACTCGCTGGCACGCCTGTTGGCCGACGGCATGCAAAAACAGCTGGGCAAGCCCGTGATTGTCGAATCCAAGCCCGGCGCGGCCGGCGTGCTGGCCGTCAACGACCTGCTCACCAACGGCAAGGACGCCCACACGTTCTTGCTGATCCAGGGCGGCATCGTCAGCGAGACGCCGCTGGCCTACAAGGTCAGCTATCAGCCCTTCAAAGATCTGAAACCCCTGGCCCAGCTCAGCCGCAACGGCCTGGTGCTGATTGCCAACAAGGACTTCCCGGCCAGCAATCTGCAACAGCTAGCCGACTACGGCAAAAAGCAGGCCGACGGACTGGACTTTGCCTCGTATGCCACGGGCATGCGCGGCCATACCTCGGGCATGCTGCTGGGGCAGTTGCTCAATATCAAGATGAAGCACCTGGGCTACAAGGGCTCCCCTCCGGCGCTCAGCGACCTGATGGGCGGCCATGTGCCGCTGATGATGGACGGACTCACCACCGCCCTGCCGCTGATCAAGGCCGGCAAGGTCAAGCCGCTGGCCGTGAACTACCCTACGCGCATGGTGCAACTGCCCGATGTGCCCACCTTCAAGGAACTGGGCTACCCGCAACTGTCCGAGGTAAGCTGGTTCGGCGTCTGGTCGCGCCCGGATATCCCTGCCGATGTGCAGGCCAGGGTCAGAGAGATCGCGCTGCAGTATTTCAAGCAGCCCCAGATCGAGGTCAGGCTCAGGGACATGGGCATGGAGTCGGGCACCGACGCGACCCCGGAAGCGCTGATGAGCGAACTGCAGAAGGCCTATCAGCGCCAGCAGGCCTTGCTCAAGTCAATTGATTACCAAGCTCAGTAAACAGTTAAGGTGCCCAAAAGGCCGGAGTCACGCCAGATCCCGGCCTTTTGCAACCGGGCAGCTGCAGCTCGCTGCGTCGACCCGTTCCGAGTCGACACGCGACAAAATAAGACGAGACATCAGAAAAGACTTTGCTGAGGCGACAGCAAGGAATGATGGTACTGACCGCAGTCCAGTTGCACGCGCTCACGGTTCAGCCCAAGCTTGCGGCAGGCCAGTGCAAAGCGTTGCGCCAGCATATCGGCCCAGGCGCCCGTTCCCTTCATGCGCTGGCCAAAGCGGCTGTTGTAGACCTTGCCGTCGGCTCTGCCCGCTTCGCTGATCCCATGCAGATCCCGCACCCGCTCCATCACGCGTTGGGCACGCTCGGGGTAATGCAGCGTCAGCCATTCATTGAACAGCGGAGCCACTTCCCACGGCAGACGCAGCACCGCATAAAAAGCCTGTCTTGCACCGGCCTCGCTGGCTGCGGCCAGCACCTGCTCCATATCGTCGTTCAGGAACGGAATCTGCGGTGCCAGGCTGACGCCTACGGGTATGCCTGCCTCGCTCAGGGTCCGAATCATGAGCAGCCGCCGATGCGGTGCGGCGGCGCGTGGTTCCAGCTGCCGGGCCAGCTCGGGCTGCAAAGTGGTCAGCGTCACATAAACGGCCACCAGATGCTGCTGTGCCAGCGGCACCGTTGCGGGAAGCCCAATTCTGTGAATCGATTAAGGATGGCGGCTCGGTTGTGCAGTTCATTGACTTGAGCACAGCGTTGTAAGGTCTTTAATTGGTGGTGCGATAGCGGGTCTGCTGAACGTAGATAGGGGCTCGTCGTGCAAAGCACGCGACAATTTACACAACAACGTCTTGCATGTGCCGATGGCGCACGAGATGTTCTAAATGAGGCCCGCCAATAGCTGTTGCCCGGAGCCACGAAGCAGTGAGCGTCCTTGCGCCTCCTGGGCACGAGTCTGTGCCCCTCCTGCACTGCGAAGCTCAATCGCCAGTATTTCGCCAGTGGCGCAGACTTCACCACCAGCGAGAAGGCTGAGTGCGATGCGCACCTTCCTGCCTTCAACGCTAAGCAGTTCGCCACGCACCAGCAACTCAACACCTTGAGGTGTAGGGCGCTTGAAATCCACCTTGAGAGAGGCCGTGACATAGCGCGCTGGATCGATCTCGTTTTCGATATTCCCGCCACGTTCTCGGTACATAAAAGCCGCCGCCGATGCCATGCCGTGGCAATCCATCAACGATGCAATCATTCCGCCATAAACGTGCCCTAGCACACCACCGCTGTATTGAATGCCTGGCGTGTGTCGCGCTTCAGTAACGTCGCCCCTGAGAAAGCTTTTGAGTCTATAGCCCGCTTTGTTTTCGTGCCCACAGCCATAGCAGTGAGCGTACTGAGCGGGATAACAGTCCTGAATCGCTCTTGTCATTTCGTTCTCCTGTCATGTCTTGAAGTTGGGCGTACCCGGTCCACGCAAACAGTAACTCCCGCCCTGAGCATAGATCTCAGGCATTGAAGAAAAATTCAATAGAGCATGAAGATGTCCAAAAACATACTTCACAAGACATCAAGAGGCCGGTAGCCGACTGACATCCCGGGCAGCTACCCACACCTCGGAATACTCGAAGACTGAAGGAATTTGACCCGATGCAAAAACAGAATCACCGAGAGGCGCTTACAGGAATCCGCGTACTGGATCTCTCCCGTATCCTCGCCGGACCAAGTGCCACGCAACTGCTCGGCGATCTAGGCGCCGACGTGATCAAGGTGGAGCGCCCCGGCGAAGGGGACGACACCCGCAAGTGGGGCCCGCCATACATCGCAGACAGCCAAGGGCAGCCCACACCGGAGAGTGCATACTATCTCGCAGCCAACCGCAACAAGCGCTCTATTGCTATCGACATCGCGAGCGACGAAGGACAGCGACTAATCCACGAGTTGCTTGCTCGTGCAGACGTGCTAGTAGAAAACTACAAGGCCGGCGGGCTCGCTAAATATGGGCTTTCGTACGAGCAACTACGCGAACGCTATCCGACACTTATCTATTGCTCAATCACTGGTTTCGGTCATACGGGCCCCTATGCGAGCCGCCCAGGCTACGACTTTTTGATTCAAGGCATGGGTGGCATCATGAGCCTCACGGGAGTTCCTGATGGCGAGCCAATGAAGGTCGGCGTTGGTGTCGCCGATGTAATGACAGGCATGTATGCTGCCGTCGGCATACTGGCCGCGCTGCAGCACCGCCATGCGACAGGCGAGGGCCAGCACATAGATATTTCGTTGCTCGACACGCAGATTGCCTGGTTGGTCAACGCGGGCACCAACTATCTCGCTGACGGCAAGTTACCTACGCGGCTGGGTAACGCGCATCCGAACATCGTGCCTTATCAGGTATTTCCGACCGCCGACGCACCGATGATTCTGGCCGTTGGCAACGATGCACAGTTCCGCCGCTTCTGTCAGGTTGCCGGTGCAGAGGCCCTAGCCGACGACAAACGCTACGCCACCAACGTGCAACGCATCGCTCATCGCGAGCAAATCTGCGAGCGCGTATCCGATTTGCTACGCACCCGCGCACGCAGCCACTGGCTTGATGCGCTTGAGAATGCAGGCGTGCCATGCGGCCCAGTCAACGATCTACAGGACGTATTCAACGACCCGCACGTGATCGCAAGAGGTGCGCAATTGCGCATGCCCTGCGACTGGGCCGAGGGAGGGGAGCTGCGCCTTCTGGCCAATCCGCTGAAGATGTCAGCCACTCCGCCAAGCTACCGCCGCCCTCCTCCGCGCCTGAATGAACATGCAGAAAGTGTGCTTTCTGAATGGCTTGTGGAGCACTGAGCAGCACATACCTATTGAATGACAAGACCCATCCCCCATCCCCCATCCCGGAGACTCCCCATGTACGAACTTACCAAAGAACAATTCGACCTGCAGGCACGTGCACGTGAACTCGCGCAGAGCACATTCGCACCCACGGCCGCAGAGACCGACCTCACCGAGCAATACCCCTGGGACAACATCGCCAAACTGCGCGATGCGGGCTTCATGGGAATGACCCTGCCTAAGCGCGCTGGTGGCCAAGGTCTGAGCTATCTGGACGCCGTCATTGTTGTTGAGGAAATGGCTAAGGCTTGCGCCACCATGGGCCGCATCACGGTGGAAGCCAACATGGGGGCGATTGGCGCTATCGCTACCTATGGTACGCCCGAGCAGCTCAGTCTAGCTGCCGATTTGGTTCTGAGCGGCGACAAGCCTGCGATCTGCATCTCCGAACCCAACGCGGGTAGCGCAGCAAGCGAGATGGCCACGCGCGCTGACCGCAAGGGCGACGAGTACATCCTAAGCGGCGAGAAATATTGGATCACGGGCGGCGGTGTCTCCAATTTGCACCTAATCTTTGCGCGAGTATTCGACGATGGCGTGGACCAGGGCATCGGCGCCTTCATCTGTGTGCGTGATCGCACGCCTTCCGAGCAGTTCATCATCGGTCGCCGGCTCTACGCCATGGGCGTGCGTGGAATTCCAGAAACGCATCTGGAGTTCCGCAACCTTAAGGTCCACAAGTCCATGCTCGTGGTTCCACCAGGTGGGCTCAAGCGAGGTTTTGCATCTCTAATGAATGCCTACAATGCACAGCGCGTCGGCGCCGGCACTGTGGCGCTTGGCATCGCACAAGGCGCGTTTGAGCAAGGTCTTGCCTACCTCAAGACCCGCGAACAGTTCGGTCGCCCCATCGCCGAGTTCCAGGGCCTACAGTGGATGCTAGCTGACATGTCGACGCAACTGGAGGCAGCACGGCTCATGCTCCGCCATGCTGCAGCAAGCGGCGAATACTTCCCTGACATGGACAAGGCCGCACGGGCCAAAATCATGGCCGCGGAGACGGCCAACAAGGTCGCCAATGATGCACTGCAGTTTTACGGATCGTCCGGTTATGGCCGCCACAATCCAATGGAACGCCATGTTCGCGATGCGCGTATGTTCACCATCGCGGGCGGAACAGCGCAAATCCTTCGCACGCAGGTAGCATCGAAGCTGCTCAATATGAAGCTGCCGCAGACCCGCGATGGCTATGCTTCACAAAGCTAATCCTGAGCACACGCAGCCCCCGCCCCCCACTATAAGAGGCACTCCATGAGCAACATGCCAGAAAGATTCCAGAAGTTCATCGACGATTTTACGAAGGTGATCGACACGCACCGGGGCAACGAACCCGCGATCCTTGAGCACGGCGGCGCAGCGCTCAAGCAACTAATCTCGCAGGATGACTGGCTGCCAGAACGTTATGCCAAGCCTGATCCGCAGTATTACCAGCAGTACCTGCTACACGTAGACCCCGAGGACCGCTTCTCGGTCGTGAGCTTTGTATGGGGACCAGGCCAGAAGACGCCCGTGCATAACCATACTGTCTGGGCGTTGATAGGCATGATGCGTGGCTCCGAAGTGGGCGAGCTGTTTGAGTACACGGAAGACGGTAAGCGCATGCGATCGCTAGGCAGTGAACAACTCAACCCCGGCGACGTGGACTGTGTATCGCCAACCATCGGTGATATCCATCGCGTGTCCAACTTGTATGACGACCGTGTATCGATCAGTATCCACGTTTACGGAGGCAACATTGGCCGCATTTCGCGTCATGTTTTTGTGGTCGAGACCGGCGAGCGCAAGCCATTTATCTCGGGCTACTCCAACGAAAAAGAGCTAGGCGGAGGTTGATCTCCACACGCCGTTTCATGCTCTCAGCGCCCTAGTCAATGAGGTGCGCTAAATGCTCTCGCACGAGAGTCCATCGTGTACGATCCGATCGGACCAATGGCACACACCGGTCCGATCGAGCGATTTACACGCAGTGCAGCTCAGCGAGGCATCAACAGAGACAAAAAAGGAAATGTGCGGTGAAACTGGGCGCAAAGCATGACTTTCCCACACTCAAACAGCTCGAGCTCTTGCTCGCTCTCGTGCAATCAGATGGAATTTCTAGTGCGGGTGCCAAGCTCGGCCTCTCGCCGTCTGCAACTAGCCACGCACTACGTGCGCTTGAATCGGCACTCGGTGCATCGCTTATCGATCGCAGCGCTCCCGGCGCCCCTCTCACCTACTCAGGCGAGCAGATTCTCCCACTAGTCAAAGAGGTGTTCTCTTCGCTACAGCTGATGAAATCGATAGCGCGTTCGGATGCACAGCTAAAGACCGGACAACTGCTCATCGGCTCATTCGGCGCCAGTGGTACGCTCAAAGCACTGCCACCACTACTCAAGGCCTTTCACAACAAACACCCCGGTGTTGACGTGCACGTCATCGAGAAGCCTGAAGAGCAGACCAGCCTTGACCTGATGGAGCACCGTATTGAGCTCGCCGTCGTACCGCTGCCCAAGCTCGAACTCGAAACCCAGACCCTCGCGATGGACGAGCTCGTTGCAATTCTTCCTGAGGGCCACGTGCTTGCACAGAACGACGTGGTGCAGCTCACCGAGCTGATGGAATACCCGTTCCTACTCACTCGCGCGGGCTCCAAACCACTAATCTACCGCCTTTTGCTAAAGCACGACATCAAGCCGCGCATCGCACACGAGCTGCACCAGATCACATCAATCCAGCAGTACGTGGCGGAGGGGTATGGCGTCTCTATTCTTGCACGCCTCGCTCTGCCCGAGGCCATGTCTGGCGTGGTCTATAGGCAGCTCACTCCCACCACCCAGCGGTACATTGCGTTGGCGTGCCAAAACTCCAATCGACTCTCTCCCGTGGCGCGCGCCTTCTGGGACGAGGCAGCAGCGCACAGAGTCTGATGGTAAGCATCAAGCGTATCCTCCACGCATCGTCGCTTGATCGCAAACAGTCGGTTCTCGTGCATTTTGCTAAGAATGCCAGTCGAATTGACGCGTTGTGCCAACTACGGCCCACAAGCCTACGGGTCATAACCGACTAATTTCAGCCAGAAGCAGTCTTCGAACATTCCCCCTGCCAGCGATTGCTCCAGGCCGATCTGAGGCATTTACGGTCCAGTGTCTGAGCGGCAAAAACGGCCAACACCTGCCGCTGAACGCGGTCTGTCCTGAACGGCCGATTAAGCACGCTCAGTCAGATAAGTTGCTGGATGTCCGCTGTCATTTCGCACGAACGGAAGCTTGCGATAGTGGATTCAATCGGTCGTCACATCGCAGAAATTTGTTCAAGGAAGAGCAGCGCCAGTAATTTGCTTCAGTGTCAGCTCTCAAACGTTAAAAATATGCTGTTTCAGCCTCAATAAAACCTACCCATTACCAAAGCCTTCTTCCATACATTTTGATCACGGTCTGACTCTGTAAACCTAATCTTATTTGGGGCTTGCAAGACACCGGCATCGACATGCATTCAAAACTAAAGGAGACATTGGTGAAGCGTACTTTTCTGAGCATTGCTATCGCGGTAGCCCCCCTTCTCTCTAGCAGCGGTAGCGCCTTCGCAAATGACTACCCCAAGAAGGGCAAGCCCATTAACCTGATCGTGCCGTTCGCTCCAGGAGGTGCATCGGACATTCTCTCGCGTCTCATCGGCCAGAAACTCAACGAGCAGTGGGACACACCGGTTGTCGTCCAGAACAAGCCCGGTGGCGACATGGTGATTGCGATGCAATCCGTTGCTCGCTCTGACAAAGATGGATACACGATTGGCCTAGTCACCAGTAGCTTTTCACTCAACAAGGTAGTGAAGAAAGATTTCCCGTTGGATCCGATGAGTGATTTTGCATACATCGGCATCATCGGCCAATCACCTTACCTACTGTCCGTGAATGCTGACTCGAAAATCCAGAGCTTCAAAGCATTAGAAGCCGCCACGCGAGAGAAGAAAAACAACTTCAGCTATGCGTCCTGCTGCTTTGGTACCTACTTCGCAGGCGAGATGATTAAGAACGTCACCAAACTTGATAGCGTGCATGTTCCCTACAAGGGCAGTACTCCAGCGCTCAATGCAATCCTCTCGAAGGAGGTCGAGTTCATCATCGACACCACGACAGCAACTAAACCATTTATCACCGCTGGCAAGCTGCGCCCGCTGATGGTGACGAGCCGCAAGCGAGCCCCCTCGTTCCCCGATGTTCCCAGCATGACTGAAGCGGGTGTACCCGGCGACTTCGATGTAAGTGTCTGGTATGGCTTTACTTTCCCGGCAGGTACGCCAGCAAGCATCGTTCAGAAAGCCAATGCCACACTCAACAAAATTCTGGCCATGCCCGACGTGAAAGCCAAGATCGAAAGCTTCGACATTGAAGTTACCCCGAGCACGCCCGAGAAGATGTCAGAGCGTGTTGCGGCCGACTACCGGTTCTATGTGCAGGCAACCAAGACGGCTAACCTGAGTTTCGGCAACTAACTACGGAGGGCCCTTAAGGCCCTCTTGCTTGCTCACGTCCCACGCACTTTCTATCGTAAGTTATCTCAAATGTTGGAACTTTTCACCTGGGGCACACCCAACGGACACAAGGTGCATATCCTGCTGGAGGAATGCGGTACAGCGTATCGCATCCATCCCGCGAACATCAACGACAAGGAGGCCTTCGCGGCGCAGATCTCTCCACTTGCAGTCAATCGCAAGATCCCCCTGCTCATCGACACCGAGGCCAATGACGGCCGCGGCCTCACGATCTCCGAGTCAGGTGCGATCCTGATCTATCTCGCGGAAAAGCATGGCAGCTTTCTCCCAGCCGATGTAACAGGGCGCTATGCAGCCATGCAATGGCTGATGTTCCAGATGAGCTCAGTAGGACCGATGATGGGGCAGCTCAACCACTTCCGGAGCCGTACCGATGCACACGACAATGCCTATGTGCTTGAGCGCTTCGGCACCGAGGTACGCCGCATCCACGGCGTGATGGAGCAGCATCTGTCACAAGGCCATGAATGGTTTGCGGGGGCGGAGTACTCTATTGCCGACATGGCCATTTTTCCTTGGCTACGGTTGTCGGAAAAACTGGGCCAACCATGGTCCGCGCATCCACAACTACACCGCTGGTATGAGCGGATTCTCACTCGCCCTGCCGTACAACGCGCGCTTCATATTCCCCATCTCACCGCAACAGCCAAGGTATGACTCTCCCTTCCCCATTTGATCTCATTGTCATCGGAGCAGGTTCAGGTGGTATCGCTGCCTCGCGCCGAGCCGCCAGCTATGGTGCCAAGGTCCTACTGATTGAAGGCACGCGCGTGGGAGGCACCTGCGTGCTGCGCGGTTGCATTCCCAAGAAACTAATGATGTATGCATCAGAGATGCGCAGCGTTTTCTCAGAGGCCAGCACTTTCGGCTGGAGCGAGGTGGCCACGGAGTTCGACGCAGGCAACTGGACACAGGCCAAGGACCGCGAACTGGACAGACTGGAGGGCGTTTACTGCCAAATGCTTGCCAACTCCGGTGTACAGACATTGTCAGGACATGCACGACTCGTCAATGAGCGCCTCGTCGAAGTCAATGGCCAGCACTATCGGGCCGATAGAATTCTGATCGCTACCGGTGGTGCTCCATCCGCCAGCGGGATTGCAGGTCTCGAACAAGCTTGGACTTCGGACGACGTACTGCGCCTGGAGACACTTCCCAAGTCATTGCTGGTTATCGGTGCCGGCTACATTGCGGTTGAGTTTGCCTCCATTTTCGCAAAGCTGGGAGTGAAGGTGTCCATGGCCTACCGTGCCGACCTGCCACTGCGTGGATTCGACGAAGACCTGAGGTTGCAGTCAGTTCATGCGCTTAAAACCAACGGTGTGCAGCTACACCCCGGTGTGCGCATAAAGACACTAGTAAAAAATGCATTCGGGTTCGAGCTCGAGTTGACCGATGGACCTTCGCTACGGGCTGATGCCGTGCTGAATGCAACAGGCCGACGACCCAACGTGCACAAACTGGGCCTGGAAAATGTCGGTATCCACACCGATGCGGCGGGAGCAATCCCTGTGGATGAGAATAGCCGCACCACAGCATCAGGTATCTGGGCCATTGGTGACGTCACTAATCGCATCAACCTCACACCAGTGGCCATTGCGGAAGGCCGTGCATTTGCGGATACGGAATTCGGCAAAAATCCGATGCACATCAGCTATGCCAACGTAGCTAGTGCAGTGTTCTGCTCACCACCGATTGCCACCATCGGCCTTACCGAACTACAGGCCATGAGAGCAGGTCCGACCGCTGTATACGTCAGCCAATTTCGCCCCATGAAAAAAGCATTCGTGGGCAGCCAAGAACGGACCTACATGAAACTCATAGTGGACAGTGCGTCTGATCGTGTGGTTGGCGCACACATGCTGGGGACCGATGCCCCCGAAATCATTCAAGGCCTCGCCATTGCCATCAGCGCGGGGGCTACCAAGCGTGACTTTGACCGCACCATGGCGATGCACCCGACCTCTGCAGAAGAATTTGTACTGATGCGTGAACCGGCTCGCAAGCACGAATAACCAGAGCCATGCTCTGCGTTATAACGATACCCCGCTATACGCAGAGCATGTATCAGGAAGTCCAGTCCACTGTGCTGAATGCTGATAGCAGCAGCGCCGTAAGCGCATCGTGTTCATTGGAGGCGCGCGTGATCAACGACACCGGCCGCTCGAAATTCGGCAGCCGTACCACATGTAGATTGGGACTCTCATGCCAGGTTGCGCCGCGAATCAACGGAACGATAGAAATGCCCAGCCCTTGACTGACTAGGGCTGCGATTGCATCTAGCGAGTTCAGTTCCATCGACGGCTTGGTCATGACACCACGCTTTAGCAAAAACTCATCGATGAGCTGCCCAGCCCAAGTGCTGCGATCAAATGCAATGTAGGGTGTCAAAGACTTAAACGCCTGCACCAAGTCCTGAAGAGGCACTTCCGCTGGCATGAGCAGCGCAAAAGGCTCGCTGTACAGATAGTGCACATTCAGGTTAGTTGGAAAGCGTTGTGGGGGCTCGGTAACGATGGCCATGTCGAGCGTGCCACGATTTACCTGTGTCATCAGTTCGCCGGAGATGCCGGCAATGATTTTCAGCTCCAGCCCAGGATTCTTCAGTGTCATCTCTTTGAGCAACTGCGGCAGCACGCCGCCCAAGGCACTGTTAATCACCCCCAGGGAAAGAAAGCCACCAATAGGACCGCCCCCCTTGAGCGCCTTCATCTCTTCATAGATGGACACGATTTTTTCTGCTAGCGGAACCAACTGACGCCCTGCAGAGGTGAACTCCAAAGAGCGCTTGGTGCGCAGAAACAGAGCAACACCCAGCTCGTCCTCCATGTTCTTAAGTTGCACACTGACTGCAGCTTGAGAAAGATGCACCTTCTCCGCTGCAGCGACTATGGTCCCATAGCGGTGCAGTGCCAAAAACGACTGTAGCGATCTGATCAACATGGCATAGCTCCGAACTTTGTTGCCATCCCCGGACTCCATGGGAGCCGGAGATGAATACCAAGTGGACTATACGGAAGGCTTTCGAGGCAGTACGCTTTCGTAAGCAGTTGGGTCAATGCCCTGTTCTTTGAGCACTTCATCAGTATGCTGCGCAAAAGCCGGTGGACGGCTACGATACGTCGCCGGTGTACGCGAGAGCTTCACTGGAGCCCCTGTTCCACGGTAGTCATCGATGTCCACAATCATTCCCCGATGATGGGTATGAGGGTCGTCCACAACTTGGTCTATGGTGCGCACCGGCCCGCACGGCACACCTGCCGCCACCAGTTCTTGCGAAACTTGCAGACCATCGCGCTGAGACAACAGCCCCACCAACTCCTCACGCAGAGCTTCCCGATGGAGATTACGCGACGCATTCGTCACAAAACGCTCGTCCGAACTAAGCCCAGCTCTGCCTAGCACTTTGCACAGCGTCACAAACTGTCGGTTATTGCCCACTGCTAGAAACAGCGGTACTGTGCTGGTCTCGAACGCGTCATAGGGGCAGATGTTCGGGTGACGATTGCCCGAGCGCTGAGGTACTTTCCCATTGAGATAGAAGTTGGGCAAATGCGGATGCAGCATGGACACGCCGGAGTCGTAGAGCGTGGCTTCGACAAACTGCCCCTCACCGCTACGATTCCGCTCCTGCAATGCGAGCAAAATGCCGATCACACCATTCATGCCTGTGACCATATCAATGATAGGCACGCCCATTCGCAAAGGCTCACCCTTTGGCTCACCATTTACGCTCATCAGACCGGTCATAGCCTGCACTGCAGCGTCGTAACCAGGTTGGCCGCCATAAGGGCCATCAGCACCAAAACCGGAGATACGGCAGTGCACGAGCCTCGGAAAGCGCTTACGCAGCGCGTCCCCTCCGAGCCCCCACTTCTCTAGCGTGCCAATCTTAAAGTTCTCAACGAAGACGTCGGCATCCTCCAGCAGTCGCAGCAGTAGCTCCTGCCCAAGTGGCTGCGTCATATCGATAGGCACATCTCTCTTGTTGCGGTTCACACCAATGAAATAGCTCGCAGCATCGCCCACAAAGGGAGGCCCCCAAGCACGTGTCTCATCCCCCATCGGGGGCTCAACCTTGATCACGTCGGCGCCGTGATCTCCCAAGATCTGGCCACAGAACGGGCCACCCAGCACACGGCTGGCATCAATCACACGCACGCCTGCCAGCGCACCTGTACTCATTGGTTTATTCAGCATGAGCAATCTCCTGGGTCAGCTGCTTGGCAAAATCGGGGTAAGTTTCCTGGAGCTCATTAAGTACCCGGCCTCTGAGCAACGAAAGAGTGGCTGCATCAGGAGACGGGGTCACGCTCAGTTGTGGATCTACGTCGAAAGAAAAACCCGTTGCGGCTTGGATCTCGTCCAATGTGTGGCCGGGGTGCATATGCACAAGACGGAATCGTGCCTTCTTCGGGTCAAACATAAATAACCCAAGACTAGTGAGCAAGGCGTACGGACCACCTTTGCGGTAGACGCCAGGGTCACTAGTTCCAGGTGCACTGATGAAGTCAACCTTGTCCACGAACACTCGTGGCGAATGCTCTTCACGAAACAGAATCACCTTGGGCACGGTGAAGTACAAGTAAGCAGAGCCAAATGAGCCTGGCCAGCGCACGCGGGTGTTGGGGTACTCACCGATGCCGACGAGGTTGATGTTGCCCTGGCCATCGATCTGCCCGCCGCCCAGAAAAAATGCATCAATACGCCCCTGGCCTGCGCAATCGAACAGCTCCGTCGAGCCATTAGTGAAAAGATTGTGCTTCACCGACCCGAGAATGGACAAGCGCACTGCAGGCGCTTTGGCCACTTCCTTCTGCGCACGCAGCAACATGGCAGCCGCGGCAGGAATTGGCGAGGAAGCACCAACAGCCACATGGCGTGCCCCCTCCAGCAACGAAGCGATCGTGACGATCAACCGCTCCCGCAAAGTCACTGCGCTCATGCGTACACCTCCGCAATCCATTGCTGAAATCCCTCTTCGGTTCTTGCTTCTTGCGCATAGCGCTGCAGCGCGGCCGTGTCGGGCGCGTACTCACCCCAGAGACCATAGGGCCAGGCGCCTTTCTCGGCCAACGCAATGCCGTCGACATAGATGGCCGGCAGCACACCAGCAGCCATGACCTCATCGTCCAACAATCGATGATCGACGATACGTTCCACCGTCACAAAGGTCTTGCGACTGGCATATGCCATTGCCGCAAGCTCGCGCCTACGACCGATCCAGACATTACCCTCTCGATCCGCCATAGGAGCATGAAAGACCGATATATCGGGATGCAGCGCAGGAATCGCAACAACCGGATCCGGCTCAATAGCAAACAAGTTCTGCATGACGCGCCAGTCCGAGCGGTGCATCAGTACGTCCGTACCGATCAGGCCACGCAGCGTGGTAAACGGCGAGCCTTTCTGAGCAGCCATCAAACCAGCATGAATGGCCGGACAGGTGCTGTCTTTCATCTGAATCGAGCGGTTGATGATGGCACGCATAAAACATGGTGCCCCTCCAGCTTCCCCGAGGCTTACAGCGCTAGTTTCTAAGCTGCGAACCAACCCGGCGCCGATCAGAATATCGAACGATAGACCTGCCGTTGGTACTCCCACCAGATCCAGATTGTGCGGCGCTTGGCGTAGCAATGCAGGAACGATGGCCATGGGCACGCCGGCATAATCAACCGGCATGGCAAGCCGGCAACCATCGCTGATTTGCGCGGCAATATCTTCCACGCTCATCTCTGCCATTGTCTGTGGCATGTTGTCTCCTTACTTTCTCTAGATTTTCAAGCCCTCTTCACCCGAGAGCTTTTCTCATCATAAATATCTAAGTTTTTTGATGAAAACGAATATTTAAACCACTCAGCATCGGAAAAACCGATGCTAAAGTCAATCAGGGATGATGCCTTCCTGTTAAAAGAGCCAACCGATGCATCACAGCCTCACTCTTGAACTATTAGCTATAACGTTAGTCATCCATAGTTGAAATTACTCTCAACCGGCCATGAATACATACTCAGTCCATGGAAAATATTTAGGCTCAATCCCGACGCGTTAAGATCAACCCTGCTCAGAGCATTCTGAGAGAGCTTCGACTCACGTGCCTATTAATGTGTAATACCTACTACAACGGATTGCTTTGCTGAAGGCCTCCGACACCTCGGTATTCCGAATGTCGCTAAGGCTCCCGGCTTTGGATTAGGCGGGCACCGTTTATTTAGGTGCGAGCTCGATTAGTTCTGAACCAAACCAGAATTGATAATGAGAGGTGTCCAAGTTGCAAAATCTGATGCCATGACATTGGAGAAGTCGGTTGCGCCCTTATATTCCACCTCTATGATTTTTGAGATCTTTTCTCTGACTGAAGGATTTGCTAGCGTCTTCTGGATAGCATCTTGAAAACGCGCATTGAATGCGGCACTGGCCCTGCTGGAGCCAAGGAACCCTAGCCAAAGCTCAGCCTCTACATTCGAGATACCTTGCTCTGCCATTGTCGGAACATCGGAAAGTAGCGGAAATCGCTTGTGACCGAAGACACCGAGGACCTTTAGCTTCTTGCCTTTGTGACGCTCCACAAAGTCGCTTGCTGTATCGATCCCTGCATCCAACTGCCCGCCCATCAAGTCGTTCGCCATAGGAGCCCCTCCCTGGTAGCCGATTGGATTAGGCTTGAGCCTGGTCGCTGTAGCGAATCGCAAACCAGCCAAATGAGTCAACGAACCCGGTCCCATGTTTCCGTAAACGAGATCACCTTCTTGCTTACGCGTAAGTATGAACTCCTTGACGTTATGTGCCTTGTGCCCATAGGACACAGCCAAAGCCGCAGGCATTGTGCCGACTTGTGCCAGACCTACGAAATCCTCTTTGAACCGAAATTCCTTCGCATTCTGAAAAACGATGGAATTCACCAGCACACCGTTGAAGGCGAACACCACCGCGGCACCGTCTCCCTGGGAATTTTTCAATGCCGACAACGCGATGCGGCCTCCAGCTCCTGGCTTGTTTTCTACGATAGCCAAGCGCCCCGTGTGTTCCTTGAGACCATCCGTCAGCATACGTGCAATGACATCAGCAGTGCCTCCAGCAGAATAAGGAACAATCACGCGTAAAGGCATGCTTTGCGCATGGGATGCTAAGGGTGCGCTTGTGCAAAGTGCGGCAAGTGAAAGTGCGATGTAGTACCTACGATTTTTCACTATCTGTCTCCTTTTATCCGTACTCTTTCTTGAAAGAGAAGGATTTTCTTGTGCATTGAATTTCACTCATTCGTAAAATTTGAATAAGTCAGACCCATCATCTCCTTAACAGATTACTCTGTTCATTTCATTCAATAAAAATTCGAATTTTTCAAATCAGAACATTAATTGATTCCAATTCAATTAAGCGAATATCAAAATCACCTATTTTCTCTAAAAAATATCATTCAGCCTTAATATTGGCCTGCCTTATGATTTTCCCATTCTTCTCATAGGCAGATTGCATGGCTGCCGCAAACTGAGCTGCGGTTTGACTAAGTGCAATGTTGTCCAGCTTCTGTACCCGGTCACGCAAATCGGGCTGCTGCAACAATAGGTTGATTTCGATATTCAAGCGCTGCACGACTTCATGAGGCATACCGGCCGGAGCAACAAAACCGAAAAGCGAAGTCATATTGGCATCAGCATGACCGAGCTCGGCTAGAGTTGGCACGTCGGATACCGCAGGCAGACGCGCCGGAGAACCCACCGCAATGATCCGCAGCTTTTTTCGTTGAATCAGAGCGTTTACCGGCTCCGAGGGGTTGATCAACAGAATGTCATACTGCGCGCCCACTGCATCAGGGAGCAGTTGTGAATCGCCTTTGTATGGGATGGGAACTAGGTTGGCTCCGGTCTGGCGGCGCAGTTGCTCGATGATGATATGACCAACCGAGCCAAATCCCAGGCAGGCCATAGTCACACTACCCGACTTGGCTTGCACAAAGGCATCTGCAAGTGTTTTCCCTTTGAATGCTTCCGTAGCACAGACATACACCGGCGAATACATGACCGGTGCCACTGGAATGATGTCCTTCATGGGATCGAACCCGACCTTCATGAGATGCGGACTCAGCGTGATCGGACTGATAGGCGTAAACGCGAAGGTGTGACCGTCGCCGCCCCCTTTGACCATGGCATCGATGCCCATGGTCCCTGCAGCTCCAGGACGATTGTCCACCACTATGGATTGCCCAACAGCTACAGCCAGTCGTTGAGCTATCAAGCGCGCGATAATGTCAGAGACGCCGCCAGCAGAATAAGGAACGATCAGGCGCAGTGGCTTTTGAGGCCAGCTGCCCGACGCAAGTGCTTTCTCTGCGATGCCCCAGACGGCAGTCGATGCGAGAAATCTCAACGCCAGACGTCGCTCTTTGTTGAATTGATTTTTCATTGAACTTCCTTGTGGCTATCGGCAAACCAGCGACGCACTAGGCGATCCCAGAAACGGGCACCCAATGCAATGTTGTCGTCGTTGAAGTCATAGGAGGGGCTGTGCAAGTTGATGCCTGGCTGGCCGTTGGTTCCATTTCCTATGAAGCCGTAGGCGCCTGGAACTTGCTCAAGCATGAAGCCGAAGTCTTCGGCCGTCATAGCGGGCTGCACATCCGTATTTGCATTGGCATCTCCCACTAGTTCACGCATTACATCGCCCATAAAGCGTGCTTCATCCGATGTATTGCAGGTGCTGGGATAGCCTGGCTTCCACAACACGGTGGCCATGGCACCGTGTGCTGCTGCCACATGAGTCGCTATACGCTCAACCCCGTCCAGCATGCGCTGCAGCGTCTGCGATGAAAGCGTGCGACAGGTTCCATAAATGGCGGCATCGTCCGGAATGATGTTCTCTACTGTGCCCGACTCGATTTTCCCCACAGTGAGCGCCACGCTATCGAGCGGATCAGTTGCACGTGACACCAGCGACTGCAGTTGGCCGACGATGGCACAGGCTACAGGGATAGGGTCGATGGTGGTATGCGGAAGCGCCGCATGCCCACCGCGCCCACGAACACGAATCTCGAAGCGATTTGCAGATGCCATAATGGCCCCCGCCCTTACGCCCATTGCACCTGCCGGCAGCGTAGGCCAGTTATGCAGAGCAAACACGGCGTCGCAGGGGAACAGAGTGAAAAGCCCCTCCTCCATCATCACCCGTGCTCCTGCGCCGCCCTCTTCGCCGGGCTGAAAGATCAAATGCACCGTACCTTCAAAGTCCGCTCGCTTGGCCAGTAACGTGGCAGCCCCCAACAGCATGGCCGTGTGCCCATCATGGCCACAGGCATGCATGCAGCCGTCACTCGTACTCTTGTGCAGGAATGTGTTCAGTTCCTGGATGGGCAAGGCATCCATATCTGCGCGAATGCCTATAGCGCGTATCGCCCCATCAGCATTGGACTTTCGCCCCTGAATAGTTGCCACGATGCCGGTCCGTGCCAGCCCTCGGTGCACTGGTACACCCAGAGCGCCTAAATAGGTAGCGATCCTGTCAGCCGTGCGATGCTCCTGAAACTTAAGCTCGGGATGCGAATGCAGATCGCGACGCAGTTCAAGCAGCTCTCCTAAATAGGGTGAAATATCGGGGCTTTCGGGCTGAGGAGCACAAGAAAAAGTGTTCAGCATGAAAGCCTCATTAATGATTACGAACGACGATGGATCGCACGTTCAAATAAGCTTCTAGGGCTTCGGCCCCCCCTTCCGAACCGTAGCCTGAGTCCTTGATCCCACCAAATGGCAACTCCGGGCTAGTAGAGGCCGGCATGTTCAGCCACATCATTCCCACTTCCACCTTTCGCGACAGCAGATCCGCATTCTTCAGCGACTCAGTGAACCCGTATCCAGCCAGCCCGAATGGCAAACGGTTCGCTTCAGCGATCGCATCATTCAGATTTTTGAAAGAGCGGATGGACGCGATAGGTCCGAAGGGCTCTTCATTAAAGACCTTTGCTGACAGCGGCACTTCCGCGAGCACCGTTGGTGCCCAGAAGTTGCCCGTGGTCCCCAAGCGCTCTCCGCCCGCCAACAGTTGCCCTCCTTGCCTCTGGGCATCGTCAACAAACTCGGCCATCGCCTCTAGCCGTCGTGGATTCGCAAGTGGCCCCATCTCTGACTGAGGCTCAAGACCATTGCCCACTATCAAGCCACTCGCGTATCGAGAAAGCGCTTCCGAAAATGGTTGGACAACACTGTCATGCACCAGGAAGCGCGTCGGTGCGATGCAGACTTGTCCTGCATTGCGGAACTTGGCAAAACCCGTGGACTTCACCGCAAGGTCCAGATCGGCATCCTCGCAAACGATCACAGGGGCATGACCTCCCAGCTCCATCGTCACACGCTTCATATGCGCACCCGCGAGCGCTGCCAGTTGTTTGCCGACTCCGGTAGAGCCGGTAAACGTAACCTTACGGATCACGGGATGGACGATGAGATAGCTCGATATCTCCCCAGGGTTTCCATAGACCAATCCCAGTACGCCCGCCGGCAATCCAGCATCAGCAAATGCCGCAATCAATGCCGCAGGTGCTGCCGGCGTTTCTTCTGCCGCCTTTGCGATCACTGAACAGCCCGCCGCCAATGCGGGGCCTAGCTTCAACACCAGCTGATTGATGGGAAAGTTCCATGGCGTAAAAGCAGCCACCGGTCCCAGCGGATCACGAACCACCATTTGCCTTATGGAATGGTCGCGCCGCGATGGAACGAGGCGGCCGTACACTCGGGAGCCTTCGTCCGCAAACCACTCGATGATGTCGGCCGCCGCCATAATCTCGGCTTTGGCTTCTGCCAATGGCTTGCCCTGCTCCTGAGTAAGCAGACGGGCAATATCAGCGGCCCGCTCGCGGAGCAGCACAGCTACTTGGCGCATGATCTTGCCGCGTACTATGGGCAGCATATCGCGCCAGATCTCAAAGCCACGCTGCGCCGCCGCCAGTGCAGCGTCAAGATCCTCCCGGCTGGCGCAAGCCACTCGACCGATCTCCACACCAGTTGCGGGATTGAAAACAGGCAGCGTCGCACCGCCGGAAGCAGGCCGCCATCGGCCATCAATAAAGAGTTTGGTATCTGGATAAATCATGGGTCCACCCTTGCCCTCGAGCGAACGGATGCGCCGGAAAGCTGAGCTACGGAAGTGGGAGCGAGAATTGCCGCTGAAGGTGATGACGGGCCACCCCGCCACGCGCTCAGATCATTAGTTCAATGAGAAACGGCCCCTCTTTGTCAAAGCTGCGTTGCATCAGGTCTGCGCAGGCCTCCAGCGTGGTCGCTCGGGCCGCCTCCACGCCCATTCCGTTCGCCATCCTCACCCAGTCCAGTGCAGGATTCCCCAAGTCGAGCATACTCATTGCCGTTTCGCCCGGCGTGGCGCCGACATTGGCATATTCGCCAATAAGAATGTTGTATTTGCTGTTATTGAGAATGATGGTCGTCACAGGCAGTTGCTCACGCGCCTGTGTCCAAAGTGACTGCAGTGAATACATGGCCGACCCATCTGCTTGCAGATTGATGACGCGGCGCTGCTTTTTTGCGCCCAGTGCTGCGCCAGTGGCCACGGGCATGCCGTCCCCAATGGCTCCTCCAGCCAAGTGCAGCCAGTCATGCGCAGGTGCACCATGCGTGAACTTATAGAAGCCTCTTCCATAGGAGATGCTTTCATCGGAAACAATTGCGTTCTCTGGCATCACTGCCGCCAGCGTCTGAGCCAGTCCTTCGGGCGAGGGAGTGCCACGCACGGGCTCAGGCCTTGGCCCCGGGTCGGGCATGGGTACCTCTGCTGCCCCCAGCACTTTGACCAGCGCCTGCAGTGCTTCTACCGGGTCTTGGTCGGGCCGTGAAAGCGTCTGAAAAACAGCATCGCTACGGTGTTGGATCGATGGCATACCGGGGTAGCCGAAGAAGCCCACAGGCGGAGTTGCGTTTACCAAGATGATGTGGCGAAAGCTCTCCAGAGCTTTGATGGCGGCCTCCATGTTGTAGGGAACCCGCTCCAATTGCAGATGACCTCGACCCCGTGCCACATGGGATGTGACATAGCTGGCCATCACTTTTGCACCTGTTGCCTGCGCGATTCGCCAGGCCAGCGCCTGCCCCTTCGCCAGCACGGCTGGGCCAGCCAACAAAATCAGCACATCAGCGTTGTCTCTCAGAGTACGGGCTGCACGCTCCACCGCGCCACCATCAATGGCCGGCGGCTGTGGTGCCTTCATAGCCTGCCCCACCACTCCACCTTCCTGCCACGACACATCGGCCGGCAATATCAAGGTGGCGACCTGTCCAGGGAAAGTGCTCGCAGCACGAACCGCAGCCGCCGCATCACGGCCGAGGTCTTCAGTACTGGTACTCGTGTGTACCCAGGCAGAGACCGTCTGTGCCATGCCTGCGGTGTCGCCTGTTAAGGGCGCATCGAAAGGGCGGTGGTACACCGCTTGGTCACCCACAATGTTGACGATGCCGCTGCGCGCACGTCGCGCGTTGTGCAAGTTGCCCATGCCGTTGGCCAAACCGGGCGCGCAGTGCAGCAATGTGCAGGCGGGCTTGCCTGCTAGGCGGTAATAACCGTCGGCCATCCCGGTTACAACGTTCTCCTGCAGGCCCAGCACACACTTCATGCCGGGGACTTGATCCAGTGCCGCAACAAAGTGCATTTCACTCGTTCCAGGGTTGGCAAAGCAGGTATCAATACCTGTGGCCAACAATGTCTGTACTAGGCTCTTGGCTCCGTTCATATCGCTGTTTCCTTGGTTCTATTTGTCGTATGTCTGATAAATGCAGGCAATCAGGCCGGCAGCGCTTGCTTGCTCCTTGCGGCACGCGCTGCAACCAGGGCCTCCCCCAACCGACGGCAGCCTTGCGCCACCTCCTCCAGGGATGGGGAGGCAAAAGAAAGTCGCAATGTGAAACGGTCCACACCATCAGCCTGAAACCCCTCACCTGGCACAAACATCACACCGCGTGCAATGCCCTGCGTCAGCAACTCGGCAGCCGTGATATCGCCTGTCAGGCGAGCCCACACGAACATCCCGCCCGAAGGTTCATGAAAGCTGATGGCCTCGCCCAACTCATGGCGCAGGCCATGGACAAGCGCTCGACATTTAGCGCCGTAGGCTGCACAGATGTGCTCCAGGTGGGCGTTCAGACGCCCACTGGCCAGATACTCCGCAGCAATGCGCTGCACCCAAGGTGAGCTACCCACATCCGCAGTCTGTTTTGCGACCGAACAACGTCTCAGGATTTCAACCGGCGCAGCCGCCCAGCCAACACGCAAGCCAGGGGCGACAATCTTCGAAAGCGTGGACATGTGCACCACCCAATCCTTGGCACCTGGGATCTGGCTTGCAAGCGCCATCAATGAGGGGACAGTCTCTCCCGAAAAACGCAGCCCGCCATAGGGATCGTCCTCGGCCAGTACAAACTGGTATTGCACCGCTAGTTGTAGCAAACGGATGCGTCGATCTACGGGCAGCGTTGCACCCGATGGGTTGCTGAAGTTCGGAATGGTGTAAAGCAGCTTGGGCGTTTGACCTTGCGCGCTTGCTGCGACGAGCATGCGCTCAAGGGCCTGCACATCCATGCCTTCGGCGGTCACGGGCACTGCGCTGATCTGCGCTTGGTGTGCCTGTACTGCCTGGATATTGGTGGAATAAGTGGGCTGCTCGACGAACACACTATCGCCCTGCTCCACTAGAACGCGCAGCACCAGATCGAAGGCCTGCTGAGAGCCTGTCGTCACGATGATGTTCTCTGGGGTCGTGAGTACGCCTCTTTCATGCATCAGTTGCACCAAGGCATTCTTCAAACCAGAGGTTCCCTCCGTGGGGCCGTACTCCAGGCAAGCACTGCTGTTCTCAAAGGCTCTGTCCGAGGCGGCACTGAGCCCAGTCACGTCAAACAGTTGCGGGTCTGGATACCCCCCCGCAAAAGAGATCATTCCTGGCTCACTGAGGTGCTTGTAAAGCGCACGTATGGGAGAGCCTTTGGGATCGAGGTATACGGACGAGAAACGGTACATGGCAACAGCGCTGTTTGGAAGGTGGTTTTGCTCTCAATACCGGGAAAACCCGATGTATTGATTACGTAGGTCTTTCCAAAAACTCATTCATCAGCCTTCACAGAAAATGCAATGACTTGACATGAGCATCTGGTTTTAATGGATTTTTGTCCTTGCAACCCTACGCGTAAAGCAATTTAAAATTGCGATGTAATGACTTTTATGAATTACCATGCTACGCAACCGCATCCCTCCTATGGCCGCATTGATTGCATTTGAGGCTGCGGCCAGGCATGAAAGCTTCACACTTGCAGCACGAGAGCTATTTCTGACGGAAAGCGCTGTTTCACGTCAAATCAACGGTCTCGAATCCAATCTCAACATTCGTTTGTTCGTGCGCGTCAAACAGCGGGTGGTGCTGACCAAGGCCGGCCGCCTTTACAGCGAGCAGATCAGGGAATCGCTGCGCGCAATCGAGCGCGATACGCGCTCCATTTCTGCACATGGCAGCGGAGAAGGCAGCCTGGAGCTGGCCGTGCTACCCACTTTTTCATTGGAGTGGCTGATTCCACGACTGCCCAGTTTTTATGAAAAGCACCCCCATATTCGCGTGAATATGGGCGTCCGCTCCAATCCGTTTTCCTTCAATGAGGAGCATTTTGAGGCGGCCATTCATCACGGCAAGCCGATCTGGCCATGGGCAACTTCCGAGGTTCTGTTCGGCGAAGAAATGGTCGTGATTGCGCGCAAGGATCTGATCGGCGACAGCATCAAGCAAGCAGCCGACCTGCTGAAATTTCCCTTGTTGTTCTCAACTACACGCCAAGAGTCATGGAAGAAATGGTTCGCCGCAGCTCAACTACCACCTGACACAGTTCCCGAACGCAGCGTCGGATTCGAGCAGCACTCCATGATGATCCGCGCTGCAGAGTCGGGGCTGGGGATTGCACTGGTGCCAGAGTTTTTCGTACCTAAGACCGTCTGGGACAACGGCGTAGTCCGCGCACATTCACTATCCATTCCGGCGGATGACTCGTATTACCTCGTCTATCCGAACAACATGCGCCACAGTGCAACTTTGGAGGCGTTTCGCTTGTGGATTCTTGATGAGGCACGCACATTTGCGCAAACGCTTCCAACGCGTTCGCGCCCCACGGTCTGAGCGGTCAGACACCTACGCAGAATAAATAGAATCTAGAACGGCGCTGTTGCCTAAATCAGTGCCGGGCCAAACCTCCCCTGACCCCAGACGTGGCTATGCCACCGCCACCGTTTGCGGACAGCCTAGTTCAGTGAACCGATTGAGAATGGCGGCTCGGATGTGCAGTTCGTTGACCTGGCGCTCGAAGGTTCTAGACATGACCCGCTCGCCCAGGCGTTTAGTGCAGTGCATCTTGGTCTCCACCAGGCTGTGCTGGTGATACTCCAACTCTTCCATAACTTGCGTCCAAAGCGCCTGCATGCGGCAATCGCCGCATTGCGGTGCGCAAAGGCAACGCCTTTGCGCATCCGGGCATTCTTTCGCGCAGGGATGATGGGCATGGCATTGCGCTCCATCACTGCGGCATACACAGGCTGTGTGTCATGGGCTCCATCACCGGTAACGCTCAGCAATGACTCATCTGCCGGCAGTTGTGCCAACAAGTGCAGCACCACCACCGCATCGCTGACGTTGTTGGAGGTCACGCAGATAGCTCGCGCCTGCAGCGTCTGGGCATCAATGCCGCTGTGCAGCTTGCGCCACTGACGTCGACGTTCCGTGCCATGCTTTTTGCACTTCCATTCGCCTTCGCCAAGGAACTTGATGCCCGTGGAGTCGAGCAGCAAATTCAGTCAACCCGAACTGGGGCGATACGCTACTTGCACATCCAGACTGCGTTGTCTGCAACATAGCGCACTGAAGTCCGGAACAGGCCATGGCAGGCAGTCCAGACAAAGCCAACAGCGATTGCACAAAGCCGGTGGTCTGTCGCAAGGCCAAGCCAAACAGGTTCTTGATGCTCAGGCAGAACTGGATAGCTGCATCCGAGAACTGCGAGCTGCGCCCGCGTTTGCCGCTGATAGCGGCAAACCATGACATGGCCTTGTCCAACAGAAAGTCAGGGAGCCTCGCGCTTTGAGCGCAGCGTTGTATTGCTTCCAGTTGTTTGTGCGACAGCGGGACTTGGAATGCAGAGACTGACTCATCGCTCGAGGCTACCCGACTGTAGAGAGCGATTTATGCAACAACGCCGTCCAAAGGATGGGGAAAGTTTCTTCATAAAATAACTGCACATAAATACAGTTGTTCATTGCAAGAAATCGGTACTGACCATGGTTGCATCCCGGTCAATACGGTGAGAGTTGATTGAGTCAGATCTGGATGAAAAATGACCGCATCCGTTGCTCTATACGCATAGCACGCTCCATTAACTAGAGCAAGTTCAAAGTCAATCCGCACTCAGTGAGTGCGAGATGGCTTGGCAGTTTGCGATTCAGCGCCGACAATCTCTCCAATGCACCAAATTGGTGCCTTTCACTGAATGCCTTGGCCCGGACAACACCGTTGCCCGGGCTTTTGTCCGTTTGCGCAACGCCAAAGCGCCAACCACACCATCTCGCAAAGGAGTTACTACATGGAGCGCAAGCCCAATATCACTCTGTCCTCCTTGGACCTGGATCGCATTGAATCGCTGCTGGAAAAGAACAACAGCCAGTTCCCCGGCCGTGATGCACTGGAGGCGGAGCTGGACCGTGCGGATGTACTCGACCCCGCAGAAATACCCGCCAACGTGGTGACGATGAACTCCACCGTGCGCTTCACCATTCTCGAGATCGCCAAGACCAATACGCTGACACTGGTCTACCCCAAGGATATGGATGGCAGCACCGACAAGGTTTCCATCTTTGCGCCGGTAGGCATCGCCCTGCTGGGCCTGTCAGTGGGCGATGAATTCAAGATGCCTAGCCCTACCGGCCAGGTAACCGTGCGCGTGGATGCCATCGAGTTCCAGCCCGAAAGCGCGGGCGAGCTCCATCGCTGAACCAGCTCACCCAACGAAAAAGCAGCTCACCGGAGCTGCTTTTTTGCTGCCTGGATCAGACTCAGCGCAAGCCGGCCACCATGGTGGTCAGCAGACCCGCGCCGATCAGGCCTGCCTGCCAGCGCAGGGCCTGACTCCATGACGAAACATGGCGCTCCACCAATTGATACAGCGCGTAGCCGGCTGTCAGTGAAAGCACAAAGGCTAACGGGATGCCCACCACGGCGGCTGTGACCGAACCGTGCCAGAAATGGTTGACCACTGCGTTGACCAGCAGGCAGATGGAAAAGTGAATCAGGAATACCGAGTAGGAAATCTCTCCCAGGCGACGCAGCGGCGCAAAACCCTGCCAGCGGGCAATGACCTCGGTACGCATGCAGACGATCAGCAGCATCGCGGTCACGCCGGCGAGAAAAATGCGGTCGCGCCATTCATAGACCAGAGCGCCGATGATCAGAGCAGCAATCAGCATGCCCCAGCTCCAGGCCGTCAGGCGCCTGTCTGCTGCCACCGCCCAGAAGGCCATCATGCCGATGCCATAGGCACCCATGAAATAAATCGCCCATACATCCAGGTCTGCATCGAGATTGAAACTCAGCAGCGATGCAGCCGCCCCCGCGACCACCAGCCCCTGCATCCCAGTCACGGCCCAGGGCCACCAGCGCTTCATGGCCGTAGCGCCCCAGCGCTTCAGCACCCATTGCTGCAGCCAGCGCACTCCGGCCAGCAACAGCACGGTCGCGGCGAACAGCTGAAAGTCTATGGACACATACCAGACACCAGCCGACAGTGACTCCTCGCCCACAATGCCCTGCAGCAGCAGAGCATGGGCCATGAGCTGCCATAGATCGGGGTCGGCAGACACGGACTCGTGATCGAACCAGGGACGAATCGCCGCAGACACCACAATCGTCACCACCAGTGCCACGGCATAAGGCACGACCAGACGCACAAAGCGCTTGCCGATCTTGGACCAGGGTGAATCAAACCGCGCAAGCCCCATGGGAGCCAGGCTGGCTGCAGCCAGAAAACCGCCGATCACCAGAAAGATCTGCACGGCCATACGGGCGTACTCATAGAGCCAGTCCAGCAGGTCGGGCATGACAGGGTGAGCCACATCGGACATGGGGCCGTAGAAAGCCAGGTGATGCCAGACGATGGCAACACAAGCCAGCCCCTTGGTACAGTCGATCAGGGCACTGCGGGAATGAGAGGAAATAGAACTTTGAACCATCAGATCACGGCCGCCGGGCAGCCCCCATGGGCAGCCCGACGGCAGGGTGAGTTTGCCCGGCAACAGGCAACGTAAAAAAGCCGACCTAAAACAGGATGGCGATTTTGCGCCGATTCCCAACAATTTGCTGACAGCGTTGCAAGTTTTACGAAACATATCTGCGCGGGCTTCATGCACCAAGCATGAAAAAAACCAGGGCGATTGCACTCCGGCTTGATTTCCCTGCCCCACTGAGAACCTCGGGCAAAGGCACAATGGAGGCTATGACGCAAGCCAAACCACTGTCGGAGCTGAGCCGACAATTTGTTTCGCATTTCGGCGAGATGGGCAGCCGCTGGGGCATCAATCGCACCGTGGGGCAGATCTATGCCCTGCTGTTCATTTCGCCCGAGCCGCTGAACGCAGACCAGATTGCCGACACGCTGGAATTCTCGCGCTCCAATGTGAGCATGGGGCTCAAGGAGTTGCAGGCCTGGCGGCTGGTTCAGCTGCGTCACCAGCCCGGCGACCGGCGCGAATACTTCCAGGCACCCGAGGATGTCTGGGAAATCTTCAAGCGACTGGCCGAAGAGCGCCGCCGCCGCGAGATCGAGCCCACGCAGTCCATGCTGCGTGCCGCCATGATGGAAGAAGCCAGCACCGACGAAGAACGCTACGCCCAGCAACGCATGCGCGATATGCACGAACTCATCGACAAGCTGATGAGCTGGTTTGACGATGTTCAGCGTCTGTCGCCAGAGACAGCCATGCAGCTTATGGGCATGGGCTCCGCCGTGACGCGACTGCTGGACCTGAAAGACAAGATTACCGGGCGAAGCAAGTCAGGCTCGGAAGCCTGACGCCGGCAACTCAGGTGCTGGCCCTGGGCACCAGCCTGAAGCCCAGATCCACACTGGCCTCTCTGACGGTGTCCCCTGCCAGCAATTGCAGCAGCATGCTGGCAGCTTTTCTGCCCACTTCATCCCTGGGTGTATGGATGGTGGTCAGAGGCGGCACCATCTGATCACTGCCAGGCAGGTCGTTGAACCCGGCGACCGCCACCTGCTGCGGCACCTTGACCCCCATGCGATTGGCCTCCAGCAATGCGCCTTGCGCAATGTCGTCATTGCAGAAAAAGATGGCATCCACCGTGGTCTGGGCCTTGAGAAGCGTCTCAAACTGCCTTGCCCCCAGCGCCAGCGATGAGCGCTCGGGATTGAGAATCTCCAGGCTCTGGTCATACAGGCCGGCCTGTTTGAGCACCTGCCGATAACCTTCCAGGCGCTGCATGACACGCGCGTCGAGCTGGGCTCCGCAAAATGCGATGCGTCTGTATCCCTTGTCCAGCAGATGGCGGGTCATTTCAGCGCCCGCTGCAATCTGCGAGAAACCCACGCTATAGCAATCGGGAGCGCTACCGGGCTCGCGCAACTCCATGAGATGCACGCGCGGCACGGGATTGGCAGCCAATAATTTCCGCGACTCTTCGCTGTGGTCAAACCCGGTCAGCAACAGTCCGGCAGGCCGCATGGGCAGATAGGCCCGCAGCAACTGCTCTTCCTCCGCTGGGTCGTAGTGGGTCACGCCGATCAGCATGTGATAGCCCTGGGCAAACAGCACCTTGTGCACAGCCTCCAGGACCTCCACAAACAAGGTGTTGGAGAGCATGGGTACCAGTACCAACACCTGGGTGCTTTTTTGCGAGGCCAGTGCACGCGCTGCCAGATCGGGCACATAACCCAGAGAAGCCGCAACCTCGCGCACTTTGTCGACCAGGGCAGCAGCCACTCTGCGCTCTCCGCGCAAGGCTCTGGAGACCGTCATCGGACTCACGCCCGCAGCCTGCGCCACATCGCTGAGGGTGACACGCCCGCTGGCGCGAGATCGCCTTGAAGAAGCACTGTCTGCCGGGGTTTCACTCTTGGTACGGGTCTCGGGAGGCAAGGGAATCTCCTAATCAGATGCCTGAGGTTTTTTGATTATGATAGCGCTATCCAGACTTGAAATGAAGTCTGTGGAAGCAGCTTGATGAAAGCACTGACTTGCCTTCGACCGAGGTCTGAAGCCCATCTCAGAAAGCAGCAGGCTGCTCATTTTTTAACCATATCGGATAGCGCTATCCAAAAATGATTCAAAGCAAGATCCAGCCTCAGGGCACCATGTCGGCACTGGTCGTCATGGGAGTTTCTGGCTGCGGCAAATCGAGCGCAGGAGAAGCCATCGCCCGTCAACTGGGGTGGACCTTGGTGGAAGGCGACAGCTACCACTCCCCCCAGAGCGTGGCCAAGATGCAGGCCGGCATTGCCCTGACGGATGCCGACCGCGAAGGCTGGCTGGAGCGCCTGGCGCAGCGACTGGCCCAGGCAGATGCCGAACACGGCCTCGTGCTGACCTGCTCGGCGCTCAAGCGCAAGTACCGCGACCAGTTGCGCAGCGCCCAGCAACTGGGTTTTGTGTTTCTCGATCTCGACTATGCCACGGCCCTGGAACGCGTCCAGACCCGACCCGGGCATTTCTTCTCGCCCGACCTGGTGGCCAATCAGTTCACGACGCTGGAAGACCCGCGTCAGGAGCCTGATGTTCTGACCGTCAGCGCCACCATGAATCTCAACGACATCGCGCTCGCGGCCCGGCAATGGGCAAGGCGCGAATCCCAAGCATAAAGACAGCAGGAGACAGCCAATGTCTGAAGATCGCAAAGAGGCACAGGGCCGCAAGCCATGGCTCAAGCGCCTGGCCGAAGGCCTGATGGTGCTGGCCCTGGCCGGCATGGTGGTTGCCGTTTTCGTCAACGTGGTGCTGCGCTACGTTTTCCACACCAGCATCGTCTCCTATGAGGAGATCTCGCGCCTGCTGTTTGTGTGGCTGGTGGCCATCGGTGCCATCGTGGCGGCTTTTGAAGGCGCCCACCTGGGCTTCGACATGGTGACATCGCGGGTCGGCCCGGCCACCCGCAAAGTCCTGTTCTGGGTCTCGCAGCTGCTGATCGGCACCTGCATGGCCCTGCTGCTGTGGGGCTCCTGGGAGCAGGTTATTGCCGGCTGGAGCAGCTACAGCACCGTGCTGGGCTATCCCCTGGCTCTGGGCGCAGCGGCAACGCTGGTGCTGGCCATAGGCATGTTGCTGGTTGTGGTGCGCGACATGTTGCGCGGCACCCCGACCGAGTCTTCCGAAACCAGCGTGGAGTAAGGCGCCATGATCGTCACCCTGATTTTTCTCGCCGTGCTGATCGGCGGCATGGTGATCGGCATGCCGATTGCCCATGCACTGATACTCACCGGCGTCGCCCTGATGTGGCACCTGGACTTTTTCGACACCCAGCTGCTCGCGCAGAACCTGCAGGCCGGGTTCGACAATTTCCCGCTGCTGGCCGTGCCCTTCTTCATACTCGCGGGTGAGCTGATGAATGCCGGCGGCCTGTCGCGCCGCATCATCGATCTGGCCCGCGCCTTTGTCGGTCATATTCCGGGCGGCCTCGGTTATGTGGCCATCGGCGCAGCCGTGCTGCTGGCCTCGATGAGCGGATCGGCCATTGCCGACACCGCCGCGCTGGCCACCATTTTGCTGCCGATGATGCGCGATCAGAAGTATCCCGACAGCTACAGCGCCGGCCTGCTGGCGTCGGGCGGCATCATAGCCCCCATCATTCCGCCCTCGATGCCGTTCGTGATCTACGGCGTCACCACCAATACCTCGATCAGCAAGCTGTTTCTCTCAGGCGTCGTGCCCGGCCTGTTCATGGGTGCATTTCTGATCGGGGCCTGGTGGTTCATCGCGCGCAAATACCAGCTGACCTCGGGTGAGCGCGTGAGCTGGGGCCTGCGCCTGAAGGCACTGGCCAAGAGCTTCTGGGCCATGATGATGCCGGTCATCATTCTGGGCGGACTCAAGGGCGGCGTGTTCACGCCGACCGAAGCCGCCGTGGTGGCCGCGGTCTACGCGCTGTTCGTGTCCATGGTGGTCTACAGGGAGATGAGCTGGAGCAGGCTCTACGAAGTCTTTCTGGGCGCATCCAAGACCACCGCCGTGGTGATGTTCCTCTGCGGTGCGGCCACCGTGACCGCCTACATGATCACGCTCGCCGACCTGCCCAATATGCTGGCCGACAGCTTCTCGGGCCTGCTGGATCAGCCCATGCTCTTCATGGCCGTGATGATGCTCTTCCTGCTTGTGGTCGGTACCGCCATGGATCTGACCCCGACCATTCTGATCTTCGGTCCGGTCTGCGCGCCGCTGGCCGTCAAGGCCGGCATCGATCCGGTGTACTTCGGCTTCATGTTCATCTATGTGGGCTGTATCGGCCTGATCACCCCTCCAGTGGGCACGGTGCAGAACGTGGTGGCCGGGGTTGGCAGGCTGCGCATGGAAACCGTGATCAAGGGCACCAATCCCTTCCTGATGGTCTATGTGCTGCTGGCAGTGCTCTTCGTGATCTTCCCTCAGCTGGTCACGGGTCCGCTCAAATGGATGCACTGAGAACGGCATTTCATTCATGAAAGCTTTTAAGTTCATAGCATGGTGCGCACTGGAATCAAGCGCACCACGACAGTTCCAATTTCATCAAAGGGCCCAGGCCCAAACAAGCAAGGAGACGGGTATGCGTATCAAATTTGCAGTCGCAGGACTCACGGCAATGCTGCTGGCCGCAGGTGCCGTTCAGGCGCAGGACTTCAAGCCCCGCCTGGTGCGGTTCGGCTACGGCCTGGTGGAAGACTCCAACCAGGGTCGTGCCGTGCGCATGTTCGCCAAGGAAGTGGAAAAGGCCAGCGGCGGCAAGATGAAGGTCCGCGCCATCGGCAACGCCTCCCTGGGCTCGGACACGCAGATGCAGCAGGCCCTGATCGGCGGCGCCCAGGAAATGATGGTCGGCTCCACCGCCACGCTGGTGGGCCTGTCGCCCGAGATGGCGATCTGGGACACTCCATTTCTGTTTGCCAACACCAAGGAGGCCGACGCCGTGCTGGACGGCCCCGTGGGAGAGAAGGTCAAGGCCACTCTGGAGCCCAAGGGCATGGTCGGTCTGGTCTATTGGGAAAACGGCTTTCGCAATCTGACCAACAACAAGCGCCCCATCACCAAGCTGGAAGATCTGCAGGACGTGAAGCTGCGCGTGATGCAGAACAACGTCTTCCTGGACAGCTTCAAGACCCTGGGCGCCAATGCCGTTCCCCTGCCCTTCTCCGAGCTGTTCACGGCGCTGGAAACCAAGGCCGTGGACGGTCAGGAAAACCCCTTCAACACGGTGCTGTCGAGCAAGTTCTATGAAGTGCAGAAGTACCTGACCGTCTCCAACCATGTCTACAGCCCCTGGATCGTGACGGTCAGCAAGAAGTGGTGGGACACCCTGAGCCCTGCCGAGAAGAAGGTGCTGCAGGATGCTGCAATCAAGAGCCGTGAATTCGAGCGCAAGGATACGCGCGAAGAAGCCGCCAAGGCTCTGGCCGAGATCAAGACCAAGGGCATGCAGGTCAACGAACTGCCAGCCGCCGAAGCAGGCCGCATGCGCGACAAGCTCGGCACCGTCAATGCCGGCATTGCCAAGTCCGTGGGTCAAGGCACCTGGGATTCTGTGCAGAACGCCGTCAAGCAAGCTCGCGCCAAATAAGCGCGCAACCATGGAGCCATGCCCCGGGCATGGCTCTCACTCATTCCAAGACAATGCCTGCGCCCCAAGCACAGGCATTGCTGCCCAAGGACTTTCATCATGGCACTTCACCCCGTTCTGGACCAGGTGACGCGGCGCATCCAGGAGCGCAGCCGCGCCAGCCGCTCCGACTATCTGGCACAGGTCGATGCCATGGCCGCGCGCCCTCCGCAAGTACGCACCATGGGCTGCGCCAATGTGGCCCACGCCTTTGCGGCTCTGCCCGGCACGGACAAGATTCGCATCGTTGAGGAAAAAGGCCCCAATGTCGGCATCGTCACGGCCTACAACGATGTGCTCTCCGCCCATGCGCCGTTTGCGCACTACCCCGAGATTCTGAAAGACGAGGCCAGACGCAACGGCGCCACGGCCCAGGTCGCCGGCGGTGTGCCCGCCATGTGCGATGGCGTGACCCAGGGCATGCCGGGCATGGAGCTGAGCCTGTTCAGCCGCGACACGATTGCCATGTCCACCGCCGTGGCTCTCACGCATGACACTTTCGATGCGGCCCTGATGCTGGGCGTCTGCGACAAGATCGTTCCCGGCCTGCTCATCGGTGCCCTGCACTTCGGCCACCTGCCCATGGTGTTCGTGCCTGCCGGCCCCATGACTTCGGGCCTGTCCAACAGCGACAAGGCCAAGATACGCGAGCAGGCGGCGCAGGGCCTGGTGGGCCGGCAGGAACTGCTGGCCGCAGAAAACGCGGCCTACCATGACCAGGGCACCTGCACCTTCTACGGCACGGCCAACAGCAATCAGATGCTGCTGGAAGCCATGGGCCTGCATGTTCCCGGCACAGCCTTCATCAACCCCGCCGACGCGGAGCGCGAACTGCTTACACGCGAAGCCATGCGTACCGTGCTGTCCATCACCCGGGGCCGCCGCTTTGCCCCCATCGGCCATGTCGTGGACGAGCGCTGCATCGTCAACGCCATGGTGGCCCTGCTGGCCACCGGCGGCTCCACCAATCACCTGATCCACTGGGTCGCCGTGGCCCGTGCCGCCGGCATCATCATCGACTGGGATGATTTCGAGCAGCTGTCTGCGGTGGTTCCGCTGCTGGCCCGCGTCTACCCCAATGGCAGCGCCGATGTGAATCAGTTCCAGGCTGCAGGCGGCCCCGGCTATGTGATCGCCCAGTTGCTGCAGGCCGACCTCATGCATGGCGACGTGCTCACGGTGAGGCCCGAAGGGCTGGCCGCCTTCGGGCGCATCCCCCGTGTCGAAAACCATCAGCTGCAATGGCGGGATGCGGGCAGCTCCGGCGATGACACCGTGCTGCGCCCTGCCAGCCGTCCATTCAGCCCTACGGGCGGCTTGAAACTGCTCAAAGGCAATCTGGGCCGCAGTGTCATCAAGATCAGCGCCGTACCTGAAGATCGCCACGCACTGCGGGCACCGGCATGGGTCTTTGATTCTCAGGATGAGCTGCAGGCGGCCTTCAAATCCGGTGCGCTGGAGCAGGCCTGCCAGACCAATGGCTTCAATGGCGTCGTCTGTGTGGTGCGCTGGCAGGGTCCGCAGGCCAATGGCATGCCCGAGCTGCACAAGCTCACCCCTCCGCTGGCCGTTCTGCAAGGCAAGGGCTATGTCGTGGCCCTGGTCACCGATGGCCGCATGAGCGGCGCATCGGGCAAGGTTCCTGCCGCCATCCATGTCAGTCCCGAAGCACTGGCAGGCGGCCCGCTGGCCAAGGTGCAAAGCGGCGACGTCATCGTGCTCGATGCCCCCACCGGCCTGCTGCAGGCCGAGCTGACGGATGCCGAATGGGAAGCCAGGCCGCTGGCCATCATGCCCGCCGAGCTGCAGCAGGCCAATCACCGCGGCCTGGGCCGTGAACTGTTTGCCGGATTCCGGCGCAATGCGCTGAGCGCAGAAGAAGGAGCTTGCACATGGCTGCTCAAATGACCGCCTTGTCCATCATGCAGGATGCACCGGTGATTCCGGTCATCGTGCTGCACAACGCAGAGCATGCGGTGCCCATGGCCAAAGCACTGCTGGCGGGCGGCATCAGGGTTCTGGAGGTCACGCTGCGCACGCCTCAGGGTCTGGCCTGCATAGAGGCCATCGCCAAGCAGCTGCCCGAGGCCATCGTCGGTGCGGGCACCGTGCGCAATGCGGCCGATGCCGCTGCGGCTGCTCGGGCTGGCGCAAGGTTTGCCGTCAGTCCCGGCTACACCAGCAAGCTGGGCCAGGCCTGCCGCGATCTGAACCTGCCGCTGCTGCCCGGTGTCGCAACCAGCAGCGAAATCATGATGACTCAGGAAGATGGCTTTACCGAGCTCAAGTTCTTCCCCGCTGTGCAGTCGGGCGGCATCCAGATGCTGAAGGCCTGGCAAGGTCCATTCGGAGAGCTGCGTTTCTGCCCCACGGGCGGCATCTCGCCCGGCAACGCGGCGGAGTTTCTGGCACTGTCCAATGTGGTCTGCGTGGGCGGGTCCTGGCTGGTCCCCGCCAGTGCCGTGGAGAGTGGCAACTGGTCGCTCATCACCGAGCTGGCTCAGGCCACACAGGCGTTGAGAAGCTATCGCACGGCCTGAGCAAGACAAGGCCTTATCCATAAAAAAAGCCCGGTCAGCTCAAGCCGACCGGGCTTTTCCATATCTTGACGACTCAGGCATCCGGCAGCGACTTGGTTCGCTCCAGCAGCTTGCGACGCGTTGCCTCGTCATCCATCAGCTCGAACCAGATCGCATTGAGCACGGCAAAGGCTGCTGCCAGCGGCAGACCCAGCAACCAGGCGAAATACCACATAAGTTTCCTTTCATTCGGCCCATCCAATGCATGGGCCAACAATATTCGAACCGCCCCTCACACAGAAGGAAGAACGCAGCATGGCGTCTGAGGGGCGTCCCATCTCAATACGAGTGACCCTGGCCGGTCACGATGGCTTTCACGTCCACCTTGCCTCGCAGCACCGAGTACACCCAGCTGGTGTAGGCCAGGATCAAGGGCAGGAAGATCAGCACGCACACCAGCATGATGAAGAGCACGACATGACTGGAAGACGAGTCCCAGACCGTCAGGCTGAAGCGTGGATCGATGCTGGAGGGCAGGATCATGGGGAACATGGCAGCGCCCACGGTCAGGATGATGCCCGCGATAGCCAGGCCGCTTGCCAGCAGCGCCAGCCACTCGCGACGGCTGCGCAGGCCGATGGCCACGATCAGCGGCATGAGCAGACCGATACCGGGCACCAGCCAGAGCCAGGGATAGGACTTGAAGTTGGCCATCCATGCACCGGCAGCCACGGCTGCGGTCTTGTTCAAGGGGTTGGAGGGACCGACGGGGTTGATCTCGCTGGTAATCACATAGCCGTTGATGCCCGTGGCCAGCCACAGGCCGGCGGCCGCAAACAGCACGGTGGTCAATACGGCAAACCATGTGCCGTACCTGGCCGCGCGGCTGGCGACTTCTCCATCGGTCTTGAACATCAGCCAGGCCGCACCATGCATGAGCAGCATGGACAGCGAGACCAGACCGCACAGCAGTGCAAAAGGCGTGAGCAGACCGAAGAAGCTGCCGTCGTAGTAAATGCGCATATCGTCACCCAGACGAAACGGCACGCCGAGAATCACATTGCCCACGGCCACGCCGAACAGCAGTGCAGGCACCAGACCCGTGATGCACAGCACCCAGTCCCAACGGTTGCGCCAGGCCTCATCTTCATGTTTGCTGCGGAACTTGAACGCCACGGGGCGCAGGATCAGCGGCACCAGCACGGCAAACATGGCCAGGTAAAAGCCCGAAAAGGACACGGCGTAAAGCTGGGGCCAGGCCGCGAAGATGGCGCCGCCGCCCAGAATCAGCCACACCTGATTGCCTTCCCACACGGGGCCGACGGAGTTGATGGCCGTGCGGCGCTCGACATCGGTCTTGGCCGTGGCGCGCAGCAGGCCCATGGCGCCGAGGTCAAAGCCATCGGTGACGGCAAAGCCCACCAACAGCACGCCGAGCAGCAGCCACCAGATGAGGCGCAGCACGTCATATGAAATCAGTTCATGCAAGATCATTTGGTTGCTCCTCTCAGCTTTGGCCGCGTGCCAGCTTCTTGATCATGGGTTCGTAGAGGCTGAGGTGAGGTTCGCTCTCATGCTCGGGGCCCTTCTTGATGGCCTTGACCATCAGCTTGAGCTCGATCACCAGCAGCACGGTGTAAATCAGCACAAAGCCGGCAATGGTCAACAGCAAGGTGGAGGCACCCAGGTTGGACACGGCCATGGCCGTGGGCAGCACACCTTCGATGATCCAGGGCTGGCGACCCAGCTCGGCCACCACCCAGCCGCATTCGGCGGCAATCCAGGGCAGCGGAATCGAGAACACGGCGACCTTGAGCAGCCAGGGGTAGGCGTCAAGCCTGTGGCGGGCAGCCAGCCAGAAGAAGGTGCCGGTCAGCACGATGAAGAACATGCCCAGGGCCACCATGACGCGGAAGGTCCAGAACAGCGGCCCCACCGGTGGCACGGTATCCATTGCCGCCTGGTGGATCTGCGCTTCGGTTGCCTTGCGGGGATCATCCACATAGCGCATCAGCAGCAGGGCGTAGCCCAGATTGGCACCATTGTTTTCAAAGCGCAGGCGTGCCTCGGCAGGAATCTCGGCATCGGTCTTGGCCTTGCGAATGGTCTGCAACGCATCGTAGGCGTCGATACCATTGCGGATATTGCCCTCGGCACTCTTGACCAGTTCGTTGATGCCGGGAATCGGGGTGTCCAGAGAACGTGTACCGATCAGGCCCATGACCCATGGAATGTGCACGGCAAAGTGGGTCTCGCGCGCCTCGCGGTCGGGGAAACCAAAGGCCGTGAAAGAAGCCGGTGCGGGCTCGGTCTCCCACATGGCTTCGATCGATGCCAGCTTCATCTTCTGGTGTTCCGAGGACAGATAGCCGGATTCGTCACCCAGCACCACCACCGACAGCGAAGCGGCCAGACCAAAGGATGCGGCCACCGTCATCGAGCGCTTGGCCAGATGGATGTGACGGCCCTTGAGCAGATACCAGGCCGAAATGCCCAGCACGAACAGCGAGGCCATGACGTAGCCCGCCGACACCGTGTGCACGAACTTGGCCTGCGCCACGGGATTGGTGAGCACGGCAAAGAAGTCATTCACTTCCATGCGCATGGTCTGAGGGTTGAAGCTCGCCCCCACGGGGTTCTGCATCCAGCCATTGGCGACCAGAATCCATAGGGCCGAAAAGTTGGTGCCTATGGCCATCAAGCAGGTGACGATCAGGTGCTTGACCTTGGAGAGGCGATCCCAGCCAAAGAAGAACAGGCCAACAAAGGTCGCTTCCATGAAGAAGGCCATCAAACCCTCGATCGCCAGCGGCGCACCAAAGATGTCGCCCACATAGTGGCTGTAGTAGCTCCAGTTCATGCCGAACTGGAACTCCATCACCACGCCGGTGGCCACACCCATGGCGAAGTTGATGCCGAACAGCACGCCCCAGAACTTGGTCATGTCGCGCCAGATGGCTCGTCCGGTCATCACATACACCGTCTCCATGATGGCAACGAGTATGGACAGGCCCAATGTCAGCGGCACAAACAGAAAGTGGTAGAGCGCCGTTATCGCAAACTGCAGTCGCGATAAATCGACGATATCGAGGTCCATGGTCAGGTCCTTTCTCTCGGTACTTTAAAAATCAATCGGAAAAACATATGGACTGCGGTGCAACAGCACCCAGCGCATCGGGTCGCAGCCTTGTCATCAGCTGCTCAAACTCTGGGGTGCCGTGCAGGGCTTGCGCTCTTACTTGCCCTGCCTGCAGATACACAATGCGATCGGCGAGACTCGCCTCACGCTGCCAATGCGTGGCAAAAATCAGCGTTCGCGCGCCGCTCTCGGCTGCCTGTGCCAGGCACTGCAAAACGTCAGCAGCAGTGACGGCATCCAGTCCCTCGGTCACCTCATCAAGCAGCCAGCAGCGGTCTGGGCTCAGCAGCAGTCTGGCCAGTGCCAGCCGGCGCGACTGGCCTCCGGACAGGCCGAGGCCTCCCTCACCCAGCATGGTGTCCAGCCCCTGTGGCAGGGCCATGACGTCGCTTCTGAGACCTGCAGCCTGCAGGGCGGCCCACAATTGCTCATCGCCGGCCCTGGCATCGGCCAGCCTCAGGTTGTTGCGCAGGCTGTCCTGAAAAAGCTCGGTTCTCTGTGTCATCCAGCTGCAACTGCGGGCCTGAACCACGCCCTCGTCCGGCTGCTGCTCGCCCGCCATCAAATGCAGCAAGCTGGTCTTGCCTGCGCCGCTGCTGCCGATCAGCGCCACGCGCTCGCCCTGGCGCACGTTCAGGTCTATCGGGCCCAATTGACGAAGTCGGACAGCCTGTAGGCTGACGGCCAGCTTCTGCACAGGCTGCTGTGGACTCTCTGCCACTTCGGCCTTGGCCGCCAGCGGGGGAGCCAGCCTGCGCAGCGCCAGCCAGGTACGTCCGGCCTGTTCTGCCCCTCTGCGCAGGGCTGCAAACGGCTCCATTGCCGACAGTGCCAGCAAAATACCCAGCGCAGCAACCGGCGCGTTGATGCGCTCCTGCTCTATCAACCAGGCCATCAGCAGCACGGATGCACTCAAGGTCATGGCAGACACCGCCCCATAAGCCTGGGCGGCAGCCGCTTCGGATTGATAAAGCCGCTCATCGGCCTGTGCACAGCGCGCATCGCTGTGCAGCACCTGTTGCACCTGGGCAGGCAACTGGCCTGCCATCAGCAGCTCGGTCTGGCCTGCAACCAGATCTACGGTCTGGGCACGCATGGCTTCCAGAGCCATGGCACGGCGCACGGCGGCCTTGCGGCTGCGCAAACCATGCCACAGGGCAATGCCCCAACCAGCCAGCAGCAGCCACGCCAGGGTCAACAGGCCCAGCCACCAGCGCATGAATCCGTAGGCCAGAGCTGCCAGCAAGGCCGCGCCCAGCGCCGCGACGGCCGGCACCAGCAGGCGCAGATAAAGATTGTCCAGGGCGTCCACGTCGGAGGTCAGGCGCTGCAACAGCCTTGCCGGGCGCTGCAACAGCAGGCGGGCGGCCTGCGGGCGAGCCCAGCTCAGAAACAGTCTCTGGCGCAAAGCGGCCAGCACGGCCAGCGTGGCATCGTGGGTCACCAGGCGCTCGGCATAGCGGGCACCGGTGCGGCCCACGGCCAGCAGGCGAATGCCGGCCGACGGCATGAACACATCGAACACCAGAGCCGTGGCAGGCACCAGCCCGGCCAGGGCCGTGGCCGTGATGAACCAGCCCGACAAGCCCAGCAATGCCATGCCCATCAGCACCGTGAGCGCTGCCAGGGCGGCACCGCCCAGCCAGAGCTTGCGCGGCGCCATCTGGCCCAGCAGCTTCAGCATTTCGCGCATTGAAATGTCCCGTGTCTTCATACCTGCGACTCCTGCTCCCGTCGCAACAGTGGCAGCTCGATCACGCGATCCATGGCTGCGGCCAGATGCGCATCGTGGGTCGCGACCAGCATGGTGCGCCCCCTGGCCAGATGGCGCAGAGACTGCGTGATCTGGGCCGCTGTCTCGGGATCCAGATGGGCAGTAGGTTCATCGACCAGCAGCAGTCCGGCCTGTGTCTGCGCGGCCATGCGCGCAAGGGCCAGTCTCACCACCTCGCCACCGGAAAGGCCTGCGCCCCCCTCACCCAGGCTTGCGCCGGGGCGATGCGCCAGGGCCTCGTCCAGTGCCGCCAGCTGCGTGGCTTGGGCAATCTGTTCGGGTCCTACAGAGTGGCGCCCCAGCGCAATATTGCGCGCGGCCGAGCCGGCAAAGACATGGGGCAACTGACCCAGCCAGGCCATGCGCCGGCGCAACTGGGTAGCACTGCCGGCCTCAAGCGTTTGCCGGTCGACTTCGATACGGCCTTGCTGTACCGGCAAAAGGCCGGCAATCTGCGCCAGCAGCACGGACTTGCCGCTGCCGCTGGGACTCCACAGCGCCACATGCTCGCCGGCCTGTATGTGCAAAGACAGCGGCGCGAGGCTGGAGTCACTGCCTGGCGCCTGGACCTTGAGTTCCGAAACGCTTACGGACACAGGCTGGCCAAGCCATGATTGCTCATCGACCGGAGATGCTTCAGCGGCATGCTGTGCACCGACAATCTGCATGGACTGCGCCCGCATGCTCTCCAAGGTCTGCAGCGCTGCCTCGCCTGCGGCTCTGTCATGCCAGACGGCCGAGAGATCGCGCAAAGGCTCGAAAAATGCCGGCGCCAGCAGCAGCACGAACATGGCCTGGCCCAGACCGAGCTTGTCGCCCCAGGCTCCGAAGTTCAGCGTGCCCAGCAGGTGAAAACCTATATAGACGGCCACCATGGCCACGCCCAGTGCCGAGAAAAGCTCCAGCACCGCAGAAGACAGAAAGGCAATGCGCAGCACGCGCATGGTGCGGGCGCGCAGACCTTCGGCATGGTCACGCAGCCGCTGACCTGTCAGTTCCACGGCATGCAGAGCACGCAACGTGCTCAGACCGCGCAGGCGGTCCAGCAGGAAAGCGTTCATATGGCCCAGCTGCAGCATCTGCTCTTCGCTGGCCGCCTTGGCACGCCAGCCCACGATCGCCATGAAAAGCGGAATCAGCGGCGCGGCAACCATCAGAATCAGAGCCGCCACCCATGACTGCAAGGCCACGGCAGCCAAAATCACCAGGGGCAGCAGACGCACACGCCACATCGCGCTCTGGTAACGCGCCAGCCACGGAACAATGGCCTCTGCCTGCTCGGCCATGGCGCTGGCGGCCTGGCCGGAGGCAGGGCGGCTCTTGTCCAGCGGCGATGCCTGAGCCAGCGACTGCGCCACCCGGGCGCGCAAGCTGCTGAGCTGCGCGCGCGCTGCACGGTTGGCCAGCATGCCGCCATGGCCTTCTGTCCAGGCTCGCAGCAAGCCCAGCAACAACACGCCAGCCGCCATGGGCCAGACGGCCGCCATGCCCTGACCGTTGGCCATGAGTTGCACAGCCCAGGCCAGCAAGGCTGCCTGCGGCAACCATATCAGAGCGGCAAACACCTGCCACACAGCTCCCGCGCTGGGGCGACGGATGACGCTCGCCAACTCGGCATGTGCTGTATCGACCTGATTGTCGGTGGAGGAAGAAGGGGTGTGCTGCATTTCTCAATTTTCAGTATTTACTGAAATTAACGGAATACTACTCTTCTTTTGACAATCATCATGACTTGATATGCAAAAGCCAATTGCAGGACCAGGCCTACATTGATACGCATCAACTCCGAAGCGATTTAACAAGGGTTAACCCTTGTTAAAGTCGTGCTTGAGCAACATCAAGCGAGCAAGCCGCCCATAAAAAACGGCGTCCGAAGACGCCGTTGGCACAGAAGATAGTGAACTGCCTCAGGCAACCAGCAGGCTGGCCTTGGCTTCGGCATATTCACGCTTGAGGCGAGCCACCAGCTCGGCCGTGGGCTGCACCTTGTCGACGGCACCGATGCCCTGGCCGCAGCCCCAGATGTCCTTCCAGGCCTTTTGCGCGCCGCCGCCAAAATTCATCTTGCTGGGGTCGGACTCGGGCAGGTTCTCCGGATCCAGACCTGCCGCACGAATCGACGGTGCCAGATAGTTGCCATGCACGCCGGTGAACAGATTGCTGTAGACCACGTCGTCGGAGTTGCCCTCGACAATCGCCTGCTTGTAGGCTTCCACGGCACGCGCCTCGTCAGTGGCGATGAAGGCCGAGCCGATATAGGCAAAGTCCGCACCCATCGCCTGGGCCGCGAGAACCGCTCCCCCCGTGGCAATCGATCCGGACAGCGCCAGCGGGCCGTCAAACCATTGGCGAATTTCCTGCACCAGGGCAAACGGGCTCTTCACACCCGCATGGCCGCCAGCACCGGCTGCCACGGCGATCAGGCCGTCGGCACCTTTTTCAATGGCCTTGCGCGCAAACTTGTTGTTGATGATGTCGTGCAGCACCACACCACCCCAGCTGTGCACGGCCTGGTTCACATCTTCACGCGCGCCCAGGCTGGTGATGATGATGGGCACCTTGTACTTGGCGCAGACCTGCATGTCGTGCTCGAGACGGTCATTGCTCTTGTGCACGATCTGGTTGATGGCGAATGGAGCCGAAGGGCGATCGGGGTGGGCCTTGTCCCAGGCAGCCAGAGTCTCGGTGATCTCCGCCAGCCAGTCCTCCAGCTGCTCGGCCGGACGGGCATTGAGAGAAGGCATGGAGCCGACAATGCCGGCCTTGCACTGCTCGATGACAAGCTTTGGATTGCTGATGATGAAAAGCGGCGAGCCGATGACAGGCAAAGCCAGCTTTTTGAGGGCGGGTGGCAGCTTGGACATATGTTGTCTCCTTCTTCGTTTTATAAATAAAAAAGGCTGTAGCGTTTATTCCAAATACGCAGGCAGCTCTTATTTCAGAAGCAGTTCGAAGGCCGGCTCACTGTTTGCACCCCTGTGCCGACGATGAGGCCGTCCGACTGGCCGGTGGCCAGTTTCGCCTGCCATGACACCACTTCCTGTCCCCTGGGCAACAGTTTCTGCATCTGTTTTGCACGGCGGATCATCGTGATGGAAGTGGCTGCAAAAAAGGCCTGAACGCGATGCGTTTCAGGCCTTGCTTTCTTACTGCGTCACACGCCCGGCGGCGTTGACGATGGACAGGTCCACATATTTGGATCCCACTTGCCCGGGCTTGAAGTTCACCCAGTAGCCGCCCAGGTCATAAGACTCCAGTCCGCGCAAGGCGGCACTCATTTTTTCCGGCGTCAGCGGCTGGCTGCGACGCATGGCCTCCACGATGACCTTGGCATTCACAAAGCCTTCCATCATGGCAAAGCTCACCGGAACGTCCAGGGACTTGCCTGCTGCAATCGTCGCGTCGCGAAACTCCTTGTTGAGCTTGCCCGATACCTTGTAGGGACTGGGCACTACCTGGGCAATCGACAGACCGCTCATGTACTCAACAGGAAGACGCTTGGCCAACTGCTCGATATCGGCCTCCGCCGTGGCATAGACTTGGGCGGTACCGCCCTCCATGCGATATGCCTCGACAAATGCCGCCGTGGCAGGGCTGGAAGCCACCAGCAAAATGGCTTGAGGCGAAGTCTTCGCAGCCTGCAGCTCCTGCACAGCCTTGTCCGAGCCACCTCGGCTCTTGAGCATGGCCGATCCCACCAGCTTGGCCCCGCTTGGGTTCACGGCCTTGGTCACCAAGGCCGTCAGCTCCTGCGCATCGGGACGCTCCTCGAACACCAACGCCAGCCGCGTGATGCCTACGGTGGCCAGATGGGTGGAAATCTTTGCGATCTGCTCGACAAGCCCTGCACGCGTGGAGAACATCTGGGGTGATGCCAGCACACGGGTGTCCGTGCTCTGATAACCCACCAGCGGAATCTGCGAGCTATCCAGAGCCTTGCTCTCCAGCAAGGCCGAGAGATTGCGATTGCCGAAATAGCCTGCCAGCACCACGGGCTTGGATTCGCTCAGCAGCTTGCGCGTCTTGGTCACGGTCTCTTCGGGATGGCCCACATCATCAAGCACGGCCAGCTCCACAGGTTGGCCCTGCACACCACCTGCCTTGTTGACCTGGTCAAAGTACAGACGCATGCCCTGCGCATAGGCCCGCCCCTGACTGGCTTCAGCCCCCGACATCGGGGCCACCTGACCTACCGTCCAGGCCTGCGCCACCAAAGCAGCACCTGCATACATGGCGACCAAACCGGCTCGCGCCAACACCCAATGCTTGCGATTCATTCAGAGTCTCCCTCTCCATCAATGCAGTGGGTCTGAAGCGCCCATGCAGCTGCCGAATTATTGTTGATGACCTGACCTGTACTAGCCAGGCGCCCATGGAAAAAGAGGGGCTTGAAGCCCCTCTTTTGATGTGCGCCAAATTACAGCGCGTTGACCAGCTCGGGAACGGCTGTGAACAGATCGGCTTCCAGACCGTAATCAGCCACCGAGAAGATCGGGGCCTCGGGGTCCTTGTTGATCGCCACGATCACCTTCGAGTCCTTCATGCCCGCCAGATGCTGGATCGCTCCCGAGATGCCGCAGGCAATGTACAGCTGCGGCGCCACGATCTTGCCCGTCTGGCCCACTTGCAGGTCGTTGGGCGCATAGCCCGCATCCACCGCAGCGCGCGACGCGCCGATGGCCGCGCCCAGCTTGTCGGCCAGCGGCGACATGACTTCCTGGAACTTCTCGGCCGAGCCCAGCGCGCGACCGCCGGAGACGATGATCTTGGCTGCCGTCAGTTCGGGACGCTCGCTCTTGGTCACTTCGCGGCCCACAAAGGCGCTCTTGCCGCTGTCAGCCACGGCTGCCGCCGTTTCCACGGCCGCCGAGCCGCCGCTGGCTGCCGCTGCGTCAAAGCCCGTGGTACGCACGGTGATGACCTTGACGGCATCGGCGGACTGCACGGTGGCAATGGCGTTGCCCGCGTAGATGGGGCGCTCGAAGGTGTCGGCGGAGTCGACCTTGGTGATGTCGCTGATCTGGGCCACGTCCAGCTTGGCGGCCACGCGAGGCGCCACGTTCTTGCCCGAGGCGGTCGAGGGGAACAGGATGTGGCTGTAGTTGCCGGCGATGGCCAGCACCTGGGCCGCCACGTTCTCGGCCAGGCCGTCCTTGAGGCTGGCGCCGTCGGCATGGATGACCTTGGAGACTCCGGCGATCTGGGCGGCAGCGGCTGCTGCAGCGGCTGCACCTTCGCCAACCACCAGCACATGCACATCACCACCGCAGGCCTTGGCGGCCGTCACGGTGTTCAGGGTCGCGGTCTTGATCGAAGCGTTGTCGTGTTCTGCAATAACGAGAGAAGTCATATTCAACCTCTAAATTTCTTTACGTTCTGGCGAAGTCCGAGAGAGGACATCAGCCCTTGGCAGCAGCGCAGCCTAGCGAGGGACGGCCAGCAAGGGCCGCCCCGCAGCCAAGGCCGTCGTCCCCCTTTGGGGGAAGGCGCCGCAGGCGACTCAGGGGGAGTCAGATGACCTTCGCTTCATTTTTCAGCTTGTCGACCAGGGCGGCCACATCGGCCACCTTGACGCCAGCACCGCGCTTGGCAGGCTCGGAGACCTTCACGGTCTTCAGGCGAGGCGTCACGTCCACGCCCAGGTCTTCGGGCTTGAAGGTGTCCAGCTGCTTTTTCTTGGCCTTCATGATGTTGGGCAAGGTGACGTAGCGGGGCTCGTTCAGGCGCAGGTCGGTGGTGATGACGGCGGGCGTGGACAGGGCCACGGTTTCCAGGCCGCCGTCCACTTCGCGGGTCACGTTGACCTTGTCGCCAGCGACTTCGACCTTGGAGGCAAAAGTGGCCTGGGGCAGGTCGGCCAGGGCCGCCAGCATCTGGCCGGTCTGGTTGGCGTCGTCGTCGATGGCCTGCTTGCCGCAGATGACCAGACCGGGTTGCTCCTTGTCCACCAGGGCCTTGAGCAGCTTGGCCACAGCCAGGGGCTGCAGCTCAACATCGGTCTCGACCAGAATGCCGCGATCGGCACCGATGGCCATGGCCGTGCGCAGGGTTTCCTGGCACTGGGCCACACCACAGGAGACGGCGATGACTTCGGTCACCACGCCTTTTTCCTTCAGGCGCACGGCTTCTTCGACGGCGATTTCGTCAAAGGGGTTCATGCTCATCTTGACGTTGGCGATGTCCACACCCGTGCCGTCCGACTTCACGCGGACCTTGACGTTGTAGTCCACCACGCGCTTGACAGGGACCAATACCTTCATTGCTGCGGCTCCTTAATGATTACTGCATTGACGTTTACGTAAACTGGATTCATTTTATGCGGCACCGCAACACTCTCTGCACAATTTTCCAGACAATCTGCCCGGAGATATGTGCAGCAGCCTTCGCAGGTGGAATGGCATAAAAAAGAACGACCGTTCAATTTTATGCACAAGCCTCGCGAAATCATGGGTCTCAGATGGGTCAAATCAGGGTAAAACCTAGGAATTGAGTCCATCAGTGCCATGCCTGCATCCAGATAGGCCTCACGGTAACACTGCCGGAAAGCAGCCTCGTCGTTCAAATGGACGGGCCGAAAACACAAGAATCCGCGCGGCGAACGACGCCATCCACGCAGCTCAGCCTGCCCAACAACGAAGGCTGGGGAGCGCAAATCCAGGGTTTAGCGCCAACGAGGCTTGCGCTTTTGTGCGAAAGCCTGAGCGCCTTCCTGCGCGTCGGTATCCAGCATATTGGTAGCCATGGTCTGGCCCGCCAGCTGATAAGCCGACTCCAGGCCCATTTCACGCTGGCGATAGACCAGCTCCTTGCCCATTCTGATGGCCACACGGGGCTTGCTCAAGATGGCAGACACCAGCTCTTCCACGGCAGCATCGAGCCGCTCCGGCTCGACCACGCGATTGAGCAGACCATAGTGCAGAGCCGTCTGCGCATCGATGAACTCGCCCGTCAGCAGCATCTCCATGGACTGTTTGATCGGCATGTTGCGCACCAGAGGCACGCTGGGCGTGGAGCAGAACAAGCCGTATTGAATGCCGCTGGTGGCAAAGCGAGCCTCGCTGCTGGCCACGGCCAGATCACACTGCGCCACCAACTGGCAACCTGCTGCCGTTGCGATGCCCTGTACTCTTGCAATGACAGGAACGGGCAGCTTCTGAATCGAGAGCATCATGCGGCTGCACTGGGCAAACAGCTGCTGGTAGTAAGCCAGCTCCGTATGGGCCGCCATGTCCTTGAGGTTATGCCCGGCGCAAAAGGCCTTGCCTTGGGCGGCCAGCACCACCACACGCGCCTGCTCACTCTTGGCCACGACATCCAGCGCCGACTGCAGGGCCATGAGCATTTCACTGCTCAAGGCGTTGAAACGCTGCGCGTCGCTCAACGTGATGCGTGCCACACCGCGCTCGTCCTGACTCAGTTGCACCAAGGAATCGCTCATTGCTGTCACCCTGCTTTCGGACTAGATATCGGCCAATACGCGCAGATGTGCTTCCACGCTGCGCGCCAGCGGGTCCATTACATAACCGCCTTCGAGACAGGAAACAATGCGGCCCTTGGAAAAACGCCGTGCGATGTCCTTGATGCGAGTGGTGATCCAGGCAAAGTCGTTTTCCGTCATGCCCAGCTGGCCCATATCGTCTTCGCGGTGCGCATCAAAGCCAGCACTGATGAAGATCATCTCGGGCTTGAATGCTTCGAGGCGCGGAATCCACATCATCTCGATGATCTCTCGAATGTCCATGCCCTTTGTGTAAGCAGCCACGGGCACGTTGAGCATATTGGAGGCCGGGTCCTTGTCGCCGCTGAACGGGTAGAAGGGATGCTGAAAGATGCCGCACATCAGCACGCGCGGATCACCAGCCAGGATATCTTCCGTGCCGTTGCCGTGATGTACATCAAAGTCGATCACGGCCACGCGCTTGAGGTGGTGGCGCTCCAGCGCATACTTGACGCCCACGGCCACATTGTTGAAAAAGCAAAAGCCCATGGCCTGATTGCGCGTGGCATGGTGTCCCGGCGGACGCACGCTGCAAAAAGCGTTTTCCAGTTCACCGGCCAGCACGGCATCGGTAGCCGCCAGCGTGGCGCCTGCAGCGCGCAATGCGGCCTTGAAGGTGTGACGGTTGATGGAGGTATCGGTGTCGAGCTGCCTGTACTCGGGCCCGCCAGCTGCCAGCTCCTGCTCCAGCCGGTCGGTCAGGCCCTGCAGGGCGGCAATATGCATGGGGTCATGCGCCAGCTCAATCTCGGCCAATGATGCCAGCGGCACATTGCAGCGCTCCAGCGCATCGCCCACGCCGCTGACCAGCAGCCTGTCCTCTATCGCGTCCAGCCGCGCCGGGCATTCAGGGTGGCCCGGCCCCATCTCGTGCAACCAGCAATCCCGGTGGGTGAAATAACCTGTCTTGCCCACAGTCATGTCTCCGCTATCGCTTATTTAGGATATGTTTCTGCCATGCATGCACAGAACACAATTAATGCGCTTTTGAGTCAGCTTAACACGGTGATGGAGGGCAAGCCGGATCAGGTCAGAGACGGTGTCGCCTGTTTGCTGGCAGGCGGTCACCTGCTGATCGAAGACGTTCCCGGTGTAGGCAAGACCACCCTGGCCCATGCGCTGGCACGCAGTTTCGGCCTGCAGTTCTCTCGTGTGCAGTTCACTGCCGACCTCATGCCCAGCGACCTCACGGGGGTCTCCATCTATGATCGCGGACAAGAGGCTTTTGTGTTCCATCCCGGGCCGGTGTTTGCCCAGGTATTGCTGGCCGACGAAATCAACCGTGCCAGCCCCAAGACCCAGAGTGCGCTGCTCGAAGCCATGGAGGAGCGCCAGGTCACGACCGAAGGCAAGACCCACAGCCTGCCCGCCCCCTTCTTTGTGATTGCCACCCAGAATCCTCTGGAGCAGCTGGGAACCTTCCCGTTGCCCGAAAGCCAGCTGGACCGTTTTCTCATGCGCATCAGTCTGGGCTATCCTTCGCGCGATGCCGAGCGCAAGCTGCTCGCGGGCAATGGCCGCCGCGCCGCTGCCGATGCACTGCTGCCCGTCATCTCCCAACAACAGCTGCAGCAACTGCAGGCTGCTGCTCTGGCCGTGCATGCCAGCGACGCCCTGCTCGACTATGTGCAGGACCTGATTGCCGCCACACGCAACGGCCAGTGGTTTGCCCAGGGCCTGTCACCACGCGCAGGCATCGCGCTGCTGCGTGCGGCCAAGACCATAGCGCTGATGGAAGGCCGCGACTATGTGGCGCCCGACGATGTGCAAGCCATACTTCCCCAGGTGATTGCCCACCGTCTGGTTCCCGTGGGCCAGGCAGGCCGCGGTGCCGTGGAGCAGGTGCGCGCCATGATGCAAGCTGTGCCGCTATCTTGATGCTGCCGATGTATGTCGTCATGAATTTCATAGCATGAAGCGCTCGGCATCAAAGGGCGAGCAGCCAGAGACATCCAATATCTTCCAGCGACTCTCACCCCGCGCCAGAGTGCGCGAGTGGATGTTTGCACGTCTACCGCGCAGCGACCAACTCACACTGACCCAGGGCAATGTCTACATCCTGCCCTCGCGCGCGGGCTGGGCCATGCTGGCCACGCTGATCGTGCTGTTGATTGCAGCCATCAACTACCAGCTCAACCTGGGCTACCTGCTCACGTTCCTGCTGGCAGGCAGCGCGGCTGCCAGCATGGTTGTGGGCCATGGCAATCTGCGCGGTCTGCAACTGAGCCTCAGCGGCGCAGGTACTCAAGGCAATGCGTCGGGCGGCTGCTTTGCCCATGCGCCCTGCCCCATGCATATCAGCCTGCACAATGCCCGCCGCTCGCGCCGCTGGGGCATAGGCCTCGCATTGCACAAGTCCCGGCGCAACACCGATCACTCTGATGCCTGGACCTGGGTCGATATCCCCGAACAGGGCAGCACCACCGTGCAGCTGAACTTCATGCCCACGCGCCGCGGTCGGCAGGAACTGCCCGCCATATCCATACTCACACGCTACCCGCTGGGCGCATTTCGCGTCTGGGCTCTGTGGCGACCCCAAACCCTGGTCTGGGTCTATCCCGCACCTGAAACCCATGCCCCACCGCTGCCAGCCGCCAGCCCCGAAGCCGGCGGCCGCAGCAGCGCCCAAATACGCAGCGGTGATGAATTCGATGGCGTGCGCAGTTATCAGACTGGCGACCCGCTCAAGCTAGTGGTGTGGAAGAAAGCGGCTCAGTCCTTTGCCGCAGGCAGCCACCAACTGGTCAGCCGCGACCGGCCCATGGCCCACCATCACCGTCTCTGGCTCGATGCGCGCCATACCGGCCTGGCCGACCATGAGGCGCGGCTGTCGCGCCTTGCTGCCTGGGTGCTGATGGCTCAGCAGCAGGGCCGAACCTGGGGCCTGCGCCTGCCCGGAGGCCAGGAAATCGCACCGGCCAGCGGTATGCAGCACACCACGCGCTGCCTCGAAGCATTGGCCGCCTGTCCATGAAAGCAACCGTCTCTTCCCCCGCCGGCAACTGGCGACAGCGCCTGACTGCCCTGCCGCGCGATGCACGGGACACGCTGTTTCTGCTCGCCGTCATCGCCTGGATCATGCTGCCTCAGGTTCAGCACACACCTTGGTGGACCAGCGCCTTCGCCGCAGCCCTGTTGCTGTGGCGCGCACGCCTGGCACTGACCAGCGCCCCCCTGCCCAGCCGCTGGGCGCTGGCGGGTGCCCTAGTCATCGCCATTGGCGCTACCTGGGCCACGCACAAAACGATTGTGGGCCGCGATGCCGGCGTGACCCTGGTCGTCATGCTGCTGGCGCTCAAGACACTGGAGTTGCGCGCGCGGCGCGATGCCATGGTGGTGTTCTTTCTGGGTTTTTTTGTACTGCTCAGCAACTTTTTCTATTCACAGTCCCTGCCTACAGCCATGGCCATGGTGCTCGGGCTGATGGGCTTGCTCACGGCCCTGGTCAACGCCCATATGACGGCCGGCAAGCCTCCATTGACACAGGCTCTGCGCACTGCGGGCTGGCTCGCACTCTGGGGCGCTCCCGTGATGGTGTCGCTGTTTCTGTTCTTTCCGCGCATGGCGCCGCTATGGGGCGAGCCATCCGACGATATGGCCGGGCGTTCGGGCCTGTCCGAAAGCATGCGCGTGGGCGAAATCGCCTCGCTGGCCATGGACGACAGCGTGGCCCTGCGCATCCGTTTCGATACCCCCGAGGGCAAGGAGCCGCCAGCCAACACCTTGTACTTTCGCGGCCCGGTGCTCAGCCAGTTCGATGGCCGCAGCTGGCAGGCCGACCCTGTGCTCGACGCCATGGCCATGCCTCAGTTGCGCGTGAGCGGTGAACCCATTCACTACCAGATGCTGATCGAACCCAGCAAGCGCCGCTGGCTGACCCTGCTGGATGCCGCCAAAACCGAACCGCAGATTCCGCCGGGTGCCTCGGTAGGCAGGCTGCGCATGAGCTCCAGCCTCCAGTGGCTGAGCTGGCGCCCGATTACCGATGTGCTGCGTGTCGATGCCCAAAGCCATCTCGACTTCAGTCATGGACCGCTGCAGCTCACTCCAGAGCTCAAACGTTATCTTCAACTGCCAGCCGGCAGCAACCCGCGCACACAGGCTTTGGGTGAGCATTTGCAGGCCGAATTGCGTACCCGGCCGGGCGCCGACGCGGATACGGACAGGCTGATCGCCTCCGCCCTGCAGCGCCTGAAAACCGGCGGCTACACCTACACACTGGAGCCCGGCGTGGTCGACAGCGTCCACACCGCCGATGACTTCTGGTTTGACAGCAAGCAAGGCTTTTGCGAGCACATCGCCTCGGCCTTTGCCGTGCTCATGCGCAGCATGGGAGTGCCCGCGCGCATCGTGACCGGCTATCAGGGCGGAGACCGCAACAGCGTGGACAATTACTGGACCGTGCGCAACAGCGATGCCCATGCCTGGACCGAGGTCTGGATTGCCGGCCGGGGCTGGGTCCGTGTGGACCCCACGGGCGCTGTTGCACCCAGCCGGGTCGGCCTGTTCCAGCGCCTGAGTGCTCCCCCCGGTGCCTTTGCCAGCGCTGTTGGCAACTTCGTCGATACCGGTACGCTGGAGAAGCTGCGCGCCGTCTGGGAGGCCGTCAACAACCGCTGGAACCAGTGGGTGATCAACTACACGCAAAGCCGTCAGCTCAACCTGCTGCAGAGCCTGGGCTTCGAGTCGCCAAACTGGATGGATCTGCTGCGCCTGCTGGCGGGCTGCTTGAGCGCTCTGGCGCTGCTGTGGCTGATCTGGGCCTGCGCCACACGTCCGCAGCGCGACGGCTGGAGCCAGCTCATGCACGCTGCCAGGCTGCGGCTGCAGCGCGCAGGCATAGCAAGCGGTGCCAGCGACTCCGCACGCAGCCTGTCGCACCGCGTGCAAGAGAGCTGGGCCAGGGAATCTGCATCCGCGCCCCTGGCTGCGGCCTTATCCGACTGGCTGCTGGACATGGAAAGGCTACGCTATGCGCCATCCTCCAATACCGAAGCCACCGAACTGAAGACCTTGCGCCGACGCTGGCTGTCCATCCGGAAGCAACGCTGGCCCTATCCCTCAAAAAATAAAACATGAGCATCACCCTCAATAACAGCAAGCACCTCAAAGCTAAAACACTGAGTACTCTGGCCCTGTGCCTGCTGACTGCCAGCGCCATCGCCGCACCGGCCAAAAAAGCCGTCCGCAAGGCAGCACCGGCAGCCGTAGCCACGGCTGCCGCCGCCACGGCCGTGGCCTATGCCGGTCGGGGCGACGCCATGCAACTGGCCGAAGAAATCGCAGTCCGCCGCGATCTGCCTGTCGACTGGGTGCGTGCGCAGCTGAGCGAAGCGCGCAACCTGCCCGTGGTCACACGCCTGATGACGCCAGCCGGCAAGACCTTTGTGAAGAACTGGACGGTATACCGCAGCCGCTTTATCGACCCCGTGCGCATACGCGCCGGCGTGAAGTTCTGGCAGGCCAACCACCAGGCGCTCGCGCGTGCCGAGCAGCAGTTCGGCGTGCCCGCAGAGATCATCGTCGGCATCATCGGCGTGGAAACCATCTACGGCCGCAACATGGGCAACTTTCGCGTGATGGATGCTCTGGCCACGCTGGCACTGGACTTTCCGCAATCCCACCCCCGCGCCCAGGCCCGCAGCGACTACTTCCGTGGCGAGCTCGAGCAGGTGCTGGTCACGGCCAGCCGCACGGGCAGTGACCCGTTTGCGCTACGCGGTAGCTATGCCGGCGCCATGGGGCTGGGTCAGTTCATGCCCACCAGCTGGGACAAGTACGCCGTCGACTTTGACGGTGACGGTCGCATAGACCTGTTCAACAGCGCTACCGACGCCATCGGCTCGGTCGCCAACTACTTCGTCGGCCATGGCTGGAAGCCTGGCCTGCCCACGGCCTTTACCGTGGACATGCGCGCCCAGGGTGAGAATCTGGCAACCCTGCTTGCACCCGATATCAACCCCACATTCACTGCCGCGCAGATGGCAGAACGCGAAGTACGTGTGCTGGGCGCCGACAGCTATGAGCGTCCGCTGGCACTGATCGAGCTGAAAAACGGCAGCTCCGGCCCCACGGAGTACATCGCGGGTACCGAGAACTTCTACGCCATCACGCGCTACAACTGGTCGGCGTTCTATGCGCTATCGGTCATAGAGCTGGGGCGCGAGGTACACGAAGCCTATCTGGGCAACCAGACGGCCTCCGCCACTAAAAACTAAGTCAAATCCGGCTGCAGCACTTTATCAAAAAGCGCTGGCAGCTATGGATTCAGTAGCCACCCAAGCGCTTCAAAAGCGCTTCATCGGACATTGGCTGGGCATCTCGGCCCTGGCGGCCGCAATCTCGCGCACGACCTTGAAGCCGTAGCCCGAGCCTTCGACGTCAAAGTCCACGCCGGGGCTGCCGCGCTTTTCCATCATGCCCACCACCAGTGCTTGCTGAAACTGGTGGTCCGCCGCGCGCATGCTGCCCGAGCGGCCCGCCAGCTGGACCCTGGCATGCTCCAAGGCATGGGCCACGGCGACGGTGTCCGTGCTTCCGGCTTTTTCGAGGCTCTGTGCAAGAGCCTCGATCATGAGCTGCATGCGCATATGCACATAGTCGTCCTGCGGCCTGGGAAAGCGCTGACGGAAGGACTGGTAGAAGGCACGGCTCTCGGCCGTGGACACATTGGGCAGCCAGTCGGCCACGGCCAGCACCTTGCCCACGCCGGCATCGCCCAAGGCCGCCGGGGCTCCCAGGGCATTGCCGTAGAAGGTGTAGAAGCGCCCCTCGTAGCCTGCCTCGCGCGCAGCCTTGACGAGCAGCATCAGATCATTGCCCCAGTTGCCGGTGATCACGGCCTGGGCACCGCTTTGCTTGATCTTGACCGCATAGGGCGCAAAGTCCTTGACGCGGCCCACGGGGTGCAACTCGTCGCCCACAATGCGCACATCGGGCCGTTGCATGCCAAGCTGACGCCTTGCTTCGCGCAGCACGGCCTGGCCAAAGCTGTAGTCCTGCCCGATCAGATAGGCACTGTATACGGCCTTGTCGTCCTTGATCACCTCCATCAGCGCAGCCATGCGCATATCGGCATGGGCATCGAAGCGGAAATGCCAGAAACTGCAGCGCTCGTTGGTCAGCGCCGGATCCACGGCCGAATAGTTCAGATACAGCACACGGCGCGAAGGGTCCCGGCTGTTGTGCTTGTCGATGGCGTCGAGAAGCGCCGCCGCCGTGGCCGACGAGTTGCCCTGCATGATGATGCGAGCACCGCTGTCTATGGCCGCACGCAGCGCCGACAGTGCCTCTTCGTTCTGGCCCTTGCTGTCATAGCGCTCTATCACCAGCTCATGCAGACCGTCGGCCAGGCGCACGCCGCCGCGCGCGTTCACCCGCTCCGTCGCCCACAGCAAATTGCGAAACACTGCCTCGCCCGTGTTTGCAAACGGGCCCGAAAGACTCTCCACCAGTGCCAGCTTGATGGGTTGCGCAAGCTTGGCCTTGGCTGCAGCCACAGCAGCGCCAGCAATGCTGAACGGCGCGCATAGTAGTGGCAACTGCAGGTATTTCAAGGCATCACGGCGCAATTTATTCATCAAAAATACCTCTTGAAATGCGCTTGCCGCCACCTACCTATGAATCAAGCGGCAACAACGCAAGCCGCGCAGTTTAAAGGAGTTAAACACCATGTTCTTCGCCCCTGTGATGAGCCGTAATACCTTTGTATCCCCTCGCGCCGCCGACTTGGCCCTGCAACGCTTTCTGCAGGAAACCCTGGGCGCTGCAAGCCCCGTACAACGCCAGGTTCAAGTCAGCCGCGATGAAAAATTCACCACTCTGACCCTGGATGTGCCAGGCCTGGCACGCGAGCAACTCAAACTCTCGCTGGAAGGCTCTGTCGCCAAGCTCGAAAGCGTGGAAGGCGCAGCCCGCCAAGTCAGATACACCTGGGACCTGGGTCATGAAATCGATGCTGCCAACAGCAAGGCCAAGCTCGAGCATGGAGTGCTGACGCTGACCCTGGCCAAGCTCGAGCCTCAGAGCAAATCCGTGACACTCAGCATCGAGTAAGCGCTGTTTACGCCGACCGGCCAGCCTCATCCTTTCTTCCATCTCCTCTTAGCAAGAGGTCGGCCGGAAAGCACAAAGCCCGCACTGCCTTTGCGTTGCGGGCTTTTTTCATGCCAATGCCATGGCCGATTCCGGGAGTTGAGCTGATTCGGCGCCTTGGCCTACAGGCGCAGACTGCCAGTACGTGTCGCGCTGCCATCTTGAATTCCTACACTGTGGGTTCAGTCGGGTGCGCCATTGCTGCACCGCTTTCCAACCCCGTTTGAGGAATTCACCCATGGCGAAAGTGCTGGTTCTCTACTACTCCATGTACGGACATATCGAAACCATGGCTCAGGCCGTGGCCGAAGGCGCCCGCAGCGTCAGCGGTGCCGAGGTCACCGTCAAGCGCGTGCCCGAAACCATGCCCGAGGATGTCTTCAAGAACGCAGGCGGCAAGGCCAATCAGGCCGCAGAAGTCGCCAGCCCCTCCGAGCTGGCCGGCTACGACGCCATCCTGTTTGGCGTGCCCACGCGCTTTGGCAATATGCCGGGTCAGATGCGCAGTTTTCTCGACCAGACCGGCGGTCTCTGGGTCAAGGGGGCCCTGATCAACAAGATCGGCAGTGTCTTCACCTCGACCGGCACCGGCGGCGGCCAGGAAATGACGGCCACGACCACCTGGGCGACACTGGCTCATCACGGCATGATCATCGTGCCGCTGGGCTATCCGCTGCCAGAGCAGACCAATCTGAGCGCGGTCAAGGGCGGCAACTCGCCTTATGGTGCTTCGACGATTGCGGGTGCCGATGGTTCGCGCCAGCCTCATCCCGACGAACTGAGCATTGCCCGCTACCAGGGCCAGAACGTGGCGAAACTCGCCGTAAAGCTGGCCGGATAAGCGCAGGCAGCCATGAAAAAAGCAGCCGCCCGGGCTGCTTTTTTGCTGTACGGACTCACCTGAGCGAATCCAGCGGCCAGCGCGGCTTCACATCAAACGCGTATTCATGCAGTGCCTGTTCGCGTCCCGCCTGTATGCGCATGGCGGCAGCCATGGCAATCATGGCGCCGTTGTCGGTACACAGATGCAGCTCGGGGTAGTGCACGCGGATCTTGTGCTTGGCGCAGGCTTCATTGAGCTGCTCGCGCAGCTGCTTGTTGGCCCCCACACCTCCCGCCACCACCACGCGCTTCATGCCGGTCTGCTTGAGTGCGGCCATGGTTTTCTTGACCAGCACGTCCACAATTGCGGCCTGCGTGCTGGCGGCCAGATCGGCCTTGCGCGCTTCCAGCTCTTCACCCAGCTTCTTGGCCTGGGTCAACACGGCCGTCTTGAGGCCGGCAAACGAAAAGTCCAGGTCACCCGAATGCAGCAAGGGGCGAGGCAGCTTGAAGGCCTGAGGATCGCCGCCCTCTGCCAGCTTCGAGAGCACGGGACCGCCCGGATAGGGCAAGCCCATGAGCTTGGCCGATTTGTCGAAAGCCTCGCCCGCCGCATCATCGATGGTTTCACCGAGGATTTCGTATTCGCCCACGCCGTCCACACGCATGAGCTGGGTGTGCCCCCCCGAGACCAGCAGGGCCACGAACGGGAACTCCGGCGGGTCGGCACTCAGGAAAGGCGAGAGCAGATGGCCTTCGAGGTGGTGCACGCCCAGCACGGGCTTGTCCAGCGCGGCTGCCATGGCGCAGGCTGCACCGGAGCCGACCAGCAAAGCCCCGGCAAGACCCGGTCCGCGCGTAAAGGCAATCACATCGACGTTTTCGAGCTGCTCCCCGGATTCGGCCAGCACCTTCTCGGTCAGCGGCAGCACACGGCGAATATGGTCACGGCTGGCCAGCTCGGGCACCACACCGCCATAGGCGCGGTGCATTTCAATCTGGCTGTGCAGCGCATGGCTCAGCAAGGTAGGCACACCTTGGCCGTCCGGCGTGCGCACCAGGGCCACACCGGTTTCATCACAAGAGGATTCGATTCCCAGGATCAGCAAACTCATGGCCGCAAGTGTAGGACTTGCGCCTTCCAGATGCAGAAAAGGCGGACATTAGCCCTGCCCGCCTTCACTATTCAATTCATAGCAACCTACGGTTGATTCACATTGGGTGTCCCGGAAATATAGTGTTCCAGCTGATGGATCGTGAACTGCTGGGCCGAGATGATTTCCTTGACGATGTCGCCAATCGAAATCAGCCCCTGCAGTTCGCGGGTCTCGCTGATCACGGGCAGATGGCGCATGCGATTGCTGGTCATCAGCGACATGCACTCCTCGCTGGTCTGGCGCGGCAGCACGCAATGCACCTTGCGCGTCATGACCTCGTCCACGCGCGTGCTGGCCGAGCTTCGGCCCTGCAGCGCGATCTTGCGCGCGTAGTCGCGCTCGGTCACGATACCGGCGATCTCGCCACCTTCCAGCACCAGCAGCGCGCCAATGCTTTTTTCCGCCATGAGCTGCAGCGCAGCCAGCATGGTGTCGGAGGGAGAAACGCTGTAGATAGTGCTGTTGCCCTTGGCGCGCAGAATTTCGGCGACGGTCGTCATCTGGTTCTCCTTTCTGGATCGGCCTGTCATGCAAAACGCATGACGACATGACCAGTGTGAGAATCCTGCTGCATTGCGGCAATCAGGCTATGCCCGTATACAAAAACAAAAAAGGCAGCCAAAGCTGCCTTGATACTGTCACTCAATCCGGGCTCAGCGCCGACCGCCCAGCAGCCCCGCGCCCAGCTTGAACAGATCTCCGGCATCGAGCTTGCCGTCGCCATTCTGGTCGAGCAGGCTGCCGAGAATACCCCCTGCCGCACCGCCTTGCGACTGGATCTGGCCACGCTCCTGATCCAGAGCATTGCCCAGGTCGCCGGCCCCCATGCCCTGCGACTGGACTCGATTGGCCAGGAAGGACATCACCAGCGGAGCCAGCAGCGCCAGCAACTGACCTGCATTGCCCCCCAGGCCCGTGGCCTGGCCCAGCCGGGACTCGGCCTGCTGCTGCTGACCGCCAAAGATATTACCCAGGATGGCGCCAGCATCCAGTTGCGAGTTGCCGGCACCGGAGCCGCCTCCCAGCACCGAGCCCAGAATGCTGCCCAGCCCACCCAGGCCGCCAGCCGCACCGGCACCACTGCCCGCACCGCCCAGCAGGCCGCCGAGTCCACCCAGCAGACCGCCCATATCCATCGCTCCATTGGCACTGCTGTGATCGCGCTGCAGCGCACCGAACAGATCGGCGGCGCCCTGAGGCTGGGCCGTGTTCTGGCCCAGCGCACCAAACAGCATGGGCAGCGCCACGCCCACGGCCTGCTCGGCCTGCACGGAGTCGATGCCCAGTTGCTGGGCCAGGCCCTGCATGGGAGCGCCCTGCAGCTGGCCCATGAGTTCGTCGGTCAAAGATGCGTTAGCGGTCATTTCAACACTCCTCAAAAACAGCGCACATGGTACGCGCGCTCTGTGTCCCGAAATGTGATCAATGTTCATTCACTACGCAAGCCCCTCCCGGGCTATAGACCATTGAGGCGGCCGGTGTCCTGGGCAGGGCTTGCAGCAGGCCGCAGCGTCTGGCGACGGCCTGGCTCAGAAGGAGTGCGAGATGCCGACCAGCAGCGATCGCGGCTTGCTGCCCTTGGGAACCGAAGGCCCGGCATTGCTGGCGCTGTTGATGGTGAATGCTGCATCGGCCTCGTTGCGGATCGCGGAGACGCCCGCATACAGCTTGGTGCGCCTGGACAGCGCATGGTCGTAGCGCACGCTCAGGGCGCGGGCATCGCTGTTGGCGCGCGCACGCCCCTGGAACTGCCCATAGGACAGCAACACCTGCCCTGCCGTGCTGACCGGTATGGTCATGCTGGCTTCAAAGAAGCGCCCGCGCTTGCTGGCGGCATCCGGCAGATCATCCTCCCGGGTGGACAGCAGCAAGGCCGCCCGGGCCACCTTGAAATCATAGGAGCCGCCCAGCAAGCGATAGCGGTCGGTGTTCTGGGCCGTGGTGCGACGCTCCCACAGCGAGGCTCCCAAGCTCCAGGGGCCGCGCGTGTAGTCCAGCGAGCCGCCGAACTGGCGCCCCATATTGCTGCCGGCATTCTCCCCGAACGAGTACATGCCCCGCACCACCAGCCCTGCCATGGAAGCCGACTGAAAGCGCAGCGAGTTGTCGGCGCGCAGCACCGTGCCGTCACGGAAATAGTTGGCGGCGTTGCCCCAGATCAGGCCCGTCAGGGCATAGGAAGCCAGCGAGGTATGAAACGTGGTGTAGTGGCGGCCCACCGTCAGCTGACCCCAGTCGCCGCCCATGCCGACGAAGATCTGTCGACCGAAGGCCAGCCCTCCCTGAGCTCGCTCACCGGTATCGGCATTCAGCCCGGCCTCCATCACATACAGCGCACGCAGGCCACCGCCCAGATCCTCGGTTCCGCGAACGCCCCAGCGCGAGCCCGCCAGGACACCGCTTTCTGCGCGCAGTGTGCGCCCCGCGCCGGTGGACACCGACTCGGCGGCCATGTCCACCACGCCGTACAGCGTGACCTGGGAGGTGGCGGGCGCAGCGGTCTGAGCCTGGGCCAGCGAGCATGTGGAGATGAAGGCAGCGGCCACGGCCAAGCCTCCCGATTGCAAGGATGTCATGAAGTCTCTCTTTTTAATAATGGATGGGGCTCGCGGCAGAGTCCTGCCGCTGTCGAGCCGCTGACAGCAGCATCCGCCGCAGTTGCGGGGATGCCGTATGGGAGTCCGGCGCCTCAGATGGCGCCGGCCGCACTCATTCGAGGCGGATGTTCTTTTGCGTGATCAGGCTGCCGTAGATGCGTGCATCGTTTTCGATGCGCCTGGCCAGCGAGGCTGCGCTGGTGTCGTCGATGCGCCAGCCCTGAGCCAGCAGCTTGCTGCGGATATCGGGAGCATGAAGAATCTTTTCCAGGGCCGCAGCCAGCTTGGCACGATGCTCGGCGGGCATGGAAGCCGGCGCCATGACCGCATTCCAGACTTCGATGTCCACATTGCCGGCACCGATCTCGGGCATGGCCGGCACACCGGGCGCCAGGAGGCTGCGCTTGCTGGAGCTCACGGCCAGGGCGGCCAGCTTGCCGGACTGGACCAGCGGCATGACCGTGGAGGCCGGCAGCAAGGCCATCTGTACCTGATCGCCCATCAAGGCGTTGACCACCGCCGGGCCGCCGTTATAGGGCACATGCTGCAGATTCAGCCCCATGGCTTCCTTGATCAGCTCCACGCCCAGGTGGCCGCCGGACCCCGTGCCCACCGAGCCGTAGTTGCCCTGGGTTCCGGTCTTGAGTGCCTTGAAATAAGCCCCTGCATTCGCGGCCATGGACTTGGGAGCCACCAGCACCAGAGGCGCCGATCCGATCATGGCCAGCGGTGCGAGATCCTTGATCGGATCGTAGGGCAGCTTGCTGTAGAGAAACTTGGAGCTGGTCAGCGGGCCGTTGCCGATGACGCCTATGGTGTGGCCGTCGCCGGCTTTGGCCACGGCGTCAGCGCCGATATTGCCGCTGGCCCCCCCTTTGTTCTCCACCACCACGGGCTGACCCAGGGCCTTGGTCAGGGGCTCGGCCAGCAAACGGGCCTGCACATCGGGCGAAGAGCCGCTGGCATAGCCGACGATCAGACGTATGGGGCGCGTGGGCCAGTCAGCCTTGCCCTGGGCCTGAGCCGCCAAGGGCAGACAGGCGGCGGCGCACAGCAGCAGGGCCGCCCGGCGCACGGGCATCGATTTTTTTGTCATCTTTATGTCTCCAGAATCTCGAATCAACAATCGGCGTATCCAGCCATCAGTTCCATCAATGGTGGCAGGCGTCCGGTGGCGGGCAGGGCCAGCTGCGACCGGCACACCCGGGTTTGCAGGCCAAAAGCCTGCTGCGCAGGCGCTTCGAGGTGATGCGCCTGCATTCGGTCGGCCCACCATTGGCTGCCTTGGGTGCATGCCGGTCCGTTCAGATGCTCAGCCAGCATGACCACCGTGACTTCCCCCCGGGCCTGCTCGGCAATGCGCTCCCCGCCAACGGGGTAGTGCAAGGAACGCTCGACCGGCACCACACCTGCCATGACCCGCAGCAGACGCCCCTCCTGTACCGCCTGTTCAGCCCAGCGGGCTGCCTGCGCGGCCCAGGCCTGCGCATCGGTGGTGACGGCCTTGAGCGTCGTCAGCGCCGCGCCGCTGGATGCGCCAGCCCGCACCTGCAATATGCAGGGCCTGCGCATGAAAGCACTCAGGCGCGGCCTCATGCGTGTCGACCAGGGCGTGGGATTGGCGATCACATCCGCATACTCGGCCGAGTCCAGGGCCGCCAGCGACTCCAGACCGTAGAGCGTGAAATATCCGGAAGCGCCGACATAGCGATGGCCGTAGACAAAGCCGGGCAAGCCCACGCGCTCGGGAACATGCTCGAAAGCATGCCAAGCCTCGTATTCTGCGCGAGCCTCGGGCCGGTCGATATCGTTCCACAAGGCCAGAAAGGCGGTGCTCATGATGTCAGGCCCGCCCCTGGCTGAATCAGCACCTTGCTCGCCAGCCGTGCCCGCGCCAGCTCAAACCCCTGCCCGGCCTGCGCAAGGGGCACGCGATGGGTGATCATGAGCCGCAGCTGATCCTGATGGGTTCGCATGAAGTCAACGACCTCCAGCCAGCAGCGCTCCGGCGTGCGATAGGAGCCGCGCAGCTGCTGATGACGTCGCACCAGGGCCGTCAGATCCAGCGGCACGGGAGCGGCATGAATGCCGGCAATCACCAGCACACCGTGGGTCTTGAGCGCACGCAAGGCCGGCGCCAGCACTGCTGCCGCCCCGGTGGCTTCGATCACCACATCAAAGTGAGCTTCCTGCGTATACGCGGCAAGGGCTTCGTCGATGTCCTGCCCCTCGAAGTCCAGCAAATCCTCGAACCCCATGGAGCGCAGGACCTCCAGCCGCGCGGCATCGCCATGGCCGGCAACCACCACCTGAGCCGCCCCGGCGGCACGGGCAAACAGCGCAATGCCCTGACCGATATTGCCGGGCCCCAGGATCAGCACGCGATCGCCGGGCTGCACATTGCCGGTGCGCACGGCTTCGAAGCTCACCGACAGCGGCTCGGCCAATGCGGCAACCTCGGGGTCCACGCCGTGTGGAATCGCCACGCAATTGCGCAGGGGCACGGCCACATACTCGGCAAAGCCGCCATGGCGCATGACACCGATGCCGCGGCGGGTGGTGCAGGCATCGAAGTCGCCGGCACTGCAACTGGGGCATCTGCCGCAGGTGACCGAAGGTCGCACGGCCACCAACTGGCCCAGGGGCAGATGCTCGGCCCCCTCGCCTCTGGCCACGATCTCGCCACTGAACTCGTGGCCCACGGTCACCGGCAGCGCGGCCTGCAAAAAGTGATAGCTCGCCGTCCAGGCATCGATATGCAGATCCGTGCCACAGACACCTGTGGAATGAACCCGCAGCAGCACCTCGCCTGCGGCAGGCGACGGCATGTCGACCTCGTTGAGCTTCAGTCCCTTGGCGGACTCGGTTTTTTGCAAGGCTTGCATGAGACAGGCAATGCATGCGTGGACATGCATCTCAGAACGAACAGGATCGGCAGTGTTGCCGCCCCTCATTCATATGTCCAACACTGATTTAATATAAAAATCATACTTTTAAAATATGGATTGATTCAGGCATGGAACTGAGACATCTGCGCTACTTCGTGGCGGTTGCCGAGCAGGGCAACGTCAGCAGGGCCGCCCGCAAGCTATTCATCGCCCAGCCGCCGCTGTCACAGCAGCTCAAGCAACTCGAGGACGAGGTCGGCACGCAGCTCTTCACCCGCCTGCCGCGCGGCATGCAGCTCACTGCTGCAGGCGAGTCGCTGCTGGAAGATGCACGCGTCATATTGGCGCGTGCCGAGCAAGCGCCCTTGCGTGCCCGTGAACGCGAACGCAGCAGCCAGACCGTACTGCGCCTGGGGCTGGTTCCTTCGGCCATGCAGTCCCTGCTGCCCGGCCTGCTGCGGGCAGTGACAGAGGCCGGCTGGGAGGTGCAGATCGAAGCCCGCGAAATGATCTCGTCCCAGCAACAACGGGCCTTGCGCCAGGGCGAGCTGGAACTCGGCTTTGCCCGACCCGGCCACAAGGAGGCCGACGAGCTTGAGCTGGCCAGCATTGATGACCCCTATTGCCTGGCTGTTCCGGCCTCGCATGCTCTGGCCGGAGGCAGCGGAATGCTGGATCTTCAGGCCGCCGTGCATCAGCCCTTTGTGGGCTTCACCCGCTATCAGGACACCGACTACTTCGACCGCACGGTCGCACTGTGCGCCGAGGCTGGCTTCACTCCGCTGATACGCCACGAAGCCGGTCAGTTGGTGAATGTGCTGGCGCTCGTGGCCTGCGGTCTGGGCGTGGCCATCGTACCGGCGTCCTTCGCCATGTTCCACCGCGAGCAGATCGTGTTCCGGCCACTTCGGGCTTCGCGCCAGGTCAGCCGGCTTGCCGTCCTGGCGTCTGCCCAAGCGCTCAAGAGCAATCCCATGCTGGACCTTGTCGCCCAGCTCGCGCAATCGCAGCTGCAGGCCCTGGCTGCACAGCTGGCGCAACAGGGAGCGACGGCGTCTCGATCACAGCCGGTTTGATTTATATAACCAAATCGTCTGACAACTCATGGTTTTTATAGCGACAATTGCGTTAATCATGAGCATCAGCCACTACATCAAGGAAATCGGTCGCGGCACCAAGGGCGCGCGCTCTCTTTCGCGGGCCCAGGCCTGCGATCTGATGGGGCAGGTGCTGGACGGCAAGGTCAGCGATCTGGAGCTGGGCGGCTTTTGCATTGCCATGCGCTTCAAGGGCGAAAGCGCCGAAGAGCTGGCAGGCTTTCTCGACGCCACCCAGCAACGACTGCCCACGTGGCCGCAGGCTCACAAGGCCCGGCCCGTGGTCGTCATTCCCAGCTACAACGGCTCGCGCAAGCTGGCCAACCTCACGCCGCTGCTGGCAGGTCTGCTGGCGCAACAAGGACTGCCGGTGCTGGTGCATGGCAGCCATACCGAGGACAAGCGCCTGGGCACGGCCGAGGTATGGCGGCAACTGGGCTGGACGGCCATCGAGCGCCCCGTCGCTCTGGAGCCTGGCGACAAGGTCTGGATACAGACCCGTCACCTGCTGGCACCGCTGGATCGACTGCTGCAGATTCGCCGCCAGATGGGCCTGCGCAACCCCTCTCACAGCATCGTCAAACTGCTGGACCCTATCCATGGCAGCAGCACCGCGCAGTCCGGGCTGGTGCTGGCCAGCTATACCCACCCTGCCTATGCCCAGCCCATGCTCCAGACGCTGGCCATGCGCGCGACCAGTGCGCTGCTGGTGCGCGGCACGGAAGGCGAGGCCGTGGCCGCCCCCCACCGCGAACCCGTGAGCACGGGTGTGATTGCCGGAGAAGTCTGCTTTGAGCGCTCTTCCCTGCACAGCAGCCAGCTCGCATCCGGCGCCGAGAGCAGCGCCCCGGAACAGGATCTGGATGCCGAGCAGACAGCCCGGCTGACGCTGGACATTCTGAACGGCCAGCTGCCTGTACCGACGCCGATAGCGCAACAATTGGAACAGATACAAGCCCTGCACCAGGCCATGCAGGTCACCGATGCCAGCGCTGCCGCCAGCCGCGCCGCACTGCAAGCCTATAACCGCAGCCCCGACTGAGACCCCACAATGACTGCCATTTCTCACAACCCCGATCAGCGCGGCTCCTGCACCCTGGTGGGTGCCGGCCCCGGCGACCCCGAGCTGCTGACCATCAAGGCCGCCAAGGCCATTGCCGCAGCCAGCGTGCTGTTTGTCGACGATCTGGTCAGCGATGGTGTGATGAGCCATGCCTCGCCCTCTGCCCGCGTGGTCTATGTGGGCAAGCGCGGCGGCTGCAAGAGCACTCCCCAGGCCTTCATCGAAAAGCTCATGATTGCCGCCGTGCAGGACGGCGAACGCGTGGTGCGCCTCAAGGGCGGCGACCCCTTCATCTTTGGCCGTGGCGGCGAAGAGGTCGAACATCTGCGTGAGGCCGGCATCGAGGTGGAGGTCATCAACGGCATCACCTCCGGTCTCGCGGGCCTGACCAGCCTGGGCGCCCCGCTGACCCACCGCGACCGCGCACATGGCGTACTTTTCATGACCGGCCATGCCAAGCCCGGCGACAGCGGCCCCGACTGGCGCCAGATTGCCGCCACGGCCCATGCAGCCAGGCTGACGCTGGTGATCTATATGGGAGTGAGCAGCGTCGAGCGCATCAGCAGCCAGCTGCTCAGCGGCCTGCCCGGCAGCACGCCCGTGGCCGTGATCCAGCATGCCAGCCTGCCGCAGCAGCGCCATGCGCTGACCTTCCTGAAGGATTTGCCGCAGAGCATTGCCGACCATCAGCTGGGCAGCCCCAGCATCATCGTCGTAGGCGATGTGGTCCAGGGCATCGCCGCCTGGCAGAACCAGCCCCAGGCCTTGCCGCAGTCTGCGGCGGCCTGATCCAGGAGCGCCCCGGGCTGTCGCTCAGCCCGGGAGAGCGGCAAGCGCCGTCCCGACTCAGGGAGTACGAGTCTCGGCGAAGCGCTCGGCCAGCTCCTTGCGCAGTTCCTTGCGAACGATGGCGGCGTTCCAGCGGCGCTTTTCCTCGTCGGTTTCAAGCTGCAGCGGGGGCACGGGGGCAGGCTTTTTGTCATCGTCCACGGCCACCATGGTGAAGAAGCAGCTGTTCACGTGGCGCACCACCTGGCTGCGAATCTCCTCGGCAATCACCTTGATGCCGATTTCCATGGACGACTTGCCGGTGTGGTTCACGCTGGCCAGAAAAGTCACCAGCTCGCCCACATGGATGGGCTGCAGAAACATCACCTGATCCACGCTCAGCGTCACGACATAGCGGCCCGCATAGCGGCTGGCGCAGGCATAGGCAACCTGATCCAGCAGTTTCAAGATGGCGCCGCCGTGCACATTGCCGGAGAAATTGGCCATGTCAGGCGACATGAGCACGGTCATGCTCAGCTGGTGGGATGGTGTATTCATGGGGCGCGATTCTAGAAGTGATCCATGGCACATGCAGACGCTTGCCGCATATCCCAACAGGACAACGGGCTGGCGGCTGCACAGGCATCACGATCCGCGCATTTCGGGACTTTGTCAGCCCCTCAAACCCCAGTGACCAGCCATCTGGGACAATGACCGGCTTTGTTGTTCGTGCTTCAGCGCCCTGCCCGCCGTGTCCTCCACCCCACAGGTCCCCTTCCAGATTTTTGACGCCATCATCATCGGCGCCGGTGCCGCCGGCCTGTTCTGCGCGGCCCAGGCCGGCCAGCAGGGCCTGAAGGTGCTGCTGATCGATCATGCGCCCAAGGTGGCCGAGAAGATCCGCATCTCGGGCGGCGGACGCTGCAACTTCACCAACCGCGATCTGGACGTGCGTGCGCCGCACAAGCATTTTGTGGGGCAGAACCCTCAGTTCTGCCGCTCGGCGCTGTCGCGCTTCACACCCGCCGACTTCATCACGCTGATGGACAGACACGGCATTGCCCACCACGAAAAGCACAAGGGCCAGCTGTTTGCCGACCATTCGGCCGAGGACATCATCGCCATGCTGCTGGCCGAGTGCACGGCGGGCGGCGTGCAGCGCTGGCAGCCTTGCCAGGTCAAGAAAGTAGTGTTTTCGCCGTCAACCCCTGACACAGAAAGCGATTGCAGCTATCAAGTTGAAACCGATCGCGGCCTGGTGCAGGCCGCCAATCTGGTCATTGCCACCGGCGGCCTGAGCATTCCCAAGATAGGCGCCACCGACTTCGGCTACCGCCTGGCCCAGCAGTTCGATCTGCCGCTGATCGAGCGCACGCCCGGCCTGGTGCCCATGACCTTCGACGGCGAAGGCTGGCAGCCCTACGCGGGCTTGGCCGGTCTGGCCCTGCCCGTGGAAATCAGCACCGGCAGCAAGAAGGAGCGCATGAGCTTCCACGAGGATTTGCTGTTCACCCATCGCGGCCTCTCCGGCCCTGCGGTACTGCAGATCTCCAGCTACTGGAAGCCCGGCACCCCGCTGCAGATCAATCTGCTGCCCGGCGTGGATCTGGCCGAGGTGCTGGCCCAGGCCAAGCTCCACTCGCGCAAGCTGGTGGCCAACGAGCTGGCCGCCCACCTGCCCGCCCGCCTGGCCGATGCCTGGGTCGGCCGCATGCCCGAGCTGCAGCGCCCCATCAACGAGGCCGGCGACAAGGCCCTGGCCAGACTGGCCGAACAGCTGTCGCGCTGGGAGATCACCCCCACGGGCACCGAAGGCTACAAAAAAGCCGAGGTCACGCTGGGCGGCGTGGACACCAAGGTGCTGTCCCAGCAAACCATGGAGTGCAAGAGCCGGCCGGGCCTGTACTTTATCGGCGAGGTGGTGGACATCACCGGCTGGCTGGGCGGCTACAACTTCCAGTGGGCCTGGGCCAGTGCCGCCGCCTGCGCCCAGGCCATGGCGGAAAAGCAGTCAGTCATGGCTTGAGCGACTGGAACCGAAGCGCCTGCCGCCATGAAAAAAGGATGGTTGAACCATCCTTTTTTGCTGCCGCGCTCCTGCGCAGCACACCATCCGGTCAGGCAGAAAACTCCTGGCCTTCATAGTGCTCGGGAACCTTGAGCTGCCCCGAGGCAATCGCTGCCGACGCCCTGGCCACGCGCTCGCGCACGGCGGCTGCCACGCCCTGACCCATGGTCAGACGCACGGCTGCCGGATCGCTCAGACCGATCTTGCGAATGCCCGGGCCGGGCGCGCCGCGCTCCTGCATGTCCTTGACGGCCAAGAACGCGCCAATGCCCACATCGGCCCAGGCCGAGGCGACAAACACCTGCGGGTCCACCGCGGTCCAGTCGATCACATTGCCGATCTGGCGCGTGCCCGCCTCGCGGCAGGCCTGCGTCACGCCATCGCGGCCGGAGTTGAGCATGGTGAAGATCACATCGGCACCGGCAGTCATCTGGGCCCTGGCAATGCGGTGCGACAAGGCGTTGTCGTCCTGATCGCCCGAGAAGTTCGTCAGCAGCTTGACCCTGGGGTCGGTATCGCGCACGCCGGCCGCATAGGCGGCGCGCCCTTTGAGCCCCGGGGGCACGCGAATACCCGACATATGGCCGACTACGCCGGTCCTGGTGCTCAGCGCCGCCAGCACGCCGGCCAGATAGGCCGACTCCTCCTGCAGCACGTCGTAACTGCAGAGATTGCTCCCCTGCACCGCGCCCTGGGTCACGACGAACTGGGTCCTGGGGAAGCGCGCCGCGACCTCGGCGGCGGCCTGGTTGTTCTGCCCACCATGGGCAATCACCAGTTGCGCACCCTGCTCCGCGAGCTGCGCGAGAGCCGGCACCAGCAACTCCTTCCTGGGCGCCATGCCGTCCAGAAAACGGGTCTGCACACCCAGCTCCTGGCGCGCCTTTTCCAGACCGCGCCAGCCGGCCTCCATAAAACCCTTGTCGCTACGCGAGCCCGCAAACAGACCACCCACCACCAGGGAACCGCCGGGTGCGGCAGGCCCGGAAACTCCGGCCCTGCCGGCACAGGCCGTCAATGCCAGCAAGCCCGGCACGGCGACGGCCGAAGCCATCCATTGGCGACGCGAAATAAATGAGGAATGAGAAGCGCTGGACAAGATGGAAGCTCCTTGAACACGGAAAGACAGCGACGCGCACAGGCACGAAACCCGCTTATTCCTTGACCTCGGTCACGAAATAAGGCCTCCAAACTGTATGCAATTTTCGTGCACACAATACTCCCAAGAAACCCCAGCGCCCGGCCCGGCTGGCCTGCTGCCTGGGCAGCGCCATGCTCTTGCATTGCACATCGCGCATCGGGCCGCGCTCCGCAATGCACGCGACCTGAGCGCGGCGAGAGGCGCAAAGGCACAATAACGGTGCCTGATCAGGCCTTGGGCAGCGCTCCGCCTGCAGCCGCAAAACCGCGCAAGCCTGGCCGGCGTCGGATCGCTTCGCACGCCATTCGGGACACAGCGCAAGTCTTGGTCTATAATGCTCGACTTTGCTGGCATTACCCCGTCGGCCATACTAGTTAAAAAGTGGCGGGGAAACCGCTGTTCACGGCTCTCAGGCCCGATCTTCCCGAGAACCCTCTGTCAGCACAGATATATCTGGAAATTAAATGACTACCATCCGCGTCAAAGAAAACGAGCCCTATGAAGTTGCCCTGCGCCGCTTCAAGCGCACCATCGAAAAGCTGGGTCTGCTGACCGATCTGCGTGCTCGCGAGTTCTACGAAAAGCCCACAGCCGAGCGCAAGCGCAAGAAGGCTGCTGCCGTGAAGCGTCACTACAAGCGCGTTCGCAGCATGCAACTGCCTAAGAAGCTGTACTAATCGTTGATTAGGACCAGTCGGCCTTAAAACAGCCGCAAACCCGCGCTCGGGACGCCAGGCGCGGGTTTTTTGTTTTCTGGCCACTGCATCAGCTTGCCTTGCTGCGCAGTGACCTCCCTGCGAATGGATAGTCAACGTCGTTCACACTGCGCACCACCATTCGCCAACCCCAAGGAGAAAGCCATGAGCCTGAAAGCCCAGATTACCGAAGACATGAAGACCGCCATGCGTGCCAAGGACAGCGCACGCCTGGGCACCATCCGCCTGCTGCAGGCCGCGATGAAGCAAAAGGAAGTGGACGAGCGCATCGAGCTCGACGACGCAGCCGTCATCGCCATCGTCGACAAGCTGATCAAGCAGCGCAAGGACTCCATCGCCGCCTTCGAAGCCGCCAATCGCAGCGATCTGGCCGATGTGGAAAAGGCCGAAATGGAAGTGCTCAAGGTCTACCTGCCCGAACGCATGGGCGAAGCCGAGATCACCGCGGCCGTGCAGGCCATCGTGGCCGAACTGGGCGCCTCCGGCCCCGGCGACATGGGCAAGGTGATGGGCGCCGTCAAGACCCAGCTGGCCGGCAAGGCCGATATGGGCCTGGTGTCCGCTGCCGTGAAGGCCGCGCTGACAAAGTAATTGGCCACCGGCCTGAGCTGCCATGCGGCATCAGGCTCAAAAACAGAAGCTGCTTGCGCTTGCTTTGCATATCTTTCAGATTAAAAAGAATCTGAAATTCATGTACATCAAGCGATAGCAGCTTCTTTTTTAATAGCATTCCTGAATCCCGTGGGAGCCTGCTTGCTGAAGAACTCCTGCAGGAACTCGACGCAGACCCGCACCTTGGCCGAGCGCTCCAGCCGCGTCGGGTAGACAGCCCAGATATTCGCCTGCTGCTGCCACTCGGGCAGCAACTGCAACAGGCTGCTGGCCTGCAGATCAGCCGCCACATCCCAGAGCGAGCGCAGCACGATGCCATGGCCGTCACGGGCCCATTGCACGGCCATCTCGCCATGATTGGTGGACAGCGGCCCGGTCACTTTCACGCTGCGCTCCTGATTGCCCGAGCGCAGTTTCCAGACACCGAAGGGATGGTCACGCTCCTTGATGACCAGGCAGTCATGCGCGGCCAGTTCGTCGAGCGTGCGCGGACTGCCACGCCGCTGCACATAGGCCGGGGCAGCGCACAGCACGCGATGGTTGTCGGCCAGATGCCGCGCAATCAGGTGCGGCGCAATCTCGTCGCCCACGCGCACATCGAGATCGAAGCCCTCGGCCGCGACATCGACGATGCGATCAAACACCTCCAGGCGCAGCTGCAGCGCCGGATATTGCGCAATCAGCTGCGACAGCGCGGGCGCCACCACATTGCGGCCAAAGCCGAAACTGGTGGACACCCGCAGCAGGCCGCGCGGCTGGCGGCGCGTCACATCCACCTCCTGCAGCAGATGCTCGACCTCGTCCAGAATGCGCTGCGCCCAGTGGTAGACGCGCTCGCCCTGCTCCGTGACAGCGACCCGCCGTGTAGTGCGATGCAGCAGCTTCACGCCCAGCTCCTGCTCCAGCAGGCGGATGCGCTTGCTGACAAAGGCCGGCGAAGCATTGTGCGCGGCCGCAGCCTCGGCAAAGCTGGCTTTGCGCACCACGGTGGTGAAGACGCGCAGGTCTTCGGGCGAGGGCATTTTCTGCACGATCTGTAAACAATCAGGCCACGATCAGTCAATTGTATTCAGATATGCAAGGTGCAGAATACCGCAACACATTCACGAGGAAGCACCATGTCCACTCCCAAAAAGATTGCAGTCATCGCCGGCGACGGCATCGGCAAGGAAGTCATGCCCGAAGGCCTGCGCGCGCTGGAAGCCGCAGCCAAGCGCTTTGACCTGCCGCTGGAGTTCCACCATTTCGACTGGGCCCACTGCGACTACTACGCCGAACACGGCCAGATGATGCCTGACGACTGGAAGGCCCAGCTCTCGGACATGGATGCCATCTTCTTCGGCGCCGTGGGCTGGCCCGCCACCGTGCCCGACCATGTCTCGCTGTGGGGCTCGCTGCTCAAGTTCCGCCGCGAATTCGACCAGTACATCAACCTGCGTCCGGTGCGCCTGTTCGAAGGCGTGCCCTGCCCCCTGGCCGGCCGCAAGCCCGGTGACATCGACTACTACGTGGTGCGCGAGAACACCGAGGGCGAATACACCTCGCTGGGCGGTGTGATGTTCGAAGGCACGGACCGCGAGATCGTGATCCAGGAATCGGTCTACTCGCGCAAGGGTGCCGACCGCCTGCTCAAGTACGCCTTCGATCTGGCCCAGAGCCGCGCCAAGAAGCATGTGACCCTGGCCACCAAGAGCAACGGCATCGCCATCAGCATGCCCTGGTGGGACAAGCGCGCCGACGAGGTGGCCAAGGCCTATCCAGAAGTCACGCTGGACAAGCAGCACATCGACATCCTGACCGCGCGCTTCGTGCTCCAGCCCGGCCGTTTCGACGTGGTGGCCGCCACCAATCTGTTTGGCGACATCCTGTCCGACCTGGGCCCTGCCACCACGGGCACCATCGGCCTGGCGCCGTCGGCCAACCTCAACCCCGACCGCAACTTCCCCTCGCTGTTCGAGCCCGTGCACGGCTCGGCACCCGACATCTACGGCAAGAACATCGCCAACCCCATCGCCATGGTCTGGTCAGGCGCGCTGATGCTGGACTTCCTGGGTCGCAGCGAAGGTGTCTGGCGCCAGGCCCACGACACCATCGTGGCCGCCATCGAGCACACGATCAAGGCCGGTCCGCTGACGCCCGATCTGGGCGGCAAGGCCAACACCACCGAGGTGGGCGAAGCCATCGCCGCGGCCATCGCCAACGCCTGATGACTCCGGGCTGGCCCCAGCCGGCCCGATTCAAGATAAGAAGCACCCCGCGCAGGCTGAACCTGCACCGGGGTGCTTTTGCACGCCTGCACGCCCAGGGCCACCGGCTGCGGCGAGCTAGGCTGCAGGCCGCGGTTTGGCTTTGGCTTGCGAAGCCGATTTTCTGGCCAAACGGGCCTGGGCATTGCGCTGCGCAGCGGCCTGCACCAGCGCCTGAAACGCTGCGCCGTCGAGCGCTTCGCCGACATGCAGGTCGATGGCCCGGCGCGTGCCGCCCTCCAGGCTGGCATTGAACAGGCCGGCCGGGTCGGCCAGAGCCGCACCATGCGCGAAGGTCAGCTTGACCACGGCCTTGTAGGTCTCGCCCGTGCAAAGAATGCCGTCCTGCGACCATACGGGCGTGCCGCGCCATTTGAGCTCTTCCACCACGGCGGGCAAGGCCTCGCGGATCAGCGCGCGCACGCGGGCCAGCGTGGCGCCGCGCCAGTCATCCAGGCTGGCAATCCTGGCGTCGATCAGAGCCGAAGCCTCGGGGCCGCTGACGGGCCCGGCCGGAGGTGCAGGCATGGGCGGCAAGGCATTCATAGATGGGTCTCCATGGTTGGACCTGGAACCATGTACGGCACAAGGCTCAAGACATGGGACAAGGATTGCATCACGGTAGCACGCCAAAGCGGAGCGGCCCCAGAGGGCCAGCCCGCCCCATATCAGGCTCATACCAGGCTCAGCCCAACTCGCCCGCCACCTCGCGCAGGCATTCGACCAGCAAGCCCGTGGTCGGCGTCAGCGGCTGGCCGCGCAAGGTGATCAGCCCCACGGGCGGCAGATCGATGGGCACTACCAGATCCAGCATGGCCAACGTACCCAGGGCAGCATGGCTGCGGGCCACGCCACGCGCCATGAAGGCCACGGCGCCGCGCTGGTGCACAAAGGTCAGCTGCGAGAGAAAGGACGCGCTCTCCACGATGTCGGCCGGCGGATGCAGGCCGTGGGCATAGAACTGCTGCTCCAGCTTCACGCGCAGCGAGGCCCAGGGCGGCGGCAGCACGCAGGGCTGGTCCGCCAGGGCCTGCCAGCTGGCCGCGCCCGGCGCCAGCAGCGCATGGCCGGGCCGCACCACGGCCACCATGGGATCGTCGTACAGCGCCTCGGTCTCCAGGTCGGGCGCGGCATAGCCGGGCTCCAGCCGTCCGACAAACAGATCCAGCTCGCCCAGGCGCAGCTTGGGCAGCAAGCGCGTCAGATCCCCCTCCTCCACCATCACCGTGGTCTGGTCCGAACGCGCCTTGAGCCGCTCCACGGCGCTCGCCAGCAGCACTGGCGTGGCCACCACCATGGCGCCCACGCTGGTGCGCCCGCGGGCACCGCTGGCCTCGGCAGCCATCTCGTCGCGTGTGCGTTCGAAACCGGCCAGCACCGAGCGCGCAAAACGCACCATGCTGACACCGGCTGCCGTGGGTTCGGTGCCGCGCGTGGAGCGCTCGAACAGCGCCATGCCCAGCATGCGTTCGACCTCGGCCAGGGTCTTGGAGACGGCGGGCTGGGTCACGGCCAGAAACTCGGCCGCACGACCCAGGTGGCGGAACTGGTCCAGCGCCACCAGCAGCTGCAGATGGCGCAGCTTGAGGTTGGATCGCAGCACACGATCGATCTTGCTCATGGGGCTTCATTACCTAATAGTTATGAAGAGAGTCTATCTTTTCATTGGATTGTCATGGAGCAGTTTTGAACAATCGGGGTTGGCAGTTCAAATAACGACAGGAGACAAGCGATGATCCTCCCACGCAGCAGCCGACGCAGCTTTGTGCTCGGCGCCATCGGCGCAGCCACGCTCGGCAGTTCCACCCGCCTGCTGGCCCAGACCTGGCCCGAGCGCCCCATCACCTTCATCTGCCCCTGGCCTGCCGGCGGCACGGCCGATCAGTCCATGCGCGCGCTGTGCACCGTGGCCAGCCGCATCCTGGGCCAGGCAATTGCCGTGGAAAACCGCGCCGGAGCCTCGGGCATGATCGGCTCCAAGGCTCTGGCCTCGGCCAAGCCCGACGGCTACACCATCGGCCAGATCCCGATCTCGGTCACGCGCTTCTCCCAGTTGGGCACGCTGCAGGCCGATCCGCGCAAGGACTACACCTATATCGCGCGCACCTCGGGCCAGACCTTCGGCATCGCCGTACCGGCCAACTCGCACTTCAAGACCCTGCAGGACTTCGTCGCCGCCGCCAAGGCCAAGCCCGGCAGCATCACTTACGCCCACGCCGGCGTGGGCGGCGCCACCCATGTGGGCATGGAGGAGTTTGCGGCCGCAGCAGGCATCCAGCTCAGCCATGTGCCCTACAAGGGCGGCGCCGAGGCGCTGCAGGGAGTGCTGGGCGGCCATGTGGACGCGCTGGCCGACTCCAGCTCCTGGGCCCCCCATGTCGAAGCCGGCAAGCTGCGCCTGCTGGCCACCTGGGGCGAGCAGCGCACGCCGCGTTTCAAGGACGTGCCCACGCTCAAGGACCTGGGCTACAACGTGGTCGTCGATGCGCCCAACGGCATCGGCGCGCCCAAGGGCCTGCCGCCCGCTGTCGAAGCCAAGCTGCGCGATGCCTTTCGCCAGGCCGTGGCCAGTCCCGAGTTCAAGTCCGTAGCCGACAGGCTGGACGCACCCTTGCTCTACCTGGACGGCCCCGACTACGCCAAGTATGTGAACACGGTCTACCAGAAGGAAACCGTGCTCATCGACAAACTCAAACTGCGCGACCTGATGCGCTGACGCGCCGGGTCCCCACCGCCTCAGGCCCGCCATCCCCGGACTCCAAGATGCTCTCCTCCTCTTCTTCCCTGCTGCACCTGCACCCCAACGACAATGTGCTGGTGGCCAAGACCGCCCTGGCCCTGGGCCAGGACATTCCCGAGCTGGGAGTGCGCACGCGCGCCCAGGTGCCGGCCGGCCACAAGATCGCGGCACGCCGCATCGCCGAGGGCGAGCAGGTGAAGAAGTACGACACGGTGATCGGCGTCGCCACACGCGACCTGGAGCCCGGCGACTATGTGCACAGCCACAACCTCAAGCTGGTCGACTACTACCGAGACCCGTCGTTCGGGGCCGACGTGCGGCCCGTGGAGTACGTTCCCGAGAGCGAGCGCGCCACTTTTCAGGGATTTGTGCGAGCGGGCGGCGGCGTGGGCACGCGCAACTTCATCGGCATCCTGTCCTCGGTCAACTGCTCGGCCACCGTGATCAAGCGCATCGCCGCCCACTTCACGCCCGAGCGGCTGGCCGCCTTTCCCAATGTGGACGGCGTGGCCGCCTTTGCCCAGAGCAGCGGTTGCGGCATGTCCTCGCCCAGCGAGCACTTCGACGTGCTGCGCCGTACCCTGGCAGGCTACGCCCGCCACCCCAACCTGGCGGGCGTGCTCATCGTGGGCCTGGGCTGCGAACGCAACCAGGTTGATGCCCTGGTGGATTCGCAAGGCCTCAAGGAGGGCCAGTTGCTGCGCACCCTGGTGATGCAGGAAGTGGGCGGCACGCGCGCCACTATTGAGGCAGGCATCGCCGCCATCGAAGAAATGCTGCCCATCGCCAACCAGGCCCAGCGCAGCACCGTCGCTGCCAGCCACCTCAAGATCGGCCTGGAATGCGGCGGCTCGGACGGCTTTTCGGGCATCACGGCCAACCCCGGCCTGGGCGCGGCCATGGACATCCTGGTGCGCCACGGCGGCACGGCCATCCTGTCCGAGACGCCCGAGATCCACGGCGTGGAGTTCATGCTCACGCGCCGCGCCATCAGTCCCGAAGTCGGCCAGAAGCTGCTGGACCGCCTGGCCTGGTGGGAACGCTACGCAGCCGGCCAGAACGCCCAATTCAACGGCGTGGTCGGTCATGGCAACCAGGCCGGCGGCCTGGCCAACATCTTTGAAAAATCCCTGGGAAGCGCCATGAAGGGCGGCACCACGCCGCTGCGCGCCGTCTATGAATACGCCGAGCCCATCACCGAACACGGCTTTGTCTTCATGGACTCGCCGGGCTACGACCCCGTGGCCTCCACGGGCCAGATCGCCAGCGGCGCCCAGCTGATCTGCTTCACCACGGGCCGCGGCTCCATGTTCGGCAGCAAGCCTGCGCCCACCATCAAGCTGGCCAGCAACACGCCCATGTTCACGCGCCTGGAAGAGGACATGGACATCAACTGCGGGGTGGTCGTGGACGGAGAGCTGACCGTGCCCGAGCTGGGCCAGCAGATCTTCGAACAGATCCTGCGCCACGCCAGCGGCGAGCAGACCAAGAGCGAAGCCCTGGGACTGGGCGACCATGAATTCGTGCCCTGGCATCTGGGCATCGTGAGCTAAAGAAAACGCATCTTCCAGAGCTTTCCGCTCTTATCCGACCTTCACTTTCTGCGATTTTCACCATGAACGCCACGCCACTCAGACTGCAACGCACCGAACTGCAGCGCAGCGCCAACTTCATCGCCGGCGCCTGGACGCCTGCTGCCAGCGGCGCCAGCTTTGCCGTGACCGATCCAGCCACGGGCAACACCATCACCGACGTACCCGATTCAGGTGCGGCCGATGCGCGCGCCGCCGTGGATGCCGCCCTGGCTGCGCTGCCTGCCTGGCGCAAGCTGCCGGCCAAGCAGCGCGCAACCATCATCAAGCGCTGGAACGACCTGGTGCTGGCCCATCAGGACGATCTGGGCACGCTGATCTCGCTGGAGCAGGGCAAGCCCCTGGCCGAAGGCCGGGGAGAAGTCGCCTATGCCGCCAGCTATATCGAATGGTTCGGCGAAGCCGCCACGCGTATGAATGGCGAAGTCATTCCCGCCCCCGTGCCGGGCCGGCGCATGTTCGCCCTGCGCGAGCCCGTGGGCGTGGTCGCCGCCATCACGCCCTGGAACTTCCCGGCCGCCATGATCGCGCGCAAGATCGCGCCGGCCCTGGCTGCGGGCTGCACCGTGGTCTGCAAGCCGGCCGAGGACACGCCGCTGACCTCGCTGGCCCTGGTGCTGCTGGCACATGAAGCCGGCGTGCCTGCCGGCGTGCTCAACATCGTCACAGCCTCGCGCGAGCGCACGCCCGAGGTGGTGGATCAGTGGCTGGACGACAGCCGCGTGCGCAAGATCACCTTCACCGGCTCCACGCCCGTGGGCAAGCATCTGGCGCGCCGCAGCGCCGACACGCTCAAAAAGCTTTCGCTGGAACTGGGCGGCAACGCGCCCTTCATCGTCTTCGAGGACGCCGATGTGGCTGCGGCCGTGGACGGCTTCATGGCTGCCAAGTTCCGCAACGGCGGCCAGACCTGCGTCTGCCCCAATCGCGTCTTTGTGCACCGCTCGGTGCACGAGGCCTTTGCCCATCAGCTCAGCGCCCGTGTGGCAGCCCTGCACGTGGGCCCGGCCAGCGACCCGGCCTCGCAGATCGGCCCCATGATCAACGACCGCGCGGTCGAGAAGATCGCCCGCCATGTGGAGGACGCGGTGGCCAAGGGCGCCAAGGTGCTCACGGGCGGCAAGCGCCTGACGGATCTGGGCCCCACCTACTACGCCCCCACCGTGCTCTCGGGCGCCACGGCCTCCATGGCCTGCGCCTGCGAAGAAACCTTCGGCCCCGTGGCACCGCTGACCATGTTCGACGACGAGGCCGAGGTCATCGCCGCAGCCAACGACACGCCGTTCGGCCTGGCCGCCTACTTCTACAGCCAGGACATACGCCGCATCTGGCGCGTCGCCGATGCCCTGGAATCGGGCATCGTGGGCGTCAACGAAGGCGCGCTGGCCGCCGAGGCAGCCCCCTTTGGCGGCGTCAAGGAGTCAGGCTACGGCCGCGAAGGCTCGACCCACGGGCTCGACGATTACCTGCACATCAAATACGTCTGCCAAGGTGGATTGGATTGAATGCAGGACACCTCCCTGAGGAGCGGCGCGGCCAGCCCAGGCCCTTGCTTGGCGTCTCCGGCTTGTGCCGCGCCAGTTACAGGCGCCACGCCTATTCACCTGCACTCCGCCCTTTCACTGAATCGAGCCCCCCATGCCCGCACTGAATCCCTTCAAGACCGCCATCGCCGCACGCCAGCCCCAGATCGGGCTATGGCTGTCCATGGCCGCCCCCTACCTGGCCGAAGCTGCCGCCACCACAGGCTATGACTGGTTGCTGATCGACGGCGAACATGCGCCCAACGATCTGCGCAGCACCCTGGCCGCACTGCAGGCCGTGGCCCCGCACCCGGCTCAGCCGGTGGTGCGAGTCGTGGAAGGCAGCACGGCCCTGATCAAGCAGATGCTGGACATCGGCGTCAAGACGCTGCTCGTGCCCATGGTGGACACGGCAGACCAAGCGCGCGCCATCGTGGCCGCCACGCAATACCCGCCCCTGGGCGTGCGCGGCGTCGGCAGTGCCGTGGGACGTGCCTCTCAGTGGAGCAGCCGCACCGACTATCTGAATGTGGCCGACGACGAGGTCTGCCTGCTGGTGCAGGCCGAGACCACCACGGCCCTGAAAAATCTCGAAGCCATCTGCGCCGTGGACGGCGTGCATGGCGTCTTCATAGGCCCTGCCGACCTGGCCGCCTCCATGGGCCACCGCGGCAACCCCGGCCACCCCGAGGTGCAGGCCGCCATCGAGGCAGCGATGCGGACCATTGTTGCCAGCGGCAAGGCTGCAGGTACGCTGACCTCGGACCCCGCGCTGGCACAGCGCTACCTTCAACTCGGCTGCAGCTTTGTGGCCGTGGGCGTGGATGTGTTGATGTTCGTGAATGCCGCGCGCAAGCTGCGTAGCCAGTTTGCCGGCTCCACGGTGGTGGCCCCGGCACTGCCAGGAGCCGCCTACTGAAGCCTTGCCGCACCACGCAGAAGCTTCAACCACGCTCGCATATCCTGACGAAGATGCCGCACAGCCGCCAAAACCAGGGCAGCATCACAATGCGCGTGGCCTCTCAGCCACATCTGCACATCATTTCATCGCTGCCGGAGCGATCTGTGCCGAACCTCTGCACGGCACGTTCATGCGGCGACGGCGCCTGGCGCGGTCGGCACCGGGGAAGCCGGGTTGGCAGCCAGCCAATGCTCAAACTCCTTCGGAGCCAGCGGCCGGGCGAACAGAAAGCCTTGCGCCACCGGATAGCCCTGCTCGCACAGCATCACGCTCTGCGTTGGCGTCTCCACGCCTTCCGCCACCACGGTCAGGTGCAGACTCTTGCCAATGCCCAAAATAGCACTGCTCAACGCCCGCGCCGCCTCGTCATGTTCAAGATCGGCCACGAAGCTGCGATCCAGCTTGAGTTCGCTGACCGGCAGGCGGCGCAGATAGCTGAGGCTGGAGTAGCCGGTGCCGAAATCATCCATGGACAGGCGCACGCCATGCGCATGCACCTCGTTGATGGTCTTCATGGTGCTGGGGTTGGTGTCCAGCAAAATGCTTTCCGTCAGCTCCAGGGTCAGGTCCTGCGGCACCAGATCGTTTCGGTCCAGCGTGTCGGCGATCATCCGTGGCAAATCCAGATTGTGAAAGCTCGATGGCGACAGATTGACCGACACCGCGGGGACTTCCATCCCCTTGGCCCGCCACTGCGACAGCTGGCGACAGGCCTCTTCCAGTGCCCAGCTTCCCAGATCGGCGATCAGCCCGCACTCTTCGGCCAGCGGGATAAAGCGGGCAGGCGAGATCTCGCCCAGCTCGGCATGGGTCCAGCGCGCCAGGGCCTCCACGCCATACAGACGGCCGGTGGCCATTTCGATCTGAGGCTGATAGTGCAGGCGCAGGCCGCCGCTTTTGAGCGCCTTGCGCAGCGCAGTCTCCAATGCCAGACGCTCCTGTGCCAAGCGGTTCATTTCGCTGCTGAAGAAACAGAAACGGCCGCGCCCCTTGCTCTTGGCCTGGTACATGGCCATGTCGGCACGGTGCACCAGGGTCTCCATATCCCGGCCGTCCATGGGAAACATTGCAATGCCCACGCTGGCGGATATGGCCAGCGAGGTGTCGGCAATATTCAGGGGCTCTGCCAGCAACTCCTGCAGGCGTTCGATGGTATTGGCCACATGCTCCGCATCGCATTGCGGAAGCACGGCAACAAACTCGTCACCCGACAAACGCCCGGCAATATCGGAGCTGCGCAGCACACGCTGTAATCGCGTCGCGACATTGCGCAGCAATTCATCCCCCACAGGATGACCCAGAGAGTCATTGACCTGCTTGAACCGGTCCAGGTCGATGAACAGCACCGCCAACTGTTCGTCATTGCCGGCAGCTGACGCAATCGCCTGATCGGCCTTGGCCTGCAGCAGGCTTCGATTGGGCAATCCGGTCAGGCCGTCGTAGAAAGCCAGCTGACGAATGCGCGCGCGCGACAGCTCACGCTCCAGCGCCAGGGCGCACAGATGGATGCAGGCATCCACCAGTTGCTGGTGAAAAGCCGAGGCATCCCCGGTCAGTTGCTCCCGGTAATAGAACGCGAATGTACCGATCGGCTTGCCGCCGCTGTTGCAGATGGGAGTGGACCAGCAGGCTTTGAACCCCAGCGGCAGGATCAGGTGCTTGAAATCCGTCCACAACGGATCATGTGCAATATCGTCCACCAGTACCGGCGCGTTGCGCCAGGCCGCCGTTCCGCAGGAACCCACATTCGGTCCTATGGCCACCCCGTCTAGCAGCGCTGAATAAGAATGCGGCAGGCTCGGTCCGGCCAGCGGATGGAGCAGACCCTGGGCATCCACCTCGAGAATCGATGCCGTCACCTCCGGAGCAATCCTCTCGACCTCCAGGCACACCATCTCCAGCACCTCCACCAGCGGCCGCTCGCGCGCCATGGCTTCCAGCACGCGGTGCTGCAAGGCCTCATGCATCTTGGAACGCGTGATATCGGTCAGCATCGAAACCGTGTATTGCCAGCGCCCGTCCGCGTCGAGGATGGGGTTGCTGATGACCTTGGCCCAGTAGCGCTGCCCATGCTTGCCGACCACGATTTCCTCGCGCCCCACAGGCTTGCCGGCGCGCAATTCCGAGCGATAGTGGTCCACAAAGTCCTCGGACGCCTGAGGAGCCAGCAAGGCAATCGGCATGCGCCCCGCAACCTCCTCGGTGCGCCAGCCAAACATGCGCGTAAAGCCGCCGTTGACATGCACGATGCGTGAGCTTCCATCACTGATGACCACTGCCGTATCGGAGGCATCGGCCACCAGGGACAAGCGACGCAAGTGCTCCTGCTGCGCCTGCTCCCGGGCTCGCCGCTGCGTGACGTCGGTAGCGATCTTCAGGATATGCATCACCCGGCCCTGGGCATCCATCACCGGTGAATAGGTAGCCTCCAGCCAGCAACTGCTGCCATCGCTGCGTAGTCGCTCCACCACTCCGGAGTAGGCATTGCCTGCGCACAGATGCGTCCAGATTTCCCGATACCTGGCACTGTCGGCCAGACGCGCAGAGCAAAAGCTGCGATGTGGGCGGCCCAGAGACTGCTCACGCGTAAAGCCCATGAGCTGCAGATAGTTGTCATTGGCACGGTGCAACGACCCATCCAGGCCAAATTCAGCCATGGCCATGACCCTGTCCAAGGCCTGCAGCTGGGCCAGCTGCAGCTCAGGAGGCATCGCGCCAATATCTCCCTCTCGCATCATCATTCCTTTGCATATTCGCATCCCAGGCCGGCTCAAATCCGGAATGGAAAAGTCATGCTTTTATCTGGATGCTGGCAATAATAATGACGAAAACGAGATTCAATATTCGTGATTCAGGCCAAGTGTTCAAAAAAACTTCGATCGACAACAGCTCTTGACTTGCGAGCCTGTGCTGCGCTGGCAAAGTACTCTGCCGGGCAGTCACAGACCGCTCCGGCGGAGTAGCGGCGTGCCCTGCTATCAGCCAGCCGGGGTCTCAGCGCCGCCATTTGCCGCCAAACTGGTTGACCACCATGCCCAGCAGAACGCCCATCGTACCCAGCCACTGCAGGCCATTGGGTGCTTCTCCCAGCAGCAGCATGGCCGACAGCAGGCCGATCACCGGCACCAGCAGCGACAAAGGGGCCACGGTGCTGGCCGCATAGCGCTGCAGCAACCGCGTCCACAGACCATAGCCCAGCAAGGTGGACAAAAAAGCCAGATAGGCGATCACCCCAAGCTCGCTCCAGCCAATGGACTGCAGCTGCGAAGCCACCGAATCCGCACCATCCACCCACAGGGACAGCAACAGCAGCGGCAACATGGGGAAAACGCTGGTCCAGACGATGAAGGACACCGGCTCATACGAGCCTTGCTTGGCCGCCATCCGCGTCAGCAGGTTCGAGCCGGCCCACATGGCAGCGGCGCCCACGGTCAGCACAAAACCGATCAGCGTCATATCCGATGTCCCCTCACCATGGGCTGCACCGATCAGCAGCAGCCCTGCAAGAGCGACGAGCAAGCCCAGCCATTGCCAGCGCTGCGGTTTCTCGTGCAAGAACGCAGCCGCCAGCAGCATGGTGATGAAAGCCTGGGTCTGAAGCACCACGGATGCCATGCCGGCAGGCATGCCCAGCTTCATGCCCGTGAACAGCAGGCCGAACTGCCCGACCCCTTGCACCAGACCGTAGGCGGCCAGCAGACCCCAGGAAAGGTTTTTGGGCGGACGCACGAACAGCAGAAATGGCAGAGATGCCGCGGCAAAGCGCAGCGCGCACAGCAGCAGGGGCGAGAGCTTGGCCAGCCCCCACTTCATGACCACGAAATTAAGACCCCAGACCACGATGACGATGATGGCGCTGAGCCAGTCCGGACGACTCATGCCGGAGGTGGGTGAGGATGCAGAACTCATGACACTAACAACTGATATTGGATTTTCTAGACCGAGCCCCCTAGTATGACTTGCCATCAGTCATGGCTGGCTGCAAAAGCGGTCAAATCCAACACCGGGACTGCAAACGGTCTTACTTGAGCAGATACCGGTCCATTTTGATCGGCAGCATGAGCAAGGCCTTGAATACATACAGGACGATCAAAGTGCCGCTGAAGTCGCCCAGAATCATCACCAGAAGCTGGTCCAGCTGAAAACCATCCCCTATGACGACGGACCAGGCCTGGTGCAGCAAGGCATTGCTCAGTCCGTAAATGACACTGAGCCACAGCAGGCGATGCGGCGTGAGATCACTGAGAGATCGCCCGAGCCCCATCCATTTGCGAGCTGCGCAATAAGTGCCATAAGGGGCAAGCGTGGCCATGATGCCGCCCGCAAATGCCCGCAGCCAGTCATCCGGGAAAAAGTAGAAGTTGCAGACCAGCCATGACACGACGAAAAGCCCAACCACGCCCGCCTCCGCGAAAAGCAGGGTACAAAGCAGACGAGCGCCTGCAGGCAGGTAAATCCAGTTGACGCCCCTGACAAATTCCAGTTCGGAGAAAATCCACTGATTAAGAGCCAGCATCGCCAGGAACAGCAAAGCCGTGATAACCGCCACCGAAAATTGCGTCCAAATGTTCTTCATGCGCTGCCGCCGAGCCTGTTCACTGTCTGCACAGTATTATGAGCGCCGTTTATTCGCTCTTCGTTAGCGGCGCGTCGTCTGTTTTTGCCTCCTCATGCCAAAGTCCCTGTCTGCCGATATCTATTTACGCTTTCTGCACCTGGCAGCGACCATCCGCAACCTGCCAGTGCTGCCCGCACTGGATCCACTGGAGGAACGCCTGCTGGAGCAAATCGCCAATGCCGGCACGCGCCAGGAGCGTCTTTGCGTCCGGGACCTGATGGCCCAGCGTGAACTCGGGTCCCCGGCCACGATTCACACCCGCTTGAAATCCATGCGCCAGAAAGGCTGGATTCTGCTGGCCGATACCGAGGATGCCAGACGCAAGCAAATCGAGCTCAGTGCCGATGCCCACAAGCATTTCGAGAAACTCTCGCACTGCATAGTTCAGGCCGCAGCCGAGAGCTGATGCAGTCAAATGAAAAAAGCAGCCACCGGGCTGCTTTTTTCATGGAGCGATCCGAAGCGATCAGCTGCCGGCCACCTTCATGCGATTGATCAGCATGGAGCCCACGGTCTTGGCGCCATAGTTATAGGCATCGGCTCCGATGGCCTCGATGCCCTTGAACATGGTCTTGAGGTTGCCCGCGATCGTGATTTCGTCCACGGGGAAAGCGATCTCGCCGTTCTCCACCCAGAAGCCGCTGGCACCACGGGAATAATCGCCGGTCACATAGTTCACGCCCTGGCCCATCAGCTCGACCACGAACAGGCCCGTGCCCAGCTTCTTGAGCATGGCATCCAGATCGTCGCCCGCCTTGGTGCGGCGCGAAGTCATGACCAGATTGTGCGAGCCGCCGGCATTGCCCGTGGTCTTCATGCCCAGCTTGCGCGCCGAGTAGCTGGACAGGAAATAGCCTTCCACGCGGCCGGCATCGACCACCTTGCGAGCCTGCACGCGCACGCCCTCTTCATCAAAGGGCGAGCTGCCCTTGCCGCCCAGAACGAAGGGGTCTTCCTCGATATCGATGTGCTTGGGGAAGATGGGCTTGCCCATGGAGTCCAGCAGGAACGTGCTCTTGCGATAGAGCGCGCTGCCGCTGACGGCCTGCACAAAGCTGCCCAGCAGGCCGGCGGCCAGCGGAGACTCGAACAGCACCGGGCATTCGGTGGTCGGGATCTTGCGGCTGCCCAGACGGCTCAGCGTGCGCTCTGCGGCGTAGCGGCCCACGGCCTCTGGCGAGGCCAGATCGGCAGCATTGCGCATGGAGCTGTACCAGTAATCGCGCTGCATCTCGCCATTCTTGCCGGGCAGCTTGGCGATGGGCGCCACCGACATGCTGTGGCGCGAGCTGGCGTAGCCGCCACGAAAACCGTTGGTATGGGCCGTGAAGAAATGGCTTTGCTGGGCCGAGACGCCCGCACCCTCGCTGTTGCTCACGCGGCGGTGGGTCTTGAAGGCGGCCTCCTCGCAGCGCAGTGCCATCTCGGCGGCCTGCTCGCTGGTAATGTCCCAGGGGTGGAACAGCTCCAGATCACGGTGCGTGCCGGGCAGCGCGATATCGGCGCTGTCGGGCAGACGCGCAAACGGGTCTTCGGCCGTGAAGCGCGCGATGTCATAGGCGGCCTGCACGGTCTGCTTGATGGCGGCTTCAGAGAAGTCCGAGGTGCTGGCATTGCCCCGGCGCTGGCCCAGATAGACGGTCACGCCCAGCGACTTGTCGCGGTTGCGCTCCACGGTCTCCAGCTGGCCCTTGCGCACGCTGACCGACAGGCCGCAGCCTTCGGAAGCCTCGGCGCCTGCGTCCGTCGCCCCCAGCTTCTTGGCATGCTGCAGAGCCTGGTCCACCAGCCCCTCGAAAAAGGCTTGGCTGAAGCTGAAACCGGCTTGCGGTGCGGATTGGGCCTGTGCACTGGAAGTGCTTGTATTGCTGGAGCGAGGTTTTTTCATAGCGGCGGATATGATAGCCGCCACTGCGGCGCCCTCTGCGCTGCCACCGATATTGCCCCCTTACCATGTCACGCAAACCCACCAAAGGCTATTTTGTTCGCGGAAAGTTCGTTGCCGAAGGCAGCGAGCTGGACCTTGAGCTGAAGGCCGAACTCAAAGGCACCTACGACTCCACCAAGACCGACCTCAAGCGCGAAAGTGATGCGCTGCAGGATCTGGGCAAGGAGCTGATGACGCTGCGCAGCGACCTCTTCAAACGCCTGCAGCTGTCCGACCAACTGGTCGACGCGCTGGCCGAGGCCAAGCGCATCACCAACTTCGAAGGCAAGCGCCGCCAGCTCCAGTACGTGGGCAAGCTCATGCGCAAGCTGACGCCGGAACAGGTTGCGGCCGTCAAGCAGGCACTGGACGAGCAGCGCAATGGATCGGCCAGCGAAAAAATGTCGCTGCAGGTGGCCGAGCAATGGCGCGACCGCCTGATCGTCGAGGAAGCGGCACTGTCCATCTGGCTGGAGCATTTCCCCGGCACCGATGTGCAGCAGCTGCGCTCGCTGATCCGCCAGTCGCGCAAGGACATCGACAAGGCCAAGGAGCAAGCCGCCGCTGCGGCCGCTGCCTCCGGCCCCGATGCCGAGCCCAAGGAAGTCAGCAAGGGCCGCGCCTACCGCGACCTGTTCCAGCTGGTGCGCGAGCAACTGGCCAGCGCCGGCAAGGCCGGTGCGGCTGCCGAGGACGACGGCGATGAGTGATGCGCCCGTATATCTTCACGATGCCGTGAAGATCGGCATTGTCTCCATCAGCGACCGCGCCAGCAGCGGCGTCTATGAAGACAAGGGCCTACCCGCGCTGCAGGAATGGCTGAGCCGCGCGCTCAAGAACCCCATCCAGTTCGAGCCGCGCCTGATTCCCGACGAGCAGGCCGGCATCAGCGCGGCGCTGATCGAGCTGGTCGATGCAGGCTGCAGCCTGGTGCTGACCACCGGTGGCACCGGCCCCGCGCTGCGCGATGTGACGCCCGAGGCCACCCTGGCCGTGGCCCACAAGGAAATGCCGGGCTTTGGCGAGCAGATGCGCCAGATCAGCCTGGCCTTTGTGCCCACCGCCATCCTCTCGCGCCAGGTGGCAGTGATACGCGGCAGCAGCCTGATCATCAATCTGCCTGGCCAGCCCAAGGCAATTGCCGAGACGCTGGAAGGTCTCAAGGACGCGGACGGCAAGCAAAAGGTCAACGGCATTTTTGCCGCCGTGCCCTATTGCATCGACCTGATCGGCGGCCCCTACCTCGAGACCCATGACGAGATCTGCAAGGCCTTTCGCCCCAAGACCGCGATTCGCGCTCCCCGCACGGCATAGCCTGCAGCGCCAGGTGCAATCCCTGCCAAAACATCCACCAAAGCAGCCTGAGGGCTGCTTTTTTCATGGCCCTGGCGTGGCATGGCTGCTGCGGGTATCTCGCTGCAACCGCTATCAGAATAAAAGCACCTTGCGACTTTCATTCATGGATTTCAGCAACCAATCCATCTGAAATCAATTAACAGCAAGCGCAAGCAGCTATCAAAGCAGGTGTATCCCTTGGGATTTCCCGCAAGTGCTTGCCCCGATGCCAGACGCAATCGCCGCCCCTAGCATGTTTGCTGCGATGCAGCGACGGCGGCCACCCGCCGACCGGACGCTGCACGCTCTCTCCACATTTCTCATAATTTTCAGGAGACTCCATGCATCGCTTGTCCCAGTCTGCGCCCTCTGCTTCCCTGCTGGCTCTCGCCCTGACGGCGGCCTTCGCGGCTCCCGCCATGGCACAGGAAAAAGTCAAGATCGGCTTCATCACCGACATGTCCAGCCTTTATGCCGATGTGGAAGGCAAGAACGGTGCCGTTGCCATACAGATGGCAATTGACGACTTTGGCGGCAAAGTACTGGGCAAGCCCATCGAGCTGCTGACGGCCGACCACCAGAACAAGGCCGATATCGCGGCCAGCAAGGCCCGCGAATGGATAGACACGCAAGGCATCAGCCTGGTGTTCGGCGGCACCAACTCCGCCACGGCCCTGGCCATGGCCAAGGTCGCGCAGGAGAAAAAACGCGTCTTTATCGACAATGGCGCGGGCAGCTCGGCCCTGACCAATGAACAGTGCAGCCCCTATACCGTCCACTACGCCTTCGATACCGTGGCCCTGGCCAAAGGCACGGGCGGCGCCGTGGTAGACACGGGCGGCAAGAGCTGGTTCTTCGTGACGGCCGACTATGCCTTCGGCCACGCTCTGGAAGCCGACACCAGCAAGATCATCGAAGCGCGCGGCGGCAAGGTGCTGGGCTCGGTCAAGACGCCGCTCAACGCCAGCGACTTCTCCAGCTTCATGCTGCAGGCACAGAACAGCAAGGCGCAGATTCTGGGCCTGGCCAATGCCGGCGGAGACACCATCAACTCCATCAAGGCGGCCAAGGAGTTCGGCGTCACCAAGAACATGAAGCTGGCCGGCCTGCTGGTCTTCTTCAGCGACATCCACAGCCTGGGCCTGAAGAACACCGAAGGCATGCAGTTCACTGCCCCCTGGTACTGGGACATGAACGACGGCTCGCGAAAGTTTGCCGACGCCTTCATGGCCAAGACCCAGCGCCGCCCCAGCGAGATCCAGGCCGCCGACTACTCGGCCACCATGAACTACCTCAAGGCCGTGGAAAAAGCCGGCACGCTCGATGCCGACAAGGTCATGGCCACCTTGAAAAGCACCAAGATCGACGACTTCTTCGGCCAGGGCTACATCCGTGAAGACGGCCGCTATGTGCACGATATGTACCTGATGCAGGTCAAGTCACCGGCCGAGTCCAAGGGCACCTGGGACTATTACAAGATCATCAAGAAGCTGCCTGCCGAGCAGATCTGGACCACCAAGGCGGAAAGCAAATGCCAGTACTGGCGATAAAGCGGATTGGCACGGACAGAAAAAACATGGGAGCTCAGGCTCCCATTTTCTTTACCGCCTTGAGCAGGGTGAATAGCAAGTCAGGGCTGCGCCAGCTGAAAACTCCGAAGCTGAAATCAATGCGCCCCCAAATACCAAATCAATAAATAATTCACATATTTAAAACATAAATTACAAAATAAAACATTCTGATTTTTCATTGAATTGTTTTGCTATCAAATTAAAAGCATCAATCCTTCTTCATACGAAGCTTTCATTCATTTTTCTTAAAGAAAAATCCTGCATCATTCAGGACTCTTCGGTTATTAACAAAACACCTGGATGCAGCCTATTCGCTATTGGCATTTGTGCTGAATCAATAGCTGGCTGCCACACCCTGTTCGGGATTGGGCAGTCTCGTTGGGCTGTGGTCAATAAATCCCACGGACAAGGCTACACTGCGCCGCGCTTTATCGGCTTTACGCCAGCCTCACTACCTAAAAACAGGTATTTTCCTTGACCCGTAGCAACGCAGCATGACTGCGAGTTGCGGCGCCCTGACTTCCAAACTCATGTTTCCACGCTGGACTCTGACTCTCCTGGCAAGCCTTGCCCTGACCGCCTGCGGCGGCGGTGGCTCTGGCGACTCCTCCCCCGCCACGCCTCCTGGCACCGAAACCCCTGCACAGCCCGGCACTCCCGGCGTCACGCCTCCCGAGGTTGCGCCTCCTGAAGTCGATCCGCCTGCGGTACTGCCCCCGGTCACCGAGCCGCCGACCAGCAGCCGCATCGAACAGGCCTTGCTTGCCGGCGACAGCCGCCTGCTGCAGACCGAAGACCAGACGGAGCTGCTGCAATCGGCAACGCAGCTAATCCAGCAAACCCGGCTGCAGCAGCAAAGACTGCTCGCCCAGCTACTGGATGACAGCACTGCCGCGGCCCTGGACTTCGGTAACAACAGCCAGCGCGTCAGCCCCTTGCTGTCCACCAGCGCCAGCCCGCTGCTGGTGGCCAACAACGGCAATGTGCTGGCCAGCATGGCAACAGCCCAGAATGGCCGCGCCCTGGCCTATGGCAAAGATCTGATGGGACAGCTCGCCACCGCCTCGGGCGCCAATCAGGCGCAACTGCCCCTGTTCAAGCGCAGCTTCACCTGGCTTGTCACCGGCAAGGCGCAAGGCCCGCTGCCGGCCACGCTGCGCTTGGCTGCGCAGAACTACAGCCAGGCCTCGGTCACGAATCTGGTCGCCCGTCTGGGCAGCAAGGCCGAGATGGTGAGCTGCGCCATCACCGATCCCGCCAACAGCTGCTGGGAAAGCATCGATGTCTTTGTCTTCGGCCAGGACACGCCGTTCTCGGCATCGCTGAGCAACCAGGTCAGCCGCTACCTGCAGGCCGGCAAGGGCGTGATCTATCTGCACAGCAACTGGGGCGACTCGGCCGGCGGCCGCCAGGTGCTTCAGGCCATGGGCATGGCGCTGGGCGGCTACGCCGGCAACTACTGGGCGCCCGCCGATGGCTACCAGATCGGCGGCAGGACCGCCGCCCAGCAGCGCCAGGCGGCCGACAGGCTGGGGGCGCATGAGTCTGCGCTCGCAGCCCTGAAAAACGGCAGCAGTGCCGATTTCTCTGCGGACACCAGCCTGATCGGCGCTCTCGACGGCATCCGCAACGATCTGCTCGGCCAGGAAGGCCAGGGCATCAACCTGTTTGCCGACAACTACTATCTCAAGCCCTATATGGCGGCGCATCGCCGCCTGGTGCTCTGGGCCGATCTGGCACGCCAGCAGGTGGACTATGCGCAGGTGCGACGCTCCGATGCCAGCGCCTTTTTCCGCACCATGGCGGCCGACACGCTGAGCTATGCGGTGCGCGACCATGAGAGCACGCCGCTGAATTTTGCCGACTGGATGCCCAAGGCCTCGACCGGCCTGGCCACCAGCGACAGCTGGGAAACCATCGAGGTCACCATTGCCCAGGCCGATGGCCGCACGGCCATAGGCCGCGGCGCCGCGCCGGGCAAGACCGTGCAGGTGCAGATCGTGGATGCCGCGGATGCGGGGCTGGCGCTGCGTGTCGGCAATATCCGCACGCGCGGCAATCCCCTGGCGCAGGAAAACTACACCCGACCGCGCTTTCCCGATGGGCACCAGGCCCGCCTGAGCCCGGGCCAGACGCTGAGCTACAGCACGGCCTGGGGCGGTCCGCTGTTTCTCAACTACTCGGGAGCCAAGGCCGGCAGCGTGGTCAAGCTGCGCGTGCGCGGCAGCGTCAAATACGCGCATTTCGACTTCACGCGCAATCCCGGCGCACAGGAGATCGACGAGGCCGTGCAGGCGCTGCAACGCGGCGACTTTGGCTGGCAGACCTCCAAGATGGTGGGGGGCGAGGTGCAGCAGACCATTGGCTATGCCCAAAGCGCCATCGGCAGCCACCATCCGCGCACCTATGTCGTGGAGCGCCTCAAGGGCATGATCTTCGACAGCAACCACCTGGCCAACGGCTACAACAATATGAGCGCCAGCGCCAACGTGAACAACGTCTGCGCCACGTTGGGCTGGGATTGCAGCGGCAGCATCCAGCGCGCCCCCGGCGTGCAGCATTTTGTCGGCTGGCTGGCGGCCTGCGGCTTTCTGTGCTCGGGCAATCCTTCGGACGGCGCAGCAGGCCTTGCCCCCGGATGGGGCTGGTGGCATGAGCTGGGCCACAACACCGTGATGCGCCATATGACGCTGCTGACCACCGACGGCGGCGGCTGCCCCGCGGAATGCGACAACAACATCCTGGCCAATGCCAGTGCCCTGCGCCAGTACGCCATCACCAACGGGGCCGAGAACAACAGCGGCGAGCGCATCGACCATAAAAAGCTCTACCTGGACATCCAGGCGGCACGCGCCACTGGCAAGACCGGCGACGCTCTGCAAGCCGACATGTTCCAGCGCTTCTGGACCAAGGCCAACAAGTCCGACAACGCCATGCGTGCCGTGCACTTCCAGCTGGCCTTCATCTACACCCGGGAGCGCCTGGGCCAGGCCCAGCCACAGCCTGCGGATGTGATCGACTTCCTCGGCCTGCTGGGTCGCGGCGAGCGCCTGATCTACAACGACGCCTACTGGAGTGCCAACAAGAACGCACTGGGCATGAAAGACTATGCCAGCCGGAGCATCGGCAACCATGAGCTGCTGTATGTGCTGTCCAGCCGCATCATCGGCCGCGACATGCGGCAGGTCTTTGCCCATTACGGCATTCCGCTGAGCTCGGTCGCTCTGAGCTCGATCGCCGCTCATGGCATGCCCCTGCTCGCTCCCGAGTTCTACGCCATGGTGCCGGGCAAGGGCAACCAGCTGGAGCTGGGCCGCTGGGTGGATCTGACGGGGGGCGTTCCCAGCTACCCTTTCTAAGCCAGACGCTGCAGCCCCTGCGACATCGCTGAGCAAAAAAGGCAGGCCCTGCGGCCTGCCTTTTTCATGGCGGTGGGCAAAAGCGCTTGATGCACAAGCGCCGCAGCCCGGCTTCAGCTCACGTCAACGAGCCGTGGTGTCGGTCGAGGCATTGACGATGGGAATGTAGAAATCCCCACCCGCCTTGTTGAACTCCTGAGCCTTGGCCTGCATGCCCACGGCAATGCTGTTCTCGGCGCTCACTCCTTGCTGCTTGGCAAAGTCGCGCACTTCCTGGGTGATCTTCATGGAGCAGAACTTGGGTCCGCACATGGAGCAGAAATGGGCCACCTTGGCGCTGTCCTTGGGCAGGGTTTCGTCGTGGTAGGCCTGGGCCGTATCGGGGTCCAGACCCAGGTTGAACTGGTCCTGCCAGCGGAAGTCGAAACGCGCCTGTGAAAGCGCATCGTCACGCGAGCGCGCGCCCGGGTGGCCCTTGGCGACATCGGCGGCATGGGCCGCGATCTTGTAGGCGATGATGCCCTGCTTGACGTCGTCGCGGTCGGGCAGGCCCAGATGCTCCTTTGGCGTGACATAGCACAGCATGGCCGTACCGAACCAGCCGATCATGGCCGCGCCGATGGCCGAAGCGATATGGTCGTAGCCTGGGGCGATGTCTATGGTCAGCGGGCCCAGGGTGTAGAACGGAGCCTCGTGGCAGTGCTTGAGCTGCTCGGTCATGTTCTGCTGGATCATGTGCATGGGCACATGGCCAGGGCCTTCGATCATGGTCTGCACATCGTGCTTCCAGGCGATCTGCGTCAGCTCGCCCAGCGTGGCCAGTTCGGCAAACTGGGCATCGTCGTTGGCGTCGCTGGCGCAGCCGGGACGCAGGCCATCGCCCAGCGAGAAGCTGACGTCATACTGCTTCATGATGTCGCAGATGTCCTCGAAATGCTCGTAGAGGAAGCTCTCGCGGTGGTGGGCCATGCACCACTTGGCCATGATGGATCCGCCGCGCGAGACGATGCCCGTGCGGCGCTGGGCTGTGAGGTGGATGTAGGCCAGACGCACGCCGGCGTGGATGGTGAAGTAGTCCACGCCCTGCTCGGCCTGCTCGACCAGCGTGTCGCGGAAGATCTCCCAGGTCAGGTCCTCGGCAATGCCGCCGACCTTTTCCAGCGCCTGATAGATGGGCACGGTGCCGATGGGAACGGGCGAGTTGCGCACAATCCAGTCGCGCGTGGTGTGGATGTTCTTGCCGGTGGACAGGTCCATGACATTGTCCGCACCCCAGCGAATGGCCCAGACCAGCTTTTCCACCTCTTCCTCGATGCTGGAAGTCACTGCCGAATTGCCGATGTTGGCGTTGATCTTGACCTTGAAATTGCGGCCGATGGCCATGGGTTCGATTTCAGGGTGGTTGATATTGGCCGGAATGATGGCGCGGCCGCGCGCCACTTCGTCGCGCACGAATTCGGGTGTGATGATCTTCGGGATCGCTGCGCCCAGGCTGTTGCCGGCCAGGCGCAGCTCTCGCGCCGCGTCCTGCTGGTACTGCGCCATCCATTCACGGCGACCGTTTTCGCGCAGGGCCACATACTCCATCTCGGGCGTGATGATGCCGCGCTTGGCATAGTGCATCTGGGTCACGTTCTGGCCTGATTTGGCTCGGCGCGGTTGGCGCTGCAGCGCTGCGGCTTCGGCACGCAGCTGCTCCACACGCAGGTCTTCTTCGCCGCGCTTGCCGCCGTCGTCCAGCGCCACGCGCTGGCGGCCCACATAGTATTCGCTGTCGCCGCGCGCCTCGATCCAGGCACCGCGCACGCTGGCCAGACCGCTGCGCACATCGATCTTGGCAGCAGGGTCGGTGTAGGGGCCGGAGGTGTCGTAGACGCTGACCTGCTCGCCGTTGGTGAGCGCAATATCGCGCACCGGCACACGCAGTTCGGGATAGATGGAGCCGCTCAGATAGCTCTTGGTCGAAGCCGGAAAGGGCTGGCGGGACTGGGCCAGCAGTTCGGCAAAGCGGGTGGCGTCAGGGGCGTTGCCAGCGGCTGGCGTAAAGATGGAATCAGGGGCGTTCATCGCAGTCTCCGTAAAGCGTGTGAAGTTCTCTCAACGCTCCGTGGAGTGCGGCCCTGCTCTGATCTTGCCCTGCACTGGCCCGGTCCCGAATGGGTGTCCGGCCTATGCCGCTGAGTTCTGCAACTTCAGCCTTGACGTCTACGCACCGGGCTGCCCGAAAAAGACAAAACCCCAGTGCGCGAGGCGCCTGGGGTTTGCTGTGCCTATGGCTTTCAGGGTTGGCACTCGTGCCAGTTGTCCTGTCAATCCATCGGCCCTGCGTCAGGGTCCCGCTCTTCTTCCGCCGGTATGAACCGGATCAAGTTCGTCGGGTTCGCCTGCACTGTTTTCACAGTGACTGGCATCTCAGCGCTTTCGCACACCCCGGAGCTGCACGCAGTATAGGCTGGTTTTGCCACAATTTGCGCACCATTGAAGCTGTTTAACTATCCTGACCCTCAAGCGTCTAATCCGCCGTTCAATCCAGCCCCTGCAGCACCAGCCATTCATGGCTGGCAGCACGGCTTGCGCGCCACTGGTTGATGGGCGCGCTGACATCTTCGTAGCCCAGGGCAATGCCAAAGGCAATCTGGTAGCCATCCGGCAATGCCAGCTGTTCGATCAGCATGTCGTTGTACATGCGCCAGAAGCCCTGGGCACAGGTGGCCAGACCTTTCTCCACGGCCAGCAGCATGAAGGACTGCAGATAGATGCCCAGATCCACCCATTGCGCATAGCCCATGCGCTCCTCCACGGCCACGAAAATGCCCACCGGCGCACCGAACATCTGGCCGTTCTTGGCCAGCTGGGCCAGACGTGCTGCCTTGTCCTCGCGACCGATATTGAGTGAGCGGTAAAGATCCTCGCCATTTTCAAAGCGGCGGCTGCGATAGGGCTCCCACAGCCCGGGGGGATAGGACAGGCCGGGGCGCGGCACGGCTTCCGTCTCTCTGGCCCTGGCACACAGATCCTCGAGCGCCTGTCCGCCCACGGCGGTCACACGCCAGGGCTGCATATTGCCGCCGGACGCGGCCTGCGCAGCGGTCTCCAGCAAGTCCCGCACCGTGGCTGCGGCCACGTTCTGGGGCAGAAAAGCGCGTACCGAGCGGCGCTGCTGCAATGCTTGACGAATATCCATTTCTTGTTCTTTCCAAAATCGCTGCACTGCAGTGTAGAAGCTTGCGGCATTTTCCCGAGTCGCGCCGGATACCTTGCCGCAGCCGCCCCGGTGCTTGCCCTGATGGCGCGCCCTGCTCCAACTGCGACCATGCTGGCTGCCCGTCGCAGTGACCGGGTACTCACCACCTCAGGAGATGACTCTGATGAAGCCTCGCTCTGTTTGCTCCGCTACCGTTTTTTCCCCAAGAACATTGACGCTGGCACTGGGATGCCTGCTGACCGCTGCAGGCGCTCAGGCGCAGGACAAGATTCGCATAGGCTTCATCACCGATATGTCGGGCCTCTATGCCGATGTGGACGGCAAGGGTGGTGCTCTGGCCGTGCAGATGGCCGTGGACGACTTTGGCGGCAAGCTGCTGGGCAAGCCCATCGAGGTACTGACGGCCGACCATCAGAACAAGGCCGATATCGCCGCCAGCAAGGCACGCGAGTGGTTCGACACCCAGGGCATGAACATGCTGATCGGCGGCACCACCTCCAGTGCAGGTCTGGCCATGGGAAAGGTGGCCGACGAGAAGAAAAAGGTCTACATCATCAACGGCGCGGGCACTTCGGCCCTGACCAACGATCAGTGCAGCCCCTATTTTGTGCACTATGCCTATGACACCGTGGCGCTGGCCAAGGGCACGGGCAAGGCCGTAGTGGAGCTGGGTGGCAAGAGCTGGTTCTTTCTGACGGCCGACTATGCCTTTGGCCAGGCGCTGGAAGCCGACACCACCCGCGTGGTCAATGCCGCTGGCGGCAAGGTGCTGGGCAACGTCAGGCACCCGCTGAACACAGCCGACTTCTCCTCCTTCCTGCTGCAGGCCCAGAACTCCAAGGCCCAGATCCTGGGCCTGGCCAATGCAGGCGGCGACACCATCAATGCCATCAAGTCGGCACGCGAGTTCGGCCTGACCAAGACCATGAAGCTGGCCGGCCTGCTGCTGTTCAGCTCCGACATCCACAGCCTGGGCCTCAAAGCCACGGAAGGCCTGATGTTCACCGACAGTTGGCATTGGGATCTGAATCCCGAAAGCCGCAAGTTCTCGGATCGCTTCTTCGCCAAGTTCAAGAAGATGCCCACCTCGCTGCAGGCGGCCAACTACTCGGCCGCCATGCAGTATCTGAAGCTGGCCGAGAAGCTGGGCACGACGGATGCCGACAAGATCATGGCCGGCTTCAAGGCCACGCCGCTATCGGACTTCTATGCCAAGGGCGTGATCCGCCCCGACGGCCGCTACGCTCACGATATGTATCTGCTGCAGGTCAAGACACCGACCGAATCGAAGAAGGCCTGGGATTACTTCAAGGTGCTCAAGACCCTGCCCGGCGACCAGGTCTTCACCACCAAGGAAGAGAGCAAGTGCGCTCTGTGGAAGTAGTCGGTCGACATTGAAGAAGCAGCCGGGCGACCTGCATGGCGCCCGGCTTGATGCCTTGCACTGCATCCTCGCCCCCGCCTTCTTGCCACGCAAGAAGAAGCGTCAAGCGACTGCCCGCACCGGCATCAAGACAAGGCTCATTCGAATCCGCGCATCTCGCACCATTCCCCGGGCTCTGCCCTGGTGGAACGCCACTGGTTGATCGGTGCCGTGCTGTCCTCATAGCCCAGTGCCATGCCAAAAGCGATCTGGTAGCCCTGCGGCAGCGCCAGATGCCGGCTCACAAAGTCGCTGTAATTGCGCCAGAAGCCCTGGGCGCAGGTGGCCAGCCCCTTTCCGGTTGCCAGCAGCATCAGCGATTGCAGATAGATTCCCAGATCCACCCACTGCGCATGCTGCATGCGGCTCTCGACCGCGACGAATACGCCTACAGGTGCGCCAAACATATGGGTGTTCCGGGCTAGCTGCAGCAGCCGCCCACACCTGTCCTCACGCCCCATGCCTATGGAGCGATAGAGATCCTCGCCATTGTCGAAGCGGCGGCTGCGATAGGGCTCCCACAGCTGAGGTGGATAGACCAGGGCCGGATCAGAGTTGGGGGTCGCCGCAGGCATGGCCTGGCGCAAGGCCTGAAGGCTGTCCCCCGTCAGCGCTATCACGCGCCAGGGCTGGAGGTTGCCGCCTGAAGCCGCTAATCCGGCCTGCGCCAGCAAATCCCTGACCAGCGCCGCATTCACCGTCCTTGGCAAAAAAGCACGCACCGAATGGCGCTGCTGCATGGCCTCTTCCACATTCATCATTGCTTGCCTTGGGTTTGAGTTGACAAGCAGTCTCGGCCGGACGAGCAGGGCTTTCGCCCCTCAAATCGACTACGGGCAAGCACCATGAAAAAAGCCAACGACAGGCGTTGGCTTTCACTGGCAGAGCAGAAGCTTCAAGCGATCCATGGACAAGCGCCTGGGGTTTACTTGCCCAGAATCTGATCGATCTTGTCCTTCTGGAAGGCCTCGGGGCGCTCGGACTCGCAGGGCACACAGTCCTTTACATGGCCCTGGATCGAGAGCTTCTCGATGGCGGCCCACAGCAGTGCAATCTGCTTTTCATGGCCGGCAGCGCCTTCGGACAGAGAGCGCATGGCCTGGGCCACGGGGTCGACTTCGGCCGTCACGCCATAGGCGGTGAAGCCGCTCTTGCCGCAATCCTCGTCAATCACGGCAGCCGTTTGCGCCTTGGCCTCGACCTTGGGTGCCTGCTCATGCTCGGTCACATCGGCGCTATGCCCGGTCTTGCTGGGAATGATGCGCGCCGGAATGCCCACGGCCGTGGCACCTGCCGGCACGGGCTTGATGACCACGGCATTGCTGCCTATCTTGGCACCGTCGCCTACCTCGAAGCCGCCCAGCACCTTGGCGCCGGCACTGACCACCACGTTCTTGCCCAGCGTAGGGTGGCGCTTGGCGCCCTTGTAGAGCGAGGTACCGCCCAGGGTGACACCGTGATAGATGGTGCAGCCATCGCCCACCACGGCGGTTTCGCCGATCACGACACCCATGCCGTGATCGATGAAGACCTCGCGACCGATGACGGCACCGGGGTGGATTTCAATGCCGGTGAACCAGCGCCCCATGTGCGAGATGAAGCGCCCCAGCCATTTGAAGCCATGCGTCCAGCACCAGTGCGCAGGGCGCTGCAGCCAGATGGCGTGCAGCCCCGGATAACAGGTGATGACCTCCCAGGTGCTGCGGGCCGCGGGGTCGCGGTCAAGAATGCACTGGATGTCGGAGCGCAGGCGATCAAGCATCAAATAACAACGTGAGGAATGTTTAGCTTGTGAAGTCTAGCGGGTTGGTGGCTGGCTCTGCAGCATGGCTTTGGCAACACCGCGAAGAATATGGATTTCTTCCTGGGTCAGCTGCGCGCGGTTGAAAAGCTGGTTAAGCCTGGGCATGAGCTTCTTGGGCGCTGCCGGGTCCAGAAAGCCGATATGGGCCAGGGCCTGTTCCCAATGGCCCAGCATGCCCTGCACCTGGGCCATGTCGGCGCGATGCGCCTCGGGCGTGTGCTCAACCACGGGAAAACCACCCAGTGCCACGCGCCAGTCATAGGCAACGACCTGAATCGCCGAGCCCAGATTGAGCGAACCGAACTGCGGATTGGACGGAATCGACAGCGCCACATCACAGCGGTAGACATCGTCGTTGCTCATGCCAAAGCGCTCGCAACCGAACAGAAAGGCCACGCCCTTCTGGTTGCAGGCCGCCCCGGATGTGGGCAGGTTATCGGTCAGACCTGCGTCCACTTCAGGCACAGAGCGCGTATCGAGCTCTCCTTTCAGGAGCAACTCGAAATGCTCGCGCGGAGTGCGTGTAGGCGGGCCGAAGTCGCGTGGCGTCATCGCCGTCGCGCACATATGGCTGATGCCGTCCAGGGCTTCCTCCAGGGTGTCGACCACGCGGGCCTTGTCCAGCACATCCAGTGCGCCGCTGGCACGCTGGATGGTCTCTTCCTTGCGCAGCACGTTCTTGTAGCGCGGGCGCACCAGCACCAGGTCGTCGAAGCCCATGGTCTTGAGCGCTCGGGCAGCCGCGCCCACATTGCCGGCATGGCTGGTTTCAATCAGTACGAATCGGGTTTTCATCAACGCAGAACAATGCAAAAGGCCCCACTAGTGGCCTTGATAAGACAGCAGACTACGCGGCCAGCTCTCTCTGGCATCCGCGAGCGCCGCAGAGAAGACCCTCGGGTCGCCGGGACGAACAAGCAAAAAAAGCGCAGCCTGGGTAGAATTGCGCCCATTGTCGCCGCCCCGCATCGCCGGTCGCGGCTTTTACGTTCTTACCCGCGTAGTTCAGCCCAGTTTTGCTCCGGGCTGCATCGCCAACGCACTCACAATTTATGTCGAACTCCCTGCACCCCATGCTCAACGTGGCCATCAAGGCTGCTCGCGCCGCTGGCGCCCTCATCAACCGTGCCGCACTGGATGTGGAATCGGTGCGCGTTGCGCAAAAGCAGGTGAACGACTTTGTGACCGAGGTAGACCAGGCGGCCGAGCGCATCATCATTGAGACGCTGCTCAACGCCTACCCCCAGCATTCCATCCTGGCCGAAGAATCGGGCAGCGAGCATGGTGCCAAGAACTCCGACCATGTCTGGATCATCGATCCCCTGGACGGCACGACCAACTTCATCCACGGCTTCCCCGTGTACTGCGTGAGCATCGCCCTGGCCTACAAGGGCAAGATCGAGCACGCCGTGATCTATGACCCCAGCCGCAACGACCTGTTCACGGCCACCAAGGGTCGCGGAGCCTATCTGAACGAGCGCCGCATCCGCGTCTCCAAGCGCACCCAGCTGCGTGATTGCCTGATCTCCACAGGCTTCCCCTTCCGCCGTGGCGACAACTTCAAGCAATACATGCTGATGCTGGGCGAAGTCATGCAGCGCACCGCCGGCGTGCGTCGCCCCGGCTCCGCCGCCCTGGACCTGGCCTATGTGGCCGCCGGCTTTGCCGACGGTTTCTTTGAGTCCGGCCTGTCCATCTGGGACGTGGCTGCCGGTTCTCTGCTGGTCAGCGAAGCCGGTGGTCTGGTGGGCAACTTCACGGGTGAAGCCGACTTCCTGGAACAGCGCGAAATCCTGGCAGCCAACCCCCGCATCTATGGTTCGCTGATTCCCGTGCTGGGCAAATTCAGCAAGTTCGCCACCGCTGGCGAAAAAGCGGCTGTGCGTCAGGCTGTCAAGACTGGCGAATTCGAAGCCCCCGCCGAGGAAGGTGCCGAGGCAGTGGCCGAAGAAGGCCACAAGAACGCAGAATAAAAAAGGCGGTCGCCCCACGACTGCGGAAAGGGCCTGGTCCGGTGGACCGGGCCCTTTTTTTGCCGCAATGCAACCAACGCCTCTTGACCAAACGCAAGGGGCAGGTGGTGGAGTCTGTTTCTCTCCACAGAATCCACAAACTCTCGGTCCAGAATCTGCCCGACGACAAATGGGCAGAACAATATGATGGATTTCTTCAGCCAGCACTGGACGCTGGCCATTGACTGGGTATCCGTGCATGCGGTGACTCCCGTGGTCAACGCACTCCATATTGCCGAGGCAGCGGGCGATCCGCGCGAGATTGCCGCCGGCATTCTGATCGCGCTGCTGCAGCTGTTTCTGATCGGCTGTGTGATGCGGCCGCTGGAGAGCCTGCTTCCCGCCGAGCGCTGGGCCGACCGCCGTCACACCACGGTGGATCGCAACTACACCCTGCTCATGCTGCTGGGCCTGTTTCCGCTGTTCAGCTTTCTGATCCTCATGCCGGTCGCCCATATGCTGGGCGGCGGACCGTCCACCTCGGAAGCCAGCGGCCTCAAGGCCTGGGTACCCTGGTTTGAAGACCACCCCTATGTCTTGTTTGGCGTGTACTACGTGGTCTACGACCTCACGTATTACTGGATGCACCGCGCCCAGCACGTCATTCCCTGGTGGTGGGCCATGCACAGCATGCACCACAGCCAGCGCCAGATGAGCTGCTGGAGCAACGACCGCAGCAACTATCTGGACGGCATGCTGCAAAGCTTTGTGCTGGCCAGCGTAGGTCTGGCCATGGGTGTGGAGCCGTCCGAGTTCGCCATGCTGGGCCTGCTCAGCGAGCTGGTGCAGAACTTCTCCCATGCCAATGTAGCGCTGCGTCTGGGCTGGCTGGGCCAAATGGGCGAACGCGTGCTGGTCGGCCCGCGCTTTCACCGCAACCACCATATGCTGCGCGATGCAGAGCGCCCCGAGCGCCACAACTGCAACTTCGGCCAGGTCCTTCCCTGGTGGGATCAGTTGTTCGGCACCGCTCTCTATCACGACGAGGAACTGCGCCCCACGGGCGTGAGCGACCCGGAAGTGGATGCCGACAACGAGCGCGGCCTGATCGCCATGCAGTGGTACACCTTGAAGCGCTTCTGGGGAGCCTTCAGTTGCCGCGCGGGCTGGAGGCTGGGCGATGTGTCCTTCGGTCCGGGCTACCGCCCCATTCATGACGACGATCAAGGCTCTGGCTCTCAATCCGAGCAAGGCGTGCAGACGGTCTCTGCCAAATAGCCAAAAAACAGCCATGCTCCCTGCTATTGGGCATCACGGATAATGCAGCATTCGGCGCCCGCCCAGCACCGGCGCAGCGCCCCCTGTTTTGCATACCGCTGAAGCGATGACCCAGAAAAGCACAGAATCCCCGTCGCTGCCCTACTCCCCAGACATGGCTGACCTCTCGGCGCATACGCCGATGATGCAGCAGTACTTCAAGCTCAAAGCCGACTACCCCGACACGCTGGTTTTCTACCGCATGGGTGACTTTTACGAGCTGTTCTTTGGCGATGCCGAAAAAGTCACGCGCCTGCTGGACATCACGCTGACCACGCGCGGCCAGACCGCAGGCCAGCCCATTCCCATGGCCGGCGTGCCTTTCCACGCCCTGGAAAACTATCTGGGCCGCCTGATCAAGATGGGCGAGTCGGTGGCGATCTGCGAGCAGGTCGGCGAAATCGGCGTAGGCAAGGGTCCGGTGGAGCGCAAGGTCGTGCGCGTGGTCACGCCCGGCACACTGACGGACAGCGAACTGCTCTCTGACAAGAGCGAAGCCATTCTGCTGGCCCTGCACACCGCCGGCCGCCAGCGCGTGGGACTGGCCTGGATGGCCATGACCCAGGGCCGCATTCACATGGCCGAATGCGCGGCCGATGAACTGGGCGCCTGGCTGTCCCGCATCGCACCCAGCGAAGTGATCTACAGCGCAGGCGTCACCGAGCGCTTCGAGCAAGCCCTGTTTGCCGTCAAGCACAGCGGCGCCATCAGCTGCCCTCTGTCACCCCGCCCTGACTGGCAGTTTGACTCGGGTCTGGGCGAGCGCAAGCTGCTGGAGCTGCTGGGCGCGGCCAGCCTCAAGGCCTGGGAGGCCGAGGGTCTGCCGCTGGCCCATGGTGCCAGCGCCGCCCTGCTGTCCTATGCCGAACATACCCAGGGTCGCAACCTGACCCACATCCACGCCATCCAGGTGCAGCGTGACGACGAGCTGATTGCCCTGCCGCTGGCCACGCGCCGCAATCTGGAGCTGGTCAAGACGCTGCGCGGCGAAGATGCGCCCACGCTGTTTTCGCTGCTGGACAGCTGCATGACCGGCATGGGCAGCCGCCTGCTCAAGACCTGGCTGCTGGAGCCCGAACGCAATCGCAAGTCCGCCATGCAACGCCTGGAAGCGATTGGCGTGCTGCGCGGCACCGGGGCAGGCACGGCCCCCTGGCAAGCCCTGCGCGCCGAGCTCAAGGGCGTGAGCGATGTGGAGCGCATTACCGCCCGCATCGCCCTGCGCCAGGTGCGCCCGCGCGAGCTGGTGGGCCTGTCCAAAACGCTGGAAAAAGCGAAGCTGCTGGCGCAGTCCGGACAGGCTCCGTCGGCCTATCTGACGCAGATCTTCAGCGACCTGATTCCGCCCGAAGGCTGTGCCGAGCTGCTGGCGCGCGCTATTCATGAAGAGCCCGCAGCGCTGGTGCGTGACGGCGGCGTGATCGCCACGGGCTTTGACGCCGAGCTCGACGAGCTGCGCGCCATCCAGAACAACTGCGACGAATTTCTGCTGGAGCTGGAGGCCAAGGAAAAGCTGCTCACCGGCATTCCCAACCTGCGCGTGCAGTTCAACAAGGTGCATGGCTTCTATATCGAGGTCACCAACAGCTACAAGGATGCGGTACCCGAGCGCTTTCGCCGCCGCCAGACGCTCAAGAACGCCGAGCGTTACATCACACCCGAGCTCAAGGCTTTCGAGGACAAGGCCTTGTCGGCCCAGGAGCGAGCGCTGCAGCGCGAGAAGTTCCTGTTCGAGCAGCTGCTCGACCAGCTTCAGCCCCATGTGCCCCAGCTCACGCGCGTGGCCCAGGCGATTGCCGCACTGGACGTTCTGTGCACGCTGGCCGAGCGCTCTCTGACGCTGAACTGGGCCGAGCCGCAGTTCGTCAGCCAGCCCTGCATAGAGATCGAGGCCGGCCGCCACCCCGTGGTGGAAGCTCGCATGGCCGAGACCTCCAGCGGCAGCTTCATCGCCAACCACACGCGCATGAATCTCAACACGCGCATGCAGATCATTACCGGCCCGAACATGGGCGGTAAATCGACCTATATGCGCCAGGTGGCCTTGATCGTGCTGCTGGCCAGCATGGGCAGCTATGTGCCCGCCGGCGCCTGCCGCCTGGGACCCATCGATGCCATCCACACGCGTATCGGCGCCGCCGACGATCTGGCCAATGCCCAGTCCACCTTCATGATGGAGATGACCGAGGCCGCGCAGATTCTGCATTCGGCCACGCCCCACTCCCTGGTGCTGATGGACGAGATCGGTCGCGGCACCAGCACCTTCGACGGACTGGCCCTGGCCAGCGGCATTGCCAGCCAGTTGCACGACAAGACCAAGGCGTTCACGCTGTTTGCCACGCACTACTTCGAGCTGACCGAGCTGCCCGCCAAAGCCAAGGCCGCCGTCAACGTGCATGTCAGCGCAGCGGAGTCGGGCAGCGACATCGTGTTTCTGCACGAGATTCAGGCCGGCCCCGCCAGTCGCAGCTACGGTATCCAGGTCGCCAAGCTGGCCGGCATGCCGGCTGGCGTTCTCAACCATGCGCGCCATGCGCTGGAGGCACTCGAATCCCAGGCCGGCGAGAACGAGCTGCAGGTCAATCTGTTCGACGCACCGGAGCTGGTGGACGCAAGCGCCGCCCCCAGCCCGCTGGATCAGGCCATGGCCGACGTCAACCCCGATGCGCTGAGCCCGCGCGAAGCGCTGGAAGTGCTCTACCAGCTCAAGAAACTGAGCTCCAGCGCCGCCTAAGAACACGTTCCAAGCCTTGCGGACTCAAGCCCGGGCCTGATCTCTTCAGGCCCGGCTTGCGTTCAGGCCTCCAGCAGCTGCGGCTGCCGCTCCTGCACGGACGGGCTGCGCTGCGGTATTTCGCCCAGCTTGAAGGCCGACACCTCGCCCATCAGACGTGCGGCCTGCTCGCGCAGGCTGGTCGCTGCAGCGGCCGACTGCTCGACCAGGGCGGAGTTCTGCTGCGTGGCATCGTCAAGCCCGGCCACGGACTGGTTGATCTCGGCGATGCCGCGCCCCTGGGTCTGCGAAGCATCACTGATCTCATCGATGATCCGCGTCACCCTGGCCACGGCGTCCAGCAACTCCTGCATGGTGGCCCCCGCATGCGCCACCTGCTGCGATCCGCTGCCCACCTGGGTCACGGAGTCAGTGATGAGCTGGCGCACTTCCTTTGCAGCTTCGGCCGAGCGCTGGGCCAGGCTGCGCACCTCGGCCGCCACCACGGAAAAGCCCCGGCCCTGTTCGCCGGCACGCGCGGCCTCCACAGCTGCGTTCAGCGCCAGGATATTGGTCTGGAAGGCGATGGAGTCGATCACGCCGATGATGTCGGCAATCTTGCGCGACGAGTGGTTGATGCCCTCCATGGTCACCACCACCTGCTGGAAGGCCGCACCACCACGCTCGGCCACGCCGCGCGCCGACTGAGCCAGGTCACCCGCGCTGCGCGTGGCCTCGGTATTGGCCTGCACGCTGTCCGTCAGCACCGACAGCGATGCCGCCGTCTGCTGCAAGGCGCTGGCCGCCTGCTCGGTGCGCTGGCTCAGATCCTGGTTGCCCTGGGCCACCTCGGAGCTGGCCACGGAGATCGAATCGGCTGCCTGGCGTACGGCCCCCACCATGCGCTCCAGCGACGAGACAAAGCGGTTGAAGGCCGAGGCCAGCGCCCCCACCTCGTCATTGCTCTCCACCGGCATGCGACGGCTCAGGTCACCATGACCATCGGCAATCTCCTCCAGCATGCGCGCCGCACGTCCCACGGGTGCCGCAATCGCCCGGCTCACCAGCCAGATCACCAGCAGGCCTATGCCGCCGCCCACCAGGCCGGCCACCGCCGAGGTCAGCGCAATGGTGCGGCGCACGCCGCCCAGCACCTGGGCCTCGGGCAGCTCGGCAATCACATACAGGTCCAGCTCGGGCACGTAGGAGGAGGCAATCAGTTGGCGGCCCGAGGGTGCCTCGTACATGGCATGGGCAAAGCGCTCGCGGTTCAGCAGCGCAGCGCTGAGCCCGGCGCTGAAGCCGGGCCGGTCCTTGAGCCAGTGCTTGCCGTCCACCAACGCCGGGTCGCGGTGCACGAGAATGCTGCCGTTGCCACGCACCAGGGAGACCGAGCCGGACTCGCCCACCTGGTAGGCGCGCACGGCCTGGGCCAGCCCGTCCACCGACAGGCCCAGGCCCGCAATGCCCTGCCTGCCCTGGCCCGCATCGAAGCGGACATTGATGAACAGCATATAGGCATTGGAGCTGACATCCTTGTCGATCTCCAGCACCTGCGACTTGTCGCCGGCCAGCAGCTCGTAGAACCATTGGTCACCCTGGCCCTTGGGCGCGAGCTTGCGCACCGGCCCCTGCTCGCCAAAGTACTGGCCCGTGGTGCCCGACACCCAGAACACCGATGAGGCCCCGGCCTGCTGCTTGACCGCCTGGGCGTATCTGGCCCACGCGGCATTGCCGTCCTCGGGCTCGCCCGCGGCCTCCCAGTCCAGCACAAAGCTGTTGCCGGCCACCGACCTGGCCATGGCCAGCGGCGTGCCGATCTGGCGCAGGATGTCGTTGCGGATCTCCCCCACCACGGCCGGCAGCTCCTGCCCCACCACACGCTCACGCAGGCTGGCGCCCGTCAGCACAAAGCCGAGCGTCGTGGAAATCGCCACGAACAGCAGCAGGCAGGCCAGCATGCTGGACATGAGCTTGGTCCGTATCGACAGGTTGCGAAATGCGTGCATGGGAGGCCCTCTTCTAACCAGCTGTAAGCAAGTGTTCTATCAAGGGGCGGCATCTTCTCACGCATACAGGCGCTGCATCTCAGGGACTTCCTCAGCCCGTTCTCACACCCAGGCATGGGCGCGATACCGGCAGCAGTTACAGAGCCATAACCGGCATTATTAAAACCCTTCTAGAATCGCGTAGCAGCCTGTGTTTGAAGCTATACATTTAGAAGCACTCAGCGCTTGCTGCGCCTGACATTCATACGTTTTTCATTATTGTCTCTATCACCCATGACATACTGCGTCGCCCTCAAGCTCAACGCCGGCCTGGTGTTTCTGTCCGACTCCCGCACCAATGCCGGACTCGACCAGATCAGCACCTTCCGCAAGGTCATGCTGTACGAGCAACCGGGCGAGCGCTTCATGGTGCTGCAGTCGGCCGGCAATCTGTCCATCACCCAGTCGGTGCGCGAGCTGCTGGAGAGCTTTCAGCTGCACGACACGACCACGGACGAGATGCTGACCATCTGGAATGTGCGCAGCATGTTCGATGCCGCGCGCGTGCTGGGCGCGGCCGTGCGCCATGTGCATGAGCGCGAAGCCACGGCCCTGCAGCGCGCCGGGGTGGACTTCAATGTCTCCATGATTTTTGGCGGCCAGATCCAGGGCGAGCGCATGCGCCTGTTCCAGGTCTATTCGGCGGGCAACTTCATCGAGGCCACGGGCGAGACGCCCTACTTCCAGATCGGCGAATCCAAGTACGGCAAGCCCGTGCTGGACCGCGTCATCACCTCCGAGACCCCGCTGGACGAGGCCGCCAAGTGCGCTCTGGTGTCCATGGACAGCACGCTCAAGTCCAACCTCTCGGTAGGCCTGCCGCTGGATCTGATCGTCTACGAAAACAACCGCTTCGCCACGGACCGCATTGTCTGCCTGGACGCCGACAACCCCTATCTGCGCATGCTGCACGACAGCTGGGGCGAGCGCCTGCGCCATGTCTTCGACAGCATCGACGATCCGGCCTGGGACGGCGGCCAGACCGACACGCCGATTCGCATTCACAGCCCGCGTGCCCATCCACTGGTCAAAGTGGGAGCACCCGTTGCATCGCTCTCGGCCCATGGCCTGGGTGCAGGCAACTGCCCGCCCGCCGCTCTGCGCCAGCCCGTGGTGCCGGCTCAGGCCGGCCTGAGCATGGCCGATGAATACCAGCGACTGCAGACGGCAGAGGAGCAAGCGCGCATGCAAAGACAGGCAGGCCTTTCAAGGCGCTAAACTGATCGACGCTCCGACGCCCCTTTGGGGCGTTTTTCATATCCAGCCCGCCTCTCATGTCCCAGCCCACTGCAACAACCGGCAAGCCCAACACCCTGCCCGTGGTCTTCGCGCACGCCAACAGCTTTCCCATCGACACCTATCGCCTGCTGTTTTCCCTGCTGCGCCAGCGCGGCATCGAAGCCGGCGGCGTGCAGCGCTTCGGCCATGATCCCAAGCGCCCGGTCACCAACCACTGGCCGCATCTGGTGGACGAGCTGATCGAATGCATAGAGCAGCAGGTCGAGCGGCACGGCCAGCCGGTCTATCTGGTGGGCCACTCGCTGGGCGGCATTCTGAGTTTTCAGGCCGCCTCCAAACGCCCCGATCTGGCGCGCGGCGTGCTGCTCATCGACTCGCCCCTGCTGGGCGGCTGGAAGGCAAACGCCGTGGGCCTGGCCAAGCAGACGCAGATCGTGGCCTCGGTCTCCCCCGGCAAGATCAGCCAGCGCCGACGCACCACCTGGGCCAGCAACGAAGAGGCGCTGGAGTATTTCCGCGGCAAGAAGGCGTTTGCCCAGTGGCACCCGCAGGTGCTGCAGGACTATGTGCAGCACGGCTTGGAAGACGACCAGGGCAAGCGCAGCCTGCTGTTCAGGCGCGAGGTGGAGACCGCCATCTACAACACACTGCCCAGCAATCTCAACAACCAGCTCAGGCGTCACCCCGTGCGCTGCCCGGTGGCCTTCATCGGCGGTCGCTCGTCGGTGGAGATGCGCCAGGTGGGCATGGAGATGACACAGCGCATCACGCGCGGGCGCATCACCATGCTGGACGGCGGACATCTGTTCCCCATGGAGCGGCCCGAGGCGACCGCCGCCGCCATCGAGGCGTCGCTGCTCAATATGGAGCAGAGCATTCTGCAGAAATCCGCAGGCGGCCTCCATAAATAGATAGCTTGTACCGCCTGCTGTCTCTGATTTTCATCGTCAAAACAATCTGAAGTTCAATCGAGTCAAGCGCTGGCAGCTATGGAAAAAGCCGCTTGCAATCACGCAAGCGGCTTTTTTGTGAACAGCGCCAAGCCGCTCAATGGTGCCAGTCCACGATGCCGGTATAGGCCGTCACCAGCACGATGATGCCGAAGACGATACGGTACCAGGCAAAGGGCACAAAGCTGTTGGTGGAGATAAAGCGCAGCAGCCAGCGCACGCACAGCCAGGCGCTGATGAACGAGAAGATCAGGCCCACGGCAAACAGCGGCACATCCGCCATGGACAGCAGCGCGCGCTCCTTGTAGAGGCTGTAGACGCCCGCACCGATCAGCGTGGGCATGGCCAGGAAGAACGAGAAGTCCGTGGCCGCCTTGCGCGACAGGCCCATGAGCATGCCGCCGATGATGGTGGAGCCGCTGCGGCTGGTGCCGGGCACCAGGGCAAAGCACTGCACCAGCCCGACCTTGAGCGCATCGAGAGCGGTCATATCGTCCACCGACTGCACGCGGGTGGCAGCGGCGGGCCGGTTCTCGGCCCAGAGAATCACGAAACCGCCGAGGATGAAGGTGGTCGCCACGATGACCGGCGTGAACAGATGCTCCTGCACGTATTTGCCGAACAGCAGCGCCAGCACCACGGCAGGCAGGAAGCCGATGAAGACGTTGAGCGCGAACTTCTGCGCCTGGCGGCTGCTGGGCAGCTCCACCAGCGTGTCGCGGATCTTCTGCCAGTACACCAGCATCACGGCAAAGATGGCCCCGGTCTGGATCGCAATCTCAAACACCTTGGCCTTGCCGCCGACGAAGCCCATCAGCGACCCCGCCAGGATCAGGTGACCGGTGGAGGAAATCGGCAAGAACTCGGTCAGCCCTTCCACAATGCCCATGATGGCGGCCTTGACCAGCAATAAAGTATCCACGCGAATCGTCCTTTGGATGCAGGGTTGAAGCAAAGCCGCCCATTATCCGCTCGCCGTTTTCCCGTTCGCGCTCACAAGACCTTTTCCGGCTGCCTATCGACAGACAATCGCAAACTTTTACAAGACACGGTCGGCGCTTCTGGGCAAAGTCACGCGCTTGTGCTGCAATAGCTGCGCGCCGGTTGTCGGCGTTTTTCAAAAATCACACCATCATGAAAAAATTTGTGGTCCTGGCTGTTGTCTCCCTGGCCTGCAGCATGAGCATGGCTGCCGGCGACAAACCCAAAACCGCCCAGCAGCAGCTCATGGGCACCTGCAACACCGAAGCCACGGGCAAGAAGGGCGATGAACGCAAGGAGTTCATGAAGTCCTGCCTGTCCGACGGCAAAAAGCGTCAGCAGGAACGCATGAAGAGCTGCAATGCCGATGCCGCCGGCAAAAAGGGCGACGAGCGCAAGGCCTTCATGAGCGAGTGCCTGAAGAAGGACTGAGCTGCCTGAGCGGCTTTGCCGCTCCCGCGCAGCGCGCAATGCACAAAGCCACCGCAAGGTGGCTTTGTGGTTTCAGGCTGAGGCAGCTGCCAGGGCCGTTCGCCGGGCACGGCGCTTTTTCCACCAGATGACGACACCGGTGATGGACAGCATGGCCACCATCACACCGACCACCGATATCAGCACACGCCCGAAGGTGCCCAGAATGCGGCCACTGTGCAGCGGCAGCTGCAGCTGCACGAAGACATCGGCTCCCGTGCCATGCCAGGGACGATAGCTGCCCAGCACCTCGCCGCTTTCCGAGCTCACATAGACATTGGACAGCCCCATGCCCATGGCTCCGGTCTCGTCGTCGGGATCGAAGAAGGACACGTTGTAGAACGGGAAATCCCCGCCATACCAGATGCCTCCGGCCTCGGTCTTGATGCCCAGCTGCACCGCTTCCTTGCGCGCGATCTCGATGGCCGTGGCAAAGCCGATCTTCGGCTCGATAAAGCTGCCGAAAGGGGCCGGCTTGAGCGTCTCGTAGGGGCCGGGCGTGGTGGTCGAGACCTTGCTCATCACGGGATAGAACACCTCGCGGTAGAGATTGATCGAGAACGAGGTAAAGGCCACGACGACGATCACGCCCCAGATCCACAGCCCGCCGGCGCGGTGCAGATCGAAATTGAGCTTGTAGGCACCGGCGCCCCAGCGTATGCGCCAGGACGGCATCCAGCGCGCCCACCAGGACTTGCCGGCGGACCGGGCGGGCGCGTCCTGCGCCACGGCCGCAGCCGCCTTCTTCTTCACCGGCAGGGTCAGCACCAGCGCCCAGAAGCTGTCGGCCAGCCACAGCAGCGCGAGACCGCCCATGAACCAGTAACCCCAGCGGTTGCTGCCCGCGAACGTGGGACTGAGCAGGCTTTCATGCAGATGGCGCAGCCAGGGCATGAGATTGCGCCAGCTCAGGGCCAGGCTCTTGGAGTCGCGGTGGCCGGTGATGGCCCCCGTCACCGGGTCCACGAACACCGTGTTGTAGCCCAGCACATGGGGCTTGCCCGTGCCCTGGTCCACCAGCGGGCGCACCAGAAAGGACGCCGCCTCGCCTTCGCGCAGGCCCAGGCTCATATAGGAGATCTCGACGCGCGGGTCGGCCGCCTGCACGGCCTGGGCCAGTTGCAGCGGCGTCTGCAGCGGGCCGCGCCCTGGCGTGTGCAGCATGTCGGCGTTGAGCCAGTCGTCGATTTCATGATCCCACGAGAGCACCGCTCCCGTGAGACCGGTCATGACCAGGAAAGCCGCGAGAAACAGGCCGACCCAGCGATGAACCACGGTCCACAGAGCGCGCATCAGAAGTCCACGCTGGCGGTCAGGGAGAAGGTACGCGGTGCGCCCTGAACCAGATAGCCGTTGGTGGCGTAACCGCCGACCGAGGCCCAGTAGTTGCGGTTGGCCACGTTGTCCACGCGTGCATTCAAGGTCACCAGCTTGCCGCCGACGTCCATCAGATAGCGGGCGCCCAGATCAAAGCGGGTCCAGGCCGGCACGCGCTGGGTGTTGCCTGCATTGGCGTACTGCGCGCCGGTATACATCAGCCGTGCATTCAGTGCCAGGCCGCGCACGCCTGGCACATCCCAGTCAGCGCCGATATTGGCCTGGCTGCGGGGCACGCCCACCACGCGCTTGCCATCATTGGCGCCACTCGCCGTGGTCAGGTATTTGGCGTCCAGCAGGGTCAGGCCGCCGAGCACGCGCAGGCCCTTGACGGGCTCGCCGAACACATTGAACTCCAGACCGCGGTTACGCTGCTTGCCGAACACGCCGTAGACATTGTTCTCCACATAGGCGCTGGGCATGCTGGTGGTGAAGAAGGAGGCGCTGGCTCCGATATTGCCGCCGTCGTATTTGAGGCCCACCTCCTTCTGACGGGAGACATAGGGAGCGAACACCTGGCCAGCATTGCTGACGACCTGACCGCCATTGCTCATGGGCGCGCTGCCGCCCTTGGCCAGACCTTCGATGTAGTTGGCATAAGCCGACACCTCGGGGGTCAGCTTGAACACCAGACCCGCCACCGGCGTCACGCGGCTCTTGTCGTAGCTGCCCGAGCTTGCGCCCGTCGTGGCATCGAAGCCGTCGACCTTGATGGTCTGGTAGCGCATGCCCACCGTCAGCAGCAGGCGCTCGTCCATGAAGCCCAGGGTATCGGCCAGCGCCAGGCTGCTGGTCTTGACGCGCTCGGTCTCGCGCGGGCTGCCCAGGATGCCGCCCAGACCGGTGTAGCCAGGCGCAGGCAGGGCCACCGGGTTGTAGATGTTGTTGCTCAGGCCGGTTGCGTAGTTGTAGCCCCAGGCATTGCGCTCGCTGGAATCGAAGGCCGACAGCGAAGCCACCACCGAATGCTTGACCGCGCCGGTCTCGAACTTGCCGCGCAGGCCCAGCTCGCCGGTCTTGACGCGGTTCTTGCGCGTGTTGTCGAAGCGGTTGACCGTGGCATCGCCAGCCGCGCTGGACAGCGTCAGGCCCGACAGCGCATTGTCCTCGCTGCCCCGGCGCATGCCCACAGCGGCCCAGCCGGTCCATTGGTCGTTGAAATCGTATTCTCCGCGCACGGTGCCGAACAGGTCGCGGCTGTTGGAGTAGGTCCAGGGCTGGGCGTAGTTGGTCTTGCTGTCCGGAGCAGCCGGAATGGGCAGATTGCCCGAAGGGGTCAGCGAGGGACGCGGCGCCGTCAGCTTGTGCTCCTGCCAGCCCAGATCGGCCGACAGGCGTGCACGGCTGCTGCGCCAATCGAGCCCCAGCGAACCGACCGTGGTGTGGACCTTCTCACCGCTCACGCCGGTGCCGCCGCTGCGACGCGCAAGATTCAGGCGCACACCGGCTGCATCATCGGGGCCGAAACGGCGCGCCACATCCGCAGCGGCATAGGCCTGCCCGCCGCTGGCGCCACCCAGGGTCACACGATTGAGCGGCTCGTTGCCGGCGCGCTTGGGCACCACATTGATCAGGCCTCCCAGACCGCCGCCGCTGACGTTGCCGGCACCCGAGCCGCTGAGAAAGGCATTCGCTCCGCGGAATACTTCCACGCGCTCCACGAACTCCGACGCCATGTACTGGCGCGGCACCAGCCCGTACAGGCCGTTGTAGGCCACGTCATCGGAATACAGCACAAAGCCGCGCACGAAGTAGGCCTGCTGGAAATTCCCGAAGCCCCGCGCCGAGCGCACGCCGGCATCGTTGAGCAGCACGTCGCCCACGCTCTTGGCCTGCTGATCCTGAATCAGATCGCTGGTGTAGCTGGTGGCGGAAAACGGGGTCTCCATCATGTCCTGGTTTCCCAGCACGCCGACACGCGCGCCGCGCGCCACCTGTCCACCCGCAAAAGGCTTGGCCAGACCCTGGGCGGAAGCATCGGCGCTGGCCTCCACGGTCACGGTCTGCAGGGCAGCTTCTGATTCAGTGCTGGAAGTCTGGGCAAAAACGGTCTGCTGGCTGCACAGTGCGAGGGCAGCCAGGGAAATCGGTCGGAGCAGGAACATTATTAATGTTATTGAGAATGATTTTCAGAATCGTTAATTTTAATAATCAATCTCCTTGCCGATGCCAAACACCCTGAAATCTCAACGGAATCCAAGGCAGGCCGCAAGTCCTGAAACTGCCGTGTGATATGTGTGCGCGCACAAACAAACACAAAAAAACCAGCACACCACTCACACCTGCCGAGGTGCAACTGGCTCCCGTGTCTGGTCACTTCGTCGCAAAGCGCTGGTCGGCAGCAGGCCCGGCTTGCACAGTCATGTGCAACCACCAGGAGCCAGCCATGCAACTCACGCCATTGATTGCCTTTCACATGAGTTCCGCCATCGCGGCCACTCTGACCGGAGCCGTTGCACTCTGGGCCAGGCGCCAGGCCGGCACCCTGCCCTGGGTGCACAGAATTGCAGGCCGTGGCTTTGTGCTGCTCATGCTGACCACCGCCATCTCCGCCCTGTTCATACGCGACTTCAAGCTGCCCAACTGGGCAGGCTTCACGCCCATCCATCTGTTGATCCCCGTGACGCTGGGCGGCCTGGCGCTGTCCTTCTGGCATCTGGCCCATCGACGCATCGGCCAGCACCGCAGCATCATGCGCAAGCTGTACTTCGGCAGCTGCGTCGTCGCAGGGCTGTTCACACTGCTTCCGGGCCGCCTGCTCGGCAATCTGCTGTGGCAGCGACTGGCCTGATCCCCGCATTCATCTCAAGCACCACAAGGAAAAGACATGAACCCGATCGCTGAAGACGCTCTGTACCGCCAGGCACGCCGCCGCGCCGGCATGAAGCTGGGCTGGTATATCCATGCTGCGGCCTATGCTGCGGTGAATCTGGGCCTGATGGCCCTGGCTCTGAGCCAGGGACGGCACTGGGCCGTCTACCCGGCTCTGGGCTGGGGTCTGGGCCTGCTGATGCATGGCGCAGTAGTCTGGTTGCTGGCACCCGGCAGTCCGCTCTTTCAGCAGTTGCTGGAGCACGAGCTGAAAGCGCTGAAGCGCAGCGAAAAGCGCTAGATGCCGGCACCCCCATCACCTAACATGCCTGTCATGTCCATGTTTGCGCCCGCCCCCCTGCTCCGCCACGCCGGCATCACCGCAGCGGCCTGTCTGCTGATCGCGGCAGCCCTGACGGCACTCGGCCAGGGCCTGTGGGATATCAATCTCGCCTACTCGCTGGCCATAGGCCTGATCAGCTGGCTGAGCATCGATCTGCTCCGACTGCACTGGCGCGAGTCCGACGAGATCCCCTGGCCGCGCGGCATGCGCGGCATGGCCGTGGTGCCGCTGGGAATTGCAGCAGGCCTGATTCTGGGCAATCCGCTGGGTAGCCTCTATGTTCAGCAACTCCATCCCGAACTGCCCGCCACCGCCCGGCCCTCGCTATGGCTGCCGTTTGCCATCACCCTGGCGACCAGCATTGCCATGTCCTGGGGTTTTTATGTGGTGGGCAAGTCGCGCCATCTGCAAATGCAGGCAGAGCAGGCCCAGCGCCAGGCCGCCGAAGCCAGGCTCGGCCTGCTGCAGGCCCAGCTGGAGCCGCATATGCTGTTCAATACCCTGGCCAATCTGCGCGTGCTGATTGCAAGCGATGCGCCACGCGCCGAGCAGATGCTCGACCATCTGATTGCCTACCTGCGTGCCACGCTGGCCGGTTCACGCAACGGCACCCACAGTCTTGCCAGCGAATTTGCCTTGCTGGCCGACTATCTGGCCCTGATGCAGATCCGCATGGGCGACAGACTCACCTACTCCTTGACGCTGCCCGCCGATCTGGCCGAACTGCCCGTGCCAACCCTGCTGCTGCAGCCGCTGGTGGAGAACAGCATTCGCCATGGACTGGAGCCCCAGCTGGCCGGCGGCCACATTGCCGTTCACGCAAGCATGCTGGATGACAGCCATCTCCTGCTCAGCGTGCATGACAATGGCCTGGGCCTGCCCGTGCTGCCTGAGCAGCCGCCTTCGGGCTCCGGGTTTGGCCTGCAGCAGATTCGCGAACGTCTGGCCAGCCGCTACGGCGGCGCTGCCCGCTTCGACCTGACGGCAGACAGCGCAGGCGGAACCAGGGCCTGCATCGTATTACCCCTGAAGCCCCAGCCATGAACACCAGCACGCCGCGCGCCCTGATTGCCGAAGACGAACCGCTGCTGGCCCTGGCATTGCAGCAGTTGCTGGGTCAGCTCTGGCCCCAGCTGCATATAGAGGCCAGGGTGGCCGACGGCATCAGCGCCGTGCAGCAGGCGCTGACCCGGCTGCCCGATCTGCTGTTCCTGGACATTCGCATGCCCGGCCAGACGGGGCTGGAAGCCGCCGCCGAAATCGCCGATGCCTGGCCTGAGGAGCAAGCACTGCCGGCGATTGTCTTTGTCACCGCCTATGACCAGTACGCCCTGGCGGCCTTCGAGGCCTGCGCCATGGACTATGTGCTCAAGCCGGTGCAGGCGGCGCGCCTCGGCCAGACCGTGCAGCGCCTGCAGCAGTGGTGGCAGCAGCGCCAGCCGGTGCAGGGCACGGACCTTGCCATGCAGAATCACCGTCAGCTCGAACAGTTGCTCGGGCTGCAGCAGCAACTGCTGGGGCAGGGCCCCGCTGCGCTGCAGATCATTCAGGCCAGCGTCGGCAACCAGATCCATATGGTGAGGGTGCAGGACATCATCTACCTCGAAGCCGCCGACAAATACCTGCGCGTGCTGACGGCCGGCCAGGAGTATCTGATCCGCACTCCGCTGAAGGATCTGCTGCCACAACTGGACGCCCGCGAGTTCTGGCAAATCCATCGCGGCACCGTGGTGCGGGCGCAAGCCATTGCCAGCGCCCAGCGTGACGAGTCCGGGCGCCTCAGCCTGCTGCTGCGCGAGCGTCCCGAAAAGCTGGCCGTCAGCCGTCTCTACGCCACGCGCTTCAAGGCGATGTAGCCAGCTCCATCACATCCTCCCAGTCCACCCCCTGCATGGCATCCCAATGCGCCACGATGACGCAGCGAGGCCGCGCCGGGTTCTTGAGCTCGGCGGCCATCGCAGCCAGCGCATGCTGCACATAGCGCTCGGACGGCTTGTCCAGCGCCGCCAGCGGCTCGTCGATCAGTACCAGCTCGGCTGCACTGGCCCAGCCCGCGGCCATCCACAGCTTGCGCTGCGTGCCCGAAGACAGGGCCAGCAGCGGCTTGTGCAGATGCGGCTCCAGCCCGAAGCCCTGCACATGCTGCTCGAACTGCTGCTGCGACCAATGCGGATACAGCGTGCGCTGCAAAGCCACCCAGCTCTCGACCGGCATCTGGCTATAGACCTCGTTGAGCGGCTGGCGCGGGTCCTGCCAGAAGCAGGAACTCGCTGCCAGACGGCCGTTGTCGGCAAACGGATAGTGCAGCAAGCCCGTGCGCAGCGGCAATTGCCCGGCCAATGCCCTGAGCCAGCTGGTCTTGCCCGTGCCCTCGTCGCCTTGCAGCAGGCACAGCCCGGCATGCCAGCAATGCGAGGCCTCATGGGCCACCGCGTGGCCCGGGTAGCCAAAACTCACCTGCAGGGCCTGCACCATGCAGAGCGACTCGCAGCCATCATCGAGTTCAGAATTCATAGCTGACAACGCCTTGTATATATATCTACGGCTGATTGTGGCCAAAAGGCCCACAGCCATGCGCGAAGCAAGGCACAGGCACAATGGCTCCCCCCAACAGCGCGCAATATGCCATGGCTCTGGATTATCTGGAATTCGATTACAGCGAAGATGAAGAAGGCACGGGCACCTGGGACGCCATGGCCAGCGTCAAGGCCGAGCGCGTGCCGGAACTGGCCGGCGAAATCGAAGCCCTGCTGCGCTGGGCCAGCCAGAAGTTTGCGGGCCGCCAGGGCGCCCTGGAAGACGGCAATGACTGGGACTATGACCTGCAGGCGCAGGACGATGACGGCGAGCCCTTGAGCGCCCGCTTCGACAGGGCAGCCGGCAGGCTGGAGCTGCAGGCCTCGGCCACGGGCCGCACCACGGTCAGCCTCTGTCTTTCGGGTTCCACGCAGTTCGGCGATGCACTGCGCCAGGCCTTTGATCTCGAAGCCTGATATCCAAGCCTGCAGCCGCGGCGCTTGAAGCTTGAAGTCGGTTGCGCTCTGTGCACAATGGACGGCTCCAAGCGATCTGCAAAGGCATGTCCATGACCGAGCGACTTTCTGCCCCGTTTGTCATCGAGCAATTCATCAAGGCACCGCGCGAGCTGGTCTACGCGGCCTTCACGCAAGGCGAGCACCTGAGCCACTGGATGCGCCCGCCCGGCATGATCATGACGCAATGCGATGTGGATGCACGCGAAGGCGGCAGCTTTCACTACGGCATGCGCGCCGAGGCCATGCCCCTGGCGCCCGCCATGTGGGGCAAATGGAGCTTCAGGGAGCTCAAAGCGCCCGAGCGCATCGTCGTCGTGGTGCAGTTCAGCGATGCCGCCGGCGGCGTCACGCGTCACCCGATGGCACCGCAATGGCCGCTTTACACCCTGTCGACCACCACGCTCAGCGAGGAAGCCGGCGGCACGCGCCTGCATCTGGAATGGCGTGCCCTCAACGCCAGTGCCGTGGAAGAAGCGGTGTTCGACAGCTCGCATGCCAGCATGAACATGGGCTGGAGCGGCAGCATGCAGTTGCTGGCCAGCTATCTGGCCAAAGTACAGGCGGCCTAGTCAGCCGTTTTCGGCCTAGCGATCCATATCCTGGCGCTGCCTGGGCGGCTCGGCCGCATTTCGGCGACTGGCCCCGGCACGCCCGGCCTTGCTCCACTGATAGTCCACTCCGTCGGGCGTCTTGCCGTCCTCGACCGCAGACACGCCCACGGGCCCGACCATATCGCGCAGCTCCGACGAAATCACCACATGGGCATGGCGCTCGTCCTTGCGCAGCTGCTGGCACAGGGCCAGCGCCTCGCTCATCTGCGCATCGGAGAAGGCCCGGCATTGCGGCTGCCAGACCGGTGTCTGGCCCTCGGGCTCGGAATTGCGCAGGTAGAAAACAGCAATGCTCATGGTTTGATATTTACAACAACAGAGCCACGGTTGTAACCCAGACCACAAGCCTGCACGGCGCGCTCACTCTTTGCGCAGCCCCGCCTCCAGCGGTTCCCAGCGTCCGGCCACATTCTTGAGCAAGGTGTTCACGGCCGTCAGCCTGCGGTTTCTGACGCTGTTGAGACTGTTCTGGGCGCTGAGCACCGTCGTCTGTGCCGAGAGCACATTCAGATAGGCCACGATGCCGGCCTGATACTGGTTGTTGGCCACGGTCAGCGACTTCTGCGCGGCGGCCAGGGCCTCGGTCTGCACCTGCTCCTCCTGCGCCAGATTGACGGCAGCGACCAGGTTGTCCTCCACCTCCTGCAGCGCCGTCAGCACGGTCTGCTTGTAGGTGGCGGCATTCAGGTCCAGCGTGGCACGGGCCGACTCCACGGCCGCCGAACGCGCGCCGCCGTCAAACAGACTCATGGCCAGCGCCGGCCCCAGCGACCAGAACAGATTCGGTGCATTGAGCAGATCGGAGAGCACGGAGTTGCGATAGCCGGCCGATGCCGACAGGGTCAGCGACGGGAAATAGGCCGCACGCGCCACGCCGATCTGCGCATTGGCCATGGCCACGCGGCGCTCGGCGGCAGCAATGTCGGGGCGCCTCTCCAGCAAGGTGGAAGCCAGCATCTCGGGCACTGCAGGCGGCGTCGGCAGGTGGCCAGTCACCGGCAGGCTGAAGTTGGCCGGAGCCTTGCCCAACAAGGCCGCCAGCGCATGCTCGTACTGGGCGCGCGTGATCCGGGCTTCCAGCAGGCTGGCCTGGGTGCTCTTGTACTGGGACTGGGCCTGGGCCACATCGGCCGACGACACCACGCCCGCCTGGTAGCGATTCTGCGTGAGCTTCAGGCTTTGCTCGTAGGCTTCCAGGCTCTCCTGCAGATACTTCATCTGCGCCTCGGCGGCACGCAGCGAGAAATAGGTCTGAGCCACCGACGCCTGGGCCGACAGACGGGCCGCAGCCAGATCGTCGGCACTGGCCTGGGCCGAAGCCCGGCTGGCATCCACCGCGCCCGAGAGCTTGCCCCAGAGATCCAGCTCCCAGCTGGCGCTCAGGCCCAGCGAGAAGTTGTTGTTGATGCTGCCGCTGCGCGCCACGTTCTCGCCGTTGGTGTTGCTGTAGGTGCCGCCGCCGGTCAAGGCACGCGAGCCGCTGCCCGTGGTGCTGAGCGTGGGCAATTGCGCGGCACGGCTGCTGGCGACGGCGGCCTGGGCCGAGCGCAGACGGGCCACGGCCTGCTCCACGCTGGGATTGCCTGCGGCTGCCGCTTGCTGCAGCTGATCCAGCGTGCTGTCGCCGTACACCGTCCACCACTGGTCGGGCACTGCTGGGGCCGGGCTGGCCGCCGAACTCTGCGCCGGTTGCCAGACGCCGAACTGCGCAGCCTCGGGCGTGGCCTCCTTGAACCGGGCCGGCACATCGAGCCGGGGCGGCTGATAGGCAGGCTGGGTGGAACAGGCCGCCAGCGCCAGCGCCGCAGCAAGCGGCAGCAGACGCGGCATCCAGCGGGACAGCGTCCTGGGAGAATTCTTCATAAAAGTGAGCTGCTTACGCTTACCCTGATTGGGCTTGGCGTCGATTTGATTCAAAAACTGTGCTGGCATATTCATCTCACTTCGCCTCAACCATGGCAGAGGCCTGGCCGCCGCGCCTTCTGGCCGGACGGCGCGCCCAGAGGCGCAATACGCTGCGGCGCACACGGTCCAGCAGCACATAGACCACGGGCGTGGTGTAGAGCGTGAGCAACTGGCTCAGCAGCAGGCCGCCAACGATCGCAATGCCCAGGGGCTGGCGCAGCTCGGCGCCGTCGCCCCGGCCCAGGGCCAGGGGCAGCGCGCCGAACAGGGCCGCCATGGTGGTCATCAGAATGGGGCGCAGGCGCAGGTGGCAGGCGCGATAGATGGCCTGGGCCGCCGTGGCATGGCCGCCTTTCTCGCGCTCCAGCGCGAAGTCGATCATCATGATGGCGTTCTTCTTGACCAGTCCGATCAGCAGGATCACGCCGATGAAGGCGATCAGCGAGAACTCGGTCTTGAACCACATCAGCGCCAGCAGCGCCCCCACGCCGGCCGAGGGCAAGGTGGACAGAATCGTCAGCGGGTGGACCAGGTTCTCGTAGAGGATGCCCAGCACCAGATAGATGGTGATGATGGCCGCGAGTATCAGCAGAGGCTGGCCCGCCAGCGCCTGCTGGAAGGCCCCGGCAGAGCCGCTGAAGCTGCCGCGAATGGATACCGGAACGCCCAGCTCCAGCATGGCATTGCGGATCGCGTCATTGGCCTGCGACAGCGAGACATTGGGCGCCAGGTTGTAGCTCACGGTGCTGGCCGGCGTGCCGCTCTGGTGTTGCACGGACAGCGGCGTGGTCGAGGTGGTGATCTTGGCAAAGGCCGTCAGCGGAATCTGCTGGCCCGCGCTGTTGACGAAGAAGAAGCCGCGCAGCGTCTCAGGGCTCTGCAGATACTGGGACGAGGCCGTCATCACCACACGGTACTGGTTGAGCGGGTTGTAGATCACACCCACCTGGCGCTGGCCGAAGGCATCGTTGAGCGTGTTGTCGATCTGGGCCACCGTCAGCCCCAGGCGCGTGGCCTGGTCGCGATCTATGACCAGCTTGGTCTGCATGCCGTTGTCCTGCACATCGCTGTTGACATCGGTCAGCTCCGGCAGGGTGGACAGCACCTGACGGATGCGCGGCTCCCACAGGCGCAGCTCGGCCGTATCGTCGGCCTGCAGCGTGTACTGATAGGAGGACATGCTCTGGCGTCCGCCGATGCGCACATCGCTCTGGGTCATCATGAACAGGCGCGCACCGGGTTCATCCTTGAGCTTTTCACGCAGGCGGTTGATGACCTCGTCGCTGGACACCTTGCGCTCGGCCATGGGCTTGAGCGACATGAACATATTGGCCGAATTGGCCTGCCCGCCGCCGGTAAAGCCGGTCACATATTCCACGGCCGGGTCCTGCTGCACCACATCGAGAAAACGCTTGATGCGGCGCTCCATGGCCTGGAAGGACGTGGACTGGTCGGCACGGATGAAGCCCATGACGCGGCCCGTGTCCTCGCTGGGCATGAAGCCCTTGTCTATGGTCTGGTAGAGATGGATGTTGAGGCCGATGACCGCCACCAGACTGAGCAGCACCACGGGCTGGTGGCGCAGTCCCCAGGCCAGGGTGTGACGGTACAGCGCCGTCACGCGCGCCTCGAAGCGATCCATGGCCAGCGAGACACGCAGCCAGAAGGCATCCCAGCGGCGCGTGAACGGGCGCCGGGCACGTTCGGCGCGGCGGCGCTCCTCGTCGGCAGGCGTGCGCAGCAAGGCCGCGCACATCATGGGCGTGGTGGTCAGCGAGATGATCATGGAGACCAGAATCGCCGCCGACATGACCACGGCAAATTCACGAAAGAACCGCCCCACGATGCCGGCCATGAACAGAATGGGCACGAACACCGCAATCAGCGACAGGCTCATGGAGACCACGGTGAAGCCTATCTCGCGCGCGCCTTCGATGGCCGCCTGCATCGCGGACTTGCCGCGCTCCATGTGGCGCATCACGTTCTCCAGCACCACGATGGCATCGTCCACCACAAAGCCTGCAGCCACCGTCAGCGCCATCAGCGAGAGATTGTCCAGCGTGTAGCCGCACAGGTACATGATGCCGAAGGTGCCCATCAGTGAGGCAGGCACGGCCACGGCCGGAATCAGCGTGGCGCGCAGCCGGCGCAGAAAGACGAACACCACCATGATGACCAGCGCTATCGAGATCAGCAGCGCGTTCTGCACCTCCTTGACCGAGGCGCGCAGCGTGGGCGTGCGGTCCGAGATCACCGTGACGTCGATGGCCGGGTTGATCGATGCCCTGAGCTGGGGCAGCATGGCGCGCACCTTGTCCACGGCCTGCAGGATATTGGCATCGGGCTGCTTGAACACCTGCAGCAGCACGGCGGGCTTTCCGTTCATGACGCCGTAGTTGCGTATGTCCTGCACGGAGTCGGTGACGTCGGCCACATCGGACAGCCGCACCGCATTGCCGTTGTTCCAGCGCAGCACCAGGGGCGCGTATTCGGCGGCGGTGCGGGCCTGGTCGTTGGTCGCCACCTGCCAGTAATGGTCTTCGCGCTCCACGGCGCCCAGGGGACGATTGGCATTGGTGGCGGTGATGGCCGTGCGCACGGCATCCAGCGATACGCCATTGGCCGCCAGACGCACCGGATCCAGCTCCACGCGCACGGCCGGCAGCGCGCCGCCGTTGATCGATGCCTGGCCCACGCCTTCCACCTGGGCCAGCTTCTGTGCCAGCACCGTGGAGGCCGCGTCATACATCTGGCCGCGCGTGAGCGAGTCCGAAGTCAGCGCCAGAATCATGATGGGCGCATCGGCCGGGTTGACCTTGCGATAGGTCGGGTTGCCCGGCATGCCCGAGGGCAGCAGCGTGCGCGCCGCATTGATGGCGGCCTGCACGTCATGGGCGGCGCTGTCCACCGTGCGCGTCAGATCGAACTGCAGCGTGATGCGCGTGCTGCCCATGCTGGAGCTGGACGTCATCTCGTTGACGCCGGCAATCGCGCCCAGGGCACGCTCCAGCGGCGTGGCCACGGTAGCCGCCATGGTGTCCGGCGCCGCGCCGGGCAGGCTGGCGGTCACCGAAATCGTTGGATAGTCCACCTGCGGCAGCGGCGCCACCGGCAGCAGAAAATAGGCCACGCCACCCACCAGGGCCATGCCGATGGTCAGCAGCAAGGTCGCGATGGGCCGGAAGATGAAGGGCGTGGAGATGCTCATGGACGCGCCCCGTCCTGGCCGCCATCCTCGGTCTCGCCCATCACCTCGGCTTCGGAATGCGGCACATGCTTGACGGCCGGCAGGCCGCGCCTGGTGCGCCAGCCCTCGGCCCAGCTTTCAAAGGTCAGATAGATCACCGGCGTGGTGAACAGGGTCAGCAACTGGCTCAACAGCAGGCCGCCCACCAGGGTCACGCCCAGCGGCTGGCGCAGCTCGCTGCCCACGCCGGTTCCCAGCATCATGGGCAGAGCACTCAGCAAGGCCGCCAGCGTGGTCATGAGAATCGGCCTAAAGCGCAGCAGGCAGGCCTGGTAGATCGCGTCGCGCGCATTCATGCCCTCCTCGCGCTGGGCGTCCAGCGCGAAGTCGATCATCATGATGGCGTTCTTCTTGACGATGCCGATCAGCAAGATGATGCCGATGATGGCGATGATGTCCAGATCCAGCCCCGCCACCAGCAAGGCCAGCAGCGCCCCCACGCCCGCCGACGGCAGGGTGGAGAGAATCGTGATCGGGTGAATCGTGCTCTCGTAGAGCACGCCCAGCACGATGTACATGGTGATGATGGCGGCCAGCACCAGCAGCAGGGTATTGGACAGCGAGGCCTGGAAGGCCAGCGCCGCGCCCTGGAACTGCGAGTCCACCGACAGCGGGATCTGCCCTTCGTCGCGCAACTGGGCGATGACGGCTTGTGCCGCCTGCACCGCATGGCCCAGCGACACGCCGGATGCGGTGTTGAACGAAATGGTGGCCGCCGGCAGCTGCCCCACATGGTTGACGGCCAGCGCCATCGGGCGCTCGCTCACCGTGGCAATCGAAGACAGCGGCACCGGCGCGCCGTTGCTGGATGCAGCATAGATGTTCTGCAGGGCCTCGGGCCCGATCTTGAACTGCGGCGCCACCTCCAGCACCACCCGGTACTGGTTGGATTGCGTGAAGATGGTGGAGATCAGGCGCTGGCCGAAGGCGTTGTAGAGGGCCGAGTCCACCGACGAGACCGTCACGCCCAGACGGCTGGCCTGGGCACGGTCGATCTGCACATAGGCCTGACGGCCCTGGTTCTGCAGATCGCTGCTCACATCGAGCAACTGGGGCAGCTGCTGCAGGCGCTCCACCAGAATCCTGGTGCTGGCCGTGAGCTGGTTCATGTCCGGCGAGGAAAGCAGCAGCTGGTACTGGGTGCGGGCCTGGCGGTCCTCTATCGTCAGATCCTGCACGGGCTGGGCATAGAGGCGGATGCCGGGCACGGCCTGGGAATCGTCGGCCAGGCGATTGAGCACCACGGGCAGGCGGTCACGCTGGGCATGGGGCTTGAGGTCGATCTGGATGCGGCCGGTATTCAGCGTGGTATTGGTTCCATCGACGCCGATAAACGAGGAGATGGAGGCCACGGCCGGGTCCTTGAGCAAATGCTCGGCCAGCGCCTGCTGGCGCTCGGCCATGGCGGCAAAGGAGATGGACTGGTCGGCCTCGGTGGTCGCGGCAATCGTGCCCGTATCCTGCTCGGGGAAAAAGCCCTTGGGCACGGCGAAGTACAGCAGCACCGTGACCACCAGCGTGGCGATGAACACCAGCCAGGTCAGCTTGCTGTGATCCAGCACCCAGGTCAGCATGCGGCCGTATTCGGCAATCATCTTGTCGAAAAAGCGCGCGACCGCAGCGCTGAAACCCTTGGACTGCGCCTGATTCTTCTCGCCCTCGGGCTGGTGGCGCAGCAGGCGCGCGCACAGCATGGGGGTGAGCGTGAGCGAAACCACGGCCGAGATCAGGATCGCCACCGTCATGGTGATGGCGAATTCGTGGAACAGACGTCCCACCACATCCCCCATGAACAGCAGCGGAATCAGCACCGCGACCAGGGAGATGGTCAGCGAGATAATGGTGAAGCCGATCTGCTTGGCCCCCTTGAGCGCGGCCTGCATGGGCGGCTCGCCCTTTTCCACATAGCGGGCGATGTTCTCGATCATCACGATGGCATCGTCCACCACAAAGCCCGTGGCAATGGTCAGGGCCATCAGCGTGAGGTTGTTGATGGAGAAGCCCGCCAGATACATGACGCCGAAGGTGCCTATCAGAGACAGCGGCACCGCCACACTGGGAATCAGCGTGGCCGATGCGCTGCGCAGAAACAGGAAGATCACCATCACCACCAGGGCGATGGCCAGGGCCAGCTCGAACTGCATGTCCTTGACCGAGGCGCGAATGGTCACGGTGCGGTCGGTCAGCACCTGCACGTCGATGGAGGCCGGCAGGGTCTCCTTGAGCTGGGGCAGCAGGTTCTTGATGGCATCGACCGTCTCGATCACGTTCGCGCCGGGCTGACGACGGATATTGAGGATCACGGCCGACTTGGAGCCGGTCTCCGGTGTGCCCGACCAGGCGGCAAGACGCGTGTTCTCGGCGTCGTCCACGGTCTGCGCCACATCGGACAGGCGCACGGGATTGCCGTTCTTGAAGGCGATGATGAGGTTGCGGTACTCGGCCGCCGACTGCATCTGGTCGTTGGCGTCGATGGTCGATGCACGGTTGGGGCCGTCAAAACTGCCCTTGGCGGTCTTGACGTTGGCCGCAGAGATGGCGGTGCGCACATCGTCCAGCGTCATGCCGAAGCTGGCCAGCGCAGCCGGGTTGGCCTGAATGCGCACGGCCGGGCGGCGCGCGCCGGCAATGGCCACCAGACCCACGCCCTTGACCTGGGAGAGCTTGGGCGCAAGGCGGTTCTCCACCAGGTCGTTGATCCGGATGACGGGCAGCGAAGGCGAGCTGACGGCCAGCGTCAGCACCGGCGCATCGGCCGGGTTGACCTTGCTGTAGAGCGGGGGCATGGGCAGATCGCTGGGCAGCAGATTGGTGCCCGCGTTGATGGCGGCCTGCACCTGCTGCTCGGCCACGTCCATGGACATATCGAGCGCAAAGCGCAGGCTGATGACCGATGCGCCGCCCGAACTGGTCGAGGACATCTGGTCCAGCCCCGGCATCTGACCGAACTGGCGCTCCAGCGGTGCCGTGACGTTGGAAGTCATCACATCGGGGCTGGCCCCGGGGTAGAGGGTGGTGACCTGAATCGTGGGGTAATCCACCTCGGGCAGGGCCGAGATGGGCAGCAGACGGTAGGCAAGAATGCCCGAAATCAGCACCGCAACCATCAGCAAGCTGGTGGCGATGGGCCTGAGAATGAAGAGGCGCGAGAGATTCATGATGGCCGCAGGCTCTGACTATGCTCAGCGACCCGTGCCGCTGCTGTCGCCCTTGCCGCCGGCGGCCGTGCCGGTCTGACCATTGGCTTCGCGCTCGGCACGCAGCTTCTGGAAGAAAGCGCGACGCTCTTCGGGCGACATGGCCTCCAGCTTGGCGCGCTGCTCGGGACTCAGCTGGGGACGGTCACCCCGGCCCTCGGCTCTTTCTGTGCGGCCCTCGCCGCCTTCACCACGCTCGGCGCCGGCCTGGGGCCTGGCCTCGTTCGCAGCCGCAGGCTTGGCATCCGGCTTCGCATCGGCCTTGGCAGGACTGCCCTGAGCTTCACGCGGCTGATCGCCACGGGCGTCCGCGCCACGGGGGCCCGGGCCCGCATTGCCGCCATTAGCGCCATTGCCGCCGCGCTCGGCGCGCAGCTTCTGGAAGAACTCCTTGCGTTCCTCGGGCGTCATCTTGGCGACTTTTTCACGCTGCTCGGGACTGAGGTTGCGCATCATGCCGCGCGGCTGGTTGGCGGCATCCTGCACGGCCTGGTCGACCTTCTTGACCTTTTCGGAGTCCACCACCGTCACCCGCGCGCCTTCGCGCAAGCGGTCGATGCCGTCGGTCACCACCTTGTCGCCGGGCTCCAGCTCGCCGCGCACGCTGACATAGTCACCGTCCGTCACCCCCACCGTGATCTTGCGCTGAGTGACCGTGTTGTCGGGCTTGACCAGATAGACGAAATTGTTCTGCACCGCATTCGCGGGCACCACCAGCGCCTGATCGAGCTGGCGCAGTTGCAGCTTGACGTTGACGAACTGATTCGCGAACAGCTTGCGCTCGGCATTGTCGAACGAGGCCTTGGCCTTGACCGTGCCCGTGGTCGTGTCGATGGTATTGTCCAGCGCATTGAGCTGGCCCTTGGCCAGCATCTGCTTTTGCTCGCGGTCCCAGAGCTCGACGGGCATGAGCTTGCCCTCGCGCAGTTGCTGGGCCAGCGTACCGACATGGGCTTCGGGGATGGAGAAAACGGCATCGATGGGGCGAATCTGGGAGATCGTCACCAGCCCGTTGGTATCGGAAGGATTGACCACATTGCCGAGGTCGGCCTGGCGCAGACCCAGACGGCCCGAGATGGGGGCTGTGATCCTGGTATAGCTCAGCTGCAGCTTGGCCGCATCGACCTGGCCCTGATCGGCCGCTACCGTGCCCTGCAGCTGGCGCACCAGTGCGGCCTGGGTATCGACCTGCTGGCGGGCAATCGAGTCCTGCGCCTGAAGCTCCTTGTAGCGCTGCAGATCCAGCTGCGCATTCTTGAGCTGGGCCTGGTCGCGTGCCAGAGAGCCCTGCACCTGTGCCAGCGAGGCAGCAAAGCTGCGCGGATCGATCTCGGCCAGCAACTGACCCGCCTTGACCTCGTCACCTTCCTTGAAGTGCAGCTTGAGCAGCTCGCCCGAAACCTTGGCCCGCACCACGGCCGTCGCACGTGCATTCATGGTGCCGATGGCGCTGACGAGCACGCGCATGTCTCGCTGCTCCACCACGCCGACGCTCACAGGTTGAGCCTGGCTCATGCCGCCGGGGCCTCCCGGCCCCATGCGACCATTGCGTCCGGCACGTGCACCGGGCCCGCCCACTCCCTGTTTGGGAGCGGTAGCCGAAGACGCATCGCCGCTTGCACCCTGTTTTTGCGTATACCACCAATAGCCACCGCCAGCGGCTGCCACGGCGAGCACCACAGTGGCAAGCAACGCGGGCCGGACCTTGCCCTGCTGTAAAAAATGACGATTGGGGTGCAAATTGGATGAGCTGGACATGGTTGAGCGCAGGAATTTCGAGCCTGAATTGGCGCCAATGGTATCCAGTTGCAATCAAACCCCGGGTCAGGCATCGCCGGCTTTGCCAGCATTTACCCCCGCTTTACCTTGGGTTTACCTGCTGAAGTTCCGCATTCGGAGACTTAAACAGTGCTGACTTTCATAGCAGCAATGATTGCGCTTGCAGGCCTCATGCTTGGCGGCTGACACCGCCATTGCTGCGTCCGCCATGCGGCGCAAGGAATCCGGCTCCAAGGAGAAACCCATATGACCACCGAACGTCTGACCAATCACCCCGAAGAAGCCGCCGTGCGCGTGCCGCTGGAGCTATACATGCGCGGCCATGCCGAAGACAAGGCCGAGCATATGCGCGCAGCCTTCATGCCCACGGCCCGCCTGGAGTCCGTGCGCGAAGGCCCGCTGACTTCCTGGGACCTGGACTTCTACTGCCAGCGCTTCAAGAACACGCCCGCCGCCGACGAAGCCACGCGTCGCCGCGTCATCGACTCCCTGGACATCGTGGGCACGGCCGCCATGGCCAAGGTCACGCTCTACCACGGTGCCGTGACCTTCACCGACTACTTTGTGCTGCTCAAGACCGAGCAGGGCTGGAAGATTGCCAACAAGGCTTTCCACGCCCAGCCTCAGTAAGGTTTGGCCACCTGCGCCCAGCCCCTGGCCTCAGGCTCAGGGGCTTTTTTTATTCATGCGCCAGTCAGCGAGTCAGCAGCCAGAGCGCGCCCAGCACGATGACAGCCCCCAGGCCCCAGGCCCAGACGGGGATGCCAGACGATTCGCGCGGCGGGGCCGAGGGTGTGGCGTCCAGCGGGGCGTAGCTGGTGGAGGCCGCGTCGTGTTCCCAGGAGCGTGTATCCGGCTCCTCCGCATCGTCTTCACTCTCCTCGCCGGGGTGGCGCTGCTGCATCAAGGCCTCGAAGCGCGCAAAGAAATCCTCGGCCATGCTCTTGGCGGCGCCGTCGATCAGGCGCTGGCCCAGCTGGGCAATCTTGCCGCCGACCTGGGCCTGCACCTCGTACTGCAGCTCGCAGTGGCGTGCATCGTTTGGAGTCAGGTCCACCTTGGCCTGGCCCTTGCCAAAGCCGGCCACACCACCCTGCCCTTCAAAGGCAATCGTGTAGCTCTTGGGCGGCAGCACCTCCGACAGCGTGACCCTGCCGTTGAACTTTGCCGATACCGGACCGATCTTCACGGACATGGTCACCGCGTAGGAGCCATCGCCCGCATCCTCGAACTTCTCGCAGCCGGCCAGGCATTGCTGCAAGATTTGCGGATCGTTGAGCGCCTCCCAGGCCTGCTGCTGGCTCACGGCAAGAGGACGGCTGGCATGCATTTCCATGGTGTTCTCCTTTTCAATCTCGGTGCGGCAGTTGCAGCAGCTTGGCCAGATGTGCAGCCAGTTGCTGCAATGACTGCAGGTTGTGCACGGCCAGCATGGCATGGCTGTGACGATGCAACACCTGCGCGCCCTTGGCCAGCGGGGCATACCCGTCAAAGCGCAACAAGGGGTTGAGCCAGACAATGCGCGCACTGTGCCGGGTCAGCCATTGCAGCTCCCGCTCCAGCAGCGCGCTGTCGCCGGTATCCAGCCCGTCGCTGACCAGCAGAACCAGGGTACGTCGCCCCACCAGATGGCGTGCCCCCTGGCGGCGCAGCTGTGCCAGACATTCCCCCAGGCAGGTGCCGCCGCCGAAATCGTCGATGTCGTGATTGAGCTGGGCCAGCATGGCATCGGGGTCGCTGAAGGCAAAAGCCCGGTCCAGCTCCTGCAGGCCGGTTCCCATGCTGTAGACATGGCGGCGCAGCTGCGGATAGCGCCGAGGGCTGGTGGCCTGGTGCAGAAATGCCAGCAGCAAGCGCACATAGCGCTCCATGGAGCCCGACACATCGACCAGCGCCAGCCAGGGCATGGGCAACCGCTTGCGCCTACGCCATTTGAGACTTGCCAGTTCGCCGCCCGTGGCTGCCGCAGCTTTCAGGCTGGCGGGCCAGTGCACGCGCAGCCCCGAGGCGCGCAGCTCGCTTCTGCGACTGCGATAGCTGGGCAGCGGCAAGCGAATATCGCGCGCCAGCTGCTGCACCAGGCGGTACTCGCTGGCACTGAGCTGGTTGAAATCCGCATGCTGCAGCCTGTGCCGGTCGCTGGCCGACATGGCGGCATCCAGCGTCAGCTCCTCGCTCGCGGGTGTTTGCCGTGCGGCGCGAATCGCCGACAAGGCCTCCTGCACACGCGGCCTGTGACGCGGCCGGGCCGCCTCCGGCGCGCCCGGCAGCAGCTGGCTCAGAAGCTGCTGGGCCACCTCGGGATTGCGAAAGTAGGCCGCGAAGAGCTCACGAAAGACCGCCAGGTCCTGTTCGCGCGAAACCAGCACAGCCTCCAGCGCGGCGGCCACGTCCTCGCGGTTCATGCCCACCAGCATCAGGCCCTGCTGGGCCAGCGCCATGCGCTCGGCATCCACCGCCAGCCCCGCACGGCGCAGCGCGCGGCCGAACCCCAGCAGATTGATGGGCAGCTTGCCGCTGCGCGCGTCCCCCCACCAGCTCACGCTTGCGGGCCGGACTGGCGACTGCACCTGCAGCTCAGGCTGTGGCATCGGGCTCCAGCAATTGCTGCAGACGCTCTGGCGTGAGCGCCGCCACGTCTTCGCGCTGCTTGAACAGAATGCCCGCCGTCTCGCGCACCAGCTCGGGATCTATGACCAGGGTGTCGAGCGCCACCAGCGCCTTGGCCCACTCCACGCTTTCGGCAATGCCGGGTGTGCGCTCGAACGCATCGGCAAACGGGCGGCTGCGCAGCCGGTCCACAAAGCGGGCGATCTGTTCGGTCAGGGCCGCCCCGGCTTCAGGCACCTTGGACTGGACAATGGCCAGTTCACGCTCGCGCTCGGGATAGTCCAGCCAGTGATAGAGGCAGCGGCGCTTGACCGCATCATGCAGATCGCGCGTGCGATTGCTGGTAAGAATCGTGACCGGCGGCAGCTGGGCCCTGATGACCCCGAGCTCGGGAATGCTGACCTGGTACTCGCCCAGATACTCGAGCAAAAAGGCCTCGAAAGGCTCGTCGGCCCGGTCCACCTCGTCAATCAGCAGCACCGCGCCGGGCGCGGGCGCCTGCAGGGCCAGCAGCAAAGGACGGCGCACCAGATAGCGCGGCTGATAGACCTCCTGCTCGACAGCCTCCAGTTCCGCCGCGCCACGCAGCTCGGCGGCTCGCAGATGCAGCAGCTGCGCCGCGTAATTCCACTCATACAGCGCTTCACGCTGCTCCAGGCCGTCATAGCACTGCAGCCGGATCAACTGCCGCGCCAGCACCTGGGACAGTGCCTGCGCCAGCGAGGTCTTGCCAACGCCCGGCTCGCCCTCCAGCAGCAGGGGCCGCTGAAGCCTGAGCGCCAGAAACACGGCCGTGGCCAGGCGCCGGTCCGCGAAATAGCCCACCTCCTGCAAGGCGGCCAACAGCCCATCCACCGACTCCAAAGCGCTGTTCACATCAGTATTCATAGCTGCCTGCGCTTTATCCATATAGACCAGAGCCACTTTTCTTCAAAATTCAGCACAAAACCAAGCCGGGGCGCCCTGCAAGAAAGAGACAGCAAGCAAGGGCCGCCCCACAGCGAGGCTGCTGTCCCCCTCCCGCGAAGCGAGAGAGGGGAAAGCGGCCAAGCCGCTCAGGCTGAGAGCAGCTGATCCACCGCCCGCTGCGTCAGGACGCTGATCAGCTGCGCCCGGTAGCGCGAGCTCGCGTGCAGATCGCTGTTGAGTTCGCTGTCGTCGATCAGCACCGCAGCCGCCGCAGCGGCCGTGAAGCTCTGGTTGAGCGCGGCTTCCAGCCCCGCATGGCGGAAGACCGACAGCCCCGCGCCGGTCACGGCCACGCGCACACCCTGCGCCGTCTGCGCCACGAACACCCCCACCAGCGCAAAGCGCGACGCGGGCTGCTTGAACTTGATATAGGTCGCCTTTCTGGGCACGGGAAAGCGCACGGCCTTGATCAGCTCGCCCTCTTCCAGTGCCGTGGTGTACATGCCCTGAAAGAAGTCGTCTGCCGCTATCTCGCGCCAGTTCGTGACTACGGTTCCCCCCAGCCCCAGCACCGCACTGGGATAGCAGGCCGCAGGGTCGTTGTTGGCCAGCGAACCGCCGATGGTGCCGCGCGCGCGCACCTGGCGGTCGCCGATGCCGCCGGCCAGCTCGGCCAGCGCGGGAATGGCGGCCTGCACTTCGCGGCTGGCAGCCACATCGGCATGACGGGTCATGGCACCGATCTCGACCTGATCGCCGCCGACTCGGATTCCCGCCAGGCCATCGACCTGGTTGAGATCCACAATCGCGCCGGGCTGAGCCAGGCGCAGCTTCATGGAAGGAATCAGGCTCTGGCCACCGGCCAGAAACTGACCGCTGGCAGCGCTCACCTCATCCAGCGTCCGGGGATTGGAGTAACTGAAGGCATACATATGTGTTGTCCTCTCTTCCTCTCAGTCGGGTGTTCAGGCAGCGGTCAGGGGCGTGCAGCATCGATGGCTTCCCACACGCGGTGCGGGCTGGCAGGCATGTCCAGATCCTTGACACCCAAGGAATGCAGGGCATCGAGCACGGCGTTGATCACGGCCGGCGGCGAACCTATGGCCCCGGCCTCGCCGCAGCCCTTGGTACCCAGCGGGTTATGAGTACAGGGCGTGCAGACCGTGCCCAGCTTGAAGTCGGGCAGATCGTCGGCGCGGGGCATGGCGTAGTCCATGAAGCTGCCGGTCAGCAACTGCCCCGAGTCACGGTCGTAGACGCAGTTTTCCAGCAGCGCCTGCCCTATGCCCTGGGCCAGTCCGCCATGAACCTGCCCCTCCACGATCATGGGATTGATGATGGTGCCGAAGTCATCCACGGCACTGAAGCGGTCGACACGCACCACGCCCGTGGCCGGGTCCACCTCGACCTCGCAGATATAGGTGCCGGCCGGGAAGGTGAAGTTGGTGGGGTCGTAGAAAGCGGTCTCGTCCAGCCCTGGCTCCAGCTTGTCCAGCGGATAGTTGTGCGGCACATAGGCCGTCAGCGCAATCTGGGCGAACGGCAGCTTTCTGTCGGTGCCGCGTACCGTGAACTCGCCTCCCGCGAAATCGATGTCGGCGTCGCTGGCCTCCATCAGATGGGCGGCGATCTTCTTGGCCTTGGCCTCGATCTTGTCCAGCGCCTTCATGATGGCCGCCCCTCCCACGCTGATGGAGCGTGAGCCGTAGGTTCCCATGCCAAAAGGCACGCGACCCGTATCGCCATGGACGATCTCCACATGCTCGACAGGAATGCCCAGCCGGGCCGCCACCACCTGGGCAAAAGTCGTCTCATGCCCCTGACCGTGGCTGTGCGAGCCTGTGAACACCGTCACACTGCCCGTGGGGTGGACGCGCACCTCGCCGCACTCGAACAGACCGGCCCGTGCGCCCAGCGCCCCGGCAATATTGCTAGGCGCCAGACCGCAGGCCTCGATGTAGCTGCTGTAGCCCAGGCCGCGCTTGAGTCCTTTGGCCTCGCTGACTGCACGCCGCGCTGCAAATCCCGCCACATCGGCCAGCTGCTCGGCCTGATCCATGCAGGCCTTGTAGTCGCCGGTGTCGTACTGCAGCGCCACAGGGGTCTGATAGGGAAAGCTGGTGATGAAGTTGCGGCGCCGGATCTCGGCCTGGGACAGATTCATCTCCCAGGCACAGCGACTGACCAGACGCTCAAGCAGATACGTGGCCTCGGGACGGCCGGCGCCCCGGTAGGCATCCACGGGCGAAGTGTTGGTGAACCAGGCATCGACCTCGATATGGATCTGCGGCGTGGTGTACTGACCCGCCAGCAAGGTTGCATAAAGAATGGTGGGCACCGCGCTGGCGAAAGTGGACAGGTAGGCGCCCAGATTCGCATCGGTGTGCACGCGCATGGCGAGGAACTTGCCATCGGCGTCCATGGCCATCTCGGCATGGCTGACATGGTCGCGGCCATGCGCATCGGTCAGGAAGGATTCGCTGCGATCGGCCGTCCACTTGATATTGCGGTTGAGCTTCTTGGCAGCCCAGGTCAGGCAGACATCCTCGGCGTACAGAAAGATCTTGGAGCCGAAGCCGCCGCCCACATCGGGTGCTATCACTCGCACCTTGCTCTCGGGCAGGCCCATGACGAAAGCTGTCATCAGCAGCCGCTCCACATGCGGGTTCTGGTTGGCCACGTACAGCGTGTACTCGTCCATGGCGCGGTTGTAGCTGCCGATGGCAACGCGCGGCTCCATGGCATTGGGGATCAGGCGGTTGTTGACCAGATCCAGCCGGGTCACATGGGCAGCGCCCGCAAACACGGCATCCACGGCTGCCTTGTCGCCTATCGCCCACTGGTAGCAGCGGTTGTCGGGAGCGATCTCATGGACCACGGCACCGGGCTTTTTGCCGCCCGCCGCATCGGCCACGTTCACGACCGCAGGCAACACCTCGTAATCGACCTCGACCAGCTCGGCGGCATCACGCGCCTGCTGCAGGGTCTCGGCAACCACCATGGCCACCTGGTCGCCCACATAGCGCACGGTATCGAGGGCCAGGATCGGGTGCGGCGGCTCCTTCATGGGCTCGCCATTGGTGCTGGTGATCAGCCAGCCGCAGGGCAGGCCGTTGATGCCGGCGGCCGCCACGTCGGCCCCCGTGAGCACGCCGACCACGCCTGGCGCCGCCTTGGCAGCATCCACGTTGACGCTGCGCAGCCTGGCATGGGCATGTGGCGAGCGCACAAATATCGCATAGGCCTGTGCGCCCAGCGTGATGTCGTCCGTGTACTGGCCTGCGCCGGTCAGAAAGCGATCATCCTCGCGGCGCAGGACGGCTTCGCCGATATGCGGCAGCTTGGAAAAGTCAGATGCACCCATGGTGTGTCTCCTCTTCTAGTTGTGATGCGCTGCTCAGGTGGCGCTCATGCCGTCGCGACCCGCTTTGACGGCGGCGACGATGTTCTGGTAGCCCGTGCAACGGCAGATATTGCCTTCGAGCAGTTCGCGGATCTCGGCATCGGTGGCCTGAGGCTTTTGGCGGCACAGATCCACCGCACTCATCACCATGCCGGGCGTGCAGAAGCCGCACTGCAGGCCATGGCACTGCTTGAACGCCGCCTGCATGGGATGCATGGTTCCATCGGCAGCGGCCATGCCCTCTATGGTCTGCACCTCCGCACCCTGGGCCTGCACGGCCAGCATGGTGCAGGACTTGATGGCCTTGCCATTGACCAGCACCGTGCAGGCTCCGCACTGGCTGGTATCGCAGCCCACATGGGTGCCCGTCAGGCGCAGCTGTTCACGCAGCGCCTGCACCAGCAAGGTATTGGGGGGGACGTCAATGCTGGCCGCGCGGCCATTGACCATGAACTGAACATTCATCGTGATGCCTCCTGCCTTTATCCGAAGAATTGGGTAACAAAGCACAACCGCACTCTCTATGGTGGGCAGTTACCGCGGTACAAGGCGCTAGGGTTGACCCCCAAGCCAGGCGAAACACGCACAGATATTCTCAAAATGAAACACTGTCCGGAGTCCGCATGCCGCCTGCCAGCCCCGCCATTTCCGCGCAAGCCGCAGCCCATCCAGGTGCACGCGATTCACTGCTTGTACTAGCCAGGCAGCAGTTGCTGGCGATGGACTCATCCCATGCGCTGGCACCATCTGGCCTGGCTCCCTGGCTGTGGCGCTCGTGGCAGCGCTGCGTGGCGCAGGGCCGTCATCCCGCACAAAAAGTGGAGTTCGAGGCCGTCGGACCTCACGCGCTGCGCCACGCCCAGGACCAGCACCAGCTGCTGCTGCAGGCCGCACGCCCGGTCATGACGCAACTGGTCGCGGCCGTGGGCGCCATGCGCTACTTCTGCCTGCTGACCGATGCCCAGGGACTGGCACTTGAAGTGCAAGGCCCCGTCGACCACAGCGATCTGCGCGCGCTGGCCGTAGGCCGTGTCGGCGTGGATCTGTCCGAGCGCGGCGTGGGCACCTCAGCCATAGGCGCGACACTGGCCGAACTCAGCCCGGTATGGCTGCACAGACAAGAGCATTTTTTTGACGACCTGCGCGACTACAGCTGCGCAGGCGCTCCGGTATTCGGCCCTCAGGGCGAATGCCTGGGCATGCTGGACATCACGGGCATTGATGTACCCGAGCGTCCCGAACTGCTGCTGCTGGCACTGCGCTGCGCACGCGCCATCGAAGATCGATTGCTGCGGGCCCTGCCTCATACCCTGCTGCTACGCGTGAACTGGCCCGGCGGACCTCTGGGCCAGGAAGGCGAAGGCCTGATGGTGTTTGATGCCGAAGGCCGATTGCTGGGCAGCAATACCGTGGCCAGACAACTGGTGCCGCGTCCTCTGCAAGCCCCAGGGGAGGACTCGCTCATTCAGAGCCATGAGCTGCTGGCCCTGCCCTGGAGTCATCTGATCGAACATGCGCGCCAACGGCCCGAGGCGCCACTGCAACTGCCGCTGTGGTCCGGTCTGCGCCTGCTGGCACTGGCGCAGGCCGGTCCCTTGCTGCGCGCCCCAGTCATGCCGGGTTCCGGCACAGCCTGCCGGGGAACATCTGCCAGTGCCATGACCACGCCGCTGCGCACCAGCGAGTTGCTGCTGATTCAGCAGGCCATGCAGGAGGCTCACGGGAATGTAACCGTGGCCGCCCGCAACCTGGGATTGAGCCGGGCCACGCTCTATCGCCGGCTGGCCAGCAAATAAGAGGTCTTGAACCGGATCCGATGCAATTTGGCTCTCTACGGATTTGCCCTAGTTCCAGTACGCAAACACCCTCCACGACAGCAGGCGCACACTAGCAAGCAAGCCCATGACAAACCCAAAATACCTCAATAAAACAATCATCTAAGCTGCACCAGTCATGCACTTCCAGCTATCGTACACATAGCAAGCACAACTGACGCTCGGGCGCCACATTTGCGTGCGTATTTGTAAAAAACACCATACCTGCGTCCGTAGAATCTCCAGTTCGGTTCAAAAACTCAGATCGCCCTGAGGCTTACCAGCCCCAACAGCGCGACGCATACACAGCCTACTTTTTGGAGACACCATGCAGGCTTTACTCGCCCTGTCCAGGGCTATCGACAGGCTCAACGCCTTTGTCGGCAAATATTCCATCTGGCTGATATTTGCCGCCACCTTCATCAGCGCCGCCAACGCCATTGTTCGCAAGGCCTTTGACACCAGCTCCAATGCCTTTCTGGAAGTCCAGTGGTATCTGTTCGCATGGTCATTTCTGATTGCTGCGGGCTACACCCTGCTGCATCGCGAACATGTGCGCATCGACGTGATCAACAGCCGTCTGTCCAAAAAGGCCCAGGTCTGGATCGACATCATCGGCTTTGCCTTCTTTCTCACCCCGCTATGCCTGACCATTCTGTGGCTGAGCATGCCGGTGGTGATTCAGATGTACCAGTCCGGCGAAATGTCGGGCAACCCCGGCGGGCTGATTCGCTGGCCCGTATGGACGGCAATTCCTGTAGGCATCACCTTGCTGCTGCTGCAGGGCATCTCCGAGCTGATCAAGCGCATTGCCTTCCTGACCGGTGACGGCCCCGACCCCATGGGCAAGCTCAGCGACAAGAGCGCCGAAGAAGAATTGGCCGAGGCCCTGCGTGCCGAAGCCGATCGCAAGCAGGCTGAGGCGCTGGCCGCCCAGGCCAAGGCCTAACGGTAGCGGGAGACAATCAATGGAATTCATCGCTACCAACTACGCCCCCATCATGTTTGCGGGGCTGATCTGCTTTTTGCTGCTGGGCTTTCCCGTGGCCTTCAGCCTGGGCGCTGCGGGCCTGGCCTTCGGCTTTCTGGGCATCGAACTCGGGGTCTTTCCCTCCTCCGTGATGGCCTGGCTGCCTCAGCGCCTGATCGGCATCATGGCCAACGACACCTTGCTGGCCGTGCCTTTCTTCACCTTGATGGGCCTGATTCTCGAACGCTCAGGCATGGCAGAGGACCTGCTCGACACAGTCGGTCAGGTGTTCGGCCCCATCCGCGGCGGTCTGGCGCTGGCCGTGATCTTTGTGGGCGCGCTGCTGGCTGCCACCACTGGCGTGGTTGCTGCGTCGGTGATCTCCATGGGCCTGATCTCCCTGCCCATCATGTTGCGCTACGGCTATGACCGCCGCCTCGCATCGGGCGTGATTGCGGCCTCGGGCACGCTGGCCCAGATCATCCCGCCCTCGCTGGTGCTGATTCTGATGGCCGACCAGCTGGGCAAGAGCGTGGGCGATATGTACAAGGGCGCCTTCATCCCCGGCTTCATGCTCATGGGCCTGTACGTGGTCTGGGTGGCATTCCTGGCCATCTTCAAGCCCCATACCGTGCCTGCACTGCCGCCCGAAGCGCGCATCTACCGCGAGTCCAACGGCAACTCCGGCTATACCTCGCTGGCCGTGGTCATGGGCATCTCGACCATCGTGGCCATCTTCCTGGCCAATCACATGGCCGACCTGCACACCTGGTGGCAGGGCAAGGAAATCACCGAAGTCGCCACCGACGAGAAGATCGTCACCGCCATGTGCGGCGGCACCTTCATCGCCTTCGTGATCGCCTCGCTCAATCGGGTCCTCAAGCTGGGTCTGCTGTCCAAGCTGGCCGAGCGCGTGACCTTTGTGCTGATCCCTCCGCTGCTGCTGATCTTCCTGGTGCTCGGCACCATCTTCCTGGGCATTGCAACACCTACCGAAGGCGGTGCCATGGGCGCCATGGCGGCACTGATCATGGGTTTTGCCCGCCGTCGCCTGAACATGGACCTGCTCAAGCAGGCCCTGGCCTCGACCACCAAGCTGGCCAGCTTTGTGATGTTCATCATGATCGGCGCCACCACCTTCAGCCTGGTCTTCCAGGCTGCAGACGGCCCCAAGTGGGTGGAGCATCTGCTGACCAGCCTGCCCGGCGGCCAAGTGGGCTTCCTGATCGTGGTCAACATCATGATCTTCTTCTTGGCCTTCTTCCTGGACTACTTTGAACTCTCGTTCATCGTGGTGCCGCTGCTGGGCCCCGTGGCCGAGAAGATGGGCATCGACCTGATCTGGTTCGGCGTGCTGCTGGCCGTGAACATGCAGACCTCGTTCATGCATCCGCCCTTCGGCTTTGCACTGTTCTTCCTGCGCTCGGTCGCTCCCGACAAGCAATACGTCGACAAGGTCACGCACAAGGTCATCGAGCCCGTCACCACCATGCAGATCTACAAGGGTGCCGTGCCTTTTGTGCTGATTCAGCTGGTGATGGTGGGTGTGCTCATCGCCTTCCCCGGCATCGTGACCGGCGCGCTCGACAAACCCGTGGTCGTAGACATGAACAAGGTGGGCGACGAGATGCTCAACCAGCTCAACGATGCCGGCGGTGGCTATGGCGCAGACAACCCCTTCGGAGCGCCTGAAGGCGGTGAAGAAGGCTCTGCAGTGCCCGCGCCCCCTGCCGAGGGCAGCCAGCCTGCCCCGGCCGCACCCGATGCGGGTGGCTATGGCTCGGATGATCCGGCCAAGGCCTTGCAGGATTCGCTGAACGCAGCGCCTGCAGCCAAGTAAATCCGCAGCCCTTCAGGCACAGCCCCGACTCGCCAGAGCCGGGGCTTTTTCATGGCTTGAAGATTGATGGGTGATAGATTCACTAGCCTTCAGGAAACCACCATGACCATCACCGAACTGCTGACTGCCGTCCGTCAACCCTATGCAGACCTGCTGTCTCAGACAGCCCGTGCCCAGGACTCCCATGTGGAGCCGGCCTATCGCAACAGCGATGGAATGCTGGCGACCGAAGGAATATGGGAACTGCCCTGCCGGGCCGATGTCATCCGCGTATCCGAAGACACCACCGAAGCGGTGCAGGTGGATTCACAGACACGGCTCAGGTTCGAACCGATTCATTTCCACCTGGGCGATACCGCCGTGCAGTTGCAACCCTTTGTCTGGGACTGGCTGTCACTGGAAGTGCAAGGTCTGGCAGAAGAGAAGGCCTCCAAAGCGCTCATAGACTGGTTCAACGATTGGTTTGATGGAGATGATGAAAACGAGCCGGATGAAGCGGGGCTGCAGCAAGTCGTTCACTTCCTGTCGGACCCGCAAGTCCTGGCAGGAGGAGTGAAAGCGACCATAGATCTTGGCTCTGCACCCGTCGAAGCCCTGGAGGATTTGCTGTTTGCGCTGTCCGATGCAGGAGCCGCTCGGATCGGGATCGCATGATTTCGGACGCATGAAAAAAAACCGCAGCACGCTGCGGTTTTTTTTGCAGCCAGCGCATGGCGCCGGCAGTCTTGAGTCTGATCGGAATCAGATCTTGGCAGTCGCCATGTACTGATTGAAGGGATACTCGGAGAAGCGGTTCCACAGAATCTGGTCGCGCTGGAAGGCACGCATGTCCTGGTGGATCTTCTTGAATTCGGGCGACTTGGCTTCGTGCTCGGCAAACACTTCCATGGAGGCCTTGAAGCCGGCATCCATCAAAGGCTTGGGGAACATCTTGAGCTGGGTCTTGTTGGCCACCAGGCGCTTGATGGCCTGAGGATTGAGCACCTGGTACTTGCTGGTCATATCGGCAGCAGCCACGCGGGTGGCAGCGTCCAGGATCGCCTTGTTCTCGGGCGACAGTGCGTTGTACTTCTTGATGTTGATGAAGAACTCCAGCTCGGCAGAGCCTTCCCACCAGCCGGGGTAGTAGTAGTAAGGCGCAACCTTGTTGAAGCCCAGCTTTTCATCGTCGTAGGGACCGACGAACTCCACGGCGTCCAGCGTACCCTTTTCCAGAGCCTGGTAAACATCGCCTGCGGGCATGTTCTGCGCCACCACGCCCAGCTTGGCCATGGCTTCGCCGAACACACCGCCGCCCAGACGCATCTTCAGACCCTTGAGGTCTTCCACGGTCTTGATTTCCTTGCGATACCAGCCGCCCATCTGGGTCGTGGTGTTGCCGGCCGATGCGGTCTTGAAGTTGTACTTGGCAAAGAAGGCGTCAAGGAGCTTGCGGCCGTTGCCATGATCCTTCCAGCCGTTCATCTGCAGTGCGGTCAGGCCGAAGGGCACGGCGCAGCTGAAGGCGAAGATGGGATCCTTGCCGGTGAAGTAGTAGGCAGCGGTCTGTGCCATGTCAATGGTATCGCCCTGCAGCGCATCCACCACGCCGAAAGCGGGCATCAGCTCGCCAGCGGGGTGCACCGAAATCTCGAACTTGCCGCCCGACATGGCCTTGACCAGTTGCGACAGCTTTTCAGCACTGCCGAAGATGGTGTCCAGCGACTTGGGGAAGCTGGAGGCCAGGCGCCAGCGCACAGCGGCCTGGGCGTGAACAGCAGGTGCTGCACCCGCGGCCAGCACGCCGGCGATACCGGCATTTTTCAGAATGGAACGACGATCCACTTTAGTCTCCTTGAGGAACGAATTGAGCTGATACAGACCACTGATCTATGCCAGCTTGTTTTATGCAACAGGCACAAAATGTACACGAGCCAACCGTTTCGCAAGCGCTAAAAAGTGACCGTTCGCTTAAGAAGTTCTACCTAGTGATGCGTCTCAAGTCTGACGCCCAATTGAAAGCAATCAATCACTACAGACGTACCGCACTCATATAGCTGGCATAGCGGAACTCGGAGAAACGATCCCAGAGCAACTGGTCGTGCTGAAATCCGCGCATGCTTCTGTGAATTTTCTTGAACTGAGCCGACTTGCCCTCATGCTCGGCCATGGTGGCCATCACGGCCTTGAACCCCGCATCCATGAGCTCGCGTGGAAAGGCTCGCAGTTGCACGCGTTCGCTGAGCAGCTTCTTGAGCGCTGCGGGGTTGTACGCCAGGTACTTGGCAGTCAGATCCTTGGCGGCCAGCGCCGCTGCGGCCTCCACCATGGCGCGCAGCTCGGGCGTCAGGGCCGCAAAGGCCTTGGCATTGATGAAATAGGCCAGCTCGGCACCGCCCTCCCACCAGCCCGGATAGTAGTAATAGGGCGCGATCTTGCCGAAGCCCAGCTTCTGGTCGTCGTAGGGCCCGACAAACTCCACCGCATCGAGACGACCTTTTTCCAGCGCCTGCTGTGCGTCACCGATGGGCATGTTGACGGCCTGCACACCGAGTTTTTGCAGCGCATCGCCGAGCAAGCCGCCGCCGGCGCGCATGCGCAGCCCGTGCAGATCCTGCACGGTCCTGATTTCCTTGCGATACCAGCCCCCCATCTGCGTGCCGGTGTTGCCGGCGCTCAGGCTCTTGATGTTGTACTGGGCGTAGAAATCATCCATGAGCTTGCGCCCACCGCCCCACTCCATCCAGGCATCCATCTGCCGCGCCGTCAGACCAAAGGGCACGGCGCACCCCAGTGCAAAGCAGTAGTCCTTGTCGGTGAAATAGTAGGGAGCGGTCAAAGCCATTTCGACCACGCCGTTCTGCACCCCCTCCATCACGCCAAAGGCAGGCATCAGCTCACCAGCAGAGTGCACGCTGACCTCGATCTGGCCGCCCGACATGAGACGCAGCGACTGGGCAAATTTCTCGGCCCCGCCAGAGATGGCGTCGAGGACCTTGGGGAAACTCGTCACCAGGCGCCAGCGCAGCACTTCCTGGCTGCGCACCGCAGGAGCCACGCCCGCTGCCAGCACACCGGCCATGCCCACATGTTTGACGAGTGAGCGACGATCCATGAATATTTCTCCGCTAGTAGTTGTCCATTGCAAAGCCGGCTGCAACAGCCTGATCACAGGCCCGCAGCCACAGGCATTCTAGAAACGCAGACGCCGGCCGTGTGGCGATTCGCGGTTGCCGTCAGTTTTCTTGACGACAAGCAAAGAAAAAGGCCCTTCATGGAAGGGCCCGGTATCAATCCATTGGACTTGCGCAAACCATGTCCATATCGCGTCAGCCTGCAGCCAGACGCTTTCGGATGGAGGCCTCGATGCCTGCCGCATCCAGCCCCTGCAGCGCAAGCAGCTTGGCGGGGTCGCCATGCTCGATGAACTCGTCGGGCAGACCCAGCTGCAGCATGCTCTTGCTCAGACCGTTGGCGGCCAGGCATTCCATGACGGCACTGCCAGCGCCGCCCATGACGCAGCCTTCTTCCAGCGTGACGATGAGCTCATGGTCTGCAGCAATCTGGAGCAACAGCGCTTCATCGAGAGGCTTGGCCCAGCGCATATTGGCAACGCTGGCATCCAAGGCTTCGGCGGCCTGCAAGGCAGGGTACAGCAAGCTGCCAAAGGCCAGAATCGCCACCTTTTTGGAGGCTGATTCACGGCGCATCTCGCCCTTGCCAAAGGGCAGGCCTTCCAGGCTTTCCAGCGGAGTCACGCCCACACCGGCGCCGCGCGGGTAGCGCACGCAGACAGGGTGATCCTGCTCATAGGCTGTGGTCAGCAACTGGCGCGTTTCGCGTTCGTCCGCCGGGCAGGCCATGCTCATATTGGGAATGCAGCGCACAAAGGCGATGTCGTAAGCGCCGGCGTGCGTGGCACCGTCGGCGCCCACCAGACCGGCGCGATCCAGCGCAAACACCACGGGCAGGTTCTGCAGTGCAACGTCGTGGATCAGTTGGTCGTAGGCACGCTGCAAGAAAGTGGAATAGATGGCCACCACGGGCTTGACGCCTTCGCAGGCCATACCACCGGCGAAAGTGACTGCATGCTGCTCGGCGATGCCCACGTCGTAGTAGCGGCCGGGAAAGCGCTTATGAAACTCCACCATGCCCGAGCCCTCGCGCATGGCGGGTGTGATGCCGACCAGACGCTGGTCCTTGGCCGCCATATCGCAGAGCCAGTGACCAAACACCTGGGTGAAGGTCTGCTTGGCAGGCGTGGCCGGCTTGACCAGACCGACCGCCGGATCGAATTTCCCGGGACCGTGATAGGCCACGGGGTCGGCTTCGGCCAGCTTGTAGCCCTGGCCCTTCTTGGTGACCACATGCAGGAACTGCGGGCCCTTGAGCCCCTTGATGTTCTCCAGCGTGGGAATCAGCGAGTCGAGGTCATGGCCATCGATGGGACCGATGTAGTTGAAGCCGAACTGCTCGAACATGGTGGCAGGCACGACCATGCCCTTGGCTTGCTGCTCCAGACGCTTGGCCAGCTCCAGCAACGGCGGCACCTGCTTCAGGACGCTCTTGCCCACATCGCGGGCCTTGGCGTAGAACTGGCCGCTCATCAGCTGGGCCAGATAGCGATTGAGCGCGCCCACGGGCGGGCTGATGCTCATGTCGTTGTCATTGAGGATGACCAGCAGGTTGGCGTCATGCACGCCGCCGTTGTTCAGCGCCTCGAAAGCCATGCCGGCCGTCATCGCGCCGTCACCAATCACGGCAATGGCCCGCCGGTCTTCACCTTTTTGCTTGGCGGCCAGAGCCATGCCCAGCGCCGCAGAAATGCTGGTGGACGAGTGCGCCGTGCCAAAGGTGTCGTATTCGCTCTCGGCCCGCTGGGGAAAGCCGGACAGGCCGCCGAACTGGCGCAGCGTGCCCATGCGATCGCGACGACCGGTCAATATCTTGTGCGGATAAGTCTGGTGGCCCACATCCCAGACGATGCGGTCATAGGGCGTGTTGAACACCGAGTGCAGCGCCACGGTCAACTCCACCGTCCCCAGGTTGGAGCTGAGGTGCCCGCCGGTCATGGAGACGCTGTCGATCACATAATTGCGCAGTTCCGCGGCCAGGGTCTTGAGCTGGGCACGCGAGAGGCCGCGCATGTCTGCGGGATCGTTGATGCTGTGCAGCAGGGAAGAAGTATTCGTGGACATGTTCTATATTTTTAATAGCTGCTGGTGCTTACCAATACTGGATTACAGGGCTTCTCTATTAAATTTCAGTGGGTGCGCTGCACAACCATATCGGCCAGTGCGGCCAAGGCCTGGGTGTCGGCCAAGCCGCTTCGCGTCAAGGCGGCGTGAGCCTGCAAGCGCAACTGCTCGGCATGGGCTCTCGCAGCCTCCAGCCCCAGCAGCGACACAAAAGTGGGCTTGTCATTGGCCGCATCCTTGCCCGCCGTCTTGCCCAGCGTTGCGGAGTCGGCCACCACATCCAGAATGTCGTCCACCACCTGGAAGGCCACGCCCAGAGCCTGACCATAGTCGGTCAGCGCGGCCAGTGCCCTGGCATCGGTCTGTGCATTGCATGCCGCCCCCATGAGCACGCTGCCCAGCAGCAGCGCTCCGGTCTTGAGGCGGTGCATTTCGCGCAGCTGCACCTCGCTCAGTTGCTTGCCCACGCTGGCCAGGTCGATGGCCTGGCCGCCGGCCATGCCCTGGCTGCCCGCAGCCGCACCAAGCAGGCGACACAGCTTGGCCTGCATGGAGCAGGGAATTCCGTCGTCTTCAGGCAGCAACAGCTCGAACGCCAGAGCCTGCAGGGCATCGCCGGCCAGCAAGGCCGAGGCTTCGCCAAACTGCACATGCACGGTGGGCTTGCCACGGCGCATGGTGTCATTGTCCATGCAGGGCATGTCGTCGTGCACCAGGGAATAAGCGTGAATCAGTTCCACGGCACAACCTGCGCGCAGCGTGGCCGCAGCCAGACCGCCCACCGCCTCGGCGGCCGCCCAGACCAGCAGCGGTCGCAAGCGCTTGCCACCATCGAGCACGGCATAGCGCATGGCCTCGCCCAGGCCCGCAGGTGCATTGATGCCCACCCAGCGCGACAGCGCATCTTCGGTGCGCGCCAGTCTCTCCTGTATCCAGACGGAAAAATCCAGGGCAGGCTTGCCCTCGTTCAAAGGCGTCGATGGTTCGGCAATCATTGATTCATTCATGAGCTGCATCTTCAAGGCAAAAAGCGCGGACGCCGGGATCAGTCCTGGGTCCAGGCAGACAGCTTGCCTTCGTCCAGTACCTTGACCTGCTCCTGTACGGCTTCGAGCTGGCTGCGGCAAAAGCCCAGCAGCTCGGCCGCACGCTGGTAGCCGCTGAGCATCTGCTCCAGCGGCAGCTGACCCGATTCGATCTGCGCAATCAGTTGTTCCAGCTCCTGCAAAGCAGCTTCATAGCTGACAGGCTGTTCGGATTTTTTGGCGGCAGCGGCCTTGGGCATGGATGGTGTGGGCTATGTTGGACGAAAACGACGATTTTAGGCGTCCCTGCACCATTGGCGTGCAATGCCCGCAAAGCCGGCAGGCGGGAGATGTCTTGGCTGTGACTTCCGGCCAGGTCGATGCCGTCCGCGCCGGCCTTTTTGACGACCTGCCACGGTTTGCGGACGGCTGGCAGCTTGCTGACAGGATCCTTCGCGACAGCGTCGAAACAACGTCAATACACGTACCAGAAAAACGGAAATAACCCCACAGCCTATAATCCCATTCCCGTCAAGCCGGCCCCGTGCCTGGTCATCCTGGTCGGGCAAACGAGTCGGCAGGCCATGCGCCACCGTCCATTGCCTGAGGCCCGTGTCCAGACAAGGCCGGTTTCGTTTTTTACCGTGTGCGCACGTGCACCCTCCCTGTGGGGAGTCTTTAGGTCAGGTCATCCATGACTGATTTAAGTCTTCAACTGCAGCAGGCCGCAAGCCAACTACCAGTTTCAAGTTATTTCGACGAAGCGCTGTTCCAGCGCGAGTTGGAAACGATTTTCAAGCGCGGCCCGCGCTACGTGGGCCATCAGCTGGCCGTTCCCGAGATAGGCGACTACTACGCCCTGCCTCAGGAAAAAGAGGGGCGGGCGCTGGTACGCAATGCCAAAGGCGAGATCGAGCTGATCTCCAACGTCTGCCGCCACCGCCAGGCCGTGATGCTCAAGGGACGCGGCAATCTGCTGTCCGAGGGCAAGGGTCATGCTGGCGGCAACATCGTCTGCCCGCTGCACCGCTGGACCTACAGCACCAGCGGCGAACTGCTGGGCGCGCCCCATTTCAGCCACGATCCCTGCCTGAACCTCAACAACTACCCGCTGCGTGAGTGGAACGGACTGCTGTTCGAGGACAACGGCCGCGACATCGAGGCCGACCTGGCCGGCATGAAGCTGCGCGAGCAGCTCCGGTTCGACGGCTTTGTGCTCGACCATGTCGAGATGCACGAGTGCAACTACAACTGGAAGACCTTTATCGAGGTCTATCTGGAGGACTATCACGTCGGCCCCTTCCACCCCGGTCTGGGCAACTTCGTCACCTGCGACGATCTGAAGTGGGAATTCGCCAGCGAGTACTCGGTGCAGACCGTGGGCGTGGCCCCGAGCTTCGGCAACCCGGGCTCGGACATCTACAAGAAGTGGCACGAGGTGCTGCTGGCCTACCGCAACGGCGAGCTGCCCGATCGCGGCGCCATCTGGCTGACCTACTACCCCCACATCATGGTGGAGTGGTATCCGCATGTGCTGACCGTCTCGACCCTGCACCCGCTGGCCGTGGACCGGACGCTGAACGTGGTCGAGTTCTTCTACCCCGAGGAAATCGCGGCCTTCGAGCCCGAGTTCGTGCAGGCCCAGAAGGCCGCCTACATGGAAACCTGCATCGAGGACGACGAGATCGCCGAGCGCATGGACGGCGGCCGCAGGGCGCTTTATGAACGCGGCGACAACGAGGTCGGCCCCTATCAGAGCCCCATGGAAGACGGCATGCAGCATTTCCATGAGTGGTATCGCCGCATCATGGGCGACAGCGTCCCCCAACGCTGAATGAGGTAAGCCTCAAGACTGATAGCTGCTATCGCTTACCCCATAAGCACAGCAGCTATTTTTTATGCTGAATTGAGTGAGATATGCAAGCCCTGTGGATGGTGTTGGCCGCCTTGATTTTTGCGGTCATGAGTGTGTGTGTGAAGTTTGCCTCCCAGGACTTCAATGCGGCGGAGATCGTGTTCTACCGCGGCCTGGTCAGCATGGCGCTGCTGGTCTGGCTGGCCAGGCGCAGCGGCGTGACGCTGACCACCCAGTACTCGCGCGAGCATGCCTGGCGCAGCTTCGTCGGCGTGATCTCCATGGGCGCCTGGTTCTACGCCATCGGCCATCTGCCGCTGGCCACGGCCACCACGCTCAACTCCATGAGCAGCATCTGGATGGCGGTGTTTCTCATCGCCCAGGGCCTGTGGATGCGCCACACCCTGCGCAAGTCCTATGCGGCGGAACCCGAAACCCGCCGCGCCATTCCGCCCTTCCCCTGGGGCCTCGTGTCCACGGTGGTAGCAGGCTTTGTCGGCGTGCTGCTGGTATTGCGTCCGACCAGCGCCCCGGCCAGCGAATGGGTGGCTGCGCTCGGCGGCCTGTTTGGCGGCATGTTTGCGGCCATGGCCTATATGCAGGTGACCACCCTTTCGCGCCTGGGCGAGCCTGAGACCCGCGTGGTGTTCTATTTCTCGGTGGGCTCGGCCATTGCCGGCGGCATCACCATGCTGTTCACCGGCATCTCTCCCTTCCCCGGCTGGAGCGCTCTGTGGCTGCTGCCCGTGGGCGTGCTGGCCGCCGTGGCCCAGGTCTGCATGACCAAGGCCTATGCCTCGGCCGGCAGCAAGAGCAACACCCTGGTCGCCGCCAATCTGCAGTACTCGGGCATTGTGTTTGCCGCCCTGCTCAGCCTGGTGCTGTTCGGCGAGAGCATTCCCCTGATCGGCTGGGGAGGCATCGTGCTCATCGTCGCCAGCGGCGCCGCCGCCACCGCCTTGCGCTCCAGGGGCTAGCCATGCCAGCGGTGCCTGGCGCCTTCGCCATGCACGTCAGCAGCCCCAGCCTGCCGCGCAGTCCACGCCGGATCTGCGCGGCTTGCCATATCCAAACAATGAAGCCGGCAGGGCTCCGGCGCTACGGCCCGATCGCATAATGGTTTGTATGCCGCAAGACTGCACGCCATGCCGTCTGCAGCCGTTCAATCTTTGGAGCAGCAAGCCATGAACCACTCGACGCCCGAGCACTACAACACCTTGATTTCCGTCGAAGAGCTGGCCAGACTCAAAGCCAGCGGCAAGCCCTTGATGGTGTTTGACTGCAGCTTTGACCTCATGAATCCGCCCGCCGGCCACGAGCAATATCTGCGGGTCCATATCGATGGTGCCCTGTTCGCTGATCTGGACAAAAACCTCAGCGCACCGCACGGAGCGCCCGGCGAAGACGGCCAGGTTGCCACCAGCGTGCAGTCGGCCTCCGGTGGCCGCCACCCCCTGCCCACGCGCGAGCGCTTTTCCGCCTGGCTGTCGTCCATCGGCTTTGCCAACGATATGCAGGCCGTGGTCTATGACCGCAACGCTGCCAATTACTGCGGCCGCCTGTGGTGGATGCTGCGCTGGGCCGGCCACGATGCCGTGGCGGTGCTCGATGGCGGGCTGCAGGCCTGGCAGGCGGCCGGCCAGGCGGTGGGCAGCGGGGAAGAGCCCCGCCATTTCCAGTCCAACTTTGAGCTGGGACAGCCGCTGGAGACGCTCAAGACCGTAGATAAGGTCGAGGCTGATCTGGGTCAGGCCACCCAGACCCTCATCGATGCCCGGGCCCCGGCCCGCTACCGCGGCGAGGTCGAGCCTCTGGACCCCGTTGCAGGCCATATCCCGGGCGCGCTGAACCGCCCGTTCAGCAGCAATATCGCCGCCGATGGACGCTTCAAGCCCGCAGCCCTGCTCAAGGCCGAGTTTGACGAGTTGCTGGCCGGACGCGATCCCTCCAGCGTGGTGCACCAGTGCGGCAGCGGCGTCAGCGCCACCCCCAATGTGCTGGCCATGCGCATTGCCGGCTTTGCGCCCACAGCCTTGTTTGCCGGCAGTTGGAGCGAGTGGTGCAGCCAGCCTTCGCGGCCGGCAGAACGGGGCTGAACCCACGCATGCCGGTGCCGCTTGAGGCTCCGGCGTCAAACAGACATGCTCGTCTCCCGCGCTTGCGGAGTTCACTCCCTGACCCGGGACGTGATCAGCGCCAGATCAGGCCCGCTCCATCGCAATGCTGCGGGTCTTGGCGACATGGTCGCCCCATGTCCGCGCTCGCTGTCAATGCAGCTTGGCAACCCGGATGCGGACCGCTATCACAGGAAACCCCAGCGGCCTTTTTCATAGGCGATCAGATACCGAATAAAAAGCCGCTTATTTGCTCGTTTGTCATCTTCCGGACAGATTCACAATACATGCACCAGCGGAATCCGGCCTGACGCAATGTCAGCCCCCACCCAGCACTCCGAGTCATCCCGAAGGACGGCAAGGCAGTAAGGGAAATCCTACATGCCTGCCTGTGAAACCAGACCGGCGATACCGACGCTCCCCGACTTCAGTTCGATCAAGGCTTGAAACACAATTCATTTCAACAGATCGAAACACTTCTAACGTCTTGTTTGTGTGTGCCGTGACGGTCTGTCGAGATTGAAAGGACTGGACCCATGAACAACGAACAACTGCTTGCCGAGATCCGCGAAGCCAACCTCACCTATCTGATGCTGGCCCAGACCCTGATCCGCCAGGACAAGGCCGAGGCCGTGTTCCGTCTGGGTCTGAACGAAGAGTCCTGCGACCTTCTGGGCTCGCTGTCTTCGGCCCAGGTGCTCAAGCTGGCATCGCGCAACACCTTGCTGGCCAGCTTCCGTGCCGACGACGAAATGGTCTGGAGCCTGCTGACCAACCACAGCAGCAACAAGATCGGCAACGCCGCCACCAATACGCTGCACGCCAACATCCTGATGGCCAGCCGTGTCTCCGAAGTGCTCTGAGCACCCGCTAGCGACTACCTGGTTTTAAGGAGAGACAGATGCCCGCCGCCAAGACTGCCACCAAAAGCGTTCTGAACGAATCCAAGCAAATCGAGCGCGCCGCCATGCTCATCGAGATGGGCGCCCGCATGCAGGTGCTGGAGTCCGAGACCACGCTGTCTTATGAACGCCTGATCCGGCTGTACAAGGAAATCTCGGGCAAGTCTCCCTCCAAGGGCCAGCTGCCGTTTTCCACGGACTGGTTTCTGACCTGGCAGGAAAACATCCACAGCTCGCTGTTCCTCAATATCTACGAATACCTGTCCAAGGGCGTGGAGCTGGACTCGGCCGAGCAGCTGACCAAGGCTTACCGCCTCTACACCGAACAGATTCAGGCAGCCGAACTCGAGGTGCTGCTGTCCTTTACCCGCGCCTGGCGCCTGGTGAAGTTTGTCGATGCACAGATGCTGACACGCACCCAGTGCTCGGTCTGCAAGGGCCAGTTCGTGACCGAGCCTTACGAGAATGCGCGCCACTACCAGTGCGGCCTGTGCAATCCTCCCGCTCGCGCCGGCAAGAGCAAGGCGGCCGGCTCCTTGATGCTTCACTAACCCCCTGAGCGGCTGCGCCGCTTCCCCCTCTCTTCGGGAGGGGGACGGCAGCCTCGCTGCGCGGCGGCGCTTGCTCGCTGCCTCTGGCCTGGAGCACGCCAGTTTTAAAGCTCAACTTTCATAGCTATTAGCGCCATACATAAAAGGGTTTAAAGCATTTACTTGCCTCAAACCCTTTATGCGTTGACGCAGGCAGCTCCTAAAGTTGCTTGCTATCCCCCGCGACCTACTGCGACGCTTTCAGCGTGCCCGGCCTTGATGGCTGCGAAGTTGCGACAGCGCTTGCTGGATGGCTCGCTGTGCAAGCCTGCTGGTTTGAGGACTCTTCAACTTTCATAGCTATTAGCGCCATACATAAAAGGGTTTAAAGCATTAATCTGCTTCAAACCCTTTATTCATTGGCGCAATAAGCTCCTGATTCAGGAGCAGTCACCAGCGACCTCAACCTGTGTTGCGCACTCCGGCGGCAATGCCGTTGATGGACAGATGGATGCCGTTCTTGACCCTGTCGTCGGTCTGTCCCGCGCGCCAGCGGCGCACCAGCTCCACCTGCAGATGGTTGAGCGGATCGATGTAGGGGAAACGATGGCGGATGGAGCGCGCCAGCGCGGAGTTGTGCTCCAGGCGCTGCTTGTCGCCCGTGATCTGGTTGAGCGCTTCCACCGTGCTCTGCCACTCGGCCTCGATCGCACCGAAGATGCGGCGGCGCAAGCGCGTGTCGGTCACCAACTCGCTGTAGCGCGAGGCCAGGTTCAAATCGCTCTTGGCCAGCACCATGTCCATATTCGACAACAGGGTGCGGAAGAACGGCCACTGGCGGTACATCTTCTGCAGCAGCGCCAGCTGCGCCTTGGCATCCTTGCCCGGACGATGGATAAAGGCCTGGATCGCCGAGCCGAAACCGTACCAGCCCGGCAGCGTCAGGCGGCACTGGCCCCAGCTGAAGCCCCAGGGAATGGCGCGCAGGTCCTCGATGGCCTGGGTCGCCTTGCGCGATGCGGGGCGCGAGCCGATATTGAGTTCGGCGATCTCGCGAATCGGCGTGCTGCTGAAAAAGTAATTGGTAAAGCCCGGAGTCTCGTAGACCAGAGCACGGTAGGCCGCCATGCTGGTTTCGGACAGAAACGCCGCGGCCTCCAGGAAGGCCTTGGTCGCCGGCTTGGTCGGCTGCAGCAGCGTGGCCTCCAGCGTGGCGGCCACCAGGGTCTCCAGATTGCGGCGCCCGATCTCGGGGTTGGCATATTTGGAGGCGATGACCTCGCCCTGCTCGGTCAGGCGGATCTGACCGCGCACCGTACCCGGCGGCTGCGCCAGAATGGCCTGGTAGCTGGGGCCGCCGCCACGCCCCACGGTGCCGCCGCGGCCGTGGAACATGCGCAGCCGGATGCCGTAGTGATCGGCCAGATCGTCAAACAGATCGACCAGCGCAATCTCGGCCCGGTACAGCTCCCAGTTGCTGGTGAAAATGCCGCCGTCCTTGTTGCTGTCGCTGTAGCCCAGCATGATGTCCTGCTCGCCACCGCTTTTTCGGACCAGCTCGGCAATGCCGGGCAACTGGTAATAGCGACGCATGATGGGCGCGGCATTGCGCAGGTCCTCGATGGTCTCGAACAGCGGCACCACGATGAGATCGCATTGCGCGCCGTCCTGCAGGGTGCCGCGCAGCAGGCCCACTTCCTTTTGCAGCAGCAGCACTTCGAGCAGATCGCTGACGGTCTCGGTGTGGCTGATGATGCAGTGGCGAATCGCCTCTCCGCCCAGGCGCTCGCGCAGGCGTCTGGCGGTCTCGAAGATGGCCAGCTCGCTGCGCGTGTGGTCGCCGTAGTCGCCGCCCATCACGCGCAGAGGGCGTGCGTCTTCGAGCAGGCGCACCAGCAGCGCGCATTTGGCGTCTTCTTCGAGAAGGCTGTAATCGAGCTCGACCTTGGCGACCGAGAGCAGCTCGCGCACCACTTCCTCATGCTTGTCCGAGCTTTGGCGCAGGTCCACCGTGGACAGATAGAAGCCGAAGACCCGCACCGCACGCATCAGCGGGCGCAGGCGCTGCGGCGCCAGGGCATCGCCGTGATAGCGCGACAGCGAGTCGTCGATGATCTGCAGATCGGCCAGAAAGGCGTCGGCCGATGCATAGGCATTCTGGGGCGCCACGGCATGGCGTGCCGCCTCGCCGCCCGTCAGTTGCCTGAGCGTCGCGGCCAGCCGCGCATAGATGCCCGTCAGCGCCCGGCGATAAGGCTCGTCGCTGCGGTGCACATTGTGGTCGGGCGAAGCATCGGCCAGCGCCTGCATCTCGGGCGTGATGTCGACCAGATTGGCCGACAGCGACAACTCGCCGCCCAGATAGTGCACCTCGCGCAGATAGTGGCGTAGTGCCACGTCGGCCTGGCGCGTCAGGGCCAGCTCCAGACTCTCGGCCGTCACAAAGGGGTTGCCGTCGCGGTCGCCGCCAATCCATTGGCCCATGCGCAAAAAGCTCTGCTCGGGCAGCTTCTCGCCCAGCTCCTGCTCCAGCTGCTCATAGATCTTGGGGATCTCCTGCAGGAACGTGGCCTCGTAATAGGACAGAGCGTTCTCGATCTCGTCGGCCACCGTGAGCTTGGAATGACGCAGCAGCCGCGTCTGCCACAGCTGGGCCACGCAGGCTCGCAGCTGCGCCTCCACCCGCGTCAGCTCGCGTGGGGTCAGCGCATCCTTGGCACTGTTGTAGAGCTGGGCGCGCATCAGGATGTCGTCGCGCTCGGCCAGCAACTGGGCAATGCGGCGCTCGGCCGTCAGAATGCTCTGGCGCTGCACCTCGGTGGGATGGGCTGTCAGCACGGGCGAGATGAAACTCTTGGCCAGCGTGTCGACCACGGTGGCAGTCGAGATGCCCGCCCAGCGCAGGCGCGCCAGTGCCACCTCGATGCTGCCCTCCTGCGTGTTGCCTGCGCGCTCGTGCACGGCGCGGCGGCGGATGTGGTGGCGGTCTTCGGCCAGATTGGCAAGGTGCGAGAAATAAGTGAAGGCGCGAATCACGCTCACCGTCTGATCGCTGGACAGCCCCTTGAGCAGCTTCTTGAGTGCCTTGTCGGCCGCTTCGTCGGCATCGCGCCGGAAGGCCACCGATAGCTGGCGCACCTGCTCGACCAGCTCGTAGGCCGGCCCGCCTTCCTGCTCGCGAATCACATCGCCCAGAATGCGCCCCAGCAGCCGTATGTCCTCGATCAGCGGCAAATCCTTGTCGGTCTTGCGCACCGGCTTGTCGCCATGTTTGTCTGTATGTGCGGCGCTCTTGGGGCGGGCGGAAGGCATGAACTATTCTCCTTGGGCACGGTGTAAGGCAACTTGCCATGCTAGCATTCCCCGTTACCCGCTCGAGACCGCGCCGTCATGAAATTTTCTGCATCCTCACCCACATCCATCGTCATTGCCACACGTGAGAGCCAGCTGGCCATGTGGCAGGCCGAGCATGTGCAGGCGATCTTGCGCGGCCGCGGCCACAGCGTCGATCTGCTGGGGATGACGACCAAGGGCGACCAGATTCTGGACCGAGCCCTGTCCAAGGTGGGCGGCAAGGGTCTGTTCGTCAAGGAGCTTGAGGTGGCTCTCGAGGAAGGCCGCGCCGATCTGGCCGTTCACTCCTTGAAGGATGTGCCCATGGAGCTGCCCGAGGGCTTTGTGCTGGCCTGCGTGATGACACGCGAAGACCCGCGCGATGCCTTTGTCTCCAACCGATATGCATCGCTGGACGAGCTGCCCCAGGGTGCCGTGGTGGGCACCTCCAGCCTGCGTCGCCAGGCCCTGCTGCAGGCTCTGCGCCCCGATCTCAGGATCGAGGCCCTGCGCGGCAATGTCAACACCCGCCTGCGCAAGCTCGACGAAGGTCAGTACGACGCCATCGTGCTGGCAGCCGCCGGCCTGATGCGCCTGGAGATGAGTGATCGCATCCGCGCCAGGTTCGACCCTGCCCAGATGCTGCCCGCTGCCGGTCAGGGCGCGTTGGGCATCGAGGTGCGCGCTGACCGTCAGGACGTCATTGGCGCCCTGGCTCCGCTGGCCCATATGCCCACCTGGCTGACCGTGACCGCCGAGCGCGCCGTCAGCCGCTGCATGGGCGGCAGCTGCTCCATGCCGCTGGCCGCATACGGCCGCTTTGAAGGCGACACCCTGCACATGGATGCTGCCTGGGGCGATATGGAAGGCAGCAAGGGTCTGGTTCGCGTGCAGGCCAGCGCCCCAGTCACGGACTTTGCCAGCGCCAACGCCCTGGGCGAACAACTGGCCGCGCAGCTGCAAGCTGCGGGTGCCGTGCCTGCGGCGCCCAAGCAGGACTGAGCCACACCGCCCATGTGCCGCGTTCTGGTCACCCGCCCCTTGCATGATGCGAAACCCTGGGTCGATGCGTTTCGCGCCCGCGGCCTGCAGGCCGAGGCCTTGCCGCTGATAGGCATAGGGCCCTGCACAGACCCGGCTGCACACCAGGCTCTGCTGAGGGCGCGCCAGTTGGCGCTGAAACCCGGTCACTACCGGGCCGTGATGTTTGTCAGCGGCAATGCGGTGCAGTATTTTTTTACCCAGGATCAAACTCCAGCGTTGGATGCTGAAACGCTGCTAGCGCCCGATACCAGGGCGTGGACCCCCGGTCCGGGCACAGAGCGTGCCCTGCTCGAAGCAGGACTGGCCTCCCTCCAGATCGACGGCCCTTCGCCTGACGCGGCTCAGTTCGAGTCCGAAGCGCTTTGGCAGAACGTCCACGGCCAGGTTCGAGCCGGCGACCGCGTGCTGATCGTGCGCGGCACCAGCCCGGCCGCCCCCATCGTTGGCAATGCCAGCATGCCAATCCCGTCCACACAAGGCGCAGGCCGTGACTGGCTGGCAGCCCGGCTGCGCGAAGCCGGAGCCGAGGTGGAACTGCTGGCCGTGTATGAGCGCCAGCTTCCCCGCTTGACGGCGCAACAGCTGGATCGGGCCCGGCAAGCCGCCAGCGACGGCAGCCTGTGGCTGTTCAGCAGCTCGGAAGCTGTTGCCAACCTGCAACAGCTGCTGCCTCAGCAGCAATGGCACTCGGGGTTAGCGCTCACCACCCATGAACGCATTGCCAGCAAAGCACTTTCAGCAGGTTTCGGTCGGGTTTTGCACAGTCGCCCAAGTCTGGACGATGTGGTTGCGTCTATAGAATCGGCTCTATGAGCTCCGATGCCATCCCCACCTCCGACAACCAACCCTCAGCCTCCTCCCCCAGCCAGGACCCTTCCGCGCCCGCTCAGACCGGGCGTGGTGCCCCCACGGCTCTGGTACTGACGCTGGGAGTGGTGGCTGCCGCAGCCCTGGTCGCCTGCGGCATGCTGTGGCAGCGCGTGGGCAATATGCAGGAGCAGCTGGCGCGTCAGTCGGCGCAGTCCGGCGCGCAGTCGGTGGAGGCTCGTACCCTGGCCAAGGATGCTCAGGACCTGGCCCGCGACAGTGCTGCGCGCGTCTCCGTGATGGAAGCACGTGTGGCCGAAATCAGCCTGCAGCGCAACCAGCTTGAAGAACTGATGCAGAGCATGTCGCGCTCGCGCGATGAAAACCTCGTGGCCGATATCGAATCCTCGGTACGCATGGCCCAGCAACAGGCTGAACTCTCGGGCAGCCTGCAGCCGCTGGTGGCGAGCCTCAAATCAGCCAGAAAGCGCGTGGAAAGCACGGCCCAGCCGCGTCTGGCGCCCGTCGTGCGCGCCATTGATCTGGATCTGGACAAGCTCTCGCGCATGAGCGTGACGGACACCACGGGGGTGCTCAGCCGTATCGAAGACCTGATCCGTCAGGTGGACGACCTGGCTCTCATCAACGATGTGGGTCGCCCGCGTGCGCGCGATGCCCAGCCCCGCAAGACGGCGGCCGCTCATGACACTCCCGAGGACGCCAGCCTCTCCCTCACTCAATGGGCCTGGTGGCAGGGCCAGGGTCAGCGGGTCTGGGATTCCTTCAAGGATGGCGCGGCCGATCTGGTGCGCGTGCGCCGCATCGATCACCCCGAGGTGGCCTTGCTGGCCCCCGAGCAAGGCTATTTCCTGCGCGAGAACCTCAAGCTGCAACTGCTCAACGCCCGTCTGGCCCTGCTGTCGCGCCAGTGGGAATCGGCGCGCGCCGACCTGAGCGCTGCAGGCACCTTGCTCAACAAATACTTTGACGCACGCTCGCGGCGCACCCAGATCGCCCAGGCACAGTTGCAGCAGATTCAGGCCAATCTGCATACGGGCGGACGCGTGGAGCTTGAAGACACGCTGAACGCTCTGACCACAGCGGCCGCCGGCCGCTAATCGAGGAGGACACAGAGATGCGCGCCGCCTTGTGGTTGATGGGTCTGTTTGCCGTGGCCGTGGCCATGGCTCTGTTTGCCGGCAATAACCAGAGCTCGGTCACCTGGTTCTGGTCGCCCTATCGGGTGGACATGTCGCTGAACCTTGCCCTGGTTCTGCTCTTTCTGGCTTTTGTGCTGCTTTATGCCGCGCTGCGTGCCCTGGCAGTGCTGCTGCAGATGCCGCATCAGGCACGCCGCTGGCGCATGCAGCAAAAAGAGCGCGGCATGAACCAGAGCCTGCTCGAAGCGCTCTCGCACCTGCAGGCCGGCCGCTTTTTGCGCGCCCGCAAATCGGCTTTGGCCGCCCTGTCCACCGAGCAATCGCTGCGCGAAGCAAAGGCCGGCCTGCCTTATGGCGAACGCCTGAACGCAACGGCCCATCTGATCGCCGCCGATGCCTCCCATGCCCTGCAGGATGCCTCCCTGCGCGACAAGCACTGGCAACAGGCTCTGGACGTACTGCCCATCCCCGGCAACACCCAGGACATGGAAATTCGCGAAGGCGCCCAGATGCGCGCGGCCCGCTGGGCACTGGACGACCGCGATGCCGCCGAATCGATTCGCCGCCTGGGCGAGTTGCCACTGGGCGCAGGCCGCCGCACGATTGCCCTGCGCATCAAGCTCAAGGCAGCACGCCTGTCTGGCGACACGCAGGCTGCGCTCGACACCGCCCGTCTGCTGGCCAAGCACCGCGCCTTCTCTCCCGCGGCCTCGGCCAGCGTGGTCCGCGGCCTGTTGCTGGCCAGCATTCGCGACGCACGTGACACTTCGTCGCTGCAGCAGTTCTGGCTGTCGCTGGACGAAGACGAGCGCGCCATGCCCGAAGTGGCCATCCCTGCCACGGAACGCCTGATCGAGCTGGGTGGCGAAGCCCAGCAGGCACGCGCCTGGCTGCTGCCCGTGTGGGAGCATCTGCTGACCCAGCCCGGACCGCGCACGGAAACCCATCTGCCCAAGCTGGTGGAAGTGTTGCAGTCATGCCTGGGCAAACTGGATGGAGCCTGGCTGGCTCGCATGGAAGCCGCAGCCAATGCCAACCCGCGCGAGTCGCGCCTGCAATACCTGGCCGGCATGGCCTGCGTGCAGCGCGAGCTATGGGGCAAGGCCCAGCAGTTGCTGACCCGCGCCGCACCGCTGCTGCAAGACCCCCAGTTGCGTACCCGCGCCTGGCAGCGCCTGGCGCTGATGGCCGAGCACCGTGGCGATATGGAGGCCTCGGCCATCGCCTGGAAGCTCGCAGCCCAGGCCATGGTGGTGCTGCCGGACAATCCGGCGCAGGACGAATAGGCGCTCTCCAATACGGCTTACAAGCAAACAGGGAAGCCGCGACTGCGGCATGGAGTCGTGCGAACGCTGTGCGGCCAACTACCCTGCAAAACAAAAGGCCACGGCCGCCGCGGCAAGCCGCGAGCGACCGTGGCCTCGAGCCAGGTCTGGACTTATTGGCTGTGCTCTATGGTCTTCACATGCTCCGCAACCTGCGCGGCGGTCACGTCGCCAGGGCGGCCGCCCCAGGTCTGACGCATGTAATTGACCAGATCGGCCATCTCCTCGTTGCTGAGCTTGTCGGCATAGCCCGGCATGGTCTGCATGCGTTCGCCATGGGCCAGGTCACGCTCGTGCACGCCTTCGCGGATCACACGAATCAGGTTGATGGGCGTGGGGAACATGGCCGTGGTGTTGGTGCTCATGGGCACCGACGAATGCGGCTGGCCCTGGCCCTGTGCACCGTGGCAGCCCGCGCACAAGCCCAGGTACAGGTTCTCGCCCTTGACGCTGGTCTGCCCCTCGGCAGCCTTGACCTTGGGCCCTGGCATCTCGCGATTCTGGGTCAGATAGGCAGCCATGGCGCGCACATCGGCCTCCGCCATGCGCGAGGTGGAATGCTCGAGCACCGATGACATGCGGAAAGTCATCACCCCTTGCGGCGACAGTCCGGTGCGGAAGAACTTGACCAGATCGTCCTTGGTCCAGCCGCGCTCGCTCAGGGCATCGGGGGTCAGCGCCGGAGCGTAGGAGCCTTCGATGGTATTGCCCTCGAGATAGCGCGAGCCATCCATGGCGAAGGTGGCCTTGGTCCGCGGGCTGTGGCATTCGGCACAGTGACCCAGCACATCCACCAGATACTTGCCGCGCACCAGTTCGTCCACAGACATGTCGAACTCCTTGGCAGCGGGGCGATTGAGCGCATTCCACATGGCCACGGCAGGACGGATGCTGAACGGGAAGTTCATCTCGCTGGGCTTGTTGGCGACTTCCACGGCCGGCTGCTTCATCAGCCACACCCACAGCGCATCGACATCGGCACGCGTGATCTGGTGGTAGCTGGCATAGGGCATGGCCGGATAGAGGTTCTTGCGGCCGGGCGCCATGCCGGCAGCCACGGCGCGGTACAGATCGTCGGCCGTCCAGCCGCCGATGCCGTGCTCCTTGGAAGGCGAGATATTGGTACCGTAAAGCGTGCCCATGGGGGTGACCATGGGCACACCACCCGCCAGCTCCGCCCCCGTGGCGGGCGAGCTATGGCAGGCCGCGCAGTCACCACTGCGGAACACCTGCTCGCCGCGCTTGTAGAGCGCATCGAACTCCTGCGGGCCCAGCTTGGCAAAGTCCACCGTGGCCGGGGGGACGTCGCCGCTTGCGCTGCCGTACAAATACATGCCTCCGGCCACGAGCACACCCAGCACGGCGGCTGCGCCCAGGCCCTTGATCCAGGTCTTAGCCATTGTTCACGACCTCCTTGCTGCGCTTGCCCGTGGTCAGGCCCGGCGTCTTCAGGATCACGTCGCGCACGGCGTTGTAGTAGCGCACATAGCCTGTACAGCGGCAGATATGGGGCTCCAGTTGCTCCTCGATGGCTTTTTCCACCTCATCGGCGGGCACGGGCTGCTTCTGGAGCTTTTCCACCAGCACGGTGGCCGAGTTCACGAAACCGGGCGTGCAGTAGCCGCACTGGAAGGAGTAGTGCTCGAGAAAGGCCTTCTGCACCGGCGAGGGATGGACCACGCCCTTGTCGTCCACCGAGGCAATGCCTTCCACGGTACGAATGGTCTTGCCGTTGAGCCAGGTCACGCCGGTCACACAGGCGGGCACGGTGATCGAGCCTTTTTCCGGGTCGTCGACGATGATGGTGCAGGCGCGGCACACGCCCTGGCCGCAGCCCAGGCGCGTGCCGTTCATGCCCGCGTACTCCTGCAGGAACTCGATCATCATCAAGTCCTTGGGAACGTCGACGGGGCCTACCTGTTTGCGATTGATGGTGGCGGAAAATTGGATACGGTCCTGCATCACAGTGCCTCTTTGATTTTGTCGGGGGTCACGGGAGTCGCATGGAAGCGCTTGCCCGTGGCATGGGCGATGGCGTTGACGCAGGCGGCGACCACCGGGATCATCACCACCTCGGCCATGCCCTTGGGCGGATCGGTGCGCGACAGCGGCGGCAGCACCACGCCCTCGGCCTTCCACACGGCCACTTCGCTGGCACGCGGCACGTGGTAGCGATTCAGGTTCCACTGGCCGTTGCCGGGGCCGGTCTCGTGGCGCGGCAGGTCTTCGTACAGCGCATGGCCAATACCCATGGCCACACCGCCCTGAATCTGGCCGGAGACCAGCTCGGGCACGATTTGCGTGCCGCATTCCAGCCAGGTCTTGTGCGAGAGGAGGTTCACCTTGCCCGTGCCCGGGGACACGGACAGCTCCACCATGGTGGCGCAGGGCGCGTAGTACACCGTGCCCGCATTGGTGCGCTGCACCGGCGGGTAATAGACCTTGTCGCGTGCGATGAAGGCATAGCCGCCGGATTTCATCGCGGCCTTCTTGGCCTCGCTCGCACCCTTGCCGTACTGCACGGACAGGGCGTCAATCATTGCCTGGAACTTCCTGCCCTCGACCGTGAAGTCGGCCTTGGCCCAGGCCCAGCGATTGAAGGCGTGCACGCAGACGCCGGTCACGATGCCCAACTCGTGTGCGCGTTCGGCCAGGCGCTCCAGGCTCAGCGGCTCCAGACCCTCGGCCACGAGCATGCGATCACGCCATTCCAGCATGTCTTCGGTGACGGTGCTGGGCAGCAACTGTCCACCACCGTCCTTGCCGGACCAGATTGACTGGGCAGCAGGCCACAGGCAGAGCTTGAGCAGCAACTGCGCCGCCTGTTGCGTGGCGTGGCGGAAGTAGTAGGCCGAGTTCGATGCCGATACCGGCGACACCAGGCGCGGTGTCCAGGTCGGATCTCGCGCCAGCTCGTCCTCCTTGGCCTGGGGCGTGGTGTAAGGCTCGTCCTTGGTATGCAGCGGCAGGTTGTCCCAGTGGTTCACCGCGAAGTCCACGTCGTCCGCCGGGCGCCCCAGGAAGGGTTCGACCGCCACCAGCTGCGCCGTGGTGCTGCCGGTACCGATCTCGGTGGCGATGTGGCGCATCTTGATGCGGCCCTCGGGCGTGATCTCCAGCTGCGCGATCGAGGCCTCCGCCCCTGTGCCGAAGTCCTTTTGCACGGCACCGAAGCCTATGCCGTAGCGCAGGCCGGGGTTGGCCGCCTCGAAGTCGGCCTTGCGCTTGGCGCGCTCGATCCACATCGGGTCCTTGGCGGCCATATCGAGGATCTCGCCGATACGCAGATGACCCGAGGGCGAGGCACCCTGGGTGTTCTTCATGCTGCTCTTGAGCACATTGCGCCGGCGCAGCTCGATGGCGTCCAGGCCGATCTCCTGGGCGATCTCGTCGACCAGCATCTCGGTATAGGCCATGGACTGCACCGTGCCGTAGCCGCGCATGGAGCCGGCCGTGACGCCGATGGAGGGGTAGACCTCGGTCGACAGGTCGCTCTCGGGGAAGTAGTAAATGGATTGCGCCGCCGTCACCGCCACCGTACCCACCGAGGGGCTGAAGTTGGTCACGCCGCCACCGTCACCCACCATATGGCAGGTCAGCGCGTGGAACTTGCCGTCCTTGTCCACCGAGATCGCGGTCTCTACATCGAAGGGATGGCGCTTGAGTGCGAACTGGAAGTGCTTCCAGCGATCCAGCGCCAGCCGCACCGGGCGGCCCTGGGCGTACAGCGACGCCAATGCCACGTAGAACGGGAAGGGATGGTGCTCCTTCTGACCGTAGCCCACGGTGTAGGAGCTGATGTAGTCGAGCTGGTTCAGCGGCAGCTTGCTGTCCTTGAGCATGTGCATCACATGCTCGGCCGTGCCGTAGGGCGCCTGGCTCGCGGCCACCATGTGCAGTGCACCGCTGCCCTGCTCATACCAGGCCAGGCCGTTTTCCATTTCCATCGCCACATGCTCGATGGACTGGCTGTAGTACTTGCGTGCAAACGCGCGCAAGCCGTCCTTGGGCTGTTTCATCTCGGCCTGGATGCGTGCCGACTCGCCCATCAGCGCGCCGAAGGCGGGGTGGCTGCTGTCGGGCCAGTGCACCCCTTTTTCATCGAGCTGAGGCCAGATGACGGTGTTCTTCATGGGCGAGAACCTGTCCTCGCCATAGCCGTCCTCGCCCTGCACGCGTACGTAGCGCGCGGCCACATAGGGCGCGCGCGGCGGCTGGGCAGCCTCGGCTCCGAAGCGGAAGATCGCGTCATTGAAGCGCAGGCGCTGGTTGGCCACGCGGAACTTCTCGTAGTCGTGCCAGATGGCCACGGCCACCGGATGACCGAGCATGGGAGAGACCTGGCCCTTCTTGACGAAGAACTCGCCGTAGAAGCCCGGCTCGGGCATTCCCACGCCGTCGGCGGCGATGGACTCGGCGTCGATCAGCACATCAGGCTGGTAGTCGCTGCCCAGCACCGACAGATCCAGGCCTTCGTAGATGCGGTCGGCGCGCGGGATATGGATGGTCAGCGCGTGCGACTGCTGCGCGGGCCAGCCCTGCATGTCCCTGGCACGCAGGTCGATGGCAAAGACCTTCTGCCCGGAGACCTTGGCCAGACCGTCGCGGCGGTAGTTGAGCGTGTTGCCATTGATCCAGTGAGTCTCCTGACCGCTGGCGGGCGTTATCAATTCCGCAAGCGCGTCTTTGACCGGGCGCACACTCGCAATCACGCCCATGGCGGCGGCAGCCTTCAGAAAACTGCGCCGATTCAAGTCCAGTTTGGACACGGTTCCAACTCCTTGCTGCAATGCGCACAGCAACAGCAAGGACTGGCGTGGGCACATCGCTAGATGACTATGTATTCCTGAACGTTGTATGCGTCCAAGAGTCAAAAAGCAGGTGATAACGGCTGCAGTTGTTGTCGGCATTTCTGCCCACATATCGCCAGCCTTGGCCGTCCGCCACGCTTTGGTCTTTTAAAAGACTAAGAGGCGCGGAGTATAGAAACAGCGGCCTGCATGATTTTTTGCCACCTAAATTCACAAGTTAAATACTCGGAAAATTGATGCTCATCAACACCAACTTCCTTCATTGATGCTTGTCGTGCAAAACGGCATGCGCCCACTTCGCTCCGCATTGAATGTTCGATGAACTTGCAGAAGCCAGCGCTTTTTGGTTCGGACATTCAGCTTTTTTGAATCGAGCCCTCAATCCTGCTGAACCTTTTTGCATTCGCCGCTTCATACACTGCATATCAATTTCAGCAGGCCCCCAGCGCCCGCAACCCGCACTTTCTGATTGCAGTTTCCATGAACTCAAGCTCCCGCTATACCGGTACCGCCATCGCCCTGCACTGGGTTCTGGCCATGGCACTGATCGGCATCTTCGCCTTTGGCCTCTATATGACAGGCCTGCCTTTCTCGCCCACACGCCTCAAGTACTTCAACTGGCACAAATGGGCAGGCATGACGATTCTGATCCTGTCCGTGCTGCGCCTGGTCTGGCGCATCACCCACCGACCACCGGAACTGCCCGAAGCCGTCACCCGCACCATGCCGGGCTGGCAGCGCATGGCCCACCATGGCGTGCATCACCTGATGTATGCGCTGTTCTTTGCCATCCCGCTGGTGGGCTGGATGTACAGCTCGGCCGCAGGATTTCCCATCGTGCTGTTCGGACAATTGCCCCTGCCCGACCTGGTGAGCAAGAGCCCCGAGCTGGCCGAAGCGCTCAAGCCCTGGCATGGCTATCTGGCCTATGCGCTGGCAGCCCTGGTGGTGATGCATATCGCTGCCGTCATCAAGCATCAGATCATTGACCGCGACGGACTGCTGTCACGCATGGTTCCGGGGAAATAACCTCCTGAGCGGCTTTGCCGGGGCGGCCCCGCCACGCCATCGCTGCGCGGCGGCGCTTGCTAGGCGCTCCTGACCTGGATCACACCAGCTTTTCAATTTTCTCTGTTCATCACAAGGAGTTTTTGATGAAAGTCCTTTTTTCCTCCGCACTGATTGCAGCCGCTTTCCTGGGCAACACCGCACAGGCCGCTCAAGCCCTGGTGCCCGCACAAAGCGCCGTCAACTTTGAAGCCAAGCAGATGGGCGTGCCGCTCAAAGGCCACTTCAAGAAGTTCGACGCCCAGATTGCCTTCGACGCCGCCAAGCCCGAGAGCAGCAAGATCCATTTCACGGTCGATACCGGCAGCGCCACCATGGGCGCCAAGGAAACCGATGCCGAACTGCCCAAGGCAGACTGGTTCAACGTTGCCAAATTCCCTCAGGCCACCTTTGACTCCAGCGCCGTCAAGGCTCTGGGCGGTGGCAAGTTCCAGGTGGACGGCACGCTGACCATCAAGGGCAATGCACAGAAGGTGAGCCTGCCCGTGACGCTGACCCAGTCCGGCGCCACCACCACGGCCGCCGGCACGCTGGCGCTCAAGCGTCTGAACTTCAAGATCGGCGATGGCGACTGGAAGGACACCTCCATGGTGGCCGACGAGGTCAATGTGCAATTCAAGCTGGCTCTGACTGGCGTCGGCAAGCTCTAAGCGTTTCTCGGCTCCAGCGCTTGATAGGCAAGCGCTGAAAGCTCATGTTTTGATAGTTCCAATCCCTGAAGGAGTATTCACCATGCGTTCCACTCTGTTCGCTCTGGCCGCTGCGTCCCTGTTTGCCACCGCTGCCCAGGCGGCACCGGCCACTTACGCCATCGACCCCACACACACGTTCGCGACTTTCGAGATCGATCACTTTGGCGCCTCCACCAACCGTGCCCGTTTCGACAAGAAAAGCGGCAACGTGCAGTTCGACAAGGCAGCCAAGACCGGCAAGGTCGAAGTGACTCTGGACATGACTTCGGTGAACTCCGGCACGCCCTCCTTCAACAAGCATCTGCAAAGCGCCGACATCTTCAACGTGGAGAAATTCCCCGAAGCCAAGTTTGTCTCCGACAAGTTCGTGTTTGACGGCGACAAGCTCAAGGAAGTGACCGGCCAGCTGACCTTGCTGGGCAAGACCGCCCCCATCACCGTCAAGGCCAACAAGTTCACCTGCTACGAAAGCCCCATGCTGCAAAAGCGTGAAGTCTGCGGCGGCGACTTCGAGGCCACCATCGACCGCACTCAGTGGGGCGTGAACTACGGCATTCCCTACGGCTTCCCCAAGGAAGTGCGCCTGGTCCTGCAGATCGAAGCTGTGAAGCAGTAATCCAGGTCCGCAAGGACTCTCGAGTGAAGCCTCTTGCGGGCTCTCTCTTTGGCCTGGCCCGTGTAAACGGTCCGGGCTTTTTTGCGTCTGCGGCGTGCTTCAGACATAAATCCCCTTCAGCATAAAATTTACTTTAGGTTAATCAATTACGAATAGTAGAATAATCTCACTCACACAATCGAAGGAGACATCGCATGAGCCAAGCCGCCCCTACCCCGGTTTACTCCCAGCCCCGGCGTGCGGACATGAGCCAGCTGCCCGCACCTGCCGCCGTGCAGCAGTTGCACCACTACGCCTACAAGGCCAAGGATGCAGAAGAGACTCGTCACTTCTACGAGGACATCCTGGGCCTGCCGCTCTACCACATCATCCAGAGCGACTACGTTCCTTCCACGGGCGAATACTGCCCCTACACCCATTTCTTCTTCCGCCTCAAGGACGGCTCCTTCATCGCCTTCTTCGACATTGGCGACGACGAAGCGGCCCTGCCCTCACCCAACACTCCGATCTGGATCAATCACATCTCCTTCCGTGTGGACTCCGTGCAGGAGCTGGAAAACACCAAGGCCCGCCTGCAGGCCTGCGGCGTGGAAGTGCTGGGCGTGACCGATCACCACATCTTCAAGAGCATCTACTTCTTCGACCCCAACGGCATCCGCCTGGAGCTGACGGCCCAACTGGCCGACGAGCTGCAGATGCTCAAGGAAAGCAAGACCGCCCATGCACGCCTGGACGAGTGGACGGCCCGCAAGGAGCAGTGGCGCAAGGAACGTGCCGAAGGCAAGTCCGGCGCCCCCCTCAAGCCGCAGAACAACGACCGGCCGGAGTTTGTTCCTCCCAAGTAAGTTCCCCCTGGGGCGCTATGCCTAGGCGGCCCGCGCCTTCCCCTTCTCTGCTTCGCGGTGAGGGAGGACAGCCTCGTTGCGGGGCGGTTGGGTCCGCCCAGGTCTTGCTTGCTGTCCCTTTGCCGGGGCATGCTTATTCAAAGTGCAGTTGGCTCAGTCGGTATCAGTTTTATAGCTACGAGCGCCTGACAAATAAGCGCAGAAGGGCGAAATAAGACCTACCGCGCTCATCACCGGATCGGATCGCTAAAATCATTGGCAATCCGTCCTTATCTTTCATGCAGACGGCATCCCTTTTCAGGATGCCGTTTTCATTTCCAGAGTTCTTGTAACGCAGCCATGAGCGACACCATTCAACAGCCCGGCCTCGACAGCCTCTCCAAGTCTTTTGAACCTGCCTCCATCGAAGCCCATTGGGGCCCTGAGTGGGAAAAGCGCGGCTACGGCAATGCCGGCTATCGCGGCACAGGCAAGCCCGGTACCGAAGCTACCGCTGCAGGCAACAACTTCTCCATCCAGCTACCCCCACCCAATGTGACAGGTACGCTGCACATGGGCCACGCGTTCAACCAGACCATCATGGACTCGCTGACACGCTACCACCGCATGAAGGGCTACAACACGGCCTGGATTCCCGGAACCGACCATGCAGGCATCGCTACCCAGATCGTGGTGGAGCGCCAGTTGCAGACTCAAGGCGTGAGCCGCTATGACCTGGGCCGTGACGAGTTCACCAAAAAGGTCTGGGAGTGGAAGGAAAAGTCCGGCGACACCATCACCACGCAGATGCGCCGCATGGGCGACACCGTGGACTGGAGCCGCGAATACTTCACCATGGACGACAAGCTGTCCAAGGTGGTGACCGAGACCTTTGTGAAGCTGTACCAGCAAGGCCTTATCTACCGTGGCAAGCGCCTGGTGAACTGGGACCCGGTGCTGCAGTCCGCCGTCTCCGACCTGGAAGTCGAGAACCAGGAAAAGGACGGTTCGCTCTGGCACATCGCCTATCCGCTGACCAGCGGCGAAGGCAATCTGGTGGTCGCAACCACCCGTCCCGAAACCATGCTGGGCGACGTGGCCGTGATGGTCCACCCCGAAGACGAGCGTTACAAGCACCTGATCGGCCAGACCGTGACCCTGCCGCTGGTGGGCCGCCAGATCCCCATCATCGCCGACGAATACGTGGACCGCGAGTTCGGCACCGGCGTGGTCAAGGTCACGCCTGCCCACGACCAGAACGACTATCAGGTGGGCCAGCGCCACAAGCTGCCCATGATCTGCGTGCTGACGCTGACCGCCAAGATCAACGACGAGGCGCCCGAGAAATACCGCGGCATGGACCGCTTCGTGGCCCGCAAGGCCATCGTGGCCGACCTGGAAGAGCTGGGCCTGATGGTCGAGATCAAGAAGCACAAGCTGATGGTGCCGATCTGCGACCGTACCGGCCAGGTGATCGAACCCATGCTGACCGACCAGTGGTTTATCGCCATGAGCAAGGTCAGCGACCAGGACCCGACAGGCAAGTCCATCGCCCAGAAGGCCATCGACGCCGTGGCCTCCGGCGAAGTTCAGTTCGTTCCCGAGAACTGGGTCAACACCTACAACCAGTGGATGAACAACATCCAGGACTGGTGCATCTCGCGCCAGCTGTGGTGGGGTCACCAGATTCCGGCCTGGTATGACGAAGAAGGCAATATCTACGTTGCCAAGAACGAAGCCGAAGCCCAGGCCCAGGCCCCCGGCAAGCAGCTGACCCGCGACGCCGACGTGCTGGACACCTGGTACTCCTCTGCCATGGTGCCGTTTAGCACCATGGGCTGGCCCGAGCAGGGCAATGCCGCCGACGATGACTACAACCTCTACCTGCCCTCCTCGGTGCTGGTGACGGGCTACGACATCATCTTCTTCTGGGTCGCTCGCATGATCATGATGAGCACGCACTTCACCGGTCGCGTGCCGTTCAAGCATGTCTACATCCACGGCCTGGTGCGCGATGCACAGGGCAAGAAGATGAGCAAGTCCGAAGGCAATGTGCTGGACCCGGTCGACCTGATCGACGGCATCTCGCTGGAGCCGCTGCTGGACAAGCGCACCACCGGCCTGCGCAAGCCCGAGACCGCGCCACAGGTGCGCAAGAACACGCAAAAGGAATTCCCCGAAGGCATTCCCGCCTACGGTGCGGACGCACTGCGCTTCACCTTTGCCGCCCTGGCGTCCCTCGGCCGCTCCATCAACTTCGACAGCAAGCGCTGCGAGGGCTATCGCAACTTCTGCAACAAGCTCTGGAATGCTTCGCGCTTCGTGCTGATGAACTGCGAAGGCCATGACTGCGGCCTGGCTCCTCATACCAAGGAACAATGCCAGCCCGGCGGCGAGTTCGCCGGCTACATGCACTTCAGCCAGCCCGACCGCTGGATCAGCTCCCAGCTGCAGAAGGTCGAGGCAGAAGTGGCCAAGGGCTTTGCCGAGTTCCGCCTGGACAATGTCGCCAACACGATTTACGACTTCGTCTGGAACGAGTTCTGCGACTGGTATCTGGAAATCGCCAAGGTGCAGATCCAGACCGGCAACGAGGCCCAGCAGCGCGCCACGCGCCGCACGCTGATCCGCACGCTGGAGGCGATTCTGCGTCTGGCCCACCCCATCATTCCGTTCGTGACCGAAGAGCTGTGGCAGCAGGTCGCCCCCGTGGCCGGACTCAAGGGCGAGTCCATCGCCGTGGCACGCTACCCCGAAGCACAGCCTGAGAAGATTGACGAAGCCGCTATCGCCTACGTGGGCCGCATCAAGCAGATGGTGGATGCCTGCCGCGCGCTGCGTGGCGAGATGGGCGTATCGCCCGCTCAACGCCTGCCGCTGCTCACCGTGGCCAGCAATGCCGAGGACTCGGCATTTCTGCGCGCCAATGCCGACGTGCTCAAGAACCTGGCCAAGCTCAGCGAAGTCAAGGTGTTCGATGACGAAGCCGCATGGGTCACCGCCGCACAGACTGCTCCGGTCAACGTCCTGGGCGACATCCGCATGGCTTTGTTTGTCGAAATCGACGTTGCAGCCGAGAAGGCCCGCCTGTCCAAGGAAGCCAAGCGCCTCGAAGGCGAGATCGTCAAGGCCAACGGCAAGCTGAGCAATGAGGCCTTCTGCGCCAAGGCTCCTGCCGCAGTGCTGGAACAGGAGCGCAAGCGCCTGGCCGACTTCGGCGCGACACTGACACGCATCAACGAGCAACTCGCTCGTCTGGGCTAAACCCCGCTAAACTCCCTCCCAAAACAAGGCGCAGGCAACTGCGCCTTTTTTCCATCCAGAAAAGACAAGCACATGAGCAATCAAACCCGCGTCCGCAAAGCCGTGTTTCCTGTTGCAGGCCTGGGCACCCGTTTTCTGCCCGCCACCAAGGCTTCACCCAAGGAAATGCTGCCCGTCGTGGACAAGCCGCTGATCCAGTACGCCGTGGAAGAGGCCTATGAGGCCGGAATCCGCGACATGGTGTTCGTTACCGGCCGCAGCAAGCGAGCCATCGAAGACCATTTCGACACTTCGTACGAACTCGAGAACGAGCTGGAGAATGCCGGCAAGCAAGCCATGCTGGACCTGGTGCGCAGCGTCAGCCCGGCCGATATGAACTGCCTGTTCGTGCGCCAGCCCCGCTCCCTGGGCCTTGGCCATGCCGTTCTGTGCGCGCAACCCCTGGTCGGCAATGAACCCTTTGCCGTCATTCTGGCCGACGACCTGATGACAGGAGAGAGTGGAGGCCCCGGCGTGATGGCGCAGATGACGGCCGCTTTCCAGAAACAGGGCCGCTCGCTGCTGGCGGTGCAGGAAGTTCCGCTCGAGCACACCAAGCGCTATGGCATCGTCAAGGGCGAGCCCGCTGGCGGCCCGCTGATGCGCATCGACGAGATCGTGGAGAAGCCCGCTCCCGAGAAAGCGCCATCGCGCATGGGTGTGGCGGGCCGCTACGTGCTGACTCCCGCCATCTTCGACGAGATCCGCAACCAGCCAAAGGGTGTGGGTGGCGAGATCCAGCTGACCGATGCCATCGAACGGCTGATGGCTCATGAAGCCGTCTATGCCTTCCAGTATGCGGGCAAGCGCTATGACTGCGGCAGCAAGGAAGGCTTTCTGGAAGCCACGGTGGAGCTGGCGCTGCAGCACCCCGATGTGGGCCACAGCTTTCGCGAATACCTTAAACAGCTCGCACTCTGAGCCGACCTTGATCGCACCAAGGAGCAGGCGGACTGCGGCCCGGACCTGCTCTTTGTTCTTCAGGCTGCGACATCGAAAAAACGAAAGCGCACACCTGGGTCACCATCCAGCCGTGCGGCCAGGCTTCGCTCCCACCGCAGATAGCTGTCCCAGGCTGGCAGACGCTTTTCCTGCGGCACTCGCATGATGGAACCCCAGTCGTCCAGAAATGCCGTCAACAGTTGCTCAGGTCTGTGCCCGGCTTCCACAGGCTGGTTCTCGGCAATCCAGGCCTGGGTTCCCCCCTCCAGCCAGCGCAAGGTCTTGCTGGCTTCGGCGCTCAGCGAGCGTGCCAAAGCTCGGGCTGCATGGCGCGCCTGTTGGCCATCCGGAGATGTCAACACCAGCCACTGACCCTGGTCCCGGGCCTCGGCATGAGCCAGCTGCAACGACGCCAGGGCCGCAGCATTCGCATGCACCGCCTGGACAATGTGGGTCTTCACATAATCAAGACTGGGCCCCACGTCCACGACCTTTGCCTGCTGCTGTGCCAGTCGTGAAGCAAGCGCGCCTGCTGTGACGGACTGCACATCCTCGTACTGAGGCAGACCGCCCTGCAAGCCAGCAGCGTCGATGGTTCTGGCATCGCCCGTATAGAGAAAGACATCGCATTCACCCAACTGAGCCAGCCAGAACGCCGTGACGGCAGAGCGGAGCTGATGAGGATCGTCCAGCAGTACGACCCGGGCATGGCGTACAGCCACCAGGTTTTCGAAATGCATCAGCAACTGCCCGCCCGCCACGGCCTGAATGCCGGGACGGGAAACGGCTCCGGGGCGAAGATCGAACAGCTGCACACTGCGCTTTCGGTCATCACTCCACTGTGCTAGGCCCTCATCGTCCACGCTCGCCAATGCAAAGCGTGCGACCAGTTCCTGAGCCTTGGCACGCGCCTGCGATTCAGCAAAGACCGGCAACACCTCCTGCGCCTGCTCCGCATCACTCACATCGGCATGTCCCTGCACGACCCAAGCCATGACGCCATCGTCTACCCACGCCACCGGTACACCGGCGCCATGCAGTACCCGCTGCGTGGCGGTGCCGATGACACCTCGCGTACGACTAAAGCAGGTAACAGCCCACAGATGCCCAGGCTGCGCCGCTGCGGCATGTGCATCCAGATCGCGCAGCGGCCATTCCGTACCCGGATAGCTGAGTGCATGGGGCAAGGCACTGTAACGATGCTCGCCCAAGGTCCGCACATCGACCACGGTTGTCGGTACGCCCTGCTGCCAGCGCTGCGACAGTGCCTGCACTGACAAGGCGGGAACTGCAAAATGCTGGCGCACCCTCTCACCAAAGGCCTTGACCAGCGTGTTGTAGCCGTCAATCAGCAACCCACCCTGCGCCAACCAGGCTTGCAACCCTCCCTGCAGCGACCATAGCTGCGTGCAGCCCAGCTCCCGCAAAAGATCTACCGCACGCTGCACCTGTTCTTCGGCAGCATCCACATCGGCACTGCACAGCACAATCCGCACATCGCGTCTTGGCAACAGAGCAGGGGCCTGCTGCGCCAGCTGGGACAAGGGCAGATGGCGTGCAGCCACGATGTGGGAGCAGGCATAGTGCCGAGCCTCGGACACATCAAGCAAGGCCAATTCCTGGCCATCCTGCAGCCAGACACGCAGATCATCGGGGCTCAGCAAAGCAGGGGTCCTCATGTTTGACTCCCGGCTCAGTTCGGCTGTATGCCTGCTTGCCTGACCACAGCCAGCCACTTCTTCGACTCGCTCTTGATAAAGCGGCCCAACTCCTGCGGTGTGCTGCCCACGGTGAAAGCACCGATATCGTCATAGCGCTTCTTGAAACCGGGCGATTGCACAATCTCATGCAACTCCTTGGAAACACGCTGCACAATGTCCGGCGGCGTTCCTGAACGTGCAACGACGGCGTACCAGGAGGTCACTTCAAAGTTGGGGACCCCAGCCTCCGCGGTCGTGGGTACATCCGGCAGCCAGGGCGCCCTTGTTCTGTAGGCTACTGCCAGCGGCCTGAGCTTGCCGCTTTGTATGTAGGGGATGGCCGTGACCACTTCGTTGAAGATGAACTGGGTCTGCCCCCCCATCAAATCGTTGAGAGCAGGTGCCGACCCCTGGTAGGGGATGGCGGTGAAGTTGGCGCCTGTCAACGCCTGCAGAGACTCCCCGGCCAGATGCGAGAAGGCGCCGATGCTGGTGCCGTAATTCACCTGGCCAGGGTGCTTGCGGGAATAGGCAATAAGCTCCTGCACATTTTTGACCGGCAGACTGGGATTGACCAGCAACACCTGCGGCGTCTGCACCAGCAGGGACACGGGGGTGAAGTCCTTGTCCAGGCTATAGCTCAGTTGTTTGAATAGGGCCGGCTGCACCGTGAGGTTGGAGGACGGAGCCAGCAGCAGCGTATAGCCATCTGCCGGCTGACGAGCCACCCATTCGAAACCGATGTTTCCAGCCGCCCCGATACGGTTCTCCACCACCACCGTCTGATTGAACCGACGCCCCAGCTCCTCTCCCACTTCACGGGCAATCTTGTCGGCAATGCCACCCGCCGGATAGGGCACAACCAGTCGGATGGACTTGCTGGGATAGGCCTCCTTGGCCTGCGTGTTCGGGATATGCATCGCCAGGATGGCCGTCATGGACAGCGCCAGAGATGATGCATGGCGGCGCGAGAAAGGAGCGAAAGGGAAAAGCATGACGTGCGGGCCGCAAGAGCGTTGAAAGGAAATGCGGCATTGCAGCGCGTTTCACGCCAGGAGAGAACAACGTTTTTCAAGCAAGCAAATGCGGATTTCGCATTTGGCATTTCTACCCAGGCCCCCCACCATGCAAACCGGCCCTATCAGCCTCGTCCGAGGTCTCTGCGTTTTCTCATCTTTCAATGTCCTCCACCTCTTCGGCTGCATATACAGCCCCGCAAACTGCAAAGCCTGCTTCATCATCCGAAGCGCTTTCGGCACACCCCGTCAAGCGCCTGCCAACTCCACAACGCTCCCCAAAGCTCTGGGATCGCTGGGAGCTTCCCACGGTGGCCCTGGCGGCCATCCTGTATGCCACCTGGGCAACGCTGATCTGGTGGCATGCGCTCATCCCTGGCGCACTGCTTTTTCTGCTTGGCGGCTATGTGGCACAGCTGCATTTTTCCCTGCAACATGAGTCCATCCATGCCATGCGCCATTGGCCCGCATGGTTGCGCACGGTCCTGGTATGGTTCCCCATCAATCTCTGGCTGCCCTACCAGTTCTATCACGCCAGCCACAGCACCCATCATGTCAACGCTCACCTGACCCACCCACAGCGAGACACCGAAAGCGCCTATCACGGTCCCGCGCAATGGCAAGCTCTCGGTCCCCTATGGCGAACCGTCTACCGGGCCAACCAAATGCTGCCTGTGCGCCTGATCATGGGGCCCTTTCTGCGCCTCCACAAACTGCTACGCACGGAGTGGCGCTTTATATGCTCAGGCGACTTCAGCCGGTTGCCTGTGTGGGCCATTCATACGGCATCCGCCCTGCCCTTGCTGTACTTCGCCTTGGTTCTAGCAGGCATGCAGTGGTGGGAATATCTGCTGTACTTTGTCTATCCCGGCATGATGCTGGGCCAGCTGCGCACTTTTACTGAGCACCGCTGGGGCGAGAAACCGGTGGAACGCACTGCCATCGTGGAATCCAATGTGGTGGGCGGTCTACTCTACCTCTACAACAACCTGCATCAGGTTCATCATCTGTTTCCCACGCTTCCCTGGTATCGCATACCTGGCTACTTTCGCCAGCACCGTGAAGCCGTTCTGCATAGCAATGGCGGCTTCCACTACCGCGGTTATGCCGAGATTGCGCAGCGCTTCTGGCGTAAGCCCGTTTTCGACCCCGTGCACCCGCGCTGGTAAGCGCACCGAGCCGGCAAGAAAAAGGCCTGCAAGTGCAGGCCTTTGTTGCATCAACCACTGGCTTTCAACGTCGGCGCAGGATATGGATGAATTCATCGCCCACCGTCTGCTGCTCGACCAGTTCATTGCCGGTCTGCTTGGCAAAGGCCTGGAAGTCCCGGATGGAGCCGGTATCTGTGGCCACGACCTTGAGCAACTGGCCGCTTTGCATGGCAGCCAACGCCTTCTTGGCCTTGAGAATGGGCAGCGGGCAGTTCAGGCCGCGGGTGTCAACTTCTTGGTCTACGTGCATGGGGTGGATTCCTCGTCAGCACCGATTGTAGAAAAACCGGGCGCTGGCAGTGCCAGCGCGGTCTTTGCTCAAACCAGAGCAGGGGCCACCGTAAAGCGCGGATCATCGGCCCAGCGTCGCACAGGCCATTTGGCGGGGTCAGGCTCGGGATTCTGACCGGGACGGAAAGCGCCAAAGCGCGGCTCAAAGCCTTTTTGCTTGATCCACTCGGCCAGAGCGTAGCCCGTGCCCGCAGGCCAGCACAGCGACTCCTCGGCCGTCTGCCAGCGGTATTCCAGCAGCTCGGGAGAAAGCTTCACATCCTCGGGTCGGCCCTGCACGCGCACATGGTAGGCAATCAGCACCTGATTCATGCGCAGAAACTCCGAGCAGCACAGCAGACGCAGAGCCTTCACGCGCAGCCCTGTTTCTTCGAGCACCTCGCGACAGATGCCGGCTTCAGGCGATTCACCGGCCTCCATAAAGCCTGTGATCAGGCCGAATACGCCCTCCTGCCAAAGCGCATTGCGCGCCAGCAGCACGCGACCATCGTCGCCTTCCACCACGGCCGCCAGCACCGGCGTGGGATTGCCCCAATGCGTGAAACCGCAGCTCGGGCAGCGCAGACGCTGTACTTCGCCGCTGTCCTCGCTGGCCACAATCCATTGCAACTCGGTCGCGCAGTTGGAACAAAAGCGGACTTCATAAGCCATGAGGCTCTCCGTATTCTTGATATTGATAGCAGTCAGCGCCTGATGGATAAGCGCTGACTGGCATTTGGAGCTTTGATTCGCTTTTGCGCTATCACGCAAAAGACATGGCTCATGCCGGAAACACGCCTGTAGAGAGGTAGCGATCACCACGGTCGCACACCACAAACACGATGGTGGCGTTCTGCTCGCGCTTGGCAATCTCCTGGGCCACCCACAGTGCACCGGCGGCCGAGATGCCCGCGAAGATGCCCTCTTCGCGCGCCATGCGACGGGCCATGTCTTCGGCATCGTCCTGGGACACATAGACCAGCTCGTCGACCAGCGAAGCGTCATAGATCTTGGGCAGATATTCCTCGGGCCACTTGCGGATGCCAGGAATGCGCGATCCCTCGGAAGGCTGGGCGCCGATGATCTTGATGTTCGGGTTCTTTTCCTTGAGGAACCTGGCCACGCCGGTAATGGTTCCGGTGGTACCCATGGCACTCACAAAGTGGGTGATCTCGCCACCGGTCTGCTCCCACAGCTCCGGCCCTGTGGTTTCATAGTGGGCCCTGGGATTGTCGGGGTTGGCAAACTGATCCAGCAGCACACCCTTGCCCTGCGCCACCATCTGATCGGCCAGATCGCGCGCATATTCCATGCCGCCGCTCTTGGGCGTCAGAATCAGTTCGGCGCCGTAAGCCTTCATGGTCTGTGCGCGTTCGATGGACAGGTCCTCGGGCATGATCAGAATCATGCGATAGCCCTTGATGGCTGCAGCCATGGCCAGGGCAATGCCGGTGTTGCCCGACGTTGCCTCGATCAGTGCGTCGCCCGGCTTGATCTCGCCGCGCTCTTCAGCACGCTGGATCATGGACAGCGCAGGCCGGTCCTTGACGGAGCCAGCCGGGTTGTTGCCTTCGAGCTTGCCCAGCACTACGTTTGCACGTTCACGGTTGGCATCCGCGCCGATGCGTTGCAATGCCACCAGCGGCGTGTGACCGATGGCATGTTCGATGGTCGAATAAGTTTTCATGTCCAATACTGTGCCATAATTCGCGTCTGCGCTAAGCGAAGCCCGGGTGGTGAAATTGGTAGACGCAGGGGACTCAAAATCCCCCGCCGCAAGGCGTGCCGGTTCGATTCCGGCCCCGGGCACCACAGATGTAATGCTATAACTTTTGAAGACGTTCCGGGAACTGTTCCGGCATGTGTTCCGGTTTTTAGCAAAGAAAGAGCCTGCACGATGACAAATCGCGCAGGCTTTTTTTACCCTTTGGCCGCCAATCTTAAAAATGTGAGCGCTCGCCAATAAAGCATGGAAACTGAAATGCTGTATAAAATTACAGTATGTGGTGCACCATCTATCAGCTGTATTCAGACGGCACACGACTGCCTCCAGAGGTCGCAAAGGCCAATGGCGTCTATGGCTGGCTATATATGCACTCAAAGACGCCAGTAGTTGGCATGCCGCTCTGCAAGGCCTATCTACTGCCCGAGCCGGATGCGCCCGCTCTTCAAGGGCTGATCAAGCCGCTTATGCACTGCCACCTCAAGCTGATCAGTGGCGGCGGCCTGCGACTGAGTGGACAAGAGTGGAATGTCCACCATCGACACATAAGACAAAGCTGGTGGTGCGTGCCAGGGCCAGCACTGGGGCGCGCCCACGATGCACAACCCTAGTCACCCGATCCTGTTGCGTACGCCCGGCCGATATGGCTTCCCCAATGAGCGCATCCTGCCAGGCAGCGCCAGCGACTACATCACAGAAGAAGTAGGCCCCGGATGGGTGCTTGTCGTCACTCTCGAGAATGGTCTTGTGTATTTCGGGCCAGGCCCGGCAAGCGTTGAGAGGTCCTCAGCCCCTTTCTAACGCCTCGGTGCACAAATCAGTCGGCGCGACGAATCGGTAACAATCCTGCCATGACCGATGAATCCCCGATCCACACAGTCCACAAGCGCGTTTGCCACACGTTCCTACGGCACTGGAAGGCCCACAACAACGCCTACCCCAAGCTAATCAAGATGACGCCGGAAGAGCTGCGCCAGTTCAACATCGTCAACGCCTTCGCCAAGCCCAATGAAATGTGGGGCGTCCCAATAGAAATCGACCCCAACACCACGGGCGTGATGATTGCGGTCGATGGGACGGAAATGCCGCTGGTGGAAGGCTACTGATCCACCCTGGCCAGTGCGTCAAACGCAAAAAAGCCCCGACACCAATCAAGGCGCCGGGGCTTACTTTTTTAGAAATTCAGTCCCAAGCTGGATAGTCACTGCACTATTTTGGAGGCCGCTTCAAATGCTCTAGCCAATCCTCTTGCTGATCATGCTTTTCCGGAAAATCCTGAGGCCACTTCATAGCTCCATCATCCATATGCTCTCCTTTTGATCGCAGTGGGGAATCCATAGATTGAACCATCACACTGGCAAAGCAAGTAGTGCTTACCAGCAGCAGCCTGCAAGCTATCAGCCCGATCCTGGGCAGATTTGATTGCCTCATCCTTGGTTTTCTCCATGCGTGAGTAGGAAGCTAAAGTCGAAGCTCCAGCGCGCATCGTCTGTTCTGAATGCTCTATTTTCAGGAGCAATATGCGGGCCTCTGCGAGCTAGGCCTTGAACCACCAGCCAGAGGCAAAGGCCATGGTCAGCAGAACGGCCAGCACCAGGGCCTGGGCGGGGCCGGTCATCGCACATACTCCAGCGCCTGCTGATAGAAGCCGGCCTAGGTCTGTGGATGGGGCTTGCCCGGGCGCCAGTTGCGCAGGTAGTACGCCCAGGTCTCTGCATCGCTCAGCTTGGGAAGCGCTTTGGAGTCTATCTACACCAGCGGAGCCTGAGGCCACGCAACATAAATTCGTGAGATGATGCAATTTTTGGCATTGCGTCTAAAGTTTTCGTATCAATTGACGTACGGCATAAATTAAATTTATTTGAATCAATTAGAATTGATATGAAAATAAAAGAAAAGCTTGAAAATTTCAAAAAAAAATCGACTGCAGAAATAATTCCTATAGAAAAAAATGATCTTCCGAAAATTCATATAACCAAAGATAGATTCATTGGGAAATGTATTTTCGAGATGGCGGCAGCTTTAAGCTCCGGAGCAATAACCCCGCACCTTAGAGTTTTCATTGGTGCTCACAGCTATATGAATGACGGAGGTTATTTGCGATCCAACATATTTATAGGCCGCTATTGCAGCATTGGACGACGAGTAACGATTGGTGCTGGCATGCATCACATTGACGGGTTAAGCTCCTCCCCATCAATACGAATTGGAACCGCTACGAATTACACTGAAGATCAACTAATTCAGTTATCTATCAAAAAAACAAAACGCCCCTTCACCATCCTAATGAATGATGTCTGGATAGGAGATGGAGTGGTTGTTATGCCAGGGGTCACTATTGGAACTGGGGCTGTTGTTGGAGCGAACTCTGTTGTGACAAAAGACATCCCTCCTTATGCAATAGTTGGAGGCTGCCCAGCTAAGATAATAAAATATAGATTTCCAGACGAAATAATCGAAGAATTATTAAAAAGTGAATGGTGGGAGCTATCCAAAGAAGACTTAGAAAATCTCCCTACTGGGAATGTTATTGAGTTCATTGATTCAATAAAAAACACTTCAAATAAAAAAGAATTTTTTAAATTCGAATCTTACTCACTTATATCAAATTAATTAAAAATAGATTTTTAATCTAAAATCTCTATTTTCCTTTACTTTAGCGCCATGGAAATTACAGTCACCGCCGAAGCAACAAAAACGCACCTCATTGGGACTATCGCCGCCGAAGACATTGAGCAGGCCGCCTTTTATGTGTTCAAGGATGATCAGAAAATTCATCAGCGCTGGTACACAAAAGACCTGAAGATCGATTTCCCTCATGAAGGGAAAAGGGGTACATACAAGCTTAAAGGTTTTGTACGCAACAACGGTGTTGTCAAAAGCAAAGTTTCCACTAGCGTGTTCGTTTATGGTGACAGCGTAGCAATAAACGATCTTATACAGAAGCCTATTGAGCAGGGACCTTACCTAGTCAATGCTGAAGGACAGGACTTCCACTGCTTGTATTCTCCAAGCACTGAATCTAGGCTTTTCGTGATGCTCACAGGGGCTGTGAACAGAGAAAAGATACCTCTCCCCATCTTCAATCGATGGACTTGGCGGAACAAGCTTCCAGGGCATGTACTCTGCATCTCTGACCCAACACTTCAGGCAGATGAGTCATTGGGCATCGGCTGGCATCTTGGTAGTGCGAATGTCGATGTGACAGAAAAATTGTCTCAGCTCGTCCTGAAACTCTCGGGGGCCCTCGGCATCCCCTCCAATAGAATTGTGACTTACGGATCGTCGGCAGGCGGCTTTTCGGCAATGATGCTTGCAGCCAAGCTGGAAGGCGCGACCGCTGTCGCCATCAATCCCCAGACCAATGTGTTGAACTACCACCCGCGTCATGTTCGTCACATGATGTCAATCTGTTTCCCTGGCGTAGACAGGTCGCAAGCCATGATCGACTATGATGCTAGGCTAAATGCGATAGACCATTTGCCAGGTAAGCCAATGCGTCTTGTGATTGCGCAGAACACTCTAGACAAGCATCACTGGGAAGATCACTACCCACAATTAGCAATTGCCTTGGGTCTTCCAAATGTAACTGGAGCTTCAACAGATAACAAGCACTGGTCGATCATATATCATGATATTGGAGGTCACGGCCCCGAAACACCAGAGGTTTTTTCTCAGATCATTGACAGAATAAAAATTAACATGCCTTGATCAATCAGAGAATACATGTATATATGAAGCCTCTAATTATTTAACCGAGATAGCATATAGTAAATCTGCGAAATCAGCGTAGGATTTTAGTTTTTTGAAAATCTACCCACTGGAGATTAAATGAATGAATCATTACTAATCAATAACAATATTGACAGTATATGTGAATATTATTGTGAAAAATGTGGATCATTTAAGATCCATAAAGTAAATTTAAATTCAGAATTAATTAAAAAAGAGAATGACTGTATATTTCATCATAATTTCAGAATTATAAAATGCAACTCTTGTGACGAGAAAACATTTATATCTGAAAAGTACATTGATGACAATTTTTATCCTGTAGAAGATTCGTTGGGTAATTTAGTATACGAACAATTAACTGAAGCAGAAACTTATTCAATCAGAAAAATAGACTTCAACGCAATATCATATTTAAATGAAAAAACCTCATTTCGCGCGAGGGAAATATATAAAGATTGCTGCGATGCGATTACCGCAGGCAACAAATTGCTAGCAAGCATCTACACAAGAAACCTACTAGAAGAGATTGTAAGAATACTTCGCATTGCAAATGAAAACTCATCTAATGCAAAAATCAATCAGATAGTCTGTCAAGACAAAGAAAAACACAGCGCAGAAAGCCCAGCATCATATAGAGAATTAGACATTCATAAAAATTATCAAGTAAAAGAAAACAGCATGGAAAATATTAAATTAGCCATGCTGGGAATTCGCGATTTGATTGAATTTTTATATTCAATAAAACTGGATAATTCGTAATAACTATTTTCCTAGTTGCGCATCAGCTGCGTGTCCATCAGCTTTCGCCGAGATTCCTGCACCAGCTTCTGATAGTCGCTGACCTCCTGCTGCCATTTCTTCGAATACGGCACTGCAGGTAGCGGCGTACTCAGCGAGGGCGTGACCGCTTGCACGCTCAATGCGAGCGGGCAAGTTTGCGAAGTCGCTGCGCAGCCCGGCAGTAGTGCTGCGGAGATCAAGCAACAGCTTGCCCAGATCAGCTTGCGACTGTGCATTGACTTGCTGTGTTTTCTGGAAGTTTGATAGCGCATTTGAGAAGTCCTTCTGTGTCTTGTCGAGTTGTTTGATCGTCTGCTGTGTCTGCTGCAGCTCTTTTGACGACTGAGCCAGCTCAATGCGCGCGATCTTCTCGCCAGCCCGCCAGCCGCTGACGAGCCAGCCCATTGCGAAGGCGAACACGAGCAGCAGGCCGAAGACGATGGACTGGGCGCGACTCATCATTGCTGCGCCTCCATGCATGCGTTGTAGCGACCCAATTGCCGCGTCCAAACGCCAAGGCAGACCTTATTGCCCGGAGTGCTGCAGTCGAATCGCCAGCGCGTAGGCTTGCCGTTCTTATCCCACTGATAGGCCGCCCAGCCCGAGCCCTCGCGGCGCCCGCTGGTCATGAACCTGTAGCCAAGGTAGGCGCGGCAAGCGCCCGGGTAGTCTCCCGCCTTGGTTTTGGCCAGCATGCTGGAGCCGCGCCAGGCGCCGCAGCCATACTGCCCCGCGAAGTCCGCGGCCTTGTCGAACTCGGTTTGATTCACCAGCGTCTGGCCGAGGCTGTCACGCACACACTGTGCATAGGTACGATCTAGCTCGCCCAGAGCCAGGTTGACGGCTCTCTGCCGCGTGATCGGTGGATCCGCGAGGCTAACCCGCCGGCCATCTTCATAGTGCGTGGATCCGTGCCCTATGGTGGGCACATCGCCTTGAGTGGGCACATATGGATGCAGCAGAACCTCGCCGGTCTGGCTAACGCTCTTGGGGCCATCGCCCTCAGATGCAATCCACGCCATCCCAGCGGCAGCAGAAAGAGAAAGGGCCGCTGCTGCGACCCTAGTTTTATTGCTGATCATGTAGCCTCTCCTTCTTCGCTGAGCCAGCCCCCCTTCCCGCGCTCCTCTCGCCACCACTTGCGCAGTAGATAAAGCGCCTGGATCACGATATAGACACCAGTTGCAATGGCGACCCAATGGTTAAGTGTCATGGTGGACGCTGCAGCCCCCGCCACCGCCGGCGCGGCTTTGGCAGTTTCGATCAATGCTTGGACTTTGCTTTCGTTGCTCATAGCCCTCCCTGGGCAAAAGAAAGCCCGCCGAAGCGGGTTTATCAAAGTTATGACAATTATTTCAAACGTAAATGACACCGGCCGCATAAAACGTGTTAAACGCTGCCACGTTAGTGTTTGAAGGTGCAGGGCTTCCGGCTCCGTTTGTTGTCGAAGTTCCTGTCGCATATATCTTCGCACCAGTTGCAACTCGCAAATCCTGCTCCCCTGAGCCAGTGACTTTAGTAAGTCCTATGTATGCTTCAGAGCCACTATTGCACTCAACACCGCGCGTTGTGCTGCTCAATATGTTGCCGGAATTCATGGAGACTTTAGACCCATCACGCGCAAAAATACCCCGCCCACAACTTTGAATTGTTCCTGAGTATGCATCAACACTCCCATTATAGCGTGCATCAATGCCTATGAGACAGTTTTCTATTTTCGCACCGAATGCGGCAATACCGCCTCCATAGTATGCACGCAATCCAGAAAGATTGAATCCTGAAATCTCAGCTGAAGGGCATATTATTTTCCCTAAATTCTCAGCAACACAACCATAAGTCGCCGAGCCGACAACACCTGTGATTTTGGCATTTCTCCCTGTGACCTCCCCACCCTCAGATGCCGACAGTCCAACCTTCTTTACATTTGTCGCAATAACATCGTTTACAAAAATAAAAGCAGATATAGCAATAGCGACGCTATCAAGGTTATCTGCGGTCATTAAATTAAACGATGCTATAGAATATCTCGTTGCACCTATCGCAGATCCCGCATTCTTGCAAGTCACACTTTCACCATATGCTGACGAAGACCGTGAAATCCAGATGTTGTAATCCGTTGCCCCATCAAAAGTAGCCCCTGTACATTCGCAAGTGCTGTTTCGCGTAATCCATAGATTACGACCATTAACAGCTCCAATTGACACGCAGCCTGAGATATATGCAGAGCTACGCATATTTACATAAATACCATCGGACTGAGGGTTTTTAACACCCTTTCCTGGATTAATTAAAAGGAAGCTACCTCGTTCCGCATAAAAAGTTCGACCGCCTTTACCTGCCGCATTTATAAGCACATCAACAACAGGAGAGATTGCATTCGTCAGCTTCAAAAAATTATCACCAACATACAGAGAAGACAGTGTTACCTCAGAATCTTCACTGGAAATTTTGTATCTGCTGTAATCGGCATTACTCAGCTCTACCCCGCTTGTTGGTTGAAAGCCAGATTCAATTAATACTGTAATTCGACATTGCTGAGTAAGAGGAGTAATTCTCTCAAAAGCAGATTGGAGCGTCGCCGCTTGGGATGGAACACGAATAACAACGCTATCAATTGCGCCCAAGATAAAAGACGATTCGACCGCTGCCGCTACGGCAGAAGAGATGTCTTCATAATCTCCGAATGTCGGTATTTCAGATAGCTTTTCAATAACTAAGCGTTTTACCGATCCATCCTCTGGCTGCCTTGTTGCAATAAGCTGCGCGCCCGCGTCTGTCGCTAAATCTAGGCGCAACTGATCCAGATTTACAGAGAGCTCCAAAACGTCACCGGAGCGCTTGAAATAGCGGGTGCGAGCACCATCAAGAGTTTCGTCCGCGGACACTTCGATCAGACCATCAATGGGAATGTCTGCAATGTCCCCTAGTGCCTGAGCATAGGTATCATAGAACTTCAAGGGGCCGATAGCGCTTGCAGCTGCCCTTGCGTCATCTCTCGCTTCTAAGGCTTGATCTCGGTAACCATGAGCATCAGCAGTAGCACTGGAGACCGCCTGAGCGATATCGAACTCAGCCTTTTGTTCAATGCCGCGCCATGTTTTGCGCAGTCGTCCGAGTCGGTCTTGCCATACCTCAGAGGTCTGAGAGTTAATCGCATCGTCGATATTCTGCGCGTTATCGAACAAATCACGGGGGTCCTGGCTGCCTAGTGGATTTCCTGTTTGGTAGGTAGTCATATGTCCTCGCACAAAACAAAAAGCCCGCTGGGCGAACCATGCGGGCGAGTGATAAAGATCTCTGTGGCCAGGTGGCCGGCTACTCAAAGTGGCGGTGGCGCGTTGTTGTCGTCATCGAACAGGCGCGCGTCGTAGTTCACGCACTGCACGCTGGCACCATCGGTGCCGCTGGGGCTGACCTTCTTGACGATGGCCGGGAAGCTCCAGCGGGCGACCGGCCCGAAATACACATGCGGCGGCTCCGGCAGCTTGATCTGCGGCCACTCCCCAGCAGGAATCGGGGCCAGCACTTCATAGGCGCTTGCCCCTTGAGCGGCTGGCCATGGCCCGGCCAGCGTGCCGTCAGGCCTGCGAAACGCCACGACATACGGATCTGCGCTATCCCAGCGCAGCGGCTCCGTCACCTCCAACCGGGCCTGGCCGCTGGCATTGCTGATGCCAGTGAGCAGAGCCGATTGGCCGAAGCCGGGGATGTCATCTACCAGGCTGACAAAGTCGCCATAGCTGTTGTTCAGCGCGTCCAGCTCCGTGGTGAAGCTGTACGTCCAGCGCTCATACCGCTGCTGCCGGGCTCTGCGCATGCCGATGCGCCAGGCGCGCGTTCGGTCTGTCACCCCCAACACCTTGAGCTTTTCCAGCTTGATGCCCAGCGAGCCTGGCAGCACACAGTTCACCGTCTTGGTGTTCCAGTTGTCGTCTGCATCGCTGAACTCCACCTCCACGCCATCGTTGTCGTCGGGCCGGATGCCGCTGAATGACCGCGCAATGCCCTCCGTGGTGTTCTGCGCGCTGTAGGCATGGCCGTCTTCGACCGTACGCACACCCGCGCGCACAGAGCGCAGCAGGCCGTCATCAATCGTCAGCTCGGACATGCCTGCGGCCAGCACTGCCTGCAGGGCGGCGAGCACCGTGGTTTCGTCAAACACATGGTCTGCCGTTTCACCACGAGCCATCCAGATGCCATGCAGGTGCTGCAGCTCGGCCATGTCGATGCTGTCCAGGCCATAACCCACCGTGCTGCTGATGTGCCGCAGAGCGGCCGAGATATCCCGTGTAGGCTGATCTGCGCTCCAGGAGCCATCGCCTTGAAGCACGGGCAGCATGCGCGTGGCCACCAGGTTGACCTGGTTCTCCGACCTGGCTGCGATCTGCCCGAGGCCCCGCACCCGCACGCTCAGCGTGGTCCAGTCCGGGTAGCTGGTGCGCGTTGGCAGCCGCGTGCGCATGGCGTACCACTGCACCTCATCGTGCACCTGCGTGCTGGTGCTCTTGGCGCCCCTGCGCCGCACCCGTACCTGCGGCCGCATGGCATAGGGCAAGGCAATGCGCTCGGTGAAACCGATCTGGTCCATGGTGGCATCGGTGTACCACTTGACCACGCTCTGCCAGGCGCCGCCGGCGGCATAGTCACGGTACTGGATCTCCACCCCCACGGATCTGCCCTGCACCTCCCCCTTGTCGGAGACATAGCAAAGGCCCTGGCTGAAGAAAATATCCACCTCCAGCGTGCTGCTGACCTCTGCGGCTGGGCAGCTTACAAAGGGGCCGGCCTGCTCACCGTAGACAGTATCTGCCTGCACGGTAAAGCTGGCCTTTGCCGCCGGCACTGTGCGTGGCGCAAAGCCCGCCCAGCTGCCGCCTTCGCTGGGTGCAAGCGTCAGCACCTGGCCGGCCACTGACGCAGCCGTGTATGTACGCCCAGCCCGACACACTGCCAACGATATGACCCCAGCGGGCAAGTGACTGATGCGCCTATAAGTAAAGCCCCCGTCGGCATCACTGACCGCTTCAGCCAAGGTAATCGTATTGCCGTCGACGGACTCCACACGCAGCGAACCGGTAAGCGCACCGGATGCGGTGAGCAGCATCCACAGCGATGGCGCAATCTCGCGCCAGTCGGCGGTAAATGTGTTGTAGTAGTTGCTGCCCTCTCCAGGCTCAAGCTCTAGGGCCACGGTCACGTCCTGCTCAAACATCAGCGACATGGCGGTGCCAGAGCCCCAGGCATTGGGCCAGTCCACATCTGCCGTGATCTGTGCGCCGTTGAGCGCATAGCTACCAGCCGTGGGGTTGACGTTGCCCGAGTCAATGGCGCTCAGCTCAAGACCCGCCGTGCCGGCGCTGGTGCCGCCCACCTCTGGGCAGCTGTACCAGTTTTCATGCTGGGTGATGCCGCCGATATCAGCGCCAGGACCGTGCACAGTGAACTCAGCGCCCTCCAGAGTGCGCAGCGGCGTGTTGCCGATCTTGACCGTGGCCGGGTCGATCTGGTACTGGCCGGGGCCGACACAGAGCAGCATCTCCAGCCACTGCTCGCGCGGCGTGCTGAAATAGCGGCGCGGCGGGGTCAGATAGTCGGGGTAGCGGATGAACTGGCCCAGCAGCTCCGGCACCACGCCGTTGAGCTTTGCCGTGTTGGCCTTGCCCTCGGCCGAGCTGAGTTGCTTGCCTTGCGGCGTGTCATAGCGCTGGTTGCTGGTCGATGGGAGTAACCAGCCGAAGAAGAAGTTGAAGATGCTGCCCACCAGCTTGAAGACGCCGCCGTGGGGGATGGGGCGGATATCAACCTGGTCTTCATTGCTGATCACCGTCTCTGCCCAGGCCTCCACCGGCAGCAGCACCCCGTTGAGATGCAGCGTTATGGGCTGGATCTCGCGCGCCGCATAGTCAATGCCGACCGCCTCAAACCAGCCCGCAATCGTGCCCGCCCAGGGGTGCGACTCCACAGGCTGGCTCGGCATCTGTCCGGGGTAAATCTTGATCGTCATAAAACAAAACCCGCGTGTAGCTGGCCTGAAATCGGTTGAGAGCAGTCAGACAAGGCCCATCGGGCTCATCGGTTTCGAGTATTCGCAGCTGGCCGTCCACCTCCACCACCAGCCCCACATGCACGCACAGGCTGGCCCTCCAGGCCGTGGCAACCGCGCCCACCCGAGGGGAGCACTGCGCGAACCCATGCAGGGCTATGACCTGGTCAACCGCCCGCGTGATGCCGCGCAACTCACCCGGTCTGGCGTCCTGCAGGATCGGCAGCAAGGCCCGGCCAAACAGCGCCGAGCGCGCATCGCGCACCAGGCCCCAGCAGTCGTAGTCCACGGGGCCGCGCCCGCCGCGCACATAGCGCGACTTCAGAAACCGCCTCATTGGTACTTAACGCCAGGAGCCTTGTCCGCCGTGTAGCGATCACGCGGCCAAGCCAGGTTGAGCAGATCGAAGTAGCTGCCCTCGACCTGCAGGACGTTGCTATTCAGATCACCCCCCTGGATCAGCATGCGCTTGGGAGCGGCCGCCGGCGCCGATGTGTCGTCCGACAGATACTCGCGGTAGACCACATACGAGGGCTGGCCAGAGTCGAGCGCGTCACTGATCAAACGATGCGCCCGGCCATCGACAACGCCCAACCCAAAGCGCAGGGACTGATTTCCGATAGTGCTGCGCTCCGGTAGGGATATCTCCAGGCCGCAGGCCTCGAAGAGTTGCGGCACACCGTCGACCCCCAGCGTGAGGTCTTCATAGCTGTGGGCAAGGCGTATGTGCTCGCCACCAGGCAGCTCGATGTCTAGCGTACAGATGCGCACGGTCGTCACATCGTCGCCGGCATAGAGCAGCTTCAAAGCTGTACTGGTTGCCATGACTATCCCCCCGGCCATTCTTGATTCACGGCCCGGTCGATGATGCTGGAGCCGATCACCAGCTCCGGCAGCAAGCCCCAGCCAGGCGGCAGCAAAGGCCGCGCCCATACTTCGATCGGAGCTGAGATCTTCCAGCGGTCGCCCCCTACCAAATCCGGGCCTTCATACATATCTGTGAATCGGCAAAGCAGCTTTCCCGGCCCCATGGGCGTCCTGAGCGGCATGTTGAACCACTTCGCTCCATCGATCAGCGTCTCTACAAACCACGCCTCAAAGGAAAGTGCCTGCGCCTCCGTCATCAGCCATGCACACGTGTGCATGCTGGGCACGCTCAGGAATTTGCGCCGCTGCCGTGACCGCCCCGATTCCATAGGGGTCCGCACAAATGGCTTGACATGCCGGGTTGTATGCCCTTCACGCAGCACGCAGGGATATCCCTGCGGCCAGTCAATGTTTGAAGTGATTGCCATCTATCGTCCTCGGCGCGTCAGCCCGTAAGTTGTCTCCAGCGCAAGCGCTTCCTCGCGGCCGTTGCGGATATTGCGAACAAACACGTTGGTGCTGTAGCTGCCATCAGCGTTTTGCGTCTGCTCGATCTGGCCGGCCTTGCTGGCGTCCTCGATGACGTTGACGATGGGTGCCTGGCCGCGCAGCTCGGCTGCATAGTCGCGCCGCACTGCCGGAGGCACTGCAGCACCAACCACGCCACCAGCCGAGTAGCCAGAGTGCAGAGACCGGCGGAATGCCTCGAAAGCTCCAGGCCCACCCAGCGCGCGCATATCGTCTTGAGACAGCACACCCTCGCCAGCGTGCACGATGCCCGCCGGCTGATACTTGCCACCCGGGCCGGTGTAGCCGCCGTCCGCGAAGCCCAACACAGCCATACCCTGACTGAGCGCCACCGTACTGGTGATGCCAGCTGCCGCCGGCGCGGCGTTAGCGCCAAAAGAAGCCAGCGATGCAAGAGCAGCCGCCGGTGCCCAGGCTGCAGCAGTCGCTGAGCCCGCAGCGATTGAGGTCGCCACGCCCGCAGCTTGCAGCGTATCCCCCAGAAGCTTGTTGGCCACCATCTGCAAACCGAAGCGGATCAACATGCGGATTGCCTGCTCTCCTATGGAGGAAAGCATGTTGCTCAAGTCCAGATTGCCGGTCTTGACAAAGCCGAGAAGAGCATCCTCCATACCGCCAAAGGCCGTCGTCGCAATAGATTGCGTCTGGCTATACACATCGCGTGCGTTCTCAAGGTAGGTATTGAGTGCCGACGCTGCGCCGGCCGCCCAGTCACTTTCCTTTTGGCGCTTCTGAGCCAGGAAGTCTTCGTACAGTTGCAGCTCTTGCGCTTGTGCGGTCTCGACAATCTGCAAGCGCATCGCATACTGAGCACGGATACGCTCTTGCTCTTTCTCACTGTCAGTACCCGCCAGCGCAAGCGCCTGATCCTGCTGGAGCTTACGTAGTTCGGCCTGGTGCTGTTGCATCAGGCTGATGCGCTCCCGCAGCTCGGTCGCAGCTTTGTCTCCCATGCCGTAGGTCAGCATCTCCAATTGGTACTGCTGCTCTTTGGCAATAAGGCGATTCTGAGCCTCGTACAAGTCATTGCTGCGGGCCACCTCCGCAGCCCGGGAAACCTCCGCCTCCTTGGCCATGTCGATCATGGTCGCCAAGCCGGTGGCTTTATCCAGCTGAGACTCGGAAAGCTTTAATCCCTTGCTTTGAATATCGAAAAACAGCTTCTCGTAGGCGGTACGCTCCTGCGTTTTGTAGACCTGCTCTGTAAGCGATCGAAGGAAGTCATCCGCAGCCTTTGCGTCCTTGTCGACCTTGGCACCGCCAGACTTTTTACTCGGCGTGCCGTCCTTGAGATTGACCGTACCAGGCTTCCTCGGCGTCATATCAGGGGTAATCAAGGGATCAACCTTGGCAGCCGTTGCGGCAGCGTTGGCCCAATCCTTGAGCGTGTCTGATGCTCCGGCTGCCCGCTTCGTTGCCGCATCGACAAGCTTGCGTGTATTGGCGACCGAGCGCTGCAGAATTACATTGGATGGATCCCGCTTCAGTGCCTCCTGGTGCCTTTCAAGCTGGTCGCCAAGACGCTTTACTTCCGCCCCGGCGGCCTCGGCCTCCGACTTCATTTTTCCGAACACGTCTGTACCCGTCAGGGCACCTAGTTTGTCGGCGGTGTTCATGAATGCCACGATGTTTGCCGTGGCTTGGATCACCATATTGGTCAGCGACACAACCCAGCCGACAATGGACTCAAAGGCTGCCTTGGTGGTGTTGGAGCCGAGCGTATCTGTGAGGTCGTTAAGAGATTTCTTGGCTCCATCCAGGCTGCCACCTTCGCCAGTCATGAGCCCGTTGAGGGCATTTCTCAAGCCATCGACAGCGCCACCAAAGGTATCGCGAGCAGCCTCTGCCGCACCGCCATAGGTTTCCTCAAGCGCATTCAGAACAATCTGTTGGGCTTCAGCGATGCGACCGGTTTGCTCCAGCTTCTCGGCGGCCTCGATCTGCGACTCGGAGAACTTGAAGCCCTGACGCGCCAGGCTCGCCATGCCCACGCTGGGAATGTCCAAGGCACGACCAACCGTCTCAGCCGCAGACTTCATGTCAGCACCAGTACGGACGGAAAAATTCGCCGCCTGCTTGAGCGCCTGGGGCAGTTGCTCGCCCACGATGTTGGTGAAGCCAAGCAGCACCGTTTGCGCCTGGTTGAATTCTCCAGCCGACTTGGTGGTGATCCCCTCCATCACGGAGGCCATCTCATTCAGGCGATCCTGTGAGTAGCCGGCCTGGTTACCTGTCGCCTTGAGCGCGGCTGCCAGCAAAGCCTGCTCTTGCTCGGCATTCCTGGATTCCGTCAGAACCTTGCTGAAGACACTGCCAACAGTGATGCCCGCAATACCCGCAGAGATGGCCGCACCGATACCGGTCCAGGCCTTCTCAACGGCCTCGGAGCGCTCTTTCATCTTGCGCTCCATCTCGCGTGACTTCTGATCTGCCACCCGCTCGGCTTTGGTCATGCCTTCAGTAAAGCCGCCGATCTTGGCAATCAGATCGATGGTGAGGGTGCCAAGTTGACGAGCCATGGTTCAAAAATCCTGCGATGGTCGGGGAGGCTCGCAAGCGGCTACCGCCACTCGCGCATTGCCTCCTCAAGGGTGATGACTGCCGCCTGCGCTCCCTTTCGTTGAGGCAAGAAGTCCTCGAACCTGGGAGCCTGGCTGCTTTTCTTGCGCGCCACCGTCTGGCTGACGGTGTGGGCGACAGTTGCGGCCGCGCGCTCGATATGAGTTTGTAGATGCAGCGAACCGTATTTCTCACGAAATGCCAGCCACGACTGCACCTCATCAAAGCTCAAGCGGTCTTTTGCCTCCGCGATGGTTTTGCCGCCGATGCCGGCGAGGACGAGCTCGTGCCAGAACTCATCGACGGCTGTGAGTTTTTTGGGGCATTGACCTCGTTAATGGCCATCACCATTGCCCAAGCCAGGGCCGGGGTGAGGCTGTACGCCTGGTCATAGGTCATTTGCTCTTTACCGCCATCGAGCCGCACGCTGAGGCTAATCATCTTTGCTCCCTTGCTGCGATCAGGAGCAGCATTGCCGATCTCCTGCTCGATCACACCAAAGGGCTGACGGACGATCCAGATGTCGCCCGCCTGCTCAGAGCCATCAGGCGCTTTCCACTTGATGGGCTTTTTCACCGGGGCGGCATCCACAAAGCCGCCGTTCTTTTGCAGGTCTGCGAGCTTCATGGTGTGGACACCTTCACGACCCACACGGGCTTGGTGGCGCGCTTGATGGTGATGGCCCCCTGAATGGGTTCGCCACCGACTTCAAAGCCCGCGAAGTTGAAGCGCTTGATGTGCCCCTGGAATACGTTCCAGGTCCGTGACGTGGGCAGCTCAAACTCCATCGTGCCGCCGGACTTGAGCGTGGCAGGCGCTGTGCCGTCAGACCAGCCCAATGCCCACAGCAGACGCTCACCAGTGTCAGACAGCTGGTGCAGGCGCACGTGGCCAGGATTCTGGGGGTTAATGCGGACGGTGACTGCAGACTCACCGGGGGTGTTCAGCCCCGGAATGGTGGTGTGGTTGTCACGCTCTTCGAGGCATGTGTCCTCCAGATCGTCACGCTCGTCGTCCCCAAAATCAACAGAAATCGCGCAATCCACTTTGATGACCTCAAATTCGGTCGGCGCGTCTTTTTTGGGCGCAAGCGCAAAAAGCTCGGAGCCCTGCGGGAGGATGCGGTCCATGGCAAGTCCTTTCAAGAAACAGAGAGGGCCGCTCTAGGCGGCCCATGCGGGTGATCAGTGCATCAGCGATTCAATTGCCACTCGGCGTCGAAGCTGATGCGGTATACCTTGGTATCGGCGTCACGCGGGTGCCGGCGCCAAGATGTGATGTAGCAGTCCAGCTCAATCGCATCCCGCAACGCCGTGGCGGCCTCTTCGACCATCCTTTGCGCCTGGGCGCTGTCTGCGGCTTTCGCCCAGACATCAATCTGCGTTGTGGTGCGATCAACCGTGGGCCGTCCGGCCAGGTGGTTGTATGGAGCACCACCAACCTCTATCCAGGTCACATAGGGGTAGACAACGGGCTTGTCATTGTTTTCACCCCAAGGGTAGATGCGGGGCTCTGGCGAACCCAGCACGGCGAGCACAGAGGGCGACAGCTTGGCCAGGCGGTACAGCGGCGGCGCATTCATTTCATGCGCCTCACAAGCCGGGTGATGGCCTTGTCCAGCTCAGTGCCAAACAAAGCAATGGCCGCCTCAGCTTGCTGCTCTGCCGCCGGTCTCAGGAATGGATCGGCCGGCATATGCTCAGTACCCAGTTCCTTAAGATGCCAGTGCGGCGTGTTGCCCTTGGGGCCTTCATCAGGGTTGCCCTTTGGGATGCGCCCCTTTTCAGTCCCCACACCGACAGAGATCATCACGTCGCCTGTGCGCTTGGAGTAGCGGGAGCGAAAGCGCTGGATGATGTTGTCCGCGATCTTGCGCCCCGTGGCCTTGTCATCCATCCAGATAGCATTGGTCTGAGCCTGGCCGCGCACAAGAGTGGCGGCCTTGCCCAGTGCCGAGCGCGCGGGCTTCTTTCGCAACTCCACAGGCAAGGCCTGCAAGCGCTTGGAGACCTCATCAAATCCGGTCAGCTTGAATTGGATATCAGCCATCGTTGACGCCCTCGCTTACTGGATGGGTCTGGTACTCAAGACCGCTGGCAGGATCTGGCAACACACCTTCGATGTTGTAGATGCGACCGGCATGCACCAAGCGCATGGCTGCGGTGACACGGGAATCACGCCGCGTGACGATGCGCGCCGTGACTTTGGACTGGCTGGCGGCAGCTGCAATGAACTCACGGGCGGAGAGTGGTTCTACACTCGCCCAGAGCTTGGTCACCTCCACCCAGCCAAGATCAATCACGGCACCCGAGTCAGGATCGCGGCCTGTCTGACGAGACTGCAAGCTGACCAAGTGGCGTAGTTTCCCGGCGGCGATCACAGCAAGCTCCCATCCAGCATGCGCGGCTGGGCAACCTCCTGCGCATCATCAGCCATCTGATCCAGCAGGCAGGCTATGCCCTCCGTCAGTTCCTTCATCGCCTGAGTCTGTCGATTCAGGGCCTCGGCCACTGCCAGGTTGCTCTGGATCAGACGGCGCGTGTCCGATGACTTTCTTCGCTCGCTCATATGCGATCCTTCTCCACTTTTCTGCCCAGAGCCGGGTGGCGTTGCACACATTGCAGTCGGTTGGCATCTCTACACCCCCAGTCCTATGCGATAGGGCCACAGCAGCGAATGCGCACCCATGGGTAAATCTTGGGACGAGACGCCCACCACGCTGTTTTCACGGTTGGCGTACAGATGGCCCAGGATCAACAACATGGCCGCCTTCACGGGTCCAGTGATGACCATTGGACACGCGTCAGCCGGCTCTGCAGCCTCATCCAGTTCGTCCTGCGTCGAGTAGACATTGCGGTTTAGGAACTCGACGGCAGCGGACTCCGCTGCATCAAGGTAGATGCCGATCAGCTCATCTTCGCCATCGCCATTCGTGCGCAGATGAATCTTGGCCGTGCCCAGGTCGATGAGACTCACTTCCGCCCCCGGGTTGCCTTGAGCTTGGCCGTTTCGACTGACTGATCCCCAGCCACAGATGCCTGAGTCGATTCGGATTCTTCAGACGACTGGCCAGACTCCATGGCACCGGCTACGGCTGCAGCGCCCTCAGCCTCTCGGTCCGCAGCGCCAGCATCGATCAGTTGCTGTCCGCGGCTGCTGTCCATGCGCGCGATCAGGCCGGCGCGCGGATCCGGTTTCTTGAACTTAATGAGCATGGTTTCTCCTGGTGGAAATGAACAGGCCCGCCGAAGCGGGCCCGGACATCAGGTCACATTGCCAAAATCGCCGTAGATGAACGACTCGGGGCGATAGACCGCCAGCGCCAGTCGCTCTTCGGCCAGGATGGTGACCATGTTCTTCACGAAGTCGTCTTCGTTCTCGGTGGCGACTTCCACGCGAGCCTGCCAGCGGTCGAACACCTGGGCGCCCAGCTTGAAGGCGCCTGCCAGGAACTTGTCCACCTCAATCGCTTGGGTGGTGACCACCGGACGGTTCCACAGGGAGGCGCCGATGACACCCTGCGGGTTGCCGATGATGTAGCGGCCAGTGGAGTCCTTGAGCAACTCGATGCGCGCCCAGTCGATGGGATTCATCACCACGCCCGAGGAAGGAAACTCGGCCAACTCAGCCTGCAGGAAAGCAAGGCGAATGTTGTCGATGTTCGTCTCCGCTCCCGCAGGATCGAAGGGGGAGGCAAACGCCGACGCCTGCGGAATGATGCCCAGCAGGTTCTGGCCGGTGCCGTCACCGTTGAGCAACTGCTGCTCTTCCTTGAAGGCCAAGCCATAGCGCAGACGGCCATCGATCAGGCTGGCCAGCTGGGATGCGTCGCTCAGGATCTGACGCGAAGCCTTCATGTAGTGCGCAATCACCTTGGCAGTGGTGCTCACTAGGTCGAACTTCATTGTCGATTCAGGTTTTTTGGCGGTCTCGGCCACCATGCCGGCGTTGTTGGTGAAGCCGGTTTCCTTCACGTATTCCAGCGCGTTGCCATCCATTTTGCCGGGGGTGATCAGGTCACGCACCGTCATGCGACGCTGGGGCAGGGCCTGCACGCCGGGCAGGCGCGTGGTCTGCACGAGGTCGCCAGCGGCGCCATCGGTGTCGGTAGTCACGCTGGTGATCGCCGCATTGATGGTCATGTCGGCGCGGCCGCGCGGGGTTGTCTTGCCGAGGAAGGATTTCACCTCCTCGTTGTTCACGAACTGCTGGCCCAGCGACTGATGCTGGACATCGGCGCCCGCGCCATTCGCTTCGAGCTTGGCGATCAGCTGCTCGACGTTCTGGACGTTGGCTTGCAGCTCGCCCTGCTTCAAAAGCAATGCATCCACCTGCTGCCGAGTTTCGGCGCTGAGGTTGGCGTTTTTCGCGGCCGTCTCGGCATGCGCCTTCAACTGGTCGCTGACCACCTTCAGGTCACTCTGGACCTGCTTGTATTCAGCGGACACATCAGCCACTGTGCCAGCGGCGCCAAGCATGGCGAGGCCGCTGAAGACATCGGCATGGGCGGTGACGAAGGCCGGGACGTCGAAGCCTGCAGCCTGAGCGGTCAGGGACACTGCAGCAACGGCCACCAGCAGGCCGATAGAAAGGAAGCGAGATTTTTTCATGATTGCACTTTCAGGATGGTTGGAGGTGAGAGAGAAGAGACGCAGAGAGGCTGGATGCCGCTCCCGTCGCAATTGCGGCTGATCGGCCGCGTTCGGTGGGATCACCCTCACCGCCGCCAGCGGGATCGCCCACGCTGGACTTGAATTCGCTGATGAGGCGCATTGCCTCGCTCTTGGGCATGCCGCTGTTGCGCAGCGCAGCCTCCAGCCGGCGCACAGCAGAGGCGCTCGCATTCGAGCTGCCACGGCCCACCTGGTCGGATGCCAGTAGCTCATCGGCAAAGCCCTGCTCCACCGCAGCCGCGCCGCCAATCCAGGATTCCGAGTCCATGAGCTTGGCGATGGCCTTGGTCTCCAGCCCGGTGCGCACGGCATAGATGTCGCCCATGGCGGCATCAAAGGGCTCAAGCCAGGTCGCCAGCTCGCGCAGGTCGTTGCGGTTGCCCATGGCCACAACCCAGGCGTTGTGGATCATCAGGAAGCCGGCGCGCGCGATCTGCACCGTGTCGCCCGCCATGGCGATGACCGAGCCGGCAGACGCCGCCAGCCCCAACACCTTGACGTTGACTTCGCCCTCGTGCTCGCGCAGCAGGTTGTAAATGGCGAGGCCCTCGAACATGTCGCCGCCCGGGCTGTTGATGTTCACCGTCACCGGGCCTTTGCCAAGGCTACGTAGTGCGCCCGCCACGCGCTTGGCCGTCACACCCTCCCCCGTCCAGGGGTCGTAACCGATGGCGTCGTAGATGCTGATTGCCCGGTCTTCATCGCGATCTGCAGCGCGAATCTCGGGGTTCCAACGCTCCAGCGCGCGCGGCAGGATTTCACTGCGCACGCTAGCGCTCGGGCGCCCGATTGGTGCGCCCGGCAAATTCTTCATGCTCATGATTCAGCCTTTCTGCGGCTCTTCGGTGAAGCCCAACAGCGCGCGAAGCGCGGCGCGGGCCTGGTTTGTTTGTGCTGCCGAGGCGTCTTGCCCCAGGGAATCAAGCGTGGTCATGGCCGACTGAACCGTGAGAACTGCAGCATTGCCGCCCATCGGCTCGCGGTCTTCCAGTTCGCGAACCTCATCGCGGGTAAGGATCCCGTTGTTCACCATCGCGGCATAGAAGGCCGCGCGACCGGCGCTGTCGGCGCGCAGCAGGCCTTCTACAGAGAACTTGGCGTAGTAGCGCGAGCGCTCGGCCGGCGCCAGCAGGTCCGTATTGATCGCCTGCTCGATCCGCCGCAGCCAAGGGCCCAGGGTGAAGGTCAGGAAGCCGATCATCTGCTGCTCGATGCCCGTCCCCCAACTGGTGGACTTCTCGGTGTGACCCACCATCCAGGGGGGCACACGAAACCAGCGACAGATCGACTCCACCGAGAAGGACCGGGACTCGAGGAGCTGGGCATCCGATGGCTTGATGCCAACGGTCCCGACGTCCGTGCCGCCTTCCAGAAGCGGGGTTTCCCCCCGCTCGACGGAGCCGGCGATTTCCTCCTTGAACATCTTGCGCTGATCAGGCTTCAGAAATGCCGCAACCTTGTAGTAGACCGTCGGCAGCATGCCATTGCGGAATGTCCGTGCCGCTGACCGCTCAGCCGCCATTGCAGCCCCGAAGACCTTGGCGCCGTAGGCGATCACCGAGACACCTGTCTCGCCGTCCAGGGTGAATCCTGGGATATTCCAGATCCTGTTAGACGGAATCTGTCGCATTACACCGCCAGGCCGCGGGTACTGGTAGATCTTGTGGCCGTTCGCGTCCCGCGTGATCACCAGCTTGTTCGGATCCAGAAAGGCCAAGCCCACCAGCTTGTCGCCCACGTAGAGCTTTTCGGCGCGGCCATTGCCTCGCAGCAGCATCGATGCGACCAGAGCCTCCCAGAATACCGAGGCCGTAGAGTCAGCATTGGGCTGGTCGTGAATAACAAAGTGCAGAGGGTGATGGCTGGCCAGGCGCTTCCCCGAGGACGTTCTCTCATGGATCGAGAGAGGGAGCGTTGCGATGGTCTCCGAAATGAGACGAACGCAGCTCCAGACCGCATCCACCTGCATGACCCCTTTCGGGGTTACGTCCACGCCCGCTTCGCTGGCCATCTCGCGATCTATGTAGAGGTCCTTGTCCCGAAGACTGAAGGACCGCACCCAACCGTCGATGGCCGCGCGCACGCGACCCGCAAGGCTCGGTTTCTTCTGTGTGTTCATGCCTTGCCCGTCCGTATTGGGTTACTCAGCCAGTCGTCCATGTCGCCCTCGCCGTCTGGCGGCACCAGCACGCGGCCAACAGCCATGATCAGAGATACCGCGCCGTCGATCTTGTTGTCATTGCCCTGCTTGATCGGCCTCACTACATCGTCATTGCCCGGCAGGGTTTTGCCGATCACGTTCGCAATGCACCAGGTCATGATCGGGTTGCCGTCATGATGGAAGCGCCCCGAGGCGATAGCCGCCTCGATCTCCTTCATCGGGTCGCTCATGTTGGTGTAGTTCTGGGTGATCGTGATCGGCGTCAAGCCCTCGTCGTCCAGTTGGTGCGCCAGGTTTGTGGCGCCATGCGGGTCGATCGGCGACGACTGCACGGGGTTCAAATGGTTGGCCTCCTTGGCCTCTTCCAGGATCTCCCGGTAATCGATCTCCGCCCCATCGGTCTGCACTAGCAGGCCAGCGTTTACCCACTTCTGGTACCGCTCGGCCATGCGTCGGTTGTCGTGATTGGCCACAGTGTCCTCAGGCACCCAAAATCGAGGCGCCACACTGTAGTAGTGCCGCTTCCCGTCGATGTCCCGCCAGAACAGGCGCGCCATGCTATTCATGTCCAACTTGCGTGCCAGGTCGAATGCCAGCACGCACGGTTGACCCTCGAACTGCTCCAGCGTCAGGGTGACGTCCTTCAGCGCCTCCCACTGGGCGACGTTGAAAAAGCCGGCCTTGGCCGTCACCCACACGCCCAGGTGCTTGGTCTTGAACGTGTTGGTGAAGCGCGCCTGCTGAACAGCGCGGCGCTGCTGGCTTTCCAGATACTCCTGATAGACCGACACACCGATGTTCGGATTGGCCTTGGCCAGGACGGCCGGGTCTTTCCAATCGTCACCCTCGTCAATGGTCCACACCCAGCCGAACAGCTCCTCATTCGGGACAGTGCCCTCGAGCATTTCCAGAACTTCGCGGCGCTTGTCGTAGCACGGCCCTTCGATATTGAAGCCTGCCGTGGTGATCATGAACATCAGCGGCTGCTTACGGGCACCCATGCCGGTCAGCATGGTGGTATAGAGCGCGTCCGAGTCATGCTCGTGATACTCGTCAACAATGGAGCAAGACGGGCTGGCACCATCGCCTGGGTTGCCGATCAACGGCTCGAATCGGCTTCCATCGGCTGGCCTGTTCAGATTCGAGGCGTTGACCTCGATGCCCGCAGCCTCGATCAACATCGGTGAACGCTTGACCATCAACCGAGCGGGACGGAACACCTCCCACGCCTGCTTCTCCGTTGTGGCTCCCGAGTAGACCTCCGCGCCGAATTCGTCGTCCAGGCAGAACATCGCCAGGCCAACGCCGGCGGCGATCACCGACTTCCCATTCTTTCGATTTACTTCCCAGTAGCTCTCGCGAAAGCGGCGCATCTTGTCGCGCTTACGCTTCCAGCCAAAGGTGCAGGCCAGGCCGAACTTCTGCCAGGGCTCCAGCGTCACCAGCTGACGCTTGAATGCCCACTCACCTTTCGTGTGCGGCAGCAACTCGATCAAGGCGATCTTTCGCTGAGCCTCCTTTGGGTCGAAGAAGTACGGACAGTCATCGTCCTTGGCGCGATCGAGATCGTCCAGATGCCGTTGGCAGGCGAGGATCACATACCGGCACGCAGGAATCTTTCCCTTAACCACGTCCTTGGCGAACTTCAGCGCGGCATCAACAGCGGGATACTTAGCCATTCATCAACACGGCAAACGGATTGCCGCCCCCTTCTGGCTTCTTGCCCATGATTCGCTGCCGGCTCGATGGATCCAGCCCCAGCATCCCGCCGTAGGTGGCCATCATCGCGGTAGCCTCCTTGAGTGCCGTGAGCGCCGGATTCTTGACGACGCCGCCTGTGGCGCCTGCAACGGTTACGCCGTTTTCCTTCACATCAACCTGAGCCATGCGGAACTGGTCATAGGCGTTGCAGTAAACCTCGAGGTTCTGCACGTCGGTCGCCTCGAGAACGCGCTCTCGGCACAACAACGGAGCCAACGTCTCCCACAGGACGCGGCCGTCATCGCCCATCCAGATCGGGCAATCGATATTGCGAACCAGACCAAAGTCCGGCTCTGACTTGTTTAGCGCCCGCTTTCCCGGGTTGCCGGCCAGCTCTTTCTTGGCCGTGGGTTTCGGGCGACGGCCAGAGCGCCCAGCAGCACCTGCCATCGGGCCTCCGGTTTAAATTTCATTTTTCGCGGGCGTAAAAATTTGACTGGGGGCGCGGCTGATTCCCGATAGGGGCCTGGACTTTCGCCCCACCCCTCCCCCGGGGCCTCGAAATGTCGTTTTTTTGACACATTCGGACATTATTGCTCAAAAATGAGGCAAATCCGCATCGGAGCCTAGGGTTTTCCCTTTATCGACCGTTCCTCACGCTGCTTTTCACCGCTGTGGCACGAGAGGCAGAGGGACTGAAAAGGTCCTGCCCAGAACATCTCCGGGTCGCCGCGGTGCGGCGTGATGTGGTCGCACACCACAGCCTCTTCCACCTTCCCGCTCCTCATGCAGTAGGCGCACAAGGGCTCCGCCGCGAGTTGCCGCTTACGCAGGGCCCGCCACTTCGTCGTGGTGTACCAGGCGCTGAACTGCCCGGCACTCCCGCGCTTGGCCTGCTGAGCCTGCTCCTGATGCTGGTCACAGTAGCCGTTGGCATTGCGGTGAATGGCGTTGCAGCCTCGGTGCCGGCACGGCCGGTTAGGACGCTGTGGCATCTAGCGACCCTGGCGCTGCAACCCGTAGGTGCGATGCAGCGCGTCTGCAACTGGTCCGCCATCACGGATGTCGGATTCGATCAACAGCGCGACTTCGGAGGCCTGTTGTTGGCCTCGCTCAGGCTGAAGCACCTCAACATCCAAGCCGCCGTCAAGCACCACTGCCTTCACACCTTCAGGGAGGAGTACTTCCATCCTCTGCATAAGCGCGTCTACCGCGCGTTTCGGCATCACCTGCTGGCACTTGATAACCAATATGTCACCAGACTGCAGGTTAGCCACCTTCACACTATCAAATACAGAGCTAGCCAGCATGAAGTCTCCCGTAACAGTGAAACAGGCAGGGCATTAGCTCCAGCCCCTTGATGGCGTAGACAGAACGGAATCGAATGCGCCTGCCTGCTATGCGCCCCTGGGCATCAAGGCGGCTCGGGTTGTCGTGAACCTTGATCCAGCCGCCTGAGGTGCTGACCTCCAGCACGCGGGCAAAGCGCTCGCCGGTGTCCACATCAATGACCGTTGCACCCCTTGCGTTCTCTGCTGTGTAGAGCACTTCGCTCTCCTCGGGATAGGTGCCGCCACCGAGTGATCCGCCCCTGAAGCAATGTGCGTGATCGTCGGGCGTGCTCGGTGGCAGCGAAAACAAGAAGGCCACCCATCGGTGGCCAGGTCAGATTGCTGACGGGTTCAGGTCTTTCACTCAGCTCCGTCGCCTTGTGCAATCTGGTGCGTGCCTTCTACCCCAGCACGCATGCGACGGATGGTTCGCTGCTGCAGCCAGTGCATGGCTTCTTCAATCTTGGTCAGTGCCAATGCATTCTCACGGCACGAGAAGGGGCCAGACTGAAAGCTGCGCAGGCGATCAACGACAACCGCAAGCAGTGCTTCTTGTGTCAGCCCATTCACGCCGACCTCATTAATGGGGCCGTTTTGGAACCGGATGACTGTCGCAGTCTCATCAGCACCCTTTGCGTGATAGCCACGCACCTGATAGACATGGTGCGCGCCGCCAACCCCGGGCTCATCAATTGCTTCAACGACCAGCTTGTCATTGACCGGATTGACTACGTGATCAGTGATAGGGCGGGCTTGCGTCATGAGAACTCCAAAATAAAAAAGCCGCCGAGGATAACCAGGGCGGCAGATGCCGGCTTTCGGCCAGCAAGGAGACAAACAAAAAAGCCCACAAGCATCTGCTGCGGGCTGTAGGCGCGTCTACCCCTCTCTAGCTACCTGCACCGCTACGGGCTGCATGCAGGGCATTGGACGGTGACGACTGGTGGCAAGATTTTTCTTGCGACCGACAGCGCAATTCTAAAGGCAGGCGACCCAGTGTCAAGCCCTGCCATGCAACCGGGAGCGTATGCCCTGCCGAGCGCGCCCGACACAGTCTTCCATATAGGCGAGGAGCTTTCGCCCATGCTCACCGCCTGGAACCTTGCCATGGCCCGCGCCCCCGCAAGACCTACAGGCGACAGACGACAACTCCCCAGCTCGAGGCGACAGTTGGAACTTGCGGCCGCTGCATGCGGCGCATACCGGTTTGAGCCAATGCAAGAGCACAGCACAGCAAACGGACTCCGTCTCTGGGCATTGATCCAGCGCTGCAGTCAGCTGCAGGTGCAAGCGCACCTCAGGGAGCATCTTGAGCATGCGCATGGTTTCCTTGAGCTCAGCAACAAACCCGTCTTCAAGGCGCTTGCGTGCAGCATCAGAGTGTTCCTTCTCCACCTGCTTCGATTGCTTCGCCGTGGCGATATCCCGAGCCAGCTGCGCAATCTGTTTGCGGGTCGCCTGACGAGGGATCTGGCAGCCGCGGCGTGCAGCTGCATCCCACTCGCTGTGCAGGCGCATCAATGCAGCGCCGAAGCGCGACTTGCTCCAGCCGGCGGCAATCAAGTAGTCGGCATCGCCTTGCACGCCTGCCTCAACTCGCAGGCTGCTCGATTGGGTCGCGCTGGCGTAGCGTTCCTGAGTCGTTGGTGTATCAGTCATCCTGTCCTCTTTCTTCAATTGCCCATCAAGCGCCGCACGGTCACGTTCAGCGCGTCCAGTTCGCTCATCTTTTTGATTGCCCACATGCGGCGCTGGCCGTGCAGCCCCATCAGCGGGCCGCGATGGCAGCTCTCGCACAAGGCCACGACGGTGTATTGCTGGCGCTGCTCGATGTGGTGCGCCTCGCTGGGCCCGGCCTGGTCGCAGACGCTGCAGGGCAGCTCCTTGACCGCTGCCAGGTGGGCGCGCTCTTTGTCGCTCAGTCGATTCAGCATCCGGCGCCCTCCTGCTCCAGTGCGCTCAGCGCCAGCTCCAGGGCGGCCAGTGCATTCCATGCTTCATGTGCCAGATGCGGAAGCCCACTTTCTGAATCAGAAGCCTCGATCGCACCCTGCAGACGATGGCGGTCCTTGGCTGCAACGTAGCGGCGCCGCCCATCCGGCACACTGCGCCAGCCTTCCTCGGTGTACTTGCGCGCACCATATGCAGCGACCTCGGCAACGGCCAGCAAGGCGCGTGGAAAGCCGTTCAGAACCAGATCAGGCCTAGCTTTGCCCGCATCCAGCTTGGCGCCGGGCTCATGAGGATTGCAGCCGTTCGGGTCGCGCTGCTCTATCGTGCCCGTTGTCACATTCACCACCATGCGCGCCCCCTGTCCTATACCGCCACCAGACTGCCGTAGTCGTCGACCACGCAGACCATGCTGCCGCCCACCTGCACCCGGTTGCAGCAGCGGTTCTCCATCCAGTGCTCGATCAGATAGCGGCCATCGCTCAGGCGCTCATAGGTCGGCCACACCAGCCGCGTGATGCGCGAAGCGCTGGGCGGCTTGCGCTGGCCAGCCAGGGGCACGACCTTGCCAAAGAATGCGGGGTTCAGTGCCTGGGTCATTTGATCACCCGCACTTCCCGCCCCAGCAGAGCCTTCATCAGGTGGCGCTTGATCTTGAATTCAGGGGTCTCTACGCCCTTCACATCCTCGATCACCTCGGCGCCCTGCTCCAGGTACACGAAGTCGGCGATGTAGCGAATCGCAGGACGGGCGCGCGCAGCGCCAGCAAACTTGACTGATGGAACCATCTCGAACACCACCTGCCGGCGCAGATCGCTGATGTGGCCGCCGCGCTGCAGCATCTGCAGGTGTGACCAGCGGTGGAGCTCGGCCAAGCTGTCGAACTTGCCGCCACCCGCTGCAGTGATCTTCCTGTTGCCGTACTTGGAGCCCGGGGTCCTGGGAACCAGTTTCAGCGTGTGTCCCGTCAACTTCATTTTCTTGTTCACTCTGTCGCCCTCCCGCGAAAGCTTTCCCACTGGAACGGCATAACGTCGCCGCCATCCTCACGCAGGCGATCCATCACACGCTCCCCCAGGAACGCGGCAACATCGTCTATGGAAAGGTTTGACAAGAACAGTGACGGCTTACGCTTCTCGTAGCGCTCGTTGAGCACGTCAAACAGCAGGTTCTTTTCAAAATCGCTGCCAAACTGCACTCCAACCTCATCCAAGATCAAGAGGTCTGGGAACACCATCGCAGCAATGGCTTCGCCTTCGGTCTCTCCACTGCGCTTGGCCCAGGTGTCCTTGATGCGACGGACAGCGCGGGCGACCGTGCTAAACAGCACTGAAGCACCATGCGTGTGCATGACCTGCATGCCGATACCGACGGCTAAGTGCGTCTTACCTGTGCCGACGTTGCCAACGAAGATCGCGCCACGGCCCTTGCTCTGCACCGCGGAGAAGTTGTCTGCGTAGTCCTTGGCGAAGCGCAACGCTGCCTGCTGCTCCGGGGTCTCCGCTATGTAGTTGCGCAAGCGGCAGCTCTGGAAGCGCTCAGGGATGGCGGCCGAACCAAGGCGCTTCTCCCACGCTTCGCGGGCACGACGCTTTTGCTCGTCCTGGGCCTGAGCATCTTCTTTAGCCTTCGCTTCATCAGCGCACAGGTTGCACTTGGTCCAGATGTCGCCCAGATGGCAACGGCTCAGAAACAAGCCATGCGTCGGGCAGGTGCTCTCGCGCGTCAAGGGCGGGCGGTGTATGCGGGATGCAAGCAAGTCCATCAGATCTTCCTCGCTTGGCCGTAGTTCACGCCGCCGAAGTTGTCACGCACCGGGGTTTTGGAGGTCTTGGGGCGACCAGTCAAATCAGCTGGCTTGAGCCAATCGGCCTGCAGACCCTGACTGCCGCGCAGACACCAAATCTGCAGAAAGTTCTCCAGATCCAGCGATGCCTTCTCAGCCTCGGCAATAGCCAGCGTCAGGACGGTCATGCTCACCGGCGCATTTTTGGCTTTACGCAGTGCCAGCCAATCAGACCATGTCTGCTCGGTGACGCCATCAGGTCGGGGTAGTGCTGGCGCAGCCATGCGCGGCGCCCTTTCTTTCTTTAAAGGTTCTTTTACAGGTTCAGTTACTGGTTTATGTGAACCTGCTTCACCACCCTGGTGAACGTCGTTCACTACGTTTGGAACGTGGTTCACTACCCCTGGTGAACGTGCTTCACTACCCTGGTGAACGTGCTTCACTACCAAAAATGGATCATTCGGCAGTGCTGGCGCCTTCTCGGGAACACCAAAACTGAGGTTCAAGACATAGTGATTCGACAGCTTCAGAGCACCCTTTGCGCGGTTCATCGCACGGATGTAGCCGGACTCCTCCAGCTTCTTGACCTGATCCATGACAGATCGACGAGTGAGCCCGCAGTCTTCAGCCAGGCGCTCATGACTGGGGTCGCATCGTCCCGTATCGCTGTTGTGACGCTCTGCCAGCATGATGAGCACCAACTTTTGGGTGCTGGGCAGCTGCTGACGGACGGCCCATGCAAGTGCAGACCAGCTCATGCAGCCACCTCGCTGCTCATCTTCTCGCGCACCTGATGCTGGCACCACAGGCCTGCAATCCACTCCACACCCTTGGCGGTGAACTTGTAGTGAACGAAGGCGTGCGAAGTGTCGCCATGCTCCGCCGTGCCCGTCTTGGCCTCAAAGCGGCCGTTGTGCATGTGCTCTGCGCGCGGCGTCAGCGGGCCCTGTGGCGTGGTGCGGTACATCAGTCCGCGCTTGAGCAGGAAGTCAGTGAATGCGTTCAGCTTGGCGCCGAGGAGCTTGCATACCTCACGAACGCCCATGCTGCCAGTACTTGGCTGCACGTATCGGTCGACAAACTCAACCTTGGGGGCAGCCAGCGCCAGCCGCGCCTCAGCCTCGATGCGGGCCTGCTCCGAGTCCATTGCCAGCTTGAGAATGTCCAGGCGTGTCAGCTGTGCTGGCGCAGGCTGCAGGTCCTCCAGCTCCTGCCAGCGCTTGACCACCTTCATGCGAGCCACTGGGTCATAGCCCAGCAGCAGCGTCAGGCTGGTGTCCTTGTCCAGCTCGTATTGGGGATAGCTCTGCTCGTTCTCGCCCACGTAAGTGCTTGAAAAACAAACAGAACGCAATTCTGCGTTTTGCTGCAGCGCGTCCATCATGCTGCGGATGTCGCGCATCACGTCAGCATGGCGCTTGCCCGTCAGCTCCGCAATGTCGCGGCTGCTCATGGTCAGAGCCGTGGAGGTGGTGATGGCATTCATCAGGAAGCCCTCCGCTCGCCTGCTGGCTTGCCTGCCTCGTTCACAGCACGGGCGGCCTGGCGCAGCTTGCGCAGCACTTCTTCAGCCTCGGCAATCTCGCGCTCGATCTGCGCCATCTCGTTATCGGTGATCACGCCGTCCTGCATGGCCTCGATCACAGCGCTGGTCACATGGGAGGTCTCCAGCACCAGCTTCGAGACCTTGGCAACGGGGCTGGCAATTTCGCCGGCAGGCTCTGTCACCAACTCAAAGCGGCCGCCGCACTCCTGGGCCACCATCGCGGCATAGTCATAGCAGTGGGGGCGGCCTTCTTCGCAGGCAATGCGGGCAATGGTCAGTGCATCCACCGCGCCCAGCTTGTGAGAGGCCGCGCCGGACAGCTCCTTGCGCAGAACCTCGCCAGTCTTGCCAATACGAACGGCCACCACTTCGCGGCCGCCAGGATAGTTATCTACGCCACGGCGCAGGGCATCAAGTGTGCTCATGTCCGGTTCTCCAGAAAAAGGACGTTGCGGGCTGGGCCGCGGGGAAAGACACTGGCTGCATGGAAATAAATGCAACCGAAAGAAGAGGGAGTGACGCGCAGTTAAGCGGCGGGCGGTGGCTGGTCCGGATTGCCGGGCTCGGCAGAAGGACGGAGCCATTCGTGCACCAACTGCACGGCGGGTGGTATGCCTCGGCGCTTCCAGTTGTTGACTCGGCGCGATCCGTTGAGTGAGCACCAACCAAGTCGGTTGGCAACAGCGGTGCTTCCACCAAGGCGATCAATCAGTTTTGTGGCTGGTGCGTTCATGCCTGCAATTAAACACCATGTTCGGATTAACCGCAACAGCATGTTTAAACAATAAGTTTAAAAATTACACCTATGCATCCAGTAACCGAACGCATTTACCAGGCCGTGGCCCATATCACCGGTAAGTCCGACATCGGGCCTACTGACGTTTCCCTGTTTCTGGGGCTAGCCAACTCCCAGACCGCCAAAAACTGGGAGTCGCGAGGCCCCTCCAGCGACGGCCTTGTGGCCGCTGCTGAGCGGGGCATCAGCGTGAAGTGGTTACGACAAGGCACCGGACCAATGACAACAGACTCAATAACAACCGAACCCTCTAACGTTGAGCCAGCGCTTGAGCTGAAGAAATCTCGTCGCGTCCCAGTCACGGGGAGCGTCCGCGGTGGACCCGATGGCTATCTAGTTCAAGACAACGGCACTGAAGGCTGGGTTGAGTACTGGACTGGCGACCCTCGCGCATATGCTTTGCGCATCAAGGGCGACTCCATGCATCCTCGCTACCGCGCTGGAGAGTACGTAGTCGTCACCCCCAGCATTGAGGCGCAATCAGGCCGTGATGTGGTCGTCAAGCTGATTGACGGGAAGTGCTTGCTCAAACAGTTCAACTGGACTCGGGGCGATGAAATGCAGTTCGTGAGCATCAACAATGGCTACGAGCCAATGACGATCAGCAAAGAGGACATCGAGTGCGTCGACCGCGTGGCAGGCTGTGTTGGCCCTGACGCCATGGTTTTCTAAGCCTTACCGCTCCGTAATCAGCCCGCTTAGGCGGGCTTTTTCACGCCCATAAAAAAACACCATGTTCAAACACTGTGTTGACATCTGCAGAACACCATGTTTAAATCCATTCAACGCCGCAATCACCGTGTTGCTGGCGCCGGGTGCCAAGCGATCGAGCCGCGTGCCACGGGTCTTTAAAAATCCAAAGTGGAAATGGCCGGCCGCCGTGATCAACAGCGTCTGGCGCGGGTTAAACCCGTCCCCAAGCCGAGCAAGTCGGTACACGGGGCAAGCAGTCCGGGCATGTGGGTTCACTCCTGCATGTTCACGCCGAGAGGGGACTGCACGCGGAAAGAAGTGCAACGCGTGAGACCAGAGCACTGCTGAATAGATGCCAGCGAAAGCATCCCAACCAGGCAGCCGCGCGCTGCGAAGGAGAACACATGCGAGACAAATAGGCCGGACGACCCGGCCCACCACTCAAAACACTCGCCACCCCTGGGCGATACCAGGGCCATCCGGCGTGACCACTCGAGCAGGTACGGCAGTTCAGGAATGGGCCTGGGCTGGCGGCAATTAGGAACACGGCGCTTGCGTCGTGGCGACAGTGGTCACGCCAGATGGCGCGGCAACCCTTCTTAAACCCAAGTGCGCAAACTTGTAGCTGGACCCTCATCTGGCGAACCCGCTGCGCCATCTACCCTTTCAGCCGGGTCTGGGGCTTACCTCATCCCTCCAATCCTTCCTCCCCAGGCGTGACCCGAAAGGTCACCGGCTCTTTATCCAGGCCCGCGAGCGTTTGCAGCGGGCTTTTTCTTTGCCCAAAGGAGACTCCATGCATTCCGCTCCCGCTACCACCCCGACGACAAAGCTGCTGATCGCGGCGCAATGGGCGCTCACAGGCCTCGGCCTCTTCTGCCTGGTCGGCGCGGTCGTGGTGATGACCCTCACGCCCGAAGCATGGCCCGTCTGATTAATCATTTTTGATAGCCGATCGCGCTTGCTGCATAAGCGCCAAGGAGTGAAACGATGACAAAGCTACTTGAAGCCCTGATCTTGATCGTCGCCCTCTGCATGGGTCTGGCCTGGCTTGCTGTGCCGGATGCCCAGGCCGATGAGCCCCAGACCATCGCCCAGAACCTGCGCGATGAGTTCGCCTGCCCGGGCATGCATGCCGAATGGCTGGACGACAAGACCGTGCAATGCCTGAAAGAGCTGCCGTGATTGCGGCGCCCGCCTCCTTCCAATCCGCCACCGCTCCGGTGGCTTTCTCTTTTCTGGAGACCCGATGTTCAAGAACATGACCATGTACCGTATTGCCGAAAGCTGGCAGAGCGATCTGCAGCTGCTGGAAGATGCGCTGCAAAAGACAGTCTTTGAGGAGTGCGGTGCGACCCAGGAGCGCTCCGTGGGCTGGGTGCCACCGCGCGGCGAGGCTCACGGCGCTCTGGTCGAATCCGTGGCAGGTCAATGGGTGATGCGCTTCATGACCGAGGCGAAGGTGCTGCCGGCCAGCGTGCTCAATCGCAAGGTCAACGAGAAAGCTGAGCACATCGAAAAGACCGAGGGCCGCAAGCCAGGAAAGAAGGAAAAGCGCGACCTCAAGGACGAGGCCAAGCTGGACCTGCTGCCCATGGCCTTCACCAAGCAGGGCAGCATGTGGGTCTGGATCGATCCGCAGGCCCGCACTCTGGTACTCGACACCAGCGCCCAGGGCCGCGCCGACGAGGTGGTAACGCTGCTGGTCGAAGGCCTGCCCGGCTTTGCCCTGGCACTGCTGGATACCCAGACCAGCCCACAGGCCGCCATGGCGCATTGGCTGATGACGCAGGAGCCGCCCACCGGCTTCACCGCAGACCGCGAGACAGAGCTGAAGGCCACGGACGAGTCAAAGGCCGTGGTGCGCTATGCCCGCCACCCGCTGGATATTGATGAGGTCCGCCAGCACATCGAGCACGGCAAGCTACCCACCAAGCTGGCCATGACCTGGGATGACCGCGTGAGCTTTGTGCTGACCGAGGGCCTGCAGATCAAGAACATCACGCTGCTGGATGCGGTCATGGACGGCAACAGCAAGGATGACAGCGGCTTTGATACCGATGTGACCATTGCCACCGGTGAGCTGTCCCGCCTGATTCCCGACCTGATCGAAGCGCTGGGCGGTGAAGGTCGAACCGGCCTGGGCGACCTGCCCGCCTCGCTTCAGAACGCGCCTCCTGCGGAAACTCTGCCGGTAAGGATTGCCAGGACCGCGCCCGCCCCTCACTGCGAAGCTGCTGGCGACGGTCCGGACCCGCTCTATGCCGAGGCAGTGGAACTGGTGCGCAAGGACCGGAAGCCAAGTATCTCGTATGTGCAGCGCAAGCTGCTGATCGGCTACAACCGCGCCGCCGCACTGCTGGAGCGCATGGAAGCCGAGGGGCTGGTGTCACGAATGGATGCCAGCGGGCAACGCGCGCTCCTGACGCCCGCTACCCAGACGCCCAGCGCCAGCCACTGACCATGTATTCATAGATTTGCATGAACTGGGCCGAGTGCCCACATCAATGAATCGACTGCCCGCCCCTGAGCGGGCTTTTTGCTTTCTGGAGCCCTATGCTTACCCCTCAATTTGTGTTGGCACTGTCTGCCAAGCTGGTGATTGACCTGTTTGCCGGTGGCGGCGGAGCCAGCACAGGCATTGAGCAGGCCATCGGCCGCCACGTTGACATTGCAATCAACCATGACGCCGACGCCATCGGCATGCATGAAGCGAACCACCCCCAGACGCGCCACTACCGCGCCGACATCTGGGAGGTCTGCCCCCGTCAAGCCACGGGCGGTCAGCCGGTGGGACTGCTGCATGCTTCCCCGGACTGCACCCACCACAGCCAGGCGCTGGGCGGCCAGCCGCGCAGCAAAGAGATTCGCTCCCTGGCCTGGGTCGTGCCTCGCTGGGGCGGCATCGCCAAGCCTGATGTCATCACCCTGGAGAACGTGGAGCAAATGCTGCTCTGGTGCAGGCTGATTGCCAAGCGCTGCCCGGAAACCGGCCGCGTTGTTACGCTGGACAAGATCAAGGATGCATCAGGCAAGGTTACATACCGCGTGGCTGAGCCAGGCGAGCGCGTGCCGCGCGGCAATCAGTACCTTGTGCCGGACAAGAAACAGCTTGGCAAGACCTGGAATCGCTTTGTGCTGATGCTTCGCAATCAGGGCTATGTCGTGCAGTGGCGCGTGATCTGCAATGCAGACCTAGGCTGCCACAGCACCCGAACTCGCCTGTACATGATCGCGCGCAGGGACGGTCTGCCCATCGTCTGGCCCGAAAAGACCCATGCCAAGAAGCCTGTTGGCAAACTCAAACCCCACAAGCCAGCCGCCGACTGCATCGACTGGAGCATTCCCGGCACGAGCATATTCGGTCGGAAGAAGCCATTGGCCGATGCCACGATGCGCCGCATTCAGCACGGCATGCAGAAGTATGTGATTGGCAGCAAAGATCCATTCATTGCCCCAGCTGCAGCACACGCAGCCTTCATCACCAAGTTCAACACCGGCTCTGTCGGCGTGGATCTACGTGAGTCTGTGCCTACCGTGACGGCGGGCGGAAATCCAGTGCGGCCCGGTACCGGCACCACAATTGGACTAGTTGCCGCTTCCATGGTTCAGGTTGGGTATGGGGAGCGCAAGGGCCAAGAGCCGCGCGCCATGGATATTGAATCAGCCATCGGCACCATGGTTGCGGGCAGCGTCAAGCATGCGGTGGCGTCTGCATATCTTGTGCAGGCGGGTCACGGCGAAGGCTCAGGCGCCACAAAGCGCCGCAGCCACGGCACGAACGACATCACCGGGTCCGTGGGCACAGTGACGGCCAGCGGCGGCGGGCAGAGCCTTGCCACGGCCTTCATGGTGCAAGCGAATGGCGGATTCAACACCACACCGGCAAGGGATCTGCGAGAGGGCATGTCCACAGTCACGACCAGCGGCAGCCAGCAGCAGCTGATTACCGCAAAGCTGGAGCAGCCGAGACTGAGCCCGGAGCATGAGGCCGGCGCCCTGCGCTGTGCTGCATTCCTGATGCGATACCACGGCAGCGGCGGGCAGTGGGCGGACCTGCGCGAGCCGGTCACAACAATCACCACCCGCGACCGCCTCGCACTGGTGACCGTCTGGCTCAAGGGAGAGCCCTGGGTAATCGTAGACATCACGCTGCGCATGCTGGTGCCGCGCGAGCTCTACAACGCTCAGGACTTTCCGCCGAACTACATCATCGACCGCACGGCCGCAGGCAAGCCCCTGACGAAAACGGCACAGGTGCGAATGGCCGGCAATAGCGTCAGCCCCCTACCCATGCGGCTGATCGTGGCCGCGAACTACAGCGAAGCAGGCCAGGCCCGAAAAGTCGCCTGACCACCAACACCCAAGCCCGCCGCCGCGGGCTTTTCTCATTCTGGGAGCCACCTATATGCAAAACAAGATCACGATCGCTGATGCACCTGACTGCTTGAACACCAATGACAAGGCTATGTGGGTGCTGGGCTATGAAGCGGCGATTGAAGCGCGCGGCCAGTGCCTGCACCAGATTCAGGAGCCAGCCGCAGCAGATGTCCTCACCTCTGGAGCAGCAGCACTCAGCGAATACCTGAAAACCTGCGAGCAGCACGCGATCGTGCCGGATATTGGCGGCGCGTTTGCCTCCGCATTCACAGCAGGCTTCAACCTCTCCGCTTCCCAGGCAGCGCTGCCCAAGAGCGAATACCTGGAAGGGGTGAACATCCCAAATCTGCGCGAAGCCTTGATCTTCCTCGGGCGCGAGAACGGAGTGGGAGAAGGCGAGGTTGGCGACAAGCTGGCCCAATACGTGAACTCCGTGGCGTCCGGTGTACTGAGAAAAAAGGCAACCCTGCGCGAAGCACCCCAGGCAGCGCCCGCAGCCGTGGCAGAGCCCCAGGACTTGCGCGCTGCGGCGCAGGCAGCACTGGACTGGTTGGAAGAGGACGGCCTGAACCTCACGCACAACGTCCGCGAAAATTTGCGCGCCGCGCTTGCCGCCACCCCGGCAGCGCCTGCAGCAGCCGCGCCAGTGGTACTGCCAGAGCCTGATGCACCCATCAAGGAAGTGATGACGCTGGTTGAGCTGCATCGCCAAGAAATCATCAAGGTTATGGATGAAGAAGGATCTTTAGTGGATGTGCAGTCTGCTCAAGACGCCATCGAATCCAAGCTGCGCGCCCTGCTGGCTACTGCTACCGGACTTCCCGCGCAGGCGGCGAAACCGAGCGGCCTTCTGACGGTTGACGAGTACCAAGCCAAGTATCTGCACATTCACAAAATGAGTGACGATGAGCGATACGGATACGAATCCCTTTACAACGAAATCGTGTCCGGGCTGCAAATGCCAGCCGCAGAACCCCTGGCGCAGGCATTCCAACAGCGAGTTCAGCCCTGGATGATGGCCTGCTTCGGCGCCGAAATCTCCGCTGACCGCATTGAGCGCAACCACCGCTTTCTGGAAGAGGCCCTGGAGCTGGTGCAGTCGTGCGGCTGCACGGCCAGCGAAGCGCATCAGCTTGTTGACTACGTGTACGGCCGCCCCTGGGGTGAGCCCGCTCAGGAAGCCGGCGGCGTGATGGTCACTCTGGCCGCGCTGTGCCTGGCCAACGGCCTCGATATGCATGCATGCGGCGAAACGGAGCTGGCGCGCATCTGGACAAAGGTCGAAGCCATCCGGGCCAAGCAGGCAGCAAAGCCGAAGCATTCGCCCCTGCCCATGCATGTGGCTCAGGCAGACGCGCGGGATGCTGAGTCTGACTATCAGCGCGGCTATCGCCATGGCTACAACCGGCGCGATGCAGAAGTGCAGGGAGCGCTCCTGTGATCGCCCAGCTATTCATCGCACTGTTTGGCGTCACAGCCGTGGCGCTTTCTCAATCGACCATGGCCGCGCGCCGCCGCTGGGCCTCAGTCTTCGGCCTCGTCGGCCAGCCATTCTGGTTCTATGCAGCCTGGGAAACCCAGCAATGGGGAATCTTTGCTCTGTGCGTGCTTTACACGATCACATGGGGCAAAGGCTTCTACACCAACTGGATAAGCATCGACCGCGCCGCTATCGCGGCAGCAAAGGGGGAGTGATGTCCAAAGCACACGACGATTTCAGCGCGGCATTCGACCGCTTTCTTGATGAAGTCGGGATTGCCGACGCCATGTCGGTTGCAACCGGCATGTTTGTCTCCTTGGTGGTTGGATACCTCAAGCACAAGGGCGAAGACACCAGCAAGCCCATCACCATCAACGGCGGCGATCAACGCGATGTGACCATTCACCCGCCCAAGACCGCACAGCGCGCCGCCCAGGCAGCGCAAGGGGGTGAGTGATGGGCGAGACGTGCCTATTTATCAGCCTCGGCGCAACTGTTCTAGCCGCGGCTTACTGCATAGGACGAGTTGACGGCTACTGGAAGCGCGCAGAAGAAGAACGGCGCGCCCCGGCGAATCAGTCCGAAGGCTGAGCAAGGGCAATGCCCTCGCCTGACTTATCCACGTTCTCCAGCTTATTCCTGTGCTCACACGCCGGGCACAGGAAGTAGCAGCCTTGCGCATCCACTTCTGGTTCAACGGCACTGAACATCACAAGCAAGCCGCAGTGTTTGCATTTCCACATATGACCTCCCGGCCAAAAACGGGAAAACAGGATAGCACCATGACAAAGCGCAAGCGCTATTTTGAGGCGCGCAGCAATGAAGGCATATCGAGCCTGGGACTGTGCATTGGCTATGACGCCAGCGCTGGTGTGATCGCATCTTGGGATGCAGCAAAGCGCGAAGAGTTTGAAATCTATGCCGAGCGCGTGCACCTGAAAGCGTCCGATAACCCAGTGCAAGTACCGCCCCGGCCATCGTGGCTCCCAGATCCATGGCAGGGAGCCGATGACGATTGGGGCAAAGGCCCGACCATCATCCACGACCAGGCTGCGCAAGGGGGGGAGTGATGTTCTTCGACTTGCCCTCAGACAAAACGTGCATCCATCCGGAGCACGACCCGCCAACTGGACTCTACATCCCGCCAGGTAAGGGATACCGCCATGTCTGCCCCGCCTGCAAGACGGTCAAAGACGTTATCCCACCGCAGTATTCGCTCACCCAGCGCGCCAAGCCACAGAAGGAGCAGAGCAATGTTGATCCAGTACCGTGGCCACGTGCCGACCCCAAAGCGCTTGCCGCGTTCGATCCTGCGACAAAGGTTTGCAGCCACAACTGTGGGCAGGCCGTGGGCGATCCACGGTCGGAAAACGAATGCAAGTTTCTGTGCGACTTGTGCTGGCGAGTTGAAAAGGAGCAGAGCAAGTGAGCGCCCTTTCCAGACTTTCCCGAACGGGAATGAATCAGCAAAACAGACCGCCTGAACGCACATATTTCCCGCTCGGGAATATCGATAACCGGAGCCCCGCCACTGAGCGGGGTTCTGCATTTAAGGACCATCGAATGAGCAATTTCCGCGATTACGTCACCAGCACAGCCTTTGCGCTGACCATCAGCCACCGTCAGATCCAGTGCATGTGCAGCCTTCATCACTTCGGCTCTACCTGGGCACTGATCACCACGTTCCAGGCGCTCGAGCGCAAGGGTTTGGTGGAGCGCATCAAGCAAGAAGAACAGCACAAAGAAGGCGCGACCATCCGCCTGACAGACGCCGGCCTCGCCTGCATTCCCCTCCTGGTGCTGGCCGGCCTGTATGTTGAGCCACCGGAGTGGGTGAGCAACCCTCCGCCAAAAGGGCCAGAACTCGAATGCGTGGCCATAACAGAGCCTGGCCAGAAGACGAAAATCGTTTTCCGCGAAAAGCAGTCGGAAGCCACTGAACCTCAAGAGGTGAGCTGATGCTTGAGCCCCTCTGAGGCGCCGCCCCTGATTGCAAGGAGAAGGCTAAAAAGCATGGCTAGCGCTTGTCTAGTGGCACTCCCTGAGACTCCAAAAATTTCTCGACTCTGCTGCTAGCTTCGTTTGTGTTCACATCGAGGTAGGACAAGAGGCCAACGATAGAGGCCCAATGGAATTCTGATGGATCACCCTTGTAACGGAGCTCCACCTCAATATGGCTTTTTAATTGACGCAAGGATTCGACAGCAATAGACAAGGCCTTGGCGCATTCAACATCAACTGATGCGATTACCTGAATGCAATCTGCTCCGGGTAAGAACACACGGCGCAACATCTCCGAAACAACTTTCAAGCTCGACTCCGCAGCAGGAAGTTTCGAGCAGTCCTTATGCAACGTTGAAAATATCTCCGCGCTAATTCGCAAACGAGATGCCAGTGGAATCATCTCAAGCTGCGCATTTAGTTTGGCGGTCGTTACTAAGGATTGCTTCGCCTTACGGTCTGTTAGTTTTGCGAGCAAAAAGGATCCTGCAATTGCACCAATTGACCCCCAAGCCTGAACCCAGGATGCACACTCGCTTTTGTTGAGCCCAATATCAATCAGCATGCAAGACTGCCACACGTCATAAGCCATTTTTCTCCCCTTCTCTGACTGGGGAAGTATGCCAACACCAGCCCGCCATCGAGCGGGCTTTTCTCTTTCTGGGAGCCACCTATATGAACATGACGCCCTGCGTCCTCGATGCCTGCTGCGGCAGTCGAATGATGTGGTTCGACAAGACCGACTCGCGCGCGGTATTTGTTGACCAGCGCAGCGAAACCATCATCGTGACGGACAACTCGCGGGGAAATGCATCTGGCCAGCGTGTTCTGCGAATTGAGCCCGACTGTCTGATGGACTTCCGCGCGCTGACCTTCCCTGATAGCGCCTTCAAGCTGGTGGCGTTTGATCCACCTCACCTTATTCATGCCGGACCGAAATCATGGCTTGGAGCCAAGTACGGAAAGCTGGGGCCAGACTGGCGCGAAGACCTGCGCCAAGGCTTTGCCGAGTGCTTCCGCGTGCTGGAGCCAGGTGGAACCTTGGTGTTCAAGTGGAACGAAACGCAGGTGAAAGTGAAGGAAGTCCTAGCCCTGACATCTGAAAAGCCTTTGTTCGGCCAAGTCAGTGGCCGCTCGGGAATGACTCACTGGCTTGTTTTCATGAAGCCATGACTATGGCGACCAGCGCCAGCACCGTGGGCCTTCCAGAAGACAAGGCCTACATCGCCCACCACTTCAACTGCCCTACCTGCTGCGCGGCCGGCTTATCCGGCGGCCAGCAGGAGCGGTGCACCGATGGTCTGCTGCTTTGGGATGCTTACAACCAGGCCGCACGCCTTCTGCTCGAACCTTTGAAACCCAACCGCCGGCCCGCAAGGGCCATTTTTAATGGAGGTCGCCATGGATCAAACTGGTGAATTCCTGTTGCCACAAGAAATTAAGCGAATGGCGTCAGCTGGGAAGCTGGACCAGCAAGAAGCATTTTTGAAGAAAGAGGGAATCCCTCATAAACGCCTGGGCAGGCGTATTCTTGTCTCTCGCGCTCATGCTCGGGCGTGGCTGACCGGAGTGGTTTTCACGCCGTCGCGCGGGATTAACTTGGGAGCTGTCAGATGACTGGAGCTTATCCACGACTGCGCACCAGGACGCGCCGCCGTAAAAGCGGCAAGGTCGTGGTGTATTACTTCTATGACGCATCAACAGAAGGAAACGGGGAGATTCCTCTTGGCACCGACTTCGATAAAGCAATCGCCCAATGGAAAGAGATCACTGAAAACGGCACCCACAGCGCGCGCATAACAGGCACGCTCGAGGAGGCTTTCTCCGGCTGGGAATCTAAAGTCCTGCCAACATACAAGAGCGAAGAGACCAAAAAGGGCTATGCCAAGAATCTCAGAATGATGCGCCCAGTCTTTGCCGAAGCCACCTGGGACCAGGTGAGCCTGCCGGTAATCAAGGGCTACCTGACGAAGCGCACGGCGAAGACCCAGGGCAATCGGGAGATGGCCCTGCTCTCCGTCATCTGGAACTGGGCGCGCGGCGAAGGCCTCACCTCCATGCCATGGCCGGCGGCCGGGATGGAGCGCAGCAAGTGGAAGAACAAGGAGAAGGCGCGCAAGATCAAGGTTCGGGACGATGTGTTTGCGGCGATCTATGCCGAGGCGGCCCAGCACATCAAGGATTGCATGGACCTCGGATCCGCCACAGGCATGCGCCTTACAGACTGCATCACGGTCCTGATGCCACGCGGGAACCTGCTGACGCTGGAGGCCAGCAAGACCGGCAAGGAGGCCGAGTGGGACTTGAACCTTTCCGCAGTTCTGCCCGACCTGGTGCGCAGACGCAAGGCTCTGGGGGCCGATCACCTGATGCTACTTTCCACTGCAGACGGGCAGCCAGTGTCACCACAGGCGCTTCGCTATGGATGGGACAAGGCCCGGAGCACGGCCGCAGAGAAGGCCATCGAACGCGGCGACGATGAGCTGGCCGAGGCGATCAAACAGCTCTACCTGCGGGACATGCGCAAGCGCGCCGCACAGAAAGCGGGCAGCCTGGAAGAGGCATCCAAGCTGCTGCAGCACAGCGACGAACGCCTGACCGAGCGCCATTACGGCGGCGTCCGGAGGCTGAAGCCAGTGGGCTAAAAAGTGTTCCGGTTTTGCCTTCTCTGCCTATAGAGAAGTGCGCCCAAAAAACCGGAACATATCGGCCCGCAGGCCTCATGAATCCTCAATTCTTCACGGGACTCAAAATCCCCCGCCGCAAGGCGTGCCGGTTCGATTCCGGCCCCGGGCACCACATACAAGAAGCCGTTAAGTCTCAAGGACTTAGCGGCTTTTTCTTTGCCCATTTATTTTTCAATTTCCCCTTGCGCGTTCGTGGTTGAGTTTTGCCGCGTTCGTGAAAAGAGCTGGTTGCAATGACCACTCTGCAAAAAATAGGCACCTAGCATTGGGTCGCCGCCGATTGATGCACTGTATTTATGCACAGTCTTCGACTATTGAGCGGCATGCCCGTCCAACTCACTGCCACACCAGTTGCTTTGCCTCTGGCAGCTCTCGCTTTGGACAAAGGCGCGGACCTCAAGCCCCAGCCAACGAGGCTTCAGCCTACCTGGCGTCCCGCAAGCCTCGTAATTCCCCCCCAATACCTTGCATCCCGTGCACTAGCGCGGGTTCGCGATATGCCGACCAACTCGTAATTTGCCTCCACGAAGCAGGCAGGCGCGGCGGTAACGTCATGCCCCTCCGAAGGGTAAAAGTAGATCAAAATACAAAAGGAATACAAATCGTTCGTATTCGACAGCAATGTCAGAACCCATCCTACATTGGGTATGGCTATCAGAAATTAATACTTATTGCATTAATTAACGTCAGCTCATCCACCTAGCACACGAGCTCAAGAAACCATATGTCTACGGATAGCACGTCACGCTTCACGAAGAATGTCATCCCTATGGATGAGGTTCTGACACGGACTGGGTTATCGAGATCGATGCTCTACAAGCTGTTGCGCAAGGACAAGTTTCCTCATCCCACACCGATGAGCAACAGAGCCATTGGCTGGTTCGAAACGGATGTCGAAAGCTGGCTGCAGGCGAGCAAAGCAATTCGCCAAGCGAACCTGGTTCTACCTGTCGTCTACATGGCGGGAAAAATGGGGACAGCTTTAGACAATGAGAACCCTGGCAGAGAGTTTTCCTGTTGGCGAATCTTCGACGTATCCAGATCCAAGGCACTCGGTGATCTAGGGATCGAGAATTCAGATACCGATGTGCTGATCGCGCCACCAGAAGAAATGCTATTTCACGGAACTCGTACGAGGTTCATGTATTCAGGTCCGTGGAAAGCGAGAAATGGCAGCATGCATGGCGCGAATTCTTACTCTCCCTCCAACCCACAAAGCGCTGCCTATCGCGGAGCTCTTCAAGGCATCTCACGGGCCGACGTTGTTGTCGCCTATCTCGAAGACCTGGAGGCTTTTGGAACGCTGGTCGAGATCGGCTATGCAAGAGCGGGCAATAAGAGAGTGGTCGTGATTACTGCACCTACCCTCAAGAAGCAGCGACGAGACAAAGACTGGGACCATGGCATTTGGTTCGCTATTCGGGCTGCTGATAGACACATCGAACTACCCGACCATCCTGGCTCCAGCCAGAACGACCTCTGGCGATCAGCACATGCGCATGCAGCATCGGTCATTTCGGAGTGGTATCCCCATTCATTGACTCCCCCTCCTAGTGCCGCCGAATAGAGTGCAGTGGTCAGCTCAGGTTTGCTTCATAAGAAGGCAGCCTCACAATCTCCCGCCCCGCCCACTCGTTGAATGTCTCGGACAGCTCTTGCAACGGGCAACCTCATTCTTGTAGAAGACATCCAGGGCTTGGCTGGCATTGCCCAATCTGCCTGTGTTGTTGGGAATGATGCCCTGCAATCCATACGTGACGCGATGTGCAGCCAGCACATTGGCCTCGCGGGCGTACCCGATCACGCTGAAATCATCCTTGGCCGCGATCTCGTTGACCGAAATCAGCTTGAGGCCTTTGGGCTTTCCGCCTTGGGCATGGACAAAATGCCCGCACTTTCAAGATCACGCCAGAGCTGTTTCGCGCCGTCAATGCGCAGACCGATCAAGTGCTACGTGGCGGAAGAGAGCTGGCATTTGCCACCGGCATGCTTTTGAATGATGTGATTGCAGTAAAGATACCCCGAAACGGCCTGCTCAAACGCATCATCAATAAGACCCAGAAAGTCAAAGGTGCCATTGAATTTGAGATTGCAGAATCTTCCGCCCCTGGTGAGATGCCCGCAACGCTGAGGGCTACCGCAACCGACAATGGAGAGGCTGGCAAACGAATCCGCGCCATGCCTATGTGCGACATACGCAACTTCGCGGCCGACCCATCCATGGCATCGATGAGGCGTCAAAGCAGCTGGATCGCAGCCATGTGAAAACAGCACGCAAGCTTTGTCCAACAAGGACCACATGCTTGAAGTGAGCAAGTAAAAGCGCCTTCCACTTCATGAAAGAAATTTCTCTATCAAAAAACCTGCAAAAAATATTTCAGACTCAAATATTATTTCAATATGAGACTTCAGACAGAGTATTTTTACATTTAAGACCTAGAACACAGTTAACAACAGTATTCAAATAATTCCCATCAATATTGCACATCTGACGGCTTGCGCCCTGGTTCTTACTTGCATCTTTCCGTAAATATTTTTTATATGCGTTGACACAGTCAAAGGGCTTATTTGCAAGTAGGACGCAACCTCTAGAGAGCTTTTTCCTTGGGCTATCAATTTCAGTATTTCCACTTCTCTTTCAGTCAAAGACTCAAAGCTCTTGTGTTTGAAGATACTTTCCTCGTGAAAATTGGCCTTGAATATTTTGGGAATGAGTTTCTTCGCCACTACTGGAGATATAGCGGCTCCACCATTCGCAACCTCCAGCACAGCTTGCGAGTAGCTTCCAAACCATGAGTTCTTCACTAGGTACCCAACAGCGCCTCTTTTAAGAGCATTCATGGCCGCATCGTCGTTTTCACTTGCAGAAATTGCAATGCTCAGCACGTCAGGCCTCTTTAGTTGGATCGATTCCAGTAACTCGGTTCCCTGGCCTTCACCAAGAGACAGGTCAATGAGGAGCACGTCGAACTCTTGCAAAAAGATGTTCTTACGAGCCTCTCTATAGCTGGAAGCCTGCCCTACCAGAAGAGTGCGCGGATCACGCATGAGCTCCTGCGAGATCACATTCCTGACATGGCTGTCTTCGTCAACCAGAAAGACTCGTACCGGCTGGTTCTGCTGCCCCCTCATGTCGGACGGCCACATGCGCCCAAAGACAGTGGATGTGACTTCTGCACTGCCTGCATCATCAAACCGCGAGCTCATAAATGCGTCGGATAGATACATGTGACACTCCATTTGATGAGTCGATTTTTGGGAATTTCGCGAAAAAATAGAATTCCTCCCATTAAAAATCCACAAAAAACAAATAATGAAAAATAAGGTTTAAATTCTTACAAATTAATACTGGAATACAAGGTATTAACTTAATTTCATCAAAAAATAGATGCAAACCCTTTATTTTTGAAACAATGGACATTAAAAATAAAAAGAAATATAGATTACACTTTTTAGCATTGTAAGAATTTTCCAACAAGCACTATTATTTCAATAGCACATCATCCACAAGCCACAACAAATCATTCATTTTTCTCATCATTTTAAATTCTTCAAAAAATATCTTTGAATGGGGTATTACTGTTTCTCCGTCGTTTTCTGAAACTGCCTTCACCGAAAGCAGTTTTGGAACGTAACAAAGCACTCCAGAACTTGTTGACGGTTAACACTGGCCTTTGCGAATTTGCATCGGTCTTTCGCTCACACACTCTCAGTTGTCTGAGAACTCGCTATTCAAAGGAATGATCATGAAAAAGTCTCTGATTGCCATGGCGGTTATTGCGTTGGCTGGTGTTGCATCTGCTGCTGTGAGCGGCTCAAGCATCGCTGCCACAAACACGACGTCGAGCGCATCTTCAGCTACGGTGTCGGGTGCAGCCAGCTCGGGCAACGGTGCTGCGCTGAGCATGAATAGTGCAACCTCCGGTGCAACTTCCAACGCCAATGCCGCTGGTGGTGGCATTGCTGTAGGCCCTTACGGTGCCGGTGGTGCTGCGGTCAGTGGTGGCGCAACGACCTACGGTAACGTGAAGAGCCTTTCTGCAACTTCGGGCAACGCTGTTGCGGGTGGCGGTGCTGCGACCAACGCTAACGCAGGTTCTGCGGCCCTGGCTGGCTATAGCGCAGGCCCCGTCAGCGGCGGAGCAGCTGGTGCGGCCACTTCGCACACAGCCAACCAAGTTGCCACTGGCGCTGGCCCTGGTGGCGGACTGTCCTATGTGAACAGCAATGCTGGCACCACTTCCGGTTATGGCGCAACTTCGGCTGCTATCTCTGGACCTAGCGGCGCATGGACCAACACCGGATCGGGCGCAACTTCGGTGGGTACCGTCCATCAGAACGCTGGAGCATTTGGCAACGCTGGCTACTTCTCCAACGGCGGTGGCACCTCCGGTACTGCTGGTGCAGGCTCTACTGCCAATGCCAACTAAGGCAGCTGTCCCAAGATAGTTGTGTTTGTCCCGGGCCTGGCTGCCTGGCCGGGCTCGGGCAACGTAGGAGCAAAGCATGAAATTCTCAATAGCTCTGTTAAGTCTTTGCGTTCCTTTGTGCAGTTATGCGCAAAGTGCCGACAGCAGCGCGCAAAGCTCCTCTAGCTCCTCTTCCGTGGGGGCGCAACAGAATCAGTCGGTCACCATTGTCAATCCGGTCGTTGCCCCGGCGGAAAGTCGATCTGTATCCACGATGGACAGCAGATCCACTTCAACCTCCGATCAAAACATCACAACGAACGGCACGACCACCCAGAACCTGAACAGCACTGTGTCCGGGACGTCCAAGAACATTGTGGAGTACACCGGTACTTACACCATGAAGAACGTTCCCAGCGTGAACGGCCCCAATCTCACAACCAGCAATGACACCTGTATGGGCAGCAGCAGCGGCAGTGCCAACGGCCCTGGCTTTGGCGTGAGCTTCGGCACAACCTGGACGGACGAGCATTGCAAACGCCTGAAAATGAGCCGTGAGCTCTGGAACAAGGGCATGAAGGCTGCCTCGCTGGCAATGGACTGCATGGATCCTGCCGCTCGCGTGGCACTGGAGATCACGGGTTCGAAATGCCCGCAATCCATGACCGTAGAAGAGCGCCGGAACAACTACGGGCCGGATGCTTCGGCACAAGGTAGCCCTACTCCCGCTTCAGCGCCCGCAGAGGTTCAGTCAAGTTTGACACCTGAAGCCCCTCGGCCCTCGCTTGTAACATCTGTGATGGAAGATCCACGTACAGCACAGCTGTACGACAATTAGTGGGCTTGATTCCTAATCTAGGAGGCCGCTATGGGCAAGACTCTAGCTCTTTTAGCGATTGCACTATGTTGCGCTTCGTCTTTGGCTGCACCTGACTCCAGGGTCATCAATGAACCGCTGAGCATTCAACGCCAGATCTTCGGGAGTGGCGAGCAAGGTGCAGCAGGCTCGCAGCAAGCCGAGCCGGTGGGCGACTATGGCGTCTGGCATGTGCCCCAGTACCTGCCTGGCTACCCGACTGCAGCAACGATATGGCCCCGTGCTATCCCTGTGAAATGCAAGGACAGGCAGTGCGAAGGCTATGTGATCACCCCGCAGATGGGGCCAGGTGAGTACCTGTTTTTCGTGCCTACAAGTGAATAGACTGGTCAAAGGCATCACAGGACGGCAGCACCCCATTGGTGCTGACAGCAACTCACCTAACAAGGGCGGGCTTCAACCCGCCCTTGTTGATTGGTGCTTTGCAAATGTGCAGCCACTCAGCACTGGCAGCGACACCAAGCGAAGTACCTGCTGACAAATCGACCCAGCTTCTACCCATGTCGACATCATGGGCGCAACGCGTTTTCCCCAAAGGAACGCCACAACAATTTTTTGCGCCTAAATATCGAATACAATCCGCATCCCTCCAGGGTAAGTGCAGGGAATTGAAATCCCCGCAGCAGGGTGTTCCGGTCCAATCCGGCACGACATACCCAAGCCGAGAAGGCAGCTTCGCTCCATCCAGCCTTCCGTTCTCCACGCGAAAAGCCGGCGCATCAATTACGCACAGCCCCATGCCTTTCCCTTGCCGGGATAAAGCAGGGTCTCTCTTGCTCGCTCATCTTTTCGAAGTTGCACTGCCACTGTGCATAACTTTGCACAATCTGGTGCGGATCCATGCCTTGCAATGCCATGCCTGGCACCGACGACATCGCCCATCTGGCAAACATCCATTCGCTTCAAGCCAATAGCACATAGCTGCTCACCTGGGTCATTTCTCTCTGAAAAATGCCTTTTTCGCATCGCGGCACTTGTACTGTCAACGAGATCCATTGCTGTCAATCCGAGCAACCCAGGCTTGAGTCAAGCCACAAAAAAAGCGCTGTCCATGACAGCGCTTTTTTCCACAGATCATGTGGATATGATTGTGGATATTCAGTGAAATCCTGGTGATAACAGCACACAAGCCCTTGTACTTGCGGGTTGAAAGGTAGGTTGCCTCCAAATCAGGCAATTGCAATTCAAGGGTTAACCCTTTGGTCCATTCAGAGCTGGCGCCGGATCACCATACGCCCCGACTCGGTGATATGCCAGTGCTTTTCTGCATCCTGCTCCACCAGCCCCCGCTCCAGCAGGCGCTTGGAAAGATATTCCTTGGCGGCAGACCACAGGGAGACATCCTCGCCCAGCTCCAGTTTCTTGAGTGTTTCCAATTCATCGACCGTAGGTTCATACACAGGTGCGCGATAGACTGCGGTTTGCATGGTGACTTCTCCTAAGCTCGTGCGATGACTGGCCGCTTCGGCTCCGAAGCGCCTGAGAGCCAAGATAAACCTGTCATCTGCGACGCGCAATAGCTGCACGCCTGCTTTACCTTTATTCACCCAACCCATACCCCACCCTCACAGAGCTGGCAGCCTGGCAACAGGCTGTCAGCTCATTATTCAGGAGCTGACTACCCTTATGCTGTATGCGCTTGCTGTACTTTTTGCCTTTCAGCTACTGGGGGAGTTTTTGGCCCGCGTCACGGGCCTGCCCCTGCCCGGCGCGCTGATCGGCATCCTGCTTTTGCTGCTGGGCCTGCTGTTTTACAAACGCCTACCCAAGACACTGGAAGATACTGCTCAGGTTCTGTTGCAGAACATGATGCTGCTTTTCATCCCCGTCATTGCAGGCGTAATGTTGGAATTCGATCACCTGCGCCGCGAATGGCTGCCGTTTGTGCTGGCCTGCATTGCCGGAGCTGCCATCACATTCACCGCAACCGCCCTCACCTTCCGCTTCTGCCTGCAGCTCCAGCGCACTCGCAAGCCGGATGACGAACCCGCAGCAAGACAGGAGCAGAGCTTATGAGCACACCCCTGCTTGAGCGCCTGCACACCGCCTGGCTGAGCCTGGCCCAAGGCTCGCCCCTGCCCTGGCTGGTGCTGACCATGCTGGTCTATCTGGCGGCCATGGCCATCTACAGGAAAAGCGGCAACCGCCCCATGCTGATTCCGGTGTTTACCGGCGTGGTCGTCATCGTCGCGATTCTGTTGCTCACAGGCACGCCTTATGAAACCTATCGCAGCGGCGTATCCCTGCTGGGTCTGATGATAGGCCCGGCTACCGTGGCACTGGCCATCCCGCTCTACGCCCAACGCGAGCGCATCCGTCAGCTGTGGCTGCCCATCAGCGTGGCACTGCTGGTGGGCTGTCTGGTCGCCCTGTGTTCGGCGCTGGGCATTGCCTGGGCCTTTGGCGGCTCGCAAGCTACGCTGATCGCCGTGGCACCCAAGTCGGCCACCATTCCCATCGCCCTGCCCATGGCCGAGCGTTTTGGAGGGACACCCTCGCTGGCCGCCGTGGCCGTGGCCATTACCGGCATCAGCGGCACCATGATGGCACCGCTGCTGTGCCGCGTCCTGCGTCTCAAGGATCCTGCGGTTCAAGGCTTTGCCATAGGACTTACGGCCCATGCGATTGGCACGGCACGCGCCATTCAGCTCAACCCCACGGCCGCCGCGTTCTCCGCTCTGGCCATGGGTTTGAACGGCGTGGCCACGGCTGTGCTGATGCCACTGGTGCTGGCCATTACCCCCTGGATTTAAAACAATAGCTGCTGGCGCTTGATGCATAACCGCTGGCAGCTATTTTTGACTAGGCTTGCGCTCGCTACGCCGGTAGGCTGCAAGCGCCCCCAGAATCAGCACCATCCCCAACCACTGCGCCGGCAGCGGCTTGGCACCAAACCAGAGCAGATCCACCAGCAAGGCCATGACAGGGTAGATAAAGGACAAGCCAGCGATCGCCTGCGCCTGCAGTCTTTGAAATGCCGTGTACATCAGTGTGTACATCCAGGCCGTGTGCACCAGGCCCAGCACCAGCACCGCAGCCCAGACCTTGGGACTGAAGAGTGCCTGGGCGCGCAGCTCCCACACCCAGGGCAGCAAGCTCAGCACACCAAGCAGCATCTGCAGCATGGCGATCTGCGCTGGCGCAAGCCGCCTGAGCCGCTGGGTGGCCAAGGTGGCCAGGGCATAAAGACTGGCTGCCAGCAGTGCCAGCACAATGCCCAAGGATTGCCCGTGCGACGCCTGCTGATCAGTCAGCCCGACCAGGCCGCTGCTCAAGCCCACGCCTACCAGCGCCAATAGCAGCCAGGGCAGCCGATTGAGCGGCAAAGGCTCGCCCTGCAGCAGAGCCGCCAGCAGCAACAGCAAGAAGGGCTGTACGTGATAGACCACCGTGGCAATGGCAATGCCGCTGTATTCATAGGCACGAAACAGGCACAGCCAATTGACGATAAGCGCCGCAGCCCCCAGCAGCAGCCAGGCGCTCTCGCGCCAGGTCGGCCTGGACCACTGGCCCGACCACCACACCCAGGCCGCCAGCCCGAGTCCGCCGAGCAGACAACGCAACCACACCACCCACAGCACGGGCAGGCCGCTCTCCACCACCAGCAGGCCGATGGTTCCGGAAAGCGCCATGGCCAGCACCATGCGCCAGCTACCGCCGGCTGCTGCATTGGGCGGCGAGGTGGTGGCCAAAGCCGGCTTGGAGGCCTGCACTTGCAAAGAGGAAGATGTCTGGGAAGTCATGATGGCATGGTCCCTCAATCACTTTCAAGCATCAATACAGCTCTATTCCACTTACTATTACCTATAGATCAACAATCAAGCTGAACCATGAGCACAGAGCCCGGCCTGCTTCCTGAAATGCTGGTTTTCGCCAAGGTGGTGGAGCTGCGCAGCTTTGCCGCCGCCGCACGGCAGCTGGATCTGACCACCTCGGCCGTCAGCCGCAGCGTGGGCCGGCTCGAAGCCCACTGGGGCGTGCAACTGCTGCACCGCACAACCCGCTCCCTGTCCCTGACCGAGCTCGGAGCCGAGGTCTATGCCGCCTGCAGCCAGCTGGCACAGACGGCCAGCGATATCCACGCCATCGCCGGCCATTACAGCGGCGTGCCGCGCGGCACGGTGCGACTGACGGCACCGACCATCTTTGGGGAAATCTGGCTCAGTGCCCAGTTGCCTGCACTGCGCCGCCAATGGCCCGAGCTTGAGGTCGCCGTCAGCCTCAGCGACCAGATGCAGGACCTGGCGCAGCAAGGTCTGGATCTGGCCATCCGCCTGACCCGGCCCGAACAGCTACCGCCGCATATGGTGGCGCGCGAGCTGCGCCAGGTGCGCTACATCGCCGTGGCCTCGCCGGCCTACCTCAGGGGTCTGATCAAGCCGCCCGAGCATCCACAAGAGCTGGGACCCGAGCATGGCGTGGCATGCATCACGCTGGGCTATGGCGACTTTCAGAGCCGGCTGCAATGGGTGCACAGCCAAGATCGCAGCCCGGCGCCCGCAGTGACCGAAGTCGCCGTTCACTCTCCTTTGTCCATGGACAGCAGCACGGGCATCATCAATCTGGCGCTGCAGCACCAGGGTATAGGCCTGGTGGCAGACTTTGCCGCCCAGGCCGTGCTGAGCAGCGGCGCGCTGGTACAGGTGCTGCCCGACTGGCAGTTGACGGGCAACTACGCGCCGCGCACCGCTTATGCGCTGTATATGCCCTCGCGCCACCTGCCGCTCAAGGTGCGGGCGCTGATTGATCACCTAGTCGAGGCCGGCAAGCATTAAACCCGTAACTCAAGCTGGCCCAATCGCAGCCGCCTGATGGTCAGCCGCATCGGCAGTCGCTGCAGCGGCTTGTGGCCAGAAAAGAGCCCGCACTTCGGCGCTGGCATAAGGCAGGATCAGCGCCATCCCGCTCAGCATCCCGCCCGCACCAGCAGCTGCATCACCCACACCCGATTGCAAAATCGGCCCCGTAAAACAGGACAACAGCAAGCCGGCTAGCGTCGAGCTGATAGCCAGACTCGGCGCCCAGCTCCTGAAGCGCAGTTGCCCGTAAAAAGAAGCCAGCGTAGTCACAACCACCACCGCCATGGCCAGCCATACCCCTGGCGGATAACTCTTGATGCCACCGAACTGCACCATGCTGTCATACACCGACTTCAGACTCGCCGGGATCAGCGCAGAAAAGGAATCCAGGCACAGGCCCGCCACAGGGATGAGCATGGAGGCAAGAACAATGGCCCGGTATGTTGATTTCTTCAATTCCCTCTCCCTCGATGCTTTGAGCGCGCATCGTATTGGGATATCCCCATTCGCCCGCTACAAGCTTGTGGACAATACCCACCACTCAACGGGATAAGCGTATCAAGCCATTGTTCTGCAAAGATTTTTCAATGCCCGCTTAATTTTTAAGCAAATCACGCTATACGGCTCTTAAAGCCTGCAAACTCCGCATTTCATAGCAGCTCACGTCCACCCAAATTGGGCCGTAGCCCAGTTTTCCCCACTAAATCACTACAAGCTTGTGGACAAACCGGAGCAAGCACTTGAATAAGCGACCTAACTCCTTGTCACATTAGGAAAAACGGGGGTCTGATTATTTTTTAATCAGCACCCCGTTTATGCACTAAAACTCAGCAACTCAGCGACTCAGCGCAGCGGCCCTTGCCAATCTCCCCGGCGGTAGGCACTGTCCCAGAACATCCATTCCAGCCGGGCCGCATCCTTATAGGCGGCATGCATGGCTGCGCGCGTGGCCTCGGTGGCCTCCTCGGCCAGGCGATCCACCGTGGCGCAAACGCCGCGCACCGCCGCATGAAACTCCTCGCTGGCATAGGTGTCCACCCAGGCCTGATACGGATTGTCCTTGGCCGAGCGCGCGTGAATGTCGCGCCCCACCTCGGCATAAATCCAGAAGCAGGGCAGCAGCGCGGCCACGGCCACCGGGTAAGCGGTGCTCCATGCCGTGGCCAGCAGATAGCTGGTGTAGTGATGACAGGCCGGCGTCAGCGGCGTAGCCGCGAACTGCTCGGGCGTGATGCCGAAGTCGCGCATGAAGCCCCCATGCAGGGCACGCTCCACCACCACGGCCTCATTGGCGGCATTGGCAAACTGCACCACGCCTTCGGCGTTATCGGATTTGGCCGCCGTCACGGCCAGCGCGCGACCATAGGCGACGAGGTAATGCGCATCCTGAATCATGTAGTGGCAAAAGCGCTCCCGACTCAACGTGCCGGCCGCCAGCTCCTGGTTGAAGGGCAGCTCCAGGGTGCTCTGAAACAGCGCCTGGTTGGCATTCCACAGGCTTTGGCTGAAAGACATGATTCGACTCTCCACTTCAAGAATTCATAGCAGCCAGCGCTTTGCTGACTGCATTAGAGGCTGTTTTACCTGAAATAAGCCATTTGCTATTCATACCGCTGCGGCTTTGAGGTCAAAGCTGTATTGCAGCTGATGCGCTCCATTCGCCCCCCGAATTTGTCCGCCGATTCATGCAAGCGCCAAACCGATGAACAAGGCAGGGGAAACCATAGGCACCAAAAGCCTCATTAGCCTCATTAGCCCCATTGACTGACTGATCAGTCAGTTCATAGACTTGCATCAAGGAATCACCAAAACATCACATGTATTGAAAGGAGCCTGGGGAATGAATACCCATTTTGCAAACGAGCTTCACCGACGCGCCACACATGCCATGCACACCGGACTGGCCGACGCCGATACACAGGGCGGGCAGGTCGCAGTCTCCCAATACACCAGCGACGAGCAGACCACGCAGGAGTTGCGCTTGTTGCGCCAGTTTCCCCAGCCCGTGGCCGGTAGCTCATCCATTCCCGCGCCCGGCGCCTGGCTGTCGCTGAGTCCATTCGATGTTCCGCTGCTGTTGGTCAGGCAATCCGACGGAGCCGTCCACGCTTTCTTGAATGTCTGCCGCCACCGCGGCGCACGCGTTGTGGCCGAGGGCAGCGGCACCGAAACACGAGCCTTCATCTGCCCCTACCACGCATGGACTTACCAGCCCGATGGTGGCTTGCGAGGTGTTCCCGACTCCTTCGGCTTCCCCAGCCTGAAGAAAGAGAAGTCCGGTCTCAAAAGGCTGGCCGCCGTAGAGCGAGGCGGCGTCATCTGGGTTGTGCTTGACCCCACATCACCCATCAGAGATATCGGCACACACCTGGGCCCGCTCATGGAGAACCTGGAGTCGCTGGACGGGCTCCACTCCCCCGTGTCCTATGCGCAGCGCTCGCTCGAAGTCAACGCCAACTGGAAGCTGCTGATAGATGGCATCTTTGAAGCCTATCACTTCAAGGTTGCGCACCGCCAGACCATTGCCCACATGTTCATGAACAACCTGCAACTGGTGGACGAATTTGACCTGCACCGGCGCTTGTACCTCATCAAGTCCCGCTTTCCAAAAGAGCAACCCGAAGCAAACGGCTTCGACCCGCGCAAGTACGGCAACCTGACTTACTACTTCTTTCCCAACACGATGATCCTGGTCCAGCCCGACCACGGGCAGCTCAGCTACCTGGAGCCGCTCAGCGCCTCCCGCACACGGATTCATGAGATCACACTGATTCCGACAGAGCCCGCCACGGACAAGGCCGCTGCGTACTGGAACGCCAACGTGGACCTGTACCGCCGGACTCTGGCCGAAGACTACGCCCTCGCAGAGTCCATACAGGCCGGCCTGGCCTCAGGCGCCAATGACAACCTCACCTTTGGCTCTTTCGAGTACAGCGCGCCCCGCTTTCACACGCAGCTCCAACAACAGCTGGACTCACTCCAACCCAGCCCTCAGACCCATAAGCCTGTGAAGACAGCCACTAGCTGACCCCTTCCCTGTGCATTTGCCTCTGCGTTTGATTGAGCCACGACCACCTGCTGAGACCCACACAGCATTTCAGGAGATAAGCCATGAGCGCCCAGAATCTGATCGACTGCCTGATGCAGCAAGCAGAGCAATCCCCGCAAACCGCCCTGTTCACTGCCGGCCTCCGAACCGTCAGCTTTGCGGAGATGAACCGCCAGACCAACCAGTTGGCGAACGCGCTGAAATCACTGGGGGTGGGACCGCAGGACCGGGTTGCTTTGCTGAGCAAGAGCCAGATTGATTCCGCCCTGCTGATTTTTGCCTGCATGAAAATCGGTGCCGTTGGCATGCCGATCAACTGGCGCTTCAGCGTGGATGAGGTGCGCTTTGTGCTTGAAGATTCAGACGCCCACGTGCTGATCATCGACACGGAGTTTCTGGACCGTATCGACGCTCGCAGTACTTCGTCAGGACTGCGCATCTTTACGACAGATGGTGCCGATCCCGAACACCAACGGCTGGGCTCCTGGCTCGCAGCGTTTAGCGACCAATTACCCGCTACCACCCTGGAGGCCCACCGGGCCGCGATTCACATCTATTCCTCAGGCACCACCGGCCAGCCCAAGGGCGTGGTGCTCACCCACAAGAGCCTGCTATCTGCCTGCCAAGTCACCACCGAGGCCTGGGGCCTTGAGCCTCATTCCGTGCTGGGCCACGTAGTGCCCATCTTTCACATCGCCGGCCTGCTGATTCTGCTGTTTCCTGTGTATATGGGTTGCCGGTGCGTGGCCTTTCGAGACTTCAAGCCCGCAAGCTTTCTCGCTGCCCTGTCCAATCAGTCGATCTCGCATGTACTCCTGGTGCCTGCCATGATCAACTTCCTGCTGGCCGAGCCAGCCAATACTGACCTTGATTTCAGCCGGCTCAAACTCATCGCTTATGGAGGCTCTCCCATCACCGAGCCCGTGCTGCAAGCAGCCATGCAACGATTTAACTGCGATTTCTCACAGATCTATGGACTGACTGAAGTTGCAGGCGTCGTCACCAACCTCACCCCCGAAGACCACCGCAAAGCTGCTGGACTACTGCGCTCGGGAGGACGCCCACTGCCGCGCACGGAACTGCGTATTGTGGATCCCGTCACCCTCACAGAGCTGGAGGACGGCCAGGTCGGTGAGGTCTGGATTCGCAGTGACCGCAATTTTCACGAGTACTGGCAAAAGCCCGAAGCCACCCAAGAGGTCTATCCCGAAGGCCGCGACGCCCTGGGCGGCTGGTTCCGCTCGGGTGACGCCGGCTACCTGCTCAACGGCTATCTATTCCTCAGTGACCGCATCAAGGACATGATCATTTCCGGCGCCGAGAACATATACCCAGCGGAGTTGGAGAACACCTTGATGAAACACCCGGCCATAGCGGACGGAGCCATCATCGGCGTGCCAGATCCCGTCTGGGGCGAGTCCGTCAAGGCCTGCGTCGTACTGCGCCCCGGAACCACACTCAGCGAAGACGAGTTGATCAATTTCATGCGCGAGCAAGTAGCGCACTTCAAGTGCCCGAAAAGCGTGGAGTTTCTGACAAGCCTACCGCGCACGGAATCAGGCAAGCTGCTCAAGCGCCAACTGCGCGCGCCGTACTGGGCGGGACAAGAGCGGGCCATCAACTGAACGAGCCACAGCACACGCGCCGCCTTCCGGCCTGCATCCTCCCGTTTCTATAATCACTGGATGCCCTGCAAACCGCTCTCTCGTAAAGAACTGATCCTGGATCGTGCCGAACAGCATTTCGCCGACCACGGATTTCAGGGGGCATCACTATCGGCCATCGCCCGTGACTGCCAGATTGGCAACCCCGGCCTGCTGCACCACTTTCCCAGCAAGGAAGTGCTGTACCGCACCGTGCTCGAGGCTCAGGCACACGAGCTGATGCAGCGCATGGAGCAAGGCGTCCGGTCCGAGGACCTGCTGCAACAGCGCCTGCAGGCCTTCATCTTGCTGCAGATCGAATGGATGCAGGCCCGCCCTTCGGGCTTCAAACTCATTACTCGCGAGCTGCTGGACAATTCCGAGCGCATTGAGCAGGCTCATACCCGGCCGCTAGAGACCTTTTTGTTCCAGAGTGTGGCCTTGATCGAGGAAGGTCAGTCCGCCGGATTGCTGCGTCAAGACATCGCTGCCGTTGCTTTGCTGACCATTATTCTGGGCAGCCTCAATTACGCACAGATCGTGCGCCCAACCTTCAGCAGAGCCTTTACCGAGCCAATCCTCAAGAGCCAGAGCCACTGGATGCAGCGCATCGCTGCCGATGTACTGCTACTCATCAGGGCTTCAGGCTCCGCCTTGAAAAAGACATAACGCAACCAGTTCAATCACGCTGTTTTTCCACCGCGAATTTCCTGTGCGCGGCCCTGCAGCCACTGGCTGAACACCCTCAGCGCCGGCGACGGTTGTGCCTCGGCCGCCAACTCGGGCGTGACCAGGTAATAGGCGCGGTTGCCGCGCAGCGGCTGGGGGCAGGCGACGATGAGGTCGCCGCGCGCAATCTCCTGCTCGATCAGCATGGGCGGGATCAGCGCCACGCCCAGACCCTGGCTGGCAGCCACGGCCAGCATGGAAAACAGCTCGAGCCGCATGCCGTCGAGCGCGCGCGGTGCATCGATATGCATCGCGTCGAACCACTGGCGCCAGCCCTGGGGGCGCGTGCTTTGCTGCAGCAGCGGCAGGCGCGCAATCACCTCGGGGCCCACCGGCAGCCAGGCGCGGCCCGGATCGCGCTGCTGGGCCGTGGCCAGCAGTTGCGGGCTGCACACGGGCACGACCTCTTCGTCCATCAGCCACTGCGCCTGCACGCCGGGCCAGCGTGCCACCTGCTCGGGCGTGCCCGCGTAGAGAGCGGCATCGAACACCGTGTCGGCAAACAGGAAAGGCCGGGTCTGCACATCGATATGCACAGTAATGTCTGGGTGCTGCTGTGCCAGTTGCGGCAGGCGCGGCAGCAGCCAGCGCGTGGCGAAAGTGGGCACGGCCGCCAGATTGATGGGGCCGCCCTCGCCCTGGTGACTCATCAGGTCCAGCGTGTCGCGCTCCAGCCCCTGCAGCCAGCGTCCCACCTGCTTGGCGTAATGCAGTCCCGCATCGGTGAGCAGCACGCCGTGGCGTGTGCGCTTGAACAGCGCCACGCCCACAAACTCCTCCAGCGCAATGATCTGCCGCGAAACGGCACTTTGCGTCAGCGACAACTCCTGTGCAGCCTTGGTGTAGCTGACATGGCGGGCAGCCGATTCAAAGCAGGCCAGAGCCTGGGTGGAAGGGAGAACTCTGCGCATATCTCTTGTGCTTAGAACGCATCAATCAATCTCAAAACAACGGGGAAACCCTGAATAATTCGTTTATACATGCGTTTTACTCATCCATAGATGATTATTCATCGTTTGCCAGCCCCTGTTCTGCGAACCTAATATGTGTGCAAGCACTCAGGCGGAAATACGCCTGCAACCCGACACCTTGCATTCAGGAGATGAACATGGCCAATGGCTACCAGTGGGACGACTGCTTCCAGCTCGACCAGCAACTGACCGAAGACGAGCGCATGATCCGCGACGCAGCGCGCGAGTACTGCCAGGACAAGCTCAAGCCTCGCGTGCAAGCCATGTTCCGCAACGAGTCCGTGGACGTCAGCATCTTCCGCGAGATGGGCGAGCTGGGCCTGCTGGGCCCCACCATCCCCACGCAATACGGTGGCGCGGGTCTGAACTATGTGAGCTACGGCCTGGTGGCGCGCGAGATCGAGCGTGTTGATTCGGGCTACCGTTCCATGGCCTCCGTGCAGTCCTCGCTGGTGATGGTGCCCATCAACGAATTCGGCACCGAAGCGCAGAAGATGAAATACCTGCCCAAGCTGGCTTCGGGCGAGTTCATCGGCTGCTTCGGCCTGACCGAGCCCGACCACGGCTCCGACCCTGGCTCCATGGCCACACGCGCCTACAAGGTCGACGGCGGCTACCGCCTCAAGGGCAACAAGATGTGGATCACCAACAGCCCTGTGGCCGACGTGTTCGTGGTCTGGGCCAAGGAAGTCTCCGAGGACGGCACTGTGGGCCAGATCCGCGGCTTTGTGCTGGAAAAGGGCATGAAGGGCCTGTCCGCCCCCGCCATCCACGGCAAGGTGGGCCTGCGCGCTTCCATCACCGGCGAAATCGTCATGGACGATGTGTTCTGCCCCGAAGAAAACGCCTTCCCCGAGGTTCGCGGCCTCAAGGGCCCATTCACCTGCCTGAACAGCGCCCGCTTCGGCATTGCCTGGGGCGCGCTGGGTGCGGCAGAAGACTGCTGGCACACCGCCCGCCAGTACACGCTGGACCGCAAGCAGTTCGGTCGCCCCCTGGCTGCCAACCAGCTGATCCAGAAGAAGCTGGCCGATATGCAGACCGAAATCACGCTGGGCCTGCAGGCCGCGCTGCGCGTGGGCCGCATGAAGGACGAGCACCAGAACGTGATCGAGATCACCTCTCTGGTCAAGCGCAACAACTGCGGCAAGTCGCTGGACATCGCCCGCATGGCGCGCGACATGCTGGGCGGCAACGGCATCAGCGACGAGTTCGGTGTGGCTCGCCACCTGGTGAACCTGGAAGTGGTGAACACCTACGAAGGCACGCACGATGTGCATGCGCTGATTCTGGGTCGCGCCCAGACCGGTATCGCGGCGTTTGCGAACTGATAGCACCCCCAGAGCGGCTGCGCCTAGGCGGCCCCGCCGCTTCCCCCTCTCTGGCGCTTCGCGCCGGAGGGGGACGGCAACCTCGCTGCGGGGCGGCGGGGCCACCCAGGCCCTTGCTTGTTGCCCTGGCCTCGGGATGATGGCAAAGATTGCTGTCACCGACACCTTCTGCTCACTATCTATTAACGAGCTAGTACCGTTTGATTTGTCTGGGTTTTGAATAGTTTTCAGCTCAGAACCCAGACAAATAAAGCGCAAGCAGCTATTTATTTCATTGTTTCGCTTTACGGAATCATCCGACATGAACGCAAGCTCCACCACTCCCATGGGCGCACTGGCAGGCATCAAGGTGCTGGATCTTTCCCGCGTGCTGGCGGGCCCCTGGGCCACTCAGATGCTGGCCGATCTGGGGGCCGACGTGGTCAAGGTGGAGCGCCCGGTTGCCGGCGACGACACACGCCACTGGGGGCCTCCGTTCCTCAGGGACGATGCGGGCAACGACACGCGCGAGGCCAGCTACTTCACGGCCTGCAACCGCAACAAGCGCAGCCTCACTGTGGACATGGCACACCCCGAGGGCCGGGCCCTGCTGCAGCGCATGGCGCAAGAGGCCGATGTGGTGGTGGAGAACTTCAAGACCGGAGGGCTCGCGCAATACGGCCTGGACTATGACAGTCTCAAGGCGCTGAACCCGCGCCTGGTTTACTGCTCCATCACGGGTTTCGGCCAGGATGGCCCTTATGCCGAGCGCGCCGGCTATGACCTCATGGTGCAGGCCATGTGCGGCCTGATGAGCATCACCGGCCATGCGGATGGCGAACCCGGCGGAGGTCCGCTCAAGGTCGGCGTGGCCGTGATCGACGTGTTCACGGGGCTGTATGCCAGCAATGCCATCCTGGCTGCACTCAACGCCCGCGACAATGCGAGAAACGGCACCGGCCAGGGCCAGTACATCGATATGGCGCTACTGGATGTGGGCATGGCCGTGCTGGCCAACCAGGCTGCAGGTTTTCTGGCCACCGGCCAGGCGCCGGGCCGCGCCGGCAATACCCACCCCAGCCTCGCTCCCTATCAGGACTTTCCGACATTGGACGGCAATGTGCTGCTGGCCATCGGCAATGACGGTCAGTTCGCGCGCTTTTGCGCAGCCATCGGCCAGGACGGCTGGGCTCTGGATGCACGCTTTGCCACCAATACCGCCCGTGTACAGAACCGTGCGGCACTGCTGGAGTTGATGAAGCCACAGATGCTTGAACGCAGCACGGCTGACTGGATTGCGCTGCTGGAAGACAAAGCCGTGCCATGCGGCCCCATCAACACCATTGCCCAGGCCTTTGAAGACCCTCAGGTCAAGGCACGCGGCATTCAGAAAAGTCTGCCGCGCAACGCCTGTGACGGCATTGGCCATATTGCCACCGTCGCCAACCCCATACGTCTGTCGGCCACGCCGGTGACTTACCGCAACGCCCCGCCCGCACTGGGCCAGCACACCGATGAGGTGCTGCGCGAAATCGGACTTGATGACAACGCCATTGCTGCGTTGCATGAGCAAGGAGTGGTTTGAGGCCTTCATGGCCAAAGCAACCTCCTGACAACAAAAGAGGGCCCAAGCCCCGAAAACCGCAGGCAATTTCACCAGAGATGCACTGCCAATCACACTTTCCAAGGAGACATTGATGTTCAAGTTCACAGCCACCGTTCTGGCTGCCATGGCTTTTTGCGGCGCTGCACAGGCACAAGGAGCCTATCCCAACAAGCCCATCCGCCTGCTGGTTCCCTTTGCCGCTGGCGGCACGACCGATCTGATCGCCCGCATCATTGCCGAGCCGCTGAGCCGCGAACTGGGCCAGTCCGTGGTGGTGGAAAACAAGGGCGGCGGCGGCGGCAGCATCGGCGCCTCCGAAACCGCCCGCGCGGCACCCGATGGCTACAACCTGGGCATTGCCACCGTCTCCACCACGGCGACCAACCCGGCCATCAACCCCAAGATTCCCTACAACGTGGCCACCGACTTCACGCCCATCGTGAACATTGCCGCCACGCCCAACATCATTGCGGCCAACCCCAAGTTCGCCGGCAAGGACTACAAGAGCTTCCTGGCCGAGATCAAGAACCATCCCGCCAAGTACTCCTACGCTTCGCCCGGCCTGGGCTCCATCACCCACCTGATGATGGAAATGTTCAAGCTGGAAACCAAGACCGAGATGACCCACGTGCCCTACCGTGGCTCGGGCCCTGCGCTCAACGACACCGTGGCCGGTCAGGTGCCGCTGATTTTCGACAACCTGCCCTCCACTTTGCCCTTTGTGAAGGAAAAGCGTCTCACGGCCCTGGTCGTGGCAGCCCCTCAGCGCGTGGCCGCCCTGCCTGATGTGCCCACCTTCAAGGAAATCGGTCTGCCCCAGGTCAACCGCATGGCGTACTACGGCATCGTCGGCCCCAAGAACCTGCCCAAGGATGTCGTGGCCAAGATCAACGCCGCAGTGCGCAAGGCCGTGCAGGACCCCAACGTGAAGAAGCGCATCGAGGAAAGCGGCTCCATCATCATGGCCGACACCCCCGAAGCCTTTGCCAAGCAGATGGCCGAAGAGCTGGCCGTCTACAAGAACGTGGTGCAAAAGCAGAATCTGAAGATGGACGAATAAGCGTCTGCTGCACATGAGAAAAGTCCTCGCCGGCTCATACCGGCGAGGACTTTTTCTTTGCCCCGCCTCATGCACAAGCCAAGTGCTCATGCATGAAACTGGTGCAATGCAAGACCGGTTCTCAGAAACGGTGACGGATACCCACCAGGGCGCTGGTGCCGGACTTGTTGGGAATGTCCATGCTCACGCGGTCATACATGGCCACGGCATAGACATCGGTGCGCTTGGACAGGAAATGGTCGTAGCCCAGGCTGACGGTGGTGCGTGTGCCGCTGACATTGCCCACTTCCGACTTGGTGCGTGCAGCCGCAGCCTTGAAGGTTCCAGGCGTGCCGCTGACGGGAATGTCCAGACCCAGCGAGTAGGTGGTGTTCTCGCGATCCTGGACGTTGATCTTGGCCTGGCCGTAAGTGGCATAGAGCTTGGCCACGCTGAAGTCATAGCTGCCGCCCACCATCCAGTTGCTCTTGGTCGGCATCACCGCCAGCGATACCGGGTTGTTGATCTGCGCGCGCTCATAGAAGGCGGTCAGGCTCAGCGGGCCGCCCGAGTACATCAGGTTCAGGCCCACATTCTTCTTGCCTTTGTTGCCGCTGCTGGTCTGCTCGCCGAACTGGTAATGCACATTGGCCCTGAGGCCGCCAAAGCTGGGGGTCGAATACAGGATCTGGTTGCTCCAGCCGGTGTTGGATGCCGTGGTCAGGCTGTCCGCTCCCCAGGCTGCCGTCGTCATATTCGCATGCAACACCAGCGGCGAGACCGTGAAGGAATCGCCAAACGGATTGGTCAGCACCGTAGGCAGAAAGTTCGGCGCTAGGCCACGGCCCAGGCTGACACGGCCGAAACTGCCGGCCAGGCCCACATTGGCATCACGCGAGAAAAAGGGGTCGGCATCAAAGCGACCTGGGGTACCGGTATCGGCACGAAAAAAGCTGGTGATATTGAAGTCGGCCTTGAGACCGCCGCCCAGATCCTCCACGCCTTTCGCACCCCACCACGAAGTGGTCAGGCCGCCGGAGCCGACCGAAGCCACGCGTTCTTGCCCTGCCAGCTTCATGGAGCCCGCATAGCTATCGATGGTGCCTGTGAGCTGCACGGAACTCTGTGCCTGGGCCGACAGGCTGGCCGCAGCCAGGGCGATGGTGGTGAAGGTAGCGGCAAACGCTTTCATGGATGGTTTCCTCTCTAAAAAGTTTGAGACAAACCACCCATGCAAGAGTCAGGCCAGTTTTGTATACAAAACTAGGACTTCAAACGGAAGCTGTCGGCCAGCTTGAGCATCATGAACAACCAGAGCGCGCCGCCCATGGCAATCAGCAGGCCTCCCACCAGGCCGATATGCGTCATGCCCCATTGCTGGCTGACGATGCTGCCCAGCAGTGCGCCGCCGCCAATGCCGATATTGAAAATGCCCGAGAACATGGACATGGCCACATCGGTGGCATCGGGCGCCAGATTCAGCACCTTGGACTGCATGGACAGTGCAAAGCAGATCATGGCAATGCCCCAGACCGAGCTTTGCAGATACAGGCTCCAGACATGCGTGCTGCTCATGACCAGCAGCAACAGACTCAGCGCCAGCACGCCGATGGACGCCAGCAGAAAGCCGCGCGGAAAGCGCAGACCAAACCAGCCGAACAGCACGCTGCCCACAATGCCCATGCCGCCATACAGCAGCAGCACGGCCGTGGTCACATCGCCGGCGTGGCCGGCAATGTCCTGCACAAAAGGCTCGATATAGCTGTAGGCCGTGAACTGGCCGGTAATCACCAGCACCAGCAGCACATAGATGCCAACCAGGGCCGGGCGCCTGAACAGCATGGGCACACTGGACAGGGAGCCTGCGTTCTCGCTGGGCAGCCGAGGCAACAGCTTGCCCAGCACCAGCATCACCGCCGCCGCCACCGCGCCAATGGCCAGAAACGTCATGCGCCAGCCCAGCCATTCACCCACGATGCGGCCCAGCGGAATACCCAGCACCATGGCCACGGAAGTACCTGTGGCCAGCAGGCTCAGCGCCATGGCCTTCTTGCCCGGAGGCGCCACCCGCACGGCCAGCGACGCCGTGATGGACCAGAACACCGCATGCGACAGCGCAATGCCGATACGGCTGATGAGCAGGGACGCATAGCTCCAGGCCACACCCGAGAGCAGATGGCTGAGCACGAACACCGCGAACACGCCCATCAGCAGCTTGCGCCGCTCCATCTTGCGTGTAAGCAGCATGAAGGGCAGCGAGGCCAGCGCCACCACCCAGGCATAAATGGTGAGCATCAGCCCCACCTGCTCCACCTGCATCCCGAAACTGGCGCCAATGCTGCTGAGCAGACCGACGGGCACGAACTCGCTGGTGTTGAAGACAAAAGCGCCCAGCGCCAGCGCAATCACGCTGAGCCAGGCCTGGGCGGGGGATCGGGCAGGAGATATCGAGGTGGAGATCGGAGAGGCTAGGGGCTCTGTCATGAATTTGCAGCTTGCTGCAACGCAGCATAAAGACCGAATTGTGCGCGCCCATGCGTCAAATAGGGCGTGCGGTCCGCTTATTCCGCAGCCGTTGCAGGGACGAGGACCTGCCTGCGCTTCTGAATGAGCCTGGCCAGCAGCACCAGAACCAGTGCAATATTGAAGGCCAGCACCAGCATCGCCTGCCAACTGCTGCGATGCAGCAGATGGAGCAGCTCAAACGGCAGGTACACGGTGCTGGCCAGTACGCCGAACCACTCCCCCCAGGCCTTGTCCCGCCACAGCCCCCAGGCCTCGATGAAGCGCACAGCCGCATAGAGACAGCCGAGCAACACCAATGTACTGACGGGCGTGACGTTGAGGGCATCTGCGGCGTGCAGCAGCAGGGCCGGATAGCGTTGCTGAGGCGACAGGCCCATATGGCCGATCAACTCCAGCACCAGCCGGTGGATATCATGGTGCAGCAGACTCAGCACGCCCCACAACCCCAATAGCGCCGCAACGCCTTTGGTGGCCTCGAACACGGCCATGGCCTTGACCGCAGTGCGCAGTGACGACTGTGAACTCATGGGCGTTTCCGTCGCTGAAAGCACCACTATAGAAACAACTGCCGGATAGCGCTCGCGCTTACCTTATGCAGACACGCACCGCCATCCGCGGCAGCTCAAGTGCCCCGGGCGCTTGCGCCCCAGGTAAAGCGCAGACCCAAGCTGCCGCAGAATCAATAGGCCACCGTGAAGCGCTCACGCACATGGAGGCCCTGCTCCAGTGTATCGATCAGCGCCACGGCCAGATCCTGCACCGAAATATCGCCAGGCTGACCATCAGCCTGCACCAAAGGTTCATCCTTGCCCGTGCGGTACTGACCGGTTCGCCCCCTGGACTGCGCATCGGAGCCGCCATGGAAGCCCACGGCCGGGCTCAGCATGGTCCAGTCCAGAGCGGCCTCCTTTTGCAGCTCGGCAAACATGTCGCGCGCCGCCGAGGCGCCGGGCTTGATGAAGGCCGGAAAATCGGGCGAATCCACTAGTTGCTGACCATTCACATACAGACTGCCGGCTCCGCCCACGACCAGATAACGCTTGATGCCCGCAGCCTTGACACCTTGCACGATGGCACGCGATCCCTGCATGAAATCGTCATAGATATTGGGATTGCTCCAGCCTGCGTTATAGGCGCTGACCACGGCATCGCAGCCGGTCACGGCGCGCTGCACCTCGTCGGCATTGAGCACGTCAGCCTTGACGAACTGCACATGTTCGCGCGCTGCAGCGGCCTCGGGCTTGCGTACCAGGGCCACGACTTCATGACCGCGACGCAGCAACTCATCCAGCAATCCGGCACCGACAAAACCCGTGGCGCCAATCAATGCAACTTTCATGAAAAACTCCTTGTATCTTCAACAGGGCTAAAGATTAATCGGCATTAATTGCGAGAAAAACCCCTTTCAGCCACCATGACCTTGAAGTAGCACTTCAAAATAGCCCCATGGAAGATTTCAGACGCATGGCCATTTTTGCCGCCGTGGTGGAGCGCGGCAGCATGAGCGCAGCCGCCCGCCAGCTCGACATGACGCCCTCGGCGGTCAGCCAGCATATCCGTCAGCTGGAGCACGATGCTGACTTGACGCTGCTGCACCGCTCCACGCGCCAGCTCACGCTGACGGATGCCGGCCAGCGCTTCTACATACAGTGCGCCGCCATGTGCGAGGCCGCCAGCCGAGCCCGCGCCGAGCTGGCCGCCGAGCATCAGCGCCCCAGCGGCGAGCTGCGTCTGGCCGCCCCGGCCGGCTTTACCCAGCATGCGGCCCCGGCGCTGGGCAAGTGGCTGTCCATGCACCCTGAGCTACGGCTGCGCCTGCTGATGGATGACGCTCCCATAGACCTGATCCAGGCGCGCGTGGATCTGGCGCTGCGCTTCGGTAATCTGCAGGATTCCAGCTGGGTGGCCCGCCACCTGGGACGCAGCGCCACCGTGCTCTGCGCCTCGCCGCATTGGATCAAGGCCAACGGCAGCACGCCTCGACACCCCAGCGAGCTGGCACATCTGCCTTGGCTGGACATGAGCCGCAGTGACGATCCTCAGGCCGACTTTCTGTGGCGTCAGCAGGGCACGGCGCAGGAGTACCGGCTGCAGGTGCGGCCGCTCATGGTCAGCAACCATCGCGGCGCGGTGCAGCAGTTCTGCGAAGCGGGCCTGGGGCTTGCCCTGCTCTCGGCCCATGACGTGGCGGCAAGTCTGGAGACGGGCAGCCTAGTGCGCCTGCTACCTGACTGGGATATGGGCATGCTGGATATCTGGGCTGTCACCGCCAGCCGCGACAGCCTGCCCGCCAAGGTGCGCGAGGCCATCGAGGTGCTGCGCCAGTATTTTGCGCAGCTCCGGGGCATGCAGAGCTAGCGCAATCCTTTCGCGTGCAATGCCCCAGCCAGCAACCATCCATGCCTGCCCCAAAGGCCGAAAGCAAAAAAGCCTGCAAATGCGAGGCATCCGCAGGCTTTGCAAAACAGGCCACACCACATGGCCCGGTGCACTCAAGGCAATCAGTTCAGGTCGATAGGCATCTTGTTGCCGTTCACATAGCGGCTCAGCGTATAGCTGGGGTTCTTCATCTCGCCATTCTTCTCGAACTGGATCTTGGAGGTCACACCCGAATAGTCGGACTTCTGCAGGAAGGGGATATAGACCTTGGGGTCCCATGAATTGGCACGCTTCATGGCGTCGGCCAGCAGCATGGTGCCGTCATAGAAATAGGGGCTGTAGACCTGGAACTGGCCGGGATACTTGGCGTCATAGCGCTTCTTCCACTCCGTGCCGCCAGGCATCTTGGCAATGGAGGCTCCGCCATCGGCGCAGACCACGTTCTCCAGCGGCTTGGCGCCGGCAGCCACCTTGGCCAGCTCGGTCACGCAAATGCCGTCACCGCCGAACATCTTGACGTCGTTCATGCCCAGCTGGGCCATCTGGCGCAGCATGGGGCCGGCCTGGCCGTACATGCCGCCGTAGAAGATGGCATCGGGTTTCTTGGCCTTGATGGAGGTCAGAATGGCCATGAAGTCCGTGGCCTTGTCGTTGGTGAACTCGTTGGCCACGATCTTGATGCCGTGCTTTGCGGCATCCTTCTTGAACACATTGGCCAGGCCCTGGCCGTAGGCCGTGCGGTCGTCGATCACGGCCACGTTCTTGAGCTTGAGATTCTTGGCCGCATAGCTGGCCAGCGCCGCACCCAGGGCGTTGTCGTTGGCAATCACGCGGTAGGTGGTGTTCCAGCCGGGCTTGGTCAGGTCGGGATTGGTCGCAGCGCCCGTGATCATGGGAATGCCGCAGTCCTGGAAGACCTTGGAAGAAGGAATCGCCACACCGGAGTTCACAAAGGCCACTGCACCGGCCACCTTGTCATCGCACAGTTTTTGCGAAGCTGCCGTGCCCTGCTTGGGATCGGCCACATCGTCTTCGGCCACCAGCACGAACTTGACCTTCTTGCCGCCGATTTCCATGCCCTTGGCGTTCAGGTCCTCAATGGCCATGCGCACGCCGTTTTCATCGTCCTTGCCGAAGTGAGCCTGAGGGCCGGAGGTCGGGCCGATATGGCCGATCTTGATGATCTGCTCCTGGGCCATCACGCCCCCTGCCATACCTGCTACGACTGTCGCGATACACAACTTGCCAAAATTCTTCATTGCGCACTCCACTCGGTTGAGACAAGACGCAACCTTATGCCCCGCGACAGGCAATTGGCAATGAGGCAATCACATAGGTGCAGCGAGTGCTACACCGGCACAACAATCAGTGTTTTCAGGGATCGGCAAGCGCCCCGGGCTGTGCTGGAAAAACCCGCCGCACGCCCTTGCTCGCGAAATGGCAGCAGCGCCAAAGAAAAACGCCCCAGACTGGGGCGTTCCTTCATCGACACCTGCCGCTCAGGCAGCCTTGGCCTGCAGGAGCGCATCCACCTTGGCATGCTGGTCCAGCGTGCTCAGGCAGGCATGGGCCACTTCCACGCCCTTCTTCACGAAGTGCTGGCGGAAGAACTCCACATGATCGCCATGCTCGTGAAAGTCGCGCGGCGTCAGCACGGCGGAGAACACGGGCACTTCGGAGTCCATCTGCACGCGCATCAGGCCGTCGATCACGGCCGTGGTCACGAATTCGTGGCGATAGATGCCGCCGTTGACGATCAGTGCCGTGGCGATCACTGCATCGAAACGACCGCTTTGCGCCAGCTTCTTGGCCAGCAGCGGGATTTCAAAGGCACCGGGCACGCTGAAATGTGTGATGTTGCCTGCCTGCACGCCCTGTGCCTGGAGTTCGGCCTGGGCCGCATCGCGGGCCTGGTAGACCACTTCGGTGTGCCAGCTGGCGCTGATGATGGCAATGCGGCTGCGGCCGGCCACAGCCTTCCAGGGCGTACCCTCGGAAGTCGCGTGAGTGGCAAAGTTCATGGAGATGGGGGTCTGATTCATGGTGGTATTTCCAGAAAATTCCAATGAATCAGGGCGTGCGCTAATACACCCGCCCATGCGGCAGCGACAGCTGCATCACGGACCGATGCTGCGCGATCTCTTTCATCCGGACTATGACCGTCGGCTCTGGCATCTCACCAGATCTGCTGACCCTGCTGGCTCTGGCGAGACTGCAGGCGCTCGCGGGCTGCTGCAGTCAATGCAAGGCATTGCCACAGATACCGCCGGTGGGGAATTGCACCCCGCCCTGAGAACGCTGCTTTGCGGTGAACCTGGATTCACCACAAGACGAAGTCATTCTAGCGACGCTTTGGCAGCGCTTTTGGCAAAAGGGTCACTATGGTGTCAATCTGAAAAATCAAGAAAAAACCACCCTTAACGCACAGCCACAAAGCGAAACGAGCTCTCATTTGATGAGCATACAGCGTCGTGAAGTCAACCTGGAATAGCCGCCGGACGTTAAGAGCACAGGGCATTGCGCCCCCACACCTCACCAGACACGCCATGAAACCATCCCTGCAGGCATTGATGTCCACCTCCACACGCTGGGCCAGCATGGGGGCTTTGGCCGTGCTGTGCACAGCCTGCGCGGTTCCCGGCGAGTATGACTCTGGCTATGGCGGCGGCTACGGTGGCAGCTATGGCTCCACCACCATCTACAGCACCCAGCCCGCCTATCCGGCCTATCCCGCCTACCCTGTGTACCAGGGCCAGGACCGCAATGACTGGGCATGGCGCGAACGTGAGCGCCGTCAATGGGAGCGCCAGCGCGAGCTGGAACGCGATCGCGCCCAGAACATGCGCGATCGCGAGCAATGGCAACGTCAGATGGAACGCGACCGGGATCAGCAGCGTCGCGAATGGGATCGTCAGCAGTCTCAGAATCGTCGCGATCAGGACCAGATGCGCCGCCAGCAGGAGCGCGAGCAGCAACAGCAATCGCAGCAACGCGAGCGTGACCGCATGCAGGCCGAACGCGATCGCCAGCAACAGGCCCGCGACCGCCAGCAGCAAGACCGCGATCAGCGCCAGCAGCAACGCCAGCGCGAAGGTCAGCAACAGGGCTTTCCTCCTCGCGGTGACTGGCGCTGACCGGATGCTGCAGCACGGCACCGCTTCTGCTTTTCCTGCCGCCACCTCATAATTTGCAGGCACTCAAACGCCTTTGAAGGAGCGGTCATGCCAGAGCCCCTATCTCCCGCCGTCACCATGCGCAAGCTGCCGCTGGGCTTGCTGCTGGGCTGGGCGCTGATCGCAGGCTCGGCCCAGGCTCAGGTCATGCGCTGTGTCGATGCCAAGACCGGCGAGGTGACCTATACCAATGGCCGCTGCATCTCGGGCGAAATGAGCACGCAGATTCAGGCGGCACAAAGCGCCGAGGAAATTGCGGCCGAGCGTGCCAATGCCAGCCAGGCGCGGGAGCGCAGCAAGGCCCAGATGGCGCGCGACGATGCCCAGCGCCGTCAGCGTGAAGAGCAGGAGCGCAAGGAACGCGAGGCCGCAGACAGAGCCCAGGCCCGGGCCGGGGCCAATCTGGAAAACACGCCCGCCTGCCGCCAGGCCCGCGAGCGCTACAACGCGATACTGGCCGAAGCCAGCCCCGACCCAGCCACCTGGGGAGAGCGCAGCCAGGCGGCCCAGGCCCAGATGGAGATGAGCTGCCTGGGCGCAGCTGCCTACCAGCAGCTGCAGCAAAGCCGGGCGCTGCAGCCCAATGCCATCAACCGCCCGCAGTGGGGCTATGGCCATCCCAACCGCTACCCGCCGGCACGTCCCACGCCATCGCAGCCGCCCGCCAAGATCGTCAACTGCAATGTCTTCCGCTGCTATGACAACCGCGGCGGCGTTCATCCGATACCGTAATCCCCCTGAGGCGCTGTGCGCCTTCCCCCTGGGGACAACAGCTTCGCTGCGTGGCGACGCTTGCTTACTTGCTTGCTGCCCATTGCCTGGTCCCGCGATTTTTTGAGGGCCGTGCTTTTTGCCCTGCCTAGCTTTGCAGGCCCTCGGTCACCGTGGGATAGCGTAGCCTGAGTCGCAATTCATGCTTGAGCCGCTGATTCGACAGTCGCCGCGACTCGCTCATGAAACTCAGCAGGCTCGCAGGCAGTTCTGTCTGCGCCTGCTCGCGCGAAATGCGCGGCGGGCGGGCCAGGCCGTAGAGATCGGCCGCCAGATCGAAGTAATCCCCCATCTTCAGCTGCGTGTCGTCGCTGGCGTGATAGATGCGCTGCGCCTTGCCGCGCCACAAGGCGAGCAGGCAGGCACGTGCCAGATCGTCGGCATGAATATGGTTGGTATAGACGTCGTCGTCGGCCTGCAGCACGGCCGTGCCTCGCTGCAGCCGGGCGCGGGGCGTTCCGCCCTCACGATCGGGGGCGTAGATGCCGGGAATGCGCAAGATGCTGGTCCGCAGACCCGAGCGACCGGCAAAGCGCACCGCGAGCTCGGCATTCACGCGGCGCTGCGCTCTGGCAGTCGTCGGCGCGACGAATCGGGTTTCGCTCACCCACTGCCCCTTGCAGTCGCCATAAACGCCAGAGGTCGATGCATAGACCAGGCTGCGCGGCAGGCTGCGCAGGCGCAGCGCCCGCAGCAGCGCCGTGCTGCGGGTGTCGAGCCACCAGCGCTCATCCCCGGCAGCCGGTGCCGGTGGCGGAGCCAGATGCAGCACCCGCGTCGCGATACCGGCCAGCCTGCGCAGGCTGGCCGGATCATCCAGATCCCCCCACAAAGGCCTCACGGCCTGGGCATGCAGTTGCTCGGCCCGCTCCGGATTGCGGCTCAAGGCCAGCACCTGGACTGCCTGCCTGCCGCGGCCTGAAGTGGCCAGCAATCGGGACACGCGCTGACCCACATCGCCGAGGCCGACGATCAATAGACGTTCACGACGAAAGCGCGCTGGCAGCGCGCCCAATGGGCTTTGGTTTGAGGGCAAAATCGGGACCTGCTGCGTACAAGTTCTAAGGAGCCACTGGCGTTGCTGCGACAGCAGCAGCGCCGACAAAAAAGGCTGCCGGATACGCCTTCAAGGATAACCAAAACGTCATGACCGAGATTGCCCACGCTTCGTTTGAAATTACCGTCCAGCCCAGCGGACGTGCTTTTGCCACTCAGGGCGCTGAAACCATTCTGGCCGCGGCCATTCGCACCGGCGTCGGCCTGCCTTATGGCTGCAAGGACGGTGCCTGCGGCTCCTGCAAGTGCAAGAAGCTCAGCGGCGAAGTCAGCCACGGTACGCACTCGGACAAAGCTCTGACAGCCGAAGAGGAAGCTGGCGGCTATGTGCTGACCTGCTGCGCCACGCCTCACAGCGATGTGGTGCTGGAGTCACGCCAGGTCACGGACGCCAGCTCCTTCCCCATCAAGAAGATGCCCGTGCGCGTGGCCGCGCTCGAGAAGAAGTCGCATGACGTGATGCAGGTGCGCCTGCAGCTGCCGGCCAGCGAGAAGTTCCGCTACCACGCCGGCCAGTATGTGGAGTTCATACTGCGCGACGGTGCCCGCCGAGCCTACTCCATGGCCACCGCGCCCCATGTGCAGGAGACGGCGCCCGGCATCGAGCTGCATATCCGTCACATGGAAGGCGGCAAGTTCACCGATCATGTCTTCGGCGGCATGAAGGAAAAGGAAATCCTGCGTGTGGAGGGCCCGTTCGGCAGCTTCTTCCTGCGCGAGGACTCGGACAAGCCCATCATCCTGCTTGCCTCGGGCACGGGCTTTGCCCCTATCAAGGCACTGATCGAGCATATGCTCCACAAGGGCATCAACCGCCCCGTCACGCTGTACTGGGGTGGCCGCCGCCCCACCGACCTGTATGACGCCAGCTGGATTGCCGAGCACACGGCCGCCATGCCCCAATTCAGGTATGTGCCCGTGATCTCCGACGCCCTGGCCGAAGATGCCTGGACGGGCCGTACCGGCTTTGTCCACCAGGCCGTTCTGGACGACTTTGCCGACCTGTCCGGCTACCAGGTCTATGCCTGCGGTGCCCCCATCGTCGTGGATTCGGCCCGCACCGCGTATACCAGCGAACGCGCGCTACCAGCCGAAGAGTTCTACGCCGACGCCTTTACCTCCGAAGCGGACAAGTAAGAACGCTGTTTTGCGAAAACCCCGATGCATTCCATGCCGCATCAGGGTTTACGCGCAATTTTCTTGCACAAGTAACCGCCAGTTCCAGAGCCGCTGCAATTTTTTGCACAATAGAGCTCTATGAACCGTAGAAACAGCCTTCTCTCGGTCATGGCGGCCGTTGCTGCCTTGGCCTCTCCCCTCTCCCAGGCCCAAGAACCCATCCGTCTGATCGTGCCCTATGCGCCCGGTGGTCCGCTGGACATCACCTCGCGCGCGCTGGCAGAGCGGGTGCGCGATTCCCTGGGCGTCGTCATCATCGACAACAAGGCCGGTGCCGGCGGCAATATCGGCGCCGATGCCATTGCCAAGGCCCAGCCCGACGGCCTGACCATAGGCCTGGCCGCCACGGCCACCCATGCCGTCAACCCCTGGCTCTATACCAAGATGCCTTATGACGCGGGCAAGGACTTTGCGGGCATCACCCAGATGGTGCGCGTGCCCAATGTGCTGGTGATGAATGCCGCCAAGGCCGAGCAGCTCAAGATCCATAGCGTGGCCGATCTGATCGCCTACGCCAAGAGCCATCCCGGCAAGCTCAACTACGGCAGCGGCGGCAATGGCTCTGCAGGCCATCTGGCAGGCGAGATGCTCAAGCAAAAGGCCGGCATCTTTGCACTGCACGTGCCTTACCGTGGCGCCAACCCCGCCCAGCTGGCCTTGCTGTCTGGCGAGGTGGACTTCAATATCGACAACCTGGCTGCGGCCGCGCCCAATATCAAGAGCGGCAAGCTGGTGGCTCTGGCTGTGACTTCGCTCAACGCCACACCGCTGCTGCCCGGCGTGCCCGCGCTGTCCAAGAGCTACCCTGGTTTTGCCATCGACACCTGGTGGGGACTGGTTGCCCCGGCCGGCACCCCCAAGCCCGTGCTGGACAAGCTGAGCAAGGCCTTCAATGATGCCCTGCAAGCACCGGAAACCAAGACCCGCTTCAACGCACTGATGGCCGAACCCGTGGGCTCCACGCCCGCCGAATTCGACAAGTTCATGGCCGCCGAGCGCGCCAAGTACCAGCCTATCGTCAAGGCCTCCGGCGCCAAGGTCGACTGACGGACCCTGGCGCTGATGAAAAAGCCCCGGCAGCCTGACGGCTCCGGGGCTTTTTCATGTAGTTTCAGCCTCAATCGCTTTCCAGGCAAGTGCGAGAAGCTATCAAATCAGAACTACGCTGACTGCTCTATCCACCAGCCCTGGGCCAGGCTGCGTGCTATGCCCTGGTCTGCCACGGCCTGCAATTGCTCGGTGCTGACGCTTCCAGGCGCAATTTCGGCCAGCGGCAGCAGCACAAAGGCTCGCTGCCACATGCGCGGGTGGGGAAGGATCAGCTCGGGAGCCTGCGACTGCCGATCACCCCATAACTCGATATCCAGATCCAGCGTGCGGGGTGCATTGCGGTAGGGACGCTCGCGTCCGGCCTGCTGCTCGATCGCCTGCAGCGCATGCAGCAGATCCAGCGGTTCCTGTTCGGTGCGCAGCAACGCCACTGCATTCAGATAGTCAGGCCCGGACGAATCAATGGGTTTGCTGCTGTAGAGCGAGGACACGGCCAGCAGCTCGGTCCGGGCCAGCCCGGCCATCGCCGCCACAGCCCAGGACAAGGTCCGGCGTGCATCGCCCAGATTGGCCCCGAGACCGACGGCAACCGTGTCGGCCGCCAGCGCCACCGGTTTACTCATCACCACCGGCGGCTGGAGCCGCACCGGCGGATGGTTTGCGGCGACGGCGGCGGCGCTTTTTGGGAGCGGCGGCATCGCCTTCTGCGGCCACCTGATCCAGCGGGCTGTCCTGCTCGCCTTCGGCTTTTTTCTTGGCCACGCGATGCACCTTGGGAGCCGTCTGCTGCTGGGCACGCTGGCGGGCGCGCTGCTCGTCGCGGGCCTGGGCAATCAGGTCATCGCGCTGGGCATCGTCGGCCTGCTGGAACTCCTGCCACCAGCTGGCCAGGCTTTCCTCGACCTCGCCGATATCGGCACGCAAGCGCATGAAGTCAAAACCGGCACGGAAGCGCGGCTGCGCCACCATGGAGTGCGGAGTGGCTCCGGTGCGCTTGTCAAAGCGCGGCTGCATGACCCAGATCTCGCGCATATCGGCAGCCAGCTTGCCCCGGCCCGAGACATCGCCGATACGCTGATCGAACACCTCGTCAATCGACTCCTGCAGTGCAGGAAAAGGGTGATAGCTCTTGGCCAGACGCTTTTCCCAGCCCTGCTTGACGTCCTGCCACAGCACGCAGGCCAGCAGGAAGCTGGGCGCCACGGGCTTGCCTTCGGCCACGCGGCGGTCGGTGTCCATCAGTGCGGCCTGCACGAAGGGATGGTCGGCACGCTCCATGACCACGTCCAGCAGCGGATAGATGCCGCGCGACAGACCCAGTTCCTTGAGCTGTGCCACCGAGGCCAGCGCGTGACCGGTCTGCAGCAGCTTGAGCATTTCGTCGAACAAGCGGCTTTGCGGCACTTCCTGCAGCAGCGGCTCGCACTCGACCAGAGGCTTGGCGGTCTTGGCTTCGAGCTTGAAGCCCTTGCTGCTGAGCTTGGCGGCAAAGCGCACGGCACGAATGATGCGCACCGGGTCTTCGCGATAGCGCGTGGCCGGATCGCCGATCATGCGCAGCACCTTCTTCTTGGCGTCCGCAATGCCGCCGTGATAGTCGACCACGATCTGTGTCTCGGGGTCGTAGTACATGGCGTTGATGGTGAAGTCGCGGCGCGTGGCATCCTGGTCCTGCGGGCCCCAGACGTTGTCGCGCAGCACGCGGCCGCTGGCATCCACGGCATGCTTCAGCCCAGCCAGCTGATTCTTGCTGGTACGTTCATTGCCGCTGACCTGCTCGGCCGCGCTGTTGTCCAGAAAGGCACGGAAGGTGGACACCTCGATGACTTCGTTTTCGCGGCCGCGGCCATAGACCACGTGCACGATGCGAAAACGCTTGCCGATGATGAAGGCGCGGCGAAACAGGTTCTTGACCTGTTCGGGCGTGGCATCGGTGGCCACGTCGAAGTCCTTGGGACGCAGACCCAGCAGCAGGTCGCGCACGGCGCCGCCGACGATGTAGGCCTCGTGGCCCGAGCGCTTGAGCGTCTGCACCACGTCGATGGCGCGACGGTCCACCAGGTTCGGGTCTATGCCATGCACCTGAACCGGCACTTCCTCACGCTTGCCGAACTTTGGCTTGCGCGAGCGGGGGGCTGCGGGCGCCTTGCCCAGCAGCTTGTCAATAATGGTCTTGATCATGGTGCTTCGCTAAATAGGTCCACGATGCGCCAGCCGCGTTCCTCGGCCAGGGCACGCAAGCGCGCATCGGGGTTGGTGGCCACCGGGTGATCCACTTTTTCAAGCAGGGGCACATCGTTCATGGAGTCGCTGTAGAAGGTCGCCTCGACGTCCTCCCAGCGCAGGCCGCGCTGGGTCAGCCATTCGGTCATGCGCACGACCTTGCCCTCGCGCATATTGGGAGTGCCGGCGATCTCGCCGGTGAACCAGCCACTGCCATCACGCACCAGCTCGGTTGCCAGCAGGTGCTGCACGCCGAAGGCATGGGCGATGGGACGCGTCACAAACTCGTTGGTGGCCGAGGTGATGACCACGGTATCGCCCGCATCCAGGTGCTGCTGCACCAATGCCAGGGCGGCAGGCTTCATGGCGGGGCGAATCACTTCGTCCATGAAACGCTGGTGCGCAGCCGTGGCCGCAGCCTCGCCGCGCTGCACCACGGCAGCCGTGGCAAAACGCACATAGTCGGGGATGTTGAGACGGCCGGCCAGATAGTCGTCAAAAAAGGCATCGTTCTGGCGCCCGAACTCCTCGCGGTCGCACCAGCCGATGGCAATGGAGAACTCGCCCCAGCCATGGTCGGAGTCCAGAGGCAGCAGCGTATGGTCCAGGTCAAACAGGGCCAGCCTGGGCTTGATAGCCAATTCAGAAGTCGACATTCAAATCCAACAAAAAGTGCTGTGGCATGGCCAAAGCGGGGAGCGTGGCCTGAGGCCTCACTCGGTTTCCAGCATGGTCTTGAGCAGCGGGATGGTGATGGCGCGCTTGTTGCGCAAGGCAAAACCGTCCAGCATGTCCAGCAGCTGCATCAGCGAGCCCAGATCGCGAGAAAAGCGTCTGAGCATGTAATCCATCACTTCGTCGCTCAGAAACACGCCACGGGCATCGGCTTCCTGACGCAGCACGGCACGCCGCGCCGACTCGTCGAGCAGATGCAGCTGATAGACGTGACCCCAGCCAAGGCGGGTGCGCAGGTCCTCACGCATCTTGAGATCGGCCACCGGCAACTGACCCGCAGCCAGCACCCAGCGCGGCAGGCCGGTGGCGGGGCTGGTGGCATTCACGAACCAGTTGAAGGCACGCGCCTGCTGGAACGGGGTGTAGATATCCACATCGTCCATGAGCACGGCGGCCCAGCGCTCGTCGAACTCGGGCGGGAACGGTGTGGATGCATCCATCCAGCCCACCATCGCGCCTTGCTCACGCAAAGCTTCACGCACCGCCTTGAGCAAATGACTCTTGCCGGACCCGGCCTCTCCCCAGAGATAGGTGGGTACAGGCGTGCGCGACTGCTGCAGCTGACCGTCGCCCACCCAGTGACGCAGATGATCAATCAGCGCGGCATTCGGGCCGACGAAGAAACGCGCAAGCGTCGGGCCGGGCGCCATGCTGATATCCAGAGCCAGCTGCTTCATCTGCGACATACGCGCAGCGCCCCCTTTCCTGGGCATTCAACAGCCCATGCGGCGAAATCTGGCAGGAGATTCATCAGCATCAATGGTGGAAGATACAAAGGCCCGGACGCGCACTAGATCAGGCCCTGCAATATGCCCTAGCGTGATCACTCGGTAACAAAAGCACCAATTTTAGTCTGCACTCGCAGCCCCCGAGCGGCTTCAGGCTGATTTTGCCTACTGCCGTTGTTGTAGTCAGGCCATGAATGCTCCAGCAAAACCCTTTGACGCATGTCCGGGCGCCCCCGCTGCACGGGCAAGCGCCGTAGAATCCCGGGGTTTCCGCCCAGCAGGGCGCCCCCGCACCGGATCCATCGATGAGCTCTTCCGCATCCTCCTCTACCCCCATTTCCTACAAAGACGCCGGTGTTGACATCGACGCAGGCGACGCCCTGGTCGAACGCATCAAGCCCCTGGCCAAGAAAACCATGCGCGAAGGCGTGATGGCCGGCATCGGCGGCTTCGGCGCCCTGTTCGAAGTGCCCAAGCGCTACAAGGAACCCGTGCTGGTGTCCGGCACCGACGGCGTGGGCACCAAGCTCAAGCTGGCTTTCGAGTGGAATATGCACGACACCGTGGGCATCGACCTGGTGGCCATGAGTGTGAACGATGTGCTGGTGCAGGGCGCCGAGCCCCTGTTCTTCCTCGATTACTTCGCCTGCGGCAAGCTGCATGTGGACACGGCCGCTGCCGTGGTGGGCGGTATCGCCAAGGGCTGCGAGCTGTCCGGCTGCGCGCTGATCGGTGGTGAAACCGCCGAGATGCCCGGCATGTACCCCGATGGCGAATACGATCTGGCCGGCTTTGCCGTCGGTGCGGTCGAAAAGTCCAAGATCCTCAGCGGCCAGAACGTCAAGCCCGGCGACGTGGTGCTGGGCCTGGCTTCGCACGGCGTGCACTCCAACGGCTTCTCCCTGGTGCGCAAGTGCATAGAGCGCGCCGAGGCCCAGGGCAGCGTGCCCGAGACTCTGGACGGCAAGCCCTTCAAGGCTGCCATCATGGAGCCCACCCGTTTGTATGTGAAGAACGTGCTGGCAGCACTGGACAAGCACCCCATCAAGGCCCTGGCCCACATCACCGGCGGCGGCCTGCTGGAAAACATCCCCCGCGTGCTGCCCGAAGGCACCGCTGCCCATCTGAAGGCTGGCAGCTGGCCCCAGACCGAGCTGTTCGCCTGGCTGCAAAAAACCGCCGGCATTGACGACATCGAGATGAACCGCACGTTCAACAACGGTATCGGCATGGTGGTTGTGGTGGCCGCTGAAGACGCAGAAGCCACGGCAGCCACACTGGCCGAGCTGGGCGAGAAGGTCTACAGCATCGGCGCCATCACGGAAATCGGCTCCGGCAAGCCCGTTGAAGTTCGCTAAGCAAATCTTCATCACAGCCCCTCTACCCCGAGCCTGAATGACGCAGCATTTGCCCGCCCCCATCACTACGCAACCGGGCCCTTCGCCCAAGGTCATATTGGCCAGTTACATATTGATGGGAGCAGCATTGCTGCTCGTCATGCATCAGGGAATACTCCCCGGCCTGCTGTGTGTGTGCGTAGGCTTCATGCTTACCCGCTCGCTGTCGCGCCTGCTGTCACGCGCCAACCCTCGCGCCTTTGCCAGCAACCAGCTGCCACGCTGGGCCCAGGTGGTTGCCACCACCATCGTGATTCTGGCACCGCTGGCCCTGCTCAGCGGCGCACTCTCCCAGACCCGAACCTATATCACCGAAGCCCCCGCCCAGTACAAGGAACTGCTGGACTATCTGGCGGCCACGGTGCTGGAGCTGCGAGAGAAACTACCTTCGGACATTGCCGATCAGCTGCCTGACGGCGCTCAGGAGATTCAAAGCAAGCTGGCCGGCTATCTGGCCGCCAAGGCCGGTGTGCTGGCCACGGCAGGCAGAGCCTGGCTCACTGGCTTGCTCTATGCCTATGTAGGCCTGATCATCGGCGCGCTGGCAGCCGTTCGCCCCATCGCCACGCGCCACCCGCCGCTGGTGCTGGCCCTGCAGCAGCGCATCGGTCACTTTGCCTTGGCCTTCAAGCAGATCGTGGCCGCCCAGTTCTGGATTGCAGCCTTCAACACGCTGCTGACGTCCGTCTTCCTGTTGGCCATATTGCCGATCTGGAAGCTGCAACTGCCTTACACCCCCGCGCTGATCACGCTGACTTTCATCGCCGGGCTGATCCCCATCGTCGGCAACTTGCTGTGCAATGCCGTGCTGACGCTGGTTGGCCTGTCCGTATCGCCCATAGCTGCTGCCGCCTGCCTGGGCTTCCTGATCCTGATTCACAAGGCTGAATACGTGATCAACGCCAAGGTAGTGGGAACACGCACGCATATGGGCGTATGGGAGCTGCTGGCCGTGATGTTTGTGGCCGAGTCCGTCTTCGGCCCCGCAGGTCTGGTGGCAGCGCCGCTGTTCTACGCCTATCTCAAGAAAGAGCTGGAAGCCGCACAACTGGTGTAAGCCAGCGGCTTGCCACCAAGGCGCTCAACCCGCCCGGCGCAGCCGGGCAATGGTTTTGGCGATGTAATCGGCCTCCTGTCCTTGCGCGGCAGGCGCATAACGCTCCAGATCCGATAGCGCTCTTTCAATCACTCCCCATTGGGCATACGCCATGCCGCGGTCCCGGAACAGCTCCTCGCGGCCGGGCTGCAGCAGGATCAGGCGATTGAGCACGGCCACCAGCATGGGCCAGTCTTTCTGGACCTGATGAATCTCCTGCAGATTGCGCAGCATGCGCGCCACGACATCGCGCGGATGAGCTGCCTGCAGATACAGCCCCAGCGGGGGCGCATCATCGGGTGTAATGCCGGCCTGATCGAGAAACGGCTGCAGGCGCTCTGCCAAGGCGCTTGCGGAGTAGGAGTCGCCGGTCAACGGATCCTGCACCACCTGCCCCTGCGGCAGCATGACCTTGACCAGAAAATGCCCTGGAAAGCCTATGCCTTCCACCGTCAGACCAATGCCGGCAGCCAGCTCCAGCCAGATCAGCGCCACGCTGATGGGAATGCCGCGCCTTGTCTGAAGCACATGGTGGATATAGCTGTTGGCGGGGTCGTAATAGTTGTTGAGGTTGCCGGCAAAGCCAAGCTCGCCATAGAAGAACTTGTTGAGCGCACTGAGCTTGCGCAAACCGTCCTCCTCGCCTGCCAGACGTTGCACCAAACGCACCTGCAGCCTGTCCAGCTCGGCCAGCACGGCCTGCAGGTCAAGATCAGGTTCGGCATCCTGAGCAATGCTGATGGCGGCTTCCATCAAGGCAAAGTTTTCATCACTCTGCACCAAAGACGCAAAATACTGCAGGGCCGTGGGGTACTCGTCTATCGTCCAGCTCATAGGCTGATTTGTAAGCCGCCTTGGCAGGTCATGCAAGCGAAATCCCCTTGATACGCCTGTAAAACCTGCGCTGACCGCTCACTTTTCCATGAGCAGCTCAAGCTTTAACGGCGCAGCAATTGACGCAGATTCAGGCCCGACAGCATCAGCACGCCAAAGTAAAGCACGGCGGCACCGACCATCATGACAGCCAGCAGACCTGCGCGCAGCAAGCCATTGCTGCGCAAGCCCACCCAGTCGAAGTGCTGACTGCCCCAGAGCAGCAGCACCGCCAGCAAGGCACTGGCCGCAATCACCTGCACGATGAACTTCAGCCAGCCCGCTCCGGGCTTGTAGGTGCCGCGGCGCAGCAGGCCGATGAGCAGCCAGGTCGCATTGACCAGCGCGGCCAGGCCGATGGACAGGGCCAGCCCGGTGTGCTTGAGCCAGGGCACCAGCACCAGATTGAGCAACTGCGTAATCACCAGCACCACGATCGCGATCTTCACGGGTGTGCGGATGTCCTGGCTGGCGTAGTAGCCGGGCGCCAGCACTTTGATGGCCACCAGACCCAGCAGGCCGGCGCCGTAGCCCATCAGCGCCAGGGCAATCTGCCCCACATCGCTGTCATGCAAGGCACCGCGATGGAACAGCGTGGCCACCAGCGGCGTGGCAAAGGTCAGCAGCCCCACGGCGCAGGGCACGGCCAGCAGCACCACCAGGCGCAGACCCCAGTCCAGCATATTGGAATAGCGCTCGCCGTCACCGGCCGCCTTGGCCGACGCCAGCTGCGGCGTCAGCACCACGCCCAGGGCCACGCCCAGCAAGGCTGTGGGAAACTCCATCAGCCGGTCGGCATAGAACAGCCAGGTCACGCTGCCGGGCGCCATATAGGAAGCGATCTGGGTGTTGATCATCAATGAAACCTGGGCCACGCCAACCCCCAGCAGCGCCGGCCCCATCAGCGTCAGGATACGGCGCACGCCCGCCTCGTCCCAGGCTGCGCGAATGGCCGCCGGCGAAAAGCCGATCCTGGGCATCAGCCCCATGGAGCGCAGCGCAGGAATCTGCACCGCCAGCTGCAGCACGCCGCCCAGCATCACGCCGCCAGCCATGGCGTAGATGGGCTCTATGCCCTGCTTCTCGAACCAGGGAGCTCCCAGCAGAGCCGCCACGATCATGCTGAGATTGAGCAGCACGGGCGTGGCCGCCGATACCGCGAACTTCTTCCAGGTATTGAGAATGCCTGCCGACAACGCCACCAGCGACATAAAACCGATATAGGGGAACATCCAGCGCGTCATCACCACGGCGGCGTGATAGCCGTCGGGCGACTGGCGCATGCCGCTGGCCAGCAGCCAGACCAGCAGCGGAGCGCCGATCACGCCCAGCACGCAGACCACCAGCAGCGCCCAGAACAGCAGGGTCGCGACATGGCTGATCAGGTGGCGCGTGGCCTCCTCGCCATCCCGGGTCTTGCTCGCGGCCAGCACCGGCACAAAGGCCTGACTGAAAGCACCCTCGGCGAACAGACGGCGAAAGAGATTGGGAATTCTGAAGGCGACATTGAAGGCATCGGTCAGCGCATTGGCGCCGAACATGGAGGCCATGAGCAGATCGCGTACCAGCCCCGAAACACGGGAGGCCAGCGTCAGAAGAGATACGGTGGAGGCGGCTTTGAACAGTGACACGCAGCGAAGTGTATGCGTTCATGCCAAGCGCTGCAGGCTGATTTGCGGCGCTTTTCACTCTGTAGCAATCCAGCGATCTCAAACCAGACACGGCCCAACACAGAGACATCGAGCAAGGGCCGCCCCGCCGCGAGGATGTCGTCCCCCTTAAAGGGGGAAGCGGCAAAGCCGCACAGGGGGTGATACAATCCACGGTTTTGCTGACATCATCCTCAGACACACAAGGAAATAATCATGGCAACTAAAGCCAAAAAGAACCCCCGCCTGGCTTCTGGCCGCAAGCGCGCCCGCCAGAACGTCAAGCTGAACGCTGCGAACACTTCGCTGCGTTCCAAGTACCGCACTGCTGTCAAGAATGTCGAGAAGGCTGTTGTGGCCGGCGACAAGACCAAGGCAGCTGAACTGTTTGCCAAGGCTCAGTCCGTGATCGACGCGATCGCTGACAAGGGCATCTTCCACAAGAACAAGGCAGCTCGTGATAAGAGCCGCCTGTCCGCCAAGGTCAAGACCCTGGCTCTGGCTGCTTAATACCAGCCTCCCTCAAGCACGGATGACTTCGGTCATCTGCCGTTTGTAACGGGTGCGCTGTCAGCAAAAACATCAAAACCGCCCTAGGGCGGTTTTTTTGTTGCCCGCGCTCGACAGTTGACTGCCTCATCAGCGCATGCGCAAACCGCCTCTCCTTTAGCACAAAGCGCCCTAATACGAATTGATTAGCGTCAGTTTTTGACTTCCCTAGGACAATCCCCAGGTCGGGGAGTCTCATGTCTTTTATAGGACTTGCCCCGTATCTTCGCAAAAAGCCTGCCGCCTGCCCGCAGGCTTTTTTGATAGTCAAGTCTAGAAAAAGTCATGAAAAAGTCGATCAAAGCAGGACTGGGAGCCGTCGCGGCCCTGGTCCTGGCCGCGCTGTTATTTTTGTTTTGGCCAATATTTCCTCGCTCCGTGCCCAAGGCCGAGAACGAGCAGCCCGTCGATGTGGTGATGGTAGGCGCCGGCGTGATGAGCACGACGCTGGCCACCTACCTGCAGGAGCTGCAGCCCGACTGGAAGATCGAGGTCTTCGAGCGCCTTGACGGCGTGGCCCTGGAAAGCTCCAACGGCTGGAACAACGCCGGCACCGGCCACTCCGGCTTTGCCGAGCTCAACTACACGCCCCAGCTGCCCGACGGCAGCGTGGAAACCAAGCGTGCCGTGGGCATTGCCGAGCAGTTCGAGGTGACGCGCCAGTTCTGGGCCCACCAGGTCGGCCGCGGCCACCTGCAGTCGCCCGAGACTTTCGTGAACGCCACGCCCCATATGAGCTTCGTCTGGGGCGATGACAACATTGCCTTCCTCAAGAAGCGCCAGCAAGCCCTGGTCCAGAATCCTCTGTTCTACGGCATGGAGTACTCCGAAGACCAGGCACAGATCAAGAAGTGGGCCCCGCTGATGATCGAAGGCCGTGACCCGGCCCAGAAGATCGCCGCCACCTACATGCCCCTGGGCACCGACGTGAACCATGGCGTCTGGACCGAGCAGCTGATGGCCTCGCTCCAGAAGGGCCCCAACTTCCAGCTGCACCTGCAAAGCGAAGTCACGGCCCTGCGCCAGAACGCCGACAAGACCTGGAACGTGACCGTGGCTGATCTGGCCAAGGGCGGCCAGGAAAAGACCGTCAAGGCCAAGTTCGTCTTCGTCGGTGCCGGCGGTGCCGCACTCAAGCTGCTGCAGGCCTCGGGCATCCCCGAATCCAAGAACTACGCCGGCTTCCCCGTGGGCGGCCAGTTCCTGGCCATCGAGAACCCCGAGCTGGCCAAGCGCCACGACGTCAAGGCCTATGGCATTGCGTCCACCGGCTCGCCCCCCATGTCCGTACCCCATCTGGACGCCCGTCAGCTCGACGGCAAGCCCGTGGTGCTGTTCGGCCCCTTCGCCCTGGCCACCACCAAGTTCCTCAAGAACGGCTCCTGGTGGGACCTGTTCTCCTCGGTCACCCATGACAATCTGATGGGCATGCTGCGCGTGGGCATCCACAACCTGGACCTGGTCCAGTACCTGATGCAGCAGGCCGAGCTGACCGACGCAGACCGTCAGGCCGTGCTGGCTCAGTACTTCCCCGAAGCCAAGCGCGAGGACTGGAAGCTCGTCACCGCCGGCCAGCGTGTGCAGATCATCAAGCGCGACCCTGAAAAAGGCGCCGTGCTGCAGTTCGGCACCGAAATCGTGGGTTCGGAAGACGGTAGCATCGCCGCCCTGCTGGGTGCCTCGCCCGGTGCCTCGACCGCACCCCACATCATGCTGAACCTGCTCAAGAAGTCCTTCCCCGAGCAGATGGCCAGCGCCGAGTGGAAGGCCCACATCCAGCAGATCGTGCCCTCCTACGGCCGCAAGATCAACGAGGATGCCGCCTATACCAACGAGATCCGCCGCATGACCAGCTCGGCCCTGAAGCTGCCCTATGTGGATGTCCCTGCCGATCTGGGCAAGAAGGCCGAAGCGGCTCCCGCACCTGCCGCAGCTCCTCAGAACCCCACCCAGCTGAACAAGGAAATGCAGGCGCTCTAAGCCCCGCTCTCCCCGCACCGGCCCGCCGGTGCCTGCCCCGCCGGCCCGTGCCGCGCGGGGCTTTTTCTTGCGGAGCCCGCCGCTTGAGGTTCCGCCACCTCCTTTTATCCATGCACCAGCCACTGACCCATGCACCGATAGGCCGCGCTCTGCTGCGGTTTTCCCTGCCTCTGTGGGGCGGCTATGTGCTGCAGTCGCTCAATACCTCGGTCAATGCCTTCTGGATCGGACGTCATCTGGGCGAGAGCGCACTGTCTGCGGCCGTGCATGCCAACAATCTGCTGTTCGCGCTGATCGCTCTGGTGTTCGGCATCAGCCAGGCCGCCAATCTGCTGGTGGCTCAGGCCGTGGGGGCGGGCCGCTGGGCCCTGGCCCGCCGCATCACGGGCACCAGTGCCAGCCTGTTTCTGGGCATGTCCCTGCTGATGGCCGCCCTGGGCTGGCCGCTGGCCGCCCCCATGCTGGGCGCGATGGGGGCCGAGCCTGCCACCGCCGCACTGGCCGTGGACTATCTGCGCGTGCTCTTTCTCGCGCTGCCGCCCATGCTGCTGCTGATCTTCGTGGCCGCCGTGCTGCGTGGCACAGGCGACAGTCGCACGCCTTTCGTGGCCCTGCTGGGCGTGGCCCTGGGCGATGCCCTGCTCAACCCCTTGTTCATCTTCGGCGCCGGCCCCCTGCCCGGCCTGGGCATGGCGGGCTCGGCACTGGCCACCCTGGTGGCCAACAGCCTCGGCCTTGCGGGCCTGCTGGCCTGGCTGCGCTGGCAGCGCCTGCCGCTGTGGGTAGGCTGGCGCCAGCGCCGCCATTGGCGGCCTGTGCCTGAGTTGCTGCGCTGCCTGGTCATCAAGGGCCTGCCCATGGGCCTGCAGATGCTGGTGCTCTCGCTCTCCCTGGTGCTGATGTTGGCCCTGATCAACACCCATGGCGCCCAGGTTTCGGCCGCCTACGGCGCGGCCCTGCAACTGTGGGCCTATGTCCAGATGCCGGCGATTGCCGTGGCCTCGGCCTGCACCACCATCGCAGCCCAGAACGTGGGCGCCGGCCACTGGCCGCGTGTGGCACGCACGGCGCGTGCCGGCGTGGCCTGCCACCTGCTGCTGACCGGCGCCTGCGTGACCCTGATCCTGGCCTGCGACCGATCCGTGCTGGCCCTGTTCCTGCCAGAGGGCAGCACGGCCCTGGAGCCTGCACGCCACCTCAACCGCATCGTGCTGGGCTCGTTCATGCTGCTGGGCGTGAGCAGCGTGCTGGCCGGCGTGGTGCGCTCCACGGGTGCGGTGCTGGCGCCCCTGGCCATCCTGGCCCTGACGCTCTGGGGCCTGCGCCTGCCCCTGGCCTGGGGGCTGCAGCCGCTGTGGGGGGAGGATGCGCTGTGGTGGAGCTTTCCGCTCAGCGCCCTGGCATCCATGCTGCTGTCCATCACCTACTACCGCTGGGGCCCGTGGCGCCGGTCACGGCTGCTGGACAGCCCGACAGAGCAGAGCTAGGCCCGCAGCGCACAGATACAAAAAAAGCTTCCCGTGGAAGCCTTTGTCGTTTGCGCGGCGCCTCTTGGCACCTGAAAAATCACTTCTTGCCGGCTGGCAGCTTGTCGGGCAGCAGGCAGGCCTCGGCCACTTGCAGATCGTTGTCCTTGGCGAAGTTCAGGCAGAAGTCCCAGGCCATGGGCTCGTAGTCACGCAGATCCCGGTTGATGACCACGCATTTGGTGCCGTTCATCACCGTGGGCACGCACCAGGGAGAGTAGCTCAGATGGCTTCCGGCGCAGGCTCCACCAGGGCGAAACTGACTCATGACACCGGCCAAGCGCTCGGCCCAGTCGCTGGGTCGAAAGGTTTTTCCGGCATGGGTCATACCCATGATGAACAGTTCTTTGCTGGAAGGGGTAACCATCAAATATTCGCCAAAAAGATCCGGCAACCAGGCGGGATCCCCGCCAACATGCCTAAACGAGCATTCTAACTCTTGTATAAGAGCCATGCTGTCAACCCCACAATGGCGTAGGTTGATTGCATGGCAGCGATGCGCAATCCGCAATGTTGGGGTTATCCGGGCACTCTAGAATCAAAGCTCTCATTTTTCAGGTGCCGCAGTGCACCGTTGACCTTCCTTCTCAGGAGATTCTTGCAATGACCGCTTTCATCGAGGCAGCTTCGCCCCACGTTATGCCCACTTACGGCCGCGTACCCATCGCGCTGGAGCGCGGCCAGGGCTGCCGCGTTTGGGACGTGAACGGCAAGGAATATCTGGATGCGCTGGGCGGCATCGCCGTCAACACCCTGGGGCACAACCACCCCAAGCTGGTGCCTGCCCTGCAAGAGCAGGTTGCCAAGCTGATCCACACCTCCAACTACTACCATGTGCCCGGCCAGGAAACCCTGGCCAAGCTGCTGACCGAGCGCTCGGGCATGACCAATGTGTTCTTCTGCAACACCGGCCTGGAAGCCAACGAGGCCGCGATCAAGATCGCCCGCAAATACGGCGTGGACAAGGGCATTGCCAAGCCCGAGATCGTGGTCTATGACCATGCTTTCCACGGCCGCTCCATCGCCACCATGAGCGCCACGGCCAACCCCAAGGTACGTAACGGCTTTGGCGATCTGCTCGCAGGCTTCACGCGCGTGCCCCCCAATGACTACGAAGCCCTGATCGACGCGACCGAAGGCAATCCCAATATCGTCGCCATCATGATGGAGCCCATCCAGGGCGAAGGCGGCCTGCACCCCATGCGCGCCGACTATCTCAAGAAGGTGCGCGAGCTGTGCGATGCCAATGGCTGGCTGCTGATCATGGACGAGGTGCAGGCCGGCATGGGCCGCACCGGCAAATGGTTTGCCCACCAATGGGCCGGGATCACCCCCGATGTGATGACCCTGGCCAAGGGCCTGGGCTCTGGCGTGCCCGTGGGTGCCGTGGTGGCGCACAAGGCCGCGGCCGAAGTGCTCAAGGCCGGCAACCATGGCTCCACCTTTGGCGGCAACCCGCTGTCCATGCGTGCCGGCGTGGAAACCATCCGCATCATGGAAGAAGACGGCCTGCTGGCTCATACCACGGAAGTGGGCGAATATCTGAAAGCTAAACTGCAGGCTGAACTGGGCAGCCTCGAAGGCTTCGTCGAAGTGCGCGGCCAGGGCCTGATGATTGGCGTGGAGCTGACCAAGCCCTGCGGCGAGCTGATTGGCCAGGCCGCAGAGGCCGGCCTGCTGCTGAGCGTGACCGCCGACACCGTGATTCGCCTGGTGCCACCGCTGATCCTGAGCAAGGCCGAAGCCGACGAAATCGTCGCCAGGCTCAAGCCCCTGGTTCAAGCTATTCTGGCTGCCTGATCCTCCAAGGAATTCCGCATGAAGCATTACCTGCAATTTAGCGACTTCACGGCAGATGAATACGACTACCTGCTGGAACGCGCCGCCCTGATCAAGAAAAAGTTCAAGGGTTACGAAAAGCACCATACGCTGACCGACCGCACCATGGCCATGATCTTCGAGAAGGCCAGCACGCGCACCCGCGTCAGCTTCGAGGCCGGCATGTACCAGCTCGGCGGCTCCGTGGTCCATCTGACCACGGGCGACAGTCAGCTGGGCCGTTCCGAGCCCATCGAGGACAGCGCACGCGTCATCAGCCGCATGACCGACCTGGTCATGATCCGCACCTTCGGTCAGGACAAGATAGCGCGCTTTGCCCAGTACTCGCGCGTGCCCGTCATCAACGGCCTGACCAACGAGTTCCACCCCTGTCAGATCCTGGCCGACATCTTCACCTTCATCGAGCACCGCGGCTCGATCAAGGGCAAGGTGGTAGCCTGGGTGGGCGACGGCAACAACATGGCCAACACCTGGCTGCAGGCCGCCGATCTGCTGGGCTTCACGGTCCATGTCAGCACGCCCGGCGGCTACGAGGTGGACGAACAGCTGGCCTTCAACGGCAAGCCCGTCAATCCCGGCTGCTACAAGGTGTTCAAGGACCCTCTCGAAGCCTGCAAGGGCGCCGACCTGGTCACCACCGATGTGTGGACCAGCATGGGCTACGAGGCCGAGAATGAAGCGCGCAAGAAGGCTTTTGCCGACTGGTGCGTGGACGCCGAGATGATGGCCTCGGCCAAGGCCGATGCCCTGTTCATGCACTGCCTGCCTGCCCACCGCGGCGAGGAAGTGGAGGCCGAAGTCATCGACGGGCCGCAATCCGTGGTCTGGGACGAGGCCGAAAATCGCATGCATGTGCAAAAGGCACTCATGGAGTACCTGCTGCTGGGTCGCCAGCCAGGCTGATTCGCCGCGTCCGGGCTCATCTGCATACCACCACACCCATGCACCTGAGCCACATCACATCCCCACACCGCCAGAGGGCCCTGCGCCAGCTGGCGGTGTTTCTGTTTCCGCTGCGCCCCACCCAGGGCGATGCGCGCTACGGCCAGCGCGGCGGCCTGCTGGCGCTGCGCCAGCCCCATATGGCACGCCACACGCGCGTGCCTTCCTTCTTCGGCCCGCGCAAATCCTTTGCCGCGCGCGTGCGTGCGCTCTATGTACGCATCCACACCTTCTATCTGAAGTTTCTTCAAGGCCATACCTAGTGGCCCGGCACCGGAGCCGGAGGCAGCCCTGCGCGCCGACTTCTCCTCCAGACCTCAAAAAGCCGTCCTTGCCCAAGGAGGACGGCGCGACCCCGATGCCTGAACCCTTGAAGAAACACGATGTCCGAATCCGTCCACCCCTGCCTGAACTGTGGCGCCTGCTGCCAGAACTACCGCGTCGAGTTTTCCATTTACGAGCTGCAATCCATGGGCGGCACCGTCCCCGATGAGCTGGCCCATGAAGTGCCCGGCAAGGGCAACCGCGCGCGCATGAACGGCACGGAACGTCACCCGGTGCGCTGCGTGGCGCTGCGCGAGCTGCCCGAGGTCGGCGCGGGCTGCATAGGCTGCGGCATCTACGAGCAGCGCTCGCGCCCCTGCCGCGACTTTCCGTTTGCCTCCTACGGCTGCCACGACACGCGCGAGAAATTCGGCCTGTCGGCACTGAGTGAGGAGGAAGTCCAGCCCTGGCTGGAAGCGGCCTGAGCTTTCGGCAAGCCCGCAAGCACTATCGCTACCAAATAAAAAGCTGCCTGCGCCTGTCAATCAAGAATCTCAGATGCAAAAGCATCTGAAATGCAGAGATGACAAGCGCAGGCAGCTATATTTTTAGCTGATGCGGTCTGGCTTCGCCTGTGTTCAGGCCTTGCGGGTATCCGAGCAGCTGTCGCCGCCACAGGCGCTGCAACCGCCGCAGCTGCCGCTCTTGGCCGCCGGCGCCAGCGAAGGATGAACCCGCGTCAGCCTGCGGCGCAGGCCGGCCGGCATGAAACGCCAGGTCAGCGACACGGCGGCCACCAGCACGATGGCGCCCACTATCAGTTCCTGCCACATAGACAATCCTTTCTCAGCCCCAGCCCAGGGCCACGGCGATGCGATAGGTCACGAAGCTGGCCAGATAGGCCAGAGCAAACAGATAGCCGGCCATCAGCAGCGGATAGCGCCAGCCATTGGTTTCGCGCTTGACCATGGCCAGCGTGGAGATGCACTGGGGCGCAAACACAAACCAGACCAGCAGCGACAGCGCGGTCGCCATCGACCAGCTGCTGGCGATCAGCGGGCTCAGCTGCTGGGCCATGGCGTCATCGCCCACGGCCGACAGCGCATACACCGTACCCAGCGCACCCACTGCCACCTCGCGCGCGGCCATGCCGGGCACCAGCGCAATGGCGATCTGCCAGTTGAAGCCGATGGGTGCCAGCACCACTTCCAGCGCACGGCCGATCTGGCCCGCGAAGCTGTAGCGGATCGCGCCCTCGGTCACGCCCTCGGGGGCGCCGGGGTAGCTGGAGAGGAACCACAACACGATGCTGACGGTCAGGATGATGCCGCCGACGCGGCGCAGGAAGATCATGGCCCGCTCGTACAGGCCCAGCACCAGGCTGCGCAGGCTGGGGATACGGTACGAAGGCAGCTCCATCAGCAGCGGCGTGCGGGTCTTGACCTTGGTGGCCAGCTTGCCCACCCAGGCCACGGCCATGGCGCTGGCAATGCCGCCCACATAGAGGGCAAACAGCACCAGGCCCTGCAGATTGAAGAAGCCGGCCACGGTCTGCTCGGGAATGAAGGCACCGATCAGCAGCGTGTACACGGGCAAGCGGGCCGAGCAGGTCATCAGCGGCGCGATCATGATGGTCAGCAGACGGTCACGCCAGCTGGAAATCGAACGCGTGGCCATGATGCCGGGCACGGCACAGGCAAAGCTGGACAGCAGCGGGATGAAGGAGCGTCCGGACAAGCCCACGCTGCCCATGATGCGGTCCAGCAAAAAGGCGGCGCGTGGCAGATAGCCCGAGTCTTCCAGCACCAGGATGAAGAAGAACAGAATCAGGATCTGAGGCAGAAAGACCACCACCGAGCCGGTGCCGGCGATCACGCCGTCGACCAGCAGGCTGCGCAGCACGCCATCGGGCATCACGCCATGCACCCACTGTCCGAAATCGCTGACCAGCCCTTCGATGCCGTCCATCAGCGGCTGGGCCCAGCTGAACACGGCCTGGAACATCAGGAACAGCGTCACCACCAGCAGCAGCGTGCCCCACAGCGGGTGCAGCACCACGGAATCGATGCGATCGTCACGCTGCGTGGGGGCCGCGGGTTCCTGCACGGTCAGGCGCATGATCTCGGCCACCTGCTGGTGCAGGGCCAGCAGCTGGGCGCGTGAATTGCTGCCCGTCACGGGCTTGAACTGGCCTTCGAGCGTCGGTGCCTTGAGTTGCCTGGCCTGCTCGCTGTCCAGCCAGGCCAGCAAATCCTTGGCACCGGACAGATGCACGCCCACGCTCTCCACCACGGGCACGCCCAGCAGCTCGCTGAGCCTGGCCTTGTCGATGACCAGTCCCTGACGGCGTGCCATATCGCTCATATTGAGCACCACCACCATAGGCAGGCCCAGGGCGCGTGCCTCCAGCACCAGACGCAGGTTCAGACGCAGATGGGTGGCATCGGTCACGCAGACCAGCAGCTCGGGCGGCGCTTCGCGCGGATGCTGGCCCTTGACGATGTCGCGCGTGATGCGCTCGTCCTCGCTGTGCGCATCCAGGCTGTAGGTGCCGGGCAGGTCCAGCACGCGCACGCGGCGCTTGCCGGGCGTGCTCAGCCAGCCTTCCTTGCGCTCCACGGTCACGCCCGCGTAGTTGGCCACCTTCTGGCGGGCGCCGGTCAGCAGATTGAACAGCGCCGTCTTGCCGCAATTCGGGTTGCCCAGCAGCGCGGCGCGCAGGGGAGCCTGCTCTGCGGCTTGAGGGCTCATCATGGTGATCTGGGATTCGCGCGCGTTCATGCTGCTGCCTCCAGTTGCACCAGCACCTGAGACGCCTCGTGGCGGCGCAGCGCAAACGTCGCCTGACCTATGCGCACGGCCAGCGGGTCGGGGCCGGGAAAACCGGTGGCGACGACGCGCACGGACTCGCCGGGCAGAAAGCCGATTTCCATGAGTCTGAGCAGCAGGCTTTCATCCTCGCCTTCGGAGGAAGCCAGATCCACCACCAGGGCTGGCTGATTCACCACCAGCTGGTCCAGCCCAATGACTGGCCCGGTTGCGGCAGCCGTGGCTGCAGCGCTGGAAGATGGCACGCCGGATTCGGACGCTTGAACAGAAAAAGCATTCATGGACGAAGTAACTGACACTGCCTCAGACCTCGCCGAGGGGGACTGCAAAGAACTCATAGCGCATTATTAATTGATTTTGATTCTCATTTTCCATTTACTGTAGGCGATTGGTGCACAACGGTGGCGAATTGGCACCAGCAGCATGGACTTTTGGGCGGGTATTGAGCGGCGCGGTTGACAAATCTGCGGCCCGGCACAACCAAAGGGTTTGCACAGCTGCGAAAATCGCCGCCCCACCGGAAAAATTCCGCCCTCCCATGACCCATCCCTGCCTTAGCTGCGGCGCCTGTTGCGCGTCCTTTCGTGTCGATTTTTCCGTGCACGAGTCCCAGGAGCATGGGGGCAGTGTCCCCGCAGGACTGGTTGAGGAAGTCACCGACTACACATGCCGCATGCGCGGCACGGACTGGGCCAGGCCACGCTGTGCAGCTCTGGTGGGCAAGGTGGGAGAGAAGGCGTACTGCGGCATTTATGAATGGCGCCCCTCCCCTTGCCGGGAATTTGCCGCGGGTTCGGACGCCTGCAACCGCGTGCGCCAGCGCCATCAGCTGCCTCTGCTGGAAAGCGGTCTGCTCTAAGAGTCCCGCCAGATACCAGGATCAGGCGTCCTGCTCGATCAGCACCACGCCGATATTGTCCTTGCCGCCTGCGGCATTGGCCGCCTCGATCAAGGCCTCCTGCAACCGCGCCAGCGGCAGGTTTTCATCGAACAAGGAGGCAAGGCTGGCGTCGCTCAGCATATCAGTCAGGCCGTCCGAACACAGCAAAATGCGGTCGCCCTGCTGCAGCAGCCAGTGGTTCAGCTCCGGCTCCACCTGGGGCATCACGCCGAGCGCTCGGGTCACCAGATGACCGTAGCGTGAGGTCCTGGCATCGGCCTCGCTGATCAGGCCGGCATCGATATCCTGCTGCACCAGCGAATGGTCGCGCGTCAGGCGCTGCAGCCGGCCCGCGCGCCAGGCATAGGCCCTGGAGTCGCCCAGATGGGCAATCAGCACCTCGTTCGCCAGCACCAGGGCGGCCACCACCGTGGTGCCCATGCCGCTGCAACCGGGCGTGGACTGTGCTGCGGCATAGATGGCCGTATTGGCCATGTGCAGGGCGTCCGTCAGCTCGCACTGCGCAGCCAGTATGGATTCATCGGCTGCCGGACCGTGCTGCACGCTGGTCGTGATCAGCTCCACGGCCATGACGCTGGCCACCTCGCCCGCGTTATAGCCGCCCATGCCATCGGCCAGCACGGCAACCGGCCAGGGCCTGGCCTGCGGCTCCAGACCCACCGAGTCTTCGTTATTGCTGCGCTGGCGACCCATGTCTGCACGGCCCACCATGCGTACGGCCGGCCAGACTCGGGATGGACTAGAAGCTGCTGCGGATGACATGGGAGATGGGACGGGGGTCAGGTTCGCGAAAGCATTCAAGCGTAACGCAAGTCAGCTTCGCTCTTTGTCTGAAAAAGACACCGTTTTGCACTTGTTAACCAAGCAAAGGCGCAATTTTGTTCAATACCTGGAAAAGCCCAGGACTCAGACTGGCGACCTCTTGTTTCAGGTTTGTCCATGCTTTCTTCTGTTCTGGCCATGGCCGGATTTGCACTCGCCGGCGCCATCACGCCAGGGCCGGTGAACGTGCTGGCCCTGCGCCATGGCAACGGCCGCGCTGCAGCCGCCTTCTGCTACGTGCTTGGCGCCAGCGTCAGCTATGCCGTCATCGTCTGGCTGATGGGCCAGAGCGGGCAATGGCTGCTCAAGCAGCCCGAGCTGCTGCGCTGGGCGCCGCGTGTCTGTGCTCTCTATCTGCTCTGGCTGGCCTGGCAGCTGGCCAAGGAGCCCGGGGCCCATGGGCTGGCGGCCAGGGAGAGCGCCCCCGCCTCACTGCCGGCCGGTCCGGGCGGAGCGTTCGTGCAAGGCATTGCCATTCAAAGCCTCAACCCCAAGGCCTGGCTGGTGGCGCTTTCGGGCATCGGCATGTTTGTCGCCCCGCTGGCCGCGCAGCAGGTCTCGCTGCCAACCGCCTTGCTGCTGTTTTGCGCCGTCTCCTTGCTGGCCTGCCTGCTAGGCGTTGGCTGCTGGGCCGCGCTGGGCCACGCACTGACCCGGTGGCTGAGCACGCCCCTGCGCCAACGGCGGCTGAACCAGGCCCTGGCCATGGTGCTGGTGACAAGCGTGGTCAGCATGCTGGCATGATGAGGCCGTCATGCCAGCCCCCAGTCACCATTTCCACCGCCACCCGGCCCTGCCCTGGGCCGAGCTGCGCATCAGCCGCCAATCCTGCTACAGCTACCGGCTGCATGCACACGCGCAGTACTCCATAGGCATCGTGGATGAGGGCGAGACCCTGTTTCTGCATGACGATGGCCCCGAAACATTGAGTGCTGGCAGCGTGGTGCTGATCGAGCCCGGCCACTGGCATGCCTGCAACCCCGAGACATTGCAGCCCTGGTCTTACCGCATGCTGTTCGTGCAGGCCGACTGGGTTCATGAGCGGCTCGGCGTCGGTGCCCTGCGCTTTGCACGGCGCGCGCTGCACAAGCCAGAAATCTCGCGCTGGGCAGACCGTCTCTGCCAGCCGCTTGCCGGCAGCGCCACGGATGCGCAGTTGCGGCAGCACGAGCAATCGCTGACGGATTTTCTGCATCGACTGGGCTGCGCCGCCACGGACCCGGGCACACCGGGTCACCCGCCCGATGCCGTCCTGCCTGCGCTGCAGCACCTGCACCGCAACCCCGAAGACGAAACCAGCGTCCAGGCCCTGGCCCTGCGCTGCGGCATGAGCCCCAGCCGTTTCATCCGCCGCTTCAGGGCCGTCACCGGCGTCACGCCCGGGGCCTACCGCCTCAACCTGCGCCTCAATGGCGTGCGCCACCTGCTAGCCAAGGGCGAGCCCCTGGCCTCGGTCGCTCACCAGATGGGCTTTGCCGACCAGGCTCATATGCAGCGCGCCTTCAAGGCCCATCATGCGCTGACGCCCGGCAACTACGCCGGCACGCAGCGCTGAGCCGGCGCGGTCAGGGACATTCACCCCCACGCCGCCGCAGCCGGTCATTCGCGGGATACTTGCCGCTTCGATTTTTCGCACGCGCAAGTCAGCAATGGCCAACTTTGACAGTATTCAGCAACGCGAGACAGGCTTGCAGCAGCACCTGAACTCGGCCCAGATGACCATGATCGCCATCGGTGGCGCCATCGGTACCGGCCTCTTCATGGGCAGCGCCTTCGCCATCGGCTTTGCCGGCCCCAGCGTGCTCATCAGCTACGCCATAGGCGCCTTCATCGGCCTGCTGCTCATGGGCTGCCTGGCCGAGATGACCGTGGCCCACCCCACCTCGGGCTCCTTCGGCGCCTACGCCGAGCACTACATCAGTCCGCTGGCCGGCTTTGTGGTGCGCTATGCCTACTGGGGCGCCGTGGTGCTGGCCGTGGGCATGGAGGTCACCGCCGTGGGCAAATACATGGCCTACTGGTTCCCCACGGTGGACCCATGGATCTGGGTGGCGCTGTTCTCGGTCCTGCTGGCCGCCGTCAACGCCACCAGCGTCAAGGCCTTCGGCCAGGTCGAGTACTGGTTCTCCATGGTCAAGGTGATTGCCATCGTGGCCTTCATCCTGATCGCTGCTTATGTGGTCTTCGGCACCCGTCCCGAGGGCGTGGGTTTCGACAACTACTTTGTCGATGGCGGCTTCTTCCCCAACGGCTGGTGGGGCACCTGGGTGGGCGTGATCGTGGCCATCTTCAGCTATCTGAGCCTGGAATCCATTGCCATTGCTGCCGGCGAAGCCCAGAACCCCAAGCAGGCCGTGACCCGCGCCTTCCGCACCACGGTGCTGCGCCTGGTGCTGTTCTATCTGCTGTCGCTGGCACTGATGCTGGCCGTCGTACCCTGGAGCCATGCGGGCACGGACAAGAGCCCCTTCGTCAAGGTGATGGAGATTTTGCAGATCCCCGGCGCGGCCGCGGCACTCAACTTCGTGGTGCTGCTGGCCTCGCTGTCGGCCATGAACAGCCAGCTCTACGTCACATCGCGCATGATGTTCAGCCTCTCGCGCGGCGGCTATGCCCCCAAGGGCCTGAGCAAGCTCAGCAAAAGCGGCGTGCCGCTGGGTGCGATTGCCGTCTCCTGCCTGGGCATGGCCGTGGCCATGGTGCTCAACGTTCTCAAGCCTGAGCAGTCGCTGGAGCTGATGATGTCGATCGCCATGTTCGGCGCCATGTTTGCCTGGTTCATGGTGTTCGTGACCCATCTGTTCTTCCGCCCGCGCTGGCAGCGCGAACACCCGGGCCAGAAGCTGGAGTTCCGCATGTGGGGCTTTCCAGTGCTGACCCTGGTCGGCGCCTTGCTGATGGCGGGCGTGATCGTCACCACGCTGTTTACCAAGGAATTCCACACCACCGTGCTGGTGGGCGTGCCGTTTCTGATCGTGCTGGTACTGGTCTATGCTCTTTGGTATAGGAAAAAGAAGGTCACCCCCTGAGCGGCTTTGCCTAGGCGGCCCCGCCGCTTCCCCCTCTCTCTGCGCGCTGCGCGCTACGGGAGGGGGACGACACCATCGCTGCGGGGCGGCCCTTGCTCGGTGTCTTTGGCATAGGCTGCGCTACTTGTCACGCTCCCGCTGAAATACACATATTGCTAGTTGCACCATGACACGCCAGATCTGGGATATTTCTCCTGCCATCCATCCTGCCGCACCGGTGTTTCCGGGCGACACGCCCTATAGCCAGGAATGGGTGGCCAGCATTGGCCCGGGCTGCCCGGTCAATGTCAGCGCCATTCATCTTTCGCCCCATGTAGGCGCGCATGCCGATGCGCCGCTGCACTACGATGCGCAGGGCGCGGCCATTGGCGCCGTCGATCTCGATGCCTTTCTCGGCCCCTGCCGGGTGATCCACGCCATAGGCTGCGGGCCCTTGATCGAATGGCGTCACATAGCGCACGCCATCGATGCCGGCCTGCCCGCGCGCGTGCTGGTGCGCACCTACGAGAAAGCGCCCACCGGCTGGGATGCCGACCTCGCCGCCTATGCCCCCGAGACCGTGCAAAAGCTGGCCGACCTGGGCGTCAAGCTGATCGGCATAGACACTGCCAGCATAGACCCCGCCAGCAGCAAGAGCCTGGACAGCCATATGGTGATCCGCCAGCGCGGCCTGCGCGTGCTCGAGAACCTGGTGCTCGACGCAGTGAGCGAAGGCGACTATGAGCTGATCGCTCTGCCGCTCAAGCTCACCGAAGCCGATGCCTCGCCGGTGCGTGCCGTGTTGCGCAGCCTGCTCTGAAGCGCTTGGCGCAAAGAAACCGATGTCCTCGCTGCGAGGCGGCCGGGCCGCCCCGGTCTCGGACACAATGGGCGAATCCGAGTCCAGTCATATTTGAATCAGAACCGGCTCTGACGTAGACACAATCATCGTCAGTAGCTATCAAAACGAGAGAAGGAAGACAATGACCACTTTGCAAGACTGCCAGGCTCTGGACGCCCAGGACCCGCTGCGCGCGCTGCGCGAGCGCTTTGCCCTGCCCCAGGGTGTGATCTACCTGGACGGCAATTCCCTGGGCGCCCAGCCCAAGGCCGCCGCCGCGCGCGTGGCCGAAGTGGTGACGCAGGAATGGGGCCAGGACCTCATCACCTCCTGGAACAAGGCCGGCTGGATCACGCTGCCCGAGCGCCTTGGCAACCAGTTCGCTGCCTGGCTGGGCGCGGGCCAGGGCGAGCTGGTGTTCACCGACACCACTTCCATCAATCTCTACAAGGTGTTGAGCGCTGCCGCCCGCATCGCCCGCGAAGATGCGCCCGGCCGCAAAAAACTGATCAGCGAGCGCAGCAACTTCCCCACCGATCTCTATATCGCCCAGTCCGTCTGCCAGGAATACGGCCTGGAGCTGGTGCTGCTCGAGCCCGAGGAAATCGCCGGTGCGCTGCAGACCGATGTGGCGATCTCCATGCTCACCCATGTCAACTACCGCACGGGCGCCATGCACGATATGGCAGCCGTCACGGCCGCCGCCCACGCCCAGGGCATTCTCTGCGTCTGGGATCTGTGCCACAGCGCAGGTGCCGTGCCCGTGGACCTTAAGGGCGCCGATGCCGACTTTGCCGTGGGCTGCAGCTACAAATACCTCAACGGCGGCCCCGGCGCGCCGGCCTTTGTCTGGGCGCATCCGCGCCTGATCAACCGCTTCTGGCAGCCGCTGTCGGGCTGGTTCGGCCACGCCGAGCCTTTCAAGTTCGTGCCCGACTACCACCCCGCCCAGGGCATCCAGCGCTATCTCTGCGGCACCCAGCCCATGATCAGCATGAGCGTGCTGCAGTGCGGCATCGACATCTACACCGAGGCCGAGGCTTTCGGAGGCATGGCCGCGCTGCGCAAGAAATCGCTGGCGCTGACCGATCTGTTCATCCAGCTCGTGGAAGAGCGCTGCCAGGGCCACGGCCTGGGTCTGGCGACACCGCGCGAGCATGCGGCACGCGGCTCCCAGGTCTGCCTGACCCGGGAAGAAGGTCTGGGCGTGAATGGCCAGGGCAGCGGCGCTTACGCCATTGTCCAGGCGCTGATTGCACGCGGCGTGATCGGCGACTTCCGCAAGGGCGACGGCGGCACAGGCAAGCACAAGGACATTCTGCGTTTCGGCTTCACACCGCTGTATGTGGGCTTTGCCGATGTGTGGAATGCCGTCGAGCATCTGCGTCAGGTGCTGGAATCGGGCGAATGGCAACGGCCCGAGTTCAATACCGTACACGCCGTGACCTGAGGCAGGCACCGGGGGCGGGCCGGGCGACCTCCAATCAGGCCCGCGCCCAGCTCCAATTGAGCACGCCCATCAGCGCCACGGCGACCAGGGCCAGCATCAGCACGCTTTGCTGCACCCAGCGCCGCTGGGCAGCACCTTGCGCCAGCAGTTGCACCGCCATCTCCACCTTGCCGGGCGAAGCCATGAGCAGCAGCGAGGCACTGACGTTGTGCACGGCCATGAATGGCAGCAGCGGCGCGCCCAGCGCATGGGCTATCTCGGCCTGCGTGGCCGCGAACATGGCATTGGCCCCGGTATTGGAGCCGGTCACGAAGCCACCCAGCGCTCCCACAAAGGGTGCGGCCAGCAGATACAGCGACCCGCTGCGGGCCAGTGCCTGCGCCAGTTGCGCGGCCATGCCCGAAACCGCCATCAGCACGCCCAGCACAATGAACAGCGCTGTGACCGGCGCCACCTGCAGCCAGGAGCGCCAGACCTTTGCCAGCGATGGGCGCGCCGGCCGGCCTCGCGTGAAAAAAACCGCTGCCACCAGCAGCCACAGCCCCGGCGAGGCCAGCCCATGCCAGGCAGCGGGCAGATCCAGGGTGCGCAGCAGCGCTGCGGCCGCCAGCACGCCGCCCAGCAGCAGCGCATAGGCGGCCAGCGCACGCCGCCCCGGCGCGCTCAGGGACGGCTTGTCCGCGTCCGCCCGCGACACGCGCAGGCGCAGCAGATGCCAGCCCACCACCACCAAGGCACCGAGCGCTCCCGCGGGCGCCGTGCCGGCCAGGGTATTCATCAAGGCTACGGCCGCCGTCAGCGACAGACCCGACAGCAGGCCCTGCAGCAGAGCCGGCCAGCGACGCCCCGGCGCACTCGCCAGAGCCGCCGCCATGCCGGTGATGACAAACGGAATCACGCTGACCAGGGCCGAAGCCTGACCCAGCTCCTTGAACGGCAGACCCGCCATGGTGGCCGCCACCAGCGTCCCCGGCCCCATGGAGCCCCAGGGCACGGCGCAAAGGCCCAGCAGGCCGATAAGCACCACCTTGCGCGGCGACAGCCCGAAGTGCGCGAGCAGCGGTATGCCTATGGTCACGCCCACGCCAAAGCCGGTGACCGACTCGGCAAACGGCGTGATGCCATGCACCACCAGCAGCACGGCGCCCGTGCCGCTGCCGGCCCTGGCCAGCAGCCAGTCGGCCAGGGCCTTCTGCGCCCCTGACTCGCGCAGCACCTCGGACAGCAGCAGCCCGCCGGCCACGATCAACAGCACTTCCAGCAACACCGGCGCCCAGTGCATGCAGGCGGCCAGCCATGTTGAAGCGGGCTGCGCAAACGCCAGGGCAATCACCAGCAGCGCCACCGCCACGCCCAGCGCTGCGGCATGCAGCGAGCGCCAGCCCGCCAGCAGGACGGCGATGACGGTGGCCACGGGCAAGGCACTGATAAACATGTACATTGCATTCATCCTCGAAAAATAATTTCCTATACGCAAAATTATTTTCTCATAGGAAAATTTTCAACACAAGAACAGACGCCATGACAAGGAGCCAGGCTTGAACTCCACCACCGCATCGCAGGCATCGGAGCAGGATGTGCTTTTCGGCGCCGCCGTCCGCGCGCGCCGCGCCCAGTTGGGCATCACACTGGATCAGCTGGCCCAGGCCAGCGGCGTTTCACCGGGCGCGCTGTCGCGCGTGGAGCGCGGTCTGCTGGCCACCAGCCTGCGCAATGCCATGGCGATTGCACAAGGTCTGGGCTGCGAGCTGGGCGAGTTGGTGCAAAGCGCGCCCAGCGCGCAGATCACGCGCGCCGGCGAGAACCTGCGCTTTGTCGACGAGGCCAGCGGCGTGGAGCGCCTGGCCCTGGCCAGCCCCAGCGCGGGTGTGAACCTCGTGCAATACCGCTTTCCGCCGCATGCGGTCTCCAGCCATTTCGCGGCCCATCGCGCAGGCACACGCGAGGTCTTTCATGTGCTGGAAGGCAGCATCGAAGTCTTCACCGCCCAGGAGCAGGTGCTGCTGCATGCGGGCGACACGGCCACGCTGGTGGTGGACAGCGAGCACCGCCTGGCCAATGCCTCGGGCCAGCCCGCACGCCTGCTGCTGCTGGTGCTGTCGCCCCCGCTCTGAAGCGCTGCCGCCTGTCGCCTCTCAATAGGCGCTGTCGGCCAGCGAGGCCCAGAGGTGCGCGGCCACCAACGCGCGCCAGGGCTTGAACTGTTCCAGCCAGTCGCTGGCGGCACGCGCATCGGGTTTGTCGCCACCCGTGAGCAGGCCTATGGCCCGGCGCACCGCCACATCGCCGTGCAAGCTGCCGTCGGGCCAGCCATAGCCGCGCAGCAAGGTGTAATTCACCGTCCACGGACCGATGCCCTTGACCGCCAGCAATTGCGCCGAGGCAGCGGCCACATCCTCCTCGGCCCAGCGCCCGGCGGCGCTGCGGGCGGCCCAGTCGTCCAGCGGCAACCGGCCTTCGGCAACGGCCTGGGCCACGGCCAGCAGGGTCTGGGCCTTGGCCTGGGAAAAGCCCGCACCGCGCAGCGTGTCCAGCCCCAAGGCTGCCACGCGCTGTGCATCGGGATAGGCGTGCAGGGCCGGCATGTCCCCTTCTTGCGCCAGCGGCTCGCCCGCCAGCGCTATCAGCTTGCGCCGCAGCGAAACGGCCACGGCCACCGTGATCTGCTGGCCGGTGATGGCCCAGGTCAGCGCCTCGAAGGGTGTGGGCGAGCCGGGCACATGCAGGCCGGCCTGGCGCGACAGCAGCACTCCCAGCTCGGGGTGATCGCCATGCGCCAGCTCCAATTGGCCAGGCGCGTAGATCAGCCCCAGCATGCGTTTCACCATGGCTTGCAGCGCTGCCAGGTCTGCCTCGGCCGGCTCTGCGTGCGCTGCATGCAAGCGGGCCTGCACCTGTCCGGTCTGCCATTGCAGCTGCAGCAAGGCGGGGTTGCGCTTCCACATGATGGCCTTGTGCAGGCTGTGCGCAACGGCATCGACCCGCTCGGCCAGTTGCTGCTCGTCGCGATCATGGAAATGCACGAATTCGTCGAAGCGGTAACGCGCGGGCAGGGCAATGGAGACTTCAAGCAGCATGCGGTTTTCTATCACAGGGGCGGCGCCGTAGTGCGTCTGTGCTTCATTCGTGAAATTCATAGCTGCTGTCGCTCGTCAATCAATGATTTCAGATAGATATCCATTCAGAAACATTGAAGAAAATGCGATGACAGCTCTCTTTAAGAGAGCTTGAGTTGGGCCTGCTGGGCCTCGCGCAGCAGCAGCGCACGCTTGCGCTCCACGCCCCAGCGATAGCCCGAGATGCTGCCATCGTTGCGCAGCACACGATGACAGGGCACGGCCACGGCAATCGGATTGGCCGCCACCGCGCTGGCCACGGCCCGCGTGGCGCTTGGCTGGCCCAGTTGCCTGGCCAGTTCGCTGTAGCTGACGGTCTGGCCGGCCGGAATGCTCTGCAGCGCCTGCCACACGCGCTGCTGAAACGCCGTACCCTGAATATCCAGCGGCAGGGCCAGCCCCACCCGAGGCTGCTCCATCAGGGCCACCACCTGGGCCACGGTCTGTTCATATTGCGCATCGGCTCCGATCAGCTGCGCCGCCGCAAAACGCTGCTGCAGATCATCCACCAGCGCATGGGGATCATCGCCCAGCAGCACGCAGCACACGCCCTTGTCGGTGCTGGCCACCAGCAGGCTGCCCAGCGAGCACTCGGCCAGGGCAAAGCGGATGCGCTGGTCCTGGCCGCGCCTGCGGTAGGACTGCGGCGCCATGCCCAGCATGGCCGGTGCGTCCTTGTAGAAGCTGCTGCTGGCTTCATAGCCACTCAGATAGGCCGCATCGGTGACCGACTCGCTGGCCTCCTGCGCCAGCGCGGCACGCACATGCCTGCCTCGATGGGCCTTGGCATAGGCCTTGGGCGTGAGCCCCGTGGTGCGCTTGAAGTTGCGGTGCAACTGCCAGGGACTGAGTCCCAGCCGCTGCGCCAGTTCCTCCAGCGCGGGCATGGGCTCTTCGCTCTCCAGCCAGCGGCAGCACTGGATCATGCGCTCATCTGTTTGCGAATTTGCAGCGGCGGTGGAAGGCAGAGGACTGGGCATGGCTTGATCTCGGCTGAGTGCGTTTTCTGTCATCGGTCTGTGACTGGCCCGACTTTACGCAAAGCGATGGCAGCATGCATCCACGTTCTTGCAGGCTTTGTGTGCCCGGATTCGGTTACGCTGCGCGCACTGACCTATCAAAGATGATTTGACCATGACGAATGAATCCTCCGGTTGCCCCCTGCATGGCGGCGCAGCCATCGTCCGCGACGAGAAAGCCCAGCTCGACTTCAGCCGTGACATGAGCTATGGCGACTATCTGCATCTGGACCAGATTCTCACGGCCCAGCATCCGCTGTCGCCCGCCCATGACGAGATGCTCTTCATCGTGCAGCACCAGACCAGCGAGCTGTGGATGAAGCTGATGCTGCACGAGGTGCGCGCGGCTACGGCAGCCATTGCCAATGCCTCTGGCGAGACCAAGCCCGATGCCTTCAAGATGCTGGCGCGTGTCTCGCGCATCATGGAGCAGCTGGTCAGCGCCTGGACCGTGCTGTCCACCATGACACCGCCCGAATATTCGGCCATGCGCCCCTATCTGGCCAACTCCAGCGGCTTCCAGAGCTACCAGTACCGCTGCATCGAGTTTGCCCTGGGCAACAAGAATGCGGCCATGCTCCAGCCCCACGCCCACCGCAGCGATCTGCTGGCCCAGGTGCAGGCCGCCTACGAATCGCCATCGCTGTACGACGTGGCCCTGCAATTGCTGGCCCGCGAAGGCATCGCCGTGCCTGCCGACCGCCTGCAGCGCGACTGGACCCAGCCCTATGAGGCCAGCGAGGGCGTGAAACAGGCATGGATCACCGTCTACCGCGATCCGCACAAGTATTGGGATCTGTACCAGTTGGGCGAGAAGCTGGCCGATATCGAAGATGCCTTCCGTCTCTGGCGCTTCCGCCACCTGACCACGGTGGAGCGCGTCATCGGCTTCAAGCGCGGCACGGGTGGCACCGGCGGTGTGAGCTATCTCAAGAAGATGCTGGACGTGGTGCTGTTCCCTGAAATCTGGAGCCTGCGCACCGAGCTGTAGGCCGGCCATCAAGACCATCGCCATTCAGGCTGCCCCTGCTGCTCTTTCGTGACAGCGCGGGCAGCCTGAATTATTTAGGCTCCGTGCAAAACCTAACATCGCAACAAATTGCCCATGTCTTCCGATCACAGCGCCGCCGAGGCTGCGCCGAACGCCAGCCCCAAGCCCGACTCTTCCGCCTGGGCCATGCTGGTCTGTCTGCTCACGGGCTTTGCACTGAGCCAGGCCTTCAGAACCGTCACCTCCATCATCGCCGACGGTCTGCGCACGGACTTCGGCCTGTCCGCACAATCGCTTGGCTCGTTTGCCGGGCTGTTTGCACTGTCCTTCGGCGTGGCCCAGCTGCTCATGGGCATAGGCATGGATATCTACGGCCTGCGCCGCACCGTGCTGCTGGCCTTTCCCCTGTCGATTGCGGGGGCTGCTCTATCCGCACTGGCACCCAGCTATTCCTGGCTGATGCTGGGCCAGCTGCTGATCGGCGTGGGCTGCTCGCCCGCCTTTCTGGCCAGCACCATGTTCATCGCGCGCCACTTTCCGGCCGATAAATTTGCCTACCTCTCGGGCATAGGCCTTGGCCTGGGCGGGCTGGGCCTGCTGTTTACCGGCACGCCCATGGCCTGGCTGGTGCAGCACATGGGCTGGCGCGCCGGCTTTGCGCTGCTGGCGGTGCTGAGTGCGCTGTCCTGGCTGCTGATTTTCTTCAAGGTGCACGAGCCCGAGCTTCCTGGGGACTCCCAGCCCAAGCCCGGCTTCATGCAGGCACTGCAAGGTTTTGGCAGCCTGCTGCTGCTGCCCCATACCTGGGGCATTGTGCTGCTGGGCATGGTCAGCTATGCCTCGTTTCTCACCGTGCGCGGCCTCTGGCTCAGTCCAATGCTGATGGACCGCTACCAGTTTTCATTGGTCACGACCGGCAATGTGGCCCTGGCCTGCTCCGTCATTTCGCTGTTTGTGCCTTCCATGTTCGGCCGGCTGGACCCTGGTCCGGCCAGGCGTCGCCAGCGCATTGCACGCTTTGCGCTGCTCATGGCTGCCGTTTTTGTAGCCCTGGCCCTGCTCCACCAATCCGTAGGCAGCGTGCTGCTGCTGCTGGTCATGAGTGTGCTTTCAGGCTACGGCACGCTGATCTATGCCGATGTGCGCTCCTCCTACCCACCCGCCACGACTGGACGCGCACTGTCCATCTTCACCATGGCCATGTTTCTCGGAGCCGCGCTCATGCAGTGGCTGTCCGGGCTGGTCGCAGGCGTTGCGGAACGCCAGAATGCCGACATCTATCAGGCCGTGATGCTGATGATTGCCGCCATGCTGGGCAGCGGTGTGCTGGCGTACCAGCTCATCAAGCCTTCGCCATTGCTGCACAAGGCCAGCAACTGAAGCAGTCTATCTGCCAGGCAGGCACCGGCGCGAAAACCATTCCGGCTATGGCAACCGGTTGCTAGAGCGCGCCCTCATAGAGCCAGGGCACATCCATGATGCGCCCGCCCAGGGCGCGCAGCGACAGATCGCGCCCCCAGCGAATAGGCCCTGTCGCATGGAAGATCCGGCCATTGCGCAGCGAGCGTTCCTGCACCTTGGCATTGCGCTGCCAGCGATTCAGCGCATAGCGGCGCAGCCGCAGACTGACATCCAGATCATGCATGGACAGAGCGCTCTGCAACTCGGCTGCATCCTCGATGGCCATGCCCGCCCCCTGCGCCAGATAGGGACGCATGGGATGGGCCGCATCGCCCAGCAGGGCTACAAGGCCCTGCGCCATCTGGGTCCCTGACGATACCGGCTGCCGGTCGGCCACCGGCCACAAACGCCATTCACCACCCACATCGGGAACATGTTGAACCAGATCCTGCAGGTAAGCGCATGCGCCCTGAAGATGCTGCAGCAGATCGGGCAGATTGGCCGAGTGATCCCAGTTGTCCAGATCCTCGGGGGCCGGCCCCTGCACAATGACCACCAGATTCTGCAGCTCGCCGCGGCGCACGGGGTACTGAATGGCGTGCAGCTGCGGGCCCAGCCACGCCGTGACCTCGCTGGTGCGCAAGCGCTTGGGCAGATTGGCCTGATGCACCAGGGCACGGTAGGCCAATTGTCCGGTCACGCGCGGCGGGCCATCACCCAGCATCTGTGCGCGCACAGCACTGCGCACGCCATCAGCACCGATCAGGGCATCGCCCTCGATGAGCTTGCCGGTACTGGTTCGAATGGTGACCACACCGTCCTGCTGGCTATAGCTGCTGACGAACTGGTCGAGGTTGAGGTGAGCCTCTGGCAGAGCCTGCAAGGCCTCCAGCAGAATCTGGTGCAGGTCGGCGCGATGAATGGTCAGGTAGCTGGCGCCATAGCGCTGCACCATATCTGCGCCCAGGGGCAATCGCCCCAGCTCCTGCCCCGTCACGGCACTGCAGGCTCGCAAGGACGAAGGGCAGGCCACGACCTGCTGCAACGATCGCTGCAGCCCCCATGCCTGAAGACAGCGCACCACATTGGGTCCCAGCTGAATACCGGCTCCGACTTCGGAAAACTGCGCTGCACGCTCGAACAGGCGCACGTCCCAGTCAGCCCGCACCGCCGCAATGGCAGCTGCCAGACCGCCAATACCGCCACCCGCAATCAACACCTGCTTGTTCATGGACTCTTATTGTGCCGCTTAGTCGCCAGCTTCGAAGAGAACTCTTGTTTGCGCTGCCGCAAACCTTGCAGCCATGAAAAAAGCCCGCCAAGGCGGGCTCTTTCAACGTGCGCAAAAGCAGATCAAATAGCGAACTTTTCGCGATCCTGGTCTGCAATCCACTTTGGCGGCTTGCCACGACCGGTCCAAGTCTGACCCGTAGCAGGATCACGATACTTGGGGGCCACCTTGGCGCCCGCATTGGCGGAAGAGCGCGCGCGAGCGGGAGGGAAAACATCTTCAGCAGTCAAGCCGTACTCGGCAATCAGGCCGCGAACCTTGCTCACAGCTTCAGCCAGTTCACGCGAACGGGCTTCGTTGATTTGCTGTTCCAGCTCTTCTCTCTGCTTCAGGAGTTCCTTGTAAGTGCTCATGATTTGCGCTTCTTGGTTGATTAAAGTGGACTCATTATAAATGCCGGAATTTCAAATTCATGATTTTCCGAGTAAGCAAAAACCACAATTCAGAATATTTATAAAATGCAACTACGTGTTAATAAATAGCTATTCAGCCTCAGGAGCTGCCAATATCCTGTCGATACGCTTTCGTCCAAATCGATCACCGCGAATATCCAGCCACCGCACAAGACCTTCTCGCCCAGAACGGGCAAATGGCGGCTTTGGCAAGGAATAAACCGGCCGGCGTGTTATGGCTGCCCCCCAGCCTTCATCTGGCAATACTCAAATAGTCAGCCTGGCCTTCAATCCTGAATAGGCACCGGACCCTTGAGCAGTCGGAATCCGTCTTCTCTGCGAGTTGCCCAGGCCTCAGCCTCCTCCAGCTCTCTGGCACTGACTTAGAGCCAACCATGCGGTTTCGTGATGCCCTGCTCCGCCCCATATTCCTCGACGACAAACACCCCGCTCCCTGCATTGGCACGCAACCGATCCGGCCGCCTCATCTCGCACCAAGTCTCAGGCAAAAATTTCAAAGCCAGCGCCTGCTCTTCCTGCAGGTCCTGTGATTTCTCAGCGACCAGCGGCCTATTGGGCACGCCGATGATGCCCTGCATCTCGTCCAGCGAGCTGCGGCGTGCAGCAACCAGGAATGTCTTCCCTGCTCTCCATCCGGGCAACAGCCAGGCACAGGCTTGCAGAACCTGATGCATCGCCATTTCGCCATCCAGACAATACATATCGGCGTAAACAACATTGAATACGTCACATAAATATCGTCTAAATGAAATACGTTTACGCCGCCTAGTGTTCATGCACCTCCATCAAACCTGGCTGGCGCCCTCGCACCAAACCAGCTGCGATTTCTTCCTCGGTCATTGCTGCACAGGCGAACTCACTAATCCGCAACAAAGTCAATATGACATGCGTTGGAAATGACAACAAACGCACAAAGGACTTTGCGATAGATGCAACCCAGGCCATGGAGCGCCTTGCCATGCCGAAACCAACTCTGAATAGGGCTTACCGATAGGCTTTTGAGCCGGCCCTCCAAAGATAATCGTTATAAATGTAATAGCAGTTACGACGATAGTCGCTGCCGAAATGGTTGCTATCTTTTCCAATATTCCCGGAGATATCAGCCAAACGGCCAATCCATCGCTGATCGCAACCCCAGCCAAATACCGTTGAGCGTCCGATGGAGGCAATTCCAGACTGCACGAAAGACAGAAACGGTGTGGACTCTCAAGCAACTCCAGCACAGCTTGGGCATCCTTGCTCACGAGCTTTGTCAAAGCCGGCAATCCTGCCCGGCAACCGGAAGGCCACTGCCAGTTTCGACATTACAAACACCCCGTTAAGCAGTGTCAGCAATGCAAACAGCAGAAAATCCCTGACTCGTCCATCAGAAAGAAGACCATGGCACTTTACTGTATCGGAGACATCCAGGGCTGCGATGACGCTTTCGAGCGTTTACTGCAAACTGTGGATTTTTCCGCAAGTCGGGACACACTTTACGTGCTCGGCGACCTTGTCAATCGCGGCCCAAAATCCGCCGAGGTATTGCGCCGCTGCATGCAGGGCGGCGATGCCATTCGCCCTCTGCTCGGCAATCACGACCTGCACCTGCTGGCCGCAGCCCGGGGCCTTCGCCGTCAAAGCAAGCGCGACACTCTGGCCCAGGTTCTGAGCGCACCCGATTGCGATGCCCTGCTGCACTGGCTGCGCCAGCAGCCTCTGGCTCGCCTGCACACCAATGCGCTGGGTGAAAACCTTCTCATGGTGCATGCCGGCGTACTTCCTCAATGGGGTGTGCAGGATGCCGTGGCCTTGAGCATCGAAGTTCAGGCCGTGCTTCAGCATGCCGACCATGCACGCTTTTTGCAGAATATGTATGGCAACCAGCCCGATCGCTGGTCCGCCGACCTGCAAGGCGATGACAGACTGCGCTGCATCGTCAACGCCTTTACCCGTCTGCGTTTTTGCAGTGCCGACGGCGTCATGGATTTTGAGAGCGCGGAATCCGCCGACCACGCACCCGAAGGACTGATGCCCTGGTTCGATGTGCCGGGCCGGCTCACTGCAGATACACCCATGGCTGTCGGTCACTGGTCCACCCTGGGCCATGTCAACCGGCCCGATCTGATGGCCATGGATACCGGCTGCGTCTGGGGCGGCTGTCTCAGCATGATGAGAATCGGCGAGCGCATGGACGAGCGAGAGCTGATACAGCTGCAGTGCCCGCAGGCCCAGGTACCCGGCGCCAAGGGATAGACCAAAGAAAAACGCCTGCATGCGGCAGGCGTTTTTCCGGGTGATCGGTCACCGTGATCAGGAAGCCACTACAGGCGCTCTGAACAAGGCAGCGACCTTGCGCTTGGGCTTGACGCTCACGCTCTTGACCGGGGCGACATGCTTGCTGTCCCAGGATGCGGTCTCGGCCGCGCTGCTGGCCTCATAGGGCTTGTCAAAGAAGGGATCCACGTTGACAGGGCGCTGGGCCATGCGCGATGGACGATGCGCATAGCCGCCACGGGGCGCTGCATCGAACTCGCGCTCGCGACGCGGACGATATTCCTCATCGCTGCGGCTGCGGCGTGCCGGACGGAAGTCCTGCATGGGCGCGGGTTCGACTTCGATCTTCTTCTTGGTGAGCTTTTCGATGTCGGCCACATTGCGGCTGTCATGGTCGGTCACCAGCGTCACGGCCAGACCCGATGCGCCTGCGCGGCCGGTACGGCCGATGCGGTGCACATAGTCTTCGGCGTTGAAAGGCACGTCGTAGTTGAAGACTGCGGGCACATCCTTGATGTCCAGACCGCGCGCGGCCACATCGGTACAGACCAGCAGATCCACCTCGCCGGCCTTGAAGGCTTCCAGTGCCTTCAGGCGCTCGTCCTGGCTCTTGTCTCCATGCAGTGCGGCGGCACGCAGACCGTCACGCTCCAGGGCACGCGTCAGACGCGCACAACCCAGCTTGCTGTTGGAGAAGATGAAGGCCTGGCGAATGTCGCGCTCCTTGAGCACGGAACGAATCGCATACCGCTTGTCGTCATCCGTGACCTTGTAGAAGCGCTGCTCCACGGTAGACGCAGTCTCGTTGGGACGAGCCACCTCGATGGTCACGGGATCCTGCAGATAACTGCCGGCCAGACGCTTGATCTCGGGCGAGAACGTGGCCGAGAACAGCAGCGTGGTGCGGCTCTTGGGCAGATAGGAGAGGATGCGCTGCAGATCGGGCAGAAAGCCGATATCCAGCATGCGGTCGGCCTCGTCCAGCACCACATACTCCACCTGATTGAGCACCACATTCTTGGCCTCGATGTGGTCCAGCAGACGACCGGGCGTGGCCACCAGCACCTCGACGCCTTTTTTCAGCTCGATGGTCTGGGGCTTCATATCCATGCCACCAAACACCACGGTGCTGCGCAGCTTGGTGTGCTTGGCGTACAGGGCAATCTGTTGTGCCACCTGGTCGGCCAGCTCACGCGTGGGCAGCAGCACCAGGGCGCGCACCGGATGGCGGGCAGGCGATGCCGAGGCGTTTTCATGGCGCATCAGGCGCTGCAGCAGGGGCAGGGAGAAAGCCGCCGTCTTGCCTGTGCCGGTCTGGGCTGCGCCCATGACGTCCTTGCCGGTCAATACCACCGGAATGGCCTGCGCCTGAATCGGAGTCATGGACTCATAGCCCATGTCGGCCACTGCGCGTGCCAGGGGCTCAGCCAAGTGAAGATTGGAGAAAGAGCTTGTCATTGAGGGCGTTATTGTCGCACCGAGTGGGTTTTTCGCGTTGGCTTTGTGATTTTCTGCAGATGAAAAGCCTTCGCCCCCTCTGTTTTCACGCGTAAAAAGCCTTGCCAATATCCCGTGCAATCTATCGGGATAACCCGGATTTTCACATTCTGCCGCCCCAAAAACAAAGGCGTGTGACAGTGCACACGCCTGACTCAAGCCAGCTTGTGGCTCAAAGCGACTGAGCGGCGAAGGTATCGCAGGCCTTGACGCTGCCGGTCTTGTAGCCCTGGGTGAACCAGCGCACACGCTGGGCGCTGGAGCCATGGGTAAAGCTGTCAGGACGCACCGTGCCCGTGGCTTCGCGCTGCAGCTTGTCGTCGCCGATCTGCTGTGCAGCATTCATCGCCGACTCGATATCGCCCTGCTCCAGCCAGTTCTTGGCCTGCTGCGACTTGTTGGCCCAGATGCCGGCCAAGCAGTCGGCCTGCAGCTCCAGGCGCACGGACATGGCATTTTGCTCGCGTTCGCTGACACGGCCACGCATGCTGTCCACCTTGCCAGAGATGCCGAGCAGGTTCTGCACATGATGGCCCACTTCATGGGCAACCACATAGGCGCGCGCGAACTCACCGGGAGCACCAAGCTGACGGCTCATGGTGTTGAAGAAGTCCATGTCCAGATAGACCTTGTAGTCACCTGGGCAGTAAAACGGCCCCATGGCCGACTGCCCCGTGCCGCAGGCCGTGCGCGTCACGCCGGTGAACAGCACCAGCTTGGGGTTCTGATACTGAGCACCGCCTTCACGGAAGATCTGAGTCCAGACATCCTCGGTAGAAGCCAGCACCGTGGAGACAAACTTGGCCCCCTGGTCATCGCCAGCCGGGCGATGCGCTGGAGCCTGCTGCACCTGGGGGGAGCCACCACCGGAGAGAACGCCAATCGTGGTCAGCGGGTTGATGCCGAACACGCCCCAGCCAATCAGCGCCAGCACCACGGTGCCGATGCCGATGCTGCGACCACCAATGGGAAAACCACCGCCACCACCACCGTCTCCACGGCGATCCTCGACGTTGTCCGACTCGCGGTTACCTTCCCATCTCATGGTGCTTACTCCTTAGCTGTGTTGCACGCGGCCTGCGCCGGGTGGCGATATTAAGGGCTGTGGCTCCGAATGCAGGTATCAAGCTGTGCTTTTGCCACCTCAGTCAAGCTGCAGCGCAGCATTGTTGACGTTTGGCCTGTTGTTCAGCGGCCGACAGGCGTGGACTGAGGCTGGTTGCGGGCTACCTGCTCCTCCACCACATCGACCATGCTCAGAAACAGAAAGGCCACTGCCAGCAGGCCCACCACCGCCAGGACGGCCGATGCCCAGAGCTTGGCCGAAGAGGATTTGCGCGGTGCTGCCGCCTGCTGCTGGGTCGGCTCGTAGCTCGCAGCCGAGCCGCCATCCCGCCAGACCGGCTCGACATGACCACGGCTGGAAGGCGCTTGTGTCCAGGTAGGGTCCTTGCGTTGCCCGGAGCGGGGAGAAAAGCCAAACATGTGTACGACAAAATCGATGGATAAGACAGTGGCTATTGTGCGCGCTGGCAGCCTTCGCCAGAAGCGTTCGTGCTGCGACATTCTGTCGGTCAACGCCGGGCCGGGCTTGCAATTCTGTAAGCTCAGAGGCTTGTCCGCTGCCCCCCATACGACTGCCCATGAATGCCCAGACCCAGCCCTCGACAGCGTCTCTGGACGCCCGCGCCACTGCCGCACTGCTGCCATGGTCCGCCCTGGCCGATGAGATCGAAGCACTTTTGCGCCAGTTGCAAAACAGTTGCAGTGTCTCGGTTCCGCCACGCATCGTCATGCCGACGGCGGCGGGCAATTGCCTGTTCTGCATGCCGGCCACCGATGGCTAGGTGGTCATGACCAAGCTCATCAGTTTCACGCCAGGCAATGCCCGGATGGGCAGGCCTACCATTCAGGGCGATATCGTGGTTTTTGATGCAGCGACCGGAGTGCGTCAACTGATTCTGGACGGCCCCACCGTCACGGCCAGACGCACCGCAGCCGTATCGTTGCTGGCAGCGCGCCGCCTGGCCCCCAGGCCTCAAGGCGCGCTGCTCATCGTCGGCGCCGGCGTGCAGGGCAGCGCCCATCTGCAGGCTTTTTCCCAGGGCCTTGGCACGCAGGAGGTCTGGATTCACTCGCGCAGTGCCAGCAGCGCGCAGCGGCTTGCAGACGAGGCCCGCGACCTGGGTCTGCATGCGCGCATCACCGACGACCTGGAGGAGGCCGCCCAGCACTGCCCGCTGATTGTGACCTGCACGCCCGCGCAGGCCGTGGTGCTGCATGAGGCCGCAAGACCCGATGCCTTTGTCTGCGCTGTCGGCGCCTTCACGCCGCAAATGGTGGAGCTGGATCCCGAGTTGTGCCGGCGCTTTCTGCATCAGGGCCAGATCGTCGTCGACACCGCCGATGCTGCGCACGAAGCCGGCGACCTGCTCCAGGCCGGCATCGAGGTCGACACCCTGCCCACGCTGGCCACCGTGGTGCATCAGGACTGGTCGCGCTCCACGAAGCCTGTACTCTTCAAATCCTGCGGCTGGGGCGGCTGGGATCTGGCTGCCACCCGCCTGGCCCTGCGCCAGCACCTGCTCAGGCAGCACGCCTGAACATCCTCCATTTGCTCATTTTTCAGAAGCATCAAGTCATTGATGAATAAGCGATCCATCCACTCTCTGGATTGCCATCCCGAGCACTGACTGCGCTGAAAAGCGACGCCATCCAGCCTAATTTGTCTCCCTGGTGACAAATTCAAAAAAAGCGGTTTTAATAATACTCATATTGAGTATAAATATTTAACAGCACAACTCAGGATGGAGACGATGACGATCAGAACCGTGGAATTCGACCAGCCCGCACCGGGCAGCAGCAGCCAGTGCAGCACAGGCCAGGCCTGGGCCAGGGTGCTGCCGCAGCAGGACCGCCAGCAGCAGCGCGAGACGGCGCAGCGCATCAAGGCTCTTCTCAAGGAACGCAATGCCGTCATGGTTGCCCACTACTATGTGGACGGTGCGCTGCAGGATCTGGCACGCGATACCGGCGGCTGCGTGGGCGACTCGCTGGAGATGGCGCGCTTTGGTGCCAACCATCCCGCCAAGACCCTGATCGTGGCCGGCGTGCGCTTCATGGGCGAGACCGCAAAAATCCTCAGCCCCGAGAAGACCGTGCTCATGCCCGACGGCGATGCCACCTGCTCGCTGGACCTGGGCTGCCCGGCCGACGAGTTCAGCCGCTTCTGCGACGCCCATCCCGACCGCACCGTGGTCGTCTATGCCAACACCAGCGCTGCCGTGAAGGCCCGGGCCGACTGGGTGGTCACCTCGTCGGTAGGACAGGACATCGTGGCCGCCCTGCACGCGCGTGGCGAGAAAATCCTCTGGGCACCCGACCGCCATCTGGGCAGCCACATCCAGCAACAAACCGGCGCCGACATGCTGCTGTGGCAGGGCAGTTGCGTGGTCCATGACGAATTCAAGGCCGACGAGCTGCAGGCCCTGGCCCATGCCCACCCCGAGGCCGCGATTCTGGTTCACCCCGAATCGCCGGCCGCCGTCACTGCGCTGGCCGATGTGGTGGGCTCCACCACTCAGCTGATTGCCGCCGTGGGCAAACTGCCCACCAACACCTTCATCGTGGCCACCGATCAAGGCATTCTTCACGACATGCGCCAGCGCTATCCGGGCAAGCACTTTCTGGCTGCCCCGACGGCTGGCACGGGTGGCAGCTGCAAAAGCTGTGCCTTCTGCCCCTGGATGGCCATGAACAGCCTGCCGGGCGTGGAGCGGACCCTGCTGCAAGGCAGCGGTGCCATCGAGCTTGACACGATGCTGGGCCTGGCCGCCCGCAGGCCCATACAGCGCATGCTGGATTTTGCCGCTGCCCAGCGCCAGCCGGTACGCGCCAGCGGCGAGCTGGAACGCGACGCGGCCCTGTTCCAGAACTTCGGTCCGGCCTGAGAAAGGACAAGCACCATGCCCCAATCTCAGACTTGCAGCGATGTGCTCATCATCGGCTCTGGACTGGCCGGCCTGACGCTGGCGCTCAGCCTGCCCAGCACACTGCGCATCACCGTGCTCAGCAAAAGCCGTGCCGACGAATGCGCCAGCGCCTGGGCCCAAGGCGGGGTTGCCGCCGTGCTGGATCCCGCCGACAGCCTGGAAGCCCATGTTCAGGACACGCTGATCGCCGGTGCCGGCCTCTGCGACGAAGGCGCCGTGCGCCGCATCCTGGAGCAAGGCCCCCAGGCTATCGCCTGGCTACAGACCCTGGGTGTGCCCTTCAGCACCGATGCAGACGGCCGCCTGCACCTGACGCGCGAAGGCGGCCACAGCGCGCGGCGCATTGTGCATGCGGCCGACCGCACCGGGCAGGCCGTGCACCAGACCTTGCTGCAGGCCTGCCGGCGTCTGAAGCACATCACCTTGCTGCAGCATTGCACCGCCATGGAACTGCTGCAGGACGTGCAGCAGCGCTGCGTGGGCGCCAGCGTGCGCAATGCCGATGGCCAGCAGCAGCCAATGCTGGCCAGTCATACCGTGCTGGCCACGGGCGGCATGGGCCAGATCTACCCCAGCACCACCAATCCGGCCACGGCGACCGGCGACGGCATTGCCATGGCCTGGCGTGCGGGCTGTGTCGTGCGCGACCTGGAGTTCATGCAGTTCCACCCCACGGCCTTGCAAGTGGGCGGCCGGTCCGTGGGCCTGGTCTCGGAAGCGCTGCGCGGTGAAGGAGCCCTGTTGTGCCTGCCTGACCGCGATGGCCGACCCGGCGAGCGCTTCATGCTGCGCCACGACCCGCGCGCCGAGCTGGCACCGCGCGACATCGTGGCCCGCGCCATCGATGGCGAGATGCGTGCACATCAACTACCCCATGTGCTGCTGGACATCACACACCGCAGCCGTGACTGGCTGGAGCAGCATTTCCCCGGCGTCATGGCTCTGTGCGCGGCGCACGGCATAGACATTGCCACCCAGCCCATCCCTGTGGCTCCCTGTGCCCACTATGCCTGCGGCGGCGTGCAGGCCCATGTAGACGGCCGCACTGCCGTAGCCGGGCTATGGGCGATTGGCGAGGTTGCCCGTACCGGCCTGCATGGCGCCAACCGCCTGGCCAGCAATTCGCTGCTGGAGTGCGTGGTCATGGGCAGGTCTGCCGCGCTGCGCATGGCCGAGCAGTCCCTGCACAAGCCCGCGGCCGTCCAAGGCAGGCAGCGCAAGCCCGGCAAGAACCTGAGCGCTGAAAGCCAGCAGGAGATGCGCCAGTCGCTGCAGCAGCTCATGCTGCACAACGTGGGCATTGTGCGCAGCAACCACAGCCTGATTGCAGCGGCCAAGCAACTGGTGCTGTGGCGTGCCCAATGGCGCGGTGCCGACCCAGCCCTGCGCAACCAGCTGGCCCTGTGCAGCCTGATGGTCGACGCGGCACTGCAGCGCCACGCCAGCGTTGGCGCGCACTGCAATCTGGATTGGCCGGCCCTCGAAGCGGCAGCCGCCTGATCTCGCCCAGCAGCCTCCCTGGAAAGCAAAAAGCCCGCTGTATCCGCAGCGGGCTTTTTTGGCGAAGCAACAGGCCTCAGGCCTTGGGCAGGGTCACGCCATGCTGGCCCTGGTACTTGCCGTTGCGGTCCTTGTAGCTGACTTCGCATTGCTCGTCGCCCTGGAAGAACAGCACCTGGGCGCAGCCTTCGCCTGCATAGATCTTGGCCGGCAGCGGCGTGGTGTTGGAGAACTCCAGCGTCACATAGCCTTCCCACTCGGGCTCGAAGGGCGTCACGTTGACGATGATGCCGCAGCGCGCATAAGTGCTCTTGCCCAGGCAGACGGTCAGCACGTCGCGCGGGATGCGGAAATACTCCACCGTGCGGGCCAGTGCAAAGCTGTTGGGCGGGATGATGCAATAGTCACCCTCGAAGTCGACAAAGCTCTTCTCGTCAAAGTTCTTGGGGTCCACCACCGTGCTGTGGATATTCGTGAAGACCTTGAATTCGCGGGCGCAGCGGATGTCGTAGCCGTAGCTCGAGGTACCGTAGCTGATGATCTTCTTGCCGTCGACCTGGCGCACCTGGCCAGGCTCGAAAGGCTCGATCATGCCGTGCTGCTCCGCCATCTGACGGATCCATTTGTCGCTCTTGATGCTCATTAGAAATCCTGTATCGCTTGATTTTTCATAGCGTTGTGCGCTCACAAATCAAGCGCAAGACCGCTATTTTGCTTGAGAAACAATGGTTTGCTCAATCAGGCGGTCATCTCCGAGGATGATCATGGCAAACAGCAGCTCGTCCAGATTGCGCGCCTGGGCCGTCTTGCGCGCCAGCAACGGCGTGCAGCCGGGGTTGATGACGACCAGGTCGGCCTCGCAGCCGGGCTGCAGATTGCCGATCACGCCCTGCAGGCCCAAGGCTCGCGCAGCGCCTGCCGTGTGCTGCCACCACAGGTTTTGCGGCGACAGGCTCTGGCCCTGCTTGGCATGGCCCTCGCGCCCCACCACATAGGCGGCCTGCATGGTGCGAAACGGCGAGAAGCTCATGCCGCCGCCCACATCGCTGGCCAGCCCGTAAAGCATGCCCGCCTGGTCGGCCTTGAGGTAGTCGAAATAGCCGCTGGCCAGAAACTGGTTGCTGGTCGGACTGATGGCCGCCGCCGAACGCGTGTCGTGCATGAGCTGGCGATCGGTTTCATCGAGCCAGATGCTGTGCGCATAGACGGCGCGCTCGCGCATCAGGCCAAAGTCGTCGTAGACCGCCAGATAGCTGCGCGCGGCAGGGAACAGCTCCTTGACCCAGGCAATCTCGTCGAGGTTCTCGGCCACATGGGACTGGATCCAGACATCGCCATACCTGGCTGCCAGCTCGCCCGCACCGCGCAGCTGCTCGGGCGTGCTGGTGGGCGCAAAGCGCGGCGTGATCGCATAGCCCAGGCGGTCCACGCCATGCCAGCGCTGGATCAGGGTTTCGGTGTCGATCAGGCCTTGCTCGGTGTCGTCGCGCACGCCGTCGGGGCTGTTGCGGTCCTGCAGCACCTTGCCGGCAATCATGCGCATGCTGCGCTTTTGCGCTGCCGTCATGATGGCGTCCACCGATGCCGGATGCGAGGTTGCGAACGCCAGCGCCGTGGTCACGCCGTTGCGCAGCAGCTCGTTCATGAAGAAATCGGCCACGCCATCGGCATATTCGCGATCATGGAAGCGCGACTCGTGCGGGAAGGTGTAGTTCTCCAGCCAAGGCAGCAGGCCCGGGGCCGGCGCGCCGATCACATCGGTCTGCGGGTAGTGGATATGCAGGTCGACAAAACCCGGTGCCAGCAGCTTGCCGGGCAGGTGAATGACTTGCACACCTTCGCGCTCAAGATACTGGTCGGCCAGCGCCTGCCAGCTGCCCGCAGCCACCACACGCTGCACACCCGCGGCATCGGGAGCAATCGCCAGCAAGGCGTCGGAGTCATAAACCGCTTGGCCGTCATCGGCGAAGCGCAGCAGGGCACTACGATAGATTTTCATGGACCAGAGCTTACGCGCCTGCTCTCGCCTGCGGAACACGGCAGCGCTTATAGAGGCTATACGACTGCACGCAGGCCAGGCCTATCGCTATCGATAACAAAGCTGGTTTCTCTCTCCTGTCATTGAATTCAATACTATTCATGCACCCAATCCAGTATCAGCAAGCGACAGAAGCTAGCATTTTTGCTAGTTCAACAGGTTTGAAACCAGCACTGCAACACCATCCGGCCCGCAGCCGCGTGGCTAGGTGGCGCAGCTTCTGGCAACGGCCAGAAAGGCGCGCACTGCGGGTGAGTTCTCGCGCTCGCGGTAGGCCAGCGCCATGTGCACGTTTTCCTTGAAGTCGCGCAGCGGCCTGAAGGCCACGCCCGGCTGATTGAGCAGGCGGTTCGACTCGGGCAGCACCACAATCCCATACCCGGCAGCCGCCAGGCTGGTCGCCGTGACGAAGTCGTTGACGCGATAGGCCTCGCGGGCCGAAAACCCGGCCGTCTCGGCCAGCCGTGCCAGCACCTCGGCAAAGCCTTCGCTTTCATTGATGAACTGCGGCGCAATAAAGGTCTGGCCGCGCAGATCGGCCACGCTGATGGACTCATGGCGTGCCAGTGGGTGGTTCTCGGCCAGCGCCACCATGAAGGGCTCGCTGTGCACGATGACCGCCTTGACGCCCTCGGGGTAGCGACGGCGCGGCCGCAGCAGCCCGGCATCGATCTCGCCCTGCTGCAGCGCCTGCAACTGGCGCGGCGTCTCCATGGCCAGCACCTGCATGTGCACCTGCTCATGGCCGGGGCGGAACTGCGTGAGCATGCGCGCCAGCACGCCCGAAGTCACGGACGAGGAGATATAGCCCAGCTTGACATGGCCGCTCATGCCCTGGGCCGCCAGCTGCCCGATCTGCTGGGCCCGCTCCATATGGCGCAGCACGGCCACGGCCTCTTCATAGAGCAGCTCGCCCGCATCGGTCAGCGTGATGGGTTTGCGCTTGTTGCGCTGCAGCAGGCGCACGCCCAGTTGCTGCTCCAGCTGCTGCACCTGCACGCTGACGGCGGACTGGGCCACGCCCAGCTTGTCGGCGGCACGAGAGAAGTGCAGCTCCTGGGCCACGGTGACGAAGTGCTCGAGTTGGCGGTAGCTGAGCATGGATTTAATCTGAAATTCTTATCAAAAAATGCGTTTAACCCCGTAGATCGTATCAAACAAGAAGCGTCAAATCAGCCCATTCCTGATTGAAGGCCCCACCCACCATGAACGCTACCACCCCCCAGCAACTGATTCAGCCCGTCGCCTACGAGATCGCCGCTCACCCCGAGCACCCTCGCCTGCTGAAGCTGACGCTGAACACCGAAGCCCTGAACGCCTTCCTGGCCGATGTGCGCGATATCGACGTGCAGAACCTCGAGTACGTGCCTTTCATGCGCTTTCATCTGGCGCGCCGCCTGAAGGCGCACATGGGTGCCGACTTTGGCGAGACCCTGGTGAACATCATCAAGGACCGCAAGCATGGCGGCTTTGTGCTGGGTCTGGAAGGCGTGAGCCAGGATAGCGACGACTATGTGAAGTTCGGCACCGCCATCGGCCATATCCTGGGCCCGGCCAACCACGACTCCATGTCCAACAAGTACTACGCACGTTTCCTGGTCAAGCACACCGACGCCAGCGACTCCTATCTGCGCCAGGCCTATCGTCTTTTCACCATGCACACCGACGGCACCTTCGTGACCGAAGCCACCGACTGGCTGCTGATGATGAAGTTCGACGAGCAAAACGCCGTGGGCGGTGAGTCGCGCTTTCTGCACCTGGACGACTGGAGCGAGCTGGACTGCTTCGTGCAAGACCCGCTGGGCGCCAAGCCCCTGCTGTACAAGGCTCCCGGCTCCAAGAACGTGAACGAGCGCGTGGAACGCCCCGTGTTCTTCCACGGCGAGTTCGGCCTGTCGATCTCCTTCATCGACCAGTTCGTGCAGCCTGCCAACGACGCCGAAGCCGAATATCTGCAGAATCTGTCCGAATCGATGGAAAATTCGCCCGGCACCCGCACCGTCAGCCTGCCCGCTGGCGACCTGGTGGTTCTGAACAACTACTTCTATGTGCACGGCCGCGCACCGTTCGAACGTAACGAGCAACTGCACCGCGAGCTGATGCGTCAGCGCGGTACATTCGCTCAGTAAACCTTGAACACCTGATGTTTCTGTCACGCCCCCGTGCACCGCAAGTGTGCGGGGGCGTAGCCAGTTAAACCCCTGAATTTCGCTCCCGAGGCGCCCTACCATGGCATCGTCACAAGCCCCTGCTGCAAACGCAGCCTCCGCCCCCAAAGCGCAAGCCGCCTACGGCCAACGCGCAGGGCTTCCCCGTCATCTGCAGAACATTCTGTCGCTGCATGACTTCGAGGCCGCAGCGCGCAAGCACCTGCCCCGCCCTCTGTTTGGCTATGTCTCCGGCGCGGCTGAAGACTGCGTCTCGCTGCAGGCCAACCGTGACAGCTTCCAGCAATACGGCTTCAGCTCCAGGGTCATGGTGGATGTGTCGCAGCGCAACCAGAAGGTCGAGCTGTTCGGCCAGACCTGGGACTCGCCATTCGGCGTGGCCCCCGTGGGTATCAGCGCCATCAACGCCTACCGTGGCGATCTGGTGCTGGCTCAGACCGCTGCAGCGAATCGCATTCCCGCCATCATGAGCGGCACCTCGCTGATCCCCATGGAAGATGTAGCCAAGGCTGCACCATCGACCTGGTTTCAGGCCTATCTGCCCGGCGATACCAGCCGCATCGACGGCCTGATCGACCGCATCGAAGCCGCAGGCTTTGGCACCCTGGTCATCACCGTGGACATCCCGGTCTGGGCCAACCGCGAAAACAATGTGCGCACCGGTTTCTCGATGCCGCTGCGCCCCTCGCTGCGCCTGGCTTATGACGGCATCACCCGCCCGCGCTGGATGGTGGGCACCATGCTGCGCACGCTGATCAACCACGGCATGCCGCACTTCGAGAATTCGTTTGCCACGCGCGGCGCGCCTTTGCTGTCGGGCACCGCCATCCGCGACACCTCGGGCCGTGACCACCTGAACTGGAAGAACATCGAACGCATTCGCCAGCGCTGGAAGGGCAACCTGGTCATCAAGGGTATCCTCAACGAAGACGATGCCGTGATGGCCACCGATATCGGCGCGCAAGGCATCGTGGTCTCCAACCACGGCGGCCGTCAGCTCGACGGCGTGGTCGCCCCGCTGCAAATGCTGCCTTATGTGGTGGACCGCGTGGGCCACCGCACGGCCGTGATGATGGACAGCGGCATTCGCCGCGGCAGCGATGTACTCAAGGCCATGGCCCTGGGCGCGCGCATGGTGTTTCTGGGCCGCCCCTTCATGTACGCCGCCGCAGTTGGCGGTGCGCAGGGCGTTCATCACGCCATCACCTTGCTGCGTGACGAGGTGGACCGCAATATGGCCATGCTGGGCGCGACCTCCATGGCCGAGATCACCCGCGACTGCCTGCGCGCGACGCGGGCCTGAAACCGCTCAGCCTCTAAGATAGAACGCTTGAACCATAAAAAAGGAGAGCGTCATGCCCATGTTTGTAGACCACTCGCCCCCTGGCCAGTGCATTTTCTGCAAGCTCGTCAAAGGGGAGATTCCATCGGCCAAGGTCTATGAGGACGATTTGACCATCGCCTTCATGGACATCGGCCAGGCCACGCGCGGCCATGTGCTGGTCGCCAGCAAGCGCCATGCCGTCAATCTGCTGGAGCTGACGCCTGAGGAAGCCGGTGCCGTGATGCAGACGGCCCAGCGCGTGGCGGCCGCGGTGAACAAGGCTTTCGATCCCGACGGCATCAACATCTTCCAGGCCAATGGCGCGCCAGCGGGGCAGACGGTGTTTCACTTTCACCTGCATGTGCTGCCGCGTTTCGAGGGCGATGGCCTGTCCGTGGTCTGGAAGCGCGAAGAGCCGGGCTTTGCGGCACTGGGAGAGTTGGCTGAGCGCATCAAGGCCCAGCTTTCCTGAAGCAAGTCACTGATAAAAAAAGAGCAACCAGCACTTGATATTCATCGATTTCAGATAGAAATTTATCTAAAACCCTGATGTAGAAAGCGCTGGAAGCTCCTATTTTCAAGCCGCAAATTGCGCGAATATTGCATCCAGCTTTGCAATCCATTCGGCCTTCTGCGCCTCACCGGCAAAGCTCGCTTCCAGGCTGTTGCGCGCCAGCTGGTAAGCCTCGGGCGCACCCATGCCCGTGGCGGCAAAGAGCTGGGTGTAGTTCTCGTTGACATAGCCGCCGAAATAGGCCGGGTCGTCCGAGTTGATCATCACCTTGAGCCCGGCCGCCAGCAGCCGCGGCAGATTGTGATCGGCTAGATCCTTGATCACGCAGAGCTTGAGATTGGACAAAGGGCAGACCGTCAGCGGAATCTGCTCCTTGACCAGCCTCTGCATCAGCAGCGCATCCTGCTCCGACTGCACGCCATGGTCGATGCGCTCCACATTCAGCACATCAAGAGCACCCCAGATATAGGCGGGCGGACCCTCCTCCCCCGCATGGGCCACCAGATGCAGGCCCAGTTGCTTGCAACGTGCAAACACGCGGGCGAACTTCTCGGGCGGATTGCCCAGCTCGCTGCTGTCCAGCCCCACGCCGATAAAGCGATCACGCAGCGGCAGCGCGGCCTCCAGCGTCTGCAGGGCGCTTTCTTCGCTCAGGTGGCGCAGAAAGCTCAGAATCAGCGAGGAGGAAATGCCCTGCTCGATCTGCGCGTCGCGGCAGGCCCGATACAGGCCGTTGATGACGGTCTCCATGGCCACGCCGCGCTCGGTGTGGGTCTGGGGGTCAAAGAAGATTTCCGTGTGCACCACATTGTCGGCCACGGCGCGGTCCAGATAGGCGCGCGCCATGTCGTAGAAATCCTGCTCATGCAGCAGCACGCTGGCGCCCGCGTAATAGATGTCCAGAAAGCTTTGCAGATCGGTGAAGGCATAGGCCGCGCGCAGCGCCTCGACGCTGTCATAGGCCAGAGCCACCTTGTTGCGCTGCGCCAGCGCAAAAATCAGTTCGGGCTCCAGCGAACCCTCGATATGCATATGCAGCTCGGCCTTGGGCATGGCTCGCAGCAGCTGTGGCAGACGGGAAACATCTACGGCAGGCACGGTGTTCATCTTTATTCTCCTTGGCGCTACGCGCCATTCAATGTCTAGCCTATCAAACCGGCGCAGCTCAAGCCATATGGCCAGCCCCGACAGGTCTGCGACTTCGGCCTTGCCGCCGCAAGCCCGTGGCTCAACCGCATGGACGCCCATGCGGCAAGCCGGTATCAGCAGGTTCCGAAGCCTATCGCCTGGGCCTTCAGGAAACGGCGATAGGCCGACGACATGCGGTCGGCCGCCGAATGCATTTCCGCACGCGGGTCCAGCGGCAGGGCCTTGGGCAGCTGCGACTCCAGCACCGGCTGGTCCTGCACAAAGATGGTGTGCTGGAAGGTCTGCAACTGCTCGTCGGTCGATTCAAAGTCCGCGACCGCCAGCCGGAACCAGACACGGCTGCTTTCGGGAGTGACAGGGCAGATGAACAGGCCGATCTGCTCGCGCCAGCCCTGCTTGGAGCTACCCTCTTCGGGAATCTTGGTCAGCACGGCGGTGTAAGCAGCGGTCACCTCGTAGGTGTACTCCACCTCGGCGGCCTGGGTGGAGTGCAGATTGGACTGGGGCTGCACGGCCTTGCAACCCGTCGCCAGCACGCCGGTGGCAGTGGTCTCCACCTTGTAGGCGGCAATGGCCGTGGCGTCACGGCTGCCCAGCCAGCCTTCGTGCACAAAGCCGAAGTGAGACATGTCGAGAAAGTTCTCGATGATGCGCGGTGCACTGGCCGCCACATCGTAGGGCCCGCAGTTCACCTTGCGCAGATGCTCATCCGTCTCGGCTGCGAACACGGGCAGCTGGCTGTCGGAAGGCTCAAGTCGTACCCAGATCAGCCCATAGGCTTCCTGCACCTCGAAGGCCTGCACGCGCTGCGATGCGGGGGGTGTGAAATCGGGCACGGCGGGCACTTTCACGCATTGGCCACCGGAAGAGAATTGCCAGCCGTGATAGGGGCACTCCAGACGTCCGTTCTCCACACGGCCCATGGACAGGCGTGCACCGCGATGCGGGCAGCGGTCCACGAAGGACTGAACCAGTCCCTCAGCATTGCGCCACAGCACCAGCGGCTGTTCCAGCAGCAGCACGGAAAACGGCGCGCTCACCACATCGGAGGATTGGGCAACAGGATGCCAGAGGGTACGTTCAGTCATGGGGATACTCGTCATTATCGAAATACAAAGGGCCGCTCTGCGGCGGCCCTGTCGCTGCAAGTCGTGCCTGGACGACTGTCAACAGCCAACACTACCCGGCAAACCCGGGGTCTGCCTTGAAGACATGCGCCACAGGCCGCAATCGGTGCGGCGCGATGCCCGATCGGCAGTGCTTACTTGGCGTCGCCACCTGGCACTTTGCCTTCCACGCCCTTGACGTAGAAATTGATGCCTTTGAGGAAACCGTCATCGGCAACCTTGTCGGCAGCGATCAGTTCCTTGCCGTCCTGGCCGGTTATAGGGCCCTTCCAGATGGTGAATGTACCTTCCTTCAGTCCCTTTTTCACGTCCTCAACCTTTGCCTTGAGTTCGGCAGGAATGTCGTCAGCCAGTGAAACAATGTCGATCACGCCTTCCTTGACGCCCCACCAGGTCTGACGGCTGGTCCACTTTCCTTCCAGCGCGCTGCGGGTGGAGTCGATGTAGTAAGGCGCCCAGTTGATGATGGACGAGCCCAGGTGAGCCTTGGGACCATAGGCCGTCATGTCCGAATCCCAGCCGAAGGCACGCTTGCCTTTTTCCTCGGCCGTCTTCAGCACGGCCGGCGAATCGGTGTTCTGGAACAGGATGTCGGCGCCGCCGTTGATCAGGCTGGTTGCAGCCTCGGTTTCCTTGGGAGGGCTGAACCATTCGTTGACCCAGACCACCTTGGTCTTGATCTTGGGATTCACGGACTGTGCGCCCAGGGTGAAGCTGTTGATATTGCGGATCACTTCGGGAATCGGCACAGAGCCCACCACGCCCAGGGTGTTGGACTTGGTCATGCCACCTGCAATGATGCCGGCCAGATAGGCTCCTTCGTAAGTGCGGCTGTCATAGGTGCTGACATTGGCGGCGGTCTTGTAGCCGGTGGCGTGTTCCCACTTCACATCGGCGAATTCGGGGGCCAGCTTCTGGATCACGTCCATATAGCCGAAGGTGGTACCGAACACCAGCTTGTTGCCCTGCGAAGCCATGTCGCGCAGCACGCGCTCGGCATCGGCACCTTCGGGCACGCTCTCCACATAGCTGGTCTTGATCTTGTCACCAAACTCTTTTTCCAGGGCCTTGCGGGCCTGGTCATGGGCAAAGGACCAACCACCGTCGCCCACCGGGCCGACATAAGCAAAAGCAATCTTCAGAGGTTCCGGAGCAGCGGCCGCAGGAGCAGCAGCCGGGGCTGCTGCCGGCGCAGCTGCTTCTTCCTTCTTGCCGCAGCCCACGAGAGCGGCCGAGGCAATCGCCGTCAGTGCGGCGACCTTGATCAATGAACGCTTGTGCAAATCAGTCATTAAAGTTTCCTTGGAACAAAGAGTGAGGTTTGAAACCGATAGGAGCGCAAGCCCATGGATACCGGTTACACCTTGGGCAATATATGCATAAACTGCGCCAAATTGCAGATAGGTATCCTGAAAACGACAGCGCAAAAAGAAAGGCCCCTCGGGGCCTTTGATCGGACGCTGGTCAGACGTCCCGCAAACAGTGCTTATTTGGCGCCGGGCACCTTGCCCTCGATACCGTTCACATAGAAGTTGATGCTGCGCAGCCAGGCGTCGTCCGCCACCTTGCCGGCTTCCAGCAGTTCCTTGCCGGTGTTGTCCTTGATGGGACCTGTCCAGACGGCGAAGGAGCCGTCCTTCAGGCCGGCGCGGGCCTTCTCCACCTTGTCCTTGATTTCCTGGGGCACGTCGTCAGCGATCTTCTTCAGGTCGATGGCGCCTTCCTTCACACCCCACCAGAAGTTGCCGGTCTGCCACTTGCCTGCCAGCGTGTCTTCCACCACCTTGCTGTAGTAGGGGGTCCAGTCGATCACGGCAGAGCCCAGATGAGCCTTGGGCGCGAAGCCGCTCATGTCGCCGTCCTTGCCGAAGGCACGGGCACCGCGCTCCTCGGCTGTCTTCAGCACGGCGGGAGAGTTTGTGTTCTGGTACATCACGTCCACGCCGCCATTGATCAGGCTGTTGGCAGCTTCGGATTCCTTGGGAGGGGCAAACCACTCGTTCACCCAGACCACCTTGGCCTTGATGGAGGGGTCGATGCTCTGAGCGCCCAGCACAAAGCTGTTGATGTTGCGCACCACTTCGGGGATTGGCACCGAAGCCACCACGCCCACGGTCTTGGTCTTGGTCATGGCACCCGCCACGATGCCGGCCAGATAAGCACCTTCAAAGGTCTTGGTGTCGTACACGGCTGCGTTGTCGGCCGTCTTGTAGCCGGTGGCGTGCTCGAACTTCACATCCTTGACGTCGGCGGCGACTTTCTGCACAAAGTCCTGATAGCCGAAGCTGGTGGCGAAGACCAGCTTGTTGCCCTGACCGATCATGTCGCGCATCACGCGCTCTGCGTCGGCAGACTCTGGCACGCTCTCGACCATGGAAGTCTCGATCTTGTCGCCGAACTTCTCCTGGATGGCCTTGCGGCCCAGCTCGTGCTGGTAGGTCCAGCCGCCGTCGCCGATGGGGCTCACATACATGAAGCCGATCTTGAGCTTGTCGGCAGCTGGAGCAGCCGCAGGTGCTGCGGCAGGAGCCGCTGGTGCTTCTTCCTTCTTGCCGCAAGCGGTCAGCACAGCCATGGAAACAGCCGACAGGCCGATCATCTTGATCAGAGCGCGTTTGCCCAGAGTTGTCATTGAAGTTGTCCTCTCATTATTTTTGAAAAGCGGATTGCACCACATTTGGGCATCACGCTCCAGGGTAGAAGGGTTTTCCCAGGGAGGCCGGCATATTGGCTCGAATCCAGGTCGGATTGCGCGAGATCAGCACCAGCACCACGATGGTGGCCAGATACGGCAGCATGGAGAGAATCTGGCTGGGCACCTGAACCCCCGTGGCCTGCAGATGGAACTGCAACATGGTCACGCCGCCAAACAGATAGGCGCCCAGCAGGACGCGGGCCGGCCTCCAGGTCGCGAAAGTCGTCAGCGCCAGAGCGATCCAGCCTCGACCCGAAACCATGTTCTCCACCCACAGCGGCGTGTAGACCACGGAGATGAAGGCACCCGCCAGCCCGCACATGGCACCGCCAAACATCACGGCCATCAGACGGATGCGGCGCACGGGATAGCCCAGGGCATGGGCTGACGAGGGCGACTCGCCGACCGAGCGCAGCACCAGACCCGCACGCGTGCGATACAGAAACCAGACCATCAGGGCCGCCAGCACGATGGCGCCGTAGACCAGCGGGTGCAGCGTGAACAAGGCCGGGCCCACGAGCGGCAGATCTGCCAGGCCCGGGATCGAGTACTTGGGCAGCTCGGGCAGCTTGGCCTGTACATAGCCCAGGCCCACAAAAGCCGAGAAGCCCGCGCCGAACAGCGAAAGCGCAAGACCGGTTGCGTACTGGTTGGTGTTGAACCAGATCACCAGTCCCCCAAAGATGGCAGCCAGCAAGGCCCCTGCCAGCATGCCCGCGCCAAAGCCCAGCCAGGTACTGCCGGTGTGCACGGTAGCGGCAAAACCCGCAATGGCAGCACAGAGCATCATGCCTTCGGCACCGAGATTGACGATGCCCGATTTTTCATTGATCAGCAGGCCCAGGGCCGCCAGCGCCAGAACGGTGCCGGCGCTGAGGGTGGAGCCCAGCAGCAGTGCATAGGATTCCATGGATCAGGCTCCCTTCACTGCAGAAATGGCGCTGCCGGCTCTTTTCGCCACCCAGCGGATGCGATAGGCCACCAGCGTGTCGCAGGCCAGCAGCGCGAACAGCAGCAGCCCCTGGAAGACGCCGGTCAGCGCCTTGGGTAGGCCCAGACGCGACTGCGCCAGCTCGCCACCGATATAAAACATGCTCATGAGAATGGCCGAGAAAATCATGCCCACAGGATGCAGGCGCCCCACAAAGGCCACGATGATGGCCGCAAAGCCGTAGCCGGCGGGCACATAGGGCGTGAGCTGACCCAGAGGGCCAGCGACTTCCAGTGCTCCCGCCAGACCGGCGGTGGCGCCGGAGATCAGCAGCGCCGTCCACAGTGCCTTGCGCGAGGAAAAACCGGCATAGCGTGCCGCCGACGGCGCCAGGCCGCCGACCTGCAGGGCAAAACCTGCACGCGTGCGAAACAGAAATGCCCACAGCAGACCAGCCCCCACCAGCGAGATGATGACGCCGATATTCATGCGCATGCCCTGCACCAGCCGAGGAATCTGTGTGACGCGCTCAAAGCTCTTGGTCTGCGGGAAGTTGTAGCCCATGGGGTCCTTCCAGGGACCATAGACCAGATAGCCCAGCACCAGCGTGGCCACATAGACCAGCATCAGGCTGACCAGAATTTCGTTGGCGTTGAAGCGGTCGCGCAGCAAGGCGACTATGCCCGCCCAGACCATGCCGCCCAGCATGCCGGCGATCAGGATGGCTGGCACGATCCAGGGCCCTGTGGTCTTGTCGGCCAGCAAGGCAATGCCACCTGCAGCCACCGCACCGATGACGAACTGGCCTTCGGCACCGATATTCCAGACATTGGAGCGAAAGCATACGGCCAGCCCCAGCGCTATCAGCAGCAAAGGCGTGGCCTTCACGGCCAGCTCGCCCAGGGCATAGCCCGACTTGATGGGTTCCCAGAAAAAGGCCTGCAAGCCCTTGACCGGGTCCTTGCCCAGCAGGGCGAACAGGCAAATCCCTACCAGCACGGTAATCAGCAACGCCAGAATTGGCGAGCCATAGGTCCAGAACCTGGATGCCTGGGGACGTTGTTCCAGCTTAAGCATGGGCACCTCCCTGCACCGCCGCCGCATCCCACAGGCCGCTCATCCATTCACCTATCTGCTGCACCGTGGCAGCCGCTCTATCCACCGAGGGGCTCAGGCGACCCTTGGCCACCACATGCAGGCGGTCGCAAATCTCAAACAACTCGTCCAACTCCTCACTGACCACCAGCACGGCGCACCCCTGGTCGCGCAGCTTGAGAATCTCGCCCCGAATCTGCGCCGCAGCCCCCACGTCCACCCCCCAGGTGGGCTGAGAGATGATGAGCAGACGTGGTTTGGCATCAATTTCACGACCCACGATGAACTTCTGCAGATTGCCGCCCGACAGCGACTGCGCGGCCGAGTTCGGACCGCCGGCCTTGACGTTGAAGCGGCCGATGATGTCCCGCGCCTGCGCCTGCAGAGCCGCCATGCGAATCCAGCCGCCCTTGCCCACAGCGGTCTTGCGCGTCAGCAACAGGTTGTGGGCCAGGCCCATGCTGGGCACGGCTCCGCGCCCCAGCCGCTCTTCAGGCACGAAATGCAGGCCCATGCCACGGCGCCGGCTCGGCCCCATGCGTCCTACGCCCTTGCCCAGCAACTGCACGGCCTCTGCCTCGGAGCGTGTGTCCTCGCCGGACAACGCATACATGAGCTCTTTCTGACCGTTGCCGGAAACGCCTGCAATACCGACGACTTCGCCCGCACGCACCTGCAGCGCAATGCTCTGCAGATCGACACCGAAGGGTTCCTGGCTTCTGAGTGACAGCCCCTGCACGCGCAGCACGGTATCGCCGGTATTCGCACTACGGTGCTCCAGCTCCGGCGGCTCCGAGCCGATCATCATGCGCGACAGAGAAGCATTGGTCTCGTTGGCCGGGTTGCACTCCCCCGTCACCACACCGCCGCGCAGCACCGTGCAAGCCGTGCACAGCGAGCGGATTTCATGCAGCTTGTGGCTGATATAGAGGATGGAGCAGCCTTCCGCGGCCAGGCGGCGCAGCACCACAAACAGCATCTCCACAGCCTGGGGCGTGAGCACCGAGGTGGGCTCGTCCAGAATCAGCACGCGGGGATTGGTCAGCAGGGCGCGGATGATTTCCACGCGCTGCATTTCGCCGACGGAAAGCGTGTGCACGGGGCGATGCGGGTCCACCTCCAGCCCGTAATCGCGGGCCGTGGCCTGAATGTTCTCGATCACCTTGGCCAGTGCAATGCTCTTGTCCAGGCCCAGCCAGACGTTCTCTGCCACGGTCAGCGTGTCGAACAGGCTGAAATGCTGGAACACCATGGCAATGCCCAGAGCCCGGGCTTCCTGCGGATTGCGGATCTGCACCGGCTTGCCGTCGACCAGGATGGCTCCCTCATCAGGCTTGACCGCACCGTAGATGATCTTCATCAGCGTGGACTTGCCAGCGCCGTTTTCGCCCAGAATGGCGTGGATCTCGCCGGGCTTAACTTTCAGCGATACCTTGCTGTTTGCAACAACAGCTGGGTACCGCTTGGTAATACCCTCCAGCTGCAAACGCGCAGGCGCACTCGCAGATGGGGAATGTGTCGGGGGGGGATTCATCGCTGGATTGTCTCTCAATTCAAATAACAAATTGACTCAAACAGGCTCTATGCGCTGAACAGGAATACGATACAAGCTATTGATTTCGCAGCGTTAGTGCAACATTGCGAACCACCTCTCGCAGCCAGCGTGTGGCGGCACCAGCATGCGAACGCGCATGCCAGAGCTGGTAATAGACCAGCGGAGGGAATTCCACAGGACAAGGCAGTATGGCCAGGGACAGACGTTCGCTGAAACGCTCGCAGAACAATCGGCCCGAAGTCATGACAAGCAAGCTTGATGCCACCATGTCGGGAATCAGACTGAAATGCGCGCAGCGTGCCACCACCTGGCGACTCAGACCCATGCCCGCCAACTGTTCGTCTATCACGCCCAGGGCACCGGGATAGGCCGGGGTTGGCGCAATATGCTCGGCCTGCAGCCATTGCTGTACATCCCAACCCCTGCGCACTGCCGGATGCTTGGGACTGACCAGACAGACCACCTCGTCCTCGAACAGCTTGGCCATGTGCAGGCCTTCCGGTGGCTGCGGCCAGTTCCCGATGACGACGTCGATCTCGCCATCGGCCAGTTGCCCCTCGTAATGCGCCTCGGCACTCAGCGGCAGAAAGTCCACCGGGCAATGCGGGGCCTGCGCCTTCATGGCCGACATCAGCCGCGGCAGGAACTGGGGATCCAGATAGTCGCTGGCCGCAATGCGGAAGGTACGAGTCGAGGTACGTGGGTCAAACTGCCGTGCATCGCTGAACAACCCCTCGGCTGCACGCAGAATGTCTGCCGAGGGTTGCACCATGCGCAACCCCACATCGGTAGGCTGCATCTGTGCCCCGGAACGCACCAGCAAAGGGTCGCCAGCGAGCTCGCGCAGACGCCGCAGGGCTGCAGACACCGCCGGCTGGTGCATGCCCAGTCGCAGCGCTGCCCTGGAGACGCTGCGCTCCGTCAGCACCGTGTGCAGCACCCTGATCAGGTGCAAATCTATCTTGTCGAACAAGGTCTGGTCACGCATAGGTCACGGCCATCCGGGCGCTTTGGCACGGCCAGCCTCATCCATTTTGTATACAAAGCAGCCGCAGAGCGTAACTCAGTCAGCCCCTTTGAGCAGCCAAGGGATTGCCCTCTAGGCCGTCATATCTGCCTTGAATTCAGCATGCGCAATCCGGCTCAGACCGCCGCCGTCATCACTTCCACACGGTTGCGCCCTTTGCGCTTGGCGGCGTAGCAGGCCATATCGGCTCCCTTGAAGGCGCTGGCCGCCGTGTGGTAGCTGGCATCCAGCAACAACATGCCGATGCTGGCACTCAACATATAGCGCTGCCCCTGGTAGGAGCCCTCCCAGTCCTGAATGGCCATGCACAGCAGTTGCGCATGGCGCATTCCTTCCTCACGGCTGATTCCGGCCATGAGAATGGCAAATTCATCGCCCCCAACCCTGGCCACCCAGCCATGAGGGCGTACCGTTGATTCGATCAACCGGGCGATATGGCCGAGCACCTCGTCACCCACTTCACGCCCCCCCTGGCGATTGACCTGAGAGAAGTGGTCCAGGTCCACATACAGCACGATGCCATGCGCCTTGGGCTCGCTCTGCGAACGGGCGATCACATTCGCGCCTCCCAGGCTCTCCAGATAGTCGGGAGTCGTATATTCGCGCAGCCATTCCTTGAGCCGCAGAGCAAACGCCGTTCGGTTGGGCAAACGGGTCAAGGGATCGTGCATGGCTTTCCAGCTCGATTGCTCGCGCAACTGCCGCTGCGTGGTCACGTCCTCCAGCTCCCAGACCAGGTATTGACCATCCAGCGCCTTGCCCGACTGCTCCCAGGCCCTGTGCATGCGCTGCATGCTCTGACCGTGAATTCGCACCCATATCGGCCTTGCATCCTTGCGTACCAAGCAGACTTCGCTATCAAATTGTCCATAAGTATCCAGAGCCCGCCGGACCCGCCCCATCAGATCCTCATGGTCGGCATCGCTGGCACACAAATCACGCACAGCCAGGCCCTGCATTTCCTGAGGCTGATAGCCAAGTACTCTGGCTGCCTGCATACCCACACGCTGCACCTTTGAGCCATGCGTCACGATCAAACCTACGGGGGCATAGTCCATCAAGGTCTGCAACTGCATCTGCAAATCACGCTCCAGCTCGCCATGCGCCTCATATCCACCGCCCAGGGCCTGCAAGGCAGTGCGCAGGGTCTGAGCCTCTCCCCAGTCATGATCGGACAGGCCATGCCACCAGTTGCCCCCCCGGCTGGCCAAATCCACTTCCAGCATCAGCCCACGTCGAGAAGCCTGCTCCGCCGAACGGAACAAGGCCGTCAGCGGATAGGCGATCAGGCAAAGCACCGCGCCCAGCAGTCCAGCCAGTAGCAGCAGGGCCGTAGCCAGCCAGCCCATCATCTTGACCGAGACTCCCGGCACCCATTCCTGAACGTTGCTGACCTTCAGCAGAGTCCATTGCGCCCAAGGCAGCGGCATGGCGCTCCAGAGTTGGTTATTTCTCTGCTCACTGACCGCACCGGTCTGGGCCGTCTTGAGCCAAGCTTGATCCAGCCCGCGAGGTAGCGCAGCATCGCCCAAGGCAGGGGGCAATTGCCACTGCCCTTTGCTGCTGAGAGCCAGCGGACGCAGGTCACGGTCGATCAGCAGCAGCTGGCTACCCGCTTCGGCTGAGGCAACTTCCAGCGAAAACAATACCGACAAAGGCGTCCGGTAGCTGCCGCCAAGAACGCCCTCCAACTTGCCTTGCAGATCACGCACCGGCACGACATTCTGAAACTCCAGCTGCAGGCCTGCCTCACCGGGACGCACCCAGGCTTGGGTGACCGGCTTGCCCTCTGCCAACGAGCGCTTGAGCACTTCACGCAGCGGCTCTTCAAGCTGTTCTGCGGCCAGCGCCTGCTCCTGATGCAGATTGACCAGCAACTGCCCTTTTCCATCGGCCAGTTGAAGTTGCTCATACTGCTGTGCCATGGATGTGGGTTGCTTGAGCATGGCCTCCAGTGACTCCTGAGAATCACGCATATGGCCCGCCAGCACAAAAGACAGACTATGCAGGGGCTTTTGCTGCTGCTCGACTCTGAAGGCCAGCGAACGGGCCGCGTATTCCAGCGCCTTGGTCTGCGCCGGCAACGCTCCGTCCATGACCGCCCGGCGCAGGGAGTAAGCCACCCAGCCCGCAGCGCCAGCTCCAGCCAGCAGCACTGCAATCATGGCAACAAGCACCATGCTGCGCAGCATGGGGCCTGGGCCTCTGCGTATCCGCCCAGACTGTGTCGCGGCAGCAACCTCCTCCGGCTGCGACGGCGCAACCCATGGCGGCTCTGCTTGCAGGGAGAAGACAGCATCTGACATGGGCCTCAATATAGAGAGCCGATGTCTGCAACCCAACGAGAGGAAACCCCGGAGATTGTCGATAAATGCTACGCCGTAAGCTCCTGCTCAGAGCAGAAGCCAAGCGCTGCATGGCCTGCAACCCGGCCCGGTATTTACCCCAGCGCCAGCACCTCCAGTGCGCCGGGCTTGGGTAATTCAATGACATTGCCTCGCCCGGCAATCAGCCCATGCTCTCGCAACTGCCGGAGCACGCGCGAGAATGTTTCCGGCGCAATACCCAGTTGCGCTGCAATCAGGCGTTTGCGTGCCTTGAGGGTGACATGCAGGGCATTGCCATTTCCTCCCGGGCTCGCATGGTTCAGCAGCCACTGGGCACAGCGCGCTTCGGCGTCCTGAGCCAGGCGACTGACCGCCAGCTCGGTCTGCGAGCAATAGGCCCTGGCCAGATCTTTGAGCAAGTGCTGCACGGCGGGTGCAAGCTCCGCCACAGAGCTCAGAAAGCGCGCCAAAGGAATGATGTAGATGCGCCCAGCCGTCTGCGCCTGCATATCGAGGCAGGAAGGACGCTCTTGCAGCGCAAAAGCGGCATCCAGCCAGGTCGGCCCGTCCACCTGCCCCAGCTGATGGCGCATGGCCGAATCCTGCCCGACCCCGAGCATCACGCTGCCGCTTTCCAGATACAGCACCGAATCGAGGGGGTGGCGACGTTGCCTGAGCCAAGAGCCTGGAGCAAAGCTCTCAGGCTGCCCAAACGTGGAAGCGATTTGCGACATGGAGGGCATGGTGAACATATGCGCCACACTGTGCCGGGCTTTGCTCCGGCTCATATTGAGCCAAGTCAACAAGCCAGGCCGGCCTGCCAAAAGGGCCGCAGTCGAAACTGCCGCCCTTTGGACCTGACCAATCAATATTCCAGATCGGCAACGTCGTAAACACAACTCAGCCCCCGGAAACAGACTCGTCCAGGCGCCTCATATCGCTGCATCTTTTTTCCAGTCGACCATGGGCTGCCGATGGCTGTCATTCCTTACCGGACGCAGGAAGTCAGCTAAAGGCAGCAGATTCTCGGGGAGCGCTGACAAAAAACGGCAAGCAGTCGCCGCAGTGCCCCGACGTCGAGACAGCTCAACCAGATCAGGCGCTGCTGTCGCAAAGCACCGCCATTCGTCGACCGGCCTGTATGACCTGCACCTACCAAGTGTGTGCATAGCTGACTCGCAACACTGTGCCCGCTGCGGGGAGGCGGCTGGTGTTGTTGTTATTGCGAAGCAGCTGGCTGTATAGCGGGAAGTAGTTGCGGTTGAGCAGGTTTTCCACACCGAGCGATACGCGGTTCTTGGAATCGATTTTCCATTGGCTGATCAAGTCCACCGTGGTGTAGCCCCTGGTGTCGTGGCGCCCAAAGCTGGTCTTGCCATCCAGGCGGTAATCCTTGGAGGCATATGCGCTTGCCTGGATGCGGTGGCTCCAGCTGGCACTGGGACGGTATTCCACATATGCAGTCAGTTTGAGGGGCGGAATACGATAGCCCGTCATGTCCTGATAAAGGCTTGAGCCCTGCGGAAGTTCACGCCCTTTCATCCAGGTAAAGCTCCCACCGCCGCTCCAGCGGTCATCGTCGCTGAAGTAATCAAGGCCACCTTCGATCCCCCGGATTTTTTCTTTGGTTCGCAGCAGCGTGAGCCCGTTGTTGAAGCTCTGCACCGCACCGAGGTCGGAGCTCGATTGAAAGGCTCCCAGGTTGGCAATGACATTGGAAAACTTGCCGCGCCAACCGACTTCTACGGTATCTGTTTTGACGGCCTGCAGGTTGGAATTGCCGATGTTGAAGCCCGCTGTGGCATTGCGTACCACGACCCCGATATCCGGTAGCTCAAAGCCCTGGCTGTAGGACGCATAGAACTCGTGTCCCTTGGTAGGCGCAAAGACCGTGCCCAGGTTGTAAGTCCATGAGCCGTATTTAACAGTCCCGCCAGCCACGGACTGGGGGCTGGGCAATCTCGATTGCGACAAAGGGGTGAAGTCGTTGAAGCTGGCCTGAGCTCGGTCGTAGCGCGCTCCTCCTTCCACAGACCATTGATCGTTGAATTTGTGTTGCAACTGGGCAAAGGCGCCAATGCTTCGGGTCGTGACCTGAGGCATATAGATCAAGCGGCCAATCTTGTTGAACACCAGACCTCCACTGGCGTCATAGGCCTTGGGATCAAAGATATCGATCGGCATGTCGGTGCGCTCGTGATTGAAGTCTGCCCCCCAGATCAGCAAGGTGTTCTTCTCTTGTCCGAGAGGTGTTTTGATGGTCAGGCGACCACCGAACACATCGGAGTTCTGCATGGACTGATCGACGTTGGCGCCTCGCACAGGAACGGCCCGTGCATCGAAGGGCGCAAAGCGCGTATAAAAATCCCGGTAATAGAGTTGAGCCGCCACGGCGCTGCCTGCGAGATCGCGGTTCTCATAGTCAAGACCCAGCATGGTGTTCTTGATCTGGTTTTGATCTGCAAGTACCAAGCCCTTGATAGGCCTGGCGGCAGCCGTACCTGCGGGCAAGCGGGCCACTGACGGATCGGATGCATAGTCGGTGTCCTGGCTGGCGTTGTAGTGGCTCGCGGAGAATTGAAGCCGTTGATTTGCGTCCAGCTTGAAGCCGATCTTGGCCGACGCGTTGTAGATATTGGAGTCGAACAGGTCTCCCTGACTGGGCTCTGGTGCAATGCGGTTCCCCTTGGCATCGAAAGAGCCTCCGACATGCTTGGCACCCAGGCTGACGGAATAGTCGACCACATCGCCGCCGCCAGAAAGATAGTGCTGGACTTCGGCTCCAAGTCCGGCGCCTCTGAGTTGGGACAGCGGTGCAGATCCCGTCACGATGGTCTCTGCTTTGGTCTCACCCGAGGGGCGTTTGGTACGCACAGAGATGATGCCGCCAGCTGCGCCGCTGCCGTAGATGGCACTGCTGCCGCGAAGCACCTCAATCTGTTCGATGTCTGCAGGATTGATGTTGGCGAGGTTTCTGGATGAGTCGCGATTGGTGTTCAGTGGAACCCCGTCCACCAGGATAAGCATGTTCCGGCCGCGCAGAGTCTGCCCATAGTCGGTGATTGTGTGGCTGGAATCTGCCATCCCCGGGACGACTTTGCTGAGCATGGTTGCCAGACTGTCGGAGCCTTGCCGGAGTTGCTGAACTTCTTCAGCTTCGAGAATACTGACCTGCCGGGACGGCGCAACGAGATTATTCTGGGTACGTGCCGTCACCGTAACGGCGGCAAGCTCCGGAGAGCCCTGGTCGCTGGCGGGCGCGGAAGCACTGCTCTTTTGTTCGATGGATGCCTTGGTGGTCCCCGGGACTTCCAGTGCATAGTTGCCTTCACTTAGACGACGTGCACTCAGTCCCGAGCTTTCCAGCAAATGTGCAAAACCGCCATCGACGGTGTGGAACCCAGACAGGCCAGGAGTACGCTTGTCCTTGAGCTTGCTCAGATCCATGCTGAGATTGATGCCCGCCTGAGCCGCAAAGTCCATCAGCGCGGGGCCCATTGGGCCAGCGGCCACCTGATAGGACTTCTGCGCAGGACTGGTAACCGGATCTGCAGCAAAAGCCTCTGGTATGTGCAAACCGATAGCGGCCGTGCCGACGATGGCGACAAAAATCCCTCTGACTGCCGTTGCGACCGGGCGCAGTCGCATCGCATTGGCGTTCCTGTTGAGTTTCCGGACGTACTTTTCGGGCATCTGCTCAATCCTCCTGGCTGTCAATAAACGGGTCTTGATGCACTTGACAGGCGAGATTGAAAAACAGGACAGCGATTTCAAAGAATCATCGCTCCGGCCTGAATTTCGGAGGGCAGCACGCGAGAACCTGATCCCGAGAAACCTCAGGAACGCGTGACGGTTATCCAGTAACGGGTGCGTTGCTGCCTATGGATTGGCAAGGTCCGAGCCAGCAGCTCGAGAATACGATCTGTGTCGCGCAAATGGAACGTGCCGGACACGAGCAGCTCAGCAGCACTTGGATCGCAGCGCAGGATTCCTTCGCGATAGCGCTGCAACTCCTCCAGGAAGTCAGCCAAGCGCATGTTCTCGGCATACAGCACACCCCGAGTCCAGGCATCGGCGTGGGATGGCAGCGAGGTGAAGGCCCCCGCCTTGTGCGCATCGAAGTTCACTTGCTCGCCAGCCTGCACGACAAGGGATTGCCTGGAATGCGCAGGCATTACCTGCACCGCGCCTTGCAGCACCGACAGCGTCGTGCTCCGTGCATGCTTTCGAACGATGAATTTGGTGCCCAGTGCCTGCAGCCGTCCATCGGCAGTCTGGACAACAAAGGGCAAGGTCTTGTATTCGCTGAGGTGTGCAGTTTCCACCAGAATCTCACCTGCAAGATGCTGGATCAGACGTTCCTTGCCATCGAACTGAACGCTTATTGCAGAAGCCGTATTCAACAACACCTGACTGTTGTCAGCCAATGTCAGTTCGCGTCTTTCGCCTGTTGCTGTTCTGAAGTCCGCATTCCAGATGTGCCATGGCAGATAGCGGTAGGAGAACCAGCCAAGCATTGGAGTTGCCAGAGCGAGTGCCGATGCACGCAGAATCTGCCGGCGATTTCCTGCAGCACGTGGACGATCCAGAACAGCCATGCCAACTGCCGAGGGAACACTATCCATTCGGAATTTCAGTTGCTCTATGCGTTGCCAGATTTCCTCGTGGGTTGCACTGAGGCTGCGCCATCGAGCAAGCTCGGCCTGCTCTGCCTCGCTGAAATCCGATGCGTGCCGACGAGCCAGCCATTGAGCGGCCTCATCGAGAATGCTTGCATCGATGGCACTCATTTCAGGCGTCCAGCATCACGCGCAGGCATTGCCGGAAGCCCTGCGCCATATAGCGGGTGACCGTACGCACGCTTACTTGCATCTGCGTGGCGATCTCCTCATAAGCAAGCCCTTCGAGCTGTGAAAGCAGGAATGCAGTGCGAACTTTCGTTGGAAGCTCTCCCAGCAATGCATCCAGTTCCTCCAGGGTCTCCAGCAAGATGGCTCGGGCCTCTGCGGAGAGCGCGGTGGCTTCAGGCAATAGCTGCAAGGAGGCAAGATATGCCTGTTCGAGCGAGCGCCGTTCCAGGTGATTGATCATCAATCGCCTGGCGACGATTGTCAGATAAGCCCTGGGCTCTCTGATGTCTTCGATTGCTTGCGTTCTGGCAGTTGTCCAAATGCGCGTGAATGTGTCCTGCGCAATGTCTGCCGCATCACAACGGTTACCAAGCTTGCGCTGCAGCCAGGAGACCAGCCAGCGGTTGTGCAGTGTGTACATGCTGCCAAGTGCTTCACTGGCGATGCTATTGGCGTGGGTAGGCACCGAAGTCTCTCGTGCATTGGAAATGCAACGATTCTACATAAATGATACCCATTCTCAACTATAGAAAAGCCCCACAGCCCTCCGCAAGCCAGACCCGGTCCGGCCAAGAGTCATAGCAGCCATGCAAAGCAGCCGCGCAGATGCATCAACTGCGCAGCCGCCGTCAAAGGATCTCGGATCCATATCTGCTCGGAATTAGCAAGAGCGTCGTCGACCTGGAGACCAGAGACCGGCTGCAAACTTCAGCACACCCGCGTCAGAAGTCAACCGTTGCCGACAGCGCCAACGTGCGTGGTGCCCCCAGTGCCAAGCTGGACAGCAGCGGCATGCCCCAATAGGCCTTGTTGGAAACGTTCAGCAGCGTCGCGCGAAACGTGACAGGGTTGCCTGCAACCTTGGTTGCATAGCGTGCACCGAGGTCGTAGGTCACACGACCTGCCGCCCAAAGGCTGTTGTCCGCGCTGATATATTGCTTGGACACCGCCGTTGCATTACCCGTAACAGTCAGCCCGGGAATGGCAGGAATATCCCATTCAGCACCCAATTTTCCTTGCAGCTTGGGCACACCCGTGGCGACTTTGCCCTGATTGACGCCGCCTGCGGTCTGCGTCAGCTTGGGGGCGGTATAGGCAATCCCGCCCATCATGCGCACGCCACGCAGCGGTGATCCCCAGAAACCCCATTCGATGCCGCGATTGCGCTGCTCTCCGCCGAACGAGAAGATATTGGTGACCGGGTCCGTATAGCTGCTGGGGCGTGTGATCTCGAACAGACTGAGCGTGTGCGCGAATTCCCCAAGATCAAGTTTGACACCCACTTCTTTCTGCTTGGTCTTGTAAGGCGCAAATACTTCGCCCGCATTCGCGGCAGTCATTGGAGCGGTTGCGCCCTGGCTCAGGCCTTCAATGTAATTGGCATAGGCCGAAACATGCTCTGTCGCCCTGAACAGCAATGCTGCAGCAGGCGATGTCGCACTCTGGTCATAGCGCGAGGTGCGCGCACCGGTTCCGATGTTGAAGGCGTCGCTGACTACTTGCTGGCGGCGCACACCCAGAGTGAGCTGCACGCGATCTTCGGCAAATGACATGGTGTCCGCCAGGCCATAGCTGGTCAGGCGCACCTCGGTGTGCGAGATATGCGGCGCAACAAAGGGCGCTTCCGGTCCCCAGACCGGGTTGTAGAGGTTGGTGGTCCAGTCTGCGCCCGGCACGCTGCGGCGACCATAGTCGTCCTGCTTGTGAGCATAGTGCGTTGCATTGAGCGCCCATTGATGCTTGATGGCTCCGGTTTGGAGCCTTCCCTTGAGACCCATTTCAGCCGAACGCTTTTTCTGCTCGAAGGCCAGTTGTCCCATCGCTGTCTTGAAATCGCCCGCAGCGTTGAGCACCTGAGCCGACATCGCACCGTTGTATTGATAGTCGGTTTTGCTGACGCCGAAGGCCGCGTAGGCCATTACCTGATCGTTCACATCGAATTCACCGCGCACCATCGCAGCCTTGTCCTGGTTGTGCACATGTGACCAGTTGGGGTTCAGCAAGGTCTCAGGCTTGGGCGGCCTGGGAATGGCCACACCCGGAGCCAGACTGATGCCGCGTGTCACGCCGTTCACGCGGTCATCGCTGGAGTAGAAGTCGGCGGAGATCCGGACTCGGTCGCCGCGCCAGTCAAGGCCCAGCGATGCAAGCCTGGATTTCTTGTCCTGCTGGTTTACCGCCCCTTCACCTCCACGGTAAACACCATTGAAGCGGATGCCAAACTGCTTGTCCGCGCCAAACCTGCGTCCCAGATCAATATGGCCGCCAAACTGCGAATCCGACATATAGGTGGTGGTCAGCCGCGTGATGGGATCGCTGGCAGCGCGTTTGGGAACCAGGTTGACGGAGCCGCCTACTGATCCTCCAGGGGGCATGCCATTGAGCAATGCGGACGGTCCTTTGAGGACTTCGATGCGCTCGAACATCTCCGGCGTGGTGCGATAGTACGGTGCCATGCCATAGAGACCGCCCAGCGTCATGTCGGAGCTGCCGGAAGAGAAGCCGCGAATCGAATAATTCTCGCTCCATGACGCTGCAACCCCATTGCTGAACACCGTGGGATCGGTGGCAGAGATCACATCGGTAATGGTCTGCGCCTGACGATCCTGCGTGAACTTCTCGGTATAGCTGATCGTGTTGAAGGGCGTCTCCATGAAGTCCTTGTCGCCCAACAGGCCGACACGACCGCCGGAATTGACCTGGCCACCCGCATAGGGAGCGGTGACGGGAGCGATTTTTTCTTGCACGATGACCTGTGGCAGCGTGGCCTCGGCCTCGCTGGTCTGCACTTGGGAATGCGCCGTTCCCGCCAGCAGACTGCCCATGGCCAGTCCCAGCAGCACATGGGGGCACACCACGCTGTGCCGGCGCACAAATGGAGGAGTCTTCAGAGAGTTTTGTGAAATGAGGCCTGGGTTCTTGGGCATACCCGATTCCTGTCGATATATGCATGGCGCTTGTGCATCGCATGCTGAATAGAACTGCTGGCTGGGTATGAACCTGGCTATGACAAAGAGAGAAGCAATCAGCGCGAGTAGCCCTTGAGCACATCGCTGAACAACAGCTTCAGTGAGCCTGGGCTGGCGCCCGTGGTGTACCAGGCATCTGCATCGACAAACACCACGCGTCCGTTCTTCCAGGCCTTGGTCTGGCGCAGCAAGGGATTGGCAATGCCATCGGCATTGATGACGGGGCGGCGCTCCATCACCGCGGTGCGATCCACCACATAGAGGATCTCCGGATCGGCCTGCTGGATGAATTCGCTGGAGATGGGTTGCCCATGCAGACTGGTTTCCAGCGCAGAGCTTGCGGGCTTCACGCCCAGCGCGCTGAACACAAAGCCATAACGCGACTGCAGACCGAAGGAGCTGAAAGCTCCGTTGTTGTGCAGCACGATCATGGCCCGCTCCGGCCGACCTTGCGTGATGCGCCGCACCTGCTGAACCTGTGCATCCAGCTCTGCAGCCTTGGCGCTGGCAAGCCCTTCCTTGTTGAATATGCGGCCCAGGGTCAGCAGATGACTCTTGACGACTTCGATATGTCCCTTCTCGCTGTTCTTGAAGTCCACCTCGTAGTACAAGGCGGGGGCAATTTCAGCCAGCTCCTCGTATTTGCCGGCCTGCAGCGATGTCATCAGGATGAGATCCGGTCGCAGCGCATGCACACGCTCCAGGTTGGGCTGTACGATGGCGCCGAGATCCTGCACCTTGGCGTCGCCCTTGTACTTGGCGAGGAAATGGGGAACGTAGTCCTTCACCATTCCCGCAACAGGCACGCCAAGCTGATCCAGGAAGTCCACCTCGTTCATTTCCAGCGCCGCCACACGCTGCGGCAGACGCTTGATAAGCGTGGTACCCAGTTTGTGACGGATGGAAACAGGTTCATAGGCGTGAGCCATGCCTGGCACGGAGGACAAAGCCGCCATGCCGCCAACAGAGAGCAGGAGTTGCCTGCGCAACAAATTCATGAGTGATCTTCCCTGGATGTGAAGTAATTGCAGAAACAGCCACGCGGATTGCGCGTGATCTCGAAATCCAGCTCGTACAGATCGGCCATGCGCGTCTCGGTCACCACGTCCTGAGCGGGGCCGCAAAAGCGCAGGGCTCCGTTCTTGAGAGCGACTATGTGGTCCGAGTAATTGACCGCAAAGTTGATGTCGTGAATCACCAGAATCACGGTGCGGCCCTGTTCGTCACAGAGGCGACGCAGCGCGCGCATGATCTGTACGGCATGCCTCATGTCGAGGTTGTTGAGTGGCTCGTCAAGCAGCAGCACATCTGTCTGCTGCGCAATCGTCATTGCGAGAAATGCCATCTGCCGCTGACCGCCACTGATCTCATCGATGAAAGCGTGACGCAGCGACTCCAAAGACAGAAAGGCGATCGCCTCATCCACGGCTCGGCGATCCTCCACAGTCAGCGCGCCACGGCTATGCGGGAAACGTCCAAAAGCGACCAGTTCTTCCACCGTCAGGCGCATATTGAAGCCGGGGGCCTGGCGCAGCGTGGCAACATGCCGTGCGTATTCGGCAACGGGAATTCGGCTGACGTCACGTGCCTGCCACTGAATCGCACCGCTGCTGGGCTCCAGCAAGCGCGCCATCAGCATGAGCAGCGTGGACTTGCCCGCACCATTGGGTCCGATCAGCGATGTGACGCGCTGAGCCGGAAACTCCACGCTCACGTCTGACAACACCGCCCTGGCGCCATATTGTTTGGAAAGATGGTGGACACCCATCATGCTGCACCCCGCTTGCGCACAATCAGTGCCAGGAAATACACACCGCACACCAGATTCACCAGAATGCTGACGGTGGTCTTGTAGTTGAAAACATGCTCGACCAGCAGTTGAGCGGCAAGAAAAATGGCAATGGCAACCGCACACCCCAGCGGCAGCGTGACGCGGTGACGTGCATGCGGCACCAGGGCGTAGACGATGTTGGCCACAAAGATGCCCATGAAGGCCGTAGGCCCCACAAGACTGGTGGAGAGCGCCACCAGAATGGCGATCAGCGCCAGGTAGAGCTGCAAATACCGGCCATGCGGCACGCCCAGGGAAATGGCCTGCTCACGCCCCAGAGCCAGCACATCCAGCACCGCCAGCGTCTTGCGGACCACGGCACAGGCAACCGCCACCGCAATGGCGGCATAGAGCAAAGTCGCTGGTTTGGCACGATTGAAGGATGTGTAGCTCACGCCCTGAAACACTGCAAACTCGCCGGGGCTGATGCGCAGTTGCACAAACTGGGTGAACGTGCCGATCACCATGGTCAGCACCAGACCGAGCAGCAGCAGCACATAGACATCATTGCGGCCGCGGCGCAACAGCCACCACTGCAGTGCCCATGAATAGGTCAGCATCAGCAGCACGGAGACGAGGAAATTCCCGTGTACGCCAAGCATGCTCAAGCCATGTGTACCCAGCAGCAACAGCAGCATGGCCTGCCACAGCAGATACACGGCCTCGTAACCCATGATGGAGGGCGTCAGAATGCGGTTGTTCACCAGCGCCTGAAACACTATGGCCGACACTGCCACGCAGATGCCGCCAATGACAATCGACGCAAGGCGTACAAGGCGCTTGGGGATCACATAATCCGTATCCAGTCCGGAGCCCAGCAGCACAAAAGCAAGCGCCAGGAGTGCAATCGACAGTGCTGCGAGCCAGCAGGTCTTGGTCAACGACATGCGCATCAGCGAAGTCCCCGCACAATCAGCGCCAGGAACATCACACCGCCCACCGCACCGGCAGTAAGGCCGATAGGCACCTCGAACGGATACATCACCAGGCGGCCTGCGATGTCGCAGGCCAGCAGCAGGGATGCACCTCCCAAAGCCACCAAGGGCAATGTGCGTCGCAAGTTCTCACCACAACGCATGGCAACAAGCTGTGGCACGACAAGGCCCACAAAAGGAATCGCCCCCACGGCAATCACCGTGGCAGAAACCGTCAATGCCACCAGCACCAAACCGATGATGGCCGTGGCGGCATAACCCAGGCCCAGACTCGTGGCCATGTCTTCGCCCATGCCCAGCACAGTGAAGCGGTGCGCATACAGATAGGCCAGCATCACCACCGGCAAAATGATGTAGAGAATCTCGTAATGGCCTTGCACCACGCGGGAAAAGTCACCCAGCAACCAGCCCTGCATGCTTTGCAGGATGTTGTGGCTGTATGCATAGAACTCGGCAATGGAAGTGAGCACGCTGCCGTACATCAGACCGACAACGGGCACCAGCACCAGATTGCGAAACTGGATGCGCCGGATCACGGCGATGAACAGCAGACTTGCCATCAGGCAGAACACCAGCGCAAACAGCATCCGGCTCAGGGTTCCCGCAGCAGGCATCACGGTAAGCGCCACCAAGATACCGAGCTTGGCCGCATCCAGCCCTCCTGTGGTGCCCGGCTCTACAAACTTGTTGCGCACGATATGCTGCAGGATCACGCCGCACACCGACAGACCCGCCCCCGTAAGCACCAGCGCCGCCAAACGTGGCAAGCGGCTTGCAGTCAGGGTGAGCCAGGCATCGCCAGAGAATGAAAGCAGATCCGACCACACCATCTGCCGCGCCCCCAGCAGCACGGACACCACGCACAGCACAGCAAACACCAGCAACCAACGCTTGCGCATCACACGGCATCCCCGGACATTTGCACTGCATCCATGCGCCAGCCCTTCGCAGCGCGGCTCTGCGCAAGAAATTGGGCATAGCGACCCTGGCTTGCCTTTAACTGCACCGGTGATCCGTTCTCTACCACGCCGCCGTCTTCCAGCACCACAATCTGATCGGCCATGGCAATGGTGGAAAGCTGATGTGCGATCACGATGAGCGTGCGCTGCCCCTTCAGCCGTGCAAGTGTTTGAGCGATGATGGATTGGTTTTCCGCATCCAGCGCTGCAGTGGCTTCGTCCACCAGCAAGATGGGAGACTCCTTGATCAAGGCCCGGGCAATCGCTATGCGCTGGCGTTCGCCCCCGGAAAGGCGTGCGCCGTTTTCGCCCACCATCGTCTGCACCCCGTCTGGCAATCGCGCAATGACTTCATCAAGTCCGGCCTGCTGCACAGCTTGCAGAACCTGCGTATCGCTGGCGTCCGATTTGCCAATGCGGATGTTGTCGGCAATGCTGCCGCAAAGCAGATAGCTATCCTGAAAGATCTGACTGATTTGCCCGGCCAGTTGCGCATCGCCAATGTCACGGACATCCACGCCTCCGATCAAGACCTCGCCCTGCGTGGTATCGAAGAAACGGGCGATCAATCGCATCACCGTGGACTTGCCGGAACCAGATGCTCCTATCAGCGCCGTCATGCTGCGCGGCGGCACATGCAAGCTCACCCCGCTCAGCACTTCATCTGCAGACCCGGGATATTGAAACCGTACATCACGCAACTCCACGGAAGAATCGCCGACAAGAGCTGCCTGCTTCGCTTGCGGCAACGGCTGCACGGCAAATAGCTCCTGTACAGCTTCCAGCTGCGAGCCTGCACTTCTAAGCACTTCTGCGTAGCCGGCGATTTCCTGCAAGGGTTCGATAAAACGCACCACCAGCAATAACGAAACCGTCAGGGCAATGATTTGCGCTGTGGACAAAGAGCCACCGGATGCTGCGTTCAAACCGGATATCGCGACCACCAGCAGCACGGCAAAGATCAGCTGCACCGTCCATACGCAGAATACGGAGGACAGCGATGACAACACCACCAGCCGCAGTCCGGATTGACGTTGTTCGGTGATAGCCTGCTCCACAAAGCGCGTGCTGCGGCCATCGCCGCTGAACGCGCGCAGCACGGATTGGGCCTGTGCGAACTCCACCACACGCTGACTGGCTTCGGCAAAGTCACGCTGGAAAGCGGTATTGGCGCGCGCCGACATGGACGATGTCAATGCGAACGATCCTGCAAGCAATGGCAGCGCAATCAGCGCAGTCAGCCCCAGCACAGGATTCACAACCAGAAGTGCAATCAGCACGATCAAGGCCGTGGCCGCACCACTGATGAGTGGAGTGAAAACATGCGCTGGCAGTTGCGCAATGCTCATCATCCCCTGCGTCACCACATGGCCGATGCGCGCGGTATTTTTCGGCGTATACCAGCCTATGGGCAGGCTCGCCATATGGCGGCCCAGGCGATGGCGTCCGCTTTGCAGAACCGCCACGCCGACACGGATGCCCGCCTGCTCCACTACGCGTCTGGCAATCCATGACAGCAGCACACCCAGCAGCAGCACGCATAGCCAGCCCATGGCTGCACGCCAGTCACCTTGCAACCAATGCGTCAGCAACGGTTGCAGCGCCGCCATCGTCAGACCACACAGCACACCGTAGGCCACAGCCAGCCATGCGTAGCGGCGCAGCAGGCGTGCATCATCACCCAGCAACTTCAAAAAGGTCTTCAGCATGTCAGCTCACCCTTTGGCATCGGGCCGGCATAAGCACCAAGCTGCCACAGCCGCGCATAGGGACCGTCTTCGGCCAGCAGTTGCGCATGCCTGCCCTGCTGCGCAATCTCTCCATCGCGCAGCACCAGAATGTGATCCGCATGCACGATGGTGTCGAGCCGATGTGCAATCACCAGCAAGGTGCGTCCGCGTGCAAAGCGCGAAAGTGCGTCCTGAATGAAGGCTTCGCTTTCCACGTCTGCCGATGCGGTAGCTTCATCCAGCACGAGGATGGGCGGATTCAGCAGCACTGCCCGGGCAATGCTCAGGCGCTGGCGTTCACCACCGGAGAGCTGCGCATCTTCGCCCACCACGGACTCGTAGCCACGCGGCAACGCCAGAATGCGATCGTGGATGTGGGCTGCACGGGCTGCGGCCTCGATTTCCTGCATGGTGGCCGATGGACGGGCCAGCGCAATGTTCTCGCGCACACTGGCGTGAATCAGCTGCACTTCCTGCAGCACAAAGCCAATGCGTTGATACAAGGTTGCGCTGGTGATCTGCCGCAAATCGACTCCACCCAGAGTGATGCGCCCTTGCGCGGGATCGAAAAACCGCAACAGCAAACGTGCCAGCGTGGATTTTCCGGACCCCGAAGGGCCGACCACGGCCGTGACGGTGCCGGGCTGCATGCCGAAGCTGATGCCGGACAGCACCTGATGCTCTGCCGCATACGCATAGCCCACTTGCTCGAAACGCACGGCATTGCCTTCTGGATGCGATGGTTGTCCCGGCGCCGGTTGCGGCAGCACCGGAGTGTCCAGCAATGCCAGCACGCGCTGGGCCGCACCGGTTGCACCCTGCAGGTCATGCAACAAGGTATGCAACAGCAAAAGCGGTGCACAAATACCGGGCGCGACGAGTGCGAACGGCAATACATCAAGAGGCTGCATCCAGCCCATGGCGACAAACGCAGCGCCAGAAGCCAGCACCACACCGAGTACGGTCACAGGCGCAATCAATGCATGCGCACGAGCCATGGAGATCACCAGCGGGCGAGTGAAATCCGTAAAGGCACTGGCAAATCCATCCACGGCATCTCTGTAACCGGCGTGGACCGGACTCGCTCCACCAAAGGCCTTGATGACCGGAATCCCGCCCGCAAACTCCACCGTAGCGCTGTTGATCCGCCCCAGCCGTGCAACGAACTCCTGCATGTGCGCATTGCTGGCTTTCATTGCGCGCCTGAGAAAAACGAAGAACCCGGGAAATGGCAGAAGCGCAAAGATCGCCATGCGCCAATCCAGCACAAACAGATAAATCACTGCAATCACAATCGCCCCGGCCGCACGCCCCACGGCGGTATAGAAATGCGCGGTCAGGCTGTGCAGCGTCGCGATATCGTCCTGCAGTGCCTGCTTGACCTCCCCCGAGGCGCGGGCAGTAAACCAGCCCAAAGGCACTTGCGATAGCCGCTTGATTACAGCAATGCGCAGATCGTAAGTGAGGCGGTTGTCTGCCAGATGCGCGATCAGCTCGGCGACGATCACCAAACCCATGCCCACAAACATGCACAGCACTCCGACAGCGATGCTGACCCATATGCTTCCCAAGTCATCAAGCATGGCTTGCTTGACGATATGCGCGATGACCGCCAGTGGCACCAGCGTGAACATGGTGCCGACCGCAGCGCTCAGGCCAGCAAGCATCAGGCGCCCGCGAACAGGCGCGAATATCCGGGCAATCGGCTGCGCGGGTCTGGCAGCAACTGCAAGCGATTCAGAGGTAGACATTCGATATGGAAGAAGGCTATCTCTCACAAAGATGCGAACGAGAAGCTTTACGAGAATTAGTTGCATGATGATAAACTAATTCAAAACGATTCAAGCAATAGGTCTACGACAAGTGATGTGAATCACCGACAATCTCGCCCAGAGACTGAGAACAAGCGTATGCCCCACACATCCAAGCCCTCGACTCGTGGGAGACCACGCTCCATCACCAGAGAGAAAATTGCAGACGCCGGAATTTCCATCGGCCTTCCTGGCATCACGTTCGTCGGCGTTGCCGCTGCTCTGGGCGTCAGCCACATGGCGCTCTACAAGCATGTGCCAAGCCTGGAAGCACTCAAGCACCTGATTGCAGAGGAAATCTTCAAGCGCTGGGAGTTGCCGCAGGCAACAAGCCCTCAGCAGATCGGGCTGGAGCAATACCTTATGGGGTTCACTGCGTCCACACGACAGTTCGTAAAAGCGCACCCCGGCGTCACTCCCTTCGTGATTCGCCGCCTGGCGGCCACACCGGCCATGCTGGAGAAGATCAGCGCCCATCAGGCCCATATTGCACAGGCCTACGGCATCACCAAGGAACAATCACGCTGGCTGCTCTCCACCGTGACCTTCTTTTGCATCTCTGCGGCCGACACGGTGTATGCCGCAGCCCGCCTGGAGCCGCTTGACGAAGCGGACGGGCAACTGCAAGAGGCAGAGATGGAGGCAGAATTGCTTGAGGGAACTCATGCCCTGATAGCAGGAGCCCTGGGTCTGCTCGAAAGCAGGCCAGACCCCAGGGTCGGCGCTCGCATCAACCAGAAATTCGAGCCCTGCGAGACCGGAGGGCAGGCGGCAGAGATGGACAGAGATGGAGCGAAGCTGTGACCGCTCAATAAAGCTCGGTTCTTACGGCACTTGAGTAGCGCTCATTGGCGTGAACGATCTGTTCTGGTGTGAGTTGAGCGTCACCCTGCAATTGGGCCAAGCCAGCCATCACGTCTCCGACTGTAGGCAGATGATTTGGGTCCAGATGACTCTCGCCGCGCCACAACCGGGCGCGATTGATGGCTCGTCCACAGTGGAACAACACCTCATCGATCCGAATCACTATTGCAGTTTTTGGCAACTTGATCCCTTCTCGCAACTCTTGCATCAAGTCACTGTCCGATGAAACTCGACCACGTCCATTGATTCGCAAAAAGGTTTCCAGACCGGGGAAGAGAAACAGCATCGCCAACCGGTCGTCATTCTGAAGATTGCGCAACGAGGCAATGCGATTGTTGCCGGGCCAGTCCGCAAAAGCCAAGGTGCGAGCATCCAGTACCCGCACGAAGCCGGGAGGGCCTCCGCGTGGCGACGCATCCAAGCCATTCCCATCTCCCGTGGCAAGACAGAAAAACGTAGCTTTTGCCAAGTATTCCTTGTGGAAATCCATCAAGTGATCGAGAACCGCTTTTTGAATTCGCTCCGTTGGGCGCGCGTATAGCCGATTCAGATCAACCGCATCTGACTGACTGCTCTTCTGCAACCTTTGATCCGCCGAGTCTTTTGATGAAGGCACGTGCAACTCCTGTGTTTGAGGAAAGTTGCAAGCGTAGGCCTAGGTGATATGGCGGCTGTAGAATTTATCGGCCATTAGATAACTCAAATCCGCCATGCCTGATCTCATGCACCTGTTGGGCTCCTATATGGACTCCCCTGATGGACCCAGTGTTGTAGCAGCCACTCGGATGCTGGAAAGTGAGCTGTCTTCCGAGATGCATCAGCATGCACGCGGTCAATTGTTTGGTTCAATCAAAGGCTTGATCTCCGTGCAGGTCGATGGCGGTCTCTGGGTGGTGCCGGCCATACATGCCGTTTGGCTTCCTCCCCATCATGCTCACGCGGGGCGCTCTTTCGGCCCCTACCATGGCTGGAGCGCCTATGTGACAGAAGCCGCATGCGCCAATTTGCCGGCACAACCCTGCATCATCAGGGTATCGGGCCTGCTGCGCGAAGCGGTGCTGCGTATTGCCGGCTCCATGCCGCAAGCCTCCGATCTATCGAGTCAAGCACACTCACATATATGCGCTGTGGTTCTGGACGAGATCAGAAGCCTGCCGGTTGAGGAGTTTGGCCTGCCCATACCAGCAGATGCGCGTCTGCAACGTATCGCCAGAGCGTTGATAGCCAATCCAGCCGACGAGCGCAACATCGATGACTGGGCAAGTTTCGGGGCCATCAGCTCGCGCACTCTCAGTCGCAGGTTTGTCAGTGAGACAGGCTTTAATTTCACTGCTTGGCGCCAGCGCGTACGCCTATTGCGATCACTTGAAATGCTGGCCGAAGGCATAAGCATTACAGCCATTGCACTTGATCTCGGCTATGCCAGTATCAGCGCCTACATCAGCCTGTTTCGCCGGACCTTCGGTGAAACGCCGGCATGTTACCGATCACGCTTGAAAGACGTTTAGCAAGGATCGGTTGAGTCCTCAGCCCAAGGCAGACTTCGCACTTTCATTTGCTGCAGTCGTCTCGCTCAACACCGCATCACCGAAGCTTGAGTGTTGAATCTCAATCAAAAAAGCGCTCACAAGGAGCGCTTTTTACGAGGAGAAGGAATCTAGGCTTTGCTGACGCAACCTAGCTCCGTAGAAAGCCGCATGGATACCAGATCGCTCCCTATGACTTCACAGCTGATGGTCAGTTCACGGCAGCGCCGGACTCGTACCAGGTCTTGATCAGGTTGCGTTCGTCATCCGACAGAGCCGCAGGGTTGCCGAAAGGCATCTTCTTCAGCTGAACCACCTGCTGGTAGATCTGCTGAGCGTGCGACTTCACCGCTTCGGGGGAGTCCAGGCGAACCGCTTTTTGCTGGATGGCCGTGCCGTGGCACACCACACAATGCTGCTGGAAAATGGCATTGACCTTGGCAAAGCCTTCTCCACCAGCGGCTGCGGGAGCTGCAGCAGGTGACGCGGCTTCGGCGGCAGGAGTTGCGACTTCAGCTGCAGGGGCTGCGGGGGCCGCAGGAGCAGCCGCTACTGGAGCAGTTGCAGCCACAGGAGCAGGCTTGAGCCAGACAAACACGGCCAGCAGAGCAGCTACGCCGACAGCAGCGTAAGGCCAGGGGTGGCTGTTGCGACCCAGCTTGTAGCCATGGCGCATCACGAAGAACTGGCGAATGGCAGCGCCGGCAAACATCATGCCGATCAGCACCAGCCAGTTCAGCTTGTGGCTGTACAACCAGCCATAGTGATTGGACAGCATGGCGAACAGCACGGGCAGCGTGAAATAGGTGTTGTGCACGCTGCGCTGCTTGGCACGTTGACCATGACGTGGGTCCACAGGCTCGCCAGCCTTGAGCGAGGCCACCACCTTGCGCTGGCCAGGGATGATCCAGAAGAACACGTTGGCGCTCATGGACGTCGCGATCATCGCGCCCATCAGCAGGAAGGCGGCCTGGCCGGGGAAGATGTGGCAGGCCAGGTAGGCGGCGATACACACCAGAACCAGAACCATGGCACCGACGGTGGCGTCGCCATTCTTCTTCTGGCCGAAAGTGCGGCAGATGAAGTCATACAGCAGCCAGAAAACCACCAGGAATCCCAGAGCCGAAGCCACGGCAGCGCCGGTGCTCATGGCATTGGGGTCGCCGGGAGTGACCAGATAGATATTGGCGTTCCAGAGGTAGGAGACCGTCAGCAGGGCAAAACCGGACAGCCACGTGGTGTAGCTTTCCCAGTAGAACCAGTGCAGGTGATCCGGCATCTTGGGAGGAGACACATTGAACTTGACGGGGTGGTAGAAACCGCCACCGTGCACAGCCCAGAGTTCGCCGTTAACGCCCTGCTTCTTCAGGTCGTCATCCACGGGCGGCGTCAAGCTGCTGTCCAGGAACACAAAGTAGAAGGAGGAACCGACCCAGGCGATCGCGGTAATGACGTGGAGCCACCGCAACAGCAGGCCGGCCCAGTCGAGAATGTAGCTTTCCATAGCTCTCAACCTTGGCAGCGTGGGGCTGCCGAACAACCTGCTCACCACTGCGGGCGCTCTGAGCAGAAGAAAAGGCCGCGCTCCCGGACGTTACACACGGGGCACCGCTGCGACCATTCTGTCGACCGAAAGTGTATGCAATTTTTGCTGCCGCAACTCTCGAATCAGGGATAAACCACCCTAGAGATTTCCCTAATACAAGAGCGATATGCAAGGATCGGGCCTGATTTTTAGGGCAGGTAACAGCATGTTTGCGGCAACACGCATCAGATCAGGGCATTCATTGCACCATCAGCTCGCAGACAAGCGCTGCAGAAGCTGTGCCGCCACCGCCACAGCGATCACCTCGGGTTCCTTGCCGGTAATGCCCGGCACGCCGATCGGACAGGTGATATGAGCCAGCTCTGCATCGCTGAACCCTCGTCTGCGCAAGCGACTGCTGAAACTGGCCCATTTGGTCTTGCTGCCAATCAACCCCACAAAAGGCAGATCTCCTCGCTCGCGCTGGCGCAACAGGCATTGCGCCACCACCTCCAGGTCTTCGGCATGGCTGAAGCTCATGATGAGCACCTGCGACTGCGGCGGCAACTCTGCCACCGCGGCCTGCACCGGATCGGAATGCTCGCACTGCACCCCTATCTGCTCCTCCACGGGAAAGACTGCATCACGGCTGTCCACCCAGACCACGCGGTACGGCAAGCTGCGCAGAATGCGCACCAGCGCATGTCCCACATGGCCCGCGCCGAACAAGGCCACGCATTGCGACGGCTCGGGCATCAAGGCTCGTAGACGTTGAGCATCGCGGACGTCAAACCATGCAAAGTGCAGCTCCAGCGCACCGCCGCAACATTGGCCCAGACTGGGGCCAAGTGCATACTGCTGGATATGCTCGCGCAAGGCTGCGGGGTCTGCGTCCCACTGCGCCAGCAACTGGCGCGCCTGGGCAATGGCCTGCCACTCCAGATGACCACCGCCGATCGTCCCCATCACCTCATCGGCGAACACCGCCATCCAGGCCCCCTCCTCACGGGGCACGGAGCCACGAGTGGCCTGTACCTGCACCCAGCACAGCGGCTGCTGCGCCAGACGGTTCAAGATTCCTTGCTGTGTTTCACTCCACATGACCGAACGCCGATTGCTTTGATGACCGATGTTCATGCATTTTGCGAGTCGCAATAGACAGACAAGCGTATGAGCACATTAATCGGATGCATATCCGGACCGGATTTGACGAGTCGTTGCAGATTTTTCACGAGGAGGCGTCAGAATTGTGCCTCCGGACAGCTGCCTCCATTCATTTGCGGCTACGCTTGGCGGCATGTCTGAAACCCACGACCCCACCCGCGCCACACCAGCCCGCCGCCCCCTGAAGTGGCTGCGGACCGGGATGATGGCTGCCGTTGCAGCGGTACTGACCGCCTGTCAGATCGCACCTCAAAGCCCATCCATCGGCATAACGCCTGCCGACAAGGCCAGCCCCGGCTATCGCAAGCAGGCTGCCCAGCATCTGTATGAACGCAACTCCGGCCGCATCTACCAGGGCATGCTGCCGCCTATGCTGTATGCGATCGGCGTGCTCCAAGTTCAGCTCGACGGCCAGGGTCGCGTGAAAAACCTGCACTGGATGCGCAAGCCAAGCCATGCCCCCGAAGTGGTGGCCGAGATCGAGCGAGCCGTGCGCTCCGCTGCCCCCTTCCCTGCCCCGGGCCGCAGCGTGACCTATACCGACACCTGGCTGTGGGACAAGTCGGGACGCTTCCAGCTCGACACCTTGACCGAAGGTCAGCTGGGCCAGTAAAGCGCACAGCGATGCAGCCCGCTGCATCGGACAACAAAAAAACCGGCCAAGGCCGGTTTTTTGTTGCGACAAGCCAGACGAGGCTTATTCGACCACCTTGGTGATCTTGGTGCCCTGCAGCGACACGCCCGCCTCCAGACCCGCGTTGGTCAGCACATAGCTGGTGACGGGAGCCTGGGCGGTCGTGGTGTCCACGCTGCCGTTGGCTCCGATCTTGCCTGCAGCCACGGTGGCATCAGCCCCCACGGACCAGCCGTCGCTCTTGAGGAACTTGTCCAGTGCTTCCTGTGTGTTGAACACATAGATCACAGCCTTGGACTGACCACCAGCCTGCCATCCGATAGAGGCCGCTGTCGTGCTATAGAAACCACGGTTGTGACCGCCCACGCGCAGCACGCCGCGTCCATGCTCCACCCCGACCACAAAGCTGCCGCCAATCACCGACGGGAAGATCAGCACCCCCTTGGCGCGTTGCACCATCTCCTTGGATCCTGGTGCGGTCTGGTACAGGCGCTCCAGAGCTGCATTGGCACGGGTATTGACCGTTGTGGAATCGGCACGGGGAGCCGATGCCGTGTCAGGCTTGGTCGTGGTGCAGGCCGTCATGGTCATGGCACCGGCAGCCAGTGCAGCAGCCATCGCAACAGAACGCAGAGAAATTTGACGCATACCTATATCCTTTCATGGGATGAATGTGTAGACACATTTCAGAGGTAGAAGGTCCTGCAGTCCAACATTGAGTCGCTTTTGCACATCCCCCCGATGCAAAGCTGTCAGAAACAGGGTTGGCACGATGCTAGTGCGCAGCGTTGCCGATAAAACTCAGCAGTTACAGCTTGCGCCATTGGCCTACAGAAGGCAAGAGCAGTTGTCGAAAAAGACCTACAACATGAACATAAAACAAGACTTGGCCCCATCCATAGGCAATCAGACGAATTGCCTGAAACAGGCGCTAGCATTGTTGATATAAGCATCGCGCGGACGACAGGAAGTTCATGAAGTTCTGGAATTACTTTCACCACCCCAAGGCAGCGCTGGTTGTGCTGCGTGTCACGCTGGCCTTGCTCATGCTGCTGCACGGCTGGGCCAAGATTCGTTATGGCATAGGCAGCATCGAGGCGAAGATCGAGAGTCTGGGTGCACCGGGCTTTCTCGCCTATGCGGTCTATCTGGGCGAAGTGGTCGCCCCCTTGCTGTTGCTGGTGGGCCTATGGGTGGTACCCGCCGCACTGGTGATTGCGGTGAATATGGTGGTGGCATTTGCGCTGATGCACACCCGGCAGATTCTGATGCTCAACAACACCGGCGGCTGGGCACTGGAGCTGCAGGCCTTTTATTTTGTGAGCGCCCTGGTGGTGGCCATGGCCTATTCCAAGGGCAAATAAGTCCTTAAAAGCAGGAGCGGCTTGCGCCTGTCATATCTAGGTTTCAATGCCTTTTAATGCTGAAACCTTGAGATGACGTGCGCAAGCCGCTCTTGTTTTTGCCATGTCTCCCTCGTCGAGAGACCCGCGACCCGGTCAGGAGCCGCGATAGGTGGAGTAGCTCCAGGGACTGACCAGCAAAGGCACGTGGTAGTGCTGCTCCACATTGGCCACGCCAAAGTCCAGGCTCACCTTGTTCAGGAAGCTGGGCTCGGGCAGTTGCACGCCACGGGCCTTGAAGTAGGCCGCAACATCAAAGGTCAGGCGGTAAGTGCCGACCTTGAGCGTGTTGTTGTCGAACAGCGGCGCATCGGTGCGGCCGTCATGATTGAGCACCAGGCTCTTGATCAGCGTGGCCTTGTCGCCTTCGGTGGAAAACAGCTCGACGGCCATGCCTGCGGCGGGGCAGCCATTCATGGTGTCGAGAACGTGGGTGCTCAGGCCCATGGAAATCTCCTCACAGGCAGTTTGCCACTGCCCTTGGTTGTATCAAACACACGACTTACGCAAAACGGGTTCAGGCAGGACGACTGCCTCAGACGGCAGGCCGTTGTTGCATTCCTGTTTGCGTAAGCCTTGAAACATCTATGCCATCACAAAGTCTGCCCGCGCGCGAGCGCAGCGCTTTGATTTCTAAAGTGTATACAGTTTCTGTACTCCATCAAAGGCTTTTCTGCCTTGACTTTCAGGCACATAGCCAGCTCTGCCTGGTTGGCCTCTTTTCAGCCTCTATACACTGGCCCGATTCATCAAGCGAACAGGAGACAACGCATGCAATTGCGCACCACCGCCCTGGCAGCCAGCCTGCTCATCGCCCTGGCCGGCCTGAGCGCCTGCAGCAGCACGGCAACGCTAGAGCCCGCCAGCAACGAACGCGCGGCCATCCGTAACGATGCCACTGCTCAGGCTGCAGCGCCTGCCGTCACCCAGACCGCCGCCGCCCAGGCAGCCGCTGCCGCATATGACTTCGAGCTGGATGTCTTTCACCCCGTCATCGCCAAGAACGGCATGGTGGCCTCGGAGCAGGAGTTGGCCACGCAGATCGGCGTGGACATTCTCAAGGCGGGCGGCAATGCCGTCGATGCCGCCGTGGCCGTAGGCTTTGCGCTGGCCGTGGCCTTGCCCAATGCCGGCAATATCGGCGGCGGCGGCTTCATGATGGTGCACGACGCCAAGAGCGGCAAGGACATTGCACTGGACTTCCGCGAAGTGGCACCCAGGGGCGCGTCACGCAATATGTATCTGGATGCAGGCGGCAAGGTCATCGACGGAAAATCGCTCTACACCCACTACGCCGTGGGCGTGCCCGGCACCGTGGCCGGCATGACGCACGCGCTCTCGCGCTGGGGCAGCATGCCGCTGGCCAGGGTCATGGCACCGGCGATTGCGCTGGCGGACAAGGGCTATCCCGTCAGCATCACCCTGGCCAAGACCCTGGAGCAGGAAAAAAAGAATATGGGCCACTGGCCCGCCACCCAGGCCGTTTTCTGGAAGAACGGCACGCCGCTGCAAAGCGGCGAGAGGCTGGTGCAAAAGGATTTGGCGCAGTCCCTGCGCCTGATCAGCCAGCAAGGTGCCAAGGCCTTCTACGAAGGGGCGATCGCGCAGAAGATCGTGGCGGAGATGGCGCCGCACGCCAATGCCCTCAGCCTGCAGGACCTGCGCGACTACAAGGTGGCAGAGCGCGAGCCCGTGCGCGGCAGCTATCGCGGCTACCAGATCGTGACCATGCCTCCGCCCTCTTCGGGCGGCGCGCACCTGATTCAGATCCTGAACATGATGGAGCACTGGCCCATGAATCAATGGGGGGCCGACAGCGCGCAAAGCGTGCACTACATGACCGAGGCCATGAAGCTCGCCTATGCCGACCGCTCCGAGTATCTGGGCGACCCGGACTTCGTGAAGATTCCGCTCAAGGGACTGATCTCCAAGAGCTATGCCAGCGAGCTGGCCGCCAGCATCAGGCCCCAGCAGGCCAGGCCTGCCAAGGACATCCGGCCCGGCAAACCCCAGCCTTATGAAAGCGACCAGACCACCCATTACTCCGTGGTGGACAAGGCCGGCAACGCGGTGGCCGTGACCTACACGCTGAACACCAATTTCGGCAGCGGCATCGTCGCCAGGGGCACGGGGATTTTGCTCAACAACGAAATGGACGACTTCTCGGCCAAGCCCGGTGTGGCCAATGCCTACGGCCTGGTGGGCGGCGATGCGAATGCCGTGCAGGCTGGCAAGCGGCCGCTGTCCTCCATGACACCGACCCTGGTGCTCAAGGACGGCAAGCCGGTTCTGGTCACCGGCAGTCCGGGCGGAGCGCGCATCATCACCACGGTGCTGCAGCAAGTCGTCAATCACATCGACTTCGGCATGAACCCGGCCGAGGCTGCGGCCACGCCGCGCTTTCATCACCAGTGGACGCCTGACGAGTTGCGCGTTGAAAAGGGCTTCAGTCCCGATACACTGGCCCTGCTCAGGCAATGGGGCCACAAGGTGGCACTGAAGGCATCCATGGGCCGCACGCAGACCATCGAGATCCGCGACGGCCTGCTTCGCGGCGCTTCGGACCCGCGCAACCCCGATGGAAAGGCCATGGGGTTCTGACGCCGAACAAAAAAGCCGCGCTCCCCCGAGCGCGGCTTTTACTTGAGGCGGCTGCTGGCCGTACGCGTGGCCAGTGGCCGCCCTCCCCACCTCTCTTTATTCAGCCTTCTGACCGATTTCGAAGTTGGCCTGGATTTCCAGGGCACGCACCATGCCCGAATGATCCCAGCCAGCGCCGCCGTGAGCCACGCAGCTGTTGAACAGTTCCTGTGCCTGTGCGGTGTTGGGCAGGGACACGCCCAGCTGACGAGCGCTGGACAGAGCCAGGTTCAGGTCCTTCTGGTGCAGGGCAATGCGGAAGCCAGGATCGAAGGTGCGCTTGATCATGCGTTCGGCATGCACTTCCAGGATCTTGGAAGAAGCAAAACCGCCCAGCAGGGCTTCACGCACACGTGCTGGATCGGCACCGGCGCGCGATGCGAACAGCAGGGCTTCGGCCACGGCTTCGATGTTCAGAGCCACGATGATCTGGTTGGCCACCTTGGCAGTCTGGCCGTCGCCGTTGCCGCCCACCAGGGTGATGTTCTTGCCCATCTTGTCGAACAGGGGCTTGACGCGCTCGAAGGCTGCATCGGGGCCGCCGACCATGATGGACAGGGTGCCGTTCTTGGCGCCGACTTCACCGCCGGAGACGGGAGCGTCCAGGTACTGGGCGCCTGCGGCTTCGATGCGCTTGGCGAAGTCCTTGGTGGCCACGGGCGAGATCGAGGACATGTCGACCACGATCTTGCCGGAGCTGCCCTTCAGGCCGGCTGCCACGCCGTCTTCACCGAACAGCACCTTCTCCACGTCGGGAGTGTCGGGCACCATGATGAAGATGATGTCGGCACGCTCGGCCACACCGCGAGCGGTGGTGCACTGGGTGGCGCTGGTTTCGGCGATGTTGGCAGGCACCTTGCCCACGGTGTTGACGAACAGCTGGTGGCCGGCCGCAATCAGGTGACCGCACATGGGCGCGCCCATGATGCCCAGACCGATAAAGCCCAGCTTGAGAGACGATGCGTTCATGGTTGTACTCCTCAGTTTTCTTGATACTCAAATTCGATGGCCGATGGCGCTTGGCGAGTAAGCGCCACAGGCCTGGTCATCCATTCATGCAGCCACGGCAACCTTGTTCCAGCCGCCGATTTTCTGCAGCCAGCCCAGGCCGGCCTCGGTGCCGTTGGCGGGCTTGTATTCGCAACCGATCCAGCCGTCGTAGCCGATGCGATCCAGGTGTGCGAACAGGAAGGGGTAGTTGATCTCGCCGGTGCCGGGTTCGTTGCGACCGGGGTTGTCAGCCAGCTGGATGTGACCGATGCGGCCCAGCTGCTTTTGCATGGTGGCAGCCAGTTCGCCCTCCACGCGCTGGGCGTGGTAGATGTCGTACTGCACAAAGGCGTTGGGTGCACCCACTTCGTCCAGGATGGACAGGGCATCGTCCGTGCGGTTCAGGTAGAAGCCGGGGATGTCGAAGGGGTTGATGGGCTCGATCAGCAGGCGGATGTTGGCGGCGCTCAGGGCGGCGGCAGCAAAACGCAGGTTTTCCACGAAAGTGCGGCGCACCACGGCAGCGTCCACTCCGGCAGGAACCTTGCCGGCCAGGCAGTTGAGCTGGGGCACACCCAGGGCGTGGGCATAGGTCACCGCCTTGGCCACGCCGGCGCGGAACTCGTCCACGCGCTTGGGGTCGCAGGCAATGCCGCGCTCGCCCGCGTCCCAGTCACCTGCTGGCAGGTTGTGCAGAACAATCTTCAGGCCGGTGGCGTCCAGGCGCTCCTTGATCTCTTCCACGGTGTGAGCGTAGGGGAAGAGAAACTCCACGGCTTCAAAGCCTGCGTTTGCGGCACGCTCAAAACGCTCGAGGAAAGGCACCTCGGTGAACAACATGCTCAGGTTGGCTGCAAAACGGGGCATGATAAAAGTCTCCGGTAATCGTTAATAGTTGCAGGCGCTAGACGCCAAGCAAGGGCCTAAGCCGGCCGCGCCACCCCGCAGCGAAGGCGTCACCCCCTCCCACTGGGAGAGGGGGAAGCGGCAAAGCCGCTCAGGGGGAGTTTCCTATCAGTCCAGCAGGGCCAATGCGCTGGGCGCGTCGGCCTTTTCGGTCGCCAGGTCTTCGAACTCGACCACGTTGTCGATTTCGGCGCCCATGGAGATGTTGGTCACACGCTCCAGGATGCACTCGATCACCACAGGGGTCTTGTGCTCGGCCATCCAGGCTTCGGCCTGCTGCATGGCAGGGGCAAAGTCTTCGGCGCGATGAACGCGGATGGCCTTGCAACCCAGACCTTCAACGACCTTAACATGGTCAACGCCGTAGCCGCGGGTCGCATCACCCTCATCCATGTTGATATTGTCGAACGCCAATTGCACGCAATAGTCGATCGAGAAAGCGCGCTGTGCCTGACGGATCAGACCCAGGTAGCTGTTGTTCACCAGCACGTGAACATAGGGCAGCTTGAACTGAGCGCCCACGGCCAGCTCTTCGATCATGAACTGGAAGTCGTAGTCGCCGGACAGCGCCACGATCTTGCGCTGGGGGTCAGCCACACGCACGCCCAGGGCGGCGGGAGTGGTCCAGCCCAGAGGGCCGGCCTGGCCGCAGTTGATCCAGTTGCGGGGCTTGTACACGTGCAGGAACTGGGCACCGGCGATCTGCGACAGACCGATGGTGGACACATAGGTGGTGTCGCGATCCAGGGTGCGGTTCATGCACTGGTAGACGCGCTGGGGCTTCATCGGCACGTTGTCGAAGTTGGTCTTGCGCAGGTACTCGACGCTGTTCTTGCGACCCTGGCACTCGGCCACCCAGGCCTTGCGGCACTTGAGCTTGCCGGCAGCCTTCCACTCCTTGGCGACGGCAACGAATTGCTCCAGAGCCGCCTTGGCGTCGGAGACGATGCCGTAGTCAGGCGCGAACACGCGGCCGATCTGGGTGGGCTCGATGTCCACGTGGATGAACTTGCGGCCCTTGGTGTAGACCTCGACCGAGCCGGTGTGGCGGTTGGCCCAGCGGTTGCCGATACCGAACACGAAGTCCGAAGCCAGCATGTTGGCGTTGCCGTAGCGGTGGCTGGTCTGCAGACCGCACATGCCGACCATCAGGGGGTGATCGTCAGGGACGGTGCCCCAGCCCATCAGGGTGGGGATCACGGGCACGTTCAGGATCTCGGCCAGCTCGACCATCAGATCGGAAGCATCGGCGTTGATCACACCGCCACCGGAGACCAGCAGGGGACGCTCGGATTCGTTGAGCATCTCGATGGCCTTCTCGGCCTGCTTGCGCGAAGCTGCTGGCTTGTAGGCAGGCAGGGGCTCGTAGGTGTCGATATCGAACTCGATCTCGGCCAGCTGCACGTCGATGGGCAGATCGATCAGCACGGGGCCGGGGCGGCCGGAGCGCATCAGGTGGAAAGCCTGCTGGAAGGCGCGGGGCACCTGGGCGGGTTCCAGCACGGTGGTGGCCCACTTGGTCACGGGCTTGGCGATGGAGGCGATGTCCACGGCCTGGAAGTCTTCCTTATGCAGACGCGAGCGAGGTGCCTGACCGGTAATGCACAGGATTGGAATGGAGTCGGCGCTGGCCGAGTACAGACCGGTGATCATGTCGGTGCCGGCAGGGCCGCTGGTGCCGATACACACGCCGATATTGCCGGCCACAGCACGGGTGTAGCCTTCGGCCATGTGGCTGGCGCCTTCGACGTGACGGGCCAGAATGTGACCGATGCCGCCGTGGTTCTTCATTGCAGCGTACAGCGGGTTGATGGCCGCGCCGGGCACACCAAACGTCACGGTTACACCTTCTTTTTCGAGCACCAGGACTGCGGCGTCGATTGCTTTCATTTTGGCCATGAGGGTCTCCTAAAAACTTGGTTGAACTTTAGTCAAGACCTTTGCTTGCTGGAAGCCGCCCTCAGACCATAAAATTTATTCCACCCAAGAATAAATAGGAGACAAATCCATGGACAGACTCGACGCGATGCACATGTTTGTGCGCGTGGTGGAGACCGGCAGCTTCACCAAGGTCGCACAGGAATTCGCCACCACCCAGCCCACCGTCACCAAGCAGGTCGCGGCCATGGAAGCGCGCCTCAAGGTGCGCCTGCTCAACCGCAACACACGCGGCGTGAGCCTGACCGAAGCCGGTGCGCTGTACTACGAAAAATGCAAGATCATCGTCAGCGACGTGGCGGAGGCGGAGAACGTGGTCAAGGTACGCCAGACCCAGGTTCAGGGTCAGTTGCGCATCGGCAGCTCGGTAGCCTTCGGGCGCCGTGTACTCATTCCGCTGGCCATGGATTTCATGAAGCACAACCCGCAGGTGCAGGTCGATCTGAGCTTCGAGGACCGTTACACCGATCTGGTGGCCAACGGTATCGATGTGGCGCTGCGCCTGGGCAAGCTGGCCGACTCTTCACTGGGCGCGCGCATGCTGGGCGTCAATCCCTGGGTGCTGGTGGCCTCCAACACCTATCTGCGCAAGCACGGCACGCCGCGCCGCCCCTCGGACCTCAAGGAGCATTCCACGCTGATCTACAGCAGCGTGCAGGGCAACGATATCTGGCGTCTGCGCAATGCCAGCGGCGAGCCGGTGTCGATTCCCGTCACCGGGCGGCTGCGCTCCAACAATCTCTCGGCCCTGCTGGCCGCGGCCCGCTCGCACATGGGCATTGCGGCCCTGCCGCGCTACGTGGCCCAGGACTCGCTCAAGGACGGTCGCGTGGTGGAAGTGCTCAAGACCTGCCGCCTGCCCGAGCAGGAAATCCACGCCGTCTACCCCTCACCGCGGCTGGTGCCGCAGAAGGTGCAGTCCTTCATCGCCTTTTTGCAGGGCAAGTTCGACGATGCCTGGTGGGAGGATCTGCCAAGAGGGGGCTAGCTCCCCCCTGAGGCGCTTCGCGCCTAGGCGGCCCCGCCTTCCCCTCTCTGTACGCGCTGCGCGCTAACGGAGGGGGACTGCTCCTTCGCCGCGAGGCGGCTCTTGCTCGGAGCACTGGGATGGGTAGCGCCAGTTTTACACTGCAGCTATATAAAAATAGCAGCTACCGCTTGATGAACGGTGGCTGCAGATATTTTTCTATTTGAAACCGCTGAATAGCCTGCGCAAGCAGCTATCCAATTTGATGGTTTCAAAGAATCAGAATGGCGCGGAAGTCGTTGACATTGGTGTGCGTGGGACCGGTGATCACCAGATCGCCCAGTGCCGAGAAATAGCCATAGGCATCGTTGCGGTCCAGGTGATCGCTGATGCGCAGATTCAGCTCTGCCGCGCGCTTGAGCGTGCAGGGCGAGACGCGGGCTCCCGCATTGTCCTCGACACCGTCGATACCATCGGTGTCCGCCGCCAGTGCCCAGACTTTTTCCTGACCCTGCAGGGCCTGGGCCAGACCCAGGCAGAACTCGCCGGCACGCCCGCCGCGCCCCTTGGCCGCACCGGGTTGGCGCGGGCGGATGGTCACCGTGGTCTCGCCACCCGAGAGAATCACGCAGGGCCTGGCAAAAGGCTGGTCATGCCTGGCCACGGCACGCGCCAGTGCTGCATGGACCTTGCCCACCTCGCGCGACTCGCCTTCCATCTCGTCGGACAGCACATGCACGGCAATGCCGGCCGCGCGGGCGGCAGCCGCGGCCGCTTCCAGCGACTGCTGGGGCGTGGCGATCAGATGCACCTCATGGCCTTCAAAGCGGGCATCGCCGGGCTTGGGCGTCTCCAGCTCGCCAGCTTGCAGCGCAGCGCGCACGGATTCGGGAATCCCGATCTGGTAGCGGTCCAGGATGGCCAGTGCGTCGGCACAGGTCGAGGCGTCCGGCACCGTGGGTCCGCTGGCAATCACCGAAGGATCGTCACCGGGCACATCGCTGATGGTCAGCGTCACCACCTTGGCGGGATGGCAGGCCGCAGCCAGACGACCGCCCTTGATGCGCGACAGATGCTTGCGCACGCAGTTCATCTCGCCAATCGCCGCGCCGCTCTCCAGCAGCGCCTTGTTGATGCGCTGCTTCTCGGCCAGGTCGATGCCCTCGGCGGGCAGCGTCAGCAGGGAGGAGCCGCCGCCGGAGATCAGGCAGATCACCAGATCGTCGGCCGTCAGGCCCTCGGTCAGCGCCAGAATGCGCTCGGCCGCAGCCAGACCTGCCGCATCCGGCACCGGGTGAGCAGCTTCCACCACCTCCAGGCGCTGGGCCAGCCCTTCGGGGCGTGGGGGAATGTGCGCGTAGCGCGTCACCACCAGACCCGACAGCGGAGCATCCTGCGGCCACAGAGCTTCCAGCGCCTGCGCCATGGAGCCGCCGGCCTTGCCGGCACCCAGCACCAGCGTGCGCCCCTTGGGCGGCTTGGGCAGATGACGCGCCAGACCCTCGATAGGCAGGGCATTGCGCACCGCCACGTCATACAGATGACGCAGAAAGCCAGCCGGGTCTTGCTGGGGAACAGGCGTTGCCGCGGCCTGCGCGCGCGAGGATGTATTCTGTGCTTGCATAGCTGCGCATTGTGCATTCGGGCTTTTTTCCCTTACAGAGGCCCCCCAGTCACAACACTGCTGATCTTTGCAATACCAATGTTGCAAGCCCTTGCTCCCATTGGGTTTGCGCGCTTGCGCACAGCTTTCTGCGCCTGAACATCGATACAAACACCATGTTTGGTGAACAGAAACTGTATACAAAACTTGTCTTCAACCGCTATGATGGATTTATGGAAACTTCCACCACCAGTTTCATTGTCGAAAGCCTGACCAAGGCCATCGTCGAGCATCGCCTGATGCCCGGCACCAAGCTGGCCGAGCAAAAGCTGGCCGACCACTTTGGAGTTTCCCGCACCCTGGTTCGCCAGGCCCTGTTCCAGCTTTCACAGAACCGTCTCATCCGGCTCGAGCCCGCCCGCGGCGCCTTTGTGGCCACGCCTTCGGTGGACGAGGCGCGCCAGGTGTTTGCCGTGCGTCGCATGCTCGAGGCCGAGATGGTGCGCAGCTTTGTCAAGCAAAGCAGCGCCGCCAAGATTCGCGCCCTCAAGCAGCATGTGGCTGCCGAGAAGAAGGCCATGGAAGCCAATGACGTGGGCCAGCGCACCGAGCTGCTGGGCGACTTCCACGTGCGCATGGCCGAACTCATGGGCAACGAGGTGCTGGCTCAGCTGCTGGGCGAGCTGATTTCCCGCTGCGCATTGATCACCCTGATGTACCAGTCTGCATCGGCGGCCGAGCATTCGCACGAAGAACATGCCGACATCGTGACCGCGCTGGCTGCGGGCGATGCCGAACATGCGGTGCAGCTGATGCAGCTGCACCTGGACCACGTGGAAGCAGGCCTGACCTTCGACCGCGATTTGCCAACGAACGATTTGTCGATGGCACTTTCATCCGTATCCCTATGACTTACGATTCCACCGCCTCCTACCCACGCGACCTGATTGGCTACGGCCGCAACACGCCCCATCCCGAATGGCCCGGCAAAGCCCGCGTGGCCGTTCAGTTCGTGCTGAACTACGAAGAAGGCGGTGAGAACCATATCCTGCATGGCGACCCCGGCAGCGAGCAGTTTCTGTCGGAGATGTTCAATCCCGCCAGCTACCCGGCCCGTCACATGAGCATGGACGGCATCTATGAATACGGCTCGCGCGCCGGCGTCTGGCGCATCCTCAAGGAGTTCGAGAAGCGCGGTCTGCCGCTGACCGTGTTCGGCGTGGCCACAGCGCTGCAAAAGCATCGCGAGCTGGCCCAGGCCTTTGACGAGCTCGGCCACGAAGTGGCCTGCCACGGCCTGAAGTGGATTCACTACCAGAACGTGCCCGAGGAGATCGAGCGCGCCCACATGCAGCAATGCGTGGACATCTTTGAAGAGCTGTACGGCGCGGGCGGCGACCACGGCCTGGGCTGGTACACCGGCCGCGACAGCCCCAACAGCCACCGCATCGTGGCGGACGCAGGTCGCTTTACCTACGACAGCGATTACTACGGCGACGACCTGCCCTTCTGGATGAAGGTTGCCAAGAGCGACGGCACGACGCACCAGCAGCTGATCGTTCCCTACACGCTGGACGTGAACGATATGCGCTTTGCCCTGCCCCAGGGTTATTCGCATGCCGATCCGTTCTTCCAGTACATGAAGGACACATTCGATGTCCTGTACGCCGAGGGCAATGCCAGCGGCGACAACGCCCCCAAGATGATGAGCATCGGCATGCACTGCCGACTGCTGGGCCGCCCCGGCCGGATTACAGCGCTGCAGCGCTTCCTCGACCACATCCAGAAGCACGACAACGTGTGGGTGTGCCGCCGTATTGATTTGGCTCGTCACTGGGCCGAGCGTTTCCCCTGCAAGGATTGATTGCGACATGGCTTTGACCCTGGAACAACTGAATGCCGCCGATGCGGCAACCGCCACCGACCTGCTCGATGGCCTGTACGAGCACTCGCCCTGGATTGCCGCCAAGGCACTGGAGCAGCGCCCCTTCAAGTCCATGGCGCATATCAAGCACGCCATGGCCAAGGTGCTGGCCGAGTCCAGCGAGCAGGCACAGCTCGATCTGATCCGCGCTCACCCGGAGCTGGCCGGCAAGCAGATGGAGACCAACACGCTCACCGCCGAATCGACGAATGAGCAGAAGAAGGCAGGCCTGACCAACTGCACGCCCGAAGAGCTGGAGCACATCCGCAAGCTCAACGCCGAATATGGCAAGCGCTTCGGCTTCCCCTTCATCCTGGCCGTGCGCGGCGCGCGCGGTCTGGGTCTGAGCAAGGCCGAGATCATTGCGACCTTCGAGCGTCGCATGTTCAACCATCCGGCCTACGAACAGGCCGAGGCACTGCGCAACATCCACCGCATCGCCGAGATCCGCCTGAACGACAAGTTCGGCTATGAGCCCGTCGAAGGCAACGAAGTCTGGGACTGGCAGGAACGCCTGTCCACCAACAGCGACCCCGGCTACGCCGAAAAAGGCCAGCTGACGGTGACTTATCTGACCGACGCCCACCGCGCCTGCGCCCAGCGCATCAGCCACTGGATGCGTGAAATCGGCTTCGACGAGGTCGAGATCGACGCCGTGGGCAATGTGGTGGGCCGCTACAAGGCCGCCACCGAAGGCGCCAAGACCCTGCTGACCGGCAGCCACTACGACACCGTGCGCAACGGCGGCAAGTACGACGGCCGTCTGGGCATCTTTGTGCCCATGGCCTGCGTCAAGCAACTGGCCCAGCAAGGCAAGCGTCTGCCCTTCAACATCGAAGTGGTGGGTTTCTCGGAAGAGGAAGGCCAGCGCTACAAGGCCACCTTCCTGGGCTCTGGCGCCCTGGTGGGCGACTTCAAGCAGGAATGGCTGGAGCAAAAGGATGCGGATGGCATCACGCTGCGCGAAGCCATGCTGCATGCCGGCCTGTGCATCGACGATATCCCCAAGCTGGAGCGTGACCCGGCCAAGTACCTGGGCTTTGTGGAGGTGCACATCGAGCAGGGCCCCGTGCTCAACGAGCTGGACATCCCCCTGGGCATCGTCACCTCCATCAACGGCAGCGCCCGCTATGTCTGCGAATTCATCGGCATGGCCAGCCACGCCGGCACCACACCCATGGACCGCCGCCGCGACGCCGCAGCCGGCGTGGCCGAGCTGTCGCTGTACATCGAAAAGCGCGCCGGCCAGGATGGCGACAGCGTGGCCACCATCGGCCAGCTGAACGTCCCCTCGGGCTCGGTCAACGTGGTGCCCGGCCGCTGCCAGTTCTCGCTGGACCTGCGCGCGCCAACCAACGAGCAGCGCGACGCAATGATCAACGACATCATGGCCGAGATGGCGGCGATTGCCGAACGCCGTGGCCTGCGCTACACCACCGATCTGTCCATGAAGGCAGCGGCTGCACCCAGCGCTCCCGAATGGCAGAAACGCTGGGAAAACGCTGTAGACGCACTGGGCGTGCCCCTGTTCCGCATGCCCAGCGGCGCCGGTCACGACGCCATGAAGCTGCACGAAATCATGCCCCAGGCCATGTTGTTCGTGCGCGGCATGAACGCCGGCATCAGCCACAACCCGCTGGAAGCCTCCACCTCCGACGACATGCAACTGTCCGTGGACGCCTTCACCCACCTCCTCCACCAACTGGCTCAAGAACAGCAATGACCAATATGAATCAAGACAAGCAAGCCACCTACGCCGCCATCGATGCATGGATTGACGAGCACTTCGACGAAGAAGTGAAGTTTCTGCAGGCCATGGTGCAAGTGCCCACGGACACGCCTCCCGGCAACAACGCACCCCACGCGGAACGCACTGCCGAGCTGATCAAGGGCTTTGGCTTCGACGCCGAGAAGCACGTCGTTCCCGAAGCCGACGTCAAGGCCTACGGCATGGAGTCCATCACCAACCTGATCGTGCGCCGCCCCTACGGTGACGGTGGCCGCACCATCGCCCTGAACGCCCACGGCGACGTGGTGCCTCCGGGCGAAGGCTGGACCAAGGACCCCTATGGCGCCGAAATCGAAGACGGCAAGCTCTATGGCCGCGCCGCTGCCGTGAGCAAGAGCGACTTCGCATCCTTCACCTTCGCCGTGCGTGCCCTGGAAGCCGTGGCCAAGCCCAGCAAGGGCGCCGTGGAACTGCACTACACCTACGACGAAGAGTTCGGCGGCATCATGGGCCCCGGCTGGCTGCTGGAAAAGGGCCTGACCAAGCCTGACCTGATGATTGCGGCGGGCTTCAGCTACGAAGTAGTTACCGCTCACAACGGCTGCCTGCAGATGGAAATCACCGTGCAGGGCAAGATGGCTCACGCCGCCGTGCCCCACACCGGTGTGGACGCACTGCAAGCCACGGCCGTGCTGCTGACCGCTCTGTACGGCGAAAACGTCAAGTACAAGCAAGTCACTTCGCAAGTGCCCGGCATCAAGCACCCCTACCTGAACGTCGGCCGCATCGACGGCGGCACCAACACCAACGTGGTGCCCGGCAAGGTCATGCTCAAGATCGACCGCCGCATGATTCCTGAAGAGAATCCCGTGGAAGTGGAAGCCAGCATCCGTGCTGTGATCGCCAAGGCCATCGAAGACTTCAATACCCAGGGCGGCTACACCGGTGAAGACGCCGTGCGCGTGGACATCAAGCGCCTGCTGCTGGCCAACGCCATGACTCCCCTGGACGGCAACAAGCCCCTGGTGGACGCCATCCAGAAGCATGGCGAAGCCATCTTCGGCGAAGTGCCTCCTGCAGTGGGCACGCCTCTGTACACCGATGTGCGCCTGTATGTCGAGCGCGGCATCCCCGGCGTGATCTACGGCGCCGGCCCCCGCACCGTGCTGGAATCGCATGCCAAGCGCTCCGACGAGCGCCTGGTGCTGGAAGACCTGCGCCGTGCCACCAAGGTGGTGGCACGCTCTCTGGTGGACCTGACTGCCTGAGCCTCAACTACCGTTTGAACGCCTAGCCTTCTTCTGTCTGGATGGAGGTTTTTCAAGGAGCCTGGATTCGTCCGGGCTCTTTTTTTATGCGCGCCCAGAGAGCAGGCCGGCGGGCATTTGCTCGGCATGGCTCAGGTCCACATGGCTGGCCAGAAAATCCAGCACCGCCCGCGTCCTCACCGGCAACTGGCCGGGCTTGCCCACATACACGGCATGGATGGGCTGCAGATCGCCGGGATTGAAATCCTCCAGCAATGCCTGCAGCCTGCCTGCATGCAAATCGTCCCAGGCGTGATAGAGCGACAGCCGCGCCAGACCCGCCCCGGCCTTGGCAAGATTGGCCATGGCTTCGCCATCGTTGACGCGCAGTACCTCCCCCATGCTCACCGTCACCGCCTTGCCCGCCACCACAAACGGCCAGTGCGGTATGGCCCGCGGGTAGTTCCAGCCAATGCGCACATGGCCTGACAGCTCATCGGGATGCGCCGGTCTGCCAAAGCGCTGCAGATAGTCCGGCGAGGCTACGATCACCTGGCGCGTGTGACCCAGCTTGCGCGCCACCATGTCCGAAGACGGAAGCTCCCCCCAGCGCAAGGCGATATCGGCGCGAGCCGCTATCAGGTCCACGACGTGATCGGTAAAGCTGAGGTCCAACTGCAGGCCCGGCCAGGTCCGCATGAGCGGGCCGACCAACGGCACCAGCAGGCGATTGCCGGTGGAGGAGCTGGCATTGATGCGCACCACGCCGGTGGGCTGGCCCTGCCGGGTGACCGAGGACTCCAGCGCCAGCCAGTCCGCCAGCAGCTGCCGGCCCTGGTCCAGCAACTGCTCTCCTTCCGCAGTCAACTCCAGCCGCCGGGTGCTGCGACGCAGCAGCTGCACGCCCAGCCGGGCCTCGAGCCGGGCCACGATCTTGCTGACGGCCGAGGGCGAGACTTCGCGCAGACGCGCCGCCGCCGAGAAGCTTCCCTGCTGGGCCACCAGCACAAAGGTCTGCAGCTCCGCAAAGCGGTCCGCGCTGTGCTCCTGCAGCGAAGGCATAGCCGTTGATTTCTTCATGAATCACATCATAAATATGCCATTTATTCCGCACAGGAACAAATGCATGTCCGCATCAAGGGCTAGCGTGCCTTCTGCCGCAGGTTCACAGTTCAGCCTTTCGCGGAATTTTCACAAGGACGGTTCTCCATGCCTGCAGCATTGCTTGCTCTGGCCGCCGGTGCCTTCGGCATCGGCACCACGGAATTCATCATCATGGGCCTGCTGACCCAGGTCAGCCAGGATCTCCATATCTCCATCCCCACGGCGGGCACGCTGATCTCGGGCTATGCCGTGGGCGTCGCCGTGGGCGCACCCGTGCTCACGCTGGCCTCGCGCCGCTGGCCACGCAAGCTGCTGCTGCTGAGCCTGATGCTGCTGTTCATCGCCGGCAATGCCGCCGCCGCCCTGGCGCCGAGCTATGGCTGGCTGCTGGCGGCACGCGTGCTGACTTCGCTGACCCACGGCACCTTCTTCGGCGTGGGTGCGGTCGTCGCCACGCAACTGGTGGCGCCCGAAAAGAAAGCCTCGGCCATTGCACTGATGTTTTCCGGCCTGACCCTGGCCACGCTGCTGGGCGTTCCCTTCGGCACCTGGATCGGCCAGCACTGGGGCTGGCGCATGGCTTTTGCCAGCGTCAGCGGCATCGGCGTGATCGCGCTGCTGATCCTGCTGCGCCATGTGCCACGCGCACTCAGCATGCCCAGCCCTCAGGGCCTGACGCAGGAACTGGCCGTGCTGCGCAATCGCGCCATGTGGCGCGGCCTGCTGTTGACGGTGATCGGCTTTGCTGGCGTCTTTACCCTCTACACCTATATAGAGCCGCTGCTGACCCAGATCACGGGAATGGACAACCGCATGATCGCCTTCACCCTGCTGCTGTTCGGCGCGGGCCTGGCCCTGGGCAACCATGCGGGCGGCAAGCTGGCCGACCGCTTTGGCGTGCAGCGTGCACTCTGGGTGTCGCTGGCTGCCTTGATGCTGGTGCTGATCGCGGGCCGCTGGATGTTTGCCAGCACGCCCCTGGCCATCGCCTTTGTGCTGCTGCTGGGCATTGCCGCCTTTGCCACCGTGGCGCCGCTGCAGATGGGCGTGCTGCAATCTGCGGGCGAGGCCGGCATGAATCTGGCGTCCAGCCTCAATATCGCGGCCTTCAATCTGGGCAATGCCCTCGGTGCCTGGCTGGGCGGAGCGGTGATCGCGCAGGGCCTGAGCCTGACTTCGCTGGCCTGGGCTGCAGCCCTGCCAGCGGCCGCAGCGCTGCTCATGGCCAGCTTCGCGCCACGCCAGAGCAGTCCAGTTCAGACTTCGGCCATGGCGGCGGGCATGCACTGAAACTCAGGCGCGGCACCAAGACGGCACAAGGCGGCAGCCTGCCCTGCAGCAGCGCAAACGACCCCCACTCCAAGGCGACCGCAAGGTCGCCTTTTTTGCTTGTGCTGCAGCTCGGCATGGTTTTTGCACTGATTGAGGTCCCATGGCAAGGCATGAGCTCTTTGCAGGCCCCATGCACGCTTTTGCACAGCGGTGCACCAATTCTGGACTTGATGCCTTTTTTTGCACCTTCTTCAACGCTAATGCATGCGAGCGATCCCCGCCTGGCTGCCCGCTTTCTTTCACTAGATGTTTCAAGACCCGAAACCTGGGCGCGCATAACCGAAGCCAGATCTGCGCCGATTGCATATCGCGCAAGATTTGCTATGAAAAACAAAGCACCTACCGCTTGATATCAAAAGGTTTCAATATGTTTTATTCTGAAAATTAGAAAAACAAAGAGTCAGAAGCTACATATTTAATAGCAATCAGTAATTACCTTAGATGGTTATGCGCGAAAAACATAACTATTGACATCCCATCCGGAAACTGAATTTTGAGCAGGGTTTACCGCTAGATGCTGTGCGTTATGAGCTGTATACACTTTTTGTATGGATTGCATGCCATTCGCGAATCGCATGCCAACCTGAAGCCAATATCGAGTGAGGAGACATGTTTTTATGACATCCCAAGTGCATCCCGTGGATGAGGTTCTGCCATTTGGCAAGCTCACCGCCTTAGGTCTGCAGCACGTTCTGGTCATGTATGCCGGCGCCGTCGCCGTGCCGCTGATCGTGGGCCGTGCCCTGAACCTCCCCCCTGAGCAGGTCGCGCACCTGATCTCCGCCGACCTGTTCGTCTGCGGCCTGGTCACCCTGATCCAGGCCATGGGCGCAACCCAGTGGTTCGGCATCAAGCTGCCCGTGATGATGGGCGTGACCTTTGCCAGCGTGGCCCCCATGGTGTCCATGGCACAGAGCACCGGCGGCAATGCCGGCGCAGGCCTGATCTTTGGCTCGGTGATAGGCGCGGGGGTGATCTCCATCCTCATTGCTCCGCTCATCAGCCGCATGCTGCGCTTCTTCCCACCGGTCGTGACCGGCACCATCATCGCCGTCATCGGCATCAGCCTGATGCGTGTGGGCATCAACTGGATCTTCGGCAACCCCGTGGGCCCGACCGCCCCCTCCGTGCCCAACCCTGAGCACCTGAAGTGGCTGGCCGAGGCCCAGGCCATGGCCGGCGCTCCCGGCTCCTCGCTGCCCGCCATCCCCAAGGGCTTCTCGGTGCTGCCCACCATGCCCAACCCCAAGTACGCCGATCTGCAAGGCGCTGCGGTATCCGGCATCGTGCTGCTGTCCATCCTGCTGATCGCACGCTTTGCCAAGGGCTTCCTGGCCAATATCTCGGTGCTGATGGGCATTCTGATCGGCGGCGTGATCTCCGTGGCCATGGGTCTGATGAACTTCGAGAAGGTCGCCAAGGCAGAGTGGTTCACCCTGGTGCTGCCCTTCCAGATCGCCATGCCCGTGTTCGACCCCATCCTGATCCTGACCATGAGCCTGGTGATGGTGGTGGTGATGATCGAGTCCACCGGCATGTTCCTGGCCCTGGGCGACATGGCCAAGCGCGACATCACGCAGGACGAGCTGACCCGCGGTCTGCGTACCGACGGTCTGGGCACCCTGATCGGCGGCATCTTCAACACCTTCCCCTACACCAGCTTCTCCCAGAACGTGGGCCTGGTGGCCGTGACTGGCGTGCTCAGCCGCTGGGTCTGCGTGGCCGGTGGCGTGATCCTCATCGTTCTGGGCGTGCTGCCCAAGATGGGTGCGCTGATCGAATCCCTGCCCACCGTGGTGCTGGGCGGTGCGGGTCTGGTGATGTTCGGCATGGTGGCTTCCACCGGCATCCGCATCCTGGCCAACGTGGATTTCCGCAACAACAAGAACAACGCCATGATCGTGGCAGTGTCCATCGGCGTGGGAATGATTCCTCTGGTTGCCCCTAATTTCCGTCAGTGGATGCCCCATTCCATCCATCCACTGATTGAATCCGGTATCCTGCTGTCCTCGATTACCGCCGTGGCATTGAATCTTTTCTTTAACGGAGCCGCCAAAGACAACAGCGCTGCCATCAACGCAGCACGTGAGGCTGACGCTCACTAAACGCCAGCCCCAAGCGAACGCTGGCTTACCCGCCAGCCCAAGCCCCCTGCCGCCCCACAGTGCGCCAGGGGGTTTGTTGTCGATACAGTTGAAGCAAAACAGACCTGACTCAAAATGCTTCTTGCCATCCGGTAAGCTCCGAGAAGCAACTTGCTGATAAATATTTCGTATGACACAAAACCTGTCCTCCGCCGAACAAGCCCTGCGCGATGCGGCCCGCGAATACCACCGCAGCCCCGTCAAAGGCAAGATTTCCGTCACCCCTACCAAGCCCCTGTCCAACCAGCGTGACCTGTCCCTGGCCTACTCGCCAGGCGTGGCCTATCCCTGCCTGGACATCGAGGCGGACCCCTCCACTGCAGCCGAGTACACCTCGCGCGGCAACCTGGTCGGCGTGATCACCAACGGCACTGCGGTGCTGGGCCTGGGCGATATCGGCCCGCTGGCTTCCAAGCCCGTGATGGAAGGCAAGGGTTGCCTGTTCAAGAAGTTTGCCGGCGTGGACGTGTTCGACATCGAACTGGCCGAGCGCGATCCCGACAAGCTCATCGACATCATTGCCTCGATGGAGCCCACCCTGGGCGGCATCAACCTGGAAGACATCAAGGCTCCCGAGTGCTTCTACATCGAGCAGGAGCTGTCCAAGCGCATGAACATTCCGGTGTTCCATGACGACCAGCACGGCACGGCCATCATCTCCAGCGCTGCTTTGCTCAATGGCCTGGAACTGGTTGGCAAGGACATCGGCGCCGTCAAGGTGGCCGTTTCCGGCGCCGGCGCGGCTGCCATTGCCTGCGTCGACGTGATGGTGGGCCTGGGCATCAAGCGCTCCAACGTCTACATGGTGGATTCCAAGGGCGTGATCTATGAAGGCCGCCCCGGTGGCCTGGACGCCTCCAAGCAGCGCTACGCACAGAACACCGAAGCCCGTACCCTGGCCGACGTGGTCGACGGTGCCGACGTGTTCCTGGGCTGCTCCGCTCCCGGCGTGCTGACTGCCGACATGGTCAAGACCATGGCCGACAAGCCAATCATCCTGGCCCTGGCCAACCCCGAGCCCGAAATCCGCCCCGAACTGGCCAAGGCCATCCGCCCGGACTGCATCGTGGCCACCGGTCGCTCCGACTATCCCAACCAGGTCAACAACGTCCTGTGCTTCCCCTACATCTTCCGTGGCGCGCTGGACTGCGGCGCCACCAAGATCACCGAAGCCATGAAGCTGGCCTGCGTGCGTGAAATCGCCGCGCTGGCCAAGCAGGACGTCAGCGACGAAGTCGCCGCCGCCTACCAGGGCAAGGAGCTGACCTTCGGCCCCGACTACCTGATCCCCACGCCCTTCGATACGCGCCTGATCCTGCGCATCGCTCCCGCCGTGGCCCAGGCTGCCGCCGAATCCGGTGTCGCCACCCGCCCCATCGAGGACATCGCCGCTTACCGCGAAAGCCTGACCCGCTTCGTCTACCAGACCAGCATGTTCATGCGCCCCGTGTTTGCAGCCGCCAAGGCCAATCTGCAACGCGTGGCCTATGCCGAAGGTGAAGACGAGCGCGTGCTGCGTGCCGTGCAGGTTGCCGTGGACGACGGCCTGGCCAAGCCCATCCTGATCGGTCGCCCTGCCGTCATCGAAGCCCGCATTGCCAAGGCCGGCCTGCGCATGCAGCTGGGCAAGGACGTGGAAATCTGCAACCCCGAAGATGATCCCCGCTTCCGTCAGTACTGGGAAACCTATCACAAGCTGATGGGCCGCAACGGCGTCACCCCCGAGGCCGCCAAGGCCGCCGTGCGCCGCTCCAACACCCTGATCGCCGCCCTGATGGTGCACCTGGGTGATGCCGACGCCATGCTGTGCGGCCTGGTGGGTCGCTTCGACAGCCACCTGGCCCATCTGGAAGACGTGCTGGGCCTGAAGAAGGGTGCCAACGAGTTCGCAACCGTGAACGCTGTCATGCTGGAATCCGGCACGCTGTTCGTGGCCGATACCTACATCAACGACGCCCCCAGCGCCGAAGAACTGGCCGAGATCGCCAAGATGGCTGCCGACGAAGTGGCCCGCTTCGGCCTGCCACCCAAGGTTGCTTTCCTCTCGCACAGCAACTACGGTTCGTCCACACGCGGCTCGGCCCGCAAGATGCGCGCTGCACGCGACCTGTTCGCTGCCGCCAACCCCGGCATCGAATGCGATGGCGAAATGCATGGCGATGCGGCCCTGGACGCCAACGTGCGCAGCCACTCCCTGCTGGAGTCCTCGCTGACCGGCGCAGCCAACGTGCTGATCTGCCCCAACCTCGACGCCGCGAACATTCTGTTCAACGTGCTCAAGACCACGGGCGGCCATGGCACCACCATCGGCCCCATCCTGATGGGCTGCTCGGCTTCCGCCCACGTGCTGACCCCCTCCTCCACCGTGCGCCGCGTGGTCAACATGACCGCTCTGGCAGCAGCTCAGGCCATCGCACTGCGCAGCTGATCCTGCGCAATCTCTCGGGCATCCCGCCCGAGGCAGCAACAGAACGCCCTTAGGGGCGTTTTGTTTTGCCCCATGCCGAGCCTTGAGCTTTGAACCCTGCGCTCATTCACGGCGGCCTATAACGCACGCAGCAAACGATCATGGCAAACGCCATGGTGAAAAGTGAACGCCAGTCGAGATACCGCAAGCGCCATGCGCTATGGTTTTCATAGACAAAGCAAAATGCGCACAATGCCAAACAGCACACAATCCTTGTGTAGAATCCTGCCATCCGGAGGTTTGGGTGAGTGGTTTAAACCAGCAGTCTTGAAAACTGCCGAAGGAGTGATCCTTCCGTGAGTTCGAATCTCACAGCCTCCGCCAGTCGTTAGGAAAAGCTGCCAGCATGGCCTTCAGGCCCTCGGCGGCTTTTTTTTCGTCCTCGTTCTCAGAGCCTTCGAGGTCTTCGAGCATCGCGCTCGTGAACGCGTGTGCAGGGTCTTCGCCCAGTACCGCCCGCAGCTTTCCCCTCACTCTCCAGTTCACATGGCGCTTGCCTTGCTTCATCTGCGTGATGTGGCTCTTCGGTATTCCGGTGATGTCGGCTAGTCGTGTCTGACTTCCTACTGCCTCTGCCGCTTTTTCGATCAGTAGACTAATTTCTTCGTTTGTTGCCATTTTGATAAATCCTCTGTAGCATCCAGTTGCCAATTTGATAATTTGATCAATTTGGTTACGCAAAGTCTACAGGAGCGATCAATGATTCAAGTCTCGGTGAAGTCGACCGACGTCCGCAACCAAAGCGGCAATGCAAAAGCCTCCGGCAAGCCCTACAGCCTGAACTTTCAGACCGTCTGGGTTCACACGGTTGACCGCAATGGCAACCCCAATCCGTACCCCGAAAAAACCGAGGTCATCCTCGAAAAGAACGAACAGGGCGCAGCTCTGTTTTATCCCGTGGGCGAATACACGTTCGCTCCAGCATCGATCTACGTGTCCCGCACTGGCGATCTGGCTCTCAGCCCCAAGCTGGTGCCGATCAAGCCTAAAGCTGTCTCTGCGCAGTAAAGGGTCGCGTCATGGAAACCGCAGCACGCGAGGCCATGGCTCAAGGGGCGCTTCTGGCGCTCCTTTTTGCATGGAACGAACACCAGCCGCCCGGCGTCAAGGCAGACCGCGTGACGGTCACTTTGCACATTGATGACGGCGTGACGTACAGCGAGGTCACGTACTGGGCCGGTGATCACGCTATCGGCGGTGAGGGCTTCTGATGAGCGCTCTCGATCTCGCTTTTGCGCTTCTGGGCCTTGGAATGGTTGCCTGCAACTCATTTGTTGGCTTCTGCTTTGTGGCCTTTCTCTGGGTCATCACTCGTTTTCCGGTGGTTGCATGAGTGAGATTGGCCGCATTGCCCCCGTGCCTGAACGGCTCAAATTTGCCCCCAGCAATGGGGCGCAATACCTCGACTATCTGCGCGCTCGTGCCCATGAGCTGGACTTCCCTCCAGCTCGTAAAAACCTCCCGCCCGACTACGACCAGCAGTGCTACCAAGCGCACTGCGCTTTGCGTCGTCATGCGGTGTACCTGATCGAAGTGGGGGTGCGCCATGTCTGAGCAGGCTCGTTTTCTTGAGAAAACCCGTCACATGCTTGAGTCCGTGTCGAAGAGATTTGGCCCTTCTCATTCGTGGACGATTTTCTGGCGTCAAGAGTGCCAGCGTGAAGCTGGTTATCTGATTTCAGGCGCTTATTGCTCAGGTGTCTGCGGCTGGGGGTGGAAAGCATGACTGAGGTCTCCGTTCTCTTCGCGCGCTCCGACTCTTGTTACAACGACCTGGCTGCAGATGTGTGGGACATCCGTCGCGATGCCCGCAACTACGCCGGTAGCAACCCGGTCGTTTGCCATCCTCCTTGCCGTGGCTGGGGTCGTCTGCGTCATCTGGCAAAACCCCGTCCCGACGAAAAGGCCTTGGCTCTCTTTGCGGTTGAGCAGGTTCGTCGTTGCGGTGGAGTTCTCGAGCATCCGCTCGGTTCTGCGCTTTGGCCTGAGGCTGGCCTGCCCGTACCTGGGTTGGTGGATGAATTCGGTGGCTGGACTCTTCGCGTAGATCAGGGCTGGTGGGGTCACCCAGCGCCTAAGCCGACATACCTCTACATGGTCGGAATCACACGCGAGCAGGTCGGTGAGTTGCCTGTTCAGTTACACCGAGCTGGAGGCCGGACGGTTGCACTCTCCGCTGCTGAACGCGAACGCACGCCGATAGCCTTCGCGCAGTTTCTCGTCGGCCTCGCCAGTGTCAGCCAGGTCGGTGTAACAGTGGCTCCAGCTCGCAGTAACAGCGACCTGGCTGCGCAATCCGCTGCGGCAAAACGTGCGGCATTCCGTGCATGGGCGGGCGCATGAACTGGATTCAAAGAGTCGAAGCCCTGCCTCAGGGGCCATTCAAATTCGATGAGTCGAAATTTGAGCCCTGGGCGCACGTTCAATACAAGGGTGTGTCTCCACGCATGGCGGCTGCTCGTGCGCGCTACGTGGCCCGTTCTGAGGCTAATGCGCGTGTCCAGCATGCACGCATGGCCGCGTTGTTGGGCGAGGCGCAGGCAGCGCGCGAAGCGCGCGGGCTTGTCTCACTATCAACAACTTGCAAGAGTGGAAATTCAGGTCTTTCGGCTGTTGATTTCTTGGCTCAAGAGAGCATAGAGATTGACCACCAAAAGGCCCGCATCACGCGCATGCAAAAGAGTGTGGGTATCTCGGCCAAAGCCCTGCACAACCTGGGCAAGAAAAATCAGCGCGTTTGGATGCTCACGCTGACCTATCGCGGCACAAACCGCGATTGGAGAGCAGAGCACATCAGCCGCTATCTCGATGGCCTGCGCAAGTGGCACTACAGCCGCACCGGCTGCAAAAAGGTTCGCTATGTCTGGGTCGCTGAGCTGCAAAAGCGAGGCGTCATCCATTACCACGTGTGCGTGTGGCTGGACAACGGCCTGACCCCTCCAAAGCCAGATAGCGCCTGGAAGAAGAAGGGCGCATTTCAAGCGCCCATGTGGGCACATGGCATGTCAAACCGGGTACGTGCAACACATCCCGTTGCGTACCTCATGAAGTACGCCAGCAAAGGCACATCAGAAGGGAAGTTTCCGCATGGCGCTCGCATCAGTGGTGTTGGTGGGCTTGATGAAGTTGGCCGTGGTTGCCGTCGCTGGGTTCTGTGGCCTGCGTATGTGCAGGGCAATGCTTCGATCAAAGACAAGTTCAGACCTGCGCCGGGAGGCGGCTATCTCAATGCTGAGACGGGCGAACTCTTACGGTCTGAGTTCGTGCCAACGGGCGGCGGTTTTACGCGATTTGTGCGCGTCAGGACAACGCCTAGACGGCTTGAAAACGTCGGGGGGCCGTTCGAGTGGCTTCCCGATGCCTCGGCTCATTGAATGAGGAGGGGCCCCCGCTTGCGGGGAGGTGCCTCATTCGATGAGGTGGTTCTTTGGATGACATGAGGAGACGGTTAGATGAATTGCGACAACTGTGGGGCTGAGTTTGACGCCGAAGACATTGATTGGGACATGGAGGGCGATGGTGATGACATCGAAGGTCAATGTTCTGAGTGTGGCTCCAAGGAAATTCATTCGTGAAATTCATCACCTGCGCCGCTGATGTACTGCCTTGCCCTCTGGATCAACAGCAGCTCGTGTCGCTGGCTGAGCTGGTGGCAGAAGCAGTCGCCCAGATTGATGCCGCGTCCATTGCGCAAGCCTATGCGTTTGGAGCTGGGTCTGTCGCTACGTGGTGGGGCTTTGGCTATGCCTTGGCGGTCGCAATCAAAGCTGTCAACAAAGCTTAGCCGGTAGGGGCCTTTGCAGGCTCACTCCGGGTGCGCTTTCTTGAGCACCGATTTTCAAACTTCAACCTTAGTAAAGGAAAAATCATGACCGAAATCTTTGCAGCAATCGACCTGAGCACTGTGGCAACCGCCGTCATCGGCATTGGCGTGGTGGTGATGGCCATCACCATGTCCTACAAGGGCATTGATCTGGGCAAGCGTGGCGTGAAGAAGGCCTAAGGGGTAGGCCATGCTTACAGGGGCACTGATTGTTTTCATAAAGGTCATTGCGGCCTTGATTGGGGCAATCAGTGCCCTTGTCTTTTGCTTGATGGTGCGGCCATGAAGCGCATATTCAGGTTTCTTATTTCGTTGACATTGGCTCTGCTGGGTTGTTCAGCCTTGGCACAGACTTGTCAAATCGCGTCCAGTCAGATCGGTGGCGTGATGGTCTATGGCGAAATGAATATTTGCAGTACAGCGGCTTCCCGATACAACCCTCCGCTTAGTGTCACAAGTTTCCGAATTGTGAACTCACAAATTGAGTGCCGGGGGCCAAGCAAGCAGGGTGATGGCTCTACTGTTGACGTAGTGAAGCTGTATGCCGATTACAGCGTTCGCCCGTGCCCGGTTTGTCCTTCCGGTCAGACTTTCGACAAAACGGCGGGGCAGTGTGTTGCTTCTCAACAGTGCTCCGGTGTTTCGTCCTATTGCTCCACATTGAAGGGCAGTGTTGCCATGTTTGAGAGGCCGGGGCAAGTCGATATGTCCGGCGGCTCCTGCTTGAAGGCTCCCGATTTTCAAAGCTGCAGCCAGGGGTGCGCGACCTCCGCGGTCGGCATGGGCGTGCAGTACAAAAACAATGCTGGGCAGTGGATGAGCGCGCAGGAATTGAAGGTTACGGGCGGCACTTGCAATGTGCCTCCTGAGTCCGATCAGCCGGCCCAAAAAGATACCGATTGCGCTGGCGGCTATGCCGAGATGAACGGCGTCAAAAAGTGCGTTCCTGCCGAGGCAGCAAAGGGCGACACCAAAGAGAAAACCACCGAAAAAGCAGACGGCTCAAAAGAGACGGTGAAGACAGAAACCAAGTGCGAAAACGGCGTCTGCGAAACCACCAAAACCACCACCAAAACTAATGCAGACGGAAGCAAGAGTGTGGACTCTTCCAAGACCTCTCAAGACCAGAACAGCTATTGCTCCAAGAACCCTACGAGCACTGTCTGTGCGGCTGCAAACGGTGGCAAGAATCCTGGCTCTGGTGGGTCTGGTTCTGGCTCCGGGAGCGGCTCTGGGACCGGGTCTGGCAATGGCGACGGCAGCGGCAATTGCACGGGTGATAAGTGCGAGGGAAACGGTAATGGAAGCGGCAACGGCTCGACCACTGTGGAAGTGCCGGATATCGAGGTGAAAAAGCTCTATGAGCGCAAGTACCCAGAGGGCATTAAGAGTGCTTGGAATAGCTCGGGAATCAAGGCTGCATCAGGCAAATTTGAGGCGCTTGCAGCTGCGTTTGTGCCGCCTTGGCAGGATGCAAAAGGCCAGTGTCAGAGCTTTGGAATGAGCGTTGATGTGGGCTTCGTGAGCTTTGGCCGGCACGACTTCTCGCCGCCTTGCTCTATCTGGCTTTTCATCTGGGTTTGCATGCAAGTTGGCGCGCTGCTCCTGTTCCGCGCTCTGGTGTTTGGAGGCTAGAAATGCAGCTACTGATAACGCTGATTTTGATGCTGCTCGCCATGCCTGCATGGTCCGCAGGCGATAGCGGCTCAGGCGACGCGAACACGGGAATACTGTCCAAGATATCTGCGGCCATCGATCAGGTTGTCGCCTACATCAAGGGCATCTTTGAGAGCATCAAGAAGTTCGTTGATTGGCTCGGGAAAATATTCTTGGAGGTGTTCTCTGCCCTCTGGGACATGATTACGGATGCCTTCGTATGGTTGCTAGAAGGTGTGTTCAAGCTGGCGGCCGGCCTGCTTGATGGTGTCGCTGATGGCTTCGGATTTGCAGAGCTTAAGAGCACGTTCTTGAACGTTTGGAACCAGATTCCGCCGGAGGTCATTGCAATGATGCAAGTCATCGGGGTTCCATCGGCGTTCAGCATCGTGGTGCTGGGTATCCTGATTCGCATCTCAATGCAGCTCATACCGTTCGTAAGGCTTGGCTCATGATCAACCTGCTTGAAGGCGTTCCCGGCTCAGGCAAGAGCTATGAGGCCGTGGTCTACCACGTGCTGCCAGCGCTGCAGAGTGGTCGCAAGGTCATCACAAACCTGCCGCTCATTATGGAAGCGTGGCAGTTCCTGTATCCCGATTTGGTGCCACTCATTGAGCTGCGTAGATCAAGCGCGCCAGTCCTTGGAAAGTGGGATGCTGAGGCTGCAAACAGAGGTGAGCAGGCTTATATCGTCGGTGAGTTTGATGGTGAGGCTACAGGCAAGACAGAAGACGATTTGCCTTGTCAGCAGCCTCCGGCTAACACGCGCTTGTTTGGTTCCGTCTGGGACTTCTACAGCACATGGCGCGGTAAGAACAATATTGGCCCGCTGTATGTCATTGATGAATGCCATGTGAGCTTTCCAAAGATCACTAGGCGCAATCCGATGGGCACGCCAGAGCAGATCATTCAGTGGTTCAAAATCAGCCGTCACTTCGGCGCTGATGTGCTACTGATGACCCAGCGTATGGGCGCGCTGGATGAAGACATTGCCGGCCTGGCTGAATTCCATGTGCGGGTTCGTAAAGCGGCATTTCTGGGGCGTCCGCAGAACTATGTGCGCAAGACCTTCGCGGGCCTCAAGGGCGGTGAAGTCAGCAGCGAAGAGCGTGAGTACCTGAGCCAATATTTCCCACTGTACAAGAGCCATACGCAAGGCAGCACAGTCAAGGAAGCATCTGTGCAGGACGTAAACCCTGCCTATCTGAAATGGCGCAAATGGAGCCGGATTTTCTTTGTCCTGGGCGCTCTGTTCTTGGGCTGGACGCTCTACAAGATCTTCTTTGCCGACAGCAAGCCCAAAATGGCCGCGCTGCAGACCGCAAACACGCCTAAGCCGCTCCTGCCATCCATGAAGCCGGCGCAGCCACAAATCGCGCCTGCGCCCGCGTCAGTGCCTTCGCAGGAGGCTTCGAAGGCTCCAGAGGCACCGTCGAGGCGCTCAATGGGGCCTGACCCTCTCGAAAACCGTTTAATTCATCTGACGGGCTGTATGGAGAGCAGCAAGACACATGATCGCGTCTGCACTCTGACGGTGAGCCAGAACGGCATGCCCATATTCCACATCACGAATAAAGAGCTGGAACAGGTCGGGTTTCAGTTTAAGTACCTAGGCCACTGCGCCGCGCATCTGAGCTGGGACGGCGTTATGCGGGCCGTAGTCTGCGATTCACCCAGCGTGGGGATGCGAGTCGCAGGCGTCAAAAACTCCAGCTGATGGGGGTATCGGGGGCTGCGCCCCTGATGTCAACCGTCGATCAGGCATTGCCAGTTACACCGACCTGGCTGCAAGCGGCACCTTCCGCAGTTACATGGACCTGGTTCGCGTGGCGCGCTTCTGGCAAAGATCGGGCCTTCGCTCCGTGTCCTGAGAACAACCGCCGTAGGCGCTCAATCCCCAGCAAGTGATTGTGCTCACTTTTTGGTAGCGCATTTTCGCTATGAAAAGAGAAGCTGCAACGCTAATTCAGGCCTCAAGAATTGCCTGTCTCAATAGCATTCCAACTATCAAAACAACGGAGAGAGAAATTGCTGATTGGATATGCTCGCGTTAGCACTCAGGAGCAGGACACTTCAGTGCAGATTGCTGCGTTAAATGCTGCAGGAGTTCACACGATATTTGAAGAGAAAGCTAGTGGTGCAAAGTTTGATCGTCCTGTTCTTCGGCAGTGTCTTGCCTCGTTGAAAACGGGAGATCAGTTCGTTTTTTATAAGCTCGATCGCGTTGCACGATCTCTGTCGGATCTGTTGAAAATTCTTGATCGAGTGGAACGGGCCGGGGCCGCAATTCGTTCGCTGACAGAGCCAATTGATACCACTACGCCAACTGGACGATTGATGCTTCAGATTCTGGGAGCTATGGCGGAATTTGAGCGCTCTTTGATTCGGGAGCGATGCATGGCCGGTCAGAAGGAGGCCATGTCCCGAGGGGTGCACTGTGGTCGTGCTCTTTCGGTCGATGCTGCAACTGCTGTTGCGATTGTGGATGCTTACGCTACTGGCCTATATACCTTGAAGGGTGTGGCTCAGCGATTTGGAGTTTCTGATTCGGTCGTGAAGCGCCTTGTCTACAAGAAGACAAAGCCTGATTACCGCTCTTGAAGTCCGTCGAAGTCTGTCCTTTAGGTACAGCCTCCGCCAGATAAAAAGATAAGCCATTGATTTTCAATGGCTTTTTCTTTTTAACGTAAGCCTATTGACGATTTATTGCCATTTCTTCAGCGCCCAATTGACGAATGCCGAATGCGGCGACAAAACCGACCGTGTGTCGGTTTTTTTTCGTCCAAGTCGGGCAAAGCTTCGTTGGAAGCCCAAGTCGCATAGACTGATACAAGGGACAATTCTGGCCGGTTGCCATCTCAGCTACGTTGCAGAACGACGGAGAACAAGGGGGACTAATGGCTCTTTTGAAATGCTCAGAATGCGGCGGGAAAGTAAGCTCTACCGCAAAGGCATGTCCACATTGCGGCGCTGAACCGTCGCCTGCACCCGAGGTTTTTTCACCCAAGTTCACCGTACCACCACAAAAGAAGAAAAAGCGCCGCATCTGGCCTTGGGTGCTTGGCGTCTTCGTTGTATTCGTAATTGTGGCGGCAAATCAAGACGTCACACCCGAAGAGCAGGCAGCAAGGGAACAGCGCAAAGCTGAACGTGCCGCAGCAAAAGCGAAGGAAGAACAAGAAGATGCAGCAAAGAACGCTGCGCGAGACAATGAAATTAAAGAAATGGTATGGGTCGAAAAGGGAAAAGATGCAGTAAAGGCTAGGCTCAAGGACCCAGACTCAGCTAAATTTCGAGAGGTGTATTTTTTCCGAGGGAAAGACAACATTCCCATGACATGCGGTCAAGTCAACTCTAAGAATTCCTTTGGAGGATTTAGCGGATTTCAGCATTTCGTGTCAGGTGGATCGGCCGAGCTGACCTTTCTTGAGAAAGAGGTCAAAGATTTTCATAGAGCTTGGAATCGCTACTGCACGAACTAAAAACCCGGCGCAAGGCCGGGCAAAGTCCCACGGTACTAGGAGAAATCAGACGCGCCCCCACGTCGAAGCCTTCGCGGCCATCGCTGGGTTGTAGAAACTGATTCGAACGCCGTTGATGGCTTTTTCATAGCTCGCAGGGAGTTTGAATAGTTCAGTCCCAGCACCCATCTTCGCCCACACTTGGGGCAGATGGGCTGCAGCCGGTTTCGATGACACCTTGTCAAGGTGGAAGATGAAACCGGAGGTGGCTCCTGGAGAGAGGAAGGGCATTCAGTCGAGAGTTCAAGCTCGAGGCAGTCAAGCTGGTCACCGAGCGTGAGATGAGAGTGGCCCAGGCAGCCAAGGACCTGGACGTGCACGAGAACGTGTTGCGCAAATGGGTTCGCGAGTTGCATGAGGCGCTGCAGGAGGCCTTGCCGGGCAACGGCAAGCAGATGGCCCAGGACGCTGAGATAGCCCGGCTGCGCAAGTGAGTGGCCAAGCTCAAGATGGAGCGCGACATCTTGAAAAAAGCTGCGACCTACTTCGCGAGGAGTCGATGTGAAGTTCGGCTTCGTGGCGAAGCACCGAGGGGCCTGGCCGGTCAATCTGATGTGCGATGCGCTCGGTGTCTCGCGAGGTGGCTTTTATGCCTGGCTCATACATCCCAGAAGCCGACGCAGCCTTGAGGATGAGAAGCTGGACGCGCAGGTGCACCAGAGCTTCATGCGCAGCGCGCCCTACCTACGGCGCCAGACGCGTGTGGCGCGGTGTGCTGGCGCAGGGTCAACCTTGTGGCCTGCACCGCATCGAGCGGCTCATGCGAGAGCAGGCTCTTCGTGCCCGTCCCTGGCGCAGAGGCTTGCCCAAGGACCGCGGAGAGATCTGCGCGGTGGCCGACAACGCACTGGACCGCCAGTTCCAGGCCGATGCACCGAACCAGAAGTGGATGGCCGACTTCACCTACATCTGGACAGCCGAAGGCTGGCTGTACGTGGCAGTGGTGCTGGACCTGTACTCGCGTCGCATCGTGGGCTGGTCGATGCAAGAGAGCATGACCTCGCAGTTGGTGATGGACGCGCTAATGATGGCCGTATGGCGCCAGGGAAAACCGGTGGCACTGCTGCATCACTCGGACCAAGGAAGTCAGTACACCAGCGCGCACTTCCAGCAGTTGCTGCTCGAGCAGGGCATTACCCACAGCATGAGCAGAGCAGGTGAGGTCTGGGACAACTCGGCCATGGAGAGCTTCTTCAGCTCAATGAAGACCGAGCGCACGGCCAGGAAGGTGACCGCAGCAGGGAGCAGGCTCGCGCCGACGTGCTCGACTATATCGAGCACTTCTACAACCCAACGCGTCGGCATTCGACGCCGGCTACGTCAGTCCCGTATTGTTCGAACAAGCTCAAGAAGCTTAGGTCGGTATCAACGAAACCGGCAGCAGCCCATGATTGGGAATACCTGGATTGATGTGCACGCCGCCATTGTCTTCCCGGGTTTTTACATAGTCCCGCATATGGCCGGGCTGCGGGTCTTTGCCCAGTACCGGATCGTCATAAGAGCTGCCCGGCGCAGCTATGGAGCGCAGTCCTCGTGCGTTCATATCGGGAAGAAACAAGCCAACGCCGATCAGCCAATCCGCACTGCTCACCCTTTGTTGTAGATGGAATTGCTTGGTCAGGATCTCGAACACATCGGCCAGTGACTCGTTGAGCGCGCCTGACTGACCTTGGTAGCTCAGGCCACCTTCGCGGTCAATCACGCCATGCGTAAGCTCATGAGCAATCACGTCCAGCGCCACGGTGAAACGGTTGAATATCCGTCCGTCATCATCACCAAACACCATCTGGCGTCCATTCCAGAAGGCATTGTCATGGTGTCCTGTCCATAATGCACGCTTCCCACCAGGGGCATGCCAGCTCCATCGATGGAGTTGCGACCGTACACGTCATGAAGCATCTGCCGGGTCATACCCATGTAGTCATAGGCTTCGTCTACGGCCTCGTCTCCGGTGGCAGGCTTTCCTTCCGTACGCACCAGAGTACCAGGCAGCGCAGTACCGTTCTTGGCGTCATGAATCGCACGCTCCAGCTCTGGGCTTTCCGCTATTCCTTGCCGTCGCACCGATGATCTGGAGCTTGTCTGCGCACGCTGTGTGCGAATCTGCTGGTCCGGCAGTAGGGTCTGGGCTGCGCTGCGGCTCAATTCGGAGTCCGGATGGGCTACCAGCCTTTTCAACAGGTACAGGGGAATGAAGAAATAGCTTCCTGACATTCGAGTCCTCCTGTCTAGAGTGCCCATCCTGAACATCTGCACTGACAAGGGCAACACGAATTTCAAGAGAGGGGGGGTCGTCAGCACGCAAGCGGTCGTCGAACAGTGCAGCAGCCGCTTCGAGAGCGGCTACGGTTTGCTGCGGAAAAACCTGTAACCCGGGCTAGCTAGAAAGGCCCGACCATTGGGGTCAATATCAACACAGGCTGCAAGGAAGCAAGTACGTTATCAATGCCGTGAATGCATTTATACCTGCCTCAATCCCGCCGTGTTGATATCGAATGAATAGCTACTTCTAATGGTTGCCAGTCGGATCTGTAGCGAACACATCCGCATGAAAGTCTTGTGCTAGCAGCCCCATATTGGAGGCTGCTGTGCGCACGGATTGAACGAGGGCGGCTGAGCCACAGCAGTGCACAACATGATCGTGTAAGTTGTCAAAGTGCATGCGTAGCGCGTCATCCACCCGACCGGCGTGAGCATCCGCAGGCACATTGCTTAGGTCAGTGATGGCTGCAATGTAGCGAAACTGCGGCCAAGCTTTGCGCCACTTGTCGATGGCACTAGGAAGATACAGGCCAGAGGGGTTGCGAGCACCCCAAATCAGCGTGATGTCGCGCTGTACCTTGCGTTTGGCCAGGTCATCCAGAACGGACTTGATGGGTGCAAATCCGGTACCTCCTGCAACGCAAACTAGGGGTCTGCTGTCGTCAGGCTTCAACGCGATGCTACCGAATGGCAGTTCGATCTCCAATGTGTCACCAGACTTTAGTTGCTGGACGATGGCACTGAAGCGGCCACCCGGCACATGCCTGATATGCAGCGTGATGCCATCGCTCTCATGGGGTGGATTGGCCATAGAGTAGCTGCGGCTTTTCCCGTCATCGAGGTGAATCAGCAGGTATTGGCCGGCTTCAAATTTGGCGCGCTTGCCCACAGGCAGGCGCAGGCGCAGCAGTGACACATCGGGAGCCGCCAGTGTATTGCTGTACACCTTGGCCATAAAACGTTTTCGGGCTTCCGGGTCAAGGCGGCGAAAGGAGCTCGGCTGGATACGTATATCGCTGGCGGCGGTGCAGCCGCACAGCAATACCTGCTCCGAGGTGCAGAGTTCGCTGCGCACGGCCATGCCATTGAAAGAAGTAATATTTCCGTCGAGCAAGGCGCTCGCACAGTTGCCACAGCTACCTTTGCGACAGGAATAAGGCAGCTCGATGCCTGCCTGCAGGGCTGCATCCAGTACGGATTGCCCGGGCGCGCAGGTGAACGCGATGTCAGAGTCGTGGATATGGATCTGGTGGTTCATGGAGGGTCCTCAGCCCGGTTGGGCTCCGAGCAGGGCGATCGTGCGTAGGAGGGCCGTGGAGTCGGCCACGCCCCGGCCGGCAATGTCCATGGCGCTGCCATGGCCCACGCTGGAAAGCACCACCCTGCCGCCGATGGAGAGCGCGCTGGCTCCGTTAGGAGCCAGCAGCTTGATGGGGATGTGCCCTTGGTCATGCAGCATGGCCACATACAGGTCGTGCTTGCGCTGTGCCAGAACCATGTCGGCCCCCATGGGACCATCTACCGCCAGGCCGCACTTGCGCAGTGTCTCGACGGCAGGAGCGGTGATCTGGGAGTCCTCCAGGCCGAACAACTGTCCTTCAGATGCATGAGGGTTGATCCCGAATACAGCGACTTGTGGTTTAGGCACTCCGAGTAAGGTGCATGTCTGCACGGCGGCATCCACCGCGTCGACCACCAACTGAGGAGAGAGCCGCTCTAGTGCGCTACGCACGCTTTCATGCAAAGTGACATGCACTATGCGCAGGCCAGCACCCACCAGCATCAGGAATACCTCGTCTTCGTTCATGCCAAGAACATTGGCGAGCAAAGATGGGTAGCCGCTGAACGCTATGCCTGCGCGGTGAATGGCCGTTTCATGGTGGGGGCAGGCAATGACGGCATCGACCTCGCCGTTTTCGCACGCCCGGATGGCTGCTGTTGCGGATTGCACCGTGGATAGGCCTGCCTGCGGGGTGATCTCTCCCCATTGCGCTGGTTGTGCAAGCGAGCCGGCTTCCTCATGAATGAGGTCTTGAAGAAGGGACTCCATTTGGCAGATCTGCGCTGCTTGTTCAAGAGCGCTCCACGGTCCATAGACCTTGATAAGGGACCTTTCGGTGGCAGACAGCTGCTGGAGAGCTTTCAGTGCGATTTCTGGGCCAATACCGTGGGGATCGCCGATGGCCAAAGCCAATCTACGGTGCACTATTGTCATAGCGGCAATGCCATCAGCGTGTCCGTCACCGTGCTGTCGCAAACCGCGACGCGCTCTTGCAGACGTAACTTGCCATCGATCGTGGTGAATTTGTCGTGGTACTCACCGCTGGCAAAGACCTCCGTTTCCCCGGTATGCATGATGCGCAGCACCATGAACGGCGTGGAAGCACGGGCCTGTGTTGCATCGGTTGACTGGATCGAAGGCAGACCCAGGATATGGCGATAGCGGTGGCGCTCATAGATATTGGCTTCGCGCAACGCAGAAATTCGGTCGGTGAGCATGTCCTGCGAATCCGCCCAGACAATGCCGGCAGCAAGTCCCTCATCATGGTTGTCGACATTGGTGACGCAATAGTGGCAATCCTTGGTGAAAAAGGTTGGCCATTGCTCCATTGCATCACTGTCTATGGTCTTCGCGTAGGCGGCATTGAAGGCCGCGATTTGAATTTCATTGATCATGCTTGCATCTCCTGTCCCATATGCTTGCGGTAGGCCTTCCAAAAGCCGCGTACCGAGGCTTCCGTGGCGCGGCCCTCGCTAGAGCCTTCGTGGTCTCCGCCCATCTCGATGACTGCATCAAGGTTGGCAGCGCCTGCGATGCCACGCTGCACGAATCCACCGACAGCTCCGTCTTCCATGGAAATGAATCCGGCCGGGCCGATAAGGTTGGCCTGTTTGAGTCTGACCTTGCGTTGCTCGGCACTGTCATCTGCATAGCCAAGATAGGTCCAGTTGAGTTCCGAGCTGGAGATGCTCTTGGGCAGCAACTGACGCACGGCGATGCTGTTCTGAATCTGCTGCAGCACAAAGCCAGGGAACACAGAAAGGATCTGCAGGGTCACGCCGTCCTCGAACTCCTCGAAGCCCTCTAGAAGGCTGGGATCTTTGAGCCGGTAACGCTCGTTGTCGGAGCGGATGGCCTGGTCCTTATACGAGTCGTCTTTGGCGCTGCGATCGATCATGGAATAGCTCACATGGTGACCACCCGACTCGTCGACGATGACACCGCCTTTTTGTGAGAGGCGATTCAGCTCGAAGGTGGTGAAGAACATATGCAGGAGGCTGGCGTGATAGCTGTCCTTCACGTTCTCGAAGTAGAGCTTCCAGTTGTTAGGCAGCTTTTGCGTGAAGCGACCGATGACTTCTACGGGCTTGTGCAGCACGCGCTCTATGCGCTCGCAAATCTCAGGGCCAAGGTAATCCTCAATGCTGGGTACATCCTCGGAAAAACTGCCAAAGACCAAACCGCAAAAGACAGCCACGCGGAGCTTGCGCGGGCCATGCTCTTCTTTGCAGAACGAGGCCGGCATGCCACCCTGGCCCTTGACACCTTTCTCGAAGGCAACGCCGGTCAGATCTCCCTGTCGGTTGTAGCTCCAGGCGTGATAGACGCACTGGAAACTATCCGTACGACCCGATTTCTCCAGAGCGATGAGAGCGCCGCGATGCGCGCAGCGGTTCTCGAAGGCGTAGATTTCCTGGTCGGCATCCCGTACGACAACTATCGGTGTTTCACCGGCAAAGGTAGTGCGGAAATCACCGGCCCCGGGAATTTCAGATTCCAGGCACAGGTAGTTCCAGACCTCGCCGCGATAGATTCGCTGCTGTTCCTGATCAGCATTGGCTGTGTCAGTGTAGATACCGAAAGGCACACGTGTATTAGTGGCCCCATGCCACTGGATGATGGATTCTTGCATGTTGGTTCCTGGGATTAGAGCTTGACGTTGGCGGCCTTCATCACCTTCTTCCACTTCTCGGTTTCCTGACGGAGGAACTGAGCAGTCTTGGTTGGATCCCAGCCACAGGGCACGGCGCCCTGCTCCTGAAAGTGCTTGCGGATGTCGTTCGATGACAGAGCCAGGGCCATCTGCTTCTGAAGCTTCTGAGCGATTTCTGAGCTCGTGCCTGGGGGAGCGACGACAGAAAAGAAAGTCACGGCTTGCATGGCTGGCCATTGCTGCTCGACGAAGGTAGGGACTTGGGGCAATATTTGAGAACGCTGCTCGTCGGCAATGGCCAGAATGCGCACTTTGCCGGCCTGGTGATAGGTGGCCGATGAGCTGATGTTGTCGAAAAACACATCCACATTGCCGCCAATCAGGTCGATCAATGCCGGGGCCGTTCCCTTGTAGGGAACGACGGTTAGCTCAACACCAGTCAGCTGCATGAACATGGCTGCAGTCAGGTGGGATGTCGATCCGTCACCTTGCGTAGCCACAGTCACTGTTTTGGGGTGGGCTTTGGCGTATGCAATGAACTCGCCAAGGGACTTAATAGGTAACTTGGGGTTGATGACCAAGACATTGGGCACTGTGGCCAAAATCGTCACAGGAACCCAGCGAGTCGGGTCGAAGCTGAGCTTTTGATAGAGGTTGTGGTTGATAGCGATGGGGCCCGGAGGGGAAGCCAGCACCGTCATGCCGTCCGGCGGTGCTCGGAACACTAGATCCGCGCCGATGTTTCCGCCCGCCCCGGGCTTGTTTTCAATGATCACGCCACCTGCGTAGTCCGTGCGGATTTTTTCGGCTACTAGACGCGGCAGTACATCGGCGGTACCTCCGGCCGAGAAAGGCACGACGATCTTGAGAGGTTGATTTGACTGAGCCAGGCTGCCGGTTGCCGCAACCGCTGCGGCAATGCAGATCAATGCTTCGCGTCTGCGAATGGATGCGTTGCGCATCTTGTCTCCTTCTTGTGTGTGGAGCTGCAGTATGGGGATGTCGTACTTTGTGTTAAACCTGTTTTTGCGCTATGCGCAAAAATGTTGAAAACACCTTGATTTGATTGCTATGCAGGACAAGAACTTTGTGGAATCGCTGCGCAAGGGATTGGAGGTGCTGACCTGCTTTGACCGTCGGCATACCCGGCTGACGCTGTCAGAGGTAGCCAGGCTCACACAGTCCACACCAGCATCGGCTAGACGCTCGCTCAGTACACTGGTACAGCTTGGCTATCTAGAGAGCGACGGGAAACTGTTCTGGATGCAGCCCAAATCGTTGCTGATTGCCTATTCATTTCTGTCATCGCGCCCCATGCCTGCGTTGGCTCAGCCTCTACTGGATGCACTGTCGGAGCGCACCAGAGAATCCGCTTCGCTTGGTACTTTGTTGGAGGACGATGCCATCATCATTGGCCGCTCGACCGCTCGGCGCAGCTTGAGCACGGGTCTAGGAATAGGATCCAGGTTGCCGGTGTACTGTTCTGCGATTGGTCGGATGCTGTTGTCAGGACTGCCTCAACATGAGGCGCGTGCAAGGCTGGAGATGATCGAGCGGGTGGCTCTGACCCCTCAGACGGTGACTGACTTGGAGGAGCTGCTAGGTCTGCTTGAAACTTGCCGGCAATCAGGGTGGTCATGCAGCGACGGAGAGCTGGAGCTGGGGGTGCGCTCTATGGCAGCGCCGGTGCGCGACCCTCAAGGCAACACTATTGCTGCCATGAGCATTGCAGTCAGGGCCGAGAGACTCAGCATGAGCGAGTTCAAAGAGACTTTTTTGATGCCGTTGAAGCGCGCTCGCAATGAGTTGGAAAAAAAGCTATATCCGCCCTGTTGATTTACACGCAAAGCTGACCCGCTGAGATGAATCACCGGCACTACTGAATTCCAGATTCCTGCTGGCAAGTTTTACCTGTCGCCAGTCATTGATTGCTTTGACAGGCTGGTGGCGAGCTAGTCGATAGGGACTCATCCCAATGCAAATCCAACACAATGCTGGATGCGGCCATTGATGCTGTTCAAGGCAGCGAGAGCCGCCCTTTGATTCATTCTGGTCGTGAAGCTCACTATCGCTGATCAGGCTGGCTCTTGAGGGGCCATGATGCAAAGCTGGTTCGCTCGATGTCCCGCAAAGGGTGCTCGCCAGACAATGCTGCATGTGAAGACTTCTTCGGAAGGCTGAAAATGGAGCTGTTTTATCCCGGCAATTGGCAATCAACGACGATTGGGCAGTTCATCGAAGCTGTCGATACTTGCATTCGTTGGTACAACGAAAAAACGTATCGTGGTATCTCTGGGACGTTTAAGTCCTGTGGAATATGGAAGGACTGCGAGCGGCTGCTCAATGCTAGCTTGCAGTTTGTCCATTTGGCCTTCTGGGTTCTATTGCTCAAAAGACTTTGAACAGACTCTTAGTATTGTGCGCTCTAACCTCAAGGTTTCCTCGAATAGCAGACTGGGCGCCGTTGCTACCCGTCTCTAGGAGATAAAAGATAAGCGTCATACATCCAAGAGCGTCCGATCGACTCCAACAGCTAGGCGGTCTCAAACCCTCAGCTAAATTTGCAGCACCTAGAGCGTGGTCTTCGCAGATCCCTCTTGGAAAAAGAGATCGGTAAAGATTTCCGAAACGGCAACACCGTCCAGTATGAGACTGGACATCATGGCTCCAGGCTCTTGAATCCCAGTGCCGCTGAAAGCTGGGCCGCCTCCTCCCTGAGGAGCACAGCATAGCCCCGAACAACCTCTTCGCTGAGTCTTGCGCTAGGGCCAAACAACCCAAGTGATCCCACCACACGACCGCTACTGTCGAAAAATGGTGCGGCAATGGCGACAGCTCCCTGAATCAGCTCATCACGGCTTGTTGCATAGCCTTCGATGCGAATTTGCCTCAGTTGCTCCGTGCACCGCTTGGCTTCTTCGGTACTTTCCGCGCCGTAGACAGAAAGATCCTGCTTGTCCACGTTCAGCCAGGCGAGAATGGACCGTCCACTGGCCCCCCGCACCAGATTCTCACGATAGCCCACGCCGCGCTTGAAACTCAGGGGCTGTGTACTGGGGAGTTCGGCAACACATGTCCTGGAGACACCTTCCTGCACATGCAGGGAAACGGTCTCACGGGTTTTCTCCCACAGGCGGCGCATCATGGGTTGGGCAACGGTTTCGTAGCTCATGCCTGCGGACCAGGCATGGGCCACCTGCGCGACTGCCGGGCCGAGCCGGAAACGCTGGGGTTCGCCCTCGGAAACGAGAAACCCCTTAGTGTTGAGCGTATCGAGCAAGCGATAGAGGGTCGGCCGGCTCAGGTCGACCCGCTTTAGCAGTTCGGCCACCAGCAATCCATCGTCTCCAGGCCTGAAAGCGAGAAGCACGTCAAGAGCCCGCTGGACTGCGCGCACCCCGCCTTCGGATTTATCGGATTCGGCCATGTCAACGGTTTTCTGATTCATGCCGATACTCTACCCGCAATTGTCCACCTGATGGACAGCAAACATGGGCAGAGCAAGAGGCTGGCGGTATTCCCTGGACGCTGCCACCCCTTCCTGCCATCCGCACACTGTTCCGATGTCGCTCAGCAATCCAGGACCAGGTTGCCTGAACGGCATCCAGAGACGCAGATCATCATGCTCTTGTTCACGGCCCGCTCCTGCTCGCTCAGTATCTGGTCGCGGTGCTCCACATCGCCGGAAATGACCCGGACCTCGCAGGCCCCGCATACACCTTCACGGCAGCTGTACTCGGGGTTCATGCCCGCGTTGATCAGGGTATCCAGCAAGGAAGTCCCCGCAGCCACCTGCACGGTCCTGCCGGTCCTGCGCAATTCGACGGCATAGCCGACTTCCGGCGTCCGGGGGGCGGCCAGTGGTGCGGCAGCAAAGCGCTCCAGGTGCACATGCGCCAGCCCCAGTTTCCCGCAACTGTCTTCATACGAATCCAGAAAGGCCAGGGGCCCGCAGGCATAGAAGTGCGTGCCTTCGGCATGTTCCTGGAGAAGGTTGTGCAGATCGGCACGCACGCCTTTTTCTTCCTTGAAGTGCCAGTCGAGTGTCACCCTGCCGCCGGCCTGGGCTGCAATGGCCTCGATCTCCGGCACAAAGGCGGCGCTCGCGCGGCTGGATGCGCAATAGATGAGGTGCGCCGTCCTGCCCAGGGCATTCAGCCTCCTGAGCATGGCAAGAACAGGCGTGATGCCGATCCCTCCGGCTACCAGCACGCTATGGGGGGCAGTCTCGACCAGGGGGAAATGATTGCGCGGCCCGCCAATCTGGATGACGTCCCCGACCCTCAGCCTTTGATGGACAAAGCGTGAACCGCCACGGCTGGTCGGGTCGAGGGACACCGCCACCACATAGCGATGGCGTTCCCCCGGATTGGTCAGCGAATAGCTTCGGATCAACCCATCGGCCAGGTGGAGGTCGATATGGGCACCCGCCTGCACAGACTGGGAAAACTCCTGTGCCGCAGCAAGCGGCCGCAGCTCCACGCTGAGGATGCCTGCCGCTTCGTAGCGCATCTGGTGGACGCGCGCCTGAAGATATGTAGAGGCCATGGCGTTACATGATATGCAGGCCACCATCGACCATCAGGGTGGTCCCGGTGATGAAAGACGCCTCGCGGCAAGCCAGCCAGAGGATGGGCCAGGCGATTTCCTCCGGCGACGCCCAGCGCCCTATGAGCGATGTGTCCTTGCGCTCCGTCCTGAGCTGCTCCACGCTCTTGCCTGTGCTCCGTGCCCTGCCGACGTGGAAGTCGGTCAACGTGGAGCCCGGGCACACCGCATTGGCGCGCACGCCGTGAGCGGCTTCCTCGAATGCCAGGCTACGGGTATAGGCCAGTTGCGCCGCCTTGGTCGCGTCATACAGGGCCATGCCCTTGCGACCCGTGACCGCGTAGCAGGAGGACACGTTGACGATGCTGCCTGTTCCCGACTGCCTCAGCGCAGGAAGCGCAGCCCTGCAGTAGTTGGACATGCCCACCAGATTGACGCCGACCATGGCCTGCCATTCGGCTGCAGTGGCATCGGCTGCGGCACTGTAGTTACGCATGGCTGCGTTATTCACCAGGGTATCGAGACCGCCCCACTGTTGCACGCACTGCCCTACGGCTGCTGCTGCAGCCGATTCGTCCGACACATCGGCCGTAGCGCAGGCCAATCGGGCTCCCGGCACAGCCTGCAAAATGGCCTCACGTGTGCGCTCCAGAGCCTCGGCATTCGCGTCCAGCATCAGCACCGCAGCTCCTTCCTGGCAGAAGAGATGGGAGGCGGCGGCGCCTATGCCCGCACCGGCGCCGGTAATCAAGGCGGTGCGTCCCGCCATTCTGGATTCACTCATTGTTCAATCCGCCTTTGCATTCGTTGCCTTGATGACCTTGCCCCAGCGCACGATTTCAGTGGCTATCCAGTCGCTGAACTGCTTGGGCGTGCTGGCAATGGTCTCGAACTCCATCTCGTCCAAGTGCTTGCGTATATCCGGCGAGTTGAGGATGCGAACCATGGCCTGGTGGTAGGTATTGATGACCACAGGCGGCGTTCCGGCAGGCGCTAGCAGTCCGATCCAGGACGTGGCCTCGAAGTCCTTGAGGCCGGATTCGGCCAGCGTAGGAATCGTGGGCGTGCTTGGAAAGCGCTTTGTTCCCGTGGAGGCAAGCAGCTTCAGGCGCCCTTCCTTGACGAAGCCCTGAACATTGCCCGGAACAAAGAAGCCGCCCTGGATATTGCCTGCAATCAGGTCCGTCACCGCAGGCCCTGCGCCACGGTAAGGCACATGAGTCATCTGAAAGCCCGCCGCCGATTTCATCATCTCCATGGTGAGGTGCGAGGCGCTGCCCATGGCCACGGAGCCATAAGAGTACTTGCTGGGATTCGCCTTCGCCTTGGCAATGAAGTCCTTCACATCCTTGAAGCCAGCGTCGGGATTGGCCACCAGGTACTGCGGCGACTTCACCGCCAGCGTGATGGGCACCAAATCCTTGAGCGGGTCATAGGGCATCTTGTCAAACAGGGTGACATTGATGGCCAAAGGCCCGTTGTAGCCGATCAGCAAGGTATGGCCGTCCGGAACCGAGCGGCTGACTTCGTAAGCTCCAATGTTCCCGCCAGCTCCAGGCTTGTTCTCTACCACGAAGGGTTGTCCCAATGCCTCCTGTAGCTTGGGCGCAATCAGACGCGCCAGTACATCATTCGTGCTGCCCGTAATGGGCACGACGATGCGCACAGGCTTGGTGGGGCGCCATTCGGACGCTGCTGCGGTGGCCTGGCCCCAGGCCGCAGTCGCCATACAGGCTGCTGCGACCAGGGCGGCCTTGAGTTTCGTGGGGAACTTCATGTTGCTTTGTCTCCGTCATTTCTTGTCTTGGTACTTCTCGTTCAGAGGCTGAAGACCGGCTTCTTTGTCGCGTCCGCCAGTTCCTCGCGGGCCCAGGCCACGGGATCCTGCTCTCTGGGCAGCAAAACGCCTGCTGGGCGCACATGCTGTTCGCTCGCGTCAAGGGCAGGAGGTGTCTCGCCCTGCTCCAGGCCCAAAGCAGCTTCATTGAGCATGCGGCGGGCCATCACAATGGCCTTGTCCGTGGGTAGCAGCCTCTCCGCGGCATGGTCCTGGATGGAACCCATGCTTTCCTGCAGCGAATAGTCCTGTGCGGAAAAGCCAAAGATGCCGCTGTAGGAGCGCTCCTCGCGCTGCGCAACGCGGTCCATGCCGTAGTCATTGTTGCGATTGGCCTTGGGGATGAAGCTGCCGGGCGCTTCATACTCCACGTGTATGCCTTTGCCCTCCTCCATGGATGTACGTTCTTCTTCGGTAAGCGGCTGGTCCGGCTGCCAGTTGATGCTCCAGGCCCAGCAATTGTGGTCGTCGATAGGCACCCACACATGGCCGCCCAGCGCATGGTTGCCGAACGGTGCAATGAGCGTGAACCAGGGGAACAGCCACTGCGTGATGCGCCAGTAGTAGGAATCTGGCTCGCCATTGCGGCGCCCGAACAGGCTCAGACCGAATGGCGTCTGCTCTATCTCGAACTTCACATTGCCATCGGCCTTGATGTAATCCAGCGCCTTGACACCCTGGTGCATGGGATCGGTATCCACCTCGAAGCGGTGCACATATGACACATGGGCGGTGTCGATACCGCCTTCCATGGCCTGCAGCCAGTTGCTGTATTGCAGGCGTTTGGAGACAAATACATGCTCCGGTGGCAGGGTGCACCACTCCAGCTCTGGAGGAGATGGCTTGTGCTCCTCGGGGCCCATGTAGGTCCAGACGATGCCCCCACGCTCCACGCACGGATAGCCCTTGATGTGCATGCGGGCGCAGGATTGCGGCGACGAGGGAACGTCCACGCACTGGCCATCGCCATCGAACTTGACGCCATGGTAGGCGCAGCGAATGCCGTTCTCCTCGTTACGACCAAAGTACAGCGACACGCCGCGATGAGAGCAGAACTCGCTGATCAAGCAGGCCTTGCCATCCGTATTGCGAAAAGCCAAAAGTTTCTCGCCAAGAAGTTGGACTCGCACCTGCGGACCGTCCGCTTCGGCGATCTCACTGGACATCAATGCCGGCACCCAGTAGCGGCGCAGCAAATTTCCCATTCGTGTATTGGGGCCGACGCGGGTGAGCGTCTCGGACATTTCCTTGTTCATGCCTTGTCTCCGTGAGGTGGTTTGATTTCGATCATGTTCGTCTGATGAGACCAATGTCCATCTTATGGATTATCTGATCTGTGTCAAATTTATTGTTTTTGTCCACTCTGTGGACAAACTACACAGCAGCAAGGTTTCACATGAGAGGTTTCATAAGTAAGGAAATCCGGCCTCAACCTCTCCACCAAGAACACGCGCAAGCGCCTGCCGACTGAAGCCGAATGGGAGTACGCTGCCCGAGGCGGACTGGAGCAACAGCGCTATGCCTGGGGAGCCCTTAAGGAACCCAATGGCGACGTCATGGCCAGCATCTGGAAGGATCAAACAGGTAGCTTCCCTCAAGCCCAGCCCAAGATCCTTCCGGGAACCGAGCCCGTCGCCAGCTACGAGTCCAATGGATATGGTCTATTCGACATGGCTGGCAATGCTTGGCAATGGACGGCAGACTGGTACCGCTATGACGCCTTCGGCATGCAAGCTCGCTTGAAGCACGTCAGCAACCCCAAAGGCTCCTTCGACCTCGACGGTTTGCGCAGCGATGCTCCCAAACGTGTCATCCGTGGAGGATCCTTCTTGTGCAATGAAGACTATTGCGAAGGCTACCGGGTCAGCGCCCGACAGGGACAGGCCCCATGGAGTGCAAGCAACAATGTAGGCTTCAGGCTCGTCATGGATAGGGGCCGATAAGGACCAACAGATGCTCAATCCACCCAATGAGAGCCGCATCGCAGGTCAAGCGACCTGCGCGCCCGCTACAAGCTTGGTGATCGCTGCCCTCTAGCTGTGAAGCTTCAATAGGTTGTATCCGGTGTTCATCCGGGTTGGATTTGAGAGACTGGAAGTCGCCAAACACCCAACCTACTCAGGACACCCAACCGGATGAACACCCATAAGCAGCCCGGCCTACCTTCGCCCGCCGACTTGGGATGGCTAAACAAATGACCATTCATGGCCTGGACGTCGCCCAGGCTGGTCTTTGCCAAGGCGTCACGGCGCAGACAACCAGGAAGTGGTTGGGCCGGTATTTGACCGGTGGCGAAGCCGCCCTGGTCGATGCGTCCTCCAGGCCCGCGCGCTCGCCCCGGACTATTGACCAGTCCAAGGCACTGCTCATCGTCGAGTTGCGCCGTCGTCGGATGCTTCAGTCGCGCATTGCCAGCTATGCCGGTATCTCGGCCACCACCGTCAGCCGTGTGCTGACCCGTGCAGGCCTGTCTCGCCTCAGTGACCTGCAGTCTGCTGAGCCGGTGATTCGCCACAAGCACGAGGCTCCTGGTGACATGCTGCACATCGACACCAAGAAGCTCGGGCGCATCGTCAGACCCAGTCACCGCGTAACCGGCAACCTGCGCGACTCGGTCGAGGGTGCAGGCTGGGAGACGTTGTTTGTGGCTATCGACGACCACGCACGCATCGCCTTCACTGCCATGCATCGCGACGAGAAGAAGCACGAAGCCGTCGCGTTTGTGCACAACGCGGTGGCGTACTACGCGGGGTTGGGTGTACGCATCAAGCGCCTGCTGACCGACAACGGCGCAGCCTTCCGCTCCAAGGAGTTTGCTGCCGCCTGCAAAGCCTTGGGCATGCAGCACAAGTTCACCAGACCGTACCGGCCACAGACCAATGGCAAGGCGGGGCGATTCATCCAGTCAGCACTACGGGAATGGGCCTATGGCTGGACCTACCAGAACTCAGCTGAGCGGACCCATGCCCTGGCGAACTGGCAGCACCATTACAACTGGCACAGGCCGCACAGCGGCATCGGTCACATTGCTCCGATGTCCAGGCTCAAATCTGCAAATAACCTCTTGACGGTTCACATCTAGCACTGGGTTTCACATTTCAGAAAACGAACCTGCCGCCATCCGATGCGCCCTTCACCGGGATTTCAATTTTGCAATTTTGATGAGCTGCACAAATTCGTTGAAACCATTGAGATACGTGCTCAGATTTTTCCGACTCGATTCATCCATCAACTCACCTTGAGCATCGAACGCATTTTGTGCACGAGACACCAGTACGGAGCTACCGCTGTACAGCGTAACGCCCAACATCTTGAGAGTGGGCAACCAGGCGGCCTGGGACGACAAAGTACCAAAGCCCCCCATCGATGCGCCAATCATGCCTGTTGGACGCCTGGCAAAAACGGCTTTCATATCTGCACGCGAGAGCCAGTCAATGCCATTTTTGAACACACCCGGTACGCCGTTGTTGTACTCAGGGGTGACCATCAGCAAAGCGTCTGCATCCAGAATCTGCGCTTTCAATTTGAGTACCGCGGCCGGAATGCCTTCACTGGCTTCCAGGTCCGCGTCATAGAGCGGAATTCCGTGCAAGGTTGCGACTTCGATATTCATACCTTGTGGTGCCATTGCCTGCGCTGAACGGGCCAGGGCTGTATTGAATGATGAATGACGCAAACTTCCCGAGAGAGCTAGTACGCGACAGGTACCGAACATGTTCCGGTTGCCCGAATTTTCCCGAAGCGCTTCACTGAGCTGGTCGATCAGTTGAGTCCACTCCGGCGAGTCTTCGAGCTTTTTTTCACGAATGAACTGTGCTTGTGGTTCATCCCAAAAATCAGCGTCTGCCAGAAGCACGTCATTGGGCAATGGTCGGTGCTGGTTGAGAAAAGCTGCGATCGCATCTGGCGAATTGGGAAGACCCAGTTGAGCAAACAAGTCGTGAAAGCGAAAGAAGTTATCGGACATAGATATCAATTGTTGGTGAGCACAAAAACATATCGAGGCCAGGATTGCTCCTGAGCTTGCTCGCTCTCATTCCCACAGCCTCTTGGGACGAAGTAGAAGTAGCCGCGATATCACTACCCATTGGCTACTAGATGCATACCTTGATCATTTCACCATCCACCATAACGTCATAGCGTGGGCAGTCATGAGTCCTGATCGGTGCAGAGAGGCGTCCCGCCTTTTGCAAGTACGGCAACATTTCCGCCGGGGCTTTTTCGATGCCAGGCGGAGGAAGAACAACAGCATCCGACACTTTTCTTCCCGTTGTGACATCGAAGCGCGCAGAGTGGAACGCGCAGGTCACAACATGACCGACCAGCGCGCCTTCGGCCAGTGAAGCATTCATATGTCCACATCGATTACCCACTGCATGGATGGATCCGTCAACATGGGTCAGCAAAACCTCCACATTCCCAACGTTGATGGCGCGCATAGAGCCCTCTGGAAGCTCGGCGAGCCTGATGGCTTCGATCCACTGAGTCATGACGGTCTCCTTGATCGTTGATGGTGGCAATAGCTTCCGCGCTTCAGCACCAATTGGCAAGGCATCTGGTAAGCCACAGCACCTACAACTGTAGATTTGGCATAGCTCATTAGGGCCCTGAGCAAGGGATCTGCCTTCATACAAAGCCATCGAACGCAGCATCACGTGACAGGCCGTAGGCTGCAATGAAAAACTCGTATGTCGCCCCAGTTGTTGGGTCTGTTGCAGCTTCGATGCCGATGGTATCCAGCGCGCCATCCAGAACCTGCGCCGCACTCAACGGCTTGGCGTCAATCTGCTGAGCCAGCACGTAACTTCCATCGGCGGTGCGAAAGATCACGTCGCCCAGCGAGTTCACAAACTCAATAGTGTTCTGCATAGCACTCTGTTGATTAATCAGGCCGAATCGCCCCGCTCGACAGCATTGTCAAGGCGAGGCGTCAAACAGCTTTACTTGGCGCTCGTCAGCGTGTTGTAGCTGGTGATCAAGTTGCGGTAGTCAGGGATGTGGTTGGAGAACAGAGTCCCCAGACCTTCAATATCGTTGCGCCAATCGCGGTGCAATTCGCAGGCTGCTCCGAACCAGGTCATCAGTTGAGCACCGGCCTGCTCCATGCGGCTCCAGGCGGCCTGCTGGGTCATGGAGTTGAAGGTGCCCGAGGCATCGGCGATCACGAACACCTCAAAGCCTTCGGCCAGGGCCGACAGCACGGGGAAGGCCACGCAGACCTCGGTCACCACGCCGGCCACGATGAGCTGCTTCTTGCCCGTGGCCTTGACGGCCTTGACGAAGTCCTCGTTGTCCCAGGCATTGATCTGGCCGGGACGGGCAATATATGGGGCATCAGGAAACATCTCCTTCAATTCAGGCACCAGAGGCCCGTTGGGGCCGTTCTCGAAACTGGTGGTCAGAATTGTGGGCAGTTTGAAGTATTTGGCCATATCGGCCAGGGTCAGCACGTTGTTCTTGAACTTGTCGGGGTCGATGTCACGCACCAGGGACAGCAGGCCGGTCTGGTGATCGACCATCAGCACGGCAGCGTTGTTCTTGTCGAGGCGGACATAAGGTTTGTTGCTCATGGAAATCTCCTTGGAGAGCATGGATGCCCAGATGGGCGGGGAAGCCTGGCCCTTTTGAGGTCAGGATGAAACCGATGGTTGAAACGCGGAGGTAGCGGCTCAGTGTTTGCTCAAAGACTGACGTCGCTGGTGAGCCAGGATGGCCGCCACCGCCAGCCCACCTATGACGCTCATGTGGTCCTGCACTAGAGCTTTTTCGAGAAAGCCTTCCATGCCACTCATTTCCCAGAAGCGGTGGGCAATGGGAATCGTGGCCAAAGTGAAGCCCGCCAGCGCTGCGGCGCCCAGCCATGCCCAGCGGCTGCAGGTAATGATCGCCAGTGGAGCCACAAGCTGGACTGCAATGGTGACTATCGCGAACAGGGTGACAGGCTGAAGACCGAAGTGCTCCATTTCTCCGATGGCAGCTTGAAAGTCAACAACTTTGTTCAAGCCACTCCACCAAAAGATATAGGTCAGCAAGGTCGTAGCCAACAGGTAGAAAAAACGGGAACGCAGCATGTTGTCAATCAAGGCATTCATGGCAAGCTCCAAACTGATAACGGCTTTATTTAATCTTGCGCCACGGTGTTGCGCACATGACGTGTGGATTTGTTACCGGGCTTACCGGCCGATTTTTGGCTCAGCATCAGGCCCCCCATGACCAGTACCGCCCCAGCTACTTGCAAAGCCGTGGGTTGAACCCCTTTGACCAGTGCGTCCAGCACGAAAGCTGTGACCGGCACCAGCAGCATGAAAGGCGCAACCGCCACCGCACCGGCTCGCTCAATGGCTCCGAACCACAAGGCAAAGGGAACGGCAGTCAGTGCCACAGCCAGTAGACCCAAGCCCAAAACATTGGCCGCATTCAGTTGTGCAGGCACATCTTGAGCGACAGCTGCAACAAGAGACAACTCCACACCGGCAATCAGCAACTGCCAGCCTGTGAAGCCCAGCAAAGGCATGGGTGGCTGCCCCCACTTGTTCAACAGTACGCCACCAGCGGCGATGGACAGCATGCCTCCAATGGCGGCTGCAATACCCAGCGAATCAAGCTGCGCGTTACTTGACAGAACGACCAGCGAAACACCCAAAGCACCTAGCAAAACTGAACCAATCTTGGTAGCGGTGGGGCGTGCTCCCAGAATGCCCCAGGCAATGAAGATCACCGCCAATGGCGTCAAGGCCTGGAAGATTGCGGCGACGCCGCCCGGCAAGCGGGTTGCAGCCACAAAGAACAGGCCAAAGAAAAGCCCAGCGTTCAACGTGCCCAGCACCGCCAGTCGTCCCCACCAGACACGCGGAGGCACGCAGCGAACAATGGCCAGCAAGACCAGGGCTCCTCCCAGAGCACGAAATGCAGCGAGGAACAGGGGATGCGGAGGCAGCCACGTAGTGGTCAGCACATAGGTGAATCCCCAGAGAATGGCTGCGGCGGCAGCTGAAAGTTTGGCGTTCATTGTTTATCCCAGGTAAAGGCGCGGCTCTCCCACGCTTCGAAGTTGAAGACGAAACACGGCTGGCAAGGATTGAGAAAAGAGGTGGCAATAACATCAGCCCTTGGCTGATTTCATGCGCTGTGCGGTCTAGGAGGCTGGAACATGGATCTGGCCAAATCTGCCGCTGTTGAAGTCTGTGATGGCCATGCGAATTTCCTCCTCGCTATTCATCACAAACGGGCCATATCCAACAATGGGCTCCGAGATCGGTATCCCGCTGAGAACAAGCAACGAGCTGTCGTTGTTCGCCTCCAGCAACACCTGCGTACCGTCCACACTCAGATGTGCCACTTGGTCGGTACGAACAGCATCCCGGCCATTGATCAGCAACGAGCCTTGCAGCATCGCCACAGCCAGTGTGTGCCCTTCCGGCATATGCAGCATTGCGGACTTGCCGGCTGTCATCCGTACATCCCAGACGTTGATGGGCGTATGGGTATGTGCCGGGCCTGTATGACCCTGATGGTTTCCGGCAATGACTCGCACTCGCCCGGCATTGCCGGGAAGTGGGACATCGGGAATTTCTGCATTGGTGATCGACTGATAACCAGGCTTGACCATCTTGTCGCTGGATGGCAGATTGACCCACAACTGAACCATGTGGAAGGGGCCACCACTCTCGGCATAGGCAGATGAATGGAATTCCTCATGCAGGATGCCACTAGCAGCAGTCATCCACTGCACGTCACCGGGGCCGATGACTCCACCTGCACCTGTGGAATCACGATGCTCGACCTCCCCCTCGTAGACGATTGTTACCGTCTCAAATCCACGATGCGGATGTTGACCCACACCCCTACGTTTGCTGGTAGGCGCGAAGCTGTATGGACCAGCATGGTCCAGCAGTAGAAAAGGACTCAGCTGGGTTCCGTGCTGACTGTAGTGAAACAGGGAGCGCACGGGGAATCCATCGCCGACCCAGTGCTGCTGAGGTGCGCTGTAGATTCCTTGAATGGTCTTTTGCATTGACTTCTCCTGAAGTGCGCAAGAACGTAGGACTTGCGAACGAGTTAGAAGTAACTGTAGAGACGCACACGAGCGCTGAATAGCCTGGAATTCTTGCCACCAGCGTTCATTAATTGGAACGATAGTGCATCGTCCCTTTTGAGCTGGTCCTGGACGTCATGCCTGCTTGATTTGTGCCTGCAAAGCAGTGAACTCCACGCCAAGAAAGTCAAGCAGCAACCTTACCGAAGGCAGCAGCCCACGGCGGGACGGGAATACGGCGTGAACGATGCCAGCACGAGGCTTCCAGCCGGGCATGACGTCGACCAGGCGCCCGCTACGCAAATCATCCAGGATCATCATGGCCGGCAACTGCACTACGCCAACGCCATGCAAAGCCGCCTGAAGCAAGGCAATACGGTCTTCGCAAACCATACGAGGCTGGTAATGCACCTCCGCCGTTGCGCCTTGTGGCCCCTGCAACTGCCAAATTTCACTGCGTTGCAGCCGACCGTCGCCCAGGCTTGGCCACTGCGAAAGATCCGCCAGTTGAGGCATCCCGCCCATTGCGCTCACGAGCTTGGGACTAGCCACCAAAAATTGCGTGCTCTCACCTAAAGTCTTCATTACCAACTCGCTGTCTTCGAGCGGCGGAAAACGTACACGCAGAGCCAGGTCCAGTCCCTCACGGATCACATCTACCCGGCGGTTTGTGCTGTCCACCTGAAGTTGAACACGCGGATGCTGCACCATGAAGCGCGCCAACATGTCACCGACTTGGTAGTCCAGCAGCGCCAGCGGGCAACTTAGACGCACGATGCCTTGAGGATCCTCGTGGGTACGATCAATGACTTCCTGCGCAAACTCCGCCTCCACCAGCATGGCCTGACAGCGCTGGTAATACTCTTGGCCAATATCCGTCACAGCAAAGCGCCGGCTTGAACGCTGCAGCAGTCGCACGCCCAAAGACTCCTCAAGCAGAGCAATACGGCGGCTGAGTTTGGACTTGGGCATACCCAGAGCTCGGCCTGCCGGAGCAAAACCACCATAGTCCACTACCTGGACGAAGTAGTACAAATCATTGAGGTCGCGCATGGGTGGTGACGAAGCAAAGAACCACGGCAAATCTGCCGCACATGATGATTCCGCATTGTGGCGCATCATCAAAAACAGCAGATAACATGAACTTGCCTAGCAGTTCTATGAGCCAGTCTGCAATCGCACACAGGTGCGTGGACATCGCTCCAGGCCAGGGCATGGGCGGTGGGTATGTGGTGCGACTGCTGAATTAGGTTGCGCAGAGCAGATAGCCGGACTCGCGCCCCTGTCTGCCGTTGTGATGTACGACACCCAGCCTGCTCAGCTGGGCCACCACCTGCATGACGGTTCCCACACTGACAGGAGTCCCCCGAAGGTATAGCTGACGATATATCTCATCTCTGCTCAGAGCATGGGGAGCAGAACTCAGCAGGACTTGAAGCACGCCAATTCTGGCGACGGTTGGACGCAGTCCTGCTGCCCTCAACTGTTGCATTACGCTTACGTTCCTCAACTCTCGGGCCCTTCCGGCAACCGCCTCCAGCCTCCTCCCAAGGCTCTGTAAAGCGCGATGCTTGCCTGAAGGCGCTCCTGTCGCATTTGAACTGCCAGGTCCCTGCTCTGATAGGCCACACGCTGCACATCCAGCAAGGTCTGCAAGTTGTCCGCACCAGCCTTGTATCGGCTTTCCGCCAGCGAAAGCGCCTTCTGCGCCTGAACCACTTCCTCCGCCTGAACTACCGCTTGTTTTTCTGCGCCGTCAACCGCATTCAATGCAGTTTGAACATCATTGAAGGCTTGCAGAATGGCTTTGCGGTAGCCGATCACAAGCTCCTGCTTTTGTGCTGCAGCCAGCTCCCGGTTCGAAGCAAGTCGCCCTGCATCAAAAATCGGAGCCAGAATTCCAGCAGCCAGAGAAGACAGGGGATTCTCCAGCAGCCTGCCGAGCTTTTCGCTCTCTGAGCTCAGGCCCGCAGTCAGCGTCACGCGGGGCAGCATGGCTGCTCTGGCAGCGGCAAGATTCGCATCCGCAGCAAGCAATTGAGCCTCCGCTTTCGCCACATCCGGCCTGCGTGTTATCAGATCCGCGGGCGCACCCTGGCGAACGCCTGGAATCGCCAGATTCGAAAGACTGGTCTCGCTCACAAGATCCATAGTCCATTGCCCCGACAACAGTGCCAGCACCGCGTGTGCATCTGCAATCTGTTTTCGGAGCAACGCCACAACACGCTGCTGTGCAGCAACCTGGCCACGCTGCTGAGCCAGTTCCACGGAGGTCGCAGCCCCATAACGGGCTCTGGACTCGACCAGCTTCAAGAGCCGCTCCGAAATCTCCAGGTTGAGCTGGGCAATCGCGGCGCGCTCGCGCAAGCCCACACACTGGAGCCATGCCTGGGCGACTGAGGCAGTGACCGTCAGTCTCACGGTCTCACGGTCAAACACGCTGGCCTGCCTGTTGGACTCTGCGGCGTCTCTCAAAGCACGCTGACGCCCCCAGAAGTCCAGCTCGTAGCTACTCGACAGACCCACTCGCCAAGTGCTGGCGTCTCTTTCCGTATGACTGTCCATCGCTGCAGATCTTGTGGCACCGAAATCTGCATTCAAATCCGGTACCAGGGCGGCACGTGCATAAGCTGCCCGGGCATCCGCCTGCTGCACTCTTGCGACGGCAGCCGCCACATCCAGACTTTGATTCCTGGCTTGCTCAACCAGTGCGCTTAGCTCCGGGCTGCCAAAACCGTGCCACCAACTGGCGCTGACTTGTTCGTTTTCCGCCCCCTGCTCCTGCGCCCAGGCATGAGGAATATCGAGAGACATTCCCCGGGCCTCGTCACTGGATTGCGTTGTCGCACATCCAGCCAGAGCAAGAGCCGCCAGCACTGTGTTCCATTTGTACATGCCTACTCTCCCGCCAATGCTCGCACGGGCTCCAGGCGGGCCGCCGTCCTGGCAGGCATGAAGCCAAAAACCAGGCCGGTGAGCACTGCACAGGCAAATGCCCCCAGCATGGCTTTCACCGAAAAAATCACAGGTACGCCCGAGACAAGAAGCGTCATTCCGATGCCCAGCCCCGCAAGCAGACCGACGCCCCCACCCACAATGGTCACCATGCTGGCTTCCGTAAGGAACTGGCGCAGGATGTCACGCTGTCGAGCCCCAACCGCCATGCGAATGCCGATCTCCCTGGTCCGCTCGCGCACTGTCATCAGCATCACGTTCATGACTCCGATACCTCCGACCACCAGTGAAACTGCCGCAATCAGCCCCAGCATCACGGCCATGCTCTGGCGAGTTGCTGCTTCGGCCTGAATACGAGCTGCGGCATTGCCGATGCCGAAGTCTTCCCGCCCCCCGTGCCGCGCCAGCAGAAGGCTGCGGATCGATCCCTCGGCTTCATGGACCAGCTCCGAGGAGCTGGCCTCCACGACCACGTAATCGGGCTGTGTCTGCGCCTGATAGACTCGCGCGCGCCCCGACTGATAGGGAATGAAGACCATGTCGTCATAGTCCTGGGCGCCGGAGTCAGCCCCACGCTCGCTCATGACGCCGATGACTTCGAACGCCGAGTTCCCGATGATCAGCTGCAGCCCCAATGGATTGGCCACCTCCGGGAAAAAATGCTGATGCGCCTTGTGGCCTATCACCACCAGCGGAGCCAGATCGCGGTCCTCCACATCCGTGAAGTAGCGCCCCTGGGCCACCCTCCAGTGGTGAACCAGCGGCATCTCCTCGCTGGCCGCAAACACATAGACCTGCTTGTCGGCCTTGCCATAGCGCACCGTGACAGGGTCTCCGATGACGGGCATGACTCTGCGTATCGCCGGCAACTCCCGCATGGCGGCCAGATCGTCTTCGGTGATCTGGCCCGCAGGTCCACCGCTGGCCGGTGGTTTGCTGCCCATATAGAGAATGGCTGTTCCCATGGTGCCCATCTGCTCGACCACTTTGCGCCGCGCGCCCTCGCCTATGGCCAGCATGACGATCACCGAGGCCACGCCGATCACGATTCCCAGCAAGGTCAGGCTGGTGCGTACCCGGTTCATGCGCATGCCGCGCCAGGCACTGCGTGCAGCTTCGGAAATCTCAGCCACCCAGGATATCGCCGACGTTGCGGTGTTGCGCTGCGGGGTCAGAAGAGGAACCTCTGCTCGGTTCGGAATGCCATCGGGAGCACTGTCATTGACGACACGTCCATCGCTGATTTCGATGACACGCCTTGCCTGAGCCGCAACTTCGCGGTCATGCGTGATAACGATGATGGTGTGTCCCGCATCGGCCAGCTCGCGCAGCAAAGCCATCACCTCGGCGCCGCTATGCGAGTCAAGCGCCCCGGTGGGCTCGTCGGCCAAAATGATGTGGCCGCCATTCATCAACGCCCGCGCAATGGACACCCGCTGCTGCTGACCGCCCGACAGCTGATTGGGACGATTTTCCAGACGCGACCCCAGCCCCAGACGCTCGAGCAGGAGCTGGGCTCTGTGCACCCGCTGCTCCTTGGCCAGGCCTGCGTAGATCGCAGGCATCTGCACATTTTCCGAAGCGCTTTCACTGGGAATCAGGTGATAGCCCTGAAACACGAAACCAAAGGCTTCGCGACGCAACCAGGCCAGGGCATCCGAGTCCAGCGTGGATACATCCTTCCCTTGAAATTGATAGCAACCTTCGCTTGCCTTATCAAGGCAACCCAGGATATTCATCAAAGTGGATTTGCCCGAGCCGGAGCTGCCGACGACGGCCACATACTCACCCGCGCGAATATCCAGATCAATACCGTGCAACACGGTCACCGACGGCTGCTCGCCCACTCCGCCATAGTGCTTGCGAATGCCACGCAGCGAAATCAGCGCAGCCTGCTCCGTCACACTCACCATTGCAGCCACCGCAGACCGCCAGGAATCAGGGTTTCGCCAACGATGACCCGCTCGCCCTCAGCCACGCCGTCGAGCACCTGCACCTGATGGCGACTTCGTACTCCGAGCTTCACGTTTCGCTGCTCAGGCTGCCGCTTGGCTGTCAGCACCCAAACGCTCTGCGATTGCGGATCTTTCTCAGACTGAAGAGCTGTCAATGGAACCGTCAATGCCTGCTGCGCACTGCCGGTCACAAAGACCACCTGGGCCGTCATCTGCGGCAGCAGTTCCGCGTCCTTGTTATCCACGTCGAACAATGCCGTATAGGTCACGGCCTTGGTGGCCGCCGCAGGCGCCGCCGCATTGCCCGCTGCGGGGGCAACGCTGGCCGGCGGCGCAGGCAGCACCTGCCTCACTCGGCTGTTCCACCGACGCGCCTGTTCCTGACCGGCACTCCCCAAAGTCGTGAAATACACGGACATGTCCGCTCTCACGCGCCGCACGTCGGCTTCCGACACATCGGTCCAGACCGTCATGGCAGTCAGATCGGCGATACGCAAAATATTGGGTGTCTGATAGGTCGCATTCAAGGTCTGCCCTTCACGCGCGTCGACGGATACCACCGTGCCGGACATCGGTGCATAGATGCGGGTATAGCCCAGACGCGCTTCGTCAGCCTTGAGGCTGGCCTGTGTTTGCTGCATCTGAGCCTTGAGATGGTCGATGCGCGCTGCAGCCCCGGCGACCTGGGCCTCGGCAATCTGCACATCCTCCTGCCTTGTGGCCTCTTCGGCGGCCAGTTGCTGCTGTCGTTTCAACTGCTGGCCGGCCAGCTTCAGTTGCGCCTGCTGCTCCGCGATCTGGGCCCGCAGGCTCGCCAGCGATGCCCTGCCGGCATCCACGGTGGCACGCTGCACGCTGGGGTCGATCTCCACCAGCAATGCACCTTTCTCGACCCTGGCTCCTGGGCTGACCAGCAAACGGGTGATCTGACCCGAGACCTGCGCCCCTACATCCACATAGGTTCTGGGCTGCAAAGTACCGATGGCAGTGACGGTGGACTCCACATCGCCGCGCTGCACCGCAACACTTTGGTACTCGACCCTGGGCCGACTCCCCCACCACAAGGCAATACCCCCAGCACAGAACAGCAGCAGCCCGAGGCTGCCCCAGCGTTTGATTTGTCCCACCGTCATGAACGTTGCACTTTCCAGAAAACAATTCGCAGTCGCTGCTGAAACCCATGGCCACGGCATGAATTGGAGCGATTGAAGATCAGAAGCCTTGCGAGCTCCAAGGGATTCAGAGGCAGCTGACGTTCCCCAGCAGCACCGCCACGGCGGCTGCCACAGCCAGGTGTCGAGCCGACCAGGAAAGCCCCGCGACCGTCGCGAGAGCCCCCAGACTCCAGAAGCCCAGCACGAGCAAGGTGCTGACCGTTGCGCTCCATCCGCGGGTGCTCGGCAGCCAGACGGCTAGCAAAAGCAGTCCCCCCAGCACACGCAGCGCCATACGATGCGCTGCCGGCACCTCGTCCAGAGATGTCAATTGCGCGTAATGGCGGTCCATGGCAAAAGCGAGAGCCGTCATGCCTCCCATCGAAAGAGCAAAGGCCTGCAACGATGACTGCCACAAAGTCATGACAGGCTCCCTTGCTTCGCGGCATTTGCGTCCGTAGCCACAGGCAGGTCTGTCGACAATTCACAAGCCATTTGCTTTCGCGCAGGTTTCAGGTTCGATGCCTTGCGCATCCAGGCCCAGGCACCAGCCGCCGCCACTCCGACAGCAACGGCGAAAAGCTCAACCCCCGCGCTCTCCCAGTCACCATCGAGAAGGTATGAAGCAAGTTGCTCTCCGGTCGTCACGAGATTCAGCAAGGGCAACAGAAGACAGAGCACAGCCAGCGCTGCCATCTGATCACGCCATGCCAATGGCGGCGACCTCAGCAACGCATGTATGAGAGCCAGAATCCACAGCGCAAAGAACACCACCAACTCCCATCTGGAGCGTTGCGAAATCTCGACAGGCAGCAAACGATTGGCCCCCAAAAATCCCGCACAGGCGATGCCCAGTCCCACAATGGCCGCCACATTTGCGGCTTCAATCATCCGGTAGACCGTGGAGGTGCTGGAGCCAAACTCCCCCTGATGCTTGCCCCGCCGTTTGACCATGAAGAGAATCGCCCCAGTGGCCATCATGGCGCTTCCGGCCAGCCCGCAAATGAAGTACATCCACTTCAGCGGCAGCCCGCCATAAGTCGCCATATGCAGCCCGCCGATCACCGATTGCGCAAGTGATGCCGCACCGCCATCCACACCTCCGGGCAAGCGCAACTGCTGCAACTCTCCAGTGGCGGCAGAGAACATGGCCATGCCGCTGCTGGGGCTGAGACGCTTGCTCAGATCGTCGGCTTCATTCCATCCATAGATGCCGATGCGTGCAGCCGCATCACCCGGGTAATCAATCACCACCGCGCGCACCGGTTGCCCGATCAAGGCCTGCCCGCGCAGCACGAAGGACTCCAGATCCGGTACGGGCATGGCCTGGCCCGAACGCTGCGGCTTGCCCGGTTCATTCAGCGCCACTTGAAAAGACTTGACGGCTTCGGCACTGCTGCCGAAGTAGGCCGCAATGCCGGCAGGCATGAAGGTCGAGCAAGATATGGCGATGCCTGTATAGGCGATCATGAGCTGGAACGGAAGCGTCAGCACCGCCACGGCGTTGTGCATGTCCAGCCAGCTTCTCTGCCCTTTGCGGGCACGGAAGGTGAAGAAGTCCTTGAAGATCCGTCTATGGGTAATCACTCCGCTGACCAGTGCCACCAGCATGGCAAGCGCGGCGATGCCCACGATCCAGAGACCGAGCTGGCCCGCGTGCAGCTGATAGTGGAAATCCACAAAATGATGACCGCCCAATGTCTGGCGCACCTTGGGTGCTTCGGAAGCATCCAAGGCATTTCCGGACGCAGGATCCAGCTGGGCCGCCGCATACTGGCCGTCGCCATCGAACCAGTAGACGCGCAAGTCCCCGCCTCCTTTGGCGTCTGCAGGCCACAGCTCCCACATGTCCGCCCCCGGGTGCTGCCGCTGCATATATCCCATGCTCCACTGCAGACGCTGGCTCATGGAAGCCTGTGCTTGCGGCACAGTGCCTGCCTGCCTGGCCTCGGCGTGCTCATGCGCATGATGCTCCGGGGTCATCCAGTGGGTGATGGGCTCCTCGAAGACGGCCAGGGTACCCGTCAGAAAAACGGCATACAACAGCCAGGAGAACCACAGGCCGCACCAGGTATGCAACCATGCCTGAGCCTGACGGAAGCTGCCCTTGCCCGCACCCGATTCCTTTTTTGCCGGCTGCATCAGCGCCCCTTCAGCAAGATCAAGGCTGCAGTGGCTGCAAGCATGGCGAAAGCCAGAATGAGCAGCACGCCCCAGATTCGACGCGGCGATGCCGGACTGAAGGCCCCGATCACCACAGCCACGTACCACAGCCAGCTGGACTGCATGCCCCCCAGAATGGTCTCCACACGAGATTGACTCATCGCACCACATAAAACCACCCAGGCACTGGAGACGGCATAGCCTCCCAGCACTGCCGCAGCCAGGCGCGATCCCAGTCCCCAGTCAGAGCGCAGCCCATCAGATTGCGACATTGCTATGCCCTGTCAGAAACGGCCTTTGAGCGACACGGTAACCGTACGCTTTTCGCCGTAAAAGTTGCCATAACCCGCATAACCGACCGTGCTGTAGTAAGTCTTGTCAAACAAGTTCCCCACATTCATCGCAAGGCTCCAGTCCTTGCTGAATGCATAGGCCACACGTGCCGACCAGACCGCCTGGCCCGGGGAAGTGAAGTTGTAAGGCGTCCAGGCTCCGTCATAACGGCCCGTTGCCGGGTTGTAGGCGCTGATGCCAGAGGCCCGGTAGTTCGAGCTCTGAGCCACCACACCGCCGCCCACGCTCCAGCCGCGCAAATCACCGCTCAAGCGATAGTCCGCCCAGGCCTTGAACAGATGGCGCGGCGTGACCGTGCTGAACTGAGCGCTGTCCTTGCGTCTGTCTTCGTTGCTGTTGTAGGTATAGCCCACCGCCAGTTGGAGATTGGGAGTGATTCGCCCCGTCATCTCCAGATCGATGCCCTGGCTCAGCTTGAAGCCGTCGCGGAAGTAGCAGCAACCGCCGCGCCAATCGGTCTGGGGGTAAGCGGGGTCGTAAACGGCTTCGCCTTTTTTATCGGTACGAAACAATGCAGCACTGGCGATCAGATGGGGAGTCAGCTCGCTTTTGACGCCCAGCTCGTAGGTACGACCACGCACAGGATCCAGAGGCGTTCCAGGCAGCGGTGCAGAGAATTTGCCGGCCTGAGACTGATAGATCTCGGCGGTGCTGAAATACAGATTGGTCGACTTGGTCAGCTCATGCATCAGCCCCATATAGGGCACAAAGACATTCGACTCCCGGCTACTGGCCGTGAGCGCACCGTTCATGTCATGCTGGGTATTGCGATCCTGCAGCACATAGCGTCCACCAAGAATCACAGACCAACGCTCCACGGGACGCAGACGAACGGAACCATACAGGCCGCTCTTTTGCGTCTTGGTCTGCGAGCCACTGGTCCAGTCACCGAGCGGATAGCCCGGATCCTGCGGTGGAATCCGGTTGAAGACGTCGGCAGGCCCCACTCTGGGCCACAGGCTTCGATTGGTATTGCTGTTGCGGTGCTGATCCAGACCCAGTATCACATCGTGGCGCTGACCCAAGGCATCAAAGCTACCCTGCAAATTGATATCGAAGCTGGTTTCACGCTCGCGTGACTTGGCTTGATGGATCCACCAGTCCGCCCCCTGCAGCGTGACGGGATCCGGCGAACTTTCGATCTCCGCGCCATTCACGCCCTCATTGAAGCGGGTGTGTCTGAGCTGGGTCTTGAGCAGCCAGTCATTGCCGAGCTGCTGCTCCAGCTTGGCAAAGACCGTGGTGTTCTCGCGATTGATCCAGTTCCAGGGTGCACCAAAGTTGGTATTGCGCGCAAAGCCGATATCGCTGCCGTCCGCATAGCGCGGCAGGCTGGCATTGAAGCCCGTATTTCTGTCTTTCTGATAGCTGGCACCCAGCGTGGCGACCGTGCTGGACGTCAGGTCCATCTCCAGCGCCCCATACAGCATCTGCCGCTTGAGCTTGGATGGTGCTGCCATCTCCTTGCGGTCATGGTTCACGGCCACGAAACGACCACGCAGAGTTCCGCTTTCGTTCAACGCGCCCGTCGTGTCGAGCTCGGCGCGATAGTTGCTCATGGTTCCGCCGGAAAGCAGAACCTGCGTCTGACGTTTGGCCTGGGGCCTTTTGTAGGTGAAGTTCAGCACCCCGCCAGCCTCGCCTGCACCAAACAGGCCGTCGGCCCCGCGCAGCACGCTGACGCTGTCGAACTGCGCCATGTCCAGGCTGCGACTGCCCGAGCGAGAGGAACTGGCAGCACCGCCATCGAACCGGAAATTGGTGATGTTCATGCCGCGGGACAGATAGGTCGTATCCAGCCAGGTCTCTTCGCGTGTGATCCCGGTGGTGTACTTCATCACATCATCGAGCGTGCGCATGGCCTGATCGTCCATGCGCTGACGGGTCACCACAGTCACCGACTGCGGAACCTCGCGCAGAGACTGCGCCGCCTTGCCGACCTCGACTCCGCCAGCCGCGTAGGAATCACTCGACTCTCCATAGACATTGGGAATGGCCTTTTCCTGCACCGTCACTTCCGCAAGTGTCGAGGCGGCATCCTCTTGTGCATGGCTGAGACCAGGCAGCAGGCAGACCACGCTGACGGCCACAGCCGTGGCATGAAGACGAAATGGCAAAACCCCGGCTACGGGGAAAAACGAGCGTTCCAGCATGAGCGTAAAAAACAAGCCTGGGTGTTCTCTTCAGGCAAGAAGTGCCGAAGAACGAATGACGCTGTGGCTGGAACGGAGACACCGTATAGGGGCTGGCAGCAAATAATCAGAACGAGAATCAATCTCAGTTCTATTTCTGCGCGAATTGTAAAGCCCAGGTAAAAAAATTGCCACTGTTTTGTAAAACAATAGCGCCTGTCTCTGCGGCTGTATCGCTGCGCATCTGCCAGCCTGTTGCCTGGCCGATAGCCAGCTGGTGCTATTCACACACCGGCATCAAGCCGGATTCACTGTCGCAACGAGGCGGTCTGGCGCTGCTTGGCGCCTAGCCCAGCGAGGTTCCGATTGAAAAGTGGACTGTTGCGAAATGCCGCTTGCTTCTGGCGCATAGAAGATGCACGGCATGAGCGTCACTCGATGGAGGTAGCAGGCCAGCGTCCAAAGATGGCAGATGCGCCTCGAGCACAAAGAAAAAGCCCCGGCTGCATAAACAACCGGGGCTTTTATATCTTGGCAGGGGAAGAAGGATTCGAACCTTCGCATGCTGGAATCAAAATCCAGTGCCTTAACCAGCTTGGCGACTCCCCTAAAGAGAAAGCGATTATAGCGCGGTTTTCCCAACTTTGAGAGAACTCCGGCGATCAGGGCCTGAAGGCGAAAACGCTCAATGCCAGCCAGACGCTTCGCGGCAGCTAAACCGGCCTGACTTGCGGCCGCGCCAGATGCCAGATCTGCGACCGCCTGCATGGCGCGCTGCGATGAAGCAAGCCGTGAAAAACGGCTTGGCAACGATCGCGGCCATCCGCGTATGACCCGCTGCAGGCGCTGCCATCAGTCCAACGTGACCTTGGCCTCGCGAATGACCTTGCCCCATTTGGCAGTTTCAGCGGCGATGAAACGATCGCACTCCTCCGGTGTGGAACCTTCTGCAAACGTGCCCATGGTCTGCTGCATACGCTGCGAAATCTCAGGACTGCGGATGATGCGAGCGACTTCGGCGGACATGCGCTGCACGATCTCCTTGGGCACTCCTGCCGGTGCAATCATTGCAGCCCAGGTGCTGCCCATCAGGTCGGGGATGCCTTGCTCGGCAAATGTCGGTACATCGGGCAAAACCGCCAGTCGCTTGTCGCTAGCCACGCCAATCAGACGAATGCGACCGGCCTTGGCAGGCTGGATCAGATTGGGCGGAGGATCGAGGAACAAGGGGATCTGACCGCCCATGAGGTCGGTCAGTGCCGGTGCGGCCCCTTTGTAAGGCACATGGGTCATGTCCGTCTTGGTCAACAGCTTCATCAGCTCGGTTGTCAGATGCGCGCTGGAGCCACTTCCCGAGGAGCCAAAGCTGACCTTGCCAGGATGCGCCTTGGCATAGGCAATCAGCTCCTGCGTGGTCTTGAACGGTGCATTGGTGGACACCGCTGCAACCAGAGGCGAGATCCCCATCAGTGACACGCCGACCAGATCCTTGCCAGGGTTGTAGGGCAGCTTGGGATACAGCGTGGTGTTGGCCGCATAAGCGGCAATCACCACTCCGAACGTGTAGCCATCAGGTGCGGACTTGGCCACTTGATCCACACCGATGAGACTGTTCGCACCCGGCTTGTTTTCGATGACGATGGGCTGGCCCAGCGCTTTCTGCAAACCCACTTGCAGCAGACGAGCCATCTGATCGGTGAAGCCGCCCGCCGTGTAGGGAACGATGATGCGTATGGGCTTGGAGGGCCAGGGGCTCTGGGCCCAGGCCGAAGGTGCCAGCATGGCGGCGCCGGCTGCGGCGCCCGATTGCAGAAAGCTGCGGCGAGATGTCGAAGGCATGAGTGTCTCTTGGTTCTTGGGGCAAAAATGCCGCGCGCCAGCGCGACAGGTAAAGGGAAACATGTCTCAGTATCCGCGGGCCACGTCCACCAGATTCAGCAAGGGCTCGCCCGCGCGCAGGCGGCGCAGGTTCTCCAGGCACTGGCGGGCCACGGTGTCGGCCGAGGCCTGGGCCGCGATATGCGGCGTGACAAAGGCCTTGGGATGCGCCCAGACCTTGTTTCCCGGCTGGGGCGGCTCCTCGCGCAGCACGTCCAGCGCGGCGCCGGCCAGGTGGCCTTCGTCGAGCAGGGCCAGCAGGTCGTCTTCCACCACCTGCTCGCCGCGCCCCACGTTGATGAAGTAGGCGCCGCGCGGCAGCAGGGACAGGGTGCGGCGGTTCAGCAGGTCGCGCGTCTCGGGCGTGAGCGGCAAGGCGCAGACCAGGATGTCGCTGGTGGACAGCAGTTGCTCCAGGCCCTGGGCACCACTGTATGTGGCCAGGCCGGCAATGCTTTTGGCGCTGCGGCTCCAGCCTGCGACCGGATAGCCTATGGCCTGCATGGCGCCGGCCACGAAGCGGCCGACCTCTCCCAGGCCCAGGATACCCACGCGGCAGTCGGCACTCGCGCGGACGGGGCGGCGCAGCCAGTCGCCGGCCTGCTGCTGACGCGCGAACAGGTCCAGCTCGCGCGTGTGGCGCAGCGCCGTGCCTACCACGTACTGGGCGATCTCCACATGCTGCTGCGGATCGACGGTGCGCGCCACGGGCAGGCCGGCCGGCAGGTCGGGCACGGCCAGCAGCTTGTCCACGCCCGCGCTGGGCGCGCACAGCAGCTTCAGGCGCGGATAGGCCGGAAGCACGCCCGGCTTGAGGCTCCAGGCGAGCATGGCCTCGACCGCGTCGGCCGGTGCCTCTTCGCGGTTCGCCCAGACGGGTACGTCGGGCGCCAGCGCGCGCAGCGCATCGGCGATGGGCGCACCCATGCTGGGGTGGATGTTGACCAGAATTCCCATTGATTTCTCCATGAATCTAAGCACTGTTCGCTGCCTGCGAAACGGTAGCAGCCCAAGTGCGGGACACCGAGCAAGGGCCTATGCCGGCCGCGCCGCCCCGCAGCGAGGGTGTCGTCCCCCTCCCTCGCGCAGCGAGTAGAGAGGCGCCGTGCAACGGGGGAAGGCGCGCAGCGACTCAGGGGGTGTTAGTGCTTGTAAGAAGGGTCTATGCGGTCCAGGCGGCGCAGCAGGCCCGGCCAGGCTAGGCCTGCGCCCTTGCCCTTGGTGACCTGGCGCGACTGGTTGACCGCGTCGGCAATGATGTCCTGCGGGATGCGAGTCAGCTCGCCGCCGCCCGACTGCGCGAGGATCTGGATGCGGCAGGCCGACTCCAGCGTGTACATGGCCAGCACGGCCTCGGCCACGTTGCGGCCGCAGGTCAGCAGGCCGTGGTTGCGCAGGATGAGGAAGTTGCTGGCGCCCAGGTCATCGACCAGGCGCGGCTTCTCGTCGTCGCGCAGGGCCACGCCTTCGTAGTCGTGATAGGCCAGGCGTGCCAGCGGGAAGATGGACTGCTGCGAGATGGGCAGCAGCCCATCCTTCTGCGCCGAGACGGCCACGCCGTAGCGCGTATGCGTGTGCAGCACGCACTGCACCTCGGGGCGACCGTCATGGATGGCGCTGTGGATGACGAAGCCGGCCGGGTTGACGTCGTATTCGGTCTCCATCAGCGGCCGGCCTTCGTGATCGACCTTGACCAGGCTGGAGGCCGTGATCTCGTCGAACAGCATGCCGTAGGGGTTGATCAGGAACTGGCCGGACTGGCCCGGCACGCGTGCCGAGATGTGGGTGAAGATCAGGTCGTCCCAGCCGAAGTGGGCGACCAGCCGGTAGGCGGCAGCCAGCTCGACGCGGGTCTGCCACTCCTCGGAAGTCACCTGGCGGCGGACTTCGGACATCGTGGTGTCATGGCTCATGGGATAGGTCTCGTGATGGGCATCGTGGAATGGAAGACAGGCTCAGCGTCCCGCCGCGTACTGATCGCGCAGCTCGCGCTTGAGCACCTTGCCGATGGCGCTGCGCGGCAGCTCGGCGATGAAGCGCAGGTCCGCCAGGCGCTGGGTCTTGCCGGCCTGCTGGTTGTACCAGCCCATGATCTCTTCGGGCCGGGCCGGCTGGCCCGTGCGCGACACCACGTAGGCCACGGGCGTCTCGCCCCATTGATCGGAAGGCACGCCGACAACGGCCACGTCGTCCACGGCCGGGTGAGCACGCAGCTGGGACTCCAGGTCGCTGGGATAGATGTTGAAGCCGCCGCTGATGATCATGTCCTTGCGTCTATCGAACAGGGTCAGGAAGCCGTCGGCATCGAAGCGGCCCACATCGCCCGTGCGGATGAAGCGCTTGCCCGTGGCATCGAACCATTCGGCTTCACGCGTCTTGGCGGGCTGGCCGTGGTAGCCGGTCATCATGCTGGCCGAGTGGCCCACGACCTCCCCGTCCGCGCCGGGGGCGACCTCGCTACCCTCCTCGTCGATGAGGCGGATGTCATGGCCCTCGGCGGGCTTGCCCACGGTGTGCAGCTTGTCCGGGTGCAGGTGGGCTTCGAGGATGCAGGTGCCGCCGCCTTCGGTCATGCCGTAGAACTCGGTGAGGCTGCCGGGCCAGCGTGCCACCACGTCGGCCTTGAGCTCGGCGCGGAACGGTGCGCTGGTACAGAACTTGGCGCGGAAGCTGGACAGGTCATGCTCGCCGAACTGCGGCAGCGCCATGATGCGCTGGTACTGCACGGGCACCAGCATGGTGTGGGTGACGCGGTGCTGCTGGGCCAGCTGCAGGTAGCGGGCCGCGTCGAATTTGGGCATCAGCACCACGCAGCCGCCGCTACCCAGCGTGGGGAAGAACACCACCAGGGTGGTGTTGGAGTACAGCGGCGTGGCCAGCAGCGTCGTGCCCTCGGGGCCATAGCCGTAGACGCTGCCCCGGTTGATGTGGGCCCAGCGCATGCCGTGCGATTGCACGATGCCCTTGGGGGTCCCTGTGGTGCCCGAAGAATAGATGATGTTGAACGGCGCGGCGGGCTCCACGCTCACGGCAGCGGGCTGCGTACCTTCCGGCGCCAGCCAGTCCTCGAAGGCACTGCCCGGCGCCACGCCGTCCAGCGAGATGCATTGCAGTCCGGCGTCGGCAGGCACCAGGTCCTGGGCTGCCTTGTCGAGGAACAGGTGACGCGCCTGGGCATCGCGCAGCATGGAAGCCAGGCTTTCGGCCGTGGACGACGGCGCCAGCGGCGCGACCACCACGCCCGCGCGCAGCGCGCCCAGGAACAGCACGGCATAGCGCACCGAGTTCAACGCGCAGATGGCGATGGCCTGGCCGGGCTGCACGCCGCCCTGTTGCAAGGCGGCGGCCACGCGGTCCATCAGGGCATCGAGCTGGGCGTAGCTCAGCGTCTGCTGGTCGTCGCGCAGCGCGGCATGACCGGGCTGCTGGCGTGCATGGCTGCGGATCAGCGCAGCCAGCGTGGTGAAGGGGGCATCGGGAGAAGGCAGGCAGACAGTCATGAAAGCTCCGATTCAGGAATTGCAAGCAGGCTGCGCCTGCGAGCCCCCGGCCCTGCAGGCGCTTGGGCAGACGGTGGCTTATTTGGCAGCCAGACCCAGGCGGTCGATCAGAACCTTGTCCTTGGCAAAGGCCTCCCTGGCCCATTGCGCATAGTCGGCACCCGAGCGGTACCAGGCGTCCTGGTTGAGCTGCTTGAGCACCTCGATGTGGCGCGGGTCGTCCATGGCCTTCTTGAAAGCATCGTGCAGCTTGCGCACCACGGCCGGGTCCATGCCCTTGGGGCCGGCCAGACCGTAGGGCGAGGTGGAAACCACGCCATAGCCCAGCTCCTTGGCCGTGGGCACGTCGGGCCAGCGCTGGGTGCGCTTTTCGCCAAAGGTCATGAGCAGGCGCATCTGGCCGCCATTCACATAGGTGTCCCAGCCCGAGGCATCGCTTTGCGCTGCCACATGGCCGCCCAGCAGGGCCTGCTGCAGGTCGGCGTTGCCCTTGAAAGGCACATGATTGAGAGTGACCTTGGCGTTCTCGGCCAGCTCCTCCATCAGCAGATGCGGCGAGGAACCTATGCCCGTGGAGCCGTATTCGATCTTTCCGGGAGTCTTGCGTGCGGCGGCGATGTACTCGTTGAAGCTCTTGTAGGGAGAGTCCGAGCGCACCGTGAAACCGAAGGTATAGCCCGAGACACCGATGATGTAGGTGAAGTCCGTGACCGGATTCCAGGCGGTCTTTTGCATATGCGCCATGCGCAGCATGGACATGGGGAACTGGGTGATGGTGTAGCCGTCGGGCTTGGCGGTGCGCGCCATGGCGCCGGGGCCCAGCGTGCCGCCAGCGCCGGGCTTGTTCTCGACGATGATGGGCTGGCCCAGCTGCTTGCCCGCAATGTCGGCCAGCGTACGCATGTGGCGGTCGGTGGGGCCGCCCGCCGGGAACGGCACGATCAGCGTGACCGGCCGCGCAGGATAGTCGCCGGACTGTGCCCAGGCTGATGCGCCAGTGCCAGCAGCAGTCACAAAGGCGGCCGTGGCGAGCATCAGGCTGCGGCGGTCAAGGGAAATCTGCATGTCTTTGTCTCCTGAATCTCTGAACCAGGTGGGGCCGGGGCACATGCCTTGTGTGCCGCTCTGGCCAGGGCCCGGACACCGTTGCCCGAGCCCGTTGACACCGCCCTGTTGCGCGGTGCCATGGCAACGCTTAGATCGTCTTCACCAGCTCCGGCACTGCCTGGAACAGATCGGCTTCCAGACCGTAATCGGCCACCGAGAAGATCGGTGCCTCGGGGTCCTTGTTGATCGCCACGATCACCTTCGAGTCCTTCATGCCCGCCAGATGCTGGATCGCTCCCGAGATGCCGCAGGCAATGTACAGCTGCGGCGCCACGATCTTGCCCGTCTGGCCCACTTGCAAATCATTGGGGGCGTAGCCCGCATCAACGGCTGCACGGCTGGCGCCGATGGCCGCTCCCAGCTTGTCGGCCAGCGGCGACATGACTTCCTGGAACTTCTCGGCCGAGCCCAGCGCGCGACCGCCGGAGACGATGATCTTGGCGGCCGTCAGTTCGGGACGCTCGCTCTTGGTCACTTCGCGACCCACAAAGGCGCTCTTGCCGGAGTCGGCCACGGCAGCTGCGGTTTCCACCGCCGCAGAGCCGCCAGTGGCAGCCGCTGCGTCAAAGCCCGTGGTACGCACGGTGATGACCTTGACGGCATCGGCGGACTGCACGGTGGCAATGGCGTTGCCCGCGTAGATGGGGCGCTCGAAGGTGTCGGCGGAGTCGACCTTGGTGATGTCGCTGATCTGGGCCACGTCCAGCTTGGCGGCCACGCGAGGCGCCACGTTCTTGCCCGAGGCGGTCGAGGGGAACAGGATGTGGCTGTAGTTGCCGGCGATGGCCAGCACCTGGGCCGCCACGTTCTCGGCCAGGCCGTCCTTGAGGCTGGCGCCGTCGGCATGGATGACCTTGGAGACTCCGGCGATCTGGGCGGCAGCGGCTGCTGCAGCGGCTGCACCTTCGCCAACCACCAGCACATGCACATCACCACCGCAGGCCTTGGCGGCCGTCACGGTGTTCAGGGTCGCGGTCTTGATCGAAGCGTTGTCGTGTTCTGCAATAACGAGAGAAGTCATATTCAACCTCTAAATTTCTTTACGTTCTGGCGAAGTCCGAGAGAGGACATCAGCCCTTGGCAGCAGCGCAGCCTGGCGAGGGACGGCCAGCAAGGGCCGCCCCGCAGCCAAGGCCGTCGTCCCCCTTTGGGGGAAGGCGCCGCAGGCGACTCAGGGGGAGTCAGATGACCTTCGCTTCATTTTTCAGCTTGTCGACCAGGGCGGCCACATCGGCCACCTTGACGCCAGCGCCGCGCTTGGCAGGCTCGGAGACCTTCACGGTCTTCAGGCGAGGCGTCACGTCCACGCCCAGGTCTTCGGGCTTGAAGGTGTCCAGCTGCTTTTTCTTGGCCTTCATGATGTTGGGCAAGGTGACGTAGCGGGGCTCGTTCAGGCGCAGGTCGGTGGTGATGACGGCGGGCGTGGACAGGGCCACGGTTTCCAGGCCGCCGTCCACTTCGCGAGTGACGTTGACCTTGTCGCCAGCGACTTCGACCTTGGAGGCAAAAGTGGCCTGGGGCAGGTCGGCCAGGGCCGCCAGCATCTGGCCGGTCTGGTTGGCGTCGTCGTCGATGGCCTGCTTGCCGCAGATGACCAGACCGGGTTGCTCCTTGTCCACCAGGGCCTTGAGCAGCTTGGCCACGGCCAGGGGCTGCAGCTCGACATCGGTCTCGACCAAAATGCCGCGATCGGCACCGATGGCCATGGCCGTGCGCAGGGTTTCCTGGCACTGGGCCACGCCGCAGGAGACGGCGATGACTTCGGTCACCACGCCTTTTTCCTTCAGGCGCACGGCTTCTTCGACGGCGATTTCGTCAAAGGGGTTCATGCTCATCTTGACGTTGGCGATGTCCACACCCGTGCCGTCCGACTTCACGCGGACCTTGACGTTGTAGTCCACGACACGTTTGACGGGTACAAGGATTTTCATGAGAAAGCTCTTTCCTGGTTTTGAAGAGTGAAGGCTTAGCGGGCAAAGCCTGCGAGCCGCTCGTTGATCAGTGCATGGGCCTGGTCCATGATGCCGGTTATCAGCTGCTGGACCGTGGGCACGTCGCGGATCAGGCCCGCAACCATGCCGCAGGACCAGACGCCTGCGTCCATGTCGCCGTCATGCATGATGCGTGGGTAGACACCGGCCACTTCGGGTGCGATGTCGGCAAAGGTGATGGCCGCACCCAGCTCGCGTTCCTTTTGCAGCAGGCGCTCGGTGGCGGCGTTGGTCAGCACGCGTTCGGTGTTGCGCAAGGGACGCATGACCAGGCGGGTGTCCAGCTCGCTGGCCGCCACGATGGCCTGCTTGACCTTGTCGTGTACAGGGGCCTCTTTCGTGGCGATGAAGCGCGTGCCCATGTTGATGCCTTCGGCGCCCAGCGCCAGCGCTGCCACCAGCGAGCGGCCATCGGCCATGCCGCCCGAAGCGACAAAGGGAATCTTGAGTTCTTCGGCTGCGCGCGGCAGCAGGATGAAGTTGGGGATGTCGTCCTCGCCCGGATGACCGCCGCATTCGAAACCGTCCACGCTGATGGCGTCGCAGCCGATGGCCTCGGCCTTGAGCGCATGGCGCACCGAGGTGCACTTGTGGATGACCTTGATGCCGGCTTCCTTGAGCGCAGGCAGCCATTTCTGCGGGTTGTTGCCGGCCGTCTCCACGACCTTCACGCCGCCTTCGATGATGGCCTTGACATAGCCGGGGTAGTCGGGCGGATTGACCGAGGGCAGAAAGGTCAGGTTGACGCCAAAGGGCTTGTCCGTCATCTCGCGGCAGCGCGCGATCTCGCGCGCCAGCAGCTCGGGCGTGCGCTGGGTCAGGCCCGTGATGATGCCCAGTCCCCCGGCGTTGGAGACGGCGGCGGCCAGCTCGGCCAGGCCCACATGGTGCATACCGCCCTGGATGATGGGGTGCTGTATGCCAAAGAGTTCGGTGATGCGTGTCTTCATGTCGTTGTCACTCCACAGCAATGCCCTTGTCGCGGATCAGTTGGCCCCAGCGCGTGTAGTCCTGCTGGATGCGCTGGCCCAGCTGGGCTGGATTCTGGAAGGTGGCGATGGCGCCCGCGTGGAGCAGCTTGCTCTGGACGTCCTTGTCGGCCAGTATCTGCTGGACTTCGGAGGCGATGCGCTCGACCACAGCCTTGGGCGTGCCCTTGGGCGCGAGCAGGCCGCCCCAGGAAACGGCGTCATAGCCCTTGATGCCCTGCTCGGCAATGGTCTTGATGTCGGGCAGCATGCTCACGCGCTGGGGCGAGCCCACGGCGATGGCGCGCAGTTTGCCGGCCTGGATGTGGGGCAGCGCGGCTACGAGGTCGGCATACATGATGGGCACCTGGCCGCCGATGGTGTCGGTGATGGCGGGCACGCCGCCCTTGTAGGGCACATGCTGCATGTCGAAGCCGGCCATCTGCTTGAGCAGCTCCATGCTCAGGTGGCCGAAGCTGCCGGCCCCCGAGCTGGTGTAGTTGAGCACTGATTTCTGGGCCTTGGCGTGGGCGATCAGGCTCTTGAGGTCGGTGACATCGGGCAGCAGCGCAGGGTTGACCACGATGACGATGGGCAGGTCATAGACCGTGGCCACGGGCGCGAAATCCTTGACGGTGTCGTAGCCGGCCTTCTTGTACAGGTGGGGAGCCAGCAGCGTGGGCGTGGCCAGCATCATCAGCGTGTAGCCGTCGGCCGGGCTCCTGGCGACCTGCACGGCCGCGATGGAGCCCGAGGCACCGGGACGGTTTTCCACGACCACGGTCTGCTTGAGGCGCTCGCCCAGCTTCTGACCCACGATGCGCGATGCCGTGTCGGTGGGGCCACCGGCGGGGAACGGCACGACCAGGCGCAGCATCTTGGCGGGCCAGTCGGTCTCGGCCAGTGCGCGGCCTGCCAGGCCGGCCAGCAGCGGCGCGGCGGCCAGTGCCAGAGCGGTGCGCCGGGTGACGCGGGCCTGGGGTACGGTGGTGCGCGTGTGCATGAAGTCTCCTGTCTAAGCTGTCTAAGCAGTCGTCGGTGGTGGCCCGCTACCGCAGGCCGTAAAAATCAGTCATCCAGTGATCCATGGCGCTACGCGCCACCCCCAGCTCATGAAACCGGCGCAGCCCGACGCCAGGGACAGCGAGCAAGGGCCTGAGCCGGCCGCGCCGCCCCGCCGCGAGGCTGTCGTCCCCCTCCCCCGCGTAGCGGGCAGAGAGGGGGAAGGCGCGGGGCCGCCCAGGCGAAGCGACTCAGGGGGTCAATCCAGTTTCGCGCCGGCTTGCTCCACCAGCGCTTTCCAGACCGGCATATCGCGCTGGTAGTTGTCGCGGAAGGCCTGAGGGCTGTTCATCATGGGGATGAAGCCGGCGCCCGTGATGCGCTCCAGCACCTTGGGGTCCTTGATGATTTCGCGCAGGTGGCCGTAGAGCTGGTCCACGATCTCCTTGGGCACGCCGGCCGGCGCGCCCATGGCCACCCAGCCGTAGATCGAATAGGCGTCGTCGGTCACTCCCTGCTCGAAGATGGTCGGCAGCTTGGGCAGGATTTCCATGCGCTCCTTGCCGGTCACGCCGATGGCCTTGAGACGGCCGGAATCGATGAAAGGCTTGGTGTTGAGCGCGCTGGAAAAGCACAGCTGCAGCTGTCCGCCGATCAGCTCCTGGATCATGGGCGCCTCGCCCTTGTAGGCAGCGTGGTTCATGTCGGCATCCATGGTCTTGCTCATGTAGGCACCGGCCAGATGGGCATACGAGCCCACGCCCCAGGAGCCGTACGAGAGCTTGCCCTTGTGCGCCTTCACATAGGCCAGCAGTTCCTTCATGTTGTTGGCCGGCACCGAAGGGTGGACGACCAGCGTGACGGGCGCCGCGGCGATCTGACTGATCAGGGCGATGTCCTTTTGCGGGTTGTAGGGCAGCTTGGTGTAGAGGAACTGGTTGATCAGCATCGAGGTGCTGAGCGACAGCAGCAGCGTATGGCCGTCGGGCGCCGCCTTGGCCACGGCATCGGTGCCGAGGATGCCGGCCGCGCCGGCGCGGTTGTCCACCACCACGGGCTGGCCCACGCGCTTGGCCAGCACCTCGCCGATGGTGCGCGCCATGATGTCGGTGGCGCCACCCGCATTGAAGGGCACGACCACACGGATCGGCTTGGTGGGCCAGGCCGGCTTTCCGGACTGTGCGAGGGCGCTGGTGGCGCCCGTGGCCAGCAGGCTGCCGCCGCCGATGGCGGCCAGTCCTTGCAGAAGATCGCGGCGTGTGACTGGGATGCTCATGGTTTGTCTCCTATGAAGTCGCTGTCTTTATCTGCCGTCTTATGCGGCTTGATGTGGTCCGGTGGCCGGCCTATGGAATCAACTCGATGCAGGCTCCTGGGGCAGCGTGAGAACGCCCTTGGCTTGCAGGTCCTGCAGTTGCGCATCATCAAGCGTCAGCAGGCGCTGCAGCACTTCTCGCGTGCCCTCACCCAGCGTGGGCGGTGCATGGCGGATGGGCAGACGCTGTCCGTCCAGGCGGTAGGGCGGCGCGAACACGGGGGTGGTGCCGACCACGGGATGGGGCATGTCGCGCAGCAGGCCGCTGCGGCGCGTGCGCTCGCTGGTCAGGGCCTCGTGCAGGCCGGCCACACGGCCGCAGGGAATGCCGGCGGCCGTCAGGCGCTCCAGCAGCAGATCGCGCGGGAAGCTCTGGATCAGCTCCTTGAGCATGGGCAGCAGCTCCAGGCGGTTCCTGGCGCGGTTGACGTTGGTGGAGAAGCGCTGGTCCTCGACGATGTCGGGGCGCATGATGACTTGACGGCAGAACTTGTCGAACTGACTGTTGTTGCCCACGGCAATGATCAGCGGGCCGTCGGCGGACTCGTACATGCCGTAAGGCACGATGGAGGGGTGGGCATTGCCGTAGCGCTCGGGATCATGGCCCAGTTGCAGGGCATCCAGGCCGTAGTAGCCGGTGACCGTGATGCCGCTGTCGTACAGCGCCATCTCTATGAGCCGGCCCTTGCCCGTGCGCTCGCGGCGGAACAAGGCGGCCAGCACGGCCTGGGCTGCATACATGCCGGTTACCAGATCCACCACGGCCACGCCGAATTTGAGCGGCGGCATGCCTGCCTCGCCGTTCAGCGCCATCAGGCCCGCCTCGCCCTGGATCACCAGATCGTAGCCGGGGCGCTTGGCTTCGGGGCCGCTGCTGTCATAGCCAGCCACTGCGCAGTAGATCAGGTCCGGCTTGATGGCCTTGAGCTGCTCGTAGCCCAGGCCCAGCTTCTCAGCGCCGCCGGTCTTGAAGTTGTGGATGAGCACGTCGAACTGAGGCAGCAGTTCATGGAGGATCTTCACGCCCTCGGGCGTTTGCAGATCCAGCGTGATGGACCGCTTGTTGCGGTTCATGCTGTTGTAGTAGGTGGTCTCGGTCTTGCCGATGCGAATGCCCCAGTCACGCGTGTCGTCGCCGCGGCCCGGGTGCTCGACCTTGACCACCTCGGCGCCGAAGTCGGCCAGTACCATGCCGCACAGCGGCCCGGCGAAGACGCGGGACAGATCGAGTACCTTCACTCCCTCCAGCGGGAAGTCGATGTCCTGGTTCTGTTCGGTATTGCTGTCGGCCATCTGCCTTGTCTCCTTGGAAAATCTTGGTTCTGTCAGGTGCTCAGGCACGCAGTTTGGTGAAATCGGCGCTGCGCTTTTCGAGAAAGGCTGCAATGCCTTCACGGGACTCCTCGCTACCTTGCGAGTTCACCATGTGCTGCGCTTCCAGCTCCAGCTGCTGCTCCAGCGTATTGCGCGGCGCCTGCCGGCACAGGTCCTTGATCAAGGCCATGGCCTGGTCCGGGCCGGCAGCGATCTGGGCGGCCAGCGCGACGGCATCGGCCAAAGCCTGGCCGGGCTCGGCCAGCCGGTTGACGGGCCCCAGGGCGTGCAGGCGTTCGCCGCTGATGCGCTCGCCGGTCAGGCACAGCTCAGTCAAGACCTGCCGCGAGACGAACTCGGCCAGAAAGGCCGTGGCGCCGCCGTCGGGCGTCAGACCGACTTTCACATAGGCCACGGAGAACAGGCTGTCGCGGGCGGCCACCAGCATATCGCAGGCCAGTGCCAGCGACAGACCCGCGCCCGCTGCCGCGCCTTCGACGGCGGCGATGACGGGTTTGGGGCAGTCGCGCACGGCGCGAATCAGATCGTGCAGGCCTTCGAGCTTTTCTCGGCGCTGCTCCACGGGCAGTTCGCGGCGCCTGGCCAGTTGGCGCAAATCGCCACCGGCGCAGAAATGCCCGCCCTCGCCTGTGAGAACGACCGCGCCCACGCCGACATCGGCCGCAGCATCCGCCAGCGCGGTCGTGACGGCCGCGTAGAACGCGGGCGACAGCGCATTGCGCGCAGCCGGGTTGTTGTTGCTCAGCACCAGCACGGCACCTTCGCGGCGGGTCAGCAGGACTTCACTCATCTTCGTTCTCCAGTTTTAGGCAGCACTTACCGCCTGTAGCCGCCCCCCTCCGCCAGGGACAGCCAGCAAGGGCCTGGGCCGGCCGCGCCGCCCCGCAGCGAGGCTGTCGTCCCCCTCCCCTAGCGCGCAGCGCGTAGAGAGAGGGGGAAGGCGCGAAGCGACTCAGGGGGTAGCTCATTTCAGCCCAAGGCCATGAAACGCGCCAGGTGATGATCCTCGTCGCCAAACTGGTGGTCGATCATGATCAGCCGCTTGGCGTAATGCGACAGCGGCAGCTCCCAGGTCATGCCGATGCCGCCATGCATCTGTATGCTTTCCTCGGCTACCAGGCTCCCCACGGAGCCCACGGTGTACTTGGCGGCAGACAGCATCTTCTCGCGCTGCGTGCCCTGGGCGTTGTCGATGGCATCGGCCGCATTGATGACGGTGGAGCGCACCTGCTCCACCTCCAGCAACAGATCTGCCATGCGGTGCTGAAGCGCCTGGAAGCTACCGATGGCCACGCCGAACTGCTTGCGCGTCTGCAGATATTCCAGCGTGCTCTGCTTGGCCACATCCATGGCTCCCAGCGCCTCGGCAGCCAGCGCCAGCAGGGCAAAACCCTGTACATGCTCGAGCACGGCATGACCCTGGCCCTCGGCGCCCAGCAGCGCATCCTCGGCCAGTTGCACGTTCTCGAAAGTCAGCTCGGCGGCACGGCCGCCTTCCATGCGGCTATAGCCACGCTTGGCAATGCCGGCGGCATTGCCGTCGACCAGGAACAGGCTGATGCCGGCAGTATCGAACATGCCCCCTGCAGTGCGCGCCGACACCAGCAGCAGACCGGCTTTTTCGCCAAAGGCGACCACGCTCTTGGCGCCGTTGAGCACCCAGCCCGTGGCGCTCCTGGCCGCCGTGGCCGTGACCTTGTTGAGCTCGTAGTGGCTGCCCGGTTCGTCGTGCGCCAGGGCGGCGATCACGCTGCCGGCGATGATGTCCTCCAGCTGGCGCTTCTGCGCTTCGGTGCCGGCCGCAATCAGGGCCTGGCCCACGACCAGCGCCCCCAGCAGAGGCTCGGCCACCAGGCCGCGGCCCAGCGACTCGAACACCACGCTGATGTCAAAGCCAGAGCCGCCAAAGCCGCCCTCCGCTTCGGGGAACAACGCGCCGATTGCGCCCAGCTCGGCAAATTGCGCATACAGCGCGGGGCTGTGACCTTCTGCACCATAGGCCAAATGGTTGCGCTGCTCGATACCGTACTGCTCAGAAACAAAGCGGTTCAGGCTGTCCGCCAGCATGCGGCGGTCTTCGGTGTGTGTGAAGTTCATGACAAATTCTCTCTACCCAATCGAACGAATCGGTGTCGCATGCCACCGCCCGGTTCGCCAGGGACGCCCAGCAAGGGCCGCCCCGCAGCGAGGGCGTCGTCCCCCCGGGGGGAAGGCGCGCAGCGACTCAGGGGGGATTTCACAAGCCCAGAATCATCTTGGAGATGATGTTCTTCTGGATTTCATTGGAGCCACCGAAGATCGACAGCTTGCGGTAGTTGAAGTAGTTGGCCGAGGCCGTGGCGGCTTCGTCGATGCCGCCCACAGGCGCCTGGTCATAGCCTTCGTACTGGGCCTCGTCGATATAGGGCACGGCATACACGCCCATGGCCCGGCGGATCAGCGACAGGATCTCCTGGCGGATCTCGGTGCCACGGATTTTCAGCATGGAGCTTTCCGCACCGGGCACGCCACCACCGGCCACGGCAGCGATCACACGCAGATTGGTGGTCTTCATGTTCTCCAGGTCGATCTCGACGCGCGCCATGCGGGCGGCAAACAACGGGTCCTGGTTCAGCGGCTGACCGTTCTTGTGCACCTTGGCGGCGATGACCTTGAGCTTGGCCAGGGCCGAGATGCAGAAGCCCACGCCCGCAATGCCGGTGCGCTCGTAGGTCAGCAGATACTTTGCATAGGTCCAGCCCCTGTTTTCCTCGCCCACCAGATTCTCGACAGGCACCTTCACATCGGTGAAGAAGACTTCGTTGACTTCCTTGTCGCCGTCCAGCGTGCGGATGGGGCGCAGCTCCACGCCGGGGCTGTTCATGTCCACCAGCAAAAAGCTGATGCCGGCCTGGGCCTTGGCCTCGCGGTTGGTGCGCACCAGGCAGAAGATCATGTTGGCGTGCTGGCCCTGGGTGGTCCAGGTCTTCTGGCCGTTGACGATGTAGAAGTCGCCATCGCGCACGGCCGTGGTCTTCACCGAGGCCAGATCGGAGCCCGCGCCGGGCTCGGAATAGCCCTGGCACCACCAGTCCTGCCCGCTCAGAATGCGCGGCAGCCAGTACTTCTTTTGCTGCTCGTTGCCGTACTTGATGAGCACCGGCCCCAGCATGTTCACGCCGAAGGGCACGATGCGCGGGCCGCCGGCCAGAGCGCACTCGGTGTCGAAGATGAACTTCTCGACCGCCCCCCAGCCCGGACCGCCATGCTCCTGAGGCCAGTGATTCGCATACCAGCCGCGCTCATTGAGGATGGCGTGCCACTCGTCCTGATCGGCCTTGTTCAGACGCTGGCCGGCCTTGACCTTGGCCGAAATATGCTTGGGCAGCTTTTCCTTGAGAAAGCTCTGCACCTCGGCGCGAAACGCCTCTTCCTGGGGGGTGAATTGCAAATCCATTGCTATTTCCTGGTAATCCATGGCGCGGCTTCTTGCGCCTTTAATCTTCAAACTGGCATGCCCTTGCGCCAGAGGCTGCAAGCAAGGGCCGCCCCGCAGCGATGCAGCCGTCCCCCTTGGGGGAAGGCGCGCAGCGCCTCAGGGGGCGTCAAAAGATCTCGAACAGGCCCGCAGCACCCATGCCGCCGGCGATGCACATGGTCACCACGCCGTACTTGACCTTGGGGTTGCGGGCCTTGCGGCGCTGGCCTTCGAGCAGAATGTGGCCGGTCAGGCGTGCACCCGTCATGCCGAAGGGGTGGCCGATGGCAATCGCGCCGCCGTTGACGTTGAGGCGCTCGTTGGGAATTCCCAGCTGACGCTGGCAATACAGGGCCTGCGAGGCAAAGGCTTCGTTCAGCTCCCACAGGTCGATGTCATCCACCGTGAGGCCGTGGCGCTTGAGCAGCTTGGGCACAGCAAACACGGGGCCAATGCCCATCTCGTCAGGCTCGCAGCCGGCCACGGCAAAGCCGCGGAAAGCGCCCAGGGGCTTGAGGCCCAGGCGCTCTGCCAGCCGGGCTTCCATCACCACGCAGGCGCTGGAGCCGTCGGACAGCTGCGAGGCATTGCCGGCCGTGATGAAGTTGCCAGGGCCCTTCACAGGCTCCAGCTTGGCCAGCCCCTCCAGCGTGGTGCTGGCGCGGTTGCAGTTGTCCTGCGTGGCCACCACGTCGCGGTAGGTGACTTCGCCGGTTTCCTTGTTCTTCTCCATCATGCGTGTGGAGCAGGCAATGATCTCGTCCTTGAACAGATCGGCGGCCTGGGCCGCAGCCGTGCGCTGCTGGCTTTGCAGCGAGAATGCATCCTGGTCTTCACGCGTGATGCCGTAGCGCTTGGCCACCACATCGGCGGTGTCGATCATGGCCATGTAGAGCTCGGGCTTGTGCTCCACCAGCCAGGGGTCCATGTCGGTGGGCAGATTGTTGCCGGCCCGGATGCCGGAGATGGTTTCGATGCCGCCGGCCAGCATCACGTCCACGCCCTCGGCCACGACGCGCCCCGCAGCGATGGCGATGGATTGCAGACCCGAAGCGCAAAAACGCGTGATGGTGGTGCCGGCGATCGACAGCGGCAGCCCGGCGCGCAACACGGTCTGGCGACCCAGATTGCGGCCCTGGAAACCGTCGGGATTGCCGCAGCCCAGAATCAGGTCCTCGATCATTTCGGGATCGACGCCCGAGCGCTCCACCGCCGCCTTGACGGAGAAAGCAGCCAGCTGGGCCGCAGGAGTGATGTTGAACTCGCCACGATGCGACTTGGTCAGCGGTGTGCGGGCGGTGGAAACGATAACGGCTTCACGCATGGTGCTTGTCTCTGTGAATGTTGAAAACTACTTTTGATAGCTATCTGTGCTTGTCATTCATTGATTTCAGATTCTTTTCATACTGAAACCCATGCAAATCAAGCGCTAGCAGCTACTTTTTTCTTAGCAATGGACGCAACTCAAGCAAGGGATGCCCAGCAAGGGCCGCCCCGCAGCGAAGGCATCGTCCCCCTCCCGCGAAGCGAGAGAGGGGGAAGGCGCGTCAGCGCCTCAGGGGGTGTTACTTATTCAGGCTTTCGAAGTCCCTGCCCTCGGCCACCAGCTTCTGCAGCAGCGGCGCAGGCTTCCAGAACAGCGCGTCTTCCTTGGCAAAGGCTTCGATATCGGCCAGCACCTTGGGAAGGCCCTGCATATCGGCCCACTTCATGGGGCCGCCGCGGTGGCGCGGAAAGCCGTAGCCGGAGATAAAGGTCACATCCACATCCAACGGGCGCAGCGCAATGCCCTCGCCCACCACCTTGGCGCCTTCGTTGACCATGGCGGCCATGTAGCGGCGCATGATTTCCTCGGCCGTGAACGGGCGCGGTGTCACGCCCTTCTTGGCGCGCTCGGCATCCACAATCGCCAGCACTTCGGGGTCGGGCTGACCGATGCGCGCGCCTTGCGGATAGAGGTAAAAGCCGCGTCCCGTCTTCTGACCAAACCAGCCGTTTTCACAGATGCGGTCGGCAATCTCCACATAACGGGCTTTGGGGTCGCGCGTGGCAGCACGGCGCTTGCGCGTGGCCCAGCCGATATCGCCGCCGGCCAGATCGGTGACCTGGAAGGGGCCCATGGCAAAGCCGAAACCGCGCACGGCTTCGTCGATCTCGTAGGGACTGGCACCGTCTTCCATCAGGTAGTCGGCGGCCTGCTTGTAGGTGGCCAGAATGCGGTTGCCGATAAAGCCGTCGCAGACGCCGGCGCGCACCGGCACCTTCTTCATCTTCTTGGCCAGCTCGAAGGCCGTGGTCACCACATCGGGGGCCACCTTGGCGGGCACGACGATCTCCAGCAGCTTCATGATGTTGGCCGGGCTGAAGAAGTGCAGACCGATCACGTCCTGCGGGCGGCTGGTGACGGCGGCAATCGCGTCGATGTCCAGATACGAGGTGTTGGTGGCCAGCACGGCGCCGCTCTTGCAGACGCGGTCCAGCTCCCTGAACACGGCCTTCTTGACCTCCAGGTCTTCGAAGACCGCCTCGATCACCAGATCCACATCGGCAATGTCGTCATAGCGGGTCGAGGGCGTATAGCGAGCCATGATGGCGGCCTTGGCTTCCTCGCTCATGCGGCCCTTGGCAATCAGGCCGTTGTAGACCTTCTCCACATTGGCCTGACCGCGTGCGATGGATTCGGCATCGCGCTCGATCATGGTCACGACCAGGCCGGCATCCAGCGCCGAGACGGTGATGCCCGCGCCCATGGTGCCGCCACCGATGATGGCGATCTTGCTGAAGGCGCGCGGCTGGGCAGCGCGGGCCTCGGGAATCTTGGCCGTCTCGCGCTCGGCAAAGAAGGCGTGGATCAGGCCGGCGCGCTGCGGGCTGTCGATACAGGCCAGAAACTGGGCACGCTCGAACTTCAGGCCTTCCGCAAAAGGCAGATCCAGCGCGGCCTGCACGCAATCGATGATCTTCAGGGGCGAGAACAGACCGCGCGACTTCTTGGCCGTGTCGGCACGCAGCACATCGAGTTCCGCCTGGGCGGCTGCCTTGTCGGCCAGACGACCCGGCGTGGCGCTGACGGGACGCAGCGGTGCGCCCTGCGCCAGCAATTCACGCGCATAGGCCAGGCCCGCAGCCACGGGGTCCGTGCCCTCTTCCAGCTTGTCCACCAGACCGGCTGCCAGTCCGGCCTTGGCGCCGATCTGCTGGCCGCTGAGCATCAGCTCGGTCGCGGCCTTCACGCCCATCAGGCGCGGTGCACGCTGCGTGCCGCCGGCGCCGGGCACCAGACCCAGAGAGACTTCGGGAAGACCCAGCTTCGCGCCCGGCAGCGCCAGGCGGTAATGCGCCGACATGGCGATCTCCAGACCGCCACCCAGTGCCGCGCCATGAATCACGGCCACCACGGGCTTGCTGCAGGCCTCGATACGGTTGCAGACATCGGGCAGGAAAGGCTGGACCGGAGGCTTGCCGAATTCGCGGATATCGGCACCGGCGATGAAAGCCTTGCCCTGACCCACGATGACCACGGCCTTGACCGCAGCACTGGCATCGGCCTGCTCCATGGCCGCCATCAGACCCTGGCGCACGGCAGCGCCCAGCGCATTGACGGGCGGATTGTTGACGCTGACGAGCAGGACGTCACCGTCTTGCTTGAGTTCAACGACAGAAGTGCTGGCTTCGGCGGTCATGCGTGTCTCCTGAATCTCTTTATGGAATGGGCTTTATTTTTACGACGACAATGTTTTCTAACAATCCCATGAATCATTGACAGACTGTCAAAGGAAATTGGACAAACACACCATGGACTCCCAATCACTGACCCTGCTGGTCGAAATCATTGATAGCGGCAATCTCAGCCAGGCAGCGCGCAAGCTCAAGATGACGCGTGCCAATGTGAGCTATCACCTGACCCAGCTGGAGAAGTCTGCGGGCGTGCAGCTGGTCAAGCGCACCACGCGCCGCGTGGAGCCCACGGAGATCGGCATGCGCCTCTATGAGCACGGGCGCAACATCCACAACGAAATGCTGGCCGCGCGCGAGGCCATCACGACGCTGGGCCAAAGTCTGCAGGGCCGCGTGGGCATCAGCGTGCCCAGCGGCTACGGCCAGATCGTGATGAGCGAATGGCTGATCGAGTTCAAGCGCCTGTACCCGGGCATCGTGCTCGACGTGCTGTTCGAGAACCGGGCCGACAATCTGCGTGACGATGTGGACATCATCGTGCGCGTGATCCAGGAGCCCCCCCTGTCCCTGGTGGCGCGCAGCCTGGGCACGGTGCGCTATCTGGCCTGTGCCTCCCGTGAATATGCGCAGACCCACGGCCTGCCCAAAACCCTGCATGCCCTGCGCGCCAGCCCGCTGATCACCGCCGGCGTGACGGGGCGGCAACTGCGGCTGGCCGCCTATCTGGGTGCCGAGCGCCACGAGGTGATGCTGGAGCCCACCATGATCTCCGAGCATTTCCCTTTTCTGCGCGACGGCATCCTGGCCGGCCTGGGCGTGGGCCTGGTGCCCGACTACGTGGTGCAGGACAAGCTGGCCACGGGCGAGGTGCTGAGTACGCTGGACGAGTACCGGCTCAGCATTTTCGGCACCCATATGTATCTGCTCTACCTGCCCAACCGGCATCAGACCAAGGCCGTGCGCACCTGCATCGATTTTCTGCTGGCCAAGGCCCAGCCCGAGGCAACCCGGCTGGCCGTGACGCCCCAGCACTGAGGCGCAATGCAAAACGCCAGCGCGCAGGCTGGCGTTTTCATTGGGACGGAGGCCTCAGGACAGGCTGCGATTCAGGTTCTGCTGGCGCCAGCTGCTGGGGCTTTGCTGAAAATGCTTGCTGAACCAGCGCGTGAACGAGCTGTTCTCGGCAAAGCCGGCCTGAGCGGCCGCTTCGCTCACCGACAGTTGCGGATTCTGCAGCGCACGCAGCGCGGCCTGGCTGCGCACGGCGTCCAGCGTTTCCTGAAAGCTGGTGTTCTGGGTTTCGAGGTGCCGCTGCAGCGAGCGGGCCGTATAGCCAAGCGCGCCGGCCACATGGGCAATGCTGTGGCGCCCGTGGGGCAGCAGCGACTGCAAGGTGCTGCGCACCTGCTGCTCCAGCGATCTGGCCATGGGCCGCGGTGCGTGGCTCTCCATGAGGCTGCGGGCGTGGCTCTCCATGAGGCTGTCGTGGTCGGCATCGATGGCCTCCAGATCCTCGTTGCTCACCACGATGCCATCGAAGTCCGAGCCGAACACGATCTCGCTGCCCAGCACGCGGCGATGGCTCATGGTGCTGCCCGGCGAGCTGTGCGAGAAGTGAATGCTGGCCGGGCTCCAGCCCCTGCCCAGCTGATATCGGCACAGACTCATCAGCGCCGTGATCCCCAGCTCCACCGGGTGGCGCCCCGGACTCTCGCGCTCGGTATCCAGGTTCAGCTGGATGATGGAATAACGCCCCTGGGTCACCACCTCCGTGCCCACGGTGGTGCTGATCATGTGGTCATAGTCCTTGAAGGTCTTGAGCATGCTGGAGAGGCTGGCCTGATGCTGCAGCAGCAGGCTGATCGGCCCGAAGTCGGACAGACGCCAATGCGAGCCCATGAGCAGGCCCAGTGAGGCATGCCCGGCCTGGGCGGACGAAGCCTCGAGCAACTGCGCAAACGCAGCTTCTGGAACCATGAGGTCGGGAGAATTCAGGCAACTGTGGTCCAGCCCCACCTGGCGGAACATGCGCAGCGGGTCGATGCCGAGCTCGTTCGCCACCTTGGCGTATTTGCACAGGCTCACACTTCGGATACGGGGCTTCATCGTGACCAGGAAAACGGTTGATCCGGGTACTGCGCAACAGGCCCGGATTTCATGGATGGAAACAGGCTCCAGGGGCAACCTGCATTTCGGGTGTTGATGTTTATCAATATCACAACAAGCAGTCAATCAATGGATACCAGTAGATCACTGCAGATATGACGGTTCGACGCGCAGATGCGTCCACTTCAAGACGCCCCAGGCCCGGCCCTAGGGTTTTCCTTGCACCCACCCAAGAGGGCAACAAGCTGACGTGATCGGTCAAGCCCCGGGGCTGTTGCTGCGCCGAGAATTTTTCCATCAGACGGCGGCGTCCTGCATCAAGGCCTTGCCGGGAACTTAGGAGAAGACCATGAAAGTCGAACAACTGACCTGCAGCATCGGCGCTGAGGTTTCCGACATCCACCTCGGCGATGCGTCCCGCGACAAGGGCCTGGCCGAGGAAATTCGCGCGCTGCTGCTGCAGCACAAGGTGCTGTTCTTCCGCGATCAGAACATCACGCGGGCCGAGCATGTGGGCTTTGCCCGCCACTTCGGCGATCTGGAAGACCACCCCGTGGCCGGCAGCGATCCCGACCACCCCGGTCTGGTGCAGATCTACCGCAGCGAAAAGCGCGAAAACTACGAGAACACCTATCACACCGACGGTCAGTGGCGCGAGAACCCGACCATGGGCTGCGTGCTGCGCTGCATCGAAGGCCCGGCCGTCGGCGGCGACACCATCTGGGTCAATATGGCCGAGGCCTACCGCAATCTGCCCGAGGACATCAAGAAAAAGATTGACGGTCTCAAGGCCAAGTCCAGCATCGAGCACGGCTTCGGCGCCGTCATGCCCGAAGAAAAGCGCCTGGAACTGGGCCGCCAGCATCCTCCGGTCGAACATCCCGTGGTGCGCACCCACCCCGAAACCGGCGAGAAGATTCTCTACGTCTGCAGCTTCACCACCCACTTTGCCAACTACCACACGCCCGAGAACGTGCGCTATGGTCAGGACAAGACGCCCGGTGCCAGCATGCTGCTGAACTACCTGATCAGTCAGGCGGCCATCCCCGAGTACCAGGTGCGCTTTCGCTGGAAGCCCGGCAGCGTCGCCATGTGGGACAACCGCTGCACCCAGCATTACGCCGTGCAGGATTACTGGCCCGCCGCGCGCAAGATGGAGCGCGCAGCCATCATCGGCGACAAGCCTTTTTGAGCGAGCTATCTGACCCGCTTTTTTGACCAGCCATTGCCAGCCACCGGCGCTGCACAAAAACAATAGCCGGCATCGCTTGCTTATTCTTGAAAGCAAAGCCATAGCTGCCTGAAACGCTTTGAAAACAAGCGCAGGCAGCTATTATTTTTCCCTTCATCTCCCACAGCATGAATACACGGCTCGCCAGACCCTGAGCGGCTCTGTCTTGCGTCGACCGCACCACGGCGCCCGGCATGCATGCCGTGCTCCCCGTTCCGGTGGACAGGGCCTGACCCGGCCCAGGCGCGCTCGGGCACCGGCATCAGGCCCGGCCCCGACCTTGCCGCTGCCATTCTTGCGAGCCTGCCCAGCATCATCAGCCGGACATGAAAAATGTCCGCTGTCAAGTCTTTGATGTAGACGGACAGTTCCGTAAAAGGTCTTATGGAATAACAGGTTAGTCCATATTTTGGTCGCTACGCATCCTTGCTGATTTGCGAGCTAGGTGCCACATAGGCGCTTTGCAGTGGCAAACGTAAGGATGTCTCAGCGAGCAAAGTCGCATCATCAAAGTTTCGGTCTATCACCATCTTCCTACAGAAGGCAGTTCGAGAAGGGCGTTTATCGTGTTTGCCCCCCCAATCTGCCAATCGATAGCTCGCACCGTCGAAGCCGATGATGCGGGCGATCCATTTCGATGTGGCACTTGCGCCTGCGTCCGGTGATGTTGGCCGCGTGTGTCCTGTGCCAATGGGATCGCGCCCATGGGGCGCTTGCGCAACGCGAAGGCTGAGGCGGGCGGTAGGATGCTCTCGAAGCGTTCGCCCCAACGAGGTCTGCTTCTATGGGGCATGCCAGTGCAAGCGACTGCTGGAGGCGCAGTAATCACATGGGAGCCGTGTCGATGGGTTGTTCAGGCTCGGCACGCGAGCAGTACTGCTCTACCCACTTCACGGACTGAGCGATGCCTCCGAATGGAAAGAAATGCAGGCTCACCTTTCCATGTGCTTCGGTCAGGCGGGTGGTCAGACGATCCACAAAGAGATCCGGGCCTGCTATGCCGAACAGCTTGCTGATCGAGATGCCGTACTTGGACAACATCGACGCGCATGCGCTAACGCCACACAAGGCGGCATAGCGCGCCAGCACCGCCACGCCTGCAGGGCCCGGCACGCCCACGCGTACGGGATGTTCGACGCCACGCCCGCGCAGGGCTTCCAGCCAGGCCAGCACGATGTCGGCATCGAAGGCAAATTGCGTGACGATCAAGGGCGCCATGCCGCGCCCTTCGATGCAGCGACACTTGTGTTCGAGCACTTTCCAACGATCAGATGTGCTCATGACCGGATGGCCCTCGGGATGGCCACCCACGCCGACCATCTGAATGCCCGAGCGCTCGAACACGCCTGATTCGATCAGTGAGGAGCTGTCGGCAAACGGCCCCAGCGGGGTGGACGGATCTCCAGCGATCACGAAGCAACGCTTGACGCCGGCTTCCGCGACCGCGCGCTGGATGAACGACTCCAGTTCTGCGAACGAGGCGATACGGCGTGCAGCGAGGTGAGGCATGGGCTCAAAGCCGAGTCCGCGAACGGCCTGCGCTGCGGCCAGTCGCGCGTCGTTGTCCTGGTTCGCCAGGTAGGGAATGGAAATGGTTGACCCGGGCAATACACGCGGCGCCGCTGCGGTCAGCGCAGAGATATCCTTCGCGTTGACCTCTAACGAATAGGCGTCGGTGATGTTGCCGATGGGCTTGGACTTGTCGGAATGAAGCAAGGGGCTTGCCATATCTGGCGACTGTTGGGAGAGTTCCGACCCGCCAGCGCTGATCGGGTCGGTTGGAAGCCATGGAGCGGCATCGCTCACCCGGCAAGGCGCATCAATCTTTGGGGGGCTGTTCGTCACCGTAGAACGTCACGCCGAGCTGGATGCGCTCGCGGCCGCTTTCCACGCGGTGGCGGTTCGTGTCGCGCAGCGAGTAGACGCAGCCGCAGTATTCCTGTTGGTAGAAGTTCTCGCGCTTGCTGATCTCGATCATGCGCGCCGAGCCGCCGCCCTTGCGCCAGTTGTATTCCCAGTACATCAGGCCAGAGTACTTGGCCGCCGCACGCACGCCGCAGTCATTGATCTGCTGCATGTTCTTCCAGCGCGAGATGCCCAGGGAACTGGTGATCACCGGAAAGCCGTGCTCATGCGCATACAGCGCCGTGCGCTCGAAACGCATGTCGAAGCACATGGTGCAGCGCACGCCGCGTTCGGGCTCGTGCTCCATGCCCTTGGCGCGCTCGAACCAGTTGTCCCGGTCGTAGTCCGCATCGACGAAGGGCACGCCGAACTGCTCCGCGAAGCGGATGTTCTCGTTCTTGCGCAGCTCGTATTCCTTGAGCGGATGAATGTTGGGGTTGTAGAAAAAGATGGTGTAGTCAATGCCCGAGGCCAGCATGGCCTCCATGACCTCGCCTGAGCACGGCGCGCAGCACGAATGCAGCAGCACCTTGTCGTGGCCTCCGGGCAGCGCAAGCGGTTTGCGTTCGACGGTAGTGTTCATCTCTTGGTTCCTTGGGCAATGGCGGTGTCGGTGGCGGCGGCAGTTGCAGGCTGGCGGGCCAGTTCGACGAAGGCCCGCACGTAGTCGATGGCCGTATCCGCCTCGCGTGCGCCCAGGAAGATCTGCTTGGCAATACCGCGCGCGCCCAGCCGCACAGGCACCACGTCCATCCTGGCCGCATATTCCTCGACCAGCCAGCGCGGCAGCGCGGCCACGCCGCGGCCGCTGGCCACCATCTGCACCATGATGTCGGTGGTTTCGATGGCTTTGTGGCGCTTGGGCGTCACGCCGGCCGGCAACAGGAACTGGCTGTAGATGTCCAAACGTTCGATGTCCACGGGGTAACTGATGAGCACTTCCCGGGTCAACTGCTGGGGCTTCACGTAGGCCGCTGAAGCCAGGGGGTGGTCTTTGGCCACGACCAGCACCTGCTCGTAGTCGAACACGGGCTCGAACTTCAGCCCCGGCTTGAACAGCGGGTCGGGCGTGACCAGCAGGTCGATCTCGTAACCGAAGAGCGCGCCGATCCCGCCGAACTGGAACTTCTGCTTGACGTCCACTTCGACATCGGGCCAAGACGCCAGATAAGGCGCAACGATTTTGAGCAGCCACTGGTAGCAAGGGTGGCATTCCATGCCGATGCGCAGCGCACCGCGCTCGCCCTGCGCGAACTGACCCAGGCGCTCCTCGGCCAAGTCCAGCTGCGGCAGCACTCGGTTGGCCACCGCCAGCAGGTACTGGCCTGCCTGCGTCAACCGCAGGCTGCGGCCCTCGCGCAGCCAGATGTCGGTGCCCAGTTGCTGCTCCAGTTTCTTCATGCTGTGGCTCAGGGCCGACTGGGTCAGGTTCAGCACGCCCGCGGCGGCCGTCAACGACCCTTGCTTCTCGACCTGCTGAACGATGCTGAGGTGGATGCGCTCAAGCATTCAATGAATCTCATTCATGGATTTGTGAAATAAGACCATTTTACTTCATTGACATACATCAATAGCATTCACACCCATTGTTCGGTTGCAGCCCTATGAAAGCAAAAATGACACGTCCACTTCGGGTAGTAGCGGTTTCCGGCGGGCTGCAGCGCCCCTCCAAGGCTGCGGCCCTGGCAGAGCACCTGCTGGATCTGATCGCCGACGAAATTCCGTGCCACCAACATCTGGTCGAACTGGGCCAGCTCGCGCCGCAGCTGGCCGGTGCGGTCTGGCGGTCTCAACTGCCCGACACGGTGGAGCGGGAGCTGGCGGCGGTCGAGCAGGCGGATGTCCTGGTGGTGGCAACACCGGTCTACCGCGGCTCCTACACGGGACTGTTCAAGCACTTCTTCGACTTCATTGACCAGGACGCATTGATCGACAAGCCCGTCTTGTTGGCGGCCACCGGCGGCAGCGAGCGCCATGCCCTGGTGATCGACCACCAGCTGCGGCCGCTGTTCAGCTTTTTTCAGGTACGCACCTTGCCGCTGGGCGTCTATGCCACCGACAAGGACTTCGTGGATTACAGCCTGCGGGACGAGGCCTTGATCGAGCGGGCCAGGCTGGCGGTTCAACGGGCGTTGCCACTCGTCGAACTGACGCGCCGCACCAATCCCTTGCGCGCCGACGAAATGGCCCTGGCCTGAAGCAGCCATCGTCTTATTTCAAAAACATCAAACCCCATCGCCATGCACGAAGAATTTCGCTTTGACCTCAAGAGCATCCGCTTCGATGAGAACTACGAGCCATCGGACAACACGCGCATCACCACCAACTTTGCCAACCTGGCCCGTGGAAAGAGCCGGCAGCAGAACCTGCGCAACACCCTTCGGATGATCGACAACCGCTTCAATGAGCTGGCGCATTGGGACAATCCGGCGGGAGATCGCTACGCCGTCGAACTCGAGATCATTTCTGTCGAGATGAACATCGATGCCCAAAGCAGCGATGGTGCATTTCCGTTGATCGAGATACTGAAGACCCACATCATCGACAAGCGGGCGAACAGGCGCATCGATGGCATTGTGGGAAACAACTTCTCCTCCTACGTACGCGACTACGACTTCAGCGTCCTGCTTCCAGAGTACAACGCCCATCGCGCGGAGTTCAGCACTCCGGATGATTTTGGCGATTTGCATGGAAAGCTGTTCAGGAAATTTGCCAACTCGAGCGTGTACAGAGAGCGCTTTGGCAAGCCGCCTGTCATCTGCATCAGCGCCTCGACCAGCAAGACCTACCGGCAGACCGACAACCGGCACCCAATACTGGGCATCGAGTACCAGCAGAATGAACTGTCGTCGACCGACCAGTATTTCGCCAAGATGGGGATGCAAGTGCGCTTCTTCATGCCACCGAATGGCGTTGCCCCATTAGCTTTCTACTTTCACGGCGACCTGCTGGGCGACTACACGAATCTCGAGTTGATCGGCACCATCAGCACGATGGAGACCTTTCAAAAGATCTACCGCCCGGAAATCTACAACGCCAATGCTGCGGCGGGCAATATCTATCAGCCAAGCCTGAAAAATCAGGATTACTCGTCAACGCAAATCGTCTATGACCGGGAAGAACGCAGCCAGTTGGCCGTCAAGCAGGGGAAATTTGCGGAGGAGCACTTCATCAAGCCGTACAAGAACGTGCTTGAGCAATGGGCTGCCAGCTGCGCACTCTGACCCTTCAAAAATACACAGACCATTTTTCACCCGGGCATAGCGGCCCGAAGTACGCTCGCCGCACCCATTTTTCTTTAAAGGACTTCTCGGATGTTTGAAACCTCCATCGCCGGCAGCCTGCCCAAACCTGCTTGGCTGGCTGAAACCAACAAGCTCTGGCCCCAGTGGAGGGCCGAAGGCGATGCACTGCTCCAGGCGAAAGCCGATGCGACCCTGCTGTGGATCAAGGCCCAGGAAGACGCAGGCCTGGACATCGTGTGCGACGGCGAGCAATCGCGCCAGCATTTCGTGCATGGTTTCCTCGAACAGGTCGAGGGCATCGACTTCGAGAACAAGGTGAAGATGGGCATCCGCGACAACCGCTACGACGCGATGGTGCCGCAGGTGGTCTCAAGCCTGCGCCTGAAGGGCCGTGTGCATGCATTCGAGGCGCAGCTGGCGCGTGCGCACACGAAGAAGAAGCTCAAGTTCACCCTGCCCGGCCCCATGACCATCGTCGACACCGTGGCAGACCGCTTCTACGGCGGAGACACCGAAGGAAGGGTCAAGATGGCCTTCGCGTTTGCGGAACTGCTCAACCAGGAAGCGCTCGCGCTGCAAGCCGACGGCGTGGACATCATCCAGTTCGATGAACCCGCCTTCAATGTCTACATGAAGGATGCCGCCGACTGGGGCGTGCAGGCGCTTGAGCGCGCGGCGCAGGGTTTGACCTGTACCACGGCGGTGCACATCTGCTACGGCTACGGCATCAAGGCCAATACCGACTGGAAGAGCACCCTGGGCGACGAATGGCGCCAGTACGAGGCGGTGTTTCCCGCGCTGGCCAAGAGCCGCATCGACCAGGTGAGCCTGGAGTGCATCCACTCCCATGTGCCGCCCGACCTGATGAAGCTGCTGGCCGGCAAGGACGTGATGGTTGGCGTGATCGATGTGGCCAGCGACGTGGTCGAGACCCCCGAGGAAGTGGCCGACACCATCGGCCGGGCGCTGGAGTTCGTGCCGAAGGAGCGGCTGTTCCCATGTACCAATTGCGGCCTGGCACCGATGGGGCGGGACGTGGCGTGGCGCAAGCTGCAAGCGCTGGCAGAAGGCACGAAGCTGGCCAAGGAGCGGTTCGCCGCGGCTTGAAGTTCACCGGCTAGTAGCGACCAGCCATCCTGGTCGAGCCGCCGTCGGCGGCGCGACATATCCAACGCATGTATCACGTCGGCAGGCCCGACGAACTTCACCAGCGAGTCACGCGCCGCTTTCACTCTATCCATGATGATTGTGGTCGCGCGATGCCCGAGGTTGCTTACAGATACTAGGCGGGCAGTAGGTCCAAGCGATCAGATCTGAGGCTTGAATCGCCCCCGGCCCTCAGACTGGGTCTACTTCCCTTTAGCAATGGTGATGGCGAGCCTGCCGAAGTCATTCCCCCCAGGAGCTTCCAGATCCAGTCCGTTATCAAATAGCGGCCCGACATAGGGAGCCTTGGTACACACGTCAGTATTCAGCTCTTGCGGCGAGGGGCGCATTGCTGCGAGCATCCCGACCACCACCGCCACAAATGCTACTGCGGACATGGCATACCGGGCAGGGTATCTCCTTCGGATTTTCAACGCTTCTCGCATGCGCCGACTCATCCAAACCCTTTTGCGCGCATGCGGAGCGGGCCGTACTCGGTGCGTGACCATGATCCGATCGGGCAGACCCGTTCTGTAATGTGCGACGACTGCCAGCATGTTCACCTGCTCTTTCCCACGATGTAGTCGACAACCTTCTTGATGTCCTCATCGGAGCAGTCTGAGCAGCCCCCGCGTGCGGGCATGGCATTTAAACCCTTGATCGCATGCTCCAGCAGCTTGTCGCTGCCTTGCGCGATTCGGGCGCTCCACGCAGCCTTGTCTCCGACCTTGGGCGCACCTGCAACGCCGCTGGCGTGGCACGCTGCGCAGCTCGCGTTGTAGACCGCGTCCGCGGATCGTGGCACAGCCGGAGCAGCAGGCGCCTCGGCCACAGCCACGCTCGCCACAGGCTTGATCCGCTCGTTGGTCTCGATCACCGAAGCCAGCGTCTCACCGCGCGCGTTCTTCACCGCCAGATGGAAATAGGTGGCGATATTCACCATGTCCGTATCGCTCAGCGGCTTGACCATAGCGACCATCGTCGGATCTTGCCGCTGACCGTTGCGGTAGGCCTGCATCGCCTTGATCAGGTAGGCGCGGTCCTGCCCCGCGAGATGTGGCGTGCCGCTGATCTTGGACACGCCGTTCTCGCCATGGCAGGCGAAGCAGACCTGCGCCCGCTTCTTGCCCGCTGCGATGTCGGGAAGCTGTGCCGACGCGGTGGAAGCCAGTCCCAGCCAAGCGGCCACGAATATGAGGGCCGTGGTGGCCCGCCGTGCAATCGTTGTCATTGTGAGTCTCCTGCGTTCAAAGGGTGAAGGCGTTGCGCATCCAAATCGTGATGCCGTACGCGAAAAAGACCGTGATCCACACGCCCAGCACCGCCACTGCGGCGGTTCCCAGGCGCGCGACGCCACGCTCGGCGGTGTACAGGCCCTGCACGCGGCCGGCGCGGTAAATGGTGGTGAGAAAGAAGCCGCCCACCAGACCACCCACGCCAATGAAGGTGGAGAAGAACAGGACCATGGACGGCCAGTCGGCATGCACGGTGTAGTCCGTGATGTCGTAGCCAAAGGGCAGCATGTAGCGGATGCGGATCAGCTCTCGCCACACGGCCAGCACCCCGAGCACGCCCAGGCCGGCCAGCATCGGGAGATAGCCGTGCACCTGCAGGCCTCGGCGCTGCACCCACCAGGCCAGTGCCAGCAGCGAAGCTCCGAGCGCCCATCCCACCGGGTGCCAGCTCAGCCGGGTACTGGCCGGATGCACGAACTGCCAGGCCAGCAGCAGCACGAACGAGATCACCAGGCCCCGCATGGCCAACCGATGGCCGAGGCTGCGCGCGAGCGCGAGGTACTCGGGTGCTCGATCCGGCCGACCACGGAAGTAGTCCGCGTAGGCCATGAGGTACAACCCCAACGCCGGCAGTGACAGGCTGATGATGAACAGGTAGCGCGGCCACTGGATGGCGTGCAGCGTGGCACCCCGGCTGTCCACCACCCCGCCCGGCGCGTACCAGTTCATCCACTGATCCGGCAGCAGCGACTGGTAGGCCAGCACATGCATGATCAGGCCGTCGAGCAGGAACAACCCCAAGCCAACCAACGCAAACACACCCAGCCGCTTTTTCGCTCCCTCGTGGTTGCTGTAGTAGAAAACGAACCACGAGCAATAACCGATGATCAGCGTGAAGATGAACGCGATCAGCCAGCGCGCCGACAGCACGCTGGCGGTGTACCACTGCGGGTCGTAGATGACCTGGGTGAACAGCAGCGGCGCGACGCCCAGCACGATCAGCAGCGAGACCCCGACCTTGGCGGCCTTGGTCATCGCCATCGAGAGCTGCTCCCAGTGCGTGCCGGGAGCGCGCTTGCAGAAAGCATAGATCGCGAACGCAGCCGTGCCCAGCGTCATGTGGACGAAGGCGATGTGGAAGAGCCAGGTGACGATCATCAGCACCTGGAAGATGACCGGGTGGGACGGTATGCCCGCCGGATCGCGCATGGCATGCAGAACGGTCCCGATGTCCATGGTCTTACTCCTGTTTCACGCCGGCCTGGGCCGACACGGTGGATGGGGGGTGGCCAGCGGCGCGGCGGGCATTGGCATCGGCCAGGAACGCGGCGATGGCCTCGACTTCTTCGGCCGGCAGGTCGATGCGCGGCATGTAGGTGACGGCACCGTGTTTGAGCGGGCCATTGATGAAGGCCGCGATCAAGTCCTTGTCGGTGGACCCGTAGAACTTGTCCGGGATGTTGCGCAGCGGCGCACCCGGCTCAAGCGCATGGCAGTTGGCGCAGGAGATCTTGGCCAGCACGCGGCCCACCTCGATCTGGTTATCCGGCGTGATGGTGCGCAACCGGTCCGGAATGAAGGGATGCAGCTTGAGCAGCCCTTTCTCGGCGATCACGTCCACCTCGCCCTGGATGCCCTTGCCGGGCACGTCGCGCGCGATCACCTGGTTGCCGTAGATGTACTGGCCTGCCACATAAGGCTTGCGCATGCTCTCTCGCATGCGTTCCTCCGGCCAGACGCCCACGATGCCGATGAACAGGAACAGGGGCACGGCCACCCAGGTCGTGACCCACAGCGGACGCCACCAGGCAAACACCAGGTAGGCCACGGTCACCGCGACGACGGCGATCATGCCCCAGGCATAGCGCGGCAGCAGGTGCGAATCCAGCATCACCAGCGCGTTGTGCGGCAGGGTCTGGAGGTAGTAGAAGAACATGATTACGGCGACCGCACCGCCTATCAGGCCCATGGGCGCGATGGTGCGCACCACGCTCTTGCGCAGCGCCTCGGGCTTGTCCTTCATGCCCGCGACCACCATCAGTCCGACGATGGCCGCCATCACCAGCATCGACCCCGTGCGCACGCCCAGGTGCGCGAAGAAGTTGATGTTGTAGAAGGCGTCGTTGGTCGAGCCCGTCTGGTACCAGGCGTCGTTGCCCGGCCACATCATGAAAGAGATGATCCCGACGATCAGCAGCATCGTCGCCCACGACGCGAGCGCGAAAGCCCAGGTGAGCTTGAGGTGCGTGCGCGCGTCGATCTTGCCGATCAGGTAGACCAGTGCATAGACACCGATCACCTCCACGGTGAAGTACACCCACTCGGCGGCCCACACCCAGACGAAGCTGTGGATCAGCCCGGCCGTACCGCGCGGACTGGCGATGGTGATGGCGTACCAGATGCCCACGCCGGTGACGGAACCGACGATGTACGAGAACACGAGCAGGAACTTGCCGTAGCGTTTGATGAAGTCCATCAGCTCCGGCTTGTTCTCGCGGTAGGCCTTGGTCTCCAGCAGCGCGAACAGGAAGGATGCGCCGACCGATGTGTGAGAGGCCACGACGTGGATCACGCCGATGATGCCCATGACCCAGGCCGAACCGATCCAGGGCATGTAGAAGGTGGGATAGAACCCGATGATGTCCATGGCTGTCTCCTTGGATGCCGAGCGGCTTCAGGTGCTGGGCACCGGCTGGCAGCACGGCGGCGAGGAGGACGGAGGCGCGGCGTGGGCGGCACCCGGCGGCACAGGCGCACTGCCTTGCGTGAAGCCGACGGCCCAACTGAGCCAGAGCGCGACGGCCAGCGCGGACAACTTCATGCCGCGGCGGGCGCCGCGTACGGAAAGCCAACGGCTCATGGTTTGGCCTCCGCAGGTGCGCGCAGGCTCGACTCGGCCACGGGCTTGGACTGAGCCGGCGATGCGACGGAGGAACGGGAGGCGACGGGCACGTCGCCACGAACGATCTGTTGGCCGGACCACAGGATCCAGACAAACATGGCGATGGCGGCACCGATGTTCAGGTGCGTCATGGCGCGCATCGCCTTTTCGAGGAAAGGCATGGAATTCTCCAGACAGGTATCGCGGGGAGCGGCACGCGCGCACGACAACCCTGCGCGAGGGGCGCAGAGGCTCAGGCGTGGCGAGCCGCGTGGAAGCGAGGGGTCAGGAGAATCGAGGCGGCGCGCGGCTGTGGTGCGCGGGCCAGACGGCCGCCGGCAGGGGCGGCGTCAGTGCGGGCGGCGCGGGCACACCGCGCACGGTGCCATCGGCCAGCACCAGCACGCCGGGCGCATGGGCGACGGCGGGCAGGTCCTGCTGGAGACGGCAGTACGGGCAATGCACGCCCGTGTGGATGCTGTTCTTCTGGTCGTCGGGTGTTTCGTCCACATCCACCGCGACCAGTTTGGTGCCGGTGGAGGTACAGACTTCGATCCAGGCTTGGCCGGAAGACGAAGCCAGGAAGGTGGTCAACGACGGCGCAACCGATCCAAACAGGACCGCCAGTGCGGCGATCCAGAGGATTCGGGTGCGGAGCCGGCGCAGGACCAGGGTCATATCAGCCGTCGGTGCCCGTCGAGGATCCAAACAATCGGTCCTTGGCCGTGAGCAGCTTCTGCATCTTGGAGCCCATCTTCATCAACTGCGCCATGGACTCGGGCGAGAGCCGCTGTAAGTCATCGAACCAGTTGTTGGCCAGATCCACCAGATCGTGCATCTCGCGCATGCGCTGCTGAGCGAAGGCGTCTTCGGGCGAGGTGGTGTCGGCCAACAGCGACTCGCGCAGCACCGAGAGCGTAGGCGCTACCTCACGCCGACGGCGCTCGGCGGCCACCACGCGGAAGATTTCCCACACATCACCCAACGAGGAGAAGTATTCGCGCCGGTCGCCAGGAATACGACTCTGCCGAACCAGCCCCCAGGACTGCAGTTCCTTGAGTCCGATGCTCACGTTGGAGCGGGAAATGCCCAACTGCTCGCCGATGTCGTCCGCATGCAGTTGCCGCTCCGTCACGAACAACAAGGCGTAGATCTGCCCCACCGTGCGGTTGATCCCCCAGCGGCTGCCCATCTCGCCAAAGTGGCTGACGAAGCTGTGGACGAGGGGGCTCATGGGTAAGGTGCAGTTTTCGAGTTTTCAGAGAATTCGGAAAGTATGACATGAATCATGTTGAAACAAGCCATAATGCGAAACATGCACGCCTTGCGCACATCCTCAACGCTCATCCGCCTGGTTTTGGCGTGGTTTGCGTTGACGCTGGGCGTCGCCATGGCATCGCCCCTTGTCGCGCCCAAGACGATGGAGATGATCTGCTCGGACGGCGGCACGATGAGACTCATCGTGGTCGACAAGAACGGTGAAGTCGTCGAAGCCGGCCAGCACACGCTCGATTGTGCGATGTGTCTGCCGGCATCTTTGCCTGCACCTGCCACCACCCGGCAGCTCACCCAGCCGCAGCCGCTGGCGCATGCCCTGACTCCGATTGAGGAGGCGCGCATCGCCGCCCTCGTCGGAGCGCCCCTGCCGCCTCGCGGCCCTCCCTCGCGCGCCTGACATCCGGCTGCTGAAGCGATTCGGCCAGAAGCGTACGTGAGTATGCCTAATGGCCGCTGATCGGCGCAACGGCTCCGCGCACACGTCCTGAAGGGCTCCTGCCCGCTGCGGCCCATGGCATGCCCATCGGCCACGACTGCGCTGGCATCGACGCGACCTTGCCTCGGCCGAGATGGTTCATCCGAGTCCACGCGGACTCGCTTCTCTCTCTACGCCCAGATCCATCAGAACCGCTTTCGAGGATCGTCATGCAAGCCCATCCGCCAGTGTCTCTCACCATCTTGGCCGCCGCCAGCCTCATCGCCATGGCGACCAGCGCCGTTGCGCAAGAGTCGACGGTCACATCCACACTGCCCGCCGTCACGGTCACCGGGGCGCCGGACGACTACCGGCCGCCAGCCACCAGCACCGCCACGCGGACAGACACGCCTTCGCTGCAGACCTCGCAAAGCGTTCAAGTCGTGCCCCGCGCGGTCATCGAAGACCAGAACGCGCTCACGCTGACCGATGCCGTGCGCAACGTCTCGGGGGTGCAGTACGACTTCGGGTTCAACGGGTCCATGCAGCCGCTGCTGATCCTGCGCGGGTTCCCCAGCACGTCGATGACAGCCATGGGTTCCATGTCGGGCAGTTCCAGCTACTACCTGGACGGCTCCAAAGTCATGGGCGTGCCGATCAACATGGCCAATGTACAGTCGGTCGAAGTCGTCAAGGGGCCGGCCAGCGTGCTGTACGGCCGCTCGGAACCGGGCGGCCTTGTCAACGTGGTCACCAAGCCAATCTCCAGCGTGTCCGAGCTGAGCTTCGAGCAGACCATCGGCCAGCGCGGCCTCTCGCGCACCGCCATCGAAGCCTCGGGCAGCCTCAATGCCGACCAGACGTTGCGCGGCCGCGTGGCCGCGTCGCACTACACCGCGGATTCCATCCGCGATTTCGTCGAGGACCGGCTGAGCAGCTTCACGGGCAGCCTGGCCTGGGTGCCCGATGCGCGCACGAACGTCACGGCCACGCTGGACTACTCCGACAACCGCTACCGCACCGACTACGGCATCCCGGCCGTTGGCAACCGGCCTGCCGATCTCCCGTGGTCGCGCCAGTACAACGATTCGCCCTATCTCTCCAGCGCCAAGACCACGAGCCTCAAGCTCGATGCCTCCCACCAACTCAACGACGCCTGGCAGATCAAGGGCCGCCTGCTGAGCCTGCGCAGCGACACCTCCGAGATGGACATCGCGCCTTACCGCGTGGACATGGGCATGGCCATGCTGCCCAGCCAGACCTGCCCCGGGACTGGCGACCCGATGTGCCGCTACTACTTCGGCGTGCGCCCTGATGGCCGCTACAAGGTCGATCAGGTCAACGTGGACCTCACGGGCAAGTTCCAGACCGGTGGCATCGGGCACACCGTGTTGGTGGGCTTTGACACCTACCGCACCAAGAAAACCGGAACGACCTATACGCAGCAGGTGGACGCTGTCAGCGTCTACAACCCGTCCCTGGGCAACACGCCCGGCTTGGATCCGATGATGTCCATGCCACAGGACTACGACGACCACAGCCGCTGGACCAGCTTCTACGTGCAGGATCAGCTCGCCCTGGGCAACGGCGTCTTCCTCACCGGCGCGCTGCGGCATGACCGCACGAACGCGGTGTTCGGCATGCCGGGCACGGAGCCGAACAAGCAATCCTTCACCACGCCCCGCCTGGGCGCCGTGTGGCAGTTCGCACCCAACCAGTCCATCTACGCCCAATACCAGGACTCGGTGGCCGCGAACAACGGCCGCGATGCGGTCACCGGCGCCGCACTGGATTCCGAGCGCGCCCGCCAGATCGAGATCGGCCACAAGATCGAACTGTTTGACGGCAAGCTCAGCTCCACCGTGGCCCTGTTCGAGCTGACCAAGCGAAACCGAGGCGCCACCGTGCCCGATCCGCTGTCCCCCACCTTGACCAACGTGGTCACCATTGGCAAAGCGGTCGCGCGCGGCCTGGAATGGGACGTGTCGGGCCAGCTCACGAAGAAGCTGTCGCTGATTGGCTCCTACGCCTACACCGACGCCAAGGTCACCGAAGACCCGACCTACCAGGGTATGAAGCTGGCCAACGTGGCACGGCACACTGCCAGCCTCTGGGCACGCTACGCCGTTGACAGCCAGTGGACGGTCGGCGGCGGCGTGTTCGCACAGAGCCAACGCCAGGGCGACTCGGGCAACACCTTCCAGTTGCCGGGCTACGCGCGCGTGGATGCGATGGTCGCCTACCGATTCGCACTCGGTGCCAGCAAGGCGTCTCTGCAGTTCAACCTGGACAACGTCTTCAACCGCAAGTACTACACCGGCAGCCACCAGTTCCTGCAGGACTGGATCAAGCTGGGCAACCCGCGCACGGCCAAGCTCACGCTGCGCGTGGACTACTGAGTGCCAGGACGTGGCCATGATGATCACTGAACGGCGCAGCTTCCTGCGCGCAGCCACCGCCGCGCTGGCCGCCTCGCCGTGGCTGACCCACGCGGGTCAAGGCCAATCGGCCCAGGTGTCCGCGCAGACGCCCGCGCCGCACGATATGAGCGCCATGCCCGCGTCCTGGACCGGCAAGGAACAGATCGGCATGCTGCTCTATCCGGGCATGACCGCCCTGGACTTCGTGGGGCCGCAGCACATGTTCGCGGCACTGATGGGGGCGAAGGTGCACCACGTCGCCAAGACCCTGGACCCGGTGGTGAGCGACACCCAACTCGCTCTCTCGCCGACGGTGACGCTGGAGCACTGCCCGCGCGACCTGGACATCCTCTTCGTCCCCGGCGGTGGCGCGGGCACCATCGACGCGATGCGCGACGCGCAGATTCTGGCCTTTGTCGCAGACAGAGGCCGGCGCGCGAAGCTCGTGACCAGCGTCTGCACCGGCTCGCTCGTGCTGGGCGCGGCCGGCCTGCTGCAGGGGTACAAGGCGACCACGCACTGGGCGACGCACGCACTGCTGAAGGAAGCGGGTGCCATTTCCGTGCAAGCGCGCGTGGTGCGCGACCGCAACCGCATCACCGGTGCCGGGGTCAGCGCGGGCCTGGACCTGGGCCTGGCCATCGTGGGCATGCTGCGCGACCCAGCCTACGCGCAGACCGTGCAGTTGCTGGCCGAGTACGCCCCCGAGCCGCCCTTCGACGCTGGGACGCCGCGCACGGCGCCACCGGCCGTCACCACCATGGTGGCGGACATGTTCAAGGATTTCGAGCTGCAGGCCCACGCCGCTCTGGCCCGGACCAAGGTCTCCCGGCCTGCGTCGAGCCGCTGAATCGGTGATGAATTTCGACCACGCGAACCAGTACCTGCCGAGGCTGTGGGCCCGGCGCGCGGCTCAGTCCACGCTTGGATGCGCTCCGAAGCGAGCATGGTGCATCGCCATGGCTGCTTGTGCGTTGGCGTTGGGCGGCTGCGGCGACAAGGCGCCGCCGCGCGCCGAACCGCCTGCCATTGAACGGCTGTCGGCCGAGGATGCGGCGCTGAAGCAGCAACTGCCCCAGGACATCACGCCCGAGAACCACTCCATGGTCATGGATGCGATTCTGGGCAAGCCCAAGCATCCCATTCGGCAGATCGGCATCCTGGTCTACGACGGTGTCAACGACCTGGACTTCACGGGGCCGCGCTACATCCTGGGCCAGGCAGGCGCCACCACGCGGCTGATTGGCGTGAAACCGGGCCCGATCAGGACCGTGATGGGCGTGCAGGTCATTCCCGACACAGTGATCGACGACGTGAAGCAACTCGACATCCTGATCATCCCCGGCGGCTTCACCGGAACCATCGAGGCGTCCTACGACGACCGCGTCCTCGACTGGATCCGCGCCATCGACCGAGGCACCACCTACACCGGCGCCATCTGCACGGGGGTGTGGATCCTCGGCGCCACCGGGCTGCTGGAGGGCAGGCGCGCTTCCACCAACTGGTACCGCGAAGAAGAGTTCCTCAAGAAATACAAGGCCATCCCGGCCAACGAGCGCTACACGCGCGACGGCAAGTACTGGACCTCGGCGGGCGTCACCGCCGGCATGGACATGTCCCTGGCCTTGCTCAACGACAACTGGGGTCAGCGCTACACGCAAGGCGTGATGCTGGACATGGAGTACGACCCCGCGCCGCCGATCCAGGGCGGCACGCCCGAGAAGACCGGCTGGCTGGTCGAGTGGATGGTGAAAGCCATGTACGACGCGGGTGTCGATCCGCTGATCAAGCGCCTCGAAAGCCAAAAGAAGGAACGCACGGAAGGTCCCGTGCCCCCTCGCTGACTCCACCCCATCAATACCCCCAAGAAGAAATCGCATGCACCAACACGCTTCACCTCTCTCCATTGCCCTTGCCGCAGCGGGCCTGCTCACCTTGGCTCAGGTGCCCAGTGTCTGGGCGCAATCGGCGATCGCCACACTTCCGACCGTCGAAGTTCGGGCCTCCACCTCCCCGGATGCCCAGGCGGCAGAAGCGTTGAAGAACGCACGAGAGGAACTCAACCGGCGCGCGGGCGCAACCGCCGTCATTGATGCGCAGAGCTACACCAGCGGCCGCGCCGCCACGGCCGTCGATGCGCTGGCCTACGCCCCTGGCGTCGTCGCGCAAACGCGCCACGGACAAGACGCTCGGCTGTCGATCCGCGGCTCCGGCATCCAACGCAGCTTCCTGATGCGCGGCATCCAGCTCTACCAGGACGGCATTCCGCTGAACCAGACCGACGGCGCCGCCGACTTCCAGTCCATCGACCCCGCAGCCCTGCAGTACATCGAGGTCTGGCGTGGTGCCAATGCGCTGGAGTACGGGGCGAACGGCCTGGGAGGTGCCATCAACTTCGTTTCGCCCACCGGCCTGACGGCGCCCACGGCGGCGCTGCGGGTCCAGGCCGGGTCGTTCGGCCAGCGGCAGGCACAAGCCAACCTGGCGGCCCGTGGCGAGGTGGTCGATGGATTCCTCAGCGTCAGCCGGGGTGAACAGGACGGCTGGCGCGAACAGTCGGGCTATCGGGCCGACCGGCTTTCGGGCAATGTCGGTCTGCGCCTGTCGGACACGCTGGAGTTGCGCGGCTTCCTCTCGTACGTCGATTCGACCATGCAGATGCCGGGCAGCCTCTCGCTGGCGGCGATGAACGCCAACCCGCGCCAGGCCGGCACCAATTACGCCGCGCTCAAAGCCACGAACGATTACACGCAGAAGCGCGCAGCGCTGCGGCTGACCTGGCAGCCCAGTGCCGACGTTCGCTGGACGACCTCGCTGTACGGCGCAGACCGAGACCGCTATCACGCGATGACCGTCGGCATTCTGCAGCAGGACATGCAGGACACCGGCCTCGACTCGCGGGTCGCGGTCGAGTTCGGCACGCCCGTGCTGACGCGCCGTCTGGTCGCGGGCTTCTCCTTCGCTCGGCTGGACGGCGAAGAGCGGCGCAATGCCAACGTGGCGGGTAGTCCGGGGGCCGCCACAGGGCGCACGCAACTGGACGGCCGCCAGAACACGGTCTATGCCGAGTACACGCACGGCTTGAACGAACGCTGGGCCTTGCAGGCGGGCGTGCAAAGCGTGCAGGCACGCCGCCGCCTGGACAACCTGATGAACCCGGCCGCGAGCTACGACGTCAAGTTCGAGAGCACGTCGCCCAAGCTGGGCGTGCTGTACACCGCGTCCCCGCAGTCGCAGTGGTTCGCCAATATCAGCGGCAGCTTTGAGGCCGCTCCGTTCGGCGAGGTGGCCTACAACGCGACGAACCCGCTGGCACGGGCGCAAGGCGCGACCACGGTCGAGTTTGGCTGGCGTGGCCGTACCGATCAATGGACCTGGGACGCGGCGCTGTACCGCTCCAACGTGCGGCGCGAGTTGCTGGCCATGACCAACGCCAGCGGCGTAGCGCTGGGCACGGTCAACGCCGATCGCACCATCCACCAGGGCCTGGAACTGTCGGCCACAGGCACGCTCGCGCCCGGCTGGACGCTGCGCGGCCAGTACCTCTACAACGACTTCCGCTTCGACGGCGACGCCGTGTATGGCAACAAGCGCCTGGCCGGCGTCCCGCCGCACCTGCTGCGCGCCGAGCTGCAGTGGCAGGCGGCACCCTGGATCAAGGTGGCACCCAGCCTCGACTGGCAGCCCTCGCGCACCTGGATCGACCATGCCAACACCGTGGCGGCAGACGGCTTCGCGCTGCTTAATCTCACGCTCAGCGGCACCTTGCGTGGCGGCTGGGGCTGGTTCGTCGAAGGACGCAATCTCACCGATCGCCGCTACGCGGCCACGACCGCCGTGCAGGCCAACGCCCGGGGTCTCGACGGCGCTTATTACTTCCCTGGGGATGGCCGGTCCGTCTATGCCGGACTGACCTGGCGCACACCCTGATCCACAGGAGCTTCGGCATGGACCACACCCTCACCCGGCGCGCGCTGCTGACCGCCACGGCTTTGAGCACCATCACGCTGGCCTCGCGCGGGCTGACCATTGGGGAGACCACTTCTCCATCTTCCTGACGTTCGAGCGTGCGGGCGAACGCGAGGCGGTTGTGTGGATGCAAACGTCCAGAGAGCATCAGTCCGATACGCACGCGCATCACACGCACCCATAAGCTTGAAAGGAAAAAATGAAAACGATCCGAGCTGCGCTCACCCCCATCGCTGCCTTGCTGGCGCTGCATTCCCCGGCGTTGATGGCTTCTCCAGAGACGCCGACGCCCGTTGCTTCCGGCGCATCGCCCAAGGACGGCGTGTTGCCCGAAGTCGTTGTGACGGCGACGCGAACAGAGCGCCAGGTTGACGAGGTGCCCGCGAGCATCAGCGTGCTGAACGGCTCTGCCATCGCCACCAAGCAACGCCAGAACGTATACGAGGCCTTGCGCGATTTCGAGGGTCTGGACTTCGTCAGCCAACCTGGTGTCGCCCATCAGGTGTACCCGACGATTCGCGGTGTCGGCGGCTCTTCCGCCGGTGCGACGACGCAGGTCCTGGTCGATGGGCTGGCACTGGATTCTCTGGTGTCCAGTGTGATGGGGCGTGGGGGGCTGAATTTCACCTCTTTGCTGGACGTGGAGCGCGTGGAGGTGCTGCGCGGTCCCGCATCGGCACTGTACGGCCCCAGCACCGTCGGCGGCGTCATCAACGTCATTCCCAAGCGCTGGAAAGGTGGGCCTGGGGGCGAGTTCTCCGCTGCCTACGGCTCGCACGACACGCGCTCGATTGCGGCGGCCGTTGGCACGTCGGGAGAGGTGTTCGATGTCCGTCTGTCAATGCACGACAGCCGCAGCGATGGCTACGTTGCCACACCGGTAGAAAATCCATACGGGCAATGGGATCTCGGTCCGCGTGGCTGGAAAGACCGGAAACTCGGGCTGCAGGTGAATCTGCGCCCGAACAAGGACCACGAGTTGAGTCTGGGCCTGCAGCAATACGACACGGCCTCGTTCAGCGACGGCGGGCGGCCCAATGCCTATCAGAACATGGACGGCCGCTCTGCCACCCTGGCGTACCGCCATGACTTGAGCGAACAGACGCAGGTCAAGGCCCAGTTGCGCTCGACACGCTTGAAGCAGCATTACGGATTCGACCGCTGGAGTTGGGACGGCCTGACGCAGCCGGGGGTGGTGTCTGTCGGCGACCTGGCGTTGGCCAGCCGGGGCGGGCGCATCAGCGACTCGACCTTCTTCCAGGCCAGCATCGACACCCGGCCCTGGACTGGCAACCAACTGGTGGCGGGGTACGCGCACGATACCGGCAAGCACGACCAATGGGGCCAGCCAGTCGGCGGCGATCGCTGGGTTACGGGCAGCAAGAGCCGGGTGGACAGTCTGTTCGTTCAGGATGAGCAGGTGCTGGGCCAGTTCGTGCTCACCGCCGGCATGCGCTACGACCGCATCGTCCTCTCGCCGGTGACCGACAACGGCATTCCAGTCAACGGGAAGGCCTCGGTAGACCACGTCGTCAACCCTCGATTGGGTGTGCGCTACCACGTTGACGATGTCACGTCCCTGTATGCCTCGTACGGCACGGCCTACCTACCGGCCACGAACAGCTTCAAGTTCGTGCAGCCTTCGACCACCCGCGTGGACAACCCGGACCTCAAGCCCGAGACTTCGGCTACCTTTGAAGTCGGCGTCAACCATCGGTGGCCTAGCGGCTCGCTGCGCTCGTCGCTGTTCCAGACCGACTACGAGGACAAGATCACGCTCGCGACCGACGCGGGCAGCGGCCTGCGCCAATGGCAGAACATCGCCGCGGTCAAGGTGGTGGGTATCGAGCTGGCTTACCAGGGCGACCTGGGGAACGGATGGAAACCCTACGCCAATTTCTCCTACACGCGGGCCCGTGACCATGCCACGCCCGGGGCGGTCGGCACCCAGTCGCTTCGCGTCGCCCCGCGCAAGTTCAATGCAGGCCTGACCTATGCCCCAAGCTCCGCGTGGGCGGCCACGCTCAATGCGCGCTACGTCAGTGGCCTGTACTTCAACAGCCTGAGCGAAGCCCAGTGGGCCAGTGGGTACACCCAGGTCGACGCCAAGCTGAGCGCGAAACTGCCGGCGCTGGGGCATCAGACGGAGGTGTTCTTCGCGGTCAACAACCTGACCGGCAAGACCTACGAGGCCTTCAACAAGGGGGAATGGACGGATGGGCGCACCTTCACCGTGGGCCTGACAGGCCGCTTCTGACCCGTGGACCATGCACCATTGGAGCACGACATGCCTGCGCATTCCGTTTCGCCACTTTCTTCGCCGCTGCGATGCTGGCTGTCCCGCCTGCATCGCTGGACCGGGCTGCTGTCCCTGCCTTTCATATTGGTGTCGATTCTGCTCGGCATCGGGTTGACCCATCCTGACCTGCTCGATGCTTTCTCCGAGCGAATCTACCCGTCGCAGGCGATTCCCCACGTGGCGCTGCAAGAGCCTGTGCGCGTGGGCTCATGGGACCAGGCGCACGAACTGGCCCGGCAGGCCGTTGGCCGAAAAGGTCAGGTCATCACGCTGTCCGGCGACCACGTTGCGGTGGTGCAGGCTTTCGAGGCGCATACGCACGACCCTGCCGTGGCCAGCCGCAACAGGCACGTCAAGGTTCACGTCGATTTGCGCGACATGCGCGTCGTTCGCATCACCGACAGGGCCAGTTCTTTGGTGACGCAGGCGCACGCCGTTCATGCCTACCACTTCTTTGGCATTTCCTGGCTGACGGTGTCGATGGTGACCACGGTGGCCCTGGCCGTTCTGCTGCTCACTGGCGGTCTGATGGCGTGGCTGGACGGCCGGCGCGGCGTGGCATACCGTGCCGCCGTGAAATGGCATGTGTGCGTGGGGCGTGTCAGCGGTCTGCTCCTGCTAGTCATCGTGCTGACCACTCTGCATTTGGAGTTCGGTGTCTTCGGGCATGGTGCGCCCGACGCGTCTCACCCGATTCCGGCTGTGCAGCCGGTCGGCACCGTGCATCCGAATTCCCTAGATCAGGCCAGGGATTTGGTGCACCAGGCCACCGGCACGCAGCCCAGGGCCGTGTTCATCCGCGATGGCGGCCGGGACACCAAATTCTCCGAGGCCGGGGACGGCATTGGCGGCCAGTCGGTGTGGATGGACATGACCACCATGCGCATTCACCGCATGACGGATTGGCGCAACGACCGACAGGCACTGAACTTCATCCTTCACGACGGCCGTTGGCTGGGTGGCATGAATGCCTTGAACGTCAACGACATGGTGGCATTGGCGCTGCTGTTCCTGGCGGTGGGAGGCGTTGGTCTCGGTTGGCAAAAGCGAAGGGGCCAGGATTCCGCGCCGGGCAACCCATGAAACTCAGCCGACTTAGGAACCTCAGGAAAAACCACTGCGGCTTCTTGCGGGTCGATTGGTCAATCGACGTCAATCTGACTAAGAGTCAGCAGTGAGCAAAGAAAGAATTCGCATGAGCCAAAAAATCAGAAGACGGATCCTACTGGTTGTCGCAGCACTTGGCGCCATTGCACTGGCCGCGTGTGAGCGCAAGTCATCCGCGGCCTACCACGGCATTGACCTGACCGGCGCCACCTACGCCACCGACTTCCGGCTCACTGATCCGGATGGCAAGGAGCGCACGCTGGCGGGCTTCCGAGGCAAGGCCATCCTGATCTTCTTCGGTTTCACCCAGTGCCCCGATGTCTGCCCGACCGCCCTGGCGCGGGCGGCCGAGGTCAAGCGGCTTCTCGGCCCCGATGGCGAGCGCTTCCAGACGCTGTTCGTCACGGTCGATCCCGAGCGCGACACGCCCGAGGTGCTCAAGGCCTACACGGCCGCCTTCGACCCCAGCTTCATCGGGCTGTACGGCGACCTAGAACGCACCGCACAGATCGCCAAGGACTTCAAGGTCTACTACAAGAAAGTGCCGACGGGAGCGTCCTACACCATGGACCACACGTCGCTCAGCTACGTCTACGACCCGCAGGGCAAGCTGCGCCTGGCCCTGCGTCATGAGCAACCCGCCCAGGACTACGCGGACGACATCCGCAGGCTCCTGAATCCCACCTGACCCTCAACCCTCTCAAGGAGAACACCATGAAACTCGTCATCCGCACCGCCATCGTCGCTGCCTCGTTGCTCGCAGCCGCCGCCCAAGCCCAGGTCACCGTGAAAGACGCCTGGGTGCGTGCCACCGTACCGCAACAGAAAGCCACGGGCGCCTTCATGCAGTTGCAGGCCGCAAAGAACAGCAAGCTGGTCTCGGCCAGCTCGCCGCTCACGCCCGCGGTCGAGGTCCACGAGATGGCCATGCAGGACAACGTGATGAAGATGCGCCAAGTGCCGGCCGTCGAGCTGCCCGCGGGCAAGACCGTGGAACTCAAGCCCGGCGGCTACCACGTGATGCTGATGGACCTGAAGCAGCAGGTGAGGGAGGGCGACACGGTGCCGCTGACGCTCGTCATCGAGGGCCCAGACGGCAAGCGCGAATCGGTCGAAGTGAAGGCCCCCGTGCGTGCGCTCAACGCCAGCGCCCAGCCGGCTGGCCACGATGCCCAGGGCGGCCACAAGCACTGAAGCGCTTGGCGGGTGGGTGAATGGCGCACCTGTAGCTCACCCCACCGCTTGCAGCCCTCGAAATTCGAAGCCGCGATGCCAACTCCCGCAACCTAGGTCACGCATAGCCAAAATGCTCACGGCGTACGGCAACCGGAGATGGTTACTCCACCAGCGTTTTGCAATGCGTGTTTACTAGCGCTGTTTCTCTGAAACCCACGGTCTCCTTGCATGAAGGCCTCTAGCATGTGCGGGATCAGCGTCGTGGCATCGACCGCTTCGCCGTACACCTGCGCGTGCAGCGCGGCGTAACGGTCGAGGTCGGCTTTCAGGCTGACCGGGCACGCAAAGGCCAGCTTGACGCTTTCGACCTTGGGCAGCGGCCCAAGCCGCAACTTCCTGGTGGTGTTCATTTCGCAACTCCACGGTTGAAGAACATAGGCTGGTACGGCCGCAACACGAGGTCACGGTTGGCGATGATGCGCACCGGCAGACCCGGACGCTCGGTCAGCGTCGGCTGGATGTTCATGTTGCGCCGGGCCATCTCTTGGCCGACCTGATTGATGCTGTCCTGTGCGCTATCGCGCCCGGCGATCACGATGCGGTTGCCGCCCTGCCGGTTCTGCGGCGCGGCCAGCTCGGCGCCCACGCCCAGCAGCGTGGTCAGCGCCGCGCCGGCAAAGACGCGATCCCAGTGCCAATCGACGCCATCCTCCAGGCCAGCGTAGCCGGCGGCATCGGTGCCTGCCAGGTTGTCGAGCTTCAGCGAAGACGTGTCCGGCAAGATGACGCGGCTCCACACCACCTGCACGCGGCTTTGCCCATAGCTCACCTGGCTGTTGTACTTGCCCAGGATGCGCGATCCTTGCGGGATCAGCAGGAACTTGCCCGTGGCCGTGTCATAGACCGGCTCCGTCACCGTGGCGATCACGTCGCCGGGCAAATCCGACTTGATGCCCGTCACCAACGCCCCGGCGATCACCGTTCCGGCCATGACCTGATACGGCGACGATGGCATTTGCAGATTGCCGGAATTGCGGGTTTCCGTAGAGCCGCCTTTCAGGAAAGCCTCTTTCTGGTCTTGCCGGTTCTGCACGGCGGTGGGGTCGGATGGCTGGGCCGCCGTCGAGGCCGGGCCAGCGGCCAGCGGGTCGAAACCCGCCAAGGCACTGCCGGGCGCAGCCGCAGCGGCTTGCGCCGTGACCGGCGCGGTGGCCTTGCCTTGGTTGCCCGAGCGGAAGAACACCGACGAGTTCGCCGCCGCATCGGCCTCCTTGCGCCACGCATCCGCCGGATCATGTCCCGGCGGCGCATACGTCGGCGTCACCGGCTGCTGCGACTTCACGATGGCCGGCCCCAGGTCGCCCGGCAGCGGCGGCCCCAGCTCCGGCGCCTTGCGCAGCTTCGAGTAGTCGGAAGGCAGGCCATCCAGCCCCTCGGACTTCGACACGCGATCGACGTTGTAAAGCTCGGTCTGCTCGCCCGTGCCGCGCCGGTGCGGCTGCAATGACCAGATCGTGGCCCCGAGCACGGCGACCGACAGGACGCCGACGAGGATGGCCAGCGTGCGCCGGTTCAGGCGCGTGACCGGGCGCGGCTGGGCGCGCAGCGCCACCGCCTCGGGCGCGACCTTGCCCGCCTGCGGAGCAAGATCAGGGGAATCGTCCTGGCTCATGGTCAGTTCCTCCGTGTGCCGTCCGTGCGCTCAATCCGCACCACGTCGCCTTTGTCCCCGCCCAGGCGCAGTTCGGCCGCGCCGAACAGGCGATCAACGATGTAGTACGGCGCACGGAATCGGTAGTTCACCAGTTGCCCGTCGCCTTGTGCGCCGATCACGAACAGCGGCGGCAGCTCGCCCTGGGCGATGCCGGGCGGGAACTGGATGTAGACCTTCTCGCCGTCATCGAAAGCACGCAGCGGCTTCCACGGCGGATTGCTGCCGCTGATGGCATAGCGGAAACGGATCTTCTCCAGCGACAGGCCGCTATCGACCGGCGCGGCGGCGCTGGCCGCCTGCGCCTGGCGCTGCAGGGCCAGCATCTTGTCCTTCGGGTACTCCCAGGACACCGAAGCCATCCAGGTCTTCTCGGTCGAGGTCAGTTCCAGCAGGTAGGTGCGCCGGCTGGTGGTGATGACGAGATTGGTCTTCAGGCCCGAGCGGATCGGTTTGACCATCACATTGACGCGCAGCGCGTCAGCGCTGCCGCTCGATGTGTCCCCGACGATCCAGCGCACGGTATCGCCAGCGGCCACCGTCACCAGCTCCTCGCCCGGCTGGAGCGCGATCACGGTCACGCGGCCCACGGCCGCATAGACCTGATACAGCGCGCCATCGGTGAAAGGCCACACCTGAATCGCGTTGACGTAGCCCTCGCGCGTCGGTGCAATGCGCGCTTCGGCATTCGCGCGGGATACGCGCAAGGTTTCATCGGCGGGTTCTGGCGTGGGCTTGGCATCCGGCACAGGTTTCATCTGCGCAGGCATCGGCAGCACCTGCGGCACGGCCACCACCTCCACAGGCGCAGGCGACTCCGGCAGCGGCTGGGCCTGTACCGGCTCATCGAGCGAGATGGACGGCGGCGGCTTGCCCTGCGTAGCGCAGCCTGAGAACAGCACGGTCGAAGCCAGAAGCATCACCGGCAAGGCGGATTTACGGAAAAGATCATTCATGGTTTTGCTCCTTCGTTCGCTTCCAGTTCGCGGCTCCACGACAGGCCGTTGACGTAGATGCCCAAGGGGTTCTTGCGCAGGCGCTGCTCGGTGCGCGGGGTTTGCAGCACCGTGGAAATCACCGCGTTCCATCGTTCGGTGCGATCCAGCGCGCCATTGACGAAGCGCGTCTCCGTCCAGCGCACGTTGAAAGACGTGTCGCTGGCGCGGGTCACGCTGGTGATCTGCACCGTCACCGACTCCTTGCCGATGCGCGCGAACGGATCGTTCACGCGGGCGTACTCGTTGAGCACCACGGCGCCCTTGTCGGTCGTGTAGTCGTAGGCATCGAGCCAGTTCTGCCGCACCACGATGGGGTCGATGGACAGCGAGCGCACCAGGTCGATGAAGCGGCCCAGGTGGTAGGCGATCTGCGCATCGCTGGGCCGGTACGGCGTGGCGGCCTCGCCGACAGCACGCACCTGACCCGCGTTGTCCACCTCGATGACGTAGGGCGTGACGATGGATTGCGCCGAGCGCCAGACCAGGCCGCCCGCCATCAGCACGGCCAGCGTGAGGCAGCCGAAGGCCATGAAACGCCAGTTCTTCGCCTGCACACGGGCCGAGCCGATGCGTTCGTCCCAGACCTGGGCGGCGGATTGGTACGGGGTGGCAGGCTGCGGCGTATCGGCGTAGCGCACCTGCGGTCGTTTGAATCGCATGGGAGTTCTCCTTGAGGATCAGGAATCGGAATCACGAAGGCTTGGCCCTTGGCTGGAGCTGCCACCGTCGCCACCGCGCAGCGTGTGGGCGGCCGTGGTCGCGGCATGGGTGAGCTGTTGCCTGCGGTGCAGGCGCTTGGCCCAGGCGGGTTGCGCAGCGGATGGGGTTGACTCGGTTGCCGCCTGCGCGGCACCGGCCCCCGACGCCGATCCGGCGTCATCGGGCCGGAAGGCAGCGGCGACGCGCTCCTTCATCGAGCGCGCGCCCTCAGCCACCTTCTGCCCGGTCGCCTGCGCGCCGGTCTTGGCGACATTGCCGACACCAGCGGCAGCGCCCTTGAGGCCGCCGCCGGCGGATGCAGAACCCGCCTGAAACGCTGACCGTGCGCTGCTAGCCGCTCCGGTAGCGGCCCGCGCTCCGCTGCCGGCCAGCTTGGCGACAGCAGGCGCCATGCGCGCTCCAGCGGCTACCGCGCCGCCGACGCCCGTGGCTGCGGCGCCGACGGCCACGACAGCGCCGGCCGCGCCCAGCGCCGCGCCGGCCATTGCGCCCGCGCCGAGCTGCGGGCCGCCAGACACAAGGCCCGTGGCGATGCCTGGCCCGAAGATGCCGAGCGCGAGCATGGCGAGCGAGGCCAGCATCACGACCAGCGCATGGTCGATGGATGGCTCGTTCGGTGTCGTCTGGAACTCCGCGAACAGACCCGTGCCGATGCCGACGATGACGGCGAGCACCAGCACCTTGATGCCCGAGGACACCACGTTGCCCAGTACCTTCTCGGCCAGAAACGCGGTCTTGTTCCACAGCGCGAACGGCACCAGCACGAAGCCGGCGAGCGTGGTCAGCTTGAACTCGATCAGCGTGATGAAAAGCTGGATCGCCAGCACGAAGAAGCACAGCAGGACGATCAGCCACGCGAGGAACATCACGACGATGGGCGTGATGTTCACGAACACTTCGGGAAAGCCCGCCATGTCGCCGATCTGTTTCAGGATCGGCGCCCCGGCGTCGATGCCGACTTTCGCCAGCCGGCCCGGTTGCAGGAAGTTCTCCATGCTCAGGGTCGAACCACTGGCCGTCAGGCCCAGGCCCGCGAATGAGCGGAAAACGATGCCCGTCAACCAGTTGAAATTGCCGATGATGTAGGCGAAGGCGCCCACATACAGCACTTTGCGGATCAACTTGACGATCACGTCCTCACCCTGGCCGGTGGCATGACTCATCGCCCAGAACAGCCCGGCGAGCGTCATGTCGATGACGATCAGCGTGGTGGTCAGAAACGCCACCTCGCCATGCAGCAAGCCAAAGCCCGAGTCGATATAGCGCGAGAAGGTATCGAGGAAGCGGTCGATGATCGTTACGTCGTTCATGGCGAGTCCTCCTGCCCAGGCAAAGCGATTGCCGCGCTGCCATCGGTGGGTTCATCGAAGCTGGGCGGGATTGGCGGCAGGTCGGCCAGTGTCTGGTACTCGTCCGGCCCGGCCTGACCAGAGAGAAAGCGCCGCAGGTCGGCTTTGGCTACCTGCGCGCAAAACGCGCCGTCGTGGTTGCCCGCGCGGCACTGCGCGCGCAGCGCGTGCAGCCGGGACGGATCGGTGGCCAGCGTGTCCACCGACAGCGGTTGCGGCCGGTCGCAGCCGGCCAGCAGGAGCGCAGGAACAGCGACGGCGAGCAGGACGGGCGCGTGCTTCATGTCGCACCTCGTCAGTGGTTGTAGAAATCGACGGCTTGCGGCGTGTACGGCGTACCACTGCCCAGGAACCGGCGCGTCACCTCGCGCCCGCGCTCCGTGGCGGCCGCCTGCCGCGCCAGTTCCAGCGCGGCAGCCCGATCCTGCGTGATCTGGAGCCGCTGTGTCTGGATCGACTGCTTGGCCTGCAAGGCCAGCAACTGGTTCATGGCCTGCATCGCCTGCAGCGCGCCCTCGGCCGACTGGCTCTTGCCCACGAGGTCGGCCAGCACGCTTTCGTCGTCGCTCAGGTTCTGCGACGCCTGCGCTTGCATCTGCATGGTGGTTTGCAGGCCGCCCAGCGTGTTCTTCCAACGCTCCTGCGCATCGAGGTACATCTGATTGCCGCTCACCGTGGCGGCGTACTTCTCGGGATACAGGCGCGCGAACTCCCGGTCGATGCTCGTCACGTCGTAGGCCAGGCCCTTGGCATGCGCGATGAGGCGCTGGGTGGTCGCCAGGTTCGCGCGCAACTGGCCCACCACGCTGGACGGCAGGCTGGCCAGATTGCGCGCCTGATTGATGAGCATCTGCGCTTCGTGTTGGAGTTGCTGGATCTGGTTGTTGATCTGCTCCAGCGTGCGAACGGCGGTGAGCGTGTTTTGCACCAGATTGGTCGGGTCGAGCACGATGTCGCCGACGCCGAACAAGGCATGCGCGGGCTGCGCGATGCCGAAGGCGAGCACGCAGACAGCGGTCAGCGCGGCGAGTTTGGGGGTATGCAATTTCATGGCTGGTTCTCCTGGGGGTGGTCAGCGGTACGGAGGGAACCCGGCGCGAGGCCGGGGAACGAGGGCAGCAGGTCAGCCGCCCAATCGAGGCCGCGATGGCGCAGCCAGGCGCCCGCGAAGCCGGGCACGCCGGCGTCGGCCAGCACGCGGTCCATGTCTCGCTGGTCTTGCGGCGTGGAAGCGCCCGCGAAGGCCAGCGTCGCCGGCCCCAGGTCGAGGTCGAACACGCGGTTGCCGAGGCGGGATTGGTAGTAGTAGTCGCGCTTGGGCTGCGCGGTGGCTACGATCTCGATCTGCCGGCTGTTGAGGCCGAAGCCCTCGTAGATCGTGCGAATCTGCGGTTCGGTCGCTTGCGGGTTCGGCAAGAAAATCCGACTCGCGCAGCTTTCGATGATGGCCGGCGCGATGGCCGAGTCCTTCACGTCCGCGAGCGACTGCGTGGCGAAGATGACGCTGACGTTCTTCTTGCGCAGCGTCTTGAGCCACTGGCGGATGCGCGCCGCAAACACCGGGTCATCGAGGAACAACCACGCTTCATCGAGGATCAGCAAGGTGGGCGCACCATCCAGCCGCTCCTCGAAACGCGCGAACAAATAGCGCAGCACCGCGAGCACAGCGGCCTTGCTGTGCATCAGCTCCTCCATCTCGAACGCCTGCACATCGGCCGTGCCGAGGCGGTCATGGTCGGCATCCAGCAGCCTGCCGTGCGCGCCGCCCAGGACGTAGGGCGCGAGTGCCTGGCGCAACGTGTTCGATTGCAGCAACGCCGTCAGGCCCGTGAGCGTGCGCTGCTCCACCGGCGCGCTGGCCAGGCTCCCCAGCGCAGACCAGATGGCCGCCTTCTCGTCCGGGCCGACGGCCGCGCCTTCGTGCAGCAGGCGGCCTTCCACCCATTCGCTGGCCCAGGTGCGGTAGCCCTCGCGGTCGATGCGTGCGAGCGGCTGGAAGGCGATCTCGTCATCCGCGCCCAGGTCGTAGTGCTCGCCGCCTATGCCCAGGATGGCCGCACGGATCGAACGCCCCATGTCGAAGGCGAAGATGCGCGAGCCGCGATAGCGGCGGAACTGAATCGCCATCGTCGCCAGCAACACCGACTTGCCCATGCCGATGGGGCCAACCACCAGCGTGTTGCCCACGTCGCCGATGTGCGTCACCAGCCGGAACGGCGTCGCGCCGTCTGTGCGCGTGACGATCAGCGGCGGGCCATCGAGATGCGCATTGCGCTCCTGGCCGGCCCATACCGCCGACACCGGCATCATGTGCGCCAGGTTCAGCGTCGAGACGATGGGCTGGCGCACATTCGCATAGGCGTTGCCGGGGATCGAGGACAGCCACGCATCCACGGCGTTCAAGGTTTCGGGGATCGTCACGAAACCCCGGCCCTGAATCACACGCTCCACCATCCGCAGCTTCTCGTCGGCCACAGTAGCGTCTGCATCCATGACAGTGACGGTCGCCGTCAGGTAGCCGAAGGCGACTTGATCGCTGCCCAGCTCCTGCAACGCAGCATCCGCATCGGCGGCCTTGTTGTTGGCGTCGGTATCGACCAGCGGGCTTTCCTGCTGGAAAATCGTTTCGCGCAGCAGCGCGATGACGTTCTTCCTTTTCGCAAACCACTGGCGGCGCAGACGGGTGAGTTCTTTTTCCGCCTCGGCTTTGTCCAGGCACAGAAAGCGCGTACTCCAGCGATACGCAAAGCCCAGGCGGTTGAGGTCGTCCAGAATCCCCGGCCAGGTTGAGGTCGGGAAGCCCCGCACCGACACCACACGCAAGTGCTGGTCGCCCAGCATGGGTGCAAAGCCCCCGACCAGCGCGGAGTCCGTCAGCAGCGCGTCGATGTGGAACGGCACTTCGGGAACGCCGACGCGATAGCGTCGCGTCGAGACGGTCGCGTGCAGGTAGGTCAGCGTCTGGCTGTCATCGAGCCACGCGATTTCCGGCATCACGCCATCGAGCAGGTCGAAGATGCGATCCGTTTCAGCGACGAATGCGTGCAGCCGTTCGCGCCAATCCACGCCTTCGGTCGGCCGGTTTTCGTATAGCAGGCCCGCGGCCCGAGCACGGGATTCCTCGGATGGCAGGTAGGCCAGCGTCAGGTGATAGCTGCTCTCGAAGTGGTTGCCAGAATCCTCGAAAGCGGCGCGGCGTTCTTCATCGACCAGCCAGGACAGCGGTTCGGGAAAATCGGAGTGCGGGTAGTCGGCGGCAGGCCGGCGCTCGGCTTCGATGAAAAGCGCCCAGCCCGAACCCAGGCGGCGCAGCGCGTTGTTCAAGCGCGCCGATGTGGCGATCAGCTCGCCTTGCGTCGCGCTGTCGAGGTCGGGGCCACGAAAGCGCGCCGTGCGCTGGAAACTGCCGTCCTTGTTCAAGACGACGCCCTGCGCCACCAGCCCGGCCCAGGGCAGCCAGTCGGCGAGCAAGGCCGGGCGCTGGCGGTATTCGGCGAGGTTCAGCATCGCGGCGTCCTCCCCTACACGTCCAGCAACGGGCGGTGCTTGATGTGCCGCGCGAACACGGCCATGAACTGCGGATCGACGCGCGCGCCCCACATCGCCAGCGAATGGCCGACGATCCAGAGCACGACACCGGGAATCCACAGTTGCAGGCCCAGCCCGACAGCGGCGGCCAACGTGCCATTGGCGATCGCCACGGTGCGCGGTGCGCCGCCCAGCAAGATCAGCTCGGTGAGCGAGCGATGCAGCGGCACCTCGAACCCGGCCGCGAAGGTGTCCGGGGCACTCATACGACGGCCCCGCCGGAGAAGCTGAAGAACGACAGGAAGAAGCTCGAAGCCGCAAAGGCGATGGATAGACCGAAGACGATCTGGATCAGCTTGCGGAAGCCGCCGGACGTGTCGCCGAAGGCGAGCGCAAGGCCAGTGGCAATGATGATGATGACCGCGACGATGCGCGCCACCGGCCCCTGGATGGATTCGAGGATGGATTGCAGCGGGCCTTCCCACGGCATCGAGGAACCCGCAGCCTGCGCGGTGCCCGCAAGCAGCAACATGAAGGCAGCGAGCATCAAGCCTTGCATGGCCGGGCGAGCCAGACCGTCCAGGCGCGCGGGCCGGGCAAGCGGATTTACGGAAATACGGAAAGCATCAACGTGCGTCATGGAAGTTCTCCAGAGTGGTCAGGGGACAGGGAGGAAAGGTCGGACTGCGGCAGCAGCTCGGGAAACGGCGCTTCCAGCGCGTCCGCCAGTTGGTAGCCCACGCCGTCGAAACCGACGACGCGGGCGATGCTCTCGATGCGGCGCTTGCGTCCGCGCCCGGCGATGTGGATGACCACGTTGACCGCTTCCGCGATCAGCGCACGGGGCGGGTTCACCGCCACTTCGAGAATCAGTTGCTCCAGGCGCAGCAGCGCGCCCAGCGCGGAGCCGGCGTGTACGGTGGCGATGCCACCCGGATGGCCGGTGCCCCAGACCTTGATGAGATCCAGCGCCTCGGCGCCGCGCACCTCGCCGACCACGACGCGATCCGGGCGCAAGCGCATGGACGAGCGCACCAGGTCGGTCATAGATACGACGCCTGCGCGCGTGCGCAGCGGTACGTGGTCGCGGGCCGCGCATTGCAGCTCCACCGTGTCTTCGAGCACCAGCACGCGGTCGCCGGTGGCTGCGATCTCGGCCAGTAGCGCATTGGCGAGCGTGGTCTTGCCGCTGCTGGTGGCCCCGGCGATCAGGATGTTCTGCCGCTCGCGCACGGCGCGAACGAGAAAGCCCGCCTGCGCGCTGGTCATCATTCCGTCGATGACGTACCGCTCCAGCGGAATCACGCCGATGGCGCGCTTGCGCAGCGCGAAGGCCGGCCCCGGCGCTGCCGGCGGCAAGATGCCCTCGAAGCGTTCGCCGGTTTCGGGCAGCTCGGCCGACAGCAACGGCTGGCCGCGATGGACTTCTGCGCCAACGTGGGCGGCGACAAGGCGGATGATTCGCTCGCCGTCGGCCTCGGACAGCTCCACGCCCATCGGCGCGCGGCCCGAGGACAGGCGATCCACCCATAGCGTCCGGTCGGGGTTGAGCATCACTTCCACCACGTCCGGGTCTTCGAGCGCGGCGGCGATCAGCGGCCCCATCGCCGTGCGCAGCATCTGAATACGGCGGTCGAGCGAGGTGACGAAGGACGAAGGCGCGGCGCTCATGAGACGCGCTCCTGCGCTTCGGCAACTGCCGCCGCGTCATCCATGCGCATCCCAAACTCACGATCCTGGGGGTGCAGTTCCTCCACCACGTCACGCACCAGGCTGCGCCCGCGCAGCAGGTGACGGCCCAACTGCTCCACGAACTGCTCGAACCGCGCCTTGCCCTGGGCACGCGCCGCGTCTTGGTGCACCTCGGGAACTGGCGTGCTGACCGTGAGGTAGTAGCGGATGAACAGCGCCAGCGTTTCGATCTGGATGTTCTGGTCGCGCCCCATGCGCTCGGCTTGGCGCGAAAGGCGATCCAGCCGCTTGGCAATGGCCGCCTCGCGCTGGTCGGCGGCATCGGGCGATAGCCACGATGCAAGCGCCGCCGCGACGATGCTGGATTTCGATACGCCTTTCTTGGCGGCCAGCTCGTCCAGGCGCTTGGCGTGCTCCGGTTGGATGAACAGGTTGAGGCGGTAGTGGCTCATAGCTCGATTCCGTCGTTGGGGTCGAGGGAAGCCAGCCGGGCCGTGCGCTGCATGGCCGGATCAAGCTGGCGAGGAAGGGGAAGCGGCAGGTCGTCGTCATCGAGCAACCTGAGGTCGGCTGCGGACGCGGCCAGCTCGGGGGCGTAGGCGACGGTTTCGGAGAGTTCGGGCTGACGGCGCGGGCCGCCGCCGTCGTCGGCACTGCCCAGCTCATCAATGGGAACGGGAGCCGAAGCCGGTACGGCAGGCACAGCGGGAATCGCCAGCCCGCTCCAGTCATCGGCCCGCGAGGGCGGCACGTCGGTATAACGCCCGGCCGTGAGCACGGGCGGCGGAAGCACGCGCCGCTTGAAATTGCCGTCTGCGTAGTAGCGCAGCTTCTTGGCCCTGATCGGCGGACTGCTTCCCACCATCACCACGGCTTCGTCGAGCGGAAGCTGCATGACCTCGCCCGGCGTCAACAGTGGGCGCGCGGTTTCCTGGCGCGACACCATCAGGTGGCCCAGCCACGGCGCGAGCCGGTGGCCCGCGTAGTTGCGCTGGGCGCGCAGCTCGGTGGCTGTGCCCAGCGTCTCGGAGATGCGCTTGGCGGTGCGTTCGTCGTTGGTGGCGAACGTCACGCGCACATGGCAGTTGTCGAGGATCGAATGGTTCTGCCCATACGCCTTGTCGATCTGGTTCAGCGACTGCGCGATGAGGAAGCTGCGGATGCCGTAGCCGGCCATGAAGGCCAGTGCCGTCTCGAAGAAGTCGAGCCGCCCGAGTGCGGGGAACTCGTCGAGCATCAGCAGCAGCTTGTGGCGGCGCTCGATACCGTCGGAGCCGTCGAGCGATTCGGTGAGTCGCCGCCCGATCTGATTGAGGATCAGCCGAATGAGCGGCTTCGTCCGCGAAATGTCCGAAGGCGGCACCACCAGATACAGCGACACCGGATGCTCGGCCGCGATCAGGTCGGCAATGCGCCAGTCGCAACGCGACGTGACTTCGGCCACCGTAGGGTCGCGGTAGAGGCCCAGGAACGACATGGCCGTGGACAGCACGCCCGAGCGTTCGTTGTCCGATTTGTTCAGAACCTCACGGGCCGCAGACGCAACAACAGGGTGCGGCCCATCGCCAAAATGCGGCGTGGTCATCATCCGGTGCAGCGTCAGCTCGAATGGGCAAGCCGGATCGGAAAGGAAGTTAGCGACGCCGCGTAGCGTCTTGTCTTGGCCGGCATAAAGCACATGCAGGATGGCCCCGACCAGCAGCGCGTGCGAAGTCTTCTCCCAGTGATTGCGCCGCTCCAGCGCGCCTTCGGGATCGACCAGGATGTCCGCGATGTTCTGCACGTCGCGCACTTCATGCGCGCCGCGCCGGACTTCCAGCAGCGGGTTGTAGGCTGCCGACTTCGCATCGGTGGGGTTGAACAGCAGGCAGTGCGAGAAGCGCGAGCGCCAACCTGCGGTGATGCTCCAGTTCTCTCCCTTGATGTCGTGGATGACAGCGGACGCAGGCCAGCTCAACAAGGTCGGCACTACCAGGCCGACACCTTTGCCGCTGCGCGTGGGCGCGAAGGTCAGGACATGTTCCGGGCCTTCGTGGCGCAGGTACTGGCGTTCGTGCTGGCCGAGGAACACGCCGGCCGGCTGCGTGAGGCCGGCCTTGCGAATGTCATCCGCGTTCGCCCAGCGTGCCGAGCCGTAGGTCGTGACCAGGCGCGATTGCCGCGAGCGCCAGATCGACATGCCGATGGCGACCAGCACGGCCACCAGGCCGCTGCCGCCCGCGATGGCACCGCCAATGTCAAAGACGCGCGGAGCGTAGGCATCGAAGAAGAACCACCACTCGAACAGCCGCCAGGGGTGATAGACCGGCGTGCCGAAGAAGTCGAACCAGGGCGAGCCAAGGCGTAGCTGATAGCCCAGGGCGGCGGCTGTCCATTGTGTGGCTGCCCACACGCCGACGATCACGATGCCGAATACCACGGCGATCTGACCGAACAGCACGTTCGTCCCTTGCATTGACTGACCTCCCATCGCGGCACAGGAACGTGCCGCAGGCATCAGGATCAATGCCGTGGGAAGTGCCGGTCAAAGACCGTTGTGGCGAGGATTGAGGCCGAATGAGCCAGACTTCTTGCTGTGGCGAAGACAATAAAAACGCCGCAAGCGCAAGCGCGCTGCGGCGTGGTTAGGTAACAGCGAGAAGTTTGTCGCTGCGAAACGACTGCGAGGGGACTACTTGGATTTTTGCTCGGGCCGATCCCCGAAAAATCGCCGTTTAGCAGCTTCGGCGGCACGCAAACAAAGTTCGTCGCTGACCTTTGCTCGACCCTCTTTGCATTGCCGTTGAATCTCCTTGATGCGCTCGGGATTGGCGACGAGCGTATCCACGGTTTCCGAGGGGTGAGAGGGGCCGCATGCAGTCAAGGTGGCGGCCAACATCAGCAACATCACTTTGTTCATGGTTCCAGTCCTTTCATTGGATGGGCTAGGCGTCATTGCCGGTATTTAGGTCATCCCCCGAATCAATGAAGGCCACACGTTCAATGAACCGGATCAGCATCTCAGTCGGCGCTGCATCACGTCGCAGAAGATAGGTTGTGAGCATGGTTGGCGTACCAGCTATGCGTCGAGGGACGACGCCAGACTCGCGACTGGAAGAAATATGCGCCGCACCTGCCAAACCCAAAGCGATGCCGGCGGAAACCAAGGTCATCATCACGTCGAAGGTCGCTACCCTCTGGACGATAAGTGGCTCTTGTTCGCACTTACGAAGAAGCCGGTCAACCTGACGCGCATGACCCTCGCAGATGGCTGGGTCGCCCAGCACCAATGGGTATCGCAGTACTTCTTGCAGTGGAACTCGCTTGAAGGTGAGCACTGGATGGCGAGCCGGCACCGCAACCATTAGTTCGTCCTCCCACGCGGGAGTGGCGATGATGCCATCGCCTGCATCTGCAGCCATGGAGAAGCCAGCATCGTACAGGTCGTCGTGCAAACCCTTGAGTTGCTGAGCCAGTGGAACTTCAAATAGTCGAATCTCCACTTCGGGATCTTCTTCACGGCTACGTGCTAGCAATGCTGGGAGCCGCGATGGTGTGATGCCGTCAGACAACGCGATGCGCAGTTGGCCGTGAAAGCCGTTGGTAACAGACTTGACGCTATCGCGGGCTTGATCTACTGCCGAGAAGACACGCGGAACATGCTCCAGGAATAGCCGTCCCGCGCGTGTCAGCTGTGTACTGCGAGTCGTGCGCACGAAAAGACGAGCGCCAAGTTCTTCCTCCAACTCTTTGATGGTGCGCGACAGAGGCGACTGGTCGATATGCAGCCGCTCGGCAGCGCGGGCGAAGTGAAGTTCTTCAGCCACTGCGAGAAAGCAACGAAGATGGCGAATTTCCATTCTGCTCCCCCCCCCTACATCATCAAGTGCGACGTTCTGCTTACAGAAGTGTCGGGTTGGGTACATCTCCATAGATCAGTTTGGGATCAAAGGTCTTGCTCGACTCGGTGAATACCAGTTCCTTTCCTGCTTCATGCTCTTTGCCAACTGGAATGCGCCGGTAAAAGCATGAGCGATAGCCGACGTGGCAACTCGCACCGGAGCCGGATACGCGAACACGTAGCCATACCGCATCTTGGTCATCGTCGATGCGCATTTCTTCGACTACTTGCACCAAGCCGCTGGTTGCCCCTTTGTGCCACAGCGTTTTCCGCGATCGACTCCAGTAGTGCGCTTCCCCAGTTTGAACAGTCTTCACCAAGGCTTCGTGGTTCATGTAGCCCAGCATCAGCACGTCGCCACTGTCGGCATCGGTGGTAATGCAAGCGATCAGGCCATCCTGATCGAACTTGGGCGCCAGTTCCCGGCCTTCCTCGACCTGTTCAACGGACGTTCTGGCGTGCAACGCCACTGGCGCAGAGGCCTTGGTGGAGCGGGACGTATCAGTATTGGAGTTCATGTGTTTTCCTCGTTATGACTTATCCAGTACGGCGGCGATGTTCGCATTGAGGTGTGGTGCAGCGGCCGTAAAGGATGTGGGAATGCTCGACGACCTCGAAGCCATATTCCGAAGCGATCAACCGCTGTCGCTGTTCCACCGCTTCATCATGGAATTCCTGAACGCGGCCGCAGGTCGTACACACGAGATGGTCATGGTGCATCCCGTCATCCAGCTCATAAACGGCTCGCCCTGCCTCGAAGTGCGCCTGCTTGAGCAGGCCGGATTGCTGCAACTGTGTGAGCACGCGGTACACGGTAGCCAGACCGACCTCGTGACCTTGCTTGAACAGCAGGCGATACACCTCTTCGGCTGTCAAATGACGTACATCTGCTTTCTGAAACATTTCCAGGATTTGCAGCCGAGGCAGCGTGGCCTTCAAGCCTCGGTTTCTGAGTTCGGTTGAATCAGGCATCAGACTCTCCTCTGGTTTCCTGTGACCACGATTCCAGGAACCGAACCGCCGTGCCTTGCGGCTCTCCGGTCAGGGCTTCATCCCGAACGACACAGCACCCTCGCACCACCGTGTGAATGGGCCAGCCCGTGACAGCCTGGCCGTCATACGGCGTCCAGCCGCTGACACTGGCGATCCAGTCGTTGTGGATAACACGCTGTGCCCGTAGATCAACGATGCTGAAATCCGCGTCGTAGCCCAGCGCGATGCGCCCCTTGCCCTCGATGCCGAAGATGCGGGCCGGCCCTGCGCTGGTCAAATCCACCAGCCGTTGCAGACTCAAGCGCCCGGTATGCACATGGTCGAGCATCATGGGCAGCAGCGTCTGTACGCCTGTCATTCCGCTGGGAGATTCGGGGTATGGCCGCGCTTTCTCAACCAGCGTGTGGGGCGCATGGTCGCTGCCGATGACATCGACAAGACCATTGCGGATCGCCCGCCATAGGGCATCCTGATGATGCTGCTCGCGCACGGGCGGATTCATCTGTGCCAGGCTGCCAAGGCGTTCATAGCATTCGGGTGCTTGCAAAGTCAGATGGTGGGGCGTGACTTCCACCGTGACACGATGCTTGCGACCAGCCAGGAACGCCATTTCCTCGGCGGTGGAGACATGCAGGACATGCAGGCGTCGGCCGCACTCGGCGGCCAGCCGCACGATGCGCTGCGTCGCCATCAACGCACTGTCCACATCCCGCCAGACGGGGTGCTGGCACACGTCCGTGCTTTCCAGGGCAACGTGCTTGCGCTCGCGCAGCCGGGCTTCGTCCTCCGCATGCACGGCCATGCGCCGATGGCCATGGCGCAGGATGCGCCGCAGCACCTCTTCGTCGTCTGCCAGGAGATCGCCGAAGGAACTGCCCATGAAGATCTTGACGCCGGCGCAGCCGGGCAAGTTCTCCAGCTCGGCCAGCTGCTCAGCGTTCACTGCCGATCCGCCGACGTAGAAAGCGTGGTCGCACCACGCGCGTCCCTTGGCGGCGTCCAGCTTGGCTTGCAGGTCGGCTGCGCTCAGGGTCAGCGGGGCCGTGTTCGGCATCTCGAAGATGGTGGTGACGCCGCCCAGCACCGCCCCGCGCGTGCCCGCCTCCAGGTTTTCCTTGTGCATCAGGCCCGGTTCGCGGAAATGCACCTGACTGTCGATGACACCGGGCAATACATGCAGGCCGGCAGCATCCAGCGTGGTGTTGGCGCTCCATGTGTCACGAAGATCGCCAAGCGCAACGATCCGACCTTGCGCGCAGGCCACGTCGATGCGCTCGGCCCCGCTGGGCGTCATGACGGTTGCACCCCGCACCAGAAGATCACCGTGTCGGCTCGCCGATGGCGTGATGACGTTGCCGGTGACATTCATGGGGCAGTCTCCAGCGGGTCAACCACAGCTTCGCCAGCGGTGTGCTGGCGGTTCAGACGAAGGCACAGGCGGCGTTGCGCCTCGCTGCGTGCAGCGGCGTCCGGTGCCTGCGATGCCCGCAACAGCAGCGCCACGGCATCCATCAAGGGCAACACGCCCAGGTCTTGCCCGTCACGGCTGCGGATGGCAATGGAGCCTGTGTCGCGCTCCTTGGCCCCGGCGACCAGCAGAAAGGGGATGCGCTGCAAAGTCTGCTCGCGGATCTTGTAGCCGATCTTCTCGTTGCGCACATCGGCTTCGCAGCGCAGCCCGGCACTCCGCAGAAGCCGTGCCACGTCCTGTGCGTAGGGGGCATGTTCCTCGGTGATCGACAACACCATCACCTGCATCGGCGCCAACCAGGCCGGCAGCTTGCCCGCGTGGTGCTCGATCAGAATGCCGGTGAAACGCTCCAGCGAACCGAACAATGCACGGTGCAGCATGACCGGGCGCTTGCGCTGGCCGTCTTCATCGACGTACTCGATACCGAAGCGTTCAGGCAGGTTCATGTCCACCTGGAGGGTTCCGCACTGCCAGTCGCGGCCGATGGCATCACGCAGCACGAATTCGAGCTTGGGGCCGTAGAAGGCGCCTTCGCCTGGATTAATGCGGTAGGCCAGGCCCATGCCGTCCAGCGCCTGAACCAGCGCGCCTTCGAGCAAGTCCCACGTTGCCTCATCGCCCATGCGGTTCTCAGGACGGGTCGAGAGCTTGATGCGCACATCCTCGAAGCCGAACTGGCGGTAGATGTCGAGCACCAGGGCCACGACCTCGCGGCACTCGGCGTCCATCTGCTGCGGTGTGCAGTAGATGTGGGCGTCGTCCTGCGTGAAGTGGCGCACGCGCAGCAGTCCGTGCAGCGCGCCGGAAGGTTCGTAGCGATGCACCTTGCCGAACTCGCCCATGCGAATCGGCAGATCGCGGTAGCTTTTGAGGCCGAGGCGATACAGCAGCACGCTGCCGGGGCAGTTCATGGGCTTGAGCGCGAGGGCGCGGCCATCCTCGGTTTCGGTGGTGAACATATGGTCGCGGTAGTTCTGCCAGTGGCCGGAGATTTCCCACAGGCTGCGATCCATCACGTCGGGCGAATTCACCTCCACATAGCCTGCGTCCTGCTGTCGGCGGCGCATGTAGGCGATCAACTCCTGGAAAACGGCCCAGCCGCGCGGATGCCAAAACACGGCTCCGGGCGCATCTTCCTGAAAATGGAACAGATCCAGTTCGCGGCCCAGCTTGCGGTGGTCGCGCTTCTCGGCCTCTTCGATCCGTCGGAGATAGGCATCGAGCTGCTTCCTGTCGGCCCAGGCTGTTCCGTAGATTCGCTGGAGCTGTTCGTTCCTGGCATCGCCGCGCCAGTAGGCTCCGGCCAGCTTGGTGAGCTTGAACGCCTTGAGAAAGCGCGTATTGGGCACATGCGGCCCACGGCACATGTCCACGTATTCCTGGTGGAAATACATGCCCATTTGCTGCTCGTCCGGCATGTCCTCGATCAGCCGCAGCTTGTAGTCCTCGCCGCGCTGTTGGAAGAGTCCCATGACCTCATTGCGCGGCAGCACGCGCTTGATCACGTCGTAGTCCTGCGAGATCAGCTCCTTCATGCGCGTTTCGATCGCGGCCAGGTCTTCGGGCGTGAAGGGACGTTCGTAGGCAATGTCGTAGTAGAAGCCGCCTTCGACGACTGGGCCGATGACCATCTTCGCGCTCGGGTAGAGCTGCTTGACGGCATGGCCGACCAGATGCGCGCAGGAGTGCCGGATGATTTCCAGTCCCTCCTCATCCTGGGGGGTGATAATCTGCAAGGCTGCGTCGTGGTCGATGACCGCGCACGCATCAACGAGCTGCTCGTCGAGTTTGCCCGCCACCGTGTTCCGGGCCAGCCCGGCACCAATCGTGGCGGCGACCTCGGCCACGGTGACAGGATGGTCGAAATGGCGCTGCGATCCATCCGGCAAGGTCAGCGTGATGGCTTGTTGAGGGAGTGTGATGTCCATGTTCAGAACTCGTTTTGAATGGCCTTGTAGCCAAGCACCAGCTCGTTGTTAGTGCGCGCCACGTCTTCGGAAAACTCGCTGGCGGCAGCAGGCACTTGCGGCAGCGATGCAAGATCAGTGTCAGGGCCGATGCGCTCGGTGGAGCGCACGTAGAACCCCGCAGGCAGATGCACGCCATCGACCACGGCGTTGTAGCGAACCACGCAGCCGTCATCGACCGTGCAGTTGAACAGCACGCTGTTGAAGCCGATGAAGACGCCGTTGCCGATGGCGCAGGGGCCATGCACGATGGCGCGATGGGCAATGGAAGTGCGCTGCCCGATGCGCACGCTGGCACCGGACTTGGAATGGATCACCACGCCGTCCTGGATGTTAGAGTGGGCGCCGATCACGATGGGGTCGATGTGCCCATCGGCATCCATCTCATCCGCACGGATGACCGCATAAGGGCCGATGAACACGTTTTCCTCGACGACCACGAGGCCGCACAGGATGGCGGTCGGATCGACGAAGGCGCTGGGATGAATCTGTGGCAGGTCGCCGCGTGGGTTCTTGCGGATCATGGTGGGTTGGGCCGTGATGTTGTTGGTTGGGCGGGTGGCACGGGGTCATGCCCGCCTGGGTGCAGCGGATGGCAGCGCAGCACGCGCCGCAGTGCCAGCCAGCCTCCCTTGATGGCCCCATGCGTTTGCAAGGCTTCGACGGCGTACTGCGAGCAAGTGGGGTGGAACCGGCAGCGCGGGCCGAGCATCGGGCTGATGAACAACTGGTAGCCGCGCACCAGCAGCACCAGCATGCGGGCGGGCCAGCGCGTCATGCCAGTTCCTTTCCTTTGGGGCGAACCACCATGCCTTTGAGCGTGTCTTCCACGATGAAGCCGGCTGCCTCCAGTTCGCCCCGCAGCGCATCGGCGCGGGCAAAGTCCCGGCGCTCCCGTGCTTGCTGGCGCTCGTCCAACAGTTCTCGGACACGGTTGGCATTGACCGTCCGCGCCCAGTCCGATGGCGCAAGCGCCTCCATTGCCATGCTCGGAGCCTGCTGCAACAAGCCGAGCACACCGGCTGAAACCAGCAGGCGCGACTTGGCCTGTACCCGCGCCGTGTCCGTCGCCGCTTCGTCAAGCTCCGTGCGCAGTGCGTGCAGGCGGGTCAGCGCCCCAGGAACATTGAGGTCGTTGCGAAGTGCCTCCAGCACCTGTGCATCGGGGGTGGTGTCTGCCAACGCAGAAACGTGTTCGACTTTCGCTAGGCTGGCATAGAAGCGCGTCAGCGCCTGCCGCGCCGCCGCCAGCCGCTGGGCGCTCCAGTCCAGCGGGCGGCGGTAGTGGGTGGACAGCAGCGCCAGGCGGATGGCTTCGCCCGACGCCTGTTGCAGCAGGTCGCGCACCAGCAGCACGTTGCCCAGCGACTTGGACATCTTCTGTCCATCCACCGTGACGAAGCTGTTGTGTACCCAGGTGCGGCAGTAGAGCGCGCCGTGGGCGCAGGTGCCCTGGGCGACTTCGTTCTCGTGGTGGGGGAATATCAGATCCTGCCCGCCGCCGTGGATGTCGATGGTGTGGCCCAGGTGCTGGCCGATCATGGCCGAGCATTCGACATGCCAGCCGGGGCGGCCCTGGCCCCAGGGGCTGTCCCAGCCCGGCTGCTCCGGTGTCGAGGGTTTCCAGAGCACAAAGTCCATCGGGTCGCGCTTGTAGGGCGCCACTTCCACGCGGGCACCAGCCAGCATGTCCTCGGTGCGCCGCCCCGAGAGCTGTCCATAGGCCGGATACGACGGCACATGGAACAGCACATGCCCTTGTTCGGCGTAGGCGTGGCCCCGTGCCATTAGTTCCCGGATCAGGTCGATGATCGCGGGAATGTGCTCAGTGACGCGCGGCTCCAGGTCGGGTGTCAGCACCCCCAGCGCCCGCATATCCTCGTGGTAAGCGTCGATGTAGCGGCCAGTGATGGTGCCGATGGGCACCCCCTCGGTGGCCGCCGCCGAGTTGATCTTGTCGTCCACGTCAGTGAAGTTGCGGGCATAGACCACCTCGCGGTAGTCCTGCCGGAGCAGCCGGGCCAGCACGTCGAACACCACGGCAGGCCGTGCGTTGCCGATGTGGGCGAAGTTGTAGACCGTGGGGCCGCACACGTACATCGTCACCCGGTCGGGCTGCCCGGTGCGTAAGGGTTCTTTCTTGCGCACGAGCGTGTTGTAAAGCTGGATGGGCGGATTCATGCGGTCGGCTCTCCCGCTTGTGGCAGCGCCTGCCTCAGCGCCTCGAACGTGCGCTCAACCACCTCCCGGTCAACGTCCTGGGTGATGAAGACCAGGCGCGAGCGGCGGTCTTCGCTCGGCCAGGCGGGCAATGGCACGGGCGGATGGAAGATGTGCTGCACGCCATGCACGACGATCGGCTGCGCGCTGCCCTCCACGTTGAGGATGCCTTTCACGCGAAGGATGTTGCTGCCCACGAAGGCCATAAGCAGTTCGAGCCAGTTGGTCAGTACCTCGTCGGGTATCGGGTCATCGACGTGGAAGCAGAACGCGCGGATGTGGTCATCGTGGCGGTTCACGTCGTGGTGGTCGTGCGCGTGGCCGTGATCGTGATGTACATGTGCGTGTTCATGCGCTGGCGCATAGGCTTCCTCTCGCAGCCAGCGCGCCACGTCGGGGGTCTTGCCGTCCGCAGAGAACAGCCCGAGATTCAGCACCTTCTGTGGGGCGATTTCACCGCCCCGCACCTCCCAGCGCGGGGCGGCCGGGTTGATGCCGTCCAGTCGGCGCAACAGCGTATTGCGTTGCTCGTCAGAGACCAGATCCGCCTTGGTCAGCAGCAGCGCGTCGGCCACGGCCGCCTGCTTGACGGCCTCCGGGTGCTGGTCGAGGGTGTGCATGCCGGTGGCCATGTCTACGGTCGCGACGATGCCATCGAGCCGGTATTTCGGCGCGATTTGCGGATGAGTCATCAGCGTGTGGATGATGGGTGCCGGGTCGGCCAGACCGGTGGTTTCGATCAGCACGCGCCGGAACTGCCGCTGGCCGTTGCGTGAAAAGCGCCAGGTGATGTCGCGCAGGGTTTTGACCAGATCACCGCGGATGGTGCAGCACAGGCAACCGCTGCTCATCTCCATCACCAGGTTCTCGGTACTGTGGGCGACCAGCAGGTGGTCAAGTGCCATTTCGCCGAACTCGTTGATGATGACCAGCGCGTCGGCCAGCTCAGGTTTGCGCACCAGATGATTGAGCACGGTCGTCTTGCCACTGCCCAGGAACCCGGTCAGCAGGGTGACGGGGATCAGGCTGGAGGGGGATTCGACAGTCATGCAAAAACTCCTTCGGATATCGGAGCCGCCCACGCCACCGCGTCATGCGGGTGCAGGCTCTCCAGGTGCCGGACATGGACGCTGGGGCGGACGTAGCCGCTCAATGCCGCCTCGATGCGCCGGGCTGCGTCCTCGACGAACATCAGGTTCTGGCCGTTGAGCGCCGCGAACGCCTGTTCGTCGGCGCGCTTTACCGCTGTTTGCACGGGCGTGCCCACGGCCTGCTCGATGCGGTCGATCAGCGCCAGCAGCCCGAGCGTGTCGGCGTCGCTGGGCACGTCCACCGTGACCTGCGCCTCGCTGCGCTGGCTGTGCGGCGTCGCCAGCGTCGCATGCTGGTGCAGCCAGGCCGCCACGTCGGCCGGCTCCACGGGGGACTGCCGGTCGAAGGCTTTCAGAAAGCCCTGTTCGATGATCTGCCGCGACAGCGCGGCCGAACAGGGACAGGTCGAGGAATAGCCCGCCGTGACCTGCACGCGGCACCTGAACACACCGTCGATGAGGGAAACATCCAGACGGACGGGATAGGACTTCCAGCCGGACAGCCCCTGCGTGACCAGCGCCGGACGCCGCACCAACAGCGCAAAGTTCAGGCGCAGCCGTGCGCAACGGCTGTCGCAATCCTGATGGCTGGCGATCATGTCTTGGAGCAGATGGCACAGGCCCGTTGGCGAGAGCGCTTCGCCCTGGCCCAACGTATCCAGCAGCCGGTACAGCCGGGACATGTGGATGCCCTTGACATGCGGGGCCGGCAAATCGACCTGCACGTCAGCGCGCGCATGCAGCTCGCGCCGGCAGCCTGGCTCGGCCACGGTGATGGGCAGGTCGATGCCCTGCATGCCAACCCATGCCAGCGGACTGAGGCTGGGGGCAATGTCGGTCAGTGAAACGTCGGGAAGCGCTGCATTCATGCTCAAAATCCAGTTGGGGTGCGCCCCCACCCGGTTCAGAGCATGGGGAGCGCGGTCAAATCAGTGCCAGTCGGGGAACGGGTTGTGCCAGGTCGTCCACGCCTTCGGGCCCTGGGCCATTTCTTCGTCGGTCAGCAGACAGGCATCGAAGCGCGCGCGCAGCGCCGCTTCGTCCATGCCCATGCCGATGAGCACCAGTTCCTGGCGGGCGTCACCCACGTTCTCGTCCCATTTCTCGCGGATCAGAGCGACGGATTCGGGGTCTTGCGGCCAGCGCTCCTGCGGCACCGCAGCCCACCAGTAGCCGGCCACGCCATGCCGGGCCACCGCACCCGCCTGCGACCAGTTGCCCGCCAGCGTCGGATCGCTGGCAAGCCAGAAGAAGCCCTTGGAGCGAACCACGCCCGGCCATTCGCTTTCCACCCAATCGAAGAAGCGCTGCGGATGGAATGGCCTGCGCGCCCGATAGACGAAATTGCGGATGCCGTATTCCTCGGTCTCCGGCGTATGCGTGCCGCGCAGTTCTTGCAGCCAGCCGGGCGCCTTGGAAGCCTCGTCGAAGTCGAACAGACCGGTATCCAGCACGCGGTCGAGCGGCACTTGACCGAACGCAGCGATCTCGATTCGGGCGCGCGGGTTGAGGCTGCGCAAAATCGCCATCAACCGGTCACGCTCATCGTCGCTGATCAGGTCAACCTTGTTAAGCACGATCACGTCGCAAAACTCGATCTGCTCGATCAACAGGTCCACCACCGTGCGCTGGTCTTCCTCGCCCAGCGACTCACCGCGTGACTGAATGCTGTCGCGCGAGCTGTAGTCGCGCAGGAAGTTGTACGCATCGACCACCGTGACCATCGTGTCGAGCCGGGCCACGTCGCCCAGGCTGCGGCCGTCCTCGCCCTCGAAGGTGAAGGTCTCAGCCACGGGCAACGGCTCAGAAATCCCCGTGGATTCGATCACGAGTTGGTCGAAGCGGCCTTCTTTGGCAAGACGATCCACTTCAAGCAGCAAATCCTCGCGCAGCGTGCAGCAGATACAGCCGTTGCTCATCTCCACCAACTTCTCGTCGGTGCGCGAGAGTTCGGCCCCGCCGTCGCGCACCAGCGCGGCGTCGATGTTGACCTCGCTCATGTCGTTGACGATGACCGCGACGCGCCGGCCCTCACGGTTGTTCAGGATATGGTTGAGCAGGGTGGTCTTGCCCGCGCCCAGAAAGCCGGACAGGACAGTGACGGGGAGTTTTTTCGTGGGATCTAGGGTTGCGGTTTTCATGTTGATTTCTTCATCTTCATGGGCAATCAGCTTGACGAGACGTCAATGCGACCCTGCGCAAGCTGCACATTTGCCGTGCAATTCGATGGTCGAACTGCGCAGCGAGAAGGCGTTGTTCTTCGTCCAGCGGCCGATGCAGCGACCCAAATCACGCTCAGAGAACTCGTCTACATGGCCACACTGATCGCAGATGGCGAAAGCCCTGAGGCCTTGTTGGCAGTCCACCGCGTGATTGCAGGGCACGTACGCATTCAAGGTCGCAAGACGGTGTACCAATCCATCGTTGGCCAAACGCTCCAGAGCTCGATAGACCTGCATGGGTGCACTGAAACCGTGCTCGCGCAATCGTTCAAGAAGCGCATATGCGCTGAGCGGCTCGCTGGCTTGCCGAAGGGCCGTAAGGACTCGTTGCTGGTTGGTGGTCAGTTGCACAGAACTCTCCGTGGATCGCGATATGCACAGGGATTAACATCGAAATTTATGTAATGTTATAACATAACTTAAACTAGAGTGAAAATTGCAATGGCACCAGGTTGGCTCGTCAATCCGCTCGATCAGGCCATGTGAATGGACTTTGGGATCGCCCCGTTCCCAGGAGCATTGGCGTCATTGAATGCCGCAGCCCGAGGCAAGGTTTGATATTTCCTCCGTGGGCTAGAAGCGCTAAACTGTTGGGCGTTACAACATAACGCTTGAAGCAATGTCGCCCTCTGCCAAGCCGCACTCTCATGAGCTGACCAAGCACCAGTCACTCGTGCTCAACGCGCTTGCGCGTGAGGAGAATCCTGCGAGCGCATACACGCTACTCGACCATCTGCGAGCGGAGGGATTGCGCGCGCCGCAACAGGTGTACCGTGCGCTAGACAAGCTGATCGAGTACGGGCTTGTGCACCGCGTGGAAACGCTGAATTCTTTCGTCGCATGCGCTCACCCCCATGACCACCGGCATGGGCTGGTCGTCTTCGCCATTTGCGATCAGTGCGGGCAGGTGGAGGAGTTCTCAGACCAAGCCATCGAACGTCGTCTCAATGGCTGGTCGAAAGACCACGCTTTTCGCTTGAGCAAGGCCTCCGTCGAGATGCACGGTACCTGTGGCCGCTGCGACCATCCGCCCGCCGTGGAGTCGGCCCCGCACGGCCTATAGCCGCGCGGCCCGACCTTCTCAACAATTCGTCAGAAATCCACGCGCATGCTGATTGAGGCTGTGCGCCCCGGCGCCGTATAGGCGGCCAACCGCGCATCGTTGCCCGTCAACCCGCTCACTGTGGACCAATCGTAGTATTGCCGGTTGAACAAGTTGTAGATCGCCAGGTTCAGTGTGGCCTGCTTGCCGATGCGCCAGTAGGCTGTTATATCCATCGTGGCATAGCCGGCGGTCTTGAGTGGCACGGGGGCAGTCGGTCCGGTCTGCGCCAACGCCTCGTTGACACGCCGCTTTCCCGCCACGAAATTGCTCGTGAGTTGCCCGCCAAAGCGCCCGCCGCGCTCATCCCAGCGCAGCCCGGCAACCAGCCGCGCGGGCTGAATGCTGTTGAGCGGCTGGTCAGCGGTTTTATCGTTGCCCATCGACCACTGCATGGCGCCGATCAGGCGCCAGCGGTCAGCTGCGTTGAACCAGTGGCTGATCGGTATCTGCCCCTTGGCCTCGATGCCGTAGATCTCCACCTCTCCGAGGTTGCGCGACTGAAAGCGCCGTATCGCGCGTGGGCCGCCGCTTTGCCCTGGAGGGATGAATGCGATCATCTGGGTATCGATGAAGTCGGTGTAGCGGTTGTAGAAGGCCGACAGCTCATACGAACCCATGTTCGACTCACCACGCAGGCCCAACTCCACACCCCGGCTGCGCTCGGGCTTGAGGTTGGGGTTGGGGATGAAGTCGTGGATGAATGTCGCCACGGCGGTCTGCCCGGCACGGTTGAGTTGCTCCGGCGTGGGCATGCGAAAGCCCGTCACGAGGTTGGCATAGGCAACCTGGCGGGGCTGCCACTCGTAGCTCAACCCCAGGCGCGGCGTCCATGCGGTCTTGGATAGAGCCACCGGGGTGGTACCACCCACGTTGGCGTTAGCGAACAGAGCGTCGGGCTTGGGTGAGATCCGGTAGGTGTCGAAACGCAGACTCGGTGTCAGGCGTAGCCTGCCGTCGCCGAACGCCATCTCGTCCTGGACAAACAGGCCGAGGCTGCGCACGTCGGCCTCAGGCGCGGTGCGGCGCGGAAAGATCTCGCCATCGATGACGCTCGTAGCACCGGTTCCCGCCACAGTGCGCTGCACGGCATTGTTGTAGAGGCTGACCGATTTGGATAGCACATCCATGCCCGTCACCCAACGGTGGGCCACGCTGCCCGTGTCGGCATGTCCGTCGAATTGCAGGCTACCAGACCACTGAGGCTCGCGGTAGGACATGGTGCTGTCACGCAGCAACGCCGGGGCGGCGCCCGGAGGTTTGCGTCCTTCGTGCGTGCGTTCTTCGCTGCGGCTGTGCTGGTAGTCGATCTGCGCCGAAAAATTGTCGAACCAGGCGCTGCTGGGTGCATAGCGGTAAGCCAGGCCCAGCCGGTCGCGGCGACTGATGTCGTCCGCTTGGCTGCCGGTGATGCGTGTGCCACCTGCAATGGGGCCCATCAGCGACTGCTGGTCGGTGCGGATCGACTGCTCGTAATGCTCACCCGTGAACGTCAGCGACTGCGCAGAATCGATGTCGAGCACAGACTTGAACAGCAGATTGCGCATCTGCGTGTCTTGCGGGTTGGGATGTAAGTCACTGTCCGGGTGATTCTTGAGCTGGCGTCCGTCACGCTCCGTGAAGGACAGCAGGTTCTGCGTTGGGCCGGCCCTAAACGCCAGGTCGGCATGGCCCCAGCGGCCGTTGTCGCGGCCATCATAGCCCGTGGAGGCAGAGCCGGCAAAACCTCTGGAACTGTCCAGGAAGTCCTGCGGCGACAGCGTGCGGAACAACACCACGCCGGCCAATGCGTCGCTGCCGTACAGGCTGGAGGCCGGCCCCTTGAGTACCTCCACACGACTCAGTGACAGTGGATCCACGCGAAGTTGGCCGGAGTTGGCTCCCGCCGCTACATAGCCGCCCGGCAGGCGCACGCAATCGAGGAACATGCCCAGGCGTTGGGCACCAATGCCACGCACCTGGATCGCAGCTTCGCCTCCGCGTCCGCGCGCCTCACGGCTGACCGAGATACCAGGTTCATAGCGGAACATCTCGCTGAAGTCCGTCACTAGGTTTTCTTGTAGCTGTATCTCGTCGATCACCGACACCGTCGCTGGCGTAGTTAGTGCCGCCGTAGGCCGACGTGTGGCATTGATGACAACGGAAGGCAATGTTGCTACTTCGCTAGCAATGGCCTGGGCCGGTGTGCTCGCCGGCGCCTCCTGCGCCCACACCGCGCCTGCGGCTGCCCATACCCCCCACATGGCTGCGTGCAGCCGCTTCAAACGAAACATGGAAATTCCATCCTCATAAAACAAAGTATTTATGAATGTTATAACATCACACTTTGGTTTTGGAGATTGGCAGAGAAAAATGGGATGGGCTCGTGGCTCAATCAAAACAGTCTGGAACTGGCGCAGCACACTGCTGGCTGCGGTGCTGTTCCTCGTGGCCGCTGCCGCGCTATGGATGGCCTGGAGCGCCTGGCTGGCGCCCACGCGGGTGGCGCTGGTGCATTACCCGGACTTCCAGGCGGCGCGCCTGCTCAAGGCCAGCCCCGGCGCCTTCACCCGCGCCGAGGTCCTGCCGCTGGAGCGGCTGAACCAGGCGCGGCGTTATGACCTCGTGTTGGTTTTTGGCCGCGGCCTGAAGCTCGACGATGCACAGGTACAGCAGCTGCGCGCCGCCACACAGTCAGGAACGCCCGTCTATGTGGACGGTGCCACCAACCCGCAACATGACATGCTCACCAGCCTGCAGGGCATCGATCTCGATGCCGTCTCGGCCTACCTGCGCGGCGGCGGTCCGGTGAACTATGCGCGCCTGCAGACCTACACCCGCCGCGTGCTGGACGGAAAGCGCTTGTTCGCGAACCAGGTGGAGCCACCCCAACCGATGCCGCAGGATGTGTTTTTCCACTTGAGTGACGAAGCGGTCTTTGCGGACTTCGCGAGTTTCGAGCAGTACCTGCAAAAGCAGGCAGGCTGGAAGCCAGGTCGCCCGCGCCTGGCGTTGCTGACTAGCGTGCCTGGGCCCTTCAACGCCAACCGAGACCATGTGGACGCTGCCATCCGAGTCTTTGAAGCGCGTGGCTTTGAAGTCGTGCCCATCTCCGCCGTGCGCCAGCGTCTGGCCTTGTTGCGGCAGGCCGATCCGGCCGCCGTGGTGTATATGCCCCATGGGAGACTGACTGTGGGGCAAGCCGATGAGGCACGGCAGTGGCTCACTGAGCGCAATATCCCGCTGTTCGCGCCAGTGAGCGTTTTCACCGAGGAGAGCGAATGGCTGGCCGATCAGCGCAGTTTCGATGGCGGCCTTCTGACGATGTCCGTCACTCTGCCCGAGATCGACGGCGCGACTACGCCGCTGGCGATCGCCGCGCAGTTCCGCGACCAGGACGGCTTGCGCGTGTTCCGCGCGCTGCCGCAGCGGCTGGAACGCTTTGCCGATCTGGTGCAGCGCACCGTGGCGCTCAAGGTCAAGGCCAATGCCGACAAGAAGCTGGCCATCTACTACTACAAAGGCCCCGGCCAAAGCGCGATGACCGCAGGCGACCTGGAGGTCGCGCCCTCACTCTACGCTTTGCTCAAGCGCCTGCGGGCCGATGGCTACCGCGTGGATGGACTGCCTGCCACCGAGGCTGATTTTGCTCGTCTGCTGCAACGGCGCGGCCCCAACATCGGACCCTATGCTAAGGGCGATCTCGCCAAATTCCTGGGCGAGGCCGATCCGGCCTGGGTGCAGACTGGGCAACTGAAGAACTGGTGCGGCCGGCAGATCGCGCAGCTGTTGTGTGATCAGGTGGCCCGGCAGTTCGGCCCCGCGCCCGGCGCCTACCTGAGCGATAGAGCCGGCGATGAGGGCCGCGTCGCTGTGGCGCGCGTGTCGCTGGGCAACGTGGTGCTGCTGCCGCAGCCGCTGTCCGGCGTGGGTGACGACACTTTCAAGATCGTGCACGGCACTCAGCTCGCACCGCCTTGGCCCTATGTGGCCTCGTACCTGTGGACGCGCGAGGTCTTTGGTGCGGACGCGGTGATGCACTTCGGCACCCACGGCAGCTTGGAGTTCACGCCCAGCAAGCAAGTCGCGCTGTCCGACAACGACTGGCCCGACGCCTTGATAGGCCAGGTGCCGCATCTGTACCTGTACACCATGGGCAACGTCGGCGAGGCCATGATCGCCAAGCGCCGCAGCTACGCTACCATCGTCTCGCACCTGACACCGCCGCTGCGCGAAGGCGGCGCACAGTCCGGCTACAAGCAGCTCGCAGACCGCCTGCAAACTTGGGGTGCCACTGGCAGCCCCGCGCTCAAGCACCAGTACGCGCAGGACATTCAGCGCCAGGCCGTGACACTGGGCCTGCACCGCGACCTGTCGTTCGCTGCAGAGCAGCCCTGGAGCGATGCCCAGCTGGAGCAGTTGGCCGACCACATGGAAACTGTGGAGGATGCGCGCATCACCGCCGGTCTGTACACACTGGGCAACCCGTATGCGCCGCCCGCGCTGGACGCCACCGCGCGGTTGATGGGCCTGGATGCGGTGGTACAGGCATTGGCCGAATTGGATGTAGCGCGCGGCACCGTACGGCGTGAGCAACTCGACCATTCAGCGTGGCTGGCGCGCACCTACCGGCCCCACGCTGAGACCTTGGTTGCGCGCGCCGAGCGCGGCGAAGCAGCTACATCCCTGATGGCCCAGGTGGTGCAGCCCGGCGAGTTGCAACGCGCCCTGGACTGGGAAAAAGCGCAGCGCCGCCCTGGTGACGACGAACTGGTGCGAGGCTTGATCGCCATGGGTGATTCACGCGCCCGTCGCGCGCCTGCCTCCGAAACAGTGGCCGACGATGGCGCACTGCGCCAGCACCTGGCGCGTGCGCTGGCAGATCCGAAGAAGCGTGAGTTCCTGGAAGGGTTGCGTTCCGACCAGAAACTCAAGCAGGCGCTGCGTTCGCTGGACCCAGAATCTCTGCAGAGCGCGCGCACTGTCGCCAAGGCCATTCCCGCTATGGCCCAGGCGCTCGAGATCGCCGCCGACTCCGATGTGAAGCCCTTGCTGTCCGCCATGCAGAACGAGCCTATGCGCCGCAAGATATTGGGCTGGCTGGTCGACCCGGAGCTTCAGGCGCGCACCGAGGCCGAGGCCGGCCGTGCCACGGAGGTCCTGCAAGCTCAGGCGCGCGAACACCAGGGCGCGCTGGAAACGGCCGAGGTAACACCCGACGCGCAGGCGGCGCAGCAGCGCATCCAGGGTCTGGATGCGCCTGCACAAGACCGGCTGCTCGCCGAGCTGCGTTTTTGGCAGCAGGCACCGGCACTGCAGGACTCCTGGCAGGCACGCCGACAGGACGCGGCGGTCGGCATCGCCCATCTCACACAAGCACTGGAGCGCAGCGCCACCCGACGCGCCGAGGACGAATGGCGCTTCGCCCAGGCCGTGCTTACGTTGCGCGAGCGCCTGCAGGCCATTCCTCACTATCGCGGCCAGTTGGCTGAAAGTCCGGCACGCGAGTTGACCGCGCTCACCAATGCACTGGCCGGCGGCTTCACGCCGCCCTCGTCGGGCGGCGACCCGCTCGTCAACCCGGCAGCGCTGCCCACCGGACGCAACCTGTTCGCCATCGACGCCGAAAAAACCCCGTCCGAACAGGCTTGGACCGTGGGACGGCAATTGGCTGACCAGATGCTGACCCAGCACCGCGCAGCCCACGAAGGCCAGTGGCCGAGCAAGGTGGCCTTCACGCTATGGGCTGGCGACTTTATCCACACCGAGGGCACCAGCGTCGCGCAGATCCTCTACCTGCTGGGCGTGGCGCCGGTGCGCGACCCGTTCGGGCGCGTGTCGGGCCTGCGCCTGATTCCGCGGGAGGAGTTGGGCCGCCCGCGCATTGACGTGGTGGTGCAGACCTCGGGCCAATTGCGCGACTTGGCAGCCTCGCGTCTGTATCTGATCAACAAGGCCGTGACGATGGCCGCCCAAGCGCGCGAGCAAGACAATGCCGTCGCCCAGGGCGTACAGGCCGTGGAACGTGCGCTCAAAGAGCGCGGTGCTTCCCCCGCCGATGCGCGCCGCTTTGCCGCCGTGCGCGTGTTTGGCGGCGTCAATGGCAACTACGGCAGCGGCATCATGGGCATGGTCGAGGCCGGCGACCGCTGGAAGGACCGATCCGAAGTCGCCCACACCTATCTGGCCAACATGGGTGCAGCTTTCGGCGAGGGCGACCTGTGGGGCGCTTTCCAGAGCGGCGCGTTCGAGGCCGCCCTGGCCGGCACGCAGGTGGTGGTGCAGCCGCTCGAATCCAACACCTGGGGGCCGATATCACTCGACCATGTCTATGAATTCATGGGCGGGCTGAACCTGGCGGTGCGCGAGGTCACCGGGCAGGAGCCGGCCGCGTACTTCAGCGACTACCGTAACCCTTCGCGGCCCACCGTGCGCGAGGCCAAGACAGCCATTGCCGTGGAAGCGCGTGCCACGATGCTGAATCCAGCCTATATCGAGGCCATGGCCCAGGGCGGTGCTTCGTCCGCCGAGGTGTTCGCCGAGACGTTCCGCAATCTCTATGGCTGGAATGTGATGAAGCCCGATGCCATCCCGACCGAGATGTGGGATGCGCTGCACGACACCTATGTCCGTGATACGCACGGTATGGGCACACGCCAGTTCTTCGAGCGCGCCAATCCTTATGCGCTGCAGGAGATGACGGCGGTGATGTTGGAGACCGCGCGCAAAGGCTACTGGCGGCCCGGTGACGCACGCCTACGCGAGGTGGCCGGCCTGCATGCCGACCTGGTCGCTCGCTTTGGCGCCAGCGGCACGGGCTTCGTCAACGACAACCGGGCGCTGCGCGGCTTCATCGCTGAGCAGGTGGCCCCCGAAGCTCGCCAAGCCTATGACGATGCGCTGCAGAACGCCAACGAGGGCGCGGCTATCACTGCTGACAAAGCCACAGTGCTGCGCAAGGCTGATGACCGGCCGGCGGCCCAGCACGCGGGAGACCAAGCCGCCGAGCAAGGTCGCGCAGCCGGTGAGGCCACGCAGGAACAGTCCATCGCATTGCGTCCTGGGGCCACCGCCATCGCCGTGCTGGCAGGCGCGCTACTGGTGCTGGGGGCGCTGGTGTGGCGGCTACGCCGCCGCCATTCTGGAGTCAGGGCATGAGCCTGGACGGCAGCATCCTGCTCCTGCTAGCCGCCTGCTGCATGGTCCTCGCGGCCCTGCAGGCCAGCGAATGGCCCCGGCCGCTGCAAGCGGTGATGGTTCTGGCGCTGGCTGGCGCGCTGGCCGCATCGGGCGAACTGGCTAGCCGCACTAGCACCGCCGAGATTCTGCGCTGGATCGCGTCGCCCCAACGGCGGCAGGACTTGGCGGCACTGCTATTGACGGAGGCGCTGCTCTTCGGTAGTCAGGCCGTGCGTGCAGCGCAGGGACAGGCCACACGCTGGTGGCGCTGGCTGGGCTGGCTGCCGCCGCCCTCTGCGCTGCTGTCGCTGTTCTTTGCCCAAGTGGCCGTGATGCTACTGGTCGATGGCTGGGACTACGGCACGCTGGCCTGGCTTTGCTCGCTGGTCTTTGCCCTGCTGCTGGCCGCCGCCACGGCGCTGCTGCGCTGGGCCTTGCCCGATGCCGCCACACGCGGCGCGCTACGCGTGGGCCTGCATGGTGCACAGGCCGTTGCCGGGTTGTGGCTGGCACGGCCCACCTTCCAGATCGCCATCGACCCCGTACCGCTGTGGGGTGACCGCTTGGCCATCTTGACCGCTGTAGTCACCGCGCTGGCCGCTCTGGGCTGGTTGCTGCAGCGGCGACGTTGAATCAATCAAAGAAAAACACATGGAATCGCTCATACAAACCCTCTCCTGGATCTCAACCGCGCTGCAGGTGCCGGTGGTGGTCGCCATCCTCTACCTGCTCGTTCGCGGCCTGCTGGCGCTGGGCGGCTTCTACGGCCGCTGGAGCGACCGGCTACGCCGGCGGCGAAACACCGGTGCATTGGCCACGGTGCCGACGGGTGAACTGCTCGACACGCTGGAGCACGCAACCCCGCGCAAGGCCGACGCGCTACACCAGGCATTGGCCGCTCTGCGTCAAGCCCCCACCGACCCTGTGTGGCATGAGCGTGTGGTGACGGAATTCGAACTCGCTATCGATCGTCAACTGGCACTGCTTCGCACCATGACGCGCATCGGCCCACTGCTGGGACTGATGGGAACTCTGATCCCGCTGGGACCCGCCTTGGTGGCGCTGGCCGCTGGCGACATCGCAGTGCTGGCGCGCAAGATGGAGGTCGCCTTTGCCACCACCGTGGTCGGTCTCGTGATCGGCGCCATCGGTTTCCTGCTGTATCAAGCCGCGCAGCGTTGGGCGATGGATGATTTATCGCTGCTGGAATTCGTTAGCGCACGCCTGCAGGGCACTGAATGGGAGAAAGCGAAATGAAACGCCGTCGCTCTCTGTTGCGCGGGGCCGGCTTAGGCAGTGACAGTGACGACATGGATCCTATGGGTTTCTTGATCAATCTATTTGACGTGGCTCTGGTTTTTTCCCTGGCGTTGATGATCGCGCTGGTATCTAACCTGCGCATCGCCGACATGCTCACAACGAAGGACTTCACCATGGTTAAGAATCCCGGCCAGCCAAACATGGAAATCATCACACGTGAGGGTGGCAAGGTCTCACGTTACGTTGCTGGCGATGCCCAGGACAATCGCACGAACTCGCAACAAGCCCGCCAGGGCCAGCGAGTGGGTACTGCTTACAGGCTGGAAAGCGGAGAAATCATCTACGTTCCAGACGACGGCATCCTTGGAAAGTGAATATATTCGCAATAAAAAAGACGGTAGGACACCTCTGTTGGTCAGTTCTAATAATTAGAGCGAGAAGGCTCCAGGGAGAATTTCAGAAAATGATAATCAAATGCAATGTGGTTATATATCATTTTCTTTAAATTAAGAAAATTTAAGAATGCCGAATGCATTCACAATTTTTACAACATCCATGTCAGATATCATCTTTCTAAACGGAACCTCCAGCTCTGGCAAGTCAACAATCGCACGCGCTCTGCGTGAAAAGCTTCCTTCTTTCTCCTACTTCGCCTCCGATCAGTTGGCAGAAGCCGGATTCCGTCCGCTCACACGCACTCCTGAAGAACGGGAGCGATTCTTTGCTGGCTTCCATTATTCCATTGCAGCTTTTGCCGATGCGGGAAGCCAACTCATCGTTGAGCATATTGTTGAATCTATTGAATGGGCTCAAATGCTCCAACACTTGCTGTCAAGACATCAAGTGTTCTGGGTTGGCGTCCAAGCTCCGCAGGAGGAGCTGCAACGTCGTGAAATTGCAAGAGGCGACAGAGGAATTGGTGAAGCGCTTTATCATCTGCGGACCCATGATTTCGTCTCATACGATCTAAACGTGGATTCGACCAAAGCACCTGAGGAAAATGCGCTGACTATAGTGGGCGCTTGGTCTCAATGGTAGTCTAGCTTCAGTTCTTAGGCAGCGAATGGAAGCGCTTTGCAGATCAAGGATGCGCCAATAGAAATCTGATGGATGTACATCTTAGAGGTGATCCCGGGTTGCCATTTGTCGGCCCACGTAATCTCTAGAAAACTGCCACGCAACACGTCCGGAACGCGTTCCACGCTGCGTAGCCCATTGCAATGCTTCAACCCTCATTTCCCCTTTCGATTCAAACTTCAGTCCGAATTGGCAAAACCAATGGGCCACTGCATCCAAATACTCGTCCTGGCTGAACGAGTAAAAGTGAAGATGGAGTCCGAAGCGATCCGACAAGGAGATCTTTTCCTCAATCGAATCGCCAGGATGAATTTCGCCCTGGTCGTCGTTGCTCCATTCACGGTTGTCACTCATGCGTTCACTGACTATGTGCCTCCGATTGGAGGTTGCATAGACCAGCACGTTAGGCGATGGCCCCGCGACGGAGCCATCAAGCACGGTCTTCAATCCCTTGTAACCATGCTCGCCTTCCTCGAACGACAGATCGTCACAGAAAATCAAATATTTTCTTGCGTCATACCGGATTTGATTCACGATATACGGAAGCGCATCCAGTGATTGCTTTTCAACTTCGATGAGGCGCAATCCCTCGGGATGAAAGGCTGCAAGGCAAGCTCGCACCAAAGAGGACTTCCCTGTCCCGCGCGCACCCGTCATCAGCACATTGTTGGCCGGGTGGCCCTGCACGAATTGCGTGGTGTTCTGGTACAGACGCTCACTTTGCCGGTCGATATTGCGCAAATCCGAAAAAGAGATCAGTTGTGGCGAGTCGACCGGAACCAGCCGCCCCTGCATGAAGAAGCTGCGCTCGGGCTGCCAGCGGTAGGCCAGTGCTTCTGGAAGGGCGCGGTCGTCCGGTGACAAGCTTTCAGGCGTGAAACGCTCAAATGCCGCCGACAGACGATTCAGAGCTTGCGCAAGGTTGGTGGCCTGCTCCGGTGTGAAAAGCGGAGAACTCATGCTGCTTTCCTTTCAGATGCGCCAATCCGCAGCGTCTGAGCGATGAACACTCCGAACAGGGCAACGCCTCCGCCAACAAGGTGATGCCATCCCAACCGCTCATTCAGCAGCACGATCGCAAATCCAGCCGTCATGACGGGCAGCACGTTCATGAATACGCTACAACGATTTGGTCCCAGGTGTTCGATGCCTCTGATCCAGAAGAATGGCAGGACAACGGAAGCCAGGATGCCTGCATAAAGGATCAGCGGTATGGTCGATGCATCCAGCGAAGCCTGTCCAGCGGGGACCAGAAGTTGCATTGGAAGCATGAAGAGCAAGGCCGATGTGGCCTGCAAGTAAGTCGATTGCCACGCTGGCAAGGGAATACGCCATTTGCGCAGCAGGACGCTGTAGAACGCATAACAAAGCGCAGCCCCCAGCATCAACATGTCCCCGACGCGGTAATGGCCCTTGAGCAATTCGGCGGGTGCGCCTCCGCTGATAAGGTAGGCCGTTCCCCACAGGGCAATGGCACCGCCCAATACCATGCCCAGCGAAGGATGCTCTCCGAGCAGCAGCGAACTGACCAGCATGGTCAGCAATGGGGTCAAGGCCGTGATGATCGCCATATTGGTCGCTGTCGAGGTGTCTGCTGCCCAGTACGACAGGCATTGGTAGAACGCCATGCTGAGAAAGCCGAGACACATGAGCTTGGGCCAGGAGCGCCTGACGACGACGCGATTGCACCAGGTGGGGCCAGCCAGGAACAGGCTCATGACGGCAACCGCCAGCGCCAGTCGATAAAACGTGATCGCCAGCGGGGAAATATTGCCCGCTGCCAGCTTGGAAACAATGACGTTGCCAGCCCAAAGGGCCATGGCAAATAAAGGAAACAGCCAAAATCTCATACCCGGCCTCTGCGAATTGCATTCAAAGAATTCCATGATGGATTACGCCGGGTTGGCTGTCTTCAGATAAAGTGGCAATCTTTATCTTGAAAGAGTCACTCCCATGGTGGCAGATCCCCGACATCATCTGCCCTTCGAGACCGCCTCGCGTCCGGTGACCGGTCTGGCGGTGGAATATCCGCGTGGACACGTCATCGCCACGCACAAGCACAAGCGCTCGCAGTTTCTGTACGCCACGCAAGGCGTGATGGTGATTGGTACCAGTCGCGGACGCTGGGTAGTCCCACCTACGCGCGGCGTCTGGCTGCAGGCGCATGTAGAACACACCGTCCGCATGCGTGGGCCGGTCAGCATGCGAACCTTGTTCGTGGACCAGGATGCCGCGCCGCATTTACCAACAGAGAACTGCGTCGTCAGCGTGTCACCCATGTTGCGCGAGCTGGTACTGGAAGCCTCGCGGATACCGATGGATTACGACCTTGACAGCCGCAATGGACGCCTCATGCGCCTGCTGCTCGACGAGATTCAGGCGCTCCCAGTCTTGCCTTTTCATCTGCCGTGGCCGGAAGACAAACGTCTGAGTCAGGTTTGCACGCAACTGGCGCAGCAGCCGGATGTGTCCGCAACAGTCATTGAGTGGGCGGAGCGGCTAGCCATGAGCCAGAAGACGTTTCATCGCCAGTTCAAGCACCACACGGGCATCACCTTCGGACAATGGCGTCAATTGGCACGCCTGCTGTTGTCACTGGAAAGTCTGGCCGAAGGCACGCCGATCGTGCAGGTTGCGCTTGAACATGGCTACAGCAGCCAGAGCGCGTACACAGTTATGTTCAAACGCTATTTCGGCATGCCACCATCGACTTTCTATCGGGGGTGACCACAACATGATGGTGGCCGACGCAGTGCTACTCGGGCAATTCAAATTACGGACATTCATTAACGGCGACTATCCCAGCGAGGGCCCTCTTTGCCGCCCGATTTCCCACGACACCCCACCGCCGCGCACCGTTGCAGCGATCTGCTGTCCTAGCCGTTGCTCGACCACCGGCTTCCACGGCACCAGGCTGAATCCCATGCCGTCATCCAGCATGGCGTAGCGCCCGCTGGCGAGCATGACGCTGCGCCGGTAGATGCCGGCCACGCGCTGCCCATCGGCCACCGGGTGATGCTCCAGGCCGGTGTCGGCGGCAATGTCCTTCGCGGCCTGCGCCAGTTCCCGATTACGTAATTTGCCCAGCAGGTTGCGCGCGAGGATCACGCGCTGCCCGCGCCGCTCGGCCAGTCCCTGTTCGGCCAGGAAATCGGCGCGCTGCTGCATGGCCTGCTTGGCCTCTGCACCAAAGCCCACGTCGCCCAGGCCCGAGCCACCGCCGATCAGTTGCTGGTCGAGCCAGGTTGCCCCGATCACGCGGGCCTGCCGCTCGATGGGCAGGTGCGATTTCAGCTCCACGGCCACGCCGCCCAGGCGCTGCGCGTCGTACTGACGGCCACGCTCGGGCAGGTCGCCGGGGACCTTCCATAGCCCCTCGACCACGCGCTCCACGATGCCAGCGCGGCGCAGGGCTTCCAGCCGGCGGACGTGGGTTGCTACCACCTCTTGCGGATCGCGGCCGGGCACGGCCTGACCCTGCGCGATGGCGAGGTGATGATCGGTGCGGTACAAGCCATCGTTCGCCAGCGCGGCGATGTTCTTATCGGCCGCACGTACGTCGGCCGAACCCTTCACCTCCACCACGGCGTCAGCCGGGTAGTTCGCCAACTCGTCACGGGCATTGAGCGCGACGTAGTGGGCCTTGCCGTCCACGCCGTCGATGACTAGATAGCCCCGGTCGTGCAGTTCGTCGGCCAGCCCTTTCGCGGCGACACGCCCGACGATCGTACGGCCATCGTCGCCCGGCTCGAACACCGCCAGCTCGCGCGGCTCGCCGCTCATGGCCCGGTGCATGGTGCGGATGATGTCGCCACGCTCGCCCAGGGCCCGCAAGGTCTTTTCGGCATCGGCATGGACGGCCCAGGTGCCGGGCTGCGTCTCGTCGGCCAGGCCCAGCCGCTGCAAGCGTTGCAGGCGGCCGATCAGCAGCAAACGCTGGCGTTGCAGCCATGGTTCGTTGAAGCGTTCGATCTGCACCCGGCCGTCCTCGCCAGCCTCGCGCTTCAGCGTTCGATCCAGGCTCGTCCACCGTTCCTGCTCCACCTCGCGCTGCAAGGTCTGCTGGATCTCCAGCTCGGTGCGCGGCCCCAGCCATTCGGTCGCCAGCTCGGACGCTCGATGCCGAAACCCATCGGCAATGTAGTCGCCCGCGATGATGAGGTCTTTGCCAGTGTCGTCGCGCCCACGCACGACGATGTGCGTGTGCGGATTGTCGGTGTTCCAGTGGTTGACGGCCACCCAATCGAGGCCCGTGCCCAGGTCGGCTTCCATGCGGCCCATGAGGTGCCGTGTGTAGGTGCGCAGGTCTTCCACCAGCTCGGCGCCATCCTCGGGCGAGAGGATGAAGCGGAAATGGTGCCGGTCATCGGCGCAGCGTTCCTTGAAGGCATCGAGATCGGCGGCATCGGTCTGCGGCCCGTAGGCACGGCCAGGTTCGCCGTCGCGGCCCACGCCGTCGCGCTCGATGTAGCGCAGGTGCTTGGCGAGCGACTGCGGGCTGGCCCGCTGCTGGTTCACCAGCAAGGTCTTGATGGTTACGCGCCGAGATAGGGGCGTGAGCGTCGCGCCCGCGAACCGCGCCGCCGTATGGCCGCGCCCTAGGCGCGAGCCGGGCCGCTGGCCGGTGGTCTTGCCGCTGCCCGCCGATGCCGGTCGGCGCACCGAAGACTTGCCGCCGCTGGCCTTGCCGGTCTGCTGGAGCACCTTGGCAATGAAGCCCTGGCCCCGGTTCTTTGGCGCGCTGGGGCGGATGCGGAAATCGTCGTCGCGGCGGGTGGTCATGGCTTCTCTCCCTGAAAGCTCTGGCGTGTCCGGTCGTGCAAAGCACGCGGGTAGCCCTGTCTTGGCGCGGGCTTCGCGCCATAAGCGGCACGGCGGCGAAGCCGCGCCGTGCTGCGCCACCCCCACGTGCAGACTGGCTGTGCGGGCCGACAGGTGCCGCCCCCTTTTGTCTTGCCTTCCGCCTTTGCCCCTCGCTGTCGCTCGGAGCAGCGGCGGCCCGGCGGCGCTGCTGCGCGAGCAGCCAGCGCGCCGGCGAACGCGGACACGGCCGCAGGCCGGGCGCGTTCGAGGCAAGACGCCTGCACGTTGGACGGCTGCGCCGAAGGCAGCGCGAAGTGCGGTGCCCAATGCGCAGGATTGGCACCCGCACTGCACGCGCGACGACACGGCGACGACCAGCAGGACGACACGCCCGATGGCACGATGAGATGCACGGCAACGTGCAGCGAATCGACGGCCATCATGGGCGGGATTCCAGCCAGACCGGATGCGCGACGCCGATCACGGCGGATGCGCTGACCGGCCCGAAATACCGGCTGTCGAACGACGCCGGATTGGTGACACTGAGCAGGAACAGCTCGCCAGGCCGAAGGCGGCGGCACTGCTGCCAGGATGGCAGCGGGCGGCCCCAGCGGTCGGCAGGCAGCACGGCGGCCGAAGGCACGCCGTTGATGCGGACGCTGCCGTCAGCGATGCACACCTCTTGCGGCGCCACCGCACCTACGCGCTTGAGCAGCGAGATGCGCGTTGGTAGGTAGCCGCGCTGCGCAGCGAGCGCGGCAGCCTCGGCGGGCAGCGGCACCAGCACGATGCTGCCCACGGACAACGGACGTGGCGGCGAGCTGGCGCGAGGGTCGAGCGGATCGACGCGATACCAGCCGACCGCCACGCTGTCGGACGGGTTGTAGGTCAGGCGCGGCAGTGGATGCACGAAGGACGCCCAGGCCAGCGCAGCGAGGCCGCAGGCGGACAGGCCCGCCAACACGAGGCGAGCGCGCAAACGTGCGCGGTGCGAGCGAGGATGCGGCGTGGTGCCGGAAGTGGAAACGGCGGTCATGGCAGTGCCCTCCCGGCGAGCCAAGCGGAGTGCCGCTCGGCGGTGTATTCGGGCAGCGGCAGGCGCGCAGCGAGCCGGTTGGCGAGCGTGCGCCAGTACGCGGGCGAAGCGGCAGCGGGCGTGATGCCCAGCGCCTCGATGGCGTCGATGCATTCCAGCACGGCGCGCACCTGGTTCTCGCCCTCGGCGTGCAGCACCAGGCGCGCGCCCGGCTGCACGCCGGGGATGCGCTGCGCTGCATCGAGCGGCGTGCACGCCTGCATGACCATGAGCTGCCAGCGCACGGTGCCGTAGTCGTTGGCCTGCCAGCGAATGCGGCAGAACACGGCGTTGGGCATGAACACGGCGAGACTGCGCCAGCGATCGAGCCGCAGCGTGCGCGCCGGTTCGCCAAAGCGCAGATAGAGCTTGAAACGGTGCTCCAGGAAGGCCAGCGAAACGCGCGTCAGCGGCGTTGAGATAGGCCGCGCCGCACGTGCTGGGAGTGATGGCGACGTTGCAGCCGTGGCCGCGTCAGCGGCAGGCAAAGCGGATGCGATCATGGTGTGTTCTCCCTGCGGTGTTCTGGAAACTCCCGCTCCAGCAGCGCGCGCAGCAAGTCGGCCACTGTCACGCCTTGCGTGAAGGCCGATACCTTGATGCGCGCCCGCATCGCGGGCGTGATGTCGAGGGTCAGGCGGGCCGTGTAGAGGTCGCCCTTACCCAGCGCATCGGCATCGCCTTGGCGAATCCACGCCTCGGCGTGCGGATTCGCAGGCGGACGCGCGCCGATGCAGACATGCTTGGCCGTGCGTTTGCTGCTGGGTGGCGGCTTCGCAGTCATGTCGGCCACCGCAGAAGTTCGTCCACCAGCGCGGTGATTTCTCGCGCGGCGGTACTGTCGGGCGCCGTCTCGCGGGCAAGCCGACCAGCGGCCACGCTGTCGGCGAACACGATGCGCTGATGCACTTCCGAGCGCAGCGCAGGAAGCGGCTGGTCGGCGAGCGCCTGGCGCGCTTCGCGTCCGATCACGGTGGTGCTCACGCGCCGGTTGATGACGAAGGCCGCGCGTAGCGCAGGCCGGAACACCTGCGCTTCGCGGATCAGCGCCACCATCTCGGCGCTGGCCCACAGGTCGTAGGGGCTGGGCTGCACGGGGATCAGCACGCGCTCGGCCGCCAGCAGCGCGGAGCGCGCCAGCGCCGCGATGCGTGGCGGGCCGTCGATGACGACGTGATCGGCGCGACGGGCCAGTTCTGGCGCTTCCTGGTGCAGCGTTTCGCGTGCGAGGCCCACGGTGCTGAACAGCCGTGGCAAGCCTTGCTGGCTTCTGCGCTGTGTCCAGTCCAGCGATGAACCCTGCGGGTCGGCGTCCAGCAGAACGACGTGCTGGTCGCGCATCGCCAGCTCACCGGCGATGTGGGTGGCGAGCGTGGTCTTGCCCACGCCGCCTTTCTGGTTGAGCAGCGCGACGATCATGGCCTGGCCCTCCGTGTTGGAAAGCCCGGCTGTTGCTGCTGTGCGTGGTGCCGCTCAGCGGTTTTCCACCGGCGCGCGGCGCTTCTACTACCAGTTAGAGGTTTTAAGTTAGGGAAGTTAGAAGGGCCGCAAACCCGCGCCGTTATTGGGTTTGCGGGCGATTCGTACTCCTGATAGCACGAGAGTCGTACTCCCGATAGCACGATACCCCGTACTCCTGATAGCACGAGTCTGTCCACAGGCAACGCACCGTTTATCCCCGTGCCATGAACGGCACGGGCCGAAAGGTCAGCAGCTCGGCGCCGTTGTCCGGCATTCGCTCGATGCCCAGGACGTAGCCGGGCATCGACTGCCGCGCGACCAGCGCACGCAGGTCGTAGGCGAAATCCGAGAAGCGCGTGGCGCTGCCCGATTTCCGATACAGGTGCCGGAAATCGAATTGCCAGCCGCCCGGCTGGCGCCCGCCGTGTTTGCGCACCAGCCGGTACAGCCAGCGCTCGATCCCGCCCGTGAGCCGGAAATACGCTGGGTCGATGGACAGCACCAGTGCGGCATCCATGACGCCCGCGTAAAACCAGTCCGGCAGGATCAGCTCCAGCCCCAAGGGCGTGCCCTTGGCATCGGCTAGTTCCTTCCACTCGTTGATCCACGAGAAGCGGTGCAGCCGTCTTCCCGTGGTCTCCCGGATGGACGTGGCCACCGTGGTGGATTGGAGGCGATCCAAGGCCGCCTTGAGGCGTTGGTAGTCGCGCAGCGACGTACCGCGCCCGATGAAGCGCAGGATCTCGTAGGGCGTGGCCTGCATCAGCCGCGACGGGCGCAAGCCCGCGTCGCGTGCTTCCACGATCTGCGAAGCTGCCCAAATGAGCACGTCCGCATCCCAAATGGTGGCGATGCCGTGCTCCTGCGTGCCCTCCACGCGGATCGTGATGCCGCTGGCGCGGAAGTCGATCGGCGCCACGCGCCGCGACTTCGCTAGCGAGAAGAACGGAAAGGCCATCAAGTCCTGGCTGTCGCGCGGCGCCATGTCGCCCGGCAAGGCGCGGAACAGGTCGAGCTGTTCGCGCTCTGGCACGGGCCGCTGCCGGGACGGCAGCGCAGGGCTGGACATGGCGAAGGCCATCCGCGCGCAAGCGATCAGCGCGCACGGCTGTCCGCCGAATGCTGCTCGGCGTATTCGGGATCGGATGTGCTCTCGAAACTGCGCTCTGAAGCCCAGGCATCGAGGTCGGCCACGGCGTACATGACGCGGCGGCCGAATTTGCGGAACTTGGGGCCACCACCCAGCACGCGCTGTTTCTCCAGCGTTCGCGGCGACAGGCGCAGGTAGTCGGCGGCTTCGTCGTTGGTGAGGTAACGCTGCGGCTGCGCAGCGGTGGTCGAGGCAGTGGCGGAAGCGGCGGCAGGCCGCAAGGGAGCGGGACGCATGGTGTGTACCTCCATAGCTTTCAAAGCTCCGGCCACACAGCGCAACCGGATGGAGGCAGTCTCAGAAAACGAGGCCCTTCTGCTCAGGGTCGTTTTGCATCCTCATCAAAACGACCCTTCTCAAGCGGCGCAAGCTGTGCTAAGCGGTGATAGCCGCCGCGCATCAGCGCATCGCCGCGCCGCGCCAGGCGGCGCACCTTGGAGCGCAAGCCGCCATCGCTGTACCAACCGGCTGCGGCGTCCACGCCGAACAAGCCTTCGGCCACGTCGCGCAAGGATGCGCCCGCCAGGGTCGCGTCGAGCGCCTGCAAGGTGTGCAGCTCCAGCAGCGCGGAAGGTGCTGGTCTGGGTGTGGTAGCGGCGAAGGTCGCGCCGCGTGCATGAGCGCGCACAGGCACGGCAGTGCCGCTCCGCTGGGCATAGGCCACGGCCATGCCATCTTCGAGGCCAGCCGCGAGCGCGAAGCGCAGGCACTGGCCGGGGCTGCACGCGATCAGCGCCAGTCCCTTGCCATCGTGGAGAAGTTGCTTGTGGCCGGGGATACGCCAGAACGTGAAGGGCTCGGCATCCACAGGCGGATCGGCATCGGGGTAGAGCTGCACCACATCAGCTTGGCGGGGCTGCCATGCCGGATGCGCGTCGCGCGCATCCAGCGCCGGGTCTTCCAGCACGCGCAAGCCCCAGCGATGCGCCGCATCGGGGCGGCGTGCACGGCGCAGCCAGTCGAGCCGGTATTCGGGGTGCCTGCGCAGGTACTCCCAAGCCAGCGCAAGCGCATCCAGCCAGAGGACATAGAGGTAAGCCGCAGTGGGATACCAGTGCGCGACATGATGAGGATTGACCATGACCAAAGCTCCCGTCGAACAGCAGGAACGTCGCCACGGCGTCAAACATGCGGGAGCATTAAATCAAGGTGAAAATCCGGTTAAGCTGTAACGGTTGGTGTCAAGACTGGTTGGCTCCGGCATATTGCGTAATCCGTCCGAATGCGACGGCCGCATGGCACCAAAAACGTCATGCGGTACTGACACCGTGCCGCAAGCCGCATGAGAGATCGTGGCTGATTCCGCCACGCACGCACAGGTTTGGTGCAAGAGTGCTGATTCAGACTGGAAAGGTCTGGAGCAAGACCGAAATAGTCTGAATGCGCCCGGCTTGGTCGTAGCGCGAGCGGTTCAATCGACGACGGAACCGTTTTCCTGCGCCAGGCGCAGATATTCCGACAGCGGGCGCATCGCCTGGAAATACAAATCTCGCGTCACGGGCAGCTTGTTCGGCCCGACGATGGAAGCCAGGTCGGAAAGTTTCACCGTCCCCAGCTCGGGCATGCTGATTCCCAGGTCGATCAGGCCGTAGGCCGTGTCACCATCGACGGGATCGAGCGAGGTCAGCAGCCAGGTGGCGTGCGCGTCGGGAGTGAACAGCCGCACAACCGGCAACGGGTCGTACGGTTCACCGGCGGCGGCCCGCCGCCCGTTCTCCAGCAGCGCGGCACGCTGCGCATCGGTGTCGAGGGGAGCATTCATCGTGGTGCTCCTGTTCCAACGCGGAAAGTCGGTTTTGCACATCCACGCCAAAGCGTGGAAACACGAAAGCGCAAAGGCTCAATTGTAGAAATCTGCAAAGGAACGTTGGCGGTTTTCCGGTTCTGCCGGAATCCGCAGAAGCGGATTTCCGTAAAAGCACGAATAAGGGCCAAAAGCATGAATGAGTTAAAGATAACGTGGTTTTAATTGTGCTGCGAATTGACGCTTCTGTCTATGCAGAGGCGATCCATCCAGCGCGGCCGACCAGCGGGCGCCACCACCTACGATGCCGAGCTGGCGCAAGCCTTCGGCGCGGCGGTGCGCGCGCTGCGGACGGAGCGCGGCATCGCGCAGGAATCGCTGGCGCACCTCGCCGGCATCGAGCGCTCCCACATGGGCAAGGTCGAGCGCGGCGAACACATGCCCACGCTGGCGATCATCTTCAAGATCGCCGGCGCGCTTGAATGCAGTACCGCGGTGCTGATGGCCGCGACGGAAGGCCAGCTCGCGGCTACGAGGACGTAGGGCGGGGCCTCGCGCTCCGCCACAACGGGCGGGGCGCTGCGGCGGTTACGCCGCCTGGGGCTTGCTGCGCGACCAGATCAGGTCGTGCGTGCCGTTCTCTCCTTCGATCAGGCGGGCATAGACCGTTGCCGCGAACGAAGGGTCGTCGAGGGCCACGGACAGGTATTCCCGCCCGGCCTCGCTGGTCTTCTTCCACGCTGCGCCGATGTCGTGGCTGGCGGCCTGGACGCGGAAGTCAGGGGCTTTCTCGTTGTCGCCCTTGTCGTTGGGAACCAGCTTGACCTTGACGTTGAGCGTCAGGGTGCGAAGCGTGCCGGTGAAGCCGTCTTTGTCTGCGGTGAAGGTGCCGATGTTGGCCATGATGTTTTCTCCGTTCGGTTGAACAAGGTTCGCGCCCATCGCGTCCTTGTTGTGATCCGGCCGGCGGGGGACGGGCTGGCTGCACCGCTTGCGGTCGCAACGCAGTGGAGAGTCGGGAGGCGAAAAGAATTTGCTGCGCGAGGAAGCCGCGCAGCGGCGGGGAAATTGTTTTCGCCGGACGGTTGCAGCCATGAAGCCCGAGGCGCAGCCGCGCCACCGCCAGGATTCACAACAACACAAGGACGCCTTGGGCCGAACCGCTCCGAAAGGAGATAGGGCCGACTCGGCATCCCCGCCCGAAGGCTTCGCCGGTGCGCTTCCTGACGCGGACAAGGTCAACCGTCCGACGACAAGCGAGAACGCCCCTGCCGCACCTTGCGGCGCCGGTCTTGAGGCGTGGCGTGGAAACTTCATGGCGATGCCGGGCAGGTTGTCCGTGAACCGTCCTTCGTGACGTGACGGGCAGGAACCGCCAGCGTGGAAGGCGGCACGCATCCGTGCAACCTGCCGCAGCAAGCGTCAGCGTATTCGCCAGCACCCCGTCCATTGCGGCGGGGTGCTTGCCGGGCCGATCCGGCATCGCCGGTTCGGCGGCATTGAGGGGCGCCAAGCCTGCGCGGCGGGGATGGGCCGTGTGCCGATCCCCCGGAGGCAAGCAAAGCGCGCAGCGCCGCAGGCGCGAAGGCGTGAGGGATTGAAGCCGAATGACCGTGACGGCGAAGACGGCACGGGGCGCAGCCCGCAAAGCCCGGCGGCGCTGTGCGCCGACACGCCCCGGCCGTTCTATATTTTGAGAAGGGAACGCAGAACACCATGACCATCCAGCTCCGACACGAAACCCCGGACGACATCGCGGCCATCGAGGCTCTGACCATTGTCGCTTTCGCCAATGCACCGCACACCAGCCACGCGGAGCAATTCATCGTGCGCACATTGCGCGACGCAAACGAACTGACGCTTTCCATCGTGGCCGAAGAACAGGGCCAGGTTGTCGGCCATGTGGCCCTGTCGCCGGTGAGCATCACCGATGGCCACGGCCACAGGGCCGCAGGCTGGTACGGCTTGGGGCCGATCTCCGTCCTGCCGCAACGACAGGGGCAAGGCATCGGCTCGCGCCTGATGGAACAGGCGCTGGCCGAACTGCGGGCCATGCAGGCCGCAGGCTGCGTGCTGTTGGGCGAACCCGCGTACTACGCGCGTTTTGGTTTTCAGGCCCATGCGGGCCTGCAACTGCCGGGCGTGCCGCCCGGCTACTTCATGGCACTGGCCTTCGATGGGCCTGTGCCCGAGGGCATCGCGCACTACAGCGGTGCCTTCAACGCCGCCGCCTGAGTGCCAGCGAAGGCGGCGGCGTGATGTTCGGCTTCAACACCGGGCGCGGCCACTGCCGCGCCCGGATTTGCATTTCACCGCGCCCAGGTCGGAAGGGCCTGGGCGCGGTGCTGATCGCGGTTATTCTTTCGTCTCGATGAGCCACCACACGGCACGCGGCAAGGCGCGGCCCGTGATGGGATGAATGTCGGTGAGGTCAGCGCGGGCCGACCAGCCCGAGGGCGGGCGGTAGCCGCGCACGTCACCATCGCAGTGCCAGCGGCGGGCGCGTACCGTGCCGGAGGCGTAGATCGCCGCCATGCGCGAGCGGCTGGTGGTGGTGCGGTTCATGTGGGCTTCTCCTTCCAGCGAAGCGCCCCCGTCGAGGCTGGGGGCGCTTGCCATCGGTGCGGGTCAAGCGGCCAGCGCCTCGGCGGGTTCATCCGCCATTGCTTCGGCATCCTCCGGGGCGTCCTGCTCCGGGCCAACCTCCTGCGCGGCATCCTGCGGGCCTTGGGCCTTGAAGATGGCAGGCATCCAGCCCGTGCCATCGGCCAGCCGCTCGGCTTCGCTGGCAATGTCGGTCTTCTTCAGCTTCGCCAGCCGGGAAACCTGATCGGGAGCGTACTCGCCCACGGCTTGCAGAACTGCCGCCTTCGGGACGTGCTTGAAATACCCCTCGGCGGTCGGCTGCCACCATGCGGCCATGTCGAGGCTAACGGCCTGCGCCAGTTCCTCGCCGGGCTGGTGCGGCGTGGCGCGGGGCGTCACCACGTCCACCGTGGAAGCCACGCACACGGCCAGCAGCTTGACCAGTTCGCCTTGCTCCATCGCCAGCAGCGCGGCGAACAGTTCGGCGCTGTCCTCCGGCAAGGCTTCGCCCGCCACCTGTTGCAGTTCGCGCAGCGCCACGGCGGCGGCGGAGTGAGGCCAATCCGGGGCCATGCCTTCCAGCCGGTCTTGCGGTTTCAGGCTCACGCCCAGCGGCAAGGAACTACGCTTGAAGCCATAGCGGCTTTCCTGCAAGACGGCCTGCACCATGCCATGCACCACGGCAGCCAGCGCAGCTTGCGGATGTCGTGCGACTTCGATTTGCAGCGCGGCGGTACGGTGGGCGCTCAAGCGTTGTGCCAGCCGGTCGGACATGGCTGGGGCTTGCGTCTCATCCTCCGTGTCGCCTTCGTCGTCGTTCTCGGCGCTCTCGCCGCTGAACCCTTGGCGCAGCCGTTCCAGCGTGCGCAGCGCCTTGGCCTCGGCCTCGCGCATCAGGCCGCGATAAATAACGGCCTCGCCGTTGCGGTCGATGGTGACGATGGCACCGGCTGCGGCCTTCACGTTCGCGCCGTAGTCCTGCAAGCCATCTTCCAGTGCCTGCAGCTGCTCGCCCAGGGCTTCGCCTTCCTCCTGCAAAACGTCGGCCTTGTCCTCATCGTCGGCGTCCATCGCAGCATCCACCGCTTCGGCAACCTCCTGCATCTTGGCTTGCAGCTTCTCGATGCGTGCGGCTTGCCGCTTATTCGGCTCGCGCCGTTCCCTCGGAGCACGCTGGAAGGCGTGCAGATCGGCATGGGTCACGCCCGGCGTGGCATCCACCCACGCCCAACCCTCGGCGCGGACAGCGGCGGCGATGCGTGCCAGCTTGTCTTGCGCCAGCCGTTCCAGCAGCGCGGCGTCGTTGAGGTACACGCCCGCATCGCCTTCCGCGAACAGGTCGCGGCGGATGCCGCCGCCTGCGGCTTCGTAGCCGTCCAGCCCGACGAAGCGCACCAGCGGATGCCGGTAAGCGTCGATTTCGCGCTCGGTGAGGCGTTCGCGCAGCGCGGACGGTTGGCGCTGCCACTGCGGGGCATCGTAGAACGCGGTTTCCTGCGCGGCGTGGTCGTCGGTAATGGACAAGGCCATCAACTGATCGAGCGTGACGGCATCGGCCCGATAGTCCGCCATCAGGCGCGGCGAGACATTCGCCAGCTTCAAGCGACGCTGCACCACCAGCGGCGTAACGCTGAAATCCGCCGCAATGTCCTCGATGGGTCGGCCTTCGGCCACCAGCGCCGCGAAGGCTTCAAACTGGTCTGCCGGGTGCATGGCTTCGCGCTGCACGTTCTCGGTGAGGCTGGCGGTGCGGGCCGTGCCATCGGCTACCAGCAGGCAAGGCACCTCCCATTCCTTGCCGATGCGGTGCTTTTTCGCCAGCAGCTTGAGGGCCGCGAGGCGACGGCCACCGGCCACGACTTCGTAATGCTCGCCATCGGCGGATGCAATCACGATGAGGTTTTGCAGCAGGCCCACGCGCTGGATGCTCGCGGCCAGTTCAGGGATGGACATGCGCGGGATCTTGCGCACGTTGCGGCCCGTGGGGCGCAGCACCAGCCGCGACAGCGGAACCAGAATCAGGTTCTTGGTCGGGTCGGCAGCTTCCAGCGCGGGGGCTTGGATGGCGCGGGCTGCGGTTTGGGTGATGGCGTTCATGGTGATAGCTCCTTGCGGTTAGGAAATGCAGCAGCGAAGAACGCGGCAAAGGCTGCTGCCTGCCTCTGCCGCATGGGGATTCAGGCTTTCAACAGGCGCAGGCCATCGGCCAGCATCCAGAGGGCGCGATTGAGGCGCACATCGGAATCAATGCCCTGCACGGGTCGGGTTTGCTGGCGGCGTCCGTTGACGCTGCGGCCATGCAATCCGCCTTTGGTCAAGTTCTCCTGCGTGCGGTTGAACACGCTCCACAGGTCGGGGCGGCGGTCATCGAACCGGCGCGGCATCAGGATTTGCGATTCAGTGATGGGCGCGGGCTTGTCGGGGTCGTCGTACTTCAACGCCAGCGCAGCACGGGCGAACACTTCGGATTCGCCATCGTCCAAGGTGATGCCACGCATCAGGTCGCGCGATTCCTTCACCCGCTCAAAGCCGCTCAACACCTCGAAAGCGCCTTCGATGACGGAACCGGCCACGTCGCCTTTGTGGGGCACGCGCACATCGGCCACGGTGTCACCACACACAAGGCCATTGCTGCAAACGAAGCGGAACATTCCGGCCAGCATCTGATAGCTGCTCGTGCCGTCGTGCGAGTTCAGTAGCACGATTTCGTTGGCCTCCGCGCCGTTGATCTGGCTGGCATGGCGCAGGCGTAGCATGTGTTTGGTGTGCTCGCGCTTGCCTTCATCGCGCACGCGGGTTTGCGTCACCATGAAAGGCTGGAAGCCTTCTTTGCGAAGCTCGGTCAGGACGGCGGCGGTGGGGATGTAGCTGTACCGTTCGGAACGGCTCTCGTGCGGGGCGTCCGCGAAGATGGACGGGGCCACGCTGCGAATCTGGTCATCGGACAGCGGGTAGTCGCTGCGCAGCGAAGGGGAACGGGAAGCGAAGCGGGATGCGAGTTGCATGGTCTTTCTCCTGATAAAAGAGGTTTGCTGTTCACACCGCACACCGGATTCCAAGATTCGGAGCCCAGCCTTTCGGCTGTTCGGTGCGGTCGGCACGAGGAACCCGGTTGGCCCTGTTGCCACCGTCTTTCCTGAGTTCATCGCCCGCGACGAAAGGGAGCCCGTGGACGGGGGCCGTCAAGGAGACAAGCGCAGGGTTGGTGCGGCCCGCAGCGCAGCGAGGACACGGCCCTGCGCGCCTTGACGGCACACGGCCGCGGGCTACAGTCGCGGACAAGGTGATGGAGTCAGGGAAGACGGCTGGACATGGCAACGGCCTTCCCTGTGTGCCGACCGCACGGCAAGCGCAAGCGCGCAGGCCCGGATCTGGAAATCCGGGCCGGAGGCGTCAGCCGACCGGAGGGAGGGGACGATGGAAGCCCGACGGGGGCGAGACGCCGCAGGCGGCTCGATGCGCCACGCGCACGACAGCGCGACCGGCCATCTCCCAGGGGCCGGGGACGCCCAATGGCAGCTCATGGGGCTTGCATCGACAGACATGGCAGCCGAACGCGCCAATGCCGAAAGCTCCACCAGATAGATAGCGCACATTTCGGATGGCTCGATTGCAGCCAGATGCCTACCGTGGGATCTCTAACTTCTGGAGAAACAGCATGTCAGATCACACGCACACCGAAGCCGTAACGCCCATGCCGCCACCGCGAGGCATCTTCCTGCCCACGATGACCTGGACGACCGACCGCCAGCAAGTCGGCGATGAAATGCAGCGATTGCTGAGGTGGCGCGCGCAGCTCAACGCCGTGGTGAACAAGGCCGCCGGATCGGACGGATGCGCGACCTGGTACTTGATGGCCGAAACCTCGCGCAATCAACTGGACGGTGACATCGACACCCTCATGGAATGGCTGGCAACTTCACAGCCCGAAACGCTGGAAGCCCATCCGACCGAGAGCCACCGTTGACCGAGGCGATTCGGCACAGGCCGGGTCGCCGCATTCAGGGGCGCGAAGGCATCACGCCAAGCCGTCGGGCACTGACCCAGCACCTTCTTGACCAGTTCGCACGGATACACCGATGCAATGTCGATGAAGCCCAGGAACATCTCGGCGTAATTGATGCCGATAAAAGCGGCAAAGGCCGCCCGGAGGGCGGCCTTTGTATTGAGGCACTGGTCGGCTTACTTGCTTTTCTTCAATGGGCAGGTGTTCAAGCCCAACAGCCGATAGGCCGGGCAAGCGCCCATCAACCCGGTCAGCAGTGGCACCACCCCAAGCCAACCCCACCAGCCCACGGTATTGGTTGCAGCCAAGGCAATAAGCACGACGCCCACCACAATGCGCAGTACGCGGTCAATTCCGCCAACATTCGATTTCATGAGTTCTCCTATGAAAGATAAAAGGGAAACGAATCAACTGGACAACGCCCTCCGATTCCAAGGCGCCTTCATCAGCAAGCGCGCCAGGCCACAGAATCCGCTCACGCCCGCGAATACCAGGCCGGCACCGATGAAACCGGACAGTGCGTAAAACCACGGCGACAGCGTGGCGCCCAGTGCCGTCCCCGCGAACACCGCTGCGCCAGCGGCGATCTGCACCTGCCGCTGCAACTCCAGCGGCTGGCGAGCGTCGGTGACGATGGGCAGGTCGGCGCGCTTCCACGCATCGAGCCCGCCTTCGAGCAGGTAGGTATCGCAGGCCGCACAGCCGTCCAGCAACTGCGCATTCATCAGCGTGCGAGCACCCGAGCGGCAATGGAAAATGACGGCGCTCGCCCCCTCGAAGCGCATGGCGCCTTGCGCCAATTTCGCCAAAGGGATGTGGCGAGCCTGCGCAATGCGCACACGCGCATGTTCGTTGGCGGAGCGAATGTCCACCAGGACAGCACCCTGCGCGAGGAGCGCGCCAGCAGCGTCGGGAGAAAGCGTCTTCAAGGTCATCGTGTGGGTTCCAGAATGAAAGGAATCAAGGACAGAAGATGTCCTTCAGCGTGGCGATGAGCTTGGCCACGTTCGGGTCTTCGATGCGGTAGTACAGCGTCTGCGCCTCACGCCGGTAAGTCACCAGACCTTCCTCGCGCATCCGGGCCAGATGCTGCGAGAGCGCCGATGGACTCAGAGGCACCTGCTCGTTGAGGGCTCCCACGGTCATCTCACCGTGGACGATCAGCAGACACAACATCACCAACCGGCTGGGGTTTCCCACCGCCTGTAGCAATGCCGCTGCCTGCTCGGCGCTGTCCTGCAACAGCTCAATGTCGGATTTGCGCTGGGTCATGTCTTCAGGGGAAGTTGACGCATATAGTTTAGCATTGTCTAATTTAGCTAGCACTAAATTATATCTTTCAGGAAAGCCCCTGTCCGCGCGGCAGGACAGGGGGCGCCCATCCACTTCATCAACCCGAAACCAGGAGCTATCCCATGACCGTCCCGCACTACAAATCACTCACTCAGACCATCTCGACCAACCTGGCCCAACTGCACAAGACCCAGGCGAGCGTGATGAAAGGCTTTGGCGACATGGGCAAGGCCGCCATGGCGGGAGGTGTCATCGACCCCAAAACCAAGGAGCTGATCGCCTTGGCCGTGGGGGTGGCTGCGCGCTGCGATGGCTGCATCGGGTTTCACACCAAGGCGCTGGCGCGCCTGGGTGCCAGCACCGAGGAAGTCCACGAGGCCCTGGGCGTTGCCATCTACATGGGTGGTGGCCCAGTGGCCATGTACGCGGCCAATGCAGTGGCCGCATTCAATGAATTTTCCGCACCGGCCCAAGCTTGAGCGAAGGAGAAAACGCATGCTTCAGACAGCAGCCTTTGTTTCAACCTTGTTCCACGGCCCTGGCAACGCCGACAAGATGACCGTCGCGCTGACTATGGCGCTTAACGCGCGGCTCAAGGGCCATTCGGCTTGCCTGATCCTCATGGCCGAGGGCGTTGCACTGGGCGTTCCGGGCACGGCCGACGGCATCAATATTGGTCAGCCCTTCGAGCCCGCGGCCGACCTGCTGAGCAAATACCTGGCCGAAGGTGGCCGGGTGGCCATTTGCAAGTCGTGCATGCTGCACAATGGCCTTTCTGCCGAACAGATGGACGCGCGCTTCGAGATCATCACTGCTCCCGATGTGGTCGATATGCTGATGGGCGCCGTAGGCTCTTTGCAGGTGGCCTGAGCCGCAGGCTGACGCCTAGAGCAAGAGGCTGCTCAATGCAGCCCAAATGCGGGATCAGACAGCGATTCGCCCGGCCAGCCGCGCATCGCACGCATAGACGCTCATCCGCTTCTCGGCGTGGAAAGACAGGTCGCGCTCGATCGGCAAGCCCAGCCGCCCGCGCACCGTCGCCAGTTCGCCCAGGCTGACCCAGCCGATTTCCGGCGCCCCCAGGCCCAGGTCGCAAAGACCAAAGGCGTGGTCGTGGTCATCGGGATCAATCTCGGTCAGCAGCCAGGTCGCGCCGGCGTCCGGCGTGAACAGCTTGACCACGGGGGCCGGATCGAAGTCGGGGTTCTCCAAGGATTCGCGGCCGTTGGCCAGCAGCACGATGCGCTGCTCGTTAGTGATGAGTGCGTTGTTCACGATGAACTCCTGACAGGATGCCGGGCGGAATTGCCCGACCCTTCCGGGGCACGGCGCAGCGCAAGCAGTCAGGGGTCAACGACGGCCGCAGGCCGCAAGCGTGCAAGTACGCGCAGCCCTTGACGGCGAGAACGCCGTGGCACGATGAAGGGAACAGCAAGACCGCCTCCCTCTCACCTCCACGCAACCCGGTTTTCGGCAAGTGCGCAGCACGCGCAGGCCCGCGCGGGCCAGAGTTGCACCGCCGGGCACAGCAAAAAGGGGGCCGAAGCCCCCTCGGTCAAATCAGACCGCATTCGGCGAATGACGTAGTGCTGCTTCCCGCGACGATGACGTGATCCAGCGTGCGAACGTCCACCAGCGCCAGCGCCTCCTTGAGCCGCTGGGTCAGCGCCCTGTCGGCCGCGCTTGGCTCCGGGTTCCCGCTCGGATGGTTGTGCGACACGATGACCGCCGCCGCATTGAGCCGCAGTGCCTCCTTGACCAGCTCGCGCGGGTACACCGATGCACTGTCGATGGTGCCGCGGAACATCTCGGCGTATTCGATCAGGCGATGCTGCGAATCGAGGAACAGCACCGCAAAGACTTCGTGCTCGTAGCCGGCCAGCTTGGCGCACAGGTACTCCTTGACCGCCGCCGGCGAACTGAACGCTTCACCGCGTTGCATCTTGTGCTCGATGGCCTGGCGCGCAGCCTCCAGAATCTGGTCAGTCGTCGCCAGCAGGTAGCCGCCCTGCGCATCACGCACCATCAGCGAGGCATCGAACGAGGAAAAGGACAGTTGCGACATGATCGTGCTCCGGTTGCTCGGGCGGAATTGCCCGGAACCGTCGGGAGCACGGCGCAGCGCAAGCAGTCAGGGGTCGCAGACGGCCGCCAGGACGCAAGCGCGCACCCGCGCGCGCCGCCCTTGACGGCGAGAACGCCGTGATACGGTGAAGGGAACAGCAAGACCGCCCACACCCGCCCACTGCACACAGTTGGCTTTGGGGGCAAGCGGAGCGCGCAGGCCCGAGAGGGCCGGAGGCGTCAGGGATCAAAGCCGAATGGCCGCGATTCGGCACGAAGCGCGGGGCGCAGCCCGCGAGCCCGACGGCGGCACGCCGGGACGCCCGGTTATTGCCGGAGCTTCTTGGGCTGCTTCACCACACGCGACTCCAGCAAGCGCCGCGTGGTTTCCAGCTCTTTCTGCAACAGCTCGGCATCGGGCAACACAGTACGGTAGTTCGCCGCCATCACCTTCGTCGGCAAACCTTCCAAGGCATACCGCGCCAGCGCGTGGCCCTTGTCGGCGCAGAGGATCAACCCCACGGGCGGGTTCTCATCGGGATAGGCCCAATGCTCCTTGGCATAGTTGCAATACATGTGCATCTGGCCCACGTCCGCATGGGTCAGGCTGCCCAGCTTCAAGTCGATGATGACCAAGCAACGCAACTTGCGATGGAAAAACAGCAGATCGACCCGATACCAAGTCTGGTCAATGCGCAAGCGCCGCTGCCGGCCGACGAAGGTGAAGCCTTCGCCCAGCTCCAGCAGAAAATCCTCCAGCCGCTGGATTAACGCGGCCTCCAGATCGGATTCCGAATACTCGTCCTTGAGGTTCAGGAACTCCAGTACATACGGGTCTTTGATCGCGTCGTCGGGCGTGACGGCATCCTCGGGCCTCGCCACAGCTCCCTTGACCAGCATCGCCGCCTTATCCTTGGACAAGGCGGTGCGCTCGTAGAACTGGCTGCCAATCTGCCGGTCAAGCTGGCGCACGCTCCAGCCGCCGCGTAGTGCCTCGGTTTCGTAGAAGCGCCGGGCATGGGTATCCTTGACCACCAGCAGCCGGACATAGGCCGACCACGGCAGCGTGAACACTTGCGCCAGCTCGGCGAGGCTCAATTTCCCAGACACCGTCTGGGATTTCTCATCAGGCAGCTCGTTGTCCAATTTCCCAGACAGTGTCTGGGAAATCTCGGAGACTGGGTATGCGAGGAAGAACCGCCGCATGTTCTCCAGGTTGTTCACGCCAAAGCCCCGCCCAAACTGAGCGGTCAGGTCGGCGGACAGCCGGGCCATCAACTGTTCGCCATACCCCGCACGCCGCTTGCCCTGTTGCTCGGCCTCCACGATGCGGCGGCCGATCTCCCAGTAGCTGGCCGTCATCAGCGCATTGACGCTGCGCGCCGCCGCCTGGCGGGCAGCGTCGAGCATTTCCACGATACCGCCGTGGATGCCGGCGTAGCCGGCAGGCAAAGCGGCGGGTGCGGCTCCCGCCGCCGCAGGCGTCTTCTTGGTCATGCTGCCACCTCTGCGGGACGTTGCGCCTCGGTGATCGTCTTGCGCCGGTTCGCCACCAGTTCAGCCGCCTTGCGCACCGGATCGTCCTCGGTGTGGACGTAGCGCATGAACATCGCCACGGTCTTGTGCGCCGTCAGCGCCATGCCGACCTTGACCGGGATGCCCGAGTTAGCAATGTCGGTCGCAGAACGGTGGCGGATACCGTGCGTGCCGACGTGCGTGGCGCCCGCCGCCTTGAGGGCGCGGCTCCAGCCGTTGTAATACTCGCCCGTGGTCAGATGCTTGCCCGGATGGCTTGGAGACGGCAGCACGTAGGGAATGCCTTCCTGCCGTGGCGCCGTCGAGAGCAGCCGATAGGCTTCCTCGCTCATGGGCTTGGACATGCCACCCGTCTTGCTGTCCGGCCAGACCACGCGGCGGTTGTCCATGTCCACCCAATCCCATTGGAGCGTCACGATTTCGGAGCGGCGGCCAGCGAACTCGAATTGCAGACGGATCGCCAGCGGGATGACGTAGTTCTCCAGACCCTCGGCTTCGATGTGCTCCAGTCGCCGAAACAGCTTGCCCATGTCCTCGTCGCTGATGAGGTGGGTAGCCTTGCCGTTGGGGTACATCGGGACGTGGCGGCAGGGGTTGGTGCCATCAGGCCGGTGGCCCCACACCTCGGCCAGGTTGAACATCTTGCGCATCACGCTGAAAGCACGGTTGGCCTCGGCGGGCTTGTGGGCCATCTTCTTCATCGCCGTGGCCACGTCCGGCCGCTTCACGTCCTGAACCTTCAAACGGCCCAGCATCGGAACGATGCAGCGGTCGATGACGGCCTGATACCCGCGCTGGGTGCTGGGCTTGTTGCGCTGTTTGGAGTAGTCCTCCATGAACTTGGTGCACAGCTCCTTGACCGTGGGGGCTGAACGGGCGGCGGCCTTGGCCGCGCTGGGGTCGCCGCCTCGGCGAACCTCGGCCAGCCATTCCTGGGCCAGCGAGCGGGCCTGTTCGACCGTCAGTTCCCCATACAGGCCCAGGGCTGGCTTGCGCCGCTCGCCAGCGTTCGTGCGGTACTGGAGCATGAACACCTTGCGGCCCGCTGGTGTAACCTTGCACAGGAAGCCGGGCACCAGCGTGTCCCGGAGTTCGACGGCCTGCGCTTGGGGTTGTGCCGCATCGACTGCGGACTTGGTGAGCTTGATTTTCGCCATGATGACTCCTCGGAAAGACCCGATTCCCAGGAGCCTTGTAGGGGCCAGCAGAGGGGAAGCCAGGTCAGGTTTCGGAAAGCACCGGCATATGTTGAACTCGCCTAAGTTATTGATAAACCTGCTGTATCGGGCTTCGGCGTAGTCCAGCGAAGTTCGGTGCTGGAGTCATGGTGAAATGAAAAAGGCCTCCAGATGGAGGCCTCTCGCGCATGTCGGTTCAGATTCGGCAAAGCCGGCTCCAGAGGATCAGGAGGTCTTCCTGAGGAAACCTTGATTGGCACCGGGCCGGTTGGGCGCAAAGCCGTTGGCGGCCAGGCTTTCCTCCACGCTGTCGTAGAACACGCCGATCTTGCTGATCTCGCGCGCCTCCTTAGCGGTGGCGACAGGACGACCGAATTCGCGCGAGATGCGCACCAGCTGCTCGATCTGCGAGACGGTGCTGGCCTTCTCGGTACGCGCCTGGTTCCACAGGCAGTCTTCAGTGCCGCAGCGCACATGCACACCGGCGGCAATGCCCCACATGTTCACGGGCAGCACGTTGCGCACATTGCTTTCCACGGTCAGCACGGCGCCATCGGGCACGGCGCGCACGAAGTTGGCCAGGCTGTACAGGCTGGGCGTATCCATGCCGCCGGCAATCGCCACCCAGTTCATCACCAGCGGGCCCATGTAGAAGCCGCGGCGCATCAGGCGCTCCACCGATTCGAAGCTGTTGAGGTTGTAGCACTGGAAGGCGCTCTGGATGCCGGCCTTGGTCAGGCGGCGCACATGCTCCTCCACCCAGCCCGGCTGGGCCGGCACGGTCATTTCCTTGTAGGCATTGAACAACGTGGGATTGGCGCGCGAGGTGCCCGCAAAATCCGCGTCTTCGGCCTGGTCTGTCACATTCATCTGCGAGGTGTTCACCGTCACGGTCACCTGATCGGGTACGGGGTCCAGATCGGCCAGCATGTGGCGGGTGTCGTCGGAGAGCCATTTGGCCGCCTGGCCTTCGTCTTCGGGAGCAAAGCTGATGGAGCCGCCGACCTGGATGATCATCTCGGGCACGGCCTTGCGCACGCCGGCGATCAGTTCGTTGAACTTGGACAGGCGCTTGCTGCCCTTGCCGTCAAGCTCGCGCACATGCAGGTGCAGCACCGTGGCGCCCGCGTTATAGCAGTCCACGGCTTTCTGGATCTGCGCCTCCATGGTGACGGGAATGTCTTCGGGAAAATCCGAAGGCAGCCAGCCCGGGGCATAGGGCGCCGCCGTGATGATCAGGGGTTGCTGGTTTTCGGGGAACAGATGGCCGTCGAGAAAGTTCATGACATGTCTCCAAGTGGATGCGGGCTTCGACGCACAGCCACAGCCGCGGCTTGCCCGCTCTGTGCAATGCCGCCAGGCATTCAAAAGACATGGGCAACACCGGGCAGCAGGCACCGGATCGTCGAAATTGAAAGCCATTTCACTGTAGGAGAGCTGTCTGCAAAGCGTTTGCCCTAGGACGCTCAAAGCTTGGCAAAGTGCGCCAGAGCACGCGGGCGCCCCGATACGCCCTTGCATCGGACCGCCCGCCAGCCTGCCGCCTTGCTATCGCAGCCGCCCGCCTATCCGCGCCATGCAGCCTCGATGGTGGCGATATCGATCTTCCTCATCTCCATCATGGCTTCAAAAGCCCGTTTCGCGGCGGCGCGGTCCGGGTCGGCAATGGCCGTGGTCAGCACACGGGGCGTGATCTGCCATGACAGCCCCCAGCGGTCCTTGCACCAGCCGCACTGACTCTCCTGGCCACCGTTGCCGACGATTGCGTTCCACAGGCGATCCGTTTCCTCCTGATCGTCCGTCGCGACCTGAAACGAAAACGCCTCGTTGTGCTTGAAGACAGGGCCACCGTTCAGGCCCAGGCAGGGAATGCCCATGACCGTGAATTCGACCGTCAGAACATCGCCCTGCTTGCCGGACGGGTAGTCGCCCGGCGCATGGTGAACCGCGCCCACGGCGCTGTCGGGAAAAGTCTGGGCGTAGAACCTGGCGGCTTCCAGTGCCTCGCTTTCGTACCAGAGACAAATCGTGTTTTTGCTGACCATCTTGGCTCTCCTGAACAGGAACTGATGAATGTCTGCAAACCCGCAGACCGCGAACCCCTCTCTATCGATGCGCCGGTGCATTGGCGGCGTAGGCGTCTGTGCATTGAAGCCGCATTTCTCCAGCACTTCAATCCCCATGTCGGGCGGTGCAGGGCCATCCCCCCCGATATGGCCATGGCGCCTCTGCTCTCACGAAGACACCGGAAATGGATCGGGCTGCATCAGCCCTGCCGGTTTCAAGGCCGGCCGAGGCCGCCTCCGGAACCACGCCAGTCCTGCCCTGCTGTCGCAGATCCGGGCTCATAAGCCACTTTTCGGCATCGGCCCAGCCTTGCCTCGCCCGCGCACACCAGAGCAATCGAATCTGCTTTAGATCAAGCCAATGCATTTTATTTTTGTCTAGTCATATAATTGACTACACATATACAAGACTGACTCCTTGAACCCTACGATTTGTTGACGTCATGAAATTCACTCTGAACGGCCAGGAAGTGGACGCGCAAAGCGCCACTGCCGACACACCTCTTTTGTATGTGCTGCGCAACGACATGCAGCTCAACGGCCCCAAGTTCGGCTGCGGCCTGGGCGAATGCGGTGCCTGCGCCGTGCTGATCGACGGCAAGGTGGCGCGCTCCTGCTCCGTGCCCCTGAAGGCCGTCGACGGCAAAAAGGTCACCACGCTGGAAGGCCTGTCGCCTGACGCCAGCAAGGCCGCCAACGCGCAGGCCCTGCAGGACCGCGCCGTGCTGGATGTCAGCGCCGCCGAGACAAAGGCGCCTGCCACCGCACGCACCTACACCCTGCATGTGGTGCAGCAAGCCTTTGTCGACGCACAGGCTGCGCAGTGCGGCTATTGCACCAACGGAATGATCATGGCGCTGGTCGCCCTGTTCAATCAGCAGCCCAAGGCCAGCGACGAAGAAATCAGGCATGCCCTGTCCGGCCATCTGTGCCGCTGCGGCACCCATGTGGAAATCATGCAGGCCGCCGCCCGCGCCCGCGAGCTGATTGCCAAGGGCCACAGCCCGGCCCTTCCCGCCGCCGGCGCATCCACCACCGCAAAGGCTGCCTGATCATGAAATTCTTCACCAAAGACAATCACGCTCAACTGACCCGTCGCCAGCTGCTCAAGGCCGGCGGCATGCTAATGGTCGGCTCCGTGGCAGGCGGCCATATGCTGATGGCCCAGACCGCCCCCGAAGCGGCTGCCAAGGGCGCGTTCCCCATTCCTTCGGCCAAGCTGGTGGACAGCTTCATCGCAATCGGTGCCGACGGCTCCGTCACGGCCTACAACGGCCACGTGGACCTGGGCACGGGCGTGCGTACGGCTCTGGGCCAGTTGGTGGCCGACGAGCTGTATGTGGACTTTGCCGCCGTGACCATGGTGCTGGGCCACACTGCCCGCACCCCGGACCTGGGCCCCACCATTGCCAGCAACACCATCCAGGTGTCGTCCCTGCCCATGCGCCATGCCGCAGCGCAGGTGCGCCAGCTGCTGATCAAGCTGGCCAGCGAGAAATCCGGTGTTCCCGCTGACCGCATCACCACCCAGAAAGGCGTTGTCATCGCCGGCGGCAAGCGCTACGGCTATGGCGAACTGGTTCAGGGCCAGGATCTGCAGATCGAGGTCGACGACAAGATCGAGCTGCGCAAGTCCGGCTTCGAGTACATCGGCAAGTCCGTGCAGCGCGTGGACATCCCCAACAAGGTGCTGGGCGCGCTGACCTATATCCATGACCTGCGCGTGCCCGGCATGCTGCACGGCCGCGTGATCCGCCCTCCCTACACCGGCGCCGATGCCACGGCGCCCCTGGGCTCCAGCCTGGTGTCGGTGGACGAGAAGTCCATCGCCCATCTGCCCGGCATCGTCAAGGTCGTGGTCAAGGGCGACTTCGTGGGTGTGGTGGCCGAGCGTGAAGAGCAGGCCATTGCCGCCATGCGTCAGCTCAAGGTCACCTGGAAGGAATGGAACGGCCTGCCCGATATGTCGCTGAGCGGCCTGCACCAGACCCTGGTGGACCACGCCAAGACCGACCGCGTGCTGCAGGAAGACGAGGGCGCACTGCAGGCCATCGAGCAGGTCAAGACTGCACTGACCCGCGACTATGTCTGGCCCTATCACGCTCACGGCTCCATCGGCCCGTCCTGCGCGATTGCCGAAGTGGGCAACGGCCAGATTCAGGTCTGGACCGGCTCGCAAAACCCTCACGACGTGTGCAAGGACATTGCCAAGCTCATGGACGTGAATGCCGACAACATCAACGTCACCCGCCTCGAGGCCTCTGGCTGCTACGGCCGCAACTGCGCGGACGACGTCTGCTCGGATGCCGTGCTGATGTCTGCCGCCGTGGGCAAGCCTGTGCGCGTGCAGCTGATGCGCGAGCAGGAAGCCGGCTGGGAACCCAAGGGCACAGGCCAGCTGATCCGCGTGCGCGGCGGCCTGGACGAGCAAAACAATGTGGCCGCCTACGAGCTGCGCACCTGCTACCCCTCGAACAACGCCACGGCGCTGGCCCTGATCCTGACGGGCAAGGTCTCCGCCAAGATCGAGGCTCAGCAAATGGGCGACCGCACTGCCATTCCGCAGTACGAGTACCCCAAGATGCGCGTGATCTCCCAGGACGCCGTGCCCATCGTGCGCGCCTCCTGGATGCGCGGCGTCTCGGCCCTGCCCAATGTGTTCGCTCATGAGTCATGGATCGACGAATGCGCCTACCTGGCCAAGGCCGACCCCATCGAGTACCGCCTGCGCTACCTCAAGGACCCGCGTGCCGTGGCGCTGATTGCCGAAGCCAAGAAGCAGTGCAACTGGCAGGAAGGCCCGGCGCGCCGCAATGCGGCTGCCGACGATCAGCGCCTGGTCAAGGGTCGCGGCTTTGCCTATGCCCGCTACTTCCACAGCAAGTTCCCCGGCTATGGTGCGGCCTGGGCGACCTGGGTGGTCGATGTGACCGTGGACCGCGAAACCGGCGAAGTCAAGGTCGACAAGGTCTTTGTCGCCCAGGACACCGGCGCCATGGTCAACCCCGCTGGCGTGCGTCATCAGGTGCACGGCAACGTGGTGCAGTCCACCAGCCGCGTGCTCAAGGAATTCGTCACCTTCGACAAGAGCGGCGTCACCTCCGTGGAATGGGGCGGCTACCCCATCCTGCGCTTCGACGAGCTGCCCGAGATCGACTCGCTGCTGGTCGAGCGCCCCAACGAGGCGCCCATGGGCGCCGGCGAATCGGCCTCCGTGCCCAGCGCCGCCGCCGTGGCTAACGCCATCTTCGACGCCACCGGCGTGCGCCTGCTGGAAGTGCCGTTCACGCCCAGCCGCGTGCTGGCCGCGCTCAAGGCCGCCAAGAGCGGCGGCGCCTCGTCCAAGTGACTCCACCGATAAAGAACATAGATATGCGAACGTTCCAAAAGATTCTGACGGGTGGTGCGGCTGTAGTGGTCGTGCTGGCTGCCGCCGGCCTGGCACTCACCCATCAGGGCGAGATTGCGCCCCAGTCAGCCATTCCCGCTGCCGACTTCACGCCCCAGCAGATTGCCAAGGGCAAGCTGCTGGCCGCCATGGGCGACTGCGCCGTCTGCCACACGGCTGCCAACGGCAAGACCAACGCGGGCGGTCTGGCCATGCCCAGCCCCTTCGGCACCATCTACACCAGCAACATCACGCCCGATCTGCAGACCGGCATCGGCAGCTGGAGCTATGAAGCCTTCGAGCGCGCCATGCGCCACGGCGTGGACCGCGAAGGCCAGTACCTCTACCCCGCCTTCCCCTACACGGCCTTCAGCCGCGTGACGGATGAGGACATGAAGTCCTTGTACGCCTTTCTGATGAGCGAGCCCGCCGTGGAAAACCAGCCGCCCAAGACGGCGCTGAACTTCCCCTACAACGTGCGCCGCGGCATTGCGGCCTGGAACTGGCTCTACCTCAAGCCCGGCGTCGTCAAGGACGATGAAAAGCAGGCTCCCGAGTGGAATCGCGGTGCCTATCTGGTCGAAGGCCTGGGTCACTGCAGCGCCTGCCACACCCCGCGCAACGGCCTGGCCGCTGAAAAAACGGGTGAGTTCCACCTCACCGGCGGCAGCGCCGAAGGCTGGGATGCTCCCGCCCTGACGGACAAGACGGCCTCGCCCCTGCCCTGGACCAAGCAGGATCTGGTCGACTATATGAAGACCGGCTTCTCGGCCCGTCACAGCGTGGCAGCCGGCCCCATGGCTCCTGTGGCCCACGGCCTGTCGCAGCAAAGCGATGCCGACCTCGACGCCATTGCCACCTATCTGATGAGCTACCGCAAGGCCGACACTGCCCCTGGCGATGCCAAGGCACTCATCGAAGAGAAGACCGCCAAGCCCAAGCTGGCACTCGATGCCGAAGGCTACCGCCTGTACCAGGGCGCCTGCATGGCCTGCCACAAGGCAGACCCCTCGGGCAGCAGCTTCGGCGTGCGCCCCCAGCTGGCCCTGAGCACCAGCCTGCACTCCGCATCGCCCGACAACGCCATCATGGCCGTGCTCGAAGGCGTGCAGCATCCGGCCCATGCCGATCTGGGCACCATGCCGGCCTTCCGCCATGCGCTCAGCGATGCACAGATCGCCACGCTGCTCAACACCATGCGTGCCCAGTACGGCGTGGACGAGTGGAAGGACCTGCCTGCCAAGGTAGGCCAGCTGCGCAAGCAGACCCAGGCGCATTGACAGCAGGCGCTGCCAAAGCGCTGCACAGCTCTGCACAAGCCGGCCTTCCCTGTCCTTCAGGCCTCGGAAGGCCTTTTTGCGCGTGATCATTTACGGGTAGCGCCGCTACCCGGTTCCCGCCTGATGCTTCAAAATTGCGGCGAGCGAGAGAAACAGAGAAAGCAAGCAATGGACAATATCGACGTCTTGGTACTCAAGGCACTGCGTGACTGGCGCTCGGCCGGTCAGCACGCCTTGCTGGCCACCGTGGTGCGCACCTGGGGCTCGTCCCCGCGCCCGGTGGGCTCCATGATGGCCTTGCGCGAGGACGGACGCGCCATTGGCTCGGTATCCGGCGGCTGCATCGAGGACGACTTGATCGCTCGCCACACCAAGGCCCTGAACCAGAACCTGGGCATTCCGGACGGCCCGCCGCAGCTGGTGCGCTATGGCGTGAGCGCCGACGAAGCCCACCGCTTCGGCCTGCCCTGCGGCGGCACGCTGGAGCTGCTGCTGGAATTCAACCCCGATGCGGCCAGTCTGCAGCAGCTGGTGGCCGAGCTTGAAGCAGGATCACTGGTGAAACGCAGCGTCGACTGCAGCAGCGGCGAAGTCAGCCTGCAGACGGCCGAGTACCCCGATGTGCTGGAGTTCGACGGCCAGCAACTCGTCAACCACCTCGGCCCCGGCTACCGCATGCTGCTGATCGGCGCAGGTGCCCTGGCCGAATACCTGGCCACCATGGCCTTGTTCAACGGCTTCACGGTCACCGTCTGCGACCCGCGCGAGGAATACATGGGCAGTTGGTCCGTGGCCCAGGTCAACACCGTCACCGACATGCCAGACGATGCCGTCACGGCCTTCAGGCCCGATGCGCGCAGCTGCATCGTCGCCCTCACCCACGACCCCAAGCTCGACGACCTGGCCCTGCTCGAAGCCCTGCACAGCCCGGCCTTCTATGTGGGCGCCATTGGTTCGCGCCGCAACAACCACTCCAGGCGCGAGCGCATGATGGAGCACTTCGGCGAGACCGAAGCCTCGCTGGCCAGGCTGCGCGGCCCCATCGGCCTCTATATCGGCAGCAAGACTCCGGCAGAGATCGCCGTGAGCGTGATGGCCGAGATTCTGGCCGTGAAGAACGCCGTGCCGCTGCCCCAGGCCATGTCGGTGGAAGTGGCCAAGCACGAGCATGACATCGCCATGAACGAGGCCAGCACGCATTGCGCCATTCCGGAAATCCTCCAGCCGGGCTCGGCGCACTGATATCCGGCAGCTCAGGCCTGGAGCGCAAAGTCCACGGCCGCTGCGGCATGCAAGGCCGTGGTGTCCAGCACCGGCAGCACGCTGTCTTCGCTCTTGATGAGCAAGCCGATCTCCGTGCACCCCAGCACCACGGCCTGCGCGCCACGGGCCGCCAATGACTCGATGGCACGCTGATAGAGCTTGCGCGACACATCGCTGATCTGCCCCGCGCAAAGCTCCTCATAGATGATGCGATGCACCAGCGCGCGCTCGGCTTCGCCTGGCACCAGCACCTTCAGGCCGAACTGCTGCTCCAGTCTCTCGCGCATGAACGGCTGCTCCATGGTGAAGCGCGTGCCCAGCAGCCCCAGCGCCTGCACACCGGCTGCGCGCGCGGCCGCCCCGACCGGATCGGCTATGTGCAGAAAAGGAATCGACACGGCTGCCGCCACCTGATCCGCCACCTTGTGCATGGTGTTGGTACAAAGCAGCACGCAGTCGGCGCCCCCGGCTTGCAGGCGCCGGGCGGCATCGGCCAGCAGCGCTGCCGCATCATGCCAGCGGCCTTCATGCTGGGCCTGCTCGACAGGACCGAAGTCCACGCTGTACATCAGCAGCCTGGCCGAGCGCAGCGCCCCCAGACGGTCCCGGACACCCTGGTTGATCAGGCGGTAGTACTCGGCGCTGGACTCCCAGCTCATGCCGCCGATCAGGCCGATGACGCGCTGCGGCCCGGCGCTTGTTTGCAGGTCTTGATTCATGAGCACCAGTGTGAGGGCGTCCGGTCGCCATCGTCTATCATGAAATTTCAGCAAGCCATGAAGACCCACCTGATTCAGCCTTCGGCAACCGATATGCCGGCCGTGCAGATCCATTTGCTCGGCCGCGCCGCCTACAGCAGCCGCGACCCGGTGCGCGTGCATGCGCTGGGCATTGCGCTGCAAAGACAGCAAGGCGTGCACGCCATTGCCTCCGACAGGCGCGAGGACTTCGACACCTGGCCCGGCACGCTGAGCTATACGCCGCCAGGCGTCGAGGTCTTTTCCGAATCGGCCACCGGCGGTGAATATCTGGTGCTGCGCTATGCCGCCCATGAAGCTGACGCGCCCAGGCCGTCGCAGCGCATCTCGCGACATGGCCAGCGCGCGGCCTTGCAGATGGCGCTGCATCTGCGTCGGCTGCTGCTCAGCCCCAGGCCGGACGCCCTGGCCATCGAGCAGGCTGCGCTGCGGTTCATGGCCTGCCAGGAGAGTCGCACCAGCGAGGCCGACGCCCACCCCGGCGCCGGCTACGCGCGCGTGCTGGACCGCATTGCCGCCGAGTTCGAGCGGCCGCTGAGCATTGCCGATCTGTCCGCCATGGTGGGCACCAGCCCCTTGCGCTTTCTGCGCGAGTTCACACGGCTCACGGGCATGACGCCGCATGCCTGGATCACGGAGACCCGGCTGCAGGCGGCCCGCGCCATGATTCAGGCCTCTGATCTGCCCCTCCCGCAGATTGCACTGGACTGCGGCTTCAACCACCAGTCGCATATGGGCCATGTGTTTCGCAAACACCTGGGCCTGACGCCAGGCCAGTACCGGCAGCAGCAGGGCCCGACCCCTTGAATCGCCTGCCTGCGGGCAGGCAGTTCACATACGGTTTCATTGCCGGACACACAAAGTGCGGCCGGCGGCCCGCAGCACGCTTCGAGCAGCATTCAGGCGGCGTACCATTGCCGCCTGAATGACGACCGCCAAGAAAAAGAAAACGCCTGCGCGCAAGCGCGGCACCGCCTCCAAGACTGCCGGCTACCGCTTCTCCCGCATCAGGCGCTTTGCCCTGTCTGCGGGCGCTGCGGCACTGGCCAGCTTCCAGATTGCCAGCTGCAGCTTCAATCCCAGTGTCTCCGCCGAGAGACTGCTGGGCCAGGCGCTGGCAGCCCTGCATATTCCCGCACTGGATGCGCTCGGCCAGACCCTGCAGGCCTTTCGCAAGAACGGCTGGCCGGATCTGGATGACCTGCGTTCCGGCTCCGGCGCCCACACGCCCAGCGTGGGCGGCAAGGTGGACAAGGCCGATGTCACGGCCACAGCCCAGCCCACGCACTTTGCCCGCTGCCCGCAGTTCTTTCCCGGCGGCAAGGCTCCGGCACTGCAGCTTCAACCCCGTGAGCGCGAGCTGTGCTTTTCGGGTTTTGCCGTGCTGCACAACGGCAGCACCAAGACCCCGGTGTTTGTGGCCGAGCGCCTGAATCGCCAGATGCTGCAGCAGGCCCAGGGCTTGCAGCGCAGCGACAAGTTCTATGCCGATGCCCGCCTGCCGCGCGCCGAGCGCTCCGAGCTTGACGACTACAAGCGCTCCGGCTTCTCGCGCGGCCACATGGCCCCGGCGGCCGATATGAGCACGCCCGAGGCCATGGCCCAGAGCTTCAGCCTCGCGAACATGGTGCCGCAGAATCAGGTGCACAACGCGGGTGCCTGGAGCCAGGTGGAACAGGCCACGCGCAAATATGCGCTGCGCGCCCGGGGCGATGTCTTTGTCTTCACCGGCCCCGTCTTCAGCAAAAACGCCTCCACCATCGGAGAGAGCAAGGTGGCGGTGCCCGAGCACCTCTTCAAGCTGGTCTATGACGCCAGCACCGGCAAGAGCTGGGTGTACTGGCAGGCCAATAGCCCCGACACCCGCATGGGCCCGCCCATCAGCTACGAGGAGTTCACGCGCCGCACCGGCATGCCGCTGCTGTCGGCAGTGCATCTGCCCCAGGCATAAAAAATGAGCTGACTGCGCAAGTCATTCAATGGTTTCAATAGCATTTGATATTGAAATCCATGAATGACGAGCGCAACAAGCTCATTTTTCAATAGCTACACAGCTCCGTAGCGACTACGGGAATTCAGGCCGGCTCGCCCGCCAGCCGTCGCACCACCTCGGACAGCACCTGGGCCTTCTGGCGGGTGCGCTCATTGGCCGTGCCCGTGAAGCCACGCTTGGTGGCCGTGTGGTGCAGCGTATGGCCGACCTGTCGGCGGTACAGCGCACGCGCCCGGTCGCGCATGGCGCGGGCGCGCTGCAGCTGCAGGCGACGCTGGGCCGGGCTCAGCCTGACCAGGGCCGCATCGGACCGGGAAAGATCATAGAGCTCACGCTCATTGGTGGCGAGAAGTTCATGTGCGGAATGGATGGCACGTCCCATGGCTTGCTCCTGTCATCAAATGCAATGAAAAAGCACCTTGAATGCATGCACATCCAAGATGCTTCGGTGAGTACAGAACAGCACTCTAGGATAGATTCCGGCCCCTGCCCCCAATACCGCACCCATGCAAGCGGTATTGGGCCCCACAGCGAAGCGATGGGCCGGCCGCCGGCATCTGCAGACGGCAGGCACCCCCGGCTTACCTGGCTGCGGATTCTGCTGCGGCCGCTGCCGGCGCGCCGACCGCTGGCGCGCTGGCCGCCGCCGGGACATGCTGCCAGCTGGCGGGCAGCACGGCGTCCAGCCAGTGCATGCGCCAGGCCAGCAGCACGGCAGCTGCCATCAGTGCCAGCACACACAGGCTGTTGCGCAGGCCGTGACTGTCCGCATAAGGGTCGGCATAGTTGCGCTTGGCGTTGACCGGCACCTTGGCCGTCTGCGACAGGCTGCGCCCCAGGCCCAGATTGATGTTCATGCGGCCGTTGATGGCCCAGCCGCTGGCATCCAGAATCGGTCCCAGGCTGCGCTGGCGCAGCTTGAGCCAGGCAATCAGCATGCTGGGGCCGGAGATGGCCAGGATCAGGCCCAGTATGGCCACCGGAATCCAGGGCCCCAGCTCGATGAACTTGCCGAAGATGCCCACGATCACGGCGCTCAGCGAGCCCAGCGCCACGCCGATGGCGGCCACCGTGCCGACATCGGTCTTGCGGGTGGCTGCGGCAGCCGGTGGCGCGGCCAATTCCTTGGGCGCCGTCACCAGCTTGGTCGCGTTGTCGCCGAGGCTGGTGTTCACCACATCGTTCTTGGCCGCGGCATGCTTGGCGACCTGCTCCTCGATCATGCGCAGGAACTTCTTGTAGGGCGAGAAGAAGGCCTGGCCGATGCTGGTCGGGTTGTCGATGAGCTTGACGATGGTCGCATCCCAGTCCTGGCCCGCACGGTCGTAGAACACGCCGTTGCGCCCCACGAACAGAAAATCCACATCGCCTGCCGTGAAGGCCGCCACGATGATCTTCTTCTGCCCCTCGCGCTTGCACTCGCAATAGGCCAGATAGGTTTTCGCCATGGCGGCCAGCACCGAGTGGGCGGCGGCATCGGCCACCTCCACGGTCAGATCGCAGCTGCGGCCGTCCAGGAACAGGGTTCCGGCCTGGAAGGCCGCGCCTTCGCGGCGATAGAAGCTGGAGAAGGAGACAAAGTTGTTGAGCAGAGGCAGCAGATCGCGCTGCAGCCGGATCAGCTTTTCCAGGGCCATGGCCTGCACGGCGTGCTCCTTCTCAGCATCGTCCTGGTCGAGCAGCTGCATCAGCGCGTCCTTGAGGCCGCTGGCCAGCAGCTGCTGCACCTCGGCCTCGCCGACCTGCCCCAGCGGCGTGGCCGGGCACTCCGCCAGCCATTGCTGGCAGTTGGCCAGCATGGTCTTGAGCTGCTCCCACTGCGCTTCGGTCAACGCGCTCAGGGCCTCGCCGAATACGGGCTGCACGGCCTGCTCGCGCAGGGTCTGCAAGGCAGCCGCCCAGGCCGGGTTGACGCCATGCGCCAGTGGCAGGCTGCGCTCGCCGGTCACTGCAGCCAGTGGCAGCGCGGCCAGAGACTCCGAGGCATTGCTGAGCACCTGCGCCCCCAGAGCGGCATAGCCTTCTTCCGTGGGGTTGAGCGGTGCCCGCGCATTGGCATCGAACTCCACCAGTCGCGTGCGGGCAAAAAAGTCATCGACCTTGGCCTGCACGGCGTTCACAGCCTCGGCCGCCGCCAGTGCCAGTGCACGCGGCTGCAGATGGCAACCCAGCTCTGCCGCCTGGGCAAACCAGGTCTGCAGGGCTTGCACGTCCTCCCAGAAGGCCTCGGCCTTGCTGCGATCGATGCCTGGAACGCCATCGCTGCCGTCCACCGCGCCGTAAAGCTCCTGAATGCGCGCAATCAGAGCGGCCAGAGCCTCATCGCCTTCCGCCGTGGCCGCACTGACGACGCCGTCGCCATTGAAACGCAGGGCCTGCAGCGAAGCCATGCGCTCCTGCACCTGGGCCAGCGTGATGGCCTGGGCATCGGGCAGGCCCGCAAGCTCCAGCACGCGTCTGGCCTCTGCCAGCAGCAGTGCGCCTTCCTCCGTCGCATCGTTGATGCTGTTCAGTTGCAACACATCGCCGCCATCGGCCAGAACCTGCGGATCACGCACTCTTGCCACGGCCCATTCACAGGCTGCGACCAGCTCCGGGGGGCGAATACGGCCGTCCTTGCTTTCGTCAATCAAATCCAGTGTTGCGCTGTCGAACTCGATACCTCGCGTGGGACAGGCCAGAGCCACCCACAGCTTCTGATCCAGCTCACCAATATGGGCAATGTCCTGGCCCGTGCGAATCACCACCTGGTCCACCTCGCCGGCGCGGAAAAACTGCCACTCGTACTGCTTCTGCATGAAACTACCAACTCCCAGGCAAGGATTGCCCTTGTCAAAGCACATTGCAACCAATGGCTGCCTGCACTATCCGCTATCAAAAGCGAGGAGTTTAAAAGTCATTTACCCCTTATGAATGGTGACATTTGTGAACTCTTGCGCTTCCTTGGGCTGGTTTGCACTCCTGCCCGCTGCCTTATTGCGCCATCTTGAGTGCCTGCTGGTCTTTTTCGATAAAGTACTTTTTTAGATACTTTATTTGCTACACTGCACCGCAAAACCGTGCCTATGACTGCGACGTCCACCGCCCCCCAAACCCGCGACAAGTTGCACCTGCAACTGGCCCGGCTGTTTCGCAACAAGATAGCGACGGGCGAGTGGCCGATCGGACAAAGCATTCCCACGGTCGAGGAGCTCGAGGCCCTGCACAGCGTCTCGCGCACCACGGTGCGCATGGCCGTACATGCGCTGGTCGATGAAGGCCTGCTGGAGACCCGCAAGCGCGGCGGCACCAAGGTCGTTGGCCAGCCCTACAAGCCCCCGTCCTTTTTGCTGCCAACGACCTGGCAGGAGCTGGTGGCCTTTGGTGAGCAGATTCAACAAACCACGCTGCAGCAAGCGAATGACTGCGTGCCGCCCATTCCGGCCGGCTTCCCTTCCCCTGGCGAACTGGCCTCTGCCTATACCTATTTTTTGCGCGTACACAAGCACGGCGATGCACGCTTTTGCCTGTCCGAGCTGTACCTGGAACAAAACCTCTACCCCAGGCTGCAGGAGCAGCTGGAGCGCACCACGCTTGCTCAGGCGCTGGGAAATGATCCAGCGCAGATCGCCACGGCCCGCCAGTACCTGAGCGTAGCCCCGGCCGACGAACTGATTGCCGAGCATCTGGGCGTGCCGCTGGGCACGCCGTTGATGCAGGCGCTGCGCTGGGCCTGCAATCCACAGGGCTTGATCGTCTACTGGGCCAAGGTACGCTTCATCAGCGAATACGTGCATATCGAAATGGACCTGCTCAAATGACCACCGTCCTGCCCCAAGTCCAGCAGCTCTCCAGGCCCCATAGCGGCCGTGTGGCCTGGATCACCGGCTCCACCAGCGGCATAGGCTGGGCCGTTGCCAGACAGTTGGCCAGCGAAGGCGCCGCCATTGCCCTGCATGGCAGCGCACAAGCGTCTGCCAGCACCGATGCACAGCTGGCCGAGCTGCACGCACTGGGTGTGGCCGCCCGCTATTACCCACTGGATCTGAGCGACGGCCTGGCCATTGCCCCGCTGGCCCGGCGCATCGCCGCCGAGCTAGGCGCGGTGGACATTCTGGTCAACAACGCGGGCATGCAGCATGTGGAATCCGTGCTCAGCTTTCCGCCAGACCTATGGAACACCATGCTGGCCGTCAACCTGAGCGCACCGTTTCACACCATACAGGCCTGCACATCGGCCATGCTGGAGCACGGCTGGGGGCGCATCATCAATATGGCATCCGTCAGCGGCCTAGTCGGCGTGCCCCACAAGCCCGCCTATGTGGCCAGCAAGCACGGCCTGCTGGGCCTGACCAAATCCGTGGCACTGGAGCTGGCCACCACACCCGTGACCTGCAACGCCATCTGCCCCGGCTGGGTGCTTACGCCGCTGGTTCAGGCCCAGATAGATGCCCTAGCTCAGCGCGAGCAGCTGGACGAGGCGCCAGCCCGCGCCAGGCTGCTGGGCGCCAAGCAACCCTCGCAGGCTTTTGTGACGGTGGAACAGGTCGCTGCACTGGTCGGCTTTCTGGCCAGCGACAACGCCGCCCAGGTGCGTGGTGCACAGTGGAATATGGATGGAGGCTTTACCGCTGCATGAAGGATCCAAAAGCCAGACCCCATAGAGCAGTCATAGATCGATGGCTGACAGCGCACAGCAGATCAGCGCTGCAGCCCGTTTTTATTCAAATCGTTTAAGGAGACGAACATGGCATTGAACGAAACCCACGACGCCGGCCTGCAAAGCTGGGTCGCCAGCGCCAACACAGGCAGCAGCGATTTCCCCATCCAGAACCTGCCGTTTGCAGTCTTTCGTCGCAAGAACGGCAACGAGGCCTTTCGCGGCGGCGTGGCGATTGGCGACCAAGTGCTGGACATGGCGGCTGTTCGCGATGCCAAGGCACTGGGCAGCGATGTGCAGGCCCTGGTCGAAGCAGCAGCGCAAGGTCAACTCAACAGCTTGATGGCCATGGGCCCGGCGTCTTGGTCGGCCCTGCGCCTGGCCCTGTCGCGCGCCTTGCGTGCCGGCGCTGCCCAGGAAGCCGCCCTCAAGGCCTGCCTCGTGCCCCAGGCCGATGTAGAGTACAGCGTACCCGCACAGGTGGGCGACTACACGGACTTCTACACCTCCGTGCATCACGCCACCAATGTGGGCAAGCTGTTCCGCCCTACCAACCCGCTGATGGAAAACTACAAGTGGGTGCCCATCGGCTACCACGGTCGTGCCTCCAGCATCCGCATCTCGGGCGTGGACTTCAAGCGCCCCAACGGCCAGCTCAAGGCGCCCGATGCCGACCCCGTGCTCAAGCCCTGCAACCGCCTCGACTATGAGCTGGAGATGGGCATCTATGCAGGCTCGGCCAATGCCTGGGGCGAGGCCATCGGCATCGAGGACGCTGAAAACCATATCTTCGGCCTGTGCCTGCTCAACGACTGGTCGGCACGCGACGTTCAGGCCTGGGAATACCAGCCACTGGGCCCCTTCCTGTCCAAGAACTTCGCCACCAGCATCTCGCCCTGGATTGTGACGCTGGAAGCACTGGAGCCCTATCGCACGGCCTTTGTCCGCCCGTCCGAGGACCCACAACCCCTGCCCTACCTCAGCTCCGAAGCCAACTCGCAGCGCGGTGCGCTCGATGTGCAGCTCACGGTTGCCATCCAGACCGAGAAGATGCGCGCCGAAGGCAAGGCCGCCGAGCAGATCACCCGGACCAGCTACCGCCACGCCTACTGGACCATGGCCCAGCTGATTGCCCACCACACCGTCAACGGCTGCGATCTGCAACCCGGTGACCTGCTGGGCACAGGCACGCTGTCCGGCCCCACCATGGCCGAAGCCGGCGCCCTGCTGGAAATCACCGAAGGCGGCAAAAAGCCCTTGAGCCTGAGCAACGGCGAAACCCGCACCTTCCTGCTCGACGGAGACGCCGTGGTCTTTGCCGGCTGGTGCGAAAAGCCCGGTGCCGCACGCATCGGCTTTGGCGAATGCCGTGCCACCGTTCTGCCCGCGCACCAGGCCTGAGTCTGCCTCGGCCATCCCGCAAAGAACCGGCCTGGCGCCGGTTTTTTGTTGGGAATCTGCCTTCGGCCTGCTCGTAACGCCGTGACACAATTGCAGTCATGCCTTCCGCTTCGGACACCCCCACCCCTGCGCTCGCCCCTGCTGGCCGAAACCAGCGCCAGGAGCCCGTGCTGAACCAGCCTGCGCGCTCGGATGCCAGCCCCTTGCCTGCCTCCATTGCAGGAGCATTTGCAGCCGCAGCCTATTCCATGCAGCACAGTCTGCAGCACGAGGCCGAACAGACCGCTGCACCCGAGGAGGAGGACAGCGGCCTGCTGCCCCAACTCTATGCCAGTCGCCTGAGCCCACGTTCACGCGACTTTTACCTGGCCCAGTTCAAGCGCTTCGATGCCCTGGACCGCAGCCTGCCCAGCTGGAATATGGCGGCAGCCTTCCTGACCCTGGCCTGGTGCTGCCTGCACGGTCTATGGCGCGAGGCTGGCAAATACCTCGCAGCCGTCACGGCAACCGCGCTGATCTGGTGGTTTGGCCTGCGCCCGGCTCTGCCCGAGGCCATGGCTCTGGGCCTGGGCATTGCACTCTGGCTGGTGGCCGTGGCCGTGCCCGGCCTGCTGGGCAATGGCTGGTACTGGCGCAAGATCAGGGCCCAGACGCTGCAGGCGATCACTGACGCGCCCAATATGGCCGCCGCCCATGCCGCCTTGCAGGCGCAGGTCGGCTCTCCTCGCAACAGAACCGCAGCCATGCTGGTGCTGGCCCTGCCTGTGGCAGCGGCCGCAGGCGCGGGCCTGGCCTTGCTGCCCGCCGACGGCCCGGCACCGTCCAAGAGCGCGGAGCCTGCAACCACCGCAGTGGTCAATCGTCCAGCGGCCAGCCCGGACCTGGCAAAGCCCGCCCCCGAAGCGGCCTCCACTGCCGTCCAGCCAGAAAACCGCCGGGCAGAGCCAGCGCCTACGAGCGCCACCGAGACAGACACACGCGCAGAGCAAGCTGCGCCCGACGCAGTTGCCTCAGTGCCGAGCAAAGCGGCGGTCAAGGCCGAGCCGAGCGAAAAGCCGCCAGCCAGGCCGGCGACAGATACAAAGGAGCAGCCCGTCAAAGATGCCCCCTCGACACCCCATGCCGGCTCGGATCTGGTTCCTGGCAAGTTCTATCTGAATCTGGGCGTCTATTCCGAGGCCGGCAATGCCGACAAGGTGCTGGCACAGCTGCAAAAGTCCAGACTACCTGCGCTGACGCAGAAGATGGCCAGCAACAAGGGGGAGGTCACCCGGGTACGCAGCGGCCCCTTCGAGAGCCGAAAGCGCGCTGAAAAGGCTGCGCGCAAGCTGCAGGCCGCGAATATCGATGCCAGCATCTTTCAAAGTGCAGAAGGCGCCCACAAGCCATAGACTCAGGCGCTGAAAATTCACAGCCAAAATGCCACTATCCCCTTGATGGAATTGCGCATGAAGCTATCAAATTTTCGCATTGCTTTGTTGCACCCGCTTGCACATCAAGGCTTGGTCTGGCATGCGCGAGCACCTGGGGGCGCTATGGTGTGGGGCATGAAGCATCGAACACCCACTCTGCATATTTCCACCCGCCCTTTGCTCGGCATGGCAGCTGCCGGCATGGCTCTGCTGATGGCTGGCTGCGCCAGCAACGGCATGGTCGCAGGCGGCACGACCGCCCCGCCTGCGCGTCAGCTGCAGGTATGCCACGCGGAGCCGGTACAGATCTATATCGGCCACAACACCGTGGCGTCGACGCTGGAAACCATCCGCCAGAAATCCGGCTCATACCTGCTGCGCGTGCTGCGCGAGGGTCAGCCCGCCACCATGGAATACAACCAGGAGCGCCTGAACGTCATCACCAATGACGCAGGCAAGATCACGGCACTGCGCTGCGGCTGAGCCCCCGCCAGGACTTACAGGAACATTTCCTGCAGGTCGCTCAGAAAGTCAAAGCCGCGTTCGGTGGGCACCACGCGGCCCAGGTCGCGGGTGATCAGGCCCTTGGCCTGCGCCTGATCCAGTCCCTTGGCAATGGCTGACATGGGCAGGCCCGTGCGCTCCATGAACTCCTGCAGCGCAAAACCGCCACGCAGGCGCAGCGCGTTGAGCATGTATTCGAACGGCAGCTCGGCTCGCTTGACCTCGTTGTCCTGCGCCAGCGGCGTGCCGGCCAGCGCCATGTCCATATAGCGGGCCGGATCGCGAAAACGTACCTGGCGCACGATGCGGTGGGCAAAGCTCAGCTTGCTGTGCGCACCGGCGCCAATGCCCAGATAGTCGCCAAACTGCCAGTAGTTGCTGTTGTGAAAGCACTGGTGGCCTTCCTTGGCATAGGCCGAGACTTCGTAGCGCTGCATGCCGGCTCCCTGGGTGCTGGCCGTGATCAGGTCCAGCATCTCATAGGCAGTGTCATCCTCCGGCACCACGGGCGGATATTTGGCGAAATAGGTGTTGGGCTCGATGGTCAGGTGATAGATCGACAGATGTGGCGGCGCAAACGACAGCGCCGTGTCCACATCGCGCTGCAGATCGGCAAGACTCTGGCCGGGCAGCGCATACATCAGGTCGATATTGAAGGTCTCGAAATTGTCGGCCGCCTCGCGCACCGCAGCCTGGGCCTGCGCCGCGTCGTGCACGCGTCCCACGGCCTGCAGATAGCGGTCGTCAAAGCTCTGCACCCCTATGGACAGGCGGTTCACGCCGGCCGCCCGGAAAGCCTTGAAGCGGTCCTTCTCGAAGGTGCCGGGGTTGGCTTCCATGGTGATCTCGCAATCGGGCTCCATGCGCAGACGCGCGCGCAGACCGGCAATCAGCTTGTCTATGGACTCGGGCGAGAACAGGCTGGGCGTTCCACCGCCCATGAAGACGCTGTGCACCGTGCGCCCCCAGATCAGCGGCAGCGCCGACTCCAGATCGGCCATCAGGGCATCGATATAGCGGTCCTCGGGCAGTGCATCCCCCTTGGCCCAGGCATGCGAGTTGAAGTCGCAATACGGGCATTTCTTGAGACACCAGGGCAGATGCACATACAGCGACAGCGGCGGCAGACTGCCCAGCTGCAGCGTGCCGGGACGCATGTAGTGCTGAATGTCGCGCTGCACCGCGGCTTCGGCCGTCTCGGATTGAGGCTGGATGGGGATCATGGGGGGGACGTACTTTTCTCTGGCTCAGCAAAAAACCGATACTGCTAAAACTAGCACAGCCCCAGCTCAGAGATGCCGAGCAAGGGCTAGGCGGCCCCGCCGCCCCGCAGCGAGGGCATCGTCCCCCTTCCATAGCGCGCAGCGCGTAGAGAAAAGGGAAAGGTGCGGGGCCGCCTAGGCAAAGCGCCTCAGGGGGTTACAGCCATCTCTCTTTCACCATCTCGATCATGGTGCGCGAAGAACGACCACGATGGCTGTGTGCATGCTTGAGCTCGGGCTCCATCTCGGCAAAGGTCAGGCCCAGCTCGGGGATCAGCAGTACCGGGTCAAAGCCGAAGCCATTGCTGCCTCGGCGCTCGGTCGTGAGCAAGGCCTGCACGCGACCCACGGCAATCAGCGGCTCGGGGTCCTTGGGCGAGCGCACGCCCACCAGGGTGCTGACCATGGCGGCACGGCGGTTGGCCACGCCCTGCATCTGTTCGAGCAGCGCACGCACATTGTTGTCGTCGCTTTTCTCGTAGCCGAACTGGGTGCAATAGTAGGCCGTGTCCACGCCGGGTAGACCGCCGAAATGATCCACGCACATGCCGGCGTCATCGGCAATGGCGGGCAGGCCGCTCTTCTCTGCCGCGAAGCGCGCCTTGGACAGCGCATTCTCGACAAACGTGCCATAGGGCTCGGGAGCTTCTCCCTCGAACAGATCGCCCTGGCGAATCAGCTCCACGCCCAGCGGGGCAAACATGGCCTGCAACTCGACGAGCTTTCCGCGGTTGTTGGATGCCAGCACAATTTTCATAATAAAAATCCATGGAAGCGCTTATGGCGCTTGCGCAATCAGCTATTGATTCAGTAGTTTCAAGCCCAGGCCTGCTGCGGCCTGCAACCCGATTCAGGTCTTGGCTTTCTGGCGCTGTGCCGAGCGGCGTATGGCCTCGTTGATTTCGGCAATCGATCGCTCGATGGCCTCGTCATCGAGCTCATCCTCGCAGTCTTCGATCGGCCCCACCTGTATCGTGGACTCGAAGCCCTGATCCTCGATCTCCTGCGTGGAAATGGAAGACGGCTCGAAATTATTCGGTGTTTCCCATACCAGTGCCAGCACGGTGACATTGTCGCTGCCGTCCCCGGCGCGCTTGAGTGCCGTATCGACCAGCATGGGCACAAAGTGGGCCACGGCCTTGCCGTTCATGATCTGGAGAATTTCCGGTGTCGGGACCGCCCCCCAGAGGCCGTCCGAGCACAACATCAGCTGATCGCCCTCCTCCAGCCGCCTGGTCTCGCTCACATCGAAGATGGGTTTGGAGGGCGACCCCAGGCAGGTGAACAGCACATTGCGGTTGGCCTGCGCGAGCACGGCCGAGACCTTGCGCATCTCGGTGTACGAGTGGTCGCGCGTGCGCTCCACAAGCTGCCCCTCGCGCACCCAGTACAGGCGCGAGTCGCCGCAATGAATCCAGGTCACCTTGCCGTCCTGCAGCACCGCCGCCACCAGCGTGGTGCGCGGCGTGTCCATCATGCCCTTGGTGCTGGCATAACGCAGGATCTGGCGATGGGCCTGCAGCAGCGCCTCTTCCAGAAACAGCGCAGGCTCTTCCAGCATGGGCTTGGCCTTTTGCTGAAAAAGCGTGGAAACCACCTGCAATGCTATCTGTGCGGCCACTTCGCCGTCCGGATGCCCGCCCATGCCGTCCGCCAGCACGAACAATGCCGCCTCTCGCGTATAGCAGTAGCCCATGCGGTCTTCGTTGAGGGCACGGCCTCCGCGGCGGCTGAGCTGGAAGACGGAAAATTTCATGGTTTGCGATTGCTGTCGGTCACCGCTCCACGTTCGGAGCCGCCGAGTTTCTGAAGATTCTTCCTGGCGTCATGCACCATGTTGTCAAACTGCATGCGCATGCGTTCCTGCATGCTGAGCTTGGTATAGCGACGCTCGCCTTCGCGGCTCAGCTCTTTTTGCAGAGCAAACACCGACTGCGGGCGCGAGAGCGGATCCATGGCCATGCACCACTCCACCACCTCGATCAGATTGTCCGAATACACGCCGCGCAGCTTGTTCAAGGCAAGGGCCAGTCGGTCCTTGTCCTGACGCTGCGGAGCTTCATTGGGCGGTATGCCCTGCATGCAGGCATAGATGCAGGCGCCAATGGCGTAAATATCGGTCCAGGGACCCAGCTGGGAATCGCGCCGGTACATCTCCGGGGCAGCAAAGCCTGGCGTGTACATGGGACGAATGAAGTTGCCCTCCTTGGACAGCACTTCGCGCGCGGCGCCGAAATCGATCAGCACGGCCTTGTCGTCATTGGTGATGAAGATATTGGCGGGCTTGATGTCCAGATGCAGCATCTTGTGCTGATGCACGATGCGCAGGCCGCGCAGCACCTCGTCAAACAGAGAGCGGATGGTCGACTCCCTGAACACCTTGTCGGCCTTGAGCTCGCGCGCCGTGACGATGAACTCCTGCAGGGTCGCCCCTTCCAGGTAGTTCATCACCATGTAGACGGTTTCGTTTTCGCGAAAGAAATTCAGCACGCTCACCACGGAGGCATGCGAAATCTGCGCCAGCGAGCGCCCTTCCTCGAAAAAGCTCTTGAGCCCGAGGCGATAGAGGGACAACTTTTCTGGCGCCACCATGGGCTGCAATTCGGCAGGCGCCCGGGTGGCAAGCGAAGCCGGCAGGTACTCCTTGATCGCGACCTGCTGGCCATCGGCGTCCAGAGCCAGGTAGACAATCCCGAACCCCCCCGAGGAAATCCTGCGCACCACCCGGTATCCACCTATTGTGCTGCCCGACGGTAGGGGTGCTGGCTTGGTTTTTGTAGACATTTTTTACCGGTAAACCTCAAGGATGATTCGAAACCCGGATAATCGGGAAATTGCAAGCATCCATCAAAAGTCCAATGCCAGTTTACAGCATGACCGGATACGCCAGTGCCCAGCACAGCGCATCCGTTGAGGGTGGTCAAGAGTCCCAGTCCAACAGCCGTCTGGGCCTTGAGATCCGCGCGGTCAATAGCCGCTTTCTGGATTTGTCCTTCCGCCTTCCCGACGAACTGCGCGCCCTTGAACCGGCCCTGCGCACCTTGCTCACCGCGCGCCTCAAGCGCGGCAAGGTGGAAGTACGAGCCGCCATCGACGTCTCCAGCAACCAATCCCTGCCCCTTCCCTCAGCCACCCAGCTGCAACGCCTGGTGACCCTGCAGGACTCGGTTCAGGCCTGGCTGCCCAAGGCACGCGACCTGTCCGTGGCCGATGTGCTGCGCCTGTGCAGCGGCACCGCCTCCGCCACCACGGACTGGAGCGAGATCGCTCCGGCCCTGGCCGAACAGGCCATCACCGAGCTGCTCGCCGCCCGCGCCCGCGAGGGCGAGCGCCTGGCCGACATGCTGCTCGACCGCATCAAGCAACTGCGCGAACTGGCCAAGACCGCAGTGCCGCTGGTGCCGCAGTTGGTTGAGCAGCAGCGCCAGAAATTCCTGGAGCGCTGGAAGGAGGCCATGGCCCTCGGCGAAGGCTCGGTTGCACCCGAGGCCGCCCAGGACCGCGCCCTGGCCGAAGCCACGGCCTTTGCCATCCGCATCGACGTGGCTGAAGAAGTCACGCGCCTGGGCTCTCACCTCGACGAAATCGAGCGTCTGCTCAAAAAGGGTGGCGACATCGGCAAGCGTCTGGACTTCCTGATCCAGGAATTGCACCGTGAAGCCAACACCCTCGGCTCCAAATCAGCCACGCTGGAGCTGACCCGCATCAGCGTCGACATGAAGGTGCTGATCGAGCAAATGCGCGAACAAGTGCAGAACATCGAGTAAGCAAGCCCTGGGCGTACCGACCCCGTACGCTCGATTCATGCCCAAAGTCATGCCCAAAGTCATGGACCATCCCGGAAATCTATTTGTCGTGTCGGCACCCAGCGGTGCCGGCAAATCTTCCCTGGTACGCGCCCTGCGTGAATTCGACGCACGCGTCTACCCCTCCGTCTCTCACACCACGCGCGCACCGCGCGGCCAGGAAAAACACGGCCGCGAGTACTACTTCGTCTCGGATGCCGAATTCGACGCCATGGTCGCCAACAACGGCTTCGTCGAATGGGCCAATGTGCACAGCCGCCGCTACGGCACGGCCAAGAGGTCTCTGGAAGAGCGCATCCAGAGCGGCACCGATGTGCTGCTCGAGATCGACTACCAGGGTGCCCTGCAGGTCAAGCAGGCCTTTCCCAATGCCGTGCTGATCTTCATCCTGCCGCCCAGCTGGGACGAGCTGCGCGCCCGCCTGGAAAATCGTGGCGAGGACGCTCCCGAAGTCATCGAGTTGCGCCTGAAGAACGCCGAAGAGGAAATGGCGCAGGTCGCAAAATTCGACTTCGTTATAATCAACGAACTGTTTGAGAGTGCGCTCTTTGATCTCAAGGCGATCATTCACGCGCAACGCCTCAAATATGCGGCCCAGCGGCGCCTTCGCGCCGACACCTTCGAGTCGCTCAATATCCCTGAATCCAACTGACCGTTCCCGGAGTTCCTGATGGCACGCATTACTGTTGAAGATAGCCTGGAGCAGATCCCCAACCGCTTCCAGCTCGTTTTGGCCGCGACTTATCGCGCCCGCATGCTCAATCAAGGCCATACCCCCAAGATTGAAACCAAGAATAAGGCCAGCGTCACCGCCCTGCGTGAAATCGCAGACGGCAAGGTAGGCCTGGAAATGCTGAAGAAGGTGCCGGGTTGAGCTGTTGCATCGCAGCACCAAAATAGACAATTAAGCACCGCTCGTCGGTGCTTTTTTGTGCCTAGCAGCTTGCACTCCATACTTGCAGGCTACATTTAAGGAATATGACAGCGGCCCAGAACTCGACGATTGCTCCTTCCTCTCCGGCACCGGCCAAGCCTCAGCGCATGCCCGCTGATCAGGCTGCACGTGTGTCGGCTGCTGCTTTTGAGGGCTTGATGGAGCATCTCGGCTATCTGGATGCCGACAGCGCCGAGCGCGTGCGCCAAGCGTATATCTACGCAGATCAAGCACATACCGATCAGTGGCGCAGCAGTGGAGACCCCTATATCACCCACCCCATCGCGGTCACGGGAATCTGCGCCAACTGGAAGCTCGATGCCCCCGCCCTGATGGCGGCCCTGCTGCATGACTCCATGGAGGATTGCGGCATCACCAAGCTGGACCTGAAGGAACGCTTTGGCGAGGATGTGGCCGAACTGGTGGACGGGCTGACCAAGCTGGACAAGCTGCAGTTCAACACCCGCGAGGAAAACCAGGCCGAATCCTTTCGCAAGATGCTGCTGGCCATGGCGCGCGATGTGCGCGTCATCCTGATCAAGCTGGCCGACCGCACCCACAATATGCGCACCATGAGCGACATGCCGCGCAGCAAGTGGGGCCGTATTTCATCCGAAACGCTGGAAATTTACGCACCCATCGCTCATCGGCTGGGTCTGAACCAGACCTATCGCGAGCTGCAGGACCTGTCGTTCAAGCATCTGCACCCCTGGCGCTATGCCACACTGGAAAAAGCCATCGGTCGCTCGCGTACACGCCGCCGTGATCTGGTCCATCGTGTGCAGGATGAAGTCAGCACCGCTTTTGCCACGCACAGCCTGTCGGTGCGCCTGCTGGGCCGCGAGAGCACGCTGTATTCGCTGTACCAGCGCATGCAGAAGAACCAGCTGAGCTTTGCCAAGGTCACCGACATCTACGGCTTTCGCATCATCGTCCCCAAGACGCTGGACTGCTACACCGCCCTGGGCGTGCTGCACCAGAAGTACAAGCCCATGCCGGGCCGCTTCAAGGACTACATCGCCATTGCCAAGAGCAATGGCTACCAGTCGCTGCACACCACGCTGGTCGGTCCCTCCAGTGTCAGCATCGAATTCCAGATTCGAACGGAAGAGATGAACATCGTGGCCGAGGCCGGCGTCGCGGCCCACTGGCTGTACAAGGCGCAGCAAGGTCATGACTCCGAGCATCTGTCCACCCAGTGGCTGCAGTCCCTGCTCGATATCCAGAACGAGACCCGCGACGCAGCGGAGTTCTGGGATCACGTCAAGGTCGATCTCTTTCCCGATGCCGTGTACGTGTTCACGCCCAAGAGCGAGATCATGGCCATGCCGCGCGGTGCCACGGTGGTGGACTTTGCCTACGCCATCCACAGCAAGATCGGGCATCGCACCACAGCGGCCAAGATCAATGACGAAGAAGTGCCGCTGCGCACCGAACTCAAGAGCGGCGATGTGGTGCAGATCATCACCTCCGAAACCTCCACGCCCAATCCGGCCTGGCTGAGCTTTGTAAAAACCGGACGCGCGCGCTCCAAGATTCGCTCCTACCTCAAGAATGCGGCCCAGACCGAAGCCGGTCAGCTTGGAGAAACGCTGCTGGCCCAGGCTCTGCGTGCCGAAGGCATTGACAGCGTACCGGCGCAGGACGATGCCAACAAGAACGTCTGGGACGAGATCTTGCGCATCACGGGCAACCGCACGCCCGCAGACCTCATGGTCGATATCGGCATGGGCCGCCGCATCGCCTCGCTGGTGGCGGCGCGCATGACCGCCTTCATGACCAAGCAGGGGGTGCGCCCGGATGCCCTGCTCATCACGCAGGAGCGCTTCAATACGCACAACCGCCCCTTCCAGGGTGCGGTCACGCTCAACGGCGACGAGAGCAGCTCGGTCTATTACTCGCACTGCTGCCGCCCCGTGCCTGGCGACCCGATTCTGGGCTACCTGGGCGGTCAGGGCCTAGTCGTGCACCACGCCCATTGCAACAATGCCATCAAGCTGCGTGAAAAGGATGCCGACCGTTTCATCACCGTGGACTGGTCCGACGACATCACGCGCCTGTTCGAGGCAGGCATCGTGGTCACGGTGCAAAACAACAAGGGCGTGCTGGCCCGTGTGGCGGCCGAGCTATCGAATGCCGAAGCCGATATCGTGCGCGTCGAGATGACCGATGAAGCCGCGATCGGCACCACCGACCTGCGCTTTGTCATCTCCGTGCAGAACAGCGTTCAGCTGGAGAATGCGCTGCGCAATCTGCGCCGCCTGCACTCGGTCATTCGCGCCAGCCGCGTCATGGCCTGACCTCTCCCATGCTCCAAAAGGCCGCCTCGGGCGGCCTTTTTCATGGGCGAAAGATTTTGTTGCATTCTGCGGGCGCTATCCCGCCATGCAACAGTCCCCAGGCCACGGCAGCAAGCGACAATGGCATTCATGCTCCAAACCGCACCTTCGCTTCTGAATGTCCGTCAGCCGCTGCTGATCACCGCCATCGCAGCAGCCCTGCTCGCAGGCTGCGCCACCCGGTCCGAGCCTCCAGCAGCGGCGGTGTCCGAGCCGGCACAGCCCGCCAAAGCAGAGCAAGGCACTGACGAAGCAGCGATGGAAAGTCCCATACAGGCCAGCAACTTCGCACACTGGAAGCAGGAATTTGCCCCACGCGCACGCGCAGCAGGTATTTCGGAGCGCACTCTGCGCAGCGCATTGGCCGGTGCCAGACTCCAGCCCAGCATCGTCAGGCTCGACCGCTCACAGCCCGAGTTCACGCGCACGCCCTGGCAGTATCTGGATAGCGCCGTCTCCGCACAGCGCATCAAGACCGGCAAGCTCAAGATGCAGGAACACGCAGCCAGTCTGCAGGCGGCCAGCCAGCGATATGGCGTGCCGGCGCCCGTGATTGCAGCCATCTGGGGCATGGAGAGCAATTACGGCAGCAACTTCGGCAGCTTCTCGGCCGTGGATGCGCTGGCCACTCTCGCCTTCGACGGCCGCCGTGCCGAATGGGCGCAGAAGGAGCTCATTGCCGCGCTGCGCATCATCGACAACGGCGATATCGACGCCGCGCATATGATCAGCTCGTGGGCCGGTGCCATGGGCAACACCCAGTTTCTGCCCTCGGTCTTCCTGCAATATGCAGTCGATGCCGATGGAGACGGCCGCCGCGACATCTGGGGCTCCATGGCCGATGTGGCCGCTTCCACGGCCAACTATCTTGCAAGCTCGGGCTGGAACCCCGGCGAGCCCTGGGGTGTGGAAGTGCGCCTGCCAGCCAATTTCGATTACGCGCGCACCGAGCTTTCCACACGCCAGAACAGCAATGCCTGGGCTGCAGAAGGCGTGCAAAGCATGAACGGTCAGGCTTTGCCTGCGATGGCCGGAGCCAGCATCATTGCACCGGCCGGAGCCCGTGGTCCGGCCTTCATGGTGGGCAGCAACTTCCGCGCCATCCTGCGCTACAACAACTCCACCAACTATGCACTGGCCGTGAGCCTGCTCGCCTCGCAGCTGGCAGGCAATGGCGGTGTCAGCGCCGAATGGCCGCGCGATCTCGGCGCACTCACGCGTGAGCAGACCAAGGCGCTGCAGACCGCACTCAGCCAGCGCGGCTTTGCCACCGGAGCGGCCGACGGCGTGATGGGGCCGGCCACCCGTGCCGGGCTTCGTCAGTACCAGCAGAGCCAGGGTCTGGCGGCAGACGGCTACCCCACGCTGGAGCTGCTGCAACGCCTGCAGACTGGCAATCAGCCTCAAAAACAATAGCTTTCAGCGCTTGTTGATCAACAATTTCAATATTAAAACCACCTGAAATCATTGAAAATCAGGCAAGTACAGCTCACAAAATAAAAGCGCGGCTTCCACATCGGAAGCCGCGCTTTTTTACAGCTCGTGAACTCAGGAGCGCGTCGCAGGCTGAGGATAGCTGACGTCCAGAATCTCCAGCATGCGCACCCCGGCCGGCGTGGGCAAGGCCACCTCGTCGCCCACGCGCGCCTTGAGCAGTGCACGCGAGACCGGGGCAATCCAGCTGACCTGGTTCTGCGCACTGTCCGCCTCGTCAATGCCCATGATGGTGATGGTGCGCTCCACGCCCTCGTCATCCACGTAGCTGACCGTGGCGCCAAAAAAGACCTGATCGCTGCCTGAGTGCACGGCAGGGTCGACCACCTCGGCGATTTCCAGTCTCTTGGTGAGAAAGCGAATGCGGCGGTCGATCTCGCGCAGACGCTTCTTGCCGTAGAGATAGTCACCGTTCTCGGAGCGGTCGCCGTTGCTGGCCGCCCAATGCACGATCTCCACGATCTTGGGGCGCTCGTTGTCGATCAGATCCAGCAGCTCGTCCTTGATGCGCTGGTAGCCCTGTGGCGTGATGTAGTTCTTGCCGCCGGCGGGCAGTGGCGGCAGAGCGCCGACGTCGTCATCGTCGTCGCCATCCGATTCTTTGGTGAAAGCCTTGCTCATGAGACCGATCTTCACACAGTTCCGGGCCTGAGCAGGCCAGGACTCGTCAAAGCCCGAAAACGAAAAAGCCTCAGAACCTTTCAGTTCTGAGGCTTGTCGTTTGGTGCGGCTGGCAGGAATCGAACCCACGACCCCTTGGTTCGTAGCCAAGTACTCTATCCAGCTGAGCTACAGCCGCTAAGCCTCGAATTATATACAGATTTTTGAGCCACTCGGTGAAAACCCGGATTTTTCTTCAAAAGCGTTCCAGCCTCGTCAGGCCTGCTGAAACAGGCAAGGCAAAAACGAAAAAGCCTCAGAACTTTTCAGTTCTGAGGCTTGTCGTTTGGTGCGGCTGGCAGGAATCGAACCCACGACCCCTTGGTTCGTAGCCAAGTACTCTATCCAGCTGAGCTACAGCCGCTAAGCCTCAAATTATATACAGATTTTTGAGCCTGCGGAAAAGGTCTCCAGGAATTTCAGATCCCGCGCGCTGCTTCAAGCCTGCGACCACATGAAAAGCCTGATTCCAAGCACATGCATATGCGCTAATCTTGAGCGCTGAAACCGGTCCGCCAGCAAGCTGCTGTCGACCTCTGCGATGCCGTGTTCATGGCCCCAAAAAGCCAGGCCTCGCGCGTCAGGGCAACCGGTCGCTCCAGGCCGCCGCACGCTGCGGCAGTGCATTCAGAACCATCAATGACGACAGACAGACAACCGGCCTCGCCTTCCATTCCTCCATCCGTGGCCATGTGGGAGCAGCTGTTTCGCCGCAGCGCCAGGCCCTCTCTGAGCCTTCAGGGCCAGATTCGCGAAATGCTGGTCGATGCCATCCTCAGCGGCATTCTCGCGCCCGGCGACGCTATCCCCTCAAGCCGAGAACTGGCCAAGCTGCTGGGCGTGGGTCGCATCACCGTGGTCATGGCCTACCAGCAGCTGACCGAAGAGGCCTTCTTGCTGAGCCGCGAGAGAAAAGGCCATTTCATCCACCCCGATGTGCTGCAGGGCCGCACGGCCGAACGCACGCCGGGCAGGAGCACGGACGCCGAGGCGCACACGGACTGGTCACGCCGCCTGTGGCTACGCCCCAGCCTGCAGCGCAGCATCGTGAAGGAAGATGACTGGCAGCGGTTCCCCTATCCGTTTCTCTACGGCCAGTTCGACAAGGAGCTGTTTCCCACGGCCGCCTGGCGCGAATGCTGCCTCAAGTCCCTGGGCGTGGTGGACATCCGCATGTGGGCGCCCGATCACATCACCCGCGACGACGACAGCCTCATCCAGCAGGTGCAGACCAAGATCCTGCCACGCCGCGGCGTCTGGGCGTCACCCGACGAAATCATCATCACGGTCGGCGCCCAGCATGCGCTGTACATGGTGGCCGATCTGCTGATGCGCGAGGGCACATCCATCGGCATCGAAAACCCCTGCTACCCCGATGCGCGCAATATCTTCAGCAGCCGCACCTCGCAGGTCATCCCCATTGGCGTGGATGGCGATGGACTGCCTATCGTCAGTGCCATGCGCAAGCTCGAGTACCTCTACGTCACGCCCAGCCATCAGTGCCCCACCGGCGTCACCATGCCGCTGGAGCGTCGCGAAGCCTTGCTCGAAGCCGCACAGAAGCATGACCTCATCATCATCGAGGACGACTACGAAAGCGAAAGCAGCTTCGATGAACAACCCATCCCGGCACTCAAGAGCCTGGATCGCAACAACCGCGTGATCTATATCGGCAGCCTCTCCAAGAGCCTGGCACCCGGCCTTCGCGTGGGCTATATCGTGGCCCCGCCCGAGCTGATCAAGGAACTGCGTGCCCTGCGCCGCCTGATGATCCGCCATCCGTCCACCTTCATCCAGCGCACATTGGCCATGTTCATCTCGCTGGGCCACTACGAGGCCCAGCTGCGCCGCCTCGGCCAGGCCCAGAAAGAGCGTCATGCCGAGCTGACGGCAGCCATGGCTCGCTACCTGCCCCAATGCCGCATCACGCCGGTACGCGGTGGCGGCTCGTGCTGGGTGCAACTGCCCGACCATGTGCCCGCGCAGGCACTGGCACGCCAGGCCGCCGAGCATGGGGTGCTGATCGAGCCCGGCGATGTGTTCTTCACCTCCCCTCGCAACACGGGCAACTTCATACGCCTGGGCTATCAATCCATTCCCGCGGGACAAATCGCCCAGGGCATCAAGGCCCTGGCAGAAGCCATGCACTGCATGTAGAGGCGCAAAACAAAAAGCCCCGGACTCAGGGTCCGGGGCTTTTTGTCTTTTTTGGTCTCATCAATTCTTGCGCAGCTTGGGCGGAGCCAGCTCGTCGATCAGGCCATCGGGACTGATTCCGCGTCGCAACGCCTGGCGCACGCGATAGGCAATCAGCAAGATGCACAGACTGGCCACACCCAGGGCCAGCGGAGTGCGCTGTTCGGGAATGAAGCCCATGGCCACCACGATGGACAGCATGCCCGCAATCGCCAGCCAGGTCAGATAAGGAAAGCACCACATGCGCACCTTGAGCAGATGCGGAGCCTCGTTCTCCAATCGATAGCGCAGGCGCAGCTGGGAGATTGCAATCAGGATATAGACAAAGATGGCAACCGTTCCGTAGGAGTTCACGAGAAAGGCGAACACCTTGTCGGGAGACAGATAGGACATGACGATGGCGCCGTAGCCGAACAAGGTGGCCACCAGAATCGCGTACACGGGCACGCCGTTGCGGCTGACCTGGGCCAGCACCTTGGGCGCATCGCCGCGTCGCGTCAGCGCAAACAGCATGCGCGAAGAGGCATAGAGCCCGGAGTTGAGCGCCGACAGCACGGCGGTCAGCACCACGGCATTCATGATCTGGGCAGCGGCCGGCACACCCATGGCATCGAGAGCGCTGACATAGGGCGTGGACATGCCGCTGGAGTTCCATGGCACCAGGCAGGCCACCAGCAGCACCGATCCCACATAGAACACCAGCACGCGCAGGATGACCGAATTCGTGGCCTTGGCCACGGCCTTCTGGGGCTCCGCGGTTTCGGCGGCCGCAATCGTCACGATCTCCGCGCCGAAATAGAAGCCGGTCGCGGCCACGGCGCCCGTGAGCACTGGAACAATGCCGTTGGGCATGAAACCGCCGTTCTGGCTCAGGTTGGCGACATGCATTCCGCTGCCGCCCGGTGTCAGGCCCAGCACATAGACGCCGGCGATGAACAGAAACACCACGATGGCGGCCACCTTCACGGACGCCAGCCAGAACTCGCACTCGCCAAAGGATTTGACCGAGACCAGATTGGTCAGCGTCATCATGATCAGCAGGACCAGGCTGATGCTCCAGGCGGGAACGTCGGGCAGCCAGTAGCGCACCAGCTCGGCCCCTGCCACCGCTTCGATCGCCACGACGATGACCCAGAAATACCAGTACATCCAGCCCGTGAGAAACCCCGCCAGCTGGCCCACGGCTGGCCGGTCGCGCCAGGCTTCCCGGGCGTACTCGTAAAACGAGCCACCTGTCATGGAGCAGGCCATCTCGCCCAGCATGCGCATGACCAGCACCACCAGCAGGCCGGTGATCAGAAAAGAGATGACGGCCGCCGGTCCGGCCGACTTGATGACCACGCCACTGCCTACGAAGAGCCCGGCACCGATGACGCCGCCCAGGGCAATCATGGTCATGTGCCGCTGCTTGAGACTGTGCGACAGCCCGTCCGGCGACGAATGCGGATTTCCAATCATTTTTGTCTCCTGTCTTGCCGGCCTGGAAATGCCGGTCGCCACGACTTTATGTATCTGGTTGTGCCTTGCTGCTCATGCAGGCCGTTGCCGTGGTCGTTCAGTTATCTGCTTGAAAATTGTTGCGCGAAGCCATGCGTGCAGCACCCCTTGCCGCGAGACAAGGATGCGCGCACGCAAACCAGGCTCGTGTCAGGAAAGCGCTACGGGTGGACGATCCTTGCGGTAGGCGTTCTTGACGGCGATCTTGCCGTCGCGGAAGGTGAACACATCGACCATGCGTGCCTCTACACGCAGGCCGTCGGCCTTGGTGCCCTTGAAGGTGCTCTCCGAAACTCCGCGCGCTCCCTGGACAAAATGCTCTCCATCCACCCAGGCCGCATCGGGGAATGCCTGCCAGGCCAGCTGAAAGCCCTCACGCACGGCTTCACGACCCACGAAGCTGCGACCCATCAGATCAGGGCCGGCAACGGCGTGAAACTCGCATTCGTCAGCCATGAAGTCCATCAATGCGTCAATGTCATGCCGATTCCACGCGTCGGAGAAACGCGCCAGAAACTGGACATCGGGTTGGGATTCTTGCTTGTTCATATGCTCTCCAGATTGCTGTCATGTCATGGGGGTCGGCCATTGCAAAAGCGACCCCTTTCTATCGAAAAATGCCTGAAATTCCGATGACTCATGGTAGGTAGCACTGGCTCCATTCCGTAGGGCCAGTTGCCGGCTATCGTTAAGTCCAAGGCCTTTCCGCGCAGGGCACTGGTCCCCCGCGAGATGACGTCGGCGTGCACCGAAAAATGCCTTGAGAAAGTCCGTTTCTCCTCTGAGCGCGACGCTCTGCCGCAGCTCTTGCGGATGCAGACCGAAGCCCGCCGACAAATGCCTCTTCTGCCGCTTCATTTAGGTGAAAACGATAGGAGAACACCAACTCGCTCAATACGGTCATCGCTGCCACAGGCACAGGGAAAGTTCACGGCCACGCCCGGCGAGCACGACTCGGCGGGTCACCCGGTTTGCAAGAGACTCGCCGCAGCCCGTCTGAGGCAATCCGGAGATTCGGATGGCCAGGCTTGCGCGCTGGCTCCATCAAAACCTGTGCCGTGGCCCTAACCAGCGACACAGGGGGCTGGCTATGCTGCTCTGGACACCGCAAGCAGTGCATCTGCATTGACTTTGCGTCCATCAATTCCATAGCAATAGAGCGCCGCTTCAAACGCAGCCACACCAGGAGACGACCGCCATGAAAGCCGAGGACATCCGCCCCAGCCATCTGAATCCATACGACCCGCAGTACGACCCCCTGGTTGCAAGAAGCCCCGGACACGGTGCCGGCTACGCTCCGACCTACTGGGTAGGGACGGCGGGCCGGCCACCCGAGGATGATGGTCCGGTCTGCGGCGACATGGAAGCCGATGTGGTCATCGTGGGCTCGGGCTTCACGGGCCTGTCCACTGCGCTGTTTCTGGCCCGCGAACACGGCATTCGCGCCGTGGTTCTCGAGGCCAACCAGAGCGCCTGGGGCTGCACCAGCCGCAACGGCGGCCAGGGCCAGAATGCCAGCGGCCGCCTCTATCGCTCGCAGTGGATAGAGCGCTGGGGCAAGGACACAGCCCTGAAGCTGGATGCAGAAATCCGCGAAGGATTCGACACGTTCAAAAAACTGGTTGCGGAGTTTCCAGAATGCGAGCCGCAACCGGGAGGGCATTTGTATATTGCCCACCGCGACAGAAAAATGGATTTTCTGCGCAACGAGACCCGCGTCATGCGCGAAGTCTTCGGCTACGACGCCCGCGTACTCAGCGTCGACGCTGTACGCCGCGACTATGTCGATGACGCCGACTGCCGTGGCGCGATGCATGAGCCCGACGGCATTGGCGTGCATCCGCTCAAGCTGGCATTCGGCTATCTGCGCAAGGCCCGCGAGCTGGGAGTGAAGGTGCATCCCGCCAGTCCGGTGCTGGGCATGGAGACACGCAACGGCGTGCATTACCTCCAGACACCTGGCGGCACGGTCAAGGCACGCGCCGTCGGCTTTGCCACCGGCGGCTATACCAGCAACGGCCTTCACCGCAGTCTGCGCTCCAAGATCATGCCGATTCTCTCGAACTCGCTGGTCACCAGGCCCTTGACGGAAGAAGAGCTGGCCGCCACCAATTTCAAGACCACGCAAGTCATCACCGACACCCGTACGCTGCGCTTTTACTACCGCAAGCTGCCCGACAACCGCGTGCAGATCGGCAGCCGCAGCGCCATCACCGGCGCCGATGCGCCCAATCCGGTCCATATGGCCAAGCTGGTCGAGGGCTTGCACCACAAGTTCCCGGCCCTCAAGGGAATCCAGGTGGACTACTCCTGGTGGGGATGGGTCGATGTAAGTCACGACATGATGCCGCGCATCACCCAGCCCGATCCAAGGGAAAGCGTCTTCTATGCGGTCGGCTATGGCGGCAACGGCGTGTCGTTCTCTGCGCATGCAGGCCGTCGCATGGCCCAGCGCATCGCAGGCCAGAACCTCAAGGCCTTCGAGTTGCCAATCTACAACTCATCGCTCGAATATCCGAATGTGTTCAATATGGTGCGTTCGGAGGTATTTGCACCATTTCGCCGCATGGGCCAGCGCTTTCTCTACCACTGGTATCACATGAACGACGAGAAGAACTGACCCTGCCAGCCGCCGTTCGGGCTTCGCGCAACGAAGAGCACCTTCCGCCAGGAAGGTGCTCTTTTTCATTCGATCTACGGATGCGGTGCAGCACACACCCCGGCGCCCCGGCCACAGGAAAAACCGCCTCTCTGGCACGCATATTGCGCAAGCATTCATGCCTCTCGGACAGCCCAATCCTCCCGTGTCTGTCTGCGATCAGTGAAACCACCTAAGCCCATGCAGACGCCGCAAAAACGCCCTTCACCAGGACCGAGATATCCCGCGCAAGCCGCGCCATGCAAGGCTTTGCAATGCACGGTCGCGGTGCACGCCAACCCATGCTGCGCGCACCATCCGGGGCCGTACGCGACTGGACCTAACGATTCACATCAACTGGCCCTACTGGCTGCGCAAGGTTGCTCACTACGATCCGCTGAGAAAGCTCTTTGAGCCTCGCGATGCGGCTTTCTACCGGTTCAGCCAGAAGCGGGAATGGAAAAGCAAGTCAGCAAGAGTGAGCACAGCAAGGGTTCTCTGGTCTAAGTCTTCAACCGATATCGCTCTAACCATGGAGAAATTGGCAATGAAAATGCAAAAACGATGGATGCTGAAAGCGGGTGCCGCAACAGCCGCACTGGCCATGACCGGCTTCGCCCTGGCGCAGCAGAAAACCGTGACCTTCGCCAACCAGGACATGCTGGTGCCTCTGCGCCTGGTCATGGAATCGGGCGAGGTGGAAAAGGAGACGGGCTACAAGATCAACTGGCGCATGTTCTCGGGCGGCGGCGACGTGATACGGGCGATGGCCTCGGGCGACGTGCAGATGGGAGAGGTGGGCTCCAGCCCGCTGACCGCTGCCGCCAGCCAGGGGCAGGACATCAAGCTGCTCTGGATCTCTGCGGACATCGCCGGTGCCGAAGCCCTGGTGGCACGCGATGGCGGCGGCATCAGCAATTTCAAGAACATGGAAGGCAAGCGCATAGGCGTGCCGTTCGTCTCCACCGCGCACTACCAACTGGTCGCGGCCCTGGGCAAGGAGGGCGTTGATGCGCGCAAGGTCAACATCATGAATATGCGCCCGCCAGAGATTGCCGCGGCCTGGGAACGCGGCGATATCGATGCCACCTTTGTCTGGGATCCGGTACTGGCCAAGGTCAAGCAAAAGGGCAAGGTGATTGCCACCTCCGGCTCCATTGCTCAGATGGGCTATCCCACCTTCGAGGGCATTGCCGTGAGCAGCAAGTTTGCCCAGGAAAATCCCCAGTTCATGGTGGCTTTCATCAAGGCCCTGAATCGGGCCAGCGCCCAGGTGCGCGACAACCTGGCCAAGTGGACTCCCGATTCGCCCGAGATCAAGGCGATTGCCAAATGGAGCAAGGCCGACCCCAAGGACGTGCCCGCAGCCATGGCGCTGTACCGTTTTCCCAGCGCCGAGGAGCAGCTCGGCGCGCAATGGCTGGAAGGCGGTGCGGCCAAGGCCATGACCAATACCGCAACGTTTCTGAAGTCGCAGGGACGAATCCAGGAGGTCAGGCCCGACTACGCCGCGTACGTGACCAGCAGCTATGTCAAGCAGGCTCTCGGCCGCTGACTGCCCGCCCACGACGGCCAACCCCGTCGTGGCTCCCCGCTTTGTTTCACATAGGAGGGCAATGTCATGCCGACTCTGGATATACGCGACCTGACCGTCAATTACGAGGTCAAGGGCGGACACTTGCAGGCCCTGGCGCCTGTCAACCTGATCATGCATGAAGGCGACTTCGTAGTCGCTCTGGGGGCATCCGGCTGCGGCAAGACCACGCTGCTCAACTGCATGGCAGGTTTTCTCGCGCCCTCCAGCGGCCAGATCCTGCTGGACGGCAAACCCATTCAGGGCCCCGGAGCCAACCAAGGTGTGGTGTTTCAGAAGCATGCGCTGATGCCATGGCTCAATGTGATCGACAACGTCGCACTGGGACTGCGCATGCGCGGCATGGACCTGAAGCAGCGCACGCAAATCGCCGAAGAGAAACTGGGCCTCGTCGGCTTGCAGGACTACGCCAGGCGTGCCGTTTACGAGCTCTCGGGCGGCATGCAGCAGCGGGTCGGCATTGCCCGCGCGCTGGCCAACGACCCCGCACTGCTGCTGATGGACGAACCCATGGGTGCGCTGGACGCCTTCACGCGCGAGCAGGTTCAGGAAATCCTGCTGCGCGTATGGCATGCAACCCACAAGATGGTGTTCTTCATCACCCATTCGGTGGAGGAGGCGCTGTTTCTCGCCAGCCGGCTGATCGTCATGAGCCCCAGCCCGGGCCGCATCTCCCATGTCTACGACGAGATGCCGTTCTGCCATGAGTTTCTGCGCACCGGCGATGCACGTGCCGTCAAGTCGCGCCCCGACTTCATCAGGATGCGCGAAGAAGTTCTGAGTCTGATTCACCACCGGGAGCCTGCCAATGTCTGAAGCAGTCCAAATCAACCATCTGCCCGCCACGACAGCGCGCGTGCAGCCCAAGACCACTGCCCCGCAGGCGTCAGGACCGGTGAAGACCAGTCGCTTCAAGACCCCCGGCGAAGGCTCCAGCCTCGGCATCAGCATCGTCACCGTGGCCCTGTTGCTGGCACTGTGGTTCGCCGCCACCAATCTCGGCTGGATCAAGCCCTTGTTCCTGCCCAGCCCGCAGGCGGTGTTCCAGCAGTTCTATGAATACCTGACCGGGCAGGCCAACGACAAGCCGCTGTGGCAGCATTTTTCCGCAAGTCTGCTGCGTGTGACCGTGGCATTCTGGCTGGCCTTCATGATTGCGGTTCCGCTGGGCATTGCGATGGGAATGTCACGCTTTGCACGCGGCATCTTCGACCCCCCCATCGAGTTCTACCGCCCCCTGCCGCCACTGGCCTATCTGCCGCTGATCATCATCTGGTTCGGCATCGATGAAACGCCGAAGATTCTGCTGATCTTCCTGAGCTGCTTTGCCCCCCTGGCCCTGGCAGCCCGCTCTGGCATGCGCAGCGCAGCACAGGAGCAGATCAATGCCGCCTATTCGATGGGAGCAAGCTACTTCCAGGTGATCCGCCATGTGATTCTCCCGGCGGCCCTGCCCGACATTCTGGTGGGCATGCGCATTGCCATCGGCTTTGGCTGGACGACTCTGGTTGCCGCCGAAATGGTGGCGGCGAACGTGGGTCTGGGTCAGATGGTGCTCAACGCCTCGAACTTCCTGCGCACCGACATCGTGATCATGGGCATCATCGTCATCGGTGTGATCGCCTATGTATTCGACCTGTTCATGCGCTGGGTCGAAAAGCGCCTGGTTCCATGGAAGGGACGCATGTAAGTCCGGCCGCTTCCCCGGCGGAGGTGGCTCCGGCAAGCAGACAGCGGGCAGGCATTGCGCCTTCCCGCTTTTCTGTTCTCCGTTTTTTCGGCTTGTCGCCTGAGCTTGCTCGGCCTTGTGCGATACCTGTCGCACCTTGCATCCCGGTCATCGCCGGCACAGCATCTCGGCCACCGAAAACAGCAAGGCCTCGTCGATGTCGTGCTGCAGATCGACGGCAAGCCTTTGACGGTAGAAGACCCCCAGGTCCAGCCCGACGCCCAGGGCGCAGACCTTCACACCTCCCATGCGTTCCTGGGCGGCAAGAACCTGCCGCAGATGCTGATCCAGATAATGCTCGTCATTGGCCTGATGAGTCGCCGTGTCCATGGGGCAGCCATCGGAGACCACGAGCAGGATGCGACGCTGCGCGGTCTTTGCGCGCAGCCTCTGGCACGCCCATTCCACGGCCTCGCCGTCCATGCCTTCCCGAAAGATGTCGGGCTTGCGCAGTGCCGCAATGCCCTGCCGGGCGTGACGCCAGGGCTTGGCCCCGTCCTTGAAGACAATGTGCAGACGCTCGTTGAGACGCCCCGGAAACTGGGGCTGGCCGGCGCGCTGCCAGCGACGGCGCGTTCTGCCGCCATTCCAGGCCTGCGTGGAAAAACCCAGTATCTCCACGCTGGCACCGGCCATCTCCAGCGCTCGCCCCAGCACGTCGAGCAACAGCGACAGGGGCTTGGCAAAGGTTTTCATGGAACCCGAGCAGTCCATGAGAATCGTGACGGCGGTCTCGTTGACGGGACGCTGCATTTCGTCCTTGAAGATCGCGTGCTGCTGCGGGTCCGTCACCAGCTGGGACAGGCGGCTGCCGTCCAGATGGCCTTCCTCCAGCCCGAAGTTCCAGCCATTGCGCTGCGTGCTGGCCAGGCGCTGCTGCAGATAGCGCGCCAGCCGCCCGGCCTGCAGCAATCCCGAGCGCGCCAGCTCCTCGTCCATCTGCTCCCGGAACTGGGCCAGCTGCAGCGCGCGGATCAGCTCAGCGGCCTGCACTTCCCTATCGAACTCGCGCGTGAACACCCGGTAGCTTTGCGCGGTGCCGGCCCAGGCCCGACTGTCGCCGCTTTGAGCCACGGGCATGCCGTCCTGACTCTGGGACTCAAAATGCAGAGGCAGGGCAAAACTGCTGCGCCGCCTGGGGCCGCCGGCACCGCGCGGTGCATCCTCCTGCGCCGCACGCACCGCCATGCCGACCCAGCGGCTGACGGCCAGGGCAGGCTCGACAAACTGCTGCTGCCGGTCTCTGAAGCGCCGCAGCCCATCCCAGTGCCGGCCCAGCGGGCAAGCCATGGACATTCGCGTGGACTCCACCAGATCGGCCATGCGCTCCGGTATCTCATGCCCGGTCAACCGGCTCCAGGCCGTGATGGCCACCGTAAACAGCAAAATTCCCAGACTGCTTTCCGTGAGGCCGGAATCCATGAAGGCCTGGCACCAGTTCACAAAGCGCTGACGCATGTTCTCGCGCGCTCCGGGCCAGGCCTCGGGAACCAGGCTCTCCACTCGCAACTGCTCCAGCAGCTCGAACACCATGCGCTCCACCGGGTCCTGGGGCAGGTGAGTCTGGAACAGGGCCTGGTCGCTCCAATGCAGACACAGCCCCATGCTGTCAAGCAGGCCGCGCTGATCCGTCTGCTGCACCGGGACCTGGCTATGGTGGGCCGCCGCCTGGGGTATGGGCGTGGTGCCTCGGTACAGCGTCTGGCCGCTCCATTGCAGGCTGGCGTCGCCGGCGATAGTGCGCAGCATGGCGCCGCCCCAGGCCTCCATGCGGGACAACGAGGCAGGGCCGGAGGTCCCGGCGCTCATGCCAGCAACGCCAGTGCAGATTCCGCGGGCGGCGCCAGCTCCTGGGCGAAGCAGCGCTGGAAATATTCGCTCACGATGGCGCGCTCGGCAGGCTCGCATTTGTTGAGGAAGGACAGCTCGAAGGCCAGCTTCAGGTCGTGGAAGATGGCGATGTTCTCGGCCCAGCTGATCACCGTGCGCGGAGACATCAGCAAGGACAGATCGCCCACCGCAAAGCCCTTGCGTGTCAGCCCGGCCAGCGCCACCATGGCGTCCACCTTGCGGCGCCCGTCGGCCGTGGCCAGGTCGGGCACGCGCGCCAGCACAATGGCCGCTTCCTCGGCCGGAGGCAGATAGTTCAGGCTGGTGACCAGATTCCAGCGATCGAGCTGGGCATGGTTGAGCTGCTGGGTGCCGTGATAGAGCCCGTTGAGATTGCCCTGGCCCAGGGTGTTCATGGTGGCAAACAGCCGAAAGCAGGGATGCGGCTGGATCACCCGCTTCTGATCGAGCAGGGTAAAGCTGCCCTCACGCTCCAGAACCCGCTGGATGACGAACATCACGTCGGGGCGTCCGGCATCGTACTCGTCAAACACCATGGCCACGGGCCGCTGCAGCGCCCAGGGCAGGATGCCTTCCTGGAACTGGGTCACCTGCTTGCCTTCCTGCAGCACGATGCTGTCCTTGCCCACCAGATCCAGGCGGCTGATATGACCGTCCAGATTCACGCGCACGCAAGGCCAGTTCAGCCTCGCCGCCACCTGCTCGATATGCGTGGATTTGCCCGTGCCGTGCAGACCCTGAATGACGACGCGCCGGTTGTGCGAGAAGCCCGCCAGGATGGCTTGCGTCACCTGCGGATTCAGGCGGTAGGCCTTGTCAATGGCGGGAACATGCTCGCTCGGCTCGGCAAAAGCCGGCACGCTCATGTCCGTATCGATGCCAAATACATCGCGCACGCTGACGGTGCGGGTGGGCTGCAGCAGGCTCAGGTCAGTCATCATCGGCTTCCGGTGGAACGTCGTCGTTAATGCGGGCGATCGCCGCGACGGCCGCCTGCAGCTTGGGAAGAAAGGACAAGGCCTTCTCCTTGGAAAAACGCATGATGGGCGCCTGCACGGCAAGCCCCATATTGGAGTTGCCATGGGGCGCGGGCACCAGCACACCAAGGCACAGCAGCCCGGGCAGAAACTCCTCGTTGTCGAAGGCATAGCCCTGCGCCCTCACCTGATCGAGCTCCTGGTCAAGTGCCTCGAAGGTCGTCAGCGTGTTGCCGGTGAACGCTTCCAGCGGCACATTGGCCAGCAGCCGGCGGCGCTGGGCAGGCGACATCTGGCTCAGGAACAGCTTGCCCGTGGCCGAACAGTGCGCGGGCACGCGCGAGCCCGGATGCAGATAAAAGCGCAGCGGGGCCGGCGTCTCCACACGGTCCAGATACAGGACCTCGCTGCCCGAAAAAGCCGTGATGTTGCAGCTCTCGCCGAGCTCGTGCACCAGCTGGGTCAGCACTGCGTGGCGCGCGCCATGCGTGGTGTTGTTGAGCAGCACGTTCTCCGCCAGCCGCATCAGCCGCTGGCCTGTGCCGTAGTGGCGGCCGTTGCCATCTCTTTGCAGGATTCCGGCGCTTTCCAGCTGCGCAAGCATGCGATGCATGGTCGGCTTGGGCAGCCCTGTCTCTTCCACCATGGTTTGCAAGGTGAAGGGCTGGCTCTTCTGCGCCACGGCTTCCAGCAGCGCAAACAAACGCAGATTGGGCGTGTCTCCGTCCAGGCGAGCCGAGGGGGTGTCTTCGCTGTGCTTCATATCGTTGTCGATCATATTAATTTCCATTTTTCGAGTCAATTTATTCCATAAAAAGAAATTTATTTGCACGAAAACAAAAAAATGCCATAGACTGACATCGTTATTTCTTTTTTCGGAACCATGGGTTTCAAATTTTCAAGGAGACAGAGATGGCTGCAACGGACAATCGTAAAGTGGTTGAAGGCGTTCACAAGATGACCCCTTCGGAAGCATTCGTGGAAACCTGCGTCGCCAATGGCGTCAGCGAGATGTTCGGCATCATGGGTTCCGCCTTCATGGATGCCATGGACATCTTCGCCCCTGCGGGCATTCGCCTGATCCCGGTGGTGCATGAGCAAGGTGCGGCCCACATGGCCGACGGCTATGCCCGCGTCTCGGGTCGCCACGGCGTGGTGATCGGCCAGAACGGCCCCGGCATCAGCAACTGCGTGACCGGGATTGCCGCGGCCTACTGGGCGCACAGCCCGGTGGTGATCGTGACTCCCGAGACCGGCACCATGGGCATGGGCCTGGGCGGCTTCCAGGAAGCCAATCAGCTGCCCATGTTCCAGGAATTCACCAAATACCAGGGCCATGTCTGCAACCCCAAACGCATGGCCGAGTTCACGGGTCGCGTCTTCGACCGCGCCATCTCCGAGATGGGCCCGACCCAGCTCAATATTCCGCGTGACTACTTCTACGGCGAGATCGAGTGCGAGATCCCCAAGCCCATGCGCGTGGACCGCGGCCATGGCGGCGAAGCCAGCCTGCAGGCCGCCGTGGAGCTGCTCAAGACTGCCAAGTTCCCGGTGATCCTGGCCGGCGGCGGCGTGGTCATGGGCGATGCCGTGGAGGAAGCCAGGCAGCTGGCCGAGCGCCTGGGTGCGCCCGTGGCCACCGGCTATCTGCGCAACGACGCCTTCCCCGCCAAGCACCCGCTGTGGGCCGGCCCTCTGGGCTACCAGGGCTCCAAGGCTGCCATGAAGCTGATCGCCCAGGCCGACGTCGTGATTGCGCTGGGCTCGCGCATGGGTCCCTTCGGCACCCTGCCCCAGCATGGCATGGACTACTGGCCCAAGACCGCCAAGATCATCCAGATCGAGGCCGATCACACCAATCTGGGCCTGGTCAAGAAGATCGCCGTAGGCATCAACGGCGACGCCAAGGCCGTCGCGGCCGAGCTGAGCAGGCGCCTGGCCGATGTGACGCTGGGCTGCGATGCCACCAAGGCTGCGCGCGCCGACACCATCGCCACGGAGAAGGCCGCCTGGGAGAAAGAGCTCGACGGCTGGACCCACGAGCGCGACCCCTACAGCCTGGACATGATCGAAGAGGCCAAGGGCGAACGCACGCCTACCGGTGGCAGCTATCTGCATCCCCGCCAGGTACTGCGAGAACTCGAAAAAGCCATGCCGGCGCGCGTCATGGTGTCCACCGACATCGGCAATATCAACTCGGTGGCCAACAGCTATCTGCGCTTCGACGAGCCACGCAGCTTCTTCGCTCCCATGAGCTTCGGCAACTGCGGCTATGCCCTTCCCACCATCATCGGCGCCAAGTGCGCAGCACCCGATCGCCCGGCCATCGCCTATGCAGGTGACGGTGCCTGGGGCATGAGCATGATGGAAATCATGACCGCCGTGCGCCACGACATCCCCGTGACCGCCGTGGTGTTCCACAACCGCCAGTGGGGCGCGGAAAAGAAGAACCAGGTGGACTTCTACAACCGCCGTTTCGTGGCGGGCGAGCTGGAGAGCGAAAGCTTCTCCGACATCGCCAAGGCCATGGGCGCCGAAGGCATCGTGGTGGACCACATCGAGGACGTAGGCCCGGCACTGCAAAAAGCCATCGACATGCAGATGAAGGAAGGCAAGACCTGCGTGATCGAGATCATGTGCACGCGCGAGCTCGGCGATCCCTTCCGCCGCGACGCCTTGTCCAAGCCCGTGCGCATGCTGGACAAGTACAAGGACTTTGTCTGACGCCGTCTGACACCCCCTGAGGCGCTGCGCGCCCTCCCCCTCTCTACCCGCTACGCAGGGGAGGGGGACGACACCCTCGGTGCGGGGCGGCCCTTCCTCGGTGTCCCTGTGTTGGGCCGCGCCGGCTTCATGCGCCTGGGTAAAGCGCAAGGCCCTCGAAAGCCGACTCCCAGACCCCTGCGTTGTTCGCGCCGGGCCCTGTACTTCCCGCAGGAGCTTTCATGACTCCCCCACTCTCACTTGCCGTGGCCGCCGACGATGCGCCCGCCACGCCCCGCCCCCATCTCCAGCAATTGATCGACCAGGCCCGGGCCCGCGGCCCGATTCCTGTGGCCGTGGCCTATCCCTGTGACGCAGGCTCTGTGCAGGCAGCCATGCAGGCGGCGGAAGCCGGTCTGATCAGGCCCCTGCTGGTAGGGCCGCGCCAGCGTATCGAAGCCGCAGCCCGCTCTGCGGGTCTCGACGTGTCTGCCGCCGAGATCCACGCCACGGCGGACGACTCTCGCGTCGCTGCGGCCCAAGCCGCAGCCCTGTGCCGCGATGGCCAGGCCCGGGCCCTGATGAAGGGCAGCCTGCACAGCGACGACCTGCTGGGCGCGGCCGTGGCGCGCGAAGCCGGTCTGCGCGGCAGCCGCCGGGCCAGCCATGTATTCATCATGGACATCCCGGGCTACGACCGCCCGCTGCTGATGACCGACTGCGTGGTCAACATCTTCCCCAGTTTGATGGAAAAGCGCGATATCGCCCAGAACGCGGTCGATCTGGCCCATGCCATCGGCATAGTCCAGCCCCGCGTGGCCCTGCTGTCGGCGGTAGAGACCGTCAACCCGGCCATTCCCGGCACCATCGATGCGGCAGCCCTGTGCAAGATGGCCGACCGCGGCCAGATCACGGGCGGCATTTTTGACGGTCCGCTGGCTTACGACAACGCTATCTCCCTGCATTCGGCGCACAACAAGGGCATAGTCTCCGATGTCGCCGGTCGCCCCGATATCTTGCTGGCCCCCAATCTGGAAGCCGGCAACATGATCTACAAGCAGCTGGTCTATATGGCCAACGCCGAATGCGCGGGCCTGGTGCTGGGCATGCGCGTACCCATCGTGCTGACCAGTCGCTCCGACTCGGTGGCCAGCCGCATCGCTTCCTGCGCCCTGGCCGTGCTGGCCAGCGCAGGAATGCAGGCATAGCGCAAGACCCGATCAAGGCCTGGCCGGACACCACCATGGCCGGGCCTTTCTGCCAAACGCATATCTCCCGCAGACGCCAGAAACGAAAAAGCCTCAGAGTATTTCTACTCTGAGGCTTAACGTTTGGTGCGGCTGGCAGGAATCGAACCCACGACCCCTTGGTTCGTAGCCAAGTACTCTATCCAGCTGAGCTACAGCCGCATTGGCGGAGAGGGTGGGATTCGGTACCCTCTCGATTCCGATATTGTATATCAAAACCTTAGGGCTCAAATGAAATGCTTGTGTGTAGAAGCTCTGTGTAGAAAATTTTCCGCATCTTCGTGCCTTCGTCAGTGCGCAAGTAACCAACCAAACATGTGTCTTTGATGGCGGACTCAAGGCAGTTGTCATCCATCATGAGATGTGCACAACGACCTTTGAGCGACAGGGGCCGGATGCTGGTAAGGAGCAAGGACGCCGAGGATCGGTGGACGCTACGTGCAGGCCCCCTAGGGCATGCAGAGCACCGGAACGGCTGCGTAGGGCCGGCGCCCGTAGCAGCGTCCTGCCCCCCAGGGCGGGACGTGCACCAGGGGGAGCCGGGCTAGGCACGAGGCTCTAGCCGAGAGCGGCCCCAGCCGCGCTGCCTAGATCCGGGGGCGTACAGCCCCGGTCCCGACGCGCTCGGGCAAATGCGTTCGGAGAGCAATAAGCCCCCGGCGTAGCCGGTGCGAAATGCGGTGTGCTGTAAGCGCACGGAGAAGGCGTTTGCCCGAGCGCAGCGAGACCGCAGGACACATCGGCCATAGACGATGAGTACCGGGTAGGCCGTCCAGGCCGTGAAGCCCGGTACGTTGGCCAATCAGGGCAAAGCCCTGATTTCAACGGCACTCTTTAGAGTGACGCTGGCTGTTTGCGCTGCTTTGCAACTTGTGTATGAACCCAGGGTAACGTGCATGTATACAAATAGGGTAGGCGTGTTGTCCGACGTTAGAGTTAGTCCAGCCTAGCCCTGTCGTCCGACAGGATTGCAAAAACAAGTAGCTTGATTGCAGGCTCATTTTGGAACAAAGGGAGGCTGCGCAAAATTCATGTTTCCGCCCCGGGAGCTATACAAAGTATCAGCTTTAGGGAGCGGTGAAATGGACAAACGAAAACTTGGCGCAGCATACCGACGACATGTAGTTCAGCTGCTTTCTGTCATGGGCTACGCAAGCACCCGACAGCTTGCAAAGGGCGTCTGTGGACGCTGCGATCTATCAACGCGAAAGATGATCGGAAGAACACTGCGCTGGCTTTTGGCTCGACGCTGGATCGTTGCAAAACGAGACGGCAATGGGATCAACAGAGTGAACTACGAGCTACTCTATGCATTGACGGCCGCTGGTGCTAACGTTGCGCGCGAACACGGTATGCCGCTAGTTGCCGGAAAGGTGCATGCGCGTGATTACTTAAGGCATGCTCACGATCACCGGACCGCATCCAATAGCGTGTATGTCGCTTGGCCTTCTGATGAAATTTTTACAGAACTACAAGTCCGAACAGGCGACTGTCCGCTGCCAAGCTTCACATATCGCTTGGACGGGCAAGAGCTGCAAAAAATTCCTGATCTGATCGCAGGAAGCGAGCAGCTGACGTGGATCGAAGTAGAAAACTCTTGGCGCAGCGACAAAGATCTCTCAAAAGTCATAGCGTGTTTACGTGCAATGTTCAGCGATGAACTCACACGCATCGACTGTATGCACTTCGTTGTGACTATAGAAGGAGCTAAGACTATCGGCAAGCGGTTAAAAAAGAAGCTTACGCACGGACCCAATTCGGGTTGGTCTGCGCCTGTACGTGCACTTGATGCACGCATTCTTGAGAAGCACATCAAAGTCTCAGTGCTCGATCAAGATACTCTGATGCTTAAGGAGGTTTCTTTGTAGCTCTGAAGCATAGGGGGCAGCAGGCCAGTTCGATAATGCGTACTCCGGTTGAACTGACCCTGTGCCGGTTACGACTTACTAGCCTGCTGGTCGTGACTGGCTGAGTTCGGCCAGGAGCTATCGCCCAGTACGTGACTACGAACGGCAGGTCCAGGCTGAACTCAGTCGTTCGAGTTCGTGAGCCTGAGTGGCCGCTTTGATCGTTTTCAGTCGCTCGGAGGCTCGAAGGTGTCTACGGGAACCGGTGCGATTCAGGGTGAGGCGCATCCTCATGTCGGGCTATGCAATAGCGCTCAGCAACGCCCTACTTTTCACCTTGGCCGCGGAGGGCATCGAGAAGCTCTACGATAATTCCCGCCATACAGGATGTTTGAAGCGGGCTTGTATACTGTATTTATTTACAGGTTGCTCGCATGGGATGCGAGTGATTGCTTGCATTAGGAGTTTTATGCCGTATGAATTGACTGATGAGCAGCGGGATCGCTATAGGGAAACGTCTATTCGTTCACAGCAGCGAAAGCTCCGATTGCTACAGGCCCATGAAGACAACCCCCGGCTCAATGCAGAATTTGGAGATCGTCTAGATGTAGACGATCTGATGCCTCAACTTGAATGCAACGGGCTTTCTTCTCTATCGCTGTTTGCCGGTGGCGGTGGCCTCGACCTCGGCTTCGAGCGCGCAGGCTTCAGCCATACTGCCTCATTTGAGATCCTCGACGTTTGTGGCGAGACCTTGCGCTCCAACCGACCAGAGTGGACCGTGTACTCTGGTGCAGAGGCTGGTGACGTTCGCACAGCTCCGTTCAGCAACTTCAGGGGGGTCGATATTGTTCATGGAGGTCCGCCTTGCCAACCGTTTTCTATTGCAGGAAAGCAGGCCGGCGCTGACGACCCTCGCAACATGTGGCCTGACTTCATCCGGTGTGTACTCCAGACCCGGCCGCGTGCCTTCGTTGCCGAGAACGTACCGGGACTTCTGGATCGAAAGTTTGAGGGATTCGTTCAAGAGAACATTCTTCAGCCCTTGGAGGAAAAGTACACGATCTTCAAGTTCAAACTTGCGGCTCATGACTTTGGTGTGCCTCAAGCACGCCGTCGTGTTTTCTTTGTCGGATTCCGGGCTGCACGTGATGCTGCGCGGTGGGCTGAGCCAGAGCCAACACATGGAGATGTGGAGGGTGTCTTTGGGCCGATTTTGCCGCGTAACACTGCTCGTCGCAGCCTGGGATTGCCACCCAAAGGCTACGATGTGGTAGCGCCAACATTGCGCTCAGGTTTCACGGGACCAAGGAATACAACTGGAGTCTTAAACAGCAAAGCCGCGCTAGAAATTTGGAACGCTTTGCACATCTGGCCCAACGGTGTCCAGCCGACCCATGCTATCGCCGCAGCCTACCCTCCGGAGAATGGCCATTTCCGGATGGCAGTGGATGATTGTGCCTTGCTTCAGGGATTCCCTGCCTCCTGGCGCTTCGAGGGTGCGGTATATCAAGCGCTCGGGCAAATTGGTAATAGCGTGTGCCCTCCGGTAGGTTATGCTGTAGCAAGACAGGTTGCTAGAGCTTTGACAGGGAAATAATGCCAGTACAAGATGATGAGCGCGAGCGCGAGCTTGTGAGGATGTTCAACCTCAATTGGGATCCTGCTCATCAGCGCGCCGGCGTTGACGCAGTCCTAGATATGGAAGTCAATGGACAGCGTGTCCGCTTTGATGTTGAAGTAAAGTCTTCGACAGGCACGACTGTTTCGACAGCGCGGGATGTGGGAATGGATCACATCAAAAAATGGCGGCGAATGATTTTTGTGATTGGGTTCTACTCGAAAGAAGCTAGAAGGCCTGAGCTTCAGTATTGTCTATGCTTGACACCCGTTGATATGGAGCCTTGGATCGCATCAATCGAGGAGAAAATATCGATTGATTTCAAGCTCGCAGTCTGGGCTTCACGTCGATTAGTTCTCGCGGATTTGTATGAAGTTTGTGGAACACAAGATTCTTACTCGATAGAGGATGCGAAACGCCTGCATAAGCAGCAGTGGACTGCGGAAGAATATCAGGCTGCTCTAGATTTAGTTGTCGAAGGAGAACCAAGAATATCTCCGAATAAGATGCTGGAAATTCTGCAGTTGCGTTTGAGCTATATAGCACAAAGAGGCGCGACTCTTAATAATCCTCACATAACAAAGACTTTTTTAAGAAATTTTGAAAATACGAATCGTGTGGTGAAAGGGGCTAACTGGGCGGCTGGTGTTAGGGCCATTGCTGAGGAATTTGTGCTTAATTTTCCTGAGCATCCGTGTATTTCAAAGATTTAGGTTAGGTTTTGAAGGGGCGCTGTTGCATAAATCAGTCCCAGGCCAACCTCCCCCAACCCCAGACGTAGCTATGCCACAGTGAATCGCCCCGGGTATCGAGGAGGCTCGGCAAGCCTCGGTTCGCGGCTTAATTTGAGCGTTGAACGACAGCTTTTGAGCTTCGAGTTCTGCAAGGTTTAAGACCGCACACGCTGCTCAGCAGACATCTGTTGTCGATGCACGAAGGGCAGCAACGGGTTGAATCCGCAGTCGAATGCTGCCGTAGGTCAGTTCAAAAATTCAGGTCAGCACCGAACGGACTGACGGTCAACGATGGCCAGCACCTTCAATAACTCTAGGACATCTCTCTGCGAATGCTAGGGCGTCACAATAGGATGTATAGGAATATAAATATTTGCCTCAACAGTCCATCATCGATCACTGCACAAGCTATACATGAATGAGAGCAATGTTTGGCAGAGGTCAACGCTTGACGAACAAAGGTCTCAAATGGCTCAAAGTTTCGTAGTTGTTTCCACGTTTGGCCCGGGTTCATTCCCGGGCTTTTTTGCGCTCACGATACGGCGCTTTTCTCAACACCCCTTTCGGGGATGCTCCGTGTTGAGCAGCAAGTCGGCGCACCACTCGGTATAGCGTGCTGGCATAAAGTTGAAGCTGCCTGACTTCAAATGCATGTTGAATGGGTTGACGCCCAGGACACACCTTCAGCGTGCCTGCATCCTGATCTAGGCTGCTGCCTGATTGCTAAGCCAGCATCGTAGATGAAATTACTGGGTACTTGCCGCTTGCGCTTTGAGTCTGCAACCTCTCGGTGACCATAGCCATGGAGATTCGTAGACCTCCCCTGTCCCCAAATTCAGCCAGCCCACCTTTGGCACTCGCTTTACCTTTGCATTTGAAGATAGCAAGGTCTTTAGCCATTCAGGAAGCATTGCATGCTGTACCGCTTCTTTGGCTTGTTCATCCAAGCCTCCGTAGCCAAAAGCTCGTGCCCCTGTGGGCAGATCAGTCTTGCAATTGCGCTTGCTGATGTAGTGAATCCAGGCAGAAACTTTGCGACATGCCTCATTCCAGGTACTACCCCAAGGCCACCACTTGGCCAATTCCGTACAGTCCAATTTGAAACCTCGCGGCAACCACAGTGCCAAGTGGTAGTGCAAAGCGCCTGCACGCTCAAGCACCCATGCATAAAGCAGCTGATGGCCCTTGCGTTTGAGCTTAGAGCGTAAGCAGTTGAGGAACCGCGTGATGTGCTTCGCACAAAAATCCGTATCCTTGGCGAATGTCAAGGTAACAGCCACAGCGTACAAGCCCTTGGCTTTTGCAATACGGCGATACTCTTTGGTCAGCCTTTTGAGCTTTTTTCGACAAATGCGTAAGCGCTTTTTGAGTGCCGACGCACTTGTTTCAATCTTATTGACAAGTTCAGCGAGTCGACGAGACCCACCGAGACTTGTGGTGTTGTGATGCATGGTGCGCTCCAAAGAGCGCTCGCCACCATCTGTCCTCAAACCGGCATGCCGGTACTAATTTGTTGCCCTCAATTGCGAGCGAGTTATTGTTGAACTGCCCTATACTGATTTGGATAGTTCCAGTAGTTGGACACAGCGATGAAAGCCGGATAGCACCGGCTTAATTCCATGGGCCTTGGGGGGTGTTTCCAGGCCCATTTTTTTGGCTCAAGCAGCGTTTCGGCTGCTCGTCATGAGGTTGTATAGCGTCGAACGTGACACGCCGAACTGCTTACCAATCTCGGAAATGCCCAGGTCACCACTTTTTATCAGCGACAGAGCCATGTTTTTTTGTGCGGGTGACAAGCTGGGAGGCCTGCCGCCTTTGCGCCCCCGGGATCTTGCTGCATCCAGCCCGGCCATAGTTCGTTCACGCAGCAACTCACGCTCAAACTGAGCCAAGGCCGCGAACAGGTGGAATACCAGCTTACCAGCAGGCCCGCGGGTATCAATCGACTCCTTGAGGGACTTGAACGTCACGCCCTTGGCTTCCAGTTCGGTGACGATGCGAATAAGGTCTTGCAGATTGCGGCCGAGTCGATCCAGCCGCCAAACGGTCAGTGTGTCCCCTGCCCGCAGGGCTTTCAGGCAATGCTGAAGCTCGGGCCTTTCGGCTGTCTTGCCACTCGCGCAGTCTTCGTAAATAACTTCCGCTCCTACGCGCTTCAGCTCGTCGCGCTGAAGGTCCAGACTCTGCTCGTGGGTGCTGACCCGCGCATATCCAATTTCCGCCATAGTCCCCCTTTTCTGTATGTTGATTAATGGATGGCTTCTTGCACATTTCTGTATAGCTCCAAGCACCCAGAACGACGGGTTCCTGCGCTGTGCAGAAACCCATCGTTTTATGGATACAGATGGGTAAGCTCTGCGAGCCTGAGAACACGCGCTTCACCTCCCTCTACGAGATTGAAAATGTCTTTGCGACACATTCCATGTTCATGAAGTAAGTGAATTGCGTTGTGAATGTGCGGAATATCAAGACCAGTGAAATCAGATCCGCTCATTTTGTAATCACCAGGGCTGTAGATCGAGAGCAATATTCGTTGGGCGCAGGCTGACTGCCCACTATTTCTTTCAGCGAGGTCCAGCATGCTTTGAAGACAAGCAGCTATGGCTTCGTAATGCTTGTTAGAAGGCTTAGCAAAGGCATTGAAAGACAGAGTCGCCATAGGGCCTCCAAGTTTTGTCGAAAAACAGATTGTTCATCAGTTTGGTAGACCAACAAGGCTGCAAGATGGTCGCTTCAAATCTTGAAGCATTGAAGTTTTCAAAAACTGTCTTCAAACAAAGGTCGTTTTTCCATTATTGATATTTTCTATCGAATCAATTGATTTTTGCTATCGATGATACACTGATAGCAGATTCTGCCGCGGGGCATTGACATGCTGTATGCCGAAGAAGCGGTGCACATCAACGGTGCTCGTGCAACCGCTACAGCTGTCGGGCTTGAAAGCTGGATACGCGGAAAGATGCGCATCACGAAATCGCTGCAATCCAATGACTGCCTTAAGCTTGCTGCCGTCACGGTGAGCCGACGACAGCTGCTACCGATACCGATCTATTGGACTTGTCGCTTTGCTAGTGGCTACTGCGCCAGCCAGTCCAGCCATTCTGCAGAGCCCTCGCAAGGATGACCAAGTTCCGTAGCTCCACACAGGTCATTAGCAGTTTTTATGAGTGACGAACTGGCGGTGCCGCCCCAATGCGGATTTATGCAGAATGTCCTTAACTGCGCGGGGAGAGTCGGCCGTTTGTATTGGTGCAGCCATACTCAGGAGGAAATGCTTCGGATACTTTTATCCACGGCTCACTTGTGTAACCGGCAAGTGGCGCATTTAGCGCCAGCTTAATCATAGGAGGACGCATTTCGATTACGGTCCCGCAATGTGTGTCTACTCCAACTTTGATTGACTTTCTAAAACTAGACAAATAATCTTCTGCCTTTTTTTGTTGAGAATTTTTTATTTTCTGAAAATGATTGTCAATCTTTGGAACCATGTTATCGAAATCGACCTGAGCCCAATGAGTTGCAGTAGCTAAAGGTTGCCGCTGTTTTAATTTCCAAATTTCTAGTTGGGTAGGGTTACCTACAAAAACCGCCTCAACTTCCCGTAAATAGTCTGCATAGGAAGTTTTTTTGTGATTTTCGGCAACTCGTTCAAGCGTCGCTGGTGTAACAAGTTTTCGTACTAACTCTATTGGTTGGATGCGAGAGTTGTTAATTAAATATTTTTCTGCAATTTCACTCTGCTCCTCATGATTCAAATATATGGCATATTTAGTAAAAAAATACTCAATATTTCCATTTGTCGCTGTTGCCGAATCAATTGACTTTTCCATTCCTTTGCGATAGGTATCATTGGCAATAATCGCAACCTCTGAATTTTCTAAAGCTTTATTAAGTAGATCAAAATTTATCGGTTCATTATTTGAAAATCCGCCGCCAAAAATGTTTAATTTGGCGAAATTAGAATTACACTGATAGTAATCATCTGTTCTATTTTTAGCGCCCTGTATTGGAATATTACCCCTATAATCGCAACCTTTTCTGGTATTCAGCGCAATATAAAATTCCAATGCTTTATTATCAGAAGACGATTTTACAAAGCATCCTTTTAGATATTCATAATCAGAATTTTTAATGTTCCCATCAGTCGCCACAGACCAATTATCATTGGTCTTTTTCAGATAAAAATCAGAGCAAAAATTAGGGTAACCGAGATATTCACCTGAATTCACAACTGTCAACTTGAAATTTTGCTGCGCGTTGACTGCGGAGAATCCGGTTAAGACAAAAACAGTTGCAATTCCTGCAAGAGATCTCAGCTTATTTTTCATATTTAATGATTTAAATTTAGCGATTTAGGATGTTCCTCGCTGTAATCATAGCCTCAAAAATACATTGAGTAACAAAAGTTACAAAAGCGTTTATGAATCCTTTGATTTACATGGCTTCAGACTTGCGGGAACCGCTCAAAATCTCAGCGTTATCTAAAGCTAAAGACCGCATGCGGTAGCTATGAATGTCAAGGTAGCTGTCGCCTGCCTCATGCGACGTTGATGGATAACTTTTCAGGCCTGGCAGCCAAGCTCATAGACTGACCGCTCCCGGATTGAGTGTGACCACCAACACACGCTCCCAGTTGCGCGTGTGTCGTGCCGGCCGTAGCCCGCTACACACCTGAAAACCGTCGCTGGGCGGTTGCCTAGGTCGATGCTCGCATGTTCGATAACGACTGACTGTTAGGAAACATTGTGGCTACGAGCAGCGTATTCAGAGCCTTACAGTGCCGAGGGCTTTACAGGGGTGAAGAACTTGAGGTTTGGGTACACGATGCGCTCCAGGATTGCACTTTTTACTCCGATATCAAGTTCGCCCTGATACTTCTTGACCACCAATGATGTCTCGCCACCGACGACCGAGTCTTGCGCCTGAGACAGGTTGGTCATACTCTGGGCGTGGCCTGTTAGGGATTCAGCGTTCACAACTCCCAAATTGGCCGCACGGTTTAGTAGCGTTGAACGAAACGCATGCATGCCTACGATCCGCGCACTAGGCGTCTCGTCACGCAAGCCTGTGTCACGCAAGAACAGGCGAAACCATTTTTCGGCCTCGGTCGCTGCACGTCCCTTACCGGGCTCGAAACCTGGAAACAGAAGCTTTTTTCCTTGTTTCTTGAGTGCATCCACATAATCAAGAAAGCCCATTCCGATTAGCTGACTATGAATGGGTACCCTGCGCCTTGAAGATTTGGTTTTGACGCGTTTCTTGACGTTCTCGGCAGCTTCAGATTGCTCGGTGATGTTCAAGTACCAGGCACCTGAAGTTTCGTCTTTGAGAATGTCGACTACCGGGTTCAACTGGCATAGCTCGTTGACTCGTGCACCTGTGTACAGCCCCAAATGTGGCAGCCAGAACATGTGCAGTTCTTCAGGCCGTTTGGCGTAGCCAGCCAACTCAGGCCCCATGAATAGGCGTTCCAGCTCTTGAGGACGAAAGGCTCGCTGATGCCCTTCCCCTTCTTCACGACTCCCCGTGTAGCGGATCCTCTCGGTGGTCAGTGTCGTTGGGAAGCCTTTGTCTTGCCAGTTGGTCCGCGCGGCACCCAGGAAAGGCGTTACGACGGCTTTGTAAGTGCCTTCGAAGGTAGCGGGCGACATCTCACCCAGCCCAAGACCTGCGACCTCTAGTACCGTCAGCTTCTTCTGACGTGCCACATCCTTCCAGCGGGGTGGAAGGCGATTGACTACTTCAAAAAAGCGATTGAGGTCAGTCTGTCGCAGAGTGTGGATGGGCTTGTTGCCGACTACATCCAAGAGCATCGGAAGCACCGCACAGACCTTTTTGTACATGGCTTCAAACTTGTCGGCCTGGTACTTCTCGATGTAGTCGTTAATGACTTCCGACAGCAGGTGTTGTTCGTGCGTAGCGGTCTTGGGCGTCGGCACGTCTTCGCCTTCATAGCGACGTAAAAGCTTCTCGTTGGTTCTGATGACTGCCCGGCCGTAGGCGATGGCAAGGCGTCTGAAGTCGCCTTCGCCCAAGTGATCTTCGTACCGATGCAGGTACAAAAATTGCCGGAGCATTGGCCCCAACACCTCAATGTCACCAACGGCCACAGCTGCCTTCATCTCTGGCAGGGCGTCAGTGTAAGCGCGTTGGTAGTCCTCAATCTCCGAGACGTCGTAAGTGCCAGTCTCGCGCCGCTTTTCATCTCCAGCCAGAGCCGCTGCCTCGACATGCTGAGCGATCCGGTCGATGTCTTCGGCCGTCAACTCCTTGAGCACTATGGCTGCCTGGACCTGCCGCGCCGCAAAGAAGTCTGTTTTGCGTTGCCTGAGCTTGCGCCACTCCGCCTGCAGCTTAGCGTCGGCAACGTGGAAACGTTCTACAGCGAGCCGGTAGTCGGAGGTCTTTAGAGACCTAAGGTGTTCCTTCTTGCCATCGGCCTGGAGCAGATCTTCGGGGATTCTGCGGCGGTGATAGTAGCGACCATTGTCGTGGCGCACTAGGCCTGTAGGGAGTTGAGGCATGTTCGGTTCGTCCACGGAGACCGAATCCCTATTCGACATTTTGTGTAGCACCTTTGTGTAGAAAACAAAAGAAATAAGCCGTTGATTTTATGGGAAATCCCATGAAATCAACGGCTTAAATGCTATATGGCGGAGAGGGTGGGATTCGAACCCACGGTACGTTTGCACGTACGCCTGATTTCGAGTCAGGTACATTCGACCACTCTGCCACCTCTCCTGTGTCGAAGCATCTATTGTAGCCTAAAAAATCAGGCCTTCAGCAAAGTTTTGCCACCCATGTACGAAACCAGTGCTTCGGGCACGGTGATCGAGCCGTCGGCGTTCTGATAGTTCTCCAGCACGGCGACCAGCGTACGACCCACGGCGAGGCCGGAACCGTTGAGCGTGTGCACCAGCTCGTTCTTGCCCTGCGCATTCTTGAAGCGGGCCTGCATGCGGCGCGCCTGGAAGGCTTCGCAGTTGGAGACCGAGCTGATTTCGCGATAGGTGCCCTGTGCCGGCACCCAGACTTCCAGGTCGTAGGTCTTGGCAGCGCCAAAGCCCATGTCGCCCGTGCACAGGCTCATCACGCGGTACGGCAGGCCGAGCTTCTGCAGCACGGCTTCGGCATGGCCGGTCATCTCTTCCAGCGCTTCATAGCTTTTTTCGGGATGCACGATCTGCACCATCTCGACCTTGTCGAACTGGTGCTGGCGGATCAGACCGCGCGTGTCGCGACCGCCGGAGCCGGCTTCGGAACGGAAGCAGGGGCTGTGTGCGGTCAGCTTGATGGGCAGGCGATCTTCGGCCAGCACTTCGTCGCGCACCAGATTCGTCAGCGGGACTTCGGCCGTGGGAATCAGGTACAGAGCCGCGGTGTCGGGCAGGGGCTCGGCATCTTGGCCGCCCTTCTGGGCCGCAAACAGATCACCTTCGAACTTGGGCAACTGGCCCGTGCCCTTGAGCGAATCGCTGTTGACGATATAGGGCACATAGCATTCGGTGTAGCCATGCTGCTCGGTCTGCAGATCCAGCATGAACTGGGCCAGCGCACGGTGCAGGCGCGCGATCTGGCCCTGCATCACGGTAAAGCGGGCACCGGAGAGCTTGACGCCGGCTTCGAAGTCCAGGCCGATGGGCGCGCCCAGATCGACGTGATCCTTGATCTCGAAGTCGAAATTCCTCGGCGTGCCGAAACGGCGCACTTCCACATTGCCTTCTTCGTCGGCGCCCACGGGCACGGACTCATGAGGCAGATTGGGCACGGCCACCAGCATGGCCTGCAGCTCGGTCTGGATCTGGTCCAGGCGCGTGGCCGATTGCTCCAGCTCGGTCTTCATGGCGGCCACTTCGGCCTTGGCGGCTTCTGCGGCGTCCTTTTCGCCCTTGCCCATCAACATGCCGATCTGCTTGGACAACTGGTTGCGCTTGGACTGCAGCTCCTCCGTGCGCGTCTGGATGGACTTGCGTTCGGATTCCAGCGCCTTGAAGGCTTCCACGTTCAGGAAGGCTTGGGGGTTCTTGCGGGTTTGCAGTCGGGCGACGACTGAATCCAGGTCTTTGCGGAGAAGTTGAATGTCGAGCATAGAGGGGGATTTTAGAGCGACTGGCCGCACCCGGCCGATACACGGGGGATGGCAGCAGTCAGCTATCAAAAGCAAAGCGCCTTGCGCGGGCTATTCATAGATTTTCAGATAAAAGCCATCTGAAGTCATTGAATACCGTGCGCAAGGCGCTATGAAGTTACAAGCAATCAGCTTGCTGTGACTCAATGTCCGGTCTCGGGCGCCTTGCGCACTTCGATTTCCAGGCCCGTGGCCGCGTCAATCTTCAGACCCTTGGGCAGCGGGAACTTGATGGTTTCCTCGATACCGTCCATCTTGCGCACGGCGACGGCCCCCAGCTGCTTGATGCGTGCGATGACCTCGTCGACCAGCACTTCGGGCGCCGAGGCCCCGGCCGTCAGGCCCACGCGGGCCGCATCGGCAAACCACTCTTCCCTGAGCTCGAGCGCGTTGTCCACCATATAGGCAGGCGTGCCCAGGCGATCGGCCAGCTCGCGCAGGCGATTGCTGTTGGAGCTGGTCGGGCTACCGACGACGATGACCAGATCCACCTGGGGTGCCAGCACCTTGACGGCGTCCTGGCGATTCTGCGTGGCGTAGCAGATGTCCTGCTGCTTGGGCTCGCGCACCATGGGAAAGCGCGCCTTGATGGCGGCCTTGATGCCTGCGGCATCATCGACCGACAGCGTGGTCTGCGTCACCACGGCCAGCTTCTCGGTCTGGCGCGGCGCAACCCTGGCCACATCGCCCTCGTCCTCGACCAGGTGAATGCCTTCGGAGAGCTGGCCCATGGTGCCTTCGACCTCGGGATGGCCCTTGTGGCCGATCATGAGGAACTCGTAGCCTTCCTTGGCCAGCTTGGCGACTTCCACATGCACCTTGGTGACCAGCGGGCAGGTCGCATCGAAGATGGCAAAGCCGCGGCGCTCGGCCTCCTGCTGAACGGCCTTGGAGACGCCATGGGCCGAGAAGATCAGCGTGGCGCCGGGCGGCACTTCGTCCAGCTCCTCGATGAAGATGGCGCCCTTGGCCTTGAGGTCGTTGACCACAAAGGTGTTGTGCACGATCTCGTGGCGCACATAGATGGGCGCACCGAACTTGGCCAGCGCCCGCTCCACGATCTCGATGGCGCGATCCACCCCGGCGCAAAAGCCGCGCGGCTCGGCCAGCAGGACTTCCTTGGCACCCACCACTTCAAAGTACCCCGATCAGCTTCACTTCAAACGTCACGGGCTGGCCGGCCAGCGGGTGGTTGAAGTCGAACAGCACGGCGCCGTCCTCGCGCACCTGCACCACGGCGCCGGCGTAGCTGCCGCTGCCGTCGGGCGTGGGGAACTGCACCACATCGCCAGCGGTGTATTGCTCATGCGGGTCGCCAAGCTCGTTCATGAGCTTGCGGGCCACCCACTGCATCATGTCGGGGTTGCGCTCGCCAAAAGCCTCGCCTGCGGGCAGCTCGAAAGTCGTGTGCGTGCCTTCGGCCAGGCCGATCAGCTTGTCTTCCATGGCCGGCGACAGCTCGCCCGCCCCTAGCGACAGCGTCGCCGGCTTTTCGTTGAAGGTATTGATCACATCGCCCGCAGGGCCCGCCAGGCGGTAATGCAGCGTGAGAAAAGAGCCTGCCTGCACGACGGGCAGATCCGAAGGGGTTGCGCTTGTGGTCATGAAAGTCCCGATAAACTGGGCTGCATTGTAAGAGCGAGCCTATAACCTCTTCGCCGCCGCGTTGAGATGGCCGGCCCGCTCCTTCCCCGCCTTGTGCAAGCGAGCACTGACACCCATGCCCATCAAAGACCTGCCCCTGGATGCCCAGCCGCGCGAAAAGCTCGCGCAGCGGGGTGCGGCTGCGCTCTCGGATGCCGAGCTGCTGGCCGTCATTCTGCGCACCGGCATGGCCGGCAAGACGGTGCTGCAGATGGCGCAGGAATTGCTGGAGCTGCCCGGTGATCGCCAGGGAACAGGCGGTCTGGCCGGACTGCTGGCTGCCGACTACCAGGCTTTGACAACCGTCAAAGGCCTGGGTCCGGCCAAGCGCGCCGAGCTGATGGCCGTGCTGGAGCTGGCCCGCCGTGCCACGGCTCAGCAGCTGCGCGAGCGGGAAGTCTTTTCCTCCCCCGAGGCCGTCAAGCACTATCTGCAGCTGCATCTGGCGGCTAGGCCGCACGAGGTGTTTGCCGTGCTGTTTCTGGACAGCCAGAACCGCTTGCTGGCTCTTGAAGAAATGTTTCGCGGTACCTTGACGCAAACTTCCGTCTACCCTCGTGAAGTCGTGCTGCGCGCCCTGCACCATCAGGCCGGCGCGGTGATACTGGCACACAACCACCCCAGCGGCAACGCGCAGCCCAGCAGTGCCGACAGCTCTCTGACCACCATACTGAAGGCAGCCCTGGCATTGATCGATGTTCGCGTGCTCGACCACATCATCGTCGGGCCGGGCGCTGCCTGCTCCATGGCCGAGGAGGGTCTGCTATGAGCCATGCACACCGCTCGCTGCAGGATCTGGCCGGCATCTCCCGCCATCTCAAGCAGATGCGCGAACAGGCCGAAGCCCTCGCCCTTGCGCAAGCCGAGGCGCGTGCAGCGCGCGAGCGTGAGCGCAATCTGTTTGCGCTCAGCGTCGGCAAGGTCACGCCACTGCGTTCGCGCAACGAAGTCAGCTTTCTGGAGCCGGCCCCCTCCCCTCTGCCCCTGCAGATGGTGCTGGACGAGCAGAACGTGCTGCGCGAAGCCATGAGCGACGAGTTCGATGTCAGCACCTTGCTGGACGTGGACGATCAGCTGAGCTTTCGCCGCCCCGGCATCGGTCTCGACGTGACACACAAGCTGCGTGGCGGCCACTGGAGCATTCAGCGCCAGCTGGACCTGCACGGCCTGCGCTCGGACGAAGCCCGCGAGGCGCTGGGCCAGTTCATCCGGCTGTCGCACCGCACGGGCGTGCGCTGTGTGCGCATCGTCCACGGCAAGGGCCTGGGATCGCCGGGCCGCACCCCCGTGCTCAAGGGCAAGGTGCAGCGCTGGCTGGTGCAGAAGAAAGAGGTGCTGGCCTTTGTCCAGGCCCGCCCGGCCGAAGGAGGCGCGGGCGCGCTGGTGGTGTTGCTGCAGCCGGGCAAGCGCAAGTTGTTCTGAGCCCCTTGCTTCCAATCCGATAGCTGCTAGTGCTTATCTCCATTGGGTTTGAGCCCAGAAGTCTCATCTTCCCTGTGGCACGGTATTGAGCGGCAAGGGCAGCGGTCGCATGTTGCGACCGTAAATGCGGCGTATGCGCTCGGGCACCGTGGGGTGGGACTCCAGCCAGTCTTCGAGGCGGCTGGCATGGGGTGTTTCGGCCAGCAGCATGTGCTACACGATGCGCTTGTCCAGTCCCTGGTGGCTGCGCGTGTCCTGCTGCCAGCTGCCGTACTGCTGCTCGGCCAGTTCACGCTGCGTGAGCACCTTGCGCAGCACGCCGCCCAACCCATCCTTGCTGCGCGTCCACTGCACGGCGCGGGCATCGGCCAGATATTCGCGCTGGCGCGATACGGCGGCCTTGAGCAACTGACCGCCTAGCCAGCCGACAAAGCCCGCGGCCTGTATGAAGAGACCGAACCATTGCGTAAGAATGCTGTCGCGCTCGCGCAGGCTCTGGCCGAAGTTGTGAATCAGCTCCAGCCCGTAGACCATGCCGGCCAGCTGCATGTTCAGCCGCGTGTCGCCCTCGCGCAGATGCGATAGCTCATGCGCCACCAGGCCCTGCATTTCTTCGCGGCTAAGCTGGTCCAGCGCCCCCTGGGTCACGGCGATGACGGCGTCCTGCGCATCCCAGCCCGCCGCAAAGGCATTGATGGCCTCGGTCCGCGCCAGCACCGCGACCTGGGGCGCAGGCCAGTGTGCCGCAATGCACATTTCATCGACGATATTGCACAGTTGCTGCTCGGCCAGCGAGCTGCCGGGTCTGGCCTCGCGTGCTCCCACGCGCTGGGCCAGTTTGCGCCCGCCGTGGCGCAGCTGGTCCAGCTCTATCCAGCAACCGCCCAGCACCAGCAGCAAGGTCACGCCGATATTCACCGTCGCAAAGCCCGTGGGATAGTCCCAGCCGCCGAATGCCAGAGTGCCCAGCCACCAGGCCAGCATCAGGCCCAGATGCACCGATGCCACCACAGCCAGCACGCACAGGCCGAACACCAGCAGCAACCAGCGCGTGCTGCGCCTGGCTTCGCGCTGTCGCTCCCAGAAACGCATGCGCTCAGAACCGGACCTGAGGGACGGCGCGTTCCTGCTCACTCTGAGTCGAAGCCAGCATGTCCATATGCACAAAACCCACCAGCCGCGCCACGATCAGATCCGGGAACTGTCCGGCCTGGTTGTTGAATTCCAGCACTTCGTCGTTATAGGACTGACGCGCAAAACCGATGCGGTTCTCGGTGCTGGTTATTTCTTCGCTGAGCTGCTGCATGCGGGCATCGGCCTTGAGCGTGGGATAGGCCTCGGCCAGCGCCATCAGACGGCCTACCTGACCTCCCAGCACCTGCTCCACAGCCATGAGTGCCCCCATGGCCTGCGCCTTGCCCGGCGACTGGCGCGCCTTGTCGGCTGCGCTGACGGCCTCGCCGCGTGCGCGAATCACAGCTTCCAGCGTCTGGGCCTCATGCTGCATATAGCCGCGTGCTACCTCCACCAGATTGGGAATCAGGTCATGACGGCGCTTGAGCTGCACATCGATCTGCGCGAACGCGTTCTCCACCTGGTTCTTGTGCGTGCGCAAGCGGTTGTAGAGGGCAATTGCCCAGATCACGATCACCACAACCACTGCCAGCGCGATATATGCCGTCATACCCTCTCCCTGAAAATTTTCTCGCATCATAGCCAGTCCCAGAAAAAAGCCGCCGTGGCCTTTGGGGCCACGACGGCAGTGTTTGCGACAACGCAGCTTACTTGGACAGATCGAGCTGATATTTGCTCATGCCCTTGCCCGAGCCGTCATCGGCCGCCAGCATAGACACGCCCGACAGGCCCGCGGCCTGGGCCACGCTCAAGGCATTGGTGCCGGAGCTGAACACCACCGGGCCGGCCGTCGTCACCTTGGCAAAGCGCCAGCTCTTGGCTGCGCCATTGGCCGCTCTGGTGATCTGCGGGTTCTTGCGCACATACTCGATCACCACATCGCGGTTCGCATCGGGCGATGCCCAGATGGCCGACGAGCCGTCAAGCTTGGGGATGAAGCTGGCACCGCTAGTGGCACGGTAGTTGTTGGTGGCGATCACAAACTCCTGCGCCGTATCCATGGGCTTGCCCAGATAGCTCAGGTTCTTGATGCGGCTGCCCAGCGGCTGGGTCACATCGATCTCGTACTGCACATCGGCGGTGGTGAACATATCGAAGTTGTAGCCCGGGAAGCTGCTGATCAAGGGCTGCTCGGCCGTCTTGTTCACATCGATCTGGTTGAAGCGCTTGGCAGCAGCTTCCAGCCAGCTCTTGATGTCGGCGCCATTGACCTTCACCGCGTACACGGTGTTGGGGTAGAGATACAGGTCGGCCGCGTTGTAGATGGCGAGCGAGCCGGCTGCCACGTCGGTGAAGTCCTTGCCGCCCTGGAAGCCGGATTTGAACGGCGCGCTCACCGACAGCACGGGCAGGCTGGCGTACTGGGGCAGATTGGCCTTGATGTAGCTGGCCACATAGGCCTGCTGTGCCTGGTTGACGATCTGGATCGCACCGGGATCGCCTACATCGGCAAACAGCGTGCTCATGCGGAAGTCAGTGCTGCCTATGGGCGTCTTCACATAGCTGATGGCCGCCTGATGCTGTGCCTCGATCAGCGGCGCAACGGCCGGATCGGCATCCACAAACACCGTGGCACCTGCGGCATCCTTGTTCTGGATGTTGCGCAGCTCGCTCTTGCTACCGGTCTTGGCTACGCTCCACTTCTTGCCGTCCCATTGCAGCGGCAGCTGGATCACGCCCAGAGCCTTGCCCCAGGAGCTGGCCATGACCGCAGGCACGCCGTTGATGGTGCCAGCCTGGTTGTCCACACCACTCTGGCTGTAGGCGGGCTTGGCCGACAGATCGGGGAACACGCTGTGCTGATGGCCCATGACCATGGCATCGATGCCCGCCACCTTGGACAGATACAGGCCGGGGTTCTCCATGGTGGCCGAGTAGGCCGAGCCATCCAGACCACCATGCAGCAGCGCCACCACCACATCGGCGCCCTTGGCGCGCAACTCTGGCACATATTTGCTGGCCGTCTCGACCGCGCCTTCGGTGTAGACCTTGCCTTCCAGATAGCGCTTGTCCCAGTTCATGATGCCCGGCGTGGTGAAGCCGATCACGCCGATCTTGATGGGCAGCCTGACTTCCTTGCCATCGCTGCCCTTGGCCACCATGGTGCGTTCCAGCACGGCATAGGGCTGGACCAGCGGCTTCTTGGTCTTGCTGCTGTAGACATTGGCCAGTACGGCCGGATAGCCATTGCCCGCGCATTTCTGGCTGGCATCCACGCCATCCACATCCAGACCGCCGCCCAGCACCTGGTTGAGAAAGGGCAGGCCGTAGTTGAATTCGTGATTGCCCAGCGTTCCGGCATCAAAGCTCAGCGCGCCCATGGCCTTGTACATGGACAGCTGCTGCGTGCAGGGTATGGGCTTTACCTCGGCCTCGTAGTCGGCCAGGGCCGTGCCCTGGATGGTGTCGCCGTTGTCCACCAGCAGCGTGTTGGCAAATTCCTTGCGAGCCGCACGGATCAGCGTGGCCGTGCGCTCGAAGCCATAGGTCTTGTCTTCCGCCAGCTTGAAATAGTCATAGCTGCGCACATTGAAGTGCAGATCCGTGGTCTCCAGAACGGCCAGCGTCGCCGTGGCAGGCTGCGCGCTGACAGGCGTTGTGCTGCCGTCGTCGCTGCCGCCGCAGGCTGCCAGCAATGCTGCACAGCCCACCGCCGTCAGCACATGGCGGCGTTGCTGCAATGCCGAGAAGAAACCGCCCGAGCGCAGCTTTGCGCCGGGCAAATCGAAATCCTGCATGGTTGACCCTGCTTGTTGAAAAACAGGCAGTGTCGGCAGGGCTTTTTACAGCGTCATGAAGGAAATTTGACGCTTTGAAGCCAAGGGCAAGAACTCAGGCGCCGCGATTGCGCATCCAGTCCGCCGTGTTCATGAAGCTGGCCTTGAGGCGCGTGCGCAAGGCCTCGGGCACCTCGGTCTCGCCCATGGCCTGATCCATGCAGGCCACCCACTGGTCGCGCTCCTGAATGCCGATCGAGAACGGCATATGGCGCATGCGCAGACGCGGATGGCCGAAACGGTCCTGGTAATAGTCGGGGCCACCCAGCCAGCCGCAGAGAAACCAGAACAGCTTCTGGCGCGCGTCGGCCAGCGTGCTGCCATGGGCGGCGCGCAGTTCCTTGTAGCCAGGCTCCAGATCCATAAGGTCATAGAAGCGGGTTACCAGTTGCTGGACTTTGTCTTCGCCACCTATCCATTCGTAGGGGGTATCAAACGGGGGCTTTTCTTCAATCTGCATGTGTAGCGGCTTTGCGAGTCAGTCCCGATTGTCGGACATGCGGCATGTCCGTACCCGAGCGCAGGAATGCGAAAACGCCAACAGCCGTCAGCACCGTCACGCCGGCCAGCACATCGAGCAAGCTGGAAAAGGCCAGGCCATAGGCCTTGAGCAGCTCTGAGGCTGATGCGCCTTGCATCAGCGCCAGCGCTCCCCGCATATTGCCGGTGACCAGCATCTGGGCCACGGCCGAGCCATGCTGCATGGACGGCCAGATGGCCGCCAGCTCCCGCGCCAGCAGCGCTGCCAGCGCCGCCCCGACCACGGCCAGGGCAATGCCTTCACCTGCCACACGCACGGTGCTGAAGATACCCGTGGCCATGCCGGCACGCTCGCGCGGCACCACCGTCACGGCCAGCCCGTCCATCAGCCCCCAGGGCAGGCCTATGCCCAACCCGATCAGCAGCAGCGGCGCGGCCATCTGCGCCAGGTCCGCGCCGGGCGCGCAACGGCCCAGCCACAGCAAGCCGGTGGCACAGACCAGCAGCCCCGCCCCGCACAACACGGCGGCCGACAGCCAGCGCGAGAGCCAACCCGCCAGCAACGGCACGCACAGCATGGGCAGCGACAGCACGAACATGCGCTGCCCGGCCGCGAGCGGCGCCAGGCCTTCCACGCCGATGAAGCGCAGCGGCAGCAGCACCAGCAGCACCACGAAGGCATAGGCAGGTGCTGCAGCCAGCAGTTGCACGCCGACAAAGCGCGGATAGCGGAACAGCGACAGGTCCAGCATGGGGTGGGCGCTGCGGCGCTCGATCTGCACAAAGGCCGCTGCCGCCAGCAGGGCAGCCGCCAGGGGCAGCCATGTGCGCCCATGCGACCAGCCCGTTTCCGGGACTTGCAGCATGCCCCAGGTCAACAGAGCCAGCGCCAGCGTGAACGACAGTGCGCCCGGCAGGTCCAGCCGCTGTGCCTGCGGATTGCGCGACTCCGGCATATGGCGCAGGCCCAGCAGCAGCGCAGCGAATGCCGCGACGGCGGCGCTGAGCACCACGCTGCGCCAGCCCCAGCTTTGCAGCAACCAGCCCGACAGCAAGGGCCCGAAGGCCAGCCCCACACCAAAGGAGGTGCCCACGAAACTGAAGGCCCGGGTACGCCGGGCACCATCGTAGGCCTGGGCCAGGCCGGCCGTGCCTGCCGCCAGTGCAGCGGCCGCGCCCAGCCCCTGCAGCGCCCGCAGCAGATCGAAGCCGATGATGGCCCCCTTGCCCTGCAGGCAGACCTGCAGCAGCACGCTGCCCACCACGACGGCCAGCCCCGCCAGAAACACGCGCCGCCGCCCGTAGACGTCGGCCAACGCTCCTGCCGCCATCAGTGTGGCGCCGAAGCTCAGCATGAAGGCATTGGTGACCCAGTTCAGCGCCAGAGGGCCGCCGCCCAGCGCCTCGCGCAGCGCCGGCAGCGCCACGGCCGGCCCGGTAAAGCTCAGCGGCATGGCCAGTGCGGCCAGGCAAACCGACAGCAGCACCCAGGCAGGCGATGCGCGGCGGGCGCAAACAGCAAGGTCCGCCTGCGGGCGGGATGAGGAAGAGGAGCAGGACATGGAGGGCTTCGTGAATCAATCAGGCATGGACGATAAAAGCGATCCAATCAAACAAAAATAGCCGTGAAACTCCCCACAATCCCAACCAAAGGTTGCCAATCACCATGGACAGCTTCAGCGGACTTGAGTCCTTTGTACGTGCCGCCGATCTTCTGAGCTTTGCCGAGGCCGGCCGCGCGCTTGGCATCTCGGCCTCGGCCGTGGGCAAGAACGTGGCACGCCTGGAGCAGCAACTGGGCCTGCGCCTGTTCCATCGCACCACACGCCAGGTGCGCCTCACGCAGGAAGGCGCTCTGTTTCACGAACGCTGCCGGCGCATCCTCGACGAGCTGCACGATGCACGCGCGGCCATGCAGGCCGCCGCCGAAGCGCCGCGCGGTCGGCTGCGCGTGAGCCTGCCCACCATCGGCTACCGCTTTCTGCTGCCCGTGCTGCCCGAATTCCAGGCCCGCTATCCCGAGGTGGAGCTGGATCTGGACTTCAACGACCATCTGGTCGATGTCGTCGAAGCCGGCCTCGATGTGGTCATCCGCAGCGGCGAACTGGCCGATTCGCGGCTGGTGGCGCGCCGGCTCGGGCCGTTTCGCTTCGTTATCGCCGCCTCGCCGACCTATCTGGCCGAGCGCGGCCTGCCGCTGACGCCGGCCGACCTTGCCGGACACAGCAGCCTGCGCTATCGCTTTCTGAACAGCGGCAAGCTCGAGGAGTGGACGCTGCCCGGGCTGCCGACCATGCCCATCGCCCTGGTCTGCAACAACATGGAAGCCATGCTGGGCGCAGCCGTATCCGGCCTGGGCCTGGCCTATATGCCCGACTTCCTGGCCCGCGACGCACTGGCGCGTGGCGAGCTCCAGCAGGTGCTGGCCGAGCAGCTCACGCATAGCGGGCAGTTCTCCGCACTCTGGCCCTCCAGCCGCCAGCTCTCGCCCAAGGTCCGGGCCTTTGTGGACTTTGCAAGCGAGCGGCTGTTCAAGGGCTAGCACTTAGAACGTGCTTACGATCTCCTCGCGCCGCGACAGTGGCTTTGCGGGATGGGATGCCAGGGGGCGGCCCCCGCGCGCAACACCGCAGACCGCCCCCGATCGGGCTCCGCAAAGACACTGTCCCGAAGTGTTAGCGCGAAATCGGGCGATTTCTGCACGCTGGCCCTTGCTTGCACCCCAGTGCAAGCGGCGGACCATCGCTTCGAACTCATCCCGATTGCGCTCCAACGCGGCTGCGTAGAGATCAGAAACACGTTCTTATTCGGCCGCCTGGCGCAGCGTGATCATCACCGGGCGGCTGACCACCTCGCGCAACGCCCACCAGCCGGCCAGCCAGGCCAGCAATGCGCCCGCCAGCGCGCCCACCAGGGGCACCCACCAGAGCACATTCCACTCGAAATCAAACACCCAGCGCGCCAGCGCCCAGCCCACGGCCAGGGCCACGCAGCTGGCCAGAAAGCCAGCCATCAGGCCCACGCCGGCCAGCTCGGCGCTCTGCACCTGCTGCAGCAGGCCCGATCTAGCGCCCACGGCGCGCATGATGGCGTACTCGCGCGCTCTTTCCTCACGCGTGCCGGTGACAGAGGCAAACAGCACGACCAGACCCGCCACCAGCGTGAAGCCGAACAGAAACTCCACTGCGCGTATGACCTGGTCCATCACCTGCTGCACCTGGGCCAGCGTGCTGCTCAGGTCGACATTGGTGATGTTCGGAAATTCATTGACCAGCGCATTGTCAAAACCCTTGATGTCGGGCGCACGATAGGCCGCCAGGTAGGTCACGGCCACATTCTCCAAATGTTTCACGGGGTAGATCACAAAGAAGTTGGCGCGCATGGAACTCCAGTCCACCTTGCGCAGGCTGGTGATGCGGGCTTCGCTCTCCTCTCCGCCGATATCGAAGCGCAGCGTGTCGCCCAGCTTCAGATCCAGGGTCTTGGCAATGCCTTCTTCCATGCTGATCGCACCCTGCTCGCCCGCCTGCCAGCGGCCGCCCACGATCTGGTTGTGATCCGGCATGGTTTCAGCCGTGGAGATATTGAACTCCCGGTCCACCAGACGCTTGGCGCGATCCTCCTCATAGTCCTCGGGGCTGACAGCCTTGCCGTTGACGGCAATCAGCCGGCCGCGAATCATGGGATACCAGTCATAGCTGTGCACGCCGGCCTTTTTCAGCGCGGCCTGAAAGTCCTGCGCCTGATCGGGCTGGACATTGATGACAAAGCGGTCGGGAGCATTGGCCGGCGTGGCCTTGCGCCAGCTGGCAATCAGATCGGTGCGCAGCAGCACCAGCAGCACCAGGGCCAGCAGCCCCACGGCCAGCGAGCTGACCTGTACCACGGCATACACGGGTTTGGCCGATACCTGGCGCGTGGCCATGACCAGCCAGCGCGGCGCCGTGCTCTCATTGACCACCTGCCGCAGCAGCTTGACGGCCAGCCAGGCCAGGCCCGCGAACAACAGCACGGCCACGGCAAAGCCGCCCACGGCAATCAGGCCCAGCTTGATGTCGCGGCTGGCGACCATCAGCAAGGCCGCAAAACCCGTAACGCCCACACCCAGCACCAGCCACGATGCGGGCTTGAGCGCCCCCAGATCGCGCCGCATCACGCGCAGCGGCGGCACCTGCGCCAGCTGCAGCACGGGCGGCAGGCCAAAAGCCAGCAACAGGGTCAGCCCCATGCCCATGCCGAACAATGCGGGCCACAGGCTCGCCGCAGGCAGAGCGGACTCGACCAGTCCGGCCAGCAGCCAGACAAACACATGGTGCACGGCCCAGCCCAGCAGCACGCCGGCCGCGCTGGCGGCCAGAGCAATGCTCACGAATTCCACCACATAGGCCAGGGCAATCCGGCGCTGACTCTGGCCGAGCACGCGCAGCATGGCAGACGCATCGAGATGGCTGTTGGCAAAAGCACGCGCAGCCAGTGCCACGGCCACGGCCGACAGCAGCGCCGAGAGCAGTGCCACCAGACTCAGGAACTTCTCGGCCCTGTCCAGGGTCTGGCGCATCTCGGGGCGGCCGCTCTCCAGCGATTCCACACGCACGCCATGCAGGCTCTTGGCCAGTTCCTGCGCCCAACCCAGATAGTCCTGCGCGGCCCGCTGCGCGCCGCGCCCGGCGTCTGTCTGCGCCGCCACGGCCAGCCGATAGGTGATGCGGCTGGCGGGCTGAACCAGGCGCGTCGCGGGCAGGTCGGCGCTGTTGATCATCACGCGCGGGGCAAAGCTCATGAAGCCCGCGCCACGGTCGGGCTCGATGGCAATGATGTGCGAGACATGAAAGCTCGCATCGCCCAGCAACAGCCGGTCGCCAAGCTTCAGGCCCAGCGCCTCCAGCAGCGGCGCGTCGACCCAGGCATGGCCGCGTTCAGGAATCGCCCGCACTTCCAGATCCGGCTGGCCCGCTCCCTGATTCAGATGCAGGACGCCGCGCAAAGGATAGCCGGGCTCCACGCTCTTGAGCGCCACCAGACGGCTGGCACCACCCTGCTCCTGAGCGGCCCGCGCCATGGTCGGAAAGCTGGCCGTGGCCACGGTCTGCAGCCCCTGCTGCTGTGCCTGCTGCACAAAAACCGCGGGAGCGGGGTTGTCGCTGACCACCACCACATCGCCACCCAGCAACTGGCGGGCGTCACGCTGCAGGCCGGCCTGCAGGCGGTCGGCAAAAAAGCCCACCGAGCTCAGTGCCGCCACGGCCAGCAGCACGGCCACGATGATCAGGCGCAGCTCGCCAGCGCGCAGATCGCGCCAGAGATTGCGCAGCCCCAGAATCCAGACAGATGATGCTTGCATGGTCTGCACGATAGCGCAGCGGCCTGCCGCCATGCCCAAACTGCATGGCAATGCCCTGCTTGAGCGGGACGATAATCGATGCCTTCAGACGGAGACCAGAACGTGGAAGTGATCTTGGTGGTGGCCCTGGGGGCTGCGGTGGCGGGCTTTGTGCAGGGGCTGTCGGGCTTTGCCTTCGGCATGGTGGCCATGTCGTTCTGGGCCTGGGTGCTGGAGCCGCAGCTGGCCGCCGTGCTCTCGGTGTTCGGCTCGCTGACGGGCCAGATCATTGCGGCCTTCACCGTGCGGCGCGAATTTCACTGGAAATCGCTGCTGCCGTTCATCGCCGGCGGTCTGGCCGGCATTCCCATGGGCGTGGCCTTGATGCCGCATCTCAATATGGACTGGTTCAAGTTCGGCCTGGGCTGTCTGCTGGTGCTGTGGTGCCCCGCCATGCTGCTCAGTGCCCACCTGCCCCGGCTGACGCTGGGCGGCGGTCTGATGGCCCGCTGCAGCGATGCGGTTGCGGGCCTCGTCGGTGGCGCCATGGGCGGACTGGGCGGCTTCAGCGGCACCGTGCCCACGCTGTGGTGCACGCTGCGCGGCTTTGAGCGCCATGTGCAGCGCACGGTGATCCAGAACTTCAACCTCTCGGTGCTGGCCGTCACCATGGCCAGCTATCTGGCCACCGGCATGGTCAAGCCCGCCATGTGGCAGTCGTTTGCCGTGGTGCTGCCCGCCGTGCTGGTGCCCGTGATCTTCGGCACCCGTGTCTACAAGGGCGTGAGCGATGCCCGCTTTCGCCAGATCGTGCTGAGCTTGCTGACCTGCTCGGGCATCGCCATGCTGGCGGCGTCCGTGCCGCGGCTGTTCCTGGCACCGTAACGTAGAACTGCCTACGGCAAGGCTGATCGCAAGCCACTACCATCGGCGGCATGAATGCCGCGCCTACCGCCCCCACACCTGAACTGACCGCCTTTGCCCATGCCATCCCCAAGATGGAGTTGCACTGCCACCTGCTGGGCACGGTCCGAAAAAACACCTTCATCGAACTGGTGCAGCGCGCCAAAGCGCCGCTGACTCCCGAAGAGATCGAGGCCTTCTACACGCGCGGCGAGAAGCCCGTGGGCGTGCTGCGCGTGCTGCGCGCACTCGACGAGTGGCTGCTGCAGACGCCGGCCGATCTGGAGCGCATTACCTATGAATATCTGCAGGATGCCGCCGCCCACCATGTGCGCTATGCCGAATTCTTCTGGAACCCCACGGGCACGGTCCAATGCTCGGGCATGAGCTATGCCGTCGCCCAGCAAGCCATTCTCGCCGGCGCCGCAGCCGCGCAAAAGGATTGCGGCATACGTGGCCGCCTGGTGCCATCCATCGACCGCGAAGCCCCGGCCGAGGCTGCCGTGCAGATGGTGCAATGGATGCTGGACAACCGCCATGACGATGTGCCCGGCATCGGCATCGACTACCGTGAAAACGAGCGCCCGCCCGAGCTGTTTGTCGAAGCCTATGCGCTGGCGCGTCGCAACGGCCTCAAGACCACGGCCCATGCCAGCGAGTTCGGCCTGCCCTGGAACAATCTGCAAACAGCCATTGAGACTCTCAAGGTGGACCGCGTCGACCACGGCTACACGGTCATCGACAACCCCGAACTGGCCAAGCGCTGCGCCGACCTGGGCATTGTGTTCACCGTGGTGCCGACCAATTCCTACTATCTGCGCACGCTGGCACCCGAGCGCTGGGCGCTGGACCACCCGATACGCCAGATGCCCGGCCTGGGCCTTCGCGTGCACCCCAACACCGACGACCCCACGCTGCACCATGTGAACCCCACGGGAGCCTGGACCAAGATGGTCAGCGACTTCGGCTTTTCGATGGCCGACCTCAGGGACTTCATGCTCAACGGCATCGATGCGGCCTGGATAGACGAGAGCGAAAAGCGCAGCCTGCGCCAGCAGTGGGGTGCCGAGTTCGATGCATTGAGCCGCACACACCAATTCTGATCAAATATCGCCGTATAGCTTTTCCAGCAAGCGCTTTAAGCTATAGAAATTGATTAAGACAGGCATTACGCCCGCCTCCTCTCCTACCGACCATCTGCCCTATGCCATCAGACAAGCCCGCCAGCCTTGAAGAGATTCAGGCATCCATTGCCAAACTCAGGGTCACCGAGCAGCAGCTCGAGGCCACTGCGCAGAAGTACGAAAGCAAGATGCAAAGTTCGAGGAAATGGAACTATCTTGCAGTGGCCATGGCCGTGGTGGTCTGCGCCGTGGCCTGGCTCAACCAGGCCTCGCCCTGGCTGCGCTGGGGCGTTCTGCCCGTGGTGCTCTTCATGGTGCTGTTCTTCGAAGGCATGCGCCGCCTTCTGGGCGTGACCATGCAAAGCAGCATGCGCCAGCTCAAGACCCAGATCCGCACACTGGAAACCAGGATGGCCGAGGCACAGGCCACCGGCCAGGATCAGCCATGAGCGCCGCCAAACCCGTCCGCGTCCTGATGGTCTGCACCGGCAATATCTGCCGCAGCCCCACGGCCCATGGCGTGCTGGAAAAAATGGTGGCGGATGCGGGTCTGCAGCATCGGGTGCAGGTGGACTCCGCCGGCACGCACGGCTATCACGTGGGCGAGGCGCCCGATGCCCGCAGCCAGCAACATGCACGCCGCCGGGGCTATGACCTCAGCCGACAGCGTGCGCGGCAGCTGACGAAGCAGGATTTCGACGCTTTCGATCTGGTACTGGTGATGGACAGCGCCAATGAATCCGCCGCCCGCCGCCTGGCCAGCCCTGCACAGCAGCAGCGCCTGCATCGTCTGACCGATTACTGCCAGCACTTCGGGGACCAGGAGGTGCCCGACCCCTACTACGGTGGCGAGCGCGGCTTCGAGCATGTGCTCGATCTGGTGGAAGATGCCTGCCGAAATCTGCTGCAAAACATCGTCCAGAATCGCCAGACCTGAATGGAGCTCTCCATGGATTTGCCGAAATTTCGTCTCAGCCCCAATGCCTATGCGCTGGATCTGTTTGTGACCGAAAGCGGTATCTGCTCCTGCTGCGGCCAAGCGCGTGAGCTCAAGTACAACAGCTCGTTTTACAGCCGCGAAGAGCCGGACTATCTCTGCCCCTGGTGCATTGCCGACGGCAGCGCAGCCCAGCGCTACGAGGGTGAATTCAACGACTACCTGGGCATTGAAGGCGTGAGCGCCGATCCCGACGAACCTGACAGCATCGTCATGGATCACGTGCTGCTGCTGGAAGTCTGCGAACGCACGCCCAGCTATCACAGCTGGCAGCAGGAGCAATGGCTGGTGCATTGCGATCAGCCCTGCGCCTTTCTCGGCTACACCGATTACGCCGAAATCCAGACTCTGCAGGCCGAGCTGCAAGGCGATATCGCCGGCATGCCCGAGCGTTATCTGCAGGCCATCAGCAAGACCGGCGATCCCGTGGGTGGCTATCTGTTTCGCTGTATGGAGTGCGGCACGCACCGGCTGCATACCGATTGCACCTGAGGCATGAATACGGACATCATGCGGGTGGAGTGCAGCCACCATATCGACGCCAGTGAGCCAGATGCCGAGGGCTTTTACGAGTACTACTACGAATACGACATCTACCGCTTCAGGCTGGGCAATCTGAGCCTGGTGGTGCGCAGCTACAGCGACACCAGCGCGCAGGCCAACGTGCTGCGACTGGAAGAAGCTGGAAAGTCACGCCCGCTGCAGCCCAAGGATCTGAAAAACCCTCTTGTCCAGCAGGCGCGGGAGCATCTGCAAAGCCTGGGCAAGCAGGAACTGCGCTGGTTCAACACCAGGAACGCACGTTACGACCCGCTTTGAGCAAGCCGCTGAAGCGCTCAGGCTACGACGCACCCACCGCCAGTTCATGACGGCCGCAGAAGCCCTGCACCGTAGCGCCCGGAAAATATCAGGCCATGAAGACGCACGTTCGCCATTTCGTGAGCTCATGGCATGTCGGAAAAAGATGCTCCACACATCTACATAGAAGTCGGTGTAGTCACCCACCACGCAAGGCTGGCCCAGCACCACGGCAGACCGTGGCAGCAGTGCCGACGCCCATGCCGGCTACCGGGTACCGGGTACTGCCCGCGCGCAAGCCTTCGGAGGTAGGCATGTGATGGAGCGGTCGATCTTCGTGGTGCTCACTCCTTGGCGGTTTCGAGCACGCCGCGGTTGATCTGGTCGCGTTCCATGGACTCGAACAGCGCCTTGAAATTGCCCTCGCCGAAGCCTTCGCGGTAGTTGCCCTTGCGCTCGATGAACTCGAAGAACACGGGGCCCAACAGCGGCTCGGAGAAGATCTGCAACAGCAGGCGTGGCTGGCCGCCTTCGGTGGTGCCATCCAGCAAGATGCCACGCGACTGCAGCTCGCCCACGGGCTGGCCGTGGCCGGGTAGGCGCTTGGCGAGGTTCTCGTAATAGATGTCGTTGGGCGCAGTCAGCAGCGGAATGCCGGCCATCTGCAGGCTGTCGATGGCCGTGGGCAGGTCTTCGCACAACAGCGCGATGTGCTGTATGCCCTCGCCGTTGAACTTCATCAGGAATTCCTCGATCTGGCCACCGCCCTGCTTGGCTTCTTCGTTCAGAGGAATGCGGATCAGGCCGTCAGGCGCAGTCATGGCCTTGGAGGTCAGGCCCGTGTACTCGCCCTGGATGTCAAAGTAGCGGATCTCCTGGAAGTTGAACAGCTTGTTGTAGAAGTCGGCCCAGTAGGCCATGCGGCCGCGATAGACGTTATGTGTGAGGTGATCGACGACCTGGAAACCGTGGCCCTTGGGATTGCGGTCCACACCGGGCAGAAACTCGAAGTCGATGTCGTAGATGGACTTGCCGTCTTCGTAGCGGTCGATCAGGTACAGCGGCGCACCACCGATGCCCTTGATGGCTGGCAGGCGCAGTTCCATGGGGCCGGTGGGAATGTCCACGGGCTGGGCGCCCAGTTCCAGCGCGCGCTTGTAGGCCTTGTGCGCATCCTTGACGCGGAAGGCCAGGCCGCAGGCACTGGGACCGTGCTCGGCCGTGAAATAGGCTGCCTGACTCTTGGGCTCGCGGTTGATGATGAAATTGATGCCGCCCTGGCGATACAGCACCACGTCCTTGGAGCGATGCTTGGCCACCAGCGTGAAGCCCAGCTTCTCGAACAGCGGCTCCAGCACGCCGTCTGCAGGCGAGGCGAACTCGACGAACTCAAAGCCGCACAGGCCCATGGGGTTTTCGAACAAATCGGTCATGAGGTGGTTTCCTGAAAAAATGAAATTGATGATGGCGCGATCAGTCGGTTTTATCCAGTGCCTGGACTTCGATCTCAACGCCAACGCCAAAAACCAGCTGGGCCTGCACCAGGCTGCGCACCGGGTAACGGCCTTCCTTGAAATAGCTGGCATAGACCTTGTTGAAAGCATCGAAATGAGCCAGGTCGCTGAGCCAGATATTGGCCTTCACCACGTCGTCCAGAGAGCTGCCCACTGCCTCCAGCCGCGCCGCGATGGCCTTGAGCACGGCATGCGTCTGCTCTTCGATGGGGCCGGTGAGCGGGCGCTTGTCCTCGCCGAAGGGGATCTGCCCCGACAGCATCAGAAGGCCGCCTGCGCGGACTGCGGAAGAGAAGGGCATGCCGCCGGGCGCGGGATAAAAGGTTGCAGTGGAGTTCATCGCAGTGCTCTCAAGGTTCAGGTGGTTACAACAGGCTGACGCAAAGTCTGCGCAAGCCCACATTCACACGACTTACGAAAATCAGGTTCGGACAAGAGCTTTTTCCTCAAAAAAACAGTCCTGGCGCCTCCTTGTTTGCGTAAGTCCTCTTTCAATCAAACCGCAGTCTGCACCAGCCGAGCGGGCTGGCGAAAAACCATGCGGTACATGGCATAGACCGCCAGTACCCACACCGGAATGGCATAGGCAGAGGCACGTACTCCGGGAGTGAGCAGCATCACGACCACCACCAGCACCATGGCCGCCAGACAGATGTAGTTGGTCAGCGGGAACAGCGGTGCCTTGAAGCTGCGCGGCGTGTTCTTGGCATCATGTAGCTTGCGGTAGTTCAGGTGCGAAATGATGATGATGGTCCAGATGATCACCAGCGCAGCCGTGATCAACGAGATCAGCAGCTCGATCACGCCGGCAGGCGCCACATAGTTCAGCACCACGCAGAAGGCAGTGACGATGCCGGGGTAGACGATGGCCTTCACGGGCACGCCGCGCTTGTTGACTTCGGCCAGCGACTTGGGGGCGTTGCCTTCCTGGGCCATGCCGTACAGCAGACGGCTGGAGCTGTAGACCATGCTGTTGTAGACCGACAACGTGGCCGTGAGGATCACGAAATTCAGCATATGCGCGGCCAGGTGTTCGCCCATTCCCGAGAACACCAGCACAAAGGGGCTGCTGCTGTAGGTACCGCCACCGGCCTTGAGCTGAGCCACTAGATCGGTCCAGGGCGTCAGCGACAGCAGCACGGCCATCGAGCCCACATAGAACAGCAGCACACGCACCATGAGCTGATTGATCGCCTTTGGGATGACCTTGCGCGGCTCTTCGGTTTCTGCGGCGGCAAAGCCCAGCATTTCCACGCCACCGAAAGCGAACATGATGAAGGCAAAGGCCATGAACAGACCCTTGAAGCCGTTCGGCAGGAAGCCACCATGCGTCCACAGGTTGCTGATCGTCTGCGTGGGGTTGTGCGTGGTGGACAGCAGGTAGATGCCCGTGGCGATCATCGCCACCACGGCCACGATCTTGATCAGCGCGAACCAGAACTCAAACTCGCCATAGGCCTTGACGTTGATGAAGTTCACGCCGTTGATAAGCACAAAGCAAACGGCGGCCGTCACCCAGACCGGGATATCGGGCCACCAGAACTGGATGAACTTGCCCACGGCGGTCAGCTCCAGCATGCCCACCAGCACATAGAGGGCCACGCAGTTCCAGCCCGACAGGAAACCGGCAAAGCGCCCCACGTATCGGTTGGCGAAATAGCTGAACGAACCGGCAGAGGGCTCCTCGACCAGCATCTCGCCCAAGAAACGCATGATGAAGAAGATCAGCAGGCCGCCGATGGTATAGCCCAGCAACACGCCAGGGCCGGCCAGCTCGATGATGCCGGCCGAGCCCAGAAACAGCCCGGTGCCTATGGTGCCGCCCAGCGCAATCAGCTGGATATGGCGGTTCTTGAGCTTGCGCTCCAGGTGCCCGTTGGGAGAAGGGGTATGCATGGTTTGTCTCCTGTTATCTATATCTACCTATGCGAATCCGAAAAGCGCTTACTGCTCGGCCCGGCCACGCCACATATCCCATGCCAGCGTGAGTCCCACGCCGACATCGCGCAGCGGGCGCGGCGGGATGTAGTTGGCAGTGCCCTCGACGAGGAAGTCGTCGATCAGCGGGTTCTTGCGGCCCAGCGCCAGGTCGGCGATCAGCATGCCGGCAGCGGTGTGGCGCACGATGCCCGAGCCGTTGCAGCAGGACGCTGCCCAGGCGTTGTCGCCAATCCGGCCAAAGGCGGGCGCATGGTTGTGCGAGACCGCCAGCCAGCCCATCCAGAAATGCTCGAGCTCGATGGCCCCGAGTTGTGGAAAGCGGCGGCGCAACAGCGCCTGGTTCATGGCTCTGGCCTTAGCGCGGCGCCCGTCAGTGGTGCGCAGGCTGGGTGAATACTCGAACCCCTGGCGGATCATCAGCCGCCGGTCGTGCGTCAGGCGTACCGTGGAACCCGCCACACCATGCGCGGGCGTCACCCCCCAGGCGGCATCCGTTCCCAGCTGGGCGATCTGGGCATCGCTGAGCGGGTGAGTGAGGCTGGCGAACAGCAGAATCGGTACCTGGCGCTCCTGGTAGACGCCGAATGACTGCGAGAACGCATTGACGGCCAAAATGGCCTTGCGCGCACGGATGCTGCCCTGGGCCGTACGGACAAAGGGAGCCGCACCTTCGAGCTTCGCCTCGATGACCGGCGAGTTCTCGAACAGTTGCACCTGGGACGGCAGGCTGTCGGCCAGACCACGCACCAGCGCCGCGGGATTCATGAGGCGGGTGCCCGGCGTGTAGACCGCTGCCGCGTAGTAATCGGAGCCTATGCGCTGGCGCAGCGCATCACGGTCCAGGTATTCATGGGGCTCCTGCCAGGCATCCAGATTGCGTGCATAGGGCTTGAGCGACTTCTGCGCCACCTCCTCCGTCACTGCCACGTGGTAGCGGCCGCGCTTTTGCCAGCCACAGGAGATGCTGTGCTCAGTCACTGCCCGCTCCAGGGCATCCACGGCAAAGCGGTTGACGCGGATCACGCGGCGGCCCGCCTCCACGGCGGCGTCCGATGGCGCCGAGCTGTGCGGCAGATCAATCGCGAAGCCCGAGTTGCGGCCCGAGGCGTTCTCCCCCACCACGCCCGCATCCACCACAGCGATGGAAGCATCAGGTTGCTGTTGTGCCAGCTGGCGTGCTGCCGCTAGCCCCGCATAGCCGGCGCCCACGATGACCCAGTCCACCGCCACATCGCCCTGCAGCTGCGCCTTCGGCTGGCGAGTTCCCAGCAGCGCGCTCCATCCATTGGTGCGGTCGTCGGCGGGAAGGCGGTAAACAGAGCGTGACATGGCGGTTTCCAATAAGAGCCCTCGGAAGCTGACTCGCTCTCCAAGGTCGCTGATGAACAACAATGGAGGCGGAGTCTAAAACATAAAACATTAAACGTTTAATCTTTATTTATCATGGATTACCCGAAGGTGGAATTACCCAGGCAGGCCCATCCAGCCATCAGTGCCGGAGCGTGTAGCATCTGGTGTGGTGCGTCATCGACGCCTTATGAATCACACACGCAGCCCATGAATCAAACAGGAAGCAAAACCGCCCCCCGCCGTACCCAGGCAGAACGCAGTCAGACCACCCAGCGCAAGATCATCAAATCCGCCATACGGCTGCTACAGAAGGTTGGGTTTCAGCAGACCAATCTGCAGGAAATTGCGCGTGGCGCCAAAGTCACGCTGGGGGCGGTGCAGCACCAATTCGGCAGTCGCCAGGCGCTGATGGAGCAGGTGGTCGATGAAATCATGGCGCCGCTGGCGGCTGCGGGCGCAGGCTGGCCCGAGGATGCCGCGCAACTGCCGCTGGAGCCGCGCGCTCGCGAATTCGTGCGCAGGGCCTGGCAAAGCGTCTATGCCCAACCCAGCTATGTGGCGACCTGGAGCATGTTTTTCGGCTGCAAGAGCACACCGCTATTCGAGCGCATCAACGCGCACCGCTCCCAGCATGACCCCGCCTCCTTCGAGCACTTCGTGAAGGTTTTCCCGGAAATCGCCGAGCGCCATCCTCAGCCCAGCCACTTTGCATCTGTGGTGTTTGCTGCGCTGCGAGGCCTGGCCGTCATGCGCCTGTTCGAGATCGACGATGCAGCAGCCGAGCATCAGTTGGAGGTGATCTCCCAGATGATCGTGAACGCAGGCACGATCAACCAGGCTTGAGCCGCAGGCAGCAGCGACTTTCACCCCCTGAACAAGCCAGGCCCATATTAGAAATATCGGCTTGAAATGCTTTATTTACAAGCGCTTTATGCTATCAAATATGGGAGCCAACCTCAGCTTGACCGACGCCCCCAGTTCATCACGGCTGTACCCAGCACCGCCATGGCGCCGCCGAGCACCATGGAGCCTTCAATGCTCTCGCCCAGCAGCAGGGCCGAAAGCAGCACACCGATCACCGGCACCAGCGTGATATAGCCTGAGGCCGCACCTGCGCCCAGCGATTTGACGCCCGCGAAGTACCAGGCATAGGCCAGGGCCGTGGATCCATAGGCCATGAAGACCATGGCAGTCCAGGCAGTGCCGCTGGCCTGAAATGCCGAAACCAGCCCCTGCGGGCCTTCCAGCACCAGGCTGGTGGCCAGAAGCAGCAAGGCGCCGAAAATGGAAGTCACCGTGGTCGCAGCCAGCGCATCCACGCCTGCCAGCATGGCGCGGCCAATCAGTGTGTAGCAAACCCAGCAGGCCACGCAGCCCAGAATCAGCATCTCGCCCGCTCCCACCGTTCCGTTGAGCAATTGCATGGGATCGCCATGCGAGATGACCACCACGGCACCGCAGGCCGCCAGCAACATGCCCAGGGCAATGGTGGCGTTGATGCGCTCCTTGAAAAGCCACACCGCAAACGCCAGCGTGACCACCGGATTGAGCGTAATGAGCAACGCCGCCTTGCCCGCAGGCAGATGCTGCAGACCTGTGAGGAAAAAACTGGCGTAGCCAAACACCCCGGTCGCGCCTGCGGCAAACATGCCCAGCCAGGTTTTGACAGGCCAGTGCCTGAGAGCACCCAGCCCGCCCGAGAAATACAGCCAGGGCAGCAACAGGGTCGCAGCCAGCAAAAAGCGCAGCGCCGATGCCGCCAGCGGCGGCATATTGAGCGCCAGAATGCGGCCTGCCGGCCAGGAAGCGCCCCACATCAGGGCCATGCCCAGAAGACGCAGATGTGCGCTCATCAAAGAGCTCTTGACGGATTCGGAAGTCATGAAGATAGCCAACAAAAAAACCGCGGCCATTCGATCGCGGGCAGCGGCTCAGATCAGGGATCTGAAGACCCAATATACCCGCAACACATTCCGGATGGGTGCATGCCGCTACCGTCTGGCGCACTGCGCTATGCCTGCACAGGCCTCAGCAGCGCGGCATGCTTGTGCAACGCATCGCGCACCAGAGGCCGCAGCTGCGCAGCCTCGGAAGGCTCATTCAAAGCCGCCAGGATGCGAAGCCGCATCCGCGGCTCCCAGAACTTCTGAATATGCTGGGCCACACCATCCAGCGCCTCGTCATGCTCTGGCATGGCCTCAAAGAACTCGGCTATGCGATTGGCCATGCGGATCAGGTTGTTCACATCCATCACTGACTTCCCATCTCCAGCTGAGCTGCAGCCAGATGACCGAGCTGCTGGTCGTTGAAACGCCTGTAGCCCTGCTGCCAGCTTGAAGGCTGCGCCACGGGCAATACCTGCACGGCCGTCACCTTGTACTCTGGGCAGTTGGTGGCCCAGTCCGAACTGTCGGTGGTGATCACATTCGCGCCCGACTCGGGGAAATGGAAGGTGGTGTAGACCACGCCGGGCTGTATGCGCTCTGTCACCGTGGCGCGCAAAACCGTCTGGCCGGAGCGGCTTTCAATGCCCACCCAGTCGCCATCGCGGATGCCACGGTCCTGTGCGTCATGCGGATGAATCTCCAGCCTGTCCTCGCCATGCCACTGGCTGTTGGCCGTGCGCCGCGTCTGCGCGCCCACGTTGTACTGCGAGAGAATGCGCCCCGTGGTCAGCAGCAGCGGAAAGCGCTGCGTGACTTTTTCATCGGTGGCCACGTACTGGGTGATGATGAAGCGGCCCTTGCCACGCACGAATCTATCCTGGTGCATGATGGCCGTGCCCGCCTCTTCGGTGCCCTCGTTGCAGGGCCACTGCACGCTGCCCAGCCGCTCTATCTTCTCGTAGCTCACGCCCGCGAAAGTCGGAGTCAGGGCCGCGATCTCGGCCATGATCTCGCGCGGATGGGCGTAGTTCATGGGGTAGCCCAGCGCCTTGGACAGCAGTTGCGTCACTTCCCAGTCGGCATAGCCAGCCAGCGGCTGCATGAGCTGGGTCACGCGCGAGATGCGGCGCTCGGCATTGGTGAACGTGCCGTCCTTTTCCATGAAGGACGATCCGGGCAGGAACACGTGGGCGTACTTGGCGGTTTCGTTGAGGAAGATGTCCTGCACCACCACGCACTCCATGGCCGACAGCGCTGCCGTCACATGCTGGGTGTTGGGGTCGGACTGCACGATGTCCTCGCCCTCGCAGTACAGGCCCATGAAGCTGCCTTCCAGCGCGGCCTCGAACATATTGGGAATGCGCAAGCCCGGCTCGGGACTGAGCTTCACGCCCCAGGCGCCTTCAAACTCGGCTCTGGTGATGCTGTCCGAGATATGGCGATAGCCCGGCAGCTCGTGCGGAAAGCTGCCCATGTCGCAGGAGCCCTGGACATTGTTCTGCCCGCGCAAGGGATTGACGCCCACGCCTTCGCGACCCACATTGCCCGTGGCCATGGCCAGATTGGCAATGCCCATGACCATGGTCGAGCCCTGCGCATGTTCGGTCACGCCCAGGCCGTAGTAGATGGCCGAGTTGACCTGCCTGCCTGCGGGATGATCCATCGCCCCTCGCGCATACAGCCGCGCCGCGCCGCGCACCAGCTCGGGAGCCACGCCGGTGATGTCGGCCGTGGCCTCGGGCGAGTTCTCCGGCCTGGCGACGAACTCCTTCCATTGCGCAAAGGACTTGGCGTCGCAGCGCTCGTCAATATAGGCATCGGCCAGCCAGCCCTCGGTGACGATCACATGGGCCAGCGCCGTGATCATGGCCACATTGGTGCCGGGCTTCAGCTGCAGGTGGTAGTCGGCCTTGACATGGGGCGAGCTGACGAGTTCGATCTCGCGCGGGTCGATCACGATCAGGCCGGCGCCGGCACGCCGAGCGTCGCCACGCAGGCGCTTTTTCATGCGCGAGCCGAACACCGGGTGCGCGGCCGTGGGATTGGCGCCGATCACCATGATCACATCGGAGTGCTCGACCGACTTGAAGGTCTGCGTGCCGGCCGAGGTGCCATAGGTCTGGCCCAGACCATAGCCCGTGGGCGAGTGACAGACGCGCGCGCAGGTATCGACATTGTTGTTGCCGAAGGCCGCGCGGATCAGCTTTTGCACCAGATAGGTTTCCTCGTTGGTGCAGCGCGACGAGGTGATGCCGCCAATCGAGTCCCTGCCGTGCTTGGCCTGGATGCGGCGGAATTCGCTCGCCGCATGGGCTATCGCCTCCTCCCAGCTCACTTCGCGCCAGGGGTCGGTGATCTTTGCACGGATCATGGGTTGGGTGATGCGGTCCTTGTGCGTGGCATAGCCCCAGGCAAAACGCCCCTTGACGCAGGCATGGCCTTCGTTGGCCTTGCCGTCCTTCCAGGGCACCATGCGCACCACCTGCTCGCCCTTCATCTCGGCCTTGAAGCCGCAGCCCACGCCGCAGTACGCACAGGTGGTGATCTCACTGTGCTCGCTCTGGCCCAGCTCGACCACGGTCTTTTCCTGCAAAGTGGCCGTGGGGCAGGCCTGCACACAGGCGCCGCAGCTCACGCAGTCGCTGGCCATGAAGCCATCGCCCTGGCCTGCCGTGATGCGCGACTCGAAACCGCGTCCGCTGATCGTCAGAGCAAACGTGCCCTGCGTTTCCTCGCAGGCGCGCACGCAGCGATTGCAGACAATGCACTTGCTGGGGTCGTAGTTGAAATACGGGTTGGAGGTATCAACCTCGGCCCTGGCCTCGCCCTTGAAGTGGTTGGCTCCATCCATGCCATAGCGCACCTCGCGCAGGCCGACCACTCCGGCCATGTCCTGCAGCTCGCAGTCGCCGTTGGACGAGCAGGTCAGGCAATCGAGCGGGTGGTCGGAGATATAGAGTTCCATCACGCCCTTGCGCAGCTCCTGCAGCTGCGGGCTCTGGGTGCGCACGTTCATGCCTGCTTCGGCAGGCGTGGTGCAGGACGCGGGAAAGCCCTTGCGCCCCTCGATCTGCACCAGGCACAGCCGGCAGGAACCAAAGGGTTCCAACGAATCCGTGGCGCAGAGCTTGGGCACCTTGATGCCGCCATCGACGGCGGCGCGCATCAGCGATGTGCCCTTGGGCACGGTGACCTCGCGGCCGTCGATATGCAGTGTGACCAGTTCCTCGGACAGGCTGGCAGGCGTTCCGCAATCGGTGTTCTTCAGATGTTCCAGCATGGCTCTCTCCTCAGGCGGGGTTCACGGTCTGCACGGGCTCGATACCGAAATCGGCCGGATAGTGCTGCAGCGCAGAGCGCACCGGATAGGGGGTCATGCCGCCCATGGCGCACAGGCTGCCGTGCTGCATGGTGTCGCACAGGCTCTCGAGCAGCGCCACATTGGCCGCATGCTCGGCGCCGCCTTGACGCGTGATGCGGTCTATCACCTCCACTCCCCGCGTGGAGCCGATGCGGCAGGGCGTGCACTTGCCGCAGGACTCGATGGCGCAGAACTCCATGGCATAGCGCGCCAGCTGCGCCATATCGGCCCGATCGTCATGCACGACCAGACCGCCATGGCCGACCACATTGCCCTTGCCGGCATAGGCCTCATAGTCCAGCGGATCATCCCAGTCCTCGGGCGCCACATAGCTGCCCAGCGGGCCGCCCACCTGAATGGCCTTGACGGGGCGGCCGCTGGCCGTACCGCCGCCAAAGTCCTGCACCAGCTCGCGCAGCGTGAGGCCGAAGGCTTTTTCCACCAGTCCGCCTTGCGCAATATTGCCTGCCAGCTGGAACGGCAGTGTGCCGCGCGAGCGGCCCATGCCATAGCCCTGATAGAAGGCCGCGCCCCTGGCAAGGATGATGGGCACGGTCGCCAGCGTGATCACATTGTTGATGACCGTGGGCTTGCCGAACAGGCCTTCGATCGCGGGCAGCGGCGGCTTGGCGCGCACAATGCCGCGCTTGCCTTCGATGCTCTCCAGCATGGCGGTCTCTTCGCCGCAGACATAGCTGCCCGCGCCCTTGCGCACCTGCAGATAGAACGCCTTGCCGCTGCCGGCCACATTGCCGCCCAGCCAGCCCGCGGCACTGGCACGTGCAATCGCCTCGTTCAGCACCGCAATCGAGTGCGGATACTCGCTGCGCACATAGATGTAGCCCTGAGTCGCTCCCACGGCCAGACTTGCGATCGCCATGCCTTCGATCAGGCAGAACGGGTCGCCCTCCATCAGCAGACGGTCGGCGAACGTGCCCGAATCGCCTTCGTCGGCATTGCAGGCAATGTATTTCTGCGGCACTGTTCCCGCACTTTCTGCAGCCGCAACGGTCTTCCATTTGATCCCTGCGGGAAATGCCGCCCCGCCGCGACCGCGCAGGCCGGAGTCCAGCACCTGCTGGACGATGGCTTCGGGCGCCATGGCCGCAGCGGCCCTGAGGCCTTGCCAGCCGCCATGGGCCTCGTAGTCCCGCAGACTCAGCGGATCGACGATGCCCACGCGTGCAAAAGTCAGACGTTCCTGCCGTGCCAGATAAGGCATCTGCTCGGTCAGCCCATGGCATAGCGCATGGGGCCGTCCCTGCAGCATGCCGGCATCCAGCAGACCCGGCACATCAGCCGCCTGGACCGGGCCGTAGGCCACACGGCCCTGTGCAGTCTCGACCTCGACCAGGGTCTCCAGCCACAGCAAGCCGCGCGAGCCGTTGCGCACCAACTCCACCGTCAGGCCTCGCGCCGCGCACCCGCGCTGCAGCGCCTGGGCCACCGCATCCGCGCCCACGGCCAGGGCAGCGGCATCGCGCGGCACATAGATGCGCACCGCATCGACAGCTTCATTTTCGATAGCTGCCTGCGCTTTATCTGAATTGGTTTCAAGCTGATTTTGCTGTATTTCTTCCAGCAAGGCGTCGAGCCGGTCCGCAGTCATCCGTGCATGGACTTCGCTCTCGTCGACCATCACGGCCGGCGACTGGGCGCACAGCCCCAGGCAGTAAACAGGCTCCAGCGTCACGCTGCCATCGGCACTCGTGCCATGGGCCTGGCAACCCAGTGTCTCTTGCGCATGGGCGAACAGTGCATCGCCGCCACGCGACTTGCAGGCTTCGGCCCGGCAGATCTGGATCAGCGTCCTGCCATGCGGCTGCTCGCGCAAATGCGGGTAATAGCTGACAACACCATGGACCTCGGCACGCGAAAGATTCAGAGCCTCGGCAATGACTGGCACGGCAGCACGCGGGATGAAGCCCAGCCTGTCCTGCAGGGAATGCAGCAACGGCAGCAAACCACCGGGTTCCTGGCCAAAGCGGGCCAGACAGTGCGTCAGGGCGTCCTGCTGTTCGGGGCTGAGCAGCGGCGCAGACTCCTGCGGCTGCGCAATAGGGTGATAGGGCATGGGGCGACCTTGTTATGAGGGCGCACCAGCGCCCTTTGTCTCATGCCGTATTTCAGCCCCGGCCGTATCTCAGGTCAAATTCTTTGAATTGATGACGCGATTCAAATTGCAAATCAGCGTACGGCTCCGGCAAAGCTGGCACATTGCTGGCGCCAGACCTGAGACTGCATGAGCGCCAGCGCGGCCTGCTGCGCGCGGGTCACCTGCTCCTGCGAAGAGGTCAGGAAAGCGATGGCCGTCTGCACCTTGGGTGCAATCAGAGGACGCACCGAGATCCGGGCCGACTCGGGCAGCGTCGCCACCAGCGCACCAGGCAGCACGCTGTGCAGACCGCCTTCGGTCACGGCCAGCATCAGGCTCAGCACGGAATTGGTTTCCATGGCCGCACTGACCTCGCAGCCGGCCGCCATGAAGCTCTGGTCCACAATCAGCCGGTTATGCATGTCCGGCGTCAAAAGACATAGCGGCAGCCTGGCTGCCTGAGACCATTTCACAGGCTTCTGGCTTTGCTCCTCAACCGCAGGACTGAGCAGGAAATAATGCTCCTGATACTGCGGCCAGACGGAGATGCGGGCGCTGCGCGCCGTGCGGCTGCCCGACTCCAGCCTTTCGCTGTAGCCCAGGGCCAGGTCCAGCGTGAGGTCTTCAAGCCCGGTTTCTATCTCAAGCGAGCTCATGGAAAGCACCATGGGCGTGATGCCAGGGTGCTGGGCCCGCAGCAGCGCGGCAAAGCGCGTCAGCATGGGCATTGCCGTAGGCACGGCAGCCATGCGCAGCAGACCTTTGAGCTGCCCGGCTGCAGCGCTCAGATCCTGCCGTAGCACCTCCTCGGCCCTGAGCATGGACAGCGCCGTGGCCAGCACCTGCTCGCCTTCGGCGGTCAGTCCGCCGAAGACCCGGCCGCGCCTCACGATGACGGCACCGAACTCGTCCTCCAGCGCCTTGAGCGCGTTGGACAGTGCAGGCTGCGTGATATGACAGGCCTGCGCCGCCCTTGCGAAATGGCGGTGCTCATTGAGCGCCACCAGATAACGCATGGAGGTCAGAAGGTTCATCAGGTATTGCTGCTAACCGTGATCGTGGGGAACTTGCTGGAGAAGTCCTTGGCCTTGAGAGCCACCTTCACGGCCAGATCGCGCGCCACCTTTTTGTAGACCTGGGCGGCTTCGCTCTCGGGCTCGGCCACCACCGTGGGCTTGCCGCTGTCGGCCTGCAGGCGGATCTGCAGCGACAGGGGCAGCGCCCCCAGATAGTCGATGTTCTGCTCGCCGGCCATCTTCTTGCCGCCGTCGGCGCCAAAGATATGTTCGACATGGCCGCAATTGGTGCAGACATGGGCGGCCATGTTTTCGACCAGGCCGAGAATCGGCACGCCGACCTTCTCGAACATCTGAATGCCCTTCTTGGCATCGATCAGGGCGATGTCCTGAGGCGTGGTCACCACCACGGCACCCGTCATGGGCACGCGCTGGGACAGCGTCAGCTGGATGTCGCCGGTTCCGGGCGGCATGTCGACCAGCAGATAGTCCAGATCCTTCCAGTTGGTCTGGCGCAGCATCTGCTCCAGTGCCTGGGTGGCCATGGGGCCGCGCCAGATCATGGCCTGGTCGTTGTTGACCAGCAGTCCGATGGACATGACCTGCACGCCGTGGTTCTCCAGCGGCTCCATGGTCTTGCCGTCATGGCTTTCGGGCTTGCCCGAAACACCCATCATCATGGGCTGGCTGGGGCCGTAGATGTCGGCATCCAGAATGCCCACGCGGGCACCTTCGGCGGCCAGCGCCAGCGCCAGATTGGCGGTGGTCGTGCTCTTGCCCACGCCGCCCTTGCCGGACGAGATGGCGATGATGTTCTTCACGCCGGGCAGCAACTGCACGCCACGCTGCACGGCATGCGAGGCCACCTTGGTGGTGATGTTGACCGAGACATTGCCCACGCCCGCCACAGTCCTGGCCGCAGCGATGAACTGGCTGCGCAGGGCAGGATGCAGACTACTGGCGGGATAGCCCATCTCCACATCGAACGAGACGTCGTCACCGGCAATCTGCAGATTGCGCAGGGCGCGCGTGCTCACAAAGTCCTTGCCAGTGTGCGGATCAAGCACGGTGGCCAGCGCGCTCAGAAGCGCTTGTTCTGTAACAGCCATTGGATTTAGTTTTCCAGAGGTTTCTTCAATGAGGGATAGTCTAGCGAAGCTGTCCAACCCCTGTGCACAGGAGACAATGCAGCCCTTTGCCCAAGATTTGAGAGACCGCCCGTGAAATTGAAGATGGCCGAAAATTCCCTGTTTGCAGTCCTGATGCGCTCACGCTGGTGGATCAGCTTTGCGATCTGCGCTGCGGTGGTGCTGGTGTCGCTGGCGGTGTTCCCCAAGGACATTTCGCCTTTTGCCGCTCTGGGAGCCTTCCCGTTCTTCGTCGTCGGCTGCATTGCCTGCTACAAGCAGCTGCGGGCCCCCAGCCCGGCCAGGCTGGAGCAGATTCAGCAGGTGATCGCCGAGCAGTCCTGGGCCGACTTCAGCGCACAGTTGCAGACGGCCTGGCAAGCCGAAGGCTATGAGGTTCAGCGCCTGAACCAGGCCGGCGCCGATCTGCTGCTGACACGCAACGGCCAGACCAGCGTGGTCGGCGCGCGCCGCTGGAAAGCCGCCGCCCATGGTGTGGAGCCGCTGCGCGAGCTGCAGGCCGCACAACACAAGCTGGAAGCCGATCTCTGCGTCTACGTGGCTCTGCAGCCTCTGGGCGAAAATGCCGCCAGCTGGGCCGCGCAGAATCAATTGGTCGTGCTGGATGCCAAGTCCATCGCCACGCTGATTGCCAAGAACCAGAAAAAGAGCTGACGGCCGCCGCAGACTGTCACCAGGGCCGCCGCCGGCCCGTTCGATGGCCCGGCCCACCTACCGCCCGCGACCCAATCCGGGCACACTGCAACCATGGCGGCAGTGCAGTTCTCTCCCACCCTCCCACCCAGTCTTGCCGAAGCAGAGCGGCAGAGCTCCATAGGCCCTAGCTCCAGCATCGGGCAGACCGGCCTGTTGCTCAGCGGCGGCGGCGCCCGGGCTGCCTACCAGGTCGGCGTGCTGGCCGCCATCGCCGAGCTGCGCCGCGCTCGCGGTCTGCAGCATGGCCCCAATCCCTTTCCAGTGCTTGCAGGCACATCGGCAGGCGCCATCAATGTCGCAGCCCTGGCTTGCCATGCCGATGCCTTTGACAGCGCAGTGCGGCGCATGCTGCATGTCTGGGGCCATATGCATACCGAGCAAATCTACAAGGCCGACTCGCTCAGCGTGCTGCGCAGCGGTGCACGCTGGCTGACGCTGTTGTCGCTGGGCTGGGCGCTGGCCCGCTGGAGCCGCATGCGCCCACGCTCGCTGCTGGACAACGCTCCACTCAAAACCCTGATGAACAGCGGCCTCATGCCTTTCGAGCGCATTCCACAACTCATCGACAGCGGTCATCTGCACGCCCTGGCCATTACTGCATCCAGCTACAGCAGCGGTCAGCACATCACTTTCTTTCAGACTCGCGAGGCCTTGAGCCCCTGGGTACGCGACCAGCGCAAGGCCGTGCAGACCCTGCTGACCGCCGATCACCTGCTGGCCTCGTCGGCCCTGCCCTTCATATTTCCAGCCATGCCGCTGCCCATGGACGGACATCTCGAGCATTTCGGCGACGGCTCCATGCGCCAGACTGCGCCCCTGGCACCAGCGATTCACCTGGGCGCCAGCAAACTGCTGGTCGTCGGCGCGGGCAGACGCCACGAGCCTGTGAGCAGCCAGCCGCAGGTCGATGCCAGCTATCCCACACTGGCCCAGGTGGCCGGGCACGCGCTGTCCAGCATTTTTCTGGACACGCTGGCTGTGGACATAGAGCGTGCCGAACGCATCAATCACACGCTGAGCCTGATTTCGCCGGCCGAGCGCATTCACAGCCGGCTGCGCCCTATCGAGGTACTGGCCATCACCCCCAGCGAGCGCATCGACGATATTGCCACGCGCCACATCGACAAGCTGCCGCTGCCGGTGCGCACCCTGCTGGCCACGCTGGGCGTGCGCGCCGGCACGGGCAACCCCATGCGCGATGGCGCGCTGGCCAGCTACCTGCTGTTTGAGCAAGGCTATACCCGTGAACTGATAGCGCTGGGCCGCAAAGACGCGCTGGCCCGAAGTGAGGAGCTGTGCGCCTTTCTGGGTTGGCCTCAAGAATGTAACAAATGTTAATAATGTGAAAGCAGCCAGGCAAATGATGCGTGAGACACTTTGCATGATCTCCATCATCTTTTCGACAACTGTCTAGTGACTCCATCCCCACAGCCCATCCGCGCTTCCAAATCGCTCAAGCTCTCGCTGATCCTGCCTTTTGTTGCCCTGATTGCGCTGCTGACATCTGCCCTGGGCATGCTCTGGTACTGGACGGGCAGCAACACGGTGTCCGCCTTGTCCGAGCAGGTGATGGAAGAGAAAGCCGAGCGTATCGCGCTGATCGTGGATCGCCACCTGCACCCGTCCAGCGCCGTGCTGGAGGCTGCGTTTCCCAGCGGCCAGCCCGTAGCTGCCGATATCCGCGAACATATTCCCGACCTGATCTCCCGGCTGTGGGTGGCGACCTCGCTGCATACCCGGCCCAACGACTATGTCTACTACGCCAATATCGCTGGCCAGGGCATTGCTCTCAAGCGAGTGGCGCCAGAACTGGGTCAGTTGCGCCTCAAGACTCAGCCCGGCGAGCATCGCAGCTACTTCAAGGTCGCCAGCATGCATGCCGAGCCGATCTACGAATCCACCGAAACCAATCTGTTCGAGCCGCGCCAGCGCCCCTGGTTCAAGCTTGCGGCGGAGTCGGCCGATGTGATCTGGACTCCTGCCTATATCGACTTCAGCGCCAAGGACCTGGTGCTCACGCGCGCACGCCGCATTCTTTCCAGCAAGGGCAGTCTCGAGGGTGTGGTTGCCACTGATATTTCGCTGCGCGCACTCAACGAATTCGTCAACCAGCTGCACCTGAGCGAACATGGCCGAGCCTTCATCATCGAGGCCGGCGGCTCCCTGATCGCCGCCACCGGCATGCCCAACATCCACCAGCGCGAAGACGGCCAACTGGAGCGCATGAGCGCCGCCAATAGCCAGGACCCGCTGATCCAGGCGGTGTACGACAAGATCCAGGGCGCCTTCCAGTCCTCGCTGTCCAGCGACGGCCCCGGCACGGCCCTGCTCGAAGATGACAGGCACAACCATATTCGCATTGCCTACCGGCGCCTGAGCAATGGAGGCGGTCAGGACTGGATGGCCGTGGTGGCCGTACCGCACAAGGACATGCTGGCCGGCGTCTATCGCCATATGGCCCTGGTGGGCAGCCTGGGCTTGCTGGCCCTGGTCGTGGCCGTCGTCATCGGCACCCGCATCTTCGGCGCCGTGGCCAACGATATGCGTTCGCTGACCCGCGCCGTGCGCAGCGTGGGCCAGGGCGAGATCGACACGCCTATCGAAGTGCAGCGCCGCGATGAAATTGGCGAGCTGGCCCACAATTTCCACCGCATGCGCCACAGTCTGTTTACCGATCCACTGACCGGAGCCAGCAACCGCAGCGCACTGCAGCATATTCTGACCACTCTCACCCGCCCCCTGCCCGGCCAGAACATGGCCACCCCATTTGCCCTGCTGTTTGTGGACCTGGACCGTTTCAAGCCGCTCAATGACCGCTGGGGCCATGACAACGGCGATCTGGCGCTGGCCGAGATCAGCCTGCGCCTGCGCAATCTGCTGCGCCCCGACGATGTCGTTGCCCGCCTGGGCGGCGACGAGTTCATCCTCATCCTGCGCGGCGTCAGCGACGAGGAGCAGGTACAGGCCGTGCGCCTGAAGATAGAGCATGCGCTGCAGCAGCCGCTGGGCACGCTGCAAGGCATTCCCGAGGGCGAAGCCGTGACCGTGGGCGCATCCGTGGGGCAGGCCCTGTATCCCAGAGATGCCCAGGATGCGCAAAGCCTGCTCAAGGTGGCCGACCAGGATATGTATCGCAACAAAAGGCCTTCGGCGGGCTGAGCGCAGCCGAAGGCTATCGCTTCCAATATTGAAGCTGCCGACGCTTTATATTCATAAAATTTCTATAGTTTTAATATTGAAAACTATATAAATACTGCGCAATAAGCTATAAAAAACAAAGCAACTGCCGTTCCGGCACGAACCTGGCGGGCACTGACGCAAAACCCGCGCCCGCAGCCTGGAGCCAAGCCCTTCTAGAATGACGGGTTCTCTGTGAAAGCTGTTTCCTCATGACCGCACGCAAACTATTCGTCACCACCGCCCTGCCGTACGCCAACGGCAACTTCCACATCGGCCACATCATGGAATACATCCAGGCCGACACCTGGGTGCGTGCGCAGCGAATGCAGGGCAATGCGGTCAACTTCGTGGGCGCCGACGACGCCCACGGCGCGCCCATCATGATTGCCGCCGAAAAGGCCGGCAAGACGCCCCAGCAGTTCGTGGCCGACATCGCCGCCGGCCGCAAGCAGTACCTCGACGGCTTCCACATCGCCTTCGACAACTGGAGCAATACCGACAGCGCCGAAAACCACGAGCTGTCCAAGCAGATCTACCTGGACCTGAAGAAGGCCGGCTTCATCGAAACCCGCACCATCGAGCAGTTCTTCGACCCCGAGAAGAACATGTTCCTGCCCGACCGCTTCATCAAGGGCGAATGCCCGCGCTGCCACGCCAAGGACCAGTACGGCGACAACTGCGAAGTCTGCAGCTCGGTCTACGCGCCCACCGACCTCATCAATCCGTTCTCGGCCCTGTCGGGTGCCACCCCGGTGATGAAGTCGTCCGAGCATTTCTTCTTCAAGCTCTCCGACCCGCGCGCCGTGGAATTCCTGACCGAGTGGACGCAGAACGGCAAGCATGTGCAGCCCGAAGTGGCGGCCAAGATCAAGGAATGGTTCGGCGTGCGCACCAACCCCGACGGCTCGACCAGCGAAGGCCTGGACGACTGGGACATCAGCCGCGACGCGCCCTATTTCGGTATCGAGATTCCCGATGCACCGGGCAAGTACTTCTATGTCTGGCTGGATGCGCCCGTAGGCTATCTGGCGTCGCTCAAGGAACTACTCAACAAGCGCGGCGAAGACTACGACGCATACATGGCCGACCCCGATCTGGAGCAGTACCACTTCATCGGCAAGGACATCATCACCTTCCACACGCTGTTCTGGCCTGCCATGCTGAAGTTCAGCGGCCGCAAGACGCCGACCAGGATCTGCGTGCATGGCTTCATGACCGTGAACAACGGCGAGAAGATGAGCAAGAGCCGCGGCACCGGCCTCGATCCGCTCAAGTACCTGTCGCTCAAGATGAACCCCGAGTGGCTGCGCTACTACCTGGGCGCCAAGCTCAACGGCAAGAACGAAGACATCGACTTCAACCCCGAAGACTTCATGCTGCGCGTCAACTCCGACCTGATCGGCAAGTACGTCAACATCGCTTCGCGCGCCGCAGGCTTTATCAGCAAGCGCTTTGACGGCAGGCTGGGCGTGGTCAGCGAAGACGGCCAGACCCTGCTGGCCGCGCTGCGCGAGCAGCAAGCCGCCATCGTCGCCGCCTACGAAGGCCGCGACTCGGCCCGTGCTGCGCGCGAGATCATGCTGCTGTGCGACAAGGTCAACAGCTATGTGGACGCCAACAAGCCCTGGGAGCTGGCCAAGAAGGAAGGCATGGATGCCCGCCTGCACGATGTGTGCACGACCTGCATCGAAGCCTTCCGCATCCTGACCATCTACCTGAGCCCCATCCTGCCCGGCGTGGCCGCAGAAGTCGCCAACTTCCTCATCGTGCCGCCCGAAAGCTTTGCCGACGTGGTCAAGCCCCTGGGCGCGGGCCACCAGATCGGCATCTACCAGCATCTGATGCAACGCGTCGATCCCAAGCAGCTCGAAGCCCTGTTCGAAGCGCCCGCGGGCCAGGCAGCCCCCGCCGCCGAACCCGCCAAGGCCGAGAAAAAGGCCGCCAAGAAGGCCGAGCCCGTGATCGACCCCAATGCCCCCGGCGGCGAGCCGCTGGCCGAGACCATCAGCATCGACGACTTTGCCAAGGTCGATCTGCGCATCGCCAGGATCCTGGAATGCAGGGCGGTGGAAGGCTCGACCAAGCTGCTGCAGCTGACGCTGGATGTGGGCGAGAAGGACGAGAACGGTCAACCCAGGACCCGCAATGTGTTCAGCGGCATCAGCAGCATGTACCAGCCCGAGCAGCTGCAGGGCAAGCTGACGGTGATGGTGGCCAATCTGGCACCGCGCAAGATGAAGTTCGGCCTGTCCGAAGGCATGGTGCTGGCCGCCAGCCACGCCGACGAGAAGGCCCATCCCGGCATCTATGTGCTGGAACCCTTCCCTGGCGCCATGCCCGGCATGCGGATTCATTGATCCCATGATCCCCTCTGAGTCGCCTTCGGCGCCTTCCCCCCGGGGGGACGACACCTTCGCCGCGAGGCGGCGGGGCCGCCTTAGGCTCTTGCCCGGTGTTTCCTCGCGGGGGCGTGCTTCCTCAAGCTCCTGCGGCTTCTGGCTGGCTGGAGTTTTTTTATGCCTGGCGCTCCCGGGCTGCACCGTGATCGCCGTCACCGGCACCGCCATCAGCGTGACGGCCGGGGCCGTGGGTCTGGCAGCCGATGCCGCTATCGGCACAGCCAAGATCGTGGGCAAGGGCGTGGGCAAGGCAGCTGACGCCTTGATGGATGACGACCCGCCCGATGCCAGCGGCGTGAATATTCGCTACCGCGATCCGTCAGCCACCGCTCCCGCAGCGGCAGAAATGCCGGCAACGACCGCCAACACCACGCCTTCCACGCCCTCTGACGGACTGCCGCCGCAATACTGACAAACCACCTGCATTCATTCACAGAAAACCGTATTGCGCTACATATTAAATAGCACAATGCGGTTTTTTCATGCCCCGGTGCGCGCCCGCAAGCACAAGCGCAGCGCATAACTAAATAACCAATAACTTCCTGTTACACCACCGGGATATTGAGCTTGCCAGGACGGGGCCGCTTTCTAGAATCCGACTGCATCAGCTCTGCCTGCTCCGCCCCTGCCCAGAAGAATGCTCGACATTCGCCACACATAACAAAGGCCGCGCACATTCAGGCATCGAGGTCATAAATCCCCCACGCGGCCTTGCGTGGGGACAACGGGAGGCCCCATGCGATCGAAACCCTTGCTCACTTCAGCGCACTCTGCGCTATGGCTGGCTTTTGCCCTGGCAGCACCGCTGCCCAGCCTGGCCAACTCTGCCGCCACCTCTTTGCGTGTGCAGGATGTGGCCGTGCTGGCCGCCAGCTGCGCCAACTGCCACGGCCCGGACGGCCGCTCGACGGGTGTCATTCCCCAGCTGCGCGGCCTGCCTGAGGCCCATCTGCTGCAGCGCCTGCAGGCCTTCAAGGCCGGCACCGCCAAGGACGCCACCGTCATGACCCGTCTGGCCAAGGGCTACGACGATGAGCAACTCAAAGCGCTGGCCCAGTGGTTCAGCAAGAAGGGCCCGTAAATGCAGATCAATCGTCGTCAAATTCTCGGTGGTGCTGCCGCCGGCGCAGCCAGCTTCGCCGTGCCCGCCATCGTGCAGGCCAAGGCAGCTTCGGCCCACGTGGTCGTGATCGGAGGCGGCTTTGGCGGAGCCACGGCTGCGCGCTATCTGCGCCAGTTCGCGCCGCATATCCAGGTCACGCTGGTGGAGCCAGCCGAGCGCTTCTATACCTGCCCCTTCTCCAACCTGTACCTGGCCGGCCTGCGCAGCTGGGACAGCATAGGCCACGGCTACGGCGGTCTGCGCAAGGCTGGCGTGAACGTGGTCCACGCGCGGGCCGACCAGGTACTGACCGACTCCAGGCGCGTGCTGCTGTCCAACGGTCAGGCGCTGAGCTATGACAAGCTGGTACTCTCGCCCGGTATCGACATGCGCTGGAATGCACTGGAAGGTTATGACGAGGCGGCCGCGCAGCTCGCCCCTCATGCCTGGAAGGCCGGAGCGCAGACCCAACTGCTCAAGAAGCAGCTCGAAGCCATGCCCGACGGCGGCAAGTTCGTGATGGTCATCCCTGCCAACCCCTTCCGCTGCCCGCCCGGTCCCTACGAGCGCGCGGCAATGGTGGCGCACTACCTCAAGAAGCACAAACCAAAGTCCAAGATTCTGCTGCTGGACGACAAGGATGCCTTCTCCAAGCAAGGTCTGTTCATTCAGGGCTGGAAGGCGCTTTATGGCGACATGATCGAATGGGTCAAGCAGGCCGATGACGGCAAGGTCACACGCGTGGATGCCAAGAACCTGGAAGTGGAAACCGCGTTCGGCACCAGGCACAAGGCCGATGTACTCAACGTCATTCCGCCCCAGAAGGCCGGCTTTATCGCCGACCGCGCCGGCGTGACCAACGCCAGCGGCTGGGTGCCCGTCAAGCCAGAGTCCTTTGAGTCCACCCAGGTCCAGCATGTCTATGTGCTGGGCGACGCTACGATTGCTGCGCCCATGCCCAAGTCCGGCTTTGCCGCCAATACACAAGGCAAGGTGGCCGCTGCCGCGATTGCCGCCGAGCTGAGCGGCAGCCCCCTGCCTGCGGCGGCCTTTGCCAACACCTGCTACAGCCTGATCGGCACCGACTACGGCATTTCCGTGGCCGGCGTCTACCGCACGGCAGCGGGCAAGCTGATCGAAGTACCCGAATCCGGCGGCGTGAGCCCCATGAACGGCGATGCCGCCTTCCGCAAGGCCGAGGCCGACTACGGCGCAGCCTGGTACAAGGCGATCAGCGCGGATATCTGGGGTAGTTAACTGGCTCACCCCCTGAGGCGCTTTGCGCCTTCCCCTTCTCTGTACGTGCTTCGCACTGCGGGAAGGGGACGCCACCATCGCGGCAGGGCGGCCCTTGCTTGGTGGCCCTCCCTTGCGTGTCCCAAGCCGGCAGCAGCTGTATTTCAAGGCGGCGCTGCCGCTTGCCTTGCTTGAGTCATTGATATGTTGTTGTGGTCTGTTTTTTTGCTGGGCATGGCCTTTGGTGTGGCGGCGCGGCTGGGGCGGTTTTGTCTGCTGCGCGGGCTGCGCCAGCAAATGGGGCTGGACGCGGAAGCCGCACCCGGCCAGGCACCTGCATTGCAGGCCTTTGCCCTGGCATTGGCCGTGGCCTTGCTGGCCTCGCAGGGGCTGCAGGCTCTGGGAATGCTCAATCTGAGCCTGGCCGCCATCGCGCGGCCCAGCTTTTCCATGGCTGGCGTGCTGATTGGTGGTTTGCTGTTCGGCATCGGCATGGTGCTGGCCCGCGCCTGCGGAGCACGCTCCCTGGTGCTGCTGGCAGGAGGCAATCTGCGCTCTCTGGTCACCCTCGTGTTTCTGGCACTGGGTGCGCAACTGGCCATGACCGGTGTGCTGACGCCTCTGCGCCTGTGGCTGCAGACCCTCAGCCCCCTCACGCTGGCTCACGCCACCTTGCCCGCCTATCTGTCTTCCTTGAATACATGGCTGCTGACGCTTGCGCTGGCCTTGCTGCTGCTGGCCTATGCCCTGCTGCGTCCCGGCCTGCGCCAAAGCCGCGTGCAGTGGGGCAGCGCGTTGCTCATAGGCCTGCTGGTGGCCGCAGGCTGGTGGCTGACTGCTCATATCGGGGTCGATGAGTTCGAGCCGGCCCGCCTCACCTCGCTGAGCTTCATCGGCCCGATCGCCGAGGCCCTGCTCTATCTGCAACTGTCCGTGGGACGCGAGCCCGGCATAGGCCTGGCGCTGACGGCGGGCGTGCTCGCCGGTGCATTTTTCGCAGCACTGGGCAGCCGCACTGCGCGCTGGGAAGGCTTTGACAGCACCAGCCGCCTGGCAGCCAGCGCTGGTGGCGGCCTGCTGATGGGCGTTGGCGGCGTGCTGGCCGCAGGCTGCTCCATCGGCCAGGGGCTGAGCGGGCTGTCCACGCTGTCGCTGGCCAGTTTTGCGGCCGTTGCCGGCATCCTGCTCGGAGCGCTTCTCAGCCTGCGCCTGCTGCGCCGGCAATAGCGCTGGCTTCGCTTGGGTATTCGCCGATTCCGGATCAGGGCCTGCTCCTAGAATCTCCAACCACCAGCTCTGCTTGTGCCGCGTGTCGGCTGAGAGGCAATCCCATCGCGCTGCGCCCAAGCTTGCTTCCCTCCCCCGAATCCGAGGCCTGGATCAGGCCCCATTCCCATTACAGGAGCAATGCTCATGCAACGTCGCCATTTCCTCTGGACTCCGCCCGCACTCGCCCTGGGCGCCGCTGCCGGCCCGGCAATGGCTGCACCCGCCATCATCAGCAGCCAGTCGCCCATCCTGCCGCGCAAGGGCAAGGGTCCGCGCATCGTGATCTGCGGCGGCGGCTGGGGCGGCCTCACGGCGGCACGCTATCTGCGCGAGCTGATTCCCGCTTCCGACGTCGTGCTGCTGGAGCGCAATCCGACCTTCTGGTCCGGCCCCATGAGCAACAAGTGGCTAGTGGACATAGTAGGCACGGACTTCGTGAACCGCGACATGCTGCACCCGGCCAACAAATACGGCTACACGCTGCTGCAGACCGAAGTCACGGGTTTCGAGCGCGACAAAAAGCTGGTGCGCACGGCCCATGGCCTGATCGAGTACGACTTCCTGATTCTCTCGGGCGGCATTCGCAACGATTACGAGGCCTGGTTCGGCAACGACCAGCGCGCCATCGATTACACGCGCACCCACTTTCCCAACGCCTACATTCCCAATCAGGAAATGCTCTCGCTCAAGAGCAAGGTCAAGAACTTCAAGGGCGGCACGCTGGTGATGACGCTGCCGCCTCCACCGCATCGCTGCCCGCCCTCGCCCTATGAGCGCGCCTGCCTGATCGCCTGGCATATCAAGAAGAACAAGATTCCCGGCAAGATCCTGATCCTCGACCCCAAGCCCAAGATCGCCCCCATCGGCGTGGGCTACAAGCAGGCTTTCGAGGAGCTGTACGCAGACATCATCACCCATGTGCCCAATGCCGGCGTCAAGGAAGTGGACCCCTTCAACAAGCAGATCAAGACCGCTGCGGGTGACTTCAAGTTTGACGACGCCATCCTCATGCCGCCCCACCAGGCCGCGGACATGGTCTGGAAGGCCGATCTTATCGGCAAGGATGCCGCCACCGGCAAGCCCACGGGCTGGGCTGATATGCACAACCGCCTGTTCCATGCCAGGAGCGACGACCGCGTGTATTTTGTCGGCGATCTGATGGGCGCGATCTCGCCCCAGTTCGGCCACTACCCCAAGAGCGGCCATGTGGCCAACTACGTCGGCAAGATCGTCGCCCGAAACATTGCCGAGCGCGTGGCCGGCAAGGAGGTCGTGGCCCGACTGCCCGACAACCTCTGCTACATGATGGTCAACGGCGACCCTCAGGAGGAAATTTCGGTGAAGTTCGAATACGAGGTGGACGCCAGCGGCCAGGTCAACCAGACCCAGATCGACATGGACGTGCGCACCTCCGATCTGGTCAAGGAAGACTTTGCCTGGATCAACGGCAAATTCGGTGATTTCTTGGGCACTTAAATCTCCCCCTGAGCGGCTTTGCCGCTTCCCCCTCTCTCTTCGGGAGGGGGACGACGCCCTCTGCTAGGCGCCCCCGCCGCGAGGCGGCTCTTGCTTGGCGTCTCTCACTTGGAGCCGGTGCGAGTTTTGAAGTTTTGTTAATTGGATTGAAGAGAAGCAATGTTCAAGAACACCACCCGTAGAAGCATGGTGCTGAACGCGGCGGCAGCCGGGGCCAGTCTGGCTCTGCCCGCATCGGCTCTGGCGCAAGCCAGCAGCGCAGCCAAGACTCCCCTGGTCGGGCCGCTGGCGCCGAACCCAGCCGAGTTCAAAAAGCTCATGGAGCAATTCACCGGCGGCAAGGCCACTCAGGCCGATGGTCTGCAGCTCGATGTGCCCGTGCTGGCCGACAACCCCAGTGCCGTGCCCGTCAAGGTCAAGGTGACGCTGCCCATCACCGAGCAGGACTGGTGCGAGGAGATCATCGTGCTGGCCGAACTCAACCCCTCGCCGCTGGCCTGCCGCATGCAGTTCACCGCAGCGGCCGGAACGGCCGAAGCGGCGGCCCGCATACGCCTGTCCCAGTCGCAGACCGTGCATGCTCTGGCACGCATGAAAAGCGGCAAGGTGCTGGTAGCAAAGCAAGCAACGACGGTAGCCGCCAGCGGCTGCGGCATGTGAGAGGAACATAACTATGAACAAACCAGCTCGCGTATGGGTCAGCAATGCCAACCCCAAGAAAGGCGAAGTGCTGCGCGTGCGCGCGCAGATGGAACATGTCATGGAAAGCGGTCTGCGCACCGATCCGGCCACGGGCAAGGTGCGCCCGCGCAATATCGTGAGCCGTTTCGAAGCCCGGTTGGGCAACACCTTGCTGTTCAGCTGGGAGCCAGGCATCTCGATTGCCCAGAACCCCTATATCGAGTTCACCTTTGTCGCCCGGGAAAGTGGCGAGCTCAACATGCAGTGGAAGGACGAGCAGGGCCAGACGCTGAGTGCGCAGAAGACGATCAGCGTCGCCTGATGGCAAGCCCCATGAAAAAGCCCCGCCCGGTTTGCACCAGGGCGGGGCTTTTTCATGGAGGACAGGCCTCAGTTACCCTGATAGCGGCCGGGGCGATGGCTGATCCACAGGAACATGCTCATGATCACCGCCGCAAGCACCGAATACGCCACACGCTCCAGCGGCACGATGGCCAGCGCCAGCAGCACAACAGTGCAGTCGATCATCATCTGCACCTTGCCGGCGCGAATACCGTAGCGGTCCTGCAGATAGAGCGAGACGATGGTGGCTCCGCCCAGGCTGGAATGATGCCGTGCCAGAAACAGACAACCCGATCCCATCAGCAAGCCTCCAGCCACGGCTGCATAGAGCGGATTCAGATAGTCGATATGAATGAAGCGCGGGCCCACATCGGCCATCAGCGCCAGCATGGCAACCGAGACAAAGGTCTTGATCGTGAACTCCGCGCCCATGCGCTTCCAGGCAAACCAGTAGAACGGCAGATTGATGACGAAGAAAATGGCACCGAAAGGCAGTCCCGTCACATAGTGCAGCAAAAAGGCCACGCCCGCCGTGCTGCCCGTGAGCAGCCCCGCCTGCGCAAACAGCATCATGGTGATGGAGACAAACAGCGAGCCCGTGAACAGAGCCTGCGCGTCCTCGAAGCGGCCATGGCGCAGGCCCGAAGTGGCCGGTGCAGCAGCAGCGGCGGCATCCATGCTGCCGACCAGAGCAGAGCTGGCGGAAGAAGATAGCGGTGTGGACATGTCGGGTAAGACAGCAAGATTGATGCCCATGATCTCGATAAAGACCGGGGCGAACCGGTGCGGATAACACCGGGAAACCCCTTAATTTTACGGATGGACTCATGCTGTATGCACATGATTTGCTGCAACGCAACAAATCTCGAAGGGGAATTTCAGGCGCAACTCCGTTGTGCATTCAAGCTTTTCGGCATCCATCGCTTACAGGGAAAGCGCCAAAAGCTATCAATTCAGAAGCACCTCAACTCCCCCGTCACCACAGCATTCAGGCCCTCTCCAGACCAGAGGCAAAAAAGCCCTGTCTGCATCATCGCAAACAGGGCTTTGAACAAATCCATGGACTTTGCTGGCGATCAGCCGCGCGACTCGTCGGGCAGGCGTTCGCGGTTGAGCGTGCGCAGCACCCGGCCATCGGAGCCGAAGGTCACTGTGAACTGCATCTCGCGTGTGGGCGGATCGATGTAGTTCCAGTCCCAGTCGGTTTCCTGCTTGAGCTGGTAAGTCATCATCTTGGCGGGCTTGCCCAGCATGCGGCGCACCTCGTTTTCCGGCATGCCGGGCACGATCCTGGCAAACACATGCGGGGCCAGCACCTGGCGCAGCGCACTCATCTTGCCGTCAGCGCCTATGGTGATCATGTAGTTCTTGGCTCCGGCCGGCTGGCGGTTGTATTCAAAGGTGCGCGAGCCATCCTCTTCGTTCCAGATGCGTTCGGGCTCGCCAAACTTCGCGCGCACATCGGCCTCGGTGGACAGGCCTTCCTCCAGCTCCTTGATCTTCTGCTCGTCGCAGCCCAGCAGTGCCAGGGTGCTGATCGCAGCCGCCGCCAGGGCCGCCGTCACACGGGAAAAAATATTCATGGGCTTGAATCACAATGCTTGCCAGACAGAATGCGAATTCTGACAGCAAGCCACCCGCGCACGCGCGCCACTTTTGCAAACGCTTGTTAAAACGGAGCCATCCCTCGTGAGTACAACCCTTGAGCAACTGTTTTCCCAATTCACCAACGCTGCGCAGGCGGCCCGGGATCAGCAGGACAAATGGCTGATCATCGATCCCGTCTACGAGCACCTGGAGACACTGCAGGACGCCGCACTGGAGCAGGTTCTGCCGCATATCCTGACGCTGATTGAAACCTATCCCGAACTGGACTACGGCGGCCCCGGCCCGTTCGGCAGCCTGATCGAGGAGCACCCCATGGCCGCCTACACCCCGGCCTTGCTGGCGTCGCTGGAGCGACAACCCAGCGTGCAGGTAATAGGCTGGCTGGACCGCACCATGCGCGTGGACGAGGACTTCCAGCGCAATGACCCAAACCCGGTCGGAGCCGGCGAATTTGCCGCCGTGCTGCGCAAGATCGTCGATTCGCCGCTGGCCTCGGACGACTGCAAGGAGTTCGCGCAGATCTGTCTCAAGGATCTATAAGAACGTGCTTGCGATCTCTGCGCAGCCGCGTTGGAGCGCAAGCGGGATGAGTTCGAAGCGATGGCTCGCCATCCGCGCAAAGCCTCTGTCGCGGCGCGAGGAGATTGCAAGCACGTTCTAAAGGCCCGGAGCGGGCCTGGCGTCCGCGACGGGCTAAAATCCGCTGTTCTGAGAGGTTTTACACATATGTCTTTCTTCCGTCGCCCCGACTACCGTTCCGACACCACCAACTTCATCAACGACCTGAAGCAGCAAAAGCCCGAGCTGGACAAGCAACAGCAAGCCGGTCGCGCCCTGCTGTGGGACAAGGACGTGAACTATGAAGTCTGGGAAGATCTGCGTGCCGGCCGCGTGGAGCAGCAGCCCTACGTGTACCAGACCAACCACTCCTGATCTTTTCGATGAAATCAGCCTCAAGCGCTTACTCATCAAGCGCGCTCAGCTCTGCAATCCATAGCAGACCATGAGCGAGGCTGAAGAACAGACCCTGTTGCCGGGCCAGAACCCGGACGCTCCTGACCCGTCGCCTTCGGTCGTCGATCAGGTGGCTCTTGCACGCCTGTACGGCGAGCCGCTGTTTGCGCTGCCCCAGGATCTCTATATCCCGCCCGATGCGCTGGAAGTCTTTCTCGAAGCCTTTGAAGGCCCGCTGGACTTGCTGCTCTATCTGATCCGCAAGCAGAACTTCAATATCCTCGACATCCCCATGCTGGACGTGACGCGCCAGTACATGACCTATGTGGACGAGGTGCGCAGCCGCAATCTGGAGCTGGCAGCCGAATACCTGCTGATGGCGGCCATGCTCATCGAGATCAAGTCGCGCATGCTGCTGCCGCCCAAGAAGCAGGAGGACGGCGAGGAAGCCGAGGATCCGCGCGCCGAGCTGGTGCGCCGCCTGCTCGAATACGAGCAGATGAAGCTGGCCGCCCAGCAGCTGGGACAGCTGCCCACCTACGGACGTGACTTTCTCAAGGCCACGGTCTATATCGAGCAAAGCCTGCAACCGCGCTTTCCGGATGTGGAAATCGGCGAGCTGCAAGCCGCCTGGCGCGACATCCTCAAGCGCGCCAAGCTGGTACAAAGCCACAAGATCACGCGCGAAGAGCTGTCGGTGCGCGAGTACATGAGCCAGATCCTCAAGCAGTTGCAGGGCCAGCGTTTCGTGGAGTTCGAGCGCATCTTCAACCCGGAAAAAGGCTCGACCGTGCTGGTCGTGACCTTTATCGCCATGCTGGAGCTGGCCAAGGAAACGCTGATCGAAATCACCCAGGCCGAAGCCTATGCGCCCATTTATGTGCGTCTGGCCTATACCCCGGTGTGAGGCTTGAAACCGGTTGCAAGGCAACAGCCCTGTAACCCTATGGCCCACCAGAAGTTCAGCAAGGGCTTACATTCACATCCAGGGCTGCTGCGTAGCGGCCCCTTGTTCCACCGCGCTTTGACGCGACACATTCGACATGACATACAGCGTCAAAGAAATCTTCTACACCTTGCAAGGCGAAGGCGGCCAGGCCGGCGTGCCCGCCGTGTTCTGCCGCTTTGCGGGCTGCAATCTGTGGACCGGCCGTGAACAGGATCGGCCCAACGCCACCTGCCAATTCTGCGACACCGATTTTGTCGGCACCGACGGCACCCTTGGCGGCAAGTTCGCCACGGCCGATGAACTGGCCGAGCGCATTCTGAGCCAGTGGCCTGCCGACGACAGCCAGCACCGCATGGTGGTGTTGACGGGCGGCGAGCCTTTGCTGCAGGTCGACCAGGCCCTGATCGCAGCCCTGCATGCGCGCGGTTTTCGTATCTCGGTGGAAAGCAACGGCACGGTGGCCGCACCCGAAGGCATAGACTGGCTGTGCATCAGCCCCAAGGCCGGTGCCGACTGGATTCAGCGCAGCGGCCAGGAGCTCAAGCTGGTCTGGCCTCAGCCCACATTCGATCTGGCGGCCATTGAAGCCAGCACCGAGTTCCAGCACTATTTTCTGCAGCCCATGGACAATGCCCAGCAGAGCAGCAATATTGCCGCCTGTATCGCGCAATGCATGCAGCGCCCCGGCTGGCGCCTGAGCCTGCAAACCCACAAGCTCACGGGCATTAGATGACCCCCCTGAGTCGCTTCGCGCCTTCCCCCCAGGGGGACGACGACCTTTGCTGCGGGGCGGCCCTTGCTGGCCGTGCGCCATGGGGTCTGTTCCCAGCTCAAAGGCCGAAGGCAATGCTCAGCGCCACCGATCACTGATATGCAGTTCACCGTTCACCAGCGTTTTTTCTTCGATGCCGCCCATACCCTGGAGCGCGCTATCGAGACCGAGGGCAGCCGCCGTATTCACGGCCACACTTATTGGGCGGAAGTCAGCGTGACCGGGCCGCGCAATCCGGACAACGGCATGGTCATCGACCTCGGCCACCTGCGCGCGCGTCTGGAGCTGCTGCGCGACCAGCTCGACCATCACTTTCTCGATGAAGTGCCTGGCCTGGGCAAGCCCACGCTGGAAAACCTCAGTCTCTTCATCGCCAACGCCCTGGCCGACCTTGAGCCTGCGCCCAGCCGCATCCGTGTCTGGCGCGACAGCATTGGCGACGGCTGCGTGCTCGATCTGTCCTGAAGACAGCCGCCGCATCAACCCAAAAACAAACCCAAAAAAAGGCCCCGCTATTGCGGGGCCAGCTTGCTGAGAGTCAGACGGCTTCCCCACCAGGAGGCCTAACTCGGCAAGATCATCAGGCAGGAGAGCGCGGCAGCCGCCGCAGCTCTCTGATGCCCATGCTCTTAGAAATTGTGGCGCAGGCCGATTTCGTAACCCGTCAGGCTCTTGCCCACAGCGGGTGTAGGGCTCAGCGACGAACCCAGCTTGCGGGAAGCCTTGTCGTCGTTGCTCATGCGTGCCACAGCAGCATAGATTTCGGTTCGCTTGGACAGCTTGTAGCCATAGCCCAGAGCCAGACGCTGGGAGTCCGCATCGTTTTGCTTCTTGTCCTTGTACCAGGTGTAGGCCGCGCGCAGTTCGCCGGCTCCCAGAGGCATCTTCACGCCCAGGCTGTACAGGTCGACACGCTTGCCGTTGCCTCGATCGGAAGCGATCAGCAGCATGGGGGTGACAATGCCGAAGTTGTAGGAGGCGCCCAGATTCATGGTCTTGTAGTCCATGCCAGCGGCAGCCGTACCGCCGCGTGCGATGCCGTAGGCTGCAGCAACGTTCAGAGGACCGTTGGCATAACCCAGTCGCAGGCCGGTGGAGCTGGCCAGGCTGTGGTCGTCGGCCTGCTCGCCAAAGCTGTGGGTCACCTGACCGTAAACGCCGCCCAGCTTGGGCAGCAGATAGCTGATGGCGTTGGAGTTGCGCTTGGGGTTGGAGCCCTCGGAAGTACCTGCAGCCGAACCGCTGATCAGGTTATGGCCGTTGATGGCACCCATGCCGGTGTCACCGAAGGCGTGGAAGGTCTCCAGGTTCTGGTAGGCGGGAGTCTTGTCGCGACCCAGGCGGACTTCACCGAAGTTGCCCAGCAGGCTGACGGTGGAGCGGCGATCGAACTTGAAGCCGGAAGCCGTGCCGTCATCCACGCTCAGGCTGCCTTCCAGCCAGAAATCGGCCTTCAGGCCACCGCCCAGATCTTCCACGCCACGGAAGCCCAGACGGCTGCTGGAGTTGCCGCCGTTGGCCAGGCCGGAAACGCTTTTGCCGGTCGTGGAGATGTGGGCCACCGACACGTCGGCCACGCCGAAGACGGTAACGCTGGATTGGGCCAGGGCACCGGCGGAGACGGTCAGGGCGGCAAGGGCGAGAAGAGTTCGTTTCATGCTGTTCACTGTGTTTGTAGAAATGAGAAAGCCCATGCAGTACGGCTACGGCCTGCCTTGGACGGGCCCCGTCTGGGACTGAAGTCATTAAACAAAGTGAAAATGAAACATTAGTTACAACCCTTAAAGTCGCAATAAAACAACAATCACAACGACAATCGTCACATCGTCCTACATGAGCCTATCGACATCGGGAATGCGCTAGCGCCGCATTTCCCTGTCAATGCCCTCAATGAACTACATGGGTTTTGCCGATCGCATTTAGACTTGCGTGATTTTTCGCAAGCACAGGCCTGCCCCATTCCAGCAACGCGCAAAGCGCCCCAGAGAGACAACCATGTTCCGCACCCTGCTCAAATCCAAGATCCACCGCGTCAAGACCACGCAATGCGAGCTGCACTACGAAGGCTCCTGCGCCATCGATGAGGATCTGCTGGATGCCGCCAACATTGCTGAAAACGAACAGGTCCATATCTGGAATATCGACAACGGAGAGCGCTTCGTGACCTACGCCATCAAGGGCGAGCGCGGCACGGGCATGATTTCCGTCAACGGCTCGGCTGCCCGCCGGGCCAGCGTGGGCGATCTGCTCATCATTGCCGCCTTCGCCCAGGTTCATGAAAGCGATGTGGCCGAGCACCAGCCCCAGCTGGTCTTTGTGGACGACAGCAACAAACAGGTCGAGCTGCGCCACAAAGTGCCCACCCAGATGCTGTAAAAACGGCTTTTGCCTCCAACACCGAGCGAGAGAACTCCATGCCTCATCTGCATATTGAATACACCGACAACCTGACCGGCCTGAACGAGCGCGAACTGATGCGCGACATCAACGCAGTGGTCTGCTCCCACCCCACCGTTCTCGATGAAGCCGATGTAAAGGCCCGTATTGCCTGCCTGAACATGGACCATGTCTATATCGGTACCCAGCCCGAAAAGCGCGGCTTTGTCCATGTGCACCTGCAGCTGATGGCAGGCCGCAGCACCGAAGCCAAGAAGCAGATGTCGGACGGTATTGCCGAAGTGCTGCGCCGCCTCGTGCCCCAGCCTGCCGAGGTGATGGTGCAACTGAGCGTGGACGTATCCGATATGGACAAGGCCACCTACTTCAAGGGTCGCCTCTAAGTCCTTCACGACTCCCGCCACAGCGCCCGCAGCTCTTGCTTGCGGGCGTTGTTGTATCAGGGACATCGGCTTGAATAGAAATCACCTTGCACCAAAGGCTCAAACAGTTCTTGAATCATGAGCAGACCTGACCCTCGCCCCCGCTGCCCCGACTGTCACCGAGCGCTGCGCACCTGCATCTGCTCGCTGGCTCAGGCGGTTGCGCACCAGGTGGAGGTGCTGATCCTCATGCACCCCATGGAAGTGCACGAAGCCAAGGGCACGGGGCATCTGCTGCATCTGTGCCTGCCGCACAGCAGGGTCATGGTGGGCGAGGAATTCGATGCTGCCGAGCTGGAAGCGGCTCTGCATGGCAGATGGGGCAACTGGGCCGATACCGATACTGCGCCACGCCACAGCCTGCTGCTCTACCCCGATACCGCAGAGCAGGATGCCGCCCTGGGTCTGGCTGCGGCCAGCCCCCTGCCTTTGCCCTGGCCACAGCCGCCAGAGCGCCTTCGGCTGGTGGTCATCGACGGCACCTGGCGCAAAAGCCGCAAGATGCTCTATCTCAATCCTGCACTGCAGGCCCTGCCCCGCCTGCCCCTGCTCGACGTGGAGGACTCCGGCTACGCCATCCGCAAGGCCCATCTGCCCGGGCAGCTCTCCAGCTTCGAGGCTGCGACCCTGGCCTTGGCACAGCTGCAGACCCGGCCCGAAGATGCGACGGCCCATGCAGTGTTGCAGGAAGTCTTCAAGCAGTTTGTGGCGCAGCAGCTTCAGTTGTGCCAACGCAATCAGGCGCCCCAAAGGAGCGCCTGAGTTTCAGCCGTCAAACGCTTTCCCGGCTTAGCGGTTGTTGGCCACCTGCTCGGGCACATCGGCGGGCTTGGCGGGATCGGTCACCACCAGAGCGGGGCCGCTGCGCTCGTTCTTGCTGCGCTTGCGCTCTGCTGTTCCATCGTCGGCGCTCAGGCTGTCGCGGGTGTTTTTCTGCACGGCAATCGCGCCAAACAGAGCCAGTGCAAAAGCCATGGCATAGAAACCTTTTTCGCTGAGCTGCAACGTGGCGTTGAAGAGACCTGTGCCCAGAAGCAGCACCGCGATGATCAGCGCCACCCAGCTGATGCCGAAGTAAATGCCGGTCACGGCAACGCCTTCGAGCTTGTCGCGCACGGTTTTTTGCAGCGAGATGGCCGAGTACAGACCCAGCACCAGCACGGCAAAGTAAAAGCCTTTCTCGTTGAGCTGCATGGCTGCATTCCACAGCCCGGCCATGAAGGCTACGACACCCAGCAGCAAGGCGGCCCAGGATGCTCCGACAAAGGCGGTTGAAGGCTTGTGGCTGGTGACGGCTTGAGAGTTCATGAGCTTGTCTCGAAAGTTGTGGTGAACGGATAGTAGAAAATCCATTCTCTCAAGCCAAGAGTTTCTTCACAAGGTATCGTTAGAAGATACCCAAAGAGCTGTTTCACTCATCAGCCACTGGATTGCCTGAACCGGCCCAGCTACGAACCCGGCGGCAGCGGCTTCATCCGGAGCACGGCCATCTGCCACTTCATGCGCCGTAGTGCCCAAAGCAGAAACCTGCATGAGCGCAGCAACCAGGCTCTCAGGCGCTAATCCTCATCCTCGACCTCATCTCCATCCATGGCGGCATTGAGCTCCTCCTGGACATGGGGCGGCATCCCGTCTTCCCAGCCATGCTCGTCGACATAGGCATAGATATCGGGTTGCTCGCCGGGCACGGCCTGCAGCATGATGGCCGGAATCTGCCATTTGGCTTCATCGCCCTTGACGGCTTCGCTGGTCCAGTCATAGCCAGGATGCTTTTCATTGCCCGTGGGCGAGGCCAGATCGTTGGCCGGATCCCAGCCAATGGTGGCGGGAGCAAGATTGCCCTGTTCAAAGCGCTGGCTCAGAGCCTGCACACGGGCCCAGCCTGAGCGATTGATGCTGGGAACCTTGTCCTGCGAAGCATAGTGCTGGAAGTAGCCCGGCTGCTGATACCAGTACAAGGCCTTGGCAACGGCCGGCTCCAGCTTGGGATGCTTGCTGATCCAATCGGGCAACGCGCTGCCGTTGTCGTAGTTCATGGTGGTGACCACGGCCAGCCACTGAAGGGGCGTGGCAGTGGCCAGGAATTCCTTCATCAGGTCCAGATACAGGGCATCAAAGTCGTCGTCATCCATGGCTGAGACTCCTCCAGGTTGCTTACATCCGCACGATAACAAACCAGGCCTAGGCGATCAAACGAGCATCCAGCCAGCCACGCAGGCTATTGATAAAGGCCCAGCCGCTGGCATGGCTTGCCTCTTGCAACGTCACCACCTGCTCTGTCAGCCGGCCCTGGGACAGGGCCAGTGCCCGCCCCACGCCCGGCAGCAGCCCGCATTGCAGCGGCGGGGTGACCCAGCGCCCATCCAGCTGCACGGCAATATTGCCGCGCGTGCCTTCGGTGATCTGACCGTCCTCGTTGAAAAGCACGATATCGAAAATGCCGGCGCTCCGGGGCTTGAAAGCGTCGTAATGCTGACGTACCGAGGTTTTGAAACGCACCACATCGCTATGCGCCACCGCGTTTGCAATGGGTTGATGCGCCAGTTGCAGCGCCACCGGCTGGACCGTGGGCGGCAGGGGCTCGGCCGTGATCTGCACTTCACCCGTGATCGAAAGCGCCAGCCGCACTCGCCACTCGCCCATGGCATGAGTCTGTCTTGCCATGCGCTCCATATCGGACTCCAGCTGCATCTGCATCAAGGGATAGCGAAAATGCTGCGCCGTGATCTGCAGGCGCGCCCAATGCAAGGCCCAGTTCTGCCAGCGGCCTTCCTTGAGCGCCAGGGTTTCGAGGATCTCAAGATTCGTGTTCATGCTCCAACACCTTGCTCAAGCACCTTCAGAAAAGCCTGCTTGTGCTGCCATTCCATCCATTCGTCAGCCGCATTGGCGCTGGCCGTGATGCCGCTGCCTATGCCGCAGCTCAGGCGCCCGTTCTTGAGCACCACCGTGCGAATGGGAACATTGAAAGTTGCGTGAATACTCCCCGGCTTGGCCCCGGGTCGCACCACGCCCAGCGCACCGCAGTAGACGCCACGAGGCTCGGGCTCCAGCTCGCGAATCAGGCGCATGGCCTGGCGTTTGGGCGCCCCGGTAATCGAGCCGCAAGGGAACAGCGCCCCGAATACATCCACCAGTCGCACATCCGGGCGCGTGCGTGCCACCACATCCGAGGTCATCTGCCAGACGGCCGGCAGTGCCTGGACCTGAAACAGCTGTGGCACTTTCACGCTGTGCGGCACGGCTATGCGTGACAGGTCGTTGCGCAGCAAATCCACGATCATCACGTTCTCGGCCCGCTCCTTGGCCGATTCGCGCATGGCTTGAGCAGCCCGTGCATCGGCTTCGGGGGTCTTGCCACGCGCCGCCGTGCCCTTCATGGGGCGGGTCAGAATCCGCTCGCCGTCCCAGTCGAAAAACAACTCCGGGGACAGCGACAGCACCTGCATGTCACCACTGTCGACCAGCGCCGCATAGCCTCCGGGCTGGGCCTGCTGCAGCCTTGCAAACAGCTCTTGGGCCAGTGCGGAAGTGTCGGACTCTTTCTCACCCGAAAGCTCTGCAGTCAAGGGGGCTGTGTAATTGATCTGATAGCAGTCGCCCGCCGCAATGGCCGCATGAATGCGCGCCACATGGGCATCGAACTGTTCGCGGCTCAGAGCCGTCTGCCAATGTATTGCCGCAGAAGACACGGGCGGGTTCTGCCCACAGGCAGCCGACGGCGCGCGATGCAGGCCGAACCAGACCAGCGGCTGGCCAGCGGAATTCCTATGCACGGTCTCGGCATAGGCGCGATCAAACCCGCTGGCCGCCTCGTAGGCCAGCCAGCCCACGCACCACAGGCCTTGCTCGGCAGCCTGCTGCACGGCTTCCAGCACGGCAGGCACGTCCTCGGGCCGATACGCTTGCAAGACCTTCTCGGGCTCGCCAAAGCCATGCTGCAAACGGGCAGCATCCGTCTGCCAGGGAGCGGTGAAATCAAGAACGGTTTTCAAGTCAGATCACCTGCAAGCACACTATCAATATGCGCTGAATGCTATCAAACTTGCTATATCCATCAGCCTGGCATTGCCGGCATAAAAAAACGCGCTGAAGGAATCCCTCAGCGCGCATCCACCAATGGGCCACCTCTATCGGATGGCTAAGAGAGAACTCTATTACTTGCCGCCCAGTTGCGACTGGTACTTGGCCACGGCAGCCGTGTAGGCGGGGCTGGCCAGCAGACGCTGGTATTCGGCATAAGCCTTGCGGTACTCGGTGCTGAATTCTGTTTCGACATAAGCCGCAGGCGTGGGCATATAGCCCAGGCCTGCACGCTGGTACATCTCAAGGTCGGCCATCACTTCGGCACGACTTTTGCTGGAGGTTACGGAAGTTTGGGGGAGGTCTTGAGCCATGGCAACCGCTGCGCTGGCGGTCAGCACGGCGGCGGTCAACAAACGGGTGAGGGAGCGCATTTTCAATCCTTTCAAAGGCGCAGCGGCGGAAAGAAGACCTGCCGCGTGCTGCACGACTGAACTATGCGCCCTGCCCCCAGGGGCCGTCTGTGCGTTTTCTCACGCAAAAACTCATTTCATATTACGAAAAATCAATGTGCTTCTTCGAGCAGCAGCCGCAGGCCATCGACGCGGCAAAGACGCAAATTGCGCCCTTCACGTCTGAGCAGGCCCAGGCGCGTAAGCCGCGACATCTCGCGTGCGACCTCTTCGCGGCTGGTGCCCAGCATCAAGGCCAGATCGTTCTGGCGCGGAGCCGGCGACAGCAGGGCCTCGTCGTTCTCGATTCCCGCCATCTCGGCCCGCTCCAGCAACTGGGCATGCAGGCGGCCCCGCACCGTGAGGGTTCCCAGGCTGACCACACGCCGTGCCAGCACCCCGGCCAGCTCGCTAAGCCGCTGGACCACGGCCCGCATGACCAGGACATCGCTCATGATCAAGGCTTCGAGCTCGGCACTGGAAAGCGATGCCACCAGGCTTTCATGCGTGGCCTGCACCTGCACGGACACATGCCTGACCAGAGGCTTGGGGGCGAAAGCACCAAAAAAGAAACCGGGCTCCAGATAACCCAGAATCATGGCCCGCCCGCTGGTGCTGTAGCTGCCGACACTGAGCTGGCCGTTGATCAGCATGTACATGCGCTCATCGGTATAGGCCCCGTGCAGCACCTGTCCCGACTCCAGCCGGTGCCAAAGGCATTGCCCCGCCAGCACCGACAGCCTCTCGTCGGACAGCGACTCCAGCCAGCTCACGTTGCGCAATCCCTGCCAGGCAACGGCTGGCACAGGCGCTGAAACCGAGGGCAGCGGGGACTCGAGCATGGGCATGAACAACCTTGTGCAAAAAGAAATGGAAGGCCTCAGAACGCAGGGCCATGCAATGCATGGCCACACAGCATAGTAAGGTGGCCGACAGCAGCCCTACCCTTTTTCAACGTGGCGCTGCAGCGCAGCATCGCATAGACTCGCGGGCAAATTTGCCTGCAGGCTTTTCTGCGGGGCCCGCCATAGACAAGACCAGGAGACATCCCATGACCGCTACCGGCACGCCTTACGGCACCATCCCCCCTTCTTCGCCCCAGCCCCAGCGCCGCCCCGTCAGCCTGCCGCGCCTGTCCCAGATGCGCGCGGCCGGTGAAAAAATCACCATGCTCACGGCCTATGACGCCACTTTTGCCGCCGTGGCCGATGCTGCCGGTGTCGAATGCATCCTGGTCGGCGACTCGCTGGGCATGGTCTGCCAGGGCCTGCACAGCACCGTGGGCGTGACGCTTCAGGATATGGCCTATCACACGGCCAGCGTCACGCGCGGCCTGCATCGCGCCCAGGCCACGGCCTGGGTGATTGCCGACATGCCCTACGGCAGCTATGCCGAAAGTCCCGAACAGGCCATGCGCAGTGCCTGCCAGCTGATGCAGGCCGGCGCCCATATGGTCAAGCTCGAAGGCGGCGGCTGGACCGCTCCCACCGTGCGCTTTCTCGTCGATCGCGGCGTGCCCGTCTGCGCCCACCTGGGACTGACGCCACAGACCGTGCATGCACTGGGCGGCTACCGCGTCCAGGGCAAGGACGAACAGGCCGCCGCCACGCTGCGCCAGCATGCGCTGGAACTACAGGACGCCGGGGCCGCCATGCTGGTGCTGGAGATGGTGCCCGCAGCCCTGTCCGCCCAGCTGACCCAAGAGCTGCCGCTGTGCCACACCATAGGCATTGGCGCGGGCAATGGCACTGCCGGCCAGGTTCTGGTGCTGCACGACATGCTGGGCGTGAACCTGGGCAAGATGGCCAGGTTCGTGCACAACTTCATGGCCGATGCAGGCAGCGTCAAGGGCGCCATGGAGGCCTATGTGCAGGCCGTCAAGAATGGCAGCTTCCCCGACAATGCCCTGCACGCCTGGTGAGTCCGGGTTTTTGTTTTTGTTTTCCCCATTGTTTGAGTCATGCAAATCGTTCACACCATCGCCGACCTGCGCGCCGCCCTGGCCGGTCGCGGCCGCCCTGCTTTCGTGCCCACCATGGGCAATCTGCACGAAGGCCATCTCTCCCTGGTGCGCCAGGCCCGCCAGCACGGCGATGTGACCGTGGCCAGCATCTTCGTGAACCGCCTGCAGTTTCTGCCTCACGAAGACTTCGACAGCTACCCGCGCACCTTCGATGCCGACTGCGCCAAGCTGGAGGCCGAGGGTTGCGACATCGTCTTCGCCCCCAGGGAAAAAGACCTCTACCCCGAGCCGCAGACCTTCAAGGTCCTGCCCGATGCACAGTTGGCCGACATTCTGGAAGGACACTTCCGCCCCGGCTTCTTCACCGGCGTCTGCACCGTGGTCATGAAGCTGTTCCAGGCCGTGTTTGCCACCACGGGCGGCGGCACGGCCGTTTTCGGACAGAAGGACTATCAGCAACTGATGGTGATCCGCCGCATGGTGCAGCAGTTCGCCCTGCCCATAGAGATCATCGGCTGCGCCACGGCGCGTGCCAACAGTGGCCTGGCACTGAGCTCGCGCAACGGCTACCTCAGCGATGAGCAGCGCGTGCAGGCCATGGCGCTGTCCCAGGCGCTCAAGGCCCTGGCCGATGCCGCGCGCCAGGGCGGCAATCTTGCCGATCTCGAAACGCAGGCCATGGCCGCGCTGCGCGCCAAGGGCTGGGAGCCCGACTATCTGAGCGTGCGCCAGCGCAGCGATCTGCAGACACCTGTCGATGCGCGCAGCGGCGAACTGGTGGCCCTGGGCGCTGCACGCCTGGGTAGCACCAGGCTCATAGACAACCTGGAGTTCTAAGCTCTCTTAGGCACTTGGCAGCGGGCGGCACACCCGCTGCCAAGCGGCCAACCAAGGATCAAGCCCTGGCCCCGTGTCTCTGATTCAGAGTCAGGCATCAAGAACAAGGCAGCTTCGAATCGGTCTTAGCACTGATAGGAGCCCACGGAGCATTGGCTTGCCGGCGCCCTCAACTCCAGGCCCCGACCCTGCAGGCTGCAGAACAGGCCGTTGCCCATTTCCAGCTCCAGCACAAAATCGGCATCGCTGACAAAAGGCAGGGGCAGGCTGCGCAGGCGCTGCCCGGCAATATGCAGTTGCGCTTGCCGGACGCTGCCCACGGCGACCAATATTGGAGTCAAATCCGCCTCCAGCCCTTTGTCAGCCTGCGCAATTTGCTTGCATATCAATAGCAATGGCTGCCACAGGCCCTCACCGGCCCCGGTTCGGTCACCGTCATGCACACGGGCGGCGGAAAAGCGGATCTGCAGTGCGCCGTTCTGCAGGCTGATTGCCGCAACCTCGGAATCTTCAAACTCGAAATTCATGCGTCCGAGCATAGCGCCATGGCACCTTGGCAACAGCGGCCCGGACCGCCGCCGCGCATACTGTCAGCCACCCCATACACCGGCATGAAAGAGGACGCCAATGAGCGAGAAACTGTATCTGGATGACCTGTACGTAGGCCAGAAGTTCATCAGCGAGGGCTACCCGCTGGATGAGGCGCAAATCATTACCTATGCCAGGCAGTTCGATCCCCAGGTCTTTCACCTCGACCCCGAAGCCGCCAAGAACACCTTCTTCCAGGGTCTGGCCGCCAGCGGCTGGCACACAGCCTCCATCAGCATGCTGCTGGTGACGCAGAGCATTCCCCTGGCCGACGGTGTGATCGGCGGCGGCATGGAAGAGCTGGCCTGGCCCCAGCCCACGCGCCCCGGAGACGTGCTGCAGGTGGAGTCCGAAATCGTGGAGATCATTCCCTCCCAGTCCAAACCCAACCGGGCCCTGGTGCGCGTGCTCTCCCACACCAGGAACCAGCGTGGCGAGGTGCTGCAGCGCTTCAGGCCCAAGATGGTGTGCTTCAAGCGCCCGGCCTGACCCTCGCGCAGCAAAAGTCCGGGGCACTGCTTAATATCGCCCACCGGCGCTGCCTGCTCTGCATGGGCAGCGCCTCACTTGCTGCTGCGATATGAATCCCCATTTTTCCCTGAGCCGATGGCGCGCCGAATGGGCGCCCAGCGTGCCGCGTGAGCTGCTGGCCGGCGCCGTCGCCACGTTTGCGCTGATTCCCGAGGTCATTGCCTTTTCCTTTGTCGCGGGCGTGGACCCGGCCGTGGGGCTGTATGCCTCCTTCATCATCAGCATCGTGATTGCCGTGTTCGGTGCACGTCCGGCCATGGTCTCGGCAGCAGCCGGCTCGGTGGCCCTGGTGGCGGCCCCGCTGGTCGCATCGCATGGTCTGCAATATCTGCTGGCCGCGGGCCTTCTGGCCGGCGCCATGCAGATCGCCTTCGGCCTGTGCAAGATGGGCAGCCTGGTGCGCTTTGTCTCCAGCTCGGTGCGCACGGGTTTTGTCAACGCGCTCGCCATTCTGATCTTTTCAGCCCAGCTGCCGCATCTGCAGGGAGCCAACACCGCCACCTGGGCCATGCTGGCCCTGGGCCTGGCCCTGATCTACGGCCTGCCCTGGCTGGGACAGAGGCTTCAGCTCAAGGCACTGACCGCCATTCCCTCACCACTGATCTGCGTGCTGGTGCTGACGCTGCTGGGCAGCTTCATGGGTCTGCCTCTCAAGGCCGTGGCCGATCTGGGTCATCTGCCGGACAGCCTGCCGCTGTTCGCCCTGCCCGAAATCCCCGCGAGTCTGGAGACGCTGCGCATCATCGCCCTGCCGGCCCTGGCCATTGCCATGGTGGGCCTGCTGGAGTCGGTGCTCACGGCCGCCGTGGTGGACGACCTGACGGGCACGCCCAGCAACAAGAGCCGCGAGTGCACGGGCCTGGGCCTGGCCAATGTCTCGGCCAGCCTGTTCGGCGGCATTGCGGGCTGCGGCATGATAGGCCAGGCCGTTGGCAATGTGAAATACGGCGGCCGCGGTCGTCTGTCCACCCTGTTTGCCGGGGTATTTCTGCTGATTCTCATGGTCGCCCTCAAGCCCTGGGTGTCCCAGGTGCCGGTGATTGCTCTGGTGGCCATCATGGTCATGGTGTCGGTCTCGACCTTCGACTGGAAGTCGCTGGGCAATCTGGTGCGCCACCCGCGCCTGTCCAGCTCGGTGATGCTGGTGACGGTGGTCATCACCATCGCCACCCACAATCTGGCCGCCGGCGTGGTGGCAGGCGTGCTGCTCTCGGGCGTGTTCTTCACCTTCAAGGTGGCCCATATGCTGCAGGTCCGGGGCAGCCTGGACGAGGCTGGCGATATCTATACCTGGACGGTGAGCGGCCAGGTGTTTTTTGCCTCGGCCGATGCCCTGATCGAAGCCTTCGACGTGCGTGCCGCAGCCGGCAAGCAGGCCCGCATCGATGTGAGTGGCGCTCATTTCTGGGACATCACTGCCGTGGGCGCGCTGGACAAGGTGATGGAGCGTCTGCGCCAGCATGGCTGCCGCGTGGAGCTGACGGGGCTGGACGAGACCAGTCAACGACTGGTAGAGCGCATCAGGGTCTAGGTTTGGCGGCTGCTGACCGCTTATTTCAGGCTGGTCTGCGACAGGCGCTTGGCATTGGCCACGGCCTTGCGGCGAATCGGCGCCAGGCTTCTGGCCGCCACCTTGTCGGCCGCCACGGGCAGCTTCTGGCTCATGGTCCAGGGGTTGCGCATCCAGGCCAGACACAGTTGCTGCTGCACCTTGAACATTTCAGCCCCCATGGTCAGCCAGGCCTGGCTGAAGGCGACCTGCTTTTCCACCACCATGCGCGTGAACTCCTTCTGATCGCGCGCAGAGAGCACCGGACCGCTGAGCGCCATGCGCGTGAGCCGGTGGTTGATGACCTGAGGCACGGCCATGCTGATGTCCAGCAGCTCGCTGGCCGTGCGGTGGGGGATGGCGGATTCAGGCATGTGTAACTCCTTGCATTCAGGCGTTTTATTGTGCACTGCAACATAGAAGTTTGCGCAAGCTTACCGGCGAAAGCCCTATCGCCGAATTCAGCGCCTGTGCCCAAGCAGGCTGAGTGCCTCCTGCTCCAGTGCCGTCGTCAGCCAGGGCAGGCCCGCATCGGCAGGCCGGTGCAGCGGCAGCAACATGTGCACCTGGAACGCTATCGAAAACGCCAGCGGCCGCACCACCAGCTGCGGGCCGGCACAGGCCCGCGCAGTCAGCGGGTTGACGATGGCCAGACCCAGGCCATGCTGGACCATGGCGCAGACGGCAACGGCGCTGGCGGTCTCCAGGCTCAGCCGGCGCTGTACGCCGGCGCGGGCAAACACCGCATCGATCTGGGCCCGGTAGGGGTCGTCGCGCGCCAGGCTGATGAAGGACTCGCCTTCAAAGTCCCGCTCGCTCAGCAGCGCTTTCTGCGCCAGCGGGTGGTTGGCAGGCAGCACAGCCACTTCGTCCATGGCCGGCAAGGGCTGGCTGCGTGTGCCCGGCGGCGCCTCGGCCAGCTCGGACAGGCCCAAATCGAAGCGCTGGGCCGCCATCCATTCCTGCAGCAGCGGTGCCTCCTGGGTGCTCACGCTCACGGCCACGGCGCCATGACTGGCCTGCAGACGCGCCAGCGCGCCCGGCAGCAAGGCATGGCTGAGTGCCGGCAGGCACAGCACGCTGATGCTCGCGCCCTGCGGGCGCCCCAGCTCCACGGCGCGGTCGATCACGCGCTCCAGGCCTTGCCAGCTGCGCCGCACCTCGTCCCAGAGCAGCAAGGCCCGCGCATTGGCGCGCAGCCTGCCCTGCACGCGCTCGAACAGTGCATAGCCCAGCAGTTGCTCCATGCGCGCCAGCTCGCGGCTGACCGTGGGCTGCGAGGTATAGAGCAGTTGCGCCGCTCCCGTGACGCTGCCCGCCGTCATGACGGCACGGAACACCTCGATATGGCGATGGGTGATGCGCTGCGAAGCTTCTGAATCAGTCATGTTCAAAGCATATCAATATTGAATGATCTTCAAAAATCAAGCTATTGGACTGAATAGATAGCCGCGTGCATGATGCGCGGAACTATTCCCTTTCAAGAGACCGCCATGGCAAACCCCTTCTCTCCCGCACAGCTCTGGAACCTGGCCGACCAGTACGGCACGCCGCTGTGGGTCTATGACGCCGCCACCATCCGCGAGCGCATTGCCCAGCTCAAGGCTTTCGACACCGTGCGCTTTGCCCAGAAGGCCTGCTCCAATATCCACATACTCAAGCTGATGCGCGAGCAGGGCGTGAAGGTGGATGCGGTCTCGCGCGGCGAAGTCCTGCGCGCGCTGGCGGCGGGCTTCACGCCCGGCTTCGGCGAGCCTGCCGACATCGTCTTCACGGCCGACGTGATGGACGAGGCCACGCTGGCCACCGTGGTGGAGCACCAGGTGCCTGTGAACGCGGGCTCCATCGACATGCTGCACCAGATGGCCGCCGTGTCCAGGGGCCACCATGTCTGGCTGCGCATCAACCCCGGCTTCGGCCACGGCCACAGCAACAAGACCAACACCGGCGGCGAGCACAGCAAGCACGGCATCTGGCACAGCGAACTGGAAGCCGCGCTGGACGCCATCAAGGCCGGCGGCCTGGTGCTGGCCGGCCTGCATATGCACATCGGCTCGGGCGTGGACTACGGCCATCTGCAGGAAGTCTGCGGCGCCATGGTCAAGCTGGTCGAGCGCACCAAGGCAGCGGGCGTGGACCTGCACGCGATTTCGGCCGGCGGCGGCCTGTCCATCCCCTATCGTGCTGGCGATGCCACCATCGACACCAACCACTACCACGGCCTGTGGGATGCGGCGCGCAAGCAGGCCGAAAGCCTGGTGGGCCACAGCCTGGGTCTGGAACTGGAACCCGGCCGCTTCCTGGTGGCCGAGTCCGGCGTGCTGCTGGGCACCGTGCGCGCCACCAAGAATGCGGGCAGCAACCACTTCGTGCTGGTCGACACCGGCTTCAACGAACTGATGCGCCCCAGCATGTATGGCAGCTACCACGGCATGGAAGTGCTGCGCCGCGACGGCCAGAGCCTGCCCGCGCAGGACAGCGTGGTGGCCGGCCCGCTGTGCGAATCGGGCGACGTCTTCACCCAGGGCGACGGCGGCGTGGTGCTGCCCCGCTCGCTGGCCGGCGCCAGTGTGGGCGACCTGCTGGTGATTCACGACACGGGCGCCTACGGCAGCTCCATGTCCAGCAACTACAACACCCGCCCGCTGGCCGCCGAAGTGCTGATTGATGGTGCACAGACCCAGCTGATTCGCCGTCGCCAGACGGTGGAAGAACTGCTGGCCCTGGAACTGGGCTTGTAAGCTCCCCCTGAGCCGCTTTGCGGCTTCCCCCTCTCTCTACGCGCTGCGCGCTATGGGAGGGGGACGCAGCCATCGCTGCGGGGCGGCCCTTGCTTGGCTGCTCTTGTTTGGCCCGCGCCCTTTAGCAATTGCATCTTCAAGTTAAATAGCAGCTAGCGCTTATCTTTAAAGGGCTTCAGGCCAAAATCACCTGAAATCTTTTCTCTCGGCACCGCCCAGTGCCCGGCAAGTTCTTCCATGTCACAGCACTCCGCCTCCTCGGTCCATCGCCATACGCTGACGGGCATCGGCTTCACGGTGCTGGCCTGCGCCTGTTTTTCGATACTCGATACGGGCTCCAAATATGCGGGCGCCGTGCTGCCGCTGCTGATGGCGTTGTGGCTGCGCTATGCGCTGCAGTCGGTGCTGACTGTAGGCTTTGGCGTGGCGAGACATGGGCTGGAGATTTTTCGCACTCAGCGCCCGGGCTTTCAGTGTCTGCGCGCCATTCTGTTTTGCCTGAGCAATGCGCTGGCCATGCTCAGCCTGCGCTATCTGCCGCTGGCGGAGTTCACGGCCATCGTGGCACTGACGCCGCTGGCCCTGACCTTGCTGGCCGCGCTCTGGCTGGGTCAACAGGTCAGCCCCTTGCGCTGGGTGCTGGTGGCGCTGGGCTTTGCGGGCACGCTGGTCATCCTGCGACCGGGCGGCGGCCAGTTCAGCGGCTGGGCCCTGGTCTGGCCTGCGCTGCAGCTGCTGGCCAACACCGCCTATCAGATCCTGAGCAGCCGCATGGCGGGCAAGGAGCGCCCGCTGACCACGCAGATCTACACCAGCCTAGTGGCCCTGAGCCTGAGCTGCATGGCCTTGCCCTGGTCCTGGCAGTTGCCGGACAGCGCCGCGCTCTGGCTGGCCGCACTGGCCATGGGCGCAGGCAGCGCCGTCGGACATCTGATGCTGCTCAAGGCCTATGAAAAATCCGAGCCTGCGACCATCACGCCGTTTCTCTACAGCCAGATTCCCTGCGCACTGCTGGCAGGCTGGCTGGTCTATGGCCATATCCCCGACCAATGGGCCGTGCTGGGCATGGTCGTCATTGCGCTGTGCGGGGCCGCGAGTGCCTGGCTCAGCGTCAGAGAGGCGAAGTAGCTCGCCGGGCGCGCCGGAATCCGTCGGCCAGCACCATGGAAAACAATAGCTGCTACCGCCTGCATCCATTGACTTTCAGATAGAAAAGTATCTGAAATCAATGAATATCAAGCGCTAACAGCTATCGTTCTATGGGCTTATTCGCCGCGCGGATCGCGCACCATCAGATGCTGCACGGCTTCGGTGACCGGCAGTTGGCCGTCCAGCAGGGCAACCACGGTTTCGGTGATGGGCATTTCCACGCCGACCTGACGCGCCCGGGCGAGCACGGTGCGGGCGCTGTACACGCCCTCGGCCACATGGCCCAGCGAGGTCACGGCCTGCTCCAGGCTCTTGCCTTCGGCCAGCAACAGGCCCACCTTGCGGTTGCGCGAGAGATCGCCGGTAGCGGTCAGCACCAGATCGCCAAGGCCGGACAGGCCCATGAAGGTTTCGGCCCGCGCGCCCAGGGCCACGCCCAGACGCGTCATCTCGGCCAGACCACGCGTGACAAGGGCTGCGCGCGCGTTCAGACCCAGCTGCAGGCCGTCGCAAAGACCCGTGGCAATGGCCAGCACATTCTTGACGGCTCCGCCGACTTCCACGCCCACGATGTCGTGATTGGCATAGACGCGCATGGCCTCGCCGTGAAAGGCCGACACCAGCAGCTCGCTCACACCCTCGTGGGCGCTGGCTGCCACCAGAGCCGTAGGCTGCTGGCGCGCCACCTCTGCCGCGAAGCTGGGGCCGCTGAGCGCACCGCTTTGCAGCTGCGGCGCCACCTGCTGGCAGACTTCATGCGCCATCAGTCCATAGCTGCCGGCAGGTGCATCGGCGGCCACGGCCTCGAAGCCCTTGCACAGCCAGACCACGGGCCGGCGACAATCCTTGAGCTGGCCCAGCCACTGGCGCAGCGCCGCCATGGGCGTGCCCAGCACAATCAGATCGGCATCCGCCACATGGGCCATCACATCTCCGCTGACCACCGTGAGCGCATCCGGGAATCGGATGCCAGGCAGATAGCGGCTGTTGGCGCGCTCGGCCTGCATGAGCTGCGCCTGCGCCGGGTCACGCGCCCAGAGGCTGACGCTGCCCTGCTCCGGATGGGTGGCCGCGCTGATGGCCATGGCCGTACCCCAGGCGCCAGCGCCGATGACAAGAATTTTCATACCTGAATTTTGATAGCAGTTTGCGCACAACCCACAAGAAAAAGAGGCCTCGAGGGCCTCTTTCTTGCCTGGCCGCCGATTCTTGCACATCGCAGGAATCAGCAATTGCCGTCAGCTTACTGGGGCAGCTGGCCTTCGGCCTGTGCTGCGGCAGCCGCTTGCTGCTGCTCGTACATGGCCTGGAAGTTGATTTCGGCCAGATGCACGGGAGGGAAGCCGGCGCGGGTCACCACGTCGGCCACGTTGCCGCGCAGATAGGGGTAGATGATCTGGGGGCAGGCAATGCCGATCACGCCGCCCATCTGGTCTTCGGGAACGTTGCGGATTTCGAAGATGCCGGCCTGCTTGGCTTCGACCAGGAACACGGTCTTGTCCTGGATCTTGGTCTGAACCGTGGCGGTCACGGCCACTTCGTAGACGCCTTCAGCCACGGGAGTGGCTTCCACACCCAGCTGGATGTCCACGCTGGGCTGCTCTTGCTCCAGCAGGATGGCGGGAGAGTTGGGCTGCTCCAGGGACAGGTCCTTCAGATACACGCGTTGGATCTGGAACACGGGGCTGTTGTCTTGTTCGGCCATGATGAGCTAGGTCTTTCAGAAAATCTTGAGAGGGAAATGAAAATGCCTGCGCAGAGGACTAGCACACAGCTATCCTCACAGCAGGCATTTCCATGAAATAGCGCTTTGCATTATGCAGTGACAGCCAGAGGCTGCGTCGTAGCAGGCAGCACAAAGCGCAAATTCATGCCGTTTGGCGGCAGCGGCACGGCAAGTAATCAGCTTTGCAGCAGGGGCAGCAGACCGCCCTTGGCATCCAGTGCCATCAGATCGTCGCAACCGCCCACATGGGTATCGCCAATGAAGATCTGGGGTACGGTGCGGCGGCCGGTGACCTGCATCATGTGATCGCGGGCAGCGGTATCGAAATCGATGCGCACTTCCTCGATCTGCTCCACGCCCTTGGACTTGAGAATCTGCTTGGCACGAATGCAATAGGGGCAGACGGCGGTGGTGTACATCTTCACGGCTTGCATGAGCAACTTCCTTGGTGTTTTTGCAATGCAGCATGCTGTGCTGCAGTCGTCAGAGTTCTCAGTTGCGGCCGAATCAGGCTTTTTCAACCGGCAGGCCGGCATCGCGCCAGGCCTTCATGCCGCCAGCCAGCGCCTGGGCCTTTTCGTAACCCAGCTTCTTGGCCACGGCTTCGGCACGCGCAGCACGGGCGCCCGATGCGCACACGAGCACCACGGGCAGCTGCTTGTTCTTGACGGTAGTGGGCAGCTTTTCCTCCAACTGGCTCAGGGGCAGGTTCCTGGCTCCGTTGACATGGCCGGCCGCAAACTCTTCAGGCTCGCAGACGTCCAGCACCACGGCTTTTTCACGGTTGATCAGGTGCACGGCAGCCGCTGCCGACAGCGAACCACCTGTCGCTCCGCGCAGTGCGGGCAGCAGCAGCATCACACCCGAAGCCACGGCAATCAGGATCAAATACCAGTTATCAATGATGAATTTCACGTCATTCCTTGGGATGGCAAACCGAACGATTTTAGAGGCAGGCTTGCCGGCGGATCGCGCCAGAGGACCACAGCCCCTCCTCTCGCAAGCCAAAACCCTCTGTTTATATGCCTTACGCCGCAAGTGAGTGCTCTGCACAATCCCCGAAGGGCCCAACAGGAATAGCTTGGCGGCCGCCGCTGGAGCCGACCGGCTTACCTTGCCTCAAGCCCGGACAAAGACCTGCCCCTAAAATGCACGGTTTTGACTTTGTGTCATTACTGCTTTGCTACTTTGAGAGAATCCATGTACAAGCTCGTTCTGATCCGCCACGGTGAATCCACCTGGAACCTTGAAAACCGCTTCACCGGCTGGACCGATGTGGATCTGACTGCCACCGGCGTCGAACAGGCCAAGAAGGCCGGCCAACTGCTCAAGGCAGAAGGCTATGACTTCGATGTGGCCTATACCAGCGTGCTCAAGCGCGCCATCCGTACCCTGTGGCATGTGCAGGATGAAATGGACCGCACCTGGCTGCCCGTGGTGCATAGCTGGCGTCTCAACGAACGCCACTACGGCGGTCTGCAGGGTCTGAACAAGGCCGATATGGCCAAGCAGTATGGCGACGAACAAGTGCTGGTCTGGCGCCGCAGCTACGACGTGCCGCCTCCCGCCCTGGAAGCCACCGACCCCCGCAGCGAACGCAGCGATGTGCGCTACGCCAAGCTGCAGCCCGAGCAGATCCCGCTGACCGAGTGCCTCAAGGACACGGTCGAGCGCGTCGTGCCGTTCTGGAACGAGTCCATCGCCCCCGCCATCAAGGCCGGCAAGCGCGTGGTGGTTGCCGCCCACGGCAACTCCATCCGCGCCCTGATCAAGTATCTGGACAATATCGCCGACGACAAGATCGTGGGCGTGAACGTGCCCAACGGCATTCCTCTGGTCTATGAGCTCGACGCCGATCTCAAGCCCATCCGCCACTACTACCTGGGCGATGCCGAAGCCGCCGCCAAGGCAGCAGCGGCAGTTGCAGCCCAGGGCAAGGCCTGAGAGAGACCTCTTCACCGCTCCTGTTCAGGCCGCTTGCGCAGTCTGAACAGGACTGACACGGCAAAAGGCCTGTGGAACCTCATGGGCCTTCCGCCGTCCAAGGTGTATATTGCGAATGGTTTAAGGGGTGCTATGGGTCAAAAAATCAAAATTGCAGGCTGGATCTCTGTGGGCGTGGTCGCCGGTGCGTTGACCACCGTATCCCTGCAGACGCTGGCTCGCGGGGGTGTGACGCCTCTGCCACTTGAAGAAATCCAGCAGTTGTCGGCCGTCTTCGGCCTGATCAAGACCGATTACGTGGAGCAGGTCAGCGACAAGAAGCTGATCACCGACGCCATCTCCGGCATGGTCTCCAGCCTGGACCCTCACTCCCAGTACTTCGACAAGAAAACCTACAAAGAATTCAAGGAAGGCACTTCCGGCAAGTTCGTTGGCGTCGGCATCGAGATCACCATGGAAGACGGGCTGATCAAGATCGTCTCCCCCATCGAAGGCTCGCCCGCTTTCCGCGCGGGTCTCAAGACCGGCGACCTGATCACCAAGATCGACGACACGGCCGTCAAGGGCCTGACGCTCAATGACGCTGTCAAGCGCATGCGTGGCGAACCGAATACCAAGGTGCGCCTGAACATCCTGCGAAAGGATGAAAGCCGCAGCTTCCCCGTCACCATCACCCGCGAAGAAATCAAGACCCAATCGGTCAAGGGCAAGGTGATCGAGCCCGGTTATGCCTGGATCCGCCTGAGCCAGTTCCAGGAACGCACCGTGGATGACTTTGTCCGCAAGGTCGAGGAAATCTACAAGCAGGAGCCCAATCTCAAGGGACTGGTGCTGGACCTGCGCAACGATCCCGGCGGTTTGCTGGATGCGGCCGTAGCCATCTCCGCAGCCTTCCTGCCACCCGATGTTCCCGTGGTCTCCACCAACGGCCAGTTGGCCGAAAGCAAGGCCGTCTACAAGGCATCGCCCGAGTTCTACGCCCAGCGCGGTTTTGGCGACCCCTTGCAACGCCTGCCTGCGGCACTGAAAAAGCTGCCTCTGGTGGTGCTGGTCAACGAAGGCTCGGCCTCGGCCAGCGAGATCGTGGCCGGAGCTCTGCAAGATCACAAACGCGCTACCGTCATGGGCAGCCAGTCCTTTGGCAAGGGATCGGTGCAAACCGTGCGCCCCCTGGGACCCGATACGGCTCTCAAACTGACGACGGCGCGCTACTACACGCCTAGTGGAAAATCCATTCAGGCCAAGGGCATCGTGCCTGATGTGATGGTGGATGAGACTGCAGACGGCGATTTGTTTGCTGCGCTGAGCATGCGTGAAGCAGACCTTGAAAAGCATTTGTCCAGTGGACAGGGTGCGGAGGTCAAGAACGATTCACTTGAAAAGGCCCGCGAAGAAGCGCGCAAACGCCTGGAAGAGGAAGCCAAGAAGCCAGCCGCCGAACGCCGCCTGCCGGAATTCGGGTCCGAAAAGGACTTTCAGCTGCAACAGGCGCTGAACAAGCTCAAAGGCCAACCTGTCAAGGTCAGCAAAACCCTGACGGAGCGCAAAATCGAAGAGAAGCCCGGAGACGCGACGGCCGCGGACAAAAAGCCCGCTGACAAGAAAGCGCCCGAAAAAGGCGAATCCGACAAGAGCAAAAAATAAGCACCGGGTTATGGAACCCGCTCAAAATCAGCCGGGCTTGCCCGGCTTTTTTCTTGGAACCATGGAAGCAAACCGATGAATGACGATCAATTGCTACGCTATTCCCGTCACATCATGCTCGACGAAATCGGCATCGAAGGCCAGGAACGCATTCTGGCAGCGCATGCAGTGATCATTGGAGCCGGCGGCTTGGGCTCGCCTGCCGCACTCTATCTGGGCTCGGCAGGTGTGGGGCGCATCACCATCGTCGACAACGACGTCGTGGACATGACCAATCTGCAGCGCCAGATTGCCCACACGACCGAGCGCATAGGCATGCCCAAGGTGGATTCGATCCGCACTGCCGTACATGCCATCAATCCCGGGATCGAGATTCGCTGCATCCAGCAGCGTGCAACCGAGACCCTGCTCGATGAACTGCTGCCTGAGGCAAGCATCGTGCTCGACTGCACCGACAACTACAAGACCCGCCAGACCATCAATGCGGCTTGCGTACGCCACGGCATACCCCTGGTCGAAGGAGCTGCCATCCGTGTCGATGGCCAGCTGATGGTCATTGATCCACGCAACCCCGACAGCCCATGCTATGCATGCGTCTTTCCGCCAGAGGCTGAATTTGAAGAGGTTCAGTGCTCGACCATGGGCGTCTTTGCTCCGCTGGTTGGACTGATCGGCACCCAGCAAGCTGCAGAAGCACTGAAGCTGATTGTCGGTTTTGGCCGATCTTCTGTCGGACAACTTCAAATGCTTGATGCGCGTTCCATGGAGTGGAGTAGGATGAAAATTGCTAGGGTTAAAACCTGTGATATCTGCGGAACGCCAAACACAAATTACAAAAAATGACAATACAATGATTTTTTCATGGGCCGTAATTGATTTTCCACATTGAGAATTGAAATGACTCTCACCGCTTGATCCTTGGCGTCCACCTCATCAGCTTGCTACCGTCGTGAAACTGCGTACCTTTTTTGTTGAAGACAATCCCACGATTCGCGACAACCTGATTGCGACGATGGCGGAGCTTGCCGATGTGGAAGCGGTCGGGGTGGCAGAGACCGAAGCCGATGCTGTACGCTGGCTCAGCCACAACCCTGACGCCTGGGACCTGGTCATCGTAGACTTGTTCTTGCGCGAGGGCAGCGGTCTCGGCATCGTCACAAGCCTTCAACATCGACCACCGCAGAAAAAGCTGCTCGTGTTGAGCAATTACGCGACCGCCGATATACGACAGCGCTGCCTTGAACTCAGCGCAGATGCCGTATTTGACAAATCCAACGAAATCGATGCGCTTATCGATTTCTGTATCGATTTAAATACCAGTAAATCTTGAAAATAATGAAAATAAAAAAGGCTTGAATATCTCAAGCCTTTTTTATTGGAGTCTCCATTAATCGATCAATCGATTTTTCAACGCATAGTATGTCAGATCGCTATTTGAGGAAAGGCCCATTTTTTCCATGAGTCTTGTCCGGTAAGTGCTCACTGTTTTCACGCTCAACGAAAGCGATTTGGCAATGTCTCCAGCCGTCTCGCCGCGCGCAAGCTTCAGGAATACCTGAAACTCACGCTCCGACAATTGCTCGTGTGCCGGAACATCATCCTTGCGGTTGAGTTGCTGGGCCAAAAGATCTGCAACTGCCGGCGTCAGGTAACGCCTTCCCAGAGCCACAGTCCGGATGGCCTCTGCAATATCCTGAGGATCGCACTCCTTGTTGAGATATCCGCTGGCCCCCTGACGAATCAAGTTGATTGCGTAATGCTCCTCAGGGTATCCACTTAGTATCAGGATACCCATATCAGGTGCTTTGGCCCTGAGCATGGCCAAGGCATCTATGCCGCTTTGCCCTGGCATGGACAAGTCCATCAACAGCACGTCAATTTCATGCTCCCGAACCAAGTCAATGGCCTCCCGCCCATTGCCCGCTTCTCCCACGACCCTCAGATCTACATGTTCCGACAGGAATTGGCGTAATCCCGAGCGAACAATCGCATGGTCATCCACTATGCCTACTTTTATCATGAACACCTCTTTTCATGAAACTGCGCTCATCTCCAGGGCGCATCACATTTTAAGACCCGCACTATGATGTCAGTCGTTGACGCTACGGTTATGCAGAATATCAGGTAATTGCCTTGTAGGTGAGAGGATGTAGATGCGTTGGACCAATATCCGCAAAATTGCAGTCAGCCTGACGATCGCAGTCATTGCGGCAGTCTTAATGGTAAGCATTAATGAAGCAGGCTATAAGCGCTCGCTGCACGCTCTGGACACGCTCACCAAGACGCAAGCCACCAGAGCCAAGCTCAATTTGCTGATGCAGCAAATGCTGGATGCGGAAACCGGCCTGCGCGGCTACCTGCTGACGGGAGAGGAGCGCTATCTCGAGCCCTATAACTCTGCCTCCGCCGCCATCAGCAGCAGCATGGATGACCTGCGCGGCATCTTCATCATGGATCCCAAGGAGCTGGCAACCTTTACTCCGCTGGCCCGCCAGGTAGAGCGCAAGACCAGCGAAATGGAGCTGAGCCTGCGCCTTTATCGCCAGGGCAACGATGAAGCGTGGCGCTTTGTGATGTTTACCGACGTAGGCATGGAGAACATGGATGCCATACGGGGCCACATCAAGACCCTGATGGACAGCATCGACCAGCGCGTCAAGTCCAATCTCGCGGATATCGAACAAACGCTGGGTCTGTCACGCCTGGGAATTGCGACAGTGACCGCTCTGGGGATTCTGGGCTTCTTCATGTACCTGCGACAGGCCAATGCGCTGCAGCACTCACATCAGCGCGAGCAGGAGATTCAGCGCGATGAACGCAATCGTCTGGAGGAAGTCGTTCGCGACCGCACAGCGGCCCTCACCGAGCTGGCAACCCATTTGCAGCAAGTACGCGAGGATGAGCGAGCGCACTTGGCACGCGAGTTGCACGACGAACTGGGCTCGCTGCTGACCGCAGCGAAACTGGACGTTGCCCGCCTCAAGTCCAAGATCGACACCTCGACACCCGACGTCTCCGAACGCATCACCCATCTGATCGAGACGCTCAACAGCGGGATTGCACTCAAACGCCGCATCATTGAAGACCTCCGACCCTCTTCTCTATCCAACCTGGGCCTGACCACCGCGCTGGAAATCCTGACACGGGAATTCGGTGAACGCAGCAACATCGAGGTGGAATGCAGCCTGGAGCAAGTGGACCTGCCTGAATCCACGCAGCTGACGGTCTATCGCGTCGTACAGGAGTCGCTCACCAACATCGGGAAATACGCCAGGGCCAGTCATGTCATCGTCACGGTACACAACTATCCCACCTATGTGGCCGTGCAGATCCAGGACGATGGTCAAGGCTTCGAGACGGCCAGCATGCGCCCCAACTCCCATGGACTGGCAGGCATGAAACACCGTGTTGAAGCTGTCGGCGGCAGGCTTACCGTGGCATCCCAGCTCGGCAAGGGAACCACTATCTCGGCAGTCATTCCTTTGACAATGGCAAGCACCTGAACTGGGTGTACATGTCAACGCAGTCCTACATGACTGTCCCTAAATACCCCGACCCTGGTGACAGAAGCTCACCGTCAAGCCTGGGCGGCTCAGTTCTCTACATTCAATACATGGCCGCACGGCAATGCCTGTCGGCCTGCATTCGATAGGAGAAAACCATGTTGCACTACGCCATTGTCTTTCTGGTGATTGCCTTGATCGCTGCAGTGTTCGGCTTCGGCGGCATCGCGGCCAGCGCCGTAGGTATCGCCAAGATTCTGTTTTTCGTGTTTCTGGTCATGGCCGTCATCACCTTCCTGATGGGCCTCGTGAAGAAATAGCACTGGCGCCAAATGTGTAGAACTTTGTTCCTGCACATTGCACAAACCACCAGTATTCGCCATGATCGCTCTCAGCTTCTGCCTCCGAGAGGCCGGGTTACGAAGACTGGCGTTACTTCACGCTGTCACGATAATTTCTAGATTTCAGGGAGTTCCAAACAATGAGCCAAGCCGTAAAAGACGCCAAGGACACGGTTGAAGATCTCAAGGACGCTGCCAAGGAGCTGGCTGCCGATGCCAAGGACTCTGCAAAGCATGCCGCCCAATCCGCCCAGAATGTGGCCCACAAGGTGGCCGATGCCGCTGAAGATGCAGTGGACTCCGGCAAGCAGACCGCCCAGAAAATGGTGAATGAAGCTCAGGACGTGGCAGAGGACGTCGCCGACAAGGTTCATGACGCCGCACGCCGCGCACGCCGCACAGCCTCCGAGGCCATCGACTCCACGGGGCGTCATATGCGCAATATCGACGACAGCGAAAACCCGCTGATCGACAACCTGGCCAACCGGGCACAGGATCTGGCCGAGCGCAGTATCAACTTCTGGGCCGACAGCTCACATCGCGCACGCCGTCAGTTCAACACCGCAGCGGATGCGACCACCAAGTATGTGTCCGAACAACCCGGGCGCTCCGTGCTGATCGCCGCCGCGACCGGCGCAGCCCTGGCGACGGCCTTCTTTCTGGGTCGCTCGCGCAGGAAGTGAGCGGAAATTCACTCTGAGCTGTTTTTCACAAGCGTTCTTTGCGCCTTTTCAAAACCAAGGGAGAACCATATGAAGGATCTGACTCGCGCTTTGGCTTTCAGTCTGGTCGCCGCAACGACCGTGCTGGGTACCACGGCCTGTTCGGTGGCTCGTGACCAGCAGACTGTGGGCTCCTATGTGGACGACGCCGGCATCACCACTGCGGTGAAGGCCAAGATGGCCGAAGACAAGAATGTCTCTGCAACCGCCATCAGCGTGGAAACCATGAACGGCACCGTACAGCTGTCGGGCTTTGCCAAATCCGAAGCAGAAAAGGCCCGTGCCGGCGAAATTGCCCGCACGACCAAGCATGTGCGCGAAGTGCGCAACAGCATCGTGGTCAGACCCTGATCTGCCCGCATGAAGCAAAGCCCTGTCCGAGGGCTGCGCTTCCAGCCCCAAAGCCAGCTTTTGAGCTGGCTTTGTTTTTTCCTACAACCGGGTCGCTGACTTCGCCATTAAAGTGTCCGCATGCAAGTTTTCAACTGCGAGGCCTGCGGCCACCTGATCTATTTTGAAAGCCTGCAATGCGTGCATTGCGGGGCCAGCCAGGCCTTTCTGCCCGACCAGTTGCGCGTCGGCATTCTGCCCCTGGCCGGGGGCCCCGACGCACGCTACCGCGCCTGCGCCCACCGCCACAACATCAGCCTGTGCAATTTTGCGATCGAGGCCTCAGACCCGCAGCCGCTCTGCGTTTCCTGCCGACAGACCGAATGGCTGCCGGACGGCGGCGATCCCGCCAATGAGCTGCGCTGGGCCAAGATCGAGGTCGCCAAGCGCAGGCTGTTCTACACCCTGGCCAGGCTGGGCCTGCTGGACCCTCATGGGCACCGCGTGGCCGAGCCGCGCTTTTCCCTGCTCGCGGATCTTCCCGGCCAGAACCCCGTCATGACCGGCCATGCCAGCGGCATGATCACGCTCAACGTGGTCGAGGCAGACGACGATGAGCGCGCCAAACGCCGTCAGGCCTTGCACGAGCCCTATCGCACGCTGATAGGACATCTGCGTCACGAATCGGGACATTTCTACTGGGATCAGCTGATAGCAAACAGCGTGCATCTGGAGCGCTTCAGGGCATTGTTTGGCTATGAGAATCAGGACTATGCCCAGGCACTGCAGCGCCATTACGGCAAGGACCCGCTGGACAACAGCTGGCGCGGTCAGTTCATCAGCGCCTATGCCACGGCCCACCCCTGGGAGGACTGGGCCGAGACCTGGGCTCACTATCTGCACATGGTGGACTTGCTGGAGACCGCTGCCAGCTATGGCACCTGCATTACCGTGCCGGACATCCCCAGCACGGGCCAGCAACTCATTCAGAACCCGCTGGGGCCGGTGCCACCCGATTTTTCGGTGATGCAATCCCAGTGGGTGCCGCTGACCCTGCTGCACAACAGCCTGAATCGCGGCCTCGGCCATGGCGACGCCTATCCCTTTGCCATTTCCGGCGCGGCCTGGGACAAGCTGCGCTTCGTCCACGAGACCATCAGCAGCTATCGCAGCAGGGTGACTAGCCAGGGAGGCTGAAAGCTCAGGCCTTGCGGCCGACCTTGAGCATCAGGCGCTCATGCACGCCCTTGGAGACGAACTTGTCCACATCGCCATTGAGCGTGGCAATCTCGCGCACAAAGGTGGAGCTGATGAACTGATAGCGATCGCTGGGCGTGAGGAACACGGTTTCCACCTCGGGCATCAGTGTGCGGTTCATGCCGGCAAGCTGGAACTCATAGTCGAAGTCCGTCACCGCGCGCAGGCCGCGCACCATGGCCTTGGCGCCGCGCGCGAGCACGAAATGCGCGAGCAGCCCGTCAAAGCTCTCCACCTCCACCTGCGGATAGTTGGCGCAGGACTCGCGCACCATGGCAATGCGCTCTTCCAACGAAAACAGCGTCTTTTTGTGATGGCCTGCCGCCACGGCCACGATGACCTTGCCAAACAGCTGTGCAGCCCGGCGCACCACATCTTCATGCCCCAGCGTGATCGGGTCAAAGGTTCCGGGGTAAACAGCAATCAGGTCCTGGCTCATGGCTTATCTCTCTCCTGCGGGTCTTGATGAGGGTAAGGGCTGCTGCAGTGCAGCGTAAAGAGATTATGCATTCAGGCCTGCACAGCGCTGACCCACGCAAAAAAGAGCTGCTGACGCCTCTGCTCGAAGCGCCTGCAGCTCCCGGTTCAATAGCAAAGGTCTACTGCTTCTTCAGCAGATGCGCATGGACGGCGCCGGCCTTCAGATAGCGATGCAGCTCCAGTCCCATTTCCAGCAGGCGCTCTTCGGCCCAGGCTTCGGGAGCTTCCAGGTAAATGAAGCCACCGTCGTTCAAGGCCGCAACGGCCGCCTTGAGCGCGGGCTCGAACAGCTCGGTCTGACCGAAGGGCGGATCCAGCAAGATCAGATCCTGCCCCGCCACGGTCTTCAGGCAGCTCAGCGCATCACCGCGCTGCACCTTGACCATCCTGGCATCGAGCTTCTGCTGCAGACGCTGCAGCTGCTGCACCAGGGCGGCATCCTGCTCGTTCATGATGACGCTGCTGGCGCCCCGCGATGCGGCCTCGAAGCCCAGCGCCCCCGTGCCCGAGAAGGCATCGACGCATTTCCAGTTGCTCAAGTCCTGACCCAGCCAGTTGAACAGGGTCTCGCGCACGCGATCGGGCGTGGGCCGCAGACCAGGCTTTTGCGCCACGGCCAGACGCGTGCGGCGCCATTGCCCGCCGATGATGCGGATTTCACCGGCCCCGGTGGCCGCCGGCTTGGCGGCGGCAGGCTGGGCGGCCTTGGCTCCGGGGCGGGCCGGACGGCTGGCCGCCAGCTCCTGCGCCTTGCGCTCGGACTCGTGAATCATCTTGTCCAGCGCCTTGCGGCCTGCGGGGGTGTGTAGCTTGATGGCGCTGCGGCTCATGGCTTGGCTCCGAGAGTGATGGTGACCATGCGCTCGGGCTGGAGCATGCGCTGCATCGCCTCCTTCACGTCCTTGGTGGTCAGAGCCTGAACGCGATCGGTCCAGTGCTCCAGATAGTCGAGCGGCAGGCCATTCCAGGCAATGTTGGCCACATTGCCCAGCAGCTTGCGATTGCTGTCTATGCGCAAGGCAAAGCCGCCGATCAGATTGTCCTTGGCCGCCTTGAGTTCCTTGTCGCTAGGACCTTCGGCTATGAATTTGCGCAACACGTCCTGCGAGACCTTGAGTGCCTCGGCCGCCTGGTCGGGACGGGTCTGCAGGCCGATGATGAAGGCACCACGATCCAGTCCCGGCGAGAAGTCGCTGGAGACCCCGTAGGTCAGGCCCCGCTTTTCACGCACCTCCTCCATCAGCCTGGAGGTGAAGCCGCCGCCGCCCAGGATATGGTTGCCCACCATCACGGCCAGAAAATCGGGGTTGTTGCGCGCAATGCCGGGCTGGCCTATCAGCACCTGGGCCTGGGCCGACTCGAACGGGATGTTCTCGACCTTGGCTTGCTGCAGGTCCTGCACCTTGCTCACGGCAGGAAGCGGCGGGCAGTCATTGCCATTGGTGGCCTGCAGCGGCCCCAGCAGCTGCTTGACCATGGCATCGGCCTGCTGGCGATTGACCGCCCCCACCACGCTGACCTTGGCGCGGCAGGCGGCAATCAGCTTGCGGTGAAAGTCCTGCATGGCCGAAACATCGATCCGGGACAGGCTGTCGACCGTGGTCTGATAGCCATAGGGCGAGCTGCCGAAAACCGCCTTGCGGAAGGCCTTGGAAGCCACGGTGCCGGGACGGGTGTCGGCTTCCTTGATGGAGGCGCTCCAGCGTTCTCGGTCACGCTGCCACACGGCTTCCGGCCAGCTTGGCGAGGCAATCTGGCGTGCCGCCAGGGCCACGGCCTTTTGCTGCAGATTGGGCTCGGTCAGGGTGCGCAGGCCATAGCTGAAGCTGTCACGCCCCGCGCTGGCGCCAAAGCTGGCCCCCAGGTCGGCCCAGGCCTGACCCAGTCCGTTTTCATCCAGCGCAGGCGCATCGCCTGCCGCCTTGATGCCCTTGGAGGACATCATGGCCACGGCTGTCGCCAGGCCCACCTTGTCCTCGGGATCACGGCGGCTGCCGGCGTCGAAGTCCACCTGCACATCCACCATGGGAATGCCGGGACTTTGCACCAGCCAGACCTGGGCGCCACTGGGCTGGGTCCAATGCTCTATCGGCAGCAAGGCCCAGGCAGATTGGGTTAAAAAACCCATTCCAGCGCTTACTACAAAGGCGCCAGCAGCTATCTTTTTCATAGTTTTCATAGGTTTCTCCGCTGCGCTCAGTGCATGGATTTATCTGCATCCGCCTTGCCCGACATGGGACGCTGGGGCTTGCTACCCGCGGGCAGAGGCTGAGGCACCAGGGTGCCGACAGTGAGCTGGTCGTCACCAAAATATTTGGCGGCCACGGCCTTCACATCGTCAGAGGTGACTTTGCGCAGTTCGGCCAGCAGCTTGTCCTCGGCATCCAGCGGCATGTTCTGGATCCAGTAATTGCCCAGGTTCTGGGCCTGACCCATGACGGAATCACGCTCATAGACGTTGGAGGCCATCCACTGTGTCTTGACGCGCTCCAGTTCATCGGCCTGCACGCCCTCATCAGCCACCTTCTTGATCTGGGCACGCAGAGCAGCTTCCACATCGGCCACGGTCTTGCCCTGGGCCGGAACGCCGGTCAACATGAACAGGCTGGGCCCGCGCCCCATGATGTTGGCCGAGCTGCCGGCGCTATCGGCCACACGACCATTGGCCTGGCCTTCGCCCTGCACCAGGGCGCGCTCCAGGCGAGCGCCGTCATAACCGTCCAGCACGGCGGACAGCACCAGCAGCGCCAGCGCGTCCTTGTCCTCTGCCTGCAGCTTGTCCACGCTCTTCAAGGTGGGCGTGCGATAGGCCATGGCGATAAAGGCCTGCTCGGCCGGCTGCTTGACCTCGATGCGGCGCACGCCGATCTGCCTGGGTTCGATCTGCGGCTTGCGCTGAGGCAGAGCACGCGCGGGAATGCTGCCGTAATACTTCTCGGCCCAGGCACGCACCTGGTTGACGTTCACATCACCCACCACCACCACGGCGGCGTTGGCAGGCACATACCAGCGCTTGTGGAAGTCGCGCACATCGCCGGGCGTCATGGAGTTCAGATCGCTCATCCAGCCCACCACGGGGCGGCGATAGGGCGAGGCCATGAAGGTTGCCGCCATCAGCTGCTCCATCAGCATGGCACGCGGCTGGTCGTCGGTGCGCATGCGGCGCTCTTCCTTGATGACCTCGATTTCCTTCTTGAATTCGGAGTCCGGCCACTGGTTGTTGGCAAAACGGTCGGACTCCAGCTTCATCACGTCTTCCAGACGGTTGGACGGAATCTGCTGGTAGTAGCCCGTGTAGTCACGCCAGGTAAATGCGTTTTCCTGGCCGCCCAGCGCCGCCACGCGACGCGAGAAGTCTCCGGGCTTGACGCTTTTGGAGCCCTTGAACATCATGTGCTCCAGCGCATGGGCCACGCCCGTGGTGCCGTCGACCTCGTCCATGGAGCCTACGCGTACCCAGACCATGTGCACGGCCGTGGGCGCGCGCCGGTCGGGCTGCACGATCAGCTGCATGCCGTTCTTCAGCGTGAACTGCTGCACTTGCGACGCGGCCGCCGTGGCGGCAGCAGGCACAGGTTGCGACGATGCGCCCGGCGCAGCCAAGGCTGCCCCAGCGCTCAAACAGGCCATTAAGCCCAGTACAGGGAGTGCGCGTACATGTTTCATAGAATGATGCGATTCTAAAAACCCGCCAATGTTCAGTTTTTTCAAGAAAAAGCCCAGTTCACCCGATGCAGTGAACACCACGCCCGCTGCCGAGGCAGCCGCGGCGCCCGCTCCTGCCCCGCAAACCGGGCCAGCTCCACAGGATACGCCTGCCGAAAACGGCAGCAGCTCCTGGTGGCGCAAACCCTTTGGTGGCAGCTCGACGGCCAAGGCCGCCGAAGATCGGTCTGCCACTCAGGATTTTGTAGCAGCCCCCGAGCCTACCGCAAAGCCGCAAGCCCCAAATTCCCGTCAAAGCTGGATGGAACGCCTGAAAGCCGGTCTGCGCAAGACCGGCTCCAGCATCGCCACCGTCTTTACCGGCACGCAGATCGACGACAGGCTCTATGAAGAGCTGGAAGACGCGCTGCTGATGGCCGACACCGGCGTCAAGGCCACCCAGCATCTGCTGGAAGACCTGAAGCGCCGCGTCAAGGACACCAAGACCACCGAACCCGCCGCCGTCAAGGCGCTGCTGGCCGATGCGCTGACCGATTTGCTGAGGCCCCTGGAAAAGCCGCTGACCATCGGCGAGCACACACCGACCGTCATCATGGTGGCCGGCGTCAATGGTGCGGGCAAGACTACCTCCATCGGCAAGCTGACCAAGCATCTGGCCGACGGCGAGCAGTCCGTGCTGCTGGCCGCCGCCGACACCTTCCGCGCCGCCGCGCGCGAGCAGCTGGGCGTCTGGGCCAATCGCAACACCGTGGAAATCATCAGCCAGGACGGTGGCGACCCCGCCGCCGTGAGCTTCGATGCCGTCTCCGCCGGCAAGGCGCGCAAAAAGGATGTGGTGCTGGTCGATACGGCCGGACGCCTGCCCACGCAGCTGCATCTGATGGAAGAGCTCAAGAAGATCAAGCGCGTGGTGAACAAGGCCGACGGCACGGCGCCGCACGAGGTGCTGCTGGTGATTGACGGCAACACCGGCCAGAACGCCCTGACCCAGGTGCGTGCCTTCGACGATGCGCTGCAGCTCACGGGCCTGATCGTCACCAAGCTCGACGGCACAGCCAAGGGCGGCGTCCTGGCCGCGATTGCACAGGAACGCCCCGTGCCCGTCTACTTCATCGGCGTGGGCGAGAAGATCGAGGATCTGGAAACCTTCAGCGCACGCGAGTTCGCCCAGGCCCTGCTGTCCTGAAGCACAAGAACCATAGCTGCCAGCGCTTTATCTATCGAGTTTTCAGATAGATTAAACACTGAAGCCCAATAAAGGAGCGCGCAAGGCGCTCCTTTATTATTCAGCGTTCAAGACTGCACCTGCTGCTTGAGCCATTTGGCATAGTCGTTCAGGCAGCGCTCGGTGCGCATGGTGATCTGGGGCACTTCATAGCTGTGATGGCTGCGCAGCAGCGCGGTCAGCCGCGGCAGGGCCTCGGGCAGGGTCTTGCAGATCAGGCGCCATTCGGGGGCTGTCTGCAGCACGCCATCCCACTCGTAATACGAGGTGATGCGCTCGGTCTGCACACAGGCCGCAGCCTTGGCCGCGACCAGTGCCCGCGCCATGTCTTCGGCCTCTGCCGAGTGCCCAACGGTCGTCGTCACCACGCACAGCGTGGCCCAATGGCTGTCCTGCGCGGACGCAGACTTGAGTGTGGCGGTCTGGGTAGATGTGGTGCTCATGTCGCCTAGTCTAGGCCCAAGACCGCCCTGCCCGCCACAGCCCTACACCGGATACAGACCCAGTTGCTGCGCACGCAGCCGCGTCAGTCCCAGCAGCGCATCGGTGAACGGAGTGGTCATGCCGCACATGGCGCCCATCTCGCGCACGGCGCCCACCAGGGCGTCCAGCTCCACCGGCTTGCCGGCTTCCACGTCCTGCAGCATGGAGGTCTTGAAGCCGCCCAGCTTGAGCGTGACCTGATGGCGGTCCTGCGGGCTGTCGGCAATCGGCAGGCCGATGCGCGCGCCGATTTCCCGAGCCTCCAGCATCACGGCCGTGATGAAGTTGCGCACCAGCTCATCGCCCAGAATCCTGTCCGTGGTCGCGCCCGTGATCGCACTGACGGGGTTCATGGTCATATTGCCCCAGAGCTTGTACCAGGCGTCACGCTGGATGTTGTCGCTGAGCCTGACCTCGATGCCGCCCGCACGCAGCAGCTCGGCCAGCGCCAGCAGGCGCGGCGTGGGCGCATCGCCGGGCAGGGCCGTGGGCTCGCCAACGATGAGGCTGTTGCCGAAATGCCGGCGCACCACGCCCGGCGCGTCGAGCGAGCAGCTGGCATGCACCACCGAGCCGAGCACCTGTCCGGTAGGAATGGCGCGCGCAATCTCGCCCTGCGGATCCACGGCCTTGAGCTGCAGGCCGCGCAGGCCGGCATCCACGCCACCGGCGAGAAACCACCAGGGCACGCCGTTCATGGCGGTCAGCACCAGGGTCTGCGGGCCGATCAGCGGTGCGACGGCACGCGCCACATCGGGCATGGACGGCGCCTTGACGGCAATCACCACCACATCCTGCACGCCCAGGGCGGCCGGGTCCTGCTGCGCATTGACGGCCACGGTCTCGCGCTCCTCGCCATGCACCAGCGTCAGGCCGGTGTGCTGCAGTGCTGCCAGCGTCTGGCCCCGCGCCACGGCGCTCAACTCGCAGCCGGCCCTGGCCAGCGCCACGCCCAGCCAGCCGCCAATGGCGCCGGCACCGTAGATACAGACTTTCTTCAAACTCATGCTCTTGTCTCTCCTGTCTTATATCAATCTCAAAAACAGTAGCAGCTGGTGCTTTACCGCAAAGCATCCGAAGACCTTCACCCTTGAATCCAGGCGAGATCTTCGCGGCCGCTGTTCATTGTTGATACGTTAACAGCAGTATCCACCCGCGCGACACTGAAGGCCGTTGACAGCTGGGCACCCCGCACTGCGCACCATGCCAGCTGCCCTGTTCATCGCATTTTCAAGGACCGATTCATGAGCTCCAACACCACCGTCGTCAATCTCACAGCCCAGATCACGGCACTGGCCACTGCCTTGCGCATCGTGCTGGACGCCAGCCCCCAGGCCGCCCAGACGCGCGTGCAACTGGCTGCCGCGCTGGACAAGACCATTCACGATGCGCTGGAAGAAGGGGTCTGGGACAACGCCGACGGTGTCAAGACCATCAGGGCAGCGCTGCTGGGCTGATGGGCGGCGTACCCATCAAAAAACCGGGCACAAGGCCCGGCAAAAGAGAAGCAGCAATCAACACTCTCGCTCAGGCCAGCGTATAGGCCGTCTTCACCGTGGTGTAGAACTCCTGGGCATAGCGGCCCTGCTCGCGCGGGCCATAGCTGCTGCCCTTGCGTCCGCCGAACGGCACGTGATAGTCCACGCCCGCCGTGGGCAGGTTGACCATGACCATGCCGGCCTGGCTGTGGCGCTTGAAGTGGGTGGCGTACTTGAGGCTGGTGGTGGCAATGCCGGCCGACAGGCCGAACAGCGTGTCGTTGGCCATGGCCAGGGCCTCTTCATAGTCCTTGACGCGGATCACGCTGGCCACGGGGCCGAAGACTTCCTCGCGGTTGATGCGCATGCCGGCTTCGGTGTCCACGAACAGCGTGGGCGCCATGTAAAAGCCTTGCTTGCCGCTGCCTGTGTGGCAGGCGACGCGGCCGCCGCCGGCGGCCAGGCGCGCGCCTTCGGCCTTGGCGATTTCCACATACGAAAGATCCTGCTCCAGCTGGGCCTGGCTGACCACGGGGCCCATGTCGGTGCCGGCGGCGCGAGCATCGCCGACCTTGATCTTGGCCATGCGTGCCTGCAGAGCCTCGATGAAGGCCGGGTAGATCTTGTCGGTGACGATGAGGCGGCTCGATGCCGTGCAGCGCTGGCCCGTGGAGTAGAAGCCGCTTTGCGCCGACAGCTCCACGGCCTGGTTCAGGTCGGCATCGTCCAGCACGATCTGGGGGTTCTTGCCGCCCATTTCCAGCTGCACCTTCTTGCCGCTCTTCACGCAGGCCTCGGCAATGCCGCGACCCACGCCCACCGAACCCGTGAAGCTGATGGCGGCCACATCGGCGTGATTCACCAGGGCCTCGCCGATCACACGGCCCGGGCCCATGACCAGATTGAACACACCGGCGGGAATGCCCGAGCGGTGGATGATGTCGGCCAGGGCCCAGGCACTGCCGGGCACCAGGTCGGCGGGCTTGAGCACCACACAGTTGCCGAAAGCCAGGGCCGGGGCGATCTTCCAGGCCGGGATGGCGATGGGGAAGTTCCAGGGCGTGATCAGACCGACCACGCCGATCGGCTCGCGCGTGATCTCCACGCCAATGCCGGGGCGCACCGAAGGCACGGTCTCGCCGCTCAGGCGCAGGCATTCGCCGGCAAAGAACTTGAAGATCTGGCCGGCACGGCCGACTTCGCCAATGGCTTCGGGCAGGGTCTTGCCTTCCTCGCGGGCCAGCAGCTCGCCGAGCTCCGCCTTGCGCGCCAGAATCTCCGTGCCGATCTTGTCCAGGGCATCGGAACGCGCCTGGATGCCCGAGGTCGACCAGGCCGGGAAAGCGGCAGCGGCAGCCGCCACGGCGGCCTGCACGTCGCCCGCACCGCCCTGGGCGTACGCGCCGATCACATCGGACAGATCGCTGGGGTTGGTGTTGGGGGAATAACTGTCAGCAGCCGTCCACTGGCCGTTGATCAGGTTGAGATGTGGGGTCATGGATATGCTCTTGATAAAGGAGCTTGTTGCGCCTGTTATTCATAGATCTCAGCATTGAAAGCAGCTGAATTCCCGAATTAGCAGGCGCAGCGAGCTCCTGTATTCATAGTCGACTCAACGGGCCCAGCGCAGCACCAGCGGGTCGAGCCGGCGTGCGATGTCGATGAGCTGGCGGCGCACCTCGGGATGCATGGGCGGCCAGGGCGAGCGCGGTGCATCGCAGGCGATCACGCCGCCTTCCTTCATCAGCGCCTTGGCGGCCAGGAAACCGGCCTGGCGGTTTTCGTGATTGATCAGCGGCAGCCAGCGCTGGTACTGCTCGAAGGCCTTGTCCTGATCGCCTGCACGATGCGCCTCGATGATGAGGCGTATGCCGTCGGCGAAGCCGCCGCCGGTCATGGCGCCTGTCGCGCCGGCCTCCAGGTCGGCCAGCAGGGTGATGGCTTCCTCGCCGTCCCACGGGCCTTCGATGGCTTCGCCGCCCAGCGCGATCAGCTCGCGCAGTTTGCTGGCGGCGCCGGCGGTTTCCATCTTGAAGTAGCTGACTTGCGCTATCTCTCTGGCCATGCGGGCCAGAAAGGCGGGCGACAGCGGCGTGCCCGCGGCCGGTGCGTCCTGGACCATGATGGGAATGTCGATGGCATCGGACACGCCCTGGTAGAAGCTTTGGACGGCCGCCTCGCCGAAGCGGAAGGTGGCGCCGTGGTAGGGCGGCATCACCATCACCATGGCAGCGCCCATGTCCTGCGCGCGGCGGCTGCGTTCGGCGCAGACCTTGGTACTGGTGTGCGTGGTGGTCACGATCACCGGCACGCGGCCGGCGACATGCTCCAGTGCCGTGCGCGTGAGCGTTTCGCGCTCCTCGTCCGAGACCAGGAACTGCTCGGAGAAATTGGCGAGGATGCACAGGCCGTCCACGCCCGAGTCGATCATGAAGTCCAGGCAGCGCTTCTGGCTGGCCAGGTCCAGCGTGCCGTCTTCGTGGAAGGTGGTGGGCACGACGGGGAAGATGCCCCGGTAACGGGGATTGGAGAGTCCGGGCATGCTGCGTCTCCTCACTCGATGATGTGGAACTGGTCGAGGTACTCGGTCTTGAGCGTGAGGCCCAGGCCCGGCACGTCGTCGCGCAGCTGCAGGAAGCCGTTGTCGGCCACCGGTTCGCCGTCGAAGATGTACCAGAACAGCTCGTTGCCGACTTCCACGTCGAAGATGGGGAAGTACTCGGCCATGGGCGAGGCCAGCGTGCTCATGGTCAGGTGGTAGTTGTGCATCTGGCCGGCGTGCGGGATCACCGGCACGCTGTAGGCCTCGCACAGCGCGTTGATCTTGTGCGCCGCCGTGATGCCGCCCACGCGGTTGGTGTCGTACTGCACGACGGAGACCGCCTTCTTGTCCAGCAGCTGCTTGAAGCCGTAGAGCGAAAACTCGTGCTCGCCGCCCGAGATGGGCACGATGTTCATGGCGTTCAGCTCGGCGTAGCCGTCGATGTCGTCGGCGATCACGGGCTCTTCCAGCCAGCGCGGCTCGAACCTGGCGAGCTTGGGCAGCATGCGCTTGGCGTACTCCAGGCTCCAGCCCATGTAGCACTCCAGCATCAGGTCGGTGTCGTAGCCGATCACTTCACGGATGGCTTCGACGGACTTGAGGTTCTCTTTCACGCCCTCCTGCAAATGGGCCGGGCCGTAGCCAAAGCGCATCTTGAAGGCCTTGAAACCCTGATCCAGGAATTTCTGGGCTTCGTCCTGCATCTCTTTCAGGTCGGTGCGGTAGAGCTTGCTGTAGTAGCAGGGGATCTTTTCCTTGGTGCGCCCGCCCAGCAGCTTGAACACGGGCTTGTTCACGCTCTTGCCCAGGATGTCCCAGATGGCCAGATCCACGGCCGAGATGGCAGCCATGGTCACGCCCTTGCGGCCCCAGGCATGGGTGGCGCGGTACATGCGCTGCCACAGGTATTCGTAGTCCCAGGGGTCCTGGCCGACGACCAGCGGCGCCAGGTATTCGTCGATGATGGCTTTGGCTATTCTTGGCGCCAGGGCCACATTGCCCAGGCCGATGATGCCGTCATCGGTTTCGATCTCGACCACGGTCCACGAATGGAAGCGGAAGGTGCTCATGGACTCGGTCTTGGAGTAGACGAGATCCATGGCGTTGGAGCAGAAGTTGCCCTGGGGCGGAACGGTCTTGCCCTTCCATTCATAGACACGGGCGCGGACGGACTTGATCTTCATACAGACCTCGGAAGCAAAGAGTGAGTGGGACAGGCGGCCCAAGCCGCCCGGAAAACGGGCTCAGACGGCTGGGGTAGCCTGGCGATCGCGGTGGGCAGCCCCCATGCGCGCGGCAATCTGCAGCGCCTGCCAGGTGGCTTCCACATTGGCCTTGCCCTGACCGGCGATGTCGTAGGCCGTGCCGTGGGCCGGCGTGGTGATGGGAATCGGCAGACCACCCTGCACCGTCACCCCGCGCGAGAAGCCCAGCAGCTTGATCGCTATCTGGCCCTGGTCGTGGTACATGGTCACGATGGCCTGGTACTCGCCGGCCTGGGCCTTGAGGAAGATGGTGTCGGCCGGGAACGGGCCGTGGAACGGCGCATCGCTGGGCCAGTCACGCGACTGCAGGGCCTGCACGGCGGGCGCGATGATGTCGATTTCCTCGCGGCCGCAGGTGCCGCCGTCGCCGTTGTGCGGGTTGAAGCCGGCAATCGCCACCTTGGGCGCCGCCAGGCCGCTGGCGCGCAAGGCGTTGTAGATCAGCTCGGCCGCCTGGCTGATGCGCTCCTGGCTCAGATAGCCGGCCACATCCTTGAGCGGCACATGCGAGGAAATGCGCGAGGTCCAGAGATCGCCCAGCGTGTTGAACTCGCAGAAGTAGCCGGTCACGCCCAGGTACTCGGCAAAGTGGTGCAGCTCGTCCTCATGGCGCAGGCCGCCCAGCTTCATGGCCTGCTTGTTCAAGGGCGCAAAGCAGATGGCGTCGATATCGCCGGCCAGGGCCGCATCCATGCACTGGTCGAGCACCTGCAGCACCGAGCGGCCGCCTGCCGCCCCCACCTGCCCCTGCACCACATCGGCCTGGGCGACGGTGTCCACGGCCACAAAGGCCGGCAGCCGCGTATCGGCACGCTCGCGCGCAGCGGACAGGCCGGCCAGCGGAACCGTTGCGACCTGCAGTCCGGCGATGCGCTGACCTTGCTCCCAGAGCCAGGGATCACCTATAAGCACCAGGTTCGCCTGTTGCACGGCCTGCGGCCTGGCCAGCAAACGTGCAATCAGTTCTGCGCCGATGCCGGAAGGATCGCCCAGGGTCAGAGCGACAACGGGAAGAGAAGCCTTGCTCATGCTCAGTCCAGCTTGATGTTGTTCTTGCGAATGATGTCGCCGAAGCGCTTGTACTCGGCGAGGTGAAAACTGCCGAAGTCGGCCTGGGCCATGGGCCGCAGCTCGGCACCCACGGCTTCGAGACGGGTCTTGGTCTCGGGCATGGCGATGACCTTGTTGACTTCGTCATGCACTTTTTGCTGAACTGCCTTGGGTGTGGAGGCCGGCATGTAGATGCCGTACCAGGCGCTGATTTCCACATCGCGCAGACCCGCTTCGGCCATGGTCGGCACCTGGGGCAGCTGCGGGTTGCGCTGGGGCGAAGTGACCGCCAGGGCGCGAAGCTTGCCGGCCTTGATCTGGCCTATGACCGAGGGCATGGTGTCGAAGCTCATCTGCACCTGGCCGCTGACCAGATCGACCAGAGCTGCGGCGCTGCCCTTGTAGGGCACATGGGTGATCTGAATGCCTGCGGCATCCTTGAACACCTCGGCAGCGATGTGCTGGGTGCTGCCCGTGCCGCTGCTGGCGAAATTGATCTGACCGGGATTCTTCCTGGCCATGGCCACCAGCTCCGCCACGGTGTTGGCGGCAACGGATTGGCCCACCACCAGCACATTGGGCACCGAGCCGACAAAGGCCACGGGCACCAGATCCCGGTTGTTGTCGTACCCCAGCTTGAGCAGATGCGGCGCGATGGCATGGGCCGTGACCACGCCCATGACCATGGTGTGACCATCCGTGGCCTTGGCCGTCATGTCCACGGCCAGCGTGTTGGAGACGCCGGGCCGGTTCTCCACGATCACCGGCTGCTTGAGCAGCGGCCCCAGCCTGTCGGCCACGGCGCGGGCCATGGCATCGGTGCCGCCTCCGGGCGCAGAGCCCACCAGCATGCGCACGGGCTTGACGGGCCAGTTCGCAGCGTCCTGTGCCTGGACCTGCCAGGGCAGCACGGCGGCGCCGCACAAAGCGGCTATGGAAAGTAGATGACGTCTTTGCACATTGGTCTCCTTGGCTTTTTTATTTCATTGCAGCCCGATCCTAGGGAAGCCGCTGATATGCGTAAACTGAAAGTTATTGATTAATCGATAACCTGAAGCAATAAGAAGCCATGCCATGGGATCGATAGACAAACGCGACAACACGCCCCAGCTGCTGAACCGGCTGCGCATGCGTCAGGTGGCCTTGATACTGGCCATCGACGAGCGCCAGACCTTGCGCGCGGCAGCGGCCGAGCTCGGTCTGACCCAGCCGGCAGCCACCAAAATGCTGCAGGAGCTCGAAGACGCTCTGGGTCAATCGCTGTTCGAGCGCGTGGGCCGCCGGCTGCAGCGCAATGCGGCAGGAGAGCGGGTGCTGGAGTATTTCCGTTCGCTGCGCGGCAATATCGAGGCCCTGAATCGCGAACTGGGCGAGCTGCGCCAGGGAAGCTCCGGGCGGCTGGCCGTGGGCAGCATCATGGCGGCATCACCCGGTCGGCTGACCCAGGCCCTTCTGGAGCTGAAAAAGCAGTTGCCCCTGCTGGAGCTGGAAGTGGCCGTGGACACCAGCGATCGCCTGCTGGCCCAGCTGCGTGAGGGGGTGCTGGAGGTAGTCGTCGGGCGCATGACGAACGAAGCGGGCAGCGATTGCCGCTTTTGCCCGATCGACGACGAGCAACTGGCCTTCATCGTGCGGGAGGAGCATCCTTTGCTGTCGCTGCAGCGGCCCGGTCTGCAGGCCTTGCAGGGGCATGGCTGGGTGATGCAACCGCCCGGCAGTCCCATGCGCACATTGATAGAGCAGGAGTTCCGCGAGCACAGTCTGCCGCTGCCGCGCGGTCTGATCGAAACCGGCTCCATACTCACCACCATCAATCTGGTGCGCAGCTCGAATATGGTGGGCGTGATTCCGCGCACGGTGGCGGATCTCCATGCCACCCACGGCATGCTGCATATCCTGCCGTATCGGACCAAGCACAGCCTGGAGGCCTACGGCAGCCTGGTGCGCAAGGACAGGCCCATCAGCCGCTCGGCACAGATGTTCCTGGATCTGCTGCACCGTCACGACGCAGCGGCCTGAACAAGGGTCGGCACCGGGCTTCGAGGCTGCGCATCCAGGCCCGAAGGGTACTAGCCGTCCAGGCCCAGCTCCCGGCGCAATGCCGCCGCCCGGCGCGCATGCTCCGACTCGCCGGGTCGGCCCAGACTGCGGTGCAAGGCGGCAAGATTATCCAGCAGCGGCAGCAGGCGTGCATCGCTGCCGCCCAGCGCCTGCTCCATCAGACCCAAGGCCTCGATGAACATGGGCTGTGCTTCCTGAAAACGACGCTTGCGGTACGCCAGGCCGGCAAGGCCGTTGAGCACGCCTGCCTCGCCCACCCGGGCCTCGGTATTTTCCTGCTGCCGGTACAGCGCCAGCGATTGGGCATATAGCGTCTGCGCCTGCTCCTCGTGGCGGAGGGCTTCGGCCATGCGCGCACGGCTGGCCAGAAGATGCGCCTGCCACCGCACATCGGGGGCATGCCGGTCGGCAATGGCCTGCGCCTGCTCAAACAATGCATGAGCTTGCGCATAGTCCTTGTTCTGCGCCCGCCACAGGCCCAGCTCGTTAAGCACCTGAGCCAGAACCAGGGCTTGAGGATCCTGCTGCATCAGCAGCTCCCTGGCGTGCTCGTACTGCGCGGCGGCCCTCGCATCGTCACCTTCTCGGTGGTGCAGCCTGGCGCGGGCCAGCAAAACCGGCACCAGACGCCCGCTGCCGTTGCCTGCCTGCTGCAGCAGCGCCATTGCCTGGTCCAAAGCCTGCTGCGCTGGCTGCAAGCGGTCTTGCTGCTCCTGGCTGTGCGCCAGGGCCAACAGGGCTTGCACGCGGGTCGCCACATCGGTCTGGGCCGCAGCATCGACCGGCAGGGTCGACAGTTGCTGCAGATAGGTTTGCGCCTGGTCATGCTCGCCCAGACTCGCGTGCAGATCACCCAGGGCCTGAAGCGCTTTTTCGCGCAGCGCCAGCGAGACGGCATCTGCCGGCAGGGCCTGTGCCACTCCGAGAGCCCGCCGATAGCTCTGCACTGCCTTGCGCGGTTGCTGCATGGCCTTTTGCACATTGCCCAGATTCCAGGCCACGGATGCGGTATTGGCATGCGTGCCCAGGCTGGCCTGATTCAGCTCCAGCGCCTTGAGCAGAGACTGTTCGGCTTCGGCCTTGTGGCCTCGGGCCTGCTGGATCAGACCCAGAAGATTCAGGCTGCTGGCCATATAGGGCCGCTGCCCCTGGCGCTGCTGCTCGGCCAGCTCCAGTGCCTGACGCGCGCTCTGCTCGGCTGGCCCATACGCCTGCTCGTTCTGCTGGCGCAATGCCTTGTCGTACAAGCCCTGCCACTGCGCAGTCTGGGCCAGCAACGGCGGGCTTGCAACCACGCTGATCAGCAGCGCCAGCGGCACCAGAGACACCAGCACGGTCCAGGACGGCAGCCGCGTTGGCCTAGACATGAATCTCGCAATGCGTTTGCACATAGCCATGCACCGTCTCAAACGCAGCTCGCGCGGCTGCTGCCGCACGCCCCCTGGCCGCAGGGTCCAGCGGCACGGCATCGAGCTGGGCGCTGAAGGCCTTCCAGCTCGGGGCTCGTCCCTGGGCATGCGGTGCCAGATGACGCGCGCCGAATTCGGCATTCAGCTCCAGCCCTGCAGCCGCCTTGAGCAGAAAGGCCGCCCCCAGGTTGGAGCCCTCCTCCACATAGAGCCAGCCCAGAGCCGTGGCAAGGTCCACGGCACTACCTGGTGCGAATGCCGGCGCGTCCAGATTCTGTGGCAGGGCCTGGTCCAGATCGCTCAGGTCCTGGATGACCGCATTCAGCCGCTGGCGCCCGGCCAGGCCTGGCAGCAGGCGATTGAGTTCCGGGTTGTCAAACAGTGCCGCCACATCGCGGTGAAAGCGATATTGCACCTGCAGAAATTGCGCATAGCGATCACGGCTGGCAAACGGTTGGGCGGCCATGAGGCGTTGATCCAGCAAGCCGTGGCCGGCCTGGGATGCCGAGCGCAGCAGAGCGCTCAGCGCCTGGGCTTCTATCGACGATGTATCCATGGGAAATTTCACTTCCGTCAAAAAGGCGGGCACCGCCTGCTCCAGGTCCGGTGCCCGCCTGCGCTTTCATCAATAGGGGAAGATGAAGGGCTTGTGGCTGAAGGTCCAGCCGCTCTTCTCGGCAATGCGGAAGGACCACTGCATGCCTTCGCTGGCCTTGTTCAGGTCAGCAGCCGCAGGAACGGGCGACGGCACCTGCATCACCAGGCTGAATTCCACCGTCTCACCCTTGCGAATCACCTGAGCATTGCGCAGACCCTGGAAGCTCAGTGCATAGCCGCTCTGCACCGAAGTGGCGGCCAGATCGGCGATGGTGTAGTCACCGCCATAGGCCGTCAGGCGATAGCGCTGCACCGCCATCGGCACACCGCCTGTCAGCTCATGCTGCCAGATGGGGAATGAGGGGCTCTGCACGGACGCATAGGGGAACAATTGCTGTGGCAGGCGGTTGGGATGCGATTGCTCGCCCAGCGTGCCCGAGATCGTGGGTGCCCCCAGGTATTCCAGCAGCAGGCTGGGGTAGTTCTGGCGCTCCACGGCGTGCAGCGTCATGGCAAAAGGACCGGCAAACGCCATGCCATCGCTGATAGCCAGTTGCAGCTCATAGGCACCCGCCACCGTGGGCGCAATGCCGATGCGGTCAGGACAGGTCCATTGGCGCAGGGCCAGGCTCTTCTCGATCCAGCTGGCAAATGCGGAGACAGTCGCACCAGGCCACTGGCTGCTGCCGGTGTTTCCGCACATATAGGTGTTTTCTGGCACCTGGAGCTTGCTGCCTGCAGGTTCACGCGACAGAGTCCACAGATAGGTCAGCATGTCACCGTCCGGGTCATAGCCGTTGCCGTTGAACAGGAAGCTGTTCCAGATCTCCGCAGCGTCTTGCGAATCACCAAAGCGCAGCTGCCTGCCGGTTTTTCCGATGACCAGGGGCTGCTCCTGGGTGTAGAAGGCGTCCACTGCCAGGCGTGCGATGGGCGCGTTGTTCTTGGTCTTGACGTTCACGCTGAGCTGCGTGTCCAGCGTGGAGACGCCGTCGGAGCTGGGCGTCCCATGCTCATCGGTCACGACCAGCGAGAAGGAGTACGGACCCGGTTTGTCGGCCACGAAGCTGGGGTTCATGGCTGCCGCATTGCTGAGCTTGGCGGTGCTGCCATCGGGCTTGTCCAGCATGGTCCAGGCATAGCTCATGCGGTTGTTGTCGGGGTCGGTGCTGGCCTCGCCCGTCAACGTGACCGTGGTGCCCACGCCAATGGCACTCGCGCCACCCATGACTGCGGCCTTGGCCATCGGCGGACGATTGGCCCCATTGAGCACGGTAAAGACCTGCGTCACCGGATCACTCCACTCCTTGCCGTCATTCACGCGCAGCTGCACCACGTAGTTGCCGTAATGCGTTCCCGTGAAATTGCCCCAGGTAGGGTTGAATTTGGTGGCGGCATCAAAGCCGGCAGGCGCGGACACCAGCGTCCATTCACGCGTCAGTGTGTCCTCGTCCTTGTCCTGCGAATAAACGCCGGTGGGGATGATGGAGGTGCCCAGCTCAGCTTCGAAAGACTTGGCGAAGGGACGGGAAATGACGGCCACGGGCTTAGTGTTGGGCGCGCCGTCCGGCTTCTTGACCTTGATCTGAATCCCGCTGAAAGCCGTGGTCGTGCCGTCATACACCACCAGCGTCAAGCGGTAGGTGCCGGCGAAATCCGGAATCAGTACCGGCCTGGCCGTATTGCTGCCTTCGATGACGGCCTGCGAACCCCAGGGCCGGCCCGCAGGTGCGAAGAACCAGCGGTATTGCAGGGTGCTGCCCTCCACATGGGTGCTGGCCGAGCCGTCCAGCTGAACACGCTGGCCGCGCACCGCATTGTCGATATTGGCCCCTGCCTTGGCCACCGGAGCGGTATGCATCTGATTGGCGTTGATCCTGATCGTCACCGGCTGACTGCTCTTGCTGCCATGCGTGACCACCAGCGTTGCGCGGTACAGGCCCACCACATCGGGCACAAAGCGCGGCTGCGACAGATGAGGGTTGTCCAGTGCGGCCTTGCTGCCGTCCGGCTTTTCCACCAACGTCCAGTTGAAGCGCATGTCCGCGGCACTTCCCCCGGCGGGCGGCTGACTGGCCGTGCCGTCCAGCTGCACCGTGGTATTGACCAGTTGCGCCAGCTCGGGCAACACCACAGCCACCGGGTTGGGGTTGCGGACTTCCAGCTTGACGCTGACCTCGTTGCTCGACGTCACCGCATCGCTCACCCCCAGGCTGATGCTGTAGTTGCCAGGCAGATCGGGCGTGAAACTCGACGTTGCGGCAGTCGGCGTCATCAGCACGGCTGTGCTGCCAGCGGGGCGCTCCGTGAGCTTCCATTGATAGGTCAGTGTGCTGCCACTGGCTGGCGTGCTGGCAGAGCCGTCGAAAGTGACGGTATCACCGGCGCTAGCAGTGGCAGCAGAGGCCGTGACTCGGGCTGTGGGACGGTTGAGATTGCCCGTGCCGCCACCATCATCACCTCCGCCTCCTCCGCCGCCACAGGCGGCCAGGAGCATGGAAAGGCCAATCCCCCAAAGGACATGGCGAGACAAGAATTTCATGGCTGAAATTTCCTTTGCAATAAAGCAGGCTGATGCTGCGTAAGAATCGAAAAAGGCGCGCAGACAGGCGTGCAATGCGCTGTCAGAACTGCATGGTCACGCTCAGGCGTGCCGTGCGTCCCGGCGCCGGGACCATGCCCAGGCTCAGGGCGTCCAGGTAATAGCGGTCCGTCACGTTGTCCACGTTGAAGTCCACATTCACGCGGTCGCTGAGCTTGTAGCTGGCGAAGACATCCCAGAGGACATACGAGTGCCACGGCACGACCTGGTTGAAGCCCTGGGCGGTTTCGTTGTTGAATTCCGGTGTCGGATTGCGCTTGCCCATGAAGGTGCCGCGCACTCCGACGGTGAGCTTGCGCTCCAGCAGACGGGCACCCAGCAGGGCACTGGCGTGCCACTTGGGCGGAATCATGTTGTTGACATAGCTGTTGGCGATGCCGTAGTCAGTGCAGGTGTAGCGCCGGAAGCTGCCAAAGTGGCAGGTCTCGATGAAGGTATAGCGCGTGCCGCTGGCCTCCATGAAGACCGGCCCCATGTCGTAGGAGCCCGAGACCTCGAAACCGTCGAAGCTCACGCTTTCGATATTGCGCAGGGTGAAGAACTGGCGACCGGAGCCTTCTTCCCAGGTGTTGGGGAAGGTGCGGGTGAGATAGTCCTTGGTGGTGTTGCTGAAGTAAGCCAGCTTGGCGCGCAGCTTGTCGCTGCTGCGCCAGACCCCATCCTTGAGGAAGTTGATGCCGATCTCGCGATTGAGCGTGCGCTCGGGCCTGAGGTGGATGTCCTGCGAGGGAGAGACGGAGTAGCCCGCCGTGGTCTCGAACAGGCTGGGCATGCGCATGGCACGTGCATGGCGTGCATACAGCTGCACGCTGGGCGTGACATCCCATAGCGCGCTGAACATGGGTGATGTGCCGTTGTTGCGGCTGTTCATCATCAGGGGATCACAGCTTCCCGTGCCCTTGCTGTCCACGCAGTAAGCGCTGTCGGGGCTGACCATCATGGGCTTGTCATCGCGCGACTCAAAGCGGGTATGGCGCAGACCGGCCCCCAGGGTCACGCTGGGCAGCGGCTTCCACTGGAGATCGGTGAACAGGCTCCATTCCGTGCGCCGTCCCATGCGCCCGCCTGAGCTGAGCATATTGCCGGTGGCAACGCCGTTGACTTTCTCCAGCTGCGCGGCAAGCCCGTAGTCCAGCTTGATACCGCCGGAGCTGCCAAAGCGCATGCTGTTGCTGACGTCGAAGCCCCAGCGCTTGTAGTTTTCGGAGCCGGCGCCGAACATCTCGTTGACGGTTTCTTCCGAGTAGTTCTGATTCAGGCTGTCCGTGTTGGTGTGCCAGAAATTGCTGCTCAGATTCAGCCAGTCATTGTTCTCGGGGTTCCAGCGGTGACGCAGGGTATAGGTATCTGCAGTCACCTTGCTGTTGGAAGTCTGGGCCACCTGCCCCAGCCACAGCAGCTGGGACGGCATCAGCTCGCCATAGGTGCTGGTGTAACGCATATAGCCGGCTTCCAGCTCCTGATCATTGGGCAGGTACAGGCGCGCCTTGAGCAGCACCGACTCGTTCTCGTGGTTGGTGTTGACAATGCGCTCGCCGCCACGGAAACGCGTGGCCCCCACCACCTTGGGAACCACCTCGGTATAGAAGCCGCGGTTATAGGTTTCCGAAAGATCCAGCGTGGGCACCGGCCCCTTGGTTCCCGCGTAATAGTTGCCCTGGCTGCGACGTGCGTAGGCCGCGACAATATCGGCCTTCTCGAAACGCTTGGCGAGCGCGATGCTTCCCGCCCAGCTCTTGGGCTGCATCAGGCCGGGCCGGTTCATGCTCTCGGTAGGTGGCACCACATTGGCGATGTCGAATGGCCCGCCACACAGGCTGGCAATCACGCAGTTGGTGCGATAGACGCCTCCCGTTCCGTTGCTGGAACTGCCTCCGGTATTGAAGCCTGCCTTGGTCCCCGGCGCGGGTGCCGAGCCGCTGTTGTTCCCGATCAGGCTGCCGCGCAGACGGATGCCAAAGGTCTGCCCCGGCCGCACGATGTCATCGGCATTCAGGGTCCGGGCGCTGACCAGTCCCCCCACCGCACCGGTGCCCTGCGCCCCCATGACAGGCCCTTTTTCGATCTGTATCCCACCGATCAGATCGGGGTCGATATAGGAGCGCGAAGCGACGCCCGCATAGCCACGGTAGACCGTGGTTTCCTGGCGTGCACCATCGACGAGCACAGGCACACGTCCCTGCCCCTGCATGCCGCGGATGTTCACATCCAGACCGCCGCTGTTGCGGTTCTCGCCAATCAGCACACCGGGAGTGCCCTGAAAGATATCGCCCACCGAGGTTCCTCGAAAGCGTTCGATGTCTTCGCGCTTGAGCACATTGCTGGAGCCTGCCGTGCGGTACTGCCGATCCTTCTCATCCCGTTCAGCATCGGCCAGAACCAGCACGGTTGGCATGACGCGGCCTGGTGGTTCGCCCTCTTCGGCATCCGGTGCAGCAGCAGTGTCTGCGGTGGATCCAGACACAGGCTTCAGCCGTACCACCCCGTTGCCCGTGAACACATGCGCGAAGCCGCTGCCCTGCAAAAGCCGGGTCAGTGCCTCGCCCGACGTCATCACACCCCGTACGGCCGGAGCGGACAGACCTTGCAACTTTTGCGGATCGAAGACCAGACGCAGTCCGGCTGCCGCACCGAGAGCCACCAGCGCCTGACCGAGGTCTCCTCCGGGCAGATCGAACTCCACACGTTCCTGAGCCACATCGCCCTGTGCCGTTGCAGCAGGCCGGGCCGGCTTCTCGTCAGCCCAGGCCTGCCCCAGCAAGGCCATGCTTATCGCTATGGCGATGGCTGTGCGACGCCCCTTGGCGTGCTCGTTGACTTGGCGACTGTATGTCTGCAGCAGAGCACTGTCGGCTCCTGTTGCCCATCGGTTCATGGCGTCCTCTGAAGTTCGGTGACCGCAAGGCAGACGCAACACCCAATTCCTGGATGCAGCCTGCGATGCCTCTCTTCAGAGAAGACGGTTGACGCGCAAGATTCAGTAAATACGAATCAAAATTATTTTCAATACTTCAAAAGAACACTACCACCCCTGGTAGTTGCAACAGTTTCGCCCCCAGTTCCTGAGCGATGGCCTGCACCGCCCCTGCCGCATCGGACTGCAGAAAGACGCCGCTGACGCGCCGCTGCGCCAGCATCTGGTCACGCACCACAATGCGGCTCGAGTGATAGCGATTGAGACGATCCACCACATCAGCCAGCGTCATGCGCTCGAAGACCAGCAGCCCACGCTCCCAGGACTGGCCGGCATCCTCGCTCAAATCCTGCACAGGCGTTATGCCCCGCCTGTCATAACTGACGCGTTGACCTGGCGATAGCACCACGGCATCCTGCGGCGCATGGTCCAGCGACACCGCCACCTGGTGGAACACACCGGTCACTTGAGTTCTTTCGTCCAATCGCTCGACGATGAAGCGGGTGCCCAGAGCACGGGTACGCCCGTCGGCCGCAGCAACCACAAAAGGCCGCTTCTCCGCATCGCGCCCACCGGACACATCCACAGGCTTCGCGTCGAACAAGGCTTCGCCGCGAAGCAAAGCCACATGTCGCTGCCGCGTGTCGTATCGCACGGCCACGGCGCTGTCGCCGCCCAGGTGCACGCGGCTGCCATCGGGCAGCGCCACTTCGCGACGCTCTCCCACCCCGGTGCGGTAATCAGCCTCAAAAGCCAGCATGATCTGGCTGCCGGCCCCCATCCACAAGGCGCCTGCAGCAAATACTGCTGCCCCTGCACCTTTCCACAACATGCGCCGCTGCACGGTTCCTTGCAGCAAAGGTTTTGTCTCCGAAACCATTTCTGCGCCCTGCGCTGGCAGCAGCCCCGACTGTCCCAGCGCCCCCAGTTCGGCCCAGATGCGCTGGGCATGGGCATAAGCCTGGCGATTTGAAGCCTCTGCATTCAGCCAAAGCTGCAAGGCCTGTTCATCCTCAGGCAGCCAGCCCTCGTCCGCACGACGCACCAGCCAGGCGGCAGCCTGCAAGCGGATGTCTTCAGCTGCATCGTGAAGGGATGTGGATTGAGATGAAGGATTCACAAAAAACTGCTGTCTGAATGCAAACAATTGGAGTGCATGATGGGAAGACGTTCAAGCATTGGCAAACCAGTAATTTTCATCCAAGGCAAGCATCTGGCGCTCTGACACACTGCAAAGCTTCAGTGAAGCGGCAAGCGCGCCATGGCGTGGGCCAAGGCCCGCGCCAGATGCTTCTGCACCGAGCTGGTGGAGATCTCCAGCGCATCCGCCACCTGCTGATAACTTTGCTCCTGCACCCGCACGCGCATGAAGATGTCCTGAGTGAGCGGCGACAGCTCCTTCAAAGCCTCAGCCAGTTGTAGCAGACGCTGGCGGCCAGCCACCGACTGATCCGGACCAGGCGCGGTGTCCGCTATGTGCACCAGCTCCTCTGGCGCAACCGCTGCGGTCTTGCGCGCCTCCTGCTGGCGGGCCATGTCGACGAGCATATTGCGCGCCATCTGGAACAGATACGCCCGGGCATCATGCACAGGTGCAACTGCCGTGGCCTCGATGAAGCGCAGGAAAATCTCCTGCAGCATGTCCTGAGCCACATGCATATCGTGCACGCGGTAGGTGAGCCAGGCCAGCAATTCCCGGCGATGGGCAATGAAGATACTTTGAGGGTCGCTGGACATGATGAAGACGTGGATTGTATCCATGATTGAGAATGAATCTCATTCATAAAACAATGAAGCCTACGCCTTGCCGGGAAGCACAGACTGCTCCCCGAAGCTGATGTTCCAGATGGCGGCAGTCCCTCGGGATTTTTTCTCTCGCGCCTCCAAGGAGACAGCGCCTCGGCAGACCTGCTTCCACTCGGGACTTCGACGCACTTGAAACTGAGCCGCTTTTTGTAGATCGATCGTCATCTATCGACTGTCGAATTTTTCTTTGCTGCGCTCAATGTCTGATATCGGCATCAGCTGCCATTCGCTTTGACGCTTGAACCTGCCTGAAGCGGTCAGCTGTGAATATCTGCGGGATGACTGGTTCTCAATGAAGGTGCGACAACTATAGAAATACCCTAGGCAGGCAGTTGCTTTGCACGAAGACTCGAGAGCGGCTTGAAAAGATATGAAGTTCCACGAAAACAAGACCTTCCCGGTTGAACATCTAGTCCAGCCAAGGCGCCACATCCTTGCCCATGCGCACAGCCAGCTTCTTCAGTCGGGGAAGATAGCGGGCAAGCAATTCTTCCCTGGCGACAGCAGACTTGGGGAAGACCAGATTCAGGCCTCCGATCAGGCGACGTCCGCACTTCAATGGCACAGCCACTGCGCCAAAGGGCGCCTGTTGATGCCAGTCACCATCGCTGATGCCATATCCGCGCTGTCGCGTTTCCTCAATCAAACGCTCCACCGACGCTCTGTCTCTTGCCATAGCCCCCGTGGCATCGTCACGTTGCGCGAGAAGTGAGAGCAAGCCTTCCTTCTCATCGGTGGAGCAGGATGCCAGATAGGCTCGTCCCATCGCGGTGAAGAACAGCGGCAGCTTTTCTCCGATCATGCCGCGATGCTGAGACAAGCGGCTGAAACGGTGCGTGCTTTCACGCACAACCATGAAGCCGCCTTCCACGGTGCCCAGATCGCAAGGCCAAAGCAGCTCGGGCACCGCAGCACGCATCAGCGGCAATGCGACCTGCTCCACCCAGGCATCATCGACAAGCCCTTCGCTCAGGCTGCGCACTGCAAAAGTCAGGTAGTACTGCCCGTCTTTCTCCCCCCTGCGCACGAATCCCTCCGCCCGCAAGGTCTCCATCAATCGCTTGACGGTGGTGCGGTGAATATCGCATGCCTGTGCCAGTGCCGTGGTTGAAGCAATGCCGCCAGGGGCTCTATTCATTGCCTGCAGCAGAGCCAGGCCTCGCGACAAGCTGCGTACATCCTTGTAGTCATTCATGGGACTGTGCTCAAAAGTGAAGATTTCTTGGGAGTGCCCAAGTATGAATACCGCAAGCCATGGGGCGCAATTGCGAGGCGCTCTGCTGCTGCGCGCAATGAATATTCTCAATCCGATGCTCAGCCATGCGCGGCCCTGCCATCCATCGCTCCAAAGACCATCTGGCAGGCCTGGCCTCGACAGATAGCCGGCGAAAACATCGGCAGCAAGGGTATGCACCTAGCAATATGTGCACCAGGTGCACACCATTTTCAGACTCCTCGAGTGTTTTGACAATTATCAAAACAGCACTCGATGCACTCACCAAATACGGAGACTGAAAATGAACGCCCCCCAAGAAAACCAAGCGAGTCAAGACGATGCCGATGTCCTGATCATTGGCGCCGGCCCGGTAGGGCTGACACTGGCAAACACTCTGGGGATGGCTGGCGTGCGCGTCATCGTGGCAGAGAAGCTGCCTCAGATCATCGACTATCCCCGAGCCATCGGCATTGACGACGAATCCCTGCGGACGCTGCAGGCAGCGGGTCTTTCCGATCAGGTACAGGCACACATCACTCCCCATCACTGGATGCGCTTCTACACCGCCAGCGGCCAGTGCTTTGCCTCGATCGAGCCTCGCACCGATGAATACGGATGGTCCCGTCGCAACGCCTTCATCCAGCCTCAGGTAGACGACATCCTGTACCGGGGGCTGCAGCGCTTTGATCAGGTTCAGGTACTGCTGGGTCATGAGCTGCACAGCTTCTCCCAGGACGATGCGGGCATCACAGCCACCCTCAAGGATGCCGATGGCGTAGAGCGCACGCTGCGCGCCAAGTACCTGGTCGCCAGCGATGGCGGCAATAGCCTGGTGCGTCGCATGCTGAACGTGCCTTTTGAGGGGCGCACCAAACCCAACCAATGGATCGTGGTCGATGTGCGCAATGACCCGCTGGGGACGCCCCATATCGACATGCATTGCGATCCGCAGCGTCCCTATGTCTCTGCAGCCCTGCCGCATGGCATTCGCCGCTTCGAATTCATGGTCATGCCCGGGGAGACCGAAGAGCAACTCTCCAAACCGGAGAATCTGGCCCAGCTGATGCGCAAGGTCGTCGCCGATCCAGACAAGGTCGACTACATCCGCAAGCGCGTATACACGCACAACGCACGCTTGGCGGCGCAGTTTCGGGTCGACCGGATATTGCTGGCTGGTGATGCCGCGCACATCATGCCCGTCTGGCAGGGCCAGGGCTACAACAGCGGCATGCGCGATGCCAGCAATCTCGCCTGGAAGCTGGCCATGGTCGTCAAGGGAGAGGCCCGCAGCGATCTGCTGGATAGCTACGAGCAGGAACGCCGCGACCATGCGCGCAGCATGATCCATCTGTCGGAAGTGGCAGGCGACATCTTCGCCCCTGAAAGCCATACTGCCGCCAAAGTGCGCGACACGGTGATGCTTGCCCTGAACGCTGTGCCGCCAGTCAAGCAATACTTCGCCGAGATGCGTTTCAAGCCCATGCCGCGCTACGAGCAGGGCGTGGTGCTGCACCACACCGGCTCCGGCAATCAAGGAGCCAGGACGCCGTTCGCTGGCCTGCTGGACCGCTCGGGTAACACGCCCTTGGGCCGCCTCCTGGGCCTGATGGCGGAAAAGAAGGAGTCTCTGGTGGGGCGTCTGGTGCATGGCCTGGAGACGGCAGCGTCCAGCCCCGTAGGCCGGATGTTCATTCAGCCTCGTGTTGCCACTGCGAATGGCCACTCTGGCCTGCTGGATGACTTTGTGGGGCTGAATTTCTGCATTCTGGCCTGGGGTACGGACCCCAGCTATGGCATGGACGAAAAGGCTCTGAATTTCTGGCAGCGCCTTGGCGCCCGCTTCATTCGTGCCATGCCCGCTGGCCAGCTGCTTCACCCGACACCGACCCGCGATGGTGTGCTGACCGTTGGCGACGAACAAGGCCGCCTGAAGGACTGGTTCAGCGCCCAGGGCAAGTCGGTGGTGTTCGTGCGCCCGGACCGCTTTGTCGCGGCGCTGGCATCTCCGCAAGAGGTCAGCGCTGTCACGCGTCAGATGGCACGGGTACTGCACTCCCCGCTGGAGGCCTGAAGATGAGTGGTAGCGCCATCGCCACTGCACGCCGGGCATTTCTCGGCATGTCGCACTCGCCTTTGCTCGGACTGAACCCTGTCGCTGCGGACGATCAGATCGCCATCGACAAGGCGATTGCGGCGGCGCGTGCGGCCGTTCATGAGTTCGCCCCGGAGCTCATCGTGCTGCTGGGGCCGGATCACTACAACGGCTTCTTCAATGAGCTGATGCCGCCGTTCTGCATCGGCAGCCAGGCAACGGCCGTGGGCGACTATCTGTCTCCCGCCGGTCCCCTCAATGTGGCTGGAGAACTGGCCATAGCGCTGGCCGACCATCTGATGGACAGACATTTCGATATCGCGGTGTCGCGGCGCATGCTGGTCGATCACGGCTTTTCGCAGGCCCTGCAGTTCCTGTGGGGGGACGAGATGGACACGCCGCCCGTGATCCCCATCTTCATGAACGCAGTGGCCCAGCCCGGTATTGCGCGCATGGCCCGATGCAAGGCACTGGGAGAAGGCGTTGGCAGCTTTCTCGACCAGTTGCCTCTGCGCACGCTGCTGATCGGCTCCGGCGGGCTGTCGCACGAGCCTCCCGTGCCGACACTGGCCCATCCTGACCCAGCCGTACGTGAACGCATCACCGTCCGTTCCATCCCTACGGAGCAGGAACGTGAGCTCAAGACCGAACGCGTCAAGGCTGCTGGACTGGCCCTGGCCCATGGCGACAGCTGGATGAAGCCGCTCAACCCCGAATGGGATCTGCAATGGATGGACGCTATGGCCAGCGGCCAGCTGGACGGCTTATGTGCAATGAGCGAAGCCTCGATCGGCGCCATGGCCGGCAACTCTGCACATGAGTCCAAGACCTGGCTGGTGGCGCGGTCCGCCCTGCCTGCCAACACCCGTCTGTCTTGCCCGGTAAGGGCCTACCGCGCCATTCCATCGCTCATTGCGGGCTATGGAGTGATGTTCATGCACCACTGATCCTCATCCTTTCATGACTGCCATGCCGACCACCACGCAAATACAGGTCTGGGCCGAACGCCTGCGCCACGCGGAAGCCACCGCCACCCCCATTGCTCCCCTGCGCGAGGAGATCACCGACAACGACAGCGCCTATGCCGTGCAACTGGTCAATGTGCAATATGCGCAGAGCCAGGGCCGCCGGATCGTGGGTCGCAAGATCGGGCTGACATCCCTTGCCGTGCAAAAGCAGCTGGGCGTGGACCAACCCGACTTCGGCACGCTGTTCGCCGACATGCTCTATGGCGACGATGAGGCAGTTCCCCTGTCGCGGACGCTTCAGCCCAAGGTCGAGGCCGAGGTGGCGCTGGTACTGGCCAAGGATCTGGAGCGACCCGACACCACGCTGGTGGACGTCATCAGCGCCACCGCCTATGTGCTCCCGGCCATCGAGATCGTGGGCAGCCGCATTGCCGACTGGAACATCCGCTTCATTGACACCGTGGCCGACAACGCGTCCAGCGGTCTGGTCGTGCTGGGCGCCGTACCGACTGCGCTCAACGCGCTGGATCTCAAGCTATGCCAGATGCAGATGACGCGCAATGGCGATGTCGTCTCCACCGGCTCCGGTGGCGCCTGCCTGGGCCATCCCCTGAATGCAGCCGTGTGGCTGGCCCGCAGACTCGCCAACCTTGGCCAGCCGCTGCGAGCCGGCGACCTCGTGCTGACCGGTGCCCTGGGTCCCATGGTCACCGTGAATGCCGGCGATCGTTTCGAAGCCCGCATCAGCGGCATCGGCTCGGTGTGCGCGCAGTTTGAAGGCTAGATCTTCTCGAAAGCATTCCCCGCCCCGTTTTCCATTGCTCATAACGATTATTCAGGAGACAAATCATGTGGAACCGACGTCAATTGATCGCAGCCGGTGCTGCTTCGCTCGCTGCCTGCGTGGGTGTACCCGCCATCGCGCAGAATTTCCCCAATCGGGCCGTGACCATGGTCGTCCCCTTCCCGGCCGGAGGCATCACCGATGCGGTGGCGCGTGCGCTGGCCAGCAAGATGGGGGAGCAGCTTGGCAAACCTGTCATCGTTGACAACCGGCCCGGCGGTGGCGGCCAGATTGCGGCCGCCTATGTGCGCCAGCAAGCGGCCGACGGCCATACCCTGTATGTCGGTGCCACCGAGATGTTTGCCATCAACCCCTCGTTGTTTCGCCATTTCTCCTATGACCCGCTGAAGGATTTCACCCCCGTCACGTCGCTGATTGCTTCGCCCTTGGTGCTTGTCGTTCCTGCCAATAGTTCACTGACCAGCGTCAAGGAACTCATAGCCCAGGCCAAGAGCCGCAAGGACGGACTGAGCTTCGCCTCGCAGGGCATGGGCTCCATCGGACATCTTCTCGGAGAGACCTTCCGGGGCAAGGTGGGCGGAAAGTTCAATCATGTGGCCTACAAAGGCTCGGCACCCGCGCTGCAGGATGTGATGGGGGGGCAGGTGGACTTCATGTTCGACCCGGTCATCACCACCGCCCCTCTGGTGGCCGGCAAGAAGCTCAAGCCCCTGGCGATTGCGGCCGACAAGCGCTCGCCACAAATGCCTGAGGTGCCGACCTTGGCCGAGCTCGGCGTATCCGGCGTGAATGCCGGTGTGTGGTTCGGGGCTGTGGTCAAGACAGGCACGACCGCAGCTGTGGTTGAACGTCTGAACGATGCCATCCACCAGGCCATGAAGGACCCCGAAGTGGTCAAGCGTTTTGCCGATCAAGGCATGCAGGCTTTCCCCTCAACCCCGGCCCAGTTTGGCAGCTTCATGCAGTCGGAACTGACCAAATGGGGTCCTCTGGTCAAGGCCAGCGGCGCTTCGATCGAGTGAGCAGGGAGCCAATCTTGCATCGTAGAACTCTTTTGCAGTCGGCCCTGGGCCTGGGCAGCCTGACGATCGGCGGCCTCAGCGCGGCACAGGCCTTTCCCAGCAAGCCCATCACACTCGTGCTGCCGTTTTCCGCCGGAGGTATCAGCGATGTCATGGCCCGAGCCCTCGGTCAGCACATGGCCCATCAGCTGGGCAAGCCCGTGATTGTTGACAACAAGCCTGGTGCAGGAGGGCAGATTGCGGCCAGCGCCGTGCTTCAGCAGGCAGCCGATGGTCACACCGTGTATGTGGCTGGCACCGCCATGTTTGCCATCAACCAGACGCTGTTTCGCAAGTTCGCCTACGACCCCGTCAAGGACTTCGAGCCGATAACGTCTCTGGTCACCTCTCCTCTGGTGCTCGTGGTTGCGGCCGACAGTCCTGTCAGGACGCTGAGCGAGCTGGTGGCGCTTTCCCGCAGCAGCAAGCAAGGCCTGACATTTGCATCACAAGGCCTGGGCTCCATCGGCCACCTGCTGGGGGAGCTGTTTCGCAGCAGAACCGGTGGAAGCATGTCTCATGTGGCCTACAAAGGCTCGGTGCCGGCACTGCAGGACGTGATGACAAACCGGGTCGACTTCATGTTCGATCCCACAAGTTCAACCGAAGCGCTGATCCGGGGCAGAAAGCTGCGCGCGCTGGCGATTGCCTCTGCGAGACGCAGTCCCCAGCTGCCCGATGTTCCCACCATGGCGGAGCTGGGAGTGTCCGGAATCGATGCAGGCGTCTGGTTCGGTGCAGCCGTGCGAAGCGGAACTCCTGCCACAGTGGTCCAGACATTGAACCGTGCACTGGTCGCAGCCTTGCAGGACCCGGGCATACAGAAACGCTTCGAAAGCCAGGGCATGCAGGCCTATCCGCAAACCCCGGAGCAATTCAAGCAATTCATCCACAGCGAGATCGCACGCTGGGCACCGCTGATCCAGTCCAGCGGAGCTGGTATCGACTGATTTTTCTCTGAAGGTAAACGCTATGACGCGCAAACTCAAGGCCGCCATCATCGGCAGCGGCAATATCGGCACGGATCTGATGATCAAGATCCTGCGCCATGGCAAAAACATCGAGATGGGCGCCATGGTCGGCATCGATCCCCACTCCGACGGTCTTGCCCGCGCCTCCCGCATGGGCGTGGCCACCACCCACGAAGGCGTGGAAGGCCTCACGCGCATGCCCGGGTTTGCAGAGATCGACTTTGTATTCGATGCCACCAGCGCCGGCGCACATGTGAAGAACGATGCCTTCTTGCGCAGCCTCAAGCCCGGCATCCGCATGATCGACCTGACGCCGGCGGCCATCGGCCCGTACTGCATTCCCGTGGTCAACGGCGACATGCATCTGGATGCGCCGAATGTGAACATGGTCACCTGCGGCGGCCAGGCCACCATCCCCATGGTGGCTGCCGTCTCTCGTGTGGCCAAGGTGCATTACGGCGAAATCATTGCCTCGATCGCCAGCAAGAGTGCCGGCCCCGGCACCCGCGCCAATATCGACGAGTTCACCGAGACCACGTCCAAGGCGATCGAGGTCGTGGGCGGCGCCACCAAGGGCAAGGCCATCATCATCATGAACCCGGCCGAGCCGCCCCTGATCATGCGCGACACGGTCTACACCCTGAGCGCTTTGGCCGACGAGGCCGCCATTGCCGCATCGGTAGAGCAGATGGCCGCTGCCGTGCAGTCCTACGTGCCGGGCTACCGCCTGAAGCAGCAGGTGCAGTTCGACCGTATCGATAGCCCGATCCGCATTCCCGGCGTGGGCAACGCCCTCACGGGCCTGAAGACCTCGATCTTTCTGGAAGTCGAGGGTGCGGCCCACTATCTGCCCGCCTACGCCGGCAATCTGGACATCATGACCAGCGCCGGCCTGCGCACCGCCGAGCATATGGCCGAGCGCATGCTGGCGACGCTCGCCGTGGCCGCCTGAGGAGACGACACACCATGACGCAAACCAAGAAAATCTACATCTCCGACGTGACCCTGCGCGACGGCAGCCACGCCATTCGTCACCAGTACAGCGTGGAGCAGGCCAGACAGATCGCCCAGGCCCTGGATGAGGCCCGGGTCGACTCGATCGAGGTCGCTCACGGCGACGGCCTGCAAGGCTCCAGCTTCAACTACGGCTTTGGTGCCCACACTGACCTGGAGTGGATAGAGGCCGTGGCCAGCGTGGTCAAGCATGCCAAGATCACCACCTTGCTGCTGCCGGGCATCGGCACCGTCCACGACCTCAAGGCCGCCTACGAAGCCGGAGTCCGCGTGGTGCGGGTGGCGACCCACTGCACCGAAGCCGACGTGTCCAGACAGCATATCGAATACGCGCGCCATCTGGGCATGGAGGCCGTGGGCTTTCTGATGATGAGCCATATGACCTCGCCCAAGGCCCTGGCTGAACAGGCCAAGCTGATGGAGAGCTATGGCGCCACCTGCTGCTACGTTGTGGACTCCGGCGGAGCCCTGGGCATGAGCGATGTGCGCGATCGCTTCAGGGCCTTCAAGGACATCCTCAAGCCGGAAACCCAGACCGGCATGCACGCCCACCACAACCTGAGCCTGGGCGTGGCCAACTCCATCGTGGCCGTGGAAGAAGGCTGCGACCGCGTGGATGCCAGCCTGGCCGGCATGGGCGCGGGTGCCGGCAATGCTCCGCTGGAGGTGTTCATCGCAGCCGCAGAGCGCCTGGGCTGGAACCACGGCACGGATCTCTACAAGCTCATGGATGCGGCCGACGACATCGTGCGCCCGCTGCAGGACCGTCCTGTGCGCGTGGACCGCGAGACGCTGGCACTGGGTTACGCAGGCGTTTACAGCTCGTTCCTGCGTCACTCCGAAGCTGCGGCGGCCAAATATGGCCTCAAGGCCGTGGACATTCTTGTGGAGCTGGGCAAGCGTCGCATGGTTGGCGGTCAGGAAGACATGATTGTCGACGTCGCCCTGGACCTGCTGAGGCAACGCGAAGCTGCCTCCTTCTGATCTTTTCACCATCCTCGCGGTCAGCCAGCCGTGGCTGCCGCCTTCACGGAGTCATTTATGAACGCACCCCACACGGAAGCCTCCAGCAGTCGCTTTGTCACTATCACCGAAGCGGGACAGCCCCTGAGGCTGCACTACAACGATGTCGGCTCCGGCAACGAAGTCGTGGTCATGCTGCACGGCTCCGGTCCAGGCGCCAGCGGCTGGGCCAACTTCCACCGCAATATCGAACCGCTGGTGGATGCGGGATACCGTGTCATCTTGCTGGACTGCCCCGGCTGGAGCAAAAGCGACACAATCGTCAGCACAGGCTCGCGTTCGGATCTGAACGCACGCTGTCTCAAGGCGGTGCTGGACGCGCTGGACATCGCCAAGGTTCACATCATCGGCAACTCCATGGGCGGTCATAGCGCCGTGGGCTTTGCGCTGGCCAATCCCGAGATGGTGGGCAAGCTCATCCTCATGGGCGGCGGCACCGGCGGACCCAGCGCCTTCGTTCCCATGCCCGCCGAAGGCATCAAGCTCATCGGCGCGCTATACCGCGACCCCACGGTGGAGAACCTCAAGCGCATGATGAATGTGTTTGTATACGACAGCAGCAGCCTGACCGAAGAGCTGTATCAGCAGCGTCTGGCCAATATCCTGGCCCGCCGCGATCACCTCGAAAACTTCGTCAAGAGCACCCAGATCAACCCGAAGCAGTTCAGCGACTACGGCGCACGCCTGCCTGAAATCAAGGCCAGGACCTTGATCATCTGGGGCCGTGACGACCGCTTTGTGCCATTGGACATAGGCCTGCGCCTGCTATGGGGCATTCCCAACTCAGAATTCCACGTGTTCAGTCAGTGCGGCCATTGGGCACAGTGGGAGCACGCCGAAGTCTTCAACAATATGGTTCAAGACTTTCTCGCTCGCTGACCGGCCAGTGAACCAGCAAGAAGTGGGAGCAAGCCATTGAGATGAATGCCGTGCATGGACAACAGCTCAATGGCTTGTTTGGGATGCGGGGCAGGAATTCAGGTCAGCGGCCCAACCATCTCTGCCTCAGGCGGGCTCCGCTGCCGATTGAACACAACTGGATGCGACAGTCTGGTTGTCAAACGGATATTGGCATCAATCAAGCGAAATTCCGCGTTTCGCCGCCAGGACCACTTCGAAGCATTTCACTCACTGTGATCCTTCTGCGGCACAAACACATCCGCCTGGGACATGCTCCGCTAGTGGAAAAGCGCAGCCCTTACCGAGAACGGATTGAACTGTCGTTTTTTGCCACCGCATCATCATCGGCATTCAGCAAAGCCGGAATTTCAGCCACCAGTGCGTCGATGGCCACCCTCAACTTGCGACGTAATTGCCGTGCCTGTGGCCAGAGCGCATGGATCTCATAGGAGCGGGCCCGATAGTCCGGCAGGATATGTACTAGCTCTCCACGCCTGGCATAGCTGCTCAGCAGCCAGCAGGGTACCCACGCAATGCCGTAGCCCGCCACGGCAGCAGCGGCAATGGCCTGGATATCGTCCATGCTGATCTGGGAACGCACTTGCAGGCGGTAGTCTGAGCTGCCGTCTCGCCCAGCAACTGGCGAAACACTCCACGGAGCGACGACACCCGAGCGCGAGTAACTGATGACCGCATGACCATCGAGTTCCTCCAGGAGGCTGGGCGTGCCGTGGCGTGCCAGATAGGCCGGGGAAGCTCCGATGCTGATGTGCTGTGTGCCAAGCAGGCGCGCAGACAAGGTGCCGCTGTCATGCAGCGGGCCTATGCGTATGGCCAGGTCAAATCCCTCCTCGATCAGATCCACTGTACGGTCGCCGAACGACAGATCGATGTTCAGTTGCGGATACAGACGCGTCAGATTCAGCAGTATTGGCGCCACGCACAGTTGCCCAAAGCCTTCTGGCACGCTGACCCGCAGGCGGCCGATGGGCTCCATGCGGCCACTGTCCAGATCTGCCTCGGCTGCATCCAGCTCCTTGAGTGCCCGAGTGCAGCGTTCATAGTAGATCTGCCCCTCCTCGGTCAGGGTCTGGCTACGCGTATTGCGCTGCAATAGCCGCGTGCCCAGACGTGCCTCCAGCCTGGCAACGGCCTTGCCCACGGCAGAGCGCGTCACACCAAGCCGCTGGGCAGCAGGGGTGAAGCCGCCCGCTTCCACCACCTGCACAAAGGTGGAAACTCCTTCCAGAGGGTCTTGCACAGCCATGTCTATTGAATCCTTTCATTCCCCAAAAATGGGAAATCAATGCGTTAATTTAAGAATTTTATTCCCATAGACTCGCATTGAACGTTCTGCGCCAGAACGCCGTTTCCCTTTTCTGGAGTGCGCAACCATGTCCTCGAATGATGTTGATCTCTTGAACACCAGCAGCCTGGAGCTGGCACCGACCCGGCGCAATCGCATCGCACTGCTATCGGTCTGTCTGGCCGCACTGATGTTCAGCCTTGAAATCTCCAGCGTGCCTGTAATCCTTCCCACGCTGGAGTCCGTTCTGCACAGTGACTTCAAAGGCATTCAGTGGATCATGAATGCCTACACCATCGCCTGCGTCTCGGTGCTCATGGCCACCGGGACACTGGCGGACCGGTTTGGCCGCAAGCGGGTCTTTCTGATCTCCATAGCCCTCTTTGCATTTTCATCGCTGCTGTGCGGCCTGGCATGGAACACACCGATGCTGATTGCCAGCCGCGTGTTCCAGGGGGCCAGCGGTGGCGCCATGCTGATCTGCCTGGTAGCCGTCCTCTCGCACCAATTTCCGCACGGCGCCGAGCGCAGCCGCGCCTTCAGCACCTGGGGAGTCATGCTCGGCATAGGCTTGGGTTTTGGCCCGCTGATTGGCGGCATGATCGTCGCCCTATCGGACTGGCGCTGGGTGTTCTGGGTACATGTGCTGATTGCCACGCTGACTTTCTTTCTGGCCGCCATCGCCGTGCAGGAATCGCATGACCCCAAGGCCGGCGCGCTGGATCTTGCGGGCATCATCACGCTGTCCCTCGCGGTATTCGGCCTGGCTTTCTTTGTGACGCAAGGCTCCGACACCGGTTTTGGCAGCATGTCTGCGCTGTCCGCCATGGCTGTGGGTCTGCTGAGTTTTGCGACCTTTGTGTGGGTGGAACTGCGTGCCCTGCATCCCATGTTCGACTTTTCCGTCTTTCGGGTGCGCAATTTCTCCGGTGCGCTGCTGGGCTCCATGGGCATGAACTTCAGCTTCTGGGCGTTCATCATCTACCTGCCCATCTATTTTCAGAGTGCGCTAGGTCAGGATGTCACGGCCGCCGGTGTCTCGCTGCTAGCCTACACCCTTCCCACGCTGGTGTTCCCGGTGGTCGGAGAACGCATCGCCATGCGCTATGGCCCGCGTATCGCCATTCCGCTGGGGCTATTCGCCATCGGTCTTGGATTCATGCTGATGCTCGCTGGCAGCCAGCTCGCCCACAGCCACTGGCTTTACGTGCTGCCGGGCTGCATGATTGCCGGCGCAGGGCTGGGTATCACCAACACCCCGGTGACAAATACCACCACGGCAGCGGTCTCGAGCACACGCGCCGGCATGGCATCCGGCATCGACATGAGTGCCCGCATGATTACGCTGTCGATCAATATCGCGCTGATGGGTTTCCTGCTGGTGCATGGCGTACAGCAGCACCTGCAAACCGCATTGCGCGACCCTGTCGATGCTGCAGCGCTGCGCGAGATGGCCAACGGCATTGCCTCGGGCAACCTGCAAGCCCTGCAGGCAGGTGCTGGCGCCGTCACTTCGCCACAGGCACTGACAGACATTGCCCGCGAGGCATTGGTGTACAGCTTTGGCGGCGTAATGCTCTATGCGGCCATCGCCGTGTGGCTGCTGGCACTGGGCAGCTTTGTGATCTTCTCGGGTCGCAGAGCAGCACGGTGACCTGTATGGCAGTCCAAGCCGATGGGCAAGCATCTGCTCGCTGATCTGCAACTTGGTTGCCTGCATTGCCATGGACATCGACTTCCTGCCTAGGCAGCAAGCCGCAGGCTTCGACAACATCGCAGGCATTGGCAGCCGTGCCACCTGCTGTGTGCACCAGGCCAGAATCAGCATCCATGCCGAAGTACCACTGCTTGCCTTTCCCGCTCTGGTGCATCTCTTCACCATGCACCTTGTTTCTATTCCTGGTGAATGCCAGTGCAGCACTCAAGGTAGCGTCCACGGTAGCGCCAGCGTGCGGCATAGCTTCCCAATGCGTTGCTGCGGCAAATTCATGACACGACTCCAAGTCGATCAAAGACTGCCGTACTTTGCACCGCCTGCGATTTGCTGAATCGTGTTGGCGGCTCTTCACAGATAGAAGAGTCACATCACAATATATTTAAAAATCAGGATATTTATCCCAATAAATTTGTTTAACAAATTTATTGAAACCCTCCAGACTCCCTCCAAGACTCATAGAACCTGGAGACATCAGTTGGAGCAAAAGATTTTCAGTGCGCCTGGGCACTTTTTCCGCCCCTCGCGTTCACATGCTGTTGTTATTGGCGGCGGGACTATGGGAGCCGATGTCGCGGTCGTCCTCTGCCGAGGCGCTTGCAAAACGACTGTTGTCGAGTCCAATCCCGACCGGGCTGCCAAAGTCCCTGGGCTGGTCCATCACGGCTTGACCCAACTGGATGCGCCGCAGCAGCTTGCCCACCTGTCCGTCGTCTCGTCATTGGACGACCTCGACTGGAGCTCTGTGGATCTTGTGATCGAATGCATCCCGGAGCGCCTGGACATCAAGCAAGCGCTTTTCAAGCAACTCGAGCAGCACGCCCGCAAAGATGCATTGCTGGCCAGCAATAGCTCGAGCTTCCCCATTACGGCAATTGCAGAAGGCCTTGCAACGCAGGAACGCATGTTGGGTCTGCACTTCTTCATGCCTGCGCATCTGACGCCTCTTGTTGAAGTGGTGTGCGGCGAGGCATCCCGCATGGAATGTGCAGAGAACCTTCATGCTTTCATGCGCCAGTGCGGCATGGTGCCGGTGCTGGTAAAGAAGGATTTGCCAGGCTTTTTGGCGAACCGTCTGCAGCACGCGCTGGCTCGCGAAGCTTTTGCACTGATTGAAGCGGGCATTGCATCAGCCGAAGACGTGGATTCAGCCGTGCGCTTTGGCTTCGGCTTTCGCTTTCTTGCAGCGGGCCCCGTGCTTCAGCGCGACCATGCAGGTCTGGAAGTCCACTGCGCCGCTGGAGCAACGATGTATCCATCGCTGGCGGCCAACAAGGAGCCAAGCCCATGCCTTTCGCAAAGAGTGGCTGAGGGCAAATTCGGCATGAAGTCCGGAGAAGGTTTTTTCAAGTGGACTCCAGAGAGCATCGCGCAGGAGAAACAGCGCTACCAGAAGACGCTGCTGGCAGGTCTCGAACTTCTCAAGAGCGAATTGCCTTCCGTGGGCGACGCTGCCGTGCAGTAAGAGGAGCGCATGATGAATACACCTCTGATCATCACCGTCGCTCCCAACGGAGCCTACAAGACCAGGGAGCAGCACCCCGAGGTTCCATTGACTGCTCGCGATCTGGCACAGACGGCCAAGGAATGCCTGGAATCCGGTGCATCCATGATCCATATGCATGTGCGCAAGCCTGACGGCAAGCATTTGCTCGATGCCCACGCCTATCTTGAAGCCACTGCTGCAGTGCGCAAAGCGGTGGGCCAGGAACTGGTGGTTCAGGTCACCACTGAAGCGGCTCAGGTCTATCAGCCATACGAGCAGATGCGGGTCGCACGAGAAACAGCGCCGGAAGCGATCTCCGTCGGCTTGCGCGAAATACTCAAACCTGAAGTTCCCGAAACGGATATCCGGTCCTTCTTCACATGGCTCAAGCAGAGCAATGTGATGACCCAGATCATTTTGTATGACGTGGCGGACGTGCAGGCCTGGCAGCACCTGCTTGCAGGCGGCGTCATCCCGGAAAACAAATGGTTTCTGCTTTTCGTACTGGGCCGCTACTCTGCCGGTCAGACCTCTTCGCCCATCGATCTGCTGCCGTTCCTGAATGCCCATGACGACACCTATCCATGGGCAATGTGCGCCTTCGGCCCTCAGGAAAATGCATGCGCGATGGCTGCTGCCAGCCTTGGAGGGCATGCGCGCGTCGGCTTCGAGAACAACCTGTTCCTGAAGAGCGGTGAGCCGGCGGCAAGCAATGCAGCCTTGGTCGCCCAGGTCTGCCAGGGGGCCGCAGCGCTGGGCCGTCCGCTGGCCACGGCTCACGATATTCGAAGCCTGTTCCTGAACTGATCAGCACTTCAAGGCAGCAGCGCCTCTTGTGTCTTCAAGTAGTGGTCTCTTGGAGGCACAAGATGCTCTGCCGTCAGACGGATCAGGCGCTCCCTCGACCCCTCCCCCTGCGCCAGTACCGCCAGCAACTCGTGATGCTCCTGTTGGGATTGCAGCTGACGCTCTCTGGACATCAGCGTTCCAAATCGAATCGCATGCGTTTGGCGGGCGAAGTCTTCGATGGATTGCGACAAGAAAACATTGCCGCATTGAGCAAACAAAAGCCGATGAAACTCCTGGTTGGTCCGAAAAATGCCGCGCGGGTCCTGTTGCTGGATCGCTGCGTCGTGCCCGGCCTGAATGCGCCTGAGCTGCTCCAGAGCGTCACGGTCCAGAGGCAGCACAATTCTGCGCATCGCCTCCAGCTCAAGCAGTTCTCTCATTTCGTAGAGATGAACGACTTCCTCTCTGCTGAAAGCCTTCACCATGGAGCCGATATTGCGCCTGCGCTCAAGCAGGCCAGCACTCTCGAGCTGAGCCAACGCATCTCGCACCACATGGCGTTTGGCTGCGAATCTTTCCATCAGCTCATCTTCAACAAGACGCACTCTGGGAGCCAAGAGGCCCAGAACAATGTCTTCCTCCAATGTCGCGGCAATCACGGATGCACCGTCCTCGGATGGACGGCGCTCCTTGGCAAAAGCGCCCGTCGGCATATGAACTTAACTCCTTGGAATCGAACCCTTGCGTTCCGTCGCAGTCAAGAAATCAAAGTCTGCGCCACGGTCAGCCTGCAAAACAGTTTTCTTGAACAGATGCGCGTAACCGCGCTCCGCTGCAGGAACTTGAACAGGCTTGGCATTCTGACGCATAGCCAGCTCTTCATCACTGACCAGCCATTCAATACAGCGCTCGCGCACCGACAGGCGAATTCTGTCCCCGGTTTGCACCCAGGCCAAGGGTCCGCCAATCGCCGCCTCCGGCGTCACATGCAGGACGATGGTGCCGAAAGCGGTGCCACTCATTCGGCCATCGGAGACGCGCACCATGTCTTTCACGCCTTGGGCAGCGAGCTTCTTGGGAATGGGCAGGTATCCCGCTTCCGGCATCGCCGCTCCTTTGGGGCCGATGTTCTTGAGCACCAGCACATCCTCGGCCCGAACATCCAGCTCGGGCGAGTCGATACGCGCCGCCAGATCCTCCGCATTCTCGAAGACAACGGCACGGCCCTCATGCTCCATCAGCTCGGGGTTGGCTGCGGACTGCTTGATGATGGCTCCTGCTGGGGCAAGATTGCCATGCAGCACGGCAATGCCTCCCTGTGGATACAAGGGGGCATCCAGAGTCTTGACCACATGCTGCTTGAAGCCGGGACCTGCCGCCTCCAGTTCCTCGCCCAGGGTGCGCCCCGTCACGGTCAGTGCATCCAGGTGCAGCAGGGGCTTGAGCTCTCGAAGCAGGGTATGCATGCCGCCTGCTGCATGAAAGTCCTCCATGTAGTGGTCACCGGACGGCTTGAGGTCGAGCAACACCGGGGTATTGCGACTCATGACGTCCAAGGCCTTGAGATCCAGCTCGTAGCCCAGACGACCCGCGATCGCGGCCAGATGCACGATGGCATTGGTCGAGCCCCCCATGGCCAGCAGCACGCGCATGGCGTTTTCGAAGGCAGCAGGCGTGAGAATCTTGTCAATGCTCAACCCTGCACGCGCCATATGCACGGCCACCTCACCGGATCGCTCCGCAATTCGAATGCGATCGGCAGTGACCGCTGGAGGGGTCGCACTGCCAGGAAGGCCAATTCCCAGAGCCTCTGCAATGCAGGCCATCGTGCTGGCAGTGCCTGCCACCGAGCAGGTGCCCACACTGGCGACGAGCTGATTGTTGACGTCGGAAATTTCCTCCGCATCAATTTCTTCGGCACGAAATTTTCCCCAGTAGCGTCGGCAATCGGTGCAGGCCCCCACTCTTTCGCTTCGATGCGATCCCGTGAGCATGGAGCCGGTGACCAGTTGCACTGCCGGCAGTCCGACCGAAGCGGCGCCCATCAGTTGAGCCGGCACTGTCTTGTCACACCCCCCGATCAGCACGACCGCATCCATGGGCTGGGCTCGCAGCATCTCCTCTGTGTCCATGGACATGAGGTTGCGCAGATACATGCTGGTCGGCTGAGAAAAGCTCTCGTGCAGCGAGATGGTCGGGAAGTCCATGGGCAGGCCACCTGCCATCAGGATGCCGCGCTTCACCGCCTCGATCAACTGCGGCATGTTTCCGTGACAAGGGTTGTAGGAGCTGCCTGTGTTCGTGATACCGATCACAGGCCTATCCAGAGCCTTGTCGGTATAGCCCGCCCCCTTGATGAAGGCCTTGCGCAAAAAGAGAGAGAAACCGCGATCACCGTAGTTGGTGAGTCCTTTGGAAATGCCGCTCGAAGCGGCTTCCGGATGAATCGTGGCTTGCTGGTCTGGCTTGTTCGTCATGGGAGGGTTAACCATTGTTGATGCACTGATTATTAATAATATTATTGATTAAAGAAAAAATCGAGCGCTCAAACAAGAAAGCGCATACCTGAAAACCCTAAAGGAGACTTCATGAAACCCACAGAACTCGTTGATCCGGTCATGCGCCGCCGCAAGCTCATTAACCTGGTTGCAACCGCCCTCGTCGCATCTGGTGCATCGGGAGCAGCCTGTGCGCAAACTGACTACCCCACCAAACCCGTGAGGCTGGTGGTTCCCTATGCGCCGGGCGGAGCGACAGATGTCATCGGCCGCGTTCTTGCCAAGCAGCTTTCAGACGCACTCGGGCAGCAGTTCGTCGTCGACAATCGCGCCGGAGCTGGCGGCAGCCTTGGTGCAGGTCAAGTCGCCAAATCACCTGCCGATGGCTACACCTTGCTGATGGGTGCATTCACAAGCCACACCATCAATGCAGCGCTAACGCCTGCTGCGACTCCTTTTGACATCCATAAGAGCTTCTCTCACATCTCGGTCGTGGGCACCGTTCCGCTGGTATTTGTGGTCAACCCCAGTGTTCAGGCGAAATCCGTCAAGGAACTGGTAGCCCTTGCCAAGGCCAGCCCCGGCAGCATCACGTTTGCATCCGCAGGCAATGGCTCGCCTCAGCATCTCTCGATCGAGATGTTCAAGCGTCAGACACAGGTTGAAGTCGTTCATGTGCCCTACAAAGGCAGCGGACCCGCTCTTTCCGATCTGCTCGGCGGTCAGATCAATGCCATGATTGACACCGTTCCTGCCGCACAAAGTCAGATCAAGGCAGGCAAGCTCCGGGCCCTGGCCACCACGACCAAAGAACGCGTTGCCTCGATTCCAGACATCGCTACTGTCGTGGAAGCTGGATTTCCAGACATGCAGGTCAGCTCCATGTTTGCACTTTCGGCACCTGCAGGAACTCCAGGTGCAGTCATTCAGAAGATCAATTCAGCGCTGAAAGTGATTCTGTCCAAGCAGGATGTCAAGGACTCCATGCTCGCCCAGGGCACTATTGCTACCTACAGCACGCCGGACGAGTCGGCCAAGATCATCAACGCCGAGTACGCCAAGTGGGCCCGATTGATCAAAGACAGCGACATCAAGGCTGAATAAGCGAAGATAACGGAGCTGCGGACGCTGCAGCTCCGCTACCTATACTGCTGTGGTGGAAGCCAACCTATCAACCAAAGACCTGAGAGCGGTAGTAGCCCTGAGCCAGACCAAGAGCTTTGGTCAAGCCGCCCTCCTGGTTCACCTCTCACAATCTGCGCTGTCGGCCCTGATTGCGCGTGTAGAAGCCCAGATCGGAGCAAGACTGTTTGAGCGCACCACTCGCGCTGTCGAGCTGACCGATGCGGGGCATGTTTTTATTTCCCATGCCCAGGAGATCTTGCGAGATACGCAGCGTGCCCTACGAGCCGTGACGGACACCGTCCAACTCAGAACGGGATCGGTGACTGTTGCCGCACTTCCTTCTTTGGCCGCCTCGCTGCTGCCAAAGGTCTTTGCCGAATTCACGCGGATTCATCCCGAGGTACGCTTGTCCTTGCTTGATACCTTATCAGGCCCTGCATTTGATCTCGTTCGTGACGGCAAAGTTGACTTTGCACTCACTGCAGCAGATCCCAAGCAAGAAGACCTCGCATATGAGCAATTGATGGAGGACCAGTTCTTTCTCATCTGTCCTGATGACCACCCTCTATCCAGGCAGACAGGTCACGTCCCGATCGAGACCACTCTGGACTACCCGCATGTCTCCATGCCCAGTTCTGCCAGCGTCCGCCAGTACATTGATGCGGATCTGCACTCAAAAGGGCTTTATTTCGCACCTGTCTTTGAAGTTGACCATATTGCAACTATTGGAGCCTTGGTCAGTGCCGGTCTGGGCATCAGTGCACTGCCTGAAACAGCCGTATCGCTGTTACAAGCTGACCGCCTTGTGCAGATTCCTTTGTCGGCCCCTGGAATTCAACGTCCCTTGGGCATAGTGACGCGCCGCCACGCACCTCGAAGCTCGGCGGCCAAGGCATTGGAGGCGTTAATCAGAGCGAGCCTGCACAACCTGGCCTCTCATTCAAGCTAGAGCACTGCTGCAGATTCCGGAAAAGAGAGAGGTCGAAGGGAATGTAAAAAATTCTCCACGAATCGACACAAGCCGCCTGCGCCGTCAAAAAACCAACAAAAGCTGTGGGAACTTTGTCTTTAGCACTCTCTCTAACGGAGTGCTAATATGAAGATCATGGAAGAAAGGAAACCTGCAATGAAAACTGCCTCCGGCTCCATTGCTACTGCCTTGGCGCCCGCGAACCCCTGGGCGCTGGTACCTCCGCTGGGCAACCTGGATGCCTATATCTCGGCGGTCAATCGTATGCCAATGCTCACCCTTGAGGAAGAGCAGGACTACGCTCGCAAGCTCAAAGAACACAATGATCTGGACGCCGCCGGGCGTCTGGTGATGTCCCACCTGCGTCTGGTCGTCTCCATCTCGCGCCAGTACCTGGGCTATGGTCTGCCTCACGGCGACCTGATTCAGGAAGGCAATGTGGGCCTGATGAAGGCTGTCAAACGATTCGACCCCGATCAGGGCGTGCGTCTGGTCAGCTACGCCATGCACTGGATCAAGGCGGAAATCCACGAATACATTCTGAAGAACTGGCGCATGGTCAAGGTCGCCACGACCAAGGCCCAACGCAAGCTGTTCTTCAATCTGCGCTCGATGAAGCATGACCTGAAGTCCGATGCCGCCATGGCGGACGAAGAGTTGGCCCTGCGCGAGACGCTGACCTCGAACGAAATTGACGCGGTCGCTGCCAAGCTCAACGTCAAGCGTGAGGAAGTCATCGAGATGGAGACCCGTCTGGCTGGTGGCGATGTGCTGCTGGATCCCTCTCCCAGTGATGATGGAGAACAGGCCTTCGGCCCTATCGCCTACCTGGCTGATGCCAGTCACGAGCCTACAGCCATGCTCGAATCGCGCCAGCGCGATCATCTGGCCACCGATGGCTTGGTCATGGCACTGGAGGGCCTGGATGACCGTAGCCGCCGCATCGTTGAAGAGCGCTGGCTCAAGGTCAATGACGACGGCTCTGGCGGCATGACGCTGCATGAGCTGGCTGCCGAATACGGTGTGAGCGCCGAGCGCATTCGCCAGATTGAGGTAGCCGCCATGAAAAAGATGAAAAAAGCGCTGGCCGAGTTTGCGTAAACGCCAACTTGCGCTCCAAGCCTTTAAAAGGCTGAAATGCTGAACCTCAAACCCGGATAATTTCCGGGTTTTTTATTTTTCGGCATTGATGCATGTTCTCATGCACACCGATCGCCTATCAAGAATTCAAAAGAGACCTGCCATGCCTATTCGCACTTCGCGCATCTTGAAGAACCTGTCCCGCCGCAGCCTGGTTGCGGCAGGAGTCGCCATGGTGGCGACAGCAATGGCTCCGGCCGTCCTGGCAGCCGACAACTGGCCCGACAAGCCCCTGCATCTGATCGTGGGCTTCCCCGCAGGCTCCTCGCCCGACCTGACAGCCCGCGCATTGGCCGAGCCATTGGAGAAGAAGCTGGGTCAGACCATCATCGTGGAAAACCGCGTGGGGGCCGGCGGCAATATCGCCGGCGAATATGTCGCCAAGGCAGATGGCTATACCTTCAGCGTGATGATCAACGGCAATATGACCATTGCCAAGATGCTCAACCCTGCCGTGCGCTATGACCCCATCAAGGACCTGCAGCCCGTGAGCCTGATCGGCGTGGCTCCGCTGGTACTGGTGGCCCCTGCATCGGCCCCACAAGGCAAGGCCTTTATGGAAGCTGCCGCCAAGGCTGGCGACAAATGGAGCTATGGCTCGCCCGGTGTCGGTACCGTGGGCCATCTGGGCATGGAACTGCTCAAGAGTCGCTCGGCCATCAAGGCCGTGCACGTGCCCTATACCGGCTATCCCCAAGTGTTCAACGGCATTCAGGGCGGCGATTTGAAGCTATCCATGCTCCCTCCGGCACTGGCTATGGCACAGATTCAGGCTGGCAAGCTGCACGGCATTGGAGTGACCTCTGCAGCACGCAGCCCGCTGGCTCCCGGCCTTCCCAGCCTCAAGGAGCTCGGCGTCAACAACTTCGACCTGGAAATCTGGAACGCCGTGGCAGCGCCCAGGTCCATGCCCAAGGCCCATGTGGACAAGCTGGCGGCCGCCGTCAGCGAGATCGTGCGCACGTCAGAGATGCGCCAGAAGCTGTCCATGCAAGGCTGGCAAGCCGTGGGCAGTTCGCCCGAGGGCCTGAGCAACCGCATCCAGCAGGACGTGAAGGCCCTGGGCACCATCATTCGCGAGCAGGGCATCACGGCACAATAAAAGTCTCCCCCTGAGCCGCTTTGCGTCCTCCCCCAGCGGGGGACGAAGGCCTTTGCTGCGGGGCGGACCTTGCTGGCCATCTCCCGGTTGGGGCAGCTCCAGTTTTCCGACGTCCCGAGCTCTGAGCACTACTCCGGGTATCGGCTGAAGCTACTGCGGCGTCCTTTATCATGCGCCCGACAGGCATGGGTTTACGCTATGCCGTCGGGCGCATTGTTGTATCTAGGGCAGCGCCACCGCTTTTGGAGCCTTCATGGACGCTGGTACCTGGTTCACGCAACTCAATGCCTGGCAAGTCATGGCATTGGGCCTGTTTTTTTTCGGGGGTATTTATCTGCTGGGCGGCCTGCTCATGGGCGCTCTGACGGCATCTCTTGCCCGTGCCGGTATTGGCAGGCCGCTGGATATCCGTCCGCTCAAGCCCGACCAGTTGCACCGTGAATGGCGCCAGTCCTTTCATTCCATACTGATCTTCGGCATAGGCATGCTCGTTCCCTGGGGCTTTCTGCAACTGGGCTGGGCCCAGCTCTCGCCCACAGCCAGTGCTGGACGCATCACTGTGGAGATCTTTGCGCTGCTGATCTGGAACGATGTGCACTTCTGGATCAACCACCGCCTGCTGCACACGCGCCGCCTGGTGCGCTATCACGGCGACCATCATCGCTCCGTGGTGACCACACCCTGGTCCACCTACAGTTTTCACCCTATCGAGGCGCTGATGCTGGGCAACATCATCTTGCTGCCCATGCTGGTGCATGACTTCTATTTCTGGTCACTGGCCTCGGTGCCGGTGCTGAGCCTGATCCTGAATCTGATCGGCCACTCCAACTACGATTTTTTCCCCTCAGTCTCAGATACCCATCCACTGGCTGCCAGCCGCCGTCACCATCTGCACCACGCGCGCCCGGCAGGCAACTATGGCTTTGCGCTGGCCTTCATGGACCAGCTCATGCGTACGCGGGTGACGGACACAGCGCTCCCCAAAGCACCCATCGCTGAATGAGCAGGCGCCGCTATCCCGTCCTGCGCCATTGGCGCGACTGGCAATCCGTCTTCTACATGCTTCTGCTGCCGCTGCTCGTGTGGTGGCAATGGAGGCATGGCTTCAGCTTCATTCTCTACAGCATCGAGCTGTTTCTGACCTTGGGCGTAGGCGTGATTCACCACAACCACACCCATGTGCGCATGTGGTGGGGGCGCTGGACCAACCGCTTCACCGACTACTGGCTGACCCTGCTTCAAGGTCACCCCACCTTTGTGTTCTGGCCCGCCCATGTGGCCAATCATCATCGATTTCGCCATGGGCCGCGCGATCTGGCACGCACCTACCGGCCTGAATGGGGCGGTGATACCAATCATCTATGGGGCTATCTGCTTCACCCGGTTCAGGCGGCTTTCGTGCTGTATCCACTGTTCTTTCGCTGGCTGAACAATCTGCGCCGTCACTGGCCTGGCGCCTTTCGCTACTGCATGGGGCAATACCTGCTGTGGCTGGGCAGCTGGGGCTTTTTTCTCTGGCTGGACTGGCAGAAGGCCTTGATCTTCATCATCGTTCCCCAGTTGCACGGCCTGCACTGGCTGCTGGCTACCAACTATCTGCAGCATGCCCATGCCGATGGAAGGCCACTGACCAGAGCACAGCGCAGTACTCCGGGTATCGAGCTGAACTACGCACGCAACTTTGAAGGCCTGGTCAACCCCCTGCTTTTTAATATTGGCCTGCACACCGCGCACCATGAATGCCCGCATGCCCACTGGTCCGAACTGAGCGGACTGCATGAGCGCATTTACCGCCAACGGGTCACTCCTGCATTGAACGAAGGTGGCCTGCTGCCTTATATGGGACGCGTGTTTGTATTGGGTCTGGTCTGGCCCGCGGCAAGAACCGAGCCGCAGATGCCGCCCGACGCTGTGAAGTAAAAACCTGTTGAGGATCTATGCCTGTCGCCTATTCCAACGTCTATCTGCAATCTGCCGGCATGTTTCTGCCTGGTGCCCCGGTGGACAATGCTGGCATGGATGCGTTTGTCGCACCGCTGAACCGCATCTCCGAGCGCATCAAGCGCCGCATCCTAGCCGAGAACGGCATTCAGACCCGCCACTACGCCATCAATGGCGAAGGCCAGACGGTATTCAGCAACGCCCGCATGGCAGCCGGCGCTATCGAGGAGACCCTGGCCCTGGCTGGCAAGAAGCTCTCCGACATCGGCTTTCTGTCCAGCGGCTCCTCGGGGGGCGATGCGCTGATGCCCGGCTTTGCCAGCATGATTCAGGGCGAGATGGCCGCCCCGCCCATGGAAACGCTGTCCGTGCACGGGGTCTGCGCCGCCAGTGTGGGCGCCATGCAAGCCGCTGCCATGGCCGTGGAAAGCGGTGCCCATGCGCTGGCCCTGTCGGTGGCCAGCGAAATGCCCTCGCGTCTGTTCAAGCGTTCACGCTTTGCGGCCCAGGGCTATGACACCGACTTTGACGCCCACTTCCTACGCTGGATGCTGTCCGACGGCGCGGGCGCCGTGCTGCTGGGCGGTCCCAAGGCCCTGCCCCAGGCCAACGGACTGCGCCTCAAGCTCAAGTGGACGCACCAGCGCAGCTTTGCCGGCGACTACCCCGTGTGCATGCAACTGGGCCTGACAGCCGATCGTGGCACAAGTCATCTGGACTTCCCCGCCTGGAGCGATGCCGAGGCCGCAGGCGCTCTGGCACTGCGCCAGGACATTCGTCTGCTGCCGCACCTGTTCGATGTCTGCATTCACGAATATGCAGCCCTGGCCCACCAGGGCTGGGTGCCCGAACGCGGCATAGACCACTTTCTCTGCCACTACTCGTCGGAGCGCTTCATCCCCGTGGTCGACGAGCTGCTGGACAAGGCCCAGCTCGGCATTCCACGCGAGCGCTGGTGGAGCAATCTGGCATGGCGCGGCAACACGGGTGCGGCGTCCATCTTCATCATGCTGTCGGAGTTTCTGCAAAAACAGGGCCAGAGCCTGAAAGCCGGCGACACCGTGCTCTGCTTCATCCCCGAATCGGGCCGCTTCACCGCAGGCTACATGCTATGGGAAGTAGAGCTGGATACGCATGCACAGAAAACGATTGAGGCCGATTCCCCTCAAAAATCCGTGCAAACTGCGGTGCAAGCCGATGACGCGCTTCCCGATGTTTCGAGCATCGCCGCACCGCATGACCCGGCCACCGCTCCTGCGCAATTGGCGCCGCTGCTGACCGAGCTGGCCAGCATCTGGCAGGACTACCGCAGCAATGTCTGGCGCACGCCTCTTCTCAAGCGCATGCGCACGCGCCGGCTGGAGATCACCGACTATCTGCGCTGGATGAGCCACTGGATTCCCCAGGTGCGCGAAGGCAGTCTGTGGATGCGCGAAGGTGCGGCCTCGCTGACCGGTGACTATGCCACGCTGGCCTCGCTGATCGACCTGCATGCAGGCGAGGAGCAGAACGACTTCAAGATTCTGCACAGCGATTATCTGAAGGCCGGCGGCACCGAGACCGATATCAACCGCCTGCGCCGCAACCCTGGCGGCGAAGCGCTCAATGCCTATCTGCACAGCCTGGCTGCCACGCCCAACCCGATCGGCCTGCTGGGCGCCATCTACATCATCGAAGGCACGGGTCAGCGCATCGTTCCCAGCCTGCTGCCCCTGCTGCGCCAGAGCCTGCCGCTGCCGCCCGATGCCTTCCGCTTTCTCGAATACCACGGTGCCAACGACGAGAACCATCTGGAGCGCTGGCTGCTGGCCGTGCAGATGGCGCTGGAGCTGGACAGCGAAGGCACGGCCCAGCAGGCCATACTGCAGACCGCACGCAACACGGCTGCCATGTATCTGATGCAGTTTCAGCATGTGCTGACCGAGCAATAACCAGAAACAGCAAGAAGCACCGCGAGGAGCCATGAAGAACGAATTCAACGACCATGTCTGGGACGAGCGCGACCCCAGCCCCTGGCTGGCGCTCTACCTCGACCAGAGCACCCCTCTGCCCGATGACGTCAAGGCCGCCTGGCTGCGCGACTGCAGCAGCAGCTCGCGCCAGTTCTTTCTGCCGGCCATGCGACCACTGGCGCGGCTGTCCATGATCATCATTCAGGCGCTGAAGATCTTTCTGCCCAAGCGCTGGTCGCACTCCATGCTGCTGCACCGCCTGCTGGCCTTCGGCATGAAGAAGTTTCTCTCGCCAGAGGCCAACTGGCTCATCATGCGCCACTTTCATCTGGGCTCCCAGGTACTGGCCTTCGTCGCCGCCAATGCCCCGACCAAGGTCAGCACCGCGCCATTGATGCCCATGGAAATCGACGATGTGAAGGACGAGCTGTTTCTCAAGCACGACCTCAACCTCTTCAACTTCGTGATTCGCCTGAACAAGGCACTGCGTGAGAACGGACAGGAACTGGTACCCGTGGCCGAGCCCGACTTCTCCATGATCCGCGAGCCCGATCTCAGGCTCGAAGACATGCCTCGCGGGCGCTTCAACGTCATCGACCTGCAAAGCGCCATCGAGCTGTACACGCCCATCTACCAGTTGCTGCTGACCGACAACGACTTCTGGCGCGCCAGCAACTCGCTGCAGCTCGACGAAACCGTTGCCATCTACTGCGCCAAGATTCTGGCTTCGCCAGAGCATCTGGTGCTGCTCAACAACAAACACCCCATGGTGCCCTTGTCTACGCTGTATGCGGCCTACCGCCTGGTGCTGCACGGCCTCTCCACCGAGATGCTGCACTCGCTGCTGACACGCATGGCCAATGGCGAGCACCCCATTCCCGCGCGCGAACTGGCCAAGATGCACCAGGCCGCCGAGAAGGCGATGGATCAGACCGCCGCACAAAGCTGAGCCATGGACCCACGAAGCAACCGCATCACAGGCGTTCGTATCGACGAGCAGACCATCTGGCTGGCACTCGCGGACGGACGTGAACTGGCCGAGCCCATCAAGCGGCATATCCGCCTGGAAAGCGCCACACCCGAGCAAAGGCTGCACTGGGTTCTGAGCGACGAGGATCACGGTCTGAACTGGCCGGCGTTGTGGCAGCCATCTCCCGAAGGCATGGTCAGCGTCTGGGACCTGGATCAGGACAGGCTCTACAACCAGGCCATGGGCGCGCTGCTCGCCGCCCAATGGGACGTTACGCGGATATCCCCGGTCCAGCATGAGCTGGTGGCTCTATGGCGCATGGAAGCCGATATCAACAACGGTGGCTTTCTGCAGTTTCTGGGCAACTGGGGAGTGGAAAACCATCAGCTCACCCTGCAGGCTCTGCAGGCCATAGGCGCCCCTCTCACGCATCAATGTCTGCAAGACATGTTTGCGGTGCTCAGGCGCTTCGAGGAGACGTCAGAAAATGTGGACTACTCCGATCTGCCTGCACTGCTGATGGATGCCGAGCATGAGCAATTGCAGGAGCTCGAAGAAGCCTTCTGGGACTACCCGGAGCCACTGAACAAGCTGGTGGTCATGCACTACGGACCCGCCCAATGAAATCTGAGAACAAATCCGGCAAGACCTATTCGCTGGCGTTTCGCAAGGCTCTGGTGGACGAAGCGCTGAACCGCACACCTGGCGGCGGGTTTCCGGAACTGGAAAAGCGCCACCGTCTCAAGCCCGGAACCCTGTTCGACTGGGTCGAGGAACTGGGCCCGGCACCGCCGCCCGCACCTTTTTCTGCATTGCATTTCTGGATAGGCAATACGCCGCTGGGCGAGGCGGAGTTTGGCCGTTACTTCGACTATGCAGACAGCTACTGGGAGCTGGAAGTCGAAGATATCGAAAGCAGCAGCGAAGATGTCACGGGCTGCGGCTTCTGCCAGGATCTGGGCAGACAATTTCTGTTCGACGAAGACCTGCTGCTGATGATCTGGCTGCCCGAGCCGGTCCCTGTCGCCACCATCGTGGGACAAAGCACTCTGGACTCCGACACATCCCTCGCGCTCATCGTGCAGGCCTGCGCGGCCCAGGGCATGCACACAGCCAACGCCATGTTTGTCTATGCCGACCCCAGCGAACCGATCACCGATCCGGACAAGCTCTACAACGGACTGAGCTACATCGGCCTTTTTGACGACTGACACAACTCAGACGCTTTTCCACCTTCTTCATGCAAGACTTCATTACCCAGATTTCGCAGCAATGGCTACAGCTGCCGGATTGCCGGGCCGAACACAAGGACGCAGCCAGAACACGCATTACCAGCAGCGCGGCAGCCGGCTCCCTGGATGTCGAATTCTTTGTGCACCACGGTGGCAACGGCGCTTTCTCGGCCACCAGGTATGAGGCGGCCATGCAGCTGAGTGCGGAGCATCGGCTTCATGCCTGGATCACGCTGCGCGATGCGGTCGCGGAAGTCATCCACCATGAAGTCAGCTGCAACCCCGGGCGCTTTGCACAGCTGCTGCACGAATGGCGCACGGCACCCGATGCGGCACCGGCGCAGGTCACCATCCGGGCCATGGCCTGCAGCCCATCTCCTGCGAAGACCGAAGCCCCTGTCCCGTCGATGGATCAGGACCTGAACTTCGGTCTGCTGGACAAGCTCGCTGATGCTCAGCAGGCGCTTGAACAGCTCAAGGCCGATGTGGCCGCTGTCGAGCCCATGCGTCTGCTTCAATCCTGGCCGCGCGATGATCGCGGGCGCCTTGCAGCACGCACCACCGCCGTACTCGCGGCCTACGGCCCCGCCACTCGCAAGCGCCAACCCTGCCTGCTGGTCCGATCCGTCATGCAGTCAAAAATGCCGGGCTGGCAATTGCTTGTGTCGTCCGAGTTTCTCTACAACTGCCGCCACCAATGGAGCGATGCTCGCTGGCTGTGGTCGACAGCAGACACCCCCAAGGGCTCGGCACTGGAGCGCAAGGCACGCCAGCTGATGGCGCAGGGCAGGATCAGCGAGGCCTGCTCCCTGTATGGTATCGAGCTGCACGAACGCGTGCGAAGACTTGCCGCAGGTCAGTCATTCCAGCGCTTCTCGCCCGCGCCAGAGCCCTGGGCGCAAGAGCTGCAAGCGGCGCTTCTGCAACTGGCTCCCTGGCGCCTCACGGCAGGCCTGCAACGCATACAGGAGCACCTGATTCAGGCCAACCGCAAGCCGCCCAAGCCCGGCAGCTGGGAGCGCAAGCTGTTCTGGTTCTCGGGCCAGCGCCAGCAGGCGCGTTGGGGCCCCGGAGTGCGCTTCAACGAAGATGGCAAGCCGGAGCTGGACCTGATCGTCACCGCATCCAACGAGCATTTTCCCGAGCCTGACTGGAAGCAGTAGCCGCGCTCGCCCGGTCATGCCGCCAGCCAGTCCACCACCTGCTCGGCAGGCATGGCGCGCGAATGCAGCCAGCCTTGAAAGAACTCGCAGCCGATGTCGCGCAGCAGCTGCAGCTGATCGGCCTCTTCGACACCTTCGGCCACCACCTCCAGATCCAGCGCATGGGCCATATGCACAATGCCGCCCATCAGCCTGTCCCGACAAGGCGAGGGAAACAGAAACTCCCGCCCCAGCTTGACGCGCTGCAGCGGCAGATACTGCAGATAGGCCAATGACGAATGGCCGGTGCCGAAATCATCCAGCGCAATCGTCACTCCCAGCCGTGCCAGCCCCTGCAGCACTTCGCTCCCCTGAGCCGGGTTGATCATGGCCTGGGATTCGGTCACCTCCAGCTCCAGCCATTGCGGCGGTACCTGATAGCGCTGCAGGCAGCTGCTGACCTGCTCGACCAGATTCACCTGCCGCAGCTGATAGGCAGAAAGATTGACCGCTACCCGCAGCGGCGTACCTGCCTTGAGCCACAAGGCGATCTGCTTGCAGGCTGCGTCGAGCACATAGTTGCCCAGAGCCACGATCTGGCCCGAGGCCTCGGCCACCGGAATAAAGCGCGCCGGACTGACATTTCCCAGCAAGGGATCATGCCAGCGCAGCAAGGCCTCCACAGCCACCACTGCGGCACTCTCGACCTTGACCTGAGGCTGGTAGTGCAGTTGCAAGCCACCATAGCTGAGCGCCATGCGCAAGCGCTCGGCCAGTTGCACGCGTTCGGCCATTTCCTTGCCCATGGCGGGTTCGAAAAACACCGCATGGCCGCGCCCCTGGGCCTTGGCGCTATACATTGCCATATCGGCGAAACGCATCAGGTCGTCACCGGTCTGCGCATCGTCGGGATAAAGGGCAATGCCCACGCTGGCACCAAAATCCAGTGCCAGCCCGTCATGCTTGAAGGGGATGGAGAGCGCCGCCAGTATCTGCTCGCTCCAGAAGCGGGATCGGGCCGCATTCTCACCCACCAGCAGCACCATGAATTCGTCGCCGCCCAGGCGTGCCAGCACGCCCTCGCTGCGCAACTGGGACTTCAGCCGCCTGGCGACTTCCCGCAGCAGCTGATCGCCTGCGGCATGGCCGTAGCCGTCATTGATGGCCTTGAAGTTGTCGAGATCAAGTTGCAGCAAGGCCAGTGCTTCGCCGTCGGCCTGCGCCAGCTTGAGTTGCTCCTGCAGCTCCTGGCCGAATTGCCAGCGATTGTTGAGGCCGGTCAAGGTGTCCTTGGTGGCCTGGAACTTCAGGCGTTGCTGCATCTGATGCAGCTCCGTCACATCGCGCACAAAGGCAATGGCCAGGCCTTTGTCGTCATCGCCAAAATAGCCAAGAGCAATGTCCACCGGTACGGCATTGCCCTGCTTGCGCTGCAGCCACAGCACGCCACCAAGCCCCATGGGCCGGCGCGATGGCTGGGCAAAGTAGCTGCGCAGATAATGACCGTGCCCGGCCTGAAACTCGGGCGGCAGCAGCATGTCCAGCGCCTGCCCTTCGAGCTCGCCGCGCCCGTAGCCTGAAATGGCCTGCATGGCGGCATTGGCCGTCACGATGTTACCGTCGCGGTCCACCAGCAAAATGCCGTCCGGAGCGGCATCCAGCGCCTGCTGCTCACGCTGGCTCAGCATGACGGAAAGACTCACCCCCTCCTGCCAGGCCGACATGGCCAGTCGCAACCGGCGCTGGCAGTCCGCCAGCTCCGGTTCAGACACCGGTTTGAGCATTGAAGAAAAAGGGCACTCGGCCATATACGGACTCCAGATATCCACTCTGGCGTCCCTGCGTGCAGCCACTCCCCATGCTGCATCAACGGCCTGCATGCCCAACTCTAGAAAGCCGGATCGAGCCTTGCCAAGTGTTTGAAGTCGCTCACTATGCGCGCGACATCGCACGCTCTCTTTGCGCTATATCAAACACCAACATGTAACAATAAATTTCAGAATCCGAGACCAATGCTGCTGGTCGCGACAGCTTCAGCCCAGCAGTGCCTTGACGTCCTGAGTCAGCAACTGCGGCCCCGCGCCGTAGCGCTCGTACACGCGCAACCGGCCCTGGGGATCGAAAAGATAGGTACCGGCCGAATGATCGAGGGTGTAAGTCCCTTCAACCTTGCCTGGCACCTTCTTGAAGAAGATCTTGAAGTCCTTGGCCACGGCTGCAATTTCGTCGGCCGTACCGCTGAGTCCCACAAAGCTCTCGTCGAAGTTGGCCAGATAGGCCTTGAGCACCTCAGGCGTATCACGCTCGGGGTCCAGAGACACAAACACGGCCTGCAGCTTGTCGCCATCGGCTCCCAAGGCCTGCTTGACTTCAAGCAGTTCCTGCAGCGTGGTGGGGCAGACATCAGGACACTGGGTATAACCGAAGAACACGGCCACCACCTTGCCCGAGAAGTCCTTGAGACTGCGCTTTTTTCCGTGGACATCGGTGAGCGGAATGTCCTTGGCGTAGTCTGCGCCCGTCACATCCACGCCCTGAAATTTGGGCTTGCTATCGTCCTTGCAGCCAGTCAATGTCAATGTGGCCGCACCGGCCAGTGTTGCGGCGCCCAAAGCGCCGAGTACGCGCAGCGCACCTCGTTTATCCATGATCGGTCAGGCCAGGTAATGATCCACCAGCAGCGCGGCAAACAGCAGGCTCAGGTGGATCAGGGAAAAGCGGAAGGTCTTGCGTGCCAGCGCGTCCGAGTAGTTGCGCAGCAATGCCCAACCATAACCGCAAAAGCCCAACCCCAGAATCACTGCGGCAAAAAGGTAGAGATAGCCGCTCATACCCACCACAAACGGCAGCAGACAGCCGGCAAACAGCACCAGGGTGTAGAGAAACACCTGCAGCCGCGTGAAGGCATTGCCATGCGTGACCGGCAGCATGGGCAGGCCGGCGCGGCGGTAGTCCTCCACGCGGTACAGCGCCAGCGCCCAGAAATGTGGCGGCGTCCAGAGGAAGATGATGAGAAACAGCAGCAGGGCCTCATGGCCGACCTGTCCCGTCATCGCCGCCCAGCCCAGCACGGGCGGCATGGCACCCGATGCCCCGCCGATGACGATGTTCTGCGGCGTCAGAGGCTTGAGCACCAGGGTGTAGATCACGGCGTAGCCGATGAAGGTGGCCAGCGTCAGCCACAGCGTGAGAGCATTCACGGCCAGCAACAAGATGGCTGCACCTGCTGCGCAGAGCAAGACCGAAAACAGCAAGGCCTGGGAATGCGAGAGCTCGCCGCGCGCCGTGGGGCGCCAGGCCGTGCGCTTCATGCGCGCATCGATGCTGCGCTCGACCAGGCAGTTGAAGGCCGCTGCCGCCGCAGCCACCAGCCAGATGCCGGCACAGGCCGCCAGCATGCGGCCCCAGTCCTGCCAGCCGGGAACGCCCGGCACGGCCAGCACCATGCCGATGAAGGCACAGAAGACGATGAGCTGCACCACCTTGGGCTTGGTCAGCGCGTAGTACTGCGCCCAGCGCGAGGGAGCCGCCATGGCGTCTGGAACAAGCGCTTTCAACTCCGAGATGTCTGCCTGCATGCGGCCCTCCTCGCTGACCATGACTCAGATCGCTGATAGCGCTTGCGAGAGCGAGCTATCGCGGGTTTCAACAGCTATTTCTCCGCCGTGTCAGCCGTGGCTCGCCCGGCCTCGTCCCATGAGGCAGAGGCGCGCAGCAACCGCTCCAGATCACGCTTGGCCTTGCCGGCCGTGGCTTTTTCCATGCTTGCGGGAAAGCGCATCATCCAGTGGCCTTGCGGATCGACCACATACAGATGCTCGTCCAGCGCATGCCCGGCCTCGGGCTTGAGCCAGTTGCCGATCACCGCAGCGGGCACACGCAGCGTTGTGGCCTGCTCGGCTGCGGGCAGGATTTTTTCAGGCACGGGCTGCTGGTCGCTGATGAGCCAGACCCAGTCCAGCCGGTCTTTTTCACGACCCAGGGTTTCACGCAGCTGCCGCTGCAGATAGAGATGGTCCTGGCAGCGCTGCCCGCAGTCCCCGGCACTGGTGCTGATCAACAGCCACTGGCCCTTGAGGCTGCCCAGATTCACGCTGCGCCCGTCCAGCGTCTGCGCCTGCACATCGGGCAGGCCGGGCTGCTCGGCAATCAGCTCGCCATAACTGCGCTGCTGCGAGGGACGCAACACGTAGTAGGTGAAATAGGAGGCCAGCACCGGCGCCGCACAGACCAGCAGCACGGCCAGCATCTTCCAGCGACCGCTGCGTGCCTGCATCTGCCGTGTCTGGCTCTGCGCGGGATCGGGCAGGCTGTGGACCGCAAAGCTCAGCGGTTCATCCCTCGGGCTGCGCTGCGCGGCGGCGGGGGTAAAAGCGTCGGACGAGTTGAAACCAGACATAGAGCAACACCACCAAGACACTGAGTCCGAACCACTGAAAAGCATAGCCGTAGTGCTTTTGCACACCGGCATTGATCTGCGGCCAGTCGCGCAGCAAGCCTTCGCTGGCGCTGCCGCTTTGCACCACGCTCAGCGCCAGCAGCGGCAAGCCGCTTTGCTGGGCCCACAGGGCAATGTCTGCATTCTGTCGGATGCGCGACTTTTGCTCATCAGGGTCTGCCCCGCCATGGGCCGCTTCCAGCTCCATCAGCCTGGACGGCGGTGCCTCCAGCCGGCCCTCGATGCTGACCGTGCCTGCAGGCGTCTGCACTTCGGGCAGAACCGAGCGGTCCATGAAGTTGCGTGGTGCCCAGCCACGCTGCACGACGACAACCCTGCTCGCGTGAGGTGCACTCAGCCTGAATGGCGTGAGCACATAGAAGCCGGCGCGGCCCTGCATCTGGCGGTTGTCCAGAAAGATGGTCTGTTCGGCCAGCCACTGGCCCTGCAGTTGCACGGGTCTATGCAGCAGCGTCGCCTTCTGTGCCTCGCCGGAGGATTCGGCCGCCAAAGCCACCTCGGCGGCCAGCTCTGCGTTGTGCCAGGGCTCCAGTGCCTGCTGGCGCGTGATGGCATCGAAAACAGCCTGCTTCTGCGCTGCCCGGCCCAGTTGCCACAAGCCCAGCGATGCAGTGACGGCCACGCATGCCAAGGCCGCCAGGGAGATCAGGAGAAACCGCCAGAGGTCTGGAAATCGGGAAATGCGCACCAGATAATCCGTTCATGAAATTCGTGATCATTCTCGCTTTTCTCGCCATCCTGGCGAGCCTTGGCAGTGCGCTGTTCTTCATGATGCGCAGGGGCGACGGCAGCGAAGATTCGGCGGCCGACGACGCCGAGCGCAGCCGCAAGATGTTCCGCGCCCTGGCCCTTCGCGTGGCTTTGTCGATTGCGCTGTTTCTCTGCGTTCTGCTGGCCGCCAAGATGGGATGGATACAGCCCACGGGCTGGCAGCCCGGGCAATAGCCGGTGCTACGCAGCGCCTTTTGGCGCTACCAAAATAAAAGCGCCTTGCGCTTTCCATTCTTTGATTTCAGCATTATTCGATGCTGAAATCAATTCTGGACTTGCGCAAGGCGCTTCTATTTCTGCGTCTTACATCCAGTACACCAGGATGTAGAGGAAGACCCAGACCACGTCCACAAAGTGCCAGTACCAGGCCGCACCTTCAAAGCCGAAATGGTGCTTGTCGGTAAAGTCCCCCTTCATCAGGCGGATGGTGATGAAGAACAGCATCAGCATGCCGACCAGCACGTGGAAACCGTGAAAGCCTGTCAGCATGTAGAAGGTGGAGCCGAATACGCCCGAGTTGAGCTTGAGGTTGTAGTCGTTGTAGAGATGGTGGTACTCGTAGCCCTGCACGCAGAGGAAGACGAAGCCCAGAATCACCGTCATCCACATGAAGCTGATGCAGCGCGCGCGGTTGTTGACCTGCAGCGCATGGTGGGCGATGGTCAGCGTCACGCCCGAGGTCAGCAGCAGCGCCGTGTTGATGGTGGGCAGCCAGAACGGTCCCACGGTCTTGAACGGCTCGACGATATTCGCGGGCGATGCCGTGGCACCGGGAGCCACGCTGGGCCACACGGCCTGGAAGTTGGGCCACAGCAGCTCGTTGGCCAGACTGCCCAGTGCCGGCACCGAGTGCGCGCGCGCCCACCACAGTGCAGTGAAGAAGGCGCCGAAGAACATCACCTCCGAGAAGATGAACCAGCTCATGCTCCAGCGGTAGGACAGATCGATCTTGCGGCTGTTGAGCCCGGCCTCGCTCTCGCGCGCCGCATCGCGGAACCAGACGAAGAGCACGGCCAGCCACCAGACCAGGCCGAAGAACAGGGAATACATTCCCCATTCGTGGCCGTTGATCCAGGTGCCGGCACCCAGGATCACGAAGAACAGGCCGATGGCCGCCATCACGGGGTGGCTGGATTCGGCTGGCACATAGTAGTAAGGGGTTGCGCCCTGCGGGATTGCACTCATCACTCGGCTCCTGACTCTGTTGATCGTTGTTTTGACCGACGCTCCACTATCAATGGCACTGCATTCGCCACACCTGTCCTCAGCCAGAGGCTAAACGACCAGGTTGACGATCCATATCAACGCTAATACCAAGGCAAAAATCGCCACCAGCCCCACGGCAATCACATGCAGCGGCGTGATGCTGGCGAAATCCTTCTCGTACTCCTTGCCCTTGCGCACGCCCAGCATGGCCCAGGCGACGGCCACAATGCTGCGCCAGAAGCCTGTCTTCTTGGCATCCTGCGTCATGAACTGCCTCCGGGCGTGACGACTGCAGCCGTGCTGCCTTCAGGCGCTGCGGGGGTCTTGCCGCCCACCTCGAAGAAGGTGTAGGACAGCGTGATGGTCTTCACATCCTTGGAGATACGCGGATCGATGACAAAGGCCACCGGCCACTCACGCTTCTCGCCGGGCTCCAGCGTGTACTGCGAAAAGCAGAAGCACTCCATCTTGTTGAAGAAGGCCGTGGCCTGACGCGGCGCATAGCTGGGGATGGCCTGGGCGGCCATGCGCCGGTTCTGCACGTTCTGGAACTCGTACATCACCGTGGCCAGCTCGCCGGGATGGACCTGCACCGAACGCTTGGCCGGCTTGAAGTCCCAGGGTCCGCGTGCATTGGCATCGAACTCCACGGTGATGGTGCGGCTGGTGTCGATCTGGCTGTTGGGCGGAAGCTTCACGTCGCGGCCCGCCACGCCGGCACCGGGCACCTGCTTTTCGGACAGCGACAGGATGTTGATGCCCGTCAGCTCGCAGATATGCTTGTAGATGGGAATGAGCACATAGCCGAACGCAAACATGCCCAGGGCAACGATCGCCAGCTTGCCCACCATCTTCGCGTTTTCCTTGGCTATGCTCACCTCAAGCTCCTTCACTCGGTTGCCATCGGCCTGCCTCAATGCAGCCAGGCCATCTTCACCACAAAGCCGATAAAGAACACGGCAGCCGTGGAGGCCAGGATCAGCCCCAGCCTCCGGTTCGCCTTGCGTTGCTCCTGTGTCGTCATTCGCGCCTCCTCAACCGATCACCTTGGTGGCGGTTTCATCGAGCTTGGGTGGCGTCTCGAAGGTGTGGAACGGAGCCGGAGAAGGCACTTCCCACTCCAGGCCTTCGGCCGCTTCCCAAGGCTTTTGCGGCGCCTTCTCGCCGTGACCGCGCATCGCGGGCCAGACGACGAACAGGAAGAAATACACCTGCATCAGGCCGAAGCCAAAGCCGCCCAGGGAGGCAACCATGTTGAAGTCGGCGAACTGCATGGGGTAGTCGGCATAGCGACGCGGCATGCCGGCCAGACCCAGGAAGTGCATGGGGAAAAAGGTGATGTTGAAGAAGATCAGCGAGCCCCAGAAGTGGATGCGGCCGCGCGTCTCGGAATACATCACGCCCGTCCACTTGGGCGACCAGTAGTAATAGCCGGCGAACATGGAGAACAGCGAACCGGCCACCAGCACGTAGTGGAAGTGGGCCACCACGTAATAGGTGTCCTGCAGCTGGATGTCGATGGGCGCCATGGACAGTATCAGCCCCGTGAAGCCGCCCATGGTGAACACGAAGATGAAGCCCACGGCGAACAGCATCGGGGTTTCAAAGCTCATGGAGCCGCGCCACATGGTGGCCGTCCAGTTGAACACCTTCACGGCCGTGGGCACGGAGATCAGCATGGTCGCGTACATGAAGAACAGCTGACCCGTGACCGGCATGCCGGTGGTGAACATGTGGTGCGCCCAGACGATGAAGGACAGGATGGCAATCGCCGCCACGGCATAGACCATGGAGGTGTAGCCAAACAGCTTCTTGCGGCTGAAGGCGGGCACGATCTGGCTGACGATGCCGAAGGCCGGCAAGATCATGATGTAGACCTCGGGGTGGCCGAAGAACCAGAAGATGTGCTGGTACATCACCGGATCGCCACCGCCTGCAGGATTGAAGAAGCTGGTGCCGAAGTGACGATCGGTCAGCGTCATGGTGATGGCGCCGGCCAGCACGGGCATCACGGCGATCAGCAGATAGGCGGTGATCAGCCATGTCCAGGCAAACAGCGGCATCTTCATCAGCGTCATGCCGGGCGCGCGCATGTTCAGGATGGTGACGATGATGTTGATCGCACCCATGATGGAGCTGGCACCCATGATGTGCATGGCAAAGATGCTGGTGTCCATGGACGGGCCCATCTGCAGCGTCAGCGGCGCATACAGCGTCCAGCCGGCCGCAGGCGCACCGCCGGGCATGAAGAACGAGCCCACCAGCATGATGCCGGCGGGAATCAGCAGCCAGAAGCTGAAGTTGTTCATGCGCGCAAACGCCATGTCGGAAGCACCGATCTGCAGCGGCAGCATCCAGTTCGCGAAGCCCACGAAGGCCGGCATGATGGCGCCGAACACCATGATCAGGCCGTGCATGGTGGTGAGCTGGTTGAACAGCTCGGGATTGACGATCTGCAGGCCGGGTTCGAACAGCTCGGCACGGATCAGCATGGCCAGAATGCCTCCCACCATCAGCATGGTGAAGGAGAACAGCAGGTACATCGTGCCGATGTCCTTGTGATTGGTGGCAAACAGCCAGCGGCGCCAGCCCGAGGGCATGGCGTGGTGATGGTCATCGTGCCCATGGTCGTGACCATGGCCCTCATGGGTGTGGACGGGAGGAACTACGGCGCTCATATTCTTTTCTCCAATCGGTCTCTATACCCGGGGCTTACTTCGCGGCCGTGATGTCAACACGGCGTGCCTGCTGGTCCGAGCCTGCCGCAGCCGTGATGGTCTCGGGCTTGCGCAGCTCGATGCGGTCTCCCGCAATACCGCTGTCCTCCAGCAGCTTGGCCACGGCCTTGGCTCGCTCCTTGGCCAGCTCCGCGTTCTTGTCGGCGTTGCCGGTGGAGTCCACAAAGCCCGACAGAGCAATCTTGCCGTCCTTGTGGGCCTTCCAGTACTCGGCCGCCTTCTTCACCGCAGCCTGAGCCTGATCGTCGAGCGCGCTCTTGCCGGTCTCGAAAAAGACCTGATAAGGGCCTGCATCGCTGGCGGCAGCGGCTGCACCTTGCGCAGGAGCAGCAGAGTCGGCAGCCGGAGCTGCGGGTGCCGCACTTCCGCCGCCTTCAGGGAACTTGCCGCCGCGCGCAGCCACAAACTGGGCGGGCTGCACCAGCTGGCCGGTCTGGTTGCTCCAGTGGTTCTTGGCAAAGGTCACCACCGCTGCCAGCTCGGTGTCGCTCAGCTGCTTCCAGGCCGGCATGGCACCGTTGGCGCGGCCTTCGAGCACGGCATGCATCATGTCGGCCGTGGGGCCCAGCACCACGGGACTGCCGTCCAGCGGCTTGATGGGACCGGCTCCCTTGCCATTGGCCTGGTGGCAGGCAGCGCAGTTGGCGGCATAGACTTTTTCGCCACGTGCCACCAGATCGGCCAGTACCCAGACCTTGTTCGGATCATCGGCCTTGGCGGCCAGCTTCTTCTTTTCTTCGGCCACCCAGGCGCTGTAAGCCTCCGCAGACAGCACCTTCACGTGGATGGGCATGTAGGCATGTTCCTTGCCGCACAACTCGGCACACTGGCCGTAGTAGTCGCCGGTCTTCTCGGCCTTGAACCAGGTGTCGCGCACAAAGCCGGGAATCGCGTCCTGCTTGATGCCGAAGGCCGGCACCATGAAGGAGTGGATCACATCGTTGGCCGTGGTGATGATGCGCACCTTCTTGCCCACGGGAACGACCAGCGGGTTGTCGACTCTCAGCAGATAGTCGCTGGGCGCGTTGCTCACATCGCCGCTGTTGGACATCTGGCGCTGGGCGTTATCCAGCGTGGACACAAAGCCCAGGCCTTCGCCCTCGCCGCTCAGATAGTCATAACCCCATTTCCACTGGTAGCCGGTGGCCTTGATGGTGAGGTCGGCATTGGTCGTGTCTTTCTGTGCCACCAGCACCTTGGTGGCTGGCAGCGCCATCAGGATCACGATGATGAAGGGAGCCACCGTCCAGGCCACTTCCACCTTGACCGATTCATGGAAGTTCGCGGCCTTGGCTCCCTGGGATTTGCGGTGCTTCCAGATGGAATAGAACATCACCCCGAACACCGCGATGAAGATCACCGTGCAGATGATGAGCATCATCCAGTGCAGCCAGTGCTGCTCCACGGCAATGCGTGTCACAGGCGGATGCAGATTGAGCTGGTTGACGGCAGGGCCTCCCGGCAGATCCTGCGCCGCATAGGCCATGGAACTGCCCCACGCCGCCAAGGCCAAACTCCAGGGAACCAGCTTGGTGGAAATGTTTTTCATCGTTTTCACTTACCTCTAAGCCTCAGTTGTCCACTCGCTCACACCGCTTCCGCCGCTGCCGGCCGGAAGGCTGTGACACTCACACTACCTCGCGAACTTCAACGCAGCATGCCCCAGAATTTGATAGCACTGTCTGCGCGCATTCACTAATGCATGTACCGGAAACCCATGCCAACCGGGCTTGCACAGGCAAGCCTGACCGGACTTGAAACTCGTACTGGCAAGCGCATCTCACGGCAAACGCCGGACATGGCTGAAACTGGTCTGGCAGCCAGGACAGAAAGAGGGGAGATGGGACGCTGCTGTACCGCGGCTACCGCCGGGCACAGGGATGCATCAGCGCAGCAGGAAGCTGGCTTGTGGTGATGATGAAATGCGAAAACCGGCCGCTGTCGAACCCGCTGGCCAGTCCCCTTGGCAAAGCGAAACACCCGATATCTCCCCTGGCGGCTTGGGCCGCACTGTCTGTTTTCCTTCAGGCAGGAGAGAAGCCCGAAGAACTGCTGCTATCCATGAAGTAACTAGGGGAAATTGTAGGCAGCTTTGTGTCGAATCAATGACCGGAAAACGACAGATGTGCTATCGCAAACCCGTGTTGCGCGGCTGTTTGAGCATGGCCTTCATGTCTTCCAGCGACACGGCGCTATTGGCTTCCAGACGCAGCTTGGGCTGCGGTTTGTAGGCGTGACCATAGACGATCTCGAAGGTCAGCGAGAGCTGTCCATCGGGCTGCTTGTCGGCCCAGTGCTGCTCAATTTTCTGCAACAGCCCGGCCTTCCAGCCACGGCCGCGCAGGCCGGCAAAACGCCCGGGGTGGAAATTGCGGCCCAGTTCGCGCAGCTCCTGCAGCAGACGCTGCGGCGTGGCGAAGGTCAGGGTGATGCGCTCCATGTCCATCACCGGTTCGGCAAAGCCGGAGTGCACCAGCATGTCGCCCCAGTCATGCATATCGGTAAACGTATGACCTGCCGGCCCCCAGCCCAGTTCGGCGTAGAGCCTGTGCAGCTGCTGCACCGTATCCGGCCCGAGGCAGGAGAACATGACATAGCCATCGACCTTGAGCGCCTTGTGCCAGCGCTCGATCAGGGTCTGCGGGTCGGCTGCGGTATGCAGCAGCATATTGGCCCAGAGCATGTCCATGCTGGCATCTGCGGGCGCCCCCATCTGCACGGCAGCCCCCTTCCAGCGCGAGAGCTGCCACCAGCGGCTGCCGAGCTTGTCCTGGGCCACCGCCTCGCGGCGGGCTACGGGTTCATAGATCGTGCATTCGGCCTGCGGATAACGCTCGCGCAGCAGATGGTGTGCCTGCATGCCACCGCGAACCGGCTCCCAGTGGCACCAGGTCTCGGGCGGCTTCACGATCCAGTCCAGGCGCTGCTGCATGCGGCTGGCCACCTCCTCGTGCAACCAGGGAGATTCGGCCGGAGCGGCCATTTGCCAATGGTTTGCAGCTGCAGAATCAATTGTGGGAGGCAGGACGTGGGACATGGGCAGACAAAAGCAGGCAGAGAGTCGAGCAAGCGAGCCGCTCACCAACTGCCGGAGTGAAGATCAATGCGGCGCGAGTATATTGATTCCATGCCCGACCTTCATGCGACATGGCTTTCACACCTGCGCCGCCAGCAGCAGCGTTGGCTGGATGCCTTGCCCAGCCAGTGCGCAGTCTGTGGACGCTGGCCGGGGCCACGCATCTGCCGCGACTGCCATGCACGCTGGGCTCAGCACAAGCACCGCTGCCACAGTTGTGCCCTGCCGCTGCCCGCTCTGGTCAGCCTCTGCGGCAACTGCCTCAAGCAACCACCCCAACTCAAGCGCTGCACCGCCGCGCTGGACTATGCCTACCCCTGGCAAAACCTCATCACACGCTACAAATTTCAGGCCGATCTGGGGTTGGTGCGCAGTCTGGGCAGGCTGATGGCCAGTCACCCCGAAGTCAGGGAGCAGCTGAGGGCCTGCGATGCCTTGCTGCCCATGCCGGCCTCCGCACAGCGCGTGCGCGAGCGCGGCTTTGACCACAGCCTGCTGCTGGCACGCTCCCTCTCGGAGCAATATGGCAGGCCTTTACCCTTGCTGAGCGAGGCTGTGCAACGCCAACATCTGGAGCTGCCCCAACATGCCTCCAGTCGGGAACAAAGACTGCGCCAGCTACGCGGCATTTTCAGCCTCGTCCCGGCTCGACAGGCTCTGGTAAAAGGGCGGGAGATTTTGCTGCTCGACGACGTGATGACCACCGGTGCCACGCTGGATGCACTGGCAGGCTGCCTGCTGTCGGCCGGCGCAGCATCGGTCAGCGCAGTCGTGCTGGCACGCACGCCTTGACCCATATTCGCCAGTCTGGAACTGCGGAGGCGGCAGCGTGGGTCAAAGCCGGGCTGCACAATAGCGCCCCATGTTTCATATCGTTCTTGTGGCGCCCGAGATCCCTCCCAACACGGGCAATGTCATCCGTCTGGCCGCCAATACGGGTTGCAGCCTGCATCTGATCGAGCCGCTGGGCTTTTCCATGGAAGACCGGCATATGCGCCGCGCCGGACTGGACTATCACGAGTACGCCAATGTGGCCCGCCACGCCAGCTGGGAAGCCTTCCTCGAAACCTGTCAGCCGCAGCGCGAGCGCATGTTCGCCATGACCACGCATAGCAGCAGCCCGGCCCATGCCATGGAATTCAAAGCTGGCGACTGGCTGGTCTTTGGTTCTGAAAGCAAAGGACTGCCACCCGAGGTGCGCGCCCAGTTCCCCAACGAGCAGCGACTGCGCCTGCCCATGCTGGCCTCTCAACGCAGCCTGAACTTGTCCAATGCCGTGGCCGTGACGGTGTTCGAAGCCTGGCGCCAGCAGGGTTTCGCGGGTGCTGCCCTTGCAGAGCCAAAGACTGCGCTTTAAGTTCCCGCCTATTGTCTCTAATTTCGGAACAATAAGTTGCGCAACAGGGGGTTTTTCTCGCAATTAGATCGTCCTAAAGTACGACTCATGGACTTGCAGCCGACCGACGATATCCGCCAGGACTGCAGGCCCGATGTACCCAAAGGACGAATCATGAAATACGCCAACCGCTTTGCCATCGTTGCCGCCCTGGCCATGTCTGCCGCCGCTGCACAGGCCGCAGGCTTTGACTTCACCGGCGACCACTACCCTCCCGAAGTTGCAGGTCAGTCCACCCTGACCCGTGCCCAGGTCAAGGCCCAGGTGCAGGACGCCATGGCCAGGGGTCAGCTGCAGCCCGTTGGCGATGCCTATCTGCCTCTGTCCCAGCAACAGCAATCCAGCAACCTCAGCCGTGAGCAAGTGCGCCAGGAAACCATTGCCGCAGGCAAGGCCGGTTTGCTGGACAACTATGGCGAATGACGGCCTCTGCGCAGCACCCTGCTGTGCAAGGTGCGGCTCAATAACAAAGCCCCAAGGCCGATGCCAAGGGGCTTTTTTCATGGCTTGAAAACTGCGCCGCGAATCAGGCCGCAGCACCAAAGCTGCGCGCCAGCGACTCAGCCACGCACACAGGCTTGTCGCTGCCCTCGCGCTCCACCGTCACCAGCCAGGTCATCTGGATGCCAGCCGGCTCGATGCGCTCCGCTGCCTGCAATGTCATGCGGGCCCGCAAGCGGCTGTTGACGGGCACCGGGGCCATGAAGCGCACACGGTTGAGCCCGTAGTTCACCCCCATCTTGGCGCCTTCGATCTTGAAAGTGCCTTCGAAAAACTGAGGCAGCAGGGACAGCGTGAGAAAGCCATGGGCAATCGGCGCGCCGAACGGCCCCTGGGCTGCACGCTCGGGATCGGTATGAATCCATTGCTGATCGCCCGTGGCATCGGCAAACATTTGAATCTGGGCCTGTGTGATGGTGATCCAGTCGCTGACGGCGACTTCCTGCCCAATCGAGGCCAGCACTTCGGAGTAGGAGCGAAAGGTTTTCATGCCCCCCAATGTAGAAGCCCCCTGCCCTGCGCCATGTCTGACGCGGGACAAGGGGCTTACCCTAGATCATTCGATCAAATATGCCGCTGACTCAATCTATTCATACGCTGGCAGCTATGCTTTTCAAAGCAGATCAGGCTTCGCTGGAACGCTGAACAAAAAACAGGCCTGTACCCACGGCCATCAGCAGGCCGCCGAACACGCGGTTCTGGTTGCGCATGGCGCGTGCGCTGCGCATCAGGCCGCGCAAGGCGCTGGCGCCTGCGGCATAGCTGTGCATCACCGTGGTGTCCACGGCCAGCATGGTCACGGCCAGAATCGCCAACTGAGGGGCCAGAGGACGGCTGGTGGTCATGAACTGCGGCAGCACGGCGACCATGAAGATGATGCCCTTGGGATTGGTGGCATTGGTCAGAAAGCCCGTCAGCACGCGCTTTTTGAGACTGGCCTCGGGCACGGCCTCTTGCGCAGCCAGCGGCGAGCCGCCCGAACGCCACTGGCTGATGCCCAGATAGATGAGATAGCCGGCGCCCACGATCTTGACGGCATTGAAGGCCCACTCGGACGCCATGAGCAGCGAGCCCACGCCGGCACCTGCTATCAACAAGATGAGCAGCAGCCCGAGCTGCAGACCCATGATGGTGGCGCTGGTCTTGCGCACGCCATAGGACAGGCCATGACTCATGGACAGCACAGCCCCCGACCCCGGCGAGACCGCGATGATCCAGGAGGCCACAAAAAAAGCAAACCAGGTGTGCAGATCCATACTCACTCCAAACGCCGATCTAAAGCGCCCATCTTAAAAGTTGCGCTGTCAACTTGCAGACGCAGGGTTGAGCAGGCGCTATAAGCACCAGGTAAACATTCGTGCCTTTTTTCTTTCTGTCAAAAATCTGACGCTTGGCTACGGGTGCCAAAATGGAATATCTCTAGGGTTAACACCACATAACATTCCCATGGAACACGGCTCTCCCATCTGGCTGACTTACGGCTTCATCTATCTTACGGCAGCGGTTCTGGCCGTCCCCATCGCCAGAGCCCTGGGCCTGGGAGCCATCATCGGCTACCTGGGCGCCGGCATTGCCATGGGCCCCTGGGGTTTTGGCCTGGTGCGCAATGTGGACGACATCCTGCACTTTGCCGAGTTCGGCGTGGTGCTGATGCTGTTCGTGATCGGACTTGAGCTGCAGCCCAAGCGCCTCTGGGAGCTACGCCGCCCCATCTTCGGCTGGGGCATGGCGCAAATGGCGGTCTGCACCGGTATTCTGTTCCTGGCTGCCTGGGCCTTTGGGCTGTCGTGGCGCGTCAGCCTGATTGCGGGCATGGGCCTGGCCCTGTCATCCACCGCTGTCTGCCTGCAGATCATGGCCGAGCGCAATCTGATGCGTACTCCCAGCGGACAGGCAGCCTTCTCCATCCTGCTGTTCCAGGACGTGGCAGCCATCCCCATCCTGGCGCTGATTCCGATTCTCGGCGCCTACAAGGTCGCCCATGCGAGCCACGGAGACAGCCATGTCTGGCTGGCCATTCTCAAGACCGTGGGCACGATTGGTGCCGTCATCATCGGTGGCCGATTGCTGCTGCAACCGCTGCTGCGCTGGATTGCGCGCAGCAAGACCCCCGAGATCTTCACCGCCACCTCGCTGCTGCTGGTCGTGGGCATTGCCATGCTGATGACGCAGGTGGGCCTGTCCATGGCGCTGGGCGCCTTCCTGGCCGGCGTGCTGCTGGCCGACAGCGAGTACCGCAGTGAGCTGGAAACCAATATCGAGCCGTTCAAAGGCCTGCTGCTGGGCCTGTTTTTCATGGCCGTGGGCATGAGCATCGACTTCGGCGTCATCCTCCAGTCCCCGTGGACCATGGCGGCCATGGTGACGGGCTTTATTGCGCTGAAGGCCGTGATGATCTTCGGTCTGGCCAGATTCATGCAGATCCCCTGGCGCGAGCGCCCGGTGTTCACGCTGATGCTGGCGCAAGGTGGCGAATTCGCCTTTGTGGTGTTTCAGACGGCGGCGCAGTACAAGGTGTTTCGCCACAGCGTCTCGTCCATGCTGGTCGCGGCCGTGGCACTGTCCATGCTGCTGGGCCCGCTGCTGCTGGTGCTGCTGGACAAACTGCTGCTGCGCCGCTTCTCCACCATCAGTGACGAGGAATGTGGCATGGAGAAGGCCCAGGAAATCTCCGAGCCTCAGGACTCGCCCATCATCATTGCCGGCTTTGGCCGCTACGGCCAGATCGTGGCTCGCGTGTTGCTGGCCCAGGGCATACGCCCGACCATCCTGGACCATAGCGTGGAAATGCTGGAGGCCGCGCAGATCTACGGCCACCGCGTGTTCTACGGCGATGCCACACGCATGGACCTGCTGCGCATCGCAGGCGCGGCCCAGGCCCATGTGCTGGTGATTGCCGTCGACACCACCGAGCAGTCCCTCAAGATAGCCAGTCAGGTGCGCAAGCATTTCCCCAACCTCGAAATCGTGGCCCGCACCCGGGATCTCAATCACTGGTTCCAACTGCGCGATCTTGGAGTCGAGCATGCCCAGCGCGAAGTGTTCGAGTCCAGCCTGATCTCGGCCCAGTCGGTGCTGGAGCTGCTGGGTCAGAGTCCGGCCGAAGCCAAACGCATCACGGCACGTTTCAGGGAGCACAATCTGGCACTGGCCGAGCGCATGTACCCGCATTACAAGGACAAGAACCAGCTGATTGCGGTGGCCAAGCAGGGCCGCCAGCAACTGGTGGAGCAGATGGCCAAGGAGCGTGCCGATCTGCTGGCCGACAACGCCGATGCACCCGATACGCCCCTGGCCAGCGAGCAAGACCACAGTCCGGCCGACGCCCGGCAGCCGTGATACGCTGCGCGCCATCATGTTCAACCCCAGTCAAGCCGATGTACGGCGATTTTTTTGCGGTGTGCGCGCCAAGATGATCAGCGGCGCGCCCATGGAGGCCATCGAGACGCTGGCCAGCCTGTGGATAGACGAGCACCCCGAGTACTTCGACGAGCTCTCCGACGTGGATGCCGCGGTGGCGCGCAACTACGATGCGGAGACCGAGCGCACCAACCCGTTTCTGCACCTGTCCATGCATCTGTCCATCAGCGAGCAGTGCAGCGTGGACTCGCCACGCGGCATACGCCAGGCCGTAGAACTGCTGACCAGAAAGCGTGATCTGCATGATGCCCATCACGCCGCCATGGAATGCCTGGGCCAGATGCTCTGGGAAAGTCAGCGCTCGGGACGCCCGCCCGATGGCGAGGCCTATGTCGCCGGAGTGCAGCGTTTGGCCACCACCGACGGCAGTTTTAAAAGTACCCCCTGATGCGCTGCGCAGCCTCCGGTGGGGGATGACACACTCGCGGCAGGGTGGCTCCAGCTCTGCCCCCCAAGCCCTGGGTACCGCCCCCCTGAGCTGCATCCCGCTCAGAAAAAGCAAAAGCCCGTCTTCACGGGCTTTTGCTTTTTCTGAGACAAGGTCTATTTCTGGCCCAGGCGGAAGTGCGGCTGCGCCACTACCTGCATCTCGCTGTCCAGGCCACCGATGTACTTGGCGAGCTGCTGCAACTCGTCGTTCTTGAACTGCTTGGCAATACCCGCCATCACGCCATTGCTGCGCCCGACGAGCGGATTGCCATCGGTTTTGTATGACTGCAAGGCGCGGAAAACATAGTCCGAATACTGCCCCGCTACCTTGGGATAGGACGGGTCAATGGGTTTCGAAAAGCCTTCACCGTGACAGGAGAAGCAGGCACCTTTTTGCAGCAGCGCCGTGACAGCAGAGTTCGCCTCCTTGGCCTTGCCATCCTTGGCCTTGCCATGACCTGCATAGAAGGCCGCCACATCGGCCATGTCCTGCTCGCTCAGCGAGTCGGCAATGCCACGCATGGTGGGGTGTTTTCGTTCGCCTTTTTTATAGGCATTCAGGGCCGAGACGATATAGGCCTCGTTCTGCCCGCCGATCATCGGCACTTTGTAAACCTCAGGGAAACTGGCCTGATAGCCGGTGATGCCGTGACAGCCTATGCACATGGCGATCTTGCCTTCACCCGCCTTTGCATCGCCCTTGACAGCCTGGGCGTTTGCGATGCCGGTCACTGATGCGACAACTACTGCCAATACCGTGGTCCAAGTTTTTATCATTTTGCGCGCACAATCCTTCAAGAGTTCAGACGGGTGCTCAAATGCCTTGCTGCAGTGCAAACGATTATGGCAGTGAGAATTTCGCACGCTTATCAATACTTACGCTGATACCGCCCATGAAGTTTCAAGGTTCCGACAAATACGTGGCCACGCAAGATCTGATGCTGGCCGTCAACGCTGCCGCTACCCTGCAGCGCCCCCTGCTCATCAAGGGCGAGCCCGGCACGGGCAAGACCATGCTGGCCGAGGAAGTGGCCCAGGCGCTGGACATGCCACTGTTGCAGTGGCATATCAAGTCCACCACCAAGGCCCAGCAAGGCCTGTATGAGTACGACGCCGTGAGCCGCCTGCGCGATTCGCAACTGGGTGACGAGCGCGTCAAGGACATTCACAACTACATCGTCAAGGGCGTGCTCTGGCAGGCCTTCACGGCGGAGCGCCCCGTGGCCCTGCTGATCGATGAGATCGACAAGGCCGACATCGAGTTCCCCAACGACTTGCTGCGCGAAATCGATCGCATGGAGTTCTATTGCTACGAGACCCACGAGATGATCCGCGCCAAACACCGCCCCCTGGTGTTCATCACCTCGAACAACGAAAAAGAGCTGCCTGACGCATTTTTGCGCCGCTGCTTCTTCCAATACATCAAGTTCCCCGATGCCGACACCATGCGCCAGATCGTGGCCGTGCACTTCCCCAAGCTGCAGGGTGAATTGCTGAACGCCGCCATGAAGGTCTTCTACGATGTGCGCAATCTGCCCGGCCTCAAGAAAAAGCCTTCGACCAGCGAGCTGATCGACTGGCTCAAGCTGCTGGTCGCCGAGGAAATTCCTGCATCGGCCCTGCAATCCGAGGAAGGCAAGGTCAGCGTACCGCCCCTGGTTGGCGCACTGCTCAAGAACGAACAGGATATGAGCCTGTTTGAAAAGCTGGTCTTCATGAACCAGCGCAACCGCTAACCTTCCTTCAGAACCGAGGAGACACAGCCCATGAGCACCGCACAACAACTGCTGCTGGAAGGCGGCTCCGACGCCATCGGCTTTGTGGGTGGAGCCCTGCTGGGCTGGGGCCTGTCCCATGTGCTGGGCCTTGACCTGTTTGCCCAGGGCTATGGTGCGGGCAGCATTGCCGCCATCGCCATGGTGGGGCTGGGCGGAGGCCTGGGGCTCAAGCTGGCCCGACTCTGGCGCAGCAAGCGCAATCCACTTTGAGTGAGCAAGTCATGACTTTTGTAGAACCTGTGACCTTGCGCGACCGCGGCGTGCGACTGGAGCCGCTGGATCTGAGCCATGAGCCTGGACTGGCAGCGGCCGCTGCCGATGGAGAGCTGTGGAAGATTCGAGTGACTTCCGTGCCCGAGCCTGACGAGGTACGCAGCTATATCGAAACCGCGCTGCTAGGCCGCGACCAGGGCCACCGCTTTGCGTTCGCCGTGCTCGACGATGCCACCGGCAAGGTGCTGGGCACGACCAGTTATCACGACATCGTTCCCGCCATTCGCCGCGTGGAGATTGGCTACACCTGGTATGCCAAAAGCGTGCAGCGCACCCATGTCAACACCTCGGCCAAGCTACTGCTGCTGGCCCATGCCTTCGGTACGCTGGGCTGCCATGTGGTGGGCTGGCGCACGGACAACTTCAACTTCGCCAGCCAGCGCGCCATCGAGCGCCTGGGTGCCAAGAAAGATGGCGTGATTCGCGGCCATGCGCTGCGCCGCGACGGCACGATTCGCGACACCGTGATGTACAGCATGCGCAGTGGCGAATGGCCTGAAGCCCGTGCACAACTGCTCTATCTTCTGGAGCAGCATGCACCCGCTGCATAAGCGCTGGAGACATTTTTCATGCTGATCGACTTCTTCTATACCCTGCGTGCCGCCAAGCTGCCTGTGTCAGTCAAGGAGTTTCTGGCCCTGCTGGAAGCACTGGACGCGGGCATCATCGGCCCCAAGAGCGAGGATCGCTGGAGCCTGGACGATTTCTATCACCTGGGCCGAACCATTCTGGTCAAGGACGAGAAGCACTACGACAAGTACGACCGCGCTTTTTCCGCCTATTTCAAGGGTGTGGAGATGCTGGCCGACCTGACCAAGGAAATTCCGCAGGACTGGTTGCAAAAGCTTCTGGAGCGCGAGCTCAGCCCCGAGGACAAGGCCAAGATCGAAGCCATGGGCTGGGACGAGCTGATGGAGACGCTCAAGAAGCGCCTGGAGGAGCAAAAGGAGCGCCACGAAGGCGGCAGCAAATGGATCGGGACGGGCGGCACAAGTCCCTTCGGTCATGGCGGCTACAACCCGGCGGGCATACGCATTGGCGGGCCGGGGCGCAACAAGAGCGCCGTCAAGGTCTGGGAGCAGCGAGCCTACCGCGACTATGACGACACCCAGGAACTGGGCACGCGCAACATCAAGGTCGCGCTGCGCCGCCTGCGCAAGTTTGCGCGCCAGGGCAGCGAACTGGAACTGGATCTGCCGGACACCATCCGCTCCACGGCAGCCAATGCGGGTTATCTCGACATCAAGATGATTCCCGAGCGGCATAACAATGTGAAAGTGCTGCTGCTCATGGACGTGGGCGGCACCATGGACGAACATATCCAGCGCGTGGAGGAGCTGTTCTCCGCCGTGAAGAGCGAGCTCAAGCATCTGGAGTTCTATTACTTCCACAACTGTGTCTACGACTTCATGTGGAAGAACAACCGCCGCCGCTTTGCCGAGAAATTCCCGACCTGGGACATCATTCGCAAGTACAACAAGGACTACAAGCTGATCTTTGTCGGCGACGCGACCATGAGCCCCTATGAAATCCTGCAGCCCGGCGGCTCGGTCGAGTACATGAACGAGGAACCCGGTGCCGAGTGGCTGCAGCGCCTGACGAACGCCTTCCCACACTTTGCCTGGATCAATCCGGAGCCACAAGGTGTATGGCAGTACCGCCAGAGCATCAGCATCATCCAGCAGTTGATGGGGGACCGCATGTACCCTTTGTCGCTCAAAGGCTTGGAAGACGCCATGCGCATGCTGTCAAAATAGGGGCATGCCCCAGACCTTGCCCTTGAAAAAGCCGGCCTTGAGGCCGGCTTTGCTTTTGGGAGCCGCCTTGCTCCTCAGCGGCTGCAGCCTGCTTTCCCCCAAAGACAAAGAAGCCGAAGCCATGGGCATCGACACCAGCGGTCCCCCCGCTTTCACGCTGGAAGTCGATGCCCCAAAACAAGTCCGTGCGCTGCTGGAGCAGCATCTTGAACTCAAACGTTTTCGCCACCAGCCCGATCTGCAGCGCCGCGAGCTGACGCGCCTGCTTGGCGCAACCGATGCCAACGTACGCGAGCTGATAGGCACCCTGGGCTATTTCAGTCCCACGGTGACCGTGGAGCTGACCGATACCCCCGAGGAAGACGCACCGCGCAAAGTGGTGGTCAAGGTCGATCCGGGCCCGCCCACCATCATTGACAAATCCGAGGTGCGGTTTACCGGCGTCAATGCCAGCGACGAGCTAGGGACTTCTCAGCGCCTGCAGATCGAGGAAACCTGGCCGCTGCAGAGCGGCGAGCAATTCTCGCAATCGGCCTGGAGCAGCGCCAAGAGCGGTGGTCTCAAGGAACTGCAAAAGCGCCGCTATCCGCTGGCCCGCATAGATACCAGTCTGGCCGATGTGGATGCCGACACCAACAAGGCCCAGGTCAGCGTGAGTTACGACCCCGGCCCGGCCTATACCTTCGGTCCGCTGCAGATTGATGGTGCCGAGCGCTACGACCCGGTGCGCACGGCACGTATTGCACGCCTTCCGGAAGGCCAGGAATATGACTTGCAAAGCATGCTCGATGCGCAGCAGCGCCTGGTCAGCAGCGGCTACTACGACTCGGTATTTCTTTCGCTGGCCGATTCGCCGCAACAGGCTGCTACCGAGGCCGAGCGCGACGAGCAGCGCAAGAATCAGGGCACAGCCATCACCTCGCCCGTGATTGCCAAGGTGCGCGAGGCCAAGCTGCAGAAATGGGTGTTTGGTGTGGGTCTGAGCACGGACACCGGACCTCGTCTGTCCATCGATCACACTTACAACAAGGTTCCCGGTCTGAACTGGCGCGCCGTCAGCAAGCTGCAGCTGGACAGGAAGAACCCGCTGATCTCCACCCAGCTGGTCGGCCTGCCCGGTGAAGACCTCTGGCGCTGGTTTGCCAGCGGCAAGCTCGAGCGTGCGCCAGCAGGCGACTTCAACACCAATAGTGCGCAGATGCGCTTTGGCCGCTCCAAGGCAGAAGACCGCATAGAGCGCAATTTGTACCTGCAGTACGACTACGCCAAGACCCAGGGAGCAGGTGCTCCGCCCGGCGCCTCCTCGCTGCTGGCCAACTATGGCTGGACGGCCCGCTATTTCGACAACAACCTGTTGCCTACCTCGGGCTTCGGTCTGGCCCTGGAAGCCGGTGCCGGCACCACGCTGACGCCGCAGCGCTCGCCGTTCGGGCGCCTCACGGGCCGCTGGCTCAGCCTGATACCGCTGGGCGAGCGCGACGAGGAAACCAGGCGCCACAGCCGCCTGCAGCTCAAGGCGGGAGTCGGCGCCGTCATGGCCAAGAAAGATGTGGATCTGCCCACCACCATCATGTTTCTGACCGGTGGCGACAACACGGTGCGCGGCTACGGCTATCAATCGATTGGCGCACGCACCGACAACGGCCGTGTGATTGCGGGCCGCTATCTGGCAATGGGCAGCGTGGAATGGCAGCGGCCCATCACCATCAAGGGAAATACGCAGGACTTCGAGCACGCCGTCTTCATCGATGCCGGCACCGTGGGCGATGACATCAACCGGCTCTACACCCGCGTCGGCTTTGGCACCGGCATCCGCTGGAAAAGCCCGGTCGGTCCGATTCAAGCAGATCTCGCCTGGGGCGCTCAGGAGCAGCAGTTGCGCCTGCACCTGCGTCTGGGCTTCACGTTTTAAGCATGGCAGAACAAGACACAACCCCTAGCGCCAAGACCTCCTCCCCAGCCCCCAGACGGCGCCGCTGGCTGCGCGCACTGGGCTGGACTATTGCAGCGGCCCTGCTCGCCCTGGTGCTGGCACTTGGCAGCCTGCTGTGGTGGATTGGCAGGGATGACTCACTCAACCAGACACTGCAGCGCGTGGCGGGCTGGCTGCCAGCCGACCAGAGCCTGGTGGCCAAGGAGGTCACGGGCAGCGTCAAGAACGGCGGCCGTATCGGCTGGCTGAAATGGCAAAGCCCGACCATGCAGGTCGAGGTCAATGAAGCACAGATCGGCTGGCAGTTCAGACCTTTGCTGCTGTCGCGCACGCTCAAGCTGGGCGAAGTCCATATCGCCGAGTTGCGCATTGCCAGCACCCCCGACCCCGACAAACCCGCCAGCGAACCACTGCAGTCGCTGACTCTGCCCGTGAAGATAGAGCTGCCCTTCAGGATCGATCAGATCATCTGGCAAGGCCCGCCTGAAGCCGTGGTTCAGGACCTCCGCGGTCGCTATGAATACACGGGCACAGACCACGAACTCAAAGTCAGCAGCCTGCGCTTTGCCCAGGGCGCCTACCAGGCACAGCTGAAATTGCAGGGTGCCGCACCCATGTCCTTGCAGGCCGAGGCAACAGGCGATGTGCAAATGCCCAACCCGCTGGACAAAAGCGATGACGCAGTCAACACCGTTGCCGTGCAGGCCAGGGTGACAGCAGAAGGCACGCTGGCCACCGAAGCGGCCCGGCTGGAGATCAAGGCCAGTGCCAGCGCAGAGACCTCCGGCTCCGGCACAGACACTCAAGTAAAAACAGCTCTCGACCCCAAACTCAAAGGCAACCCGCAGCCCTCAGTCTCGACGTCCGGGCCAGCAGCAGATACAGCCCCCGTGCAGGCGGATGTGGAGGCCAGCATCATGCCCTGGCGCAGCCAGCCGCTGCTGGCAGCCAAGGCCAGACTCCACAATCTCGATGTCTCGGCCTTCTGGCCTCAAGGACCCCGCACCCTGTTGACCGGCCAATTGCAGGCGGGCCCCGACGAAACGGTAGCTCCAGCTACGAACCTGGAGGCCCAGCCCTGGAATCTGAACACCAGTTTCAGCAACGCGCTGCCCGGCCCCTGGGACCGGCAGCGCCTGCCGGTGTCCGAGCTGACAGCCCGGATCGATTTCGATGGCCAGCGATGGCAGGTCGACGACTCTCGTATCCAGATCGGCAAGGGCCATATCGCACTCGGCGGCCAGTTCACCCCGAGCACCCAGTTGTTTGAAGGCCTGGCTGTTGTGGAACAGCTCAACCCTGCCGATCTCTACAGCACTCTGGAAGCAGCCCCTCTGGAAGGCGAGATCAGCGCCAAGGCTGTGCAAGCCGAACCTGGCAGCGGCGATGCCGCTGCCAACAAGATTGTGTTTGCCGCCAATCTGCAGGCAGCGGGCGGCAAGCGCGACAGCAAGGCGCTGCGCATTCAGACACTGACTGCCCAAGGTCAGTGGCAGGCCCCGCTGCTGCAGCTGGAAAAGCTGCAGCTGGAAGCCCTGCAGGCCAGCGTCAATGCCCAGTCCGTGGAGTTCAATACCGAAACCCAGCAGGCCAAGGCTCGACTCAAGGCTACGGCGCCCGGTGCGCAGCTGAACTTTGACGGGCAGATGAGTCCTGCCAGCGGCGCTGTCCAAAGCCAGCTGCAGCTCAGCTCCATGAGGACACTCACGCAATGGTTGCGCAAGCTGCCGGGCGTCAAGGATCCGCTGGGCGGTGCTCAACTCGATGGCAGCGCAGATCTACAACTGGCTCTGAAGGGCGGTTGGGAAAATCTGCTCAAGCGCTTGAGCGCCCCCCATGGTGCAGCCATTCCCGCCAGCGGCTTGCAGATTCAGGCCAAGCTGCGCGCCGAGAAAATTCGTTATCTTCCTGCCGGCACCGCAGTCGACCAGGGCGCCGTCTTGCCCGCGCTTGCACTGAACATTGACGGCAGCCCCGAAAATGCCAGGATCGGTCTGACCACACAAGCCCAGCAAGCTGGCAAGAGCATACAGATCGACACCGCTTTGCAAGCCGGCCTTACAGGCGGCAAGACCATGGCACCGCTGGACTGGCAGGTCAGTCTGGAAAAGCTGCAGGCCCAGTTCACACCCGACAAGAACAAGCCCGGCCCCTGGGTGGCGCAGTTGCAAGCCGGTGCCCCCGTGCAGATCAAGCAGCGCACCAGCGGCAGCACGGTGCTGAGCACCGTCTATCAGTTCAGCGCCGGCAAGCTGCAGATCACGCCCCCGAAGTTGGGTATCAGACGTACCAGCAGTGAGCCGCTGGCACCTGTGCAGCTGGCATGGGATGAGGGCTCCTTCACCCGTACCGGCAGCGGCCAGTGGGGGCTGCGCAGCGCAGGGCGGGCCCTTGGAATTCCGCTGGCCTGGGTCGATGCATTCAGTCTGGGCGATGATGAGCCACCGCTGGAAGCGGCCGGCATTTCCGGCGACCTGAGCTTCAACGCGCGCTGGAACCTGGACACATTGGGTAAGGATCTCAAGGCCGATCTCACGGTCGAGCGCGCCGCAGGCGATCTGCGGCTGGCAGTGGACGATGGCTCCAGCACTACCGTCATCCAGACTACCGGCCCCACCGCCAAACGCGCCGGCGGGACACGTACGCGCCAGATCGGCGGCGCAGGCATGCGCTCGCGCATCAAGGACGTTCGCCTCAACGTACAGGCACTGGGTAATCAGGTCAACGCCAAGCTACTCTGGGAGAGCGAGCGTGCAGGCACGCTCAGCGCCGACCTGCGCACCCAGCTCAGCTATCAGCAAGACGGCTGGACGCTGCCCGCCACGGCGCCTCTGTCCGGTCAGTTGCACGCAAATATGCCAGACATGGGACTGTGGGCCCTGTTTGCGCCACCGGGCTGGCGCATTCAGGGCACGCTGGCGGCGGACGCCAGCATCAGCGGCACCTTGCAGGACCCCAAGTGGCAGGGCGATATCAAGGCCGATGGGCTCAATATCGTGTCTCTGCTCGATGGCGTAGACCTGCGCGACGGCATTCTGCGCGCCAAGCTGCAAGGCACCAGGCTGGACATCACCGAACTGCGCCTCAAGGGCGGAAAGGGTAGTCAGGCGCGCATTCTGGGATATAGCGGCAATCTGACCCGTGCACCCGAAGACGGCGGCCAGCTCACCGGCACGGGATATGCCCAGTTCACACCGCCGGGTACAGGGAGCGAATCAGGCCTGAGCATGAATCTGCAGGCCAAGGCCAGCAAGCTGCAGGTGCTTGTGCGCGCCGACCGTCAGGTCAGCGTCTCCGGCGATCTGCAGGCCAGACTGGAGCAAGGCCAGTTCACGCTGCGCGGAGACCTCAGCGTCGACAGAGCTTCCATCATCCTGCCCGAAGAATCCGCACCGTCGCTGGACAAGGATGTGGTGGTGCGCTCGGCGGCATCGCGCAAGGCCGAAGAGGAAGAGCGCCAGCGCGCCGAGCAGCAGGCCCGCAAGGATCAGGCCCGAGCCACGCCGCGCAAGGTGCCCGACATTCTCGTCAAGCTCGACATGGGCCGTGACTTTGCGCTGCAAGGCTTTGGCATCACCACGCGACTGCTGGGCCAGCTTGAAGTGCGAGGTGCCAGCTACATCGGCGGCCCGCCCAGCGTGACCGGAGAGATCCGTACCGAGCAAGGTCGCTACCGTGCCTGGGGACAATCGCTGAATGTGGAAACCGGGCTGATCCGCTTCAATGGCCCCTACAACAACCCCTCGCTGGACATACTGGCGCTGCGCCCGAATATTGCCGTCAAGGCCGGTGTACAGGTGCTGGGCACGGCCAGTGCGCCACGCGTGCTGCTGTACTCTGACCCGGCCCTGCCCGACGCGGAAAAGCTCTCCTGGGTAGTCATGGGCCGCGACCCCGCCTCCGGCGGGGCCAGCAGCGCACTGCTCCAGCAGGCCGCCATGGCCTTGCTGGCTGGCGGCAACAGCTCAAGCGGCAAGATCGCGGGCAGCCTGGGTCTCGATGAAGTTGGTTTCAAGGGGGGCGGGGACGGTACGGATGCAGCGGGCGCTGCGCTGACCATGGGCAAGCGCATCTCGGACAAGCTCTATCTGACCTACGAGCAGAGCCTGTCGGGAGCCATGGGCATCATCTACATCTTCTACGACCTGTCGCGCAGCGTCACCTTGCGCGCCCAGACCGGCATGACCAGCGCCATGGACATCGTCTATACCGTTCGCAAGGACTAAGCATGAAATATGCCTCTATCCCTTTACTGTTAATCGATAACAGCTATCAATTCTGAAATGCCACGCAGCCGCACCACGCTGGAGCAAGCCGCCGGCAAGCTCATACTTCGCATCCAGCAGGAATGGATGCAGGAGCTGGGCGAGCCCGCGGCGGAAGACAGCGAGCAAGTCATGAACCGCGCCCATGACTTGCTTGTGGCCGCATCGGCCGGCCGGCTCATCCAGGGGCTGCAGCAGCAGTCGATTGAAGAATTTCTGGGCAGGGAATGGCTACGCCGCCATCCTGAGGTGCAGCCATTCGTCAATGCCCTGGCCGAGCAACTGCAGTCCTGATCCATCTATACAGGCCCTCAGCGGCCTGCTGCCACGCCTTATTTGACGTAGGAACGCAGCACCTTCACGACCAGCTCCAGGTCCTGCTCACGCTGCTCGGCCGTCGCGGCCTCGGCACCCAGATGCTCGCGCACATGGCCTTCGAGCAACTCCAGCATCAAACCATTGACGGCCCCGCGCACAGCCGCCAGTTGCTGCAGCACCACGGCACAGTCCTGCCCTTCTTCCAGAGCTCGCTCAAGGGCCTGTGTCTGTCCCTTGATACGGCGAATGCGCGCGAGCAGTGGCTTTTGATTCGAAACGGTATGCGACATAAGCAGGAATTGTAGTCCTCATGCCGGCATGGAAAATATACTGGGGTAGAGTATATGAAAACACGCCAATCATGACCTCATACACCGACTCCCCCCTGACCCGGCAGCACTCCCACAGCTTTGACCAAGGCAATCCGCTGGGTGAAAAAAATGCCAAGCTGGCCATGCTGCTGACGCTGTCCATGATGGTGCTGGAAATCACCGCTGGCTATTACTTCAACTCCATGGCCCTGCTGGCCGATGGCTGGCATATGAGTTCACACGCGCTGGCGCTGGGTCTGTCCGTCAGCGCCTATGCCGCTGCGCGCAAGCTGGCCAATGACAGACGTTTCAGCTTCGGTACCTGGAAGATAGAAATCCTGGCGGGCTACACCAGCGCCATCTGCCTGCTGCTGGTTGCCGCCCTGATGGCTTTTGAATCCATACAACGCCTGCTCTCGCCTGCCGCCATTCACTATCAGCAGGCCATAGGCGTGGCAACTCTTGGCCTGTTGGTCAATCTGGCCTGTGCCTGGCTGCTCAAGGACGGACACCACCATCACCACGGCCATGAGCACCACAGCGATCATCACCATGGACACGACCATGCGCATGGCGACCTGAACCTGCGCTCCGCCTATCTGCACGTGATTGCAGACGCAGCCACATCGGTCATGGCCATCGCAGCGTTGCTGGGCGGCATGCTCCTGGGCTTTGCCTGGCTGGATTCGGTCATGGGCCTGGTCGGCTCCATGATGGTCGCTGCGTGGGCCTTAAGCTTGCTGCGCGATAGCAGCCGCGTGTTGCTCGATGCCGAAATGGATGCCCCCGTCGTGGAAGAAGTGCGTGAAGCCATTGCGCAAGGTCCGCAACCCGTCACCATCACCGACCTGCATGTCTGGCGCGTAGGCAAGAACCACTATGCCTGCATCATCGCAGTCGAGGGCGCAGCCACGGTCACCCCCGACTACATCCGCCAGTTGCTGTCGGTACACGAAGAACTCACCCACGTCTCTGTCGAAGTCAACAGTACAGAGCTGACATAAATAAGTCGGTTGGAATCCGCAGGCTGGCAACACGGGTAGAATCCAGCGTCCCTCCCCGTAGTTCAATGGATAGAACGGTCGCCTCCTAAGCGACAGATACAGGTTCGATTCCTGTCGGGGGGACCAAATTCAAGGCCGCGAAGGTGCATAACCTTCCGGCCTTTTTCTTTTTTCCCTCTATAGACCTCAATTTGAAGTGTGCCGAAGTCCGTGGAAGTGTGCCGCAATCCGAAGGTGTCTGGGGGTACATTTGGAGGCACAAAATTTCAAACTGGGGGCACATTCCAACTGCCTCCAGTTCTTGCCCCCAGGCTTCATCCCCCCGTCGCCCACCCCCTGCCCGCATCGGCGTGAATATCGACCAGCCCTTGTCTGGCGGCTGGTATATGAGTCATGCTTTTCTCCCCAGGTAGCAACAGGAACGCGGGCCGCTCAATGCAAAACGCCCATACGCATGCGAACTTCGCAGTCAAGCCTTGGCACGCGGCTTGAAGAGATGGATGGTTTCGCTGCGGGCAAGCATCTCCACCAACTGAGCGATGCGTCTGGCGCGCGTCTCGGCTTTCGCGGCAGTCTGGATACGCCACAGTATCGCGTAGCGATTGGAGGCATTGATACTTGCAAAGAAGGTCTTGGCCGCCGGCTCGGCCTCCAGTGCAGCCTGCAGATCCTCAGGCACCGTGGACGTACGCGCACCGTCGTAGGCCCGCGCCCAGCGCCCGTCAGCCTTGGCCGCCTCTATCTGAGCCTGACCCGGAGCCTGCATACGCCCCGCTTCAATGAGTGCCTGTACCTTGTTGACATTGATTCTCGACCAAACACTTCGCGCGCGCCTCGGCGTGAAGCGCTGAAGATAGTGTTGATCATCAAGACTTTTCTTCTGTCCATCGATCCAGCCCCAACACAGCGCAATCTCCACCGCTTCGGGGTAGGTGACACTGGGCTCGTTGGAGCCTCGCTTGGCGATCTTGAGCCAGAGGCCTTCGGAAGTAGCGTGATTCTTCTTCAGCCAGGCCTCGAAGGCTTTGGCGCTCTTGAACAGGGTTGGTGCAAGTTCGAGCGGGATTATGGATTTGACGGTAGGCATCACCTGGTCCTATGCGACATGTGCATCAGCGCGACTCATAGCATTGAGGCAGGAGCCTAGTTGATGGTGGGGTAAGACAAGTTTAACCAGAGCTCCCAGCCCATGGCAGTCGCAAAATGCCCCATGACTTCGCCCCCAGACCAGGGACTTGAGCAATCACAGCAACTGCGCAAGCAATCCTGTCAGCCCTGCCGCCACAATGACGTAGATGACATTGATCTTGAAGCGGAGCAACGCGATACCGGCTGCCAGACCAATGGCAATCGACGGCCACTCTATGTGTCCTGCGAAGCCTTGGGGCCAAACTACATGGTAGGCAAAGAAGACCGCTAGATTCAGGATGACACCCACGACCGCAGCGGTGATTCCGACCAATGGCGCAGTGAATTTCAGATTGCCGTGGGTGGACTCGATAAAGGGACCACCCAGGAAAATGAAAAAGAACGACGGCAGAAAAGTGAAGAAGGTCACGATCACTGCTGCGACGATTCCAGCGAGCAGCAGCGAATCCACACCGAAGATCGCTTTTGTCCAGCCGCCCACAAAAGCTACAAAGGACACCACCATGATGAGAGGGCCCGGAGTGGTCTCCCCCAAAGCCAGGCCATCGATCATTTGTGTTGCAGTCAACCAATGGAAGTTCTCCACCGCACCTTGGTAAACATAGGGAAGCACCGCATATGCGCCACCAAAAGTCATCAGCGCAGCCTTGGTGAAGAACCATCCCATTTGTACCAGCGGTGATTCCAGACCAAACGCCGTGGCGAGCACGCCCATTGTGCTGCCCCACAGCGTCAGGCAGACCAGCGACACCATCCAGAATCCTCGCCAGGAAAATTGCGCATGCGGTGGAGTGGGAGTGTCGTCATCGATCAATGCGGCCCCGACTGGCTCACGCACATTGCTTTTTTCATGGCTGGAGCCACCAAAGGCCTCGGGACGCAATTTACCGCCGATGAAGCCGATGGCTGCAGCCGCAATGACGATGAGCGGAAACGGAACATTGAGCGCGAAAATGGCGAGAAACGCAGCAGCCGCAATTCCCCAATGCCAGCTGCTCTTGAGCGACCTGGAGCCCACTCGGTAGGCTGCCTGTGCCACAAGCGCCGTCACAGCGGGCTTGATGCCATAGAAAATGCCTGCAATGACCGGCATGTCCCCGTGGGCCATATACAGCCAGGCCAGAGCAATGATGATGAACAACGATGGCAGGACAAAAAGAACCCCTGCCAAAATGCCGCCCCATGTCCGGTGCAGCAACCATCCCAGATACGTTGCAAGTTGCTGAGCCTCGGGCCCCGGCAGCAGCATGCAATAGTTCAGGGCGTGGAGAAATCGCTTCTCGGAAATCCATCGACGGCGGTCTACAAGCTCCTCATGCATGAGTGCTATCTGACCTGCGGGGCCGCCAAAGCTGATGAATCCCAGCTTCAACCAGAAGCGCAGCGCTTCTGAAAGCGAAAGAGAGGCCGGCGCAACCGGGTCGGTGGGCCTGGGCAAAGCGGTGTCCATAAAAACTCCATAGAGAATATCCAGCTCTTGGACGGGACACCGTCTACCCTTGCGGGACGGGAGGCTGCTTTCCCGATGTGGAAATTCTAGCCCAGTCGCCCGAGATCTCATGCACGCCGAGGACAAAGTCTGCAGCTGCCAAGAGCAGCGCCAGCACATGGAGCAGAGCCGTACTTGCTGTGCGCCACAAGGAAATGCATCTCCGCCTCCAACGCCCAGAGCTCCTTCGCGGCAGATCTCTCGCGCAGATGAAGGCATCGAGCGCCGGAATTCCGCCCTTGAAGAACACCGTAGCTCGGATCACCAGAACCATCATCACCGATGGCGCTGCTTTCAACCTTCAGGCCGCCTTCACAATCGACGAGACATCCAGCACATACATCTGACGCCGGCTCTCATGCACCGAGTCAATGCATACCTGCTTGCCATCACGACTCCAACGTGGATGCAGGTCACAGCGGTTTTCCTTGCTCAGCTCCGGAGTGGCATAGAAACTGCCCAGATTGCGACGCTCGCCGGTCTGCATGTCGAAAAGGAACAGAAAGCGCTCGTGCGTCCTGTCATCCGGATAGGTGTCACTCAGCATCCAGCGGGTACTCACCGGCGAGAACGTCATATGGCCGTTTTCCACCAGTACATCGCGGCCAATCACTTTCACCTCGCCTCCTTCAACATCGTGATAGAGGTGGTAGTGAATCTCGCCGGCATGCGGCCCCCAGACAATGATGTGCTCGTTGTCCTGCCACAGAGGATGAGAGATCTGGTATTCCGACTTTTCATAGTCAAACGTGCCTACGGCATTGGGGTCGAAGTCGTCAGCCAGTTGAGGCAGCGGATGGTCAGAGCACTCCAGCAAGCGCATGTCCGAACCGTCCGGGTTCATGGTGATCAGGCGATGCAGAAAGCAGGTCTCATCCTTCACACGCTCTGTCCAACGATGCAAAAACAGGATGCGTGAAGAAGCCGGGTTGATCTCCATATGGCTGACCCAGTGGATGGCCTTGTCCATCGACGACACATGATGGAATGCCTTGAGTTGCTCATAGCTGACCAGCAACCGGGAATCACCTGTCGCCAGCTCCATGCGCCAGATGCCGTCATCGGCGGGCGCCAGAGGCAATTCGAAAGGCTGGCCCGGCTCGCTGTAACCAATGGTCTCGTGCGTGATGTACAGGCGCCGGTAGTTGACCGACAGCGCCCAGGCACTGCTGGGTGCCACCACATACACGGGCATGGGCAAAACTCGGCGCTCTTGCGTATCCACATCCACCACCACGGCGCCAAAGCCCGGGTAACGAGCGGACATATCGCCCGTGCGATCGTTATAGATCAGCTTGCGGCCCGGTTCGCCGTCTAGCCACTGCAGCTGGCTGCCCATCTGGAAGTTCCAGGCACCGGTCTCGCCCACTGCGTGAAAGCGGTCACCGTCCTGAGTGTCGAAATAGCCAATCGTGGCCTTGACCTCTGGCGTCAGGTAAATGTCCATCCAGGGTGTTTGTTGGGCCGCCAGCAGGCTATTGCTTCTGTCCCAGTTGGACTTGTTGTAGTAGCCAAAGAAGTGATGAAGGCTGCCGTCACCCACGCGTCGGCAGGGAGCAAAAGAAGAATGAGAAGAGGTCGTCATTGGATATCAAGCAGTAGCGTCGCAGCCACTGGCTGCGACTCGAAAGCGATGCAGGGCATGAAGAAGCCCGGCTCTGGTCAGTTCGCCGTAATCTTTCCGGCAGCGATCACCTGGTCCCAACGCTGCTTTTCCCTGGCCACAAAGCTTTGCGCTTCTGCCAGAGTATTGGCTACGGCACTCATCCCTTGATCCTGCAGACCCTTGCGGAATTCGGGCGTATTGACCACCTTGCGGATATCTTCGCTGAGCTTCTGCACCACGGCCTGAGGCACCTTGGAAGACACGGCGACCGTGGTCCATGATGTGGCCACATAGTCCTTCATTCCGGCCTCGCTGGTCGTCGGCACATCCGGCAATGCCGCCAGGCGTTCATTGCCGGTCACCGCCAGCGCCTTGAGCTTGCCGCCCTTGACATGAGCCAGCACTGTCGGAGGGTTCTCGAACATCAGCTGGATCTGGCCGCCAAGCAAATCGTTGAGCGCTGCAGAGCTTCCACGATAGGGGACATGAACAATGGGAGCGCCGGACTGGAGCTTGTACAGCTCTCCCATCATGTGAACCGACGATCCCACGCCGGCAGAGCCAAAATTGATGCTGCCTGGATCCTTCTTGGCCAACGCGGTCAGCTCCTGCAGATTCTTGACCGGCAGATTGGGGGTTGCCACCACCACATGAGGCATTTCTGCCAGCACGGTGACAACGCGCAACTCCTTGGCAGGGTCGTAAGGCAGTTTTTTGTAGACCGCGTAAGCAGCATGCAATCCGATGGAGCCCACCATCAGCGTGTAGCCATCCGCCGGTTGATCGGACACGTATTTCCCACCCAGATGGCCGCCTGCGCCAGGCTTGTTCTCGACCACCACGGCTTGATTCCACATACGGCCGAGCCTGTCGGCAAGCATACGGGCCTGCACGTCGGAGCTGCCACCCGCAGTGAACGGCACGATGATGCGAATTTGACGAGCAGGATCGGGATATGCGGAGCTGCCTTCAGCCCAGGCCGAGCCGACGCTCGCCAACGTTGCGGCAGCCAGCACTCCCAGACACAGAGAGCGACGAGCGTTAATGCAAACCATCTAATGACTCCTTGGATTGATTGATGCGCCCTCAATTCCTGAAAACGCATGCACTTATTCGTATGGAAGTCAGTGTAGAAAGCCTAACTTACTCGGAAAAATTCATTTTTCAAACTCATCTATACGCAGTTGGTATACCCTTTCCCCTCAGCATCAAACCGCCTGCGCCATGTCACGTCCTTTGAGTTTTAAAGAAATTGAAGCATTTCGTGCCGTGATGCAAACCGGCACCACGACCGCTGCTGCGCAGCTGCTGCACACCACGCAGCCGTCCATCAGCCGTCTGCTGGCTCAGATGCAGACCGGCGCGGACCTGAAGCTGTTTGATATACATAAAGGGCGGCTGCGCCCGACTGCAGAGGCACGGGAGCTCTTTTCGACGGTGCAGCAACATTTCGTAGGTCTGGACCGCATTGAGCGTGACCTTCAGGGGCTGCGGCAGTTCGGTGCAGGCACTCTGCGCATAGGCTGCACCCCAGCACTGGGACTCTCCATCGTTCCTGCAGCCCTGCACAATTTTTTGACGCACTACCCGGGTACACACATCAGCCTGCAGACGCTAGGCACTACACATCTTCGGGAAGGACTGCTGTACGGCCAGTTTGACCTGGTCGTCAGTACCATGGCCATTGGCTCACCTGAACTCAACGCCAGCGTGCTGCATCAGACCCGGGCAGTGTGCGTCATGCATCCAGACCATCCGCTTGCGCAGCGCTCCAGCCTGCATGTCAAGGACCTGGAGAACCAGCTGCTGCTGACCTTGAATTCGGACGACAACATCTACCTGCAGCTTCAGCGAACCATGCTCGAGCATGACGTCCGCCCCGGCTCAACCGTCGAAACCACTTACTCCTCCACCATCTGCTGCCTCGCTGCGCAAGGTACGGGCTTGGGCGTCGTGAACCCCTATGTGGCGGCAACGTTTGCCTCAAGCCTCTGCATCAAACCGTTCCTGCCCGAGTGCTCGGTAGAGGTGGTGCTGGCACTGCCCGGTCATTCGGCACCTTCGGAACGCACGCAATGCTTCGTCGAGGAGTTGCAAAAACAGCTGGCACCATAACCCTGAGGCAAAGGCCAACCACTCAAGAAAACTCCACTGTCAGATGACGGCGAACGCCAAATGCGCCTCAAAGGTCTGCGCCTGCAACCGAGCACATGCGCATGGATGCGGTTGAATTCCGGCGATAGTCAGAGGTTCTCTTACCGGGCCTTGCATTGGATCGGCACCATGCGGCCGACCTCTACCGTCAGATCCAGTCCTTTTCCTCGGATGGTATTGGGCCCGTTGCTGTAAATAAATCCGGAGCCGCTTGGCTGCTGTGGGAGCTCTATGCCTTGACCACCGCGTATCAAGACTGCTTTGCTGTTGGCAGGCGAGAAACGCACCGAAATGGATTCTCCGTTTGCACAGGTGAATGCCACTTCACGGTCTGCATCTTGAGACGGTGCAGAACTGCAGGCACTGACGGCGATTGTGGCGAACATGGCAAGTCCGATGACTTTCATAGACTTCTCCCGCGATATTTCAAGGCAAGACTCAAGCAGCCATGAAGAACGCTTGTGTCTGGTGGCACTTCCAACACTTGGCAGATCACCTTTGTCTCGACAGATTGGGATGTCCCAACCTGGTACAAGCTCTTGCCAGCGAGTCAGACTGCAAAGCAAAGTGGAACTTGATTGGCGCATATCTGAGCTCAGGCTGAGCTCACACGCCTGTCTCGCTCCTTGTCCCGATAAAGGCGTGCTTTTTCAGCATACATGGCCTTGTCCGCCCCTTGAACAATGCTTTCTATCGGCGTGCCTTCCAGGCCACAGGCATGGCCCATGGAGACCTGGATGCTGTGACCCGGATAGAACTGATTGTTCAGCTCCAGCAAGGACAAGATGCGCTCCTGCAATGCCACGGCACCGCGTTCATCGGTTCCCGGCAATAGCACGACGAACTCATCGCCACCGATGCGGGCGGCGCAGGCCGGCGCATCCACTGCCTTGGAGAGAACTTCTCCCATACGCCTCAGCATGGCATCGCCTGCAGTATGCCCATGCTCATCGTTGACGACCTTGAGTCCATTCATATCTATGGCAAGCATGGACAAGGGCCAGGGCCCTTTGCGCGACAGTCTGTTGAGCTCTTCGGTATAGAAAGCGCGGTTGCGCAACTGGGTCAACACATCATGCTTGCCCAGATATTCAAGATAAGCCTCAGCCTTCTTGCGAGCGGTGATATCCACGAGTGACAGCAGAACCAAGCCCCACTTTTCCGCATGGCTGCTCATGATGGCGAACTCCATGTGAATATGGAGCACATCGCCAGCCAGCCCGTAGTTCACCACTTCCCGCTGCTGCACCAGCTTACCCTCCCAGAGGTCTATCAGCTGCTCGGCAAACGAATCGTACATTTCTCCCCTGAAGACCTTGGACAGATTCTGCAGCAGTTGCTGCTTGCTCTCGGCACCGAACATTTGCAACGTCTGGCGATTGACATCAAGCACCTGGATTTCCTGCATGCAACGGGTCACGAATTCCGGATGCACTTTCAGAAAAGTCCGGAAATCGGTGATTCCGCGCGCTCGCACATCGTCCATCAGGCGCTTGACCACGCTGAAGTCCTCGACCCACAGCGACACCGGAGAGTGCTCGAACAGGTCTCTGGCGTATTGCTCGCTGCGCTGAAGCTTCACCGTGCTCTGCACCTCTGCCGTCACATCCTCCAGGGAGACCAGCACCCGGCTCCAGCTTTGCTCGTAGCCCGGCAGTACACGCGCCCTCACCTGCACATCGAGCCGCCGTCCATCCAGGGCATAGTTGACCGAACGGGTCTCGAAACTGAGCACCCCTTCCCAGAGAGCGACCAGTTCATTCATGATGCTGTCGAGCATGTCGCCGCGAAAGACCTCGCTGAGTCGGCTCTTCAGGGTTTCCTCATCTTCGGCCTTGAACAGGTCCAGCGTGTACTGATTGACCCGCAGCACCTTGTAGGACTGACTGCAAAGCCTGAGCCGTTCCGGATCCTCTTTGAGAAAGCTGAGCAGATCGCTCACCCCCTGCGCCCGCCATTGATCGAAAATCTGTTTCAGGCCGCTGTAATCCTCCATCCAGAGCGATACAGGTGCCAAGTTGAACATATCCTCGAAGTCCAGACCTTCTGCGAGCGAATTTTTCACAAACGATACCTCCGCCAACGATTATTACCGAGACTTCAAGCCTGCACTCAGCCCTCTTTTGCAAGAGTCGATCGACTGTCTCTCCGCCATGAAAAAGACTCCCTGTGGAGTCTTTTCAGGTCAGATCACCTCAGGCAATCTCTGCCTTGCGGCTTTCACCTTGTACATTGCGGCATCGGCTTTCTGCAAAGCATCATCCACATCGGTGTCATCGGGCATCAAGCAGACCATTCCCACGCTGGCTCCTGCGTACTCGATCTCACGCCCATCGGCCAATTGCAAGCTGGCAACAGAGGCTTTGCTCAATCGCAGCTGCATCTCCCTGATCACGGCCTCAGCGTCTTCATCCAGCAAAGGCCCCCCGCCGACCATGACGAATTCATCGCCACCGAAACGAGCCAGCATGTCACTGCTGCGCAGTCCTGATCGCAGTTGTTCGGCCATGGCACGCAGCAATGCATCCCCGGCCTCATGACCGAACAGGTCATTGATCTGCTTGAAGCGGTCAAGATCCACAAAGCCCACCAGCACCCATTCACGGGTGCGGCGGCAATGAGCAATGAGTCGGTTGAGTTCCTCGGTCACGCAGCGGCGATTGGGCAATCCAGTCAGGGAATCGAGCATGGCCAACGAGGCCAGCTCCTCGTTGGCATGCTGCAGCGATCTCACCAGTTGCTCGCGCTCGGCAAAGCCTGCAATGATCTTGGCAAACAAGCGCAGCAGATCCTCGGCCTCCGCTGCCAGCGCGACGGAATGGTCGCTGGCTGCACACAAAGTGCCGAACAGCGCACCATTGGAAAAACGCACAGGCGTGCTCACATAAGTCTGGATACCCAGTTGACGCGCTGCATCCGAGTCGCCCCAGCACTCGCCAACATTGTCAGTAAAGGTACGCCCTTCGTCGAGCGACCGTTTGCACAAGGTGTCGTGCCAGGGCACCTCCAGCCCTTCGGGGATCTTCATCCCTCCCGTATTGAGGGAATACAGAACATTCTGAATACCGCGAGCCTCATCCACGGTGGTGAGATAGGCCGACTCCAGATCAGTCACTTCCACCATGATTTCCAGAAGAGGTCGCGTGAAGCTGGGCAGATTCTGAGATGCGGAGACGGTCTGGGAAAGGCGTTGAATAATTGATGGCATGGTGCAATTTGGGGGTACGGCCGCACGACAAATGCGGCAGCTCAAGCAAAGCCTAAAGCCTAGGCATCATCACTTTCATTCGACTGAGACTATCGTTCAATCATGCAATGAAAGCCAGATCCCAGCGCTTGTATTTTCAAGCAATCGACTGTCAGACTAGGACTGAGGCCACAGGAGCCTGACACGCAGACCGCCCAGTTGCGGCGACTCGTCAAGCCACAGCTGGGCACCGCTGCTTTGCGCAATGCTTTGCGCAATGGCCAGCCCCAGGCCACTGCCGCCAGCCATGCCACCAGCCCCCTGACCGCGAACAAAGCGCTGCAGGACGCGCTGGCGCTCGGCCGGTGCAATGCCTGGACCCGAATCTTCCACCACCAGTGCACATCCGTGCTCGTCCTGCAACCAGCCCACATCAACCCGCCCCCCGGTGGGCACGTATTTGATGGCGTTGTCCAGCAGATTGCGCAGCAGCACCGCCAGTGCCTCGGCGTCTGCGGCCACGCTGAATGCGGACTGCTGCTGCGGGTCTTCACTAAGACCCATGTCCAGCCCCTTGGCCTGGGCAGCCGGCGCGGCATCAGCCAGGGCCTGCTCGACCAGCACGCGCAAGTCAGCCAGCGGCGCATCTTCAGTCTGCGGCCTGGCTTCCTGCCTGGCCAATGCAAGCAACTGCTCCACCAGTCGCCTGGCGCGCTCGATGCCTTGCGCCAGACGGGCCTGCGCTGACTCGCGCTCGGAGCTGTCCGTTGCTTTGCGCAGCAGCTGCAATTGCAGCTGCAACGCGGCCAGCGGCGAGCGCAGCTCATGCGCAGCATCTGCCACGAAATTCTGCTGTGCCTCAAAAGCCTGCCGTACGCGCTGCAGCAGGCTGTTGAGCTCCTCTACCAGCGGGCGCATCTCATCCGGCAGATCATGCTCCGCCACGGGTGCCAGATCCTGAGGCTGACGCAGGGCCAACTCCCTGCGCACCCGCTGCACGGGAGTCAGTGAACGACGAATCACCCACCACACGGCCAGCGCCAGCAGCGGCAACAACAACACCACAGGCAACAAGCTGCGCCAGGCGGCTTCGCGCGCGAGGATCTGACGCACGCGCATGTCCTGTGCAATCTGAATCACCTGAGAGCGTGTCTGCAGTGAAAACACACGGTAGGTCGTGCCACGCGCAGGCACATCGGCAAAGCCCAGCACCGCCATCTGGGGCAAGGCATCACCCAGAGCCGACTCGAAGATTCTCAGTCCCTCATTGGTCCAGACCTGGACGATGAACTCGTTGTTTTCATCTTCGGGAGGCGTTCCCTGCGGTCTGCCTTTGGCATCGACCGGCAGACCCGCCCGCAGTGCAAACGCCGTCTGCTGCATCTGGTAGTCGAACAAGGTATCGGTCTGCGCCAGTGCATTGCGATAGGCAAATACCCCTTGCAGCACGGCCACCAGCAAAATCGCCATACCGATGAAAAGCAGCAGACGCCCGCCCAGCGAGCCGGGCAGCTTCAACCACTGCAATGCCTGGTTTTTGCTCATGGCCTGGGCACCATATAACCAAGGCCGCGCACATTGAGCACTGCGGCAGCGCCGAGCTTTTTACGCAACCCATGGATATAGACCTCCACCGCATTGCTGCTGACCTCATCGCCCCAGCCATAGAGCTTGTCTTCGATTTGCTGACGTGACAGCGTGGCCCCCGGCCTTGCCAGCAATGCCTGCAGCACTGCCCATTCACGGCCAGACAACGTGACCGGCTGGCCATTCACGCTGGCCTCGCGAGTATTGGGGTTCAGCATGACGCCGCCATGTTCGTACACCGCCTCCAGGTGTCCGGCCGCACGACGCGCAAGCGCACGCATACGCGCCAGCAACTCATCCATGTCATAGGGCTTGACGACATAGTCATCGGCCCCGGCATCCAGACCGGCGATGCGATCACGTACAGCATCACGTGCAGTGGCAACCAGCACTGGCGTGGCATCCTTTCGGGCCCGCAACTGACGCAGCACCTGCAGGCCATCCAGCTTTGGCAGCCCAAGATCAAGCAAAACCAGATCGTACTGATGCCCCCGCAAAGCCATATCGGCCTGGGCTCCATCCTGAACCCAGTCCACCACATAGCCTTCACGGCGCAGCAGCGCCAGCACGGCCTGGCCGATCATGGTGTCATCTTCAACGAGCAGTAAACGCATGGTAGAAGGATAGCGCCGCTGCGGCCGGAACGCCCAGCACCAAAAAACAAAGGGCGCACCGCAAAAAGCCGGCACGCCCTAAAAGCAAGGGAAACAAACAAGAGGCAACAGACAAGCGCCGCCGTGCAGCGAAGCTATCGCGCCCTCGGGGAAACTGCCGTCGATTACACCGCAGCCTCAATTCCCGGCATCGCCATGCGTGCCTTGGTCAATGCCATGCCCAGGTTGGCAGTACGGCGGCAGACGAAGACGGCGACGTAATCCGGCATCACCTTGCTGCGCAGAAAGACGTGAATCAGGTTGTCACTGTTGATGATGATTTCCTGAAAGTAGTGGTGACCATCATCGCTTATACCGCGCGAACGCTTAAACAAGGTCTCGATCATGGAAACATTGGGGCCGTTGAACAGGTCGGCCGTAGCCGCCGCCACCAGATCAATCACGTCACGCGGATGGGAGTCCACGGTGCGAATCGAAAGCAACATGCCCGAAGCAGCATCCACATAACCTGCAGCCAGACATTCAGGCACCGAAGCCACGGCCTGCGTCAACACAGCATCCAAACTCATTAGGTTCTCACTTTCTTATTGCTTAGCTTTTGTTTCATGAACCCCTTTCAAGTCGACAGGGAACATGTCATAACGGTCTTGAAAACATCACGCCATCTTTTGCAGCAATGCGTTTTCGAATTCATAAAGAAGCGCTTCCTGCGCCCCGGATTGCACATACTGAGCATCAATCAATCGCACACGGCGCAGCGCCTCTTCGGCAGTCAGGCCCTCGCGCACCAGCCAGGCGGCCAGCACGGTTCCGGTGCGGCCCAATCCGGCAAGGCAGTGCACGGCAAGCACCTCTCCACGGCGTAGGGCGACCGACATACGTGCCAGCAACATCTGCATCTGTGCCACTGTCGGTGGCTCGTGGTCATAGACCGGTAGGTGAAAGTTCTTGAGCCCATTGCGGGCCAAGGCTTCCTGCGGGAAGTCCCTCTCCGTCAGCGTGATCAGCATGGTGACGCCGCAGCGGCTCAAGGCCTTGAGGTCGGCGTCCATGTCGTGCACCACGCCCGGCCAGGGAGTACCGGCCAGCCGCCCTGGCACCAGCCAGGAAAATCCGCTCGGACCACGGCTGGCTGGCACGGCGTTCTCGGCGGCCAGCAATGGCTGCATTTCCATCAGCACGGCCGCATTGACGGGGCGAGGCTGGTGGCGGTTTGCAAAGGACAGGCCAGATACCGCGACCGCTGCTGGTTGTGACAGTGCAGGTTCAGGCGCAGAGACCGACGTTGGTACAGGCAGCACGGGTTCCAATTTGAAGGGAGCTGCGACCTCACGCACCGCTGCCGAAGATGCTGGCAGGTCGGAAAATTCGGCAATGGCCTCCAAGGCTGCGGCAGGCAAGGGAGGTGGCGGCAGCACATCGTCGGCAAGCTCATTCACAGGCGTTCCCGGCATGGGGACGGCACAGCTGCCGCTGCGCACAAACTGCTGACCGGCAGCGCTGAGCGGATGCTGGATGAACTCCGCCATTACCGCCGCTTCCTGGATACGTCCGCCTGCGAGCAACAACATCTGCTGGGCAGCAGCCTGGGCATGCTGCTGATGGTGCGTGACCAGCAGCACACTGCACTGCTGGCCGATCTGCTTGATCAAGTCCAGCAGCAAAAATGCCTCATAGCCTTCCAGATCGGCCGTGGGCTCATCGATCATCAACACCGCAGGCCGGGCCCAGGCCTCGCGCAAAATGGCTACAGCGCGTTGCTGCACCGCGCTCAACAGCATGGTGGACTTGTCCAGAGCCTGAGCCAGCTCGGCAAAGCCATAGCGCTGCAGCTGTTCAGTCACCCACCGACGCCACTCCAGTGGCGCACGCTGCTCGGTCTGACGTGCTTTCTCGATCAGAGCATCCAGGGTACTGGCGCGCATAAGCCGGGCATGCTGCTGTACCAGGCGTGGCAAGGCCTGCACGCCGTCGGCGCTCAAAGGCATACGCAATGGCTGAGCGGCATAGACCACCTGCCCCCAGCTGCGAAAACGCGGATTGACCGCGTTCAGTCCGGCCAGCGTGCGCAGCAGCGTGGATTTTCCTGTACCCGCAGGGCCCAGCAATGCGGTTACGCCTGATTGCGGCAGTGTGAAATCCACTTCGGCCAAAACCACGCGTGGACCATATGAAGCACCCAGGCCTTGCACCTGCAGACTGTATTGCTGATCCAAGAAATCCTCCCCTCGCAGCGCCTGCTCCGAGGGCCGTCACGATGTATTTGCGGTCACGCCGAATCGCCACCACACGGCGTCAAAAAGACGAATGAATGCTTTGGCCCGGCAGTCTATGGCATTACATCTCCAGCAACTCGTTACCTCTGGAAACATGACAACATCATGTGGAAATCCCCCGAATATTCATTTATTCAGATATTTTTTGTTTTAAATCAATAAAAGCAAAGAAGAAAACCGCACCCATCAGGATGCGGTCTTTCATATGGCTGGGGATCAACTCAACCCAAGCGCACCGGCACAAAGATTTTGTTGCCATCGCGCCAGATCAGCACGGCCACGGTCTTGTCCGCTTTGGCGACTGCGGCCCGCACCTCATCGATATTTCCGGCAGGTGCGCCATTGATGGACAGCAGCACGTCACCCTGGCTGATACCTGCTGCTGCTGCCGGACCGCTGGCCTGAGCTACCAGCAGACCGGAGTCCACGCCAATCTGCTTTTTTTCCTCAGGCTGCAGGGGGCGCAAAGCCAGCCCCAGCTTTCCCTTGTCAGCGTCCGGAGAGGACTTGGCCACCTTCGCAGTCTTGTCACTGGCATCGCCAAGGGTCGCACTCAGAGTCTTGGATTCACCTTTGCGCCAGACTTCCAGCGTCACTTTCTGCCCCGGCAAGGCCTGGCCGATAAAGGCCGGCAGATCGCCCGAACCAACAATGGGTTTGCCATCCACCTTGCGCACCACATCGCCTGGTTCCAGTCCGGCCTTGGCAGCAGGGCCATTCTTTTCGACACTGGCCACCAATGCACCTTCGGGCCTATCCAGCTTGAAGGAATCGGCAAAGGCCTGATTGACCTCCTGCACACTCACGCCCAGCTTGGCATGCTGGGCCTTGCCCGTTGCCTGAATCTGCTGTTGCACACGGGTTGCCAGTTCGATGGGAATCGCAAACGACACCCCTTGATACCCGCCCGAGCGGGTATAGATCTGGCTGTTGATCCCCACGACCTCTCCCTGTGCGTTGAACAGCGGGCCACCAGAGTTGCCGGGGTTGATCGCCACATCCGTCTGCAGGAAGGGAACAAAGGAATCATCGGGAAGAGAACGCCCCTTGGCACTCACCACGCCAGCCGTCACGCTGTTCTCAAAGCCGAAGGGCGAGCCGATCGCCAGCACCCAGTCGCCCACACGCAGCTGGCTGGTCTGGCCCAGCTTGACCGTGGGCAACCCGGCAGCGTCAATCTTGAGTACCGCCACATCGGTCTTGGGATCGGCTCCCAGCACCTTGGCCCTGAACTCGCGGCGGTCGTTGAGCTTGACCGTCACTTCCTTGGCGCCATGCACCACATGGGCATTGGTCAGAATCACGCCGTCGCTGGAGACGATAAAGCCCGAGCCCTGGCCGCGCATGGGTGTATCGGGCTGCTGCGCACGTGGCCCCATGCCCTGCCCGCCAGGCATGCCCGGAATGCCGAACTGGCGGAAGAATTCAAAGAAGGGATCGTCAGGGCTGATGCCCGGGCCCTGTTGCTGATGTTCGCTGGCCTGGTCGCCTTCATCGTCGCTCATGGCACGAGAGGAACCCACCACGCTGATATTGACCACGGCCGCGCCGTTACGCGCCGTGATATCCGCAAAATTGGGAGCATTTACCGCAGGCAGGTTAAGGGCTGCGGGCTGCGCAGCCACTGTAGATTGCGTCACCTGCGCCTGGGCAGCGCTGCGAGTTCCCACCAGGCCGGCGCCGGTTGCGCCCAGTGCGCCAATCGCACCTGCAGCCACCAGAGCCATTACCAGTCGGCGGGGTGTGGACAGAATTGTGTTCATGGTCATCCTTTCAAAAAAGCACCGGATCGGTGTCGTTGAAAGGAAGTTTGAACGTCCACACTTAGGCGAGACTTAGGCGTTTGCGGTATTCACCAATGCACCTGGACCAGAAGCTGCTTGCCTCTGCAGCTCAATGAGTTCAGGCCATTTTCAATCTGAAACCCACCTCGCTCAGATCAGCTCCAGCACCAGTTCCGGCGGGCGACAAAGCTTGGCCCCCTTGGGAGTGACCACAATGGGTCGATTGAGCAGCACCGGATTCGCAGCCACGGCCTGAATCAGCTGGACATCGCTGACCGCTGCGTTATCCAGACCCAGTTCCTTGAACTGAGCTTCCTTGGTACGCAGCAAGTCACGCACCGAAACGCCCAGGTGTGCAACCAGCTCTGCCAACTCTGGCGCCGTCAGCGGCGTGGCGATGTAATCGACGATATTGGGTTCGATGCCATGCTCACGCAGCAGCGCCAGCGCGCCGCGCGAATTGCTGCAGCGGCTGTTGTGAAAAATGGTGATGTCTGGGCGATTCACGGGGGTGTCTGTACTTGTAGTCATGACTGCAGTGTAGCGAGCCTGTGCCTGTCCAAGGCTTGGCAGGCAGTCACTGCATAGCAGCTATGCCGGCTGCGCCAGAGCCAGGCAGAGCGCCATCTCATAGACTGTCTGCAAAATATCATGAGGAGACAATATGCCCGCTTTCACCGCACGTGAATCCTTCACCCTGAACCGTCGCCAATGGAGCCAATGGGCTGCGGCCACCACCTTGGGCAGTCTGACCGGTACTGCTCTGGCACAGGACTCGAGGTACCCCAGCAAGGCCATACGCATGGTCATTCCGTTCACGCCCGGCGGCTCCGCCGACATTCTGGGTCGCGCCATAGGTCATGAGCTGACGACCGCCTGGGGCCAGAGCGTGGTGCCGGAAAACGTCGCCGGCGCAGGCGGCAGCATTGGCGCGGACCGCGTGGCGAAGGCCAGTGCCGATGGCTACACCCTGCTCATGGGCCATGTCGGCACGCTGGCCGTTACACCCACTCTCTACCCCAAGCTGCCTTACGACCCTATCAAGAGCTTTACGCCTCTGGCCTGGGTGGCGCGCGTGCCCAACGTGCTGGTCGTGCATCCATCGCTGCCGGTCAATGATCTGGCATCGTTCATCAGCTACGCCAAGGCCAACCCGGGCGCGGTGAATTTCAGCTCGGGGGGCAACGGCAGTGCCGCGCATATGACCATGGCCTATCTGAGCCTGCAAGCCGGGCTGAAGATGCAGCATGTGCCCTACAAAGGCACGGCACCGGCCGTCAATGACCTGGTGGCAGGTCAGGTTCAGGCCTTGTTCACCGGCATCCCTGCCGTGCTGGCCCAAATTCGCTCCGGCCAGATCAAGGCGATCGCCGTTTCATCACCTCAACGCATCCCTGCACTACCCAATGTGCCTACCGTGGCCGAAGCAGGCTTGCCCGGCTTTGAGGCCGACCAATGGTATGGCGTGGTCGGCCCTGCCAATATGCCCGCCGACGTGGTCGCCAAGATCAATCAGCAGATCAATGCCTCACTCCGAAGCCCCGCCATCCTCGAGCGTCTGCAAAGCGAAGGCGCCCAGCCCATGCCCAGCACGCCCAAGGTCTTTGCCGATCTCATCGTCAAGGACCTTGCGCGCTGGCGCAAGGTCATCATCGACAGCAAGATGACGCTCTAAGCGCCCAGGGCCTGCGCTTCAGGCGGCGGCGGAACTGGTTGCAACCGGGGCTGCCGTTGCGGACTCCAGCTCTTCCTCGTGGGCATCGAACTCGCGCCCCGGCAGCAGCAGGTTCAGGCCCACGGCCACCAGCGCACCCACGGTAATACCCGAGCCGAACACCTCGCGCACAAAGGCAGGCATCTTGGAGAGCAGATCGGGACGCACCGTCACGGCCAGACCGCAGCCCAGCGAGACTGCAATGATCAGGCCGCTGCGACGCGTCTGCTCTGCGCCGCTGAGCATGCGGATGCCCGCCAGGATGATCATGGCAAACATCATCAGGCCCGCACCGCCGAGCACTGGCTGGGGAATCGAGCGCTCCCAGCACCGGAAACAGACCGGCCAGCAACAGCATCACACCGGTCAGCATCACCACATGGCGGCTGGCCACGCCGGTGAGCGAAACCACGCCCACGTTCTGCGCAAAGGTGGAAACCGGCGGGCTCGACATCACGGCGGCAAAGGCCGATCCCACGCCGTCGCACAACATGCCGCTGGCCAGGCGCTTGCCACGGATCGGCGTCTGCGTTGCCGCTCCCAGGGCCATGAATGTTCCGGTGGTCTCGACAATCGTCACGAGAAAGGCGATGGACATGGCAACGATGCCCGATACCGGAAAGCTCATGCCGAAATGCAGCGGCTGAGGAATCGCGAAGATCGGCGCCTCGCGCACCTGGGTGAAGTCGATCAGTCCCAGGGCCAGGCACAGCAGATAACCACAGGCAATTCCCAGCACCACGGCCGATGCCGAAATCACGCCCTTGCCCCATTGCACAAAGCCGATCACCAGCGCCAGCACAAAGCCGGCGATCGCCAGATTGCCCACGGCGCCGTAGCTGCCGCTGCCCACACCGCCTGCGGCCCAGTCCACGGCGACGGGCGTGAGCGACAGCCCGATCATGGTCACGACCACGCTGGTTACGGTATGCGGAAAGAAGCGACGGATCACTGGCATGAAGAAGCTGCCGACGATCATCACCAGCGAGCCCACCAGCGAGGAGCCCAGGATGCCAGGCACGCCATGCTCCAGCCCCACGCTGATGCCCGCGCCGACAAAGGCAAAGCTTGTACCCATCACGCAAGGCAGGCGTATGCCGACAGGCCCCACGCCGCGGCACTGGATGATGGTGACCACGCCCGAGCCCAGCAAAGCCGCATTGACCAGGGCCACGATCTGGTCGGCCGGCAGCTTGAGCGCACCGCCGAACACCAGCGGCACGGCGATGATGCCGCCCAGCGCGGCGAGCAGATGCTGCAGCGAAAGCAGCGTGGTGGTGATGAGGCTGGGCGGACGGTCTTCCACCCCGTAAAGCAGTTTTTCCATGGTCTTGTCTCCTGTTTTTTAGGTATGCAATCGCCGGGGAATAGGCTTCCCCGCGAAGGCCACAAGACTAAGCACGCAACCGGGAGTTCTCATATGCCATTGCCGATACAGCCCATGCGCGGCGCCGTATAGCCCGGCCGGCATCGAGAAAAAACTTCTGGCACTCCAAGTCACCTGACACCAGTCCCGAGCCCACTTTTCTTCCAGCGCCACAAAGGCTTGGAATCTCTCTCACACCGATGTCCGGCCATCGCAATGGACCAGCGATGGCCGTCACCGAAAAGTCTCAATGCCCTGCTGCGGCTCGCTCGAACAGGCTGCGCGCAAGACTGCGGTGCTGGCCCAGCACCACGGGCAGGTCGGCGGTCAGCAGACGCCCGTCCTCGACCACCACACGCCCGTTGATGACGCTGCTGGACACATTGGCCGGCGTGCAGAACACCAGCGCCGCCACGGGGTCGTGGCCGGCACCCGCATAGCCGACAGCCTCCATGTCGAAGGCCACGAAGTCGGCAGACATGCCGGGAGCCAGTGCGCCGATGTCGTCGCGGTTGAGCACGCGCGCACCGCCCAGCGTGGCGATCTCCAGCGCCTCTCGGGCACTCATGGCCGCCGGGCCGTAGCCCACGCGCTGCAGAAGCATGGCCTGGCGCGCCTCGCCCAGCATGTGGGCACCGTCGTTCGATGCGCTACCGTCCACACCCAGGGCCACAGGCACGCCTGCATCGCGCATGCTGCGGATGGGTGCGATGCCCGATGCCAGGCGCATGTTGGAGCATGGACAGTGCGCCACACCGGTGCCGGTGCGCGCAAACAGCGCAATGCCTTCGGGATCGAGCTTGACGCAATGCGCATGCCAGACGTCGCGCCCCACCCAGCCCAGATCCTCGGCGTATTGCGCCGGGGTCAGGCCGAACTTCTCGCGCGAGAAGGCCACGTCGTTGTCGTTCTCGGCCAGATGGGTGTGCAGCGAGACACCGTGCGCACGCGCCAGCACCGCCGATTCGCGCATCAGATCACGCGTCACCGAGAACGGCGAACAAGGGGCCAGAACCACGCGCAGCATGGAGTGGCGCGAGCCGTCGTGGTATTGCTGGATCAGGCGCAGGCTGTCGCGCAAAATGGCCTCTTCCTCCTCCACCACCACATCGGGCGGCAGGCCGCCCTTGCTGCGGCCCAGGCTCATGGAGCCGCGCGCGGCGTGAAAGCGCATGCCCATCTGCTGCGCTGCCGCAATGGAATCATCCAGGCGCGAGCCATTGGGGAACAGATAGAGATGGTCGCTGGTGGTGGTGCAACCCGACAGCATGAGTTCGGCCATGGCGGTCTGGGTCGAGACATGGATCATCTCGGGCGTCAGGTGCGACCACAGCATGTAGAGGTTCTGCAGCCACGAGAACAGCTCGGCATCCTGGGCGGCCGGCACGGCACGCGTCAGGCTCTGGTACATGTGGTGGTGGGTGTTGACCAAGCCCGGCGTCACAACCTTGCCGCGCATGTCCAGCACGCGCGCCTGGCCCTCGTCGGCCATGCGGCGGTATTGCGCCGGCAGCTCGGCCGTTGCGCCCACCCACAGCAGGGCCGGGCCGTCCGCCACCAGCGCACCGTCCTTGATCTCGCGGCGTTGTGCATCCATGGTGACCAGTACGTCGGCATTCAGGGCAATCAGGGTCATGGGTTTCTTCCTCTCTAAACAAGAAGCGCAAGTCTAGAGAGGCACCCAAGCGCGCGATAGCGCTGAATTCAGCCAAGCATGTCCACAAAATGTGGACAGCGAATCAGTGTTTTCTGGCGTAGAGCCGCGCCAGCGCGGATTCGATGCTTGCCGCCATGAGTGCAGCAGCCGCGCTCAGCTCGGCCCCCTTGCGCACGAACAGCATCAAGGTCTGACGCTGCAGGTGCGCGTCGCGCAGAGGCACGAAACTGAGGGATCCGCGATCCAGCTCCTCCAGCACATCCAGAGCGTTGAGCAGGGCAATGCCCTCGCCCAGCATGACCAGGCGCTGTATCAAGGCCATGGAGGTGGACTCGGCCACCGGTGTCACCTCGATGGCACTGCTCGCAAAGGCTTCGTTGAGCAGACTGCGTATGGTCAGGGCCGGTGCCGGCAGAATCAGCGGATGGCCCACGCATTCACTGAGCAGCAGCGACGAATGATGGGCCAGCGGGTGCTTGATCGGCAGGACGGCTCCGATCTGCCATTCGCTGGCCGCCAGCATGCGCAAACCGGGTCTGGGCGCGAGATCGTAGGCAAGGCCCAGGTCCACCTCCCCGGCTTCCACGGCAGACACAATGGCCTGGGTGGGCAAGTCGATGACACGCACGACCATCCCCGGATGGCTGCTGCGAAAGTCATGCACCAGCGATGGCAGCAAGGAGCCCGCCAGGCCCGACGTCGCCGCCACCGTGATCTCGCCACGCCGCATGCCCTTGAAGTCGGCAATGCGCTCGCGCAGCGCTGCATGTTCGCGCAAGGTGCTGCGTACATGGGTCAGCACCATTTCGCCCAGCGGCGTAAGACGCAGACGGTTGTGGATGCGGTCGAACAGCGGCGCTCCCAGCTCGGCCTCCAGATCGAGAATCTGCCGGTTCACGGCTGTGGGAGCCACATGCAGATACTCGGCCGCCTTGCGGATGGAGCCGCGGCGAACCACTTCATCGAGATAGCGCAAAACTCTGGCGTGCATGCGCGCAGCCTACACGGGTTTGACCGGCTGCGGAAAGCGCCGGCAGAGCGCCTAGCTCTGGCGCAACCTGTCCACCTCGGTGTGCAGGTCCTTGGCCCAGGCGCGGCGGTCGCGCCCTTGTGCGCTCTGCGCCTCGCCATAGTGCACCACGGCGATCAGCTGGTCCGAGCAAAGCACGCGCCAGATGGAACCCAGCAGGGTCTCGTCGCCCACATAGGTGGCGGCATAGCTGGTGCTGCCTGTCTTGCCATCGACAAAGCGCAGCCCCACGGGCTGTACCGGTGCATCGCATTGCACGGCGGCTTCGAGCAGATTGGAGTGAAACGAGAGCAGGCTGCGACCATCGCCCGTCGTTCCTTCGGGAAATACGGCGAGGATTTCGCCGCGCTTGAAGGCCTCTTCCATGGCACCCACCATGCGCACCGCATCGCGGCGCGAGCTGCGCTGGATGTAGAGCGTGCCTGCAGCCGTCGCCAGCGTGCCGATGATGGGCCAGCCCTTGACGTCTGATTTGGAGATGAAGCGGCAATGGCGCGCCGCATGCAGCAGGGGAATATCGAGCCAGGAGATATGGTTGCTGACCATCAGCACCGGCCCTTTGGCCGGTGGCTGCCCCTTGACCTGCAGTTGCACCCCGGCCCGCAGCAGCAGCGTTGCGGCCCAGGCCTGCACATGCTCGTGCTGCTGCAGGTAGTGCAGCTGTGGAAAGCGAAACGCCACGATCCAGGCGCCCTTGGCCACATGGGCCAGCAGACGCAGTCCGCGCCATACCGCACGCGAGCCGGTTTTGATTTTTTGCAAGCCGTTTGCCATGATTCTCAAACAGTGTAGCGGCTCGTTGTGACTCAGTTGCTGCAACTTGAAACCGGCAAGCGCCTAAGTCTGGCGCAATGCAAAGTCAGAGGCACCGAGGAAGCGCCGCCGCGCACCGAGGGTGTCGTCCCCCTCCCGATGCAACGCATCAAGAGAGGGGGAAGCGGCAAAGCCGCTCAGGGAGAGCCTATCGTTGATAAGCGACAGCGCCGTCAACGATAGTCGTTACCACGCGCGCAGGCAACTCGTAACCGTTGAATGGCGTGCTCTTGCCCTGACTTTGCAGCGCCTTGGGATCAACCGTCCACTCAGCCTCGGGGTCGACGATGCACAGATCGGCCACGCCGCCCACGTTGAGCTGCCCCAGCAGGGACTGCTGCTCGCCCAGGGCGCTGCCCAGCACGGCCACGGGTGCCGAAGTCACGACAGCCAGTGCGCGGTTCAGCGGCACCTTGTAGTCGCGGCTCCACTTCACGGCAATGGACAGCAGCAGCTCCACGCCGGTCGCACCGGGTTCGGCTTCGGCAAAAGGCAGCACCTTGGCGTCTTCGTCCACCGGGCAGTGATCGGAAACCAGCGCATCGATGGTGCCGTCAGCCAGCGCGGCAGACAGCGCATCGCGGTCGCGCTGCTGACGCAGCACGGGCACCACACGGGCGCTGCTGTCGAAGTAGCCGATGTCGTTCTCGGTCAGCAGCAGCGAGTTGATGGACACGTCGGCGGTCACATTCAGGCCTTCGGCCTTGGCTCGGCGCACCAGCTCCACACCGGCGGCGCTGGAGATGCGGCACAGGTGAACCCGGGTCTGCGAGCCACGGATCAGCTCGAAGATGGTGTGCAGCGCAATCGTCTCTGCCGCCACGGACACCCCGGCCAGACCCATGCGGGTGGCCAGCGCGCCGCTGGCGGCCACGCCCCTGCCCAGATCCTTGTCCTGCGGGCGCAGCCACACGGCATAGCCAAAGGTGTTGGCGTAGCTCAGCGCACGGCTCAGCGTGGTGATGCTGGACAGCGGCACATCCGCCTGGCCGAAGGCCACGCAACCGGACTCGGTCAGCTCGGCCATCTCGGTCAGCGTTTCACCCTTGAGTCCCACGGTCAGCGCACCCATGGGGAACAGACGCGACTTGTGCTGCTTCTCGGCACGGAACTTGAGCATTTCCACCAGGCCCTGCTCGTCGAGCACGGGTTCGGTATCGGGCGGGCAGACCAGGCTGGTCACGCCACCGGCCACGGCAGCCGCCATCTCGGACTGCAGCATGCCTTCATGCTCGTGACCGGGCTCGCGCAGGCGTACGGCCAGATCCACCAGACCGGGCAGCACCCACTGGCCGGAGGCGTCGATTTCACGCTCGGCCACAAAACCATCGGGCACCGTGCCGATCGCGGCGATCACGCTGCCATCGATGGCGATATCGGCCTGCTGGTCAAAACCTCGTGCCGGGTCCATCACCCGGCCATTGCGAATCAGAATCTTCATGGTTTGGCACCAAATTGGCTTCCAGCCCTTATTTCATAAGCGCTAGCAGCTACAAAAAACATATTGAACCCAATGCCACCCAGCCCTGTGCTCCAGCCCGCTGTAGCGAGAGACGCCGAGCAAGAGCCGCCTCGCGGCGAGGGCGTCGTCCCCCTTCCCGCAGCAGCGCTGCGAGAGAAGGGGGAAGCGGCGCAGCCGCTCAGGGGGATGGCCTGATGTTCCATCAGGCTTCGTTACCAGCGACGATCGACATGACAGCCATGCGCACGGCGATACCGAAGGTCACCTGCGACAGGATCACGGCCTGCGGGCCGTCCACCACGGCGGAGTCGATCTCCACACCGCGGTTGATGGGGCCGGGGTGCATGACGATGGCATCGGGCTTGGCCAGTTCCAGGCGCTTTTCGGTCAGACCGAAGCTCTTGAAGTATTCCTGGCTCGAGGGCAGCAGCGCTCCGCTCATACGCTCGTTCTGCAGGCGCAGCATGATGATGACGTCGCAGTCCTTGATGCCCTCCTCCAGATTGTGGAAGACGCGCACGCCCATGCTGGCCATGTCCGAGGGCACCAGGGTACGCGGGCCGACCACGCGCACCTCGGCTGCGCCGAGGGTCGTCAGGGCATGGATGTCCGAGCGCGCCACGCGCGAGTGCAGCACGTCGCCCACGATGGCCACGCGCAGATTGGAGAAATCCTGCTTGTAGTGGCGGATGGTGTACATGTCCAGCAGGCCCTGGGTGGGGTGGGCATGGCGGCCGTCGCCGGCATTGACCACATGCACATGGGGCGCCACATGCTTGGCGATCAGATAAGGAGCACCGGACTCGCTGTGGCGCACGACAAAGATGTCGGCCGCCATGGCCGAGAGGTTGTCGATGGTGTCCAGCAAGGTCTCGCCCTTGCTGGCCGAGCTGCGCGCGATGTCCAGGTTGAACACGTCGGCCGACAGGCGCTTGGCCGCAATCTCGAAGGTGGTGCGGGTACGCGTGCTGTTCTCGAAGAACAGATTGAACACGCTCTTGCCGCGCAGCAGAGGCACCTTCTTGACTTCACGGTCGTTGACGCTGACGAAGTTGCTGGCTGTGTCGAGAATCTGGGTCAGGATGTCCTTGGACAGGCCTTCGGTGGAGAGCAGGTGGATCAGCTCGCCGTTCTTGTTGAGTTGGGGGTTGCGCTTGTACAGCACGATCAGGCCTCTTGAATGCGGAAGTGGAAAACACCGCCCTCGTCGCGCGCCAGCGCCAGGGAACGGTCGGCCGGCAGCGCCACGCGCGCTGCGGCAAAGTCGGCCTGGATGGGCAGCTCGCGCCCTCCCCGGTCCACCAGAACGGCCAGTCGCACGCTGGCGGGACGGCCGTAGTCATAGAGTTCGTTGAGCACGGCACGCACTGTGCGGCCGGTGTAGAGCACATCGTCCAGTACCAGCACATCGGCGCCGTTCACATCGAAGGCGATCTGGGTCTGGGCGCTGGAAGCCATGCCGCGCTGGGCAAAATCGTCGCGGTGCAGCGAGGAAGACAGCACGCTGGGCTTGCCCTTGAGGTTCAGATCCTTGTGCAGGCGCTCGACCAGCCAGGCACCGCCCGAGGTGATGCCCGCCAGACGGGTATTGGGGCCCATGATGCGCTGCACGCCGCGCAGCATCTCGCTATACAGGGCTTCGGCGTCCAGGATCAGGCTGCCCTGACCCGCAATGGTTTCACTCATGGGAGACTCCTCAAAAACTGTTCAAGAATGATGCAGGCCGAAGCCGCGTCGGCGTCGCGTGCGCCACCCGCCAGGGCTTCGGTCGTGCTGTAGCGTTCGTCCACCTCGTACACCGGCAGCTTGAAGCGGCTTCTGAGCTGGCGGCCGAATTTCAGGGCCCGGGCGGTGTTCTCGTGCGCCGCGCCATCGGGGTGGTAGGGCACGCCTATCACCAGGGCATTGGGCTGCCACTCGCGGATCAGCTTCTCCACTGCGGCCAGGCGTGCATCGGCCGCTTCGGCCTTGATGGTGGGCAGCGGGTTGGCGCCGCCCAGCACACGGTTGCCCGAGGCGCAGCCCGTGCGCTTGATGCCGAAGTCAAAGCCCAGGAACTGCTGGAAATGGGCCGGCACCTCGGGCTTTTGCGGTGCGGGCGCCGCCGCAGGCCTCGCAGCCGTATTTTCGGCCGAGGAAAAAGTCGAGGAAAAGGCCGCATCGGCGGCCTTGTTGGAAGAGGAAATATCGTTCATGCGCGACCCGACTCTGGGGACAACATCCAGCGCTGCAGACCCAGCAGGCCCAGGGCGCGGTCATAGCGCTCGTCCACCGGGGTGCTGAAGATCACCTCGGGGTCGGCTTCCACGGTCAGCCAGGCGTTCTCGCCGATTTCGGATTCGAGCTGGCCTTCATCCCAGGAGGAATAGCCCAGCGTGACCAGCACGCGCTTGGGACCGGCTCCGTCCGACAGGGCTTCGAGCACATCCTTGGACGTGGTCATCTCCAGGCCGCCTGGAATGGTCATGGTTGAGGCATAGGCCGATTCGTTCTCGGGTGCGCCTTCGATGACCATGGGCTCATGCAGCACAAAGCCGCGATCAGTCTGCACCGGGCCACCGGTAAAGACCTGCTGATCGCGCAAATCATCGCGCTTGAGACCCAAATCCACTTTTTGCAGCAGGCCTTGGAGGCTGAGCTTGGAGGGCTTGTTGATAATCAGACCGAGCGCGCCACGCTCGCTATGCTCGCACAGGTAGACAACGCTGCGCGAAAACGACTCATCTTCCAGGCCGGGCATGGCAATCAGGAAGTGGTGCGTCAAGTTGATAGGCGCAGATTCTGCAGACATGCAGCGATTTTAATGGCGATCCATGACTCCTTCTTACCCTGTGGGCTTGATCTGGCTGCGGCGCGACCTGCGCCTGGCCGATAACGCAGCCCTTTATCATGCATTGCAGCAATGTGAAAAGCTGTATTGCGCCTTTGTCTTCGACGACAGCATTCTTGCCGCCCTGCCCCACGCCGACCGCCGCGTGGAATTCATCTGCCGGAGTCTGGCCGAACTGGATACGGCCCTGCGCGATACCTCGGGGCGTCCACAGACAGGGCTGATCACGCGGCGCGGCCTGCCCCAGGACATCATCCCGGCCCTGGCCCGGCAGCTGGACGCGGGTGCCGTCTTCTGCAACGACGACGACGAGCCGGCGGCTCTTGCCCGCGACGCCCAGGTGGCGCGCAGCCTCAAGAGCCAGGGGCAGTTGCTGCTGCGCTTCAAGGACCACCGCATCTTTGCGCGCGACGAGGTGCTGACCCAGAGCCTGTCGCCGTTTTCGGTCTTCACGCCCTACAAGAACGCCTGGCTGCGAAAGATCACGCCGTTCTATCTATCGGCCTACCCCAGCGAGCGCGATCTGGCGAGCAAGCTGGCCGATCTGCCGGACACCGAGCGCCGCCCGATTCCCACGGCCGCCGAGCTGGGCTTTGCCCCGGACACACTGGCCGGCCTGCGCCTGCCCACTGGAGCCCGCGGCGCACGCCAGTTGCTGGCCGACTTTCTGCCGCGCCTGCCGCAGTACAAGACGGCGCGCGACTTTCCGGCCCTCAAGGGGCCCAGCTATCTCAGCGTCCATCTGCGCTTCGGCACCGTGTCGATACGCGAGCTGGCCCGCCTCGCCCATGAGGCGGCTCACAACGAGGACTGGTCAGACCCGGCGCGCGAAGGGGCGGCCACCTGGCTCAGCGAGCTGATCTGGCGCGACTTCTACTTCCAGATCCTGGCCCACCAGCCCTATGTCGTGGAACGCAGCTTCAAGCCAGCCTATGACGCCATCGAATGGGAGACGGGAGCCGAAGCCGACACCCTCTTCGCCGCCTGGTGCGAAGGCCGCACCGGCTACCCGCTGGTCGATGCCGCCATGCGCCAGCTCAATACCAGCGGCTATATGCACAACCGGCTGCGCATGGTCACGGCCAGCTTTCTGGTCAAGGACCTGGGTCTGGACTGGCGCCGGGGCGAGGCCTATTTCGCTGAAAAGCTCAACGATTTTGATCTGGCGGCCAATAACGGCGGCTGGCAATGGGCGGCCTCCACGGGCTGCGATGCCCAGCCCTGGTTCCGCATCTTCAACCCGGTGACCCAGAGCGAGAAGTTCGATCCGGACGGCAAGTTCATCGCGCGCTACGTCCCCGAGCTGACGCCCTTGCCGGCCAAACTGCGGCATGCCCCCTGGCTGGCCAAGCCGCTGGAACTGGCCGAGGCAGACATCACACTGGGGCGCGACTATCCCCTGCCCGTCGTGGATCATGCTGCGGCGCGGGAGAAAACCCTGGCGCGCTACGGAATCCTCAAGAAAGAAGTTTGAGCGCTCCTGGCTCAAGGCCCTGTGGAGGTCCATCTCCCCGAGCGCTCGGCTGCCAACCGTCCAAAAGGCTGCCAATCAAAAAAGAAGCGGCTTACGCACGGCCTTCATGTATTTCAGATCAATATCAATCTGAAATGCAATGCTGACCAGCGCAAGCCGCTTTGTTATAAGGAGCAAACCTTATTCGACAGCCACTCCCGACTCCTCGGCCGCAAGCCCGCTGAGCGGGCTGCGCTCAGGCGCGGGGCCGCTGCGCTGCAATGCGTAATGCTGGATCAGCCCCAGCAGCTCCTCATCGGAATAGGGCTTGCCCAGATAGTGATTGGCTCCCAGGTCGCGCGCCATTTCGCGATGCTTCTGGGCAATGCGCGAAGTGATCATGACCACGGGCATGCCTTCGAGCTTCTGATCGGCGCGAATATTGCGCAGCAGATCAAAGCCGTCCATGCGCGGCATTTCGATGTCGGACAGCACCAGGGTCGGGCGCTCGTCCTGCAAACGTTCCATGGCTTGCAGGCCGTCAGCGGCCAGCGTGACACGGTAGCCTTCGCGCTGCAGCAGACGCTGGGTGACGCGGCGCACGGTGATGGAGTCATCCACCACCAGCACCAGTGGCACCGTGGTCTGCGCAGCTTCGGCGCCCAGCAGATCGGCACCGCCTGAGTGGGCCTGCAGTTCGCCATCGGCTGCGGCCTGCTCGGCCCTGGCCAGCATGGCTCGCACCTGCTCGCCATGGACGTTGGCCAGCGCCACCGGGTTGTAGATCTGCACCACGGCCCCCGAGGGCAGCACGGACATGCCGGTAAGACCTGGCAGACGCGACAACTGCGGGCCCAGGTTCTTGATCACCACTTCCTGGTTGCCCAGCACTTCGTCCACATGCAGCGCCACACGCTGCGAGGCACTGCGAGCTATCACCACGGGGCGCGTGCGCCCGAGGTTTTCCTCGCTGCGCAAAGAGGTCTGCCACAGCGCGCCAGCCCAGTAGAAAGGCATGACTTCGCTGCCGTCCTGGAACTCCTGCTTGCGATAGCTTTCCTCCAGCACATTGACGGGCACGCGACGCACGATTTCCACCAGGTTGGCGGGCACTCCCATGGACACGGCGCCCATGCGCAGCATCACCACCTGGGTCACGGCCGTGGTCAACGGCACAACCAGACGGAAGGCGCTGCCACGGCCTGGCTCGGTATGGGTTTCGATACGACCGCCCAGAGCATTCACTTCGGAACGCACCACATCCATGCCGATGCCGCGGCCGGCAACACCCGTCACCTCGGTGGCCGTGGTGAAGCCCGGCTCGAAGATCAGGCGCCCCGCGTCTTCCAGCGTCATAGGACGCTCGTCAGTCCAAAGCTTGAGGCTGATGGCCTTGGCGCGAATCCGTTCCAGGTCCAGACCAGCCCCGTCGTCTTCCACGGACAGAGCCACGTCGTTGCGCTCCTGACTCAGCACGATCTCGATGGTGCCCACGGGCGGCTTGCCCAGTTCCTGGCGCCGCTCGGGCGATTCGATGCCGTGAGCCACGCAGTTGCGCAGCAGATGCTCGAAGGCCGGCATCATGCGCTCCAGCATTCCGCGGTCCATTTCGATGGTGCCGCCCAGAATGTTCAGGCGCACCTGCTTGCCCATCTCCTTGGAGGTCTGGCGCACCACGGCATACAGTCGCTCGGCAAAGGAGTCGAACTCCACCATGCGCGTGCGCAGCAGATCGCGCTGCAGATCGCGCGCCTGCCGGCCCTGGGCCACCAGATCGTCTTCGGCTGCCGCCAGATCCCGCTGCAGATTGCGCTGCACCGTGGCCACGTCGTTGACCGATTCGGCCATCATGCGCGTGAGCTCCTGCACGCGGGTGAAGCGGTCGAACTCCAGAGGGTCAAAACCGGCCGCTGTGTCCTTGGACAGGGCCAGACGCGACTGCATCTGGCTTTCGGCCTGCACCTCGATGTCGCGCAGCTGCGTGCGCAGACGCTCCAGGTTGCCCGTCAGATCATGGAGTGCCGAACGGGCCTGCGACAGACGCGCATCGACACGCGAGCGCGCAATCAGCACTTCGCCGGTCTGGGAAATCAGGCGGTCCAGCAACTGGGCTCTCACGCGCACCGTCTGCTGCGATGCGGCGCGCGGCACCACCGGTGCCGGCAGCTCAATGGCCTGCGCAGGCTCTGCGGCAGTCTTTTCACCGGCTTGAGCTTCCGCTGCTGCTTGCTCTGCATCAGACTCCGCCGCGCTCAGATGCAGAGGCGCCTGAGCAAGAAGATCGTCCAGTTGAGCCAGCGGCTGCTCGGGCTCCTGCTCACCGGCCATGCGCAGCACATCGAAGCTGGCCTGCAAAGCGTCAAAGCTGCTCAACAGCGGCTCGATCGCTTCGGCTGCGGGACGCTCCTGGTCGATACGCTCCACCGCCGACTCCAGGCGGTGGGCCATCTCCCCCATGCGCATGGCACCCGCCAGGCGGGCACTGCCCTTGATGGTGTGCAACGCGCGCAGGGCTTCGTTGCGAGCCTCATCCAGCGTCGGGCGCCCATGCCAGCGGCGCAGTGCAGCACCGAGCTTGGGCAGCAGGTCGATGGCCTCTTCCTCGAAAATGGGAAACAGGTCGGCATCGACCTGATCGAGCACATCGATGTCGTCTTCGTCGTCACCGGCATGCACCGCCAGCGCGATGGCTTCATCGATGCGGCGCTGCAGCTCGGCCTCATGCTCCACGCTGCTTGCGGCAGGCACCATGGAATACGGTGCCTGATCCGCGGCTTTTACCGCGGCATCCAGCAACGGGTCGGCTATCGATGCCCCCGCTTCTTCCTCGGCCACATCCTTGAGTCCATCACCCGCAAGCTCGGGCAAGACCCCATCCTGCGAAAGCTCGGCAGCAAAGTCCAGCGGCAAATCCTTGGGATCTGCAGGCGGCTGCAGCGCCTGCACCTCGGGCCACTCTGCCTCATCCAGCTCGGACAGCTCAAGGTCGACAGTTTCAGCTGCTGCACCGACATCGATCGGAGTATTCAGGATTTCACGCAGCGCGTCTTCGACAGCGGGTAAGGCGTCCTTGAGGAAACCTGCCGCAAACTGATGCAGCAAGCGGCGCACTTCATCGGATGCGGTCACGCATTGCTGAATCTGCAGCGCACCGGCATAGCCCTGAGGCTGGAGATGCAACAGCGCATGTTCGAGCAAACGCGCCAGCTCCGACAAGGCCTTGAAGCCCACGGTACCGGAGCTGCCCGCCAGGGAATGCGCAAGCGCGATCGCGTCGTCGGGAATGACGGCAGCCGGCTCTTGCGACCACTGCTGCAACACCTCACCCAGTCGTTCTGACCACTCGTCTGCTTCGTTGAGATAGACGTTGTACAGCGCTGCGCTGATGCGCAGCCCATCAATATTGCGATAGCCGTCGTCCGGCTCGGCCGTCTGCTCCAGCACCGGCTCAATCGCCGAGACTTCGGGCTCCGGCACCTGAGCGGGTTCTTCGGCCACGACTGGATCGGGCACGCCATCCAGCAAGGCTTCAATGGCCTCCAGCTCGATCGCTGCCTCTGCAGACGGCAGCTCGAGCGCCATCTCCACAGCGGCCGGCGCCCCGGTAGCTGCGTCCATGGCGGGAGGCTCCACGGCAGTCTGCATGTCTATGGCTGCCTGCTCGCTTTCACGCATGGCCGCTTCGAAGGCGGCAAAATCCAGCTCCTGCACCTCTTCTGCCGCAGTGCTTTCCTGCAGCAAAGACTGAACCTCCCCGGCGCCCTCTGGCCACTCGGGCTCTGCCGCTGACTCCAGGGCTGGCAGCGCGGACACGTCAAGCGCATCGGGTGCTTGAAGCTGATGCAGCAGATCGTCAGGAATATCCAGTTCCGGCAAGGCAAAGTCGACTGCTGCCGCCTCCAGCTCAGCCACCTGTTCCTGATCTGGCTGCGCAGAAAGCTCTTCTTGCGGGAACTCCAGCTCCGGCATCGCAAATACGGGCTCTGCGGCCACGGTCTGTGGCTCCAGTGGCCACTGCAGCTCGGCGATCGGCTCCGGCGCTACAGGTAGCTCCAGCGCGGAGGCATCCGCAGCAGCTGCCGCCTCGGCCGACTCCAGGCGCTGGGCGCGCTCGCCACGACGCGGAACCAGGGCCACCTCGGCACGCTCGCCTTGCAGGCGCATGGCGTCGGCGGCGGCACGGAAGGCCGTGGCCGACCAGTTCTGCGCCTGCTGGTTCTCGATATCCTGTGCCCAGACGGCAAAGGCCTTCAGGGCATCCTGAGCCAGCTGCTGCATGGCCTGAGGCATGGGCCGCTGCTCTGCCAGCCATGCATTGAGCATCTGCTCCATGGCCCAGCCGGCTTCACCAAACTCATCCAGCCCCACCATGCGCGAGCTGCCTTTGAGCGTGTGGAATGCACGGCGCAGCGTGGTCTGCTCGCTCAGATTGCCGGGCTCGTCCGCCAAAACCTTGAGGGCCTGCAAGCCGTTATCCACGACTTCGCGGGCTTCCTCCAGGAAGATGGACAGCAGCTCATCGTCGCCATCCAGATCTACGGTGTTCAGTTCGGCTGGCGGCACCATAGCCGCCGCAGGCACGACCGCCGGAACTGCAACTACCGCTGCCGGATCCCGAGCGACATCCGCCTCGTCAGTTGCCTGCTTGCCCGACTGCATGCCCGCAAACACCTGAGCCATGGCATCGGCCAGGGCATCGGAGCCCACGGCAGCCGACTCTGCCACGGCTGGTGCGGGTGTCGCCTCAAACTCGGGCAAGGCACCTGGCTCGGTCACTGCCCACGGCGGAGTGTCCTCGTCCTCGATGTGCCTGACTTGCAGCGGCTCTGGCTGCGCCACAGCAGCAGGAACTGGCCTCACTTCGGCGGGCGGTGGCGGAGCGGCAACAGAGGGCTCCACTGCCGGAGCAGCAATCACGGCAGCCGAAGCGACCGGAGTCTGTCCAGACTGCACGCCATCCATGGGAATATCCACGGTGGGACGGAAGGCTTCGGGGCCGCGACTGCGGCTATGACCCATGACGATGCGCAGTTCGTCCTTTTCCTCGTCATAGACGAACAGCTTGCGCGCCATATTGCGCTGGTAGCTGAGCATGTCGATGAGAAAGCCCATGGCGCCGAGACTGCTGCCCAGCTTCTCGAAGATACGCGGCTGATTCTCGACCGTCACCTCGCCGAGCATCAGATGCTCGACGGTGTCACGCATGCGCTGCATGGCGGTCGCGGCCTGCTCGAAGCCCAGCACCGACAGCACGCCGCGCATTTGCGCCATCTGGCCCGGCACCGAGGCCAGCACCGAGGTATCCGCGGGATTGCGAAAGAACAGATCCAGCTGCTTCTCTGCCTCGCCCAGGGTGATGCGCAACTCGCCAACCACCGATCCCATGGTCTGCTGGTCGCTGGCCTGACGGTAGAGCTCCTCCATCCAGATTTCCAGCGGCTCGGACTGCGCGCCATGCAAAGCCGCATCCAGACGCTGGACCAGCACGCTGGACTGGGCGGCCTGTATTTCGTCGTCATGCCCGGCGGTCATGAAGCTGGCCTGCAGATACAGCACCGCGGTCGCCACCTCCATGGCCAGCTCGGCCGGTGGCGGCTCGCCGATACGCTCCACCGTCTCGGCCACACGAATCAGCGCGCGCGCCAGCCCGTGACTGGCAGGCTGCAGCTTGACCAGCGACTCGGACACCAGCCCGAACTGCTCGGCCATGGACCTGATCTTGCTGCGGTCGCCGCCGGCTACGGCGGACCAGGTTTCGGCGGCGGCGGCAATGCGCTTGCGCGCCTGCACCAGCACCGAGGGATCGAAACGGCCATAGCGTGCCACATGGTAGTCCACCACCGGCATGTGCTCCATGGCATAGGCCTCGTGCACGGCCTTCAGGCTCTCGCCGGCCTGCTCGCGGGGCCTGGCCTGCGCGCAGAAGAACATCAAATCCTGCAACAGGCGGGCGGGCGGCAGGCTGTCGCCCTTGGCCATGCTGGCGTACTGCATGAGCACGCGCGAAGCCATGCGCTTGACGTAGATGTCGGCGGTGATGAGTCCGCGTGCCAGGCCGTCGAAGAAGGCCGCGGCAATCTTCCAGAAACTGCGCGCCGCCACATCTTCGGGCTGAGCGGCCGCAAAGCGCCGGCAAAGCTCGCACATCTGGGCTGCCGCCTCGCGGTCGTCGCTCTTGACCATGCGCAGCACCACACCGTCCAGCATGGCACGTGCATGTGGGCCATAGGCCAGCGGCTCGGGCATGGTCCCGGTCCAGCGAGGCTCGCGCGCACGGCGCTCGGCAGGCCATAAGTCAGCCGGGTGGGCCTTGTCATTGCCGGCCAGCACCTGGGTCTCACGGTATTGAGGGAACAGGGCTACAGCAGAGACCTGCTGACCGGCCAGAACTGCCTCCAGAAACTCCATCAGCGCAAAATGCGTGCGCTCCAGCGTGCTCGCGGCTTCCTGCGTGCAGTATTCGGGACGCTGTACAAAGCGGTTGACCGCAGCCTCCATGCTGCGCAGCACCTGAGCCGGAGCGGTGACACCCACCATCTCCAGGGCGCCACAGGCCTGATGCAGCTGCTGGCGTGCAATGCGCAGTGCCGATGTATCCAACTCCTCTAGGTCAGACAAACGGGCCGCATCCGCATCGCGCATGAAACGGCTCACAGCCTTGGTCGCCGCCTCCAGCGACTTGCGCACTTCATCGAGCACCCAGGCCAGCGGGCCCAGATCCTGCTCTGCAGTTGCAGACATGGCTGTACGTATTGGCGAGTCGTCAACCACTGACATGCTCTAGTTCCTTAACCCTCAAGGGTCGTGCATTTTTATGAGACAAAGAGCCAGTCAAATCAGGCAATCTTGAATCGGGAAACAGACTGACGCAGCTCTTCAGCCATGTGGGAGAGCTCTCGCACCTGCTGCGCAGTGGTGCGGGTTCCCTCACCGGTTTGCTCGGTCACTGCAAAAATGTGCTGAATGTTTTCCGCCACGCCGTTGGCCATGTTGGCTTCGCGTGATGTGGAATTGGAAATCTGCTCAATCAGCTCGGCCAGCCGGCGCGACACGCTGTCGATTTCAGACAGGGCAGTACCAGCAGAGTCGGACAGACGAGCCCCCTCCACCACACCCTGGGTGGAGCGCTCCATCGCGGCCACGGCATCCTGGGTATCGGTCTGAATGGCCTTCACCAGCGCGGCAATCTGTCGCGTGGCGTCTGCGGAACGTTCCGCCAGGCGCTGCACTTCTTCCGCCACCACCGAGAAGCCGCGACCGGCTTCACCGGCGGACGCGGCCTGAATGGCGGCGTTCAGCGCCAGCACGTTGGTCTGCTCGGTAATGTCCGAAATCAGTTCGGTAATTTCACCGATCTCCTGGGACGATTCGCCGAGGCGCTTGATTCGCTTGGAGGTATCCTGAATCTGATCGCGGATGGAGTTCATGCCGCCGATGGCGTTCTGCACGGCCTTGAGACCCGAATCCGCAGCCTGCAGCGATTGACGGGCCACCTGGGCCGATTCCTGCGCCTGAGCAGAGACGTTGTTGATACGGCCGGCCATGTCCAGAATCGACTTGCCGGTTTCGCGAATTTCATGCAGCTGCTCGTTCGATGCAGCCAGCAGCTCGGTCGAGGTGACGTCCACCTGCTCGGTGGTCTGGGCCACGCGGGTCACCGTGTTCTGCACCGACCCCACCAGAGCACGAAGCTCTTCCACCGTGTAGTTCACCGAGTCGGCAATCGCGCCGGTGATGTCCTCGGTCACGGTGGCTTCCTGCGTCAGATCGCCCTCGGCCACCGATTGCAGCTCGTTCATCAAACGCAAAATAGCCGCCTGGTTGGCGTCGTTGATGCGCTTGGCTTCCTGCTCCTGCAAACGGGCATCGACCTGGTGACGCTCGGCTTCCTGCTGGCGCGCCCGGCTGTCCAGCAGTTGCACGCGCGAGATGCCGATACCGCTCAGAACCGCGGTCAAAATGGCGATGCTCAGCAGCGCCAGCTGCAGCATGCTGGCCCCGCCCAGCCCCTGCAGCGCCGTCTGCAGCTGCTCCAGCTGCTGGCGTAGCGGTTCGCTGTCATTGTTGATGCTGGTCTGTGCTTCACGGGCCGACACCAGCCCTTGCAGATTGCCCAGGATGGCGCTGGCCTGGGTACGCGTATCGTCGTACTGCTTGATCAGCGTCTCCAGCTGTTCACGCACCTGGGGATCGCGTGCCGCGGACAGCCGCATTTCGGCACTGCCGTTGAGCAGGCCTTCGGAGATTTCCTTGAAGGAGTTCAAGTCCTTGCCCAGCAGGAAAACGGCCTCGGGACTCACGCCCTCCAGGGTCTGGAATTCGTTGGCAGATTTGGCAATACGCTGGGTCAGCATCACCAGCTGACCGGCAGCAGAGATCTCGGCCGCGCCGGCGCCCTGCTGCAGCTTCAGCGAAGAAATGGTTTCCGCGGTTTCCAGCAGATCGGAGGACTGGCGGTTGATGGTGCGCAGCGCGTCGCCCACTTGAGTCAGAGTCTTTTGCTGTCCGAGAATCAGCCCGGCGCTCTTTTCCGCTCGCTCCATCAGGGTGCTAATGGAGCTGAGCTCGTCCTGCAAACCGCCACCCAGCGCGTTCACGCCCAGATCGGAATCGCCGGCAGCCAGCGCTCGCACGTTGCGCGCCAAAACACCGGCGCTGTCCTTGACGTCGGCAAACGCAGGAGCAGCTCCCGTCATGGCGATGGAGACCGACTTGGCCAGACGTTGGGACTGCATCAATGCCTGGCCGGTCGCCGCCAGTTGCTGGTTGGAGTTGCCTGCTTCGCGCAGCATCCATGCCGACAGCACCACCAGCACCAGCACCGAGCCACCCAGCAAGGTAAACAAGGTGCGCTGATGCTTGGCAGTCGTGGCCGTACCAAGAATAGGCAGGCTCACCTGTTCGTCCGCGCGGCTGGACTCCTCGACGCCGAAGACGGAAGGTGCCCCCTGCACGCTATTGAGCGATCCGTCGTACATATCCTGCACGACCGTGTCTCCCATCATGCCGCTATCACTACTGACGGCAGCCGCGATGGGCTTGCGTCGGAACAACTGATTTATTTTCTGTGCAAAGGACATAGCGCTGAATCCAGGAACCTCAAGCACGAATGCTCAAAAATTTGGCGGTTTGAGACAGGGACTGCAATTTCAGCTCCTGCCAGCGGCGGCCGCTCGCATCGATATGGACGGCTCCGAAGAAACTCGGGGAACGCTCAGGCGCAGGCTCGGCCTTGGAAAACGCGTCTGCGGCACGCAGGCCCAGCAGACGATCGGCCAGCAGGGCCGCGTTGACCTCCAAGGCAGGGTTGAAGGCCAGCAGGCTGCAGTCCATCAGTTCCTGCTCATTGCGGACACTTCCGTGACCCAGCAATTGAGCCAGGTCCACCACCCCCATCAAAGCACCGCGCAGATTGGCGATGCCCAGAAACCAGGCCTGTGTGTATGGGACGGGCTGAACGCCGGTCCAGGGAAAGATTTCTCCCGCCTGATTCAGCGGCAGCAAATAATCCCGTCCGCCAGCTTGCACTGCCAGCCAGGCAGCAACGCTGACGCCTTCGCTGCGTGCTGCCTGCAGGCGCCCGGCCAGACGGGATTGAAGATCTCGGAGGGCTTCACGGTTCGCCATAAGCAGCGCAGCTCGTTATAGCGCTGCGATCTTGGCTTGGAGCTCGGCGGCATCCACGGGCTTGGTGATATAGCCACGTGCGCCCTGACGCATGCCCCAGACCCGATCGGTTTCCTGATTCTTGCTGGTGCACATGATGATGGGCACATCGGCATACAGGGGATCGCGAGAAATGGCGCGGGTCAGCTGAAAGCCGTTCTGTCCAGGCATGACCACATCCATCAGGATCAGGTCGGGCTTGTCTTCGGCCAGGCGCTTCATGGCTTCCTCGCCATTTTCCGCGGTACGCACCTGCATGCCCTGCTTTTGCAAAATATCGCTCAGAGCCATCAGCTCCGTCTTGGAATCGTCAACGACCAGAACTTTTTGAATTGTCATCATGCAGCTCCCACATCTGCAGCTTGCAGCGCGAATTGTTGTACGGCTTGCAGCAATTGATCTTTGGTAAATGGTTTGGTCAGATAGTCTTGGCAGCCCACCATGCGGCCGCGAGCCTTGTCGAATACACCGTCCTTGGATGACAGCATCACGACGGGCGTATTGGCAAAGCGAGCATTGCGCTTGATGATGGCGCAGGTCTGATAGCCATCGAGTTTGGGCATCAGAATGTCGCAGAAGATGAGCTGGGGCTGGTAGTCATTGACCTTGGACAGGGCATCGAAGCCATCGTCGGCAAGAAGAACTTCGTGACCACCTTGCTTGAGGAAAATTTCAGCGCTGCGGCGGATGGTGTTGCTGTCATCCACGACCAGAACGCGCAAAGGCGCACCAGATGCTGTCACGGTGAAATTCCTCCCAATTCGGTCGTTGATGGAGTGAGCGACTCTTGCACTCAGATTTCCACCATTTCAAAATCTTCTTTGCGTGCACCGCATTCCGGGCATGTCCAGTTCATGGGCACATCTTCCCAGCGGGTGTTTGGAGCAATTCCATGTTCGGGGCAGCCTTGGGCTTCGTCATAAAGCCAGCCACAGGTCAAACACATCCAGGTTTTAGGGTCAGTCACAGCTTAAAGGGGCTTCACATAGAATGCAACGATTGTATCTAGTCACAACCCCGGCTCCCACCCTTGCATTCCCGGGTGCAAACTGGGGTGCGCCATGGCATTGAACCCCATCTCCTCCACTCCCCCTCGCCGCACCCGCCAGGAAGAAGCGACGGAATCAGCACCCGTCTGCGTGCTGTCTTTCAACAGCAGTGACCCCAGCGGAGCCAGCGGGCTCTCGGCCGACATCGCCACCATCTCCTCCATCGGCGGTCATGCACTGCCCGTGGCCTGCGGCGCCTACGCCAGAGACACGGCCCGCATCTACGAGCACTTTGCACTCGACGATGACGCGGTGACCGAGCAGGCGCGCATGGTGCTGGAGGACATTGCCGTCACCGCCATCAAGGTCGGCTTTGTAGGCAGCCCTGCCAACCTGGCCGCCATTGCCACTATCTCATCGGACTACCCCGACATTCCCATCATCAGCTACATGCCGGACCTGTCCTGGTGGGAGGACGACAAGCAGGATCAGTACCTTGACGCGTTCAAGGAGCTTGTCCTGCCTCAAACCTCGGTGTTGGTTGGAAACCACAACACGCTGTGGCGCTGGCTGCTGCCTGAATGGGAAAACAGCCGTGCGCCCACGGCGCGCGACATCGCCATGGCCGCCGAGGCGCTGGAAGTGCCCTATGTGCTGGTGACCGGCATCCCCCTGCCCGACCAGTTCGTGGACAACGTGCTGACCACGGCCCAGTCCGTATTGGGCAACAGCAAGTACGAGATGTTTGACGCCACGTTCACAGGTGCCGGTGATACGCTGTCCGCTGCGATTACGGCCCTGCTGGCCACCGGCAACGACCTAGGCGCAGCAACCCTGGAGGCGCTGGAATACCTGGACCACAGCCTGGATGCAGGCTTTCGCCCCGGCATGGGCCACTATCTGCCCGATCGTCTTTTCTGGGCCCAGCCCACCGAGGACGAGGAGTCCGAAGACGAGCAGGCCGAAGACTCCACCGATGACGAACCCGACGCCAAGCCGATTGAAGGCTTTGTGATTCCCTCTCATGACACAAAACACTGATCTGAATACTGCACTGTTCGAGCGCGCCAAGGGCGTGATCCCCGGCGGCGTGAACTCGCCCGTGCGCGCCTTCGCCGCCGTGGGCGGCACGCCGCGCTTTGTGAAACGCGCCCAGGGCGCCTATTTCTGGGACCAGAACGATCAGCAGTTCACCGACTACATCGGCAGCTGGGGCCCCATGATCCTGGGCCACGGCCACCCCGAAGTGGTCGAGGCCGTGCAGGCCGCCGTGCTTGAAGGCTTCAGCTTCGGCGCCCCCACCGAGCGGGAAGTCGTGCTGGCCGAGAAGATCCGCGCCCTGATGCCCAGCATGGACATGGTGCGCCTGGTCAGCTCCGGCACCGAAGCCGGCATGAGCGCGCTGCGCCTGGCGCGCGGCTACACCGGCCGCAACAAGATCATCAAGTTCAACGGCTGCTACCACGGCCATGCGGATGCGCTGCTGGTCAAGGCCGGCTCGGGTCTGGCCACCTTCGGCGCCTCGTCCTCGGCCGGCGTGCCTGCCGATGTGGCCAAGGACACCATCGTGCTGGAGTACAACGACGTTGCTCAGCTCGAAGAGGCCTTTGCCAAGATGGGCAGCGACATTGCCTGCGTCATCATGGAGCCGATTGCTGGCAATATGAACTTTGTGCGCGCCTCGGTGGACTTCACCCGTCGCATCAGCGAACTGACCCGCGAGCATGGCGCGCTGCTGATCTATGACGAAGTCATGACGGGCTTTCGCGTTGCCCTGGGCAGCGCACAAAGCCTGTATGCCAAGGAAATCGAAGGCTTTGCACCCGACATCACCGTGATGGGCAAGGTCATCGGCGGCGGCATGCCCATGGCGGCCTTCGGCGCACGCCGCGAGATCATGGAAAAGCTCTCGCCGCTGGGCCCCGTCTACCAGGCCGGCACGCTGTCGGGCAACCCGATTGCCACGGCCTGCGGACTGAAGACGCTGGAGCTGATCAGCCGCCCCGGCTTCCACGCCGAGCTGCACCTCAAGACCGGCCACCTGATGCAAGGCCTGAAGGCCGAAGCCAATGCTGCCGGCATTCCCTTCAGCGTGGACTGGCAAGGCGGGCTGTTCGGCTTCTATTTCCTGCCCGAGCTGCCCACGCACTACGCCCAGGTCATGAAGACCGACGGCAAGGTCTTCAACAAGTTCTACCACGGCATGCTGGAGCGCGGCCACTACTTTGCTCCGGCGCTGTACGAAGCAGGCTTTGTCAGCGCCGCGCACAGCGACGAAGACATCGACCGCACCATTGAAGCGGCACGCGAAGTGTTCAAGACACTGTAAATCCCCGCCCGCCCACCAGGCCCTGCAGCCCATGTCTGCAGGGCTTTTTCATTGGTGGCGGCAGACTGCGCCAGCACCGGCTTCAGCCGCAGCGGTTCGGCATTTCACAGCCGCGTCATGGACGCTTGCCACGCTCGCGTTTTTGTCAGCAATGAAAGCACCATGACCGACGAATCCAGCAAGCCGACGCTGCACAACCTGCTCAAGGGCACCACCGACCAGGCCAGTGAACTGAACCGCCGCCGCTTTGTGCGCCAGATGGCCTGGAGCGCCGGCGCCATGTCCGTTCTGCCGCTCGCGGCCTGCGGCGGCGGCGATGACAGCCAGACAGAGGCCAAGCCGGCCGATCCCGAAGTCCGCTTCGCCCATGGCCTGGCCAGCGGCGACCCGCTGTCCGACCGCGTGATGCTCTGGACCCGCATCACCCCGCCCGCCGGCCACCAGGCAGACATCCCCGTGCAATGGGAGCTTGCCAGCGACGCAGCGTTCGCCACCATCGTGGCGCGCGGCGAGAGCAGCGCCACCGCTGCCAGGGACTTCACGGTCAAGATCGATGCAGCCGGCCTCAGGCCAGCCACGGCCTACCACTTCCGCTTCCGCGCCTATGGCGTGACTTCGGGCACGGCACGCACGCGCACCCTGCCCACCGGCTCGGTGGCCCAGGTCAGACTGGCCGTCTTCTCCTGCGCCAACTACCCGGCCGGCTACTTCAATGTATACGCCGATGCGGCCAGGCGCAGCGACCTGGACGCCACGGTACACCTGGGCGACTACATCTATGAATACGCGCGCGGCGGCTATGCCTCGGCCCAGGCCGAGGCCATGGGCCGCCTGGTCAATCCTGCCGGAGAAATTCTCTCGCTGGCCGACTACCGCGAGCGCCATGCCCAGTACAAGAGCGATGCAGACCTGCAGGCCCTGCATGCTGCCGCGCCCATGATTGCCATCTGGGACGACCACGAATTTGCCAACGACACCTGGAGTGCGGGAGCCGAGAATCACCAGCCCGGCGAGGGCGACTTTGCCATGCGCAAGGCCGCCGCCATGCAGGCCTACCACGAGTGGATGCCTACGCGCACCGCGAGCGCCGAGCTGATCTACCGCAGCTTCGACTTTGGCGATCTGGTCTCGCTGCACATGCTGGACACCCGCGTGATAGGCCGCGACAAGCAGCTGGACTATGCCGATTTCATGACCTCTGCCGGCCTTGACTCGGCGGGCTTCGCCACGGCCATGGCCAACCCGGCGCGTCAGCTGCTGGGTCAGACCCAGACACAGTGGTTGCAGCAGCAGATGGCGGCCTCCCGCGCCACCTGGCAGGTACTGGGCCAACAGGTGCTGATGGGACGCATGAACATCCCCGCGCCCATACTCATGGAGACCATCCAAGCCGGTGCCGGTGTATCGGTCTCGCAGTACGCAGCGCTGGTTGCCAAGGCGCAGACCGCGCCCGCCACACTCACGCCTCAGGAGCAAGCCATCCTGGCCCAGCCCTCGATCCCCTACAACCTGGACGCCTGGGACGGCTACCAGGCCGCGCGCGAGACCGTTCTGGGCAGCGCACGCCAACTCGGCAAGAAGCTGGTGGTGCTGGCCGGCGACACGCACAACGCCTGGGCCAGCGAGCTGCAGGACATGAACGGCAAGGCCGTGGGCGTGGAATTTGCGACCTCCTCGGTCAGCTCGCCGGGCTTTGAGGAATACCTGCCGGGCGAAGACCCCGCGACGCTGGCCGCTGCGCTGCAGCAGCTCATCAAGCCGCTCAAATACTGCGACACCTCGCGCCGCGGCTATATGCTGGTGACGGCCACGGCGGATGCCTGCCGCGCCGACTGGGTGTACGTGAACACCATCAGCAGCCGCCAGTTCACGGCCAGCACCGAAGCCTCCATGAAAGTTCTGGCCAGCGCGCCGGGACTGCTGGTCAAGGCCTGATCCCCAGGCTGGCAAGGCGGAACAAGCCCGCCCTCAGGGCCGCTGAAAAGCGGCTCTGGCGCGCTCCACTTCAGCTCTGGTGATGCAGCCCGGTGCATGGTCGTTGACCATGCCCATGGCCTGCATCAGCGCATACATGGTGGTCGGCCCGACAAACTTCCAGCCGCGCTTTTTGAGCTCCCTGGACAGGGTTTGCGACTCCGGCGTCTGGGCCTGAATGGTCGTGCCCGTCGAGGGCACTGTCGGCTGATAGCGCCAGAAGAACGCGGCCAGAGAGCCTTCGGCCTGGACCATTTCGATGGCCCGCCCGGCGTTGTTGATCACGGCTTCGATCTTGCCGCGGTGGCGCACGATGCCCGCGTCCTGCAGCAGGCGCTGCACATCGGCCTCGCCAAACTGCGCCACGCGATGAAAATCAAAACCTGCAAAGGCCGCGCGAAAGTTCTCGCGCTTGTTGAGAATGGTCAGCCAGCTCAGGCCGGACTGGAAGCCTTCCAGACAGAGTTTCTCGAACAGGCGCTGGTCGCTGTCCACCGGGAATCCCCATTCGCGGTCGTGATAGTGGACATAGCCCGGCGTGGCCAGACACCAGCGGCAGCGCTGCTGGCCGTCTTCGGCGGACTGGGTGGGGGAGCGGGTCGGCGTGGTCTCGGTGGGTTCGGTACTCATGTCCAGCACTCTAACCAATGCAAAAGCCCTGCAGGGCATTCCCTGCAGGGCTTTTATTTTGATAGCTTCTTGCACCTGATATCAAACGATTTCAGAGATAAAACATATTGAAATCAATGAATATAAAGCGCTAACAGCTCACTTTTTATCCGCCTGAGCCAGACGCGAATGGCGCATGCCATAGGCCATGTAGATCAGCGCACCCAGCGCCATCCAGCCCAGAAAGCGCAGCCAGGTCAGCGTGGTGAGATTCAGCATCAGATAAAAGCACAGCAGGGCCGAGAGCACAGGCAGCACAGGCACAAAAGGCACTCGGTAGCCGGCTCCGGCGTCAGGGCGCTTTTTGCGCAGCACCAGCACGCCGATGCTGACCAGCACAAAGGCCGACAGCGTGCCGATGTTGATCATCTCCTCCAGCAGCTCCACCTTGGTAAAGCCTGCCAGCAACGCCACGATCACGCCCACAGCCAGTTGCAGGCGAACCGGCGTCTTGCGCCTGGCCGATGTCACGCCCCAGCTGCGCGGCAGCAGGCCGTCGCGGCACAAGGCCAGCAACACGCGCGAGCTGCCCATCAGCAGCACCATGACCACGGTGGTCATGCCGATCAGCACGCCGACCGAGATGACCTGCGCCGCCCAGCCAGCGCCCACGGCAATGAAAGCAGTGGCCAGCGAAGGATTCTCGGCCCTGGCCAGTGCCGTATAGGGCACCATGCCGGTCAGCGCCAGCGTGACCAGGATGTAGAGCACCGTCACCAGCACCAGCCCGCCGAGAATGCCGCGTGGCAGCGTGCGCTGCGGGTCCTTGACCTCTTCGGCCGAGGTTGCCACCACATCGAAGCCCAGAAAGGCGAAGAACACCAGCGATGCGCCCGAGATCACGCCCAGCCAGCCATACTGGCTGGGTTCGGCACCAAACAACCAGGCCAGCATGGGCTGCCCCCACAAGTCACCGCTCACGCCATGAGCCACCACGGGCGGCTGTGCACTGGGCACAAAAGGCCTGAAGTTGTCGGTGTTCATATAGGTGAAGCCGACGACGATCACAAACACGGTGATCGCCAGCTTGATGACGGTGAACAGGTTGTTGACCTTGGCCGAGACCTGGGTGCCCGCAATCAGCAAGGCCGTGAACACGGCCACGATGAAGAACGGCCCCCAGTTCAGCGAGAAGCCGCCAATCTCGATGCTCTGCGCGATCTCCAGCCCTGCCGTGGAGAACACGGCCGACAGATAGATACCCCAGTACTTGGCCAGCACGGCAGCGGCCGAGATCATCTCCAGCAGCAGATTCCAGCCAATGATCCAGGCCAGGCCCTCGCCCAGCGTCAGATAGGTATAGGTATAGGCGCTGCCCGTGACGGGCACGGTGGAGGCGAACTCCGCATAGCACATGATGGCCAGCGCGCAGGTCGCGGCCGCCAGAATGAAGGAAAAAATCACGGCCGGCCCTGCAAAGCTGCCGGCTGCGCGAGCCCCCACCGAGAAAATCCCTGCGCCCACGGCCACGGCCAGGCCCAGAATCATCAGATCGAAAACACCCAGCGTGCGCTGGAGCTGCCGGCCCGGCTCGTCGGAATCGGCCAGCGCCTGTTCAATGGTTTTGGTTTTCAGCCACTGCATGCATATCCCCAGGCTTTGAGAACGTGTTTACGATCTCTACGCAGCCGCGTTGGAGCGCAATCGGGATGAGTTCGAAGCGATGGCTCGCCGCTTGCACCGGGGTGCAAGCAAGAGACAGCGCGCAGCAAATCGCCCGATTTCGCTCCAACCCTCCGGGACAGTGTCTTTGCGGGCGGTCTGCGGCGTTGCGAATCCTCGCAATAGCACGTCTATTGCTGCGGTATCGCGCCTAGCATCCCATCCCGCAAAGCCTCTGTCGCGGCGCGAGGAGGTCGTAAACATGTTCTTGGCCACGCTTTTGGCGCGGCGTCTTCGGCCCGGTCCTTTTTGTCAAAAAGGCATCCTAGGGATTTCACCAATGATGCGCAGATTCCCTGCAGCATCACCAGTCCATCTGCATGTTTTGTGCAGGCCCGGCTGCACACCCATCTCAAAACAGACTAGCCAGGCCCGCGCTTCACGAAGCCTGCACCGCGCTCAAAAATCGCGCTGCAGTCCTGCATGCAAGCGAGCACAGACGCAGGATTCGAAAAAGGCCCGCGGCAGAGCAATCCTGCCCGGCTCAGATGCGCGGAGGCTGCGGCGGCACATCGGCAGGGCGAATCAGCAGGCAGAGCACTGGCACCAGCATCAGCGCAGTGACCACATCCAGCACATGGTGCTGATGCACCAGCATGGTTGAGGCGCAGATTGCCGCGCTCCATAGCACAATCAGCAGACAAAGCCCCCAGCGACCACGCTGCCATTGCGCCTGGCAGATGGCCAGGCAGGTCAGCGCCGTGTAGACGATGTGCAGCGAGGGCAGCAGATTGTGCGGCTTGTCCACAAAGAACATGGTCGCAAAAATGCTGCGATAGGGCTCGAATTCGGGAATCGCGCGCTCGAAGGCCAAATTTGCCGGGAACAGCACGAAGGTCAGACCGCAGATCAGCGTACCCAGCACCTGACGCTTGCCCAGCGCCGCCGTACCGGGCTGCCCCACCAGCCAGAACGGCAGGGCCAGAAACGGGAAAAACGAGAAGTAGACAAAGATGAATTCCGGCACCAGCGGAATCATGGCATCCCAGCGCGTGATGAAGTCATAGCGCTGGTCGCGCAGGCTGGCCAGCCAGTTGGCCGTGGGATAGATCGCGTAGGTGGCGATGTTCACCCATATGGCCCAGAAGACAAAGCCACGCTGGCGGGCCGGACCAGGCCCGTGTCCATGGGCTGCCTGATCGGCGGGGCGAAGAGCGGGAGCACGCGCGGGTTTTGCCATGTGCAGATTATGAAAGCAGCGGCGCAGCGCAGGACAGGGGCGGCAGGGCCAAAAAGGGCGGTCGACGACAGACGCCAGCGGCCTGCGCGTTCAGGCCGGACAAGCTGTCCGCATCCATCCGTCTGATTCCATCCACCAGCCTATTCGGCCTGAACCGGCTGGGCCGACAACACCCAGGCCGCCATCAGCAAGGACTGCTCCTCGCTGATCTGCGGGTGGCGCGGCATGATGACATTGCCCCAGACACCCACGCTGCCGGCGCGAATCTTGCCTGCGAGATAGGTTTGTGCATCGCTTTGGGCCTCGTACTTCTGGGCAATCGAGACAAAGGACGGTCCCACATACTTGCGCTCCCATCCATGGCAGCGCATGCAGTCGGACTGCTCCACCAGCTTCTTGCCCTGGGCCAGCTCCGGGTGCTTCTGCACCAGCGCCTCCGTGGCCTTCTCGGCAGAGCTGACGCGCATGATGCGCCAGCCGATATTGGCCACGCCCAGGGCCGCCGCCAGCATGACCAGCCCGATCAGCCAGCCAATCCAGCGCGGACGCGGCGGGTAGTTTTCTTCGTCGTCAATGGGATCTGTCATACCAAGCAATCACAGCTAAAAAGACAATGGCCAGCTTGCGCTGGCCATGAGACGCGGAGCAAAAAAACTGGCGCGAACCTAGCCAGGCACACCGAGAAAGCGCCGTCGCGCGCCGAAGGTGTCGGTCCCCCTCCGGTGCACAGCGCCAGAGAGGGGGAGGGCGCGCAGCGCCTCAGGGGGGGAGTTTTAATGCCTGAAGTGGCGCACGCCGGTGAAGACCATGGCCACGCCACGCTCGTTGGCCGCATCGATCACTTCCTGATCGCGCATGGAGCCGCCAGGCTGAGCCACGCAAGTGGCACCGGCATCGACCACCACGTCCAGGCCGTCGCGGAAGGGGAAGAAGGCATCCGACGCCACGACGGTGTTCTGCAGCGACAGCTTGGCGGCTTCGGCCTTGATGGAGGCGATGCGGGCCGAATCCAGGCGCGACATCTGGCCGGCACCCACGCCCATGGTCATGCCGTTCTTGCAGAAGACGATGGCGTTGGACTTGACGAACTTGGCCACGTTCCAGGCGAACAGCAAGTCCTGAAGCTCTTCAGGCGTGGGCTGCTTGACGGTCACGACCTTCAGGTCGGCCAGCTTGAGCTCATGGTTGTCCGAGGTCTGCAGCAGCAGGCCCGAGCCGATGCGCTTGGACTCGATGGCGTTGCGGCCGTTGTCCCAGTCGGTTGCGCCGCCTGCGGGCAGAGCGATCTTCATCAGGCGCACATTGACCTTGGCCTTGAAGATTTCCAGGGCTTCGGCGCTGAACTCGGGAGCCATCAGCACTTCGACGAACTGCTTGGACACGGCTTCGGCCGCGGCCTTGTCCACAGGGCGGTTGAAGGCAATGATGCCGCCAAACGCGCTGGTGGGGTCGGTCTGGAAGGCCTTGGAATAGGCTTCGAAGGCATTCGCGCCCACGGCCACGCCGCAGGGGTTGGCGTGCTTGACGATCACGCAGGCAGGGGTGTCAAAGCTCTTGACGCATTCCCAGGCCGCATCGGCGTCGGCGATATTGTTGTAGCTCAGCTCCTTGCCCTGCAGCTGCACGCCCGTGGCCAGCGAGCCGGGAGCGGGGTACAGATCGCGGTACCAGGCAGCTTGCTGGTGGCTGTTTTCACCGTAGCGCAGATCCTGCACCTTGATGAAATGTCCGTTGGACTGGCCGCCGAACAGGGCGCGCTCGGGCACATATTCTTCGCTGAGCTTTTCGTCTTCGAACTTGACGCTGGACAGGTAGTCGCTGATCGCTCCGTCGTACTGGGCAATGCGGTTGAAGGCTGCCACGGACAACGCGAAACGCAGCTTGTCGGACAGCTTGCCGTTCGCCTTGAGCTCGGCCAGCACGGCTTCGTACTGGTCGGCGGCGGTCAGAACGCCCACGTCTTTCCAGTTCTTGGCAGCGGAACGCACCATGGCGGGGCCGCCGATATCGATGTTCTCGATGGCGTCGGCCAGGGTGCAACCGGCCTTGGCCACGGTAGCTTCAAAGGGGTAGAGGTTCACGACCAGCAGATCGATGGTCTCGATGCCATGTTCCTTCAAAGCAGCCATGTGCTCGGGCAGTTCGCGGCGAGCCAGCAGACCACCGTGCACCATGGGGTGCAAGGTCTTGACGCGGCCGTCCAGCATCTCGGGGAATTGGGTGACTTCGGCCACTTCGGTCACGGGCAGGCCCACGCCCGCCAGCAGCTTGGCGGTGCCACCGGTGGACAGCAGTTGCACGCCCAGGGCGTGCAGGGCTTGCGCAAATTCGACGATACCGGTCTTGTCAGAGACGGAGATCAGAGCTTTCATGGGCGTCAATTCAAAGTTTGGATAAAAACAAGCTGCAAGTGCAGATATTTCAAGCGCTTGCAGCTATGGATTCGGTAGCCTCGTCGTTCAGAGCAACTCGTGATCGACCAGCTTTTTGCGCAGGGTGTTGCGATTCAGGCCCAGCCATTCGGCGGCGCGCGACTGGTTGTTGTCGGCCTGGCCCATCACCACTTCCAGCAACGGTTTTTCGACAAGGCGAATCACCATGTCATAGACATTGGCCGGTGTTTCACCCTCGAGATCGCGGAAATAGCCTTCCAGGCTGTCGCGAACGACTTGTTCTAAATTCTGATTGCTCATGCAGCCATTTCTGCCGGTTCGTCCAGCCCGCTGCTTGGTTCAGCAGCGGCCGTGGCCACCGGGATCCGCTCCATCTGCTGCCCCAGGGCATCCAGATAGTCGGCCACGGCCTGCCATTGCACCGCACAGTCCTCAATAGTGTTGATGTGTTTTCTGAACTCTTCCCCGCCCGGCAGCGCTCGCAGATACCACGCAATATGCTTGCGGGCGCTGCGCACGCCGGTTCCCTCGCCATACAGGCTGTAGTGATCTTGCAAATGTTCGAGCAGCAGACGACGCAGCTCGGCCACCAGGGGGGGAGCCAGATGCTCGCCGGTGGCCAGAAAGTGCGCGATCTCGCGAAAGATCCACGGTCTGCCCTGGGCTGCACGGCCGACCATGATGGCATCCGCCCCCGTATAGGCCAGCACATCGCGGGCTTTTTCAGGGCTGTTGACATCGCCATTGGCCACCACGGGCACTTTGACGGCCTGCTTGACGGCCGCAATCGTGTCGTACTCGGCAAAGCCCTTGTAGCCTTGCTCGCGCGTGCGGCCGTGCACGGTCAGCATCTGGATGCCGACATCTTCAAACTGGCGCGCCAGCAGAACTGCGTTCTTGTGCGTATCGCACCAGCCGGTGCGCATCTTCAGGGTGACGGGCACGTTGTAGGGACGTGCGGCCTCCACCACGGCCTGGGCAATTTCCACGGCCAGCGGCTCGTTCTGCATCAGGGCGGAGCCCGCCCATTTGTTGCAGACCTTCTTGGCCGGGCAGCCCATGTTGATGTCTATGATCTGCGCGCCGCGCTCGATGTTGTAGATGGCAGCCTCGGCCATCATGGGCGCTTCGGTGCCGGCAATCTGGACCGAGATCGGCCCAGGCTCGCCTTCATGGTTGGCGCGGCGACTGGTCTTGAGACTGTTCCACAAGTCCTTGCGGCTGGTCACCATCTCGCTGACCGCGTAACCGGCCCCCAGTGCCTTGCACAGCTGACGAAACGGCCGGTCCGTCACACCCGCCATGGGAGCGACAAACAGACGATTTGCCAATGGAATATGACCAATGTGCAGGGCGGGCATGGAGAGAATTTGGTTTCTGCGGCAGGCAATGTCTGGCACAGACCGGGCGCTGGAAAAGAGAGGGGGCAATTATACCTGCTCAAATTTTCAGCAAAACCAAACTCCATGCATCACCCTGCGAGGCAAGTCACTATCGGGCAATGCACCACTGGCGTCTCAGTTTTTACGCACCGGCATATCAAAGTACTGCTCGGGATAGGGCTCGCTGACCAGCGTGTAATGCCACCACTCCTCTGGCAGGTTCTTCCAGCCATTGCGCTGCATCAGGCTGCGCAGCCAGCGGCGGTTGTGCTGCACATCGGGCGATTGCTGGGCATTGTCGGTATGCGACTGCTCGTCAAAGAGATCGAAGGGCGTTCCCATGTCCACTTCGATACCGTCGGCCAACGGCCCACGCACCAGCTTTCCGGCCCGCTTGGCATCCACCACCAGCAGCGTCATGTCCACGGTGCTGGCACGGCTGTGACCCGATTTCTCGGCGATGTAGCCACGCTTGAAGAGCTCGCTCTTGGGCACGCGCGGGTAATACATGTCCTTGTTTTTCTGATCGGCCATATCGCGACCCCAGCGCACAAAGTCGTCAACGGCCGCCTGGGGTCGGTAACAGTCATAGACCTTCAGAGCCAGCCCCTGTCCAGCCAGTTCCTTCTGAACAGCTGCCAGAGATTCGGCAGCCACGCGGCTGAGCCAGCAAACCCCGGCTTCATAGCCAGCCACGGGGCGGCCCATGAAGTTGTGCTTGGAGACATAGCGCATGTCCTGCTTGATGCCGGGCGCCAACGTCGCCAGCGGCACCAGATCGGCAGCCACCGTGACCGCTGGTTTGGCGTCAGACGGCGCGATGGTCCTTATGTTCGGTGCGCAACCAGCTATCAAAAGCAAAGCAACCGCCAGGCCTGCTGCCTGACTCGATCGCATCATTTTTTTTAGAGGGCTGAAAGCCATTCCTACTCCCATTGATCTGGCGTTACCGGATAACACCTGTTTACGCATTTGGATAAGAAACCATATATCAACAGCCTGCAACTATGGCCGATGACTGAGAAATGACAGGATGCAAAGTTCAGGGAATTGAGCGACCCGCCTAAACTAGCCGCCCTATGGAAGCGTGGATACATCAGTTGCTGCAATGGCTGGCCCTGCCGGAGTTGGGCCTTAGCACCGTGTTTGTCGTGGCCCTGGTCTCGGCCACCCTGCTGCCGCTGGGCTCTGAGCCCGTGGTGGCCGCACTGGTCTCAGCCAACCCCGATCTGTTCTGGCCCGCCATTGTGGTCGCCACGGCGGGCAACACGCTGGGTGGGGCCATCAGTTGGTGGATGGGGCTGGCCGCCAACCAGGCCTGGAACAAGGCCAAAGAGCTGCGCCGACATGGAGAGCCGCCGCCCCAGAACATGCACCACAAGTCACGCTGGAACCGCATCGCCCGTTACTGGCTGCGCAAATACGGCGCCAAGGCCTGCCTGCTGAGCTGGCTGCCCGTCGTCGGCGACCCGCTATGCGCGGTCGCCGGCTGGGTGCGCCTGCCTTTCTGGCCCTGCGTCGCCTATATGGCAGTTGGAAAATTCCTGCGCTATGCCTTGATGACGGCAGGCCTGCACCAGATCATCCTGCGGTTTTTCTAGATCAGAACTCGGTGTGCAAACGCACAGCCAGTGCGTTGATGGGCCCACGGTCCGCGTTGTATGCAGGGTTGCGGATATGCTGCCAGTCAAAGCTGATGCTGGATTGCTTGCTGATCCCCACGCTGTAGAACATCTCGAGAATATTCTCGGGCTTGTAGTTCAGACGCCCGTCACCAATGAATGCCCCCACCCCGCCCTCTGCCAGATACTGACGGTGTGAGGACGAGAGGAAATTGCGCGCCACGCCTATGCCCAGCGTATCGCTCGCCCGTCCCCATTTGCGCCCCTGGATCAGCAGACCCGCAGAAAGAGAGCGGTCGATTTCCGTGAAGGCATAGATTTCCGTCTTGCCATCCGCCCAGCTGCCACGAGCGAAAAGACCCACGTCATCACTCAACGCCTGCTCCAGGTTGATGCCGAAGCCGTGCTTGCTTCTGGCACCATAGCGTGCAACATTCAGATCCGGCACCGCCCCGGTCTGCGCCGCCAGGTTGAGTGCATCGTCATAGCGCGTCATCACGGCGTGGTTGCGGAAGACCAAAGCGCGCAACTTTCCCGGCTGGCCCGCCAGGGTGTGTGCATGGGCTACTTCCAGCTGGTCGCCGTAGTGTTTGAAAATTCGATAGTCCAGCGGCTGGCCGTTGGGCTCCTTGGGCTGGATGAAGCGACCGAAGCGCACCTCCCAGTCGTCGTGAAACCACTCCAGCACCGCCCCCCAGCTGTAACCTCTGGCATCTGCGGCATAGTCAAACGCGCCTTGAGTCATCAGCGACCAGTTCATGAACTGCGTGCGCGGATCATGGCTGTAGCGGTTGTCGTCAAAGATATCGATGACCGCCAGATTGCCCACCGTGAGCACAGTACGACGCCTGTCCACCATGCCCGCCAACTGCCTTGCCTCTGACTCCACCGCCTCTTGCTCACCGCCATGACTCCAGGTCTGGCGCAAGAATGCTCGGGCGCGATAGAGCTTCAATCTTGCTCCCGAAGTTTTGGCCAATTCCCCATTGGTAAAGCCACCCAGGCCTGCCAGTCCCGACAGAGGAATGCCCTGCGCGCCTTCCAGATCAAGATAGACCTCCCCTCCGGCCCATGGACGGTATCCGAGAGATGCAGTGGTCGTGAAGGAGTAGCTGCGCTCGCGCCCTGGCAACAGGCTTTTCTCTCCGGTATAGGGTGCAGAAAAGGACGGCTTGCGCTGCCAGACATAGGTGGCTTGGAACTTGGCATTCCACTTCTCAGGCTCTGTGCCTCCCCCACGCGCATCAGTTGCTGACGCTGCTGCAGAGGCTTCTTCACTGCCTGCACGGACTGGCTCTGCACTCTGCTGCGCATGAGCAGTCAGCCCCCATATCATGCACAAGGACATCAAACTGCCCGTGCAAAGCTTGCCGAAACCAATTTTGTTATTGAATGTTCTTTGCTGACGCATTGACCGCTCCTGGCGAACCCGCCATTGTGAACTGGCTAACCCGCACATGCTCCAGAAAATTCATGCGTAATCTTTACATGGAAACCGACACGAACAATTTTTACGTTCGCCGTACAAGCACCCGCGACACCTGCTGCACACGCGAAGTGACCGCCCGGCAGGCCAGACATGTGGCTACCATCAGCGGATGCTCAGCTTCTCCAGCATGCGCACCAGCTCGGCAACCGAGCCAGCTTCCATCTTGCGCATGGCTTGAGATCGCCTGACTTTGATGGTAATTTCGCTGACATCCAGCTCTCCCGCGATCTGCTTGTTGAGCATGCCTCGCACCACGCCAGTCAACACCGACTGCTCCCCACTGGACAGCGAATTCCAACGCGAACGCAACTCCAGCAACTGCCCATCCTGCACACGGCGCTGGCGATCAAGGGCAATACCTTGCTGTATGGCATCCAGCAAATCCTGATCGCGAAACGGCTTGGTCAGAAACTCTATGGCCCCGGTCTTCATGGCCTCCACGCTCATGGGAATATCGCCATGGCCGGTGATGAAGATGGTAGGAAAACGCAGCCCCTGCTCCAGCATCTGGCGCCTGAACTCCATACCGCTCTGGCCCGGCATGCGGATGTCCAGCACCAAGCAGGCCGGCCCCTCGGGCGGGCTCAGCTCCAGATGGGCGAGAAAGTCGCGCGTCGCGCCGAAGGCAGACACGACCAGTCCCACGGAGAGAAGCAAATCCTCGATGGCCGCGCGCACCGAGGCGTCGTCATCAATCACATACACGGTTTCGAGCTCAGCCAAGCTTGTGTCCTCCTGATGCGGGATCACCCGAGGCGACGAGAGCCGCGATGGTCACATGAAACACGGCGCCGCTGTGCCCGTCCTCGCGCTCTGTGGCCCAGATGCGGCCACCGTTGGTCTCGGCCATGTGGCGACTGATGCTCAGCCCCAGACCCATGCCCTCACGCTTGGTGCTCCAGAAGGCATCGAACAAATGGCTTTTGGCCAGCGGCGACAGCCCCTCTCCCGCATCGGTGACTGTCAGCACCAGTTGCTGGCCCAAGGCCTGGGTAGCCACGGCAATGCGCCGCTGCACGGCCGGCGTTTCCTGCATGGCGTCCATGGCGTTGAGCAGCAGATTGCCCAGCACCTGCAAAAACTGCACTCGGTCGCACCAGGCCGGCGCCAGACCCGGCGCCAGTTGCAGGTCCATGGCAATGGCGCGCTGGTTCAGGTCCGCGCCCGACAGATTCACCATCTCGCGCACTGCCTCGTTGAGATCGAACTTCTGCTTGCTCGGTGCCTCGCCGCGCGCCATGGAGCGGATACGCGCAATGACCTCGCTGGCGCGCCGCGCATCGCCCAGGATACGCTCCAGCGCCTGGCCGGCTTTTTCGAGATTCGGTGGCTGCTGAGCCAGCCAGCGCTGGCTGGCATTGCCGCTGGTGACGATGGCGGCCAGCGGCTGGTTGACCTCATGGGCGATCGAGGCCGTCACCTGTCCCAGGCTGGTGGCCTGAGTGATGCGCAGCAACTGGGTCTGTGCTGCGTGGGCCGCATTCTGGGCGGCCACCATCTTCAGGCCCAGATAGGCCGTGATAACGATGGCCAGGACGCTGATGCCCGTGTTGATGAGTCCAGTGCGGTAGGCCCCGGCCGGCGTCAGCGCAAAGCTGGCCAGGGTGAGCGCTATGCACAGCGCCGTGGTGCCTATCACCAGGCGCGGGCTGAACCAGCGCACCGCCACAAGGATGACGGCCGTGTGGAACACGGCCGCGGCCACCGCGTACTCGGTCAGCGTATCCAGCGCGAAGATGGCTGCCATGGTCGCTGCCATGCCGGCCAGGATCAGGGCCCGGCGCAGATGCAGAAAGCGTTGCGGTTTGGCTGTCATGGCATGCAGGGCGGATCTCAGAGCGTGAAAGACCGTTGATTGTGGCTCAAGATGCGCGCACGCCAGCCCTGCCCGCCTACTCCATCATCACAACGCGGGTCGCTGGCCTATGCTCAGTTGCAGATCGACTGTTGCCTTGGCCAGGTCAGCATTGGCCTGTAGATAGCCGAGGTAGGCATCATCGGCCGAGCGCTGGGCCGACAGCAGCTCCAGCAACGAAGCCTGGCCGTGACGATAGGACAGTCGGATGCTCTCGAGCACGCGCTGCGCATCCGCCAGCACATTGCTGCGATAGCGCTCCACGTTCTCCTGCGCCGCCGCGAACCGGAAGTAGGCGGAGCGCACGTCAGCCTCGGCCTTGTGCTGCGACTGCTGCAGCCCCAGCATGGCCTGGGTCACGATGGCCTCTGCCTGCAGCACCTCACCGCGGTTCAGGCGCGAGAACGGGATGGGCACGCTCACCGAGACCGACAACATGCGCGAGCGGCTGCTCGCATCGAAGACATTGCCTTGGGCATCCATACCCGCAGACGTGGCAGGTATGGCGGTCAATCCCACGGCCAGCGTGGGATTGACCCAGCGGTTGGCCTGGGCCAGGCCGGCATTGTCGCGCGCATTGTCCAGCGTGGCCTGGGCCACGCGCACATCACTGCGCACATGCAGGGCCTGGGTCACCAGGACATCGATGCTCTTGTCGTTCGCAAAGGGCTGGAAATCGCATTGCAGCTCGTCGGAGCCAAAGACCTCCAGGAGCTTGCGCCCCAGCGGCACGCTCAGGGCCAGACGCGAGGTCTGGGCATCGGCGCGCGCCTGCGTCACGTCGGCCTGGAACTGGTCGCGCTCCACGCGCGACTGCCGCCACTCAACGGTGCCGACGTCGCCGGCCTTGCGTCGCACCTCGTTGGCCTTGACTACATCGGACAGAGCATTGAGCGTCTGCTCCTTGCGCTCCAGCGCCTCGCGGTCGCGGCAGGCCTGTGTGAAGTCCTGGGCCGCATCGGAGAACAGCTGGATGCGGAATCCCTCGACCTCAGCCTCGGCCAGCCGCACCTGGCTGCGTGCGGCGCGAATGCGAGCCGAGCGCTTGCCGCCGGTCTCCAGCTCCATGCTGAGTTCATAGGTCCGGTTCTGCGGCCTCGGCAGGCCGCTATTGACCTGCTCGCGCGCAGCTCCCAGCGAGAGCTGGGGATCGGGTCGTATGCCCGCGATGCCGACGCCAGCCCGGGCTGACACCACGTTCTGTTGCTGGGATTGCAGGTCCAGGCTGTGCTGCTCGACAGCGCTCAGATAGTCGCTGAAGCGCAGCCCGGCTGCGGCAGGCTGCGCCGCGGCCTGGGCCAATGCCGTGCCACCCAGGCCCAGCGCCGCCAGCAGCAGAGCCAGGCGCTTGAGGGAAAGAAAGGAAAATTGCATGGTGCATCCAAGTTTGTAGGTATTGCGCGGACCCGAACTCAGGGGGCCATGCGCTCCGCAGTGGCGGTGGGAACGGGGGCTGCGTCCTCGTCGTCGAGCTCCCCGCGCTCGGCCGCTCGCCGGCGCTTTCGCTCAAGCGCACGCTGGGCACGCAGCTCGACCACGTAATAGAGATTGGGTAGCAGCAGCAAGGTAAGCAAGGTGGCGCTGGCCAGACCGCAGACCACCACAGTGGCCAGTGGCCGCTGCACATCACTACCCAGGCCCGTAGCAAGCATGGCCGGCATGAGACCGAAGGCTGCCACCGTGGCCGTCATCAGCACCGGACGCATACGGCTCGATGCCCCCTCGAGCACAGCATCGCGCAACTCCAGACCGTCCTCGCGACGCAGGCGGTTGATCTGCGAAACCATGAGCACGCCCGACAGCACGGCCACACCGAACAGCGCGATGAAACCCACGGCACTCGAGACATTGAGCGTCATGCCACGCAGATGCAGTCCGGCAAAGCCGCCGATCATGGCCAGCGGCACCACGCCCAGCACCAGCAGCGGCTGGCGCAGATTGCCGAACTCGCCGAACAGCAGCACCAGCATGATGCCCAGCGTCAGTGGCAGGATGACCAGCAACCGTGCCTCGGCACGCTGCAGGTTCTCGAACTGGCCGCCCCACTCGATATGGGTCTTCTGGTGGTCGTACTGGAGCTGGGCATCGAGAGCCTCATGCGCATCCTTGAGGAAGCCCGCGAGATCACGGCCGCGCACATTGAGCTTGACCAGGATGTGGCGCTCGCCGCCCTCGCGCACGATCACGCTCTGGCCCACCGTGGTGCTGATGCGCGCCACATCGGCCAACGGCACCTGGGCGCCATTGGCAGCAGCCAGACGCAGCGCACCTATGGCTTCGGGGTCGCTGCGAGTACCGGGCGCGAAGCGCACCGTCATGTCGTAGCTGCGTTCACCCACGTAGAGCTGGCCTATGGAGGCCCCGCCCACGCCCGTGGAGATCAGCTGGGCCACATCGGCCGCGTTGATGCCGTAGCGCGCGGCAGCCGCTCGGTCCAGGTCTATACGCAGATTGGGCAGCGGCGGCTCGATGTCCACGGCCACATCGGCCGCACCGGGCACCTTGGACAGAATGCCCACCATCTCGTCGGCCACGCGCCGGTCCTCGCTCAGGTCCTGGCCGTAGACCTTCACGGTCAGATCGCTGTGCGCACCCGAGAGCTTGTCCTGCACGCCGTCGATCATGGGCTGCATGAAGCCCACGGTATAGCCAGGCATCCTCGCGAAGTGCTCGGCCATCTTGGCGATCAGTTGCTGCTTGTTCAGGCCCGACTTCCATTGATCGTAAGGATGCAGGCCCACGCTGGCCTCGATGTGCGAAGGCGTCCAGTAATCGGTACCGTCGTCGTTGCGTCCAGTCTGGGTCACGATATAGGACACCTCGGGGAACTCCAGCGTGGCCCGACGCAGCTCGTCGGCCATGTCGCGGGCTTTGTCCAGCGTGATGCCGGGAGGCATCTGCACCTGCAGCCAGATCGAGCCCTCGTCCAGATAAGGCAGGAAGTCGCGGCCTATGGTGCCGGCCAGCAGCACCAGCGCTACCATCGCCGCCGTCACGGCCCCTACCAGCCAGCGCATCTGCCCCACAGCGTCACTGAGAAAGCGGTCATAGCGCTTTCCCAGCCAGTGCAGCACGGGGTTGTGGAAGATCTTGCGCGGACGGCGAAACGCCATCCAGGCCAGGCCCGGCGTGAGCAGCAGCGCCACGGCCAGCGCTCCCACCAGGGCCGCCCCCACGGCACTGGCCATGGGCGAAAACAGCTTGTACTCGATGCGCTCGAAGCCGAACAGCGGCAGATAGGCAGCGGCGATCACGCACATGCCGAAGAAGATGGGGCGTGCCACCTGCAGCGTGGCAGAGATGGCGTCACGCGGCGTCAAGGGCTTGTCCTCCTGGGCCTCGCGGCGACGCAGAATGTTCTCGACCACGACCACGGCACCGTCCACCAAAATGCCGAAATCTATGGCTCCCAGCGACAACAGATTTGCCGGAATCCTGGCGTGATGCATGAACACAAAGGCCAGGAGCAGCGCCATGGGAATCGTCAGCGCCACGATCAGCGCCGCGCGCGGGCTGCCGAGGAACAGCAGCAGCACCAGGGTCACGACGATCATGCCTTCGGCCAGGGTCTTGCCCACGGTATGCGTGGTGCGCTCAATCAGCGTGGTGCGGTCCAGATAGGGCACGACTTTGACGTCGGGCGGCAGCAGCTTCTCGTTGAGCTCCTTCACCGCGGCATGGATGCCTTCCAGCGCCTTGGAGGGGTTCGCGTCCTTGAGCAGCAGCACGATGCCTTCCAGCGTGTCGGAGTTGTCGTCCTTGCCCAGAATGCCGCGGCGCTCCACATTGCCATAGGTCAGGCGTCCCAGGTCCTTGACCAGAATCGGCGTGCCGTTGTCCGAGGTCTTGACCACCACATTGCCCATGTCGTCGAGCGATCTCAGCAGGCCCACGCCGCGCACTACATAGGAGACTTCGCCACGGTCTATGACGCTGCCGCCGCCGCTGGCGTTGTTGGCATTGAGGGCATCGATCACCTGGGACAGGGTCAGCCCGTACTGCAGCAGGCGCGCGGGGTCGAGTTCGAGCATGAACTGCGTGGTCAGGCCGCCGAAATTCGTCACATCCACCACGGACTGTGCTTTCTTGAGGCGCGGAATCACCACCCACTGCTGCAGCTCGGACAACTCGCGCAGGCTGTGTGTGGAGCTTTCCAGCGTATAGCGGTAGACCTCGCCCGTGGGCGAGCTGTAGGGGTCGAGCGCAGCGCGCGCGCCATAGGGAAGATCGACCTCGTCCATGCGCTCCTTGAGGCGCTGACGCGCCCAGTAGCCGTCGACCCCGTCCTCGAACACGACGGTGATCAGCGACAGGCCGAACAGGCTGCGCGAACGCAGCACATGCATGGCCGGTGTGGCCAGCAGCGCACGCTCCAGCGGAATCGTGATCTGCTGCTCGATTTCCTCGGCCGCCAGACCCGGCACCTGGGTGACGATCTGCGAGGTCACATCGGCGATGTCGGGATAGGCCTCGAGCGGCAGCTGCTTCCAGCTGAACCCGCCATACAGGGCTGCAAAGATGAAGATCAGCCACACCACGCCGCGACGTGCAAAACTGAGATTGACGATGCGTTCGATCATTGCAGCAGCACTCCACCGTTGACGACGATGCGCTCGCCGGCCGCCAGGCCCGAGCGGATCTCCACCTTGCCATCCTGCTGCACGCCGACCTGCACGTCGCGTGGCTCAAAGCGGGCGCCCTTGTCCGTGTGCCCCTTGTCTACGAACACCCGTGAGCTCACATTGCCCTGGAGCAGCGCCGTGGTCGGCACCATGAGGGCGTCACGGCCTGGTCCGTCGAAGCTCACGCGCGCAAACATACCCGGGCGCAACCGCCCTTCGCGGTTGTCCACGGCCACGCGCACCTTGACGCTGCGCGTGGCGGCATCAACGATCTCACCCACGTATTGCACACGGCCTTCGAGCTTGAGGTCGGGATAGGCGGTCAGCGCGATATGCGCCTCCTGGCCCACATCCACATAGGCTAGGTCGCGCTCGGGCACGCTGGCGCTGAGCCAGACCTTGCTGAGATTGGCCACGGTCATCACCGAGGCATTCACATCGTTCCAATAGCCGCCCTGCGAGCCTGCCATTTCCACCACGCGTCCGCTGATCGGCGACTTGATCACATAGCTGCCGCGCGAGCTGGCCTGCACATCGGCGCCAAGCTGAGCCAGGCGGTCGGTCGCAGCGCGCGCATCGGCGCTGGACGCGGCCAGCGCCTGCTGCGCGGCCTCGTAGTCCTTGCGCGCCGCAATCTCGGCATCAAACAGCAGCTTCTGGCGGTCGAACTCCTGACGCGCCAGCAGCAGCGCGGACTGGGCCTTGGCATTGTCTGCCCGAGCGACCGAGATATCGGAGGAGTCCATGGTGATCAAGGCCTCACCGACCTTGACCGGGTCGCCGAGCTGTCGATGCAGATGCACCAGCCGGCCCGCGACCGGAGGCGTGATCTTGACCATCTTTTCAGGCTCGGCCTCGATACTCGCCGGCGCCGAGATCAGGGTCTGGACCTGCTCCTGGGTGGCCTGCGCCAGCTTCAGCTGCGCCAGCACTGGAGATTGCGACGGCACCACGACCAGATTGCCTTCGCGGTGCAGCGCAGTCCGGCTATCGGCAGCGGCTGCCGGCGTCTGTTTGTCGCCGTTGCAGGCAGCGAGCGCCAGACACAACAGCAGGCAGGCAGGCCCCACGGGACTGCAGGAGTTCAGGACTTGTTTCATAAGCAGCAAACAATGGCATCGATATGGCCAGGGCAGGTCCCGGCCCAGGATTGATCCTGTCTCGCCCTCGCAACTTCTTGAATACAGAAGCAGCTTTGCAGCAGGACAGAGAAGCGGGAGAGCATGAGGAAGCCGCGCGCTATAGCGCCGTCAAGGAATGGGCATCCAAGAGGAACTTCTCCATGCGATGGGCGGCAAAGCATGCCGCCGTGGCGCCAGGGTCTGGTGCCCTGATCCCCGCCTTTGATTATCAAACCCGCCAATCGACAAAGCGAGCCTGCCTTGGGAAGAGAGGCTTGGCTTTTGGTTGGTCCCAGCTATACCTTCGTATAGCGAACTCGTCATATGCCTGAAACAGAACAGGCCACCTTTGCAGGTGGCCCGTCACGAGCATGGGCGTCTGGCGTCGACCGCTGGCCTGGACTCAATCAACCGTGAGCCCGAGCTGCGCGGTCACGGTCGCATAGCGCTCGATATCGGCTGCGATGAGCTTGCCGAATTGGGCCGCAGACTCCCCGGCCGGCGTATAGCCCTGCTCGCGCAGCGCCTGCTGCATCTCGGGCTCGGCCAGTATCTGCGTCAGCACCTGGTGCAGACGGGCGATCACGGGCTCCGGCGTGGCAGCCGGCGCCAGCAAGCCATGCCACTGCTCTACGGCAAAACCAGCCAGGCCCTGCTCGGCCATCGTGGGGACATCGGGCAGGGATGCGACGCGGGCCAGTGCCGTGACAGCGATGGCCCGCACGCGGCCTGCAGCTATCAGGGGCGCGGCGCTGCTGGCCGTGACCACGGCCACAGGTACCTGTGTTGCGGCTACTGCAGTGATGGCCGGTCCGCAACCCTTGTAGGGCACATGCTGGAGGCTTGCATGGGCGGCCTGGGCCAGCATCTCACCCGCCATATGCTGGGGCGTTCCGTTGCCGCAGGAGGCAAATGACAAAGGCTCTCCAACGGTCGCTCCGGCCAGCGCATCGTGCAGATTGCGCACGCTGCTTTGGCTGGGAACCACCAGCACCGAAGCGATGCTGCCGACGTTGAACACAGCCTTGAAGTCCCGGCGTGGGTCGAAGTCCAGATGCTGGTAGACGCCGGGATTGATGGCAAACGAGCTGTTGACCATGAGCAGCGTGGCGCCGTCGGGTGCTGCCTCGGCCACTGCGCTCGCGCCGATATTGCCGCTAGCGCCGGGCCGGTTCTCCACCACTACGGACTGGCCCAAACGCTGCTGCATGGCCGCGCCCAGGCGACGCGCCAGCAGGTCCGTGCCACCGCCTGGCGGAAAGGTCACGACGATGGTGATGGGCTTTTCAAAGCGCACGGCAGCCGTACCCGTGCGCGCCAGCCATAGCCCGGCAGCCGCACTGGCCAGCGTTGCGGCCGCCAGAATCCAGGCTCCGCGCGCCCTAACAAACTGCTGTGTGATGGGCATAAGCGCCTTTCCCCTATTGATTTCCAGCATCCACAAAGCTGGCGCAATCCAGGCCAGAGGCGCCAAGCAAGGGCCGCCCCGCAGCAATGGCGCCGTCCACCTTCCAGGGGGAAGCCGCGCAGCGGCTCAGGGGGTATCTCAGTTCAAGCGTCCAGGCCTATATCGAGCACGCGCGCGCTGTGCGTGAGCCAGCCCACGGCAACCTGATCCACGCCCGTGGCAGCCACGGCAGCTGCAGTTTCGGGGGTAATACGCCCCGAGGCTTCGGTGATGGCCCGGCCCTTGCACATGCCGACCGCAATGCGCAAATCATCCAGACCCATATTGTCCAGCAGCACTACATCCACGCCCAGTTGCAGCGCCACATCCAGCTGGGCCAGCGTATCCACTTCCAGCTCGATCTTGACCATATGTCCCACGCCCGCACGAGCACGTCCCACCGCCGTGGCGACATCGCCGGCCAGTGCAATGTGGTTGTCCTTGATGAGTACGGCGTCGTCCAGGCCAAAACGGTGGTTGCTGCCGCCACCGACACGCACGGCGTACTTCTGCAAGGCTCGCAGGCCCGGCATGGTCTTGCGCGTACAGGTCACTCGGGTGCCGAAGGGCTTGACGGCCTCTGCAATCGAATGCGTGGCGCTGGCCACGCCGCTGAGATGGCAAAGGTAGTTGAGCGCCGTACGCTCGGCCGTGAGAATGGCTCGGCTTTTGCCACGAATGCGGGCGATCTCCATGCCAGGCTGCAGCAGCGTGCCGTCTGCGCAGCGGACGTCAAACTCCATGCGAGCATCCATCAGCACAAAGGCCAGACGTGCCAGATCAAGTCCGGCCAAGATTCCATCCTGCCTGGCCACCAGACGCAACTCGCCCATCGCATCGGCAGGAACAATGGTGTCGGTGGTCAAGTCTGCGGCACGTCCCAGATCTTCCAGCAAGGCCATGCGTACCAGCGGCTCCAGCATTACATCGGGCAGGGATGGGACGGGCAAGGCTGCAATTTTATTAATGCTCATTTTGAGTATTTTTAGTTCAATAAAAAACGCAAAGACTTCCAGATCGCTTTCAGGCCTTACGCAAACGGACTTATGCTAAGACTGAGCATTATTTAAGTCAAGCCGCTCCCGCAGTTAAAACAGTCCTCCATCCCAAGAGTGGTTCAGGGGCTAATGACTTCTTGCCAGCGGCAGCTTGTTGCCAGCAATGGCGCGCTCCAGCATTACATTGCGTCGAAAGCGAAACAGCTTGGCCGGGCGGCCCGCACCTACGGCCGTCATCTGGCCTGTTTCCTCAACCAGCGCCTGCTGCTCGATCAGGCGCCGGAAGTTCTGCTTGTGCAAGCCGCGCCCCGCCAATGCCTCCACAGTCTGTTGCAACTGCAGCAGCGAGAATTCCTCGGGCATCAGCTCAAACACCACGGGCCGGTATTTGATCTTGGCGCGCAAACGGGCCATGCCGGTAGCCAGAATGCGGCGGTGATCATTACTCATGGCGGCACCGGGCAGCAATTCGGCCGCGCGTGCTTCATCGCCCTCGCCCCAGGCTTCGGGCACCACACCTGCCTCAAACAGCAGCTCGTAGCGCTGCAGAACCAGCTCCTCGTTCCATTCGTGCTCATCAAGGCCAAAAGTCATTGAAGCTCTTTGCCAGCGTGCACTTCTAGCTACACTATCTGAAGCAGATTCGCTCCAGGCATGCAGCGCTGGCGCAATGCGCTCGGCAATCACGCCGGGCATCCCGTCGCGCCAGTCCTCCCAGGGAAAGTAGCGGTACCAGTCCTGCCAGCCCGGCTGTGCGGCACCGACCTCATCCAGTTCCTGAGTCAGCGCCAGATAGCTGATGGAGATGACATGCATGCCCAGTTGCTGCGAGCGCTCCCGGTCTGCGAAGGTGTAGAGCTGCTCCACAAAGCCCAGAGGATGGTGGGTCTGTTTCTCCACCCAGGCACGCAAGCTGGCCTGCAGCGAGCGGTGGTTGCTGGTAAAAGGCCCGGCAGGCAAGGCTCGCCCGGACCCGGTGGTCAGGATACGTGGCTGGCCACCCGTGACGGCAACCAGCACTGCCACCAGATCGGCCTGCACGGAATGCAGTTCGGAATTGTTCAAACCACTCAAAAGCTATGAAGACGAGGACAGGGAGGAAGAGCAAATTCTACGGTGAGGCAGCCCCTGTCCACGGCTTATCCGGACTCTTCCCCGAAAAGGTCAAGGAATCGCCCTGCGCCAGCAACTCGGGCGCCTGCACCAAAGGCATGTTCATCGACCCCGTGGCGATGGCCACCTGGTTGCGCCCCCTATGCTTGGCCCTGTATAGCGCCGCATCTGCGCGCTTGAGCAGATCGTCCTCGGTTTCGCCCGGCTCCCAGAGCCCAACCCCTAAAGAAATGGTGAAATGCCCCACCTCGGGATCGGCGCATTCCGCCACGGCACAGCGAATGCGCTCTGCCAGGCCCGCGGCCACACCAAGGCTGGCATCCGAGAGGACGATCAGGAACTCCTCTCCGCCCCAGCGCACGGCATGGTCATAGCGACGAACCTTGCCGGAAAGCACATGTGCCACCATCTTGAGCACACGATCTCCGGCAACATGGCCAAAGCGGTCGTTGACCTGCTTGAAAAGGTCGATATCGCCCAATATCACGCCATAAGGCCGCAGCTGATTCTGAGCCTGGAGCTGGTTGCGCTTGAGCTCGGCCTCGCCCGCATGGCGGTTGAGCAAGCCCGTCAGCTTGTCGCGGTTTGCACGCTCACGCAGCTCCATCTCTCGCTGCACCATGCGGCTGATGTCCTTGGATGCCCCTACATAGTGGCTGACCTGCCCTGACTCGTCGCGCAGAGCTGCAATGCTCTGCTCGGCGTAATACACGCCGCCACTCTTGTGACGGTTGATGAAGGTGGCACGAAAATTGTGGCCAAGACTCAATGCTTCCTGCAACTGGGCATAGAACTCCGGCTCATGCAGGCCCGAGCGCAGCATCTCGGTGGGCTGGCCCAGCAGTTCCGCCGCGCTATAGCCCGTGAGAGCTTCAAAAGCCTGGTTGACAAAGACGATGGTGGAGTCGCGATCCGTGATCAAAATGCCGTCATTGGCCGCATTCAATGCCCTCGCGAGTAGCGCGCGCTCCTGCTCGGCCTGCACACGCTCCGAAATATCGCGCTGCACCGCCACAAAATGCCGAATGACGCCCTTCTCATCACGCACGGGGGAAATATTCCACTCCACGTGGTAGGTGCAGCCGTCCTTGCGGTAGTTCACCACACTGCCCTGAAATGGCAGGCCTTGCTCCAGAGACTCATGCAAACGCTGCAATACCAGTTGATCCGTCAGCGGCCCCTGCAACATGCGCGGCGATCGGCCCAGAAGCTCTGCTTCGGTGTATCCGGTCATCTCGCACATGGCTGCATTGCAGTACTCGATGACAGGCCCCTCTCCATTCAACCTGGCATCGGTAATCATCACTGCGCAAAAGGACTGAGCCATGGCGATCTCCAGCAACTGGCCGGTGATCGTTCGCTTTGCGATGGCATTGGCACGAATCATGTTTGAACCTCGAGCGCGCTTGCAGTCGTGAAGGCTCATTATTCGTTACTTTGCGTCACTTGCGCATACCAAAAACATCAGCATCTCAGCTTGTCCACGCCGAGCTGCCCTCAGCAGTGCGGCTACCGGGCCATAAACCGTCAATTTCCAGGCTTTTCCCGCGGGTTGAACTGCCCGCTCCCGTCCCCCGCGCGCATCACCCATGGTCAGAGACATCGGTAGCTCAAACTGTAATCAGGTGGCATCTGCCAGCCTCAGCCGACCGCAATGGGAACACGGGGCTGCCCCTTACCAGTCGGTCTTGCATTGCCGAAGCCGGAAAAGGCTGCCACCCCAGTGACGTGCCGCAGCCATTTCCATGATTCCTAGAAGCAAGCATCAATGGAAAGAAAGCATGGTGACCGGCAGTGGCTCCGGCATAGGCCGGGGACACGCATCGTGGCTGCCGAAATCAAGCCCTCGCAGACCATTGCCGCAGGCGATTCGGGGCAAGGTACCGAAATCGAGGCTCTGGTTACCCGGTGCGATTGAGCCACGAGATCCATGGGGCACGCCCTCGCCACCTGGCCTGCGTGGGGATGCCCATCCAAGCAGAAGCACCCCATGCACCAGGCTGAAAAAAGGCGCAACGTTCCGGTCTCTGACAGGGAAGGCGCGCCGCTGGACTCTCTGTCAGGCTGCTTTCCAGAAAATATAGTCGGCCTGATACTGCACGATCTGCTTGCTGCCCAGATTCGCGGCTCCGCAGGCCATGCTCGGCGCGACGCCTCCCTTGGTTGCCACACGCTGGATAAAGGTCACCCCCTGCATGGCTCCCATGCCGGTGGCAGGGTTGGCCTTGACCAGTTGCAGAGGGATATTGCCCGCTCCGGCAGGAGCCACGGCAAGCTGCGTGGCAGTGATCTTGGAGCCGTCGTTATTCTCCCAGGTCGCTGGCGGCCCCCAGTATTTGCCGATGACCGTACCGCTTCGCGTTTGCAGCTTGGCATCGGGGCCTACAAACACCCATTCGTGCTCGGCTGCCATGTCCTTTTTGGCCTGGCACTCATAGGTGATCTGGCCAATACCCACAGTCTCCATGGCCACTTTGTGTCCTGCGGGTACTTGCACGGAAGCCGGAAGTTCGGCTTGTGAATACATGGAGTGCGAGCCCATGGATGAGCAAGCGCTCAGGCCAAGCGCGGATAGGCACAGAGCAGTCAGTGAAAGTGTGTGTCGGTGCTTCATGATGATTCCCTCAAACAAGGTGAAAAAATGCACTGGGCGAGACTGCCCGGTACTCTGGACTTCGCCAGGTCAGCCGCCAAATGACAAAGCATTGCTTGGCAAGGGGCGACCGAGAGCCGAGATCAGGGCCGTGTAGTGCATGGTTTCATCAGCCGCCAGGCGTCCCGCGACCTTGGCCAGATCGCGGCTCTCAAAGGCGGGAATGACGCCCAGGTAGGCGTTGGTCGCTCCAAGCTCCAGTCTTGCAGCGAGAGCCAGTACATCAGCCTGGCTTTTCAGGGTTGCAGCCTTCAGCGATTCGGCATAGGTCTGCATCGGGGCCTCGGCTACCGGCTTGCCACCCATTTTCTGAATGGTTGCAATCAGGGCGTCACGGTGGGCCTTGTGATGGCTTTGGAACAGCAGGGCGACATCCAGCACGGGCTTTTGCAGCAGACCGCTACCGGCTCCCAGCTGGTATGCATTGATTGCTTCATGTTCCAGCCCCAGGGCCACATTGAGGATGGATACATCCTTGGCTGGGTCATTACCCATGCCTTGAGCCAGAGCTTCGCTACCTGCCAGCATGGCGACGGCCACCGCTGACAAAGTACCGGTAGTACCCAGAAATCCGCGTCGCGATGCCATGAGGGAGGAATGGCCTTCAAACAGATTGATCTTCATGATGACTCCTAGTTGACTGTGGAGCTGTGTCGAGCAATTTCAATGTCCGACTCTTGGAATACGCAGTCTGCGGATCGGTGGATTCAAGTTTTTGAAAATATTTCTGCGCCAATTCATGCGTTGCCCACATCCGACAGCCGAGATGCTGCGTATAGGTAAACAGGCAAGGTCGGCAACACGCCTTGGCAGTTATCCAACAGCGCCGCATTAAAGAGGCACTTCTGTTCACAATGGCTGCATGAGCGCCAAAACACCGGACAACGAACTGATGGACTTACTCGACCGCGTCGCAGCCCGGGATGAGCGTGCTCTCAAGCTGCTGTACGACCTGACTGCCTCGCGGCTGTATGGGCTGGCTCTGCGCATCGTCGCCAACAAAGAGTGGGCCGAGGACGTGTTGCAAGAGAGCTTTCTGGGCATCTGGCGCAGTGCGGAGACCTACCGAGACTCGCTCAGCCCGCCCCTGGCCTGGATGGGCATGCTGGTGCGCAGCCGGGCTTTGGACTTTTTGCGCCGGCGCAGAGCCGAGCGCCTGCATCTCAATGTCCCTATCGAAAGCGTAGAAGAGCTTTTGCAGGACAAGGATGCGCAAGCGCCCATGCAGCTGATTGAGGCTAGCGAACAGGCCGCGGCATTGCATCAGTGCCTGCAACAACTGGCGCAGCCCCAGCGCCAAGTGGTGAGCTTGGCCTATCTGAGGGATTTAAGTCATAGCGAGCTGGCCAGCAGCCTGAAGCTGCCGCTGGGCACCGTCAAGACATGGATGCGCCGCAGCCTGGAGCAACTGCGCAAATGCATGGCCCGCCATGTCTGAGCGCCAGGAGTCCACATCATGAATCTGACTCGAAACCCCGAATTGCTCGACCGTCTGGCTGCGTCCTATTCCTTGGGAACATTGCACGGGGGAGCACGCCGACGCTTTGAGCAACTGGCACGCGAATATCCGCAGGTACGGGCGGCAGCATTGCTGTGGCAAGGTCGCTGGTCGGCCTTCTCCGAGGTTCAGACTCCAATACAGCCCGATGCAGCGGTCTGGACGCGCATAGTCAATTTGCTGCAAGCCGAAGATGCCAACATCAGACTGGCTCGCCAACGTGAAGCTGTTGTATCGAAGCCGCCAGTGCCATCACTCGCTTGGTGGCGTGGGCTGGCCCTGGCAGGCGGACTGGCCACTGTAGCGGCTATCTCGGTGGGACTTTGGTTTCAGCGGGGGCTCGAAGACGCCTCACGGCAACAACTGTCTGCGCTGCAAGCTCAGCTCCAGATGGCACAGGCTGCACTGCAGGCTGCCCCCCAGATTCAGTATGTGGCGGTGCTGGCCGACGGCAAGGCCGATGCATCCGTGCTGGTGACGTTCGATCCTCGACATAAGCAATTGGTGTTGCAGCGTGTGAGCGGCTTTAAAGAAGCGGACAACCAGTCTTTGCAACTGTGGGCCTTGCCCCAGCAAGGCGCTCCGCGCTCTTTGGGCGTCATGGGTGATGGAAAGCTTGAGCAACTCACTGCGCAGGAGAGCGATGTGAACGCAATCCCGGCCCTGGCCATCAGCCTGGAGCCGAAAGGCGGCGTCCCCAGCTCAACGGGGCCGACTGGCCCGGTGCTTTTCAAGGGCTCACTCATTCGCCGTGATCTCTGATTCGCATCTCCATTGACACTGCAGCGAACCGTGCCCGATTTATCCGGAGCCATTGAGGTTCAACGGCGGCCATAAGTGGCGAGTCCTGTCGCTGCTTTCTGCTGCAAAAACGGTGTATCAGCTTGCTCTCCTGAATGAGCGCTTTTAATTGCTTGGCAAATGCGCGGCCATCTTTCAGGCCTCTCGGAGGCGCAACGTCAGTTGCGACATCACTGTATGACCATGGTCAGGACATGCTGACGTGGCAGCCTGGATGGATGTGCGGCTACAGCCCTGATCTCTTGAATCACCAGTAAGAATGCCGGTGATGATTGGCACCTGCTCGGCTAGTACAGATGCCGCCCCTCGAACTTCGGACATCAGCCCTCCTGCGCAGGAGCGAGCCGGCTATCTTTCAGGACAGCATCTGCTCGTCTTCCGGCCGCTTCGTGACAACCCAGCCTGGCCAGGGTGGCCCGCAGGTTGTGATTGCAGAAACAAAATGAGCTTGATGCTGCGTCGGCTGCGGACGCAGTACCTGCAGCTCAATCCACAAAAATCGAGCATGGTGGAGTGTGGGGAGCGACAAGACGTCGAGATGGCTATTGCCGCTCCCTTGCTTGCTATTTGCTCATGGCGCCCTTGGACATTCCTTCCTTATCCATGGCGTCCTTGCTCATCTTGTCCTTGCCCATGTGGTCCATGGAGGATTTTCCGTCCTTGGTCATTGCGCCCTTGCTCATGCTCATGGAATCCTTGTGCTTGGTGTCCTTGCCCATGGCAGGCTTGTCCATGCCCATTTGATCTTTGCCCATGGGCTCCTTGGTCATCGCATCGGCTGCAAAGGCCGAAGTGACGCTCAATGCCAGACACATGGAAAGCGCGGTGGTGATGAATGCGTGTTTCATGATGGTACTTTCTTGGCTCAGGTGGAAAAAGACGGCATGCGCCGCAGTGGGAACAGGAGAGATCGGTTTGAAGAAGTGTTTCCTCAACTACCGCCGAACCAGTTGTAGCCCTGGTCTTCCCAGTAGCCGCGGTTGAAGGAGTTGCTCACGAAGATGGCCCGTATGTGCTTGGGATTCTTGTAGCCCAGCTTGGTAGGCATGCGAAGCTTCATCGGGAAGCCGTATCTGGGCGGCAGAGGCTGCCCATCCCAGTCGAGGGCAAGCAGCGTCTGAGGATGCAGGGCTGTCGCCATATCGATGCTGGTGTAGTAGTCATCGGCACATTGAAAGCCTACATAGCGGGCACTGAGGTCAGCTCCCACGGCGCGTAGAAAATCACCAAAGCGTGGACCACCCCATTTGCCGATGGCGCTCCAGCCCTCCACACAGATGTGGCGCGTGACCTGCGCGTACTGCGGCAGCGCGCGCAGCTCATGGAGCGTCCAGCCGCGCTTGTCGGCCACAAGGCCTGTGACCTCCAGAAGAAAACTGGCTCCGTCCACTTCCGGAACCTTGCTTTCCTCATAAAAAGCATTGAAGGGAAATGGCCGGGTGATCATGGATTCGGGGTAAGTAGGTGCAAGACGCGAGGAGTCGAACAGCCAACCCTGTATACGATCATTGAAGCGCGATATCCGGGAGAGCGCCGCTTCCGCTGTGGCGTTGTCGTCGATGCGGCACCCACTGAGCAGGCCGATGCCACCCAGTGTGAGACCTCGTGCCAGAAACTGCCGACGCGTTGATTGCGACAACTGCCTGTCGATCAGGCGACTAGCCTCGGCGACCACTACTTCACCGTTGTCCCTATGCCAGAGGGATGTGCTCATGTCGTGCTCTCCTTGATCTCAGGACGGAACGTCGGGCGGCCCAGCACCATGAGGAGCAAAGAGCGCGGAACCAGTACGACCATGAAAAGATGAACGGCAACAAAGCAGACAATGGCCGCCATGCAGTAAAAATGAATGCGTCGTGCCATGTCGTAGCCACCCAGAAGCTCGCGCAGCAGCGGAAACTGCACCGACTTCCAGATCACCAGGCCACTGAGCACCAGCAATATCAAATCTGCAACGGCAAACAGGTAGGCTGCGCGCTGCAGCTGGTTGTAGTGACTCAAGTCTGAATGCGACAAACGTGCCGTCAGTGCGAGCCAGGTGTCACGCAATATGCCGCGTACAGTGACGGGAAGCATGCGCTGCGCAAACCTGCCCGTGAACAGATTGAGCAACAGATAGGCCAGCCCATTGAGCACGAACAGCCACATACCCGCGAAATGCCATTGCAGTGCGCCACCCAGCCAGCCGCCCAGGGTGAGGCCGGCGGGAAAGAAGAAGTCAAAAATGGGCGAGGCGTTGTAGATTCGCCAGCCGCTCATCACCATGACCAGCACAGCTAGAGCATTGATCCAGTGGGTCATGCGCAGCCACAACGGCTGAACTGTGGCGCTGCGCTTCGACGGTTGATGTGCAGGAGAAGGCATGAGCGCATTGTTTCGCGCACCTGATCTCGAAGTCCTCACCGAAAGTTCAAAAAATCGTGATAGTTCGGCAAGCGCAGTTGATGAGCTGAATCGAGCTTCTTCCACCTCCATGCTTCAGGGCAGTTGCAGCACAGCCAAGACCAAAGGCTTCCAGCCTATTTTTCGAGGGTTCACAGTCCCACTTCTTGAACGACAAGACTGGCAAAGATTCACAGCTGAGCAAAGCTGCAGCTCCCATGCCTGCAAGGACTGACTGACCGGCCACTCTGCTTTCCAGCAACTAAGCTCGCTTAGACGACGGCCTCAGAAACGCCTGGTTGAGCGAGCGCTTCAGGCTTGACCTAGTAAAGGCGGATTGTTCAGATTGCCATCTGCTTCGCTATCAATGACTACCCGACAACAGTGGCGCAGACCTGTATCGCTTTTGGGGCGATGCAGCTCATCCATGAGCCGCTTGACCCGGCTGCGCACCGGTTTTCCTCGACAGCTTCGAGCCGCAGAGACCGGCCCCAGGGATATGTCTATTGTGTGACGCAGCCTGAGCTACGTATGGCCTGCCTCGTTGACATCAATAGAGATTGAAAACCGCGCAGTTACAGCTCTCCATGGAATAAACCGCTTCGTTGAACTGTTTACAGCACGTCAACCAAAAAGAGACTCCATGACCCGCCTCGTTTTCCTTGCCGCCCTGAACTCGGTGCTGCTGGCGGTCTGTGCCATGACATCCGGGACCCAGGCACAGATGCCAGCCTCCGCCATCAATGGTGTGCTCGTTGGCCCCAATCAGATGACGCTCTATGTCTTCGACACGGATGCCGCTAAAAGCGTGTGCAACGGAGTCTGCGCCACGAACTGGCCTCCGTCGATGGTGGCCGCAGGCAGCGCTGCCAATGGCGACCGGAGCGTCGTGATCCGTGACAGCGGCGACAAACAATGGGCCTACAAAGGCCGTCCGCTCTACTACTGGGCCAAAGATGCCAAGCCAGGAGACAAGACGGGAGATGGCTTTCTCAACAACGCCTGACACACAGCCCAACCCTAAGAGTCCAAGGTCCGAGCATTGAAAGGAAGAAGCAATGAACCGCAGAAAAATAAAGCTCGCAGCAGCTTGCATCATGGCGCTGCCCCCGGTGTTCCTCCAGGCTGCAGAACCTGAAGTGACGGCACCCGAGGTTGTCCAGGCTCTGGAAGGTAGCTTTGGCGTGCACCAGGGACAGCGCCGCAATCACATCAAAGGAAGCTGCGCGATCGGCGAATTCGTCGGCACCGCTGAGGCGGCCGGCTACTCGCGCTCCATCTTGTTCACAGGCAAAGTCGTTCCGGTAATCGCCCGCTTCTCTCTGGCAGGTGGCAATCCCAAGGTCACTGATGCCGCCAGGAGCGCGCGTGGCATGGCGCTGCAATTCAAGCTCCCGCAGGGGCAGTTGCAGCAGATGTCCATGTTGAACACCCCCATATTCGGTGCATCCAGCACCAGGACTTTCCTGGATCTGACTTTGGCCCAGCGCCCGGATCCCACCACCGGCAAGCCAGATCCGGAAACGCTCAGCGCATTCAAGGCTTCCCATCCCGACCATCATGCCCAGGCCCAATACTTGGCCAGCCACAACCCGCCAGATAGCTACACCCACAGCGCATTCTTTGGAATTCACACCTTAAGTTCATCAACGCACAGGACAAGGTGACCCCGGTGCGCTGGCGCTTCGTGCCGCAGGAGGGTGAGAAGTCTCTGAGCAACGAAGCATTGAAGACGGCAGGTGCCGACTTCCTGGAGAAAGCCTTGATCGACAGCACGGCGCAAAAGCCGGCTCGCTGGGACATGCTGGTGACTATAGGGCAGCCTGGCGATCCACAGGACGACCCTACGCAGCCCTGGCCTGCACAGCGGCCCGAGTTCAAGGCCGGTACATTGACGATCACCAGTGCCTCGCCCCAAAAAACATCCATGTGCGAGTCGATCAACTTTGACCCGATGGTCATGGCCGACGGCATTGCGCCGACCAATGATCCGGTGCTCCGCTTTCGCTCCCAGGCCTATGCTGTGTCATTTGGCAAGCGCTTGAGCGGTCAATGAATTCCAAGATCACCTCGAATGGATCAAGACATCCGGGCATCCGAGACTGCGGTCGGCAGACCTTGCAGTTCACGGCCCAACCAGCCTATGTGCTCTGCGCTGCGTACATCCGGCAGAGTACATGGGACGAATGCTCGTTTCCTGGCCTCCCTGGCTTTTCAGCAGGAGTTTTCAGCATGCGGCGACCGGGAGCATATGGGTCTTTATAGAATCGGGCATGGATATCGACAAGATCAAGGGCCGTCTGGCCTTTCTGCAGGAAGCGGAAAAGCTCAAGAGCGTGCTTCGAAGCGCGCACACATCGACAGGCAGGACGGAGAGCACCGCCGAACATACTTGGCGTCTGTGCCTGATGGCGATGACATTCGAGGACGAGCTTGCCGGCATGGACATGCTCAAGCTGCTGAAAATGTGCCTTGTGCATGATTTGGGCGAAGCGATTCACGGAGACATTCCTGCCATCGAGAAAGACCAGCATCCTGACAAAAGCGAGCAGGAAAAGGCCGATCTGCTGCATGTCACACGCTCGCTCGATGAGTCGCACCAAGCCGAGATCCTTGCGCTTTGGCAGGAGTATGAGGATGCCGCATCGCCCGAAGCCAAAGCCGTGAAGGCACTGGACAAGCTGGAGACCATTCTTCAGCACAACCAGGGAGCCAATCCGGCCGACTTCGACTACGGATTCAATCTGACATACGGTCAGAAGCACACCAGCACCGAACCTCTGTTTTCATTGATGCGCAAAATTCTCGACGAAGGCACACGCCAGAGAATGGCCGAAGCCTCCTGCAATCCTGGCCAGTCGCTCTAGGCCAGCATCAAGCGCTGCCGGCAAGGCATTTCTTGTCTGAGAGTCAGTGCTGCAAAGCAGCCCTTGGTCGTCGAAATCGAGCTGCTGCATCGTGCCCGGGTGAGCAACCGCATGCGGAAATCGATCTTTCAGATCGATACGGAATCCACAATCCCGCCCGCTGGAATGGTTTGAAGGCTCCCCAAAACCTGACTCTTCGATTTTTTCATACGACCTCGGTCGAGCACAGCCGCAGCTTTGGGCCAGAAGCTTGCGGTCGCAAACCTCAGTCTCTTGACAGATATGCAGCGGTACGATCAAATCGAAACGGCCACAGCACTCCTCCCAGGCAAACGCATGATCTTTGGGGACTTCGAGCCGATAGCCGAAGTGAAGACCTGATGTCCGCCTTCGGGCCGACCGCTGCCCGTGACCCGCTCAAGCAGGCCTGTCATCTCCTTGCGCCAACTTGAGCAGGCAAGAGCAGAGCCTGCTGAAAGCATGCCGCCTGCGTCTGGCGAAGATGTCGCATAGCTTAGCGGGGAGCCTGTGATTCGGAGATTGCATTGCTGGCTGCCGAATCAAGGCAGATCTGACTTTTCGCAGGCGTCTCAGCACCCGGCTCAGCAGAATGCCAGCAGGCTCTCACAGTATCGAGCATGGCGGGCTTTCGCTGCGGCGGCGCTGCCTTGATGCTGCCGAGGCTGATGAATCCGGCCAGATACTCGGTTGACTCGACCCCCAGCTCAGAGCAAAGCAAAACGTCGAAGCAGCGCTCTCCGCTGAGCATGATGGCACCAAAGCCGAGTTGATGCGCGGCATTCAGCAGGTTGCCCAGTGCTGAGCCGGCTGCCAGCCATTGCTCACGCTCCGGCACCCGCATGCGCAGCTTGGGCGAGATGATGAAAGCGAGCAAAGTCGGGCTGCGTGTGGCGTGCTCACGCGCACGCCTGAGGTCCTCACTGGAGGCTAGAGGGTCGCGGCGCAATTTCTCCTGTTCGAATAAATCTGCCAGCCGCGCTCGGGAATCCGCGGGAAACACCAGTACACGCCACGGATGTAGACCACCATGATCTGGTGCGCTCAACGCCGCCTCGATCATCAGGTCGATCTCCTGGCTATCCGCTCCAGGTGCCTCAAGTCGCTTCGGTGAGACGGAGCGTCGATCCAGAAGAGGGGCAATTGCCTTTCTGCTGTTCGAAACCGCAAATACATGCTTGAGGGTGGAAATGGCCTCCGACAAGCCTTGAGCCCAGACAACGACCTTCTCGCCTTCAGGCGTGAACCCCCGAAAGACTGTCCCGGTTTTCACAAGGGAACAGCCGTACTCGGATTCGGCTTCTGCCACAGCTTTCTTCAACTGCGCTTGAGAGATTTGGCATGCAATTGCTGCTGCCGCCCAGTCCTGCTCCCGATGGAGGGCCAGCAGGTAGGAAATGTGATCTTGCTTCACTAAAGCCCTCTACTAAACATGATCGTCGCGAAGTACGAACAAGGCATTGGTTACTCGAACCCGCTTATGAACGGTGACATGGGCAAGCCGTGTTCGTCATGTCTTTGCACATAAAGCGCACATCTTCGTGAATCAATGTCTGCCCTTGCAAAGCCACGCGCCTGCTTGCGCAAATCTTTGAGGGGAAGATGTGGCGTTCAGTCTGCAGCCCCTGAATATCGAACCAAGGGACGCAGCATGGGCTTGAGCGGATCAGGCGTGTTGTCCAACTCGGACAGCGCATCCGCCTGTTCATACAAAGCGGCAGTCACGCCTGGTGAGTACGCCTGGTGCAGGTTGGCCACTTCAAGGCGGGTATACAGAGCAGACGCGATAGCCTTGCGGTGCTCTGGCCGGTCGAGGTGGAGCCCCCAGATTGACTCCTCCAACAGTATTTCCAGCACTTGCAGCCGCTCTTCAACACTGAGCTTTTCGCTTCCCATATAAATCTCAATTCACATAAGCACAAGAGTTCGGGAGACAGTGGCAGGTGGAAGCAGGAGGAGCCGCTGCGCGCCAACTAGACGAAGTCTGCCATGCCGGCCTTCGTTATATTCAAGTATATATTACGAAGAGATGAGCCGCCCAACGGATATGGCGGATGAAAATCAGCAGCACTGCTTGCTCATGCTTTGCGAGAAGCGGGCCAGCGTGTCTAACGGCATTGATGCGATGCATTCAGCGCCCTGCCCTCGTGGTGACGGGGAGGCGATGAGCGTTAAGCGATGAAGTTCGTGCTTGAGCCGCAGCACGAGGTTCAATGCCATGAAAGATTCTTTGCACTACGCTCCGCTGGCCACGCTTGATGCCGCTGCGTGCCAGTGCTTGGCCGCCAGCCTGCCTAGCTGCTGTGGACCAAGGCGACCAGCTTGTCCAGATCGGCTTGACATGCCCTAAGAGCATGTTGCTCGATACGCCTATACAGAGCAATCACCAGATGCCCCGTTTCAGTGAGCTCCGTACCACCTCCATGAGAACCTCCCGTCGATGTGATCACCGCCGGCTTATTCAGCGCATGATTGATGCCATCGACCAGCAACCAGGCCCGGCGGTAGGACATGCCCAGGGATTTGGCGGCCGCAGCAATGGATTTGGTTTCGTTAATGGTCTCCAGGAGTTCGATTTTCCCAGGGCCGATGGCAATGATGTCACCGGCCATCACACGCATGCGCAGCTTCACTTCAGGTGAAGCGAGATTAGAGCGTGAAGGTGTATTGGACATGTGGTTTGAAAGCGCAAGATGTGTTGTTACTGAAGGCTCAGCGTAACCACGTCGCCCTGGGCGGAACTATTCCGGCACAGCACGAATTATGACGATGGCTGAAGCCTCAAGTCCTAAGCATCAGCGTAGTCAACAAGCTCGGTTCATATGGTCGGATTGCCAAAACCGCTGAACATCGAGGCTGAATGCGCGGCAATAGGCCTTCAGCTCTTTTGCGTGAGCGCTGACTGCGGACTTTGCCGTAAATCATTTGCTGCATGCGACGACCGCTCGTGACTGCACAGCCCCCCGGAGTCGTGGCTCAGCTGAGCGCTGTGAAGCGATGACTGACAGGCCGCGACGTGACCATGAGCAGCTCCAATCACGGCAAAGCCGTCTCCTGGCACAGGACTGCATTGTGTCGATATGCGACAGCCGCAAAACGTGCCGTTGTTGTCCATCGACTCTGCGATCTGCTGATTCCAGGGCCTCACTCCATATCGGAACCTGTGAGGCCGCATACCGGAGCAAATTGCAGGTTCTGCAACCTCGAGCTTCGCAAACGCGCCCCCTGGCGCCTCTTGACTCCAGGTTGTCGAGAACCGGCAGCTACCATGAGTTGCGCACACAGACATTAGCTTTAGCATTGGCATGGCTTGTAAACCCAATCTGCCTGCAATAGGCTTTGATACCTCCTGTCAACATCTGTGAAGTGCGCATGGCGGATCATCACAGCCCAATTCAGGAGGCTCGTCCCTGATGACGCGTGCGATGTCAGCGGCGGTGTGTATGGGGTCGCGCGCAAGGAGACTCTGATGTCTCATTTCTCGTTCGCTCGTTCGGCCAGCCTCGTCGCGCTGGCAGTGATTCCTATGGCATCCTGGGCCATCCACGGCACCGAAGGTGTCGAGTGGGGAGCACCGCCTCCGGTTCTCGCCAAAGGAGCCAAATTCGCGGTACTCCTAGGTGATCCCAATCAACCAGGCCCCTATGTGGTGCGTCTGTCCGTGCCCGCCGGCTATCGCGTCTTGCCGCATTGGCACAGCCAAGCCGAGAACGTGACCGTCATCTCCGGCACGGTCATGATCGGAATGGGCGACAAGTGGGACTCGAAGGCACTCAAAGTCCAAAAAGCCGGCAGCTTCGGTTCGATTCCGGCCAAGACCAATCACTTCGCCATGTTCAAGGTTCCAACAGTGATCCAGATCCACGGGGAAGGCCCATTCGACCTGAACTACGTCGATCCGGCAGATGATCCGCAAAAGGCGCACAAGTAAACCCAAGTGCACTCCCAGCGTGCTCTCGGCGGAGCCGCTGGCGTGCCCCCTCGTTCAGACCAAGCGCATCAGGAACAGCTTGGCAGATGGCATCGTTCCCGGTCAGCACCGTTGATACAAGGCATTTGACATTCTCATGATGTCAGGGTTGAGACTTGACTCACAACCTTGAAAGGAACATGCAATGACTGCTTTTCGTGTGACCGATATGACATGCGGTGGCTGCGCTGGGCGCATCAAACGATCAATTGTGGCCATGGATGACAAGGCCTGTATCGAGTTTGAGCTTAAGCAACGAACCGTGCTTATCTCGGGAACCGCATCTGACGCCGAGTTTGCAGAGGCCATCCAGGATGCGGGGTATACGCCTGAGCTAATTGAACCAACCTCCGCCCTGGCAGGCAATGCAGGCTCCAATACTGCTTGACGCAAATACCAGGCGACTCATCCCGGTTTTTCATGCTGCGGTGGCGATGATGCCCCCTCATGAGCTTCGACGACGGCTCGGGTAATGAGGAGACCGATTGGGCCTGGGAGCTCGCCAAAGTGATCGGCTCCCCCCTGAAGTGCTGGTGCATCCAGCGTACTCGTCATTTGCCGGAACTTCCGGCGCTTCATATTGCGATTGCAACCCTGGTGATCCTCCATGGATGCAATGAAAGCGGCCTAAAGACCAGGCTTTCATTTTGGGAAACAGGCGACAGCACGATCTGGGCATGGATACGGAATGCCACGAGCAGCATTCCGCCCCATTGCCCAGTTTTTCCTCAAGGAGCCAGAACCAGATCCTTGGTGGTCACATTGTTGGCAGTTGTCAGCGTCACGGCTGGTGCCGTGGTCTGGCTTGTGTAGCCGGAGGCACTACCCAGAATGCCGTATTTGCCTGCAGCAGCGGCGTCTACGGTGAATACCAAGGGGCCGCTTGCGACGTATGGTGCTTTATTGGGAGTCCCAAGCGGAAGAGTCAAGCTGTAGTTTGCATTGGATGGATCGACCATGGTCCATGCAACGTCCAGCCTCTGACCTTCACTGAGCACCTGTTGGGCATTGACCTCGGCATCTGTCAAAGGCGTATTGGATGCGTTTGTCACCTTGCCCGCAACAGTCGCCGAAGCAGATGCAGGCAGTGGATGGGGGACGTCGATGCGTTGAGCATGGTGGTACCAGCGGTGATCGAGACAGGAACGCCAGTCACTGCGGCAGTGGTCAGGTCCCGGCCTGCAACGACGACGGTGTAGTTGGTGTTCTCCGGCAGATATGCCAGCACGAACTTGCCGGAAGTGGCGTTGGGCACGGTGGCTCGCAAATTGTTGTCCGGGTCACGCGTGGACACCACGACGCTGAAGGCCAGAGCAGGATCCACATAGCCCACAATTGCTGTAGTCAACCGCTTGATGACGGCCACCACGGGTTTGAGGTTGTAGTTGCACGAGTTACCGGCCTTGACAATGGACTTGCAGGCATCGAAGTCCAGAACCATATCGGCGACCTGGCCGCCGGTGACATTGAAGTTGGCCTTGAGCTTGAAGCCGCTTTGTTGACCGCCGGGAGTGGTCAGCGCGATCTCGTTGGTCGAACCCGAAAGCACCAGTGCATTGGCCAACGGATTGGCGGATGTCGGATTGGACGGATTGTCAGCCAGCACCAAGCGGGTCTGCTGGTAATTGCCAGCCGGTAGCGGCAGAGAACCCAATTCCTGCAGTACCCCATTGGTGAGGCTGAGCAAGTCAATGCGCTGGGCAGGAATCGCCAGCTCGCTCCAGCCGGAATCCGTGGCACCTGCCGTAGCGCTCTGATGCACGCGGATTTTGCTGACCGTGACATAAACATGGTCGTAGCCGCAGGCCGGAGCGTCGGTCATCGCCAGCTTGAGCGTGCCTTGCTGTGGAGTGCTATCGCCACCACCGCCGCCGCCACATGCTGCCAAGCCTGCAGCAATCAAACCCAGACCCGCCCAGCACAGGATCTTGGCAGACCGAAATCCATGCAAGTCACTCATACGGTACCTTTTGAAAACAAAGACAGCGCAATGCCAGGAGTGCCCTTGGATACAGTGTTACGACTCGTAGAACCCAGCATTCGAGCCGATCTATGTGCAGATCCAACCATGCTCTACCTTCGGTAACAAAGCCATTGAAACCTGCCTCCATATGCCACGGTCATCACCGAAAATAGGACATGGTCGAGGTGATTCAGGTATGGGGGTCCATGAAGGCTCGAATGCCAAGCCTGCATTGCCGCCATTGAGCAATCATTGATAGAGAAGTACAGACAAAAGCCATGCTGCGCAGCAAATTGGGAACACTGCTGGTGGTCAGTGCGGCACTTTCTTGTGCAGCAGGATTTGCCCTGGATGCCCAGGGCAGCATCGCGAACCTTGAGCTCTGGATAGCTTTGGCAGTCCTGCTGCTCCTCAGCGGTGCAGTCCTGATCGTCTTGGGCCAGAACGACTAGCCCTTTGAGGCTGAGCGGCGTTGTTGCCTGCATCAATCGCGACGACTAGTTCCAGGCCTTGAGCAAAAATAAATGGTGACGCCGCCGAGATCCCGCCGATCACTCTCAAGGCCCCCTGCAGCTCTCTGTGACATGCGGCAGATCCAAAGGATCCATATGAAAAAAGTGCTAACGCTGGTCGCGACAGCTTTGCTGCTCAGCGGCTGTGTCGTGTATCCGAACGGCTACTACGACGACGGATACAGAAAGCCTCACCCTCATGGGTGCCCACCTGGGCAAGCCAAGAAAGGCAACTGCTAGCACTGAACCTCGCTGTGCTCGGCCCATAAGCACTTGCAGACATGAATCCATCCGGTTGACTGTCATTTGCCCATCATGGCGCCACCGTTGACACAAGCTGACTGCCGGCACAGGCCGGGATCAGGTGCTCACGAACTAAGGCAAATTTTCCAGATGGCGCAGAGCCATCAGCTGCCATATCGACAGAATGAATGTAGCCAGCATCAGCGCAATCGACATGGGCTGAATGAACGACTCGCTGCCTTGGAGGAAGAAAAACGCGTGAATGCCTACGGTCAAAAGGCCGAGACAGGCCAAGAACTTGTAGAAAGGCAAGCCGGTTTTCATGTTGGAGACAACCCGGCTGTGCGAGTACAGGACCAATCCAATGATTGGAATATTGAGTAGCAGGTTGATTTGATTGCCGCCAGGAATGAGGAACAGCTCCCATTCATGCCAATAGGCAGCGTCAATTTGATGCGTGATCAGAATGGTGGCATTTGCCAGAAAGAGAAGGCGAAGGCGGTCTTGCATGGGCATTAACAGTGCTTCTGTCTATCTTGCGGACATAAAGACTACCCTGGCCGGGCTGTTCAAGCAATTCAATCGGGGATAGCCTCTCACGACCAAGAGCGACCGGTCATGAACATTTACGGACTGCTCGGGCTGGACTTGAGCAAGTGACTTTGACGCCTTGACGCAGGCTACTCACCATGTAGTTGCTTGCGCAGTGGCGGCTCAGGCGTCAACGTGAGCACCCGAACTGGTCGTTCCGCCGAAACCCGTCAGATCCGGTCACGGGAAGACTGCACATGCCAAGCACTCACTGCCGCAACCACTCCGCAAGAATTCGATTGCCGATGCCTGCTTGGTATCCGCTCTCACCAGTCAAGCATCGCCGATCCGCTGAATGCATCAGTTCGGCACGAATGCAGACGACCTGTTGCGCCGGCCAACTCCAGGTACATACTGACTCAACGCACGATCAAAACCGGCATCTGTGCCAAGCGCAAGACTTTGCAAGTCACCGACCCGAGCAGTACGGCTTATGTTGCCGTTAGCCCATGGGAGCCGATGCAAATACAGAAGCAGCCAAGAGATTCAGCCAAACCCACGATCACGATTGCATCATCACCCATGACGACATGAAGATGCCAGGGGATAAGGGTAGCGGATTCTGCGAGCGCTCGGCGCGCCCGGGCCGTGGCTGCCCAGCCGTATCGACCCAACTCGGTCTCCGCAGCCTCATTGCTCAATCAGGACTGCACATTCACGAGGTCAAGCATGCTGCCTTGCCTCATTGCCACCAAACGGGCACCCACGGCAACAGCACGCGAAGAGCATGCGGAGCCGTCCACTGCCACCAGCCAACGTTCGCCGCCGGTGTTCGCACAGCTGCACTCGCCTTTCCACGTCAATGAAATCAGCCTGCCAAGGCTATCGCGCCGCTCGAATCAGGCGCAGGCATGAGTGCAGGCATCGCTCATAGAACACTCCTTGAAGATTTTCGGCCTGAGAGCTTCACGCTAAGCAGCACGGAAATCAGGACAATCGAGCCAACAATGAGTAGCGACCAATGCACGGGCATATGAAACCAGGGCATCATCAGCATCTTGCCTCCGATGTAGATCAATACCAGAGCAAGGCCGTACTTGAGCAGATGGAAGCGTTCGGCCATGTCGGCCAGCAGGAAGTACAGCGCCCTCAAACCCAGTATCGCGAAGATATTGGATGTAAAAACGATAAATGGGTCGGTGGTGACAGCGAAGATGGCCGGAATACTATCCACGGCAAAGACCAGGTCACTCGCCTCAATCATCAGAAGCACCAGGAACATCGGTGTTGCATGAAGCAATCCATCGATGCGTACGAAAAACGACTGGCCGTGAAAGCCTGGCGCTATACGCATGTGGCAGCGCAACCAGCGTAGCAGTGGATTCTTTTCCAGATCGGGCTTTTGCTCAGCCATGATCAACATCTTGCCGCCCGTGACCACGAGCAGCAGCCCAAAAACGTAGAGCACCCACTCAAACTCGGAAACGAGCCAGATTCCGCCAAGAATCATTGCTGCCCGCATCACGATCGCTCCCAGAACTCCATACAGCAGCACGCGTCGCTGCAACTCTGGCGGGACAGCGAAGTAGGTAAAGATCATGACGAAGACAAACATGTTGTCTACCGACAATGCCTGCTCTATGAGGTAGCCGGTAAAGAATTCAAGTGCCTTGCGATTGGCAATTTCACGACCTGCGGTAGCGTCCAAATACCACCATAACAACGCGCCGAATGTGGTGGCAAGAGCCATCCAGGTGGCAGTCCAGCTTGCAGCCTCCTTGGCCGATACGCGGTGAGCCTTGTTTCCTCCGAGGACAAATAGATCCAGGCCCAGCATGATGAGCACAAAGACAATGAAGCCGACCCACATCGGGCCAGTTGCCAAGGTTTCGATGTTGTGCATGAAATGGCCCCAAGCGTTTGCTTCTTTTGCCTTGAGATACTGCTTGCACCAGGGGCCGCTGACATGCCCCGGCCAACCGCAGAGACAAGGCGAAGCAACGGTGTAGCAAGGGAAGTGCGAGCGGCTCTCAACGTCGCTGTCGAACTCTTAACTGGAAGCCATCCATAGAGCCACAATGCCCGCTCCGGCACCGACTCCCGCAGGAATACCAATGCGCTCCAGCTTCGAGGCAGGCTCGCCCGGGATCACCTCTACAGGCACGCTGGTTCGCTCCAGCACCTGATTCGTCACTGAATTCTCGATAAGACGTACCAAGGAGCTCTTGCGTGCCGTACTCATGACAATCAGGTCGCAATGAAGCCTGTGCGCGGCATCCACAATGCAGTCAACCTTGTTGCCGACTTCCGAGTGGACAGCATATGGAATCCCGGCGGCATCCAGCATTCGTCGAGTGGTCAAGAGCACCGACTCCGTCTGCTCGTGGTGAAACTCCATCCTGTCACTCCTGCTTGAGTAATCGGTGATGAGTTTCGAGAATGGTGGCTGCACGTTCAGGAGATGAATCTCCAGATCTTTGCTCTTCCTGAACTCGTCGATCACGTGACGTATTGCAAACAACGAATTGGCTGATCCGTCTGACGGGACAAGAACTCTCAGCATGGTGCCTCTCCTTTGAGGTGAGCTGCTTGGTGCAGTGACTCACCTGAGTGAATCCTCGTTCAAAGACCGCTTGCGCCTCCTGATTCGAAGGTTCTCTGCCGAGCACTTCTCCTGGCCCTGGACAACACCAACGATAGCGATGCTGCAATTTAATAAAAGCAGATAATTCGGAAGCAATAGCTCCGAAAAGCCGAACAATGAGCCCTGGCTTCAGTTACAGGCACCTTTACTATTTTTGGGTTGTCGCCAAAGAAGGAGGCATGGCCCGTGCTGCCGAGCGCCTGGGCATGGCTGTACAAACTGTTAGCACCCAAGTTCGTGAGCTGGAGCGGTCACTGGGCTATGCACTGCTCAAACCTGCAGGGCGAGGCGTTGTCCTGACAGACGCAGGACTTGCCGCCATGCGACAGGCAGAGCAAATCTTCCAGCTAGGGGAACAGCTGCCTGCGGTAGTGCGTGACGCAGTGGGCATGCCGACCATGCGCTTGATCGTCGGCATCGCCGACGAGTTGCCCGAACTGGCGGTGCGAAGCCTGATGCAACCCGTGATGCAGGAACCCCATCTTCGACTGTTGTGCTTGGTTGACGAATTCGAGGATTTGCTGGGCGACCTGGCTTTGCATCGACTTGATGTCGTTCTTGCCGACCGGGCCGCTCCTCCAAACCCCAACCTGAAGGTCTACAGCCACTCTCTGGGCTCATCCCCGTTGGCCTGGTACGCACCTGCATCCTTGTTTGCGGCAGCTCGGCAAGGCTTTCCACAGTCTCTGGCCAAAGTTCCCGTACTTCTGCCAACGGCCCATGCGGCAGTACGCGCAAGGCTTGATCAGTGGTTTGAACGAGAATCCATCAAACCGCATGTCATAGGCGAGTTCGAGGACAGTGCATTGCTCAAGACGTTTGGAGCAGCTGGCATGGGTGTCTTTCCAATGGCCAGCTTGGTTCACGAAGACTTGACGACCCGATATGAGGTGAAGCGTTTGGGCGATTGCGAGGGCGTGGAGGAGCACTTCTTCGCGATTGGTGCAAGCAGGAAGGTACTACATCCGCTGGTGCAAAAGCTTTTTTCGACCAGAGGCTAGATTTCCTCGAGAAGCAAGCGCTCAGCACTGTCGGCGAATCGAGGTGTGGTGAAGCTCGCCCCTGCGATCACAAACCGTCTATGGCCGAAATCCCCAAGAGCCATCAAAGCAGACTGTTGTGAAATGTGAAGAAAGCGCTGTGCTGACTTATTCAAGCACAATCTTTACAAGCTCGATATCACCAGTGCAGGTGCTTAGACAATATGAAATCAACTCATTGGTTTGCTATTGATCGTAGTCACTTCTCCAGCATCTCCTATGCAATGCTCTTCGTGGCTGGAGCAATTGCGCTCTCGATGGCGGCGATCTGCGCGGCGGCTCTTTATCAAAGTCGGCTGGACACGATGAAGCACGCGGTGGAAACATCGCGTAATGTGGCTCTTCTCGCCGAAAATGATGTGGTTCGAAATCTCGAACTTTATTCGCTGTCATTGCAGGCCGTGATTGATGGATTGAACGATCCCGAAGTGATGGCGGCATCGCCGCATCTGCGCGAAGTTGCCTTGTTCGACAAAGCTGCGACTGCATCCTATTTGGGATCAATTCTGGTCTTGGATACCGAGGGAAACATTGCCATCGATGCACAGAAAGTCAACCCAGGCAATGTCAACTTATCTGGCCATGACTTCTTCACCGTACATCGAGAAAATTCAGCCACGGGGCTCTATGTGGGAGACCCATACGCATCACCACTGCATGACGGCGCCCTGAGCATTCCCCTGAGCCGTCGGATTTCTCATGCAGACGGCTCTTTCGCAGGCGTAGTGCTGATCGATGTCCAACTTGAATACTTCAGAAAACTATTTTCCGGGCTGTCGCTGGGTGAGAATGGATCACTCGCATTGATAAGAAAAGATGGTGCGATGATGATGCGCCAACCCTTTGATGCCAAGGTCATAGGGCGCAATATACGAAACGCAAACACATTCAAGCGGTTCATTGCCGAACCTGAGGGCAGCTTTTCAGATACCTCCTACCTCGATGGCACTCATCGCCTGTACTACTTCAAGAATCTTCCGAGCTTGCCGTTCATTATCATGGTCGCGAAAGCGCACTCCGATATTTTCACGGCTTGGCGACAGCGTGCACTGATCATTGCCTGTCTGATGGGGGTGCTCACAGCAGCCTTTATCGGCTTGTCCTTTGCTTTCGTGACACAGCTCAAGCGACGAATACGCGCAGAGTCGGAGCTGGCCTTGCTAGCTCGTACCGATGGGCTGACGGGCTTGAACAACCGCCGCAGACTCGACGAGATGCTGGATCAGGAATGGCACAGGGCAAGACGAAACCATAGTATCTTTTCATTGCTATTCGTCGACATTGACAGATTCAAGGTCTACAACGACACATACGGACACCAAGCCGGGGATGACGTCATCGCAACCATAGCCAAATGCATTGGTGACAATATTCGCAGGCCAGGAGATATCGCAGCTCGCTATGGAGGCGAGGAGTTCATCGTTGTTTTGCCGGATACATCTCTAGAGGGCGCTTCATGCCTTGCAGAAAGCATCCGCGCCGCCGTTTCGCAACTCTCTGTCGAGCACTCCGGAAGCGAATTCGGCTACATCACAGTCAGCATTGGTTGCGCGGCCTGGGAGCCAGAACACGATGCAGACGTAGCCTCGGTGATCCGTTCGGCCGATGAGGCGCTGTACAAGGCCAAGACGACAGGTCGCAACAAAGTTGTTGTATTCACCAAAAGTCCGGCACAGCGAGTAGCAGACTTTCGGGACACAACGCAAAGCCATAGCCAGTCCCTATCTGAGTCCGTCATGGAGGCGGCACCGGTGCTGATGCTTGATGAACACAAGAAAGAATGACGAAAGGTTGCAATGCCGCTCAACAATGTCTGCGTTGCCCTGGCAGCAGCAAAGACTGCAACGGATCTTGCCGACGGCCAGAATCTGTCTGTCACAAACTTCAGCTTCTGCGCAGGTGAGCTGCATTACGATCAACGCGAAAACTGCCACCACATTTTCAGCGAACCGCTCGACTGACATCGAGTTGAAGAGCAGGATGCATGCAGCATTGGCTGCTCAGGTTCCCGGTCGCCACAGACAAAATTGAAAGGCCATGCTCAGCCTGGGTTGCTGGAGCGTGATCTGCGAGCTCAAAGGGCCCAGCTGGCCCTGCGGGCATTGTGAATGCGGCGCTAGCTCCGCATCTAACGGTCAATTCAGCAGGAGTGAAGAGATGTCATATATCGATGGTTTCGTGATCGCTGTCCCCACCGCCAACAAGCAGAAGTTCATCGAGCACGCGCGCAAGTTCGACCCGATATTCATCGAGCTCGGCGCAATCAGGGTGATCGAGGCTTGGGGAGATGACGTCCCCGATGGCAAAGTCACCGACTTCCGCCGCTCGGTTCAGGCCACGGCCGAGGAGACAGTGGCTTTTTCATGGGTCGAATGGCCGGACAAGGCTACGCGCGACGCAGCCATGAAGAAGATGATGGAAGACCCGCGCATGGACCCATCCGCCCCCGGCAACCCGCCCATGCCCTTCGACGGCAAGCGCATGATCTTTGGGGGTTTCGAACAAGTCGTCGAAGTGAAGCCTTGAGGTCTGATAGTCAGCTCATTGAGCTGCCAGGTTCAAACCCAGGCAGCATCACCCTCTCACCCAGTTGCTTGATGCAATGCAGCATGGTCTCCACCAAGCTGCGCCGGTGATTGCCGCGCCAGCCATGGCTGGCCTGCGTCCAAAGCGCTTGCATGCGGCAGTCGTTCTCATTGCGATACACAAAGACATCGCCTTTGCACCTCCGGGCATTCTCTCTCGGGGGAGCAATGGGTGTACCGGGGCGACATGCAGTGGGCTGTGTGTCATAAGCTCCGTGAGCTGCGACGGTCAACCGCAACTCATCGCCGTGGGTTAGGCCTGCAATCGCAGCAGTACCGCCGCCCCGGAAATTTGAGTCCGGCGGACTCAGCAAGCAGAAGCAGCCCGCCCTCGCTGGATGGATGCACCGCCTGCCGATACCAGTGATCGCTATCTCCGGTACAACGCCGGCGGCTGAGCGCTGCCTTGTACTGCATCCCGTTGGTGCTCGATAGCGGGGCTGGACTGCCGCCGCGACACTGATTGATTCCACAATGCCGCCGCAAGCATCTGCCGGTTGCGCCCTTCAATGACGATGACACCTGGGCACACATGGACATCCATATGTGGCCAGGGTGCATGTCAATCGTGCTTATTTGGGGGAGAACAGGAAGTTCATCACATCGCCGTCCCTGACGATGTACTCCTTGCCTTCGGCGCGCATCTTGCCGGCGTCCTTGGCACCCTGTTCGCCCTTGAAAGCGACGAAGTCTTCAAAGGCAATGGTCTGGGCACGAATGAAACCGCGCTCGAAGTCACCGTGAATCACGCCCGCGGCCTGGGGAGCCGTCGCGCCGACACGCACAGTCCAGGCACGCACTTCCTTTTCACCGGCGGTGAAATAGGTCTGCAGGCCCAGCAGCTTGAAGCCTGCACGGATCAGGCGGTTCAGACCAGGCTCTTCCAGGCCCAGCTCCTGCAGGAACATATCGCGGTCTTCGTCTTCCATCTCGGCCATCTCGGCCTCGATCTTGGCGCAGATGGCGACCACGGGTGCGCCCTGAGCTTCTGCATATTCCTTGAGACGATCCAGAAAAGGATTGTTTTCAAAGCCGTCTTCGGACACGTTGCCGACAAACATGGCAGGCTTGGCAGTGATCAGGCAGAAAGGCTTGAGCAGGGGAGCATCTTCCTTGGACACCGACACCACACGGGCGGGCTTTCCTTCATTCAGGGCGGCCTGAATGGGGGTCAGCAGTGCCACCAGCTTGGCGGCTTCCTTGTCGTTACCGGACTTGGCGGCCTTGCTGTAGCGATTCAAAGCCTTTTCCACCGTGGCCAGATCGGCGAGGCACAGCTCGGTCTGGATGACTTCGATGTCGGAAATCGGGTCCACCTTGCCCGCCACGTGAATCACGTTGGGATCTTCAAAGCAGCGCACCACGTTGACGATGGCATCGGTTTCGCGGATATGGGCCAGGAACTGGTTGCCCAGTCCTTCGCCCTTGGAAGCACCGGCCACCAGACCGGCGATGTCCACGAACTCCACGATAGCGGGAACGATGCGCTCGGGCTTGACGATCTCGGAGAGCTGATCCAGACGCGGATCAGGCACTTCCACCACGCCGGTGTTGGGCTCGATCGTGCAGAAGGGATAGTTCTCGGCAGCGATGCCGGCCTTGGTCAGCGCGTTGAAAAGAGTGGACTTGCCCACGTTGGGCAGGCCCACGATGCCGCATTTGAGGCTCATGGAAATTCCTTATGTATCAATGCACTACCCGGCACCACACCCATGTGGCGGAAGTGCCCGATCCGCATCGTCGCGAATCCGGTTCTTTTGAAGCGTGACCCATAGGCACTCTGTTCACTCAGAGTTTCGTCCTGGTTTGGCCACGGAAAGCCCCCGATTGTAATGACCCGGCAATCTCTGCTCATCTGCGGTAGATTGCGCCGCGGTTCCGGCCAGAAAGCAACAAAGCCTGCGCAAAGACAGGCTTGGGAGAAAAATTCCGGGAAATGTCGGATCAATCAGCGGTCAACGCCGGCGAACTCTGTCGCATGGGGCCAAACAGTTGCTCCAACCCGGCAGTCTCCTCCAGCCGTCGGAACTGGGATTGCGGACTGCACAGATATTTGGTCATGCAGGGAGTCCGACAGCTGCGCATCAAGGCGGGCACCTTCTGGGCAAACTCCAGCACCCAGTCTCCGGCCTCACAGCCAATATGGCCATGACCGTCCGGCAGACAGAAATCTCTGTCGGGGGCACGAAAAGTCAGGCGCGCGATCTTTCCGGCAAAAGCACTGCCCCCGGTGAGAACCACGAAATCGCCAGATTTGAATTCAGCCATGCCGCCCTCCCCTCGTTGCTGCTGCCAATGGCCTTATTGGACACTGGTTCTGCTGCATCACTACTACAGGGATGCCCCAAGTCTTTGAGGGTCAAAGGCCTACACCCTCAATCAAAGCGCAGATTGCCCGCCAGTTGCTGGCCCACAACCAGCTCCGCTGCAGCATCCGCAACACTTGGCAGACCCAGCACTATGGCATTCATACCAAAAGTAATAGCACCATCCACACGCGGATCTTGGCGATAAATGGAAATTGAATCTCCCACTGCCGTGCCGGGTATGGCGGTGTCGGGGTCTACATCGGGAATCGGGCAGCGCGTACAGGGCTTGCAGGGCAGCAGGCTCAGACCGGGCAACTGGGGCAGATCCAGCTGTTCCACACGATCTTCATCATGGGCCTCGATATCGGCAATCACGATATTCGGACGAAAGCGCCGCGCATCGACAGCTGCCTCGCCAGCCTGCGTCAGCCGCTGATTGAGCTCATCCACGGCCGACTGGCTGAGCAGCAGCAAAGGATAGCCGTCGGCAAAATGCACCGGAGCATCGCCATCGCCCACCCAGCGTTCGCTGGCCCGGCGCGGTTGCGAACCATCAAAGCGCACCAGATGGCAGTCCTGCGCCAGAACCCGGCTCAGCCAGCTGCGTGCAGGCGCGGCCCATTCGCCGAGGTCCCAGGCATCGACCGTATCCTTCCAGACCCGCGCACGGCATTTGCCGCCCTGTACCAGCAAAGGAATCTGCAAGCTGTCCATGCCCGGAAAATGCAGCAGCAAGTATTCCTCCGTAATCTCGGGCCGGATCAGCGCCATGCGCGGATGACTGCGCTGGGTCAAGAAATCGCCATTGGCATCGACCACCATCCAGTGCCTGTCCCATTGCAGGCCATGGCGCGAGAGCTCGGCCTTCGGCACGGCAATACCGGCGCAGGATTTGACGGGGTAGATCCACAGTTCGGCAATCCGGCCCTGCACGTCATAGGCGGTGTCGGTCATCACATCTCCTTCGATTACGGATTCATCTCTCATTTTGCCCTCTAGTCCCTGCTTGACCTGCACAGCTCGCTATCAACAACATAGTTGACTGCAGTCGGCGACCGCATGACGTGAGGTTTCCTCCATGAGCGCAGGCCCTGTCCGCGCCTCCTACAATGCCGGACATGGCGCAAACCTTTGATGTATGTATTCGTGGAGCCGGCATTGTGGGCCGGACCTTGGCTCTTTTGCTGGCGCGTGAGCGTCTGCGTGTGGCGCTGGTGGCGCCGCCTCAGCCGCGATCCCCGCAACAAAAGGATGTGCGCGCCTATGCGCTCAATGCCAGTTCCAGGGCCGTGCTGCAGTCGTTGCGCTGCTGGCCTGACGACGAGGATGCCACACCCGTGGTCGGCATGCAGGTGTTTGGTGATCTGGACGGTCAGGTCCAGTTCGACGCAGCTTCTCAGGAAGTGCCGGCACTGGCCTGGATCGTCGATGTCCCCGCGCTGGAGCAGCGCCTGGCCGAGGCAGTGCGCTATCAACCCCAGGTGGAAATCGTCAAGGAACCGGTGGAGGCCGCACTCACCGCCGTCTGCGAAGGCCGCTCCAGCAGCACACGCACCGAATTTGGCGTGGAGTTCTCCGTCACACCCTATTCCCAGCACGCCATTGCCACCCGGTTGAGCTGTGAGCTGCCACATGGCGGCATTGCACGCCAGTGGTTCACGCCGGAAGGAATCCTGGCCTTTCTGCCCATGGGCGGACCCGACGGTCACGAAGTGGCCGTTGTCTGGTCTCTGGAACAATCGCTGGTGCCTGACTGGCTGAAAAGCGACGAAGAAAGCTTTACCACCCGCCTGCAGTCCATCAGCCAGGATGCTCTGGGCCAGCTGGAGCTGGTGGCCGAGCGCGCCACCTGGCCGCTGCAGCAGGCTGTAGCCGATCGCTGGTGCGGACCGCTGGACAGGAACAGCCAGCAAAGCTGGGTGCTGGCGGGTGACGCCGCCCACAACGTCCACCCGCTGGCCGGCCAGGGTCTGAACCTGGGCCTGGGCGATGTGCAGACGCTGGCACGCATCCTTCAGGAGCGCGACTACTGGCGCAGCCCCGCCGATCTGAAGCTGCTGCGCCAGTACGAACGTGAGCGCAAGGCATCTCTGGCCCCCATGGGCCTGGCCATGGACGGGCTGCAGCAGCTGTTTTCCCGTCCCGAAGTGCCTGTGCAGATGCTGCGCAACTGGGGCATGAAGGGTTTTGAGCGCAGCGGCCTGCTCAAGTCCTGGATGGCCAAGCAGGCCATGGGTCTGCTCTGAGAAGACGGCTCAGGGAACCCTTGACTCAGTCCGTACTCCAAGCAACAGCCCTGCCGTCCATGCATAGTGGATGGCAGCCGACCTCATTCTTTCCACGCTGCAGCGCGCTGCAGCCCATGACATCTTCCATGAAACTTGTTGCCTGCCTGCTGGCCACCGCCAGCCTGACCTTCGGCCTGAGCGTGCATGCCCAGGATGCCAATCTCAAGAAGACGCTGACCGAGCGCATTCCCCAGCTCGAGAAAATCGACGAGGTGCGCTCCACCCCCATGAGCGGCCTGTACGAAGTACGCGTGGGTACGGACATCTTCTACACCGATGCCAAGGGCAACTATCTGATTCAGGGCGAGCTGATCGACACCAAGGCGCGCCGCAACCTGACCGAAGACCGCATGACCCAGCTCACGGCCGTGGACTTCAAGCAACTGCCCATCAAGGACGCCATCACCATCGTGCACGGCAAGGGCGAGCGCAAGATGGCCGTGTTTGAAGACCCGAACTGCGGCTACTGCAAGCGCTTCGAAAAAGACCTGCAGAGCGTGGACAACGTCACCATCTACCTCTTCCTCTACCCCATCCTGAGCCCTGACTCGGCCGAGAAGTCGCGCAATATCTGGTGCGCCAAGGATCAGGCCAAGGCCTGGCAGGATCAGATGCTGAACAGCAAGAATGCGGCTGCCGCCCAGTGCGACCCCGCCGCCATCCAGCGCAATCTGGCTTTCGGCCGCAAGTACAAGATCACCGGCACGCCCACCGTGATCTTCTCCAACAATGTGCGTGTGCCCGGCGCCATCTCGGCTGCCGAGGTCGAAAAGCACCTGGCCGCCGCCAAGTAATCTCTGTCTCATTGCCGGAGCAGCGCGCACCTGATGCAGTTTCAGGCGCGCTGCGCTAGGTTCGCATGCTCCGGCCCGCATTTCTGGAGCTGCCATGACCTCTGTTCTCAACACATCCGGCATTCGCCCCGACATCCGCTTCGCCGTGCAGGCCAGCGCGGTGGACGCCCATCTTTTCGATGTGGAGCTGCATATCGCCCAGCCTGCAGCGCAGCAGCTGCTGTCGCTGCCGGTGTGGATTCCGGGCAGCTATCTGGTGCGCGAATTCTCCAAGAATCTGCAGGGCTTGAAGGCCACGCAGAACGGTGAGCCCGTGACCGTGCAACAGCTCAGCAAGAATCAATGGAAAATCGCCTGCAACGCTGATTCAGCGTGCGTTATCAGCTATCAGGTTTGCGCCTATGACACCTCGGTGCGCACAGCCTGGCTGGATCGCCGGCGTGGATTCTTCAACGGCACCAGCCTGTGCCTGCGCGTGCATGATCAGGAAGACCGCCTCCATGCGCTGGAGCTGCTCGGCAGCCCCGCCACCGAGGGCTGGCAGGTGGCCACCGGCCTCACGCCCGCGCAAGTCGATGCCAACGGCTTCGGCCTCTACACGGCAGCCCATTACGACGAGCTGGTGGACTGCCCCGTGGAGATGGGCCGCTTCTGGCGCGGCAGCTTTGAGGCCGGCGGCGTGCCCCATGAGTTTGTGGTCGCCGGTGCCGCGCCCAGCTTTGATGGCGAGCGCCTGCTGGCCGATACGAAAAAGATCTGCGAGACCGAAATCGCCTTCTGGCATGCCGACGGCAGCCAGCCGCCCATGGACCGCTATGTCTTCATGCTCAATGTGGTCGATGACAACTATGGCGGCCTTGAGCACCGCAACAGCACGGCGCTGATCTGCGGCCGCCGCGATCTGCCGCGCAAGGGAGAGGCCAAGGCCGGCGAGGGCTACAACACCTTGCTGGGCCTGATCAGCCACGAGTACTTCCACACCTGGAACGTCAAGCGCCTGCGCCCGGCCGAACTGGCCCGCTACGACTACGAGCAGGAGAACTACACCGAGCTGCTGTGGTTCTTTGAAGGCTTTACCAGCTACTACGACGATCTGTTCCTGCGCCGTGCCGGGCTGCTGGACAACAGCCAGTATCTCAAGCTCGTCACACGCACCATCAATCAGGTGCTGCAGACGCCGGGCCGCCTGGTGCAATCCGTGGCCGAGGCCAGCTTCGACGCCTGGGTCAAGTACTACCGCCAGGACGAGAACACTGCCAATCACACGGTCAGCTACTACACCAAGGGCTCGCTGGTCGCTCTGTGCCTTGACCTGGCTCTGCGCGCCCACGGCACGAGCAGCCTGGACGATGTGATGCGCGGCCTGTGGCGCTGCAGTGAAGGCGGCCCCATCAGCGAAGCCGATGTACTGACCGTGGTCAGCGAAGTGGGCAACCCCGAGATTGCCGGACAGCTGCAAACCTGGGTGCATTCCACCGAGGACCTGCCGCTGCGCGAGCTGCTGGCCCGGCATGGCATCAAGAGCAAGGCCGAGCCCGCACAGCTGGCGCAGAAACTGGGTCTGCGCGTCCAGGAAAACCATAGCGTGCAGATCAAGACCGTGCTGCGCGGCGGTGCTGCCGAGCAGGCCGGCATGATGGCTGGAGATGAGTGGCTGGCCGTCGAGGCCGATGGTCAGCGCTGGCGCATCAGCAAACTGGACGATGTGCAGTTGTACGCGGCCGGCTCCAATCAGCTCACGGCCTGGGTGGCACGCGACCAGCAGATTCTGCAGCTGACGCTGAACCTGGGCGGCCTGCTCGCCAAAGCCGCCAGCGAGGATGCAGATAGCGCCAGCCCCATCAGCAATCTGGGGCTGGAAATCAGCGACAAGGCCGCTGCAGAGCGCTGGCTGGCGGGCATTGCGGCCTGAACCCAGCCCCTAAGTGCCGTTGCAGCGCGACAGCCGGCAGCCAGACTCAGCGGTTATTCTTGGCAGCAGCCATTCATTCTTTAGCAGGAGACAAACTTGGCCTACGAAACCATCGAAGTCCGCGTGGAAGCGGAAAAAGTCGGCGTCATCACGCTGAACCGTCCCAAGCAGCTCAATGCCCTGAACGACCAGCTCATGGACGAACTGGGTGATGCACTTAGGAAGTTCGATGCCGACAAAAGCATTGGCTGCATGATCATCACCGGCAGCGAACGCGCCTTTGCCGCCGGTGCCGACATCGGTGCCATGGCCAAGTACAGCTTTGCCGACGCCTATGGCGGCGACTACATCACGCGCAACTGGGAAACCATTCGCAGCATCCGCAAGCCCGTGATTGCCGCCGTCAGCGGCTTTGCCCTGGGCGGTGGATGCGAGCTGGCGATGATGTGCGACTTCATCATCGCCGCCGATAACGCCAAGTTCGGCCAGCCCGAGATCAAGCTGGGCGTGATTCCCGGTGCCGGCGGCACGCAGCGCCTGCCCCGCGCCGTGGGCAAATCCAAGGCCATGGACATGGCGCTGACGGCCCGCATGATGGATGCCAGCGAGGCCGAGCGTGCCGGCCTGGTCAGCCGCGTCGTGCCCTTTGACAAGCTCATGGAAGAGACACTGGGCGCCGCCATCATCATCAGCGGCTTCTCTCAGCTGGCCGTGATGGCAGCCAAGGAGTCCGTGAACCGCGCCTTCGAGAGCGGACTGTCCGATGGCGTGATGTTCGAGCGCCGCCTGTTCCACGCCCTGTTTGCCACACAGGACCAGAAGGAGGGCATGGACGCCTTTGTGAACAAGCGCCCCGCCAACTTCACCCATCAGTAAGCAGCAGATTTTTCGCGAGAAATTTCAGAAAACCGATTGAAGCAGCGATTTTTTGCATATAATCGCTGTCTTCGGTCGTGTAGCTCAGTTGGTTAGAGCGCAGCATTCATAATGCTGATGTCGCAGGTTCAAGTCCCGCCCCGACCACCAAACAGAAAACCGCAGTGTTTGCAAAAGCACTGCGGTTTTTTCTTTGCCTGGTGCTGCCGGATAAAAAAATTCCCAAGTTTGCCGCCGGGCCACTGTTTTACCTCTAGAATTGCGCACTGTCGGTCGTATAGCTCAGTTGGTTAGAGCGCAGCATTCATAATGCTGATGTCGCAGGTTCGAGTCCCGCTACGACCACCAAATATAAGCCCCAGTTGCTCACGCAGCTGGGGCTTTTCGCTTTTTACAGAGGCGACATGGCGCCGCACTGCCCTTTCTGCCCTGCAGAAATCAACGCAGGCCGCGCCGCCATGCTCCAGCCGCTCAAACTCCCCTTCAAGGACTTTTTCGTGCCCGTTGCACCTCAAGGATGCTGCACGCACGCTGCGTGCCCGCGCGCTGGTCTTGCGCCCAGCGAGGGTCTGCTTTTTTCTGCAAAAGCCGGCCTGCAGGCACCCGAAGTCCGTCTTCGCTCAAGGACTCTCCCGTGACCACACAAACCACAGGCGCCGTGGCAGGCATAGCCGCGCCCGCCGCTCCAACAGAAGTCAACGGATACAGCTGGAAAGCACTCATGGGCTCGGCCGTCGGCTACGCCATGGACGGCTTTGACCTGCTGATTCTGGGCTTCATGCTCTCGGCCATCTCCAAGGACCTGAACCTCACGCCCGGCCAGGCTGGCTCTCTCGTGACCTGGACCTTGATCGGTGCTGTCTTCGGCGGCATCGTCTTCGGCATGCTCAGCGACAAATATGGCCGCATCCGCGTGCTGACCTGGACGATTGTGCTGTTTGCCGTCTTTACCGGCCTGTGTGCTTTTGCACAGGGCTACTGGGACTTGCTGATCTACCGCACCATTGCCGGCATCGGCCTGGGCGGCGAGTTCGGCATCGGCATGGCACTGGCCGCCGAAGCCTGGCCCGCCCGCCATCGCGCACGAGTCTCGTCCTATGTGGCTCTGGGTTGGCAACTGGGCGTGCTGGGCGCAGCCATGCTGACCCCGCTGCTGCTGCCCTCCATCGGCTGGCGCGGCATGTTTCTGGTCGGCGTGATTCCTGCTGTCGTGGCCTGGGTCATCCGCAACAAGCTGCATGAGCCCGAAGTGTTCGTGGCACGCAGCAAGAAAGAGCAGCCCTCGGCCATGCAATGCCTGAAACTGCTGATGAAGGACAAGGCCACGCGCAAGATCAGCCTGGGCGTGATCGTGCTGACCTCGGTACAGAACTTCGGCTACTACGGCATCATGATCTGGATGCCCAGCTTTCTGTCCAAGCAGATGGGCTTCAGCCTGACCAAGTCGTCGGTGTGGACGGCCGTCACCATCATCGGCATGTCGCTGGGCATCTGGGTCTTCGGCCAGTTGGCCGATCGCATCGGCCGCAAGCCCACTTTCCTGATCTTCCAGGTCGGCTCCGTGATCTCGGTGCTGGCCTATTCCCAGCTCACCGATGCCACGGCCATGCTGTGGGTGGGAGCCATCATGGGCCTGTGCGTCAACGGCATGATGGGCGGCTATGGCGCCGTCATCAGCGAAGCCTACCCCACCGAGGCCCGCGCCACGGCTCAGAACGTGCTGTTCAACATCGGCCGCGCCGTCGGGGGCCTGGGCCCGGTCGTCATCGGTGCGCTGGCCATGGCCTACTCTTTCCAGGTGGCCATTGCACTGCTGGCCGCCATCTATGTGCTGGACATGCTGGCCACGGTCTTTCTGATTCCCGAGCTCAAGGGCAAAGAACTTCATTAAAGATAGCTGCCATCGCAGCCCCATCAAGCGCCAGAGCCTTATAGCCTGGCGCTTTTTTATTGCCGCTGAGTCATCCCAAGGCAACAAGCCTCCGCTGGGGCGCCCGACGCAGGGGCAGCGGCCACACGAAGCGGGTACGTATGGGGGCTTAGCCCCTTATCTGCGCTGCCCGAACACTTCGCTGACCAATTCCCGCAGCCACTGGTTCGCGGGCTCCTGCGCAAAGCGCCAGCTCCAGTGCAAAGAGACATCGAAAGCACTCTCCGGCAGATCGGCCTGCAGCACCACATATCCGCCCTGCGCTTCAAAGGTCTCGGCAATCTCGGCGGGCATGATGACGGCCAGATCCGTCTGATGCACGATGGAAGGCACGGCCATGAAGTGGGCCGCCGACAGCCGCACCTGATCCTGCAACTCGAGCTTGCGCAGAATGCGCAGCGTCTCGGAATGCGAGCGCACGGCCACATAGTCGAGCCCGCGCAAATGTTCAGCGCTCAGTCTCTCGGCCTTCAAACCCTTGAGAACCGGATGCCCTTGACGCAGCAACAAGGCGTAGTGGTCGGACAGCAGCACCTTCTGCTGCGTGCCCGTCACACCAGGCAGAAAGCCGATGGCGATATCCAGCGAGCCGCGATCCAGGGCATCGGCAATCTCGCCCATGGGCATGGGCAGGGTTTCCAGCTGCACATGGGGCGCCCGGCCTCTCAAGGCCTGCATCAGCGGTGGCAGGAAGCGCGCCTCACCGATGTCACTGAGGTGAATGCGAAAGCACTGATTCGCCTGCAAGGGATCAAAACTGTGTGCCTCTGCCAAGGCCACCTCCAGCGTTGCCAGCGCAGTTCTTACCGCCTGAGCCAGCCGCTCGGCACGCGGCGTGGGGCGTACGCCCCCATGCATGCGCTCGAACAGCGGATCACCCAGCAAATGGCGCAGCCGCGTCACCGCCTGACTGGCTGCGGGCTGGGAAAGACCCAGCTCCTGCGAAGCGCGGCTGACGCTGCCGTGGCGGAACACCGCATCGAAAACACGCAACAGATTGAGATCCAGGCCTGATATATCCATTAAACGAATATCTCTTAGATGATTTATTCAATTGCTGGAAATTATCTCCAAAGGCAGGATTGATGCCAACAGTGCCAAGGCCCAGTGCCAGCCCGATCCAAGGAGAATTTTTTGCCCGCCAACACCGCCCCCAATGCCCAGGCCGCCGAGGTCTTCACCGTACGCCATGCCGTCATCAACATGCTGCGCGAGCTGGGCATGACGCGCATCTTCGGCAACCCGGGCTCCACCGAGCTGCCCTTGTTTCGCGACTATCCCGAGGACTTCTCATACATCCTCGGTCTGCAGGAAACCGTGGTCGTGGGCATGGCTGACGGCTATGCCCAGGCCACGCGCAATGCCAGCTTCGTGAACCTGCATTCGGCCGCCGGCGTGGGCCACGCCATGGCCAATATCTTCACGGCCTTCAAGAACCGCACGCCCATGGTCATCACGGCCGGCCAGCAGACGCGCTCGCTGCTGCAGTTCGACCCCTTCCTGCATTCCAACCAGGCCGCCGAGCTGCCCAAGCCCTATGTGAAGTGGAGCTGTGAGCCTGCACGCGCCGAGGACGTGCCCCAGGCTCTGGCGCGCGCCTACTACATCGCCATGCAGGAGCCGCGCGGCCCGGTCTTCGTCTCCATTCCCGCCGATGACTGGGATGTGCCCTGCGAACCCATCACGCTGCGCAAAGTCGGCTTCGAAACCCGACCCGACCCACGCCTGCTGGACAGCATAGGCCAGGCGCTGGAGAGTGCGCGCACACCGGCCTTCGTGGTCGGAGCGGCCGTGGACCGCAGCCAGGCCTTCGAGGCCGTCCAGGCCCTGGCCGAACGCCACCAGGCGCGCGTCTATGTGGCGCCCATGAGCGGGCGCTGCGGCTTCCCCGAGGACCATGCGCTGTTCGGCGGTTTCCTGCCCGCCATGCGCGAGCGCATCGTGGACAGGCTCTCGGGCCATGACGTGGTCTTCGTCATCGGCGCACCTGCCTTCACCTACCACGTCGAAGGCCACGGCCCCTTCATCGCCGAAGGCACGCAGCTGTTCCAGCTCATCGAGGACCCCGCCATCGCCGCCTGGGCACCCGTTGGCGACGCGGCCGTGGGCAATATTCGCATGGGCGTGCAGGAGCTGCTGACCCGCCCCCCGACGCATCCGCGCCCCGCGCTCCAGCCCCGGCCCGCCATGCCGGCGCCGGCGGCACCCGAGCCAGGCGAGCTGATGAGCGATGCCTTCCTCATGCACACACTGGCCCAGGTGCGATCGCGCGACAGCATCATCGTCGAGGAGGCGCCTGGCTCGCGCTCCATCATCCAGGCCCATCTGCCCATCTACGCTGCCGAGACCTTCTTCACCATGTGCAGCGGCGGACTGGGCCACAGCCTGCCTGCTTCCGTAGGCATCGCGCTGGCCAAGCCCGACAAGAAGGTCATAGGCGTCATCGGCGACGGCTCGGCCATGTACGCCATCCAGGCACTGTGGAGCGCCGCCCATCTGAAGCTGCCGGTCACCTACATCATTGTCAAGAACCGCCGCTACGCTGCCCTGCAGGATTTCTCCAGGGTGTTCGGCTACCGTGAGGGCGAGAAGGTCGAGGGAACGGACCTGCCCGACATCGACTTTGTGGCCCTGGCCAAGGGCCAGGGCTGCGACGGCGTGCGCGTCACCGAAGCAGCCCAGCTGCCCCAGGTTCTGCGGGACGCCCTGCGCAGCCCGCGCGCCACTCTGGTCGAGGTCGAGGTCGCCTGACCCGGCCCCGAGCCCTCGGAGACAAGACATGCACAACACACAAGAGCCGCAAGCGGCCACCGTAGGCATCCTGGGAGCGGGGGCCATGGGCACCCTGTTCGGCACCCGGCTGGCCCGGGCCGGCATCCCCGTCACGCTGGTGGATGTCAACGCGCAGTTGCTCCAGACCATACGCGAGCACGGCGTGCACTGCGAGACCGACCAAGGTCCGCTGCACGCCGGCGTTCAGGCCCTGCAGGCCCATGAGCTGACGCAGCCGCCCGCGCGCTGGCTGATCTTCACCAAGGCCGCCCACACCCAGGCCGCGCTGCAAAGCATTGCCCACCTGATAGGGCCTGAGGCCCTGCTGCTCAGCCTGCAAAACGGCATAGGACATATCGAGACCCTGCACGGATTTGCCGATTCCCAGCAGATCGCCGTGGGTGTGACGACATGGCCGGCCCGGTTGCTGGCTCCCGGAAAAGTGAGTTCGCTGGGCAGCGGCAAGATCCGCTTCATGCCGCGCACCGGACAGGTGGACGCCGGCTTCCAGGACTTCTGCGACGACCTCAACCGCGCCGGCCTGCATTGCGAGATCGATCCCGAGGTCGAGACCGCCATCTGGGAGAAGCTGGCCTTCAATGCAGCCTTCAACGGTCTGTGCGGCATCACGCGCCAGACCGTTGACGGACTGGCCAGTCCTCTGGGCCGCAGCCTGATCCGCGAAGTCCTGGACGAGGTCGTTGCCGTGGCTGCGGCCAACGGCATCGCCGTGGACGCCCTGCGCATCCAGGCCACGGTGGAGGACGCCCTGAACCATCATGTGGGGCACCAGCCATCGCTGCTGCAGGACCTGCTGGCGGGGCGCCCCACCGAGACCGACTCCATCCACGGCGCGGTGGTGCGCGCGGGCGAGCGGCATGGCATAGCCACACCCATGACACGTACCCTGCACCGGCTCATCAGCATGACACAGCAGCGCACGTCATAGGACAAGGACTCGGCGAAGACGCATCGAAGGCCCGGAAAAGACAGCAAAACAAAGAGAAAGACAGCAGGCACCGGGCCCACGAATTCAACAACAAGGAGACAACATGCGCAGAACCTTTCTCAAAGCCGGCGCTGCTTGCGGTGTACAGCTCATGCTGGGTACGGCCCACGCCCAGCCGACGTCCGGCAGGCCCGTGGAATGGGTGGTCGGCTTTGCCGCGGGCGGCGGCTCGGATGCCGTGGCTCGCGGCGTAGCCGAGGCCTGGGCCAAGCCCATCCATCGCAACATCGTGGTGATCAACAAGCCGGGCGCCGGCACCAACATCGCCGCAGAATATGCGGCGCGCTCGCGCGACCATGGCAACCTGGTCTTCACCGCCGACTTCGCCACCCTGGCCGCCAACCCGCATCTGTTCCCCAAGCTGGCCTACAACGCCGAGCAGGACTTCGTTCCCATCAGCCTGCTGGCGCGCTTTCCGCTGCTGCTGGTTGTCAACAACGAATTGCCGGTGCGCAGCTTTCAGGAATTCGCGGCCTGGGCCAAGGCCAACCCCGGCAAGCTCAGCTATGGATCTCCCGGGCTGGGCACCCCGCACCACCTGGCCACCGAACTGCTGGCCCAGAAGATGGGCGTGAAGATGACCCACGCCCCCTATCGCGGCGCCGGCCCGGCCATGCTGGATGTGATCGGAGGCCAGATTCCCTTCATGCTGGTGGACAGCGCCGCAGGCTTGCCCCACATCAACACGGGCAAGGTCCGCGCCATCGGCGTGGCCAGTGCGCAGCGACTCAAGACTCTGCCTCAGACGCCCACGCTCATCGAGCAGGGCGTGGCCGGCTTCGAGGCCTTCGCCTGGCAGGGCCTGGTTGCCCCCAGGGGCACGGATGACGCCACCATACAGATGTGGTCCAGGACGCTGCAGGAAACCCTGAAGACGCCGGCCGTGCAGGCCCGCTTCGAATCACTGGCCCTGGAGCCCCTGCCCAGCACTCCCGAGCAGATGCGCGAGTTCTGGCTCTCCGAGAAGAAGCGCTGGGGAGAGGTCATCAAGACCGCAGGCATCAAGCTGGACTGATCGCTATCAATGACAAGCAGGAAAACGCATATGGAGACTCCCATCACTCAACGCCCCTCTGCACACAGGCAGCTGCGCGCCCTGATCGCCAAAGGCTGGGCCAGCCTGGGCATGGCGCTTTGCCTGGCACCGGCCGCCCAGGCACAGACATGGCCGGATCGCCCCATCCGCCTGATCGTGAACTTCGCCCCTGGCGGCGCCGCCGATGTGATGGGGCGCGCGATCTCGCCCACCATGAGCCAGGTGCTGGGCCAGTCCGTGGTGGTGGACAACAAGCCAGGAGCCAACGGCAATATCGGTATCAGCGAAACCGTGCGCTCTGCCAAGGACGGCTATACGCTGCTGCTGAGCAGCGGCGGCGGCATCAGCATCAATCCGCTGATCTACAGCAAGCTGCCGTTCAACCCTGAAAAGGACTTGATCCCCGTGGCGGCCGTGGCACGCGTGCATGTGTTCCTGGAAACCAACCCCAGCCTTCCCGTGAGCAATGTGCAGGACTTCATCAAGCACCTGCAGGCCAATCCGGGCAAGCTATCCTACGGCTCGCCAGGCCCTGGCAGCTCGCCTCATCTGGCCGGTGAGATGTTCAAGCGCGCGGCCAAGGTCGATGCCAGCCATATTCCCTACAAGGGTGCCGGCCCTGCCTTGACCGATGTGCTCAGCGGTCAGTTGCAATACTGGTTCGATCCGGGCCCGGGGCTCAAGCAGGTCGAGGCCGGCAAGCTCAAGCTGCTGGCCATAGGCAGCCCGCACCGCTCACCTCTGTACCCCAAGGTACCCACGCTGGCCGAGAGCGGCCTGCCGGGCTTCGATGCCGACACACTGTTCGGCGTCTACGCGCCGGCCGGCACGCCCGCAGCCGTGGTGGATGCCGTGCGCGCCAGCGTGATCAAGGCACTGGAGCAAAAGAGCGTGGTCGATGTGATCCAGGGTCTGGGTGCCACGCCCGAGCCGCGCATGAGCCGCCAGGACTTCGTGGACCACCATGCCAAGGAACGCGCCCGGTTTGCACCGCTGATCAAGGAAATCGGCTTGAAAGTGGACTAAGAAATTTCAGTTCAACGTGGGAGTCCGGTTGCCCGAAAGCTCCCTTTTGACCGCCCGTCTGAAAGGACCGGCGGTCTTTTTTTGGTTTACGCAAGCAAGAATGCTCAACAGGCATGCCTACCGACAAAACACCAAGCCAGATCCGAATTTGCGCCAGTCGTGTTTCAGTGGGAGGCCATCGCCACGACTACCGCCGACTCGGCCACCTCCAGCCAGACATTGTCATCGGCCACCAGCCCGCTCATGGCCGGCGCAAAGCCTACGATCTGAGCACCCCAGCTCAAACGACAGATGGCTTCATCGGAAGCCAGGCTCTCTTCCGTCACCGTGGCTGCGCCATAGGTCGCGCGCTGCACCACGGCAGGCCAGATATTGATGGGCTGCGTGGACCCAGCAGGCCGCTCCTTCCCCAGCCAGACCTTGACGGCCGTGGCCTTGCACAACGCCAGCACCTGCACACCGGGCGCCAGGCCCAGCAGCTCATAGCTTTCGGGCGTGATGCGCGCAGCAATCGTCCAGTCCGAGCCTGCATCGCTTGCGGCACGCAGCCAGACCCGAATCTGCCCGCCTATGGACTCGACCTTGAGCACGCTGCAAGGCCACTGATTGCGCATGCTGGTCATCAGGCCCAGATTGGGCTGCCCCCCACCAGGCGTGCCGGCCTGCATGCGCTGCAGCAACTCGGTACGCAAGCGCATCATGGCCTCGGCCGCATGCAGCAATTCCTCGCCCGCTGGCGTGATCTGTGCACCACCGCCCCCGGCGCCGCCCACGCTGCGCTCGACCAGCGGCACGCCAGCCAGATTGGTCAGGGTATCGATGGCCTGCCAGGCCGCCTTGTAGCTCACGCCCACGTCACGTGCTGCCTGGGAGATGGAGCCGCTTTGCGCAATCCCGCGCAGGATGGCAATGCGACGGTCGGCCATGTCATAGCCCAGCGCCTGGGAAACCGAGTCGGACGATAGTGCGCCACCCGGCACAGCCTCGTCGCCGGCCATATCCAATTGTTCTTGTTCGAAATTTTCTGTGTCTGACATAGGCCGCCATCATGCCCTGACAGTCAATTTCCCCGCTCGACCTCAGTTGTTCATTCACGTTACACTCGCTATTCCATCAATGAATAGCGAAATTTCAATGACTCAGATCACTGCCCGCTCCACCGGTTTTTCCTTTCAACTGGCTCGCTCTGCGGCCGTGATCGGCACAGTCGTGCTGGGCCTGTGGTCTGCGCAGGCGCAGGCCGCTGAAGTGGCGGTCGCCGTGGCAGCCAACTTCACCGCGCCCATGAAGAAGATTGCGGCCGAGTTTGAGAAGGATACAGGCCACAAGGCCGAGCTGTCGTTTGGCGCCACCGGCAAGTTCTACGCCCAGATCAACAACGGCGCGCCCTTCGGCATTCTGCTGGCCGCCGATGACACCACACCCGAAAAACTGGCCAAGGAAGGCAAGGGCGTGACCGATTCGCGCTTTACCTACGCCATCGGCACGCTGGTGCTGTGGAGCCCCAAGGCCGGCTATGTGGATGACAAGGGCGATGTGCTCAAGAGCGGCGACTACAAGCACATCGCGATCGCCAATCCCAAGCTGGCCCCTTACGGAACAGCTGCCATGGAAGTGCTGAACAAGCTCGGCCTGAGCGCACAGGTGCAGCCCAAGGTGGTGATGGGCGAGAACATCGCCCAGACCTACCAGTTCGCTGCCACCGGCAATGCGCAGCTGGGTTTTGTGGCACTGTCCCAGGTCATGGAGAACGGCAAGATCCGCGAGGGTTCGGCCTGGCAGGTGCCCGCCAACATGCATGAACCCATCCGCCAGGACGCCATTGTGCTCAACAGCGCCAAGGACAACGAAGCCGCTGCGGCTTTGATGAAGTACCTGCGCAGCCCCAAGGCGCACGACATCATCCGCTCCTACGGCTATAGCTTCTGACGCCTGACCGGCAAGCGCTAGAGCCCGCCTCAACCCAGCGATCCGCTCTACCCTTGGCGCTGCTCGGCTAAGCTGGGCACTCCAAGGGTCTTTTTTTGCGGCCTGTGCGGCTGCGGATCGGGAAGGGTGCGGGGTCGATGGAGACATCCCTCGCGCATCCCGGTTTGCGCCAGTCCTGTTTTTGATTCCATGCAACTGAATGCCGAAGACTACGCAGCCATCTGGCTCACGCTCAAGCTCGCAGGCGTGACCACCGTGCTGCTCATGCTGCTGTGCACGCCACTGGCCTGGTGGCTGGCCCATACCCGTTCGCGCTGGCGCGGCCCGATCGGTGCGGTCGTGGCGCTGCCGCTGGTGCTGCCGCCCACCGTCATCGGGTTCTATCTGCTGGTTACCATGGGCCCCAACGGCCCCATAGGCAAGCTTACGCAGGCCATGGGCCTGGGCAATCTGCCGTTCACCTTTGCCGGCCTGGTGGTGGGCTCGCTGATCTACTCCATGCCGTTCACCGTGCAACCGCTGCAACGTGCGTTTGAAGCCCTGGGCCCGCGCCCCATGGAGGCGGCGGCCAGTCTGGGCGCCAGTCCGCTGGACCGCTTTCTGACCGTGGCCCTGCCGCTGGCGCGGCCCGGCTTCATCACCGCTGCCGTGCTGACCTTTGCCCACACCGTGGGCGAGTTCGGCGTGGTGCTGATGCTGGGCGGCAATATCCCCGGCGTCACGCGCGTGGTCTCGGTACAGATCTACGACCATGTGGAAGCCATGGAGTACGGGCACGCCCATCTGCTGGCGGCCGGCATGGTGGTGTTCTCCTTCATCGTGCTGCTGGCCCTGAACTGGCTGCAACCCAAAGCGGAGCGCCGCGCATGACCGCTGCCCACTTCATCACCGCCCAGCTCAAGCTGACCCGGCCGGACTTTGCACTCGATGTGGATCTGCAGCTTCCCGGCCACGGAGTGACGGCCCTGTTCGGCCCCTCGGGCTGCGGCAAGACCACCTGCCTGCGCAGCCTCGCCGGACTGGAGCGGGCCCAAGGCCGCGTCACCGTCAACCAGACCGTTTGGCAGGACGATGCCGGCCGGCAATGGCTGCCCACACACCAGCGCGCGCTCGGCTATGTGTTCCAGGAAGCCAGCCTGTTCCCGCACCTTTCGGTGCAGCGCAATATCGATTACGGACTCAGGCGCACGCCGCAGCAACGCCGCAAGGTCTCCAAGGAAAGAGCCGTCGAACTTCTGGGCATTGCCCATCTGATGGAGCGCATGCCCGCCACGCTCTCGGGTGGCGAGCGCCAGCGCGTGGCGATTGCAAGAGCGCTGGCCACCAGCCCCGAAGTGCTGCTCATGGACGAACCCCTGGCCGCGCTCGACGCCCAGCGCAAGGCCGAGGTTCTGCCCTATCTGGAGCAGTTGCAGCGGCATCTGCGGATTCCAGTGATCTATGTCAGCCACTCCATGGACGAGGTCGCGCGCCTGGCCCAGCATATGGTGCTGCTCGGCGCGGGCAAGGTGCTGGCGCAGGGCTCCGTCACCGAGCTGCTCTCCAGCCTCGATCTGCCGCTGGCCCATGGCGACGTGGCCTCCAGCGTGGTCCATGCCACGGTGCAGGCCCACGACGCCGCCGATCATCTGAGCACCCTGGTCTTTGACGGGGGCCGGCTGCAACTCGTCATGGCCCGCCCGCGCGAGCCCGGCAGCCCGGTGCCGCTGCGCGTGCAGGCGCGCGATGTCAGCCTGAGTCTGCTCAGGCCCGAGGGCAGCAGCATTCTCAACATCCTGCCGGTGCAGGTGCTGGACCTGCGCGAGGACGGGCCGGGGCAGGTCATGGTCTCGCTGCAGGCGGGCGGCACCCGGCTGCTGGCCAGAATCACCCGGCACTCGGCCAAGGCCTTGCAATTGCAGGCCGGCATGCCGGTGTTTGCCCAGATCAAGGGCATGGCGCTGCTGGACTGAGCGCAGCGCATCCGCCCCTTGCCGGCAAGGGATGCGCCTGCTGACTATCATCAGCCCATGACCGAGTCCGCCTGCCCCGTCCCTGCCCAGCCGATAGCACCGCTGCACACCCATGCCGTGAGCTTCTTCAACGCCGGGCAGCAGGAGCGGCAGGAGCGCGTGCTGGCGGCCGAGGTGCCGATCGCGCTGGTCTTCAACGGCATCTCGCATGCGGTGATGATGGGCTCGCCCACCGACGTGGAAGACTTTGCCCTGGGCTTTGCGCTGACCGAGGGCATCATCGACAGCGCCTCGGACTGCTACGGCATCGAAGCCCGCCCCGTGTCCGCCGCGGCGGCCGGCCTGCCCGAAGGCATGGACGGCATGGAAGTGCAGCTCGACATCGCCTCGCGCTGCTTTGCGCGGCTCAAAGACAGGCGCCGCAGCATGACGGGCCGCACGGGTTGCGGTGTCTGCGGAGTCGAGAGCTTTGCGGCGCTGGACCTGTCGTTTGATGCCCTGCCGCCCCAGGACTGGCTGGAGCAGGTCGACGCCGCCACCGTGCTCAAGGCGATCGACGCCCTGGCCCCGCACCAGATCCTGAATGCCGAAGCCGGCGCCATCCATGCCGCTGGCTGGGCCACGCTGGCGGGCGACATCACGGATGTGCTCGAAGACGTGGGCCGCCACAATGCGCTGGACAAGCTGGTCGGCCGGCTGGCGCGCACGGGCCGCCTCGGCGAACCCGGCTTTGTACTGCTGTCCAGCCGCGGCAGCCATGAACTGGTGCGCAAATGCGCCAAGGTCGGCATCGCGGCGCTGGCCACGATTTCCGCGCCCACCGCCATGGGCGTGCGCATGGCGGAGCTGACGGGCCTGCGCTTCTGGGGGCTGTGCCGCCCGCCCAAGGCCGTGCTCTATGCTGCGGGCGGCAAAGCCTGAGCAAGCCCTGCTGCCAAGCGCCAGCCTCTAGAATCACGGCATTGCGGCCATGGCTCCAGCTCTGACCGCCCCACGATCAGCCCCTGGATATACACCATGAACCGCTGCACCACCACCCGCTTCAGCCGCCGCCTCTGGGGCTGCACCCTGCTGGCTGCTGCCGCCAGCGCCAGCCTGCCGGCGCTGGCCCAGGGCCTGCCCTCGGACAACACGCGCAACTTTCCGCCCACGGCGCAGTTCGGCGAAATGACGGTCACCAATTTCCCCGAAGTGGCCATCAACGGCACGGCCATTCGCACCACGCCCGGCTTTCGCCTGTTCAGCCGCGAGCGCAGCATTGTTTTTGCCAGCAACTATGCGGGCCAGAAGATGCTGGTGGGCTATGTGATCGAGCCGCAGACCCAGGGCCTGCACACGGCCTGGATCCTGACCCCTGCCGAGATCGAGAAATACAAGCCGATTCAGCCGCGCACGCTGCTGCAGCGCGTTTTCGGCAGCTGAGTTCGGCACGCGCCGACCGCTATTGATTAAAGAGCTGCTTGCGCTTTTTCTGCAAGCTTCTCGAACTGTTTCCATATCCAAATCGAGTGATGGCAGGCGCCAGCCGCTATCACTTTGTGCTTGCAGACACTGCAGGCCCACCTGACAAGAGCGCCCCATGAGCAAGAAAGTCTTTATCAAAACCTTTGGCTGCCAGATGAACGAGTACGACTCGGACAAGATGGCCGATGTGCTGGGCGCCGCCCAGGGTTACGAGCCCACGCAGAACGTGGACGAGGCCGATCTGATTCTGTTCAATACCTGCTCGGTGCGCGAGAAGGCCCAGGAAAAAGTGTTCAGCGATCTGGGCCGCATCCGCCATCTCAAGGAAAAAGGCGTGCTGATCGGCGTGGGCGGCTGCGTGGCCAGCCAGGAGGGTGCCGAGATCATCAAGCGCGCTCCGTTTGTCGATGTGGTCTTCGGTCCCCAGACCCTGCACCGCCTGCCCGAGCTGCTCAATCAGCGTGCGGCCAAGGCCAAGCCCCAGGTCGATATCTCCTTCCCCGAAATCGAGAAGTTCGACCACCTGCCGCCGGCACGCGTGGAAGGCGCTTCGGCCTTTGTCTCCATCATGGAGGGCTGCTCCAAATATTGCAGCTACTGCGTCGTGCCCTATACGCGCGGCGAGGAAGTCAGCCGCCCGTTCGAGGACGTGCTGGTGGAAGTCGCGGGCCTGGCCGAGCAAGGCGTGAAGGAAATCACGCTGCTGGGCCAGAACGTCAACGCCTACCTGGGCAAGATGGGCGACAGCAGCGAGATGGCCGACTTCGCGCTGCTGCTGGAATATGTGGCCGAGATTCCCGGCATCGAGCGCATCCGCTACACCACCAGCCATCCCAACGAATTCACGCCGCGCCTGATCGAGGCCTACGCCAAGATTCCGCAACTGGTCAGCCACCTGCATCTGCCCGTGCAACATGGCAGCGACAAGATTCTCATGGCCATGAAGCGCGGCTACACGGCCATGGAATACAAGAGCACCATCCGCAAGCTGCGCGCCATCCGTCCCGATCTGGCCATGAGCAGCGACTTCATCGTCGGCTTTCCCGGCGAGACCGAAGAGGACTTCCAGAAGATGATGAAGCTCATCCACGACGTGCGCTTCGACAACTCGTTCAGCTTCATCTTCAGTCCCCGCCCCGGCACGCCGGCGGCCAATCTGCACGACGACACACCGCACGAAGTCAAGCTGCGCCGCCTGCAGGAGCTGCAGGCCGTGATCAACACCAACATCAAGGAGATCAGCGAAGAGCGTGTCGGCACGGTGCAACGCCTGCTGGTCGAAGGCGTGAGCAAGCGCGACGGCAGCGAACTGATGGGCCGCACCTATTGCAACCGCGTGGTCAACTTCCCCGGCAACGAGCGTTTGATCGGACAGATGGTGGACGTGAAGATTACCGAAGCCAAGGCTTACACCTTGCGCGGCGAAGTCCTGGTCAAGGATTGATGGCCCGGCATTCCCTGGCCTCATCTACCCAAAGCCTGCCGGCCATGCCGCGCAGGCTTTTTTTTCATGACTGGTTATAAATTCTGTAACAAATGGTGATGCCTTGCCGGATGGCACACGCCTCTTCAATCCGCCGCTAGGATGGTGGCCTATTGGGGCCAAGCTGCCTCGGATTGAACTCTGGACACCATGAACCAAACTGCTGCACTGCAGGGCGAAGCCATCTACGCCCTGCTGGATCAAGCCCATGAGCTACTGAACGACTACAACGACGACAAGCCCGGCAGCATCAGCCGTCAGGACCGCATCGCCGCGGCGGTGGAGTTGATGGGGCAACAGAACTTTGCCCCAGCCACCGTGCAGGAGCTTGAACGCGTTCACGACTTCTGGCTCTATCTCGATCAGCCCGAAGCGGCCAACACCTTGCTGCAGCAGCATCGCGCCGCCGTTCTTTCCGGCGCCGACGAGCTGAGTCCTGCCGAAGCGATGCTGCGCCTGAGCCTGAGCGACATCCAGAGCCGCATGGGCTTTGACCAGCCCTCCGCGCAAGCCTTGCTGGGTGCGGCGGCACAAGCCATTGCCCGGCTGCCCGAGGATGTGGACAGCGACAACTACTGGCATGGCTGGCACTGGATGGCCTCGCAGCTCCAGGCCTGGGAAGCTGCGGCCACGGGCCTTGAGCTACAACGCGCCCAGGAGCGTCGCAACCCCGATCTGGCCGAAGATGCGGCCTATCTCGATGCCATCGTCTGCGTTCGCAAGGCGGAAATGGCCCAGAAAAGCGGCCACGCCAGCGAGGCTGCCAGCCTCGTGCAAAACGCCATCAATATATTGCGCGATGCCGCGCCCGATCAGCAGGTGGACTTTGACCGCTGGATGACGCTGGCCGACCATGTGCTGCCGCTGGCCCCGCAAAGCCTGCCCGCGCTGCTCATGGCCTGCGAGCAACAGCTCGCCCGCCTGGAGAGCCCGCCCCCATCGCAGGCCGTCAAGGCGCATCGCCAGGTCAAGATCGTGCGACTGCAAGCCCAGGCCTGTGCGCAGGCCGGTCAGCTGGAGGCCGCACTGCAGCTGGCGCCTCAGGGACACTTCGGCCTGACGGATGACTCGGGCGATCCCTTCAGCGCTTCCCAACTGGATTGGCTGGTGCAGACCGGCCGCTTGAAGGAGGCCGCCGATCTGGCGCTGGAGAGCGTGCTCCACGCTCGCCCCGTCTCGGCCGTGGCCGCTTTTCAACTGGCCAAGGAACAGTTCAGCAACGACCCGGCCAACGCCATCACCTGGGCACTGGTTCTGGCCATGGGTCAGACCGACGAGGACATGCGCCAGTTGCTCGCACAAGAGGAAGTGCCGCTGCACCCTGCGGACTTCTATCTGAACATGGTGCGCGCAGCCCAGCCGGCCCATCCGGTGCTGGCTCTGCTCGACGGCCTGCGTCTGGCACGCAAGCGCCAGATGGAGCAGGCTCTGCCGCTGCTGGAAATTGGCGTGGGCCAGCACCCCGAGATGGCCGACAGCGACAAGTTGCCCGCGCTCTGGGCTGCCCGCTTTGCCGCGCTGCCGCTGGATGAAGCGCTGGCTCGGCCCTTCCCCCAAGCCCATGGCGCGCACTGGTGCTACGCCGCCGGCGTGGTCCTTGACGATGCAGACGATCTGGCTCCGCTGATGGGCGGCAAGAAGAAAGTGCCTGCGCAGGAGGTGCGCGAGCCTCTGGTCGTGCGCTACTACGAGGAAGGTCTTGCCCGCTTCGAGCATTTCTGGGCGACTGGCCAGGGCCGTTTCAAGGATGGCGACCTGCATGTGTACTCCATGCTCTGCAACAACCTGGCCATCAAGTACCGCTTCATGGACCGCTACGACGAGGCGGCCGAGCTGCACCACAAGGGACTGGGCAGCAGCCCGTTTGCCGAACATCACAACGGCCTGCTGTGGTGTGCCGTGGGCAAGGACGACGACGCGCAGACCGTGGTCGAGGCCGAGCGCCTGTGGCATTTCGCCCAGGAGCATGGCTACAGCCGCCACGAACCCACGCGTTACTTCTCCACCGTCGCCCTGTCGCTCTACAAGCTCAATCGCGATGACGAGATCAGCATCTGGATGGAGCGTCTGGACCAATGGTTCCACGACCTGGATGAGGACGAGCAGCGCGACGTGCGCCGCAACTACCTGGCGTCCCTGATGTCCATGCTGGACTTTTTCTCCAGCACACGCCCCGAGCTGGTGCTGCCGCGCCTGCGCACGCATCAGGAAGAAGTCATTGCGCTGCAGGACTGCTATCCGCTGCGCCGCCTGGCCTGTGCGCTGGAAGCCTACCCCGAGCTGCTGGAAGAATCCGTGGCACTGCACAAGCAAGCCAACAGCTATCTGGACAAGGACGACGACGAAGACGAACGGCGCATGTCGCAGTCCGGCATTGAGCGTGCCGAGCGCAAGCTGGCCGAGCGCGACGCCCAGGCCGGCGCTGCGGCATCGGGTCGCAAGCCATGGTGGAAATTCTGGTGAATCAGGTCGTCGAAAAAGCCGCTGCCGCCAGTGCCTACAAGGCGCGCGATGTCGTCAACGCGCCGGCCATCAAGCAGCGCATCAAGGAGCGCAGCACGGAGCGCGGCGACGCCGCCGATGTCGCCGCCTGGCTGGGCAATCACTTCTACCGTCATGTGGTGGGCAATCTGCAGGCCGACGAGCCTGCCGTGCTGCGCATTGCCGACGTCCGGCAGTTGCAGGAGCTGGCCGGCCGCCAGGAGCCGCCGGCCTGGGCGCTGGAGCGGCTGGCGCGCAAGCAGGCCGGCTTCGAGCTGCCCGACCTCTGGTGGGTGCAGCCCGACAGCGCCGCCCTGCTGGCGCTGGAGACACGGCTGGTGGAATTTCTCTCCACCCGCAAGGGCACCTCTCTCGAAGGCAAGCTGCAGCGCGTGAACTGCCCACAGGCACTGGCGCGCTGGACGCTGGAGCATCTGGCTTTCGAGAAAAAGCAGAACAGCGGCCGGGTTGAACACAGCTCGGGCGCCGTGCACGGACTGCTGCGTGGCCAGCACGGTACCTTTGTGGAGTTTGACGGCACAAGTGCGCAGATGCGCCAGGAAATGGCCTATGAAAGCCAGATGATGGGCCACTGCGTGGGCCAGTTTGCCAACCGCAAGTCCTTCAGCGGCGGCTATGGAGAACATTACGCCGAGGGTCTCGAGTCGGGGCGCATGCGGCTGTTCAGCTACCGCACGGGCACTGCACAGCCCCGCATCACCGTCAATGCCTATGTGCAAAAGGACGGCAAGCTTCAGATCGAGCAGATCAAGGGCAAGCAGAACCGACCGCCGATTGCACGCTATATGCCCGATGTGGTGACTCTGCTCAACCATCTGCCACTCAACGACGAGGTGCCCGAGGACGCACTGTCCATGGGCATTGTGCGCCGCCCGCCCGAGCTGCTGAAGTCCCATCCGGGGTTGGCGCCCTGGTGCTCGGTGCAGGAGCTGCAGACCGACGACGAACAACTGTGGCTGATGCAGCAGCACCCCGCCCTGCTGCCCCGGCTCAATCTGCAGTCACCACTGATGCAGTGGATGGTGGCGGCACGCAAGGATTCGCTGGACAGCGAAGTCATTGAACGCATGCCCAAATCCGCCGCACTGAAACAGAGCTTGCTGATGGCCAGAAAGCGCCCCGGTCGCCCAGGAGTTCGCACATGAGCGGATGGACGATCTTTCTGCTCATCGTGGCCCTGATCTACTGGGTGCTGCGCGGCGGCTTCAAGCGCCTCAAGGAGGCCAAGCAACGCGGCGACATCATCAGCTACCAGGCGGGCAGCCAGGAGCGCAACTGGGCCCTGGCCCTGGCCCACCCCATGGCCTACCACGCCATGCAAGGCGGCTTTGCCAGCGATCTGCATGGCGCTGACGATGCGCTGGCCAGGCAGCTGCGCCCCATGATCCTGCACCATCTTGGCCTGCGCACCGACCTCAGCGACGAACAGGTGCGCCAGCAACTGCCCGACGCACTGCGCCAGCGCTGGTTCATGCTGGATCTGCAACGCCTGCAGCGCAGCGACGACGTGCGCGCCGCAATGGCGTTTGCCTGTGCGCGCGTGACCTTTTTCGTGCGCAGCGCCAGGCTGCTGGAATGGACGGACGAAGCCCTGCATTGGGACATCCTTCAGCTCAACGCCCAGCGCGCCCAGCAATGCTTCGACAGCTGGCTTGCTTTCGGCCAGGCCTATGCCCAGGGCCGCGCGCAATGGCTGGCACAAGGCCGCAGCGATGTGCTGGGCAAGGCCTTCACGTCCGAAGAAGTGGCTCAATGGGTGACGCAGGAGCAGCACCCCTGGCATGCGATGAGCTGGAATCTGCCGCTGACCGGCGATGAGGCAGGGCCCGCCTCCGAGCCTGCGGCACCAGTGTGAGACACCCGCAAAAACCGAGGGACTGCCAGGCAGTCCCTTTTTACATCCGCAGCGCAGGCGTTCAGGCAAAGATGCTTCGGGCTTCCGTGAATCGCCTGGCGAAGTACACATTGTCCATGCGTACCCGCTGCACCGTTCCACCGCTGGACGGCGCGTGCACAAACTGTCCGTTGCCCACAAAAATTCCCATATGGGAATAGCGCCCGCCCAGAGTGTTGAAAAACACAAAGTCGCCGCGCATCAGATCGCGTCCGTCCACCGGGTTGCTGGCCTGCGCCCATTGCGATGTGGTGCGGGGCAGGCGCATTTCCGTGATGCCCCCCACGGCCCACTGAATCAGACCGCTGCAGTCAAAACCGCCTTCAGGCGAGTTGCCGCCATAGGTGTAAGGCGTGTTGACCACCAGCATGGTGCGTGCCAGCAAGGACTCGCGCAGCTCTGCATCCAGACTCAGGGCATTGGCCAGGCGCGCGGAAGATCCGCCTTGCGCAGCAGGGCGGGGCTTGTCTTTGGTGGTGGAACAGCCTGCCAGCACCGCAAGCAGCGAGCCCGCCAGCAGCAGCGCGCCGCGGCGCTCCAGACATTGAGGCAGAGCTTGCCGCTGACCCGCCTCCACGAAAGTCCTGTCTTGTAGCTTCATGGAAAGGCATGTTCTCAGAAAGCCGCCCATACAGCCACCGTCTACCCACAATTACTGCGCTTCTTTACAAAAAAGTGAGCTGCTCTCGCTTGTCATGCCTTTGATTCAGATGCATTTCTCATCCAAACCCATAAACAACAAGCGCAAGCAGCTCACTTTTTATAGATCGCTGATCTCAAACCAAGCACACCCCAACTCAGGGACAGCCAGCAAGCGCCGCCGCGCAGCGAAGCTGTCGTCCCCCTTGGGGGGCACCCGGCCAGGGGAAGCCGCGCAGCGGCTCAGGGGGGATGATCAATTATCAGAACGGCAGCTTGGGCATGCCGCCGCCGCCCATCATGCCCTTCATGGCCTTCATGCCGCCCATCTTCTTCATCATCTTCATGAGGCCGCCGCCCTTGAACTTCTTCATCATGGTCTGCATCTGCTCGAACTCCTTGAGCAGGCGGTTGACTTCCTGCACCTGCACGCCGGCGCCGTCTGCGATACGCTTTTTGCGCGTGGCCTTGATCAGGGCGGGGTTCTTGCGCTCCTTGAAGGTCATGGAGCAGATGATGCCTTCCTTGCGCTTGATCTCGCGCTCGGCCTTGTCCATATCGACCTGACCGGCCTTGCCGGCCAGCTCGGCGGGCAGCTTGTCCATCAGGGTCGAGAGACCACCCATCTGCTTCATCTGCTGCAGCTGGGCCAGAAAGTCATTGAGGTCGAAGCCGTCGCCGCTCTTGAGCTTCTCGGCCATCTTCTGCGCGGCTTCCATGTCCACGCCCTTGGTGACCTGCTCGACCAGGGCCACGATGTCGCCCATGCCCAGCACGCGCTGTGCGTGGCGGTCGGCATCAAAGACTTCCAGGCCGTCGATCTTTTCCGAGACACCGGCGAACTTGATGGGCGCGCCCGTGATCTGGCGCACCGACAGCGCCGCACCGCCGCGCGAATCGCCGTCGAGCTTGGTCAGCACGATACCGGTCAGCGGCAGCGCTTCCTTGAAGGCCTTGGCGGTGTTGACCGCATCCTGGCCTTGCATGGCATCGACCACGAACAGGGTTTCGACGGGCTTGAGCGTGGCGTGCAAATCCTTGATTTCGGCCATCAGCAGCTCGTCGATGGCCAGACGGCCGGCCGTATCCACCAGCAGCACATCGAAGAAATGCTTTTTGGCGTAGTCGATCGCAGCCACGGCAATATCGTGGGGCTTCTGGTCGGGCGTGGAGGGGAACCACTCGGCGCCAGCCTGGGCCGTCACGGTCTTGAGCTGCTCGATGGCCGCGGGGCGATACACGTCTCCCGAAACCGTGAGCACCTTTTTCTTGCGCTTTTCGATCAGATGCTTGGCCAGCTTGGCCGTGGTGGTGGTCTTGCCGGCGCCCTGCAGACCGGCCATCAGAATGACGGCCGGAGGCTGGGCGTTGAGGTTGATGTCGGCCACGCCTTCGCCCATGGTCGCCGCCAGCTCCTTGTTGACGATGGAGACCAGCACCTGGCCGGGCTGCAACGAGCTGATGACTTCCTGGCCCAGCGCTTTTTCCTTGACGCGGGCAATGAAGTCGCGCACCACGGGCAGGGCCACGTCGGCCTCCAGCAAGGCCATGCGCACCTCGCGCAGCATGTCCTGCACATTGGACTCGGTGATGCGGGCCTGGCCGCGCATCTCCTTGACAAGGCGCGAGAGTTTATCGGTGAGTGCGGAGGCCATAAGCAAAAAGCATTCGAAAGTTATGGATGGACGGGAGTCGTGTGCAAGCTGGCAGCACGGCTCTCCGGGCAGCTTGCGGACCCAGCTCAGGCGAGGCGAAGCTGCATGAACAGTCATTTTACCCGCTGCCCTTGATTGACGATGCCCCGCAGGCTTGTCCGTGATCTGCCTCAGGCGTGCAACGTCGCTGCGCTCGGCCCCACAGCTCCCTCGAAAGAGACCAGGCTGGCCCTGAATGGACCTGAATCGAGCTCTCCTGCAAGTCCTTGCTCGTGGCGCAAAACTGGCCGGCTGGGCGGGAGGGCTGAAGACATCGCCCGGCAGGAGAAAATCCTTGAAGGCCGGGCTCAAAAGTCGACGATCTGCTCGCAAGCGCTCAAACCCACGCTCCTGACCGGGTTCAGGCAACGCTTTAAGCACAAAATTGACGGGCGGCAACGGCCTGCAAAAGATGAGTGCGGGCCAGCGGCACTATCATAGAAAGCATGCTCTCCCAACCGCTCACCGCAGCTGGCCCCATTGGCTGGATCCTGGCCATGGCAGCAGCCATTGCCTACGCCATTCCTGCGCTTGCCACCCAGCACCTGCAAGAAGCCGGTGCCCGTCGCTGCCTGCGCCTGGCCTGGGCACTGCATGCCCTGCTGCTGGGCTGGGGTCTGCTTGGAGAGCTTCCGCACTTCGGCTTTGCTCCTGCACTCTCGATCACTGCCTGGCTGGTGCTGACCGTCTATGTGGTGGAGCAGCAGCTTTACCCGCAGCTGCGCTCGCGCTGGCCGCTGTCCATACTGGGCAGCGTGGCCGTGCTTCTGGCCGTGGTGTTCCCCGGCACACCGCTGCACGTCAACGCCTCACCCTGGCTGCCGCTGCATCTGGCTCTGGGTATTGCTTCCTACGGCCTGTTTGCCGCAGCCGTCGTTCATGGCGCGCTGATGAGCCATGCCGAGCGGCAGATGCGCCAGGGTGGCGACCATGACAGCGGACTGCCGCTGCTGACGCTGGAGCGGCTGACCTTCCGTTTTGTCGGAGCAGGCTTTGTGCTGCTGACCGCCACACTGGCCGCAGGCTGGCTGTTTGGCGAGCAGCTCTACGGCAAGGCATGGGTGTGGAATCACAAATCCATTTTTTCCCTGCTGTCCTGGCTGGCATTTGCCGTGCTGCTGTTCGGCCGCAAGCGATTCGGCTGGCGCGGCCAAAGCGCCGTACGTGTTCTTTATATCGGCGCCATCTTTTTGCTGCTGGCCTATGTCGGCTCGCGCTTTGTGATTGAAGTCCTGCTGGAGCGCGCAGCATGAAGTATTTGCTGGTCCTGCTGGTCGTGGTGGTGGCTGTCGGCATCTGGCGCAGCAAACGCCGCGCAGAAGTGGCCGAGCAGACCAGGCCTGCCAACTCCCCCAAGCAGGCACAGACCATGGTAGCTTGCGCTCACTGCGGCCTTCACCTGCCGCAAGCAGATGCCGTCAACGACGACTCGGGCAAGATCTTCTGCAGCGCGGAACACCGCCGCCTGGCCCAGCAAGACACTGCCCGTCACTGACCGCATGGTGAACTCCGCCTCGCCCTGGCAGCACACCGCCATCCCGCTCGATGAAGCCATCAGCCGGCGCGCGGACGCCAGCCTCAACGCCCCGTTCGTGCGTCTGTGGCAGGCCTTCCTCAGCGGCCGCGTGCTTCTGGCGCTGGCCCTGGTGCTGCTGCAGACACTGAATCTGCAGCTGCAGAACATCAGCTCCCCCCTGGCCTGGCTGATCTGCTTCACCTATCTGACGCTGACCGTCGTACTGCGCCTGGCTGCCGGACGCCATTTGCCGGCGCCTCGCGCAGCCCTGCAATGGCTGCCCGTGATCGGCGTCGACATTGCGGCGATCTTTCTGCTGCAGATCTTTCAGGTCGGCTCGCTCAACTACACCGCGCTGCTGGCCATTCCCGTCCTGATCTCCTCGGCGCTGGGCGGACTGATGCTGGCCTTTGGCACCACGGCCAGCATCACGCTGCTGACGCTGGCCTACACCTTCTGGCAATACCACGGCAGGCTCAACGACGGCGCCCAGTCCTATTACCAGGCGGCTTTTTCCTGTGCCGGCTATTTCTGCGTGGCCTATCTCACGCACGAGCTGGCCAAGCGTGTCCGGCGCGAGCGCTCCCAGGCCCTGTTCAACCGCTTGCGCACCCAGACCCAGGAGCAGGTCAACAGCCTGGTGATCAACCACTTCTCCGACGGGGTGCTGGTGGTCGACTCCAGCCTGCAGGTGCTGCAGGCCAACCCCGCCGCGCTGCAGCTGCTGGGCCTCGCCATGGATCACCCCCAGCCTTTTTCCCTGCAGGCCCACAGCTGGTGGGAGCCGCTGGCGCATGCGACACAGGCCAGCTTCGCCCATGCCCGCCCGCTGTCCGCCACGATCCATCTGCAGGCCCATGAGCGACACGGCGCCACGGGCATGCATGTGCGCACACGCATCACCGAAGTTTCGGCGCCCTATCTGGACGAAGGTCCGCAGGCGCAAGCCAGCCACTCGCTTTGCGTCATGTTTCTTCACGACCTGCGCGAGATGGAAGCGCAGCTGCGCACCGAAAAGCTGGCCTCCATGGGCCGTATGTCGGCTGCCGTGGCCCATGAAATACGCAACCCGCTGGCCGCCATCACCCAGGCCAATGCGCTGCTGGCCGAAGACCTGGCGAGCCAACCCGGCCCGCAACAGCTATGCCGCATCGTGGGGCAGAACGCCGACCGACTGGCCCGCATCGCCGAAGAAATCCTCAACCTGGCACGCGTGCAGCAGGGTGCAGAAACCCATCAGGGCCAGTCGCTGCCGCTGGACACCCTGCTGGCCCAGATCAGCCATGAATGGCGCATACAGGCCGCCCCGCCGCGCCAGCTTCTGCTGCGGCTCAATGCAACGGCCCGCCATATCCTGTTCGATGAAGAGCATCTGCGCCGCGTGCTGATCAACTTGCTGGACAATGCCCAGCGCCACCGCAGCCATGCCGGCAATGAGGCGGGCCTGCAGCTGATCAGCGGCCACGGGCCCTTGAACGGTCAGATCCAGGGTCTCGCACCGCAGGACGACACCTGCTGGTTCATGGTCTGGAGTGATGGGGCACCGCTGGAGTCCAGCGTCGAGCGCCATCTGTTCGAGCCGTTCTTCTCCTCTCAAAGCCGCTCCAGCGGCCTCGGACTCTATATATGCCGTGAGCTGTGCCAGCGCTACGATGCCTCCATCAGCTATCAACGCCTGGCCCGCAACACACCGCAAGGCGATGTGAACGGCAATGCCTTTATCGTGACTCTGCGCAGCGGCCCTTCATCCCTCGCAAGCCACTCTCTGTTTGACTCGATCATGGTGTAAGCCCAGTGACATCATCGCCTCACTCATCCGCAGCGGCCAGCATTCTCGTGGTCGATGATGAACCGGATCTGCGCACACTCTACGAGCTGACCTTGTTGCGGGAAGGCTACCGCGTGGAAACCGCGGGCTCGGTCCAGGAAGGCATGACTCAGTTGCAAGGCCGCAGTTTCGATGTCTTGATTACCGATATGCGCCTGCCCGACGGGATCGGCATGGAGCTGCTGCTGCAGCTGCGCGATCAGTCGCGCAGCGAGCGCTGCATCGTCATGACGGCCTACGGCTCTGCCGAAAACGCCGTCGAAGCCCTGCGCGCGGGCGCGTTCGACTATCTGACCAAGCCCGTGGACCTGCGCCAGTTCCGTCAGGTCGTGGCTTCGGCCGTGCAAGGCATTGGCGCAGTGCCCAAGCCCGGCAACCCGCAGGCAAGCGACAGCTCGGCCGCCAGCGGCACTGGTGCGGGAACGCCAGCTGGCGCCCTTGAGGCTCTGGTTGGCAACTCTCAAGCCATGCAACTGGTCAAGCAGCGCATTGCCAAGGTCGCCAAAGGCATGGCTCCCGTGCTGATCCACGGTGAATCCGGCACGGGCAAGGAACTGGTGGCACGCGCCCTGCACGGCTGCAGCCAGCGGGCCGACGGTCCCATGGTCGCAGTCAACTGCGGTGCCATCCCGGAAAGCCTGCTCGAAGCCGAGTTCTTCGGTGCCCGCAAGGGCTCCTACACCGGTGCCACACAGGACAGGCCCGGCTACTTCCAGGCCGCACAGGGCGGCACCTTGTTTCTCGATGAAATCGGCGACCTGCCCCTGGCCATGCAGGCCAAGCTGCTGCGCGCCATTCAGGAGCGCAAGATTCGTCCGCTGGGCAGCACCCAGGAAGAAACCGTCGATGTGCGCATCGTCAGCGCCACCCACCGCGATCTGGGAGCGGAAGTGCAGGCAGGCAATTTCCGCCAGGACCTGTTCTACCGTCTCAATGTCATCGAAATCGAGCTGCCCGCGCTGCGCGAGCGCCGTGAAGACCTGGGCCAGCTATGCCAGGCTTTGCTGCAAAAGCTGGCCCGCGAGTCCGGACTGGCTACGCCGGAGCTGGACAACATCAGCCTGAGCCAGATCGCCCGGCTCCCGCTGCCTGGCAATGTGCGCGAGCTGGAGAACGTGCTGCACCGCGCCATTGCACTGGGCGAGGAAGGCCCGCTGCGCCTGCCCGAATCCTGCGTGCCGGCCGAGGACGTTGGTGCGGCGGCAACCGCTTCCTCGGACGCTTGGGCATCAAGCGCACCGCCGCCGCACACTCAGCACGCTGGCAGTCCGGCCATGCTGCCGGAGGATCTGCAAGGCTGGCTTGACGAGCAGGAGCGCAGCATTTTGGTCAGAGCCCTGCAGGACAACAGCTTCAACCGCACAGCCACGGCGGCCAGACTGGGCATCAGCCTGCGCCAGATTCGCTACCGCATCGACCGTCTGGGCATAGACCTGCCGGCCGAAGGCAGCAAACACCAGAGCGACAATGCCTGATCCCGCACCCCATTCTCCATCCTTGCCGCTGCCACAGCAGCCTTGGCAGGCCGGCTGGTACGGTGCGGCGCGTCACCTGAAATCTCCCAATTTCGGCCCTCGTCCCAAGGATGCGCAGATCGACCTCGTGGTCATCCATTCCATCAGCCTGCCTCCGGGTCAGTACGGCACAGGCGCGGTGCAGCAGCTGTTCACCAATCAGCTGGACTGGGACGCCCACCCCTATTACCAGGGCATTCGCGGCCTCGAAGTTTCGTCACATTTCTTTGTCACGCGTCAAGGCGAGATCTGGCAGTTCGTCAGCTGCGACGACCGTGCATGGCATGCCGGTGTCAGCCAATGGCGCGGGCGCGAGCGCTGCAACGACGACTCCATCGGCATCGAACTCGAAGGCCTGGAAGGCCTGAGCTTTGAAGCTCCGCAGTACCAGGCCCTGCAGCAGCTTTGCATCGCCATCGCGGCGCAATATCCTGTGCGCTACATCGCCGGGCACGAGCACATCGCCCCTGGACGCAAGCAGGACCCCGGACCCGGTTTTGACTGGCAGCGGCTGCAGCTGCAACTGGGCAGAGCAGACGGCACTCGAAGCTGGGAATTCCCCCCCAGTCCTGCAGCCTCAGGCGCAGCCTGAAATCTTCATAGCATCTACCGCCTTTCAGCGCTCGATTTCATGCATATTCACAGCTGAAATCTTGTACTGGCAAGCGCTATGCGCTCCTCATTTTGAAAATCCCGAGCATCCATCGTTGCGGGGCTTCGAAACGGCATGTCAATGGCGCGCGCGCAACAACTGTCGCCTGCATCAAACACGCAAATTTTTTACATATTTCCGTCCCGATCTGCCGCCGCGCGCAACCGCGCCACAGGCCTTTATTCATGCGGGATGAAGTCATTTTTGCGGCTGTCAAGCGGCGCTCGAAATGCCAGATTCAGTAGTTTCATCAGGTCGCCCGGATTTAAGCGCGATACACTACCGGTAGTGTTTTGAAGCGTCTCAGACCCCATATCTAGTGTTTACAAGTTGTGCACACCCTGTGCAAACCATGTGTAAACCGAGGCGCCGAATCGTGTTTTTGATGGCCTGCCCACAGTGCAGGCCTTTGTCTGCCTATCCACATACTGACTCAGAGGAACTTATGCAAGAAGCGTTGAACTCACTGCCTTCTGCCGCACCTGCCGGTGCAGCCAATTCTTCCTCCCCCAATGACAGCTATCAGATCATCCGCCGCAGCGGCGATGTGGTGGCTTTCGCGCCCCAGAAGATTGCCGTGGCCCTGACCAAGGCCTTCCTGGCTGTGCGCGGCGCGCAGGGCGCGGCTTCCGCCAGCGTGCGCGACACCGTCAACGAACTGACCGACGGCGTGGTGCGCGCACTGGTGCGCTCGCGCCCCGATGGCGGCACCTTCCATATTGAAGATGTGCAGGATCAGGTCGAGCTGGGCCTGATGCGTGCCGGCCACCAGGACGTGGCCCGCGCCTATGTGCTGTACCGCGAGCGCCGCAACCAGGAGCGTGCCGAGCAGAAGAAGGCCGCCGAAGTGGCAGCCGCTGCCGCCACCAAGCCCGTGCTGCATGTGACCGACAACGGCCAGCGCGTGCCGCTGAACCAGGAGCGCCTGGAAGCCCTGATCGTCGCTTCCTGCGGCAATCTGAATGCCGACATCCAGTCCGCCCCCATCGTGGCCGAGACCCTGCGCAATCTGTATGACGGCGTGCCTCTGGCCGAGGTCTACAAGGCGTCCATCCTGGCCGCCCGTACGCTGATCGAAAAAGACCCCGACTACACCTACGTCACCGCCCGTCTGCTGCTGCACACCATCGTGCGCGAAGTCATGGGCCGCGACGTGCAGCCCGCGGAAATGCAGGCCGCCTATGCCGACTACTTCCCCGGCTTTGTGCAAAAAGGCGTGGACAACGAACTGCTCAACCCCGAGCTGCTGAACTACGACCTGCCCCGTCTGGCCAAGGCCCTGAAGGCCGAGCGCGACGAGCAGTTCGACTATCTGGGTCTGCAGACCCTGTACGACCGCTACTTCCTGCACGTGCGCAAGACCCGCATCGAGCTGCCCCAGTCCTTCTTCATGCGCGTGGCCATGGGCCTGGCGCTGAACGAGCCCGACCGCAACGCCCGTGCCATCGAGTTCTACGAACTGCTGTCGTCCTTCGACTTCATGTCGTCCACTCCCACGCTGTTCAACAGCGGCACGCTGCGCTCGCAACTGTCGTCCTGCTACCTGACCACCGTGCCCGACGATCTGGACGGCATCTACGAATCCATCAAGGAAAACGCTCTGCTGTCCAAGTTTGCTGGCGGCCTGGGCAATGACTGGACCCGTGTGCGTGCCCTGGGCTCGCGCATCAAGGGCACCAACGGCGAATCGCAAGGCGTGGTTCCCTTCCTCAAGGTGGTCAACGACACGGCCGTCGCCGTGAACCAGGGCGGCAAGCGCAAGGGCGCGGTCTGCACCTATCTTGAATCCTGGCACCTGGACATCGAAGAATTCCTGGAGCTGCGCAAGAACACCGGCGACGACCGCCGCCGCACCCACGACATGAACACGGCGAACTGGATTCCCGACCTGTTCATGAAGCGCGTGATGGAAAAAGGCCAGTGGACCCTGTTCTCGCCCGCCGACACTCCCGATCTGCACGATCTGTACGGCGAAGCCTTCGAGAAGGCCTACACCGCCTATGAAGCCAAGACCGACAGCGGCGAACTCAAGCTGTTCAAGCGCGTGCCTGCCGTGGATCTGTGGCGCAAGATGCTCTCGATGCTGTTCGAGACCGGCCATCCCTGGATCACCTTCAAGGACCCCTGCAACATCCGCTCGCCCCAGCAGCACGTGGGTGTGGTGCACTCGTCCAATCTGTGCACCGAGATCACGCTCAACACCAGCGACACCGAAACCGCGGTCTGCAACCTGGGTTCCGTGAACCTGGTCCAGCACATCAAGGACGGCAAGATCGACCACGACAAGCTGCGCAAGACCGTGAACACGGCCATGCGCATGCTGGACAACGTGATCGACATCAACTACTACGCCGTGCAAAAGGCCAAGGACTCCAATCTGCGCCACCGCCCCGTGGGCATGGGCCTGATGGGCTTCCAGGACGCGCTGTATGAAATGCGCACCGCCTACGCCAGCCAGGGCGCCGTCGAGTTCGCCGACGAGGCCATGGAAGCCATCTGCTACTACGCTTACTGGGCGTCGACCGAGCTGTCCAAGGAACGCGGCACCTACTCCACCTTCAAGGGCTCGCTGTGGGATCAGGGCATCCTGCCCCCCGACACTCTGAAGCTGCTGGAAAAGGCCCGCGGCGGCTATGTGGAAGTGGACCGCTCCGCCAAGCTGGACTGGGATGCACTGCGCGCCAAGATCGCCAAGGACGGCATGCGCAACTCCAACTGCGTGGCCATTGCCCCCACCGCCACCATCTCCAACATCGTGGGCGTGGATGCCTCGATCGAGCCTTCGTTCGGCAACCTGTCCGTGAAGTCCAATCTGTCGGGCGAATTCACCGTCATCAACCAGTACCTGGTGCGCGACCTCAAGCGTCTGGGCCTGTGGGACGACGTGATGGTCATGGACCTCAAGCATTTCGACGGCTCGCTGCGCGCCATCGACCGCGTGCCGCAAGAGATCAAGAACCTCTACGCGACCGCGTTCGAAGTCTCGCCCGAATGGCTGGTGGAAGCCGCCTCGCGCCGCCAGAAGTGGATCGACCAGGCCCAGAGCCTGAACATCTACATGGCCGGTGCATCGGGCAAGAAGCTGCACGACACCTATATGCTGGCCTGGCTGCGCGGTCTGAAGACCACCTACTACCTGCGTACCACCAGCGCGACCAATATCGAGAAGTCCACCGTGCAAAGCCGTGTGCTGAACGCCGTGTCCTCCGGCGCTCCTGCCGCTTCGGCTGCACCTGCGGCCAAGCCTGCGGTGAGCGCACTGGAAGCGGCTGCTGCCGCTGCCCGTGCCCAGGCACCTGCCACGGACATCAAGTTCTGCGCCATCGACGACCCAGGCTGCGAGGCCTGCCAGTAATTGACTGGCTCCCCCTGAGGCGCTTTGCCTAGGCGGCCCCGCGCCTTCCCCCCTCTCTCGCTACGCGGGATGGGGACGACACCCTCGGTGCGCAACAGCGCTTCCTCGGTGTCTCTCGCCTTAGAGTGCGCCAGTATTTGAGTGGCGCCACTCCATCAATAAATGATTGAAAAGCTGGATGTCGATTGCACTGCACCCAGCTTTTTCCCTTCAAGGAATAAATATGCTGAGCTTTGACGACGACACCTTTGCCCCTTCCGCCACCAGCGCAGAAGCCGGCGCGTCCACCAGCACCCACAAGCGCGTGAATGCCGCAGACAAGCGCATCATCAACGCCAAGACCGACGTGAACCAGCTGGTTCCCTTCAAGTACAAGTGGGCCTGGGAAAAGTATCTGGCCACCTGCGCCAACCACTGGATGCCGCAGGAAGTGAACATGACGCGCGACATCGCGCTGTGGAAGGACCCCAACGGTCTGACCGAAGACGAGCGCCGCATCGTCAAGCGCAACCTGGGCTTCTTTGTGACGGCCGATTCGCTGGCCGCCAACAACATCGTGCTGGGCACCTACCGCCACATCACGGCGCCCGAGTGCCGCCAGTTCCTGCTGCGCCAGGCTTTCGAGGAAGCCATCCACACCCATGCCTACCAGTACATCGTGGAATCGCTGGGTCTGGATGAATCGGAAATCTTCAACGCCTACAACGAAGTCCAATCCATCCGCGACAAGGACGAGTTCCTGATCCCCTTCATCGAAGCGATCATGGACCCCAACTTCCACACCGGCACACCCGAGACCGACCAGACTCTGCTGAAGTCGCTGATCGTTTTTGCCTGCCTGATGGAAGGTCTGTTCTTCTACGTGGGCTTCACGCAAATCCTGGCCCTGGGCCGCCAGAACAAGATGACGGGCGCCGCCGAGCAGTACCAGTACATCCTGCGCGACGAGTCCATGCACTGCAACTTCGGCATCGATCTGATCAACCAGCTCAAGCTCGAGAACCCCCATCTGTGGACGGCCGAGTTCAAGCAGGAAATCACGGAGCTGTTCCAGAAGGCTGTGGAGCTTGAATATCGCTATGCCGAGGACACCATGCCACGCGGCGTGCTCGGCATGAATGCATCCATGTTCAAGGGCTATCTGCGCTACATCGCCAACCGTCGCGCCACACAGATCGGCCTGGAGGAACTGTTCCCCGGTGAAGAAAATCCCTTCCCCTGGATGAGCGAAATGATCGATTTGAAGAAAGAACGTAACTTCTTTGAGACACGAGTGATCGAGTATCAGACCGGAGGCGCACTTTCTTGGGATTAATTGCTTCTAAGCAGGCACAATGCGAGTCATGACTTGCTTCACTTCATTGCTACAAAAAACTGAGATTTTTGGCGTGAAGCAAATTTGTGTTCCTAGCGATGCGTAACTCCACATCGCTTTGAATCGTCCGGCACTGCAAAGAGCCGGACGTCTTATGCAAATCAACGAAGGAGAAAATGATGGCAACTGCGAAGAAGACGGCCGCCAAGGCCACAACCGAGAAAAAGACACCTGCCAAGAAGGCGGCCGCGCCCAAGGCTGAAGCTGTGAAGAAGGCAGCTGCAACCAAGACCGCAGCCCCCAAGGCCGCTGCTCCTGCAAAGGCTGCACCCAAGAAGGCTGCAACCACTGCCAAGGCTGCTGCTCCTGCAAAGGCTGCGCCCAAGAAGGCTGCAACCGCTGCCAAGGCTGCTGCTCCTGCAAAGGCTGCACCCAAGAAGGCTGCAACCGCCGCCAAGGCTGCTGCTCCTGCAAAGGCTGCACCCAAGAAGGCTGCAACCGCCGCCAAGGCCGCTGCTCCTGCAAAGGCTGCACCCAAGAAGGCTGCAACCGCTGCCAAGGCCGCTGCTCCTGCAAAGGCTGCAACTAAGAAGGCTGCAACCGCTGCCAAGGCCGCTGCTCCTGCGAAGGCTGCAACTAAGAAGGCTGCAACCGCTGCCAAGGCCGCTGCTCCTGCAAAGGCTGCACCCAAGAAGGCTGCAACCGCTGCCAAGGCCGCTGCTCCTGCAAAGGCTGCACCCAAGAAGGCTGCAACCACTGCCAAGGCCGCTGCACCCAAGAAGGCTGCAACCGCTGCCAAGGCCGCTGCTCCCAAGAAGGCTGCAACTGCTGCCAAGGCCGCTGCTCCCAAGAAGGCTGCAACTACTGCCAAGGCCGCTGCCCCCAAGAAGGCTGCAACTGCTGCCAAGGCCGCTGCACCCAAGAAGGCTGCAACTGCTGCCAAGGCCGCTGCGCCCAAGAAGGCTGCAACTGCTGCCAAGGCCGCTGCCCCCAAGAAGGCTGCAACTGCTGCCAAGGCCGCCGCTCCTGCAAAGGCTGCACCCAAGAAGGCTGCAACTGCTGCCAAGGCCGCCGCTCCTGCAAAAGCTGCACCCAAGAAGGCTGCAACTGCTGCCAAGGCCGCCGCTCCCAAGAAGGCAGCAGCAGCACCCGCTCCTGCCGCAGTAACCGAAACCGCTGCACCCGTGGCACAGACCCGCCTGGCACCTCAAGCCGCCTGGCCCTTCCCCACAGGTAACAAGCCCTGATCGGTTCGCTGACCTGCACGCCATAAAAAAGCCCGGCCTCTCCTGCGAGAGTCGGGCTTTTTTACATGCCTGATATCTGTGCCCTCAAGGCACGGATACCAAATCAGGGCTGGAAGTCCAGCTGATAGTTCTGCGGGCCGCGATGCGCAACCTTGAGCGCCCCCATGCGATTTCCCAGTTCGGCGCAGCGCACCAGGTCCCAACCACGCTCCAGACCAAACAGGAAGGCGCCGCGCCAGGCATCGCCGCAACCTGTGGGATCGACCACGGCAGCGGGCTTCACCGGAGCAACCAGTGTCTTTTCACCCTGCTGCCAGACTTCGCAGCCTTCGGCGCCCAGGGTCACGACCAGGCCGCGCACCTTGCGCGAAATCTCGTCAAAGCTCAGACCCGTGCGCTCGCTGAGCATCTTGCCTTCATAGTCGTTCACTGCCACCCAGTCGGCCTGCTCGATAAAGGCCTTGAGCTCGTCACCATTGAACATGGGCAGGCCCTGTCCAGGATCGAACACAAAGGGAATGCCTGCTGCTTTGAACTGGGCGGCGTGCTCGATCATGGCTTGACGGCCATCGGGAGCAACAATGCCGATCTTGACATCGGCAGCCATATCGGCAGTGATGCGATTCTCGTGCGCCTGCATCATGGCGCCTGGGTGGAAAGCCGTGATCTGGTTGTTGTCATGGTCGGTCATGATCATGCACTGCGCCGTATGCGTGCTCTGCAGCTGACCCACATGACGGGTCTCAATGCCCAGCTCCTTGAAGCGCTGCACATAATCCGCACCGTCGCTGCCCACCATGGCCATGGGGTGTGCATCGCCACCGAGCAGCTTCAGGCTATAGGCAATATTGCCGGCACAGCCACCAAAGTCGCGGCGCAGCGTGGGCACCAGAAACGATACATTCAGTATGTGCAGCTGGTCGGGAAGGATCTGGTCTACGAAACGACCTTCAAAGGTCATGATGTTGTCGAATGCCAGCGACCCGCAGATCAAAGCGGCCATGGTGCGTTCTCTTTCAGAAATGAATGAAGGGTGGCTTGCGCCAACAAGGATGTACAACGGGCATTTCTATTGACGAGACACCCTGCCTGATCCGAATTGGCACAAGCCGTATTAGGGATAAAAAACCAGCGCCCGGTAACCCGCCACTGCAGCGCCGAGATCCTGCACCTGCACAGGAACGTTCACGCTCCACTCCTGACGGGCATGCAACTGCTCCGGGCCACCCAGCAGCCTCAGGTCGATCACACGGCGCAGCAAAGGCCTGTCCTGCGCATCGGTCAAGGTCAGCTCGGCCATGGGCATGGCCACTGGCGCATCGGAGCGGTTCTCCAATGTCAGGCTCCACTGGTACCGACGGTCATCAGCAAGCTGCTTGAAGCCCGAGCCACTGATCACCACATCGGCAATCGCGCGGCGGGCCTGCAGCTCGCAACCCGCCAGACTGCAGGCCTTGGCCAGCACAGGGGCCAGCGCCGGATATTGCGCAGCCAGCACATCACGTTGCAGCCAGGCATATTGCCCCACGACACCGGCTACGGCTACCAGCGAGCCCAGCACCAGCGCTACACGCATGCCTGCTGAGTGCCAGAACGCCTGCCGGCGGGCCTGGCGTACAAAGCCAGGCTCATCGCCAGCAATGGCAACAGCCTCATCCGCATCCGTGACAGCCTGCGCCCGGTCCCTGGCGGGTTGTATAGCGCCGATATCGGCATGCAGCAGCGCCTCCTTCGAGACAGCTTCGGCCTGGGCCTCGTCCTTGAGGTCCTGCGCGGCCTCGGGCATCAGGACCTCGCTCGGCGACGACTGCACAAGCAGCTCCGGCTCGGTGGTAGCGGGAATATCACCAGACTCCAGCCCATCCTCCGGCTCGCTCGCGTCCGGATGAGGCTCATGCCGAGCAGCTTCCGCAGCCTCTTCAGTCAGAGGACGCGCCTGATCGACAAACGAGGGCTGTGCATCCGCCATCCCGGTCATGGAGCCGGACGGCTCCGGTTCGGAAACCACATCGGCAGGCTCTGCTGCCGGTGCGGCTTCTGCGACCTGGGCAACAGCCGGTGCCGCGTTCACCGAATCCGATTCCGAAGCCGAACCCTGCAGGGTCTCAGAGGCGGGAGCGACCAGCGCGGAATCATGCTGCGGCCAAGCCGGCACGGGTTGTTCGTCGGCTTCCGTCGGCTGCACCTCCTGTACGGCAGGTTTCTGCGGCGCATCAGCAGCGTCTGGCTGCAGCAGCTCGTCGGGCACGGACTGCAAATCCTGCGAGGCATCAAAGACGCTTTGGCACATCCCGCAGCGCACCCAGCCTTGCGAGATGCGCAGCTGGTCGGCAACCACTTTGAAGCGGGTTCCACAGGAGGGGCAACGGGTGACTTGGCTCATCAGGTTCAATTGTAGGCAGCAACAACCCGCACACCTGCCGGCTGCGGGTTTGCGTCGCAATCAGGCTGCTCGCTGTGCAGTCATGAGAATCCAGCCGTCTTCGCTGTCGGCCACCTCCAGCTTGAGATAAGGCGCATAGGCCTCTTTCAGCTCGTCGGCCTGGCGTTCCAGAATGCCCGCCAACACCAGATTGCCGCCAGCTTGCACACGACCGCACAGCAGCGGCGCCAGCACCTTGAGCGGCGTAGCCAGAATATTGGCCAGCACGGTCCGGTACTCACCGCCAGCCGCATCTGGCAGGCCGGCCCTGACTTCCACATGGTTGGCACTGGTGTTGTAGTTGGTCGATTCCACGGCCGCGGGATCGATGTCCACCGCATCCACATCGGTCGCGCCGAACTTGGCTGCACCAATGGCCAAAATGCCCGAGCCACATCCATAGTCCAGCGTGCGTCCCAGGGTGCCCTTGGGCTGGCGTGCAATCCAGCGCAGACACATGCGAGTAGTGGGATGGGTGCCGGTACCGAAAGCCAGACCAGGGTCCAGACGGATGCTGACCTTGGCCTGCTCGGGCAGTTCATGCCAGGTGGGAACGATCCAGAACTCGGGCGTGATATCCACGGGCTCGAACTGCGACTGCGTCAGGCGCACCCAGTCCTGCTCGGGCACGGGCTTGAGGGCCAGAATCTTGCAGCCCTCAAAAAAGTCCTGCGGCAGCAGCAGATCACGCGCCTCGGTGGCTGCGGCTTCGTCGGGATAGAGGGCGATCACGCGGCTGCGGTTCCAGCCTTCTTTCGGTGCCGGCATGCCAGGCTCGCCGAACAGTGCCTGCTCGGCTTCGGTCTGCGCATCGGCATCTTCTACGGACACGCTCAATGCATCGAGTGCATCCAGCGCTTCGCTAATGGTTTCGACCCGATCTTCGGGGCACAGCAGGCTCAGCTCGAACATGGCCATCCTTTCTAGCAACTGCGTCATCCATGCCAGGTCAGGCCTGACGGAGAGAACGCACTTGTACTTTCCTGAAAAACGAAAATGCTGGCCTCCGTTACCAGAGGCCAGCATGGGAACTCAGAGCAGCAAGGCTCCTGATCTCATCGCTTGTTGGGCGTGCGATGCGTCAGCCACTCTTCCAGATAGTGGATGTTGGTGCCGCCTTCCATGAACTTGGAGTCGACCATCAGATCCTGGTGCAGCGGAATATTGGTTTTGATGCCTTCCACCACGGTCTCCAGCAAGGCCGTGCGCATGCGGGCCATGGCCTGCTCGCGGGTATCGCCATAGGCAATGATCTTGCCGATCATGGAGTCGTAGTTGGGCGGCACGAAGTAATTGTTGTACACATGGGTGTCAACGCGCACGCCAGGACCGCCGGGAGCATGCCACATGGAGATGCGGCCGGGCGAAGGGATGAACTTGTACGGATCTTCGGCGTTCACACGGCACTCGATGGCGTGCCCCTTGAACTCGACCTGGCGCTGGGTGAAAGGCATCTTCTCGCCGGCAGCGATCATGATCTGGGTGCGCACGATGTCGATGCCCGTGATCAGCTCGGTGATGGGATGCTCCACCTGCACGCGGGTGTTCATCTCGATGAAGTAGAACTCGCCGTTCTCGTACAGGAACTCGAAAGTACCCGCACCGCGATAGCCGATCTTCTTGCAGGCCGCAGCGCAGCGCTCGCCGATCTTCTCGATCAGACGACGGGGAATGCCGGGAGCCGGAGCTTCCTCGATCACCTTCTGGTGGCGACGCTGCATGGAGCAGTCGCGCTCGCCCAGATACACGGCGTTCTTGTGCGTATCGGCCAGCACCTGGATCTCCACGTGACGTGGGTTCTGCAGGTACTTTTCCATGTAGACGGCAGGATTGCCGAAAGCAGCGCCGGCTTCGGCCTTGGTCATCTGCACAGCATTGATCAGTGCAGCTTCTGTGTGCACCACACGCATGCCGCGACCGCCGCCGCCGCCCGAGGCCTTGATGATCACGGGATAGCCGATGGTCTTGGCAATGCGCTTGATGAGTGCGGGATCGTCGGGCAGTTCGCCGTCCGAGCCGGGCACGCAAGGCACACCGGCCTTGATCATGGCTTGCTTGGCCGAAACCTTGTCACCCATGGTGCGGATGTTCTCGGGAGTCGGGCCGATAAAGGTGAAACCGCTCTTTTCCACACGCTCGGCAAAGTCGGCGTTCTCGGACAAAAAGCCGTAACCGGGGTGGATGGCTTCCGCATCGGTCACCTCGGCAGCCGAGATGATGGCCGGCATGTTGAGGTAGGACAGCGGAGAAGGAGCCGGGCCGATACAGACGGCCTCATCGGCCAGCTTGACGTACTTGGCATCGCGATCGGCTTCGGAATACACCATCACCGCCTTGATACCCAGCTCACGGCAAGCGCGCTGGATGCGCAGGGCGATCTCGCCCCGATTGGCAACCAAAATTTTCTTAAACATGAAGTTCCTCGCAGCTTGGTGCCTGTGCCGCAGCACAGACTACTGCCAATGACTCAGTCGCGCAGCCAGTGGCTAGCGCACCTCTGCGCTGCCATGCGAACTGCACGCAACGCCTCATGATCTATCACTCGATCACGAACAGAGGCTGGCCGTATTCCACAGCCTGGCCGTTTTCACCCAGAACGCGAACAATGGTGCCGGTCTTGTCGGCTTCGATTTCGTTGAGGATCTTCATGGCTTCAACGATGCAGATGGTTTCGCCTTCCTTGACCTGGCTTCCCACATCCACAAAGGGCTTGGCGCCGGGGCTGGAGGCACGGTAGAAAGTACCGACCATGGGCGACTTGACCACATGGCCTTCAGCAGCAGGGGCTGCGGCCGCCACAGGAGCAGCGGCAACGGGAGCGGCAGCCAAGGGGGCAGCCATCACAGGAGCGGCTTGCACGGGGGCAGCAACGTATTGGTGAACCACACCTTCGCTCTTGACGATACGGACCTTGCCCTCTGCTTCGGTGATCTCCAGTTCCGACACATTCGATTCGGACACGAGATCAATAAGGGTCTTGAGTTTTCGCAAATCCATGGGAGCTCCAGCGACGTATTTCTAAACAGGGCGCGAATTTACCTCAAATTCGGCCTTCTGCGTGCATTGGCAGATATTTTTCACTAACGTCGCCATGGAATTTAGTTACCTACACTTTTCTGACGACAAGAGCAATGTTCATTCGCTCTATTTGCTCCAATCTGTCAGATCTTCGCTGGAAAGCTCGCCTATTTTACGTTGCCGCACTTGCCCCTTGGCATCAAAAAGAACCGTGAATGGCAAGCCTCCCTGCAAGTTACCCAGGCTTCTGCTCAGTCCCAATCCCCCTTGCATGGCGATGGCTACCGGGAACTGCACGGGCTGACGCTGCAAAAAACGCAGCACGGCTTCGGATTTGTCAACCGCGAGGCCAACGACCTGAATACCTTTTGCACCTTGCTGCGCCGCAAACTCGCTGAGCATGGGCAGCTCCTTGACACAGGGCGGACACCAGGTGGCCCAGAAGTTCACCAGCAGGGGGCGGCCCTGTAAAGCGGCCATGGCAAAAGGCTTGCCATCGGGGGTTTCAAACGTATGACTCCATAGCTGTGCCTCGACGCCAGGGCCCATGGCCTGCGGCTGGCTGCGCCACCAGGCCACACCGGCGCCCCCCCCGGCCGCAACTGCAGCCACTGCGCCGGTCAGCCACAGGCGGCGCGAGCCATTGGTCGACTTGTTCTCAGAGGTGTTTTCACTCATCGCAGCTCTCCTGCAGCAGCTTGCGCAAGGCCTTGGCATCGCCACGCGGGCTGCGACCATGACTATCGGGCTTCATCGCGCCGCGCATATCGTCATGGTCGTAGACCAGCAGATGCACGCCCACGGTTTCGTTGATAGGCTTGCACAGTGCGTGAACGGAAAGCGCCTCGACCGGCTTGCCCTGAAAGCCTGTGACCGTACTCGGCTCGTATTGCACATGGTTGTTGATGAGCGCTATTTCGGCAGACTTGGGATCATCGCAGAACAGTTGCAGATAGATATCCGACAGCCGCGTGGCCGTGCCGCGCCAGACCGCTCCGGCCAGATGCGGGCGAAACTCCTGCAGCCTGTCCATCCAGACCAGGGCCAGCTCGCGCAGTGCCTGCAACTCCTGCGGCTGGGTGTCGCCGCAGAACAGCTCTATATATTCACGCACCGCTTCTTCAAGCTGGTCGTTGTCAGGCAGCGCCGTGCGGCCGGGCAGGCCGAGCTGACGCACGGCCCGTTGCTTGGCCGGGCCCCATTCAAGGCCTTCCTCCACCACCAGGCGGGCCGCTGTCTGAGCGATTTCAGCAGTCACGTTATCCAAACTCATAGCGCTATTTCATCACGCCCGCCGCAGCAGGCGCGGCAGGTCATGCACGCATTGTGACCCAGATGAATGACCGCACTTTGACTTGGACCGTACGAGCCAAGGTTTTGATAGCTGCCAGCACCCGTTTCGTATCTAACTGAAAGTAAAAACACATTTAAATCCATATAGATCATGCGCAACCAGCTATCAATTTGACAATAAAGGTTACCGTCAGCGCCCAGGCGGGCCATGGCTTGCCTCCAGGTCATGCAGGCAAACGTAGAATCCCCGGCCATGCACATACATATCCTGGGCATTTGCGGCACCTTCATGGGAGGCTTGGCCGCCTTGGCACGAGAAGCCGGTCACAAAGTGACGGGCTGCGATTCCGGCGTTTACCCGCCGATGAGCGATCAGCTGCGCCAACTGGGCATCGAGCTGATCGAGGGCTATGGCGCCGACCAGATTGCGCTCAAGCCCGATATGTATGTGGTCGGCAACGTGGTCAGCCGCAAACGCCTGCCCGACGGATCGCCCAAATTCCCGCTGATGGAAGCGATTCTGGACACTGGCGCCGCCTATACCAGCGGCCCGCAATGGCTGGCCGAGCATGTGCTGCGCGGTCGCCATGTGCTGGCCGTGGCCGGCACCCATGGCAAGACCACCACCACATCCATGCTGACCTGGGTGCTTGAGTGTGCGGGTCTGCAACCCGGTTTCCTGGTCGGCGGCGTACCGCTGGACTTTGGCGTCTCCGCCCGCCTCGGTGCGGCCAGGCGTCCTGTCGCGGGCCCTGGCCCCGTCGGTGACGAACCAGCGTTTGTGATCGAGGCCGATGAGTACGACACCGCCTTTTTCGACAAGCGCAGCAAGTTTGTGCACTACCGCCCCCGCACGGCGGTGCTCAACAACCTGGAATTCGATCACGCCGACATCTTTGACGATCTGGCTGCCATCGAGCGCCAGTTCCACCACCTGATACGTACCGTGCCGTCGACCGGCCGTGTGGTGAGCAACGGCCTGGAAGAAAGTCTGACCCGCGTGCTGGGCCAGGGCTGCTGGAGCGAAGTACGGAGCTTCGGCTCGGCTGTCAGCGATTTCAGCGCCGATGGCGATCCCAGCGACTTTGCCGTGCTGCACCGCGGCAAAAAAGTGGCGCAACTGCGCTGGAGCCTGACCGGCGTGCACAACCAGCTCAATGCACTGGCCGCCATCGCTGCCGCCGACCATCTGGGCGTCAGTGCCGAGGTGGCTTGCGAAGCCCTGTCGCGCTTTCAGAATGTCAAGCGTCGCATGGAGCTGCGCGGCACGGTCAACGGCATCGAGGTCTATGACGACTTCGCCCACCACCCCACAGCCATCCGCACCACCCTGGACGGTCTGCGCCGCAAGCTCGGGGCAGAGGCCCGCATCCTGGCGGTGTTCGAGCCTCGCAGCAACACCATGAAGCTGGGCACCATGAAGAGCCAGTTGCCCTGGTCGCTGGAAAGCGCCGATCTGGTCTTCTGCCACACTGCAGGCCTCGACTGGGATGCCGCCGAAGCACTGGAATCCATGGGCGTAGGCGCCGGCCAGCGCGCTCAGGTAGCGGGTGATATCGAGACCCTGATAGCGCAGATCAGCGCCGTCGTCCGCCCCGGTGACCATATCGTCTGCATGAGCAATGGCGGCTTCGGCGGCATCCACGCCAAGCTACTGGAAGCGCTGAAATAAGCCCTGAAAAAAGCAAATGCCCGCCAAACGCGGGCATTTTCATCAGCAACCTTCAAAACTGGCATGCCTTGACACGGAGACAGCAAGCAAGAGCCGTCTCGCAGCGAGGCTGTCGCCCCCTCCGCGAAGCAGAGAGGGGGAAGCCGCAAAGCGGCTCAGGGGTGTCAATAACTGATTGACATCGCCGGCACATCCACCCGGATCAAGGGTTTGGACAATACAGCATGCGCTGCCAGGGCATAGCTGTTGCGCCAGTCTTCGTTGTCAAACAGCTCGGGGCGATTGCGCGCCTCACGCGCCACCACCACCAGCTTGTCAGCCAGCAACACCTTGCCGGTGGCCCGCAAAGGCTCGCACTCGAGCGAGACAAACTGCTGATCCAGCCAGCGTCGACCTTCGTCCGAACTGATAGGGGACAGCGACTGGGTATCGACCCGGTATTCACGGTCGCCATCCAAAACCACGATTACTTCACTACGCATAAATCTCCTCTGACCTGGTGACTCTTGCACCATTCGTTATCGTGGCCACAGCTTAATAGTGACCGCGGTGCTGAAGACGCTGCAAGCTGACGGCTTGCAAACAGCTGCGGCAACCACTGCAAGACCTGAAAGCGCGCCTCATGCATCACAGCGGTTACGGGAACATGGTGTGCAAAGCAATGCAAAAACATTAAATTTGATAGCATCACTTACATACTTGGCATCAATATAAGGGCAAAACTGTCTTTTTCAAGTGTCATTACGGACTTGTAACCAGCCAGTTATCTCCATCCAGGCTCCTGCCTTGAAAATGTGATGAGAGGACTTACATACTGGACAGATCTTTGACGAATACCAGTTTGCAGGCCTTGCAACGCCTTCAGGAACCATCACCATGACCGCTGAAAACATCCACCAAGAAATACGCGAGCATCTGCAACAACTGGAGACCGAACTGCAGGTCCAGAAGCTCTGGTCCGCCGTAGCCCCAGACCCCAAGGCACTGGAATCCACCACGCCTTTCATGTACGACACGCTCAAGCTGCACGAGTGGCTGCAATGGGTGTTCATCCCGCGCCTGCGCGCCGTGATCGATGCCAAGGGCAGCCTCCCCCACCAAAGCCATGTATATCCGCTGGCCGACCACGAGTGGCAGCAGCGCACCGACTTTGACAAGCAGCATCTGCTGCGCCTGCTCAACCGCATCGATGCCACCCTCAATGGATGCGAGATGACACCGGAATCAACGCCGGACACCAAACACTGATCGAGCAGGCAGGCAACCCACTCCCGTATGGAAAAACAAACAGGCCACAGGAAATACTCCTTGTGGCCTGTTTCGTTCATGCCCGCCTTATCTATCAGGCGAGCACTTCGGCTTCCTGCTTGCTGGCGAGCGCAGCAGCGCGGCGCTGGCTCACGGCCTGCGACAGCTCTTGCAACGTTTCCAGAGAATCATCCCAGCCCAGGCAGGCATCGGTAATGCTCTGGCCATAGGTCAGATCGCAGACCTCGTCCTTGCCGGGCGTGAACTTCTGCGCGCCGCCGATCAGATGGCCTTCGATCATCACGCCGAACACGCTGCTGGAGCCACCGGCGATCTGAGCCGCGATATCACGGGCCACATCCTTCTGGCGCTCATGCTGCTTGTTGCTGTTGGCGTGGCTGCAGTCCACCATCAGCGAAGGCGTGAGGCCAGCTGTCTCCAGATCCCTGCAGGCAGCCGCCACATGCTCGGCATCGTAGTTGGGCGTCTTGCCACCGCGCAGAATCACGTGACAGTCCTGATTGCCGCCCGTATGCACGATGGCGACCTGGCCGTTCTTGTGTACCGACAGGAAATGGTGACCGCGGCTGGCCGACTGAATCGCGTCGGTGGCAATGCGGATATTGCCGTCCGTGCCGTTCTTGAAGCCGATCGGCGCCGAGATTCCCGAAGCCAGTTCACGGTGCACCTGGCTTTCCGTGGTGCGGGCACCGATGGCGCCCCAGCTGATCAGATCGCCGATGTACTGGGGCGAGATCACGTCCAGGAACTCGCTGGCCGCAGGCACACCGAGGCGGTTGATGTCGATCAGCAGCTGGCGCGCGATGCGCAGGCCTTCGTCGATGCGATAGCTCTGATCCAGGTAGGGATCGTTGATCAGCCCCTTCCAGCCCACGGTGGTGCGGGGTTTTTCGAAATAGACGCGCATCACCACTTCCAGCGTGTCCTTGTACTGCTCGCGCACCACGGCCAGACGGCGAGCGTAGTCCAGGGCAGCAGCCGGATCGTGAATGGAGCAAGGGCCGACGATGACCAGCAGACGGTCATCCTGCGCACGCATGATGTTGTGGATGCTGCGGCGGGTGTCGCTGATCAGCGTTTCCACGGCAGTGCCGCGAATGGGGAAGAAGCGAATGAGGTGCTCTGGAGGGGGTAACACTGTGATTTCCTTGATACGTGCGTCGTCGGTCTGGCCTGTCTTGGGAGAGCCTGCGCGATACCAGGAATCGGTGGAGGAAGTGTTCAGAGCAGTCATGGCAATCTTTCGTGAGGTGTTTGATCGTTGAAAACCGGGGGTGCTGAAACGTAGGGGTGAAAAAAAACCGCCGGGCTTTGCAGCTTCGGCGGTTCTTTGGGAGGTGTTTGCAGGGTGCGCGCGTTTACCTCTCAGCCGCCGGGGGCGAGAACCAAAAGTAAAAGAAATAGGCGCGTTGCGTTTGCATGTCTTTCAATGTAGCACAGCTCTTTTGCATTGCAACATCAGCAGCTCGCACCGCTGTTCTGTCAAAAGCAGGTTTTCCCTCTGAAATGGCGCATTTTTTAAAATTTACTCATACGCAGTATTTTTGCGTTTTTTCTAATTTTTCAGAATTTTTTTGATAAAAACTTCCATTAACCCAGAATCAGTGCAATTTTTAAGCGAATCAGCAATATTCAGGACAAGACCCCTTAACGCCATGAAAAAACCCTGCTGCCAGGCGATCTACAGCGATTTGCCACAAGCTTTTTCGCCGTGAACGGTCTGCAGCACACTGAAATGAAAAACCCCCGCTCTGCCATGCAAAGCGGGGGTTGGTGCTCGCGACGGGCAGAGCCGTCATGAAACCTCTATCAGGCCGTGCCACCGACTGTCAGGCCGTCAATGCGCAGCGTAGGCTGGCCCACGCCCACAGGCACGCTCTGGCCTTCCTTGCCGCAGGTGCCCACACCCGAGTCCAGGCGCATGTCGTTGCCAATCATGCTGATGTGCTTGAGTGACTCCGGGCCGCTGCCGATGATGGTCGCACCCTTGACGGGGTACTGGATCTTGCCGTTTTCCACCCAGTAGGCTTCGCTGGCAGAGAACACGAACTTGCCGCTGGTGATGTCCACCTGACCGCCGCCGAAGTTGGTGGCGTACAAGCCCTTCTTGATGGAGCCAATGATCTCCTGTGGATCCTTGTCGCCACCCAGCATATAGGTGTTGGTCATGCGCGGCATGGGGATGTGGGCATAGCTTTCGCGACGGCCATTGCCCGTGGGCTTGACGCCCATCAGGCGCGCATTCATGGAGTCCTGGATATAGCCTTTGAGAATGCCGTCCTCGATCAGCACATTGCTCTGGCTGACATGGCCTTCGTCGTCCACGTTCAAGGAGCCGCGGCGATCGGCAATCGTGCCGTCATCCAGCACGGTCACGCCCTTGGCGGCCACGCGCTGACCGATGCGACCGCTGAAGGCGCTGGAGCCCTTGCGGTTGAAGTCGCCTTCCAGGCCGTGGCCCACGGCCTCGTGGAACAGCACGCCGGGCCAGCCCGAGCCCAGCACCACCGTCATCACGCCTGCCGGTGCGGGACGCGATTCGAGGTTGACCAGGGCCGCATGCACGGCCTCGTCCACATACTGGCTGATCTGCTCGTCGCTGAAATAGGCCAGGCCGAAGCGACCGCCACCACCGGAGGAACCCACCTCGCGGCGGCCCTTTTGCTCGGCGATCACTGTCACCGACAGGCGCACCAGTGGGCGCACGTCAGCGGCCAGCGTGCCGTCTGCACGGGCCACCAGCACCACATCGTATTCACTGGCAAGACCGGCCATGACCTGCACCACGCGCGGATCCTTGGCGCGGGCCAACTTTTCCACCTTGCCCAGCAGCTCGACCTTGGCCGTGCTGTCCAGCGTGCTGATGGGATCCAGTTCAGGGTACAGAGAGCGGCTTTGCGCAATCTTCTGCGCACCCGCCTTGACGCGGCGCGTCTGGGTTGCGCTGGAGATGGAGCGCACGGTACGTGCGGCATCCAGCAGCGAGGCTTCGGAAATGTCGTCGGAATAGGCAAAAGCCGTCTTCTCGCCGCTGACCGCCCGAACGCCTACTCCCTGATCGATGGAGAAGGAGCCGGTCTTGACGATGCCTTCTTCCAGACTCCAGCCTTCCGCGCGGGTGTACTGGAAGTAGAGATCGGCGTCATCCACCTGGTGCGAGCGAATTTCGGCAAGCGCACGCGCAAGATGGGTTTCGTCCAGGCCGAAGGGCTCAAGCAGCAACTGACGGGCCGTGGCCAAGCGTTCGATGGTGGGTTCGCGGGAAATCATGAGAGCATTGTAGAGATAGCTGCAAGCCCTGACTTGTCTCGGGCTGCGCATAAAAAAGAGCGGAATGCTGCCCCACCAGGCTGAACAACATTCCGCTCCATTCACTTAGCTTCGCACTTGCCGGGTTCCGCACTGCCCGCTTTGCATTGCAGAACCCCACCTGGGTCTTTGCCGCTCCCGCTTGATCGGTCTTCTGACCCCCCAGAACCGTTTGTAAACGCTGTTTACAGTCGAAGCAAGACCTTGGACGGAACTACTGACATTTTTCAACGATCTAAGCGCGCTGCCCTGGCGCTCAATTTCACACCAAACCTTCACTCAGCGCTTGAAGGGTATTGACAGGAAGCTCACTTTTCAAGAGCACCTCAACCCGGTCACGGGTCTTCACGCATGGGGAATATGCCCATCACCGCCGGGTAGCTGCCGCTGCGCCCGCGACACCGACATCAGCACGCCCAGCGCCAGGCCCAGCGTGACCATGGCCGTGCCGCCATAGCTGATGAAAGGCAAAGGCACGCCCACCACCGGCAAAATGCCGCTGACCATGCCCATGTTCACGAACGCATAGGTGAAGAAGATCATGGCCACGGCAGCTGCCATCAGTCGGCCAAACAGCGAGTTGGCATTCATGGAAATGGCCAGCCCGCGCCAGACCAGCAGCAAAAAGCCGACGATGATGAAGAGATTGCCTATGAGACCGAATTCCTCGGAATAGGCGGCAAAGATGAAGTCGGTGGTGCGCTCGGGAATGAATTCCAGGTGGGTCTGCGTGCCAGCCATAAAACCCTTGCCCCAGACACCGCCCGAACCGATGGCGATCATGCCCTGAATGATGTGGAAGCCCTTGCCCAGAGGGTCGCGCGTGGGGTCCAGCAAGGTACAGACGCGAGTACGCTGATAGTCATGCAAAAAATACCAGCTCACGCCATCGGCACAGAGCTGGGGCTCAAACCAGACGATGAGGAAAATGCCGACCAGGGCCAGCAGCACGGGCGGCACGATGAGTTTCCAGGGCAGGCCGGCAAAAAAGATCACGGACAGACCGGCAGCCATCACCAGCAGCGAGGTGCCCAGATCGGGCTGCTTCATGATCAGGCCCACGGGCACCATCAGCAGCACAAAGGCGATGACAAAGTCCGATGCGCGCAGATTGCCCTCGCGGCGCTGGAACCACCAGGCCAGCATCAGCGGCGTGGCGATCTTCAAAAGCTCGGAGGGCTGAATCACCACTCCCACATTCACCCAGCGCGTGGCCCCCTTCTTGGTGATGCCGAACAGCGCCACCGCCACCAGCAACACCACACCCAGGGTGTAGAGCGGCACGGCCACCTTCATCAATTGCTGAGGGGATATCTGGGCCAGCACGAACAGCAGACCCGCCGCAATCAGCATATTGCGTCCGTGGTCCACAAAGCGCGTGCCGTGATCGAAGCCCGCCGAGTACATGGCCAGCAGCCCCGCACCCGCCAACATGGCGATAAAGAGAAGCAGCAGGAAATCAAAGCCGCGAAACAGCGGAACAATGCGTTGCAGCAGCGAGGGCTTATCGAATTCGATGGCGGACATGGGCCGCAATTATCGTGGGAGCCGACTGCCGTGCAGCTTGCAGGGTTGAGCTTTGCTGACGACTCAAGTCGACCCACGCTCATTCCCCCGCCATAGGCGTTCTCCCCTGATAGTCTTGGGGCAGACAGTCCACAATGACCGAGACTGAAGTGTTTTTTACCAGAGGAGATTGCCGCTATGACGACCACCCACCTGCTGTATCTGCATGGCTTTCGCTCCTCCCCTCAGTCCAACAAGGCACGCATCATGGCGGACTATGTGGGCGCCAGGCATTCCAAGGTACGCTGGTGGTGCCCTCAGCTGCCGCCCTCGCCGCGCGAAGCGGCGGCCGTGATCGCAGAGGGCATAGCCAACTGGCCACGCCAGAACATGGCCGTCATGGGCTCGTCGCTGGGCGGCTATTACGCCAGCTGGGTGGCCCAGTTGGCGCGCTGCAAGAGCGTGATGATCAACCCCGCCGTCAACCCGGCCCGCGACCTGGAAAAATACATCGGCGAGCAGTCCAGCTGGCATGACCCCGAGGAAACCTTCTTCTTTCGCCCCGAATACATTGAGGAATTGCGCCAGCTCGACACCCGCACCATGACGCCAGCAGCCCCCGAGATGGTGTTGATCGCCCAGGGCGACGAGGTGCTCGACTGGAACGAGATGAGCGAGCGCTACCCTCACGCCCTTCAATTGGTGCAAGAGGGCGGCGACCACGCCCTGAGCAACTTTGCCGAGTATCTGGACCGGATCGACGAATTTCTGGCCTTGGCCTGATCCCCTGGGCGACTCCATGCGCCCCCCAGGGAACGGCTGTATTGCTGCAGCGAGCCCCCTGTTCACGCCCCTGACCGCGGGGGCCGCGTCTGATATTGACCGATCTCAAGCATGAACTGAATCACTTCTGAGCACCGAATGTTCGGCTCGTGGGAAAATGCGCGGTTATGCACGCACTGTTTGAAGAAGCCGGCAAATTTCTGGCCGGGCGCATCCTCTCCGAAGCCGAATCCTCAGCCCAAGTCGAGCTGGACTCGGGCAAGCGGGTCAAGGTCAAGGCCGCCAATATCCTGCTCAAGTTCGAGAAGCCGGCTCCTGCCGAGTTGGTCGCTCAGGGCCAGGCCCAGGCCGCCGAGATCGATCTGGATCTGGCCTGGGAATTTGCGCCCGAGGAAGAGTTCGGCTTTGCCGACCTGGCGCGTGACTATTTTTCCGAATCCGCGACGCTGGCCCAGCAGGCCGGTGCGCTGTTCTGCCTGTACGACGCACCGCACTATTTCCGCCGTGCGGGCAAGGGCCGTTTCAAGAAGGCTCCTGCAGAAATCCTGCAGCAAGCCCTTGCCGCCATCGAGAAGAAAAAGCAGATTCAGGCACAGATCGACGCCTGGGCCGAGGAATTGGGCCGCGGCGAGTGCCCGCAGGCGATCCGCGAACAGCTCTACAAGATTCTGTTCAAGCCCGACAAGAACGCTCCCGAATACAAGGCCGTGGTCGATGCCAGCCGCGCCACCAAGCTGGCCCCGCTGGAGCTGCTGCACCGCGCAGGCGCCATCGACTCGTCCTACCAGTTCCACTGGAAGCGCTTCCTGTTCGACAACTTCCCCAAGGGCACAGGCTTCCCCTCCGTGCAGGCTCCCCAGCCACCGGCCGACCTGCCCGTGGCCGATGTACAGGCCTTCTCCATCGACGACTCGGCCACCACCGAAATCGACGATGCGCTGTCCGTCACGGGCCTGGGCACGGGCACCGTCACCGTGGGCATTCACATTGCCGCCCCCGGTCTGGCCATCACGCCCGGCGGCGAGCTGGACAAGCTGGGCCGTGCCCGCCTGTCCACCGTCTACATGCCCGGCTACAAGATCACCATGCTGCCCGACGACGTGGTGCATATCTACACGCTGGACGAGGGCCGCTCCAACCCTGCGGTTTCGTTGTATGTGCAGATCAACGAGGAGACGCTGGAGACTATCTCCAGCGAAACCCGACTCGAGCGCGTGCCCGTGGAAGTCAACTTCCGCTACGACAAGCTCGATCACATCGTCACCGAGGAATGGCTGACCGACTCCTCAATTCAGGTTGAAAACACGCCTGATTCCTTGCTGGGCAAGCGCAAGGAGCTCACCTTTTTGCAGCGCTGGTCCAAGTTCCTCAAGGCCAATCGCGAAGTGGTGCGCGGCAAGCCCGAGAACTTCAACCGTCCGGACTACAACTTCCGTCTCGTCGGCAATGACGGCGCCGAGCCCAATGGCAGCGAGCAGGTACAGATCACCGTGCGCAAGCGCGGCGCGCCGCTGGACCTGATCGTGGCCGAGGCCGCCATCGTGGCCAACAGCACCTGGGGACTGATGCTGGCCGAGCACGGTGTGCCCGGCATCTACCGCAGCCAGGCCAGCCTGGCACCTGGCGTCAAGGTACGCATGAGCACCAAGGCCTTGCCCCATGCCGGCATCGGCGTGAAAGCCTACTCCTGGGCAACATCCCCGCTGCGCCGCTATGTGGACCTTGTCAATCAGTGGCAGATCATTGCCTGCGCCCGTCATGGCAAGACGGCTGCCCTGGCCGCGCCCTTCAAGCCCAAGGACGCCGAGCTGTTCGGCATCATCAGCAGCTTTGACGGCGCCTACAGCGCCTACAACGGTTATCAGGCCGGCATGGAGCGTTTCTGGACGCTCAAGTATCTGGAGCAGAACGGCATCAGCGAACTGACGGCCAGCGTGTTCAAGGAAGGCCCCAACGGTTCCTTCCTGGTGCGCGCCGACAATCTGCCTCTGGTGCTGCCCGTACTGGGTGCGCAGAACCTGCCGCGCGGCGCCCATGTGCGCGTCAAGCTCGGCGAGATCGACGAGATCTCGCTGGACATCTCGGGCACGCTGATCGAACGCCTGGATGCAGGAGCCGAGGCCGAAAGCGAAGGTGAGGACAGCGGCGAGGACGATGACGACGCCGTGGCCGGTCCCATCTCCATTGCGGTGGACATGAACGACGCCGATCCTGCTGCAGACCAGCCAAAGTCCTGACCTCCACACCTCATCGCCCTGACGCTGCCGTGAAACTGCCCACCTCTCTTCGACGACTGAGTACGCTGCAGCTGGCGCTGGGCGTGTCCATCGCCGTCCATGCCGTGTTGCTGACCGTCCGCTTCGTGGACCCGGAACGCTTTGAGCGCGTGTTTCAGGACACGCCGCTGGAAGTGATCCTGGTCAACGCCCGCGCCAACGAGGTGCCGGACAAGGCGCAGGCCATCGCCCAGACATCGCTGGCTGGCGGCGGCGATGCAGACCAGGGCCGGGCCACCAGCCCCATGCCCTACTCGGCCCTGACGACGGTCGGCGACGATTTCGAGGAAAAACAGCGCCAGCTCGATGCCATGCAGGAGCAGCAGAACCAGTTGCTGACCCAGCTGCGCCAGCAAGTGGCCGCGCTGCCCCCCATAGACCCGCGGCTGAGCGCCGACAACAAGGCCCTGGAAGCCCAGGAAGAAAAGCGCTTGCAGCTCATCAAGCTGCTGGCCGAGATTGAAAAGCGCATCAACGAAGAGAACGCCCGCCCCAAGAAGCGCTATATCAGTCCCGCCACCAAGGAAGCCGTGTATGCCGTCTACTACGATGCGCTGCGCCGCAAGGTGGAAGACAAGGGCACAGAAAACTTCCCCGAGAACAAGGGCAAGAAGCTGTATGGCGAGCTGGTCATGATCCTGACCGTGAACCATGACGGCCGCGTGCTTTCCACCGAGGTTGTGCAGGGCTCGGGTAACCGCATGCTCGATACCCGCGCCGAGGCCATTGCCCGCGCCGCAGCCCCTTACGGCCACTTCGGCCCGGCCATGCGCACCAAGGCCGATCAGATCGCCGTCGTCTCGCGCTTCAGGTTCACACGCGAGCAGACACTGGAAACAGACATAAGGTGACCCCCTGTACCGCCTTCGGCGTCTTCCCCCGCTCTCGCATCGCTTCGCTTGCGGGCGGGGAACGCAGCCAGCGCGGCAGGACGGCCCTTGCGCGGCGGCCTTGGCTCAGGCTTGGCCGGTTTCGCAGGCCACTGCCCGACGCGTCCTCAACTCTGCTCAGCGATTTCCTTCAGCCTTTTTATGACAAATACGCTTGATGCCTACTGCGTCATGGGCAACCCCGTTGCCCACAGCCGCTCCCCCTGGATCCATGCCCGCTTTGCCGAGCTGACCGGCCAGCCCGTCAGCTATGACCGCGCCCTGGTGCCGCTGGATGGCTTTGCCGACTTTGTGCGCGACTTTGCCGCGCGCGGCGGCAAGGGTTGCAATGTGACCGTTCCCTTCAAGCTGCAGGCGGCCGAGCTGGCCACCAGCACCAGCGAGCGCGTGCGGCTGGCTGGTGCTGCCAATACGCTGGTATTCGGCGCCAACGGCATTCATGCCGACAACACCGATGGCCTGGGCATCGTGGCCGACATCACCCGCAATGCCGGTGTACCCATCGCCGGGCGTGATGTGCTGCTGCTTGGCGCGGGCGGCGCCGCCGCTGGAGCCCTGGGCTCTTTGCTGGAACAAAAGCCCCGCCGCCTAGTCGTGGTCAACCGCACTCATGCCAGGGCCCAAACGCTGATCCAGCAGCATGCGGCCATTGCCACACTACATAAAGTAGAGCTGGTAGCACTTGAAAGACAGGTGCTTGAGACCGATTTGACCCAAAATTTCGACATCATCATCAATGCCACAGCCAGCAGTTTGGCTGGGGCTGATGTGCCCGCGCCCGCCAGCGTGCTGCACGCACGCAGTCTGGCCTACGACATGATGTACGGCCCCGCCGCTCAGAATTTTCTGAGTTGGGCCAGCAGCCACGGCGCGCTGGCGCGTGATGGCCTGGGCATGCTGGTGGAGCAGGCCGCCGAGTCCTTTGCGCTATGGCGCGGCGTGCGTCCGCCCTCGGCACAAGTCTTGGCCGAGCTGCGTGCTCTGCTGCACGCCGAAGCCGCTCACTAAAACCTCGCCCCACCATGAAAGCTCTTGGCCGACTGCTGTTGCTGGTGCTTTGCGCCACCCTGCTGCTGCAATTGTTTTTTGTAGTACGCATCGCAGTCATGGCATGGCTGGATCCGGAGTCCACCAGCTATCAGCGCTCCGAAGCCTGGCAGCTTGCCCACAGCAGCGAAGGCCTGCGCTGGCGCCAGCAATGGGTAGACTACAGCCAGATCTCCAGCAACCTCAAGCGCGCGGTGATTGCCTCCGAAGATGCCGGCTTCATGGACCACCACGGCGTGGAATGGGATGCCGTTCAGAAGGCCTGGCAGCGCAACGCAAAAGCCGAGGCCAGGGCCACGCAGGCAGACAAAGCCGGAAGCAACACCAAGCCCGCCAAGGTCTATGGCGGCTCCACCATCACCCAGCAACTGGCCAAGAACCTGCTGCTGTCGGGTGAACGCAATTTTCTGCGCAAGGGCCAGGAGCTGGTGCTGGCGCAATTGCTGGAGCTGATGCTGAGCAAGCAGCGCATTCTGGAGATCTACCTCAACAACGTGGAATGGGGCCAGGGCGTGTTCGGCGCCGAGGCAGCCGCCCGGCATTACTTCCACAAGAGTGCCGCCCAGCTCAATGCGGCAGAGGCAGCACGACTTGCCGCCATGCTTCCGGCACCCAAGCGCTTCGAGAAAATGCCGCAATCGCGCTATCTGGCGCAGCGCAGCCGCACGATTGCGCGCTATATACCGATGGTGACACACCCTTGAGGCGCTTCGCCTGGGCGGCCCCGCACCTTCCCCCGAGCGGAAGGCAGCATCGCCGCGAGGCGGCTCTTGCTTGCTGTCACCCGCATGGAGCGTGAAGGTTTTGTACGAGGATAATCGACAGCCATGCGAATTCTAGGAATCGACCCTGGCCTGCAGACCACGGGCTTTGGCGTCATCGACATGGAAGGCCAGCGCCTGTCCTATGTGGCCAGCGGCACCATACGCACCAACAAGATGGAGCTCGGCGACCTGCCGGGTCGTCTCAAGGTGCTGTTCGACGGCATCTCCGAAGTCGCCTCACGCTACCAGCCCGAAGTGGCTGCCGTGGAAATCGTCTTCGTCAACGTCAACCCCCAGTCCACGCTACTGCTGGGCCAGGCCCGTGGTGCGGCGCTGACGGCCCTGGTCAACGCCAATCTTGCGGTTTCCGAATACACCGCCCTGCAGATGAAAAAAGCCGTGGTCGGCCACGGTCGCGCAGCCAAGAGCCAGATCCAGGAAATGGTCAAACGGCTGCTGCAACTGCCCGGCCTGCCCGGCACCGATGCCGCCGATGCGCTGGGACTGGCCATCACCCATGCCCATGCGGCGGCCGCCATGGGACTGATGGCCAAGTCCACCGATCTGCGCCGCAAGCAACATGCCATGTACCGTGGCGGACGGGTTTATTGAGTTCCTGGGGCGCCTATGCCACTGCCTGGCACCCCTGAGCTGGACTGCTTGCGGGACTTCCCAGATACAAAAAAGCTGCGGCACGCCACGGCTTTTCAGGGGGGTGTCACGGCTTAGTAATTGCCCAGCACCATGGAGGCAATCACACCGGAGGCAATGGCGACCAGCAGATAGTCGCCGCCGTTCTGAATCCAGTGATAGCCGCGCGGCGGGGCCGACAGGCGGTGGCCGCGCCAGTCATTCACCACATAGTGTTGGCTGCGGTATTGCGGCGGCACGCGACTGCCCTTGTACCAGTTGTGGTCGGGACCGCCGCCACGGCGACCATTGTCGTGATGATCGGCACGTCGGTCGTCGCGCCTGTCATAGCGCTGCTCATGCCGGCCACGATCATCATGGCGACCGCCATGGCGCATGTCCTGCGCTCCATGTCCATTGCCGCGACCGGGCGGCGGGCCGGGCTGCGCCTGGGCGGCCAGACTGCCCAGACCCAGGCAGGCGGCAACCGAGGCAGAAAGAATGCGGGTAGTCAAACGGGACATGGAGACTCCTTTGTCGAATTGTTTCGGTCAACAAGGTGTGCGGCCGGTCATGGCGGCCGCAGCAGATCCATCTTTACCCAATTTCGGCGCCGCAAGAAGTGAACAACTGCCGATTTACCACTTTTTGCGTGCTGTTTACAGAACAGAAACCTATGAAACGCCGAGCCGGATTTGGCAAGCCGCTATCAATACTCATCAGTTCTCAGATGATGCGCCCGACAAACATCACGGCAAAAAAGGCCAGACCGGCGATCACCGTCCACTTGAACAGCAAGAAACCCAGGCGCTTGTAGTGCGCCTTGCCGGTTCCCAGATAGAAGGTAAAGCTCAATGCCGAAGCCAGAATCAGCAAGGTGGCCAGCCAGCGAAAGATCAGCATGGAGGTCTCGCTCACCAGGCCTGGGCGGGCATGGCAAAGCCCTGAGGGGCCTGGCGCTCGCTCTCGAAGGTCACTAGCTCCCAGGTCTCAGGCTGCTCTATCATTGCGCGCAGCAGCTTGTTGTTGAGGCCGTGACCCGAGCGAAAGGCGCTGTAGGCACCGAGAATGGGCTTGCCGATCAGATACAGATCGCCGATCGCGTCAAGGATCTTGTGCTTGGCAAACTCGTCGTCATAGCGCAGGCCGTCGCTGTTCAGGACCTTGTAGTCGTCCATGACGATGGCGTTGTCCAGCCCCCCGCCCAGTGCCAGGCCGTTGTTGCGCAGCATTTCCACATCCTTGGTGAAGCCGAAGGTGCGGGCGCGGGCGATGTCGCGTGTGTAGTTGTCCAGACCCATGTCGAACTCCACGCACTGCCCCGTGGAGTCCACGGCAGGGTGAGCGAAGTCGATCTCGAAGCGCAGCTTGAAGCCGTGGTAGGGATCGAAGCGCGCCCACTTGAGATTCTGTCCTTCGCCTTCGCGCACCTCGATCGGGCTCTTGATGCGGATGAAGCGTTTGGGAGCCTTCTGCAACTCGATTCCGGCGCTTTGCAGCAGAAACACGAACGAGGACGAGGAACCATCGAGAATCGGCACCTCTTCGGCCGTGATGTCCACGTAGAGGTTGTCGATTCCCAGACCGGCGATGGCCGACATCAGGTGCTCTACCGTATGCACCTTGGCACCGCCGCTGCCGATGGTCGAGGCCATGCGCGTATCGGTCACGGCCTCGGCGGAAATAGGGATATCCACAGGCTCAGGCAAGTCCACGCGACGGAACACGATGCCGGTATCAGGCTGGGCAGGGCGCAGCGTCAACTCGACACGCTGGCCGCTGTGCAGGCCCACGCCTACGGCACGGGAAATGGTCTTGATGGTACGTTGCTGAAGCATGCTGGTATTTTAAATGGGACAACCCCGAGCCAGCTTACGCCGACCCAGGGTTGTCTTAATCGCTGCGATACAGCGAACTGATGGGCCGTCAGTCCTTAACGAACCAAAGGCCTTTGCGGCTGACCTCTCAAATACTGGCGAGCACCAACTCAGAGATGCCGAGCAAGGGCCGCCCCCGCAGCGATGGCGTCGTCCCCCTCCTGCGAAGCGAGAGAGGGGGAAGCGGTGCAGCCGCTCAGGGGGTGTCGGGCTGTCAGTCCGCCTGCTTGCGCAGAAAGGCCGGGATCTCCACATCATCCATGCCGCCAGACGCCAGCGCGCTCACGCGCTCCGAAGCCTGGGTACGGTTGGTGCGCCAGACGCTGGGCACATTGGTGTTGGCCGTGCCGTATTCCATGCCGCCCAGGGGAGGCAGGCCCACGGCCACGTTGTCGGTACCGGTACGCAGACCGCCCTGCACCACCTGGATGTTCTGGCGACGCACATTGGGACGCGACAGGCCGGTGGCCACCACGGTCACGCGGATCTCGTCGCCCAACGAGTCATCGTAGGCTGCGCCATAGATCACGTGGGCATCGGGAGACGCGTAGGCATTGATGGTGGACATGGCCAGACGCGACTCGGACAGCTTGAGGCTACCCTTGGCGGCAGTCACCAGCACCAGCACGCCCTTGGCGCCGGACAGATCGATGCCTTCCAGCAGCGGGCAGGCCACGGCCTGCTCGGCAGCGATACGGGCACGATCGGGACCGGCGGCCTTGGCCGTGCCCATCATGGCCTTGCCGGGCTCGCCCATCACGGTGCGCACGTCTTCAAAGTCGACGTTCACATGGCCGTACTCGTTGATGATTTCGGCAATGCCGCCCACGGCGTTCTTCAGAACGTCATTGGCATGGGCAAAAGCCTCGTCCTGGGAGATATCGTCGCCCAGCACATCGAGCAGCTTTTCGTTGAGCACAACGATCAGCGAGTCCACATTCGCCTCCAGCTCGGCCAGGCCGGCGTCAGCGTTCTGCATGCGGCGGCCGCCTTCCCACTCGAAAGGCTTGGTCACCACACCCACCGTCAGAATGCCCATTTCCTTGGCCACTCGTGCGATCACAGGCGATGCACCGGTACCCGTACCACCACCCATGCCTGCCGTAATGAAGAGCATGTGCGCGCCTTCGATGGCAGCGCGAATATCTTCCACAGCAGCTTCCGCAGCATCGCGGCCCTTGTCGGGCTTGCTGCCAGCACCCAGGCCGCTGCCACCCAGATGGATGGTGCGGTGAGCGCGGCTGCGCAACAGAGCTTGAGCATCGGTATTGGCCGTAATGAATTCGACGCCCTGAACGCTGCGTTCAATCATGTGGTCGACGGCGTTGCCGCCGCCGCCGCCGACGCCGATCACCTTGATCTGCGTGCCTTGGTTGAATTCTTCGGTTTCAATCATGTCGATAGGCATGGTGGTGCTCCTGTTCTCTAGTGGTGGTTTGTCGCTGCTGTGGAAAAGAAATTTCGAACTCTTGAGGTCTTCGCGGTCTTCGTCGTCGATACCGCGAAAAATCCATCTGTGGTGGCCCGGTGATGAACATGCGATAAGTGCTCATATCAGAAGTTCCCCACGATGAAGTCTTTGAACCGGCCAAAGGCGGTCTTCATGGAACCGCTCTTCTGGGCCACCTTGTAGCCACGCAGACGTGCCAGGCGTGCTTCATCGAGCAGGCCCATCACCGTGGCGGCACGGGGCTGGGCGACCATGTCGGCCAGCGCACCGGAATATTTGGGAAGCCCGCGACGCACGGGCTTGAGGAAGATGTCTTCGCCCAGCTCGATCATCCCGGGCATGACGGCGCTACCGCCCGTGAGCACGATGCCCGAGGACAGCACTTCTTCGTAGCCCGATTCGCGGATGACCTGCTGCACCAGCGAGAAGATCTCTTCCACGCGGGGCTCGATCACACCAGCCAGCGCCTGCTTGCTGATCATGCGCGGGCTGCGGTCGCCCAGGCCCGGCACTTCAACCTGGGCATCGGGATCGGCCAGCAACTGCTTGGCATAGCCGCTCTCGACCTTGATGTCCTCGGCATCCTTGGTGGGGGTACGCAAGGCCATGGCAATGTCGCTGGTGATCAGGTCGCCGGCAATCGGGATCACGGCCGTGTGGCGAATCGCACCGCCGGTGAAGATGGCCACATCGGTCGCGCCCGCGCCGATATCCACCACGGCCACGCCCAGCTCGCGCTCGTCGTCGGTCAGCACGGCCTGGGCCGATGCCAGCGGGTTGAGCAGCAACTGCTCGACTTCCAGGCCGCAGCGGCGTACGCATTTGATGATGTTCTCGGCCGCGCTCTGGGCGCCGGTCACGATATGGATCTTGGCTTCAAGGCGAATGCCGCTCATGCCGATGGGCTCGCGCACCTCGTGGCCGTCGATGACGAACTCCTGCGCCTCAACCAGCAGCAGGCGCTGGTCGGACGAGATATTGATGGCCTTGGCGGTTTCCATCACGCGGGCCATATCGGTGGACGAGACTTCCTTGTCCTTGATGGCCACCATGCCGCTGGAATTCAGACCGCGGATATGGCTGCCCGTAATGCCGGTGCACACTCGCTGGATCTTGCAATCCGCCATCAGCTCGGCCTCTTTGAGCGCCTGCTGGATGCTCTGCACGGTCGCGTCGATGTTCACGACCACGCCGCGCTTCAAGCCGTTGCTGGGGGCTACGCCCAGGCCTGCCAGCTTGAGCTCGCCATTGGACATGACCTCGGCCACCACCGCCATGACCTTGGCCGTGCCGATATCCAGCCCAACAATCACATCCTTGTATTCTCTTGCCATATCAGCTTCCGCCCCCGGTAGGTTCTGTCTTGTCTTTGTGTGCGCCTTGCATGTCTGTTCCCCTGCTCCCGCTTATCGTCTGGCCCTGGCAGCAGTTGCCGGCGCGGAGGTTCCAGTGGTCACGCCCTTGAGTCGCAAGGCATAGCCGTCTTCGTAACGCAGGTCTGCAGACTCCAGTGCCGCAGCCGAGCGCTTGTATTGAGAGGTGATCTGAGGCAGCGTGCGCACAAAGCGCTGCACGCGCTGCAATATGTCTTCGGTCGTGCCGCCGCCCAGTTCCAGCAGCGCATCGTTGTCCAGCACCAGCGTCCAACTGCCACGCGCATCCAGAGTCAGGCTGTCCAGCGCCACATCAAGCGGCTTCAAGGCCGGCTCCAGTGCTCGATACATCTGCAGAACACGCGGGGCCGAGCCCTCGGGGCCTTGCAGACGCGGCAGACCTTCGCGGTCCAGTTCGCCCAGATTGGCTTCAAACACTTCGCCGGCCTTGTTGACCAGACCGGTACCGGTCTCAGCCCCCCAGAAGGCCTCGGCCACATGCTCCTTGAGCGCAACGCGCAAGCCGTTCGGATATTCGCGGCGCACCTGAGCCTCCTGCACCCAGGGCACTTGCTCGAATGCATGCTGGGCCGCCTTCAGGTCCACGGTGAAGAAGTTGCCTTTGAGCACTGGCGCCACATTGGCGCGCAGCGTCACGGCGTTGTTATGCACCAGCTCGCCTTCCACCACGATGCGACCGATATTGAAGGCCGGAGTTCGCATCAACCACCACCCCACGGCCATCACGCACGCCGTCAAGCAGCCCATGAACATCACCGTGGCAGTGATGTTCATGAGCTTGACGTCGAACGGGACGACGGCTGTGGGCTGGTTGCGGTTCATGGCTGCTCCGCTTCTCCATCCAGCGTGCTCATGGCCAGGATGCCAAGGCACAGGTTTTCGTAGCTCACGCCGGAAGCGCGCGCAGCCATGGGGACGAGAGAATGCCCCGTCATGCCTGGAGAGGTATTGATCTCCAGCAAGAAAGGCTTGCGGTCGCTGGCGCGAATCATGATGTCGGCACGCGCCCAGCCACGGCAGCCCAGGGTGCGGAAGGCTTTCTCCACAATGCGCTGGATCTCTGCCTCCTCGGCAGCCGGCAGGCCGCTAGGGCAGTGATACTGCGTGGTATCTGTGAAGTACTTGTTCTGGTAGTCGTAGTTGCCTTCGGGCGCAACGATTCGGATCACCGGCAGCGCAGCGGCCTTGGCACCCGTGCCCAGCACGGGGCAGGTGGTCTCGTCACCGGCAATGAACTGCTCGCACAGCACTTCTGCGTCGTACTGGGCCGCCAGCTCGTAGGCCTTGGCGCATTCGTCGGCATTCATCACCTTGGTCAGGCCGATGCTGGATCCGTCGCGTGCGGGCTTGACGATCATGGGAGCGCCCAGGGCCTGCAACGCGTCACGGGTGGCTTCGGCCGAATCGACCATGCGCCAGTCCGGCGTGGGCAGGCCTTCAAAGCGCCAGATGCGCTTGGTCATGATCTTGTCCATGGCGATGCTGGAAGCCATCACGCCCGAACCCGTATAGGGAATGTCCAGCAACTCCAGTGCACCCTGCACCGTGCCGTCCTCACCGTAGCGACCATGCAGCGCGATGAAGCAGCGGTCAAAGCCTTGCACCTTGAGCTGGTCCAGCCCCTGTTCGGCGGGGTCGAACTTGTGGGCATCGACACCCTTGGACTGCAGTGCGGCCAGCACACCAGTGCCGGACATCAGCGAGACCTCGCGTTCAGACGAGCGACCGCCCATGAGCACGGCGACCTTGCCCAGTGCCTTCACGTCGATATTTGTACCAAACATGCTCATTGCGCGCTCCCTGCGGGCGCAGCCAGCTCTTGTTTCTGAAGCATTTCAACCAATTTCCCAGGCACGGCGCCAATCGATCCGGCCCCCATGCACAGCAATACATCGCCCGCTTGCGCATTGGCAGCGATGGCTGCCGGCATATCGGCAATGTTTTCCACAAATACAGGCTCGACCTTGCCGGCCACACGCAAGGCGCGAGCCAGGGAACGACCGTCTGCAGCCACGATGGGGGCCTCGCCCGCGGCATAGACCTCGGCCAGCAGCACCGAGTCGGCGCTGCCGATGACCTTCACAAAGTCCTCGAAACAGTCGCGTGTGCGGCTGTAGCGGTGTGGCTGGAAGGCCAGCACCAGGCGCTGCCCCGGGAAGGCACCGCGTGCCGCAGCCAGCGTGGCAGCCATTTCCACGGGGTGATGACCGTAGTCGTCGATGACGGTGAAAGTGCCTCCATTGGCAGCAGGCAGTTCGCCATAGCGCTGGAAGCGCCGTCCCACGCCCTTGAAGCCCTCCAAGGCGCGCAGCAGCGCCTCGTCGGAAATTTCGAGTTCCATGGCCACTGCTACGGCAGACAAGGCGTTGAGCACGTTGTGCTCGCCAGGCAGGCTCAGCACGACTTCGAGATCGGGGTAACTCTGGCCGTTCTGGCGGCGCACGGTAAAGCGCATGCGACCGGCTTCGGCACACACGTTCACGGCGCGCACCTGGGCATCTTCGGCAAAGCCGTAGGTCGTGACCGGACGCGCCAGCTTGGGCAGGATCTCGCGCACGGCAGGGCTGTCGACGCAGAGGATGGCGCGCCCGTAAAACGGCATGCGATGCAGAAAGTCGACAAAGGCCTGCTTCAGACGGCCAAAGTCATGACCGTAGGTTTCCATGTGATCGGCGTCGATATTGGTGACGACGGCCATCACAGGCAGCAGGTTCAGGAAGGAGGCATCGGACTCGTCGGCCTCGACCACGATGTAGTCGCCCTGGCCCAGCTTGGCATTCGCACCGGCGCTGTTGAGCTTGCCGCCGATCACGAAGGTGGGGTCCAGACCGGCTTCGGCCAGCACACTGGTCACCAGGCTGGTGGTGGTGGTCTTGCCATGCGCGCCGGCAATGGCGATGCCCTGCTTGAAACGCATCAGCTCGGCGAGCATCAGCGCACGGGGAACCACAGGAATCTTTTTCTCGCGCGCAGCCAGGACCTCGGGGTTGTCGCCCTGCACGGCCGTGGACGTCACCACGGCATCGCTGCCAACAACGTTCTCGGCCGTGTGACCGACAAAGGTCTTGATACCCAGGCCCGCCAGGCGACGCAGCGTGGCGCTGTCGGCAAGATCAGAGCCTGAAATGGCGTAACCCAGGTTGTGCAGAACCTCTGCAATACCGCTCATGCCGGCGCCGCCAATACCGACAAAGTGAATGTGATGAATGGCGTGTTTCATGCTGCCAACTCCTCACAAGCGGCGACCACCTTCGCGGTGGCATCAGTCTTTTGCATTTTCTTCGCGAGTTCAGCGCGCTCCAACAGCGTCGCACGCTGCATATTTTGTAGCATTTCCGCCAACCCTTGGGCGCTCAAAGTACTTTGCGGCTGTAACCAACCGCCACCGGCGTCCACCAGAAAGCGCGCATTGCTGGTCTGGTGGTCATCCACTGCCGCCGGAAACGGTACATAGACCGCTGCTGCGCCCACGGCGGCAATCTCGGTCACGGTGCTGGCACCGGCACGGCAGACGATGAGGTCGGCATCGGCAAAGGCCTTGGCCGTGTCATCGATGAAGGGGGCCAGCTCGGCCTGTACGCCTGCAGCCTGATAGTTGGCACGCAGCGCATCGATCTGTGCCGCTCCGCTCTGGTGCAGCACCACGGGGCGTTGCCCGGCGGGCATCAGGGCCAGAGCCTGGGGCACGATCTCATTGAGCGCCCTGGCTCCCAGGCTGCCGCCCACTACCAGCAGCTTGAGCGGGCCGCTGCGGCCGGCAAAGCGCTGGGCTGGCTCGGCCTGCTCCAGAAACGCTTGACGCAGCGGATTGCCCACCCATTCACCCTTGGCAAATACCTTGGGGAAAGCCGTGAACACTCGCTTGGCCACCTTGGCCACGACCTTGTTGGCCATGCCGGCCACGGAGTTCTGTTCGTGCAGTACCACGGGCACGCCGGACAGGGCAGCCATCAACCCACCGGGCACGGTGAGATAGCCGCCCAGACCGATGACCACATCGGGCTGCACACGCCTGACGACACTGCGCGCCTGCGCAAAGGCCTTGCTCAGCTTGAAGGGCAGCTGCAGCAATGTCTTTACGCCCTTGCCGCGCACGCCGCCGAACTCGATGGTCTCCAGTGCAAAGCCCTGCGGCGGCACGATGCGCGACTCCATGGATCCGGGCGCGCCCAGCCAGTGCACATTCCAGCCGCGCGCGCGCAACTCCTGCGCCACGGCCAACCCGGGGAAGATATGGCCGCCGGTTCCGCCGGCAATCACCAGCGCGGTGCGCTGCCTGTTTTGCTGAACGGGGAGCGTCATGCGTGACCTCCCTTCATCAGCAGCTTGTTTTCGTAATCGACTCGGAGCACCACAGCTATCGCAATCAAATTCATCAAAATGGCCGAACCGCCAAAACTCATTAACGGCAGAGTCAGACCTTTGGTTGGCAGGGCGCCCAGATTCACACCCATGTTGATAAAGGCCTGGAAGCCCATCCAGATCGCCACGCCCTCGGCCACCAGCCCGGCAAAGACACGGTCCAGCGCAATGGCCTGACGGCCGATCAGCATGATGCGGCGGGTCAACCAGAAGAAGACGGCAGCAATCAGCAGCAGGCCGACCAGACCAAATTCTTCGCCGATCACGGCCAGCAGAAAGTCGGTATGCGCTTCGGGCAGCCAGTGCAGCTTTTCCACGCTGCGGCCCAGGCCCACGCCAAAGATCTCGCCCCGCCCGATGGCAATCAGCGCATGCGAGAGCTGATAGCCCTTGCCCAGCGCATGCTTCTCATCCCAGGGATCGAGGTAGGCAAAAATACGTTCGCGGCGCCACTCCGAGGTGGCGATGATCATGCCGAAGGCCAGCACCACCAGCAGCGCGATGATGAAGAACATGCGCGCGTTCACGCCGCCCAGGAACAGAATGCCCATGGAGATCACGACGATCACCATGAAGGCCCCCATGTCTGGCTCGGCCAGCAGCAGCACGCCCACCACGACCACGGCCAGGCCCATGGGCAGCACGGCGCGGAAGAAGCGCTCCTTGACCTCCATCTTGCGCACCATGTAGTCGGCCGCGTAGATCAGGATGGAGAACTTGGCCAGCTCGGAAGGCTGGAAGTTCATGATGCCCAGCGACAGCCAGCGCCGCGCGCCGTTGACCACCGTGCCCACATGCGGGATCAGCACCGCCATCAGCAACACGATGGAGATCAGAAACAGCTTGCGCGCCACCTTCTCCCAGACATTCATGGGCACCTGGAAAGCCAGCAGCGCGGCCACAAAGGCCATGCCTATCGACATGGTGTGGCGCAGCAGAAAGTGATAGGGCTCGATCTTGCCGAAGCGGGGATTGTCCGGCATCGCAATCGATGCCGAATACACCATGACCAGACTCCAGGACAGCAAGGCGATGACGACCCAGATCAATGCCTGATCCAGCCCCAGTACACTGGCCGGAGTACGGGTGGGACGGTCGTACAGCGGCCCACCTACGCGCACAGGCAGCACGTCGATGGGCCGTTCCTCTGCGCTGCGGAACCACGAGCGCATGCGGCCGGAGAGGCTGGTCAGGAAGGCGGCTGTCATGCGCCGTCCTCCAGTTGCTGGCCGGCTTCCAGCGCCAGCTCGCGCACCGCTTCCACAAACTGGTGGGCGCGGTCCGCGTAGTCCTTGAACATGTCCATGCTCGCACAGGCCGGCGAGAGCAGCACCGCATCATTGGCATGGGCCAGGCGCGCGGCCTGCTGCACGGCGTCCTGCATGCTTGCAGCATCGACCAGGCTCACGCCGGTGTCGCCCAGAGCCTCGCGAATCTGCGGCGCATCCTGGCCGATCAGCACAGCCGCACGCACATAGCGCGAGACGGGGGCGGCCAGTGGCGTGAAGTCCTGGCCCTTGCCCAGACCGCCCAGAATCACCACGATGCGGTGGTCCGGCCCCAGGCCCATGAGGGCTGCCACGGTGGCGCCCACGTTCGTGCCCTTGCTGTCGTCAAAGTATTCGACATCGCCCACCCGGCCCACGGGCTGCACGCGGTGCGGCTCGCCCCGGTATTCGCGCAGGCCGTAGAGCAGCGGTGCCAGCGTGCATCCCGCGCCGGTCGCCAGCGCCAGGGCCGACAGCGCATTGATGGCGTTGTGGCGGCCGCGGATGCGCAGCGCATCGGCGGGCATCAGGCGCACGATGTGCAGATCGTCTGCGTTCTTGCCCTTGCTGGTTTCGTCGGCCTCATGGGCGCGCACCAGCCAGGTCATGCCGTTGACCACCTCCAGACCGAAGTCGCCGGGGCGGCGCGGCATGTCGCCGCCAAAGGTGACATGGGCACGCTGGAAAGTCTTACCGCGCTTGCCGGGCACCGCCACGGGCGCGGGCAGCATGGCCATGACGACGGGGTCTTCGCGGTTGAGGACCATCAGAGCCTGTTCGCCAAAGACATGGGCCTTGGCATCGGCATAGGCCTGCATGCCACCATGCCAGTCCAGATGGTCCTGGGTGATATTGAGCACCGTGGCTGCCGTGGGCTCGAAGCCGCGGCAGTCGTCGAGCTGGAAGCTGGACAGCTCCAGCACCCAGGCTTGGGGCAGAGTCTCGGCATCGATGCGACCGGACAGGGTGTCGAGCAGCGAAGGACCGATATTGCCGGCCACGCCCACGCTCAATCCGCCATGCTCCAGCAGCTGACCGGTCAGTGAGGTGACCGTGGTCTTGCCGTTGGTGCCGGTGATGCCCAGCACCTTGGGCGCATAGCCATGGGCTTCGCGCAGGCCCTTGAGCGCAAAGGCAAACAGGTCCAGTTCGCCGCCCGTGGGCAAGCCGATGCTGCGCGCGGCATTGAAGACCGGAGCAACGCTGGCCGGGCTCAGACCCGGCGAACGATAGACGGAGCTCAGGCTCTGGCCATCGACCAGAGCAGCCGTGAATGCGCCGGCGACAAAGCGCACGCCGGGCAGTTCGGCCTGCAGCGCAGGCAGATAGGGCGGGGCTTCGCGCGTGTCAGCCACGGTGACGTCGGCACCGGCACGCACGCACCAGCGTGCCATGGCGATGCCCGAGATACCCAGACCCAGAATCAGCACGCGCTGGCCCTGCAGGTGCTGGGCTGCGCCTTGCGGCCAATGCACGGGGACAGGTGGCAGCTCCACCACTTCTTCCAGCCCGGCTTCGGGCTGCGACTCGACTTCGGTCACTTCGGCATCGGCCGCATCGGAGATGCTGGGGTCGGCAAAGATCTGTGCCACAAAGGCGGCCGCATCCCTGGCAGCCGTCAAGGTGGAGATATCGGGCACCGGCTCGGCATCCAGCGTCTTGGCGATGATGGCTGGCGCTTCCATTTCAGGAGCTTCTTGCGCTTGCTCCTGAATCACTTCAGACATACTTCCATCTAAAATGCTTTGCAGATCAGCGATAGGCGCTTGCGTTTGCATAGCACCCTCTCCCGCATCCACATCCGGCTGCAGAAGCTGATCGTCGAGCTTGAGGTCTTCGTCTTGCATGGCGATTACCTCAGCTTCAGGGTGGACAGGCCCAGCAGGCACAGCAGCATGGTGATGATCCAGAAGCGGATCACGACCTGAGTCTCCTTCCAGCCGCTCTTTTCAAAGTGGTGGTGCAGCGGCGCCATCTTCAGCAGACGACGGCCCTCGCCATAACGCTTCTTGGTGTACTTGAAGTAAGTCACCTGCAGCATCACCGAGATGGCTTCCGCGACAAAGATGCCGCCCATCACGGCCAGCACGATTTCCTGGCGCACGATCACGGCAATCGTGCCCAGAGCGGCACCCAGCGCCAGCGCGCCCACGTCGCCCATGAAGACCTGGGCGGGGTGTGCGTTGAACCAGAGAAATGCCAGACCGGCGCCCGCCATGGCGCCGCAGAACACCATCAGCTCGCCCGTGCCGGGGATGCTGGGAAACAGCAGATAGCGCGCATAGGTGGCGTTACCGGTCACATAGGCGAAGATGCCCAGGGCCGTGCCCACCATGATGACGGGCATGATGGCCAGACCGTCGAGGCCGTCGGTCAGGTTCACGGCATTGCTGGCGCCCACGATGACCAGATAGGTCATGACGATGAAGCCCAGCACGCCCAGCGGGTAGCTGACTTCCTTGAAGAAGGGCACCATCAGGCCGGCCTTGGGCGGCAGGTCCATGGAAAAGCCCGACTGCACCCAGGAGATGAACAGGCCGAAAACCTCGGCGTTGTTGTTCTCGGAAATGCAGAACACCAGATACAGGGCGGCCAGCAGGCCGATGACGGACTGCCAGAAATACTTCTCGCCCGAGCGCATGCCCTCGGGGTCCTTGTTGACGACCTTGCGCCAGTCGTCCACCCAGCCAATCGCACCGAAGCCCAGCGTGACCAGCAGCACGATCCAGACAAAGCGGTTGGACAGGTCAAACCACAGCAGTGTGGACACGGCAATCGAGAACAGAATCAGCACGCCGCCCATGGTGGGCGTGCCGCTTTTGACCAGATGGGTCTCCATGCCGTAGCCGCGCACGGGCTGGCCGATCTTGAGTGCGGTCAGCATGCGAATCGCCCTCGGACCGACGATCAGGCCGATCAGCAAGGCGGTGACGGCGGCCAGCACGGCGCGCAGCGTCAGATACTGGAAGACGCGCAGAAAGCCGAATTCCGGCGAGATACCCTGCAGCCATTGAGCAAGCATCAGCAGCATGCGGCCTCCTCGCAGTTGCCCTGTTTCTTGTCTGCGCAGGCCTCAATGCTCTGCACCACTTGCTCCATCTTCATGAACCGCGAACCCTTGACCAACACGCTACCTACCTTGGGTAAAACTGCGCACACCGCCTGCTGAAGGGCGGCCATGCTATCAAAATGCTGAGCTCCACTGCCAAAGGCAGAGGCCGCAAACGCGCTCTGGTCACCCAGAGCAAAAAAATGGGCAATACCAGCCTGCTGCGCCAGGGCGCCGGCCTCGGCATGGAACTGCGGGCCGTTATCGCCGACCTCCCCCATGTCGCCCAGCACCAGCAACTGCGGTGCGGGCAGCTCGGCCAGCACGGCAATGGCAGCAGCCACGGAATCGGGGTTGGCGTTATAGGTGTCATCGACCACCGTAACGCCTTGACCATTGATCTGCACAGCCAGCGCGCGCGAGCGCCCCGTCACGGGTTCGAAACCGGACAGTCCCTGCGCAATGGCCGCCAGAGACACGCCGGCGGCATGGGCACAGGCAGCAGCGGCCAGTGCATTGCGCACATTGTGGCGGCCGGCAATATGCAGCTGCACGGCAGCCACGCCTTGCGGGGTATTCAGCGCAAAACTCCAGGCTCCGTCGGCCCAGACCACATCGCAGGCAAAAACCTGAGCCCCATCAGCGGCCTCGCCAAACATCAGGCTGGGGCGACCGGCACTCAGCTCGGTCCACAGCGGCGTGTATTCATCCCCAGCGGGGAAGATGGCCACGCCGTCCCGGGGCAGAAAGCCCAGCACCGAGCCGTTCTCACGCGCCACGGCTTCCACCGTCCCCATGAACTCCTGGTGTTCGCGCTGGGCGTTGTTGACCAGAGCCACCGTGGGCTGGCCGATGGCAGCCAGCTCGGCAATCTCGCCGGGGTGGTTCATGCCCATCTCCAGCACCGCAATGCGATGCGCACCCGTCATGCGCAACAGGTTCAGCGGCATGCCGATGGAGTTGTTGAAATTGCCGCGCGTGGCCAGCGCTGCCTCGCCCTGCGCGCCCACGTGCGCGCGCAGGATGGAGGCAATCATCTGCGTGACCGTGGTCTTGCCATTGCTGCCGGTCACGGCAATCAGCGGCAGATCGAACTGCGCACGCCAGGCCCTCGCCAGCGCACCCAATGCCAGCAGCGTATCCGGCACTTCGATGCCGGACATGCCCGCAGCTTCCAGCCCGTGGCTGGCAATGGCCGCCACGGCACCGGCGGCCTGCGCCTGAGGCAGAAAATCATGGGCGTCAAAACGCTCGCCCTTCAGGGCCACGAACAAGTCCCCGTCCTGCAGCGTGCGCGTATCGGTGTGCACGCGTGCCAGCTCCAGCTGGCCGTTGCCGACCAGGCGGGCTTGGGGGATATGCGTCTGGATCAGCTCCAGCGCTTTTGCCAGGGTCATCATGACCGAATCTTTCCTTCGCGGGCTGCGAGCGCCTTCTGCGCCTCAGCCATGTCGGAGAACGGATGGCGCACGCCCTTCGTCTCCTGATAGTCCTCATGTCCCTTGCCGGCAATCAGCACCACATCGCGCGCATCGGCACGGGCAATGGCTTGGGCAATGGCCGCCGCGCGGTCGGCCTGAACATGCAATGTCTCGCCCGCCTGCATGCCGGCCAGAATCTGGTCGATGATGCTTTCGGGCACTTCGCTGCGCGGGTTGTCGCTGGTGACGAAAACGCCGTCGGCATTCGCCTGGGCGGCCTGTCCCATCAACGGGCGCTTGCTGTTGTCCCTGTCACCGCCGCAGCCGAACACGCACCACAGCTTGCCCTGGCGCTGGCGCACTGCAGGCTGCAGGGCGCGCAGGGCTTTTTCCAGCGCATCGGGGGTGTGGGCATAGTCCACGGCCACCAGAGGCAGGCCGGGCTTGACGATCTGCTGCATGCGACCGGGCACGGGCTCCAGATGGGCGCAGGCAGCCACAGCCTCTTCCAGCGTCAGACCCAGGCAACGCAGGGCGGCCAGCACCCCCAGCAGATTGGAGACGTTGTACTGGCCGACCAGACGCGTGTTCATGCGCAGACTGTGACCGGCTTCCAGCACGGTAAAGCTCAGGCCCTCGTCGCCCAGACCGATGTCCTTGGCCTGCAGGCGCGCCGGCCCCTGGATGGAAACGCTCCACACATCCATGGCGCGGCCTTGCAGCCTGGCCCAGAGCCTGGCGCCATGCGCGTCGTCGATATTGACCACAGCCGCTGGCAGGCCGGGCCAGTCGAACAGCTGGGCCTTGGCCTGCCAGTAGGCATCCATGCTGCCGTGATAGTCCAGGTGGTCCTGCGTGAAATTGGTGAACAGCGCCACGCGAATCTTGCTGCCGTCCAGACGGTGCTCGACGATGCCGATGGACGATGCCTCGATGGCACAGGCGGCAAGACCCTGGTCGGCGTAGCTGCGGAACGCGCGCTGCAGCAACACCGGGTCCGGCGTGGTCATGCCCGTCGACTCCAGCGCAGGCGGAACGCCCACACCCAGGGTGCCGACCAGCGCGCAACCGGTGCGCGTATTCAGCGTCACTTTCGAGAGCGCATGCGCCAGCCACCAGGCGGTGGTGGTCTTGCCATTGGTGCCGGTCACGGCCAGCACGTCGAGCTCGCCACTGGGATGTGCAAACCATTGGTCGGCAATCAGTCCCGTCGCGGCCTTCAGATCCTTGAGCGCGGCAATACGGTCGCCGCTCAGATCGAAGGCCTGCAAGCCTTCGGCCTCCACCAGCACGGCGGCGGCGCCCTGCTCCAGAGCCTTGCCCACATAGGCTCGGCCATCAGTGGCTGCTCCGGGCCAGGCGACAAAGGCATCGCCTGCCTTGACCTTGCGACTATCGGTCTGCAGGTCACCCTGCACGCGACTGCGCAGCCAGGCAACGGCCTCGGCTGCATTGTTCAGGATTTGAATGGGGGTGCTCATAGCACAGGCTCCTCAGCGGGTGCAGCCACGATCTGAGGCTTGACTTCCTTGTCGGGCTGAACGCCCATGAAACGCAATGTCTGCTGAACCACGTCCGCAAACACCGGACCGGCCACCGTGCCACCGTAGTAGGAACCTGCCGTCGGTTCGTCCACCATCACGGCCACGATGATGCGCGGCTTGTCGATGGGAGCAATGCCCGTGAACCAGGCCCGGTACTTGCCTGCGGCATAGCTCTTGCCCACCTGCTTGCGGGCAGTGCCCGACTTGCCGCCGATGGTGTAGCCCTCGGCCTGAGCCTTCTGGCCGGTGCCGCCTGGGCCGGCAGCAAGACGCAGCATGTGCAGCACCGCCTCGGCGTTTTCCTTGGAGATCACACGCACGCCCACAGGAGGCTCGTTCGTTTTCAGAATCGTCGAGGGAATGACATTGCCGTCGTTGGAGAACACGGTGTAGGAGCGCGCCATCTGGAACAGCGATGCCGACAGGCCATAGCCATAGGACATGGTGGCCTGCTCGATAGGCTTCCAGGTCTTCCAGGCACGCAGACGACCCGAGACCGCGCCCGGAAACTGAATCTGCGGCTTCTGGCCAAAGCCCAGGGCGCTGAAGTACTCCCACATCTCCTGGGGCGAAAGCCTTTGCGCGACCTTGGTCGCACCCACGTTGCTGGACTTCTGGATCACGCCCTCCACCGTCAGCGCGCCGTAGTTGTGCGTGTCGGTGATGGTGGAACCCGTCACCGTATAGCGGCCGGGCGAGGTATCGATGATGGTGGACGGCTTGACGCGCTTGAGCTCCAGTGCCGTGGCAATGGTGATGGGCTTCATGGTCGAGCCGGGCTCGAAGGTGTCGGTCAGTGCGCGATTGCGCAGCTGCTCGCCCGTCAGGTTCTTGCGATGGCCGGGGTCATAGCTGGGATAGTTCGCCAGGGCCAGCAGCTCGCCGGTGTGTGCATCCATCACCACCACGCTGCCGGCCTTGGCCTTTTGCGACTCCACCTGCTGCTTGAGCTTCTGGTAGGCGTAGTACTGGACCTTGCTGTCGATGGACAACTGAATATCTTGCCCATCCTGCGGTGGCACTTCATCGCCCACGCCCTCCACCACGCGGCCCAGACGATCCTTGATCACACGACGCGAGCCAGCCTTGCCGGCTAGTTCCTTATCGAACGCCAGCTCCATGCCTTCCTGACCATGGTCTTCCACATTGGTGAAGCCCACGATATGCGCCGCAGACTCCCCTTCGGGATATTGGCGCTTGTATTCCTTGCGGTTGTAGATGCCCTTGATATTGAGCGCCACGATCTTCTGACCCACATCCCAGTCCAGCTGACGCTTGACCCAGACAAAGGTCTTGTCCTCGACATCCAGCTTCTCCATCAGGGAGCGCAGCGGCATGTCCATGAGGCGCGCCACTTCCTTGAGCTTTTGCTGGACCTCAGGGTCCTTCAGATCCACGTCCTCGGGAATGGCCCAGATACTGGCCGCTGGCACGCTGGACGCAAGAATCAGGCCGTTGCGATCCAGCAAACGGCCACGATTGGCTGGTAGCTCCAGGGTACGCGCAAAGCGCACCAGACCCTGACGCTTGAAGAAGTCGTTGCCGAAGACCTGTACATAGGCAGCACGCGCGCCCAGGCCCACAAAACCCAGCGCCAGCGCAGCCACGATGAACTTGCTGCGCCACAGCGGTGTTTTCGAAGCCAGCAAAGGGCTGGTGGTATAGAGCACGCTGCGTGTCATTGCGCAGTTCCTGCAGCCGTTTCATGCACGTACTGCGTAATGGCCTGAGAAGCCTGCTTCATCTGCAGCTTTTCGCGCGCCATGGTCTCGATGCGCTGGGGCGTGGCCTGAGCACGCTTTTCCACCTGCAGCCGCAGCTGGTCGGTCGCCAGACGACGCGCCTCGGCCTCGGCGCGGTCCAGTTCGGTGAACAGGCGACGCGACTCATACTGGGTATGCACCAGAAAAATGGCGCTGGTCATGACCGCCAGCAGCAGCAGCAGGTTTATGCGCAGCATGGCAGCCCTCCCGCAGCCATGCTCGAAGCGGCATGGCGATGCATCATGCAGGCACCTCGGTGCGCTCGGCGACGCGCATCACGGCGGAACGCGAACGGGGATTGGCATCCACCTCGGCAGCACTGGGCTTGATGCGCTCCAGCGCCTTCAGACGCATGGGCGTGGGAGGCGCAAACGGTGCACGGCGGTCGTAGACCTCCTTGGAATGCTTGGCAATGAACTGCTTGACGATGCGATCTTCCAGCGAATGGAAGCTGATCACGGCCAGACGGCCGCCGGGAGCCAGCACGCGCAGACTGGCTTCTAGCGCTTGCTCAAGCTCCTGAAGTTCGGCATTGATGAAAATCCGAAGAGCCTGGAAGGTCCGTGTTGCCGGGTTTTGCCCAGCCTCGCGGGTCTTGACCGCGCCAGCCACGAGTTGGGCCAGCTCGGCAGTGGTGCGTAATGGGCCCTGGCTTTCGCGCCGAGCAACAATCGCCTTTGCAATGGGGCCAGCAAACCGTTCTTCGCCGTAGTCACGTATCACCTCCGCAATCTGCTGCACTTCCGCATCTTCGAGCCACTCGGCCACGCTCTGACCACGCGTGGTGTCCATGCGCATGTCGAGGGGGCCGTCAAAGCGGAAGCTGAAGCCCCGGTCCGGGTTGTCGATCTGGGGCGAGCTCACCCCCAGGTCCATCAACACGCCCTGCACACTGCCTTCGGGCAGTTCGCCCAGATGGCGAAATCCTTCATGCCGAATCGAAAAACGCGCATCGGTGATGCGCGCCGCCTCAGCAATTGCGTCCGGGTCTTTGTCGAACGCGATCAAGCGCCCGTCCGGCCCGAGCCTTTGCAAAATGAGCCGGGAATGACCGCCTCGACCGAACGTCGCATCGACCCACTGGCCGGCGGGCGGCTCGGCGGCACCACCCAGCAGGGCGTCCACGGCCTCATCCAGCAAGACGGTGATATGTTGCAACGGCTGATTCACAAGCACTTCCTACAAAACAAAATCCTGGAAAGCCGCCGGCATCGGTTGCTGGCGCGCTTCCGCTTCGCGCATTTCATAAGTGGCCTTGTCCCAGACCTCGAAATGCGCCCCCATACCCAGCATCAAGACCTCTTTGGTCAGACCTGTGGCCTCACGCAACTCGGGCGAAATCAGCAGCCGACCGGTTGCATCCATCTCCGCATCCATGGCATTGCCCAGAAAAATCCGCTTCCACCACTGAGCCGTGATCGGCAGTTGCGCGACGCGTTCGCGAAACTGCAGCCACTCGGGGCGCGGAAACAGCAACAGACAGCCATCGGGATGCTTGGTGAAAGTGACCTGCCCCTCCGCCAAGGACAAAAGGGCGTCACGATGCCGGGTCGGCACTGAGAGCCGCCCCTTTCCATCGAGATTCAGCGAAGACGCCCCTTGAAACACGGCAAGTTACTCCGGTCATCTGGAGCCGCTCGTTCCCCAAAAATGGGCACGAGGGCAGCTTTCACCACTTAATTGCACTTTTTTGCACTGTATCAGCAATTTAAGGTGAATCCAAACCCGAAGGAACAATTATTTGCAATGAAATCAAGCACTTAGAGAGAAAAAGAAAAGCCTTATTCTGAAAATATCTTTCCTTTACAAGCACTTAGCAAAGTCAATGCAAGTGGACTCTCATTAGGAGGCGTCAATTGCAACCATTCAATTCAATGGAAAGAACTGATTTAAGTCTCGACCTTCTCCTACAAATGCAAACTGCCCGCACAGGCGGGCAGCTCGCTTCAAGCGCTCGGTTCTTCAAAGAATGAAGCGCGACAGATCCTCATCCTTGCTCAGCACCTGCAGACGCTGATCCACATAGGCTGCATCGATCACCACGGTCTGCCCCGAAAGCCTGGCCGCGTCGAAGCTGACTTCGTCAAGCAGACGCTCCATCACTGTGGACAGACGCCGTGCACCGATGTTTTCGGTACTCTCGTTGACGTCAAAGGCAATCGTTGCCAGACGCGTGATGCCCTCGGGCTTGAACTCCAGAGTCACGCCTTCAGTCGCCAGCAGCGCCTGATATTGCTTGACCAGGGAGGCGTGAGTCTGCATCAGAATCGCCTCGAAGTCCTGTACCGACAGAGATTCCAGTTCCACCCGAATGGGAAAGCGCCCCTGCAGCTCGGGAATCAGATCGCTGGGCTTGGACAGGTGGAAAGCACCCGAAGCGATGAACAGAATGTGGTCTGTCTTGACCACACCATACTTGGTCGAGACGCTGGTACCTTCGACCAAGGGCAGCAGGTCGCGCTGCACACCCTGACGCGATACATCGGAGCCACTGGTTTCCTGGCGCGTCGCCACCTTGTCGATTTCGTCGATGAAGACAATGCCGTTTTGCTCGGCATTGGCAATGGCGCGGGTCTTGACGTCTTCCTCATTGACCATCTTTGCTGCTTCCTCATCGGTCAGCAGCTTCAGGGCCTCGGCGATCTTGAGCTTGCGCGTCTTGCGCTTTTCCTGGCCCATATGGCTGAACATGCCACGCAACTGCTCGGCCATCTCTTCCATGCCCTGGGGACCCATGATCTGCACCTGAGGCATCTGCTCGGCGATGTCGATCTCGATCTCCTTGTCATCAAGCTGACCTTCGCGCAACTTCTTGCGGAAAACCTGACGCGCCGTGTTGTCTGCCGGTACTTCGCCGGTGCGGGCCTGCGGGATCAGCACATCGAGAATGCGCTCCTCAGCAGCATCTTCGGCGCGGGCGCGCATCTTCTTCATGTCCGACTCGCGCGTCTGCTTGACGGCAACTTCGGCCAGATCGCGGATGATGGCGTCCACATCCTTGCCCACATAGCCCACTTCGGTGAACTTGGTCGCCTCGACCTTGATGAAGGGAGCATCGGCGAGTTTTGCCAGGCGGCGGGCGATCTCCGTCTTTCCCACGCCCGTGGGGCCGATCATCAGAATGTTCTTGGGCGTGATTTCCTGGCGCAGGCCCTCGGGCACCTGCTGGCGGCGCCAGCGATTGCGCAATGCAATCGACACCGCGCGCTTGGCACCATGCTGGCCGACGATGTGCTTGTCCAGCTCGGAGACGATCTCCTGGGGAGTCATGGCAGAAGACATGTGAATTCTCAGTCAAATATGCCTCTGGCGCCCATCCATAAAGCGCCAGAAGCTATCAATTTGGATAGACGAGTGCTTACAGCGTCTCGATCGTGTGATTCATATTGGTGTAGATGCACAGCTCGCCGGCAATCGCCAGGGACTTGCGCACCACATCCTCGGCCGACAGCTCGGTATTGTTCAGCAAGGCCTTGGCGGCGGAATGCGCATAGGCACCGCCGGAGCCGATGGCCACGATGCCCTGTTCGGGCTCCAGAACGTCGCCATTGCCGGTGATGATGAGCGAAGTCGTCGCATCAGCGACTGCCAACATGGCTTCGAGCTTGCGCAGCACGCGGTCGGTACGCCATTCCTTGGTCAGCTCGATCGCGGCGCGGGTCAGATTGCCCTGGTGTTTTTCCAGCTTGGCCTCGAAGCGCTCGAACAGCGTGAAGGCATCTGCGGTTGCCCCCGCAAAACCCGCCAGCACCTTGCCGTGATAGAGCTTGCGCACCTTGCGCGCCGTGCCCTTGATGACGATATTGCCCAATGTGACCTGACCATCACCGCCGATGGCGACTTGCACGCCCTCGGGAGTCTGGCGGCGCACGCTCAAAATGGTGGTGCCGTGAAACTGTTCCATCTGGAGCAGATGGGGACAGACAAGATCGACCTCAAGAGGCCCAGAAAAATTAAATTTGCAGGGCTTGCCGTGGATAAGGCCTCAAACGGCCCGACTCCGGCCAGAGACACAGCCTCTTAGAGGGGAGGCGGCGTAGCCATTCAGGGAGCTAGTCCCTCCTTGGGATCACCTGTGCATGTTCCTGAATGCCAACAACATTGAAGAACACCGCCAGCAACTGGTGCAACTGACTGAACTGCAACACATGACCCAGCTCCTGCATCTGCGCAGCCCAGTTCAGCACCGAGCCTGCGGCAGCAAAGTCCATGCGCACCAGGCGCGCGCAGTCAATGGCAATGGCTTCGCCAAGCTTGGCCTTTTCCTGAACCTCGGCCAGCCAGGGCAATGCATCGCCGTCGATCACACCTTGCAGCGCAAAACGCGGCTGATGCTCCTTCCAAAGCATGCCGGGCTGAATCGTCTCCGGCCCCAAGAGCCGGCTATCCTGGGCACGCAGGTTCTGCGCCTGCCCTTCATTCGAATACGCACAAACCGGATCGTCCCACGAGGGTGGCGACAGCTCGTAGGTCACGCAATAGTCCAGCGCCGTCAGCTCAAATTCGTCCTGCAGATGCATCAGGCGCTGTATGGCCAGACGCAAATACCACCAGTCCTGATCGACGGCTCGATCACCGGAAGGGGTGTGCTTGCTGAGCACGGCCTGCAATCTTTCATGACCGGCAAAAACCAGTGATCCCTTTTCGTCGGCCCATTGCTGTGCCGCATCCAGCAGCGGCTTCTTCACGCCGGGGTCGAGGCTCTCCAGAACGCTCCAGTCCATGACCGAGCTGCCGACGCTGCGCGCCTTGCTGGCCAGCAGCGCCTTGAAACCAGGCTCATCCAAATGCACAGGAGCCTGCCAGCGAAAGCCGGTCTGTACTGCTGCGGCATCCGGCGCGGTTTCGCTAAGCCTGCCCGCCTGCTGCGGCATCACAAACCATTGCGGGGCCGAACGACCGAAGCGCGCTACAAAGTCCATGGCAGCGTCTTCAAACTGAGCCTGCATGCCTGCTGCGCGGTACATGTCCAGCAGTGCCAGCCAGACCTGCAACTGTGACGGCGTATCCTGAGCACGCTCGGCAATCAAGGCCTTGAGACTGGTCTCGGCTGCGACGCTGTCACCGCTGGCAAAGACAATCGCAGCATCCTCCAGCGCGGCATCATGCTCGAAGCGCGCAAAGGACGGCGGAACCATGTTGATATCGGTTGGAGCGGAGACCTCGGTCGTGGCAAACGCCGGCGAAAAGTCCGTCTCGCCACGCAGGCCCGGCAAAGCAACAGGATTGCCCTGCCGCCCCGATTGCGGCAGCTCCAGATCGCTTGGCAGCACATCCTGAAGCAGAGGTAACGTGCTGATCGAAAGCGGCTGGCTTTTAAATACCGAAGGCATGCTGCTTCCGCCCTCGGGCAGTTGCAGCGGCATGGTGGCGGCATCAGCGGCCAGCTTGCCGCGCCACCATTGCTGGGCCATCTGCGCTTCGATCTCGTCGATCTTCTTGATGGTTTCTGCGCGCTCGCCCGGCACGGAGCTTTGAGCAGTCTGCAAAAAAGAGGAATGTGCCAGCGGGGTCGGCGTCTCGAGTGGGGCCCTGGCAGTCACCGCCGTCTTGGACAACTGAGCCTGACGCAGCTTGCGCAGCTGGTCAAACTCGCGCTTTCGCACAAAGTCGTTCTGGCGCTTGCGCTCCAGCATCTCCTTGAGCGCCTGCTTGCTGTACTGGCTTTCTTCGCTTTCCTGGTTGAGATTCTCCAAATCGGACCAATTCACGGTCGGGTGGCGCACAAAACGCACCACCTTGGACAGCAACCCTCCCGACTTGTTTTCTTCTTTTGCCATGGTCCTCTACTTTGCTGCCTGCAGCCCCGCCAACGCCTGACGCAGATCAATCGCCGTACATCTTCTGTTTGAGTTCACGGCGCTGCTGGGCTTCCAGCGACAGTGTAGCCGTGGGGCGAGCCAGCAGCCGTCCCACCCCGATGGGCTCGCCGGTTTCGTCGCAGTAACCGTAGTCGCCGGCATCGATGCGGGCAATGGACTGGTCGATCTTCTTGAGCAGCTTGCGCTCGCGGTCACGGGTGCGCAGCTCGAGAGCGTGCTCTTCCTCGATGGTGGCACGATCGGCGGGATCGGGCACCACGACGGTGTCTTCACGCAGGTTTTCCGCAGTCTCGCCCGCATTCACATGCATATCGTTCTTGAGCGCGACCAGCTTGCGACGGAAGTAGGCCAGCTGGGCATCGTTCATGTAATCGTCATCAGACATGGCCAGCACTTCAGCATCGGTCAGCTCCTCTACCGACTTGGTCTTCCAGGCGTTGGCCAGCTTGGGATCTTTCTTGGGCACAGCTTGCTTTGTGTTGGTCATTGCTTTCGTATCTCTCATGGTTGCCGCAGCCTTGACTGCCGAAGCTGCCAAGGGCGGAACATCTGTTTCAGGCTGCCGCGCTGGAGGCGATGCAGAACGCTTGGATCTGGACGATTTGGAAGATTCTCCCGCTGCTGCAGGTACCAGCACCGGGTTGTCCAACGCGGCGTCCACCAAAGAGGTCTCGACGCTGCGGGGGTGCACAGCCGCTGCCGCAGCTTTGGCTGCGGCCTTGGGCAGATTACTTTTCACAGCGGTCACGTCCTGTCTCCTTACAGTACAGAGCCCTTGCAGGGCCGGATTGCTCCAACACCCTCTTTAGGGCCGGCATTGTAGCCACGCCAGTCCCCCCAGCCCGGCTCCGTTGCACATACCCCACAATTTGCAACAAAGCCTGTGCCTGTTTCGGCCAGTTTGCGAGAAATAACAGACAAACAAAACGGCCTGCTTGGCAGGCCGTCAGTCATTGTCAGCAAACCGTTAGCTTTCGCCGAAACAGCCCCTAAACCCAGGGTTTACACCAGACATTGATCCAGTCCCTGGAGAAGAATGTCTTGAGGCAGATCAATGCCGATGAAGACCATTTTGCTGACTCGCTTTTCATCGGCTTCCCACTCGGGACCCAGATCGCTGCCCATGAGCTGGTGCACGCCCTGGAAGATGACCTTGCGGCTGGTGCCCTTCATGTCGAGCACGCCCTTGTAGCGCAGCATCTTGGGGCCGTAGATATTGACGATGGCGCCCAGGAAGTCTTCCAGCTTGGCCGGGTCGAACGCGCGATCGGCGCGGTAGACAAAGCTCTTCACGTCATCGTCGTGATGATGGTGATGTGGGTGATTGCAGTGCTCGCCATGCTCGTGGTCATGGTGGTCGTGGCCACAATGCTCGTCGTGCTGGTGTTCATGATCGTGTTCGCATTGACCATGGTCATGGTCGCAAGCGCTGTGGTCGTGATGATCGTGGTCGTGATCATCTTCCTTGAGGAAATCGGGGTCGATGTCCAGCTTGGCGTTCAGGTTGAAGCCACGCAGGTCGAACACTTCGCTCAGGGGCACATCGCCAAAATGAACGGCACGGATGGGCGCGCGCGGGTTCATGTGCTTGAGGCGATGGATCAGCGCCTCCTTTTCCGCATCCGTCACCAGATCGGTCTTGGACAGGAACATTTGGTCGGCAAAGCCCACCTGACGGCGTGCTTCCTGGCGATCGTCGAGTTGCTGGTTGGCATGCTTGGCATCCACCAGCGTGATGATGGAGTCGATCAGATAGGTCTCGGCGATCTCGTCATCCATGAAGAAGGTCTGGGCCACAGGACCGGGATCGGCCAGGCCAGTGGTCTCGATCACGATGCGGTCGAAGTCCACCTGCCCCTTGCGGCGCTTGGCGGCCAGCAACTGCAAAGCCTCACGCAGGTCTTCGCGGATGGTGCAGCAGATGCAGCCGTTGCTCATCTGCAGAATCTGTTCTTTGGATTCGGTCTTGAGAATGTCGGTGTCGATGTTCTCCTCGCCGAACTCGTTCTCGATCACGGCAATCTTCATGCCGTGGGATTCGTGCAGCACGCGCTTGAGCAGCGTGGTCTTGCCCGAGCCTAGAAAGCCCGTGAGGATGGTGACAGGAATGAGAGCCATGCGTTGAAACCTCTTGCTGCGGCCAGCCGCCACATGCGGCTGTCCAAAAAACACGGGCGGCGCATCCCTATGCGCGCTCCGGTGATAACAGCTGGGGAGTGTAGCGGTGCTTTCAAGCGCGCATGGGCAGCAGGGATGGCAGAAATTTCAGCAAAAAATCACCTCCATCACATACTCAACAATCACTTCAAGCTATCAAATCAGGACTCTTCAGTTTTGCTCTTCGTCGTCCGGCATGCGCAATGGAGCGGGCGTCTCTCCGACGCCACTGCGCTGGGCACGCGGGTGGGCTTTTTCATAGGCCCGGGCCAGATGCTGGAAATCCAGTCGCGTATATATCTGCGTGGTGGCAATGCTGGAATGCCCGAGCAGCTCCTGCACGGCACGCAGATCGCCACTGGACTGCAGCATATGACTGGCAAAGGAGTGACGCAGCACATGCGGGTGCACGCCGGTCGCAAGCCCCGCCTGCTGGCCTCGCTGCTTGAGACGTGACCAGACCGACTGGGCGCTGAGCCTCTCGCCCCGGCGACCAACGAACAAGGCAGCTTCGTCCTGTGCCTTGAGCTGTGCAGTCCCGACCAGCCCGCTGCTGCGCAGGGCCAGCCAGCGCTGCAAGGCCTCGATTGCCATTCGCCCCACGGGCACGATGCGGCGCTTGCTGCCCTTGCCCTGAACATGGGCGTCACCCGCCTCCAGATCAATCCAGCCTCTGCCTTCATGCCGGCTATTCTGGTCGGGGCGCAGATCCAGCCCCACCAGTTCGGCCACACGCAAGCCACAGCTGTAGAGCAGCTCGGTCATGGCGACGTCACGCGCCTCCATCCATGGATCAGCTTCGGGATTCTGAAAGCTGGCCAATTGCACGGCATCGTCCACCGCCAGAGCCTTGGGAAGAGGCTTGGCAGCCTTGGGGCCGCGCACACCCTCCACGGGATTGAAAGGGACCAGCTCCCGCTGGGCCGCCCAGCGGAAAAAGCTGCGCCAGCCCGAAAGAATCAGTGCGATACCGCGTGCACTGCGGCCGGCGCCATGCATTTGCGCAGCAAAGCGGCGGATATGCGAGGGTTGCAGCGTCAAAAGCTCCCGAGCTGCCGCCTGTGCAAAGCTCTGCAGCTTGATCAGGTCCAGCGCATACAGCGTATGCGTGCGCTCGGCCAGGCGCTTTTGCACACGCACATGCTCCAGATAGCTGTGGACAACTTCCGGAAGCTGCGCGTACTGCTCCTCAAAAGAGGGCTGCTCGCGCTCTTGCATCGGTATCTACCCCCTTTTGCAGCCTCAGCCGTGCGCCAGCGTCAGCGCAGGAGCGCGCATGCGCGAGAGCGAGGCACTGGCCAGCTCGGAGATCCGTGAAAGGAATTCAAGGCCCATGGTGGCATCGAAGCGCAACGGGTCGGGCGATCCCAGCACCAGCATGCCAAAGGCGTTGGAAGTACTGTCCATGGCACCGTCATGCAGGGTCAGCAGCGCGACCGACTGCACCGCATTGGGGTTGGGCAGCCAGGTCACGGGTTCGAAGCCCATATTGGGGCCGCAGAACGGCATGGTCAGAGACGAAGCAAAGGCCTTGGCATCATCGCTGACTCCCATGGTGTAGACGGTGCCGCTGTGCGCGCCCGCCACATTCCACAGACGCAGTGCGACCTGGGGGACATCAAACGTGTGCTGCAGGCTGGCGGTGAGCGCATGGGGCAGCTCGCGCAGGTCCTGCACCTTGACCAGGGCATGGGTCCACTGATGAATCTTGTTGGCGATGGAAGCGTTCTCGCTGCCATGGCGCACCATGTCCATGATGCGATGCTCCAGACCCTTGATCTTTTCGCGCAGCATCTCGGCCTGACGTTCCTGCAGGCTGACGGCACGTGGGCCATGGCCGCTGATCAAACGCACGCCTGTCAGCATCTCGGCATGGCGCTCGAAGAAATCGGGGTTTTCCTGAAGGTAGTCGGCAATCGACTCTTCGGTCATGGCGGTATCGGTCAAGCTGTTCATAAGGTATCAGGTATGTCGATCTGGCCTTCAAAAACAAATTCGGCAGGGCCGGTCATGCGCACGCGATCGTGCGCACCGCCAGCCCATTCAATGGTCAGCAGACCGCCGCGGGTATGCACATCGACACGCTGGTCGAGCAGCCCCCAGCCAATGCCGGCCACCACGGCGGCACAAGCCCCCGTACCGCAGGCCAGGGTCTCGCCGGCACCACGTTCATAGACACGCAAGCGGACTTCAGCACGGTTGAGAATCTGCATGAAGCCGGCGTTCACACGCTGAGGGAAACGGACGTGGCTTTCGATCAGCGGTCCGTGGACCTCCACCGCAGCGGCATTCACGTCGTCCACCAGTTGCACCGCGTGCGGGTTGCCCATGGAAACGGCTGCTATCCAGACTGTAGCTGGCTGCACAGGCGTATCAAGCGTCAGAGGCCATTTTTGTGTCGAACCCAGAGTTTCGACCTGCAGACCGTCGGTCGTGAACGGCACCTTGGCCGGATCCAGCTGGGGCGCACCCATATCGACCGTGACGCGGCCATTGCCATGAATTTCGGGGGCGATGACGCCCGAGAGGGTCTGCACGCGGATCACGCTCTTGTCGGTCAGACCCTTGTCATGTACATAGCGCGCAAAACAGCGTGCGCCGTTTCCGCACTGCTCGACCTCGCCACCGTCGGCGTTGTGGATGACATATTCAAAGTCCACGCCCTCTGCGGGTGCCGGGCGCACCGTCAGGATCTGGTCGGCACCCACGCCAAAGTGACGATTGGCCAGGTAGCGGTACTGGGCGGTGCTCAAGCCCAGGCGAGCCTGGGTTTCGTCGAGCACGACAAAGTCATTGCCCGCACCTTGCATCTTGGTAAAGCGAATCTGCATGATGCCTCACATTATCGCGCCGGGCGCAGGATCTGCGCCAGGCCATGGGATCAGCGATACAGCTTTTGCAACAACTCCATGAGTTGCACCTGCTCAGCAGCACTCAGATGCGCGATGGCACGGGTCTCGCTGCTCTTGAGCTCGGGCTCGGCCGTATCCACCAGCTCGCGCCCTGCAGCGGTCAGATACAGACCCGTGGCGCGGCCGTCTCGCGGGTGCGGACGCCGCTCCAGAAAGCCACGTTTGCCCAACGCATCGATCATGCCCACCATATTCGGCGGCAGCACGGCCAGTTGCTGACAGAGCTGACGCGAGGTGATGCCCGGATTGCTGCCCACAAGAGACAGCACGGAGAACTCGACGATCTTGAGGTCAAAACGCTCCATGCAGCGCATGAAAACTCCCACCAGTGCCAGCGAGGCGCGCCTGGCGTTGTAGCCCAGCAGGGACTCCAGAAAACTGGCATTGACCTGATCGACGGCAAAAACCTCGGCACTCTCCCTGGGCTCCTGCCCCGAGCCCGGGATGTCCAAACCCGCCTCTCTGGAGCGCGTGCCGCGCAAAGAACGTGCAAGTTTGGAGTCTGGTTCAGCAGTCTTGTGAGCGAGCATTGGCGATGTCAACTTCGAAGGCAAAAGAGCAATCCAGGAGCGCGATGAAAAGACTGCAATTGTGCCGGTCTTGCCTGCATCTTGCAGCCTTTTTGGTCAGTGAGCAGGGCTGAACAGCTGGTTGCCGTGTACGACGGAAGCCTGCGCCCACTGCGCCTTCATCAGAGTCAGACGCCAGTCCATTTCGGGCAATATGCGCTGCTGCACCTGCTTGCAGGGGCCTCGCCAGCGCTCACTATCCTCCCCCGCTGTGGCCGCAATACGTGCCCACGCCCAGCCCAGCAGCACCACGGCCACGCAGCGCAGATAGTCGTCGGCCACGCGCCAGGCCAGGGTGTCATCCTCCTTGCAGGCCTGTGCCAGCACCGTGGTGAAGTAGCGCAACTGGGCCAGGCAGCGCAGCACCTCTGCATCCAGCGCCCGACCTGCATCCAGGCTTTTGCGCAGGCCCAGCAGCCATTGACCCATGACCTGACCACCGTCCGGCAGCACCTTGCGCACCAGCAGATCGATGGCCTGAATTTCATTCGTGCCTTCGTAAATCATGGCCACGCGCGAATCACGCACGATCTGCTCTATGCCCCACTCGCGGATGTAGCCATGGCCGCCGAATACCTGCAGGCAGGCGCTGGAGCCCTCGAACGCCTGCTGGGTCCAGGCTGCCTTGAGCACGGGCGTGATCAGGCTGCACCACTGCAGGGCCTGATCACGCTCACGAGCGCTTTCGGCATGTCGCGCCACATCAAGATAAATACCGGTCTGGTAGGCGAGCACACGCCCGCCATCGACCCAGGCACGCTGCAGATCGAGCGTACGGCGAATAGCCGGATGCTCGATGATCAGATCCGCTGCATCATTCGGGCCACGCGAGTCCGGCACCGCCCCCGGTGCGCGCATCTGGCGGCGTTCCAGCGCATAGGCATGGGCCTTCTGCCATGCCGCATCCAGCAAACCTATGCCCTGCAGCGCCACATGCAGACGCGCGGCATTCATCATGACGAACATGGCGTTCAGTCCCGCGCCCGGCTGACCGATCAGCCAGCCTGCAGCCCCATCAAAGCGCATCACGCAGGTGGGGCTGCCATGCAGGCCCATTTTTTCCTCGATGCGCTCACAGACCACGCGGTTGCGCTCGCCACCTGGAAACAGCTTGGGTACGAGAAACAGCGACAAGCCCTTGGGCCCTGCGGCTGCCCCCGGCAGACGCGCCAGCACCAGATGCACGATGTTCTCGCTCAGATCATGCTCGCCCCCCGAAATGAAAATCTTGCTACCACTGACCTCGAAGCGTTCGCCCAACTCGGACACGCCAGCCGGCACAGCCTGGCTGCGAACCTGTCCCAGATCGCTGCCCGCATGGGCCTCCGTCAGGCACATGGTTGCCAGCCATTCGCCGCTGGCCACCTTGGGCAGATAGGCGGCCTTGAGCGCATCGCTGCCATGGTGCTTGAGGCACTCATAAGCACCATGCAGCAAGCCCGGCGCCATGGTCCAGCCATGGTTGGCGGCACTCAGCCATTCGTACAGCACGCCTTCCAGCACCCAGGGCAGCCCCTGGCCGCCGTCCTCCTCGGCACAGGCCAGTGCAGGCCAGCCCGCCTGCCAGAAGTCCTGATATGCCTGGGCAAATCCAGGCGGCGTGGTGACCTTGCCCGCTGCAAACTGCACGCCGACCTCATCGCCTTCACGCGACAACGGCGCCACCACCTCACCCACCCATTTGCCGGCCTCCTCCAGCACCTGCTGCATCAGCCCCCGGTCTGTTGCGGCATGCACAGGCAGTTGCTGCAGCTGCTCATCGGCCTTGAGCACATCGAAAAGAAGAAAAGCGTTATCGGCGCTGGCGGGCAAATAGGACATACAAAACCGGCTGCCAAGCAGCAAATAAAAATCTCTAAAGGCTGCCCCATTCATGCCGAAGCGCGGCCCAAGCCAGGGATGCCAAGCAAGGGCCGCCCCGCAGCGAGGGCATCATCTCCCTCCCGCGCTGCGAGAGAGGGGGAAGCCGCAAAGCGGCTCTGGGGGTGATCAGGTATCAGCCGTAAAGCCAATCTGCTTGACCAGAGGGCCCCAGCGCTCGAACTCGGCCTGCTGCGAACGGGCCATTTCCTCGGGCGTGGAGCTGGTGGCAATCAGGCCGACCACCCCCACGCTTTCCTTGAGCGCATCGCTCTTGAGCGCTGCCGTGATGGCCGCATGGGCGCGTGCACGCACATCGGCGGGCGTCCTGGCATTGGCATAAAAGCCAAACCATTCCTCGGCCGTCAGGTCGGCAAAGCCCTGCTCGGCAAAGGTGGGCACATTGGGCAGATAGGGGTTGCGCTGAGGTCCGCTGGTGGCCAGCACGCGCAGCTTGCCGGCCTTGTAGTAGCTCAGGAAGTCGCCGCTGGGGCCCATCACGGCAGCAATCTGACCACCGGCCAGGTCGGACACTGCAGGCGCCGTGCCGCGGTAAGGCACATGGCTGAGCTTGATGCCCGAACGCAGGCTGAGCAGGGAGCCAATCAGATGCGGCTGGGTACCGGCACCGGGGCTGCCGAAGCTGGCCTTGTCGGGGTTGTTCTTGCACCATGCCAGAAAATCCTTGAGCGTCTTGACCTCGGCCGGCACGGCGGGGCCGACCGCCAGACCGTGGTGCATGATGGCCCCAATCGAAATCGGCTCGAAATCCTTGGCCTGATAGGTCAGCTTGCTATAGATATGCGGGTAGATGGAGAAGGCCGAGACCTGGGACAGCACGATGACCGAGCCATCCCCCACGGAGTTGCGCAGATTCTCCAGTGCGATGCGGCCACCGGCACCGGGCTTGTTTTCCACCACGCCCATGTTCTTGGAGTAGCTGGTGCCGCCGATCTTTTCGGCCACGCGGCGCGCCACCGAGTCACCGGCACTGCCTGCGGGGAAGCCGTACAGAATGCGCACCTGCTCCAGCGGTCCACTACCCTGTGCATAAGCATTGCGGCCAGCGATGCTGCCGAATGCGGCCAGCGCTGCACCAGCGCCCAGGCCTTTGACGAAATTGCGACGATCTTGCATGGTTTGTCTCCTCTATTGTTCGATCGCTATATGCAGGCTTGAGCCTGTCTGAAAAATCCCGACCCGAATGCTATTCGATACCAAGGGGTCATCAGGAATCGCCCGTAAAACCGATCTGCTTGACCAGCGGGCCCCAGCGCTCGAACTCTGCCTGCTGCGAACGGGCCATTTCCTCGGGCGTGGAGCTGGTGGCAATCAGGCCGACCACGCCCAGGCTTTCCTTGAGCGCGTCACTCTTGAGCGCTGCCGTGATGGCCGCATGGGCGCGTGCACGCACATCGGCGGGCGTCCTGGCATTGGCATAAAAGCCAAACCACTCCTCGGCCGTCAGGTCGGCAAAGCCCTGCTCGGCAAACGTGGGCACATTGGGCAGATAGGGGTTGCGCTGCGGTCCGCTGGTGGCCAGCACGCGCAGCTTGCCGGCCTTGTAATAGCTCAGGTAGTCGCCGCAGGTGCCCATGATGGCTGCGATCTGACCGCCCACGACGTCCGAGACGCCGGGCGCCATGCCGCGATAAGGCGCATGGCTGAGCCTGACGCCGGAGCGCAGGCTCAGCAGCGCCCCCAGCAGATGCGGCTGGCTGCCGGCACCGGGGCTACCGAAACTGGCCTTGTCGGGGTTGTTCTTGCACCAGGTCAGAAAATCCTTGAGCGTCTTGACCTCGGCCGGCACGGCAGGGCCGACCGCCAGACCGTGGTGCATGATGGCTCCGATGGAAATCGGCTCGAAGTCCTTGGCCTGATAGGTCAGCTTGCTATAGATATGCGGATAGATGGAGAAGGCCGAGACCTGGGACAGCGCAATCACCGAGCCATCTCCCACGGAGTTGCGCAGATTCTCCAGCGCAATGCGGCCGCCGGCTCCGGGCTTGTTTTCCACCACGCCCATATTTCTGGTGTAGCTGCTGCCGCCCATTTTTTCGGCCACGCGGCGGGCAACCGAATCACCGGCGCTGCCTGCGGGAAAGCCATAAAGAATGCGCACCTGCTCCAGCGGGCCGCCGCCCTGGGCATAGGCGCTGCGGCTGGCGATGCCGCCGAACGCGGCCAGCGCGGCACCAGCGCCCAGCCCTTTGACGAAATTGCGACGACCTTGCATGACTTGTCTCCTGCCTGAAATACGGACTCTTCGGTCCTGTGGAATCAATACACGTCTCGATAACAAACCAGCGGGCTGTCACCAGCCCGCCCTGTCTCAGCGCGGAGCCATGCGCAGCGCACCATCCAGCCGAATCACCTCGCCATTGAGATGATCGTTGTGCACGATATGCACGGCCAGATCGGCAAACTCCGAAGGCTTGCCCAGGCGCGAAGGAAAGGGAATGGATGCTGCCAGCGACTGCTGCACGGGCTCGGGCAATTCCTTCATCAACGGGGTGGCGAACAGGCCTGGTGCCACGGTGCAGACACGAATGCCGTGCTGGGCCAGATCACGCGCCATGGGCAGCGTCATGCCGACCAATCCGCCCTTGGATGCGCTGTAAGCCTGCTGCCCCACCTGGCCATCGAAGGCAGCCACCGAGGCGGTATAGAGAATCACGCCGCGCGCGCCATCCTCCAGCGCCGCCAGCTTGGCGCAGCGTGCGGCAAACAGCCGCGTCATGTTGTAGCTGCCGACAAGGTTGACGCGGATCACGCGTTCAAAGTCTTCCAGCGGCGCGGGCTCGCCATCGCGGCCGATCACGCGCTTGGCCGTGCCGATGCCGGCCACATTCATGAGAACGCGTGCATCCGAGCCCCATTGCTCGCGAACGGCATCCAGCGCGGCCGTGACGCTGGCCGCATCGCAGATATCGCACTCCAGCGCCAGCCCGCCGATCTCGGCAGCCACCGCCTTGGCCTTGTCGAGCTGACGATCCAGCACCGCCACCCTTGCGCCTGCGGCAGCGAGCGCACGCGCCGTGGCCTCACCGAGGCCGGAGGCGCCGCCGGTGACGATGGCAATCTGATCCTGAACTTGCATATCACTATCCTTTTAAAAGCTGCTTATGCTTTGTGTTATCGGGCCCAAGCCTGTTCTGGCTCAGAAATTGGGCTTCAGGATCAGGGCCAGCGTTTCGTCATAGAGGCCGGCCACCACGTCGGCGCGATGCTGGAGCACGGCACGCTGGTTGATGGAGCCCTTGTCCGTGACTTCGCCCAGGTCCAGCGATGGCGGCCTGATCGCAGCCACTGCCCGCGCAATGCGGGTGGCGCTGCCGGTGGCCGTCTGCGCCAGCTGGTTCAGAACCGTCTGCAGATGCTGCTGCACTGGCTCGCTGTGCATGATCTGCTCCAGCGTCGCCCCCGCTTCCAGGCCACTTAAGGCCGCACAGGCCGGAGTCCCGAAAACGATGGCACCGACCTCCTTGCGATCCAGGCCGGTCAGCACCACGTCCTGGATATAGGGGGCGCCTGCGTGAATGATCCTCGCGCGCAGCGGCCCCACATTGACGAATGTGCCCGTGGCCAGCTTGAAGTCCTCGGCAATGCGGCCGTCAAAGCGCAGGCCCTGGTTTCGATCCTGCGGGTCGCGCCACTGCACGGCGTCGCCGGTGCGGAAGAATCCGTCCTCGTCAAACGCCTCGTGCGTCGCTTCAGGCGCGCGCCAGTAGCCAGGCGTGACATTCGGTCCGCGATAGCGAACCTCCAGCTTGCCATCCACAGGCGCCAGCTTGAGCTCCAGACCCGGCACCGGTACGCCCAGGTCTCCGGAGCGCACGTCGGGACGGTTGATGAACAGGGCCGATGGCGAGGACTCGGTCATGCCCAGGCCGGTTCCCATCACGATGCGCTCGCCGCACTCGGCCTCCTGCGTGCGGTGCAGGCTATCCCAGACGGGCTGGGCCAGAGAGGCTCCGGCATAGAAGAACATCTTGACGCGCCTGAGCAGGCTGCTGCGCAACTGCGCATCGCTCTCCATGGCACGGGCGATGTATTCGAAGCCCGTGGGTACGTTGAAGTAGACGGTGGGAGAGATCTCGCGCAGATTGCGCAGCGTCTCGGCAATGCCTGCCGCCGTCGGTTTGCCTTCGTCGATGTAGACCGTGCCGCCGTGATAGAGCGCGAGACCGATGTTCTTGTTGCCTCCGAAAGTGTGATTCCAGGGCAGCCAGTCCACCAGCACGGGCGGGCCTTTGACCATATCGGGCATGGTCTGGGCAATCTGCTGCTGGTTGGCGCACCACATTCCGTGAGTGTTGATCACGGCCTTGGGCAGCTTGGTCGATCCCGAGGTGAACAGGAACTTGGTGATGGTGTCGGGCCCGGTAGCCTGCATGGCGACATCCACCGCAGCTGTAGGCACGGTTGCCAGCAGGTCGGCAAACAAGGTACAGGTCTGGGCATCGACGGCCGGCTTGCGGTAAACCACCTCACAGCCCTCGGGCAGCACGGCGCGTACCGCCTTGTCATAACGCGCCGCATCGGCGGCAAAGATCAGGCCGGGCGTGAGCGTATCGACCACATGGCGCAACTTGGCGTAATCGGTGCTGACCAGTGAATAGGCCGTGGAGACCGAGCAATAGGGCACGCCTGCATACAGGCAGCCCATGGCCAGCATGGCATGGTCTAGATCGTTCTCGCTGAGGATGATGACGGGACGCTCTGCCGATAGCTTTCTGTCCAGCAAGGACTGCGCAATGCTGCGCGCCGCTGCCAGCGTCTGGGCATAGCCGATGCGCTGCCAATCACCGGTGCTGCCGTCGGCCAGCCGTTGCCGCTGGGCGATGAAGGTCTGCTGCGGCGTGGTCTGCGCCCAGTGCACCAGCCTGTCGGTCATGCGCGCTGCGTGCTCTGCCAGCGCCCGGTCGGAGCGCACGTAGAAAGTGCCGTCGCCTGCCTCCCTGACCTGGATGCTGCGCACGCCGAACTCCAGCTCACGGTAGCGGGGCCTGTCACCCTCTACTGCCTGACCGAGGGCCTGCATGGCTGTGTTTGTCTCCTGCATTGTCTTTGTCTCCACAGCGTTATTTTTTGAGAGTGCTTTCAGTCCTTGCTGACCTTGGCGGCCCGCCCGGACAGAAACTCCTGCAAACGGAACTTGGCTTCTGGCGCGCTCTGTGCCACGGCAGCCATCAGAGCTTCTGTCATCAGCCCCTGATCGGCGGGCTGATCAGCAATCCGGGGCAACGCGTGCATCAGGGCGTAATTGGTCATGGGGGCGTTTTCGGCAATGCGCAGCGCCAGCTCCACGGCCTTGTCCAGCGCATGCCCTTCGGGCACCAGATATTGCGACAGACCGATGCGCTCCCCCTCTTCGGCCTTGTACACACGGCCCGTGAACATCATGTCGGCCATACGCGCGGCTCCGATCAGGCGCGGGATGCGCACCGAGCCGCCACCGCCGACGAAAATGCCGCGCGAACCTTCGGGCAAGGCATAGAAGGTACTGCTGTCGGCCACACGGATATGGCAGGCGCTGGCCAGCTCCAGGCCGCCCCCCACCACGGCACCATGCAGGGCGGCGACAACGGGCACCGCGCCGAACTGCACCTGGCGCAGCGCCTCATGCCACATGCGTGAGTGCAGAACGCCCTGGGCCGCATCGCGTTCGCTGAGCTCGCTCAGGTCCAGGCCGGCGCAGAAATGCGGGCCATCGCCATCCACCACGGCCGCGCGCACGCTGGCGGGCAGATTCATGAACACATCGCGCAGACCCATCACCAGCCCATCGGACAAGGCGTTGCGCTTGGCGGCGCGCATCAGGCGAATGACGGCGACCTGCTCGGCTTCGCCACGGAACTCAACTGCAATTTCTTTATGAGTCATAACCATTCCTTTTGCATCATTATTGTTATTTCAAATAACTAAATGCAAGACATCCTCGGCCATTTGCTCTCAGTGCTTTCCCCGATTCGCGCAGCAGGAATGCACAACTAGTCCAGGTGTGACATTCACGAACGCGGCGACTTCGCATAATGTGACCTCATGACATCACCCAGCCAGCCCCGCCCCAGCCAGTTGCTTCAGCCCCAGCGCGCGCCAGTTCCCGCGCGCGATGCTTCCACGCTTTTGTTGCTGCGCGACTGCGCCGACGGCAAGGGTTTTGAAGTGTTGATGACAAGGCGTGCCGATCAAGGCATCTTTGCCAATGCCTATGTTTTCCCCGGTGGCGGTCAGGAAGATGAAGATGCAGCCCCGGCCAGTCATGCGCTGGCGCGCGTGCGTCCCAGCATGATCGCCGAGGCGGGAGAAGAACGCATTACCCAGGCTCTGACAGGCATTCGCGAGACTTTTGAGGAGCTGGGCATCCTGCTGGCCTATGACCAGGCCGGCCAACCCGTTCCACCGGCCCAAGTTCAGCAACTGGACCGCAAGGCATCGCTGTATGAGCAATGCCGCGCGCGCGGCTGGACGTTGGCCGTGGACCAGCTCTGGTATCTGGCCCACTGGACCGCACCATTGGACCTGCCCAAGCGCTTTAACGTGCCGTTCTTTGTGGCCCGCATGCCCGAGGGTCAAACGGCGGTGGCCGACGAAACCGAGCAGTTCGAGCCCATCTGGATTTCTCCGCAGGATGCGATTGCGCGCTTTGAAGAGAAAAAACTGTTCATCCTCTTCCCCACCCAGCGTACATTGCAGCGCATAGCTCACCAGCCTGATACCCAGGCCGTGATCCACGCCCTGCTAAGCGAGAAACCGCTGTGGCAGGCCTGCCCCCGTGGCGGCCACCTGAAAGGCAAAGACACACGCCATACCGAAACCGATATGGCCTATGGCGAGCTGGAAATGGTGCTGCCCGACGGCCACGGCATTCACCATCTGGACTGGCAGCCTGAAAAAGCCGTGCCGCTGCGCAAGAACCTGCTGCGCCTGACGGCCCCCAACTCCGGCATGATGACCGGCCCCGGCACCAACAGCTATCTGGTCGGCGATACGCATACGGGCTATATCGCCATCGACCCCGGCCCGGACGATGCCGAACATCTGCAGCGCCTGCACGATGCCGCCGGCGGCGATATCCGCTACATCGTCTGCACCCATTCCCACCCCGATCACTCGCCGGGCGCCGCGCCGCTGCAGGCCATGGTCCTGCTTTCCGGCCATGCCAGGCCTCCCATCATGGGCCTGCCGTCGGCGCCCACAGCGCGCGCCAACAGTCGCTTCAGACCCGAGGTGACGCTACGGGACGGAGAGCGCATCACGCTTACCGGACAAGACACAGAGGGCGAAATCACGCATACGCTGCACGCCATCTTCACGCCCGGCCACGCGGCCAACCACCTGTGCTTTCTGCTGGAGGAGGACGCGCTGCTGTTCAGTGGCGATCACATCCTCAATGGCAGCACCACCGTCATCAGCCCGCCGGACGGCAATATGATCGATTACCTCGATTCGCTGGACAGGCTCCACTCCATGTGCCTGGAGCATGGCATTCGCTACATCCTGCCCGCCCATGGCTATGTGCTGGGCTTCGCGCGACATCAGATCACCCGCCTCAAGGCCCACCGCCTGGCACGCGAGGCCAAGGTACATCAGGCCATGCGCACCAAGCCCGACGGCAGCATTCAGGACTGGGTGGCGATTGCCTACGCCGACACACCGCAAGCCCTGTGGCCCGTGGCCCAGCAATCGCTGCTGGCGCATGTGGAGCGCATTCAAAAGCTCTGCCTTGGCAGATAGCGCCCAGCGACCGCCGCGCTAGACCTGTGGACAACTAGGACATGGCCGGAGCATTAAGCTCTCGCCATGTCTGAATCCCTGCCTGAACAAGAAAGCATCCGCCTGGCCAAACGCGTGGCGGAGCAAGAACAATGCTCGCGCCGCGAGGCCGAGCTCCATATCGTCGCGGGCAATGTCCAGGTGGACGGCAAAGTGGTGCAAGTGCCCGAAACCCGCGTGCGCCCCGATCAGGTAGTGATCCTGCGCAAGGATGCCAAGCCTGAAGCCATTCCGCCCGTCACCATCCTGATGAACAAACCCGCGGGCATGACCCAGGGCCCGGCCTATGGCCGCGTGCGCAGCGCGCATTCGCTGCTGAACGAAGGCACCAAGGCCAAGCTGGATACGCCCATGCCCCAGCTGGTGCTGGATCATCACTTCAGGAATCTGGAGTCGTTTCTGACGATTCCCCTGCCCGCCAGCGGCCTCATCGTCTACACGCAGGACAAGCGCGTGGCACGCAAGCTGGCCGAGGAAGGCATGTGGCTGGAGCAGGAAATCATTGTCGGCGTGGAGGGCCAGATCATTGAAGATGGTCTGGAAATTCTGTACGAAGGTCTGCCCATTCCCGGCGGCAACGGCCATCGTCGCATGCCTCCCTGCCATGTGAGCTGGCAGAGCGAAAACCACCTGCGTTTCGCTCTCAAGGGCATTGCTCCCGAAGAGATCGAGAAAATGTGCGCCGCCATCGGCCTGACGGTGGTCAGCATGCGCCGACTGCGCCTTGGCCGCGTCTCTCTGGCCAAGGTGCCCGAGGGTCAGTGGCGCTATCTGATGCCCTGGGAAAGGTTCTAGACGTCTGCCCTCCAGGGGCGTCGCGGGCCACGCCACTGGCAAATGAGAATCATTCCGTAGAATGTGGGATTCCTGTGCTGCCGTCCGGCCTCCCGCATGCCCGCGCCCGTCTCTTCCTCCTCCCTGCTGAGCACCTTCCAGGACAGCTACCACGAGCTGGTTCGCTTCGTGGCGCGCCGCGCCGGCCCGCAGGCTGCGCGCGACCTGGTGCATGACGCCTGGATACGCCTGGCCGAACGCCAGCGCAGCGAAGACGGCACCGAAACACCAGACGGCCTGCCGCGCGCCTATCTCTACGCGGTGATGGAAAACATCGCCATCGACCATCTGCGCCATGGCCAGCGCACGACCGAGCGCTTTGACACCAGCGTGCGGGAAGGCGAGCCGCCCGCCCCGCTCAGCCCCGACGTGGCCGATACCCATTCCTACCGCCAGGCCCTGGCCGGGGTGGAAAGCGCACTGGCCCAGTTGCCCGCGCGCTGCCGCGACATCTTCCTGGCCGACCGCATCGAGGGCGCCTCGCATGCCGAGCTGGCGGCGCGCCACGGCGTCTCGGTCAAGACCGTGGAGCGCGAAGTCATGCGCGCCATGGACAGCGTGGAAGCCTCGCTGCGCCGCTGGCGCGGAGATGCTGCCGCACCCGCACCACGCACCGGCCGCCGCCGCGCCCTGTCCACCTTGCTGGGGATTGCGGGCCTGGGTGTCGGCAGCCAGGCCATCTGGCTGGCCTGGCGCCAGTGGATGCCGCAGTACCAGGTGCGGCTGGCCACGGCTACCGGCCGCCTGCTGACCCAGCCCCTTCCCGACGGCAGCAGTCTGACCCTGGACGCCGCCAGCCGCGCCGAGGTGGACTTCTACGCCACGCGCCGACAGGTCAGGCTGCTGGCCGGCAGCGCCTTCTTCGCCGTGGCGCGCGACACCGCGCGGCCCTTCAGCGTGCAGGCGCGGGGCGTGCAGGTCACCGTGCTGGGTACGCGCTTCGAGGTCGCGCTGGAGGACGATGCGGTGCTGGTCGCCGTCGATACAGGCCGTGTGCAGGTGCGCGACGGCAGCGGCGCCCGTCACGAATTGGGCGCAGGTCAGATGCTTCGCGTGGTGGCAGGGGAGACGGCCACCATCCAGACGGCTGCCACGGTGGCCGCCTGGCGGGAAGGCTGGCTGGACTTTCAGAACACGCCGCTGGCCGAGGTGGCGCGGCGCCTGGAGCGCTACAGCGCGCAGCCGCTGCGCGTGGCGCCCGATGCGGCCGCCCTGCCCGTGCTGGGGCGCGTGCGCATTGCGGCGACCCAAGGCTGGCTGCGCATGCTGCCGCGCACCCTGCCGGTCAGCGTGCAGGAAGAAGAGCAGGCAGGACTGGAACGTACCCTGGTCATCCGCCGCCGCAGTTGATGTGCTCGATCGCCTGGAGGTGCGCACAAGGTGTGAGGGAATTTGCGCGCCCGTTCGTAAAGGCATGAGGACCCCGGAACGCGAATCATCCGCAGCCCGGGAATCGCCATTGCCCAGCTCCGTCACGGGACCTTCCATGTCTTCATCTCCCTCCAAGCCTTCCCGCCTTGCCCGCCACCATGCGGTCGCGGCGACCATCGCACTGCTGGCCCTGCAGCTTCCTACCGGTGCCCAGGCCCAGGCAGCGCCGACCCCGGCCACCAGCACCGACTTCCACATTCCTGCCCAGCCGCTGGACCAGGCGCTCACCCAGCTGGCCCGCCAGGCCGGCCTGCAACTGCTGGCCGCGCCCGAGCTGGTGCAGGGCCGCCGCGCGCCCGCCGTGGAAGGGCGCCTGAGCACGGCCGCCGCCGTGGCCCGGCTGCTGCGTGGCAGCGGGCTGGAAGCCTATGTGCGCCAGGGCACGCTGGTGGTGGAAAAGCCCGCCGGCACCGTCGCCCTGCCCGAAGTCACGGTGTCCGCCGTGGGCGAGACCACGACCACCGAAGGCTCGGGCTCCTACACCACGGGACTGATGAGCACGTCCACCAAGCTGCCGCTGTCCATCCGCGAGACGCCCCAGTCGCTGACCGTGGTCACGCGCCAGAAGATGGACGACCAGGGCATGCTGTCCATCGACGATGTGGCCAACAGCACCACCGGCATTACCGTCAACCGCTGGAGCGACGACCGGGCACGCTATTTCTCGCGCGGCTTCGTGATCGGCTCCTTCCTGCAGGACGGCGTGCCCGTCTCGTATGAGACCGACACCGCCACCTACGACACCATGGCCATGTACGACCACGTGGAAGTGGTGCGCGGCCCCACGGGGCTGATGACGGGCGTGGGCGATCCATCGGGCACCATCAACTTCGTGCGCAAGCGCGCGCCGCGCAGCACCCAGCGCTCGGCCACGCTGCGCGGCGGCAGCTGGAACCAGGCAGTGGGTGAGGTCGATGTGGGCGGCGCCTTCAATGAGGACGGCACGGCGCGCGGGCGCGTCGTGGCCTCGCTGCAGTCGCGCGACCATTTCATCGACGGCTACAGCAGCAAGCGCCAGCTGCTGTACGGCACCGCCGAGTTCGACCTGGGCCGCGACACCACCCTGAGCGTGGGCGGCTCCTATGTCAACGAAGACAATCCCGGCTCGCAATGGATGGGCGTGCCCATGGGCTTCGATGGCTCCTTCCTCGACATTTCGCGGTCCAGGCGTTTCTCGCCGTCCTGGAGCAAATGGGACAAGAAGGAGGTCAGCCTCTTCGCCGACCTGGAGCACCGCTTCGACAGCGGCTGGAAGGCCAGGCTGGCCGCACGCGCCCTGCAGGCCAAGTCCGCGCTGGACGGGGCCTACCTGGTCTCGGGCGGCCTGGACGGCCAGGGCCGCACGCGCTACGACGTGGCCGGCGGCCTGTACGACTACGACAAGCGCCAGCTCAGCCTCGATGCTTCGGCCCAGGGCCCCGTGCGCCTGTTCGGCCGCGAGCATGACCTGGCCTTTGGCGTCAGCCGCCGCAGCATCCGCTGGAGCGACCAGGGCTACAGCTACCTGTCGCCCACGGGTGAATGGCTGATCGCCAATGGCGTCGATCCCTATACCTGGAACCCCGACTCGCTGGACCGCTCCGGCCTGCTGGCCGAAGACCTGTGGACGCGCCGCCAGAAGACCACGATGACTTCGGCCTACGCCACGGGCCGCTTCCTGCTGGCCGAGCCACTGAACCTGATCGCCGGCGCGCGCCTGGACTGGTACGACTTCACCAACGCCCAGCGCCAGGGCAGTTGGAGCCGGGAGCGCGAATTCAGCGAGAAGGCCCATGCCACGCCCTATGCGGCGCTGACCTATGACATCAACAAGACCTACTCGGCCTATGCCAGCTATACCAGCATCTTCCGGCCGCAGGATTTTCTGGATGTCTCGGGCAGCATGCTGGCGCCGGTGGAAGGCCGGAACTTCGAGCTGGGCCTCAAGGGCAGCTACCTGGACGAGCGCGTGAACCTGGCCGTTGCCGTGTTCAACACCGCGCAGGACAACCTGCCCCAGGCCATCGCGGACATCAACTCCTGCACGGTGAAGACCAATTGCTACCGCTCCGTGGGCAAGGTCAAGAGCAAGGGGCTGGACGTGGACATCAGCGGCGAGATCCTGCCACGCCTGAATGCCGGCTTTGGCTACACCTTCACCCAGGCCGAGATCGCCAGCGACAGCACCGAAGGCGCCAAGGGCGCTCCCTACGCCAGTTACACGCCGCGCCACCAGCTCAAGCTGTCGGCCATGTACCACCTGGGCGGCGGGCTGGGCGCATGGCGCGTGGGCGGCGGCCTGCGCTACCAGACCCGCACCACGTCCGAGTCGCTGACCAGCGCCGAGGGCTATGTCATCCGCCAGCCGGCCTATGCCGTCGCCGACCTGGTCATCGGCTATCGCGTGAACCGGCAGCTGGACCTGCAGATGAACGTCAGCAACCTGTTCGACCGCCGCTACTTCGAGACCCTGGGCACGAACAATGGCGGCAACTATTTCGGCGTGCCACGCAAGGTTCTGCTGACGGCCAAATACCAGTTCTGACCTGCCCATGAAAATGCCCCGCCAGTGGCGGGGCATGGAAAAAAGTGTGAAGCGCGCCGATAAGCCGGATTCTGTGCACAACGGTTGCCCGCCATGTGACCGCCATTAATCTTGGCCATCAGTCGCCCGATGGCTCGGTGCTACCTACCCGCACACTCCGGGGGCCCCGTCAACGTGTGCCTACTTGGTATTGCTGCGCGTAGAGATTGCCCGTTTCACCCTGGTTGGTCTGCCTTGCGGCACTCCTGCCAGACTCGTCTCTGTTGCTCTGATCCTCACCTCACGGTGGACAGCTGTTAGCTGCTACGCCGCCCTATGCAGTCCGGACGTTCCTCCAGTACGGCCTTTCGGCACTTGTACCAGCGGCGGTCTGGCGCACTTCACGGCGCGCATTATCCCGCGTTCAGAAAGAACTTGCACAGAACTCGCGCCTGAACTGCTCGGGCGGCAGGCCTGATTCGCGCTGGAACATGGCAATAAAGGCCGATGGCGTGCTGTAACCCAGGTCATAGGCGATCTGCTGCACGGTATGACCTGCCTCCAGCGCGTCGATGGCCTGCAGATAACGCATGCGCTGGCGCCATTCGCCCAGACTCATGCCCAGCTCACGCTGGCAGTGGCGGGCCAGGGTTCGTTCAGTCATGTGCACGGTTTCGGCCCATTCGGCCAGGCTGCGGTGGTCGTCGGGGCGCGCCTGCATGGCATCCAGCACCTGCACCAGCGCGGGATGCCGGGCCACGGGCAGAAAGCTCAGCTCCAGCGGCGTGGCTCGCAACTGGTCATGCACCACCCGGGCCAGCCGCAGGTCTGCGTCAGTCACCGGGATCTGCACGCCCCTGGCACCGAAGTCCGCGAGCACGGCTTTGACGATGGGTCCCAGCCGCATGCAGCCCGCCGTCTGCGGCAGGTCCGCACACAGATCAGGGGCCAGATAGACGGAACGGTACTGCACCGCATGCTGCAGATAGCAGCTGTGCACCACGCCTGGCGGAATCCACACCCCATGCTGCGGCGGACACAGGATATGGCCGCTGGGCACATCCATGCTCAGGCTGCCGTGGGCCGCATAGTTCAGATGTCCCCAGCGATGGCTGTGCGGCGGAGCCTCGCTGTGTTCGCCAAACTCGTCATAGCGGAAGTAATAGCTGCCAGGCACTTTGTCGGTGTCCAGTATCTGTACGGCATGGCGCTTGGCGACCTGTCCGGAAGTCGGGGCTGAGGCAGGCATGGGTTCGTCCGGCTTGAGTTATGAAATGTCTGAAATCAGCAATGCGCTTCAAATCCGTCAAGCGCATCATAAGCACCTCAAGGAGTTTCATATGGGTGCATACCTATTACCACTGGGCGCGGTGCTGATCTGGTCGGTCAACACCGTGGTCAGCAAGCTGGCCGCAGACAGCATCAGCGCGGCCGAGATCGGGTTCTTCCGCTGGCTGGTGGCCGCCGTGCTGTTCACGCCCTTCGTTCTGCCCTCGATCTGGCGCCAGCGCGCCGACATCAAGCCCCTACTGCCAAGGATCGTCGTTCTGGGCGTGCTGGGCATGGTCATCTACCAAAGCCTGGCCTATTACGCTGCCCACTTCACCACGGCCACGCATATGGGCATCATCGGCTCGCTCACGCCCATGCTGGTGCTGGCCCTGGCCGTGTTCATGCTGGGCCAACCGCTGACGCATGGCGGCATCTGGGGCTCATTGCTGGCGATTCTGGGAGTCGCGCTGGTGGTTTCATCGGGCCGGCTCAGCCATCTGGCATCCGAGGGCCTGAACCTGGGCGACGCCATGATGTTCCTGGCCATGCTGGCCTATGCGGTCTACAACATCCTGCTCAAGCGCTGGCCCATGCCGCGCCTGGCCACGGTGCAGCTGCTGTATCTGCAGGTGCTGGTTGCCGTGATCGTGCAGTTCCCGCTCTATCTCTTCTCGCCCAAGACCGGGCTTGACGCCGGCAATCTGCCGCTGGTCGGCTATGCCGGCATCATGGCCTCCATCGCCGCGCCGCTGCTGTGGATGAAGGCGGTGCAGACGCTGGGACCCGGGCGATCGAGCATGTTCTTCAATCTGATCCCGGTCTTCACCGCCCTGATCGCTGCATTCACGCTGAACGAGCCCCTGGCGGCCTACCACGCCGTGGGCGGCATCATGACGATTGCCGGTCTGCTGCTGGCCGAGCTGTGGAAGGCCCCGCTGCGCCCGCGGCCTGCCCTGACCTGCAGTGCTAAAGCAGCAGATTGAGAATCGCGTAGCTCATCAGCGACAGCAGACTCACCACGAACACCAGCATGACCCAGGGCCCCCAGCGCTGCTCGCGCCAGGAAAAACCAACCAGCAGGCCTACGCAACAGACCCCCAGCAGCACCAGAATTGTGTTGAACGTGAGCAAGAGCAGTCCTCCCTCAAACAGACTTTGCCCCATTGTTCCCGATTGCAGGCCCAAGGGGAAACACCATCTCCCCAGGGCTTGATGTGAATCAATCACCAGTCTCTGGCACCAGGCGCAGACCGGGGTTTTGAGCGGCCCGGCAGCGCGATCCGGTGCGGATGAATCCTAGGGTTTTCCCGCGCTTTATCGGTGCACGCCTGCCTCATGCCGGTGCAAAGCCCGCACCACCTCTGCTCATAAGAATTTGCATTCAGGGCCGCTCAGAATTTCTTGTTGGACAGCCTCTCGCTGCCTTTCGATACTGCCGCCACAGGAACACCGGCCCGCGCCGCACCCCATGTTCCAAGACACACAGGAGCGCCAGCAAAAGCGCCCCATGTGCCCGCTGCACTTTCGCATACAGGAGACTCCCCATGAGCAGCCCGGCTTCCGCCACCCACCCTCTTGCCGGCCATGCCGGTGCGCACGCGCACCCCGACATGGACGCCACCTACCGCAAGATCACCTGGCGCCTGATCCCCTTTCTGGTCTTTCTCTTTGTCCTGGCCTGGATAGACCGCGTCAACGTCGGCTTCGCCAAGCTGCAGATGCTGCAGGACCTGCAATTCAGCGAGGCCATCTACGGCCTGGGCGCCGGCATCTTCTTCATCGGCTACTTCCTGTTCGAAGTGCCCAGCAACCTGCTGCTGGAGAAGATCGGTGCACGCAAGACGCTGGCGCGCATCACCATCCTCTGGGGCGCGGCCTCCATGGCCATGGCCTATGTGACCACGCCCACCATGTTCTACGTGCTGCGCTTCATCCTGGGCGTGGTCGAGGCCGGCTTCTTCCCCGGCGTGGTGCTGTACCTCACCTACTGGTTCCCGGCCCGCCATCGCGCCCGTATCAACGGCCTGTTCATGACCTCGTTCGCCATCGCCGGTGCCGTGGGCGGCCCGATCGCGGGCGCCATCATGAACGGCATGCAGGACGTGGGCCATCTGGCCAACTGGCAATGGCTGTTCATTCTTGAAGGCATTCCCTCGGTGATCGCCGGCTTCTTCGTGCTGGCCTGGCTGCCCGAGAAGCCCGAGAACGCCAAGTGGCTGAGCGCCGCCGAGCAGCGCGCCGTCAGCGCCGCCGTGGCTCAGGAGAGCCAGCAAGGTCACAAGCAGCACTCCTTCGCCGACGCCTGCCGCAACTACCGCGTCTGGCTGTGCGCCGCCGTGTACTTCTGCATCGTCAGCGGCAACGCCACGATCGCCTTCTGGTCGCCGTCCATCATCAAGGAGATCGGCATCCAGAACAATCTGCAGATCGGTCTGATCTCGGCCATTCCCTTCCTGGCCGGCACGCTGGCCATGGTCTGGAACGGCATGCATTCGGACAAGACCGGCGAGCGCCGCATGCACAGCGCCATCGCCGCCTTGATCGCCGCCGCAGGCCTGATCCTGACCGGCATGTTCCTGCACAACGCCGTGCTGGCCCTGTGCGCGCTGACGCTGGCCTCCGTCGGCATCCTCGCCGCCTTCCCCGTGTTCTGGTCCATTCCATCGGCCTTTCTGGCCGGCACGGCAGCAGCAGGCGGCATTGCGCTGATCAACTCCGTTGGCAACCTGGCCGGCTTTGTGGCGCCCTACATGATCGGCGCGCTCAAGACCAGCACCGGCTCGCTGTCTTCGGGGCTGTACTTCGTGGCCGCGCTGGAGTTCCTCGCCGCCTTCCTGGTCGTGCTCTTCGTCAAGAAGCAGTGACCTCCTGACGCTGCCTGTGCAGCGCCGCCATGCGAGGCCCACGACCCCGCTCTCCCTTTCTTGAGATTTCCGCCATGCAACTGCAGTTCACCACCCCCGAAGGCCAGACCTTCGCCCCTGATTTCGACACGCTCATCGTCGCCGGCTGGGCCGGCCGCGACCGCGAGGCCATCGAACACCACATCGAAGAGCTGGCCGCCATCGGCATCCCCCGCCCCAGCGCCGTGCCGCTGTACTACCGCATCTCCAGCAACCAGCTGAGCCAGCGCAGCGCGCTGCAGGTGCTGGGCCCCGACTCCTCGGGCGAGGTCGAGGTCTTCGTGTTCACGCATGGCGGCGAAATGTTCGTGAGCCTGGCCTCCGACCACACCGACCGCAAGCTCGAAGCCTACAGCGTGGCCTTTTCCAAGCAGGCCTGCGTCAAGCCCGTGGCCACCCAGGCCTGGCGCTTTGCCGACGTGGCCGGCCACTGGGACGAGTTGGTCGTGCGCTCCTGGATCGTGGAAGACGGTCGCGAGGTGCTCTACCAGGAGGGCACGCTGGCCAGCCTGCGCACGCCCCAGGACCTGATTGCAGGCTTCACGGACGGCAAGCAATTGCTGCCCGAGGGCTGCGGCATGACCTGCGGCACGGTAGGCGCCATCGGCGGCATCCGCCCCTCGGCGCAGTTCACCATGGAGCTGTACGATCCCCGCAGCCAGCGCTCCATCCGCCACAGCTACCGCAGCAAACTGCTGGACGTTGTGGCCTGAGCCTTCCTCCAGCCCCCGGCCGTTTTCATCGACAGGATTTCCCATATGACCCAAGCCTTCCCTCTTTCCACCCTGGAGCAAGCATCGCAGCACCTGGGCTCCGGCCAGACCACCTCGGTGCAGCTGACCGAGCAGGCCCTGACCCGGGCCATGGCGGGGGAAGGCCCCAAGGTGTTCACGCGCGTCTTCCAGGGCTCGGCCCTGGCCGAAGCCCGCGCCAGCGACACGCTGCGCGCGGCGGGCCTGGCGCGCTCGCCCATCGAGGGGCTGCCTATCTCGGTCAAGGACCTGTTCGACATCGCGGGCTTCCCCACGCTGGGCGGCTCGCGCCTGTTGGCCGATGCGCCGCCCGCGCAGCGCACGGCCGAAGTGGTGCAGCGCCTGCGCCAGGCCGGCGCCGTCATCGTGGGCACGACCAACATGACGGAGTTCGCCTACTCGGGCCTGGGGATCAATCCGCACTACGGCACGCCGCGCAACCCCTGGCAGCGTGACGAGGACGGCGGCCGCATTCCGGGCGGCTCGTCCTCGGGCGCGGCCATCTCGGTCACCGATGGCATGGCCATGGCGGCCATCGGCTCGGACACGGGCGGCTCGGTGCGCATTCCCTCGGCGCTGTGCGGCCTCACGGGCTTCAAGCCCACGGCGCGCCGCGTGAGCATGGAAGGCGTGCTGCCGCTGTCGGCCAACCTGGACTCCATCGGCCCGCTGGCATCCAGCGTGCGCTGCTGCGCCACGCTGGATGCCATTCTTTCGGGCGAGCCGCTGGGCGAGCTGCAGGCCGCGTCGCTGCAGGGCCTGCGCCTGCTGGCCCCCACCAACGTGGTGCTGGACGGCATGGACGCCACCGTGGCCGCCGCCTGGGAGCGCGCGCTGTCCCTGCTCTCGCAGGCCGGCGCGCAGATCACGCATGCCGTGGTCGCGCCCTTCGGAGAGCTGCCCGGCATCAATGCCAAGGGCGGCTTCACGGCCGCCGAGGCCTGGGCCTGGCATCGCCACCACATCGCCACACGCCTGTCCGAATACGACCCGCGCGTGGGCACACGCATCCTGCGCGGCAAGGACATCAGCGCGGCCGACTACATCGACCTGCTGGCACGCCGCAAGCAGTGGATTGCCTCGGTCGGTGCCCAGATGGCCGACCACGACTTGCTGGTCATGCCCACCGTGCCCGTGGTCGCCCCCAAGATCGCCAACCTCGCGGCCAGCGACGACGCCTACTTCGGCGCCAACGGCCTGATCCTGCGCAACCCCACGCTGATCAACTTCCTCGACGGCTGCGCCATCTCCCTGCCCTGCCATCGCGCAGGCGAAGCGCCCGTGGGCCTGAGCCTGGCGGGACTGGGCGGGCAGGACCAGCGCCTGCTGTCCGTGGCGCTGGCCGTGGAGCAGCTGCTGGCTTCGGCGCAGGGCTGATCGCCGGGGCCCCGGACGGTCTAACCGCCCAGGCCGCTACCCGGCAGCCGCGCCACCGCCTGGCCGTGATTCAGCGCAAAGGCGGCGGCGGTCTCTTCGGCCGCGCGCGCCACCACTTCGGTCAAGGGGTTCTGGTGGTCATTGCGGTAGCAGGCCACAAGGGGCAGCGAGGGAAACTCGCGGTCCACGCGCAGCAGGCGCAGGCGTTGCTCGGCCAGCTCGCGCTGGATGATGGCCGGTGGCACGGCGGCCACGCCCAGGCCGTCGCAGACCACGCGGATCATGGTGGCCACCGAGGCAATGCAGTTCAGGTGCACCGAGGCAATGCCCTCGGACGAGAACAGCTGCTCGACCACCGCATAGGGTTCCGAGCCGCGCGCAAAGCACATGATGGGAAAGGCAGCCAGCTCGGCCAGGCTCAGCGTCTCGTCGCCAATGCCCAGCTTGGGGCTGCCCACCCAGGCCATGGGAAATTCACCCAACGACAAATGGCCCACGCCGGCCGCCGTCACGGGCTTGGCCTGCAGCGACAGGTCCAGCTGGCCCTTCACCAATTGCTCGGACATGTGCAGCGTGGTGTCGCAGGCAATCTCCACCTGCAGCCGCGGATAACGCTGCTGCAGCAGCGCGAGAAAGTCGGGGAACCAGCTGTGCACGATGGATTCGATGGCGCCGATGCGGATCACGCCCGCATAGGCCTGCTTGTCCAGCATGTCCTCGCGCATCTCGCGCATCAGCCTGAGCATGCGCTCGGCATGCACCAGGGCCTTGGCGCCGTCGGCCGTGAGCGTGACCTCGCGCACGCCGCGGTCGAACAGGCGCACGCCGAACTCCTGCTCCAGCGTGGCGATGCGGCTGGAGACGGCAGCCTGTGTGGTGAACAGCCGCTCGGCCGTCATGCGGAAGTTGCGCAGCTCGGCCAGCAGCACAAAGGTTTCCAGAAACCGTAGATTCATGGGCCGATGTTAATCATCGCCTGCGGCCTTGCCCACTTTTCGGGTCATATCGATATAGCCCATTCGCAGAACGCTTGCGTGCACAATGCTCTGTGTCTGCGCAGACAGCCTGCGCTGCGATCCACTGTCCCACCATCCCTTATTCGCGGAGGTCCGATGAGAGCTGACAACATTCTGCAAACGATTGGCGACACGCCCGTCATTCACATCAACCGTCTGTTCGGAAGCAATACCAACGTCTGGATCAAGTCCGAGCGCAGCAACCCCGGCGGCTCCATCAAGGATCGTATTGCCCTGTCCATGGTGGAAGACGCCGAGAAGTCCGGCGCGCTCAAACCCGGCGGCACCATCATCGAGCCCACCAGCGGCAACACTGGCGTGGGCCTGGCCCTGGTCGCGGCTGTCAAGGGCTACAAGCTGATCCTGGTCATGCCCGAGAGCATGAGCATCGAGCGCCGCCGCCTGATGCTGGCCTATGGCGCATCGTTCGATCTGACTCCCAAGGAAAAAGGCATGAAGGGTGCCATCGCCCGCGCCCAGGAACTGGCTGCCCAGACGCCCGGAGCCTGGATTCCCCAGCAATTCGAGAACCCCGCCAACGTGGCCGTGCATGAGGCCACCACGGCCCAGGAAATCCTGCGCGACTTCCCCGACGGCATCGACGCCTTCATCACCGGCGTGGGCACAGGCGGTCACCTGTCCGGCGTGGCCAAGGTGCTCAAGGCCAAGTTCCCCAACCTCAAGGTCTATGCGGTGGAGCCTTCGGCATCGCCCGTGATCTCGGGCGGTCAGCCCGCACCCCACCCGATCCAGGGTATTGGCGCCGGCTTTGTGCCCAAGAATCTGGACGTCAGCCTCCTCGACGGCGTGATTCAGGTGGAGGCCGAGCCCGCACGCGAATACGCGCGCCGCGCCGCTCGCGAGGAAGGCCTGCTGGTCGGCATCTCCTCGGGCGCCACGCTGGCCGCCATTGCCCAGAAGCTGCCCGAGTTGCCGCCCAGTGCCAGGGTGCTGGGCTTTGCCTACGACACGGGCGAGCGCTACCTGTCGGTGGAAGGCTTCCTGCCCAACGCCTGATCGCGCCGCGCGCCTTCCTGCCACGCCGCACCAGATGCGGCGTTTTTCATGCCCGTCGCGCACCTTGCGCATAGCCCGAGTTCGCCGCACAGTCATCGGCTTGTGCCAATGGCCCATGGGACAAGCGGTCATCGAGTCCGCTTGACACCAATTCAGGGCACTCCCCTACCATGGGGACAAGATATGCCACAAGCATGACACGGGAGTATTTCCATCTTGTTCCGATTTTTTGAAAAACAGGTAGCCCCTTATCCCGGCCAGGAGCCCAAAGTTCCGCCCAAGGGATTCTTTGCCTTTGTCTGGGCCTGTACCCAGGGCATGCGCGGCTGGATTGGCCTGATGACCCTGACCTCGGCCCTGCTGGCCGCCTACGAAGCGGTGCTGTTCGCCATCATGGGCCGCGTGGTGGACTGGCTGGGCACGGTCTCGCCCGCCAACTTCTGGGCCGAACAACAGGCCACGGTGCTGGGCATTGCCGCCATCCTGCTGGGCAGCGTGGCGCTGCTGGCCCTGCACACCACCGTGATGCACCAGGTGCTGGCCATCAACTTCCCCATGCGGCTGCGCTGGGTGTTCCACAAGCTGATGCTGGGCCAGAGCATGTCCTTTTATGCGGACGAGTTTGCCGGCCGCATCACCACCAAGATCATGCAGACCGCGCTGTCGGTGCGGGAAGTGGTGTTCATGGTGGTGGACGTGTTTGTGGGCGTGGGCGTCTACATGATCGGCATTCTGATCCTGGCCGCCAGCTTCGAGTGGCGGCTGATGATTCCGTTTGCGCTGTGGTTCATCGCCTATGCCGCTGCCTGCTTCTATTTCGTGCCGCGCCTGGGCCAGATCGGCAAGGAACAGGCCGATGCGCGCTCCATGATGACGGGCCGCGTCACCGATGCCTATACCAATATCGCCACCGTCAAGCTGTTCGCCCACACGCGCCGCGAAGCCGAATATGCGCGCAATGCCATGGAAGCCTTCAAGGCCACGGGCTATGCGCAGATGCGTCTGGTCAGCCTGTTCGAGATCACCAACCACCTGATGATTGCCCTGCTGCTGCTGGGCAGCGGCGGCACGGCGCTCTATCTGTGGACGCAGGCTCAGGCCTCCGCCGGCGTGGTGGCGGCCGTGATTGCCATGGCGCTGCGCCTGATGGGTTACTCGCACTGGGTGATGTGGCAGATGACGGGCCTGTTCGAGAACGTGGGCACCATCCAGGACGGTATCACCACGCTGACCAAGCCTCGTACCATCGTCGATGCACCCGACGCCAAGCCGCTGCAGGTCACGCGAGGAGCGATTGCCTTCGAAGATGTGAGCTTTGGCTACAAGGAGGGCGGCAAAAAGGTGCTGGACCACCTGAACCTGCACATCCGTCCCGGCGAGCGCATCGGCCTGATCGGCCGTTCGGGCGCGGGCAAGTCCACGCTGGTCAATCTGCTGCTGCGCTTTCATGAGCCGCAAAGCGGCCGCATCACCATCGACGGCCAGGACATTCGCAGCGTGACGCAGGACAGCCTGCGCAGCGCCATCGGCATGGTGACCCAGGACACCTCGCTGCTGCACCGCTCCATGCGCGACAACATCCTCTATGGCCGCCCCGACGCCAGCGAAGCCGAGATGCAGGCTGCCGCCGACAAGGCCGAGGCTTCGGACTTCATCGCCACGCTGACCGACCTCAAGGGCCGCAGCGGCTATGACGCCCAGGTCGGCGAGCGCGGCATCAAGCTCTCGGGCGGCCAGCGCCAGCGCGTGGCAATTGCACGCGTGATGCTCAAGGACGCGCCCATCTTGCTGCTCGACGAAGCCACCAGCGCGCTGGACAGCGAGGTGGAAGCCGCCATCCAGGAAAGCCTGGATTCGCTGATGGACGGCAAGACCGTGATCGCCATTGCCCACCGCCTCTCCACCATCGCGGCCATGGATCGCCTGATCGTGATGAACGAAGGCCATATCGTGGAGGAAGGCACGCACCAGCAACTGCTGCAGCGCGGCGGCATCTACGCAAAGCTCTGGGCGCACCAGAGCGGCGGCTTCCTCGCCGACCAGGATGAGGCCGTGCAATAAGCCGACGAGCCGGTCTGCCTGCTACATTGGATACGGCAGCGCAGCCGGCTTGATGCCCGGGTCTCCTCATTGGCGGGCGCGGCAAGGTGGCCAGCAAAACCTGGCCGGTGCATTCCAAAGAAGCCGCCGTCCGGCGGCCGCCAATTGCATGCACCAAGGATGAAGTCTTGTGAAGCGAAGCCAGGCAATGAGGCGCTGATAATGCGATGCAGCAAGAGGTCCACGCAATGAGCACCACCTACGGCAAACTGAAACCCATCGATTACGCACAGGCCTCAATGACTTTTGCTCTCAAAGATGGCTCGATATCCGGAGTTCAGAACCCAGAGACAACAGAGCTGATCAGTGCGGAGCGCTTCAGCGAATTCATCAATCACCTCTACGATGCTGCTTCTTTGCCGGAGGCCTGGGTTCCCTGCCTGGAGGTGATTCGTACGCATATGCGCAGCAATTTTGCAGTGCTGATCATCCGCCAGACCGAGGGAGACAATATCGGTTTGACGATCACCGCATCCGGAGGGCTCAAGGGCTTGCTTACGCACGACGTCTACAGCGAGCACAGTCCATTCCTTGGCATGCCCAAGGAGCAATTCAAGACCATTCCCGACCTGATGTCCGAAAGCGAATGGCGCAGCAGCGTCTATTACAAGGACTGGTGCCGTGTGCACAATATTTTCCATGTGATGGCCGCAGATATCGTGACCAAGGATGGCAGTGTCTACGGCCTGCGGATCACGCGCCCCGAGTCGGAACCCGCCTTCAGCCAGCGGGATCTGGATCTGGGCCGCATGCTCATGCCGCATATCCGCCGTGCGCTGAACATGCATCTGGCGCTGCACCATGATCGTCAGGTCATGTCGCTGTACAGCACCGTCACGGCGCGCTTGATGGTGGGTGTCGTCATCCTGGACCAGAATGGCCGATTGCTGGAAAGCAACCCTGCGGCCAAAGGCATTCTCGATGCTCAGGATGGCATCCGGATCTCTGGAGGCATGCTGGAGGCTGAATATGCAAGCGACAACCGAAAGCTCCAGCGCTTGGTCAAGGATGCCTTGCTGTCATCCCAGGCATCGACGTCCGTCATGACCGAAGGTATCTCGATTGCCCGTCCTTCGGGTCAGCTCAACTGGGGGCTTGTGGTCCAGAGCATTTCCTCAGGTGACAACGCAGAGGCCAAGAGCCGTCCCTGCGTAGCCGTGTTCATGCGCAACACGGATGGCAAAGCCGATCCATCCACACATCTGGCCCAGCAGCTGTTTCAGCTCACGTCTTCGGAGACCTCGCTGGTGATACAGCTGACCCATGGTTTGACGCTGGAGGAGGCAGCCAAAGCGCTGGGCATTCGCCTCAATACCGCAAGAGCTCACCTGCGCTCCATCTTCTCCAAGACCGGCGCACGCCGTCAGAGCGAGCTGGTACGCTTCTTTCTCAATAGCGCGGCCTGGCTGGGAAGCAAGAGCGACTCCTAACCCTTGCTTGGGCGATAGCCGAGCTCCAAGCCTCTAGTTGCAACGTCCAGATATCACCCTCCTGGAACAGCAATGAAAACAGGTGATCATCAGCTTTGGGGCGACCGCCAGGGAGCCGCCGCAAAGGCCCCCGTCACCCATTGCTTGAACGCCTTCATGGCTCCCGTGTTGTACTGTCCCGAAGGTCGTAGCAGGTAGATGCCCCCGGTATCTCCCAACGTCCATTGCGGCAATATGCGGACCAGCTCTCCAGCATGGATGGAGGGCATGAGGTGCCAGTCACTGCCGGCGATGATGCCCACACCTTTGATTGCCGCATGAAGCAAAGCTTCGTTGTCGTTGCTGAGAATGGAGCCGCTGACGCGCACCGATTCGGCGGTCTTCGCTGCCCGCTTTCCTGCCGACTGAACCAGTCGCCATTGCGGAAAGTCCAGCAGGCCGGTGTAGCCCAGGCAGTTGTGACGGGCAAGATCCGCAGGCCTGTTTGGCGCTTCATGGCGCTCAAGATAGCTGGATGATGCACACAGAAGGCGATACTGATCACATAGCCGCGTGGCAACCAGCCGGCTGTCCGCCAGGTTGCCGATACGTATGGCGGCGTCAAAACGCTCTCCCACAATGTCCACGATGCGCTCGCTGTACTCCACTTCGAGCGCTACCTCCGGGTAGGCCAGGGAAAAATCCGCCAGCATGGGGCTGATCCACCGCCGCCCCATCGTCGCGGGCATGGACAAGCGCAGGCGCCCCCGTATTTCCTGCGCTCCCTGCGCCGCTTCCTGCTCTGCATCCCGAATCAGATGGGCAGCCTGGCGCAGCTTTTCGACAAGCCGCCAGCCCTCGTTGGTGAAATGCAGCTGGCGCGTGGTGCGCTCCACCAGGCGCACGCCCAGTCTTCGCTCGAGAGCCTGCATGCGCTTGGAGAGCACCGAAGGGTGACGCGCCAGCAGTCGTCCCGCAGCGGCAAACGAACCCTGGTCTGCCAGTGCGACCAGCGTGGCGAGCTCATCCGTGTGCTGGCTGTCGAATATCTCCATGGTGTCTATAGCGATTCAGGGGGTGAGGATGATCGAACCTTGCGAGCGTCCTCGCTCCAGGTCTGCGTGCGCCAGGGCTGCGTCCTTGAGCGCGTAGCTTTTCCATATGCGAGGCGTGAGTATGCCGCCTGCGATGGCATCCAGCACGTCCTGCACACGGCTCTGATACTCCTCTATCGTGGCCGTATGCGCGGCCAGAGACGGACGGGTCAGAAACAGCGAGCCCTTGGCATTGAGCACGCCTACCTCGACGGCGGGCGGCAGGCCCGATGTGGCACCAAACGACACCATCAGCCCTCTGGGTCGCAGACAGTCCAGCGAAGCGAAGAAAGTGTCTTTTCCAATGGAGTCGTAGACCACATCCACCTTTCGTCCCTGCGTGGCCTGCATCACCTGGGATGCCAGTGTCTGCGCATCAAAGACAAACACCTGGTCGCAGCCTGCCGCCTTGGCACGTTCCACGCTGGCGGGCTTGGAGACGACGCCCAGAACCTGGGCGCCCAGATGCTTGGCCCACGCGCACATCAGTTGTCCGAGAGCCCCGGCAGCGCCATAAATCAGGACGCGGCTGTCTTGACTCACCTGGCCGGTGGTCTTGAGCAGGTACTGAGCCGTGATGCCCTTGAACAGGACCGACGCCGCGGCATCATCCGCGAGACTGTCCGGAAGCCTGATCAGACGATCAGCGGGGAACAAGCGCGCACTGGCATACGCGCCCAGCGGCCCGGTTGCGTAGCCTACACGGTCCCCTGACCTCAAGCCCGACACTCCCGAGCCCACGGCTGCCACTATTCCAGCGCCCTCCAGACCCAGTCCCGAAGGCAATGCAATCGGGACCAGCCCCTTGCGCTGATTGACATCCAGAGGATTGACACCGATGGCGGTCTGCTCGAGCAGAACTTCGCCCGGCCCTGGTGACGGCAGATCCAGCTCTTCAAGCTGCATCACTTCGGGCGCACCTGAGCTGTAGATTCGAATGGCGACAGCCATGGCTTTTCCTTGGGAATGATGAAGAAGCCATCGTATTCATGCCATCTGCGTGCATCAACATGAGCTCATGCACATAATAAGTGCATGTGGTGCAGCAATCTCTGCATGGCGCCCCGTGCTTGGCCGAAGCCATGAAGCGGACTGCCACTGTCACACCGCCAGTTGCGAGACAAGGTAGCCAGTCAGCTGAAGAAGAATCAGACGCTTGAAGCGAAAGAAGATTTACAAGGAAGCTTGATCAATGAGCATAGAACTCCCCAAACATGCGCAGCAGCAGGCCATTGCCTCCATAGAACGCTATTTCCGTGAAAACATGGACGAACCCATAGGCAATATGCAATCCGGTGCCCTGCTGAATTTCTTTCTCGCGGAAATAGGCCCCAGCATCTACAACCGTGCCGTGGCCGATGTGCAGGAAAACCTGCAGGCCCGGCTGCAGGAGCTGGACTATGAAGTCGGCAAGGAAGAATTCAGCTACTGGACGGCCAAGCGCGCTGGCAGGCGCTGAGATGATGTCTGCCCGACGCCTGCAGGCAGCTCTGCGGCCAGACCAGCCGCCCCCGACTGTGGCGACGCTGGTGGTGCTGGCCCAGGCTCTCAGGGATGAAGGCATGACCCAGGCCGCGCTCTACCGCCTGTATCAGGCCGAACATGCACGCAGCGACCTCGACGATCCGCACCTGGAGGCGCTGGCCGAGACCATGGATCTGATCTGGGGTGGTGGCTGGGCCAAAGGCCATGCCTTGTTCGAACAGGAGCTATCGCAAGAACGGCTGGACAGCGAGTAGGACGGGGCCGGCTGGCATACCATCGCCGCATGCGTCTTCTCCATACCTCCGACTGGCATCTGGGCCAGCACTTCATGGGCCGCAGCCGTCAGGCCGAGCATCAGGCCCTGATCGACTGGTTGCTCACCCAGGTGCAGACCCATGCCGTGGATGCCGTGCTGATCGCCGGCGACATCTTCGACACCGGAGCCCCGCCCAGCTATGCGCGCGAGCTGTACAACCAGCTCATCGTGCGCCTGCACGACGCAGGCACGGCCTTGCTGATGCTGGCGGGCAATCATGACTCGGTCAGCGTGCTCGATGAAAGCCGCGAGCTGCTGAGCTACCTGGGCGCCCAGGTGGTCAGCTCGACCGGCGACGAGGCCCGGCATGTGATCACGCTGCCACTGCGCGGCGCGGCCCGCAAGCCTGGCTGCATCGTCTGCGCACTGCCCTTCATCCGCCCGCGTGATGTGCAGCAAAGCCAGGCCGGGCAAAGCGCGCAGGACAAGCAGCAGGCACTGCAAGCCGCGATTGCGTCCACCTACCAGCGCGTGTATGCCGCCGCCCTGCAACAGCAACAGGCGATGCAGGCCAGCAACGGCGAACTGCTGCCCATCATTGCCACCGGTCATCTGACCACGGTGGGTGCCAGCAGCAATGAATCGGTACGTGAGATCTATGTAGGCGCACTGGAGGCTTTTCCGACCAGTGCTTTCCCGCCAGCCTGCTATATCGCCCTTGGCCATATCCACAAGCCGCAGCTCGTCGGCGGACTCGATCACATCCGCTACAGCGGCTCGCCCATCGCCCTGGGCTTTGACGAAGCCAGACAGACCAAGCAGGTCCTGCTGGTGGATCTGAATGCCGACGGACTGCAGACCGTCACTGCCCTGCCCGTGCCGGTGTTCCAGCCCATGGCCTCCATCGCCGGCAGTCTGGCGCAGATGCCCGAGCTGCTGAAGTCTGCCGCCGCTCAAACCCGCAACAATCTGCCTGTCTGGCTTGAAGTCACGGTCGAGGAAGACGACTATCTCTCCGACCTCACGGCGCGCGTGCAGGCCATGGCCGAGTCGCTGCCCGTGGAGGTTCTGCGCATCAAACGCCAGCGCGGCCAGGCCGCAGCACAGCTGTCCGGCGAGGCCCGCGAGTCGCTGGATGAACTCACCCCGCTCGATGTGTTTGCGCGCCGACTGGCCCAGGAGAGCCTGGAGCCGCCGCTGCAATCGGCGCTGACCGAGCGCTATCAACAGGTGCTGCACGGCCTCCACGACGAACGAGGAGCAGCGGCATGAAAATTCTCAAACTGCGGCTTAAGAACCTGAACTCGCTCAAGGGCGAGTGGAATATCGACTTCACCGCTGCCCCCTTTGCCGACAACGGCCTGTTTGCCATCACCGGCCCCACGGGTGCAGGCAAGTCCACGCTGCTCGATGCCATCTGCCTGGCGCTCTATCACCAGACGCCTCGGCTCGACAGCATCAGCGGCAGCAACGACATCATGACGCGCCACACCGGCGAATGCGAAGCCGAGGTGGAGTTCGAGGTCAAAGGCGTGGCCTACCGCGCCTTCTGGAGCCAGCGCCGCGCGCGCGGCAAACCCGACGCAGCCCTGCAAGCTCCCAGGGTGGAGCTGGCACTGGTGGCGGACGGCAGCATACTCACCACCCACGTCAAGGACAAAACCCGGCGCATCGCCGAGATCACCGGACTGGACTTTGCGCGCTTTACCAAGTCCATGCTGCTGGCCCAGGGAGGCTTTGCCGCCTTCCTGCAGGCCACGGCCAATGAGCGCGCCGAGTTGCTCGAAGAGCTGACCGGCACCGATATCTACGGCCGCATCTCGGAGAGCGTCTTTGCACGCGCGCGCGACGCGCGTCAGGCCGTGGAAAAGCAGCAGGCCCAGGCCCAGGGCATGCAGTTGCTGGATGCCGGCACGCGCGAGCAGTTGCTGTCCCAAGCCGCACTGTTGCAGACCGGCTTGACGGATCTGCAGGCACGCCACCAGCAACTGCAAACCGTGCAGCGCTGGCAGGCACAGACCATGCAGGCCATGGAGGACGTGGAACAGGCGCGCAATGCACAAGCGAACGCCCAGCAAGCGCTGAGTGATGCCGCCCACGATCTGCTGCGCCTGCAGGCCCATGGACCTGCTCAGGCAATCCAGCCCGTGCATCAGCGCTGGCAGCTGGCACAAGACCAGCAAAGCGAACAGACTGCGCAATTGCAGCAACTGCATACCCAGCGGCTGCAAGCCCAAAGCGCGCAATGGCAGCAACACCAACAGGCCCGGCAATTGGCTGACGCTCAGCTGCAGCAGTCAAGGCTGCAACTTCAGTCTGCACAGGCCCGGCAGGCCGACTTGACGGCATGGCAGCAAGCCCATGCCAGCCACGCCCTGCTGGGTGAAAACCTCAGCGGCTGGCGCGAACAGCTGCAGCAAGCGCAGCAACTGCAGCAGCAAGCTGCCCAGACAAAAGCGCAGGCCATGCAGTTGCAGCAAGTCGCCCTGCAGCTGCAGCAGCAAGCCGAGGCACAGACGCAGCAATCCACGCAGTCGACACTGCAAGTCTCCCTGATTCAGCAACAGCAACAGGCCGCAGAGCAAGCCCTGCAGCAGCAGTTGGTCACGCACGGCAGCCTGCCTCAGTTGCGCAGCCACTGGCAAAACGCAGAGCGCCAGTTGCATCACTGGCAGCAGTTGCAGGAGCATGCCGCGCTGCGCCAGCCCCTGGACGCGCAGCAGCAGCGCAATGCGCAGGCCTTGAACGCCGTTGGTTCCCGCATTCAGGAACAGCTTGCACAACGCGATGCCCTGCGTGCTCAGTACAAGGCGCTCAAGGACAAGGTGAGCGACAAGCAGGCCCTGCTTGACCAGGAGCGCCTCATCCAAAGTCTGCAAGACCACCGCGCCGCGCTGCACCCCGGCGAAGCCTGCCCTCTGTGCGGTTCTCAGGATCACCCGGCCATCACCGAATATGCAGCGCTGGATGTATCGGCCACTGCCGCTGCGCTGCAGCAAGCACAGAGCGCGCTGGAATCGCTGCAACGCCAGGGCGAGCAGCTGAACACCGCGCTGGCCACTGCCCAGGGCCAGCAGCAACAGCAGCAGGAGCAGCACCAGACCATTGCCCAGCAAATTGAAAAATGGCTGGCACGCTGGGCTGAATTGCGCGCACAGAGCATGGTGCCACCGGATGAGGCGGCATGGCAGCAGCCCGATGCACTGCGCACCGCTTGCGCTGAAGCCATGCAGCAGATTGCGCAGCTGCAGCAGAACCTGGCCGATGCCGAAACTGCCGAACGCCAGCTGCAACAGGCCAAGGACGCCTGCCAGGCGGCCCTGCAACACCAGCAACAGATCGAGCATGCACAGGCCAGCACCCGGCAGGCTCTCCAGAGCAATCTGAGCCAGCAGGAGCAGACCGCTCAGGCACTGCAAGCCCTGGAGCAGCAGACCGGCGACCTGCAGACCCGCTTGCAGCATACCCTGCAGAAGGCAGGCCATGCATTGCCCGAAGGCCCGGACACGGCAGACTGGCTGGCTGCGCGCCAGCAGGAATGGCAGCAATGGCAGCGCCAGCAGCAGTCCATGCAGACGCTGGCCCAGCAGATTGACCTGCTGCAACGCCAGGTCGCGCAGGCCGCAGAGGATGCCGAGCACTGGCAGCAGCGCAGCCAGGCCCTGCCCGACATGTCCGCCGACGCCACCGCCTATACAGTGCCAGCCGCAGCCACGCTGCAAGACTGCAAAACCCTGCTCGAGCAGACTGCGCAGCAGCTGGCCACGCTGCAAGGTCAGGCAAGCCAGGCACAAGCCACGCTCGAGCAGCTGCAGCAATCGACGCGGCAGGCCCAGGCCGAATGGCAGCAGGCGCTGCAGGCCAGCCCGTTCTCCGACGAAGCGCAGTACAGCTCGGCCCTGCTGTCCGATGCCGAACAGCAAGGTCTGCAGGCAATGAGCAACCAGCTTCAGGGCGCGGCACAACGCGCGGCCACCTTGCAGGCCGACGCCAGCCAGCGCCTGGCCGAGCTGCAGGCCCAGGCGCTCAGCGCCGAAACGCCCGAGAGCATCAGCGACCAGATCACGCAACTGGAGACCGAACGCACCCAGCAGGCCGAGCAACTGGGCGCGCACCGTGCCCGCCTGGCGGACGACGACCAGCGCCGCGCGGGCCAGCAAGCCCTGCTGGCCCGGATTGCCGAGCAGGAACAGGACAGCGATCTATGGCAGCACCTGGACAGCCTGATAGGCTCCGCCAGGGGCGACAAGTTCCGCAAGTTCGCACAGGGGCTGACGCTGGACCATCTGCTGCATCTGGCCAACCGGCACCTTGAGCGCCTGCACGGTCGCTATCTGCTGCGGCGCAAGCCCACGGGCGAGCTGGAACTGGACATCGTGGACGGCTGGCAGGGCGATGTGGCGCGCGACACCCGCACGCTCTCCGGCGGCGAGGCCTTTCTCGTCAGCCTGGCACTGGCACTGGCACTGTCCGATCTGGTCAGCAGCAAGACCTCGATTGACTCGCTATTCCTGGACGAAGGCTTCGGCACGCTGGACGGCGATACGCTGGAGATCGCCCTGGCCGCGCTCGATGCACTCAACGCCAGTGGCAAGATGATTGGCGTCATCAGCCATGTGGAAGCCCTCAAGGAGCGTATTCCGGCGCAGATCCGCGTGGAAAAAGCGGCTGGAATCGGCTACTCCAGACTGGTGATCTGAAGCCTGGTTCAGGTGCCGGGTGGAGGTGGCGGCATCATGCCCGGGCGCGGCGGCCGCATGCCGCCGGGCCGCCCCGGACCACCTGGCCCACCTGGGCCGCCCGGCGGCATGGAGCCCTTGACCTGGCAGAGCTTGTCGGCGCTGTCGCTGCGCACCACCACGGTCTTCGATGCCAGCATCACCCCGCCCAGATTCTGCACATCGAAGACATAAGCCGTCTTGTCCGGCTCCTGCCCGACCACGTTGTCCACATCCAGGCGGGTATCGGGCTGGCCCTTGTCCTTGTAAAGCTGCGCCTGCGAAAAGATTTCGCTGTTGAGCGCATCGCTGAACAACAGCTGGCTGGTCAACCACGATGCAGCGCTGTCCGCCGGATCGTAGCTGCCTTGCAGAATGCGGAAGTGCACATGCACGGCACGGCCCCGATACCAGCCGGGGTAGCAGCTGTCGAAGCGCGCCACGCCATTGCCGTCGGAGCGCTGATAGCCGCGAAAGAACTGCTTGTTCACATCGGCGGCATCGTTGTTGCACATGCGGTGAATCTGGCCCGAGTAACCGCCCGTGTGATTGGTATGCCAGATCTCCACAATCGTTCCCGCCACCGGCTCGCAGCGCTCGTTGACCACGCGAATCTGCATATGCAGCGGCAGGCCATTCCAGCCATCGCTGATATCCGTTCGCTGCGGCGACAGCGTGTGGCAGGGGCCTATGGTGGCCTCGCAGGTCAGGCGGCAACCGCCCGCCAGCCCGGCACCGGCAAACGGGTTGACGCTGCGCACAGCCGCTGTAATGGCGGCCGTACCACCGCTCAACCATGGAGCAGCCGCTTGTCCCCCGCTCCTCACCGACTCCGCAGCAGGAGCTGTGCAGCCGAGCAAGGGAATGACTGGCAGCGCCCCCAGTACAGCACCGGAATGCTGCAGCCAATGCCTGCGGGTAAGTGGTAGGAACGAGTCGGAGGATGAATGGGGCATGGAGCTTGGGCGTCAAGTCAGACTGACTGCATGCTAGTGCACGGCAAGTCATTCAGGCGCTTGCTTTGCGAGCTTTACCGCAACGATACATCCACGCAGCGCCCCCCAAATTACCCTTAACCGGCAGATCTCCAGCACTGCCAAACACTCACCAATCCATAGCAAAAACCACTTTAATTGCGGGCGTAATAGATTGATTTCAATAAAGAAAATTCAAGACTTCGAGCAGCCACCCGTCCATCAAGTCTGGTGTTAACCCTCTGCGCCGGCCTGTCACTCGCTTCAAAGATGCATGCACTGGCGGAAGGCCAGGATAACCACCCTGAGGAGATGAAGTAGATGACACAGGAGACCCAGAAAACCGGCCGCCGCAACCTACTCAAAGGTGCCGCAGTGGCTGCTTCCGCCATGTCCGTGCCCATGATAAGCACGGCCCAGACCACGTCCTGGCGCTTTCAGAGCACCTGGCCAGCCAAGGACATTTTTCACGAGTTTGCCCAGGACTTCGCGAAGAAAGTCAACGACATGACTGGCAACCGCCTCAAGATCGAGGTGCTGCCTGCCGGCTCCGTGGTGCCTGCATTCCAGTTGCTGGATGCCGTATCCAAAGGCACGCTGGATGGCGGGCACGGCGTGATTGCGTACTGGTATGGCAAAAGCCAGGCCGTAGCGCTGTGGGGGTCCGGACCGGCCTTTGGCATGGATGCCAATATGGTGCTGGCCTGGCACAACTATGGCGGAGGCAAGGAGTTGCTGGACGAGATCTACGGCGGCCTGAAAATGGACGTGGTCTCCAAACTCTACGGCCCCATGCCGACCCAGCCGCTGGGCTGGTTCAAGAAACCCGTGGCCAAGGTGGAGGACCTGAAGGGACTGAAATTTCGCACCGTCGGCCTTGCCGTGGATGTTTTTACGGAAATGGGTCTGGCAGTGAACCCGCTGCCTGCCGGTGAGATCGTTCCAGCCCTGGATCGCGGCCTGCTGGATGCCGCCGAGTTCAACAATGCATCCAGCGACCGCGTGCTGGGCTTTCCGGATGTGACCAAGAACTGCATGCTGCAAAGCTTTCACCAATCGAGTGAGCAGTTTGAGGTGCTGTTCAACAAGACCAAGTTCAACGCACTGCCGGCCGAGATCAAGTCCATCATCGAGTACGCCACCCAGGCCGCCAGCGCCGACATGAGCTGGAAGGCCACCGACCGCTATGCCAAGGACTATGCAGAGATGCAGTCCAAGCAGGGCGTGAAGTTCTACAAGACACCCGACACCATCCTGCGCGCCCAACTGGCCGCCTGGGACAAGGTGACATCCAAGAAGGCCGCCGAGAACCCCATGTTCAAGCGGGTGATGGACTCCATGCGCACGTTTGCCCAGCGCAGTGGGCGCTGGCAAAACGATACCGACCTCGACTTCAAGATGGCCTGGAACCACTACTTCGCGCAAAAGCGCAGTTGATGTCGACACAGCGCAGCCCAGAAGGGGCGGCGCCTGTTTTCCTCCCGCAACCCCGCCCCGGCAGGCGGGCATCCCATCCTCTTCGCACCTCGCTGCATCACGCAGCGGAGACTGCCATGCAAAAAATTCTGCTTGCTGTCGATGCGTTCTCGACCTTTATCGGCAAGGTGGCGGCCTGGGCCGTGGTGCTGCTGACAATGCTGATCAGCTGGGAGGTGTTCTCCCGCTACGCACTGAACAAACCTCACGCCTGGGTGCTGGATGCACAGATCATGCTCTACGGCACCATGTTCATGCTGGCCGGCGCCTACACCCTGTCCAAGAACGGCCATGTGCGCGGCGATGTGCTCTACGGCTTCTTCAGCCCTCGTGCGCAGGCTGCCGTGGATCTGTGCCTGTACATCCTGTTCTTCCTGCCTGGCGTGCTGGCCCTGACATGGGCCGGCTGGACCTACGCCCACGAATCGCTGGACATTCGCGAGCAGACCTTCTCTGCCCATCCGTTGCCGCTGTACCCATTCAAATTCATGATTCCGCTGGCCGGTGGCGTACTGCTGCTTCAGGGCCTGGCCGAGATCGCCCGCTGCATGCTGTGCCTGCGCGACGGCCAATGGCCCCGTCGCGGCGCAGACGTGGAAGAAGTGGATGTGGAAAAGCTCAAGGAAATGGTGCAGGAGGGCAAAGCATGAAGATGCGCAAGGAACTCTGGTTCGGCTTTTCCATCATGGCCCTGGTCGTGCTCTCGGCCATCGTGCTGCTGCTGGGCGTAGAAAACATCACCAACGGCCATCTGGGCCTGCTGATGCTGTCGCTGGTGGTGGTCGCCATCATGCTGGGCTTTCCCACTGCCTTCACGCTGATGGGCATGGGCATGATCTTCACCTGGCTGGCCTATGAGCGCGATACCACACGCACACTGGATTTGATGGTGCAGTCAGCCTACAAGAGCATGACCAATGACGTGCTCATCGCCATCCCCCTTTTCGTCTTCATGGGCTATCTGGTCGAGCGCGCCAACCTGATCGAAAAGCTGTTCAAAAGCATGCACCTGGCCATGGCCCGCGTGCCGGGCTCGCTTGCTGTGGCCACGCTGGTGACCTGCACCGTGTTTGCCACCGCCACCGGCATTGTGGGCGCCGTGGTCACGCTCATGGGCCTGCTGGCACTGCCCACCATGCTGCGTGCCGGCTACAGCACGTCCATGGCGGCAGGGGCCATCACGGCGGGTGGCTGCCTGGGCATCTTGATACCGCCTTCGGTGCTGCTGATTCTCTATGGCGCGACAGCAGGCGTTTCCGTCGTCCAGTTGTATGCCGGCGCTTTCTTCCCTGGCCTGATGCTTGCCGGCCTGTACGTGGGCTATGTGGTCATCATGGCCAAGATCAAGCCGGCCTGGGCACCACCGCTGTCAGCCGCCGAGCGCCAGGTAGCTCTACCGCCCCTGACTCGCGAGCTGCCCGCCACCGCTCAGCAATACGCCCCCATGCGCCTGCTGGCCGCGCTCAAAGGCCAACGCAATGCACAGATTCCCACGGGCTATCTGCTGCGCCAGCTGGCCGTGGTGGTTCTGCCCGGAATGCTGTTCCTGCTGCTGGCTGCCAGCAGCTGGCAGGCAGTGACTACGCCGAAGGTGCAGGAACAGTTCGAGATCCAGCCCATAGGCATGGAAAGCGGCAGCTCCTCCAGCTCCAGCTACGGCACAGGCCTGACCGAGCCGCCCATCGAAGGCGGCTTGCAGGAACCACCCACGGAAGGAGGGCTGCAAGAGCCGCCCGGCTCAGAATCCTCCAGCACAGTGGCTGCGACGGCGCCGGCAGAGCCTGAAACAGGCGCAACGGGCGTGCCTGCTACCAGCCAGGCTGAAACCCAGCCAGCCCCCACCTGGTGGTGGATTGGCTTTGCAATGCTGGGGATCTGCACCGCACTGTTTTATCTGTTTCTGAGTTTTGCGCGGCTGGAAATCTTCAAGATGCTGCTGGGCTCGTTCTTTCCGCTGGTGGTGCTGATCCTGACCGTACTCGGCTCCATTGTCTTTGGCCTGGCCACGCCGACCGAAGCGGCTGCCATGGGCGCCCTGGGTGGCTTTCTGCTTGCTGCTGCCTACAAGCGCCTGAGTATCGATGTCGTCAAGGAGTCCGTGTACCTGACCGCCAAAACCTCGGCCATGGTCTGCTGGCTGTTTGTGGGCTCGGCCATTTTCTCCGCCGCCTTTGCATTGCTGGGCGGGCAGGAGCTGATAGAGCGCTGGGTGCTGTCCATGAACCTCAGCAAGATAGAGTTCATGATCCTCTCTCAGGTCGTGATCTTTCTGCTGGGCTGGCCGCTGGAATGGACGGAGATCATCGTCATCTTCATGCCCATCTTCATCCCCCTGCTCAACCACTTTGGCGTTGATCCGCTGTTCTTCGGCCTGCTGGTGGCGCTGAATCTGCAGACGGCCTTCCTCTCTCCGCCCGTGGCCATGTCTGCCTTCTACCTCAAGGGAGTGGCACCGCCTTCGGTGACGCTCAACCAGATCTTCGTGGGCATGATGCCCTTCATGGGCATACAAATCCTGGCCATCGTGCTGCTCTACATCTGGCCGCAGATCGGTCTGTGGCTGCCGCAACTGCTCTACAAATAACAAAAGGCCACCAGCACATAACTATCAAACTATCAAATGCATAGCTGGCTGCGCTTGATACATAGTAACTTCATGCTCAAAGAGATGAGAGACATGAGCTGTCTCAAGCGCAAACCGCTATCTTCTTAGAAGCGATAAGCACAACAAAAGCCGAGGTCACCATGGCCTTGTCGCGCAGTCATCAGGTCTTTGCCGTACCATCCAGACCCTTGCTTGATAGGTACAAGCCATGATCCGGATCGCAGAACTCAAACTCCCTCTCTCGGCGGTTGAATACCACCCCGAGAACCATACCGAATACCAGCCCACGGACAAGCTCACCCAGCTTGCGGCCGAGCGCCTGGGAATTGCGGCCGCCGCCATTGCAAAGCTGCATGTGCACAAGCGCAGCTTCGATGCGCGCAAGGCGGAACTGCTGGCCGTCTACATCGTAGACATCACTTTGGCTGACGAGGGCCAGGAAGCCGCGCTGCTGACGCAGTTTGCCGACCATCCCCATGTCAATCCCACTCCCGACATGAGCTGGAAACCCGTGGGCCAGGCCCCGGCGGATCTGGACGAGCGCCCCGTGGTCGTGGGCTTTGGCCCCTGCGGCATGTTTGCCGGGCTGGTGCTGGCCCAGATGGGCTTCAAGCCCATCGTGCTGGAGCGCGGCAAAACCGTGCGCGAGCGCACCAAGGACACCTGGCGCCTGTGGCGCAAGCGCGAGCTGACGCCCGAGTCCAATGTGCAGTATGGCGAAGGCGGCGCCGGCACCTTCTCCGACGGCAAGCTCTACAGCCAGATCAAGGACCCGCGCCATCTGGGCCGCAAGGTGCTGACAGAGTTCGTGACCTATGGCGCGCCGCCCGAAATTCTCTACGCGGCTCACCCCCATATCGGCACTTTCAAGCTGGTCAAGCTGGTCGAGGGCATTCGCGAGGAAATCGTGCGCCTGGGCGGCGAAATCCGCTTCGAGCAGCGCGTGACCGATGTACAGATCGAAGACATCGACGGCCAGCGCCAGCTGGTCGGCCTGCAAGTGCTCGACCAGGCCACGGGCCAAAGCTATGCATTGCCCACCCATCATGCCGTGATGGCTCTGGGCCACAGCTCGCGCGACACTTTTGCCATGTTCTACGAGCGCGGCGTGGCCATGGAGGCCAAGCCCTTCTCCGTGGGCTTCCGCATCGAACATCCGCAAAGCGTGATCGACCGTGCCCGCTGGGGCAAGGATGCCGGCCACCCGCTGCTGGGCGCTGCCGACTACAAGCTGGTGCACCATGCCAAAAACGGCCGCGCCGTCTACAGCTTCTGCATGTGCCCCGGCGGCACCGTGGTGGCCGCGACCAGCGAACCCGGGCGCGTCGTCACCAACGGCATGAGCCAGTACTCTCGCGCCGAGCGCAATGCCAATGCCGGCATGGTCTGCGCCATCAACCCCGAGGACTACCCGCAAGACGCTGAGAGCTTTGCCTGGGCCTTTGACGGCAAGACCTTTGGCGTTGAAAAGCAGCAAAAAGGCGAGCATCACCCGCTTTCCGGCATTGTGCTGCAGCGCCAGCTGGAGTCCAGAGCCTATGTGCTCGGCGGCCAGAACTACAGCGCTCCCGGCCAGCTCGTGGGCGACTTTGTCGCCGGCAAGCCCTCCACCGAGTTTGGCGAGGTGCAACCCTCGTACAAGCCCGGCATCAGCCTCGGCGATCTGCACCAGGCCCTGCCCTTCTATGCGATCGAAGCCATGCGCGAGGCCCTGCCCGCCTTTGGCAAGAAGATTCGCGGCTACGACATGAAGGATGCCGTGTTGACCGGTGTGGAAACCCGCACCTCGTCCCCGGTCAAGATCGGCCGCGGCGCCGACTTCCAGAGCGACAACACGCGCGGTCTGTACCCGGCCGGCGAAGGTGCCAGCTACGCGGGCGGCATTCTGTCGGCCGGTGTGGACGGCATCAAAGTCGGCGAGGCCGTTGCGGCCGCAATTCTCGGCGTCGAGGTGCCCTCCTCGGGCGCGCGCGGCTCGGGCGGCGCCCTCTAAGCGGGGGCAGGCAGCCGCTCTGCACCCACTTCCAGCCATGCCAGCCCTGCTGCTGGCTGCCTTTGATGGCCGCGTCCATACCAGACGTCATGGCTTCACAAGTTTTTGGGCGCTGACTGACAATGCACCAGGCTTGGCATCGCTACGCTGGTGACTTCATTGCACGCCAGGCGTCACCATGAAACCTCTACGACCTGCCCCTGCCTCCGTGTCCCTGGGACTGGCCTGCTGGCTGGCGGCAGTCAGTGTCAGCGCACAAACCAGTGACGTTGCTGCTGCGGCCGACACTGTCGGCAACAAGCCCTCAGCGCTGTCGGGCTGGATGTTCGGCTATGCCCCTCTTGACTGGCATTTCTCCGATGCCAAGAAGGAAAACGATTTCGAGCCCGACGAACAAAAGCACGCCTATGTCTGGCTGATCCAGGCCGAGAAGGAGCTGGACGAGCGCCATATCGCGGGATTTGCCTATTTCAGGAACTCATTCGGCCAGCCCAGCCAGTACGCCTATTACGGCTGGCGATTCAGGCCGTTTGACAGCGTGCCAGGCCTTTTTTTCAAGGTCACGGGCGGCATCATTCACGGCTACAAGTTTCCGTACAACAAGAAGATCCCGTTCAACAACCGGCATGGCTGGGGCATCACGGCCATTCCGGCCGTGGGCTATGACTTCAACAGCAACTGGGGCACCCAGATTAATGTGCTGGGCAATGCCGGCGTGATGTTCCAGCTCAACTACACGGTTCGCTAGGCCGTCGGGTACGACCTGTCAGGAACCGCGCAGCCTGGCAAAGTCGGGCGCACGCTTTTCCAGAAAGGCCGCAATGCCTTCGCGGGACTCCTCGCTGCCCTGGGCCTCGACCATATGGTCGGCCTCCAGCGCCAGCTGCTGCTCCAGGCCGTGGCTGTGGGCTACCCGGCACAGTGCCTTGATACGCGCGGTCGCCACTTCCGGCCCCTGGGCCAGTTGCCCTGCCAGCTCCAGCGCTTGGGCCAGGGCCTGGCCCGGCTCCGTCAAACGGTTGATACAGCCATGCTCATGCATGCGCTCGCCGCTGATGCGCTCGCCCGTCAGGCAGAGCTCGGTCAGCAATTGACGGGACATGAATTCGGCCAGAAACGACGTCGCGCCACCGTCGGGTGTGAGGCCGACCTTCACATAGGCCACCGAGAAAACCGCCGACCTTGCCGCCACCAGCATGTCGCAAGCCATGGCCAGAGACAGGCCTGCACCAGCAGCAGCCCCCTCCACCGCCGCGATCACGGGCTTGGGGCAGTCGCGTATGGCACGAATCAGATGGTTGAGATCCTCAAGCTTTAGGCGGCGTTCGGCCAGCGGCATCTCGCGCCTCGTTGCCAGCTGGTTCAGATCGCCACCAGCGCAGAAATGACCGCCCTCGCCCGTGAGGATCACGGCGGCCACCGAGGCATCGGTGCCGGCCGCACGCAGCTCTTCCATGACCGCGTAGTAATACTCGGGCGACAGCGCGTTGCGCGCGGCCTGGTTGTTGTTGGAGAGGATGAGAACAGCGCCTTCGCGGCGCGTGACAAGAGCAGGATTCACGGCAAACCTCCTGCATCCGACTCTAGCGATGCTGGCATGGCCCGCCTAGCGGGCTTATGCCATCTCTTGTCACCTAGCGGACGCCCTCAGCGGCGCGGTCCCCAATGGCCACCGCCATGATGCCAGCCGCCAGGACCATGGTTCCAGCCCCCTTCATGCCAGCCGTAGCCAGGACGTGGTGGCATGGCCCAGCGACCGGGACGCCAGTTGTAGCGTCCGCCGCCCCAGCCCCAGGAGCCGCCGATCCAGACATAGGCCGGCGAGGGTGCCACTGGAATCACCTCGTTGATCAGAGGAGGCGGGGCCATGGGTGCATAAACGTCGCCCGCGACCACCTCGGTTCCATAAGCCGGATAGGCCGGGGCCACCACACAGCCCGTAAGCAGGGCGGCCGAGCCGCCCAGCAGCAAGACCGGCAGCAGGCGGCGGGTCATGGTTTGAGAGATGAAGGACATCACAACTCCTGAAAGTCCGAGGGACATGTATATGCTCCTACAACGCAAAAGCCCCTGCCAGTTGTTGACAGGGGCTTGTGAAGCAGCGGTAAAGACCGGCTACTGCCTTTTACACATGTGTACGCTTAGCGGGCGTTTTGCAGTGCAGCAATGCGTTGCTCGATGGGCGGATGGGTGGAGAACAGCTGGCCGATGCCGCCGGCAATGCCCATGGCCGCCACGCTCTTGGGCAGCTCGCCCGGATGCATGCCGCCCAGACGCGCCAGCGCATTCATCATGGGCTGCTTGCGGCCCATGAGCTGTGCGGCACCCGCATCGGCACGGAACTCGCGCTGGCGCGAGAACCAGGCAACGATCATGGCGGCGACAAAGCCCAGCAGGATATCCAGCACCACGGTGGTGATCATGTAGCCGATGCCGGGGCCCGAGCTTTGCTCGTCATTGCGGCGCAGGAAGGAGTCGACCGCATAGCCGATCACGCGCGAGAGGAAGACCACAAAGGTGTTCATCACGCCCTGGATCAGCGTCATGGTCACCATGTCGCCATTGGCGATGTGGGCCACTTCGTGGCCGATCACGGCCTCGACCTCTTCACGCGTCATGCCTTCCAGCAGACCGGTGGACACGGCCACCAGGGCCGAGTTCTTGAATGCACCGGTCGCAAAGGCGTTGGGCTCGCCCTCATAGATGCCGACTTCGGGCATGCCGATGCCGGCCTTCTCGGCAAAGCCGCGCACGGTGTTGACGATCCAGGCCTCATCGGCATTGCGCGGCTCGTTGATGACCTGCACGCCCGATGTCCACTTGGCCATCGGCTTGGAGATCAGCAGCGAGATGATGGCGCCGCCAAAGCCCATGATGAAGGCAAAACCCAGCAGGGCGCCCAGATTGAGGCCGTTGGCAGTGAGGTAGCGGTTGACGCCCAGCAAGCTGGCGACGATGCCCAATACCGCCACCACGGCGATATTGGTCAGTAGAAATAAGGCAATACGTTTCATCGAGGGTGTACTCCACACAGGGGACAAAATGACCAAAACCCCTGAGGCACCGCCTGTGCAGGACGAATGCTCATCAAACCAGTTCTGTTTCTGGCAGTACCCGTTGTTGTGTTGTTTGTGCGGTACGTGGGGCTCGGAAAACTAGAGAGTCATCATAGAAGGAAAAGTTCTGGTTTTGCAGGCACCAGTCCGGGATTCCTAATATGGGAATTGGTAGATAGGGCTTGCTGACCAGATTGCAAGACTGGGTCCGCAACTGATCGTCCAGCCAGCCATCGGCCTCGGCCAGCGACGCCAGGCCAGGAGCCTGCTCCAGCGGCACGCAGATCACATGCGCCGTGATGGCCTTGCGCGGCTGGACCAGCTTTTCCAGCAGGGCATGGCCTATGGGAAGAAAGCGCGCCTGCTCCCACAGCGCACGTCGGCCCACAAACAGCTCCTGCCAGCGCTTGTCGCGCAGCGCATCGCACAGGGCCTGTGGCGCCAGCAGCAGGCCGCCGTTCTCGTCCAGCACCGTGATCGAGTCGCGCAGGCGCCCGCGCTGCGCCCCCACGCCCTGGCGCGCGATCTCGGCCGCCTGCAGCGCATTGAGCCGCTGCTTGAGCCTGGGCCAGTGCAGCCAGATCAGGCCGTTGAAGAAATCATGCAGATTGTCGCGCGTAGGAATGCTGCGCCGGCTGTGGATAAATTCCTCATAGGCCTGACCCGCAGGCAGCTGCAACTGTTCGACGAACTGCCAGCCCGGCAGCAGTCCGTGGGCGGCAGCCACCTCCTGCAAGGCCCTGGCCACGCCGGCACCGCCCAGCACCTGGTCATGAACCTGACGTCCAATCGCTTGCAGCGGGGCCAGCCAGGGCGCCTGCCAATCAATGGCCCAATCCACCGACTGCATTGCGGCTGGCTGCATCAAGGCAGCACCTCGTCCTGATGCCCACGCAGATCGCGCACCGCCACTCTGGCCGTGCCTTCGTCACGCAACTCGAACACCTGGGTCGCGGCCATGAGCTTGGTCAGCGAGGCATAGCCATAGTTGCGCGCATCAAACGACAACTTGTTGCCGATATGCGTGCCCACCGCCGCCACACGTGCCCAGCCGGCTTCGTCCTGCGTCGCCTTGACGGCATCGCGCAGCATGGCAATGAGCTGCCTGTCTTCCTTGAGCATGTGCGAAGGCACGCGCAGCGTGGTGCATGCCGGTGCGGCCACACCGGTGCCGCCAGCCACCCGGCCATTGCCGGCGTTGAGATTCGGTCCCAGCGGCTGGCCTGCCGCGGGCACGGCACGCGGCACGGCTTCGGCCTCCAGTGCCTCGCGGCGCTCGCTGCGGCTGACAATGCCGTCGCCCAGCTCCTTGAGCGCATCGAAATACAGAAAGCGCGAGCAGGCATTGACGAAAGCCCTGGGCGTCTGCTCCGCCCCGAATCCATAGACGGCAGCGCCCTTGGCGCGCAAATGCATGACCAGCGGGGTGAAGTCGGCATCCGACGAGACGATGCCGAAGGCATCGGGCTTTTCGGTGTAGAGCAGCTCCATGGCATCCACCGTCATGGCCATATCGGTCGCGTTCTTGCCCTTGGAGTAATCGAACTGCTGCATGGGCCGCACGGCGTACTCCAGCAGCTTGCTCTGCCAGCCGTGCAGACCGGCCTTGGTCCAGTTGCCATAGGCACGGCGAATATTGATCAGGCCGAAGGTGGACAGCTCGGTCAATATCTCGTCAATCATCTCCGCGGGCGCGTTGTCCGCATCGATCAGCAAGGCAATCCTGGGCTGGACATCGTTGGGCATGCAATCTCCTGAGCGCTGTTTGGCCAAGCCTAACCGAGGCCTTGCTCAAAGCCAAATTAAAAAAGGAGCAGCTTGCGCAACTCCTTTCTTGATTTCAGACCGAAAACACCTTTGATTCAAGTGAACGCAGGCGCTTGCAGCTACTGTTTTTAGTCCAGCATCTTCCAGGGCAGGGCTTCGCCAAAGCGCAGAGGCTTGAGCTGCGCCCCTTCGCCGTATGCAAAGCTCACGGGAGGTGTCCAGCTTTCCTTGACCAGGGTGATGGTGTCGGTGTTGCGGGGCAGGCCGTAGAAATCGGCGCCGTTGAAGGCAGCAAAGGCTTCGAGCTTGTCCAGGGCGCCGACGCCGTCAAACACCTCGGCATACATCTCGATGGCGGCGTGGGCGCTGTAGCAGCCGGCGCAGCCGGTCGCGGCCTCCTTCAGATGCGCAGCATGGGGAGCGCTGTCCGTGCCCAGGAAGAACTTGCTGCTGCCGCTGGTGGCGGCCTGCACCAGCGCCAGGCGATGAGTTTCGCGCTTCAGGACCGGCAGGCAATAGAAGTGCGGGCGCACGCCGCCCAGGAAGATGGCATTGCGGTTGAACAGCAGATGCTGGGGCGTGATGGTCGCTGCCAGAAAATCATCGGCTGCGGCCACGTACTCGGCGGCTTCCTTGGTCGTCACATGCTCCATGACGATCTTGAGCTCGGGGAAGTCCTTGCGCAAAGGCTTGAGCTGCTGCTCGATGAACACGGCCTCGCGGTCGAACAGGTCGATGCTCTGATCGGTCACTTCACCGTGCACCAGCAGCACCAGGCCTTCGCGCTGCATGGCTTGCAGCGTCGGGTAGATCTTGCGCAGATCGGTCACGCCATGGTCGGAATTGGTCGTGGCACCTGCGGGGTACAGCTTGCAGGCCACCACGCCGGCCGCCTTGGCACGCACGATTTCCTCAGGGCCCAGGTTGTCCGTCAGATACAGCGTCATCAGCGGCTGGAACCGGCTGCCTTCAGGCACGGCCGACAGAATGCGGGCGCGGTAGTCCGCAGCCATCTCCGCCGTGGTGACCGGGGGCTTGAGGTTGGGCATGATGATGGCACGGCCCATCTGGCGGGCAGTGTGCGGCACCACGCAGCGCATGGCATCGCCATCGCGCACATGCAAGTGCCAGTCATCGGGGCGGGTAATCGTGATGGTCTGAGTCATGGCCGATATTGTCCCATCTTCCCCGGCGACAGGGCCGCACCCGACCCCGCAAGAGCAGTGCGCCCACGGCGGTCACAGGCTCTTCTCTCTGGCATTTGGCGCAAAAATCCTCAAAAATGAAGCCAAGGAGGAGGTCTTATGTCTGTTCCTCAAGCTATGGCCGGCACACCATTGCGTACCGACTTTCTCAGCGCCAGCGACGCAGCCCGGCTGGTCGCGCGCATCGGCATCACCCAGGTGCTGCGCCTGATCAGCCAAGCCCTGGAGGCCGACTTCGGCCGCTGGCAGGACTTCGACAAAAGCGCACGTACCGCCGCCCATTCCGCCAGCGGCGTGATCGAGCTGATGCCGGTGGCCGATGCACGGGACTACGCCTTCAAATACGTCAACGGCCACCCGCACAATCCGCGTCTGGGCCTTCCCACGGTGATGGCTTTCGGCGCGCTGGCCGATGTCGCCACCGGCATGCCGCGCTTTGTCAGCGAGCTGACGCTGACCACGGCCTTGCGCACCGCCGCCACATCCGCCATGGCCGCGCGCCATCTGGCGCGCGCCGGAAACCGCAGCATGGCGCTGATCGGCAATGGCTCGCAAAGCGAATTCCAGGCGCTGGCCTTCATGGAGCTGCTGGGCGTGCGCGAGCTGCGCCTGTTCGACATCGACCCTGCAGCCTCGCAAAAGCTGCTGCGCAACCTGCAGCCGTTCCTGCCCGACTTTTCCGCCACGGCCACCGTCTGCACCAGCGTGCGGGACGCCGTGGCCGGCACGGACATCGTGACCACCGCCACCGCCGACAAGACCCGCGCCACCATCATCCCCGGGCATTTGCTGGAGCCCGGCATGCATATCAATGCCGTGGGCGGCGATTGCCCCGGCAAGACAGAGTTCGATGCCAGCGCCCTGCAGCGTGCGCAGGTCTTTGTCGAGTACGAGCCGCAGACGCGCATCGAGGGCGAGCTGCAACAGATGCCGGCCGACTTTGCCGTGACCGAGCTCTGGCGCGTGCTGCAGAAGCTGACGCCGGGCCGGACATCGGACGCCCAGATCACCTTGTTCGACTCCGTAGGATTCGCGCTGGAGGACTACTCGGCGCTGCGCACCATGCACAGCCTGGCACGAGGCGCGGGCCTGCTGTCACAGATCGAGCTGGTGCCGGAACTCGCCGACCCCAAGGATCTGTTTGCCATGGTGAGACAGGCAGCCAGTCCCCAGATCATCAATCTTGCGGCCCGTAAGACGGCCTGAAGCGGAGCGGCTCATGGCATACACATCGTCCACACTGATCGGTCTGCCCACCGATATCGGTGCCTCGCGCCTTGGCGCTGCCATGGGGCCCGATGCCCTGCGTGTGGCCCAGCTGGGCCCGGCGCTGGAGCGGCTGGGCGTGCAGGTCAGCGATCTGGGCAATCTGAGCGGCCCCGCCAATCCGCGTGGCGCGCGCGATGCCCAGGGTCTGCGCAATCTGGCCGAATGCCTGAGCTGGAACCGGATCGCCCATGACGCGGTGCTGCAGGTGCTGCAGCAAAACCGGCTGCCCATACTGCTGGGTGGCGACCACACGCTTGCCACAGGCTCCATCAGCGCCGTGGCCCGCCATTGCCGCGCCACGGGCAAGCAGCTGCGCGTGCTCTGGCTCGATGCCCACTCGGATTGCAACACCCCCGAAAGCTCGCCCACGGGCAATCTGCACGGCATGCCGGTGTCAAGCCTCTGCGGACTGGGGCCGACGGAGCTGGCCTCGCTGTCGGGCACGACTCCCGCTCTGCCCGCCTCATCGTTCTGTCAGATCGGCCTGCGCAGCGTGGACGAGAGCGAAAAGCACATGATCCGAGAGCTGGGGCTGGAGGTCTACGACATGCGGGCCATTGACGAACTGGGCATGCGTGAAGTGATGCGCCGGGCACTGGTCACCTTGCTGGGACGCAACGACAGGGACATCCACCTGCATCTGAGTTTCGACGTGGACTTTCTGGACCCCGATATAGCCCCCGGCACGGGAACGCCGGTACGCGGCGGCCCCACCTACCGCGAGGCCCAGTTGTGCATGGAAATGATTGCCGACACCGGCCGTCTTGCCTCGCTGGACATTGTGGAGCTCAACCCGGCGCTGGATCTGCGCAACCAGACGGCAGAGCTGGTGGTGGATCTGGTGCAAAGCCTGTTCGGCCAGAGCACGCTGATGCGCCCCGCGCCGCAAGCGGCGCCGCGCTGAGGCCGGCACCGCACGAGCCACAGGTAGATCAGCCGCCGGCCGCCTGGCGCAGGGCTTCGAGGTCGTGGATGGTCACGCGCCCATAGGCCGCATTGATCACGCCCATCTGCTCCAGCGTGCGCAACTCCTTGTTCACGGTCTGGCGCGAGACCGCCAGCATGGCCGCAAGATCGCCCTGCGAGATGCGCAGGCTCACGGCCTGGCCGCCTTCGATAGGCTTGCCGTGAATCAGCGCCAGCCGTGCCAGCGCATCGGCCACATGATTGGCGGTATGGCCCAGGGCGCGGCGCTGCTGGGTGGCGATCTGCTCGTGCAGGCGCTCCAGCACCAGCATGCAGACATCGCGCCACAGCGCCGGGTGCGCATCCAGCACGGCCATGAACGCCCCTCCCGGCAGGTGCACGAGCACCGTGCCCTCCTGCACCACGAAGTGATAGACGAAGCGGGTGTTGCCCAGCATGCGCACCAGGCTCACGATCTCTCCGGGGCCGTGCAGGGACAGCACGAAGCGCACGCCCGCCGCATCCACGCCCTCCACCGCCAGACGCCCCGAAGCCACCACCAGCACCTCGCGGCGCGATCGCTCGCCAACCATGAGGGGCGTTCGCTTGTCATAGCGCCTCAGCCGCGCCACGGCCACCACTTCGTCCAGCACGTCATCCGGCCAGTGCCTCATCAGCGGGCACAGCCTCAAGGCACGCCGTATCAGCGCCACGGAATCGGCTTCAGGTTGGTGTTTGCGAGGCATGGATCTGTGTGCGCGGGAAAACAGGCCCCGGGTTAGTCCCGGGCTCGAGTGCCGCCAATTGTCAAAGCGTTGACAGAGTGCCAACCGCACTGGTTCGGATAGTAGCAGTCACACCGCAGCGCAAGGCTGTGCACCCGTCAAAAGCACAAACACAGGAGACATATCGTGAAGCACAAGCAATGGCTTGCCGCCGCAGGCTGGGCCATATTCGGCAGTGCCGCCTGGGCGCAGAGCAGCGTGGAGATCTTCGGCGTCATGGACGTCCATCTCAACAGCACCCGATCGGGGGCCACGCGGCTGACACGCCTGGAGGACGGCGGCAGCGCCGCCTCGCGCATAGGCTTTCGCGGCTCCGAGGACCTGGGCGGCGGCTGGCGCGCCCGCTTCATGCTCGAGGCCGGCGTCACTCCGGACACCGGCATGGGCACCATTCCCGGGCCTTCCCTGGCCTTCACCCGCCAGTCCTTCATCGGCCTGAGCGCGCCCTGGGGCCACGTCGAGATGGGCCGCATGTACACGCCCATGTTCGGCGCCCTGTTCCGCGCCGACCCGTTCGGCATGAATTCGCTGTTCTCTCCCACCAATCTCGGCTATAGCACCGACGGCCAGCCGAACCTGAAGGCCTTTGCCGCGCGCGGCAGCAATCTCGTGCGCTACCGCCTTCCCGAGGGCCAGCCCTGGGTGCTGGACCTGGCCTACTCCTTCGGCGAGGTGCCCTCGCCCGACAGCAACAACGCCCGGCTTTACGGCGGCACCGTGGGCTGGAACCAGAAGCCCTTCTTCATGGCCTACAGCGTCCAGAACTTCACAGAAGGCAGCGCTGCAGCGCCCGTGGCCACGCCGCGCACCAGCCGCTACCAGACGCTGGTGGCCAGTTGGGATGCCATACCTAAGCTGCGCCTGAGCGGCAGCTACAGCCGCGTCAGCATCCACCTGGCCGGTACAGGCGACGCCCACCTCCTGCAGCTGGGCACGGAGTGGAGCGCAACCTTCACGACCAAGGTGATGCTGTCGGTGGCACGCCGCAAGGTCGACGGCTCCGAACGCCGCCAGACCGCCTGGACCCTGGGCTACGACCACTACCTGAGCAAGCGCACCACGCTGTACGCGCGCTGGCTGCAACTGAGCAACGCGGGCGGCTCCTCGGTATCCATCGCCAACGTGCCCGTGGTGGCCGACAGCGGCAACGGCGTGCGTTCGCTGGCACTGGGCGTGCGCCACAACTTCTGACAGAGGAACTTCATGCAGCCATCAATGGACTTCGATTTCGCCGGGCTGGACGCCCTGTTCTCGCCACGCTCCATCGCCGTCGTCGGTGCCACCGACTCGCCGGAGCGCATAGGCGGCATTCCGCTCGACTACCTGCTGCGCCTCGGCTACACGGGCCGGCTGCATGCCGTGAACCCGCGCGCGGCCACGGTGCAGGGCCTGCCCACCCACGCGCGGCTGACCGACATCCCCGACCCCGTAGATCTGGCCATCGTGGCCGTGCCCCAGGCCCATGTGGCCGCGGTGCTCGAGGACGCGGCCACGGCCCGCGTGCGCTCCATGGTGCTGTTCTCATCGGGCTTTGCCGAGACCGGCGCCGAAGGCGCGGCGGCCCAGCAGGCCCTGCAGGAACGCGCCCGCGCAGCCGGCATACGCATCATAGGCCCCAACTGCCTGGGCTTCATGCGCCCCGGCCACCAGACCTACGCCACCTTCTCGCCCGCCCCCAATGCGGGCTGCGTCAAGCCCGGGCGCATAGGCCTGATCAGCCAGTCCGGGGCCTTTGGAGCCTATGCCTACAGCATGGCGCGCGAGCGCGGTCTGGGCCTGTCCCTGTGGGCGACCACGGGCAACGAAGCCGACGTTCAGTTGGCCGACGGCCTGGCCTGGCTGGCCCGCGATCCGGAGACCGATGTCATCATGGCCTACATGGAGGGCTGCCGCGACGGCGAGCGCCTGCGCGCGGCCCTGGCGCTGGCGCGCGAGCGCGGCAAGCCCGTGATCATGTTCAAGGTGGGCACCAGCGAGCTGGGCGCGGCTGCGGCCGCCTCGCATACGGCATCGCTAGCCGGCAACGATGCTGTCTATGACGCCGTGTTCCGCCAGTACGGCGTACTGCGCGCACACACCATCAGCGACTTCTTCGCGCTGGCGGCCAGCGCCTCCATCGCGCCGATTCCGCGCAACCGCTCCCTGGGCCTGCTCACCGTCTCGGGCGGCGTGGGCGCCATGATGGCCGACGACGCCAGCGCCGCCGGTCTCGACGTGCAGCCCCTGTCAGAGGCCGCCCAGCGCCAGTTGCTCGAATGGGTGCCGTTTGCCGCGCCACGCAACCCCGTGGACATCACGGGCCAGGTCACCAACGACGTCACCCTGCTCGAGCGCAGCGCCGAGCTGATGATGCAGGACCGGAACTTCGCGAGCTGGCTGGGATTTTTCGCCGCGGGCGGCCTGTCCGACGCGTTCTGGGCCGTGCTGCGCTCCCTGGTGGAAAAGCTGCGCGCCGCCCACCCCGACACGCTGCTGGCCATCTGCACGCTGTGCTCCGACGCGCGCCGCGCCGAGATGGAGGCCCTGGGATGCCTGGTGTTCTCGGACCCCAGCGCGGCCATACGCTGCATAGGCGCCCTGGCCTCGCTGGCCGATATGCCGCGCGCCGCGCCGCTGCCGTCGGCCTCCCCGGCCCAGCCCACGCTGCAGCTGCCCGCGGGCAGCCTGTCCGAAGCCCGCAGCATGGAACTGCTGGCCAAGGCCGGCATGCTCGTGGTGCCCCACCAACTGGTGCGCACCCAGCAGCAGGCGGCGCAAGCCGTGCAGGCCCTGGGCGGCACCATTGCGCTGAAGGTGGCCAGCGCCGACATCGCGCACAAGTCCGAGGTCGGCGGCGTGGCGCTGAACCTGCACACGGCCATGGATGCGGGCGCCGCCTTCGAGCGCATTCTCGCCAGTGCACGCCAGGCGCGGCCCGAAGCGCAGCTGGACGGAGCGCTGGCCGCGCGCATGGTGCACGGCGGCGTCGAATGCATTGCTGGCGTGCACCGCGATCCGGTGTTCGGCCCGGTGCTGATGTTCGGCCTGGGCGGCATCCACGTCGAAATCCTTCGCGACGTGTCGCTGCGCGCACTGCCCATCACCCGGGACGATGCCCTGGCCATGGTGCAGGAGCTGCGCACCTTCCCCATCCTGGCCGGCGCGCGCGGCAAGCCGCCCGCGGACCTGCAGGCACTGGCCGATGCGCTGGTGGCACTGGCTGGCTTCGCCCAGCGCTGCGGCGACACCCTGTCCAGCGCCGAGATCAACCCCTTGATCGCCCTGCCTCGAGAACAGGGCGGCTGCGTGGCGGTCGATGCGCTGGTGATAGGCGCCGACCGCTGCACAGCCCCAGCCCGCTGAGCGCGGCCCGCATGTCCTCTGCCACAACCCAAGGATTCGCATGAAGACCCATCACACCCAAGCCCCGGCCGCTGGCGGCCAAGACAGCGGCGCCATGCAGGGCTTGCCTGCAGGCAGCTGCGCAGCGGGCTCCACCACCGGCTACACAGGCCTGTCCCGGCGCGGCTGCCTGCTGCATCTGGCGGGCCTAGCTCCCGCACTCGCTCCTGTATTCGCCCTGGCTCCGGCCGCCGCACGTGCCCAGGACAGCTACCCCAGCCGACCCGTGCGTATCATCGTTCAGTTCGCGGCCGGCGGCTCCTCCGACATCCTCGCGCGCACCCTTGGCGACGGCCTGTCCAAGCGCCTGGGCCAGCCCGTCATCGTGGAAAACCGCAGCGGCGCGGGCGGCATCATTGGCACGGACTACGTGGTCAAGAGCGCTGCGGACGGCTACACCCTGCTGCTGACCGTGCCCGGCCCCATCGCCGCCAACCTGGTGCTGTACAAAAAGCTGCCCTACGACCCGCGCACCGACTTGCGCATGGTCTCGGACGTGGCCGGCCAGCGCACCGTCATGGCCGTGCACTCTTCCGTGCCTGCCAAGACCTTTGCCGAGCTGATCGAGTTGGTGCGCAAGGCACCCGGCGACTACGCCATGGGCTCCTGGGGCGCGGGCACGCAGCCACATCAGATACAGGCCTTCATGGAGCGCAAGTACGGCGTCAAGGTACTGCACGCCGCCTACAAGGGCGAAAGCCCCATGGTCTCCGACCTCATCAGCGGCATGATCCAGATGACCTCGGCCTCCATCTCCACCCTCAAACCCTATATCGAGTCCGGCCGGCTGCGCGCCCTGGCTGTGCCCGGCATCAGCCGCGCCACCGCCCTGCCCAACGTGCCCACCTTTGCCGAACAGGGCTTCAAGGACGACGTCTACACCTTCATGGCGCCCACCTCGCTGATGGCTCCAGCCAAGACGCCCGACGCCATCGTCGAGCGCATAGGCCGCGAGGTGGCCGTGGTGGTTCGACAGCCTGAGATGCAGCGCCGCCTGCAGGAAATGGGGGCCGACCCCATAGGCAACACGCCCGCCCAGGCCGCCAGCGACTACCAGTCCTACCTGCCCGTCGCCATTGCGCTGACCCAGTCCACCGGCGTGCAGCCGAACTGAATCCCCGCACCATTTCCCAGAACACCTTCCTGTTCCTTTGCAAAGGTAGATTCCATGACCCAGTCCACCACGACCCTGCAGCAGACGCGCCAGGCCCTGGCCCGCTCCATAGGCCAGACCGCCTTCGTCTACGGCTACCCGCTCACCGAGACCTACCGCACCTGCGCCCTGCAGACCGCCGAGCAGGCGCGGCTGCGCCCTGGCAGCTCGGCCGGCTCGGATGTGCGCGCGCCCATGAACACGCTGCACCATGCGCCGCGCCCTTCCACCCACGAGGACCGCGACGTGGTCACTCCGGCCAACGACCTGCTGTATTCCATGGCCTGGCTGAACCTGGAAGGCGGCCCCATGCTGCTGACCATTCCATCCTCGGCCCGCCATCCGGGGCGCTACTTCGTGCTGCCGCTGTACGACGCCTATACCGAGAACTTCGAGAACCTGGGTCCGCGCAACTGCAATCCCGAAGGCGAGACCGTGGTCCTGATCGGCCCCGGCGGCCAGGTGCCGCCATCGCTGGCCCATCTGCGCGCTGTGCACTGCCCCACCCACCTGGTCTGGCTGATAGGCCGCATCCTCGCGGGCGACGAGAGCGACTGGCCTGCGGCGCGCGCACTGCAGTCGGAGATACGCCTGGAGCCAGCGCCCGGCACCGTGCCTCAGGGACGCCCCGCCGCCATCGCTCACTGGTGCGGCGAGCCCGTGGACGTCATGGCCGCAGCCTTCGAGAACGGCGAGCCCGCGCAGCAGGTGGCGCCGCGCTTTTTCACCAATCTCTGCCAGGCCCTGGCCGAGGCACCAGGCCGCATCGAGGACCGCAGCCTGGTCGCCTGGCTGGGCCAGGCCGGCTTGGTGCCCGGCGTGCCTTTTTCCTGGGAGGCGCTGGACGAGCCCACGCGCGCCGGCCTTATCGACGGCTTTGCCGACGGCGTGCAGACCGTGGCGGCCATGGGCAGCAACCGCCGTCCCCGGCCGTGGACCATGACGACCAATACAGGCCGCTACGGCAGCCACTTCTTGATCCGCGCCCGCACCGCCTACCTGGGCCTGGGCGCGCTGGCCACCACCGAGGCCATCTACTCCGCCTCTCACTACGACGCCGACCTCGAGCCACTCAACGGCCAGCAGCGCTATGTGATGCGCTTCGAAGCGGGCGACCTGCCGCCGGCCGATGCCTTCTGGTCCGTGACGCTGTATGACAGCGACCGCTTCCTCTACCCCAACGACATCCGCCGCCACGCCATCGGCGACCGCACGCCCGGGCTACAGTTCGGCGCCAACGGCAGCCTGGAGATAGAGATCGGCCACGAGCGCCCCGCCAATGCGGCCAACTGGCTGCCCGCGCCAGCCGGGCGCTTCTACCTGATACTACGCATGTACTACCCGCGCGACGGCGTGCAGAGCTGGCGCATTCCCGCCCTGCAGACACAGGCGGTGCACGCATGACCGCCATGACCGCCGCCGCAACGACCGCCGAACTGCAGGCCCTGGCCGAGCAAGCCGTGACCTGGGCCTACCCGCTGTACGAGATGCGCCGCATGCGCGCGGCCACCTCGCCCCGGCGCACCGAGGCGGGCCAGGCCGCGCCCGAAGGCATGCGCTGGTGCAACCTCTTCACCCACGCGCGCCAGCTGCTGCGCGCCGGCACGAGCCGCGTGGTCACGCCCAACAACGACACGCTCTACACCAATGCCTGGCTGGACCTGGACGCCGGGCCGCTGGTCATCGACGTGCCCGACACTGCGGGGCGCTACTACGTGCTGGGCCTGCTGGACTTCTACACAAATCCCTTCGCCCACATAGGGCCGCGCCTGACCGGCACCCAGGCGCGCTCCTTCCTGGTCACACCCCCGGGCTGGAGCGGCGCGCTGCCCGCGGGCTTCGATGCGCCCGGCGCCCATATCCAGGCGCCCACGCGCTGGCTCTGGGTCATAGGCCGCATCCTGGTGGACGGTCCCCACGACCTCGCGGCCGTGCATGCGCTGCAGGACGGCTTCAGCGTTGCCCCGCTGGCCGGCCAAGCGGGAGTCGCGCCCGCGCCCCGGGCCTTTGTACCAGACTGCGACCCGCAGGCCCCGGCCACGGCCGCCCACTTCGCCGCCCAGGTCAACGCCGCGCTGCAGGAGAATCCGCCGCCCGCGGCGCAGCGCGAACTGGTGGAGCGCTTTGCGGCCGTGGGCCTGGGCAGCGGCTGCACCGGGCCGAATGAGGACCAGGCCCCGGTCCTGCAGCAGGCGCTGGATGCCGTGCTGCCGCGACTGCGCAGCGCACAGTCGGGCACGAGCCAGGCCTCCGGCTGGATCGTGCCGCCGCTGGTGATGGACAACTTCGGCGACGACTACGCCACCCGCGCCCAGGTGGCGCTCAAGTACATAGGCATGCTGGACGGGCGCGAAGCCGTCTACCCCATGGCCTGGACCGATGCCCGGGGCCAGCCCCTGGACGGCGGCGCGCGCTACCGCCTGCGCTTCGTGCCCGGGGCCCTGCCGCCCGTGGACGCGTTCTGGTCCATCACCCTGTACGACGCGCGCAGCTACATGCTGGTGGACAACCCGCTGGACCGCTACGCCATAGGCGACCGCAGCACCGGCCTGCGCCGCGATGCCGACGGCGGCCTGACCCTGCACATACAGCACGCCGCGCCACACAGTGAAGCCGCGCGCGCCAACTGGCTGCCCGCGCCCGAAGGCCCCTTCTACCTCTGCCTGCGCGCCTACCTGCCGCGCACCGACATGCTGAACGGGCACTACGCACTGCCGCCGCTGCAGCGCCTGAACGATGAACAGGAGACCTGACATGGACAGCAAAGATGACGACAAGCCCTTCCTGCTCGTGGGCACGGGCAGCGAAACCGTGGCCCCGGGCCTGCACATACTGCGCGGCCAGGGCCAGTCCTTCGTGGCCGAGACGGACGCCGGCCTGGTGGTCGTGGACGCCGGCCCCGGCGGCTCCGTCACCCAGGGCATGATCGACAGCCTGCGCGCGCTCAGCGACGCGCCCGTGCATGCGCTGTGCTACAGCCACGGCCACATCGGCTACAACGCCGGCGTGCCCCAGTGGCTGGAGCATGCGCGCCAGCGCGGCGAGCCAGCGCCCCGCCTCATCGCCCACCGCAACGTGCCGCGCCGCCACACACGCTACCGCGAGACCCAGGCCCTGCAGCACCGCATGGCCGAAGTGCAGTTCAACCGCTCGCCCGGCTTCTTCGAGCGCCGGCTGGCCATGCACGAGCCCACCGAAACCTTTGACCAGCGCCTGGTCATAGGCAGCGGCGAGCAGCGCATCGAACTGCTGTGGGCACCGTCCGAGACCGACGACGCCATCGCCCTGTGGAGCCCCGCGCGGCGCGTGATCTACGGCGGCGCGGCACTGCTGGACTCCATTCCCAACATTGGCACGCCGTTTCGCACGCTGCGCGACACCGTGCGCTGGGCCGGCACGCTCGAAGCCCTGGCCGCACTCAATCCGCGCATCGCCGTGCGCGAATTCGGCCCCGTGATCGAGGGCGAGGCCGAAGTGCAGAAGGTGCTCACCCACACGGCCCGCGCGCTGCGCTGGCTGCGCGCCGAAGTGGTCAGCCTCATGAACCAGGGACTGGGCGAGCAGCAGGTACTGGCCCGGATGCACTACCCCGAGGAGCTGTTCGGCGTGCCCTGGATGAAGCCCACCTATGGCGACCCCAGCTACATCGTGCGCGACATCTACCGCTCGGAAAACGGCTGGTGGGACCGCAATCCCACCACCCTGCACCCCGAGCCGCCCGAAGCCGTGGGCGCCGCCGTGGCCCGGGCCATCACCGACAAGCCCGCCGTCATCGCCAGCGCCCAGGCCCTGGCCGACGCCGGCCAGTGGCAGCTGGCCCTGCACGTCATCGACCTGCTGGCCACCGCTCATGGCGATGCGCCCGAACTCACCCAGGCGCGCGCCCTCAAGGCCGCCTGGCTGCGCGAGCGCGCGGCCCAGGTCGCCAGCTATGTATCGCGCAATCTCTACAAAGTCAGCGCCGACATGATCGAGCAAGGCACGCAGGGCCGCTTCGGCATCCGCTAGCCCGCCCGCTGGCCAGTCCCATCCAGGAGACATCCATGCACCCTCAACCGCACCACCTACGCCGCGGCCTGGCCCTGGCCGCAGCGCTGGCCTCCGCCACCTCCGGCACCGTCCATGCGCAAGGCACCGCCGGCTACCCCAACCGGCCCGTGACCCTGGTCGTTCCCACGGCGGCGGCCGGCGGCACCGATACCATTGCCCGGCTGTTCGCCGACGCGCTGGGCAAGGCCATGAAGCAGCCCTTCGTGGTGGACAATCGCCCCGGCGCCAACGGCATCATCGGCGTCGATTCCGTAGCCAAGGGCCCGGCCGACGGCTACCGCCTGCTGTTCACCTACGCGGCCACCATGGCGGTCAACCCCAGCCTCTACCGCAAGCTGCCCTACGACCCGCTCAAGGACTTCGCCCCCATCGCCCAGATCGGGCGCGGCGGCAATCTGCTGCTGGTCAGAAAGGACCTGCCCGTCAACACGCTGCAGGAATTCGTGAGCTATGCCAGGGTCCATCCCGGCACGCTCAACTACTGCTCCTGGGGCCTGGGCTCGGGCGGCCACCTGACCATGGAAAGCCTGAAGAAGCAGGCCGGTATCACCATGACTCACATCCCCTACAAGGGCTCCAGCCCCTGCGTGCAGGACATCATGGGCGGGCAGGTGGATGCGGGCTTCGGTGACACGTCCTCCACCGTGGAGCTGGTCAAGGCCGGCCGCGTGAAGGCGCTGGCGCACAGCAGCTCGGGACGGCTGCCGTCCCTGCCCGAGGTGCCCTCCATGACCGAGGCCGGCTACCCATTCAGGAACTACTCGTGGTACGGCATCTTCGCGCCGGCCAAGACCCCGCCGGCCGTCGTCGCACGGCTCAACGAACAGGTTCTGCGCGCGCTGCGCGACCCGGCCCTGATCCAGCGCATGCGCGAGCTCAACTTCTCGGACCTGCCGCTGACCACGCCCCAGCAATTCACCCAGACCCTGCTCCAGGACCTGGACGACTGGAGCCAGCTGGTCAAGGAAACCGGCGTGCAACTCGACTAGCGCACGCCGGCCAGGCCCTGCCTGATGCAGGCAAGCTCGTTAAAAATAGGAGCTGTCATCGATCACCAGAAAACAAATATGAATACTTTCATGCCAATATTTGTTGATTAACAATCGATGCCAGCTCATCTTTTATTCAAACCTTCCCATGGCTGGACCATGAAAAAAGGCGCTCACTAGGAGCGCCTTGAGCCCATAGGGCAGCAGCATCAGTGCTGCAGGATCTTGTTGAGGAATTCCTTGGTTCGCGGCTGACGGTTTTCGGGATGGCCGAAGAACTCTTCCTTGCTGCAGTCTTCCAGAATCTTGCCGCCCACGTCCATGAAAATCACACGGCTGGCCACCTTGCGCGCAAATCCCATTTCGTGGGTCACGCACATCATGGTCATGCCTTCGTTGGCCAGGCCCATCATCACGTCCAGCACTTCGCCCACCATTTCGGGGTCCAATGCCGAAGTGGGTTCGTCGAACAGCATGACGATGGGATCCATGGACAGAGCGCGCGCAATGGCCACGCGCTGCTGCTGACCACCGGAGAGCTGACCGGGGAACTTGTCCTTGTGAGCGGTCAGGCCCACGCGGTCCAGCATCTTGAGGCCACGGGTCTTGGCGTCGGCAGCACTGCGGCCCAGCACCTTCATCTGTGCGATGGTCAGGTTCTCCGTCACCGACAGATGGGGGAACAGCTCAAAGTGCTGGAACACCATGCCCACGCGGCTGCGCAGCTTGGGCAGATTGGTCTTGGGATCGTGCACTGCCGTGCCGTCCACAAAGATCTCGCCCTTCTGGAAAGGCTCCAGTGCATTGATGGTCTTGATCAGCGTGGACTTGCCGGAGCCCGAAGGGCCGCACACCACCACCACCTCGCCCTTGTTGATATTGGTGGAGCAATCGGACAGCACCTGAAAGCTGCCGTACCACTTGGAAACGTTCTTGAGTTCAATCATTGCAATTCCTCAAAGGGAGCCGGCTTAACGGATGATGGCGATCTTCTTGTGCAGACGCTTGACGAACCAAGACAGTGCAAAGCAGATCACAAAATAGGTCACGGCAGCCGCCAGATAGGATTCGATGGGTCGGCCGAAGTTCTTGCCGGCGATTTCGAAGCCCTTGAGCATGTCGTAGGCACCGATCGCATAGACCAGCGAGGTATCCTGAAACAGGATGATGGTCTGGGTCAGCAGCACGGGCAGCATGTTGCGGAAGGCCTGGGGCAGCACCACCAGACGCATGTTCTGACCATAGGTCATGCCCAGCGCCTGGCCGGCAAACACCTGTCCACGTGGAATGGACTGAATGCCGGCACGCATGATTTCAGAGAAATATGCTGCTTCGAAGGCCACGAAGGTGATGATGGCCGAAGTCTCCGCGCCGATGGGCTTGCCGATCAGCATGGGCATCAGCAGGAAGAACCACAGAATCACCATCACCAGCGGGATGGAGCGCATGCCGTTGACATAGATGGTGGCAGGCAGGTCCAGCCACTTCTTGCCCGACAGGCGCATCAGCGCCAGCAAGGTGCCGAAGAAGATGCCGCCCAGCGTGGCGATCACGGTCAAGGACACGCTGAAATACAGCCCCTTCAGCACAAAGTTGCTGAACAGGTCCCACGAGAAAAACGACCAGTCGAGGTTGAGATTCATATCAGTGGCCTCCACCGCTGGCTGCAATCAGGCCGGGAACACGAGAACGCTTCTCGATGAAGGCCATGATGCGGTTGATGATGAAGGCAGAAATCACATACAGACCTGTCACAGCCATATAAATTTCAACGCCACGGGCGGTCTCTTCCTGGGCCTGCATGGCGAACATGGTCAGTTCGGCCACGGACACCGCAAACGCCACGGACGAGTTCTTGAACACGTTCATGGCCTCGCTGGTCAGCGGCGGAATGATGATGCGAAACGCCATCGGCAGCAGCACATAGCGGTAGGTCTGGAAGGTCGTGAACCCCACTGCCATGCCGGCATACCGCTGGCCCCGCGGCAATGCCTGAATACCGGAGCGCACCTGCTCGGCGATACGGGCAGAGGTGAAGAAACCGATCGCAAACACCACCAGCACAAAGCCCGGCAGGGACTTCATTGCAGGGAAGATGGCCGGAACCACGTGGTACCAGATGAACACCTGGACCAGCAACGGAATATTGCGGAACAACTCCACCCAGGCATTGCCCAGGCGCACTATCCACGGACGATCGGGCAAGGTACGCAAGGTACCGATGACTGCGCCCAACACCAGAGCGATGACCAGCGACAGCAATGCCACCGACACGGTCCAGCCCCAGGCCGACATCATCCAATCCAGATAGGTGATGTCACCGTTCTTGCCAAAACAACTCTGCCCGACCTCTTGGGTAATGGTGTCCTGACAGAACACCTGCCAATCCCAACTCATACGAGCACCTCTTTCATTCTTGGTTTATGAGGGCAAACGCTCACACCGGCCCTCGCAACAAAAAAGCCCCTTCTAACCGCTTGGCAGAAGGGGCGGTACACCTATAGGCGGGATTACTTGACTTCGTAAGCTTCCATGGGCTTGTCGTTGGGGTGAGCCCACGCATCCTTGGTCGCTGCCGACAGTGGCAGGCCCACCTTCACGTTGTTGGGAGGAATGGGCTGCAGGAACCACTTGTCGTACAGCTTGGTCAGAGAACCATCCTTGATCTGACGCACGATGGATTCGTCCACAGCCTTCTTGAAGGCGGGATCGTCCTTGCGCATCATGCAAGCGATGGGCTCCACCGACAGCACTTCACCCACGATCTTGTAATCGTTGGGAGCCTTGGACTTGGAAATATTGGCGGCCAGGATGGAGCCGTCCATGATGAAGGCATCGGCACGGCCGGTTTCCAGCATCAGGAAGCTGTCGGCATGGTCCTTGCCCATGACTTCCTTGAAGGTCAGGCCGTCAGCGCGCTTGTTCTTGCGCAGGGTCTGCACGGAAGTCGTACCCGTCGTGGTCACGATGGTCTTGCCGTTCAGGTCCTTGATGCCGGTGATGCCGGAGTTGGCACGAGTGGCAATGCGCACTTCTTCCACATAGGTGGTGAAGGCAAAGGCTGCATCCTTCTGACGAGCCGTGTTGTTGGTGGTGGAGCCGCACTCGATGTCCACGGTGCCGTTCTGCACCAGAGGAATACGGTTTTGCGAGGTCACGGGCTGGTACTTCACTTCCAGCGCTGTCAGGCCCAGTTGCTTCTGGATGTCCTTGAGAATGCGCTCGCCCATTTCGGTATGGAAGCCTACATATTTGCCATTGCCCAGCGTATAGCCCAGGCCGGACGATTCACGCACGCCCAGAGTGACGCTGCCGGTGGACTTGATCTTGGCCAAGGTGTCATTGGCCTGGGCAAACACGGTGCCAGTTGCCAGTGCGGTTACGGCGATGGCCAACAAATGCTTCTTCATACGGATCTCCTATTGGTAAGGACCAAAAACGCTTGCCACTCCTTAACGCATCGCCCTTTGTGAGGGTGGACAGGTTGCGTTAACAAATGTACTGCACACATTGTGCAGTCATGAAGATGGCTGAAATGCAATCATTTCTAAGACTTTTCCCGTAGGTAATTCAGGAAGGCAACCACCTACTTACCGCCTCAATCTTGTGTTGCAAAGCAGCACCTCTTTTTGTGCAAGCTGCGAACTCTAATGCTTTCGTGATTTCACAAGCCAATGCCGATGGCAAAAATCCTTATGCGCAACTTGCATATTCAGTATTAACCCGATGCATAACATTAGGGTTTTTACCAGTAAAACACCTGAAATCACGGCAAGCTGCTCACACAAGCAAAAAAAGGGCCAACTGGCCCTTTTGGAAGAAAAGCAACACTCGGTCGGGTTACACAGCCTTGACCTCGCCACCCGCAATCTCGCCCTGCTCCTTGAGGAAGTTCCATAGCGCAGCTGCTCCTCCCTGAGGGGCATCGCCCGTGGGTTTTTCCCGATAGGCCCGCACTTCCATGTCCATCTGAAAACCGGTCACACCTTCCGGCACTGCGCGCACCAGTCGACCGGACTCCAGCTCGCCGCGTACCGCGCTATAGGGCAAAAAGGCCACGCCATGACCTTCCAGCGCCATGGCCTTGAGGCCTTCGGCCATATCGGTTTCATAGACGCGCTCGAGGTGCACGGCCTCGGCCGCCTCCTTGAGGATCAACTCCGTCACCCGCCCCAGATAAGCGCCAGCGGCATAGCCAAGGTATGGCAAGGGCTGGCCCTGGCGACCGGGCAGGGCAAAGATGGGGTTGCCGTTCTCGTCCGGCTTGGAGTAGGGAGCCAGCACCTCATGCCCCAGGCTCACCATCTCATAGCGCGAAGGGTCCAGCTGGAAGGGCTGAGAAGAGTGGTAGTAAGCAATCAGCAGATCGCAGCCACCTTCCACGAGACGCATCACCGCATCATGCACATTGAGTGCGAACAGACGGCTGCGGAAGGGGCCGAACTTCTCGTGCACGGCCGAAACCCAGTTCGGGAAGAACGTGAACGCCAAGGTATGCGGCACGGCAAAGCCCACCATGCCCTTGCCCGCACTGACGTGGGCACGCAACATGGTGCGGGTGCTCTGCAAGGACTGCAGTATCTCCAGCGCCTGCTCGTACATGGTCTTGCCTGCTGGCGTCAGTCGCGTCGGATACGAGCTTCTGTCGACCAGATCGGTTCCCGCCCAGGCCTCCAGCGCCTGGATGCGGCGCGAGAACGCAGGCTGCGTAACGTGGCGCAGCTGGGCCGAGCGGCTGAAACTGCGGGTTTCAGCAAGGCTGACAAAATCTTCAAGCCATTTGGTTTCCATAGACTCTCATTATCCGCTGCCCTGCACCAAAGCTGTGCAACGGAGGTAATCCTTGTTGGCTAGTAAACGGGACAAAACACAGACTCGACGATGAGCCATGCCTTGGTCGCCAGACCCTAGGGTAATGCCTGCCGCCGGACGTAAGCCCTGCGACATAGATACCTTGATAATATTTGTTCACATCTATCCGGTGTGTCTACTCGCTCCAAGCCATCCCGGCGCACAACGCCGTGAAGGTCAAGGAACAACATAAGGACTTACGCAAACAAGAATGCAACAACGGCCTGCCTCCCGAGGCAATCGTCTTGCCTGAACCCGTTTTGCGTAAGTCGTGAACATAAGGGCATTCTCATCGAGTGCGCGCGGATCACGCCATTCAGGCGAGCTGCCCTGACTCCTGTGTGTTTTTCTGACTTTCCGCGTTCATGTCCTCCACTCCTCCCGAGACCGATGGTGCAGCCGATACCGGCGCGCGCCCGGACGAGCCTCGTTCCCTGCGCATTGAAGACTGGCTGACCGTGATCATCATGGCCGCTCTGGCCCTGATCACGTTTGCCAATGTGCTGGTGCGCTACTTCACCAACTCCTCCTTCGCCTGGACCGAGGAAATCTCGGTCTTTCTGATGATCTTGCTGGCCCTGGTCGCAGGCTCTGCCGCCGTGGCCCGCAACCAGCATATCCGCATCGAGTTTTTCTCGGACAGCGGCTCGGTCCAGCGCCGCAAGGCACTGGCCCGGTTCGGCTCTCTGATGGTGGCATTGCTGTTTGCCATCATTGCCGTGCTCAGCGTGCGCGTGGTCTGGGACGACTTCCGTTTCGAGGAGACCTCGCCCGGCATCGGCGTGCCGCAGTGGTGGTACTCGATCTGGCTACCCGTGGTCTCTGCACTGATCACCGTGCGCGCCATCGGCCTGTTCATCCGCCAGGGCAGGCCCGGCGCCTTCCCTGACGAGCCCGTGGAAAAAGACCACAGCAAGGAGATCGCATGATCGCCACCTTGCTGTTCGTGGCCTTTCTGGGCCTGATGTTCATTGGCGTGCCCATAGGTGCCGCCCTCGGTCTGGCCGGTGCGGCCGCGATTGCCCTGGCCAATGCCGATACACAGTGGTTCGGTCTGCTGGCCGTGCCGCAGAATTTCTATGCCGGGCTGGGTAAGTATCCGCTGCTGGCCATTCCCATGTTCGTGCTCGTGGGCTCCATCTTCGATCGCTCGGGCGTTGCCTTGCGGCTGGTGAACTTTGCCGTGGCCATCGTGGGCCGCGGCCCCGGCATGCTGCCGCTGGTGGCGATTGCCGTGGCCATGTTCCTAGGCGGCATCTCCGGCTCCGGGCCGGCCAATGCAGCGGCCGTGGGCGGCGTGATGATTGCCGCCATGAGCCGCGCCGGTTATCCCAAGAGCTTCTCCGCCAGCGTGGTCGGAGCGGCCGCAGCGACGGACATCCTGATTCCGCCTTCGGTGGCCTTCATCATCTACTCGGTGCTGGTGCCCGGCGCTTCGGTGCCGGCCCTGTTCGCGGCCGGCATGATTCCCGGCGTGCTGGCCGGCATTGCGCTCATCATTCCCGCCGTGTGGATGTCGCGCAAGCACAAGATGGGCGCGCTCGAAGCCTCCATGCCCCGCCCGCCGTTCTGGAAAAGCCTGCGCGAGGCCTCCTGGGGCCTGGCGGCTCCGGTGCTGATCCTGGGCGGCATGCGCATGGGCTGGTTCACGCCCACCGAAGCCGCCGTGGTCGCCGTGTTCTACGGGCTGTTCGTCGGCATGGTGATTCACCGCACCATCGGCATGCGCGACCTCTTCCCAATTCTGCGCGAAGCGGGCGAGCTGTCGGCCGTGATCCTGCTGGTGGTGTCGCTGGCCGGTATTTTTGCCTTCTCGCTGTCCACGCTGGGCGTGATCGATCCGGTGGCCAATGCCATCGTGAATTCCGGTCTCGGCGAATACGGCGTGCTGGGCCTGCTGATCCTGCTGCTGATCACTGTGGGCATGTTCCTGGACGGCATCTCGATCTTCCTGATCTTTGTGCCGCTGCTGCTGCCCATCATGAATCACTACCAGTGGGATCCCGTCTGGTTTGGCGTGATCCTCACGCTCAAGGTGGCACTGGGCCAGTTCACGCCGCCACTGGCCGTGAACCTGATGGTCAGCTGCCGCATCGCGGGCGTGCGCATGGAATCCACCGTGCGCTGGGTGGGGTGGATGCTGCTGTCCATGTTCGCCGTGATGATTCTGGTCATCGCCTTCCCGCAACTCGCTCTGTGGCTGCCCGCAAAGATGGGCTATTGATTCCAGCAGTTGCGGCCCTGAAGGCTGCAACTGCTCATTCCTGCTTGCCAGTTTTTTCGTTTCTAAAAGGGAGACAAACCAAATGAAACTTCGTACCTTCCTCGCATCCGCCGTGGCGACAGCCGCCGCTCTGGCCTTTGCATCGCCCATGGCCATGGCCCAGGCCAAGTACAAGAGCGAATACCGCATGTCCCTGGTGCTGGGCACGGCCTTCCCCTGGGGCAAGGGTGGCGAGCTGTGGGCCGACAAGGTGCGCGAACGCACCCAGGGCCGCATCAACATCAAGCTCTACCCCGGCACCTCGCTGGTGCAGGGCGACCAGACCCGTGAGTTCTCCGCGCTGCGCCAGGGCGTGATCGACATGGCCGTGGGCTCGACCATCAACTGGTCGCCCCAGGTCAAGTCGCTGAACCTGTTCTCCATGCCCTTCCTCTTCCCCAACTTCAAGGCCGTGGATGCCGTGACCCAGGGCGAAGTGGGCCAGGAAATCTTCAAGACCCTGGAAAAAGGCGGCGTGGTGCCTCTGGCCTGGGGTGAGAACGGCTACCGCGAAATCTCCAACTCCAAGCACGCTATCAAGACACCTGCCGACCTCAAGGGCATGAAGATCCGTGTCGTGGGCTCGCCCCTGTTCCTGGACACCTTCACAGCCCTGGGCGCCAATCCCACGCAGATGAGCTGGGCCGATGCCCAGCCCGCCATGGCCAGCGGCGCCGTGGACGGCCAGGAGAACCCCATCGGCGTGTATATGGCGGCCAAGCTGCAGTCCGTGGGCCAGAAGCATCTGACCATGTGGGGCTATATGAACGATCCGCTGATCTTTGTGGTGAACAAGGACATCTGGAACAGCTGGACACCGGCTGACCAGGCCATCGTCAAGCAAGCCGCGCTGGATGCCGCCAAGGAAGAAATCGCCATCGCTCGCAAGGGTCTGGTCGAAGCAGACAAGCCTCTGCTCAAGGACCTGGCCGGCCTGGGCGTGACCGTGACCACGCCTAACGCTGCCGAGCGCGAAGCCTTTGTCAAGGCCACGCGCCCCGTGTTCGACAAGTGGAAGAGCCAGATCGGCGCACCGCTGGTCGACAAGGCCGAAAAGGCCATTGCTGCCAGCCAGAAGTAAACTCCCCCTGAGCCGCTACGCCTAGGCGGCCCCGCGGCTTCCCCCTCTCTCTTCGGGAGGGGGACGACACCCTCGCTGCGGGGCGGCCCTTGCTTGGTGTCACTGGCTTGGTCCGCGCCAGCTTCATGGCGCCGCAGATAGTAAAAATCCCCGCCAGAGCGATCTGCGCGGGGATTTCTTATTGCTATGCATACCGAAGCTTATAGCGCTTATTAACAAATGATTTCAATAAAGAAGTTATCTGGGATCCCTAAAAATCAAGCGCAAGCAGCTTTCAATTCAATAGCACTCAGATTGGCGAAACCAAGGGCTTGCCATCCAGATGGCAGCGCATATTGGCGATGAAGCGGTCCACCGAGTTCTGCACCGCCTCGGGCGACCAGCCGCCCACATGGGGCGTCAGCACCACGGCGTCCAGAGCTATCAGTTCCTGCGGCGGCAGCGGCTCGCTTTCGTAGACATCCAGCCCGGCACCGGCCAGACGGCCTGCACGCACGGCTTCGGCCAGCGCTGCGGTATCAACCACCGAGCCGCGAGCGATATTCACCAGCACGCCTTTCTCGCCCAGCGCCTCGAGCACCTCGGCATTGATCAGATGGCGGGTGCCAGCGCCGCCGGGCGTGGCCACCAGCAGCACATCGGCCCAGGCGGCCAGCGCCAGCAGGTCGTCGAAGTACTGATGCTCGACGCCTTCGCGGGGCTTGCGATTGTGATAGCCGACGGGCATGTCGAAGGCGGCAGCGCGCCTGGCGATCTTGGCGCCGATCTGGCCCAGTCCCACGATGCCCAGGCGCTTGCCCGAGACATTGGCGGGCAGCGGCAGGGCCGAGCGCCAGATGCCGGCACGCGTGGCCTTGTCCAGCTTGACAATGCCGCGCACCGCTGCGATCAGCAGACCCATGGCGTGGTCGGCCACGCATTCGTCGTTGGTGCCCACGCCGTTGCCGACGGCAATCCCGTGCGCCTTGGCATGGGCCACATCGATGTTCTCGTAACCCGCGCCCATGGCGCAGACCAGCGAAAGCCCGGGCATGCGCTGCATCTGCGCGGCCGACAGACCCGTCGCGCCAATCGTGCACACGCATTGCACGCGCGCGCCGTGTGCGGCGATGGCGGCCTCGGCCTGATCGGCCTCGGGCGCATAGATCACATCAAAGTCGGCAAAGGTCTGCTCCATCTGCTGCAGATGGGCGGGGACCTGGAGGTTCAGAACTAGCAGGGCAGGCTTCATGGCGGGAACGCGGCGCTTTCATGGAAAACGCCTATTTTGAGCAGGCTGCGCCAGCCCTGCCCGCGCATGGTCAAAGCCTGCCCGATCCGCTGGTCACAGATCCAGCACCAGACGGCCGGACCTGGCACGCGAGCAGCAGGGCAGGAACTGGTCGTTGGCCGCCTGCTCGTCTTCGGTCAGATACATATCGCGGTGATCGGGCTGACCCGAGATGACCCGCGTCAGGCAGGTGCCGCAGACTCCCTGCTCGCACGAGGTCTGGACGCAGACGCCGATGGACTCCAGCGCCTGCACAACGGTCTGCGTCGGCGTGACACGCACCACCTGGCCGCTGCTGGCGACTTCCACCTCGAAGCTCTCGTCGTCGTCGCGGTGCTCCACTTCGGCGGCAAAGAACTCGTAGTGCAGCTGCTCGGCAGGCCAGCCCGCCGCTCGCGCCGTGTCGAGCACGGCGTCCATGAAGCCCTTGGGCCCGCACACATACAGATGCTGCCCCGGCTCTCTTTGCTGCAGCAATTCGCTCAAGCCCAGCGACGACTTTCCATTCACGTCATCCACATGGATCTGCGCCCTGGCAGCCCATTGCGCAGCCTCGATGGTCTGAGCAAACGCCATGCGCTCACGCGAGCGGCCACAGTAGTGCAAGGCGAAATCCGCACCGTCACGCGCCAACTTGCGCGCCATGGCCAGAATCGGCGTGATGCCTATGCCGCCTGCCAGCAGCAAATGCTTGCGGGCCGGCGCATGCAGCTCGAAATGGTTGCGCGGCAGGCTGATGGTGATCTGCTGGCCGGCCTGCAGCTGCTCGTGCACGGCCGCCGAGCCACCGCGCGAGGCGGGCTCGCGCAGCACGGCAATCACATAGCGATCCAGCTCGGCGGGATCGTTGCTCAGCGAGTACTGGCGCACCAGCCCTCCGGGCAGGTGCACATCGATGTGCGCACCCGCACTGAACGGCGCCAGACTGCTGCCTTCCAGTGCCCGCAATTCCAGGCTGCAGATACCGGCTGCCTGCTCCTGCTTGTGCGCAATGCGCACCTCGAACGTGGTTTCACTCTTCATCTTGGATACTTCTCTTTTGCTTGTGCGTCACTAGGCCACCGCCTGCGAGGCTTGCGCGCCGGCCTGGCGCAACCGCTCAATCACGCGCCGCGCACGGTTGGGGCCCACATCCACATGGATATCCACCACGGCGCGTGAACCAAACCGCTGCTGGTTGCGGAACTGGGCCTCGATGACCACCTTGTCTTCTTCGAAAGTAGCCGCCGTCTGATCGATCACCAGCTGTGTGGTGTCCTGCATCTGCGGATGCGGATTGGTCGCAATCGTCCAGAAGTAATGCGCGCTGGTCTCCGTCTCCGGCGTCACGCCGTGAAAGCCGCGCATATGGAATCCTTCGCGCTCCGGGTTGTCCAGTCTGTCCTGGCCCGCATCCATGGCACCGGTCCAGATACGCACATGCGAGGGGTGGAATTCCACCTCCTGCCAGCGGTCGATGCGGCCCTGAAAAGGCCAGGCCTGCGCATAGGTGGGCGGAGGATCGGAGTCCGGCATCCAGCGCACGACCTTCACGCTGTCCCCTTCCTGGCTGACCTTGAGATCCGCATTCATATGCACCCTGGCGTTGCCGCCGATGGTCTTGAGGTGCACATAGCCCAGATGGCTCAGATCCAGCAGGTTGTCGTGAATCAGCTGATACGGTGCGTCGTAGTGGTACACGCCGCCGCCAAAACGATATTGCGGGTCGCTGTGCACGGCATAGGCCGGCGGCTCCGTGCCCGGCACGGAATCCGGCGTCGCCCCCATCCAGATCCAGAGAATCTGGTCGCGCTCACGCAGCTCGAAGGACTTCACGCAGGCCTTGGCCGGAATCCGTTCCTGGCCCGGTATTTCCAGGCAGCGCCCCTCATGGCTGAAGAGCAGGCCATGGTAGCCACAGCGCAGACCCGCAGCTTCCACCGTGCCGCAGGACAGCGGCAGCTCGCGGTGGCAGCAGCGATCCTCAAGCGCCGCGACCCGGCCATCTTCCGTGCGGAACAAGACCACCGGCTGGCCCAGCAAGGTGCGCGCCACCGGCTGATCCTTCAGCTCCCAGGCAAATCCCGCCACATACCATTGATCCAGCGGAAAGGCTGGCGCGGCTGCGCTCATGGTTTGAGAAATCTGGTTCATCGAAGTCTCCCTGATCAATGGGCGGCCACTGTTTCGGACGCGGCCCGCCTGTGCGCGGCCTGCGGGCCGGCAATGCGGTGCATGGATACGATGACGGCCGCCAGGACAAACGCCATGCCATAACCCAGGTACAGCTGATCGGGCGACCAGGCCGCATCCAGCAGGCCGCCGGCCACCAGCGGCGACACAATTGCCCCGATGCGACCGATGCCTATGCCCCAGCCCACGCCGGTGGCACGCACATCGCTGCCGTAGACCACAGGCGCAATCGCATAGAGGCCAGCCACGCAGGCATTCACGAACACGCCAATCAGGAAGGCCAGCGTGTACGACATCCACAGCGCACCGGAGCTACCCACCAGAAAGCACAGCAGCACTGCCGTCACCAGCATGAAGACCGCCAGCGCACGGTGAATCGCAAAGCGCGCCGCCAGCAGGCCCAGCAAGGTCGCGCCCAGAATGCCGCCCAGGCTCAGCAGCACGCCCGTGGTCACGCCCTGCTCGGGCGTCAGGCCCGAGGCCGCCAGCAGCTTGGGAGTCCAGCTCATCACGAAATAAAAGCCGAACATCACCGAGAAGAAGGACAGCCAGACCAGCACCGTGGGGCGCAGCAGCTGGGGAGACAGCAGCTGCAAGGGGCCCATGCGCTTGCTCTCAGCGCTGCCTGCCATCACGGCCTGAGGCAGGGAACCCATTGCGGGCAGGCCCATCTTGCGGATCAGTGCATTGAGACGCTGCAGCGCATTGGCGGGCCGCTTGACCAGCAGAAAGTCCATGGACTCCGGCAAGGCAAACCAGGCCAGTACCAGCACCGCCAGCGTGGAGCAACCGCCGAACATGAAGACGGAACGCCAGCCATGGTGTGCGAGCAGCCAGACAGCGATACTGCCGCCAATGGTCGCGCCCAGCGCATAGCCGGTCGATTGCAGCGTGACCGCCAGACTGCGCCAGCGCAGCGAGGCATATTCGCTGGCAATCACATTGCTGCAAGCCAGAATGCCGCCCACGCCCAGGCCCGTGATCACGCGCAGCACCGCAAGCTGCGTGGGCGTCTGGCTCCAGGCCGAAGCCAGCATGCCCAGCCCGGACACGGCCAGGCACAGCAGGATCAGGGGACGGCGCCCCAGCTTGTCGGCCATGGGCGCCAGCAGCAGCGAACCCGCGGCCATGCCGAAGAGGCCAGCACTGAGCAAAAAGCCCAGCTCCGAGCCGCTGAGCTTCCAGTGCCCGGACACCGCCGAAGCCGTGAAGGCCATCACCAGCACGTCAAAACCATCAATCATGTTCAGGGCCATGCATACCGCGATGACCGACCATTGAAAGGTCGTCATGGGCCGCTGGTCCAGATGCGCGCGCAAATCCTGTTCCATCGTCGTCTCCTTGTTTTTTATCATTCATTCAGCATACTGAATCACATTCAGTTTACTGAATGAAGTTTTGATCCAGCACAAGTGGATTCCCTAGTCGTGCCGGTTCACAGCCGGCGCTGGCCGGCGTGATCGTGGTGAAGCCGCCGCGCCAGAACGGGCTGCTAGCCGTTGATCGCCGCTTGCTCGCCGGCTTCAGTGCTGTCGTGCAACTGCACGAACTTGCGCAGCAGACGCTTGAACTCCGCCTGCTCCTCGGGCTCCAGCGCGGAGAGCATGCGCTGCTGCAGCTCGTAGACATTGGGCACAAACGCGGCCAGCATGGCTTCGCCTTCGGTGGTCAGGCTCAAACGGCGCTGACGCCTTGGCAGCAGCTCCCGATGAATCCAGCCCTTGCTTTCCAGACGCGCAGCGATATCGGCCGTGGTCGAGTTGTCCAGTGCGACAAGACGCGCCAGCGTCACCTGGTCGATGCCAGGAGACTCTTGCAGCATGCGCAGGATGGCGTACTGAACCGGCGTCACATCGGGGCCCAGCACTTCTCGAAACAGCAGCGCAGCAATCTGCTGGGCTCGTCGAATCAGATGACCTGGCTGGTCGTAGAGATCCAGGGAAAGCGGGTTGGGTGTGGTGGGCGATTCCATGCAGCAGCGTAGCAAGGGCAGCGCGGCCTATGGACAGCGCTGACTCCGATTCGGGGAGCTGCAAGATTACTCCATCTACAGACATGATCTGCCCCTTCTGCCGCCGCTCAAGCCAGCGCCGCAACACCCGACTCGTTTTTCTCCTCGTCGATCAGGCGCTCGATGATCTTGCGCGACTGCACGCCGCCAGCATCGATATTGAGCTTGAGCAGCTGACGCTGCGGATAGTCCTCGAGGTTGCGCTGCTGCAGCTCCAGCATCTCCAGGTCTTCGCTGAAGATCTTGTGCTGGCCCTGCTTGATGGCCGCCGTCACCGATGCATCGCCGGGATTGAACTTGCGCGCCATGCCCCAGAAGTACCACATGCTGCCATCGGTCTCCGGAGTGATGAAGTCCACCACCATACTGTAGACCTTGTGCTCGTCCCCAGCGTCATAGCCGCCCTTGCCGGCATGTGCCACACCCACCTCGATCAGCACATGGCTGGGAGGGGTGAAGCGGCAGACCTGCCAGCGATCCACAGGCACGTCATCGGCCAGGCCATTGCTGCGCAATGCCATCTTCCAGAACGGAGGCGCCTCGATGTTCTCCATGAAGCGGCTGGTGACCACTTCGCTGTCGCCTAAGACTTCGGTCTTGCAGGGCGTCTCGTCGATCTCGGCCTGACCGATGCTGCTGGCATGCACATAGGTCTCATGGGTCAGGTCCATGAGGTTGTCGATCATCAGGCGATAGTCCGCCTTGATGTGGAACAGGCCGCCGTCATAGGCCCACTCGGGGTTGTCATGCCATTGCAGATCCGGGATCAGCGCCGCATCGGCCGCATCCTTGTCACCCGGCCAGACCCAGACAAAGCCGTAACGCTCTTCCACCGGATAGCTCTTGATGGCAGGAAAGCCGCGCACGCGCTGACCGGGCATGGCAACCGTCTTGCCGTCGCAGCCCATCTCCAGCCCGTGATAGCCGCAGACCAGCTTGCCTTCGCAGACTCGGCCCAGCGACAGCGGTGCACCGCGATGCGGGCAGAAGTCCTCGACGGCGGCCATCTTGCCTTCCAGGGCGCGGTAGAAAACCATGCGCTCACCACAGATCTGGCGCCCCAGCGGCTTGTCCGTGACTTCGGCCGCCGTGGCAGCGACATACCAGGTGTTGCGGGGATAAATGGCTTGTGCCTGATGGTTCATCGTGGATGTCTCCTTGTATTTATCGGTCGGGGGTTTTGATCCGGGCGCAGCCTACGGCGCGGCAGACCGGCCGTCAGCGGCTGGCGCGAATCAGTTGCGCACCGGGTACGCGCGTGGTCTCGGGCGAGCGCATGGCTTCGCGCAGATTGCGCCGTGCAATGCGCGAGTGCTCTTTCATCAGCGCCTCGGCACGCGCGCCTTCGCGGTGCTCGATGGCGTCAATCACTTCACGGTGCTGCTCCTGCGCGAGGATCAGGCTGCGAAGCGCGCGCGGAGACTCGGAGTCGGCCACCACAAAGCCCGAAGGGGATGCAAACGGCAGGCGTTTGACTCGCTCCAGTTCACGCTGCATGAAGCTGCTGCCCGACATCTCCAGCAGGATGTCGTGAAATTCGGAGTTCAAGGCCACATAGGCGGAAAACGCTTCGTCACCCCAGTTCTGGGCATCCAGCACACGGTCGATGGCATCCAGACAGCGCGCGGCTCGCGCCAGCAGGGCTTCATCCACCCCGCGCTCGGCCGCCATGCGCGCCGCCAGACCTTCCAGCGTGCCGCGCAGCTCGATGGCGTCCGACACATCGGCTTCGGACAGCACGCGCACCTTGTAGCCGCGCCCGCCCGCCGTGGCTTCCAGCATGCCCTCCTGCTCAAGCCGCATCAGCGCTGCACGTATGGGGGTGCGGGAGATACCCAGACGCTCGGCCAGCACCAGCTCGGAGATGCGCTCGCCAGCCGCCATCTCGCCGGCAAGAATCATTTCGCGCAGCTGCAGCTGCGCCTTCACGACCTGGGAATGGTTTTCTTCCGCTGCAACAGCGGTGGCAATGGAGGGTGGCATGTCTCGCGGGGTATTTAGTTCTTGGTAGACGGAAGAAATGTATACATAAAAATCAAAAAACAGCAATTTAATTGCCGTTTCAAGGGTAAACACCTAACAACATGTATACATCAAAGCGAAACCGTCAAAAAGAAAGCCACCCGAGGGTGGCTTATCAAACGTCCGGCGAAGTTGACCGTGCTCAGGCGGGAATCTCCGATGACTCCGCCTGGTTGAGCTGCATATTCCACATGCTGGAGTAACGCCCTCCGGCGGCCAGCAGCTCCTCGTGCGTGCCACGCTCGATGATGCGGCCGCTGTCCATGACCAGGATTTCATGCGCTTCGACCACGGTGGACAGGCGGTGGGCAATGACCAGCGAGGTCTTGCCCTGCGCTGCGCTGCGCAGCTCGTTCTGGATGGCGCGCTCGTTGGCGCTGTCCAGCGCAGAAGTCGCTTCGTCGAAGATCAGGATCGGCGGATTCTTGAGCAGGGTGCGCGCGATGGCCACACGCTGCTTTTCACCGCCCGAGAGCTTGAGGCCGCGCTCGCCCACACGCGTGGCATAGCCCTGGGGCGTGCGCTCGATGAAGTCATGGATGCGTGCAGCCTTGGCCGCTGCAACCACCTGCTCCTGCGTGGCGCCCGGTTGCCCATAGGCGATGTTGTAGGCCACCGTGTCGTTGAACAGCACCGTGTCTTGCGGAACAATGCCCACGCAGTGGCGCACGCTGCTCTGGGTCACCGTGCGGATGTCCTGCCCGGCAATGCGCACATGGCCGCCCTGCACGTCATAGAAGCGAAACAGCAGACGCGCCAGCGTACTCTTGCCCGAACCCGAGGGGCCGACCACGGCCACGGTCTTGCCCGCAGGAATGGTGAAGCTCACATCGTGCAATATGGGCCGCGCGCTATCGTAGGCGAACTGAACGTTCTCAAAGCGCACTTCGGGCGGCGGATTGTCGATCCGCAAGGGCTGGGCGCCAGGTGCATCGGCCACTTCGCGCTCCTTGTCCATGAGCGTGAACATGCGGTTCAGGTCGGTCAGGCTCTGCTTGATCTCTCGGTAGATCACACCCAGGAAATTCAGCGGGATGTAGAGCTGAATCATGAAGGCATTGATCATGACCAGATCGCCCAGCGTCAGCCTGCCGTCGACCACGCCCTGCGTGGCCCGCCACAGAATGGCCACCAGCGCAGCACCGATGATGAGTTGCTGGCCGCAGTTGAGCATGGACAGCGTGGTCTGGCTCTTGAGCCGCACGCGGCGCAGGTTCTCGAGGTTCTCGTCATAGCGCGCGGACTCGAACTGCTCGTTGTTGAAGTACTTGACGGTCTCGTAATTGAGCAGGGAATCGATGGCCTTGGTATGGGCCGCCGACTCCTGGGCATTGGCCTCTTTCCTGAAGCGGGTGCGCCATTCCGTCACGGTGACCGTGAAGCCGATATAGAACACCAGCGCCGCCAGCGTGATGACGGCAAACCAGATGTCGAAACGAACGGCCAGAATGCCTAGCACCAGCGCCATTTCAATCAACGTGGGCAGGATGGAGTAGAGCGAATACGAGATCAGCGACTCGGTGCTGCGCACGCCGCGCTCGATGTCGCGCGTCATGCCTCCGGTCTGGCGCTCCAGATGAAAGCGCAGGCTCAGCGCATGCAGATGCTCGAAGGTCGACAGCGCGATCGAGCGCGATGCCCCTTGCGTGGCCTTGGAAAAGACCAGATCCCGCAGCTCGGTGAACATGGTGGAGGAAAAGCGCAGCAGTCCATAAGCCGCCAGCAAACCCACTGGGACCACCAGCACCGCCTGGGCCTGCCCGGGTTTGATATCCAACGCATCGACCAGATGCTTGAGCAAGATGGGCACGCCCACATTGGCCAGCTTGGCGCAGATCATGAACACCAGCGCCGCCAGCGCATGCCATTTGTAGCGCCAGATATAAGGAAAGAGGCGACGCAGCGTAGCGCCGTCTGATTGGTTTGCCGCTACTGCGGCTTCTTCTGGGGTTGCAGGTAACTGTGAACGCATTGTGGGGCTGTGTCGCCCTGCAGGCAGTCGGAGCCGCGGTAGAGGGCGTCTATTTCTATGACGGGAATCTGGGAACCTGCGAATTCTGCCTGTCCCGTCACTTTTGCGCTCACCCAGACCAGGGTGAAGGGCTGCAGCAACTGTCTGTCATACGGGCCAGCACCGCAGGCTTGGAAAAAGCTGGCCTCTCGTGGCCAGGACAGAAAACCCTGTTCACTGAACTCGGCATGCAGCACAACCATGCAATCGCGCTGCTCGCCGACCGACTCTATGGTGCGCAACCCGCCAGCCCAGCAGACACGCGCATTCAGTGCACCGGCCTGCAAAGCCTGCCGCGGAGACAGCTCGGTGAACGGCCCCGCCAGAGCCGCCGCACCGGTCAAGGGTTCCGGATGACAAGAGGGCTGCACGGCCTGCACAAGCGGCTTGAGCGACGTTGCAGATGTCACATCGTCTCTGCCCGATACTGGGGCTTTTACCGGATGGCTGCCGCAGGCCGCCAGCACGACACTCAGGCATCCACAGATCCACCACAAACACCGTCCCATAGTTACCCCCTACTTACTTGCCCGAACCGTCGTTAGTGGCTTTCTCCCGCCAACATGGTAGAAACCCGATGTTGAGGGACAATTCAATCTTTCCATTCGTGTCACAGATTTCCATGCCTCCCCGTTCGCCCGACCTTCCCAGCGTTGCCCTGCCCGCCGACAAGGAACTGGTCCTCAAAGTCGTGCCCATGCCTGCCGATGTCAATGCCAATGGCGACATCTTCGGTGGCTGGGTCATGGCGCAGGTGGACCTGGCCGGCTCGGTGCTGCCTCAGCGCATCAGCCATACCCGCATGGTGACCGTGGCCGTCAACGAGTTCATCTTCAAGCAGCCCGTGCGCGTGGGCGACATTCTGTCCTTTTACGCCGGCGTGCAGCATGTGGGTCGCACCTCGGTCGCCGTGGATGTGGAAGTCTTTGCCGAGCGCTTTTCCGACCAGGGCAAATATGTGAAGGTGACCGAGGCCCGCCTGACCTATGTGGCCATTGATGCCACCGGCAAGCCCCAGTCTCTGCCGGATACCGAGCAGACGCGCGCCTGGCGTGAAAAGATCCAGGCTCAGGCGGCCGCCAAGAGCTGATCCATGCCATCGAGCATGAAAAAAGCGACCTCTGAAGGTCGCTTTTTTCATGGGCTGTGCGCAGAGATTCAGGCGACTGCTGCACTACCCGTGGTTTCACTGCTGCTGGCCGCAGCCGTCGCCGTGCTGCTGCCGGCACTGCTCTTGCTCCAGGCGGAAGCGGAGGCATTGCTGGAACTGCTGGTGCCGGAACGGGTTCCTGCTTCGATCTGCCCCGTCAACTCGCCCCCCTCTTCGATCACCACCTTGCCATAGCGGATCGTGCCGCTGACCTTGCCGGAGCCATAGATCACCAGCTTTTCGCGCACCGTGAGAGTGCCGTCGAACTTGCCGTGGATTTCTGCGATATCGATCTCGGCCGTGCCGTGAAACGCCCCCTGCTCGGCAATCTTGATGACGCGGGAGTTCATGGTCGCCTCGACCGTTCCTTCCACTACCAAGGTATCGCAGTCCGTGATTTCCACGCCCTTGAGCTTGATGTTCGGGCCGACGGTCAGCTTGCTGCCACCGTTTTCCTCCGCAAGAGGCGCGGTGGGAGCTGCAGTCGCAGCCGCACGCATGGTGCTCGATGATGCCGTGCCAAGACCCGCGTTACTCAGAGAGCTGGCGCCAGATGTCGCAGCGGTATTCGCTGTCGAAAGCCCGGTGACGGAACTGCGTGAAGGAAAGCTATCGTTTTCGCGTTTGCCGAAGAACGGGTTTTGCACAGCCATGGCGGGAATCTCCTAGTCAGAAAGTGCCATCCTATGCAGCATAAGTAGCAACATTTACCGTCATCTCGCAATAACGGTAAGCAAAGCTTTCACAAGTTTCAGTTACTTGCATGCATTGCCTGATCTCACACAATGAAAGATTTGGCAGCATCCGGGCAAGCGTTCACTTGCCCGCCTTTGCAGCACTTTTTGCTGTCAGTCCATATTTCGCTGGCGCTCTACGATCTCGTTTCAGAGATCGTCAAGAGACGATATAGGCCGCGGTGCCGGTAGAGAGCAGCTCGCCATCCACCGACAGAAACTCCATCTGAGTGTTCGCCACCCGCGAGCCAAGGCGCAGCACTCTGGCAGTGAGCAGAAATTCCTTGCCGATGCCGGGGCGCATGTAGTCCACACGCAGATCGATTGTGCCCAGCCGGGAAAAACGATGCAGCCTTTGCGCGGGCGTATCGTCCATATGCTTGGCCGCAATGGCCGCCATCACAGCCAGCCCGCCCATGGAGTCCAGGCCGGCGCTGATCACGCCGCCATGAATGCGCTGGTAGGCCGAATGCCCGATCAGATCAGGTCGCATGGCGATATGTCCCTGCACCAGCGTGGGCGTGATCTCGCTGATCTTCAAACCGATCGTCTGGTTGAAGGCCACGCGCGTTTCAAAGATCTCGCGCAAGCCGGAGATGAACTCAGGCTCGAACTGCACGGACTCGGAAATTTCCTGCGCTGAATGACGGGACGGTACGGACCTGGATGTCATAGGCAACCCTGAAAAGAGGTCAAAGAAAAATCGCCCGGCAAGGGGCGATTCTCAGATCGGCACTGGTGCAAGCTGGCGAAACTGGCCTGGATTCGACACATGCCGAAATCCGGATGGCACTTTGGGTAAAAACGCCACCCATCGCTGCGCTCGCCTTGCTGCCGCAATGTCTGACTTCAGCACTGGCTGAAGTCAGGGTGGCGTTTTTCCATGAAGGCCGTCAGTGCTTCCTTGGCCGCAGGCTCGCGCAGCATGCGGGCGAAGACCGCGCCTTCTTCCACGATACGCTCGCCCACTGCCTTGGCCTGACCGCCCTTCATCAGGCGCTTGGTCTCGATCAGCGAGGACAGGGGCTTGCGCGCCAGCTTCCTGGCCTGGGCCTGTGCCATGGCATTGCATTCGCTGGGCGGCACCACGCGGTTGATCAGGCCCACCTCCAGCGCTGCTTCTGCCATGAAGGGCTCGCCCAGCAGCAGGGCTTCGGCGGCGCGGTGATAACCCAGCATCTGGGGCAGAAGCAGGCTGGATGCCGCTTCGGGGCATACGCCCAGGTTGATGAAGGGCAGCGAGAATGCGGCGTTGTCGCCGGCATAGACCAGATCGCAGTGCAGCAGCAGCGTGGTGCCAATGCCCACGGCCGGACCACAGACCGCCGCAATCAGCGGCTTGGGAAAGGCCGAGACTTCCTGCAGGAAACGCCACACAGGGGCATCGGCACCCATGGCACCGGGGGTTGAGGCCTGCTTCAGGAAGTCCGCAATATCGTTGCCTGCGCTGAAGATGGCGATGTCGCCCTGAAACACCACCACGCGCACACCTGCGTCGACCTTGGCGGCGGCCAATGCATCCGCCATCTGGGTGTACATGGCCTCGGTGAAGGAGTTCTTCTTCGCCGCACGGTTGAAGGTGATGGTGCACACGCCCTCTTCGGTGTGTACCAGGATGTCCTGGGTGTCGCTCATGGTCTTGCCTTGTGAATGATGTGAACAGCTTGCCGGTTTCGGCGCGCTATTCCTTGTAGTAAACAATCTGGTGGCTGGTCGCCAGCATCTGACCGGACTGGCTCCACAGTTGGGCCGTCTGGTCAAAAAAGCCATTGCGGAACTCCTGCCCGCGCGCCTGCGCCAGCAGCAATCCGTCACCTGCTGCAGCCAGCTCCTCGCGTCCGGCATGGAAGTAGACAGTGATGGACACCGTACCCGCCGGCACGCGCTTGGCGCGGCGCAACCACGCCCGTGGAAAGAACACATCGGAGACTGCAGCCAGCGACGCGAAATCCAGCGGACGCGGCGGATTGTCCCTCACCCAGAGTCGCGTCAGACTGTCGCGCTCGGCCCCGTCCTCATCACGCGGCAGGATTCCATCCACAAATCGCATCTCATAGCGGGTCAGCCACTCGGAAGCCTTGAACAGCGGCGGCACGCGCGGCACCTCGGCTGCAGCCTGAACCTCGGGCATGGGCATATCGCTGACGCTCCAGGTCTGACGGCGTACCGCCGTCACGGCCGTGGCCGTGGTCACGACCTGAGGCTGGCCCTGGGCATCGGGCTGGGTGATCGTCAGCAGCCAGTGCTGGGTGGAGCGGTTGGTACGCACCGGGTTGGCGTCGATCTCAAACGTACCCGGCCCCACGGCTGCCGCATAGTTGACGGTGATGGACAGCGGATCGCCCAGACACTGAGGGTGTTGCTGAATGGCCTGTACCAGGCTGGCCGCCGTGATGCCGCCGTAAGGGCCGACCATATTCCAGTAATCGGGCGAAGCCGTTCCCTGGTACTGATTGGGCACGCCCGTAGCGCTCAGCGCCACGGCACGATCAAAGGGGTGGAGGTCTGTGCTCATGATTGGCAGTGTTGCCCAAGGGCGGGAATGAAAGCCGTCAAACAGGTGACTCAAGCGGCCCGAACAAGGGTTTGCCTGGGCCACGGTCACCGTCGCGCCAGCTCTGCAGCAAGGGCAACAGGGGCTGCCACAGTAGCTCACGCATCTCTTCCTTGAAATACCCCAGATGGCCTATGCGTCCGGAAGGAGCCAGGCCCGGATCGACACGCTCCAGCGTGCTGGGCGCACTTTTGTACCAGCCCACCAGCGCTTGCACGCTGGCCAGCGACATCATTTCGTCATCCTCGAAATACAGCGCATGCAAGGGGTAACGGGCTGCCGCATAGGCCTCGGCCGCCCAGCGCCCCTCCGCCCCCATGGCGTACAGAGGATTCAGGCACCAGCGACGCCATTGCCAGATCACGCCTGCCGGCAGATCGCCCACAATGCCCAGCTTGCGCCCCGGAAACGCGCCGTACAAAGCAGTGACCAGCGGAGCGACGCCCCACCAGAACAGCCTGATCATGCGCTTGGTTGGCGCCGCGTTGTCGCGCCAATAACCGCTGCCGCTGCCCACGGACAGCAAGCCGTTGATGGGCAGGGGAATGGAAGCCAGGCCCGGCAATTGCGAGCCCACGCTATGGCCGATCCAGATCAGCGGCTGCTGGGGAAACTGCTGCTTGAGATGCGCTGCCACCAGTTCGCAGTCCTTGGCCCAGTCCAGCAGGTCGGCCCTGGCGTCGCGCAGCGCCACCTGCAACGACAGGCCATGGCCACGGTAGTCGAAGGTGGTGACGCCATAGCCCTGCTCCGCCAGCCAGCGGGCAAAGGCCTGGTAGTAGCTTTGCTGCACGCCCATGGCGCCAGCCACCACCACCTGCGCCAGCGGCGCTGCCGCCCTGGGCTGACACTGGCGCAGCACCAGATGGGCCGAACCCACGGAGATGGGCAAGGCCATCTCCGTCCATTGCACGGCGGCTTGCGCCGGAGCTTGCACGGAGGCTTGCGACTGGGCGGTCTGCATGGCGGCTGCGGCGTTCAGACGCGCTCGAAGATGCCTGCCGCGCCCTGGCCCATGCCCACGCACATGGTCACCATGCCGTACTTGAGCTGCTTGCGTTGCAGCGCATGCACCACGGTGGCGGCGCGGATCGCACCGGTTGCCCCAAGGGGATGGCCCAGTGCAATCGCACCGCCCATGGGGTTGACCTTGCTCTGGTCCAGACCCAGGGTGTTGATGACGGCCAGGGACTGGGCCGCAAAGGCCTCGTTGAGCTCGTACCAGTCGATATCGTCCTGCTTGAGACCCGCGTAACGCAGCGCGGCGGGAATGGCCTCGATAGGACCGATGCCCATGATGGCGGGCGGCACGCCCTTGCTGGCATAGCTGACGAAGCGTGCCAGCGGCGTCAGGCCGAAACGCTTGACGGCATCGCCGCTGGCAATGATCAGCGCGCCCGCACCGTCGCTGGTCTGCGAGCTATTGCCCGCCGTGACCGTGCCGCGCGCCGCAAACACGGTGCGCAGCTTGGCCAGGCCTTCCAGGCTGGTGTCGGGGCGCGGGCCTTCGTCCAGGCTCACGGTGCGCGTGCTGGCCACGGTTTCGCCGGTAGCGATGTTCAGCGTGCGGTCGGTGACTTCGATCGGCGTGATCTCGGCCGCGAACTCGCCGGCCTGCTGTGCGGCAATCGCGCGGCGGTGCGATTCGAGTGCAAACGCATCCTGCGCCTCGCGCGAGACCTTCCACTGCTGGGCTACCTTCTCCGCCGTCAGGCCCATGCCGTAGGCAATGCCCACATCGCCATCGCGCTCGAAGATGCTGGGCGAAAGGCTGGGCGCATTGCCCATCATGGGCACCATGCTCATGCTCTCCACACCGGCGGCAACCATCACATCGGCTTCACCGACGCGGATACGGTCCGCCGCCATGGCCACGGCCGACAGACCGGAGGCGCAGAAGCGGTTGACGGTGATGCCGCCGATGCTGGTGGGCAGTCCCGCCAGCACGGCACCGATACGCGCCACGTTCAGGCCCTGCTGGGCTTCGGGAATCGCGCAACCGCAGACGATGTCCTCGATCGCCTTGGGGTCCAGGCCAGGCACCTGGGCCAGCGCCGCCTTGAGCGTGGTGGCCAGCAGATCGTCGGGACGGTAGTTGCGGAAAAAACCCTTGTGCGAGCGACCGATGGGCGTGCGCGTGGCAGCAACGATATAGGCGTCTTGTACTTGCTTCATTTTTGTTTCTCCTCGCTTCGCCTTAGTTGCGTACCGGTTTGCCAGTGTTGAGCATTCCGAGAATGCGTTCATGGGTCTTGGGGTGAGCAATCAGATGGCAGAAAGCCTTGCGCTCCAGGCTCATCAGATAGGCCTCATCCACCAGCGTGCCGGCATCGACATCGCCGCCGCAGACCACATTGGCGATCAGGCCCGCAATATGCTGGTCGAACTCGCTGATGAAGCCGCCGTCGCGCATATTGACCAGCGAGCCCTTGATCGTGGCCTGGCCGCTGCGGCCCGCCACGGGGAAGCTGCGCTTGTGCGGCGCACGCCAGCCGCCGGCCGCCATGGCCTTGGCCTCGTTGATGGCGACAAACAGCACCTCGTCCTTGTGGGCCACAACGATGTCGCTGTCCAGCAGATAACCGAGCTTGCGCGACTCCAGCGCGCTGGTCCCCACCTTGGCCATGGCCGCCGCCGTGAAGCCTTCGGTCAGGAAGGGCAGCAAATCCTTGCCGGTGCTGGTGGCGGCATTTTCGGCAGCGCGACGGGCGATATAGGTCAGGCCGCCGGCGCCGGGAACCAGGCCCACCCCGACTTCCACCAGGCCGATATAGCTTTCCATATGGGCCACGCGACGCGCCGAGTACACCGCCATCTCGCAGCCGCCGCCCAGCGCCAGCCCGTGAATGGCAGACACCACAGGCACCTGTGCATAACGCAGGCGCAACATCAGATTCTGCAGCTCCTGCTCGATGCTCTCGATGGCGTCCGCTCCACCGATCACAAAGGCAGGCATGGTGGCCTCCAGGTCAGCGCCCACGCTGAAGGGTGCATCGCCGGACCAGATGACCATGCCGTCGAAGTCGCTCTCGGCCGTCTCCACCGCCTCCATCAGACCTTCCATGACTTCGGGGCTGATGGCATGCATCTTGTTCTTGATGCTGGCGATCAAGATCTTGCCGTCCAGCGTCCAGGTGCGCAGCGCCCTGGTTTCGGCAATCGTCGTGCCAGCCGTCTGCCAGTCGGGCAGATCGGTTTCACCCAGCAGCTTTTCGGGGAACAGCTGACGCTCATACACGGGCAGCACACGGCGCGGCACGAATTGGTTCTGCGCAGGGCTCCACGAGCCATTGCCGGTGTGCACGCCGCCAGCCTCGGCCACCGGACCTTCGAAGACCCATTGGGGCAGCGGCGCCTTGCACAGCGCCTTGCCAGCATCGATGTCCTCTTGGACCATCCTGGCCACCTCCAGCCAGCCGGCTTCCTGCCACAGCTCGAACGGGCCCTGCTTCATGCCGAAGCCCCAGCGCATGGCCTGGTCCACATCACGTGCGCAATCAGCAATGGATTGCAGATGCACGGCGGCATAGTGGAAGCTGTTGCGCAGAATGGCCCAGAGGAACTGCCCCTCCTTGCCCTCGGCATTGCGCAGCAGCTTCAGGCGCTCTGCGGCAGGCTTTTTGAGCATGCGGCCGTAGACCTCGTCGGCCTTGCCGCCAGCCGGAATGTAGTCCTCGCTGTCGAGTTCGAACTGGAAGATGTCGCGGCCGACCTTCTTGTAGAAGCCCTTCTTGGTCTTCTGGCCCAGGTTGCCCAGCTCGATCAGCTTGGCCAGCACGGGCGGCGTGCCGAAGCTGCCGTAGAAGGGATCGGTCTCCAGGCTCAGATTGTCCTGCAGCGTCTTGACGACATGGGCCATGGTGTCCAGGCCCACCACGTCGGCAGTGCGGAAGGTACCCGAGGAAGCGCGGCCCAGCTTCTTGCCCGTGAGGTCGTCCACCACGTCGAAGGACAGGCCGAAGTTCTCGACCTCCTTCATCGTGGACAGCATGCCGGCGATACCGATGCGATTGGCGATGAAGTTGGGCGTGTCGTGCGCGCGCACCACGCCCTTGCCCAGCGTACTGGTGACAAAGGCTTCGAGCTGATCCAGCACCTCGGCCTGCGTGGTGGGTGTGTTGATCAGTTCCACCAGCTGCATATAGCGCGGCGGGTTGAAGAAGTGGATGCCGCAAAAGCGCGGCTTGATGGCGTCGGGCAAGGCCTCGGACAGCTTGGTGATCGACAGGCCCGAGGTATTGGACGCCAGCAGCGCATGCTTGGCGACGAAGGGAGCGATCTTGTGATACAGGTCCAGCTTCCAGTCCATGCGCTCGGCAATGGCCTCGATCACCAGATCGCAGCCCTTGAGTAGCTTCATATGCTCTTCGTAGTTGGCCGGCTGAATCAGCTCCACATCATCGGCCACGCCGATCGGCGAAGGCTTGAGCTTCTTCAGATTGGCAATGGCACGCTCTGCAATGCCGCTCTTGGAGCCTTCCTTGGCGGGCAGGTCGAACAAAATGACCGGCACCTTGACGTTGACCAGATGGGCGGCGATCTGCGCACCCATCACGCCCGCGCCCAGCACGGCGACTTTTTTCACATTGAATCGGGACATGAGCTATGTTCCATTAAGGGCCAGCGGCCTTGCCACGGACAAAGCATGGGACTGAGGCGCTGGCTGTTTTTTGTCTTGAGATTTACTGAACGCGAATCCAGGTCTGCGTACGCCAGAAAGGACCGATGGAGCCACGCACTTCCAGCTTCTGGCCTTCGTCGATGGGCGTCAGGCGCACGGTATAGGTCTTGCCGTTTTCGGGGTCGAGAATCCTGCCGCCTTCCCAGACCTCCTTGCCCTCGGCCTTCTTGACGCCGCTGATCAGCGTCATGCCCACCACGGGCTTGTCCTTGAGCTCGTCCTTGCACTCGGTGCACAGCGCATTCGGGTCCGCGCCCTTGCGCAGCAGGGCCTCAACCTTGCCCGTGACCACGCCGCCGGCCTCGGTGATCTTCACCTGCGCCTTGGGCGTGTTTTCCTTTTCATCCATGCTGCGCCAGGTGCCCACGGGCGACATCTGCGCCCAGGCGGCCGACATGCTGCCCGCTACCAATACAAGAGCTGCTACCGCTTTGATCTTCTTCATTTCCTGGTCCTTTATATTCAAAACAAGGGATGAATAGGCGCATGAAGCTACTCTTTCAATAGCAACACAGCATGCGCCTGCGGAACCTCAGGCCAGGGCCGCGTCGCTGTCCATCAGCGACTGGCTGCCGGCGCGCGCGGTGCGCATCAGCGTCGCCGTCTCGGGGAACAGCTTGGCGAAGTAAAAGCGCGCGGTCTGCAGCTTGCCCTGGTAGAAGGGATCTGCATTGCCGGCCGCGATCTCGCGCAGCGCCACCTGGGCCATGCGGGCAAACAGGTAGCCAAAGACCAGATGGCCGGCCACACGCAGATAGTCCACGGCGGCTGCGCCGACTTCGTCGGGGTTCTGCATGCCCTTGAAACCGATCTCGGTGGTGAACTTGGTCATCTGCTCGCCCAGCATGGCAATGGGCGTGATGAACTCGCTCATCTTCTCGTTGACGCCTTCTTCCTCCACCAGCTGGGCGATCAGCTTGCCAAACTTCTTGAGCGTCGCGCCCTGGTTGCCCAGGATCTTGCGGCCCAGCAGATCCAGCGCCTGGATGCCGTTCGTGCCTTCATAGATCATGTTGATGCGCGCATCGCGCACAAACTGCTCCATGCCCCATTCCTTGATGAAACCGTGGCCGCCGAAGACCTGCTGGCTCAGGGTCGTCGCCGTCCAGCCGTTGTCGGTGATGAAGGCCTTGACGATGGGCGTCAGCAGGGCCACCAGCTCGCCGCTGTCCTTGCGCACCTTTTCGTCGGGGTGGTGCAGCTCCTTGTCCAGCAGCAGGCCGCAGAAGGTGGACAGCGCGCGGCCGCCTTCGGCATAGGCCTTGGCCGTGAGCAGCATGCGGCGCACATCGGGATGGACGATGATGGGGTCGGCCGGCTTGTCCTTGGCCTTCACGCCCGACAGGCTGCGCATCTGCAGGCGGTCCTTGGCATAGGCCAGCGCATTCTGGTAGGCCACTTCGGTCAGTCCGAGCGACTGGTTGCCCACGCCCAGGCGGGCCGCGTTCATCATCACGAACATGGCTTGCAGACCCTTGTTGGGCTCGCCCACCAGAGTGCCGATGGCGCCGTCGATATTGATCTGGGCCGTGGCATTGCCGTGAATGCCCATCTTGTGCTCCAGCGCACCGCAGAAAATCGGGTTGCGCTCACCCAGCGAACCATCGGCCTTCACCTTGAACTTGGGCACGACGAACAGGCTGATGCCCTTGGAGCCGACAGGCGCATCGGGCAGACGCGCCAGCACCAGGTGCACGATGTTGCTGGTGAAGTCATGCTCGCCGGCCGAGATGAAGATCTTGTTGCCGGTGATCTTGTAGCTGCCGTCCGCCTGAGGCTCGGCCTTGGTGCGCAGCAGGCCCAGGTCAGTGCCGCAATGGGGCTCGGTCAGGCACATGGTGCCGGTCCACTCGCCGCTGGTCAGCTTGCCCAGATAGGTCTTCTTCTGCTCCGGCGTGCCATAGGCATGCAGAGCCTCATAGGCGCCATGCGACAGACCGGGATACATGGTCCATGCCTGATTGGCGCTGTTGAGCATTTCATAAAGCGCCGAATTGAGCACGAACGGCAAACCCTGGCCGCCATACTCCGGATCGCAGGACAGTGCCGGCCAGCCGCCCTCGATGAACTGCGCATACGCCTGCTTGAACCCCTTGGGCGTGGTGACCTCGTGGGTCTCCTTGTTCAGCGTGCAGCCCTCTTCATCGCCGGAGATATTCAAGGGAAACGTGACATTGGCCGCAAACTTTCCCGCCTCTTCGACCACCGCATTGATGGTGTCGGCATCAACCTCCGCATACTTGGGAATCTGCTGATAGGTCTCGGTGACCTTGAAGACCTCGTGCATGAGGAATTGCATGTCACGCAGTGGCGGGTTGTAGCTGGGCATTTGTCGTCTCCTGTGATGGTTGCGCGTTGAACGGTTTGCTTTTGGGGTTGGAACTGACGCGGGTTGTGAATGGCGTCAGGCGGCTGGCGGCTCGCTGGCATAGCGCGCCAGAATGTTGTTGAAGCCTGCATTAGCCCGCTCTATCGAGCCCTCGCTATGCAGAAAGCGCGCCTCGTAATGCAGGGCAAGAATCAGGCCGTGAATTTCAAACAGCAACTGGCTGGCGTCCGCATCGGCACGCAGATCGCCGCATTCCTGGCTTTGCACAATGGTGCGGCGCATGGCGGCCAGCCAGGTGCTGACGGACTCGGACAGTGCATCGCGCACCGGCCCCGTGCGATCGTCAAACTCCACCGCTCCGCTGATATAGATGCAGCCGGAGTCGATCTCCATGGAGGTGCGCTTCATCCAGTTGCCAAACAGCGCGCGCAGACGCGGAATGCCGCGCGGCGCCTCGATGGCGGGGTAGAAGACTTCCTGCTCGAAACGGTCGTGGTACTCGTGCACCACGGAAATCTGCAATTCCTCACGCGAGCCGAAATGGGCAAACACACCTGATTTGCTCATGCCCGTGAGTTCGGCAATCGCGCCAATGGACAGCCCTTCAAGGCCGATATGGGTGGCCAGATTGAGCGCAGCCTCGACAATCGTGGCCTTGGTTTGCTGACCTTTTGCGAGTGATCGGCCCGCAGACTTGGCGGCGCCCCCCTCCACGGCCTTACTGGGGCTAACCGCAGCTTGCGCCTCTGCGTGCAGCTTGCGAGACTTTGCGCTGGTCTTCCTGCCCGCAGCCCCCCCGCGGCCAGCCGGGTGCGCCACATCCCGACTTGCGGGCGAAGTTGAAGAACGGGAAGCGGAGGACGAGGCCATGAAACTCTCAATAAAACGAACGTTCGTTCTATTTTGCACAATTTCCGACCGGTTTTGAATCCATCAAGGGTAAATACTTAGCCTTTCCCTGCCAGGACTTGTGTCGACTCAGCTGCCTCGATGCGCAATAAAAAACGCCGCCAGTCCTGAGACTGCGGCGTTCCTGAAAGAGTGCCTGACGAGCGACTCAGACCACGACCATCATGGCCAGGCTGGCATCCAGGTGTTCCGTGGGCAGGCGGCGGAAGCCGGAGCGGGCATAGCGCTGCAGACGTCCCAGCGCAAACGAGGTCAGCACACTGGCAGCAACCGATGCTTCGGCCGTCGGTGCAGCAGAGCCCATGGCACCGGCGGCAGGGCGCAGGCATTGGCGCAAGGTGGACTCGATGCGGTCAAAGAACTGGTTCATGCGGGTCTGCAGACGCTCGTGCTCGAAAACGATGGCATCGCCGACCATCACTCGCACCATGCCGGGGTTTTTTTCGCCAAACTGCAGCAGCAATGCCACCACGCGGTTGGCATTGCGCACGCTCGTGACCGGATCATGCGCGGTCTCGGGCACATCGCGGCCCACAATCTGCTGCACCAGCGTGAAGACGGACTGCTCGATGAACTCGATCAGGCCCTCGAACATCTGGGCCTTGCTGGCGAAGTGACGGTACAGGGCCGCCTCGCTCACGCTCAGATGGGCTGCCAGGGCTGCCGTGGTGATACGGTCGGCACCGGGCTTTTCCAGCATGGAGGCCAATGCCTGCAGGATTTGCTCGCGGCGTTCGCCGGGCTTGGGGCGCTTGCGCGCAGGAGCCATGGCAGGAGCGGCAGGACTGTCCTCCGCGGGATTTTCAATATTGGAAACAGGCGACAGGACTTCAGACTCAGACATAGGCGACTCAGTATTTATTAGCAATTTTCTCACAGCCAGTTGCACTGTTAAGCACACGACTATCCTTACCGGTAGGTGTCAGGTGCGTCAAACCAACCTTAATACACAGCAGGCTTGCGGTCTCCACCCCGAACTTTCACCCCCGCTCTCACCAACACGCAAGCGTAACCGAGAAATTAACCTTTGAGAGCTTCAGATACCTCATGACTGCCTTCTGAAACTGATTGAACCGGAATTTCAAGTCTTACTAATAGGCCTTTACCGAAACTTCCATCTGAAAAACTCAGTACACCTTGATGCAATTGCGTTATTTCATCGGCAATTGCCAGGCCCAGACCGGTTCCTTCTTCAATCACTCCCTGGGCGCGATAGAAACGCTGGGTAATCTGGCTGCGCTCTTCCTCGGGCACGCCGGGCCCGTCATCGTCAACCTCGACAAAAGCCCATTGCTGCACACCCGCGATCTGCAGCAAAGTGGCATCGTCCGTGCCCACGGGTCGGGGGCGCAGACCGCAGCGCAAGGTGACGCTGCCGCCTCTGGGCGTGTACTTGATGGCGTTTTCTACCAGGTTGGAAACCAGCTCGCGCAGCAACCAGCTATGGCCCCAGACCGATGCAGGCTCGACCTCGAGGCCAAAGTCCAGCTCCTTGATCGATGCGCGATCGATGAAGGTCTCAAGCATGCTCTCGCAGAGTTCCTTGAGGTCCACCTCCTGCAACGGCTGCACCTCGGCATTGCGCGCATCGGCACGCGACAGGGCCAGCAGCTGACGCGCCAGCTGGGAGGTGCGCCGGGTTGCATCACGCAACTGCTCGATCTGCTCCACCGTGAGCACAACCTGCGCCTGCTCCCCGGTCCGCTTGGCCAGGCGCCTGGCCTCCTGCCCGCTCAGGGCCCAAGCTTCTACCTGGGTCTGCAGGGCCGCCAGCGGCGTGCGCAGTTGATGGGCCGCATCGGCGACGAAACGGCGCTGGCCTTCGGCCTGGGCATTGACCAGGGAGAACAGGCGATTGAGCGAGCGCACCAGCGGGCGGACCTCGGCTGGCGAGGTCTGCTCGTCGATCGGGCTCAGATCGCGCGGCGAGCGGCGCTCCACCGCCTGAGTCAGCTTGTGCAGCGGCTTGAAGGCCCGGCTCACCGACCAGTAAATGGCCACGGCCGCGCCCGCAATCAGCAGCAGATTGGGCAGCAGCACATGCATCAGCAACTGGCGAACCCATTGCTGACGCACATCGCTGCTGTCGGCCAGCATGACGACCATCTCGCCGGCGCCATAGGTTTCGGCCTTGAGCACGGCAACGCGATAGGTCACACCGTCGTGCTCCTGACTATGGAATTCCGCCGTGCCGGTCGCTGGCACATCGAAGTTGATCCAGGCATCGCCTGCCACCACATTGCCTTGCAGATCGCCCACGGCATAACCGGCTTCATCGCCCTGATTGCGCAGAAAATCTTCGACGCTTGGCGTCAGCGACACCAGCGGTGGCGTACCGTCCGCAATCGAAGGCGCGAGCACCGAATCGGCCAGGGCCGGCAGCAAGCGCAACAAACGCTGGTCATGCTGGGTGGAGGCCTCATCCGCGGAGCTGTAACTGAACCAGCCCCCCATGGCCGCCAACAGCATCAACGGCACCAAAAGCAGAACCAGCAGCCGAAAACGCAGATTGGCGGTCATTAATGTTTATTTAATGAGAAATCGGAGTATTCAATTTTTATAGCTGCAAGCGCTCTATTAATAACTAATTCAGATATATAAATAACCAAATCCCATATCAATCAATCGCTGACAGCTATCAAATAGAGAATCAAACGGATTCAGGCATCAACTCCAGCCGATAACCGAAACCCCGAATGGAGCGCAGGGCCACGCCATGCGGCTCCAATTTGCTGCGCAGGCGGGACACATAAACTTCCACGGCATTTGGCGTGATTTCACGGTCCCAACCGGTAAGGGCCTGCAGCAGCTTTTCCTTGCTGGCGGGCTTGGGGGCATTGAGCAACAGATACTCCAGCACCGTCCATTCACGCGGCCCCAGATCAATGGGCAGCAGCTTGCCTTCGGTTTCGCCTTCCTGCGGCAGCTGGCGTGCGCCGGCGCGGCGGCCCGCCGTATCCAGTTCGATACAGCCGAAGTTCAGCACCGCCGAAGTTGCAGCCTGGGAGCGGCGCATCAGCGCACGCAGGCGCGCCAGCAACTCAGGCAGCTCGAAAGGCTTGACCATATAGTCGTCAGCGCCCCAGTCCAGGCCTTGCACCCGATCCTGCAGCGCATCGCGCGCCGTGAGGATCAACACCGGCATGGCCTTGCTTTCCACATCGCTGCTGCGCAGGCGACGCGTCAGCTCCAGGCCGTTGATGCCTGGGAGGCCAATATCGATCACCGCCACATCGAACGCTTCCTGGGCCAGCACTTCCAGCGCACGCTCGGCACTGCCCACCCAGTCCACGGCATAACCGGCATCGGAAAGACCCAGCTTGATACCGCTGGCCACCATCACATCATCTTCCACCAGAAGCAAACGCATAAAGTCCTACCTCGCTCAAAAACAAAAGCCGCCCAAAGGCGGCTTGCGGCGGAGTCTTGAGCGCGACTCCACCCGGGAAAGCCCTGCGGCGATGTTAACGCCATATGTGAAAAGTCACTCGAGAAGAGCAACCACATGTCAGGGCCAGACAGGCTCATCAATGGCTGCGAATCATCGTGCCATACGCCTGGTCCGTCAAAATTTCCAGCAGCATGGAATGCGGCACGCGTCCATCGATGATGTGCACCGCATTCACGCCCGCCTTGGCAGCGTCCAGAGCGCCCGAAATCTTGGGCAGCATGCCGCCGGAAATCGTACCGTCGGCAAACAGCGCATCAATCTCGCGCGCCGTCAGATCCGTCAGCAGATTGCCGGCCTTGTCCAGAACGCCCGGAGTGTTGGTTAAAAGCACCAGCTTTTCAGCTTGCAACACTGTTGCGAGTTTGCTTGCAACCACGTCGGCGTTGATGTTGTAACTTTCGTTCTCCTCACCAAAACCGATAGGGCTGATCACCGGAATGAAAGCATCGTCCTGCAGCGCCTTCACCACACTGGGGTCGATGGCAACGATATCGCCCACCTGACCCACATCGTGCTCGATGCTCGGATCCTTGTTATCCAGCATCTTGAGCTTCTTGGCACGAATCAAGCCACCATCTCGCCCCGTCAGGCCCACGGCCTTGCCGCCGGCCTGATGGATCAGACCCACGATGTCCTGCTGTACCTCGCCAGCCAGCACCCACTCCACCACTTCCATGGTCTCTTCATCCGTGACACGCATGCCTTGGATGAATTCACCCTTTTTACCCAGCCGGCCCAACGCAGCTTCAATCTGAGGCCCACCACCATGAACCACCACAGGGTTAATCCCCACCAGCTTGAGCAACACCACATCTTCCGCAAAGTCAGCCTGCAAGGCAGGATCGGTCATGGCGTTACCGCCATACTTGATGACCATGGTCTTGCCATGGAACTTGCGGATGTAGGGCAGCGCTTGCGCGAGGATTTCGGCTTTGTCGCGGGGGGCGATTTGGGTGGTGGGGTCAATGGTGGTCATAGATCAAGGCTCTGTCCCATGGGACAATGTTCAAGTCAGATGGGCTGCATTGTGCCGCAAATGCTCTTGGAGACGAGCAAGATGCCAACTTCCCCGAGTCAGCCTCCCACGATATAAAACAATTCCACGTCCACTCACTCCATGAATTCGATTATTTTCTCTGTTCAAGAGTTATTCAGGTACGACGCGTTCCTTGCAGGTTTTGCCTCCTTTATCACCTGCGTGTTACTGGTTACCACCAAAAAATGGCATGGCAGTCTGTCCATGGATACAACGGACGGCTTGCAAAAATTCCATACCAACCCCACACCTCGAATTGGCGGTATTGCGATTGCCATCGGAGTATTCGTAGGCTATGCAGTATCCAGCCACGGTATGGCAGCAGCAGAAAAACGCGCCATTCTCAGTGCCATACTGCTTGCAGGCATACCAGCCTTTGTTTTCGGCCTCATGGAAGACATCACAAAAAAAGTCTCCGTCAAGGTGCGCCTGCTCGCCACCATGGCTTCCGGTGTGCTGGGCTGGGGTATTACAGGCACCTCTCTGACGCATGTGGATATTTGGGGGATAGATTGGCTTTTGAGCTTTACACTTATCTCCGTCATATTTACCGCCTTTGCCGTCGGCGGCGTTGCCAACGCCATTAATATCATCGACGGCTTCAATGGCCTAACGGCAGGTACAGCCATTATCATGCTTGCTGCCTTTGGCTTTATCGCACGCCAAGTGGGAGATATCCCACTTGCCTTCACCTGCCTCATTATTGCAGGTGCCGTCATGGGATTTTTTTTAGTGAATTGGCCGGCTGGTAAGATCTTCCTGGGTGACGGCGGAGCCTATTTTCTTGGTTTCATGCTGGCATGGATTTCAGTTCTCCTACCCGAGCGCAACACCTCTGTTTCACCCTGGACCAGTCTATTGATCTGCTCCTACCCCATTATTGAGGTCGGATTCAGTTTTATCAGAAAAACGATTCGAGAAGGCTACCACCCCAGCCAGCCCGATGGCGTGCATCTGCATATGCTGGCCAATAAACGCTGGGCCAAGAAAGCATTCTCCAGCTTTTCCAAGCCTATCCAGAACGGCTTGACTTCACCCTTCCTCTGGATGTATGCAGCCGTACCCTGCCTGATGGCGGTATTCACCTACCAGAACAAATGGCTGACCGCCACCTGCTTTTTCATTAGCGTTATTTGCTATCTGGCGTTCTACAGCAAGCTGGCCTATTTCCGCTGGATTCCGCCGCGTCGCAATTAATCAAGCAATATCTGAATAAGCCGGACATTGACCTTTTCGGCGTCGAACCGCTGCTCTGCAAGACGCCGACTTTCCTCCCCCATTCTGGCGACCAGAACAGGATCGCGGACAAGGCAGAGCATCTTCTGCGCCAGGGCCTCGGCATCCCAACGCGGAACCAGATAGCCGTTGACACCATCGACAACAGTTTCGCGGCAGCCCGGCACATCGGTGGTAATTACCGCACGCCCAACAGCCATGGCCTCCTGAGTGCTGCAGGGAACGCCTTCACGATAGGAGGGCAGCACAAAAACGCTGGCATCGGTCAGCCACTGCATTACGCTGCTCACATGGCCCGGATATTCGACGACACCGGATGCAATCAAATCGTCCAGTTCCAGGCGTGAAAGCCCGCCTGGGTTTTCTTCGTCCAGACCACCCAGCACCACAAAGCGGGCCTCTGGATGTAGGCTCTTCACCTTTCTGGCGGCTGCCACATATTCGTTGATACCCTTTTCCGCCAAAAGCCTGCCTACAAAGATGAAGCTTGGCGATTTTTGGGAGTCCAACGGTATATATGGATACTTTTCCAGATCCACTCCGATACCCCCCAAAATGCTGACATTCTTTGCCTTTAGGCCGTTGCGACTCAACAGGTCAGCGGAGTCATCTGGATTCAGGAAAATCAGGCGATCCAGTCCGGGGAGAGCCAGGCGATAAAGAAATACCTGTACCCAGCGCAAGACTCTCTGTTTGCGCTTCAGCCCGGTCGGTAGATCGGTGAATACATATCCTAGACCCTCAAGCATGCCGATATTGCGAGGAACCGCAGCCATTCGGGCAGCAATGGAGCCGAAGATCACCGGCTTGACAAAATAGGACAGCACCACATCGGGGGCGATCGTCTTCAATTGCCTAAACAGCTTCCAGGTATCAACGAGATCCCTGATTGGATTGAGTCCTGCTCTATTGAGAGAGTAGTCCAGAGGTATGGCTCCAAGAGCCACGATTTTTTCTCGGGAGACATTGTCATAGTCCACACAGAGCACATATACCGTGTGATTTCTCGCCACCAACTCCTTGATCAAGGGTATGCGAAAGTTGAAAACACTGGCAGAAACCGTACCAAGCAAGACCAATTTCACACGCGTCCTTCCCATGCATCCCGATAGGATGCCAGCATACGATCCAGACCAAAGCTGCTTGATACATGAGCTCTGGCGGCAGCCTGCCTTAACAGCCAGGCTTCAGCCTGTGCCATGGCCGACACAGCATCCTGAATGCCTGCAGCCAGAGCCTGCGGATTGCCGGGCGGCACCACCCAGCCCGTATCGCCCACCATCAAAGCGGCATCGCCGACATCCGTGGTCACACAAGGTGTCTCGCATGCCATGGCTTCGGCAATCACATTGGGAAAAGCCTCAGCTGAACTGGAAAGCACATGCAGATCCAGCGCGCTCATCACGGCAGGAATATCGTTTCGCTGGCCCAACAGGTGCACATGCTCTTGCAAGCCATTGCGCAGGAGCTTGCTTGTAACCTCCTGATTGGCGGCATCCATGCCGCGCCCCACCAGCACACATCGGAACTCTAGGCCCTGACTCCTCAAAAGAGCCAATGCCTTGATCAGATTGTCGTGATCCTTTTGCGGGTCAAAGCGACCCACCATCCCCAGCAAGGGCATGTTTTCAGGAATACCCCACTCCTGCCTCAAAAGTTTGGCGTCTGCAGGGTTCGGCGAAAATTTCTGAAGATCGTAGCCATTAGGTATGACCTTCATCTTCTTCGAAGAGAATCCTATCTCCTCATGAATGAGCCGTGATTTTTCAGCGCAGCAGACAATAACTTCGGGAATCCAATGGGACAACACGGCATTGATCTTGGCAATCCATCGGGTCGACGCCTTGGTCTTTCCCTTTTCCAGAATGCTGTGATGAATCCCCCAGACTATGTTCTTGATGCCAGAAGTTCTAGCGACCAATCCGCCCACCAGATCGCCATGATACATCCAGGTCTGAACAGCCATATCAGTTCCGGCATGCACCTTCTTTTCATTTCGCAATAGTTGCCACAGAAGCTTCAATCCACCCGGAGTCAAACTTCCGGCTGGCATATTCAAGCACTCTACGTCGACACCAGCTTCCTTTAGCAGAACCCCATATTTCCCCCCATCCATTAAAGAAATTACCTTGTGGCAGTTTTCTTTATCAGAGGTGGATAGGCGATAAAGAACAGCTTCTGCCCCGCCATCTCCAAGACCAGTAATTATGTGAATAATTAGCATTCTATAGAACTCTTAACCAAAAAAGCCACTGAAGAGTTATATAAATAACAAACATAGAGACCATGCATATCTTCCACCAGCGCTCAAAATCAAATACTGTCAAAATAAAAATAGGCAACGCGGCTGCAAGAAATCTGGTGGAGTATCCACCGTGCAAAACATTGAATGTAACTATAGACAGAACAACATAGTTGTACTTACCAAAGAAAGACTTCATCATTTCTTTATAATTGAATATCATTGCAAAAAGCATCAACATCCAAAAAAGCGAGTACTGAAACGAGCTTCGCATATCAGGATATTCAGCTCTTCTATCCCCCAAAACAATGAGTATCCACTCTCTCAATGGTCCCAAAGCAATAGAAATCAATGCACCAAACATCAATATAAAAATCAGGTAAATAGATTTCCCCAATTTGAATTTTCGGGAAAATTCATCCATAAACAAGATGAATATATAAATAGATAGAAAAATAATAGATGCAGTATGAACCAGCATGGCCACAAGCACCACTCCAATAGCAATATATCTATTCCTATCCTTCAAGAAAAATGCCAAAATCAGAATAGAAACAGCTAAAGCAGATCTCAGTTGCGAAAATGAAAAATCAACAACCAATGGATTTATGAGAAATATCAGCATCCATGGCTTTCCATATTTCAATACCAGCATAGCTGGCATGAGCAATGAGAAGAAAGAAACACAAAAGAAAATTACCTCTAGGTCAACCCCATTATTCATCAACGAAATAACAGAATAATGCCACAGAAATTCATTAATGAAATAATCCTTGACCCCTGAGAATTTCACATAACTCAATACACTTTCTTCAAATAAAAAATAATGCGAATAAACACTTCTATCCTCATATGGAAATTGATATATTGATTCATATATAGAAACCCATGGGACAGCACACATGAATAGCATGAACAAAGCCAACGCCAGGAAACTGCCAAAACTCTTCCCAGTATTATTCATATGTAAATATCCATCAGGATGATAATATTTTGATGAATTGCATGTACTTCAGCACAGACTTCTTAACACTGAAATCCTGCGCCCTTGCAAGACCGGGGTGGCGATCAGCATCTAAAATCGACGCATCCATGGCCTCTGCCAAGGCAGCGCCATCGCCCACAGCAACCAGTCGCCCCCATTTTCCATTTTCAAGGATCTCTGCCGGCCCACTGGGACAGTCCGTGCTGACGACAGGAGCACCACATGCCATGGCTTCAATCAATACCGTCGGAAGCCCCTCCCAGCGCGAGGACATCACGAAAAGATCTGCCGACGCCATCCACGCATAAGGATTACTCACGAATCCAGGTAGAGCCACATCCTCCCCCAACTCATACTCAGCGATCTTTTGCTCAAGCATGCCACGCTCTTCACCCTCTCCCAAAATAAGCAGCTTGGCCGGCCTTTTCTTTCTCAGAATGGAGAATGCCTTCAGCAAAGTGGAGAAATCCTTAGCCGCAGCCAAACGACCTGTTGCCAAGATAAAAGGGATTCCCTCAACCCGAGGCCATGGCCACTGCACTTCTTGAGCCGACAGCATGCTCAATTGCTCGGTCACAACAGGGTTATATGCCACAGCAATCTTGGAACGTTTGATATTCAACTTGTTCGCCAGATCATCGGCCACACCTTGGGATACCGCCAATATCTGGTCTGCCCAAGGATAGGTCAACTTCATCAACCAAGGCAAAATACGCCCCATCCCGCGAAAATCTCCTTGGCTTGCTACAGATAATGTATTGTGTTCAGTGATGATTAATTTCGTTGAAACACCGGCCAATTTCCTTGCAACCAGATTCACTACATTGGCATAATCCAATGCAGAAATCATAACTCGAGGCTTGCTTTTCTTCAGATACCTCACCATTTCTGGCAATGCAGCCAAAGTGCGAGATTTTTTAAAATCTATCAGATTTACCTTTTCTGACAATGCAGACGCATGAGCCCTTTGCCCCATATTTACGACAAGAAAATCTACATCCAATCCTTCTTCTATCAGTCCATTTGCCAGCAGAACCATGACACGCTCTGCTCCGCCTCCGCCCAACGAGGGGACGAAGAGAGCAACTTTCTCAGACTTCTCTTGCATTCATAAATCTCCGCTGCAAATAATCCCTGCTATCCATAAAATTAACCCCCAGCAGTATCAATATATATGATAATCCACCAGATATTGCTGAGATCCAGAAAACATATCCTGAAGTATTTTTCGCACCCCATAAAATGGCGGAAAAGCACAAGGCAGCGAATAAGATTTTTATTGCATCCTTGTTCAAAAAAGGAATTCTTATAAATTTTCTTCCCAAGTACATGCTCAGCCCTAAAGTGATGACGTAGGCCATCACGGTGGCATAGGCAGATCCCATTACTCCAAAAATAGGGATCCACCAATAATTCAAGGCGATATTGACTATCGCTGCGATGGCTACAATCACCACCTGATATTTGGTGCGCGCCTTGATCTGAAAAGCCAGATCAAAATGGTATGCACGTATCCCAGCCAAAACAGCGGCAGCGGCAATCCATGGCGCGATCGCACGCCCCACATCCCTGAAGGCGCTGCCCAGCACCAACTCACTCCATTGAGGTGCCAGCATGCCCAGCGCACACGCCAATGGCAAGGAAACTGCCAGCAACAGCGGACCATTGCGAGCCAACTGAATCTGGGCTCCTGCATCGCCCTGCTTTGCATACGCATTGAGCGTGAGGGGATAGACAGCCAGATTGATGACCACCATTGCCAAAGTAATCAGTTGCCAGATGAAATCAAAGCCAGCTGAATAGCTACCCGCGTCCGACTCGCTCAGCAGACTGCCAATCATCAATCTGTCAGTGCCGGCAATCACCATAGCCAAAGCAAAGGTCAAAGTGAGCGGAAGCCCGTAATGAAGATAAGAAGCCACATCCAGGCGCGATCCCGCATGAATATTCATCTTGCCACGCATGGACTGCATTCCAAAGATCAAGGCTGCAGCGCAGGATCCCAGAGCAAGCCCGGTCAAGGGGCCGTAATAAACACCGCCCGTCATGACCATCGCCACACCCACACCCAGGCTGAGCATGGAACGTGTGAAAGCCATTGCTCCATAGCGCAGGGGTTCCAGCTTCACGCGCGCTATTTCCGCCGCAAGGTCGAACCAAGCCTGCGCCACCGCCAAGGCGACCACCAAAGCCAGAACCGGCCACGACTTCAGTGAAGGAAGGAATACGTAGATTACCGGAGCCGCGACAATCAAAGGCAGGGCTGAAATAACAAAGCAATAGAAAATCGTTCTAAGGAACTTATCTTCCTGATGAATATTTTCTGCATAAAATCTCAACAGCGATAGCTGAACCCATTGAAAACAGACCAGGGCCAGAAAGGTGGATGTAATCAGCGCAATGGAGTAGACGCCATAATCATGAGGCGAAAGGATTCGCGTGTAGATGGCAATTGCGGAAAAGTTGATTATTCCCGGAACGGCCTTCGAGAGAAAATACTGAAATATTTGTTTTGCTATCAATTTCAGCCTTTATATTCAATTCAGTCTGTGAAGACCTCATTGATTCTGCCATTTTTCAATGAATCTATTATTTTTCGCAAAACTCGCTAACAACAATTTTATGAACTTTCATTTCATAAAATAAAAAGGAGATGCCCTATTATCGGCATCTCCTTGTTGATAGCTCAAAAAGCCAAGTTCAAACAGCTAGCCTCGCCAAATCCGCCACCCGATTCATGGCCTCATGGAGCAAAGCCAGCAAGCCCAGTCGATTGACCTTGAGAGCCGGATCTTCGGCATTGACCATGACCTGTTCGAAGAACGCATCGACCGAAGCACGCAATGCTGCCAGGGTTTGCAGGCTGGCGGTGTAATCACCTGCTGCAAACTGTTGCTGGGCTTTGGGCGCCACCTGCTGCAGCACCGCATACAGTTCCTTTTCAGCCTGCTCCACCAGCAGCGCCTCGTTCACCTGGGGCTGAACGGTAGTTTCAGCCTTCTTGAGGATATTGCCCACGCGCTTGTTGGCTGCGGCCAGGGCAGGAGCTTCGGGCAGGGTCGCAAAGGCGCGCACGGCTTCCAGGCGCTTTTGCACGTCGGACAGGCGCTGGGGTTGCAGGGCCAGCACGGCTTCCACTTCCTGGGCACTGTAGCCTTGCTCGCGGAACATATTGGCCAGGCGGTCGTAGATGAATTCGACCAGCTGAGGCGTGGCGTCCTGGATCTTGTCGCCAAAGGCAGGCAAGGTGCTGACCAGCAGGGTTTCCAGATCCAGCTCCAGATCCTTTTCGACCAGCATGCGGATCACGCCCAGCGCATGGCGGCGCAGGGCGAAGGGATCGCGGTCACCGGTGGGCAGGTTGCCGATACCGAACATGCCGACCAGGGTTTCGAGCTTGTCGGCCAGGGCCACGATCACGCCGACATCGCCGCGCGGCAGTTCGTCGCCGGCAAAGCGGGGCTTGTAGTGGTCTTCGATGGCATCGGCCACGGCCGCATCCAGACCGTCGTTCTGGGCGTAGTAGCGGCCCATGATGCCTTGCAGCTCGGGGAACTCGCCCACCATGTCGGTGACCAGATCGGTCTTGGCCAGCATGGCAGCCTGATCGGCCAGACGGCCCAGCTCGGAGTTGCCCAGCTGCTGGGCAATGCTCTTGGCGATGGCGCGTACGCGGGCGATGCGTTCGCCCTGGGTGCCCAGCTTGTTGTGATAGACCACCTTGTCCAGTTGCTCTACGCGGCTGGCCAGGGTCTTTTTGCGGTCCTGGTCGAAGAAGAACTTGGCGTCGGCCAGACGCGGGCGCACCACACGTTCGTTGCCGCCGACCACGGCCGAAGCGTCCTGGGGCTGGATGTTGCTGACGATCAGGAATTGATGAGTCAGCTTGCCATTGGCGTCCAGCAGCGGGAAGTACTTCTGATTGGCCTTCATGGTCAGAATCAGGCATTCCTGGGGCACTGCCAGGAATTCTTTCTCGAATTCGCAGACCAGCACATTGGGACGCTCGACCAGGGCTGTCACCTCGTCCAGCAGGGCCGGGTCGTCGATGGGGCGCACGTCGCCGCCAATGCGTTCGGCAGCCGCCTGCAGCTGGCGGGCGATATCGGCCCGGCGCTCGGTGAAGCTGGCGATCACGGCGCCCTCTTCACGCAGTTGCTCGGCATAGCTGTCGGCGTTCTGGATGACCACGGGGTCCACAGCAGCTTCAAAGCGGTGACCATGTGTGGCGGCACCGGCGGTCAGGCCCAGGGCCTTCACGCCGATCAACACCTGGGTGCCATGCAGCACGACCAGACCGTGGGCCGGGCGCACAAAGTGCACGCTGGTCCAGCCGTCCTGCAACTGGTAGCGCATGACCTTGGGGATGGGCAGCTTGGCCAGCGCTTCGTCCAATGCCTTTTGCACGCCATCGGTCAGCAGCACGCCCTTGGCCGTGGATTCGTAGAACAGGGCTTCGGCCTTGCCTTCGCCCTGGCGCTTCAGAGCGGCCACGGCGGACTCGTCAGCACCCAGGGCCGCCAGCTTTTTCAGCAGTGCAGCCGTGGGCTTGCCCTCGGCATCCAGTGCCACGGAAACAGGCATCAGCTTTTGCGAGACGGCCTTGTCTTCGGCCTGGGGCAGCACTTCGGTGATGTGCACAGCCAGACGGCGGGGAGAGGCGTAGGCCGTCAGGCGCGACTCGGTCGATGCCAGCAGTCCCTGGGCCTTGAGCTGCTCGAAGATAACGGCAGCAAAAGCGTCACCCAGCTTCTGCAGCGCCTTGGGCGGCAGCTCTTCGACAAACAGTTCAACCAGTAGATTCGATGCGTTCATGATGATCTTGATAGCTGCCAGCGCTTGCTAGATCAAGGCTGGCTGCTGAATTTTTTGGGATATGGGACAGAGGTGGCGTAAAAGCGGCTTAGATCGGCTTAAGCGGCCTTCTTCGCTGCCTGCTCTGCGGCCTTGGCCAGTTCGGCCAGCACCTCGTCGGCGTGGGCCTTGGGGGCCATGGGGAAGCCCAGACGTGCGCGGCTGTCCAGATAGCTCTTGCCCACGGCGCGAGCCAGGTTGCGGATACGGCCGATATAGGCAGCGCGCTCGGTCACCGAGATGGCGCCACGGGCGTCCAGCAGGTTGAAGGTATGGGCGGCCTTGAGCACCTGCTCATAGGCGGGCAGCGCCAGCTGGGCGTCGATCAGCTGATTGGCCGTGCCTTCATGGGCTGCAAAGGCGCTGAACAGGAACTCGGCATTCGAATGCTCGAAGTTGTAGGTGGACTGCTCCACCTCGTTCTGGTGGAACACGTCGCCATAGGACAGGCCGTCGGTATAAACCAGGTCGTACACCGATTCCTTGCCCTGCAGATACATGGCCAGACGTTCCAGGCCGTAGGTGATCTCGCCCGTGGCGGGCTTGCAGTCGATGCCGGCGACCTGCTGGAAATACGTGAACTGGGTCACTTCCATGCCGTTGAGCCAGACTTCCCAGCCCAGACCCCAGGCGCCCAGCGTGGGGTTTTCCCAGTCGTCCTCGACAAAGCGGATGTCGTTCTTCTTCAGATCGAAGCCCAGGGCTTCGAGCGAGCCCAGGTAGAGCTCGAGAATATTGTCGGGTGCGGGCTTGAGCACCACCTGGAACTGGTAGTAGTGCTGCAGGCGGTTGGGGTTCTCGCCGTAGCGGCCGTCCTTGGGGCGGCGGCTGGGCTGCACATAGGCGGCCTTCCAGGGCTCTGGGCCGATGGCGCGCAGAAAGGTCGCGGTGTGCGAGGTGCCGGCGCCGACTTCCATGTCATAGGGCTGGAGCAATGCACAGCCCTGTTCGGCCCAGTAGGACTGCAGTTTCAGAATGATTTGTTGGAAGGTCAGCATGACTTGTATACGTTCGCGCGTCAGCAATCACTGGCGATTGCGGGCGGCAGCTTCATTAAGAGGTGTTCTGGGCGGTATCGACCGCATAAGCGGTAGATTCTAAGTCTGTGCCACTGATCCCGGGCGTAGTCTGTCTGCGCGGCCCCACAGCGGGCATTTTCACGAAGCGGCCCCGGCCGGTGATTTCAAAATGTGAGGAAAAAACGCTAGCGCTTACCACCCATGAATAGCCGGATGCAGCATCAATCGACTCTGAAACTCATGGATAGAGAACCCAGAACGCTCACTTTTTAACAATTTCCGCGCAGCTGCCGTGCATCCCGGAACCGGCCGCTGCGGTTTGCCTCCTAGAATGATTCCTTTCCCGTCATCCTCTTTCGGAGCACGTCATGGATTTCATGAAAATCATCACCAAGCAACTGATCGAAATCATCGAATGGACCGATGATTCGCGCGACACGCTGTCGTATCGCTGGCCCGATGAAGACAAGGAAATCAAGAACGGCGCCCAGCTCATCGTGCGTGAGTCGCAGCAGGTGCAGTTCGTCTCCGAAGGCCAGTTCGCAGACCTGTTCAATCCGGGTCGCCATCTGCTGACCACGCAGAACATCCCGATCCTGTCCACGCTGCGCGGCTGGAAGTACGGCTTCAACTCGCCCTTCAAGTGCGATGTCTACTACATCAACACGCGCTTGTTCACGGGCAACAAATGGGGCACCTCCAACCCCATCATGATGCGCGACAAGGACTTTGGCGTGATCCGTCTGCGCGCCTTCGGTACCTATGACTTCCGCATCACCAACGCCGCCCTGTTCCTCAAGGAAGTGGCGGGTACGGACCAGAATTTCCGCATCGACGAGTTTGCCGACACCATGCGCTCGCGCATCGTCAGCATCTTCTCCGAGGCCCTGGCCAAGGCCCAGGTACCGGCACTCGATGTGGCCCAGCGCTACAGCGAGCTGGGCGACGCGCTGCTGCAGCTCATCAACCCGGCCGTCAGCGAGAAATACGGCCTGGAAATCACCAGCTTCCTGCTGGAAAACGTTTCCGTGCCGCCCGAGGTGGAGCAGGCCATCGACAAGCGCTCCAGCATGGGAGCCATCGGCAACCTCAACGACTATGTGAAGTACCAGATGGGCCAGGCCATGGCCAACGGCGGCGAAGGCGCTGCGGCGGCCACCATTCCGGCCACCATGGCCATGGGCTTCGGCATGGCCCAGGAAATGATGAAGGGCATGCAAGGCGGCGGCGCGGCAGGTGCTGCAGGTGCCCCGGCCGCTGCAGTGGCAGACCCCTTCTCGCCGGCGGCAGCCCAAGCCGCCCAGACGCCTGCAGCCCCGGCTGCCGCCGGCCTGCAGGTGCTGACTCCTGCCCAGGCCGCCCAGGTGCTGGGCGTGGCCGAGGCTGATGTACTGGCCGAAATCCAGGCCGGCAACCTCAAGGCCCGCCAGATTGGCAGCCAGTGGCGCATCGCCCAGGCTGCGCTGGACGAGTTCCTGCGCGGCTGATCCGCAATCCATGGCATCGGGGTGCACGTCATGAATGAACACAAACCGGTTTTCATCAGCACCACTCCGGTGCTGGCATCGCTGGACATGGCGCGCACCGTGGCTTTCTACGCCCGCGTGCTGGGCGCCAGAACCGTCCACGCCCAGCCCGGCGAGTACGCCATCGTCTCGCTGGGCGGGCTGGAGCTGCATTTCTGGGCCTGCCAGGACCCGGAGATTCCCAGACAGACCAGCTGCCGCATCCAGGTGGCGGGAATTACCGCCCTGCATGCGCAGTGCCTGGCCGAGAATGCGGTTCACCCCAATGGCGGTCTGCGCCAGCAGCCCTGGGGCACCCAGGAATTCAGTCTTCTCGACGAGGATGGCAACTGCGTGACCTTCTACGAAACCCATCCCGCCGCTGCTGCCGCCTGAACCCGTTTTTGCCGTGGCCACACCTGCTTCCTCTTCTCGCTCTTCCGGCTCTTCATTCACCCCTGTCTCCGAGACGGCTCCCCCTTCCATGGTGGGCAAGCATGTCTGCCCCGAATGCGGCGGCAATCTGGAGTGGAATGCCAAGGCCCAGTCACTCAAATGTCCTTACTGCGGCACCGTCGTGCCCTGGAGCGAGCAGACACAGCCCGAGCTGGGACGCGCCGTGGTGGAGCAGGATCTGGCCGAGGCCTTGCGCAACCCGGCCAGCGGCCGCGGCTGGGGCTCGGACGAGCGCTACGAGGTGCAGTGCCAGAACTGCCGCGCCATCTCGGTGTTTCTCGGCAAGAACGTGGCCCAGCGCTGCGACTTCTGCGGCTCGCCGGCCATCGTCGCCCATGAGGAGCGCAGCGACGCCATCACGCCGCAGAGCATTCTGCCGTTCAAGATCAGCGACGGCCAGATTCGCGACAAGATCCGCCAGTGGTATGGCAGCCGCTGGTTTGCGCCCAGCAAGCTCAAGAGCGCCGCGCTGACGGACACGCTGCACGGCGTCTATCTGCCCTACTGGACCTTCGACGCCCATGCCAGCGCCCAGTGGTGGGCAGAGGCCGGCTATTACTACTACACCACCGAGTCCTATCGCGACGGCAACGGCAATCTGCAGACCCGCCAGGTCCAGCATGTGCGCTGGGAGCCGGCATCGGGCAGCTTGCAGCATTTCTTCGACGATGAGCTGGTACCCGGCACCGTGGGCGTGCACGCCCATCTGCTGCGCCAGGTGGAGCCCTTCCCGACCACCACCGACCTCAAGCCCTACAGCCCGGAGTTCGTGCGCGGCTGGACGGTGGAGCGCTACCAGGTGGACCTCTCCAAGGCCGCCAGGATCAACGAGGAAGACATGGACAGTCAGCTGCGCAGCATGTGCTCGCGCGAGGTGCCGGGCGACACCCAGCGCAATCTGCAGGTCCAGCGCCAATACTCTGGCCGCAGCTTCAAGCACACGCTGGTTCCGGTCTGGCTGGTCGGCTACACCTATGGCAGCAAGACCTACCAGATCGTGGCCAATGGCTATACCGGCCAGATTGCGGGCGAGCGGCCTTACAGCTGGGTCAAGATCATGTTTGCCGTGCTGGCCGTGATCTTGCTGCTGGTGCTGATTGCGCCGCTGTTTGTGCAGCAGTGATGCTCATTATTTGATAGCTACTTGCGCTTGATAAATTGGGATTCTGAATTCATTTTTTTGAAATTCGAGAACCTGCAAGCGCCAGCAGCTATTCAATCCGTAGCAGCTACCAGGCCTTCCACACCTCTTCGGCCAGACCAAACGCCGTGCTTGCGCCCGAGCCACTGGTCACCGCCACCACGCGTGTCGCTGCATCTGGCGCTTTCACAAAGCAAGGGGCTTCGGCACTGGAGGGATAGATGCCCGTCCAGCGCTCCACAATCTGGGCCTTGTCGATATGCAGTGCCTCGCTCATATGGCGCAGCATGAGCTGGTCGACGGCTTCGCTGGCAAACGGCTGGGGCGCGCTGCCGTAGTGGTGCGAATCGCCGACCACCAACGAACCGTCGGCGCTTTGCACGGCAATCAGGTGGATGCCGTGCTTCAGGCTGTCGGCCTCCTCGCTCTCCAGCTGAGCGCGCAATGCTGCAGCTTCGGGTAGCGCGCTATAGCCCTCGTAGCGCACCAGGCTCAGATCCCCCATGACCGATCCTTCGAGCTTGAAGCCCGCTTGCGGCTTGACGCGCAACATCTGCAACTGGCATAGCTGGACCTTGCTACTCGCCCATTCACCTGCAAACAAGCCGCCCGGATCGGCGTTATTGCAGACCACCACGCGCTCTGCGTGGTACTTGCCGCGCGAGGTGGTGATGCGGGGCGTCGCCACTTCGGTCACGGTTTCGCCATAGGCGAAATCCACTCCCAGCGCCTGCTGCAACCACAGTGCCAGTTGCGGGATGGCCGTGCGCGACTCCACGCGCAGCTCATGCGGGCTGTAGAGCACGGATTGCAGCCCTTCGGTACGCAGCGCCGGATGGCGCGCCGCGGCCTGGGCGGATGTCAGCAGCTCACAGCCCTCGCCCATTGCGGTTTGCATAAAGGCCTCAAGCACCGCTGCCGCTGCAGGGCGGCGTGCCGTCAGCCACAGGCCGGAGTGGATGACGTCGATACCGGCCTTGGGTGCAATCTCCGCCCAGACATCGCGTGAGCGCATGGCGCGCTGCCAATGGGCACCGGCGCGCTGGCCGGTAATGGTGACAAAGCCGAAGTTGCGAATCGACGCCCCCAGGCAGGCGCCGTCGCGCTCTATCACCAGCACGGAGTGGCCGCGCGAAGCTGCGGTATAGGCATGGGCCAGGCCGACAATGCCGGCGCCGACGACGATCAGATCGTAATTTTTCATAGCGTTACAGAAAAAGCAGACAAGCCAAATCCCTGCCGCAGCGCCCAGGCGATGCAGCACGAGACGTTCAGGGAATCAAGTGATGTGGAGAGCGCCTCAGCGGTGGCGCCAGTGCTGGGTACGCCTCTGCAGCCAGGCATCCAGCAGCGCAATCAGCAGGCGGCCGGCGGCGGCGGTCGCGAAGATCAGCGTGGCCATGGCTGCGGCAGGAGCGATATCGCCCGCGTCATCCATGGCCAGCACGGCCACCGATGCCAGTGTGGTTTCGGGCGAGTACAAGAAGACCACTGCCGACACCGTGGTCATGGCATTCACGAAGAAATAGCCTGCCACCTGCATCACTGCAGGCAGGCACACGGGCAGATGCACGCGCCACAGCAGCGTCCAGAACGGCACGCCCATGGAATCGGCCACGCGTTCGTATTCGGCGTCCAGTTGCTGCAAGGCGGTGAGCTGGGTGATGTGCGCCACCGAGAAAAAATGCGCCACCGAGCACAGCACCAGAATGCCCATGGACCCGTACAGAAAGTGCAATGGATTGCTGCCCGCATTGAAGAACAGGATATAGCCCAGACCCAGCGCCAGCCCGGGCACCGCCATGGGCAGCGTGGCTACCGCGTGCAGCCACTGGCGCGCACGACCCCAGCCCGTGGGCTTGGCCACCAGATAAGCGCTCAGAAAGCTCAGCAGCGCGCCTGTCGCCGCCGTGGCCGCGGCCATGGTCAGCGAGTTGGCGTAACTGGCCCAGCCGCCACCATCCATCAGGTCGAACTGGTAGTTCCTGAAGGTCAGCGTCAGGTTATAGGGCCAGAAGCTGACCAGGGATGCCAGCACGGCCACTCCCATCACCGCCAGCAGCACCACAACCATCAGGCTGCAATACACCAGCAGTGCGCGGTCAAGCGCTGCGCAGGGCTGCGGCACCAGAGGCACGGCCCGCACGCTCATGGCAGCGGCCTGCCGGGCACGCAAATGGCGCTCGGCCGCAAAGGCCAGGCCCGCAGGCAGCAGCAGCAGCATGGCCACCACGGCACCCATGGACAGGTTTTGCTGGCCAATCACCTGCTTGTAGATATCGGTGGCCAGCATCTGCGTGTTGCCGCCAATCACCTTGGGCACGCCAAAGTCGGTGACCACCAGGACGAACACCACGATCCAGGCGATCATCAGCCCATAGCGGCTGGCTGGCAACGTGACCTGGCAGAAGCTGCGCCAGCGGCCTGCGCCCAGCGTGGCGGCGGCCTCATACAAGCGCGCATCGCCCGAGGCCAGCGTGGTGCACAGAATCATCAGCGCATGCGGAAACGTCCACAGCACCGAGCCAAGAATGATACCAAACGGTCCGTAGGCCGTGCCGCCCAGCAGCCAGCTCTTGAGCAGACCCTGGGCGCCAAAAAGATAAATCAGGCTGATGGCCATGAGCAGCGACGGCGCCAGCAGAGGCACCAGGGCAATGGCGCGAAAGAACTTGGCCAGCGGCATGCAGCTGCGCATCACGCCATAGGCATAGCCATAAGCCAGGGCCACGCACAGCGTGCTGCTGATGGCCGACAGCCACAGGCTGTTGAACAGCGACTGGCCTACGCCAGGCGTTTGCGCATAGGCGAGGTACTGGGCCAGGCCCGAGAACTTGCCATCGGCCGACACAAAGCTGTGCCCCAGCAGCGCCCCCACGGGCAGTGCAATGGCCACCAGCAGCGCGCCCAGCAGGCCCAGCACCGACAGGCCCAGCCACAGCTTTTCCCAATGGAAAAAGCGCGTTTGCCGCGGCGCCGCAGGGCCGGCGCCTTGCTGCCGGCGTGACGCCGCTGCGGGCGCATAGCTTCCCACTGGCATCGCAGAAGAAGAGGCATCCATGCTTATGCCGCCTTTCGCAAAATCTCTGGCGCTGCCAGCGACTGCAGCGCAGCAGCCGGCAACTCCACCAGCACCTCGCCCTGCAACCAGTCGGGCAGGCGCGCGTCATGGCGCAGCGGCCATTGCACATCGATCTGGCATTGCAACGTGGGGCTGAACACGCGCACCAGGACCAGCGAGCCCAGGAATGAGGTCTCGACCACCCGTGCGCGGAACAGATTGGGCAGTGCTGCGGGCTGGGCCGGGTGCAGCACCACGCTTTCGGGCCTCACGCCCACCAGCAAGGCATCGCCGGCCTCAAAGCCGGCAGTGCAACATTCAAGCCGACCCTCGCCCACGCGCACCGCATCACCCGACTCGGCCACGGCGGGCAGCAAGTTCATGCGTCCCACAAAACCGGCCGCAAAATGGCTGACAGGCCGGGCATAGAGCTGCTCGGGCGAGCCCTGCTGCTCGATACGGCCCTGGTGCATCAGCACCACCCGATCGGCCATGGAAAGCGCTTCTTCCTGGTCGTGCGTGACCATCGCGCAGGCAATGCCCAGCTGACGCTGCAGCTGGCGGATTTCGCTGCGCAGCTCGGTGCGCACCTGGGCATCCAGCGCGGACAGCGGCTCGTCCAGCAACAGCAGACGCGGGCGCGGCGCCAGTGCGCGGGCCAGCGCAATGCGCTGCTGCTGGCCGCCCGACAATTGCGCCGGGTAGCGCTGCGCCTGCGCGCCCAGGCCTACCAGAGCCAGCATCTCCTGCACCCGGGCCTGCACCTGCGCCGCAGGCTGGCCCTTGAGGCCGAAAGCCACATTCTGGGCCGCCGTCAGGTTAGGAAACAGTGCGTAGCTCTGGAACACCACGCCAAAGCCCCGGCGCGCGGCGGGCCAGCGCGTGATGTCCTCACCCTGAAACAGGATGCGGCCCGCGTCGGCCTGCTCGATGCCGCACAGAATGCGCAGCAGCGTGGTTTTGCCACAGCCCGAAGGGCCCAGCAGGCTGACGAACTCGCCGCCCTCCACCAACAGATCAATGTCGCGCAGCACCGGGGTGTCTTTGTACTGCTTGGCGATATGTTCTATGCGCAGCATCTGCAATCACTTTCAACGTGCAAAAACGGACGGCCTGCTATCTCCACCAGAGCGCATACCGGTCGATACCGGCGCGCCCCAACCCAGAGACACCGCGCAAGGGCCGCCCCGCCGCGCTGGTGTCGTCCCCCTCCGGCGCGCAGCGCCAGAGAGGGGGAAGGCGCGACGCCGCCAAGGCGAAGCGCCTCAGGGGGTGTTACTTCTTCTCCGCCTTGGCTTCGTACCGACGCGACCATTCGGCCAAGATACGATCGCGGTTAGCCGCTGCCCAGTTGAAGTCGTTCCTGGCCAGGCGCTTTTCCAGATCGGCCGGAATGAACTCGTGCTTTTCCTGGGCCTCGGGAAGGGCCAGCACGGCAAAGTTGGCGGCATAGAGCTTGTTGGCATCGGGCGTCACCGCCCAGTCGGCCAGGGCCTTGGCCGCTTCCTGCTTTTTGCTGGTCTTCAGAATGGCCGTGGCTTCCACATCCCAGCCCAGGCCTTCCCTGGGGAAGACGATGTCTATGGGCGCGCCATCCTTCTTGGTCTTGTTGGCCCGGTATTCAAAGCTCAGGCCCACGGGGAACTCGCCCGCGCCGGCCTGGCGGCAGGGCTTGGATCCGCTGTGCGTGTAGACGCCGATGTTCTGGTGCAGCGCATCCATATAGGCCCAGCCCTTGTCCTCGCCCATCATCTGCAGCCAGGCGGCCACCATCAGATAGCCCGTGCCGCTGGACGCCGGGTGGGGCATGGTGATCGCGCCCTTGAATTCGGGCCTGGTCAGGTCAGCCCAGCTGGCAGGCGTGGGCAGCTTGCGCTTCGGGCCTTCCACGGTGTTGAAGCAGACGGCGGACGACCACAGATCCATGCCCACCCAGGTCGGCGTGGCTGCCGGATCGCGCATGGAGGAGCGCACCTTGGCCAGGTTCCTGGGCGCATAGGGCTGCAGCATGCCTTGCTTGTCCAGCAGCATCAGCGAAGTAGCGGCCACGCCCCAGATCACATCAGCCTGGGGATTGGCCTTTTCGGCCAGCAGACGAGCGGTGATGATGCCCGTGCTGTCGCGCACAAACTTCAGCTCGATGTCGGGATGGGCTTTTTCAAAACCCGCCTTGTAGGCCTTGATCTGGTCGGCCTCCAGGGCCGAATACACCAGCAGATCGGTCCTGGCCTGGGCTGCGCAAGCCAGGCCCAGCAAGGCTGTGGCAAAGGCGCTCAAGGTGAAGCGGCGAGTGGCGAGTGCAAAAGCGTGACGCATGAATGACAGTCCCTTGGATTGATCGTTGCCGCCCGACCAACGCGGCCGTTTGCGACATGAGGGAACTGTAGAAATTCACTGTGAAACGCCTGTGTCACAGAACTGAAATCCAGCAAAGGCGTCATCAGCAAACTTTGTAGTCGGCACCTTGCTTCGCGGCTGCCCCATCTCTGCATGTACGACGCTATCGATTCAAAAGCATGCTGAGCCTGCTCTGCAGGGGGACTCCATAAAACGTCATCTGCAAACCAATGAATTGGCGCGCAAGCAGCGATTGAAATCAGGCAAGCTACATTGCTGCCTGCGGCAATCATGGTGAAATCCAGGCACTGCTTTTCTGAAGACCTTTGATGTTTGCCACACAGCTCAAATCCTTTTTCTGGGTTGCCCGCCTCGGCAGCATCACCCAGGCCGCGCGCCAACTGAGGCTGAGCCAGCCCACGGTCACGGCTCAGATCAAGGCCTTGGAGGAGCAATATGAGGTCGAACTGTTCACGCGTCAGAGCGGAAGGCTGGCCATCACTGATGCGGGCCTGAAGCTGCTGCCGGAAATAGAGAAGCTGCTGCTGCAGTCGGCCCAGATCGAATCGGCGCTGCGCCAGTCAGGCCATGTCCACCAGGGCCAGCTACGCATAGGCGCAACCGCCCCCTACTATGTGCTGGACATCGTCAAGCGCTATCAGCAGCAATATGCGCTCGTGGAAGTGAGCATCGTCAACGGCAATTCGCGCCAGATGATTCAGGCGCTGGCCGAGTACCAAGTGGACCTGGCGACCTCTTCGCATCTGGACACCGATCCGCGCCTGCTGCGCCTGGAACTGGGGCGCGACCCGCTGGCCCTGGTCGTGCATCGGCAGCATGCGCTGGCCCGGCAGAAGTCCGTCGCCATCGGGGATCTGGCAAAGAACACGCTGATCCTGCGCGAGCGCGGCTCCATGACCCGGCAGCTGACCGAGCAGATGCTGGAAGCGGCCCAGGTCAGCCCGCAACGAGTGCTGGAAATTGCCAGCCGCGAGTCCATACGCGAAGCCGTGATCCGTCAGATGGGCATCAGCATTTTTGCGCGGCACGAAGCCTCGGCCCACCCTGAACTCGTCGTTCTCGACCTGCAAGGCGAGGTTCCCAGTCTTCCCGAATACCTGTACTGCCTGCGCGAGCGACGCGATGCACAGCTGATTCAGCCATTTCTGCAGCTGGCCGCATCAGACCAGGCTTAATCGAACAGTTCGGCCTGCTTGAATGTGGGCTGATTCAGGTCCTTTTCGGACAAGGAAAAAGCGATATCGAGCTGGGGCCACGCAATAGCTATATCCGGGTCACTCCAGAGCAGACCCCGATCCGACTCCGGCGCATAATAGGCTGTGGCCTTGTATACAAAGTCCGCCGTGTCACTGAGCACCACAAAGCCATGGGCAAAGCCCGGTGGAATCCAGAGCTGGTGGTGATTCTCGGCACTCAGCTCCGTGCCCACCCATTTGCCAAAGCTGGGCGAGCTGCGGCGAATATCCACTGCCACATCAAACACCGCACCGGAGATCACACGCACCAGCTTACCCTGGGCATGGGGCGGCAGCTGGTAGTGCAGCCCACGCAGCACGCCCTTGCTGCTGCGGCTGTGGTTGTCCTGAATGAACTCGTAGTGCGTGCCCGTGGCCTGGTTGAAGATATCCTGGCGAAAGCTTTCCACGAAAAGCCCCCGCCCATCCCGATGAATCGTGGGTTTGAACAGCTTGATCTCGGGGATCGCAGTCGGAACGACCTTCATCGCACACCAGCCTCCAGACATTGCATCAGATACTGTCCGTAGCCGTTCTTGAGCAACGGCCTTGCCAGCTCGGCGAGCTGAGCGGCGTCAATCCAGCCAGCACGAAATGCGATTTCTTCCGGGCACGCCACCTTCAACCCCTGACGCTGCTCAAGGGTGGCAATGAACTGACCTGCCTCCAGCAGACTGTCATGGGTGCCAGTGTCGAGCCAGGCATAGCCTCGCCCCATCAGCTTCACATTGAGCTGACCTCTTTCCAGATAAATACGATTGATGTCCGTGATTTCCAACTCGCCTCTGCCAGAAGGCTTGAGAGTCTTTGCAATCTCGACCACTTGCGAATCGTAGAAATACAGCCCCGTCACTGCGTAATTGGATTTTGGTTCGACCGGTTTTTCCTCTATCGAGAGCACCTGCCCTTGCTGGTCAAACTCCACCACACCGTAGCGGCTGGGATCCTGCACATGATAGGCAAACACCGTCGCTCCATCCTGGGTCTGATTGGCAACTTTGACCAAGGTCTGCAGATCATGGCCGTGAAAAATATTGTCTCCAAGCACCAGCGCGCAGGAGCCCCCCCTCAGAAAAGACTCGGCAATCAAAAAAGCCTGGGCCAGGCCATCCGGGCTGGGCTGCACCTCATACTGAAGATTCAGGCCCCACTGGCTGCCATCGCCCAGCAGTTGCTCGAAGCGCGGCGTGTCCTGCGGCGTGCTGATGATCAGAATGTCCCGGATGCCCGCCAGCATCAGCGTGCTCAGCGGGTAGTAGATCATGGGCTTGTCGTAGATCGGCAGCAGCTGTTTGCTGATGGCCAGGGTGGCGGGGTGCAAACGGGTGCCGGAGCCGCCAGCCAGAATGATGCCTTTGCGCTGTGTCGTCATGATGAATCAAGGGATGGCTTCCAACGCTTTGCAGATAAGCGCCTGAAGCGAGTTATTTGAAAATTACAGAATCTCGCGCAGCATGCGCTCCACGCCTTGCTGCCATGCGGGCAGATGCAGTTGCATGGTCGCTTGCAGCTTTTGCGTATCCAGGCGCGAGTTCAAGGGTCGCGCCGCCGCTGTCGGGAAGGCCGTGGTCGGCACGGCAGCAATGCTTTGCACCTTCCAGTCCAGATCCGGTCGCAGGTTCTGTGCGTGCTCGATCACATGGCTGGCATAGGCATGCCAGTTGGTTTCTCCTGCGGCAACCAGATGGTAGAGACCGCCATCGCCTTCATGAGCGCTCATATGGCGCACGGCATGGGCCGTGACATCGGCGATCAGATCGGCACCGGTGGGGGCGCCCCATTGATCGTTGATCACGCTGAGCGCCTCACGCTCCTGCGCCAGACGCAACATGGTCTTGGCAAAGTTGCCGCCACGCGCTGCATAGACCCAGCTGGTGCGAAAAATCAGATGGCGGCAATGCGTGGCCGCCATCCGCTGCTCGCCCTCGAGCTTGGTGCGGCCATAGACCGATAGCGGCCCGGTCGCATCACCCTCCTTGCGCGCCGCACTGCCGGAGCCGTCGAAGACATAGTCAGTGCTGTAGTGCACCAGCAAGGCGCCCAGGCTTTTGGCCTCCAGTGCCATGACTTCGGGGGCTTCGGCGTTCAGGCGCCAAGCCAGATCCGGCTCGCTCTCGGCCTTGTCCACTGCCGTATGCGCTGCGGCATTGACGATCACATCCGGGCGCACGCTGCGAATGGTCTGCGCCAGTGTCTGCAGATCGCCGATATCACCGCACAGGCCATTTCCATCCACATTCACGCTCTGGCGGTCCAGCGCAATCACCTCGCCCAAAGGGGCGAGACTGCGCTGCAGCTCCCAGCCGACCTGACCGTTCCTGCCCAGCAGCAGCAGCTTCATGCCGAAGCCTCGCCGGTGTACTGTTTTTGCACCCAGTCACGGTAGGCACCCGACTGCACATGGGCCACCCACTCGGGGTTGGCCAGATACCACTGCACGGTCTTGCGAATACCGGTCTCGAAGGTCTCGGCAGGCTTCCAGCCCAGCTCGCGCTCGAGCTTGCGCGCATCGATCGCATAGCGGCGATCATGGCCGGGACGATCGGTCACATAGGTGATCTGCTCGGCATAGGCCTTGCCATCGGCGCGCGGGCGCAGCTCGTCGAGCAAGCTGCACAGGGTCTTGACGATGTCGATATTGGCCTTCTCGCTCCAGCCGCCCACGTTATAGGTCTCGCCCAGTTGGCCGGCCTCGAGCACACGGCGGATGGCGCTGCAATGGTCGCGCACATACAGCCAGTCACGCACCTGCATGCCGTCACCGTAGATGGGCAGCGGCTTGCCGGCCAGCGCATTGACAATGACCAGCGGGATCAGCTTTTCGGGGAAATGCAGAGGGCCGTAGTTGTTGCTGCAGTTGGTCGTCAGCACCGGCAGACCGTAGGTGTGATGCCAGGCCCGCACCAGATGGTCAGAAGCCGCCTTGCTGGCCGAGTACGGGCTGTTGGGCTCGTAATTGTGCTCTTCGGTAAATGCAGGATCGGTCGGCGCCAGCGTGCCATAGACCTCGTCGGTGGAGACATGCAAAAAGCGAAAACCGGACTTGGCCTCGCCTTCCAGACCATTCCAATAAGCGCGCACCGCCTCCAGCAGGCGGAAAGTGCCCACCACATTGGTCTGTATGAAATCCTCGGGACCATGAATGGAGCGGTCCACATGAGACTCGGCCGCAAAGTTCACCACAGAGCGAGGCTGGTACTGCGCCAGCAATTGCGCCAGCTGTGCACTGTCGCCGATATCGGCCTGCACAAACACATGGCGGGCATCGCCCTTCAAACTGGCCAGATTCTCCAGATTGCCCGCATAGGTCAGTTTGTCGATATTGACCACGGGCTCATTCACATGTGCCAGCCAATCGAGAACAAAGTTGGCGCCGATGAAGCCTGCACCGCCGGTTACGAAAATCATAGAGAGCTGCCTCTAAATTTCAGTGATAGCGATAGAAGAGCCCAACCCACGACCATCAAGCCAGCACACTCAACCCCAGCGCTTTTCAGCCATCACCAGCAGGCCATCAAAAATCAGGTTGTTGATCAGCTCAAAAGGCCTGGTCATGCTGGGAGACATCTTCCAGCCGGCGCCGCCCGCCATGATGCACATCGGTTCTGCACCGCAGTGTTCTGCCAGATGCTGGTACATGCGCTCCACCGCACCAGCGATCGCATAGGTGCCGCCGCTGGTCAGCGCATCGCTGGTGTTCTTGGGAAAGCATCTGACTTCACCCGTCGGCACATGCAGGCCCGCAGTGCCGCCTTCCAGGGCCCTGAGCATGATGCCATGCCCAGGAATGATCAGGCCGCCCAGAAATCGGCCTTGCGCATCCATGGCATCGACCGTCACTGCAGTCCCCACCATAACCGTGATCAAGGGCCGGGCATCGCCCAATTGCAACATGTGGTGACGCGCACCAATCATGGCCACCCATCGGTCCGCACCCAGCCTGGAAGGATGGTCATAGCCATTGGTCACGCCAGCTTCTGCAACGGAAGGAACGACCCACTGAGGCTCGAGATTCCAGCCCAGCATGAGCTCGATCTGCTCGTGCACCCTGCGCCTTGCCGTCTCACCGGCAACCACGCAGCCCAGCATGCGCTCGGGAGCTGGCAGCCCGGCCCAGGCACCTTCTGCCAGGCGCTCTATATGCTCCAGGAACTCCGCTCCATGGGCCAGCAAGGCAGCACCAGGGCGATGATCTTCATACATGGCCCACTTCAAACGGGTGTTGCCAATGTCTATGGCCAAAAATGTCATGCGGCGGATTATCAGCACTTTTCTCTGTGACAGACAGCCGCTTGTCACATTCATTACAAGTGCGCAGGAAATTGTCAAAGAAAGCGCTCAGTCCATCCCCTGCAAGAAATCATTTCGATTTCCCGTTAAAGTGAACCGCTTTCTTCCACTACTTTTGAGGAGTCGAAACCATGGGTCTGTTCAGTTTCATCAAGGAAGCCGGAGAAAAACTGTTTGGCGGCAGCGACGCACATGCAGCTGCACCGGCCGAAGACTTGAATGTCAAGGCGGCTCAGGCGATCGCCAGCTATATCAACACCCAGAATCTGGGCGTATCCGATCTGCAGGTTCAATTCGATGCTTCTCAAGGCAAGGTAACAGTCAACGGCACCGCCCCCACCCAGGCCATCAAGGAAAAAGTGACGCTGTGCTGCGGCAATGTGGCCAATGTCCAGTCGGTGGACAACCTGATGACGGTCACCAACCCCGAGCCCGAAGCCCAATACCACGATGTGGTACGCGGTGACACTCTGTCGGCCATCTCCAAGAAGTACTATGGTGATGCCAACAAGTACAACGTTATTTTTGAAGCCAACAAACCCATGCTCAGCAACCCGGACAAGATCTATCCTGGCCAGAAGCTGCGCATTCCGGCGCTCTAAATCTGGCTCTGTAAATACAGCCGCAAAAAGCGCTCGCATGAGCGCTTTTTTCATTTAACTCGAAGTTAGACTGCAGCTTATGAAAACTCTGCTCACAGGCGGTGCCGGCTATATCGGCAGCCATACAGCCATCGAACTGATCAGCAACGGTCATGAAGTCGTGATTTTTGACAACTTCAGCAACAGCCATCCTGAAGCAATCCGCCGTGTGGAGCAAATCACTGGACGCACCATTGCCGTGATCAATGGCGATGTTCGCGATCAAGCTGCGCTTGAGCAGGCCTTGCAGGAGCATGGCATTGACAGTGTCGTGCACTTTGCCGGCAAAAAAGCAGTGGGCGAGTCCGTTGCCCAACCTGTGGACTACTACGACAACAACGTCAATGGCACCCTGGTGCTGCTGCGCGCCATGAAAAAGCACGATGTGCGCAATCTGGTGTTCAGCTCTTCGGCAACAGTCTATGGCTCGCCACAATATTTGCCTCTCAATGAGGTACATCCTACGTCGGTCACCAATCCCTACGGCCGCAGCAAACTGATGGTGGAAGAGATTCTGTCGGACCTCTACCACTCCGACTCCCAATGGTCGCTGGCCGTGCTGCGCTACTTCAATCCCATTGGTGCCCATGCCAGCGGCCTGATTGGTGAAGATCCTTCGGACATTCCCAACAACCTGCTGCCTTTTGTGGCACAGGTCGCTGTGGGCCGTCGTGAAAAGCTGCAGATCTTTGGCGGCGACTACGACACCGTGGACGGCACCGGTGTACGTGACTACATCCATGTCGTCGACCTGGCCCGGGGTCATGTCAAGGCACTCGAGAAGCTGGCCGGCCTGGCCAAGCCCGAGTTGCTGACCATCAACCTGGGCACAGGCAATGGCTACAGCGTGCTCGAAGTGCTCCATGCCTTCGAAAAAGCCTGCGGCAAGACCCTTCCCTATACGATTACAGACCGCCGCCCAGGGGATGTGGCCAGTTGCTACGCAGACCCCGATCACGCCCTGAAAACCCTGGGCTGGCAAGCCAAGCATGATCTGGACACCATGTGCGCCGACACATGGCGCTGGCAAAGCCAGAACCCCAACGGCTATCGCTCGGTCTAGAAGCTGCAGGCTAGGCCCTGCGCATTACTGATGCCAGGGCAGGCCGCGCTTGCGCCAGCCACCCAACTGGCCTCGTTGGCCGCTGGCGTCAACGTCGCCCTCAAAACCTTCAAGAATGTTGTAGGCCTCGATTCCCAGGCCCGCAGCACGCTGGGCCGCCGCAACAGAACGCACACCGCTGCGGCATAGCAGCACCACTTTCTTGCCCTCGGGTACCGCTGCTCGCAGCTCGGCGTCAAAGTTCTGGTTGGCTGCCATGCCGGGCCACTGCTTCCAGGCCACGGCAACAGCGCCTGGCACCTTGCCCACCCACTCGCGCTCGGCATCGGTGCGCACATCAACCAGAACCGCTTCACCAGCCTGCAGCCATTGCCAGGCCAGCTCCGCCGACACATCGCCAGCATAGCCGGCAGCGGGTTGGATTTGGGTTGTATTGCTCATTTCATTCCTAGTCTCGGTCATTGCCGCTATTCCCAAACGGGCAGAGGCCTGTCTCTCAATGCTCTGCGCAAGTGCTTCCAGTCGGGCAGCACCTGAGCCACCACAGCCCAGAACTGCGGGCTGTGATCCATATGATGCAGATGGGCGAGCTCATGCACCACCACATAGTCGATGATTTGCGGGCTGTGCTGCATCAACCGCCAGTTCAGACGAATGATCCCGCTGCTGTTGGCACTGCCCCAGCGCGTGCTGGCACTTGTCAGGCGCAGCGCATTCCAGCGCACGCCCATGAGTGCGGCAAAGTGCAGCATGCGGGCCGTGAAATAGCTGCGCGCCTCCCGCAGTATCCAGACCTGAACGGCTGCACGCACCTGGGCAGGCGGTGCCCCTGTCGGCAAGGGCAGATGCAGGCTTTGCGAGCCATCGATCCCCTGCTCTCTATGCGTCTGGCGGGTACGCAGCAGTTGTGACGCATCCCCGGTCAGCCGCAAACTCATGGGCTGGCCCAGATAGTCAAGCACGCCTCCATCCTGCCAGAGAATGCGCGCTTCCAGCTTGATCTGCTGTCGCTGTCCGGCTTCCTGCAGCTTGCGCACAATCCAGCCGGCCTTGGTCTGCAGCGCTGATTCGATCTCGCGCATGGCCACCCATTGCGGAGCGGTGACTTCAAGCCCTTGCTGCCCTACGCTGAAGCCTATGCTGCGGCGCGCCGAACGGCGCAGCAGATAAGCCACCTCACGCCCTTGCAAGCGGGCGCTGTGGCTGGCTTCCGGATGTACCAGAAGTGCCGGCTCTGCAGGCAGCTCATCCTCTTCAGGATCAATAGCACCCACCGAAATACTGACGGGCGCTACAAGCTGATTACTCTCAAATTCCAGCTCGGACTGATCCAAACGCTGTTCAATGGCTTCAGGGCCGCTACGCCGGCGCCTGCGCGGCACCAACCCGCCCCGCCCATCCCCCACCACAGGCGGAACCAGCCATTGCCAAGCTTGCTGCAAGCTATCGCCTGTGGACATGGGCAGTTTTGCCTTATCTGCGGTAGGCCTCGGGGTCCAGGCGCTGCATTTCGGACTCGATCCATGCCTCGACCTCGACCATCAGCTCGTCATGCTTGCGGCCCACCGAAGAAATGGGCTTGCCTATGGACACATCCACCACGCCGGGCCTTTTGATGAAGGCCTTGCGCGGCCAGCACTTGGCAGAGGTAACAGCAATGGGCACCACGGGCACCCCCGTCATGATGGCCAGACGGGTGGCGCCGGTCTTGTACTCGCCCACCTCTCCGCGATTCACACGTGTACCTTCGGGAAACATGATGACCCAGATGCCTTGATCAAGCAGGCGCTTGCCTTGCTCCACCACCTTGTGAAAGGCGCGCGAACGCTGGGCTCGGTCGATGTGGATCATGTCCAGTGCACCGATGGACCAACCGAAGAATGGCACCTTCAGCAACTCCTTCTTGAACACATAGGCCAGCGGGCGCGGCATGATGGCAGGCATGAGAAAAGTCTCGTAGGTGGACTGGTGCTTGACCAGCAGCACCACCCCTTGCTTGGGATCCGCAGGCAGGTTTTCCATACCCTGCACCTGATACCGCACCCCCATGATCACACGGGCGCTGTCCACCGAAAGTTTGAGCCAGGCGCGGGCAGCGCTGTATGCCTTGGTCGATGAGCCGCTGGTCCACTTGGCCAACAGCACCGCGAAAGTGTAGGGAATGACGGTAATAGCCATCCACAACATGTGGAGGACGGAGCGAATCAGGGACATGACAGCAATCGAAGGACGTGAGCGCAGGCCGGTAGCCTGGCCCATGGAATGGGCACGGTTTTCGACAAGAAACATAGCAGCTTGCGCTGCTGTTTCAAGCAGTTGAATCTATTTTGACCTGAAACCTGAAATCAGTGCGAGGCAGGCGCCGAATCCAGGGGTGGAGCATCCTCATCCCCTCCCAGCGGCAACAGCATATTCACCACGGCCTCCAGATCTGGATAGCGCTCGCTGCCTTCAGGCAGGTCGGCATCGCTGCTGCACTCGGGCCTGGCGGTGGACTCCACGAACACCAGATGGGCGCCCAGAGCCTTTCCCGCCTGCAAATGCTCGACACCGCTGCCGATGGCCCAGATTTCATGGCCTTCCGCACCGTAGCGATCGGCAATCTGCTCGAACAGCGCTGCGCCGGGTTTGCGGCACTGGCAATCTTCATCGGGAGCATGCGGGCAGAAAAACACGGCTTCCACGCGCGCGCCGACAGCGGCCATCTCCCGGTGCATCTTGGCGTGCACGGCGTTGAGCTCGATCACATCGAACAGCCCGCGACCCAGCCCCGGTTGATTGGTGGCGACCACCACATGCCAGCCAGCACGGTTCAGGCGCGAAACCGCCTCCAGCGCACTGGGGACTGCAACCCACTCATCGGGCCGACCAATGAAACCTTGAGCTCCCCATTGGTTCAGGGTGCCATCACGGTCAAGAATTGCGATCTTCATGGGGGAGACAGTAGTCGACAACAGAAAAAAGCCCGCTTACCTCAAGGCCAAGCGGGCTCGCGATCCAAGACTCCGGCGCTTACTGCCCTTCCCAGCGCTTGAGCACCAGGGAGGCATTGGTGCCGCCAAAGCCAAAGCTGTTGGACAGCACGGTCTTGAGTTCGGCATCGCGGGTCTGGGTGACCAGAGGCATGTCGCCCAGCAGCGGATCGGGCGTCTCCACGTTCACGGACCCTGCGATAAAGCCCTTGTTCAGCATGATCAGGCAGTAAATCGCCTCCTGCACACCGGTCGCGCCCAGCGAGTGGCCAGTCAGCGACTTGGTGGACGAGAACGGAGGCACCTGGTCACCGAACAGCTCGCGCATGGCACGAACTTCCTGCATATCGCCCACTGGGGTCGATGTGCCGTGGGTGTTGATGTAGTCGATGGGCGCATCCACGGTTTCCATGGCCTGCTTCATGCAGGCGATGGCGCCGTCGCCCGAAGGAGCGACCATGTCCTCACCGTCACTGGTGGCGCCAAAGCCCACCACTTCGGCCAGGATGTTGGCACCGCGTGCCAGCGCATGATCCAGGCTTTCCAGCACCACGGCACCGCCGCCGCCGGCGATCACAAAGCCGTCGCGGTTGGCGTCGTACGCACGCGAGGCCTTCTCTGGCGTCTCGTTGTACTTGCTGGACATGGCACCCATGCCGTCGAACAGCAGCGACATGCCCCAGGACAGCTCTTCGCCGCCGCCGGCAAACATCACATCCTGCATGCCCCAGGCGATCTGCTGGGCCGCAGCACCGATGCAGTGGGCCGAGGTGGAGCAGGCCGAGGTGATGGAGTAGTTGATGCCCTTGACCTTGAAGTTGGTTGCCAGGCAGGCCGACACCGTGGAGCTCATGCAGCGTGTGACCTGGTAAGGGCCGACGCGGCGGATGCCTTTTTCACGCAGCGTATCGGCTGCCTCGATCTGGTTGGCCGGCGAACCGCCGCCCGAGCCCATGATCAGACCGGTGCGCGGGCTGCTCACCTGCTCGGGCGTGAGGCCCGCTTGCTTGATCGCGTCTTCGAGGGCGATCTGCGAATAAGCCGCAGCATCGCCCATGAAGCGCAACTGCTTGCGGTCGATGCGCGCTTCGATATCGATCTCGGGAATGCCTGCCACCTGCGAGCGCATGCCCAGCTCCGTGAACTGGGGCATGGCCTTGATGCCGCTCTTGCCCTCGCGCAGCGAGGCCTCCACGGTTGCCAGGTCATTGCCGATGCACGAGACAATGCCCGCGCCGGTGATCACTACCCGCTTCTTGCTCATGCTGCCGTTCCCTTGGCATCACCTTCACGCAGGAACAGACCCACGCGCAGGTCATTGGCCACGTAAATTTCCTTGCCGTCGGCCAGCAGGCGTGCGTCGCCGATGGCCATGTTCAGCTTGCGCTTGATTACTCGCTTGATATCAATTTCATATGTCACGAGTTTGACATCGGGGCCTACTTCACCTGTGAACTTGACTTCACCTGCACCCAGGGCACGACCGCGACCCGGCAAACGCAGCCAGGTCAGGTAAAAGCCGATCAGCTGCCACATGGCGTCCAAGCCCAGGCAACCGGGCATGACGGGGTCGCCACGGAAGTGGCAATCAAAGAACCACAGGTCGGGCTTGACGTCCAGTTCCGCAACAATCTTGCCCAGACCGTGGGCACCGCCGTCCTCGGAGATATGTGTGATGCGATCGAACATCAACATGGGAGGCAGGGGCAGACGTCCGCTATCGGCACCAAACAGCTTGCCTTCGCCGGACGCGATCAGTTGTTCGTAGGAAAAAGATTCAGCCATTCTCTCAATTGCTCCGCGGCAGCCTGTGCAAGCTACCTGTTACTCTGTATTTTGGGTGACGGGACCCGCGCCCGCTGCGCGCGCCCACTGCGGGCGGTACAACCAGGGATTATCAAGGCTCGCGCCCCTACCCAGGACACAATACCCGTTTTCAGGCCCAAGACTCTGCCACAAATGCCACAGCTGCTGATGTCAGCGTGGCTTATTCCGTGCGCGCCGCTACGCCTTCTCCGACCTTTTCGATGACCGCCAGGCCAGCGCACAAAGCGCCAGGCACAGCAGCGTCAGAGGCAGCAGGCCCAGGGCATGTACCCAGCGCGCATAAGGCGTCAGCCCCTCACGCCCCTGAACCCGGCCCTGCAGCACCGCGCGCTCGAAAGGCGCCAGTGCTTTCACCACTTGCCCTTTGTGATCGATCACCACTGTGGCTCCGGTGTTCGTTGCGCGCAACATGGGGCGCTCGAACTCCAGCGCGCGCATGCGGCTGATGGACAGATGCTGATCGATGGCCACGGAGTCGCCAAACCAGCCGATATTGCTCAGATTGACCAGCACCGTGGGTGCCGTCGCCGCATTGCCGAAATGGGCCGCTAGCTCTTCGCCGAACAAATCCTCGTAGCAGATATTGGGCGACAGGCGCTCACCCGCCCAGCTCATGGACGGCTGGCCCAGTGCACCGCGATTGAAGTCGCCCAGCGGAATGTTCATGAGCTCGGTGAACCAGCGGAACATGGGCGGAATGAACTCACCAAACGGCACCAGATGGTGCTTGTCGTACTGATACGGCTGAGCCTGCCCGGGCAGCCAGCCTTCGACCGTATTGGTAAAGCCCTTATCCCAGTTGCCCAGTGGAAGCCCCACGAGCGCCGCACGGCTGGAGTCCTTGGCGACAAAAGGTGCACGCACATAGTCCAGATAGCCTTCGGGAAGCTGTTGAGGCAGCAGCGGAATGGCTGTCTCGGGCGCCACCACCAGTTGGGCACTGGCGTCATGCAGCTGCTGGGCATACCAGCGCAGCGCCACCACCACGCCCGAGCCCAATTCAAACTTTTCATCCTGGGGAATATTGCCCTGCAGCAGCTCCACGCTCATGCCGGGCTGCTGACCAGGTGCTCCAATGGCGGCATCACGCGACCACCACAGCCCGCCCCAGACCAGACCCAGGGCCACCGCAGATGCAAGGGCCGGCTTGAATTTCAGTACCGCCGACCTGCTTCGCATGCGCCAGACCAGCAGCGCCAGCCAGGCTGCAGCCCAGGCCGCCACAAAGCCCGTGCCATAGACGCCAATCCAGCGCGGCAGCACGGCCAGCGGGCCTTCCACATGGGCGTAGCCGGCAGCCCCCCAGGGGAAACCGGTCCAGAGCCAGCCGCGCGCCAGCTCGGCCAGCGTCCAGAGTGCCGCAAAGACCAGCGCTGACAATGCATCCGGCGTCCTTGCCAGACGCTTGAAACACCATGCAGCCACGCCGTAATAGCCACCCAGAAAGCCCGCCAGCGCCAGCACGGCAGCTACGGCCAGTGGCGCCGCCAATCCGCCATAGGTGTGCATGGAGATGAAGAGCCACCAGAAGGTGGCCGCCAGCCAGGCCGTGCCGAACAGCCAGGCCCGGCCTGCCGCCTGAGCGGCGGTACGGGCAGCCAGCAGCGCATGAACCAGCAACGCCAGCGACAGGATCTGCAGCCACCACAACGGACGGCCATAGCCTCCGACCAAGCTCAGCCAGCCGTCGCCCTGGCCGCGAGCCCAGGGCCAGGCCAGAGAAAAGGCCTGCAGTCCGCCTGCAATCAGCATCAAAAGCCAGCTCATCCAGCCTGTAGGCCTGGCAGCAGCGGTCTGAACGGTAGAGGCAGTGGTGGTCATAGGAATCAGCAGGCACTAACAAAACACCCAACCGGGCGGTTGGGTGAATTCAAGCATACGAGGTATCGCCAAGACTTGTGCAAACCAAGAGGCACAACCAGTATTTCCACCGGCATCACACCAGGCCTGACCCGGATTTGCGCAGGTCGCGATCAGTTGCGAACCAAGCTATCCGGCGAAGGATCGCGCACCACCTTGAACCAGCGCACCGCGCCGCCCTTGGTGTGGAGCACGGTGAACTCCAGCCCGCCCAGATGAATCTGCTCGCCGCGCTTGGGCACATGGCCGATTTCATGGGCAATCAATCCACCAATGGTATCGAACTCGGCATCGGGGTCGCTGGCATGCAGCGAAGTCTCGAACTCCTCGCTCACATGCTCGATGCTGGCATCGCCCGCAACACGATAGCTGTTATCGGCCAGAGCAAAGATATCGCCCTCGTCCTCGGGGATGTCGAACTCGTCCTCGATCTCGCCGACGATTTCTTCCAGCACATCTTCAATCGTCACCAGGCCGGCCACACGGCCGAACTCGTCGATGACGACGGCCAGATGATTGCGATTGGCGCGGAACTCACGCAGCAGGTCGTTCAGGCCCTTGCTCTCGGGCACGAAGACGGCCGGGCGCACCAGCGCACGAATGTTCAGGGTGGGAGAGCGCTGCAGCTTGAGCAAATCCTTGGCCATGAGAATGCCAATGATGTTCTCGCGCTCGCCCTGGTAGACCGGAAAGCGCGAATGCGCCGTGGTCAGAACCTGGTGCAGGATTTCTTCATACGGAGCATCGATATTGACGAGATCCATGCGTGGCGCGGCCACCATGACTTCTCCGGCGCTCATGTCGGCCATGCGAATCACGCGCTCCAGCATGACACGCGACTCGGTGCCGATGACCTGATTGTCTTCGGCTTCGGCCAGGGTTTCGATCAGTTCATCAGGAGACTCCGGTGCCGGATGGATGAACTCAGCCACCTTTTGCAGGAAGCTTCGCTTGTCTTCCTTCTCGGGAAGTCGCGCAGGATGGGGGTCAGACACTGTCTTGGAGTGCAGGACGTGCGGTAGTCAAACAAGTCCCCAAGAATAACGGATTGTGTTGACAGACGGCTTGCTGGCTCACAAAAGCCATGAGCGGCTGTCACCGAGCGCACTCAGTCAAAGCTATTTTGATATCTGCTTGCGCTTGTCTTTATTGGGCTGCAGCCTTGCCGGCTTCACAAAACGACTTACTCGCCTGATTTGTGCCGGCCTTCCTGCACACCCTTGCGCACTTCCTGCACGCCGGCCAGGAAAGCCCAGAAATTGACGGCCTGCTTCTTGAGCTGGTAGTCCATCTCGCCCAGGTGCTCCGTCACCAGCTCGCTGACATGGGTCTCGAAGTCGGCAGGCGGCAGCTCCAGATAGGCTTCGGATTCCGAACCTTCTCGCTTGACCGTGGCACCCGCGTTGCGCGCAATCTTGAGCATGGCCGTGTTCTCGGACAGCGCATGGATGAACATCATGCTCACGTTCTTGCTGCGCGCATGCAGCACTGCACGCGCAAACAGACGTGCCCCCAGCCCCTTGCCGCGTGCACTCTTGAGCACGGAGACGCCGAATTCCGCGCATTTCTCATGCTCGGGGTGGCCGGCAAAGGCCAGATGCGCCATGGAGATCAATTCCAGGCGACGGTTGAAGATGCCGAAGATATCGTCGCGCTCGAAATCGAGCTGCTCGACATAGCGGCGCACCTGCTCGTCGTTGGCCGCATAGCCAAAGCGCAGATAGCGATCACGCGCATCGAGCTTGAGCAGATGCTTGATGATGCGGTCGCGATGGCGCGGGCTCAGCGAACGGATGGGGACCAAGGACGGCGAGCGACGCTCGGCGCCATGGGACTTGCCCATGTCTCGCAGCCAGCCGGAGCCGGCCTGCCAGGGCGATGTCAACCAGTCTTTGGGGAGGTTCATAGCCTGAAATATAGGTAAAAACCCGAGGTTTCACAAGCCACATATTGCATTGCAACAATCCTGTAAGGATTTTCCGCTAATTCAACACCTTAGCGTCTATTTCCGGCTAGGTCATGGTCCGTATGAAGGACCTCTGCGAAGGCTTAGAGCGGCACGGCCGTCGTGACCTTGACCCGGTCCATGACAAAGCTGGTTTTGCAATCCTGCACACTGGGGTGTTTGAGCAGCGTGTCCATGATGAAACGACTGTAATGCTGCATGTCCGCCACCACCACCCGCAGCAGATAGTCCATCTCGCCAGTGAGGGAGACGCACTCCACCACCTCGGGCCAGGTCTGCACGCTGGCGCGGAACACATCCATGGGATTGCGCTTGCTGGTTTCGGTGTATTTTTCCAGGCGCACATTGATATAGGCCGTCAGCCCCAGGCCCACGGTCTCGGGCTGCACCAAAGCCACATAGCGGTCGATGACACCGTTTTCCTCCAGCCGCTTGACGCGGCGCAGCACGGCGCTGGGCGACAGGCCGACCTGCTCCCCGATGACGTCATAAGTTTCTCGGCCATTGGCCTGCAATCGGCGCAAAATTGCCTTATCCAGTTTGTCGATGGTATGCATGGAACTCATGGCGGCAGATTATAAAAACAGCGCAGTTTTTATTAATGGTTAACCCTTGATAACCATTTAAATTGCATGAAATCAATTTTTTATGCAATTTTCATGCATTCAGCTGTTTACAGCCAAGGCATTTTTGCATGAAGCTTGTCCACGCCCTGTCCTACAGTGCATCCATCGTCGACACCTGTTCTTCATGTGTTGCACCCCTACCCGATGGAGACCTCTGCTATGAACGCCCCGCTGACCCAAAGCAACGCCAGCCAGTTCCAGACCTGGGACAACCCCATGGGCACGGACGGCTTCGAGTTCGTCGAATACGCGGCCCCCGATCCCGTGGCCATGGGTCAGCTGTTCGAGCGCATGGGCTTTCAGGCCATCGCCAAGCACCGCCGCAAGAACGTGACCCTGTATCGCCAGGGCGAGATCAACTTCATCATCAATGCAGAGCCTGACAGCTTTGCCCAGCGCTTCGCGCGTCTGCACGGCCCCAGCGTCTGCGCCATCGCCATCCGCGTCAACGACGCCAAGTACGCCTATGAGCGCGCCACTTCGCTGGGTGCCTGGGGCTATGCCCAGCAGGCCGCCCCCGGCGAACTGAGCATCCCCGCCATCAAGGGCATTGGCGACTCCCTGATCTATTTCATCGACAAATGGCGCGGCAAGAATGGCGCCAAGGACGGTGAGCTGGGCAATATCAGCTTCTTCGACGTGGACTTCGAGCCTCTGCCCGGTGCCGATCTGCACCCCGAGGGCCTGGGCCTGACCTATATCGACCACCTGACCAACAACGTCTACCGCGGCCGCATGGCCGAGCTGGCCGAGTTCTACGAGCGCATCTTCAACTTCCGCGAGATCCGCTACTTCGACATCGAAGGCCAGGCCACAGGCGTCAAGAGCAAGGCCATGACCAGCCCCTGCGGCAAGATCCGCATTCCCATCAACGAGGAAGGCAACGACAAGGCCGGCCAGATTCAGGAATATCTGGACATGTACCACGGCGAAGGCATTCAGCACATTGCGCTGGGCTCGACCAATCTCTACGACACCGTGGACGGTCTGCAGATGAACGGCATCAAGCTGCTGAACACCAGCGAGACCTATTACGAGCTGCTGCCCAAGCGCATCCCCGAGCTGCAGGAACCCATTCCCGAGCTGCTGGCGCGCAACATCCTGGTAGACGGCCAGCCGGGCGAGCTGCTGCTGCAGATATTCAGCGAAAACCAGCTGGGGCCCATCTTCTTCGAGTTCATCCAGCGCAAGGGCAATAGCGGCTTTGGCGAGGGCAATTTCAAGGCCTTGTTCGAGACCATGGAACTCGACCAGATGCGCCGCGGCGTGCTCAAAACCTGAGCCAGATCAACGGAGTCTGCCATGCGCCACCTCGGCCTGCACCCGCCTCTTCTGCTCGCTTGCAGCATGGCCGGCGCGGGCTCCGGCGCTACGCAACACCTCAAAAAGATACCAATGGTTACCACTCCATCAAACGGACCATGTGGCAGCCGATTTCCGTCCCTATACTTTCCGTCATGCTGCACTGCCGCATTCACGTCTGACGTGGGCCGTCGCAGCCAGCTTCAACGCCCGGAAGGATCAAGTGCCGCGACCACATCAACTCCCCTCTACAGCCCCAGAGGACTGCAGAACATCGGGGATGGACGCGCCTGCCGAGACCTCGCATCTTTCCCGCCGCCAGGCCTTGTCGCTGGCGGTGGCATCAGCGACTGCCCTGATCGCCAGCAGCGCCCATGCGGCCAGGGATGCGAGCGCACTGCCTTCGAATTCCAGCCGCAGCCGCAACGAGCTCTCCCTAGTCGTACCCTATACAGCGGGCGGCCCGCTGGATCGTGCGGCGCGCAAGCTGACGCAGGAGACCACGGCCCTGGGAAATATCAATGTGCTCAATGTCCCGGGCGAGGGGGGCTCCACAGGGGCAGCCATGGTGGCCAGAGCAGGAGCGCGCGAGCCCATGCTGCTGATGGGTGCCGTGGCCACTCATGCCATCCTGCCCTGGCTCAACCCCCAGCTTCCCTACGATCCGCTGCGCGACTTTCAGCCGCTGACACTCGTGGCCCGCATGCCTCATGTGCTGGTCATGCGCAGCGAGCTGGCCATGCAGTGGCGCATCTACACGCCCGAGGATTTGCTGCGCTTCATGTCCAAGCACCGGCAGGCCCTGCGCTATGCGTCGGCGGGCAATGGCAGCATCGGCCATATTGCGGGCCAGTGGTTCCAGTCGCTGACCCAGGTTCCGCTGCAGCATCTGCCGTTTGGCGGGGCCAGACCGGCTCTGTCGGCCCTGCTCGAGGGCACGGCCGATCTGATGTTCGACAACATCGCCTCGGCCCTGCCTCATCTGCGGGCCGGCAGACTCAAGGCCATTGGCGTGACCTGGCGCTCGCCGCTGCCGGCTCTGCCGGAAGTGCCCAGCCTGGACGACAGCATCAAGGGCATGAATCTGAGCACCTGGTTCGGCATCTTTGCCACTGCCGGCATCACGGACAGCCAGGCCAAACGCTGGTCGGATGCTTTTGCCCAGACGCTGCAAAGGCCCGATATACAGCAGTACTTCGACGCCATGGGCGTGGTGCGCGACGACCTGCGTCTGCAGGACTTTGCCCGCCTGGTGCAGGCCGAGCATGCGCGCTACGGACAGCTCGTCAAGCGCGCCCAGATACAGATGCACTGAGCCAGCTTTCGGCTCGCTTCTCCTTTTCCCTGCTGCGCCCCGGCCACGAGCTCTGGCCGCAGCCTTCGCGACCCCTCATCTCAGGGAGTGCCTTATGAACAGCATCCAGAACAACACCGCCATGACCGGCGGCATCGGCGCGGCCCCCGTCGTCTATGGCCAGTCCGACCGCCCTCCACGCGGCGACTACACACGTGCCCATGCCGACTACACCTGCACGCAGGACTATGCCGCCTATACCGAGGCCGAGCATGACACCTACCACCGCCTCTACGAGCGCCAATCCGCGCTGCTGCCGGGCCGCGCCAGCCAGCATTTCATCGACGCCCTGCCGTCGCTGGGCGCCAAGGAGCGCATTCCGCGCTTCGAGGAAATCAACGAGCGACTATTCAAGGCCACGGGCTGGGAGATCGTCGGCGTTCCAGGTCTGATTCCCGAGGTACCGTTCTTCTCGCTGCTGGCCCAGCGCAAATTCCCTGTCACGGACTGGATACGCAAGCCCGAGGAGTTCGAATACATCGTCGAGCCCGACATCTTTCACGACCTCTTCGGTCATGTGCCGCTGCTGTTCAACCCCGTCATGGCCGATTTCATCCAGGCCTACGGACAGGGCGGCCTCAAGGCCGCCGAGCTCGGCGCCTGCGAGATGCTGTCGCGCCTGTACTGGTACACGGTGGAATTCGGTCTGATCCGTGAGAACGGCGGCGTGCGCGCCTATGGCGCAGGCATTCTCAGCTCCGTGGGCGAGCTGGAGTACAGCGTCAACAGCCCGCAGCCGCATCGTCTGCCGCTGCAACTGGAGCGCACCATGCGCACGCTCTACAAGATCGACACCTATCAGCAGACCTATTTCGTGATTGACGACATGCCCCACCTGCTGAACCTGGCCGATGCCGACTTTGCGCCGCTGTACGAGCAGTTGCGTCAGCTGCCCACCATTGGTGCCAAGGAGCTGCTGCCTGGCGAACAGCTGATTTAGTCAGCGGATGTATACCGGCGCGGGCCCCAGCAAGCGCGAGATCAAGAGCCGAATTTTCAGATAGAAATTCGGCTCTACTCCTTTTCAGAAAAGCGCATAAAGCTCCATTTTCAATAGCAATCGACGCAGAATATCCAGGCTGCAAGCCCTGCTTGACTTGGCTGCGCCCTGAAACCCTGACCGCAGCATTGCACCTATAGTGAGCGCCAGAGGCAAACTGCCGCCCACTCACTTCTTCACAATGCATTACCGCTGCAACCGACTGCTGCGCTGGCTTTTGGCGCTCCAACTTTGCATAGGTCTGGCCGTCGCGGCCGAGCTGCCTGCCAATGGCGATGTCCAGACCACGTCCATAGCCCAGATTCAACAAGCATCGAACACCCTGGACAAGGTACGCCAGTCGCTCGATGACGCCGACACCTCCGAAACGCTGCAGGCACTGTCCGAAAAAGCCCTGCAGTCCAAACGCGATGCCGACAATGCCGTCACGGCGCTGGAGCCGCTGCTCAAGCAGATCGATGCTCGCATTGCCCAGCTGGGGCCGGTGGCCGAAGGCAGCGAGGAATCCCCCGAACTGAGCCTGCAGCGCAAGGATCTGGCGCAGCAGCACAGCGAGCTGGACTCCGCGCTCAAGCGCGGCAAGCTGTTGTCCATGGAGGCCAAACAGACCACGGACAGCATCGAGAAAATCCGCACCCAGCAGTTCAACGCACAGATCGCCCGCAAGGTGGCATCGCCGCTGTCGCCTTCGCTGTGGAAGCAGTTTGCCGAGCATCTGCCGACCGACCTGCAACGCATTGCAGCCCTTGCACGCCAGGGCCAGGCCAGCTTTGCGGCAGCCATTGCCGAACATGGCTGGTCGGCCACGCTGACCGGCATCGCCCTGGCGCTGTTCGTGATGTTCCCGCTGCGCATCGGCCTGCGCTATGCGGGCCGCAAATTTGCGGCCTCCGAACGCGCGCCCAACGGACGGCTGCGCCGCACGGGTCTGGCTGTCTGGATGCTGGTAGTGGGCACGGCCCTGCCCGGCCTGGCCAGTCTGGTATTCATCGAGAGCCTGCGCTCCATAGACGCGATTGCACCGCGCCTGCAGACCGTGGCCGATGCCTGGATTCAATCCTCATTTGTCGCCGCCTTCTTCCTCTCCGTCAGCGCCAGCCTGCTGGTGCCCAAGCGTCCGACCTGGCGACTGCTCAACATCGACGACATCGCCGCCCCTGCGCTCACACGCTTTGCCTGGGGTGCCGCCGGCCTGACCTGGTTCTCCATGATGCTCAACGCGGTGGACATTGCCGCACGCACCAGCGCCGTCAGCAGCGTGGCCCTGGACGGACTGATTGCGCTCGTCTATGCCTTGCTCATCATGTCGGTGCTGATGGTCATCAACAAGCAACGCAAGCGCCAGCAACTGGCCGAGCGCGAGAAGGCCGCTCACCATGGTGACGATTACCGGCCTGCGGCAACCAGTCGCTGGCTGATGCTGGCCTGGCTGGGCGGGCATCTGACGGTGCTGGCCGCGCTCATCGCAGCGCTGATCGGCTATCTGAACTTCTCGGTATTCGCAGCCACGCAAATGGTCTGGATCACCGTGGTGGTTCTGGCCACCTCGCTGCTGATGAAGTTTGCCGACGACCTCTTTACCTGGCTGTGCTCCAGCGAGAGCCGTATCGGCCAGGGCTTCGCGGCCGGCACGGGGCTCAAGCCCTCGCGCCTGGAGCAGGTCGGCGTGCTGCTGTCAGCCTTCACGCGTGTCTGTCTGCTGCTGCTGGGGCTGATGGCGCTGATCGCGCCCTTCGGCAACTCCAGCAGCCTGATCGTGCTGGCCGATACGCTGACCAACGGCCTGCCCGTGGGCGACTCCTTCCTGCGTCCCATGACCATCTTGCGCGGCCTGCTGGTGTTGGTGGCGGGACTGACGCTGTTCGGTGCCTTGCAGCACTGGCTGGTGGAGACCTTTCTGCCCAAGACCGAGCTGGACATAGGCGCACGCAACTCCATCAGCACCGTGGCCCGCTATATGGGCATTTTGCTGTCCGGCCTGTGGACGCTGGCAGCCCTGGGCATAGGCTTTGAAAAAGTGGCTCTGCTGGCCAGCGCCCTGTCCGTCGGCATCGGCTTTGGTCTGCAGGCCATCACGCAGAACTTTGTCTCTGGCCTGATTCTGCTGGCCGAGCGCCCCGTGAAGCTGGGCGACCGTGTGCGCATCGGCGATCAGGTCGGCGATATCCGCCGCATCAGCGTGCGCGCCACCGAGATCCAGACCGATGACAAATCCACCGTCATCGTGCCCAACTCGGAGTTCATCACCAAGTCCGTGCAGAACCTGACCATGGACGGCGCGCTGGGCCGCATCTCGATCGCGTTCTCGGTGCCGCTGAACACCGATATCGTCAAGCTGCGCGAGGTGCTGCTGGGCCTGTATGCCGAGCATGAGGCCGTGCTGAGCACCCCGGCCCCTTCAATGTATGTGGACTCCATCAACGGCAGCGTGGTCAACATCACCAGCTTCGGCCATGTCTCCAGTTCGCGCAATGTCTACAGCACGCGCAGCGACCTGCTGTTCGGCCTGCTGCAGCGCTGCGCCGAGCAGAAGATCGCCCTGGTTTCCGCCACCGACATCCACCTGATTCAGGACCCGCAGGCCCGTGCCCCTGCATCGGCTACGGAGGCGCCCCCCTCGGCTGCCTGATGCCCGCTCTGCAATTGCGCCTGCAACTGCAGGCAGTGCTGCCAGACCCGAGGATCGAACAGCAGCTGCATATGCGCTGCATCGTCGACCTGACGGCACTGCGCATTCGGCAGGACAGCCAGGTCGGGAGGAAAGACGATGTTGTCGCTGCTGCTGCACCAGCAGCTGAATGAAACATCCCGGGGCGGCGGCCCCAGCCGCTGCAGCCAGTCGCTGCCCTCGCGCATGTCCACGGCCGGCAGGCGCTGCGCAAACCGCGCCAGCCAGGCCCCGCCATGCGGCGTGGCCACGGTGACCACATGGGCTGCATAGCGCGCACGCTCGTCGGCATCGAGCCGCTTGAGCCAGGCCCTCACCACCAGACCGCCCATGCTGTGCGCGACCAGAAGAGGGGCACAGCCGGTTTGCTGGACCATGGCTTTCACGCATCTGTCGAGATCGTCCACCATGGCATCGACAGGACTGCCATGAGCAGGCTCCAGCGTCACGGCCATGCAGGGAATGCCGCGTGCCTTGAGCCCGCGCAGCCAGACGGCCCACACGGCACGGTTGCAGAAATAGCCATGCACCAGCACCACGCCCACCTGCCCTTGCACCTGCTTGCCCTCGCGATCCACAGGCACTCCGTCGGGCTCTGCATGTTCGCCAAAAGGAATCTGCCAGCCAAACAGCCGCCAGGCCCAGCGCCACTCGGCAAACCAGGCCCGCAGCGCGACCATGGCAGGCGGCAGCGGCAAGCCACGACTGCGCAGCACCGCACGCATCATCAGCATCTGCGTGCCCAGTTGCAGCCCGGCTCCGCTCGCAATCATCCCCGCGCCCAGCAGTGCCACAGCAACCGAGCGCGGCCACCAATAGCTGCACCAGAGCGACAGCGCCAGCCAGCTCCCCATCACCACACAGCGCCAGAACCAGGTATTCAAAGCTGCTCCTCCTCAGAACGTGTTTGCGTTCTTGGACCCAGCGTAGCAAGCATGCCGCTCAACGCCTAGGACAAGCCCCCGTAGACCCTGACAGACCGCATCCGCAGAATCAGCCGCAGCGCAGGTTTTGCACGCTGGCCTTCTTTGTTCAACCCGCCGCCCGCTTCCCTGGACGACGAGCGGCTTCTGCAAGGTACCTCTTCTATGGACGCTGCCGCTCCCTGGTTCAAGAACTATCCGCCCAACGTGCCGCACGATGTGCAGCCCGAGCAGTACCGCTCGCTGGTGCACCTGCTCGAAGAAGCCTTCAGCCAGCATGCAGAGCGGCCGTTTTCGGTCTGCATGGACCGCTGGATGAGCTATGCCGAGCTGGACAGGCTATCCGCACAGATGGGAGCCTGGCTGCAGAGCCTGGGCCTGGAGCCAGGGGCGCGCGTGGCCATCATGCTGCCCAACGTGCCGCAGTTCGCCGTCAGCATGGCCGGCGTGCTGCGTGCAGGCTTTACCTGCGTCAACGTCAACCCGCTCTACACCGCGCGCGAGCTGGAGCATCAGCTCAAGGACTCGGGTGCCACGGCCATCATCATCCTGGAAAACTTTGCCCACACCCTGGCCCAGGTGCTGGAGCGCAGCCATATCCGCCATATCTGCCTGACCAGCATGGGCGATCTGCTCGGCGGCCTGTACGGCAGCTGGATCACCTTTGCCGTGCGCCATCTGGCCAAGATGGTGCCGGCCTTCGACCTGCCCCTTGGCCCGGATTCAGGCGCCGGCAGCCAGCAGCGCCAGGTCACCCATTTCGGCAAGGCGCTGGCCGAGGGCGCTGGACGCAAGCTCATCCCCAGCACGGCCACGCTGGACTCGATTGCCTTTCTGCAATACACGGGCGGCACCACAGGCCTGTCCAAGGGGGCGGTACTGACCCATCGCAATATCGTCGCCGCCACGCTGCAGGCCCATACCTGGTTCACCCCTGCGCTGGAAGGCAGGGTCAAGGCCAATGAAACCCATATCGTGGCGGCCTTGCCGCTCTATCACATCTTCGCGCTCACCGTGAGCCTGTTCGCCATGCGACTGGGCGGCAGCCTGAGCCTGATCCCCAATCCGCGCGATATCCCGAAATTCGTCAAGGTGCTCAAGAAGCGGCCCTTCCATGTGCTGCCAGCCGTGAACACCTTGTTCAATGCGCTGCTCAACAACCCGGAGTTCCGCCAGCTCGATTTCTCGCAGTTGTTCATCTCCCAGGCCGGCGGCATGGCGGCATCCGAAGGCACGGCGCGTCAGTGGCAGCAGACCACGGGCTGCGCCATGATAGAAGGCTGGGGCATGAGCGAGACCTGCGCCATAGGCACAAACAATCCCGTCACCAACAAGGAGTTCACCGGCACCATAGGCCTGCCTCTGCCCAGCATCTCGGTCGCCATCAAGGACGATGAAGGCCGCAACCTGCCCAACGGCCAGGCGGGAGAGCTGTGCATCAAGGGCCCCAACGTCATGCACAGCTACTACAACCAGCCTGCAGAGACCGCCAAGGCCTTCACGGCCGATGGCTATATGCGCACCGGCGATATCGGTGTGCTGGACGACGAGGGATACACCCGCATCATCGACCGCAAAAAGGACATGATGGTGGTCAGCGGCTTCAACGTCTATCCGAACGAGCTGGAAAACGTCATCTCCATGTGCCCCGGCGTGCTCGAATGTGCAGCCGTGGGCGTCAAGGACGATCAGCAGGGCGAATCCATCAAGGTCTATGTGGTGCGCAGCGACCCCTCGCTGACGGAGGATCGGGTCATGCGCTACTGCCAGGAGCAGTTGACCGGCTACAAACGGCCACGCTATATCGAGTTTCGCGACGAGCTGCCCAAGACCAATGTGGGCAAGATCCTGAGGCGCGAGCTGCGGTCGAACTGAGTTTTTTCAGAAAATTTACGAGTTTTCCCGAAGACCTCCAAAGTTGCTGCTAGAATTGCGGTCTTCGGGTGATTAGCTCAGCGGTAGAGCACTGCCTTCACACGGCAGGGGTCACATGTTCGATCCATGTATCACCCACCAGTTATTGCGTGATTAGCTCAGCGGTAGAGCACTGCCTTCACACGGCAGGGGTCACATGTTCGATCCATGTATCACGCACCAGACAAGCCTCTTGAGTCATAGCCTCAAGAGGCTTTTTCTTTTGTCTGCCTGCAATCCAGCGCCCTTGCATAATGGATCTTCCGCACAAGGCTCGGCCTGACAACAAGAAGATTGCTATGAGAGAGACACCCACACTGACCTGGGGCGACGCGCTGCTGATGGGACACGGCCCCATGGACGAAATTCACCAGGAATTCGTGCAACTGGCAGGCCGGCTCGAAACCGCCAGCGACGAGCAGCTGTCCGGGCTGCTCCAAGCCATGGAGGCCCATCTGCAGCACCACTTTGCCGAAGAGGACCAGTGGATGCTGAGCACCGGCTTCCCGCCACGCGACTGCCATATCGACGAACATGCGGCCGTGCTCAAGTCGGTGGCAGAAGTCCGCGTCAAGCTCGCCGAAGGCAATGTAGCCCTTTGCCGCGATCTGACCCGGGCCCTGGTGGACTGGTTTCCCGGCCATGCGACACATCTCGATTCGGCCCTGGCGCACTGGCTGTCCAAGCAGCGCTTTGGCGGCAAACCCGTGGTGATTCGCCGCAACATCCTGTCTTCGGCCGAATCGCACTGAGCAGCCCGCCCGCGCGACAGCTGCGCGATGAGCGGTCTGCTAGGCTTGTGCAAAACACAAAGCACCGCACAGGAGACCTGCCCGATGAATGCATCCCCGACAACGCATGTCCCACTGCCACCCGGCATGACCGTGCTGGAGCGCGGCTGGCTGTCGGCCAACAATATCGTCTTTGCCGCGCAAGCTGGCGATGCCGAAGGTGCTGCCGTCATCGACACCGGCTATGTCACGCACTCCGCACAAACACTGGCGCTGATCGAAAGCACGCTGGAAGGTCAGCCGCTGGCGCGCATTCTCAACACCCATCTGCACAGCGACCATTGCGGCGGCAATGCCGCGCTGCAACAGGCTTATCCACAGGTGCAGACCTTTATCGCACCGGGTCAGGCCGAACAGGTGCGCAACTGGGACGAGGCCGCCCTCAGCTATGCCCCCACGGGCCAGGAATGCCCGCGCTTTGCCGTCACGGGCCTGCTGCGGCCCGGCAGCACGGTGCGCCTGTCGGGGCGCGACTGGCAGATCCATGCAGCTCCCGGCCATGATCCGCATTCGGTGATTCTGTTCGAGCCCGAAAGCCGCACCCTGATCTCTGCCGATGCACTATGGGAGAACGGCTTTGGCGTGGTCTTCCCCGAGATCGAAGGCATTGCTGCCTTTGACGAGGTCGCCGCGACCCTGGACGTCATCGAGCGCCTGGAGCCCCGCCTTGTCGTGCCCGGACACGGCGGCTTGTTTGGCGATGTGCAGGCGGCTCTGGGCATTGCCCGCAAGCGGCTGGCAGGCTTTGTCCAGGCTCCAGAACGCCATGCCAGCTATGCTGCCAAGGTACTGCTCAAATACAAGCTGCTGGAGTGGCAAAGCATCAGAGTGCAGGATCTGCAGGACTGGGTTCATGCCACCCCCTACTTCGGCACCCTGCACCAAGGCTACTTCGATGCCCAAACGGTACAGCAATGGCTGGACAGCCTGATCGAGAGCCTGGTGGCCAGCGGCGCGGCCGAGCTGCGGCGCGATGCAACCGGTACTCCCATCCTGCTCAATCAGTGAGGAACGCTCAGCGCTGCACAGTGGCGGCAACCAGCCGCATGACCAGCGGACGCACCAGCACCACGCAGGCAAAGGCCGAAGGCATGGCCAGTGCATAGGCCTTGAGCACTCGCCACCCGTAGCCTGCGCTCAGGCCGCCGTTGGCAGCCACGATGATGCAGCACATGAGGAAGGCCATGATCAGCGCCATGTAGAAGGCAAACACCAGGGGTGTGTAGCGCTTGTGCAGCTTGCGACGCCATATTGCGGCGGACCGGGAAGGCCTGTCTCCCTCTTCAGTCATTCGCGCTCAGCTCCTCGTGGTGGGCGGCCTCACCCTGCTTCCAATAGGACGCAATCCGCATGCGCTTGGGATTGGCACCGGGCTTGGCCAGAATGCGCTTGCGCAGATCGGCCATGGCACGATTCTCGCCCGCCGCCCAGACAAAGCCGTCGCCTTCAGGCAGTTCCAGCGCATCCACAGCATCGGCCAGCGAACTCACCCATTGCAGGTCCAGCGCTGCAGCGCTACTCCAGTGGCGTTGATCGACTTGATTGCCGATCTGCACCCGCACGATGGCGCGGCTGCCGGCCGGCAGTTCCGCCAGGCGGCGCTCCATGGCGGGCATGGCGCTTTCATCGCCCAGCAGCACATGCCAGTCCAGATCGGCGGGCACGACCAGGCTGCCGCGCGGGCCGGCCAGGCCCAGCCACTGGCCGACGGGGGCTGTGCGCGCCCATTCCACGGCGGGGCCCGAGCCATGCTCGGCGAACTCCAGCTGCAGCGTGTTGCGGGCGGCGTCGTAGTTGAGCGGCGTGTAATCGCGCATGGTGGGGCGCTCGCCGTCGATATGCGGGCGACCGTCGACCATCTGCGGCAGATTGGGCTTGTCCATCCCGGCCTGGGGCAGGATGAGCTTGGTGTGATCGTCAAAGCCCGCGCTGACAAAGCCTGCCAATTCGGGGCCGCCCACGGTCAGGCGGATAAAGCCGGGGCTGAGCTGCTCGCGCGCCAGCAGCTGCACATGGCGGGAGCGAAATTCGTGGCGTACACGCTGCATGATGGACACTGTCTCGGTGTTGGACATGATTTTCATTAAGTTGATAAAGTCCACGAAATATCCCTTAATAAGTTGACTAAGTCAACAAACAACCTTTCCCACCATGAGTTCATCCATCGCTGCCGATGTGTTCGAGGTGCTGCACGATCTGCTGCACCTGTTTCGCGCGCGCCTGCTTCAGTCGCTTGAAGCGGTGCAACCGGGGCTGACCTTCAACGAATTCCGTATCCTCATGCACACCGGTCGCCACCCCGGCATCACGCAAAAGGAACTGGTCGAGCACAGCCATACCGACAAGGCCCAGATGGCGCGCACCCTGGCCCAGCTGCAGGACAAGGGCTGGCTGGAGCGCTCGGCCAGCGAAGCCGACAAGCGCGTGCGCTGCCTGCAACTCAGCACCCGAGGGCAGCAGTTGTTCGACCAGCTCAGACACCGGCGCGAACAGATAGCCACCGAACTGCTCAGCGGCACGCCTGCAGCCCAGCAGGCCTTGCTGCATGAACTGCTGCGGCAGGCACTGGACGGCGCCCAGGCGACGCGACCGTAAGGACTCTCAAAAAATGAAGCAGCCAGCGCATGCTGCTTGTTGATTTCAACGGTCTATCGCCCTGAGATGCAGCAATGAAAGGCGGTAGCCGCTCTCATATCCGAAGTGAAGCGAGTGCCCGCCTATCACGACCATGTTGTCCTGCAACAACGCAAGACTCTTTTCTTCGTAAATTTTCGCAAAGTTATATTAAGAATCATTATCATTTAATGCATTCGTACCCGAATACGCTTTAGCCAGCCAGGACTCGCCAGCACGCCCTCCAGCGTCTGCGGCCGCATCACAAGTGCAGACAGCCCATACCCGCCAGCCAACTGTCTTCACTTCTAGTCCTTTCAACATGGCTCAATCCAACATCTATATCCAAAGCCGCAAGCATTCCGCAGGTCGCTTGCCTTCCTCCGCCGGTCTGGTCGCCTGCGCCACCGTGCTGGCCGGTGCCACCCTAGCACTGCCAGCGCAAGCCCAGTCCACAGAAACCACGCTCAAGGAAGTCAAGGTGGAAGGCAAGGCCGACACCGGCTACACGCCCGGCCAGCTGTCCTCGCCCAAGTTCACCCAGCCGCTGGTCAACACCACGCAGACCGTCAACGTCATCAAGGAGCAACTGCTGCAGGAGCAAGGCGCTACCACGCTGACCGAGGCGCTGCGCAATGTGCCCGGCGCCGGCACCTTCTACGCGGGCGAGAACGGCAACACCAGCACAGGCGACGCCGTCTATATGCGCGGCTTCGACAGCTCCAGCAGCATCTATGTGGACGGCGTGCGCGACATAGGCTCGATCTCGCGCGATATGTTCAACATCGACCAAGTCGAAGTCACCAAGGGCCCGGCCGGCACCGACTACGGCCGCAGCGCCCCCACCGGCGCTATCAATCTGGTGAGCAAGCAGGCCAATCTGAACAACAGTTTCGGCGGCTCCCTGGGCCTGGGTTCGGCCAGCTACAAGCGCGCCAGCATCGACCTGAATCGCGTCATCAATGCCGAGACCGGCACGGCCGTACGTCTGAACGCCATGGCGCAGGACGCCAATGTGGCGGGCCGCAACGGCATCGAGAACGACCGCTGGGGCATTGCGCCTTCGATTGCCTTCGGCCTGAACTCGCCCACCCGCGTGTTCGTGAACCTGCTGCACATCAAGCAGAGCAATGTGCCCGACGGCGGCGTTGCCACCATCGGCCTGCCCGGCTACACCTCGCCCGACGCTGCAGGCTATGCAGGCCGCCGCGCCTTTCTGGATTCTGCAGCACGCGTCAACAGCAAGAACTTCTACGGCACGGCCTCCGACCACGACGATGTGACGGCCACCATGGCCACGCTGAAGGTGGAGCATGACTTCTCGTCCACCACCAAGCTGCGCAACACCACGCGCTGGGGCGAGACCAAGCAGGACTATCTGCTCTCGGCCATCATGGGCCAGGGATATTCTGTGGGCGGCGTGCTTGGCAGCAATGGTCTGCAGACTCCCAACCCCGCCGATCCATCCACATGGTCAATGGCGCGGCTCATCAACACCAAGGATCAGGTCAACCGCATCCTGACCAACCAGACCAATCTGAACACCAGCCTTGCCACCGGCAGCGTGCAGCATGATCTGAGCCTGGGCCTGGAGCTGACGCGCGAGGAACAGACCAATTACGGCTTGGTGACCTCAGGCTCAGTGCCTACCCGGGTCAGCGTATACAACCCTGACTCCAGCGTCACGCTGCCTGCCTATGTACGCAACGGCGCGGACAGCAAGGGCAAGACCGACACCGTGGCGCTGTATGCCTTCGACACGCTGAAGTTCAACGACCAGTGGCAAGCCAATCTGGGCCTGCGTCTGGACCGCTACAAGACCTCGTACAACGCCATGGCGGTCTGCACGGCCACCTCGACCACCCAACCCTGCGGCAGCAACCCTGCTGGCACCGTGGTGCCCACCACGTCGGACGGCCTGAGCAAATCCGGCACCTTGCTGAGCTGGAAGGCCGGCCTGCTCTACAAGCCCGCCCCCAATGGCAGCGTGTACATGAACTACGCGCTCTCGCAACAGCCACCGGGCGGCAGCAACTTTGCGCTGTCGGCCGCGGTGAACAATGCCGCCAACCCCAATATGGACCCGCAAAAGGCCAAGACGCTGGAGCTGGGCAGCAAATGGGAGCTGGCGGAAAAGAATCTGATGCTCAGCGGCGCGCTGTTCCGCACCGAAGTGACCAACGAGATCGTCACCAACTCCGACGGCACCGTGGGCCAGACCGGCAAGAAGATCGTGCAGGGCCTGGAGCTGGGCGTGATCGGCCAGATCAACAAGGCCTGGGGCGTGAGCGCAGGCTACACCGTGCAGAACACCAAGGTCGACACCGGTGCCCTGGTGGCAGCCGACGCCAGCAACGGCCTGACCTATACGCCCAAGAATGCCTTCAGCCTGTGGAGCACCTACCAGTTGCCCTTCGGCCTGACGGTCGGCGGTGGCGCGCGCTATGCGGGCGGCCTCAAGCGCGGCACGGACGGCGCCGTGGGCACGCCCAACCACACGGACTCCTACTGGGTGTTTGACGCCATGGCCAGCTACCGCGTGAACAAGAATCTGGACATCCAGCTCAATGTCTTCAATCTGTTCGACAAGGACTATGTGGCGGCCATCAACAAGAGCGGCTACCGCTACTTCCCCGGCATTGCACGCTCGGCCCGTCTGACTGCAAACTTCAAGTTCTGATTGGAAGTTCTCCCCCTGAGGCGCTGACGCACCTTCCCCCTCTCTGGCGCTGGGCGCCGGAGGGGGACGACAGCCTCGCTGCGCGGCGGCGCTTGCTCGCTGTCTCTTACCTGGATCGCGCCGTCTTCAGCGACCGCGATCCACTTTCCGACTTGCAGCCTCGCCCAAGCGGGGCTTCTCCATTTCAAAGAAATCTCACCATGATGCTGCATATTCCCCATGTCCTGAGCCGCGAGCAGGTCGCCAGCATGCGTGCCGCCATCGATGCTGCCGACTGGGTCGACGGCCGCTCCACCGTGGGCAGCCAGGGCGCCCAGGTCAAGCGCAACCGGCAGTTGCCCGAGCACTCGCCCGTGGCCCAGGAGCAGGGCCGCATCATCTTGCAGGCGCTGGCCGCCAACCCGCTGTTCTTCAGCGCCGCCCTGCCTGCGCGCACCATGCCGCCGCTGTTCAACCGCTACAGCGACAGCGAAACCTACGGCCTGCATGTGGACGGCGCGGCTCGCCGTGTCGCGGGCTCCGAGCAGTGGCTGCGCACCGATGTGTCCTGCACGCTGTTTCTCTGTGAACCCGAGGACTACGAAGGCGGCGAGCTGGTCGTGGTCGACACCTACGGCACGCACGAGGTCAAGCTGCCTGCGGGCGACCTCATCCTCTACCCGTCAACCAGCCTGCACCGGGTCGAGCCCGTCACGCGCGGCGAACGGGTCTGCTCCTTTTTCTGGGCGCAGAGCATGGTGCGTGACGATGCACGCCGGGCCATGCTGTTCGAGATGGATCAGGCCATCACCGGCCTGCGCGGAAAACTCGGCGAAACCGAGGAAACCGTCAGCCTGACCGGCCACTATCACAACCTGCTGCGCATGTGGGCCGAGACCTGAGAACGTGTTCTGAAAGCGGCCGATCTGCTCAGGGCCTGTGCTTTTCGGCGCAGCCGACCAGATGGTTGTGCATGCTGGTCATGCACTGGTACATATCGCGCGAGCGGCCCGTGGCGGCCTTGCAGTCACTGACCGTGGCCTGGGAGCGCAGCTTCACGAAGTTGCCCGCCGAGCTGTCGTACTGGGCCTGGGTGATATAGCCGCCCCTGAGGTTTTTCTGGCCATTCTCCAGCATGGTCTCGATCTGGCTGCGGATGTTGTCCACCGCCAGCGCGCAGTTCAGCGGCACTTCCTTGCCGTCGACCTTTCTCAGACCCTGGGCCAGACCGTCGGCCATTTCCTGAGCACCCTTGGGCAGCTTCTTCGTGCCGTCGGGATTGCGTGCCTCGGCTCCTTCGCCAAAGCGCCCCGCGCCCGCACCCGAGCTGCCGTTGGGCGAGACCTTGACCTGCGACGCATCTGCCTGCTGCGGTGGCAGTTGCGAGCCGTAATGCGTCTGCCCTTGCGCATCCACCCATTTGTAGACGGGCTGTGCCATCAGGGCACCAGCCCAGGCCAGTCCCAGCGTGGCGATGAGCACGCGGCCTTTTGCAGCTGACATTGCGACTTCCCCTCTCACTCAGTGCTGGTCTGCCATGCGCATAACCAGTATTTGTAAAGAAGTGCAAGAAATAATCGGTAATATGAAAACAGGAGCTGCCTGCGCTTTTTCACCCTTGATTTCAGACCTGAATCAGTTTGAAACCCATGGTTAAAGTGCGCTGACAGCTCCTGATTCAGAAGCTCATGCCGCTCGTGAAGCGTTCAGCCTCAGAACTTCATGTTCGCCGTGATCCAGAAGGTACGGCCGGCCTGCGTCACGCCCGACACCGAGGAGCCACCCTGGAAGTAGCTGTTCACCCAGGTCGGCGTGCCGTTGACGCTCACCTGCTGATACTTGCGGAAGTCCTTGTCGAACAGATTGAAGATGCTGGCGTTGATGCTCAGGCTCTTGTTGACCTGATAGCTGCCGCCCAGATGGAACAGCGCATAGCCCTTGATATCGCCCACGGCATCGAACACGGCCTTGTTGGCATTGCTCAGATTGTCGTAGGAGCCGCTGAAGCGCGGACTCTTGCCGCGGTACTCGCCGCGCGCCCACAGGCGCCACTGGCTGCTCGGCGTCCAGTCCAGCTGGGCGCTGGCAATATGCTTGGCGGTATTGGCGAGCTGGCCGTTCTTGACACCGCCCTCGATCACCTCGCTGTTGGTCCAGGTGTAGCCGGCCTTGACGGCCCAGTCCTTGGCCAGTTGGGCGCGGCTGCTCAGCTCCAGACCCCAGGTCTTGGCCTTGTCCACATTGATGGAGTAATCGGCCGTGGGATTGAACGCGCAGCTGGAGATGGCCGCCGTGGTGCAGGAGCCGCCCGAGGCGATCTTGTCCTTGACATCGTTATGGAAGAACGTGGCCGCGCTGGTCCAGCCCGCCTTGTTGTCGAACAGGGCCGACAGCTCCACATTGGTGCTGGTCTCGGGCTTGAGGTTGGGGTTGCCGATATTGATGGTCTGGCCCTGGCCGCTAATGCCGCTGACACCGTCGATCAGCTGATTCAGGCGCGGAGCCTTGAAGCCCTGGCTCACGCCGCCCTTGAAGGTCCAGTTCGTCGTCGCATCCCAGACCAGATAGGCACGCGGGCTGAACTGGCCGCCAAAGGCGTCATGGTGGTCATAGCGACCGCCCAGCGTGGCCGTCAGGCCCTGGCGCAGGCGCCATTCGTCCTCCACGAACAGCGACCACATGGTCTGCTTGTGGCTTTGGGGCAGCAGGCCGTCCTTGAGCTTGGCATCCCAGAACTGGCCGCCCACGGTCAGCATATGGGCATCGCCCACGGGCGCCACCAGCTTGCTGTCCAGCACCAGATTGGAGGTCTTGAGCTCGCGATCGGCGCCAGCACGCGGGTCGCCCTTGGGCACCGACGCGCCGGGGATGGTGCGGCCAATGGTCTCGGTTTCGGTATGCATCAGGCTGCTTTCCAGCGTGCCGAAGCCCAGACGGCCGGTATGACCGATGCTGACCTGATCGCGGTTGAAACGCAGCGCATCGCGATAACCGGGCTGCGAACCAGGCTTGGCAACCGCATCGCGATTGCCAAGACGACCATCCTCGTTGTTGTACCAGGTGCGAGCCTGGTCCACATCCAGCCAGATGTCGTGATAGCGGCTGGGCGTCAGCGTCAGCTTGGCACCCAGGCTGTGCTGGCGGCTTTGCGCCGGCGCGGGGTTGCGTGCACCGGCGGGCTGTGCGGCGCCAGGGGCCAGCACCCAGTCGGCGGCATCGCGGTTGAAGGTGCTTCCGCGCACGGCCAGACCCAGCAGATCCTGCTTGATGGGGCCGTTGATGTAGAAGCTGCTCTTGTACTGGTTGCCCCATTCGCTGTCTTGCGGAATGCCGGCGCCCACGCTGACTTCGCCACCCCACTCCTTGCTGACCTTGCGCGTGATGATGTTGATCACGCCGCCCATGGCGTCCGAGCCGTAGAGCGTGGACATGGGGCCGCGAATGACTTCGATACGCTCGATGGCCGACATGGGCGGCATGAAGCTGGTCAGTGCGGCGCCGAAGCCGTTGGGCGTGACGTCGCCCGCCACGTTCTGGCGGCGCCCGTCGATCAGGATCAGCGTGTAGTCGCTGGGCATGCCACGGATGCTGATGTCGAGACCGCCGGTTTTACCGGTGCCGCCCATCACATCAATGCCTTCCACGCCCTGCAGGGCTTCGGCCAGATCGCGGAAGTTCTTGGTCTCAAGCTCCTGGCGTGTCACGACGGAGATGGAGGCCGGGGCATTTTTCAGCTCCTGCTCGAAGCCGGAGGCCGAGACCACCACCTCCTCCATGGTGGACTCCCTGGCTTGTGCAAAAGCATTGCCGGCGCATGCGGCGGCAGCGGCCAGGGCCAGTAAACGGGGTTGCCAGCGAATGTGGCGGGCGCGGCTCAGAGCTGCGTTGGACATGATGACTCCTCGGCCTGCCTTGGGCAGGCCGTTCACAGATACGGGTAGGAAGCGGCGGCCCGGTGGGCCTTCTGGACAGCTGGCAGGCAGCTAAAGGGAGACAAAGCCGAGGTTGTATGTGACGTTATGGGCTCTGACGGTTGCAATTATGTACTTTTGTAAACGCAAACCAGTCTCATTCGCCATCTGTTTGTAGGTTATTCACCTACAGGGAGCTTTGCATGCTATTTCACGCGCGCCTCGGCGCGGGTCTTGTCTGAGCACTTGGAGAATCAATAAAAAAAGCGCTCCACACCTTTCAGGCAGAGCGCTTTTTACTATCATCAAATGAGCAATCAGCTCATTGAGACACCCGCTTATGGCAAGTCCTTCATGGTTTCGGGATCATTGGCCGGGCGCGGGCCTATGGTGCCCAGACGGCTTTTGAGCGACTGAGGCTGGCCGGTGATCAGCGCCGCATAGTTGGCGGTATTGGAGAGCACCTTCTTCACATAGTCGCGGGTCTCGCTGAAAGGCACGTTTTCGGCCCAGATGGCGGCATCCAGCGTGGGGCCGTTGCGCCAGTTGCGCGGGCGGCCCGGACCGGCGTTGTAACCGGCAGCGGCCAGCGCCATCGAGCCCTCGAAGTCGTCCAGCGCCAGCTTGAGATAGGAGGTGCCGATGGTGATATTGGTGTCGCGGTCGTTGATCATGTCGGGAGTGAAGCCCGTCATGCCGATCTTCCTGGCCGTCCAGCGCGCCGTGGCTGGCATCACCTGCATCAGCCCCGAAGCGCCCACGCCCGAGCGTGCATCCATGATGAAGCGGCTCTCTTGGCGGATCAGGCCGTAGACATAGGCCGGGTCCAGCCCGATATTGCGCGACTTGGCCAGCACCGTGTCGTGATAGGGCATGGGAAAGCGCTGCTTCCAGTCGGCAAAGGTCTTGGTGCGCTCGCTGGTGTTGATGCAGCGATCCCAGACCTGGCGCTCGCAGGCCAGATCGGCGGCCGCATACAGTTCGCGATCTTCCATGCCTCCCGGCTGGTGCAGATTGGTGGAGTAGTTCCACTCGCGCACCCCTTCGCTGCGCAGCCCCATGCCGATGGCATACAGGCTGCGGCTCAGGCCAGGGTTGCTGCGCGCCGCCGCCTTTTCCTGCGCCGTCAATGGCGCCGGTGCAGGCGGCACGGTGATGCGCTGGCCGATTTCCTCCAGAGCCAGCTGTTCATAGAAGCTGCTGCTGCCGGCCGTGTCCTCCAGCAGTTGGCGGGCTTCGGCCTTTTCCTCGGCATTGGGGCGGCCCGCCAGCATGGCCTTGGCTTTCCAGTAGGCCCAGGTCGGGTCGGTGCGTTCCGGGCCCATGGCGTCGATGGCGCGACGCACGGCCTTCCAGTCGCCGGCGCGCAGCGCGGCCCGGGCTTTCCAGCCCAGCAGGTCGTCGCTCAGGTCCTCGTTGCGGCGCACCTTGCCGAAATAGCTATTGGCATCGGGCGAGAGCTTGAAGGCTGCCTGCTTGCCGGCCACGGCCCAGGCCCAGTTGCGCTCCTCGCCATTGAGCTGAGCGCCCCAGCCGCCTTCGATCTGGGTGGCTGCCGCATCGGGATCGCTGGCCGCCATGCGGATCAGGGCCAGCAGGGCCAGCTCCTTGCGTTCGCGCCCGCGTGCCTTGCTCTGGCCTGCCAGGTATTTGGCGGGCGAGGCAAACACCTGCGCCACCTGGTCGGCGGCCTCGGGAGCGACGATGGCGACCGCATCACGGGCCGCCTTCTGGCGATTGGCTTCGGTGGCCACACGGGCACGGCGCCAGACGTCGGCGTCGGTGATCAGCTTGTTCGCATACAGCTGGCCGGCGGCCGTGGTGCAGCCGTCGTCGGCATCCTTCTGTGCCAGCCACAGATCGCGTACCTGCTGGCCCACATTGGGCGCGCCCCGGCCTTGCAAGGCATCGGCGAGCAGGGCGTAGCAGGTGACGGACTTGTCGTCGCGCATGCGGAACTTGGGATAGACCTGGCTGAAGGTGTTCCAGTCACGCTGTTTTCCCAGCAGCAGCAGCCAGTCGTTGCGCAAGCGGTCTTCCTGGTAGGTGCCGGCATAGCGGCTCAGAAAGCCCTGGATTTCATCGGGCGACGCGGTTTCCAGACGGTTCTTGAGTTCCCAGTAAGCGGCCCAAGGTTCGAGAGGGTGACCGGCAGCCTGGGGCAGGAGCTGGGTCAGCGCCGTCTGGTTGCGGCTGCGGAATGCTTTTTGCATATCCAGCAACACGGCGTCGCCCGGGTTTTGTGCCTGCGCAAACGGAGCAGCTACAGTCAACAGGGAAGCCGCACAAAGCGGTGTCAAAATCTTCAGCCAGTGCATGGAGGAAATTATCCGATGGACAAAGCAGCGTTACGCCGCAAGTTGATTGAACTGCGCCTCAACCTTCCAGATCGCCTGCAACGCGCCGATGCGCTGCAGCAGGTGATGCGCTTTTGGCTGATGGAGCGGCCCGATACCGTGATTGGTGCCTACTGGCCCATCAAGGGTGAATTCGATCCGCTGCCAGCCCTGCATCGCTGGAAGGAAGATGGCGAGCTACAGGGTACTCCACAAAGGCGCAGGATCGGGCTGCCGGTGATAGACAAACAGCGCAAGACGCTGAGTTTTCACGCCTGGTACCCCGGTTGCCCGATGGAGGAGGACGCCTATGGCATTCCCAAGCCCAAGGATACCGAACTGCTGGTGCCCACACTGCTGTTTGTCCCCTGCGTAGGCTATGCGGCCGGCGGCTACCGCCTCGGCTATGGCGGCGGCTTCTATGACCGCACGCTGGCCGAGCTGAGCCCGCGCCCGTTCACCGTGGGCCTGGGCTACACCAATGGCTATGTCGATGACTTCCAGCCCGAGGCCCATGACCTGCCACTGGACGCCATCCTCAACGACAACGGCGTGGTCTGGCCCGTCTAACCTTTGAATCGCTTTGCCATGAGTCGTCCCCGCAAGAACATTCCCCAGCGCCGCTACCGCCAGCGCCCGCCACTGACCGTGATGCAGCTGCCGCTCACGCACCCCGAGGTGCTGCGGCTGCAATCCCATATGCGCCGCCATGGCGCGCTCGGCCTGACACCGCGCCAGCACGATGCCATCTGGGACTTTCTGTTCGAGCGCCCCGAGAGCCAGGCCTGGCTCAGCCAGATGACGGCGCAGATTCAGGCCGGGCAGATCGCCACGCGGCCCAGCGCCTGAGTCGGACTCATCGAAAAAAATGCTCCTTATTAAGGAGCATTTACCACTTCAAATCAAATGACTTCAATGCTTTTTCAGCCTGAAGTCCTTTTTCATCAAGCGCAAGCAGCTATCGATTTCAGGACACCGACTGGCTGGCGCGCCAGTTCTGCCAGCCCGATGCACGCAGCTCGCAGGCCGGGCAGCTGCCGCAGCCATAGCCCCAGTCGTGCAGCACATCGCGCGTGCCCTGGTAGCAGGTATGGGTCTCGGTGCGGATCAGCTCCACCAGCTCGCTGCCGCCCAGATCATGGGCCAGCTGCCAGGTCTGGGCCTTGTCCAGCCACATCAGCGGCGTATCGATGCGCAACCGGCGCTCCAGGCCCAGGTTCAGCGCCAGCTGCTGGGCCTTCATGGTGTCGTCACGGCAATCGGGGTAGCCCGAGTAATCGGTCTCGCAGACGCCGGTGACGATCACCGTCAGCCCGCGGCGATAGGCCAGCGCGCCGGCCAGCGTCAGAAACAGCAGATTGCGGCCCGGCACAAAGGTATTGGGCAGGCCGTCGGCCTGCATGGCAAAAGCCACATCCTCGGTCAGGGACGAGCCGCCGATCTGCTTGAGCACGTCGAGCGACAGCACATGGTCCTCGCCCAGACGCGGCGCCCACTGGGGAAAGCGCTGAGCCAGCTGCTCGCGCACGCCGGCGCGCACCTGCATCTCCACGCTGTGGCGCTGGCCGTAGTCAAAGCCCAGCGTCTCCACGCGCTCGAACATGGCCAGGGCCTGGGCCAGGCAGGTGGTCGAGTCCTGGCCGCCCGAGAACAGCACCAGCGCGCCCTTGTGGTGACCAGCCCCTGCCACATGCGCGGCCAGGTTTGCAGAAGAAGTGGAAGTATTTGCCATAGTGGTGCAATTACATCATCCGCCGCGCCGCCCAGACATGACTGTGGAATCAAAACACACAGACCGCCAGGCCCAAGCTTGATAAGCTCGGCGGCAGATACACACAGGAGTCCGCCATGAAGCTCTATATCGGCAACAAGAATTACTCATCCTGGTCCATGCGGCCCTGGGTGCTGATGCGCCAAAGCGGCATCAGCTTCGAAGAGCTCACACTGCGCTTTGACAGCTTTGCCCCCGACTCCAGCTTCAAGCTGCAGGCGCTGGCACTCGCCCCCACCGGCAAGGTGCCGCTGCTGGTCGACGAGGGGCTGGTCATCTGGGACAGCCTGGCCATCTGCGAATACCTGGCCGAGCGCTTCCCCGACAAGCACCTGTGGCCACAGACCGTGGCCCAGCGCGCCCGCGCGCGCAGCCTGGTGGCGCAGATGCACAGCGGCTTCGGTGCGCTGCGCAGCTTCTGCCCCATGAATATCGAAGCCCAGTTGCAGGAGACCGGCGCCCGGCTCTGGGCCGAGCATGCTGACCTGCGCAGCGATGTCCAGCAGCTCGAGGAACTCTGGACCCCGCTGCTGAACGCCGCCAGCGGCCCCATGCTGTTTGACCAGTTCAGCATTGCCGATGCTTTTTTTGCGCCGGTCTGCATGCGCATCAACAGCTACGGCCTGCCGACCTCGGCCCCGGTACGCGCCTATGTGCAGCGCGTCACCCAGCTGCCCGCCACCCAGGAATGGATTCAGGCGGCCCTGGCCGAGCAGGACTTTCTGCAGTTCGAAGAGCCTTATCGCCAGCAGCGCTGAGGCAGCAATCCCGCAATCGCGGTATCTGCAGGCCGACGCGCAGCCACTACCATTGCAGCATGAGTGAATTCAAGGTTTTCAAGGTAGGCGGCGCGGTGCGTGATGCATTGCTGGGCCTGCCCGTCAACGACACGGACTGGGTGGTGGTTGGCGCCACCCCGGAGCAGATGAGCGCGCGCGGCTTCGTGCCCGTGGGGCGCGACTTTCCGGTGTTCCTGCATCCCCAGACCCATGAGGAATACGCGCTGGCGCGCACCGAGCGCAAGAACGGCATGGGCTATCGCGGCTTTGTGGTTCACACCGCCGCCGATGTGACGCTGGAAGAAGACCTGGCGCGGCGCGATCTCACCATCAACTCCATCGCCGCTCCTGCGGACTGGAGAGGCAAGGACGAGCTCCAGGACCTGGTGGATCCTTATCACGGCCAGCAGGATCTGAAGGACCGCGTGCTGCGCCATGTGACCGATGCCTTTCGCGAAGACCCGGTGCGCATTCTGCGTCTGGCGCGCTTTGCGGCGCGCTTCACCGACTTCCGCGTCGCGCCCGAAACCATGGAACTCATGCGCGAGATGGTGGCCGCCGGCGAGGTCGATGCCCTGGTGCCCGAGCGCGTGTGGCAGGAAATCAGCCGCGGCCTGATGGAGGAGCGGCCCTCGCGCATGTTCGACATCCTGCGCGAATGCGGGGCGCTGGTCCGGCTGCTGCCCGAGCTAGACAGACTCTGGGGCGTTCCCCAGCGCGCCGAATACCACCCCGAGATCGATTGCGGCGTGCATGCCATGATGGTGCTGGACATGTCGGCGCGTCTGCAGGCTCCGCTGTCCGTGCGTTTTGCCTGCCTGTGCCATGACTTCGGCAAAGGCACCACGCCGGCCGATGTGCTGCCCCGCCATATCGGCCATGAACAGCGCAGCGCCCGCCTGCTGCTGCAGGTCTGCGAGCGCTGGCGCGTGCCCAACGACTGCAAGGAGCTGGCCGAGGTCGTGGCGCGCGAACATGGCAACCTCCACCGCAGCAACGAACTCAATGCCGCCGCCCTGCTGCGCCTGCTGGAGCGCTGCGATGCCATCCGCAAGCCCCAGCGCTTCGAGGAAGCCCTGCTGGCCTGCGAATGCGATGCACGCGGCCGGCTGGGCTTTGAAGAGGCGGCGTATCCGCAGCGCCAGCGCCTGGGCAATGCCCTGAAGGCGGCTCTCGCCGTGGAGACCGCCCCCGTTGCCCAGGCGGCAGCGCAGCGTGGCCTCAAGGGCAAGGCCATTGGCGATGCCGTGAGCAAGGCGCGCGAGCAGGCGATTGCAGCCTATCTGGAAGGCGGCGCCTAGCCGTCCGCGCGCCGAGGCCCGCGCGGCAGGGATGGGCGCGACTTGAGTTAAGTCAAAGAAGCTATGCTGCAGCCATTGCACAGTACGAGACGGCTGCGGCGGTTCGCTCCGCCGGGGCCATGCAGCGGGTCACGAAGCCCGCTGCAACACCCATGCCATACCGGCATGGTTCTTTGACGGGCAAGTGTCCGGCCTACAGGTCTGGGCCTTGCCTTCTACTTCAAGGAGGTGCTCTGATGTCCTTACCCCAGACCATGAAAGCCGCCGTGGTGCGTTCCTTCGGGAAGCCGCTCACGATCGAAGAAATGCCGGTCCCTCGACCGGCAGACGATCAGATCCTGGTCAAGATTGCCGCCTCCGGCGTCTGCCACACCGATCTGCATGCGGCCGAAGGAGACTGGCCTGTCAAGCCTCATCCGCCCTTCATTCCCGGCCACGAAGGCGTGGGCTATGTGGCTGCGGTGGGCAAGAACGTCAAGCATGTCAAGGAAGGCGATCGCGTAGGCGTGCCCTGGCTGCACAGCGCCTGCGGCTTCTGCCGCCACTGCATAGGCGGCTGGGAAACCTTGTGCGAATCTCAGACCAATACCGGCTATTCGGTCAACGGCGGCTTTGCCGACTACGCACTGGCCGATCCCAACTATGTGGGCCATCTGCCGTCCAACGTGAGCTTTATCGATGTCGCTCCCGTACTCTGCGCCGGGGTCACGGTGTACAAGGGGCTGAAAGTCACCGACGCCAAGCCCGGCGACTGGGTGGTGATTTCGGGCATCGGCGGCCTGGGCCATATGGCTGTGCAATATGCCAAGGCCATGGGCTTCAACGTCGCGGCCGTCGACATCGATGACAGCAAGCTTGCTCTGGCACGTCAGCTGGGCGCCACCGTCACCGTCAACGCCATGAACACCGATCCGGCAGCCTACCTGCAAAGAGAGATCGAAGGCGCCCACGGCGTGCTGGTCACGGCCGTATCCCCCAAGGCTTTCGAGCAGGCTCTGGGCATGGTGCGTCGCGGCGGCACGATTTCGCTCAACGGCCTGCCGCCCGGCGACTTTCCGCTGCCGATCTTCTCCATGGTGCTCAAGGGCATCACGGTACGCGGCTCCATCGTCGGCACGCGCCTGGACCTGCAGGAGTCGCTGGACTTTGCCGCCCAGGGCAAGGTCAAGGCCACCGTCTCCACCGACAAGCTGGAAAACATCAACGACATCTTTGCCCGCATGCACGCAGGCAAGATCGAAGGCCGCGTGGTGCTGGACATCGCCGCCTGAGCAAGGCTAACGCCCCGGCTGCGTCACTGGAAGCCATGCCCTGGTGATGCAGCCAGGAGCGGGAAAATCCGCCGCTCAGCTCACCGAGCGCACCCAGCGCACGATCTCCGAGGCAGGCAGTGCCCCGGAGATGCGGGCCAGTTCGCGGCCTTCCTTGAAGACCACCATGGTCGGAATGCTGCGTATGCCCAGCGGCGCGGCGGCCTGTGGATAAGCCTCGGTATCGAGCTTGGCCAGTTGCGCCTGCCCCGCCAGCTGCTGGGCCGCCTGGGCAAAGGCCGGAGCCATCATGCGGCAGGGGCCGCACCAGGGAGCCCAGAAATCCACGACCACGGGCAACTGGCTGCGCCCGGTGTGCCGGGTAAAGCTGTCGTTGTCCAGGGCCACGGGCTCGCCCGTCACCAGCGGCTGGTGGCAGCTGCCGCAATCGGGCTGATTGCCCAGTTGGTCGCTGGCGATGCGATTGGTGGTGTGGCAATGAGGGCAGACGTAGTGCAGGGATTCGGACACAGGGGCAACCTTTCTTTGGCAATGCCTGACGGTGCCAGCAGGCACTGCTCGGGCTCAGGTCCGTATGTGCAGCCAAAGCCTGCAGATTCAAGTCGGCCCGCCTCAGAACGTGTTTACGTTCTCAGAGCTTCACAAAGCGGGCAATCAGCGCCGCCACCACGCTGAGCAGCACGGTGCTGGCCACGGGCAGAAAAAATTCCTTGCCGAACAGCCGGAAGCGGAAGTCGCCGGGCAGACGCCCCAGCCCTATGCGCTGCAGCCAGCCGTGCAGCCCGTTGACGAGCAACAGGGCCAGAAAAATGACGATCAACCAGCGAATCATGAGGCTGCAAGTATAGAGGCCTGCCGCGCCGAGGGCCTGAGCGCCCATGCGGGCAGGCAGCCATTCCGTTTATGCATGACATGCTTCCCAAAGATTGATTGACCTCAATTCCTCCCTCTGCCCATGATGTCCAAGCCCTGCGCCATGCAGGGATCGGGCCCATGCGTCTGCCGTCGCGGCCCGCCAACAACAAACAACGAGACATACCGTGCCCCTGACCTTCTCACGCAAACAGATTCTCCTGACCGCGGCGCTGCTGGGCGCCAGCCTGGCCCTGCCGGCCGCCGCCGACAGCTTCCCCAATCGCCCGCTCAAGCTGGTCGTGCCCTTCTCGCCCGGCGGTAATACCGATGTCGTGGCGCGCCTGGTCGGCCAGGGCCTGGCCGAGGCCCTGGGACAGCCGGTCGTGGTGGAAAACGTCCCCGGAGCCAACGGTGCCATCGGTGCCAGCCGCGTCGCAGCCGCCGCCAATGACGGCTACACGCTGCTGTTCGGCACGGCGGGCACTCAGGCCATCAATCCCAGCCTGTACCGCAATCTCAGCGAGAAAAGCCTGGACGACTTCGAGTACATCGCTCTGGTGACCTCGATTCCCAATGTGCTGGTGGTCAACGAGTCGAAAACGCCGGTCAAATCGGTGGCCGAACTGGTGAGCTACGCGCGCGAGCGCCGCGCCGGGATGAGCTATGGCTCGCCGGGCATGGGCTCCACCGTGCATCTGTCGGGTGAGCTGCTCAAGAGCGCCGCCAAACTGGATCTGGTTCATGCGCCCTACAAGGGCAGCGCTCCGGCACTCACCGACCTGATCGGCGGCCAGATCGATTTCATCTTCGAGAACATCACACCGGCGCTGCCCTTCATCCAGGGCGGCAAGCTCAAGGCGCTGGCCGTGACCTCGGCCGAGCGCCTGCCGATGCTACCCCAGGTTCCGACCATGAAGGAAAGCGGCTTTCCGTCCTTTGTCACCGCCACCTGGAACGGCGTGCTGGCACCCAAGGGAACACCGCGCGCCGTGGTCCAGCGCCTGGAAGCGGCCACGCTCAAGGTGGCCAGCAGCCCCGAGTTCAAGGCCAGGGTCGCGGCCCTCGGCGGCGAGCCCCGCCTGCTCGGCTCAAGCGCGTTCCGCGACTTCACGCGCACCGAGTACAGGCACTGGGGCAGCATCATCCAGGCTGCCAAGCTCGAAAAGCAATAGGCGCCTCAGGCACGCAGACGCTATAGCCGATGCGTGCGGTCGCCCTGCACAAAGCCCAGCGGCGTCCAGGGCTCGACGCCCTTGGACAGGGCAACGACCTTGAACAGCTCGCCCATCTCATGCTCCATGACCAGCTTGGAGGCCATGGATCTGGCCTTGATGCCGGCCGCATCGAGCCGGGGCGCAAGCCCGCAGTTGATGAGAAAGTGCGCCTGGTTGGTATAGCCCAGCACGTCGAAGCCCGCATCCTGGGCCGCCACGGCCGTGCCCGTGAAATTGACGTGGGCCGTGATGTCCTTGAGGCCGACCAGCACCAGCGGATCGTTGTCCACCTGATGCTGGTGGTGGCAGACCAGGGTCCCCATATGGCGCTGCTCGTGGTAGTACTCGCTCTCGCCAAAGCCATAGTCGATGAAGAAGGCAGCACCCCGGGTCAGACGCTCGCCCAGGGTGTGGATAAACGCCTCGCCCTGGCGGTGGATTTCCGTCAGGAAATCATGCGGGCCACCGATATCCACAGGCGGACGCAGTTCGGTGGGCCGGTCCTCCCAGGCAAAGGCCGCTTCATCGCCGTCTGCGCCGAGCACCACACCGCGCTCATGCCATTGGCCCTGGGTGCGCTGCAACAGCTGCACCGGCATGGCATCCAGCACCTCGTTGCCGATGATCACGCCTTCCATGGTCTCGGGCAGCGCGTCCACCCAGCGCACCAGATGTTCGTACCGCGTCAGCGCCAGCTTCTGGCGCGCACGCAGCGTGCCCGAGAGATCGACGATGGTGTAGCGCTCGGGCAACGCGCCCTGGGCCGCCAGCTCGTCGAGGATCTGCAGCGCCAGCGCGCCCGTGCCGGCGCCGAATTCCCAGATCTCGCGGGTATTCGTTTTTTGTAGCGCTTCCCGTAACTGGGACGCCACAAGCTGACCAAAAATAGGCGAAATTTCCGGCGCCGTCACAAAGTCGCTGCCCGACTCCGGCATGGTGCCGAACTTGGCCGTTTCATTGGCGTAATAGCCCAGGCCCGGTGCATAGAGCGCCAGCTCCATGAAACGGTCGAAAGGCAACCAGCCGCCCACGGCGGCAATCTCCTTGGCAATGCGGGATTGCAAGGCGCTCGTTAAACTTGAGGGTTCTGTCGTCACAACCCGCATTTTCCACGAATGTCCTCACCCGCCCGACCACGCACAGTATTGGTGACCGGTTCTGCCCGTCGCCTTGGACGTGACATGGCCCTGGCCCTGGCCCGCGCGGGCTGGCAAGTGGCTGTGCACTACCGCGACTCCCGCGATCAAGCTATGCAAACCGTAGCTGCTTGCGCAGAATTGTCAGGCGATAGCGCCGCTTTTGATGCAGATTTCTTTGACGAGGAATCCGTGCGCTCGCTGGTGCCGCGTGTGGTGGAGCGCTTTGGCCGCATCGACGCCGTGGTCAATAACGCCTCGCTGTTCGAACACGACGATGCCCAGAGCTTCAGCTATGTGGCGCTGGAAGCTCACCTGCGCAGCAACACGGGCGCTCCCATCCTGCTGTCCCAGGCTCTGCACGCCCATGTGCAGGAGCGCGTGGCGGCGGGCGAAGAGTCGGCCCAGGGCGCCGTGGTCAATGTGCTGGACCAGAAGCTCTGGAACCAGAACCCCGATTTCCTGAGCTACACCCTCTCCAAGGCGGCTCTGGAAGCCGCCAACACCATGCTGGCCCTGGCTCTGGCCCCAAGCGTGCGCGTGGTGGGCGTGGCACCGGGCCTGACGCTGACCAGCCATATGCTGAGCCAGGAAAAGTTCGAGGCCCTGCACGCCATGAGCCCGCTGGGACGCTCCTCCTCGTCCGAGGACATTGCCGCCGCCGTGTGCTTTGCACTGGAAAACCGATCCATGACGGGCACCACCATGCTGGTGGACGGCGGCCAACATTTACAGCGCTTCGAGCGCGATTTTTCGATGATGTGAGCCCACCGAGGCCGCACCCTTTCCCATGACTTCCACTTCCGGACAACAGATTCTCACGCTCACCGGCCTGCGCTTTGACGCCAGCCTGGGGATTCTTGCGCATGAGAAACAAGAGCCTCAGCCGATCCAGGTCGACGCCGAACTCAACCTCGGCCCCCAGCCCCTGGCTCCGCGCGATGACGACATCCTCCACGTGCTGGACTACCGCAAGGTGCGCCAGATCATCATCGACGAATGCACCTCCGAGCATGTGAACCTGCTCGAGAGCCTGATCGGCAAGCTGGCCCAGCGCCTGCTGCAGCTGCCCGGCGTGCGTGGCGTGCGTGTGAAAATTGCGAAGCTGGAAATTTTTGACGACTGCGAAGTAGCCATTCGCATCGAAACCGGACAATGGTGAACCCCATGAATGCAGTAAACGACAACCCCTGGATTGCCGAAGAGGCAGAAGCCGCCGATGCTGCGGCCGCAGAGAACGCCAACGCCGAAGAAGCCGCCAAGCCCGGCAAGATCAAGATCGAGCGCGAACAGATCAAGCTCGAGAAGCGCCTGTGCCGCGAAGTCGGCAAGGCCATCCTCGACTACAACATGATCGAGGAAGGCGATCGTGTCATGGTCTGCATGTCCGGCGGCAAGGACAGCTACACCCTGCTCGACATTCTGCGCAAGCTGCAAAAGCGTGCGCCCGTGAAGTTCGACATCGTGGCCGTGAACCTGGACCAGAAGCAGCCCGGCTTCCCCGAGCATGTGCTGCCCGAGTACTTCCAGAGCATCGGTGTGGACTACCACATCGAGAACCAGGACACCTACAGCGTCGTCAAGCGCGTCGTGCCCGAAGGCAAGACCACCTGCGGCCTGTGCTCGCGCCTGCGCCGCGCCATCCTGTACAAGGTGGCCGACCAGCTGGGCTGCACCAAGGTGGCCCTGGGCCATCACCGCGACGACATCGTGCAGACCATGATGCTCAATATGTTCTACGGCGGCCGCATGAAGGGCATGCCGCCCAAGCTGGTCAGCGACGACGGCAAGCATGTGGTGATCCGCCCCCTGTGCTATGTGCCCGAGAAGGACACGACGCGCTGGGCCCAGTACCAGAACTTCCCCATCATTCCCTGCAACCTCTGCGGCAGCCAGGACGGCCTGCAGCGCGTGGCCGTGGGCAATATGCTGCGCGAGTGGGACAAGAAGTTCCCCGGTCGCATCGAGAGCATGTTCCGCGCCATGGGCAATATCGTGACCACCCACATGATGGACCCCCAGCTGCACGACTTCAGGAACGCCAAGGCCACGGGAATTGCCGATCCCAACGGCGACATGGCCTTTGACCATGAAGAGCTGCCAACCATGGCCGCCCTGCCCGGCGGGGTACAAGTGGTACAACTGTCCTGAGCGGACTTTTGAACTAAAACCGGACCCTGCAGTCCAATCAAAGGCCCATCCCATGGGCCTTTGTCGTTTTCAGAGAAATCATCATGAACCTGCGCAAAACCTCCTTACGCTGGATCGGCCTTGCGGCCCTGACTGCGACGGCTCTGCTGGCCGGCTGCAGCACGGTGCGTGAGGTCAACAGCACGGTGCAGAGTTTTTCCGCACTGAACACCATTCCCGTGCCGGCCACCTACCGGCTGGAGACCCTGCCCTCGCAGCAAGGCCAGGTGAACTTCGCGGCCGTGGAAGCCCAGGCCCAGCATGCGCTGGCCCGCGTCGGCCTGACGCGCGATGACTCGCGTGCCAGCCTGGTGGTGCAGATCAGCGCCATGGCCCGCTATGCGCGCGACTGGGCCAGCTGGCCCTACTACGACCCCTACTGGGGCCCGCGCTGGGGCTGGGGCATGAGTTACGGCCGCGGTTGGGGCATGGGTTTTGGCGGCAGCATGATGTTCAACGAACCGCCGCTGGAGTACTACCGCGCCGTAAGCATCGTCATGCGCGATATCAAGACCCAGCAGATCGTCTACGAAACCTCGGCCCAGCGCCAGGATGTGTGGACCGACGACCCGGCCATCTTCGGCATCTTGTTTGATGCGGCGCTGACGGGCTTCCCCAAGCCGCCGCAGGGCCCGCGCAATGTGCGCACCGTCATCCAGCCGCCTGCACCCGCACAGCCCGCCGCATCGGTCGCACCAGCCGCCCCGGCCACCGTGGCACCGGCCACCGTGACGCCGGCACGTTGATTTGCAATCTTCGACAGTTGCCGGGTCTGCCGCGTGCTAACGTGCAGCTCGGCTTTAACCGGGGCCTCCTGCCTGGGCCCTCGCCATGAAAAGGATGACTGCCATGAAGAAATTTGCTCTCTCCACCCTGCTTTGCGCCACAGTGGCCGCGGGCTCCTTCAGCGCCCATGCCAGCGGCCTCGGCGATGCCTTGCGCGGCCAGCTGGGCGGCGGCGCGGCCGAGAGCAGCTCGAGCGCTTCTGGCCTGGGCGGCATGCTCGGCGGCTCCGGAGGCTCTTCGGCACTGTCGGCCCTGGGCCTGGGCAACCTGAGCTCCGGCACGGCCAGCAATGCCGCCGGCGTCCTCACCTACTGCATGAAGAACAACTACCTGAACGCCGACAAGGCCGCCCAGGTCAAGAATCAGTTGCTGGGCAAGCTGGGCCTGGGCCAGAAGGAAGAACCCAAGGATCAGGGCTACCAGAATGGTCTGATGGGCATGGTCACGGGCGCCGACGGCAAGAGCTTCAGCCTGGACAAGGTCAAGAGCAACCTCAAGGAAAAGGCCTGCGACTTTGTGCTGGACAATGCCAAATCGCTGATCTGACACCGAAAAACATGGCAGCCGGCGCTTGATGCGCAAGCGCTGCAATGCCCAAAGGCCTGCAACCATGGTTGCAGGCCTTTTTTTCTTGCCGGCTGCGCCACGATGCAGGACGAGCGTCGAAAAGTCTGTAACAACAGACCGGGGTACAGGCACACTTTGTTTGCAAGACAATGACTGTTCAATAAAACAACCTACGCTGAACGAGCCAAGACATGCACGCCACGCGCATCATTGCCATCCGGCACGGAGAGACAACCTGGAATGTCGATGGACGCATCCAGGGGCATCTGGATATCCCCTTGAACGACACCGGCCTGTGGCAGGCCGAGCAGGCGGCCCAGGCGCTGGCCGACGAGAGCATTGCCGCCATCTACAGCAGCGACCTGCAGCGTGCCCATGTCACCGCGCAGGCGATTGCCCAGAGATCCGGTGCACCTCTGCACACCACCGCCGGCCTGCGCGAGCGCTGCTTCGGCGATTTTCAGGGCCGCACCTTCAAGGATGTGGAAGCCACCCAGCCCGAGGACGCCCAGCTCTGGCGCACGCGCAATCCGGCCTATGCCCCGCCCGGAGGTGGCGACTCGCTGCAGGCCTTGCGCGAACGCATCTTTGCCACCGTGGACCGGATTGCACGCCAGCATGAGGGCGAGCAGATCGTGCTGGTCGCCCATGGCGGCGTGATGGATGTGCTCTACAGACTGGCCACGCGCCAGGATTTCCAGACGCCACGCACCTGGGAGCTGAGCAACTGCGCCATCAATCGCCTGCTCTGGACGCCCGACGGCCTGTCTTTGGTAGGCTGGGCAGATACCGCACACCTTCAGCAAGGCAGCCGAGATGAAGCACATTCCTGAGCATTTGCAGACCCTGGTCGGCCAGGCCGTCAAACGCATAGACACGCCCGCGCTGGTCATCGACCTGGACGCCATGGACCGCAATATCGAGCGCATGGCCCGCTTTGCCCAGCAGCATGGCGTGCTCTGGCGCCCGCATGCCAAGCTGCACAAAAGCGCTCATATCGCCCATCTGCTCGAGCATGCCGGCGCCTGCGGCCACTGCGTGCAGAAAGTCAGCGAGGCCGAGGCACTGGCCCGGGGCGGCATCACCAATATCTTCATCAGCAACGAAGTCATCGCCCAGACCAAGCTGGCGCGCGTGGCGGCTCTGGCCAAGGCGTTGAATGCCCAGGGCGGACGGCTGGCCCTGGCCGTGGATTGCGAGGAAGGCATCACGCGGCTGGTGCGGGCCCTGCAGGATGCGCAGGCAGGCGATGCAGCCATGGATGTGCTGGTGGAGATCAATGTCGGCCAGAACCGCTGCGGCGCAGAGCCCGGCGAAGCCGCCCTGGTGCTGGCACAGGCCATTGCCGCCCAGCCCACGCTGCGCTTTGCGGGTCTGCAGGCTTATCACGGCGGCGCCCAGCATCTGCGCGGAGCCGACGAGCGCAAGGCAGCCATCGAGCAGGTGCTCAAGCTCGTCAACCGCACGCGCCATGAATTCGACCGCGCCGGCCTGGCCATTCCGCTGATCACGGGTGCCGGCACGGGCACCATGGTCAACGAGGCCGCCAGCGGCATCTATGGAGAAATCCAGCCCGGCTCCTTCCTATTCATGGATGCAGACTACGCGGCCAACCAGCGCGACGCGGCCCAGCCCCTGTTCGAGCATGCGCTCTACGTCAAGACCCAGGTCATGTCGCTCAGCAGCGGGCATGCCGTCTGCGACGCCGGCCACAAGGCCCATGCCATAGACTCCGGCCTGCCCAGGCTGCATGCGCTGCCGCCCGAAAACGCGCTGCGCTTTGCCAACGGCGGCGACGAGCATGGCGTGCTGCACCCCGATGCCGACGCGGGCAACCACAGCGGATGGCTGCCAGCGCTGGGCGAGAGCCTGTGGCTGATTCCCGGCCACTGCGACCCCACTGTCAATCTGCACGACCATCTGATCGGCGTGCGCGGCGGACGGCTCAAGGGCGTGGTCGAGCGCATCTTCACCGTCGACGGGCGCGGCGCGCTGACCTGATGTGCTCTGGCTTCGAGCTTTGATTGCTATTAAAAAAAGAGCTATCAGCGCATTTCATGTAATGATTTCAAGGCATAAATAAGCTGAAACTCATATATGAAAGGCGTCAGAAGCTCTCTTTTTTACAGGCTTTCAGGCCACCAGCCGTCGGCACGGCGCTCCATGCGCGGGCAGTCGTAGGCCGCGACCACGGGGATGGCGCTGCCATCGGCACGCACCAGTTTCTGCTGCCACTGCGTGCCCTGGCGCATGGCCACGGCAATGGCGGCCACTTCGGCGCCGCAACGCTCGAGCAGCTTGAGACCGGACACCATGGTCGTGCCCGAACTCACGGCATCGTCCACCACCAGCACGCGCTTGCCAGTGATCAGACTCAGCTGATTGGGGTCGATATAGAGCAGCTTGCCCTTGCCCGGCGTGGTGATGGAGCTGACGGGCTCGGAGAGCTCGTCGCGATACCAGTATTTACGCGAGTAACCAAGCGGCACATAGCGGCTGCGGCCCAGGTGGCGCGCCACCAGCGGCGCAAAGGCCAGGCCCAGCGTGGGCAGACCGACAACCACATCGAAGTCATGCGCCCCGGCGCCTTGCGCCATGTGCTGCGCCAATTGCTCGACCACTTCAATGGAAGCCTGGTTGGCAATCAGCGACGCCACGCAGCGGTCGGGGGCGGAACCGTCGGCCGTGGGCATGCCGCGCAGTGGCAGCAGCAGATAACGGCCGTCGGGCAGCCTGGCCGGATAGCTCTTCGCATAGGGCGGCAGTGGCGACTGGCTCAGATCGGCCTCGGTGACGGTGGCTTGCCAGTAGTCGGTCGTGGCATCGAAGCCGGGCAGGTTCTGGCCGGAAAGATCGGCCACGGGTGCAATTTCACTCATACAAAACTCAGTCGCGGCGCAGATAGCTCTCGGCCAGCCTCACCCAGTACGAGGCCGTGACCGGCAGCAGGTTGTCGTTGAAGTCATAGGCCGCGTTATGCACCATGCAACCGCCCTCGCCCATGCCGTTGCCGACGATGAAATAGTTGCCGGGAACCTGGTTCAGCATGATGGCGAAGTCGTCGCTGGCCTGCAGCGGCTGCAGATCGGGAATCAACCATGCTTCGCCGAGGAATTCGCGGGCCACACCGACTGCGAAATCGGTAGCCGCCTTGTCGTTCATGACGGGCGGATAACGCCATTTGTAGTCCACCTCGGCCGTGGCGCGGTGGACTGCGGCCTGGGCATGGGCCATGGCCGTGATGCGCTCGCGCAGTTGCTGGCGCACCTCTGGGCAGCGCGCGCGGATGGTCACGCGCAGCTCGCAGGTTTCGGGAATCACATTGGGCGCATCGCCCGCGTGGATGGCACCGATGGTGACCACGGCCATGTCGTTGGGGTCGATCTCGCGCGAGCGTATGGTCTGCAGCGCCAGCACCAGATGCGAGGCCACGACGATGGGGTCCACGGCAACATGGGGCATGGCGCCATGGCCGCCCTTGCCGCGGATGGTGATGATGGCCGTGTCCGAGCTGGAATACATCACGCCCGAGCGAAAGCCGAACTGCCCTGCCGGGTAGCCGGGCTCGTTGTGAAACGCGTAGAGCGCATCGCAGGGAAACAGCTCGAACAGGCCCTGCTCCACCATCTTCTGCGCGCCGCCATGGCCTTCCTCGGCGGGCTGAAAGATCAAATGGAGCGTGCCCTGGAGCTGATTCTTGCGCCCGGCCAGCACCCTGGCCGCGGCCAGCAGCGTGGCCGTGTGCCCGTCGTGGCCGCAGGCATGCATCTTGCCGTCGTGACGACTCGCATAGGGCAGGCCCGTGGTTTCACGGATAGGCAGTGCATCCATGTCGGCGCGCAGGCCCAGGCGCTTGCCGATGTGCTTGCCATCCGGGTGATCGCCGCAGCGCAGCGTCCCCACCACGCCGGTGTCGCCCAGGCCGCGATGGACCTCGTAGCCCCATTCGGCCAGCCTGGCCGCCACGATATCGCCGGTGCGATGCTCTTCGTAGGCCAGCTCGGGATGGGCGTGCAGATCGTGGCGCAGGGCCAGCATTTCCTGCGCAATGGCTGCCACTTCGGGCAGCACGGGCGGATGGATTTCAGCGTGGACAGGGTTCAGCGGCGCAGCCATGGCTTATTCCGCCTGGATGTTGGCCGACTTCACGATCTGGGCATAGCCGGCTTTTTCCTTCTTCAGGAACTGGACGAAGCTGGCCTGGGTGCCGGAGCCGGGCGTGGCGCCGCCGTCCTCCAGGCGCTTGCGCACCTCGGGCATCTTGAGCACGGCATCGAGCTCGGTGGCCAGGCGCGTGACCACGGCCTGAGGTGTCTTGGCGGGCACGAACAGGCCCGTCCAGGTATTGAGGTCAAAGCCCTTGAGCTCGGCCGTCTCGCCAAAAGTGGGCACGTTGTGGATGGCATCGATGCGCTTGGCCGATGTCACGCCCAGGCCTTCGAGCTTCTTCTGCTGGATCATGGGCACGGCGCTCACGGTGGTGAGCATGCCCACATCGACCTGACCGCCCATCACGTCGCTGGTGATCTGGGCGCCGCCGCGATAGGGCACATGCACCAGCTTGATCTTGGCACGCTCCTGCAGCATTTCCATGGCCAGATGCAGCATGGTGCCCACGCCCGAAGTGGCGTAGGTCAACGATCCGGGCTTGGAGCGCGCCAGAGCAATCAGCTCGTTCAGATTGTGCGCCGGCAGGCCGGGTCGGGCCACGGCGACCACGGGGGCGATGGTGGTCAGCCCCACGGGTGTCAGATCCTTTTCGGCGTCGTACTTGACGGCGGAATTCACCAGCTGGGCAATGCTGATGGGGCCGTCGAAGCCCATGAGCAAGGTATAGCCGTCGGCCGGCGCCTTGACGGCCTTGCTCACCCCGAGCACACCGCCGGCGCCAGGCACGTTGTCCACCACGATGGACTGGTGCAGGCGCTCGCCCAGCTTCTGGCCGATCAGGCGCGCCGTGGTGTCCACATTGCCACCGGCACTGAACGGCACGATCAACGTGATGGGCTTGGTGGCGGGCCAGGCATCGGCCGCGGCAAGAACGGGAGCGGAAAAACCGGCCGCAGCCATCAGGGCGGCGGTCGCGACAAGAGAGCGGCGTGGTATGGACATGTACAGGTAGCAGTGGGTCACGGGCACCTTGCCGCAGCATGCGGACGGCGGAGTGCCCGTGCAGGCCGGCGGGTCAAGACAGCTTGCTGACCGGGGAGATGGGCGAAATTATCGGTTCGCTTCTCGCGAAATCTCATAAATAAAACTACTTAGCAATCGATGCTTACCCGTGGAAGCCTCTGATCCACGACCTCAGATCACTGCCTGTCGGGCCATCAGGGCACCGGCTGTCTCGGCTACCAGGGCTGCCACCGCCTTGCCTGCCAGAGTGAAAGGACGCTGACTGCTGGTAGCCAGCACCACATGCTGACGAAACACCCGCTCCGCCAGTGGAATGGCTGCGAGGCTGCCACAGGCCAGCTCCTCGCTGACGGCATGGCGCGGCAGCAGCGTGGCGCAGTCGTGCCGAGCCAGCATGCTCTTGAGGATCACCGAGGAGCTCCCCTCCAGGATCACGTTCAGGCTCAGCCCCTGTCGGCCTGTCTGCTCATCGAGCAGGTTGCGGATGGCGTTGGGAGGCACCGGCAGCACCAGCGGCAGGCGCTCGAGCGTCTGCAGGGCCATGCTGGCCGGCAGGGCCGTATCCGCCGGCGCCAGCATGCGCTGCAGCACACGCGGGCGGCCCACCACGCAGATCTGCGCATCGGCCAGCTTGCGATAGCTGTTGCTGCCTCTGGCCCGGTAACGGTTCAGGATCGCCATGTCGATGCGGCCCTGGCTCAGCGCCACCTCCATGTCTCCGCTATAGCCCTCTATGACGCGCAGCCGGATCTCGGGAAAGCGCTGTGCCACCTCGCCATACAGCGCCGCAGCCATGAAGCCGGCCACACCCGGCACCAGGCCCAGCGTAACCAGGCCGCTGGGCACACCGGTCAGCTCCTTGCCCAGGCGCACCAGCGCCTCGGCCTCGGACAGCAAAGCCGAAACGCGCGGCAGCATCTGCTCGGCCAGTGCCGTGGGCTTGACGCCGCGTCCGGTGCGATAGAAGAGCGCGCCGCCCAGCGCACGCTCCAGTTCGGCGATCTGCCGACTCACGGCCGACTGCGCCAGTCCACGCTCGACGGCCGCGCGTGTCAGGCTGCCGCCCTGGATCGCGGCGGCCAGCGTCCTCAGCGACTTCAGTGTCAGCAACTCCAGGGCTTCGGTGGCGTGGGTCATGGCAGCTTCTGCATCCATCTGAAAACGAGATATCTGATTCTCATATTTCTGGTTGGCTCGCGGCTAGCTGTTTCCTACATTGACCTGCAGGAGACATGCACACCATGAACGGACCTCTCACCGGACTGCGCGTCCTGGACATCGCCACCATCATTGCCGCGCCCTCGGCCGCGGCCCTCCTTGCCGACTACGGCGCCAGCGTCGTCAAGGCCGAGTTGCCCGGCGCAGGCGACGGCATGCGTGACTTTCCACCGCACAAGGACGGCAAGCCTCTGTGGTGGAAAGTGACCAACCGCGGCAAACGCCTGGTCACGCTCGACCTGCGCAAGCCCGAGGGCGCCGCGCTGCTGCTGCGCATGCTGCCTCAGTTCGATGTGCTGATCGAGAACTTCCGCCCCGGCACGCTGGACCGCTGGGGCCTGAGCAAAGAGGCCTTGTGGCAGGCCCAGCCCAGCCTGGTGATACTGCGCACCACGGGCTTTGGTCAGAGCGGTCCCTACCGCGACCGGCCGGGCTTTGCACGCTTGTTCGAGGCCATGGGCGGCCTGACCTACATCAGCGGCGAAGCCCAGGGAGCGCCCATGCACTCCGGCTACCCACTGGCCGACAACGTCGGCGGACTGTTCGGTGCGGTAGGCGTGCTGGCTGCGCTGTGGCGCCGCGCCCGCAACCCGCAGGCTCCAGGCGAGGAAATCGATCTGTCGCTGACCGAGGCCACGCTCAAGCTGCTCGAGTTCCTGCCCATCCAGCATGAGCAGCTAGGCACCGTGTATCAGCGTTCGGGCAATGCCAACCAGTACTCTGCACCGGCCGCGGTCTACCGCACTGCCGACGGGCAATGGGTATCGCTGTCGGGCAGCACCAATGCCATGTTTGCCAACAACTGCCGCGCCATAGGCAGGCCCGAACTGATAGATGAGCCATGCTTCGCCAACAACCGTGACCGCGTGCAGCATGCCCAGGAGCTGAACGGCATCTTCGCGGCCTGGTGCGCAGCACATCCGCTGGCGGCGGTGCTTGCCGCCTTCGAGGCGGCGCAGGGCACCATCGCCCCGGTCTACGGTATCGACCAGATCGAGGCCGACCCGCACATGCGCGCTCGCCAGGCCCTTTGCGACGTGCCCGACCGGGACTTCGGCAGCGTGCGCATGGCCAATGTCGTGCCGCGGTTCGCCCGAGCGCCCGGCAGCATCCGCCACGCCGGCGGTTCACTGGGGCAGGACAACGAAGCGTTCTACCAGGCCGAGCTGGCAATGCCTGCCGCCGAACTGGCCCACCTGCGCGAGGCAGGCGTCATCTGAGGCAGACCTGAAACAAAGGAGACCCCATGTCGATTCCCGAACCCCACCACCCGCTTGTGCGCCTGTCGCCCGATGAAGCCGCACTGCTTGAGCGCGTGAGAACGCTGGTGGCCGAGCGCATCGGTCCGGACGCTGACCGCGTGGCGCAGCAGGACGTCTTCGCCTGGGATACCTTCCGGCTGCTATGTCGCGAAGGCATCGTCGCCACCGCCTTCCCGCGCGCGCACGGCGGCAGCGAGGCGTCGATGATGCTGCGCGTGCGCATCATCGAGGAAGTAGCGTCTGTGTGTTCGACGGCCGCTTCGCTGGTCACAGGCACCGACCTGTCCTCGCGCCCCATCGTGGCCGGCGGCAGCGAGGCGCTGCGCAGCGCGCTGATCCCCGATCTGGCCAGCGGCGCACGCCAGTCGGCCTTTGCACTGACCGAGCCCGGCGCAGGCAGCGACGTGGCGCGGCTGGGGGCGCACTATGCGCCGGCACCGCAGGGCGGCTGGACGCTCAATGGCCAGAAGAAGTTCATCACCCGCGCCAACGTAGCCGACATGTTCGTGGTGGTAGCGCGCCAGGCGGACGGTCCCGGCGGCGGCCGCGGACTGAGCGCCTTCGTCGTGCCGCGCGACACGCCCGGCATCACGGTATCGCCGGTGATTCCCAAGCTGGGCTGGTACGGCGTGCCGATCGCGCTGGTCAGCTTCGACAACGTGCACATCGCGCCAGAGCACCTGCTCGGCAAGGAAGGCGAAGGCATGGCTCTGGCGCAGGACACATTGCTGCGCGCACGCATCGGCCACGCTGCGATCGCGCTGGGCCGCGCCGCAGGCGCGCTGCAGATTGCCGCCCAGTACGCCAACCAGCGCCAGGTCTTCGGGCAGCCGGTGGGTGCGCACCAGGGCATCCAGTGGATGGTGGCCGAGATGGCAGCCCAGATCGAGGCTGCACGCTGTCTGGTCTACAGCACCGCGCAGCGCTACGACGCAGGCGATGCCGACGTGGCCATCCATGCATCGATCGCCAAGCTGCATGCCACCGACCTGTGCATGCGCATCGTGGTCGACTGCCTGCAACTGCTGGGCGGCAACGGCTACCTCAAGGCCTTCCCGCTGGAGCGCTTCCTGCGCGACGCCAAGATGAACCAGATCGGCGAAGGTACCAGCGAGATTCACAAGACGCTGATCGGCCGCCATGTGCTGCGGCGCGCCGCAGCGCTGCCGCAGCACCCTTGCCTGGACATGGAGCCGGAGCTGTGGACATGAGCAATGCACTGACCAACGACCTCTGCCGCCGGCTGGGCATACGTCTGCCCATCTTTGGTCTGGCCCACCGCATCGAAGTGGCCGCCGCTATCTCACGGGCCGGCGGGCTGGGCGTCTATGCAGCCGCGCGTGACGGCCCGCACGAGCTGCAACAGAAGCTGCGCCAGCTGCGCGAACTGTGCCCCGACCACCCGGTGGGCGTGGACCTGCTGCTGCCCACCGGCCTGCCCGAACACGACGACCGCGTAGCCGTGGCTGCCGCGCTGCCGCAGGGGCACAGGGATTTCGTGCAGGGCCTGTTCAGGCAATACGACGTTCCGTCGGCCACCGAAGGCAACTTCTTCTCGCAGTACGTGCGCTCGCAGAGCCTGTTCGAGGAGCAGGTGGACGCCATTGCAGACAGCGATATCGAGGTCTTTGCCGCCGGCGTCGGCACGCCGGTGGAGGCGCTGGCACGCGTCAAGGCGCGCGGCCTGCATACCATCGCACTGGTCGGCAGCGTGCGCCATGCGCAGAAGGCGATCGCTGCCGGGGCCGACGTCCTGGTGGCCCAGGGCTATGACGCGGGCGGCCACACAGGGCCCATCGGCACCTTCACGCTGGTGCCGCAGATCGTGGCGGCAGCCGAGGGCCGGCCAGTAATCGCGGCCGGTGGCATCGGTACCGGGGCACAGGTGGCTGCCTCGCTGGCACTGGGCGCGCAGGGGGCATGGCTGGGCACTCTATGGCTGGGCACGCGCGAGCACGAAATGCCGCAGGCGCTGGCGAAGAAGCTGATCGCGGCCGACAGCGAAGACACGGTGATCACGCGCGCCCACAGCGGCAAGCCCTGCCGTGTGCTGCGCAGCGCGTTCAGCGACGCCTGGGCACAGCCCGGAGCGCCCGAGCCACTGTCCATGCCCTACCAGCAGGCTCTCACCGGCGATCTGCTGGCAGCGGTGGAACAGCACCAGATCGGGCCGCTGATATACGAGGCTGCGGGGCAGAGCGTGCACTGGCTGCGCGGGATCGAACCCGTGGCCGCCGTGATGGACCGCCTGGTGACCGAGACACGCCAGGCCCTGCAATCAATGGCGGGTTACATCGCCTAGAACCGGAGAGACAAGCATGGACCGTCGGCAATTCCACCTTCATCTGCTGCTGGCCGGCCTGGTGCCCGGCATGGCCCGCGCCGGCACCGCGCCGAGCCCGGACGGCTACCCCGATCGACCGATCCGCATCGTGGTGCCCTACCCTGCAGGCGGCATCGTCGACGTGGTGCTGCGCGCCGTCTGCGACCCACTGTCCAACGCACTGCCGCAACGCATCGTGATCGAGAACCGTCCCGGTGCCGATGGCCGCATCGGCCTGGATGCGGTGGCCAAGGCCCCGGCCGATGGCTACACGCTGCTGGGCGTAGCGCCGATCCTCGCGGTGGGCGAGCACCTGATGCCCGAGATGAAGGCGCGCAGCAGGGACTTCGTGGGAGTGTGCGGCGTGGCCGCGCCGCCGACGGTGTTCGTGGTGCACGACACGGTGCCCGCCGGGACGCTGAAGGAGTTCGTCGCGCTGGCTGCCGCCAGACCGGGCGAGTTCAACGCAGCCAACCCCGGCACCGGCAGCTCCATCCACCTGGCACAGGAACTGTTCTTCGAGCGCACCGGCATCCGCTTGACCAACGTGAGCTACAAGGGCCAGCCGCCGGCGCTGCTGGACCTGGGCTCCGGACTGCTCCAGTTCGCGCTGATCTCGCAGAACCTGGTGCTGCCGCTGATCCAGTCCGGCAAGGTACGGGCTCTGGCTGTCAACGCCGCAGCGCGCACGCGCTCGCTGCCCGAGGTTCCCACCATCGCACAGGCCGGCTATCCCGATATCCTGGTGCAGTCCTGGTACGGCATTGCCGCACCGGCGAAGACGCCCGCGCCGGTGGTCGAGTGGCTGAGCCAGCAGTTTCAGCGCGCACTGGCGATGCCTGAAGTACGCGCGCGGCTGGCAGCCACCGATGCGGAAATCCTGGCGCTGGATGCGGCACGCTTCACCGAGCTTATCGCCGCGGAGACCAGGCGCTGGGGCGCGTTGATCCACAAGCGCGGCATACGGTTGTGAGCGCCTGCGCCAAGAGCCGCAACTAGGGAAGATGCGAGGCGCCGCGCGCCGCGCCCTGCCCACAATCGATGACCATGCTCTCCCCCAGCCAAGTCATCGTTTTGGCCACACCGGTCTTTTTCGCACTGATTGCCGTGGAATGGGCCATCAGCCTAAGACGCGGGCGCAATGCCTATGCGCTGGCCGATGCCATCAGCTCGCTGAACCTGGGCGTCCTGAGCCAGACCAGCGCCGTCTTCACCAAGCTGCTGACGCTGGGCATCTACACCGTCGTGGCCAGCCATGTGGCGCTGATCGAGGCCGACGCCTTCTGGCTCAGCCTGCCGGGCTGGCTGCTGGCCCTGCTGTTCTACGACCTCTGCTACTACTGGCTGCACCGCATGGGCCATGAAGTAGGCGTGCTCTGGGCCGCCCATGCCGTGCACCACCAAAGCCAGGCCTACAACCTCTCCACCGCGCTGCGCCAGACCAGCTCAGGCGCGCTGCTGGGCTGGATCTTCTATCTGCCCATGGCCCTGGCCGGCGTACCGCCACTGGTGTTTGCCGTGGTCGGGCTGATCGATCTGCTCTACCAGTTCTGGGTGCATACCGAGCAGGTCAGGAAGCTGGGCTGGTTCGACCGCTGGTTCTGCGCGCCCAGCAATCACCGCGTGCACCATGCCGTCAACGAGCGCTATCTGGACCGCAACTACGGCGGCATTCTCATCGTCTGGGACCGGCTCTTCGGCACTTACAAGACCGAGGACGATGAAGAGCCCTGCGTCTACGGCACGCGCGGCCTGCTCAAGAGCTGGGATCCGCTCTGGGCCAACTTCAGCGTCTACCGCCAGCTGGCGCATGACAGCTGGCACGCACGCAGCTGGATGGACAAGGTCCGCGTCTGGTTCAAGCCGCCGGGCTGGCGGCCGGTCGATGTGGCACAGCGCTTTCCCAGGCCCGCCTTCGATCTGGACGAGCACCGCATCATCTACTCACCTCCCATGAGCACTGGGCTGCGCTGGTTTGCCGGCCTGCAGTTCGCGGCGCTGGTTGCGGGCACTTCGGTCTTTCTCTGGCATGCCGACCAGTCGCCGCTGGCCACCAATCTGATCTGGTTCGGCGTGCTGCTCACCGGGCAATGGGCTCTGGGTGCTGCCATGCAGGGACGCATCAGTCTGTGGCTGGCGCTGATGCTGCAAAGCGGCGCACTGGCCACGGCCACGGCAGCGCTGGGGCTGCAGCAATGGCATTGGCTGTTCAAACCTGCCACCATGGTTTTTGCTCTCATATGCATAGCATCTTGCGCAAGGCATGCCTTGAGCACAGTTCAAGACCTGCCTCAAAAGCATGTTCAACTGCTGCTGGCAGCTATTGTTTTCTCCATGGCTGGCGATGTCTTCCTGATGCTGGACGGACAGCTGCAAACCGGTCTGTTCATTCCCGGCCTGATCAGCTTTCTGCTGGCCCATGTCTGCTATGTCGCGCTGTTCAGGTTTGATGTGACCTGGTTTGCCGACCGCCGCGCACTGCTGCTGGTGGCTGCGATCGGCGCCGCCATGTATGCCTTTCTCTGGACCCATGGCCTGCCCGCCGCCCTGCGCCTGCCCGTGGCCGCCTATGTCGGCGTCATCGCCCTGATGGCGGCGCAGGCCTGGGGACGCTACCGTCAACTGCGCAGCCGCGCCGCACTGCTGACCGCCCTGGGCGCCAGCTTTTTCATGCTCAGCGACTCCATACTGGCCATCAACCGTTTTGTGCAACCGCTGCCCTGGTCATCGGTGAGCGTGCTCGGCAGCTATTACGCGGCACAGGCCCTGATCGTCTGGGGCTGTGTGCGCCAATGGGCCGAGCCTGCAACCCGCCAGGCCCCGGCACAATTGCAACTGAAAGCCATCTAGGGTTGACCCTTGGCCCGATCTGGGCCGATAATCGGCAGATCGCAATTTCAGGAGTCCCCCGTGGACAGTGCCAGTTCAACCAGTGACAAACAGCGCGCCGCAATGGCTTCGCTGCTGGCTGACTGACCGACTCCCGTGATGGGGGCGGCCATGTCGGTCGGCTCTCATCCATTGCTGCGTTTCCCCTTGGATCCTTGCGCCCAGCCGGCGTATCAGTGACATGGCGCGTGCCTCCCGCATGCCGTTCATGCACCTCAGGCTCCAGGTGCTGCTTTTCACTGACCGCGTGCCTGTGGCTGCCTTGATGCTGCCCCTGCCCACGCCGCTTGACGGCCCTGCTTCACGGCGGTCCTCCTGGTTCGCCAAGGAGAAAGCCATGACCACACCGTTCGTTCGCCCCGCCATGCATCGCCTGCAGCCTGCTGCGGCCGCGCCTCGCCCTGGCGCCGCCGGCCCGTGCATAGCTGCGCCCCAGGCACAGATGCAGGCACAGGCCCCATCGGCCATGGAGCATGCCATGCACCTGGACCTGCGGACCAGCTGGCCCACGCATCGCATCCGCAGCTTCCTGAGCCTGCAGCCACGCTGAGCGCGCGCAGCCGCCCTCCCCACCCATCCGTCAGAAAGGAGTTCCGCCATGGACCCCGATCCGAGTCGATCTTGCCCTGACATCGCCCCTGAGGTCCGGCCGCGCACGCCTGCGGCCTGTCCATTCCTTCCCAAGGCCCCGGCCGGGAGGCCCGCGCACGTCCATTGACGGACAGGTGCCGGGCTTCTTTCGGCCGCCATGAAAGAAGCCCGCCATGCAACACATCATCACCCCGCTGCGCGCCACGCACGCCGCCCCACGCGCCAGCACATCCCGCACCAGCACACTGCAGCTGGCACTGCAAGCCGCCATTGCGGCACGCCACACCGGACAACTGCACGCCCTGCTGCAGCAGCACGGCCCCGACCTCTTCGCCCATGCCCTCGTGGCGCTCACGCAGCGCCAGCAGGCCGACGTTCTGTCCCTGCTGGCGGCGCAGGAGCGCGCCGAGGTGTACCGCCATCTGCCCGCCCATGCCCGGCGCCAATGGCTGCAGTCGGCCACCGTGGCCCGCCTGCCACTGCGCCGCCGCCTGCTGTGCGCCTGCCAGCGCAACTGGCACTGGCTGCGCAGCACCCTTCGTTCGAGCCAGGCCTGAGCCACCGGGGAGGTCACCATGAAAAACCTCAAGCACCTGTTCCAGGCCTTTCTGCGCAGCCGCCACGCCCTGGGGCTGTTCCGGCGCAACGCCCTGCCCTCGGGCACGGCAGTGCACCGCTCGGTGTCGCCTGCCCTTACGCGGGAGTTGCTGCGCGCCTCGCGCGATGACATCGCCACCGTGCTGGCGCGCACCGGCTCCAGCGAGGACGGATTGACGCGCGAGCAGGCCCGTGCTGCGCTCACGCGCTTCGGTCCCAACGAGGTGGAGCACGAAAAGCCCCTGCCCGGCTGGCTGCACCTGTGGTACTGCTACCGCAACCCCTTCAACCTGCTGCTGACGCTGCTGGCCGTGGTCTCTTATGTCACCGAGGACATGAAAGCCACGGTGGTCATCGCCTCCATGGTGCTGCTGTCCACGCTGCTGCGCTTTGTGCAGGAAGGCCGTTCCAACCGCGCCGCCGCGCGGCTCAAGGCCATGGTCAGCAGCACGGCCACGGTGCTGCGCCGCAACGGCGGCCCCCATCTGCCGGCCGACGCCGAGGCCCCCGACGCCCAGCACAGCGGCTTCGGCCAGCAGGCGCGCCGCTACGAAGTGCCGCTGTACGAGGTCGTTCCTGGCGACTTCGTGGTGCTGTCGGCCGGCGACATGATTCCCGCCGACTGCCGCGTGCTCAGCGCCAAGGACCTGTTCGTGAGCCAGTCCGCCATGACCGGCGAATCCCTGCCCGTGGAAAAGCGCCCCGACGCGGGCGCCTCGAATGGCGCAGGCGTGCTCGACGCCAGCAACCTGCTGTTCATGGGCACCAACGTGGTCTCGGGCACGGCGCTGGCCGTGGTGCTGACCACGGGCAACCGCAGCTACTTCGGCACCATCGCCACAAGGGTCACGTCCAATGAGCGTGCGCCCACGGCCTTCGAGACCGGGGTCAACAGCGTCAGCTGGCTGCTGATCCGCTTCGCGGCCGTGATGGTGCCCGTGGTGCTGCTCATCAACGGCTACACCAAGGGCGACTGGGCCGAGGCCTTCCTGTTCGCGCTGTCCGTGGCCGTGGGCCTGACGCCCGAGATGCTGCCCATGATCGTGACTTCCACCCTGGCCAAGGGCGCCGTGGTGCTGTCGCGCCGCAAGGTCGTGGTCAAGCGGCTGGACGCCATCCAGAACTTCGGCGCCATGGACGTGCTGTGCACCGACAAGACCGGCACGCTGACCCAGGACCGCATCGTGCTGGAGCGTCACACCGACGCCTTTGGCCAGCCCTGCGACGAGACGCTGCGCTTTGCCTTCCTCAACAGCCACTACCAGACCGGCCTGAAGAACCTGCTGGACCGTGCCGTGCTCGAGCATGTGGAACTGCACACCCAGATGCGCGTGGCCGAGGACTACCGCAAGGTGGACGAAATCCCCTTCGACTTCGAACGCCGCCGCATGTCCGTGGTGGTGGCCGAGCGCAACCACCACCACGAGCTGATCTGCAAGGGCGCGGTCGAGGAAATCCTGGGCGCCTGCACCCGCCTGCGCGAGGGCGACAGCACGCGTCCGCTGGACGAGGAGCAGTTGGCCCGCGTGCGCCGCGTGACGCGCGAGCTCAACCGAGAGGGCCTGCGCGTGGTCGCCGTGGCCATGAAAGAAGTGCCGCCGCAAAAGAGCGACTACGGCGTGGCCGACGAGTCGGAGCTGACCCTGATCGGCTACATCGCCTTCCTGGACCCACCAAAGGAAACCACGGCCGAGGCGCTGGCCGCCCTGGCCGCGCACGGCGTGGCCGTCAAGCTGCTGACCGGCGACAACGAGCTGGTGGCCGCCAAGGTCTGCCGCGATGTGGGCCTGCCCGCAGACCATATCATCCTGGGCACACAGATCGAGCACATGAGCGACGAGAAGCTGCGCCAGACAGTGGAGCAGTTCCAGCTGTTCGCCAAGCTCACGCCGCTGCACAAGGAGCGCATCGTGCACGCGCTGCGCGCCAACGGCCACATCACGGGCTTCATGGGCGACGGCATCAACGACGCCCCGGCCCTGCGTGCGGCCGACATCGGCATCAGCGTGGACAGCGCCGTGGACATCGCCAAGGAAGCCGCCGACATCATCCTGCTGGAGAAAAGCCTGATGGTGCTGGAACAGGGCGTGATCGAGGGCCGGCGCACCTTCAGCAACATGCTGAAGTACATCCGCATGACGGCCAGCTCCAACTTCGGCAACGTGTTCTCGGTGATGGTGGCCTCGGCCTTCATCCCCTTCCTGCCCATGCTGCCGCTGCATCTGCTGGTGCAGAACCTGCTGTACGACCTCTCGCAGATCGCCATCCCCTTCGACAATGTGGACGACGAGCTGGTGCGCCAGCCGCTGCGCTGGAACCCGGCCGACCTGGGCCGCTTCATGGTGTTCTTCGGGCCCATCAGCTCGCTGTTCGACATCCTGACCTTCGCGCTGATGTGGTTCGTCTTCGCGGCCAACACGCCCGAGCAGCAGACGCTGTTCCAGTCGGGCTGGTTCGTCATCGGACTGCTCACGCAGACGCTGATCGTGCACATGATCCGCACGCCCAGGATCCCCTTCCTGCAAAGCCGCCCGTCCTGGCCGCTGCTGCTGGCCACGGCGGCCGTGATGGCGGCCGGCATCTTCCTGCCGATGGGGCCGCTGGCCGGCTACTTCAAGCTGGAGGCGCTGCCGCCGGCCTACTTCCCGTGGATGATTGCCATATTGCTGGGCTACGCTTGCCTGGCCACGCTGCTCAAGCGCGTCTACATCCGCCGCTACGGCTGGCAGTGACGCTCCCTTCAACACATTCACCAGGAAAGCCCGGAACCCCATGCAGGCCCTCCAGAACTTCAACCCCGGCGCCATGCTGGACACCTTCGTCAGCCTGACCACGGCCTTCGTGTTCGGCGCCCTCATCGGCCTGGAGCGCCAGGTGCGCCAGCGCACGGCGGGGCTGCGCACCAACACCCTGGTTGCCGTGGGCGCGGCCGTCTTCGTGGACCTAGCCGTGCGCCTGGGCGGGGCCGAGGGCGCCACGCGCGTGGTGGCCTACGTGGTCTCCGGCGTGGGCTTCCTGGGTGCGGGCGCCATCATGAAGGAAGGGGCCAACATCACCGGGCTGAACACGGCGGCCACGCTCTGGGGCTCCGCCGCCGTGGGCGCCTGCGCGGGCGCCAGCCTGGTGGCCGAGGCCGGCCTGGCCACGCTGTTCGTGCTGGCCAGCAACACCTTGCTGCGCCCTGTGGTCAACCGCATCAACCGCCGCCCGGTGAATGACGAATCCACGGAATCGACCTACTACGTCTATGCCATCTGCCACCGGGGGGCTCAGGGTGATGTGCGCGAGCAGATGCTGGAGCTGCTGGAGAACGCCAGCTACCCCGTGCGCGGCGTGGAAACCCATGCCTTCGGCCCGCAGGACACCGAGATCGAGGCCATGCTCTACGCCACCTCGGTGGACTCCGACGAGCTGGACAGCGTGATCGCCGCCATCGAGGCCCTGCCCGGCGTGCTCCAGGCCTTCTGGAACGCCGGCACGGAGGAATGAGCCGACAGGCCTGCGACGCTCAGGATGCGTCGTCGCCCGGCACCGGCAATCCGAGATGGCGGTACGCCGCCTGGGTCGCCATGCGCCCGCGCGGCGTGCGCTGCAAAAAGCCCTGCTGGATCAGATAGGGCTCGATCACATCCTCGATGGTGCCCGATTCCTCGCCGATGCTCGCCGCGATGTTGTCCAGACCTACCGGGCCGCCGTCGAAACGGTGCACCACGGCTTCGAGCAGCTTGCGGTCCATGATGTCAAAGCCCTGAGGGTCCACATCAAGCATGGCTAGCGCCTTGTCGGCAATCTCGCGCGTAATGCGGCCGTCGCCCTTGACATCGGCATAGTCGCGCACGCGGCGCAGCAGGCGGTTGGCGATACGCGGCGTGCCACGCGAACGGCGCGCGATCTCGAAGCAGCCTTCCTCGTCAATCGGCGCATTGAGCAGTCCAGCGCTGCGCCTGACGATGCGCGAGAGTTCCTCGGAGGTGTAGAACTCCAGCCGCGCCACGATGCCGAAGCGATCGCGCAGCGGATTGGTGAGCATGCCGGCTCGCGTGGTAGCCCCCACCAGCGTGAAGGGTTGCAGGTCCAGCTTGATGGAGCGTGCGGCCGGGCCTTCGCCGATCATGATGTCGATCTGATAGTCCTCCAGCGCGGGGTAGAGGATTTCCTCGACCACCGGGCTCAGACGATGAATCTCGTCGATGAACAGCACATCGTTGGGCTCGAGATTGGTGAGCAACGCCGCCAGATCCTTGGGCTTTTCCAGCACCGGGCCGCTGGTCTGGCGCAGGTTCACGCCCAGCTCGGCAGCGATGATGTGGGACAGCGTGGTCTTGCCCAGGCCCGGCGGGCCGAACAACAGCACATGATCGAGCGCCTCGCTGCGCTTTTTGGCAGCGCCGATGAAGATCTCGAGCTGCTCTCGCGCCTTGGCCTGGCCTACGTATTCGTGGAGTTGCTTGGGGCGCAGAGCACGCTCCAGCGCCTCTTCGCCCTGGGACGAATGCCCGGCCGAAACCATGCGCGGCACAGCCGCCTCGGGGTCGGCGGCCGCGCTTCTGGCCTTGCGTGCAGGTGCGGGACTGGCCGCAAATTCGTCCACATGAATCGTCATGACGGCAATTGTGCCCCAAGCACGGCCGAAGCACTGATTAAAAATACAGGGTCAAACAAAATCCCACAGTTGCAGCACAGCCGGCTGGACGCTCGGCCCCGGGCTTTGCGCACAATGGCGGCAAAGACCTCAGGAGCTTTTTCATGCGTATTCACACCCTGGCCTGCACGGCCGCCCTGTTTTGCCTGTCCGTCTCGGCCCAGGCCGCGCTCAAGCCCGGCGATGCGGCCCCGAGCTTCAAGACGCCCGCCGCCGTGGCCGGCAAGGCCTTTGACTTCGATATGGCCGAGGCGCTCAGGAAAGGGCCCGTGGTACTGTATTTCTTCCCCAAGGCCTTCACCCAAGGCTGCACGCTGGAAGCCCATGCCTTTGCCGAAGCCACGCCCCAGTTCGCCGCGATGAAAGCCACGGTGGTGGGCATGTCGCATGACGATATCGACACCCTCAAGCGCTTTTCCACCGAGGCCTGCCGCGACCAGTTCGCCGTGGCCTCTGACCCGAAGGCCCTCACCATCAAGGCCTATGACGCGGGTGCTGCCGCCAACCCGGCCAGGGCCGACCGCATCTCCTATGTGGTGGGCCAGGACGGCAAGGTGAAGTTCGCCCTTGTCAGCAGCGACCCGCTGGCCCATGTGGAGCAGACCAAGGCAGCCGTCAGGCAGTTGCAGGGGAAATAGGCCCAGCCGGGCCCTGTCCCTGTATCACTGCGCCAGCCAGTTCCCGATCTGGCTGCTGAAGGTCCGGTCGAAGCGGCTGTAGACGTCGGAGCCGCCGCTGACCGTGCACGAGCTGCTGCCGCCGGACAACGTGCCCACGACGCGTCCGCCCACAAACATGGCCGAGCCGCTGCTGCCGCCTTCGGTCACGCCCTTGCTCCAGCCGACGTTCACGAAATCGCTCTGGGCATTGCCCGGGCTGCAGGTGATGCTGCCGGCGCCCAGGCTGCAGTTTCTGTAGCTCTGCACCTGTCCTTCGCTATATTTGAGCAAGTCGCCCTGCGGATGATGCAGGCCGTAGATGGCCGTCCCCGTCACCGCCGTTCCTCTCGCATCCCAGCCGGCCAGCGTCGCACCGGCCGGCGGCACTTCATTGAGTCGCATCAGCGTGGCATCGGTCACAGCGGTCGAATACAGCAGCGTGGCGCCGCGCTGCAGCGCCGAGGTGCTTGCATTCGGCTCGAAGCTATTGCAGCTTGCCGAACGGAAAAACCAGTCCGTGCGCAGCGAAGTGGCAGCTGCCTGCGTCGAGATGCAGTGACTGGCCGATAGAAAATACGGCGTGTAGTCCCGCTTGGTATTGTTCAGCAGGGAGCCCGTGCAGTAGTAGTAGCGGTTGTCGGGGCCCACATAGGTCATGCGCGCCACGGCATTTCGCTCGATCGCGTACTGATCGGCGCAGCTGGCATCGAGCTCGCAACCAGCGGCATCGCCCACATTTCTAGGCACAGGGCTATCGCGCAGCTCCAGCTCCACGGGCAAGGCCAGGTTGACATAGGCATGGGTGAGCGTGGGAATGGCAATGCGCAGCTGCGATGTCGGCAGTCCCGCAGGCAGTGCAATCTCCAGCGTGACCTCATCGGCACCCAGGTCGGGGGTCCACCAGATGCCAGCCGCCCAGGTGTCACCGTCGATGCGACGGTTGCGCGCAATGGCCTCGTTGATGGCCTGGCCCGTGGTCTCGAACCCGGTCTTGCTGCGATCCTTGCGGTACAGCCTGAGCTCGGCGGTATCGGGCATGGCATCGACCACCAGGCCCAGCCGCAGGCCATGGGCACCGGCCGAGGTGATGCTGATCGCAGCCACCTGACCACCCTCCGGGGTCTTGGACCAGCGCAGCGTGCGTGCCATATCGCCTGCGGACTGCAACGAAGACAGCGCCCGTGGCGCCCCTATCTGCATGGGCACACCGGGCATGGGCATGACCGGCGATGGCGCGTCGCTCCACTGCGGCAATGCCAGATCGACGGCCTTGGGTCGAACGGCCACGGATGACACGGCCACACCTCTGGCCGAAGCCGCAGTCTGGGCGGCAGGCACTATCAGCGAATCCAGCACATAGGCCGTGGGCGGACCCGGCGGAGGACTGGTCTCTGCGACGCCCGCACCATTGCCGCCGCCGTTACCGACACCTGCGCCGCCAGGGCCCGGGTCCGGAACACTGCCTCCGCCCCCTCCGCCGCCGCAAGCGGTCAGCACCACCAGCATCAGGCTTGCGCATAGAGAGGGAATGCGCCTGCCCTGTATCCACCAATGCATATCGTGTTCTCCTGCAGTTCACGATCGGACTGGCACAGGGCCAGCGAAGCTATTTGGTCAAAGCCTTGAGCGCGAGCTTAATGCCCTCGCTCACCCCTACATCGGGTGGGAGTTTCTTGAGGGCGGCCGAGGCCTCCTTGTCCGAGTAGCCCAGAGCCATCAGTGCCTGCTGAATATCGTTCTGGTCGTTGTTATTGGCAAACAGCGACTGCGCACCGGTATCCGCGCCGATCTTGCCCTTGAGCTCCAGCAGCAGACGCTCGGCGGTCTTCTTGCCGATGCCGGGCACCTTGACCAATCGCCCTGCTTGCTGCTGCGATACCGCGTCCGCGAGATCATCGATGCTCATGCCGCTGAGCACGGCCAATGCCATGCGCGGCCCTATGCCGGTGATCTTGATGAGTTCGCGGAAGGTCTGGCGCTCGCGGGCCGTACCGAAGCCGAACAGCAACTGGGCGTCTTCCCGTACCACAAAATGGGTCAGCAAGGCCACCTTGGCACCATTGGCAGGCAGGTTGTAGAAGGTGCTCATGGGCACCTGCACCTCATAGCCCACACCGGCACAGTCCACCAGGACTTCGGGCGGGTTTTTTTCCAGCAGCGTTCCAGTCAATTTGCCTATCATTGAAATCCTTTGCCGCACCGTGCGGCGATTCTTTTGAGAAATTATCCGCGTGATCCTGCGCCATACCTTCACACCCCATAACAATACGCGCCTGACCCATCTCTGCGGCCCGGCAGATGCGCATCTGCGCACCATCGAAATCGCGCTGGGCGTCAAGATCGCTCACCGCCACGAGCAGTTCAAGATCGACGGCCCCAAGGCCAAGGCCAATGAAGCGCTGGAGCTGCTTCAGGCTCTCTATGAGATCGCCGACTACGTGATTGCAGAAGATACGCTGCAGCTCATGCTGGCCGGCGATGTCGAGATGCTGGAGGCCGACCTGACGGCACCGCAATTGACCACGCGCCGTGCCGATCTGCGCGCCCGCACGCCCAACCAGGCGCTGTATCTGGAAAACATCGCCAATCACGACATCAGCTTCGGCATCGGCCCGGCCGGCACGGGCAAGACCTATCTGGCCGTGGCCTGTGCCGTGGACGCGCTGGAGCGCAGCGCCGTGCAGCGCATCGTGCTGACCCGGCCCGCCGTGGAAGCCGGCGAACGCCTGGGCTTTCTGCCCGGCGACCTGACGCAGAAGGTGGACCCCTATCTGCGCCCGCTGTACGACGCGCTCTACGATCTGATGGGTTACGAGAAGGTGCAGAAGGCCTTCGAGCGCAATGCACTGGAAATCGCGCCGCTGGCCTTCATGCGCGGACGCACGCTGAACAACGCCTTCGTGATCCTGGACGAGGCGCAGAACACCACGCCCGAGCAGATGAAGATGTTTCTGACCCGCATCGGCTTTGGCGCCAAGGCCGTGGTCACGGGTGACGTGAGTCAGGTCGACCTGCCCAAGGGCGCGCCCAGCGGCCTGGTCGATGCCGAGCGCGTGCTCAGGCGTGTCAAGGGCATCTCCATCAACCACTTCACCAGCGCCGACGTGGTGCGCCACCCGCTGGTGGCCCGCATTGTGGACGCCTACGACGCACGCGGCCGCGTGTCCGAAGGCACTTCGGCCCCCAAGCACCGCAGCAGCCCCCGTTCGGCCCGCCCGCTGCCAACGGCAGACGAACTTTAATCAAAATCAATAGCTACTAGCGCTTACCTCATAAGGGCTAAAAGCCAAAATGACCTTAAATCAACTGCAACTATCGCTGCAATTCGGTCCCAGCGCCGAGGCCGCTGCCCATCGCGAACTGCTGAGCCGCAGCCGCGTCACGCGCTGGATCCGCCATGCGCTGGCCGTGGATGCCGAGATCACCGTGCGCATCGTGGACACAGAGGAAGGCCGCAAGCTCAATCGCGAGTACCGCAAAAAGGACTACGCGACCAATGTGCTGACCTTCGACTATCAGCAGGAGCCTTGCGTGATGGCCGATCTTGTGCTCTGCGCCCCCGTGGTGGAGCGCGAGGCCCAGGAACAGAACAAGAGCCTGGAAGAGCATTACGCCCATCTGCTGGTGCATGGCACGCTGCATGCCCAGGGCTGGGACCACGAGACCAGCGAGGAAGACGCCGAAGAGATGGAGGCTTACGAGACCGACATCATGAAGGAACTGGGTTACGAAGACCCTTACGCCAAATAATCCGCGACCACACCGGCCATGATCATCCCCCACTGGCGCCGCCCCCTGACCTGGCTGATGGCCTGGGCCCTGGTGGCCATTGCGGGCGCAGGCTGGCTCGTGCATGCGCGGTTGCTGGCCCTGGAGGATGCATTCGTGACGGATGCGCGCATCGTGCACCGGCTGCTGAGCCAGCGTGCCGTGCAACACGATGCGGTGATGGCCATGCTGCCCCTGCTGCAGCCACCTGCGGAAGGCCACAGTGCCAAGGTAGCCTTGCCGCTGCCGCGCCTGCCTGCTGCCTATCCGCAGATCATCGAGGTACTGCGCCGTCTGCCGGACAGTAGCTGGCCGGCTGACTGGCCTCATGACCTGGGTGCCGCGCTGGATATGGCCGAGGCCCGCTCGCTGCAAAGCGGCCATGCCGAACTGGCCCGGGCCGACCTGCCCAGAGGCCGGGTATGGCTGGCGCTTGCCGGCCCAGCCGCCGACCACGCCCTGCTGCTGGATTTGCATGCCACCATTCCCTGGGACGAGTGGCCCATGGATGCACAGACCAGTCCAGTGCGCGTGCGACTTCAGTATCAGGGACAGGCCTTTACCGTGCAGGCCGGACGGCAACTGGAGCGCGGCTGGAATTACGACTTTCACAAGCTGCTGGCCTCGCAGAGCCAGCCCTTCGATGTGGTGCTGGAGCGCGACGTAGGCTGGAGCGAGCTGCCCTGGACCACCATGCTGGCCTGGGCGGCTGCCAGCGCTGCGGCACTGGCCGCACTGCGCACCCTGCTGCGCCAGCGCGTGGCCGCACGCCGAGCAGAAGAGCTGTTGCGTCTGGGTCAGGTCGCCCGTCTCAACCAGCTCGGCGAACTGGCCGCGGGTATGGCACATGAACTCAACCAGCCGCTGACCGCGCTGCTGGCCAATACCCAGGCGGCGCAGCGCCTGCTGGGCGATGAGGAGCCAGATCTGGACATGGCGCGCCATGCCATGAGTCAGGCCGTGGCCCAGGCAAGGCGCGCCAGCACCGTCGTGGGACGCCTGCGCCGCGTGGTCGAGCGGCCCGATCTGTCAGGCCAGGTCCAGACTCTGCCTCTGTCCACTGCCGTGCATGATGCACTGCACCTGCTGGAGCCCGAGCTGCGCCGCCGCAGCATTGCCGTGCAGGTGGATGCTCCCGCAGACCTGCCGGCCGTGCGTGCCGAGCCTGTGGCCTTGCAACAGATCATCCACAACTTGGTGATGAACGCGCTGCAGGCCATGGAGCAGACCGAGCCCGGCCAGCGCCGCTTGCGCCTCACACTGAGCCCCCAGGGCGCGCGAGTCCTGCTGAGCGTGCGCGACACCGGCCCCGGCGTGGCGCCCGAAGCGCGAGCGCGCCTGTTCACCCCGTTCTACACCACACGCTCCGGCGGCCTGGGATTGGGCTTGTCGCTGTCGGAAAGCCTGGCGCAGGCGATGGGAGGCGAGCTCACTTTGGCGCCCCCCTCTCCTTCGCCTGCCGACGGGCCTGGGGCCGAATTCCATCTGCAGCTCCCGCTGGCCCACCTGCCTTGAACGCGACATGACCTCTTCCCTCTCGCCCCTGATTCACCTTGTGGACGACGATGCCGCCGTGCGCGACAGCCTGGCACTGCTCATAGGCACGGTGGGCCTGCGCGTCCAAACCTGGTCCGACCCGCATGTCTTTCTCGCCGAGTTCGACCGCAGCGACGTGGGCGCCATCGTGCTCGACGTGCGCATGCCTGGCACCAGCGGGCTGGCGGTGCTGGACAGGCTGGTGGCGCAAGGGGTGGATCAGCCGGTGATCATGCTCACGGGCCATGGAACCGTGGAGATGTGCCGCCGCGCCTTCAAGGCCGGGGCTGCGGAATTCCTTGAGAAGCCGGTCGATGACGAGCTGCTCATCGAGGCACTGCAGGCCTCCGTGCGCCAGCATGTGCGCTCGCGCGAGCGCCACCAGGCCGACCGGCAGGCGCGCGAGCGCTATGCACAGCTCTCGAGCCGCGAATGCGAGGTGCTGGGCCTGATCGTGGAGGGACTCACCAACAAGGAGATCGGCCGCGCGCTGTCGCTCTCGCCGCGCACGGTGGAGACCCACCGCGCCAACCTGTTCGCCAAGCTGGAGACCGACTCGCTGGCCATGCTCATCCGGCGCTACGCGGCCCTGGTCGAGGACGCCGCTCCGTAGTTCTACGGAGGTAGGCGCGTAGCCGGCCGCATGGACGCCCGGGTGGCGTTTTTCTACAGTTGCGTTCATACCCATCCACCCGGAAAAACGTATGAAACACACTCTGACACTTGCCGCCCTGACTCTGGCCACCCTGACTGCCGGCACCGCCAACGCCCAGGCCGTGCGCACGGAAAAGAATATGTCGCTGGAGCTGGCCAACCAGATCGCCGCCCAGTCCGTTTCGGCCTGCGCCGCCAACAGCTATGCCGTGACCGCCACCGTGGTTGATCGCGCCGGCGGCGTGCGCGCCGTGCAGCGTGCCGACAACGCCGGCCCACACACCGTGGAAGCCAGCCGCGAAAAGGCCTTCACCTCGGCATCGGCCAAGGCGCCAACGCTTGCCATCATGGAAAACTCCCAGAAGAACGCCGGCGCAGCCAACCTCAAGGACATCCCCGGCTTCCTGCTGCTGGGCGGCGGCGTGCCCGTGAAGGTGGGCAACGAGGTGATCGGTGCCGTGGGCGTGGCCGGTGCCCCCGGCGGCCATCTGGACGACCAATGCGCACAGGCCGCCCTGGCCAAGGTGCAGGACCTGCTGAAGTAATCGGATCTAGGATTTTTCGTGAAATTGCAACGCATTGTCCCCCTGCTGATCCTGGCTGCCGCTGGCAGCGCTTTTGCCGACGATCGCTACTACGGCGCCCTGCGGATCAATTCCGCACGCTATCAAGCCCACGACATGGACTCCAGCGCCCGCCCCGGCCTGGGCCAGTTCGTGCCTGGCGACGAGGCGAATACCGCCACAGGTGGCTCTCTGGCCCTTGGTTATCAGCTCCCGTCGAACTGGCGCGTGGAAGCCGAGTACACCCTGCCCAAGAACAATGAGTTCACCAGCGGCTCCACCCGCTTCCCCACCAGCTTCAATCACCACCAGATCCGCTCGCAGCGCCTGATGGTCAATGCATACAAGGATTTCCCCCTGAACGCCCGGTTCTCGCTGTACGGAATGGCCGGCCTGGGTCTGGCCCGTCTGGAATCCAGCGGCTGGCAGGGCAATCCGGGCCGTCAGTACATCAGCGACACCCAGAGCAATCTGGCGTATTCCGTGGGTTTTGGCGTCAGCTATTCGCCTGTCCAGAAGCTCAGCATCGACCTGGGCTGGCGCTATGTCGACATGGGCAAGGCCAAGAGCGGTGCCAACAACTTCGCCAACGTCCGCGGCCTGCAGGACGAGCAGATGCGTGCCAAGCTGACGGCCAGCGAAATCTCGATCGGCCTGCGTTACAGCTTCTGACCCAGTCCTTTCGAGCAACAGAAAAGCGGCCCTCGGCCGCTTTTTCTGCTGGTGCGTAAAGCCGTTTACTCGACGCTCAGGCCAATGCTGCGCACCAGTTGGGCCACGCGCACATCTTCGGTCCTGATCTGTTTGGCAAACACTTGTTGGCCCTCCCCCACGGGGGTGATGCCTTGCTGCAGCAGGCTCTTGCGCAGCTCGGGGTCCTTGAGCGCCTTGTCCGTGTCCTGGGCGATGGCCTGGACCACGGCAGCGGGCGTGCCCTTGGGTGCGAACAGGCCGAACCAGGCACCGGCCTCAAAGCCCTTGTAGCTCTCGGCCAGGGTCTGCACCTGGGGCAACAAGGCATGGCGCTGCAGGCCGGACACGGCCAGCGCCGTGAGCTTGCCGCTCTGGATCTGGGTGAGCGCCGGAGCAACAGCAATCAGCATCACGTCGACCTGGCCGGCCAGCACATCCTGCAGGCCCTGAGGTCCACCGCGATAGGGAATATGCGTGGCGAAAAAGCCTGCGCGCTGCTTGAACTGTTCCATGGCCAGATGCTGGGCACCGCCCGTTCCCGAGGAGGCGTAGTTGATCTTGCCCGGGTGGGTCTTGGCGTAGGCCACAAAGTCCTGCAAGGTCTTGAAGCCCTTCCTGGGATTGGCCACCAGCACGAAGTCGGACTGGCCCAGCTTGGTCACCGGCACCAGATCGTTCTTGACGTCATAGGGAAGATTGCGCTGCACATTGGGCATGATGGTGATGGCGCTGTCGCCGCCCACCAGCAAGGTGTAGCCGTCGGGCTGTGCCTTGACCACGGAGTCCACGGCCGAGACACCGCCGGCCGCGCCCTTGTTTTCCACCACGATGGCCTGCTTCCAGTCCCTGCCCACCAGATTGCCCACCTGACGGGCCAGCAAATCCGGAGCGCTGCCCGGACCGTTGGCCACCACCAGCTTGACGGAGCGTGCCGGAAACTCCGGCTGCTGGGCCATGGCTGCGCCCGATACACAGCTTGCGGCCAGCAAGGCCCAAACGGTGCGGGAGAAGAAACGGGGCAGATTCACGGCAAAACTCCTTAACTAGGGAGTTGATTGTCAAAACAATCACTTATTCCTCAAAATACTGTTTTTACATTCTTTTATTTCTAAAAATAATTAACCACACAAGAAGCGAGATAGGCCATCGCCTAAGATCGACACCGACAACAAGGCGCAAAGCCGACAGAGAAAATCAGGAGACAAGAACATGGAGAACCTGGGCCACCTCGCCCTTTTGCTGGCCGCAGCTTTCACGGCTGGCGCGCTCAACGCCGTCGCCGGTGGCGGCAGCTTTCTGACCCTTCCTGCGCTGGTCTTCACCGGCGTGCCGCCCGTGATTGCCAATGCCACGGGCACCGTGGCCCTGCTGCCAGGCTATATCGCGGGCGCCTGGGGCTTCAAGGACGATATGCAATCCCCGCCGGGCCTGTCCATGAAGCAGGTGGTGGCGCTGTCCCTGATCGGCGGCTCCGCCGGTGCGGCGCTGCTGCTGTTCACGCCCGACGCAACCTTCCGCAAGGTCGTGCCCTGGCTGCTGCTGGCCGCCACCGCCATGTTCGCCTTCGGCCCGCAGCTGCGCGCCTGGGCCTCGGGCAAGAATGCCGCCCACACCGCCACATCGGCGACCAAGGCCGCTGCAGGCATGCTGATCGTGGCCATCTACGGCGGCTATTTCAACGGCGGCCTGGGCATTTTGCTGCTGGCCTTGTTCGGCCTGCTGGGCCAGACCTCGCTCAACGCCATGAACGGCATGAAGAACCTGGTCTCGGCCCTGCTGACGGCGATTGCCGTGGTGATCTACGCCGCAGGCGGCATTGTGGAGTGGAAGCTGGCCATCGTCATGATGGTGGCCGCCACCCTGGGCGGCTATCTGGGGGCCCGCGTGGCGCGCAAGATTGCACCCCATGTCCTGCGCTGGGGCATTGTGGCCACGGGGCTGGTGATGGCAGGGCTGTTCTTCGCCAAAGGCTGAAGCGCCGCCCAAAGCAAAAAGCCTTCTCGGAGCGAGAAGGCTTTTTTGTGAGCACGCAGCGCTTGATAGATAAACGCTAGAGGCCAACCTGACTGATATTTTCAGAGCAGACGAGCCTTGACCGTCTTGCCCTTGACCTTGCCTGCATTGAGCCTGGCGCAGGCCGCCGAGGCGATCTTGCGGTCCACGGCCACATAGGTGGAAAAGTCGTTGACGCTGATCTTGCCGATCTGGTCGCGGCTGTAGCCGAAGTCCGCGCACATGGCGCCCATCACGTCGCCAGCGCGAATCTTCTCCTTGCGCCCGCCGATGATCTGTATGGTCATCATGGGTGGCAGCAGTTCGCCACCGGCAGCGGGCGTGAGCTCGTCCACAGGGAAGAATTGCGAAGCACGGCCTTGCAGCTGCTCGATCTTGCCCACGCTGCCCATCTCGTCCATGCTGACCAGATTCAGCGCCAGCCCTTCGGCATCGCCGCGGCCCGTGCGGCCGATACGGTGAATATGCACCTCGGGGTCGGGCGTCACGTCCACATTGATGACGGCAGACAGGTCGGCGATGTCCAGACCGCGCGCCGCCACATCGGTGGCGACCAGCACGCTGCAGCTCTTGTTGGCAAACTGCACCAGCACCTCGTCGCGCTCACGCTGCTCCAGCTCACCGAACAGGGCCAGAGCGCTGAAGCCCTGGGCCTGCAGCTCGCTCACCACATCGCGGCATTGCTGCTTGGTATTGCAAAAGGCAATGCTCGATTCGGGACGGAAGTGTGCCAGCAGCTTGGCCACCGTACTCACCTTTTCTCTGCTACCCACTTCGTACCAGCGCTGCTCAATCTTGTTGCTGCTGTGCTGGGTCGCGACCTTGACGGTCTGCGGATCGCGCATGAAGCGGCTGGCCAGCGAGGCAATGCCATCGGGGTAGGTGGCCGAGAACAGCAAGGTCTGACGATCCGCCGGGCATTGGCGCACCACGGTTTCGATGTCGCCGAGAAAGCCCATGTCCAGCATGCGATCGGCCTCGTCCAGCACCAGGGTCTTGAGGTTGCCGATGTCGAGCTTGCCGCGCTCCATCAGATCCATCACGCGCCCGGGTGTGCCGACGACGATGTGCGCGCCGTTTTCCAGCGAGGCGATCTGGTTGCGCGAGGGCACGCCGCCATAGACGGTGACGACCTTGATATTGTCCTGCGCACGCGCCAGGCGGCGGATTTCGGTCGCGACCTGGTCGGCCAGCTCGCGCGTGGGGCACAGCACCAGGGCCTGGACGGCAAACCAGCGCGGGTTCAGACGGTCGACCATGGGCAGGCCGAAGGCCGCGGTCTTGCCGCTGCCCGTGCTGGCCTGGGCGATCAGGTCCTTGCCCAGCAGGGTCAGCGGCAGGCTGGCAGCCTGGATAGGCGTCATCTGCGCATAGCCGAGCTGCTGGAGGTTGGCCAGCATTTCGGGGGACAGGGGCAGCGCCGAGAAAGCGGTGGGATCAGAGGCCTGGGCGGCGCTGGTGGAGGTATTCATGGGTCGCAATTATCCGGGGACTGCGAACAGCAAGTTGCCTGAGTGACTATTCACACGGGTTGTCCCTCTCAAGCTCTCTGCAGCCATGCGCCTAGGCTGAAAAGTACGGCCTTTGCCAATCGCAGGCCGTCATGCCACTCCAAACAGCCAACAAACATGCACCCTCAACTTGCCCGCAGCTTCTGCGCCATTGCCACAGCCATCTGCTCCCTAAGCGCCAGTCCCGTCTGGAGCGCCGAGCTAGACCCGCAACCTATCAAGCCCGAGCTGCAACGCCTGATCGGCCAGATGTACCCCGGCATGCGCAGCATCTATGAGGATCTGCATGCCCACCCCGAGCTGGGTTTCCAGGAAACCCGCACCGCCGCCAAGCTGGCTGCCGAAATGCGCAAGCTGGGCTTCGAGGTCACCGAGGGCATTGGCAAGACCGGCCTGGTCGCCATCTATCGCAATGGCGCGGGTCCCACCGTCATGGTGCGCACCGAGCTGGACGCCCTGCCCATGGAGGAAAAAACCGGACTGCCCTATGCGAGCAAGGCCAAGGCCCAGTACAACGGCAAGGAGAGCTTTGTCGCCCATAGCTGCGGCCACGACATGCATATGACCAGCTGGCTGGGCACGGCGCAGGCGCTGCTGGGCCTGAAGAACCAATGGAAGGGGACGCTGATGTTCGTCGCCCAGCCGTCCGAGGAAACCGTGACAGGAGCCAAGGCCATGCTGGCCGACGGTCTGTTCCAGAAGTTCGGCAAGCCCGACTACGCCTTTGCGCTGCATACCGGCTCCATGCCTTATGGCACGGTGGGCTATGTGGCCGGGCCGGCGACCTCCAATTCGGACTCTCTGGACATCACTTTCCATGGCCGTGGCAGCCACGGCTCCATGCCGGACAAAGGCATTGACCCGGTGCTCATGGCCTCGCGCTTTGTGGTCGATGTGCAGGGCGTGATCAGCCGCGAAAAAGACCCCATGGAATTCGGCGTGGTTACCGTGGGTGCTTTCAATGCAGGCAGCGCGGGCAATATCATTCCCGATCAGGCGCGGCTGCTGGGCACCATCCGCAGCTACAAGAGCGAGGTGCGTACCAGAATGCACGAAGGCATAGAGCGCACAGCCAAGGCCGAAGCCGCCATGTCGGGCGCTCCTGCACCCGAGATCAAGCTGCTCAAAGGCTCGGATGCCGTGGTCAACGACGCAGCACTGGTCGGCCGCACGGTCAAGCTGTTCAAGGCCGCGCTCGGCGACCGGAACGTGATCCCCATCCCGCCCATCACGGCCAGCGAAGATTTCTCGGACTTCATCAATCAGGGTGTGCCATCCATGTTCTACACCCTGGGCGTGTACGACCCCAAGAAGGTGGCCGAGGCCAGTCAGCCCGGTGGCAAGCCCCTGCCCTTCAATCACTCACCCTTCTTCGCCCCAGAACCCGAACCCACGTTCAAGACCGGCGTGGAAACCATGACCCTGGCGGTCATGAACGTGATGCAGTAATCGCAAGCCAGCCCCGCCATCGGGGCTGCGCCTTGCCTTCAGCGCGTCACTGCATCTGCTGCAGATTGCCGATGCGCACCAGCATCTCGGTGAACATCTGCATGTCCGTGCGCAGATCCGGCAGCTCCTGGTACTCCAGCGCATTGTGGGCCGTGTACTTCTTGCCGGGCATCGCCGGGCCGAAGTTGATGGCATTGGGCATCAGCTTGGCCGTAGTGCTGCCTGCGGTAGGCACGGGCTTGGCGTCCAGCCCCGTGGTGTCGCCAAAGATATTGAGCAGGGTACTCAGCCACGCGCCCTTGGGGTCGCGGGCCATCCAGTTGCCTTGCGTGTACTGCACGCTGACCGGCACCTTGGCCGCATCGCTCCAGCGGGCAATGCCCTGCTCCACCGCAGCGCGCAGCTGCTCCGGCGTCTTGCCTCGCGGCATGCGCGCATTGGCCGTCACCTCCAGCTTGCCGTCCACGGACTTGATGAGATTGGGCGACAGCGTGAGCGGCCCCATGAAATCATCGGCATAGGCAATGCCCAGCTGCTTGCCCAGATAGTCCAGGCCGAACACGCCATTGATATAGCGCACGGCCTGGCTGTACTGATTGGGCTGCAGCAGTGCCGCGCCCTGCTCCGGCATCAGGCTCTGCTGCAGAAACAGCGCCAGGCGCGGCACGGGATTCACACCTTCCTCGGGGCGCGAGCCGTGAGCGGATGCACCGCTGACCTTGACCGTGACCATGCCCTCTGCGCGCTGCACATCGATGGAGAACTTCCCCTGAACCTCGTACCGGCGCACAAAGTCGTCCTTGTCCTTGGACAGCCGCTGCGCGATCAGATCCAGCGCAGCCACATCGGTGGCGGAGACGGTGGCGGAGGCCGTCTGCGCAATGGAGTTGGCCGAGGCGGCGCCGGCCATGGCGGTGATGGCAGGCTTGGCGGCATCCACGGCGACATCTGCAAACAAGGCCTTGAGCGCGCCCGTGCCCTTTTCAGCGACCACGGCCGGGTACTTGCTGTCCAGCACGATGTTGTACTGCGGCAGCGAGGTCTTGCTCTGGTAGTACTTCATGGCATCGCCGCCGGTTTCCTCGGTGGTCTCTATCATCAGGCGAATGCTGCGCGACAGCGGCAGACCGCTGTCCTTGACTGCCTTCATCGCATACAGCACGGTGGCGATGGAGCCCTTGTCGTCAATCGTGCCGCGCCCGTAAAGCCGGTCGCCCACGCGGGTGACCTGGAAAGGATTGATCTGCTTGCCGTCCAGTATCCACTCGGCGGCCACCACCGGCACCACATCGGCATGGGTCAGGATGCCGAACTCGGCGGCCTCGCTGGCGCGGCTCGCCGCATTGGCAGGCAGTGTCACCTCAAAGATGCGGTTGTCCACATTGCGAAAGCGCAGCCCGAACTCGGCAGCCATGGATGCAACGAGTTTGCCGAAGTCCAGGATGGCCGGACTCTCATGCGCAGGCACCTTGGAATCACGCACCGTGGGCAGCGCCACCATGCGCTGCAGGCTTTCCAGCACCGCTGTCTCCTGGGTCAGGCGGTTGTACACCCCCAGCAACCGGGCGATATCCGCGAGTTCGCCGTCCGACAGCGTCTGGCCGCGCGTATAGCGCTGCACGGCAGCCGCCACGCCAGGCTCGGCCCTGGCGGCCTGTTGCGCAAAGGCCTTGAAGGATTCGGACGGGGTCGCAGCGGACGATGCGATCAGTGCGTCCAGCGCGGGTTTCTTCAAGGTCTGCGCCTGGATGGGCAGACTGACGCCTGCCAGACCGAGAATCAGGCCGGCGGCGATGAGGGGCAAAGAGGGCTTGCAGGATGGCTTCATGGACAGCTGTTGTTGAAATCGTGGTGGCGGATGGGTTCGCAGGCCTGGCCTTGCCTAGGCCTGCGGCTCCATGCGCATGGGAATGGTGACGGGGCCGTCATTGACCAGATGTACCTGCATGTCGGCAGCAAACTCACCGGTCTGCACCTGAGCGTGGGCCATCCGGGCCTGGTCCACAAAGTATTCATAGAGGCGCCGGCCTTCGTCGGGCGCGGCGGCGGCGGTAAAGCTGGGGCGATTGCCGCCTCTGGTATCGGCCGCCAGCGTGAACTGGCTGACCACCAGCAGCCCTCCGCCAATGTCCTGCAGGCTTTTGTTCATCTTTCCGGCCTCGTCGCTGAAGATGCGCAGCTTCAGCATCTTGGCCAGCAACTTGTCGGCCTCAGCCTCGGTATCGCCGCGCTCGGCACAAACCAGCGCCAGCAAGCCCTGGTCGATCTGGCCCGTAATACGGCCGTCGACCTCCACGCGCGCCTGCTTGACGCGCTGAATCACACTCATCATGTACTCAAACCTTCCTTGGCCGCGCCCTGTGCTTCGCCGCCCTGCTCTCCATCGGCCACTTCGCTGACCGTGTTCATGCCCATGGGCAGCAGCTCGATGCGGGCATACAGGCCTGGAATGGCCTGCAGCAGCGCGGCTTCAATCTCGGAGCGCAATTGTGCCGCTCGCTGCACGCTCCACTGGCCAGGAACATGCATGTGAAAGTCCACAAAGCTGCGCTCCCCCGCCTGGCGGCTGGAGATATTGTCAAAGTTCACCCCCTCGTTGCGCTTGGCATAGCCGTCCAGCAAAGTGTCAATCTTGAGACGCTGCGGCGCGTCCAGCGCCTGATCCATCAGTCCTTGCGAGGACTGCCAGACCAGTTGCACCCCCTGCACGCAGATATGCACAGCCACTGCCAGAGCCACCAGTGCATCCATCCACAGCCAGCCCGTCAAGGCCGCAGCCAGCAGCCCGACCACCACGCCCACCGAAGTCCAGACATCGGTCAGCAGATGCCGCGCATCGCCCTCCAGCGCCATGGAGCGGTACTTGCGTGAAGAGCCCAGCATGACCCAGGCCAGCAGCCCGTTGAAGACGGTGCTGAGCAGCGACAGCATCAGGCCCCAGCTCAATTGCTCCAGTGGTTGCGGGTTCCACAGCCGCGACAGCGCCGCCCAGGCAATCGCCAGGCTGGCGCCTATGACCAGCACGCCTTCGAAACCGGCCGAGAAGTACTCTGCCTTGTAATGTCCATAAGGGTGCTCGGTATCCGCCGGTCGCTTGGCCACGGTCACCATGGTCAGTGCAAACATGGCTCCGGCCAGATTCACAAAGGACTCCAGCGCATCGGACAGCAGGCCGACCGAGCCGGTCAGCCACCAGGCCAGGGTCTTGAGCACAATGGTGAGCAGTGCCACCACCACGGAGAGGCGCAGCAAATTGTGCGGCTGCAGCCATTGTGAATATGTTGAGACGTCAGATTTGGACATGTTCAGGTTCTACAGCCTCTATATCACCAAGTGCTTTGATACATCAATAGTCTTTGCAAGTTGTCTATAAAGCAACCCAGAATCCCTTATCGTGATGGACATGTCATGGTCGAGGCTGACCTGATTCCTATATAAATACTCCCAGAAAAAAGGGAGGCGCATGCCTGATACGTTGATAGCACAGCAACCGAGGGATGAGGACGCCATTCTTCGACTGGTGGCCGATACAGCGCCCGCTATGCTGGCTTATTTTGATGCCGACACACGCGCCTGTCGCTTTGCCAACGCGCGCTATGCAGAGCACTTTGGCCACACCATGCAAACCATTGTGGGCATGGATGTGCGTGACATTGTGGGCGAGCTGGTCTGGACACAGATCGAACCCTATCTGGACTCCGTGGCTGTCGACAATACTCAGACGCTGCGCTACACCCGCCAGGTCGAAAACGAGATTGGCCGGCTGCAACACATCGAGGCAGTGCTGCGCCCTCATGAGGAAAAAGGCGTACTCAAGGGCGTTGTGGCGCTGATGACCGATGTCAGCCACCACCATCTGGCGACACAGCAGATACGCGACAGCGAAGAGCGCATGCGCAAATTCGCTGCCATCACCACCGAGGCCATCGTGCTGCATCGTGACGGCATCATCACGGACGGCAATGACGCACTGGCCCGGCTGGTTGGCTACTCGCTTGGCGAGCTGCGCGGCACACCGGTTCTCGACTACGTGGCACCTGAAGCGCGCCTGCGGGCGCTGCAGAACATGCGCAGCGAGCGAGAAGATCGCCTCGAGTCCGTGATCATGCACAAGAACGGCCAGCTAATCCCCGTAGAGATAGAGGCCTGCACCATGCCTGGAGAAAAGGACAGGCATCGCATCGTCCTGCTGCGCGACCTGACCGCAAGTCTTCAGACCCGGCAGCACATGGACTATCTGACCCAGCATGACCTGCTGACACATCTGCCCAATCGAGCGCGTCTCAACCATTTGCTGGCCGACGCCATCGCCAGGGCTGCCGGCGAGCAATCACGACTGGCGGTGCTGTCGCTGGACCTGGACCAGTTCAAGGCGGTGAACGATTCGCTCAGTCATCAGGCAGGGGATCTGCTGCTGTGCGAGCTTGCAAAGCGGCTCCGAAGCACTGTGGGTGCTCAGGACATCGTGGCCCGCACCGGCAGCGACGACTTTGTGGTCGTGCTGCCCGAAAACCCCGGCCTGCTGGAGACCGAGGCCCTGCTGACGCGACTTCGGGCCACGGCAGAGGCCCCCTATCTGATCGAGGGTACCCAACTGGTGATTTCCGTGAGTGTCGGCATCGCCATGTATCCCAAGGACGGGAAATGTCCGGCGTCCCTGCTGAGCAATGCCGAGGCCGCCATGCAGATGGCCAAGAGTCGCGGCCGCAGCTTCTCCCAGTTCTACACTCCTGCACTCGAAAGCCGGGCCACACGCATGCTGATGCAGGAGCAAATGCTGCGCAACGCCGTGGAACGCGGTGAGTTCGAGCTGCATTACCAGCCGCAGACCCTCATGCAGACGGGCGAGCTTTCAGGCTTCGAAGCCCTGGTGCGCTGGAAGCACCCGCACCGCGGCCTGGTCTCACCCGACGAGTTCATCGGCTTTGCCGAAAACCGGGGGCTGATCGCAGCCGTGGACCGCTGGGTGCTCTATCAGGCCTGTCGTCAAGCCCGTGCCTGGCAGCAACAAGGCTTTCCCGCCATCCCCGTAGCCGTCAACCTGTCGGCACAGGAATTCCGCCAGCGCGATGTAGTCAAGGAAGTGTCGCAGGCACTTGCCGACACGGGGCTGGACGCCTGCTATCTGCACATCGAGGTCACAGAAACCACGCTGATGCTCTCGGGCAACCAGATGCAGCAGACTCTGCATGCCCTCAAGGCACTGGGCGTGGGGCTGGCGATCGACGATTTCGGTACCGGCTACTCGTCTCTTGCCTATCTGCGCAAGCACCCCATAGACCGCCTCAAGATCGACCGCTCGTTCGTGGCCGATCTGCCCCACAACCCGGATGCGGCCGCCATTGTCAATGCCATCGTGCAGATGGGCCGCAGCCTGCATCTGGAGATTCTGGCCGAGGGTGTGGAAAGCACTGAACAGCTGCAACTTCTGAGAGAGATGGGCTGTGCCATGATGCAAGGGTTTCTCGTGTCAGCGCCATTATCTGCCGAGCAGGCTTCGGCATGGATGTCGCAACACTGTCAACTGCTACAAAGACAATAGTGCATGGCCTCGAATACACCGACACCCTCTCATAAAAGCAGCAGCATGTTTCATACGGATGCCCCTCAGGCATTGGCCCATGTGCAGCAGCTGTACCGCGAGCAAATCGATCATCTGCGAGCTGCCATGCAGCGTTTCGTGGCGGGTGAAACTCCGGCCGCGCCCATTCATGCCTACTACCCGTTCGTACGCATCAAGACCACCACGGTGGCGCAAGCCGATACCAAGCTGACCTACGGCTTTGTGGAAGGCCCAGGCACCTACGAGGCCACGCTGACCCGGCCCGACCTGTTTTCCAGCTACTTCGGCGAGCAACTGCGCCTGCTGATCCTGCACCACCAGGTCCCCATCGAAGTAGGCCTCAGCGACAAACCCATCCCGATTCATTTCTCGTTCGCCGACAACGACCATATCGAAGGTTCGCTCTCGCCAGAGCGCCGCATGCTGATGCGCGATGTGTTCGATCTGCCCGACCTGGAATCCATGGACGACGGCATTGCCAACGGCACCTGGCGCGCGGCGGCAGGCGAGGCCCTGCCTCTGTCGCTGTTCACCGCCCCACGCGTGGATTACTCGCTGCATCGCCTGCGCCACTACACAGGCACGGCCCCTGACTGGTTTCAGAACTTCGTGCTGTTCACCAACTACCAGTTCTATATCGACGAATTCATCCGCCTGGGCCACGCCGAAATGGCCAAGGAGGACAGCGAATACATTGCCTTTGTCGAGCCCGGCAATGTGGTGACCCGCCGCGCCGGCCTGCCCGCGGAAGCCGTCGACGAACTCGGCACGGCGCCGCCGCGCTTGCCGCAGATGCCGGGATACCACCTGGTGCGCGCGGACAACAGCGGCATCACCATGGTCAATATCGGAGTGGGCCCGGCCAATGCCAAGACCATCACCGACCACATCGCCGTGCTGCGCCCTCATGCCTGGATGATGCTGGGCCATTGCGCGGGTCTGCGCAACAGCCAGCAGCTGGGCGACTATGTGCTGGCCCACGCCTATGTGCGCGAAGACCATGTGCTCGACGAAGAGCTTCCTCTATGGGTGCCGATTCCTGCGCTGGCCGAAATCCAGGTCGCGCTGCAGCAGGCCGTGGCCGATGTCACGCAAATGGAGCGTGCCGATCTCAAGCGCATCATGCGCACCGGCACCGTGGCCAGCACCGACAACCGCAACTGGGAACTGCTGCCCGACAACCTGCCCCAGCGCCGCTTCAGCCAGAGCCGAGCCGTGGCGCTGGATATGGAGTCGGCCACCATTGCCGCCAACGGCTTCCGCTTCCGCGTGCCCTATGGCACTTTGCTGTGCGTGAGCGACAAGCCGCTGCACGGCGAGATCAAGCTGCCTGGCATGGCCAACCATTTCTATCGAGAGCGTGTGGACCAGCACTTGCGCATCGGCATGCGTGCCGTCGACATACTGCGCGAAGGCGGCTCCGACCGCCTGCACAGCCGCAAGCTGCGCAGCTTTGACGAAGTGGCCTTCCAGTAAAGCCCAGCCATGCCGGAGACCGACCAGTTTTCCATGACATTGATGGTGGCCGTCAATTTGATGACGGTCGCTTTTGCACTGCCATGGTTTATGGGTCAGCAAATGAGCCGGGCAACCAGAAATGCTCAGCAATTCCTGCTTTTGCAGGGGCTGGCCTGGTTGCTCGTCTTCTGCGCCGGGCATGTACTAGCCTTCACATGGAATGCGCTGCTGTCGATCTCCAGTGCCGCTGTTGCAACCGGTGCACTGTGGCAGCTGCACAAAGCACTCAAGGGCTGGCTTGGACCTCGCAACAAGATACTCACCCGCTCCCTGGCCCTGCTGTGCCTGCTGACACTTGCGGGCGTGCTGGTTCTGATCGAGAGCAAGCCCTACCGGCTGGCCTGGTTCAATGTCAGCTACGGCTTGAGCCTTGCCACTCTGGTCTGCCTGACCTTATCGCCGCAAACCAACTCCGCCACTGCCTGGCGATATCTGCTGCTGGGTGCTGGCCTTTGCATCGCAGGCATTCTGGTCATACGCGGCTACTTCACCTTGCACGCTCCCTGGCTTCACAGCTTTGCAGAGGAACCCAGCCCACATATGCTGCTTTCGTGGCTGATCCCCATGGGTTCCGCCATTCTTTTCGTATCGATCCTGATGGCCTGCCGTGACGAAGAAGTCCGTCAGCGATCCGCAAACGCACCAGAGGACAGCCTGACCGGCCTGCCGCTGCGCCAGGCCATCAAGAACCAGGCCCGCTTCATGCTTAACAGAGCTCGGCGCGAAAGCCTGCCGCTGGCCTTGATTCTGATCGACATGGATCACTTTTCCCGGGTCAACAGCCGCCATGGCTACCAGGCCGGAAACGCGGCGCTGCAGCTCATGTCACGCACTCTGCGAAAGCAGATGCGCGGCGACGAGGTCGTGGCCAGATGGCAGGGAGAATCCTTTTGCCTGCTGATTCACGCCGACCAATTGGGTGTCAGGTCACTGCTGACTCGCATCCAGTCCGCATTCCAGATCGGCGCGCAGTACGAACTGCAGATGGATCTGGACTTCAGCGCGGGTTGTGCCCTGGTCCCCACCGCCTGGAAGAGCCTGAGCCTCAACGAGCTGGCCAGCCATGCCGGCACCGCCCTGCAACAGGCCAAGAATCAGGGCCGGGGAAGGGTGGAATGCACCACTCTGACGCCTCCGCCCGACGAGGATCATGCCCCCTCCGACCTGGCTCCGTTGACCTGATTCAGCACTCGGCCTTGATCAGATCGGCTGCCTTCTCGGCAATCATGATGGTCGGCGCATTCGTATTGCCGCTCACGATGCGCGGCATGACCGAGGCATCGACCACGCGCAGCCCCTGCACCCCATGCACCCGCAAGCGGGCATCGACCACATCCTGCGCGCCCGGCCCCATGCGACAGCTTCCCACGGGGTGATAGATGGTGTCGGCGTAATTGCGGATGAACTGCTCGATCTCCTCGTCGCTGCGCGCCCCTGCCGAATGCTCCAGCTCCCGCCCCTCGAAGCGGGCCAGCGCAGGCTGCCCGAGAATTTCGCGCATGCGGCGCACGCCGCGCACCATGCGCTGCATATCGTCGGCCTCGGCAAAAAAGGCCGGGTCTATGAGCGGCATGATGGCCGCGTCGGCAGATGCCAGCCTCACGCGCCCCCGACTCCTTGGCTGCAGCAGGCAGACATGGCAGGAATAGCCATGGCCCAGCAAGGTCTTGCGGCCATGGTCGACCAGCTTGCCCACCACAAAATGCAGCTGCAGATCGGGCACCGGCTCCTGGGGCCGGCTTCGGATAAAGCCACCGGCCTCGGCGAAATTGCTGGTCAGCATGCCCCGGCGCTCATGGCGCCAGCGGCCAATGCCCTGCCAGACATTCCTGAGACCGGCAAATGACAGGCCAAAGCTGTCCGTCATCTGCGGGCCGTCCACCACCTGCACCACATCGGGATGGTCGTGCAGATGCTCGCCCACGCCAGGCAGATGGTGGACGACATCGATGCCCAGCTGCTGCAGATGCTCACCCGGACCGATGCCCGAGAGCATCAGCAGCTGCGGCGACTGCAGTGCGCCAGCGCAGAGCAGGACCTCGCGTCGGCAGAGCAGTTGCCTGACATGCCCTCCCTGCACATATTCCACGCCAACAGCCTTGCGTCCGTCCATCAGAACCCGCTGCACCTGGGCTGAGGTGATGATTTCCAGATTGGACCGGCTGCCGCGCACCGGCGTCAGATAGGCCTTGGCCGCACTGCAGCGCTCGCCCTTGTGGTGCGTGACCTGATACAGACCCACGCCTTCCTGAGCTGCGCCGTTGAAGTCCGGGTTGTGCGCATGACCGGCCTGCACGCCCGCCCGCACAAAGGCCTGGGCCAGTGGATTCGGGTCGCAGAGATCGGAGACATGCAAGGGACCGCTGGCACCATGCAGCGCATCCGCGCCGCGTGTATTGCATTCGGCCTTCAGGAAATAAGGCAGAACATCGCTCCAGCCCCAGTCTGGATTACCCTGAGCGCTCCAATATTCATAGTCCGCAGGCTGGCCACGCAGATAGATCATGGCATTGATGGAACTGGATCCGCCCATCACCTTGCCGCGCGGCTGGTAGCCCCGTCGGCCACCGAGTCCAGGCTGCGGCACCGTGCTCATGGCCCAGTTGTAGTTTTTCTGCTTGGCCATCAGCGCCAGCCCTGCGGGGCAGTGGATGAGCACGCTTGTGTCTTCGCCGCCAGCCTCCAGCAAGGTCACGCTGACCTGCGGGTTCTCGCTGAGCCTGGCTGCCAGCACCGCACCAGCGGAGCCGCCTCCCACCACCAGATAGTCACGCATGTCCGCACTCCTTTTGCCGCAAATTCTGACCAGAGGTCTGGGACGGCGAAACGCGGAAAAACACGGTCGTGCAGAAAAAACACTGTCATCGTGATGACTCCTAACACGCCAACCATGTCCGACTAGGGTCAAACCCGGTCAGAACCGGGATAACATTTTCCCGTTCAAACGCACTTATCTGAATGGAGACAAAAATATGGCAATCCAAACCGTAGGCATCATCGGCGCGGGCACCATGGGCAATGGCATTGCGCAGGCTTGCGCCGTATCGGGCATCGACGTGGTGATGGTGGACATCTCCGACGCCGCCGTGCAAAAAGGCCTGGCCACCGTGGCCGGCAGCCTGGACCGCCTGATCAAGAAGGAAAAGATCAGCGAAGCCGACAAGAGCGCAGCGCTGGCACGCATCAAGACCTCGACCAGCTACGACGATCTGAAGTCGGCCCAGCTGGTGATCGAAGCCGCCACCGAGAACTACGAGCTCAAGGTCAAGATCCTCAAGCAGCTCGATACCCTGCTGGCACAGGACGTGATCGTTGCCACCAACACCTCGTCCATCTCCATCACCCAGCTGGCGGCCGCCACCACGCGTGCCGACAAGTTCATCGGCATGCATTTCTTCAACCCCGTGCCCATGATGGCCCTGGTGGAGATCATCCGCGGCCTGCAGACCAGCGACGCCACCCACGATGCCGTCAAGGCCCTGTCGGAAAAACTGGGCAAGTCGCCCATCACCGTCAAGAACGCTCCCGGCTTTGTGGTCAACCGCATTCTGGTGCCCATGATCAACGAGGCCTTCCAGGTGCTCAGCGAAGGCACAGCCTCGGCCGAGGACATCGACGCCGGCATGAAGCTGGGCTGCAACCAGCCGATTGGCCCGCTGGCCCTGGCCGACATGATCGGTCTGGACGTCTGCCTGGCCGTGATGGAGGTCTACCTCAAGGAATTCGGCGACAGCAAGTACCGCCCCTGCTTCCTGCTGCGCGAAATGGTGGCCGCCGGCCGTCTGGGCCGCAAGACCGGCCAGGGTGTTTACACCTACTAAATCGCAGGCCTTCAGGTCTTGTGCGCGACTGCGGCGGCTGCGACAGCCGTCTAAGGTTGCAGCAGGAGACCTGCCATGCAAATCGACCAGCCCAGCCCTCCGCCCGAGGGCTGCATTTCTTGTGAAGTCCGCGGCCATGTGCTGCTGATAGGCATCAACCGTCCGGCCAAGCGCAATGGCTGGACGCCGGCCATGTTCCAGCAACTGGGAGAGGCCTATACCCGGCTCGACGACGAGCCCGGACTGCGCGTGGGCCTGCTCCATGCTTTCGGCGAACATTTCACGGCGGGACTGGATCTGCCCGTCATCGCCGAGTTCATGAAAAGCGGCCAGAAGGTCATCCCTGCGGGTCTCGTGGAGCCTCATGACTATGGCCTGCCCGGCTACCGCCGCCGCACCAAGCCCATGGTCGCCGCCGTCAAGGGCATCTGCTTTACCGTCGGCATAGAACTGATGCTGGGCGCCGATATCGTCGTCGCGGCCGACAGCAGCCGCTTTGCACAGATGGAAGTGCAGCGCTGCATCATGCCCACGGGCGGCGCCACGCTGCGCATGCCCGAGCGCGCCGGCGTGGGCAATGCCATGCTGCATCTGCTGACCGGCGACGCCTTCGACGCGGCCGAGGCCTTGCGCTGCCACTTTGTGCAAAAAGTCGTGCCTGCGGGCCAGGAACTGGACGAGGCTTTTCGCATTGCCGAGCGCATTGCCGCCCAGGCGCCGCAGGCCGTGGTGGCCACACGCCTCAATGTCCTCAAGGCCATAGAGCTGGGCCAGGCCGCCGCCGTGGCCGACTTCATCCCCGTGCAGCAGCGCCTGGCCAACAGCGAGGACGCCGCCGAAGGGGTGCGCTCCTTCGTCGAGAAACGCCCAGCACGTTTTACCGGTCGTTAATCCCAAGTCCAAGAGGTGATGATGAGTTTGAAGTCTTTTACGCGCAAAACGCTTGTGCCATTTGCGCTGACAGCTATGGTTTCTGCGGTCCATGCACAGGCTGCCGCTCCCGCGTTGCCCGACCCGGCCAGCACCAGCGTGCAGGCCATGGGCTGGATGCAGGGCTTTCCGCCCGCTGCCGACAAGCTCATCACCTTCGACAACCCCCTGGGCAATACCTTTCCGCGCAATCGCTGGACCTTCTCGCATATCCGCGAAATCACGCCCACGGCCAATGTCTGGCGTGGCCCTGGCGCGCCCAGCGCCCTGCGCTCGGCTCCGGTCGACATCGAGCAAGTGCGCTTCAAGGTCATGGGTACAGGCGAGGAGCTGAGCTTTGCCCAGGCACTGGATCGCAACTACACCGACGGCATTCTCGTCATGCACAAGGGCCGCGTGATCTATGAGAAATATCTGGGCGCGCTGGAGCCGCAGCGCCCGCACCTGGCCATGTCGGTCACCAAGTCCTTTGTCGGCACCCTGGCCGCCCTGCTGGCCCATGAAGGCATCATCAAGCCCGAGGCACCGGTGACCGACTATCTGCCCGAGATGAAGAACACCGCCTATGGCGACGCCACGGTGCGCCAGGTGATGGACATGACGATTGGCGTGAAGTACTCCGAGAACTACGCCGATCCCAAGGCCGAAGTCTGGGACTACGCCCGCGCCGGCGGCATGATGCCCCAGGGCAAGGACTATGCCGGGCCCAGGAGCTTCTACGAATTCCTGCAGACCCTGCAGAAAGAGGGCGAGCATGACCAGGGATTTGCCTACAAGACGGTCAACGCCGAAGTCCTGGCCTGGATCGTGCGCCGCGCCAGCGGCAAGCCTCTGGCCCAGTTGCTGTCCGAGCGCATCTGGAGCCGCATCGGTGCCGAGCAGGACGCCTACTTCATGGTGGATCGCATAGGCACCGAATCGGGCGGCGGCGGCCTCAACACCACGCTGCGCGACCTGGCTCGCTTCGGCGAGCTGATGCGCAACGAAGGCCGCTCCGCCAGCGGCCAGCAGGTGCTTCCCAGGGCCGTGGTCCAGGACATCCGCCGCGGCGCCGACCCCGCCAAGTTCGTGAAGGCCGGTTATGCCACGCTGCCCGGCTGGTCGTATCGCAATATGTGGTGGGTCTCGCACAACCCCAACGGGGCCTATATGGCACGCGGCATTCACGGTCAGGCCATCTATATCGACCCCAAGGCCCAGATGGTGGTGGTGCGCTATGCCTCCCACCCGATTGCAGGCAATGCGGGCATAGACCCGACCAGCCTGCCCATGTACCAGGCTCTGGCCGATGCGCTGACCGCCCGTTAGTCACGGGACAGCTTCAGCCGCGACAGGCTCCGCTCACGGAGCCTGTTTGCATTGCACCGGACCTCTGCACTGCCTCCTGCGGCTTGGTGATCTGCAAATTAAATTGCACACAATTTAATTGTCTGCAATAATTCAACCCATGCGATCCGATGACGACCTTCTCCCCGACAGCTCCGAGCTGCTGCGCCTGGACAATCAGGTCTGCTTTGCGCTGTACTCGGCATCGCTGGCCATGACCAAGCTCTACAAACCCTTGCTGGATGCCATAGGCCTGACTTACCCTCAGTACCTGGTCATGCTGGTACTCTGGGAAGGCGACCAGCTCACGGTCTCGGAACTGGGCGAACGTCTTTATCTGGATTCAGGCACGCTGACTCCCTTGCTCAAGCGACTGGAGAGCGCAGGCCTGCTGGCACGCCAGCGCGATGCACAGGACGAGCGCCGCGTGCGCATCGCCCTCACAGATACCGGCCGGGCGCTGCGCGCCGAGGCCGAAAAAATACCTGCCTGCGTGCTGCAGAGCACGCAGTGCACCCTGCCCGAGCTGCAGGCCCTTACGGGCCAGCTCGGCACACTGCGTGCACGGCTGGCACCGCGCCGCAGCCACTCCGGCTGATACCGGGGTGACGATTTCCTCCACCCGCCCGCATTGCCGGGCAATCTCGCAAAGGAAGACACCATGGCCCAACTCGACAAGGTTCTCTACACCGCCCACGCCCACACCACCGGCGGCCGCGAAGGCGCTTCGCGCACCGATGATGGCCGTCTGGACATCCAGCTGAGCTCGCCCGGCGGCGCCGGCAAGGGCACCAACCCCGAGCAGCTGTTTGCCGCCGGTTACTCCGCCTGCTTTATCGGCGCCATGAAGGCTGTGGCCGCTCGCCAGAAGCTGACCTTGCCTGCCGACCTGTCGGTAGACGCAGAAGTCGATCTGGGCCCCGTGGGCGAAGTGTTCGGTATCGCCGTGCGCATGAAGATCAGCCTGCCCGGCATGGACAAGGCTGCGGCCCAGCAACTGGTGGACGCCGCTCACCAGGTCTGCCCCTACTCCAACGCCACGCGCGGCAATATCGGCGTGACGCTGACCATCGCCTAAAGCAGCTCAGGCCACAGGGCACCGGGCGCTGCAACATAGCGCCCGGTGTCCAGTTTGAAGACGCCTTCAAGCGTCAGCGGCCCGGCAATATCGGCCGTTGCATAGCGGGCCAGCGCCAGCTGCCTCACCTCGAAGACCGGCAAGTCCTGGCTCAGCGCCAGCAACTTGTCCACAGCCTCTCGCAGCGGTAGTCGCCTCGCATAGTGGCCCAGGGTCACATGGGGTACATAGCGCCAGCCCGGCGCGGGCTCCACGGGCACCAGCGCCGTATGCAGGCGCTGCAAGCATTCCTGCCCCCGCCCAATGCCCAGATAAGGCACGGTGGTGAAGCTGCCAGCCCTCGCGACTTGCACGGAAAAAGGGCGCAGCCGCAGGCTTTGCAGCATGGCAACATCGGCGCGCAGCGCCAGCCGGTCATATTCCCGCGCCGCATGCTCGTCCCCTCCCCCGCACAGCCCCCTATAGGCCAGCGTGATATGTGGCTGGCGCGCATGGCGCGGCAGCAAGGCATCACCAAGTCTGGATCTGGCCTGCTGCAGCAAGGACTCCAGGTCAGGGCCTTGCAGCATCACCACCCAGACGGCGCACCAGGGGCAGCCTTTGTGCCACTCGGCAAAATCCCGGTCCTCGCAGGGCTGTGAAAGTTCTTCGCTCTCTTGCATGCGGGCAGTGTGCCAGCTTCGGCCGTATGCACAGCACCTGGAAATTTTTCCCATTTTTCAGGCCGTAAAGCCAGGCCTGTCAAATGGATACAGCTATCAAATCAAAAGCAATCTTGCCGGCGTATGCGCAACCCCGTCCGACCTGGACTGGCCTGTTTGGGCCTGACAATGCAGGAATGAGCGATACACAAGACCCCTCTCACCCCTATGCGGACCTCACGCCGGACTGCGTGATCGATGCGCTGTGCAGCACGGGCCTTGTGCCGGATGGACGGCTGACGGCGCTGAGCTCCTATGAAAACCGAGTCTATCTGGCCCACCAGGACGAGGGCGACAAGATCGTCGCCAAGTTCTATCGCCCCGGCCGCTGGAGCCGTGCCCAGATCGAGGAAGAGCACGCTTTTTCCCAGGAGTTGGCGGACGGGGAGGTTCCCGTGGTTGCGCCGCTGGTGCTGCAAGGACAGACGGTGCACGAACATGCGGGCTTTCTGTTCAGCATCAGTCCCTGGCGCGGTGGACGCCGCCCCGAGCTGGACGACTGGGAGGTACTGGAATGGACAGGCCGCTTTCTGGCCCGCATCCACACCGTGGGGGCCGCCCAGCCCTTCACGCATCGCCCTGCGCTGAACCTGAAAAGCTTTGGCTACGAATCCATGCACTATCTGCTCGAACATGAGGTCGTGGCGCTCGAAGTGCGCAGCCGCTGGCAGCAGGCTTGCGACAAAGCTCTTTCATTGATAGCACCATCCGCAGATGGGTTAAGCGCTGCAGGCCATTTTGGCTTGCATTCTGCGACGCAGATTCGGCTGCATGGCGACTGCCACCCGGGAAACATTCTCTGGACGCCGCTGGATGACGAAGGCCACGGCGGCCCGCATTTTGTCGATCTGGACGATGCACGCAGCGGTCCCGCCGTGCAGGATCTGTGGATGCTGCTGTCGGGCGACCGTGGCCAGCAGACCCAGCAGTTGTCGGCCCTGCTCGAAGGCTATGAGCAGTTCCGCAGCTTCGACCGGCGCGAGCTGGCGTTGATCGAACCACTGCGCACCTTGCGCCTGCTGCATTACAGCGCCTGGCTGGCGCGCCGCTGGCAGGACCCGATCTTTGCCATCAACTTCCCCTGGTTCGGCAGCACCGACTACTGGCAGGGCCAGGTGGGCATGCTGAACGAACAGATCGAAGCCATGCAGCAGGAGCCGCTCTACGCGTAGGGCAGCCGATGCCTGCAAAGAACTAGCAGCGCCCCTGCAAACGGCATTCGGGCACGAGCTGCCCACGTGCATCGCGCCATTGCACGGCATCGCCACTCTGCGCGGGGGCCGGCTGCGGCGCGGGCTGCGCCTGCGGTGCCTGCGGGCGATTGGGGTCATGCAGCACGGTGGAGGATCCCACCCCGACACCCACGCTGGCACCGCCCACACCGGTGGACGCGCCGACGCCGGCACTACCCAGAACCTGCCCGCGCTGGTTGACGCCTACGCCCACACCGACAGGCCCGACACCCGTGCCAACGCCTGCGCTGAGACCGCCGCTGCCGAGACCCACGCCCACGGAAAACGGCCCCACCGGAATCCCGACGCCCACTCCGGCCCCGACGGAGCCGCAGGCGGGCAAGGCCAGCACCAGAGCAGCGGCGCAGACCGTACTCAGGATTCTGTGATGACCGGGCTTGATGGTGACTGGCATGGAATTCATCTCACTGACGTTTGACAGCCGCATTGTCACCGGCCGTGCCTGCAAAAAGGTTATCAATCAGTAGCTCGACCAGTGGCTTGAGAGCCAGCTTCTGAGAGCCCTCGGAGGCCAGCAGGTTGTTGTGCACCAGCGCCATCCAGAACGGGCTGGCCAGCAACTGGGCACTGCGGCTGACCGAGCGGGTCCTGAGCTCCCCCTCTTTCACGGCCAGCGCCAGCAAGTCCTGCACATAGTTCTGCCAGGCATCAAAAGCCAGCTCTTTGTACAGTCTGCCCAGCTCGGGCGCATGCTGGGCCTCGCTGAGCACCAGGCGTGCCAGCATGCCGCGCTCGCTGCTGTCCACGGCCTCCAGCGTCGGCAGCAGACTGCGGCGCAGAAAGGCACGCACCGTCTCGCCCTTGCGGCGCCTGAGCGGTTGATAGACGGTCGAATGCCGCAGCGCATGCTCCACCACGCCCCGCAGCAACTCGTCCTTGGAGGGGTAGTAGAGATACAGCGTGCCCTTGGCCACCTGCGCGCGGCAGGCAATGCGCTCCATGGTGCTGCGGGCCACGCCGCACTCCACGAACTCGGCCAGTGCGGCCTCCGCAATCTGCTGACGCGTCTGTGCCGTCTTGTCGAGACTCGGGCCACGCGTGCGCCGCTGACGCTTTGCCTGGGTGCCGATATCCGGGTCTGCGCAAGGGGCAGCCGCTGCGCCATTCGCCATGCGCTGAAATCCTTTTCTAGAATTCATAAAATTGACCAAATAGTCATTTTTAATAATTCTAGGTCAAGCCGACTTGCCCACACCGGACATGCGGATGACTGCCCCACCAATGCTTTCCCAATGCAATCCCGTCTGAGTCCCTATGCCTGGGTGTGCTTTTCCATGTGCGTCGGCGTCATGGGAACGGCGCTTGCCAGCCCGCTCTACCCGCTCTACCAGCAGGCCTGGGGGCTGCAGCCCAGCCATATCACGCAAATTTTCGTGACCTATATGCTGGGCGCCTTGATCAGCCTGCTGTTTCTGGGCCGTCTGACCAACCTCTTCGGTTTTCTCAAAGTGCTGCGCCTGGGACTGATGGTGATGACCGTGGGCGTCATCGGCTCGGCCCTGTCCTGGAATGCCTGGAGCCTGGGTGCTTCCCGCTTCATCATCGGCCTGGCCTCGGGCCTGATCACCACCTCGGCCTCCATAGGCATGACCCAACTCAACAACAAGGGGGACCTGCAGCGTGCGGCTGCGACCACCAGCCTGACGATTGCCTTCGGCTTCGGCCTGGGGCCCGTGGTGGGCGGCCTGATGGCGCAATGGGTGCCATTCCCCCTGGTCAGCAGCTATCTGCCGCCCATCGCACTGAGCTTTCTGGGCATCCATGCACTGTTCAAGATCCAGCTACCGGCGGCCAGTACGCCCGTCCACAACGCACCCGGCCTGACGCTGAAAGATGTTCTGCCCAGCATCTCACAGCCGCGCAAGCCTTTTCTCTATCACTATGCGCTGGGCTGCATGGCGGCGTTTTCCGCCTTCGGCATGTTCAGCCTGTTTGCTGCCATGGCCCCCAGCTTCATGGCCCAGATGCTGCCCTGGCATGGACCTGCGGTCTCGGGCCTGTCCATCGGCGTCATCCTGTTTCTGTCGGCCGGCATCCAGCTGATCGCCCGGCCCTATCCCACCAAGCGACTGATCATCATCGGCTTCTTCGCCCTGGCGGCGACCAATGCCCTGCTGGTTCTCAATCTGTTTGCCGGCTCGCCATGGCTGTTCGCACTGAGTGTGCTGAGCATGTCCTGCGGACATGCACTGTGCAATCTGTCGGGCATGGCCGTGGTCAACAAGGTCTCCAAACCCGTCAACCGCACAGGCCTGCTGTCCACCTATCTGGTCGCGGGCTATGTGGGCACCATCGTCCCCATCCTGGGCATGGGCTGGCTGTCCGACCATATCGGGCTGACGGGCGCATTGATAGCCTTCTGTGCCTGTCTGGGTCTGCTGTCGGCGCTGCTGGGCGTCATCAGCGCACGGGCACGCGTGCTGCCCGTGCCGCGCCAGTAGGCCTGGCTATCTGAAATGCGGGCCGGCTCCCTGCGCCGCCAGACAGTCATGGTCGTTGCGCAGCGGGCAGGCCTGCAGAGACAGGCAGCCGCAGCCTATGCAGGAGTCGAGCTGATCCCTGAGCAGGGTCAGCATCGCGATGCGTGCATCGAGCTGTGCCTGCCAATGCAAGGACAGGCGGCTCCAGTCGGCCTTGCCGGGCACGCGGTTGGCCGGCAGGTGGGCCAGTGCCTGCGCAATCTCGGCCAGGGGCACGCCCATGCGCTGGGCCACCTTGATCACGGCCACCCGCCTCAGCACCGCTCGCGCATAGCGGCGCTGGTTGCCTGCGGTGCGCGCACTCTCGATCAGACCCTGCTTCTCATAGAAATGCAGGGCCGATACCGCCACCCCGCTGCGGCTGGCGACCTCTCCCACACTGAGATCCGGCATTCCCTCAACCTCGGCCACCAGGCCGCTGCCGCATTCATTCATATCGCCTGCCTCTTCACACTGCACAGTCATCTCCCGCTGCTTCCCGTTGTCCCTGCCTGGCCGCCATGACCGCAATCCTGTGTGGTCATACAAACCGCTTGACCTCAAGCTTAGTTGAGGTTGAACAATTCCAGCGGCTTCCGGAACAAAGGCCTGCCGCTGGCGGGCCCTGCCGGAGCTGCCTTGCCTGAAAGACTTTCATGGACGCCAAGCCCAGTTTCATTGCCCAATCCCCTTCCCCGCAACCACGCTATCTGCAGCCCGCCGGGCTCTATGACAGCCTGCCCAATGGCTACACCCACGTGGTCACCGTCCAGGAGCCGCTGCGCTGGCTCTTCGTCTCGGGCCAGGGCGGAGAAAATGCTCTGGCCGAGCTGCCAGACAGCTTTGCCCAGCAGGCTGTGCAGGCTCTGGCCAATGTCAAGACCGCCCTGGCCGCCGGTGGCGCGGACATGAGCCATGTACTCAAGCTCACCGTGCTCATCGTCGATCATTCGCTGGAGCGCTTCGAGCACTGGCAAAGCGCAGTGAGACAGCATTGGGGCAGCGGTGAGCCCGGCGACAGACGGCCGCGCTTTCCGGCCTGCACGCTGATTCCCGTGCCCAAGCTGGCCCTGCCCGGCATGCTGATCGAGGTGGAGGCCACGGCGGCCCTGCCCATGGCGATGGGCGCCAAAGCCGCCACTCCCGCCTGACCCCTTCGCACCTGAGCGCCTCATGAAAACCACAACACCAGCGGCCACCACAGTCCTCTCCAGAACCACCCTGCTGCTCATGGCCACGGCCTGTGGTCTGTGCGCCGGAGCCAATTATTTCAACCAGCCCTTGCTCAACTCCATGGTCCAGCATCTGCGGATCAGCGATGCCCAGGCCTCCAGCACCGTGACCATGGCCCAGGTCTCCTATGGCCTGGGACTGCTGTTTCTGGTGCCGCTGGGCGATATGCTGGAGCGCCGCCGCCTGGTTCTGACCCTGATGCTGCTGGCCGCCTGCGGCATGCTGCTGTCGGGCATCAGCGGCCTGGCCGGCAGCTTCGCGCTGCTCGCCGCCGGCACCCTGATGGCCGGCGTGTTCTCGGTGGCCGCCCAGGTGCTGGTGCCCATGGCCGCCACCTTTGCCGCCCCTGGCGCCAGCGGGCGTGCCGTCGGCCTGGTCATGAGCGGCCTGCTGATCGGCATTCTGGCCTCGCGCAGCGTGGCGGGGATTCTGTCCGATCTGGGCGGCTGGAGCACCGTCTACTGGGTGGGGGCCATCAGCACCGCCTTCATGGCCGTGCTGCTGGCACGGGCCCTGCCCAAGGCGGCTCCCACCGCTCCCGTCAGCTATGGCGAAGTCATGAAGTCCCTGGGGGACTTGCTGCGCAAGCATCCGCGCTTGCGCAGCCGTGCGCTGATTGGCGGCACCGGCTTTGCCACCGTGAGCGTGCTGTTCTCCACCATGGCGCTGCTGCTGGCCGGGCCGGGCTTTGAACTCTCGGACCTGATGATCGGCCTGATAGGCATCGTGGGCATTGCCGGCGCGCTGATGGCCAATGTGGCCGGACGCATGGCCGACAAGGGACTGGAGCAGTCCGCCACGCTGGCCGGCGCCATTCTGATGCTGCTGGGCTGGCTGTGCCTGTGGCTGGGCGGCAGCAGCATCTGGTGGTTTCTGCTGGGTCTGCTGGTGGTCGACGGCGCCTTGCAGGCCCTGCACATCAGCAACCAGAACGTGGTCTATGCATTGGCGCCCGAGGCCCGCTCGCGCATCAATGCCGTCTATATGACCACGTACTTTCTCGGCGCCTCGCTCGGCTCGGCTCTGGGCTCGTGGGCCTGGCTGGCCCATGGCTGGACCGGCACCAGCCTCATGGGCGGCCTGCTGGGACTGCTCACTCTGGCCACGGTGCTCTGGGATCGCAGCCTGCTGGCGCGTTCACGCAGCTAATCCATTTTGATAGCTGGTCGCGCCCTACCCATAAGCGATACAGCCAGAAATCATAAAAAATCCCCGCAGAGCCACCACTCTGCGGGGATTTTTATCGGGGTAACCGAACCGCTCAGGCCAGCAGCGCGTTCACACGCTTGACATAGGCCGCCGGATCTTCGGGCATGCCGCCCTCGGCCAGCACGGCCTGGTCGAACAGAATCTGGGCCAGATCGTTGAAGTGGACGGAGCCGTCCAGCTTCTTGACCAGGGCGTGATCGGGGTTCACCTCCAGCACCGGCTTGGACTCGGGCGCGGCCTGGCCGGCCTGCTTGAGCAGGCGGGCCAGTTGCAGGCTCATGCCGCCGTCACTGACCACCAGACAGGCGGGTGAGTCGACCAGGCGGCTGGTGGCGCGCACGTCTTCGGCACGGTCCTTGAGTGCTTCCTTGAGCTTGGCCAGCACGGGCTTGAAGGCCTCGGCGGCTTCCTCGGCAGCCTTCTTCTCTTCCTCGTTCTGCAGCTTGCCCAGATCCACGGCACCCTTGGCCACGGATTGCAGCGGCGTGCCGTCAAAGTCGTTCAGATAGTTGAGCGCCCACTCGTCCACGCGATCGGTCATCAGCAGGACTTCGATGCCCTTCTTCTTGAACACTTCCAACTGCGGGCTGTTCTTGGCCGCAGCCAGGGTGTCGGCCGTGATGTAGTAGATCGCGTCCTGACCTTCCTTCATGCGTGCCTTGTAGTCGGCAAACGAGGTGTTCAGGCCTTCGTGCGTGGTGGAGGCGAAACGCAGCAGCTTGGCAATGCGATCCTTGTTGCCGAAGTCCTCGCCCAGGCCTTCCTTGAGCACGGCGCCGAACTCGTTGTAGAACTGCGTGAACTTGCCTTCCTTGGCCTTGTCCTCTTCGCTGACGACATCCTGTACGCCATCGGCAGCCTCTGCCGCGGCTTCGTGCCTGTCGTGCCGTGCCAGGTCTTCCAGCATCGAAAGCACGCGCTTGGCCGAGCCGTCGCGGATCAGGCGCACATCGCGGCTTTCCTGCAGCAGCTCGCGGCTCACGTTCAGCGGCAGGTCGGCAGAGTCGATCACGCCCTTCACAAAGCGCAGATACTGGGGCATCAGCGCTTCTGCATCGTCCATGATGAAGACGCGCTTCACATAGAGCTTGATGCCGGCGTGCTTGTCACGCTGGTACAGGTCGAACGGGGCCTTGGCGGGGATGTACAGCAGCTGCGTGTACTCGGTATTGCCTTCGACGCGGTTGTGGCTCCAGGTCAGCGGGTCCTCGAAGTCATGGCTGATGGCCTTGTAGAACTCCTTGTACTGCTCTTCCGTGATGTCCTTCTTGGCCCGGGTCCACAGGGCGCTGGCCTTGTTCACGGTTTCCCATTCGCCGGTCTTGACCATCTCGCCGGGCTGATCGTTCTCGCCTTCCTTCCACTCTTCCTTTTCCATCAGGATGGGCAGGCTGATGTGGTCGGAGTATTTGGAGATGACCTGCTTGAGCTTGTAGCCGTTGAGAAACTCCTCGGCGTCGTCACGCAGGTGCAGGATGATGCTGGTGCCGCGCTGGGCGCGTTCGATCTGCTCGATCTCGAAGTCGCCCGTGCCGCCGCTGATCCAGCGCACGCCCTCTGAAGCAGGTGCACCGGCGCGGCGGGTTTCCACGGTGATCTTGTCGGCCACGATGAAGCCCGAGTAAAAGCCGACGCCAAACTGGCCGATCAGTTGCGAGTCCGCCTTCTGGTCGCCGCTGAGCTTTTCCATGAAAGCCTTGGTGCCGCTCTTGGCAATCGTGCCCAGATTGTCGATGGCTTCCTGCTCGCTCATGCCGATGCCGGTATCGGTGATGGTCAGCGTGCGGGCAGCCTTGTCGAAGGAGACGCGCACTTCCAGCTCGGGCTGATCGCCGTAGAGGCTGGCGTCGCCCAGCGCTTCAAAACGCAGCTTGTCGCAAGCATCCGAAGCATTGGAGATCAGCTCGCGCAGGAAGATTTCCTGGTTGGAATACAGCGAATGCGTGACCAGGTGCAGCAGCTGGGCCACTTCGGCCTGGAAGGAATGGGTTTGCTTTGTCATGTCTTTGTGAGCGAAAAACTGAAGTCAAAAGCCGCCCGGAGATCCTCTCAAGGCGATTCGCAGTCATAGCTAGGGCCTGCCCCTGATATTTCAAGGGCTATTCGGGCAAGAAAAAAGCGCAAGCGCTTATTCAAAAAGAATAGCTACTTGCGCTTATCAATAAAGGACCAGAGGCCAATTTCACTCAAAACCGGCATCACCCTAACCGAGGGGCAGCGAGCAAGAGCCGCCTCGCGGCGAAGCTGCCCGTCCCCCTTGGGGGAAGCGGCAAAGCCGCTCAGGGGGTATCAAAAGCTCTCGTGTGGAGCCAGATAGCGCCATTGGCCGGTGGGCAGATTGCCCAGGGTCACGCCGCCGATGCGGATGCGCTTGAGGCCCACGACCTTGAGGCCGACCTGCTCGCACATGCGGCGAATCTGGCGCTTCTTGCCTTCGGTCAGCACAAAGCGCAGCTGCTCGGGGTTCTGCCAGTCCACCTGGGCCGGCTTGAGCGGCTGCTCGTCCAGCGACAGGCCGTGGCGCAGCAGGGCCAGCTTTTCCTCGGGGAAGACGGACTGCACATCCACGTCGCGATCGCCGAAGGTCACTCGCACCAGGTATTCCTTGTCGACTTCCGAGTCCTCGCCAATGATCTGGCGCGCCACGCGGCCGTCCTGCGTCAGCACCAGCAGCCCCACGGAGTCGATGTCCAGACGGCCGCAGGGAGCCAGGCCCTTGAGCTGGCTGAAGTTGAAGCGCGTCTTGCTGCGGTCTTCGTTCCAGCGGTTCTCGTTGGTGATCAGCACCACGGCGGGCTCATGGCCGTCCTCGGCCTGACCGCTGACATAGCCCATGGGCTTGTTCAGCAGGATGGTGACCTGCTGGTCCTGCCGCTCCTGAGCCTTCTGGTCGATCTCGATCCTGTCGCCGGGCACCACGTTCTGGCCCATGGTTGCGACTTCGCCGTTGACCGTGACCCAGCCGTTTTCCACCCACTCATCGGCTTCGCGACGCGAGCACATGCCCATGTCGGCAATGCGCTTGTTGATGCGCACGGCACCGGGACGGTCGTCCTGGCGCGCCTCCACTTCGGGCGCACGCTTGACGGGAATTGCGCGGTCCGAGCCATCGGCTGCGGGGCGATAGGTACGAATGCCGGTCGTGGGACGGCGTGTAGCCTCCGACACAAACGAGCCCGGAATATGACGCTTTTCAGGCTCGCCACCACGCTCGTCGCGACGTTCGCCACGGCGCTCGTCGTTGCGGCGGTCGCTACCGCGGCGGTCGTCACCGCGACGGTCGTCACGATCAAAGGAACGGCCTTCGGGACGGTCACCGTAGCCACGGTTCTGCGGACGATCACCAAAGTCGCGGCCTTGCGGGCGATCACCACCACGGCGCTCGCCATCACGGGGCTGGTATTCGCGGCGTTCGCCACCTTCGGAGCGGTCTGGACGGCCAAAACCACGGTTTTGCGGACGGTCACCAAAGTCACGACCTTGAGGACGCTCATCGCGGCGGCCTTCAAAGCGATCACCGCCACGACGTTCGCCGTCGCGTGGACGGAATTCACGGCGCTCGCCGCCTTCGGAGCGCTCAAAACGGCCCTGTTCAGGACGGCCAAAACCGGACGAACGTGGACGGTCACCAAAGTCACGACCGCCTTGCGGACGGTCATCACGGCGGTCGTCACGAGGACGGAATTCACGACGCTCGCCGCCTTCGGAGCGCTCAAAGCGGCCCTGGTCGGGGCGGCCAAAACCGGACGAACGTGGACGGTCACCAAAGTCACGGCCGCCTTGAGGGCGATCATCACGGCGGTCGTCACGAGGACGGAACTCGCGGCGCTCGCCACCGCGATCACCGTCACGGGACTCGCCATAGGGGCGGAAACCACGGTCACCGCCGCCAAAGCGACGTTCGCCGCCTTCGGCAAAGCGGTCATCGCGATCAGTGCGGGGACGGCGCTCGTCGCGCTGCGAGAAACCGCCGCGACGCTCACCGTCGTCACGAGCAGGGCGGCCGCCATCGGGGCGACCAAAGCCGGAAGCGCGGGGGCGCTCGTCGCGCTCACGCTGAGGGCGTGCGCCACGCTCGCCACGCGGGCCTTCGCCGCGCGGGCCACGATCGGTGCCGCCAGCAGGCCTGGAGCCACGGGCTGCCGCAGGCTTTTCGGCCTTGGCTGGCTTGGCCGGTGCACGCAAAACAGGGCGCGCCGACGAGGAATCCGAAGGCGCGGAGGATTTGCCAGCACCAGGGGCGCCGGACTCTTTAGGAGGTTTGACTGACATTTGGGCGTAATTGTCTCGCGACGCGCGGGCGCGAGGCGAGAGTTATCCACAATTCCAGCGCGGAGCTAGGTTATAGGACGTCCCTCAGGCAAGCGCCTTGCGCGACGCACAGAACTCACCATGCCGCAGCGCTTCCAGGTCCAGTACGCGCAGGCCGCCATACTCGATCTGGATCACGCGCTCGCGCTGCAGCACGGACAAGGCCTCGTTCACACGCTGACGTGACAGGCCGACCAGATTGGCCAGCTCCTGCTGGGTGATGCGCAGAATCTGCCCCACACCGGGATAGAGCAAGGGGTTGAACAAGGCTGCCAGAGTGCGCGCCACGCGCAGATCAGGGTTGCTCATGCGGTCGATCTCGCGCGCCGCGATGAACTGGCCCAGACGCTCATTGAGCTGGTTCATCACAAAACGATTGAAGCCTATGGAGTGATCAAGCAGCCAGTGGAACATGTCGATGGGCAGGCCCCCCACAACAGTCTTGCGAATGGCCTGCACGTTGTAGCGATAGGGCTCGCGCTTGATGACCGTTCCCTCGCCAAACCAACCGCCGGGAGGCAGGCCGGCCAGCGTCATGCTGACTCCGTCGGCGCTTTCGGTATTCATCTTGAGCAGACCGTCGACCACGCCAAACCAGTAGGTAGGCGGACGACCGGTGCGACAGACATAGTCGCCGGGCTCGGCATCGCCGACAAGCAGCACGCGTGCCACGTTTTCACGTTCTATGGGCAACAGAACAGGCCACCAGGGAATGCCATCGAGTTCTGAGCTCAAAGGCTTTCGCCGCCTTTGATGCAGGGACAGTTCTTGACTCATGCCCAGAAGCATTGCCAAAGCCGCGCTGGCGCAACAGCGGGATTTCCACGAGGCAGCAAATGCGCCATTTTCAGCAGCATTTGTTACAGCGGATTTCCACTATGCAGGCTTTCCCTCAAATTGTCGTCAAACAGACATCCTGACGTCAAAGTCGCTCATAGCATGTCTGCAAGACTTTCGTGAAGGGTAGCCGCGGCGGCACCAACCCCAACCAAGAGGATCAGGCATGACAACCACGTTCCCGCAACTGCTGCTCAAGCACGCGACAGAACGCCCCGATGCGCCCGCCCTGCGCGAAAAGGAGTATGGCATCTGGCAAACCTGGAGCTGGCGCGAAGCCGCGCAGACCGTGCGCCACATGGCCTGCGGCCTGCGCGCGCTGGGGCTTGAAAGTGGCCAGAACCTGGCGTTCATCAGCGATAACCGGCCCCATGTCTACATGGGCTTTCTGGCCGTTCAGGCCTGTGGCGCAGTGCCCATTCCGCTGTACCAGGATGCCGTGGCCGCCGAAATGCGCTTTGTGATGGAAGACGCGGAGCTTGCGTTCGCCTTTGCCGAGAACCAGGAGCAGGTGGACAAGTTGCTGGAAGTGCGCGAGAGCGTTCCCGGCATTCGTCACATCATCTATGACGACCCGCGCGGCCTGCGCAAATATGACCAACCCGGACTCATCAGCACCGATGAGCTGCTGGCCAAGGGCAAGGAATGGGATGCACAGCACGCGGGAGCCTATGAGGCCATGGTCCAGGCCGTCTCGCCCGACGATGTTTCGGTCATCCTCTACACCTCTGGCACCACGGGCAAGCCCAAGGGGGTATGCCAGACCCATGCCAGCTTTGGCGAATCTGCCCGCGGCGGCGTGCAGACCGATGGCCTGAATGCTTCGGACAATGTGATCTGCTATCTGCCGCCGGCCTGGGTGGGAGACCATCTGTTCTCGTTTGCGCAATGGCTGGTGGCGGGCTTCACCATCAACTGCCCGGAATCCGCCTCGACCATCGCCATCGACCTGCGCGAGATCGGACCCAGCTACTACTTTGCTCCGCCGCGCATATTCGAGGGCATGCTGACCTCGGTTTCCATCCGCATGGAAGATGCCTCGCCGCTCAAGCAATGGATGTATGCCAAGGCCATGGAGGTGGCACGTCGCGTCGGCTCGGACATTCTGGACGGCAAGAACGTCGCAGCCATGGATCGCCTCAAATACCAGTTGGGCAGCTTGTTCATCTACGGGCCGCTGCGCAATGCACTGGGCCTTTCGCGCATCCGCGTGGCCTATACGGCAGGCGCTGCCATCGGCCCCGAGCTGTTTCGCTTCTTCCGCTCCATCGGAATCAACCTCAAGCAGCTCTACGGTCAAACCGAAACCTGTGCCTATGTCTGCCTGCAGCGCGACCGTCAGGTGGAACTGTCCAGCGTGGGCCAGGCAGCACCGGGCATCGAGCTCAAGATCGCCGACAACGGCGAGGTGCTGGTCAAGGGCGTGTCCGTGCTCAAGGAGTACTACAAGCGCCCCGATGCCACGGCAGAGGTGATCGACGCCAGCGGCTACTTCCATACCGGCGATGCCGGCGTGATCGACGCCAACGGCCAGCTGCGCATCATCGACCGCGCCAAGGATGTGGGCAAGACCAGCCGCGGCGCCATGTTCGCGCCCAACTACATAGAGAACAAGCTCAAGTTCTTCCCGCATATCAAGGAAGCCGTTTGCTTCGGCCATGGCAAGGACGAGGTCTGCGCCTTCATCAACATCGACTACGAGGCCGTGGGCAACTGGGCCGAGCGCCAGGGCCTGCCCTACGGCGGCTATGTGGACCTGGCCAGCAAGGCCAAGGTGCTGGAGCTGGTGGCCGACTGCATAGACAAGGTCAACGCCGACCTGGCCAGCGAGCCCGGCATGGCCGACACCCAGGTGGCGCGCTTTCTGGTGCTGCACAAGGAGCTGGACCCCGATGACGACGAGCTGACCCGCACCCGCAAGGTGCGCCGCAACTTCATCGCCGACAAGTACGGCGTACTGGTGGAAGCGCTCTACACCGGAAAGCAGCAGCAGTTCATCGAGACCCTGGTGAAGTTCGAGGACGGCCGCACGGGCAGCGTCAGTGCCACGCTGACCATCGTCGAAGCCAAGCTCCACCCGGCTGCCGCCTGAGAGGAATTTTCATGAATACAAGAACCAGCGGCGACGTGATTCTGGACATCAAGAACATCAGCCTGCGCTTCGGCGGCGTCAAGGCCTTGACCGATATCTCGTTCAATGTCAAAGAGCACGAGATCCGCTCCATCATCGGTCCCAACGGCGCCGGCAAGAGCTCCATGCTCAACTGCATCAACGGCGTCTACACGCCGTCCGAAGGCTCCATCACCTTTCGCGGCCAGACCTTCAGTCACATGAACAGCCGCCAGGTGGCCGAGATGGGTGTCGCACGCACCTTCCAGAACCTGGCGCTGTTCAAGGGCATGAGCGTGATCGACAACATCATGACCGGCCGCAACCTCAAGATCAGGAGCAACATCCTCATGCAGGCCCTGCGTATCGGCCCTGCACAACGCGAGGAAATGCAGCACCGCGAGTTCGTCGAGCACATCATCGACTTTCTCGAAATCCAGGCCTATCGCAAGACTCCCGTGGGCCAGCTTCCCTACGGCCTGCAAAAGCGCGTGGACCTGGGCCGTGCCCTGGCCATGGAGCCTCAGGTTCTGCTGCTGGACGAGCCCATGGCCGGCATGAACGTGGAAGAAAAGCAGGACATGTGCCGCTTCATCCTCGATGTGAACGAGGAGTTCGGCACCACCATCGTGCTCATCGAACACGATATGGGCGTGGTCATGGACATTTCGGACCGTGTCGTGGTGCTGGACTATGGCAAGAAGATCGGCGACGGCGCTCCCGATGAAGTACGCAACAACGAAGACGTGATCCGCGCCTATCTGGGCGCAGGCCACTGAAGGAGCAGTCATGGGATTTTTCTTAGAGACATTGTTCGGCGGCCTCATGGTGGGCACGCTGTATGCACTGATCGCCATCGGCTTTGTGCTGATCTTCAAGGCCTCTGGCGTCTTCAACTTTGCGCAAGGTGCCATGGTGCTGTTTTCGGCCCTGGCCATGGCGCGTTTTTCGCAATGGATTCCCGGCTGGCTGGGCCTGGAGCCGGGGCTGGTCGGCAACCTGCTGGCCATCGTCGTCACCCTGGCGCTGATGGTGGTCGTGGCCTGGGTGATAGAGCGGCTGGCCCTGCGCCATCTGGTCAATCAGGAGCCCATCACCTTGCTGATGGCCACGCTGGGCATTGCCTATCTGCTCGATGGCCTCGGTCCCATGGTCTTTGGCAGCGAGGTCTACAAGATTGACGTCGGTATGCCCAAGGACCCCGTCTTCATCATGGACAGCCTGTTTCAGGGCGGCGTGATGATCAGCCTGGAAGACCTGTATGCGGCCTGCATCGCCGCCATTCTGGTGATCTGCCTGAGCATCTTCTTTCAGAAAACCAAGACCGGGCGCGCGCTGCGTGCCGTGGCCGACGACCACCAGGCCGCTCAGTCCATCGGCATTCCGCTGTCGCGCATCTGGGTCATCGTCTGGTCGGTGGCCGGCGGCGTGGCCCTGGTCGTCGGCATCATCTGGGGCAGCAAGCTGGGCGTTCAGTATTCGCTGTCGCTGGTGGCCCTGAAGGCCCTGCCCGTGGTGATTCTGGGCGGCCTGACATCACTGCCCGGCGCCATCATCGGCGGCCTGATCATCGGCGTGGGAGAGAAGCTCTCCGAGGTCTACATCGGCCCCATGGTGGGCGGCGGCATCGAGACCTGGTTTGCCTATGGTCTGGCCCTTTGCTTCCTGCTGGTACGGCCCCAAGGTCTGTTCGGCGACAAGATCATTGACCGCGTCTGAACGGGGAGAACAAGAATATGTTTTATCGTGAAAACGGCCAGTTCAAAACCAGCTACGCGGCAGACCAGCAGATCTTCGGCGTCGCCCAGGACCGCTGGGTCATCCTGCTGGTGCTGGCCTTTGCCTTCCTGGCCATCCCCTTCATTGCCAGCGACTACACCTTCCAGGCAATTCTGATTCCCTTTGTCATCATGTCGCTGGCAGCGCTGGGTCTCAACATCCTCGTCGGCTACTGCGGCCAGATTTCGCTGGGTACCGCCGCCTTCATGGCCGTGGGTGCCTATGCGGCCTACAACCTGCAGGCCCGCATTGAAGGCATGCCCTTGCTGGTAGCACTTCTCGGCGGTGGCGTGGTGGCCATGGCGTTCGGCGTGGTTTTCGGGCTGCCTAGCCTGCGCATTCGCGGCCTGTATCTGGCCGTGGCCACGCTGGCCGCCCAGTTCTTTGTGGACTGGCTGGCGACCCGTGCGGCCTGGGTGACGAACAACTCCTCGTCCGGCTCCGTCAGCGCCAAGCCGCTGGCCATTCTGGGCTGGGCCATCGACACACCCATGGAAAAGTACCTGCTCTGCCTGGCGATCCTGTGTCTGCTCGGCCTGGCCGCCAAGAATCTGGTGCGCAGCTCGGTAGGCCGTGAATGGATGGCCATGCGCGACATGGACGTGGCGGCTGCCGTGATCGGCATCCGCCCCACCTACGCCAAGCTCTCGGCCTTTGCCGTGAGCAGCTTCATCGTCGGTGTGGCCGGTGCGCTCTGGGGCTTTGTCCACCTGGGCGCCTGGGAGCCCGCTGCCTTCAGCCTGGATCGCTCGCTGCAGCTGCTGTTCATGATCATCATCGGCGGCCTGGGCTCCGTCGTGGGCAGCATCTTCGGCGCCGCCTTCTTCGTGCTGCTGCCGCTGCTGCTCAACCAGGTGCCCCACTGGCTGGGTCTGCCGCTGTCCACGGCCACGGCGACCTATCTCGAGCACATGATTTTTGGTGCGCTCATCGTGTTCTTCCTGATTGTGGAACCCCACGGATTGGCCAAGCTCTGGGCCACGGCCCGTCAGAAGCTGCGCGTCTGGCCATTCCCGCATTGATATGAAACACCTCCTGAGTCGCTGCGCGCCTTCCTCCTCTCTCGCTTCGCGGGAGGAGGACGACATCCTCGCTGCGGGGCGGCCCTTGCTCGATGTCTCTGAGATGGCTGTTGCCAAATCCCAAGACAGTTTCCAATGCGTGAGCCCTAGCCCTTATTAATCAAGACACCACAGAGTGCCTGTCCGGGACCCCGTCCCATACAACCCAAGGAGACAGTTGATGATGTTCAAGAAGATTGCGATTGCTGCCGCTGCTGTTGCTGCAGGCATGGGAGCCTTGATGGCTTCGCCTGCCGCTCAGGCCCAGGAGCAGTTCGTGCCTCTGCTGGTGTATCGCACAGGCCAGTTCGCGCCCCTGGGCATTCCATGGGCCGACGGCAAGCAGGATTACCTCAAGCTGGTCAACGCCAAGGGCGGCATCAACGGCGTGAAGATCAAGTTCGAGGAATGCGAAACCGCCTATGACACGGCCAAGGGCGTGGAATGCTACGAGCGCCTCAAGAACAAGGACGGCGGAGCCTCCGGCTTTGACACCCAGTCCACGGGCATCACCTTTGCCGTGACCGACAAGGCCCCTGGCGACAAGGTGCCGGTGGTCACCCCAGGCTATGGTCTGTCCCAGTCCGTGGACGGCAAGGTCTTCGAGTGGAACTTCCCCCTGCTGGGCAACTACTGGACAGCCGCCGACTCCATCGTGCAGGACATCCTGAAGAAGGAAAAAGGCAGCCTCAAGGGCAAGAAGATCGCACTGGTCTATCACGACTCGCCTTATGGCAAGGAGCCTATTCCGCTGCTGGAAAAGCGCGCCGCCAAGGATGGTTTCGAGCTGATCAAGCTGCCTGTGACTGCCCCCGGCGTGGAGCAAAAATCCACCTGGCTGCAGATCCGTCAGAACCGCCCCGACTATGTGCTGCTGTGGTCGGCCGGCGTGATGACGCCTACGGCCGTGCGTGAGGCGCAGGCCACGGGCTACCCGCGCGAGAAGATGTATGCCGTCTGGTGGGGCGGCTCCGACCATGACGTCAAGGACATCGGTGCCGGCGCCAAGGGCTACAACACGGTGACCATCCACAACACGGCCGAGAGCGACAAGGTGCATGGCGACATCAAGTCCATGCTCTACGACAAGGGTCAGGGCACGGCCAAGGACGCCAAGGAACTGGGCCAGCTGGCACATACCCGCGGCATGGTGATCTCCATGCTGCAGGTCGAGGCCATCCGCACCGCACAGGAAAAGTTCGGCAAGGGCAAGGTCATGACGCCCGAGCAGGTGCGCTGGGGCCTGGAGAACCTGAACATGACGCAGGAGCGCCTGAACGAGCTGGGCTTCGGCAAGATCATCCGCCCCTTCAAGACCAGCTGCGACAACCACCTGGGTGCCGACTGGGCGCGTATTGCCACCTGGGACGGCGCCAAGTTCAAGGTGACTTCCGACTGGTACCAGGCCGACAAGTCCATGGTCGATCCGCTCTACAAGGAGTTCGCGGAAAAGTACGCCAAGGAAAAGAACGTCAAGGTCAGAACCTGCACCCCCTGAGGCGCTTCGCGCCTTCCCCCTCACTGGCGCCAAGCGCCTGAGGGGGACGACATCCTCGCTGCGGCGCGGCCAGCCCCGGTCCTTGCTTGATGTCTCTGACCAAGGCTCACCTCGTCGCAGCCGGATTTATAAAAATCAGCCTCAAGCGCTTATCCATAAAGTGCAGGCAGCTATCTATTTTGAGTTATCAGGTGACCGCATGACCGATATCGCGCACACAGTTTCCACCTCCGCCCAGACCGCACCGCTGGTGGAAGTCAATGGCATCGAGGTCATCTACAACCATGTGATCCTGGTGCTCAAGGGCGTCTCGCTACAAGTACCCCACCAGAGCATCGTGGCCCTGCTGGGCGGCAATGGCGCGGGCAAGACCACCACGCTGCGCGCCATCTCCAATCTGCTCAAGGGCGAGCGCGGCGAAGTCACCAAGGGCGGCATCACGCTGGAGGGCGAGCAGATCGCCAACCTCTCGCCCGCCGAACTTGTCAAGCGCGGAGTGGTCCAGGTCATGGAAGGACGCCACTGCTTCGCCCACCTGACAATCGAAGAAAATCTGCTCACCGGCAGCTATACACGCACGGACAAGGGTGAGATTGCAGCCAATCTCGAGAAGGTCTACAACTACTTCCCGCGCCTCAAGACCCGGCGCACCAGCCAGGCGGCCTACACCTCGGGCGGCGAGCAGCAGATGTGCGCCATCGGCCGCGCGCTGATGAGCAACCCGCGCATGGTGTTGCTAGACGAGCCCTCCATGGGCCTGGCGCCGCAGATCGTGGACGAGGTCTTTCACATCGTCAAAGACCTCAACAGCAAGGAAAAAGTCACCTTCCTGCTGGCCGAGCAGAACACCAACATGGCGCTCAAGTACGCCGACTACGGCTACATCATGGAAAGCGGGCGCATCGTCATGGACGGCTCCGCCAAGGATCTGGCCAGCAACGAGGACGTCAAGGAGTTCTATCTGGGCGTGGGTGGCGGCGAGCGCAAGAGCTTCAAGGACGTCAAGAGCTACAAGCGCCGCAAGCGCTGGCTGGCCTGATGGCGGCCCCCTGAGGCGCTTCGCGCCTTCCCCTGAGGGGGACGACAGCCTCGCCGCGCGGCGGCGCTTGCGCGCTGTCTCTGGCCTGGTGCGCGCCAGTTTTTAGCTTGCGCCCATTGACTTCAGTTTTGCTTGCAGATTTTCTCTACAGGATTTGCCATGAGTGATTTCTACGATGCCCTGGAAACCCGCAGCCCCGAACAGCGCGAAGCCGACTGCATGGCCAGCCTGCCGCTGCAGATTGCCCATGCACAGCAGCGCTCCAGCGCTTTTGCCGAAATTCTCAAAGGTGTGGATGCGTCCCGTATCACCAGTCGCGCAGCGCTGGCCACCTTGCCTGTGACGCGCAAGAGCGAGCTGCTGGAGCGCCAGGCCGCACAGCGTCCGCAGCAGATTTTTGGCGGATTCAATGCCATTGGCCTTGGCCGCGACATGCCCAGGCTGTTTTCCAGCCCCGGTCCCATCTACGAGCCCGAAAGCCGCCGCCCCGACTACTGGCGCATGGCCCGCTCCATGTACGCCGCAGGCTTCAGGGCTGGCGAGCTGGTGCACAACTGCTTCAGCTATCACTTCGTGCCCGCCGGATCGATGATGGAAACCGGTGCCCAGGCCCTGGGCTGCACGGTGTTCGCGGGCGGCACGGGCCAGACCGAGCAGCAGGTGCAGGCCATGGCCGATCTGCGGCCAGCCGCCTATGTGGGTACGCCCAGTTTTCTGAAAATCATTGTGGAAAAGGCCCTGGAGATGGGAGTGAAGCTGCCCAGCCTGACCAAGGCCATGGTCAGCGGCGAAGCCTTCCCTCCCTCGCTCAGCCAATGGATGCGCGAGCATGGCATAGATGCCTACCAGAGCTATGGCACGGCCGATCTGGGTCTGATTGCCTATGAGACCAGCGCCCGTGAAGGTCTGGTGCTGGACGAGGGCGTGATCGTGGAGATCGTGCGCCCCGGAACCGGCGACCCTGTGGCGGAGGGCGAGGTGGGCGAGCTGGTCATCACCACGCTCAACCCCGACTATCCGCTGATCCGCTTTGGCACGGGTGACCTCTCGGCCTATCTTCCGGGAACCTGCCCCACGGGCCGCACCAATGCCCGCATCAAGGGCTGGATGGGCCGCGCCGACCAGACCACCAAGGTGCGCGGCATGTTCGTGCATGCCAAACAGGTGGCCGAGGTCGTCAAGCGCTTTCCGCAGATCGTCAGGGCCAGGCTGGTGGTGACGGGTGAGATGGCCAACGACCAGATGCAGTTGCTGGTTGAAACCACGGAAACCGCACCGGGCTTTGCCCTGCAGGTGATCGACGTCTTGCGCGAAGTCACCAAGCTGCGCGGCGAAGTGCAGATGGTGTCTCCCGGCAGCCTGCCCAATGACGGCAAGGTGATCGAGGACGCGCGCTCCTATCAGTGAAGCCCTGAAGAGCTGCCGGCATTCGGCTGGCTCTGCGGCCCAAAGGTTTTGTACAGGGGCTTTTGTATTGGGGCTTGAGCTTGGGCAAGCCCCTGCACATGTGTCGCCAATACGCGACAGGCAATCGGTTTGCTTTAACGCAAATGCAATGTGATCGCCCGCTCCATCAAGGGATAACACTTAGAAAATAACAAAAACCCCACAGATTAGCGCTACCTAGAATCCGGCTTTACGTCACGACAAGTCAACCGTCCTGGTCTGCTTGCACATTATTTTTAGGGAGACACTGTGAAAACTATTTTCAAGATCGCCACCATCGCTCTGGCCGCCACCGCAGCCATCAGCAGCCATGCCGACAGCTACCCAGCCGCTGGCAAGACGATCACGATCATCGTGCCTTTCACGGCAGGCGGCCCCACCGACAAGGTGGCTCGCGACCTGGCCGAATCCATGCGCAAGCAGCTCAACAACGCCACCATCGTCATCGACAACGCAGACGGTGCCGGCAGCACGATTGGCACGGCCAAGGCCGCACGTGCACGCAATGACGGCTACACGCTGCTGCTGACGCATATCGGTATGTCCACCATCCCGACGCTGTACCGCAAGCTGTCCTTCAACGTGCTCAACGACTTCGAGTACGCCGGCATCATCAACGATGTGCCCATGACACTGATCGGCCGCCCCACCCTGCCCGCCAAGAACTTCGCCGAAGTCAAGGACTGGGTCAGCAAGAACCAGGGCAAGGTCAATCTGGCCAACGCCGGCGTGGGCTCGGCCTCGCACCTGTGCGGCCTGATGTTCCAGGCCTCGCTGCAGCAGGACATGACGCCCGTGCCCTACAAGGGTGCAGCTCCTGCGATTGCCGATCTGATGGGCAACCAGGTGGACCTGCTGTGCGACCAGACCACCAACACCACTTCGCAGATTGCCGCCAAGAAGGTTCAGGCCTATGCCGTGACCACTGCCAAGCCTCTGACCACGCCTGCACTCAAGGACCTGCCCACGCTGCAGTCCCTGGGCCTGAAGGACTTCAACGTGACCATCTGGCACGGCCTGTACGCCCCCAAGGGCACGCCTGCCGATGTGGTGCAGAAGATCAACGAAGCCATGAAGGCTTCGCTCAAGGACCCCGAGTTCATCAAGCGCCAGGAAGCCCTGGGTGCCGTGATTGCCACGGACGACCGCACCAACCCTGCGGGCCACAAGAAGTTTGTGGAAGCCGAAATCGCCAAGTGGGGCAAGGTCATCAAGGCCGCCGGCATCTACGCCGACTGAGAACGCACGATCCGTTCAACGCAAAAAAGCCTGCATCTGCAGGCTTTTTTGTTGGGCAGCCGGAAGGTGGCCGGACTTACCAGGTCACTTCCTTGCCATCGGCCGCGCTGCGCCTGAGCATGTCGACAAAAGGCACGATGCGCTGACCAAGGGCCACGCTGTCCTGGCTCGCAGGCACGGCATCCTCGTCCTGCGCGTCCTCCTCCGGCTGTTTGCGCCTGGCGGCCTCTTCGGCGGCAGCTGCCTCCAGCGCGGCAATGGCGGCCGGAATCTGCTCCACGGTGATGATGCCGTGCACCTCGTCGGGCGACTTTCCGATGATTTCCAGCAGCTTGCGGCCGTTGGCGTCCAACATGATGAGGTCTGCCGTGGCACGCGATTTGAATTTGTAGGGCATGAGCGGTTCCTTCAACGGTAGATGTATTCGCGGTTGAAAGGATAGCCGCTCTGCGCACCGGTCATCGTGCCGCTGTGCAGATCGCCATCGGGTTTGCAGCACAGCATCTGATGCAACGCAATCCAGCCGTGCTCGAAGCCCATGGCCGACCCCGCCAGATAGAGGCGGTAGGCACGCAAAGCCTTGGCGGCCTTTTCCTCGTCGTACTGGGCTTGCAAAATGATTTGAGCTTCGCCCAGCCTGGCCTCCAACCCATCCGACCAGGCCCAAAGCGTGCGTGCGTAGTGCGGGCGCAAGTTCTCTGTATCCACCATTTCCAGCCCGCTGGCCGCCAGATCATGCAGCACGCGGCTGACATGCATGAGTTCTCCACCGGGAAAAATGTAGCGGTTGATGAACTCGCCCATGCCGGCACCCAGCTCCACATTGCTGACACCGCCCGCCGTGATGCCATGAACCAGGGCCAGTCCGCCGGGCCTGAGCATGGAATAAATGGTTTCGAAGTATTCCTGCAGATTGGCGCTGCCCACATGCTCGAACATGCCGACCGAGCCGATCTTGTCGAACGGCGCCACATCGCCCATTTGCCGGTAGTCGCGCAGCTCGACCTGAACCTTGCCCTGCAGACCCTTCTCGGCGATCAGACGCTGCACATGATCGAACTGGTTGCGCGACAGCGTGATGCCATGGGCCTGCACGCCGTAATGCTCGGCCGCCCAGAAGATCAGCCCGCCCCAGCCGGAGCCTATGTCCCAGAAGCGCTCTCCGGGCTGGAGCTTGAGCTTTTTGCAGATGTGATCGAGCTTGGCCTCCTGCGCCTGCGCCAGGCTCATGCCCTGCTCTTTGTAGTAAGCGCAGGAATAGACGCGGCGCGGGTCCAGCCACAGTGCGTAGAAGTCGTCGGAGAGATCGTAATGAAACTGAATCTGCTCGGCATCGCGGGTCAGCGTGTGCATGGCCAGCGACCTGGCCTTGGAGACCGTCTGCCCCAGCCAGGAGGGCGTACGACTGACCGGATCACCGCGCAGCAGCCCGGCCGCTGCTCCCATGATGTCGCGGGAGCTGCCCTTGACCTCCACCCAGCCTTCGACGATGGCCGAACCAATCGAGCCGATCTGGCCGTCCAGCAGCGCCGCAACAGCCTTGGGAGAGCGAAAAATGAGTTGAACCGCACTGTGTTCAGGCCCGATACGCTCGCCCGAGGGAAGCTGTATCGATGCAGTCACAGGAAGTCTTGCTAGCAGCGGCTCCAATGTGCTCAACAGGTTTTTCATGAAAACCATTGTTCACATCGACTATGGCAGGGTCAAGACGGAAAACATCCCTGCCTAAAACTGCCTCCAGGACTGGCAGAGGATCAGCTGCTGGCTTTCACCAGCCTGTCGTAGGCCTTGAGGGTGGCGGGGGCCACAGACTGCAGCACTTGTTCATAAGCCGTCTTGTGACGCGCCAGCAAGCGCATGGAGGCAACGGTGCGGCTGCGGCAGAACCAGTGGCAGGTGTGTTGCATCAGCATCAGCTCGGCCGTCATGGTGAAGGCTCGGCGCTTGCGCTCTTCCTCGTCGGCAGCATCCCCCACACGGGCAGCCGCCAGTGCCTGGGCATGAAGCTTCATGGTCTCGCGCACATCCATGGTGGCCGAAGGCAGGACCCTGGTCATATAGGGCAGCGCCAGCGGCAGGGTGCTGGTACGCGTCTGCTCGGCCGGCAAGGTGGCGAATTCATCCGCGAAACGCTGAAACTGGCTCACCAGACTGCTCTCGGTATTGGCCAGCACGGGCCAGATCTGTTCACGCCGCTGCGCATCCTTCTCACCGATGACACGCAGATATCCCTCCATCAGATTGGCCATGAGCTTCTCGATCTGAAAGCGTGCCAGATGCTGGGCCAGAAGCTGGGTGTGCTGACGCTGCTCCTGCTTCTTGAGCACGTAGAGCACGGTGGTGACAATGATGGCGAGCGTTAGAAAATCCATGAAGCGAAACCAGACAGGCGGACAAGCGCAATGAGAAAAAGGATGAGTGTAGTCAGCCTGAGGGCTTTGCTGGGAATTAGTGCCGCAATTGCAGGCCTGACGGGCTGCAGCAGCGCCGGCTATTACTGGCAAGGTTTCAAGGGACAGATGCAGATTCTTCAGGCCGCACGACCTATTGATGACTGGCTGGCAGAAGACAGTACCTCCGCAGCACTGCGTCAGCGCCTGCAGACCGCGCAACAGATGCGCCGCTTCGCCAGCCAGGAGCTGGCTCTGCCCGACAATGCCAGCTACACCCGCTACGCTCAGCTCCAGCGTCCGTTTGCGGTCTGGAACGTGGTGGCAGCCCCGGCCTACAGCCTGGAGATGCACCAATGGTGCTTTCCCGTCACCGGCTGCATTGCCTACCGAGGCTACTTCAGCAAGAGCGACGCACAGGCGCAGGCACGAACGCTTCAGTCCCAGGGGTTGGAAACCAGCGTCTATGGCGTGCCTGCCTACTCCACGCTGGGCTATCTGAACTGGCTGGGCGGCGACCCCTTGCTCAGCACCTTCACCTCTTGGCAGGAGGGTGACTTTGCCGGCCTGCTGTTCCACGAACTGGCCCACCAGTTGCTGTATGTGAAGAATGACACGGCCTTCAACGAATCCTTTGCCACCACGGTGGAACGCATGGCCACGCCCTTGTGGCTGCACAGCCATGCCAGCGCCGCCACGCAACAACGTTGGCAACAGAGCCTGCAGCGGCGCGAGCTATGGCAGCAGCTGACGCGCGAGACCCGTCAGCGCCTGCAACAGATTTATGAGCGGAAAAATACCGAAGCCTTGGATGCCAAAGTGCTGGAAGCCATCAAAAACAAAGTATTTGAGGAATTCCGCGCCACTTATGCGCAGCTCAGAGCGCAATGGATTACCGCTGACGAGCCCCTGCTGACCAGCCTCGCCCTGCGCGAGCAGTATTACCGGCGCCTGACCCAGACCGATGAATGGGTGGCCCAGGCCAATAACGCCAGTTTTGGAGCCCTGGCCGCCTATGACGACTGGGTGCCGGCCATGACTCGCTGGTGGCAGCAACTGCGCGGCGAAGGCCCGGCCACTCCCGAGACCTGGCGCGGCTTCTATGTCCAGATGCGCGAGCTGGCAGCCTTGCCTGCTGAAGAGCGCAAGCTGCGGCTATGCGCCCAATGGGGAGAAGCGGCAGAAACAGCGACTCAGTGCCAATAAACACCTCAAATTGACATAAAAACAATTTTTTACAAGGGTTAACCATGTAGGAGGCTTCAGCGGTTTTTAAGAAAGTCCCGCCAGACTTCTCCGATACCTATTTTTTTGCCGTCTGCTGTGGCCTCCAAAGACTCCGTTTCTGCCCCATTTTTCAAGGGGCTTTTTCAACCTCGCACGCCTCAGTTCATCGCTCTGGCCCTGGCCATCTGGCTGACACTGACGGCGAACTGGGCCCTGTGGCTGCGCCTGCCTTCCCTGGATGGCTATCACGGCAGTCTGGCCCTGCTGGCCCTGAGGGTTGTGCCGCTGGTGCTGGGCGCCAGCCTTCTGCTGACCTCTTTGTTTGCCTGGCCGCGCTTTACCAAGCCGCTCTGGGTTGCGCTGCTGCTGGTGGCGGCCAGTTCCCAGTACTTCATGGTCAGCTACGGAACCGTGATGGACAAGGGCATGATTCACAACATCCTGCAGACCGATGCGCGTGAAAGCTCGGACTTGTTCAACATCAAGCTGCTGGCCGAGGTGTTGATCATCGCCATACTGCCAGCCATCTGGCTGTGGAAAACCCCGCTCAAACGCGCCAGCAGCGCCTGGCGCAATATGCTGCGCACCGCCTTGCTGCTGCTGGGCGGCGTTGCCCTGATAGCCGCCTCGCTGGCCGTTTCCTACCGCGATCTGGCCCCCGTGGTGCGCAACAATCTTTGGCTGCGCTACATGATCAATCCGATCAACCCCGTGCTGTCCGCGGCCTCGGTGGCGCTGGATCCCCTGCTCAACAAGCCCAGGCCTTTTGTCAGCATCACGGGCGGTGCGACCCTGGGTGCCAGCTATGCCGCGGTCCAGAAGCCACCGCTGCTGGTGCTGGTGGTGGGCGAGACGGCTCGCGCCAAGAACTTCAGCCTCAACGGCTATGAGCGCGATACCAACCCCGAGCTGGCCAAGCGCGATGTGCTGAGCTGGCGCAATGCCCGCTCCTGCGGCACCAGCACCCGCGAATCAGTGCCCTGCATGTTCTCCAACCTGGGCCGCGAAGGCTTTTACGCCTCCAAGGTCGAGCATGACAACCTGCTCGACGTACTGCAGGCCGCCGGACTGGCCGTGCTTTGGGTGGACAACCAGGCAGGCTGCAAAGGCGTGTGCAAGCGCATCCCCATGGCCGATACCGCCGACAGCGTGAATACGCCGGCCGGCAAGGCGCTGTGCGCCCAGGATGGCGAATGCCTGGACGCCCTGCTGCTCAGCGGCCTGGACGAGCGCATCGCCAAGCTGGACCCCGCGCGCCGCGCCAAGGGCCTGGTGCTGGTCATGCACCAGATGGGCAGCCATGGCCCCGAGTACTTCAAGCGCTCCACACCAGACCTCAAGGCCTTCAAGCCCGAATGCGCCACCAATGCCCTGTCCAGCTGCCCGCAGCAAAGCGTGGTCAATGTCTACGACAACTCCATTCGCTATACCGACCATTTCCTGGCCCAAACCATAGACTGGCTCAAGACCCAGCAAAGCCAGTTTGAAACCGGCATGTTCTACATGTCCGACCATGGTGAATCGCTGGGCGAGCTCGGTGTCTATCTGCATGGCATGCCTTACGCCATGGCGCCCGATGATCAGAAACATGTGCCCATGATTGCCTGGCTGGGAACGCTGGGGGCTCGCACCGGTTTGGATCAGAGCTGTCTGAGCAAGACGCTGGATCAGCCGCTCTCGCATGACAACCTGTTCCATACGGTCATGGGTCTGATGGACGTCAGCTCGCCCACCTACAAGCAGCCGCTGGATGCATTTGCCAGCTGCCGCAAGCTCAGCTAGTCATTGACTGCGCAGCAAAAAAAGCCTGCCGGATCCACGATCCGGCAGGCTTTTTTGCTTTCAGCAGCTGCGTATCACTCGCTCTGAGAACCGCGGCGCGCCCAGCCCGTGGTGTGCTTTTCCAGCAGATTGAACAGCTCGTACATCACCATGGCCATGGCTCCCACCACGATCAGCCCCGCAAAGGCCAGGCCCATCTGCATGGAAGAGCCGGCCGAGACCAGCAGATAGCCGATACCCTCGTTGGCAGCCGTCATCTCGCTGACCGTGGTGCCGACGAAGGCCAGCGTGATCGCAACCTTGAGCGAGCCGTAGAAATACGGCAGGGAACGCGGCAGGCCGACCTTGATCAGCACGTCCCAGCGCTTGGCTCCCAGCACACGCAGCACATCCTCCAGCTCGGGCTCCAGCGTGGCCAGACCCGTGGCGATATTGACCATGATGGGGAAAAAGCTGATCAGAAAGGCCGTGAGAATGGCCGGGCCTGCGCCGATGCCGAACCAGACCACCAGAATCGGCACGAACGCGGCCTTGGGCAAGGCGTTGAAGGCCGTCATCAGCGGATAGAACGCCGCATAGGCCAGACGCGAGGAGCCGATCAGAAAGCCCAGCAGCACGCCCACCGCGATCGCCAGGGCAAAGCCTGCCATCGTCACCCAGTAGGTGCGCCAGGCATGCATGGCAATCGTGCCCGCAAACTCATAGAGCTGATGGCCAATGGCCCAGGGGCTGGGGAAGATGAACTCCGAAACGCCGAAGCCCGAACAGATGATCTGCCAGAGCAGGACGATCAGCAGCAACAGCAGCCAGGGAGCCCAACGCTCGGCGGTCTTTTGATGTTTCATGATGCGCCTTATTGAGGAATGGCTGCTGCAGTTTCGGGGCCGTTCTTGCGCAGGGCGCCGATATGGCCGCGCAGCTCGTAGACGATGTCCGAGAACTCGGGGGTGTAGGTGACCTCCAGATCACGCGGGCGCGGCAGGTCGATATCGCGGCGCACCACGAAGCGGCCCGGGCTCTTGCTCATCACATAGACGGTATCGGCCAGGAACACGCTCTCGCGCAGATCATGGGTGACCAGGATCACATTGAACTTCTGCTCGGCCTGAAGGTCGCGCAAAATGCACCACAGCTCTTCGCGGGTGAAGGCATCGAGGGCGCCAAAGGGTTCGTCGAGCAGCAGCATCTGCGGCTCGTGAATCAGGGCGCGGCAGATGCTGGCGCGCTGCTGCATGCCGCCGGAAAGCTGCCAGGGAAACTTGCGCTCATAGCCTGCCAGGCCCACCTTGCCCAGCAGCTCGATGGCACGCGCCTCGTATTCCTTGCGCTTTTGCTTGAACTGCGAGCGGTGCGGCTCCACGATCTCCAGCGGCAGCAGCACATTGTCCAGCGTGGTGCGCCAGGGCAGCAGCGAGGACGACTGGAAAGCCATGCCCGAGATCTTGAGCGGCCCGGTCACACGCTGGCCATCGACCGTGATGCGGCCCATGGAGGGCATCTTCAGGCCCGTGGTGAGCTTCATGAAAGTGGACTTGCCACAGCCCGAGGGACCGACGATGGCGATGAACTCGCCGCGCTGCACCGTGAGGTCGATGGCCTCCACCGCAAAGTGATTGGCCTGCAGCAGCTCTTCGTTATAGGCCAGCCAGACGTCCTTGAATTCGACGAAGGGCCGGGCGGCTTCTGTATCTGATGACTTCATAAAACAAGGCCGTAGCGCTTGTCTCACAAGCGCACCAAGCTATCAATCAATGAGCAATTACTTTTGGGGAAAGACGTCGAGATCCGCGACGGGCGGCAGAAAGCGGCCATTCCAGAGCGTCTCGGGGTTCACGCGTGTCTTGGTCGCATAGACGTCAGAGATCTGGGAAGCCATCAAGGCCATGCGTGTCGGGCTGACCTGGCCAAAGCCCTCGCCACGTGCATCGGCGGTGTTGATCACCGTGTCGATCGCCAGCTGCAAACGGCGGGTTTCCAGAGCGGTGTTGACGATGCCGTCGCGCTCCTTCACATAGGCGATGGCGGCTGCGGGGTTGGCCATGACTTCCTTGGCGCCCTTGCTGAAGGCCTTGAGGAAGGCGCGCACGGCTTCGGGGTTCTCGCGCACCAGCTTGGCGCTGGCGATGATGGCGTTGCCATAGAGCTTGACGCCGTTGTCGGCAAACGGCATGACCGCCACATCGGCCGCCTTCACGCCTCGTGCCTCCAGGTTCAGCAGCGAAGTAAAGGTGAAGCCCGTGATGGCGTCGATATCGCCACGCACCAGCATGGTCTCGCGCAGCGGTGGATCCATGGTGGTCCATTGCACATCGCCAACCTTGTTGGCCTTGGCAAACAGCGGGAAGCCGCGTCGGCCTGCATCAAAGACCGGCGCTCCCAGCTTCTTGCCCGTCAGGTCTGCAGGCTTGGCAATGGCGCTCTTCTTGAGCGCCATGACCGAGGCCGGCGTGTTGTTGTAGACCATCATCACGGCCACGGGCTTGTCTTTGACATCGGGGTTGTTGGCATGAAACTCCATCAGCGCGGCCAGATCGGCAAAGCCCATGTCGTAGGAGCCCGATGCCACGCGCTGGATGGCTCCACCCGAGCCGCTGCCGGCATCCACCGTCACATTGAGCCCTGCGGCCTGGAAATAGCCCTTGGCGGCGGGCTGCAGAAACAGCGCCGCTGGCCCTTCGAAACGCCAGTCGAGCTGGAATTTGATGGGCGTGGCGGCAAAGGCGGCCGTGGTACTGGCAAAGCTGCCCAGGGCCAGAACGGATTGCAGGAACAGGCGCTTGGTTTGCATGGTGGCTTCCCTCTCTCTATGTCAATGAATTGCGGTTGAATGCGTGCCGACGCTCAGACCTTCCAGGCCCCCTGGTGCGAGCTGCTGGCCTCTTCGATCAAGGCCGGCCCGATGCATTCGATGGCATGCGAAGCGGCCTGAAACACATCGCGGCAGGACAGCTCGGCATCCTTCTGATCAAGCCGCTCGCCACGGAACACGCGCAGCCGCTCGGCATCGATGCCATAGACCACCCGCCCGATGCCGGACCAGAAGATCGCGCCGGCACACATCACGCAGGGCTCGGCAGACGAGTACAGCGTGGCGACGGCGAGCTCGTCGCGTGAATGCAAGGGACTGGCCAGGCGGATGGCGGACAGCTCGGCATGGGCCGTGCAATCGCCGCTCTCGCCGTTGGCATTGCTGGCCTGGGCCAGCACGCGCCCTTCGGCAGCCACGATCAGAGCGCCAAACGGCCGGTTGCCGCGCTCGCGCGCTGTATCGGCAAGCGCAATGGCTTCACGCAGATAGCGGCCATCGCTGTCGTTCAAGGTCAGGGCTTGAGGCAGGGGCATGGTGGCTTCCTCCTCAGGCCTTGAGCATGCGCGCCGACCTGGCGGGCAGCATGCTGCTGTTGAACAGTGCATCGGCAGATGGCGTGGTCTTGAGCGCGAAGGTCTGCACCACGCTGTCCAGCTGCTGCTCCATCAAACGCTTGCTGAAGTCTCCCAGTCCATGGCTTTTCGTGTCTGCCGCGGCTACGTACTGTGCGGTGATGGACCAGCGCTCCAGCTCCAGCTTCTCGTCGAGAATCGGCTCGCGCTGGCGCACGGCGGCAATGCCTGCTGCAGGGTTGGCAAGGCACTCCACAATCGCTCGGTTGGTGGCGCGCAGGAAGGCGGCCACGACCTGCGGCTTCTCGGCGATCAGCTGACTGGACGCCAGAATCGCATTGCCATACAGATGAACGCCTGCATCGCTGTAGCGCATTATGGAGAGCTCCTCGGGCTTGATGCGCGCAAACAGCGACACCGCGGAGTCATGGAAGTAGGTGGCGGCATCCACATCGCCACGCACCATGACGTTGTCGCGTGCCGAGAACTCCGTCGTCGACCAGGCAAACAGATCGGCGGGCAGGTTCTTGCGCCGCGCCACCATGGGCCAGGCACGGCGCGTGGACTCCACTGCCGCTGCAGCCACCTTCTTGCCCTTGAGACTTGCGAAGTCCGAAGTGATGCCCCGGTCCTTGCGCCCGATGATCACAAAGGGCGCGCGGTTGTAGTACTGGTAGACGGCCTGCACGCGAGGTGTGCCGGCGTTCTGTGCATTGAACTCGATCAGCGAACTGATATCGCCCAGTCCGAGCTGGTAGGCACCGCTGGCGATACGAGTAATTGAAGCCACCGAGCCCGACCCTACGTCCAGACTCACATCCAGCCCCTCATCGCGGTAGTAGCCGTTTTGCTGGGCCAGAAAGAACGGCGCCGTCTGGCCGTTGACGCGGAAATCCAGCGTGAATTTCAGCGCAGTCAGCGACTTGCCCTGGGCATGAACCCAGGGTGCGCCGCAAAGAGGCAGGGCAGCAAGGAAATGGCGACGTAGCATGGTGGAACTCTCAGGTCTCTGGCGACAGGAACGCCAGCAGCTGCCGCTGCTGACAGGACTTGAGCAATTTCCGGGCACTGCACGCGGATGCAGGCTGAACGCTTCTACTCGTTCAACCTTCTAGCAATTGGCGTGCCTGCTTTGGGTTGTTCCTCTCCAGGTATCAACAAAGTGCATGCGAAAGAGATGGATGCATGGATTCATGCACGGCAACGCACCAGTTTGAAGCCATGCACCAAAACCAAGAGCGCCTGCGCCCTGGTGAACAGCTGGCACGCTGTTTGCTGCACTCAAATCAAGAGTAGAAGCGTTCAGCACGATGCTCTGACCGCCCCCGGTCAGCAGCTTCGCGGGTCATTGCTCTTGAAGTGGGCGCGGCAAGCAGCAGCGCCTGATATCCACACTTCAGATGCCCGCAACCCCAAGCTTCACTGGCAACGCCGGTGTCTGAAGTCATCGCAAGAGAAATTCCTATGCAGACCATGACCAGCCACTCTTACAGCCTTGGCGAACTGGACAAGGAGGCCCGCATGGGCGGGCAAGGCGCAGAAACCTCGGCGCGCGAAGTTCGCGTCATAGACATCAGCGACTTCGAGCAGCACAAGCAGGAGATTGCCGAACAGATCTGGAACGCTTCGGTGGAAATCGGCTTCTTCCAGGTTTCCGGCCACGGCATAGCCCAGGCCGATATCGACGCCGCATTCGGCAGGGCCGAACAGCTATTTGACTTGCCGCCCGAAACCAAGGCGCAATGGCCGCTATCGCGCAATGCGGGCTGGGAGCACAAGGCGCAGATCCGCCCCTCCACACGCACCCCCGACCAGAAAGAGTCCTATCAGGTCACACGCCCGCGCATGCAGGGCCTGTGGCCCAGCGAGCAGGAGTTGCCCGGCTTCAAGCAGGCCACGCTGGCCTTTGAGCGCCAATGCTGGCAGGTGGGTATGCAGCTGCTGTCCTGCTTTGCCTACAAGCTGTGCTTTGACGAGGAGTTCTTCACCCGCGCACATGACCCCGCCGTGCCCAGCTACCAGAGCACGCTGCGCATGCTGCATTACTTTGCCGTGGACCCTGCTCTCAAGGACGAAATCGGCCTGTGGCGTGCAGGCGCACATACGGACTTCGACTGCCTGACGCTGTTGTTCCAGCGCGCCGGCCAGGGGGGTCTGCAGGTGCTGCCCGGCAAGGAGGCCGAGGCCCAGCAATGGACGCCCGTGAAGCCCGTGGATGGCGTCATCACCTGCAATATCGGCGACATGCTGATGCGCTGGAGCGACGACCAGCTGCCCAGCAACTTCCACCGCGTGCGCAACCCGCAGCCCCATGAGTACCAGGGAGCCCGCTACAGCCTGGCCTTCTTCTGCCAGGCCAATGAAGATGCGGTGATCGAAGGGCCGGCCAGAAAATATCCGCCCATCACAGGGGCGGAATATTTGCGTCAGCGCATCAGCGCCAATTTCTCGAACAGGTACTGACACTCCCCGAGCAGCCCTGTCGCGTCCCCCAAGGGGACAACACCTTCGGGGCGGGCGGCCCTTCCTCGGTGCCCCTGGCTTGGGGTTCCAGCCCCCCCGTCTTTGGTGCGGTGTGACGTGGTCTGAATTGAAACGACAAAGCCCCGGAGCCCGGGGCCTTGTCGGCGATCAGGGGTGGCACGGATCAGCGCAACGACTCGATGAGATCGATGTACTGCTGCTTGGCCTCATCCGGCGTCGTGCCTTCCAGCTTGGCCCAGGCATCCCACTTGGCGCGGGCCACCATATCGGTGAAACTGGGCTTCTTGGCTTCGTTGTCACCCTCGGTCGCCTGCTTGTACAAGGCATAAATCTTGAGCAAGGTGGCGTTGTCGGGGCGCTCGCCGAGCGAGGTGGAATTCTTGACGGTCTCTTCAAACCGGGCGTTCAGATCGGACATGAAAGGTCTCCTGGGCTTTAATAGTCGAGGCCAGTGTAGCCAAAAATCCGCTAAATTAGAACGACCGTTCTTTTTATTTCACAAAGTACCACAACGCCGGCAAGCAAGCAGCCCTTTGCGGCACGCTCTCCCTCAGATCCACCTCTTCGTGATTCGCCTCGCGGCAGCAGCAACGGACTGCCTTCAGAACATCATGCGCAGACCCGCATCAAAGCCCAATGCGCTGCGTGGCTGCATGCCAGGGCTGTTGCTGTAGGCCGGTTGCGGCATGATGACCGGGCTACTGACTGCCAGCGGCGTCACACCCATCACCGCAGGATTGTTGTGTCCATTGCTCACGCTGATACGTGACACCGTGGCGTAGAGCGCCGTGCGTTTGGAGAGGTTATGCACATAGCCCAAGGCGAGCTTGTTCACCGATGCGTCGCCGGCTCCCTGGCCATTTTTGAATTGCACCCTGGCCACCGACGCCCTGAGCTGATGCAGTCCGACAGGGATTTGCACACCAGCCAGAAGCCCGTCATAGCGGTCTGTGGCCCGCACATCGCTGGGCGCATTGCGCACCTGCGACCACTCGCCTAGCACGCGGACCGGGCCGAAGTTGTACGAACCGCCCAGGTTCAGGGACTTGATGGTTTCCTTGCGGCCGTTGAAAGTGCCCAGCATGCTTTCGCCATAGCCCAGCGCAATATCGGTGGGGCCACTGGCCCAGCCAATGCGCCCACCAGCATAGCGGCCGCGCCTGGCATCATTTTCCGGGAAGGCATACATCAGCTGACCATAAATTCCGCCCAGCCCTGTCGGCAGGTGGTAGCCGATGGAGTTGTTGGCGCGCAGATAATTGTCCGTGCCTGCCGACAAACCGTTTCCCAGCAAGCGTTCGGGCAGCGTGCCGCTGGTCTGCGTACTCAGCGCACGGTTGATGGCCAGGTTGCTGCTGACCACCGCCAGCAAATTGACGCCCACGCCGTTGACGGAATAGGGATCAAAGGCCCAGTCATTCAGAAACGACGGTGTGTGATCACGCCCAAGGCGCAGCTCGCCCCAATTGCCCGCCAGGCTGACGGTGGAGCGTCGCCCAAAGTTCAGCGCACCGCCGCCCGTGTCGTTGGTCACAGGCGCTTCCAGCCACATGCTGGCAGACATTCCAGCACCCAGATCTTCAACGGCACGAACACCCAGACGGCTGGCCAGATTACCCGAGGGTGACAGCGCCCAGATACCTTGGCTGGCCGTGCGGCCGGAGCCATCCCAGGAATTGCTGCGCACCATGTAGCGGCTGACGCCCGCATCCATGACACCGAACAGCGTCACGGATGACTGAGCGCTGGCCAGGCTGCTGGCGGACAAGGCAAAAAGACTCCAGATATAGCGTGAAATACGTGGCATGTCATGTCTCCTTTTCGTTATGAATTCGCGGTATTGATCCGCGAAATCACTCTAGAAAAGGAAGGCTGCAGCTCTTGTGCAGTTGATGCCATTCATTGCTTATTTGGCGCCACGTTCCCAAGGTGAATTCCCTAGGAATGTCGCCCTGTTGCATGGCCAATGTCAGACAAAAAAAAGCCGGCGCCTTGGAAAAGGCACCGGCACAGATTTTCGCAATGGCTTTACGCGCCCAACATTTGCACCCAGCAGCTCATGGCACGAGTACCGTGGCCCCCACCGTCTTGCGCGCTTCCAATGCACGATGGGCTTGTGCCGCCTCGGCCAAGGCAAACTCCTGCTGCGGCTCGCTCACGATGCGCCCCGCCAGCACGTGCTCGAACAGCTCTGCAGCCATCTCCAGCATATGTGAGCGGGGCTGGATGTAATGCATCATGGCCGGCCTGGTCATCCAGATCGAGCCTTTGGCGGCCAGCAGCGATGAGTCCACCACCACGGAGCCGGAAGAGGTTCCGTTGCTGACCAGCGAGCCTCGCGGCTGCAGGCAATCGAGGGAGTCCATCAGTGTGTCCTTGCCTACCGAGTCGTACACCACGGGAACGCCCTTGCCTGCCGTGATTTCCTTCACTCGCTCGACGATGTTTTCACGCGAAGTCACGATGGTGTGCGCGCATCCGTTCGCCCTGGCCAGTTCGGCCTTCTCATCCGTGCTGACCGTCCCAATCATGTTGACCCCCATGGCGCGGGCCCACTGACAGGCAATCAGGCCTACGCCTCCGGCAGCTGCGTGATAGAGAATGGTTTCACCGCCCTGCAGCGGATAGACCTGACGGAACAGATACTGGGCCGTCATGCCCTTCATCATGAGTGTGGCTGCAGTACGATCTGAGATTCCGTCGGGCAACGGAATCAGCACTTCTGCAGGCATCACACGCGCCTGTGCATAAGCGCCTTGCGGACCGATCAGATAGCCAACGCGGTCACCCACCCGGATATCCGTCACACCCGTTCCGACGGCCTCGACCACACCGACGGCATCCGAGCCCAACCCGTTGGGCAGGGCCAACGGATAACGCCCGGAGCGGAAGTACACATCGATGAAGTTGAGCGCGATATAGCTATGCCGCACACGGGCCTGGCCTGGGCCGGGGTCTCCTACAGCAACGTTTTCCAGTCGCAGAACTTCTGGACCGCCAGTCTCGTAAAAGCGAATGGCCTGAGTCATGAAATGCTCCTGTATCTATTGAGGTGCAGCAAGCGCTGCAAAGCAAAATCCGGGCATCCTCAGTCGCAGACATGCCCGGACCAATTGACGAGCCGGCTCAGTTCAGCTTGATGCCGAAATTCCTGACGATCTCGCCATTGCGCTGGTATTCGGCCTGAAGATCGGTAGACAGCTGCTCCAGCGTGCGCTCCTGCTTGATGGGCTCGAAGCCGGTGGACAGATAGCGCGCCTGCACCGCCTGGCTGGCGTTGACCTTTTGCAGCGTGGCATTGATCTTCTCCAGCAACGGCTGCGGCGTCTTTGCCGAGGCAAAGACGCCGGCCCAGTTGCTGAAATCAAGCTCCGGATAACCGAGCTCGGCCATCGTCGGCACATTGGGAAAATCGGACAAGCGGCTCTTGTAAGCAACGGCCAGCAGCTTGACCTTGCCGCTGGGAACCAGCGGTTTGGTGGTCACGGAGCCATCGAACATCAGCGGAATCTGATTGCCCATGACTTGAGCCAGTGCCGGTGCAGAGCCTGGAAACGGCACATGCTGCATGTCCAGGCCGGCCTTCTGATTCAGGATCGCCCCTGCGTACTGCGATGCCGTCCCCTGGCTGTAGGAGGCAAAGGACAGCTGACCCGGATGGGCCTTGATATAGGCAATAGCCTCCTTGGCATCCTTGGCCGGGAACTGAGGCGAAGCAATGAAGACCATGACGGAACGTGCCATCTGCGAGACGGGTCTGACATCCTTCATGGCATCAAAGCCCCCCTTCAGCACATGCGGAACCTCGGTCAGGATATTGGTCACCGTCACCAGCAGGGTATTGCCGTCTGAGGGCTGGGACAGCATGTACTTCACCGCCATGGCACCGCCAGCACCGGGGCGGTTTTCCACAATCACAGGCTGTTTGAGCTCATGCGCCAACTGATCGCTGATGATGCGAGCAAACACATCGATCGTGCCGCCGGGCGGGGCAGGAACAATGAGCTTGACGGGCTTGTCGGTGAAAGCGAGGGCGCTGCCAGTTGGCAAAGCTGCAGCCAGAGCAATGGACAGCAGGACTGGAATGCGTTGCATCGTGCGCTCCTTTGACCTCAGGCGACTTTGCGCAGAAAACCCTGCTGAGCACCGTTGCGATTCGGAGCAAAGCCGTTCCTTGCCAGGCTCTCCTCCACCGTGTCGTAGAACACCCCGATCTGGCAGATCTCGCGCGCCTGGGCAGGAGTGGCGATGGGGCGGCTGCATTCCTTGGCAATGCGCACCAACTGCTCGATCTGCTCCACCGTGCCCATTTTTCGGGTTCGGGTCTGATTCCACAGATTGTCTTCGGTGCCGCAGCGCACATGCAGGCCCATGGCAATGCCCATGAGATTGATGGGCAGCACGTTCAGCACCGAGGCCTCTACCGTGAGCACCGCACCGTCGGGCACGGCGCGCACAAAATTGGCCAGGCTGTAAACGCTTGGCTGGTCCATTCCGCCGCCGATGGCCACCCAGTTCAGCACCAGCGGACCTTTGTAGATGCCGCGACGCATCAGCCGCTCAACCGACTCGAAGCTGTTGATGTTGTAGCACTGGAAGGCACTCTGAATGCCGGCCTCACTGAGGCGGCGTATATGTTCTTCGGCCCAGCCCGGCTGTGCTGGCACGGTCATTTCCTTGTAGGCATTGAACACCGCTGGGTCCTCCATCGAAGTGCCCTGGATATCCCGCGCATCGAACTGCTCCAGGATGTTCATCTGCGAGGTATTGATGGTCACCGTCACCTGATCGGGCCTGGGGTCCAGCTCGGCCAGCATGTGGCGGGTATCGTCAGACAGCCATTTGGCGGCCGCGCCATCAGTTTCGGGTGCAAAGCTGATCGACCCCCCCACCTGGATGATCATGTCCGGGACACGGGCACGCACGCCGGCAATCAACTCGTTGAACTTGGAAAGCCGCTTGCTGCCGCGACCGTCGAGCTCGCGCACATGCAAGTGCAGCACCTGGGCGCCGGCGTTGTAGCAGTCCACGGCTTTTTGAATCTGCTCCTCCATCGTGACGGGAATTTCGCCGGGGAAGTCCTCCGGCAGCCACGAAGGTGCATAAGGAGCTGCAGTGATGATGAGAGGCTGCTGATTTTCGGCAACCAGGTGACCGTCGAGGAAATTCATGATGGTGTCTCCGTTGTTATATGAATGCCATGCCCGCGCTCAGAGCCTTGCGTACAACTGTGCTTGCATCGCACTGCTTGGTCAGGTTCTGCGCCTTGCCACGGGCGTCTTCCGATGCTCAAAAAGTCGGTGTGCCAATGATTCCGGCGCGCTCCATCTTTCGATGGCTGGGCGGATAGTCCATCACTGCGTAATGCTGTGTCGCGCGGTTGTCCCAGATGGCGATGCTGCCGGGCTCCCAGCGCCAGCGGACCTGGTACTCGGGGATCGCGGCCTGGCTGATCAGGAACTGCAGCAGACTGGATGAGCCCTGGGTGAAGTCCTGGCCCACACGCACATTGGCGGGCGTGTGGAAGTTCGTGAAATGAGTGGTGAAGCCGCTGACAAACAGCACTTTTTCACCGGTTTCCGGATGTGTACGAACCACCGGGTGCTCCGCATCCGGAAACTGCGCCTTGAGGGCCAGACGCTTCTGCGCAGGCATGGCGGCGCCAAAAGTGCACTCAATGCTGTGGCGTGCCCGCAGCGGGGCTATCACTTCCTTGATATGCGATGGAAGCATCTCGTAAGCCAGTGCCATATTCGCCCACATGGTGTCGCCGCCAACCGGCGGACACTCGACGCAGCGCAGCACGCAGCCCATGGGCGGCACCTCGCGCCAGGTGGCATCGCAATGCCAGGAGTTTTCATACCGGTCCAGCGGCTTGTCCGGCGTCTTGTAGATCTGCACCAGGCCGGGATGCTCGGGGTCGCTGCCGACCACCGGGTGATCCTCCAGCTCGCCAAAACGCCGGGCAAAACCGACATGCTCGGCGCGACTGATACTCTGGCGGCGCAAGAACAGCACCTTGTGCTTGAGCAAGGCCGTCTTGATCTCTGCGAAAAGCCCGTCATCGCGCAGCGCATCCGCCAGTTGCACATCGACCAACTCCGCGCCTATGGCACAGGTCAGAGGGTTTATCTGCATAACTGTCTCCTACACTTTTTTGAACCCAGGCTTGTTGCTAGTCTCTGCCGCCCGGTAAGTCCACTGTAGAAAACCTGTGTCACATAGGTTGTGCATTTCATGCCGCACGCTATGCATCTCATGCCAGAATTTCTCCGACTTTTTGCGTGGAGCAGTCATGGTCACTTTTGTGCGCGCGGCATCTCTGACGAATTTCTCGGAACTATTCAGCGAACTGGGAGGAGACCCTGATGCTGCATTGCGTCGTGCCGGCCTGCGCCCAGCCGTGGTGCGCGAGCAGGATCAGCTGATCGATGCGCTGACGGCCGGGCGCCTGCTGGAAGAAGCTGCAAGCATCACGGGTTGCGAAAACTTCGGGCTGCGCATGGCGCAATCACGGCAGATTTCAAACTTCGGTGTCGTCAGCCTTTTGTTGCTGCACCAACCCACCTTGCGCAAGGTGCTGAGCACGCTGATCGAGCATGTACACATGCTCAATGAGTCGCTGGTGATTCATATGGACGACGCCAATGGCGTCGTGGTGCTGCGCGAAGAGCTCACCCTGCCGGATGCATTGCCGCAATCCATGGAGCTGGCAATCGGCGTGCTGTTTCGCACCTGCAACCTGCTGCTGCATGAACAATGGCGCCCGCTGCGGGTCTGCTTCAGCCACCCCGCGCCCGGCGACACCGGCCTGCACAAGCAGATGTTTCGTTGCCGCGTGGAGTTTGATGCGGACTTCAACGGCATTGTGTTTCGCACCGAGGACCTGGATGCTCCCAACCCCTTGGCCGACCCGGTTCTGGTGCGCTATGCCAAGACCATGGTGGACACCACGCAGCAGGGCCGTCAGGCCTCCATCGGCCAGCAGGTGCGCAAGGCCATCTATCTCATGCTGCCCTCGGGCAATGCCACCTGCATCTGCGTGGCCCAGGGTCTGGGGCGCAGCGTACGGACCCTGCAGCGCGAGCTTGACGGTGAAGGCCTGAGCTTTACCGACCTGCTGCAGGAGGTTCGCTCAGATCTTGCCCAGCGCTATGTGCGCAACCCTGACTACCCCGTCGGCCAGATCGCCTCCATGCTGGGCTACAACAGCCACAGTGCTTTCACACGCTGGTTCAGCACGCTCTTTGGCTGCCCGCCCGAGGTCTGGCGTGAAAGAAATCTTCCACCCAGCCCGCAACGGCGGGCCCAAGCCTTCAGCCGCGCGTAGGCTGGTCCAGCCAGCGCTGAGCCAGCTTGACCCAGAAGGTCGCTCCCAGCGGAATCAGCGCATCGTTGAAGTCGTAGCTGGGGTTGTGCAAGGTGCAGGGGCCACCGCCATGCCCGAGGGCGCGGTGATCGCCATCGCCGTTGGCGATAAAGCAGTAGGCGCCGGGCTTTTCCAGCAGCATGAAGGCGAAGTCCTCCGCCCCCATGGATGGCTCTTGCGACACCACACCGGCATCGCCCAGAATCTCGCGCATCACGGCCTGGGCAAATTCGGCCTCGGGGGCCGTGTTGATGGTGGGCGGGTAGTTGCGCACGAACTCGAACGTGCATTGCGTGCCATGCGCCGCACAGACGGCCTCGCTGATCTGCTGCATGCGCTGCTCGATGAGGTCCAGCACCTCCAGCGTGAAGGTACGCACCGTGCCCTGCAGCTCCACGCTGTCCGGCACGACGTTGGTAGCCTCGCCGGCATGGACCATGGTGACCGACACCACGCCCGCCTCAATGGGCTTGACGTTACGGCTGACGATGGTCTGGAAGGCCATGATGAGCTGGGCCGCCACGGGCACCGGGTCCACCACCATATGCGGCATGGCCGCGTGGCCGCCCTTGCCGCGCACCACGATCCTGAACTCATTGCTGGATGCCATGGCAGGCCCTGCCCCCACGGCCATGGTGCCGGCCTTCATGCCCGGCCAGTTGTGCATGCCAAACACGGCCTGCATGGGGAACTGCTCGAACAGTCCGTCGTTGACCATCTCGCGGGCGCCGCCACCGCCTTCCTCGGCAGGTTGAAAGATGGTGTAGACCGTGCCCTCGAAGCTGTCGCGATGCGCGGCCAGATATTGCGCCGCCGCCAGCAGCATGGCCGTGTGGCCGTCGTGACCGCAGGCATGCATCTTGCCCGCATGGCGGCTGGCATGGTCAAAGGTGTTGAACTCCTGCATGGGCAGGGCATCCATATCGGCACGCAGGCCGATGCCACGGCCGCTGCTGCCGCCATCACGACCATGGATGATGCCCACCACCCCGGTCTTGCCCAGACCGCGATGGATCGCTATGCCCCATTGCTCCAGCTTCGCCGCGACCAGATCCGAGGTCCGTATTTCCTCGAAACACAGCTCGGGGTGGGCGTGGATATCGCGACGCAGCGCGGCAATGTCAGGGGCGCTTGCTTGAAGTTCGGGCAGCAGGGCCATGCGCTCTCTCCTTGGGGTCATCAATGGCAAAGATGCCATGATGGCCCAAAGCGAGAGAGCTTGCGCCCTGCACGCCTCTATGCCTCACACCCGGACCTTGCCGTCGCCCGTGAGCATGGACAGCTCGACAAAACGCGGCTTGCCGGCCTGCGGGCGGAAGGCGATGGGAAAACCCGCCACCTGCTGGCCATTCATGGCCTCCAGTGCCGCCACCAGGCCATCGCGCTGCAGCCGGCCAGCGGTAGCGGCAGATTTCAGCGCCTCGCCCACGACACGGGCGGCCAGATAGCCCTCCATGCTCGAGTAATCGGGCTGCAGCGACGCACCGCTTTTCTGCAGGGCTGCCTGAAACTCGCGTGCCAGGGGATGCGAGGTCTTGAAGGGCGAGGGCACGACCTGGGTGACCACCACGCCCTCGGCCTCCTTGCCAAGGGCCTGTGCCAGTGCAGAAGTTCCCACGAACGACACGTTGTAGAACTGACCGCCATAGCCTGCCTGGCGTGCCGCTCGCACAAAGGCAGCGCTGGCCGCATAGGTGCCGACCTGCACGATGACATCGGCCCCCAGCGGCACCAGAGTCTTGACGGCCTTGGTCACATCCTGGGAGTTGCGCTCCACCGTGGCTGCACCCACGGGTTTGAGGCCATGGCCTTGCAGCGCCTGCATCACCCCCTCGAGACCTGACTGGCCATAGGCGTCGTTCTGATGAAACACCGCGATCTTCTTGAGGCCCAAAGAAACCAGTTGTCTGACCATGAGCGCGGTTTCATCGGCATAGGAAGCACGCAAATTGAAGACCGCCTGTGCCAGCTTGGGGTCGCGCAGGCCGGCGCCCCCCGTCAGTGGAGCAATCAGCGGCAGCCTGGCTTTCTGCAGCAAAGGCAGTGCGGCCATGCTGGTGGGCGTGCCCAGATAGCCAAACAGGGCCATCACATCATCGGCAATGAATTTCTGGGTATTGGCCACGCAGCGCTCTGGCTCATAGCCATCGTCCAGCGTGCGCAGCTCCACCTGGCGGCGGCCGATGCCGCCCTGGGCATTGAGCTGATCGAAATACAGCTTGGCGCCCTGCACAAACTGCATACCCAGCTGCGCCGAGGGACCGCTCAGCGCGCAGGACTGCCCAAGCACAATGGGCCCGCTCGAATCCTGGGAATGACTTGCGCCGATCCAGCTCCCGGCTGCCACAGCTGCGCCAGCAGTCATGAATTGACGACGGTTCCACTCCACTCGCTTGTACGGCATTGCTCTTGATCTCTCTCTAGGGGCTACTCATTGCTACGGGCTGGATCGGCCCGCTTCTGGGGTCTTGCATCTCAGGTTTTTTGGCACGGATGCGCGCCGCATAATAGGCCCACAAAACGGTCCTCAGCCGCAAACCGATCCAGATTTTCGAGCCCACGACATGCCTCATATCGTTCAAGTACGCGGTGCCTGCCCGCATGACTGCCCGGACACCTGCGCCCTGCTCACCACGGTGGTCGATGGCACGGCCACCAAGGTGCAAGGCAATGCAGAACACGCTCACACGGGCGGCGTGCTCTGCGCCAAGGTCAGCAAGTACACCGAACGCACCTACCACGCCGGGCGAGTGCTGCTGCCTCTCAAACGCAGCGGCCCCAAAGGCAGCGGCCATTTCTCCCCTGTGAGCTGGGACGAAGCGCTGAGCGATATTGCCCAGCGCCTGCACGGCATTGCCCGGCGCGCACCCGAAGCCATACTGCCCTACAGCTATGCCGGCACCATGGGACTGGTGCAGAGCGAGAGCATGGACCGACGTTTTTTTCACCAGTTGGGCTCCAGCCTGCTGGATCGCACCATCTGCGCCAGTGCCGGCAGCGAGGCGCTGACCGCTACCTATGGCGGCAAGCTGGGCATGCGTGTGGAGTTCTTTGCCGAAAGCAAGCTGATACTGATCTGGGGCAGCAACAGCATTGCCAGCAATCTGCATTTCTGGCGCTATGCGCAGGAAGCCAAGCGCCAGGGCGCCAAGCTCATCTGCATAGACCCGCGCAAGAGCGAGACCGCCGACAAATGCCAGGAACACCTGCAACTGCTGCCAGGCACCGATGCGGCACTGGCTCTGGCGCTGATGCACGAGCTGATCGTGCACGACTGGCTGGACCATGACTACATCGCCCAGCACACCCTGGGCTGGGACGCACTCAAGGCCAGAGCATTGCAATGGCCGCCCGAGCGCGCCGCCAGTGTCTGTGGCCTGAGCATGGAACAGATTCAGTCCCTGGCACGCGATTACGGCACGACCAGGCCTGCGGCCATCCGCCTCAATTACGGTATGCAGCGAGCGCGCGGCGGCGGCAATGCCGTGCGCGCCGTGGCCTGCCTGCCGGCTCTTGTCGGCGCCTGGCGCCACCGCGCTGGCGGGCTGCTGCTGTCCGCCTCGGGGGTCTCGCCTTTCAGGCGCGTAGATCTGCAAATGCCGCAGTTGCTGGGCGAGCGTCGCCCACGCACGCTGAACATGAGCCAGATTGGCGATGTGCTGCTGCATGAGGGCGATGCCGGCTTCGGCCCCAAGGTGGAAGCCGTCGTGGTCTATAACAGCAATCCCGTGGCGGTGGCGCCAGAGTCGGCCAAGGTGGCCGCAGGCTTTGCGCGCGAAGATCTGTTCACCGTGGTACTTGAGCATTTCCTCACTGACACCGCAGACCATGCCGACTATGTGCTGCCCGCCACCACGCAGCTGGAGCATTGGGACATCCACGGCAGCTACGGCCATACCGATGTGCTGCTGAATCGTCCCGCGATCGAGCCTCAAGGCCAGGCGCGCAGCAACGCGCAGATCTTTCGCGATCTGGCCAGGCATATGGCCAGGCTGGACCCCGCTTTTACCGCGGCCTGCTTCTCTGATTCCGACGAAGCGCTGTGCCGCGCAGCGGTAGCACAGACAGCCATTGATTTCGACGATCTTCTGCAACAGGGCTTTGCCCATATCCCGCTGCCCGATGCGCCGTTTGCCGAAGGTGGCTTTGCCACTCCTTCGGGCAAATGCGAATTCGACAACCCCGCCCTGGCGCGGCAGGGCATCAACACCCTGCCCGACTATCTGCCCAATTACGAGCCGCCCACGGCCGCCTACCCGCTGGCCATGATCTCGCCGCCCGCACGCAACTTCCTCAACAGCAGCTTTGCCAATGTGGCCAGTCTGGCCCGCATGGAAGAGCGCCCGCTGCTGGAGATGCACCCCGATGACGCAGCTGCGCGCGACATTGCCGACGGCGACCGGTTACGCGTCTTCAACCAGCGCGGCGAGCATGTCTGCCATGCCGCCGTCAACGGCCGCGCTCGCGCCGGCGTGGTGGTGGGCCTGGGCATCTGGTGGCGCAAGCAGGGAGCCAACGGCACAAATGTGAACGAGCTGACGCATCAGCAGCTCACCGATATTGGCCGAGCGCCCTGCTTCTACGACTGCGCGGTACAGGTGGAAAAGTTCAAGGAGTTGTCAGCCTGACGCGGCTGCATTGTGGTTGACCATGAGCAGGGCCACGGCGCGAGCAACCATAATGCAGACACTCAATGAATATGCGGCCGGGGTCTGAGCCTGTCAGAGCACACAGGTACAGCGCAGAGCCGCCCTGCTCTCGCGACATCATCTGTGAAGAAATCTCTCCCCTGGCAACGCCGCCTCGCACCGACCCGACTTGACCTGCGCCGCCTGATCCTGGTCCTGACCATCTGCAGCGCGCTGATCCCGTTTCTCAACACCTTCTATGCCGGCTATCTGGTGCAGCGCCAGCAACTGATAGACAACACGCTTGAAGGTCACCATGCCTATGCGACCAAGTTGGCGCAGAGCACGGATGATTTTCTGCAATCCGCCCTGCAGCAGCTGGAATACAGCGCCAACCTGATGGGCGCGCACATGGATGACGTGGACTATCTGGCCAAGGAGGCCACACGTCTGCGCCTGCAAACCAAGAGCTTCAACTCCGTCACCATCATCGACCCCACGGGCTATGTGCTGGCGACATCGCCCGAAACCCTGCAGATCAAGGGCAAGACGCTGCAAAGCGCCGGAGTGACACAGACATTGAGCACTCGCGGGCCCGTCATCAGCCAGCCCTATATGTCCACGGCCGGCAACTACATCGTCTTTGTCTCGCAGCCCATTTTCGACCCTCAGGGCGAATTCCTGGGAGCGGTAGGCGGCAGCATCTACCTCAAGGAAGACAGCATCCTCGACACCCTGCTGGGCTCGCACTTCTACCAGGACGGCACCTATGTCTATGTGGTGGACAAGAACAAGCACATCATCTATCACCCCGACAACCACCGTATCGGCGATCAGGTGATCAACAACGATGTCATCAACGCCGTGATCCGGGGCGAGTCGGGTACGGCGCCGGTCGTCAACAGCAAGGGCGTGGAAATGCTGGCCGGCTATGCCGTCATCCATGCCTCGGGCTGGGGCATTGTGGCCCAGCGCCCCAAGGCGGCCACGCTGGCCCCGCTCAACAAGCTGATGCGCTCCGTGCTCTACAAGACCCTGCCCATCGCCCTGCTGATGCTGGTGGTCATCTGGTGGAGCGCGCGCCGCATTGCCAGCCCGCTGCGCCAGCTCGCCAATGGTGCTCACGACATGGACAAGCCCGAGACGGCGCAGAACATCCAGGCCGTCAAGTCCTGGTACTTCGAGTCCTACGAACTCAAGAAAGCCATGCTCAAGGGGCTGGGCCTGCTGCAACGCAATATCACCAAGCTGCGCGAGGACGTGAACACCGATCCGCTGACCGGGCTGGGCAATCGCCGCCATCTGGAGGCAGCCATCAGCGCCTTTCAGACGCAAGCGCTGCCGTTCTCGGTGATTGCCATCGACATCGATCACTTCAAGCATATCAACGACGGCTTTGGCCATGATACAGGTGACGAGGTACTCAGACAGCTCGCACGCACCATGCGCGAAGTCTCGCGTGTCGATGACCTGCCCTGCCGCGTGGGTGGCGAGGAGTTTCTGCTGCTGCTGCCCGGCACGGGGCTGGAGGCCGCCACCCATGCCGCCGAGCGCCTGCGTCAGCTGGTCGAGAAAATGGAGATACCGCCAGTGGGCCATATCACCATCTCGCTGGGCGTGGCGCACTGGCCCGACAGCGATCCCGATATCAAGGCCGTCTTCCAGCAGGCCGATGCCATGCTCTACGCAGCCAAGCGGGGTGGACGCAATCGTGTCATGGTCAGCGAGGCCAGCGAGCCTCCCAGCGAGCTCTGAGCCCGGCAGCACCGCAGCTCCGCTCCCACACTCAAGGCGTATCCGCTGTCGCAGCCGATACGCTTTTTTTCAGCTTATTGTGTGACTCCGTTGCACCAATTTGGCCATTGACGCTTCAAATTAGTGAGCATGCACCATAAGCGTTAAAAGGATTGAGCGCGAATCGATCTGAATTCCATAACAAGTAGCTGATTTCATTGAACTAATGCCTTGAGCCCTCAGCCCTGGCACAGCTCTTGCTGAAAACCCTTGCCCCGCAACCCCTGATGGACAGCGGAATACACAACAGCAAAGGAATTTCAGATGCCAGAGCCAAGCAAGCATGTCAGTCGCAGACAACTGCTCTCGATGATCGGAAAGGTCGCGGGCGGCAGTGCCATGTACCAAGCCATGAGTTCACTGGGTTACGCCGCCGAGTCGCATTACAGCGGTCCGGTCAAGCTCGGCAACGCCAGACCTGGCGCATCGGTTCTGGTGCTGGGCGCGGGCCTGGCAGGCATGGTGGCAGCCCACGAGTTGCGCGCGGCCGGCTACAAGGTGCAGCTGCTTGAATACCAGAGTCGCGCCGGCGGCCGCTGCTGGACGCTGCGCGGCGGCGATGAGTTCAGCGAACTCGACGGTACACGCCAGAAAGTGGGCTTTGCCAAGGGCAATTACTTCAACCCCGGCCCCTGGCGCGTGCCCTACCACCACCATGCGATGCTGGACTACTACAAGCGTTTCGGCATCAAGCTCGAAGCCTTCAACCAGGTCAACTACAACGCCTATCTGCACAACAGCAAGGCCTTGGCCGGCAAGCCCCAGCGCTTTCGCCATGTGCAGACCGATGTCTACGGCCATGTGGCCGAGCTGCTGTCCAAGGCTACCAATCAGGGCGCGCTGGACCAGAGCGTCAGCCGGGAAGACAAGGAGCGCCTGCTGGAGAGCCTGAAGGCCTGGGGCGTGCTGGACAAGGAATACCGCTACCGCGCCAGCAATGCGGTCAGCGATTTCCGTGGCTACGACATCGACCCCGGCGGCGGGCTGATGGCGCAGGCCAAACCTTCGACGCCCATGGGCCTGCACGAGCTGCTCGAATCCAATTTGTGGCGCCAGATGGGCGTGGGCAATATCTACGAATTCCACAGCGCCATCTTCCAGCCCGAAGGCGGCATGGACATGCTGGCCCAGGCCATGGCGCGCGATCTGGGCTCGGCCATACGCTACAACGCCAAGGTCACCAAAATCGCCCAGAACGACAAGGGCGTGACCGTGGACTATGTGGACGCCCTCAAGCCCGGCGCCACGCTGCAGGCCCGCGCCGACTGGTGCGTGTGCACGATTCCGCTGTCCATCCTGAGCCAGATCGAAGTGCAGGCCGGCAGCGCCATGCAGAACGCGATTGCTGCCGTGCCCTACGGCAGCTCCATGAAGGTCGGTCTGGAGTTCAAGCGCCGCTTCTGGGAAGAGGACGAACGCATCTACGGCGGCATCAGCTACACCGATCTGCCGATTCAGCAGATCTCCTATCCCTCCACCGGCTATATGGGCAACGGCCCCGCCGTGCTGCTGGGCGCCTATGCCTTTGAGAACTCCAACAGCTACCGCTTCTCCTCGCTCAAGCCGGCCGAGCGCATCCGTCTGGCGCTGGAGTACGGCGCGCAGATCCATCCGCAGTACAAGCAGGAGTTCCTCAACGGTGTGTCGGTAGCCTGGCATCGCATGCCCTGGATCAACGGCTGCTTCGGCAACTGGACCGATGCGCTGCGCGAGCAGCACTACAAGGATCTGGCCCAGATCGACGGTCGCCTGGTGCTCGCGGGCGAGCATGTCTCGTACATCCCCGCCTGGCAGGAAGGTGCCGTGCTGTCTTCGCTGGACGCCATCCAGCGTCTGCACGCCAAGGCCTCCAGCCTCTGATCGCCCATGTCTGCCACAAGGAACTTCACCATGCACACCTTGCACCGTCTTTGCACCGCTGGCGCCCTGACCCTGGGTCTCTCCGGCGCCGTCCTGGCCCAATCGCAGGGCATGAAAACCCAGGATGTGAAAAACCTGCAAACGCTGCAGTCCGCAGCCGTCCTGTCCATCTCGCCCGCCGACACCCAGGCGCTGATGCAGAACTTCTCGGCAGTCCGCCCACGCTTCAGCCAGAGCGGCGGAGAGACCCTGTACCAGGCCATCTGCCAGGGATGCCACATGGTCAAGGGCGAAGGTGCCAAGGGCGCCGGCTTCTACCCAGCGCTGGCCTCCAACCCCAAGCTGGCAGCCGCTGCCTACCCGGCCTCGGTCGTCATGAACGGCCTGCACGGCATGCCGTCCTTTGCCAGCAAGCTGTCCGATGAGCAGATTGCCGACGTCGTGAACTATGTGCGCAGCAGCTTCGGCAATCAGTACCCGGACAAGCTGTCTGCCGCCGACGTCAAACCCTTTCGCGTCACCCCATAAATCCATTCAGGAGATCACATGAACTTCCCCTCCCTCTTCAAGACCGCCACCACCGCCGCCCTGCTGGGTACGGCAGCCCTGCTCACCGGCTGCGCCGCCACCACCTCCGGAGGCGGCGATGTGCTGCGCTACAAGACACCGGGCTCGACCTTCCCCATCGCCGCAGCCGTGGAAATCCCCACCGACGCCCGCACCGTCTACCTCTCGGGCAAGGTGCCGCCCGTGGTGGACAAATCCAAGCCGGCTGCCGATCCTGCTGCCTATGGCGGCGACACCGAAGGCCAGACCGTGGCCATCCTCAAGAGCCTGGAAGAGCAGCTCAAGAGCATGAATCTCGGCATGAGCGACGTGGTGAAGATGCAGGTTTTCCTGGTGGCCGATCCCGCCAAGGGCAACAAGATGGACTTTGCCGGCTTCATGCGTGGCTACACCCAGTTCTTTGGCACGGCGACCCAGCCCAACCTGCCCGCACGCTCGGCCTTCCAGATTGCAGCCCTGGCCAACCCGGCCTGGTATGTGGAAATCGAGGTCGTGGCAGTGCGTGCCGCCAAACCCGTCAAGTAAGTAACGCGCCGGCCTTGCATTCATCGCCTGCCCCGTCAGCGATGAATGCCGATTCCAGCGTCGCTCATCCAGCGCCGCTCAGTGAGTGTGGGAACCCGTTTCCTGCTGGGCGCTGCGCGCATCCAGGGCCAGGAAATGGTGAACCACGGGCTTGTCCGGCCCCTGGTGGTAGCGCAAAGCGGCGGCCTGTAGATCGGCGTCGGCCTTGGACACTCGACCATGCTGGCGCAGGTGCTCGGCCCAGGACTCGACCAGAAACCACTCGATCACCCGGCCCGGCTCGCCGGTGTGTTCGGCCACGCCCCAGGCATAAGCCCCATCGCGACGGCGCTCCTGGGCCACTTGCTGCATGGCCTGGAAAAAGGCGGTCAGGTCTTCGTGAGCAATCCGGTACTCGATCTGAATCATGACCGGACCACGGTCGTGGGCCACGGGTTCTGCCAGTAGGGGCTCGGGCCAGTGGTTGGACGGCTGCAGATCCGCCTCACCAGCTGGCAGCTTGACGCGGTGGAAGACCAGGGACACAAGCACCAGGCCCACGGCTCCGATCAGCAGCGTGACCGGCAGGCCCAGTTGGCCGGCGATCAGGCCCCAGCCCAGACTGCCCAGGGCCATGGCGCCGTTGAATACCATCAGGTAGATGGCAAGACCCCGGCCGCGCACCCAGTTGGGCAGCACCGCCTGAGCCACGCCGTTGAGTGTGGTCAGCGCAACAATCCAGCCCAGGCCCAGCACCAGCATCAGCGCCACGGCAGCCCACTGAGGCGGCGCCAGGGTCAGCATACCCATGACCGAGGCCGTAACCACAGAAGCCAGCAACACCAGACCGTCGATATCGAGACGCTTGCGCAGCTTGGGCAGCAGCACGGCACCCAGGATGGCACCGGCGCCCACAGCACCCAGCATCACGCCATAAAAGCCGGCCGTGCCGCCCAGCATGCGGCGCGCCACCAGGGGCAGCAGGGCCCAGACCGAGCTGGCGAACAGAAAGAAGACCGCAGCGCGCAGCAGCACCACATGCAGCTCGCGGCTGGCACGGGCATAGCGCACACCGGCCCGGAAGGCGCCAAAGAACTGCTCGTTGAGCGCCGAGGCCTCGGCCTTGGGACGCTTCCACCAGATGAGGGCGGCGATCACGAACACATAGCTCAGCACATCAAGACCGTAGGCCGCCGCGGCGCCGAAGCTGGCCAGCAGCAGGCCGCCGGCGGCAGGGCCGATGGCACGGGCAATGTTGATGCCCAGGGAGTTCAGGGCCACGGCGCTCTTGAGTTCGCTGCGCGGCACCAACTCGGGCACGATGGACTGCCATGTCGGCCCCATGAGGGCGGCACCGATGCCGCCCACAAAAGTCAGGGCCACGAGATACTCCACTGTCAGCGTGTTCGTCTGGGCCAGCACCAGCAGCGTGCCGCTCACAGCGCCCAGCAGCACCTGCACGCCGATGAGGAAACGACGGCGGTCCAGGATATCGGACAGCACGCCGGCCGGGATGGCCAGCAGAAAGACCGGCAGCGTGGCCGCCGTCTGGATCAGGGCCACGGCCGTTGGGCTGGACGAGAGCTCGGTCACCATCCAGGCGCTGGCCACATCGCGCATGAAGCTGCCGATATTACCCAGCACCGTGGCGGCCCACAGCACTGCAAAGACGGGAATGGCCAAGGGCGCGAAGCTGCCCGAGGCGGCTTTTGGGTTATCCGGCATGGGAGCCTCCTAGATCGTGCCAGGCGACGAGCAACATGCCGCCGACCCGGCCCCGGTGTTCAAAAAATGCGTTGGCCGCACGCTGGCGTTCGGCCAGCAAGGCCGCCAGCACCGTGAAACCTGCGAGGGCCAGCGACTGCACCCGTGGTGCAGTCGCTGCGGCATGCAGCGTCTCGCCCATCTCACACCGCCCAGCAGGCACAGCCCAGCGCACCCCAGAAGCCCTTGAGATCGGCCACGGGCAGCTTGCTGCTCCAGGCCGTGGCATGGGCATGGCCGTGCAGATTGCAGTTGCTGGCACAGGCGCAGTTGACGGCGGCATTGCGCATCACGGACTGCAGCGGCGCGCCTTCCTCCACTCCCCAGGCGCCATAGCCCTTGAAGGTACGCACGGGCGACCAGTCAGGCATGGCCAGGGGCGGGGCCGATTCGTCGAAGTCGGCAAAGGCGCCGGCGCCGTAGACCACCTTGCCGCCCACCACGGTGAGCAGGGCCGAGGTGTCGGCAATGTCGGACTCGGGGCAGGCAAAGAAATCCCGATCAGGAACGATGAGGTCGGCCAGTTGCCCCACCTGGATGCGCCCTTTCTTGCCCTGTTCGTTGCTGAACCAGGTCACGTTTTCGGTCCACATGCGCAAGGCCTGGTCGCGGCTCAGGCAGTTGCGCTGGGGCGTGAGCTGCAGGCCGCCCACGGTCTTGCCCGTGACGAGCCAGGACAGCGAGACCCAGGGGTTGTAGCTGGCGACACGGGTGGCATCGGTGCCGGCGGACACGTTCACGCCTTTTTCCAGCATGCGCTTGACGGGGGGCGTGGCCTCGGCCGCGGCAGCGCCGTAGCGCTCGACAAAGTATTCGCCCTGGTAGGCCATGCGGTGCTGCACGGCCACGCCGCCGCCCAGGGCCGCGATGCGGTCGATGGACTTCTCGGAAATGGTTTCGGCGTGGTCGAAGAACCAGTTCAGGCCGGCCAGGGGCGTGTCCTGGTTGACCTTCTCGAACACGTCGAGGGCGCGGTCGATGGTCTCGTCATAGGTGGCGTGCATGCGCCAGGGCCAGCGGTTCTGGGCCAGGATACGCACCACTTCCTCGAGCTCGCCTTCCATGCCGGGCGCCAGCTCGGGCTGGGGCTGGCGGAAGTCCTCGAAGTCGGCGGCCGAGAACACCAGCATCTCGCCTGCGCCGTTGTGGCGGAAGTAGTCCGTGCCCTGCTTGTACTGCGAGGTGGCGGTCCAGCGCAGAAAGTCATCCTTCTCTTCCTTGGGCTTTTGCGTGAACAGGTTGTAGGCCAGGCGGATGGTGAGCTGGTCGGCATCGGCCAGTTCCTGGATCACGTCGTAGTCGTCGGGATAGTTCTGCATGCCACCGCCCGCATCGATGGCGCCGGTCACGCCCAGGCGGTTGAGTTCGCGCATGAAGTGGCGTGTGGAGTTGACCTGGTAGTCGCGCGGCAGCTTGGGGCCCTTGGCCAGCGTGGCGTAGAGGATGGAGGCGTTGGGCTTGGCCAGCAGCAGGCCTGTGGGGTTGCCGGCGCTGTCGCGCAGGATCTGGCCACCGGGCGGCTCGGGCGTGTCCTTGGTGTAGCCCACGACGCGCAGGGCAGCGGCGTTGAGCAGGGCTCGGTCGTACAGATGCAGGATGAAGACCGGGGTGTCGGGTGCCACGGCATTCAGCTCGGCCAGCGTGGGCAGACGCTTTTCCACGAACTGGTGCTCGCTGAAGCCGCCCACCACGCGCACCCACTGGGGCGCAGGGGTCACGTCCACCTGAGCCTTGAGCATGGCCATGGCATCGGCCAGGCTCTTCACGCCGTCCCAGCGCAGCTCCATGTTGAAGTTCAGGCCGCCACGGATCAGATGCAGGTGGTTGTCTATCAGACCCGGCAGCGCGCTACGTCCGCCCAGATCGATGCGTTTGGTCTGCGGACCTGCCAGAGGCAGGACCTCGCGGTCGCTGCCAACGGCGCTGAAGCGCCCCCGGCTCACAGCCACGGCCGTGGCCGTGGGCTTGCTGCGGTCCAGCGTGGTGAAACGGCCGTTGAACAGGATCAGATCGGGGGCGGAGGGCTGGGTCATGGAAGTCTCCGGTGGTTCTGCGGCGCGAAGAGTGCGCCAGATTTCTTGGCGAGCAGACCGAGGTCGCCTTGAGGGCCGCATCCGTACATACGTACGGCGAGAACCGCGGGCGCGAGATCGGTCTGCGCTGCAGAAAGATGATGTGCTCTTTTTAGCCTTCGTGGGCACCGAACATGGTCTTGGCGTAAGTGATGCCTATGCCGTAGCCGCCACCCAGCTTCTTGGCGATGCCCGTGGTCATGTCATAGGTCTCGGTACGGGCCCAGTCACGCTGCATTTCCAGCAGGTATTGCAAGGACGTGATGGGCTGGACTCCAGCCTGGACCATGCGCTCCATGGCACGGTTGTGGGCTTCGGTGGAGATGTCGCCGCAGGCATCGGCGATCACGAAGACCTCGAAACCCTGGTCCAGCGCCGACAGGGCCGGTCCGACGATGCACACGCTGGTCCACAGGCCGGCCAGCACGATGCGGGGCTTGCCGATCTCGTTGACCTTCCGGATCACAGCCTCGTCTTCCCAGGTATTCATCGAGGTGCGGTCCAGCAGGGTCTGGCCGGGGAAAGGTGCGGTCACTTCCTCGAACATGGGGCCGGAGAAGCTTTTTTCTGCCACGGTGGTCAGGATGGTCGAGGCACCGAAGCCGGCAGCGGCCGAAGCGACCAGGGCAGCGTTGGAACGCAGCTGCACGGGATCGATGGAGTGCGTGGCAAAAGCCATCTGCGACTGGAAGTCGATCATGATCAGCGTGTGGTCATGAGGATTGAGCAGCTTGGCACCGGGCTTGGCGACGGCGACGGGACGGGCGATGGAGGCATTGGCGTTGGTCATGGTGAAACTCCTGGGTAAAAGGTGAGCGAGAGGCTGCAGGGGAAACAGGAAAGCAGGATGAAAGCCGGGGTGTGAAAGCCGGTGCTTACAAGCTGGGCAGTTCACGAGGACGCAGGTCAAAGACCAGCACCTCGGCCTGCTCGCCCTGATCGAAGCGCAGGGCCCCGGCGTTGCGGATGCGGGCGCCGTCGCCTTCGGACAGGCGCTCGCCGTTCACGCTGATGCTGCCGCGGGCCACATGCACATAGACATGGCGCTCGGACCCCACATCGAGTTCGGCGGACTCTTCACCGTCGAACAGGCCGGCATAGACCCGTGCGTCCTGGCGCACGGCCAGCGTGCCGTCTGCGCCTTCGGGGGCGATGATCAGGCGCAGGCGGCCGCGCTTGTCGGCATCGTCCACATGGACCTGCTGATAGCGTGGAGTTGCGCCGCGTTCGGCGGGCACGATCCAGATCTGCAGAAAGTGCACCGGTTCCTGGGCCGAGTGGTTGAACTCGCTGTGCTCCACGCCGGTGCCGGCGCTCATCATCTGCACGTCGCCGGGACGGATCACCGAGCCCGTGCCCATGGAGTCCTTGTGTTCCAGCGCGCCGTCGAGCACGTAGGAGAAGATTTCCATGTCGCGGTGACCGTGGGTGCCGAAGCCCTGACCGGGGGAGACATGGTCGTCATTGATGACCAGCAGATCCGAAAAGCCTTGCTGATTGGCATCGCGGTAATGCCCGAAGGAGAAGGTGTGGCGCGATTGCAGCCAGCCATGGTTGGCACGGCCGCGGTGGTTGGATGGGCGAACTTCAAGCATTTCTATCTCCTAAACAATCGATGGCATTCACACTTCCTGCTGCAGGCCTTCCTGCCTTTTTCTCTGCATTCCGTGTTGCGATGAATGAAGTATCGGCGGCCTTATCTGCGGTTATGCTGAAAGAAAATCTTCTCAATCATCGATAATTTCGATGATTGTTTTTTAGGCACCCCCCATATGCTCAAACTCTCTCTGGAAGCCATAGAACTGGTGGACACCATTGCGCGCCATGGCTCGTTCGCAGGTGCGGCGGAGCGCCTGCACAAAGTACCGTCGACCATCTCCTATGCCGTGTCCAAGCTCGAGGAACAGCTGGGCCTGAACCTGTTTGTGCGCAACGGACCGCGCGTCAGCCTCACGCCCGCAGGCGAGGAAATGCTCAAGGAGGGGCGTTGGCTGCTCGCGGCCGCGCGTCAGCTCGAGTCGCGGCTGCGCCAGATCGCCACGGGCTTCGAGACCGAAGTGCGCCTGGTGCATGACTCACTGATCCCCACGAGCGCCTTCGGCGCCGACATCCAGGCATTCGAGGCACTGAACAGCGGCACGCGGCTGCGCATCGGCAGCGAGACGCTGACCGGTACCTGGGAAGCCTTGCGCGAAGGCCGGGCCGACCTGATCGTGGCGGCGGGCGAGGGTCCAGCCGGCGGCGGCCACAAGGCCGTGGCCGTGGGTCAGCTCGATTTCGTGTTCTGCGTGACTGCCAGCCACCCGCTGGCGCGTCTTGGCCGTCCGCTGGCGCGCGCCGACCTGCTGGAGCACACCGCCGTGGTGGTGGGCGACGGCGCCCGTTCGCTGACCGACCGCACCGTGGGCCTGCTCACCGGCCAGCGGCGCATCACCGTGCCCGATATGCAGGCCAAGATAGCCTGCCAGGCCGCCGGGCTGGGCCACGGCTTTGTGCCGCGCGCATGCGTGCGTGTGGAGCTGGAGACCGGGGTACTGGTAGAACTGGCGGTGGAAGAACCGCGCCCGCCCGAAACCTTCTGGCTGGCCTGGCGCAGCGATGCCCGCGGCCGGGCCCAGCAATGGTGGCGCGAGCGCCTCGGCCGCCCACTCCTGCCCGGCATACTTCCCTACTGAAAACGGCCCTGCAACTCAAGGTGGCAGGGCCGCTACGATGCAAGCCGACGAGGTCTGCGGCAACGGCTCAAGCCATGCCCAGAACCTCGCGAAGCTCAGGGACGGAACGATCAGTCCAGCTTCACGCCAGCAGCCTTGATGACCTCACCCCAGCGCTTGGCTTCGGTGCGCGCCAGCTGGTGGAACTGCTCTGGCGTGCCGGGCAGGGCTTCCATGCCGAAGTCGGCCATGCGCTTGACCACATCGGGGTCCTTGAGGGCTTTTTGCAGGTCTGCGTTGAGACGCTGCACGATGGCTGGCGGCAATCCCTTGGGGCCCAGAATGCCCTGGAAGGCATAGACCTCGGAATCCTTGAGACCCAGCTCGGCCAGCGTGGGCACATTGGGAAGATTGGGCACGCGCTTGGCCGTGCCTATTGCCAGAGCCCGCACCTTGCCGGACTGAATCACGGGCAGGCCCGATGCCAGATCCAGGAACATGCAGGGCACCTGGCCGCCCATCACATCGGCCAGCGCGGGCGCGGCGCCCTTGTAGGGGATATGGGTCAGACTGGTGCCGGTGCGGTTCTTGAACAGCTCCATGGCCAGATGGTGGGGCGAGCCATTGCCGGGCGAGGCATAGTTGAGCTTGCCGGGGTTGGCCTTGGCATAGGCCAGGAATTCCTTGAAGTCCTTGGCTTCGAACGCGGGGTTGACCACCAGCGCCATGGGGAAGCGGCTGATGCCGCCCACATAGGTGAAATCCTTGTCGGGGCTGAAAGGCAGCTTGCTGAACAGGTGCTCGTTGAACGCCAGGATGGCGTTGTCGGCCGACATGATGGTGTAGCCATCGGGCTTGGCCGCGGCAACGAGCTGGCCGCCGATATTGGTCGAAGCGCCGGGACGGTTGTCCACCACGATGGTCTGGTTCAGCGTCTTGCGCATGGACTCTGCCACGGTGCGGGCCAGCACATCGGTACCGCCTCCGGGTGGGTAGGGCACAACCCAGCGCACAGGGTTGGCGGGCCAGTCCTGCGCCATGGCGAAGGGGGATGCGGCAGCAGCCGAACTGGCTGCCACGGCAGCCAGGAATTGACGACGATCCATCGTTTGTCTCCTTGAGGGTGATGTAGGGGGTTGTGGAATGTTTTTTAGACCCCGCCAGGCTGCCTTTTTCTATTAATTGATAGCTGCCTGCGCTTGTCTCTATTCGGTTTGAATCGGCTTTGACTCCGATTTCTGTATGGGTGGCAGTTTGAAGCTCACGCGCTCGACCCGGTAGCCTTTCTGACGCAGCAGCTCAGGCAGGCCCTTGGGCCCGACCATATGCAGCGCACCCACGGCAGCAAACACGGTCTTGCCCTGCTGGAGCTGACGAACAATGCCATCCGCCATGCCCGGATTGCGTCCATCCATGAGGCGCGCGTACTTGAGCCGGTCACGCTCGGTCTTGATGCAGTCGCACCAGTCGGCATAGTTCTCCAGCTGTTTTTCATTGCCGCTGGCCCAGATATTCGCCAGTTGCAGCAGGATTTCCGGAGCCTTGGGGTCATCAAGCTGGTCCAGCCCATCGCGCACACTTTCCTGCACCTCCAAGGGATCGTCGGAAAGCAGCTCCTCGAGCTGGGTCTGCACCGATTCCAGCCCCAGCACGGGCTTGTGCAATGCATGGGCCATGCCCGCCAGCAACAGGTCGGCGCCAAACTCGGCCACCAGCCCCTGCTTGCGGCCCAGTTGGCTGACCAGGCCCAGCAGCTGGGCGTCCGGACGTTGCGTGCTCAGATGTTCGGCACAGGTTCGCTTGCGCTGTTGCGCCAGCCGGGCGTCCAGCTCTGCGGGCAGCGCAGGGGCGTCGACACGGGCCTTGAAGCCGTCGATCAACTGCTGCATGACCTGCGGATTCAGCACATCCAGCTCCAGCGCCAGCAAATCCGTCGCAACCATGGCACGCAAGATGGTGCGGCCGGGCAAGATCCACTCCCGCTTGCCCACATGCAAAGTGCCGTAAAGCCAGCTGGTGCGCTCGCCGTCCTGCACGCGCCAGAGCAGGCCTCTGTCCTGCATATGGGGGGCCATGGCCTGCACTTCGGCCGGCGTTGGCGGGCTGAACGGTGGCGGGCAACTGGCAGCAGATTCGGCGGCTGGCTCTGCCGCCATGGACAGGCCCGTCAACAAAGCGAGCGCCATGGCCGGCACGGCCTTCAGAGGCAAAATCCAGCGCGAGAGATTCAGACTTGGCATGGGCATGGCGACTGCAACGGAGGCTTAGTCTTCAGAGCTATCCAGAGGCTGAACTTCGGGCAAGTCATCCTTGCTGCCGCCGGGAGGCGCAATGTTCTGGTCGATGGCGCCGAAAATGCTCTGGCCGTCCTTGCCCTTCATCTCGATGCGGATGGTGTCGCCGAACTGCATGAACTCGGTCTTGGGCGCGCCGTCCTGAATGGTCTCTATGCAGCGCTTTTCGGCGATGCAGCTATAGCCTTTGGGCCATTCCATGCGCTTGTTCTTGCCGTTGCCGGTCTCCACGCCCTTGTTGCTCACCGTGCCGCTGCCCACGATGGAGCCGGCGCGTACATTGCGGGTCTTGGCGATATGGGCGATCAACTGGCCGAAGTGAAAAGTCATCTCCTCGCCCGCATCGCACATGCCGACCTTGCGGCCGTTCCAGGTGCTCTGCAGCGTCAGATGCAGACGGCCGCCCTTCCAGGCATCGCCCAGCTCGTCCAGTGTCACGGCCACAGGGCTGAAAGCCGTGGCGGGCTTGCTCTGAAAGAAACCAAAGCCCTTGGCCAGTTCGCCGGGAATCAGATTGCGCAGGCTCACGTCATTGACCAGCATGACGAGACGGACGCCATCCAGCGCATCCTTGGCATCCGTGCCCATGGGCACATCGCCGGTGACGACGGCAATCTCTGCCTCGAAGTCTATGCCCATGGCCGTGCTGGGCACGATCACATCGTCGCAGGGGCCGATGAAATCATCGCTGCCGCCCTGGTACATCAGCGGGTCGGTGTAGAAGTTGGCCGGCACCTCGGCATTGCGCGCCTTGCGCACCAGCTCCACATGGTTGATATAGGCCGAGCCATCGGCCCACTGATAAGCTCGCGGCAGCGGTGCCATGCAGCGCTGGGGATCGAAGGGAAACGCGTGGCGGGCCTTGCCGTGATTGAGTTCATGCGACAGATCCTGCAACTGGGGAGCCATATAGCTCCAGTCGTCCAGCACCTGCTGCATGCGATTGGCAATGCCGGTGGCATAGCAGGCCTGGCTCAGGTCACGCGAGACCACGACCAGTTGCCCGTCGCGCGAGCCATCCTTGTACGTTGCCAGTTTCATTCTCTGCCCCTCTGCTCACGGCAGCGGTGCTGGCACAATGCCTGACAACGCTAGCCAAAATTACGATTGGTTAAATTGATTTAACTAAACAAAACACGATTCTATTGCAATGGAAAAGGAACGCGCAGGGATTCAGTCGGTCGAAGTGGGTTTCTCCCTCATCGAAGCGCTGGCACAGGCCAGCGGCCCGCTGATGCTCAAGGATGTCGCCGCTGCCGCCGGCATGAGTGCCGCCAAGGCTCACCGCTATCTGGTGAGCTTTCAGCGCATCGGTCTGGTGACGCAGGACGAGCGCAATTCGCGCTACGACCTGGGCCCTGCGGCGCTCAAGATCGGCCTGGCATCGCTGGCCCGCCTCGACCCGGTGCGTCTGGCACGGGAGCGCATTCCGGCACTGCTCGAGACACTGAACCACACACTGGCCATCGCCGTCTGGGGCAACCATGGCCCGACCATCGTGCATTGGGAGGAATCGGCGCAATCCGTCACCGCCAACCTGCGTCTGGGCGACGTTATGCCCATGCTGGCCTCGGCCACGGGGCGCTGCTTCGGCGCCTGGCTGCCGCGCGAGGCTACGGCCGCATTGCTGGAGCCCGAGATCGAGCGTGCACGCAAGGCCAGACGTCAGGACCTGCCCCAGACCGAAGAGGCCGTGGCGGACATGCTGGCCGAGGTCCGTACGCGCGGCACGGCCCGCGTGGTCGACACCGTGCTGCCGGGCATCGTGGCCTTTTGCGTGCCGGTCTTCGACGCATCCGGCCATATCGTGCTGGGTCTGATGACCCTGGGCTCGCTGGCGACTTTCGACCCGGACTATGGTGGAGCCATAGACGCGCCACTGCAGGCTGCCGCCCGCCAGCTTTCCAGCGATCTGGGCTGGCGCGCCGATCCCAGCCACTGAAACCCGCAATCTCCGATCCACGCTCATGGGCCGCACCCCTCAGGCAAGCCAGACACGCAAAGCACTGCTGCCCATCACCGGCGTGGTGCTGGCAGCCCACGGGCTGCTGCTCTGGGGCCTGCCCGAACTGAGCCCACCGGACCAAGCGGCGGACGCCCAGATCGTGATGGAGACGCGCATGCTGCAGGCGCCCCCTCCTCCGCCGCCACCGCCTGCCGCTCCCAAGCCGGCTGCGCCGCCTGCCGCTCCTAAGCCCCGGGTTTCGCCCCGGGCGCCAGTACCGGCTCCTGCCCCCATCCCGGACGAACAGGAGTCAGCACCAAATCCGCCTCTAACTCAGGAATCACAAGCGCAAGCAGCTCCTGAAACAGAAGCATCTGTCAATACGGAGCAGCCCACTGCTGCTGCAGAGCCGGCTCCCGAGCCCATGGCCGAGCCTCCCGAAGCCAATGGTGCCGACACGGCCCGCCCCATCCAGGTCACGCCCGCAGGCAGCGCACCGCTGCCACCTGGCTCCGTGCTGCCCGTCACCCTGCCCAACTCCGCCACGCTGGAGTTCAATGCCTCGGGTCAGGTCAAGGGTTTTCAATACTCGGCCGGCGCCCAGCTGCAATGGCAGCATGACGGCCAGTATTACCAGGCCAGGCAGTCGATCAGCATGTTCCTGCTCGGCGAGCGCGCCCAGACCAGCGAGGGGCTGATCACGCCCAAGGGCCTGCAACCGCTCAACTTCAGCGACAAGGGGCGAAAAACCCAGTCCGCCGCCTTTGATGTGGCCAGTGGCAAGGCGCACTACAGCGGCGGCCAGACCGATGCGGCCATCGGCGATGGAGTGCAGGACCGCCTCAGCGTGTTTCTGCAGCTCTCGGCCCTGATGGCTGCCGCCCCCGAGAAATATCCACCAGGCACGCTGATAGAGCTGACCACCAGCAGCGCACGCTCGGCCGTGCGCTGGCAGTTCCGCGTGGGTGCCAGCGAGGCGCTGGAGCTGCCGTTTGGCAGCGTCATGGCGCTGCGCCTGGACAAACTGCCCGGCAAAAGCAGCAGCGACCAGCGCGGCTCGGTCTGGCTGGCTCCGTCCATGCAATACCTGCCCGTGCGCATCAAGCTCACTCAGGGACAGGACGACTTTGTCGACCTGCAGCTCAAGAAATATCTGCCCGCGCCGCAATAGCCTCCATGCCGCCCCCTGGCGTAAACCCCGGGAGCACCGCGCCCCAAGCGTTCACTCACCTCCCAGTCAAGGCCTGTAACCTGCATCGGCTCGGGCTGAACGCTGTCGCGCCATTCAAGGACTTGCCTACTACAGATCGGGAAAGCCGGTTGCCCACAACCATGTCAAATCCATGGAATACTGTGCCCAAGTGCCAAGAGCAGGCATTTCCACCTTGAAATGCGGCACCCTGTCGCCATATCCATGGCAGGCATGCTCATAACGGAAGTGAAAGGAGGAACACCATGCAAATGCTTTACGACTCTGAATCCTTTGCGGTGCTCCATCTGCGTCCCGATATGGAGGCAGACGTTCCGGCAGGCAAAGCCAAGGCCGAGACCGAGCAAGCCCACCAACTGCCGCGCCACGGCTTTGAAATCGTGGACAAGCGCTCGGGCAAGGAGGTGTATCTGGATGGCTCCTGGGCCGAAATGTTCCAGAAGCAGATCCTCGCCTGGCAGCAGGACGCCCCCACCGAGGAGGAGGTGGAGGAAATTCTCGACACCTACACGGGCCTGGCCCAGCAGCCGGTCATCATTCACTGAACACCTTGCAAAAAGCCACTCGAAAGAGTGGCTTTTTTGATGCCTGAATAACGCTGCAGCACCTATCAGGAAATCGTGAGCTGCTATGACTTTCTGCACAACAGCATCAACACGCTGGCAGGCAGCATGCAGCCGAAAAAACCCAGCAGCCACCCTGCCGCGCCCAGCGTCAGCCAGTGACCCCAGTCAATGCCCTGCCCTGCGCAGTGAATCTCGCATTGGGGATTGTGGTCCCAGGCCATCCACATCAGAAGTCCGGCCAGCAGCAGGCCCACGCAGACACTGATGATCAGGCAGAGCTTCCAGCGCTTTGGCATGCTGCGGATTATGGCTGCGTCTTCGGCGGCGCACTGCTCAGCCAGCGGTAAAGCGGCGCCACCAGCAACAGCACGGCAATCAGCCGGCAGACCTGGAAGGCCGTGACCACGGGCACGCCCAGCTGCAGCACCTTGGCGGTGATGGCCATCTCGGTAATGCCACCCGGCGATGTGCCCAGCAGCAAGGTGACCCAGGGCAGGCCTGTGGCACCGTGCAGCAGCCAGGCGAAGCCCGCGCAAACCGCCATCAGCCCCACGGTACCCAGCGCCACCATGCCCAGCCAGCGCGGCGCCGTGTGCAGGAACTCACGGCGAAAGCGCACCCCCAGGCTGACGCCGATCACCAGCTGGGCGGCATTCATCAGCCATTGCGGCACGGCGGACAGCTCCAGGCCTGCCATGGTCAGGCCCATGGATACGGCCAGAGCGCCCAGAAACCAGGGGTTCGCACGCCTGAGCCTGAGCATCAGCAATGCCCCGGCGCCAGTGGCCAGCGCCAGCCAGGCAAAGCCCGGCCATTGCACATTGCGCACGCTGGGCAGCGTCAGGCCGGGGTCGCCCTGCAGCCCCGCCCATTGCAAGGCAAAAGGAATGCTCACCGTGACGATCACCAGCCGCAGGCTATGCGCCGCGGCCACCAGATCGGTGCGTGCATGCTCGCGCTCGGCCAGCAGCGTCATCTCCGAGGCTGCGCCTATCGCGCCCGAGAAATAGGTCGTGGCGCGCAAGCGCTCTTCGTCCATGCCCGGTTGCGCCAGCATGGAGGCTGCCTGCACGCGATACAGCCAGCGCCCGAAGCCCCAGCCCAGCAGCAAGGCCCAGGCAATGGCCAACGCAATCGCCCACCACAGGCCGGCCACCAGTTCGGTCACTGCAGGCGTGAAGTACAGGCCCAGCGCGCCGCCTATCGTCCACTGCCCCAGATCGCGCAACCTGGCCCAGCTCTGGGTGGGCGCTCCACCAATCGATAGCAGGGAGATGGAAATCAGCGGCCCCAGCATCCAGGGCAGCGGCGTATGCAGCATCAGACAGAGCTGGGCGGCCAGCCAGGCCAGCAGCAGGGTGGCGGCCACACGGGCCAGAAACGCGGGGGGAAGCAATACGGACATGTGCACGGGAATCCGGCAAGGCACGACAATGGACGCGCGACAGGGGCAATGCCCCGCAGTATCGCGGCAAAACTCGGTGGGCAAAGCCGGTACGAAATCTACAGCTACGAAGCCATGCCCCGTCTCAGACGAACGCAATCAGCTCATATGTGGACTTTCATTTCTGCGGCGCAGCCGCGCCAGCGTTTCAATCCTTTGGCCCTGACAGCTCTAGCCAGCGCCCTGCTGCTGGGCGGCTGCGCCCATCAAAGCGCTCAGTTGACCTCCGACACCGAATGGCAGCAGACACTGGGGCAGTGGGCCGGAACACCGGTCATTCTGCTCGGCGAGCAGCATGACCAGATCGCCCATCATCAGTGGGAAGCCGCTACCGTGCGCCACCTGGCAGCGCAAGGCAGGCTCGCAGCCCTGGTGGTCGAGATGGCCCCCGCAGGCGGCAGCACCCGGAGTCTGCCGGCATCGGCCAGCGACGAGGAAGTGAAGGCCGCGCTGCAATGGGCCCAGGGCGGCGGCCCGGGCGGCTGGCCCTGGCAGGACTATGGCCCGGTGGTGATGGCTGCCGTGAAAGCCGGCGTGCCCGTGCTCGGCGGCAATCTGCCGCGCCCCCGGATGAAGCAGGCCATGGGCGAGTCCCGCTACGACGCACACCTGCCGGCTGCGGGCTGGCAGCTGCAGCTCGACGCCATCAAGGATGGCCACTGCGGCCTGCTGCCCGAATCGCAGTTCGCGCCCATGGCCCGCATTCAGCTGGCTCGCGACGAAGCCATGGCCAGGGTGACTGAAACAGCGGTGCGCGAGCTGGGCCAGCCCGGCAAAAGCGTGCTGCTGGTGGCGGGCCGCGGCCATGTGCGCAGCGATATCGGCGTGCCGACCTGGCTGCCCGGCGATTTCAAGCAAAAAGTGGCCATAGCCCAATCAGACAAAGCGCAGACTGCCATCACGATGAAAGCAGACAAACAGCTGACACTGGAGGGCAACGCCTCCGAGGATCAATGCCAGCAACTGCGCGATCAATGGAAAAACAGACCCGCGCCCAAGTCTTGACGGGCTGCTGCAGCGCTTGTGATCCTCAGCCCGCGGTCGCGACAGCCACCAGCGACTGACCCTCGCGGGTCTTTTCCAGCAGGCGCGTGAAGTCCTCGGCCGGCAAGGGCCGGCTGCAGAAATAGCCCTGAAAGTAGTCACAGCCTTTTTGCTGCAGGAAGCTCAGCTGCTCCTGGGTTTCCACGCCTTCGGCCAGGACCTTCAGACCCATGGCATGACCCAGGGCAATGACCGAGCTGCTGATGGTCATATCGTCCGCGCTGTGCGGAATGTCGCGGATAAAGCCCTGGTCGATCTTGAGCAGATCGAGCGGAAAACGCTTGAGGTGCGCCAGCGAGGAATAGCCGGTGCCAAAGTCATCGATGGCCAGGCGCAGGCCCAGCTCGCGCAGACGGTTGAGCACGGCCAACGCCTCTTCGGGCTTTTCGGCCAGTGCGCTTTCGGTGATTTCCAGCTCCAGCAGGCTGGCCGGAAAGCCCGACTTGTTGAGCGCATCGGCCGTAGCCCCGGCAATATCGGTCAGCAAGAACTGATGCAGCGAGACATTGACCGCAATCGTCAGATCGGGCAGACCGGCAGCGCGCCATTGCTGGCCCTGGCGACAGGCCTCACCCAGCACCCACAGGCCCAGCGGGCCGATAACGCCCGAGTTTTCCGCCACGGGAATGAAACGGGCCGGCGAGATCAGGCCTTCCTCTGGGTCCAGCCAGCGCAACAAGGCTTCAGCCCCCACCACGCGCCCCGTCGCCAGATCGATCTGCGGCTGGTAATACAGACGCATATGGCCCAGCTCCAGCGCACGGCGCAGGCGAGCCTCCAGCGCCAGACGCTCGCGGGCGGCCTGGGTCATGTTCTCATGGAAGAAGCACCAGGCATTGGAGCCTCTGGCCTTGGCGCCATACACCGCAGCATGGGCGCCCTGCAGCAGATCGTCGGCTGTCAATGCATGGTCGGGATACAGACAGATGCCTGCGCTGACGCTGACCACCACCGACAGGCCATCTGGCGTGGTCCAGGGCTGGCCGGCTGCTGCCATCAAGCGCTCGGCCACGTCCACCGCGCTGTCGCGGCCGCAAATGGATTGCGCCACCACGCAGATTTCATCGCCCGCCAGGCGGCCAATGATGTCACCGTGTCGCAAAGCGCCCTGCATCTGCACAGACACATGCCTGAGCACCTCGTCGCCGATGGAATGACCATAGCTGTCGTTCACGTCCTTGAAACGGTCGATATTGAACAGCAGCACGGCCATGCGACGGTTGGTGCTCTGACTCAACTCCACCGCCTCGCCCAGCATGCGCGTGAATTGAGAGCGGTTGGGCAGACCGGTCAAGGTGTCGCGATGGGCCAGAAACTCCAGTTGCTGCTCGCGCGCCTTCTCGGCCGAGATATCGGTGAACATGCAGACGTAATGCGTCACCTTGTCGTTGGCATCCTTGACCGCGCTCAGCGACATGCGCTCGGGAAAGACCTCTCCATTCTTGCGCCGATTCCAGATTTCGCCCTGCCAGTGCCCTGTGGCATGCATGCTGGCCCACATGGCGTCATAAAAGGCCTTGTCATGCCGGCCGGACTTGAACATGCGCGGCGTCTTGCCCAACATTTCCGCTTCGCTGAAGCCCAGCAGCTTCGTGAACGCGTGGTTGACCGAGAGAATTCGGCTGTGTGCATCGGTCACCACCACACCCTCGATGGTGTTGTCCACCACGGTGGAAGCCAGGCGGCTGCGCTCATCGGCCTCGCGACTCGCAGTCTGGTCGGAGAGCAGGCCCGAAATCCGTATCAGGCGTCCACTCTCGTCCTTGTAGGCCTGGCCGCGTGCGCGGAACCAGCGATACAGACCGTCAAAGCACAGCAGACGTGCCGTCAGCACCAGCATGCTGCCCTGCTCCAGTGCTTGCTCAGCCTGGGCACGCGCCGTTGCGGCATCTTCAGGGTGCAGGCGCTGATGGAAATCGAACTCGCGGGCCAGATCCTGGCCCTGATAGCGCAGCAAGGCACTCATGCCCGTGGAGAAGTTCAGCCGCTGCTCGAGCGCGTCCCACTCCCACACGCCATTGCCGCTGCCTTCCAGCGCCAGGCGCAGCATGGTCTCGCTGCGCATCATGGCGTTGCGCGCACTCACCATCTCGCTGAGATCCTGCAGCACGCAGACCAGGGCCACCGGCCCGCCCACACCCGAAGCCGCCACGCGGCTGGTGGTGCACAGCACGGGCGTGACCTTGCCGGTTTCGGCATGCACGCACTGGCGCAGCACCTGGAAGTAGTCGGTGCTGCCGTCCAGCAGGCGCTGCAGCTGCAGAACCACCTCGTCCCGGTCATGGACCGGCACCAGCACCCGGAAATCCTGGCCGCGCAGCGATTCCACACTGCGCCCCAGCCAACCCGCCAGCTTGGCATTGGCCCAGACAATCTCGGCCCCGCCCACATGCACGCGAGCCATGCCGGCCGGTGCGTGACGCACCACCAGCTCCAGCTCCTGCGCCGTCTCCCGGCCACGCTGGTCGGCGCGCGCCTTGCGCTGCATGAACAAAAGTGCAACCAGCGCTGTCGCCAGCAACCAAACAATGAACAGGCCTATCTGCCAACGCAGCGACTGTCGATTCAGCGATACATCAAAATAGCCGAGCACGCCCGCCTGCGCCCCCAACCAAAGCATCCCCACGCACAAATAGAGGGTGACAATCACCCAGGGTGTGAGCGGAGAATGCCCCTCCTCGCTTTTCATGAATTTCCTTTGTCCGCAGGGTCCTCGCCTTGCTGCGACAATTGCCGAGCTATGACCCAAGCCTATATTTTGACTTTATCCTGCCCAGACCGACTGGGCCTGGTGCATGCCGTTTCCGGATTCTTGCTTGAACAAGGCGGCAATATTGAAGAAGCAGCGCAGTACAACGACCCGGTAACCGGTCTGTTCTTCATGCGCGTGCAGTTTGCCTGCGATGGCAAAGACGCCGCCTCTTTAAAGGCATCCGTTGCCGAATTAGCTGATCAATATCAAATGCAGTGGAGTTTGCACTCCAAGGCCGAGCGCATCAAGACCGTCATCATGGTCAGCAAGGAAGGCCACTGCCTCAACGACCTGCTGTTCCGCTGGAAGTCGGGCCTGCTGCCCATCGAGATCAAGGCCATCATCAGCAACCACCGCGAGTTCTATCAGCTGGCGGCCAGCTACAACATCCCCTTCCATCACATTCCCGTGACTGCCGCGACCAAGGCCCAGGCCGAAGAGCGCCAGTACGAGATCATCGAGGAGGAAGGCGCCGAGCTGGTGGTGCTGGCGCGCTACATGCAGGTGCTGTCCAACGACCTGTGCAAAAAGCTGTCCGGCCGCGCCATCAATATCCACCACAGCTTCCTGCCCAGCTTCAAGGGTGCCAAGCCCTACTACCAGGCGCATGACCGCGGCGTGAAGCTGATCGGCGCCACAGCCCACTATGTGACGGCCGACCTCGACGAGGGCCCGATCATCGAGCAGGACGTGGCACGCGCCGACCACACCGACACCGTGGAAGACCTGACGGCCCGTGGCCGCGACACCGAGAGCCAGGTGCTGGCCCGTGCCGTGAAGTGGCATAGCGAGCGCCGTGTCATTCTCAACGGTCACAAGACCGTTGTGTTCCGCTAAATCCCTGGGCTTGGGATTGATCATATGACCCGCAGCCCCGGCGCCTTGAACAGCATTACGGCCAGGCGGATTCCGCCGATACAGTGCCTGCTCACCTTCGAGGCTCTGGCGCGGCTGCGCTCGGTCACGTTGACGGCGGAGGAGCTGTGCGTCACGCCCAGCGCCGTCAGCCACCGGGTCAAGCAGCTGGAGCAGATTCTGGGCGCGCGGCTGTTCGGCCGCACGGATTTCTCGCTGACCACGGACGGCAGCTCCTATCTGGCCCATGTGCGTGAAGGCCTGGGCGCCTTGCAACGCTTTCCGGGAGCGTCAGCCTCGCCTGGGCGCAGACGCCTGAAGCTGGCCGTCACCCCCACCTTTGCGCGCGTGATCCTGATCCCGCGCCTGCGCCAGTTCACCGAGGCCTACCCCGAGATCGACATCGCGCTGCAGGTGTCGATTCCGCTGCTGGATGTGATCGGCGAGGACGCCGACCTGATGGTGCGCTTCGGCGCCGGCCACTATGCCGATGTGGAGCATATCGAGCTAGCCCGCGACACTGTCACACCGCTGGCCTCGCCCAGCTTCATCCGCGAACATGGCCCGTTCGAGCGCCCGGACGACCTGGAAGGCATGCCGCTGCTGCGCAGCCCGCTGGAGCCCTGGCGCACATGGTTCGCCGCGACCGGCCTCGACATGGCCGAGCCCAACGAGGGCTCGCAGTTCAACGACATCGGTCTGATGTGCGACGCCGCATCGGCCAGCATGGGCATTGCCCTGGTACGCCACAAGCTCGGCGCCCCCTGGCTGGAGAACGGTACGCTGGTGCGCCTGTTCGATGTCGATGCTCCCAGTCCCCACGCACACTATCTGTGCTGGAAAACCGGCATCATGGACCGCTGGGAATGTGCGGCCTTCGCAGAGTGGCTGCGCAAGGCCATGGGCTGAGCTGCAACCCGGCGGCTTCGCTGTGGCGCAGCTCTTGCTCGCCGCCCCTGGCCGACGAGCAGCTCGTTGCACGGGCTGCTCGATGGATAACGAAGATGGAGCACTCACGGCATGAACCTGCAGCCCAGGCTGTACCCCGGCCTTGACCAGAACCAGGCCCTCAACAGCGAAGCGTCCTCGCTGCTCATCCGCGCCCTGGCCGGCACGGGCAAGACGACCACGCTGGCCATCAAGGCCGCAGACCTGATCCGCACCCAGGGCGCGCGCAACGTGCTGATGCTGGCCTACTCGGAGGCCGGCATCAAGGCCATTCAGGCGCGCCTGGACCGGATCTCCGCCGTGCGACTCGAAGGCCTGCATCTGCTCACTCTGGAGCATTTTTGCGCCCGCCTACTCGAAGAGCAGGGCGACCCTGTCCCCATGCTCTCCTCCAGCCTGGAAAAGAACCTGCTTATCCAGCAAGCGCATGAAGCGCTGTCGCAAGAGGTCGAACGGCATGCCGAGCTCGACATACCCGAGCTGGCGGACTACTTCGCACGGCCTCTGGACATCAGCGCCTTCCTCGCTTTCGAGGCCCAGGCCAAGCAGTGCATGCTGGAACTCGACATCGACGACAGCGGCCTCGGCGCGCTGGCATATTGCCGCGACAACGCTCTGGACTACGGCCTGTACCGACTGCTGCGCAGCTATGAGCGGCTGCGCGCAGGCCCCACCCAGGAGCCGCTGTTCTATGCGCCCGGCGACTGCACCTACGCGCTGGCCTGCCAGCTGGCAGCACTGGACTTCGATGCCGGCTTCCCGCTGCTGCAGGGGCGCTTCGAAGCCGTGCTGTTCGACGAACTGCAGGACCTGGACGAGGCCGCGCTGCTGGTGCTGCGCCATCTGGCGCGCGGCAACGGGCGCTTCATCGGTGTCGGCGACTTCAACCAGCACATACTGCCGGGCGCCTCCTCCATCTTTGGCGACAGCGCCCAGCGCATCCTGCAGGAGCTGCCCACAGGCACCAGCCAGGCCACGCTCAACACGACCTATCGCTTCGGCCCCGTCATCTGCGAGGAACTGAACCAGCGCTTTGGCGTGGAGTTCGACGCCCATTACCGCAACGCCTCGGCCTGGTTCGAACATCGCCATGGCGATGACGAGGATTGCGCCCGGCAATTGCTGGGTATTCATGCCGCCGTGGCCCGCCTGCCCCGCAAACCGCAGGACCCGCCAGCCGTGTTGCGTGTCATCCTGCATTCGCCCGAAGATTCGGTTCTGCTTGAATGGCTGTTCGCCCACGAGGGCGTGCACTATGCCTGCAAAGGCATGCAGCGCTTCTACCAGCGCCGCGAAATCGCCCTGGTGCTGGCCATGCTATGGGCCATGCAGGGCTGCAGCGGCGGCGCGCTGCTCTCGCAAGGCATTCTGAGCAGCGCTGCCGAAGGCCTGATGCGTTACGTGCGCCATGCCAGCCCACCCGACCGGGATCTGCTGGCCAACGGCCTGTTCGACATGACTGCACTGGGCGACGCCCCGCCGGAATCCGACACGCTGCGCATTGCCGCAGAACTCATGGGACAGCAAGCCGCCATGCGCCGCTTCCTCGCCGCCTACATCGCTCCAGACTCCCCCTGTGCCCGGTTGCTGGCCTTGCCCGCCGGCCAGTGCGCGGATGCGGGGCAGTTGCTCCAGCACCCTCTGTTGCGACAGTTCTTCGCCCAGGCCCCCATCAGCCAGGACGAACTGCGCCAGTGTCTGGCCAGCCTGCAAGCGCTGTCGCGCATCTGCGCCGGGCTTACCGTCGATGAATTCCTGGGCCGTCTCAGCCTCATGGTCCAGTCAAGCATCGCACAGCATCAGCGCCATGAAAAACCCAGCTTGCAACTGCTCACGGTAGAACGCAGCAAAGGCCATGAATACGAGTATGTGGCCGTACCATTCGTCAATCCCAGGCACTTCTCGCCCAATGCGAGCGACCCACAGCGCAACATGCTCTACGTCGCCATGACCCGCGCCAGCAAGCGCCTGTGGATACTGGAAAGCAGATGACGATGCAAGGCTATGGAGGCGATGCAAATCAAGCCCGTATCTCATAGGCGGGTCAAAACACCATAACGTCGCCCCCAGCCGACATAGCCACAGTTGCCCTCTCCCACCCTTGTTGCAGCCCTCCCACCATGGACTCACAACAACGAGGAGGAGACCCATGCAAACACCATTGCGCTGCGCCTGGCTGCTGGCAGCCGGCATCACCGCCAGCCTGACCCTGCATGCGCAGGAGAGCAAGCTCACCATAGGCGCCAGCTTGCCGCTGTCAGGCTCTCAGGCCGAGGCCGGCAAGGAAGGGATGAGCATCATGCAGGCGCAGGTGGAGGCATTCAACAAGCAGGGAGGCCTGGACGGCAAAGCTTTGACACTCAAGGTACTGGACGATGGCTACGAGCCACAGCGCGCCGCCAGCAATGCACGCCAACTGATCCAGGAAGGAGCCCTGGCCCTGCTCAACTGCTGGGGAACAGCCAGTTGCACAGCCATGCAACCCGAGGTACAGCAAGGCCAGACGGCCCTGGTGGGCGTGATTGCAGGAGCCGGCAGCGTGCGCCAGCAGCCGGGCCGTTTCATTTATCCGCTGCGCGCCAGCACCCAGGCTGAAGTCGCGGCCATGCTGCAGCAGATGCAGACCATAGGTCTGCGGCGGATCGCCATCGTTCACCAGAACGACAGCTTCGGCAAAAGCAGCCTGCAGATCGCCCTGAACGCCTTTGCCGCCAATGATCTCAAGGCCGCGGCAACTCTGGCCGTGGAGGCATCGGGCAGCAACGCCCCTGACCTGGCCCGACAACTGGCCGCCCTGCCCGATCTCCAAGGCGTCATCATGCTGGCGGGCGCCCCTGCCACCATAGGTCTGATCACCATGGCCAGACAGGCTCATGTCACGGCGCCTTTCTACAACCTGGCCGCCCAGGCCAACCGTGCCGTGGTGCAAGGACTGGGCCCCTATACGCGCGGCATTGCCTTCACCACCCTGGTGCCCAGCCCGTGGAAGGGCGCGATTCCGGCCATCAAAGACTACCAGCAACTCGTCGGCCAGCCGGGCATGCCACCCGCCTCCTATCTGGGGCTGGAAGTCTTTCTCAACACCCGCACCCTGCTGGATGCGCTGCGCAAGGCCACGCCCTCCAATCAGCGTGCGAGCCTGACTGCCGCCCTCGACGCCATGGGCGAGATTCGCTACGGCGCCATGCATCTGCGCTTCACACCGCCGCGTACCGGCTCCAGCTATGTGGGGTTGACCATGATTGATGCAAGCGGCCATTTCAGGGAATAAATCAACTCCAAGTCTTATTCATCAATCGTCAAAAGCTATCGTTTCAAGAGCAAATATCATCATCATCGCAAAGCATTTCAAGCAGCTTTGCAATAAAGCTCACACCAATGCGCGGGCGCATCCCCTACATTTGCAGGCATGACGTTCGCCAGCACTTTTACCGATCTCGTCGCTACCTCCAGCGCTGCAGCCAACGCCGCGCATCACCCGCCCGAGCCGTCCGAGCGTGCTCGGCGCCAGGCCGAGGTGGTGGAGGCACTGCGCCCCCATGTGCCGGCGCATGCCCTGCTCTATCAGAGCGAAGACACCACGCCCTATGAGTGCGACGGACTGACGGCCTACCGACAGCGCCCTCTGCTGGTCTGCCTGCCAGAGACTTATGCTCAGGTGCAGGCTGTGCTCAAGGCCTGCCATGCCATAGGAGCGCCCGTCATTGCACGTGGCGCGGGCACGGGCCTTTCGGGCGGCGCCATGCCTCACCCCATGGGCGTGACGCTGTCGCTGGCCAAGTTCAACAAAATCCTCGACGTCGATGCCTACAGCCGCACGGCCCTGGTGCAGTGCGGCGTGCGCAACCTCGCCATCAGCGAAGCCGCTGCCCCCTACGGTCTGTACTATGCGCCCGACCCCAGCAGCCAGATCGCCTGCACCATCGGCGGCAATGTGGCCGAAAACTCGGGCGGCGTGCACTGCCTCAAGTACGGGCTCACGGTGCACAACGTGCTCAAGGTCAAAGGCTTCAGCATCGAAGGCGAGCCCGTCGAGTTCGGCTCGGATGCACTCGACACCCCTGGTCTGGACCTGCTGGCCATCATGATCGGCAGCGAAGGCATGCTGGCCGTGGTGACCGAGGTCACGGTCAAACTCGTGCCCAAGCCCCAGCTGGCGCGCTGCATCATGGCCAGCTTCGACGATGTGCGCAAAGCGGGCGACGCAGTGGCTGCGGTGATCGCGGCCGGCATCATTCCCGCCGGACTGGAAATGATGGACAAGCCCATGACGGCCGCCGTGGAGGACTTTGTGCGCGCCGGCTACGACCTCACGGCGCAAGCCATCTTGCTGTGCGAGAGTGACGGCACGCCCGAGGAGGTCGAGGAAGAGATCGCCCGCATGAGCGAGGTTCTGCGCCACGCCGGCGCCACGGCCATCACCGTCAGCGAAAGCGAGGAAGAGCGTCTGCGCTTCTGGAGCGGGCGCAAGAACGCCTTTCCCGCCAGCGGCCGCATCAGCCCCGATTACATGTGCATGGACTCCACCATTCCGCGCAAGCGTCTGGCAGACATCCTGCTGGCGATTCAGGAGATGGAGAAGAAGTACCAGCTGCGCTGCGCCAACGTGTTCCATGCAGGAGACGGCAATCTGCACCCCTTGATACTGTTCGATGCCAACAACCCCGACGAACTGCACCGCTGCGAGCTGTTCGGAGCCGACATTCTGGAAACCAGCGTGGCCATGGGCGGCACGGTGACGGGCGAGCATGGTGTGGGCGTGGAAAAGCTCAACAGCATGTGCACCCAGTTCACAACGGCCGAGAACGCCCAGATGTTCGCGCTCAAGGCGGCGTTTGATCCGCAATCGCTGCTCAACCCCGGCAAGGTGATTCCCACGCTCAACCGCTGCGCCGAGTACGGCAAGATGCTGGTGCGCGGTGGACAGATTGCCCATCCCGATCTGCCGCGCTTTTAACCGCCTGGAGAGCCATGCAGCGCAAATACCGGTTGATTCTGAGACTGTCTGCGCTGCTGCTCATGGCTGCCAGCCCAGGTGCGCATGCACGCGGCTATGCCTCCACCGGCAAATGCGGTATCTATCCACGCCTGGCCATCACCAGTCCCTCGGGCACCTGTGTAGGGCTGATAGCCGACGACGCCCATGGCCTGCGCTTTCCGCGCCGCGTATTGGAGATTGAGCCGGGCCGTATCTGGGTGCTTGACATGGGCAACTGGATGCCCCAGGTGGGCCAGCTGATCGAGCTTAGGCTGCCGCCAGACGCGGCGACTCCCGCCAATGCCAACACCACGGCCAGGGCCGTGGAAGCCAGAGTGTTGCTGAGCAAGCTCAACTACCCTTCGGGCATGGCGCGCGGTCCGGACGGAAAAATCTATATCGGCGAGGCCGACAAGATATGGCGCGCTGTAGTGCCTTCACTCGGACAGGCACCTCAGCCCGAGTTGCTGGCCAGCGGCCTGCCGGCCGACGGTGCGCACCTGCTCAAGGAGCTGGCGTTTGCGCCGGACGGCAGCCTCTACGTCAATATGGGATCGGCCACCGATGCCTGCCGGGGTGAAGACCAGAAGCAAGCCGTGCCCTGCCCCGAGCGCAGCACGGCCATGCCGCGCGCTGCCGTCTGGCGCATGGTGCTGCAGGCCGGCAAGCAGCCCGTCAAGGAATTCAAACCCTTTGCCAACGGTCTGCGCAACTCCATGGCGCTGGCCGTGATGCCCGACGGCCCTGCGGCAGGCACCGTCTGGCAAGGCGAAAACAATATCGACTACCGCGACCCCAGGCAGCCGCCCGAGGAGCTCAACCTGCTGCGCGCGGGTGCCGACTACGGTTGGCCCTACTGCATAGGCGCACGCCAGAACGCACAGGGCTATGAAAAGCGCTTCGACTGCAGCAAGACCGAGGCTCCACATATGCTTTGGCCCGCCCACGTGGCTCCACTGCAAATGCTGGCCACGCCTGTGGGCAGCGCGTTTGGCGGGCAATTGCTGGTGGCCTGGCACGGCCAACGCGCGGACGGTCAACGCCTAGTGGGCTTTGCGCGCGACGACAAGGGCCGGCCCTCTGGCAAACCCATTCAATGGCTGAGCAACTGGGACGCCAGGCCCGGACTGCGTCCCGGCGGCCGCCCCACGGGCATGGGCCTCGATCATGCGGGCCGCCTGCTGGTGGTGGAGGACTTCAACCGCAGCCTGCTGATGCTGATGAGTGAAGCAGGCACGGCGCCAAGACCCAGGTAACCAGGCAAGGTGCTCAGTTCAGCAGCTCGCGTCCACGCGCCAGAAACCTCGCGTACTCCTCGTCGGGGACAAACAGGCCGCCCGTGGTCCAGACAATATGTGTGGCGTTTGCCATGTGCGGCAGCAGCTTCTGGCGCTGCAGATAGTCCTGACCCGCAACACTCTCCAACAAGGCGCGCGGACCGCTAAAGCCCGCTGCGGCCGATGGCTCGATCTGCAGCCCCTCTCTATCCTTCAACAGGCACAGATGGCGAAACAGGGTTTCGTCCTCCACCGTGAACACGCCGCCGAGAAAGCCACGCACCACGTCGGCAGCCAGTTCCGATGCACGCGGCACTGCCAGGCCATCGGCCTCGGTCTGGTTGTTCAGGCCCAGCTCATAGACCGAAGGATGGGCTTCCAGACCAGGCAGCGCTGCAGCACCGGCCAGCATCTCCACCATGAAGCAGGGCGACTGCACGGGCTCGGCAAAAAAACAATGCACATGTGGCCCGAATGCCTGCTGCAGACCCAGCGCCACGCCGCCGGGCGCCCCCCCAACGCCGCAGGGAATATAGACAAACAAAGGATGCGTCTCATCCACGGCAATCCCGTTCTCTGCAAGTTGCGCGACCAAGTGCGGAGCCGCCGCCGCATAGCCAAGCAACAGCGAAAGCGAATGCTCGTCATCCACAAAGTGACAGTGCGTATCCCGGTCGGCCAGCGCGCGGCCCGCAGCCACGGCCTGGGCATAGTCGCCGGCATGCTCCACCACCTGCACGCCACGGGCTCGCAGGCGCTGCTTTTTCCACTCCTTGGCATCGGCAGACATATGGACCGTTGCCTTGAAGCCAAGGCCCGAAGCCATGACGCCAATCGACAGGCCCAGATTGCCCGTGGAGCCTACCGCCACCTGGTACCGGGCGAACACCGCACGCGCAGCGTCGGAGGCCAGTTGCAGATAGTCGCCATCGGCCAGCAGGCCATGCTGCAAAGCGATCTGCTCCGCATACTCCAGCACCTCATGCACGCCACCGCGTGCCTTGATGGAGCCCGCTACCGGCAGGCTGTGATCGGCCTTGAGCCAGAGCCGCCCCAGTTGCTCGGGCAGCTGCAAAGTCTGCTGCATCTGCGGCACGAGCAGCAGCGCCGACTCAATACGTCCGCCAGACGCCTGCAACTCTGGAAACAGCTGCGCCAGCAAGGGTGCAAAACGTTCAAAACGCTGTACAGCCTGCTGAACCTGAGCTGCGTCTATAGAGTGCGTGGACCGAGCACCCTCGCTGCGCCCGGCCCATAGCGCAGGCCGGGCATGACGCAGGTCTTCAACAAGGTCGCGCAGTGCAGGGAAAGTCATGGCAGGCATCCATCGTCATACAAGACCGCCATATTAGGGCCAATGGTGCATGCCAGACAGGTCAGCAAAGGCGCAGCATGGTCGCTATACCTCGCCCATGGCCGGGTCGCTGATCGTGTGCTGACCGGTTTCCACGCGACCGGCAAAGCGCCGGTAGTACGCCGGATCGCTGTTGCAGGTTACGGCGAAGTCATACCACTGGCCGCTGGCCTTCAGCTCCCAATGCCTCTCGGCGCTGGCGGCAGCGGCAACGCTAACCGTCCATGGGCCGTCGCTCAGGTAGGCCATGGGTGTGATGGTGAACACCGCAGCCTGAGCACCCTTGTTCATCAGATCCACGTAGACATTGCCATTGGCGATGTCGTAGCAGACACGCACCTCGGGGGCAGCCTGCGCACTGCCCAGGCGATTCAGGTCGCCCTTGAAGTGGCGGTGAAACCCGTTGGGACCCAGCACCCAGAGATCGTACTTGCCGAAATTGTCACGCACGGCATCCCAGGTATCGGACAGCGTCTTGCCCGCTTCCACCATATAGCGGCGCGGCGTGCGATCCAACTTGTAGCGGTCATAGACATGGAAGACGGCCGCCTGCGTGCCGGTGTTGGCAAACACCAGCTCCACAGGGCCGTTGCTCTGGCAGCGCGCACTGGCATGCAGCTCGTAGGGCAAAGCCCGCGACGGACGCGTACCGCCAGCCTGCAAAGGCAGCTGCATATCGCGCGGCACCGGCACGGCGGGCAGCTTTTGCTGATCGGCACGCAGCTGGTCAGCAACATCGCGTGTGGATCGTCCGGCCAGCACGGGCAGGGTCTCGTTGTTGGGCGTCTTGAAGTTGAAGGTACTCAGAAGATCTCCACATACCGCACGACGGAACGGGCTGATATTGGGTTCCTTCACGCCAAAGCGGGCCTCCAGAAAACGCAGCACCGACGTATGGTCGAACACCTGCGAGTTGACCCAGCCGCCACGACTCCATGGCGAGATCACATACAGCGGAACACGCGGCCCGGGACCATAGACACGGCCATCGGGGGCGGGCTGGCTGCGGCTGCCTGCCGGCGCGCCATGCGTGAAGTACTCGGCCTGCAGATCGGCCTCCGGCAGCGTGGTCTTGCCTGCATAGGTCTTGTCGGCATTCTGCGATGGCGCCGAGGGCGAAGGCATATGGTCGAAGTAGCCGTCGTTCTCGTCGAAGTTGACCAGCAGCACGGTCTTGCTCCAGACCTCGGGATTGGCCGTCAACGCATCCAGCACCTCCTGCAGAAACCAGGCGCCCTGCACCGGGCTGGATGGGCCGGGGTGTTCGCAATAGATGGACGGTGCATTGACCCAGGACACCTGGGGCAGCTTGCCCTCGCGAACATCGCGCTTGAAGGCGTCCAGGTATTCCTCGGGCTTGTTGCCGGGCAAGGTGTTGGCCACGCCTTTGTACAGCGGGTTGGCAGCGTTGTCGCTGGCCGCGTCATAGGCATGGTAGGGCAAGGCCTGGCCGGTGCTGGTGTACGGCGCATTGGGTGCGCCGCCGCTGGAGACGGGAAAGCCTGAGGCCAGATTGGCGCGCCGAAAGCTCTGGAACGCACCCAGCATGTTGTCGCCCCATTCGTCAGGCATGTTCTGGTAGCTGATCCAGCTCACCCCAGCTTCCTGCAGCCGCTCGGCATAAGTCTTCCACGTATAGCCGGTGGTGGCATCGCTAGGCACGCCGTTGATGGCATCCCACTCGTTATTCACGAAAGCCACGTTCTGCGGTATGGCACCGTTGGTGCCCGTCATGTGGAATGACCGGTTGGCGTCGGTGCCGGTGTGCATGGCGCAGTGGTAGGCATCGCAGATCGTGAAGGCATTGGCCAGCGCAAACTGATAGGGCAGCTCCTGCTCCTTGAAATAGCCCATGGAGGTGTCCGTCTTGGCCACGGGCCAGCGCGACATGCGGCCGTTGTCCCAGGCCTGCTGACTGTCCAGCCAGGAATGAGGGGTTCCGGAGACGCGCTGCGCGTTGTTGGCCGTTCCGTCCAAATGGTAGGGCGTGATCACCGTACCGTTGGCACGCTCCTGCTGCCAGACCTTGCGGCCGTTGGGCACGGGAATCGTCATCCGGTCGCCAAAGCCGCGCACCCCCTTGAGGGTGCCGAAGTACTGATCGAAGGAGCGGTTTTCCTGCATCAGGATCACCACATGCTGCACGTCCATGACCGTGCCCGTGACATTGTTGGCCGGAATGGCCAGCGCACGGCGGATGCTGGGCGGAAAGGCCGCCAGTGCGGCAGCGGAAAAGGCGGCGTTCTTGCCGGCCTGTAGAAGGTTGCGTCGCGAAATCATGGTGAAGCCTTGTCTGTCACCGCGCTCAGGGAGCACAGCGCATCTCCGGCTTGGCCGGCTCGGTGGGGGTCGTGGGGGTCGTAGGATTGGTCGGGTTCGTGGGAGCAGGCGGGCTGTCATCGCTGCCGCCACAGGCGGCCAGCGTGGCGGCCGTCAGACAGGCGAGCGCCAGCGCCTTGATCAAACGCTTGTTTTGCATGGAGTCTTTCGCTTTGATGTCGACAGGTTTCGACCGGCAAGAATCTAGGAAAAGCTCATGTCATGCCGATGACGTCCGTGTTTCAATCCGTTTCCTCGCATCGCGCCAGCGCCCGGAATTCGCGGGCCTTGCTCGGCACGAAGCGCCATGCAAAAAGGGCCGATGCATTCGCATCGGCCCTGTGCAGAAGACATTTCAACGCCGGTCAGAGCGCTGGCGCTTGCACGGCTATTGGCGCTTCTGGTAGCCGAGTCTGTACAGCAGCGGCAGCACCAACAGCGTCAGCACCGTGGACGAGAGAATGCCGCCGATCACCACCGTGGCCAGAGGACGCTGCACCTCGGCCCCGGTGCCCGTGGCAATCGCCATGGGTACAAAGCCCAGCGATGCCACCAGGGCTGTCATCAGCACGGGACGCAGGCGCGTGAGCGCCCCTTCGGTCACGGCCTGTTCCAGATCCATGCCCTGCTCGCGCAAGCTGCGGATATAGGAGATCATGACCAGGCCGTTGAGAACGGCCACGCCGCATAGGGCGATAAAACCGATGGCCGCCGAAATGGACAGCGGAATGCCGCGCAGCCACAGCGCCGCAATCCCGCCCGTCAATGCAAACGGAATGCCGGTGAAGACAATGAGACCGTCGCGCACGTTGCCGAACATGGCAAACAGCAGCGTGAACACCAGCGCCAGCGCCACGGGCACCACGATCATCAGGCGCTTGCGGGCGGACTCCAGGTTCTCGAAGGTTCCGCCCCAGCGCGTCCAGTAGCCGGCCGGCAGGGCAATGCCTTCGAGCTCCTGCTGGGCCTGGGCCACGAAGGAGCCGATATCGCGGCCGCGCACATTGGCGCTGACCACGATGCGGCGCTTGCCGTCCTCGCGACTGACCTGGTTGGGCCCCGGCGCCAGCTCCACCGTTGCCACGGATGACAGGGGCACAAAGCCCAGACGCCCGTCGCCGCCGCGCGGCAGCGCGATCGGCAGGCGGCCTATGCCGTCCACATCGCTGCGCATGGCCTCGGGCAGGCGCACCTGGATGGCAAAACGTCGATCTCCCTCGAACACCGTGCCGGCCTCGCGCCCGCCAAAAGCCGTGCTGATGGCGTCCTGCACATCGCCCATGTTCAGGCCGTAGCGCGAAGCTTTCTCGCGATCGATCTGCACCGTGAGCATGGGCAGGCCCGTGGTCTGCTCGACCTTGACCTCGGAGGCACCGGGGATCTTCTGCAGCATGGCTGCCACGGCCTGCGCAGACTTCTCCAGCTGGGCCATGTCATCGCCGAAGATCTTGACGGCCACGTCGCTGCGCACGCCGGAAATCAGCTCGTTGAAGCGCAGCTGGATCGGCTGCGAGAACTCGTAGTTGCTGCCCGGAATCTTTTCCACAGTCTCTTGTACGGCAGCCAGCAGATCGTCACGCGAGCGCGCCGGATCGGGCCATTGCTCGCGCGGCTTGAGCATGATGTAGCCGTCCGAGATATTGGGCGGCATCGGGTCCGACGCAATCTCGGCCGTTCCGGTACGCGCAAACACGCGCTCGATTTCAGGGAACTGCTTTTTGAGCTCGCTCTCGATCTGCATCTGCATCTGCACCGACTGCGTCAGGCTGGTGCCCGGTATGCGCAGCGCCTGAATCGCAAAGTCGCCTTCGTTGAGATTGGGCGCAAACTCGCTGCCCATGCGCGTGGCCAGCAGCAGACTCAGGGCGACGATGACAGCTGCCGCCGTCAGCACCACGGCCGGCGCATGCATGACCTTGTCCAGCACCGGTGCATAGGCACGCCGCGCCCAGCCCATGAGACGGTTTTCCTTCTCGGCCACCTTGTCGCCCATGAACAGCGCAATCGCGGCGGGAATGAAGGTGATGGACAGCAGCATCGCGCCCAGCAGCGCAATCACCACCGTCAGCGCCATGGGGTGGAACATCTTTCCTTCCACGCCGGTGAGCGCAAAAATGGGCAGATAGACCACCATGATGATGAGCTGGCCGAACAGCAGGGGACGCCGGGCTTCCCTGGCCGCAGCGAACACCTCCTCGAAGCGCTCGCTGCGGGTCAGCGGCCGGCCCGCTGCCGCCTGGGCATGGGCCAGACGGCGCACGCAGTTCTCCACGATCACCACCGCGCCGTCGATGATGATGCCGAAGTCCAGCGCCCCAAGGCTCATCAGATTGGCGCTGACGCGCATCTGCACCATGCCAGTGAAGGTGAACAGCATGGAAAGCGGAATGATGAGCGCCGTGATCAGCGCGGCGCGCAGATTGCCCAGGAACAGAAACAGGATCGCCACAACCAGCGCCGCGCCTTCGATCAGGTTCTTCTTGACCGTGGCAATGGCCTTGTCCACCAGATTGGTGCGGTCGTACACCGTCACGGCCTTCACGCCGGGCGGCAGGCTTTTGTTGATCACCTGCATGCGTTCATGCACGGCCTGGGCCACGGCACGGCTGTTCTCGCCAATCAGCATGAACACCGTCCCCAGCACCACTTCGCGGCCGTTGTCCGTGGCCGCACCGGTGCGCAGTTCGCGCCCCAGGCCCACATCGGCCAGGTCCCGCACGCGAATCGGCTGGCCTTGTGCCGACCCCACGATGACTTCGCGAATATCGGCAATGCCACCCACCTGACCCGGTGCGCGGATCAGGTACTGCTCGCCCTGGCGCTCGATATACCCGGCGCCCACATTGGCGTTGTTGCGCTCCAGCGCCGCGACGATATCGGCCAGCGTGAAACCGTAGGCCGCGAGCTTCTGCGGCTGCGGAGCCACCAGATATTCCTTGGCGAAACCGCCAATCGAGTTGATCTCGGTCACGCCCGCCACATTGCGCAGCTGGGGTTTGATGACCCAGTCCTGGATCTCGCGCAGATCCATGGGCGTGTAGGGCTTGCCGTCGGGCTTGGTGGCGCCGTCATCGGCCTCCACGGTCCACAGGTAGATCTCCCCCAGCCCCGTGGAAATAGGCCCCAGCGCAGGCGCCACGCCTGCAGGCAGGGCATCGCGCGCCTGCTGCATGCGCTCGTTAACCAGCTGGCGCGCAAAGTAGATGTCCGTGCCGTCCTTGAACACCACGGTCACCTGGGACAGGCCGTAGCGCGAGAGCGAGCGGGTCTGCTCCAGGCCCGGCAGGCCGGCCATCACGGTCTCGATGGGGAAGGTGACGCGCTGCTCGGTCTCCAGCGGCGAATAGCCGGGGGCCGAGGTATTGATTTGCACCTGCACATTGGTGATGTCTGGCACGGCATCGATGGGCAGACGCTGGTAGTTGTAGATACCCAGGCCCACCAGGGCAAGCGTGGCCAGCATGACCAGCCAGCGCTGGGCAATCGCAAAGCGGATGATGCGCTCAAACATTCAAACTCCAAAACAGGATTCAGGGCCCGCGCTCATATGCGACCTGACGGAGAGACACCGAGCAAGGGCCGCCTCGCAGCGGGGCCGCCCAGGCGAGGGTGTCGTCCCCTGGGGGAAGGCGCTCCGCGCCTCAGGGGGTTCCATTTAATGCACATGCTCGGCCGTTGCCTTGCCAAGCTCGGACTTCAGGACGAAGCTGCCGTCCTTCACATAGCGCTGGCCTGTACTCAGACCCTGCAGCACTTCGGTGTTCTGGCCATCGGTCTTGCCCAGCTTCAGGGTCTGCGCCTTGAAGCCACCGTCCACCGGCACAAACACAACGGGCTTGTCGCCGTCGATCTTCTGGATGGCCGCACTGACCACCGTCACCGCCGCCTTCTGGCTGGATGCCGTCAGATCCACATTCACGAAGAGACCCGGACGCCAGATGCCGTCCGGGTTGTCCAGGGTGATGCGTGCCGGTGCGGTGCGGGTTTCCTGCCCGATCAACGCGCCCACATAGGCCACCGTCCCCGTGGCTTTCGATTCAAATGCCGTCGCGTGCACAGTGGCCTTTTCGCCCACGCGCACAAAGGGCAGGTCGCTGGCGGCCACCTTCATTTCGGCCCAGACCGAACGCAGATCGGAGATGGTGAACACGGCCGTGCTGTCCTGCACGGCCTCGCCCACGGAAAGATGCTTTTCCACCACCACCCCATCGAAGGGTGCGCGCAGCTCGAAGCGGTTCAAAGCCCCGGCAGAGCCCGAGCCGGCACCGATCGCGGCCAGCTTCTGCTGCGCATTGGCGGACGCGATCTCGGCCTCGCGCAGCGCCTGCTGGGCCTGCAGATAGTCCTGCTCGGCCGATATCTTTTCCTGCCACAGCTGCTTTTCGCGCTGATAGGTGGTGCGCGCCAGTGCGAGACGCTTTTGCGCTGCCATCAGCTCGCTGCGCTGCTCGGATACCGCAGGGCTGGTCAGGGTGGCCAGCAACTGGCCCTTCTTTACCACCTGCCCCAGATTGGCCGCCACGCTCTCCGCCACGCCCGCCACCCGCGGCACCACATGGGCCGTCCTGTCCTCGTTGAAGCGAATCTCGCCCGGCAACTGCAGCATGCTGGCTATCAACGCCGGGCCGGCCTCGGCCAGCGCCACGCCCGCAGCCCTGGCACGCTCGGCATCGAGTTTGAGCAGGCCTTCATCCTCATCATCGGCATGAGCGGATTCGGGCTCGGCTGCGGGTTTTCCGGTGCTTGCTGCCTGTTCATGCCCAGGCTCGCTGCCATGGTCATGCCCCTCTTTTTCGTCATGCTCATGCCCGTTCTTTTCTTCATGGGCATGACTCTTCTCTGCAGCACCGTGACCTTCAGCGCTTGCAGCCGCCGGCTGCGTACCGTAGACAATGGCTGCAGCAGCGGCCGCACCGAGCGCCAGAATGATGGCGATGGCAATCGCCGTGCGGCGGGGCTTAGGGGATGTGGAATTCATGATACGTGCTTGTTCTTACTCAAGACCGGGCACATCGCCCAGTTGGCGGGTGATGTCCGCAGCCGCCTGATGGGTGGCCACCAGTTGCTCCAGATAGAGGCTGCGTGCCTCGGCCAGCGTGCGCTGGGCATCCAGCACTTCCAGATAGCTGAACTTGCCCAGGGCAAAGCCCTTGGCAGCGACTTCGTAAGCGGATTCGGCCGCCGGCAGGACCTGCTGCGTCAGCTGCTCGGCCTGGGCCCGGCTGGTCTGCAACTGCTCGCGTTGCTGCTGCAACTGTGCGTACATTTGCTGGCGCGTGGCCAGCAGCTCGTCCTCGGCCTTGTCGGCCAGACGTAGCGCCTGCAGCTGATTGCCGCGGTTGCTGTCCAGGATCGGCAGCGGCACCGAGATACCCACCACCAGCTGATTGCGGCCCACTTCCTGCGCACGCTTCATGCCCAGACTCACGCTGGGGTCGGGCAGGCGCTTGGCACGCTCCAGCTCGGCGACGGACCTGGCCTGAAAAACGGCCTGCTGCGCGCGCAGCATCTGCGGTGAGTGCTCCAGCTTTTCCAGCATCAGGCCTTCATCGGGAAGCACAGGCAGTTGCGCCAGCTCCCCCACTGCGCTGCCAAATGCCGCAGGCTGCGCTCCCCACAGCGCCGCCAGCTGCTGACGCGCCACACGCAGACCGGAGCGCGCTTGCGCCAGCGCCAGCTCGGCACTGCTTTCGGCCACGCGGGCCTTGGTTTCCTCCAGCGGAGCCACCTTGCCTGCCAGCACGCGCTTGGCCGCGGCATCGCGGGCACTGCTGGCGATCTCCAGCGTCTTCTGATGCAGCTGCACGCGTTGCTGGCCGGCCAGCACATTGGCAAAAGCCGTGCGCACATCGGCGCGCAGACCGGCCTGCGCGGCCTCCAGCTCGGCCCTGGCCAGTTCGCGACCATGCCCGGCCGCCTTCATGCGGGCCTCGCGCTTGCCACCGATCTCTATGGACTGGTTCCATTGCAGAGTCATGGACCTGGTTTCGCGGCGCGTGTCCTCCTGCGAATAGGCCAGCTCGGGATTGGGTCTGGCACGGCTCTGTATCAATGCCCCCTCGCTGGCCGCCAGGGCCTGCGCTGCCGCCCGCAGACCGGGGTTGTGTTCCATGGCCAGCGCCAGTGCGGCCTGCAGGCTGATGGGGGCGGCTGCCGCTGCTGTTGCGGGCGCAGGTTGTTGCGCCCAGGCACAGGGCACGAAAAGGCCCAAACCGCTGCCCAGCAACACAGCGGCCGCCTTGGTGATGAATGTCATGGTGATGCTCCGCCGGCATGCCTGCCCTTCCATTGGCAGTCTTGTGCAAGCGGAGCAAATCTAGCCTCGCGGCCCCCACAGGGTTCTGACCTCAAGATGACAAATTTGTCATCTTCGCAAGCGACCGACTTGCTCGACAATCTGCGCATGAAGCTTCTAGTCATCGAGGACGAAACCAAACTCGCCGAATACTTGCAAAAAGGCCTGGGCGAGGAAGGCTTTGTGGTTGATGCCGCGCACAACGGCATTGACGGCCTGCATCTGGCCACCGAGCAGCCCTACGACCTCATCATTCTGGACGGCATGCTGCCCGGCATCGACGGCCTGGCCGTGCTGGCGGCTCTGCGCCAGTCGCGCCAGACGCCAGTGCTCATGCTCACGGCCCGTGCCCAGGTGGAGGACCGCGTCAAAGGACTGCAGGCCGGCGCCGATGACTATCTGGTCAAGCCTTTTGCATTTTCAGAACTGGTGGCCCGCGTTCATGCACTGCTGCGCCGCGGCCTGCAGGCCACGGCCACACCCGAAGCCACTGTGCTGCGCATGGCCGATCTGGAACTGGATCTGCTGCGTCACCGCGCCACACGTGCTGGCCAGCGACTGGACCTGACGGCCAAGGAGTTCAATCTGCTGAGTCTGCTGCTGCGGCGCCAGGGCGAAGTGCTGTCGCGCACCGAGCTGGCCTCCCAGGTCTGGGACATGAACTTCGACAGCGAAACCAATGTCGTAGAGGTCGCCGTGCGCCGCCTGCGCCTCAAGCTCGACGCACCGTTCGAGCTGCCCCTGCTGCACACGGTGCGCGGCATGGGCTATGTGCTGGAGCTTCGCCTTGATGCCTGATAGCCGGTGCTTACCATTCGCGTAGCGCGATCAGTTCCTCCACATCCGCATCTTCAAAACCATAAGCCTTGGCAATGGCCTCGAAGTCAGCCGCAATGCATTCACGTGCCGCCGTCTCTATCTCGCTGCCCTGCTCTTCGAACTCCTGCTGCAGATCGTTGAAACGCTCGGTCGCAGCGTGGGCCAATCGATACAGCTGCTCCAGATTCTGCGGCTTTTGCTGCTCTATCTGCAGACAGAGTTCTCTCAGAATATCCTCGCCCTTGCGAACCAGTTCTTCAGGGAAATAGCTGTCCTCGTACATCTCCAGCAAGAAGGCGTAGTTGTTCATGATGGCGTTACCAAGACTCATGGTCCGTTCCTTTTTCCAGCAAACCGCAAACAATGAATCTTCCAGCATAGCAGCCACTCATGACCGCTGATCACGTCTCTCCAGGCACTCCTCAGATCCCTAACCTGAGCCGCCGGCTGTCGCGCTCGCTGGCCCTGCAGACCATGCTGGGCCTGGGCCTGGTCTGCGTGGCCGTGTACTGGGGCAGCTGGCTGGCACTGGCCCAGCGCCAGCAGGAAAGCCTGGAGCAAAAGCAGGTCACGGTGACGCATCTGCTGCAACAGGCCCGTGCCAACCGCTCCGCGTCCAGCATGCAGCACATGCTGTCCGACTTTCTCACGGGCCACGAGGATATGTCGATCCGCGTCAGCTATGCCAGCGGCGCGCTGCTGTTCGAGAAACTGCACCAGCCCCTCGACGATGCTCACAGCGCACGGCGCAGCTTCAGCGTCGTGCTGCCAGCCCAAGTGGATCAGCAGGAACAGCAGCCCGTGCAGGTGCTGCTGATGCTGGACCGCCGTCCCGACGATGCCCTGCTGCGCCAGCTGGCCTGGATTCTGGGCCTGGCCGCCGTCAGCGGTGCGCTGCTGGTGTCGCTGTTCAGCGCCTGGCTGGTGCGCCGCGGGCTGGCACCTCTGCATTCGCTGGTGGAGCAGACCCGGCAACTGGGCGCCAAGGATCTCACGCACGACTGGCAGACCAGGCTTGACGACAGCAACCAGCCCCAGGAGCTGCGTCCGCTGATTGCACAGTTCAACGCGCTGCTGGAGCGGCTGGCGGTGGCCTACCGGCAGATGGAGGCCTTCAATGCCGATGTGGCCCATGAGCTCAACACCCCTCTGACCACGCTCATCAGCAGCTGCGAGCTGGCTCTGCGCAAGCCCCGCGATGCCGACGAGCTGCGCGATATCCTGGCTTCCAATCTTGAAGATCTGCAGCGCATGGCCGGCATCGTGGCGGACATGCTTTTTCTCTCTCACGCCGATCGCGGCGAAAGCGCGCACCGCATTCAGGTGGCCAGCCTGGCCAGCCTCGCGCACGAAGTGGTGGAGTATCACGAGGCCGCGCTGCAGGAGGCCGATCTGCAGGTGCGGGTGCAGGGCGATGCACAGGCCCAGGTCGATGCGCGTTTGCTGCGCCGGGCGCTGTCCAATCTGCTGGGCAATGCCACCCGCTATGCCACGCCGGGAAGCTGCATAGAGATACAGATCAGCTCGCCGCAGGCCGGCCAGGTCACGCTCGCGGTGCAGAACCAGGGCCAGGCCATTTCAGCCGAACATCTGTCCAGGCTGTTTGACCGCTTCTACCGCGCGGACGCAGCCCGCAGCCAGGCCGATCGCAACCACGGCCTGGGCCTGTCCATCGTGGCTGCGATTGCGCGCATGCACAGCGGACAGGCGTTTGCACGCTCCGACCTGTCCGTCACCAGCATCGGGCTGAGTCTGCCTGCGGACCTGGACGCATCAGCCCAGACACCTGTTTCCGGAGGCAACCAGGCGTAAATGCCGGGGATGCCCACAAGCAGCACCGTGCAGGGATGACAGGGAGCTGCGCGGTCAGGCCGCAAGATGGCCAGCCGTGTATCGCTGAAAGGAGACACCATGCATTGCTTGAGAAACGCTGCCTGTCTGGTCCTGGCCGCCAGTGCCGGCTTCGGCCTGCCCGCTCTGGCTCAGGGCCGGATTCCCGATATGCAGCAAGCCGGCGCCCTGCGCTATAGCTGCGGCGGCATAGGTGAGGACGAATCCACGCTCATGCGCGCCGCGATGAAGGACTACCCGCTGTCGCTGCTGTTTGCGCAAAAGGACGGCGCCTACCTGGCCAATGTGGCGGTCGAGGTCAGCTCCGGCAAGGACAGCAGCCGCTTCACGGCCAACGGCCCGGTCTGTCTGATCCAGCTGCCCGCCGGCAGCTACAAGATCACCGCCACCACCAGGGAGGGCGCCAGCCAGACCCAGGCGGCAGAGATCGGCAAGGGCCCGCATCAGCTGGACTTTCGCTACTAGCGGCGAGCCGCCGGCAGGCACCGGCAATGCCCCGGGCCTGTTCAGGGGCGATGCGCGCGGGCGGGCTCGGCCGGGCCCCGCAATGAGGACAATAAGCGCCATGCCCCAAGATCAAGACGCATCCACCTATCAGGCCCATCTGCAGGCCGGCAACGCGCTGGTGCAGCAGGCCCAGAAGATTGCCACGCAGGACTTCGAGCAGGCCCGCGCGTTCTGGCAGGCCGCCGGCAAGGAGTTCTATCTGGCACACAAGGCCGATATGAACGAACCGGAAGCCGCCTTTCGCCTGGCACAGGCCTGGATGGCCGAGGCCCACGCCTTGCAGAAGGAAGAAAACCGCAACGCCCTGCTGATGTGGGCCAACGCCGCTGCGCAATGCGAGCTGGCCTTTGACCTGGAGCCCGAAAACGGCCGCATCGCCATGACGGCTGCCAGCTGCCATCTGTTTGCCGGCCAGGCCGATGCCGCCAAGGCCTGGCAGCTGATTGGCAAGCAGCTGCTGCCGCCCGAGCCTTCGGAGCCCGCCGTCTGATACTTTTGATAGCTTGCTGCGCTCAATAACAAAGGGTTTCAATGCTTTTATGCATTAAAACCCTTTATTCATTGGCGTAAGCAGCTATTAACTTTGCTGTCTTTCGCGGAGACTAGCGCTCAAGTGCGGCGCGAATCTGCTGCGCATTGGCCCGCATGGCCTGGGGGCCGCTGCTGCCCAGCAAATACCAGAGCTGCGGATCGACGAACACCAGCTGCTGCTTGCGGCCCGCACGGGTGTTCTTGATGGTGTCGTTGTCGAACAGCTCACGCGACGGCACGACCGGCTTGCCGTCCTTGTCCCTGGTGCTGCCCGTGCCCGCATTGCGGTCGATCACGAACAGCCATTCGGGGTCAATCCTGGCGATATCTTCCATCTTCAGCGCAATGCCGCGCGCCTGCGCCGGATCTGCGGGCAAGGCGGGCTTGATGCCCAGCACGTCATGCAGCAAGCCGAAGCGCGAGCCTGGCGTCTGGGCGCTCATGTTTTTGTTGACGGCCAGCACCAGCAGGCCTGGCGCGGCCTTGGCCGCGGCAGCGCGGGTGGCCTGCACATCGCCGCGCACCTGCTGCATGAGCTGCGCGCCCTCATCCTGCTTGCCCCACAGGCTGGCCAGTGCGGTCACATTGCGCTGCATATCGCCGAGCAAGTCCTGGCCCGAAGTGCTCAGGTCCAGCGTGGGCGCGATACGGCTCAGCGTTTCGTACTTGCCGGCCGAGCGGCCGGCCACCACGATCAGATCGGGGCGGATGCGGCTCAGTGCCTCGTAGTCGGGCTCGAACAGCGAGCCCGCCACCTGATAACGGGCATCGGCGTAGCCCGACAGATAGGCGGGGAAATGGACCTTTGGCACGCCCGTCACCGGCAGCTTGAGCGCCTGCATGGTGTCCAGCGAAGCCAGGTCGTACACCACCACGCGCCGGGGAGCCAGGGGCAGCTCGGTCACGCCCCTGGCATGCTGGACCTGAATGCGGGCGGGCTGGGCCGCAGACGACAGGACCGCCTGCGTTTGCGCCCAGGCGCTGCCGGCCATCGTCAGCAATGCCAGGGTGGCGGCGCGACGGCTGATCAGTTGTTGCATGAAAAACCTTGAAAAGCAAAACAGAAGAAGAGTCAGCAGCCCTTGCCGCGCATTGCGGCAACGGGCTGCGCTGACCAGGATCAGAACTTGACGTTCATGCCCAGCCAATAGCGGCGGCCGTCGAGCACGGTGTCGTAATTGACGCCGTCATAGATGACCTGCTTGTCCAGCAGGTTGTAGATGCCCGCGTACAGCGTGACGGTCTTGTTGAGCTTGTAGGAGCCGCCCAGATCCAGCATGGTGTAGCTCTTCTGGGTGAAGCTGCCCGAGGACGCTCCGCCCGTGGGCGCGCTTTCCTCGCCGCGGTAGGAAGCCTTGAGCCAGCCGTTGAGCTGGGCCGTGGGGCTCCAGTCCAGCGAGACATTGAACAGATGGCGTGGCAGCTGGTTCAGCGGCATGCCAGCAAACTCGCCGCTCTTTTGCTCGGACTTGGTGAAGGTGTAGTTGGTCTTCAGGCGCAGCGTCTTGCTCAGCTGCGTGCCCAGCGAGGCCTCCAGGCCACGCGTGATGGCGTTGTCCACATTGATGTTGGTGGTGGGCACGCGGCCCGAGCTGTTGAGCGGGCCGCAGCTGGGGCAGGCCACGCGGGTGATCTTGTCCTCGAACTCGTTGTCGAACACCGTCAGCCCTGCCGTGGTGCCGGCGCCGCTGTCGTAGAGCACGCCAATTTCCTTGGTCAGCGAGGTTTCGGGCTTCAGATCCGGGTTGCCGTAGATATTGCCGCCACGGCTGCTCTGACCCCAGTCACCCACGGTCTGACGCAGCGACGGCGCACGAAATCCCGTGGAAACGCCGCCCTTGACCGTCCACTGCGGGGCCAGATTCCACACGCCATACAGACGCGGGCTGACCTGGCCACCGGCCTGGCTGTCATGGTCGTAGCGCAGGCCGCCGGTCAGTGCGAAGTCCTGGTGCAGACGCCACTCGTCCTCGGCAAACACGGCCCACTGGCTGCGATTGATGCCGGTGCGGCTGGCATTGGGCAAGGTGTTGGTGGTGGTGTCCGTCAGGTCCTGCTCGTTGTAGCTCACGCCCGTGGTCATCAGATGGCTGGCCCCTAGCGGTGCCACCCAGCTGCTGTTGAAGACCGTGTTCTTGATGGTCATGTCGCGCGACAGATTGCGCGTCTTCTCCTGCTGCAGATAGGTGTCCGAGGACGCCCAGCCCCAGCGCCCCTTGTGCTGCAGCGAGAAGTTGTCGCGCTCGAACTTACGATCGCTGAGTGCCGCCGTGGCCGCCAGCGTCTTGCCCGGTGTCGAGGTGTAGTGCTGCTTGCCCGTGCCCAGCTCGGCAATGATGTCGTGGTCCTTGTTGGGGGTCAGCGCCAGCTTGACGTTCAGCGCGCGGTTGTCGTAGTCGTTGTAGCCGTTGAGGATATTGTCCTCGCCGCGCTTGTTGTAGTTGCCGTAGATGCTCAGGCCCAGCAGATCGGTCTGTATGGGGCCGGACAGATAGAAATTGCTCTGGTAGATATTGCCCGAGGACGAGCGCTCCTGCAGCGTGGCTTCGGTGCGGATGGAGCCCATCCACTGTTTGGCCACCTTACGCGTGATGATGTTGATCACGCCGCCCATGGCGTCCGAGCCGTAGAGCGAGGACATGGGGCCGCGCACCACCTCGATGCGCTCGATCGCCTCCAGCGGCGGCACCCAGCTCTGGTCGGTGCCGGTGGAGCCGTTGGCCTGGGTTTCGCGCGTGTTGGTGCGCTTGCCGTCCACCAGGATCAGGGTGTAGTTCACGCCCATGCCGCGCAGGCTGATGTCGTTGGAATTGTTGTCCGAAGGCACCAGATTCACGCCGGGCACATCGCGCAGCGCGTCATGCAGATTGTTGTAGCTGCCTTTTTCCAGCTCTTCGCGCGTGATGACGGAAATCGATGCCGGCGCATCCTTGATCTCCTGCTCGAAGCCCGAGGCCGTCACCACCACCGTCTCCAGCGATTTTTCCTGCGCCGCGGTCAGCCCGTGGGTCAGCAGGCCGACAGCCGCCAACGCCATGCCCAGCAAGGGGCGCAGCGACCGGCGGACGGTGATCAGAGGACGGGAAGGTGAAGAGGCGCAGGCCGTGGCGAAGCCTGCAGCAGCGGCTGCATGAATTGGCATGATGAGTTCGGAAAAAAAGGCACATCGACCAGGCAAGGCTGCGCCCCATGGCCAGGGCCACGGAAAGCAGGTGCCGGTCAGCGAAGCATTCGCGCTGTTGGAGTGATGAAGAAGGCAATCACGATCTGCGCAGGAGATCGTCGTGGCTAAACCATGCAGCGGGGCATGGCGGCATGCGGCCATTCAATGGGCATGCCTGGCTGAGTCAAAGATTGCAGCAAGGTCTTCTTGTTGCGAATAATTCTCATTGTAACCGCAACTAACAGGCCTTCCAAAGAATTTTTACTGTTAAGTACTTTGGCGGCACTCGCACCGGCAAGCGCTGCTGGGCGATGAAAAGCCTTATCCCAGCCAGGCCAGCAGGCTGCGCCACAAGGCTGCGGCATGCGAGATCAGAAACAGCAGCAAGCCGATGGCCCCGCCCACCAGCGTTCCGTTGATGCGTATGTACTGCAGATCCTTGCCGATATGCGCCTCGATCAGCGTGGCCAGTTGCTCGGCATCCCAGCGCTGCACCGTGTCGGCAATATGGCGGGCGATGAACTGCGAAACATCGGGTGCCAGCGTGGTCGCCCAGCGCTTGAGGCGCTCGTTCATGGAGTTGCGCAGCGCCTCGTCATGCGCCAGCGCCTGCCCCAGCCAGCGCCCCATCACGGCGGCACGCCGTGCCATGGCCGAGTTTTCGTCGGCCAGATCGCGTTCCAGCCGGGCGCGCCAGCCGGCCCATAGCTCGCGCAGATAGACGGCCAGCTTCTCGTCATGCAGCAGATAGTTGCGCAGTTTTTCTACCCTCTCGGCGTAGGCGGGGTCGTTCTGCAGACCGTCTATCAGGCGCTGTATGGAGTTGTCGAAGGCCTGGCGCAAACGGTGGCCGGGGTTCTGGGCCACATCCTGCAGCAGGCTGTCCAGAGCGCTGGCAATCACGCTGGCCCCCTTGTCGCTGAGCCAGTCCGTGGGCAGCATTTTTTCCTTGATCGGATGCTCGCGCTTGAGCCAGACCACGATGGTCTGCGCGATCAGCACATGGGTCTGTTCCTGGCGCAGCACGCTGCTGATGCGCGCCAGCACATCGTCCAGCACCTCCTGATGGCGCCCGCCCGCCGTCAGCCCCGACAGCAGCGATGCCGCCGCGCGCGACAGATCCACATGCTGCATCACGGCCTTGAGCGACTGGGTCAGAAACTTCTCTACCTGCTTGTCCTGCACCATCTCCAGCGCCGCCAGCGCCAGCCGCGCCACCTGCCTGCCCAGCAGCTGGCTGTTGGCGGGAGCCGTCAGCCAGTCCGCCAGCGCCTGGGCCGGGTTGTTGCGCTCGATCAGAGCCACCAGCGAGGGCGCGTCGAGAAACTTGTCGCGCACGAAAGTGGCCAGGTTACGGCCTATGCGATCCTTGTTGCGCGGAATGATGGCCGTGTGCCGCCCCACCAGCGGCAGCGGAATATGGCGAAACAGCGCCGAGACCGCAAACCAGTCGGCCAGCGCCCCCACCATGGCGGCCTCGCAGATGGCCCGCAGACACACCAGCCATAGCGGAACGGCCTGGCCCTCCAGTCCCCAGCGCGAGCCCGCCAGCGCCGTGGCAATGAAGCCGGCTGTCACCAGCAGCAGCAAAATCAGCGGCAGCCGCTTGGCGCGCTGCAGGGACAGGCGTTGTTCTTCGGTGAGCATGACTCCAGCATAGGCGAGTCGGGCCGGCTCGCCTATGCCTGCGGTACTGATGACGGCGCATTGCCTGTCATGCGCCATTGCGACAACAGGAGACAGGCTTTTGCAATTGCACCGAAAATAGCGCTCTTGTATTCCCTGACTCTCGAAAAATCATGACCGAAGCCACCCGCCCCGAACTGCCCGACCATCTGTCCGTTGACCCTCGCAGCCCCCACCATGTGGCCGCCGTGTTCGAGCACGACATCGGCATCCGCTTCAACGGCAAGGATCGCTTTGACGTCGAGGAATACTGCGTCAGCGAAGGCTGGGTCAAGGTGCCCGCCGGCAAGACCCTGGACCGCAAGGGCAAGCCCCTGCTGATCAAGCTCAAGGGTACGGTCGAAGCGTATTACCGTTGACCCCCTGAGGCGCTTGCGCCGGGGCGGGGTCGCCCAGGCCCTTGCTCGTTGTCTCTCACTTGGCAATCGCCCAATTCAAAGAGCAATTAGCCAAGTCGCCGCCTCAGCAAAAAGAGCTGCTTGCGCTGGTTCTGCAAGGGTTTCAGATGCTTTATGCACTGAAACTCAGCATTACCAAGCGCAGGCAGCTCTTTTTTCATGAGCATCCATTTGTTTGCAGATCACAGCGCTCAAAACCGGCGCGCCCAAAACGAGGGACGCCGAGCAAGAGCCTGGGCGGCCCCGCCGCCCCGCAGCAAGGGCTGCCCCAGCGAGGGCTGCCCCAGCGAGGGTGTCGTCCCCCACCCCTAGCGCGCAGCGCGTAGAGAGAGGGGAAGCGGTGGGCCGCCTAGGCAAAACCGCTCAGGGGGTGCGATACCGTCAGGCCAGAGCTTCCGCAGGGCCGAAGAACTCGTAGTGCACCTGGGCGTCGGGCACACCGAGTTCACGCAGCGACTGCTTGACACTGCGCATGAAGCCGCGCGGGCCCAGGAAGTAGACATCGGCATCGCGCGACTCGGGCAGCCACTGGGCCAGTCGGTCAGTGCTCAGCAGGCCCTGGGCGTCGACCTCGTCGCCGGCTCCCGCCTGGTCGTAGCAATAGCGGCGCGTGAGCTGCTCGTGGCTGTTAGCCAGCGCATCGATCTTCTCGCGGAAGGCATGCACGCCGCGATCGCGCGCGCAGTGGATGAAGGTGATCTCGCGCCCCGTGGGCAGCGCGGCCTGCAGCATGGGCAGCGTGGGCGTGATGCCCACACCGCCGCTGATCAGCACCAGGGGCTTGGCATTGGCCTGCAAGGTGAAATGGCCAGCGGGCGGGAACAGCTCCAGCGTATCGCCCACGTGCAACTGGTCGTGCAAATGGTTGGAGACCTTGCCGCCGGCCTCGCGCTTGACGCTGATGCGATAGCTCTTGCCGTTGGCAGGCGCCGACAGCGAGTAGTTGCGGCGCTGCTCCAGGCCGTCAACCACCACGCGCAGACCGATGTACTGACCTGGCTGATGGGCGATCACCGCGCCGCCGTCCACGGGTTCCAGATAGAAGGACGTGATCTCGGCGCTTTCGGCCTCTTTGCGCACCAACTTGAAGGCACGCGCACCGCGCCAGCCACCTTCGGCTGCCGCAGTCTGCTCGTACACCGCGCGCTCCGCACCGATCAGGATATCGGCCAGCTGCTGATAGGCGGCGGCCCAGGCGGCGATCACCTCGTCCGTGGCGATCTCCGCCCCCAGCACCTCGCGAATGGCGCGCAGCAGGCAGGCACCGACGATGGAGTAATGCTCGGCCTGGACCTGCAGCGCCACATGCTTGTTGATGATCTGGGCGGGCAGATTGCCCAGGTTTTCCAGGCGGTCAATGTTCTTGGCATACATCAGCACGCTGTGCGCCAGAGCGCGTGGCTGGGCACCGCTTTGCTGGTGCGCCTGGTTGAACAGCGGGCGCACCTCGGGGTATTCGCCCAGCATGGTCTGGTAGAAATGCGTGATCAGCGCCTCGCCGCCGGTTTCCAGCAGCGGTACGGTGGCCTTGACGATCTCGCGTTGACGTTCGGTAAGCATGCAAATCTCCTGGTTGCTGCCTTGCCAGCTGCAAGGCTTGAGCGAATAAATGCAAACGGCGTGCCAGCAACAAGACCATTGCAAAACAATGGCTTGCAAAAACATGCGTCAATATGACATCAATCAATTGCTGTCCCATTGACACCATTCGATGTCGTTATGACAACATCTCACATTCTCAACGCCGTCAGCCCGCTGATAGCCGATCTGGCCCAGGACCTGTCCGAGCGCGAACGTCTGCGCCGCCTTCTGGCCGCACTGCGCAATCTGTTGCCCGCCGATGCCGTCGCCCTGCTGAAGCTCGAAGGCGAATGGCTACGCCCCATGGCGATCGACGGCCTGATGCCGGACACGCTGGGCCGGCGCTTTCGCCTGGGCGAGCATCCACGCTTTGCCCAGCTGCTGGCAGCCGGCCAGGCCATGCGCTTCGAACCCGACAGTCCCCTGCCCGATCCCTATGACGGGCTGGTGGCGCACAAAGGCCAGGCCATCAGCGAGCTGCATGTGCATGACTGCATGGGCTGCGTGCTGCAACTGGGCGGCCTGCCCTGGGGTCTGCTGACGCTGGACGCGCTGGAGCCGGGCCGGTTCGCCGACCCCGCGGCGCTGGCCATGCTGCAGGCCTTCAGCAATCTGGCCGCAGCCACCGTGGCCACGGCCGAGCGCGTGCACCAGCTGTCCCAGCTCGCGCGCGGCGCCACCGGCTCGGCCAGAGCGGCCGCGCCGCCGGAGCGCGGACTGCAGGGCGCAAGCCCCGTCATGCGCCAGCTGCAGAAAGACATTGCCCTGGTCGCCGCCAGCGATCTTTGCGTGCTCGTCACCGGCGAAACCGGCACCGGCAAGGAACTGGTGGCCCAGGCCGTGCATGCGCAGTCGGGCCGTGCCGACAAGCCCATGATCAGCATCAACTGCGCGGCCCTGCCCGACAACCTGGTCGAGAGCGAGCTGTTCGGCCATGTGCGCGGGGCCTTCACCGGAGCACTGACCGAGCGCAGCGGCAAGTTCGAGCAGGCGCATCAGGGCACGCTGTTCCTGGACGAGGTCGGCGAACTCTCGCTGCCCGTGCAGGCCAAGCTCCTGCGCGTGCTGCAAAGCGGCCAGCTGCAGCGCCTGGGTTCGGACCGGGAGCATCATGTGGATGTGCGCGTGATCGCCGCCACCAACCGCGACCTGGCTGCGGAGGTCCGCGCCGGGCGCATGCGCGCGGACTTCTATCACCGCCTCAATGTCTATCCGCTCGCCGTGCCGCCACTACGCGAGCGCGACAGCGATGTGCTGCAGCTGGCGGGCTATTTCCTCGAGGAGAACCGCTCGAGGCTCAGGCTCGGCGGCCTTCGCCTGGATACGGCCGCACAGGCGGCCCTGCTCAATCGCAGCTGGCCCGGCAATGTACGCGAGCTCGAGCACTGCATCAGCCGCGCCGTGCTCAGGGCCCTGAGCCGCAATGACGGCAGCGCCGGCCGCGCGGGAACCAGACTGCGCATCGTGACCCTGGGACTTGCCGATCTCTGGGAGCGGGTCGAGGCGCCTGCCGCCGCACAGGCCACCGCGTCCATGGACCCGGCCACCGCAACGGCAGCGCCCGAGGCCGGTCTGCGCGCTGCCGTCAGCGCCTATGAACGCCAGCTGGTCAGCTCCAGCCTGGCCCGCCACCGGGGCAGCTGGGCCGCCGCAGCGCGCGAGCTGCAGCTCGATCGCGCCAATCTGCAGCGCCTGGCCAAGCGACTTGAGATCGACAGGCCTTGATCAGCGGCCCTGGATGCCCAGCAGCTCCACATCGAAGTTCAGCGTGGCATTGGGGGGAACGGCACGGCCTGCACCACGGCTGCCATAGGCTATGCCGGGGGGGCATGTCAGCTTGGCCTTGCCACCCACTTTCATCTTCTGCACGCCCTCGGTCCAGCAGGGAATCACGCCATTGAGCGGGAACTCGATGGGCTGCTTGCGTGCATAGGAGCTGTCGAACTCCTTGCCGGTATCGGGGAAGTAGCCGCGGTAGTGCACCTTGACGGTGTCCGTCGCCTTGGGACTGGGCCCGCTGCCTTCGACCTGGCTTTCATAGATCAGCCCGCTGGCGGTAGTGACCGGCGCAGCATGAACCACTGCGCCAGCGCCCAGAGCAAATACAAACCCGATCACGGAGATTGCTTTTTTCATATCGGATGCACTGAGTAAACAAAACCCGACTTTATTACGAAGTCGGGTCGAAAAAAATGTCACGGCAGCAATGCCGCAAGCCGCACCTATCTCAGATCCGGGCAATGCCGATATCGTCCAGTGCCTTGGACAGATGCGCCACGGAGCGATCCGAGTCATGCCATTTGTCCAGGCCGAACAGGCCGATGCGGAAGGTCTTGAAGTCCGGGCCTTCATCGCATTGCAGCGGAACGCCAGAGGCGGTCTGCAAGCCCACCTTGAGGAAGGCACGGCCGCTCTGGATTTCCGCGTCAGTGGTGTAGCTGACGACCACGCTAGGCGCCTTGTAGCCCTCGGCGGCGACGCTGGGGAAGCCGCGCGACTGCAGCAACTCACGCACCTTGCGTCCCAGTTCCATCTGTTCTTCGCGCACCTTGGCAAAGCCGTATTCGCGCGTCTCCAGCATCACGTCACGCAGGCGCAGCAACGCATCCGTAGGCATGGTGGTGTGATAGGCGTGTTGGCCTTTTTCGTAGCCCTCGGCGATCTGCATCCACTTCTTCAGGTCGCAGGAGAAGCTGGAGCTCTGCGTGTGCTCTATGGCCTCGCGAGCGCGCGCCGAGAGCATGACCATGGCGCAGCAAGGCGAGCTGCTCCAGCCCTTTTGCGGCGCCGAGATCAGCACGTCCACGCCGGTTTTTTCCATATCGACCCACATGGCGCCCGAGGCCACGCAGTCCAGCACGAACAGCGCGCCAACCTCGTGCGCGGCGTCGGCGACGGTGCGCAGGTATTCATCGGGCAGCATGATGCCGCTGGCCGTCTCCACATGCGGGGCAAACACCACCTTGGGACGCTCCACGCGAATGGTCTCGGCCACATCCTCGGCCGGGCATGGCGCCCAGGGGTCCTGGCTGCCCTCGCCCTGCTTGCGCGCCTTGCAGACCACCGAGCCGCCGCCCAGGCCCGCATCGGCATCGAAGATCTGCGTCCAGCGGTAGCTGAACCAGCCGTTGCGCACGATCAGCACCCGCTCGCGATTGGCGAACTGGCGCGCCACGGCTTCCATGCCGAAGGTGCCGCTGCCGGGAATCAGCACGGCCGTGTTGGCGTGATAGACGTCCTTGAGCATGCCCAGGATGTCCTGCATCACACCCACGAACTTCTTGGACATGTGATTGAGCGCTCTATCGGTGTAGACCACCGAGAATTCGAGCAGGCCATCGGGATCGATATCGGGCAGAAGTCCGGGCATGGGGGTTATCTCCGCATAGAAAAACAGCTAGGCAGCTTATCACGCAGCGGTACAGCCTCTGGCCCGCCAGGCACGTTGGCTACACCCGCTGCGCCGCTCTTGTGCCAAGCTCACTCTCACGCCGCCGACCGCGACTGCTGAAACACCCGAATGCCTGCGCCTCCAACACCATCTGTCGATGCCTGCGCTTATGCAGCCCTTGAAGGGAAGCTGCAACCGCCCAGGCTTGGCCACGCCTGCGTGCCGCGCAGCAAGCTGCTGGGAATGCTGAAACAAACGCCGGAATGGCGGGTTCTGATGCTGCGCGCCCCGGCTGGCTACGGAAAAACGACGCTGATGAGCCTGCTCTTCGAGCACCTGGGCAGCGCGCCCGCCACCTTTTGCCACTGGTTGACGCTGGACCCATGCGATGAGGACCCCTTGCACCTACTGACCCATCTGCAGGCCTGCATAGACCGCAGTTGGGGCAGCCGCAGCGCCAGCGGCATCGCGCGCTTTGCCGATCTGGGCACATGGCTACAGGCCGTGGCCCTGCTGCCCGGGCAGCGGGTGCTGTTCCTGGACGAGCTGGAATCGGTGCAATCGAGCTCCTCGGTGCGACTGCTGCATCAGCTACTGCGCTTTGCGCCGGACAATCTGCGTATCGTCGCCAGCGCCCGTCCCCATTCCCCCATTGCGCTCGCGCGCATGAAGGTCGGCGCGGGTCTGCTGGAGTGGGGCGCACGTCAGTTGCGCTTCGATGACGGCGAAACCCGGGCCTTGCTGCAGGTGGGAAATGTCGGCCGCCCCCCGCCACCCCAGCCATGGCTGGAGCTGATCGCCCAACGCTGCGAGGGCTGGCCTGCTGCACTGCGCCTAAGCGCGCTCGCGCTGCATCGCAGCGAAAACAGCCCGCGCTTCCTGGACATGCTGCAGGACAACCGCTCCGATCTGGCCGAATACCTGGCCAACGAGGTCTTCGAGCAACAGCCGCCGCAATGGCGAGCCTTTCTGCTCGACACCTGCGTGCTGCGCTATCTGCTGCCCTCCCTGTGCGATGCGCTATGCGGACGCAGCGACAGCGCGCCGCTGCTGGAGGAGATGGCGCGGAGCCTGCAATTCATCACGCCGCTGAGCCAGGGGCCGGGGCAGAGCGGCGCCTGGATCTGCCACTCGCTGCTGCAGGATTTCTTGCGCAAGCGCCTGGACGCCCTTCACCCCGGTCGCGCCGCGCTTCTGCATTGCAAGGCAGCTACCTGGCTGGAAGCCAGAGGCCTGCTGACCGAAGCCGTGGGACACGGTCTCGATTGCGGCAACCCGGATTTCGCTGCCGCGCTGGTGAACCGCGCAGCTCGCCCGCTGGTGCTCAGCGGACACCTGGCGACAGTCCAGCAAGCGATTGCCCGCCTGCCCGCGCATATCGCGGACAGCCATCCAGGCATTGTCTGGGCCTCTGCCCGCGCGCATGCCTATCTGCATCAAGTCGAGGAGGCTCAGGCGCGCTTCCAGCAGTTGCGCGCGCTGTCCGCCCAGCAGGCGTTCGACCGCCCGATGCGGGAGGACTATCTGGCGCTGGAGGCGCTGCTCTTCATTGCCTCGGGCGATATGGAGCAGGTGCTCCGCGTCATCCAGCGCAATCTTTCATGGACCGAAGGTGACTATGCGCGAGGCAGCATGCTCAATGTGCAAGCCTATGCCGAGCTTGCGCGCATGAACTTCGACACGGCGCTGGCGCTGCTGGATCAGGCCGACCTCCACAACCGCAAGGCCTTGCACTTGTTCGGCCTGTCAGCTGCACAGGGGTTGCGTGCGGCCATCTGGAGTTCGCGCGGTGAACTGCGGAAGGCTCTGGCTTGCTACAGCGGCCAGAGCATGGATGAACGCAGCGAGTATGCAGCCCCCGGCCTGGGGCTGCGCTGCGAATTGCTCTACGAAACCGACCAGCTTGATGCGCTGCAAGCGTTGCTGGCCCTGCATACGCCACATGCTGACGACTCCCAGGCCACTGATCTGGTGATAGGCAGCTATCTGGCTGCGGCACGGCTGGACTTTGCGCGCGGCAACCACGAGGCCGCACAAGCCATTCTGGACAGGACGCTGGCACGTGCCCTGCAATGGAATTTTCACCGGCTGGTGATGGCTTGCCGCTGGGAGAAGGTGCGCATGGCCACGCTATCGGGCCAGCATGACCTGGCGCTGAAGCTGATGCCCGCAGAACGGCCCGATGCAGGCCGCTTTCACTTCGCCACCGATGCCGAAGCTGGCGACCTGACCTGGCTGCGCCTACTGGTGCGCAGCGGCCAGGCGCGCCAGGCACTGCCAGCCATTGCGCAGCGGATGGCCCAGGCGCAGTTCATGCAGCGCGGCTGGCGCGCGCTCAAGCTCGGCATTCTGCATGCCTGCGCGCTGGACGCGCTGGGCCAAGGCAGCGCTGCCGATGCTGCATTGGCCTCAGCACTGGACACGGGTAGCCGACAAGGCTTTGTGCGCAGCTTTGCCGACGAGGGGCCGCCCGTGCTCGACCGCATCGGCGCCTGGCTGACCAGCGCCGCGCCACTGCCTGCACCGCGCGAATATCTCCACCAGGTGCTGGCGGCAGGACGCAGCACGGCTGATGCGCAGAAGAAGCCGCGACACATCGACACATTCAGCCAGCGCGAGCGCGAATTGCTTCAGGCACTGGCACTGGGCGGACGCAACCAGGAAATCGCCCAACGGCTGCAGCTGACTGAAAACACGGTCAAGTGGTACCTGAAACGGCTGTACATGAAGCTCGATGCACACAACCGCACGCAGGCCATCGCCCAGGCCCGGCGTCTGCACCTGCTGGACTGAGACGCTGTTCACGAACCCACATGTCCGTTTTGATCGTTCCCCTCGGACACTCGGGGTTCATTCGCACCTTCCGACAACGCGACCAGGGCCGGAGCGCGAGACGCCTGGGCGACTGCAAGACCTGGCGACAAACCCTAATACCACCCAAACAGGTGGTGACGCATCTTGTCCCCTGTTCCTAGACTGCCTGCCACACAACGAATGATGGAGGCAGGCAGCATGAGCAATCCACCGCAAGGATTCCCCACACCAGGCGCTCGGCAGCCCGGCGATGCATCGACGGCAGTGACCAATGCCGTCTTTTCCAAGGTCAGCTGGCGCATCCTGCCGCTGCTGCTGATTGCCTACATGGTGGCCTACCTCGATCGCGTCAACGTCGGCTACGCCCAATTACAGATGAAGGAGACCCTGCCCTGGGATGTGGCTGTCTACGGCCTGGGCGCAGGAATTTTCTTCATCGGCTACTTTTTGTTTGAAGTGCCCAGCAACATGCTGCTGGAGCGGATCGGCGTGCGCAAGACGCTGCTGCGCATCATGGTGTGCTGGGGCCTGATCGCCGCAGGCATGATGTTCGTGCAGACGCCGACACAGTTCTACATTGCACGCTTTCTGCTCGGGGCCTTCGAGGCCGGGTTCTTCCCCGGCATGATTCTGTATTTCACATACTGGTATCCGTCAACGCGCCGAGGGCAAGTGATCGCCACCTTCATGGCAGCCACGACGATCATCGGCGTTCTGGCCGGGCCGTTGAGCGGTGCCACCCTCAAATACCTGAATGGGGTCAACGGCTGGCACGGCTGGCAATGGCTGTTCCTGGTGCAAGGCCTGCCCGCAGCAGTGCTGGGCGTGGTGGCCTTTTTCTGGCTGCAGGACAAGCCCGGCTCGGCCAAATGGCTGACCCACGCCGAAAAGGATGTGATCAACGAGAGCTTCGCCCAAGAGCAGAGCTCCGCCACCGACAAGGCCGCCAACGCCACCCACGGCCAGTTGCTACGCGATCCGAAGACGTGGCTACTCGCGCTGACGTATTTCTGCCTGCTGGGGGCCAGCTACACCATGGTGTTCTGGATGCCGACGCTGATCCAGAGTTGGGGCGTCAAGGACGTGCTGACCGTCGGTCTGCTGGCCGCCATCCCCAATGCCTGCGGCGTGGTGGGCATGATTCTGATTGGCCGCCACTCGGACCGCCAGCGCGAGCGCCGTCTGCACTTTGCCGCCTGCACAGGCCTAGCCGCAGTTTGCCTGTACGCGACGACCCTGCTGCAGGGCAATCTGCCGGGCTCGCTGCTCGCTCTGTCGCTTGGGGTCATCGGCCTGGCCTCGGCCACGCCGCTGTTCTTCGCCATGGTCAGCGAGTATCTGCCCGCCAAGGTAGCCGCCATCGGCATCGCCCTTATCAACTGTCTGGGCAACCTGGGCGGCGCCTTCAGCCCCTATGCGAACGCCCTGCTCATCAAGCAGACCGGCAACAACACCTACAGCATGTATCTGGTGATCGCACTGTATGTCTCAGCGGGTCTGCTGCTGCTCTTGACCGTGCGCCCGCCCCCACGGCATGCCGTGCCGCAGATGGCCTGAGTCGCCCCGGATACCTGCACGCAAGCCTCTATCTTCTATCCCCCAGCAATGAGTTCACTTCATGAAGACATCGATACAGGACATCCCCAGCCTCCAGGGCAAGATCAGCGCCGAGGAATGGCGCACGCGCATCGATCTGGCGGCTGCCTACCGCCTGGTCGCGCTGATGGGTTGGGACGATATGGTCTACACCCACATTACCGCCAAGATTCCTGGGCCCGAGCACCACTTTCTCATCAATCCCTACGGCATGATGTTCGACGAGATCACCGCATCCTCGCTGGTGAAAGTCGATCTTGCGGGCAATGTGGTGATGGACTCGCCCTTCCCCATCAATCCGGCAGGCTTCACCATCCACAGCGCCGTCCATGCGGCGCGCGAGGACGCCGGGTGCGTGCTGCACACCCACAGCGTCAACGGCGTGGCCGTGTCGGCGCAGGCGGATGGCGTGCTGCCCATCTCCCAGCAGTCCATCTTCGTGCTCAGCTCACTCGGCTACCACGACTATGAGGGCGTAGCACTGCGCGACGATGAAAAGCCTCGCCTGGTGCGCGACCTGGGCAGCAACAATTTCTTCATGCTGCGCAACCACGGCCTGCTGACCGTGGGCCAAAGCGTCGCCGACGCCTTCATGGCCATGTATACCTTCGAGTCGGTGTGCATGATCCAAGTACGCGCGCAGTCCGGCGGCGGCAGACTGACCATGATTGACCCGGCCATCATCGCCACCTCGGCGCAGCAGGCGCAGCAGGTCACCAAGGGCATGGGCTCCGGCGCGCTGAACTGGCCGGGGCTGCTACGCAGGCTGGACAGGCGCAACCCCGGTTACGAACGCTAGCCCTCCGCCCTACCAGGTATCGACAAACCGGGCCGGCTCATCGCGCAGGCGCGCACCGGCCAGGCCACGCACCAGCCAGGCGCGGGTCTCCGCAGGGTCGATGACGGCATCGACTTCCAGCGTGGCCGCCATGTGCATGGCCTCGCCATGTGCGTATTGCTGGGCCAGCAGCTTCTGGAACAACGCCTCGCGCTGCGCGCCCTCCGGCAGGGCTTCGAGCTCCTTGCGAAAGCCCAGCCGCACCGCCCCTTCCAGGCCCATGGCACCGAACTCGCCCGTGGGCCAGGCCACATTGAAGATGGGCGCATGAAAGCTGCCCGCCGTCATGCCCATGGCACCCAGGCCGTAGCCTTTGCGCAGCACCACGCTGAAGTACGGGACACGCAGCTTGGCCGCCATGACGAACAGCCGGCTGACATGGCGCACCTGGGCGGTTTTCTCGATCTCCGGCCCGACCATGAAGCCGGGCGTATCGACCATGCTGACGATGGCGATGCCGTGGGCATTGCACAGTTGCATGAAACGCGCCGCCTTGTCGGCCGCGTCGGCATCGATGGCACCGCCCAGATGGCCTGGGTTGTTGGCCATCAGTCCCACGGGCCGCCCCTCGATGCGCGCCAGCGCCGTGTGGATGCCGGCGCCGAAGCCGGCTCTCAGCATCAGCAGGCTGCCTTCGTCCACCAACCCGGCCATGGCTGCGCGCGTATCGTAGGCACGCAGGCGGTTCTCGGGCACGACCTGGCGCAGCAGGCGCTGATCGGGCTCGGACCATTGCTCGACCCGCCCCTGGAAGAAGGACAGATAGTGCCTGGCTGCGGCCACGGCCTGGGCCTCGTCGTCGACCAGGATGTCGATCACGCCATTCACATGCTGCACGCCGGCGGGGCCGATTTCCTCGGGCCGGAAGACGCCCAGCCCGCCGCCTTCGATCATGGCCGGTCCGCCCATGCCGATATTGCTGCTGCGCGTGGCGATGATCACGTCGCTGCAACCCAGCAGCGCCGCATTGCCCGCAAAGCAACGGCCATGGGTGATGCCCACCACGGGCACCTGCCCCGAGAGCGCCGCATAGGCCGCGAAGGTATGCACATGCAGGCCCGCGACCACGGGGGTGTCGGTATCGCCGGGCCTGCCGCCGCCGCCTTCGGCAAACAGCACCACGGGCAGCTTCTGCTGCAGCGCGATGCCCAGCATGCGGTCGGTCTTGGCATGGTTGCGCGCGCCCTGGGTGCCGGCCAGCACGGTGGCGTCGTAGGACATGATGACGGCGCGCGACCGCTCCTCGCCGAACTGCGCGGCATTGATGGAGCCCATGCCCGTCACCATGCCGTCGGCCGGCGTGTTGGCCACCAGATCGTCGAGGCTGCGCCTGCGTGTCTGCGCGGCAATCGCCAGCGCCCCGTATTCGATGAAGCTGCCTTCATCGCAGAGATCGGCAATGTTCTCGCGCGCGCTGCGGCTGCCCTGGGCATGGCGCCTGGCCATGGCATCGGGCCGCGCCGCATCGAGCGTGAAGGCATGGCGATCCTTGACACGCTGCAGATCGTCCCGAATGTGGTCGGGGTCCAGCCGCTGCTGCACCACCTCGGCATGCGCCGCATCGCCCTGAGCCGGCGCGAGCACCAGCAAGGCCTGGTCCTGCGCCACATAGCTGCCGGCCTCCGCCAGCAGCACCTGGACCCGGCCCGCCGCCTGCGCGAACAGCACATGCTGCATCTTCATGGCTTCGAGAATGCCCAGCTCGGCGCCCTTGGCCACCGTCTCGCCCACCGCAACAGACCACTGCACGACCCTGGCGGGCATGGGAGCCAGTACTGCATTTTCAGGAGCTTGCTGCGCTTGTAATACATTGCTTTCAGAATCAAAAGTATCTGAATTCCTTGAATGACTTTCGCTTGAAGCTATCTTTCCCGCAGCTTCCACCAGCTGCGGCAGGACCTCTTCGAGCCAGCGCGTGTGCACGGTCTGCTCCAGCATCTCGGGCCGCTGGGCCAGGGCCTGCAGCAGCGGCAGATTGGTGGCCAGGCCCGCGATGCGGCAATCGGCCAGCGCGCGCCGGGAGCGGCGCAGCACATCCTCGAAACGCGGCGCGTGGCTGTGCACGACGAGCTTGGCCAGCAAGGTGTCGTAGTGCGGCGACGGGCTGCCACCCTGCTGCGCATGGCTGTCCAGGCGTATGCCCGGCCCTTGCGGCCAGTGCAGCTCGGCAATGCGGCCGCCGCCGGGGCGGGAATTGCCCTGGGCATCGAGTGTTTCGGCATTGATACGCCACTGCATGGCATAACCGCGCGGCCGGGGCGGGGCATTCACATTCAGGCCCAGGTCGGCAAAATGCTCGCCCGCCGCAATGCGGATCTGGGCCTGCACCAGATCGACGCCAAAGACCTCTTCGGTAATCGTGTGCTCCACCTGCAGGCGCGGGTTGGCCTCGATGAATACATAGGGCAGGGATTCGGACTGCAGATCGACCAGAAACTCGAACGTGCCCAGGCTTTCGTAGCGCAGCCTGGCTGCCATGCGCAGAGCATCCTCGGTGATGCGCTCGCGCAGCGGCTGCGTCAGGCTGGGGCTGGGCGCGATCTCCACCAGCTTCTGAAAGCGCCGCTGCAGCGTGCATTCGCGCTCGCCCAGCGCCATCGGCCATTCGCTGCCGTCGCCCAGCAGCTGGATCTCGATATGGCGCGCGCCGCTCATCAGCCGCTCGACATAGACGCCGTCCACGCCGAAGGCTGCCTGGGCCTCGCTGCGGCAGCGCTGGTAGGCGGCCGCCACTTCTCCGGCCTCGGTGACCGCACGCATGCCGCGCCCACCGCCGCCACCGATGGCCTTGATCATGATGCCGCTGGCACCGTCGGCCTGCTGCCGCGCAAAGAACTGCTGGGCCTGCTCCAGCGTCACGGCCTCGGTGCTGCCGGGCATCAGGGGCACGCCACATTGCTGCGCCAGCGCACGGGCCCTGGCCTTGTCGCCAAGCAGCGCCAGCTGCTCGGGCGTCGGGCCGATAAAGCGCAGCCCCGCATCAGCACAGGCGCGCGCAAAGTCCGCGTTCTCGCTGAGAAAGCCATAGCCCGGGTGCAGCGCGTCGCAGCCGTGCTGCTGCGCGATCCGCAACAGCTGCGCGCCATCGAGATAGGCTGGCGGGCCGCTGGCTCCCAGTGCCTGCGCCTCGTCAGCGGCCTGCACATGTGGGGCCGCCGCATCGTCGGCGGCATACACCGCCAGGCTGGCAATGCCCAGCTCCTGCAGCGCTCGGATGATGCGCAGGGCGATTTCACCGCGGTTGGCGATCAGGACTTTCTTGAACATAGGAATCTCGTTTGAATGGTTCGCAACTTGCGCCGATCCGGAGCCGGCAGCGTGTGTCGATCAGGGGATGTCCCTGAGCAGGCGGCGCAATACCTTGCCAGCGCCGGTGGCCGGCAAGGCATCGATGAAACGTACCTCGCGCGGAGCCTTGTAGCTGGCCATGTTTTCCTTGCTCCAGGCCAGCAGCCCGTCCGCCTCCAGGCTTTGCCCCGGCTTGCGCACGATGAAGGCGCGCACGACCTCGCCTTTCTGGGCATCGGCAACACCGATCACGGCAGCCTGGGCGATGGCCGGATGCTTGATCAGAATGGTCTCCACCTCCTCGGGGAAGACGCTGTAGCCCGAGACCTTGATCATTTCCTTGAAGCGACCGATGAAGGTCAGATAGCCATCCGCATCGAACTTGCCCATGTCGCCGGTATGCACCCAGCCGTTCTTGAGCGTCCTGGCCGTGGCCTCTGGCTTGTTCCAGTAGCCCTTGAAGTTGCCCGGGCCGCGAATGATGATTTCGCCCACCTCGCCTGCCGCCAGCGGTGCACCGGTCTCCGGATCTATCACCCGGATCTCGTTGCCCGGTGCGGGCTTGCCATGCGTGCCCCAACGGATGGCATCGCCCGGCATGAAGGTATCCATGGTGTGGGTTTCGGACAGGCCGTAGGCCGCCTCGCTGGAGATGGCATTGGGCGCGAACCGGCGCCACTGCTGGGCCAGGTCCTCGGTGTAGGTGATGCCGAAGCTGGTGACGGTGTTGCGGCGCAGCGCGCTGAAATCCATCTTCTCCACGCCGGGCACCTGCATCAGCGCCACATTCATGGGCGCGATGCTGTACCACCAGCTGACGCGATAGCGCTCCAGCGCCTGCGCCACGGCCAGCGGATCGAAGCGATGCAGCAGCACGCAGGTCGCCCCCGAATGCACAGGCATGTTCACCCCCATGGACATGCCGGCGATGTGATAGAGCGGCGCCACGGCCAGCAGGACATCCTCGGCGCCGACCCCGGTCACCTGGGACGCGCCGGCGGTCTTGTACGCGGCCGCGCCGAAGCTCAGCATGGCGCCCTTGGGCAGACCCGTGGTGCCCGAGGTATAGGTCATCAGCGCCACCTCGTCCAGGTCCACATCGACAGGCGCGGGCCTGGCACCGCTGTGCATGAGATCCCAGAAGGACGTCACATTGGCGGGCAGCGGCTGCACGGGGGCCTGCAGCTCGGCAGGCAGGGGCAGCGTGGCTCTGGCGGGCAGCCAGTCGCCGTAGCGCACGGCCAGCACATGCTGCAGCGCGGTGCTGCCGCGCACCTTGTCGACCACGGGCAGCAGCACATCGGCCGCGATGATGACCCGGGCCTGCAGATCGTTGAGCTGGTATTCGAGCTCGTGCTCCTTGTTCAGCGGCCCGCAGGGGCAGACGATGGCTCCGATCTTCTGCACCGCGTAATGCGCAACGATGTACTGCGGGCAGTTGTTCATGAACAGTGCGACGGGCTCGCCCCGCTTCACGCCCAGTTGCTGCAGATGCGCGGCCACGGCATCGCTGGCCTCATCCACCTGGCGCCAGCTGATGTGCTGTCCGTACCAGATATAGGCATCGCGTTCGGGATGCTGGCGCGCATTGCGGCGCAAGGCCTCATGCAGGGGAATGAGGGTCTCGGATTCAGCCATGGTTGTCTCCTGGGTGTCTCGTATGGACCGAACAGCGGCGCCACTTTGCGGGCGTTCTCAGGGATTGCCTTAGGGCAATCTGCTGCTCGGCGTCTTGTCAATGTATACCTGTCGGTAGAACAATGCTACCCATTGGTATAACGAATGCGACACACGCAAACCCTCATGTCCGCCACGTCCAGAAAGACCGAAAAAAAACCGGCTGCGCCCGTGGCGCCGCGCGGCCGCCAGCGCCTGCCCACCGCCGGCTCCGACGAGAAGCGCGAGCGCATTCTCAAGGCCGCCGAAGCCCTGTTCGACCGCTATGGCTATGCCAACACCACCATCGAGCAGATCGTGCAGGCGCTTGGCGTGACCAAGCCCTTTGTCTACTACTACTTCCGCAACAAGCAGGAGATCTTCGAAACCCTGTGCTGGGCACCGACCGAGGCCTGCTTCACGGTGCTGGACTTTGCGGCCGACGACCCGCGCCCCGCACATGAAAAAGCCATCGACGGCCTGCAGCGCCTGATCGCCGCCACCATTGCGCACTACCCGGCGGGCTTCTTCCCCTACCGCGAACCGCAGGCTTTCAGCCCCGCCTATCTCAAGGCATCGCGCAATGTGGCCCAGCAGTTCTACAAGCAGTTCTGTGCACTGCTCGACGAAGGCCGCGCCAGCGGGCATTTCGATTTCCGCGACACCCGCATCACCGCTCAGGCGGCCTGCAGTCTGCCCGGCTTTCTCTACAACTGGTATCAACCCAACGGCAAGCTGGGCCCGGCCGAGATGGTGGTCGAGCTCACCGATCTGGCTTCGCGCGTGCTGGGCCTGCGCACTGCGGTGGTCCCTGCGCACAAACGCGCGGCCAGGGCCACACCGGCGCCGGCAGCGCAGAACCCTTCGCCCCCCAGGCGCCGCAAGAGCGCTTCATCCACCACCAACAGCGCCAGCTGAGAGCCCCGGAGGCCAAGGCGCAATTCCAACTCCCTGGAGACAAAACCATGTCAGTTCGCTTCTCAGCCCTTGCGCTGGCTGCCAGCCTGTGCGCCGGCACCGTATCCGCCCAGACGGCAGAGCCGTTCAAGATCGCGTTCATCGACCCGCTCTCCGGCCCGTTTGCCAATGTGGGTGAAGTCATGCGCAACCATGTGCTCTACGCCGTCGATGACGTGAATGCCAAGGGCGGCCTCTACAACGGCGCCAAGTTCCAGCTGCTGCAGTTCGACAGCAAGCTCTCGGCCCAGGAGAGCCAGAGCGCGCTGCAGGCCGCCATCGATCAGGGCGCACGCGTGGTGGTGACGGGGGGCTCGGGCTCATCGGTGGTCACGGCCCTGGTGCAGGCGGCATCGCGCTACAACCAGCGCAACCCGGGCAAGGAGGTGCTGATACTCAACCACAGCTCCATCGATCCCGAGCTGACCGGCAAGTCCTGCAGCTTCTGGCATTTCATGTTCGACGCCAACACGGCCATGCGCATGCAGGCCATTGCCAACTACATCAAGACCCAGCCCGAGATCCGCAAGGTCTTTCTGCTCAACCAAGACTATGCCCATGGCAAGCAATGGGCCAGCTTCGGGCGCAGCATGGTCGGCAAGGCAAGACCGGATATCCAGTTCGTGGGCGAGACCCTGCACCCCATGGGCCGCATCAAGGACTTTGCCCCCTATGTGGCCAAGATCAAGGAAGTCGGAACCGATTCGGTCATCACCGGCAACTGGGGCCAGGATCTGGCCCTGCTGCTCAAGTCCGCCGGAGATTCGGGCTACAACCTGCGCTACTTCAACCATAGCGCTGGCGGCTTTCCGGGCACCGTGACCTCCATTTCCCAGGCCAGGATCGGCCAGGTGACCTGGGTCGCGGAATGGCATCCCGGCATGGCCGACCGCGCCCAGGCCGATGCCCGGGCCAAAGAGTACAAGGCCAGGATGAATCAGGACTTTCTGGCCCCGCGCATGGATCTTGTGCCGCGCATGCTGGCCGCAGCCATGGCCAAGGCCCAGTCCACCGAGCCCGTGAAAATTGCCAGGGCCATGGAGGACATGTCCATGGACACGGTCTTCGGCCCCGTCAGGATGCGCGGCAAGGACCATCAGCTGCTGCTGCCCCAGGTCGTCAACACCATCGCCCCCGTGGACGGCAAGCTGGTCAAGACAGGCTGGGAAGGCACGAACTACGGCTTCAGAACCGATGCCGTCTATTCCGCCCAGCAGCTTGATCTACCCACGGAGTGCCAGATGAAGCGGCCTTGAGTACAAGCCTAAAAACTGCCGCGGCCTGACAACGAGACACCGAGGAAGGGCCGCCCCGCGCCGAAGGTGTCGTCCCCCTCCGCGAAGCAGAGAGGGGAAGGCACGAAGCGCCTCAGGGGGTGTAGCTCCGCTTTCCAAAGATCCCGCTGCCCACGCGCACCATGGTGCTGCCTGCTGCCACGGCGGCTTCCAGATCGCCGGTCATGCCCATGGACAGCGTGTCGAAATGCTCAAGCCCCGCGAGACCACTGGCCTTGATGGACTCAAAAACAGCTTTGGCCTTTTTGTGGACTGCGCATTGCGCCTCGAAATCAGGAGCATCGTCAGGAATGCTCATGATGCCGCGCAGCTGCAGATTGGGCAGTTTCACCATGGCTTCGGCCAGCTCCAGTGCTTGCTCCGCCATGACGCCGGACTTGGTGGCACCGCCATCCACATTGACCTGGATGCAGACATTGAGCCGTGCCATGCCCTGCGGACGCTGGACCGAAAGGCGCTCGGCGATCTTGAACCGGTCCACGGTCTGAGCCCAGTCGAAATTCTCGGCCACCAGCCGCGTCTTGTTGCTCTGGATGGGGCCTATGCAATGCCACTGCAGCGCTTCACCGCCCGCCAGCTGCATGGCGCGCACCGCGGCAATTTTCTCCACGGCCTCCTGGATATAGTTCTCGCCAAAGCTGCGCTGGCCGGCCAGCACCGCATCGCGCACCGCATCCGCGCCAAAGGTCTTGGAAACGGCCAGCAGTTGCACCGATGTCGCGGGCCGGCTTGCACTGGCGCAAGCGGCTGCCATGCGGGCATGAATCTGCCCCAGATTGTTTTCAATCGTCGTCATAATTGGCGCCAGAGTATCAAACCAGAGAGGGATCTCCGTGGATATCACGCAATTGCTGGCATTCAGTGTCAAGAACAAGGCTTCGGACTTGCATTTGTCGGCAGGCCTGCCCCCCATGATTCGCGTCCACGGCGATGTGCGCCGCATCAACATCGATCCGCTGGACCACAAGACCGTGCACGCCATGGTCTACGACATCATGAGCGATGCCCAGCGCAAGCAGTACGAAGAGTTTCTGGAAGTGGACTTTTCGTTCGAGATTGAAGGCCTGGCCCGGTTTCGTGTCAATGCCTTCAACCAGAACCGCGGCGCGGCGGCCGTGTTCCGTACCATTCCCAGCAAGATCCTGACACTGGAGCAGCTCAACGCCCCCAAGATCTTCGCCGACCTGGCCCTGAAGCCACGTGGTCTGGTGCTGGTGACCGGCCCCACGGGCTCGGGCAAGTCCACCACGCTGGCCGCCATGGTCAACTATCTCAACGAGACCGAGTACGGCCACATCCTGACGGTGGAAGACCCCATCGAATTCGTGCACGACTCCAAGAAGTGCCTGATCAACCAGCGCGAAGTCGGCCCCATGACGCTGTCGTTTGCGGCAGCGCTGAAGTCCGCGCTGCGTGAAGACCCGGACGCGATCCTGGTCGGCGAAATGCGGGACCTGGAAACCATCCGTCTGGCCATGACGGCGGCCGAAACCGGTCACCTGGTGTTCGGCACGCTGCACACCTCGTCGGCAGCCAAGACCATCGACCGTATCATTGACGTGTTCCCGGCCGAGGAAAAGGAAATGGTGCGTGCCATGCTGTCCGAGTCGCTGCAGGCCGTGATCTCGCAGACGCTGTGCAAGACCAAGGACGGCCAGGGCCGTGTGGCCGCACACGAGATCATGCTGGGCACGCCCGCCATCCGCAACCTGATCCGCGAAGCCAAGGTGGCACAGATGTACTCCACCATTCAGACCAGCCAGAACATGGGCATGCAGACTCTTGACCAGAACCTGACCGATCTGGTGCGCCGCAACCTCATCAGCCCGGCCGAAGCGCGCAGCAAGGCGAAGATTCCCGAAAACTTTCCTGGATGATGCCTCCCCCCTGAGCGGCTTTGCCGCTTCCCCCCAGGGGGACGACGCCCTCGCCGCGAGGCGGCTCTTGCTCGGCGTCTCTCACTTGGGCTCTGCCAATTTTGACGCCGCCTCAAGGAACGATCATGGAACGCGATCAGGCCAGTAAATTCATCAACGATCTGCTCAAGCTCATGGTCAGCCGCAACGGCAGCGACCTGTTCATCACTGCAGAGTTTCCGCCCGCCATCAAGATTGACGGCAAAGTCACCAAGGTCTCGCCCCAGCCGCTGAACCAGTTGCATACGCTGGCCCTGGCGCGTTCCATCATGAACGACAGGCAGGTGGCAGACTTCGAACACACCAAGGAGTGCAACTTCGCCATCTCGCCGGCCGGTGTGGGGCGCTTCCGTGTCAACGCCTTCATGCAGCAGGGCAAGGTCGGCATGGTGCTGCGTACCATTCCCACCACCCTGCCCACGATTGACGGCCTGGGCGTGCCGCAGGTGCTCAAGGAAGTGACCATGACCAAGCGCGGCCTGTGCATCCTGGTCGGCGCGACGGGCTCGGGCAAGTCCACCACGCTGGCCGCCATGGTGGACTGGCGCAATGAAAACTCCTTCGGCCACATCATCACCGTGGAAGATCCCGTGGAATTCGTGCATCCGCACAAGAACTGCGTGGTCACGCAACGCGAGGTGGGACTGGACACGGAAAGCTGGGAAGCCGCGCTCAAGAACACGCTGCGCCAGGCGCCCGATGTGATTCTGATGGGCGAAATCCGTGACCGCGAAACCATGGAGCACGCGATTGCGTTCTCTGAAACCGGTCACCTGTGTCTGGCCACGCTGCACGCCAACAGTGCCAACCAGGCACTGGACCGTATCGTCAACTTCTTCCCCGAAGAGCGCCGTCCGCAACTGCTGATGGATGTGTCGCTGAATCTGCGGGCCATCATTTCCCAGCGCCTGATCCCCAAGCAGGACAGCAAGGGCCGTGTCGCCGCCATCGAGGTGATGCTCAACTCGCCGCTGATCGCAGACCTGATCTTCAAGGGCGAGGTCGTCGAGATCAAGGAGATCATGAAGAAAAGCCGCAATATCGGCATGCAGACCTTTGACCAGGCGCTGTTCGACCTGTTCGAATCCAACCTCATCACCTATGAAGATGCGCTGCGCAATGCAGACTCGGTCAACGACCTGCGTCTGCAGATCAAGCTCAACAGCCAGCGCGCCCGGACTCAGGACCTGGCGGCCGGCACCGAACATCTGACCATCGTCTGACCCCAAGGCGCCGGCATCTCCTCCCACAGGAGGAGCGCAGGCCTTGCTGCGGGGCGGCAGGGCCGCCCAGGCCCCTGCTCTCCGCCACGGCCATGCACTGCGGCGCTACCATGATCGAACTGTTCCGCACCAAGTCTTAGAGGATTTCATGAGCACAGCCACCATCGCCTCCCGCAGCTACGCACCCTGCACTTCCACGCCTGTGGCCTTTCTGGGCCTGGGTGTCATGGGCTACCCCATGGCCGGGCACCTGGCTGCGGCTGGCCATCAGGTCACGGTCTACAACCGCACGGCGGCCAAGGCCGAAGCCTGGGCCGAAGAGTTTTCTGGCGGCAGCCATGCGGCCACGCCCCGCGAAGCCGTCAAGGGCGCACGCATGGTCTTCTCCTGCGTGGGCAATGATGACGACCTGCGCTCCATTGTGCTGGGCGACGACGGCGCCTTTGCGGGCATGGAGCCTGGCGCCATTTTTGTCGATCACACCACGGCCTCGGCGCAGGTTGCTCGCGAACTGTATGCAGAGGCCCGCCAGCGCGGCCTGCACTTCATGGATGCCCCGGTATCGGGCGGTCAGGCCGGTGCGGTCAACGGCCAGCTCACCATCATGTGCGGCGGCGATCAGGAGGTATTTGACCAGGTTGCCCCCGTGGCCGACGCCTTCTCGCGCGCCTTCACCTATATGGGCGCCTGCGGCAACGGTCAGCTGACCAAGATGGTCAATCAGATCTGCGTGGCCAGTGTGGTGCAGGGCCTGTCCGAAGCCATTGCCTTCGGTCTGCGTGCCGACCTCGATGTAGAGAAGGTCCTCGATGTCATCGGCAAGGGAGCCGCCCAGAGCTGGCAAATGGACAATCGCGGCAAGACCATGGCCGTGGGCAAGTTCGACTTCGGCTTTGCCGTGGACTGGATGCGCAAGGATCTGGGGCTGGTGCTGGCCGAGGCCCAGCGCAATGGCGCACGCCTGCCCGTCACCGCGCTGGTGGACCAGTTCTATGCCGATGTACAGGCCATGGGAGGCAATCGCTGGGATACTTCCAGCCTGATTCAGCGCCTGCGCTGAGCCGCTGCGCCATGAAAAAGCCGGACTCGAGTCCGGCTTTTTTGTGACCGTCAGTTCACCTCAGTTCATGCTGGAGCGATCCTCGACCACAGGGGCGGCCTTGGATGTTGCTGCAGCCAGTTCATCTTCGGAGATGACCTCAAACAGGCGCACAACCTTGCTCACATCGTTGACGCCACGAGCGATCTCGGCAGCCCGCTTGGATTCGCGCGGCGTGACTATGCCCATCAGATAGACCACATTGTTCTCGGTCACGACCTTGATGGCCGAGGATGAAATGTCCTTGGCGTTGACCAGACTGGCCTTGACCTTGGTCGTGATCAGAGAATCCTGGGAACGCTGACCCAGAGTGGCCGTGAAAGGCGCGACCTCGATCTCGTTATAGACCTGGCGCACGGTGGATTGTTCGCGCACCAGCTTCTCGATGGTTACCTTGTCCGTCGCATTGCCTGCCTGGCCGGTCAGCAACACCACACGGTTGTAGCTGGTGGCGCTGACGCGGGCCTTGTCGCCCATCACCTCGCTGATGCGATTGCCGGCACGCAGCTCTATGCCCTGGTCCTCAACCTGTGTGCCGGTGGTACGCCTGTCCACTGCCGACATGCCCGCCACAGCAGCACCGCCGCCCACCAGAGCCACGCAACCGCTCAAGGCACCGCCCAGAGCGGCAACAGTCAGGGCCGCACATGCAACACGGGTCCACTTCAACTTCATAAAGGCATCTCCTGGTCACCAAGCAGTTGAGAGTCCACACCGTCGGCCAGACAGTGCAGGATCAAGGTATGGGTTTCACGCACGCGCGCCGCACGGTCGTGGGGCACGCAGATCAGTACATCGGTCTCGCGCACGGTGGTGGCCAGATTGCCGCCGGTGCGGCCTGTCAGCACCACGGCCATCATGTCGCGCTCGTGGGCGGCCTCAAGAGCTTCCTGCACGGCCATGTCGTTGCCGGTCACCGACATGAGCAGCAGCAGGTCGCCGGGCTGTCCCAGCGCTCGCACCTGGCGCGCCAGATACTGGCTGGCATTGCCGCCCGAGCCCGTCGCTCCCACGCTGCCTAGCAGGCCGCCATCGGAAGTCAGGGCCACGGCCGCCAGCTCGGGACGATCGCGTTCGAACCCTGTCACGCACAGGGAGGCAAATAACTGGGCATCGCTGGCCGAAACGCCCGTACCGCAGGCCAGCACCTTGCCGCCGCCCGTCACGCAGGCCAGCATGGCCTGTACGGCGGAAGCAATAGGTTGGCTCAGCGCCTGGGCGGCCTGGTACTTCAGGTCGGCACTGTCGATGAAATGCTGTTGAATTCGTTGCTCTAGCATGGAGGCCCGATGATACCCGCCACCTGTTATCTCTTTGGTAGCAAACCGTTATTTGCGCATCAGTGTTGCGCACAACTGTGACGCGGCGACTAAAGCGCCTCGAATGCTGCTTGGAGCCACTCGATGCGCATCTGGTTCCCGGAACTGTCGACCAGCACCACATCAAAGCGGCATGGCGGCGCTGCCGCAAGTCGCATCAGATAGTGTCTGGCGGCCAGCACGATGCGCTGCTGCTTGAGACGGCCGATGCTGCCGCCGGCACCGCCAAAGCGCTCGGTGTTGCGGCTGCGGACTTCGACAAACACCAAAGACCCGTCGCGGTCACGCAGGATCAGGTCGATTTCGCCGCCACCACGGCCCGGCGTCCGATAATTGCGCTCGACAAGCTTCAAGCCTCGCGCCTGCAAATGGGCCAACGCGGCATCCTCGGCCTGCTGCCCGCGTGCGGTTGTGCTTTGCGCCGGCTTGGGCCGCTTTCCAAGGAAATCCATTGACTACCTCTTTCGCCTCTGCACTGACTGCCGCACATGACGCGGCCGCTTCCCAGCATTATCCGCAGGGAGCCCTGTATGTGGTGGCGACGCCGATTGGCAATCTGGCCGATATCAGCCTGCGCTCGCTGCATGTGCTGCAGATCGTGGACTGCATCGCCTGCGAAGACACACGCCACACCCAGGGCCTGCTGCGCAGCTACGGGCTGGACCGCCCCGGCAACCAGCTGCTGGCCGTGCACCAGCACAACGAGGCAGAAGCCGCCCAGCTGGTGATCGAGCGCCTGCAGCAAGGCCAGCGCATCGCCTATGTCAGCGATGCAGGCACGCCCGGCGTCAGCGACCCGGGGGCGCGCCTGTGCGCGGCGCTGCAGGCCGTGGGTCTGCGCAGCATTCCGCTGCCCGGCGCCAGCAGCGTGACATCTGCCATCAGCGTGGCCGGCGCCGTCACTCCGGCACAGGGCGAAGGCGGATTTGTGTTTGCCGGCTTCCTGCCCACCAAGAATGCCGAGCGTCTGGCCGCCGTGCAGAAGCTGGCCGACCAGCCGCGTTGCACCGTGCTGCTGGAGGCGCCGCACCGCATCATCGAGCTGGCCCAGGCCCTGGCCATGCTGGGCGAGCGCCGCGTCACGCTGGCGCGCGAAATCACCAAGCAGTTCGAAGACATCGCCAGCATGCCAGCCAGCGAGCTGGCTGCCTGGCTGCAGGCATCGCCGCAGCGCGTCAAGGGCGAGTTCGCCATCGTGCTCCACCCCGTGACCGTACAACAGGAGTCGGGAGAGGCCGAGCGCGTGCTCAAGCTGCTGCTGGCCGAGTTGCCGACCAAGACGGCCGTGAAGCTGGCCGCCGAAATCACGGGAGCCAGCCGCAACACACTCTACGACCGTGCGCTGGAGCTCAAGCGAGCCGCCGAAGAGGAATAAGCACGTCAACCGGGCGCGGTACAAACCAGAGACGCCCAGCAAGGGTTGCCCCGCAGCCCCGCCTCGCTGCGGCTCAGGGGACTTCAGGCTCAGGCATAAGCCAGACCGGTGGCCACGCCGCCGAACAGGTCGCCCTCGACCTGCGGCACATCCGGGAAAGCGCCCCTGAGCGCATCGCGCAAGGTGCGCAAGGCCGACGAGCCGCCGGTCAGATAGATGGCGTCTGGCGCCGCGACGCCGGCCTGGCGCACACAGTCCTGCGCACATTCAACGACCTGCAGCAGCAAGGCCTGCAACTGCTCCTGCAGAACCTGCGGGGAGATGGCCGCCGGCAGGTCTTGCTCCAGCCAGTCCAGCGCTATGGCCGAGGCCGCATGGCTTTGCGAAGCCGCAATCTTGGCCTGCTCCACCGCATCGGCCAGCCTATGGCCTTCACGCCAATCCAGTACCTTCATCAGGCGCTGGTGCAGTTGCGGATCGCTGTAATCGCTCTTGAGACCGCGCGCCGAAGCCAGGGCCTTGGCTGTGTACAGCCACTGGATCAGATGCCAGGTGGAGAGATCGAAGAACACACTGCTGGGCACCTCGCGCCCGCTGGGGCCGATGTGCTTGTAGCCCAGCAGCGGCATGACCTGGGCCACGTTGAGGCGATGGTCGAAATCCGTGCCCCCGATATGCACGCCGGTGGTGGCAAGAATGTCCTGAGTACGGTCTGCATGTCCGGCCTGTTGCGGGCCCAGACGCACCACCGTGAAGTCCGAGGTGCCGCCGCCGATATCGACCACCAGCACCAGTTGTTCCTCGCCCAGGCGCTGCTCGTAGTCCAGTGCCGCCGCAATCGGCTCCAGCTGAAAGCTGACTTCGCCCAGACCGGCGGCGCGCGCCGCAGCGGCCAGGGCATCCTGTGCCTGGCGGTCTCGCTCCGGGTGCTCGTCGACAAAATGCACGGGACGCCCCAGCACCACACGCTCCGGCAGACGGCCGTCCAGCGCCCGACGTGCCTGATCGGCCACACGCTTGAGAAAGATCGCGATGATGTCCTGATAGCTGACGAGCTGCTCGTGCACTGCGGTCTTTTCCAGCAGCAGGCTGCTGCCTAGCAGGCTTTTGAGGGAACGCATCAAGCGCCCTTCCTCGCCCGCCAGATACTGCTGCATGGCATCGCGGCCGAAATGCGTGCTGTGCTCTTCGGTATTGAAGAACAGCGCCGTGGGCATGCCGGTGGCAGCCCCTTCCAGAGGCAGCAAAGTTGCGGTCTTGCCAGGCAGGCGATAGGCAGCAGCAGAGTTGGAGGTTCCGAAATCGATGCCCAGAGTGGCAGGCGTGAGAGCTGTGGTCATGAAAGGCGGCGCTGCGCCGCAGCGGCCCGCAAAGGCTGCCGCAGTCGCAACGAAAACGCCCACCGAAGTGGGCATGGGTGTCAGCGGGGGCGCTATTCTAGCGCCCCCTTATTGGGCCTAGGCGGCGGCGGTTTCCACCCCGGTCCCGGAATGCTGTGCCAGCTCGAGGTGCACCCCGTGGGTGGCGACTTCGTCCAGTGCCCCTGCTACCGCCTGCTGCGGCACCGACAGTGCGACGGCATAAGGGCCTTCGCCGCGCGTGGCCAGTCTTTGGGCCAGGGGGCCCTCAGCCTTGACGGGTGCGGCCAGCACCAGCTCGGTGGTGCCCAGACCCAGCGATACCTGCTGCGTGCTGCCGTCGGTCGAGACCCGTAGCGCGCCGACGCTCACTGCATCGCCAAGCAATGCCCGCCAGCGCGCCAGGCTGGCCTGCAGATCCTTGACCGCCACTTCCAGGCGAGCCACGCCGGTCGCGCCATTGGGATGCACGCGGGCCTGGCCTTCGGGCACGCGCAAGGCACGCGGCGTCAGGTCGCCGCACAGAAACGGAAGATCCTGGCTTTGGGCGCGTGCATTGCGCCAGCGCAGCTGCTCTCCGTCGGGACGCAGACGTCCGCCCTCGTAAGGGGCTTCATAGCCCAGACCGCGCGCCCGGGCCGCCGCCACCACGGCGCCGGTCTCGGAAGGCAGCAGCGCGAAGTCGACCAGCCCTTCACCATGCTGCTGCAGCTGCTGCCACCAGCGCTCATCGGGCGCGGGGGCACGCCAGGCGATCAGTTCGAAATAGGCACCGTCGGCAAAGACCACCAGGGCGTTGTGCGTCGAGCGCCCGGGGTGCTCGCCGCCGCGCAGCACGTTGAAACCCAGGGACTGATAGTCGGCAATCGTGCGTTCCAGGTCCTGGACCGCGATGACGATATGGTCGAGTGGCAAGCTCATGCAAAAGTCTTTCCAAAAGGTTCTCAGGCCGCCAGGCGCTCGGGCGCGCTGGAGTCGGTATGGCGCACCTCGGCGCGGATGGACTGGGGGTTGCGCAGCAGGTTGAGGATGGGGCAAGTTCTCTCCACAGCCTCGAACAGCGCATCGATCTCGGCGCGGCTGGCCGGCGAATCGATATGCACGGTGTAGCCGATATCGTGCGGCCAGATCGGTGTCGCCTCGTGGCCGGGCTTGCCGCCGCGCGGGTCGATGACGCCCGTGACCTCGACTTCGAGGCTCTCCAGCGGCACCTGGCGCTCGGCCGCCTGGATCAGAAAGATATGGGTCACGCAGGTGCCCAGCACGCCCAGTTGCAGCTCGGGAGAGCTTGGGCCCAGGTTGTAGCCTGCGAAGTCGGGTGGGCTGTCGCTGATGACCTGGTGCTCGCGGATGCGCAGACGGCGCACGCCGCTGCGCCCCTCGGCACGCACGCTGGCCTTGAGTCTGGCGGCCTGGGCCGTGCCCGCCGCAATGGCGGCGCTGCGTGCCAGCACAGCCGCGCGTTTTTCGGAAAGATATTCGTTGAGATGACTCATGAGCGGGCTTTCGATAAAGGAATGCCAGGCCATTGTTGTGAGAGCGGCACGCCGGACCAACAAAGGAATTCGTCTGCGCTTATGCGCTCAGCAAATATGCAGGCTCGCGCTTCTTAGTTGTTTTTCGAATAACGATGCTACTCAATATATGAGCACGAATATTTGGCGTCGATAGCATGAAAACCATGAATTCGGTCGGTCGCTGCGGCGATGCGTCCGGAACCTGAGTTTTCAACGCCATGTGGCGACGAGGTATGAACGTGTTTTTCCCTTTGCAGACGGATCCATCGATAAAACAACCGGTGAACAAACCCGCCCAACGCCGCGCCCTATGGGCCGCAGTGGCGGTACTGACGGGCAGCATGCTGCTGGCCGGCTGCTCCAGGCAATCCGGCACGGCCCAGGCCGGCGCCTCGGCGGAACCGATCCAGGGCGGCACCTTGGTCTACCTCGAACAGCAGGCACACACCAATCTCTATCCGCCTGCCGGCGGCTTTTATCCCAACGGCGGCGTGCTCAACCAGATCACGGACAAGCTGACCTACCAGGACCCCGAGACGCTGGAGATCCAGCCCTGGATCGCCGAGTCCTGGACCGTGAACGCCGATGCCACCGAGTACAGCTTCAAGCTGCGCTCCGGCGTGAGCTTCTCGGACGGATCGCCGCTGGACGCGGCCGCCGTGGCGCGCAACTTCGACACCTACGGACTGGGCAACAAGGCGCTCAAGCAGCCGGTTTCCGAGGTCATCAACAACTACGAACGCAGCGAAGTCGTCGATCCGCTGACCGTGAAATTCTTCTTCAAGAAACCCTCGCCGGGCTTTCTCCAGGGCACTTCGGTGATCGGCTCTGGCCTGGTCTCGCCGGCCACGCTGGATCGTCCGTTCGAGGAGCTTGGCGATGCCACGCGCATCATAGGTTCGGGCCCCTTTGTGGTGGCCAGCGAGACCCTGGGCAAGGAGCTGGTGCTCAAGGCACGCCAGGACTACCGCTGGGGCCCGGCCAAGCTGGCGCACCAGGGCCGTGCGCGCCTGGATGAAGTCAAGTTCATCGTCACGCCCGAGGACAGCGTACGCATCGGCGCGCTGCTGGCCGGCCAGGCCGGCTTCATCCGCCAGGTCCAAGCCTATGACGAAAAGCGCGTGGAGCAACAGAAGTTCAGCATCTACGCGCCGTCCACGCGCGGTGTGAACAACAGCATCGCCATCCGCCCCGACAACGCCCTGGTGGCCGACCTCAAGGTACGCCAGGCCCTGCTGCATGGCACCAATACCAAGGAGATCGTGGAAACCCTGTTCTCGCCGCGCTACCCGCAGGCACGTTCGGTGATCGCCTCCACGGCAGCCGGTTATGTGGACCTGTCAGCCAAGCTGGTCTTTGACGAGGCCAGGGCCAGACAATTGCTCGACGAGGCCGGCTGGAGCCTGGGCGCCAACGGCCTGCGCCAGAAGAACGGCCAGGACTTCGTGCTCTCGACCTACGAATCCCTGCCCCAGCCGCAGAACAAGGAGACCCTGCAGCTCGTGGCCCAGCAATGGGCCAGGCTGGGCATCAAGCTCAATGTGCTGGCCGGAGACTCGGGCAGCCGTACGGTGGACACGCTGGACCCCGACAAGACCGGTGTGCTGCCGGGCATGGTGGGCCGCGCCGACCCCGACGTGATCAAAAGCAACTACTACCCGAGCAACCGCAATGTGCTGCTGCAAAAAGGCGGCGTGAGCCAGAAGGTCAAATCCTTCGAGGACAGCAAGCTCAACCGCCTGTTCGATGCCATCGCGGCCGAGACCGATGCCAACCGGCGCCTCGCACTGACCGGCGAGGTACAGAACTATCTGATCGACCAGGCCTATGTGATCCCGATCTTCGAGGAACCCCAGGCCTTCGCGGGTGCGACCTGGGTGCGTGAGGTGGGCTTCGAGGCCGTGGGCCGTCCCAGCTTCTACAGCACCTGGCTGGCCAAGCGCTGACAAAGGAATCGCCCCATGCCTCGCCGCTATCTGCTCGGCCGCATCGCCCAGGCCGCCCTGGTGCTGTGGGCGGCTTTCACAGCCTCCTTCATCTTGCTGCAGTTGTTGCCGGGCGACGCCGTGCTGATCAAGTTCCTGAACCCCGAACTGGGCCTGGGCCCGCAGGAGATCGCCGACATCCGCGCCGCCTACGGAGCCGACCAGCCCGTCTGGCAGCAATACCTGCACACGCTTGCTCAGTTCCTCACGGGCCATTTCGGCTACTCCTTGCAGGCCGGCGTGCCCGTGAGCCAGGGCCTGGCCACCAGCCTGCCGCCCACACTGCGCCTGGCAGGCCTGGGCTTTTCCACGGCGGCGCTGCTGGCCATCGCTCTGGCGGCTGCGGCCAGCCTCGCGCCTCTGGCCTGGCTGCGCAATGTCCTGCAAGCCCTGCCCTCGGTCTTTGTCTCCGTGCCCGTGTTCTGGCTGGGCATCATGCTGATCCAGGTCCTGTCCTTCCGTCTGGGCTGGATTCCCGTCATCAATCCCGGCCCCTGGGAAGGCCTGATCCTGCCCACGCTGACGCTGGCCGTCCCGATTTCGGCGCCGCTGGCCCAGATCCTGCTGCGCAATATCGACACCGTGCTGGCCCAGCCTTTCGTGGCCGTGGCGCGCGCCAAAGGCGCTTCTCGCGCCTGGGTGCTGCTGCACCACGTAGCGCGCAATGCCCTGCTTCCGACCTTGACGATTGCCGGCGTGCTGTTCGGCGAGCTGCTGGCCGGTGCCGTGGTCACCGAGGCCGTGTTCGGCCTCAACGGCCTGGGCACGCTGACCCAGCAGGCCGTGGGCAACCAGGACACGGCCGTGCTCCAGGCCGTGGTGGTCGTCTCGGCCACCGCCTTCGTGCTCATCAACCTCGCCGTGGACCTGCTCTACCCGCTGCTCGATCCCCGTTTGCGTCATTCTGTGGAGAACCGGGCATGAACACCGCCGTCTCGTCCATCATTCCCACGCCCCTGGGCTCCAGCGCCGCGTCGTCCGCAGCGCCCAGGCCGGCGCCCCCGCCGGCACCGACACCGGCCGCAAAAAGCCTGCGCCCCGTCCTGATCGATCTGCAAAGGCTCAGGCGCCTGCCGCCCACGCTGGCCCTTGCCTGGCTGGTGATTGCCACCGCCGCGCTGTGGGCCCTGGTTCCGGGCTGGTTTGCACATCAGAACCCCGTCGTCGGCCAGGCCGGCCAGCAGCTGCTGGAGCCCGGCCTCGCGCACTGGCTTGGCACGGATGCGCTGGGACGTGATCTCTGGGCCCGCGTGGTGCATGGCTCGGTGCACTCCTTGTCGGGTGCCTTCCTCGCCGTGGCCGTGGGCCTGATGGCGGGCACGCTGATCGGCCTGCTGGCCGGTGCCACGGGCGGCCGTGTCGATGATGCGCTGATGCGCCTCGTTGACCTGCTGCTGGCCGTGCCCTCGCTGCTGCTGTCGCTGACCATCATCATCTTGCTGGGCTTTGGCACCATCAATGCGGCCATCGCCGTGGGGGTGGCATCCGTGGCTGGCTTCGCGCGCCTGGTGCGCTCCGAAGTGGTTCGCGTGCGGCGCTCCGACTATGTGGAGGCGGCCTTCGGCAGCGGCGGACGCTTTGCCGCCGTACTGTGGCGCCATGTACTACCCAATTCGCTGACCTCGGTGGTGGCCCTGGCCGCGCTGCAGTTCGGCTCGGCCATCCTGTCGATTTCCACGCTGGGCTTTCTGGGCTACGGCGCGCCGCCTCCCACGCCCGAGTGGGGTCTGCTGATCGCCGAAGGGCGCAACTACATCGCCACTGCCTGGTGGCTGACCACGGCACCAGGCCTGGTCGTGGTGGCCGTGGTGCTGGCAGCAAACCGCATCGGCGCCTCCTTCGCGCGGAGGCCGGCATGAGTACCCTGCTGCAAGACCGCCCCGCCATTGCAACCCCTGCCGTAGCCGCTGCCCCGCTGCTCGAAGTCCAGGACCTGGTCATCGCCTACCGCGACCACGGCGGTCAGGAGCAGCGCGTGGTCCACGGTCTGTCGTTTTCAATAGCACCGGGTGAGGTCGTGGCCCTGGTCGGCGAATCGGGCTCGGGCAAGACCACCACGGCCCAGGCCGTGATCGGCCTGCTGGCTGACAACGGACGCCGCGAGCAAGGCAGCATCCGGCTGCAGGGCACCGAAGTCTCGGAATGGAACGCCACGCGCTGGAACAGTATTCGCGGCCGCGTGGTCAGCCTGGTGCCGCAGGACCCGACCACCTCGCTCAATCCCGTGCGCACCGTGGGCGACCAGGTAGGCGAAATACTGCGCATCCATGGCCTGCGTGACCGCGCGGCCGTCGAGGCGCGCGTGATCGATCTGCTGGCCCGAGTGGGCCTGTCCCAGCCCGCATTGCGCGCGCGCCAGTATCCGCACGAGCTGTCGGGCGGCATGCGCCAGCGGGTGCTGATCGCCATCGCCATCGCGCTGCGGCCTGCCCTCATCATTGCCGACGAGCCCACGAGCGCGCTGGATGTCACGGTGCAACGGCGCATCCTGGATCTGATCGACGAGCTGCGCCGCGAGACCGGCACCGCCGTGCTGCTGGTCACCCACGATCTGGGCGTGGCCGCAGACCGTGCTCATCGCCTCATCGTCATGCAGGGCGGTCGTATCCAGGAGCAAGGACCGACGCTGGAGCTTCTGCGCAAACCGCAAAGCGCCTATACGCGCCGCTTGCTGTCGGACGCACCTTCACTCACGCCCGCCCCTCGTCGCACACCGCCCGCGGCGGCGACCGTCACCGAGGACTGGGCCATCGAGGTCGAGGACCTTGTTCACGACTTCCATGCCCCCGGCCAGGGGCGCGGCGTTTTCCGCGCCGTGGACGGCGTGTCGCTGCGCCTGCGTCGGGGCTCCACGCATGCCATCGTCGGCGAGTCGGGCTCGGGCAAGACCACGACCATACGCGACATCGTGGGCCTGGCACGCCCTACATCGGGTCGCATCCGCATCGCCGGCGCCGAGCTCACGGGCCTGCGCGGCGAGGCCCTGCGCCAGCTGCGGCGCAAGGTTCAGCTGGTCTACCAGAACCCGTTCAGCTCGCTGGACCCGCGCCAGCGTGTCTTCGACATCATCGAGGAGCCACTGCTCAACTTCGAGCCACTGCCGCCCCGGGAGCGCCGCCAGCGCGTGCTTGACATGCTCGAGCGCGTGGGCCTGCCGAGCGCCGTGCTCGAACGGCGCCCGCATGCGCTCTCGGGCGGCCAGCGCCAGCGCGTGGCGATTGCACGCGCCCTGGTGCTGCAACCGGAGGTGGTGGTACTGGACGAGGCCGTCTCGGCCCTGGACGTAACCGTGCAGGCCCAGATCCTCGCCCTGCTCGCGCAGTTGCAGCAGGACCTGGGCCTGAGCTATCTCTTCATCTCGCACGACCTTGCCGTGGTGCGCCAGATCGCCGACACGGTGTCGGTGCTGCGCGCAGGCAAGGTGGTGGACGCAGGCAGCGTGGAGGACGTGTTCCTGCGCCCCACCAGCGACTACACGCGCGAACTCATGGACGCCATTCCCGGCAAAAGGAGCATTGATTTTGTCCCCCACCCCGCCTGACACTCTTGCTCGCGCGCGCCCGGCCCCGCGCCTGGGCTTCTTCAGCCGCCTGCTCGATGAGGTACCGGCCGGCGAACGCTACCGCCTGGTCACCGAGCAGATCGCCCATGCCGAAGCCCAGGGCTTCGACTCGGCCTGGATCGCCCAGCATCATTTCCATGAAAGCGAGGGCGGCCTGCCCTCGCCCTTTGTCTTTCTCTCGCATGTGGCGGCGCGCACGCAGCGCATCCGCCTGGGCACGGGCGTGGTCACGCTGCCGCTGGAAAACGCGCTGCGCGTGGCCGAGGATGCGGCCGTGCTGGACCTGCTGTCGGACGGCCGCCTCGAAGTGGGGCTGGGCACGGGCGGTACGGCGGAGTCCTTCGAGGCCTTCGGCGTCACAGGCAGCGAGCGCGGCGCAGTCTTTGCGCGCAACTTCGCCGTGCTGCGGGATGCCTGGGCCGGGCGCGAGCTGGCAGGCGGCGTGCGCCTGTACCCTGCAGCCCCGCAGCTGCTGGAACGCGTCTGGCAGGCCACGTTCTCGGTCGAAGGCGGAGCACGCGCCGGCGCCAACGGGGACGGCCTGATGCTCTCGCGCACACAGCCCCGACCCGAAGGGCGCCCCCGGGCCACGCTGTCCGAAATACAGAACCCCATCATCGAGGCCTATCTCGCGGCCCTGCCCACAGGACGCGCACCGCGCATCCTGGCTTCGCGCACCCTGCTGGTTTCCGACCAGCGCGCCCAGGCACGGCAATGGGCCGAGGCCGGTCTGCGCCGCTCGGCCCTGCGTCATGCGGCCCTGGCTTCATCCGCGTCCACGCAATGGGCAACGCGCGTCGATCCACAGGCGCCGCTGCAGCAGCTCATTGAAGCCTATGACGTGCATGTGGGCACGCCCGAGGAGGTGATCGCCTCGCTGCGCGCCGACACGGCGCTGGCGCAAGCCACCGACATCGTGTTTCAGGTCCACTCCATTGACCCGCCGCACCAAGCCATTCTGCGCTCGATTGAGCTGACGGCATCCGTCGTGGCACCGGCTCTGGGCTGGCGCCGCAGCGAGACTCCCGCCAGCGCTTCCCACCCCCTAGTCCGGACCGAACTGCTTCAAGCTGCATGACCATGAGCAACACCGCACAGACCCGCTTTCCTGAAGATGTGATCGACCATCTCGCCGATATCGCTGCCGGCAGCTCGCTGGATCAGGTGCGCCGCCACCGCAGCGAGGCGCGCACCCAGGCCCAGCAAAGCTTTGCCGCGCTGTTCACCCCCGCCGAGCCCGTGCCCGGCGCGGTCTCGCTGCGCGAGCGCCTGACGCTGGCCGCCTTCACGGCAGGCCTGCATGGCGAGCCCCGCAGCACGGCCTTCTACACACGCGCCCTGGCGGCCGAGGATGCCGATCTGGCCGATGCCGTGAGCTCGGAAGTGGTGCGCGGGCGCGCTGCCAGCCTGCAGGCCGGCAGCGGCCCGCACGGTCCCTACGGAATCTATCCGGCCGGCCCCTTGAGCCGCGAGGACCAGAGCGGCCCCAGCTACGCCGTGGATCCGGCTCATGCGGCTTTGCTGGGCCCGCGCCTGAGCGCCGCGCTGGCCCATGCCCATCTGCTGGCCTACCACCCACGCGATGCGAGTGCCCAGGCCTTGCTGGCGCTGCAGCAGGCCGGCTGGAGCGAGACCGATATCGTCATCCTGTCCCAGCTCGCCTCTTTCCTGTCCTTCCAGATCCGCCTCGTGGCGGGGCTGCGCGTGCTTGGCGCACGAGCTGCAGTCACCACGGCATCTTCCCCCATCGCCCTGCAAGCCCAGCCATGACCACCACGCACAACATCTCCCCCCAGGTCTTCACCCAGGAACAGCTTGACTGGCAGCCATGGATAGCTCCTCTGCAGGAGAGCGAGCTGAGCGAGCGCCACCATGCGGGACTGGTGGACGCGGCGCGCGCGCGTTCACCCTATTTCCGGCTGCTGGCACGCGACCCCGACACGCTGGGAGCACGCACACGCACCGACAAGGACATCTTCTACAACCCCGATGCCGGCTTGCCGCGCGCCGAGCGCGAACTGGCAGCCGCTGCAACCTCACGCACCAACGGCTGCATCTACTGTGCTTCGGTACATGCGCGCTTTGCGACACATTTCTCGCATCGCGCTGCCGATGTGCAGCGCCTGCTCGATGAAGGTCCGGGCAGCGATCTGGGTCCGCGCTGGAACGCCATCGTCGCCGCCGCCGTGGCCTTGACGCAGACACCGCCTGCGCTGGAATCTAGTCATATCGATGCGCTGCGCGCTGCCGGTCTCGACGACGCGGCCATCTCCGATGCGCTGCAGGGCACGGCCTTCTTCAACTGGGCCAACCGGCTCATGCTGTCCCTGGGCGAACCCCTGCGAACAGCCGGCTGACATGGCTGCTCACCACAACCCCAGCAACTTCCACCAGGCACTGCCGACGACAGCGAAGATCAGCAACTCCAGCACGCACATCGCGGCCCCCACGCGCCACCAGACACCCAGCGTCACATAGCCGCTACCGAAGATGATGGGAGATGTGCCAGTCGCGTAATGCGTCAGCGTCATCATGATGGCCGAACCGGCCGTCATCATCAGCATGAAGGGGACGACATAGTCGGCCGGGATCAGTTGCGCCCCCACGGTCAGAAAGGCCAGCATCATGGCACTGATATGGGCCGTGGTGCTGGCGAACAGATAGTGCGAGAAGACGAAGACGCCCACCAGGATCGCCGCCACGGGCAGCCAGTCCAGGCCGCTGGCGACGATGGCGCTCTTCAGGCCATCGGCAAACCAGGCAACCACACCGAGCTTGTTGAGCTGCTCGGCCAGCATGACCAGGGCACCGAACCAGATCAGGGTGTCCCAGGCGCTTTTCTCGGACAGCACATCATCCCAATCGATGGTCCCCGTGATGATCAGGGCAAACAAACCGAGAAAAGCCACCACGGTTGGGTCCAGCGTGAAAGCCGGGCCGAACAGCATTTGCGGCACATTCGCCCACAGCAACAGCATCACGCCAAAAGTCCCGAGCATCACCCGCTCCTTGCCTGACAGCGGGCCCATGCCTGCCATCTCGGCGCGCGCGTACTCCACGGCATTGGGCGTGGCCTTGAGCTCGGGTGGCGAAAGCAGATAGATTGCCAACGGCATCAACAGCAGACACAGCAGCCCTGGCAGCAGCATGTACAGAGCCCAACTTGTCCAGCTCAGGTGCAGGGACTGACCCGTGGCCTTGGCGACCAGATCCACGACCAGCGGATTGGGCGCCGTTGCGGTCAGGAACATGGCCGAAGTGATCGGATTGGAATGGTAGTTGACCAGCGCCAGATAGGTCCCGACCTTGCCCTGGGTTCCCTTGGCCGGGTCCGATTCGAAGGCGTTGGCGATGGACTTCATGATCGGGTGCACGATGCCGCCACCGCGTGCCGTGTTACTGGGTGTGAACGGGGCCAGTACCAGCTCGCAGATCGCGAGTCCGTAACCTATGCCTATGGTGCGCTTGCCCATCAACGCAATGAACAGCAATCCGATGCGGTTGCCGAGCCCCGTCTTCTTGAGACCGCGCGAGATCAGAACCGCCACCACGATCAACCAGATCAGGGGATTCGCAAAGCTGCTCAGCGCATCCGTGATCGCCCCCTTGGAGGAACTGGAGGTCACCTGGGACAGCGACACGATGACAATCGCCATCAATGCCATCACGCCTATGGGCATGACCTTGAGGATGATCGCCACGATGGTCGTCAGAAAGATGGCCACCAGTTGCCAGGCCTTGCTGTCCAGTCCCGCAGGCACCGGCGTCAGCAGCAGACCGGTCAGTACCAGGGTGGAAATCAGTGCAGGCACGACCCGAAACGGAACGGCCGATTTGAAGTAACGGAACATCGAGACGATCTTCTCGAACATAGAAGTCCTTTTCTTTACCTGCAGCGCATCGAGACACCATACCTCAGCCCAGCAAAAGCCAGAAGTCCCCGACGGACATTGGCGCTCGGGTCACAGACTGGCATCATGATGCAGTGCCGCATGGCTTCGACTCCAGGCCGACTTTTACGTTACCAAAGTTTGATCGACGGCAAGACTTGCAGAAGCAAAACCAATGGCAAGACCTCGTGCATGCCAGTATTCAAGCACTGGGCACATGCCCATGGATTCAGCAGGAGAGACACCCTAAATGCCAGCGAACCGATTCCTGCCCGATGAATGGGAAAGCCGCCTTGAGGAAATAGACCTGGAGATCCTGCATCAGGCAGCTATCTGCAAGATCCGGCTGCTTGAGCCCGGTGCCGTGGAGCGCGTGCTGGCCAACGATGCCGGCATCTGCGGGGCGACGCATGAGACGGCATTCCAGACCTTGCGCGGACTGCTCTATCTGCACTACACCGAAGTTCTGCATATCAGCGAGGTGCTGAGCCCGGAAATCGCCCAGGTGATCGCCAGCCGGGTGCGCGAGCATCTGAGCCGGCGCTCGGGCACGCAGTCGGGGGTATGACGAGCTAAGGCCGGAGCCGCCTTCCGGTCCATGGAAAAAATGGTCAAAAAAAAAGGTCACGACATTGTCGTGACCTTTTCAATTTGGTTGCGCGAGAAGGATTTGAACCTCCGACCTTTGGGTTATGAGCCCAACGAGCTACCAGACTGCTCCATCGCGCGGTATTTCCAAATTATAGCAGGCTTTGCAGCCTGCCCTGGCTTATTCAGCTGCTGCAGCGGCTTCTTCAGCGCGCTCGACCAGCTCCACATAGGCCATGGGAGCGTTGTCGCCCACGCGGAAGCCCATCTTCAGGATACGTGTGTAGCCACCGGGACGCTGAGCGTTGCGGGGACCCAGCACGTTGAACAGCTTGGTCACGCTGTCGCGGTCGCGCAGACGGTCGAAAGCCAGACGGCGGTTAGCCACGGTATCAACCTTGGCCAGAGTGATCATGGGCTCGATGACGCGACGCAGTTCCTTGGCCTTGGGGACCGTGGTCTTGATTGCTTCGTGCTCGATCAGCGAGTTCATCATGTTCTGCAGCATTGCCTTGCGGTGTGCAGAAGTGCGGTTCAGTTTGCGGAGGCCGTTGCCGTGACGCATGGTGCTTTTCCTTTGCTCCCCGTTTTTATCCGGAGATCTTTTCTAAATTAAATCAGGCAGCCGTATCAGGTACTGCCCGAGGCACTTGGACTTTGCCAAAACCGATCGATTTCAGCAAAGTCCTCTATTGTAGCGATTAACGCTTTTCCAGGCCAGCTGGTGGCCAGTTCTCGAGCTTCATGCCCAGCGTCAGACCACGGGAAGCCAGAACTTCCTTGATCTCGTTGAGCGACTTACGACCCAGGTTGGGAGTCTTGAGCAGCTCGTTTTCGGTACGCTGGATGAGATCACCGATGTAGTAGATGTTCTCTGCCTTGAGGCAGTTGGCAGAACGCACGGTGAGCTCGAGCTCGTCCACAGGACGCAGCAGGATGGGATCGAACGAGGTAGCAGCACCGCGGCCACCGGCAGGAGCGTCGAACACGCTGGCGATATCGCCACCGTCGAGCTGGGCAAACACTGCCAGCTGCTCCACCAGGATCTTGGCGGATGCGCGCACTGCGTCTTCAGCGGTGATGGCACCGTTGGTCTCGATTTCCAGAACCAGCTTGTCCAGATCGGTACGCTGTTCCACACGTGCGGATTCGACAGCGTAGCTCACGCGCTTGACGGGCGAGAACGAAGCGTCGAGCACGATACGGCCGATCGACTTGGTCGATTCGTCACCGTAGCGGCGCACGTTGCCGGGCACATAGCCGCGGCCCTTTTCCACCTTGATCTGCATGTCCAGCTTGCCGCCTTGCGACAGATGGGCGATCACATGATCAGGGTTGACGATTTCTACGTCGTGGGGGGTCTGAATGTCACGGGCAGTGACAACACCTTCGCCATCCTTGCGCAGGCTCAGGGTGACTTCGTCACGATTGTGCAGCTTGAACACCACACCCTTGAGGTTCAGCAGGATGTTGGTCACATCTTCCTGGACACCGTCGATGGAGGAGTACTCATGCAGCACCCCAGCAATCGTCACTTCCGTCGCTGCGTAACCCACCATGGAGGAGAGCAGAACACGGCGCAGGGCATTGCCCAGCGTATGACCGTAGCCACGCTCAAACGGCTCCAGAACAACCTTGGCACGGTTGTGACCAAGTTGCTCGACATTGATTGTCTTGGGCTTCAGCAAATTCGTTTGCATGCAGACTTCCTCTCAATACCCTCGGCTCGTTACACCGGTAAGGCTGGTGAAGCACCCACGGCGCGATGCCTCGCGCCGTGGGGACGGTTTACAGAAATGTCGCTGCTAAAGATTAACGCGAGTACAACTCAACGATCAGGGATTCGTTGATGTCAGCTGCGAATTCATCGCGGTCAGGAGACTTCTTGAAAGTACCTTCTGCCTTGTCAGCAGACACTTCAACCCATGCGGGGAAGCCCACTTGAGCAGCCAGTTGCAGAGCCTCGACCACGCGAGCTTGCTTCTTGGACTTTTCACGCAGGGCAACCACATCGCCTTCCTTCACGGAGAAAGAAGGAATGTTCACGGACTGGCCGTTCACGGTGATAGCCTTGTGCGAAACCAGCTGACGTGCTTCAGCGCGAGTGGAGCCGAAGCCCATGCGGTACACGACGTTGTCCAGACGCGATTCCAGCAGCGACAGCAGGTTGGCACCAGTGTTGCCACGCTTGCGGTCAGCAGCTTCGAAGTAGCGGCGGAATTGCTTCTCCAGCACGCCGTACATGCGCTTGACCTTCTGCTTTTCGCGCAGTTGCAGACCGTAGTCGGAAGTGCGCTGACCGGAAGTGCGGCCATGCTGACCAGGCTTGGTGTCGAACTTTGCCTTGTCTGCGATGGAGCGACGTGCGCTCTTCAGGAACAGATCGGTGCCTTCGCGGCGGGAGAGTTTTGCCTTGGGGCCAATATAGCGTGCCACTTGATTTCCTTTGTGTCATCTACCGTGCGCAAACACGGGAGCCGCCCGCGATGCAAATGCACCTGGGCGGCGGTGGGCTTGATAAAAAATTAGATACGACGACGCTTTTGAGGGCGGCAGCCGTTGTGGGGAACCGGAGTCACGTCCGAGATGGAAGTGATACGGATACCCAGAGCACCCAGGGCGCGAACCGAGGATTCACGGCCAGGACCGGGACCCTTGATTTCGACTTCCAGGTTCTTGATGCCCTGTTCGATAGCAGCACGACCGGCCACTTCCGAAGCAACCTGAGCAGCAAAGGGAGTCGACTTACGCGAACCCTTGAAGCCCTGGCCACCCGACGAAGCCCACGACAGAGCGTTGCCTTGACGGTCGGTGATGGTGATGATCGTGTTGTTGAACGAAGCGTGCACGTGCGCGATGCCGTCAGAAATATTCTTACGGACCTTCTTGCGAACGCGAGCAGCTGCGTTGTTTGCGGGAGACTTAGCCATAATGATCTTTCAATCTCTTATTTCTTCAGAGCCGCTGCACCCTTGCGCGGACCCTTGCGAGTACGGGCGTTCGTGCGGGTACGTTGACCGCGCATGGGCAGGCCGCGACGATGACGGAAACCGCGGTAGCAACCGATGTCCATCAAACGCTTGATGTTCATGGTGGTTTCGCGACGCAGATCACCTTCCAGAGTCATGGGATTCAGGAAGTCACGGATCTTTTCCAGATCAGCGTCCGTCAGGTCCTTGACCTTCTTGGAATACTCGATACCGCATGCTTCGCAGATCTTGCGAGCTGTAGTGCGACCGATGCCGAAGATGGCGGTCAGGCCGATTTCAGCATGCTTGTGCGGCGGGATGTTAATGCCAGCAATACGTGCCATATTAGTCCTCTAATGCTTTCAATCAACCTTGGCGCTGCTTGTGGCGCTGGTCAGTGCAGATCACGCGCACAACACCTTTGCGGCGGATGATCTTGCAGTTACGGCAGATTTTCTTGACCGAAGCCGAAACTCTCATTCTTTTCTCCTAAAACTTTCCATCCACTATCGGCCTATCGACCGGGAAACAATGCCCGCGATAGATCGATGGGCGTCTACTAACTTTTGGCAGGCTGCCCCCTTGGGCAGCCTTGTCATCAAATACCAGCCTTAAAGTTCGCTTTTTTCAGGAGCGACTCGTATTGCTGCGACATCACGTAGTTCTGCACTTGCGCCATGAAGTCCATTGTCACGACCACAATGATCAGCAACGATGTACCGCCGAAGTAGAACGGAACGTTGTACTTCAGGATCAGGAATTCGGGCAACAAGCACACGAAGGTAATGTAGATCGCGCCAGCCAGGGTCAGGCGAACCAGAATCTTGTCAATGTAGCGGGCTGTCTGTTCGCCAGGACGAATCCCGGGGATGAAAGCGCCACTCTTCTTCAGGTTGTCGGCAGTTTCCCGGCTGTTGAAAACCAGGGCCGTATAGAAGAAGCAGAAGAAAATGATCGCGGCAGCATAAAGGATGACATAGATTGGCTGACCAGGGGTCAACGTGCTCGCAATATCCTTCAGCCAGCGCATGGATTCTCCTGCACTGAACCAATTCACCACCGTAGCGGGCAGCAAGATGATCGACGAAGCGAAGATGGGAGGAATCACACCTGCCATGTTCAGCTTCAGTGGCAAGTGCGAAGACTGACCACCGTACACCTTGTTGCCGACTTGTCGGCGTGCGTAATTCACCAAGATCTTGCGTTGACCTCGTTCGACATACACGACGAAATACGTCACGGCTGCCACAACGAGAACAATGAAGATTGCCGCCAGAATGCTCATGGCACCGGTGCGCACCAGTTCCAGCAGACCGCCGATGGAGCTCGGCAGGCCTGCAGCGATACCGCCAAAGATCAGTATCGAGATACCGTTGCCCAGACCACGTTCAGTGATCTGTTCACCGAGCCACATCAGGAACAAGGTACCGGCCGTGAGACTGACCACCGCAGTCATGCGGAAGCCAAAACCAGGGTTCAGAACCAAGCCTGCGGAGCTTTCCAGGGCAACAGCAATTCCCAAGGACTGAAACAGCGCCAGGCCCAGAGTGCCATAGCGGGTGTACTGGGTAATCTTGCGACGACCCGCTTCACCTTCCTTTTTCATCTGCTCGAATGTCGGGACCACATAGGTCATGAGCTGCATGATGATCGATGCCGAGATGTACGGCATGATCCCCAGTGCGAACACTGTGAAGCGCGAGAGCGCTCCACCCGAGAACATGTTGAACAGATTGAGAATGCCGCCCTGCTGGCCAGAGAACAGCTGCTGCAGCTGCGCTGGGTCGATGCCCGGAACGGGGATATGCGCCCCGATGCGGTATACGACCAGCGCAAGCAACAGAAAAACCAGACGACGACGCAGGTCGCCGAATTTTCCAGTCTTTGCAATTTGAGCTGCGCTAGTAGCCACGGATGTCTTCTTTCAGAACTTTAATCAGGCGATGCTGCCACCGGCAGCTTCGATGGCAGCCTTGGCACCGGCGGTAGCGCCGATACCATTGAGCTTGACAGCCTTAGTCAGTTCACCGCTCTTGATGATCTTCACGACCTTAGCGATAGAGCCAACCAGACCGGCTTGCTTCAGAGCAGCCAGATCGACTTCGGCCAGGCCGAGCTTATCCAGCTCGGACAGGGTCACTTCTGCATTGAACTTCAGCAGATGCGACTTGAAGCCACGCTTGGGCAGGCGACGCTGCAGAGGCATCTGACCGCCTTCGAAGCCCACCTTGTGGTAGCCACCCGAACGCGACTTCTGACCCTTGTGACCGCGACCGGCAGTCTTACCCAGACCAGAACCGATACCGCGACCCACGCGACGCTTGGCGTGCTTGGCGCCGTCTGCAGGCTTGATGCTATTGAGTTCCATCATCAATCCTTTCAGAGAACCTTCACCAAGTAGGCGATCTTGTTAATCATGCCGCGCACTTCAGGAGTGTCCTGCAGTTCGCTGACGCTGTTCAGCTTGCGCAGACCCAGGCCACGCACAGTCGCACGGTGCGACTCTTTGGTGCCGATGGGGCTACGAACCAGCTGAATCTTGACAGTTTGTTGTGTTGTCATGTGCTGGACTCCGATCAGGCGGTGAAGATGTCTTCGACCGACTTGCCGCGCTTTGCTGCCACGTTCGCAGGGGTCGTGGAGTTCTTCAAAGCGTCGAAAGTTGCGCGAACCATGTTGTAGGGGTTCGACGAACCATGGCTCTTGGCCACGATGTCGGTGATACCCACCACTTCAAAAACAGCGCGCATAGGGCCGCCAGCGATGATGCCGGTACCCTTGGGAGCTGGGTGCAGCTCGACCTTGGCAGCGCCGTGATGGCCCTTCACCGAGTGGTGAATGGTGCCGCTCTTGAGTGCAACCTTCATCAGGTTGCGACGGCATTCTTCCATCGCTTTTTGCACGGCAGCAGGCACTTCCTTGGACTTGCCCTTACCCATGCCAACGCGACCGTCACCGTCGCCAACCACGGTCAGTGCAGCGAAGCCGAGAATACGACCGCCCTTCACAACCTTGGTGACGCGGTTGACCGCGATCATTTTTTCGCGCAGACCGTCGTCACGACCTTCGTCTTGCACTTTGGGGGAAAATTTAGCCATTTGTATCCGCTCCGCTTAGAACTGCAGGCCCGCTTCGCGAGCGGCTTCTGCCAAAGCCTTCACGCGGCCGTGGTATGCAAAACCGGCGCGGTCGAAAGCCACTTTCTCAACGCCAGCAGCCTTAGCCTTCTCAGCAATGCGCTTGCCGATCAGCGTGGCGGCGGCCACGTTGCCACCCTTGCCAGCGGCGCCGAGTTGCGAACGCACTTCGACTTCTGCAGTGGAGGCCGAAGCCAGCACGGTAGTGCCGTCTTCCGAAACCACGGAGGCGTAGATATGGAGATTGGTGCGGTTCACGCTCAGACGTGCAACGCCTTGCTGGGCAATGCGGATGCGAGTCTGACGGGCACGGCGCAGACGCTGCTCTTTCTTGTTCAACATCATGCAGCTCCTTACTTCTTCTTGGTCTCTTTGATCACGACCTTCTCATTCGCATAGCGAATGCCCTTGCCCTTGTAAGGCTCGGGAGGACGAACGGCACGGATCTCAGCAGCCAATTGACCGACCACTTGACGGTCAGCACCCTTGATCACGATTTCAGTCGGAGTGGGGGTAGCGACGGTGATGCCGGCAGGCATCTCGAAGTTGACGGGGTGCGAGAAGCCCACAGCCAGGTTCAGCTTGGAACCTTGTGCAGCGGCCTTGTAGCCCACGCCAATCAGCGTCAGCTTCTTCTCGAAGCCTTCAGTCACGCCCTTGACCATGTTGTTGACCAGCTGGCGGATGGTACCGGCCAGAGCGTCAGCTTCACGGGAAGCGTTGGCGGGAGCAAAGGACAGCTTGCCGTCGTTGTTGCCGATGGTCACCAGGCCGTTCAGAGCCAGCGACAGATCGCCGCCCTTGCCCTTGACCTTGATGGTTTCAGCGTTGATGGACACATCCACACCTGCGGGGATGGTCACAATAGCTTTTGCTACGCGAGACATTTCAGTATTTCTCCTTAATGTCCGTTAGGCCACATAGCACAGCACTTCACCGCCGATACCGGCAGCACGTGCTTTGCGATCAGTCATCACGCCCTTGGGAGTAGTGACGATGGCCACACCCAGGCCGTTCTGGACCTGAGGAATTGCGTGACGACCCTTGTACACGCGCAGGCCGGGACGGCTCACACGTTCGATACGCTCGATCACAGGGCGACCGGCGTAGTACTTCAGGGTAATTTCGAGTTCGGACTTGCCACCTTCGGACTTCACTTCGAAGCCGTCGATATAGCCTTCTTCCTTCAGCACTTGTGCGATGGCAACCTTGACCTTGGAGGAAGGAGCCGACACAGTGGCCTTGGAGACCAGTTGTGCATTGCGGATGCGGGTCAGCAAGTCAGCGATGGGATCACTCATGCTCATGTTTAATCTCTCCTGCTTGCTTACCAGCTGGCCTTGGTGACACCGGGGATGTCGCCAGCAAAGGCCAATTCACGCACCTTGGCACGACCCAGACCGAATTGGCGGAAGGTACCGCGAGGACGGCCAGTGATCTCGCAACGGTTACGCTGGCGAGTGGGGTTCGAGTTACGGGGCAGCTTCTGCAGACCCAGGCGAGCGGCGTCGCGCTCTTCGTCGGAACGCTTCACGTCGCCGGCGATTGCCTTCAGTTCTGCATACTTGGCAGCATACTTGGCTGCCAGCTTTTCGCGCTTCAGTTCGCGCTGAATCATTGCTACTTTAGCCATGCGCCACCTCAGTTCTTGAAGGGGAATTTGAAAGCGGCGAGCAGTGCCTTGCACTCTTCGTCGTTCTTCGCTGTTGTCGTGATGCTGATGTTCAGACCACGCAGAGCGTCCACCTTGTCGTACTCGATTTCGGGGAAGATGATTTGTTCTTTGACGCCAACGTTGTAGTTGCCGCGACCGTCGAACGAACGACCCGAGATACCACGGAAGTCACGCACGCGGGGCAGAGCCACGGTCACGAAACGGTCCAGGAATTCGTACATCTGAACGCCACGCAGGGTCACCATGCAGCCGATAGCTTGGCCTTCGCGGATCTTGAAACCAGCGATAGCCTTCTTGGCCTTGGTCACCACAGGCTTCTGACCAGCAATCTTGGTCAGGTCAGCCACGGCGTTGTCCATCACCTTCTTGTCGGCCACGGCTTCGCTCACACCCATGTTCAGAGTGATCTTGGTCAGACGGGGCACTTCCATAGCGGAGGTGTAGCCGAACTTTTCCTTCAGTTCAGCCGCGATCTTTTCGCGATAGAGTTTTTGCAGTCGTGCCATGTGTTACTCCTTAGGCGGCGATTTCAGCGCCATTGGACTTGAACACGCGAACACGTGTGCCGTCGGCGTTCACCTTGATGCCCACGCGATCGGCCTTGCCGGTCGCTGCATTGAAGATAGCCACGTTGGATTGATGGATAGGCATGGCCTTTTCCACGATACCGCCGGTGGTGCCCTTCATGGGGTTAGGCTTGGTGTGCTTCTTGACCAGGTTGATACCGTCCACGATCACGTGGGAGTCATCCTTGCGCAGAGAAACCACGCCACGCTTGCCCTTGTCACGGCCGGTCAGCACGATAACTTCGTCGCCCTTGCGAATCTTGTTCATGGTGCTATTCCTTTAGAGAACTTCAGGGGCCAGCGACACGATCTTCATGAACTTTTCGGTACGCAGTTCACGAGTCACGGGGCCAAAGATGCGGGTGCCGATAGGCTCCAGCTTGGCGTTCAGCAGCACGGCGGCATTGCCGTCGAACTTCACGAGCGAACCGTCTGCACGACGGATGCCCTTGGCGGTGCGCACCACCACAGCACTGTAGATCTCGCCTTTTTTGACGCGACCACGAGGAGCTGCTTCCTTGACGCTCACCTTGATGATGTCGCCAACACTTGCGTAGCGACGATGAGAACCGCCCAGCACCTTAATGCACTGAACAGACTTCGCGCCGGTGTTGTCGGCAACCTCTAACCGAGATTCTGTTTGGATCATTTCAATATTCCCAACTTGCTCCAGCAACGCTCGACAGCCCCAGAGTCTTCTCAAGGGCTGATCAAGCAGCCGGTCAGTCTTGGGCCCGTCGTCCACCTTCCGGACCATTCCGGAGGGCTTCCCGCTGGGCAGAAAGTTCCACGCTTTTAAACGTGAAGCAGGAGATTGTCGCAGGAAATCCTTTGTGCGTCAAGCGTTTAGCCTGCAATACCCGCACTGATTTCACTGACGCAAAGCCTGGCAGACAGGCCCTCGCACTTGCAACCAAAACAATAGCATGCTGCGCCATTAGGCCATTGATTTCAAACAACAAATCACCTGAAATCAACAGTCATCAAGCGCAGCCAGCTCACATTTTCAAGAGGCCTGCGGACCGCAGCCTGTTGCCAGCACGCCACGCCCGCAGGGCGCCCGCGCGGATCAGCCCTGGGCGGGCAGATATTGACGGGTCAGGGCCAGGAAGTCGTTGAGCTGCACATCCTGGGCCAGCTCCTCGGTCAGGATGGCCGCCACGCGGGGCGCGATCTCGGCCGCCTTGCGGGCATCGAGGAAAAGCAGGCGGCTGCGGCGTGCCAGCATGTCCTCGACGGTGCGCGCGTATTCAAAGCGGGCGGCAAAGCGCACCATGGCTTCCGAGAGGCCATCCATCAGCCAGTTCTGCGCACCAGGCAGCGCAGCCACGGCGGCGGCATCCGTGCCGTAGGAGTGCAGGCCCTGGCTCTGGTTCATGCTGTGCGTGACTGCGGCCTCGGCCGGCGCTCCGACCAGGGGCAGGTTCACGGTCACCCCGGCAGGGCGGCTGGGCAGGCGGCCGATCTGGAAGCATTCGGCCAGCACATCCTCGGACATGGCCCGGTAAGTCGTCCATTTGCCGCCAGTGACGGTCACCAGGCCGGTCTTGCTGGACATCACCGTGTGCTCGCGGCTGATCTTCTTGGTGTTCTCGCCGTCATCGTCCTGCGGCTTGACCAGCGGACGCAGGCCCACCCACATGCTGCGCACATCGGCCAGCGTGGGCTGGCGATTCAGATACTTGCCGGCCTCGCCGAGAATGAAATCCAGCTCTTCTGGGAAAGGCAGGGGTTCGCGCGCCAGGTCATGACGCGGCGTGTCGGTGGTTCCCAGAATCACCTTGCCCAGCCATGGCACGGCAAACAGCACGCGGCCATCGGCCGTCTTGGGGATCAGCAGCGCGTGATCGGTGGGCAGGAACTCGCGATCCACCACCACGTGCACACCCTGGCTGGGCGCCACCATGGGCTTGACGGGCTTGCCCTGGGCCTCGGCATCCTGCTGCCGGAACAGATCCACCCAGGGCCCCGTGGCATTGACCACGCACTTGGCGCGCACGGTGAAGTTGCGGCCCGATTCCGCATCGCGGCAGATCAGGCCTGCAATCTGCTGACCCTCGTAGATCAGCTTTTCCGCCGGGCAGTAATTGATCAGCAAGGCACCCTTGGCTGCTGCGGTACGCGCCAGCGCCAGCGCCAGACGCGCATCGTCAAACTGGCCATCCCAGTACTTGACCCCGCCCTTGAGACCTTTTTGCTGTACGGTCGGCAGGTATTTCACGGTCTTGGCGCTGGAGAGGAATTCGGTAGCCCCCAAGCCGGCCTTGCCGGCCAGCGCGTCGTACATCTTGAGGCCGATGCCGTAGAACGGCGTATCCAGCAGCTTGTACGAGGGCATCACGAAGGCCAGAGGCTGGGCCAGATGCGGTGCGTTGTGCAGCAGCGTGGTGCGCTCGTGCAGCGCCTCGCGCACCAGGGAGATATTGCCCTGCGCCAGATAGCGCACGCCGCCATGCACCAGCTTGGTGGCGCGCGAGGAAGTGCCCTTGGCAAAGTCCAGCGACTCCAGCAGCACGACCTTGAAGCCGCGCGCCGCCGCATCCACCGCCACGCCCAACCCCGTGGCACCGCCGCCCACGATGGCCAGATCGAAGCTTTCGGTCTGCGCCAGGCGCTCCAGCAGTTGAGCACGCGTTGTAGCCAAGGGTTGAGTGGACTGGTTCATGGAACGACTTCTGCGGTGATCGCCGTGCCGCCACCATCACGGATGGGACGCACACAGCAAAGAATAAATTTCAGATCGAATATTTTCGCTCTTTTTCGCTTTTCATGGGCGCCAACCCCTGAATATCGATTCGTTTTAGCGCGATTCAAGTCCAAACCGCTGGTTGAGCGCCACTTCGGCCAGACAGCAACATCGGCAATCGGCGCGCTTGCACACCCTCAGTGCATGAACTGCATTCTTCTTGCTGCGTCAATTGTTACTGCTGCAACAACTCGCCACGATGACATATAACCGCAGCTTGCTGTCAGACTTCAGGCCCGGCGTGGATTCATTTTTGTTTTTTACCGGGCAATTCCATAGAAAATCACCCTATTAGAGGTTCGTTTGGATTCGCTCACAATCCCTGCACTGCCCGCTGCAGCTGACACACTCCCTATGGAGTTCTTCACCTGCAGCCCGTCCATGCGCCAATAGCACCTATATAACCAGTCACCAGTCATGAACAGCAATCCTCGCCAGTTGCAGCTTGTCGAAGAAGTCCGCGCCCGCCAATCCACCTCGGTGGAGCAACTGGCAGAAATCCTCGGGGTCACGCTGCAGACCGTGCGCCGAGACATACAGAAGCTGGCCGATGCCGGACTGCTGGTGCGCTTTCATGGCGGCGTGCGCGTGCCCAGCGCCACCGTGGAGAACCTAGCCCATACCCAGCGCCAGGTATTGCATGCCGAGGGCAAGATGCGCATCGCACGCGCCATTGCCGAGGCCATTCCCAACGGCTGCTCGCTGATTCTCAACATCGGCACCACCACCGAAGCGGTGGCCCAGGCCCTGCTGCAGCACAAAGGTCTACGCGTCATCACCAACAACCTCAATGTTGCGGCCATCCTCAGCAGCAATGCCGATTGCGAGGTCATCGTCGCCGGCGGCGTGGTGCGCACACGCGACCGCGGCATTGTCGGCGAGGCGGCCGTGGACTTCATGCGGCAGTTCAAGGTGGACATTGCCGTGATCGGCATCTCGGCCATCGAGTCGGACGGCAGCCTGCGCGACTTCGACCTGCGCGAGGTCAAGGTGGCCCAGACCATCATCGGCCAGTCGCGTGAAGTCTGGCTGGCAGCCGACCACAGCAAGTTCAGCCGCCAGGCCATGGTGGAACTGGCCCGGCTGAACCAGATCGACCGCCTGTTCACCGACGTTGCGCCCTCCGCGCCATTCGATGCCCTGTTGCGCGATGCCGAGGTGCAATGCACCATCGCCCAATGAACGCAGCCCCCCCCTATCTGATTCGCCCTGCGCTGCCCGAAGATGCCGCAGGCATTGCCGGGCTGCTGCATGACATCGGCTGGTTCAAGGCCTACGAAAGTCACTCCACATCCCAGAACGCCGAGGCCGTGAAGGCGCTGCTGGACGAGCTGCAGGCCGGGCCGGAGCGCTCTCTGATGCTGGTGGCGCAAGACAGTCAGCAGCATATTCACGGCTACTGCGCCGTGCACTGGCTGCCGGTCGCCGTGCTGCAAGGCTGGGAGGCCTATGTGAGCGAGCTGTTTGTCGCCGAGGCAGCGCGCGGTGCAGGCCTGGGCCAGCAACTGCTGGACGCGGCCACCCAGGCTGCGCGCGAGCGCCATTGCATACGCATCTGGCTGGTCAACAACCGCGAGCGTCCTTCCTATGTGCGCGGCTTTTATTCCCGGCAGGGCTGGAGCGAGCAGACCGAAATGGCGCGCTTTGTGCTCCCCCTCTGAATCACGGACAACCCATGACAACCTATCTGCTCGCCCTGGACCAGGGCACCTCCAGCTCCCGCTCCATCGTCTTCGACACGCAAGGCCGCATCGTGGCATCGGCCCAGCTGGAGCTGCCGCAGATCTACCCACAGCCGGGCTGGGTGGAGCATGACCCGCGCGAAATCTGGCGCACCCAGCTGAGCACCGCCAAAGAGGCGCTGGCCAAGGCGGGCCTCAAGGCTGGCGACATCCGCTCGGTGGGCATTACCAACCAGCGCGAGACCACCATCGTCTGGAACCGCAAGACCGGCACCCCCATCCACCACGGCATCGTCTGGCAGGACCGCCGCGCCGAACCTACCTGCGTGCAGCTGCGCGAAGCCGGCCACAGCGACACCATTCTGCGCAAGACCGGCCTGCGCATCGATGCCTATTTTTCAGGCACCAAGCTCAAGTGGCTGCTGGACAACGTGCCCGGCGCACGCGCCGCAGCGCAGGCCGGCGAACTGGCCTTCGGCACGGTGGATTGCTGGCTGATCTGGCAGTTGACGGGCGGCAAGCGCCATGTCACCGATGTGAGCAATGCCAGCCGCACCATGCTCTTCAATGTGCACAGCAACCAGTGGGACGCCGATCTACTGGCCCTGCTCGACATCCCTGCGGGCCTGATGCCCGAGGTCCTGCCCTCGGCTGCCGATTTCGGCCAGACGGCCGACGAGGTGCTGGGCGGCTCCATCAACATCGGCGGCGTGGCCGGCGACCAGCAAAGCGCGCTGTTCGGCCAGGCCTGCTTCGACGCCGGCATGGCCAAGAACACCTATGGCACGGGTTGCTTCATGCTCATGCATACGGGCAGCAGCTTCCAGACCTCGAGCAATGGCCTGCTGACCACATCGGCCGCCCAGGCGGGCAGCCAGCCCCAGTTTGCGCTGGAAGGCAGCGTCTTCGTCGGCGGTGCCGTGGTGCAGTGGCTGCGCGACGGCCTGCAGGCCATCGAGCACAGCGGCCAGGTCCAGCAACTGGCCGAAAGCGTGCCCGACAGCGGCGGCGTGATGCTGGTGCCGGCCTTTACCGGCCTGGGCGCCCCCTACTGGAAGCCCGATGCGCGCGGCACCATCACCGGGCTGACGCGCGGCACGACGATGGCCCATATCGCCCGCGCGGCCCTGGAATCCATTGCCTATCAGAGTGCGGCCCTGCTCGGCGCCATGAGCCGCGACGCCGTGGCCACGGGCGGCACGCCGGTCAGCGAGCTACGCGTGGACGGCGGTGCCTGCGTGAACAATCTGCTGATGCAGTTCCAGGCCGACCTACTGGGCATTCCCGTGGTGCGCCCGGCCTGCGTGGAAACCACGGCCCTGGGTGCTGCCTATCTGGCCGGCCTGTCCAGCGGCGTCTATCAGAGCACCGAGGAGCTGTCGGCATTGTGGAAGGCCGAGCGCCGCTTCCTGCCCACGCTTGGCAAGGACCGCGCCGACGAGCTGATGCAGCGCTGGGAACAGGCCGTGCGCCAGACCACGGCACAGTAAAGCCGCTGCACCGGGCGCTGGCCAGGCAAGCGCTCAAACCCTCAAAAAAGCCATCAAAAAAGGGATGCCAAGGCATCCCTTTTTGCTTGGGCAGCAGCCGCTTTGAACGCTCAGTCTTCGTCACCCAGCAGCGCCTTGTGGATCACGGCGCCGATGATGGCGCCCACGATGGGAGCCAACCAGAACAGCCACAGTTGCTCCAGCGCGATGGCCGGCCCGAACAGTGCCGGGCCGGTGCTGCGGGCGGGGTTGACCGAGGTGTTGGTCACGGGAATGGAGATCAGGTGGATCAGCGTCAGGCACAGGCCGATGCTCATGCCCGCAAAGCCCACGGCAGCCTTCTTGGTGGTGGAGCCCAGGATCACCAGCAGAAACACGGCGGTCAGCACCACTTCGGTCACCAGCGCCGCAGCCATATTGAACTTGCCTGGCGAGTGATCCCCGTAGCCGTTGGTGGCCAGATCGGCCACCTGGGCGCCGGCCTTGCCACTGGCAATGAAATACAGCGCGGCGGCCGCCACAATGGCACCCAGCACCTGGGCAATGATGTAGCCGGGCAGCTCGGCAAAGCGAAAACGCCCCGCAACGGCCAGACCGACGGAGACCGCTGGATTGAAGTGACCGCCGGAGACGGGACCGAAGGCGTAAGCGCCCGTCAGCACTGTCAGGCCGAAGGCAAAGGACACGCCCAGCAGGCCGATGCCCACTTCGGGAAAGGCCGCTGCCAGCACCGCACTGCCGCAACCGCCAAACGTCAGCCAGAAAGTACCCAGAAACTCCGCCGACCATTTTTTGACATTGGATGCCATGATTGCTCCCTATTTCCGATGACGTTGTCCGTACAGCCCCGCGCGGCACAGAAACCCTGGCATCTTAGAAAGCGATCAGCGAAAAGTACAAGGCGCAAATGTGAACAATCCACGACAGCTCTGCCTTTGGGGCGTCTCGCTGATCTGCACCAGCCTCGCTGCCTGCACGACGGCATCGCTCGCACCCCACCGCATCTGCAGCACATCCGGGGCCCAGCCCTGGTCCCTGCTTGGGGAAATCCGCTGGCAGCACGGCAAGCAGTTTGCCGACATGCCAGTGGGCGGCCTGTCATCGATCGACTACGACGCGGGCAGCAATCTGTACTACCTGGTCAGCGATGACCGCTCCGCCCATGGGCCGGCGCGCTTTTACACGGCGCGCATCGAATACGACGCCAGCGGCCTGCATCAGGTCAGGCTGCAAAATGCCCGACCGCTGCTCAGCCCCGCCCAGGCCCCCTACCCCAGCCACCGCCAGCCCCTGCCCGGCATCGCGACGCCCGACGCAGAAGCCCTGCGCGTGCTGCCAGGAGGACAGTCCCTGCTGTGGAGCAGCGAGGGCGACTTCGCACGCGGATTCGGCCCGCAATTGCTGCAATCGAGCAAGGATGGACACTGGCTGCGCGAATGGCCGCTGCCGCCCGAGCTGCGCCTGCCGAGCAACGAGACCCAAGGGCCGCGCAGCAACTTCACGCTCGAAGGTCTGGCGCTGAGCCAGGATGGCCAAACGCTCTGGCTGGCCATGGAGGCAGCACTCAGACAAGACGGAGCCCTGCCCACAGCTGACCACTCGGGCGGCCCGGTGCGCATCACCGCCTATGACATGGGCACGCAGCAGCCCGCGCGCCAGCTTGCCTATCTGCCCGATGCCCTGCCTGCCGACCTGTGGCTGCAACGCGGTGCCATCAACGGCATCAGCGCCGTGCTGGCCGATGGCCCGGAACACCTGCTGGTGCTGGAGCGCTCCTTTGCTCCACTGCTGCGCTTCGGCGCCCGCATCTACCGCATCAGCACCCGCGCCGACGCAAGCAGCGATACGCTGGGCCAAATCCGGCTCGTGCCGGGCAGCTACCGCCCTGCAGACAAGGAATTGCTGCTGGACCTGGCCGATGCCGGTCTGCGGTCCGTGGACAACCTGGAGGGCATGAGCTGGGGACCGCTGCTGCCCGATGGCCGGCGCGTGCTGCTGCTGGTCAGCGACAACAACTTCAATCCCGCCGAAGTCACCCAGTTCGTCGCATTGAGCGAGGAGCACGGCCGCTGCGGCGCAGGTTTATAGTGCCGTTCTGCGCCTGGAATCCGAATACAGGCTTGCCCACTTGCTGCATCGCAGAGCGAATCGAACCATCATGAGCCAGACCGACCACTCGACCACCGTTTTCCCTCCCATCGCCTTTATCGGCGGCGGCAATATGGCCAGCGCCATCATCGGCGGCCTGATCCGCCAGGGCGTTCCGGCCAGCAGCATCACCGTGGTCGAGCCTTTTGAAGCCACGCGCGCTGCGATCAAGACCAGCTTCGGCATCGACGCCCTGCCCGCCGCCACCGAGACCCTGCAAAGCGCCCAGTTGGTGGTCTGGGCCGTCAAACCCCAGAGCTTCAAGGAAGCGGCCGCTCCCGTTGCCGCCCACACCCGCCACGCCCTGCACCTGAGCGTGGCTGCCGGCATCACCACCGACAGCATTGCGGCGTGGACCGGCACCCACCGCATCGTGCGCGCCATGCCCAATACACCGGCCCTGGTGGGCAAGGGCATGACGGGCCTGTTCGCCCGCCCCGAGGTCGATGCCCAAGGCAAGGCCCTGATCGAAACCGTGATCGGCAGCACCGGCGAACTCACCTGGGTGGACCAGGAAGCCCATCTGGATGCCGTGACGGCGATCTCCGGTTCCGGCCCGGCCTATGTATTCCTGTTCCTCGAAGCCATGACCCAGGCAGGCATCGACATGGGCCTCAGTGCCGAGCAAAGCTACAAGCTGGCCGTGGCCACGTTTGCGGGCGGCTCGGAACTGGCGGCACGCTCCAGCGAAAGCGCCGAAGTGCTGCGCCAGCGCGTGACCAGCAAGGGCGGCACCACCTACGCGGCCATCACTCATATGCAGGAGCAGAAGCTGCCCGAGCATTTCATCGAAGCCATGCGCAAGGCCCAGATCCGCGCACAGGAGCTGGCCGTCGAGTTCGGCAAATAAAAAAACCGGCCTCGGCCGGTTTTCTTTTGGGTGCTTAAGGCCTCAATCGCTTGTCAATCAAGCGCTTTATGCTATTAAAACAGGACTATTTCAACGCAAATCCGAGCGCCACGCCCGCAAAGATCGCGGCGCCAATCCAGTGGCTCTTGCTGAAGGCGACAAAACAGCCTTCACGCGTACGGTCCTTGATCAGGCTGAAATGCCAGACGATCTGTGCTGCTGCCACGCCCATGCCCAGCCAGAAGGGCCAGCCCAGCTGATAAGGCGCCAGCACCCAGGCGATCAGACCCCAGCACAGGGCAAAGAACAGCATGATCGCCGTGACATCGAAACGGCCCAGGGTGATGGCCGAGGTCTTCATGCCGATCTTGAGATCGTCATCGCGGTCCACCATGGCGTATTCGGTGTCATAGGCCAGTACCAGAAACATATTCGCCAGCCACAGCGTCCAGGCCGTGGCGCTGACCGCACCGGTCACCGCCGCAAACGCAATCACGATGCCGAAATTGAAGGCAATGCCCAGAAAGGCCTGAGGCATGGCAAAAAAGCGCTTGGTGAAGGGGTAGAGAATCGTGAACAGCACGGCGGGCACCGACCAGGCCACAGCCTCCCAGCGTGTGGACAGCACCAAGCCGAAGGCCACCACGGTGAGCACCAGGCCGACCATGGCGGCCTCCCTGACCGAGATCTGGCCGCTGGTGATGGGGCGCTGGGTGGTGCGTTTCACATGCCTGTCGAAGTCGCGGTCGGCAATGTCGTTGATGGTGCAGCCCGCGCTGCGCATCAGCACCGTGCCCAGCACAAAGACCACGAGCAGATGCCAGCCCGGAAAGCCCTGACCGGCCACCCACAGCGCCACCAGCGTGGGCCAGACCAGCACCAGCCAGCCTGCGGGGCGGTTGAAGCGGATCAGATCAAGATACAGCGACAGCTTGGAGCGCGGCGAAGCAGGGATGGAGGCGGACATGAGACGGGTTCCGAAAGGCAGGAGATCACGACCGGGCCCCCAGGCCACGGTCAGCGCAGCGGCAATTGTGCCTCGGCCTGCGGCGGCCCGATGGCGCCGCCCCCATGCTCGACACGGTCTGTCAACCAGAGCACCAGGGCCGTCCAGCCCAGGCCCAGGCACAGGCCCGCCAGCACATCGCTGGCATGGTGCACGGACAGCAGCACGCGACTCAAGCCCGTGCTCAAGGCCAGCAGCGCGGCCGCCGCAAAGACCCAAGTCCGCCAGCGCCGCGGCAGGTGACGAGCGGCCAGCCAGGCCAGCATGCCGAAAATCGCTGCCGTGCCCGCGCTATGGCCGCTGGGAAAGCTGAATCCGGCCTCATGCACCAGCCCGTCCAGCGGACGCGCACGCTGCATGGTCCCCTTGATGAAACGCACCCACAGTCCGGTGCCGGCCACCGCCACCACCCAGCTCAGTAGCTGCAGACCCTGGCGCCGCCACAGCAGCCACAGGCCCACGACCAGGCTCAGCAGCCCCATGACGCGCAAATCCCCGAGCTGGGTCCATGCCCGCACCAGAGGCTGAAGTGTGGGAGGCAGGGCCGCGCTCACCGCGCGCTGCAGCGTCAGGTCCAGGGCCATCAGCCCCTGAGGCGGCTGCGCCGACTGGGACTGGTGCACGCCGACACTCAGCAGGGCCAGAAGCACAGCGGCCAGTGCAGCCACCGCCAGCAAGCGACCGCCATCCGGCCTGAAGTCCGCGCTGCGGTCCTGCCACAGCCACCCGGCCCGGCCCTGTGCACGGCAACGCAGCATGCAGGCCCCAACCAGCAACAGCAGCAGCAACACCCAGATGACATGGCTGTCCACCCATTGCGCCAGCAGGACCACGGGAGTCGCTGCAGAAAACACAGGCATTCCTTTCCAAAGCAAAAGCGAAAAAGCCCTGACGGGCCTCTGGAGGCTAGCCCGTCAGGGCTTGAGGGAGACCGGGACGAGTTGCTGCCGCGGCGCGGCTCACTCCTCGAGCAGGGAGCGCAGCATCCAGGCGGTCTGCTCGTGCACGGCCAGGCGCTGGGTCAGCAGATCGGCCGTGGGCTCGTCGCCTGCCTTGTCGGCACGTGGGAACAGCTGGCGTGCCGTGCGCGCCACGGCCTCATGACCCTGCACCAGAATGCGCACCATCTCCAGAGCCTTGGGCGGCTGGGCCGGGGCATCGGGCAGGCTGGTGAGCTTGCCGAACTGGGCATAGGAGCCCGGTGCATGGTGGCCCAGAGCGCGGATACGCTCGGCCACGGGATCGACGGCATTCCACAGCTCGGTGTACTGCGCCATGAACATGGTGTGCAGCGTGTTGAACATGGGCCCCGTGACGTTCCAATGGAAGTTGTGCGTGGTCAGGTACAGCGTATAGGTGTCGGCCAGCAGCGCCGACAGCCCCTTGGCGATGGCTGCGCGATCCTCGTCGCTGATGCCGATGTGGATGCCTGCCGGCACCTGCGGCGCGGCGTCCGACTTTTGTTTCTGCGATTTGTCCTTGCCTTGCTTGGTCATGCACTCACCTTTCAGGTTTAACGAATCCAGACTCCCGCCCTCTTCGAGCCGCTGAAGCCACGCTTATTGCGTCAGGCGCTGCACTCCCGGCAGCGGGCAGGCGTAGACGGCATTGCGCAGTGCGGCAATCGCCTCGTAGCGCGTGAAGCTGCGCCGCCAGGCCAGCACCACACGGCGGGTAGGCGGCGCAATGCCATCTTCCTCATGAATCGGAAGATAGCGAATATGAGGCTCATCGGCGCGGCGGCGGCGCTCAATGGGAGCCAGTGCATCCTCGGGCACGGACAGTCGCGGCACCAGGGTCACGCCCATGCCGGCAGCCACCATGTATTTGATGGTTTCCAGCGAGGAGCCTTCGAACGTGCGGCGAATGCCTTCGGAGTTGCTGGCATAGCGCGCGAATTCGGGGCAGACCTCGAGCACATGGTCGCGGAAGCAGTGACCCGCGCCCAGCAACAGCATGGTCTCGTTCTTGAGATCCGTGGTGGACAGGCTTTTCTTCTGCGCCAGCGGGTGGGTGCTGGGCACGGCGGCCATGAAGGGCTCGTCGTACAGCGGCGCCAGTGCCAGACCGGTATCGGGGAAGGGCTCGGCCATGATGGCGCAGTCGATCTCGCCCGTGCGCAGCATCTCCAGCAGCTTGACGGTGAAGTTCTCCTGCAGCATCAGCGGCATCTGCGGCGTCATATTGATGGAGTTGCGCACCAGATCAGGGAGCAGGTAGGGGCCTATGGTGTAGATCACGCCCAGGGTCAGAACGCCTGACAGCGGGTCCTTGCCGCGCTTGGCGATTTCCTTGATCTCGTTGGCCTGCTCGAGCACGCTTTGGGCCTGGCGCACGATCTCCTCGCCCAGCGAGGTCACCGAGACTTCGCCGGCACTGCGCTCAAAAATCTTGACATCCAGCTCTTCCTCCAGCTTCTTGATCGCCACGGACAGCGTAGGCTGGGATACATAGCATGCTTCGGCGGCGCGGCCAAAGTGCTTTTCCCGCGCAACGGCCACGATGTACTTCAATTCGGTAAGAGTCATAGAGAGTGGGTCATTGGGATCATCAACAACAGCATTGATTCATCCTGTTTTTGCATTCAATCACAAATTGCCAAGGCAAAAGATTACATATATTCCTGCAAAAACGTAACTCTTTACGTCTTCAAACGCAGGTTTGGGTATTTCAGGCCTTCAAATATTCGGCCTTTCCACCCAGCCAGCGGCTGACATGGCGTGCAGCCAGCGCAGGAAACTGCTCAAGCATAAGCGGTGCCAGCTCGCGCGCCCAGTCCAGCAGCAGCACATCCTGCTCGAGATCGGCAAAGCGCAGCATGGGGGCGCCCGACTGCCGGGCACCGAGAAACTCGCCCGGTCCGCGAATCTCCAGATCCCGCCTCGCGATCTCGAAGCCGTCATTGGTCTCGGCCATGGCACGCAGGCGCTCCTTGCCGGTATCGGACAGTCGCCCGTTGTCATTGACCGAATACAGCAGCACACAGGCCGAGGCTGCAGCGCCGCGCCCCACACGGCCGCGCAACTGGTGCAGCTGCGAGAGGCCGAAGCGCTCCGAGTGTTCGATGACCATCAGCGAGGCATTGGGCACGTCCACGCCCACCTCGATCACCGTGGTGGATACCAGCACTCCCATGACGCCGGCCGAAAACAGCTCCATCACGGCCTTTTTCTCGACCGTGGGCATGCGCGAGTGCAGCAGGCCCACCATGACACCGGGCAGCATTTCGCTCAAATATTCATGGGTGGCCGTGGCATTCGACAGATCCAGCGCTTCGCTCTCCTCGATCAACGGGCAGACCCAGTAGACCTGACGCCCGCTGGCGACCTGGGCAGCGATGCGCTCGATCACCTCTTCCTTGCGGCTGTCCGAGATCAGCTTGGTGACGATGGGCGTGCGCCCTGGCGGCAACTCGTCGATGGTGGAGACATCGAGGTCGGCGTAATAGCTCATGGCAAGCGTGCGCGGAATCGGTGTGGCGCTCATCATCAACAAATGCGGCTCCATGCCCGTGGCCGCGAGCTTTTGCCGCAGCGCTAGGCGCTGGGCCACGCCAAAGCGGTGCTGCTCGTCGATCACGGCCAGAGCCAGGTTCTTGAACTGCACCTGCTCCTGAATCACGGCATGGGTGCCCACGACCAGCGCCGCCTCGCCGCTTTCCACCAGCGCCAGCATCGCGGCCCGCTCCTTCTTTTTCTGAGCGCCGGCCAGCCAGGCGACCTTTTTGCCCAGCGGCGCCAGAATCGGCTCCAGCCAGCCGACCAGCTTGCCAAAATGCTGCTCGGCCAGAATCTCGGTGGGCGCCATCAATGCGCACTGCCAGCCGGCCTCGATACAGGCCACGGCAGACAGTGCTGCCACCACCGTCTTGCCCGAGCCCACATCGCCCTGCAGCAAACGATGCATGGGAATACGGCGCTCCATATCGGCCCGAATCTCGCCCACCACGCGCTGCTGCGCCCCCGTCAGGCCAAACGGCAGCTGCGCCAGAAACTGCTGGGTCAGATCCACCATACCGGCCTGCGGCCTGAGCACGGGCGCGCGCAAGCGGGCGCGCTCGCGCTTGGCCTCGTACTGGGACAGCTGCTGGGCCAGCAGCTCTTCCGCCTTGAGTCTTTGCCAGGCCGGGTGGGAATGGTCCTCCAGAGTGACCAAGGCCACGTCGGGCGTTGGATGGTGCAGAAAAATGAGCGCACTACGCAAGTCATATGCCGGCTGCAGTCCATTTTGACCATAGAACTGCGCGATGGGAGGCGACTGCCCCGGTGGCAAGGTCTCGGACAGATCGGCACGCAACAGCGCCGAGGCAATGGCCCGACGCAGATACGCCTGGGGCAGACTGGCAGTGGCGGGATAGACCGGTGTCAGTGCCGTGGGCAGCTCGCCGCCCGCCACCCGGAATGCAGGGTGCATCATCTGCCGCCCCCAGAAACCGCCCTTGACCTCGCCGCGAATGCGCAGGCGCGCCCCGGGCGCCATGGTCTTTTGCTGCGACGGATAGAAGCTGAAGAAGGTCAGCAGACAGGTGCTGCTGCCATCATCCACGGTGACCTTGAGCATGCGCCGCGGGCGCAGCTGCACCTCGCTGTGCGTGACCGTGGCTTCGATCTGCACTGTCTCGCCATCACGCGCGTTCTTCAGCGGCACGATGCGGGTTTCGTCCTCATAGCGCAGCGGCAGATGCAAAGCCAGATCGATATCGCGCGTCAACCCCATCTTCTGCAAGGCCTGCTGCGCAGGGCTGACGGTCTTTTTGGGAGCGGCATCCTGGTCCATGCCCGCCTTTTTCTCACGAGCGGCAGCGCGCTTGACAGCAGACTTCGGCTCGGCAACAGGCTTTTTTGACACAGACAACTGAGACTCCTTGACTACACTCCCCGCAACAGGGAAAGCAATGTATGTATATACAGCATATACAGGTTTGCAAACAACTGCCGCCAGCGCAATAACGCCAAAATCGCTACCATTCTCAAATTGTTACTATGTGTTTCCTCAGAAATCCATGTTGAAGCGAGTTGATGTCGAGCACCTGCGCCCGGGAATGTTTGTGCACGAGTTCTGCGGCTCGTGGATGGAGCACCCCTTTCTGCGTGCCCGCCTCCTGCTCGATCAGCCCAGGGACCTGGAACGCCTGCTTGCCACCACCATCCGCCAGGTTTGGATAGACACCGACAAGGGGGCCGACATCGCCCCCGACATCACGCCGGCCGAGGTCTTTGAGTCGCCAGGCGACGAAGCTGTGCCAAGCTCGCCGGCACGGCCCACCAGAACCAGCATAGAGTTGCAGCAGGCTCATCAGATCATTGGGCAGGCACGTGATGTGCTCAAGACCATGTTCAAGGACGTTCGCCTGGGCCGTCCGCTGGACCTGCCTGCCTCAGGCCTGCTGGTCGACGAGATGGCCGAGTCGATCAAGCGCAACCCTCATGCCCTGATCAGCCTGGCGCGACTGAAGACTGCGGACAACTACTCCTATATGCACAGCATTGCGGTGTGCGCGCTGATGATTGGTCTGGCACGCCGCATGGGCCTGGACGAGCACCAGGTGCATCAGGCCGGTATCGCAGGCCTGCTGCACGATATCGGTAAAAGCAGAGTGCCGCTGGATGTTCTCAACAAGCCTGGGCCGCTGGATGCCGAGGAATGGGTCATCATGAAGTCCCACCCTCGCTGGGGCTACGAAATTCTGCTGCCTCAGGGGCTGGACGACGCCGTTACCGACGCCTGCCTGCATCACCACGAAAAAGTCGACGGCACGGGCTATCCCGACGGACTGAAGCAGGACGAGATCAGCCTGATGGCGCGCATGGCGGCAGTCTGCGATGTCTATGACGCAATCACCTCGGATCGCCCCTACAAGCAGGGCTGGCACCCGGCCATCGCGCTGCAGCGCATGGCGCAATGGGCGCCCCATCATTTCGACAAGGCCATCTTCGAGCAGTTTGTCCAGACGGTGGGCATCTACCCGCTGGGCTCGCTGGTGCGACTGCAGTCGCAGCATCTTGCCGTGGTGCTGGATGTCTCACCGACCTGCCTGCTGACCCCGAAAGTGCGGCGCTTTTACTGCCTCAGCCAACAGCGCCGCATCACACCCGAGATTCTCGATCTGGCTTGCCCCCTGGCCAAGGACAGCATAGTCGGGCGCGAAGACCCTGCCGACTGGCCCTTCAGGAATCTCAACGAGCTCTGGAACCCCGCCGCTGCTCAGCCCTGAAGCCGGCAGCCCTAATGGCGATTTGCGACAATCGCCCACTTGTTTGATTGAACTTGGAACGGGCCTCGTACGGCCCTCAAGCACCGCATGTCTTCCTGCACCCGTGAATTCACACTCAGCGATTTCGACTTCGACCTGCCCGAATCCCTGATCGCCCAGCATCCCACCGCCGTTCGCAGCGCCTCGCGCCTGCTTGACGGCCGCAGCCTCCCTGCCACCGACCGCATCTTCCGCGAACTGCCCGATCTGCTACAGCCAGGCGACCTGCTCGTCTTCAACGACACCAAGGTCATCAAGGCGCGCGTCTTCGGCGAAAAGGCCAGCGGCGGCAAGATCGAACTACTGGTCGAGCGCGTGCTGCAGAACAACGAGGTTGTGGCCCATATGCGCGTGAGCAAGAAACCCTTGCCCAGTGCCAAGATCCATCTTTGCGGCGGCCTCAGGAATGGCGGTTTCGAAGCCACCCTGCTGGGCCGCTGGCCGGACGAGAACGGGCCGCTGTTCCATCTTTCCTTCAAGGGCAACCAGGGCGAATCGCCCTATGAATTGCTGGAGCAGTTCGGCCACCTGCCTCTGCCGCCCTATATCGAGCGCCAGCAGAACGCCGAGCATGATCCGGATGAAAAGGAAGACAGCGAGCGCTACCAGACCGTGTTCGCAGCCCACCCTGGTGCCGTAGCCGCACCGACCGCCGCCCTGCATTTCGACGAGACCGTTCTGGCCGCCCTTCAAGCCAAGGGCGTGGAACGCGCCAGCGTCACCCTGCATGTAGGTGCCGGCACCTTCCAGCCCGTCAAGACCGAAAACCTTGCCGACCACACCATGCACAGCGAGTGGTACGACATTCCCCTGCCCACATTGGCCGCCATGGAGCGCTGCCGCCAGCGCGGCGGTCGCATCATTGCCGTGGGCACCACCACGGTGCGCACGCTGGAGTCCTGGGCCAAGTACGGCAATATCACTGGCGACACCAGCATCTTCATCACCCCGGGCTTTCAGTACCAAGTGGTCGACATGCTGATCACCAACTTCCATCTGCCCAAAAGCACGCTGATGATGCTGGTCAGCGCTTTTGCGGGCTATGAGCACATCATGGGCATGTATCAGCATGCGATTGCCCAGCATTACCGCTTCTTCAGCTATGGAGACTCCATGCTGCTGGAGCGCCAGCGCTGATCTGCAACACATTGGAGCCGCTGTGCCGGCTGCTGGCATAAGGAGTTACAGAAACACTGGGTCCGATCTTTTCTTAGTGGTAGATTTCATCGTTTTGTCAAAGTGCTTATTCATTTAGAAAAAAACAATGGAAGTTCAAACCCCACAAGATGAAGAGTTGGATCTGCTGGATCTATTGGTCACTCTCGCAGAAAACTGGAAAATTCTGATTTTCGGCCCACTGCTGGCTGGCATCGCGGCCTATGGGATCGGTCTGGCGATTCCCAAGACCTACGAGAGCAGCGCATCGGTTCAGGTGGAGCGTGCCGGCTCCAGCTTTACCGCCCCCATGGCCGCCAGCCTGGCCATGTCTGCAGACGTGCTGCATCAGATTGCCCCCGTTGCGGGCCTGGACGATGGCCTGACCAAGGAAGAAGTTTATAAAAAGCTCAGCAAGCGCATCACCGTCAATGTCGGCAAGCAGGACAAGCTGCTGAATATTTCAACGCAGGCCAAGTCGCCCGAAGCGGCTCAAAAGCTCAACCAGGCACTGCTGGACACCTTGTTTCCTCTGAGCAAGCCACGCGGTCTGGAAAAAAAGCAGCTGGAAGTGCAGCTGGCTTCCGAAAAGACTCGCCTGGAGGAATCCCTCAAGCTGGAGCATGACACTTCTGCCAATCTCTCCTCCGGAAAAAGTGTCACCGAAGCCACCAGCCGCCTCTATGGCGAACTGCTGACTGCCAACAGCAACCGCCAAAAGGGGATTCTGGACATGGAGCGTCGCCTCGGAGGCCTGGACAACGACGATGTGATTCAGATGCCGACCCTGCCCGAGCTCTCCATCAAGCCCAAGAAACCCATGCTGGCCATTGGTGCTGCTGTCGGCACCGGTTTCATCCTGCTGCTTTTTGTGTTCATCCGGCAGGCGCTGCGCACCGCCAAGGAGTCTTCGACCGAGCAGGCCGAAAAAATTGCGCGTATTCGTAACGCCATGCCCTGGTAATCCTTCTCCACCCCCATCCAGTGCCCGCACCTCACAGTGCGGGCATTTTTATGGGCGTCACAGCCAAAGCCGACAACTTCATCCCCCTAGAATTCTTCGCTTCTCTTGTCGCAAATCGCTACGGATATGCTCCCCAGCTGGCTCTCTCCCACACTTTCCCCGTCAGCGCAGTCTGCCATCCGCGGTGTTCTGCTCACCATATTCGCCTGCGCACTGTTTGCTGTTCTGGATAGCGCCACCAAGTTCACGGGAACGCTGCTTCCGGTTCTCATGGTTCTGTGGCTGCGCTTCATGGCCCAGGCTTTTGTCACCAGCGTGCTGGTCTTGCCCCGGCACGGCTTTTCGGCACTGAGAACCCGGAACTTGAGTTTTCAGCTGCTGCGAGCGATCTCGGGGCTGTTGACCACGGTCTGCGCCTTTTTCTGCATAAAGAACATGCCTTTGGCCAATTTCACGGCCATCTGGTCAGCTGCGCCGCTCTTTATCGTGGTGGCCTCGGCGCTCTTTTTCAAAGAGCAGGTCAGTCCTGCCCGTTGGTCGCTGCTGGTGATCGGTCTGCTGGCGGTGATTGCCATCGTCCGACCGGAGAACGACGGACAGGCCCTGGGCCTGGCCGCCCTGTGGCCGGTTGGTCTGCTGGTATCGGGCACCACCTACCAGGTCCTCGGAAGTCGCCTGTCGCGCCTGGATTCACCTCCGACCACCCAGCTTTACTCGACCTGGCTGCCCTTGCTGCTGACCACGCCTCTCATAGGCTTTGTATGGCAGCCCATCGATGACTGGCAGATCTACGCAGCGGCAGCTGTGATGGGCCTTTGCAGCGGCATTGGCCACCTGATGCTGCTGCAGGCATACACCCACGCGACGCCCGCAACCGTGGCGCCTTTCCTCTACAGCCAGATCGGCTTTGCCATGCTGATGGGCTGGCTGTTTTTCGGACAGCTTCCCGACAGCACATCGCTGCTCGGAATGACGGTGGTGACGCTCAGCGGCCTGACGGGCGTCTGGCTTGGAATCAGGGAAAAGCGCTGAGACTGCCCAGTCTGGCCATCTCAATAGCCGTGTCTGAGCTTGAACTCCCTGGCCTTGCCGAAGTGTCCGTTACCGATAAAGGGCACGGGAGGCCTCAGAGCCGATAGCGGTGAAGGGTGGTTGCTCATCAGCACCAGATGGCCACGATCCTGAGGAATGAACACACGCTTGGACTGGGCGTGCGAGCCCCAGAGCATGAAGACCGTGGGCCGCCCCTGCTCTGCCACCTGGCGGATGATGGCGTCGGTCAGCTCTTCCCAGCCCTTTTTGGCATGGCTAGCGGCCTGCCCTTCTTCCACCGTCAGACTGGTGTTGAGCAGCAGCACGCCATGCTGGGCCCAACCCACCAGACTGCCGCCGGGCTGGGGAAAAGCCGGAAACGGCGTGCCCAGTTCGCGCTGCATTTCCTTGAAGATGTTCTGTAACGATGGCGGTACGCGCACCCCGGGTGCGACAGAAAATGCCAGGCCCTCGGCCTGCCCACGACCATGATAGGGGTCCTGCCCCAGGATCACGACACGCACCTCCTCGGCGGGCGTCAATTCCAGGGCCCTCAGGGGCTTGGGCGGGAAAATCACGGCCCCTGCATCCAGTCTTTGCTGCAAAAACTGCAGCAAGCCCTGGCCTGTGCTCCCTGCAAGGAAAGAGTCGACAACGGCTTGCCAGTCTGGCGAGACAGGCCAGTCCTGCGGATCTGCACTCATCAACTGGGTAGGCGCAGCGGTGTTAGCACTCATGCTCTGGCTAGTGAAGTTCATGCCTGGATTTTCTCAACTTCCAGAGTCATCTCGAATGATTCCCTCAAGGGTTCTCACCTATTTCTAGGCTCAAAATACCTGATTTCAGTGAGTGACACATTCTGACAATTTGCAAAGAATCGACTTCAACATAGCTGGCCACTTGGCGGCTCAGGCTCACAAGGAGTTATTCATGCACACATCTTCTGCCAGTCACTCACAAGCCTCTGCCGCGCAGGCCTTCTTTTCCTGCGCCCGCCCTGCGTTCACCTTGAGTCCCCAGGGCTTCAAGTTTGCCGACTGGGAGTTGAGGCTGCGCTCGCGCAGCCTCATCAGCGCTGCCGGGCATGAGGTGGGACTGACCAAGAGCGAATTCGCACTGCTGCTGGCCCTGCTCAAACGTCCCAGGCAAATCATGAGCCGTGAGCAGATCATGGACCTGACGCAGGCCGAAGACGATGTCTTTGACCGTGCCATTGATGTGCAGATGCTGCGCTTGCGCCGCAAGGTCGAAGCATCGAGCCGTGCGCCCACGCTGCTCAAGACCAAGCGTGGTGCCGGCTATTTTCTGGATGCCGATGTGCAGGTTCTGCGCTGAACCGGCACAGCCGCCCACTGTTTACTGAAACAACTGGGCCAGAGCCTCGCCCGGCTCGCGGGCACGCATAAAGGCCTCGCCCACCAGGAAGGCGTCAATGCCCGCATCACGCATGGTCGTCACATCGTCCCTGGTCAGGATGCCGGACTCGGTCACCAGCAGGCGATCGGCGGGCACATCCTTCTTGAGGGCAATCGTGGTCTGAATATCGACCTCGAAGCTGCGCAGATTGCGGTTGTTGATACCCACCAGCGGCGTCTTGAGCTTGAGAGCGCGCTGCAACTCCTCGCCGTCATGCACTTCCACCAGCACATCCATGTCCAGGCTGTGCGCAATCTGCTCCATCTCTGCCATCTGCGCATCGTCCAGGCAGGCGGCGATCAACAGCACGCAGTCAGCGCCCATCACCCGCGATTCGTAGATCTGATAGGGGTCGACCATGAAGTCCTTGCGCAGCACCGGCAGCAGCGTGCTCGCGCGGGCCTGCTTGAGATAGTCGGGCTGGCCCTGGAAGAACTGGCGGTCGGTCAGCACCGACAGGCAGGCCGCACTGATCTTGCCGTCGCCCACCATATAGCTCTGGGCGATATCGGCAGGATCGAAGTCGGGGCGGATCACGCCCTTGCTGGGGCTGGCCTTCTTGACTTCGGCAATCACGCCGGCCTGCCCCTTGGCAATCTTGGCACGGATGGCACCCACGAAATCGCGCGTGGAGACACGGCTTTCCGCATCGCGGCGCATCTCGGCAAACGGCACGGCCTTCTTGGCAGCGGCAACTTCCTGGACCTTGACGTCGCAGATTTTCTTCAGAATGTCAGACATGGTTTTCCTTGTTGGTGGCGTCGGCGCGCAAGACCTTCATGATGACGCGGTGCATGCCTATGCCCACCACGATGAACAGCAGGGAGACGCCCAGCACGATCCAGGTGCCGGCATCGCTCCAGATGGGCGCATCCAGCAGGCTCATGCCGCAGCCTGGCCAAGCTTTTGCGAATAGGCGACCAGCTCCTGGAGCTTGGCCAGTGCCGCGCCGCTATCGATGGCCTTCTGCGCACGCTCCAGGCCCTCTTCGATCGAGCCGGCCACATTGGCGGCATACAGTGCGGCGCCGGAGTTGAGACAGACGATATCGCGCGCCGGGCCCTGCTCCCCCTTAAGCACGCCCATCAGCATGGCCTTGGACTCTTCGGGATTCTCGACCTTGAGCGAGCGCGTACCCGCCATGCGCAGACCAAAGTCCTCGGGATGGACTTCATACTCTCGCACCACGCCATCCTTGAGCTCGCCGACCAGCGTGCCCGCGCCCAGACTGATTTCATCCAGGCCGTCGCGGCCGTAGACGACCAGCGCATGCTCAGCCCCCAGTCGCTGCAGGGCACGCACCTGAATGCCGACCAGGTCTTCGTGGAACACGCCCATCAGGATATTGGGCGCGGATGCCGGGTTGGTGAGCGGGCCCAGGATGTTGAAGATGGTGCGCACGCCCAGCTCCTTGCGCACGGGGGCCACGTTCTTCATGGCCGGATGATGGTTGGGAGCAAACATGAAGCCTATGCCCACATCGCGTATGCAATCGGCGATCTGCGCGGCGTTGAGGTTGATGTTGACGCCCAGCGCCTCCATGGCATCGGCGCTGCCCGACTTGCTGCTGACGCTGCGCCCGCCATGCTTGCTCACCTTGCCGCCCGCCGCCGCAATCACAAAGGTCGAGCAGGTGGAGATGTTGAAGGTGTTGGCGCCGTCGCCGCCGGTGCCGACGATATCGACCAGATTCCTTTTGTCGTGCACGTTCACCTTGTTGGAGAACTCGCGCATCACCTCGGCCGCAGCCGAGATCTCGCCAATGGTTTCCTTCTTCACGCGCAGGCCGGTGATGATGGAGGCCGTCATCACGGGCGAGAGCTCGCCGCGCATGATCATGCGCATCAGATGCAGCATTTCGTCATGGAAGATTTCACGATGCTCGATGGTTCGCTGCAGCGCTTCCTGGGGAGTGATCATTGCAATATCTCTCTATGCTTTTGGGAGCTTCTTGCGCTTGCCTTCACTTGAATTCCTATTGCTTTCAATCTGAAATCAAGCAGCGACATACGCTGGCAGCTATCAATAAATCGGCTGTTATTTCTGGTCGAGAAAGTTCTTCAGCATGACATGGCCGTGCTCGGTCAGAATGCTCTCGGGGTGGAACTGCACGCCCTCGATGGCCAGTTCGCGATGGCGTACCCCCTGGATTTCACCATCTTCGCTGGTCGCCGTGATTTCAAGGCACTCGGGCAGCGTGTTCCGGTCTATGACCAGGGAGTGATAGCGGTTGACCGTGAACTGCCTGGGCAGGTCGGCAAATACGCCCTTCTGATCGGTGCTGATCACGCTGGTCTTGCCATGCATCTGCTGGCCCGCCCGGATGATGTCGCCGCCAAAGGCCGCGCCAATGCTCTGGTGACCCAGGCAGACGCCCAGAATCGGCAGCTTGCCCGCAAAATGCTTGATCGCCGCCACCGAGATGCCCGCCTCGTTGGGCGAGCAGGGGCCGGGCGAGATCACCAGCCGCTCGATGCCTTCGCGCGCGATCAGCGCCTCGACTTCGGCCACCGTGGTTTCGTCATTGCGCACCACGGTCACCTCCGCGCCCAGCTCGCCAAAGTACTGGACGATGTTGTAGGTAAAGCTGTCGTAGTTATCGACCATCAGCAGTTTCATGGTCTTACTCCCCTGATTTCTTGGGCTCACGCAGACGCGCAAATTCCTGGTGTTCGTAGTCGATGCAGGCTTCCATCAGCGCGCGATAGACGGTCTCCATCACATCGGGCTGGCCGCCCTCCTGCGCCGTGCGCTCACGCACGCGGCTGACGATGGCTTCGATGCGCGCTTCATCGCGCACCTGGCCCACGTCCCCCTTGATGCGCGCCGCCTGCTGCATATAGCCGATGCGTGTGACCAGCAGCGGCACCAGTACATCGTCGAGCGCATTCACATTGCGGCGCACATCTTCCATGGTGGTGCAGTGCTGCACCAGATCAATGGCTTGGCTCATTCCAGACCTTCCTCTACCAGTTCTGCGGCGCGCAACAGGGCGCGGGCCTTGTGCTCGGTTTCTCTCCACTCCAGCTCGGGCACGGAGTCGGCCACCACGCCGGCAGCAGCCTGCACATAGAGCACGTTGTCCTTGATGACGCCGGTACGGATCGCAATCGCCAGATCCATATCGCCGGCAAAGCTCAGATAGCCGCAGGCACCGCCGTAGATGCCGCGCTTGCTGGGCTCGAGCCGGTCGATGACTTCCATGGCATGCACCTTGGGAGCGCCCGTCAGCGTGCCTGCAGGGAAGGTGGCCTTGAAGACGTCCATATTGTCCATGCCGTCCTGCAAGATGCCTTCCACATTGCTCACGATGTGCATGACATGGCTGTAGCGTTCCACGGCAAAGGCTTCGGTCACCTTGACGCTGCCGGTCCTGGCAATGCGGCCGATATCGTTGCGCGCCAGGTCGATCAGCATCACATGCTCGGCACGCTCCTTGGGGTCGGCGATCAGTTCCTGCTCGGTGGCCTTGTCGGCCTCCACCGTATTGCCGCGCGGACGGGTGCCGGCCAGAGGGCGAATCGTGACCTTCTGGCCGTCGGGCGTGCGCTCCTGGCGCACCAGGATCTCCGGGCTGGCCCCCACCACATGGAAATCTCCGAAATGGTAGAAGTACATATAGGGGCTGGGGTTGAGCGATCGCAGCGCGCGGTACAGCGACAGCGGCGAGGCCGTGAAACGCTTGTGAATGCGCTGGCCCACCTGCACCTGCATGAAGTCGCCCGCCGCAATCAGCTCCTTGGCCTTTTGCACGGCGTCCAGATAGTCCTGCTTGTCGAAGCTGCGCTCTGCGGGATAGCTCTCGCCGGCACGAATCTGCGGCGCGCTGACGGAATAGCGCAGCTGGTCCTTGAGCTGACGCAGACGCTTCTTGGCGCGGGTATAGGCTTCGGCCTCGCCGGGGTTGGCATAGACGATGAGGTAGAGCTTGCCCGAGAGGTTGTCGATGACGGCCACCTCTTCGCACTGCAGCAGCATGATGTCGGGCGTGCCCAGGCTGTCGGGCGGACAGCTGTTCTCCAGCTTTTTCTCGATATAGCGCACAGCGTCATAGCCGAAATAGCCGGCCAGACCGCCGCAAAAGCGCGGCATGCCCGGCGTGACGGCAACCTTGAAGCGCTGCTGATAGGCCGCGATGAAGTCCAGCGGATTGCCGCCGGCTGTCTCCACCACCTTGCCATCGGTCACGACTTCGGTCTTGGCTTCAGTGCCAAAGCCCGAGGCGCGCACAAAGCTGCGTGCCGGCAGGCCGATGAAGCTGTAGCGGCCGAAGCGCTCGCCGCCGACGACGGATTCCAGCAGGAAGCTGTACTTGCCGTCGCCATTGGCATGGGCCAGCTTGAGATAGAGGGACAGCGGGGTTTCGAGGTCGGCAAAGGCCTCGATCAACAGCGGGATGCGGTTATAGCCTTGGGCCGCAAGCGATTTGAATTCCAGTTCCGTGATCACGGGAGAAGCTCCGGGAGTCATGGCGCATGGTGCATCTGCACGGATTGATTACGGGCAGATGACGCGTTTGAAGAAAGGATGCGCCGGTTCATTCCAAGTGGCCCGAAGTATGCGAAGCATGGGGCCGCGGGGTGCACGCCGGGCTCGTGCCGGGTGCTTCAGCAGTTCAGATGTGCAGGCTTACGCCAGGGCCAGGCTCCCCGGTCTCCACAACCTGCATTGAACGTGCGATGAATGAACATGATGCGGACAGTGTAGCGCATAGCGCTGTCGCGCAAACAATGACGCTCCGATGCCGTGCAATGACCTCCATGCTGGGGACAGACCTGATTGCGGCAATCACGGGCAAAAACAAACATACCGTTTTCACCGGAACGCGGGCCCACGGCGCGCAAAGCGAAGCGGTCACCAGAACTGCTCGACCGGAAATCACGAGGAGACAGCCATGCCCAGTGCCCGTTTGATGCCAGCCCTGCTGCTGGCAGCCGCTCTTGCCTGCCCGGCCGCTCAGGCACAAGGCACGCCCTCCGAGCCCGTGAAACTTCACGGTGTCATCTATGCCCCCAGCTTGCAGTCCCAGGGTAGGACGCTGGAACTCAATGGCGCAGGCACCCGCTACAAGGCCGTTTTCAAGGTCTATACCGCCGGCCTGTATCTGGAAAAGCCGGCACGCAGCCTGCAGGAAATTGCCGCCCTGCCCGGCCCCAAGCGCATCAGCGTGACCATGCTGCGCGATATCGACTCGGCCGAGCTGGGCAAGCTGTTCTCGCGCGGCATGGAAGACAATATGGAACGGGCCGCCTTCTCCAAGCTGATTCCGGGGGTGATGCGCATGAGCGAGATCTTCACCCAGCACAAAAAACTGCTTGCAGGCGAGAGCTTCATGGTGGACTGGCTGCCCGGCCAGGGCGCCATCGTGACCGTCAAGGGCCAGCCACAGGGCGAGGCCTTCAAGGAGCCCGAGTTCTTCAACGCCCTGCTGGGCATCTGGCTCGGGCCCAGGCCCGCCGATCAGCAGCTCAAGAAAGCGCTGCTGGGCGAGGCTGGCTGACTCACTTGAGCAGCTCGCGGTAATAGTTGGGCAGCGCAAACAGCGCGCCGTGCACCTGCTCGTTGTAGTACTGCAGATCCGGCACCTTGCGCTGCCTGAGGCGCTCGGCCACTTGCTGCGCCTTCAGCTCCAGCGGATCCAGCTCATCGGAGGCCACGGCCAGCCCCCAGTAAGCGCCGTAAAGCGGAATGTAGAGGCCGTAGCAGCGCACCACGGCAAACTGCTGACGCAGGCTGCGCACCAGCTCAGCCACCTGCGGGCCGTGGAAGACGGGACTGCCCAGATGCAGCACCAGCGCGCCGCCCGGCGCCAGCACGCGCTTCATGCGTGCCAGCGAATCAGGCGCGTACAAGGCGCTGGCCGGGGTGTCTGGATCGGTCAGATCCATCAGCGCCAGATCAAAGCGCTCATCGGTGGCCTCCATCAGGGTCAGACCGTCGCCTATGCAGACCTCGACACGGGCATCATCGAGCGCGCCGCGATGCACGGCTTGCAGATGCTGGCGCGAGAACTGCACCACGGCCTCGTCCAGCTCGGCCAGCACCACGCGCTCTATGCTCGGATGCTTGAGCAGCTCCTCGGCGGCCCCACCATCACCCCCACCCAGAATCAAGGCCTTGCGCGGCGCGGGGTGAGCCATGGCGGCCGGGTGCACCAGGGCCTCATGATAGAAAAACTCCTCGCCCTCGGAGGTCATGAAGCAATCATCCAGACGCAGCACCTTGCCGAACTGCGGCGTCTGCAGCAGCTCCAGCTTCTGGTACGAGGTCTGCAGCGTCTGCAACGCCGTCGCGCGATAGCCAAAGCGTGCATGGGGCGTGAGCTGCTCCAGGGCCCATCCGGATTCGGGCTCGGGTGCAGGGTCCACGTCATGGTCTGCCGGCTGCGCCATGCCGATGTCGCCGCGCATCAATTGCTGGCGCAACACCTTTTTCGGCGCAAAAGCGTCGATCACGCCTTCCATCAGCCTGCGGGCCTTGCCCGAGTTGTCGGCCGAAAAATTGCACACGTAGACGTCGATGGTGACACTGCCCGTCTCGGGCCAGGTATGTATGGCCAGATGGGACTCCGCCAGCAGCACCGTACCCGTCACCCCGCCGGGCTGGCCTTCATAGGGCGGAAACTTCACCCAGGTGTCATCCACCAGGGTCAGCCCCGAGGCCGCAGTCTGTTCGCGGCAAAGCCCGGCGATGGCGTCGGCATCGAGCATGTAGCGCTCATGGCCTGCGCATTGGTAAAGGTCGGCAGTCAGGTGCAATCCGTGCATGTGGCGTGAGTCCTCCTTCGTTCTCTGCCGGCTGCAAGGCGATGCACAAGCCGACATGGGTTCAAACAAAGCAAATGACTCTAGCAAATATGCTTATCCGCACTCTTTCTTGCCAGATATGCAAGCCAACAGACGACATCACACCACAAGCTGCTCCAACGAATCCAGATGGGCCCTGGCCTCGACAGCCGTGATGGGCTGACCGTGGTTGTAGCCGTAGGTCATCAGCACCACGGGGCAGCCTGCGGCATGGGCGGCCTGGGCATCGTTGCTGGAGTCACCCACCATCAGCGTGCGTGCGGGTTCGCTGCCCAAGGCCTTGCAGGTTTCAACCAGCGGCATGGGGTCGGGCTTTTTGCGCGGGAAGGAGTCGCCACCGAACACGCAGTCGAAAAAGCCGTCCAGCCCCTTGGCAGCCAGCAGGGGCTGGGCAAAGGACAAAGGCTTGTTGGTCAGGCAGGCCATGCGCAGCCCCAGGGACTGGAGTGCCTGCAGACCTTCGGCGACGCCCGGATAGACATCGGCAAACTGGCCGTTGATGGCCAGGTAATGGTGCTCATAACGCTGCCAGGCCTGGGGATACAGGGCATCGATGTCCGATGCCCCCACATGCGCCAGCACGGAGCGGATCAGATGCTCGCTGCCCTTGCCCACCATGCTCTCGATGATCTGCGGCTTGATGGCCGGCAATTGCAGATCGGCCAGCATGCGGTTGAGCGCTTCGGCAAAGTCACCCAGCGTGTTCACCATGGTGCCATCGAGGTCGACCATGACGGCATCCAGTTCCAGGGCGGCGGCGGGAGCAGGCAGATTCAGCTTCATACAACTATCAATTCAATAGCTGCATGCGCTTATCAATATTGGGCTTGCAGCCAAAAATACTAAAACTCTCATACCCCGACTCCAAAAGCAGCGCTCGTGCATCAAGCGCAGCCGAAGCCAGGACAGCGAGCAAGACCCAGGCGGACTTGCCGCCTTGGTGCGAGGGAGCTGCCCCGGGGCAAGAGGCGCATTTCCTCAGGGGAAGTTACGCAAGATTCTTGCGCATGGTGTCGATGACAGCCTTGTAATCCGGCTTGCCGAAGATGGCGCTGCCAGCCACAAAGGTGTCGGCACCGGCATCGGCGACGGCACGGATATTGGCTTCCTTGATGCCGCCATCCACTTCCAGGCGAATGTCTTTGCCAGAAGCATCGATCAACTTGCGGACCTTTTCGATCTTACGCAGCGTGCTGTCAATAAAGCTTTGACCACCAAAGCCAGGGTTCACGCTCATCAGCAGGATCAGATCGATATCTTCGATCATCCAGTCCAGCACCTCCAGCGAGGCGGCGGGATTGAACACCAGACCGGCCTTGCAGCCGTGGGCCTTGATGTTCTGCACGCTGCGATGCACATGCGGCGATGCATCGGGGTGGAAGCTGATGTAGTCGGCACCAGCCTTGGCAAAGGCGGTGGCGAGATCGTCCACGGGCTGCACCATCAGATGCACATCGATGGGCACGGGCTTGCCATCGGGCGTGACCGAATGAGGCTTCAAAGCCTGACAGATCATGGGGCCGAAGGTCAGGTTCGGCACGTAATGGTTGTCCATCACGTCAAAGTGGATCCAGTCGGCGCCAGCCGCAATGACATTACGCACTTCTTCACCCAGACGGGCGAAGTCGGCTGACAGGATGGAGGGGGCAATACGGTAGGTTGGGCTCATGGTTTGCAATTGTCGCAGTTACCATTAGCTCATGCCGATGAATGAGTTTCTGGTCCAAGTCCAGCCCGCCTACCTGCCCGAGCAATCCGCCCCGGCTGCAGGCGTCTATGTGTTTTCCTACACCATTACCGTCACCAACACGGGGGAGGTGCCGGCGCAGCTGATTGCGCGGCACTGGATCATCACCAACGAGTTGGGCCATGTCGAAGAGGTCAAAGGCCTGGGCGTGGTGGGCCGACAGCCGCTGCTGCAGCCTGGTGAATCCTTTGAATACAGCAGCGGCTGCCAGCTGCGCACGCCCACGGGCACCATGCGCGGCAGCTATCTCTGCGTGAATCACGAGGGCGAAACCTTCGAATGCGAGATTCCGCTCTTCGTGCTGCAGATGAACGAGTCCGGGGACCCCATGCCCATGCCAGAGAAGCGCGTTCTGCACTAAGGCAGCCACCCCAGATTTGCATGAAGAAAAGCACTCTTGACCTGCCCGGCCTGCTGGCGTCCCTGGACCCCGATGCAGGCCTTGCGCAACGCCATCTGTGGCTGATCCATCTGGCCGAATGGATACGCGCAGCCGAACCCTCTGTCGAAGGCGCCGTGCAGCGCGTGAAACAGATCGTAGAGGCCTTCGAGGCCGACCCCGAAGCCCTGGCCCGGCTGCGCCGCTGGAGCCAGACGCTGATGGAGACGGTGGACATCACCGCCCTGCTGGCCGATTTCGGCTTTGCCCCGCGCACTGCCATGGCCAGCGAAGTGGCCGAGCGCCTGCGCTACAAGCTGCTGCCCAGCACGCCCGAGACAGAGGACGCCTCCGAGCTGTTCATGCTGGTCTTTCCCGAGCGTTTCGACGCCCGCTGGCTGCATGCGCTGGACAGCCAGCTCATGGCCCGCATCACCACCTTGCTGACCCCGCAGCAGCAGGATGAAGGCGTGAGCTTCTGGGAGCGCAATCTGCTGGACGCCATCACCTATTGCGCGGGCCAGATTCTCTCCACGGGCTTTGCCCCTGAGCTGCGTCTGCGCATGAGCGAGCAGGCACGCGAGGAAAAGCCGTTTCATGCGCTGATCCACGATGTGGAAAACCTGCGCGTGGAGGTCATGCTGCCGCTGCGCACCACCGACAGGCGCGACGCCGCTGCCGCCCAGTTGCGCGAGCGGCTCGAGGCCTGCCGCGCCGCCGTATCCTCGGTGTACTCCTACGTCGAGGCCGAAGGCATTTCCGTCGGACTGATCTTCCGCCTGCGCCAGGTACGTGCGCGCATTCTGCGCATTCGCCGCCTGCTCGATTGCCTGCTGGCCGAAGACCGCGCCTACGAAACATCCGAGCTGCTCTCCAACCTCGTGGCCGTAGGCATAGAGCGCCGAAGCGTGCGTGCGCTGATGTCCACCAACTCATCGCTGCTGGCCGCCAAGGTGGCCGAGCGCAGTGCAGAAACCGGCGAGCACTACATCACCCGCGATGGCAGCGAATACCGCAAGATGGTTGCCAAGGCCGCGGGCGGCGGCTTTGTGATGGCCTTCACCACGCTGGCCAAATTTGCACTGTATGCGCTGGGGCTGTCCGTCTTCTGGTCGGGGCTGGCTGCGGGCTTCAACTACGCCATCAGCTTTGTGCTGATCCAGATGCTGCACTTCACGGTGGCCACCAAGCAGCCGGCCATGACGGCGCCGGCCATGGCTGCCAAGCTCAAGGACATCCAAAGTGATGGCTCCATCCAGGAATTCGTCGATGAAGTCGCCCATCTGGTGCGCTCCCAGGTGGCCGCCATTCTGGGCAACGTGCTCATCGTCTTCCCCGGGGCGCTGCTGCTGTCGCTGGGCTATGCCTATCTGGTCGGTCATCAGGCGCTCAGCACCCCGCATGCCCGCCAGGTGCTGGACTCGCTGAGCCTGCTGGGGCCGTCCGTGCTCTTCGCCGCCTTTACCGGCGTGCTGCTGTTTGTCAGCAGCCTGATTGCCGGCGGCGCGGAAAACTGGTTTGTGCTGCGCAATATCGATTCGGTGATTCGCTACAACCCGCGCATCACCCGCTTTCTGGGCATGGGCCGCGCGGATCGCTGGGCAAGCTTCTTGCGCAAGAATGTCTCCAGCCTGGCATCCAATATCTCGCTGGGTTTCATGCTGGGCCTGGTGCCTGCATTTGCGGCCTTTTTCGGTCTGGGTCTGGAAGTACGCCACGTCACCTTATCCACGGGTCAGATCGGCGTGGCCGTGGCATCACTGGGCTGGGAGGTGCTGCATGACGATCTGCTGTGGTGGGCCGTGGCCATGCTGCCCTTCAATGCGGCGCTGAATGTGGGAGTGAGCTTCTACCTGGCTTTCCGCGTCGCCCTGCGTGCCCACAACGTCAGCGGCGTGGACCGCTCGCGCATCTACAAGGCCATACGCCAGCGCTTCTGGCGCAGGCCGCTGAGCTTTTTCTGGCCTTGACCATCAACCGCCGCTGACCAGCGGCTCACCAGGCCGCAGCATTGCGGGCGGCCAGAGACTTCATGGGTGAATTCGATCTGATCCGCCGCTATTTCCAGCGCCCCGTACGTCGCGCCGCCCTTGGCGTGGGCGACGATTGCGCGCTGCTGGCCCCGACCCCGGGCATGCAACTGGCCATCTCCAGCGACATGCTGGTCGAGGGCCGCCACTTCTTTGCCGATGTGAACCCGCGCCTGCTCGGTCACAAGGCTCTGGCCGTCAACCTCAGCGATCTGGCCGCCAGCGGTGCCAGGCCTCTGGCGTTCACGCTGGCCCTCTCCCTGCCCGGCGTCGACGAAGCTTGGATCAGCGAGTTTGCGGCCGGCCTGCTGGCCCTGGCCGATGCCCATGAATGCGAGTTGATCGGTGGCGACACCACAGGCGGCCCGCTCAATATCTGCATTACCGTGTTCGGCGAAGTCCCTGCCGGCCAGGCCTTGCTGCGCAGCGGCGCCAGGGCCGGCGATGAGATCTGGGTCAGTGGCACTCTGGGCGACGCACGCCTGGCACTGGAGGCCATGCTGGGCCATGCGCCCTTGCCTGCCGAGCTGCTGCAGCAGGCCCGCCAGCGGCTGGAAGCACCGACGCCGCGCGTAGCGCTGGGCCTGGCGCTGCGCGGCATTGCCAGCAGTGCGCTGGATGTCAGCGACGGTCTGCTCGGCGATCTCGGTCATATCCTGGAACTGTCCCAGGTTGGCGCCACGGTAGACAGCCGACGCACTACTCCTTTGATAGCTGCAAGCACTTATCCTCAAAGCGCCATATGGCAACTGGATTCAACAATCCAGCAGCAATGCACGCTGGCCGGCGGCGACGACTACGAGCTGTGTTTTACCGCCCCCGCAGCCCGGCATGCCGACGTGCTGGCAGCAGGCGCTGCCAGCGGCACGCCGGTGCATCGCATAGGCCGCATCGATGCCGAGCAGGGTCTACGCGTGATCGGTGCGGACGGCGCCCTGCTGCAAAACTGCTGGAAGTCCTTCGACCACTTCGGCGGATGAACGCAAGAAACGCGGGCCGAACGCAAGAGGCGCCAGGAAAGGGATAGAAAACCGCCTGGGTTAAGCTCAAGCCCTGTCCACTGCCCACAAGAGCTGCCAATGCGTTCAAGCCGTCTTCTGCCTGTGTCCATGGTCTGTGTTGCAGCTACTCTGCCCGGGCTCGCCCTGGCCGACGCCAGCAGCCTCAGTGTCTCGGGCAATCGCGCGCCTATCACCGAGGTCACGCTCTATCCTGGCATCGCCGCCATACAGCGCGAGGCACGCATTGACGCCCAGACCCGCCTGCTCAGCTTTGAATGCCTGCCCGCCAGCGTGGATACGCAGAGTCTGCAGATCAGCGGCGACGAAGGCGTGCGCGTGGGTGAGATCAAGACCCTGATGCAGTCCAGGCAGATGGCTGCCAAGGAATGCACCAGCCCGCTGGATCAGCAGATTCGCAGCCTTGAGGATCAGCTTGCGAGCATCGAGGCCGAAGAAGGCGCCGCCAGGCTGGTGGGCGACTTTCTGCAAGGCATGAGCAAGCCTGGCGACGAAGCCAGAATAAGCCCCGCTCAGATCGCCGGCACCAGCCAGGTACTGCGCCAGACCAGCCGCGACAACAGCCTGCGTGCCCACCAGATTCAGCGCCAGAAGCAAGACCTGCTGGCACAGCTGCAGCCCCTGCGCCAGGAGCGCGACCGCACGGGCTCCGAGCAGTCTCAGGTCATGAAAGTCAGCGTGCAGCTGGCCAGCGCACGCGCTGCCAATGTGCGCCTGAGCTATCAGGTGCGCGGCCCCAGCTGGCAGCCCAGCTACCGTGCACAGCTGAACACTGCCAGACAGCAGGTGCAGCTGGAGCGCCAGGCCCTGGTCGTGCAGGCCAGTGGCGAGGACTGGAGCAATGTACGCCTGCGCCTTTCCACCGGCCAGCCCGGCCGCAGCACCCAGGGCGTTATGCCGCGCCCCTGGACAGTCGATATCGCTCAGCCACTACCTCCCGCCGCTCCGGCACCGGCCCCCGTCGCCATGATGGCGCGCGGCGGAGCCAGGGCCATGCGCGAAGAGGCAGCGGCACCGGACTTGCCGGTGCTCGATGTCTCCAGCATCAATACGGCCTACAGCACGCAATTCATCGTGCCGTACAAGATCAGCGTGCCCTCCAGCGCCGAGCGCATCACGCTGTCGCTAGGCCAGGAAAATCTGGCTACCAGCTTGCTGACCCGCACCGCGCCGGCCATGGAAGAAGCGGCCTATCTGATTGCCACGCTGCAGGCTCCGCCAGGCATCTGGCCCGCGGGCCCGGTAGCTCTGTTCCGGGACGAAGCACTGGTTGGCAATGGCAGACTGGACTTTGGCAACGCCCAGGCGCTGGCGCAAGGGCTGTCTTTTGGCCGCGATGACAACGTCGTGGTGCGCCGCCTGCCTGCGCAAAGCCATACCGGCAGCGGCGGCTGGGCCGGCAGCAAGACCGAGCGCAGCATCGTGCGCAGCTACGCCGTGGAAAACCGCCACAACCAGCCCATCGCACTGCAGGTACTGGACTCGGCCCCTGTTTCGCGCAATGAGCAGATCAAGGTGCAGTCGCAGTACAACCCGCAGCCTGCCACCACCAGCTGGAATACGCAAAACGGCATGGTTGCCTGGGAGCAGAATCTGGCCGCCCGCAGCACGGCCCAGTTCCAGGCCACGCACCAAATCCGCTTCCCCGAAAACCAGCCCATCTCCGGCCTGCAATAAGGCAGCGCGTATCATCACGCCATGACGGACGATTCATCAAACAGCGCCGCAGCGCATGTGGGTATTGCGCAAGCAGCTATCAATAACAAAGCACGCCCCGGCATGAGTGCGGCGGGAATCGCCCACCCCAGCGTGAAGTTCATGCTGCAGCATCCGGCCCATCTGATTGCTCTGGGCTTTGGCTCCGGCCTGCCCCGCGTCGCCCCCGGCACGGTGGGCAGCCTGTGGGCCTGGCTGGCCTATCTGGTGCTGGCACTGTGGCTGAGCCCGGCACAGATCGGCTGGCTGATTGCCGCCAGCATTCCCGTAGGCTGGTGGGCCTGCACCGTCACCGCAAAACATATGCGCGTGGCCGACCCCGGCCATATCGTCTGGGACGAAGTGGTCGCCATGTGGATCGTTCTGTGGCTGTGCATGCCCATGGGCTTCTGGGGTCAGCTCACCTGCTTTGCGCTGTTCCGCTTTTTTGATGCCGTCAAGCCCCAGCCCGTCAAATGGGCCGACCGCCTGTTCAAAGGCTTCGGCCCGCGCGGCGGCTGGGGAATCATGTGGGATGACCTGGTTGCTGCCTTCTGCACCCTGCTGGTCGTGGCCCTCTGGCGGCATTTCTTCTGACCGCGTGAGTCCTGGAGGAGACGATGAGCAAACAAGAAGCCCATATCGAAGAACTGGTTCAGCAACTGGCAGCCAGACTGACCGAAAAAGGCTGGATGCTGGCAACAGCCGAAAGCTGCACCGGCGGCATGATTGCCGCAGCCTGCACCGATCTCGCAGGCTCCAGCCAGTGGTTCGAGCGTGGTTTCGTGACCTACTCCAACGAGGCCAAGACCGAGATGCTGGGCGTGCCCGCCGAGCTGATCGCCAAGCACGGCGCCGTCAGCGAAGAAGTCGTGCGTGCCATGGCCGAAGGCGCCATCCGTCACTCACGCGCCCAGGTCAGCATTGCCGTGACGGGGGTTGCCGGGCCGAGTGGCGGCTCTGCCGACAAGCCTGTGGGGACGGTTTGGCTTGCATGGAGCATCAATACCTTAGTCCACACTCAACGAATGCAATTCTCTGGCGATAGAGCTTCTGTGCGTATGCAGACATTGATCCAAGCACTTTCACCGCAGCAGGTTTAATGATTAAATCTACATTGCTGATAACTATCTAGATAACTAACGGAAAATCGAATTAATAGACTAGTTCACTTGAGCTACGACACTGCAGATACGGAGCCACCTCTATCTCATTCAAATGAATTCCCAACGCATTTAGCAAACCATCCAAGAATGGGGCAAGAGGATCCAATATTGAAAGAACTGGTTTCAATACATTTTTCAGCAACGAATCCACCAACGAGAATTTTTGAGAATCACTGACACCGGCTCCAATATTAATTTCTATCAAATTACCTCCCTGAAGCAAATCTGAGATATTTTTAACATTAGAAAATGGCACTTTATGGTAGATACGCTCATCAACTAATTCCTTCACCTCCGAAAAATCATTGATATTTTTCTTACCTACCGAATTAACATAGCTGACTGACTTTGTATCTGCTGCCAATTTTAGATGACCTCCTAACTTAATATTTCCTTGACTCCCTTCAGTCCGAGGACCACAAATAAGACCAAGAACTACACAGACCCGACTGCCAATATCAATAATAGTGAGAGGTTTTACCTGCGGGATACTAGAACCAAACGCTTGCAGCTCTCGTTGATTAATATCCCCTCCCGCAAGCTGGCCCACATAAACATCGACCAGCGCCTTCTCCACAGTCAAATCAACACGATGTTGCGCATCAGTACAATCCGCAGAATCAATTCGAGCATACCCCCTAGCCACATCCACCAGCACATCCAAATTAAGTTGATTTAAATTTCTAAACTCTGGAAGAACTTCGATATTCACTACCAAACTGAGAACAAGCTTCAGCAAATCCACCACCAATCCGAGGACAGTATTAAGAACAGATCCTATAGGACTCGAAGCTGTACTAAGCGCCACCCACAAGCGAACCTGAGCCGTACGGGCCTCAATCTTCACATTATTATCAAATGGATTCCCAATAATAGCCATCTGCGCAGGCTCTATAATTTTCATTTTTATTTTCAGCAGTCCCAGAATTCCCGAATTTAATTCCAGAGCATGATCTTTCCCAGCCACCTGCAACGCCCCCTGGATTAACTCTAAAGCATTAACCCCTAAATTCAGCGCAGAACCAGGGTTTGTATTTTCCAACTTTATCAAATCTCCAAGTTTTACTTGAAGATTACCAAAGTTCAACAGTGACAACTCCTTTAATCCTACAAGATCTGCCGAGAGAAAATTTCCTGGTTCAACCGCGTTAATCATGGAATTCACTAAATCAGCAAGACGAATATTAGACTTTAGAAGCTCCTCATACCCTCCAATATTTGCATTGATTTTCAAAAGGGAATCAAAAGTCTTCAAGAGATTTACGTTCAGCTTAGCAATACCTTGCCAACTCACAGCATTCAGATTTACATTAGTACCTAAAAGACTGGTTAACAGGGCATTAAGGACACCTCCGTCAACGCTCGCCAGAGTGCTACGTATTAGCACTGTCGCCATAGGTTTTGAGGCAACGATGGCTGTGGCCTCGGCACTTACCAAACGACTCTTGCTTCCACCCGAAGGAAACAAAAACAAGTATGCAACATTACGGCGTATTTTCACGTTGCATGCATTACTATCTGCTTGATTTCCGTCACTAAAATATTGATCAATACTCTTCTTAGAATCTGGTTTCCATAATCCAAATTTCGCCTCAAATTCATCATCAACTTGCATGCCATTGGCTGCGGCAATCTTCTTTGTATTCGCAGTTGTCGCTGATGAACATGCCTTATCCAGGGGCAATACCGCCCCCGCCAAAGCAGCCAGGTCCGCAATTTTTTGCAATTCCCTTTTCTGCCAGAACATATTGGCGATATCGATGGTTGCCAGACAGATCACGGCAATCATCAGCCATAGCGCCCCCAGCATCGCCACGGAGCCCGATTGGCGACGAGTGCGAACACGGCTCAGGTCTTTGGCAAAAGACTGCATGCAGAGAACCTCACTGACCGCCTAGCGGCTACCACCTGTCTTGCTGCCCACTTGTGTTTCCGTGCTTTCCGGGATCTTGTGAGTAAAGCTCTCCAGATAGCGCTGATAGCTGCGCTGGGCTACATCGCTTGTCACGGGATAGACATTGCGCGATGCGTACTGGCCACTGGCCTGCAGCGCCAGCAGATAGCTGGTGGCATCGCCCACACGATTGCTTGCCGGCGGTGTCAGGGAGGCATTGCCGGGAGCCGGTGTCTGCGTCACTGCGGCCTGTGCAGTTGCTGCGGGCATCGCTGCCGCACTTCGGGGCGCACTCATATTGCTCACGCCCGTGCCGATACCAGTACTGCTGCCGGCCTGCGCCATGGCGACCGAGGCCGTTCCCAGTGCCATCAACGCCAGGGTGAATGCGCGGGCCCGTTGGGTGAATGCTGTCTGCGTACTCATGGGGACTCCTTGAAGGTTCAGGGCCAGGCACGCTCGGGTGCACTCTTCTTGGCAGAAGCTGCGGGCTTGCTGCCGGCATCTTCATCGGGCGTCTCGAAAAACAAGCCGCTCGCCGCCGCTCGCTGGGGCAGCAGGACTTGCACGGCCTGTTTGCTACCGGATTCACCGGCTTGGCGAACGGCGGCAGGATGTACAGCAGCCATCACCACCGCAGCCTCCGGTACCGATCTTGTCGGGCGCACGGGCTGGCGCGCGATCATGGGCAGCACTGCAGGCTCGGCCCGCGAAGCCGGTGCCGGCTGCGCCTGCTGCAGTTTTGCGGGCATCACCTCGGTAAGCAGAGGCTGTGCTGACTTGGGCGTCTCCTGCGGTGGCACAGCTTTCGCTATCGAGACAGGAGCCTGCTGCGCTTTATCTATGGTCACTTCAGACTGCTTTGGTACTGATGTCCTCTCCAATGGAGCGGTAGCCGCTACATCGACAGGAGCAGCTATTGCCTGCACAGGCACAGGTGGCGCATAGGCATAGGTCTGCGGAGCGGCCAGCACAAGCTGGCTCGCCCCCTGACCGGGGTGACGCGGCCTTCCTGCATCAAAGCTGCCGCCAGAGACCATCCACTGACCGCCGCTGGGCGCACGCTCCACATTCCGCGCCACCATGGGCTGCGCTTGGGGCAGCGGCAACGGAGCGGTACGAGATGGCACAGACTCCGCTGCCTTGACTACCACTACCGGAGCCTTTGCTGCTTCAGGCTCCGGTACGGGTTTTTTTGCGGCGGGTACCTCCTGCACTGCAGCAGGCTCTGGCACTTCGGCGGATTTGCCGGAACTGGCCACGGCCTCGGGAGCGGTTTTCACTTCCGGACGGGAGAGGTTGACGACCTTTCCCGTCGCAGCCGCGGCAGGCTTTGCTGCTGTCAGGCTTGCAGTCCTCAGCCACTCCCCGGCCTGCTCCTTGACCAGTTGCTGGGTCTGGGCATCCAGCTTGCGCTGGCGCATGAATTCCTCGGCCTGCGCGCTCTGGCCGCTGACCATCATGAACAGGCTCAGGTTGACGTTGACCTGTGCATCCTCGGGGTTGAGCTGCGCCGCCTGCATCAGCGGAATGCGCGCCGCGTTCAGATCATGCGCACGCAGATAGGCGTAGCCCAGATCGGTCAGCAGGCGCGAGTCCACAGGGTTGCTCATGCGCGCCTGCTCCATCTGTTGAGCGGCACTGCGAAAGTCGCCCTGCTCTGCGGCCACACGGCCCAGGCCATAGCGCGCGGCACCGTCCTTGGCGCTGCCCAGCAGGCCCTGATAAATGGGGATGGCCGCACTGAGCTGCCCCACCTGACGCAATGCATCGGCGCGCAACAGCCGCGAATCGCTGGAAGCGCCCCACTGCTTGTCCAGCGCATCCAGGTGCGCGATGGAGGCATACCAGAGCGACTTGGACTGCATCTGCTTGACCAGAGAGAGGTAGGTGTCCTGCGTGTCGACCACCGCCTCCTTCTCCAGCGGTCTGTCTGCTGCGGCCAGGGCCGCCGGCGACAGCACGGGCTGGTTCTGCCCCAGCAGATTGCCCATGCTGGAGCAGCCCGACAGCAGGGCCATGGTTGCAGCCGCCAACGGCGGCATCAGATATCGACTTTCTTTTTTCATTTTGTCATCCCTCCCAGTGCCCGGATCACGGCAAGGAACCCCGGTCCGGCTGTAATGATGATCAGGGCCGGAAGCAACGTCACCACCATGACGGCAGTCATCTTGACCGAGATCTTTCCTATCAACTCCTTCATCTTGGCCTTGCGCTGCTCACGCAGACGTTCGCCAAAAATGCGCAGCGGCTCCTGCACGGCTCCGCCGTATCTGTCGATCTGAATCATCAGCGATGTCAGATTGGCCAGGTTGTCGTTCTGATAGACCTCGCTCATGCGTCCAAAGGAGCGCTCGCGCGTGCTGCCCCGGCTGTACTGCTGGTTGGCCAGCTGTATCTCTCGCGAAAGCACGGGCATGACATTGCCGAAGTCAGAACCAATCACCTGCAGGGTCTGGTCCAGACTCATGCCCGTGCCTTGCAGCAAGCCCAGCAAATCGACGAGCAAAGGCAGCTCGCGAGCAACGCTGGCCCTGCGGCGGCGCGCCACGCTGCGCAGCACCCATTTGGGAAGCAGAAAACCTATGGTGAACGCAGCAAACAGGTAGAGCAGAAATTGTTTGCTGCCCGAAAAAGCAAAGGCAGCAAGCAGCACAAGCAATACAGAGACCACGCAGCGCGCTATCAGGTATTGCAGCTGCGCGCGAGTCGATCCCCAGCCGCATTTGCTCAGCAGAATGCGGTCTTCCTGTGCAACCAGCGCCTTGCCAAACGAGGTATTGAGCCAGTGTGCAGGCAGGTCGCCATCGCCATTGAGCGAACGCAGCAGATCTGCGGGCCTGGCAGGCGTAGCAGCCTCATTCGCCGCAGCCGCGCCGCTGCGGCTCAGTGCATCCTGCACCACCTGACTGCTGCGTTCGCGTCGCTGATGTGCATAGGCAATCAAAGCCGCCCCGATCAGCGCCGCCAAGGCCAGAAATGCCACGCTCAGCATCAGCAAAAGACGGGATGTCTCCATCAATCTGCCCCCTCATCGAGCTTGGCCATGCGGTAGAGCAGCAGCACACCAAAGACCTGTAAAGCAGCTGCCGCCCAGATGATGTTGCGGCCACTGGCGTCATTCCACATCTTCAAAAAATAGCTCGCATTGAAGGAAATGATCAGACAGCACACGGCCACCGGCAGCAGACTCAACACCCAGGCGGACAGACGCGTTTCGGCCGTCATGGCAGACAGATCCTGCTCGGCCTGTTCGCGGTCGCGCATGAAATTGGCCACACGTTCCAGCAGCAGATCGACCCGGCCCCCATAACGCACGCTGATGCGCAAGATGGCTGCCAGCAAGTGCAACTCGTCCAGCCTGGTCTGCCTCGCTACATGGGCCACCGCATTTTCCAGATCCATGCCCGCGCGGGCCAGACTGGCGGCTTTTTCCATGACCGACTGCAACGGGTCTTTGGTGCTGGCTGCAGCCATCTGGAACGCTGCCTGAACAGAGTTGCCAATGGTCACCAAGCGCACCGTGTTGTCGAGGAAGCCTGGAAGTTGCTGTGTGAGTCGCATACGATACTTTTGCGCACGCGTATAGAGCAAAAAGAAGAAGCAGATCACCAGCACCACCAACGCCGCACTACCCGCCAGCCAGCCAACAGCCATGCCAACGGTTAGAAACGTCACAACAATCAAGGTCAGACCGCCGTAGAAAAGCCTGACGCTGGCAGTCCCCAACAAAACGGAGGGAACCGGCCAGCCTGTCCTTTTCTCATGACCCAGCAAAGCATCCGCCACGGAGCCGTCAAAAGCCGATGCCGCTGCATCCTTGGCGACAAACCCGGCCGCAGCGGCCGCGCTTTTCTCCAGGCTCTGCTCCAGATGCCTGGTCATACGGTGCGTCTTCTGCTGCCGGCCGGCAAGCATCCACAGCGCAATCGCGGCAGCCGCAATCAGCAGCGCCAGACTCAGTAGCAAAAACGCATGGCTAGCCATGGCGCAGTCCCGCATGGTTTGCGCCGTTGCCTCCCGCATGCTGCAGCACCGCGCGATAGCGCGCCAGCTTGGGCGTATGCGGCACCATGCCCAGCGTGCTCCATCGCTCCAGATCCTCGCCGTCGGGTTGCGGCAGCAGCTCGTGACGATAGAGCTCCTGGGTGGCAATCACGCTATCGATGATGCCCGTGACTTCGGTGATCGATGTGATGCGCCGCTTGCCATTGGGCAGGCGGCTGATCTGCACGATGAAATCGAGCGCATTGGCGATCTGGCGGCGCAGGCTGACCTCGCTGCCCTGAAAGCCTGCAAAGCCGGCAAGCATCTCCATGCGATGCAGACACTCGCGCGGAGAGCTTGCGTGGATGGTGGCCATGGAGCCGTCGTGACCGGTGTTCATGGCCTGCAACATCTCCAGCACTTCCGCGCCGCGCACCTCGCCCACCACAATGCGATCCGGGCGCATGCGCAGGCTGTTGCGCAACAAATCCCGAATTGAAACCACTCCCGCTCCTTCAAAACCACCGGGACGGCTTTCCATGCGCACCACATGAGGGTGAGGCAGCGTCAGCTCGGCCGTATCCTCAATCGTCACCACCCGCTCATTGGCGGGGATAAAGCCCGCAATCGCATTGAGCATGGAGGTCTTGCCGCAACTGGTGCCGCCGCTGATAAGAATATTGCAGCGCTCGCGCACCGCCAGCTCCAGCAGGCGGGCCATGCCTTCGTCCATGGTGCCGAAATCGACCAGATCCTGGACTCGCAGCGGATCATTGCGGAACTTGCGTATCGATACCGCCGGCCCGTCCAGCGACAAAGGCTCTATCACCACATTGATACGGCCACCATCCGGCAAGCGCGCATCGACCATGGGCGTGGATTCATCAAGGCGGCGGCCCAAGGGAGAGATGATGCGGCGCACAATGCGCAGCACATGGGCGTTGTCGGTGAAGTGCAGAGCCTCCTGCTGCAAAATTCCCTTGCGCGAGACAAAGACGCGCTGATAACCGTTGATCAGAATGTCCTCGACCTCCGGGTCGGCCATCAGGTCATCAAGCGGCCCCAGCCCCGACAGCTCCTTGTTCAGAGCCTGCGCAATCCATTGCACCTCCTCGTCATTGACGGGAAAGCGCTGCTGACGCACAAATTGCTCCAGCTCCTGGTGCACAAACTGGCGCACACGGCTGGTTGACCATTTGGCAAACACCGCGCCCAGCTCCTCCACACGCGTCAGCAAATGCTCGTGTGCGACGTTCTTGATCAGCAGCAGTTGCTTGGAGTCCGAAAAATGACTGCCTTTTTCGGCGAAAACAATGTCCATGCTCATTCGCCTCTCCTCAATCGCTTGGCCCATTGCCCCAGAACGCCCGATGCTGGCGCCGCGACCTTGTCGGCCGCAACCGCTCCGCTGAGCAATGCTCTGGCCATGCTTCTGACACAGGTCACATAAGGATCACCGCGCAGCGACTGCGACAACAACTGGCCACAGCTGGCGGCATTCAGCAAAACCGTGGACCGATCCGGAACCACATGCAGCAACTCCAGACCAAGGCGCTGCGCGACCTCTTTGGCGGGCAGGCCGGCTTGCGCATTGAAGCGGTTAAGCACCAGTTTGAGCGTGCTGCGACTCACGCCCTTGGCCTCGAGTTCCTTGAGCATCTGTGCCGTAGACACAATGCCTCCCAGCGACTGGTCACAAACCACCCAGCTGTTCCCGCTCTCACGCAGCAAAGGCGCCAGAAACTCAGCCTGCACCATGCCGCCCAGATCGATCACCTGCACCCCAAGCAAGCTCTTGAGCGTGTTGACTACGCCCGCTGCAGCCGCAGGGCTGACTTCGCGCAGCATGCCCAGATCGGAAGGCCAGGCCAGAGTCACGGTGCCCGTAGAGTGCTTGGCAAAGGCCGAGTCGATCAGCGTCGCGTCCAGGCGGCGCGTATTCTGAACCGCATCCACAAAGCTGAAGTCACCGGCAATGCCCAGATACAGCAAGCCATCGCGTGCAGGCAGCCCCAGATCCAGCAATGCCGCATGTGCAGACTCATCCTGCGGCAACTGACTTGCGCCAAAGGGCCGAGCAAGCTGTTTTTTGTTCTTGGCGCCTCGCATGTCATAGGCATGCATCTCCTGGAACATCACGGCCAGATGCGTTGCCAGCGTAGTCACCCCCATCCCGACACGCGCTCCCAGCAAAGACAGGGAAAAGCCTTTGGCCTCCGACTCCGGCTCCAGCGCCACAGCCGCAGGCAGTTGACTGCGTGCCTGCATCTGATGCCTGATCGCCGCACTAGCCTCGCCTTCGGTCGCATCCCAGTCAATGAATTCAGCCACACCACAGCGCAGGGCGGCACGCATGGAAGCGGGCTCCGCTGCAGAGCCGGCCCCCATGATCACTACCCCTGGGAATGTGGCGCGCAGAGCGCTGACCAAGGCCACAGCTGCGTCGGTCATCGGCGCTGAAAAGTCCATCGCCACCACACCCAGCCCAGGCGCTGAAATCGCGGATTGCAGCTCTACCAGATCGCCGGCAACAGGTATCACTTCCGCATCGCTGCCCAGAGCACCAGCCAGCCAGAAAGCGCGGGATGACGAGTGCGTCACCAGCACAACGCGGAGATTGCTGCGCACTTGCCCTGACGGAGCGGTGTTGAGCTGGGATGAATCCACGCGCATATTCATGTCTCTATCCTGGCACTCAGCGCGAGAAACCCGGCGCCACGCTGGACGACAGGCCTCCCGCCATCCATGGCCCCCATACAGCAGGATCACGCTGCTCAGTGCGCCCGGGCAGCAGCGGCTCCACATTCACATCGCGAGCCAGCGGCTTGACGAGGCGCGGAGTCACTACGATCGCCAGCTCGCTCTCCTTTTGCTGAAACTCCTGACGCTTGAACAGCACACCCAGAATCGGGATGTCGCCCAGCAAAGGAACCTTGTCGGTACCTGATGTGGTGTTGCGGCTGACCAGGCCGCCAATCACAAAGCTTTCGCCGTCACCCAGCTCCACCGTGGTATCGGCACGGCGAGTGGTAATGGACGGAACAGTCGCGCTGTTCAGAACAATGGTGTTGGCATAGTCCAGCTCACTGGCCTCAGGCGCCACCTTGAGCACGATGCGATCGTTGGACAGCACCGTCGGAGAGACCGTCAAGCCAATGCCGTAAGGCTTGTACTGAATGGCCACCATGCCCGTGCCCGCTGGCACGGGAACCGGCACTTCTCCGCCCGACAGAAAGTTGGCGCTTTGGCCGGACAAGGCTACCAAGGTCGGAGCCGCCAGCACCCGCGCCAGATTGTTACCTTCAAGCATGCCGATGTTGACGCCAATTCCGGCCTTATCGAACTGCATCAGCAAGTTGAAGGCCTGGGTCAAAGGGTTTGCTGCCGCGCCTGTAGTGGAACTTCCGCCGCCAGTTCCATAGGACCCGCGTCCAAAAATGCCAAAGCTGAAGCCCGAGCTATTGGGCGCCGTGCTGAACAGGTTGAGGCCCACCTTCTTCATCTGGGTCTTGTTGAACTCGACCACCTTGACATCGACCTGCACCACATTGCTTTTGAGTTGAACGCTGGAGAGATCGACAGTCTTGGCCTTGTCGGCGGACTGCGCATTCGCCAGCTCGCCGGCAAATTGCTGCTCTATCAGGCTGGAGGCCTTGGCCGTGCGCAGTTCCACCCGCTGCTGCACATTGAGCATATAGCTCTGCGCCTGCGCTTCGCCGCGCGGCCAGACCATGAACGATGTACTGCCAGGCTTGAGCGGGCTCAGCAGAATCTTGGCGGCCGCCCCCTTGCCCGCACGCTTGATATGCACGGCTGCAATCGTGTCGTCGCCGATTGCAATGCGTTCCACACCGCCCGGCAGGTCCAGCTCATGCTGAGCACCCATCACCAGCTTGACCTCCCTGGCTGCTGTCGCTTGCTGCGCTCTGCTTTCGCCTGCATTGGGCACTTGCTGCGCAAGGGCCGGTCCAGTGACAACAAGGCTGCAGAGCAGATACAGCGGCTTCAGCGAAAAGGTGCGGGATGCGATTGAAACAGTCTTGTTATTCATAGATCAGTACCGCACGGTTTGGGAGTTGGCACCACGCACGAATTCAACGGGCAGGGAAGAGTCTGCGGAAGCGGTACGTGTGCGCGGCACCGCAGGCCTGGTAACCCCGGCTGTCATTGGCTTGGCCGCCCCCAGGCGCGCAGCCGAAGTGCCTGCAGAACCGGCCAGGCTGCTCATGGCCACACCAGCCTGCGCTGCGTCAGCACCTTCCAGCGGAACGGCAACAGACCCCTTGGCCATGGCGACGGCCAATATGCCAGGCAGTGGAGCAAACTTCTCGCTATCCGGCTCTGTCATATCCATGGGATTGCGCAACGCCAGCAGCAGACTGCCATTGGAGCCTCCCAGCAGCAACTGATTGACCTCGGCCACCGGCACCGCAAGCACCGCTGTTCGGGCATTGTCGGGGCCATTAGCCTGCTTGCCCTCTGCTTTCTCCGCCGAGCTCAGAGCGTCCACCGATGCCGCACCATAGGCCAGCACGCGCTTGCGCGAGAGCAGCAAACGCGCCTGGCTTTGGTCGATTTCATTGCCATCACGACGCAGCGCAAAGAACACATCAACAAAGTCACCTGGTCTGATGCGATTGCCAGCACCAATGCTTTCATCGACCTTGACCGCGACCGCACGCTCGCCCTCCGACAACTTGAGCGCCAGGCCGGTCACCATCTGTCCTTGGAGTACGGGTGCGCCCTTGGGAACATCCACCGCAGGAACGGAGCCAACAGCTGCCTGAATCTCGCCATAAGCGCCATCGGGTTTGGCAGGCAACTGCGTGAGCTGCAGATCCTCGGCCTTGAGTGCCTGGCCCGCGGGAATGGCCTGTGCAGCCACCACCACGCTCATGCTGACATGGGGTTTGCTGTCGCTGGCGGATGCGTGATCCTGAGGGGCCGGAGCCTGAGGAGCCCTGGCGAGCATCCATCCATAAACGCCCAGAGCCAATGCCACTGCCAGCAAAACCCCGACTGCGATCTTTGCGACATTCACCATAGATTTCCCTCTTCTTACTTTGCCTGAAAGAGCAAGGCTTTATCGTTTTCAGTCAATCAAGCTAATTTGTGCGACCGCTTTTCCCCGCAACAAATTGGGAGTGGGCAGACTCAACAAAGGCCCCAGCAACCTTGGGATCAGCGGTGCAGAGGCGTAGTTGTAGTTCACCTGCATGGTCACGCAGTTCACCTGGCTGGCATCGTTGGAAGCAGTGAACGATGCAGACCCCGTGCCACATAGACCAGAGGTGGCGTACAGCCCCGCAGCATCGCTGACACCTGCGCTACATCCTGTAGAGCCAAAGCCAGCACCAATTTTGGAAAGCCAATCCGTCGCCAATGCCGCAGTGGCACAGGCTGCAGTCAAGCGAGCCTGCAACTGGGCCGACTTGGTCATCGTGCCGCCCGTGGGAACGGAGGGATATCGCACTGCGGCTCTTGCGCCTTCGGCGGCAGCCAAAGTCAGAGTCTGCTGTGCAGCAAAGATCAAGCCATAAGTAATGATGGCGTAGAAGATCAGAAAGAAGATGGGAAAGAGAATGGCAAATTCAATTGCGGCTGCACCTTGCTGCTTTTTGAGTTGCATGATCCCCTCCTTTCTCATTTTCTATGTATTCAGTATCAGAACAATCACAGTGGCTAACGAAAGATAGGCAACATAGGGAATGAATCTCTTCTTATTTTTTTGATACCCTTCACTAAAAATCATGGAAGGGATATATAAGTATTTCAAACTACTTCTAACTACTAGACCATGGATCACTGCAAAGCCGCAGCTCAAAGCCCATATTGGAAGCAATAATTCCCAACCAACCCATGTGCCAAGTGCGGCAGCGAACTTCACATCCCCAGCCCCCATCAACCCAAAGAAATAAAAGATAAGAAATATAAAAAATACAGCGCAAAAACCCAAAACCCCATCAGTTAAATTAACCTTAAAAGGTTGAGCTTCAGGAATCAGAGAGAGTATAAAAATACCCAATCCAAAACCTGAAACGGTCAGCCAATTATTTACCTTTCGCCATCTAGCGTCAGAAACCGCAGCTACACACAGCCACAGCAAAAAGAGCAATCTCAAATAATCTCTCAACCCCATTTCTATTTGAGCTTATTACGCAGGAGCTTTTGTACCGACTTTTTCCAATGAGGTCGCTATTTTTTCAAAAACCACCTGCAGGTATTTCCCAATATCAGTTACAGCAGCTAAAAGTCCTACAGCAATCAATCCTGCGATCAGGCCGTACTCGATCGCCGTTGCACCTTCTTCATCACGCCAGAATTTGATGATTTGGTCTTTCATGACTAGCTCCTTCAACAATCAGGTTTGTAGATCGCTGTGGCTGTTTTCGACCACCGCGGAACCAATCTTACGAAGCAAGAAACATCTTGAAATATTTGAAATAGCTATCAACAACTATGCAGCATAGTTCCCGGCAATTTCAATCAATGTGTAAGTAAGCACCTCCACATAAAAAATCCAATAAAAACAAAGACTTCAAAAGACACAGGGACGCATCTGTAATTTTCTTGACTCTTCCCTCACATATGTCTTCCGGTTCAATCTACGCAATCTTCATTTATTTCCTACAGATTAATGGATTTCATCCTACATTCAATGATCGGGTTAACCCTTGCGTTCAAATGAAAAAACAGAAAGGCCTGCAAATAGCAGGCCTTTCTGAAACAAAAGAGATCGATCAATAAAGTGATTCGGAAATCACTGCAGGGCTTTAATCAGTTTGAGAGCGATGTCCTGCAACGGCGGCTGCAGTTTTCTATAGCAGTCGAGCAAACGCTGCTCATCACTGGGTAGCGATGCGGTCTCGGAATGCAGGCCTGCCATCAATTCCAGCGCCGTGGTCTGCAGCGAGACAGCCAGTCTTGCCAGCGTGTCATTCTTGAGAGTGCGAATGGCTCCGGACTCGATCTGCGAGATGGCCGATGCAGTGACATCCGCCATCTGCGCCAGGCGTCCCTGGCTCAAACCCAGCACCTGTCGCCGGGCGCGTATGCGTTCACCTAAATGCGTCATCTATCTCACTAACTCACACTGCACGCAAATGCCTGCGCAAATATCGCGCGGCTTTTTGAGCACCCCAACAACCGAGACGCTTTTCTAGAAGGCTTTTGCAATGCCACTGCCCCAAACTTGGGGGGTGGCAAGCAAAAGCAAAGGCCGCCCCTTGGGGGAAAGCGCAAAGCGCCTCAGGCGATGGCTCTGGTCAAGCCCCGTGGCACTTCTTGAACTTCTTGCCGCTACCACAGGGGCAAGGGTCGTTACGGCCGGGCTGCTCGCCCTTGACGATGGTTTCCTGGCGTGGGCCCATGCTCTTCCACAGGCGGTACAGGTCATACACGGCCCAGATGGCTTCGCCAAAGGCGTCCACACGTTCCTGGCTGGTCGAGGCGGGGCCGGCTTCGTCGTACAGATTCAGAGCCGGCTCGTCCGTGTCGTCCTCGGTCAGGTTGACGATGAACTCCATGGCAGCGTCCAGCAACTGGGCTGCTTCCTTGTCGCGTGGCGCGGCCCATTCGTCGGCCCAGTTCTCCACCACGAACATAAAGCCCAGCGCCCACACTTGCGAGAACGAGGGCACTTCTTCGCCGGCCAACTCGGCCTGCTCGGCTTCGGGCAGGATGGCGATGGCGCCACGCGTATCCAGCGCTTCGGGCTGGAAGGCTGCGTCGTCGGCCAGGGACTTGATGTCGGCATCCAGCTGCTCGCGCACTTCGGCCAGGCGCAGTTCGAACAGCTCCATGAAACGTGCCTGCTGGGCCTCGTCCTTGAAGGCTTCCAGCTTGGGCAGCGGCTGGCCTTCGGCCACTTGCAGGGCTTCGCCATCGCCCAGCAGCATGGGCATGTATTCGGCAGCGGCAATGGGGCGGCGTGTGCAGACCAGAGCGGTCAGGAAGCCGTCACAGAATTCCCACTGGGGAATTTCATCGCCACGGGTGCGCAGCTCGTCGAGCAGCGCGTCCAGCTCTTCGAGCTGATCATTGCTCAGTGCGCCCTCGGGCATGTCGGCGAGAGCCGCGTCTTCTGCGGCGGAGTTAGGTGCTTGTTCTTGCATAGGGAAAGGCTTTTATGATGGCCCGAACCATTTCATCACTATCGAAGTGCAGGACCGGGCGATGGATCAAGGGGACAAAGCATTCAGGACGGATGCCCCCCGTACAGGCTGAATTTTAGCGGGCCACCATCAACACCCCCTGCCATGGGAGTATCTGCAGTGCATCGCTTCTTCAACAGTCTGCCCCTGCGCTATGGCGCCCTCTTCATTTCCGCGCTCGTGCTGGCGATCTCGCTCTACACGCTGACGACGGCAGGCAAGGGACTTGGATGGCTGATTGCGTCGACCCTGCTGGTGCTGCTCGGTATCTGGGATCTGCTGCAGAAACAGCACGCCATACTGCGCAACTATCCCGTCATGGGGCATATGCGCTTCATCTTCGAATTCATCCGTCCCGAGATTCGCCAGTACTTCATCGAAGGCGATACCGAGGCCCAGCCTTTCTCGCGTGCCCAGCGCTCGCTGGTTTATCAACGTGCCAAGGGCCAGGTCGACAACCGGCCGTTCGGCACCCAGCTCGACGTGAGTCAGCAGGGCTATGAGTGGGTCAACCACTCCCTGCAACCCACCAAGCTCAGCTCGCATGACTTCCGCCTCTGGATTGGCGGCACGCAGGAGCAACCGGCCGAAGGAGTGGATCCCTGCACCCGCCCCTATCACGCCAGCGTCTTCAATATCTCGGCCATGAGCTTTGGCGCGCTATCGGGCAATGCCATCCAGGCGCTGAACCAGGGCGCGAAGATGGGCGGCTTCATCCACGACACGGGCGAAGGCTCGATCAGCCAGTACCACCGCATGCATGGCGGTGATCTGATCTGGGAGGTGGCCTCGGGCTACTTCGGTTGCCGCAATGCGGACGGCACGTTCAGCGAAGAAAGATTCGTCGCCAACGCCACCGATCCGCAGGTCAAGATGATCGAGATCAAGCTCAGCCAGGGCGCCAAACCCGGCCATGGCGGCATGCTTCCCGGAGCCAAGGTCACTCCCGAAATTGCAGCAGCACGCGGCATACCGGTTGGCGTGGACTGCATTTCGCCCTCCAGCCACAGCGCATTTTCCACCCCTGTGGAGCTGATGCAGTTCATCGCCAGGCTGCGCCGTCTTTCAGGCGGCAAGCCCACGGGCTTCAAGTTCTGCGTCGGTCACCCCTGGGAATGGTTTGCCATGGTCAAGGCCATGCTGGAAACCAATATCACGCCCGACTTCATCGTCGTCGACGGTACCGAAGGCGGCACGGGCGCAGCGCCTGTGGAGTTTGTCGACCATGTGGGTGTGCCGCTGCAGGAAGGCCTGCTGCTGGTGCACAACACGCTGCTGGGCGTGAACCTGCGCCAGCGCATCAAGATCGGTGCGGCAGGCAAGGTCATCACGGCCTTTGACATTGCCCGCATGATGGCCCTGGGTGCCGACTGGTGCAATTCGGGGCGCGGCTTCATGATGGCGCTGGGCTGCATTCAGGCCCAGAGCTGCCACACCGGCACCTGCCCCACGGGCGTCACCACACAAGACACCGTGCGCCAGCAGGCGCTGGTCGTGCCCGACAAGGCCACGCGCGTCGCCAACTTCCACCGCAACACCCTGCATGCGCTGCAGGAGCTGGTTCAGGCCGCCGGCCTCAGGCATCCCAACGAAATCACGGCCCACCATATCGTGCGCCGACTGGACGACACCCAGGTCAGTCTGCTGTCCAACCTGATACTGCGCGTGGAGCCAGGCTGCCTGCTCAAGAACCTGGAGCGCCAGCACAAGGTCTTCCAGAACTACTGGCCGCTGGCCACGGCACAGAGCTTTCAGCCCCTGCACGAGCCTGTGTTGCGCCCATCAGCTGCGGGTGGCGCCGACAACACGGCACAATCGCAAGCTTTTCCCCAGCGCAACGGTATCTGGACCTGAGAAGCCAGAGCCTCGCGCCCGACAGATCCCAAGCCGTGCAATCTCAGGATATTTCCGCCCAAGAGCAGATGCCATCTGCGCACAACGCCATCGATTACCAGGCATTTCTGCGCGAGCATCTGGACCAGCCTCACAGCATCATGCGCTATGAACTCGCGCATGAAACCCTTTGGGTCAAGCGCGCCAGCAAGGGCAACCCGGCCCTCAACTACTGGCTGCTGAGCACGCTGGCCAAGCTGTTCAGGGCCGCCGTGCTGCAGCCCGTGCCCAACCCCGGCGGGCCCGAATCCCTGCAAACCGAAGTGCGCCGCCTGCGCAGCTTCAAGGCCAAGGGCCTGCGCGTGCCGCAAGTGCTGGCCACGGACGACCAGGCCTTTGTGATGCGCCATCTGGGCCGCCCGGGCGAAGAAGCTCCATCGCTGAGCAATGCCATCGAAGATGCGATTGCCCGGGGCGCGCAGCCTACGCTGCAGCTCTGGCAAAAAGGCCTGGAGGCCATCCAGCAGGCGCATGCCCGCGGCGAGGTGCTGAGTCAGGCCGTGGCGCGCAATATGGTGGTCTGCGCCGACGGGGTCATAGGCTTCATCGACTTTGAAGACGACCCTGCGGCCCATTTGCCGCAAGCCGTCTGCATGGCGCGCGATGCGCTCAACTACGTCCAGTCCACAGCGCTGTTCCTGCAGCAGGCAGGTGCGCTGGAGCAGGCCCGTGAGGCCTGGCAGCAGTTTGTGCAGCAGCTTCCCGCCGAGGCCCGGCAGGTACTGGAGCGCACCGTCAACAAACTGAGCTGGGTGCGCTTTCTGCCCCGCAGCAAGAGCCTGGGGCGCGACACCCTGCGCGTGCTGGCGGCCCATGACTTGCTGACGGCCACCTCACACTCCGCCTGAATGCCATAAAAGCGATGGCTACCAGCGCCTTCCCTGGCTGGGCTTAAAGCCTGAAATCCATGAAAAAAGCCCCGACCATCAGATCGGGGCTTTTTGGATTGAGGCCTGTGCGCGCTCAGGCGTGAGCGGACACCGCTTCGTTTTCTTCCTTGCCTGCCAGAGCAGCGTCCAGCTTCTCGTAGTCCAGCGCGTTTTCCCACTTGGAGACCACCACGGTAGCGACGGCGTTACCGATGAAGTTGGTCAGCGAACGGCATTCGGACATGAAGCGGTCCACACCCAGAATCAGTGCCATGCCGGCCACGGGCACCTCGGGCACCACGGCCAGGGTCGCTGCCAGGGTGATGAAGCCAGCCCCCGTCACGCCCGCCGCGCCCTTGGACGACAGCATGGCAACCAGCAGCAGCGCGATCTGGTGGCCCAGGGTCAGATGGGTATCGGTCGCCTGGGCAATGAACAGCGCGGCCAGCGTCATGTAGATATTGGTGCCGTCCAGGTTGAAGGAGTAGCCGGTAGGCACGACCAGACCGACGACGGACTTGCTGCAGCCGGCTTTTTCCATCTTGTGCATCAGCGAAGGCAGAGCCGACTCGGAAGACGATGTGCCCAGCACCAGCAGCAGTTCGTCCTTGAGGTACTTGATCAGCTTGAGCACGGAGAAGCCACAAAAGCGCGCCACGGCACCCAGGATCACCAGCACGAACAGGGCGGAGGTGATGTAGAAGGTCAGCACCAACTCGGCCAGGTTGACCAGCGAGCCCAGGCCGAACTTGCCGATGGTGAAGGCCATGGCGCCAAAGGCACCGATGGGAGCGAACTTCATCACGATGTTGACCAGCTTGAACACGGGCTTGGTCAAGCCTTCAAAGAAGTTCAGCACAGGCTTGCCGGCCTCGCCGACCATGGCCAGGGACACGCCGAACAGCACGGCCACCAGCAGCACCTGCAGGATGTTGTCACCCACGAACGGACTGATCAGCGTCTTGGGGATGATGTCCATCACGAAGCCGGTCAGCGTCATCTCGTGCGACTTGGCCACATAGCCCTTGACGGCTGTCTGGTCCAGGTCGGCAGGGTTGATATGCATTCCGGCACCAGGCTGCATGACATTGGCCACGATCAGGCCCACGACCAGCGCCAGTGTGGAGAAGGTCAGGAAGTACGCCATGGCCTTGCCGAACACACGCCCCACGGCGCTCAGGTGCGTCATGCTGGCGATGCCGGTGACGATGGTCAGGAAGATCACCGGCGCGATGATCATCTTGATGAGCTTGATGAAGGCATCGCCAAAGGGCTTCATGGCTTCGCCGTAGGCAGGCTCGAAGTGCCCCAGCAGCACGCCCACGATGATGGCGAACACCACCTGGAAGTAGAGCTGACGGTAGAACGGCAAGTGCTCGCGCGGAGCAGATTCTGTGGGCAGAGTGTGCACGCTGCATCTCCAAAATTGCGGGCGCACCACCGTGGTGCGCCGAATTGCTGCCGTTTGTACTCCCGCGCCCTTTTTGTGCCGATAACCCATTGGTATTAGGTCGGGACGCGCTCCCTGGGAGAGCATGCACCAACTTAGGGAAATCCCTAGGCCTCAGAATCCGCACTGAACCTGCTCCAGGGCCACACTGGGCACCTTGATCACCCGCCCTCGTCATGCGTCTTGCGCGAAACCTTGCCCGAAACCGACTGTTTCTGACCCTTGTCATCGTCCTCAGCGGCATGCTGCTGAGCATGTGGGCCGCCAGTCGCGTCGCGCTGCAAACCTCTTTGCACGATGAAAGCGAAAGCGTGCAGCGCCAGCTCACGCTCTATGCCCAGGCCATGGTGCAGCGCGTGGACCGCTACCGCACCCTGCCCGAGGTGCTGGCGCTCGATGCCGAACTAAGGAGCGCGCTCAGCCACCCGCTCAGCGCCACCGAGGTGGACAGGCTCAACCACAAGCTGGAGCAGGCCAATGGCGCCAGCCGAGCTTCCACGCTGACCCTCATCGACAAAAGCGGCAAGGCCCTGGCCGCCAGCAACTGGCGCGACTCGCACAGCAATGTGGGCGAGGACTACAGCTTTCGCCCCTATGTGACTCAGGCGCTGAGCCAGGGCAGCGGCCGCTTCTACGGCATCGGCATGACCACGGGACTGCCCGGCTACTTTCTCTCCCAGGCCATTCATGATGATGACGGCTCGGTGCTGGGACTCATCGCCATCAAGATCCTGTTTCAGGAGCTCGAAGGCGAGTGGAGCCAGTCACCCGACATCGTCTTCGCCTCGGACGAGCATGGCGTGGTCTTTCTCTCCAACCGCGACGAATGGCGCTACCGCCTGCTGGAGCCGCTGTCCAGCAGCGACCAGCAGGAGGTGCGGGACACCCATCAATACGCGGGCCAGGCCCTGATGCCGCTCGGCTATCGCACCAGCCGGCAGCCTGCGGGCATCGGCATGCTGGCCCATTTCAGCCAGCCTCCGCTGGTCGACCCCATGCTCTGGCTGCGCATGGAACTCCCCGAAAGCCAATGGCAGCTGCACCTGCTGCACGATATCGTCCATAGCCAGACGGCCAGCCGCTGGGCTGCAGTAGCCGCTGGCGGCCTGTGGCTGGCCGCCTCGCTGCTGGTGCTGTATATCCGCCAGCGCCAGCGCCTGGCTGCCCTGCGCCAGCGCAGCCGCAAGGAGCTGGAGACCGTTCTGCACCAGCATGCGCAGGAGCTGCGCACGGCCCAGGACGGTATTGTCCAGGCCGCCAAGCAGGCCGACACCGGACTTTCGCGCAGCCTGCAGCATCTGCCGCAAGGCGTGGTGGTGGTGGACCCGCAGCTGCGGCTGGTGGCCTGGAACTCGCGTTATGTGGAGCTGTTCCGCTACCCGCCCGAGCTGATGCATGTGGGCCAGCCCATCGAGGCGCTGATACGCCACAACGCCAAGCGTGGCCTGCTGGGCAAGGGCGATGTGGAGCCTGCGATTCAGCGTCGGCTCCAGCATCTGCGCAGCGGCAGCCCCCATCTGCACGAAAGCGCCAAGGGCGACGGCACGGTGCTGGAGATCCGCGGCAACCCCCTGCCCGATGGCGGCTTTGTCACCAGCTATGCCGACATCACCAGCTACAAGAACACGGCGCGCGAGCTGCGCAATCTGGCCGATACGCTGGAAAAGCGCATTGCCGATCGCACCCGGGACCTGGCCCAGGCCAAACAGGAGGCCGAGCGCGCCAACCGCTACAAGACCCGCTTTGTCGCCTCGGCCGTGCATGACCTGCTGCAGCCGCTGAATGCGGCGCGCATTTTCACCAACCTGCTGCCCACCTATCTGCACGACGAGGCCGGCCGCCAACTGGCCCAGCGGGTGGACAAGGCACTGGCCTCTCAGGACGCCATTCTCACCAGCCTGCTCGACATCTCGCGCATGGAATCGGGCCAGCTCGAAGTCCGCGTGCGTGACTTCGCGCTCAACTCTTTGCTGGAAGTGGTGCACAACAATTTTGCACTGCAGGCCGAGAACGAGGGCCTGAGCCTGCACTGCATGCCCAGCCGGCTGATCGTGCGCAGCGATGAAGCCCTGCTGCGTCGCATACTGCAGAACTTTGTCTCCAACGCCATCCGCTATACGCGCAAGGGCCGTATCGTCGTGGGCTGTCGCCGCCAGGGCGACCAGGTGCGCATCGAGGTGCATGACCAGGGTCCTGGCATTCCCCAGAGCCTGCAAAAGGAAATCTTCGAAGAGTTCCGCCGCCTCGACGAAGGCCATGCCGACGACCGCGGCACCGGCCTGGGCCTGGCCATCGTGGAACGCCTGGGCAGATTGCTGGACCATGAAATCGGCCTGCGCTCCACTCTGGGCAAGGGCAGCGTCTTCTGGGTCAAGGTTCCACTGGGCCAGGCCGCTGCATTGACGCCTGTATCGCAGCAGCCTTCTCCCAGCGCTCGTGTGGACAGTCCGCTGCAGGGCGGAACCGTCTGGTATGTGGAGGACGATCCCGCCACCCGCGACGCCACCTGCGCCCTGCTCGAGCGCTGGGGCTGCGATGTGCCGCTGGCCGCCAACGCCCCCGAAGCCCTGGCCTATGCAGCGCCCGGCAATGCTCCGCAACTGGTGCTGCTCGATGTGCATCTGGGCCAGCTCTACGGCCCCGATATCTATGCCCAGCTCTGCGAGCGCTGGGGGCAGCAGCCTCCCGTCATCCTGCTGACCGCAGAAGGCGACAGCACCCTGCGCCGCCAGGCTGCCGAACGCGGCTGGGGCTTTCTGGCCAAGCCGGTCAGACCGCCGGCGCTGCGGGCGCTGATGAGCCAGACCTTTTTGCGCGGACGAGAAGGCGGGAGCGCCTGAAAGCCAAAGTCATTTCCAGCCGCAGCGCTTTCAGTGCATCGCACTCTCGCAATGAACTCAGGACCAGCACCGGTCGGCACGCCATGACTGCGCAAGCCGAGTGGCGGATTCTTCGATATGCTGCAACAGCCTCTTCGGCTTTCAGGCACGCGAGCCGTTCAACCCTGACAGAGACAGCATGCACCATCATCCCGTTGAATCCGCCGTTCCGCCCGGCAGCCGCATCGCAGAGCGATTGGCCGGTTCCAGCTTTCACGACTCCTGGAGCATCGTCTCGGACGCCACAGGCCTGTCTGCACTGGACCACTTCATTCTTGCCGCGCGAAAAACACCGCGCTGGATTGAGACCTGCATGCGTGCGCGCAATCTGGTCGGCGGTCTGGTGGGACTCAAGAACCTGGGCACCTTGTCGGCCCTGAAACCCGGAAAACCAGCCGCCAGCTACGGCCCCGGCGATAGGGTCGGCATCTTCACGGTGTTCGAGAACACCTTTGATGAAGCCCTGATCGGCGACGACGACAAGCATCTGAAAGTCGTGCTCAGCATTCACCGCAAGAGCGGCATCAGCACCCCGGACACCGTCATCACCGTCACCACCGTCGTGCATGTCAAGAATGCACTGGGGCACCTCTACATGCTACCCGTCAAACCCATGCACAGGCTGATCGCCCCTGCCGTTCTGTCCTCCCTGGGAGGACGACCCCATGCAGCATGAGGAGACACACCTCTTCATGCCTGCTCTTCCTTAGACGGTTGCAGAAGACATGCGCGACTACGACAGCCTGGCTCATCGACACAGCAGCAAAGACATGTGCGTGGAGAAGCCCATGTCACTCATTGCCAATCTGATTGGCTTTGCGCCTGCAGAGGAAGACTTGCACTATGCGCTGGGCTTTTATGCCGGAGGCAGCGGCATTGACGACCGCCTGGCTGTGCGCTGCCGGATCGATCTCGCTCATTGGCCCGATGTGGTCAGCAGGCTGCGTCTGAAATCCGTGCATGAAATATCGTGCGACGCCGACTGGCAAGAGGATTTCCTCTGGCTGATCGATGCGCAAGATGCCGAAGGCCTGCTCCAAGCCCATTGTCATCGCTTCATCAATGCGGCGAGACAGGTTTTTCAGGACGAGGTCGGCCATCGCTGGGAGATCTTTTTCTCCCACGGCAGCGATATCAATGCATGGTGTGCGGTCTGGCGTAGCCAGGAGCACCTGAACTATCTAAGCTTCGATCAAGGCTGACATCCCGATGGCGGCCCGTCTCAACACAGGGGGTCGCCAGATGCTGAAATCCTATCGTGCCAGCTGCCATTGCAGCCGGGTTCAGGTTGAAGTCGGCCTGGACCTGAGCCAGCCCAGCTATCGCTGCAACTGCTCCATCTGCAGGCGCAGCCGGTTCTGGCCCGCCATCGCCAGCCCCGAAAATTTCCGCCTTATTACGGGCGAGAAAGAGCTCACGCTCTATGTGTTTGGCTCGCAAAAGAACCAGCATTTCTTCTGTAAACGTTGCGGCATCCGCGTCTTTGGCGTGGGCCACAACACGCCGATAGGCCAGATGTACGGCATCAATATCGGCTGCCTGGAAGAGCTGTCGGAGGAGGAGCTGTCGCGAATTCCCGTCACGTATGTCGATGGCATGCACGATCGCTGGGACGCGACGCCGGAGTTTTTCGCGCACTTGTAGCCATCGAACTGCGACGACGGCTTGCAGCTGCAAGCTGCACGAAAATTAGGCAAAAATGCCTCAACCCATTACCAATAAAGCGCAGCAAGCTATCAAAACAGAGGGTCCTTGAGGCACCAGGGCAATCAAACCTCGTGATCGTTTTCCAGGCTCTTGACCAGCACTGCCGCCTGGGTGCGTGAATAGCATTCGAGCTTTTTGAGAATCGCCGTCACATGGACCTTGACGGTGTTCTCGGCCAGGCCCAGTTCGTGCGCGATCTGCTTGTTGAGCAGTCCGTCGGCAATGCACAGCAGCACGCGAAACTGCTGGGGGGTGAGCTGGGCCAGGCGAGCGGCCAGGGCCGCATCGGCCTCCGAGCGCTCGGCCACCATGGAGGGAAAGCTGATATCCCCGCTCAGCACCTCGTCGATGGCCGCACTCATATCGTCTGCAGCCGCAGACTTTGAGATAAAGCCCGCCGCCCCGAACTGCTGGGCGCGGCGGATGATGCGCGGATCGTCGTTGGACGAGATGATGATCACCGGAACCTGCGCATATTCGCCGCGCAGATGCAGCAGGGACGAGAAGCCGCGCGCGCCGGGCATGGCCAGGTCCAGCAGCACCAGCTCGATGTCGGGATGCTCCTGCATGGCCGCGCCCAGGGTCTGGGCACTGGCAGCCTCCACAATGCGGGATTGCGGAAAGCGGTCGTGCAGCACCTGGATCAACGCTGCGCGAAACAGCGGGTGATCGTCGGCAACGAGAAGAGTGGGCTCGGACATGGCCCGGAGTCTGCCACGGCTGGCAGCGCGCTGCATCTGCAAAAACGCATATCCCGCAGCGCCCGGGCCTGTCCGTCACCCAGGCTGCGGCTCACTGAGTCCGGCTCTCAATCGAGCTTGATGTTGTTGGCCGTGATCACTCGCCCCCATTTGCTGCGCTCGTTGCTGACAAATTTCTCCATCTGCTCGGAGCTGCCGGGCATGGGCTCGACCCCCATGGCTGCCAGACGGGCCTTGGTGCGCGTGTCGGCCAACGCAAACTGCAGCGACTGGCTGAACTTCTTGACCACCTCGGCCGAGCTGCCCTTGGGCACGACGATGCCCTGCCAGGCATAGCCTTCGAAGCCCTTGAGGCCTTGCTCCTGCAAGGTGGCGACCTTGGGCAGCACATCGATGCGGGCCGGGCTGGCCACGCCTATGGCCTTGAGCTTTTTCTCGCCGAGGAAGGGAATAATGGTGGCGCTATCGGCCCACATGGCAGGTATCTGGCCACCGATCACATCCTGCACTGCGGGCGCAGCACCGCGATAAGGAACATGGGTCATATTGCCCAGACCGGCTTCTTCGCGGAACAACTCGCCAACCAGATGATGGGGGCTGCCCAGGCCGGCCGAGCCCCAGCTCACGCCAGTCTTCTGCTGCCTGGCCCAGGCGACAAACTCGGTCAGATTGCTGACCGGCACATCGTTGTTGACCACCAGCAGCATGGGAAAGCGCACCAGCATGCCCACGGGCTTGAAGTCTTTTTCGGCGTTGTAGTTGAGCTTGCGGAACAGAAACGGATTGGCAGCCAGCGTGGCGAAGTCGGCCGTGAACATCAGATTGCCAAAGTCATGCGAGCGCGCGCTGTACTCGGCCGCGATATTGGTTCCCGCACCGGGCTTGTTGTTGATGACGATGGGGCGCTCCAGATTGCGGCCCATGGCCTCTGCAATCACGCGGGCCACCACGTCGGAGCCACCGCCTGCGGCGTAGCCTATGACCCATTCCAGGGGCTTTTCCTGCGCCATGGCGGCCGGCCCTGCAGCCCATGCCAGCGTCGAGCAGGCCAGTGCGGCCAGAAACTGTTTACGTTGCATCATCCTTGTCTCCTTGATTCATGGCCCCTTGAATAGATTTTGGTGACGGGGCCTTTAGGGGATGGCGCAGCTGCCGCCAGGCCGGCGGCTTGCTGCATCTCAAGCGGCAGCGTGTACCGGGGCAACCGGTGTCACGGCACCGCGCTCGGCGGGGTCTGCGCCGGCAGGAGCGAATCCTGCGCTGGCGCGGGCCAGTTCGAGCGCATGCAGCAAGGTCTCTTGATGGCCGATGTGATTGGCCAGCAGCAGCACCAGGCGGGCATTAAGGGCGTGGCTTTGCGCGGTTTCTAGGCCCTGATGCGTGGCGATCAGAGCTTCGTAGAAATCGTCGCAGGCCTGCAGATTCGGATGGGTGGACAGCAGCATGGCGGTCTCCTGAAAAAAAGGGAATCCTCTGGGGTATTTCATTGCATGGCGCCGCTGGCTTGCAGCAGCGCAGCACGCACGCCAGCCTCGTCAGGACGGCGCCAGCGCGCGCAGACATGCTGGTCGGGGCGCAGCAGGTAACTGGTACCAGGGCGCGCATCCAGGCGCTGCGCGGCCAGACCTTGTGCATCCAGCAAATCAGCCTGACCGGCATGGGCATCGCCCTCGGCGGCAATGGAGAGATTGAACACGCCGCCAAGCTCGCGCGCCCAGGCCGGCGTGGGGCCGAAATGCAGCAGCGTGAAGTCCGGGCCCAGGGCCCGCAGCAGCCAGGTGGTCTGGCTGTCGCCGGGCCGGCGCATGGGCGCGTCGCTGAGCACGGCACCGGGCAGTTGCGAACCCGCGAAGGCCTCGCTGTCCGGCGTGTTGAGCGGCGAATGATGCAGCGTGGCCGGCACCGACAGACGCCCGCTGTTGACGATGCGGCGCGCAAACTCATGCTCGCGCGCCAGCTCCAGCGCCGCATCGCGAAACAGGCGGCTGATCTCGCTCTTGGGCGTGATGAAGTCGGTGGCGCGTGTGGAGTTGCGGATGTTCTCGTCGGCCGCGTATTCGCGCTCGGCACCGTAGCTCGCGATCAGCGCAGCGTCGGCCTGGCCGCGCAGCACGCGGTCGAGCTTCCAGGCCAGGTTCTCGGCATCCTGCACGCCGCTGTTGGCGCCGCGTGCGCCGAAGGGCGAGACGCCATGCGCGCTGTCGCCTGCGAAGACCACGCGGCCGTGGACGAAGCGGTCCATGCGCAGGCAGGCAAAGGTGTAGACGCTGGCCCATTCGAGCTCGAAGTCCGCATCCTTGCCCAGCAATGCGCGGATGCGCGGCAGGATGTTCTCGGGCTTTTTCTCCTCCTCTGGATCGGCCTCCCAGCCCAGCTGGAAGTCGATGCGCCAGACATCGTCAGGCTGACGGTGCAGCAGCACGCTCTGGCCGGGATGAAACGGCGGATCGAACCAGAACCAGCGCTCGGTCGGGAAGTCCGCATGCATCTTCACATCGGCAATCAGAAAACGGTCGCGAAAGATGCGGCCATGGCTTTCCTGGCCCAGCAGGCCGCGCAAGGGCGAGCGCGATCCGTCGCAGGCCAGCACCCACTGGGCATCGATCCGGTACTCGCCTTCGGGCGTTTCCACGGTCACTAGGGCACCGTCGTCGCGCGGCGCCAGCGCCGTGACCTTGTTGTGCCAGCGCAGGTCGATCAGCGGCAGCTGCAGTGCGCGCTCGACCAGATAGGCTTCGGCGTAGTACTGCTGCAGATTGATGAAGGCCGGGCGCTCGTGGCCGGCCTCGGGCAGCAGGTCGAACTGGTAGAGCGACTGATCCCTGGCAAACACCTTGCCCAGATTCCAGGACACGCCCTTGTCCACCATGGGCTGGCCCACGCCCAGGCGATCCCATATCTCCAGCGTGCGCTTGGAAAAGCAGATGGCGCGCGAGCCCGTGGACAGCTTGCAGTCGTTGTCGAGCACCACCACCGGCTGGCCGCGCTGCGCCAGATCGATGGCCAGAGACAGGCCCACGGGCCCGGCGCCGACGACGACCACGGGGTGACGCGCCGGCGCATCGGCATCCTGGTCCGCATGCCGCCGATAGGGAATCTGGATGGACTGAATGTCGGCGGCGCTGCCGCGCAGAGCGTCAGGAGCAATGGCTGGGGTGGACATGGCGTTCATCGGTGCGCAAACCTTGAAAAGCGTGGATCTGTTCTTTGGGGCAAAAGCCGCCCCTCCGGCTCTTTGCGACCGGATTCAAACTCTGTTTTTTTGATAGCTGCTACCGCTTGTCAATCAATGAATTCAATGCTGCTTCCATTTGAATTCATTGCAATCAAAGCGCAAGAAGCTCCTGTTTTAGATAGCTTTGCAATAGACCGCCGCGCCTGCGCAGGAGACTGCCAGCCGGGCGGCCCCAGAGGCGATCAGCCTTCCAGCGCCAGCCACATCTCGCGGTCGCGCTCGGCAGTCCAGATGCGCGGGTCGGCGTGGCCCGATGCCTCGTCATAGGCGCGCGTCACATCGAAGGGCATGCAGTGGTTGAAGATCACCCAATGGCCGTATTTGGGCTGCAGCTTGGCAAAGGCTGCCTCGTAGACCTTGCGCAGATCCTGGCGCGCATCGGCGCCGGCCTTGACCTCGGCCCACAGGTCGCTGATGAAATTGCGCGTGCCCGCCAGGCCGGCCTGCACTTCGGCCGCGTTCTGCAGTGCCGCACCGCGGCCGGGCACCAGCTTCTCGGGCTGGAGGGCGGCAATCGCATCCAGCGTCTGCGGCCAGTCCTGGAAGTAGGCATCGCCCGCATAGGGCGTGGCATCGAACTCGACCAGATCGCCGCTGAACAGCACCTTGTCCTGGGGCAGCCAGACCACGGTATCGCCCTTGGTGTGGCCGCGGCCCAGTTGCAGGATCTGTACCTCGAGCTTGCCCAGCCACAGCGTCATCTTGCCGGTGAAGGTCATGGTCGGCCAGGTCATGCCCTCGGGCACGCTCTCGACGTTCTGGAACAGGCGCGGAAAGCGGCCGATCTCGCTGGCCTTGTCCTGTTCGCCGCGCTCGACGATGAGGTCGTAGGTGTCCTGGCTGGCAATGATGTGCTCGGCGCCGTAGGCCGAGGCTCCCAGCACGCGCACCGCGTGGTAATGCGACAGCGTGACGTATTTGATGGGCTTGTCCGTGACCTCGCGAATGCGGCGGATCACGTCCTCGGCCATGACGGGCGTGGCCTGGGTGTCGATGACCATCACGGCGTCGTCGCCAATGATGATGCCGGTATTGGGGTCGCCTTCGGCCGTGTAGGCATAGGCATGTTCGGAGAGCTTGTCGAAGCTCACCTTCTTGACTTCAAGGTCGGCGGCGGAGGCAAAGGTCTTGGTGCTCATCGTTGCAATCTCTTTGTTTTAAACAAATGCATTCAGCTTTATCGAATTTCTGAATGCTAGATATAAATTCAACATTGCACAATCGATTTGTCATAGTGAAAAACCCTTGAGACTTTCCAGCCGCTCTTCCACCGTCACAATGCCGTCATGCCTCATGCCAACTCTTCTTCGACCGACGCCCGTTTGATGCTTGAATCCAGTGACGACGAACCCACGCGCGCGCCGCGTGGCATACAGAGCGTGGAAGTCGGCGGCCAGTTGCTCAAGGTGCTGGCGCGCACGGGCCGGCGCATGGCGCTCAAGGATCTGGCACGCGAGGCGGAGATGACGGCCGCCAAGGCCCACCCCTATCTGGTGAGCTTTTGCAAGCTGGGCCTGATGGAGCAGGATCGTGTCAGCGGCCATTACGGCCTGGGGCCGCTGGCCATTCAGATGGGGCTCATCAGCCTGCAGCAGGCAGATCCCGTGCGCATGGCGATTGCCGAGCTGCCCGCCCTGGCGCAAGAGGTGGGCTACACCGTGTCGGTTTCCATGTGGAGCGGCCAGGGGCCGACCATCATCCGCGTCGAGGAAGGCCCCACCCATGTCTATGTGGCCATGCGCCACGGCACGCCGGCCTCGCTGCGCCACACCGCCACGGGCAAGATTTTTGCGGCTTTCGGCGACCCGGCCCGTATCGCACCGCTGCTGCAGACCGAAGGCCACAGCCTGGACGAACCGGCGTTTGCCAAGGAACTGGACTCCATTCGCCGCAACCACCTGAGCGTGGTCGAGAACCAGTTGCTGTCGGGCGTAAGCGCGCTGGCGGTTCCGGTGTTCGACGGCTTCGGCCAATTGGTGCTGGCGATTGCCGCCATCGGCCCCTCGGTCACGCTGACGCTGGACCCCGCCGGTCTGCCGGCCCGGAAACTGCAGGCCCAGGCCCGTCAGCTATCCCAGCGCCTGGGAGCCCCGGCTGTGCTGACCGGGGCCTGAGACCTAGACTCGGTAGCCCAGCGAAGCGCTGATACTGCGCGCCTCTTCGCATACAGCCTGGGCAATGCGGCCCTGCGGATCGGGGTCGAAGCCGCCGCTGGCCCCGAGCGCGCAGAGCACGGCCACCACATGCCCGTTGTAGTCGAGCAAGGGCGCCGCAACGGCGCTGATGCCAGGCAGATTCAGGTCCCGGATCGCGGCACAGCCGGCTGCGCGAATCTCGCTGCGTAGCTGCTCCAGAGGCTTGCTCGCATGCAGCAGACGGCGATGCTCGGGGCTGGCTGCCTCCAGCTCGCGCGCCAGCAGCGCCTCGACCTCGGGTTGCGGCTCCATGAAGGCAAAGAATGCCCGCCCCGTGGCCGACCACAGCATGGACATGACCGAACCCACACGCACATTGACGGTAATGGGCAGGCTGGGCTCTTCGAAACGCACGATGGTGGGGCCCATATTGCCCATGACCGCGACAAAACTCGTGACCTGCAAGGACTCGCGCAGATGCTGCAAAGCGGGCTCGGACATGCGCACAGGATCGTTCTGGCGCATCGCAGCCAGGCCGATATGGATGGCCTCGCGTCCCAGCGCGTACTGGGTGCCGCCACGATCCTGCTCCACCAGACCTTCGGCCATGAGACTGGCCAGATAGCGATGCACCTTGGCCGGGCTTTCATCGACGGCAGCGCCGATGGCCGTGAGACTGGCACGACCGCCCAGCCCGGCCAGTGCCTTGAGCACGGCCAGACAGGTCTCTGCTGCCTGCACACGCTGGCGACGTTGATCCGGCTCTTGCCGGGCATTCTGCGACGCCACTCCTGCTGCGGGACTGGCTGCTTGCCGCTTCGCCATAGCCAAAGTTTTCTTCTCGATTTTCATAGCTGGTTGCGCCTGTCTCGTAAGCCATTGAAGACATTTTCACGCATGTCTCGTGCTGGCTCTCGGGTAATCCCTTGAAGCATATTTACGCAATGCGTATAAAAATTACGCAAAATAATTTCCGTATTAAAGCGGAACCGCAGGCGGAGTGAAGCTTGGTTAACCCGCAGGCAAACAACACCACAGCCCAGGAGACACCCTCAATGAAAAAACGCCTCTTCACCGCCTCGGTTCTGGCCACCAGCATGCTCTGGCTGGCCGCAGCCCCCGGCACCGCCGTGGCCCAGGACAAGTACCCGAGCAAGAGCGTGCGCTGGATCGTTCCCTACGCCGCAGGCGGCGGCTCGGACTTCCTGGCCCGCACCATAGGCCAGGCCTGGGGCGCCCAGGCCCATCAACCCATCGTCGTGGACAACCGCCCGGGCGGCAACACGGCCATCGGCGCCTCGGAGACCGCGCGCGCACCGGCCGACGGCTATACCGTGCTGTCGGCCGACAACGGCACGCTGATCTTCAATCCGGTGCTCTACAAGAGCCTGAGCTACAACCCCGGCAAGGATCTGACGCCCGTCACGCTCATGGGGCGCTTTCCCATGATTCTGGTGGCCGGCCCCGCCGAGAAGGCTAAGACCGCCAAGGAGTTCATTGCCGCCGCCAAGGCCAGCGCCGAGGGCGTGAACTACGGCTCCGCCGGTGCGGGCAGCCCCCATCACCTGGCCATGGAGCTGCTGAAGTCCGAGGCCGGCCTCAAGCTCGCCCATGCGCCCTATCGCGGCGCGGCTCCGGCGCTGGCCGATGTGGCGGGTGGTCAGATTCCCGTGATGATGGTGGATCTGGCCGCCGGTGCCGGCTTCATCAAGGGCGGCAAGGTGCGCCCCCTCGCCGTGGCCAATGCCACGCGTCTTCCTCAGCTGCCCGATGTGCCCACCTTCGGCGAGCTGGGCCTGCCCGGCGTACAGGCTGCGGCCCTGGTCGGCATGGTGGCCCCGGCCAAGACACCGGCCACTGTCGTCACGGCGCTGAACAAGCAGGTGGTCGCCGCCATCAACGAGCCTGCGGTCAAGCAAAAGCTCATCGACTTTGGCGTGGAGCCGGTGGGCAACACGCCCGAGCAGTTCCAGGCACTGATCCACAGCGAAAGCACACGCTGGCAAAAGCTGATCAAGGATCTGAACATCACGCTGGACTGATTGCCCCGCTGATCCATGCCGCAGAGGCTGGCGGCAGGCCGCCTCTGCGCTCTCGTCCGATGGCTTATGCCATCTCCTGCCTCTTTGCGTTTGCGAGCGAGCCATGACCGTTTCCACCCCCAGCCGTTGCCCCATCGATCACAGCCAGTTCGGCAAGCCCAGCGGCCAGAGCGGCCCTACGGGCTGCCCCATCAGCCACGGGGCCGCCAGCTTCGATCCCTTTGCCGACGGCTACCAGCAGGACCCACCCGAATATGTGCGCTGGGCACGCGAACAGGAGCCGGTGTTCTACAGCCCGCAGCTGGGCTACTGGGTGGTCACGCGCTTCGACGATATCAAGGCCATCTTCCGCGACAACATCACCTTCAGCCCCTCGATCGCGCTGGAGAAGATCACGCCCACAGGCGATGAAGCCAATGCCGTGCTCGCCAGCTATGGATTTGCGTTGAACCGCACTCTGGTCAACGAGGACGAGCCCGCCCACATGCCGCGCCGCCGCGCGCTGATGCAGCCCTTCACGCCCGAGGAGCTCAAGCACCACGAGCCCATGGTGCGCCGGCTGGCCCGCGAATATGTGGACCGTTTCATTGACGACGGCCGTGCCGATCTCGTCGATCAGATGCTGTGGGAAGTACCGTTGACGGTGGCCATGCATTTTCTGGGCGTGCCCGCAGACGATATGGACACGCTGCGCCAATACAGCATTGCCCACACCGTCAACACCTGGGGACGCCCCCGGGCCGAAGAGCAGGTGGCCGTGGCCCATGCCGTGGGCAACTTCTGGCAGCACGCAGGCCGGATTCTCGACAAGATGCGCGCCGATCCCGACGCCGAGGGCTGGATGCAATACGGCATCCGCAAGCAGAAGGAGCTGCCCGAAGTCGTCACCGACTCCTACCTGCACTCCATGATGATGGCCGGCCTGGTCGCCGCCCACGAGACCACAGCCAACGCCACGGCCAATGCGGTCAAGCTGCTGCTGCAGCACCCCAAGGTCTGGCAGGAGATCTGCGCCGATCCCTCACTGATACCCAATGCCGTGGAGGAATGCCTGCGCCACAACGGCTCGGTGGCCGCCTGGCGGCGCCTGGCCACCAAGGATGTGGTGATCGGCGGCCAGGCCATTCCGGCCGGCAGCAAGCTGCTCATCGTCACCTCTTCGGCCAACCACGACGAGCAGCATTTTGTCGATGCCGACCTGTTCGACATCCACCGCGACAATGCCAGCGATCACCTGACCTTCGGCTACGGCTCCCACCAGTGCATGGGCAAGAATCTGGCGCGCATGGAAATGCAGATCTTCCTCGAGGAATTCACACGCCGCCTGCCCCATATGAAGCTGGCCGAGCAACGCTTCACCTATGTGCCCAACACCTCGTTCCGCGGCCCCGAGCATCTGTGGGTGCAATGGGATGTGAGCCGCAACCCCGAGCGCGGCAATCCCGCCGTGCTGGCCGAGCAGCAGCCGGTGCGCATCGGCGAATCCTCGCAAGGCGGCGTCAGCCGCAGCATGCTGGTGGACAGCACCGAGCTGGTTGCGCAGGACGTGCTGCGCGTGCGCCTCAAGGCGCCCGACGGGCGCGTGCTGCCACGCTGGACCCCGGGCTCGCATATCGACCTGCACTGCGGCGACACGGGCATCTCGCGCCAGTACTCGCTATGCGGTGATCCGCAGGAGGCGGACACCTACGAGATCGCCGTGCTGCGCGAGGAGCACAGCCGTGGCGGCTCGGCCTGGATACATGGGGCGCTGCAGGCCGGCATGAAGGTGCAGATGCGCGGCCCGCGCAACCACTTCAAGCTCGACGAAAGCGCGCAGCAGCTGATTCTCGTCGCCGGTGGCATAGGCATCACGCCGGTTGCAGCCATGGCGGCGCGCGCCCAGGCCTTGGGCATCCCCTATGAAATTCACTACAGCTGCAGTCAGCGCGAGCGCATGGCGCTGCTGCCTGCATTGCAGGCACGGCATGGCGAGCGTCTGCAGATCTATGTGGGCGCAGAAGGCCGGCGAGCCGACTACCAGGCGTTGCTGGCCCAGGTCAGGCCCGGCGCACAGATCTATGCCTGCGGTCCGCAGCGCATGCTCGACGGGCTGGCCGAGGCCAGCCAGCACTGGCCCGAGGACAGCCTGCGCGTGGAGCATTTCTCCAGCACCCTGGGAGCGCTGGACCCGGACAAGGAGCACGGCTTTGAAGTCGAGTTGCGCGAATCCGGCATCACGCTGCAGGTGCGCAACGATGAAACCCTGCTTGATGCGCTGCGCAGCGCCAATATCGATATCGAGTGCGACTGCCGCGAAGGCCTGTGCGGCTCCTGCGAGGTGCCGGTGCTGGAAGGCGATATCGATCATCGCGACATGGTGCTGACCCGTGCCGAGCGCGCGGCCTGCACCAAGATGATGAGCTGCTGCTCGCGCGCCAGGACGCAGGAGTCCAGAATCGTTCTGGCACTGTAGTGCCCCAGGCGCCCCCCGGCAGGCAGCTGCCGCCAGGCCATGCGGGTCTTGTACCTAGAATCACTGCCCATATGGGCCTGTTGCAAATACTGCTGATTCTTGTGTGGGCGCCGACTGCAGCGCTCATCGCCTTTGTGGCCACCAGCTGGCTGGGCCATGGCGCTCAAGCCATCTGGAGCGCCGTGACTGGCACTCGCACTGACGAACGCTCGACCTGGCCACTGCTGCTGGGCGGCGTGGCGGCCCTGGCGGGCATGGTGGGGGCAGTCATCACTTTTCCGAATCAGGCCGTCATGCGCCATGCGTTTGACAAGCTGCTCGGCTATGGCTCCACACGCGTGGAGATCACGCTGCGCCAGGACGATACCGCCACACGCCAGGCCTTGCTGGAGACGCTGAGCTCCTTCATGGAGATGGGCGCACGCGAGATCCGCTATCGGGTCTCCACTCGCCATGGCAGCTACACTGAAACCGACGAAGTACCCAGCCACTACCGCTTCGAGAACGGGCGCCTGGAGATCGCAACAGGCGGCATCGTCAGCAGCGACAGACTGTCCGCGATGCAGCATGGCTTCAAGGCACTGGCGCAATTTCCCACAGCCGGTGTGATTGACGCCAGCGTGCCGGCAACCGTGAGCCTGGGCAAGGAGCGGATCGCCGTGGAGATGCTGCCGCGCACGGCCATGCTGGTCCACCGCGACGCCGCCAAGGGCTGGTCAGGCGTGCTGCGCACCGCTGCACCCGCCCGCTGCCATCTGGAAGTGCAGGCGCTGTTCTCCACGGATGCCTTCAGGCTGCTCATGTTCGCAGGCCGGGCCTCGGGCAAGGTCGAGATCCGCACCGGCCCCGATACCGCCCTGCGCGACACGCAGTACCAAATGGTCGGCATGGGCCTGGTGCCGGGCCGCAATGGACGCAGCGTCAAGGAGCTGGAGACCGATGCCACCCGTATCTATGGCGTGCTGAGGCTGTTGCCGCCGGGCCTGAATCCCGATGTCATGGACTGCGATACGGCTCTGGGACGCATGAGCGACCCGGCCCTGGTAGCCGCCGCCATGCTGTCCACATTTCCCGACCTGGAAGGACGCGTGGGCGGCATAGAGGTCACGCCTTCAGCCTCCTTCTCGCCCTGGCACAACCGCGGCTGGACGGCCGTGCCGCCCGGCACGCGCGCACAAGGCGGAACACGTGCCGAAGCGGGCACGCGCGCCTGCGCCCTGGAGCAGAACCGCCGCACGCGCACGCTGATATCCATGGTCGAAGAGCACTGCACGGAACGCGATCCGCAAAACGCCGGTGCTGCCTGCCCCCAACTGCATGAACGCCTGAACTGGGCCCAGGCCGAGCTGGCTCGATGCAGAAAGCAGCTGGTGCGTTGAAACGGCGCCGAGGCCCGCGCAACACCGATTACATGGACCAGATTCTGGGAGTGCCTCCCTGCAGCCCCCAGAGTTCTTTTCTCCAGAAACTCCACACAGTTTTCCACAGCATCATCACAGGCTCAACCACAGGTGATGCACCGCGCAGAATCAGCATGTTTTCATTGGGCGCCGTCACTCCGCTCAACACCGCCGGGGCGGCCTCTGCAAGCAGCTCCTGCGTGCCTTCCAGCAAGGCCTCGCGCCGATGGCGCGCAATGGGTGAGCCGCTGGCAAAGATCAGACTGCCCAGGCAGCGATGCCCGGCCAGCCCCAGGTCGCCGTTGAGCAGCAGCTCATCTTGCGCGTTGACCACGCCGCGCTCCAGAAAACGTCCCGGCCATTCAATGTGCTGCTCGAACCTGCCGGACTCATAGGGCTGGGCGGCCAGCGGCAGGCCCAGCGCCGTCACATCCCAGGTCAGCAGCTGCGCGTCTTCGGCAAGCTCGAACTCCAGGCGATTGACGGCATCGCAGGCGTTGTACGCGATCGCTTCCAGCGGGAGCCACTCCAGCCTCGCACCGGGGTCCAGGCGCAGCCGGGTGCGCTGCATGGCCTGCTTGCCGTTGCTTTTGTAAAAGCGCGTGGCACCGGGCGTGGTGACCAGCGCATGCGCCCCTTCCGCGACATGGACATCAATGTCCAGCACATCGCCTCCCACCAGCCCGCCCGGCGGATGCACCAACACGTTGTGGCAGATGGCCGGTCCCTCGGGATACAGACTTTTGAGGATGCGCAGCGGACCATCGTGCGTGAAATGCACCGAGGTCTTGCCGGCCTGCAAGGAATAGTTCAGCGCCAGTTGCGCATGCCAGGTCATTTTCGTTCTTGCCTCTTCAAGCAGGCCTGCCGCTCAGGCCCGGGTAGCTCAGCTCTTTTGCTTACTAACTCATGAAAATTCATTCGTTGTTGCAAGGCTGCCGCGCTTCTACAGTCTTCAGCACGCCATCCCGCAAAGCGCATGGCGATTGATTTCAGGAGCTTTCATGTCGGCCAGTACCGTAACTCATTCCCGCCTGCATCGCACTCTGGCCCCATGGCTGACATCGATGGCGGCGCTGTGCTGCACGCTGGCAACCGGTCCTGCTGCCGCGCAATCCGGCGGTGCAACGGCCCCGGCCTGGAAGCCCAGCAAATCCACGGAATTCATTGTCCCCAGCGGAGCCGGCGCGGCGCTGGATCTGGCGGCCCGCAAGCTCACCGAGCTGCTGGCACGCGATGGGCATGCACCGCAGTTCGTGGTCAGCAACAAGTCTGGCGCGCACTCGATTGGCGCTCTGGAGAGCCTGCACCGCCACCCTGGCGACGCCCACACGCTGATGACGCTGAGCACCAGCTACGGCAACAGCCTGGCGCAGAATGCCCTGCCCGCGCACCTGCAGAAAGGCACGCCGCTGGTGACCTTGTTCCGTGAGTTCACCACGGTGGTCGTGCGTGCGGATTCGCCGCTGCGCAATGCCCAGGACCTGATCGCCCAGCTGCGCAAGGACCCCGAGAAATACTCCATCGGCATCGCCACCACGCTGGGCAATCACATCCATCTGGGCGTGGCCCAGCCCTTGCAGCAAGGCGGTGTGAATATCCAGAAGCTGCGCATCGTTCCCTACAAGTCCTCCGCCGAATCCATGGTGGCGCTGGCAGGCGGGCATCTCGATGTGGTTTCGGCCACCACGCCGAACCTGCTGCCCTATCTGCAGTCGGGCCGCGTGCGCGTGCTGGCGATTGCTGCCGACAAGCGGCTTGAAGGCGTGTTCGCCCAGTCTCCCACCTGGAAGGAGCAGGGCATCGACTATGTCAGCGATTCGTTTCAGGGCGTGATGACGGCACCCGGTGCCAGCGCCGCGCAACAGGCGTACTGGGTGAACGCGCTGCGCAAGGTTTCCGAAACCCGGGAATGGAAGGAGTTCGTGACGCTCAACCAGTGGGAGCCCGTGTTTCTCGGCCCGCAGGACACCGCTCGCGCACTGAGCGCCCAGGTCGAACGCAGCCATGCGCTTCTCACCGAGCTGGGTCTGCTGCCGGCCAGCACCTCCCGTATTGCCCAGGCTCGCTGAAGCACCGCTCTCATCAGGAAAAATCCCATGAACATGCCCCTGCCCCACGCTCCGCTGCAGCATCTGGACGAACGCCTGAGCTCCGCCAGCAACATCACTCCGCATATCCGGATCACGCCGCAGTCGGCGCATATCGGCGCGCTGATCAGCGGCGTCAATCTCAAGCAGACACTGAGTGCCGCCGAAGTGCACACCATCCGCTCGGCATTGCTGCGCTGGAAAGTGGTCTTCTTTCGCGACCAGCACCTCAGCCATGAGCAGCAGATCGCTTTTTCGCGCCAGTTTGGCGAGCTCACGCCCGGCCACCCCGTCTTCGGTCATGTCGAAGGCTTTCCAGAGCTTTATTCGATTGCCAAGCACCGCAAGGCCAACCGCCACAGCGGCCAGGCAGAACAGCGCCCCTGGACCGGCTGGCATGCCGATGTGACGGCCGCCCACAATCCGCCTGCCGCATCGATTCTGCGCGGCGTGACGATTCCGCCCTATGGCGGCGACACGCAATGGACCAATCTGGCCGCAGCCTACGAAGCGCTCTCCAAGCCGCTGCAGGTCTTCTTGCAGGGCCTGCGTGGCGAGCACCGCTTCAGCGCACCGCAGGGAGCCACGGCATCGCAGGAATACCTGGATCTGGTGCGCGACAACACCCTGATCAGCGAACACCCGCTGGTCACTGTTCACCCCGAGAGTGGCGAGAAAGTGCTCTACATCAGCCCAGGCTTTCTCAAGTCCATCGCGGAACTCTCCACCCGCGAATCGCGCGTGTTGCTGGAGCTGCTCTGGGAGCACGCCGTCAGCAGCGAGTTCACCGTGCGCTTCAAGTGGGAACCAGGCTCGCTGGCCTTCTGGGACAACCGCTCCACGGCCCATGTGGCACCACAGGATATTTTTGCGCTGGAGTTCGATCGCCAGCTCTACCGCACCACGCTGGTGGGCGAAGTCCCCCGGGGCGCGGACGGCCGCGCCAGCACTGCCATACAGGGCAATCCGGTGCTGGCCGCGCACGGCGCGGCGTATTGACGAAATGAGTTGTCCTCCGGGCATGGCCTGAGGCTTTGAGGTGCCGCTTGCGGCACCTTTTTTTCTTCGCCCGCTGCTCAAATCGCCACCAGCGAGCGCACATTCTTCTCCTGCATCTCGCTGCCCGGGCCCGATGCGATCACCTCGCCGCGCTCCATCACCACATAGTGGTCGGCCAGCTCCTCGGCAAAGTCGTAGTACTGCTCGCACAGCAGGATGGCCATGTCACCGCGATTGGCCAGCATGCGGATCACGCGTCCGATGTCCTTGATGATGCTGGGCTGTATGCCCTCGGTGGGCTCATCCAGGATCAGTATCTTGGGCTGCGGCGCCAGCGCGCGCGCAATGGCCAGTTGCTGCTGCTGGCCGCCCGAGAGATCGCCGCCACGGCGGTGCAGCATCTGCTTGAGCACGGGGAACAGCTCGTACAGCTCGCCCGGAATCCGGGTGCCTGCCGAACAATAGGACAGGCCCATGCGCAGATTGTCTTCCACCGACAGGCGCGAGAAGATTTCGCGCCCCTGCGGCACATAGCCGATGCCGCTGCGCGCGCGCTCATAGGGCGTCCTGCGCGCGATATCGCGACCCTGCCATTCAATGCCGCCGCTTCTGATGGGAACCAGCCCCATCAGGCTTTTGAGCAAGGTGGTCTTGCCCACGCCGTTGCGGCCCAGCAGCACCGTGACCTTGCCGATCTCGGCCGTGAAATTCACGTCCCGCAGGATGTGCGAGCCGCCGTAGTACTGATGCAGGTTCTGAACTTTAAGCATTTTTGACCTCTAGCGCTTACACAGCAGGCGCAAGCAGCTATCTAATTTGATTAACCCACCGCGCTCATCGGGCCAGAGACACCAAGCAAGAGCCGCCTCGCGGCGGGGCCGCCCAGGCGAAGGTGTCGTCCCCCTTCCGAAGAGAAAGGGGGAAGGCGCGAAGTGCCTCAGGGGGTTAACGCCCTAAATACACCTCGATCACGCGCTCGTCGGCCTGCACCTCGGCCAGCGTTCCCTCGGCCAGTACCGAGCCATCGCAAAGCACCGTGACCTTCTCGCTGATGGTGTCGATAAAGCTCATGTCGTGCTCCACCACCATCAGCGAATGCTTGCCCTTGAGCGTCAGAAACAGCTCGGCCGTGCGCACCGTTTCCTCGTCGGTCATGCCGGCCACAGGCTCGTCGAGCAGCAGCAGCCTGGGCTCCTGCACCAGCAGCATGCCGATCTCCAGCCACTGTTTCTGTCCGTGACTGAGCAGCCCGGCCTGGCGCGTTACGCTGCCTGCCAGATGAATGGTGTGCAGCACCTCGGCAATGCGGTCCTTCTGCGCGCCGCTCAGCTTGAACAGCATGGAAGAGGCAATGCCCTTGTGGGTCTTGAGCGCCAGCTCCAGGTTCTCGAAGACGCTGAGCTGCTCGAACACCGTGGGCTTCTGGAACTTGCGGCCAATGCCCATGGCGGCGATCTCGGGTTCCTTGTAGCGCAGCAGATCGATGGTGGAGCCGAAGAACACCGTGCCGCTGTCGGGCCGGGTCTTGCCGGTGATGATGTCCATCATCGTGGTCTTGCCCGCGCCGTTGGGACCGATGATGCAGCGCAGCTCGCCGGGCGCGATATCGAGGTTCAGACCGTTGATGGCCTTGAAGCCGTCGAAGCTCACATGCACGTCTTCGAGATAGAGAATTCGGCCGTGGGTCACATCCACTTCGCCGGCAACCACGGGGCGCGCCAGACTGGCATTGCGACCGCCGGATTCGGTGCGCAGCGCGGCTTCGCGCTGCTGGTAGGAGGCCAGGCGCTGCTCGCCTTCCTGCATCAGATCGGGGGTCATGCGCGCACTCCTTCAATGGCATCGGCAGAAGCCGGCTCGGCAGCGGTTTTGGTAGCTGCGGCTGCAGCCTGGCTCAAGGGCGCCGGGGCCTGGGCCTTGCGCTTCTCACGCCACTGGCGAAGCTGCTGCGGCAGGCGAATCAGTCCTCCCGGCATGAACAGCGTCACGACGATGAACAGCGCACCCAGCACGTACAACCAGTACTCGGGTGCGGCCACGGTGAGCCAGCTCTTGCCGCCATTGACGGCAAACGCGCCGATGATGGGGCCGACCAGCGAGGCACGTCCGCCCACGGCCGCCCACACCGCCATTTCGATGGAGTTGCCCACGCTCATTTCGCTGGGGTTGATGATGCCTACCTGGGGCACATACAGCGCGCCCGCCAGGCCGCACATCATGGCCGAGATGACCCAGATCGACAGCTTGTAGGGCAGCGGGTTGTAGCCGCAGAACATGGTGCGCGATTCGGCATCGCGCACGGCCTGCAGCACGCGGCCGTACTTGCTGCGCATCAGCCAGCGCGAGAACAGGAAGCAGCCCAGCAGCGCCAGCCCCGACAGCGCAAACAGCAGCACATGCATGGCTTGCGAGTTGACGGAAAAACCCAGCAGGGTCTTGAAGCCCGTGAAGCCGTTGTTGCCGCCAAAGCCGGTCTCGTTGCGGAAGAACAGCAGCATGGCGGCATAGGTCAGGGCCTGGGTGATGATGGAGAAATACACACCCTTGATGCGCGAGCGAAAGGCGAAGTAGCCGAACAGCCCGCCGATCAGGCCCGGCACCAGAAACACCAGCAGCACGGTGGCTGCAAAGCTGCCCGACAGCGCCCAGTGCCAGGGCAGCTCCTTCCAGTCCAGAAAGCCCATGAAGGCGGGCAATGCATCGGGGCCTGCGGCCTCGCGCATCAGGTACATGCCCATCACATAGCCGCCCAGTGCGAAGAACAGGCCGTGCCCCAGGCTCAGGATGCCGGTATAGCCCCAGATCAGGTCAATCGCCAGTGCGCAGATGGCATAGCACATGAACTTGCCCAGCAGGCCCAGCATGTAGTCGGAAAGGTGCAGCGCACTGTCCTCGGGCACCCACAGATTGAGTGCGGGAGCCACGGCGCAGACCATGGTCAGGGCCAGCAGAAATACCGTCCAGCCCTTGCCGCTGAGCAAGGACTCAGGAGCAGGAAGCACCAGCGCTGGTGCGGATGCAGGGGATGAAGAAGTTGACACGCTCATAGCTCCGGTCCAGAACGCAATGTTTGAGAAAGCCAGCTTTCACAAGGAACAGCGAGCAAGGGCCTACGCCGGCCGCGCCGCCCCGCAGCGAGGCTGTCGTCCCCCTTGAGGGGGAAGGCGCGAAGCGACTCGGGGGGGTCATGTTTCCGCGCTGCGGCCCTTCAAGGCAAAGATGCCTTGCGGACGCTTTTGAATGAAGACCACGATGAACAGCAGCACGGCGATCTTGGCCAGCACGGCCCCGGTCCAGCCTTCCAGCAGCTTGCTGAGCACGCCCAGCCCCAGAGCCGCGTAGACGGTTCCCGCCAGCTGCCCCACACCGCCCAGCACCACCACCAGGAAGCTGTCCACGATGTAGTTCTGCCCCAGATCCGGGCCCACATTGCCGATCTGGCTCAGGGCGCAGCCGGCAAGACCGGCGATACCGGAGCCCAGTGCAAACGCATAGGTGTCGGTGCGTGCCGTATTGACGCCCACACAGGAAGCCATGGCGCGGTTTTGCGTCACGCCGCGCACAAACAGGCCCAGCCGCGTTCTGGCGATCATGAAGGCCACGCCCACCAGCACGGCGAACGCAAAGACGATGATCGCGATGCGGTTCCAGGGCAGCGTGAGATTGGGCAGCAGCGCGATCCCGCCGCTCATCCAGACGGGGTTTTCCACGCCCACGTTCTGCGCTCCGAAAAGGCTGCGCACGGTCTGCTGCAGCACCAGGCTGATACCGAAGGTGGCCAGCAGGGTCTCCAGCGGGCGGCCGTAGAGAAAGCGGATCACGCCGCGCTCCAGCACCGCGCCCACCAGCGCCGAGGCCAGAAAGGCCACGGGAACGGCCACCACCAGATACCCGCCAAACCAGGCTTCGGGCAGCCAGCGCTGGAATGCGAGCTGCACCAGATAGGTCGCATAGGCACCGATCATGATCAGCTCGCCGTGCGCCATATTGATGACGCCCATCAGGCCGTAGGTGATGGCCAGACCCAGCGCCGCCAGCAACAGCACCGAGCCCAGGCTGAGGCCGCTGAAAACAGCACCCAGCCTGTCGCCCCAGGCCAGGCCTTCGGCAATGCCGGCCAGCGCGGTCTTGATGGCTTTCTGCACGCCGGGATCGGACTCTTCGGACAGGCGCTGGTTCAACAGCAGCTGCGTCTCCGGCGTCTGCTGATGTGACAGCTGCTGCACCGCCTTCAGACGCTGCTGCACGTCGTCGCTGCCCAGCAGGCTGGCAGCCAGGCTGCGCTCCAGCAGGGCTCGGACCTGCCCGTCCTGTTCAGCAGCCAGCGCCTTTTCGATCAGGGGAAGCCGCCCGGCATCAGGCTCGGAGGCCAGTTGCTCGGCAGCCTTGCGACGCGCCTGCACATCGCTGCTGCCCAGCGCCAGCGCGGCCTGCGCCGTGTCGATGACCGAGCGCAGGTAATTGTTGCTGACGACCTCCTCGGCATCCGCCGGGAGTTGGACGACCTGGCCGGTCACCGGATCGGTGACCACGTCGCCGCTCATCACATAGACCTTGCCCTGGGACAGGCGCACTTCATCGTTGGCGAGCGCGCCGAGATAGGCCGACAGGCGGCCGCCGTCGGTTTGTGCATCCGGTGCCAGCACGGCCTGATTGATCGCCAGCACGCGCTGCTCGGAGTCGTCTGCCGCAGCCATGGCATAGGCCTGCTCGGTCGTCAGTGCGTGACTGGCAAAGCTCAGCAACGAACCTAGCCCGGCAGCCAATGCCAGCCTCCATGACTTGCGCAGTATGTTCATAGGAATCTCAGGTTTCTAGTGCTGCAGCCCTTGTCAATAAGGTACAAGCAGCTATCTTTTCAGGACTGGAGAGCCCACCAGACCTCTCCAGTCCGAGGGAGCGAGTCAGGAGCTCTTGCCGTTGGGCTCGTCCTTCTTCTTGTCGTTACCTTCGATGAACGGGCTCCAGGGCTGGGCCTTGATCGGGCCCTTGGTCTTCCAGACCACGCTGAACTGGCCGTCAGCCTTGATCTCGCCGACCATCACGGGCTTGTGCAGGTGGTGATTCTTCTCATCCATCTTCAGGGTGAAGCCGCTGGGTGCGGTAAAGGTCTGGCCGGCCATGGCCGCGATCACCTTGTCGGTATCGGTGCTCTTGGCCTTTTCCACGGCCTGCTTCCACATATGGATGCCGACCCAGGTGGCTTCCATCGGGTCGTTGGTCAGCGGCTTGTCCTTGTGGCCCGCGATGTTCTTGGCCTTGGCGTAATCGCCCCATTGCTTGATGAAGGCCGTGTTGGTCGGGTTCTTCACGCTCATGAAGTAGTTCCATGCCGCCAGGTGACCGACCAGAGGCTTGGTGTCCACGCCGCGCAGCTCTTCCTCACCCACGCTGAAGGCCACCACCGGCACATCCTTGGCCTTGAGGCCGGCATTGCCCAGTTCCTTGTAGAAGGGCACGTTGGAGTCGCCGTTGATGGTGGAGATCACCGCCGTCTTGCCGCCCGTGGAGAACTTCTTCACATCGGCCACGATGGTCTGGTAGTCGCTGTGACCGAACGGCGTGTAGGTCTCCATGATGTCGGAATCCTTGACGCCCTTGGACTTGAGGAAGGCACGCAGAATCTTGTTGGTGGTGCGCGGGTACACATAGTCCGTGCCCAGCAGCACAAAGCGCTTGGCACCGCCGCCCTCCTTGCTCATCAGGTACTCGACAGCGGGAATCGCCTGCTGGTTGGGCGCGGCACCGGTGTAGAAGACGTTCTTGGAAAGTTCCTCGCCCTCGTATTGCACTGGGTAGAACAGCAGGCCGTTGTTCTGTTCGAACACCGGCAGCACGGATTTGCGCGACACGCTGGTCCAGCAGCCGAAGACCACGGCCACCTTGTCCTGGGTGATCAGTTGCTTGGCTTTTTCGGCAAACAGCGGCCAGTTGGAGGCCGGGTCCACCACCACGGGCTCCAGCTTCTTGCCCATCACGCCGCCCTTGGCATTGATGTCGTCGATGGCCATCAGCACCGTGTCCTTGAGCACGGTCTCGGAGATGGCCATGGTGCCCGAGAGGCTGTGCAACACACCCACCTTGATGGTGTCTGCAGCCAGCACCTGGGAAGTCAATCCCAGGCCCAGAGCCATGGATGCAGCCAGTGTTGTGAGGGTTCCGCGACGATTCATTTCAGCACTCCCAGGAGGTTTTGTTCGGTCACATTGACCGCAGAACCTGAAGTGCAATTACCGTGCCAGCACCACCTGCCATTGCTTGCTCATTGCATGCAGCGGCGCTGCTGCCGCTTTCTTGCCGGGCACAGGTCGAATGCAACTTTGTGCGATCAGCATTGGCCACATGCAGGCACCATTGCAGTGCCGCATGCACCAGATGCAGACCGCGCAAACCAGCCGGCACTATTGAAGTGCACGGCAGCCTGTCACCTCAGACCGGCGGCAGGCATGCTGGCAAGGCCGCGCTGCGCAGCTTGCTGATCTGCACGCCAAATCGCCGCCTCACGGATGCCTTGCAGAATCGGCTCTCCGGTGCGAAGGCCGACGAAACGCAGCCTCATCAATGCACGGCAAAGCGCAGCAGATACTCGTAGCTGTTCTCGGTTGTCATGGGGTCGCCCTGCACAGGCTGACGCAATATGGCCTGCAGCGTATTGCTGCCGACAACAGGCGTCATGGTCGCCAGCCCCTGCGCGTCCGTCATCGTGGGAGAGCCATTCTCTCCCCAGGACAGTCTGACGCCGGGCTGCGGCTTGCCATGCAGCAACACCTGCAGCCTGAGCGGCTGACCGGCATGGGGAGACTGCCCCTGCAGCGGCACCACCTCGAACATCTGGCCCAGCGGCTTTTGCATGACGGCACCCCAGCGCACCACGGTCTTGTGGAACTTGCGCGCATGCACGCCGCGCACCGCACCGGGGTTCTGGTCCATGGGCAAAGGCAACATGGCGCCCTCGGCACCCGTACTGCTGAAATAGCCGTTATCGAGCTCCACTGCGATCAGCGCAGCACTGGCATCGGGCTTGATGCGGATGCCACCCTGCACATTCTGTACGGCGCTAGGCACTTCGCGGCCGCGCAGGTCATAGGCATGCACCCGCTGCAGCTTGGCCGGGTCGAAGGCTTCTGTCCTGCCTTCATGACCGCCAAACTGCATGACATAGCCGCCCTGCGCGTCGGGCTCCAGCCAGACGTTATGGGCGGAGACCGGATGCGCGCAGAGCAGCCAGGCAGCAGCCGTGGTGCACAGAATGCGCGCGATGATGTTTTTACGTGTGCTGCAAACAGACATGGAAGCTCCGAAAAATCATAAGGAAAACTGCAGGCCCAGTTGCACGCTGCGCGGCGCGCCGGGGGCGACCAGACGCTGGCCGGCAATCATGGTGGTGGTACTGGCATAGCGGGTGTTGGCGGCGTTGCGCAGCCACAGGCTCAGGCTGGCATTGCGCGCCAGGCTTGCGGGCAATCGGTATTGCAGACCCAGGTCCAGCCAGCGATAGCTGTCGGCCCATTCGGTATTGCCAGTGTTGATGGGCGCACGCCCCACATGGCGCAGCAATCCATGCACGGTGACATCGCTGCGTGGCATCCAGCGCGCATGCAAGGTGCTGGTGTACTTGGGCACGGCCACCACACGTCGCCCAAGCAGCGCGGCATCCGCGTTCTGCGTAACTTCGGAGCGATTGTGGCCATAAGTCCATTCCACATGCCAGTTGCGGCCGGGCAGCCAGTGCAGCTGCAGCTCGGCGCCTTTGCGTACGGTCGCTCCCAGGTTTTCATACTCGCCGGGTGCCGTGTTGCGAATTTCATGGCTGGAGCTGATGCGGTAGAGCGAGGCATCGATCAGCCAATGGGCCGATGGCTTCCACTCCACGCCCAGCTCGCTCTGGCGAAAGATATTGGCATGCAGGTCGCTGTTGCGCAGCGCGTATTTGGCAAAGTCGCTGGGCAGTGCAAAGCCTTGCGACCAGCTGGCCCGCACGGCCGTGCGGGCATTGAGCTGCGCCAGTGCACCCAGCTTGGGGCTGGCATGGCTGCGCCCCTGCATGCTCCTGCATTCATCGCCACCGGCCTCCCCCCCCAGCAGACTGCAGCGGCCGTCAAAGTGGTCCCAGCGCAGGGCCGCCGTGGTCTGCAGCCAGGCCGTTGGCTGCCAGCCAGCCTGGCCGTAGATCGCCGTGTTGTCGAGCCGCGTATTGCGATCATTCAGTGCAGGGCCGGTGCGCCGGCGGTCCAGCAATCCATCCCAGTAGCCATAGTCCGTGGACTCGCGCACCTGCTCCAGACCCAGCATCCAGTTCAGCTCGCGCGCCGCCAGAAGCGACTTGCCGCTGAGATTCAACCCCGCACCCAGCACGCTGCGGTCATAGCGCTCCTCGCGCTGCATCCAGGTTGTGCTGCGCGGGCGGGTGAACCAGCGCACAAAATCCTGCTGCGTGCCGTAGACAAAACCCAGCAGACGGGTATCTGCATCCAGTGCGTACTGCGCATCCAGGCGCAGCGTGCCAAAGTGCTTGTTGGCACCATCACCCACCACGCGGCTGTCCTTGCCCTGTGGGTCCTGCCGCCATTGCGTTTCAGTCAGATAGCCGGGCGAGTCGCCACGCGCCTCATGCCAGCGACCGGACAGCGAGATATCGAGCTTTTCATGCACATGATGCTTCCAGGTACCGCTGATGGTGCTTCGCTCATAGCCCGCGCTGGGCCGCGCGCCATCACCGCGCGAGTGCTGGGCCGCCAGGTTGAGCTGATCGCCCCCTTCCAGCCCGCGCCCGAGTGCGGCCTGTACATCGAACATGCCATGCGAGCCGGCGCTGACATCGAACTCCGCATAGCTGCCGTTGCGCCGCGTGCGCAGCTCCAGCAACCCTGCGCGGTTGTAATTGCCCTGCAGCACCGACACGGGACCGCGATAGACATTGACCTTGTCCAGCTCCAGCGGCACCACCACGTTGAGATCGAAATAGCCATCGGCATGCGACATGGCTTCGTTGAGCGGGATGCCATCCAGGGTGGCCGCCACATCGCCGCCATGGCCGCCGCCGCCAAAGCCGCGCAGCACCAGCCCGTTGGCCACACCGCTGAGCTGGTAGTGATTGACATGCATGCCGGGTACCTGGCTCCACAACGATTCCACCTCCTGCCTGGGCTGCTCGCGAATCTCGTCGCGCCTGAACTCGGTGACGGAAAACACGCGTTGTGACTCGTCCAGCGCCTGGCCTTTGACCAGGGCATTCACCCTCACCTCGGGCAGGACCTTGTCGACTTCCTTGGCTGTTTGCGCTTGTACGGCTGAAGCCATCCACAGCGTACCGCCCAAGGCCAGCACTCCGAGTCTTGCTGTAGTCCCCAGGCACTGAGCGCCTCCCCTATTGAATGGTCTTTTGTACATGCACCAGAACAGCAAAGTTCGTGCCATGCAATGCACCGCTACGGCTCGGCAATGCACCACAAAGCACCATCACCGCTTCGCCGATACACCGTGGTGCACAACCGCATGCCAGCGGCACCAACAAGGTGCAGAACATCTGCGGCGGCTTGCCTGCAGGCTGGCAATAGAGGCTTGCCTTTGGCATGGCACTTGCTACATAAAAGGGCATGAAACTCCCAGCGCGCGTTCTGCCGGTGCCACCGGCTGCGCGGGCTGACTGAGGGATTGAAGACGATGGAATTGACACCGCGCGAAAAAGACAAGCTGTTGATCTTCACTGCGGCCCTGCTGGCCGAGCGGCGCCTGGCTCGTGGCCTCAAGCTCAACTACCCCGAGGCCGTCGCGCTGATCAGTGCCTTTGTGATGGAGGGTGCACGCGATGGCAGGACCGTGGCCCAGCTCATGAGCGAAGGCCGCAGCGTGCTGACCCGCGCCGATGTCATGGAAGGCATCCCCGAGATGATTCCCGACATCCAGATCGAGGCCACCTTCCCCGATGGCACCAAGCTGGTCACCGTGCACGAGCCCATCGCCTGAGCCGGCGCCCGAAAATTCAAGTCTTTTGGCCTTCAAACCTTTACTCATCAAGCGCAGATAGCTATGAAATTCAATAAGCTCCTCGCCACCACCGCCACCGTTGCGACTGCACTGCCCCTGTCCGCCCTCGCCCATATGGGCACCGATGCAGGCGGCCATCACCACTTTCTCGACAGCCTGGGTCATGCCTTTGCCCACCCGTTTACCGGTGCAGACCATCTGGCCGCCATGCTGGCCGTCGGCGCCTGGAGCGCGCTGACCATGCCCGGCCTGCGCACGGCCTGGCGTGCACCCGCGGCCTTTGTGGCCCTGCTGGTGGCCGGTGCCGTGGCCGGCTTTGCCGGCCTGTGGGTGCCGGGCGTGGAGCCCATGATTGCCGCATCCGTGCTGGTGCTGGGCCTGCTGGTGCTGGTTCAGCAACGAATGCCCTGGGCCGCCGCCGCCGCCCTGGCTGCTGTGTTTGCCTTCTTCCATGGTGCTGCGCACGGCTTTGAGCTGGCCGGAGACAGCGGCCTGGCCGCCGTCGGCGCGCTGGTGGGCATTGCCCTGGGCTCGGCCACACTGCATATCGCCGGCATGGTGCTCGGTCATGCCCTCATGCAGCGCCACCAGTGGGCGGCCAGGTTCGGCGGCGCAGCCACCGCCGCACTCGGCGCTTTCATGCTGACGAAACTGGCCTGATATGAAACACCCCGGCACAGCGCAGCACAAGGCCTTTGCGCAAGGAGGCGAAAGATGATCCCCGGCGAACTGATTCTTGACGAGGGCAGCCATGCACTCAACCCCGGCCGCCGCACGCTCACGCTGGTGGTGAAAAATGCCAGCGACCGGCCGATTCAGGTCGGCTCGCACTACCACTTCGCCGAAACCAATGCGGGCCTGGATTTCGACCGCGCCGCCGCCCATGGCATGCGCCTGAATATTGCCAGCGGCATGGCCGTGCGCTTCGAGCCGGGCCAGCAGCGCACGGTGGAGCTGGTCGAGATCGGCGGCGACCGTCAGATCTATGGCTTTCGCGGTCTGGTCCAGGGCCCACTGCCCGCAGCTGCCAGGGACTGACCTGCCATGCTGATGCTGTTTGCTTCTGCTTTTGTGCTGGGCCTGGTGTTCAATGCCGCGCCCGGCGCGGTGTTTGCCGAGACCGTACGCCAAGGTGTGCGCGGCGGCTATCGCCCGGCGCTGGCGGTGCAGTTGGGCTCCCTGGTGGGCGACGCGAGCTGGGCCTTGCTGGGCCTGGCCGGCATTGGTCTGGTCATGCAGGTCGACGCCTTGCGCTGGCCGATTGGTCTGGCGGGCGCTGCCTACCTGCTCTGGCTGTCCTGGGACAGCTGGCAGGCCGCGCGTACCGAACACCGGCTCGATGTATCGGGCACCACCGCCGCCACGCAGAAACAGGCCCTGCGCCGCGGCATGGCCCTGTCGCTGACCAACCCGCAAAACCTGGCCTACTGGGCCGCCATGGGCAGCGCCCTGGGGGCGGTGGGCGTGGCCCACCCCGGCGCCAGCGATTACGGGCTGTTCTTCGCGGGATTCATGACTTCATCCCTGCTCTGGTGCTTTGTCTGCGCAGCCTTGGTGGACTGGCTTTTCCGCCGCGCTGCCGCGCACTGGAGCCGCTTTACCTACCGCTGCTGCGCTGCCCTGCTGCTGGCCCTGGCGCTGGGCACATTGCGCGACCTGGTCGGCGCAAGCCCCGCCGCCCTGCCACCCGCAGCCCAGCAGCAGCCCCTGCGCTGAACACCTGAATCGGAGATTCCTCAATGGCCACCATGGACCGACGAGCCTACGCAGAAACCTTTGGCCCCACCGTGGGCGACCGCCTGCGCCTGGCCGATACCGAACTCATCGTCGAGGTCGAAAAAGACTACACCCTGGCCGCTGGCGGCTATGGCGAGGAAGTGAAGTTCGGCGGCGGCAAGACCATCCGCGACGGCATGGCGCAAAGCCAGCGCACACGCGACGGAACGGGCACAGGGCCCGAAGGAGGCGGTGCGGTCGATACCGTGCTGACCAACGCACTGATCCTGGACCACTGGGGCATCGTCAAGGCCGACATCGGCCTCAGGGACGGCCGCATCGCGGCCATAGGCAAGGCCGGCAACCCCGACACCCAGCCGGGTGTGAACATCATCATCGGCCCGGGCACGGAAATCATCTCCTGCGAAGGCAATATCGTCACCGCAGGCGGCATCGACACCCATATCCATTTCATTGCCCCGCAGCAGATCGAAGAAGCACTGACCAGCGGCGTGACCACCATGATCGGCGGCGGCACCGGCCCGGCCACCGGCACCTTCGCCACCACCTGCACGCCTGGCCCCTGGCATATGGAACGCATGCTGCAGGCCGCCGACGCCTTCCCCATGAACCTGGGTTTTCTGGGCAAGGGCAATGCCAGCCTGCCCGGCGGCCTGCACGAGCAGATCAGTGCCGGCGCCATCGGCCTCAAGCTGCACGAGGACTGGGGCAGCACGCCGGCAGCGATCAGCAACTGCCTGGATGTGGCCGAGGATACCGACACCCAGGTCGCCATCCACACCGACACGCTCAACGAGTCCGGCTTTGTGGAGGACACCGTGGCGGCCTTCAAGGGCCGCACCATTCACACCTTCCACACCGAAGGCGCGGGCGGCGGCCATGCGCCCGACATTCTGAAAGTGGTGGGCGAGGCCAATGTGCTGCCCAGCTCCACCAACCCCACGCGCCCCTACACCATCAACACGCTGGACGAGCATGTGGACATGCTCATGGTCTGCCACCACCTGGACGCCGGCATTGCCGAAGACCTGGCCTTTGCCGAAAGCCGCATCCGCAAGGAAACGATTGCGGCCGAGGACATCCTGCACGACATCGGCGCGATCAGCATGTTCAGCTCCGACAGCCAGGCCATGGGCCGCGTGGGCGAGGTCATACTGCGCACCTGGCAGACAGCGCACAAGATGAAGCTGCAACGCGGCGCCCTGAGTGGAGACGGCGCGCGCAACGACAACTTCCGCGTCAAGCGCTATATCGCCAAATACACCATCAATCCCGCGATTGCCCACGGCATCAGCCACGAGGTGGGCAGCATCGAGGTGGGCAAGTGGGCCGATATCGTGATCTGGAAGCCCGCCTTCTTTGGCGTCAAGCCGTTTTGCATCCTCAAGGGCGGCAGCATCGCCATGGCGGCCATGGGCGATCCGAACGCCTCCATTCCCACGCCTCAGCCCGTGCATTACCGCCCCATGTTTGCAAGCTTTGGGGGGGCGGTTGCCAGAACTTCGCTGACCTTCGTCTCCCAGGCAGGGCTTGCCGCCGACATCGGCCAGCGCTTCGGGCTGCACAAGACCCTGTCGGCGGTCAGGGGCATACGCAATGTGAAGAAGCAGCACATGATCCACAACGATCTGGCACCGCATATGGAGGTGGATGCCCAGACCTATGCCGTGCGCGCCAATGGCGATCTGCTGACCTGCGAGCCCGCGGTCAGCCTGCCCATGGCACAGCGCTACTTCCTGTTCTGAGCGGTGTTGAGCTGAAACTCCGTATCCGGATGCTGCATGCCCTTGCCCTCAAACCAGGCCAGCCAGTCACTGACGGCGAGCTGCGGCGCAGCACTCACGGTGGCGGGCAAGGCCTCGTACACCAGCAAGGTGATGGACTGCTGACCGCCCTGGGGCAGCATCACGGGCAGGGTCAGAATGCGCTTGGCGTATTCGCCCATGTCTTCGGGCCACAGGCCTTCGATGCGATCCATGGCGCGCTCCAGCGCTGCGTCCATGGGGTAGACCTCGGCCAGCACGGTCTGCGAGCCTTGCAGCCTCAGGCCCGGGTACCAGCCAAGGTCATGCAAAGTGCCGGTCAGCAGGGTCCTGCCGACACAGGCGACACCTGGCCGGAGCCTGGCAATATCGTTGATGCCACCGGCACGCAAAGTGCCATACACCGCCACATAGGCTGCGCCACAGCCCTGCCAGTCGGCAGGCGCATCATGCAAAGAGGTCGGGGCTGCCATTTCTGCCGAAGTTTCCAAAATAGTTGTCATCTTGCTCGAACCATCAAAATCACTGAGATGCGCAGGACATGCAACATGCGCGCCAATCTGGTCCGGGACTTTTATTTCATTGTGAATTCACCATGCTGACTGCCAACAAACTGCTGCTTCAGGGCCAGGGCCTTTCCGCCGTCCTCCTCAAGCGCGCCGCGTCCGTGGAACTGGACTGGGACGTGCGTCAGAAGAGCCGCTTTGCCGCCACCGACAGCCAGGGTCGCGAGCTGGCCGTCTTCTTGCCGCGCGGCCAGGCCGTGCGCGGCGGCGACGTGCTGGTGGCCGAAGACGGCAGCCTGATCCGCGTGCTGGCCGCACCGCAAAAAGTGCTGCACATCACGGCCTGCGCCGAGCATGGCACGCCGTTTGACCTGATGCGTGCGGCCTACCATCTGGGCAACCGCCATGTGCCGATCGAGCTGCAGCCCGACCATCTGAAGATCGAACCCGACCATGTGCTGGCCGATATGCTGCGCAGCATGCATATGACGGTGGTCGAAACCGACCTGCCTTTCGAGCCCGAGGGAGGCGCCTATGGCGGCCATGTGACCAATGACGGCCACAGCCACCATCATCATGGCCATGGACACTCGCATGACCACGCCCACTGAGCCACTGCTGGCTCTGGGCGCGCAGAGCTTTCTGCAGCTGATGTGGCTGGCCTCGCCGGCGCTGCCCATCGGCGGCTTTTCCTACTCGGAAGGGCTTGAAGCAGCCATCAATGCAGCGCTGGTCACAACCGAATCAGAGGCCGCCGGCTGGCTGGTGCAGCAGCTGCATCTGACCCAGTCGCGCGGAGACATGGCCGTGATTGCGCAGGCCATGCCGGCCTGGAAAAGCGCAGATCTGGCGCGCATCGCCAGCCTCAACCAGTGGGTCAGAGTCACGCGCGAAACCAGCGAGCTGCGCCTGCAGACCGAGCAGATGGGCCGCTCGCTGACCGAGTGGCTGAAAAACCGCTACGCCGACGAAGCAGTCCCGCTGGCCTCCGTCCACTGGCTGGCCGCGCAGGATGCCAGCTACCCCATCGCCTTCTCGCTGGCGGCCCAATGCACCGGAGCCACACCGCGCGATGCGCTGCTGGCCTATGCCTTTGGCTGGGCCGAGAACATGGTTCAGGCCGCCATCAAGGCCGTGCCCCTGGGCCAGAGCGCCGGCCAGCGCATCCTGGCGCGACTGACGTCCGAGATTCCCGCCGCCGTCGAATACGCACTGGCATTACCGGACAGCGCAAGACAGGCTTTTTCGCCCATGCTGGCCATTCTCTCGGCCCAGCATGAACACCAGTATTCTCGACTTTTCCGTAGCTGAACCTCCATCCGCCATGTCTGCTCTGTTTGCCGCCACACCCCAGCCACCGTACTACGCCGCCATCTTCACCTCCCTGCGCACCCCGACGGACCAGGGCTATGGCGAGATGGCCGACCGCATGGTGGAGCTGGCCGGCCAGCAAGCAGGCTATCTGGGCGCTGAAAGCACCCGCGATGCCCAGGGCTTCGGCATCACCGTGTCTTACTGGGAAAGCGAGGAAGCCATCCGTCAATGGAAGCACAACGCCGAGCACCAGATCGCCCAGGAAAAAGGCCACACCACCTGGTACCAGCATTTCGAGCTGCGCATTGCCAAGGTGGAACGTGCCTACGGCAAGGCCCGCTGATCGCAACCCTCTCATTCACCAAAGAACTCACCATGTCGACCGCACTGCACCATATCCCCAACCGCACCAAGAAGCTGCCGCCGCTGCGCGTGGGCATAGGCGGGCCCGTGGGCTCGGGCAAGACCACGATTCTGGAGATGCTTTGCAAGGCCATGCGCGGCAAATGGGACCTGGTCGCCATCACCAACGACATCTACACCAAGGAGGACCAGCGCCTGCTGACCATCAGCGGCGCCCTGCCCGCCGAGCGCATCATGGGTGTGGAAACCGGCGGCTGCCCGCACACGGCGATTCGCGAGGACGCCTCCATCAACCTGGAAGCCATCGACCGCATGCTCAAGGACTTCCCCGACGCCGACATCGTCTTCATCGAATCGGGCGGCGACAACCTGGCTGCCACCTTCAGCCCCGAACTGTCGGATCTGACCATCTACGTGATCGACGTGGCAGCAGGCGAGAAGATTCCGCGCAAGGGCGGTCCCGGCATCACCAAGAGCGATCTCTTCGTCATCAACAAGACCGACCTGGCTCCCCATGTGGGCGCCAATCTGGACATCATGCGCAGCGACACCATCAAGCAGCGCACCACACCCAAGGGTCTCAAGCCCTTTGTGATGACCAATCTCAAGACACTGGAAGGCCTGGACGAAGTGGTGGCCTTCATTGAGAAACAGGGCCTGCTGGCGGCCTGAGCCTGCTGACTTGAGCAACTGTTGTTCAACAAGAGCAGCGCAAGCCGCTTGAGAGCATCCGCACCTCGGAATTCACGATCGGCACCAGTAAACAGCGCGGGCAGGTGCTGGCGACGCTCGGCATTTCAAACGTCGCAGAGCGGAACTGCTCGACAAGAATGTCGAGCATGGTCGAGGTGATGGAGATGATTGCGCTGCACATGGAGCTCAGCCCGACTTTGACGCAGCGTGCAACAGTCGGACTTGCAGCTACATCGACTCCAGCAGCACAGCAGTCTCGCTCATGCGCTCCAGATAGCGAGCCTTCAATTCGTTGGCTGGGGTATATCTTGGGCTGATAGTGACGCTGAGTGCCAGCTTTGCAGGGAACCCCCTCATCTTTACAGGGATGGCAATGCCCACGAGATCCAGCTCGACCTCCTGGTTCACGATGGCAAATCCCGCGGAACGCACCTGAGAGAGAACACCGCGCAGCGTCGTTTCGTCCGTCACGGTATGCGCGGTCAGCCTGGGCAGCGATGCCTGTTTGAAGTATTCATCCATGTCCTCCTTGTCAAGCTGCGCGAGCAGAACTCTCCCCAGCGATGTGCAATGAGCGGGCAGCCGGCTTCCCATGCCGAGTGAGCGTTGCGTCAAACGCCTGCTCTGGGTGCGTACCAGATACACCACGTCACTGCGATTGAGCATGGCCAGTGCGCAATTAGTGTGCACTGCCTCTCCCAATGCATCGAGCACAGGCTGCGCACGCTGCACCAGTTCGATGGATGAGAAATAGGCATGACCAAGGTTCAGGACATTCACGTCCAGAAGATACCTGGTGCCGTCGCGTCGCACCAAGTCCAGGCATTCCAGCGTATGGATGCATCGGCGCGCCACCGCACGGTCCAGTCCAGTTCGACGTGCGATCTCCGCAATCGACGATGGGTTCTGCTTTTCCGAAAACGCAAGCAGCACCTGCAGGCCTCTTGCAAGCGAAAGCATGAAATCAGGATCACCACGGTGATGCTGGACAACCTGTTCGAACCGCGTGAGTGCTCCTGAATCCGTCATGGCTCTGTAGGGCGCGGGGGCTCCGTCGCATGCAAGTGGATGTGCGATATTCGCACAAATTCGCCGCAAGGCGTCTTCCTTGTTGCCTGTGGGTGTCCAAGAATGAAGTCATTCCATCAAAGCAACAGGAGACAGACATGACGATTCATTCGGCTCAATCTCAAATGCGGCGCCGCCGTCTGAACCAGCTGACGATGGCAGTGCTAGCTGCTTGCGCATTAGGCACATCGGTCACCGCGTATGCGCAGGTTGATGCCAAATGGCCGGATAAGCCCATCACGCTGGTTCTCGGATACCCCGCGGGTGGAATCAACGACGTGATTGCGCGCAAGCTGGCGGTGGAGTTGCAAAGCGAACTGAAGGTCCCCGTGATCGTGGACAACCGTGCCGGCGCCAACGGCTCAATTGCGGCAAATTACGTGGCGAAGGCAAAGCCGGACGGCTACACGGTCATGTTCGGCGCGATCGGACAGGTCAGCGTCAACCAGTTCTTGCTGGCAAAAATGCCCTATGAGCCAGGTGACCTCATCCCTGTAGGCAAAGTGGCCGACGGTGCCAACGTCTTGGTGGTGAATGCCGGCAAGGCCAAGGAGTTTTCCAGCGTAGCCAAGCTCATCGAAGAGGCCAAGCGCCACCCCGGCAAGCTGAACTACGGCTCCTTCGGCACCGGCTCGTCTTCGCACCTCTCTGCGGCCTTGTTCGCACAGCAGGCGGGCATCAAGGTGACGCATGTGCCCTACAAAGGCAGCGCACCAGCCATGACGGATCTGCTAGGCGGCAACCTGGACTTCATGTTTGACAGCATCAATACCGCTCTTCCACACATCAAAGCGGGAAAGATCATTCCCCTGGCCGTGACCAAAGGGCAGCGCTCCATCGCCCTGGAAGGTGTACCGACGTTCGTGGAAAGCGGTCTGCCCAACTTCACGCTGGCTTCATGGTTCGGTCTACATCTGCCTAAGGGCACGCCTGAATCCATCGTGATGAAGCTGAATGCCGCGCTGCACAAGGCGCAAGCGAAGTCCGACTTCATTGAGTATTTCAAAGCCCAGAACATCGATATCACGCCCAGTACGCCCAAGGAATACGGTGACTTCGTGGCGAGTGAAGACAGGCGCTGGGGCGCGTTGATCAAGGAACTGAGCATCCGTATCGAATGATGCCAAGTGCTGCGCCGCTATGCGCCTGCTTCCGCAGCACTCCCCTTCGAGCACCGCTCTGTTCGGATGACAGGGCCTGCATACCCCATCTCATGGAACTTGCTTCATGCTTGACTACGTTGACAGAATCCTCGTTGCCGTGCGTTCGCTGGAGGACGCCGAGCGCAATTACTCCAATATCCTTGCCGCGCACAAGATCGATGACTTCGAAAGCTCATGGCTGAATGCGCGTGTGCGGCGCATGGCACTGGGCTCCACCCAAGTAGAGTTATGCGAGCCTCTAGGCGCAGGCGTGACGCAGAAGCATCTCGACCGATGGGGCGAAGGGCTCATGTTCGGCGGCGCGTCAACATTCGATCTCGATACGTACGCAACCCGGCTTGCCGCTAACAATGTGCAATTTTCCAAAGCCGACGACCGCCTCTACCTGGATTCTGCTGACTTGCATGGCCTGCCACTGGTCGTCAGTTGTACGCAGGAGCGCGCGCGCTCAGCGGGACCCGTGGAGTTCCTCTATGAGCTGACGATGGTACTGCGGTCGAGCTGGCAGGATGTTGCGCAACGGTACTCGCAAGGGCTTGGCCTGCAGCCTGAACGCAATGTGGGCATCACGTTCGAGCGCTTCGGCTATGTCGGCACGCTCATGATGTTCAACGCCGATCGACTCGACCGCATCGAACTTTCAGAAGCGCACGATCCGGCTTTCGCGATGGGTCGATTTTCCGCCAAGCGTGGCGACGCGCTCTACATGTGCTACGTGCAGGCCGACGATCTAGCGGGCGTGATCACACGGCTGGAGCGGCATGGCCAGCGCTACACCCGTCGCACGCAGACACCGATGGAGCGCGATGGTCTGTGGATACACCCGAGTGCGCTCAATGGAGTGCTGATGGGCGTATCGCGCCATTCGCTGGCGTGGCAGTGGTCCGGACGCCCCGATCGCGTGCAAGTTTTGGAGGAACTGTGAAATGACACATCTGTATGATCGTCAATACATTGACGGTGCATGGTGCGCAACGCAAGGCAGAGACTTCATCAAGGTGGCCGATCCCAACACCGGCACAATCGTCGCAGAAGTCACGACCGGACACGAAGAAGATGCGCGCCGCGCCGCGCAGGCCGCCAGTGCTGCGTTCCCAGATTGGAGCGCGACTGCACTGGATGAGCGCGTGCAGATTGTGCGCCAATGGGCCGCAGCGCTTACCAAACGCAAACAAGCCCTGGTGCACGCGATAGCTTCAGAAGTAGGCACACCACTAAAGATATCCCAGGTCGTGCAGGTGGAGTCGCCTCTGCGCAACGTCGAAAACTTCATCACTACGGTTCAGGAACTGTCCTGGGAAAGCACTCTTGGCAACTCACACATTGCGCGTGAGCCATTTGGTGTGGTGGCCTGCATCACGCCATGGAATTTTCCGCTGCACCAGATCGTCCTCAAGCTCGCACCCGCACTGCTGACGGGCAACACGGTGGTACTCAAACCCAGTGAGCTGACGCCCCAGACTGTTCAGTTGATATGTGAGGCACTGAACGAAGCAGGTTTCCCGGACGGCGTGGTGAATGTAGTGAACGGGATAGGTCACATTGTCGGGACCGAGATCGCATCACACCCCATGGTCGACATGGTGAGCTTCACTGGCTCAACCCAGGCCGGTAAGGCTGTGACCGCTCTGGCTGCTCAATCCGTCAAGAAGGTGGCAACTGAGCTGGGTGGGAAGTCCCCCTCCGTAGTACTTGCCAGCGCCGATCTGGCGCGGTCCGTTAAGTCCACCGTGGCGTCCTGCACTCTCAACAACGGACAGACCTGCAGCGCATTGACGCGCTTGCTGGTTCCAGTGGAGTTGGTGGAGCAGGTCCATGCCTTGCTGCAGCAGGAAATGCCGATGCTCAACGTCGGCTGCAGCCTCGATGAGACTTCCCGCGTGGGACCGCTGATCTCGCAGCACCAGCAGGACAATGTGCGTGGATTGTTGGACCAAGGCGAAGAGCAAGGTGCCACTCTGATCGCAGAAGGCGGCACAGTTCCGGATCATGGTTTCTTCGTGAGGCCGTGCGCATATGCCGTCACGGAAGACAATACGCTGGCCTTCAATGAGATATTCGGCCCGGTGCTGAGCGTGCTCACCTATCAGGATGTGGACGAGGCAGTGCGCCTTGCCAATGCTACGACCTACGGCTTGGCGGCTGCTGTGTGGGGCGAAGAGAGCGAAGCCATCGCCGTGGCACATCGCATTCGCGCAGGACAGGTCGATGTCAACGGAGCACGCTTCAACGCACTGGCTCCCTTTGGCGGTTACAAGCAAAGCGGTGTCGGCCGTGAAGGAGGTGCCTTCGGTGTGGAAGAATTTCTGCAGGTGAAGTCCATCCAGGTAAATCTGGCGAACGGAGGTTGATATGAATGCACACAACATCCATTCGCAGGCTCTGGGAAACGTGCGTGTTCTGGACCTGACTCGCGTGCTTGCCGGACCGTGGTGCACACAAACGCTGGCCGACATGGGCGCGGATGTCATCAAGATCGAGCATCCTTCGCGCGGCGACGATACGCGCCACTGGGGGCCTCCATACTTCCGCACCACCGACGGGCGCGAGGCGCGCGATGCGACCTACTTCGCCTCAACCAATCGCAATAAGCGTTCAGTAGGAGTGGATATCGCCATCAGCGAGGGCGCCGATCTGGTCCGAGCCTTGGCAGCGCATTGTGACGTGTTCATCGAGAATTTCAAGGTCGGCGACCTCAAGCGCTACGGACTCGACTACGAACGCATTCGTTCCATCAACCCGCGCATTGTGTACTGTTCCATCACAGGCTATGGGCAGAGCGGACCCTACTCGAATCGCCCAGGCTATGACTTCGTCTTTCAAGCCGAAGGGGGCCTGATGAGCATCACCGGTGAGCGCGATGATCTACCAGGCGGTGGCCCTCAAAAAGTAGGTGTCGCCATTGCCGATTTGACGACGGGGCTGTACGCGAGCATTGCCATACTTGCTGCGTTGAATCATCGCCATGCTTCAGGAGAAGGCCAGTACATAGACCTCGCCTTGCTCGATTGCGTAACGGCACTGGCATCCAACCAAGGCGCATTTCATCTGATCAACGACATGGACCCTCAGCGCTGGGGCAATGCGCATCCGGCATTGGTGCCGTATCAGGTGCTTGATACTTCGGACGGGAAAATCGTGGTCGCGGTGGGCAACGACGAGCAATGGCGCCGATTCTGCCAGGTGCTTGACAGCAAGGAACTGGAGGAGGACCCCGCCTTTGCGCACATGTCTGGTCGCATCCAGAATCGGCAGCTCCTTTTGTCCCGCGTGCAGGCGATCATAGCGACGCAGTCCTGCGACCACTGGCTCGCAGAGTTCTCTCTGCGAGATGTGCCGAATGGCCGCATCAACAGCTACCGCGAGACCTTCCAGCACCCACAGATCATTCATCGCGAGATGGCGGTCAATGTGGGAAGCGACAACGGCGAAGGTTATGTACGAGGCATTGCCAACCCGATCAAATTCAGCGCCACTCCGGTGCAGTACACGCGGGCGCCCAGCGCTCTGGGGAGTTACACCGCGGAAGTGCTTCAACAAGTTCTAGGCTTAGGCGAGGGGCGCATTGCTGCTCTACAGGCTCTTGGCGTCATCTCGACAATGAGCGCTGATATTGAGAAGGGGACATCATGATCCGGTCCGAATGGAAACACGATGTGCTCGAACTCACCATCGACCGCGTAGACAAGCGCAATGCGCTCAGCCGGAGCATGTATAACGAGCTGACCCACCAAGTCGAGCAGGCCAGTGCCAACGCATGCTGTGCAGCCATCATTCTGAGTGGCGCAGGAGGGATGTTCACTGCGGGAGCGGATATCGGTGACTTCCAGACCAAGCGAAATCACGATGATTCTCCTGCCATCCACTACATCCGCGCATTGATGCGCACGGACGTACCCTTCATCGCAGCAGTAGAAGGTTTCGCCATCGGCATTGGCTCCACAATGCTGCAGCATGCCGACTTTGTCTACACCACGCAAAAAACGCGCTTTCGCATGCCATTCGTGCAACTGGGGCTATGCCCGGAGGCCGGATCTAGCTTGCTGCTGGAACGCCTCGTCGGAACACGACGCGCACGAGAGTGGCTGCTCCAGTGCAAACCGTTTGATGGAGCCGAGGCCCATGCTGCCGGATTTGCCACTGCGCTCACCGAGCCCGGCAACACGTTGACCATGGCACGCGCCACGGCACGCGATCTCGTACGCATGCCCCGCTCCTCACTAAGGCAAAGCAAGGCCCTGCTACGGGACATGGGCCTGAAGGCTCTCATGCAGACAGTGGATGAAGAGGTACGAACCTTCAACGACCTGTTGAACACCAGCGAGACACAGAGCCTCTTCAAGGCTTTCTTGGAGAAATCCTGATGAAGCGAGCCGAGCACCGCATCGACGTGCGATCCGTGGGGCGTGTGCGCGTCATCACCCTAGATCGCGCAGCCAAACGCAATGCCTTGGATGAGGTGGCGGTGGGTGCTCTTTTGCGTGCATGGAAGGAATTTGCCGCATCGGATGATCGTGTGGCGTTGTTGCGCGCCAGCGGGCCTGTGTTCACGGCCGGTCTGGACACAAGTTCGCCGCCGATGCAGTTCTGGCGCTGCATTCCAGACATCGGCGTCGCGATGGACAAGCCGACCATTGCGGTAGTTGACGGACCGGTGATTGCGGCAGGTGTGTCGATGGTCACATTCTGTGATCTTTGTGTAGCCACAGATCGCAGCACATTCATCTATCCGGAAGCACGACTAGGCAATGCAGCTGGTCTCATCGCATCCATTACGTCGCGCATTCCTCACAAGATGGCGATGGAGTTGATGTTGCTGGGCCGCCCTGTATCGGCTCAGCGTGCTTACGAAATGGGATTCGTCAACCGCCTCTGCTCGCCTGGCGAGGAAATGCATATCGCGATGGAACTGGCTCATGACATGGCGGACTCATCACCGACTGTGATGCGCCTTCTCAAGCAGCTTGCACGGGATACATTGCCTAAAAGCCCTGTCGAAGCAATGGTAACCACGCAGATGCTCGCGCAGGATGTTGCTTTCAGCGCTGACGCGGCAGAAGGCATTGCTGCAAGAGGGGCGCGGCGTGCCCCGCGCTTTCCTGGGTTCTGACATAGGAACGAGCCGCGAGGCTTTGATGCAGCCTTTCCTCCCCAACACCCGCCCCCGGCCTTCAGCCCCTGCTGGCGGCCTGAGCACCTTCTTCGGGACGAAAAAAAGCCGCCTTGGGCGGCGGCTGTTTCTCTAACCAGAGCGTGATTACTGGTTGGCCAGGTCCAGGTGGAACTCGCGAGCTTCCTGGATGAATTCGATCAGGGAGTTGATAGCTTGGCGCATGATGAGCTTTCTATGAAATCAAGAGATGCACTTCAAGCGATGGACAGCACGCATCTCATGTGCTGTCATTCGCGGGTTAGACCTTAAGGGTTAACCCTTGTCGCTAAGTATAAACCACTATCCTCGTTTTTGCAAAGCCCGTCCTGCGCAAAGGGCGTCAGCCTCATCAGCGCACTGCCCTGAAGTGCTTGCTCACGCAGTTGCAAGGCCTGTGCAGATCAATATTTGCGAGATTCCTGCATCAAAATTGCCGCAGAACGCTGTACTTTTCACCAGTACGTCACCGAACTTGCCCGCCGACTGCTACGCTATGGCCTGTTGACAATATTTGTGGCGGGCTCACAACTCCCGCAGTCGGAAAGTGGAAATGGCGCGAGATTGTGGTTTGCAGCAGATGGACGGGCTTGCGTCCCATCGAGTGAATGCCGACATCCAGCCCGGCCAATATGCAGCGCCCGCCTTCCGCCGCAACGGAGTGCGCGCATGAGCTCCACGCTGACCGGCCAGGGCACGACTGACTCCTGGCACATCACCACCATGAACCCCGCAGAAGCCCCCTGGCATCTGCTGCTGCTGGCCGACCCCTCGCGCGAGCGCGTCAAGCGCTATCTGCCCGGCTCCACCTGTTTTGGAGCGCGCCAGACGACCCAGTTCACGCCCAGCGGCCTCGGCGCCCTGATTGGCGTATGCGTGCTGATCCCCGAGGGCGACGGTCTTCACCGGTGGGAGCTGATGAACATGGCCGTGTCCACGGCCTGGCAGAGCAAGGGCATAGGCTCGGCCCTGCTGCTGCGAGCCATCCGCGAAATGCGCGAACGCGGCGTGCAACAGCTGGATGTGGGAACGGGCAGCTTTGGCGACCAGTTGCTGTTCTATCAACGCCTGGGGTTTCGCGTCACCGACATCGAGCGCGACTTCTTTTTGCAGAACTACACCACCCCGCTGTGGGAGCGAGGCGTGCAGCACAAGGACATGCTCAAGCTGACACTGGATCTCTGAAAACCTGGGCGACCACCCAAGATCCGGAAGGCCGGGTTCCTGAAAAGCACAAAGAACAAGAGGCGCCGCGGCGCCTCTTGCTCATCCGGCCCTGTCCTGACAGCCTCAGGCCGCCTTGAGGCGACGCGCGCGCACGGCGCCAGCCAGTTGCTCCAGCACCGGGGTGGTCTGCTCCATGCTGATGCAGGCATCGGTGAGCGAAACGCCGTATTGCAGCTCCTGCCCTTCGACGATGTCCTGGCGGCCTTCGTGAATATGGCTTTCGATCATCACGCCGGTGATGCGCATGTCGCCCCCGGCAATCTGCTGGGCCACATCCGCGGATACATCGATCTGGCGGCGGTGCTGCTTGCTGCTGTTGGCATGCGAGAAATCGATCATCACCTGCGGGTGCAGGCCCGCTTTTTCCAGTACTTCGCACGCGGCCTGGACATGGGCCGCGTCATAGTTGGGAGCCTTGCCGCCGCGCAGGATGATGTGGCAGTCCTGATTGCCGCGTGTCTCGAAGATCGCACTCTGGCCCATCTTGGTCATGCCCATGAAAGCATGCGAAGACTGGGCGGCCAAAATGGCATCGCTGGCCACCTTCACGCCGCCATCGGTGCCGTTCTTGAAGCCCACGGGGCAGCTCAGACCGCTGGCCAGCTGGCGATGGCTCTGGCTCTCCGTGGTGCGCGCGCCAATCGCGCCCCAGCTGACCAGATCGCTGATGAACTGCGGCGACAGCAGGTCCAGGAATTCCGTGCCGGCAGGCAGACCCAGCGCCAGCACATCGAGCAGCAGGCGGCGTGCCAGCTCCAGCCCTTCGTTGACGGCAAAGCTGCCGTCGCGGTACGGGTCATTGATATAGCCCTTCCAGCCCACGGTGGTGCGCGGCTTCTCGAAGTAGACCCGCATCACGATCAGCAGATCGTCCTTGAGCGCATCGGCCTGGACCTTGAGCTGGCGCGCGTAATCCATGGCTTGGTCGTGATCGTGAATGGAGCAGGGTCCGACCACCACCACCAGCCGGTCATCCTGGCCATGCAGCACGCGCGAAATGGCCGCACGGCTGGATTCGACCAGTTGCTGCGCCTCTTCGGTCACGGGCAGCCACTCTTCCAGCAGTGCCGGAGTCAGCAGCGGGCGCACGATCTTGATGCGTGTGTCGTCAATGCGGGTCTTGTCCAGCGTGGTCAGTTTGGGCTGGGCCTTGCGGGCCGAAGCTGCGCCGGGATGCAGGGGCGTCGTGGAGGATGTCATCCCGCTATTGTCGCGCCATGCGCTTCACCCCACGCGCTCGTCCCCCGTCGTCATTCACACCAGGAGATCGGGAGTGAGCTCCGCATGGAACTGCGTCGCCGACCGGGACGAAGCCCGGGCATTCACTCCGCTGACAGCTTCATCAGCACCAGACCGCTGACGATCAGGACAGCCGCTCCCACACGCATGGCGCTGAGCTGCTCGCCCAGCACCGTGACGCCCACCAGGAATGCACCCACGGCGCCGATACCGGTCCAGATCGTATAAGCCGTGCCCAGGGGCAGACTGCGCATGGCCACCGACAACAGGCCAAAGCTGGCAATCATGGCCACGATGGTGATGGCGCTGTATTTGAGGTTGGTGAAACCATGGGACTGCTTCATGGTGAAGGCCCAGACCACTTCCAGAACACCGGCCACCAGCAGATAAATCCAAGCCATAGAAAACCTCTTTGAAGATCGAATGGCCAGGCCGTCCCGGCAGGAATACAGACCATGCATCGCATGGCCCGGCAAGGTCGTCCCTGCGGCATGAATCCTAATCCTCATGGGCAAATCCGGGCCAGCCATGGGTGGTTCGGCCGCCACAATCATGGGCCGGTTTCTCGTCCGATTCGACGATGTCGCAACGCCGGCGGCACCGCACAGTGACTCGTCCATGGAACGAGGAGAGCTGAGGAATGAACCGACTACAAGACCGCGTAGCCCTGATCACGGGCGCAGGTGCCGGCATTGGCAAAGGCGTGGCACGCCGCTTTGCGGCGGAAGGCGCCAGCCTGTGGCTGGCCGATATCAATGCCGAAACCTGTGCCGGGGCCGCCGCAGAAATCCGCGCCGAATTTGGCGTTCAGGTGGGACATGCCGTGGCCGATGTGAGCGAGCATGTCGCCGTGCAGAGCATGGTCGATGCCGCCCTGGCGCATTTCGGCCACATCGACATCCTCGTCAACAATGCCTGGGGTCGGCGCCCCGGCAGTCAGCCCGGCTTTGCCAGGGTCGAAACACTCAGCGATCCCGACTCCGACTGGGCCTGGCGCATAGGTGCGCAATCGGCGCTCTGGGCCATGCAGGCAGTCTTCCCCGGCATGAAGGAGCGGCGCTGGGGCCGGGTCATCAATATGTGCTCGCTCAACGGCGTCAACGCCCACCCTTATTCGGTGGACTACAACATGGCCAAGGAAGCACTGCGCACGCTCACCCGCTCTGCCGCGCGTGAATGGGCGGCGTTTGGCATCTGCTGCAACGCCCTGTGCCCGGGCGCGGCCACCGAAGCCTATCAAAAATTTGCGGCGAGCCAGCCCGAGAACGCTGCCGACATGCTGCGCCTGAACCCCATGGGCCATATGGGCGATCCCGAGCAGGACATTGGCGGCGCGGCCCTATTCCTGGCCAGCGAAGACTGCCGCTATGTCACGGGCAACACGCTGTTTGTCGATGGCGGCAGTCATATCAACGGCGTGCCGTGGCTGCCCAGAACGAAGTGATGCATGGCAATGGCACACTCCACGCCTTGTGCTGCTCATGCTCCTCGCCACCATGCTTTGCGGATTGAATCACCTCACGCTTGCCGTCACGGACCTGCAGCGCAGCATGGATTTCTACGTGCGCGTTTTGGGCTTTCTTCCACGCGCGCAGTGGGATATGGGCGCCTATCTGGAACTCGGCGATCTGTGGCTGTGCCTGTCGTCAGACGAACAGCGAGGCCAGACCCACGCCTCTGACTACACCCACTACGCATTCACCCTTGCTCAGCAGGACTTCGCGCACTTTGTGGAGCATGCCAGGTCATGCGGTGTCCGGGAGTGGAAGAGCAACCGCAGCGAAGGCGATTCCTTCTACTTTCTGGACCCGGACGGCCACCAGCTCGAAGCCCATGTCGGTTCGCTGGAGAGCCGCCTGGCGCAATGCCGCTTGCGGCCCTATGCGGGCATGCGGTTTTTCGACTGAATCGGCGGCCAGGCAACGGAGGCAAGAACAGGTGCAAACGCCCGTTTGACACAGCTTCGCTCCAAGGAGCGCTGCCAGTCGATACTGGGGTGCACGCCCGGCTGCGCCACACTAGGCGGCCAGCCGCTCCTCTTCCATCACAACCACATTGCCCACCGTCGCGCCATAGTGCGTGGCCACGCGCTTGCGCTGCTTGAGCACGGCCCTGTCCTTGCTGACCAGCAAGGCCTTGTGCAGGCTGGCCAGATCGAGGAAATGCTGGTCGTCTGGATCGGTGCAGGTAAAGCGGATCTTGGGTGCTTCAGGCACATATTCGACGGCTGCATCAAAAGCGGCCATCACGCCTTCGGGCGTCTTGCCGTAGTAGCTGACGCGCGGCGCGATCTGGCTGTAGTGCAGCACGCGCCCCAGCTCGATGCGCTGGGCTTCGTCGGCAATCCAGCGCACCTCGCCACGGGCGACCAGCTCGCGGATGACGGGGATATCCGGGTCGTCAAAGATCAGCATGTCCAGCACCACATTGGTGTCCAGAATCATGGGACGCGGCAACGGGCCGTCGTAGCCGGCGTTGCAGGCCGGCCAGCGCAGGGGAGCGATCTTCATTGAGGCCGGCCTTCCGGCGATCCGTTCTGAGCGGCATCGTCCGCAGGCTTGCGTGGCTTGACCGCGCCCTTGATCATGTCGAAGCGGAACAGACGGCACTCGATGGGGCCGTTCCACATGGGCGTGCGGCGCGACTCCTTGAGGCGCATCTTGCTGGGCAGCTTGAGGTCGGGCGTCAGCATCCAGGCGCTCCAGCCGCTGTAGTTCTTCTTCCAGTGGCTGGCCAGCTGGTTGAAGAATTCGCCGCCGTCCTCGGTCTGCGCGGTTTCACGGCCTGCGCGTTCAACCTGGCCCATGCGCTCCGCCGCATTGCGGCCTGCGCTGCCGGCGGCTGCGATACGCTCGCCATAGGGCGGGTTCAGCAGCATCATGCCCGGCTGCTCGCTGGGCGGCATGCGCTGCAGGGCATCACCGCCGCGCAGGCTGACGGTATCGGACACGCCCGCACGCTCGGCATTGCGCTGGGCAAAGTCCACCATGCGGAAGGCGATGTCCGAGCCGTAAATGCCCACCGGCGATTCGGGCAGGATCTGGCCCTCGGCCTCATCCAGCATGGTTTCCCATACATGGCGCTGAAAAGGCACGAGCTTCTCGAACGCAAAGCGACGCAGAATGCCGGCCGGAATCCTGCGCGCGATCTGGGCGGCCTCGATCACCAGGGTACCGCTGCCGCAGCAGGGGTCGTACAGCGGCTGGGGATCGTCGCCATGCGGGTTCCAGCCCGAGGCTGCAATCATGGCCGCGGCCAGGGTTTCCTTGAGCGGGGCATCGCCCTTGTCTTCGCGCCAGCCGCGCTTGAACAGCGCCTCGCCCGAGGTGTCGATATAGATGGTGGCGCCATCGGTCGTCAGGTGCAGGTGCACGCGCACATCGGGGTGATGGGTCTCCACGCTAGGACGCACTCCGTTGCGCTTGGCGCGAAAACGGTCGGCAATCGCATCCTTGACCTTGAGTGCCGCAAAGTTCAGGCTGGTCAGCGGGCTGTGCTGGGCCGTGACTTCGATCTTGAAGGTTTCCTTGGGCGTAAACCAGATCTCCCAGGCCACTTCGCTCGCGGCGCGGTACAGATCGTTCTCGCTGCGGTACATGGTGTGCGACAACTCGATCAGCACGCGCTGGGCCAGACGGCTGTGCAGATTGAGCAGCATGGCATCGCGCCACATGCCGCGCAGCATGACGCCGCCCCGGCCCACGAGCAGATCCTGCCCGCTGGCGCCGGTAATGGCGTGGACCTCGTCGGCCAGAAAGCCCTCGACGCCGGCGGCGCAGGGCAGAAACAAATGCAGTTGGTTCATAGAAATCAGTGCGCGCCAGCAACGGCGCAGGCGCCGGACGCTCACGGGAGCCTGTTGTGCGCTTTACAGGGCATAAGCATACGCGCTAGGCCTTTTCCGGTGCCCGCGCACGACAAGCGTTGCTCTACAGATGCCCGCAGCGCCCCAGGCATGATGCCAGGCCAAGGAGCAATGACGACATGGAAGAAATCAGCTGGAACGACTTTATGAAGGTGGAGTTGCGCGTGGGCCGCGTGCTGCAGGCCGAGGTCTTTGCCGAGGCCCGCAAACCCGCCTACAAGCTGCTGGTGGACCTGGGTCCCGAGCTGGGCCAGCGCAAGTCCAGCGCGCAGATCACCGCCCACTACCAGCCCGAGGAGCTGATAGGACGGCTGGTGGTGGCCGTGGTCAACTTTCCGAAGAAGCAGATTGGGCCCTTGATGAGCGAATGTCTTGTGACCGGTTTTCACGATGCCACGGGAGCCGTGGCCCTGTGCGTGCCCGACAAGGAGGTGCCGCTGGGCACGCGTCTGCTGTGATCGGCATATTCAGATGCAAAATGGCCGCCAGCCATTCTCCCGCCTACGGATACTGCTATGAATATCAGCTTCAACCCGCTGGTGCGCGTGCGCACCGTCACCGCCTTTGTCAACCTGAGCGCCGATGAGGCACAGTGGCAGGCCGGCCTGACCCAGGCCAAGCAGCAATGCGATGCCGTGGCCGATGCCATCGAGGCCCAGGGCTATCAGGTGCAGTCCATCCGCATCGTGAGCAACCCGTTTGGCGAATACCTGAACGTCTGCGGCATAGACAGCGCCCTCGCCGGCCTGCAGCGCATTGCCGAAACGCTCAAGGCCATCAACACCGGCAAACGCCGCATCCGCTTTGCCGTGGGCGAAGCGCGCAATGCGCAGGAAGTGGCCCTGCTGCCGCAGTTGATTGCCGCCTATGGCGACCTGTGCAACGCCTGCGTGAACATCGATCTGGATGAACATGGCTTTCTGCAGACCGGCTTGCTCGCCCACAGCGTGCAGGCGATTCAGCAAATCGCGCGCACCACGCCGCGCGGCGAAGGCAATTTCAACTTCACGGTCAACTTCAACTGCGCACCCGGCATTCCCTATTTCCCGGCCAGCTACCACCGCGGCCAGCACCACGGCGCCCTGGTGCTGGGTCTGGAAACGCCAGACCTCATGGTGGCGGAACTGCAGGAGTTGCAGCAGCAGCGCCTGCAGCTCGATCACGCGGCGTGGTTCAGGCTCGCATTCGAGCGCCTGAGCCAGACCCTGAACGAGCATGCCACGGCCATCCAGCGCTGTGCCGACGGCGTGAAACTGGCCGAGGGCTGGCATATCGCGGGCATGGACACCTCGGCCGCGCCGTCCAAGTCCTGCGCCTCCATGGTCGATGTCTACCAACTGCTGGGCGTGCCCTATTTCGGTGCCAGCGGCACGGTGGAAGCCTCGGCCCTGCTGACCCGCGTCTTCAAATCGGTCAGCGGCGTGACGCAGATTGGCTTCAGCGGCCTGATGCTGGCCGTGACCGAGGACCAAGGCCTGGCACAGGCCAGTCTGAATGACGAATTCGATATCCGCGCCCTGCTGACCTACAGCAGCGTCTGCGGCATCGGCCTCGATACCGTGCCTGTGCCGGGCGACAGCAGCGCCGAGCAGATCGCCGCCGTCATGCGCGATACGGGCACCATGGCTTTTCGCCTCAACAAGCCGCTGACGGTGCGCCTGTTCCCCGTGCCCGGGCTCAAAGCCGGCGACAAAACGGGCTTCGAGAGCGCGGATCTGTGCAACTGCGCCGTGCTGGCTCTGCCTTGAACATTTAACAAGCGGGCTGCTGCGCTTGGCCGTCAAGCGCCGGCAGCTATTGCTTTTGATATTCCCCTACCCCGGTTCTGTTTGACCTGCCCCCATGGTGACCGCCGGGGTGCCCCCGGTAAAATTGGCCCTTATGGCAAAAATTATCGTTCTGGCACTGGTGCTGCTTTTCTTTGGCTGCGGGCTGTACATGCATCTGCGCGGCAAGGTGCGCCACAAGGTGGTCAAGCAATTGTTTGACCACTCCACGTTCACGGCGCCGTTCAATGTCTTCATGCTGATGTTCAGCAAGGTGCCGCGCACGCCCTACCTGCCCACCAGCACCTTCCCCGAACTGGCACCGCTGCAGGCCAACTGGCGTGAAATCCGCGAGGAAGCCGTCAATCTGCAAAAGAACATGCAGATCAAGGCCGCCGCCAACAACGATGACGCAGGCTTCAACTCCTTCTTCAAGACCGGCTGGAAGCGCTTCTACCTCAAGTGGTACGGCGATGCCCACCCTTCGGCCATGGAACTGTGTCCCAAGACCACGGCCCTGGTGAAGTCGATTCCCAGCGTCAAGGCCGCCATGTTTGCCGAGCTGCCGCCCGGCGCCAAGCTCAATCTGCACCGCGACCCCTATGCGGGCTCGCTGCGCTATCACCTGGCCGTGCTGGCCCCCAACGACGACCGCTGCATGATCGAGGTCGACGGCAAGCCCTATAGCTGGCGCGAAGGCGAAGGCGTGATCTTCGACGAGACCTATATGCACTGGGCCGAGAACCGCTCGGAAGGCAACCGCATCGTGCTGTTCTGCGATGTGGAACGCCCCATGACCAATGGCTTTGCGCAATGGCTCAATCACTGGCTGGGCAAGAACGTGGTGGCCGCCGCCAGCTCGCCCAACAACGAAGGCGATCCGCGCGGCATGATCAGCAAGCTGTTCAAGATCTCGTTCTATGCGGGCAAGTACCGCCGCGCCTTCCGCGACTGGAATCCGACCTTCTACAAGATCCTCAAGTTCGGACTGATGATCGGCGTGCTGGTCTGGTTTATCTGGTGGCTGATACCAAACTAGGCCGCCCCATCAAAAAAGCCGCTGATGCATTGCACAGCGGCTTTTTTGTTGCCCAACGCAATCCTTCGAGAGGATAGATAGGACTATCCAAGCCATAAACCACCTCCGGTCACGGAAATCAGATACAGCGGCAGACAAATCACGACACGCCTTTTGGCTTGACTTGCGCATAGTGACTTTCGGCATTTGGTGGTAATAATTCGCGGCACCGTTTCTAAAATATCGGATGGGATTGGCATTCCACATCCAGCCGAGGGAGCTTTCGATGTCGAGTTCAATCCGTGGCGTTGCCCTGTGTGGCGTAGTGTGCCTGAGCCTGCTTGCAGGTTGCGGCGGGGGCGTGAATGACAGTCCTGTTACCGATAGCCCAGGCAGCAGCAACCCAGACAACACTGGCCCGCCCCCAAACCCGGCCGAGACATCCAGCAGCTTTGCCCAGCAATGCTCTCCCGACAACATCCTGGCCGATACCCCGCTACGCAACGCTACGCTGGACACGGAAAAGCGCTGGCTGCGCACCTACTTTGATGAAGCCTATCTGTGGCGCGAAGAGGTCCCAGCTGTAGACCCTGGCGCAGCCAGCTTCAGCAGCGGCTACTACTACACCGACCTGAGCAATTACTTTGATGCACTGCTGACGCCTGCCATTACCGAATCCGGTGCCCGGCGCGACCAGTTCAGCTTTATGTATCCCACGCAGCTATGGCAATCGGTCTCCGAAAACGCCACTGCGCCCAGTCACGGCATCGAGTGGCGAATGGCCAGCCCCACACCGCCACGGGGCCTGCGCATCGCCTATATCGAGCCCGGCAGCCCAGCCGATGTGGCGGGCTTTAAGCGTGGCGACACCCTGGTCTCGATCGATGACGTCTCCGCCGATGCGCCCGATGCCGATGGGGTGGATGTGCTCAATGCCGGATTGTTCCCTGAGATATTGGGCGTCACGCACAACTTCATCCTACAGCGCGGCGGCGCGCAACTGCCCGTGCAAAATCTGACCAGCACCAATATCACCAACACCCCGGTGCCGCAGTCGCGAGTGCTCACGCTAAACAGCGGTGCACGTGCTGGCTACATCGTCTTCAATGACCATGTGCTGCCCGCCGAAGGTCAGCTGGTCACCGCCATTTCCAATCTGCGCAACCAGAACGTGAGCGATTTAGTGCTGGATCTGCGCTACAACGGCGGTGGTTTTCTGTTCATCGCTGCAGAGCTGGCAACCATGATTGCGGGCAGCACGCAAACGGCTGGCAAGACTTTCGAGACGCTGCAATACAACGCACGCCGCAGCGCAGAAACGCAGGTGACGCCGTTTTATGGCAGCTCCTGCTTTCCCATCAACAACGAATGCAGCAATATTCAGCCCTTGCCCACACTCAACCTGAAGCGGGTGTATGTCCTAGCGCAATCGGGCACGTGCTCGGCCAGTGAGGCACTGATCAATGGCCTGCGCGGTGTGGATGTGGAAGTCATCCTGATTGGAGGCACGACCTGCGGCAAGCCTTATGGTTTTACGGCCAAGGACAACTGCGGCATCAGTTACTTCCCTATCGAGTTTGCCGGTATCAATGCCAAAGGCTTTGGCGACTACGCCGACGGTTTTACACCGGGCAATGGTCCAACACAGCGCTATGTGCCCGGTTGCAGCGTGCCCGATGATTTAGACCATGCACTGGGTGACCCGCAGGAAGGCATGCTGGCTGCCGCCATGAACCATATCAGCACGGGCTTGTGCCCCGCTCAGCCTTTTGCTGCCACAGCCCGCAAGCGCAGTGTCAGCCCTGATCCGAATGCTGCGCCTCTTACGCTCCGGCGCAACCCGGCACGCAACAACCGCCTGCTGCTGCCGCACTAAGTCTTAGAGCGCCTTGCGCAGCGTGGTCGTCGGTATCTTGAGCTGCTCGCGGTATTTGGCGACGGTGCGACGCGCGCACTCGATGCCCTGCTCCTTGAGCATATCGGCCAGCTTGGCGTCCGATAGCGGCTTCCTGGCATCTTCGGCATCGACAAACTGCTTGATCAGCGCACGCACGGCCGTGCTGGAGGCGCTGCCGCCGGTTTCCGTGCCCAGGCCCGAACCGAAGAAATACTTGAGCTCGAAGGTGCCCTGGGGCGTGGCCATGTACTTGGCGGTGGTCACACGGCTGATGGTGGACTCGTGCAGGCCCAGCGTGTCTGCGATATCGCGCAGCACCAGCGGTCGCATGGCCAGCTCACCATGCACAAAGAAGTTCTTCTGCCGCTCCACGATGGCTTCGGAGACCCGCAAGATGGTGTCGAAGCGCTGCTGGATGTTCTTGATGAACCAGCGCGCCTCCTGCAGTTGCTGCTGCAGCGCCGCATGGCCGTCGCTGTTCTTGTGGCGGCGCAGCACGCTGGCATAGATGTCATGCACGCGCAGACGCGGCATGACCTCGGGGTTGAGCTGCACGGAAAAGTCCGCCCGGCCCGAGCCGGCCCGCACCGGGCGCACGATGACATCGGGCACCACGATATGGCGTTCCACGTCGACAAAGCGGCGCCCCGGACGCGGCTCCAGCCTGGCGATCAGGGCCATGGCCTCGCGCAGTTGCTCCTCGCGCGCGCCGCACAGGCTGGTGAGCTTGCGCAGATCGCGCCGCGCCAGCAGGTCCATGGGCTGCGCGCAGATGGCCTGCGCCAGCAGCAGCCGGTTCATATGCGCCTCGGTCGTGCCCTCATCCTCGGCGGTGCGGATGAGATCGCGCAGCTGCAGCTGCAGGCACTCGGCCAGATCACGCGCGCCCACGCCCACGGGCTCCAGGCTTTGCAGCAGCTTCAGCGCAATGGCAAAGTGCTGCTCCAGCTCCTCGCGCTCTTCGAGGTCGTCGCCGGCCAGGCTCTGCGCCAGCTCCTGCAGGGAATCCTCGAGATAGCCGTCGTCACTGAGCGACTCGATGAGAAAGCGCAGTGCCGCCATGTCCGCCGCGCCCAGATGCAGGCTCAGCGCCTGACGATGGAGAAAGTCGGTCAGGCTCTGGTGCTCGCGCGCCAGATCGATGGCATCGGTTTCGTCATCGCCATCGCGGTTGCGCGTGGAGCTGCTGGCCGAGGGGGTATCCCACTCGCTGCTGGATTCGCCGCCCCATTCCCCGTCCTGGCCGTCCATGCCGTCGGCCTCCCAGTTCAGCGTTTCAGGGGTTTCGGGGTTTGGTGCTTCCGCTACTGTTTCAGTAGCTGATTGCGCTTGCGATGCTTCCTTTTCAGCATGAATTCCATCTGAAGTGCTGTATTCATTAACGCTAGCAGCTACATCTGCAGGAGCATCACCCGTAGTTTCGGCCTCATCGCCCGCACGCTCCAGAAAAGGGTTGTCGACCAGCATCTGCTCGACTTCCTGCGCCAGCTCCAGAGTGGAGAGCTGCAGCAGCTGAATGGATTGCTGCAGCTGCGGCGTCAGCGATAAATGCTGCGAAACGCGTAGCGAGAGACCTGGCTTCATCGAGGCGCGGCTCCCAGACAATCATTGCAAACGCGCGCAGTGCCATGGGTTTGCCGCCGGGCTGCCCCAAGGCAAGCCTCGGCGCAGCCGGTCAGGAACCCTTCTGGGGGCAGCGACCACACAAAGTGAGGGAGCGTGGAGGTCATCACATTCTGAAATGTTCGCCCAGATAGACGCGGCGCACATCGGCGTTCTCCACGATCTCCTCGGGCGTGCCTTCGGCCAGCACATGGCCGTCGCTGATGATGAAGGCGTGGTCGCAGATGCCCAGCGTCTCGCGCACATTGTGGTCGGTGATCAGCACGCCTATGCCGCGCTCCTTGAGGAAGCCGATGATGCGCTGGATCTCGATCACCGCAATCGGGTCGATGCCGGCAAACGGCTCGTCAAGCAGAATGAAGCGCGGTTGCGTGGCCAGGGCGCGGGCAATTTCCACGCGACGGCGCTCACCACCGGACAGCGCCAGCGCCGGCGACTGGCGCAGATGCTCGACGCGCAGCTCCTGCAGCAGGCCGGTGAGGCGCTTTTCGATCTCGTCGCGCGTCAGCGCCTTGCCCTGCTCGTCCTTTTGCAGCTCCAGCACGGCGCGCACATTGTCTTCCACGCTGAGCTTGCGAAAGATGGAGGCTTCCTGGGGCAGATAGGACAGGCCCAGGCGCGAACGCTGGTGAATCGGCATGCCGCCCACCGGCTGGCCGTCGATGAAGATCTCGCCGCCGTCGCTGCGCACCAGGCCCACGATCATGTAGAACGATGTGGTCTTGCCCGCACCGTTGGGGCCGAGCAAACCGACCACCTCGCCTTTTTGCACGGACAGGGACACATCCTTGACCACCTTGCGGCTGCCGTAGGACTTGGCCAGATGCTTGGCCTCCAGGCGGCTGTCGGACTCGCCGCTGCGGCTGCTGGAGAAAGTCGGCTCGCTCATTTCTTCTCGTCGGCTTTCTCGCCGCCCAGCGTCATGCTCTGGCGCAGCTGCGTGGCAGGTGTTGCAGGCTTGGGCTGTGCCCCCGGCGTACCGTCCTTGGGCGCCATGATGGCGCGCACACGGCCGCCCTGCCCCACGGAGGAACTCGGCAGGCCGCCGCTGGTCTTCTGACCATCGACGGTATAGACGTCGGTGATGTTGTTGTAGACGATGATGGAGCCCGTGACCTGATCACTGAGCTGACCGCCACGGTAGCGGCGCATCTCGCCACGACGGATGAACTTGACGATGTCGGCCTTGCCGTCGTACTCGATGACTTCGCCTTCGCCCTCGATGAACTCCTCGGGCTGACCGGCCACGGTATCGCGCTTCTGACGGAAGAACGCCCGCTTGCCTGCCTCGGCCTTGATCACACCGTACTGATAGCCCTCGGCGTCCTGCCGCACATCGAGCTGGGCGCCGCGCAGCACGATGGAGCCCTTGGTCATCACCACATTGCCGGTGAAGACGCTGGTCTGCTGCAGCTCGTCATGACGCAACGCGTCCGCCTCGATATTCATGGGCTTGGCGCTGTCGGCTTTTTCGGCATGGACAATGCCGGTCGCTGCTGCCAGGGCGCAGGCCAGCGCAAGAGGTAGGAGTGTTTTTTTCATGGAAGGCACGTTTCTTGCATCCATTGTAGTCATTCCCTTTTTGCAACTTGCGTAAAAAACACCCACAAAAAAGCCCGCACGGCGGCGGGCTTGTTGGGCGTCAAACGTCACTGGCGTCTGCTGCCTAATCTCAGGCCTTGCGGCTGGAGGCGACCAGCGCATTGACCACGCGCAGCACATTGTCCATATTGCCGGCCTTGGTGCCGTCCGTGTAGTAGCGGCCGGCCACACCCATGGCGGGCACGCCTTCCACGTCATATTCGTTTTGCAGCTGAGCAGCCTTGCGCGCCTGATTGGCCACGGTGAAGGAGTTGTAGACCTCCTTGAACTTGGCCAGATCCACGCCCTGCTTGCCCACCCAGTCAAGGATGGCGTCATCGGTCTTGAGCAGATTGCGATCCACGTGGATGGTGCGGAACACCTTGGCGTGCAACTGGGGCAGCAGGTTCATACCCTCCAGGGCGTAGTACAGCTTTTGCTGGGGCACGAAAGAGGCATTGAAAGCCACGGGCACGCGGCGCACCACCACATCGGCAGGCTGGCCCTTTGCCCAGGCTTCGAACTGGGGCTCGAAGGCATTGCAATGCGGGCAGCTGTACCAGAAGAACTCGACCACCTCGACCTTGCCGGCCGGCGCGCTCACGCTGGCGGGCTTGCCGAGCTTGATGTAGTCCTTGCCTTCCTTGGGCGCAGCGCCCTGGGCCCAGCTGGAGGAGGCACCCAGACTCAGGGCACCGGCAGCAGCTGCCGAGGCAGCCAGAGAGAATTCGCGACGTTTCATCTAAACAAACTCCTGTATCAGGTCTGCAGTATCAGAGCCAACAGGCCCAAAAAAGTTCAGCGTTGTCAAAACTACCGATGGCACGAGCCTGAGACCTCAAGCAAGGGCCTGGTTATCTAGCCGCGCGCACCAGGGTCGAGTCCACGCCCGCACCGTCGAGCTTGCCCTTGAGCTGCTCGGCGTCGTCACGCTTGCTGAACGGCCCCACGCGCACGCGGAAAACGGTGATGCCGTTCTGCTCACGCTCGCTGATGCGCGACTCCCAGCCCAGCATGGCCAGCTTGGCACGCTGCGCTTCCGCTTCGCTCTGGCCACGGAAAGCACCGGCCTGCACAAAGTAGTTGAATGCAGAGTCCGAAGAGGATGCCGTCTGCGCGGCCGCCTTTTCCTTGTCTGCACGCGCCTTGTCGGCCTTGTCGGCGGCGGCGGAGCGTTCTTTGACCAGATCACCCAGCGGATCACCCGGTGCGGGCTTGGCAGGCTTCTCCGGCGTAGAAGGTGGTGGCGGCGTGGTGACTCCGCCGGTAGCAGTAGGTTGTACCGCAGGCGTAGGCGGCGACACCGTCACGTCGCTCGGAGGAACTGGTGGTGTCACCGGGGGCGGTGCAGGCTGGCGGCTCTGCAGTGGTGCGTTGGGGTCCCAGTTCTTGTTGCGCTCGGCCTCAGCCGCATCGCGCTGAGTGTTGTTTCCACCCTTGTTGAGGAAGGGCACCGGCACCTTGGTCACATAGATGGCCACGGCCAGGGCCGCAGCCAGACCGATGACCATGCCAAAGATAAGCCCCAGGATGGTTCCACCGCGTTGCTGGTTCTTCATATCAGTCGCTTAACGCTTTCTGCTTCAGTTATTCCATTCTCAGATCCACCGACCCCTGACAGGCAAGGCCGGCAAGGTGATCGATGGACAGGAAACTGGGATTACATGCGCTCGGGTGCGCTCACACCCAGCACCGCCAGACCATTGTGCAACACCTGGGCCGTGGCAGCGACCAGGGCCAGACGTGCAAGCTTGACCTTTTCGTCGTCCACCAAGATACGCTCTGCGTCGTAGTAGCTGTGATAGCTGGAGGCCAGATCGCGCAGGTAGAAGGTCACGTCGTGAGGTGCATTGCCTTCGGCAGCAGCGGTCAGCATCTCGGGGTACTTGGCCAGCAGCAGCATCAGCGCCTGGGCCTGTGGACCTTCCAGAGCGGACAGGTCCACATCCTTGAGTGCCGCCAGACCAGCACCACCGGCCTCCTGCCAGGCACGCAGCACGGACTGGATGCGCGCATGGGCGTACTGCACGTAGTACACGGGGTTGTCGTTGTTCTGGGCCACGGCCAGATCCACGTCGAAGGTGTACTCGGTGTCGGGCTTGCGCGAGAGCAGGAAGAAGCGCACGGCATCCTTGCTGGTCCACTCGATCAGATCGCGCAGCGTGACGTAGGAGCCGGCGCGCTTGCTGATCTTGACCTCTTCGCCGTTGCGCACCACGCGCACCATGGTGTGCAGCACGTAGTCGGGGTAGCCCTCGGGGATGCCTACATCGGCGGCCTGCAGGCCTGCACGCACACGGGCGATGGTGCCATGGTGGTCCGTACCCTGAATGTTCACCACCTTGGTGAAGCCGCGCTTGAACTTCTGGATGTGATAGGCCACATCGGGCACAAAGTAGGTGTAACCGCCGTCAGTCTTGCGCATCACGCGGTCTTTGTCGTCGCCGTAGTCGGTGGACCTGAGCCACAGCGCGCCGTCCTGCTCATAGGTCTTGCCGTTGGCGATCAGGCGGTTGACCGTTGCCTCGACATGACCGTTTTCATAGAGGCTGGACTCCAGGTAGTACTCGTCGAACTTCAGGTTGAACGCCTGCAGATCCTTGTCCTGCTCGTTGCGCAGATAGGCCACGGCGAACTGGCGAATATTGTCGTAATCCTCGACATCGCCGTTGGCGGTGAACTCGCGGTCATCGGCCTTGATGGTTTCCTTGGCCAGGAAAGCCTTGGCGATGTCGGCAATGTAGTCGCCGTTGTAGAAATTCTTGGCCAGCGGGTTGTCGCTGTCGGTGGGCCAGCATTCGTCACCGGGCTTGAAGCCCTTGGCGCGCAGCTGGGTGCTCTTGGTCAGGGTGTCGATCTGCACGCCCGCGTCGTTGTAATAGAACTCGCGGTGAACCTTCCAGCCCTGGGTGGAATACAGGTTGCTGATCGCATCGCCGATCGCAGCCTGGCGGCCATGACCCACATGCAGAGGGCCGGTGGGGTTGGCGGAAACGAACTCGACGAGGATGTTTTCACCGCGATCGGCCTGGTAGCCGAACTTCTGGGCTTGCGCCAGCACTTCGCGCACCACCTCCTGCTTGGCAGCAGGCTTGAGGCGGATGTTGAGAAAGCCCGGGCCCGCGATTTCAATCGCATCAACCCACTGCTGGAAGGCTGCGGTAGCCTCCAGCGCGGTCTTGAGCTGCTCGCCTAGGGCGCGCGGGTTGGCCTTCAGAGGCTTGGCCAGCTGCATGGCCGCCGTGCAGGCGAAATCGCCATGGGCTGCCACTTTGGGGTTTTCAAACGCAGCGCGTGCGCCGGCGCCGGGCGAGAGTGTTTCGAGCTCAGCAGCCAGGGCTGCGAGCAATTCCTGTTTGACGGAGAGCATCGCGGGATTTTACGTGCCGGATTCAAGTCCTGCCGAATCGCTGGCGCCACACCCTTGTTCCAGGGCCGGTTCACAGGCTGCCGGGCGGTATCCGCATGTTTCGCCAGCCATACCTTCGACAAGCGCTGCTGCTCCTTGATCGGCAACCTGGTCAACGACAGCCACTATGGCGATCCGCGCAATGTGATGCTCAAGCTGCGCGGCAGCTTCTGAATGCCGCAGACGTGAAAAAGGCCGCTTTGCAGCGGCCTTTGCCTTTCGCACAGCCTGGCACAGGCCTACATGCCGCGCGCCCAGAAGATGGCAACCACGGCGATCACCGGCACCACATGGCCCTGCCACATCACCCATTTCCGAGTCTGCTTGATTTCCTCGGGCGCTGGCAGCTGACCGCTCGCATCCAGCGTCTTCTTCCAGCGGCGGAAGGTCAGCGTGGGCTTGAGCGAGAGCAAAAAGGCGATGACGAACAACGTCATCTTGAGATGGAACAGCGGCGAGGCCGTATAGGCTCCCATGCCTTTGACGCCCCAGAGCAGGCGCGCAATGCCGGTCAGCAGCAGGACGATGGCCGCAATGCCGTAAATCATGTCCAGCCTGGCCAGACGCTGCACCACGGCGGCATTCATCCACTCCACACGGCACAGGGCGGCCTGGCTGGTCAGAAACACCACCAGGGTCAGGATCGCCAGCAGATGGGCGCTGGCAAGAACAGCTTCAAAGGTCATGGCTTCACAGTAGAAAAAAGGACGGGTTCAGCGGCCTGTATCAGGCCACGGCGACCGGTCCATTGTCTACCGTTTCAGGCCCGCTCAGAGATCCACGCCGAGACGAAAGAAGTCCGGCTGGTTGTAGTGGTGCTTGAGGTAGTCGATCCACATGCGCACGCGCAGCGGCATGTGCTTGCGCTGGGGGAAAACCACGAAGATGCCGTTGGGCGGCGCAGCAAACTCCTCCAGCACGGGCACGAGACGGCCGGCGGCGATCTCGGCCTCCACCTCCCAGGTGCTGCGCCAGGCAATGCCCCAGCCCCCCAGGCACCAGTCGTGCAGTACCTGTCCATCGGAGCAGTCCAGCGGGCCACCCGGCTTGAAGTGCACGACCTCGCTGGTGCCGCTTTCGGGATGCGGTATGCGGAAGGCCCAGCCCCGCGTCTGCGAGGCGTCGGACGACAGCGTCAGGCAGTCATGCTGGGTCAGCTCGCTGGGATGCTTGGGCGTGCCACGGCGCTCCAGATAGCCGGGCGTGGCCACGCACAGGCGGCGGTTGTCGGCAATGCGCACGCTGACCAGGGCCGAGTCCGGCAGATCCCCCACGCGCACCGCGCAATCGAAGCCCTCGCCCGCCAGATCGACCACGCGGTCGCTGAGGTTCAGCGAGATGGTGACATCGGGATGCAGGTCGCGGAAACGCGGCACCAGCGGCGCCACATGGCGGCGCCCGAAACCGGCAGGCGCCGTGATGCGCAGATGGCCCGTGGCCTTGACTCCGCCGGCCGACACGCTGGCCTCGGCATTGCACACATCCGAGAGCAGGCGCTGGCAATCCTCGAGGAAGGCGCTGCCTTCATGCGTCAGCGAGATGCGGCGCGTGGTGCGCACCATGAGCTTGACGCCCAGATGCTCTTCCAGAGCGTCCAGACGGCGCCCCATGATGGCGGGCGCCACACCTTCGGCCTTGGCGGCAGCCGTCAAGCTGCCCCTGGTCGCTACCGATACAAAAGACTCAAATGCCTTGAGTTTGTCCATGACCGCTGCTCCTGTCTGGTCCGTGTTGTCTCCTGCTGCGGTAGCGTGCACTATTAATACAAGAGCACATACCGCACAAGCAGTCTTGATTTCTCAAATGTTTTTATCGAAAGTTCTTTAAACAAGAGCGCTGACTGCTATCACTACAAAAGTCATCAATCAGCGCTGCATGCCTGTCCCGCATGCGACTTCATTGCGATATATCTTACTTAGAAGTCACAAGTTGACAGCGAATCTTTGATGTTTATATATGTTTATATCAAAATTTACCGTATTCCCTGAGGCGGGAATATCGCTTATTCGCCAGCGCCATGAGCTTGAGGGCACCGTCAGGCGTTAAACCTATGATTTGCAAAACACATTTACAAATCCGCTGCCGCCCGCCGTCATGAGCTCTTCACCCGTTTCTGCCGCCCATCTGGTCGATCTGCTGGGCCGCTCCGGCCAGGGCTGTGCGCTCTGGAATGCCGAAGGGCTGCTGCTCATGGCCACTCCTGCCTGGTGCCAATGGCTGAATGTGCCCGAAGGCGCAAGCCCCATCGGCCAGCCGTTGCAGGATCTGCTGCCTGCCCAGATCTGGCAAGTCCACGGCCCGCGCTTTACCGCCGCCGCCCGGGGCTTGCACCAGGAATATGACGACATACGGCCCGGTGACTCCGGTTCGCAGCACCACCGCCGCATACAGCTCACGCCCGGCGCAGCCGATGCCCGGGGCCGGCACGAGGTGCTGATGCAGCTCAGCGACATAGGACGCGAATATGCGCGTGGCGAAGTCATTGCACGCCAGCGCGAGCAGTTGCAGGCCTTGCACGAGCAACTGCGCAGCAGCCGCCAGGACGCGGGCGAGCTCGACAGGCTGCGTACCCTGCTGGACTGGCGCACGGCCATGCTGAGCGAACACAACGAGATGCTGCAACTGCTCTCCCATGAAATCCGCCAGCCGCTGAACAATGCCTCGGCTGCCATGCAGGCCACGCTCAAGGCCATCGAAGATCTGCATCTGGCCGATGCCGCGCCCGCCGCCAGGGCCTTGCTGCGCGCCGAGCATGTGCTGCAGCAGGTGATAGGCACACTGGACAACACCCTGACCGCCGGGACGATTTTGGCCGTGGGCGGCAAGGCCGGAGCCTCCAGCGAGACCGATCTGCCGACGTTGATCAAGCTGGTGCTGCACGATATTGCGGCCGACCTGCGCCCGCGCATCGACGTGCAATGGCTGACCACGGCACGCACCGTACAACTGCATCCGGCGCTGATGCGGCTGACGCTTCGCAATCTGCTCAACAACGCCCTGGCCTATGCGCCCGCAGACACCCGGGTGCAGCTGCGCATCTCCGAATCCGACGAACCACTGGCGCTGATTCTGGAAGTCATGGACCAGGGCCCCGGCATTTCCGAGGAGCTGCTCCCGCGTCTGTTCGAAAAAGGCTCGCGCGGCAACCACAGCCACAGCCGCCCGGGCGCCGGCCTGGGCCTGTTCATCGTGCATTCGGTCTTGCAGTTGCACCAAGGTACAGTACAAGCTCTGCCGCACAGCCCGCATGGCACGATCATGCGCCTGGTCATTCCCCAAGGTCTTGCCGAATGAGGTCCGCCGCCCATGCTGCCTGCCACTCTTGCCCTAGTCGACGACGACACCGAGTACTGTGAATTTCTGGCCCAGCATCTGTGCGCCCAGGGCGTGGACGTCACGGCATACAGCGACAGCAGCGACCTGCTGGCCGACGACGCCCCCTATCGATTTGATTTCTATGTACTGGACCTGATGCTGCCCGGGGTGGCCGGCACCGAGCTGCTGCGCATCATCCGCAAGCGCAGCCAGGCCGGCGTGCTGATTGTCTCGGGGCGCCTGGGACCCGAAGTGTTTGCCGAGGTCATCAACGCCGGTGCAGATATGTATCTGACCAAGCCCGTGACCTTCGAGCAGGTGGAACTGGCCGTGCGCGCCGTGCACCGGCGCATCATGACCACGGCCCGGACGGCCACGGCCTGGAAGCTGGACAGCCGCCGCAGCCTGCTGACCGCCCCCGACGGCCAAAGCGTGGAGCTGGGCGCCACGGACCTGATGCTGATGGAGTGCTTTTTGCAGGCCCGGGGCGAAACCGTCAGCCGCGACCATATCCGCAGCCTGCTGACCCATACCAGCGCAGCCGAGTCCGACAACAACCTGCACGCCACCATCTACCGCCTGCGGCGCCGCATCGAAAAGGCGACGCCCGTGGCCGTGCCGCTGCAGTCCCAGCAGAAAGTGGGTTACCAGTTCCGCGCACCCTTGATCGCGGCCTGATCAATCCGGCGCGGCGCGGAAAACAAGAACGGGCCTCCAGGCCCGTTGCGTGTCTTCAGACCGGCTCAATCACATGACGAACTTGGACTCCACATCCGAGACCTTGCGCCTGGCCAGGGCCAGGTTGGCACGGCCGTTGTCCAGCACGTAGTAGATGAAGATGCCGTTGATCTTCTCGGCAGGGCGCAGGATGTGATACTGCTTGCCCAGGGTGATCAGAATGTCTTCGATGCTGTCGTTCAGACCCAGGGACTTCATGGTCTTCATCTTGGCGCGCACCACTTCGGTATTGCCCGCCGCGGCCAGTTCAAGATCCACGCCGGAACCTATGCTGCCCAGCAGCATGCCGCTGTTGTAATCCACCACTGCCGCGCACATGGCGCCATCCAGGGTCATCAGATCTTGCAGGCTTTCGTTCAGATTCGCCATCAGGAGCTCCTTGGTAAAGATTGGCTGGCCGATATCGGAAGATGCTCAATTTGTTTCAAGATTAACAAATCATTTCTGAGCGCGGATATCGACTTATGACAGACAAAGCCTTGTCATTTGATGGCAGGCACTTACTTCAAAAGCCAAGATAAGACGCGTAAGAACACCGTCCAATCTGCCGCCAGCTCAGACCTGGCAAGTGATTGAAGCTATTGCTTCGGAAGAGACCTCGCGCAGCCTCCTCCAGTCTCTGCCATCCATTGCTGAACCGGTCACCGCAGCAGCCGCCGCGCATACCGGTCAGAACTGACGAACTCTGGCGCCTTTGGTACGTAAAACGCATAAACCCCAGAGACTCCATATAAAAACATCATGAGTTTTGAACTATTTAGGCTATTTATGTACTCAAAAAATTCAAATACAGTCTCCATACATGCTGCCCATGATGGGCAACGACTCCTGAATCCTGAGACATCACAACCAGAGGTTTCCAATGACTGATCGCACCCAAGTCCACGGCCTGCAAGTCGCCACCGAGCTGTACAACTTTGTGAACACGCAAGTGCTGCCTGGCACGGGCGTGGACCAGGACACCTACTGGAAGGGCTTCGACGCCATCGTGGCCGATCTGGCGCCCAAGAATGCAGCCCTGCTGGCCGAACGCGATCGCCTGCAGACACAGCTCGATACCTGGCACAAGGCCAACCCCGGCCCCATCACCGACATGGTGGCTTACCGCAAGTTTCTGACGACCATCGGCTATCTGGTCGAGTCGCCCAAGAACGCCAAGGCCACGACCGAGAACGTGGATGCCGAGCTGGCCATCCAGGCCGGCCCCCAGCTGGTGGTGCCCATTCTGAACGCCCGCTACGCGCTGAACGCCGCCAACGCCCGCTGGGGCTCGCTGTATGACGCGCTGTATGGCACGGACGCCATCAGCGAAGAAGGCGGCGCCGAGAAAGGCAAGGGCTACAACCCCGTGCGCGGCGCCAAGGTCATCGAGTTCGCACGCAACTTCCTGGATCAGGCCGTGCCCCTGGCGTCCGGCTCGCACAAGGATTCCACCGGCTACGCCATCGAAGGCGGCAAGCTGGTTGTGTCCCTGAAGGACGGCAGCAAGACCGGCCTGAAGGACGATGCCAAGTTCATCGGCTACCAGGGCGATGCTGCAGCTCCCAAATCGGTGCTGCTCAAGAACAACGGCATCCACATCGACATCATCGTCAACAAGTCCACCCCCATTGGCAGCACTGACGCCGCCGGCGTGGCCGACGTGGTGGTCGAAGCCGCTCTGTCCACCATTCTGGATCTGGAAGACTCCGTGGCCGCCGTGGATGCAGAAGACAAGGTCAACGGCTACGCCAACTGGCTGGGCATTCTCAAGGGCACCCTGACCGAATCCTTTGAAAAGGGCGGCAAGACCGTGACCCGCGGCCTGAACCCCGACCGCGAATACACCGGCGCCGACGGCAAGCCCGTGAAGCTGCATGGCCGCTCGCTGATGTTCGTGCGCAATGTGGGCCATCTGATGACCAACCCCGCCGTGCTGTGGGGCCCCGAGCAGCAGGAAATCCCCGAAGGCATCATGGACGCGCTGGTGACCACCGCCATCGCCATTCACGACCTGAAGGGCGGCGCCAACGGCATCCGCAATAGCCGCACAGGCAGCGTCTACATCGTCAAGCCCAAGATGCACGGCCCCGCCGAAGCCGCTTTCGCGAACGAATTGTTTGGCCGTGTTGAAAAGGTTCTGGGTCTGCCCGAGAACACCGTCAAGCTGGGCATCATGGACGAAGAGCGTCGCACTTCGGTCAACCTGAAGGCCGCTATCGCTGCTGCCCCCGCACGCGTGGCCTTCATCAACACCGGCTTCCTGGACCGCACCGGCGATGAAATGCACACCGCCATGCATGCCGGCCCCATGGTCCGCAAGGCCGACATGAAGACCTGCGCCTGGCTGCCCGCCTATGAAAAGAACAACGTGCTGGTCGGCCTGAACATGGGCCTGCGCGGCCGCGCCCAGATCGGCAAGGGCATGTGGGCCATGCCCGACCTGATGAAGGCCATGCTGGAGCAGAAGATTGCCCAGCCCAAGGCCGGTGCCAACACCGCCTGGGTGCCCTCGCCCACCGGCGCCACCCTGCACGCCCTGCACTATCACCAGATCAATGTGGCCGACGTGCAAAAGGGTCTGGAAAGCCCCAACGCCGACGCCGAGTGCGACGAGCTGTTGAACGCCATCCTGCAAGTGCCCGTGTCCACCAACCCCAACTGGAGCGATGCGGAAAAGCAGCAGGAAGTGGACAACAACGTGCAAGGCATCCTGGGCTATGTGGTGCGCTGGATCGACCAGGGCGTGGGCTGCTCCAAGGTGCCCGACATCCACAACGTGGGCCTGATGGAAGACCGCGCCACGCTGCGCATCTCCAGCCAGCACATCGCCAACTGGCTGCAGCACGGCATCGTCACCGAAGCCATGGTGCGCGACAGCTATGCCCGCATGGCCAAGATCGTGGACGAGCAGAACGCCGGCGACGCCGCCTACAAGAGCCTGGTGGCCAACCCCGATGGCGCGGCCTACCAGGCCGCTCTGGACCTGGTGTTCAAGGGCAAGGAACAGCCTTCGGGCTACACCGAACCCCTGCTGCACGCCTGGCGCCTGAAGGTCAAGGCCGGCGCCTGATTGTTGCCCGGCAAGGTCGCTCCTGAACAAGGAGCGGCCTCTGCCTGATATCAATGGATCTGGAAGGTATTTCTGCCTGATCCTATTGATTCAAGCGCGCAGGCAACTATCCAAAAATGCACTCCATGTCAGTACATCGAGTGCATTTTTCTTGGCCTTCCCACTAGCGCTGCGGTATGGCTTCTACACTGCTGCCATGCCCATCGTTCCCCTCATAGACGCCAGCCGCTGCCCTCTGTGCGGCCAGCCCAACCAGTGCGCCATCAGCGCCGGCCTGCCGCCGCAGAGCTGCTGGTGCATGCAGACCCCGGTTTCCCGGGACGCGCTGGAGCGGCTGCCCGCAGACGCACGCGGCAAGGCCTGCATCTGCCCCGCCTGCGCGCGGCCGGTTGCCGACGATTCCACCCCCGCCTGATCCTGCATTCACCGCCTTGCAGCTCGGGCACCCCACCACAGCAAGGAGACCTTGATGCCCACCTATCGCATTGAACTGTTTGAAGGCCGCAGCGTTGAACAAAAGCGCAAGCTGGCCGAAGAAATCACCCGCGTGACCACCGAGGTGCTGGGCAGCGCCCCCGAGTCCGTGGACATCATCATCACCGACGTGCCGCGCCACAACTGGGCCACCGGCGGCAAGCTCTGGTCGGAGCAAAGCTGACCGGCCTGCATGGCGCGGCCGGAGCCGTCCCTGGACGGCTCTTGAGCCGCCCGGCCTTATGATGGGCCTCTTTTCCCAACCCCAAGCCAGCAAGGAAACCTGCACATGCCCACCTACCATGTCGAAATGATGGAAGGCCGTACCGTCGAACAAAAGCGCAAGCTGGTCGAAGAAATCACCCGCGTCAGCGTTGAAGTGCTGGGCGGCTCGCCCGAATCGGTGGACATCATCATCACCGACATCAAGCGTCACGACTGGGCCACCGGCGGCAAGCTCTGGCTGGACCGCGAATAGGCCATCGCCGCCCTCTTGCGCAAAGCAGCTTAGGCTGCTTTTTTCATGCCGGCCCGAGAGCGGTTGACGATCTCTGCCATACAGCACCATCATTGACGAGATCGTCCATAGATTCTTGGGCTATAAAGCCTTTTTGCTTGAAAGATATGACGAAGCCATGTGCCAGCTGCTTGGAATGAACTGCAACACGCCTACCGATGTGCGCTTTAGCTTCTCAGGCTTCACACAGCGCGCAGGCAACACCGGCGACCACACCGACGGCTGGGGCATCGCCTTCTTCGAAGACAAGGGCCTGCGCCACTTTGTCGATCACGAACGCGCCGTCGACTCCCAGATCGCCAAGCTCATTCGCGAATACCCGATCAAGAGCACCAACGTCATCGCCCATATCCGCAAGGCCACCCAGGGCGTGGTCAGCTTGCAGAACTGCCACCCCTTCGTGCGCGAGCTCTGGGGCCGCAACTGGGTCTTCGCGCACAACGGCGATCTCAAGAACTTCGCCCCCAAGCTGCATGCCCACTTCCAGCCCATTGGCAACACGGACAGCGAGCAGGCCTTCTGCTGGATCATGCAGGAGCTGTGGAAGTCCCATGCCGGCGTGCCCAGCATCGAAGAGCTGACCCACACCCTGCGCGAGCTGGCCGCCAAGATTGCACCGCACGGCACGTTCAACTTCCTGCTCTCCAACGGCGAAGCGCTCTGGGCCCATGCCACGACCCACCTCTGCTATATCGAACGTAGACATCCCTTCACCCAGGCGCAGCTGTCCGACGAAGATCTCAGCGTGGATTTCTCCCGCGAAACCACTCCCCAGGACAAGGTGGCCATCATCGTCACCGCCCCTCTGACACAGAACGAGCAGTGGACCCCTTTCCAGAACGGCGAGCTGCGCGTGTTTGTGCATGGGCAGGCGGCACCTTATTGAAGTGCGCCAGGCCGGCTTTTTATGGGTTTCCGGTATTTTTACAGCAGTAATACTTTGACAACCTGCGGCAAGCGCTCCTTATTTCGAAGCACTCAATAAAAAACCCCGTAATCTTTCGACTACGGGGTTTTCACTGTAAGAGCCTGACGATGACCTACTTTCACACGGGAACCCGCACTATCATCGGCGCAAAGTCGTTTCACTGTCCTGTTCGGGATGGGAAGGAGTGGTACCAACTTGCTATGGTCATCAGGCATAAACTTTTTGTCAGATTGACGGCGCCTCGATTAACTTCTTAATCTCGCTCACCTTCAGTCCAACGAATTCATAGAGTCTTCAATCAGCTTTTCGATTGCGCCTTTTCGGCATAACTAGAACTTACGTTCTGTCTTTTGTTTTTCCAGGCTTACCCAAAGTTATAGGGTCAAGCCGCACGGGCAATTAGTACTGGTTAGCTTAACGCATTACTGCGCTTCCACACCCAGCCTATCAACGTCGTGGTCTACAACGACCCTTCAGGGGGCTCAAGGCCCCGGCAGATCTCATCTTGAAACGAGTTTCCCGCTTAGATGCTTTCAGCGGTTATCTCTTCCACACTTAGCTACCCTGCGATGCCACTGGCGTGACAACAGGTACACCAGAGGTGTGTCCACTCCGGTCCTCTCGTACTAGGAGCAGGCTTCCTCAAATCTGCAGCGCCCACGGAAGATAGGGACCAAACTGTCTCACGACGTTTTAAACCCAGCTCACGTACCTCTTTAAATGGCGAACAGCCATACCCTTGGGACCGACTACAGCCCCAGGATGAGATGAGCCGACATCGAGGTGCCAAACACCGCCGTCGATATGAACTCTTGGGCGGTATCAGCCTGTTATCCCCAGAGTACCTTTTATCCGTTGAGCGATGGCCCTTCCATACAGAACCACCGGATCACTATGTCCTGCTTTCGCATCTGCTCGACTTGTCAGTCTCGCAGTTAAGCACGCTTATGCCATTGCACTATCGTCACGATGTCCGACCGTAACTAGCGTACCTTCGAACTCCTCCGTTACGCTTTGGGAGGAGACCGCCCCAGTCAAACTGCCTACCATGCACTGTCCCCGATCCAGATAATGGATCCAGGTTAGAACCTCAAACGCACCAGGGTGGTATTTCAACGTCGGCTCCATGCGATCTAGCGACCGCACTTCAAAGCCTCCCACCTATCCTACACAGATCCGTTCAAAGTCCAATACAAAGCTACAGTAAAGGTTCATGGGGTCTTTCCGTCTTTCCGCGGGGAGATTGCATCATCACAAACATTTCAACTTCGCTGAGTCTCAGGAGGAGACAGTGTGGCCATCGTTACGCCATTCGTGCAGGTCGGAACTTACCCGACAAGGAATTTCGCTACCTTAGGACCGTTATAGTTACGGCCGCCGTTTACTGGGACTTCAATCAAGAGCTTGCACCCCATCATTTAATCTTCCAGCACCGGGCAGGCGTCACACCCTATACGTCCACTTTCGTGTTTGCAGAGTGCTGTGTTTTTATTAAACAGTCGCAGCCACCAATTTTTTGCAACCCCTTTGAGCTCCGTTTGTACAACTTCACTTACTTGGGGTACACCTTCTCCCGAAGTTACGGTGTCAATTTGCCGAGTTCCTTCTCCTGAGTTCTCTCAAGCGCCTTAGAATACTCATCTCGCGCACCAGTGTCGGTTTGCGGTACGGTCGTCAATAGCTGAAGCTTAGTGGCTTTTCCTGGAAGCAGGGTATCACTCACTTCGTCTGCAAGCAGACTCGTTATCACCCCTCATCTAAGCCTGGCGGATTTGCCTACCAGGCACGACTACAGGCTTGAACCAACATATCCAACAGTTGGCTGAGCTAACCTTCTCCGTCCCCACATCGCACTATTGATCGGTACAGGAATATTGACCTGTTTCCCATCAGCTACGCATCTCTGCCTCGCCTTAGGGGCCGACTCACCCTACGCCGATGAACGTTGCGTAGGAAACCTTGCGCTTACGGCGAGGGGGCTTTTCACCCCCTTTAACGCTACTCATGTCAGCATTCGCACTTCTGATACCTCCAGCATCCGTTACCAGACACCTTCACAGGCTTACAGAACGCTCTCCTACCACTTGCAATAAATTGCAAATCCGCAGCTTCGGTAACTGGCTTAGCCCCGTTACATCTTCCGCGCAGGACGACTCGATCAGTGAGCTATTACGCTTTCTTTAAATGATGGCTGCTTCTAAGCCAACATCCTGACTGTTTTAGCCTTCCCACTTCGTTTCCCACTTAGCCCGTTTTAGGGACCTTAGCTGGCGGTCTGGGTTGTTTCCCTCTTGAGTCCGGACGTTAGCACCCGGTGCTCTGTCTCCCAAGCTGTACTCGTCGGTATTCGGAGTTTGCATAGGTTTGGTAAGTCGCCATGACCCCCTAGCCTAAACAGTGCTCTACCCCCGACGGTAATACTTGAGGCACTACCTAAATAGTTTTCGGAGAGAACCAGCTATTTCCAAGTTTGTTTAGCCTTTCACCCCTATCCACAGCTCATCCCCTAATTTTGCAACATTAGTGGGTTCGGACCTCCAGTACCTGTTACGGCACCTTCATCCTGGCCATGGATAGATCACTTGGTTTCGGGTCTACACCCAGCGACTAGTCGCCCTATTCGGACTCGATTTCTCTTCGCCTCCCCTATTCGGTTAAGCTTGCCACTGAATGTAAGTCGCTGACCCATTATACAAAAGGTACGCCGTCACCCCTAAGGGCTCCGACTTTTTGTAAGCATACGGTTTCAGGATCTATTTCACTCCCCTCCCGGGGTTCTTTTCGCCTTTCCCTCACGGTACTGGTTCACTATCGGTCGATGATGAGTATTTAGCCTTGGAGGATGGTCCCCCCATATTCAGACAGGGTTTCTCGTGCCCCGCCCTACTTGTCTGCAGCCTAGTACCACCGATCGGTTTTCACATACGGGACTATCACCCACTATGGTCGGCCTTTCCATGCCGTTTTGTTAACTGATCGACTATCACTGCAAGGCTCTTCCGAATTCGCTCGCCACTACTATCGGAATCTCGGTTGATGTCTTTTCCTCTGGGTACTTAGATGTTTCAGTTCTCCAGGTTCGCTTCGTGCACCTATGTATTCAGTGCACGATACCTCTTGCGAGGTGGGTTCCCCCATTCAGAAATCTCCGGATCAAAGCTTATTTGCCAGCTCCCCGAAGCTTATCGCAGGCTATCACGTCTTTCGTCGCCTATCATCGCCAAGGCATCCACCATATGCTCTTAGTCACTTGACCCTATAACTTTGGACTCTCTTAGCGAGAATCAAAGCCTGGTGTTCAAAGACTGGTGAGGTCTTGCACCTCACGCGTTATGCCGTAATGTGAATATCTTTGGCTGCATCTTTCAATGCAGCTTAGAGAATATTCGTCATTACTAGATAAATTTGCATTCGCAAAATATCTGTTTTGACGCAATCAAAATGTTGCTGGCGGCACGGTGCACAAACCTTGGTTTGCGCTTTCCACCAGCAACGCTGATTTCGACTCTATGAATTTTTAAAGAACAGCCAATTGATCGACGTTTCGATCAATACAAAAGCAGTCTTTGCAAGACTGCTTTTGTATTGGGAAGCCTTCGATTATAGCACCATTAGCGCTATCATTTTTGGTGGAGGATGACGGGATCGAACCGACGACCCCCTGCTTGCAAAGCAGGTGCTCTCCCAGCTGAGCTAATCCCCCGGGATCCTCTGACCAGATATTGGAATCTTGGTGGGTCTAGTTGGGCTCGAACCAACGACCCCTGCGTTATCAACACAGTGCTCTAACCAGCTGAGCTACAGACCCATTCCATGCAACCCGCTGTTACTCAGCAGGCCACCTGGCTTGTTCCAACAACCGATAAGTGTGGACGTTCAATTTGAAGCAGCATTTTTCCAGAAAGGAGGTGATCCAGCCGCACCTTCCGATACGGCTACCTTGTTACGACTTCACCCCAGTCACGAACCCCGCCGTGGTAAGCGCCCTCCTTACGGTTAGGCTACCTACTTCTGGCGAGACCCGCTCCCATGGTGTGACGGGCGGTGTGTACAAGACCCGGGAACGTATTCACCGTGACATTCTGATCCACGATTACTAGCGATTCCGACTTCACGCAGTCGAGTTGCAGACTGCGATCCGGACTACGACTGGCTTTATGGGATTAGCTCCCCCTCGCGGGTTGGCAACCCTTTGTACCAGCCATTGTATGACGTGTGTAGCCCCACCTATAAGGGCCATGAGGACTTGACGTCATCCCCACCTTCCTCCGGTTTGTCACCGGCAGTCCCATTAGAGTGCTCAACTGAATGTAGCAACTAATGGCAAGGGTTGCGCTCGTTGCGGGACTTAACCCAACATCTCACGACACGAGCTGACGACAGCCATGCAGCACCTGTGTGCAGGTTCTCTTTCGAGCACCAAACCATCTCTGGTAAGTTCCTGCCATGTCAAAGGTGGGTAAGGTTTTTCGCGTTGCATCGAATTAAACCACATCATCCACCGCTTGTGCGGGTCCCCGTCAATTCCTTTGAGTTTCAACCTTGCGGCCGTACTCCCCAGGCGGTCAACTTCACGCGTTAGCTTCGTTACTGAGTCAGTTAAGACCCAACAACCAGTTGACATCGTTTAGGGCGTGGACTACCAGGGTATCTAATCCTGTTTGCTCCCCACGCTTTCGTGCATGAGCGTCAGTGCAGGCCCAGGGGATTGCCTTCGCCATCGGTGTTCCTCCGCATATCTACGCATTTCACTGCTACACGCGGAATTCCATCCCCCTCTGCCGCACTCTAGCCTTGCAGTCACAATGGCAGTTCCCAGGTTGAGCCCGGGGATTTCACCACTGTCTTACAAAACCGCCTGCGCACGCTTTACGCCCAGTAATTCCGATTAACGCTTGCACCCTACGTATTACCGCGGCTGCTGGCACGTAGTTAGCCGGTGCTTATTCTTACGGTACCGTCATGACCCGGGGATATTAGCCCCAGGCTTTTCGTTCCGTACAAAAGCAGTTTACAACCCGAGGGCCTTCATCCTGCACGCGGCATTGCTGGATCAGGCTTTCGCCCATTGTCCAAAATTCCCCACTGCTGCCTCCCGTAGGAGTCTGGGCCGTGTCTCAGTCCCAGTGTGGCTGGTCGTCCTCTCAGACCAGCTACAGATCGCAGGCTTGGTAAGCCTTTACCCCACCAACTACCTAATCTGCCATCAGCCGCTCTAGTAGCACAAGGCCCGAAGGTCCCCTGCTTTCATCCGTAGATCTCATGCGGTATTAGCTACTCTTTCGAGTAGTTATCCCCCACTACTAGGCACGTTCCGATGTATTACTCACCCGTTCGCCACTCGTCAGCATCCGAAGACCTGTTACCGTTCGACTTGCATGTGTAAAGCATGCCGCCAGCGTTCAATCTGAGCCAGGATCAAACTCTATAGTTCGATCTTGAATTTAAAGTCTTTCGACTGCTCACTCACTTGACGGAATCAAGAAGAATAAATTCTTCCTCATTACTGTTTTTGTGAGCGTTTGATAACTCCGAAGAGTTTTGTTCCGAAGAACTGGCTGCTTGCCCTCAAACGCCCACGCTTATCGGCTGTATTTTTTTAAGGAACCGAGTGCAAAATCAGAAATCCTGATCTTGAATCTCGTTGCTTGCTGCGATCAGCGAAGCCTTCTATTGTAGCACTGTTTTCACAGCACTTTTAAAACGTTTTTGCGTTTTCTTCTCACCCCTCAGCACAAGGAGGGAGAAGAAAACGCCTGGCGTGAGCCAGGCGTTTTGGCGTAAGAGCCTGACGATGACCTACTTTCACACGGGAACCCGCACTATCATCGGCGCAAAGTCGTTTCACTGTCCTGTTCGGGATGGGAAGGAGTGGTACCAACTTGCTATGGTCATCAGGCATAAACTTTTTGTCAGATTGACGGCGCCTCGATTAACTTCTTAATCTCGCTCACCTTCAGTCCAACGAATTCATAGAGTCTTCAATCAGCTTTTCGATTGCGCCTTTTCGGCATAACTAGAACTTACGTTCTGTCTTTTGTTTTTCCAGGCTTACCCAAAGTTATAGGGTCAAGCCGCACGGGCAATTAGTACTGGTTAGCTTAACGCATTACTGCGCTTCCACACCCAGCCTATCAACGTCGTGGTCTACAACGACCCTTCAGGGGGCTCAAGGCCCCGGCAGATCTCATCTTGAAACGAGTTTCCCGCTTAGATGCTTTCAGCGGTTATCTCTTCCACACTTAGCTACCCTGCGATGCCACTGGCGTGACAACAGGTACACCAGAGGTGTGTCCACTCCGGTCCTCTCGTACTAGGAGCAGGCTTCCTCAAATCTGCAGCGCCCACGGAAGATAGGGACCAAACTGTCTCACGACGTTTTAAACCCAGCTCACGTACCTCTTTAAATGGCGAACAGCCATACCCTTGGGACCGACTACAGCCCCAGGATGAGATGAGCCGACATCGAGGTGCCAAACACCGCCGTCGATATGAACTCTTGGGCGGTATCAGCCTGTTATCCCCAGAGTACCTTTTATCCGTTGAGCGATGGCCCTTCCATACAGAACCACCGGATCACTATGTCCTGCTTTCGCATCTGCTCGACTTGTCAGTCTCGCAGTTAAGCACGCTTATGCCATTGCACTATCGTCACGATGTCCGACCGTAACTAGCGTACCTTCGAACTCCTCCGTTACGCTTTGGGAGGAGACCGCCCCAGTCAAACTGCCTACCATGCACTGTCCCCGATCCAGATAATGGATCCAGGTTAGAACCTCAAACGCACCAGGGTGGTATTTCAACGTCGGCTCCATGCGATCTAGCGACCGCACTTCAAAGCCTCCCACCTATCCTACACAGATCCGTTCAAAGTCCAATACAAAGCTACAGTAAAGGTTCATGGGGTCTTTCCGTCTTTCCGCGGGGAGATTGCATCATCACAAACATTTCAACTTCGCTGAGTCTCAGGAGGAGACAGTGTGGCCATCGTTACGCCATTCGTGCAGGTCGGAACTTACCCGACAAGGAATTTCGCTACCTTAGGACCGTTATAGTTACGGCCGCCGTTTACTGGGACTTCAATCAAGAGCTTGCACCCCATCATTTAATCTTCCAGCACCGGGCAGGCGTCACACCCTATACGTCCACTTTCGTGTTTGCAGAGTGCTGTGTTTTTATTAAACAGTCGCAGCCACCAATTTTTTGCAACCCCTTTGAGCTCCGTTTGTACAACTTCACTTACTTGGGGTACACCTTCTCCCGAAGTTACGGTGTCAATTTGCCGAGTTCCTTCTCCTGAGTTCTCTCAAGCGCCTTAGAATACTCATCTCGCGCACCAGTGTCGGTTTGCGGTACGGTCGTCAATAGCTGAAGCTTAGTGGCTTTTCCTGGAAGCAGGGTATCACTCACTTCGTCTGCAAGCAGACTCGTTATCACCCCTCATCTAAGCCTGGCGGATTTGCCTACCAGGCACGACTACAGGCTTGAACCAACATATCCAACAGTTGGCTGAGCTAACCTTCTCCGTCCCCACATCGCACTATTGATCGGTACAGGAATATTGACCTGTTTCCCATCAGCTACGCATCTCTGCCTCGCCTTAGGGGCCGACTCACCCTACGCCGATGAACGTTGCGTAGGAAACCTTGCGCTTACGGCGAGGGGGCTTTTCACCCCCTTTAACGCTACTCATGTCAGCATTCGCACTTCTGATACCTCCAGCATCCGTTACCAGACACCTTCACAGGCTTACAGAACGCTCTCCTACCACTTGCAATAAATTGCAAATCCGCAGCTTCGGTAACTGGCTTAGCCCCGTTACATCTTCCGCGCAGGACGACTCGATCAGTGAGCTATTACGCTTTCTTTAAATGATGGCTGCTTCTAAGCCAACATCCTGACTGTTTTAGCCTTCCCACTTCGTTTCCCACTTAGCCCGTTTTAGGGACCTTAGCTGGCGGTCTGGGTTGTTTCCCTCTTGAGTCCGGACGTTAGCACCCGGTGCTCTGTCTCCCAAGCTGTACTCGTCGGTATTCGGAGTTTGCATAGGTTTGGTAAGTCGCCATGACCCCCTAGCCTAAACAGTGCTCTACCCCCGACGGTAATACTTGAGGCACTACCTAAATAGTTTTCGGAGAGAACCAGCTATTTCCAAGTTTGTTTAGCCTTTCACCCCTATCCACAGCTCATCCCCTAATTTTGCAACATTAGTGGGTTCGGACCTCCAGTACCTGTTACGGCACCTTCATCCTGGCCATGGATAGATCACTTGGTTTCGGGTCTACACCCAGCGACTAGTCGCCCTATTCGGACTCGATTTCTCTTCGCCTCCCCTATTCGGTTAAGCTTGCCACTGAATGTAAGTCGCTGACCCATTATACAAAAGGTACGCCGTCACCCCTAAGGGCTCCGACTTTTTGTAAGCATACGGTTTCAGGATCTATTTCACTCCCCTCCCGGGGTTCTTTTCGCCTTTCCCTCACGGTACTGGTTCACTATCGGTCGATGATGAGTATTTAGCCTTGGAGGATGGTCCCCCCATATTCAGACAGGGTTTCTCGTGCCCCGCCCTACTTGTCTGCAGCCTAGTACCACCGATCGGTTTTCACATACGGGACTATCACCCACTATGGTCGGCCTTTCCATGCCGTTTTGTTAACTGATCGACTATCACTGCAAGGCTCTTCCGAATTCGCTCGCCACTACTATCGGAATCTCGGTTGATGTCTTTTCCTCTGGGTACTTAGATGTTTCAGTTCTCCAGGTTCGCTTCGTGCACCTATGTATTCAGTGCACGATACCTCTTGCGAGGTGGGTTCCCCCATTCAGAAATCTCCGGATCAAAGCTTATTTGCCAGCTCCCCGAAGCTTATCGCAGGCTATCACGTCTTTCGTCGCCTATCATCGCCAAGGCATCCACCATATGCTCTTAGTCACTTGACCCTATAACTTTGGACTCTCTTAGCGAGAATCAAAGCTTGGTGTTCAAAGACTGGTGAGGTCTTGCACCTCACGCGTTATGCCGTAATGTGAATATCTTTGGCTGCATCTTTCAATGCAGCTTAGAGAATATTCGTCATTACTAGATAAATTTGCATTCGCAAAATATCTGTTTTGACGCAATCAAAATGTTGCTGGCGGCACGGTGCACAAACCTTGGTTTGCGCTTTCCACCAGCAACGCTGATTTCGACTCTATGAATTTTTAAAGAACAGCCAATTGATCGACGTTTCGATCAATACAAAAGCAGTCTTTGCAAGACTGCTTTTGTATTGGGAAGCCTTCGATTATAGCACCATTAGCGCTATCATTTTTGGTGGAGGATGACGGGATCGAACCGACGACCCCCTGCTTGCAAAGCAGGTGCTCTCCCAGCTGAGCTAATCCCCCGGGATCCTCTGACCAGATATTGGAATCTTGGTGGGTCTAGTTGGGCTCGAACCAACGACCCCTGCGTTATCAACACAGTGCTCTAACCAGCTGAGCTACAGACCCATTCCATGCAACCCGCTGTTACTCAGCAGGCCACCTGGCTTGTTCCAACAACCGATAAGTGTGGACGTTCAATTTGAAGCAGCATTTTTCCAGAAAGGAGGTGATCCAGCCGCACCTTCCGATACGGCTACCTTGTTACGACTTCACCCCAGTCACGAACCCCGCCGTGGTAAGCGCCCTCCTTGCGGTTAGGCTACCTACTTCTGGCGAGACCCGCTCCCATGGTGTGACGGGCGGTGTGTACAAGACCCGGGAACGTATTCACCGTGACATTCTGATCCACGATTACTAGCGATTCCGACTTCACGCAGTCGAGTTGCAGACTGCGATCCGGACTACGACTGGCTTTATGGGATTAGCTCCCCCTCGCGGGTTGGCAACCCTTTGTACCAGCCATTGTATGACGTGTGTAGCCCCACCTATAAGGGCCATGAGGACTTGACGTCATCCCCACCTTCCTCCGGTTTGTCACCGGCAGTCCCATTAGAGTGCTCAACTGAATGTAGCAACTAATGGCAAGGGTTGCGCTCGTTGCGGGACTTAACCCAACATCTCACGACACGAGCTGACGACAGCCATGCAGCACCTGTGTGCAGGTTCTCTTTCGAGCACCAAACCATCTCTGGTAAGTTCCTGCCATGTCAAAGGTGGGTAAGGTTTTTCGCGTTGCATCGAATTAAACCACATCATCCACCGCTTGTGCGGGTCCCCGTCAATTCCTTTGAGTTTCAACCTTGCGGCCGTACTCCCCAGGCGGTCAACTTCACGCGTTAGCTTCGTTACTGAGTCAGTTAAGACCCAACAACCAGTTGACATCGTTTAGGGCGTGGACTACCAGGGTATCTAATCCTGTTTGCTCCCCACGCTTTCGTGCATGAGCGTCAGTGCAGGCCCAGGGGATTGCCTTCGCCATCGGTGTTCCTCCGCATATCTACGCATTTCACTGCTACACGCGGAATTCCATCCCCCTCTGCCGCACTCTAGCCTTGCAGTCACAATGGCAGTTCCCAGGTTGAGCCCGGGGATTTCACCACTGTCTTACAAAACCGCCTGCGCACGCTTTACGCCCAGTAATTCCGATTAACGCTTGCACCCTACGTATTACCGCGGCTGCTGGCACGTAGTTAGCCGGTGCTTATTCTTACGGTACCGTCATGACCCGGGGATATTAGCCCCAGGCTTTTCGTTCCGTACAAAAGCAGTTTACAACCCGAGGGCCTTCATCCTGCACGCGGCATTGCTGGATCAGGCTTTCGCCCATTGTCCAAAATTCCCCACTGCTGCCTCCCGTAGGAGTCTGGGCCGTGTCTCAGTCCCAGTGTGGCTGGTCGTCCTCTCAGACCAGCTACAGATCGCAGGCTTGGTAAGCCTTTACCCCACCAACTACCTAATCTGCCATCAGCCGCTCTAGTAGCACAAGGCCCGAAGGTCCCCTGCTTTCATCCGTAGATCTCATGCGGTATTAGCTACTCTTTCGAGTAGTTATCCCCCACTACTAGGCACGTTCCGATGTATTACTCACCCGTTCGCCACTCGTCAGCATCCGAAGACCTGTTACCGTTCGACTTGCATGTGTAAAGCATGCCGCCAGCGTTCAATCTGAGCCAGGATCAAACTCTATAGTTCGATCTTGAATTTAAAGTCTTTCGACTGCTCACTCACTTGACGGAATCAAGAAGAATAAATTCTTCCTCATTACTGTTTTTGTGAGCGTTTGATAACTCCGAAGAGTTTTGTTCCGAAGAACTGGCTGCTTGCCCTCAAACGCCCACGCTTATCGGCTGTATTTTTTTAAGGAACCGAGTGCAAAATCAAAAATCCCGATCTTGAATCTCGTTGCTTGCTGCGATCAGCGAAGCCTTCTATTGTAGCACTGTTTTCACAGTACTTTTAAAACGTTTTTGCGTTTTCTTCTCACCCCTCAGCACAAGGAGGGAGAAGAAAACGCCTGGCGTGAGCCAGGCGTTTTGGCGTAAGAGCCTGACGATGACCTACTTTCACACGGGAACCCGCACTATCATCGGCGCAAAGTCGTTTCACTGTCCTGTTCGGGATGGGAAGGAGTGGTACCAACTTGCTATGGTCATCAGGCATAAACTTTTTGTCAGATTGACGGCGCCTCGATTAACTTCTTAATCTCGCTCACCTTCAATCCAACGAATTCATAGAGTCTTCATCAGCTTTTCGATTGCGCCTTTTCGGCATAACTAGAACTTGCGTTCTGTCTTTTCATTTTTCCAGGCTTACCCAAAGTTATAGGGTCAAGCCGCACGGGCAATTAGTACTGGTTAGCTTAACGCATTACTGCGCTTCCACACCCAGCCTATCAACGTCGTGGTCTACAACGACCCTTCAGGGGGCTCAAGGCCCCGGCAGATCTCATCTTGAAACGAGTTTCCCGCTTAGATGCTTTCAGCGGTTATCTCTTCCACACTTAGCTACCCTGCGATGCCACTGGCGTGACAACAGGTACACCAGAGGTGTGTCCACTCCGGTCCTCTCGTACTAGGAGCAGGCTTCCTCAAATCTGCAGCGCCCACGGAAGATAGGGACCAAACTGTCTCACGACGTTTTAAACCCAGCTCACGTACCTCTTTAAATGGCGAACAGCCATACCCTTGGGACCGACTACAGCCCCAGGATGAGATGAGCCGACATCGAGGTGCCAAACACCGCCGTCGATATGAACTCTTGGGCGGTATCAGCCTGTTATCCCCAGAGTACCTTTTATCCGTTGAGCGATGGCCCTTCCATACAGAACCACCGGATCACTATGTCCTGCTTTCGCATCTGCTCGACTTGTCAGTCTCGCAGTTAAGCACGCTTATGCCATTGCACTATCGTCACGATGTCCGACCGTAACTAGCGTACCTTCGAACTCCTCCGTTACGCTTTGGGAGGAGACCGCCCCAGTCAAACTGCCTACCATGCACTGTCCCCGATCCAGATAATGGATCCAGGTTAGAACCTCAAACGCACCAGGGTGGTATTTCAACGTCGGCTCCATGCGATCTAGCGACCGCACTTCAAAGCCTCCCACCTATCCTACACAGATCCGTTCAAAGTCCAATACAAAGCTACAGTAAAGGTTCATGGGGTCTTTCCGTCTTTCCGCGGGGAGATTGCATCATCACAAACATTTCAACTTCGCTGAGTCTCAGGAGGAGACAGTGTGGCCATCGTTACGCCATTCGTGCAGGTCGGAACTTACCCGACAAGGAATTTCGCTACCTTAGGACCGTTATAGTTACGGCCGCCGTTTACTGGGACTTCAATCAAGAGCTTGCACCCCATCATTTAATCTTCCAGCACCGGGCAGGCGTCACACCCTATACGTCCACTTTCGTGTTTGCAGAGTGCTGTGTTTTTATTAAACAGTCGCAGCCACCAATTTTTTGCAACCCCTTTGAGCTCCGTTTGTACAACTTCACTTACTTGGGGTACACCTTCTCCCGAAGTTACGGTGTCAATTTGCCGAGTTCCTTCTCCTGAGTTCTCTCAAGCGCCTTAGAATACTCATCTCGCGCACCAGTGTCGGTTTGCGGTACGGTCGTCAATAGCTGAAGCTTAGTGGCTTTTCCTGGAAGCAGGGTATCACTCACTTCGTCTGCAAGCAGACTCGTTATCACCCCTCATCTAAGCCTGGCGGATTTGCCTACCAGGCACGACTACAGGCTTGAACCAACATATCCAACAGTTGGCTGAGCTAACCTTCTCCGTCCCCACATCGCACTATTGATCGGTACAGGAATATTGACCTGTTTCCCATCAGCTACGCATCTCTGCCTCGCCTTAGGGGCCGACTCACCCTACGCCGATGAACGTTGCGTAGGAAACCTTGCGCTTACGGCGAGGGGGCTTTTCACCCCCTTTAACGCTACTCATGTCAGCATTCGCACTTCTGATACCTCCAGCATCCGTTACCAGACACCTTCACAGGCTTACAGAACGCTCTCCTACCACTTGCAATAAATTGCAAATCCGCAGCTTCGGTAACTGGCTTAGCCCCGTTACATCTTCCGCGCAGGACGACTCGATCAGTGAGCTATTACGCTTTCTTTAAATGATGGCTGCTTCTAAGCCAACATCCTGACTGTTTTAGCCTTCCCACTTCGTTTCCCACTTAGCCCGTTTTAGGGACCTTAGCTGGCGGTCTGGGTTGTTTCCCTCTTGAGTCCGGACGTTAGCACCCGGTGCTCTGTCTCCCAAGCTGTACTCGTCGGTATTCGGAGTTTGCATAGGTTTGGTAAGTCGCCATGACCCCCTAGCCTAAACAGTGCTCTACCCCCGACGGTAATACTTGAGGCACTACCTAAATAGTTTTCGGAGAGAACCAGCTATTTCCAAGTTTGTTTAGCCTTTCACCCCTATCCACAGCTCATCCCCTAATTTTGCAACATTAGTGGGTTCGGACCTCCAGTACCTGTTACGGCACCTTCATCCTGGCCATGGATAGATCACTTGGTTTCGGGTCTACACCCAGCGACTAGTCGCCCTATTCGGACTCGATTTCTCTTCGCCTCCCCTATTCGGTTAAGCTTGCCACTGAATGTAAGTCGCTGACCCATTATACAAAAGGTACGCCGTCACCCCTAAGGGCTCCGACTTTTTGTAAGCATACGGTTTCAGGATCTATTTCACTCCCCTCCCGGGGTTCTTTTCGCCTTTCCCTCACGGTACTGGTTCACTATCGGTCGATGATGAGTATTTAGCCTTGGAGGATGGTCCCCCCATATTCAGACAGGGTTTCTCGTGCCCCGCCCTACTTGTCTGCAGCCTAGTACCACCGATCGGTTTTCACATACGGGACTATCACCCACTATGGTCGGCCTTTCCATGCCGTTTTGTTAACTGATCGACTATCACTGCAAGGCTCTTCCGAATTCGCTCGCCACTACTATCGGAATCTCGGTTGATGTCTTTTCCTCTGGGTACTTAGATGTTTCAGTTCTCCAGGTTCGCTTCGTGCACCTATGTATTCAGTGCACGATACCTCTTGCGAGGTGGGTTCCCCCATTCAGAAATCTCCGGATCAAAGCTTATTTGCCAGCTCCCCGAAGCTTATCGCAGGCTATCACGTCTTTCGTCGCCTATCATCGCCAAGGCATCCACCATATGCTCTTAGTCACTTGACCCTATAACTTTGGACTCTCTTGGCGAGAATCAAAGCCTGGTGTTCAAAGACTGGTGAGGTCTTGCACCTCACGCGTTATGCCGTAATGTGAATATCTTTGGCTGCATCTTTCAATGCAGCTTAGAGAATATTCGTCATTACTAGATAAATTTGCATTCGCAAAATATCTGTTTTGACGCAATCAAAATGTTGCTGGCGGCACGGTGCACAAACCTTGGTTTGTGCTTTCCACCAGCAACGCTGATTTCGACTCTATGAATTTTTAAAGAACAGCCTATTGATCAAAGATCAATATAAAAGCAGTCTGATGCAGACTGCTTTTATATTGAATTTGGTTTTTTCGCTTTTACTCTGCTTTTGATCCGCTTGCGCTTCACATCTGCTGAGCCAACGATTATAGCACCTTTCGGCGCTATCATTTTTGGTGGAGGATGACGGGATCGAACCGACGACCCCCTGCTTGCAAAGCAGGTGCTCTCCCAGCTGAGCTAATCCCCCGGGATCCTCTGACCAGATATTGGAATCTTGGTGGGTCTAGTTGGGCTCGAACCAACGACCCCTGCGTTATCAACACAGTGCTCTAACCAGCTGAGCTACAGACCCATTCCATGCAACCCGCTGTCACTCAGCAGGCCACCTGGCTTGTTCCAACAACCGATAAGTGTGGACGTTCAATTTGAAGCAGCATTTTTCCAGAAAGGAGGTGATCCAGCCGCACCTTCCGATACGGCTACCTTGTTACGACTTCACCCCAGTCACGAACCCCGCCGTGGTAAGCGCCCTCCTTGCGGTTAGGCTACCTACTTCTGGCGAGACCCGCTCCCATGGTGTGACGGGCGGTGTGTACAAGACCCGGGAACGTATTCACCGTGACATTCTGATCCACGATTACTAGCGATTCCGACTTCACGCAGTCGAGTTGCAGACTGCGATCCGGACTACGACTGGCTTTATGGGATTAGCTCCCCCTCGCGGGTTGGCAACCCTTTGTACCAGCCATTGTATGACGTGTGTAGCCCCACCTATAAGGGCCATGAGGACTTGACGTCATCCCCACCTTCCTCCGGTTTGTCACCGGCAGTCCCATTAGAGTGCTCAACTGAATGTAGCAACTAATGGCAAGGGTTGCGCTCGTTGCGGGACTTAACCCAACATCTCACGACACGAGCTGACGACAGCCATGCAGCACCTGTGTGCAGGTTCTCTTTCGAGCACCAAACCATCTCTGGTAAGTTCCTGCCATGTCAAAGGTGGGTAAGGTTTTTCGCGTTGCATCGAATTAAACCACATCATCCACCGCTTGTGCGGGTCCCCGTCAATTCCTTTGAGTTTCAACCTTGCGGCCGTACTCCCCAGGCGGTCAACTTCACGCGTTAGCTTCGTTACTGAGTCAGTTAAGACCCAACAACCAGTTGACATCGTTTAGGGCGTGGACTACCAGGGTATCTAATCCTGTTTGCTCCCCACGCTTTCGTGCATGAGCGTCAGTGCAGGCCCAGGGGATTGCCTTCGCCATCGGTGTTCCTCCGCATATCTACGCATTTCACTGCTACACGCGGAATTCCATCCCCCTCTGCCGCACTCTAGCCTTGCAGTCACAATGGCAGTTCCCAGGTTGAGCCCGGGGATTTCACCACTGTCTTACAAAACCGCCTGCGCACGCTTTACGCCCAGTAATTCCGATTAACGCTTGCACCCTACGTATTACCGCGGCTGCTGGCACGTAGTTAGCCGGTGCTTATTCTTACGGTACCGTCATGACCCGGGGATATTAGCCCCAGGCTTTTCGTTCCGTACAAAAGCAGTTTACAACCCGAGGGCCTTCATCCTGCACGCGGCATTGCTGGATCAGGCTTTCGCCCATTGTCCAAAATTCCCCACTGCTGCCTCCCGTAGGAGTCTGGGCCGTGTCTCAGTCCCAGTGTGGCTGGTCGTCCTCTCAGACCAGCTACAGATCGCAGGCTTGGTAAGCCTTTACCCCACCAACTACCTAATCTGCCATCAGCCGCTCTAGTAGCACAAGGCCCGAAGGTCCCCTGCTTTCATCCGTAGATCTCATGCGGTATTAGCTACTCTTTCGAGTAGTTATCCCCCACTACTAGGCACGTTCCGATGTATTACTCACCCGTTCGCCACTCGTCAGCATCCGAAGACCTGTTACCGTTCGACTTGCATGTGTAAAGCATGCCGCCAGCGTTCAATCTGAGCCAGGATCAAACTCTATAGTTCGATCTTGAATTTAAAGTCTTTCGACTGCTCACTCACTTGACGGAATCAAGAAGAATAAATTCTTCCTCATTACTGTTTTTGTGAGCGCTTGATAACTCCGAAGAGTTTTGTTCCGAAGAACTGGCTGCTTGCCCTCAAACGCCCACGCTTATCGGCTGTATTTTTTTAAGGAGCCGAGTGCAAAATCAGAAATCCCGATCTTGAATCTCGTTGCTTGCTGCGATCAGCGAAGCCTTGAATTCTATCACAACTTTGCCGTCTGATTTCTTTCAGATCGACTAGCGAAATTTTGCATTCCGCTCAGTGAAGCCTTGCATTGTACACAGATTTTTGCAGTCCAGACAACATCCGCACGGACATCCGGACAAAGAACCCGGCAGGCCTTGCCTGCCGGGTTCTTTGTCGCTTCTCAGGCGCGAGCGGCCTGCACCAGTGCGTCGACAAACAGCGCCGCCACATCACAGCCAGTCTGATCAAAGATCTCCTGGAAGCAGGTGGGACTGGTCACATTGATCTCGGTGACGTTATGACCGATGACATCCAGCCCTATCAAGAGCAGACCACGCTGCACCAGACGCTCTCCAATGAACTCGGCAATGGCCTTGTCCTGCTCTGCCAACGGCTGGGCCACGCCCTTGCCGCCGGCCGCCAGATTGCCGCGCACCTCATTGCCCTGCGGAATGCGGGCCAGGCAGAACGGCACAGGCTTGCCGCCAATGATGAGCACCCGCTTATCGCCATGAACGATGTCGGGCAGGAATTTCTGCACCATGACGCTGGTGGAGCCTCCCTGATTCAGGGTTTCGATGATGCTGCCTAGATTGCGTCCGTCTTCACCAACCCGGAAGATGCCCATGCCGCCCATGCCGTCCAGGGGCTTGAGGATGATGTCCTTGTGCTCTGCATGAAAAGCACGGATGTCCTGGGCGCTGCGCGTGACCAGAGTGGGAGAGATGAACTGAGCAAACTCCATGATGGCGAGCTTTTCGGGATGCTCGCGCAGTGCGCTGGGTTTGTTGAAGACCTTGGCACCCTCACGCTCGGCCTGACCGAGCATGTGCGTGGCGTAGAAGAACTCGGAATCGAAGGGCGGATCCTTGCGCATGACGATGGCATCAAAGTCTGCCAGTGCCGTCAAAGCGCTTCGCGTCTCCTCGAACCAGCGGTCTTGCTCCCCGGTCAGACTGATATGGCGCACCTGCGCCATGACCTTGCCGCCGCTTTGCCAGGAGATATGGCGGGGCTCGCAGGCCACGATCTGGTGACCTCGGCGCTGAGCCTCACGCATCATGGCAAAGGTGGAGTCCTTGTAGATGACAAAGGATTCCAGCGGATCGGCAACAAACAGTATTTGCATGGTGAAAAACTCTAGCGGTAGAGGTAGATACCGGCATCATGCCCAGCCGGGCAAAACACCACAATATGACGGCAGATACTCAGGTCCTGCGCGCACGCAGGCTCTGGACAAGCAGGGCCAAGCTGCCTGCAACCACACCCCAGAAGGCTGAGCCCACCCCTGCGATGACAACGCCGCTGAGCGTGACCAGAAAGGTGATGAGCGCTGCCTCTCGGTGCTTTTCCTCCTTGAAGGCCGTCGCCATGCCGCCGCCTATGGAGCCCAGCAGGGCCAGTCCGGCGATGCAGGCTACCAGCTCCTTGGGAAAGGCCGTCAGCAGACCGGTGACCACCGCACCAAAGACACCTATCAAAATATATAGCAGCCCGCATACGGCAGCGGCGGTATAGCGCTTGTTTCTGTCCTCATGCGCCTCGTCTCCCATGCAGATCGCCGCCGTGATGGCGCTGAGGTTGAGGGCATAGCCGCCAAACGGCGCCAGCAGCAAGGTCGCCACGCCCGTCATGCTGATGACCCTGGAGACGGGTATCGGATAGCCTGTGGCGCGTATCACCGCCACGCCCGGCAGATTCTGCGAGGCCATGGTCACGACAAACAGGGGCAAAGCCAGGCTGATGAGTGCCTGCAGCGAGAACTCGGGAGCCGTATAGACCGGCATGGCCAGCCCGCCATGCACGGCCGACCACTGCATCTGCCCGCTCAGCGCCGCCCAGGCGGTTCCGGCCAGCAGGGTGACGATGACCGCATAGCGAGGGGCCATACGCCGCGAAAGCAGATAGGCGAGCAGCATGACCAGCACCAGGGACAGATTGGTTTCGGCCGCAGAAAAGGCCTGCATGCCGAACTTGGCCAGCACCCCAGCCAGAAGGGCCGAGGCAATCTCCATGGGGATGCGGTTCATGATGCGCTCGAACCAGCCGGTCACCCCCACCAGGATGATGAGGGCCGCGCTGACGATAAAAGCACCGATCGCCTCCCCCATGGAGAAACCACCTGCAAGCCCAGCGGTCGCCAGCACCGCCGCCCCTGGGGTGGACCAGGCCACCATGACCGGCATGCGCAGAATCAGCGACGGGACCAGCGAGCACAGACCCATGCCCAGGCCCAGCGCCCAAATCCAGGAAGTAATTTGCTCAGGCGTGGCATGAAACGCCTGCGCCGCCTGAAACACCAGGGCCACCGAACTGGTAAAGCCCACAAGCACGGCCACAAAGCCTGCGGCCACGGCGGCAGGGCTCAAGTCTTTGAAAAAGCGCATCCGTGCATTCTGGCACCACGCCTGCCAGAAATGCAGCACCTCGTGCGACTGTTCATGGCGAGCACGGTCAGCACTCTTCATCCAATAGCATCAACCTCTTAACAGGAAAGCAATTGATGCATTTTTGACTCAAAGTATCTACAGCTCGATCTTGGAGCCCAGCTCCACCACCGAGTTGCTCGGCAGGTGCAGGAAATCAGCAACCCGGCTCGCATTCTTATGCATCTGCGCAAACAGCTTTTCGCGCCAGTGCGCCATGGAGTTGTTCATGCGCGGGATGATCACATCACGCGACAGGAAATAGCTGGTGGACATGGAGTCCAGCTTGCAGCCCTGGGTACGCAGCTGCGCCAGCGCAGCAGGCACATCGGGCTCGTTCTTGAAGCCGTAGTGGATGATGACTTCCCAGCAGTCGCCACCCAGCGACTCTGCCTCCACCCGCTTGTCCATCCCGACCCAGGGCACTTCGTGGTTGCGCACGGTCACAAAGAGATTGCGCTCATGCAGCACTTTGTTGTGCTTGAGGTTATGGAGAAGCGCATGCGGCACAGTGCCGGGCTCCCCCGAGAGGAAAACCGCCGTGCCGGGCACGCGCGTGGGCGGATGACGCCAGGTGGATTCCAGAAACTGACGCAGATCCAGCGCATCCGCCTGCAGCTTCTGATGCAGCAGCTCGCGCCCACGGCGCCAGGTCATCATCAGGGTGAAGACCGTGCCACCGATCAGCAGCGGGAACCAGCCGCCTTCAAACAGCTTGAGCAGATTCGAGGCGAAGAAAGCCAGATCCACCACGAAGAAGAAGCCCGTCGCCAGCAGGCACAAGGCCAGCGAATAGTTCCAGCGATAGCGGATGACAAAAAAGGTCAGCATGGTGGTGATCAGCATGTCCAGCGTCACCGCAATACCGTAGGCTGCCGCCAGATTACCGCTATTGCGAAACAACAGAACAGCCAGCGCAATCGCCACAAACAGGCCCCAGTTGACTAGAGGCATGTAGATCTGGCCGGTCTCCTTCACACTGGTGTGACGTACTTCAAAACGTGGAAAGTAGCCCAGCTGAATGACCTGGCGCGTCACGCTGAAGGCCCCCGTGATCAGCGCCTGCGAGGCGATCACTGTGGCCATGGTGGCCATGATGACCAGCGGCAGCAGCGCCCAACTGGGTGCCATCATGAAAAACGGGTTCTTGACTGCCTCGGGATTGGCCAGCAGCAAAGCGCCCTGACCGAAGTAATTCAGGGTCAGCGCCGGCATGGCAACGCTGAACCAGGCCAGACGGATAGGCTTCTTGCCGAAGTGCCCTAGATCGGCATACAGCGCCTCGGCACCCGTCACACAGAGCACGACCGAGCCCAGAATGATGAAGCTGATGCCCGGGCTGTTCCAGATGAAGCTGACCGCGTAATGCGGGCTGAGTGCCGCCAGGATTTCCGGGTGCCCCATGATCTGGTGCACACCCAGCAGGGCGATACAGGCAAACCAGGTCAGGGTTACAGGGCCAAAGAACTTGCCTATGCCTGCCGTTCCGCGCTTTTGCACGAAGAACAGCAGAAACAGAATCACCAATGTCAGCGGAATCACGGCCTTGGTGAAATGCGGCGAGATGACTTCCAGGCCCTCAACCGCCGAGAGCACGGAAATCGCAGGAGTGATAACGCCGTCGCCATAGAAGAGCGAGGTGCCGAACATACCCACCAGAAACAACGTGCTGGACAGTCGCGGCTTGTCCTTGACCGTCTGCGAGGCCAGGGCCAGCATGGCCACCAGCCCGCCCTCGCCGTTGTTGTCGGCGCGCAGCACCAGTGTCACATATTTGAGGGAGACGATGACCGTGAGCGTCCAGAACAGTACCGATAGCACGCCATAGACGTTGGCCGGCGTGAACGGCACATAGCCTGAGCCGAAAACCTCCTTGACCGAGTACAAAACACTGGTTCCGATGTCTCCGTAGACGACACCGATCGCGCCGAGGGTCAGGGCGCCTAGCGAGGATTTCGAATTTTGCACGGTTCAGGAAGCGACTCGTAAGGCAGTCACCGAGTGGGGAAATTGTCGGCATTGTGCGCTGTCCTTAGCGCCTGCGAAATCAGTCGTAGATTTCTGCGTCGGGATTAGTGGCTTCCAACTCGTAGCTGGCAGCCAACATGGCCAAACGTGCTATCACGCCATACATATAGAAGCGGTTGGGTGCGCTGGCGCCCGGACGTGCGCTGGCCTGAGGCAGGTGGTTGCTCTGCTGGAAAGCCAGGGGCACGTAGCCCGCACCGGGGGCATTGAGGTTCTCGTCCTCACCACGTTCGGGGTGCATGCGGTAGAAACCACCCACCACGTAACGATCCATCATGTAGACCACAGGCTCGGCCACGGCGTTGTGCATGCGCTCATAGGTCAGCACGCCCTCCTGCACGATGACGTCATGCACGGTCTGGCCGTCCTTGATGACGCCCATCTTGTTGCGGCTCTTGCGTGGCAGCGCAGCCAGTTCCTTGGCGTCGCGCACGGTCATCACGCCCATGCCATAAGTGCCGTTGTCGGCCTTGACCACGGCAAACGGCTTTTCCTTGATGCCATATTCCTTGTACTTGCGGCGCACCTTGGCCAGGATCACGTCCACCTGCTCGGCCAGGGCCTCCATGCCCGTGCCTTCGGCAAAGTCGATGTTCTCCACATGACCGAACAAGGGGTTGATCAGCCAGGGGTCGATGCCCAGCAGCTTGCCGAAGCGCTTGCCGACTTCCTCGTAGCTCTGGAAGTGGCGACTCTTGCGACGCACATTCCAGCCTGCATGCAGCGGCGGCAGCAGGTATTGCTCGTACAGCTCCTCGATGATGCCGGGCACGCCGGTGGAGAGGTCGTTGTTGAGCAAAATGGTGCAGGGGTCGAAATCCTTGAGGCCCAGACGGCGCTTGCTTCGGATCACCGGCTCCAGCTTGATCTCGTCGCCCAGGGGCAGCGTGATGGACAGCGTCTTCTTGATCTCGGGGCTGATGGAGCCAATGCGCACATTGAGACCCGCCATGCTGAAGATGCGCTTGAGCTGCAGCACGCTGGCCAGATAGTGGGTGTTGCGCGTGTGGTTCTCGGGAATGATGAGCAGATTGCGCGCCTCGGGGCATATCTTTTCGATGGCAGCCATCGCAGCCTGGACAGCCAGTGGCAGCATTTCATCGGTCAGATTGTTCCAGCCGCCTGGAAACAGGTTGGTATCCACCGGTGCCAGCTTGAAACCCGCATTACGAATATCCACCGAGCAGTAGAACGGCGGCGTGTGCTCCATCCATTCCAGGCGGAACCAACGCTCAATGGCAGGCATGGAGTCGAGAATGCGCTGCTCAAGTTCGTTAATGGGGCCGGTCAAAGCCGTGACGAGATGTGGAACCATAAATACCCTCAGGAGACGATGGTGGGGGGCAATTGTAGAGATTGAAGCATGAGATAGGTGTTTTCCCCAGTCTTTGTTTCAACGACGCCAGAATGCCGGTGACAGCAAAGCCATGAAACTCAGTATCTCGAGCCGCCCCAACAGCATGCCCAGAGTACACACCCAGATCTGGAAATCCGTCAACACCGTGTAGTTGGATGATGGGCCAACCGCGCCCAGTCCCGGCCCCATGCAGTGCACGCTGGCCAGCACGGCAGAGAAGGCGGTCAGAGGGTCGAGATCGGTCAGCAGCAACACCATGCTCAGAACAATGACGGTGGCACCGTAAACCAGCATGTAGGCCAGCACCGAAAAAATCATCGGGTTATCTACCACCGCATCGCCCAGCCGCACCGGCTGCACGGCTCGCGGGTGCACCAGACGTGTCATCTCACGCCTGGCCTGCTTGACAAGAATCAGCATGCGCACCATCTTGATGCCGCCGCCTGTCGAGCCCGCGCTGGTGGCAACGCCCGACAGCAGCAACAACAAGACGGGAATGAACACCGGCCAGGACAGATAGTCCGTGGTGGAAAAGCCGGTGGTCGTGGCGACGGAGACGGTATGGAACATGCCGTTGCGCAAGGCATCGAGCGGCCCATAGACCCCCTTGACCCAGAGCAGCAGCGCCACCAGCAGACCCGAGCCCAGCAGCACGCCAATCGTGGCGCGCATTTCGGGGTCGCGCATGAAGCTATCGAGGCGCCCTTTGCGCATGGCCACGAAGTACAGCGCAAAGTTGCAACTGGCCAACAGCATGAACAGCAAGGCTGCGGCCTCCAGCAGCGGCGAGTTGAAATAGGCGAAGCTGGCATCGTGCGACGACAGCCCGCCCAGGCTCACCGTGGCGAACATATGCATCAGCGCATCCAGGGGCTGCATGCCGCAGGCCCAGAAGGCCAGAAAACAGCCAATGGAAAACAGCGCATAGACCCCCCACAGGCCTTTGGCCGTCTCGGTAATACGCGGCGTGAGCTTGGTGTCCTTGACGGGGCCTGCGGCTTCCGCTCTGAAAAGCTGAGCACCACCGACACCCAGCAGCGGCAACACGGCCACGGCCAGAATCAGGATCCCCATGCCCCCCATCCATTGCATGAAGGTACGCCAGACATTGATGGACACCGGCAGCTGATCCAGACCGCTGAGCACCGTGGCCCCGGTTGTCGTCAGGCCCGAGACGGCCTCGAAGTAGGCATGGGTGAAGCTGATGGAGATGCCCACCCGGTTCAGCCCCATCATCAGCGGCACCATGGCACACAGCGGCAGCACCACCCAGACCAGGGTCACCAGAATCACGCCATGGCGCGGCTGCAGGTCCTGCTTGTAGCGGTGCAGACCACCCCACAGCAGCAGCCCCACGCCGACCGTCAGTCCGATCGACCAGGGATAGATGCGCCAGATGCCATCCTGCGTGAACCAGGAGATGCCGAAGGGCAGCAGCATGGCGCCGGCAAACATGATCATCAGCATGCCCAGCACACGCAGGACAGGAAGCAGGTCTTTCATGAACGCAGCTTAGAAAAAGGTGGCGCTGACGCGGAACAGGTTTTCCACGTTGCGCACCAATCGCTTGTTGGGCAGGAAGAACACCACATGGTCGCCGGATTCAATCACGGTATGGCTGCGCGGAATGATGACCTCAGTCTCCAGCGCCGCGCCCGCCACTTCCTCACAGGTCTTGCCTTCGGGAATGCCGCGCACGATGAGGCCGATGTGCACCTCCTCGGGCAGGCGCAGCTCTTCCACCTTGCGCCCCACCACACGCGAACTCTTGCGGTCGCCGCGCGCCACGATCTCCAGTGCCTCGGCAACGCCGCGGCGCAGGCTGTGCACGGCTTGCACATCGCCGCGGCGCACGTAGGCCAGGAACTCGCCCAGCATGGCCTGCGCCGGCGACAGCGCAATATCGATCTGCGTTCCGTGCATCAGGTCGGCATACGCGCGGCGATTGATCAGCGACAGAACGCGGCGCGCGCCCATGCGCTTGGCCAGCAGGCTGGACATGATGTTGTCCTCGTCGTCGTCCGTCAGCGCCAGAAACAGATCCACCTCCTCGATACCCTCTTCCTCGAGCAGGGCCTCATCGGTGGCATCACCTTCCAGCACCAGCACTTCGGCTGGCAGCACCGACGACAGGCTCAGACATTGCTGGGCGTTGGACTCGATGATCTTGACGTGAAAGCGCCCGGGCGTCTGCGCCAGCTTCCTGGCCAGCCGCAGGCTCACCTGGCCTCCGCCCGCAATCATGATGCGGAACACCGGCCGGCTCGGGCGGCCTTCGGGCAGATTGATGGCCTTGAGAGCCTCGGACACATGCTCGGTCGCAGCCAGCATGAAGACCTCGTCGCCGGGCTCTATGCGCGTGACCCCGTCGCAGCGCACAAACCGGTCTGGCTCGTCCATGAAGCGGCGGTAGATCGCGACGATGCGCATGGCCAACTCCGGCATACGCTCGCGCACCTGGGCAATCTGCAGGCCGACGGCAGGCGCGCCTGCACGTGCGCGCACCGAGGCCAAGGCGGCCCGCCCGCCCGCAAAGGCCCGCACCTGCATGGCCTCCGGGTATTCGATGAGCTTGCGGATGTAATTGGTGACCGATTCCTCGGGGCAGATGATGCGGTCGACCGCAAAACCCTCTTTGCCCAGCACCGGGTCATCCACTGCAAAGCTGGACGAGCGCACTCGCGCAATGCGGGTGGGGATATCGAACACGGCCTGGGCAATCTTGCAGCACACCAGGTTCGTCTCGTCCATGGAGGCACAGGCGATCAGCAGATCGGTGTCCTTGGCGCCCGCTTCAGCCAGCACCTGGGGATCGATGCCGTTGCCGACCACGCCGCGCAGGTCGAAGCGAGATTCCAGCTCGCGCAGTGCGCGCGCATCGGTGTCGATGACGGTGATTCCGTTTTGCTCGGACACCAGACTTTCGGCCACACTCTGGCCTACGCGCCCGGCACCCAGAATAATGATTTTCATGGTGTTATGGAAAGGGATCCAAGCTGCGGCATTGAGTCATATCCGGAAAAGACCGCGCCTGCAGCCTCTCCGGCAGACGGACTTCAGGAACGGACTTCGCCGTCGCCCAAGACCACGTATTTGAGCGAAGTCAGGCCCTCTATGCCCACCGGCCCACGCGCATGGAACTTGTCGGTGCTGATGCCGATCTCGGCGCCGAGTCCGAACTCGAAGCCATCGGCAAAGCGGGTGCTGGTATTGACCATGACGCTGGCCGAATCGACCTCGCGCAGGAATTTCTGCGCATGCAGATGATTGGTCGTCAAAATCGACTCCGTATGGTGGCTGGAGTACTTGTTGATGTGGGCAATGGCCTCGTCCACCCCCTCCACCAGCTTCACGCTGATGATGGGGGCGAGGTATTCCTCGTACCAGTCCTGCTCCACCGCCTGGGCCAGCTTGGCATCCTTGACGGTCTGCAAAATGGCCAGAGCCTCGGCATCGCAGCGCATCTCCACGCCCTTGGCGGCATAGACGGCGCCGATCCTGGGCAGGAAGTCCGCGGCCACGGCGCGTGCCACCAGCAGGCTTTCGCTGGCGTTGCAGGGGCTGTACTTGTTGGTCTTGGCGTTGTCAGCCACCTTCACGGCCATGGCGATGTCGCAGGGGTCATCCACATAGGTGTGGCAATTGCCGTCCAGATGCTTGATGACGGGCACCTTGGCCTCGTGGCTGATGCGCTCGATCAGGCCCTTGCCGCCGCGGGGGATGATGACATCCACATAGTCGGGCATGGCGATGAGCTGGCCCACGGCGTCACGGTCGGTGGTCTCCACCAGCTTGACGCCGTCTTCGGGCAGGCCGGCCTCGGCCAGCGCCTGGGCCACCAGCCTGGCCAGCGCCTTGTTGGAGTCGATCGCTTCCGAGCCGCCGCGCAGAATGCAGGCATTGCCGCTCTTGATCGAGAGGCTGGCCGCTTCGATGGTCACATTCGGACGGCTTTCATAAATCATGCCGAACACGCCCAGGGGCACACGCATCTGGCCCACGCGGATCCCGCTGGGCATTTGCTTGAGGCCGCTGATCTCGCCGATCACATCGGGCATGGCTGCGAGCTGCTCGCAGCCTTCGGCGCAGGTCTCCAGCACCTTGGGCGTCAGTCGCAGCCTGTCGACCATGGGGGCCGACAGGCCATTGGCCACGGCACGCTCCAGATCGCGGGCATTGTCGATCTGCAGCGGCTCGACGTTCTCGCGCAGCAGACGGGCCAGTGCCTTGAGTGCTTTGTTTTTAGTAGCTGCAGACGCACGCGCCATCAGTGCAGAGGCGGCTTTTGCCTGTACACCGAGGTTGTGCATGTATTCGACGGTATTGAGCGCGTTCATGGCGTGATTTTCGCCGAGATAAGCAAGTTGCGCAGACAAGCCCGACCATGAGGGGGTTTATGACCCTACGGACACCTACACTCGGCCTCTGAATCGCAAGGAGACTTATGAGCCACAACACCACAGCGCTACAGGAAAGCGCCCGCCAGCTCCAGCAGCTGCGCAGCGGATTCGAGCAGCTCGCCCACTCACAGATCAGCGCCAGCGCCCTCGGCCAGCAGGCACGCGCCGCGACCACACTGCTGCAGGCGCTGCCGCCACGTTATGGCGAGGTACTGCTCAATCTGCTGGACCGACTGGAATCCAGCGCGCTATTCACCGAGGAAAGCTGCTCCTTCAGCCAGAAGGACCTGCTGGACAATCTGCGCCTATGGGCCGACAAGGCCCAAGCCCAGCTCGCCGCCAATCCCGGCTGAACCGGAAATCAGCGCCCGGCCTGGGCCAGCTGCATGGCCAGTTGTCGCAGGGCCTGCCAGCTATCGCGTGGCCAGCCCTCGCTGGGCAGGCCTTTGACAATGCCGTCCACGGCATGGGCAGCCTGCAGCAACTCGGCCGCGCGTGCATCGCTGACACGCGGCAGCAGCCGCTCCATCAGCCTCTCCTTGGGACCCCAGATACGATTCTCGCGCAGCGCCATGGGCAGGGGCTTGCCGCCCGCCATGGCGTCCTTGACCCGCTTGATGTTGCGAATGTCCTCGGCCAGCGCCCAATGCACCAGCACCTCGGCCTCGCCTTCGGCCTGCAGACCGTCCAGCATGCGCATGCTGCGCGCCACCTGGCCCGATAGCACGGCCTCGGACAGCTTGAACACGTCATAGCGCGCCACATTGAGCACCGCCTGCTCCACTTGCGCCAGGCTCAGCTCGCCCTCGGGGTGCAGCAGGGCCAGCTTCTGAATTTCCTGGTGCGCGGCCAGCAGATTGCCTTCCACGCGGTCGGCAAAGAACTGCAGCGTGCGCTGCCCCTCTTCACCGGCCGCCACACGCTGATTCTGCAGCGCCAGACGCTGGGCAATCCAGTGCGGCAGCGCACCGCGCTCCACCGGGTCGACCTGGATGGAGACGCCGTTGCCGTCCAGCGCCCCAAACCAGGCACCGGTCTTGGTGGCCTTGTCCAGGCGCGGCAGACTGATCAGGGTCAGCGTGCTGTCGTTGCCCTGGGCGCTGCTGGCCAGCTGCTGCAGCGCGGCACTGCCGTCCTTGCCGGGTTTGCCGCTGGGGATGCGGATCTCGAGAATCTGCTTGTCCGCAAACAGGCTCAGGCTGCCGCCGGCCGCCAGCACGCCGCTCCAGTCAAAGTGCGCGCCCATGACGGTATAGCTGCTGCGCTCGGTATAGCCCTGAGCACGCGCCGCTGCACGAATCGCGTCGGCCGCTTCCTGCTGCTGCAAGGGCTCGTCGCCATGCAGCACATAGAGCGAGCGCAAGCCCTTGGCCAGATGGGAGGGAAGCTGGTTCAGCGCAAGCTGCATGGAGAAGAATTTTCTATAAAAAGTATCTGAAACACCCTGATTTCAAGCCTCGACAGCTATCAAACTCACCGGCGCATCGCCGACGCGGCGGCCTCCACCCGGGGCCGCCACGCAGCGACTCAGGCAATCGCTTATGACACCTGCAGGCTCTTGACCGCAGCCAGACGACGAATGATCTGCTGCACGATGTCGTTGCGCATGTCCTTGTTCAGCATTTCCTCTTCCACTGCCTTGGACAAGGCATTGGTTTCGTTATAGGTCACGTTGCGGATCTGGCGAATCTCGACCGGCTCGATCAGCTCATCGCCGCCAGGCGTGCGCAACGAGAAGCGCACGATCAGACGCAGTTCGATTTCACGCACCTGACCGGCCACATTGGAGCCGATGATGACGCGCTGGGCCTGCTCGCTGATGATCTGGCAGATCACTTCGGCAGTATCGGGCGCTGCCGGGTCCTTGATCACGGTCAGCTTGTCGCTGGCCGACTCCAGACTGCGACGCAGCAGAACGCCCACGGGCGCACCGCGCCCTGCCTGCACGTAAATGGAGCGAAACACAAAATCCGGCGCGCCACGCAGGCGAAAACCGCAGGCTCCCAGCAAAGGCGTCAAGGCCATGGCGGCCAGCAGCGTACGTTTTTGCATCAACTGTCCTCTAATCTTCAAGCCCTGCTGCGCGCATCGACTCTTGCTCCAGAAATACCGAGCAAGGGCCGCCCCGCAGCGAAGGTATTGTCCCCCTCCCGCGAAGCGAGAGAGGGGGAAGGCGCACAGCGCCTCAGGGGGAGACTCCGGTCACACCACGATATTCACCAGACGGCCCGGCACCACGATGATCTTCTTGGGTGCACGGCCTTCGGCAAACTTCTGGTATTCCTCGTTGGCCAGCGCAGCCGCCTCGATGGCGGCCTTGTCGGCGGTCGCAGACACCAGGATCGCACCGCGCAGCTTGCCGTTGACCTGCAGCACCAGCGAGATCTCGTCCTGCACCAGGGCCTTGGGATCGACCTGCGGCCAGGGGGCATCGAGCAGATCGCCCAAGTGGTTGGCATAGCCCAGCTCGCTCCACAGCACATGGGCCAGGTGGGGCGTAGCGGGGTAAAGCACGCGCAGCAGAATGCCGAAGCCTTCGATCAGCGCCACCTTGGCACCGGCGTCATCCAGGGCCTTGAAGTCTTCGAGCGCATTGATCATCTTCATCGCGCCGGACACCACGGTGTTGTACTGCATGCGCGAGTAGTCGTACTCGACCTGCTTGAGCACGTTGTGGATTTCCAGACGCAGGGCCTTGGCCGCCTTGCCGAATTCCACATCGTCCAGCGACTTGGCACCGGCCACGCCCTGCACGGCGGAAGCCATGTCCATGCCTGTCAGCTTGCTGCCGAAGTTGTAGACGCGGCGCAGGAAGCGGTAGCTGCCTTCCACGGCGGCGTCGTTCCACTCCAGCGTCAGCTCGGGGGGCGAGGTGAACATGGTGTACAGACGTGCAGTGTCGGCGCCGTACTTCTCGATCAGATCCTGCGGATCCACGCCGTTGTTCTTGGACTTGGACATGGTTCCCACGCCCTCGTAGTCGATGGCGGTTCCCACGGGCAGCAGGCCGTCGGCGCTGTCCACTTCGACCTTCAGCTTGGCGCCGATGATCTTGCCGGAGTCGTCGAACACATGCTCCACATCCTTGGGCCAGAAGTATTCCTTGGCACCCTTGGCCGTGCGACGGCTGTAGATGTGGTTGAGCACCATGCCCTGGGTCAGCAGCTTGGTGAACGGCTCGTCGATCTTGACCAGACCCAGGTCGCGCATGACCTTGGTCCAGAAACGCGCGTACAGCAGGTGCAGGATGGCGTGTTCCACGCCGCCGATGTACTGGTCCATGGGCATCCAGTAATCGGCGCCGTCGGCCACCATCTGCTCGCTGTCCTTGGCATCGCAGTAGCGCATGAAGTACCAGGACGAGTCCACGAAGGTGTCCATGGTGTCGGTTTCACGGCGCGCAGGCTTGCCGCAGCAGGGGCAGACCACGCCGGCGTGGAAGGCTTCGCTCTTGATCAGCGGGTTGCCGGAACCATCGGGAACCAGATCCTGTGGCAGCACCACGGGCAGGTCCTTCTCGGGCACGGGCTGGGCACCGCAGTCTTCGCAGTGAATGATGGGGATGGGCGTGCCCCAGTAGCGCTGGCGGCTCACGCCCCAGTCGCGCAGGCGCCAGGTGGTCTTGAGCGCGCCCAGACCCTTGGCTTCCAGCAGCTTGGCCACGGCCTGCACGGCATCCTTGTGGTTCAGACCGTCCAGCTCGCCGGAGTTGATCAGAACGCCGCGCTCCTTGTCGCCGTACCAGTCGCTCCACTGCTTGTCGTCATAGGCTGCCTGGCCTTCCACGGCCACCACCTGCCTGATGGGCAGGCCGTACTTATTGGCAAAGGCGAAGTCGCGCTCGTCATGGGCAGGAACACCCATCACGGCGCCGTCGCCATAGCTCATCAGCACATAGTTGCCGATCCAGACCTCGACTTGCGCGCCGGTGATGGGATGGGTGACGAACAGGCCCGTGGGCTTGCCTTCCTTTTCCTTGACGGCCAGCTCGGCTTCTGTCGTGCCGCCCTTTTTGCACTCTTCGATGAAGGCGGACAGCTCGGGGCTGGAAGCCGCTGCGTGCTGGGCCAGGGGGTGCTCGGGCGCCACGGCGCAGAAGGTCACGCCCATGATGGTGTCGGCACGCGTGGTGAAGACATACATCTTGCCGTCCTGGATCAAGTTGCCGTCAGCACCCTTGATGTCGTGCGTGAATGCAAAGCGCACGCCGGCGGACTTGCCGATCCAGTTTTCCTGCATCAGGCGCACCTTGTCGGGCCAGCCATTCAATGTGGCCTTCTCGTTGCCGATCTGCACATGGTCCAGCAGCTCTTGCGCATAGCCGGTGATGGCCAGGTAGTAGCCGGGGATCTCGCGCTTTTCCACCAGCGCGCCGGTGCGCCAGCCGCGACCGTCGATGACCTGCTCGTTGGCCAGCACGGTCTGGTCCACCGGGTCCCAGTTCACCACCTGGGTCTTGCGATAGGCGATGCCTTTTTCCAGCATCTTGAGGAACAGCCACTGGTTCCACTTGTAGTACTCGGGGTCGCAGGTGGCGACCTCGCGGCTCCAGTCGATGGCCAGGCCCATGGCCTGCATCTGCTTCTTCATGTACGCGATGTTCTCGTACGTCCACTTGGCAGGCGGCACCTTGTTCTTCAGCGCAGCGTTCTCGGCGGGCAGACCGAAGGCGTCCCAGCCCATGGGCATGAGGACGTTGTAGCCCTTCATGCGCAGCTGGCGCGTGAGCATGTCGTTGATGGTGTAGTTGCGCACATGACCCATGTGCAGCTTGCCGCTGGGGTAGGGCAGCATGGAGCAGGCGTAGTACTTGGGCTTGCTGCCGTCTTCGGTGACGCGGTAGGCGTCCTTGGCTTGCCAGTGGTCTTGCGCGGCGCGCTCGACCTCGATGTGGTTGAATTTTTCTTGCATGGTGCAGTGCAGTGGCCGCCAGCCCCACTTGGGACCCGGCAAGGTAGAAATCTGAAATCAGCAGGGATTTTAGGCTCCCCGCCCGCTTGCGCCGGTTTAGCCCTGCATGACCGCAAAACCCGCTGCGCCATCCAGGCGGCCTTCCTGCACGCCACGCTGGGAAATACGGCTTTGCGTAAGCTAGTGGCTGTTCACAAATTGCTGAACTTTTTGCACGCCTGCCGGTCTGACCGGCCTGTTTCCGTGCCCGACGCCATCGCCTGCCTTCTGCCCGAAGTTGCCAGACTTGCGCTCCTGCCCCGGTCCATTCTTCTGAGGAGCTGCTCTTGCTTTCCCGCTGGTCTTTTGTTTCTGACTGGAATCCCGCCATGCAAATGCTGGCCTCGCTCTGTGTCCTGGCCCTGACCGCTCTGGTGGCCGGCTGGCTGACCCAGTGGCTGGGGCTCAAGGTCTTTCGCCGTATGCGCGACACCCTCAGGACCGGCTGGGCCCAGATCCTCATGCACGACAAGGTGCTGCGCCGCCTGGCCAAGGTCGTGCCCTCGCTGATCGTGCAGTTCGGCGTCCAGGGCGTGCCCCATCTGGAGCCGCGCTGGACCACGCTGATCACCAATGTGGCGATTGCCTTCACGCTCTATCACCTGGCGCGCGTGCTGTGCGATCTGCTCAATGCCACGAACGAGGCCCATGAACGCGACGAGGCACGCAAGGCCGCCGTCCAGACCCATTCCATCAAGAGCTATGTGCAGCTGGGCAAGCTGCTGGTCTGCAGCTTTGCCGCGGTGCTCATCGTGGCCACGCTGATGGACCGCTCGCCCCTGTTGCTGCTCTCGGGCCTGGGCGCCATGTCGGCCGTGCTGATGCTGGTCTTCAAGGACACCATCCTCTCCTTTGTCGCAGGCGTTCAGCTCGGCAGCAACGACATGCTGCGCGTGGGCGACTGGATAGAGATGCCCCAGGTCGGCGCCGACGGCTTTGTGACCGATATCGCGCTCAATACCGTCAAGGTGCAGAACTGGGACAAGACCATCACCACCATTCCCACCTGGCGGCTGATGACGGACAGCTTCAAGAACTGGCGCGGCATGTTCGACTCGGGCGGACGCCGCATCATGCGCTCGCTGAACCTCGACGCCAACACCGTGCATCTGCTCTCGCCCGAGGAGCGCGCAGGCATGGGCCATATCGCGCTGCTGCAGCCCTACTGGAGCGAGCGCGACGGCCTGCAGGCCATGCCCGGCGCGGCCGAGGCCGCCATGCCTACCCAGGCCATCGCCGCCCACCAGGTGACGAATCTGGCCGCATTCAAGGCCTATGCCTACGCCTATCTGATGGGCCACCCTCGCATTGGCAAAGGCCCAGGCATGTTTCTCATGGTGCGCACCATGGAGACATCGCCCACCGGCCTGCCGCTGCAACTGTTCTGCTACACCAACACCACCATCTGGGTGGAATACGAAGGCATACAGGGCGAAATCTTCGACCATCTGATCGGCGTGCTGCCGCAGTTCGGGCTGACGCTGTACCAGCGTTCGTCGGACTACGGCACCCACTATCCGCCCGCCCGTCCCGATGTAGTAGCCCGTTAATACCCGCGGCGGCGCTTGCCTGTCCACAATGGTTTGACACTTCAACAGGAGACAGACCATGGCAGGCAAGAAGATTTTGATGATTTGCGGCGACTACTGCGAGGACTATGAAACCATGGTCCCGTTCCAGGCCCTGCTGGCCGTGGGCCATACCGTCCACGCCGTCTGTCCCGACAAAAAGGCCGGCGACCAGATCAAGACCGCCATCCACGACTTCGAGGGCGCACAGACCTATAGCGAAAAGCCCGGCCACAACTTCACGCTCAACGCCACGTTTGCCGATGTGAAGCCCGAGCAGTACGACGCCCTGGTCATCCCCGGCGGCCGCGGCCCCGAGTATCTGCGCGGCTATGAAAGCGTGCGCGCCGCCGTACGTCACTTCTTCGACACCAACAAGCCCGTTGCCGCCGTCTGCCATGGCGCGCAGTTGCTGGCCGGTGCCGGCGTGCTCAAGGGCCGCACCTGCTCGGCCTACCCCGCCTGCCGCGCCGAGGTGGAACTGGCCGGAGGCAGCTATGCCGACATCCCCGTCGACCAGGCCCATACCGAAGGCAATCTGGTCAGCGCACCGGCCTGGCCCGCCCATCCGGCCTGGATCGCCCAGTTTCTCGCGCTGCTGGGCACGAAGATTTCACACTGAAATCGACCTCCAGCGCTTTCCCATCAAGCGCAGCAAGCTATCAATTCAAGAGTCTCCCTCTTGACGCCGCACTCACCGGGCCACACCATGGCCCGGTTTTGTTTTGGAGAGTCGCGCCATGTGCCAGGTCTTTATCAGCGCCGATCCCCAGCTCTGGGCCCACCGCGCCCGCTCCATCCGGCTGCATGGAGTCGCCACCAGCATCCGGCTGGAAAACCTGTTCTGGCAGGTCCTCGAAGAGATTGCCGCGCGGGACGGCTATACCGTTCCCCAGCTCTGCACCAAGCTCTACGACGAGCTGCTGGCCGAGCGCAAAGCGGTGGACAACTTCAGCTCCTTTTTGCGCGTGTGCTGCACCCGCTATCTGGCGCTGCAGCTGTCGGGCGAGATTCCGCAGGACATGGGCATACCGATTCGCTCGCTGGGCAATGCCTCGTCACCCCAGGCCGCCAGCCCGCAACTGACGCACTGAGGTTCAGCGCAGATACACGGCCTCGAGTCGCAGCAGCACACGCCCCTCGGCATCGCTGAGCACCAGTTTCTGCCCCTGCACGGCGTAGCTGCTGACCTGGGCCAGGGTGGCCACCAGCAGTTGCTCCCGGCGCATGCCCTGCACACAGGCCATGCGGGTACTGGCCACGGCCGAAAAACGCAGCCAGCGCCCGTCCAGGCTGTAGCTGCCGCGCAGGCGATTGCAGCCGCCAGCGCCATGGAAGCGGCCGCTGCCGGTCTCCAGCACCAGATGCGGCTCGGGCTGGTTGTCATAGGCGCTGACATGCGGGCCGTCGCCCAACTGCACCAGTTTCCAGTAGGTATTGAGAAGCGGGGCCGGCACGGCAGCCATGGCTTCGCCCTCGGACGCCGCGCTCCCTGCATCGGCAGCGGCGCTAGCCAGGACGCCCAACAGCAAGAGCACCCCCAGTGCCGGACCAAGCAGGGCGCGCAGCTTGGAGAAAGCAGTCATCACAAACACCTCTGCAGCCTTCAACACACACAGACAAAGCGCTGACAGCTCATTTTTCAGGAGTCTCAGACGCTTGCGCAAGCACCTGTTCACCGCGCACAAAGCTACAGGCCGCCGCATTGGTACAGCGCCAGATGGCCTGCCCCGCCAGCGGCCCGCGCTGCATCAGCAACTTGCGCAGCGGCCATTCGCATTGCGGGCAGACCGGCACATCATCGATCCGTCCGGGCAGCAGCGGCTCTGCAGCCTTTGCCGCAGTGTCAGCCACTGCAGCCGAAGCCGCAACCGCTGACTGGGCGAGCGGTACCGGCGCCGACAGAGCCCCATCGGCCGCAGACGAAGGCGGCGCCGACATGACCGGCTCCAGCAGAATATCCACCGTCTCGGGCGCGGGCGGCCTGACCAGCTGGGCCGCGGCTTCCGCCACCGGCTCCAGCCTGGGCTTGCGTGCCTTGCTGGCCGCCTGTAGCTGGCGCACATGCGCCACATGCCGCCTGTCGGTGGCACGGCCTGGCTGCAGCCGCAGCTCCTCGAGCTTGTCCAGCAGCGCCTGCATTTGCTCGGGACTCCACACGGGCTGGGTAAAGCTCTGGATATGGCCGACAAAGCCAAGGCCGCGCGTGACATGGGCCGGCATCTCGGTCTTGAATTCGCAATCGCCCACAAAGGCGATCACCGAGTGCAGATGCTCGGGCGCGATGTCCAGCAACGACTGCAAGGTCTTGATGTGCTTGTAGTTCTGGCGCAGCGGGTTCTGGAAGCGGCTGCGCTTTCTGAAGATCTGCTGCGTCCATTCGCGCTGCTTCTCGGTGCCGAAAATCCAGCCCTGAAAGTTCTTGGTTTCCAGCACGAACAGGCCGTAGGGCGAAAAGATCAGATGGTCGATCTGCGTGCTGCCGCCATCCGCCGTGGGCAGGGTGACGTTGTGCATGTCCACATAGATCAGCGGATTGAGCTGTCGGCGAATCGCCGCCTGCACGGCCCGCTCACCGCGCCAGCCCTTGAAGCGTGGCGATCGCAGCACGGCCGCCAGCACCGCGAATGCCAGCGCCAGCCCCAGATAAACAAAGAGGCCCTGAAAGGCCACTGAAAAGATCTGATCCATCGCGAGTCTCATTCAACGCAAGCAGCAAAAACTGGCGTGCCCCAAGGCAAGGAACAGCGAGCAAGCGCCGCCGCGCAGCGAAGCTGTCGCCCCCCTCCCATAGCGCGAAGCGCGTAGAGAGAGGGGCGCCCGGCCAGGGGGAAGGAGAGAGGGGCGCCCGGCCAGGGGGAAGGCGCGGGGCCGCCCAGGCAAAGCGCCTCAGGGGGAGGTTTAATTCAACGCCATGCTCAGCCTGCGGCGATAGCTGTTGACCAGCGCCGTGGCCTCGTCCTGCTCGGCACTGTTCTTGCCCAGCAGCTCGATGCCGCCGCTGGTCTTGCCAGGCACAGCGTCCTGCTTCTTGGGCTTGGGCGGGGTCAGCAGCTCCAGCACGCCGACGATGAGCTTGCGCGCCGCCTGATCGTTCCAGGTCTTGTCGCGCATGATGATTTCCAGCATTTCGTCCATGGCGTCGGTCCACTGGCTGTGGGCCAGCAGGGCACGGGCGCGGCCAAATCGGGCGTCGAAGTCGCGCTTGTTGGCAGCGATGGCCGCGTCATACTTGGCCACGTCGGCATTGTCGCCCTGGACGGCGAATTCCAGCGCCTTGAGCCACTGGTTCAGCGCCTCGAAGCGCAGCGGCTGGGGAATGCGCTTGACGGGCTCGGCCAGCAGGGCCGCGGCTTCCTCGAAGCTGCCGGTGGCGATCAGCAGGCGCACATAGTCAAAGCGCGCATCGTCATTGGCCGGGTCGGCCGCCAGCGCATCGGCCAGCTTCTGCAGCGCGGCCTGGGTGTCGCCGGACTCCAGCAGGGCCTGGGCTTCATCGGCATCGGCCTCGGCCGCAAGCTCGCCCTCGGAGGGCAGATGCTTGTCCAGAAACTCGCGCAGCTTGCCTTCGGGCTGGGCGCCCATGAAGCCGTCCACGGGCTTGCCGCCGATCATCAGCACGCAGGTGGGGATGGAGCGGATGCCGAACATGCTGGCCAGCTGCTGCTCCTGATCGGAGTCGATCTTGACCAGCTTGAAGCGGCCTTCATAGGCGACTTCCAGCTTCTCCAGCACCGGGCCCAGTGTCTTGCAGGGACCGCACCAGGGTGCCCAGAAGTCCACCAGCACGGGTACGGCCATGGAGGCGGCTACGACTTCGGCTTCAAAATTCTCGAGGGTGACGTCAATCATGTGATTCCCAATGCTGCTTGTGCGCTGCCGCCCGGGCAGCGGCGCTGAAAAGTCTGCGAACCGGCCACTCCAGCAGAGTGCCCACCGCGCGATGCTGCGATTCTCCTCGCAAATGCGCGAGCGCAAGCCATAGACCAGAGCGGGTCGGGTCTTTGCTACTCAGATGGGAGCAGCTTGCGCATGTTTCAAGGTCGATTCAAGGTGTTTTATGCCGACAATCGATGGAAGGCATGCGCAAGCAGCTACGGTTTCAAGAGTATCTGCCCCGCAGCCGCGCTCACCCCTGGGCTATATTGCTTGCGAACCAAGGAGCGCAGACTTGATTGAAGTTTCACAACTGGTGTTTGAATATCCGGGCCACCGTGCCCTCGACGGCGTGAGCCTGTCCATCGCAGCGGGCAGCGTGACGGCACTCGTCGGCCCCAACGGTGCCGGCAAATCCACGCTGATGCGCTGCATCGCCGGACTGGAGCAGCCGCTGTCGGGCCAGGTGCGCGTCAAGGGCCTGTCGGTCGAGGAGCAGCCGCGCGAAGTGCACCGCCACCTGGGCTATCTCTCGGACTTCTATGGTCTGTACGACCGGCTCAGCGTGATGCGCTGCCTGCAGTACTCGGCCCTGTCCATGGGCGTTGCGCCCGATGGCGTGGATGGCCGCGTACGGCAGGTGGCCGCCCAGCTGGGCCTGACGGAGCTGCTGCACCGCCACCCGACCGAACTCTCGCGCGGCCAGCGCCAGCGCGTGGCGATCGGCCAGGCCATCGTCCACCAGCCCAGCGTGCTGCTGCTCGACGAGCCGGCCAGCGGCCTCGATCCCGATGCGCGCAGCAGCCTCTCGACGCTGTTTCGCCAGCTGCAGGCCCAGGGCATGACGCTGATCGTCTCCAGCCACATCCTCAGCGAGCTGGACGAGTACTGCACCCATATCCTGAGCATCCGCGACGGCCGCATCGAAAGCCACGAGGCGCTGCAGAACGCCCATGACGAGGGCCAGCCCGCCGTCGCCGGCCAGCAGCCCCTGCTCTATGCGCTGGAAGTGGCCATGGAGCCAGGCGAAGGCCTGGAGGCGCGCCTGCGTCAGGCCTTGCTGAGCACCTCGGTGCAGGACTTCGACACCACGGGTCGCCGCCCGATTCAGCTATGGCTGCCGGCCGCCGCCAGCGCACGCGCCCAATGGCTGGCCCAGCTGGTGCAGGCCGGCATTCCCGTCGCCGCGCTCTACCCGGTGCGCGAGCGGCTGCAGGACCGTTATGCCCGCACGGCCCAGGCCCGCGATACCGAAAGTCAGGAGCAAGCATGAGCCAACGCAATCCCGAATTCCAGCGCCAGCTCTGGCTGAACTGGCGTCCCTCGCTGCTGGCCTGGAGCCTGGGCCTGAGCCTGCTCATCCTGGCGCTGCCCTTCGCCCTGTCCTCCGCCAAGGGACTGCCCGGCACGCTGAGCATGACCGCCATCGCCGGCCTGTACCTGGCCGCCATCATCTATGGCAGCGTGCTGGCCGGGCGCAGCCTGGCCGAGGAAGCCAGCCAGAACACCTGGGACTGGCAACGCCTGTCCGTGCTCACGCCCTGGCAGATGGCCTGGGGCAAGCTGCTGGGCGCCACCTTGCCGGCCTGGCTGTACGTGCTGTGGTTTGCGCTGGCCGTGGCAGGCATCACCCATTTCTGGGCGCTGGAGCCCCTGAAGCTGCAGCATACGATTGGCCTGGCCGTGATCTGGGGCCTGGGCCTGCAGACCTGGGCCATGAATTCCGTGCTCATGAGCTGGGGGCTGAGGGACAGGCCTATCAATCGCCGGCGAGCGGCACTGCTGCCTCTGCTGATCCTGTTCTTCGCCCCCGGCCCCTTTATCGACCATGTCTACAAAGGCATGGTGGACATCGACGCCGAGCCGGTGTTCTGGTGGGGCCTGAATGTGGGGGGCCTGGGCCTGGCCTATCTGGCCGGTGCGCTGATACTGGGCCTGGGCCTGCTGGCCCTGTGGCGCCAGCTTTGCACCCGACTCGATGTACGCACCCTGCCCTGGGCCTGGCCTCTGGGTCTGGCACTGACTGGATTTTTCGCAGCCGGCTCGCTCAATCTGGGCATTGCCGAATTTTTCAGCAGCACCGCCTGGATCGCCCTGATCGGCACCGCCTATGTCGCCCTGCAGCACATGGACCAGCATCTGCGCGCATGGCGCCAGGTTCAATGGTCGGCCTCGCGCCAGCGCTGGCGCGAGGCGCTGGAGGCGCTGCCGCTGTGGCCGGTCAGCCTGCTGCTGGGCTTTGCCATGGCCTTGCTGCTGCTGTTCGTCCCCCAAAGCCTGGAGGCAGCCATCAGCGGCAAGCTCAACAGCTTTACCTTCTATCTGTGTCTGCATCTGCTGCGCGACTGCCTGCTGCTGACCGGCTTCGCCCTGCTGGCAGGCAAGCTAAAGTCCCCCCTGGCCTCGTTTGTCATCGCCTGGCTGATCCTCAACATCGCCGCGCCGCTGCTGGCCTATGGCATGGGCGGCTATACAGGTGCCATGTTTGTTCAGCCCGTGGTGGCCATGTGGATGGGCTCACCGGACGGCATAGAGCAAGCCGGCGCCTGGGTCAGCTATGTGCCCTGGGCTTCTCTGAGCCTGCAGATCCTGGTCACGCTGGCCTGGGTCATTCATGTCTTCAGGGACCGCGTGCTGGGCTTTGCACGCGATAACGCGGCGGCCCATATCCGGGAGTCATAGTTGCTTTGCCCGGACGGCTATGCCCCACAGTCGGGCGGCAATGCGGCAAAACCGTAAAATCAGGGGTTCCACTAGGCCGGGCGGCAGCGCCCTGAAGAACATGAACCCCATCCAAGTTGGCGTGGTCATGGGTTCCAGCAGCGACTGGGACACCATGCAACACGCAGTTGCCATCCTCCAGCAATTCGGTATCGCTTTTGAAGCACAGGTCGTATCGGCCCACCGCATGCCGGACGACATGTTCCGCTTTGCCGAAGCCGCAGCCGACCGTGGCCTCAAGGCCATCATCGCCGGCGCCGGCGGTGCTGCCCACCTGCCCGGCATGATTGCCGCCAAGACCACCGTGCCGGTGCTGGGCGTGCCCGTGGCCAGCCGTCACCTGCAGGGTGTGGATTCGCTGCATTCCATCGTGCAGATGCCCAAGGGCGTGCCCGTGGCCACCTTTGCCATCGGCAATGCCGGTGCTGCCAATGCGGCCCTGTTTGCCGTGGCCCTGCTGGCCAACGAGGATGCCGAGCTGCGCAAAAAGCTCGAAGCCTTCCGCGCCGAGCAGACTGAAGCGGCCCGCAACATGACCCTGCCGGTGAACGCATGAGCGCCCACGACACGCAAGTGATACTGCCGGGTGCGACGCTCGGCGTGCTGGGCGGCGGTCAGCTGGGCCGCATGTTTGCCCATGCCGCACAGGCCATGGGTTATTTCACTGCCGTGCTGGACAAGGACGAGACCAGCCCCGCCGGTCTGGTCAGCCACCAGCATGTGCGCACCGGCTACGAAGACGCCCAGGGCCTGGCCGAGCTGGCCAGACTCTGCGCGGCCGTGACCACCGAATTCGAAAACGTGCCCGCCGGCTCGCTGAACAAGCTGGCCGAGAGCCTGCCCGTGTCGCCCGCCGGCTCCGCCGTGGCGATCGCCCAGGACCGAGCCGCCGAAAAAGCCCACTTCGTGAAGTGCGGCGTGCCCTGCGCCCCCTATGCCGTGATCGAGACGGTCGAGCAGCTGGCGGCCGTCAACGACGCGCTGCTGCCCGGCATCCTCAAGACCGCGCGCATGGGCTATGACGGCAAGGGCCAGGTCCGCGTCAAGACCCGCGACGAGCTGATCAAGGCCTGGGACGAGCTCAAGCAGGTGGCCTGCGTGCTCGAAAAAATGCTGCCGCTGGCGCATGAGTGCTCGGTCATCGTGGCCCGCGGCCGCAATGGCGACATCGTCAACCTGCCCGTGCAGCGCAATCTGCATCGCGACGGCATTCTGGCCGTGACCGAGGTCTACGAAGGAAACGTGCCCGCAGCGCACGCAGAGCAAGCGATAGCCGCTGCGAAATCCGTAGCTATCGGCCTCGATTACGTGGGCGTGCTCTGCGTGGAATTCTTTGTGCTGGACAACGGCCAGCTGGTGGTCAACGAGATCGCCCCGCGTCCGCACAACAGCGGCCACTACAGCCAGAACGCGATGGATGTGTCGCAGTTCGAGCTGCAAGTGCGCTGCATGACCAATCTGCCCCTGGTGCAGCCGCGCCAGCACAGCGCCACCGTCATGCTCAACCTGCTGGGCGATCTGTGGTTCAAGGACGGCGACAGTGCACAGGCTCCGGCCTGGGATCAGGTCCTGGCACTGCCGGGCGCCCACCTGCATTTGTATGGCAAGGTCGATGCCAAGCCGGCCCGCAAGATGGGCCACCTGAACATCACCGCTGCCAGCCCCGAAAAAGCGCGTGAAACCGCTTTGAAGGCGGCCGAGATCCTCGGCATTGCTGCGTTCTGACAACCCCCCCTGAGCGGCTTTGCCTAGGCGGCCCCGCCGCTTCCCCCTCTCTCGCTACGCGGGAGGGGGACAACGCCCTCGCTGCGGGGCGGCCCTTGCTCGGCGTCCTTCGCTGATGCTCTGCAAGCGCAAAAGCACCGCACATACGGCGGCGCAGTGCATGAAAGAGGAATTGAAATGATCTTGGATGGAACGCTGGATGCCTCGGTGCAAGCCGCTGCGCTCGCCCTGCAGCAAGGCCGGCTGCTGGGCCTGCCCACCGAGACGGTCTACGGCCTGGCTGCGGACAGCGACAACGATGCGGCCGTGGCGCAGATCTTTGCCGCCAAGGGCCGCCCGGCCAACCATCCGCTGATCGTGCATGTGGCCGACGCCGCCGCCATCACCCGCTATGCCAGGGAAGTGCCGGTCTTTGCCCAGCAACTGATCGACGCATTCTGGCCCGGCCCGCTGACCCTGATCCTGCCGCGCCTGCCGCATGCCGCCAAGGCATCGACCGGCGGCCAGGACAGCGTGGGTCTGCGCTGCCCCTCGCACCCCGTGGCCCATGCGGTGCTCAAGGCCTGCCAGCAGCTCGATCCGCCGGTCTGGGGCGTCTCGGCCCCCAGCGCCAACAAGTTCGGCCGCGTCAGTCCCACCACGGCCGAGCATGTGGCCACCGAGTTTGGCGAGGAACTGCTGGTGCTCGATGGCGGTGCCTGCGAAGTGGGCATTGAATCCACAATCGTCGACTGCACGCGTGGCGTGCCCGTGCTGCTGCGCCCCGGCGCCGTCACGCGCGACGATATCGAACGTGCCTGCGGCCTGCGACCGCTCTCGAAAGAAGAGCTGACTGCGGATACTCCGCGTGCATCGGGAACGCTTTTGGCGCATTACGCGCCCAACGCCAAGGTACGACTCATGGATGCCAGGCAGCTGCAATCGGCGCTGGACATCCTGGGCCGGGATGGCAGGAATATTGCCATCTATCACCGCAGCCCCCTCAATGTCACAACGACCCAGCTGCTGCTGCGCCGCATGTCCGACGAGCCGCGCGACGTGGCCCGTGAGCTGTTTGGCATGCTGCGCAATTTCGATGACTGGGGCGCCAAGCTGATCTGGATCGAAACCCCGCCCGACACTGCCGACTGGGAAGGCGTGCGCGACCGCCTGCAGCGTGCAGCGGCTGCGGGCTGAAGGCGCAAGATCAGTCGGGCTTGAACCCCGATTTCCTGACGGCCGCGCCCCAAAGCCTGGCGTCATCGTCCATGGCCTTTTGCAAATCCGCGGGTGAGCCCGCGGTGGGCTCCAGTCCCAAGGTGGCAAAGTGCTCGCGCACCTCCGACGTAGCCAACGCCTTGTTCAGCGCGCGGTTGAGCTTCTCCACCGATGCCTCGGAGGTCTTGGCCGGGGCATACATGGCAAACCACCCTTGGCCCACGGCATCGAGGAAGCCTTGCTCCTTGAAGGTCGGCACCTCGGGCATGATCTTGCTGCGCTCGCTGCCCGAAGTGGCCAGTACCTTGACCTTGCGGGCCTTGAGGTTCTGCTGCCATTCCATGAGCACATCGATGCCCGCTGGGACATGACCCCCGAGCACGGCCGACTGCAACGCAGCACCGCCATTGAAGGCCACATGCACCATCTCCACTTCCATGGCGCTGCCTATCATCACGCCGAAGAAATGGGGCAAGCTACCGGCCGCCGGCGAGCCGAAATTGGCCTGCTGCGGATTGGCCTTGATCCAGGCCGCATATTCCTTGAGATTGTTCACCGGGCTGTTCGCCGGTACCGCCAGCGCAAAGCCGAAATCACAGACCTTGCCCACCGGCACAAAGTCGGTTTTGGCGTTGTAGCTCAGCTTTTGGTAGACCATGGGCGCCAGCACCGGGACCACGACCGGCGCGACCATCGCCGTATTGCCGTCCGGGGCTGCATTCTTGAGCAGATCGGCCGCCAGCCGGCCGCTGGCTCCGGGCCGGTTCTCGATGATGACGGGGCGCTTGAGCTCGTCCTTCATCTTCTCCGCGACGATGCGCGCCACCACATCGACCGCGACGCCAGCGGGAAAGCCCACGAGGATGCGCAGCGGTTGCTCTGCATGGACCTGGCCAACCAGGCCCGGTCCGGCGGCGGCCGCCGTCAGGGCAGCCAAGAGAAAGCGACGGTTCATGGTGTTGTCTCCTACAGATTCGGGTTGCTGCTAGGCGCAGTAATGCGTGAACTTGGTATCCAGAAAGGCATCAATCCCTTCGATGCCGGACTCACTGCCGTAGCCGCTGTCCTTGACGCCGCCAAAAGGGGCCTCGGGCACGGAAACCGCCATGTTGTTGATCGCCAGGCTGCCGACTTCGAGCCGCTCGGAGACCCGGTGCACGGCCCGCGCAGAATCGGTGAACAGATAGCCCGCCAGGCCGTAGCGCGAGCGGTTGGCAAGCGCAATGGCCTGCTCCAGCCCGTCCACCGGCACCACCACAGCCACGGGACCGAAGGGCTCCTGCTCCAGGACTGGCGAATGCTCCTGCACATTCGTCAAGATGCTGACGGGCGCAAAAAAGCCGCCCTCCGGCACCTCGCCCACCATCGCTTGCGCGCCCGCCGCCACGCTCTGCGCCACCAGTTGCCGTACCGCATCCCGGCGGCGCCCGTTAGCCAAAGGCCCCATCTGGGTGGTCGCGTCCAGCCCCGGCCCCAGCACCAGCTTGCGGGCCTCACTGGCGAAGGCGTCGAGAAAATCGCCGTAAACCGGCCGCTCCACATAAAAGCGCGTAGGGGCCAGACAAGCCTGTCCGGCATTGCGGAACTTGTGCATGGCCATCAAGCGCGCGGCCCGCTCCAGATCCGCATCGCGGCAGATGATCACCGGCGCGTGGCCGCCTAGCTCCAGGGTGATGCGCTTGAGATGGACGGCCGCGAGTTGCGCCAGTTGCCGTCCCACCGGCACCGAGCCGGTGAAGCTGACCTTGCGGATGACATCGGAGGCGATCAACTGCGCGGACACCTCGGCAGGCACGCCAAACAATAATTGCAGCGCCCCTTCGGGCAGCTCGGGCTCGAAGCAGGCCACCATGGCTGCCACGCTAGCAGGCGTCTCCTCGGCGCCCTTGAGCACGATGGAACAACCGGCGGCCAGCGCCCCGCCGATCTTGCGCGCCGACAGCACCAGCGGGAAATTCCAGGGCGCGAAGGCTGCCACCGGCCCTACGGGCTGCTTGAGCACGCTCATGCGGCTGTCCGGCTGGCGCGCCGCAATCACGCGGCCGTGGATGCGCCTGGCCTCCTGCGCGTACCACTGAATCAGGTCGGCGGCCATGGCCAATTCGGCCCGGGCCTCGGCCAGCGGTTTGCCCTGCTCCATCGTCAGCAGGCAGGCGATCGCCTCCTGCCGTTCGCGCATGCGCGCCACGCCGCGCTCCAGGCGCGCGCAGCGCTCCTGCGCCGGCACTTCCCGCCACCTGGCAAACCCCGTTTCGGCAGCCGCCAGGGCCAGCTCCATGTCCTGCGCACTGGCCAGGCCCAGATGGGCGATGACCTGTGCCGTCGCCGGATCGACCACCTCATGCGCCGACGCATGCCGGCCATCGCGCCACCGACCGGCAATCAAGAGCTGCGGTGCCGTGTAAACACGCTTGCTCATATATTGCGCCCCCCATCCACATCCAAGCACACGCCGGTCAGATAGCTGGCCTCGTCCCCGGCCAGAAAGCAGACCGCACTGGCCACGTCCGCAGGCTGCGTGAAGCGCCCCAGCGGAATGCGCTGCAGGAATCTTTCGCGGTTGGCGGGCGTATCCTCCATGCCCATGAAGTCCCCCAGCATGGCGGTTTCACCGATCATGGGATTGACGGCATTGATGCGCACGCCGGCCCTGGCGAATTCCAGTGCCAGGCCTTTGGTGAGGTTGATCATCGCGGCCTTGCTGCCGCTGTACCAGACCAGGCCCGGCCCCGGCCGCACGCCGGTCGTCGATGCCACGTTGACGATGCTGCCCCCGCCCTGCGCGGTGAAATGCGGCAGCACCGCATGCGCGGCCCAGAACAGGCTTTTGACATTGACGCCGTAGACGCGGTCAAACTCGTCCTCGGTCACCTCCAGCGCAGGCTTGTTCCTGTGCGTGGTACCGGCATTGTTCACTAGGATGTCCAGGCCGCCCCAGAGCGTGCGCGTGTGCTCGACCAGTTGCTCGAAGCCCTGGTGGGAGGCCACATCGACGCCGAAGCTGGCGGCCTGCCAGCCCGCGGCGCGCAGTTGCTCGGACATCTGCTCGGCCCCCTGGACGTTCAGATCGGCCACCATGACGCGGGCGCCCTCCTGCGCCATGCGGCATGCGATCGCTGCGCCAAACCCCGAGGCCGCCCCCGTGACAATCACTGTTTTGTGCTGAAATTTCATAGAGCCTCATGGAAGAGAGAAAGACGTTTTCCTGACTCCATCCCGACGATGCGCCGCGCCTGGACGGCAAGCCATTGATGGGCATAATGGCCGTGCCGCCTGTTCTGGGAAATTCAGTTTTTCACAGCTTTGATCAGCTTTGCCGATATCCGTAACAACCCGATGAAGCTCTCCACACTCCAGGCCCTGATCCTCATCGAGGCACACGGCAGCATTCGCGCCGCGGCGCAGAAGATGCATGTTTCGCAGCCTGCGCTGACGGCTGCCATCCAGCAGTTGGAGTCGGAGCTCGAGGCGCCGCTGCTGCTGCGCTCCAAGCAGGGCGCGACGTTCACGCCGTTCGGCAGGGCCCTGCTCCAGCACGCCAAGCTCATCGTCGCCCAGGCCCAGCGCGCCAACGAGGAGGTGGCACAGCTGCGCGGCCACTGGAGCGGCACCATCAGAATGGCCGTATCCCCGGCCATCGGCCTGGGCCTGCTGCCCCAGGCCCTGCATCAGTTCGCCCAACAGTATCCGCAGGTGACCGTGGAATGCCGCGACGGGCTGTATCCCGGCATCACGCCCCTGCTCAGGGACGGTACGCTGGACGTGGCCCTCACGCCGGTGCACAGAATGCATCTGGAGCCGGACCTGGTGGCCGAGCCCCTGTACGAAAGCCATGTAGTCATCGTGGCCCAGCGCAGCCACCCTCTGGCCCAGGCGCGCAGCCTGGCACAGCTGCACGCATGTGAATGGGTGCTGTCCAGCCCTGCGGGCGGACCGGGGGCGCTGATCGAAGAGGCATTCGCGCAGGCCGGCCTGCCCGCGCCCCGCATACGCCTGCTGTGCGAATCCTTTCTTGCCCTGCCCGCGGTGATCGCGGCTTCGGACGGCTGGATGACCACTATGCCCAGCATCCTGTTCGACAACTGCGCCGCCAGGGAGCAGTTGTGCGTGGTCCCCATCGAGGACGCCCTGCCCCGCCCCGTGATCTGCAGCGTGCAGCGCCACGATATGCCGCTGACGCCGGCGGCCCGGCAGCTGATCGCCTGGGTCCAGCACTACGCGCTCCAGCGCCTGAAGGCGCAGGCTCCCGCCGGTGCGGCCCATGTGGGTGGCCCTGCCTGAACCCTGCGACTTTCACAAAAAGTCCGGGCCAGGCCCGGACTTTTTCATGGGTGCATTTCAGCACTTCAGAAGCGATAGCCCACCGCCAACGCAAACACATCGGGATTGAGCCTGACGCTGATGCTCTGGCCCGAAGACAGGTGGATCTTGGTCTTCAGAAAGCTCTTGGAGTAGGAGGCATCCACAAACCAGCGCTCGTTGAACTGGTAGACAAAACCCAGCTGGGCCAGTGCACCGAATTTGTCATCGAGCTCGGCCGTGGTCGGATTGGCCAGTGTGCCGCCGCTCAGACCGTTGAGCGTGGCCGTGGTCTTTTCGCCATAGAAATGGGCATAGGTCACGCCGGCTCCCACATAGGGGCGAAACGCGGCCTTGGCCTCGTTGAAGCGGTACTGCAGCATCAGCGTCGCCGGTACCGCCTTGGTGCTGCCCAACTTGCCCACGCCGGCAATGGCGCCGGCTCCCGACAGGTCATGCTTGAAGGGCGTGGCCAGAGGCACGTCCAGCGCCAGATTGTCGGTCACCATATAGGTGATGCCGCCACCCAGCTGGGTGTTGCTGCCCGCGTCGACCTTGGTGTTGGGAAAGGATGGTGCCGACAGATTGCCGCTGCTCACATCAGGCGACAGATGGGTCACGCCCACGCGCGCCATCCAGCTTCCGGCCGATTGGGCACTGGCCAGACCGCAGGCCGTCAGGGCCAGAACGGCGGCAGAAATCCGCATATGTTTCTTCATTGTTATCTCTCCTGATTCTTGCTGCGGATGGGCTTAGAGCCAGCCGGCCTGTGCCAGCGAACGCGACACCAGCTGACCCATCTGCTGGTAGCCGTAAGGGGTGGGGTGGAAGCTGTTGGCGAAGACATAGCTCTTCCACCAGTCGGGGCTGGTTTCGCCCTGAGGAATGTTGGCAGCCAGCTTGTCGGCGCTGCAGGCGGACAGCTCGTCGGTACCGATCTTGGAGCAGGCCGCCACCGTGGCATTGGTGAAGTTGTAGGCCGCAGGGTTGGAGATCTGGCTCTTGAACTCGGTATAGAAATCCACCACGGCAATGCGGCTGTCATTGCCTGCTGCGGTCTTCAGGGTGGCGTTGAACGCGCTCACCCAGCCGTCCAGCAGGGCTTCGGCCTGCTTGGAGGCGGCCGTGCCCTGGGCCTGGGCGATCTGGGCCAGCACGGTGGTGAACTTGGGGGTCATCTGGATGGCCGGGATGTTCAGCACGGCGATGCGCGTGGCGCCCTTGGCCAGCAGATCCGTCTGCATGCTGGCCGCCAGGTTCTGGGCCAGCGTCTGCATGTACAGGCCGCCGGCCTTGACGATGCCGTCCGAGCCCTGGGACAGCAGCGCCGTCAGCGTTGCCGTATCGATCTTGGAAGCCAGGAAGGCCTGCAAATACTTCTGCGCCGCCAGCGCCTTGGCGCCATCGGCAGGCGAACCCGTCACGGCATAGGTTCCGGCTGCCGACTGATAGGTCAGCACGGCCGTGATCAGCGCGGCCGCGTCATTGGCGCCGCCATCGATGAGGATCAGGTCGTTGGCGGAAACACCGGCCGCGCCCGCATCCTTGATCTGCTGCAACACGGAGATGGGCGAGTTCACCACCTGGCCGGAGTCATCGACATAGTTGATCTGCGCACCGCCGATGGCGTAGTTGGTGCAGCCGGCATTGGCGGTCACAAACGTGGTCTGGCTGGTGGGCTTGTAGTGCGCGCACAGCGAGGTGCTGTAGAGATCGGCAATGCGCTCGGGCCAGACCAGATAGGGCTTGCCGGTCGTCGGATCGTTGCCCTGCACGGTGAACTTGTAGCCGAAGGTGCCGCTGTCCGAGAGGCTGTCGCCCATGACCTTGACCGAGGTGACCTTGGCCTTGGGGGTGGTATCGGCACCGCCTCCTCCGCCGCAGGCCGCCAGCAGGCCCACCGTTGCCATTGCAGCCGCCAAGAGTTTGAGTTTGCTTGCCAAGATGATGTTCTCCTGAGGTGTTGTGAATCGCACGGTCGTGCTTTTTTCCTCAGCGTCATCCTAGCGACACTCATCCCCGCGTTGTTATCGGGCAATTACCGATGGTCGGGCAAAAATCCAACGCTCACTAACCTGGTCATCAGGCTGTCACGCAATAAAAAACCGGACCAGGGTCCGGTTTTTCGAGGCGCAAAGAGCAGCGATGCAGCGGGCGGCTACTGGAGCGGCTACTGGGCCGCCGTCCAGTCCACCAGCGCATCCCAGGCCGTGCGCGCCGCGGCCGCATTGGCATGGTTGGCCATGGCCACCAGCACATAGCGCTGGCCGCTGGCACCGTCGACATAGCCGGCCAGTGCCGCCGAGTCGCGCAGGCTGCCGGTCTTGAGGTGGGCCGCGCCCGCAAAGCGGCTCTTGCTGCGGCGCAGCGTGCCGTCCACGCCGACGATGGGCATGGAGGAGACGAACTCCGGCATCACGGGCGAGACCCAGGCGTTCTGCAGCATCTGCCCGAGGCCGCTGGCCGTGATGCTGGCATTGCGGCTCAGGCCTGCGCCGTTGTCCACCACGGGCTGCTCGGCATTGCCCCAGCGCGCGGCCCACCACTGGGCCAGCGACTGCCTTGCGGAGTCGAAGCTGGCCACGCCGGTGCGCTGCATGCCCAGGGTGAGCAGCACATGCTGGGCCATGATGTTGTTGCTGTATTTGTTGATGTCGCGCACCACTTCGGACAGCGCCGGAGACTCCAGCTGGAACGCCGGCTGCAGCCCCTGGGGCACGCTGCCGTCGCGCACGGCGCCGGTGAGCTTGCCGCCCACCTCGCGCCACATGCCTTCTATGGCCTTGGCCGCAAAGCGCTCGGGCTGCGCCGGTGCGATGGACCAGCTCTTGTCGCCGCAGCTTGCCGGATAGCTGCCGTTGAAGGCGATGCGCTGCGGATTGTTCATGTCCAGCTGCATCTTGCTGCGCCAGTCGCCGCAATCAGAAGTAGGAGCTGCCAGCGCCACTGTTTGCTGATTTTCCATGCCAAACATCGGTGGATCGTATTGAATACGAGCGACACCAGCTCCTGTATCAGGAGCAATATTCAAAGCCACGGCCTTGTAGTTGATCAGCAGCGCATCGGGCGAGGCGTTGTAGGGCCTCCAGGGCTCGTTGTCGAAGACCGCCGCATCATGCGCGGGCAGCTGAAAGGCGCTGCGGTCCAGCACGATATCGCCCACGATGACCTTGATGCCCATGCCTTGCAGGCGGCGCAGCATCAGCCACAGGCGCTCCAGCACCAGCTTGGGGTCGCCCTGGCCCTGGATGTAGAGATTGCCGCGCAAGGCGCCATCGACCACCGGGCCGCCCAGGTAGACGGGCGTGCGCCAAACATAGGCCGGGCCCAGCTGGTCGAGCGCCGCATAAGTGGTGACCAGCTTCATGACCGAGGCCGGATTCATGGCCTGGTGCGTGCGCCAGGCCAGGTTCGGTGGCGATCTGCCATCCACATTCATCACCAGCAGCGATACGGCATCGCGCGGAATCTTGGCGCGTTGCAGCGCCGCGTCCACGGCGGAGGGAATGCGGGTATCGGCAGGCAGGGACTGCGCCAGCGAGGGCTGGGCCAGCAGCGCCAGCAACGATGCGCCCAGTGCGCTCAGGGTCTTGCGAAGAAAGAAGGGGGTCTGCAGCATGGGGCCAGAGTCTACGCCGGGCTTCACCCATGCCGGGCATTGGCAGCGTCTGCGGCAAGCTGGCGGCGGGCGTCCGATAATGCAGGGCTATGCTGCCCTCTCCTGCAGCCCAGTGCAGCCTGTATTGCGCTCCAGCCCGCCTGCGGCTGACGCCCCGCCGAACATGAATCTTCTCGCCATCGACACCAGTACCGATACCTTGTTTGTTGCCGTCCAGCGTGGCGATGCCATCTGGCAGCACAGCGGGCCGGGCGCGCAGCAGTCGTCGGCGCAGTTGCTGCCGGCCATCCGCCAGCTCATGAAGGAGGCGGGGCTGGGCTTTGCGCAGCTGGACGCCATTGCCTTCGGGCGCGGTCCCGGCTCCTTCACAGGCCTGCGCACGGCCTGCGCCATCACCCAGGGTCTGGCGTTTGCCGCCAAGGTTCCCGTGCTGCCCGTGGACTCGCTGCTCACCGTGGCCGAAGAGGCCCGTCATCTGCATGGCTGCACCGAGGTCGAGGCCGTGCTTGACGCGCGCATGCACGAGGTCTATCACGCAGCCTTCCGCTATGTGGACGGCCAGTGGATCGAGCCCGAGGACTTCGGCCTCTGCGCCCCCGAGGCTCTGCAGGCTGCAGCCGGCCATGCCGTGGCGGGCAATGCCCAGCCCGTCTACCCCGAGCTGCTGGCACCCGCCGCGCGCCATGTGCACGCCATGCCCACTGCCACGGCCATGCTGCGCCTGGCACCGGCACTGTTGGCAAAAGGCTGCGCGGTACCGGCCGAAGAGGCGCTGCCGCGCTATATCCGCGATAAAGTGGCAAAAACCACGGCCGAGCGCGAAGCCGAGAAGGCCGCCGCTGCTGCTGCCTCCGACGCCGCCTCCCGATAAGCACCTCATGACCTTGCCCAGCAGCTCCACACTCGCCACCGACGCCAGCACCCAGGATGCTGCATCCCTGGTGCATTTCGAGCCGCTGTCCGCGCTCTGGCTCGACACCCTGCTCCCGATCGAGGAGCAGGCCTATGTCCATCCCTGGACGCGCGGCAACTTCCAGGATGCCATGGTGGCCGGCTACCAGATACAGCTGCTGGTCGATGCAGATCACCAGTTGCTGGGCTACTTTGTCGCCATGCAGGCGCTGGACGAAGTGCATCTGCTCAATATCACCGTCAACCCGGCCTGCCAGCGCCAGGGCTGGGCGCGCGTGCTGCTCGATGCGCTGGCTTTGTGGTCGCGCCAGCAGAATGCCCAATGGATCTGGCTGGAAGTGCGCGAAAGCAATGCCCGCGCCCGCGAGGTCTACCTCAGGCACGGCTTTGCCGAAGTCGGCCTGCGCAAGAACTACTATCCCAACCCCAACGGCCCGCGCGAACATGCGGTGCTCATGAGTCTGAAACTATGGCCCTGAACCTGGATGCCCGCCAGCGGGCCATGCTGGAAGCCATGGGCATCACCGTCTGGTTGCCCGAGCCCGTGGAACCCGCAGCAATTGCTGCTGTCACTGCCGTCGCCGCCGCACCATCACCGCTCGCGGAGTCCGTCGCGGCACCGGTAATGCGCGTGGCGCCGCCGGCCCCCGTAAGCCCGCCTGTGGCGCAGGCCGCCGCTCCCGCAGCCGAGGCAGCGCCGGCCCAGCCGCCCGCCCAGACCGCCAGGCCCGCCGGCCCACCGCCCCAGAACCTGTCCGGCCACCGGGCGCACGAGCCGCGTCAGTTTGTGCAGCAACCCGCCGCAGGCCCGGCCGGCGAACCCGGCCTGGGCTGGACCATCAGTCCCGCCCAACTGGTCTACCCCCATGCTCCGCAGCATGTGCAAAGCGCCGAGCAAGGCGGCTGGCTGATCCTGCTGGAGCCTGCCGCCAATCCGCCCCTGCTGAGCCCGGCGCAAAGGCCTGCGGCCGACAGCGCCCAGACGGCGCTGCAGGGCGATGCCGCCAAGCTGCTGGACAATATGCTGCGCGCCCTCGGACTGCAGGAAAAACCGCGCGTCTTCAGCGCCGCCCTGCACCGCGCGCCGCCCGATGCCGACCTCAGCCATGCCCAGGCGCTGCAACCCGCCCTGGAGACGCTGCTGCGCGAGCTGCGCCCGGACTGCGTGCTGGTTCTGGGCCTGGCCAGTGCACGCGCCGTGCTGGGCCGCCATGATGCGCTGGGCCGGCTGCGGGCCGAACCGCACCACATTGCGGGCGTGCCCACGGTGGTGACCTACGACCCCAACTATCTGCTGCGTGCGCCGCAGGCCAAGGCCGGAGCCTGGGCCGATCTGGTGCAGGCCGACGCGTTTACCAAGGGGCTGTGACAGGCGGGCGACAAGCCCCGCTTACCCACTCTCCCAACTGTGCTGCACGCGACATGCTGCAGTGCAACGTAGCATAATCACTGGCTTCGAATTACTGAAAGACATCCGTGGAAACCTACCCTAGTTGGTAGCTTTCAGCTCCCGGTGAAGACTGTGGGGGTTGAAAGCGCCCTGATCCCTGCAGAACCTCAAGAACAACCGGGAGTGAGCTGATGCTCAACATCTTTACGCTAGCCAATGGTCGACTCGTTCAGGAAGAAATCGAGTCCCTGGCAGACCTTGAACGCTTTCGCCCCGTCTGGGTCGATCTCGAATCGCCAACCCTCGAAGAAAAGCGCTGGATCAAGCAGCACTATGAACTGTCCATCCCTGAGGATGCGATGGACGACGACATCGAGGAATCGGCGCGTTTTTACGAAGAAGACAACGGCGAGCTGCATATCCGCAGCGACTTTCTGATCGACGACGACGAAGACCCCCGCTCGGTGCGCGTGGCCTTCATCGTCAACCAGCACAACGCAGCGCTGCGCAGCCATGGCGTGCTGTTTTCCATCCACGACGAGGATGTGCCTGTCTTTCGCCTGCTGCGCATGCGAGCGCGCCGTGCGCCCGGCTTGATCGACGATGCCAAGGACGTTCTGCTCAAGCTGTTTGACGCCGATGCCGAGTACTCTGCCGACACGCTGGAGCGCATCTACGACGACCTGGAAAAAGCCAGCAAGATGGTGCTGTCCGGCGATGTGACCGACGAGATGGCCAAGGAAGTGCTGGGTGCCATTGCCCGCCAGGAAGACTTGAACGGCCGCATCCGCCGCAACGTCATGGACACGCGCCGCGCCGTGAGCTTTCTGATGCGCTCCAAGATGCTCAACGCCGAGCAGTTCGAGGAGGCACGCCAGATTCTGCGCGACATCGAGTCGCTGGACAGTCACACCGCCTTTCTGTTCGACAAGATCAACTTCCTGATGGACGCCACGGTCGGCTTCATCAACATCAATCAGAACAAGATCATCAAGATCTTCTCGGTGGCCAGCGTGGCTCTGCTGCCGCCCACGCTGATTGCCAGCGTCTACGGCATGAACTTCAGGTTCATGCCCGAGCTGGAGTGGGAATTCGGCTACGGCTACGTGGTCGCCCTGATGATTCTGAGCGCCGTCGGCCCCATGCTGTACTTCCGCAAACGCGGCTGGTTGAAATAGCACATTCCCGGCGCAGTTGGTCGCTCACGCATCGACACAGGCAAGCGCCCCTCCTTGGAACAGCAGAGCGCGCTTGCCACCAGTCAACGCACCTCTAGATCGCCATTGATCACTCGGGCAAGTCCCTGTGGGTTCGCTTGCTGTACTGCCGCTGGGAGCAGCACATCCGGCAAATCCTGATAGCACACCGGGCGCAGAAAGCGGTCAATTGCGCTGGCGCCCACAGAAGTGAACATGGCGTTGGACGTGGATGGGAAAGGACCTCCATGCACCATGGCGTGGCATACCTCGACTCCGGTCGGAAAACCATTGGCCAAGATGCGTCCCGCCTTGCGCTCCAGCACGGGGATGAGGCGCTGCGCGTCGGCATAGTCTGCGGGATCGATCTGCAGCGTCACTGTCAGCTGGCCCTCCAGTTGCTCAGCCAGTTGGAGAACCTCATCGAAATTCTTGGCCCGAATGACAATAGAGGCCGGGCCAAACAGCTCCTCCTGCAGCACAGGCGATGACAACAGGCGCTGCACATCCGTCACATACAGCGCGGCCTGCGCAGCATTGTGCAGTCCATCCGCAGGCTGCCCTTGTGCAACCTTCTCCACACCTTCCACGCCACCGACCTTGGCAACGCCGGCACCAAAGGCCTGGTGAATGCCAGGCGTCAGCATAGTCTGGGCCGGCTTGGTGGCAAGCGCCTGGCTTGCGGCATCGATGAAGCGCTGCACATTGCGGTCGCCAATGACCACTACCATCCCGGGATTGGTGCAGAACTGCCCCGCCCCCATCGTCAGCGAATCGGCAAAACCGCGCCCTATCGACTCTGCACGCGCGGCCAGGGCGGCCGGCATCAGAAACACCGGGTTGATGCTGCTCATCTCCGCGTAGACGGGAATGGGCTCCGGGCGTGCGTTGGCGATGCGCATCAACGCAAGCCCTCCCTGGCGCGATCCGGTAAAACCAACGGCCTTGATGGCAGGATGTGCTACCAATGCTTCACCCAGCTTGCGCCCGGCGCCCATCAGCAGGGAAAACACCCCTTCGGGCAAACCCAGATCTCTGACCGCTTTTTGAATCGCTCGACCCACCATTTCGGAAGTGCCTAGATGGGCGCTGTGGGCCTTGACAACCACAGGGGCACCGGCGGCCAAGGCCGACGCTGTATCGCCCCCTGCCACCGAGAACGCCAGCGGAAAATTGCTCGCACCGAACACCGCCACCGGGCCCAGTGCCATCTTGGCCAGACGCAGGTCGGCTCGTGGCAGCGGTGTGCGCTCGGGCTGTGCCTGGTCGATGGCTGGGCTCATAAAACGGCCATCGCGCACCACCTTGGCAAACAGCCGCAGCTGTCCAACCGTGCGCCCACGCTCGCCTTGCAGGCGCACCAGCGGCAGGCCGCTTTCGGCCATGGCGCGCTCGATCAGGGCATCGCCCAAAGCCATGATGTTGTCGGCAATCTGCTCCAGAAATTCTGCACGCCTGGCAAGCGACAGCTGACGGTAGGGATCAAATGCCTGCGCCGCCAACTGGGCTGCCCGGTCCACTTCGGCCTGCCCTCCCATACCGAACGTTGGCGTTGCGATGAATTGATCCATGCGGGGATCGAACGCTTGCTGCTGTCCTTCTGTGCCGCGCACCGAACTAGCGCCTATAAGCATTTCGCCAGTAATTTGCATCTTTGTCTCCTAATGTGTTTATGGATCGGAATGGCAGAGCTCCAGCCGACCAGGAAGTGCAAGCAACGCCTGGATAACGCACGATCTCGTCAGGAATATGAGCGCCTTTGAAAATCATAAAGTATCTTGTTAATATATTTAAATTATCCTTAGAAAATTTTCCATCAAACTTGACAAGCACCTTTGCCATTCCGCGCAACCAGGGCACGTCAACAAGCAGTCCATAACCAAGCACAGGAGCACGCCATGGAACTCATGCCAGACCTCGACCTGAACCACCCTGGTCAAAGTGCTCAAACAACCGCGTCGAAACCAGGTCACACTGCGCTGACGCTGGATGAGGTGCACAACCTGGCCTATCGCGTATTTACCCACCTCGGCCTATCTGCCGAACATGCGCAAGCCATTGCGCGCGTGATCACAGCGGGAGAGCGCGACGAGTGCCATTCGCATGGCATGTACCGGGTTCTATCGTGCGCTCGCACGCTCCAGCATGGCGCTGTCGTGCGCGATGCCCTACCCATCATCAGCGACCGCGGACCTGGCGTCGTCGCCGTCGATGCACAGCGCGGCTTCTCACAACTCGCTTTCGAGGTGGGCAGCAAAGTACTGCTCGAGAAAGTCCGGAAAACCGGGATCGCAGCCTTGGCCATCAACAACTGCTATCACTTCTCAGCCCTGTGGCCCGAAATCGAGGCCTTGGTCGAGCATGGCGTTGCGGCCCTAGCCATGACTCCCAGCCATTCCTGGGTGGCCCCTGCGGGCGGAAGCCGACCTGTTTTCGGAACCAACCCGATCGCCTTTGGTTGGCCCAGGATTGGTGCTCATCCCTACATTTTTGACTTTGCGACCAGCGCAGTGGCCCGCGGTGAAATTGAGCTCTACCAAAGAAGCGGTCGCGCACTGCCCGAAGGCTGGGGGGTCGACGCCGAAGGCTCCCCAAGCACCGATGCCACAACCGTCCTCCGACAAGGCGCCATGCTGACTTTTGGCGGCTACAAAGGCTCGGCCCTGTCGACCATGATCGAGCTGCTGGCTGGGCCATTGATTGGCGACATGACCAGTGCTGAATCACTGCACATCGACGACGGTGCCGGTGCAACCCCTTGTCATGGCGAAATCGTTATCGCATTTGATCCCCAATTTTTCAGCCCGGGCAATTTTATCGACGAGCGTCAACGTGCTGAAAAGCTGTTCGAGAGTATTACCGGCCAAGGGGCGCGCCTGCCTTCCCAACGCCGCTTTGCCGCAAGAAGCCGCAGTCTAGCCAATGGATATGTGCAGATCCCCGAGCCCTTGCTGCGTGACATCCAGCAGCTGTTGAACTAGGCTCATGAGAACATGCTCGCATGCCTCTGCTGAGGATGAAGGATCCAGATGAAGAGTTTTGTCACAGGCTGCACCAAGCAGCCAAGCCCATGATGTATTCTGAATATCGGATCAATATAATCAAAACCCCGCCATCTCTGCTCTTGCGGCACGATGGCGCCAGCACGCTTTTTTGATGCCAACTTCCAAGAAATCTCCAGCTGCACGCGTAAAAGCCGCTGCAACAAAAACCAAGACTTTGCCTACGGTGAAGCGCCGTGCTGCAGACCTTGCCTACGACGCCATTGAAACCATGCTGTCGACCATGCAACTTGAGCCTGGAAGTCCCATCGTAGAGGCGGAGTTGGCAGAGCGCACTGGCATGGGCCGGACACCTGTGCGCGAGGCATTGCTGCGCATGATCTCCATCGACTTGATCGTCCAGCAGCCGCGCCGCGGACTACTGGTTTCCAACATCGATCTGGCAGAGCACCTAGACGTCATCCAGACACGCAGGGTTCTGGAGAATCTGTTGGCGGCTTGCGCTGCCCGGCGAGCCTCGGTGCAGCAGCGCAAAGATATCCTCCAATGCGCCAAGCAGATGGTCGCTGCAGCCAAGCGCGGCAACTTGGAAGAGTACATGCATGAAGATCATGCGCTCGATGCCATCATCCATACTGCCAGCCGCAACCGTTCAGCAGTCAAAAGCGTCACGCCCCTGATCGTGCAGTGCAGACGTTTTTGGTATGCCTACCAGCATGAAGGCGATATCCTTGAGGGCGCACTTGCTCATCTTGAGCTGGCTCAGGGTATCTCTACCGGGGATGAAGCGGCCGCCATTACCGGTGCCAACCGCCTGATGGACTATCTGGAAGCTTTTGCCAGACGCATTATCGAAAGCTAAACAGCAGGCCGCCCCCAAGGGGCGGCCTGCTGTGCATATTCATGGCGCCTCTCAATCGGTGCTCAGAGCTTGGCTCCCGCCGCGCGCAGTTCTGCAATCTGAGGCGCTTTGGGCAGCCAGATCTTGTCGAAGGCATCAATCGCAGGCTTATTGTCAAAAGCATTGATATCGCGAATGGCAATCGACTCCTTCTTGAGTTTCTCCAGCAGGCCAACCTCTGTCGTCACGATATCGTTGATCTGGCCGTCCAAGGCTTGGCTGGTCAATTGGCGAATCAGGTCACGGTCCTTCCCATCCAGCGTAGCCCAGATACGACCCGAGAACAGTGGTGCCACAGGCATGAACAGCGCGTTCATGGGCATCATCAGTTTCGACACCTTGTCAAAGCGCTGGCTCCAAGAGAGCTCTATATCCGCCTCGAGTCCGTCCACTTGCCCATTGGTCATGGCATCGAACACCGCAGGTGTAGGAATGGGAGTCGGCGCTGCCCCGAAATACTGGTAGAAGTCACGGTAAACCGGCGTCGGATTAATACGCAGCTTCATACCCTTGAGGTCATTGGGCGTCCTGATCTCCTTGTTCGAGAACACCACACGCATGCCGGTGATGCCCCAGCCCAAACCGATGCAGCCGGTTTCGCGCGGCAGCACATCCAGCAATTTCAAGGCTGCAGGCGTCTTGACCAGCTTCGCGACAGCAGCAGTGGATCGGACAAGATATGGCGCATTGATCGAGGCTACGCTCGGAACACGCGTTCCCAGCTCTGCAGCCTGAATCCACCCCATGTCCAGCGCCCCCGACTGCAGCTGCTGCATCATGGCCGACTCACTACCCAATTGACCCGAATGAAAGACGGTCACCTTGAGCCTGCCATTGGTTTCTTTCGCCAAGGCTTCTCCAAACTGCACCGCCGCGCGGTTCCACGAATGCCCTGCAGGCGTGATGACGCCTAAGCGCAGTTCCTTGGCCGCAGCTGCACGCGAAGGCGTCACAAAGGCCAGTGGAGCAGCTGCAACAGCCGTGGTCTGAAGAAAGTGGCGTCGATTGAGTGTCATGAAAAACTCCGTAGAGGGAAAGGCGAAGCAGGGCGAAGAATCGGATCAGTTCAGCAAGCCCAACGACAAGCTGGGGAACAGCGAGAGCATGACAAGTGCCACGCAACTGATGATGAAGAATGGCAACGTGACGATGAACATGGGACCCGGCTTGGCACCAGTGACCGCTGCAGCCACGAAGAAGCTCAGCCCCACCGGCGGCGTCATCAATCCCAGCACCAGGTTGATGACGATCACCACTCCAAAGTGGCGGGGGTCGATGTGGTAGATCTCGGTGGCGATGGGCAGAAGAATCGGCGCGGTCATGATCAAGCCGGGAATGCCGTCGATCACCGTGCCAATGACCAGCAAAATCACGTTGACCAGCAGCAGGAAGGTAATCGGGTCATGCGCCACGGTCTGCACCCAGGCAGCGACCATCTGAGGCACCTTGCCGTATATCAACAACCACGAGAACACTGCCGCTGCTGCAACCAGAAACAGCACGATGGCCGAGTAGATGCCCGAACGCAGCATGATCGCGCCAAGGTCTGAGTATTTGAATTCACGGGTCACATAGCGACCGACCAACACTGCGCTGATCGCGCCCACAGCGGCAGCCTCGGTGGGATTGGCGAAGCCGGTGAGGATAGAGCCCACGATGACCAGCGGAATCAGCAGTGTCGGGCTGGAAACCAGCACGGTCTTGGCCCGTTCGAGCAAGGTTCGCTTGGGGCTTCGTGGATAGTTGTAGATCACGCCCATACAGGCAATGACTGCAAAGAACAGCACCGTCAACAGAACACCTGGCAGTATGCCTGCGACCAGCATATCGCCCACAGCGACCTGTGCCAGCACGCTGTAGACCACAAACATCACCGACGGCGGAATGATCGGGCCCAGCATGCCGCCATACACGGTCAGGCCTGCAGCAAAGGTCTTGTCATAGCCTTGCTTCTCCATCTCGGGCACCATCACCTGCGACATGATGGCCACCTGCGCCGTTGCGGAGCCAATGATGGATGACACCAGCATGTTGGCCAGGATATTCACATAGGCAAGCCCGCCCTTGATGGAGCCCACAAACGCCATCGACAAGTCCACCAGCCGGCGTGTGATGCCGCCGCTGTTCATGACCTCACCGATCAAGATAAAAAGCGGTATGGCAATCAGGCCATAGCTGTCCACCCCCCCGAACATCTGAGAGGGGAAGGACTGCAGCAACACCGTGTTCTCGGTGTTGTAGATATAAAAAATCCCCGAAAGGCAAAGACAGAGGCCGATGGGAACACCCACCATCATGATCGCGACGAAGAAAATGGAGGTCAGCATGTCAGTTCACCGCGTCTGGGTTGGTTGCCGTAAAGCCAGGGTGCTGGCGCTTGGGTGCGAGGCTCATGTCTTCCAACAGGTTGGCAAGCGCATGCAGGCTCATACAGACTGCGAAGATCGGCATGATCAGTTGCAGCACCCAGACCGGCCACTCCAGCGTCTGGGTGTGTTCGGTATAGAGAAAGTTAAACGACTCCGCCGCGTATTCCTTGGCATCAAACCCCTTGCTGGCAATACCAATGGGATCCATCCAACGCCAGCACATCGCAAATAGCGCCAGAGAAAAAAACAGCACTCCGACCGTCGCAATCACCTTGGCACGCCGCGCGTTGCGAGGACTCAGCTTATCGGTGAGCATCGTCACCGCAAAATCCAGCCGCAGGCGCGTCATGACCGAAGCACCGATGAAGGTGAGCCAGACCACGGTGTACACCGCCGCTTCATCCACCCAGTACAGCGGCATGCCGCTGTAGCGTGTCACCACATTGAGCAAAATGAGTGCGGTCAGAAAACACATCGCGAAGGTGAGCAACCACCGTTCCATGCGCAACAGCGCATCAGAGGCATCCAGCACCCAGCGCACAATCCATGGCGGCTGCTTGATGGCGGTAGCGGGTCGGGTTGTATCGTCCATATAGGTTCTTTAGATTTGACGAAATGAGGCGCAGAAAATCGAATACAACTCAAAAATATATTAAATATATTAGTAGTCTTTTCAATTGATCCAATAGGTGTTTGCCTGGAAACCGGGCGAAACTGCGAACCCTGGTTCCTGGAAGATGCAAGCTTCCGATCTGGATCGATGCCCCAAAAAAAGCTCCCCACGGGGAGCTGACTCACGCTGGATCAATGACTCAGTCCCTTGGACCAGGCGGCATACCAGTTGCGAAAGAGTTGATACTGGGATTCGACATACCGGCGTTGTGAGTCGGTCAATACATCGCTTGCATTGAAGTGCAGCGTGTATTCCTTCTTGCCGTTGAGGACCAGCAGGTGCTTGTAGTACAGAACCAGATCCGTGCCTTCGTCAAAGGACGACAGCACGGCCAGTGCCGCATCCAGCTCCTGAGCTTGACGCCGAGCAACGACATCCCCCTGTGCTGCTTTTTTGCTCAGCTCAACCAGGAGCAGAACTTCCTTGGGTAGTGCATTGCCAATGCCCGTAATGCAACCCGTCGCACCGCAATTCACAAAACCATAGAACACCTGGGTGTCGACACCCGCCATCAACGTGACGTCGCTGTCTTTCGAGGTGATGTGCTCCGCGGCATAGCGCAGGCCTTCTGCACCACCGAACTCCTTGAAGCCGATCAGGTTGGAGTACTTGGCGCGCAACTCAAAGAACATGTCGGCGCGAGTTGCAAAGCCGTAGTGTGGGCTGTTGTAGATCACGGCCGGCAGCTTCGGGGCGGCTTCCAAAATAGCAGTGAAGTGGGCTTTCTGCGCAGTCAGGGAAGTACCTCGCGACAACACCCGAGGAATCACCATCAACCCCTGCGCTCCCACTTTCGCAGCGTGGGCCGCATGAGCCACGGCTTCTTTCGAGTTCACCGCCCCGGTCCCCACAATGGTCGGGATACCTGCGGCCACCAGCCTGGCCACGCCCTCTTGGCGTTGCTCTGCCGTGAGAAGAGGCCAATCCCCCATGGATCCGCAATACACAACAGCGCTCATGCCTGCGGCCATGAGCTCTTTGCCCATGGCGACCAGCGCGTCGTAATCTGGCGTGCCTTGTGCGGTGCATGGAGTCATGAGTGCAGGAACGGTGCCGGTAAAGATGTTCGTTTCCATAAAACTACCCTTGTAAAAAACCACCTAAGAACACCGACCTCAGTTCCGCGCAAGTCCGTTGCACGAAACCGTTTTGTTGGAATAACGCTCGCTGCATCAGCGCACGAAATCCGGATGAGCGGTGAAATACTTCGTCTTTAAATAGACTGTAAATATATTTGAAATATTCAGAAACGAAGACTAAGTAGTTCTTAGACGTTGTGCAATAGGGTTCTCCTGGATACCTCGCCGAGATCGCCACCGCCTTCCCCCGTTGCATCCAGGCAGCGGTCCGCTGGCGACTATGGCCCCACAGAGGCAGTAGCACCGCCCTCAGCTACTGCCCGGCGCTGCGGTCAAACCCGGCGCCGGGCCACGCTGGCGCTGCGCCAGGGTCAGGATGCACAGGTGATCGGTGTATGGCACACAAACCGCTCACGGAGGCAGCTTTGCGCTGCTCCTGGTCGCATGGCGACGGGACTCCCTCGACATCCCAGCTCGATGAGTTCGCGCGTTTGTTCCACTGAGTCGCGGACGCGCTGAATGCGATGTTCGCCATCGCTCTTTACCGCAGTTCGAGTCTGCCAGCACCAAGGACCAAGTGCATTGACTCGGTCCATCTCAGCCCTGCCCCATGCAAGCGTGGATGAAGTCAAGCGCAGGCCCAGGACTGAAAATTCACAGCTCGCAGAGACAAGGTCACGGCACTGCAGAAGTTATCGTTTGAGCAGCATCACAGATGCATAAGGCAGGATGTCTGAGACCGCTTCCACTGAATAGACTGAGGGTAAGGGTAGCTTATGCTGTACTACTCTCACCGCGCTCGCGCACCCAGAGCACGATACCGCAGAGCATCACGATCACCTGCGTGCCAATCAGCGCTGAAAAGCCTGCGAAGAATCCCGCAGCCACGCCGCCGCGGGCCGACAGCGCGCCGATCACCGCACCCATGATGGCCGGCATGAAGCCCGCGACCAGGCTGCCCGCGCCGTTGACCACGCCATAGGCGCTGGCCACATGCTCGGGCCGCGCGCAGTGCTGCACGGTGCTGGGGATGGCCGGGCTCATCAGTCCCCAGCAGAAGTTGGCGGCAATCAGGCAATAGGCTGCCGCATAGCGGTCTTCCATGTGGATGGCCAGCCACACTGCAATCGCCACGCCCAAGCTGCCGAAGACGAAGATCAGCGGCACCTGGCGGCGCGCGATGCGGTCGATGATCATGCCGCCGACGAAGACCGCCGCCACGCTCGCGTATTGCGGCAGCGAAGCCAGCCAGCCCATCTCGCGCATGGAAAAGCCTCGCGACTCCTTGAGATAGGCGGGCAGCCAGTTGCTGCTGCCCCAGAGATACGACAGAAAGGCCGCCGTGAGAATGGTGATCAGCCACAGATAGCGCGTGTGCATGGCACCGCGCACGATCTGGCCGACCTGGCCCACGGCCTCACCCATCGACTGGGGCTTGGGCATGCCGGTCTCCACCTTGGGCATGCGCACAAAGGCCCAGACCAACGGAACGCCCAGCAGCACGTTGATCAGGCCCAGCACATGGAACGAGGTCTCCCAGTTGTGGCCCACGACCAGGTAGCCGACGAAGGGATAGCCCACCGCCAGGCCCAGTCCGGTGCCCATATTGACCAGGGAGTTGGGTTTGCCGTTCTCGCGGCTCTCGAAATGCGCCTTGATGTAGCTGCCGGCCAGGGAGAACAGCGGCCCCTCGGAAACACCCAGCAGAATCCGCGATGCCAGCAGCAGCCCGTAGCTGTTCATGGCCGGCGACAGAAAGGTCACCACGCCCCACAGCAGCAAGCCGGCAAACAGACTGCGGCGCACGCCGAACAGCGCCGCGCAGAACGGCGTGAGCACAAAGGACGAAACACCGTAACCAACCATGAAGGCCGTGGCAAGCAGGCCCTGACGCGTTCGGTCGTCGGGTGTGAGACCGATGTGCGACAAAAAGTCGTGATCGGTGATGAGGACCGAGATATTGATCCGATCCACGTAGGAAATGGCGACGATCACGAACAGCGTGACCACGCCCCACCAGCGCAACGAGCGTGAGTCTTTCATGATATGGGTCCGGCTAGCGTTGAAAGAGAGAAAAGCCGGGACCGGCACCCGCCGGCCCCCGCCAGGGCGCACGTCCTGGCGGGCGCGCGGTACGACGGCAGTGATGCCGCCGACACCCCGGGGCCGACCGATGCCGACCCCTCGGTGCAGGATCAGAAGAAGTGGCGGATGCCCAGTTCCAGGCCGTTGGAGTTACCGCCGGGCGTGGTGCCGGGAGCGCTCAGCCCCTGCACGCCGATGGACTTCGCTGCCGAGCCCTTGTTCTTCAGGAAGGCATAAGTGCCGTAGACCTGTGTGCGCTTGGAGAGGTTGTAGCCATAGCCCACGCTGATCTTGTTCCAGTCCGCATTGCTGCCGGACAGGTTGTAGTGGCCGAAGGAGGCACGGGCCTCGCCATTGCCCACGGGAGCCGTCACACCCAGCTGCACGGCCGTGACCTTGGTGCCGCCACGCTTTTCCGAGGCCCACAGCAGCATGGGCTTGGCCACGCCGAAGTCGTAGGACAGGCCCACATTGTTCGCCGTCAGATTGGTGTCGCTGGTATTGCCGTAGAGCCGGCCCGTGGCCAGCGCACCATTGAAAGCGCCCTGGCGGTAACCCAGGCGCAGACCACGGTAGTCACCCTCGCGCTTGTTGGGAGCACCGCTGGGCTGCTCGCCGAATGCCAGCTGTGCCTGGCCGTAGAAGCCACCCAGGTTCTGGGGCAGGAAATAGCTCACCGCATTGCTGATCTGTATGGGCGCACCGCCAGTCGAGGGGATGCCCGGAATGCCCAGCATGGTGAAGGCACCCGTGCCGCCAACGCCGTTGGTCAGGAAGGGATCGAAGATCAGCGTGTTCAGAAAGGTGGCCGAATCATCACGTCCCAGGCGCACCTCACCCCAGTTGCCCATCAGGCTGACTGTGGAGCGACGGTTGAAGCTCAGACCGCCGCCCGTGGCCTTGCCGGCGCCGCTGTCCACATCCAGGCCGGCCTCCAGCCAGAATCCCGCCTTCAGGCCGCCGCCCAGGTCCTCTGTGCCTCGAAAGCCCAGGCGGCTGATGTTGGCACCGCCTGTGGAAAGACCGGTCTTGGAGGCTCCCGAGCCGCCCAGATGGGCAACGCCGACGTCGACGACGCCGAAAAGCTCGACCTTGGACTGTGCCGAAGCGGCACCGGGCAAAGACGCCAGGCAGGCTAGCGCCACGCCGAGGGCCGGCGTATGGATGGATTTCATGGTTTGTCTCCTCTAGGGGTGGTGGTTTTTCGCAGGTCTGATGCAGCGTCTCAGATATCCAGGACCAGGCGCTCGCTCTTGCAGCCGGAGACGCAGACCATCATGACCTTGTTGGCGGCGCGCTCCTTGGGGCTGAGCACCGAGTCGCGGTGGTCGGGCACTCCTTCGAGCACGCGGGTCTCGCAGGAGCCGCAGACACCTTCGCAGCAGCTGTGGTCCACATCGACACCGGCGTCCAGCAGCGTGTCCAGCAAGGACTTGTCGGGCGTGATCTCGATGAAGCGGCCGCTGCGCTTGAGCTCCACCGTGTAGTTGGCACGCGCATCGGACGCGGCCTTGACCTCCACGGGCGTAAAGCGCTCGATATGCGCATTGGCGTGGCCGAGCTCGGCGCAGAATTTCTCGAATGCGTCGAGCATGGGCGTCGGGCCACAGGAGTAGTGGTGCAGACCGGCTTCGGGTGCACGCTGCGCCAGCAGCGCCCGCAGGTCGGGCGGCCCGCCTGCTTCGACATCGAAGTGCAGATGCAGCGGCATGCCCAGGGCCTTGAGCTCGTCGAGAAAGGCCGCACTCTTGCGCTCGCGCGCAAAGTACAGCATCTCGAACGAATGCCCTATGGCCTTGAGCCGGCGCGCCATGCACAGCATGGGCGTGATGCCTATGCCGCCGGCCACCAGCACAGAGTGCGTCGCCGTCTCGTCGAGCGCGAAATGGTTGCGCGGCTCGGAGATGGTGATGGGCATGCCCACGCGCAGCGACTCGTGCACGCAGCGCGAGCCGCCGCGGCTGGCACGGTCGCGCAGCACGCCGACCACGTAGCGGTGGCGCTCGCTGCTGTCGTTGGACAGGGAGTAGCTGCGCACCAGCCCGTTGGGCAGGTGCAGGTCGATGTGCGAGCCGGCCGTGAAGGCCGGAAACTCGCCGCCATCCACCGGGCGCAGCTCCACGCTGATGGTGTCCTGGGCCTCGAAGCGCAGCGTGTGCACAAAGGCCTGCAAGCTGTTGCTCATGATGCGATGCCTTCGTCGATCTGTTCCTGGGCCTGACGACGCAGGTGGCGGCGCAGGCGCACCAGGCCGATGTCATGCTGGTAGAGGTTCTCGCGCTCGTTGGCGTCGGCTTCCATCTGCTCCATCATGATGCGGTCCTGCTCCAGCACGGCCCAGTGGCGTGCCTCAAGGCGGTTGCGGTAGAGGAAGCGCCAGGTGTCGCGCATCCAGCCCTGCACCTTGCGCGCGCGCCAGAAGAACACGGCGCACAGGTCGGCGCTGATGGGCGTGACGCAGGCCACGATGGCGAAGTTGCCGCCGGGGCCGCCGGTCTTGGGATAGGGAATCTCCAGGCGCATCCACTGCGCGCCGGTTTCGCCGTATTCGGTCCAGTCAAAGTTCACGCCGCGCTGGCCGACCTTCTCGAACACGAAGCCGTGATCGGTGTCACGCACCTGGAAGCTGGCCTTGCTGTCGCCCTCGGCCATGGAGTGCGACTGCTTGTGCAGGAAGGTGCCGTGCATGGGGTCCATGACGTTGTCCAGCGCGTAGCGGTAGTCGCTGCGCCACTCGGCATAGCACAGGAAGTTCGAGTACTCGGGCGAGCTCAGTTCCTCGGGCAGGCTGAACTCGGGCGCCTCGTCCACATGCTTGTCGCTGTTGTAGAGGAAGATCGCGCCATGCATCTCGCGCACATGGAAGGCCAGCGCGGCGCGCGAGCCTTCGAGCTTGCAGCCGGGGCTGCCGGGCACCTTGGTCACCGTGCCGTCGCAGCGCACTTCCACGCCGTGGTAGGGGCAGGCCAGGCGGTCGCCCAGGATCACGCCCTGCGACAGCGGCGCACCGCGGTGCGGGCAGTGGTCTTCCAGCGCATGGACCTGGCCGGCGGCGTCGCGCCACAGCGCGATCTTGCGGCCGAAGCGGCGCACGGAAACGGGCTCGGTCTTGACGAAATCGGAAGGGCAGACCGCATACCAGAGGTTCTTCAGACCCGTGTTGAGCAGGCGGTCCACCGGATCGATGGTGATGGTTTGTACGTTCATGGAGTACTCCTGTCCTGTTCTGTCTCAATAGCCCAGACGTGCCATCAGGGCCTGAAAGCTGTCTTCGGTCCAGGGCTCGCCGTTCTCGCCGGCGGGGCCGCTGCGGTTGATGTAGGCCACCAGTTCGGGCAGCGTCTGCACGCCCTCGCCAAAGGCACGCTCAATGGAGTCGCCCAGCAGGTCCTCAAACAGGGTGGAGGCGCGCTCGCGCGCCTGATGCGGCTCGAGATATCGATCAGCGGCCATGGTTCTCTCCTTCGAAAACTGTCTTTAATCGTGGTTCTGCTTCATTGCCCGGAGCGCCGCCCCACACCGAGGGTGTCGCCCCCCTTGGTGGGCGCCGTGCAACGGGAAGGCGCGAAGCGACTCAGGGGGTTGGTCATTTAGTCGGCCCGGATATCCAGGTCCTTGATCAGCTTGCCAAAGCGGTTGTAGTCGGCAGCATTGGTCTTTTCCAGACGTGCCGGCTCGCCGCCCGCAGGCAGGGCGCCGAAGGCCGCCATCTTGGCGACCACGTCCGGCATCTTCAGAATCTCGTTGAGGTGGGTGTTCAGCAGCTTGACGGTCTCGGGCTTCATGCCCTTGGGGCCGAACAGGCCTTGCCAGGCCGACACTTCCACATCCTTGACGCCCTGCTCGGCCAGCGTGGGCACATTCGGTGCCAGCGGGCTGCGCTGCGCATCGGCCACGGCCAGCACGTTGACCTTGCCGCCCGCGTAGGGCGCGATGGGCCCCCAGGTCATGAAGGTCGTTGGCACATGGCCGCCGATCAGGTCGTTGACCGCGGGGGCCACGCCCTTGTAGGGAATGTGGGACAGCTTGGTGCCTGCAGCCTTGTTGAACATCTCGCCCAGGATGTGCATGGGCGAGCCGCTGCCGGGGCTGGCATAGGTCAGGCCGTCGCGCTTGCCCTGGCTCGCCAGGGTCTTGATGTCCTTGATGCCCGAGCCCTGGCTGGCAGCCACGAACATGGGCTGCACGCTGGTCTGCACAATGGGCGTGAAGCCGCCGAGCACGTCGTAGCTCGAACCCGCGTTGGTCTTGAGCACGAACTGGGCAATGGCAAAGGTATTGGGCGCCAGCAGCAGGGTATAGCCATCGGGTGCGGCCTTGGCCACATGCACGGTGCCGATGGTGCCGCTGGCACCGGGTCGGTTGTCCACCACCACGGGCTGACCCAGTCGCTGGCCCAGCTTCTCGGCATACAGGCGCGCCATGGCATCGGTATCGCCACCGGCCGGATAGGCCACGACGATGGTGATGGGCTTGCTCGGATAGGCTTGCGCCAGCGCGGAACCGGACATCTGGGCTGCAGCCAGCAATGCAGCAGCGATAACTACCTGGCGACGAATGTTTTTCATGAAATAGCCCGTGGGGTTGTGGTTAAGCCTCTAGCCAGCCAGAGGATCTGGAGAATTCGCTCACATCAGAGACACCGAGCAAGGGCCGCCCCGCAGCGAGGGTGTTGTCCCCCTCCCGCGAAGCGAGAGAGGGGGAAGGCGCGAAGCGACTCAGAGGGTGTTTCATTTCTTGTCGGTCAGGAACTTGCCGTCGGCGGCGCCCACGCCCTTCTGACGCCGGGTATTGCCGTCGAGGCCGCCGTCGATGGCCCATTCGGCAAACACCGTCGGGCCGGGCTCGAACTCGCGCGGCTGCCAGTCAGCCGTGAGCTGGTCCTCGTCTGCGTAGTACTCGACCAAGGCGCCGGCGGGGTTCTTGAAGTACCAGAAGTAGGCCGACGACACCGGATGCCGGCCCGGGCCGAGCTGGGTGTCCCAGCCGCAGCGCGAGATATGCATGCCGCCGCCGAAGACCTCGTGGATATCTCGCACGGTGAAGGCCACATGGTTCAGGCCGGCGTGCCTGTCGGGGCGCTGCAGCAGGAAGATGTCGTGGTGGCCGCCGTCTGGCGCGGTGCGCAGGAAGGCGCCGCGCTCGGGGTAGCGGTCCGAGGCCGCGAAGCCGAAGTTGTCCACATAGAAGCGCTCGCAGGCCTGCACGTCCTTGACGAAGAACACCACATGGCCGACCTCGATGGGCTGGGCGCGCTCGTAGGCCGGGCTGGCCTGGTTGATGCGGCCCTTGCGGTCCCAGGTGTTGTACTCGGCGCTGTGCATCTGCACTTCGCGCTTTTGCGTGAGCTGCAGGCGCACGGCCAGGCCGTTGGGGTCGGTGCAGCCGATGCGGCCATTGCCTTGAACGAAGCCCGGCAGCGCACGGATGCGGTCCGCATACAGCGCGAGGTCGGCCTCGCCCTGCACGCCCCACACCACTTCGCGCAGCGTGGGGCCAGCCTCGATGGCGGGCGGCAGGCCGGGGTGGCCGGTGGCGGCCACGACCACGCGGCAGCCGTTCAGCGTTTCGAACACCAGCCGGTCGGCCTCTTCCTGCACCAGCTTCAGTCCCCAGTCCAGGAAGAACTGGCGGCAGGCCGGCAGGTCGTCGGCGCCGTAGCTGATTTCGTCAATGCCCAGTACGCTCATGATCTTTCCTTAGTTTGCCCAGGCCAGGGGGTTTGCGTTCAGGCCCCAGTACAGGCTCTTTTGCTCCATGTACTGCTGGATGCCCATGCGGCCCTTCTCGCGGCCCAGGCCGCTGTCGCGCCAGCCGCCGAACGGCGTGGAGATCGAGAACTGCTTGTAGGTGTTGATCCACACGGTGCCTGCCTGCACCGCGCGGCCGATGCGCCATGCGGCCTTGTAGTCGCGCGTCCAGATGCCGGCGGCCAGCGCGTAGACGCTGTCGTTGGCCTGCTCCAGCAGCGCCTCTTCGTTGTCGAAGGGCATGGCCACGAGCACGGGGCCAAAAATCTCCTGCTGGCAGATCTGGTCGGTGTTGCTCACACCTTCGAGGATGGTCGGTCGGTAGTAGTAGCCGCGCTCGTACAACGTGCCCTCGGGGCGGTGGCCGCCGGTGCGCAGCTGGCCGCCTTCGGACAGGCCCAGGGCCACATAGCTCTCGATGGATTCGCGGTGCTTGGCGGTGATCAGCGGGCCCATCTGCGTGCGCTCGTCGGCCGGGTCGCCCACGCGCAGCGCGGCGGCCTTGGCCGTGAGGCGCTCCATGAAGTCGCCATAGAGCTTGCGGGCCACGAACAGGCGCGAGCCCGCGATGCAGGATTCGCCCGAGGAGCTGAAGATGCCGTAGAGCACGCCGTTGACGGCGTGGTCGAGGTCGGCGTCTTCCAGCACCATGGTGGCCGACTTGCCGCCCAGCTCCAGCGAGACGGGCATCATCTTGTCGGCCGCGATGCGGGCGATATGCTTGCCGGTGGAGGTGCCGCCGGTGAACGACACGCGCTTGACCAGCGGGTGCTTGGTGATGGCGTCGCCGATCACCGAGCCACGGCCCGGCAGCACGCTGACGATGCCTTTCGGAACACCGGCTTCTTCGCAGATTTTGGCCAGCTCCAGCGCCAGCAGCGGCGTGGCTTCGGCGGGCTTGACGACCACGGCGTTGCCTGCCGCCAGCGCGGGGGCGAGCTTCTGCGCCTCGCTGGCGATGGGCGAGTTCCACGGCGTGATGGCCGCGACCACGCCCATGGGTTCGTACACGCTCATGGTCATGAAGTCACCACGCGAAGGCGTGATGGTCTCTTCCATGGTTTCGCAGGCCGCCGCGAAGTACTGGAAGGTGCTGGCGGCGCTGGCCACCAGGGCGCGCGTCTCGTTGATCGGCTTGCCGTTGTCGAGGCGCTGCAGCTGGGCCAGCGGCTCGGCGCGCTCGCGGATCAGCTGGGCCACGCGGTGCAGCACGGCCGCGCGCTCGTGGGGCTTCTTCTGCGCCCAGCCGCTGGTGCGGAACGCATGGTCGGCCTTCTGGATGGCCTCTTCCACATCGGCCAGGCTGGGCGCGCGCAGGCGGCCCACCACTTCGCCGGTCGCGGGGTAGAGCGTGGCGGATTCGTCGCCGCCGCCAAGACGCCATTCGCCGGCGATATTGATGGGTAGCAGTTCTAGCTTGGACATGGTGAAACTCCTCACTGAGCCTTGGTGGTGGCCGGGATCTGGTCCAGCTTGTTCACCGGAGGGCCCGAGAACGTGGTCTTGAAGCTGCCGATGGCGCGCATGTCGATCTCGAGCAGGAAAGGGCCCTTCTTGCCCCAGGCACCTTCCAGCACCGCGGGCAGCTCGTCGAGATGGCTCACGCGGGCATGGGGCAGCTTGATGGACGCGCACAGCTGGGCATAGTCGGGCGTGTGCAGTTCCACATAGCAGCGGCGGCCGCCGTAGGAGGCGTCCTGGATGTTCTGGATCACGCCATAGCGCTGGTCGTTCATCAGCACGATCATGGTGTCGCACTCTTCCTGCACCAGGGTGGCGAGCTCGCCGAGGTTCAGGATGAAGCCGCCGTCGCCGGCCAGGCCCAGGGTCTTGCGGCCCGAGCCGCTTTCGGCCGCGCCGATGGCCGCACCGATGGCCATGGGCATGCCCATGCCGATGCCGCCGCCCGTGGCGTGCACGCCCGCGTTGGACTCGAAGAAGCGCAGTTCGCGGTTGCCCCAGGTGCTGTTGGAGACGGTCACGTCACGCACCCAGTTGAAGTTGCGGCCCACGGCCTGCTGCAGCTGCTGCACCAGGGCGCTGTACGGGCCCAGGCCGTCGCGCATGGTGGCCACGACTTCGTCGTGCACCTGGCGCAGGTCGGCCAGCAGCTCGGGATCGGCCTTGTAGCCGCGCGCTTCCAGGCGGTCGGCCAGGCCGTTCAGGGCCAGGGCCGAGTCGCCGCAGACAAAGCCGTCATCCATATAGCAGCGGCCTTGCTGGGCGGCGTCCACATCGATGCGCAGCAGCGGGCGCGGCAGCTTGAGTTCGTACTTCAGGGTTTCGTTGCTGCGCAGGCGCGTGCCCACGGCCAGCATGGCGTCGCAGCGCTGGTAGAAGGCTTCGACGGGCTTCTGGATGTTGTAGGCGCCCAGGGATGCGGGATCGTCCTCGGCCACGATGCCGCGGCCCTGGCCGGTGCTCACGATACCGAAGCCCAGGGCCTTCAGACGCTGCACGGCAGCGCCGGCATGGCGGGCGCCGCCGCCCAGCCACAGCAGCGGACGCCTGGCCTTGGCCAGCTGCTCGGCCAGCGCGTCGAGCGCGGCTTCGCTGGGCGCCAGCACGGCCACCGGCAGCGGTGACAGGTCGGCAGGCATGTCAATCAGCGCCTGCTGGATGTCGATCGGGATCTCCACGCTGACCGGGCCCGTCGGGGCGGTCATCGCGGTCTGCACCGCGGCCTTGAGCGTGGACAGGCAGGTCTCGGCGCTCAGCACGCGGAAGGCAGCCTTGGAGACGGACTTCAGCATGGTCAGCTGGTCCGGCGCCTCGTGGATGTACGACAGCTTCTTGTCCAGATACTGGGTCTCGATCTGGCCCGTGATGTGCAAGAGCGGCGTGCCGGCCGTATAGGCTTCCACCAGGCTGCCGGCGATGTTGCCCGACGCCGGGCCGGTGCTGGTGATGCACACGCCCAGGCTGGAGGTGGAACGCGCGCAGGCGTCGGCCATGTTGCCGGCGCCGGCCTCGCCACGCGCCATCACGAAGCGGACCTTGCCGCGCGCAAACATGGCATCGAGGATGGGCATGTTGTGGATGGAGATCACCCCGAAGGCAGCCTTCACGTCGCAATGCTCGAGGAACTCGGCAATGACGGCGCCGACGGTGATTTGATTTTGCTTAGGCATGACGAGAATGGCCTCCGGAAACGTCGATATGGCTGCCCGTCGTGTATGACGACAGTGGCGTAGCAAGAAAGAAAATGGCGCGGGCCGCTTCGGCGGGCTTGCCAAGGCGCCCCATGGGGATGTGCTTTGTGCTTGCGAGCGCGCCGCTCCACTGCTCCCAGGTCTGGCCCTTGTCCTCGCGAGCCTCGAAGCGGCGGCGCCACTGGCCGGACTCGATCAGGCCGACCAGGATGCCGTTGACGCGTATGCCCTTGGGTGCGAACTCGGTGGCCATGGAACGCACCAGGTTCTTGAGGCCGGCGCGCGCGGCCGAGGTGGCGACCATGTGCGGCTCGGGCTGGGAGGCCAGCAGCGAGTTCACGCAGACAATGGCCGAGCCTTCGCCGCGCTCGAGCTGGGGCAGAAAGGCGCGCGTGGGATGCAGCACCGAGAAAAACTTCAGGTGCAGCTCCTCGGTCCAGGCTTCGTCACTGGTGTTCTCGAAGGTGGAGACGCGTCCCTGCCCCGCGTTGTTGATGAGGATGGAAGCCGGGCCCAGGGCCGCTTCGCTGGCGCGGGCGAACTGCTGCACCTGCTCGGCATCGAGCACGTCGCAGGCCTGTGCGAACAGGCGCGTGCCAGCCTCGGGGTGGCGCTCCAGCAGCTGCCTTACGGCCTGCTCCAGACGCTCGGGATTGCGGCCGCACAGGGCCACGCGTGCGCCCTGGGCCAGCAGCAGCTCCACCGTGGCCAGGCCTATGCCAGAAGAGCCGCCGGTGACGACGGCCGTGGCGTCGAGTGTGAAATCATGCATGGCCGCCTCCTGCGCGCCTTGAAGTGATGGACAGAACCTGCGCGCTGGACTGCGGCCGGTAGTTGAGCAGCTCCGACAGTTCGGCGGCCGCCGCGCAGACGCGCGGCACCAGCTCCGTCTGGCGCGCGAGGTCGATCTGGGCCGAGGCCAGGGTCACCCCAAGGGCTGCGATGACTCGGCCGCTGTGATCGCGCACGGGCGCCGCGATGGTGGAGATCGAGCTTTCGTAGAAGCCCGCACCGGCCACATGGCCACGCTCGCGATCGGACTGAACCAGGTCGAAGAGATCGATCACGGTCCTGGGCGTATTGGGCGAATGGCCTTCCAGCTGCTCTTCGGGATAGAGGGCGCGCAGCTCTGGCAGCGACAGGTCGGCCAGCAGGATGCGACCCAGCAGCGTGGCATGGGCGGGCAGCCGCGTGCCCACACGCACCGAGCTGGTCAGCGGTGTCGGCGGCGTGACCTTGGCCACATAGACGATGGAGCGGCCGTCGCGCACCACGATGTTGCAGGGGAAACGGATTTCGTCGCACAGCCGCGCGATCACGGGCTGGCCCAGCTCGGTCAGGTCCATGGAGGACAGGAACTCGAAACCCAGACGCAGCACGGACAGGCCCAGCCGGTAGTCGTTGCCGCCCTCTGCGCGCTGCAGAAAGCCCATGCTCTCCAGCGTGTTGAGCATGCGAAACACCGTGGCGCGCGGCAGCTGCAGGCGACGTGCCAGCTCGGGAGCACCCAGCGTGGCGTTGTCGCGGCCGAACTCCTGCAGCAGGCGCAGACCGCGCTCCAGCGCGGGCACCATGTACTTGTCGGCGCCGCCGTCCGGCGCACCACCGGTATCTTCAGGAATAGTGGAAGCAGACATATCCAACTTTCGGTTCATTCCAGCTTGTTGCACCCAAGCCGGAAGCTCCCCCGCTGTATGCACCGTTTCTTTCGCCAGAGACAGCAAGCAAGGGCCGCCCCACAGCGAGGCTGTCGTCCCCCTGGGGGGAAGGCGCGCAGCGACTCAGGGGGCTCTTCATTTTTCAATTCATGACGAAGCCGCCGTTGACGGGCAGGACCTGCCCCGTCACGAAGCGCGCACCGTCCGACAACAGATAGGACACGGCACCCGAAACATCCTCTGGCCCTTGCTCACGCTGCAGCGCGCGCTGGTCGATGTAGAGGCGATGACGGTGCTCGGGCACGTACTCGGTGGCCTCGACCAGAACCAGGCCCGGAGCCACGGCATTGATGGTGATGGCATCCGCGCCCAGCTCGCGCGCCATGGAGCGCGTCATGGCCATCACGGCGCCCTTGCTGGCCACATAAGCCATCAGATTGGGGGCGCCCCACATGGCGGTGTCGGAAGCCAGATTGACGATGGCGCCGCGCCCGCTGTCCTTGAGCGCCGCACGGCAGGCACGGGTCATCAGCCAGACGCCGCGCACATTGACGTTCATCACCTGATCCCATTTTTCCAGGGCGATGTCGTCCATACCCTTGCCGCCGGAGTCCGTCACGGCCGCGTTGTTGACCAGGCCATCCAGACCGCCGAGCGTCTGCACGGCCTGCTGTGCGCACTGTTCTATGGAAGCCGGGTTGCTCGCATCAAAGGCGACGCCGTGAGCCTCGAAGCCCATGGCACGCAGCTTGGCAACTGCTTCGCTCAGCAATTCGGCGCGCAGATCGGCCAAGACGAGCCGCGCCCCCTGCTGGCACAGCGTCTGCGCAAAAGCAAAACCCAGGCCGCGCGCAGCGCCGGTGACAAGGATCCGGCGCCCAGCGAGCTGACCGGTGGAAGGCATGGTGTTGAGGGTCATCTTAAACCTTGTTTGTTTCAAATATGAAATGACACTTTTTTCTTGAAACAAGCCTGCAGTTTAGTGAGCCTTGTTTTGAGTCAATACCCGGAGAAACCCGTAGTCAGCACACCACAGCGACATACGGGCGTAAAAAAACCGCGACAAGCGCGGTTGAAAGGAAAACGGAGCAACAAAAGGTATCCGGCCCGCAGTTGTCGGCAGGCTGGATCAGAAGTCATCAGTACCAATAGCTTATAGCGCCTATCAATGAATGAGCTCAGGTTTAAAACACCCTAAAACTCATATTTATCAATCGCTTACAGCTATTAAAAGATTAGCAAACAGTCTGCTTTTTCGCGGGCGTCAGGCGCAGAAAGTCCAGCACCACGCGTTGCGCGTAGCGGCTTGCCACCGTGCGCACGAAATCCGAAAAATCCACATGGGCGCTGTCGTCCGCCCGGTCCGAGATGGTGCGCATTGCGGTAAATGGCGTGCCGTAATCCAGGCAGGTCTGGGCCACGGCAGCGCCCTCCATCTCCACGGCCAGCACGGCATGGCCGGCTGCCTCCAGATCGGCTCTGAGTTGTGCGCTGGCCTGGCGCGAGCTGACAAACTGATCGCCGCTGGCAATCAGGCCCTCATGGACGCAGGCCGAAGCATATGAAGCCACGATGCCCGAGCGCAGCGCCGAGTCTGCGGCCTGCACCAGTCGGTCCGTCGCCGCCTCGTCGCAGGCCAGGGTGCTGCGGCCGTAACCGGGCAATTGCCAGCGCGGAAAGATCGGCGAGGCATCCATGTCATGCTGCAGGAAAGTCCGCGCGATCACCACATCGCCCACGTTCACGTCGGCGCCGATGCCGCCAGCCACGCCGGTGAACAGAATGCCGCGCACGCCAAAGCGCTCGATCAGCGCGGCGGTGGTGGTGGCAGCGGCCACCTTGCCGATGCCCGACAACGCGCACACCACCTCGTGGCCATGCAGCCGGCCCAGCCAGAAATCGCGCCCGGCATGGCGCAGGCATTGCATGTCCTGCATGGCGTCGACCAGGCCGTGTTGTTCTTCGGCAAGAGCGCTGAGAATGGCAAGCGTCATGGATGGGGGTACTCCGGAACATGGGCCAGGCGGCCCTGGTGAAAGCACAAAAGCGGCACAGGGCCGCTTTTGTGGGAAGCGCAAGAGGCGCGATTAGAGCATGGCGGTTTACTGCGCCACGATATTGTGGCTCTTGACCACGGGCGCCCACAGCGCGGTCTCCTTGCGGATCAGCTCGCCAAAGGCATCGCCCTTGACCACCCAGGGGGTCATGCCCTGGGCCTTGAGCTGGTTCTGCGCGGCCTGGGTCTTCATGACCTTGTCGATGTCCTCGGCCAGCTGCTTGACCACTTCGGGCGGTGTGTTCTTCGGAGCCAGCACGCCATACCAGGACGAAACGGCAATACCCGGAACACCAGCCTCGGCCAGTGTCGGCACATTGGGCAGGAAGCTCGAGCGCGTGGCATCGGTCACGGCCAGGGCGCGCAGCTTGCCCGACTGCACATGGGGCAGCACGGTGGGCATGTTGGCGATCAGCATGGGGATGGTACCGCCCAGGGCATCGTTCAGGCCCTGTCCCGAGCCCTTGTAGGCCACGTGCATGATGTCGGCACCCGACTTGTCCTTGAACAACTCGCCGGCCAGGTGCAGGCTGGAGCCCACGCCGGGCGAGGCATAGCTGATCGAATTGGGCTTGGACTTGGACAGGGCCACCAGCTCCTGGATGGTCTTGGCCGGCACCTGCGGATTGACGACGATGACATTGGCCGCACGCCCCATGGAGGCCACGGGCACGAAGTCGCCGAACACGTTGTAGGGCAGCTTGGGCATCAGCGTGGGATTGATGGTCAGGTTGCCCTGAGGCACGACCAGCAAGGTATGGCCGTCGGGCTTGGCGCGCTTGACCATGTCGATGCCGATGTTGCCGTTGGCACCGGGGCGGTTGTCGACGATGGAGGCCTGCTTGTACTCCTCGGTCAGGCCTGTGGCCAGGATGCGGGACAGGATGTCCACCGCGCCGCCGGCGGGGAACGGCGCAATGATGGTGAACTGACCGCTGGACAGCTGTTCGGCGGCACTGGCAGCGAAGGCCGGGGACATGGCGGCGGGCAGCGCAGCGGTGCAGGCCAGCGCCAGGCAGGACTTGAGGAAGGCGGAACGTTGCATGGTCTTGTCTCCTGGGAGAACGGAAATTTCAAAAAGGCTAAATGCCGATGCGCATCAGGCTTGATGCAGCGCAAAGGCCGGCGGGCAAAGACCTGACACCATGGATGCCATGCTCAGATGGGCGGTGCTTGCGCGCATTTTTGCAAGCACGCAAGCAAGACCGATGCCACCGGCACGGCACATGGCTGGAACGGGTCAGTACCGGGTTAGATGGCCAGGGAAGCCACGTTGTTGAGCACGGCGCGCACCACGCTGTACACGGTCAGCGCCGATGTCTTGGGGTTGGCCGCCAGCGGCTTGCCGCGCATGGTCAGCTCCATGGCGCCGAAAGCGCCGCGCGCCTCGACGTGGTGCACGTTTTCATCGACGGCCGGGTCGGCGAAAAGGCGCACCATGGTCTTGTCCAGGCCCAGGCCCGCCAGCGACAGCGTGGCCGCCACATTGGCATTCTTGGGATAGAGCTGGGCCGCCTCGCGGGCCGTGCCTTCAAAGATGCAAAAGGCTTCGGTCAAGGCCTCCAGATCGCAGACTTGCTCGGCCGGAGTGCCGCTCCAGGCTCTGGGCGGCTTGCGGCCCGTGTAGACCACCGTGTCCAGTCCGCCGACACGCGCCGCCGCCAGGGCATCAATGCCGCCGATGGCGCCCGACAACAGCTGGGCCTGCGTCTTGCCAGCCTCGGCCGCAGCCTGTACGCGCTCGGCCATGCCCGGCGCGCTCAAAGCGCCTATGGATGCGATGACCGCAGGAATGCCGCGCGCCAGGGCCGGCAGCACATGCTCCTCGATGGCTGCGTGACCCGCGCATTCCACCAGCAGATCCGGCACCGCGTCAGCGGGCAAGGCCTGCAGCAGCTGCGCCTGTGGCGCCAGGCGGGCAGCCGTCTCGCGCACGGCTGCCGTAATCTCGGGAACCAGTACCCAGCCCACCTGCAACCGGGTATCTCCGCTCAAAAGCTCCAGAACACTGGAGCCAATCGCGCCGCAGCCAATCAAAGCAATATTTTTCATCTCTAGCCTCCTGAAAAATGCGCTGGCCCGGCGTGATCGGGGTCAGCGCAAATGGTCCGGGTGCTGCTGGCGCAAATGAGCGGACAGAGTCTCTGCCGCCTCCTGCACCTTCTGCACCCAGAGTTGGGTTTTTTCGGGCCCCAACTCGGTAAACGGAATGGCCATGGCCAGCCCCGCTACCACCCGCCCGTCTGCGGCGCGCACCGGCGCTGCAATACTGGAAACGCCAGGCTCGTAAAAGCCCTCGCCCATGGCATAGCCACGCTCGCGATCCTCGGCCAGCAGGCGCAGCAGCTCGTCGATATTGCGCGGCGTGCTCTCGGAGAACTGGGGCAGTTCCTCGCCGCCAAACACCGAGCGCAGCTGCGCGGCATCCATGTCATGCAGCAGGGCTCGTCCCAGCACCGTCGCGTGCGCCGGCAGACGCGATCCCACGCGCACAGCGCCCTGGAATGCTCCGGACGGAGTGACGCGTGCCACATAGACCACGGAAGTGCCGTCGCGCAATGCAAGATTGCTGGTCATGCCCAGCTCCTCGCACAAGGCCTGCAGCACAGGCTCGGCCAGTTGCGCCAGCGGCTGGGTGGACAGGTAGTCATAGCCCAGGCGCAGCACGGCCAGACCGAGCCGGTATTCGGTTCCGCTGCGCTGCAGATACCCCGAGTTTTCAAGCGTGGTCAACATGCGAAACACCGTGGAGCGCGGCAGCTCGAGGCTGCGCGCCAGCTCGGGCGCACTCCAGACCGGCTGCGCCGGACCAAAGCAGGCCAGCAGGCGCAGTCCTCGATCCAGAGCTGGCACGGTGTAACGATCTTGTTCGTTGGTTGAAATCTCAGGGGTTTCGCTCATAGCAATCAGCTGGTATTAGGGCAATAGCTTTGGTTCAACAAAGATGCCAGCCTATGCGCGACCTCCATTGGTTGTTCCACGGGTGAAGCATGACCGGCAGCCGCAAGCGTACCGTAGTGCGCGCCCAGCATTTCGGACCAGGACTTGCAAGCTGCAGGTGTAGTCACGACATCGTGCTCGCCGACCCAAACCTCGACCGGCATGCCAAGCCTGCCCCGTGCCTGTGCCAGATCGCTGCCGCAAAGCAGCTCGACCGCCTGCGCATAGCCCTGCGGCTGCATGCGCGCCGTATTCCAGCGCACCCATGCACGCACGGCTTCAGGAGCCTCGGAGGACACCAGGCGCTGATCGATGACGGCCGCCAGACCGGCGACACCCTTCTCGGCCAGCGAAGCCAGACGACCCTCGCGCACCTTGGCCTGCTGCTCGGCCTTGGCTGGGGCGCCGTAGCCGCCTGCCGGACTGATGAGCACCAGTTGCTCGACCAGTCCTGGTGCGGCCATGGCAGCCAGCCTGGCTGCCATCAGGGCGCCCAGCGAGTGTCCGACCAGCATGCAGCGCCGCACGCCCAGCACAAGCAGCGACTGGGCCAGCGTCTGCGCATAGTCGGCATCGGCAGGCGCCGGCTGGGCCAGCGGCGTCGACACGCCATAACCGGGCGCATCCCAGGCCAGGACACGCACTTTGTCAGCCAGCTGCAGCGCCACATCCAGCCAGGATGCAGCCCCGGAGCTGATGCCATGCAGCAGCACCACCGCGAAATCGGAGCCGGCGTCGCCTGCCTCGCGCCAGGCGACCTGGGCCTTCTGCGGAAGCTTCACCAGCCGCTCGGGAAAACCGGTCTGCAGCTGCTGCAGTTTCAGCGACAGCAAATCCTCGTGCATGACAAAGCTCAGCGCTTGATCTTGGCCAGAGGATGCTCGGGTGGATAGGTCGGGGTGACGGGCTTTTTGGCGCCCAACATCACGCACATCAGCGCATCCTCATCACCGACATTGATCTCTTCGCGGTAGACGCCGGGCGGCACCGAAACCACATCGCGATCGGTCAGGATGGTCTCGAAACGCTCGCCGTCCTTTTCCAGCACCAGCTTGAGCTTGCCGCGCATCACGAAGAACACTTCCTCCACATCGGTGTGCAGATGCGAAGGGCCTTCATGGCCGGCGGGAATCACCATGGTGGAGAAGGTGAAGTTCTCCGACGGAATGGTGTTGCTGTCGGAGGCCACGCCCGTGCCGCCCGTGCCGATGTAACGCATCTGGCCGCGGCGGTATTTGGGATCAAAGTCGGCCTGGAACTTCAGGGCATCGAAGTCGTACTTGCGCGTGGCAAAGCGCGCAATGCGTGTGCTCATCCAGTCTTCAAAGCTGGAGCCCTCGGGGCGATCCCAAGTACGGGCGCTGTTGTCTTGTGCGATCTCGCTCATATGTCTCTCCTGAAACCGTTGTAGAACACAAAAAGCGATTTGCTTTTTGTTTTACTAATAAAACCAGGTTCATTTGGCGAAACAATTATAAGAAGACTTGCCCGATATCAACAAGCACATTTCCTTGTTGCTGCGGTGGAGACAGGTATCGGTGCGGCGTTTGCCCCCGCCCACACAGGCACCGACCTGAAAACAGGCATAAAAAAAGGAGCGCCAAGCGCTCCTGTGAACTCGCCTTGAAGGACAAGATGAAAAACTCTCAAGCGTCGCGCAGCTCCCTGCGCAGGATCTTGCCCACGGGAGTCTTTGGCAGATCGGTGCGAAAGACGATGTGGCGCGGACGCTTGTAGCCAGTCAGATTGGCATGGCAGTAGTCGCGGATGGCCTGCTCCGTCAATGCCGGGTCTTTTTTGACGACGACGAGCTTGATGGCCTCGCCGGACTTTTCGTCGGGTACGCCGACCACCGCGCACTCCAGCACGCCGGGGCAGTTGGAGACCACGTCCTCGACCTCGTTGGGGTAGACATTGAAGCCGCTGACGATGACCATGTCTTTCTTGCGATCCACGATCTTCACAAAGCCGCGCTCGTCCATGGTGCCGATGTCGCCGGTGAGGAAGTAGCCATCGGCCGTCATGACCTTGGCGGTCTCGTCAGGGCGCTGCCAGTAACCAGCCATGACCTGCGGCCCCAGCACGGCGACTTCACCGGGCAGACCCGGCTCGCTCACGTCCTGGCCGTCGCTGCCGACCAGCTTCACATAGGTGCTGGGCAGGGGCACGCCTATGGTGCCCGAGTAAGCCGTGGCCGTGACCGGATTGCAGGTCACCGAGGGACTGGTTTCCGAGAGGCCGTAACCCTCGCAGATGGGACAGCCGGTCTTCTTGAGCCACAGCTCGGCCACGGCACTCTGCACGGCCATGCCGCCGCCCACCGAGACCTTGAGATGGCTCCAGTCCACGGTGCCGAAGTCGGGGTGGTTGGCCAGTCCGTTGAACAAGGTGTTCACGGCCGGAAAGCTGTGGAAACGATGTCTGGACAGCTCCTTGAGCGTGGCCTTGAGATCGCGCGGATTGGGGATCAGCACGGTCTTGCCGCCGGTACGCATGGCCAGCATCATGTTCACCGTGAACGCGAAGATGTGATAGAGCGGCAGCGCGCAGATGCTGGTGGGCTGTTCGCCGGCCGGCACCTTCTTCATGGCAGGCTCGTTCCAGGCTTCGGACTGCAGCACGTTGGCGATGATGTTCCTGTGCAGCAGCACAGCCCCCTTGCTCACGCCCGTGGTGCCGCCCGTGTATTGCAGCAGTGCCATGTCGTCTGCCTTGAGCACCGGTGCGTTCAAGGTCGCACCACGCCCCTTGGCCAGTGCATCCTTGAAGCGCACGGCACCGGGCAGGCTGAAAGGCGGCACCAGCTTCTTGACGGAGCGCACCACGTAATTGACCAGCATGCCCTTCAAAAGGCCCAGCTCGTCGCCCATGGCGCAAAGCACGATGTGCTGCACGGCGCTGCCATGCATGCCGTCCTGCAGCGTCTTGGCGAAGTTCTCGATGATGACGATGGCCTTGGCGCCCGAATCCTTGAGCTGATGCTCGAGCTCGCGTGCCGTGTAGAGCGGGTTGACGTTGACCAGCACATAGCCGGCACGCAGCACCCCGGCCACGGCCACCGGGTACTGGGGAATATTGGGCATCATCAGCGCCACGCGGTCGCCGCGCTGCAGCCCCAGGCTTTGCAGATAGGCGGCAAAGAGCTTGCTCTGCGCATCGACCTGGGCGAAGGTCAGCTCCTTGCCCATGAAGGAATAGGCCACCTTGTCGGCATGCTTGGCAAATGCCTCTTCCATCAAGGCCACCAGCGATGGATACTGGGACGCATCGATGTCCGCAGGAACTCCCTCTGGATATGCATTCAGCCAAGGACGGTCACTCATTCTTCTGTCTCCGTGTCTTATCGTCTGATCCGGCCATTGTGATAAAAAGCACGGTCGTTCGATACTGTAGTAACCCTAGGAAACAAGCCGGGTCACCTTGGTAACAGAAGTCAAAACCCATGAAAAAAGCCCGCAGGCATCAGACTGCGGGCTTTAAATGTTTTCAGCCTCCAGCGCTTACTGATAAAGCGCTGACAGCTATCAAACTTGAGTTTACTTGACCAGCTGGGCCAGATCGCCGGCGGTGTACTTCTTGGCCATTTGCTCCAGGCTATAGCCCTTGATCTTGGCGCCCTGGCCTTCGCAGCCGAACTCGATGTAGCGGGCCTTGCAGACTTGCTTGGCCGCTTCGCGGGCAGGCTTGAGCCATTCGCGGGCGTCGAACTTGTCGGGGTTCTCTGCCAGGAACTTGCGCACGGCGCCAGTCATCGCCAGACGGATGTCGGTGTCGATATTGATCTTGCGCACGCCGTACTTGATGGCTTCCTGGATCTCTTCCACGGGCACGCCGTAGGTTTCCTTCATCTTGCCACCGTACTGGTTGATGATGGCCAGCAGCTCCTGGGGCACGGAAGAGGAACCATGCATCACCAGGTGGGTGTTGGGGATGCGGGCGTGGATTTCCTTGACGCGCGAGATCGCCAGGATGTCGCCCGTGGGCTTGCGGCTGAACTTGTAGGCGCCGTGGCTGGTGCCGATGGCGATCGCCAGCGCGTCCAGCTGGGTCGCCTTGACGAACACGGCGGCTTCTTCGGGGTCGGTCAGCATCTGGCTGTGGTCCAGCTTGCCCTCGGCACCGATGCCGTCTTCTTCGCCGGCTTCGCCGGTTTCCAGGTTGCCCAGGCAACCCAGCTCGCCTTCCACGGTGGCGCCGATCTGGTGGGCCATGGCCACCACCTTCTGGGTCACGTCCACGTTGTAGTCGAAGGACGAAGGGGTCTTGCCGTCGCTCATCAGCGAGCCGTCCATCATCACCGAGCCGAAGCCCAGGTTCAGCGCGCCCTGGCAGACTTCAGGCGTGGTGCCATGGTCCTGGTGCATCACCAGGGGGATGTGGGGGTACATCTCGGCGGCCGCCTGGATCAGGTGCTTGATGAAGGGCTCACCGGCGTACTTGCGGGCACCGGCGCTGGCCTGCAGGATCACGGGCGCGCCGACTTCGTCAGCCGCCGACATCACGGCCTGGACCTGCTCCAGGTTGTTCACGTTGAAGGCGGGGATGCCATAGCCGTTTTCAGCAGCATGGTCCAGCATTTCGCGCATCGAGATCAAAGGCATGGTGGGTTCCGTTCAAAGTTTTGAGAGGCAACGCCCCCGGCGATGAATCACTGCAGTGCGCCGCACTGCAGCTGTGGCCCGGGGAAAGACCAGCGGCCACACTTCGGTAACCGCTTAGTAACCGGGCATTTTAACCGGCTAGCGGTATTTCCATGCGATAGCAGGTGGTGAAGCCTTGCGGTGCCTCGGCCACCATGAAGCGCCCGCCATGGGCCTGCATGACACGGCTGACGATTTCATGGCCCAGATGCAGGCTGTCCACGGGCGGCACATGTACCGGTGCGGCATCACGTCGGCCGTCATCGCAGACCTGCACCCAGGCCCGTTCCTGGACGCTGTCAAGGCCGGCCTGCACCTCGATCTGCGTGCCCGTCGGCGTGTGACGCACAGCGTTTTCCACCAGATTGCGCAGGGCCGAATCGAGCAGCAGCGCATTGCCGCGCACTGGCAGCTCCTGCGGGGCCTCCACGGAGATCATGTCTTCACGCTGCCAGGCATGCTGGGCCTGCGCCGCCGCCACATTGCGCACCACATCGGCCCAGTTCACGGTCTGCAAAGGCGCATCCAGCATGCCGCGTCCAGCCCGGGCCAGAGTCAGCAACTGATCGAGCACATGGCCGGCATGCAGGGCGTCCTGACCGATGCGCTGCAGCGCGGCCTGCATGACAGCGGTATCGGTCTGCCCCCCCGACTTCAGTGCCTGGGCCTGCAAAGCGATGGAGGCCAGAGGCGTGCGCAGTTCGTGGGCCACTTCATTGGCCAGATTGCGCTCGCGCTCCAATGCCTCCTGCTGGCGGTCGAGCAAGGTATTGATGGAGCTGACCATGGGCGAGAGCTCGCGCGGCACATGGGCGTCGGACAGACGCTGGTCACGACTCAGATCCAGCGCCTCCACGCGCTGCGTGAGCTGATTGAGCGGGCGCATGCCGCGGCGCATGGCCACACCCAGCGCAATCACAATCACGGGCAGCAGCCAGAAGCCTGGCTCTATCATCTGCATGGCGATGTCGTCGGCCAGACTGTCGCGCTCGGCCAGGTCAATCATCACCGTGACCTTGGCTGTCCTGTCATGGCTCCACTGGGTATAACTGCGCCAGGCCTTGCGTTCATCCGCACCAATCGTGGCAAAGCCCTGCTCGATGTCGAAATTCGGTAAAGGCGCCTGTCCGGTGCGCGAGATCAGCAGGCCTTGCGCATTCCAGAGCATCACGCTCAGCGACTCCTGATAGTCGTGGGCGTGCAGGCCTGCAGGCGGCTGGACAGCCGTGGTCTGCCCGACCGGCACATCGTCCTGCACATGCCAGTTCAAGGTCAGCGCAGCCACTCCTGCCAGGTGTCCATCGGTCAGCTCATCGGCCTCGTGCACCCCTGTCTGGTAGCCCCAGATGACAAAGCTGCCCCAGACCAGCGCCAGCGCGCCCAGCACCCAGGCCAGCAGATTCAGCTGCAGCGAGCTGCGGCGCATGCCGGTCTGCGGGATGGCCTTCACTCCTGCTCCTGCGGCATGAAGTAGCCCACACCGCGCATGGTCACAATGATCTTCTGGCCCAGCTTCTTGCGAAGATGGTGGACATAGACCTCCACGGCATTGCTCTCCACCGTATCGCCCCAGCTGTAGAGATGCTCCTCGATTTGCGGGCGCGACAGCACCCGCCCGCGCGCAAGCAACAAGGCCCAGAGCACGGCAAATTCGCGCGGTGAAACCTCCACCTTCTGCCCCGCCTGCCTGATGGTGCGGGCAGCCGGGTCCACCTCCAGATCCGCATGGCGGATCACCGGCGATGCCTGACCGGCCGCGCGGCGCATCATGGCGCGCAAGCGGGCCTCCAGCTCGTCCATGTCAAAGGGTTTGACCAGATAGTCATCGGCGCCCAGATTGAGCCCCGCGACCCGGTCCTGCACCTGATCGCGTGCCGTGAGGATCAGCACCGGCGTGGCCGGATCGGGCAGTTGCGGCACACCGGGCCGGCCTGTCTGCAGGCGCAGGCGGCGCACGACCTCGCTGCCATCACCGTCGGGCAGACCCAGGTCCAGCAACACGGCATCGAAGCGCTCGGCACTCAGGGCATGCCAGGCCTCGGCCACGCTGGCGCACACATCCACCGCATAGCCGCGCTGCATGAGATTGGTTCGCAGCCCTGCTGCAATGCCTTCGTTGTCTTCGACCACCAGAATTCGCATGCACGCATTGTGCGCGGCAATCCGCAATCCGCTCAACTGGCCGGTCAACGCCGATGCCCACCTCCCCTGCTTGCGCATGGGCTTGACATCCGCAAGCCAGCATTTCGCTTTAACATCGGCCACCCTCCATTGCCGCAATCTGCCGCAGCGCCTTCATGTTCTTCTTCGATCCATTTCTGTTTGCGCTGTTCAATGCCGATGCCCAGACGCACTGGTTCAGCATCCAGCTGGCACGAACACTCTCGGCCTGGCTGCCCAATCTCAGCGGCATTCTTGTCCTCATCGCCCTGGTGTTCGGCTCACCGGCAACACGCCGCACCATGTTGATGCTGCTGCTGTCCATGGCCACGGCCTGGCTGATCGCCAGACTCATACGCTGGGGCTTCCCGGCTCCGCGCCCGTTCCAGCTCAATCTGGGCACGCTATGGATTCAGCATGGCGGACGTGCCGGCTTTCCCAGCCTGCATGCCAGCGGAGCCTTTGCCCTGGCGATGGCCCTCAGCCTGGGCGCAACCCGCCACCGCAAGCCGCTGGTCTGGCTGGCCTGGATAGCCGCCATCGGCATCGCCTGGAGCCGCGTCCATCTGGGGGTGCACTTTGCGTCCGATCTGATGGCCGGCGCGCTGGTAGGCATCAGCGGTGCGCTCATCGTCTGGCATATCGCCTTCCAGTTGCGTCGTCGCCGTCATCTGCGCGTCATGCCGCATCTCAAGCGCTTGCGCAGCGCATGGGCGGCCCAGGGCTGAGCCTGCTCTTAAGCGCTTGTTAAGAAGCGCTTTCTATCGTGGCGGCCATGAAGTCGTCCGCCCCCTCGCTCCCCCTCCCTCCTCTTCGCCGAGCCTCCGCTCCAGCCCTGCTGAGCTGGACCGTCATTGCCCTGACCTGCATACTGGCCTGGGACATGAGCAGCCTGGACATGCCCATGGCGCACTGGTTTGGCAGCAGCCAGGGCTTTGCCCTGCAGAACGACTGGTTCATGGTCAACATTGCCCATGAAGGTGCGCGCAAACTGGCCTGGGCCATCGTCATGGGGCTGAGCCTGATGATCTGGTGGCCTATCGGCTGGATGCGAAAAGTGTCTTACCCACGCCGGATACAACTGGTGGTGGGCGCGCTGGTCTCGCTCATCATCATGGCGCTGATGAAACGCATCAGCGTGACCAGCTGCCCCTGGGACCTCGCCGACTTCGGCGGTGTAGGACACTATGTCTCGCACTGGGCCTGGGGTGTCATAGATGGCGGCGGCGGCCACTGCTTTCCGGCCGGTCACGCCTCGGCGGGCTTTGCCTTCATCAGCGGCTACTTCGCGCTGCGCCACGACCTGCCGCGCGTAGCGCGCCTGTGGCTTGCCACTGCTCTGGTTGCAGGTTTTGCCCTGGGCCTGGCCCAACAGATGCGCGGCGCTCACTTCATGAGCCACACGCTGTGGACCGCCTGGCTGTGCTGGACGGCCAGCTGGTTTTGCGATCTGCTGACCACCCGCCGCCTGGCGCACCAGGCACCGGCGGATGCAGCCCTTTCTCCCGACGAACTGCTTGCCCAGGACTGAGCGCAGCACACACGCAAAGGTCATTCATGCTGCTTTTCGATGCCCCCGTATTTCACTTTCTGAATGCCAACACCCAGAGCCCGCTGTGGTGGATTCAGGCCTCGCGCTTTGCCTCGAACTGGTTGCCCGGCCTATGCGCCCTGCCCGTAATTGCCGCCATGCTGGCACTTGGCAAAGGCTGGCGGCGCAGCCTGCAACTGGCCTTGCTGTCCATGGCATGTGCCTGGGTGACCTGCCGTCTGATTCGCTGGGGCTTTCCCATGCCCAGGCCGGCGCAACTGGGCATGGGCATGCAGTGGATATCACATGGTGCCAGCGCCAGCTTTCCCAGCATGCACGCCGCCGGCGCCTTTGCCCTGGCTCAGGGCGTCAACCTGGGTGTGGGCAGACATCAGCGCTGGCTGGTTGTTGTCGCATGGCTTCTCGCCACCAGCGTGGCACTCAGCCGCGTGGTGCTGGGCGTGCATTTCCCGTCGGACGTTCTGGCCGGCATGCTGGTCGGTACCGCCAGCGCCGTGCTGGTCTGGCGCAGCGCCCTGCAGATTAAACAAGCCCGTCGTCGCCAACAGCTCAAACGCCGCCTGCAACCCCAGCTCGGCTGATTCACGCCATCAAAAAAAGAAAGCTGCCAGCGCTTATGCATAAAGCGCTGGCAGCTTTCTTGATGAGGCATGCTTCAAGTCAGAGACATCGAGCAAGAGCCGCCTCGCAGCGAAGATGCCGTCCCCCCTCGGGGGAAGCGGCATAGCCGCCCAGGGGGCTCACTCCACCCTGCAGATCTTGAGCATATTGGTGCCACCGGGCTGGCCCATGGGCTCGCCGCAGGTGATGGCGTACACATCGCCGGACTGCACGATGCCGCGGGCCAGCAAATGGCCCTTGGCCTGGTCCAGCGCCATGTCGCGCTCGGCGCTGGTGTCCATCAGCAGAGGGCGCACGTTGCGGTACAGCGCCATCTTGCGCTGCGTGGCCAGCTTGGGTGTCAGGGCGTAGATGGGAATATGGATGCGGTGACGGCTCATCCACAGCGCGGTCGAGCCGGAGTCCGTCAGCGCCACGATGGCCTTGGCACCGAGGTGATGAGCGGTGAACAGCGCGCCGATGGCGATGGCCTGGTCGGTACGCTTGAACTGGCTGTTGCTGAAGTCGGCATCCTTGACGCGGTCTTCGGCCGCTTCCGCAGCGGCGCAGATGGCGGCCATTTCACGCACGGTTTCCAGCGGGTACTTGCCGGCAGCGGTTTCGGCGCTCAGCATCACGGCATCGGTGCCGTCCAGCACGGCATTGGCCACGTCGCTCACTTCGGCACGGGTGGGCACGGGGTTGGTGATCATGGACTCCATCATCTGGGTCGCGGTGATCACCACCTTGTCCATGTCGCGCGCCATGCGGATCATCTTCTTCTGCAGCGCGGGCACGGCGGCATTGCCCACTTCCACGGCCAGATCGCCACGGGCGACCATGATGCCGTCGGAGACCTTGAGAATCTCTTCCAGACGTGGAATGGCCTCGGCACGCTCGATCTTGGCGATCAGGCCGGGCTTGTGGCCGTACTGGGCAGCGGCCACATTGCACAGCTGGCGCGCCATTTCCATGTCGGTGGCGTTCTTGGGAAAGCTCACGGCCACGTAGTCGGCCTGGAAGGACATCGCGGTCTTGATGTCTTCCATGTCCTTGGCGGTCAGTGCGGGAGCCGTCAGGCCGCCACCCTGCTTGTTGATGCCCTTGTTGTTGGACAGCTCGCCACCCAGCTTGACGACGGTGTGCACCTCTTCACCGCGCACTGCGTCCACGGTCAGCACGATCAGGCCGTCGTTGAGCAGCAGCACATCGCCCGCCTTCACATCACGGGGCAGCTCCTTGTAATCCAGGCCCACGCCGTTGATGTCGCCCAGTTCGGTGCGCGATGCATCGAGCACGAAGCGCTCACCGGGCTCGAGCATGACCTTGCCCTCGGCAAACTTGCCGACGCGGATCTTGGGACCCTGCAGGTCGGCCATGATGGCCACTTCGCGGCCTGCACGCTGGGCGGCCTCGCGCACCATGGTGGCACGGTCGATATGGTCCTGCGCCTTGCCATGGCTGAAGTTCAGGCGCACGACGTTCACGCCTTCGCGCACCATTTGTTCAAGCAGTTGCGGATCGCTGGAAGCGGGGCCCAGTGTGGCGACGATCTTGGTAGCACGACTCACTTGCATGAAATGTCTCTCTCGCGATGGAATGTAATCGGGTTTCAATTCTGGCACGAATGCGGTTACATGACTGCATCTTGCACAGCGTAACAGCGCAGTGCAAGCCAGCTGCAGCACAGCAAAAACAGTAGCTGCTTGCGCATGCCTTTTCTTTAGATCACAGTGAATAAACCATGAAATGTTGATATTTCAAGTGCTTGCAGCTACTGATTTAGAAGCATAAGAGCGAAATTCGCCCCCGAATCGGTGCGCCTGCTGCAGCGCATCAAAGACCGCGTCGAAACAGTTTTGCCCGGCAGGTTCAAATGTGCGGACCTCAGATCAGCCCGTGCGAGAGCAGATAGGTCACCACATGCGTGAGCATGGCAGCCTCGAGTCCGTAGCGCCAGAACATGATGCCCGCCAGCAACCCGTAGACGCTTTCACACACCAACAGCTGCAGTACGACCGGCACCGGAAGCTCGCCGACCACGGTCCAGTCCAGAAACACCGGGATGCAGCCGGACAGCAAGGCCGCCAATGCAATTGCCGCCCAGCCCAGCCGCCAGTCCGGGCGCTGCCGGGGGCTGCCGAAGGCCTTCCACAACATCCACATCACGCCGGTCAGCATGCCAAGACGCAACAGCAACTCTTCGGTAATCGCGCCGTAGAGCAGCTTGGGCCATAACGGCAGGCCGTAGACCGGGTCCACAAAAGACATGCTTTCGGGCCAGACCACGGCCAACGTCACCAGCCATGCGGCACCGATCACGCCACCCGCCACGCCGGGCAGGCTCAGCACGCGCACGCCGCGCCAGGGCATGCGCCCCTCGGCCACGGCATGAATCAATGGTGCGCTCAAGCCCAGCTTCGGGCCCAGCCTGCCCCCCAGGCCCACGCTCAGCGCCAGCAGAACGCTCAACCCCGCCGTCGCAGCCCAGCCAACCACAATGTCGGAGCCGCCACTGGCCAGAGCGGCCAGCCAGGCCGGCGGCGTCGTCCAGGCCAGTGCCACCACGCCTGGCAGACCCAGCAACCAAAGCAGCAAGCCCATGCGCGCGGCAGACTGTGGCCTAGCCGCAGCGCGATGAGACAGGTGGGTAAAGGTCTGCGGCATGATGAACCCTGGCTCAGGCCTCTCAGTCACGCATCAACGCTTCGATCTCGTCGGCCTTGACCGGCACGCCGCGGGTGATGAGCTCGCAGCCGGTCTCGGTGACGATGGCATCGTCCTCGATGCGGATACCGATGTTGTGGAACTGTTCGGGTACGCCGGGCGCAGGACGCACATAGATGCCCGGCTCCACCGTCGTGACCATGCCGGGGCGCAGGATGCGGCTGGGGCGATTGGCAATGGTTTCGCCCGAGATCGGGTCCTTGCGCTCGCTGACCACGCCCAGCTCGCTGGGTTCCACATAGCTGCCGCAGTCATGCACATCCATGCCCAGCCAGTGGCCGGTGCGGTGCATGTAGAACTGGAAGTAGGCACGCGACTCGATCACATCCTCGGCTGTGCCGTACTTGGTACGGTCCAGCAGCCCCAGGTCCAGCATGCCCTGGGCCAGCACAGCGACGGTGGCGTCATGCGGGTCGTTGAAGCGCTTGCCGGCCTTGGTGACGGCAATCGCCGCTTCCTGACTGGCCAGCACCAGGTCGTACAGCGCACGCTGCGCTCCGCTGAATTTGCCGTCGGCCGGGAAGGTGCGCGTGATGTCGCTGGCATAACCATCCAGTTCACAGCCCGCGTCGATCAGCACCAGCTCGCCCGCGCGCACCGGCGCCTTGTCGGCCTGATAGTGCAGCACGCAGGCATTGGCACCGGCTGCCACGATGGAGCCGTAGGCCACGTACTGCGAGCCATGCTGGCGAAATTCGTGCAGCAGCTCGGCGTCCAGATGGTATTCGCGCACCTCCTCGCCATTGCGGATCATGCGGGCCGAGCGCTGCATGGCACGCACATGGGCCTGGGCACTGATCTGCGCGGCGCGGCGCATGATGTCCTGCTCGTGCGCGTCCTTGACCAGACGCATCTCGTCCAGCAGCACACAGGCATCGCCCTGCTGTGTGGGACAGAGCACGCCAAAGCGCGAGCGGGCACGCACCTGGCCCAGCCAGCCTTCGACCTCTTCGGCCAGGCCCTTGTGGGTGGCGAAGGGGAACCAGACGCGCTCACGGTTTTCCAGCAGGCGCGGCAGGCGGGAATTGATTTCATCGCTGGAGAACGCCTGAGTCATGCCCAGCTTGGTCTTGGCAGCCTCGGGACCCAGGCGATAGCCGGTCCAGACCTCGCGCTCCAGATCCTTGGGCTGACAGAACAGCACGCTCTTGCCGTCACTGGTCAGCACCAGGCAGGCATTGGGCTCGGAAAAGCCCGTGAGGTAGTAGAAGTAGCTGTCGTGGCGATACAGATACTCGGTATCGCGGTTGCGATGCAGCTCGGGAGCCGTAGGGATGATGGCGACACCGCCGTCGCCCAACTGGGCGGCCAAGCGTGCGCGGCGTTGGGCATATACAGAAGTCATGGGCATATCGTAATGCTGGCCGGGCATCTGTACATCAGCTTACATCTGCGGATGTCAGCTATTGCGCTCCTGCCCTTGCGTCGGTCTGAATCCCGGTGGCCAGCAGTGCCATCGCATCACCGGGCACCAGGGCCTCGGGCTGACTCGCGCGCCAGCCCGACCAGAGCAGGCTTGCCCCAGACAGAATCAGCAGGCCGCAGACCAGCCATTCCACCAGCCTTTTGGGCCAGGCAGGCGGATGTCTGGCACTCCACCAGGTCACGCCCGTGACGACAGGAAAGGCCAGCGCCGTCCAGCCCATGACCGCCCAGTTCAGCTGCCCCTCCACAGCCACCATGGCAGCGCGCAGCAAGGAGCAGGAGACAAACATGGCAAACAGGCAGTGGCGCACCAGCATGCGATCCAGCGGCTGACGGTAGAGGTGATAGACCATGGGCGGGCCAGGTGTGGCAAACAAACCACCGAGCAGCCCCGACGACACGCCGGCCACCCACATGGAAACAGGGCCTGAAGGCTGGTCCAGCGCCTTCTTCTGCATCAGCAGCAACATGGCGCACAGCACGATCACCATGCCCAGCAGCATGCGCAGGCCGTTGAGCGTATTGCCGCTGAGCCAGTGCAGCAGCAGCACCCCGCCGACTACGCCCAGCACACTGCTCATGAGCATGGGTTTGAGCATGGCCCAGTCCGGCTCGAAGCGGTAGGCGCGCATATAGCTGACGCCGTTGATGATGGACAGCAGACAGGCCACATTGGCCGCATCGGCAATATTCATCAGGCCCGTGGCCCCTGCCACGCCGACAAAGATCAGCCCGAACGCGAAGCCCGTGAGGTTCTGGCAGAACGCGGCCAGCCCCACCAGAGCCATGAAGAAAACGATTTGCATGCACTCACCCGATGACGGCCACAAGAGGAACTGTGGATTTGCATCCGGTTGCGCCAGTCAGAAAAGTAAAAAGCATAGCAGATGCTTGCCATGGCAAGCATTCGTGCAATCCACAGAGAGGCGCCTCAACTCATAGCTTCGTGCGCATTGCCGGCATGAGTTCCAAGGAAGTTTAGGGAGCAAGTATTTTGATCTGCTGCGCCGACCACTCGACCAGCTCGCCGCACTGAGCGTGCCAGCCTTGGGGCGCGAAATCCGGCCAGTGACAAAGCAGCTCGCGGGTTGGCACATCCCAGAGCCAGCCCTGCCCTTCACCCACCACCAGCAAGCGACCGTTCACGCAGTGCAGATACCGGGCGCGCGGCAAGCCGGGCATGGGCCAGAGTTGGCCCGCATGGCCCTCCTCGGGCACAGGCACATGGATATCGAAGATCACCACGCCAGGCGCATGCAGGCAGTCGCCAAAGCCATCGTCATCCCAGTTGCCCACGTTCCAGATCGCGACGCGCGAGTCATCCAGCCACACGCAAGGCTGGTCCCAGCCCTCGCCCTGGGCCAGCCGCTTGCGCGAGGAGCCGTCCTCGGACTCCCAGCGGTTGCCATCCAGCCAGGCGGGCAGCGACCACACGGCGGGAATGCCCACGGGCGCCCAAACCCAGCCGTCGTCCAGCAACCATTGCTGCGAAGGACTGGGCAGAAGACGGCCATGAAAATAGTCCAGATAGTGCGGCTGCTCGAATGCCAGCCCATCGCGCTCGGTCAGGTTCTCGCCCGTCGCGCAATCCATGGCATCGAGCCGATTCCACTGCGTGCGGTGAATCAGCACATCGCGGCCCTGATGCTGGACAAATGCGATGGAAAAAGGCACGGTCCTGGGGTGGTAGTCGCCCCCAAAAAGCTGCACGACGCGCTCGCCCGTACGCAAATTTACCAGCACGCCAAATGTGCCTCCATCATCTGCAATCACCGCATAGTTGCCACTGAGCGCGCAATGTACTTTGAAGCCATGCGTCCAGTGCGGTGTAGGCGGTGTGGACTCTGGCAAATCCAGCTGCGCCAGTTGCTGGCTCCGGCCGCTTGGCAGCTTCAACGCATGCAGGCCGCCGTCCCGGGTCAGCAGCAGCAACTGGCCCCAGTCTGCCCGCGCGGTGCAGGCGTGGACGATGTGCGAGCCTTGCCAGTCGATGCTGCGTGCGCTCATGTCTCAGCCCCGATTGAGCTGGGCCAGTCGCTCGGGCGTGCCCACATCGACCCAGCGACCGGTGTAGAGCGAGGCCCCCACGCGGCCGTCCTGCATGGCGCGGCGCAGCAACGGGGCCAGCGGGGCACGCTGGCCTTCGGGGTTTCCGGGCTGCACATCGAACCACGGTGCTGCAAACAACTCGGCTTTCAACAGCGCAATCGTGCTGTAGGTGTAGCGTGGCCGCTCGTCGTCGGCAGGCAGATCCAGTGCCTTGCCGTCCTCGCTCAGACCAAAGTCGCCACGCGGATTGTGTCCAGGATTGGGCACCAGCCACAGGTGAGCCAGTTCATCGCTTTGCGCAAACGCCTGGGCATCCTGCACCGCAAAGCTGAAATCCGGCGCATAGACATCACCTGCGGCCAGCCAGAAAACCCGGTCCAGCTGCGGCAGGGCGCGGCTGATTCCGCCCGCGGTTTCAAAGGCTTTCTCGGGTTCCGCCGAATAGGAAAGCGATAGCTTCGCGCTCGCACCCGCATCGGGCTGCGGCACGAATTCATCGCCGAAATACGCGGGAATCTGCATCCCCAGCCAGCCGGTATTGATGACGGCCCGCGCCACGCCGGCAGCCAGCAGCGCCTGCATGTGCAACTGCAGCAGCGGCACGCCCTGCACCTTGAGCAACGGCTTTGGCGTGACATCTGTCAGCGGCCGCATGCGCTCGCCCCGGCCTGCGGCCAGCAGCATTGCAGGGGGTTGCACCAGGAGGGAAGCAGCGTTTTCTACAGTCATTGCAATCAGCTTTTCAACACGGTTTGAGGTGCGCAAGACACCTGTTTCTGGGGTTGCACTGTAGAGCATTGACCCGCATCCCGCCTGCGAAAATTGGGCCTCCATTAAAATGACGGGCTTAGCAGAATTACCCCTCCTTTTCGGAGCGCCCTGATGGCCAACACTCAAAATATGGCGAATGCAATCCGTGCACTCGCAATGGATGCCGTTCAACAAGCCAATTCCGGCCACCCCGGTGCCCCCATGGGCATGGCCGACATGGCCGTAGCGCTGTGGAGCCGCCACCTCCAGCACAACCCCGTGAACCCTCACTGGGCCAATCGCGACCGCTTCATTCTGTCGAACGGTCACGGCTCCATGCTGATCTATGCGCTGCTGCACCTGAGCGGCTACGACCTGCCCATCGAAGAGCTGAAGAACTTCCGTCAGCTGCACAGCAAGACTGCCGGCCACCCCGAAGTGGGCATCACGGTTGGTGTGGAAACCACCACCGGCCCTCTGGGCCAGGGCATCACCAATGCCGTGGGCTTTGCACTGGCTGAAAAGCTGCTGGCTGCCGAGTTCAACAAGGACAAGCACGAGATCGTCGATCACCACACTTATGTGTTCCTGGGTGATGGCTGCCTGATGGAAGGCATCTCGCATGAAGCCGCCGCCTTGGCCGGTGCCTGGAAGCTGAACAAGCTGATCGCCCTGTACGACGACAACGGCATCTCCATCGACGGCAAGGTAACCCCCTGGTTCATCGACAACACGCCCGAGCGCTTCGAAGCCTATGGCTGGAACGTGATCCGCGCCGTGGACGGCCACAATGTGGACGCCCTGGACAAGGCCATCGCCGCCGCCAAGAAGAGCGCCGACAAGCCCACGCTGATCTGCTGCAAGACCCATATCGGCAAGGGCTCGCCCAACCGTCAGGACACGGCCAAGGCCCACGGCGAACCTCTGGGCGCCGAAGAAATTGCACTGACCCGCGCTGCTCTGGGCTGGACCTACGGCCCCTTCGAGATCCCTGCCGAGGTCTACACCGACTGGAACGCCAAGGATCTGGGTACCAAGGCCGAAGCTGCCTGGAACGAAAAGTTCGCTGCCTACACGGCCGCCTTCCCCGAGCAAGCCGCCGAGTTCACGCGCCGCATGGCTGGCGATCTGCCCGCCAACTTCGGTGAAATCGCCGCCAAGATCGCCTCCGACGCCCATGACGCCGGCGCCACCGTGGCCAGCCGCAAGGCCAGCCAGCTGGCCCTGGAAGGCCTGACAGCCGCTCTGCCCGAGCTGCTGGGCGGCTCTGCCGACCTGACCGGCTCCAACCTGACCAACACCAAGTCCACTCCCTCTTTCCGCGTGGACGACAAGGGTGCCGTGGTCAAGACCGAAGAAGGCCAGATCGGCCGCCACATCAACTACGGTGTGCGCGAGTTCGGCATGGCCGCCATCATGAACGGTGTGGCGCTGCACGGCGGCTTCATCCCCTACGGCGGCACCTTCCTGACCTTCTCCGACTACAGCCGCAACGCCATCCGCATGGCGGCCCTGATGAAGCAGCGCGTGATCCACGTCTTCACGCACGACTCCATCGGCCTGGGCGAAGATGGCCCCACCCACCAGTCCATCGAGCACGCAGCCTCCCTGCGCCTGATTCCCGGTCTGGACGTGTGGCGCCCCGCCGACACCACCGAGACCGCCGTGGCCTGGACCGTGGCCCTGAGCCAGAAGAACAAGCCCACAGCCATGCTGCTGAGCCGCCAGAACCTGGCTTACTCGCCCAAGAGCGAAGATGCGCTGGACGACATCGCCTGCGGCGCCTATGTGCTCTCCGAGCCCAAGGACGTGGGCCTGAAGGGCAAGAAGGCCCAGGCCGTGATCATCGCCACCGGCTCCGAAGTGCAGCTGGCTCTGGCTGCCCAGAAGCAGCTGGCCGAACGCAAGATCGCCGTGCGCGTGGTCTCCATGCCCAGCACCACGACCTTCGACAAGCAGGATGTGAAGTACAAGAAGGCCGTGCTACCCGCCGGCCTGCCCCGCATCGCCGTGGAAATGGGTGTGACCGACTTCTGGTGGAAGTACGGCTGCGCCGCCGTGGTCGGCATCGACACCTACGGTGAGTCCGCCCCCGCAGGCGTGCTGTTCAAGCACTTCGGCTTCACCGCCGAGAATGTGGCCGACACCGTGCAGGTCGCCCTGCAGAACGCTGGCAAGTAAGCGCAAAAGGGGCCTCGTGCCCCTTTTTTCCGGCTGAAGTTTGCTCACCCGCAGTCCTCAGCCATCCGGACCAGGCCCAGGGTGCCGAGTCCGGGCACAATCCGCTCCGGTTTTTCATTACTCACTATCTACGAGGCAACTATGACGATCAAGGTTGGTATCAACGGCTTCGGCCGCATTGGCCGCAACGTGCTGCGTTCCGCAGTGCAAAACTTCTCCGACATCGAAATCGTCGGCATCAACGACCTGCTGGAGCCCGACTACCTGGCTTACATGCTGAAGTACGACAGCGTGCACGGTCGTTTCGACGGTGAAGTTTCTGTCGAAGGCAACACCCTGGTCGTCAACGGCAAGAAGATCCGCCTGACGCAAGAGCGCGATCCCGCCAACCTGAAGTGGAACGAAGTCGGCGCCGACATCGTGATCGAGTCCACCGGCCTGTTCCTGACCAAGGAAACCGCCCAGAAGCACATCGACGCCGGCGCCAAGAAGGTCATCCTGTCTGCTCCTTCCAAGGACGACACCCCCATGTTCGTGTTCGGCGTGAACCACGGCACCTACAAGGGCGAAGCCATCATCTCCAATGCTTCGTGCACCACCAACTGCCTGGCTCCCGTGGCCAAGGTGCTGAACGACAAGTGGGGCATCAAGCGCGGCCTGATGACCACCGTGCACGCAGCCACCGCCACGCAAAAGACCGTGGACGGCCCTTCCAACAAGGACTGGCGCGGCGGCCGTGGCATTCTGGAAAACATCATCCCCTCCAGCACTGGCGCTGCCAAGGCCGTGGGCGTGGTGATCCCCGAGCTGAACAAGAAGCTGACCGGCATGTCCTTCCGCGTACCCACTTCCGACGTGTCCGTGGTTGACCTGACCGTGGAGCTGAACAGCGAAGCCACCTACGAAGAAATCTGCGCCGAAATGAAGGCCCAGTCCCAAGGCGCTCTGAAGGGCGTGCTGGGTTACACCGAAGACAAGGTCGTCGCCACCGACTTCCGCGGCGAGACCTGCACCTCCGTGTTCGATGCCGAAGCCGGTATCGCCCTGGACAAGACCTTTGTGAAGGTCGTCTCCTGGTATGACAACGAGTGGGGCTATTCCAACAAGTGCCTGGAGATGGTGCGCGTGGTGGCCAAGTAATCTTCACGATTACATGCCAAAACAGGCTCAATCGCTTATCAGATAAGCGCTGACAGCTATCAAAAAGCCAGCATGGGACGCCATGCTGGCTTTTTTTCGTCCCGCAAGACCGGAGCCGGCCGGAGCATGTCTCGGATACATTTGTAACAAGCAGCCACCACCAACGCCCAAGAGCATGAAGCGCTGCCACTTCCTCGGACAAGGCCGCCATGTTTATTGCGATTCCTCTTGAGAACAAGCCTTCCTGGCGCTCCCCGCCCTGGATGACGGTGCTGCTCATCATCATCAACTGCGTGATCTTCTGGGGCTGGCAGGCGCCCGAGGAACAGGCCGTGGAAAAAGCGGCCCGGCAATATGCCCAGACCGCTTTGCCGACGCTGGAGCTGCCACCGTTCCTGGCCTATCTGGAGGAGCAGTCCGCCCAGGGCAGCAAGCGCTTCGACCAGAAAACGCTGCAGGCTGTGCGCAAGCTCTATCAGCACAAGGCCTATGCCCAGCTCTATGCGCTGCTGTGGCAGGAGAAGAAATTCCGCCAGCGCCTGCTGGACGGCCAGATCATCACTGCCAGCCACCCGCGCCATGCGCAATGGCAAGCTGCACGTGCCGCCTTCACGCCCCATGAGCCGCGCGGCAGCTTTACCGAGCGCTGGTCCATAAGCTATGAGAGCGGCGCCGGCTGGCAGCCTCTGCAGGCCTTCACCTCCATCTTCCTGCACGGCAGCACCAGCCATCTGCTGGGCAATATGGTGTTTCTGTTCCTGTTCGGCTTCACCCTGGAGCTGGCTTTGGGAGCCTTCACCTATCTGGCCTTTTACGTGATCGGCGGCATCGGCGCCTCGCTGTTCGCGCTGCTGTTCTATGCCGGCATGGGCGGTTACGGCCTGGGAGCATCGGGTGCGATTTCGGCCCTCATGGCCATGTATGCGGTGATGTACCGCATGCGCCGCATCCGCTTCTTCTACATGCTGCTGTTCTACTTCAACTACGCGCGCTGGCCGGCCCTGATCATGCTGCCGGTCTGGATGGGCGTGGAGCTGGTCCAGCATCTGCTGGGTGGCAAGCAGGTGGCCTATATGGCGCACTTTGGCGGTCTGCTGACGGGTGCCCTGCTGATGTGGAGCTATATGCGTCTGCAGACCGTCTCGGCGCCGGTCAACGAAGAAGAGCAGGCACTGGCCGCCGCCCGGCCGCTGGCCGAAGCCGTGGCCCGTGCCCAGCGCCATACCGATGCACTGGAATTTGACCGCGCCGCTCCGGCCTGGCGCGAAGCGGCGCGCCTGGCCCCCTCGGACCCGGCCATTCTGCGGGCCTGGTTTGAAAGCTCGCGCCATCAGCCCGCCAGCGAGGACTTCCATGCTGCGGCGCGACGCATCTTCAAGCTGCCGGCCACCACGGACGCCGAACGCCAGCTGCAACTGGTCAGCTACCGCAGCTATCAGCAGCGCGCACAGCCCGGCATGCGCATGAGCGCGGACACCATGCACGGCCTGGTGCGCAGCTTCGTGCGCCTGGGCGCCCTGCCCGAAGCCGAAAAGCTATGCCGCTCCCTGCACAAGCTGGCGGACCATCCCCAATGGCCGGCAAGCTTGCTGCTGCTGGTCAACGGCATGGCCCAGGCCGGACGCGTTCAGGAAGCCAAAGCCTGGCTGCCTGTGCTGCAGCAATCGGCGCCTGAAGAAGCTCTCACGCGTTGGCTGGCACAACAGCGCTAACCAAGGCCTTGTCGCGCTCAGGCCTTGGCTTCCAGCTCCTGCAGCTCATCACGCAGCACCCACTGCGCTTCCTGGGTGCTCTCGTGCTCGGGAAAGAGCTGCTTCATGCGCATGTAAACGGCCACCCCCTGCATGGGCTGCTCCAGACCCTGCTTGTAGGCGCGCACCACCAACTCCAGCATGGACGGAATCAGACTGCTGCCGGCAAAGCGCTTCTCAAAATCCTTGGCCAGGATCAAAACATACCTGGGCTTGCCGGCCTTCCAGGCCTGCTGTGCCAGCTCGTAACTGAGCTGGGCCGAGTCGGGCTTGAAGTCCGGCTTGCGCTTGACGCAGCTCACCCAGGCTTCCAGGGCCTCGCTGGCACGCTGCTGGGCGAGCAGCATGGGAATGAAACGCTGGCCCAGCTCCGCCAGGGCATCCGCGCGCTCGGTCAGCTTGAGCACCCGGAAGTAACGGCGGCAATCGGGCAGGCTCTCATAGTCCTCCCGCTGCCATTCGCGCGCCTGGTTCACGGCCTCGTCCATCTTGTTGTCCTGCACCAGCCTGGCCACCAGCGCATCGCGACGCCTGGCCTCCAGGGCCGCCGGATCGATCTGCACGGTCGCAGGCCCCTCGGGCGCCTGCACGGGATCGATATCCAGAGCGGCATGATGCTGGTACATGACATAGCCGATCATGGCCGCCATCACCCAGCTGAAATAAATCATCACAAAGCTCACCAGGGGCAGTACCAATCCGGGTGCCGCAACCTTGAGCAGCATCGCCAGAACCATGGGCGAGCCCTGCTGCAACAGAAACAGGAAAAAGCACAGCAGCAGATAGGACTTGCCGATACCGATAATCGTGGCCAGCAGCTCGAAGGGATTAACAGCCGAGCTCAGGCTATTGGTATTGATCAGCACCATCCAGGTAGCAGGAATCAGGAAGGCCACCAACAGATTGGCCACCACGCCCAAGGTCAGGCTGCGGGTCGCCATAAAGCCCACAAATATCCCGAAAACGACGAGTACCCCGAAGAATTTCCAGGGCAGCCATTTCCAGTCCTCATCGACCTGACTGGATCGGAAATCGGAGCTATGAGTAATTCCACGAGATGCGAGCGCCGAAACCTTGAATGCATAACGGCTGACTGCCAGCATCAAGCCCAGACCCACAAACAAGATTCCAATCCACCCGAACATCAAGCCATAACTGCATGCCGACAACAGCAATGCATAGAGCAAAGGCTCGGTCTGCAGAGGAAACAGAAAAAAGCTATTGAGCTTTTGCCAGAACGGAGGGATTTTCCACTCGGAAGAATCACCTTTTTGGTGAACACCACGTATCGAATTCAATGCCTGCTCTCCCACTCTCGGTTTGATGAATCATCTGCAAGCACGCTTGCAGTGACCTAATCCGCTCCGGTATTGCCCGATTTTTCTTTGAAATCGGGTCATTGCGGAATTCTGCGGTAGAAATTCGCCCTGAATCCAAATACCGATAAACAGCCGGCATATTGCTTTTTTCGCTTGCCAGAAACCCCGCAAACGCTTTTGCAGCCGCGCTGGCTGGCCAAACCGCCTCGAACCGATAACGGATATGACTGCAAGGATTGCAGGCAGCGCTTAAAGTGGCCCAGGTTTTATGGAGAAGCAGCGAATGATTCACAGCGCACACGCACAAAGCAGCCCCACCCCGTACCGCATCACTCTGACCGATGCCCAAGGCCATGTCTGGCATGCCGATGAACCCGTGAATGATGGCGGTGCCGACACTGCACCCAACCCCATGCAGCTCATGCTCTCGGCCCTGGGAGCCTGCACGGCCATCACCCTGCATATGTACGCGGGTCGCAAGCAGTGGCCGCTAAGCCATGTCGATGTGGATCTGCAGCTCAACCCCGAAGGCAAGCCTGCGGACGCCAATCAGATCACGCGCAGCATCACCCTGCATGGCGAACTGGATGACGAGCAGCGCCAGCGCCTGCTGCAGATTGCCAATGCCTGCCCCGTGCACAAGCTGCTGGAAGGCAAGGTTTCCATCCCCACCGCCTTGACCGAAGCCGCACAGGTATGAACCCCCACTGCGAGGTGCTCGTCTCCTTAGGGATGGATGCCTTCATCTTGGGGACTGCCCGGCGATAAAAAAAGCCCTGCAGTCACCGGCAGGGCTTTGGTCGCTGTTGCGTGTAACTTGATTACACCGTCACCTCCAGCGCACCCACTTCCACATAGTGTTCGAACTCGCGTTTGGCCAGAGATGCGGTTTCGGGCTGCTGGTCCTCTGGGTCGACCCAGGACAGCACGTAGCTTGCGATGGCGGTATCGACCTTCATCTCTATGCCCATGGGAATCTGCTCGGACGGACCATCTCCGACACGATGCTCCACCTTGCCCGTGACGCGAGCGGCAAAGTGCTCGGGATACAGCTGGATCTCGACTGCCGAGATCTGGTTGCCTTGAGTGCTGTGTTCGTTCATGTTTATTCCTCCTGCAGTTGTTAGGTCGCTGCGCACGAATTGCGCCACGTGAAAGCCACTGCTAGCGGCCTACGCCTTTAACTTAGCCGACTCCTGGCGGAGCCCGTGTCAGCCTATTGGCTGAATCCTCACAGTGATGTAACTGCGTGCAAGGCGTTGCTGCATTCTGCCGTCTGATTGCGCGAATACCGCATATCCCTGACACTCGAATCCCCTCGCCGTCAGGATTTGTCATGAGTGAATCAAAGAACTTACAACGTCTGCCCACCCGCATAGCCGATGTCGGCGGCATCCCCATCCACCGAGCCATTCCTCAGGCCGCGCTGCGCAAAGTAGGGGCCTGGTGCTTCCTCGACCACGCCGGCCCGGCCGTCCCCCCTCCACCCGGCATGCAGGTCGGGCCCCATCCTCACATCGGCCTGCAGACTTTCACCTGGATGATCGAGGGTGAGGTACTGCATCGCGACAGCCTGGGCAGCGAGCAGATCATCCGCCCCGGCCAGGTCAATCTGATGACGGCCGGCCACGGCATTGCCCACTCCGAAGAGGCCCAGACACTGGGCGTGCATGCAGCCCAGTTGTGGATTGCCTTGCCCGACAGCCATCGCCATATCGCGCCCCGCTTCCAGCATTACCCCGACCTGCCCAGGACCGAGATCGGCGACTTTGCAGTGACCGTGCTGGCCGGTGAAGCCCTGGGTCTGACGGCCCCCGCAGAAGTCCACTCCCCGCTGATGGGCGTGGACCTTCTGGCCTGCGGCACGGCCGGCCAAGCGTGCGCCACCATGCCGCTGCGCACCGACTTCGAGCATGCGGTGATGAGCCTGTCAGGCGAGGTGAAGGTTGAAGGCCAGGTGCTGCCCTCGCAGGAGCTGATCTATCTGCCCGTGGGCACGCAGGAAGTGCAGCTGGAATGCACGCCCGGCAGCCGCCTCATCATCATCGGGGGCGAACCCATGGATGAAGCCATCTTGCTGTGGTGGAACTTTGTGGCCCGCACCACCGAAGAGATGCAACAGGCCCAGAAACAGTGGGAGGCAGAGGCGGCCACCGATGCGGAACTCGTCAACGGCCAGCCACGCCGTTTTGGCAAGCCTGTGGCTTCGCCTCTGAAGTCGTTGCACTCTCCCTCACTGGCTGGCGTCAGCCTGCGCGCCTCCAGATAATCCTGCCGACGCTTATTCAATTCGCACCAATTTGGTGCGAATTGAATCTTTCAAAAAGAAAAATAAAAGCATCTTTGCAAGTTTTGATGGATTTTGAAAGCTTTTAGAGGCAACGCACTCTCTTCAAGAGAAGGCAGCCCAGACGTTATGCATGAAACGTTTGGACTCATGCACGCCAAGCTTTCATAATCGAGCCAACGCCCTGGCCACGAGAATGCGACCGCCGCTTTTCGTCCGGGGCGTTGCCACGTCCTGCCCAACTCAACTTTGCAAAGAAAGCCGATCAATGCGTCAAGAACATGACTTCATTGGCATCAAAACCATCCCTCCCGACGCGTATTGGGGTGTTCATTCCGCACGCGCAGTGGAGAACTTCCCCATCACCGGTCACTCGGTCGCGCACATGCCCGAGCTGATCCGCGCGTTTGCCTTTGTCAAAAAGGCAGCGGCCCAGGCCAATCTGCAGTTTGGCGCCATCAATCTCAAACAAGCCACCGCCATCTCCCAAGCCTGCGATGATCTGATTTCCGGCCAGCTGCATGAGCAGTTTGTGGTCGATGTGATCCAGGGCGGCGCTGGCACCTCCACGAATATGAACGCCAATGAGGTGATCGCCAACCGTGCACTCGAGCACCTGGGATTACCCAAAGGCACGTACGACGTGATCCACCCCAATGATCATGTCAATGCTTCGCAGTCCACCAACGACTCCTACCCCACAGCCGTCAAGCTTGCCACCTACGCTGGCATCCAGAAGCTGCTAATCGCCCTGGCCGCGTTGCGCTCTGCTTTCGAAGCCAAGGCCGGCGAATTCGCCCATATCCTGAAAATCGGCCGCACACAATTACAAGATGCCGTGCCCATGACTTTGGGTCAGGAGTTTTCCGCTTTTGCAGCCATGATCGCCGACGATGAAAAGCGTCTGCGCGAGTCTGCCTATCTGATGACCGAAGTGAACATGGGTGGCACTGCCATCGGCACCGGCATCAATGCTCCCGTGGGTTACACCGATGCCGTGATCAAGGCACTGGCGGAAATCTCGGGCGTGCCCGTGGTCAGGGCGGCAGACCTGATCGCCGCCACCGGCGACACCGGCGCCTTTGCCGACATTTCCGGCATCTTGAAGCGTATTGCCGTCAAGCTGTCCAAGATCAGCAACGACCTGCGCCTGCTCTCTTCCGGCCCTCAGGCGGGTGTGGCAGACATCAAGCTGCCGGCGCGCCAGGCCGGCTCGTCCATCATGCCCGGCAAGGTGAATCCCGTGATTCCCGAGGTCATGAACCAGGTCTGCTTTGAAGTGATAGGCAACGATGCCGCCATCACCATGGCCGTGGAAGCCGGCCAGTTGCAGCTCAACGCCTTCGAGCCGCTGATGGCCTGGGCTCTGCACAAAAGCCTGAGCCACCTGAGCAGCGCCTGCAAGACGCTGCAAGTCAACTGCGTGGAAGGCATTGTGGCCAATGAAGCGCTGCTGGATTCCCGCATTGCCGAGTCGGTGACGCTGGTGACGGCGCTGAACCCTCTGATCGGCTACGAAAAGGCCGCCAAAATTGCCAAGACCGCCATTGCCAACGGCAAGCAGATTGCCGTGGTGGCGGAAGAACTGGGCATCATGAGCCGGACCGAAATGAACAAGCTGCTGGTCGCCGACAAGCTGACCCAGGCCGGCGCATTGACCGCCGCATAAGCACACTCTTTATCGACAATGCAAAAGGGCATGTTCGCCATGAACATGCCCTTTTTGATTGATATGGTTTTAATAGCTTTCCACGCCTGTATTCAAAGGGCTGAAAGCCTAAAACGCTTCATACTCAAGCCACTGCGGCATTCTCGTCACTGGGGTCATCCACGCCGCGTACGCTTTCACGCAGATTTTTGTCCTTGAGCTTGCCAAGATCGGTCTCCACCGCGCGTTTGAGCTTTTCGATCGCTGCGCTGAAGGCCTCCTTGACCTTTTCGGCTTCCGCATTCACTGCAATGGGGGGGCGACCTGTGGCCCGGGTCTCGAGCACACAGCGTTTGCCTGGGCCGCCCGTGGTCTTGAGGGCATCAACGCCCGTGAGGAAGACCTCCACACGCACCACATACTCCTTCAGGCGGGCCAGCTTGGCATTGATCTCCTCCTGCGCCCATTGAGCCAGAGACTCTCCACCCTGGATGGAATCGTCGGCATGAACCTGTACTTGCATGCAAATCCTCCTAGTCACCAAATGCCGCAACCGCTGCGGCGAAATCTGTAGGGGTGCCATAAAGGCAGGCGAAAACATCGTAACGCCAGAACCTTGTTCTGCCCATCGGGGCTTGTTACGCCAGCAAAGGACAGGGGCTTTGAGCATTGTGGAGGCAGCTTCTCCCGGATTTGAAAGAGATAGCAACAAGGGTAGGTTCTATGAGCTTTGCCCTTGAGCCAAAGCAAAAAGTGCTGACCGGTGATTTGCAAAAAGTAAGCGTTTTTACGCCTCGGGCCGTCAGTTAATGCCAGCCTTCGATTCAGGCTCCGCGACAAAGCCGATGCGCGTCAGGCCTGCTGCGTGGGCCCAGCCCATGACCTGTACCACGCGACCATAGGGCACGCTGGTGTCGGCACGCAACTGCACCTCGGCCTGAGGATTGCGCCGCCCCAGCTCTTCAAGTTGTTGCTGCACTGCCGCATCGTCCGCCACGGCCCCCTGAATCCAGATTTCGCCGGCAGGGCTGACCTCCACCATCAAGGCATCGCTCTTGCTCACGGAAGTCTGCTGCACTGCTGTTTGCGCCTTGGGCAGTTGCACGCGCAAGGTGGCAGCCAGCATGGGAGCAGCCAGAATGAAGATCACCACCAGCACCAGCATCACATCCACCAGCGGCGTGACATTGATGGTGTTGATCGGGGTTTCCGCCCCCTGACGGCGGCTCATGCGACCGAATGCCATGACGCCATCCTTTATGAAGCATCCACTCCGAACTGGGCATGCAGATCATGGGCAAACCCCTCCAGCACAGCCTCTAGCTGGCTGGCCGAGCGCCCGAGCAGGTTATAGGCCAGCACGGCAGGCAAAGCGACAGCCAGACCGGCGGCCGTCATGACCAGGGCTTCGCCCACAGGCCCGGCAAGCTGAGCGATATCGACCTGACCGCTGCCCGCCAGCGTTCCCAGTGCATGGTGAATGCCCCAGACCGTCCCCAACAGGCCCACAAACGGTGCCGTTGCACCAATGGTGGCGAGCAGGGTCTGACCCCATTGCAATTGGGTCGATGCCTGGCCCAGAGCCTCACGCAGGCTGCGCAACAACCGCTGCCCCTGCGCCGCGCGTTGCGCCAGAGAGCCTTGCGCAGCCATTCCGCCCTGCGCCACGGCATCGGCCATGGCCTGTACCAGCCCCGGTCTATCCAGCGCCTTGACCTGCGCCATAGCCTGGACCAGATCGGGCATCTGCCAGAACGCAGCCACGGCCTGCGGCACGCTTCGGCGCGCTACGGCCATAAACCAGAGCTTGTAGAGGATGACCACCCAGCTGAGCACGGACATCAGCAGCATCAAGGCCGCCGTCGCCCATGTGACCGCATCGCCCTCTGCCAGCCATTGCCACATTCCTGCAGACATCGCTCACCTCGCTCCCAGAAACAGCAAGGGGCCGTCACGGCCCCTTTGCAAATTGCGCGGTCAGCGCAGATTCAGCACATCGTACATATCGTACTGGCCAGTCTTTTTGTCGGCCAGATAGGCCACGGCGCGCAGGCTGCCGTTGGCATAGCCTGCACGGCTGCTGGACTTGTGCGAGATCTCGATGCGCTCGCCGGTACCGGCAAACAGCACGGTGTGATCGCCCACGATATCGCCGCCGCGCACGGTGGCAAAGCCAATGGTGTCGGCCTTGCGCTCTCCGGTGTGGCCGAAGCGCTCATACACGGCACGGTCGGCCAGCTTGGTGCCCTGGGCTTCGGCAATCACTTCGCCCATCTTCAGGGCCGTTCCAGAAGGTGCGTCGACCTTGTGCTTATGGTGAGCCTCGACGATCTCGATGTCGTAGCCGCCTTGCTGCAAGGCCTTGGCCGCCATCTCCAGCAGCTTGAAGGTCACGTTCACGCCCACGCTCATATTGGGGGCAAAAACGATGGAAGTCTTTTGGGCAAACTCGGCGATCTGCGTCTTTTGCTCATCCGAGAAGCCTGTGGTGCCGATGACCACGCCAACGCCCAGATCGGCTGCAACGGCCAGGTGCTCCATCGTGCCTTCGGGGCGCGTGAAGTCGATCAGGCAGTCGGCCTTCGACAGGGCTTCGCGCACATCGCTTTCGATCTTCAACCCGCTTGGCTTACCCAGGAATGCAGAAGGATCGGTGCCGATGGCAGGGCTGTCGGCGCGGTCCAGTGCCGCAGCCAGCACGCAGTCGCTGCTGTTCAGAATCGCTTCGATCAGCATATGGCCCATGCGGCCGGAGGCACCCGCCACAGCAACGCGCTGAGGGGTGGAGGAATGGGTGGTGGATGCGGTCATGGCGCTATCACTCGATCAAATGAAAGACGGCAGGATCGCATCCACGCCGTCATAAAAAGAGAGCATCCACCGCTTTCTGCAAGCGGGGAACAACCTGTTCTGATGCTTAACGCGATTCCAGCGAAGGATAGCTGGTGGCGGCGGGCGGCAGATTGGCCGCAGCCTGCTCGGCTTCGGTGTTATTGCGTGCGGGGTATTTGGCCAGCTGGGCTTCGCTGGCTTCCAGCTGCGGAACCTTGGGCGTGCCCTTCATGCCTTTGAGGCTGGCCACGAAATCGGCCTCGGAAGGCATCTCGTCACCTTCGGCGCGCGCAAAGGCGTCGCCATTGAAGAAGACGGTGAGCTTGCGGATCTGCGACTCCACACCAGGGCGATTGATGGTGAACACGTATTCCCAGCGATCGCCGTGGAACACGCTGGTCACGAGCGGTGTGCCCAGGATGTCGCGAATCTGCTGACGGCTCATGCCGGGCTGCAAGGCCTCGACCTGTTCCTTGGACACGAAATTGCCCTGCACCACATCGATCTTGTAAGGAGTGACGGCGTTGGCAACACGGTGCGCGGCGCCATCGATACTATTGCAGCCGGCCAGTGCCGCTGCGATTGCCAACGTCAGGGCCAGACCTGCGCGGCTACGGGCTTGAACATGCATGGGTAATGGCATAGGGATATGATCGGGTTCATTGTAGCGGCAGGCCCCGGAGACACTTGGAGATTCCCTTTATCTGCGTGTAAAGCTTCTCCTTAAACAAGTGAGTCCAGCCTTCCATGTGCCCGTAGTCCACCAAGAGAGCCGACATGAAAAATATTGATGAACTCAAAAGCACGGGCCTCAAAGCCACTTTGCCGCGTCTGAAAATCCTGGAAATCTTCCAGAAGGGAGCCCAGCGCCACATGACGGCGGAAGATGTTTTCCGCGTGCTGCTGGACGAGCGCTCGGACATCGGTCTGGCCACGGTTTACCGCGTGCTGACCCAGTTCGAGCAGGCCGGCATCCTGATCCGCAGCAACTTCGAAAGCGGCAAGGCCGTCTACGAGCTCAACGAAGGTCAGCACCACGACCACTTCGTCTGCACCAGCTGCGGCAAGGTTGAAGAGTTCTATGACGCCGAAATCGAAAAGCGCCAGAACCTGATCGCCAAGGAAAAGGGCTGGGTGATCCAGGATCACTCCATGGCGCTCTACGGTCAGTGCGCCGAATGCGCCACACGCGCCGCCAAGTAAGAACGCAAAACGCGACGGCGAACCCAGGGGCAGGACATGCAGATGTCTTGCCCTTTTTACATTTGGTGAGGACTTCTTTACATAGCTCCATCAAGCCTCGAACCAAACGCGAGCCGGACTGCGTATGCTGCAGTCATTCCCGCGCTTGAGGAGACCCGGTTCATGCGGCTGCTACCGTTTTCACCTGTCCAGGGCCTGCTCTGTCTGGCCGCCCTCGCCTTGACCGCCTGTGCACCGCTGCCCCCCTCATCGGGCCGCCCCAGCGCCGAGGTACTGCAGACGCTGAACAGCAGCGCCCTGCCCGACAAGCCCAGCGCGCTGCAAAGCCAGCAATGGCTGGACCGGGTCACCTGGGGTGCCACCGACCATGATGCCGCCCGGCTGCAGCAGCAAGGCCTGAAGCGCTGGCTGGCCGCCCAGCTCAGCCCCTCCACCGCGCCCATGCCTGCCGAGGTGCAGCAGCACATCGACGCCCTGGGCATCAGCCAGAAGCCCATGACGCAGATCCAGCGCGAAATTGCCGACCAGCGCCTGGCCATTCGCAACAGCCAGGATCCCGAGGAGGCCGCCAAACTGCGCAGCGAGCTGCAGCGCCAGCTCAATCAGCTCGGTGCCGAAGCCCAGAAACGCCAGATCTGGCGCGCGCTTTACTCGCCCCACCAGCTGCAGGAGCAAATGACCTGGTTCTGGATGAATCACTTCAACGTCAGCACCCGCAAGGGCGATGTGCGCATGTGGGTGGGCGACTACGAGGAACAGGCCATTCGCCCCCATGCGCTGGGCAAATTCCGCGAGCTGCTGACGGCCAGCATGCGCCATCCGGCCATGCTGCTGTATCTGGACAATGCCAGCAATGCCGCCGGGCGCATCAATGAAAACTACGCTCGCGAACTGCTGGAGCTGCACACCATGGGCGTGGGCAGCGGCTACACCCAGGCCGATGTGCAGGCCATGGCCCATGTGCTGACCGGTGTGGGCTTCTCCACCCGGGAAGCCGATGCCCCGCCACCCAGGCTGCGCCCCGAACGCCAGGGCGACTATCTGCGCCATGGCTTCTTCGAATTCAACCCCAATCGCCACGACTACACGCCCCAGGTCTTGCTCGGCAGGCCGCTGGAAAAAAGCGGACTGGCCCAGGTCAACGAGGCGGTAGATCGCATCGTGGCCTCGCCCGTCACTGCGCGCTTCATAGCACGCAAGCTCTGCGTCTATTTTCTCGGCGACAAGCCGCCCCAGGCCGTGGTCGAGCGCACGGCCCAGGCTTTCGAACGCAGCCATGGCGATATTGCCGCCACGCTGGCGGCCCTGCTGAGCGACCCGCAGGCTCAGCAGTTCGGCCAGGGCTTCAAGGACCCGGTCCACTATGTGCTGGGCGCCACGCGCCTGGCCTATGACCAGCGCGTGGCCAGCGACGTGTCCCCGGTACAGAACTGGCTCAACCAGCTGGGCCAGCCGTTGTACGGCCACGAAACGCCCGACGGCTACCCCGTGACGCAATCGGACTGGTCCAGCTCCGGCCAGATGAATGCCCGCTTCGAGGTGGCAAGGCAGATTGGCAGCCGCGGCGCGCTGCTGTTCCGCAACAGCCCGCAGCAGCCACTGGAGAAACCGCCCTATCCCGACCTGGACAAGCGCAGCAGCGTCCAGGCTCGCGTGCCGGCATTGGGTGCCGCCACACGCGCCGCACTGGCCCAGGCCAGGAACCCGGCGGACTGGAACAGCTTTTTCCTCTCCGCCCCCGAAATGATGTACCGCTAAGGAGGGCAGCCATGCAAAGACGTCAATTTCTCAGCCTCGGCCCTGCCCTGCCGCTGTTCTGCCAGCTGGGCCAAGGTCTGGCCGCGCCCTTGCAAAGCGGCTCGCCCCGTTTTCTGCTGGTCTTCCTGCGCGGCGCCTACGACAGCAACAGCCTGCTGGTGCCAACCCATAGCGACTTCTACTATCAGGCCAGGCCCAGCATCGCCATAGCGCGCCCGGGATCGGCCGACGGGGCCCTGGCCCTGAACCCTCAATGGGGACTGCATCCCGCGCTGCAAAGCAGTCTGCTGCCGCTGTACGAACAGGGCCAGGCCTGTTTTGTGCCGTTCGCGGGCAGCAACGACCTCTCGCGCAGCCATTTCGAAACCCAGGACTCGATCGAGCTGGGCCAGCCCCAGGAAGGCGGGAAAAGCTATCAGAGCGGCTTTCTGAACCGGCTGACCCGTGTGCTGCAGGCCGACAGCCAGAGCCGGCTCAGCCTCAGCCCCATGGCCTTCACCGCCCAGCTGCCCCTATGCCTGCGCGGCAGCGCCCAGGTGGCGAACATGGCGCTGGCCTCCGTGCGCAAGACGGCCGTGGACGAGCAGCGCAGCCAGATCATTGCCTCCATGTACCAGGGCTCGGCACTGGAGACGCCGGTGCGCGAAGGCTTTTCGGTACAGCGTGCCGTGCAACGCAGCATGCAGGAGGAAATGGACCAGGCCGGGCGCAATGCCATCAGTGCCAAGGGCTTCAGCTTGGTCGCACAGCGCATGGCGCATCTGATGCGCGAGCAATTCGACCTGGGCTTTGTCGATATCGGAGGCTGGGACACCCATGTCAACCAGGGCGCCGCCAGCGGCAATCTGGCCAACCGGCTCGGCGACCTGAGCCAGGGCCTGGCGACTTTCGCCGAGGCCATGGGAGCCGAAACCTGGCGCCATACCGTGGTGGCAGTGATCAGCGAGTTCGGCCGCACCTTCCGCGAAAACGGCAACAAGGGCACGGACCACGGCCATGGCACGGCCTACTGGTTTCTCGGCGGCGGCCTGTCGGCCCAGGCTGGCGGCAAGGTGCTGGGCGAGCAGATCGAAGTCACCGAAAAAGCGCTGTTCCAGAACCGCGACTACCCCGTGCTCAACGAATACCGTTCCCTGCTTGGCGGCCTGTTTGCGCGCATGTACGGCTTGAACGCAGCGCAGCTGCAGCAGATCTTTCCGACGTCCCAGCCAGGCAGGCTACAGCTGGTCTAGAACGACTCGCCGCTTTCCATGGCGCGGCGGTGGCGCATCACGAATTCCTGGTAGGTGTCGATGCCGCGCAGCTGCAAAATGGCATTGCGCACTGCGGCCTCCACCAGCACGGCGATGTTTCGACCCGCCACCACCTGAATCACCACCTTGCGCACGGGCACGCCCAGCACATCCTGGGTCAGCGGCTCGGCGGGCAGGCGCTCGTATTCGCGCTCCATGGTCTCCTTGCGCACCAGATGCACGATGAGCTTGAGCCGCATCTTGCGGCGCACCGCCGTCTCGCCAAAGATGGCGCGAATATCGAGCAGGCCGATGCCACGCACCTCAAGCAGGTTCTGCAGCAGCTCGGGGCATTTGCCTTCGACCGTGGTCTGGTTGATGCGATACAGGTCCACCGCATCGTCGGCCACCAGACCATTGCCGCGCGTGACCAGCTCCAGCCCCAGCTCGCTCTTGCCCAGGCCCGATTCGCCCGTGATCAGCACCCCCATGCCCAAAATATCCATGAACACGCCGTGCATGGTGATGCGGTCGGCGAAATGCTTGGACAGATAGGCACGCAGCACGTCGATGACAAAGGCCGACTGCTCCTTGGTGGAGAACAGCGGGATATGCGCGCGCTCGCACATGGAGATCAGCTCGTCGGGAGCATCCTGACCGTCGGCCAGCACCAGCACCGGCGGCTCCAGCGTGACGATGCGGGCAATGCGGCGCAGGCAGTCCTGCGAGGTGGCATTGGTCAGATAGGCGATTTCACGCTCACCCAGCACCTGCAGACGGTAGGGGTGGATGTAATTGAGGTAGCCCACCAGGTCGGCACCCGAACGCGCCGAGCGCACGGCCATCTCGTCGAAGCGGCGCTCGGAGGCGCCCAGCCCCGCTATCCACTGCCAGCGCAGGCTGGAGTTGCGAAATGCCTCGAACAATACGTCGGCACTGATGGCGCTGGGTCTCATGGCAAGGCCCTGTCAGTCAAAAAGAAGGGCCAGGACTCAGGCCTGGGAGGTGATTGAGGACTGCCAGCTGTCGATCATGCCGTGCAGCTGCTGTGCATCGGTGGACGACTTCAGACGCTCGCGCAACTGGCTGTCACTGAGCAGCTCGGCGATCTCGGAGAGGATTTCCAGGTGCTTTTGCGTCGCCGCCTCGGGCACCAGCAAAAAGATCAGCAGGCCGACCGGCTGCTCATCGGGCGCATCGAAGCCGATGGGGTTGGCCAGCTGGAACACGGCCGCCATGGGAGCCGTCAGGCCCTTGATGCGGCCATGGGGAATGGCAACTCCATGCCCCAGACCGGTAGAGCCCAGGCGTTCGCGTGCGAACAGGCTATCGGTGATCAGGGCACGAGACAGACCATGCAAGCTCTCAAAGAGCAAACCCGCTTCCTCGAAAGCGCGTTTCTTGCTGGTGACATCAACGCTCACAAGCACTTGAGCGGCGGGAAGGATAGAAGCTAGGCGATTCATGGTGTGATCAACAATTATGCACCGCAGCGCTGAAAACCGTGGGGAAACCCTGATCACCATCAAAAACCGCCCCGTAGGGCGGCGCTTTTAGCGTTGTAACAAGGCGACAGCCCTGCAACAAACCGGCGCAAAAGCTAGGTTTGCGCCTCGCTTTCATCAAGCTGACACCTGCGCCAGTTGCAAGCCCCCGGAGTCCAGTCGCTTGGCTGTGGCACGCAGGCCTTGCTGACGAGTCTTGTAGCGCATCACCACACGGTCGAGTTTGTCGGCCAGGGCGTCCACGGCGGCATAGAGGTCGAAATGCTGCGTCTCCACGAACAAGTCTTGCCCTTTCACGCGCACCGTGCAACCGGCGCGCTGTCGTTTGTCTTTTTCCTTTTGCTTGTGGACTGTGAGCAGTACCTTCACGTCCACGACCTGATCGAAGTGCCTGAGAATGCGTTCCAGCTTGGCCATGACATAGCTGCGCAGCGAGGGAGTGACCTCCAGGTGATGCCCGCTAATCGTCAAATTCATAACAAAACACTCCTTAGCTCTCGGTGAAATCACTGCGGTTTCACAGCGCCTGATGGCTGTGCCGCAGCCTGGCAGTTCGGAATGCGCATTCGTCTTTGCTGTGAACCCACTATGCGCCCGCCCCACGCCAAAGGCAACGAAATGACCGTGATAGCGCAGGCTCGCCAGGGGCCTTGTTTGACGGTTTGATGACAGGCGGTTTTGACGCCACAATGAGTGGCTTTGGCCCGCATGCAAGGGATACGTCGGCATGCCCCAGGGCCTCGATCGCAGCAGGCGCGCACTGGCAAAGACCGTGACCGTCCAAACCCCTGCCTGCGCCATTAAAATCGCGTTTTTACGCAGCCGCCTCTCGGGCCTGCGACGCTGGCAGCCCCCGGGCTTTCAGGCGCCTGCCGACCGACTGCACGCCTGAATTGCCTGACAGCCCTATCTCGACCATGACCACCCAGCCCTCCGCCCTGCATACCTCCAACATTGCCTCGCTGCCCCTGCTCGCACGTGGCAAGGTCCGCGACAACTACGCCGTGGGCGACGACCGCATCCTGATGGTGGCCTCCGACCGCCTGTCCGCCTTTGACGTGATCATGGGCGAGCCCATTCCCGGCAAGGGCGTGCTGCTGACGCAGATGGCGCTGTTCTGGTTCGACAAGCTGGGCCATATCTGCCCCAACCATCTGACCGGCGAAGCGCCCGAGTCCGTGGTCAAGCCCGAGGAAGTCAAGCAGGTCGAAGGCCGCTCCATGCTGGTCAAGCGCCTCAAGCCCGTGCTGATCGAGGCCGTGGTGCGCGGCTATCTGGCCGGCAGCGGCTGGAAGGAATACCAGGAATCGCAGTCGGTCTGCGGCGTGAAGCTGCCCGCCGGCCTGACCAACGCGGCCAAGCTGCCCGAGCCCATCTACACCCCCGCGGCCAAGGCCGAAATGGGTGACCACGACGAGAACATCACCTACGAGCGCACCGTGGAAATGGTGGGCGAGCAGCTCGCTGCCCAGATCCGCGACACCGCCATCCGCATCTACAAGGAAGCGGCCGAGATCGCGCTGACCAAGGGCATGATCATTGCCGACACCAAGTTCGAGTTCGGTCTGACCGAAGACGGCACCCTGGTGCTGATGGACGAGGTGCTGACCCCCGACAGCTCGCGCTACTGGCCTGTGGAAGGCTACGAGGACGCGCTGGCCAAGGGCGAGAACCCTCCCAGCTACGACAAGCAGTTCGTGCGCGACTGGCTGGAGCAGGCGCAGGTCAACGGCAAGGCCTGGGACAAGAAGGCTCCCGCGCCCCGCCTGCCCAAGGAAGTGATCGACAGGACCGCGGCCAAGTACCGCGAAGCGCTGGATCGCCTGACCGCCTGAGCGATCGGCTCCAAGCAGACAAAAGGCCCCCGGAACAGAAGTTCGGGGGCCTTTTGTTTTGATAGCTGCTTGCGCTTTCAGGCAAAGGACTTCAGCTTCAAATAATACTGAAATCCTTTATCAGCATGCGCTGGCAGCTATGTTTTTAGTGGTGATGGCCGTGACCGCCGTGCACATGCTTGTGGGCAATTTCTTCTTCGGAGGCCGCACGCACTTCGTTGACCACCGCGCTGAAGCGCAGCGCGAAACCGGCCAGAGGGTGGTTGCCATCCAACAGGACCACGGGGCCCTTGATCTTCACCACGTTGTAGATCTGGGGCAGGCCCTGGTCGTTGGTGCCGCGCAGCTGGCCGCCCACCTTCACACCCGCGGGAAATTCACCCTTGGGAATGGTGCGCTTGAGGCTTTCGTCGCGCTCGCCGAAGGCGTCCGCCACAGCCAGGTCCACGGTCACGACATCGCCTTTCTGCTTGCCGTCCAGAGCGGCTTCGACCTTGGCGAAGATATTGTCATAGCCGCCGTGCAGATAGGCCACATCGCCCTTGTCCAGCAGTTTGACGGCCACGCCGCCCGCGAGCAGCTCGTGAATCTTGTAGTTGATGGTGACGGCAGTGTCTTTGGTGATGTTCATGACAGTTTGGAGATTCCGCGAGCGACTCGCACCATTCGGCCCATCGCAGGCAGCGGTTTGAGCGGCTCCAAAACAAAGCCGCCACGGCCAGCATGGGTCATGGCGGTCAGGCGCACATTGTCGCAGCGTTTGAGCAACCGCCTCCAGCAGCGAAATTTCAGGTGGCAGCCAGCACGGGAGGCTGCTCGTCGACGTCGGCCCCCGGGTAGCGCGCAAAGCGGCGGTTCTCGGCGCCATGCACCGGGTCACTGTCCTTCCAGGGCCAGCCGCCGAACTGGGTGCGGCGGTAGTCCTGCATGGCCTGCATGATCTCCTCCTGCGTGTTCATCACAAAGGGGCCGTATTGCGCCACCTTCTCGCCAATCGGCTTGCCCTGCAGCAGCACCAGTTCTGCACTGACATCGCCGGTGTTGACCAGCTCCAGCTCACGCTGAGCGTCGACATGCATGGCCAGATGTCCGTCCACGGCTTCGCCACCCACAGTCATGCTCTTGCCTACGAAAAAGTAGAGCATGCGGTGAGTTTGATCACCTGCTGCCCTGGGCAGGGTCCAGCGAGCTCCGGGCTCCAGCTCCAGCGTCCAGATGGCCACATCGCTGCCGACCTGGGAAGCCCAGGATTCGGGCGGAGGCGGCAAGGCCTCGTTCGCCCCGTCCAGGGCACCAGCTACTACGGTCACGCTCGTTTTGCGGCCCGCCGCATCGCTGAAGCTCAGGCGCGGAATCTGCTCGTTCCAGAACATGGTGAAGTGAGGCTCCACCATCTTGTTCCTGGCGGGCAGGTTCAGCCAGATCTGGAACAGTTCCAACGGATTGGGCTTGTCGCTGTTCAGCAGCGGGAACATCTCCGAGTGCTGGATGCCCTTGCCGGCCGTGAGCCACTGCACATCGCCGCCACCGAAGCGCGCGGCCGCGCCCAGCGAGTCCGCATGGTCGATGCGGCCCTTGCGCACCAGGGTCACGGTCTCGAAACCGCGATGCGGATGGCCCGGGAAGCCCGGGATCGGCTCGCCGTGGTACATGGAGAAGCCGTTGCGGGCGCTGAAGTCGCTGCCCATCTCGCGCCCCTCGAACTCCACGGCCTGCACGCCCATCTTTCCGTTGCTGGCCGGATAGCTGTCATCGTGGTGAGCACAGAACAGGAAAGGGTCCAGGCAGGGCCAGCGCGGCCCCAGGGGGGCGCTTTCCAGAATGGGTGGGCGATTCGTGGTCATGGAGTTCTCCTCTTGAGAGGCCGCTGCCAGCTGCAGGGCCTGAAGTCTCGAAGATAAGGCCAGCCCACGGGTTTGAAAGACATCACCGCTGGGACAGTACTTGCCGCTTTTGCAACAACGGCCAGCCTGCAACTGCCCGAGTCGGCGCTCAGCCGCGCGGCGGAATGTTCAGGCCTTTTTGCGTCGCCGGGCGGGCCACGAAGGCCTTGAGCACGCGCTGCAGCTCGGGGAACCCGCTCCAGCCCACCAGCTCTGCCGCGTTGTAGCCGTTCTCGTCGACCATATTGCGCACCCAGGGCCAGATGGCAATGTCGGCAATGGTGATCTGCGCGCCCATGATCCACTCGCGGCCCTGCATGCGCTGCTCCAGCACGCCCAGCAGGCGTTTGGACTCGTTGATATAGCGGTCGCGCGGACGCTTGTCCTCGAAGTCCTTGCCCGCGAACTTGTGGAAGAAGCCGACCTGGCCGAACATGGGTCCCACGCCGCCCATCTGGAACATCAGCCACTGCAGCGTCTCGTAGCGCGCAGCGGGGTCGGCGGGCAGCAGCGGGCTGCTGCTCTTCTCGGCCAGGTAGATCAGGATGGCGGCCGACTCGAACAGTGCCAGCGGCTTTCCGCCCGGACCTTGCGGGTCGATGATGGCGGGAATCTTGTTGTTGGGGAAAGTGCCGACAAACTCCGGCGTGAGCTGGTCATTGGTCTGAAAGCTGACCAGATGCGCCTCGTAGGGCAGTTGCATTTCCTCCAGCGCAATCGACACCTTCACGCCATTGGGCGTGGGCAGCGAGTACAGCTGGATGCGCTCGGGGTGCTGCGCGGGCCATTTGCGGGTCACGGAAAAATCGGCGAGGACTTGGGGTTGCGTCATGGGTTTCCTTCGGAGCGTGTTGGCAATCTCTGCGGCCCCGCAAGGGGCTGGCGGCGTGGCCTGGCAAGCCACGACACAGAGCGCCCGAGCATCCTAACGGTTGTCATGCTGCCTTGCAGGCAGCGCTGCCGATGGCTGGGATGGCCAGATGCGGGTACGCAGATTCCCTCATCGAAGCCAGTGCCTGAGCCGGTGATATTGGGTGTTTGACAAAAAGTGAACCACGGAGACATTACATGCATCAGCTAGCTTGCAAGCCCGATTCCTTCTTCGCCAGCACAACGACGCCTGCCTGCGCTTTGCCAAGCCGGCGGCGCGCCCTGGGCCTGGCCGCCGCGCTAGGTGCAGGGCTGCTGCTGGCTGGCGGCGCGGCCTCCGCCGCAGGTTTCCCAGAGCGCGCCGTGACGGTCGTCGTGCCGTATGCGCCGGCTGGAGGCGTGGACATCGTGACCAGGCTAGTCACCACGCCCATGGCGGAGTTTCTGGGTCAGTCCATCGTGGTGGAAAACAAGCCCGGAGGCGGCACGAATATCGGCATGGCGGCAGTGGCACGCTCCGCGCCCAATGGCTATACGCTGCTGACGGCCTCGAACACGTTGACCACCAACAAGGCGCTGTACTCCAAGCTCAGCTTCGACCCCGCGACCGACCTGATTCCGGTAGGGCGCATCGGCGAGGCGCCACTGGTGGTCGTGGTCAACGCCAAGTCACCGTACAAAAGCCTGGCCGAACTGATCGCAGCGGGCAAGGCCAAGCCCGGCGCTCTGTCCTATGGCACGGCAGGCGTTGGCAGTTCGGGCCATATGGCAAGCGCCTTGCTGGAAAAGGCAGGACAGTTCAAGGGCGTCCATATTCCCTACAAGGGAGGATCCACCGCCGTGACGGACCTGCTGGGCGGGCGTCTGGACTTCATGGCGATCAATCCACTGGAAGTCGCGGGCCATGTGAACAGCGGCAACCTGCGCGCACTGGCTGTGCTCAACAAGAATGGCTCGCGCCTGCTGCCCCAGGTGCCTTCCGCACGCTCCCTGGGTGTGGATGTACAGGCCACCGTATGGTGGGGTCTGGTAGCCCCCAAGGGAACGCCCGAGGCCGTGATCCAGACGCTGAGCGCCGCACTCAACAAGGCACTGACCACGCCTGCGGTGACCCAGACGCTGGCCGATATGGGTGCCACGCCCCTGGGTGGAACACCGGCACAGTTCGGCAGCTTCATCCAGGCCGAAACCCGGGAACTCGGCGACGTCATCCGAGCCGCCGATATTCGCGCGGACTGATATCGGCGAACGCCGCCCTAGCGCAGCAACTGCCAGAACATCTGCACGCAGGGTGATGGCGCCTGCTGCATGCTGACCAGCGCAATGCGCGAGTGGCGCGCGGCATCGGCCAGCGGTTGCAGCACCACGCCGGGCGGGCAGATGCGCTCATAGACGCTGGGCACGATGGACAGACCCAGGCCTGCGGCCACCAGCGCCATCATGGTCGAGGTCTCGCGTGCCGGCTGGGTAATGCGCGGCACAAAGCCGGCCTCGCTGCACAGCGCCAGAATATGTTCGTGCAGACCGCCGCCGAGCACGGCCGGGTGCAGCACAAATGGCTGATCGGCCAGGCTGCTCAGTGCCAGTGCTTCACCCGCAGCCGCCTTGGCATGTGCCACCGGCAGGGCCAGCTTCAGCTCGTCGCGCCACAGCGTCTGCTCCCGGATCGGCACGGGGATGCGAAACGTCGGCGAGGGGCGCATGAAGCCGATGTCGATCTGCCCGGCCGTCAGCGCCGCGATCTGCTCGCCCGTGGTCATATGCTGCAGATCCAGCTCCACCTGCGGGTGGCGGCTGCGAAAGTCGCGCAACATGGTGGAGAACTCGTCAAACAACGGCACCGATGCCGTGAAGGCGATGCGCAACCGCCCCGCCAGACCATGGGCCGCCATGCGCACCAGCTCGCCGGCCTGCTGGTGCAGCTCCACGATCTGCCGTGCCTTGTCCTGCAGCAACAGGCCTGCCGGCGTCAGCGCCACGGCGCGGCGCGAGCGTTCGAACAACTGCGCCCCCATCTCCTGCTCCAGCAGACGGATCTGCTGGCTCAGCGGGGGCTGGCTCATATGCAAGCGCTGGGCCGCACGGCTGAAATTCAGCTCCTCGGCCACAGCCAGAAAACAGGTCAGACGGCGCAAATCCATAGGACGATTTTCGTATCAAGTCCAGACGCAAACGGTATTGGACGCAAAGACCGCAGCTTTTCACAATCCGGTCAGCCGCAGAAGCTATGACAACCGTAGCTGTCTGCGTTGATTCAATAAGGGTTCCAGGCCTATCCAGACCGGCCCAATACAGAGAGACATTGATGAAGCCGCTTCCCCTTTTCACCGTCCGCCGAGCCCTTCTGATCAGCGCCGTGGCCCTGGCCGCAGGCTGCGCCCAGCAGCCAAGCAGTACGCCCAAGGAGCCCGTGCGCCTGATGACCTCGGGCGGCTTCACCGCTGCGCACAAGCTGCTGGCGCCGCAGTTCACGGCCCAGACCGGCCTGGTGGTGGAATCGGCCTATGGCTCGTCCATGGGTGCCTCGCCCACCTCCATTCCCAACCGCCTGAGCAAGGGCGAGAAGGCTGACGTGGTGATCCTGGCGCGTGGTGCGCTCGACGATCTGGCCGCCAAGGGCCTGGTGCGCAACGGCACCCAGATCGACCTGGTGCGCTCTGCCGTGGGCGTGGCCGTGAAGAAAGGTGCCCCCATCCCCGACATCAGCAGCGAGGACAAGCTGCGCCAGGTGCTGCTCAACGCCAGGAGCATTGCCTATTCGGCCAGCGCCAGCGGCACCTACTACGAAACCCAGATGCTCAAGAAGCTCGGCATTCACGATCAGGTCATGCCCAAGAGCAGGAAGATCGTGACCGAGCGCGTGGGCACCATCGTGGCGCGAGGCGAGGCCGAAATCGGCCTGCAGCAGGTCAGCGAGCTGCTGCCCATCGAGGGCATCAGCTATGTCGGAACCCTGCCCGATTCGGTGCAGCACTACACCATCTTCTCGGCCGGCACGGCCAGTACCTCCACCAACCCGCAGGGGCTGGAGCAACTGCTCAAGTACTACACCTCGCCCGCCGCCGCCAAGACGATCCGCGAAACCGGCCTGGAGCCCGTCGCCAAGCCCCGCTGAGCGCCACACGGTCCCGCAAAAAAGCCCGCCAGGCAGACGCCTGCGGGCTTTTTTGTCGCCTGGCAGCTCAGCGCTTGCTGCCCGCGCTGGCTTTCTGCACCAGGGCCACGGTCAGCCCCTGGGCGGTGACGGTGATGGCACCGGGCTCCATCGCCAGCGCATCGACCAGGGCTAGATCCTGGTCCTGCAGCTGATAGAGCACCACCTGGCCCATGGCCTGCTCGGCCAAGGCCGTGGCATAAGTGCCCAGCATATCGCTGAGCGCGGGCGACAGCCCGTCCATGCTGAGCTGGTTGACCTTGATCTGGTAGGCGCGCAAGGTGCGGTCGGTGGGCTCATAGCGCAGCGCGAAATCGACATTGAGCAGGCCGCTGTACTGCTCCTTGAGCACCTTGCCGCTGAGCTCGGCCGGGATCACGGCGTTGAGCATATTGCGCTCGGGCACCATGCTCAGCTGCGGCGCCTTCAGGTCCAGCTGCAACAGCCCTGCCACGGGGAACTGTCTGGGGAAACGCCTGGCCAGCATCTCCTGCAGCTTCTGCTGGCTCACGCTCACGCTGCTGGGCACGGACTTGCCCGAGCAGCCCGTGGCAGCCATTCCCAATCCCAACACTGTCACCGCCAACCATGCGCGCCGATTCATCACGACCACCGAACTCCGTAAAACCTGATTCAAAACCCGTGCAAACGCTTGATAAACCAACGCTATCAGCTATGGTTTTTGAGCAATCCATTGTCTCCGAGCCTGCTATTCCACAGAGTCTCGATGGGTGTTCGCAGTTCCCTATCTGACGCAATCTGCAGGTAAAAGACTGTTATCTAACGTCCGACGCCATCCAGGGTTGACTGTCAACGCTAGTGGCAGTGCATGCACAATGATTTGCATGACTGCATATCCCTCTTCCCTCAGCCATGAGGCGCTGACCGCCGCCGCCCAGGACACCAGCCTGCCCGACCAGATTCTGACCCAGTGGTTCGGCAGCCCCAGGCCCGGCAATGCCGATGCCCTGAAGCACAAGGCGCAGTGGTTCACCAAATCGGCGGCCTTCGACGAGGAGCTGCGCCAGCGCTTCGGCACTGCCGTGGAGGCCGCTCTGGGCGGTGCACTGCAGCACTGGAGCACACAGGGTCCGTGGCAGCAGCTGGCACTGGTGATCCTGCTGGACCAGTTCACGCGCAATATCCACCGCAACACTCCCAAGAGCTTTGCAGGTGACGCGCAGGCCCTGGCACTGGCGCTGCAGGCAATGGACGCCGGCAGCGACCGACTGCTGCCCGAGGTGGCCCGCGTCTTTATGTATCTGCCGCTGGAACATGCCGAAGACCCGGCCATGCAGCAACGCAGCGTGGCCGCCTTCGAGGCTTTGCTGCAGAGTGCCACGGACGCCGAACTGCGCGAGTATCTGGCCGGAACGCTGGACTACGCCCATCGCCATCAGGTGGTGATAGAGCGCTTTTGCCGCTTCCCGCACCGCAACCACATTCTGGGCCGCGCCAGCACCGCCGAGGAGGCCGAGTACCTGGCCCAGCCCGGCTCAGGCTTCTAGGGCAATCACGAGCTGCGCGTAGCCTCGCGCAGCGCGGGTTCCTGGCGTGCCTGAGGCTGGCGCTCGGGCCTCTTGCTCGCCCCCAGATCGCGGTGGCGCATGGCCCAGCGCTCCAGCGTGTAGAACGACAGCGCCGACAGCGCGGTAGAGATCAGCAGGCCTGCGACCACGGTCACGGGCCAGGAGTAATCGGCACGCAGATAGCGCACCACCGGGTAATGCCAGAGGTAGATGCCATAGGACAGCTGGCCCAGCTTGATGAGCAGTGGCGCCGTCAGCATTTCATAGACCAGGCCCGCGGGCTTTTGCACGGCCAGTAGCACCACCAGGGCGGCACACTCCACCACCGTGATGCCCCAGACCATGGCGTGCTGGTTGTCCCACTCCAGCTCCATGATCAGCGGCACGGCCAGCACAAACCACATGGTGTAGGCGCGCAACGACTGCAGACGCTCGACCCATTGGGGGCGCTCCATCATCAGCGCCGCCAGCAAGGCGCCGGCCAGCAGACCCGAGGCCCGCGTATCGAAGCGGAAAAAGATTTCGTAGAACTGCTGGCCCTGCACCACCCAGAAGATGCGCCACAGCGTGCTCAGCAGCCACAGCGCCGCAAGCGGCGCCCAGACCCGGCCCGGCGTGGCCTTGCGCAGCAGCAGAACCAGCAGCGGCGGCCAGATCAGATAGAAATGCTCCTCCACCGACAGCGACCACATATGCAGCAGCGTGTCCGGACTGTCGAAGAAGGCAATGCCGTAATCGGCCAGATAGAGAATGGAGACCAGGGCGTCCGAATAGATGTCCGTGAGGTCTGGCCAGATAAAGGGGGCGAACACGCAGTACGCAACCAGAAACAGCGCCAGCGCAGGCATGAGCCGGAAGAAGCGGCGGCGGTAAAAGCGCCAGTAGTCGAGCTTGCCATGCTGCTGGTATTCCATCAGCAGCAGCGAGGTGATCAAAAAGCCGCTGAGCACGAAGAACAGATCGACGCCGAAGAAGGCGCCATCGAACATCGGGGCATGTGCATGCGAGAGCAGCACCAGCACAATGGCTATGCCTCTCAATCCATCGAGCGCTGGGTTGTAGCGCAGCTTGAACGCCGACTCCACCAAAACCGGACACCTTTCCTTTCGCCCGGGCACGGGCCGGGCTTGCAGACAAACAATCACAGCCATGCACAAGACATGGCTGAAGCAGTATTCAGAGTTTGAGCAAAGAGGCAGTAACAGCTCTTTGCAGCGACCCGGGGGTCACTGAGCGCATGAAAACGCGCTCGGGGGTGCCGGAACCTGGCAGGCGATTTGTCTGCTTCAGCTCACTGACGGTGAGACGGCAGATTGTTATGAATGCCCACAGCCAGACGGCTTGGCGTCTGTTGACAGGTGAACAGACCGTGCCCATTTGAACAGATTTTTGCCACCGGCCCAAGCAGGGAGCGGAGCTTGCCGGGCTCTGGCAGGGTCTTGCCAAGCCGTGTTAACAATTAAGAACAAAAACAGCAGGCCGCGCTCCACCCATCGGCACCATCAGCTATCAATTTCGAAGCTTCAGGATGACTTGCGGCGCCCGCAGGCGGGCGCACTCTGGTGCACATCGCGCCACAGCAGCATCTCGGCCACGCGCTCGGACTTGTCGTCATCAAAGCCCAGCTTCTGCGCGCGCTCGGCGGGGTTGGTCCAGGTGCCGAACAGCATGTCCCACAGCGGCAGACCGTAGTTCTGCGCATGGTGGCCATGCTGATGGTGCACGGTATGCATTTCCGGGCGCTGCAGCACATAGCCGAGCCAGCGCGGCGTGCGCAGATCGGCATGGGTGAATAGGTCGAAGGCCGCCGTCAGCCCCAGGGCCACGGCCGCCGCCGCCGGGCTGGCACCCAGCACCCAATAGCTGGAAATCACGCTCAGCAGCATGGCCGCGCAGGAGTCCAGCGGGTGGGCATAGAACGAGGTCAGCACCTCGATGCGCCGCGCGCTGTGATGCAGCTGGTGAAACACGCGCCACAGCAGATCGGAGGCATGGGTGGCGCGGTGCCACCAGTAAAAGACAAAGCTGGTGATGAAAAAGCTCAGCAGTCCCACCAGCAGCGGGTTCCAGCGCGCGCCCACATCCAGCAGCGCATGCTGGCGAATCCGGTCTTCCAGCAACCAGCCCAGCGCCAGCGTGCAGACCAGCGTCAGTGCGCCCAGGGCGCTGCTATAGATCAGCCAGCGCCGGTCGCAGAGATTGCGCGAGGCGGGCGCAATCACCTCGCGCGTGAAGACCGCCACGAACAGCAGCGCAATCAGCGGATAGACCAGGTACTCCAGCACGGCAATCATTCCCCTTGAGGTTTGCCTTGCAGTCTATCGGCTGATGTGGGCCTGCTGCTTTATTGGGGCAATACGAACTGCTCCAGCGGCGTGTCGTTGGGCACGGCCAGCTGTTTCTTGAGCACCTCGCCCATGGGCAGGTTCAGGTTCACGTTCTTGGGCGGAATCGGCTGCATGAACCATTTGTTGTAGAGCTTGTGCAGCTCGCCCGAGCGGATCATCTGCAAAATGGCGCCGTCCACGGCCTTCTTGATCTGCGGGTCGTTCTTGCTGAACTGGATGGCAATCGGCTCGGCACCGATCACCTCGCCCACGATCCTGTAGCCCTTGGGACTCTTGCTCTGGCCGATCACGCCGGCCAGCATGTTGTCGTCCAGCACAAAGGCATCGACGCGACCCGACTCCAGCATCAGAAAACTCTCGAACTGGTCCTTGCTCATCAGCGTCTTGAAGTTCAGTTCGTTGTCGCTGGCGTACTTGCGCAGAATCTGCACCGCCGTCGTTCCCGTGATGGCGCCCACATTGCGCCCCTGCAGCTGCTTGAAGGAGGTGATGCCCGAGTCGGCACGCACGGCCATGCGCACCTCGCTCACATAGGTGGTCAGGCCAAACGCCACCTGCTTCTGGCGCGTGAGATTGTTGGTCATGCTGGCGCAATTGAAATCGGCCGTGCCGTTGTTGATCAGCGGCATGGTGTTCTGCGGCGTCAGCACCATGTATTTGATCTGGGCCCTGGGCGCGATCGCATGCACCACGCGCTCGCAGAGGTCCATGTGATAGCCGACGAACTTCTCGTTGGCACCAATCGCATAGGACATGGGAACTGCCGCCTCCCGTACCCCCAGCACCACGGTGCCGCCGGCCTGCCAGCGCTGCAGCGTGGGCGATGCGGACAGATCCACTGCCGTATCGATACCGGAGCCGATATTGGAACTCGCCGCTTCGGCCTTGCCCGCAGCCATGGCCGAAACCGCACATACCAGCGCTGCTGCCAGCCCAACCCATTTCAAGGACATGCCCATCACCCACTCCCGAAAAACAAAAGCGCCGAGACCCCTGGTCATCGGCGCTCATCAACCACCCGATCCGGCACACACCTCATGCAGTCATGAGGCCCTGAGCCGATTGTCGTTGCTCGCTTATCGCTTTGAGTGGAATGCTTATGCCTGCGCGTCGCCTCATGCCTCGCGTTTGGCGGTGACGGCCCCCATCAGTTCACGCAGGCGCTGGTGGACGCTGCTGGCCTCATCGACCGGCTGCTGGTGCTTGGCCCGCAGATAGCGCTCGGTGAACACGCCCAGATAGCTCTCCAGTACCTGGCCGGCCAGCACATCGCCGGCATCGCCCACCAGCTCCAGACACAGGGCCGCCACCTCGCTGGTACAGAAATGGTCGTCGCGCTTGGACCTGCGCAATTGGTAGCGAGAGATCAGATCCGGGTGCAGACTGAGCACGGGAAAGCCATCGAGATACGGGCTTTTGCGGAACATCTTGCGCGCCTCGGACCAGGTCGCGTCCAGCAATATGAACAGCGGACGCCTGCCGGGCTGCAGCGCACGGCTGTCGCCACCCTCCAGCGTCTCCAGCACCCGCTCTGCAGGCTCGGCATATTCGCCGGGAAACACCACATAGGGCTGCCATTGCGGATCGGCCAGCAAGGCCTCCAGCTGCGGGTCCACCTCGGTGCGAGACCAGCCAAAGGCATGGGTGTCCTGCACCACGTCGGCAATCAGCCAGCCCGTGTTGCTGGGCTTGAGCGGCTCGGCATCATGCATCAGCAGGCAGAAGGCCGCGCGCGTGGCCAGCTCGGGCCGCAGCGCGCACATGCAGTGGGAGGGGCGCAAACGGCAGCCCTCGCAGCGCTCGCCCTTGGGGCCGCCGCGCGCCAGAAACGGCCGCGTGCTGCGCGCCAGCCGCGCCTGGCGCAAGCGCGAGACGGCATGTGGGGGCAGCGTGGGGGCAAGGGTTTTCTGCGAGGTCAGAGCGGCAAGGGACAAAGGCGTGGAAGCGGGCAAGACGGACACCAGCAGGTTCAGACAGATGCCCGGATTGTCCCGCCTTTGCCAATTCCAGTGCTGATGCGGCAGGAGCGCCGCTTAGTCGCAGTCGCCCTGCTCGAAGGTCGGCCCGCGGCCGAAGCTGAATACCGTGGGTCTGGCATTCCTGAGTCCGGCAGAGATCACGTTCCTGAAGCGGTTCGGCTCGCAGTTGAAGCGCGTGTCCAGCACATAGTCGTCGGACTCGGCCTTGACCATGGCATCGCGCCAGGCGGCCGTCGCATCCAGCACCTTGCCGTCCACCATCGGGGCCTGCACCGAGTAATTGATGAAGTTGGTCAGGCGCGAGCCCTTGGCCTCCAGATAGACCACGGGGTCGGCGGCATTGCCGCACAGCGTCAGGCAGTCGGCGTAGTAGCGGCTGTCCAGCAGAGGCTCGAAGCCGCCAAAGGTCAGATCGCCGAGCTTGATATCGGGCTGGCCCTCGGACACATTGAGCACGCTCTTGAGCGAGAGATTGCAGCTGGGAGCGATATCGACCTCGACAGACTCGATCACCTTGTCGGCCTCGTCGCTGACCAGGGTGATATCGCAGCCGTCGGCACGGAACTGGTGGCGGTGAAACTCCGAGCGCATGGCCGGGCCGGCAATCTTTTGCGCATAGGCCAGATTCATGCCTATGGTCTCGGTGCTGAACAGCTGGTCGATCACACGCCTGGCTTCGGCAGCGGGCTGCGCAGGCGCGGGGGCCGGCGCAGCGGCCGGTGCCTGTTCCGGGGGCGCGGCGCCCTCGGTCTTGGAATCCGAGCAGGCCAGCAGCAGGGCTGCGCCAGCCATGGCAGCGGTCCAGACTGCGCAGCGTTTGATCCAGCGATGAGGCATCTGCATATCCTTGTGAGTTCGCAAGCCCCGCAATATAGGTGCAGGCCCCGAAATCACCAAGAACGCCAGGCCTCAGCCCCCCAGGCACTCCAGCTCGAACAGCGGCATATCGGCCTGACGACTCAGCCACACGCCGCCGCCCAGCTCCTTGAAGTGAGGCTGCAGGCCGCGGCGATACAGCTCGGCACGGTGGCGGTACAGGCGCGGGTCGGTCAGTTCCTCGTCGATGATGTCGCGCTCGTAGTCCTCGCGCGCAACGGCCTCGATGTAGAGCCCGCCGCGCGACAGCCGCCCCAGGTTGGCCAGCGCCTTCTTCAGATCGGCCGGACTCAGATAGGGCAGCACGCCCTGGCAGATCACCAGATCGAAAGGCCGGCCGTCTTTGGGCTGCCAATCCACCACCGAGCCCTGCTCCCAGCCATAGCGCTCGCACAGATAGGGGCTGAACTCCACGCCCTGATACTGCACGCCCGGGAAGTGCATCTGCACCGCCTCGCGCCACAGACCGATGCCGCAGCCCACATCGAGCACCCGCTGCACGGGCACGCGCAGATACGCAAGATACGAGCAGACAAACGCACCCAGCCGCCGCGCGTGCTCGGGGTCGATCACGCTGGTCTTTTTGTCAAAGTAAAAGCGCTGGTAATACGCCTCGTCAAACCACTCGTTGCTTGCTGATTGCACGCAGCCTCCTTCAAAAAACAAACGGCGCCCGAAGACGCCGAAACTTCAAAACCTGATGCTGACTCGGGAAAGAGACAGCCAGCAAGGGCCTGGACGGCCCCGCCCCGTAGCGAGGCTGTCGCCTCATCCGGAGGAAAGCGCGTAGCGCCCGCCTCAGAGGGTTAGATTCGGCCGACCACGGACCAGCCCTTGCGCTGGTCCTGCTTGTTGTTCTCGTAGTCCCACACCGTGCCGCAGCGCTCGCAGACATAACGGGTCACCGTCGCCGTGGTCGAGCCGCGCTCCTCCTTACGGTTGCCGCGCTGCATCAGTTCGGCATGGCCGGGGGCTTTGCGCCAGTTGCGCTGAATGCCGGCACAGGCGTCGCACAGATGGTCTTCGGCAGGAGTGGTGGTGTTGGTCATGAAAAAAATACTGAATGTGGTGCATGCCCCGGACATCCGCCCGCGCTGCAAAGCAGCCATTGTGCCGCCTGCACCGGTTTTGCACCGGCAGCCGGCGCAGCATCACCGCTTGCAGGTCGGGCATGGCCGCGCTCCCTGTTGCCAATCGGGGCTCAAGGCCTTACCCGGAAAGCGCAGACAGCTCCTGTTTTTGAGTCCCACTTCTGAAGACAAAAAAAGGCCGCTTGCGCGGCCCTGGTTCAGTCAGCCTGGATCAGGCCTTGGCGGGGCGATAGGCCAGACAGATCTTGTTGCCGTCGGGGTCGCGCAGATAGGCCAGATACATGGAGTCGCCGCGCCAGCCCGGCGCGTCCTCGATCGACACACCACCGGCTGCCAGGCCTGCCGCATGGGCCGCGTTCACCTGATCGGTGGACTGGGCCAGAAAGCCCGTGGTCGCGCCATTGCCCGAGCTGGCCGACTCGCCGTTGATGGGCGTGGAGATGGCAAACACGCCCGTGGGGCTGCGGTAGAAGAATCGGTTCTTGTTGGCAACGCCGGGCGCAATGCCCAGCTGACCCAGCAGCGCGTCGTAAAAGCGCTTGCTGGACTCCAGATCATTTACACCCAGCATGATGTGGCTAAACATGGTTGTCTCCTGGAAAAGCCCTGTTTCGGGCGAAGATGGGAAATCAGCAAGCCATCGTAACGGGAGCTTGCCGCCCTCTTCTGTCACCCATATTCAGCCCACCATGCTGCCAGACCATTTCACCCCGGTTCCCCTGGACAAGTCCTACCGCCTGCTCAATCACGGCCCCACGGTCATCGTCTCGGCCCAGCATGCGGGCGAGCGCAACGCCATGAGCGCTGCCTGGGCCTGCGCACTCGATTTCGCTCCGCCCAAGATCAGCGTGGTGCTCGACAAGGCCACGCGCACGCGCGTCCTGGTCGAGGGCAGCGGCCTCTTCGCCCTGCAGCTGCCCACCGTACCCCAGGCCGCCCTGACGGTGGGCATAGGCACGGACAGCGCCGCGACCGAGACCCACAAACTCGCCAAGCATGGCGTGCAACTGTTCGATGCACCGGGCTTCGAGGTCCCGCTGGTGGCAGGCTGCGCCGCCTGGCTGGTCTGCAGGCTGATCCCCGAGCCGCACAACCAGCAGAGCTATGACCTGTTCATCGCCGAAGTCGTGGCGGCCTGGGCCGACGAGCGCGTGTTCCGCAACGGACACTGGGAGTTCGGCTCCGCCCCCGCCGAGCTGCGCACCCTGCACTATGTGGCCGGCGGGCAGTTCTTCGCGATTGGCGAGTCGGTGCTCGTGAAGTAGAAGGTTTTATGGCTGTATCGCTTATGTATCAAGCGCTGACAGCTATCAAATAATGCGCACTTTGCCGTGGCGGTCACTGACACCCTCAGGCGCCCTGGCCCGCAGCACCTGCGCACCCGGGTATTTGTAACCGCCTTGATTTAGACTGCATCACTGACTGACATATCAAACAACCCATGACTGCAGGTGCCGTACCGCCGCATAGGGCAGCGATCTCTGCTATCAATCACCGTGAAGTGACAGGCAATGGCGCAAGAGTTTTTTGATCCCGTGCTGTTCATCAAGGAAGATGCGCCGACGTCGGTCGATCTGTCGCAGACACCGTTTTTCTGCAATATCCACGGGTTCCCGCACTATTGCGCAGAACCGCCCACAGGCTTGCAGCTGCTGGAGCCTGCCACCAGTGACCCGGCGGCCGTCATCGGCAACGCATACCGCGTCCTTTCTGCGACCACCACCCGCCCCGACCCCAAGTACGGCAATCAGACCCGGCTGGAGTTCCAGGCCGATCAGGTCGAGTACGAAGCCATTGCAGTCACGCATCAAACTGCAGCGGCGTTCGGCATGACGCTGATAGAGCCGGGCCAGGGAGTTCGCATTACCAGCCCCCAGCCCCATCTTTCGCTGGTCGACTATGAGTACGGCATGTTTGCCGGGCACCGCTCGCCCTATGAGGGAACCGGCTACCGCCTGCTGGGCAAGGTCTGCACCGATCTCGAGCATCACGATTTCCCGCATGTCTTCACCTCCATCGACCCTCACCTGCCGCTGGTGATTTCGGTGGGAAAGTACTGGCCACAGCAGCAGAAAATCTGTCTCGCCGACCTCTGGCTGCCGCGCGGCATGGCCTTGTATGTGCCGCCCCGGCCCAGCCTGCCCGGCCAGACCTGCCTGGATCTGCACGGCAACCGCAACTCGGCCCTGGCCTGCTGGCGCGGGATAGAGCGCTCCAGCGTCAAAACCCAGACCCTGCTGCAGACCGAAGGCGGCTATTTCTACTGGTTCTGGAACGAGCTGCCCACCACCCACCCTCTTCTCGATCTGACAGGAGCGCCCCATGCTTGAAGCCCGCCCCCGCCTGCGCACCCTTGAGCCCGACACGGATAACGGCCTCTACCAGACGCTGCTGGAATCCACCCTGGCGATTCCGTTCAAGATTGACTGGACCACGAAGAAATACAGCTATATCGGCCCGCAGATCGCCGATCTGCTGGGCTGGAGCCCCGAGAGCTGGGAGACCGTGAACGACTGGGCCGAACGCATCCACCCCGACGAGCGCGAGCAAACCGTCTCGCGCTGCGTGGAGCTGTGCCTGGCGGGTGTGGACCACGAGGCCGAGTACCGTGCGCTGACCAGCGACAACCGCTTTGTCTGGGTCAAGGAAGTGGTGCATGTGCTGTGCGACGAACAGGGCCAGCCCACGGCGCTGATCGGCTTCACCTTCGACATCACCGAGCAGAAAAAATCCGAGCATTTGCGCGCCGAGCTGGAGGCCCAGAAGCTCTCCAACGCGCGCCTGCAGGAGCGCCTGCGCCTGACCCACGATCTGCACGACGGCCTGGGCGGCGAGCTGGTCCACATGATTGCTTCCGTCGAGCAGGGCAGCGATGCCCTGACCCGGCCCCAGGTGTTGTCCATGCTCAAGCTCATCCGCAACGATCTGCGCCAGAGCATAGACAGCAATGCCTCGGCCCAGGTGCGCGTACCCGCCACGCCACAGGAATGGCTGGCCCCCTTGCGCCGCCGCTTCAACGACCTGTTCGAGGCCCTTGGTGTGCGCTGCGACTGGCAGTTTCCGCAAAGCTGGAGCCAGCCGCCCAACGCGCTGCAATACCTGGCGCTGACCCGGCTGATCGAAGAGGCGCTGACCAATGTCATCAAGCACAGCCAGGCGCGTCATGTGCGCCTGTCCCTGGTGCAGCCACAGGCGCAGGAGCTGCTGCTGGAGATCGAGGACGACGGCGTGGGCTTCGATGTGCAGGCCGTGGATGCATCGGGCCTGGGCGTTGGCATGCGCTCCATGGCGGTGCGCATTGCGCGGGTCGGCGGACTGCTGGGGATTGAGTCTGCGCCTGGAAGGACGGCGTTGACGGCGCGTGTGGTGCTGGATACTGAGACTTGAAGTGTTTTTGGGCTATGACGCTTGTGTGATGGCCGGTTGCAGCTATCAATTTTTTTGGCTGACGGTTTCACCGTTTGCTGTGTCGCCAGCAAAAGAGGACGGGTCTCGGCCCGTCAGCCGAGGTACTTTCTTTTGCTTCGCCAAAAGATAAGTACCCAAAGAAAAGGCGACCCGACTGTCCGCGTCCCTACGCTACGCTTCACTTCGCTCCGGGCAAACCTGCGTCACGCCATTCAGTCTGCGGAGCCGCCCAACTCGCTGCGCGGCATGCCGCTTCGCTCAGACAAGCGGCGGCAAGCCAGCGCACGATGCAACGCTGTCCTGCGGCAGCGTTGCCTGCAGCCCGAACAACGTGCCACAGGCGCTGACACACGGGGGAATGCGGGAGCAGACGGCCTGCGAGAGTTATGACGAAATTGGCCTTTAGCACTTACCTGTATTGCGGCAGCAGCTATCAAAAATACAAAAAACCATCTGGCTGTCCGCATTCGGTATCGCCCCTTTTGCCCACGCCTGCGACGGCAAGTTCTTGGGGCTGGCAGTTGCACCGCAGAGTGCAACTGCATCGTCATCAAATTTGCGGCAACCTGTCTGAACGGAGAGCGAAGCTCGAAGTGAGTTTTGCCGCACAGCTCCAAGAGCTTGACGGCGCAGGTTGCCCCGGAGCGCAGCGAAGGGGACGTGGGCAGCAGGGGCCGGCTCTTTGCCTACTTTCTTGCAGAAGAAAGTAGGTCGGCTAGCGGGGCGAGACCCGCCTTCTGTCCGCCGACAAGGCATGTCCCCGGAAAAAAACTCAAGCCAAACCGACCTTAGCGCAAGGCAAACCAAGCAGCTATCAAAACAGGAAGGGCATGCGGCCCAACAAGAACCACATGCCCAATCAGCCTCAAGCCCAGGCGCACAAAGCGCCATCAGCGATCAATATTCGAGGCAGATCTTGCCGAAATGCCTGCCGGCGGCCTGGTGCTCGAAGGCCGCCACCATCTGCTCCAGCGGATAGCGGCTGTCGATCACGGGCTTCCAGCCAAAGATCTCCAGCGCGCGCACCATGTCCTGCTGCTGCTCGCGGCTGCCGACGATCAGGCCCTTGAGGGTTTGCTGCTTGCGCATCATCTCCACCGTGGGCACGGCACCCGCAAAGCCGGTCAGCACGCCGATCAGCGCGATATGGCCGCCCACGGCGCAGGCGCGAATCGACTGGGGCAAGGTGCCGGGGCCGCCGACCTCGACCACGATGTCGGCACCGCGACCGCCGGTGGCGGCCAGCACGGCGTCGCCCCATTCAGGCTGCTCCTTGTAGTTGATCACCAGATCGGCCCCCAATGCCTTGAGCTGCTCGGCCTTGGCCGCGCTGGAGGTGGTGGCGATGACGGTGGCGCCCATGCTCTTGGCCATCTGCAGTGCAAAGATGGAGACGCCGCCCGTGCCCAGCACCAGCACGGTATCGCCGGCCTTGAGATGCCCGTCCACCACCAGCGCGCGCCAGGCCGTGAGGCCGGCCGTGGTCAGCGTGGCGGCCTCGGCATGGCTCCAGCCCTTGGGAGCATGCGTAAAGCTGGTGGCGGGCAGGTTCACGAATTCGCGTGCAAAACCGTCCACGCCGTCGCCGGGCACGAGCTGGAAGTCGGAGGGCACATGGCGGCCCGACAGCCATTGCGGGAAGAAGGTGGAAACCACGGCATCGCCCACGGCAAATTCCGTCACGCCTGCACCCACGGCCGTGACCTGGCCTGCGCCGTCAGCCATGGGAATGCGGCCGTCGGCTGCCGCGCCGGGACGGCGCACCACGCCCAGGTCGTGGTAGTTGAGCGAGCTGGCGTGAATACGCACCTGGATCTCGCCGGCGGCAGGCGCCGCAGGTGCAGGCAGATCGACAAGCTTCAGGTTTTCAAAACCGCCGGGGGCGGCCAGTTGCATGACTTTCATGGAGTGTTCCTCAAGAGGTGAAACAGATGCTCTGCATGGTGCCGCCAATGCACTCCAGCCACCAGTACCAACATATTTGTTGGGTAGTATTAAAAATGTAAGCAATGCATGAATGCCGGCAGGCGCTACGATCTTGGCGTCCAGAACTGCAGCGAGGTGACCATGAAACGATTGAACAGCAAGAGCGGCTGCGCCGTGGAGGTGACGCTGTCGGTCATGGGCGGCACCTGGAAGCCCATCATCCTGTTCCAGCTGCTGCATGGCAAAAAGCGCTTTGGCGAGCTGAGCCGTGCCATCCCCGGCATCACCCAGCGCATGCTGACGCTGCAGCTGCGCGAGCTGGAAGAGGCCGGCATTGTCGAGCGCACGGTGTATGCCGAAGTGCCGCCGCGCGTGGACTACGCGCTGACCGAGCTGGGCCGCAGCCTGCAGCCGGTGCTGATCGCCATGCGCAACTGGGGCATCGCATACAGCAAGAACTTTGCTCAGGCCGAGCCCGTGCCTGACGCCGATCAGAACGGCGCAAGCTGCCTGCCGGACTTGAAGAAAAAACAGGCTTGAACGCTTACCTATCAAGCACAAGAAGCTATCAATTTCAATAGACCGACAGCAGAAAGCCCACAGGCTGCAAAAAGCCTGCGGGCTTGGGTCTGAAGCCGCTGCGCTTACTTGCTGGCCGTCAGCGTGGTGTAGCTGTTGATCAGGTTGCGGTAGTCGGGGATGTGGTTGGAGAACAGCGTCCCCAGACCTTCGATGTCATTGCGCCAGTCGCGATGCAGCTCGCAGGCCGCGCCGAACCAGGTCATGAGCTGGGCGCCGGCCTGTTCCATGCGGCTCCAGGCAGCCTGCTGGGTCATGCTGTTGAAGGTGCCCGAGGCATCGGCAATCACGAACACCTCGAAGCCTTCAGCCAGGGCCGACAGCACGGGGAAGGCCACGCAGACCTCGGTCACCACGCCCGCGACGATGAGCTGCTTCTTGCCCGTGGCCTTGACGGCCTTGACGAAGTCCTCGTTGTCCCAGGCATTGATCTGGCCGGGACGGGCGATATAGGGAGCCGTGGGGAATTTTGTCTTGAGCTCGGGCACCAGCGGGCCGTTGGGGCCGGTCTCGAAGCTGGTGGTCAAAATCGTGGGCAGCTTGAAGTATTCGGCCATGTCGGCCAGGGCCAGCACATTGTTCTTGAATTTGTCGGGGTCAATGTCACGCACCAGGGACAGCAGACCGGTCTGGTGATCCACCAGCAGCACGGCGGCATTGTCCTTGTCGAGGCGGATATAGGGCTTGTTGCTCATTACGATCTCCTTCAGAGGTAATGGAGGGGGTGAGGGAAATCAAACGCGCTGGGAATCCAGCACTTCGTGGTTCTGCACCACTTCCTGCGCCTTGGCGTAGCTTTCGATCAGCAGCTGGTAGTTGGGGAAGATGCCGGTATAGGCCTGTGCCCATTCGGCCGCGTCTTCGCGGTTCCAGGTCTTTTGCAGTTCCGAGGCCACGGCCGCGGTGTCTATGGGCACCACACCGGCCTGCAGCATGCGGGCCAGAGTGATTTCCTCGGCCATCTTGGAGTAGGTGCCCGACGCATCGATGACAGCAAACACCTGGTAACCATCGGCCACGGCAGCGATGGAGGGAAAGGCCATGCAGACGCTGGTGATGGTGCCGGCAATGATGAGCTGCTTCTTGCCCGTGGCCTTGACGGCCTTGACGAAGTCTTCGTTGTCCCAGGCATTGATCTCGCCCTTGCGCGCCACGTAGGTGGCGTGAGGCGCGTTCTGGTGGATTTCGGGAATCAGCGGACCGTTGGGGCCCTGAGGCACGGAGGCTGTGGTGATCACGGGGATCTTGGCCAGCGAAGCGATCTTGGCCAGCGTGCTGGCCAGACGGCGCAGCGTGGTGAACGGCATGTCCTGCACGGTCTGGAACAGGCCGCTTTGGTGGTCGATCAGCAGCATGGCCACGTTGTCCGGATCGATCACGGGCTTGGCACCGTTGAAATTGGCGGGGATGGCTGCGGTCTGGATGCTCATGGAAGTCTCCTTGGAGTTGGGAGCGAAGGGGGAGGTTTCGCTCCCCGGCCGCATCGCTGCAGGGCCGGGGATACGGTGGCACTGAGGGCTCAGTGGTTCGGCACAGCCGTGGGCGCATGGCGCTCGGCCGCCGGAATGCGGCCGAACTGGCCGCTGCGGAAGTCCTCCAGCGCCTGCTGGATTTCCTCGTCGCTGTTCATGACGAAGGGGCCGTAGCCGACCACGGGCTCGTCAATCGGTTCGCCGGACAGCCACAGCAGCGTGACGTCGCTGTTGGCTTCCAGATGCACGCTGTCCGCAGCGCGATCCATATGCACCAGTTGTCCGGCGCGGGCAATCTCCTGTCCGTTGACCAGCAGCGTGCCGTGCAGCACTACCAGCGCCAGCGTGCGGCCGGCCCGGGCCTTCAGCTCGGTGGCGGCTCCGGCGTTCAGCCTCACATCCCAGACATCGATGGGCGTGAAGGTTCTCGCCGGGCCGCGATAGGCGGCCCCCTTGCTGCCAAGATAGTCACCGGCAATGACGCGCAGATGACCCGCGCCGTCCGGCAACGCGACCTGCGGGATGTCGGCATTCAGCAGGGTCTGGTAGCCGGGGGCGGACATCTTGTCCCTGGCCGGCAGGTTGACCCACAGCTGCACCATCTCCAGCGGGCCGCCGCTCTTGGCAAAGGCTTCGGAGTGGTACTCCTCGTGCAGGATGCCCGAGGCCGCCGTCATCCACTGCACGTCGCCCGGGCCGATGGTGCCGCCGGCGCCCGTGGAGTCGCGGTGGGCCACTTCACCCTCGTAGACGATGGTCACGGTCTCGAAGCCGCGGTGCGGATGCGTGCCCACGCCGCGCCGTGCCGTGGTGGGCGTGAAGTTCTGGGGGCCGGCGTGATCCAGCAGCAGAAAGGGGCTCAGGGCCTTGCCGTGGTCGCCATAGCTGAACAGCGAGCGCACGGGAAAACCGTTGCCCACCCAGTGGGGACGGGGAGCTTCGTAGACACCCAGGATTTTCTTGAGCATGACATTTCTCCTTGCGGCTGGCCTGCAGTCCCTATGGATGCCGCAGGCGTTGAACATGGAGAAAGTATGAATTTAGAACGATGACTTGAGTAGTCCACAATATTCAGTCTCAGAGTTCTATTTTTAAAACGATGAAGCTGCCAGATCTCAACGAGCTCTACTACTTCGCCCAAGTGGTCGAGCATGGTGGATTCGCGCCTGCAGGCCGCGCCCTGGGCCTGCCCAAGTCCAAGCTCAGCCGCCGCGTGGCCCTGCTCGAGGAACGCCTGGGCGCGCAGTTGCTGCTGCGCTCCACGCGCAGCTTTGCAGTGACCGAGGTGGGCAAGCGCTACTACCAGCACTGCCGCGCCATGCTGACCGAGGCAGAGGCCGCCGAAGAGTCCGTGGCGCTGGTGCATTCCGAGCCCTGCGGCAAGGTGCGCATGAGCTGCCCCGTGGCCTTGCTGGCCTCACGCGTGGGCCGCATGCTGGGCGAGTTCATGCGCCAGTACCCGCGCGTGGAGCTGCAGGTGGACGAGACCAACCGGCGCGTGGACGTGATTGGCGAGGGGCTGGATCTGGCCCTGCGCGTGCGCCCGCCGCCGCTGCAGGACAGCGATCTGGTGTTGCGCACGCTGGCCGAGCGCCGGCAATGCCTGGTGGCCGCACCCGAGCTGGTGCAGCGCCTGGGCCAGCCCGGCGGGCCCATGGATCTGTCGGCCTGGCCCAGCCTGGACATGGGCGGCGTGCAGGAAACCCACCGCTGGGTGCTGCACGGACCCGGCGCCGTGCGCGCCGAGGTCAGGCACCAGCCAAGGCTGGTGACGCAGTCCATGCTGGCCCTGCGCGATGCGGCTCTGCTGGGTGCCGGGGTAGTGCAGCTGCCCAGCATGTTCGTGCGCGAGGACCTGCGCAGCGGCACGCTGGTGCAGGTGCTGCCGGGCTGGGAGCCGCGCCCCGAAATCATCCACGCCGTCTACGCCTCGCGTCGCGGTCAGCTGCCCGCCGTGCGCGCACTGCTCGAGCATCTGGCCCAGTCCTTCAGGACCTTGTCGGAAGACTGAGCATCAAAGCCGCCTCCAGCACTTTCTGCGTGAGCGCTGTCAGCTATCGAAACGATAACGAAAGCATCAACCCAGAGCCGCCTGGATATCGTCCGCCAGCTTCTCGGGCTTGTCCTGGGGCGCGTAGCGGCGTATCACCTGCCCGTCACGGCCCACGAGGAATTTGGTGAAATTCCATTTGATGGACTTGGTGCCCAGCACGCCCGGTGCTTCGGACGTGAGCCAGCGGTACAGCGGATGTGCACCGTCGCCGTTGACCTCGATCTTGTGCATGAGCGGGAAGCTGACGCCGAAGTTCAGCTCGCAAAAGCTCGCAATCTCGTCATCCGAGCCTTTTTCCTGGGCACCGAACTGGTTGCAGGGAAAACCCAGCACCACCAGGCCCTGGTCCGCATACTGCTCGTGCAAGGTCTGCAGACCCTTGTACTGGGGTGTGAAGCCGCAGGCACTGGCGGTGTTCACGATCAGCAATACCTTGCCCTGGTACTGCGACAGAGGAGTGCTGCGCCCCTGGATATCGGTGGCTTCAAAGTCATAAACACTGTTTGCCATGCTGATCTCCCGCCAAAGTAAAGCCCCAAGCTTAAGGCAGTCCGCAAAACATCTCACCATTGGAAACAAGCCTGCGCAGCCACGCCACGGAGACAATACCGGGGCTGCGACCATAGAAAAACCGATCCCCGCAAGCAGAGCGCCTGTTTTTTGGGCATTCTTCGCAGTCTTGCCTTCTTGCGGCCCTTGGCGGGCTGCCTTGCAACGTGCGTTTGTCCTTGAACGAATTGAAAGAAAAATGGGTCGCTCAGGCCACGGCTCTGTGGTCGCGCGCTCGCGCCAGCACAGCGGGCCAGCGCATTGCGGCCCTGCCCTGGTGGCGTCGCTGGCCGACGCGGCGTGAATGGCTGTGGTTTGCCGCGGCCTTGCCGGCACTGTTTGTCGTCTATGTGCTGCTGCTGATTCCATTCACGCCCAGCATCAGCGACATCCGCAAGGCCAAGCTCGAGCAGCCTGCGCAAATCCTGAGCGCCGACGGCAAGCTGATCGGCGAGTTCAAGCGCAGCAACCGCCAGTGGGTGCCGCTGGAGCAGATTTCGCCCGCCGTGGTCAAGGCCCTCGTGGCCACCGAAGACCACCGCTTCTACGAACACCATGGCATGGACTTCACGCGCACCGTGGGTTCGGCCATCCATACGCTGGGAGGCAATCCCCAGGGCGGCTCCACCATCACCCAGCAGCTGGCGCGCAATCTCTATCCCACGGAAATCGGTCGTGCCCGCAATGTGAACCGCAAGCTCAAGGAGGCGATCACGGCCTTCAAGATCGAAGCGCTCTACACCAAGGACGAGATTCTCGAAACCTATCTGAACACCGTGCCCTTTCTCTACAACGCCTATGGCATAGAGATGGCGGCGCGCACCTATTTCGACAAACCTGCGGCCAGGCTCACGGTGCTGGAAAGCGCCACGCTGGTGGGCATGCTCAAGGGCAATGCCTATTACAACCCGGTGATCAACCCCGACCGCGCGATTGCCCGGCGCAACACCGTGCTGAGCCAGATGGTCAAGCGCGGCGAGCTCAAGGACGATGAGTTCGAACGCCTCAAGAAGCGCCCCATGCGTCTGGACTTCGAGCGCCAGGAAGAGCCTACGGGCATGGCACCGCATTTTTCCCAGCAGCTGCGCAAATGGCTGATCGCCTGGGCCGACAAGAACGACTACAACATCTATACCGACGGCCTGGTGGTGCGTACCACCCTGGATTCGCGTCTGCAGAACTGGGCGCAGCAGGCCGTGAACCGCCAGATGCATACGCTGCAAGGCATTGCCAACAACAACTGGAGCCACCGCGACGGCTGGAGCGCCGAGAATGCCCTGGTGCTGCAGCTGGTGCGCGAGACGGAGGCCTTCCGCAAGCTCGCCAGAAGCGGCAGGCCTTCCGACATCAGCGAGGAAGAAGCGCTCAAGAAGCTGCTGGCCGACAAGACCTTCATGAGGCAGCTGCGCGAGGACAAGACCCGCGTGCAGGCCGGCTTTCTGGCCATAGACCCGCGTACCTCGGCCGTGCTGGCCTGGGTGGGCAGCCGCGACTACGCCCAGGATGCGTTTGACCATGTGGCCCAGGCGCGCCGCCAGCCCGGCTCCACCTTCAAGCCTTTTGTCTATGGCGCAGCCCTGCAGCGCGGCGCCAGGTCTGACGACACGCGCAAGGACGAAGCCGTGGAAATCCAGCTACCCGGCGGCGAGGTATGGCGTCCCAGCGACGCCGTCGAGCCCACGGGCGTGCCCATGAAGCTCAGTGATGCCCTGGCCTATTCCAAGAACACCATCACGGCCGAGCTGGGCCAGGAAGTGGGCATGGACCGCGTCATCAAGCTGGCCCGCGGTCTGGGCGTGCGCCAGAGCCCGCTGGAGCCTGTGCCTTCGCTGGCGCTGGGCTCTAGCCCCGTCACGCTGCTGGAAATGGTCAACGCCTACGGCAGCATCGCCAACTCCGGTCGCTACATCCCGCCCCAGCTGGTCACCCGTATCGAGAATGCCGACGGCGAGTTGCTGGCCGAATTCACCCCACCCAAGCCCGATCAGGTCTGGGACGAGGAAGAGAACTACGGTCTGCTGGAAATGATGCGCGCCGTGATCGACAAGGGCACGGGCCGTGCGATTCGCAAGCAATACGGCATTCGCGCCGATGTGGCCGGCAAGACCGGCACCACCCAGGGCAATGCCGACGGCTGGTTCATCCTCATGCACCCACAGATCGTGGCCGGCGCCTGGGCAGGCTTCAACGATGCGCGCATCACGCTCAAAAGCGACCAATGGGGTCAGGGTTCGCGCAGCGCCCTGCCCATGGTGGGCGACTTCATGTCGCGCGCCATGCGCAGCCCGCTACTCAATGCCAAGGCCCGGTTCACCGAGCCCAACACCAGCCACTGGTGGAGCGATCTGGTGGGCCGTCTGCGCGACAGGCTGCAGGAATGGAGCGGGCCGGCAGACGAGGACCATGCAGCACCAGCAGCCCCGACCAGCCCGGCGCCCAACAGAAGCAACGGCAGCGAGGTTGACATCATCGAGAGCACGCCCGCCGCACCGCCCTCGACCGCAGTCCCACCGGCACCTGCCGACAGCAGCGCCCAGCCGCCTGACCTGGACAGCAGTCCCGGGCTAGCGCCCGGCGAGATGATGCCGGCGCCTGCCCCGGCCAGAACCCCGGCGCCTTCAAGCTGGAGCGATATCGGCACACCGCTGCCGCCGGCAGCGCCGCTGAATGCGGCGCAGGACAGCCAGTAGCGCCGTTTTCAGCCACATGCCCGACTGGGCTGTCGAATAACTGGTCCAATTGCGCACCGACACCCGCCAGCAGGTCTCCCACCAGGAGGCCGCTGGCGGATTTGTTTTCGCGCGGCATGAGACTCACATGCCGATAGCGCGCTGCGCCGACCCGGAGCCGATATTGACTGCCAACACGCCAACCATAGTCACTTTTGCCATCTACCTGCTGGGCATGCTGCTCATAGGCTGGGCAGGCTATAAAGCCACTTCCAATCTGTCCGACTACATTCTGGGCGGGCGCAGTCTGGGCTCGGTGGTCACGGCCCTGTCGGCCGGGGCATCGGACATGAGCGGCTGGCTGCTCATGGGCTTGCCCGGCGCGGTGTTTGCCACCGGCCTGTCGGCCTCGTGGATTGCCATCGGCCTGTGCGTCGGTGCCTGGCTCAACTGGCGCTTCGTCGCGGCACGCCTGCGCGTCTACACCGAGAAGGTGGGCAATGCCCTGACCCTGCCCGACTACTTCACCAACCGTTTCGAGGATGGCAGCAGCCTGCTGCGCATCGTCACGGCACTGGTGATCCTCGTGTTCTTCACCGTCTACTGCGCCTCCGGCGTGGTCGCCGGCGCCCGCTTGTTCGAGTCCATGTTCGGCATGGACTACCAGAGCGCCCTGTGGGTGGGCGCCGTGGCCACCATGGCCTATGTGTTCATCGGCGGCTTTCTGGCCGTGAGCTGGACCGACACCATCCAGGCCTCGCTGATGATCACCGCGCTGATCCTCGCGCCGCTGATGGTCATCTATGCCGACGGCGGCGTGGGTGCCAGCAGTGCCATCATCGAAACCGCCCGCAGCGGCGCCTTCGACATGTTCCAGGGCCAAGGGGCGATTGCCATCATCTCCTTGCTGGCCTGGGGTCTGGGCTACTTCGGCCAGCCTCACATTCTGGTGCGCTTCATGGCGGCCGAGTCGATCAAGACCATTCCCAACGCACGCCGCATCGGCATGAGCTGGATGATGCTGTGCCTGGGCGGCGCCGTGGCCGTGGGCTTCTTCGGCATTGCCTTCTTTGCCAGCCGCCCCGATATCGCGGTGAACGTCAATGGCAACCACGAGCTGGTGTTCCTGGAAGTCGCCAAGCTGCTGTTCAACCCCTGGATCAGCGGCGTGCTGCTGGCCGCCGTACTGGCCGCCGTGATGAGCACCCTGTCCTGCCAGCTGCTGGTCTGCTCCAGCGCCCTCACGCAAGATATCTACAAGACCTTTTTGTACAAAAACGCCAGCCAGAAGCAGCTGGTCTGGTTCGGCCGTGCCATGGTGTTTGCCATTGCCGTGATCGCCATCCTGATTGCGCAGGATCCCCAGGCCAAGGTGCTGGGCATGGTCAGCAATGCCTGGGCCGGCTTCGGCGCCGCCTTCGGCCCGCTGGTGCTGATATCGCTGCTCTGGGCCCGCATGACGCGCAACGGCGCCCTGGCCGGCATGGTCGTGGGGGCGGTCACGGTTCTGGTCTGGCAGCATTACCAGTGGTTCAAGCTCTATGAGATCGTTCCTGGATTTGCGTTGTCCGCTATCGCAATCATAGTGGTCAGCCTGCTGGACAAAGCGCCTTCGGCCACGATTGCAGCCAAGCACCGCGAGGTGGAGGCTGAAATCGCTGCCCACGGCGAGTAAACGCTGCCACGCCCCTGCCCAAGCCCTGCCCGGCCATGCCGCCAGGGCTTTTTTGTCGTCGAAAACCGCTCGGCAGGCTGCACAAAAAATAGGCGCAACTTGCATTTTCGAGGCCTATCCGTCACACTTACGGGTCGAAATTTCAGGCATTACCTGAGATTCTGAAAGGTTTAGTGAATGCTCAAGGCCGCTGCAGCCAAGGTATATCAGACGGGTTTAGCGTTGATGCTGGGTGCCGCTTTTGCGCTGGCATCCCCTGCGGCTTTGGCGCGCAAAGCGCCCGAAGTCGATGCCACCGTTCCCGGCTTTGAGACCGTGAGCCTGGCCGAACTGCCGCGCGAAGGCCGCACCACCTATGGTCGTATCCTCCAGGGTGGTCCGTTCTCCAGCGACAAGGACGGCACGGTATTCGGCAACCGTGAGCGCATACTTCCTCGCCAGACCAGAGGCTATTACCGCGAATACACCGTGCGCACGCCAGGTGCGAAAAACCGGGGTGCGCGGCGCATAGTCTGTGGCGGCTTGCAGCCCCAGGTGCCCGATGCCTGTTTCTACACGGGCGACCACTACAACAGCTTTCAGCAAATCGTCCAATGAAGTTAAAAGACGCCCTCCAGGCCCGCCACAAAGCGGCTTTTGACCTCTTGAATTCCGCAGCGGCGGTTTGCGCAGACAGCCTGCAGCGCTGTCAGTACCGACTCTGCCACCAGTTTTGATGTTTTTAGAAAGAATCACGGAGATGGACACGCCACTTCGTAAGCCCTCGGAAACACCGTTGCGCAATGTTCGCCCGAACATCGTGCAATCCATCCGCGCCTATCGCATTCCTGATCTTCAGGCAGCAGCAGAGGCGCTGGGCTCCCATTTCCTCTATGCCAATCTGGCCCATGCCCAGACCAAGGCCGATGTTTTCGAGCTGCTGTCCACCCAGTTCTACCTGCCGGCGCACTTTGGCAAGAACTGGGATGCGCTGTATGACTGCATGACCGACCCGATCAACAAGTCCGGCCCGCAACCCGGTTTTGTGGTGGTGCTAGACCAGATTCCGACCACCCCCAAGTTCGACAAGGAAGTGCGCGAGCAGTTGCTGGACGTGTTCCGCGATACTGCGGACTTCTGGGCAGAGCGCAAGATTCCCTTCCGCTGCTTTTACTCATTCCTATAGTTCGGCTGCTGCGGCGCACGCAACACAAAATGCCCGCCTTGAATGCGGGCATTTTTGCCTTCAGAACCCCAGGCTCAGGCAGTGCGGCCCTGAGCGGAAGCCTTGAGCTGCATCCACTTGCCCATTGCAATCACCAGCACGGCGCCGCAGGCGGCCGCTGCGTAATGCACCCAGGGATTGACCCGTACAAAACCTTCGAGCATATGGTCGCTGGTGATGGTTTCGCCGGCCACCCAGCCAATCAGTGCCGCGCCCAAAGTGACGATGACCGGAAAACGCTCCATCAGTTTGATCATCAGCGTGGAGCCAAAGATGACCAGCGGAATGCTGATGGCCAGGCCCAGAATCAGCAGCAGCATATCGCCGCCCGCTGCAGCAGCCACGGCGATCACATTGTCCAGACTCATGACCAGATCGGCGAGCAAAATGGTGCGAACGGCAGCCATCATGCCCTGTCTGGCCACGCTGCCGGAATCCTCTTCTTCATCTTCGCCCTTGAGCAGGCCCACGCCAATCCACAGCAGCAGCAGGCCACCGATCACCTCGACGAATGGCAGCTGCATCAGCTTGGCTGCCACCACTGTCAAGGCAATACGCAACACCACGGCGGCACCGGAGCCGAGCAGCACCGCTTTTTTCTGCTGCTCCGGGGGCAGGCCACGTGCGGCCAGAGCGATGACCACCGCGTTGTCACCCGAGAGAATGATGTTGATCCAGACGATCTTGAACAAGCCGATCCAGAAATCGGCACCGAGCATGGCATCCATGGAAAATATTCCTGAGTTCTCTGTCCGTTGCACCTTGAACGGACAAACGCCCGGCATTGCAAAGCCAGGCGTGATCAATGCAGGGAAGTTTAGCCAACTGCCTCTTGGAGCCGCTATCGGCGTATTGCTTCTGACGTCATGGGAATTGCAGGCCACGGAGCTCGCTTCCGTTTTGGGACAGACTCCACAGGCACCTCAAATTACCAGTTTTCAGTGATAGCCAAGCGACTTGATCTCGGTAACAGTGGGATACGAAAACCAGCGGCACCTCACACAATATGGCAGAGACTTTTTCCCTCCCTACAGAGTCCATTCTCCCCAGCCCCTTGATCGTGGTGGAGGATGAGCCGTTGATCCGCAATCGGCTGGAAAGCATTTTGCATGGCCTCGGATATGCGGATGATGCTCTCATCTTTGCTGCAACCCTGGGGCAGGCACGCGCCCGGCTGGCGGAGCATCCGGTCGCCATGGCACTGGTGGATCTGGGCTTGCCCGACGGCAGCGGCATAGAGCTGATCAGCCAGTTGCGCGCCGCCGACCCCGGCATGGGAATTCTGGTCATCTCCGCCTGGAGCACCGAGGATGCCATTCTGTCGGCGCTGCGTGCCGGGGCCAACGGCTATGTGCTCAAGGAGCGCGACGACCTGGAGGTCACCCTGTCCATACGCAGTGTGCTGCGCGGTGGCGCCCCCATCGACCCTTTCATTGCACGGCGCATCATTGCCGAGTTACAGCCTTCCCAGCCCACGGAAGCGCACAAGGAGATGCCGCCCGAAGCCATACTCAGCGCCCGCGAAATCCAGATCCTCAAGCTGGTCGCAGACGGCATGACCAACCGGGAGATCGCAGAGTCGCTCTTTCTCTCGCGCTACACCGTGGAATGCCATGTGAAGAACATCTACCGCAAGCTGGCCGTGCCTTCGCGCACCAAGGCGGTCAGCGAGGCCCGGGCACGCGGTTTGCTGAGCTGAATGTTCAAGCGGTCGGCTCTCATGCTCCGCCTGATATTTGCGCTCGTCATGGGCTGGAGTTGCGGCGTGGCATGGGCACAGGAGCTCAGGCCTCAGGATCTGCTCTGCGAACCGCGCATTGTGGCCCGCCAATCGGCCAAGGCGCTGCCCGAGGGGCCTCCACCTGACGCAGCCTTGCTGCAATGGGTGGATGTGCCGGGGCTGGATGACTGGAGTCAACGCTGGCCCGGCTATGACGGTGCAGCCTGGTACCGCATCGATTGGGAGAGCCCCTGTGGGCGCGATCAGCCCGTGGCGCTGGCCGTCGTCAATATCGTGATGGCGGGCGAGGTTTTCGTGAATTCAGAACTGATCTGGCGCGATCAATCGCTGGTGGAGCCGCTGAGCCGCAGCTGGAACATGCCACGCTACTGGCTGCTGCCCAAGGCGCTGCTCAAGGAGCAGGGCAACAGCATCTGGGTGCGCGTCCACGGGCTCAGCAGCCAGACGCCAGGCCTGGGGCGGCTGCGCATAGGCCATCCAGCCGAGCTCAAGCAATGGACGGCGCAGGCCACCTGGAACCTGCGCACCATTTATATGGTCTGCATCACGGTCAGCCTGGTGCTGTGTCTGCTGTTTTCGTTTGCCTGGCTCCACAACCGCAATCAAAAACTCTATGGCTGGTACGCGCTCAATCTGATGTGCTGGGCACTGATGCTCTGCTTTATGGTCATGACTGATCCCTGGCCCTTCAGCAGCACGCCGGCCTTTGCCAAGGGCAATTTGCTGGTTTTCATTGCATTTACCTACACTTTCTGCATTTTTACGCTGCGCTTTGCGGAATTACGCCTCATACGCCTTGAACGTACGCTGGCTGGCATATGCGGCCTCTGCGCTGTATTCGCCCTGTCTGTGCCCGATGCACAGATGGCGCTGAGCCAGGCCATCTGGCTGTTGATGTTCTGTCTTTGCGCTCTGGTCTGCCTGCTGTTTCCACTGCGCGCGCTGCAGACACGCACGCCAGCCCACATCGCTTTCAGCCTCTGCTTCGTGCTCTACCTGGCCATCGGCGTGCACGACCTGCTGCTGCTGACCAAGACCCTGGATCACAATCTGACGCTGACCCCCTACACCACCTTGCTGAGCATGCTGGTGATCGCGTGGTTGCTGGGGCGGCAGGTCGTGTGGAATATGCGCCGCATCGAGCACTTCAACCACGAACTCAGTCTCACCGTCACACAGGCCTGCGACGACCTGAGCCAGACCCTGGAGAGGGAGCACCATCTGGCTCTGAGCCACTCCCGCCTGCAGGAACGTCTGCGCATTTCCCAGGATCTGCACGACGGTCTGGGCGGCTCTCTGGTGCGTTCCATTGCGCTGGTCGAGCAGAGCAGCGCCCCTTTGCCCAATGCCCAGGTGTTGTCCATGCTCAAGCTCATGCGTGACGACCTGCGTCAGATGATTGATACCGGCACCAGCACCGCCATCCAGGTTCCCGAGACACCCATGCAGTGGCTTGCTCCGCTGCGCCACCGCTTTGCACGGCTGTTCGAGGAACTGGACATTCAGGTGAAGTGGTGTCTGCCCGAATACTGGACTCACGCGCCCAGCCCCATTCAGTGCCTGACGCTGACCCGCGTGCTGGAAGAGGCATTGACCAATGTCATCAAACACAGCCGCGCCAGCCAGGTCCAGGTTCGGCTGGAGATTCCCGATTCCAGGGAGTTGCTGCTGCAGATCGAGGACAACGGCACAGGCTTTGATTTGGATAGCACACAGATCAACAGCATGGGCGTGGGCATGCGCAGCATGCTGGCGCGACTGGAGCGCCTGCAAGGCACTCTGGTCATACAGTCCAGCCCCGGCCGCACCGAGCTGCGAGCCAGCCTGCCCCTGTTCGGCAAGGTGCAGCGTCACACCGAAGTACAGAGCTCCGTGCCGTCTCCCCAGAGCATCTGGTAACTGCGCTAAGCTTTCGCATGCCCCTGCTTATCGACGGAACACCGTATGAAGACGGCGCCTTCACCCTCCAGCTGACGCCTGACACGCCGCACAGGCTCAAAACCAGCCCCGGTCAGGGCAGCCTGACCCTTGGCCCCAGGAATCTGTTGAAAACCGCCGACCTGTGGCTGCCTGTCGACGCCTGCGTGCTCTGGTCCTGCTTTGACCCCTTTGCCACGCCCGCCGGCTCGCCCTGGCCACGCAGCTTCTACTACACGGGCAATGACAGCGGCTTCTTCACATGGGCGCAGCTGCGTGCAATCGAAAACTTCAGCTGGTACCCACAGCTGCAGCAAGATGTACATATCGACGCCAGCCAGTCACAGATTCGCGAGCTGAGCATTCATCTGCAAGCGGGCAATCAGGGCCACATCCACCTGAAGCTGCCGCAGCAGGGCATGCGCCTTCATCTGCATGGCAATCTGGAGCAAATCACCGTCACCGCAGGCCTGCCTGAAAGCCTGAGTTTGAGCCCGGCCACCAGCAGGAACCCGGCCGACGAAGCCTTCCAGCTGCCCGACATGGGCAGCCTGAAACAGGTCACCACGCTGGAGCTGAGCAATGGAGCGGGAAAGCAACCCATTTCGCTGCAAAATCTGCTGCAGTTTTCGAAGCTGGAATCGCTTTCCCTATGGGGTAACCACAGCGATTTGGCCCAGCTTTCTACATGTACGCAGCTCAAGGCGCTATCACTGCGTTTTATGCGCTATCTGTCGGGACTGCCTGCGCTGCAAACCTGGCCGGAGCTGGACTTCTTCATCGCCTACAACGTGGAAGAAGCGGCCGGGAAACGCCTGCGCCAGCAACTCAAGGACCGTGCCAAGGCACGACCCTGGGCTGACTACACATCCGTCAGCCAGTTGCGCAAGCCCGAATGGTGGGCCAAGGAATATGGGCGGCCATTTGCGGGCTGGCCCGCAGCCCGCGCCAGGATTGCCCATGCAGCTTATGAGCTGGCAGAGCAGGAAATCGGCACAGCCAGCAGCCTTGGTCATGTGCAAGCTGCACTGACGGCCTTTGCCGCCCGCTTCAACACGGTCAAGGGCATCGAAACCAGCGAGCGTGAAGACCTGGGGCTGGCCGTGCAGCAACTGGCACAACTGCCTGCGGCACTGTCACTGAAGCTGACGGATGGGCAGGCCCAGCAGTGGTTTGATGAAAACCGCGATTACTAGCGATTACCGAGCGGCCGCAGGGTCGACCTGCGCAATGATGCCGCCGCCCAGGCAGACATCGCCGTCATAGAGCACGGCGGACTGACCAGGGGTGACAGCCCACTGCGCTTCTGGAAAGTCCAGACGGAAGCCGGCGTCCGTGGCCTGGGAAATCAGCGCAGGCGAATCGGGCTGACGGTAGCGGGTCTTGGAACCGTAGGCCTTGCCCTCGGCCGGGGCATGGCCGGCCACCCAGCTGACCTGATCGGCCAGCAAGGCATGCGACTGAAGCAGCGGATGGTCATGGCCCTGCACCACGCGCAGAATGTTCTTGTCCATCTCCTTGCGCGCCACAAACCAGGGCGCATGGTCGCCCGCACCACGGGCGGCGCCCTTTTCCTTCACGCCGCCAATGCCCAGACCCGAACGCTGTCCCAGCGTGTAGAAGGACAGACCCACATGCTTGCCCAGCTTGCGGTTGCGGTCGTCGAGGATCAGTCCCGGCTCCTTGCTGATGTAGCGGTTCAGGAAGTCTCGGAACGGGCGCTCGCCAATGAAGCAGATGCCCGTCGAGTCCTTCTTCCTGGCATTGGGCAGGCCGATCTCTTCGGCAATGCGGCGCACCTCGGTCTTGTGCAGCTCGCCCACGGGAAACATCGCCTTGGACAGCTGGGCCTGGTTCAGCCGGTGCAGGAAATAGCTCTGATCCTTGCTGTTATCCAGGCCCTTGAGCAGCTCGAACAGCTGGGTGGAGGGGTTCTGGCGCACGCGTGCATAGTGGCCGGTGGCTATCTTTTCGGCTCCCAGGCGCATGGCGTGGTCCAGAAAGGCCTTGAACTTGATCTCCGCATTGCACAGCACGTCCGGATTGGGCGTACGACCGGCCTGGTACTCGCGCAGGAACTCGGCAAACACGCGGTCCTTGTAGTCCGCGGCAAAGTTCACATGCTCGATCTCGATGCCGATCACGTCGGCCACGGCCGCCGCATCGACAAAGTCGATATTCGACGAGCAGTACTCGCTGTCGTCGTCATCTTCCCAGTTCTTCATGAAGATGCCGACGACCTCGTGGCCCTGCTTTTTGAGAAGATAGGCGGTGACGGCGGAATCCACACCGCCCGACAAACCCACCACGACACGCTGCTTGTTGCTCATAGGTATGCGATTATCCCAGCGCCCGTCAACTGCTGCGGGCGTGAGGATTTGCCATGGAACTGCGCCAGCTGCGCTACTTTGTACGAATTGTTGAACTGGGCTCCATGAGCCGGGCAGCGCTGGATCTGGACATGGTGCAGTCGGCGCTGAGCCAGCAGATCAGCCGCCTGGAGTCCGAACTCTCGACACGGCTGCTGCAGCGCACACCGCGCGGAGTCATCCCTACCGAGGCCGGTCAGGCCTTTTTCCACCAGGCCCAGCTGACCCTGCGCCATGCCCAGCAGGCCATTCACGCGGCCCAGCAGGCGCGGCTGTCGGGCGCCGTCAGCATGGGCCTGTCCCCCACGATTGCCAATGTGCTGGGCCTGCCGCTGATGCGCGCCATGCGCGAGCGCTACCCCGAGGTGAGGCTGCACATGGTGTCAGCCCTCTCGGGGCATCTGACGAGTCTTCTCAATGCCAGACAGCTGGATCTGGCTATCCTTTTCGATACTCAGAGCGCCCGGCGATGGAGCGTGATGCCGCTGCTGGAAGAGCAGCTATTCCTGATCCAGTCGCGCCTGCAGCCGGTGGCGCCGCAGATTCAGCATGAAGTGCCCATCAGCCTGGAGCAGCTGCAGCAGGTGCCGCTGATCCTGCCCTCGGGCAGCCACGGCCTGCGCAGCTCCATCATGGCCTCGTTCACCAGTGCCGGCTTCCAGTCGCAGATGGCCATGGAGATCGACTCGCTGACCCTGCTGATGGAAGCGGTCGACGCCGGCATGGGCGCCACAGTCCAGCCCTGGTCGGCCGTGGGTATGTACCGTGATGCGGCCGAGCGCTTTCAGTGGTCGCAAATCGCCGATGACTCGGTGCGGCGCAAGGCCGCCCTGTGCAGCCTGTCGGACGACGAGCTGTCACCTGCCGCCCTGGCGGCACGCGTGGTGTTGACGGACTGCGCGCGGCAGCTGGTGCACTCCGGAGTCTGGCGGGGAGCGTCGCTGACGGACTGAGCCCGCCGCTTCCGGGCAGGGCATGGGAGCGGGTTTACGTAATTTCCACAGCAACTTTGTTGCCATGTGAAGCTCATACCTCATGGCAAACCTAGATCTTCATTACAACATTGCTGTTGCGCCCCCTGGGCCGCATCCCGACATCCAACTTGCACCACGCCGACGGCGCCAGCCTACAGCGCGTGCGAGTGCGCTTTTTTAATATGAGCCTTGCCTCGTGCTGGATGTGAAGTGCGCTTCAGGACAGCCAGCCAAAACCAAGGTTCATTTATGACATCTCTCGATATTCAGTTGCTGCTGACCGCCCTGGTCAGCGTGCTGGTGCTGGTCGCATTGATCGTTTCACGCATCAAGCTGCACCCGCTGCTGGCCCTGCTCATCGTCTCGGTCGGCGTCGGCTTTGCCACCGGCATGGCGCCGGACCACATCGCCAAGGAGCTGACCAACGGCGCAGGCAAGACCCTGGGGGCCGTGGGTGTCGTGATCGCGCTGGGAGCCATGCTGGGCAAGATCCTGGCCGATGCAGGCATCACCGAGCAGATCGCCGAAGCGATTCTCAGGCACTCCTCCGATCGCATGATCCCCTGGGCCATGACCCTGGTGGCCTTCATCGTCGGCATCCCGATGTTCTTCGAGGTCGGCCTGGTGGTCATGCTGCCGCTGATCTTCAGCGTGGCGCGCAAGCTGGAAGGCCAGGCCCGCTTCAAGGGCTCGGCCTATGTCTACGTCGGCGTGCCCGTGATCTCGGCACTGGCGGCCATGCACGGCATGGTTCCGCCCCATCCCGGCCCCCTGACCGCCATCGCCACCCTCAAGACCACGGTCGGCCCGACCATGCTGTACGGCTTTCTGGCGGCGATTCCGGCCATGGTTCTCGGCGGCCCGCTGTATGGCGCCTTCATCGCCCCGCGCATGAGCACCAAGCCCGACCAGACCTTGCTGGACCAGTTCACCATCACCGAGAAAGCCACTGCCGGCCAGCAGCCCGGCATCGCCCTGGGCGTGCTGGCGGCCCTGCTGCCCGCCATTCTGATGCTGATTCACGCCGTCGCCGAGATGCTGCTGCCCAAGGATGCGGCGGCCATGCATGTGGCCAGCTTCCTGGGCAATCCCCTGATCGCCATGCTGCTGGGCGTGCTGTTCGCCATCGTGGCCCTGGTGATGGCCCGTGGCGGCGATACCGAAAAGCTGCGCGACGCGCTGGGCAAGAGCCTCAAGCCGATTGCCTCCATCATCATGATCATTGCCGGCGGCGGCGCCTTCCAGCAGATGTTGACCAGCGCCAAGGTCGGTGATGCCATCGTCCATCTGACCCAGCAGTTCGCCTTCCCGCCGCTGATCCTGGGCTGGCTGATCGCCATGCTGCTGTCCGTCTCCACGGGCTCGGCCACTGTGGGCATCGTGGGCGCTGCCGGCCTGCTGGCGCCGCTAGCGGGGGCCGACCCCAGCCTGAACCTGCCCCTGCTGGCCCTGTCCATCGGCTGCGGCTCGCTGTTCTTCAACTATGCCAACCACGCCGGTTTCTGGATGGTCAAGGAGTCCTTCGGCATGACCATGGGCGAAGCCACCAAGACCATCTCGGTCGTACAGTCCATCGTGGCCGTGGTGGGTCTGGTCATGGTGCTGCTCTTCAACGCGCTCGTCACCGTGCATTGAGGCCGGCCGGGGCTGCAGCGCAGCGGCCCTGGCGCCTTCCTCCGGGGTTGCAAGCCGAGGCGCAAGGCCGCACCGCGCCGCCTTGGGCCTGCGGCACAACCAATCCATCACGATTGGTGATACCCCCATCCCCTCACCCCGCTGCACGGGTGAGGCGGTGCTCACTACAGTGGCGTTCAACTCCAATCTGACCCTGTCAACCGCGCTCCGGCAGCGGAAATGACAAAGGACACTTCCCCACGTTGAACCGCTGCAGGCACCGCCCCGTGGCAGCCCATCATGAAAACTGAAGCCTTTGACACCGATGTACTCGTCATCGGTGGTGGCAATGCCGCCCTGTGCGCCGCGCTGATGGCGCGCGAAGCAGGTGCCCGCGTGCTGCTGCTTGAATCTGCACCGCGCGAATGGCGCGGCGGCAACTCCGGCCACACCCGCAATCTGCGCTGCATGCACGATGCACCGCAGGATGTGCTGACCGAGGCCTATCCCGAAGAAGAGTACTGGCAGGACTTGCTCAAGGTCACAGGCGGCATCACCAACGAGCATCTGGCGCGCATGGTGATCCGCGCCTCCTCGACCTGCCGCAACTGGATGCGCAGGCATGGCGTGCACTTCCAGCCGCCGCTGTCGGGCGCACTGCATGTGGCGCGCACCAATGCCTTCTTCATGGGCGGCGGCAAGGCGCTGGTGAACGCCTATTTCCGCAGCGCCGAAAAGCTGGGCGTGGAAATCCGCTACGAGTCGCCGGTGGACAAGCTCGACATCGAGAACGGCCGGTTCCAGGCAGCATGGGTCAGGACCAAGGATGGGAGCCAGCGCATCACGGCCAAAAGCTGCGTGCTGGCGGCGGGCGGCTTCGAGTCCAACCGCGAATGGCTGCGCGAGGCCTGGGGCCAGAACGAGCGCGGCGAATGGCCGGCCGACAACTTCATCATCCGCGGCACCGCCTTCAACCAGGGCGTGCTGCTCAAACATATGCTGCAAGAGCAGCAGGCCGACGGCCTGGGCGATCCCACGCAGGCGCACATGGTGGCCATCGATGCCCGCGCTCCGCTGTACGACGGCGGCATCTGCACGCGTATCGACTGCGTCTCGCTGGGCGTGGTGGTGAACCGCGATGCCAGGCGCTTTTATGACGAGGGCGAGGACTTCTGGCCCAAGCGCTATGCGATCTGGGGCCGTCTGGTGGCCCAGCAGCCCGGCCAGATTGCCTACTCCATCATCGACAGCAAGGCCATAGGCCGCTTCATGCCGCCGGTGTTCCCCGGCGTGAAGGCCGACTCCCTGCCCGAGCTGGCGCAGAAGCTGGGTCTGGACGTGGACACCTTCATGACCACGCTCGACACCTACAACAGCAGCTGCAAGGTCGGCCATTTCGACCATACCGCGCTGGACGACTGCCACACCGAAAACCTGGCTCCAGCCAAGACGCACTGGGCGTGCCCGCTCGATACCGGGCCTTACTACGGCTATGCGCTGCGCCCCGGCGTGACTTTCACCTATCTGGGCCTGAAGGTGGACGACACCTCCGCCGTGCGCTTCAAGGATCAACCCAGCCAGAACCTGTTCGTGGCCGGCGAAATGATGGCCGGCAATGTGCTGGGCAAGGGCTACACGGCTGGCGTGGGCATGTCGATAGGCACGGCCTTTGGCCGCATTGCCGGACGCAATGCTGCTCTCGCGGCTGCCGGCAAACCCGCTATCCATGGCGCCGTAAAGGACGAGGTCTGAATCATGAGCATCCAATCCCTGCAAGAACTGGGCAAGGAAGCCCAGACCCTGGCCACCGGCAAGGTGATTCCCATCCTCCCCGCCCCAACGGAAACCGCTGCCGAAAGCGAAGTGGCGCGCGTGATGCAGATCTGCAATGCCTGCCGCTACTGCGAAGGCTTCTGCGCCGTGTTCCCGGCCATGACGCGCCGTCTGGAGTTCGGCAAGGCCGATGTGCATTACCTGGCCAATCTCTGCCACAACTGTGGCGCCTGCCTGCACGCCTGCCAGTACGCACCGCCGCATGAATTCGGCATCAACATCCCCAAGGCCATGGCCGAAGTGCGTGGCCAGACCTATGCCGACTATGCCTGGCCGCCCGCCATGGGCAAGCTGTACCAGAAGAACGGCCTGACCCTGTCCCTGGCACTGGTCGCCGGCCTCTTCCTGTTCCTGGCGCTGGCCGTCGCCGCGCAAGGCGGCATTGGCCAGCTGTGGAACGGCAATCTGGGCAATAACTTCTACAACCTGTTCCCGCACAACCTGCTGGTCGGCATCTTTGCGCCGGTCTTCCTGTTCGTGGTGTTTGCGCTGTCCATGGGCGTGCGCCGCTTCTGGAAGGATGTGAAGCCTGCCACCAGCAATGTGGATGTCAGCGGCCCCGCCGCTGCCGAAGCCACGCATGACGTGCTGCGCCTGAAATACCTGGACGGTGGCCACGGTGACGGCTGTCACAACGAGGACGACGAGTACACCCTGAAGCGCCGCCGCTTCCACCACCTGACCTTCTACGGCTTCATGCTGTGCTTTGCAGCCACTGGCCTGGCCACGGTCTATCACTATGTCTTCGATCTGCCTGCCCCCTACGAGCTGCCCAGCCTGCCCAAGATTCTGGGCGCCCTGGGCGGCGTGAGCCTGATGATCGGCACGGCCGGCCTGTGGATGCTGAACCGCGCCCGTCACCCGCTGCATGGCGACGCCAGGCAAAAGCCCATGGACCTCGGCTTCATCGCCCTGCTGTTCCTTGTGGCCGCAAGCGGCCTCGCGCTATGGCTGGGCCGCGCCACGCCGGCGCTGGCGCTGCTGCTGTGCCTGCACCTGGGCGCCGTGATTGCACTGTTTGCCACCCTGCCCTACGGCAAGTTTGCCCACGGCGTGTTCCGCACGGCTGCGCTGCTGCGCCACAACACCGAAAAGCGCGAGCCCAGCCCCATCGGCCTGGGCGCTGATTGAGCGAAGCCCCATGACAGGCACGCCCGCCGTGCCTGCTTTCATAAAAACAGCCGGGATACCGGCATTCCTTTCCGACCAAGGAGACATCCCATGATGAACAAACGCCATTTCCTGCGCGCCACGGCCGTGGCCGCCTCCCTGCTGAGCCTGGGCTCGGCGGCACAAGCCGCACCCGACTGGCTGCCCAACAAGCCCGTGACGCTGGTCGTGGGCTTTGCCGCTGGTGGAGCCGCCGACGCGGCAGCGCGCATGATTGCCAAGAAGCTGGGCGAGAACATCGGCCAGACCGTGGTGGTAGACAACAAGGGCGGAGCGGGCGGCAATATCGCCCACCAGTTCGTGGCCAAGGCACCGACCGACGGCTCGGTGCTGCTGTTCGGCTCCATCGGCCCGTTGACGATTGCACCCCACATCATGAAGGTGGGCTACAACCCCTTCACCGACCTGGCGCCCATCTCGGGCGGCGTGAACTTCCCCAATGTGCTGGTGGTACACAAGGGCGCCGGCGTGAAGAGCCTGGCCGAGTTCGTGGCCAAGGCCAAGAAGAGCCCCGGCAGCGTGGACTATGCCTCCACCGGCGCGGGCTCGGCCTCGCACCTGGCGGGCGAGCTGTTCAACCAGCGCGCCGGCGTGGAGATGGTTCATGTGCCCTACAAGGGCGGTGCACCGGCCCTGCAGGATCTGCTGGGCGAACGCGTCACCTCCTACTTTGCCGCGCCCCCGACGGCCCTGCCGCATATCGAGACCGGCAAGCTGATTCCTCTGGCCACCACCGGCCTGACCCGCCCCGCCTACATGCCCAATATTCCCACCGTGGCCGAAGCGGGCTACCCCGGCTTCGAGGCGCTGAACTGGTATGCCTTCGTCGCCCCCGGCAAGACCCCCACGCCCGTGCTGGACCGCTGGAACCTGGAGATCGTCAAGGTGCTCAAGGACCCCGGCGTGGCCGAGGCGCTCAAGGTCCACGGCCTGACACCCCAGCCCACGACCCGCACCGAGTTCGCGGCCTTCATGAAGAAGGAATACGAGCAGTGGGGCAAGGTGGTCAAGGAACGCAAGATCACCCAGAACTGAGCGCACGGCCCCGCTCGCGCCGTTGCCTGACGCATGAGTTGGACGCAGTCCAGGTCAGGCTGGCGAGCAAGGGCCTCGCCGGCCTCGCAGCGAGAGAGCCGCCGTGCCACGGGAAAAGCCGTGCAGCGGCTCAGACCGTGATGGGCTTTTTCTCCACGGGAGCCGCAAAGCCCACGCACAGACGATTCCAGACATTGATGCAGCCGATGGCGTAGCTGAGCTCCACGATCTCGCGCTCGCTGAAGTGCGGGCGCAGCACGTCGAAGTCCTGCTGCTCGGGGTGTGCCTGGCTCAGCCGCGTGCAGCGTTCGGCCCAGTTCAGCGCGGCACGCTCGCGCATGTCGAAGAAGTCCACCTCGCGCCAGGTCACCACGCTGTTGATGCGCTGCAGATCCTCGCCGCGCGACAGCAGCTCGCGCACATGCATGTCCACGCAAAAAGCACAGCCGTTGATCTGCGAGACGCGCAGATAGACCAGCTCCAGCAGCTGGACACCGAGGCTGGAGCGCGCGATCTGGGCGTTGAGGCCGGCCTGCGCCTTGTAGAGCTCGGGGGCCAGCGCACGGAAGTCCAGGCGCGGCGTGGGGATGGCAATGGGATTGACGGTGGGGTTGACGATGTCGGCCATGTGAATACTCCTTGAGGGACATTGCAGGCCCGCCCCAGCGGCCGGCCCATACCTCTTAGACGCGGCAGCGGTGTGGTTTGTGACAGATGCCGCCATCCATCGCCGGGCCATCAATAAACATAGCTGCTATCACTAGTTGCAAAACAAATTCAGCAATAAAACCATCTGAATCCTTTGATTAGCTGGCAGTAGAAGCTATTGTTTTATTTACCTTCTGCGACGGGCGTCGCCCATCAGGCAATCAGGCATCCGGCACAAGCACGCGCGTCAGCTTGTCCGGATTGCGCAGCGTGTAGATGCGCCGGATCAGTCCGTCCTCGACCAGCAGCGTCTGCACCGACTCCACCTGGCCATCCACGCAGCGCACCAGACCCGGCAGGCCGTTGACCCGCGCCAGATGCAAGGTCTGCTCCTGCCCGTCGCGGCGCAGGCGCCTGGCCGTGGCGAAGTACAGCAGCGCCAGGCGGCGCCCGGTTTCCAGCACGCGGCCAAAGGATGCCACCTTGCCGCCGCCGTCGCTGATCAGCGCGGCATCGGGAGCGAAGAGCGCCTGGATCTGCGCCAAATCGCCGCCCCGCGCCGCCTGGGCAAAGCGGCGCAGCAGCTCGGCATGGGCCTGTGCGGGCGCCTCGAAGCGCGGTCTTCTGGCCTTCACATGGGCACGCGCGCGGTGTACCAGCTGGCGGCAGGCGGCTTCGCTGCGGCCCAGCGCCTGGGCCACTTCGGCATAGTCGGCATCGAAGACCTCACGCAGCAAAAAGGCCGCGCGCTCCTCGGGCGTCAGTTGCTCCAGCACGAACAGCAGCGCCGTGGACACATCATGGGCCTGCTCCAGCAGCTCCTCGGCAGAGGGAGCGGCCTCGGTCCATGGCTGGACCAGCGGCTCGGGCAGCCAGAAACCCGCATAGTGCTCGCGCTCCACACGCAGGCGCCGCAGCCGGTCTATGGCCAGCCGCGTGGCCGTGGTCACCAGCCAGGCCTCGGGCTGGGCAATGGCGGCGCGCTCGCTGTCCTGCCAGCGCAGCCAGACATCCTGCACCAGATCCTCGGCCTCGGCGCGCTGGCCCAGCATGCGATAGGCCAGCCCGAACAGACGCGGGCGATGGCGCTCGAAATCCTGCAGTCCCGCATCGGCGGACGGCGCAGCGTGGGAAGTGGGGCTCACGTGATGTCTCCTGCAAATAGGCCGGGCCAGCCACCCAGTGTGACAGGCACCAAGCCTTAGACGCAGAACGCGCAGCTTTTGTGACAACGCAGCCAAAACAGGCAGAGCCCAAGCCAGGGACGGCAAGCAAGGGCCGCCCCGCAGCGAGGCCGTCGTCCCCCTTGGGGGAAGCGGCGCAGCCGCTCAGGGGGGACCTCAATACCCCACCGCGCACCCGTCCTTGCGCGGATCGGAACCCGCGATGTAGTGCTCGCCGTCGCGCAGCACCAACTGGGCGCCGCCAAAGGCGAACACGCCGTGGCCGGCCTCGACGCTGACCTCGTGGCCGCGTGCGCGCAGCTGCTCGACCACGGCGGCATCGAAGGACGGCTCCACGGCCACGCCCTTGCCGCCGGTCACGCGCCAGCGCGGCGCATCGGCCGCGGCCTGCGGGTTCTGGCCGTAGCGCAGCACGCGCAGGGCCATCTGCAGATGGCCCTGGCTCTGCATGGGGCCGCCCATCACGCCGAAGGCCATCTGTGGCGTGCCGTCGGCATGCATGGCAAAGGCCGGAATGATGGTGTGCGAGGGACGCTTGCGCGGGCCGACCTGGTTGGCGTGGCCGGCCTCGGTGGTGAAGCCGTGGCCACGGTTCTGCAGGCTGATGCCCGTGCCCGGCACGACCACGCCCGAGCCAAAGCCCATGTAGTTGGACTGGATGAAGGAAACCATCATGCCGCTGGCATCCGCCGCCGCCAGGTAGACCGTGCCGCCGGGCCGGGGCGCGCCGCAGCCCGGTGCACCGGCCAGCTTCGGGTCTATGAGCCTGGCGCGTTCGCGCAGGTAGTCGCGGTCCAGCAGTTGCGCAGGAGTGACGCGCATATGGTCGAGGTCGGCGTTGTACTGGTGCAGGTCGGCAAAGGCGAGCTTCATGGCCTCGATCTGCAGGTGCACGCTGTCCACGCCGTCGAGGTCTTGCCTGCCCACGCCCAGCTCATCCAGCATGCCCAGAGCCATCAGCGCCGCAATGCCCTGGCCGTTGGGCGGAATCTCGTGGATCACCGAATCGCCGAACTTCTGCGACACCGTGCCCACCCAGTCGGCCTGGTGCGCGGCCAGGTCTTCCTCGCTCATCACGCCGCCGCAGGCCCGCGCATGCGCGACCATCTTCTGCGCCAGCGCGCCGCGGTAGAAGGACTCGCCCATGGTCTCGGCAATCTCTTCCAGCGTGCGCGCATGGGCTTCGCTCCTGAACACTTCACCGGCCCGGGGCGCGCGGCCGCCGGGCAGAAAGCACTCGGCAAAGCCGGGCTGGTCGCCCAGCTTCTTGCCGCCCAGCTCCCACAGCGTGGCAATGGTGGGCGAGACCGCGAAGCCGTTGCGCGCATAGGCTATGGCAGGCTGTGCCACTTGCGCGAAGGGCAGTTTGCCGAAGCACTTGGACAGCGCCACCCAGGCCGACACGGCACCGGGCACGGTCACGGCATTCCAGCCTTTTTCCGGGATGCCGCCAAGCTGGGCGAAGTACTCGGGTGTCCAACCCGCGGGCGAGCGGCCCGAGGCGTTGAGGCCGTGCAGTTCCTTGCCGTCCCAGACGATGGCGAAGCCGTCGCTGCCGATGCCGCAGCCCGTGGGCTCGACCACGGTGAGCGTCATCGCTGCGGCGAGTGCCGCATCCACCGCATTGCCGCCGGCCAGCAGCATGGAGAGGCCGGCCTGCGCGGCCAGCGGCTGCGAAGTGCTGACCACGTTGCGCCCCAGCACCGGTGAGCGGTGCGAGGCGTAGGGAAGCGTCCAGTCCTTGATGTGTGTCATACGTAAAGATCCGATCAGTGATTCATGGGCGTGGCGTCTAAAACTGACACGCTCCAGACCAGAGGCATCGAGCAAGAGCCGCCTCGTGGCGAGGATGCCGTCCCCCTCCCAGGGGGAAGCGGCGCAGCCGCACAGGGGGTTTCATATGTCATTCCAATGTAATGTGGTTGTCCTTGATGACCTTGGCCCAGCGCGCGCTGTCGGCCTGCACCATGGCCGCGAACTGTCCCGGCGTCTGCGGCTTGGCGGGCTCCACGCCCTGCTTGGCCAGGCTGGCGATCACCTCGGGATTCTGGATGGCGCGGTTGAAGGCCTGGTTGATCCGGCCGACCAGCTCGGGCTTCATGCCGGCCGGGCCGTAGACGCCGAACCAGGTGACCGAGGAATAGCCTGGCAGGCCCGATTCGGCCACCGTGGGCAGATTCGGAGCCAGCGTGCTGCGCCTGTCGCCGGTCACGGCCAGGGCACGCAGGCGGCCGCTGGCCACATGGGGCATGCCTGTGGGAATGGAGTCGAACAGCAGATGCACCTGGCCTGCCGCCAGATCGGTGATCGATTGCGCCGTGCCCTTATAGGGCACATGGGCGAGCTGTATGCCGGCCTGCGCGGCAAAGGCGGCGGTGTTCAGGTGCACGATGGTGCCGTTGCCGCTGGTGGCGTAATTGAGCTTGCCGGGATTGGCCCTGGCATAGGCAATCAGCTCCTGCACGCTCTTGACCGGCAGCGAGGGCGTGACGAGCAGCACGCTGGCCGCGTCGGCCGTGTGCGCGATGGGACTGAAGTCCTTGTCCGCCTTGTAGGCCAGCCTGGGCATCAGATGCGGCGAAATCGCATGCGTGCTGCTGGTGGTGAACAGCAGGGTGTAACCGTCGGCCGCCGCCTTGGCGGCCTCGGCCGTGCCTATGGTGCCGCCGGCGCCGGGCCGGTTGTCGATGACCAGCTGCTGGCCCAGCTCCTGCGATACGCGCTGCGCGATCACGCGTGCCACCAGATCGGTCGCGCCGCTGGCCGGGAACGGCACGATCACCCGTACCGGTCGGCCGGGCCAGGCAGCCTCGCCCTGGGCCAGGGCCGGCAAGACCAGCAAACCACCGGCCAAGACCGTTGCGGCCTGGAGCCACTGTCGGCGCGTCGTTGAAACAGTAAACCGTGCCCGCATGGCAACTCCCGGTGAAATGACAGCTTGTTCGAAAGGGGTCGCCGCTGCCCGGCAACCGTCGAACGGGACATCTTAGAAAGCCGAGGCATTTGCCGCTATCGGCAAATTTGCAAGCCATCATTGCCAAAACAGCAAACCGATCACAATGGTGGTTTGCTTTTACCGACTGCCATGCCCGAGTCCCGCCATTTGCTGCTCCAAGACACCGCGCTGCGCTACTTCCACGAAGTCGCGCAATGCGGCTCGCTGGCCGAGGCTTCGGCAAGACTGCATGTGGCGGCCTCGGCCATCAGCCGCCAGATCGCGGCATTGGAGGCGCGGCTGGGCACGCCGCTGTTCGAGCGCCACCCGCGCGGCATGGTACTCAACGCCGCCGGCGAGATCCTCGCCGATCATGCGCGCCGCTCGGGGCTGGACGCCGAGCGCGCACTCGACGAGATCAAGGCCTTGCAGGGCCTGCGCAGCGGCAAGGTGCGCATCGCCAGCTCCGACGCCTTCGCCAGCGAATTTCTGCCGCGCCTGTGCGCGGCCTTTCAGCGCGAGCACGGCGGCATCGTCTTCGAGGTGACGGTGCTGCCAACGCCCGAAGTGTCCGATGCCGTGCGCACCGGCATGGCCGACATAGGCCTGTGCTTCAGCCGGGCCCCCGAGCCAGGCATCGCCGTCGCCTGCCGCGTGGCCGCGCCCGTGCTGGCGCTGGTGGCATCCGGCCATGAGCTGGCGCAGGAGCGCAGTGTGTCGCTGGCCAGGCTGGTGCGCTACCCGCTGGCACTGACGCCGCCCAGCACGGCCGTGCGGCAGTTGCTGGATGCGGCCTGCAGCCGCCAGGGACTGATGCTGATGCCGGCCCTGGAGAGCAATCACGGCAAGACGCTGCTGAACTTTGCGGCCCAGGGCGCGGCAGTTGCCGTGGCCAGCGAAATCGCCGCCCGCGACATGGTGGCCACAGGCGCACTCGTGGCCGTGGCGCTCAGCGACCGCGGCATGGATCTGCGCGATATCGAGGTGCAGACCCTGGCCGGCCGCACGCTGCCGCATGCGGCGCAGTCCTTTCTGGAGCTTTTGCAGCTGCGTCTGCCCGCCGCCTGGTGAAAAGACGGCCGCAGACCCCGGCTCAATCCGCCTTGGGGCGCAGCACCAGCCAGAGCGACAGCGCAATCAGCCCGCCTCCCATGGCATGCGCTGCGGTCAAGGACTCATCGAGCAAGGTCCAGCCCCAGAGCACCGCAAACACGGGCACGATAAAGGTCACGGTCAGCGCCTTTTGCGGGCCCTCGTCGGCAATCAGCCGGAAATACAGCACATAGGCCAGAGCCGTGCTCAACAGGCCCAGCAGCGCCACATTGCCCCAAGCCAGCAGCGGCGCGGCCTGCAGCCTGGCCAGCATGCCGGGCTCCAGCACCATGTCGATGAGCAGCGCCGGCGTCAGCACCATCAGCGCACCGAGCTGGCTGATGAAAACGGCAGCGCGCGTGTCCACGGACGCATTGGCACCCGCAAGCCTGAGCGTCAGATAGCTGGAAAACGCATAGCAGACGGTGGCCACAAAACAGGCCGCCATGCCTCCCAGCACGGCGCTGCCGAGATCCAGCGGCCCGGCCTGGGCCAGCACTGCCACACCGCCGATCCCCAGCAGCACGGCAGCCACACGAGCGGGCGTGATCGCCTCGGCAAACACCAGCGCTCCCACCACGGTGGCAACCAGCGGCGTGGTGGCATTGAAGATGGCGCTATAGCCCGATGGCAGCACCTGGGCCGCCAGCGCGTACATGAGAAAGGGGATGCCTGAATTGATGACACCCAGCCCCAGCAAGGGCCAAAGATAGCGTCCTAGCCTGGGCCGGTAGCCCATGGCAAACAGCGCCGCGCCAAGGCCTAGCGCCGAAAACAGGCCGCGGCCCACGGCCGTGGGCACGGCCCCCAGATAGGGCACGGCCACGCGCATGAACAAAAAACTGCCGCCCCAGAGGGCGGCCAGTGTCATCAGTCGGATCAGGCTGGCTACAGACATACAGGGCATTGTGCACAGCCCCGGCCTGCACGCCTGTCACAACTGCCGAATGCCAAATTCAGTGAATCTGCACCAGCACATCGTCCAGCGTGGCACCGGCCTCTTCGGGTACCGGCCGGGTCAGCTGGGGCACCTTGTAGATGCTGGCATCGGCATGGATCAGGCCTATGTCATAGCGCTGACCGGCCAGATAATCGCCCACCGACTCCAGCACGATGGGGCTGCGGTGCAGATGCTCGGTGGCCTTGAGCTCGTCAAGCGAGAGCCAGACGCTGCGCACGATGCCGTCGTCCAGATGGCGCTGGGCATGGTGCATGCCCAGATCGCCCGTGAAGGCAAAGCGCAGATAGGTGATGTCCGAGCCCGTGCGCGTGCGCACAAAGCGGTTCATGTAGATGCCGACCAGGGCCGTGGGCGTGAAACTGTAGGCCGTCTCTTCCATGACTTCGCGCACACAAGCATCGACAGGGCTTTCGGAAGGGTCGAGATGACCGGCCGGCGTATTCAGACGCAGTCCATCCGCCGTTTGTTCTTCCACCAGCAAAAAACGGCCATCGCGTTCGATGATGGCCGAGACAGTCACATTGGGTTTCCAGCGATTGGGCATGGCCGGCATTATCCTTGTCCCAACCCGACGATGTGTCAGATAAATCCCACCATATAGAGCGCTCCTTCGCCGTAACTGGCCAAATGTTGCTGCTGCGCAGCATTTGTCACGGATTCGACCGCATAGCCTTGACGCTCCCAATAAAGCCGTGATCCCTGCACCGAAACCAGTGCCGTGCGCTGCACGCCGCGCGCTCTGGCCTGGGCCTTCAGGGCCTGCACCATGCGCCGCGCCAGGCCCTGGCCGGCTGCAGCCTCGGACACGGCCATATCGTGCAGATAGAGCACGCTGGCGTCGTCATATTCGGCAAAGTCGCCGTTGAGCGGCGTGATGGCTCCGGGGCGCGACCAGTAGGCTGCCAGATAGGCCACCAGCTCGCCCCCCTGCTCTGCCGCCCAGGAACAATGCCCGGCGGTGCGCAAACGGCGCACAAACACCTCGCGCGGCTCGGCAAAGTCCGCGCCATAGCAATGCTCCTGAATGCGCAGCAGGGCATCCACATCGTCCGCGCCCAGCGCGCGCAGCTGGATTGGCATCGACTCCGGCATAAGAAACTCTCAAATCAATAGCTGTCAACGCTTATCAGGCAATGGCTGACAGCCAATTTCAATCAAACCCCAGCACACAGCTTAGCAAGCCGCTCATCTCGCAGCAGCCTGTAGGCACTATCGCGATGGTAATGATTCTCAATTGGAAATTCATCGCCCTCCTCTCTACCATTCATTCATCGCTCAGGGAGAAACAGATGACACGCTTGATCAAGACATTGCGCCAGAACCAGCTCACGCTGACCAAGACCGCCAGTTACTACGTGATCCACATCACCGTGGCCGCCTGCGTCGCCTATGCCGTGACCGGCAATCTGATTGCCTCGCTGACGCTGAGCCTGCTGGAGCCCACGGTCCAGGCCTTTGCCTTCTTCTTCCATGAGAAAGTCTGGGAGCGCCGCCTGAAGAAACGTGAGCAACAAGTGCTTGATGGACAGGCGCTTAGCGCCTGAGAGCCGCCTATGAACACCGACCACCCCGCCACTTTTGCGCAATGGCTGCTGCGCTCCCTGGCCATGCTGGGCGACTGCAACGGCCATCTTAATGATCTGTAGAAATCATGTGGACAAGCCTTTGCATAAGCCTTTGTCAAATCTTGAATATCCCGGACTATTTCTGATTTTCTGATCACTTGCGCCAGGAAATCATTCGAGCCAAGCTCTCCAGCACCAGAGAACCCTGTGGATAAGTCATGCAGAGCATGCCAATGCGGCCTTGCTCCCATGGGTTTGCGGCTATTTGCCAAACCGGGCCCAAAGCCAACAATGGCCAGGAATCCAAGGAGTTCCCATGCAGCTTGCAGACCGCCAGACATCCACAGACCTCTCCCGCCACGACGAGCAATGGCTGAGCGCCCACTGGATGCCGTTCACCGGCAACCGCAACTTCAAGGCCAGGCCCCGCATCATCACGGGCGCACAGGGCGCCTACTACAGCGATGCCGATGGCCGGCGCATTTTCGACGGCCTCTCGGGCCTGTGGTGCTCGGGACTGGGCCATGGCCGCCGCGAGATCGCCGAGGCCATTGGTCAGGCTGCGCTGCAGCTTGATTACGCTCCCGCCTTCCAGTTCGGCCACCCGGCCTCGTTCGCGCTGGCCAACCGCATCGTGGCACTGATGCCCCAGGGGCTTGAGCATGTGTTCTTCACCGGCTCGGGCTCTGAAGCCGCCGACACCTCGCTGAAGATGGCGCGCGCCTACTGGCGCGCCAGGGGCCAGGGCACCAAGACCCGGCTGATCGGCCGCGAAAAGGGCTATCACGGCGTGAACTTCGGTGGCATCTCGGTAGGCGGCATGGGGGGCAACCGCAAGATGTTCGGCCAAGGGATCGAAGCCGATCATCTGCCACACACCCAGCCGCCAGCAGGTTCGTTCTTCAAGGGCCAGCCCCAGACCGACGGGCGCGCCCTGGCAGACCGGCTGCTCGATCTGATCGCCCTGCATGACGCCAGCAATATCGCTGCCGTGATCGTGGAGCCCATGTCAGGCTCTGGCGGGGTGGTGATTCCGCCCGCCGGCTATCTGCAGCGTTTGCGTGAGATCTGCACCCAGCACGACATCCTGCTGATCTTCGACGAGGTCATCACGGGCTTTGGCCGCCTCGGAGCGATGACGGCTGCCGAGGCCTTTGGCGTGACGCCGGACATCATGAATATCGCCAAGCAGGTCAGCAATGGCGCCCAGCCACTGGGAGCCTGCGTGGTCACGCCCGCCATCTATGAGCAGTTCATGGCGGCCGGAGGTCCGGAGTACATGGTGGAATTTGCCCACGGCTATACCTATTCGGCCCATCCCGTGGCCTGCGCGGCAGGCATTGCGGCACTCGATCTGCTGGAGCGCGAAGACGGCCCGGGCCGCGTGCGAGCGCTGGCCCCCTTCTTCGAGCAGGCCGTGCACAGCCTCAAGGGCGCCAGGCATGTGATGGACATCCGCAATATCGGCCTGGCGGCAGGCATCACGATTGCGTCCCTGCCCGGCGAACCCGCCAGGCGCCCTTACGAGATCGCCATGAAATGCTGGGAGGCCGGCTTTTATGTGCGCTACGGCGGCGACACGATTCAGCTGGCACCGCCCTTCATCAGCGAGCAGGCCGAGATCGAGCGGCTGATCAACGCACTTGGCGATGCGCTGCAGGCCACCGATTGACTATTAAATCAATAGCTTCAATCGCTTTTCTGGCAAGCGATTGAAGCCTACCGCCTGAACTCAGGAAAGCTGTGCTGCCAGGGCTTCGAATTCGGCGACCGGCACTTCTTCCGCGCGGCGCTGCAGGTCGAACTCGCCCGCAAAGTCCTTGGCTTCCAGCCACTTGCCCAGGGTGTTGCGCAAGATCTTGCGGCGCTGGCTGAACGCCACCTGCACCAGCTCTTCCAGCAGCTTGGGATTGAGATCCGCAGGCTGCTCGCGCGGAATCATGCGCACCACGGCACTGTCCACCTTGGGAGGCGGATTGAAGCTGCCCGGCGGCACGAACAGCACATCTTCCATGGCGTAGCGCCACTGCAGCATCACCGACAGACGGCCATAGGCCGAGGTGCCTGCGTCGGCCACCATGCGATCGATGACCTCTTTTTGCAGCATGAAGTGCTGGTCCTGCACCACGTCCACCTGCTCCAGCAGATGGAAAAGAATGGGGCTGGAGATGTTGTAGGGCAGATTACCGACCACGCGCAGCTTGGCCACGCCCAGACGTGCGGCCAGCGCACGGAAGTCCACCTTGAGCACATCGGACTCGACCACGTCGAGATCGTCGCGCAGACGCAGACGGGCCGCCAGGTCCCGGTCCAGCTCGATCACGGTGAGCTTGCCCAGGCGCTCGACCAGGGGCTGCGACAGCGCCATCAGGCCCGGGCCGATCTCGACCATGGGTTCGCCCGCCTTGGGGTCGATGGCCTGGACGATGTTGTCGATGATGGCGCCGTCGGTCAGGAAATTCTGGCCGAAGCGCTTGCGGGGAATATGTTTCATGAATGCGAAAGCGGTGCCTGGGCACCGCTTGGAATGAGGGGGAGCTCCGATGCCCGGTGCGCAATGATGACATTACCGGGCACTTCAAGCGGATTGAATGGGCTTATTGGGGTGGCTCGCGGTATTCCACAAAGGCCTTGCCGCGCAGTTCCTTGAGCCAGGTTTCGTAGTCCTGCTCGGCCTTGCGCTCGCGCACCACGTTGCGCACCATTTCGCGTTGCTCGCGCTCGGTGAGCTTTTCCTGGCGGCGCTCGATCAGCTGGATCAGGTGCACGCCGAAACGCGACACCACGGGGTTGCTGATCTGGCCGGGCTGGAGGCTGTCGAGCACGCGCTCGAACTCGGGCACGAACTGGCCTGGCGAGGACCAGCCCAGATCACCGCCGTTGCGGGCGCTGCCGTCCTTAGAGAACTCCTGCGCCAGTTGCTGGAAGGTGGCCTGGCCGGCTTCCACGCGACGCTTGTAATCCTCCAGACGCTTGGCCGCCTGTGCTTCGGTCATACCCTCACCCACGGTCAGCAGGAAATGGCGGGCGTGGTTCTGCGTGATGTACACGGGCGCTCCGGCCTGAGATTTTTCCAGCACCTTGAGCACGTGGAAACCAGCGCCCGAACGAAACGGACCGACGATGGCTCCGACTGCCGCATTGCCCACCTGCTGAGAAAACAGCTCGGGGTAATCGCTCATGGGGCGCATGCCCATGGCGCCGCCACCCTGACCGTTGGGGACATCCGAAAATTCCCGCACGGCAGCGATGAAGTCGGGGTTCTTGCGAGCGGCTTCTGCCGCCTGCTTGGCCTTGGCCTCGCGCTCCGCCACCACGGCAGCGCTGGCGTTTTCCGGCACGATGATCAGGATGTGGCCCAGATTGGCTGCGGCACCCGCCGCCGCATCGCCCGGGCGCTTCTGGTCCTTGAGATAGCGATCGATGTCGGCTTCCCCGACCTTGACGCGACCGTCCACATCACGCTCGCGCACACGCTGCATCAGCATCTGGTTGCGGATCTCCGAACGGAACTGCGCTTCGGAAATCCCTTCGGCCTTCAGGCGCGACATCAGGCCAGCCTTGTCGGTGTTGTTCTGGCGCGCCACATTGGCCACGGCCTGATCGACCGTCATGTTGTCAATGTTGATGCCCGTGTCCTTGGCTTCCTGCAACTGCACGCGCTCGACAATCAGGCGCTCCAGAACCTGGCGGGCCAGCTCGCTCTGGGACGGCAGCTGCCCGCCCTGCTCGGTCACGTTCTGCGCAACGCGCTCCATGCGTGCACGCACTTCGTTATTGGTGATGGGCTCGGAATTGACCACGGCCACAATGTAATCGGCCGAGCGAACACCCTGTGCGGCTGCCGGAGCCTGGCGCCCCGAGGGCTGGGCCGTAGCCTCCAGTGCGCGCGAGATGGAGGAGTCATTGCCAGCCTTGGCCTTGCTGCCGGGGCTCTTCAGGCCCTGGGCCTGCACACCGGCAGCCATTACAGCCAGTGCCACGGCAACAGCACATGCATTGGATGTCTTGGAGAAAAAACGCATGAAAAAAGCCTTGATTAATCGTAATTGGTAAAGCGGCTGGGCGGAGTCACCGCCTCACGCAAATATTGATAGCGCGGCACATTCTGCTTGAGGCTGGAGGTGGGATCGGCACCAAAGCTCAGGCGCGAGAAGCCCACGAACTCCATCTGGAACAGCAGACGCAGATTCGACTGGATGACCGAGCTTTGCAGGCGCTCCAGCACCACACGGCCAATCCAGCAGCAACCGTCGTATTCGAAGCCGACCACGGTATCCACCAGCTTGTTGTCCTTGATGGAGTAGTTGAGGCGGCCCACGGCATACCAGCGGCCACCGCCCTGGCCGCGACCGGCGCCCAGATCCTTGCCCTTGTCGCCCCAGAGGTCGTTGATCGGCCATTGCCAGCCCACGTCCACCAGCTCGCTGGAGGGCTTCTTGGTGACCGTATCCAGCTGCGTGCGGTAGCCGATGTTGAAGGTGCGGTAGTTGCCCGGGCTGTAACGCGCCGTGGCCGTGGTACGGACCGTGCGGTTCAAGTCCTTGTTGTACTGGGTCGTGCCTTCAAGCGACCACTTGTCGGTCCAGTTGAAGGCCGCGCCCAGCAGGATATCGGACAGCTTGCTGGTTGCAGCCACCTCACCGGGCAGCAGCACGCGCTGATCTGACAGGCGCACGCGCTGGGCCACGGCGAACTTGAGCTTTTCTGCGCCGCTTTCAGGGTCGATGAAGCGCGAGGTCGCGCCCAGCGTCATCAGATGGTTGTCGGCAATGCGGTCCTGACCGACATAGTCGTTCTCGGAAAAAATACTCGCGAAGTTGAAATCGCTGCGACCCGTATCGTAGAGCGGCAGCATGCTCTGATCGCGATAGGGCGTATAGGTATAGAAGGCCCGGGGTTCGAAAGTCTGCAACAGATTCTTGCCGAACCAGGAGGTGTCGCGCTCGAAGATCAGGCCGCTGTCCAGGCTGAAGGTGGGCAAGGTCCGGTTGGCGCTCTTGCTGCCGTTGCTCATCAGCTGATCGGTCTGATACATGGAGGTATGCAGCATCAGCTTGGGCGTGATGAAGGCGCCGGGAGACAGGAATGGCCGGCTCAGCTGTGCCTGCACATAGCTGCGCTGACCGTTGTTGCCGACCTGACCCGTGATGGGGCGAATCAGCTCGAAGCGTGTAGTGTCGGCCACCACGGAGAAATCCAGCCCATGCGGCAGGTCCAGCGGCGTATAGCGGTACTGCAGCTGCGGCACCATGCTGTAGGGCGGCGCAATCGGCGAAGTCACATCCTGCTGCACTTGGTAGCGCAGCACATTGAGGCTCAGCACCCCATCGCCCTTGGCCCAGCTCAGATTGACCGTGCTGGGCAGCAGGCGCTGGCGCAGCGCCACGGGAGCCAGGCGGAAGTCGCGCCAGTAATCACCGTCGCTGACGCGGTTCAGATTGAAATTCAGCCCCAAGCCGCCGACCGGCGTATCGAAGCTCGCACGATGCTGCCAGGAATAGCCCCAGCGATCGCGGTTGCGCAGATTGTCGCCGGGCATGTAGCTGGCATAGGTCTCGCCCGAGTAGCTGGGCTCCAGATAGCGGAACTGTCCCGTCAGGTTCACGCCGCGCTTGGTCATCAGCGTGGGCGTGATGGTCATATCGCGATTGGGGGCGATATTCCAGTAATAGGGCTGTGAATACTCGATGCCGCCGAGCTTGTCCATGCCTATCATCGGCGGCAGCAGGCCCGATTTGCGCTTGTCCGAGAGCGGAAAGCTCATGCGCGGCACGGGCAGGACGGTCACGCCCTTGAATTTCAGGGACGCACCCTCGGCCACCCCCACCTCTTCGGCCATGTCCAGATGAATGGTCTTGGCCTCGAGCACCCAGCTCGGCTCCCAGCTGGCCTCGTCATCGCGCTGGCAGGTGGTGTAGGTGGCGTCATGGACGACCGAACGATCCTTGTCGATGAAATCCACTCGCGAGGACTCGCCATGGCCGCCCGTGGCCAGAAAGCGATAGTTGGCATTGTCGAACTGGCCCTTGAAGGCATCCATCTGCAGATCCAGCGCCGTACCCTCGTAGACATTGCCGGCCTGGTTGATGTGGACCGAGCCCACGGCGTTGATCCTGTCGTCCGGAACCGCATAGTCGAGCTTGTCCGCACGGATCATGGTGTCGCCGCGGCGCAACTCTGCCTCGCCATGAACCGAGGCCTTGAGATCGGGCTGACCGGACAGGCTGTCACCTTTGATATAGATGGGCTGCTGGTCACGCACTTCCTGAGGATAGCTCTCCTGTAACAGGCTGCTGGACTTGAGTTCCAGGGCTGGCAGCTCGCCCGCGACGCTGGAGGAGGACAATCCGCCCGTATCGGCCGACTGGGCATAGGCCTGCATGCCAGCACCCGCCCATGCCAGTGCCACAGCCCATGCCAGAGGACGAATCACCGGCCGAGCAGCTCCCGCACGCATTGAACGGGCAGGGCGGGCAGGTAGGAAATCTCGCGGATGGGATGGGGATTGCACGATGATCTTGAACGTCAAAAGCGCGCGTGCCCTGGCACACGTCAACAGAAAACCGAGAGCCTAGCACCACTGTCCACAGATGCGGCGGCATCGGTTTGTAAAATCCGATTATCCATGACCGCTCCTATCACCCCCACAGTTGGCGTTGCCTGGGCAGATTCTGCCCGCCACGCCGCATTCGACGCCTGGCTGGCACCGCTGGCTCAAAAGCACCAGCTGCTTCCCGCAACCCTGCGCCCCGCTTCGGCCGATGCGAGCTTTCGCCGCTATCTGCGCCTGGATCGCAGCGATGGCAGCAGCCTGATCGTCATGGACGCGCCGCCAGACAAGGAAGATTGCGCGCCTTTTGCCAAGGTTCAGGGCTTGATGAGCCAGGCCGGCCTGTGCGTGCCGCAGATTCTGGACTGGGACGCCGGTCACGGCTTCATGCTGCTCAGCGATCTGGGCGGCCAGACCGTCATCGAGGCTCTGAACCCCGAAAAGCCCCAGGATGCCGAAGCCTGGTACCGCTCGGCCATCGAGGTGCTGCTGGACTGGCAACTGGCCTCCAAGGCCGGCAATACCGGCAGCTTGCCTCTCTATGACGAGGCCCTGCTGCGCCGCGAGCTGCAGCTGTTTCCCGACTGGTACATCGCCAAGCACCGCCAGTTCACGCTGGACGACAAGCAGCAGGCCCTGCTCGGCAAGACCTTCGATCAGATCGTCGCCCACAATCTGCAGGCCCCCAGCGTCTATGTGCACCGTGACTTCATGATGCGCAACCTGATGCAACCTGTGTCCAGCGGCGCGCCGCTGGGCGTGCTGGACTTCCAGGATGCCGTCTACGGCCCCATCACCTATGACATCGCCAGCCTGCTGCGCGATGCCTTCATCAGCTGGGAAGAGGACTTCATCATCGACATCACCATCCGTTACTGGGAAAAGGCTCGCAAGGCCGGCCTGGTGGGCGCCAACAGCGCCAGCGGCTGGGGCGACGACTTCGGCGAGTTCTATCGTGGGGTTGAATGGATGGGTCTGCAGCGCCACCTCAAGGTTGCGGGTATCTTTGCGCGCCTGACGCTGCGCGACGGCAAGCCCAAGTATCTGGCCGATGCGCCTCGTTTCATCCACTACATCCGCTCCACCTGCAACCGCTACCGCGCGCTGGGCCCGTTCCTCAAATTGATCGACGAGATCGAAGGCATCCAGACGCAGGTGGGTTACGCCTACGGGCGGATGTAAACACACCCCCTGAGCCGCTTTGCGGCTTCCCCCTCTCTCGCCTTGCTTCGCAATGCGGGAGGGGGACGACGCCCTCGCTGCGGGGCGGCCCTTGCTTGGCGTCCCTGAGGTGATTCAGCGCCAGTTTTGCGAGCCACGGACTCTGCGTGGCACCATGAATCACGAACCCCGAATTTTTCCCTATGCCGCGCTATCACTGCCCTATTCCACTGCACATCGGCAACGAGCTGGACCTGCCTGCAGGCGCTGCCCGCCATGTGCAGGTGCTGCGCCACCAGCCCGGCGATGTCATCACCCTGTTTGAGGGCCAGACCGGCAACGGTTTTACCGGCGGCGAGTTCCAGGCGACCATCACCCACATGGGCCGCAGCGATGTGGGCGTGCGCGTGGACAGCCACAGCCCCGCCGAGCGCGAAGCCGAACGTGCCGTGCACCTGGTCGTCGGCATGCCCGCCAACGAGCGCATGGACTGGCTGGTGGAAAAAGCCACCGAGCTAGGCGTGGCCAGCATCCAGCCCGTGATGGCGGCGCGCAGCGTGCTCAAGCTCAAGGGCGACCGCGCCGACAAGAAGATCGAGCGCTGGCAGTCGATTGCCGTCTCGGCCTGCGAGCAATGCGGCCGCAACCAGGTGCCCGTGATTCACGCGCCCCAGCCGCTGGCCGACTGGCTGCGCAGCCAGCAGGCAGCAGCAGCCGATGCGACGCGTCTGGTGCTGTCGCTGCGCGAAGGCAATCAGCCGCTGCGTACCGCCGCCGGCGATGCTCAGGCAGTCTGGGTGCTGCATGGCCCCGAAGGGGGCCTGACCGCCCAGGAAGAAGACTGGGCCCTGGAGCAGGGCTGGAAACCTGCCAGCCTCGGCCCCCGCGTGCTGCGCGCTGAAACGGCATCTGTTGCCGCCCTGTCCCTGCTGGCCCTGGAGTAAATCAATGAGCAGCTGTCACCTCTCTCTGGCCAAGCCCGAGTTTTATCTGCAGAACTTTCGCGTGGAGGCCCCCGAGTCTCTGCCCGAGGCCGTGCTAACCCCCAGGCGCATGGGTCTCATCATCGTCAACGCAGCCGCAGAATCCTCTGCAGCGCTGCTGGGCCGCTCGTTTACAGCTCCCGAAGAAGGAGCACCCGCGCTGCCTGTGGAGCGTGTGCTGGTGCCCGCCAGCTTCGGCCTGGTGCCGCACTGGGTCAAGTCGGCGTCTGACGGGCGCCTGCGCGCGCTCAAGCTGGTGAATGCAAAGATCGACAACCTGACCACGGGCACGGCCTTTCGCGATGCCTGGCTGGCAGGCCAGCGCTGCATCGTGCCCATGCAGGCCTTTCAGGTCGACGACCTGCGCCCCGGCAAGCCCCTGCCCACACGCATCACCCGCGTGGACAACCAGCCCATGGGCGCCGCCGGCGTCTGGGCACGCTGGGTGGGCGAGGACGGCGAGGTCATCGTCAGCTATGCCCTCATCACCATCAATGCCAATGCCCATGCGCTGATGAACCGCTACGGCCAGCCCGGCAACGACAAGGCCATGCCCGCCATCCTCAACGAAGGCGCATACGACGCCTGGCTCAATGCCAAGGTCAACAAGGCCAAGGAGTTCCTGCGCCCCTACCCGGCGGAAAAACTGCGCGCCAACCCCGTGGAAAAAGGCCGCAAGCAGCCGCCGCCCCTGCTGTAAGCGTCAAGCCGCCGGAAAGCGCTGATCCAGCCACTGCTCGAGTCGCGCAAAAACCGGCGCAGCAAGTTCAGGGCTCTCGTTGAAGATCTCGTGATAGGCCGCCTCAAAGCACTGGGACTGCACCAGATCGCGTGGCGCCTGGGCGGCAAAGGCGGCGCTGCCGGCCGGATTGACCAGCTTGTCCTGTCCGGCCCATAGCAGCAGCGTGGGCACGCACCAGGCCGTCGCCTTGGACAGCACGTGGCGGCCGCCCTCGGCCATATAGCGCGCCAGCCGGGCGCTGATGCGTCTGTGCTGCAGTGCATCGGCGTCATAGGCCTGGGCCACTTCGGGATCATGCGAAAGATGCGCGGACTGCACGCCATTGGCCACGCGCAAATTGGGCAGCAGCCTGGGCAGGCTCGCCACCAGTGCCTTCTGCACACCCGACAGATGCAGAGCCAGCGCCGGCGAGGACAGCACCAGCCCATCCACATGGCGCAGACCGGAGGCGACAAAATCCGCAGCCACCAACCCACCCAGGCTGTGCCCCAGCAGCACCAGGGACTGATGCTTGGGCATGGCTGCACGTGTGGCATCGAGCACCACGGCCAGATCGTCGAGCAAGCGCATATCGCTGGTCAGGCCTCCCTGCGGCCCGCCCGACAGGCCGTGGCCGTACTGGTCATAGGCCCGCACAGCAAAGCCGTGCTCGTTGAGCCGCTGTGCCAGCGCGGCATAGCGGCCGCTGTGCTCGCCCAGGCCATGTACCAGCAACACCTGGGCACGGGGCTTGACGCCCGGCGCCAGCAGCCAGTCGCGCAGCGCAAGCTGAGTGGCGTCCGATGCGGCCATATGCAGCAACCGGGGCGTCGTCTGGGTACGGGTATCGGTAGGCGTCATGCACGATCTCTTCAGGCTGGCAAGAGCTTGCAGGATGCAGCCGCCACCAGCGCACGTCAACCGTGACAGTCCCCGATCTGGCCACCGGAAATCGACAACGCCAATACCCAAATACAGCTGTCAGCGCCTTGAAGATCAGCACTGACCGCTGTTTGGCAATGACTATTCAAGCCTGCGCAGCTTCCGTCTGATGGCGGGCCATGGCAGCAATCACCTCGGCCACCGAAGCCGTGAGCTTCTTGGCATAGGGCACATGGAGGAATTCGTTGGGGCCGTGGGCATTGCTCTTGGGGCCCAGCACGCCGCAGACCATCATCTGCGCCTTGGGAAAGCCCTTGCTCAGCATGTTCATCAGCGGAATCGTGCCGCCCTGGCCGATATAGCCGCAGCCGGCACCGAAATGGGCCCGGCTGGCGGCATTGAGCGCATTCTCGAACCAGCCGTCCATGCCCGGCGCATTCCAGCCGCTGGAGCTGGACAGGCCTTCCCAGGTCACCCTGGCCTCATAGGGCGCGTTGTCCTCCAGCAAGGCTTTCATCTCCTGCACGCAGGCTGCGGCATCGACCAGCGGCGGCAGGCGCAAGCTGAGCTTGAAGGCCGTGTAGGGGCGCAGCACATTGCCGGCATTTTGCAGATTGGGCATGCCCTCCACACCGGTCACGCTCAGCGTGGGCTCCCAGGTGCGGCGCACCAGCGCCTGGACCGGATCGGTGGTCGTGGGCAGGGACACACGGGCCGAGCCGCCGCAGTCGTAGTGCGCCCAGGGAAAGCGCGCATAGGCGTCCTCGCCGAGTATCTCCGCCGTGGCGCGGATCTGCGCCATGCGCTCGACCGGCACCTCGCAGTGAAAGCTCTGCGGCAGCACGCGGCCGTTCTTGCTGTCCTCGAGACGGTCCAGCACCTGACGCATGATGCGAAAGGACGATGGCACCACGCCCGAGGCATCGCCCGAGTGCACACCCTCGGTGAGGATCTGCACCTTGAGCGTGCCGCTGGCCATGCCGCGCAGGCTGGTGGTCAGCCACAGCTGGTCGTAGTTGCCGGCACCGCTGTCGAGACAGATCACCAGGCCCACATCGCCCAGACGCGGGCGCAAGGCATCCACATAGGGCAGCAGATCGGCCGAGCCGCTTTCCTCGCAGGTCTCGATGATGGCCACGATGCGCGGATGGGGCACGTTCTGGCGCTTGAGCTCCTGAATCGCCGCCACGCTGGCATAGACCGCATAGCCGTCGTCGGCTCCGCCACGGCCATAGAGCTTGCCGTCCTCGTATTTGGGCGTCCAGGGGCCCAGATCGCTGCGCCAGCCTTCGAACTCGGGCTGCTTGTCGAGGTGGCCGTACATCAGCACCGTGGGGCTGGTCGAGGCCTTCTCTGCCGTGCCTTCCACCTCGAAGAAGATGACCGGCGTGCGCCCCGGCTGCTGAATCACTTCCAGCGTCAGCCCGGCCACCTTCTGCGCCTCCACCCAGGCCGCAGCGTTGCGCAGCACGGTGGCGATATGGCCTTGCTGCTCCCAATCGGGCGCAAACATGGGCGACTTGGCGGGGATGGTGATGTAGTTGGTCAGCTCGGGGACGATGCTCTGGTCCCACTGCTCGGTGATGTGCTGCAGCGCATCCTGGGGCTGCAGCAGATTGGCGGGAGTGCGTGCGTTCATGGTCGGCTCCTTCAGTGACGGGGCTGCGAGCCATGACGGGCCCGCGCCATGCCCGTGATTGTGCGCCAATGCCGACGCCTGCGCCGCAGGCATTGACATGGCGGATCAGGGTTTAGTGCAATGTCAGCGCCCCACGCTCCAATTGAAAGCGGGAAACCTCCGTCAGCAGGCTTTCGGCCTGTTGGCGCAGCCCCTCTGCAGCGGCTGCGCTTTCCTCCACCAGGGCGGCGTTTTGCTGCGTGGCCCGGTCCATCTGCATGACAGCCTCGCCGACCTGGGCCACGCCTGCGCTCTGCTCGCTACTCGCTGCGCTGATCTCGCCCATGATGTCCGTCACGCGGTGAATGGCTCTGACGATCTCGTCCATGGTGTGACCTGCCTGGTCGACCAGAGCACTGCCGTCTGCCACGCGTTCCACGCTGGCAGTGATCAGGGTCTTGATTTCCTTGGCCGCATCGGCGCTGCGCCCCGCCAGGGCGCGCACCTCGCTGGCCACCACGGCAAAGCCTCGGCCCTGTTCACCGGCGCGTGCAGCCTCCACGGCCGCGTTCAGTGCCAGGATATTGGTCTGGAAGGCGATGGAGTCTATGACGCCGATGATGTCGGCAATGCGCGAGCTGCTGGTGTTGATGTCCTGCATGGTCTGCACAACGCGCGCTACTACGGCACCGCCCTCCTGGGCCACTTGCGAGGCGTTCTGCGCCAACTGATTGGCCGTCTGGGCGCTATCGGCGTTCTGGCGCACGGTGGCGCTGAGCTGCTCCATGCTGGCCGCCGTTTCCTCCAGCGCGCTGGCCTGGCTTTCGGTACGGGCAGACAGGTCGGCATTGCCCTGGGCAATCTCGCTGGAGGCATGTTGCATCTGCACCGATGCGCCGTGCACGCGCCGGACCAGTTCGCGCAGCCCGCCGCGCATGGCTTGCAGATCGGACATCAGCCCCCGGGCCATGCCGCCCGAGCTCCCATCGGTCAGATCGCCATCGGCCACACGGCGCAACGCCTTGCGCGCATCGGCCGGGTCTCCGCCCAGCTCGCTGCGCAGCGTGCGCACCATCACCCAGAGCAGCGTGGCCGAGATGACCACGGCCAGCAGGGCCAGCAAACCCGACCACAGCTGCATGCGCTGGGCGCTGGCACGGGTGGTCACATGCGATGCCTCGGCCTCATCACGGGCCGCCTTGAGCTGTTGCAGCACAGCTTCGCGCAACTTGCGCCAAGCCGGGGTTTCCCGGGTCTTGAGCGCGGCGGCGGCGGTGTCATAGTCCTCGGCCGCCAGAGTCACGATCTGGTCCTGCGCTTCGGACTGGGCCTGGCGCAAGGCCTGCAGGCTCTTGACGGCGACTTCCATGGCCGTGCCCTGCACGCGCTGGCTCAGATCGTCATAAGCGGCGTCATAGGCCCGACGGGCATTGCCCAGGTTCTGCACGGCCTGCCCGTCCGACGGATCCATCACGATATTGCGCAGTGCTTGGCCCGATTGCAGACCCTGGGCATACAGCTCCTGCAACTGCGCCACCACGGCTTGATTGTTCCTCAGATAGTCGTCGAAGTCGGACTGTGTGCGGGCCAGCCCCCACTGGCTGCTGAGCAGCGCCAAAACAAACAAGGCTGCAGGTGCAGCCGAGCAAAAAATGAGACGGGAACTAAAACGCATGGCAAGGCGCGCACCGGCCGAAGCTTCGGCGCATTGATTCAGATCAAAAAGAAATAAGCAATTGATTATGAATCAAATGCTTACATCTTCGCATTGCAGCAGCACCGCCGCCTTGCCGCAGGAGTGCGGCCTTCTCAGATTTAAGAGCTTCCGACTCTTATCAGGCGTTGAATTCGATGTGAATCAATACCCGATTCATTGCCAATGAATCGTAATTAGCTACTGTTTCAAGAGCAGCAATCAGGCATGTTCGAAGTGAAACACCGCCGTTGTCGCCAACAGATTGGGCAGGCTCCTCACCACCTGCCCGTTTTGCAGACCGAAGGAGTCGCGAATGCGCAGGCGGTTCTTGGTGGCCAGCACCTCGAAGTCCTTGTAGGTGCCCACCCGGATATTCGGCGTGTCATACCACTGATAGGGCAGGCGACGCGTGACCGGCATGCGCCCGCGCAGCACGGAAAAGCGATTTTGCCAATGTGCAAAGTTGGGAAAGGCAACCACGCCTTGCTTGCCGATGCGGGCCGTCTCCTGCAGCATCACTTCGGCATTGCGCAAATGCTGCAAGGTGTCGATCTGCAGCACCACATCGAAGCTGTTGTCGCCGAAGATGGCCAGGCCATCCTCCAGATTGAGCTGCAGCACGTTCACGCCGCGGCGCGTACAGGCCAGCACATTGGCGTCGTCCAGCTCCACGCCATAGCCCGTACAGCCGCGCTCGCGCACCAGATGCTCGAGCAACGCGCCGTCGCCACAACCCAGGTCCAGCACGCGTGCGCCTTCGGGCACCAACTGGGCAATGGCTTTCATGGTGGTCAACTCGGTCATGCGGCTTCTCCTACGCGTTCGGCGGTGTTCAGTTCTTTGGCAATGCCTTCAAAATAGGAGCGCATCACGCCCATATAGCGTGGGTCATCAAGCAAAAACGCATCATGACCATGGGGGGCGTCGATCTCGGCATAGCTGACGTCGCGGTTGTTCTCCAGCAGTGACTTGACGATCTCTCGGCTGCGCGCCGGGGCAAAGCGCCAGTCCGTCGTGAAGCTCACCAGCAGGAACCGGGCCTTGGCCACGGCCAGCGCCCGGGTCAGATCGCCGTCATGGGAGCGCGCCGGATCGAAATAGTCCAGTGCGCGCGTGATGAGCAGATAGGTGTTTGCGTCAAAGTAGCCGCTGAACTTCTCGCCCTGGTAGCGCAGATAGCTCTCGATCTGGAACTCCACATCCTGGGTGCTGTACAGGTAATCGCGCCGATCCGACGCCGGGCCGCCCCGAGCCAGGTCAGTCCCCTCAGCGGGGAGCGCCGAGGCCCTGAGGCTGCGGCCGAACTTCTGGTTCATCACGTCATCGCTCAGATAGGTGATGTGGCCTATCATGCGCGCGATGCGCAGACCGCGCGCGGGCACCACGCCATGCTCGTAGAAATGGCCGCCGTTGAAATCCGGGTCGGTGACGATGGCACGACGTGCCACCTCGTTGAAAGCGATGTTCTCGGCGTTCAGATTCGGCGCGCTGGCCACCACCACGGCATGGCGCATGCGCTCGGGATGGCGCAGCGTCCAGGACAGGGCCTGCATGCCGCCCAGGCTGCCGCCCAGCACGGCGGCGAGCCTCTCGATGCCCAGGCGGTCCAGCAGACGCGCCTGCGCATCCACCCAGTCCTCCACCGTCACCACGGGAAAATCCGCTCCATAGGGCTTGCCCGTGGCCGAGTTGGTGTGCATGGGGCCGGTAGAGCCGAAGCAGGAGCCCAGATTGTTGATGCCGATGACAAAGAACTTGTCGGTATCGACGGGCTTGCCCGGGCCGATCATGTTGTCCCACCAGCCTTCGCTCTTGGGCTGGCCCTCGTAGCTGCCGGCTACATGATGGGAGGCATTGAGCGCATGACAGACCACGATGGCGTTGCTCTTGTCGGCATTGAGCTGGCCATAGGTCTCGAAGGCAAGATCGTAATCGGCGATGGAACCACCGCTCTGCAAGGGCAGCGGCTCATCAAAATGCATGAACTGAGGTGTCGCGATGAAGGACATATGAAAAAACCCGGCATCGCTAAAAACGAGGCCGGGTCGGTGTACTGTCACTTCGCGGACGGGTCTTTAGCTGGATTTATAAAGCGCCCGCAAGCTTTGGCAAATCGGCGCGTGAAAAATACAGTGTACTGCATTCATTGCACCGAACTCAAAAGGAGACTGTCAAAGCTGTCCAAGCCTTTTGAGCCTTGTGCAAATAGCTATGCTTTTGGTAGTTTCACACTTTGGTCAGGAGCGCCGCCACACCCAGCACCAGGAAGATCACGGCGCACACACGGTGAATCGTCTTGATCGGTAGCTTCTTGGTGATCTTCTCGCCAAACCACACCACCGGTGCATTGGCCAGCATCATGCCCAGCGTGGTTCCAGCCACCACCCAGTAATACGACAGAGGGTACTTGGCGGCTAGGCCCACCGTGGCCAGTTGGGTCTTGTCCCCCATCTCGGCTAGGAAGAACAGCATCAGCGTCGTACCGAAGACACCCCAACGCCCGGCGCCATTGCCGGTGTCGTCATCGTCTAACTTGTCGGGAATCAGCATCCAGCCCGCCATGAGGATGAATGAAACCCCCAGGATCCAGCGCAGCACGTCGGGACCCAGCATCGTGGTGATCCAGTTGCCCACGGCGCCGGCCAGAGCATGGTTGACCAGCGTCGCGACAAAAATGCCGGCCACGATGGGCAGTGGTTTGCGGAACTTGGCTGCCAGTACCAATGACAGCAGTTGGGTCTTGTCCCCCATCTCGGCCAGGGCGACGATGGAGGTAGATATGAGAAAGGCTTCCATGATGGGGATAGACGGCCGGAGTTGCCAGAACGCATTGATCACGCACCGACTCCGGCCTATCTCTTCATAGGTTTTCTCGGTACGTAATCAATGGTCTCGACCGGTCGCACCGCGCATTGCACGCTGTGCCGCATGCGCCATAGGTCACGAGGACCCAAGTCTGTTGACGCATGCATCCGGCAGCTGGCTGCCGAACGGCCTACTCCCCAAAGAAAGTAAGCCGTCATTCTATCTGTTTAACCCTGTAAGACAACTGCTTATTTGAATATTCAAAATTTTGTATTTCAGGGTAACTCCCATAAGGACAATGTTGTTACAAACACGAAATTTGATCTTTTCGTAATACTACGGCTTCTCTTGTGACTCATAATGCACGAGTCTTTGTCTGGAAAGCAATTTCTGGATGGGGCAAGTGCGTTAGCGTCTCTAATGTTGTCATCCAAGGCTGACTCCCTAGGGCTCCATCGCGTTTTCAAGTTTTTTCAGGAGTCCAGCATGGGCAACAAGCTTTACGTAGGCAATCTGCCTTACTCTTTCCGCGACCAAGATCTGCAAGACAGCTTCAGCGAGTTCGGCACTGTGAACAGCGCCAAGGTGATGATGGAGCGCGACACCGGCCGTTCCAAGGGCTTTGGTTTTGTGGAAATGGGCAGCGATGCCGAGGCGCAAGCCGCTATCCAGGGCCTGCACGGCCAAAACCGTGGCGGCCGTGACCTGGTCGTGAACGAAGCACGTCCCATGGAACCCCGTCCTCCCCGTTCCGGCGGCTTTGGCGGCGGTTTCGGTGGCGGCCGTGAAGGCGGTGGCGGTTTCGGCGGTGGCCGTGGTGACGGCGGCTTCGGCGGCGGCCGTGGCGATGGCGGCTACGGCCGTCGCAATAGCTACTAATCAGTTATTGCCAATAACAAAAAAGGATCTTCGGATCCTTTTTTTGTTGCTAAACGTTAGCAACGCGGTTTTCGAGCATTTATTTTTTTCCTTGTTCTCCGTCATAATTCCTTTCTCGGGGCATTTCCCGTTCACAAGCGAATAGGTGTTCAGGATTCTTTTTCATGTTTCCCATGGAAATACGACGACCATCCTGAATTCAATCGCGCCATTGAAGCATTGAGGAGCTAGGAGTTATTAATGGGCAATAAGCTGTATGTCGGCAACCTTCCTTATGGTGTGCGCGACAACGATCTGGAGCAGGCGTTCGGCCAGTTTGGCGCCGTCGCAAGTGCGCGCGTCATGATGGAACGAGACACCGGCCGCTCCAAAGGCTTTGGTTTTGTGGAAATGGCCAGTGAAGCGGAAGCACAGGCTGCCATTCAGGGTATGAATGGCCAACCCCTGGGTGGTCGCAGCCTCGTCGTGAATGAAGCGCGCCCCATGGAACCCCGTCCTCCTCGATCCGGCGGTTTTGGCGGCGGCTTCCGCGGTGAAGGCGGTTTTGGCGGTGGTAATCGCGATGGTGGTTATGGTGGCGGCCGTAGTGAAGGCGGTGGCTATGGCCGCGGCGACGGCGGTGGCTATGGTGGTGGTGGTCGCGGCGAAGGCGGCTTCCGCAGCCCCTATGGCTCAGGCCCACGCCACGGTGGTCGCGGCGGCTACGGTGGTGGTAATAACCACGGCGAATGAGCTTCTGTTAACAGCTCGAAAATAAAGGCACGATAGCGTGCCTTTATTTATTTTCGAGGACATTCAAATGCATAGTCATTTTCCCAATGTCTTCCACTCAATCCTTTTTTAGATGCCTGGGCTTTCTGGTTTTCCCCAGAGTCAATCTATCCCACAGATAAGCGGGCAACACCCGCATTACGCTGCCGACAATCCTCATCTGCCAGGGAATAATCGCATATCTGGCTTTGCGCTCGATAACCCGAAAGGCACGCCTTGCGAACTCCTCGGGCGAGAGCAGAAAAGGCATGGAATACGGATTATTTTTCGTCAACGGAGTGTCCACATAGCCAGGCAATAAACTGGTCACAGAGACTCCGGATTTCTGCAACTCAACACGCAGACTCTCACAATAAGCAATGGCTGCCGCTTTACTGGCCGAATATGCGGCATGGCCGGGCAAGCCGCGAATACCAGCCACACTGCAAATACCTACCAGACGCCCGGAACCGCGTCGCACCATGGGCGTAATAAACGGCTGAAAGCTTGCCGCCAGCCCCATGGTGTTGCTGGCCAGCACCTGCTGCATGACCTCAAGATCCTCGCGCAAGGAGGTATCCACGCCCCAGCTGACCCCCGCGTTGGCGATAACGACATCGGGCAGACCCTGGCGCTCAAGACAGGCCTTCGCAGCACCGCAGATGCTGTCGATGTCCGTGACATCCGCGCCATAGACAGCGTAGCGGGATGCATCCATGTGCCTGGACCGCGCCCATTGCTCCATGAGGACGGTGCGTCTGGCCACCAATGCGATCGACCAGCCACGCTGATAGTAGTACCAGGCCAGGGCCTGCCCTATGCCGCTGGAAGCACCGGTGATATAGACGAGTCCGGCACCATGCCCTGTCATGATTTACGGCTTCTGGCTGGGCAGGATGACACCCTTGACCCGCCCCTGCATCTGCAGAATCTGATCAAGGTGCGCGTACTGCATGCTGTCACCCGTGAATCTGTCATTGCCACGGGTCATGACCACAGGTTTGTTGGTGCTGACGCGCTCGTCATTGGGCCAGATTTGCAGGAACTCGCTCTCCAGCCGCATGGCAGGCAAGGCCTTCTGGGTTGCAGTTGCAGGCACCGGCTCGCGCTGAATGACGGCCTGGCCGAACATCTGGATTTCCGAGCCGTCGCCATTGCTCAATGCACGGTTGGAGCTGCCCACGGTCTTGCGTCCATCAGGCGTGAAGCTCAGCATGCGTGCATCGTAGACTTCCAGCGTATCGGTATCGGGAAAGTGCTCACCTGTCGCGCCATTCAGGCGATTTTTGAGGCGGCCCGATGCTTCGAAATTCTTGATGACGAAGTCTTTGAGGAAATAGTCCGGATCGTGCCGCACGGCCTTCTCCGTGCCACTGACAATCGGCTTGGGAGCATTGCGCACCAGCCACCAGGTGCCCAGCGCCAGCAGGCCCATGATGAGCACCGGGAGGTACATCGAGGCCTTGTCGCCCACACGGCGCCATTGCCCGCTCATGAGCCATACCCCGAAAGCAGCGCCGCATAAACACCATTGGCGGCCAGCAGCAGATCGCAGAACTGCCGCACCGCCCCCTCTCCGCCATTCTTGCCACTGACCCAGTCCGCCACATGGGATGCCTCGTCATGGGCATTGGCGGGTGCGCAGGAAAAGTGGCTGCGACGCATGACGGGAAGATCGGGCCAGTCGTCCCCCATGGCGGCGGCCTGCTGCCATTGCAGACCCAGTTCAGCCAAGATGGACTCGGCAGCCGGCACTTTGTCTTCCGTGCCAAAGCGCGCATGTTCAATGCCCAGTTGCTTCAAGCGCAAACGCAGCGGCGCGGAGTCTCGCCCCGTCACCACGGCTGGCGTGATGCCAGCCTTTTGCAACATTTTCAGGCCATGACCATCCAGCGTATGGAAGCGCTTGAGGACCTCACCCTCACCCGAGAAGTAAAGGCCGCCGTCGGTCAGGACGCCATCCACATCGAAGAAGACCACGCGAATTCCCTGGGCCTTGAGCAACAGCTGCGGGTCCCATTGCTGGCGGGGTGTCAGAGCAGGTCGGTTCATCAAATCACCTTGGCGCGCATCAGATCGCGAATATGCACCACACCCTGCAGGCGCTGGTTGTCATCGGCCACCAGCACTGCGGTAATGCCATGCTCTTCCATCATGCGGGCCGCGGCCACCGCCAGCAGATCAGGCTTGATCGTCAGAGGCCTGGCGTGCATGACGTCCTGCGCCGTGCGGCTGCGCAGGTCCACGCCGGCTTCCACACAGCGGCGCAAATCACCATCGGTAAAGATCCCCACCAGCTCACCGGCTGCGTTGACCACGGCGGAGCAACCCAGGCCCTTGGCACTCATCTCGCGCATCAGGTCCACGCTGCTTACGTCCTGGGCAACCTGGGGCACATCGACACCACGACGCATCACGTCGCGCACATGGGTCAGCAGGCGCCGACCCAGCGCTCCACCAGGATGCGAGCGCGCAAAATCCTCGGCGCCAAAGCCACGGGCGTCGAGCAGGGCCACGGCCAGCGCATCTCCCATGGCCAGCTGGGCGGTCGTGCTCGCAGTGGGCGCCAGATTCAGAGGACAGGCTTCCTTGTCGACGCGTGTATCCAGCACCCAGTCTGCATGCTTGGCCAGTGTCGATTGCAGACCGCCGGTCACGGCCACCAGGGGCACGCCCATGCGCTTGATGGCGGGCAACACGCCAGTCAGCTCATCGGTCTCGCCGCTATTGGACAGAGCCAGCACCAGATCGTCCTGTGTCAGCATGCCCAGGTCGCCATGACTGGCTTCTGCGGGATGCACGAAAAAGGAGGGGGTCCCTGTGGACGCGAGCGTCGCAGCCACCTTCCGGCCCACATGCCCGCTTTTGCCCATGCCCATGACCACCACCCGGCCCGGCAACTGCAGAATGCGCTGCACCACGGCCGTGAATGCGCCATTGAGGCGCTCGGACATGGAACGCAGGGCGGCGGCCTCGATATCCAGGGCCTCGCGGGCCAGGTTCAAAGCTCGCGGTGCGTCGATCAGACGCGAATTGGCAGCATCAGAATTCATGCCCGGATTTTAGCCAGCCCCTGCCAGCCGGGCAGCGGGCAACATCCCTTTGACCTGCATTTCAGGCCCGAGCCCATACACTGACGAGCATTCAAGAAACTCAGGCCAGCCATGCAATCTTCCACCAGCGTCAACGACTATCTGCGCGACCATATCCGTACCGTGCCGGACTGGCCTGCACCGGGCGTGCAGTTCCGCGACATCACGCCCCTGCTGCAGGACCCCAAAGTCTTTCGCGTCATGACCGACGCCTTTGTGCACCGTTACATGGACCCCAAGCTGCGCCCCGATGTGGTCGCAGGTCTGGATGCCCGCGGATTCATTCTGGGTGCCGTGATCGCGCACGAGCTCAATGTCGGCTTTGTGCCCATCCGCAAAAAAGGCAAGCTGCCCTTCACCACGGTCGAAGAAACCTATGAGCTCGAATACGGTAGCGCCACCGTGGAACTGCATACCGATGCCGTCAAGTCCGGCGACCGTGTGTTGCTGATCGACGATTTGATCGCCACCGGCGGCACCATGATGGCCGGCAAGAAGCTGCTGGAAAAACTGGGGGCTACCGTGGTGGAAGGCGCAGCGATTGTGGATCTGCCGGAACTGGGCGGTTCCAAGCACCTCAAGGACAGCGGCCTGCCCCTGTTCACTCTGGTCGACTTTGCCGGACACTGAACAGCCCCGCAACAGCCCTGGATCAGCGCAGCTCTCCGTACTGCGTCGTGCCCAGAGAGCCCAGTCCGGACACGGCAAATTCGCCGCCTTCCTCATGGCCGGAGCCAGGGCCCAGCAATGGCGCCTGGCGTGATTGGCGCACACTCGCGGGCGATACAGCAGCCATGGCCACTGCCTGCTTGAACGCATCCATTTCCTGCGCGTCAATGGGCTCGAAAGAGCGGCCTGAATGTGCCGCGACCGGAGCATGGCGTGGCGCCTTCATCGGGGGTACGGCCCCGTCAAACTGCGTCTGCGCAAAATCAGGGCTGGCAGCGCTTTGAAGCTGCCCATTCACGCGCCAGTAAACGGCGTGAACCCCTGCATCCATGCGAGTTCTGGCGAGCTCGGCAATCAAGGCCTCGATACGTCTTTGCTGCGGAGCATCCGCAGCGTATGCAGGAGCCAGATCCACCATCACGACAAAGCGCTGGCCGACGTTGTCCAGCGAAAGCACCTTGAACTTGTAGCCGGCAGAGAGAATGCCGACCCTGACCATGGCTTCGCGCACGATGACGTACAGCTGCTCGCGTCTGGCCGAGCGCTCCCGGCGCTGCGACTGACGCGCCCCCGGATCATCCTCGTGGCGCGATGCTGGCGTACCGTCGTCTTGACGAGGCGCGCGAGAAAACCATCGAAACAGGGACATGGGCACACTCGATCAGGCAATATTTACAAGAGGACACATTCTGCCTCTTGGTCTGAAGCAGCTCATGACATTGGCTGAAATATTAGCCGTTGTCCGACGTGGATCAAGCCGCCAAACCGGCCGGAACACAAAAAATCTTCACTCAGGTGCTGGCCACCCGGCGACGACTGTCCCCTGCACGGCGGGCCAGTACCTGACCTGCCATGGTCAGCAGCGCCAGGGCCAGAGCAGGCTGACGGTTGGCAATTTCGGAATAACGCAGCGCTGTCAGACACCATAGACGGCTGGGCGCTGCGGCCTGAACCGTGGCCTTGCGTGGTCGATGGGCAAAGAAGGCCCCTTCCCCCACAATCGCCCCCGGCCCCACCAGAGCCAGGCGGATTCTTTCCTTCGAATCCTGGTAATGCACGCTCAGCGAGCCGTACTCCACCAGGTACAGATTGCGATCCAGCGCCCCTTCGGCAAACAACACCTCGCTGGCCGCCAGATTGATCGGCTGCAGATACGGCGCCAGCAACTCCCATTGAGCGGCACTGAGCACGTTTTGAGCGGTATCGGTGGCAACCGAGGTCGTCATCGCCTGGATCAGCGCCGACAAATCCTGAGGTGTTGAAGCGAACATAAGCAGTGAGTAGAACGCGAACGCCGCATGCCATCCGGGTGGACAAATCCGGATACACATCCCGGCCGCTCAGGGTAAAAGAAATTCATAGCGCGCCATGGCTCACCATCAACGCAGGGTGAATGCTAAGCGACTCTGACAGTCCCGCCAATCACTTGCGGTACGGAGTTGCTTTTACTTCCCCAAAGCGTCTGCATCTTCATTCGCGTCAAAGCAAAAAAGGATCGATGATTCGATCCTTTTTTGATAGCTTACATTGCTCTTCCCATTAGGGTTAGCGCCATTCCCCAGGGAAATCAGCCATTGGCGCGCTTTTCCAGGATCTCGAAAGCGGGCAACTTCTTGCCCTCCAGCACTTCCAGGAAGGCTCCGCCGCCGGTGGAGATGTAGCCCACGTCCTTTTCAATGCCGTACTTGGCAATGGCGGCCAGAGTATCACCGCCGCCGGCAATGCTGAAGGCGGGGGACTCGGCAATCGCCTGGGCGATGACCTTGGTGCCATTGGCAAACTGGTCGAACTCGAACACGCCCACGGGGCCGTTCCAGACGATGGTGCCGGCCTTTTTGAGCTGCTCTGCCAGCAGGGCTGCTGTTTCCGGGCCGATGTCCAGAATCATGTCGTCGTCCGCCACTTCGGAGGCCTTCTTGACGGTGGCCACGGCGTCGGCAGCAAAGGTCTTGGCGGTGACCACATCGGTGGGCACGGGCACATTGGCACCACGGGCAGCCATGGCGTCGATCACGGCCTTGGCATCGGCCACCAGATCGGGCTCGGCCAGGCTCTTGCCGATCTTCAGACCGGCAGCCAGCATGAAGGTGTTGGCAATGCCGCCGCCCACGATGAGCTGGTCCACCTTGTCGGCCAGGCTCTTGAGGATGGTCAGCTTGGTGGACACCTTGGAGCCTGCCACGATGGCGGCCAGGGGACGTGCGGGCGCTGCCAGGGCCTTGTTCAACGCGTCGATCTCGGCCGACAGCAGCGGGCCGGCACAGGCGATGGGGGCGTATTCGGCGATGCCGTAGGTCGTGCCTTCGGCGCGGTGAGCGGTGCCGAAGGCGTCGTTCACAAAGATGTCGCAGAGCTTGGCCAGCTTCTGGGCCAGCTCGGGCTTGTTCTTCTTTTCACCCACGTTGACACGGCAGTTCTCGAGCAGCACGACCTGGCCAGGGGCAATCTGCACGCCGTCCACCCAGTTGGCGACCAGGGGCACATCGCGGCCCAGCAGCTCGGACAGGCGCTTGGCCACGGGAGCCAGCGAGTCCTGGGGCTTGAATTCACCTTCGGTGGGGCGGCCCAGGTGGCTGGTGACCATCACGGCAGCGCCTGCCTTCAAAGCCATTTCAATCGCAGGCACGGAAGCGCGCACACGCGTGTCTTCGGTGATTTCACCAGCGTCGTTCAGGGGCACATTCAGGTCGGCACGGATGAAAACACGTTGGCCCTGGGCCTTGCCCTGGGCGCACAGATCGGAGAAGCGGATGATGTTCATGCAGCAAAAAAGCGACTCCGAAAGTCGCCCATACAAAGGTTGGAAAACAAAAAATCTGTCTGCATTTTAGGTCGTTCACCCTTTGCAGCCATCGTTTTCATCCGCTTACTCGACTCAAAAACAGGAGCATCTTGCACATGCTGTAACTAGGTTTCAGACCTTTTTAGCGGTAGCCCATATGAAAACAGGAGCACGCAGCTCCTGTTTTCTGTGGCCCTGGGGCTACCAGCCCATACCGATATGTAGCGGCAGGTAGATTGCCATGCCCAGTGCGATGGTTCCGAGAATGCTGCGCTTGTAAAAAAAATACACCACAGAAGCGGCCAGCGCAGGCAGTCGCGCATCGGCCAGACTATTGATCAGCTGACCATTGCTCATCACGATCTCGGGCGCAATCACTGCGGCCAGGGCCGCCAGCGGCGCGTATTTGAGCCCGCGCTTGAGCCAGTTGGGCAGCGGCAGTTCACGCTCGGGGATCATGAAAAAAGCACGCGTGATCAGCGTGATGAGGGCCAGACCGATACAGGCGACGATGACCCAGAAACTGCTCATCATGACCGCTCCTCCTCATTCTTCACCGCAGACAGTCGGCTGGCCTGTTTTTGCAGTTGCTCGGCCGTCAGGCCTGCAGCCACCGCAGCTGCGATCGCCACCAAGATATTGAGCTTGAGCGGCAGCGCAAAAGCCGCCACGGCTGCCGTACAGGCCACGATGGAGGCCACCCAGGTTGCGCGGTCCTTGAGCATGGACAGCAGCACGCCCAACAACGCTAGCACACCGGCAAAGCCCAGCCCCCAGGACAGAGGAATCTGGTCGGCCAGGAAAATGCCCAGCGTTGACGGGATCTGCCAGGCCAGCCAGTTGGTCAGAGCCGCACCCCAGAAATAGGGCAGTTGCTCGGGCTGCGGCCTGGCCTCTGGGTAGCGGCTCATGAAGTTCACGAAAATCACATCGCCGCTGAAATAGGCGACGGCCAGACGGTGACGCAGACTCAGGTTGGCGAAATAGCTGCGCCACATGCTGGACAGGATCACAAAACGCAGGTTCACGCAGATGGCGGTGAACCAGACCACCCACAGCGGCGCCCCCACGGCCATCAGCGGCAGCACGGCCAGCTGGGCACTGCCCGCATAGACAGTCAAACCCATGAGCAGCGCCAGGGGAACGGACAGGCCGCTTTTGACCATGGCCACGCCGGTTACCAGGCCCCAGGCAGCGATGCCCAAGGCGGTGCCGCCCATCTCCTTGGAGCCGACCCAGAAGAACGGATCCCTGACTATCGATTTCGCACGCTGACTCAGCGTGAACGCCATATCCGTCATACCTCGCCAGCACCCTCGCCCAGTTGCGCGCCTGCGGGCAGCTCGAAACCACGCAGAAAATCGCCTGCGGCCAGACGCTTGCCACCCGCGCGCTGCAACAGCGTCATATTGAGCACGCCACTGCCACAGGCCACGCGCACACCCCGAGCGTCGGCCGACAGCACGGAACCGGGCACGCCGCTGCCTTGCTGGGCCTCTGCTTCCCAGACCTTGATGGCTTCACCGCCCAGGCTGGTGGCGCCGCCAGGGAAAGGATTGAAGGCACGCAGGCGGCGCGCAATGACATCAGCGCTTTCGCTCCAGTCGATCAGGCTCTCGGCCTTCTCGATCTTGTGTGCATAGCTCACGCCATCAGCGGGCTGTGGCGTGCGCGGCAGACCGCCGCAGGCCGCCATTTCCAGCGCTTCCACGATCAGGCGGCCGCCCAGCGTGGCCAGCTTGTCGTGCAGACTGGCCGTGGTGTCTTGCGCAGCAATCGGCAGGCGCTCGATCAAGCACATATCGCCGGTATCCAGGCCTGCATCCATCTGCATGATGGTGACGCCAGTTTCAGCGTCACCGGCCTCGATGGCGCGATGAATCGGCGCTGCACCGCGCCAGCGCGGCAGCAGGCTGGCGTGGATGTTCAGGCAGCCCAGGCGCGGCGTATCGAGCACCCACTGCGGCAGGATCAGGCCATAGGCCGCCACCACCATCACATCGGCCTGAGCGGCATCGATCGCGGCCTTGGCGGCAGCGGCATCTTCGGGATATTTGCCGTCCAGACGCAGACTCAACGGCTGAGCCACTGCGATGCCATGCTCCAAAGCGCACTGCTTGACGGGAGAGGCTTGCAGCTTCATGCCGCGCCCGGCCGGACGGTCCGGTTGGGTCAGCACCAGCGGAACTTCAAAACCTGCAGCCAGCAGACTCTCCAGGGCCACGCGCGCAAATTCGGGCGTGCCGGCAAAAATGACTTTCATGGGACTCACAAATTAAAAAGGCAGCCACCGGCTGCCAGATGTTCAAAGATGCGGCTCTTTGAAGTAAATGCTCTCATCGGTGAACATGACCTTCTGCACCACACCTTGCGGGTCTATGTGCACATGGGCACGCCGAGCAACGGTATTGTCCAGAAAACGGTAAGTCCAGATGTCACCTTTGAAGCTGTAGACCCTCTCGACCTTGGCGGGCGGGCCGAACATGCGGTAGACATCGTCACGGGTATCCACACCATTGCGCAACGCGAAAAAGTGCGCCGTATCCAGCACCTGCTCCACACGCACCAGCTTGTGCCGGGCATCGAAGTCCATGTGATAGACCTGCTGACCGGCAGGCTGCTGGCTATAGACCAGGCGCTGACCGCCCTCGGGCAGAGGCACAACCAGAGTGGGTTTGCCCATGCCTTTTTCCACCTCGGCCTGAGGCATGCCAGGCTTTTGCCACTGGGGCACCATGCAACCCGCCAGCCCCACCGCCAGCAGACTGGCAGTCAATAGTGTTTGCAGGCGAGGCAGGGACATGGACACTCCGATCAGGCCCTCAGGGCCTGCTTCTGGGCTTTGACCAATTTGGTCTTGATGCGATTGCGCTTCAGCGGCGAGAGGTATTCGACAAACACCTTGCCCAGCAGGTGATCCATCTCGTGCTGGATGCAGATGGCCAGCATGCCTTCGGCGTCGATCTCACGGCTGTTGCCGTTCTCGTCCAGGGCCTTGACCTTGACGGCAATAGAGCGCTCCACGCCGTCGTAGATGCCGGGCACGGACAGACAGCCTTCCTCGCCCAGCTGCTTTTCCTCGCTGGCCCAGAGAATCTCGGGGTTGATCAAAGCCATGGGCTCGTTGCGCTTCTCGGACACGTCGATCACGATGACGCGCTCATGCACGTCGATCTGTGTCGCAGCCAAGCCGATGCCCTGGGCGTCATACATGGTCTCGAGCATGTCTTTCACCAGGGTCTGGATGCGCTCGTCCACCTGCGCCACGGGTTGGGCGACCTTGTGAAGACGGGGATCGGGATAGCAGAGGATGGGAAGAATGGCCATGGTGTCTCGGTAAATCTGTCGTTATTGTCCCAACATTTGACGCCAAACGCTTGTCACGCCCTCAATAAACATTGATCTATCGAGGCCTTGCATCGAGAATTTCGACACATTTGTAAGACTTGTTGGCTGGCTATGCCAAGATCGGCCACAGTGCGGCGACGCGAGGGACGCTGCAGCAAACGAATCCCGCCAGAAGGAACTTCATGACCGCATTTGCCACTGCACGCGCCTTGAGCATTGGAGCCACATTGCTTGCAGCCCTGACTTCGGTCCACGCCCAAAGCTATCCTGTAACCGCCACCCAGCGCTCCACCGCACAGCAAGTCGCTCAGCAAGGCATCCCCGAGAACGAACTGGCGCCCAACGCTCCCGCGCAGTACACCGTCAAGCGCGGCGACACGCTCTGGGGCATCTCTGGCATGTATCTGCGCCAGCCCTGGCGCTGGCCCGAACTCTGGGGCATGAACCTCTCCAGCATCGCCAACCCGCATCAGATCTACCCCGGCCAGGTGCTGTATCTGGTGCGCAGCAACGGTTATGCCCGCCTGTCGACCACTGCCCCCAACGGCGATTCCGAGGTGGTGCGTCTGTCGCCGCAAACGCGTGAATCGTCACTGAACGACCTGGCCCTGCCCACGCTGCCGCCGCATCTGATCGAGCCCTTCCTGGCCGAGCCGCTGGTGGTGGACAGCCAGGCACTGGCACAAGCACCGCGCATCATCGCCACCCAGGACAAGCGCGTGCTCATGGCCAATGGCGATCGCGCCTATGTACGCAACTCCGGTGGCGCACTGGTCACCGCCGGCAAGGGCCGGCCCGCGAGCTATCGCATCTTCCGCGATGCCACGCCTCTCAAGGACCCCGTCACCGGGGAAATCCTGGGCTACGAGGCCAAGTACCTGGGCAGTGCCACCGTGGCGCGTGGCGAGACCTTGCTGGAATCCGAGCCAGGCCAGCCTGTACAGACCACGCCAGGAACAGTGGACATCATCCGCTCCAAGAATGAAATCCGCGCAGGTGACCGTCTGCTGCCCTCGCCCGAGCAGCAGTATCTGAGCTATGTGCCCCATGCCTCGCACAAAGCGGTGGATGCCGCCGTGGTCTCCATCTATGGCGACTCGGTGGGCTATAACGCAGCTCAGAATCAGGTCATTGCCATCAACAAGGGAGCCCAGGACGGCATGGACATCGGCGCAGTGCTGGAACTCGTCAGCAAGGGCAATGTCATCGTGGACAAGACCAGCCCCAGCCGTGACCGGGTGAAGCTGCCCGATGAGGCCAATGGCTATGCCATGGTCTTCAAGGTGTTTGACCGGGTTTCCTACGCGCTCATCACCACGGCCCAGCGTGGCGTGAATGTGGGCGATGCCCTGCAGTCGCCCCAACCCTGAATGGAGCATGAGCATGGTGTCGCCCCCTTCACAAGATGCGCACCATGCCCTACCCGATGCCGAAATTCTGGCTTGGCTGCGCCTGCTGCTGACACCAGGTCTTGGACGCACCACGGCACGCCGCCTGCTGGCCAGAGCCGGTAGTGCAGACGCGGTCTGGCGACTGCCGCGGTCCACATGGGCGGAATGCGCCACTCAGGCTCAGATCAAGGCGCTGACAGAGCTCCCGGCAGACTGGGAAAAGCATTGCAGCACCCTGGCTCGGTGGCTGGCCTCGCCCGCACCGGGTATCTTGCACACCGTGATTCATCTGGGCAACTCTCAGTACCCGGACTGCCTGTTGCAGACTGAAGATCCACCCCTGCTGCTGTTTGTCCAAGGTCCGGCGGCACTGCTGGCATCTACCCGGCCCTGGTTTCCCTACCCCGCCACCCTGGCCATGGTGGGCAGCCGCAATCCATCCGCCCAGGGCGTCATCAATGCGCGCAGCATGGCACTGGCACTGGCCGAGCAAGGGCTGTGCATAGTCTCAGGTCTGGCACGCGGCATCGATGCAGCTGCCCATGAGGGAGCACTTCAGGCCCGCTCAGGCCCTACCCCCTGCACGATTGCCGTCGTCGGCACCGGCCTCGATCAGGTCTATCCGCGTGCGCACACCCAACTGGCGCAGCAAATTGCGCGCAACGGGCTGGTCATCAGCGAATACCTGCTGGGCAGCGAGCCCCTGCCCCGGCATTTCCCTCAGCGCAACCGCATCATCTCCGGCCTGTCGCAAGGCACCCTGGTGGTGGAAGCCGCCCTTCAGTCGGGCTCGCTGATCACGGCCCGCCTGGCCAACGAGCAGGGACGCGAAGTCTTTGCCATCCCCGGCTCCATCCACGCGCCGCAGGCCAAGGGCTGCCATGCGCTGATACGCCAGGGCGCCAAGCTGGTGGAAACCGCCGACAACGTGCTCGAAGAGCTTCAGGGGCTGAAACCCGCTACAACCCAGTCTGATAAAGCGCAAGATGCTATCGAAAATAAGGCATCCGTCTCGGAGCACCCGTTGCTGCAGGCGCTGGGCCATGACCCCATGACACTGGAGTCCTTGAGCGATCGCACGGGCTGGGATGCCGCCCATCTGCAGGCGCAGCTGATGGAGCTGGAGCTCGACGGCTTGGTCGCGCGCCTGCCTGGCGGCCTGTACCAGCGCCTCAATCAAGGCTGAAACGCCCCGGAGCTCGCGCCCACCGGGACGACGCCTCGCGCCTGTGGGTCAGGCCAGTCTTTCCGGATTCGCCTGAATTTTCTGCAGTGCATCGCGCGTGGCGCGCACCGTCAGCGCCTCGGCGTCATGCACGGCCAGCAGGCCGGCCTGCAGATAGGTCGCCATGCGTTGCGCCTGCAGCAGATAACAGTGTCCATCCAGCGAGGCGAACAAATGCAGATGCTTGCGACGGCTATGCCAGACATATTGCACCTGCACACGGGCACCGTTGTGGTCCAGCGTGAACCAGCGACCGCCTTCCAACGACTGGGCCCACTCCAGCATGGCGGGCTCCACCGGGCTGTCCGTGTTGGGAATGACGTTCAGATCGCCCGCATCCACGCCCAGCATCAGCTCTATGCTCTCGCTGGACAGCGGCATATCGTCGAGCTTGCCGTCCTCGCTGATGTATTTTTCCAGCTCCGCCAGGCGCTTGGCCATGGCCTCGATACGCTCGGCCGGAATGGCTGCCGTCTTGGACATGAAGGCCTGGGCCAGCGTATCGGTCAACACCTTGATCGTGGCCGACTGCTTATCGCCGGTCACGCTCACCAGCTCCAGCCCTTCACGCAGGGTCTGCAGCAAGGTCGGCAAGCCCTGGATGACACGCGCGCGCTCCTGACGCAAGGGCTTGGCGCTGGCCGACCAGACCAGCTCGCTGGCCGCCTGCTTGAGGCGCATGGCCCGTGCATCCTTGGCGCCATAGCGCACGGTGGCCATGGCCAGTACATCGGCCCAGGATTTGAAGAGAAAGTCTCGCACCTCTTCGCGCACCGGCATATCGGTGAGCATATTGCGCAGCTCTATGGTGTACTGGATGGCCAGCGTTTCCTTCTGCTCCACCTGCTGAGCCACGCTGGTGATCTTGGCCGTGGACCGGTTCTGGGCAAAGTGCCTGGTGAGGAATTCCTCGAACTCGCGCAGCACCAGAGCAAAGACCTTCTGCCCGGTTTCAGGGTACTGCTCTATCACCTGGACCACGCGGCGGATCTCGGTCTCCAGCGCATTGCCGTTGATGCTGCTGGCGTCAAAACCCATGACGCAGGAGCCCATGCGATCGATCAGCTTGCGCGCCGGGTGATTGAGGTCGCTGAAGAACTGCGGCTCGGCCAGGGCCACGCGCAACACGGGGACCTGCAGACGCGCGAACCAGACGCGAATGGACGGTGGCAGCCGGTCTTCCGAAAGAATGCTCTGGAACATCAACGCCACCACCTCGATGGTCGCCTTCTCGCTCTTGGTCTCGGCCTTTTGCTTCCAGTCGGCCGAGCGCTCGCGCACCAGATTGACCAGCTGGCCGATCGCTGCCGGACTGTAGTCCATGACAGGCATGGCCATGGCCGAACCGGCCGCAGAAGGATACTGGGCCTGGAGCTCGACCGCCATCAGCTGTTGCTGCTCCTGCAGCGCCTGCGCCAGAGCGGCAGACGCAGGAGGCATGGGAACGACAGGCGCGCCGGGCATCAGACCTGGAATGCCGACCGCAGGCTGGCTCAGCACCTGGCGCAGCTGATTCATAGCATCCAGCGCGCGATGGCGCGCCCGCGCCAGCATGCCCAGGCCGGCGCTGGCGCCTGGCGACAGGGCAATGCCCGGAGCCATCCCAGGCCCGGCGCCCAGGCCAGCAGCCATACCAGCCGACATGTACTGCATGGCAGAGTTGACCCAACCCGCATCGGACGCGTTGCCATAGCCGCTGCTGGCGCCCAGATGCATGGCACCGGTGGACGGACCACCCTCGGTGCGTCGCACGCGCAGCGGGGCATCCTGGGCCTTGCTGACGCCCTTCGCATCCAGCAGCTTGTGCAGGATGCTGTATTCGGACTCCATCAGCGGTGCCAGCGCATTTTGCAGGGGCTCCACGGCCCTCAGCAAATGCTTTCGCTCCATGCCGCTGCCAAGCCATTGCTCGACCAGATGCAGGCAGATGGTCTCGGCACGGAACATGTCCTGGGAAGCCAGCTCATGACCCTCCAGCGCCTGAATGCGCAGGCGCATGGCCTCGAAGCCGGGCTGCAGCGTCTCTCCCATGGCCAAGGCCATGCGGGAGGCCAGAATCCTGTTTTCGACGACATCGTCGCTGAGCAGCTCGAAGGTCAGCGGAGCTGAGCCTGAAGCAGTGCTCTCGGCTCCACCAGAGGGTGGCTTGCGGGCAGCCTGCTGCAGCGCCTGAGCACCTGCCTGCAACCAGGCGTCCTTGTTCTGCTGAAAGCCGACCCAGGCCTCGCGCCACTCCTGCATCTCCTTGGCAGTGGAGACGGCACTGCTCTGGTTGGAGAGGAATTCATCCAGTTGCTGAGCTACCTTGGGCAGGCCCTGACAAATGCCATGGACCCAACGCAAGCGCGCCTGCCAGCCCAGCTGTTGCGGGGCCGCAGGCGCGGTGGAGGAAGACTGCGAGAGAGCCATTCCGTAAGTGTAATGGCGGCAGAAGCAGTTATGCACCCGCCGCAATGGTCAAAGCTTCAGACCACGGCTCCCGCGTTGGGATCATTGGGATCCTGCGACCCGGACTTGGCGGGAGCCTTGACCAGATCTTCGCGCTTGACGCCCAGCCACATGGCAATGGCAGCCGCCACGAACACCGAAGAATAGATACCGAACAAGATACCGATCGTCAGCGCCAGCGCAAAGTAATGCAGGCTGGGGCCGCCAAAGAAGAACATGGACAGCACCATGGCTTCGGTCGAGGCGTGAGTGATGATGGTCCGGCTCATGGTCGACGTGATGGCGTGGTCGATCACCTCGTGGGTGCTGAGCTTGCGGAACTTGCGGAAGGCTTCGCGGATACGGTCGAAAATCACCACGGACTCATTGACCGAGTAGCCCAGCACGGCCAGCACGCCTGCCAGCACGGAGAGCGAGAACTCCCACTGGAAGAAGGCGAAGAAGCCCAGGATGATGATCACGTCGTGCAAGTTGGCAATGATGGCCGCCACGCCGAACTTCCACTCGAAGCGAAAGGCCAGATAGATGATGATGCCCAGCACCACCATGCCCAGCGCCATCAGGCCGTTGTGCATCAGCTCATCGCCCACCTGCGGGCCGACAAACTCGGTGCGGCGCAGCGTGACCTCTGCATCCTCGGCCTTCAGTGCAGTGATCACCCGCTCACTTTGCTGAGCAGTCGTCACGCCCTTTTGCACGGGCAGACGAATCATCACATCCTTGGATGTACCGAAATTCTGCACGATCACATCGGCATAGCCGAGCTTGGAAACGGTTTCACGCACCTTGCCGATGTCGGCAGGCTGGGTGTAGGCCACTTCCATGACCGTACCGCCCGTGAACTCCACGGACAGATGCAGGCCGCGCGAGAACAGGAAAAAAACGGCCAGCGCAAAGGTGATGAAGGAAATCGCGTTGAAGACCAACGCGTACTTCATGAACGGAATGTCTTTTTTGATGCGGAAGAACTCCATGATCTTCCTCCTTAGTTGTTGCCGCCGCGGCCGGCCACGGAACGGTGACCCTCACCCTCAGGCTTCCAGACCTGACCGATGGCGAGGCTCTTGAGCTTCTTGCGACCGCCGTACCAGAGATTGACCAGACCACGCGAGAAGAACACCGCCGAGAACATGCTGGTCAGAATGCCGATGCAGTGCACCACGGCAAATCCACGCACCACGCCAGAACCAAAGGCCAGCAGCGCCAGACCCACAATCAGCGTGGTCACGTTCGAATCCAGAATGGTGTGCCAGGCATGCTCATAACCGGCATGAATCGCAGCCTGGGGCGAGGCACCGGCACGCAGTTCTTCACGAATACGCTCGTTGATCAGCACGTTCGAGTCGATGGCCACACCCAGCGCCAGCGCCATGGCGGCAATGCCGGGCAGGGTCAGCGTGGCCTGCAGCATGGACAGAATGGCCAGCAGCAGCAATACGTTGATGCCCAGAGAGATCGTGGAGATCACGCCGAACAGCATGTAATAGACACACATGAAGGCAGCAACAGCCACCATACCCCAGACCACGGAGTGGATACCGCGGTCGATGTTGTCGGCACCCAGGCTTGGGCCGATGGTGTATTCCTCGATGATCTCCATGGGCGCGGCCAGTGAACCGGCGCGCAGCAGCAGCGAGGTGTCGTTGGCTTCAGCCGTAGTCATGCGACCCGAGATCTGCACGCGGCCGCCGCCGATTTCGCCACGAATCACGGGAGCCGTCACCACTTCGCCCTTGCCCTTTTCGAACAGGATGATGGCCATGCGCTTGCCCACGTTCTCGCGCGTCACGTCCTTGAAGATGCGCGCGCCCTTGGCGTCCAGCGTCAGGTTGACGGTGGGCTCCTGGGTCTGGCTGTCAAAGCCAGGCTGGGCATCCGTCAGGTTCTCGCCGGTCAGCGTCACCTGCTTTTGCACGATGATGCTCTGGCCGTTGCGGTCCAGGTATTTCTCGGAGCCGAAAGGCACGGGGCCGGAGCCCATCTCGGCAGCACGCGCTTCGGCAGACTCGTCCACCATGCGCACTTCCAGTGTGGCAGTACGGCCCAGAATGTCCTTGGCCTTGGCCGTGTCCTGCACGCCGGGCAGTTGCACCACGATGCGGTCCAGGCCCTGCTGCTGGATCACGGGCTCGGCCACGCCGAGCTCGTTGATACGGTTGTGCAGCGTGACGATGTTCTGCTTGAGCGCCTGTTCCTGCACCTTGCGCAGGGCTTCAGGCTTGATCGAGGCCACCAGCTTGAAGCCCGTGCCGTCAGGCGTGGAGGTGGCCACCAGATCGGGGAACTGGTCCGCGATCAGATTGCGCGCCGCCGTCAGCGTGGCTTCGTCGCGCACGCGGATGGTGACGTTGTTGCCGTCGCGGCTGACACCGCCGTGGCGGATGTTCTTGTCGCGCATCGAAGAGCGCAGGTCGCCCGCATAGCTCTCGGCCTTCTTGGTCAGGGCCGCTGCCATGTCCACCTGCAGCATGAAGTGCACGCCGCCGCGCAGGTCCAGACCCAGATACATGGGCTTGGCACCGATGGCTGTCAGCCAGTCGGGCGAGCGCGACACCAGGTTCAGCGCCACGATGTAGGAGGGATCGGTGGGGTCGGCAACCAGGGCCTTCTGGATGACGTCCTTGGCCTTGAGCTGCTCATCGGGCGTATCGAAGCGGGCGCGCACCGAGGTGCCTTCCAGCGACATCGATGTGGCTTTGACGCTGGCCGCGCTCAAGGCAGATTCCACCTTTTGCAGCACCGCGTTGTCCACCTTGACGGTGGACTTGGCCGAGGACACCTGCACGGCAGGCGCTTCACCAAAGAAATTGGGCAGGGTGTAGAGCACCCCCACCAGCAGCGCGATCACGATGATCGCGTACTTCCAGACCGGGTATCGGTTCATGATCGCGCTCTTTTTTTTACAGCAACGCACAACGGGTACGCGCACTCTGGTCGAGCGCCGTACCCCTCAAAATCCACAGCGGACAGGCTTACTTGGCCGTGCCCTTGGGCAGCACTTGCACCACCGCGGAGCGCTGGATCTGGACTTCCACGCCGGATGCCACTTCGATGTAGATGAATTGCTCGGCCATGCGGGTCACGGTGCCGATGATGCCGCCGGCGGTAGCCACTTCGTCACCCTTGGCCAGCGCGTCGATCATGGAGCGGTGTTCCTTCTGGCGCTTCATCTGGGGACGAATCATCACGAAGTACAACACCACGAACATCAGCACCAGAGGCAGCATGCCGGTGAGCGAACCCATGAAGCCGCCTTCAGCAGCGGCGGCAGGAGCGGTCTGGGCGAAAGCAGAAGAAATGAACACGAAAAAGACTCCGAAAGAGTGAATTTGTCAGGAATAGGTCCCGGCAGGCGCGCACTTGCGCGATCTCGCCAGGTCAGCGGGACATTGTATTCGGCTGGCTTGTACCCAAGATTGGCATGGGCAGCCGCGCAGCACAGGCATTCCCTGATGCGATGAGGACCTCCCTTCCCACATCAACAATGCCCGCAAAAAACATAGCAATCAGCACATTGCCTGTATTGTTTTGTGACTGTTTTATATTTGAATATCACTCAATACAGTCGCTGGCAGCTATCAAATTCAGATAGCCACTACCAGCACCGCCTCTGGCCATGAATACAAAGGCCGGGTTGCCCCGGCCTTGTTGTGATGCGCCTCGGCGCAATTAGTTCACTGCCATCAGCTTGACCGCTGACGCAGCAGGTGCAGCCGAGCCATTCCAGCGAGTCATCAAGGATTGCCACTTGATACGCGCAGCCGCCAGATGGTGCTCTTTGACGTGACCGTAGCCTCGAATGTCTTCGGGGATGGAGGCGATCTCCACGGCCAGCGCCAGCTTGTCGGCCGTCAACCCCGTCAGCAGGGTTTCGATGCACTGACGGTATTCGACGATCAGGGCACGCTCGGTACGGCGCTCCTCTGTGCGGCCGAAGGGATCCAGCGCCGTGCCGCGCAGTCCCTTCATGCCGGCCAGCCAGCCCATGGCCTTGCGCATCCAGGGGCCATAGGACTTCTTGAGCAGATGACCCTGCTCGTCCTTCTTGGCAAAACCGGGGGGCGCCAGGTGATGGACGAGTTTGTAGTCGCCCTCGAACATCTCGCTGATCTTCTGGGTGAACGCCGCCTCGGTGTGCAGGCGCGCCACCTCGTACTCGTCCTTGTACGCCATGAGCTTGAACAGATAGCGCGCCACGGCCTGGGACAGGCGCGTGCCTTGCTGCAGCGGCTCTTCCGCCGCGCGCACCTTGGCCACGAAGTCTCGGTACTGCTGGGCATAGGCCGCGTTCTGGTAGGCCGTGAGGAACTCCACACGCTTGTCCAGCATTTCCTCCAGCGACGGCTTCTTGACGAACTGGATCACCTGCGATGCCTGATACAGAGCGCGCACGGCCTCCAGATCGTGGGCGCAGCGGCGGCCCCATTCAAAGGCCTCCTGATTGCGCGCCACCTGCACGCCGTTGAGCTCCATGGCGCGCATCAGCGAGGCATGACTGAGCGGCACCCTGCCTTTTTGCCAGGCGTAGCCCAGCATCATGGGATTGGCGTAGATGCTGTCGCCCAGCAGGGCAGTGGAGGCCTTCTCGGCATCGAAGCTGCCCAGGGCGCCATGGCCCACGGCCTCGGCCAGCGCCGTGGCGCAGCGTGCGGCAGGCGACTGCCAGTCGGGGTTGCCCACGAAGGTGGCCGTGGGCGCTGCATGGCTGTTGAGCGCCACATAGGTGCGCCCCGGCTGCATCACGGACAAGGTGGTGGGCGTGGCCGCCACGATGGGGTCGCAGCCTATGACCAGATCGGCCTTGGCCATGTCCACCTTGGTGGTGTAGATGGCATCGGCGCGGTTGGCGATCTGGATATGGCTCCAGGTGGAGCCGCCCTTCTGCGCCAGACCCGCCGCATCCTGCGTGACCACGCCCTTGCCTTCCAGGTGTGCGGCCATGCCCAGCAGCGAACCGATGGTGATCACGCCCGTGCCGCCGACGCCGGCCACCACGATGCCCCAGGCCTGCTCGGCCACGGGCAGCACGGGCTCGGGGATATGGGGCAGGGCATCCAGGCTGCCCTTCTTCTCCTGCTTGGGCTTCTTGAGCTGACCACCCTCGACGGTGACGAAGCTCGGGCAGAAGCCCTTGACGCAGGAATAGTCCTTGTTGCAGCTGTTCTGGTTGATGCGGCGCTTGCGCCCGAACTCGGTCTCCACGGGCTCGACCGAGAGGCAGTTGGACTGCACCGAGCAATCGCCGCAGCCCTCGCAGACCAGTTCGTTGATGACCACGGTCTTATCGGGCGTACTCAGCGTGCCGCGTTTGCGGCGGCGACGCTTTTCGGTGGCGCAGGTCTGGTCGTAGATGATGGCCGTGCAGCCCTTGAGCTCGCGGAACTGGCGCTGGATCGCATCCAGCTCGTCGCGGTGGTGCACGGTCACGCCCTCGCCCAGCTTCACGCCATCGTATTTCTCGGGTTCGTCGGTGACGATGACCAGCTTGCCCACGCCCTCGGAGAGCAGGCTGTTCATGATCTGCAGCACCGAATGCCCTTCGGGCCGCTCGCCCACGCGCTGGCCGCCCGTCATGGCCACGGCGTCGTTGTAGAGCACCTTGTAGGTGATGTTGGTGCCGGCCGCAATGCTCTGGCGAATGGCCAGCAGCCCGCTGTGGAAGTAGGTGCCGTCGCCCAGGTTGGCGAAGACATGGGCCTCCTTGGTGAAAGGCGCCTGCCCCACCCAGGTCACGCCCTCACCGCCCATCTGCGTGAAGGTGCTGGTGCGGCGGTCGGGCATCCAGGTGGTCATGTAGTGGCAGCCGATGCCGGCCACGGCGCGCGAGCCTTCGGGCACGCGTGTCGAGGTGTTGTGCGGGCAGCCGCTGCAGAACCAGGGCGTGCGGTCGCCGGTCGAGACCTCCTTGGCCGCCTTGATCGCTGCTTCGCGGGCGTCGAGCACGGCCAGACGCTGCTGCATGCGCGTTTGCACATGCTCGGGCACGCCCAGCTTCTTGAGGCGCTGGGCAATGGCGCGCGCAATGATGGCGGGAGTCAGATCGGCCGTGGGGCGCAGCAGCCAGTCGGTGCTGGGGTTGGGCAGCGACCATTCGCCGCCATGCTCGTCGCTGAACTTGCCCACCACATTGGGGCGCACGTCGTCGCGCCAGTTGTAGAGCTCTTCCTTGATCTGGTATTCGATGACCTGGCGCTTTTCCTCGACCACCAGAATCTCCTGCAGGCCTCGTGCGAAATCGCGCGTGATCGTGGCCTCCAGCGGCCAGACCACGTTGACCTTGTGCAGCCTGATGCCCAGCTGATGGCAGGTGTCCTCGTCCAGCCCCAGGTCGGCCATGGCCTGACGCGTGTCGTTATAGGCCTTGCCGCTGGCGATGATGCCGAAGCGGTCGTTGGGCCCTTCGATCACGTTGTGGTTGAGCTTGTTGGCGCGCACATAGGCCAGGGCTGCATACCACTTGTAGTTCATCAGCCGCGCTTCCTGCTCCAGCGGCGGATCGGGCCAGCGGATATGCAGGCCGCCGTCCGGCATCTGAAAGTCTTCGGGCAGGATGATGTTGACGCGATCCGGGTCCACCAGCACCGAGGAGGAGGACTCCACCACCTCCTGGATCGTCTTCATGCCCGACCACAGGCCCGAGAAGCGGCTCATGGCAAAGGCATGCAGACCCATGTCCAGGATGTCCTGCACATTGCTGGGGAAGAACACCGGCGTGCCGCAGGCCTTGAAGATATGGTCGCTCTGGTGCGCGGCCGTCGAGGACTTGCTGATGTGGTCGTCGCCCGCGATCGCAATCACGCCGCCATGCTGGGCCGTGCCCGCCATATTGGCGTGCTTGAACACGTCGGAGCAGCGGTCCACGCCCGGCCCCTTGCCATACCAGATGCCGAAGACGCCGTCGAACTTCTTGGTCTCGGGATAGAGATCGAGCTGCTGCGTGCCCCAGACGGCCGTGGCGCCCAGCTCTTCGTTCACGCCGGGCTGAAAGACGATGTGATTCGCCTCCATATGCTTTTTGGCCGCCCACAGCGACTGGTCGTAGGTGCCCAGGGGCGAGCCGCGATAGCCGCTGATGAAGCCGGCGGTATTGAGCCCGGCCTGCGCATCGCGCAGCCGCTGCAGCATGGGCAGTCGGACCAAGGCCTGCACGCCGCTCATAAAGGCGCGGCCGCGGTCCAGGGAATATTTGTCGTCCAGAGTCACAGACTCCAGGGCGCGACGGACTTCATCGGGCAAAGGGGCATTCATGGCTTGTCTCCATGTGGGTGACCACCCGTGGCAGCTGTTGGCTACCAGAGCAGCATATTGCTTTGGGCATTCCTGCGCCAGAGGCACGGAACGCAAGTTGTTTGACCAAAGTTTAAGGAAAACGCCCTGAATAGAGCTTTCTTTTTATTGCCGGGATTAACCTAGTTTTTGAAAGAATCTTGCTGTAAATTGCGGCTCATGAATCAACTTGATCGCTTCGACTGGGCCATCCTGAATGAGCTGCAGATGGATGGCCGCCTCACCAATGCCGAGCTGGCCCAGCGCGTGGGTCTGTCCGCCGCGCCCTGCTGGCGACGCGTGCGCGCGCTGGAGGAGTCGGGCTACATCACCGGTTATCACGCCACGCTGGACCGCCACAAGCTGGGCCTGGGCGTGCTGGCCTTTGTGCGCGTGGATGCCGCACAGAACACGGCCGACATCACGCTGCGCATGGAGGAAGCCATTCGCCTGCTGCCCGAGGTCACCACCTGCCACTACATCAGCGGCGCGGGCACCTTCGAGCTGCAGGTCGTGGCCAGGGATCTGGAGAGCTTTTCCGGCTTTGTGCGCAATGTGCTGCTGCGCCTGCCCAATGTCAAAGACGTGCACACGATTTTTTCGCTGGGCGAAGTGAAGTCCAGCAGCGCGCTGCCGCTGCCCAGCACGCTGACGCACGCCTGAGCCCGGCCAACGCACTTTAAAAGTGAAGCGCGTACCGTTTGGTCTATGGGCAATGCCTGCAGCATCAGCATTGAAATCATTTACTGACATACGCTGAAAGCTCACTGATCAATAGCAATCGTCACCGCTGCGACAGGTAGCCGCCGCAGCCTGGCGCTGTGAGGAACTACGTATTTGTCAGCACAACTTTCCTGCTACAGAATCGTGTCCCATGGCCCACGATGATTCCGCAGCACGCGCTTCCCAAAATCCAATAATTTCAGACTCCGGCCAGGTCCCCGCAGGCAAGCTGCTGGAAGATCCCTCGGCCATGCATGACGGCGGTGCGCCGCCTGCCGCGGCCCCGGGCGTCTGGACGCCGCTGGCCACACCCACCTTCCGCATGCTGTGGATGATCTGGATGACGGCCAATATCTGCATGTGGATGAACGATGTGGCGGCCGCCTGGCTGATGACATCGCTGACCACCTCGCCCGTGCTGGTGGCGCTGGTGCAGTCGGCCTCCACCTTGCCGGTCATGCTGCTGGCCCTGCCCAGCGGCGCGCTGGCCGACATTCTGGACCGGCGCCGCTATTTCATCGTCACCCAGTTCTGGGTGGCTGCCGTGGCCCTGCTGCTCTGCCTGGCCGTGCTCTCCGGCCAGCTGACACCCTATCTGCTGCTGGCCCTGGTGTTTGCCAACGGCATCGGCCTGGCCATGCGCTGGCCGGTGTTCTCCGCGCTGATCCCCGAGCTGGTGCCCAAGCACCACCTGCCCTTTGCCATGGCGCTCAACGGCGTGGCCATGAATGCCTCGCGCATCATCGGCCCGCTGGTGGCGGGTGCCCTCATTGCCAGCCTGGGCAGCGCCTGGGTGTTCGTGCTCAACGCCGTGCTGTCCATCGTCTCGGGCTTTGTGCTGCTGCGCTGGAAGCGCCAGCAGCCCGCCAACCCGCTGGGCCGCGAGCGCCTGGGCTCGGCCATGCGCGTGGGCCTGCAGTTCATCCAGGAGTCGCCGCGCATGCATGCCGTGCTGCTGCGCACCGTCTGCTACTTTCTGCAGGCCGCCGCCATCATGGCCCTGCTGCCGCTGACGGCCCAGCGCCTGGACCACGGTACGGCCAGCAGCGGCAGTGCCGGCACCTTCACGCTGCTGCTGGCATCCATGGGCGCGGGCGCCATCCTGGGCGCCATGCTGCTGCCGCGCATACGCCAGATGCTGTCGGGCGAGCGCACGGTGCTGGCCGGCGTGGCCGCGCAAAGCCTGGCCACGCTGACCGTGGCCTTCGCCCCCCACATCGCCGTGGCCGTGCCGGGCATGATGCTCTCGGGCATGGCCCTGCTGGCCACGGCCAACACGCTGGGCGTGGCCGCGCAGATGGCCTTGCCCAACTGGGTGAGGGCACGCGGCATGTCCATCTACCAGATGTCCATCATGGGCAGCACGGCCATTGGCGCCGCCATCTGGGGCAAGGTCGCCAGCCTGGGCTCGGTGCAGATCAGCATGGCCGTGGCCGCCGTCAGCGGACTGACGGCCCTGCTGATCGTGCAGCGCCTGAACCCGGACCGCGACATCGAGGAAGACCTCAGCCCTTCTCGCGCCTTCACGCCGCCGACGGCCGCGCTGCCGCCCGAAGCCGGCCGCGTGGTGGTGACCATCGAGTACCTGATCGACCCGGCCAGGGCCGGCGCCTTCCGCGATCTGATGCAGCTGAGCCGGCGCAGCCGTCTGCGCCAGGGCGCGCTGTCCTGGAGCCTGCTGCACAGCATGAGCCAGCCCGAGCGCTTCGTGGAGCAGATCACCGACGAGTCCTGGACCGAGCATCTGCGCCGCTTCGAACGCGTGACGACCGCCGATGTGGCGCTGCGCGATCGCAAGCTGAGCTTTCACAAGGGCAAGGAACCGCCCGTGGTGCAGCGCTACTTCGCCGACGCTCTTTAAAAGAGAGCTGCCAGCGCTATCAATACAATGATTTCAGATGGTTATCCATTGAAATTCATTGACTGACAAACGCTGGCAGCTCCTGTTTTTTGCATCAACGCAGATGCGGTGCCGATCCGGCCAAGGCCTTGGGCCAGAAGGCCCAGAGCTTGAGCGGCTGCTTGATGCGGCCCGCCACATCACCGGCCTCGGCCCCCCAGCCCATGAAATAGTCGGCGCGCACGGCGCCCAGAATGGCGCTGCCCGTATCCTGCGCGAACACCAGGCGGTTGAGCGAGACCGTGGGGCCGGGCGTGGACAACCAGACCGGCGTGCCATAGGGGATGCTGTTGCGGTCCACGGCAATCGAGCGGCCCGGTGTCAGCGCCACGCCCTGCGCGCCCTTGGGACCGAACTGGGCATCGAAGTCGTTGAGCGCCTCCTCGCGGAAGAACACATAGCGTGGATTGCTCCACAGCATCTCGTTGACACGCGAGGGATTGGCGGCAATCCAGGCGCTGATGCCGGGCCAGGTGGCATCGCGCACCAGGTTCTGGTCAAGCAGCCAGCGGCCCACACTCTTGTAGGGCTGATCGTTGGTGCCGGCATAGGCCACGCGGATCATGCGCTGGCGGCCGTCGGCCTCGGTCAGCATCAGCCGGCCCGAGCCCTGGATATGCAGCACCAGCATGTCCACCGGGTCGCGCAGCCAGGCAATGGCACGGCCGGCCAGCGCGGCCTGCGCCTCGGAGTTGGTGTCGATCTGCTGGCGCGTGAACCAGGGCTTGCGCTTGCCAAAGCCCTGCGGGACCTGGTAGATGGGCACATTGAAGCCGTTGCCCTGCACACGGCGCGCCTCGTACAAGGGCTCGTAATAGGCGGTCAGCATGCCGTCGGGGCTGCCCGTGGTCGCTTCGATGCGATAGGGCTGCAGCGTGTTGATCATCCAGCTGCGCTGCTCGTCTTCCGAGGCAATGCTCAGCCTTCGCACCTCGCCGCACAGATTGGCAAACACGGTGCTGGGACGCTCGCAGTTCTTGATCCAGGCATTCCAGGCCTCGTTCAGGGAATCCTGGGGCACGCCGGGCAGCTCGCCCCAGTCCACCGCCACCCAGCGGCTTTTAGTCGGTACATTGGCGGTAAACGGCGGCTTGGCTGCGGAAGCCGGCCCGCCATGCGGAGCCATCTCGGGCACCGGTGCCGGGTCGTTTTGCTGCTTGGTGGTGGTGCATGCCACCAGGGTTCCTACAATCAGCGCCAGTGAAGCACGGCGCAGGAGATGGAAATTCATGGGTCTGATTTTGCTTGAAGCACTGCTGGCATTGGCCATTTTGGTCGCTATTGTGTGGTGGACCATGTTCTCGGGTCGAAAAAAGGGTGAGTTGCCGGCCCCGGTCGAGCCGGCGCCGCACAAAGAAGTGCTTGCAGACCCCGAACAAGATCGCTCTAATCGAGCTTAGCCCATGGCGCTGCAGCCACTGCAGCGCGGGCTGCATGTGACAATCTTTTGCATCAGAAACCGCTCGCTGGCCCGCGTCCTACTTTTTTTGCCTTCTCTTGGCAGTACGCTCGTGGCCTTGCAGCTTTTACGCGAAGCTGGTTTGCATGACCCTCCGGGTCGTTTATCAAACTAAGGAGTTTTCTATGCGCAAGCAAATGGCTGTGACGGCCGCTCTGGCCTCTGCATTGTTGATCACCGGCTGCGCCAATACCGGCGGCATGTCGGACACCACGCGTCGTACTGCCACCGGTGCAGGCGTGGGTGCACTGGGCGGCGCTGCCATCGGCGCACTGACCGGCCACAACGCCGGCACGGGCGCTCTGATCGGCGCTGGCGTAGGCGCACTGGGCACCTATATCTGGTCGCAAAACCTCGAGAAGCAAAAGCGTGAAATGGAAGCCGCGACCCAGGGCACAGGCGTGGGCGTGACACAGACCGCGGACAACCAGCTCAAACTGGACATCCCCAGCGACATCTCCTTTGACACCGGCCGCGCCGACATCAAGGGCAACTTCGCCCCCATCCTCGATCGCTTTGCCGAAGGTCTGCGCAACAACCCCAACGCAGAAGTGCGCATCATCGGTCACACCGACAGCACAGGCTCCGATGCCATCAACAACCCTCTGTCGCTGCAGCGTGCCGAGAGCACCCGCAACTATCTGACATCGCGCGGCGTCAACGGCGCCCGCATCCAGGTGCAGGGCATGGGCTCGCACCAGCCCGTGGCTTCCAATGCCACCAACGAAGGCCGTGCGCGCAACCGCCGCGTGGAAATCTTCGTGGGCGAGCGTGCGCCTCAGTAAGCCTGCGCGAGACCAGCAAAAAGCCCCGCTTGGCGGGGCTTTTTTCATGTCGCGGAGGCTTGCTCTCAGGCGTTGCGCAGCAGATTGGCCAGCTCCACGGCCGACTTGACCTGCATCTTGTCGAAGACACGCGCCCGGTGCACTTCCACGGTGCGCACGCTGATATCGAGCTGATCGGCAATCAACTTGTTCGGCACGCCCTCGACAACCAGCTTCATCACGTCTTTCTCGCGATCGGTCAGCTCGTCCAAGCGGCTGCGCACCTCTTCGCGCGCCTGCAAGGCAGCCAGATGCTCGGCGGACAGCGCCAGCGCCTGCTCCACCCGGTCCACCAGCGCATTGTCGGAAAACGGCTTCTCGCAGAAATCGAAGGCGCCACGCTTGACTGTATCCACGGCCGTCGGCACATCGGCATGTCCGGTCAGAAAGATCACGGGCATGGCCTCGATCTGGCCGCGCTCCAGCATGCGGTTGAACAGCGACAGCCCGCTCATGCCCGTCATGCGCATATCGAGCAGCAGGCAGCAGGGGCGACGCGTCACCGGGCTGGTCTGCAGCACGGCCTGTTCGAATTCTTCGGCGTTGCGATAGCACTCGCTCAGCAATCTGCGCGAACGCAGCAGCCATGCCAATGCCTCTCGGACATCGGCATCGTCGTCCACCACGTAGACGGTAGCGTCGGTTACAGGTTCCATGAAGCCTAGTTCTCTCTGGGTTCCCAGGGGGCCGGAAGCGTGAAGACAAACTCCGTGCCCTGCGGGAGGTGCGGGCGGTAATCAAGGTGACCACCATGTTGCTCCACCACCGTGCGGCACAGACTCAGGCCCAGGCCCATGCCTTCGGTGCGCGTGGTGAAGAAGGGGGTGAACAGCTGCTCGGCGACTTCCGCAGAAATGCCGGCGCCGCAGTCCATGATGGAAAATTCTACCCAACGCGCGTTATTACCGTCAGAACTGCGCCTGACAGCCATGGTCAACACCCTCTCCTTGAGCTCAGGCAGGTCCATGGCCTGCATGCCGTTGCGCGCCAGATTGAGCAGCACCTGCTCGACCATGGTGACATCGCACAGCACCCCCGGCAGATCGGGCTCCAGCTCCAGCTGCACTGTTGCATTGAGCTTGTGCGCCTGCAGATAGACCAGGGGCATGACGGCATCGATCAGCTCCACGGGCTGCACCACCTCTCTGGACTTGTCGCGTCGGCGCACGAAATCGCGCACGCTCTTGATGACCTTGCCCGCGCGGTCGGCCTGAAAACTGATGCGCTCCAGAGCCATGCGCAAGTCCTTGAGATGCGGGGCCTGAGGGTCAGTCGGCTCATGCTCCAGCAGATTGAGCGAGCCCGTGGCATAGCTGGAAATGGCGGCCAGCGGCTGTGTCAGCTCATGGCTGAGCATGGAGGCCATCTCGCCCACCGTAGCAAGGCGTGCTGTGGCCTGCAGGCGCTCCTGGGAGGCACGCGACATCTCCTCCATGCGGCGCTGCTCGCTGATATCGATGAAAGCGCTCATCCAGCCCGTGTGCTGGCCCTGGGCGGTGATCAGCGGCGCCTCGAAAATCAGCACCGGAAAACGCGAGCCGTCCTTGCGCATGAACACGCTCTCATGGCCCTGGCGCGGTGTGGGCAGCAGGCCGGCAAGGCGCTGATCGCGCCGGCTCACATATTCCTGGGCCAGTTCGGGCGGCCAGTAAGGCGCCACATTGAGGCCCAGCAGCTCCTGCGCGCTGAAGCCCACCATATTGCAGAAGGCCGGGTTCACATAGGTGATGCGACCCTGGAGATCGCGTGCACGCATGCCCGTGACCAGGGAGTCCTCCATGGCCTTGCGAAAGGCCAGCGCATCGCCCAGATCGCGCTCGGCCCGCAGGCGGCGGCGGTTGTCGCGCACCAGCACCACCACCACGGTCACCAGCGCGATCGACATGCCGGTCACCAGCGCCGTCATCACATTCGGAAAGACGCTGGGCGCGTGATGCCAGCTGTCCATGCGCAGCACCAGGGTGTTGCCTGGCAGGTCCAACAGTTGCTGGGCCGTGAACATGCGCGAGCCGCGCCAGGCCGCCCCCACCATGGCCAGACGCGTGCCGTCCGGCTCGGTGAACGAAACCTCCTGGGTGCGCGGCAAGGACTTGCCCACCTGGGCCATCAGAATGCCTTGCAGGCTGTACGTGCCCAGCACATAGCCCACCACATGGCCGTTCTCCGTCAGCGGCATGCAGACCTGCATGGTCTCCGTGCCCAGGCCCTCGCCCAGCAGCTGGAAGCGGCTGGGCGAGTACGATGGCCCGTTGACGCGCCTGGCCTGGGTACAGGTCAGGGCCTCGCCCGAATGCAGCTCGGGCAAATGGCTTTCGTCCTCGACCAGCAAGGTGCGATAAGGCGTCTCGGCATGCTCGATGAGGCGCATGTTTTCGCCCCGCCATTCGATGCGCATCAGGTCGCGGCGCTGCTGCAGCAATTCGGTCGCATGCTCGCGCCAGGCGGCATGCTTGCTGCTGTAGGCGCTCAGCGCCAGCAGGTCCTGCAGATTGCGGCCCAGCGCTGCACGGATATCGCCGACCGCATTGGCGGTGTCGCGCTCCAGCTTTTCCTGCACCTGCGATGCCTCATAGCGTCCGGCCAGCCAGACCATGGTGACCAGCATGCTGACCACCAGCGCCACCAGCAAGGTCCATAGCGACCAGCGCTTCCAGGCCATGCGCCAGCGCCGCCAGGGCCAATGGACAGGATGGTCCTCGGGCAGTGCGTCAAGAGCGGTATTCAGCGGATCAGTCACAGCACACGATGGGTCAAGGCCGGCAATTGCTGGCGCACTTGCAGCAAGCGGTCACGATTGAGCTCTCCCGCCACCACGCCACTGCCGCCGGCCTGCAGGCCCTGCACCTCGCCCCAGGGGTCGATCAGCAGACTGTGGCCCCAGGTGCGACGACCGTTTTCATGCACGCCGCCCTGGCCCGGTGCCAGCACATAGGCCAGGTTCTCTATCGCCCGTGCCCGCAGCAGCACCTCCCAGTGCGCCTGGCCCGTGGTGTAGGTGAAGGCACTGGGCACCAGCAGCAGATCGGCCCCCTGTGCGCTGAGCGCGCGGTACAGCTCGGGAAAGCGAAGGTCATAGCAGACGCTCAGGCCCAGGCGCCAGCGGGCGCCGTCTCTGGCCTGTATGTCGCAGACCACGGGCTGGCTGCCCGCCTGCACCACGGCGGCCTCGGTATAGCTCTCGCGCCCGTTGTCGAACTGAAAGAGGTGGATCTTGTCGTAGCGGGCCACGCATTCGCCCTCGGGCGAATAGACCAGACTGGTGTTGAGCACATGGCTGTCGTCAGCGGCCTGCAGCGGCAGCGTGCCGGCCACCACCCATAGCTGCAGTTGCCTGGCAGCCCCGGCCATGAAATCCTGGATCGGCCCCTGGCCAAAAACCTCCCGGTAGGCCAGCTTGTCGGTGTCCCTGGCTCCCATGGCACAGAAATACTCGGGCAGCACCACCAGCTCCGCACCCAGGGCGGCAGCCTGCTGCATCAGGCTGCGCGCCTGCGCCAGATTGGCTGCGACGTCCTGACCCGAGACCATTTGTAGAGCGGCAATCTTCATGGCTTCTCCTCTGAACCTGGAGCGGCAGCGGGCTGCTTGCCGACATCGTCGGCACCGGCTTTGGGCACGCTGCGCCTGGGCAGCTCGGTCACCTGCGGGTCTTCCCAGCTGCCGTGGATATGGAACTCCTTGGTCGTGGCCGCAATCAGCGGGCCACGCAAAATCATCTGGGCCAGAAAGCTGCTCAGCCCCACCACGGGATTGATGGCCGTCGCAACCAGGGAGGCGGACAGGGCGTTGATCTCCGGCACCACCACCACATGCAGGTCCTGGGTTTCCTTGTCGATATCGGCAGAGCCCTCCATCAGCACGGCCGCGTTCACGCCCTTCATCTGCATGTTATTCGTCTTGGCAATGCCGCGCTCTATGGTGACGTCGCCCCGCATGAAGTCGAAAGAGAAGCCGTTACGGAACACGTCGCGGAAGTCCAGCGTCAGCCGCCTGGGCAAGGACTGCAGGCTGAGCACGCCCAGCAGCTTGGCCAGTCCCGGATCTGCCTTGAGGAACTGGCCTTTTTGCACCTCCAGATGCACGGCGCCGGACATGGTCTTGAACTCCGGCGTCACGGGCGCCCCTGTCCAGCTGATTTCACCCTGCAGCTGGCCCTGTCCATTGGCAACCACGCCAGGCATGTCAAAGCGATTGAGCAGCTTGCCCACATCGCGCAGATTGAGCTGGAACTGCAGCTGGGTCTGACCCGGGTGCTTTTTGTCACTGGAGCGCAGCCCCCAGGAACCCTGGGCCGTCAACGTCGCCTCCGGCGTGCTGATATTGAAGCGCGACAGCTGCCATTCGCGCTGCCCCGCGCCGACGGACAACCCATGATTGCGCGCCACCACATCCAGCTTGCCCAGCGAACGCTTGCCCAGCTGGAAGTCGTCCACACTGACCTGCAAGGCCGGTAACTCGCGCACATTGCCGGTTTGTTCCGCAGCAGCATCCAGCCCTTCGTCCGGGCCGTCGGGAATGCTCAGACGCGAGAGCTTGGCGATGACCAGGCCGCCCGGCTCCTGCGCAGAGGGCTCGCGATACTCCACACGCCCCGCCAGCTCGCGTGACTGGATCTGGTTGGTCCAGACCTTGTTGGCATGGCTGAGCTGCAGGGATACATCGTGCAGCGAACGGCCATGGAGCTTCACCTCGCGCGCCTTGAGCGCCAGCTGCTGCGGCACAAACTGGCGCCAGCTCTCTTCCTCGGTACCGGGGCCATCGGCTGCGCCTCCTGCGCCATCGGGCCACAAGCGACTCCAGGCATCCAGATCAAGCACCGGCAGTTGCACCCTGGCCTGCAGGCCGGCAGGCGGCAAAGCGGCTTCCGCCTTGCCTGACTCCACCAGCTCCAGGCTGCCGCGTGTGATGCGAGCCTGCGCCCCGCTGATATCGCGCTCCAGCAAGGCTGCAGCCTGATTGCCCCATTGCACGCTGAACTGATCGGTCAGCGGCTTGGCCACGGCTGGCACCGTGCGGTTGACACGCAAGGCCAGGGAGCTGTCGGCCGCCTTGCCCAAAGGAGCTGGCAACATGACCGCCATGCCCTGCAGGTCGGACTGCAGGCTGATTTCCGGCACGCTGTGCAGCACCTTGATCTGCAGGCCATAACGGGCCTGGCCTTGCAGATGCTTGCCCAGAGCCACCAGCTCGCTCATCTCCTTGGCGTCACGCAGGCCCTGGGCCGTGGCAATACCGTCTACGCGCACTTGCACCGGAGCCGTGGCGGCGTCGGCGGCAGGCTTCATGCCGCCCTCTATGCGCACATCACCGCCCAGAGATCTGGCCTGCACGCCCGAGAGCTGAAAGCCGGTCTCCGAAAACTGCACATTGCCGCGCAGTTGGCTGAGTGTGGGCACATCGGGCATCAGCTGCAGCGTATTGCCCGCCAGCGCCACTTCACCCTGTACCTTGCTGCGCTCCATATGCATGGTGGGCAGATGCAGCCTGAGGCTGAGCCTGGCATTGCCCGTGGCCTTGCTGCCATCCAGAGCGTGGGCAGTCAGCGCAGACAGGGCAGAGCCTTGAACCAGGCTCAGCATATCGCCCAGAGCTCCATGAGCCTTGGCGTTGACCTCCACCTCGGTCAGGTTCCAGTCGGCCACTCCGGCCTGTGCTTCATCAACCACGATGGCGGTATGCCCCAGAAAGCCCTTGGCCTTGCGCACTTGCATGGAGTTGCGGTCGAACACCAGCTCGCCCGACAGCCTGGTCAGCGGCGGCCAGGGCTTTTCGCCGGGGTCGAGCAGATAGCCGGGCACAAACTGGTAGTTCACATCATGCACCTGGGCACTGATGTGGAATTCGCCCTTGCCCGGTTTTTCAAACGGCACATGCTCGAGCTCGCCCTTGACGCGGAAGTTCACTGCACTGGCCTGACCCGTGGTAATGGCCTCGCGCACATAGCGCAATGCCTCGCTGCCCAGATCCTGGGGCAGATAGCGATAAATGCGTTCACCCTTGGCGCGGCTGAGCTGCCCCTGCAGATCCAGCAGTCCCGGAAAGCGTGGCTGCTCCTTGGTCCCTGCACCGGACTGCCAGCTGGCCTGGGCCTGGCCGGCCGTATCTTCATTGGCGAAACGCAGGCGGGGCACTTGCACCTTGATGGACTGGCCCTTGTCCTGCAACTGCCAGCGCACCAGGCTGTCGAACTGGTCGAACGGGATATCGGGGTCTTCAAACACTCCGGGGAAGCTCAGCATGGCCTGATTGGAGGCCGCCGTCTTGGTCAGCGTTGCCTCGCCGCTGTCCTGGTCCAGGGTGAACTTGCCACTCAGCCCCCGCACGCCGGGAATACCTATGCTGTGCGGGCCCTCCTGCGAAGCTTGGGAACGCAAGCCCAACTGCTCGAAGCGCCCCGAGGCCTTGTACTGCCCCAGCTGCTGCAGAGGTCCGCGCCATGACAGCTTGAGATCACTCAGCTGTCCTGTCGGCGCAAGCGCCTTGAGCTGGGTCTGCACGGACTCCGGCAGGGGCAGGCGCTGCAGCATCTGCGCCGCAATGGCCAGGTCGATGCCATCGGCCTGAACATCACCATGTTCGCCCTGGCTGCCCTGCTCGGAAGCACCGGTCGGCACATAGCGCAGGCTGAAATCGCCTCTGGGCCAGTTCAGGCCGTCATCGGCCGTGAACTGCAACCCCTGGACGGAAAACTGGTAACCGTTCTGGTTCTTGGCCCGCAGGCGCCCCCGCAAGGCCTGCAGGGCCAGGGGCTCAGGTCTGTCCCGCCATTGAAGTTGCAGCGCCTGTACCGCGACATCGGCCACCCCGCCCACGGGCTGTCCGTGATCCACATCCAGCCAGGCCCTGACCGAGCCCTTGCCCTGCTGCAGCTTCCAATCCTGCGGACCCAGATACTGGCCAAGATGGGACAGGTCGATATGCGTGAAGTCCAGATAAGCCTGTCCGCTCCAGCGCTCCAGACGCCCTTCATGCACCGACAGCAAAGGCTCCTTGAAGTTGCCCATGACCGTGAAGCGCTGGCCCCAGCCCTCTGGCGGCGTGGCATCCAGCCGCAGGGAGTGGTGCCAGCGCTTGTTGCGCAGCACCAGATCCACATCCTGCAGTTGCAAGGGCGCAGCATTGCGCAGCTCGTCCACCCACTGCAGCTTGCCGCTGCGGATGGCGATTTCGGGCTGGGAGAAGATCCAGTCGGAGTCGGTTCCCTGCCCCGGATCGGATGACACGGCAATACCGGCCACAAAGATCTGGCCGTCGGCATCGCGGCGGACCGTCAGATCCGGCCCTTCCAGGTATATCTGCTCGACTCCCAGGGTCATCAGCGAATGGGCAGAGACCGCCACCACCACCTTGGGCAGCAGCAAGGCCTCACTTTTGTTCGCGGGGTCATGCAGGACTACGTCGCCCAGCTCGAAGGTCGGTACCAGACCCGAGCGGTAAGCACTCAGCCGGCCAATGGAAACCGGTACACCCAGGCTGCGTGAGGCCAGGGATTCCAGCTCGGGGCGCCACTGTTCGATTCGCGGCACAATCCAGAAATGGAGCACCCCCCACACGGTGGCCAGCAGCAGCCACAGGCTAAGGACCAGTCCCAGAGACCACCGTGCCAAGCTGGCCAGCCTATGAATTTGGCGAGTTGGGAGTGGTTTCGGTTCGATCATCGGTGGCCTAGCAATGGCAGGAATTATGACCGGCGCCCCGTGCGCGTTTCGGTAACCACACGTTGCCGAACTGATTACCTGCCTGCCTGACATCATTTTTTACGGTCCGCATGCAGTCCCCAGAGCAAGCAATGGCAGAAAACGCCCTCAATGTTCCTTCCCCGGCCCAGTACTCGCGCTTTGTGCAGCGCCTTCACCGCCGTTACGAGAACTGGTTTGACGCCTTGCCGCCGGGAGCCCCCGATCGGGCTCTGATGGAGCAGGCCCTGGGCACGCTGCACTCGCGCGGCCTGGATCTCTCCGCGGCGCTGCGCGTGCTGCGCCAGCTGGTGATGGAGCGCATCATCGTGCTGGACTGCGAACAGCAGGCGCCCCTCGCCGTGGTGACCAAGGCTGTCACCGAGCTGGCGGAGCTGGCCCTGGACCGTGCCTGCACCCAGGTGCGCGCCGAACTCGACACCCGGCATGGCGCACCCCAAGGCCCTGCCGGCCAGGAAGTCCAGTTCTGGGTCATAGGCATGGGCAAGCTCGGCGCCCGCGAGCTCAATGTCTCCAGCGACATCGACCTGATCTACGTCTACGAACATGACGGAGACACCCAGGGCAAGGCCGACGGCCGCGGCGTAATCTCCAACCACGAGTACTTCGGCCGCGCCGTCAAGGGCATCTTCAGCCTGATCGGCGACACCACCGAGCACGGCTTTGTCTTTCGCGTCGACCTGGCCCTGCGGCCCAACGGCAATTCCGGCGCCCCCGCCGTCTCGCTGTCCTCGCTGGAGGAGTATCTGCAGATCCATGGCCGGGAGTGGGAGCGCTTTGCCTGGCTCAAGAGCCGCATCGTGGCGCCGCTGGCCGATATCCAGACCCCCAACGTCCAGGCCCTGCGCGGCGTGGTGCTGCCCTTTGTGTTCCGCCGCTATCTGGACTATGCGGTGTTCGACTCGCTGCGCAGCCTGCACCGCCAGATCCGCGACCACGCCTCCAAGCGCAGCGCAGGCCACCCCGAGCGCGCCAACGACGTCAAGCTCTCGCGCGGCGGCATCCGCGAGATCGAATTCATCGTGCAGCTGCTGCAGGTGGTGCGCGGCGGCCAGTTCCCCGAACTGCGCCGTCGCCCCACGCTGGAAGCGCTGCAGCGCCTGGTGCAGGCCAATCTGATGAGCGCCGAAATTGCCGATGCGCTGAGCCGCGCCTACATCTTCTTGCGCCAGGTGGAGCACCGCATCCAGTATCTGGACGATCAGCAGACCCATGTGCTGCCCACACGCGACGATGATCTGCTGTGGATTGCCCGCACCCTGGGCTACGCCGATGCCTGTGGCTTTCTGCACCAGCTGGACGAGCATCGCGAACTGGTGGCACAGGAGTTCGACACCTTGCTCGGCGGTGACTCCCAGCAATGCAGCAACGGCCACTGCAATGCCGCCAAGGCCGCGGCAGGCGGGCCGCCCACGCCCAGAGACATCGAAGACCTGATCGAGGCCCTGCCTCCCTCGCTGGCCGGGCAGGTCGCCGACTGGCGCAGCAATACCCGCATCAATGGCCTGCGCGACGAGGCGCGGGCCCGTTTGTTCAGGCTGGTGGAGCGCACCTCGCAATGGGTGGAAAGCGGCCAGTCCGGCGAAGAAGCTGCCAAACGCTTTCTGCAGTGGCTGGAGCCCCTGCTACGCCGCGAAAGCTACCTTGCCCTGCTGCTGGAACGCCCGGCAGTTCACGAGAGATTGCTACATCTTTTGGGAGCTGCACGCTGGCCTGCACGGTACCTGCAGCAACACCCCGGGGTGATCGATGAGCTGGCCAGCGATGCCATCCTCAAGGAGCGCTTTGTTGCAGCAGACTTCGAGCACGAGCTGGCCATGCGCCTGGCCGCCCTGCAATCCACGGGCGAGGACGACGACGAAACCCTGCTCAATCTGCTGCGCCGCGCCCACCATGCCGAAGTCTTCCGCACGCTGGCGCGCGATATCGAAGGCCGCATTACCGTAGAGCAAGTGGCCGACGACCTCAGCGCCCTGGCTGACAGCGTGCTGCGCATCACGGCCCAATGGTGCTGGAGCCGGCTCAAGAGCCGCCATCGCGATACGCCACGTTTCGGCATCGTGGGATACGGCAAGCTGGGCGGCAAGGAACTCGGCTACGGCAGCGATCTGGACATCGTCTTCGTCTTCGATGACGACGATGACCGCGCGCCCGAGGTCTACGCGGCCTATGTGCGCAAGCTCATCAACTGGCTGACCGTCAAGACCGGTGAAGGCGATCTGTTCGAGATCGACACCGCGCTGCGCCCCAACGGCAACTCGGGCCTGCTGGTGACCAGCTTCGAGTCCTATGCCAATTACCAGCAGCAGCGCGGCAGCAACACCGCCTGGACCTGGGAGCACCAGGCCATGACGCGTGCCCGCTTTGTGCTGGGCAGCCGCGACTTTCCCTCGCCTGCAGGTGAGCCTGCGACCGATCTGCACCTGCATCAGCGCTTTGATGCGGTGCGCGAAGCCGTCATCACCGCGCCGCGCGATGCCGCTGCTCTGCGCAACGAGATTGAAACCATGCGTGAGCGGGTGCGTGGCGCCCACCCGGTACGCGGTGGCCTGTTTGACGTCAAACACAGCCCCGGCGGCATGGTGGATGTGGAATTTGCCGTGCAGTACCTGGTGCTGGCCGAATCCGGCGCTCACCGCGAGCTGATCGCCAATGTGGGCAATATCGCCTTGCTGCAACGCGCCGAAGACGCGGGCCTGCTGCCCAAGGCAGTGGGCTATGAAGCCGCCAAGGCCTACCGCGAGCTGCGCCGCCTGCAACACGTGGCAAGACTGGATGAGCGCTCCGGACAGCTGGAACCAGAGCAGGCCCAAGCCCAGCGTGAAGCGGTACTCAAGCTCTGGACTGCGGTGTTCGGGCCAGTCGCCTCAACACAAAGCAGCTAGCGGCCTCAGGGCCTGGAGATGGGTGAGCACCTGCTTTTCGAGGCGCTGGCAGCATCCGTCAAGATTTGCCTACAGGCATTGCCAAATTGTTACAAAAATGAAACCCACGGGGGCTGGAACTTCTGCAACAGTGTCTTATCTGATAGTCAAGTGCAATGAACTGACAGGTCTGCATTCACCAATTTCCAGTTGCGAAGCCCTTGGGTACGCCCATTGAACGATCCCCGGAGCGCTTCTCCTCCCTCCCTCTCTTAATTCGTTTCGGGATGCTTCGCAGCTTTTTTATGCCCCAAAAAAGGCCACTTCCGAGTGGCCTTTTTCTTGGCTGACATGCCGCCACTCAATGGGGCACGGTGTTCACAAAACTGGGGCGCGCCGCCAGCTTGGTCAGCAAGGCGGCCAAGTTCGGATGCTCTGCGCGCCAGTCCATCTCGGGAAAGCGGAAATCCAGCCAGGCCAGGGCACAGCCGACGCTGATATCGGCCAGCGTCAGATGCGTGCCTCCGCAGCAAAACGGCTTCTCGCCCAATCCATGAGACATGACCTTGAGCGCGGCCTGGACCTTGCCCATCTGGCGGTCCATCCAGGCCTGGCTGCGCTGCTCTGCGCTGCGGCCGGGCCAGGTGGCCTCCAGCCGCACCAGAACGGCAGCGTCCAGCATGCCGTCGGCCAGGGCCTCCCAGGTCTTGACCTCGGCACGCTCGCGGCCCGTGCCCGGAATCAGCTTGCCGACCGGCGAAAGTGTGTCCAGATATTCGACGATGACACGCGAATCGAACATGGCCTCCGTGCCGTCCATCACCAGACGCGGCACCTTGCCCAGAGGATTGCCCGTACCCGGTGAGAGCGCTTCCTCCCAGGGGTTCTCTTCGACAAATTGATAGTCCAGCTTCTTTTCGGCCAGCACGACGCGGACTTTGCGCACATAGGGGCTGGTGGTGGAGCCTATTAGTTTCATAGCAGCGGTTCCATGACACGAGTCACCGGCGACGGGCCGGTGCAATGATTCTATGCGCTGCCATGGCGGCCCGGCTGCCGCCGCACAGGGCCGCCATGGTGCCGGCCGCGGCCGCCGAGCAACCCAGCGCTGCGTGCGACTGATGCAGCACACCTACAATTGCGCCACCATGAACCTGTCCTCCCTCACCGCCATCTCTCCCTTGGACGGCCGCTACGCCGCCAAGCTGTCCGCACTGCGCCCCATCATGAGCGAATACGGCTATATGCACCGCCGTGTTCAGGTCGAGGTGACCTGGTTCATCGCCCTGTCGGATGCCGGCTTTGCCGAATTCCCCGCGCTGTCGGCCGAATCGCGCGACTATCTGCACGCGCTGGTCGCCAACTTCTCCGAAGCCGATGCAGACGCCATCAAGGCCATCGAAAAGACCACCAACCACGACGTGAAGGCCGTGGAGTACTGGATCAAGTCCAAGTTCGACGGTCGCGCCGAGCTGCAAAAGGCTGCCGAGTTCGTGCACTTTGCCTGCACCAGCGAAGACATCAACAACACCAGCCACGCCCTGCAGATCCGCGTTGGCCGCGACACCGTGCTGATGCCCGCCATCGACGGCATCATCGCCAAGCTGCGCGAGATGGCCCACCTCTACGCCGAAGTGCCCATGCTCAGCCGCACGCACGGTCAAACCGCCTCTCCCACCACCGTGGGCAAGGAACTGGCCAACGTGGTCGTGCGCCTGCAAAAGGCCGCTGCCAACATCGCCGGCGTGAAGATTCTGGGCAAGATGAACGGCGCCGTGGGCAACTACAACGCCCACCTGTCGGCCTGGCCCGAGTTCGACTGGGAAGCGTTCAGCCAGAACGTGGTGGAATCCGCCGAGCCCAAGGGTCTGGGCATCAGCTTCCAGCCCTACTCCATCCAGATCGAGCCCCATGACTACATGGCCGAGCTGTTCGATGCCATGGCTCGCACCAACACCATCCTGATCGACCTGTCGCGCGACATCTGGGGCTATGTGTCCCTGGGCTTCTTCAAGCAGCGCCTGAAGGCTGGCGAGATCGGCTCGTCCACCATGCCCCACAAGGTCAACCCCATCGACTTCGAGAACTGCGAAGGCAATCTGGGCATGGCCAACGCCATGCTCAAGCATCTGGCCGAGAAGCTGCCCATCAGCCGCTGGCAGCGTGACCTGACCGACTCCACCGTGCTGCGCAACATCGGCGTCGCCTTCGGCTACACCACGCTGGCCTACGCCTCGCTGATGACCGGACTGAACAAGCTGGAACTCAACGAAGAGCGTCTGCAGGAAGACCTGAACAACGCCTGGGAAGTGCTGGCCGAGCCCATCCAGACCGTGATGCGCCGCTATGGCGTGCAGGGCGCCTACGAAAAGCTCAAGGAAGTCACGCGCGGCAAGACCGTGCTGGCCGAAGACCTGCACCGCCTGATCAACGGTCTGGAAATCCCCCAGGCCGACAAGGACCGTCTGCTGGCCATGACGCCTGCTTCCTACATCGGCAAGGCTGCCGAGCTGGCCAAGCGCGTTTGATCCGCAAAAAAGGATAGCTGCTAGCGCTTGATATTCAAGTTTCTCAGCATCAAAGAGCTGCCAAAGCCAATGTTGATTGGCGCTGGCAGCTCTTGTTTTTGATAGTTTTCAAAAGGACTGCCTGCGGGCAGCACCGCCATGGCCATCAAGTCCACCATCTTCAAAGCCAATCTGTCGATTGCCGACATCGACCACAACTACTACGCCGACCACAATCTGACGCTGGCGCGCCATCCCAGCGAAACCGATGACCGCATGATGGTGCGCCTGGTGGCCCTGGCGCTGAACGCCTGGAAGCTGCAAGACCTGTGCAATGGTGACGGTACGCTGGGCTTTGGCATTGGTTTGTCCGACCCTGACGATCCGGACGTGCACATCACCGATTACACCGGCCAGAAGCGCCTGTGGATCGAAGTCGGCCAGCCCGACGAAAAGCCCATCACCAAGGCCTGCAACAAGTCGGACCATATGCTGGTCTACCCCTTCAACCACGCCGCCCATGTCTGGTGGAAGGGTCTGGAAGGCAAGCTGGCCCGCCAGAGCAAGCTGGAAGTGCATTACATCGACTCGGAAGTGGCCCAGCAACTGGGTTCGCTGGCCGAGCGCAGCATGCAGCTGCAGGCCACGATTCAGGAAGGCCAGCTCACGCTGTCCGGCAATCTGGGCACGGTGTTTGTCGAGCCCACGCGCTGGAAATAAGCCACTGAGGTACGCCAAGATGCCTCGCCCCGCAGCGATGGCATCGTCTTCCTCCGGCGCTCAACGCCAGAGAGGGGGAAGGCATGGGGCCGCCTGGGCGTAGCGTCTTATGGAGTGTGTTTACGCTCCACGGCGCGCTCCGCATAACGGGTGAAGCGCCAGGAATCGCCCTCGACCGTGATGCGGCGCCATACGGCCCGCTTCTCGGCGGGCTCCATGGCAGTCCAGAACTGCACCTCGTCAAAACTGCGGCCGCAGCCCTTGCATTTCTCATCGCCCTGGCTGGTGGAGCAGATGGCAATGCAAGGCGTATCGGGCATGGTGTCGAACCAGACCAGCCAGGCCGCCATGGCATGTGACGGGAAGCCCTCCACCGCCACCTCGGACTCGCAGGCATGAATCATCAGCGCATACACCTCGGCCAGCGCCTTGACCTCGGGTGCCAGCAGCACGCCGTCGGGCGATGGAGCGCGGCCTCGCCAGTAATTGATGGCAGCTTCGATGTCGGTGATGTGAATGGCAGTCATGGAGCAGGCATCATAAGCCGCAGCCATGAGGCCTGCGCCAGCAAGGTTGCTTCGTTTTTGGTAGCTGTCTGTGCTTTGTGCAAAGGCGCTGCAAGACGGCTGCTCAATATAAAACCTGTGAACTAGATGGGGTTTGAAACTTGAAATCCCATGCCTGCTGTGTTGAAATGCGCAGCTTCGAAGGGGAGTAGCTTATCGGGCGCATGTTTTGCGCCATGAGCGGATGGTCGTCAATACGAAGCGCAAGCTTCCGGCCATACGGTTTGCAGCCAGACTGCAATCGAGCAAGACCTTTGATAGGCCGATGACGGTCAATCAAAGTGTCTTCCCCTGCACGATTCCTCGCGCGGGTTTGCGCTTCGACTTACGTCACCCTGGTCTTCACCCGCTGGCGTCAAGTGCCAAACCTATGCAGACTGCACCGGCGGCATTCCACAACGAGGAAAAATCACATGGATCTGGACTTTCTGACCCACACGCCCTTCTGGATTGCGCTGGGCCAAATCATCATCATCGACATCCTGCTCGGCGGCGACAACGCGGTCGTGATCGCACTGGCCTGCCGCAAGCTGCCACCCGAGCAGCGTCGCAAGGGCATCATCTACGGTACTGCCGGTGCCATCATCCTGCGCATCATCCTGATCGCCTTTGCCATGGTGCTGCTGCAGCTGCCGTTCCTGAAGGTCGTGGGTGCCATACTGCTGATCTGGATCGGTATCAAGCTGATTGCTCCCGATGACGAAGGTCACGACAACATCGAAGGCAGCGACAAGCTGTTTGCCGCCATCAAGACCATCATCGTCGCCGACCTGGTGATGTCCGTGGACAACGTGATCGCCATCGCCGGCGCAGCCCAGAGCTCGGGCGACCACCAGATGCTGCTGATCGTGCTGGGTCTGCTGATTTCCGTGCCCATCATCGTCTGGGGTTCGCAGCTGGTCATCAAGCTGATGGAGCGCTTCCCCATGATCATCGTGGCCGGCGGCATGCTGCTGGGCTGGATCGCAGGCGGCATGTTCGTGACCGACCCCGTGTTCGTGAACACCGACAAGTGGCTGTGGATGCCCAAGCTGGGCACGACCGATGCACAAGGTCTGGCCGAAATCTCCAAGACCCTGTACTGGGCGGCCCATATCGGCGGCGCATTGCTGGTTCTGGCCCTGGGCAAGTTCATTGCCAGCCGCCGCCCCGCGGTTGCAGCCCACTAAGTCTGGAAAACCCAGCAATTCGTGAAGGAATGCGGGAACTGACCGCAGCCTTCACGACTCACAATAGAAACAAGTCGGCACATTCCTACAGATGTGCCGCATTCTTCAACCTTCGTTCCAGTTAGGACGCACTTTGAACCCCATCATTGTTTACGTGGATGACGCCACATACGCCCAGCCTATGCTCGAGGCACTGGCGGGATCGAGCCAGGCGGCTTCCTCCCACTGGTTGCTGGTGGCCTGTGCTCCGCGCATGACCCACCGTGTGAGCAAATGGGTCAGCCATCGCGCTCGCGAGAACTGGCGCGGCAAATGGGCAGACAAGCTGTTTGCGGCACTGATGCCCGTGATGGCGACGACAGGAGGCAAGGTCACTGCCGTACTGGCCAAGGGCCCGCTGACCGAGCTGGTCGCCGAGTTGCAGCAGGAACATGGCGCAGCGCAGATCATCGACGCCCGCCGCCCCAAGCAGGAGGTCGTGCAAGCCGCTCCCGTCAAGGCCAACGCCAAGACAGGCGCCACCGGCGGCCGCTGGAATCTGCCCGGCACCATGGCGGCGATTGCCGCCATGATGGGCTTTGTGATCGACGACTCGCTCTCGATTTAAGAGCTTCAAGCACTCTCTGAATAAGCCTTGCGCGGCCAAAACCTCGCAAGGCTTTTTTTATGCTGTGCCGCAATGAGCGCAGACACGGCCTGCTGATATGCTGGTCAGCATGAAAATCCTCGTCAAATGGCTTCTTTGCGCGGCGGCTCTTCTCGCGGTCGCCTATGTCTACAGCGGCGTACAGGTACAGAGCTTCGGCTCGGCCATGATTGCGGCCCTGGTCATCGGCCTGCTCAACACCATCATTCGCCCCATCTTGGTGATACTGACGCTGCCCGTGACCATCATCACCGTGGGTCTGTTCCTGCTGGTGGTCAACGGCCTGATGTTCTGGATGGCCTCCGGCATCCTCGGCGGCTTCCATGTCACCGGCTTCTGGGCCGCCATGCTGGGTGCGCTGATCTACTCTGTGCTGGGCCTACTTATTGACCGCCTTGTCGCGCAGCTGTTCCCGGAGTAACTCTTCCACGGCACGCAAACGCGTGTCGATGATGGAAGCCTCGAAGTAGTCGGCACCGGCGCCGGCCTTGCGGGCCAGATCCTGCGCGGCCTTGAAGCGATCCACCGCTGCCGCGTAGTCGTAGTGCGCCACCTGGGCCTCTGCTTCGGCCCGCAGGGCTCGCATTTCCTGGCCCTGGCTGCGCCACACGCGCGCCAGCGTCTGCCAGGCCGAGCCATCGCGGGGGTGGTCCGTCACCCAGGTCTGCAAGGGGCTGGCCATGGAGCCAGCCTGGTTGAGCCTGAGCAGGATTTCGGTCTTGAGCAAGAGCTGCGGTCTGCGCGGCGCAACCCGCTCCACCACGTCAATCGTGGCCAGGCTTGGCCCGGCCTCGCGCGGCCCGACCTCACGTGGCCCGGCCAGATTGCCACTGGCCGGGCCCCTGGGTGCCGCCTCGGGCGCATTGCCGGACTGCAGTGGCAAGGCCGCCAAGGCCGCCTGCGGGTTGTCGGCCTTGAATTCAAGCTCGGCATTCAGCCATTTGGCTTGAATATTCGCTGGTGCGTTGCCCGCCGTCGCCGCGAGCAGCCGCTGCGCCATCTCGCGCGCCAGCGGCCAGTCGCGCAGATACATGGCGCTGAGCGTGGCCGCATAAAGCTGAGCGACCTGCTCGAACTGACTCAGGCTGGAAAAACTGCCGGAACGCGGCAGCCTGGCCCACTGGCGACGCACCTCGACACCGGGGTTGGAGATCACACGCGCGCGCGCCGACATCATCACATGCTCCAGCGTCGGCACAGGTTCAGCCGCGCGCTTGCCGGGCGGAATGCGCGAATCCATGTCCGCGATACGCTGCGTGGTCAGCGGGTGGCTGCGCAGATAGGGCCAGCTGCCGTTGTCATTGAGCCGGCTGGCCTGCTGCAGCTTGCCGAACATGCTCACAAAGCCCTGGGGCGCAAAACCGGCAGGAGACATCAGGCTGTAGCCCATGCGGTCCGCCTCGCTCTCCATGGCGCGCGAGAAATTCAGCTGGTTTTGCATCACCGCTGCCGGACCGCCCATCATGATGGCCATGGCCGCATCGGGGCTGCGCGTGGCCGCCAGGGCGCCCAGCAGCATGGAAGCCAGCATCAGCGGCGTCTGCTTGCCTTGCTGCGCCATCATGCGGGCAATGTGGCGCTGGGTGATGTGGCTGGTTTCATGGGCAATGACCGATGCCAGCTCATCGCCGCTGCTGACCACGCCGATCAGACCCAGATAGACGCCCATATAGCCGCCCGGCAGCGCAAACGCGTTGACCTGGCGATCCTTGCCCAGGAGCAGCGTCCAGGCAAAGCGCTCCTCCAGCTCGGGCGACAGCTCGCCATTCTTGCGTGCCGCATCCTGCAGATGCAGCCAGATGCCCTCTACGTACTCCTGCAGCACCGGGTCGTCCAGATAGTCCGGGTCGCGGTAAAGCTCGCGGACGATGGAATCGCCCAGACGCCGCTCCTCGCCCGTGGTCAGCGACGAGGCACCATCGCCCAGGGTCGGCAAGCCTGCCGCCTGCGCAGAGGAAGTCAATGGGGATACGGCCTGAATAGCTATCAAAACAGAAGCTGTCAGCGCTTTTAGAATATGAACTGTACGCAGTTTTGGCATCAAAAATGGCATGGCAATCACAGCATTGCCGACATACGGATCTTCCATATGCCGACCGTTCAACACCCCACTATGATGCCTTGATTGATGGATGCGGCGAGATGCCCGCCTGTGATGCCCAGGTATAGCCGCCACCCACCACCTACTCAACCTTGATTGCGCCGCAGAGCCGAACCCATCTGCCGCCGGAAAGAACCGCCATGTCCTCTCTTACCCACTTCGACGCCCAGGGCCAGGCCCATATGGTGGACGTCGGTGCCAAGCCCAGCACCCATCGCATCGCCGTGGCCGAAGGCCGCATCACCATGAAGCCCGAGACCCTGGCCATTGTGCAGGCCGGCACGGCCAAAAAAGGCGACGTGCTGGGCGTGGCCCGCATCGCCGCCATCATGGCCGCCAAAAAGACCAGCGACCTGATTCCGCTGTGCCATCCGCTGGCGTTGACGCGGGTGGCTGTGGAGTTTGAGATGTTGCCAGATGTATCTTCCGTTCGTTGTGTGGCTACCGTGGAAACGGTGGGACCTACAGGAGTCGAGATGGAGGCCCTCACAGCTGTTCAGGTGGCGCTGCTCACGGTCTATGACATGTGCAAAGCGGTAGATAAGGGCATGGTGATGGAGGGAGTTAGGGTAGTGGAGAAGCGGGGGGGGAAGTCCAGTTCCTTGTAAGGCAGCGGTCTTGTCCATCGCTCAGACAGGTGTTGATTCCAATGGTGGTTTCGTCAATATTGGTTGAAGGCCAAGCGCTGCCATTCAAGTGCTTGGCTCAAATGCGGCACCGACGGACCCACTGAATACAACAATGCCCTGCAGTTTCCACTGCAGGGCATTGTGTTGTGGTGTGCCAAGTACTGCTCAGAGATTCGGAATTCTGAGCAACACGGGACCAGACAGCAGATTAGGCGCTCTTCGAGGTGAAGGTCGTGCCGCCAGGGATCTTGCCCACAGAGCAGCTGCCGGGCAGCAGCTTCTTCAGCTGTGTCTTTGCGTCCTCAGAGGCCATGCACTTCATGCCGCCGATTTGCTGGCCGGTCAGGCCACCCTTGTTGGAGCCATCAGCCTGGATGTCTGCTGCGGCCAAGTCGGCCGTTGCAATGGGGGTGCCGTCCTTCTTCAGGGGAACGAAGTACAGGAACTCGCCTTCAGGAATACCCAGTTCGCCCTTGACATCCTTGAGCGTCAATTTAGCAACGCCAATGTCATTGGTTGCGATTTCCAGCACATATTTGCCTGCCACAGGCGTAGTACCCACTGCGGGAACTTCACAGCCCCAGCCACCAGGGCCGGGGTTTGTGGCAGACAGCGGATCCATGGATGTCTGATACTTGGCGGAAACATCGGAACGGCAGGCCGAGCCTTGCAAAACGACTTCTGCAAAACGGGATTTGGCCATGTAGCTCTGATAAGCCGGCAGCGCCACAGCAGCCAGAATACCGATGATCGCCACAACGATCATCAGTTCGATCAGGGTGAAACCCTTTTGAATGGAACGCTTCATGAAAAACTCCCTTGGTTGATGAAGTAACACTGTCCATCAAGCAAGCAGCGTGCCAATTACTCCACCTCAAGGTATCCCGAACAGAATGACACGATTGACAACATCTAGCAAACCTCAGATAACAAATTTGGCAGTTTGGTAGCGCGACTGACAAATTTGTCCGCCTGTAGCCCGGATTGGATCAGCGGCCTTAGTCAACGACAAAGCGCATGGTGCTGCCCGCCAAGTCCACCGTATCGCCATTGAGCAGCGGCACAGACAGAGGGCCCACCACCTGACCATTGAGCTTGAGGTCTTCGCTCGCACCTTCCAGTTGGGTGAGCACAAAGCCATGGGGCTTCTGAGTGATGGAGGCAATGGCTACACCGGGCTTGCCCAAAGTGGTAACCACCTTGAATAGAGGTATTTCCCTGCCGGCCAGGCTGCCGGTGAGCATGCGAATCACGGCGTGGCGCGCAGGCAGCGCGGTGAGCGAGCCCTGGATGGTGGAGCTGAAGCTGGAGATTTCGCCGAACCCGGAGGGGCTGGCGAGTTTGGCATAGCCACTGTCGGCCTCTTCGGAAATATGCGCCAACGCCTTTTTGCCGCCTTGGGCCGTTGGCGTATTCGTATCGGCAATCACGGTATCAAGAAAGCGGATTTTGTAGCGGCCAATGTCCAGCAGGTCGCCGTTGAGCAGGTCCTGCTTTTGGATGGCGCGACCGTTGACATAGGTGCCGTTGGTGCTGCGCAGGTCTTCAATGCAGACCTTGCCGCCGGAGATGGTGAGCACGGCATGCTCGCCGCTGACCGCCAGATTCTCGATCACGATGTCGTTGTAAGGACGACGACCCAAGGTCGTGCGCTCCTTGGTGAGCTGTACTTCCTTGATGACTGCGCCGTCGATTGAGATGACCAAAGTCGGCATGCTCGAAGCTCCTGAGGAAACGCCAAGTCCTGCTTGGCTGCACTGGCTAGGACCACTCCCACTTGAGTGTGTGATTCAGCGCTCAATCATTAATCGTAACTGGATGAAACGCGCTTGCATGCTGCATCTTATTTCACTAATTCGATGAAGCCAGCCATTCGATTGAAATTTTCAACCTTGCTGTCATTCGTCTGCAGCATCTTTGGAATCGCACCCGCAATCTATCAAGTCGCCATATAAGAAAAGCCCGCGCTCGTTGAAAGCGCGGGCTTTTTTGCAAATCTTTGCAAAGTGGCGGCAGCCACCTATCCGTGATTTAAAACGGGATGTCGTCATCCATGTCGTCAAACCCCGAGGCTGCGCGCTGGGGGGGAGGAGCCATGGGTGCAGGAGCAGGACGCTGCTGCATGGGTGCCGGTGCGGGACGCTGCTGCATGGGTGCGGGAGCCTGACGGCGGGGTGCTTCGTAGCTGCTTTCGCCGTAGCCATCATCGCTGCCGTAGCCGCCTTGCTGCTGACCACCACCCTGGCGGCTGCCCAGCATCTGCATGGCGTCGGCGCGGATTTCGGTGGCGTAGCGTTCCTGGCCGGAGGCCTGGTCGGTCCACTTGCGGGTGCGCAGGCTGCCTTCCACATAGACCTGACTGCCTTTGCGCAGGTACTGACCCACGATTTCGGCCAGTTTGCCGTTGAATACCACACGGTGCCATTCGGTGGCTTCGCGGTTTTCTCCGGTGTTCTTGTCGCGCCAGCGGTCCGTGGTGGCGATGGTCACATTGGCCACCTGATCGCCGCTGGGGAAGGTGCGCATTTCGGGGTCACGACCCAGATTGCCGACGATGATGACTTTGTTGACGGATGCCATAGAGATACCTTTTCAAAAAGTGGTCCGGGCTATTGGGAAAGGTCCCGAACCAATGAACTTCGTATTTTGCCCCAAGCCAGCCATGAGGAGCACGGGATTTCCCGATATCCCATCACTGCAATACATGGTGCAGGGGCCACTGCGCGCGAGCAGCCGAGCAGGGGCAGCCCCGCTGCGAGGGCTGCGTCCCCCTCCGCGTAGCAGAGAGGGGGAAGGCGGGGCCGCCTAGGCGCACAGCGCCGCTGTAAGTCAGTGACGCCCCACCGGGCGCAGCGGCCAGGTCACGACCAGCCACAGGGCAACGAGCACCGCCGTCATGATGAACAAGCCCGGCACGCCCGCAAATTTGGCGACTGCACCACCGACAGCGCCACCGGCAAACAGGCCCAGCGACTGCAGCGTGTTGTAGGCACCCAATGCCGCACCGCGCAGCGGCGCCGGCGCCATGCGCGAGACCAGGCTTGGCTGGGTGGCTTCAAGCGCATTGAAGCCGCAGAAGAACAGAAACATCAGCAGCGCCATGCACCAGACCGTAGGAATGGTACCGCTGACGGCCAGCATGCCCAGACCGATCTGCACGACCAGTACCAGGCCAATGGCTCCCAGCAAGGCCTTGCGCAGCTTGCCCTTGCGCTCCATGGAGAACAGCAGGCCCATGGCCAGAAAGGACAGCAGCACGGCCGGCAGATAGATATGCCAGTGCTGCTCCTTGGCCAGACCGGCTTGCACCAGCATGGCCGGCACGGCCACCCACATGGACATCTGCACGGTATGCAGGATGAAGACGCCAAAATTCAGGCGCAGCAGATCCTTCTGGCCCAGCAGCTCGCTGAACCTGCCCTTGGGCGCATCGGCATGTTGCCTGGGCTCGGGCGGCACCACCCACAGCACCACGGCAATGCCGGCCAGCGCCAGCGCGCAGGTCAGGCCGAAGATGCCGGACAGCCCTATCCAGGCATTGAGCAGCGGCGCCAGCACCAGCGCCAGTGCAAACATCAGGCCAATGCTGCCGCCCACCATGGCCATGGCCTTGGTACGCACGCCATCGCGTGTCAGATCGGCCAGCAAGGCCGTGACGGCAGCAGACACGGCGCCTGCACCCTGAATGGCACGCCCCGCCATCAGACCGGTCAGCGAATCGGCCATGGCCGCAATCAGGCTGCCCGCCGCAAACACCAGCAGGCCGGCGACGATGACCGGCTTGCGGCCGATACGATCGGAGGCCAGACCGATGGGCAACTGGAACAGGGCCTGAGTCAGGCCATACAGACCCATGGCCAGGCCGATCATGGCCGGATCGTCACCGCCCGGGTATTTGCGTGCCTCCAGCATGAAGACGGGCAGCACCAGGAACAGGCCCAGCATGCGCAGCGCAAAGATCAGCGCCAGGGCGCCGCTGGAGCGGCGTTCCTGGGAGGTCATGGCGGAAGAGGATTTGTCCGTGCCCTGCGTGCCCGCGCTGGGGGAGGTATTGATTTTTTTCACGCTCAGATTTTGCCAAGAGTCAAAGTCTTATGCCCAGGTTAACTAAATCACTGCCGGGCAAAAGAGAGGAAATAAAACCGTAGATTGTCCGTGAACCTGGATCCATTAGGGTCTATTGAGGTTTGCTCGGAGTCGCGAAGGTATATGGCCGATTGCCAATCCAGACGCGTGACGCAGTGCGGGTGCCTACCCGCACAAGGAACGCAACGGCGAGCGGCGGTCGGCCATACACCTCCCCTTCGGGTTGCTGCGACAAAAGCCTGTCTGCGTTGTTGCCTGCCTTTGTCGCTGCAACGCGATCTTCGACCAAATATCAACAGACCCTAGTCACGCTCATTCCCGTCTGACTATCATGGAGAGTTTTCCCCGTCTGGAGCGCCCGTGTCCCTGAAGCCTGATTCGCCCTCTGAAGTCCATGATGACAGCCTCTATCTGGGCCGTTCTCTGGCGCAGACACGCATCGCCATTCGCGGCGCACGCACGCACAACCTCAAGAACATCGACCTGGACATTCCTCGCAACCAGCTGGTGGTGATCACCGGCCTGTCGGGCTCGGGCAAGTCCAGCCTGGCCTTCGATACCTTGTACGCCGAAGGCCAGCGCCGTTATGTGGAGAGTCTCTCGGCCTATGCACGCCAGTTTCTGGGCCGCCTGGACAAACCCGATGTCGATCTGATCGAGGGCCTGTCGCCCGCCATTTCCATCGAGCAAAAGGCCACCAGCCACAACCCGCGCTCCACCGTGGGCACGGTGACCGAGATCAACGACTATCTGCGTCTGCTCTACGCCCGTGCCGGCACGCCGTTCTGCCCCGACCACAATCTGCCGCTGCAGGCCCAGACCATCAGCCAGATGGTGGACAGCGTGCTGCAGCTTCCAGAAGACACCAAGCTGATGATCCTCGGCCCCCTGGCGCGCGAGAAAAAGGGCGAGTTCGCCGAGCTTTTCGTGCAGCTCCAGGCCCAGGGCTATGTGCGCTTTCGTGTCGACGGGCAGATCTACGATGCACAGTCCCTGCCCAAGCTGGAGAAGAACGAGCGCCACAACATTGACGTGGTGATAGACCGCGTCAAGGTGCGCGAAGACATCAAGCAGCGCCTGGCCGAGAGCTTTGAGGCGGCCTTGCGCGCCGGCGGTGCTGATGCCGGCGGCCGCGTCATCGCGCTGGAGATGGATGGCGGCAAGGAACATCTGTTCAGCGCCAAGTTCGCCTGCCCGCTCTGCGACTACTCCCTGCCCGAGCTGGAGCCGCGCCTGTTTTCCTTCAACTCCCCCATGGGAGCCTGCCAGGCATGCGACGGCCTGGGCAACAGTGAAGCATTCGACCCCGACCGCGTCGTGCCCTTCCCGTCGCTGAGTCTGGCCAGCGGTGCCATCAAGGGCTGGGACAAGCGCAACAATTACTACTTCTCCATGCTGGAGAGCGTGGCCAAGCACTATGGCGTGAGCACCGAGACGGCGTTCGAGGAGCTGCCAGAGAAAGTGCGCGACGTGATTCTCTTTGGTTCGGGCGACGAGTCCATGGAATTCAACTATGTTTTCGAGAGCGGCGAACGCAAGGGCGAAGCCTTTATCAAGTCGCACCCGTTCGAAGGCATCATCCCCAATATTCAGCGCCGCTTTCGCGAGACCGAATCCCAGGTGGTGCGCGACGACCTGGCCAAGCTGCGCAGCGTTCGCAAATGCCCCGAATGCGAAGGCACGCGCCTGCGCCGCGAAGCGCGCTTTGTGCGCGTGGGCGATGGCGAGCAGGCCCGCTCCATCTACGAGGTCAGCCATGCCACGCTGGCCGATGCGTTGGGCTGGTTCAAGCAACTGAGCATGACCGGGGCCAAGGCAGAGATTGCGGACAAGATCGTGCGTGAGATCGCCTCGCGCCTGCTCTTCCTCAACGATGTGGGCCTCTCGTACCTGAGCTTGGACCGCAGCGCCGACACGCTCTCGGGCGGCGAGGCCCAGCGCATCCGCCTGGCGTCTCAGATCGGCTCGGGTCTGACGGGTGTCATGTATGTGCTGGACGAGCCCTCCATCGGCCTGCACCAGCGCGACAACGACAAGCTGATTGCCACGCTTGAGCACCTGCGCGATATCGGCAACAGCGTGATCGTGGTCGAGCATGACGAAGACATGATGCGCGCAGCCGACCAGATCATCGACATGGGCCCGGGCGCCGGCGTGCATGGCGGTCGAATCATGGCCCAGGGCAGCTATGAAGACATCAAGGCCAGCCCCGATTCGCCCACGGGTCGCTACCTGAGCGGCGTACAAAGCATTCCCGTGCCCAGGCAGCGCACCGCCTGGCTGCCTGTGCTGCGCAAGGACAGTGAAGCCGAGGCCACCCAGAGCACATCGCGCTTTCCCGTCACGGCCGCCAAAAAGCGGGAATCTGCGAGCAAGGCGCGCACCGACCTTCAGGCGCTGACCGTGGAAGGTGCGCGCGGCAACAACCTCAGGAACGTGACGGTGGACTTCCCCGTCGGACTGTTTACCTGCGTCACCGGCGTCTCGGGCTCGGGCAAATCCACCCTGGTCAACGACACGCTGTATGCCGAAGTGGCACGCCAGGTACACCGCGCCGGCACCGAGCCGGCTGCGCATGACGATATCGCGGGTATCGACTATTTCGACAAGGTCATCAACGTCGACCAGTCGCCCATCGGCCGCACGCCGCGCAGCAACCCGGCCACCTATACCGGCCTGTTCACGCCCATCCGCGAGCTGATGGCCGAAACCAATACCGCCAAGGAGCGCGGCTATGGCCCCGGGCGCTTCTCGTTCAATGTCTCAGGCGGCCGCTGCGAGGCCTGCCAGGGCGATGGCGTGGTCAAGGTGGAAATGCATTTTCTGCCCGATGTCTACGTGCCCTGCGACCTCTGCCACGGCCAGCGCTACAACCGCGAGACGCTGGAAGTACAGTGGAAGGGCCGAAACATCTCGCAGATTCTGGAGATGACGGTCGAAGACGCTCATGCCTTCTTCAAGGACGTGCCCAGCATTGCGCGCAAGCTGCAGACCCTGCTGGACGTGGGTCTGTCCTATATCCGCCTGGGCCAGAGCGCGACCACGCTGTCGGGCGGCGAGGCCCAGCGCGTCAAGCTCGCACAGGAACTGTCCAAGCGCGACACCGGCCGCACCCTCTACATCCTCGACGAGCCCACCACGGGCCTGCACTTTGCCGATATCGCACTGCTCCTGAAAGTGCTGCACCAGCTGCGCGATGCGGGCAACACCATCGTTGTGATCGAGCACAACCTCGACGTCATCAAGACCGCAGACTGGCTGATCGACATGGGCCCCGAGGGTGGCTCGGGCGGCGGCCAGGTCGTGGCCCAGGGCACGCCCGAAGACATCGCAGCCAACCCGGCCAGCGTGACGGGCCGCTACCTCAAGCCCTATCTGGACAAGGCCCCTGCCAAATCCAGAGCCAAGTCGGCCACAAGCCAGGATTGACCAAGCACAGCCGGCCATGCAGGGCCATGGCCGGCGACACCGAGGAGAAAAGCAATGCAGAAAGATGTCTGGGATTTCGTCATCGTGGGCGCGGGCATGGCCGGTGCATCCGCAGCCTGGCAGCTGGTGCAGTCGGGTGGCGATACTCCGCCTTCCGTGCTGGTGCTGGAGCGCGAATCCCAGCCCGGCTATCACACCACCGGCCGCTCGGCCGCACTGTTTGAAGAGCATTACGGCCCCGCCCAGGTGCAGGCCCTGACCCGCGCCAGCCGGGCCTTCTACGATGCGCCACCGGCCGGTTTTGCCGAAGCTCCCATCCTCACGCCGCGCGGCGTGCTCTATGTGGGCACGGCCGAGCAAAAGGATCTGGTCGATGCCGCCTATGCCGAAGCCACCATCCACTCCCCCGAGGCCCAGCGCCTGAGCGCCGCACAGCTCAAGGCCCTGGTTCCCGTGCTCGACACCGAGGTCTTGGTGGACGGCTTTCTGGACACTGGCGCACGCGATATCGACGTGCACGGCCTGCACCAGGGCTATATCCGCGGCCTGCGCCAGCGCGGCGGCGACCTGTGGTGTAACGCCGAGGTCCAGGCCATCACCCGGGTCAACGACTTCTGGCACATTGCACTGCCTCAGGGCCGCAGCCTTCGTGCCAAGGTCATCGTCAACGCCGCCGGGGCCTGGGCCGATGTCGTGGCCGCCATGGTGGGCGCGGCTCCCATCGGCATCACTCCAAAACGCCGCAGCGCATTCACCTTCCCGGCTCCCGAAGGCATGGATGCCACGCACTGGCCCGCCATCATCAGCGCCGACGAAAACTGGTACATCAAACCCGACGCCGGCCAGCTGCTGGGCTCACCCGCCAATGCAGACCCCGTGGCTCCGCACGATGTGGTGCCCGAAGAGCTGGACATTGCGACCGGCATCTATCACATCGAGGAGGCCACCACGCTGCAAATACGCCGCCCCTCGCATACCTGGGCCGGCCTGCGCAGCTTTGTCGCAGATGGCGAGCTGGTGATAGGCTGGGATGCCTCGCCCACGCCCGTGCCGGGCTTTTTCTGGGTTGCCGCCCAGGGCGGCTATGGCATCCAGAGCGCCGCCGGCTACAGCCTGCTGGCGCGCAATCTGCTGCTCGGGGAAACGCTGGATGCGACGCTGGCCGCGCAGAAGGTGAATGTGGGGGCGGTGTCGCCTGCGCGTTGTCAGCTAACGACTCAGAATTGATAGCTGGTTGCGCTTTGTGGGACTGCGCCATAGCCTGATTTTTGCTGTATTTCAGGACTGGGACCGGGATTTCGCCCCGGCCCCTGCCAACAAATCAGGCACGACACCGAAAAGCACAAAAACAAAAACGGCCTGCGCCCCAAAGACACAAGCCGTTTCCCAACCGAGGCGACCTCAGGCCGCCGCCAGTCAAAGTCAGATCAGTTCTCGATATGCGCGAACTGAACAATCTTTGCGTACTTGGCAATTTCGGTGTTGATGTACTTGCCGGCATCCACCTTGGGATCGGCCACCACATTGCCGGTCTCTTCCATCTTCTTGCGGAACTCGGGCGAAGCCATGGTTTCCTCCAGCGCCTTCTTCAGCTTGGCGGCGATGGGAGCGGGCAGGCCCTTGGGCGCCATCAGCGCAAACCAGCTGTTGATGTCCACGTTCTTGAACTGGGGCAGTTCGGACAGGGCAGGAATATCGGGGGTGATGGCTGAGCGCTTGGCTTCGGTCGTACCCAGGGCCACGACCTTGCCGGCCTTGATATGGGGCAGTCCCGAGGACAGCACGAACACGCCGAACTCGATGTTGTTGCCCACCAGGTCGGTGGTCAGCGGCGCCACGCCCTTGTAAGGCACATGGGTCATCTGCAGCTTGCCCTGCTCCTTGACCAGCTCGCCGGCCAGGTGCAGCGCCGTGCCCACGCCGGAGCTGCCGTAGCTGAACTTGTCGGGGTTCTTGGACACCAGGCTGACGAACTCGGCCGCGTTCTTCACGCCGGCCTTGTGCGATGCGACCAGCACCATGGGCTGGGAACCCACCAGGCCGATGGGAGTGAAGTCGCCAATGTTGTACTTCACGGCCTTGTTGATGAGCCTGGCGATGGCCAGTTCATTGTTGGCGCCGACCATGATGGTGTAACCGTCGGCAGGGGCCTTGGCCACCTTTTGTGCACCGATGGCACCACCGGCACCGCCCAGGTTTTCCACCACCACGGGCTGGCCCAGTTGCTTGGCCAGGCCGTCGGCCACCAGACGACCGACCAGGTCGGTGCTGCCGCCGGCCGGGTAGCCCACGACCATGGTGATGGCCTTGCTGGGATAGTTGTCGGCGGCGATGGCAGGCACTGCCACGGCAGCGCCCAGCAGCAGGCCCGCGGCGATGGCGGTACGGCGGAGGATGTTTGTGTTCTGCATGAAACTATTCCGAATCTGTATGAGGCAATTGTCCGAATACGGAGAAAACCTTTTTGTGCTGATCTGGCACATTTCCGTGCCATTTCAGCACATCAACGCGTTTTTGAGCAAATAGAGGAGGAGCAATGCAGCCAGGAGCCCGATACCTGCTGTTGTTTTTCCAGCTTCAAGTCTGGCCGCAGACAAAAAAGGAGTGACTGCTCATTTACTGGCCAGTGATATCGGTCCAGAACTGCTCCGCAGCGGTGCTCAAGCGGCGTTTGGGCCGATAAAGCCGCACATCGAAGTGCACGTCTAGGCTGCCGTCCCCGGCCAGCGCCAGACGACCGTCCTGGCAGTCGCGCTGCACCATGGACCAGGGCATCCAGGCCACGCCCAGGCCCTTGAGCACGTACTCGTAGTTGGCATCCGCAGAATCGCATTCGATGCAGCGGCGCAGGCGAGGCCACAGCGGATGGCTGGCCAGATGATCTTCGGCCAGCCGCCCCAGCGCCATGCTGTGCGAGAACGCCAGATAGGGCACGGGGCTGGCACCGGGCAGCAGGGCTTGCGCCAGTGCAAACAAGGGCTTGCCTTCGGCATCGGCCCGCGCCACGGGCACCAGCTTGTCGCTCATCACCGTCAGATAGCTGAACTGACGGCCATCCAGCCGCACGGCAATGGCCGCATGGTGATAGAGCAGGGCAAAGCTGACCTCGCCGCGCTGGAGCATGTGCACGGTTTCGTCGAGTGTGCGGGTAACGATGCGCATCTCCGCCGTCTGCAGCACGCTGCCGTAGCGCGCCAGCCAGTCGGCCACGATGGTGCGCGCCAGGGTGCGCCCCGTGGCCAGCGTGATCACATGGGCCTGCCGACCGGCCACGGCCTGCAGCTCGTCATGCGACTGGGCCAGGGTACGCACCATCTGCTCGGCGGTGTCTCGAAAGGCTTCACCGGCCGGGGTGAGGCGAACCGGCCCGCCGCCCGCTTCGATCAGCGGCGTTCCAGCCCATGCCTCCAGTGCACGAATGCGGCGGCCGAAGGCAGGATGGGTGACATGGCGCAGCTCTGCCGCGCGGGTGAAGCTGCGCTCCTGAGCCAGAAGCAGAAAGTCTTCCAGCCATTTGCTTTGCATGGCCAGAGCCTACCCTGGCTCAGCTCTGGGCTGCAGCCTGCAGCGTGGCGCGCGTGGCGATAGCGGCTTCGCGTGCGGCCTTGGCAAAGCCGTCGCCCTGCCCTGCGTACAGAATGGCGCGCGAGGAGTTGATGATGATGGGTCCGCCGCCGATGCGGGCCGCCTTGACGGTTGCCACGGCATCACCGCCCTGTGCACCCACGCCGGGAATCAGCAGCGGCAGTGTGGGAGCCACGGCACGCACGCGCTCGATCTCGTTGGGACGGGTTGCACCCACCACCAGGCCCAGCTGGCCATTGGTGTTCCAGGGGCCTTGGGCCAGCTTGGCCACATGCTCGAACATATGGGGGTTGCCAGGCACATCGGCCAGGACCTGGGCCTGCAGATCGTCACCGCCGGGGTTGGAGGTACGGCACAGCAGAAAAGCTCCCTTGCCCTCGTACTTGAGATAGGGCGTGATGGAGTCGAAACCCATGAAGGGCGAGAGCGTCACGGCATCGGCGCCATAGCGCTCGAAGGCTTCCTTGGCGTATTGCTCGGCGGTGGAGCCGATATCGCCGCGCTTGGCATCCAGAATCACGGGCACATGGGGTGCCACGCGACGCATGTGCTCCATCAGCTTTTCCAGCTGGTCTTCGGCACGGTGGGCGGCAAAGTAGGCGATCTGGGGCTTGAAGCTGTTGACCAGATCATGGGTGGCATCGACGATGGCTGCACAGAAGTCGTAGATCTTGGACGCATCGCCCTTCATGGCACCAGGAAAGCGGCTGGGTTCGGGGTCCAGACCCACGCACAGCATGGAGTCATTGCGCGTGGACGCGTCGCGCAGCATGTCGATAAAAGTCATAAAGGGGGATTTTAATTGTTCACCCCTTCCAAGCCTTGCCACAGGTTTTGCGCCAAGCCGCAAATCAGACGCACACACCAACTCAGTGACACCGAGGAAGCGCCGCCGCGCACCGACGGTGTCGTCCCCCTCCCCTAGCGCGCAGCGCGTAGAGAGAGGGGGAAGGCGCGAAGCGCCACAGGGGGAGATAATCCAGCCCCATGCCTTCATTCACGCCCAAACAGCTCATTCTTCTCGTCCTGCTCACCATCGTCTGGGGCCTGAACTGGCCGGTAATGAAGCTCGGCGTACAGCATTTCCCGCCGCTGAGTTTTCGCATGGTCAGCATGTGGATAGGCCTGCCCATTCTGGCCCTCTTTGTCGTCGGCAAGGGCTTGCCGCTGACCATACCGCGCAGCTACTGGGGCCAGCTGGCCAAGCTCACGCTGTTCAATATGGTGCTCTGGCACTGCCTGATCATCATTGCCATCCCCACGCTGTCCAGCGGGCGCGCGGCGATTCTGGGCTACACCATGCCCATCTTCTCGGCCGTGTTCGGCAGCCTGTTCTTCAAGGACCGGCTGGGCGCACGCGCCTGGGCCGGCGTGGGAGCGGCCTTTGCAGGCGTGCTGCTGCTGCTGTGGCATGAGGTTGGCGCTCTGGGCAGCAAGCCCCTGGGCGTGATGCTGATGCTGATTGCCGCCGCCGGCTGGGCCTGGGGCACGCAGCTGCTGCGCCGCACCGAGGCTCCGGTGCCGCTGATGACGCTGTCGCTGTGGATGGTGGCCATCACCACCGTGGTACTGACCGTGCTGGCCTTTGTTTTCGAGCGCCAGCAATGGCATATGCCCGACCAGAGCGCTCTGGCTGCCATCGCTTTCAACGGTGTGCTGGTGCTGGGCTTCGCCCAGGCCGTATGGTTCTATCTGGCCCGCAGCCTGCCGCCCGTGGCCTCCACGCTGAGCGTGATGATGATTCCGGTGCTGGGCGTGTTCGTGGGCGCCTGGTGGCTGGGCGAGGTCTTGCACTGGCAGGACTGGACTGCTGTCTGCCTGATGGTGGTGGCAATTGCTTCGGTGCTCTGGCCAGCCAAAAGCAGCCGTTAATTCGCGGGCGGCTGCGTTTTGCACACGGTGTAGCGCAGCTCGGCCATTCCCGGGCCCATCTGCTGCACGGACTGCAGCTGCAGCACGGGACTCAGCAAGCGGCGCGGCAACAAAGGCTTGCCACGGCCCAGAGTAGCCGAGCCAATCTGTACGATGACCTCATCGAGCAGGCCCGCGTCATGGAACTGCCCCGCCAGATCTCCGCCACCCACGATCCAGATGTTCTTGTCACCGGCTGCAGCCCTCATGCTTGCCAGCACGGGCCGCACATCGCCGCTGACAAAGCGTACACCGGCTCCCTCTATCAACGGCAGCTGACGGCTGGAGAAAACCCAGGCAGGCTGTGCATAAGGCCAGGCCGCGCCAGTCTCCTTCTTCACCGCATCGGCGTTGCGGACCATCCACTCATAGGTGGACGAGCCCATGGCCAGCGCACCGACCTGCGCAATAAAGCCCGGATAGCTGGACTGCGTCAGGCTGCCCAGAGGAAACAGCCAGTCTAGAGAGTCGTCTTCGGTGGCAAGAAAGCCGTCCAGGCTGGAAGCGGTGTAGTACTGGGTCTTCATGATGGGCTGTAGTTTGCCTTGAAGGCGCTGACTCGGCCGGTTACAGGCCCGCTATCGAGAAAAATCAATCTCGACAGCATCCAGCGTTCAGGCGCTGCAGTCCCCAAAAGGCCCCCTACTGTGCAGGCGCCAGGTTCCGCGCCGTGGCCAGCATGGTGGCGCACAGCAGCTCCCGGCCCGCCTTGCGAGAAAACACATCCGCCCTGGCAACCGTCAGCAGCTTGCTGGCCTGGATGACGCGGCCACGTGCCAGCAATGTCTCGCCATCGGCAGGAGCCAGGTATTTGATGCTGCAGTCGATCGTGGCATTGAGCCAGCCCGGCGGCAGCAGCGTCCCTGCCGCCGATACGGCGGCAAAGTCTGCGATGGCAAAGACCGGCGTTGCCTGCAACTGGCCGGGCCTGAAACTCAGACTGTCCTGATAGGGCAGGCAGAGATCGACCTCGCCTGGCTCTATGCGTTCAAAGCGCAGCTGCAGCAGCTGCGCTACCGGCATGGAAAGCACCAGAGCCTGTACGTCACGGGCGAAATTCTCGTTCTGAGGTGTCATCACTCTCTCCTGCTCTTGCCGGATGAACCGGCCTCGTCACTGCCGCGCGCACGAACACGCGGAAATCCTGGCTTCGAGGCTGGCTGCGGCTCGCGTTCGCCAAACCATGCGATGTGTGAAACCAGGTGCTTGCGCAGTGCGCGCCGCTGGGCAATCTCCGCATCCAGTTCGGCAATGCGCTCCTGCAGCCTGGCAATCATCTGGGCCGCCGTCAGCGTCTTGCGACGATAGGCCGGCAGCACTTCGGCGATCTGCACCAGAGAGAAACCACATTGCCGCGACATGGCGATGAATCGCAGCTCGCGGATCACGCTGTCATCGAACTCGCGGTAGCCGGAAGGACGCCGACTGGCGGCAATCAGGCCCAGACTCTCATAGTGGCGAATGGCGTGTACGGACACACCCGACAGGCTGGCAAGTTCCGATATCTGCATGGCGACAAGGCTAACAAGCCTGGGGTTACACGAAGGTTGGTGTCCGCCAGATGTTCACACAGTTTGCCGACCACGCTGCGGCCATAAAAAAACGCACCGTGTTTTCGCGGTGCGTTTTTGGTAGGAGCTTGTCGGGGCGATCAGGCCGCGGCGACTTCCTTCTTGGCAGAACGTGCCTGCATGAACTTGCCCAGTCCGACCACCAGCACAGCGCCCGCTGCTGCAGCAGCATAGTGCAGCCAGGGGTGAGCCATGGTGTAGCCATGCAGCAGGTTGTCGTTGACGATGGTCTCGCCGCCCACCCAGCCGATCAGCGCCGCGCCCAGCGTGACGATGACGGGGAAGCGTTCCATGAGCTTGATCATCAGCGTGGAGCCGAAGATCACCAGGGGAATGGAGATGGCCAGACCCAGGATCAGCAACACCATATTGCCCTGGGCGGTGGCGGCCACGGCAATCACGTTGTCCAGGCTCATCACCAGGTCGGCGATCAGGATCGTACGGATGGCGGTCATCATGGAGCCATGGCCCTTGGATTCGCCCTCGCCGTCTTCGTCGCCGGTCAGCAGCTGATAGCCGATCCACAGCAGCAGGCAGCCGCCCACGACCTGCAGGAAGGAGAGTTCGAGCAGCTTGGCAGCGACCACGGTCAGCACGATACGCAGCACCACGGCGGCGCCGGAGCCGAACATGATGGCTTTCTTTTGCTGTTCAGGGGGGAGGGAGCGCGCGGCCAGTGCGATGACCACGGCGTTGTCGCCGGAGAGGATGATGTTGATCCAGATGATCTTCACCAGGCCGATCCAGAAATCGGCGCTATTGAGCATTTCCATGTTGACTCCACTGTTTTGAATATGAAAGCGCCTCATTGCGCGGCGCTTTCTTTTAAGAGTGGAGGCAGTGTAGGGCGTGAAGCCCATCTTGCCAGTTCGTAATACTGCGTAAATTCAACGCTGTATCACGAACTTTTGCACGGGCTTACTTCTTCAGCAGGCCTTGCAGCAGGCGACCCATTTCGGAAGGGTTGCGGGTGATGGTGAAGCCGCACTCTTCCATGATGGCCAGCTTGGCGTCAGCCGTGTCGGCACCGCCGGAGATCAGGGCACCTGCGTGGCCCATGCGCTTGCCGGGAGGCGCAGTCACGCCAGCGATGAAGCCCACGATAGGTTTCTTCATGTTGGCCTTGCACCACTGGGCAGCTTCGGCTTCGTCGGGACCGCCGATTTCACCGATCATGATCACGGCATCGGTGTCGGGATCGTCGTTGAAAGCGCGCATCACGTCGATGTGCTTCAGACCGTTGATGGGGTCGCCACCGATACCGACGGCAGAGGACTGGCCAATGCCCAGTTCGCTCAGCTGAGCCACGGCTTCGTAAGTCAGCGTACCGGAACGGGACACCACGCCCACGCGGCCCTTCTTGTGGATGTGACCGGGCATGATGCCGATCTTGATTTCGTCAGGCGTGATCAGACCGGGGCAGTTGGGGCCCAGCAGCAGGGTCTTCTTGCCGCCGGCAGCTTCCTTGGCCTTCATCTTGTTGCGCACTTCCAGCATGTCGCGAACGGGGATGCCTTCGGTGATGCAGATGGCCAGGTCCAGATCGGCTTCAACAGCTTCCCAGATGGCAGCAGCAGCGCCTGCGGGAGGCACGTAGATCACGGACACGGTAGCGCCGGTTTCCTTGGCAGCGTCCTTGACGGAACCAAAGATTGGGATGTCGAAAATCTTTTCGCCAGCCTTCTTGGGGTTCACGCCTGCCACGAAGCAGTTCTTGCCGTTCGCGTATTCCTGGCACTTTTCAGTGTGGAACTGACCGGTCTTGCCAGTAATGCCCTGGGTGATGACCTTGGTGTCTTTGTTGATAAAGATCGACATGTTTCTATCTCCGGGGCGTATTACTTAACGGCAGCAACGATCTTGGTCGCTGCTTCAGCCATGGTGTCAGCAGCGATGATGGGCAGACCGGAATCCTTGAGGATTTGCTTGCCCAGCTCTTCGTTGGTGCCCTTCATGCGCACGACCAGAGGCACGCTCAGGTTCACGGCCTTGCAGGCGGTGACCACGCCGTTGGCGATGGTGTCGCACTTCATGATGCCGCCGAAGATATTGACCAAAATACCCTTGACTTCAGGGTTCTTGAGCATGATCTTGAAGGCTTCTGTCACCTTTTCGGCCGTAGCGCCGCCGCCCACGTCCAGGAAGTTGGCAGGTTCGCCGCCGAACAGCTTGATGGTGTCCATGGTGGCCATGGCCAGACCGGCGCCGTTCACCAGGCAGCCGATGTTGCCGTCCAGGGAGATGTAGGCCAGATCGAACTTGGAGGCTTCGATTTCGGCAGCGTCTTCTTCGTCCAGATCGCGGAAAGCCACGATTTCGGGGTGACGGAACAGCGCGTTGGGATCAAAGTTGAACTTGGCGTCCAGGGCCATCAGGTCGCCCTTGGAGTCGCAGTTCAGGGGGTTGATTTCCACCAGCGACGCGTCGGTGTCCATGTAGCACTTGTAGATCTTGGCGAACAGATCCACGGCCTGGTCCACGGACTTGCCTTCCAGACCGATGGCAGCTGCCACCTTGCGCGATTGCGCTTCGGTGATGCCGGTCAGGGGGTCGATCATCTCGGTGATGATCTTTTCGGGAGTGGAGTGAGCCACTTCCTCGATGTCCATGCCGCCTTCGCTGGAAGCGATCAGGGCAACCTTCTGTGTGGCGCGGTCAGTCACCAGCGACACATACAGTTCGTTCTTGATGTCGGCGCCGTCTTCGATGTACAGGCGACGGACCTTCTGACCTTCGGGACCGGTCTGGTGAGTCACCAGCTGCATGCCCAGGATCTGCTCGGACAGCTTTTGCACGTCCTCGATGGACTTGGCAACCTTCACGCCGCCGCCCTTGCCGCGGCCACCAGCGTGGATCTGGGCCTTCACCACCCACACGGGTCCACCCAGCTTCTGGGCTGCTTCAACAGCCTCTTGCACGGTAAACGCAGGAATGCCACGGGGAACGGGCACACCAAATTGGCGCAAGATTTCCTTGCCTTGGTATTCATGAATCTTCATGACTTTGTCTCTCTGAACTGAGGGGAAATACCCGCTTGCCACCGACTCGGGGGAGCCTGGCCATCGGGTTCATATGACATGGCGAGCAGGAATGTACCATGCTGCACCGCGCAAAACGACACCTGAACATGCGCAAAATCCACAATTTCACGCAACTTTGTCGTGTTCCGGAAACAGCTGCAATGCCTTGAATTCTTTAGGGAAATTATTCCTACACGATATCTTTTCTTCCCGCAACTTTCTTATGTCTTATATACGAGTCAAGGACATTGAGGCAGCGGCTGGCAATGTGCTGACAACTGCGAATAGCTGCTACGTCTACTGGGCCATTCGCGCAAGACTTGCCTAAAAGACAGGCAGTGCGCATGCCTGACGAGATTCAAGGACAATCACCGCTCGGAAAGCGGCAATGGTGCCGCAGGCAGCGGCATACCCACCAAGAAATGCGCGCGCCGGTGCAGGAGAAAATGCAATGGCAAAAGTCTTTATTGACGGAGAAGCAGGAACCACGGGTCTGCAGATCCGTGATCGTCTGGTCGATTTTGCAGGTGTGGAGCTGGTCAGCATCGACCCCGCACTGCGCAAGGACCCCGCCGCCAAACGCTCTCTGATTGCCGGTGTGGATCTGGTCATCCTCTGCCTGCACGACGATGCCGCCCGCGAAACCGCCGCCATGGTGGACTCCATCACCGCAGAGACCGGCCGCGCCATCAAGATCATCGACGCCTCCACCGCCCATCGCACGGCCGCGAGCTGGGTCTACGGTTTCCCCGAACTGCGCGCCGGCCAGCTCGACGCCGTGAAGAACGCCACCCGCGTCTCCAACCCCGGCTGCTATGCCACGGGCGCCATCGCCCTGCTGGCACCGCTGGTGGCTGCCGGCCTGATTCCCGCCGACTACCCCGTGAGCCTGCCCTCCGTGTCCGGCTACACCGGCGGCGGCCGCACCATGATCGAAGCCTATGAAGGCGGCGATGCCGCGCCTTACGAGGCCTACGCACTGGGCCTGTCGCACAAGCACATTCCCGAAATCCTGCACTACACCGGCATGACCCGCCGCCCCGTGTTCATCCCCGCCGTGAGCAACTTTGCCCAGGGCATGCTGGTGCAGCTGCCGCTGCACCTCGATCTGCTGCCCGGCGCGCCCAAGGCCGCCGACCTGCACGACGCCCTGGCCAGCCATTACGCCCAGACCAACACCAGCGCCAACTGGGTCAGCGTGCTGCCGCCCACGGACGACAACAAGCTGGCCGCAGATACCCTGGCCAATACCAACAAGCTGGAGCTGCGTGTGTTTGCCAACGAGCAATACCGCCAGGCCGTGCTGATCGCACGCCTGGACAATCTGGGCAAGGGTGCCAGCGGCGCTGCCGTGCAGAACCTGCAGATCATGCTGGGTCTCTGAGCACGCCCCGCATCTGCTGAAACGGCCCTTAGGGCCGTTTTTTATTGGCTTCGCGGCGAAGATCAGCACTTGGCCCCGCTCCGGACAAACAATAAAATCAATAGCTTGCAGCGCTCTTCAGCCAAGAAATTCAATGCAGAAAATGCATTGATTCATTGTCTATATTGCGCACAGAGCTCCTGTTTTAAAAGCGCATCCCCATGAACCCCTCTGAAGCCGCTGCCCGGCGTGCCACGCTCATCGGCCTGCTGGCCGTGCTCTGCTGGAGCTGCACCGTGGGCCTGATGCGCGCCGTGGCCGAGCCGCTGGGTGCCGTCGGCGGCGCGGCCTGCATCTACACCATGGCCGCCATCTGCATTGCCGTCGCACGTGGGCGCAAAGGCTGGCGCGAGCTGGCACGCTGGCGCAGCATGCACCCTGCCTACCTCTGGGGCTGCGGCCTGCTGTTCGTGGTCTATGAAATCTGCCTGTCCGTGGCCGTGGGCCTGGCCCACGACCGCAGCCAGGCCATGGAAATCGGGCTCATCAACTATCTCTGGCCCAGCCTCACCATCGTGCTGGCCGTGCTGTGCGGCCAGCAGGCGGCTCGCTGGTGGCTGTGGCCAGGCGTGCTGATCTGCCTGTGGGGTCTGGCGCGCGTGCTGGGCGGCGACAGCTTCAGCCTGCCGGTCATGTGGAGCCATGTGCTGGGCAACCCGCTGGCCTATGGCATGGGTTTTGCAGCCGCCCTGCTCTGGCCAACCTACTCGCTGCTGGCGCGCCGCTATGGCTCAGGCTTCAACGCCGTAGGCCTGTTCGTGACCTGGACTGCCATCGCACTGTGGCTCAAGTGGCTGATGCTGGGCGAGCCACAGCCCATGCTCTGGACCTGGCTCACCGCCGGCCAGGTCTTGCTGGTCGGAGCGCTCACGGCACTGGGCTATAGCTGCTGGGAGCACGGCATCCAGCATGGCAAGCTGGCCCTGCTGGCCGCGGCGTCCTATTTCACGCCCGTGCTCTCGGCGCTGATGGCCAGCGCACTGCTGCAAGTGCTGCCGGGCTGGAGCTTTTGGCAAGGCGTGGCACTGGTAACGCTGGGTTCGCTGGTCTGCTGGTGGGCGACGCGCAGCAGCCGGGATTAGGCCGGCATCGCGCCCGCCGGGGCCCTCAGGCCGTCATCCAGATGCCCAAGCCGAGCACGGCGGCATGCCCGGCCAGCAAGATCCACAACAGCGTCCAGGGCGGCTCGGTCAGACCCTGCAGCATCTCCTGGATGCGGGCGCCCAGAAAGGCGCGCAGCGCCGGATCGTCCTTGCCGCCTTCGCTGCCCCACTCGGCGCGCGTGTGGCCCCATTCCTCGAGCAGGTCGGCCAGCGGCAGGCGATTGAGCACGCTGCGCACCACGAACTGCACGGCACGCCCGTTACCCACCCAGGGCTGAAGATGCTCCATCGCCGCGCCCACGGTGAGCAGGTCAGCCGCCTTGTGCATGGCCTTGTGAGCGCTGGGCAGGGCCTCGATGCGCTGTGCCAGCATGGCCGCCAGACGCTCGGCCAGGCCCTTGCCGTAACGCGCCACCAGCTTGCCTGCCGCACGGGCACGGCCCAGCTGCAGACCGACTATGAGGTAGGCGGGAATGATGAAGATCAGCACCACGGCCACCAGCAGCGGCGGCGACATCAGCAGGCTGATCACGGCGCCGTAGATGCCGGTATGCGCCGAGGCATGAATGCCCTGGCCGGGATCGGCCATCAGGCGCGAAAAATAGAACACGGCCGCGCCGCAGCCCAGCACCAGGGCCAGCAAGGCACCGAGCATCAGGCCGCCCAGCAGCGATTTGCCGGCACTCAGGCCCACGCGCAGGGCGGATGGGGCGTCAGGGGGTTGCGAAGCAGTCAGCACGTGGGTCCCTCCGGTGTAAGAAGCGGTTCCTCGTCCAGCAGGAGGGAGCAGGCTGCAGCTCAGTCTTCGCTGTCGGGTGCTGCGCAGTATGGGGCATCGCGCAGCACGCGTGAAGCCACGTCTGCCGAAAAGCCCCGCGACGCCATGAAGCGCAGCTGTTTGGCCTTTTCCTTGATATCGGCAGGCGGCGTACCAAAGCGCTTGCGCCACAGCTCGCGGGCGCGCTCCAGCTCGGTATCGCGCAGTTGCTCGCTCGCGTTGCGCACCACTTCATCGTCCAGCCCTTTGCTGCGCAACTCCTGCACCAGCCGCGCCGTGCCAAAGCGGCTGGACTTGCTGTGAATGACGGAATCCACCACCCGCTGCACGCTGATGAAGCCGCGCTTTTCCAGCTCATCGAGAATGGCCTGCAGGTCATCGCCCTCTTCCACATACGGCGCCAGCTTGCGCTGCAACTCCAGCCGCGAATGCTCGCGCTGCCCCAGCAGCCTCAGGGCTCGACCCTTGAGTGAAAGCTTGGCAAAGCTCACGACGCATCTCCAAAAACAAAAAGGCGCAGGACGAACCTGCGCAAAGATGGCAAACCTTTTGAGCAATGAGGCCCGCACTCAAACACTGGCGTTTACCAAGCCAGGGACATCAAGCAAGGGCCGCATCGCAGCGAGGATGTCGTCCCCTTTCGCGAAAGGCGCATGGCGCCTCAGGGGGAAGAATCAGCCTTCAATCACTCCGTCCTTGTCCACCTTGCCCTTGCCGCCCTTGGCAGGCTTGGCTTCGGCAGCAGCAGCACCGTCCACGGGCAGCAGCTTGATGCCCAGGCTATCGCGCACCTTGTTTTCGATTTCGATGGCCAGCGCGGGGTTCTCGCGCAGGAACTCACGCGAGTTGTCACGGCCCTGGCCGATTTTTTCGCCGTTGTAGGCATACCAGGCACCGCTCTTTTCCAGAATCTTGGCGTTCACGCCCATGTCCAGAATCTCGCCTTCGCGGCTGATGCCTTCGCCAAACAGGATGTCGAACTCGGCCGTCTTGAAGGGAGGCGAGACCTTGTTCTTCACGACCTTGACCTTGGTTTCGTTGCCGATGGCCTCGTCACCCTTCTTGATGGTGCCGGTGCGGCGGATATCCAGACGCACGGAGGCATAGAACTTCAGCGCATTGCCGCCGGTGGTGGTCTCGGGCGAGCCGAACATCACGCCGATCTTCATGCGGATCTGGTTGATGAAGATGACCATGCAGTTGGTCTTCTTGATGGTGGCCGTCAGCTTGCGCAGGGCCTGGCTCATCAGACGGGCCTGCAGGCCAGGCAGGGCATCGCCCATCTCGCCTTCGATTTCGGCCTTGGGCGTCAATGCGGCCACCGAGTCGATGACGATCAGGTCCACGGCACCCGAACGCACCAGACTGTCGCAGATCTCCAGGGCCTGCTCACCGGTGTCAGGCTGGCTGATCAGCACGTCGCTGAGGTTCACGCCCAGCTTCTGGGCGTAGCTGGTGTCCAGCGCATGTTCGGCGTCAATGAAGGCGCAGGTGCCGCCCTGCTTTTGCATCTCGGCAATGACCTGCAGCGTCAGCGTGGTCTTGCCCGAGGATTCGGGACCGTAGATTTCGATCACGCGACCACGGGGCAGACCACCTACGCCCAGAGCAATGTCCAGACCCAGGGAGCCGGTGGAAACGACCTGAATGTCTTCGATGGCTTCACCTTCACCGAGCTTCATGATGGTGCCCTTGCCGAACTGCTTTTCGATCTGGGCCAGGGCGGCTGCCAGGGCTTTGGCTTTTTCGCTGTTGGCGTCGTTGGTCTTGGCGATGGCGTTCATATCAGGCTCCGAAGTAGGTGAATGACTGTCTGTGGCCAGTCCTGTTTTTGCATTCAGGCTGGATGCTTGAACAGTAGTTTAGATGTGGATGCTGCAGATTTATTTAAATATTTAGTCAGTTTGCCTTACTATTTATCCATGTCGGAAATCGCTCCCGTCACCCCGCCCGCCGATGCCTGGCGCCAGACCCATCTGGGCCGTTTGCTCGGCCATGCCATGCGCCGCTTCGATGCGCGCGTGCTGCAGCTCATGGCGCGTGCAGTGGAGGTGCCGCTGGCGCTATCCAATCTGGCGGCGCGCGACAAGGTAGGTGCGGCCCATATCCACATCACGCGCCATCTGTCGCTGGCTGGCGACCGGCTCACCGATCTTGCCGACAAGGCCGGCATGACCAAGCAGGCCATGGCCGATCTGGTGGCGCAGTGCGAAGCCTGGGGCCTGGTCACGCGCGAGGCCGACCCGCACGATGCGCGCGCCAGGCGCGTGCGCTTCACCGATGCGGGCCTGGCCTGGCTTCAGGCTTTTCACGACGCCGTAAGCCAGGCCGAGGCCGAATTTCGCGAAGCCGTGGGCGCGGATGTGGCCACCGTGGTCGCGCTGGGCCTGGAAGCCTATGCCGAAGGCTACTGAGATTCTGTATTGACGCCTATGAGCGGCTGTCGAGAATTGCCCAGAGCAGCCATGGGCCATCCCTACAATGGCAGCAAAAGTGCAAACAGGCACACATAACAAGTAGGAGACTCCCATGCGCATACTGATTGCCGAAGACGACCAGGTGCTGGCAGACGGCCTGCTGCGCACGCTGCGCAGCTCGGGCGCCGTCGTCAGCCATGTGGCCAATGGCAGCGAGGCCGATACCGCCTTGCTGACCAGCAGCGAATTCGATTTGCTGATTCTCGATCTGGGCCTGCCCAAGGTGCACGGCCTCGAAGTGCTCAAGCGCCTGCGTGGGCGCGGCGATGCGCTGCCGGTGCTGATTCTCACGGCCGCCGACTCCATCGAGGAGCGGGTGCAAGGCCTGGACTATGGGGCCGACGACTACATGGCCAAGCCGTTTGCGCTGTCCGAGCTGGAAGCGCGCGTGCGCGCCCTCACGCGTCGCGGTATGGGTGGCGCCAGTTCCACCATCAAGCATGGTCCGCTGGTCTATGACCAGACTGGCCGGGTCGCCACCATAGACGGCAAGATGGTGGAGCTGTCGGCGCGCGAGCTGGGCCTGCTGGAGGTGCTGCTGCAGCGCGCGGGCCGCCTGGTCAGCAAGGACCAGTTGGTGGAGCGCCTGTGCGAATGGGGCGAAGAGGTGAGCAACAACGCCATCGAGGTCTATATCCACCGCCTGCGCAAGAAAATCGAGAAAGGCCCGATCCGCATCGCCACCGTGCGCGGCCTCGGGTATTGCCTGGAAAAAATCACCCCCCCCTGAGCGGCCCCGCCGCTTCCCCCCAGGGGGACGGCAGCCTTTGCTTCGGGGCGGCCCTCGCTGGCTGCCTCTTGTATGAGATAGCGCCCCACCCATGAAGATCTTTCAGCGTGAGCAGCGATCCCTCTTTGGCGAGATCCTCGACTGGATGCTCACGCCGCTGCTGCTGCTCTGGCCCGTGAGCCTGGCGCTGACCTGGCTGGTGGCCCAGGGTCTGGCCAACAAGCCCTTTGATCGCGCGCTGGAGTACAACGCCCAGGCCCTGGCTCAGCTGGTCATCGTGCAGCGCGGCAAGGTGCAGTTCAATCTGCCGCAGTCGGCCAGCGAGATCCTGCGCGCCGATGAATCGGACACGGTGTTCTTCCAGGTCAGCGGCACCAAGGGCGAATATCTGGCCGGCGAGCGCGACCTGCCCCGCCCGCCCACCACCGATGAGGACCCGCCCACGGGCACGGTGCTGCTGCGCGATGAGGAATACAAGGGCATTGACCTGCGCGTGGCCTATATCTGGGTGCGCATGCCGCTGCCCGGCGAGCCCAACGCCCTGGTGCAGGTCGCCGAAACGCGCGAAAAGCGCAGCGTGCTGGCCACGGAAATCATCAAGGGCGTGATGCTGCCGCAGTTCGTCATCCTGCCGCTGGCCGCCCTGCTGGTCTGGCTGGCGCTGGCACGCGGCATCAAACCGCTGCACCGGCTGGAGGAGCGCATCCGCGCGCGCAAGCCCGAGGATCTCTCGCCCATCAATCACAAGGATGTGCCGCTGGAGGTGGTGCCGCTGGTCGATTCGGTCAACGATCTGCTGCAGCGCCTGCATGACTCCATCGCCACGCAAAAACGTTTTCTGGCCGACGCGGCCCACCAGCTCAAGACCCCGCTGGCGGGCCTGCGCATGCAGGCCGACCTGGCCCAGCGCGAGGGCACGAATACCGAAGACCTGAAGCGCTCGCTGGCGCAGATCGGCCGCTCAAGCATGCGCGCCACCCATACGGTCAATCAGCTGCTGGCACTGGCACGGGCCGAGAGCGCCGTGCCCGCCATGCAGGGCTGCAACCTCGTGCGCATCGTCACCGAGGTGGTACAGGACTGCCTGCCGCGCGCCATGGACAAGCACATAGACCTGGGCTACGAGGGTGCCAGCGCCAGCACGCCCGGAGTCTGGCTCAACGGCAATGCCACGCTGCTGGCAGAGCTGGTGCGCAATCTGGTGGACAACGCCATCAACTACACGCCCTCGACCAGCGCCCAGCCGGGCATGGTCACCGTGCGCGTGCAGGCCGATCATTTCGGCCAGACGCTGCTGCTGCAGGTCGAGGATTCAGGCCCCGGCGTGCCGCTGGGCGAGCGCGAACTGATCTTCCAGCCTTTTTACCGGGCGCTGGGCTCCGAAGCCGACGGCTCCGGTCTGGGCCTGCCCATCGTCATGGAAATCGCCCGCCAGCACGGGGCACAAGTGCTGCTGCAGGATGCCAGGCCCGGTCATCCCCCGCCGGGGGCGCTGTTTACCGTGCGCTTCAAGGCCATGCCCGGACAGCAGTGAAGCGCAACCTAAAAATGCACCAATTCGGTGCCTTCCCAGGCTGAGAAGCCGCGCCAGGCTTGGCTTTGCGCCCGTTTGCCCCGATGCAGATATCGGAAACTGCGTATTTGGCAAGCTCTCGCTTACCCTAGAATCAATTCGATCATGGGTTGTCTGAAGAGTCGCTATTTGCGCTCTGCAAGACAACAATTTGGAATCACTGGATCCTGGGAGCTTTTTGATGCAACGACGTCAATTCATCTACACCGCCGCTGCTGCCGCAGCCGCTTCTTCCTTCTCCGGCATGACCATGGCGCAGGACACTTCGCGTCCTCTGCGCATCGTCGTGCCCTTCCCCGCTGGCGGCCCTACCGACATGGTGCCCCGCAATATGCAGGACGTGCTGATCAAGCTGCTGGGCGGCCAGGCCGTGGTGATTGAAAACAAGGCCGGCGCCGGCGGCTCCATCGGCATGGCCGAAGTGGCTCGCGCCACCGATGGCGTGACTTTCGGTATTGCCACCCTGTCCACCCATGGCGTGAATCCCGCCGTGTTCAAGAAGCTGCCTTACGACGCGATCAACGACTTCGTGGGCGTGACCGAGATCGTCAAGGCACCCGGCGTGCTGGTGATCAACCCCAAGCTGATTCCCGTGAAGACTTTTGCCGAGTTTGTGGCCTACCTCAAGGCCAACCCCGGCAAGGTGTCCTATGCCACCCCCGGCAACGGCACCATCGGCCATATGTGGGGCGCCCAGTTCCTCAAGAGCACGGGCACCGAAATGCACCACATCCCCTACCGTGGCTCTGCACCGGCCATCAACGACGTGCTGGGCAACCAGGTTCCCGTGTACTTCGATCAGGTGAACTCGTCCCTGCCCCATATCAAGTCGGGCAAGGTGCGCGCCCTGGCCGTGTCCTGGCATGAACGCCTGGACGTGCTGCCCGATGTGCAGACCTATGCGCAGGCCGGTCACCCCGATCTGAACGAGCCTTCCTGGTTCGGCCTGGTGGCCCCCAAGAACACGCCCGCCGCACAAGTGGAACGTGTGCAAAAAGCCATCATTGCCGCACTCAAGGATCCCGCCGTCAAGCAGCGCATGGCTGCTCAAGGCCTGTACCCCTCGGGCACATCGAGCGCCGACTTCACCAAGCAGATCGCCAGCGAAGTGGCCAAGATGAAGAAGCTGGCAGCTGTCGCCAATATTCATCTTGACTAAAAAACAGGAGCTGGTTGCGCCTGTCGTAACTGGTTTTCCAATACAAAAGGCCTGCAAATGCAGGCCTTTTTTGCGATAAGTGCTACGAAAATTACTTGGCGCAGGCCTGCAAGGCCTTGGGCACCAGGTTCTTGCCAGCCAGCGCCGCCACTTCGTTGCGCAAGCTCGGCGTGGCCTTGGGCAGACGCAGCGCATAGGTGGTCACATCGGGGCGCTCCTGCACCACGCGCGCGGTGCGCACGCCCTGGCGCGCGAAAGTGGCCAGCTGACGCTGGGCAGCTTCTTCCGTCGAAAAACGCCCCAGCGACAGACCGGGCTCGAAGCTGCCGCCGGCGCGGTCGAAGTCGATATTCATCAGGCGCAACTCGCCGCGCTTGCGATCCATGAATTCGGCGTCTGGGAACTTGCCCATATAGACCATCCAGCGCCCGCCCTGATGGCTTGCCACCAGCTCCCAATCGCTCCTGGATTTGCCCGCCAGCGCACGGCGAATGCTGTCGGCCTGCGCCTCTTCGATGCCGTTGGCCTGATAGCAGGCCTCGGGCTCCTTGATAGCTGTCTTGGCATCCTTCGTGTCCTTGGCATCCTTGGTTTCCCTGGCCGCGACGGTTGCGGCTTCGGGCTTGCCATCCGACTTGCTTTCGGGAGCGGCGGGCGGCGCGCTGTCGTCCACCGCAGGTGCTTCGGGCTCCGCAGTTTTTGCGGGTTCAATGGTCGGAGCTTGCGCCGCTTCGGGCTGCTGCAGCACCAGGGCATCCGGCCTGATCTGCTCCTGAAGGCGCTGCGGCTCGGACTGCAACTCCGGCGCCAGCCCCATGCCGGCCAGATGGCCGTGGCTCCACAGGTAGTAGCCGGCGTTGCCCAGCACCAGGAGCAGAAAAACAATTCTCAGCATGGCGTTCCCATATCAATGTTATCCGCCAGGTTACAGCCCTTACTTAGCCTGTGAACCTGGCGCATTCCAATCGCGGGCAGCCGGGCAAGGGCGGCCCCGCAGCGAGGGCTGCGTCCTTCTCCCCTGGCGCGCAGCGCGTAGAGAGAGGAGGAAGGCGTAAAGCGCCTCAGGAGGTGCTTCATTTCAAGCCTGCAGCGGGCTGCCGGCCGGACGCACGCTGATTTCAGAGCTGGTCACGGCTTGCAGCCCGGTCGCTGTACGCACCAGAAAGCCGCCATCGGCAGCCACACCCTGAGCCATGCCGCTAGTGCCGTCGCTCAGATTCACCTCGCGTCCGGCCAGCAGGTCGCGCTGGGCGAAACGCTGCATCAGCGGCGCAAAGCCATGCCGGGCAAAGCTCTGCACCTCGGCCACTAGGTTGGGCAATATGCAGGCCAGGGCCGTGGGCGCATCCAGCGCGGCATCGAGCTCCTGCAGGCAGGCCGGGGCCGTGCGCATGCCGTCACCAGGACGGGGACGCACATTGATGCCGATACCGATCACCACATAGCGCGGCGCCGTCATATCGTGCTGTTGCCCGCCGACAAAGCTGGCGGTCTCGATCAGAATACCGGCCAGCTTGCGGTCGCCCTCCAGCCACAGATCGTTGGGCCATTTGATGCCGATCTTGGGCGCAGCCCCCGCTGCGGGAAGCTGGGGCTGCAGGCTCTCGGCCACACTCACGCCCACCGCCAATGACAGCCCCGACCAGTCGCGCGGTGCCAGCGGCAGGCCCAGCGAGAACATCAGCGAATCACCGACGCCGCTGACCCAATTGCGGCCCAGGCGGCCTCGGCCCTGGGTTTGCTGCTCGGCAATCAGCAGCACCGGCTCCGTCAGTCCGTCGCGCGCGCGGCGCATGAGTTCGGTATTTGAGGAGTCGATGGTCGGCAGCACCTCGACCGTAAAGCCCGGCAACTGCGGTGCAATGGCTTCCCACAAGGCTTCGGCATTCCAGTGAATCGGCTGAGTCATTTTTCTTTATCCAAAATTTCTATTCAGCGAGCACGCCTTGAACAAGCATGTTCCAACTCAGAGACGCCGAGAAAGAGCCGCCTCGCGGCGATGGCGTCGTCCCCCTCCCGCGAAGCGAGAGAGGGGGAAGCGGCAAAGCCGCTCAGGGGGAGCCGTGAGGCATCGGAGGCTTCCAGCCCCGCTTCGGCGCCAGCATGGTGCCGCGGCAGTTCGCAGCGCCACAGTAGCAGGCATATTCAGCCTTGAGCTTGGCCGTATAGCGCTCCTCCACCATCAGGCCATAGTCGTAGTTCAGTTCCTCGCCCGCTGCAATATTGCGTAGCGCCACGATATAGACGCGACCGTCAATCTCGTCGGTGTAGCAGTTGGGCGCGCAGCTGTGGTTGATCCAGCGCGAGGAATTGCCCTTGTGCGTGGCGTCTATCACCCGCTCATCGTCGACCTGAAAGTAAAAAGTGTGATTGGGCTGGCTGGGATCATGCGGATGACGGTCCTGCGCCTCCTGCCAGTCAATCACTTCACCCACGTACTCAATAATGGTTTCGCCTTCCGCAATATCCTGCGCGGCGAAAACGCCTTTGCCATGCACGCCGGAGCGCCGGGTCTGGATACGACGGCCTGTGGAAGAGGCCAGTGATGTGCGGGGCATGTTTTCTCTGATACTTTGAATATGCACACATGTGCGCATGCGCGCGCGTGAGAAGCGAATTGTATGAGCCTGAGTTTCGATTCGGGTTCAGGTGGTTAATGACGACGAGAACACACAATGACTAAAACCCTGGTGATTGCAGAAAAGCCTTCTGTCGCACAGGACATCGTCCGTGCGCTGACCCCGGTGGCAGGCAAGTTCGAAAAACACGATGACTATTTCGAATCCGACAGCTATGTGGTGACCAGTGCGGTCGGCCACCTGGTGGAAATTCAGGCGCCCGAAGAATTCGATGTCAAACGCGGCAAATGGAGTTTTGCCAATCTGCCGGTCATCCCCCCGCGCTTCGACCTCAAGCCCGTGGACAAGACCAAGACCCGTCTGAACGCCGTGGTCAAGCAGGCCAAGCGCAAGGATGTGACCGAACTCATCAACGCCTGTGACGCGGGCCGCGAGGGGGAGCTGATCTTCCGCCTGATCGAGCAATACGCGGGCGGCGCCAAGGGCGGCCTGGGCAAACCCGTCAAGCGTCTGTGGCTGCAATCCATGACGCCGCAGGCGATTCGCGACGGCTTCAACAATCTGCGCAGCGATGCCCAGATGCAGGGCCTGGCCAGCGCCGCGCGCAGCCGCTCCGAAGCCGACTGGCTGGTGGGCATCAACGGCACGCGTGCCATGACGGCCTTCAACTCGCGCGACGGAGGCTTCTTCCTGACCACCGTGGGTCGCGTGCAGACCCCCACCCTGTCCCTGGTGGTGGAGCGCGAGGAAAAGATCCGCCAGTTCGTCAGCCGCGACTACTGGGAAGTGCACGGCACTTTCGACGCCCAGGCCGGCCAGTACCTGGGCAAGTGGTTCAACCCGCAGTGGAAGAAATCGGACGATGCCGAGGCCAAGGCCGACCGCCTGTGGAACAAGGCCGATGCCGAAGCGATTGCCGCCGCCGTGCAGGGCAAGCCAGCCCAGGTGACCGAAGAGAGCAAGCCCACCACTCAGGCTTCGCCCCTGCTGTTCGACCTGACCAGCCTGCAGCGCGAGGCCAACGGCAAGTTCGGCTTCTCGGCCAAGACCACGCTGGCGCTGGCGCAAAGCCTGTACGAACGCCACAAGGCCCTGACCTACCCGCGTACCGACTCGCGCGCCCTGCCCGAGGACTATCTGCCCGTGGCACGCCAGACCTTCGACATGCTGGCCACCAGCGGCATGCGTCATCTGGCGCCCTTTGCCCAGCAGGCCATCAACGACAACTACATCCGCCCCACCAAGCGCGTCTTCGACAACAGCAAGGTGTCGGATCACTTTGCCATCATTCCGACCACCCAGGCTCCTTCGGGCCTGTCGGAAGCCGAACAGAAGCTGTACGACCTGGTCGTGCGCCGCTTCATGGCCGTGTTCTTCCCCAGCGCCGAATACCAGGTCACCACACGCATCAGCAAGGTGGAGCAGCACAGCTTCAAGACCGAGGGCAAGGTGCTGGTCAAGCCGGGCTGGCTGGCCATCTACGGCAAGGAAGCCGCCAACGAGGTGGAGGACGCCAAGGAAGGCGACAAGGGCCAGCCTCTGGTGGCCGTGAAGCCCGGCGAGCAGCCGCGCACCCACCACGCCGATGTCAAGGGCCTCAAGACCAAGCCGCCTGCACGCTACTCCGAAGCCACGCTGCTGGGTGCCATGGAAAGCGCCGGCAAGCAGATCGACGACGACGAGCTGCGCGAAGCCATGCAGGAAAAAGGCCTGGGCACGCCAGCCACGCGTGCGGCCATCATCGAAGGCCTGCTGACGGAAAAGTACATGCTGCGCGAAGGCCGCGAGCTGATCCCCACGGCCAAGGCCTTCCAGCTGATGACGCTGCTGCGCGGCCTGGAAGTCGAGGAGCTGTGCCGCGCCGACCTGACCGGCGAATGGGAATTCAAGCTGTCGCAGATGGAAAAAGGCCAGCTCTCGCGCGAAGCCTTCATGCAGCAGATCCAGGCCATGACCGAGAAGCTGGTCAAGAAGGCCAAGGAATACGACCGCGACACCATTCCCGGCGACTACGCGACGCTTTCCACGCCCTGCCCCAACTGCGGCGGCGTGGTCAAGGAAAACTACCGCCGCTACGCCTGCACGGGCGCCAATGGCGCCAGCGAAGGCTGCGGCTTCTCGTTCACCAAATCCCCTGCCGGCCGCACCTTCGAGACGGCCGAGGCCGAGCAGCTGCTGCGCGAGCGCCGCATCGGCCCGCTGGAAGGCTTCCGCTCCAAGGCCGGCTGGCCGTTCGTGGCCGAAGTCGCCATCGTGCGTGACGAGGAAAACAGCAACTTCAAGCTGGAATTCGACTTCGGCGACGACAAGGACTCCGAGGACACCGGCGAGATCGTGGACTTTGCCCACCAGCAAAGCCTGGGCCCCTGCCCCAAGTGCGGCTCGCCCGTCTTCGAGCATGGCGCCAACTATGTCTGCTCCAAGGCCGTTCCCACGCTGGCCCAGACCACGCCCAGCTGCGACTTCAAGAGCGGCCAGATCATCCTGCAGCAGCCCATCGAGCGCGAGCAGATGAGCAAGCTGCTGCAGACCGGCAAGACCGATCTGCTGGAGAAGTTCGTCTCCAACCGCACGCGCCGCAACTTCAAGGCCTTCCTGGTCTGGGATGGCGCTGCGGGCAAGGTGAACTTCGAGTTCGAGCAGCGCGAAGGCAAATACCCGGCGCGCAAGACGGCTGGCGCAGCAGCGGCCAAGACCACGACGGCTGCCGCCAAGAAGACAGGCACCGCAGCCAAGAAGACCGCCGCCAAGACGGCGACCAAGGCGACGACCAAGACCGCTGCGGTGAAGAAGCCCCGCACCGTGAGCGCCACGCTCAAGCCCAGCGCCGATCTGGCCGCCGTGATCGGCAGCGAACCCACCTCGCGCCCCGACGTGATCAAGAAGCTCTGGGACTACATCAAGGCCAACGGCCTGCAGGATGCCAAGGACAAGCGCGCCATCAACGCTGACGCCAAGCTCAAACCGGTGTTCGGCAAGGAGCAGATCAGCATGTTCGAGCTGGCCGGCATTGTGGGCAAGCATGTGAGCTGATCGCCAGCCCTGCCACCCAGCACATAGAGACCGCCACGGCTTTGCCGCCGGCGGTCTTTTTCATTTCAGGCAGCGCAGCGCAAGGCGTTCAGATACGCAGATATGGCCGTGTTGGCGCGCTGGCGCAGCAAGTCCGGATCCGGCGGGACATCGGTGGCCAGATAGCTGTGGTTGAACAGGCCATACAGAATGCACTGGCACACCCGTGCTGCATCGCGCACCGGGTAGTCCGGGGACAGATCGGCGGCCTGCTCTATGGCTGCGGCCCAGGCGTCCACAAAGCGCTCGAACATCTTCCGGTAGGCCTCGGAAGTGGAGTAGTGGCGCTCCAGCAGGTAGTGGGCACCCCATTCATCTGCCCGCTCGCGGTGCGCCTGCAACTGTGACTCCACCACCGCCTCGGCAATCTGCATCAGCGGCTGGCCTGCATGGCTGCCGGTCACGCCGCGAATGCCCAGCAGCAGCGACTTGGAGCGCAGATGCAGGCAAACCTTGGCCAGGTCCTCCTTGCCTGAGAAGTACTCATAGAAGCTGCCCAGCCCGGTGCCCGCCACCAGGACGATCTCGCGCACGGTGATTTCCGCGTAGCTGCGCTCAAGCAAAAGCCGAACAAAGGCGTCCTGCAGGGCCTGAAACGTCTGCCGCGCACGGGACTGCAAAGGGCGGCGACGCCCTGCTGTCGCGGCGGAAGGAGTACGTGGTTTCATGCTGGCCAAATCCGAACACCTTTTTTGCACGGTTTCCTAGAATTTTTGACAGGTACCTCGATGCCATTGTGCATTGCGGCCTGATGAATAAAAAATTCTTATGAGAGGACGGAGACAAGCATGCACCCTCGTATTTCCACTCCCCTGGCGGCAGTGGCTCTGGCCTGCGCATCACTCGTTCATGCGCAGCCGGCCACGGTGGTGAAGATTGCCTCGCTGGATGCCATGAGCGGCCCCATGGCGGGGCTGGGCCTGAATGTGCTCAAGAGCTTCCAGTACAGCGCCAAGCTTGCCAACGAGCAAAGCTGGGCCGGTGCCGTGAAGTTCGAGGTCGTGCCCTTCGACAACCGCCTCTCCGCCCAGGAGGCACTGAGCCAGCTCAACTCCATCATCGGACAGAACATCCGCTATGTGGTGCAGGGTGCCAGCTCCTCGGCCGTGGGCCTGGCACTGCAGGAAGCCATCGAAAAGCACAACAGCCGCAACCCCGGCAAGGAAATCATCTACCTGAACTATGCGGCCCAGGCGCCGCAGATGACCAATGCCAGATGCAGCTACTGGCACTTTCGCACCGATGCGAATTCGGACATGAAGGTGGCCGCGCTGACCTCCTATCTGGCCGGGCAAAAGCAGGTGAAGCAGGTCTTTCTGCTCAACCCCAACTATGCCTACGGCCAGGAAGTCTCGCGCGCCGCACGCAGCATGCTGGCGGCCAAGCGCCCCGACCTGAAGATCGTGGGCGATGACTTCCACCCGCTGGGCCAGGTCAAGGATTACTCCCCCTATATCGCCAAGATCAAGCAATCCGGGGCCGATGCCGTCATCACCGCGGACTTCGGTGCCGATCTGGCGCTGATCGTGCGGGCCGCACGCGAAGCTGGCTTGAGCACGGACTTCTACACCCTCAACGGCAACAACTTCGGCGTGCCCAGCGCCATGGGTGCGGCAGGACAGGGCCGGGTCAAGCTGATCTCGGCCTTCAGCCCCAACTCTGAGCCGCTGATGAGCAGCCCGCTGCTGCCGGGCTTCAAGCGCCAGTTCAACGAGGACTTCATCAACGGCCTGGGCCATAACGCCATGCTGATGCTGGCCCAGGCCATTCGCGAGGCCAAGTCCGTGGAACCTGCCGCCGTGGCGGCCAGGATGTCGGGCGTGCGCTTCGAAGGTCTCAACGGCCCCGTGGAAATGCGCAAGAGCGATCACCAGGCCCAGCAACCCATCCATGTGCTGAGCTGGGAACAAGTGGACGGCAAGACCGTGGTGCATGACCAGGAAGGAACGGGCCTGGGATGGAAGCCCGTGAGCACGGTTTCCGCACAGGCGGCCAGCCTGGACACCAGCTGCAAGATGAAACGGCCATCCTGAACCTGCCCTGGCGGCCTACGACCGCCAGTTGCGCATGACATAGAAATCACAAAGCCCTGCGCCCTGCTGCGGGCAGGGCCACATAGCAAGAAGGAGACATCATGACCGGCATTCATCCCCATAACCAGGCTCCGGAGCTCAAGGACTACAACGTCTACACCAGCGACCCGGTGCTGCAGCGTGCCGTGACACGCGGCGGCGCACAGTGGCGCGACCCGGAGCTGCAACGCCAGGGCGCGGAATATGGCGCCGAAGCCACGCTGCGCGCCGCAGAAGAAGCCAACCACTTCGAGCCCGAGTTGCACACGCATTCGCCCGCAGGCGAGCGTATCGACCAGGTGCGCTTTCACCCCGCATGGCACCAGATGATGACGATTGCACGGCGCAACGGCATCTCCAACCTGCCCTTCACCGACAAGCGGCAGACGGCCTGGGCGGCCTATGGCGCATCGCTGTTCATGCACAGCCAGATCGAGTCCGGCTCGACCTGCCCGACGACCATGACCAAGGCCAGCATTCCGCTGGTGCGCATCAACCCGCAACTCAATGCGGTGCTGGGGCCGCTGCTGGAATCCACCGATTACGACGCGCGCGACATTCCCGCCGAGGGCAAGCGCTCCATCACCGTGGGCATGGGCATGACGGAGCGCCAGGGCGGCAGCGATGTGCGCAGCAACACCACGCGTGCCGTGGCCCTGAACCCATCGGGCAGCAGCGGCCCCTGGGGCGAGGAATACCTGATCACCGGCCACAAGTGGTTCTTCTCGGCCCCCATGTGCGACGGACATCTGGTGCTGGCCAAGACCGAGGAACGCGGCCCCACCTGCTTTTTCGTGCCACGCTGGCGACCCGACGGCAGCAAGAACGCCATTCACATCCAGCGCCTCAAGGACAAGGTGGGCAACCGCTCCAACAGCAGCAGCGAAGTGGAGTTCGACGACGCCTGGGGCGTGCTCATAGGCCAGGAAGGCCGGGGCATTTCCACCATCATCGAAATGGCTACCTACACCCGCCTGGACTGTGCGCTGTCCAGTGCTGGCTTCATGCGCCAGGCCCTGGTCCAGGCCCTGCATTACACGCGCAACCGCCATGCCTTCGGCCTGCCTCTCGCCGAGCAGCCGGTGATGACCGGCCTGCTGGCCGATATGGCACTGGAATCCGAAGCCGCCACCTGGCTGGCCATGGATCTGGCTGCACGCTTTGGCTCCGAAGACGCCCTGGATCAGGCCTGGCGCCGCATCGTCACGCCTGCCGCCAAGTTCTGGAACTGCAAGCGTGCCGTGGGCTACACCGGCGAAGCCATGGAAGTCTTCGGCGGCAACGGCTATGTGGAGACCGGACCCATGGGTCGCTTGTTCCGCGAGGCACCCGTCAACTCCATCTGGGAGGGGTCGGGCAACGTCATGTGCCTGGATGTGCTGCGCGCCATTGCCCGCAACCCGGACGACGCCCATCTGCTGCTGGACCATCTGCGTGAAGTCGGTTCGGAGGAAGCCGTGCTGCGTGCGCAGGTGGACAAGCTGCGCGAGGCCGTCACCCAGCCCCCGCAGGAGCTGGAGCGCGAGGCTCGCCGTTTCACCCAGCGCCTGGCCACCACGGTGCAAGCCACGCTGATGCTGCAGCATGCGGGCAGCGACAGTGCTTCGGCCTTCATCGGCAGCCGCTTCGACCCGGACTGGGGCCCGGTGGCAGGTGTTGCCTGCGGCAGCAGCGACCCGGCCGCCCTGCTGCGCAATGCCTGGACAGGCTGAGGAGGACGCCAGCCATGATGAATTTCATTTCCCTGCTCGACCAGCAGGCACGCACGCGCCCCGAAAAACTGGCGCTGCGCGCCGACGGCCAGGACTGGAGCTATGCCGCACTGGCACTGGCAGGCCGCCGAGCCGCCACCGTGCTTTATGAGCAAGGCGTGCGCCAGGGCGACAAGGTAGGCCTGCTGTGCTTCAACACCCCGGGCTTTGTGTTTGCGCTGCTTGGCGCCTGGCGGCTGGGTGCGGTCGTCGTGCCCATCAACCACAAGCTGCAGGCCCCGGAAGTCAGCTACATACTGCGCCATTCGGGTGCTCGACTGTGCCTGGTGGACGGTGCGCGCGCTTCGCTGATCACAACCATCCAGGCAGAACCACAGCCACTGACAGGCATGCAGTGGCTGAGCACGGCTTCTGCAGCCGAAGGCCTGGGCTTCTTCGATGAGCTGCTGGCGCAGGCTGCGCCCTGCGGCGACGAGCATGGCCGACCCGCGCCACACGCGCTGGCCGAGATTCTCTACACCTCCGGCACCACGGGCCAGCCCAAGGGCTGCCTGCACAGCCATGCCAATGTCTTCCATGCCGCCCTGTGTGCAGCTGCGGCCACCTCGCTGGCGCCCACGGAGCGCACGCTGATCGCCATGCCCATCTGGCACTCGTCGCCACTGAACAACTGGTTTTTGGGCACCTTGCTCATGGGCGGCACCGCCGTGCTGATGCGCGAATATGCGCCCAGGGAGTTTCTGGAAACGCTGGCGCAGGAACGCATCAGCTTCACCTTTGGCGCACCGATTGCATTTCTGGCTCCGCTGTCCGTGGTGCCTGATGTGGCCAGCTACGACTTCAGCGCCATGCGATTGTGGGCCTACGGCGGTGGCCCGCTGGGCGCAGACATGGCACGCAAGCTGGCTCAGGTCTATCGCAGCGACCGCTTCATGCAGGTCTATGGCATGACCGAATCAGGTCCGCTGGGCACCGTGCTCTACCCCGAAGAAGCCGTGGCCAAGGCAGGCTCCATAGGCCGCTGCGCCATACCCGGCGTTGAACTGGAGGTGCGCCGCCAGGACGGCAGCCTGTGCGGCCCCGGCGAAGTGGGCGAGATCTGCCTGCGCTCTGCGGCCATGATGCAAGGCTATCTGGATAATCCCGATGCCACGGCCGCCGTGCTGGACGACCAGGGCTGGTATCGCAGCGGCGACCTGGCGCGCGTGGACGAGGACGGCTATCTCTACATCGTGGACAGACTCAAGGACATGATCGTCACCGGCGGCGAGAACGTCTATTCCAAGGAAGTGGAAGACGTGCTCTGCACCCACTCCGATGTGCAGGACGTGGCCGTCATCGGCCGCCCTCATCCCGAATGGGGCGAGACCGTGGTGGCGGTGCTGACCCTGAAGCCTGGCAAGACGCTGGTCCATGACGATCTGCGCCAGTTCATGGAAACCAGGCTGGCTCGCTACAAGATTCCGCGCATCTTCGAAGTCCGTGACACGCTGCCGCGCACCGCGACCGGCAAGCTGCTCAAGCACATGCTGCGGGGCAGTGCGAGCAGCCATTGAGAGCGAAGGCACTGTCGCAAAACCGCTTCGGACAGGTTCGGCGCCGCATGTCCTGGGCATGCGGCGCTTTCCGTTCGGGCCGACGTTCCCGGTGCCGTGCCCGGGTAACACGGATGACATGGATGGGTCTTTGCAATCCGCTATAAGCATTGGTATGCAACTGAACCACGACCTGCTGACGGAGCGCCCGGCGCGCCAAGTCTCCCTCTCTGGAGCCTCCAATTTCCGTGATCTGGGCGGATATCGGGGCCTGGACGGCCGCCGCCTGCAATGGGGCAAGCTGTACCGCTCCGCCCATCTGGCGCATCTGACACAGCAGGATCTGGAGCAACTGCAAAAGCTGGGTATCCACCGCAGCGCGGACTTTCGCGGCGAAGGTGAAAGCGCGCATCTCTCCTATGACTGGCCCAGGATCGAACGCCATGCCCTGGTCGTCGAGCCCACGGTAGTGCAGCGCGCCCAGTCCATGATGGAGCAGGGCCGCAACCTCAGCAGCAGCGATACCGAGGAGCTGATGCACGACACCTACCGCAGCTTTGTGAACGTGTACGGCAATCGCTTTGCACAGTTCCTCGCGCTGCTGCAGCTCAGCGATGCGCCGCTGGTCTTTCACTGCACGGCCGGCAAGGACCGCACGGGCTGGGCCGCTGCCCTGCTGCTGACGGCCCTGGGTGTGGACGAGGAGCAGATCATGGAAGACTATCTGCTGACCAATCAATACTTCAGGCGCCCCGCCCAGATGTACGGCCAGCTGTCCGAAGAGGCTCTGGATGCGCTATGGCGCGTGCAGCCGTCCTATCTGATGGCCTCGGTCGATGTGGTGCGCGCCCAGCATGGCAGCGTGGACCGCTATCTGACCCAGGTGCTGGGTGTGGATGGCGCCGCGCGCGAGCGGCTGGCCGAGCTGTATCTGGAGACCTGATCAAATTTGATAGCTTTCAATGCTTATCCAGAATTGGTTTCATACCAATCTCAGGCAAAACAAGCTGTTACGGCGGGGGATTTTCGGCCCGCTACCATGGGCCATAAGCCGCAATGGATGCGGACAAGGAAATGCAGATGCGCAAATGGCTCTCCCTGGCCGCAGCCGCCGCCACGCTGGCGCTGACGGCCTGCTCCGGCACCATGCCGGCCTCCTCCAGCTCCAGCGGTTCCGGCAGCGTGGAAATCTTTGGCACGGTGGACACAGGCGTCAGCCGCACCTGGTAGGCCTCGCCGCAGGCACAAAAAAAGCCCGCCGTGCTCCATGCACGGCGGGCTTTTGTTTTTGCTGCGTAATTAACGGCTGACGTTGGCGTCGGCCACGGTCAGCGCCGTCATGTTCACGATACGGCGCACCGTGGTGCTGGGCGTCAGCACATGCACGGGCTTGGCCGCACCCAGCAGCACCGGACCCACCGCAATGCCACCGCCGGCCGCCTGCTTGAGCAGGTTGTAGCTGATGTTGGCGGCGTCGATGTTGGGCGACACCAGCAGGTTGGCATCACCCAGCAGCGTGCTGTTGGGCATGAGCTTGGCGCGGGCCTTGCCGTCCAGAGCCACATCGCCGTGCATTTCGCCATCGACTTCCAGCCAGGGAGCCTGCTCGCGCAACAGCTCCAGGGTCTGGCGCATCTTGACGGCGCTGGGCTGGTTGCTGGAGCCGAAGTTGGAGTGGCTCAGCAGCGCAGCCTTGGGCTTGATGCCGAAGCGCATCATTTCCTCGGCGGCCATGATGGTGATCTCGGCCAGCTGCTCGGCCGTGGGGTCGTAGTTGACGTGGGTATCGACCAGGAACACCTGGCGCTCGGGCAGCAGCAGACCGTTCATGCAGGCATAGGTGGCCACGCCGCTGCGCTTGCCGATGACCTGATCGATGTAGTTCAGGTGCACATTGGTATTGTTCCAGGTGCCGCAGATCAGGCCGTCGACCTCGCCCTTGTGCAGCAGCATGGAGCCGATCAGCGTCAGGCGGCGGCGCATTTCAATCTTGGCGATGGGGGCAGTGATGCCCTTGCGCTCCGTCATGCGGTGATAGCTCTGCCAGAAGTCGCGGTAGCGCTCGTCATGCTCGACGTTGACCACGTCGTAGTCGGCACCTTCCTTCATGCGCAGACCGAACTTCTCGATGCGCTGGGCAATGATGGCGGGACGGCCGATCAGTGTCGGGCGGGCAATGCGTTCATCCACCACGATCTGGGCCGCGCGCAGGATGCGCTCTTCCTCGCCCTCGGCATAGGCCACACGCTTCTTGGTGGCCTTCTTGGCGGCATGCACGATGGGCTTCATCATGGTGCCAGAGGCGTAGACAAAGGTCTTCAGGTGCTCGCGATAGGCATCCATGTCCTGGATGGGACGCTTGGCCACACCGGCTTCGGCCGCAGCCTGAGCCACGGCGGGTGCCACGATCAGCATCAGGCGCGGATCGAAGGGCTTGGGAATCAGGTACTCGGGGCCGAAGCTCAACACCTCGCCCACATAGGCGGCTGCCACTTCTTCGGACTGCTCGGCCTGGGCCAGCGCGGCAATCGCGTGCACGCAGGCGATCTCCATGGAGGTGGTGATGGTGGTCGCACCGCAGTCCAGCGCACCACGGAAGATGTAGGGGAAACACAGGACGTTGTTGACCTGGTTGGGGTAGTCCGTGCGGCCCGTGGCGATGATGGCGTCGTCGCGCACCGCCTTCACATCTTCAGGAATGATTTCCGGGTTGGGGTTGGCCAGCGCGAAGATGATGGGCCTGGCCGCCATCTTCTTGACCATGTCCTGCTTGAGCACGTTGCCGGCGGACAGGCCCAGGAAGGCGTCGGCGCCCTCAATCACCTCACCCAGCGTGCGCAGCTCGGTCTTCTGGGCAAACAGCGCCTTGTCCGGGTCCATCAGCTCGGTACGGCCCTCGTAGACCACGCCGGCAATGTCGGTCACGAACACATTCTCGCGCTTCAGGCCCACTTCCAGCAGCAGGTTCAGGCAGGCCAGAGCCGCGGCGCCGGCACCCGACGCCACCAGCTTGACCTCTTCGATCTTCTTGCCGGCGACCTTGAGCGCGTTGACCATGGCCGCTGCCACGGTGATGGCCGTGCCGTGCTGGTCGTCGTGGAAGACGGGAATGTTCATGCGCTTGCGCAGCTCGCGCTCCACGAAGAAGCACTCGGGCGCCTTGATGTCTTCAAGGTTGATGGCACCGAAGGTGGGCTCCAGCGCAGCAATCACGTCGACCAGCTTTTGCGGGTCCTTCTCGTCGATCTCGATATCGAACACATCGACGCCGGCGAACTTCTTGAACAGCACGCCCTTGCCCTCCATCACGGGCTTGGAGGCCAGCGCACCGATGTCGCCCAGGCCCAGCACTGCCGTACCGTTGGAGATCACGCCCACCAGGTTGCCGCGGCTGGTGTATTTGAAGGCCGCAGCGGGGTCCTTGACGATTTCCTCGCAGGGCGCAGCCACGCCGGGCGAGTAGGCCAGAGCCAGATCATGCTGATTGGCCATGGGCTTGGTCGCCGTGATGGCCACCTTGCCGGGCTTGGGGAACTCGTGATACTCCAGGGCTGCCTGACGCAGCAACGCACGTTTATCAATCGAGGTAATGGGCTTGGTGTCGGACATCAGCGGTCTCCAGCTCGCAAAGTAAGTCATCCGCAGTAAGGACTCTCTATAGGCACACAGCCCGGCCCCTGTGCTCCTGCGGACGATGAAATCGGATTTTGGATTGTAGGCCGAGTGCTATCAAAAAAAGAGGGGGTGCAGCTCGGCGTTTAAGGTCAAACAGCCATGACTGTTCAATAACAATGCAAACAAAATCATAACATTATGCAAACAATGCATAAGACATGAAGATTTTGCACCTCAGGGCGTGCAGGCATCGTCGCGATAGAGCTCGGCATAAGGCTCGCCATCGAAATGCAGCTTCCGGCTGTCCTGCAAATGCGGCATCGCCGTGCGGACGTCGTATCCCTGAGCTGCAATCAATATCTCGGGCGCCAGAGTCGTGCTGTGTTCCATAGGACTTTCGGAGATCGCCGCCTCTTCACTCCCCTGGAGACTCCTCATGGCCTCGTTCGCCCAATATGCCAGTGGCACCTCCAGCACTGACTGATCATTGCCCTGGCGAGGGCTGTCCACACAAGGAGGAACTCCAAGGCCATGATCAGACACGTAAAGCAGCGCGCTGGGCGCGTCAGACGCTTCATCCACCATTCGAATCCAGTCGGCCAGCAGGTCCGAGGTATAGCGAATCGAGTTATCGTAAGCATCTGTGCCCTCATAGCGGGAACGAGGGTAGCGCTGGGAGATATCGGGATGACTGCCATAGGTATGAAGAACCACTAGCTTGTGTGACGCTTCATCCGCCAGCGACTTCTTCAGCCAAGTCGTCATCACTTCGTCATGTGCCCCATTGCCCACCTTGGCATAGACATCCGCAGAGCGACGCAATATCTGCGAGTACATATCCTCGCTCTTGTCATTGAATCTGGAGTTGGAAAAGACAAAGGTCTTGTAGCCAGCATGCCGAGCCAAATCCAGGAACGAAGGCGAGGCATTTTTCTGGCTGTCGAAAGCAGACTGCCCCGTCAAAATATAGGGCAGCGCCTTTGCGGTATTGAAGCCATGAGCCATGACCTTGTAGGTACGCAAACCGGAAACCTGCCTCAGTGACTGATTGGTATCGTCTTCCTGATAGCCCAATAGTGACCAGCGATGGCTGCTGGCGCTCTCCCCAATAATCACCACCAAGGTGTTCGCCTGAGACGCACCTGGCCTGGCAGGCAGTGTCGGCTGATAGAAAACCTCTTTTTCCAGATCTCCATAACGCACTGCAGCCTTGGCCATATGCATGGGGTAGATATGACGCAGTTTATGCACATAGTCATTGACGGTGAACTGCTGAGTCATGCCAAAGGCAAAAAAGCTGCTCCAGAGCAATCCTATGCCCAGCAGTATTCTTTTCTCCCATTTCTGAAATGGAGCTGCTCCAGCCTTGCAGTTTTTAAAGAGAAAGTAGCCACATCCGAAACTTGCCACCAGCCAGCACAGCACGACCAGAATCATCTGGTGGTTGATAGAGTTCAGGAACTCGGTGGCCTCATGAGCCTCGGTGCGCAGCAGCGTGGCAAGGGAAAACTCATCGATCATGTTTCCCAAAAACTGGGCATGAAAAATATTCGCAGCGCCGATAAAAATCAGAAGTGGAATACAGATCGCCAGAGACTTTCGGGACAGCGCCAAAGGATAGAAGAATAGCGCGGCCAACAGCGTGTAGCCCACCTCTTTTCCATGTGATCGAATGAGAAACGGAGGTGAAAAAAGCAATATCCAGGCGAGTAGGGAGCCCAGTCTCATTGCAAAGGAAGATATATTCATTTTTCGTGACAGATTTGTGACGATTGTATGAAATACTTCTTTTGTTAAATAGCCGCTCAAGCAGCGCTCACCACTGATTTCCTAGGACTTGACCCGCAGGGCTATGATTCGCGGCTTCTCTTCTCGACCGAAAGTCCGCCCATGCTTCCCCGCCACAACGACCCGATTGCCGCCATTGCCACCGCTCCGGGGCGTGGTGCCGTGGGCATTGTTCGGGTCTCCGGCAAAGGCATTGCTGCGCTGGTACGGACGCTTTGCGGCAAGGATCTGAAACCGCGCGAAGCGACTTATCTGCCCTTCAGGGATGCGGGCGGCTCGCCCATAGACCATGGCCTGGCCATCTACTTTCCCGGCCCGCACAGCTACACGGGCGAGGATGTGCTGGAGCTGCAGGCCCATGGCGGCCCCGTGGTGCTGCAGCTATTGCTGGCACGCTGTCTGGAAGCAGCACAGAGCGCCAATGAAGATGGCAAGCCGGTGCTGACTGGGCTGCGCCTGGCCCAGCCCGGCGAGTTCACCGAGCGTGCTTTTCTCAACGACAAGATCGACCTGGCCCAGGCCGAGGCGATTGCCGACCTCATCGATGCCAGCACCGAAGCCGCCGCGCGCAGTGCCAGCCGTTCGCTGTCCGGCGCGTTCTCGCAGGAAATCCATGTGCTGCGCGATGCCCTGGTGCATCTGCGCATGCTGGTGGAAGCCACACTGGACTTCCCCGAGGAGGAAATCGACTTTCTGCAGAAGGCCGATGCCTTTGGCCAGCTGGAGCGCCTGCGCCACCAGGTCACTGCCGTGCTGGCACGCGCCCACCAGGGCGCGCTGCTGCGCGAAGGCATCAAGGTGGTGATTGCCGGCCAGCCCAATGCAGGCAAAAGCTCGCTGCTCAACGCGCTGGCGGGGGCCGAGCTGGCCATTGTCACCCCCATTGCCGGAACCACGCGCGACAAGGTGCAGCAGACGATTCAGATCGAGGGCGTGCCCCTGCATGTGATCGACACCGCAGGCCTGCGTGACAGCGATGACGAGGTGGAGCGCATCGGCATTGCACGCGCCTGGGACGAGATTGCAGCAGCCGATGCCGTGCTCTTCCTGCACGACCTGACCCGCGTGGAACAGGCCGACTATGCGGCAGCCGATGCCGATATCGCCCGTACCCTGCAGGACAGGCTGCCCGCGCAGGTACCGGTCATCCATGTCTGGAACAAGACCGATATGGCGGCTGCCGACGTGCAGTCCCGCCACACCGCCCAGCTCAATGCCGAGCAGATCGCCTTGTCGGCCCGTACCGGCGATGGCCTGGATGCGCTGCGCAAGCGCCTGCTGGAAGTGGCGGGCTGGCAATCCGCCCCCGAAGGCCTGTACCTGGCCCGCGCCCGCCATGTGGAAGCCCTGCAGGCCGTGGATGCCCATCTGGAGATGGCCGACGAGCAGCTGGCGGCGCAATCCGCCCATCTGGATCTGCTGGCGGAGGAGTTGCGCCTGGCACAGCTGTCGCTGAACTCGATTACCGGCGAATTCAGCTCCGACGACCTGCTGGGGGTGATCTTCTCCAGCTTCTGCATCGGCAAGTAAAGCGGCCGGCAGGCCCGCTACACTACTCAAGCGGGCATAAAAAAACGCCACCTTTTCAGGTGGCGTTCTTGTTGGCGCTGGCGCCGTGCTTACTTGCCTTCGGCAGCCTTGCCGAACTTGGGCAGGTTGAACTGAGGCGGCACGCCCATGCGCTTGTTGATGATCCACTGCTGAGCGATCGACAGAATGTTGTTCGTCAGCCAGTACAGCACCAGACCCGAGGGGAAGAAGAAGAACATCACGCTGAACATCAGCGGCATGATCCACATCATCTTGGCCTGCATGGGGTCGGGAGGAGCGGGGTTCAGGGCGGTCTGCAGCAGCGAGGACAGCGTCATCAGCAGCGGCAGGATGAAGAAGGGATCCGGCACCGAAAGGTCATGAATCCAGCCAATCCAGGGCGCGTTGCGAATTTCCACACTGGACTGCAGCACCCAGTACAGAGCCATGAAGACAGGGATCTGAATGACGATGGGCAGGCAGCCGCCCATGGGGTTGACCTTCTCCTCGCGGTAGATGCGCATCATCTCCTGCTGCATCTGCTGGGGCTTGTCCTTCAGACGCTCGCGCATTTCCTGAATGCGGGGGTTGATGGCCTTCATCTTGGCCATCGAGGAGTAAGCCTTGGCATTGAGCCAGTAGAAGGCAATCTTCAGCAGCACCACCAGGGCCACGATGGACCAGCCCCAGTTGCCGATGAACTTGTGCAGCTCGGACAGCAGCCAGTACAGCGGCTTGGCCAGAATCGTCAGCCAGCCATAGTCCTTGACCAGTTCCAGACCGGGCGAGAGCTTTTCCAGCATGGGCTCGATCTGAGGACCGGAGAACAGGCGCGAGCTCACGGTCTTGGTCTGGCCGGGCTCCACCGTGCCCACGGGCGTGATCATGCCCACGGCGTAGAGGTTGTCACCCACCTTGCGCACGAAGTTGTCGCGCTGGATGCCGTCGGCCAGCAGCCAGGCGCTGGCGAAGTAATGCTGCACCATGGCCACAAAGCCATTGGGAGAGGCCTTGTCGACCTCGGCCTTGCCGCTTTCGATGTCCTTGAACTCGACCTTGTGGTACTTCTTGGCGTCGGTATAGACGGCAGGACCGGTGAAGGTGGAGTAGAAGCTGGACTCATGCTCGGGCTTGTTGCCGTCGCGCACCAGCTGCATGTACAGCTGGGGGTTCACGGCGGTCGAGCCGGTGTTGACCACATCGTGCTGCACATCGACGGCATAGGAGCCGCGCTTGAGCGTGAAGGTCTTGATCAGCTTCACACCGCCCTGGTCGGCAGACTCGAAGCGCACTTGCACGCTGTCCTGACCGTCCTTGAGCTCGCGCTCGCCGGGCATCACGGTCATGGGAGTCTTGTGCGTGGGGAAGTTGCCGCCGATCAGGCCGGTCTGACCCAGGTAGACGCGCTTGGCGTTTTCCTCGAACACCTGCATGAGCTTCTTGTCATCCGTGGTGTCGGAGTACTTGAGCAGCTCGGAAGCTTTTAGCGTGCCGCCTTCGCTGTCGAAGGTCAGACGCATCACATCGCTGCCCACGATCACATCCTGACGGGGCGTCACGGCTGCTGCGGGCTGAGCCGCGGCATTGGCAGCACCGGGCACGTCGCCGGCAGAAGCAGCTGCTGCGGGCTGAGGCACGCTGACGTCAGCAGGCTTGACATCAGCCGCAGCAGGCGCACTGACCGTCTGCGGCGATGGGAAGAAGGTGGGCTTTTTGCCGTTATGGATTTGCCATTTGTCCCAGAGCAAAACCATGGAAAAGCCAAATATCACCCACAGTATGGTGCGGCGAATATCGTTCATGAAGACTTCTTAGGTGAGGAAGGTTGGGTGGTCGCGGAAGAGTCCGAGGCATTGTCCAGAAAGGAAAACAGCCTGGGCTTTTGCTGTGGCACGGGATCATGCCCTCCGTCACACCACGGATGACAACGCGCCAGCCGGCGCACCGTCAGATAAGAGCCTACCGCAGCGCCGTGTTGCTCCAGCGCTTGAAGGGAATAGGCCGAGCAGGTCGGCTCGAAGCGACAGGCCGAGCCCAGCCAGGGACTGAGCAGCAGCCTGTAGCCACGCACTACAGCCATGAGCAGTCGCTGCATCATGGCTGGTTCTCCAGCTGATTCGCTATCGAATCAGTAGCTTTTTGCGCTTTACCATCAATGGCTTGAGGTGAATTTTTCTTCAAATCCACCTCCGCCTCGGCGGTCTGACGGGCCTGCGTCAGGCGGCGCGCCCCGGTCGCAAAAAGCTGTTGCAGTTCCTTGCGGACCGCTGCCTTGAGCTGATCCGAAGTTGCACTGACGAATTGCTTACGGTCAAACCCCGAGCGCAGGCGCACCACATAGGAAGCACACAGCAGGGCATCCTCGTAATCCGAGGACACCGCGTAGATCTGGCGCTTGATGGTGTGGCGCGTGACCGAGCGGCGTGCCCAGCGCTTGGGCACCATGGCACCCAGCCAGGCCTGCTTGCGCACGGCACCAATGCCAAACAGGGCCTGCGGATCGTTCGATCCGGGCCCTGTCCTGGGGTTGGCAACCATGTCGGGAACCTCGGCCACCAGCTCCATGCGATGCAGGGCGAAGTGCGGGGTACGGGCAATCGTGCCCGCGGACATGGTGGCCTGGAATTGCGGACGCGTTTTCAGCCTTTGCATAGGAGAGCCTCCGTTCAGAGGCCTTCAGCGCAGCGAATGAGCAGACCGCTAGCCAACGCCGGCCTTAGACGGCCAGACGCTTGCGGCCCTTGGCGCGACGTGCGTTGATCACGGCACGGCCACCCTTGGTCTTCATGCGGACCAGGAAACCGTGGGTACGGGCGCGGCGGATCTTGGAAGGTTGGTAAGTACGTTTCATGTTGGTTCCTTGAGAAGGTTCAGTATTTGCGTCGGCAAGGCGCCATGTCTGCGCCCGACCATTCCGGTTTTGCGCCGCACACTGTCACCGCCAAACCCGATATTTTTTCACATGCCGTGCATGTCATCGGACCAGAAGGCAACAAACGGAACAAAGCACCCGCCACAGCGCCTAAAGCAACTGGGCGCGCGCGCACAAAAAAGGCGCCCGGCTCATATCACCCTGAACACATTCAGGGAAACCGGGGATTATCACAGCGTTGCGCCTTTGATGCAATGACCCTTGAATTTGCTAAGGACTCACGGGGTATCCCGTCCAGCACCTGCGTGGCCCAGAGATTCTTTACAAACAGCAGGCTGCCAATCTATTAGGATGTGCAGCCTATAACGCACCGGAGTCGGGGACAGCCTTCTGATATTTTGTGGATAACTTCCGCAAAAGCTACAATACCAACCCCGCAACTGTTCCTCCTATCCACAATTAGACTTTTGACA